>CAVYVZ010000001.1:0-305903 GCA_963772065.1 uncultured Acidobacteriota bacterium
CCGGTACAGGTATCCATCGGTCCGCTCGGGATGTGAGAGCCCCCGCGCCAGCTCGCGCTCGACGAATTCGATCTTGGCGCAGGCGAACTGGTAGAGCGACTCCAGGTCCTCGTCGCCCGTGATCCGCGCGTTCGCGATGATCAGAATGCGGTGCCGCACGTGATCGAACGCCAGCACCGTGTCGAACAGCATGAAGCCCGCTTCGTCCTGTGCTGGATCGGTCGATGCCTGCAGCGTCACCGGCTCGAACCACGACGCGGCATCGTACCCAGGTAGCCGACCGCTCCCCCGGTGAATCGCGGCAGTCCCGGCACGAAGGGCGAATGAAAGCTGGCCATCAGCTCTCGCAGCGTCGTGATGAACGGCTTGTCCGATTCCGTCGTCTGTCCGGCGCGATCGAGGATCGTCTTGCCATGCCCGCGCGGAGAATCAGGAACGGGTCCTTTCCGAGGAACGAATACGGCCTCGTGCTCGCCCCCTCGACCGACTCGAGCAGGAACGCGTAGTCGGAATGCTCCGCGATCTTCAGGAATGCCGACACCGGCGTGAGCAGGTCCGCGACAATCTCCTTGCAGACGGGCACGAACGTGCCACGCTGAGCCAGCTCCTTGAACTCGTCGAAGGTCGTTATGCGCATACGGCGTTCGTCCACCATTCAAATTGCTTCCGCGCCTGGGCCTTGAGCATCGGCCAGCCGTTCATGACCGCGCAGCCGGCGGCCTTGGCTTCACGGAGCAGCCGCGTCTCGGCCGGGCGGTAGTTCAGGTCGTACACAGCCGCCCGTCGAATGGGCCACCGGGAAGTGGTGACGCATCGGGACTCGCGATGCCGCCGAGCGGCGTCAGTTCACCAGCAAATCCCAGGATCCCGGAGGCGGCGGCCACGGACCGATCCCGGCGCCGAGCGCCTCGAGCTCGCGCGCCTGGTCCACGCGACGCGCGCACACGGTGGGCTTCGCGCCGGCGGAGGCCAGGGCCACGACGACGGCGCGCGCCGCACCGCCCGCGCCGAGGATCGACACGCGCGCGTTGCGCAGATCGAAGCCGGCGAGCGGCGCCAGGAAGCCGGCGACGTCGGTATTCGCCGCCTCCCACCCGTCGACGCCACGCCGAAGGGTGTTCGCCGCCCCGACCCGGCGCGCCTCGTCCGCCACCCGCACGGCGCACTGCAAAGCGTCCAGCTTGAACGGGATCGTCACCGCCGCTCCCGCCACCCCGAGCGCGTCCGCGAAGGTGAGAAAGTCATCGAAGTCAGGCGCCTGCATCGGCACCATCACCGCATCGATGCCTGCCGCCGCGAACCACTCGTTGTGAATCGATGGTGACTTCGACTCCGAGGTCATCGTGCCGACCACGCCGTACACGGCGGTCGCGGCGGACACGTCACGGAATCTCAGTTCGTGGATCATGCGCGAAGCGGGCACCTGTCCAGGCGCGACCCCGTCGCCGGCGTAGGTCCACCGCGATCCGAAGTGCGCGGCGAGCACACGGCTCGGTATGCCGGAAGCTCCCATCGCGATGGCGACCGTATTCGCGTCAGGGGTCACGCGCAGCAGGGGCAGCGCATCCGAGAGCCGCCGCGCCGGGATCGCGATCTTCACGATCTCGGCTCCAAGGCCACGCATGGCGCGAACGCGCTCCCCGAGGTCGCCAGGGACGTGCTCGAACTCGTGCGACGAGAGGATGACGCGCGGCCCGCCCGTGCGGCGCACGAGCTCCTCGAAGCCCCCCCGCCATTCGACGTCGACGTACTCCGCGCCGAGCGCCACGGCGTGGTCAATCATTCGCCGGCGCTCCTCCTCCAATCCGTCGAACCGCCCGCCTTCCCATGACGGCCTGCACGTGACGATCGCCGGCCGAGCCCGATTCGCCAGCGCACCGGTGACGTCCACGCCGGCCACACCATCCAGCCGGAGCTCGACCATGTCGGCCTCGCGAACGGCATCTCGCGCGGCAATCAGCTCGGCCATGGTCCGGCCGGTCACGGTCTCAACGAGCAGTGGTCGCATAAAAACAAAAACGCCTCTTCGCCGGCGGGCTGAAGAGGCGTTGGGAATCGTCCCGTTCCGCTCTGGATTCGTCTTATCCGCCCAGAGCCGCCCCCTCAGTCGTAAACCCGTACCACCACCAATAGCTGGTGTAAGCACGGTACACGGGGAACAGGGACAGCGGATTCACAGTCGCGCGACAGTATCGCACTCGGTTCTCGGCTGTCAACCCGAACCCGATATGCGCCTTGCAGTTTCAGTGGTTTACCCGTACTCTTCGAGTAGGGATTCCCGCATGAAGAGCCGCACGTTTGCCTCGATTGCCGCCATCGGCCTCTGTGCCGCCTGGAGCATCGTTCCGACCCCCGCTGCAACCACGCTGTTCCCGGTCGACGAGCTCAAACCGGGCATGGTCGGTGTCGGCCGGACCGTTTTCGAAGGCGACCGGCTGGACGAATTCAAGGTGCACATCCTGGGTGTGCTCAGGAACGTGATCGGACCAAGCCGCAACCTGATTCTGGCGAAGCTGGAGGGCGGGCCGCTGGCCCACACGGGGGTGATCGCCGGGATGAGCGGCAGCCCGGTCTACATCGACGGCCGCCTCGTGGGCGCGGTCTCGTACTCGCTCGGCGCGTTTTCGAAGGAACCGATCGCGGGAATCACTCCTATCAGCGAGATGATTGAGGCAGCCACGCTGCCCGGCCCCCGGCGTCAGATGGCGCGCGTCGAGCTCCAGGTGCCCCTGACCCCTGAAAACCTTCGGGAGTCGCTGCGGCAGGCGTTCTCGTGGGCCCGACCGTTCGCGGGCAGCCCCAACGACGTGCAGTTCTTCGGCGGCGGCGACTTCAATGCCGGCATCGGCACGCTGCTCCGTCCGATCGCGACGCCGCTCAGCATGGGTGGCTTCGACGCCACCGCCGTGGAGCCGCTGGCGAGCGCATTCCGCGAGCAGGGCTTCGTCCCGGTGATGGCCGGCGCCGGTGAACAGCCTGCCTCGCCGAAGCCGGCGTCAGGAAGTCTGCGCCCCGGTGATCCGATTGGCGTCGCCCTCATGACCGGCGACCTCTCGCTCGGAGCCACGGGAACGGTCACTCACGTCGATGGCGATCGTGTCTATGGGTTCGGGCATCCCTTCTACAACCTGGGACCGACGCAGTTCCCGATGACGCGCGCGTACGTGCACACGCTCCTGCCAAGCCTGTTCTCCTCGCTGAAGATTGCGAGCACAGGCGAAGTGATCGGGACGATTCAGCAGGACCGTTTCACGACGATCGCCGGCACCCTCGGCAAGGGTCCGGCCCTCATTCCCATCTCGCTCTCCCTGACGTCGGATCGCGGCATCAAGAAGACGTTCAAGATGGGCGTGGTCAACGATCAGATGTTCACGCCGCTCCTGGCGTTCGTATCGATCGTCAACACGCTCGGATCGTACGAGCGCCAGTACGGCGCGGCCAGCTTCATCGTCAAGGGCAGCGCGACGGTGAAGAAGTACGGCGACGTGTCCTTCGAGGATCTGTTCACGGGCGAGCAGCCATCGGTGGGCGCCGCCGCCTACGTCGTGGCGCCGATCAACTTCCTGCTGCGGAACGCGTTCGAGGACATCGAGATCGAAGCCGTGAAGCTCGAAATCGAGTCGACCGAGCAGCCGCGGATGGCCACGCTGGAGCGCGCGTGGATCGACAGCGTCCGCCCGAAGGCCGGGATGACGGTGCCGCTGAAGGTGCTGCTGCGCACGTGGCGGGGCGAAGAGATTACCCGGACCCTGCCGATCGAGATTCCCTCGAACGCGCGGGGCGCGCTGCAGATCATGGTCGCCGATGGCTCGCGACTGGCGCAGTGGGAGTCGCGCGAGCAGCAGATGCAGCCGCTCCAGACGCGCAACCTGTCGCAGATGATCAGCGTCCTGAACAAGGCGCGCAAGAACAACCGCCTCTACGTGCGCCTGATCAGCCAGGATGGCGGCGCCGTCGTCAAGGGCGAATCCCTGGCATCCCTGCCTCCCTCGGTCATGGCGGTGATGGAAGCCGATCGGAACGGCGGCAACGTGACACCGCTCCGGAGCGCGCTGCTCGGCGAGTGGGAGCTTGCCACGGGGCACGCCGTCACCGGATCGCGCACACTCAGGCTCGAAATCGAGGAGAACTAGACTCACCGTCTTAAGGAAAAAGGCAAAAGGACAATTCTGACGCACGTGCGCACGAACGTGGTCAAATGAATCAGAATTGTCCTTTTACCTTTTTCCTTTTTCCTTGGAAGAGACATGAGTAAGTGGCGAGTTTCGGTCGCGATGTCGATCGTCGCAGCGAGCGTCGTGAGCGTGTGCGCGGCCGTGCCCAGTTTTTGGCAGGTCGCAACGCAGGCCGACTTTCTCAAGGGCGAAGTCGAGAACTTGTCGATCGACGGTCACGGCCGGCTGACGCTTGGCCCCGCCTCTACGGCGGTGTATGAATCGAGCGCGCCGTTTCTGTGGACGATGGTGGCCGGCGCCGACGGCGCGACATACGTCGGCAGCGGCAACGAAGGACAGGTATATCGGATCGACCCGACGGGCAAAGGCACTGTGTTCTTCGACGCGGAGGAGCTCGAAGTTCACGCGCTGGCGCTGGCGCCCGCGGGCGGCCTCTACGTAGGCACGTCGCCCGGCGGCAAGGTTTACAAAGTGGATGCGAAAGGCGCCGCCGCGGTGTTCTTCGACCCCGCGGAAAAGTACATCTGGGGACTTGCCGTCGACAAGGCCGGGACGGTGTTTGCCGCCACGGGCGACAAGGGCGTCGTGTACAAGATCTCGCCCGACGGCAAGGGGCAACCGTTCTACCAGACCAAGGCGACGCACGCCATCTCGCTGGCGTTCGATCGTGAGGGGCGGCTGCTCGTCGGCACCGAGTCACCCGGACGGGTCTTTCAGGTCGACGCCGAGGGAAAGCCGTTCGTCTTGCTCGATTCGCCCTTCAACGAGATCCACATGCTGCGGGTCGACCCGAGCGGCGTGATCTACGCGGCGGCACTGAGCGGCCGCGCGCCGAGCGAGGATCGCGCACCCGTCCGCATGTCGCCGGAACCGCCCCCGCCGCAGTCGACGCCGTCCGTCTCGACGGAGATCACCGCCATCTCCATAGCCGACGTGTCGGTGACTGCCTCGGCAGCAGGGGTCCCTTCGTCGCGCAGCGCGCCGGGCAGCGGCGCGGGAGCGCTCTACCGCATCCTGCCCGACGGAGCCTCCGACCAGGTCTGGGAATCGCGTGAAGACGCGCCGTACGACGTGGGCTTCGAGCCCGACGGGAGCCTTCTCGTCGCCACGGGCAACAAAGGAAAGATCTATCGGCTGACCGGCGATCCCCTTCAGGCGACCCTCGTGACCCGCGCACCAGCCCAGCAGGTCACGACCGTCATGCGGGAGCGCTCGGGGGCGATGGTCTACGCGACGGCAAATCCCGGGAAGGTGTTCCGGCTGGCGGCGGCGCGGGCAGATCGCGGCACATACGAGTCAGAGGTGCGTGACGCGCAAACCGTGGCGACGTGGGGGGCCATCAAGTGGCATGCCGCCCTCCCCGGTGGCGCCCGGATCGAGATCTCGACGCGCTCCGGCAACACGCGGACGGCGGATGACACGTGGAGCAGTTGGAGCGCCTCGTACGCCAACCCTGAAGGCAGCCCGATCACCAGCCCGCGCGCGCGATATCTTCAGTGGCGGGCGGTCATGACCGCACCTAAAGGCGAATCGCCGCTGCTGACGTCGGTCACGGCTGCGTACCTTCAACGCAATCTTCGTCCGCGTGTCTCGTCGATCACGATCCACCCGTCGGGGACCGTGTTCCAGAAACCGTTCTCCACGGGCGAGCTCGAGATCGCCGGATACGACGGCGACCTGCCAGACCGGCGACTCACCGCACAGGCGTCAGCCCCTGGGCCGGGCGTCTCGGGCATGCAATCCCCTGCGCTCGGACGCCGGGTCTACCAGAAGGGCCTCATGACCTTCGTGTGGCGAGCCGACGACGAGAACAACGACGAGCTGCAGTTCGACGTCCTCTACCGGCGTGAGGGCGAGACGGCCTGGAAAACGCTGAAGCGCGGCCTCTCGGAGCCCATTCTCGTGTGGGATACGACGTCCGTTCCGAACGGCACCTACATCCTGCGCGTCGTGGCGACGGATTCCGTCGCGAATCCCCCGGGGAATGCGCTGAACGGTCACATGGACAGCACCTCGTTCGACATCGACAATGCGCCGCCGACGATTGCGGTCACCGGCGTTCGGCGCGAAGGCGGCCGCACCGTGATCACATTCGAGGTGCGCGACGAGCACTCCGCCGTGCAGAAGGTGGAGTACTCACTTGACGGAGATCGATGGCGTCCCATTTATCCGAGGGATGGGATTTCCGACTCGCGCCTCGAGCAATTCGAGCTGGCGCTGGATGGCGATGCCGGCTCCCGGGGCGTGGTGATCCGGGCGACCGACAGCTTGAACAACGTATCAAGTACCCGCGGCGAGCTGCCCTCGACGCGAACTCAATAGCCGCTCGTTCCGAGTTCCAGGGACCGCTAGACGACTGCCGAGTGGCGAAGCGGCGGCGGGGTTGCGGCCTGCGCGTCGTGGGTCCCGTCGATGGCGGGCTTCGCCACCGGCACCACCGGTGCCGGCTCGGGCTGCGGTTCTTGCGCTGTGTTGAAGTCGAGCTCCCGGTGCGTTCCCTTGACGGTCGTCCGCGCGAGCAGCCACACCATGTTCACCGCCACCGGGGCGCGAGCCACGCCCTGCTCGGCGGGCGTGAACCGGGATCTGGCGAACTTGTCGAGCGCTCTCGTGACATGAGGCCCGCGCGCGGCCGCATCGAGCTGCGGCTCGACATCGCGTTCCGACGCGAGCACCTCGTAGTTCGAGATGCGCCCTTCGCGCGTGACCACCGCGGCGAGGGCGAACACGGCCTCGTCCTCCACGAGCTGATCGAGCGAGGGCGTATCGTCGACGGCTCGCGGGGCCTGGATCAATCGGCCGTCGAGCAGCATCGGGTTGCGGTCCGAGCCCGGGTTGGCGAGCGATTCGAGCACGCCAGCGAACGAGTCCGGCCGTTCGGCGCTGGCGGCGTGCAACACGCTCATCGTCCCGAACAAACACACGACGAGCGCCATCGTGGCCCCCAGGCCCGCCCAGAGCAGATGGCTGTCGTCGAACAACGATCGCACCTGCGTGGAGAGCGACTGCGCCTGCTCGGCGCGCACGCGGCTCAGGACGTCGCCATGCAGCACCGCGAGGTCCCGCTGGTGCGCTTCGGAACGGGCGTCCGCGGCGACGAGGCGGATGGAATCGCCGATGAGGCGCAGATCTTCGACGTGCGCCGTGCAGGTGACGCACCATCGCAGATGCGCTTCGACCGCCACCTGCTCTTCGACGCACAGCTCACCGTCGATGAACGCCTGCAGCATCTCGCGTGCGTGCTCGCAACCCAGATACGGAACCATTACCGGAGCCCCAGCAACTCGTCGCGCAGCGCCTGGCGCGCGCGCGTGAGCCGCGACTTGACGGTGCCCACCGCAATGCCGAGCGAGAAGGCGATCTCGTCGTAGCGGAGGCCGTCGATCTCACGAAGAACGAGCGCCGTCCGCTGATCGAACGGAAGCCGATCGAGCGCGCTCCAGATGCGCGACGCCGTCTCCTTGCGGACGAACATGCGATCCGGCGTCGTCGCATCGTTCCTCGATTCGATCTCGCCGAATTTTTCGACGTGCGCGTCGAGCGAGACCTGTTCCCCGCGGTGACGCCGCCGCCACCACCGCTGCCGGTTGCGGGCCTGGTTCACGACGATGCGGTAGATCCACGTGCGCAGGGCCGACTGGCCGCGAAACTTCGCGAGCGTCCGGAAGACGCGCAGAAAGACCTCCTGCGAGAGGTCGAGCGCTTCGTCGCGGTCCCCGAGCAGGTGGAGGGCGAGGTTGTAGACCATCCGCTGGTGGATGGCCACGAGGTCCGTACAGGCCGTTTCGTCCCCGGCCGCGCAGCGTTCGATGAGCGCGGCCTCGCGGCTGTCGACTTCAGACCAGCTAATCGCGCCAGCGTTCTTCACGAAAACTCCGGGTGAGCGTGTCTCCATGCAGTCTAGCACCGAAGCCCCGGACCAGCCGTTCGGTTTCTCCCTGGGTGGTTAGACCCCGGGACAGCCGGAGGGTTCCCTGTTACCATTCTGGCTCAGGGCTTAAGCCTTGAGGCTCATGGCCTTGACGGCTTAGGCCGACAGAGCCCTAAGCCTTAAGCCCTAAGCCTTAAGCCTTTGTAATGCGAATCTGGATCCTGACCGTGCTCCTGTCCGCCGCCCTGGTCGGGTCGGTCCTGGCGTGGAACGGGGTCCGTCAGGAGCGGGAATTCCGCCGCCTGATCGCCCTCGGCGACAGCTCCCTGGCGCGGGACCAGACCTCTCTCGCCATCGAGGCCTTCAGCGGAGCCGTCGCCCTCAAGCCCGATTCGATGCTGGGCTATCTGAAGAGGGGGGACACATACCGTCGCGGCGGCGATTTTGGAGCTGCGCTCCGCGACCTGCGCCGGGCTGCCACGATCGATCCGATGGCGCCGCGGCCGAAGGAGCTGCTGGGCGACGTGAATCTGGCGATGGGGCGTTTCGAGCGCGCGGCTGAAGACTATTCCGGCTTCGTCGCCATCGACGATCGCTCCGCGCGCGTGCTCTACAAGCTCGCGCTGGCGCGCTATCGACACGGGAACGCCTCCGCCGCCCTCGAGCCGCTCCGCCAGTCGATTGCCATCGACGATCGGTTCACCGAAGCGCATTACCTGCTCGGCATGTGCCTGCGCGACCGGCGAAGCGAAGCAGAGGCGCTACGTTCGCTGCTTCGCGCGGTCAGCCTCAACCCGGCGTACTCGCCGGCGCGCGCCGAGCTCGCCGAGCTGTTTCTGGCGCTTGGCCGCACTCGCGAATCGATCCAGCAGCTCGAGGCGTTAGCCGCGCTCGAACCGTCGCGAGCGGAGCGGCTCGTCGATGTCGGCCTCGCGTACGCGCGGAGCGGGCGCGCTGACACGGCGGTGCTCACGCTCGGGCGTGCCGCCGACCAGTATCCGCAGGAAGGGGCCGTCTACGCCGCGCTCGGCCGCGTGTGGCTGGACGATGCCGTGGTGCGCGTGGACCGGGTGGCGCTTCGAAAGGCGCTCGAAGCGCTGGAGCCGGTTGGGTCGCGCGACGATGCCTCTGGCGAGGCGCTGGCGCTCTATGGGCGCGCGCTCTTCCTGTCGGGCGACGTGGCCGGCGGCGAACGAGCGCTGAAGCGGGCCATATCGCACCTGCCGGTCGACCCCGCGGCGTTCGTGTATCTGGCCGCGGCGGCGGAACGGCTGGCGCACGCCGATTCGGCGCGAACCGCGCTGGCCCAATACGCGGCGCTGGTCGGATCCTCCAGCGAGGACGCCACGGCGCGCATGGGGGACGTCCTGGACCTTCAACGTCACCTTCGGTTCACGACCGCCGGGCCGTCGCGGGGTCCAGCGCGTCGCGACGTCCCCTAAGAGACTTTTTTGTGGCGGCCGCCGCGGATGTGCGTACCATACGCCATCCAGCGAATGCGCTCAGTGACGTACGGTCCCCAGACGGCATGGCTCTTCACTCGCGGCCGCGAATCGGTGCGGCTCGAGGTGCGGGATGGCGGTAACGGCGTCGAGCTCGTCGTCAGCGGGCCGGGCATCAAGCGGGAGACCTACAACTTCCCCGACACACTCGCCCTCCTGGTTCACCAGGCCGAGATGGAGCGGCGGCTCGTGAGTCTGGGGTTCTTCCTCGAGCAGTTCATCACGGAACGGCGGCGGTACCCGAGGGAACCGGACGGCGAGCTCAGGACTTGAATCGTGGGATGCAGGTCCAGGTCCTCGGACTTCAGGTCCGAGTTGTCGCGGTACTGCCTGACGAACGCCTCCCACGCCGCGTCATTCCTGTTCGGCGTGCGCGACGCGGCAGGCGGACGCAGATGAAAGGACATGACCTCGGTTTCTGAGTACTTGACGGGAAGGCCTGTCTTCTCGTCTCGCACGAGCACGCGCGCCGCCACGATATCGTTGTCGCTGATGCCGTTCGAGCGGTACCACGCCTTGTGGGCCTCGACGGCTTTCAAAAAGCCCTGAAGCGTACCGCCCGGTTTGATCTGCGAGATGCGGACGGTGGCCATGTCGCCGAAGCATGCGGGCGGAGCCGTCTGGGCGGAAGCGGCGTGCGCGCACAACGCCGCCGCGATCGTCACACAGAATATCGAGCGCATCCGCTCATCCTCCGGGCGAAAGGGTTCACGTCTACATACCTATCGGACGCGGCGACCTTTACTGCACTGGTGCTTTCAAGCCCACTCGTGCCATCAGCTTCAGCAGCCCCTGCCGCGATACACCGAGCTGGGCGGCCGCCTTCGTGCGGCTTCCACCGGCCCGCGCCAGGGCGACCTCGATGAATCGCCGCTCGAACTGCCGGCGCGCCTCGGTCAGCCGGCCGCGACGTCACGCTGATCGATCCCGTAATCGCCGGCGGCAGCAGCGACGGACGAACGACGCCGCGTGCCGGTGCCGCCACTGCCAGCGCCGCCATCACGTTCTGCAGCTCGCGCACGTTGCCAGGCCAGTGGTAGCGCGCCAGCTCGGTCAGCACCGCATGCGTCAGGCCCGCACGCGTGCCTGCCCGGGGTGCGGCGGCGTCCCAGAAGTGCTGCGCCAGCAGCGGAATGTCTCCCGGGCGTTCGCGGAGCGGCGGCATCGTGACGCGCAGCACGTCGAGGCGATACAGCAGGTCCTGACGAAAGCGGCCCCCCGTCACCTCGTTCGCCATCGGGCGATTGGTGGCTGCGATGACGCGCACGTCCACCCGTCGCGAGAAGGTTTCGCCGACCCGCCGGATCTCGCCCTGCTGCACGACCCGCAGCAGCTTCGCCTGCGACCGCAGCGACAGGTCGGGCAGCTCGTCGAGAAACAGCGTGCCTCCGCTCGCCTCCTCGAAGAGTCCCTTCCGCTCGACGAGGGCCCCCGTGAAGGCACCTTTGGCATGGCCGAAGAGTTCGGCCTCGACGAGGTCGTCGGGCAGCGCGGCGCAGTTGACGTCACAGAATCGCCGATCGCGCCGCGGGCTCAGGTGATGAATCGCCCGCGCCACGAGCTCCTTCCCGGCGCCGCTTTCTCCTTCGACGAGCACGCCAAACGGTGCCGCGGCGGCGCGCGCAATCGCGCGCCGAACGTCGGCGATTGCCTCACTCTCCCCTATTAACTCCGGCACCGCGATGCTCGCCTTTGCCGCGTCGGCGCGCGCCGCCAGGAGGACGTCCAACCGCGGCGCGAGAACGGTCGCCGCGAGCTCCAGCAATCGGCCGGCGCCCGAGAGCGCATCACGTCCGAGCGGCCACCGGCATGTCACGACGCCGAGCAGGCGGTGCCCCGCCCGCACCGGTGCGGCGGCCTGCCACACGCTGTCGCGCTGTTCGGGGCCGATGACGATTCCAGCTTCGAGTGCGCGCTGCCCAAGCCGCGACGGAAGCCCGGTGCCGGCGTACGCAATCGTGCTGAGGGGACCGGCCGCGGCAGACTGCACCTCCACCCGTCCGGCGCGCAGGTGATCGCAGACGCGAGCGAGCGCCTTGTGAATGGCGCCGCGGTCGTCCTCCTCGTCCTGCACCAGGCGCAGGAGCGCAATGGCAAACGCGCCGTGATCCAGCGATTCGGTCGTGGCACACGACACTGCGCGCGGGCCATGCGCAACCCGGTGAAGCTGGCGTTTCAGCAGGTCGGGCGCCGCCTTTGCGAGGCGGGCGCAGATGTGTACCTCGCGTCCCGCCTCGGTGAGGCGGCCCGCCTGATGAAGCATCTCGATCCAAATGAGCCGGACACGCAGGGCGTGCAGCGGCAGGTGATGCTCGCGCGCCTTGGCGATGAGGGCGGATTTGCGTTCGGCCGCGATCGATGCATCGCCGGCGGCGGCAAGCACGCGGAGATGCGCAGCGCCGGCAATCAGGTCGAGGATCGCGTCGCCGGATCTCTGCGCCCATTCGAGCGCGGCACGCGCACACTGGCCGGCTTGGAAGACCTGCCCCAGCGCGACGCGCACCCGCGCCTCGGTCGACAGGGCGGGCGCCACCAGGAGCGGGTCGGCGCCGGCGTCGAGTTCGTGCGTTCCATCGAGCAGCTGTGCCGCCTCCGCGGGTCGGCTCTGCCAGATCAGACAGCGCGCGAGCGCCGCATCGGCCCATCGTCGCGCGGCTCCCGCCGGCAACGCCCCCGCGAGCCTCGTCGCGCGCAGAAGTCCCTCGGCCTCGGTCAATCGTCCGGCGTCGGTCCGCGCAAGCGCCACCCACACCCGAGCCAATGCCGCATCGGCGGCGCACACCGGATCGAGTTGCGTGACGGCTTCGGCAAACGCGGTCGCGGCATCCTCGGCGCGCCCGCGCTCGAGCAGTACGCGCCCGAGAAGCGTCAGGGCCGTGGAGGCCGACGCGGCATCGCGGCGCCGGGCGAGCGCGGCGGCCGCCTCACGGAGCATCCGCAGGGCAGGCTCGTGCCGGCCGGCGCGCGCCAACGCGAACGCCTGGTTCGCACGGGCGATGAACTTGGCGCTGTCGGGCGACGCCGCCGGGTCCACCGCATACGCAGCGCGCGCCTCACGAAGCAGCGGCGTACGCGCGCGGGCGTGAGGTCCGACCGCAATGGTCACGAGCACGTGCGGGCGCGGGTTCAATGCCGCCGCCAGCAGGAGGGCCGAGCCGTCGGGCGGCGTGCGCGCATCGTGCGTGTGGAGGAGCGCAAACGTGCGGTGGCGCATCTCCTCCGGCAGCGTGCGCACGAACGCGGGCAGCCGATCGGCAGCGAGCGGCACATACCCGCGGTGTTCTGCTTCGGCCGCGATCGCACGTACGAGGTGCGCGGCGGCCTGCGCATCGAGCGCGCCGAGCGTGATCCATCGCGGCTCGCCGTCGCAGCCGTGATCGAGCAGATCCATCATCGAGTCGGGGAGCGTCATGCCATGACAAGTGCAAGAGCTCGACCCGGCTTCGATCGCGCGCAATGCGGCGGGAAAGCGCGCGGCGCGCAGCCGGAGTGCGCAGTTTCTTCATGTACAATCAGTCCGCGATGCTGCGTTTTCTCACCGCTGGCGAATCCCACGGGCAGGCGCTCATCGCGACGCTCGACGGTGTGCCCGCCGGCTTGATGCTCGACACCACCGCGATCGACGCGCAGCTCCAGCGACGCCAGGGCGGATACGGTCGCGGCCGCAGGATGGCCATTGAAAGCGACCGCGCCGAGGTGCTGTCCGGCGTGCGGCGGGGCCGCACCACCGGGGCGCCGATTGCGCTGCTTATTCGAAACAAGGACTGGGTGAACTGGGAACAGACGATGTTCACCAGTGCGGAGATGCCGCCGGATGCAAGCGGCACCCGCCGGCCGCCGGTCACACGGCCCCGCCCCGGTCATGCAGATCTCGCAGGCTCGATCAAGTACAACCATCCCGACATCCGCGACGTCCTCGAGCGGGCGAGCGCGCGGGAGACGGCGGCGCGCGTTGCGGCCGGCACGGTGGCCCGACAGATCCTCGGGCACTTCGGCGTCGAGATCGTGAGCCACGTGTTCACGATCGGAGACGTGTCCCTTCCTGCGGATCGCGTCGTCACGGCCGCGGAGGCGAGCCGGCTCGCGATAGACGAGCCCCTGCGTTGCGTGGACGCGGCCGTTCAGAAGCGGATGATCGGCGCGGTGGATGCGGCGCGTGAGGCAGGCGACACACTCGGCGGTGCGTTCGAAGTCATTGTGACCGGCCTCCCCGCGGGGCTGGGCTCCTACGTTCAGTGGGACCGAAAGCTCGATGGCCGTCTGGCACAAGCCGTCATGTGCATCCACGCGATCAAAGCGGTTGGAATCGGCATCGGGCCCGAGGTCTCCGTCCGTCCCGGCTCACGCGTGCACGACGAGATCCTGCCCCCGCAGACCGACACGCGCGATCTCCCGATCCGGCCGACAAACCGCGCCGGCGGCCTCGAAGGGGGCGTCACGAACGGCGAGGAGCTGCGCGTCTCAGGCTTCATGAAGCCGATCTCGACGCTGATGAAGCCGCTGCGCTCGGTCGAGCTGACCACGATGACCGAAGCGCCTGCCGCGATCGAACGGAGCGACGTCTGCGCCGTGCCGGCCGCCGCCGTGGTGGCGGAGGCGATGGTCGCGCTGGTCGTGGCGGATGCGTTCCTCGAGAAGTTCGGCGGCGATTCGATTGAGGAAATCGAGCGGCACTATACCGCCACCGCCGAGCAGGTCCGGAAGCGGTTCGCGCATTCCTGATGATCCGAGCGATTCTGCGCTATGGGGTCGAGCCGCTGCATCGACCCGCCGAATCGGTTCAGGAGATCACACCAGACGTCGAGCGCCTCATCGACGACATGATCCAGACGATGTACGCGGCGCCGGGAATCGGATTGGCCGCAACCCAGGTCGGCGTGCCGCTGCGGATTTTCGTCATCGACGTATCGGTCGGTCGGAACCCCAGTGATCTGCTGACATTCGTGAATCCCGAGTTCGTCGAACGCGACGGCATGCAGCTCGAGGAAGAAGGTTGCCTCAGCGTGCCCGGGTTCAACGCGACCGTTGCGAGGCCGGCTCGTGCGGTCGTGAAGGGCCTCGATCGCACGGGCCGTGAGCAAGTGGTCGAAGGTACGGGTTTGCTCGCGCGTGCCTTCCAGCACGAAATGGATCACCTCGACGGCCTGGTGTTCGTCGACCGCCTGCGAGGCCTCCAGAAGGACCTCATCGTCCGCCGGATCAGAAAGCTCTCACGCGCCGGGAAATGGTAGCTCCGCTCCGGATCGTGTTCCTGGGTACGCCAGAGTTTGCCGTGCCCACGCTCGACCGGCTCATGGCGTCGCGCCATCTTCTGGTTGGCGTGGTGACGCAGCCGGATCGGCCGCGCGGACGCGGCCATATCGTGAGCGATGCACCGGTCAAAGCCCTCGCCGTCGAGCGCGGCCTGCCGGTCTTTCAACCATCACGCCTTCGCGAGCCGGACGTGGAGGCCGCGTTGCGCCGCTGGCAGCCGGACCTTGGTGTCGTCGCCGCGTACGGGAAACTGATTCCCGATCACCTGCTCGCGCTCCCCCGCCTCGGTCTGATCAACGTTCACGCCTCGCTCCTCCCGAAGTACCGCGGCGCGGCGCCCGTGCATCGTGCGGTGATGGCCGGGGAATCCGAGACGGGCGTCACGATCATGCGCGTCATCCACGAGCTCGATGCCGGCCCGACGTTCGCGAAAGTCACACGGCGCATCGGGCCGGATGAGACGAGCGTCGACGTCGAGCGCGATCTCGCTGTTCTTGGCGCCGACCTGCTCGTACGCGTCGTCGACGAGATTGCGGCCGGAACAGCGCGCGAGGAGCCACAGGATGACTCGCAGGCAACCCACGCGCCGAAGCTCACCCGGGAGGAGGGCCTGATCGACTGGACGCGTCCGGCTCAGGCGATTCATGACACGGTCCGCGGCCTGTACCCGTGGCCGCATGCGTACACCTTCGTGAAGGGAACGCGGGTGATCGTTCTGCGAACGCAGGTGGAGCCGTCGGTTGCCTATCCCCGTCAGCCCGGCGCCGTGATCCACGTTTCCCGGGAAGCGATTCACGTCATGGCCGGAGACGGGCGTGCGGTTGCCATCGTGCACCTTCAGCCCGAAGGCAGGCGGCCGATGAGCGTTCGCGACTTTCTTGCCGGTCATCCCGTGACCTCGGGCACGCGGCTTGATGGCGTATGACGGCTCCGGCGCGCACGGCTGCGTACCATGCTCTGCGGGCGATCCAGACCCGGGCGCAGGATCTTCCCACGGCGCTTTCGCAGACCCGCCGCACGCTGGAGGATGACCGCGATCGCGCGCTGACCGCTGAGATCGTCACCGGGACGCTCCGGTGGCTCCGCAGCGTGGACTTTCTCATCGAGCGCTATGCCAAGAGACCCCTGCGTCGGCTCGACGCCGAAGTCGTCATCGTTCTCCGCCTGAGCATCTATCAGCTGCTCCACCTCGACCGCGTGCCCGCGTCCGCGGTGGTGGATGACGCAGTGAACCTGACGCGAGCCGCGCGAAAACCGAGCGCCGCAGGGTTCGTGAACGCTGTGCTGCGCTCGCTGCTTCGCGAGCGCCACAAGCTTCCGCTCCCGCCGCGCCCTGATAGGCCGTCAACGGCGGCCCAGCACGCCTATCTCGGCATCACCCACTCGCACCCCGACTGGCTCGTGGATCGGTGGCTCACGCGGCACGGGTTCGATGCCACGGAGGCATGGACCCGTTTCAACAACGACACTCCGGCTCTGACGGTGCGCGTGAATACGCTGCGATCGACCGTTGACGAGGCGATGCGAACACTCGCGGAGGATGGAGTTGAAACCGAGCGCGCACGCTTCGCGCCGGATGGCCTCATCGTCACCGCGGGCAATCCGCTGCGGCGCCCCTCCGACGGGCTCGTGTTCGTGCAGGACGAAGCATCACAGCTCGTGCCGTTCGTCGTGGATCCACAACAGGGCGAGCGCGTGCTCGATCTGTGCGCCTCGCCTGGCGGCAAGACGATCGCGATGGCGGCGCTGATGCAGGACACAGGAACCATCGTGGCGTGCGACGTTCGAGCGCGGCGCGTGGAGCTGCTCGAGCGTACGGTGAAGGCAAGCGGGGCGCGATCGATCGACGTACGGACCGTCGACGCAGCGGGCCCGTTGCCGTTCGGCGCCGAGTTCGACCGCGTGCTCGTTGACGCACCCTGCTCCGGCCTCGGTACGATTCGCCGGGATCCCGACATTCGATGGCGGCGGACGGAGGCCGACCTCCCCGGGCTCGCGGCCGGGCAACTCGATCTGCTCTCGCGCGCCGCCGCCACGGTCCGTCCCGGCGGCCGGCTTGTCTACGCAACCTGCTCGTCGGAGCCCGAAGAGAACGAGCAGGTTGTCGAAGCATTTCTCGCTTCGAACCGCGATTTCGCGCCCGTCGATCTCGCGGATGAGACGCTCCCGCTCCCCATGACACGGCTCATCGATGGACGCGGGATGTTCCGGACGCTTCCCTTTCGCGATCGGCTCGAAGCGTTCTTCGCGGCGGCACTGGGCCGTGGTACGATCTGAGCACCGCATGAAATTCGGGACATCGGTCTGGTCGGCCGGTAAGCTGCTCGTGCTCGTCGGCTCGCTCGCGGCGACCTTCCTGCTCTTTGCCGGTCTGGCGATGCGAGTGGCGCTCCGCACGCGCGAAGTGCAGGTGCCAAGCCTCGTCGGGCGCGGCGTGCACGATGCGACGCAGTCGCTCGGCGCGCTCGGCCTGACGCTGCGGGTCGATGAGAACCGCCGCCCGGATACGCGCGTGCCGGCGGGTCGCATCATGCAGCAGGATCCGCCACCGGGCGTCCAGGCGCGGCGGCAGCGATCGATTCGGGTCTGGTTGAGCGCCGGCTCCCGTGCCGCCATCGGTACCGACGCTCGTCGGTCAGACGGAGCGCACCGCGCGGATCCGCCTCGAGCAGGATGGACTCACGGTTCGCGCGACGTCGGAGTTTCGATCTCCCGAGTATCCAGCCGACGCCGTGGTCGCCCAGCATCCGCCGCCATCCACACGCGCCGATGCCGTGTCGCTCCTCGTCAACCGGGGCGAGCAGGCTACGTCGTACGTAATGCCCGACCTCATCGGCGTGAACGGCGATCGTGCCGCCGAAGTGCTGCGCATCCGGGGTTTCCGGGTGAGCATCGTCGGCCAGCAGCCGTATCCGGGTATGCCATCGGGAGTCGTGGTGCGGCAGCAGCCCGCTGGTGGATTTCAGCTTGGTCCCTCGGACGCGATTTCGCTCGAGGTGAGCCGGTGACCCTTCGACACGGCTCAGGGCACATCCAGCTGGCGCCGTCAATTCTCTCCGCCGACTTTGCCGCCCTCGGCCGGGACATTGCGGCCGTCGAGCGCGGCGGCGCGGATCTGATCCATGTCGACGTGATGGACGGCCACTTCGTGCCGAACATCACGATTGGCGTCCCGGTGGTGAAGTCGCTCGCGCGCATCGCCACGCGCCCGCTCGACGTTCACCTCATGATCGAAGAGCCGGATCGCTACATCGAAGCGTTCGTCGGCGCTGGCGCCTCGATGGTCTCGGTGCACGTGGAGGTGGTGCCCCACCTTCAACGAACGCTGACGGCCATCCGCCAGCTCGGCGCGCGCGCGGGCGTCGTGTTGAATCCGTCCACGCCGGCGCACGCGATCGAGGATGTGTGCGCGGACCTCGACTACGTCCTCGTCATGTCGGTGAATCCCGGTTTCGGCGGCCAGACCTTCATTCCACATACGTTGGAGAAGCTCGAGCGCGTGCGCGAGGTGCTGGCACGCAACGGATCGGCGGCGCCGATCGAGATCGATGGCGGGATCGAGGCCGGCAACGTGGCGCGCGTCGTCGCGGCTGGCGCCAGCATCATCGTCGCTGGCAACGCGATCTTCGGGACGGCCGATCCCGAGCGCGCGACGCGCGACCTGCGCGCCGCCGCGCTGGCACACGCATGATCCAGCAGCCTGGCACGCCGAAGCCGGAGGCGAAGGCGGCGCGCAGCACCTGTGTCCGCGTCCGCTACGCCGACACCGACCGGATGGGTGTCGTCTACTACAGCAATTATCTCGTCTGGTTCGAAGTGGGCCGAACAGAGTGGCTGCGCGAGACCGGCTGGAGCTATCGTGAGATGGAGGTCGACGGCGTGTCGCTGCCCGTGATCGAAGCGCACTGCGAGTATCGACAGCCGGCGCGCTACGATGATGAGATCGAGATTGTGACCCGCGCCACTCTGCTGACGCCCGTCCGCATCCGCTTCGACTATGACATCGTCCGGCGACGCGACGAGACCCTGGCTGCGGTGGGCTACACCGTTCATGCGGCGCTGGACCCGAACGGCCGGCCGCGCAGGCTTCCCGACCGCGTGCGCAGCCTGCTTTCATGATCGTCCCCGCGTTGCCCCAGACCAGCCGGCGCGCTTCGATGTCTACAATGAATGTGATGAATCAGTTACGGGTGTTGCCCCTCTTCCTGGTACTGCTGGCGCTATGCGTCGGCACGCTTGCCGGAGCCTGCGCTCCGAAGCGGAATACTGTTCCTCCGGGCACGGCTCAGCCCGACCGGTATCTGCTCGACCGCGGCAACGAAGAGTTGAAGGACAACAACTGGTTCAACGCCCGCGAGTACTTTCGCCAGATCGTCGACAACTATCCCCAGAGCCAGCTCCGTCCGGACGCGAAGCTCGGGGTCGGCGACACCTATCTCGGCGAGGGCACGACGGAGGCGCTCATCCTCGCGGGCAACGAGTTCCGGGAATTCCTGACCTTCTATCCCACGAATCCGCGTGCGGACTATGCGCAGTTCAAGCTGGCGCAGAGCCATGTGAAGCAGATGCGCGCGGCCGAGCGCGACCAATCCGAGACCAAGGAGGCCATCCGCGAATTCGAGGTCTTCTTCCAGCGCTACCCGAACAGCCCCCTGATGCCGGAGGTGAAGAAGCAATGGCGGGACGCGCGCGATCGCCTGAGCGAGGCCTCGTACCGCGTCGGCCTGTTCTATTACCGGTCGCGGTACGATGCCGGTGCGATCTCACGCTTCCGGGAGGTCCTCAAGGAGGACCCCGGCTACAGCCGCCGCGATGCCCTCTACTACTATCTGGCGGAATCTCTGGCCCGATCCGATAAGAAAGCCGAGGCGATCCCGTACTACGAGCGCCTGCTCAAGGAATTCGAGAAGAGCGACTACCGGGACGACGCCCAGAAACGGCTCGAAGAGCTGAAGGCTCAATAACTTATCGGGGAGAGATCATGACTCGCTCCAGGACGCGTGTCGCCGCGACCGCTGCCCTGCTGACCGCCCTGACGGCAACCGTCACGACCCAGAAAGCGCCGGTGCCGGTCTCCACGGGCCTGCCGGAGGACGTTCTCCAACTCCTGTGCGCACCGACGTCGAGATACGACATGCCCGACCAGTCGCTGCGCGTCACGGGCGGACAGGACACGGGAAAGCGCCGGTCGTACTTTCCCGGCGACTTCGTCACCATCAGTGGCGGCAAGGAAAACGGGATCGAGCCGGGGCAGGAATACATCGTCCGCCGTCTGCAGATGCAGGCCAACCAGCGGCCGTCGCACGAAACGCCGGCCAACATCCGTACGTCGGGATGGATCAAGGTCTACGCGGTCGACGACCAGCTGTCGCTCGCCACCATCGTGCACGCATGCGATTCGATCGACGTCCACGACTACCTCGAGCCCTTCGTGATGCCGGTCGTTCCCAAGCTATCCACGGAGAAGGCGAAGCCGCAGCGCGACAACTACGGCGTGATTCTCTTCGCCGCCGACTATCGGCAGGCGCTCGGCAAGGGCGATTTCTTCATGGTCAATCGCGGCAGCGATCACGGTGTGGCGCCCGGCGATCGCTTCGTGGTCTATCGCGACAAGAAGATGGCCGAGAACTTTCTCTACGACCTTGGCGAGGCGGTGGCGGTCGATGTGAAGAGCGACCGCTCGACGCTCCAAGCGATCGTCTCGCGCGATGCGTTCATGCCCGGCGACTACGTCGCGCCCCGCAAGCCGTTCACGTCCCACGCCGACCCCGCTCCTCCGAAGAAGAAGCGCAGTATTTGGAAATTGGGATTGGGCGGAGAGTAGCGCGTCGCGCTACGAGGCCTTGCGCGCCCGCGCGACGTTGACGTCGGTCACGCGGGCGCTGACGAGCCGCTGAAAACGCCGGTAGTAGTCGACGGCGGACACGATCGCCATCACCAGCACGACCCACATCGCCGCCTGCCCCACGGGCGCGAGCCACGGCAGCGGACCCGCTCCCACGAGCAGCAGCAGAATCGCGGTCACCTGCGACGCCATCTTTCCCTTGCCGAGCGGCGAGGCGACGATGGTGATGCCCTTGGTGTGCGCGAGGCTGCGCAGCCCGGTGACCACGATCTCGCGTCCGATCACGAGCGCGACCATCCAGGCGGGGGCGAGATCCAGCTGCACCAGCGAGATGAAAGCCGCCGACGTGAGCAGCTTGTCTGCGATCGGATCCATGACCTGGCCGAACCAGGTGATCTGGCGACGGCGGCGCGCGAGGTAACCATCGAGCCAATCGGTGGCAGACGCCAGGCCGAAGATGGCCGCGCCCAGCAGCTCTTTCGAGACGCCGACGACGCGCGGTCCGTCAAACTCCGTGAGGAGCACGACCACGAACAGCGGCACGAGAAACATCCGGACGAGCGTGAGCGCGTTCGGCAGATTCAACGTCGACATTCTATCCGATGTATGATCGGTGATTGTCATGAAGGCGATCCTCCTGGCTGGAGGGAAGGGCACGCGCCTGCGGCCGCTCACGATTCACACCCCGAAGCCGATAGTCCCGATCTTCAATCGTCCATTCCTGCACTATCAGATCGATCTGTTGAAGCAGGTCCCTGAAATCGACGAAGTAATCCTCAGCCTGAACTACCAGCCGCGCCGCATCGAGGAGATGTTCGGCGACGGCGCGGATCTCGGCATCAAAATCCGCTACGTCGTGGAGCCGGTGCCGCTCGGGACGGCGGGCGCGATCAAGTACGCCGGCGATCACCTCACGGAGTCGGTCGTCGTCTTCAACGGGGACGTGCTGACGCAGATCGATCTTGCGGCCGTGCTGCGGCTGCACCGGGAACGCCGTGCGCGGGCCACGATTGTGCTGACGCCGGTGGACAACCCGAGCGCCTACGGCCTCGTCGAGACCGACGCCGACGGGAACGTGAAGCGTTTCCTCGAGAAGCCGAAGGCGGAGGAGATCACGACCCACAACATCAACGCCGGAATCTACATCCTGGAACCAGATACCTTCGATCGGATTCCCAGCGAGGTGTCGTGGTCCATCGAGCGCAGCTACTTTCCGTCGCTGGTCGAGCGCGGCGAGACGTTCGTCGCGTACATCTACCAGGGCTACTGGATCGACATCGGCACCCCGGAGAAGTACATGCAGGTCCACCGCGACATCATGGATGGACGCTTCGAGGCCGCGCCGTTTCGCGGCCTCGGCAGTCCGCGCCGGTGGGTGGCCGACGGCGCGCGGGTGGAGGACGGCGCGACGCTCGACGGCCCCTGCTTCATCGACGAGGGCGTGCTGGTGAAGGCCGGCGCACGGATCGGGCCGTATTCCGTTCTGGGGCGGCAGTGCCAGATCGAGGAGGACGCGCGCGTGGACGGCGCGATCATCTGGCAGAACGGCCGGATCGGCCGCGACGCCGTGGTCGAGCGGGCCGTGCTCGGACGCAACTGCCACATCGGTCGCAGCGCCGCGGTCGGCGCCGGCGCCGTGCTCGGCGACAAATCATCTCTTACGGACTACACGCGCGTATGAAACTCAATCCCGCCATCTTCAAGGCATACGACATCCGTGGCTTGTACCCCTCGGAGATCGACGAGACCGTCGCCCGGCAGATCGGCCGAGGGTTCGTCGCGTACCTCGGGGCGAAGACGGTGGGCGTGTCGCGCGACATGCGCGTGTCGTCGCCCGCCCTTGCCGCCGCCTTCATCGACGGCGCCCGCGAGCAGGGCGCCGACGTCATCGACTACGGCATGATGGCGACGGACATGCTGTATTTCGCGTCGTTCACCGACAAGCTGCAGGGGGGCGCGCAGATCACGGCGTCGCACAATCCGGGTGCGTACAACGGAGTCAAGATGGTCCGGGAGGAGGCACAACCGCTCAGCGGCGATGCCGGCCTGGGCGAGATCCGCGACCGCATCATGCACGATCGGCTGCCGCCCTCCGCGGCGCGGCCAGGTGGAATTCGCACCCGCGACGTCCTCGGGCCGTATGTCGACAAGGTCATGTCGTTCATCGATCCGTCGATTGTCAGGCCGTTCAACGTCGTAGCCGACGCCGGCAGCGGAATGGCCGGCCTCGTGGCGCCGAGGCTGCTGGAGCGGCTCCCCTGCCGCGTCACGACGCTCTGCTTCGAGATCGACGGCACCTTCCCCAACCATGAGGCGAACCCGCTCATCGAAGAGAACCGCCGCGACATCACCGCGGAGGTCACGCGGCAGGGCGCCGACGTCGGCATCGCGTGGGACGGCGACGCCGATCGCTGCTTTTTCCTCGACGGAACCGGCGAGTTCATCTCGGGCGACTTCATCACGGCGCTTCTGGCCGAAGCCTTTCTGCTGAAGCACCCGGGCGCGACGATCATTTACGACCTTCGCGCGAGCCATGCGGTGAAAGACACCGTGGAGCGCCTCGGCGGCCGCGCGCTGATGAACCGCGTCGGCCACGCGTTCATCAAGCAGCGCATGCGCGCGGAGGACGCGCTGTTTGCCGGCGAAGTCACCGGCCATTACTACTTCCGCGACTTCTATTACGCCGACAACGGCTTCATTCCCGCGCTCCTGATCCTCGAGCTGATGTCCAAGAAGGGACAGTCGCTTCGCGAGCTGCTGCAGCCGTACCGGGAGCGGTACTTCATTTCCGGGGAGATCAACACCAAGCTGCCGAGCATGAACGCTGTGCCGGAGAAGCTCGCCGCGGTGGAGACGCGCTATAAGGATGCCCGGATCGCGAAGATGGACGGCGTCTCGGTTGACTACTCGGACTGGCACTTCAACGTGCGTGCGTCGAACACCGAGCCGCTGCTCCGGCTGAACCTCGAAGCGAAGACGCCGGAGCTGATGGAAAAGAAGCGCGACGAGGTACTGGAAGTCATTCGCGGGTGAGCCGGGCCTTCCCGCTCCGCGGCTTCGGCGCGGAAGTCGGGTACAATCACCTGGCACGCTGAGTGCGGGAGTAGTTCAGCGGTAGAACGCAAGCTTCCCAAGCTTGATGTCGCGGGTTCGATCCCCGTCTCCCGCTCCAATTACCTCACCGAAAAACCGACCGACGCCGTGAAGAGGCTGGCCTTCGGAGGGCCGGCGATGCGGTGGAACCGTGCGTCGAAGCCGACCGCGAGCCGACGCGCCAGGAACCACCGCGCGCCGCCGCCGTAGTTCGTTGCGTCGAGGCCCCCGGATTCGGCGGTCACGGTGCCCGCCGCGTCGTCGAAGCGCGTGCTGGTTCGCGCGCTGCCGAATCCTGCACTGAGGTAGCTCCAGCCGTTTGCCGGTGCCGAAATTGAACGACAACTGGGGGGCCAGGATGCTCGCGCTGGCGACCACTCCTGGCGCGGTGCCGCGAACGCGCACGTAGTTCGCTCCTATCCCGACGCGCGAAGGTCCCAGCCGGAACAGGTAGACGTGCGCTCCGACGTCGAAGCCGAAGCCACGGGCCGGAACGATGGTCTCGAGGGGAATACCGGGAAAAAAGGCGGTGTCCGTCGGGAGTCCGCTCGTGGCGCCGCGCAGATCCAGCACGTACCCGGCGACGGGGTCCTGGCCCTGTGCCGCGACCCGTGCCGGGGCCAGCACAAGAACCAGGACGACGAAGCGGCGCACTACTTGGCGCCTTTGGCCTTCCGGCGCTCGGCCCAATACTTGCGCATCCTCTGAGATACCGCCTTGCGGGCGGCGGCCGACATCCTGCGACGTCGCCTGGTTGCGCCTCGGCTCGCCGCCGGGGCGGCGCTGCGCCCGCGGCCCGCCCCCCGTCGCCCTCGCCCGAACAGTTCAGGGAACTCGGCGCGAATCGCTCCTTCTTCCTGCTGCAATTGCTCGAGGCGTGCGATCGCGCCCAGCCGTGCGAGCCGCCGCAACTGTTCAGTATTTAGATTTGCCACTCGGTCCTCCTACGAAAGTCCCATCCTATGCGCGCGTCGTGAGGCTCTTCAATAGCCTTTCGCGCCGTTGGCGGGCTTTTCTCCGCGCAATTCCTGGACGATGCGGACGCCGGCGCTGGCACCTACCCGTGTCGCTCCCGCGGCGACCATCGCCTTCAGTCCCTCGAGATCGCGCACCCCTCCCGCGGCTTTCACGCCCATCTCCTCGCCAACCGTCCGCCGCATCAGGGCGACGTCGGCGACGGTGGCGCCGCCCGGGCCGAATCCCGTGGATGTCTTCACGTAGTCGGCGCCGGCAGCCTTTGCCAGCTGACATGCCGTCACCTTCTCGGCATCGGAGAGCAGCGCCGCCTCGATGATCACCTTGCTCACGGCGCCGGCCTCGCGGCACGGGGCCGCGACGGCTTCGATGTCGCGCTCGACCAGCCTGAGATCGCCCGACTTGAGCGCGCCGACGTTGATGACCATGTCGATTTCACGCGCGCCGTCGAAGATGACCCGTCGAGTCTCGTAGTGCTTCACGTCCGGGGTCGTGGCGCCGAGGGGGAAGCCGATGACGGAGGTCACATCGACGCCGGTTCCGCGGAGCAGCCTCGCGCAGAGCGCCACCCAGGTCGGATTCACGCAGACGGTGGCGAAATGATATTCAGCTGCCTCGCGACAGAGCGTCTCGATTTCCTTCCGCGTGGCATCGGGCTTGAGCAGTGTGTGATCGATCATCGACGCAACGGAATCGGCCGCTCCGCCGGCGGCGTGCACGCCGATTCGCGTTGCACCCGCTTCGAGCACGCCCGCCAGCCGATCGGGGCAGCACTCGAACACGAGCGAGTGACACGCGCAGCGCGCCGGCTGAGGGGCCTGGGCCGCCGCGAGCTCCTCGACGATGATCTGGACGAGGCGCTGAATGTCCTGGGGCTGCAGCATCATTCCACGGAGCGCTCGAGCTCGCGGATCTTCGCCAGCCGGCGGATGTATCGGGCCTCGCGCATCGGCGTGCCGAGGAACACGTCGATGATCTCCAGTGCCTCGGCGGGTGTAACCAGCGTGGCCCCCAGCGCCAGCACGTTGGCGCCATTGTGTTGCCGGGCGTACCGGGCGAGCGTCTGGTTCAGGCACATCGCCGCGCGCACGCCTCGAATCTTGTTGGCGGCGATCGTGGACCCGAGGCCGGCGCCGTCAATCGCGATGCCGGCGTCCGCCTCGCCGCGCGCGACCTGCCGTGCAACCGACGCCGCGACGTCGGGATAATCCACCGGCTCGCTCGAATCCGTGCCGAGATCGTGAACGGCCAGGCCCTGCCCGCGAAGGTGCTGGCGAATCGCGCCCTTCAGCGCCACCCCGGTGTGATCGCTGCCGATCGCGACCGTCCTGACCTCCGCCGCCGGCGCCAGGGCAGCGGGGTCCTGGTCTGCGCTCTCGCTCACGATCGTGATGCGCCGCGCCCTCAGCGTATCCTGCGCGAGCGGCGTGACGTGACCGCCGGAGACGAGCGCCACGGTGCTGCCGTATTCGAGCACACGCGCGTCTGCCTCGGTGATCATCTGAAAACGTTTCATCGGCGGGGCTATGTTACTGTCTTGTGTAACACTGCTCAACCTGATGGTCACGCTGATTTCATCCGATCAAGTCCAGGCGCGCGTGCGCGCGTTGGCTGACGAGATCCGTCACGATCACAGTGGTGATATTCACCTCGTGTGCGTGCTCAAGGGCGCGTTCATGTTCATGGCGGATCTGCTCCGTTCGCTTCCCGACAACACCTCCATCGACTTCATGGCGCTCTCGAGTTACGGCAAGAGCACCAAGTCCTCAGGAGAAGTGCGGCTCCTCAAAGACCTCGATTTCGGCCTCGAGGGACGCGACGTCGTCATCGTCGAGGACATCGTCGATACGGGCCTCACGCTGACCTACCTGCAGGACATCCTGCGCGCCCGCGGGCCGCGAACGCTCAGAACGGCATGCCTCCTGAGCAAGCCCTCGCGCCGGCTGGTCGACGTGAAGGTCGACTACATCGGCTTCACCATCGAAGACAAGTTCGTGGTTGGCTATGGCCTGGACTTCGCTGAAAAGTACCGGAGCCTGCCCTACATAGGGATCATCGACTCTTAGGAAGGAACCAGCGCTACTTTACGGCGAGTCTGACCTTCTCGGCGATCGCTCGCGCCTCGGCGAGAATCGCGGGTTCGTCGAGCGTCAGGACTCTCTTCCCGCGCATCAGGACCTTTCCGTTCACCACCATGGCCTGCACGTCGTCGCCTCGCGTGGCGTAGACGAGGTGCGACACCGGGTCGTACATCGGGGTCTGCCGTGCCGTCGACATGTTGACGACGATGACATCGGCGCGCTTGCCGGGCTCGAGCGAGCCGATGCGGCGCTCCATGCCGAGCGCGCGCGCGCCGCCAATCGTCGCCATCTCGAGCACCGCCTTGGCGCCGACGGCGCGCGGATCGTGCGTGGTCAGCTTGTGCAGGAACGATGCGGTGCGCATCGCCTCGAACATGTCGAGGTCGTTGTTGCTGGCGGCACCGTCGGTGCCGAGGCCGATCGCCACGCCTGCGGCCAGATATTGCGGGACTGGCGCCGTTCCGCTCGCCAGCTTCATGTTGCTTTCGGGATTGTGCGACACGCCGACGCCACGCGCCTTGAGCGTCGCGACCTCCGGATCCGACACCCAGACGGCATGCGCGGCGAGCACCCCGGGGCCGAGGAAGCCCAGGCCCTCGAGGTACTCCACCGGTGACGTCTTGAAGCGCTCCTGCGCCGTCTTCGCCTCGGCCTGCGTTTCCGCGAGATGGATGATCGTTGGCACGTTGTAACGCTTCGCGAGATCCCGGCAGGCCAGGAGCGTCGGGCCATCGAGCGTGTACATGGCGTGCGGCGCGACGGCGGGCGTGATCAGCGGATCGTCCTTGAATGCCTTGATGAACGCCTCGGCGCGGGCGAGGCCCTCGGCCGGCGTCTTCGCGTCGGCGACCGGAAACTGGATAATCGTCTGCCCGAGGACGCCCCGCAGTCCTGCCGCCTTCGTTTCGCGGGCGATCTCCTCCTCGAAGTAGTACATGTCCGCGTACGTCGTCGTCCCCGATTGAATCATCTCGAGCGCGGCCAGCCGCGTTCCGGC
The DNA here is from genome assembly GCA_963772065.1 of uncultured Acidobacteriota bacterium. Lineage (GTDB taxonomy): Bacteria > Acidobacteriota > Vicinamibacteria > Vicinamibacterales > UBA2999 > CAVYVZ01. The sequence goes on from CAVYVZ010000001.1 coordinate 27,793, forward strand.
GCGCACGAACTCCGGCGACACCGTCTTTGCTTCCGCCGGGAAGATGTATTTCTGGAGCCACTCCATGAGCGCGAGGTCGTCGGCCAGACCTCGGTACATCACCATCGGGGCGTGAGTGTGCGTGTTGATCAGGCCGGGCATGATCACGCTGCCCCACGCCTCGATCGTCTCGGCCGCGCGGAACTGCTCGCTGATGACCGCGGCTCGATCGACCGCGATGATGTCCTGCCCGTCGATGGCCACCGAGCCGGGCGACAACACCCGGGCGGCGCCGTCCATCGTCACCACCGTGCCGTTCCGGATGACGACCGCGACGTTCCTGGGCTCGGTCTGGGCGGAGATGATCTGCAACCCGGCGGCGACCGCGGCCGCACAGACGATCGTCGCACGAGCCATCGCCGGCCATCGTACACCGGGGCTGCGGCGCCGGTGTAGTATTCACCCGTGCCGTTGCACCTCGTCGATCACCCGCTCGTGCACGACGCGCTCGCGGAGCTGCGCGACGCTGCAACCCCGCCTCCCGCCTTCCGGCGCGCCGCCAATCGCATCAGTGTGCTGCTGGCCGCCGAGGCCCTGCGCGATGTGCCGAGCGTGCCCACCGTGGTGGAAACGCCGCTCGGGCCCGCGAACGGCCGGCGCGTGACCGGCGATGTCGTGGTCGTGCCCGTGCTGCGCGCGGGCCTTGGGATGCTCGATGCAGTGCTGGAGCTCATCCCGGCGGCGCGCGTGGGACACATCGGTCTTCAGCGCGACGAGGCGACGGCTATCGCATCCCGGTACTATTCGAAGCTGCCCTCATCGCTCGGCGACAGCTATGTGCTCATGATCGATCCGATGCTCGCCACGGGCGGCAGCGCGGTGGCGGCGATCGATCTCATCAAGGCGGCGCGCGCGAGGGTCATCCGAATGATCTGCATCGTTGCGGCGCCCGAAGGCGTTCGAGTGGTCGACGAGCGACATCCCGACGTCGCGATCTACACGCCGGTCGTGGACCGCGAGCTGAACGCACACAAGTTCATCGTGCCCGGGCTGGGCGATTTCGGCGACCGATTGTACGGAACGGTCTAGCACATTCCCGAAACCAGTTACTGAAACCGGCGCCGGCACAGCGGTGCGGCGCATATTTCAGGTTCGATTTGTGGTTCTGCTGCCGTGGGCCACGGCATCAGGGTTGCGGCATCAACCTGCATGGTGGACTTGTTTCGGCGCACCGGTCTCGTAGTTGGGCTTGTGGCCTGGGTCTCAGCGCCCGAGGCGGCCACGGGCGTCAGCGTCGCCTTCCGGAACCTGCACCTTCGCGTCACGGATGGCGTGGTGCTGGAGGTCCGTCACATCGAAGGGGTGATGCTCAGCGTCCGAGCTGGCCACCCGCCTGTCTTCGACGACCAGCGTTCATTCACGCTGCGGATTGATTCGGGCGAGATCGCGATGACGCCGGCAAGCCTCTCGCGCGTGCTGAACGAGCACGTGTTCGCCTACGAAGGGTCGCCTCTCCGCAACATCGAGGTCTCAATCGAGAACGGACACCTCAAACAGAAAGGCACGCTGCACAAGGGACTGCCGGTCCCGTTCACAATCGTCGCCGATCTCTCGGCCACGCCCGACGGCCGAATACGCGTGCATCCGACCGACGTCAAGGCCGCAGGCATTCCGTCGGAAGGCCTGATGAAGATCTTCGGCATCGAGCTCGACGATCTGATCAAGTCGAACAAGTCGCACGGCGTGCAGATCTCCGACAACGATCTCCTGCTCGATCCATCGCGCCTGCTTCCCTCGCCGGGCATCTCGGGGCGGCTCACCGAGGTCCGATTGGAAGGTGATCGCATCGTGGAGCGCTTCGGCAGCGGGGCGCGCGGCAAGCTCTCGGCCACCGCGGACCGGCGCGCACGCAACTACATGTACTACCGAGGCGGGTCGCTGCGGTTCGGCAAGCTGACGATGGCGGACGCGGACATGCAGCTGATCGACGCCGATCCCAGCGATCCGTTCGATTTCAGCCCGCCTGAATACGTGAAGCAACTCGTGGCCGGTTACTCGAAGAACACGCCGTCCGGCGGACTGCGTGTCTACATGCCGGACTTCGACCAGGCCGCGGGTGTCGACCTCCGGCCGCCGATAGGGCGTGTGCTACACTGACTGCTCAGTTCTTTCTTCAGTCAGGGCGCGTGGCTCAGCGGTAGAGCATCCGCTTCACACGCGGGGGGTCGATGGTTCGATTCCATCCGCGCCCACCAACTTCATTTTTCCCCGTTGCATCAAGAAATAGCCGTTTCCCTCGCTGGCAGCTGCTTTGGCGGGAAAGATGCAAAGCGCCGCCCGCATGCTCGGCCATGCAGCGCGCCGGATGATGTGGTGTGCCGCCATCGCCGCGAACGTCGGCTGCGGCGGAACAGCCACCGAGCAGGTGATCGGTCCTACGGGGTCGCGATGTCAGATCGGCGTGGTGGCTCCACCGTCGGCTGTTCCGGCTTCGGGTTCCACGGTTTCGCTGAATGTGTCGGCGGCCCGTGACTGCACGTGGACCGCGGCGAGCGACGTCCCATGGGTGACGCTGAGCCCCACATCTGGTCAGGGAGCGGGCGCCGTCTCCGTTGTCGTGGCCACCAACGCACAGCCCAGTCAGCGTTTCGCGGCCGTCGCGTTCAACGACACCAAGGTCACCATAAGCCAGCAGCCTGCGGCCTGCCACTTCCAGCTCGATGCACAAGGTGCGCGCGTGGCCTATGGAGGTGGACGCACATCGGTTCAGGTTTCGACGATTGACGGATGCGAGTGGCGCGTTTCGGGTTCGGCCGGGTGGATGCAGATTCTGACTCCGGGAGGCGTCGGCAGCGGTATCGTCGACATCGAGGTCAGTCGCAACGAAGGTTCGGAGCGCTTGGCGACGGTGTCAATCGGGGACGCCTCGTTCTCGATCCTCCAGGAGTCGCGGTCGGGAGTTCCTGGCGGGCCTCCCGCGCCAGCCAGCTCGAGCTGCAGCTTCTCAATCGATCCCGAGAGGACGACGCTCCGCTCCGGCGCCGGACAGGGTTCCGTGCGAGTCGCGACAGATCCGTGGTGCCCATGGACCGTTGCCAGCGGCACGTCCTGGCTCTCCGTTCACCGTTCGGGCGGGAGTGGCCCTGACACGGTCACCTATCAGGTCTCTGCCAACGTATCGACCACCAGCGACCGCATCGGCAGCATCACTGTCGCCGGACGCACCCACCGGGTGACGCAGCAGCCGTGCGATCTCAGCGTCGAGTCGGGTTTTCCAAACCTTCCTCCGAGGGCCGACGCGTACACCTTCGCCGTGACCACCGACGCCAGCTGCGTCTGGACTGCCAGCTCCACTGTCGGATGGATTGCCGTGGTGAACGCCAGCGGCACCGGCAGTTCCGCCATAACGTATCGAATCGCGGCGAACCCGGACCCACGCGACCGCACTGGCACGATCGTGGTTTCCGGGCGGCAGAAGCTGATTACTCAGCAGGCTCTCGGCCAGGGCAACCCATAGTTCGGACGAGCGCAGCGGCTGCGTGGTCGAATGTACGTCGCGACATCAAAAAAAAACCGCGCATCGGAGATGCGCGGTCTGGAAGGGAACGAAAATTTCGGCTCGCTTAGGCGTTCTTCTTCCGCCGACGATACGTGGCGAGCGTGAGCCCGACGCCCAGGATCGCCAACGTGCTCGGCTCCGGCACCTGCGTGATCGCCGACTTGAAGATGGTGAAGTGGGACACGTCCTTCGTGTTGTTCACGGCGAACGGCGGGTTTGTGAACGGCGAGTACCACTTGCCGCTCGACGATGCTCCGTTCAGCAGAAAACTGATCAAGTTCGTGCCGTTTCCGTCCTTGAACGTGATCATGTACTGGAAAGCCGAGAAGTTGGCCCCGGCGATGGCCCAGTTACCCGTCTGACCGCCGCCGTTGGGCACGTCGAATTTGGCCACGGCAACGGCCCACGTGTTGACGCCGAAGAACGCGGCGTTGTTCACGTTCGTGACATTGGCAATGAGGCTGTTGTTCGGTGGAGTTAGATACTGGCACACGCTGGCCGCACTCGTAAGGGCCGCCGTGCCCGTCGTGACTTTCGCCGTGCCGTTGGTCGTAAACAGCGCCGGACAGCTAATCAGGGCTGCGCTCGCCTCGCCGGCAAGCCCGACGATCAACACGCCCGCAACCGCTGACATCAGTGCAAATCGCTTCATTCCGTTTACCATGAATGTTCCCTTCCTCCCCAGCGTCAACGAAACAAACTAGTCGCACCATACCAGCTGTGCAATCCCCCAGCCACAGAACTGCACGATTTACGGTGCAATCTGGATGAACTGTGAAGCCATGGCGAGGAAGTCTCTGGACTTGCAGACTTTACTCGCCAATCGGCTGCACACCCGGGGGGCGATGGTTCGATTCCAGGCGCGCCACCTGAACTCCCCTCCGCTTGGCGGACTGGGGCATCGCGCTGCCACACGAGGCGAGGGATATCGCGCTGGAGGCACGGGGTGCCGAACGCGTATCCTGCGACGTACACGGGAGGATAGGCCGGATGCAGCTGCCCGTTGCGGCCGTCATAGCGAGCGCGATGCTCTGATCGCAGTGTCCCGGACCGCCTCACCCGTCGAACGGTTGTAGCAGGCCACCTCGGGGCGTCCGGCGAGGAAGCCGTCGTCACTGTGCCGTCCAATCGCTTCGAAGACGAGGACTACACGATCCGACTGAGTGGCCGTACGGCCGGAGCGGACGAAGAGGTTGCCGGCTACGCTTTCAGAGTGCAGCGGCGATGACGTTATGCGTCACACCTATCGAATTTCAACAGGAAGGCGAGGCCGGGCCTTGGGTGCCCGGCCTCGGAAGAACTCTTACATCTTCGGGAATTCTGCGCTGGCTTTGACCTCGCGAATCTGGGCCAGATGCCGCTCGGTGTGCGCGCCGATGAACAGCAGCCACTGATATCCATCCACCGTGCCGATCGGTGATTCGCTCACGTGCGCCCGCAAATCGTCCTTCGTCTTGCCCGCGTAGCCGAGCGTCTTGCTGCGGCGCTCACGAAACGCCTTCACCACGTCCGCCTGCGAGCCGAGCTTGGCAGCGGGTTTCAGCGGCTCCGGCGCCTGGGCTTTCTGCGTACGGTCGGAGATCATCTTGATGATCGTTTCATCCTTCCCCTGCGACTTCGCGCGCTGTTCAGGCGTTGCAACGGGGCTCGCCACGACCTTCTGTTGGCTGCCCAGGAGGAACTCCTCCGCGAGCGCGAGGTGCTCCACGACCTCGCCCACAGACCATCGATCCGGTCCCGGTTTGAAGTTCCACTGCCCCTCCGAGAGCTTTGCGCTTTCGGCGAGGACCTGATCGCGCGTCGTCGTCAGGTACTGAACGACCTTCGCGCGCTCCTGGGACGAGATTTCGTCCGCGCGCGGCGCGGCCGACGCCAGCGCCACGAACGCCGCGGCCACGGCCACCTGTTTTGAGGACTCGTGAATCACAATGTGCCTCCTGGACGTGAGACTGACGCAACCTGACGTATGACGCCGCGGGCGATTCGATGGGTTCATCCGCTACTGATTCAGCGTGAAGGCATAGAGTGCGTCCCCGGCGCCGACAAGCACATACTGCCGGCCGTCCAGCAGGAATGTCTGCGGGCCGTTGCCCGTGTTGGCACCGAGGCCCGCGTGCCATAGCGGCTTGCCCGTACCCGGGTCCCACGCCACGAAGTTCCCGCCGAAATCGCCGCCAAACAACAGGCCGCCCGCGGTGCTCAGGAGGCCGACCGCCCCACTCCCACCGGCGGCGCCGTTTGCGCTCATCGCAAATGAGCGGCTCCAGCGTACCTTTCCAGTCTTGTAGTCGATGGCTTTCAAAGCGGTGTTGAGGCTTCCGAGCCGGCGCTCTGCCGCACCCCAGCCCTGCGGACGCGGGTCCGTGTCTGTCAGGTAGAACATGCTGAACGATTCTGCCGTGCCCGCGTAGATCAAGCCGGTGTCAGGGCTAAAGCTGGGCGGTTGCCAGTTCGTGGCGCCGTCCGTGGTCGGGGAGACGAGCGTCCCCGAGACGATCGGATCCTTGGCGGGGTTCCGAATCGGCTGCCCGTTCGCATTGAGACCCTTCGTCCAGTTCAGCGAGTCGATGAAGGGTGTCGTCCTGATGTGCTTTCCGTTCGTGCGATCCAGCAGGAAGTAATGGCCGTTGCGGTTGACCTGCGCGATCAGCTTTCGCGGTTTTCCGTCGATGACGCCGTCGATCAGCACGGGGGTCTGCGCGGCGTCCCAGTCGTGCGTGTCGTGCGGCGACACCTGGTAGTACCACGCCAGCTTGCCGGTGTCGGGATTGATGGCGACGATCGAGCACGTCCACAGGTTGTCTCCCTCGCGGCTCTGACCCGCGAGCACCGGGTTGGGGTTCCCGGTCCCCGTGTAGTACAGATTGAGCTCCGGATCGTACGTACCCGGCAGCCACGGCATGCCGCCGCCGTGCGCGGCGGAATATTCGTCCGGCCACGTCTCGGACCCCGGCTCCCCCACTCGCGGGGTCGTGTACCAACGCCACTGCAGCTCGCCCGTCTCCGGGTCCCTCGCTTCCAGATATCCAGGCACGTCGAGCGAGTCGCCGCCGACGCCGATGATGATGTGGTTCCGAATCACGACGGGCGCCGCCGTCGAGAAGTACTCGCGCTTGATGCTGGCGATTTCCTTGTGCCAGCGCTCCTTGCCCGTCGACGCGTCGAGCGAGATGAAGTAGTTGTCGGGCGTGAGGACGTACAGCCAGTTCCCGAACATGCCGACGCCGCGGTTGCCGATGTGAATGCCGCCCTTCGTGCGCCAGAAGTAGTGCCACAGCTCGCGTCCGGTTCGCGCGTCGAGCGCCCACACATGATCCGGCGCCGAGAAGTAGAGGACGCCGTTCACCATCAGCGGCGTCGACTTGACGCTGATGCCGCCAAAGCCACCTATCACACCCGCCGGTGGTGTTTCGGGGCCCTCGCCGCCGACGATGGCGCCGCCTTGCGACGTGTTCAGCCGGTAGATCCAGGCAAGGCCGAGCGACTTCACGTTCTGCGCATTGATTTGCTTGAGCGTGCTGTAGCGGCGGCCCGAGTAGTCGCCGTGGTACGTCGGCCACGCGTCGGTGGGCGGCTTCAGCAACAGCGCCGGGTCGAGGCCACGGCCATTCCCGAGCAGTGTCAGAGGAATGACGAACAGCGTGAGGATGGCGGCGCGAAGATGTCGACTCATTTGAGGCTCGCAAGATAGGCGGTTACGTTGTGTATGTCTTCGTCGGTCCACCGCTTCCACATGTCGACATGCGCCTGCAGCGGATCCGTGATGGCGACGCGCGGCACATCGTCCTTGCGGAGCCACGTGCGTATCTCCTGGGTTGCCGAGTCGTACACGGTGACGTCGAAATCAGTCAACCGCACGAGCGGTCCGCTGAATTGCTGGCCCGAAGGCAGCGTGACCGTGGCTTTGAGAGCATTCGGATTCATGTGGGCCGGCGGCGGCGGACCACCGCTTCCCCGCGAACGTCCTTGCTGCCGCGGATTCAGCATTCGAACCTGCAGCGTGGTGGCGTCGGGGTACTTTGAACTGACGCCTTTCAAATCACCCGATGCGGAGTGGCACGAGCTGCACTTGCCGGTTCCGTTGAAGTACGCCTCGCCCGCCCGTGGATCACCGGTGAGGATGTCGAGCACCTTGTAGAAGCCGCGGTTCGCCGCGAGGAAGATCTCGGAGTGGAGAAATGCCGCGAGGTCGGCGTTTTCCTGGTCGCTCAGCTGGAAGGCCGGCATGCCGCGGTCGGGACGGCCAACCTTGAGGAACGCGCCGAGCTGCTTCCCTCCTTCGTCCTCCTGCACCAGAGCAGACCGCGTCAGATCCGGACCGCCCGCGCCTCCGCGCGCTGTGATCCCATGGCAGAACCCGCACTGCGCGACGTGAAGCTCCTTGCCTCGCGTCACGGCCGCCGGCTCGAAGCCGCCCGGCAGTGTCTCGTCCGGCTGCGCAGGCGGCTTCTGAGCGCCAGCAACCGCCGACGCCCACGCCAGCATCAACAGATAGATGACGACGCTTACCCGCATCCGACCTCCTTGTCGAAAGGGTACACGCTGTACACACAAAAACGGCAGCCGTTCTGGACGGCTGCCGTTTTCTGCCTCGCACCGTGGCCAAAAAGCCGAGTTACGAGGTCTTCTTCAGCTCGTTCAACAGGGCCTGGAGCGCCTTGATGTACTCCGCCTCGGCCTGGTGATAGCCCTTCATGTATTCGTCTTCCGTCACCTTCAGCTTTTTCCAGTCGCCGTCGAAATTCCAGTTGCGGCCCGCCATCTCGATCGTGTCGTACGGATGGTTGTCTTCGCGCTTGGGCCGCAGGCCGTCGCACCCGAGGTCCGACACGAACACTTTCGTGTTCGGCACCGACGCGCTGTTCAAGTCGATGTAGACGTCGCGGTAATTCTTGCTGGCGAGCTTGGTGTTGAGCAGCTCCGGCACCTGATAGCGCGCCGTCACCACGAGCAGCTGGCTACCGGGAAAGTAGAGCGCCCCCACGTACTGGTCCGGTGCCCCCGGATGCCGCGCGGCGACGCTGTCAACCTTCATCTGGTCGAGCAGCTTTGCGAGTTCAACGGCCAGCGCTCCGGACTTCGGTTCCTGAGCAACGGCAGGCACGGCGCCGCACAGCACTGCCGCCGCTACGACAACACGACCGAGCCGAGAGAGTGGGTCGATCATAGGGACCCCCGGAGGATAGGTCTGTTTCTGGGTGACTTGTATCACCGGATAGCCGTGCCGTCAATGACCCAATGACAAATGAAAGCCGCAATCACCGAATCACAGATCACCGAATCACCCAATAAAGAGGGCATCCTCCTCTTCGACCGATGACGGGCGTTTGCGACGCGTCGCCGGCGGATCGCGAAAGACGCCGAGCGCGGCGCGCAGCCCGGCGAGCAGCGCCGCGCCTTCGCGCGCAGGGGTGAGCACCCGGTCCTGGAGCGTGTTGAGCGCCACGTCGACGCGCTGCGAGAGATCCTCGAACATCCGATCCGCGCGCTCCACCTGCGTCGCGGCGAGCGACGCGGCTCGCGCCGCATCGGCGGTCATCGCGCTCAGATTCTCAAACACAGGCCGGATGTCCTGTTCGATCTGGCTCGCCAGTCGATCGACGCGCTTCGCCACGCGCGCCGCGACGATGATGGCCCCCACCTGGATCGCGGCCATCACGGCAACCGCGAGGGCGATGATCCCCAGGAACACGTCGTTCACGCGTCCTGACCTCCCGCGGCCGGGCCGCGCGCCGATTGATAGGCATCGCGTCCGCGTTCGATCGCGGAGGCGATCGTGTCGCGCTGCCGATTCAGCGCCTCGCGTCCCTGGCGCGCGGCCTGCGCCGCCCGCTCCCGACCCTCGCGTGCGCGTTCGCCCAGATACTCGCGCGTCTCTTCTCCGGAGGCGGGCGCGAAGAGGAGCGCGACCGCCGCGCCGGCAACCGCGCCCGCTATGAACGCCAGAAGAACGCTACCCGCTCCGACACCGCTGTCATGGTGTGCCATGGTTCGCTCTCAGAAGAGACTGACACGTACGTTCAGATACTTTTTGGGATCGGCCTGGATCGCCTTGATCAACCCGCGAAGCTCGCCGACCGCCCCGTTCATGTTCTCATACAACTGCTTGTCCTTGAGCAGGCGGCCCGCGGTCCCATCTCCGCTTTGCAGCGTCGCCATGACCGCGTCCAGCCGCTCGGCCATCGACGCCAGGCGTTTGTACAAGGCCTCGTCGGTCATCAGCTTGCCCGCCGTGCCTTCGCCCCGGCTCAAGCGCCCGGTCACCGTATCCAGGTTCGCCGTCGTCGACGACAGCGATTTCGCGAGCGCGTCGTCGTTCAGGAGGCGGCCGAGGCTTCCCTCGCCTGCTCTGAGGCGCGCGGTGACTGCCTCGAGGTTCCGCAGCGAGGCCTCGAGTGCTTTCGCGGCCGCCGGATCGCGCGACAGGCGGCCGATGGTGCCGCGGCCTTCGCTCAGATTGCGCGCGACGTCTCCCGCCGCGTCGACGAAACCATTGATCTCGCGATACAACGCCTCGTCGGTGAAGAGCTTGCCCATGGTGCCGCGGCCCGCGCGCACGTCGGCCAGGAGCCGTGTCGCCTCCTCGAGCCCGCGGCCGGCCTGCGTGGCAACCTCGGCGATCGAGCCGGTCGCGCGGCCGCTCGGCACGTAGCCCCATTCGGGGATCGGTGTGCCGCTGCTGGACGCCGTGATGTCGACCGCGGCCTCGCCGAGGAGGGAGACGGATCCGAGCGATGCGCGGGATGACGTGGTCACGCGCGACTGCATGTCTTTCGACATCTCGAACGTGACCTCGACCCGGTCGCCCACGAAATCGAGTGCCTTCACGGATCCGACCTCGGCGCCGGCCACGCGCACGGGCGCTCCTTCCTTCAATCCGGCGATGTTGTCGAATATCGTCTTGAGCGAGTAGCGCTGCCAGAACATGCCGCCTTCGCCGCTCACGAGGAAGATCATCATGATCGCGAGGGCCAGCGCGAGGATCGCCATGATGCCGATCTTCAGCTGGGCCCAGGCTAACGAACGCGTCCGTGGCATAGCGGTCCTTATGACAGAAACGTGTGGAGGTATGGGTCCCTGGCTGCCGCCGCGCGCAGTTCGGCTGCGTGGCCTTCAAACAAGATGAGTCCGTCCTTCAACATGATGAACTCGGCCTCCTCCGCCTTGTTCTCGTCTGCCTGGACGATCTCGATGCCGCCGTTCCGCCTGATCGCCTCGTGCGTGGCGATGCGGAACGCATCCCGGAGCTGATGCGTGACGACGATCGAGCTGACGTTCTCGAGATCCCTGAGCTTGATGATCTCGTCGTCGATGGTGTTCGCCGTGATCGGATCGAGGCCCGTCGTCGCCTCGTCGTACAGCAGGATCCTCGGCTTGAACGCCATCGCGCGTGCAATTGCCACCCGGCGGCGCTGGCCGCCCGAGAGCTCCGAGGGCATCTTGTCGATGTGCTCCCCGAGACCCACGAAGCCCAACACCTCTTCGACCCGCCGCCGCACGTCGGGGAGCGGCATGTCACTCTCTTCGTACAGCTTGTAGCCGACGTTCTCGGCCACGGTCAGCGAGTCGAACAGTGCGCCTTCCTGGAACACCATCCCGAGATCGGCGCGCACTTTCATCAGCTCGAGCTCGGTCATCGTGTCTACGCGCTCGCCGTTGACCCAGATCACGCCGGCATCCGGCTTGAGCAAGCCGAGAATCAGTTTGAGGATCGTCGACTTTCCCGCCCCGCTCGCCCCGAGGAAGATCTTGGTGTGCCCCGTGATCAGCGTGAAGCTGACGTTGCGCAGGATGACCTTGTCGTCGAACGCGAGCGACACCCCGTCGAACACCACGATGGGCGATCCTGGTCCGAGAGCTTCCTCGAGCTCGGGCGAGCGCTTCGTCTGCAGCACCATCCTTAGTACATCAGCGTAATCAGCACGCGCGTGACGAAGAAATCGACGGCAATGACCGCCACCGACGCCGCCACGACGGCGTTCGTCGTCGAGCGGCCGACGCCTTGCGTGCCTCCGGTCGTCCGCAGACCGACGTGACACCCGATGGTGACGATCGCGAACCCGAGGAAGAACGGCTTGATGAGACCCATCCAGACATCCTCGAGGTAGAGCGCTTCGATGATCGAGGTCCAGTACACGCTGGACGCGACGCGAAGTTGAAACACGGCGATCAGCCAGCCGCCCAGAATGCCCACACCATCGGAGATCACCGTGAGCACCGGAGCCATGAAAAAGCCGGCGAGCAGCCTCGGCACAACCAGCTTGCGGACCGGATCGGTTCCCAGCGCGCGCAGCGCGTTGATCTGATCCGTCACCATCATCGAGCCGAGCTCGGCGGCGATGCCGGAGCCGACGCGGCCGGCCAGCATCAAGCCGGTCAGCACCGGGCCGAGCTCTTTGATCATCGATGCGCTGACGAGGCGTCCCACGAACGGCCTGGCGCCGAACTGGTCGAGCGTCATCCCGCTCTGGAGCGCGAGCACGGCGCCGGTGAAGAAGCCGGTCAGCACGACGACGGTCAGCGAGCCGAAGCCGATAGCCTCGAACTGTTCGATGACGTCGTGCCGGTAGAACGGCCGTGTGACGACGCCGCGGATGGCCGCGGTCGAGAGGCGTACGTACTCTTGAACCTCGAGGACCGCGCCTTTGAGCCAATTCTCGAGCAGCATCAGCACGCGGTCACCGGCTGGCCGGGGGCCCGGCGAGCCCGAGCTCGCGGGTACGCAGCGATTTGAGCTTGTCGCGAAGCCCCGCCGCCCGCTCGAAATCCAGGTTCGCCGCCGCCGACTTCATCTCCAGCTCGAGCCCCGCGATGTGCGCGTCGAGCTCCGCCTGCGTACGGAAGGTCTCCCGGTCCTCCGCTGCGAGCGGCAGCGTCACGTAATCCCGCTCGTAGACACTCGACATCAGGTCGTCGATCGCGCGAACCACCGATTGAGGGGTGATGCCGTGCTCCTCGTTGTAGGCAGCCTGGCGGGCGCGGCGCCGTTCGGTTTCGTTGATGGCGGATCGCATCGAGGCCGTGATCGTTTCGGCGTACATGATGACCTTGCCGTTGATGTTGCGAGCCGCACGGCCGGACGTCTGGATGAGCGACCCGCCGGACCGGAGGAATCCTTCCTTGTCGGCGTCCAGAATCGCGACGAGCGAGACCTCGGGCAGGTCGAGCCCCTCACGCAGCAGGTTGATGCCGACCAGCACGTCGAACGCCCCCCGGCGAAGGTCGCGCAGGATCTCCACGCGCTCGAGCGTGTCGATGTCCGAGTGCAGGTACCGGACCTTCACGCCGAGCTCGTGGTAATAGGTCGTCAGATCTTCGGCCATCCGCTTCGTCAGCGTCGTGACGAGCACGCGTTCCCGCCGTGAGGCGCGTTCACGGATCTCCTCGAGGAGGTTGTCGACCTGGCCTTTCACCGGGCGAACCTCGATGGGCGGATCCATGAGCCCCGTGGGCCGGATCACCTGCTCAACCACCACGCCTCCCGACTTGGACAACTCGTACGGGCCCGGCGTTGCAGACACGAACACGAGCTGCCTGACGCGCCGCTCCCATTCCTCGAAATTCAGCGGCCGGTTGTCGAGCGCCGACGGGAGCCGAAACCCGTACGCGACGAGGACCTCCTTGCGCGACCGGTCGCCGAAGTACATGCCGCGGACCTGCGGCACGGTCTGGTGGCTCTCGTCGACCACGACGAGCGCGTCGTCGGGAAGATAGTCCAGGAGCGTCGGCGGCGGGGCCCCCGGGGCGCGCCCGGTGAGATGCCGCGCGTAGTTCTCGATGCCGTGGCAATAGCCGATCTCGCGGATCATCTCGAGGTCGAACATCGTCCGCTGGTGCAGCCGCTGCGCCTCGAGCAGCTTCCCCTCGGACTCCAGCTGTCCGCGGTACCACTCCAGCTCCTGTTTGATCGTTTCCACGGCCTGTTTCGTCTTGTCGCGCGACGTGACGAAGTGCGACTTCGGATAGACCGCCACCTTGTCCAGCCGTCGAATCACCTTGCCGGTGAGCGCGTCGAACCAGGCGAGCTCGTCGACCTCGTCGCCGAACAGTCCGATACGGAGGGCGTGCTCCTCGTACGAGGGGACGACCTCCACGATGTCTCCGCGAACGCGGAACGTGCCCCGTCCGAACTCGGTGTCGTTCCGCTCGTACTGGATTTCGACGAGCTTGCGCAGAATCTGGTCGCGGTCAATCCGCTGCCCCACCTCCAGCGGCAGCAGCATCCCGTAATACGCCTCGGGAGAGCCGAGGCCGTAGATGCACGAGACGCTCGCGACGATGATCACGTCGCGCCGCTCGAAGAGCGAGCGGGTGGCGGAGAGGCGCATGCGATCGATCTCGTCGTTGATCGTCGCTTCCTTCTCGATATACGAGTCGGTGGCGGGGACGTAGGCCTCCGGCTGGTAGTAGTCGTAGTAGCTGACGAAGTATTCGACGGCGTTCTGCGGGAAGAAGCGCTTGAACTCCTGATACAGCTGGGCGGCGAGCGTCTTGTTGTGCGCCATCACCAGCGTCGGGCGGTTCACGCTGGCAATGACCGTGGCCATCGTGAAGGTCTTTCCCGAGCCCGTGACGCCAAGCAGCGTCTGATGCGGGTCGCCCCGCTTCAGCCCATCGACCAGCTCGGGAACCGCCTGGATCTGGTCGCCCGCAAGCTCGAACTCGCTGACCAGCGTGAAGCGATCGTGTACTCGACGGCATGATCACAAGGCGCGGCCGCACGAGTGGCGACCAACACGCAATCGTACCACAGGCCTATTTCACGATCCGGTGCTTGGTGAATCGCCGATTTGGACTACTGATTCTGCGATTCCTTGTAGGGTGCGAAGTAGCCCTTCCGGGCCTGAATGCGGGCGTCGGGGCGCTTGATCTTGATATCCACTTTGCGCCACTGCCCATCCGCCTTCTGGTTCGATGAGATGTAGCCGAGGCTGTACTGCGCGCGGATCTGCCCCAGGATCTTCTCGTAGGCGGCGTCGATCTCTTTCATCGAGTACGGGAAGAACGCCTGACCGCCCGTCGCCTCCGTGATCTGCTGGAGCCGCATCCGCTGCTCGTTCTTGACGCTGCTCGACTGGTGTTCGAGCAGTCCGATCGCATAGACCGTGACATCCGACGCACGGACGAAGGTCATCACCTCGTTGAACGTGACGTTGCTGCGCGTGTCGCCGCCGTCCGTGTACAGCACCAGGATCTTCCGGCCCTTGTCGTCGTGCGCGCCGTCCAGGTAGACGCCGAGCGCGTCGTACAGCGCCGTCCAGCCATCGGGCTTGCGCCGGCGGATGCGCTCGACGAGGCGTGGAAAGTCCTTCTGGCCGTACTTCGCCACGCGAACTTCCGTGTCGAAGTCCACGAGCGTCATGTCGTCGGCTTCAGGGAGCGTGTTCAGGAACTTGATCGCCGCCGATCGCGAGAGCTTCAGGTCCTCGCTCATGCTGCCGCTCGTGTCGAACAGCAGGCCGATGTGCAGCTGCTGGCGAAGGGCGCCCTCCTCCCGGTCGCCGGCGCCAAGAAGGCCCACGGTGGCGTCGCCGCGGGCAAAAAGCCGGAGCGTCTGCTTCTGCCCGTCCTCGATCAGCTCGAAATCGGCGGCGTTGAGGTCGGTCAGGAAGTTGCCGCGCCGGTCCGTGACGGTGACTCCGAAGTTGACGAGATCGACCGCCGTGCGAAAGGTCGGCTGCTGACCCCCGACGAGAACCGACGATGTCGACGCCAAAACCATGAGTCCGAGTGCGAAGATGGCGCGCCCCATGGCGGGTATCCTACACCCTCAAAAAGTTCTGTACGCGGTCACCCGCACGGCCTGCGTTCCGAGCGTGCCGTCGGATTGCCGCGCGCGGAATCCGTAACCCCATTCCACGGACCACAGCGTGCGGAATGGTCCACCGACCTCAACCGCAGCTCCCACGCCCGGGTATCCGCGCAATCGTTCGCCAAACCCGGGATCGCGCACGGCTGCGACGTCGGCAAACGCGTCGACCCGAAATCCCCGGCCCGCCCAGCTCGTGGCGCTCCGCAGCACGCCCCCGTGGTCGTAGCGGATGCTCTGCGTGGGATACCCCCGCAGTCGATTGTCGAAGGCTCCAAAGCTGTAGCGGCTGAAGCGGTCGAGGTCACGCCCATCCATCCACGAGGCCTCGATTCGCGACGTGACGATGCGACTGAGCGCGACCGTCCGCGTGGCTGCAACGCCAAAGCGCTGGAACGCGCGGTTCGCGACTTCCCCGTTGCCCCACGTGTCCCACTGCTGCCGGCGCGCGGGATTCCACCAGACGCGCAGGCTCCACGGCCCCGACTCGCCTTCCACCGCGCCGACGAAACCGTGGACGAGCGCATCATGAGGCACGACGAACGTCGGAGCCGTGGTGTCCGCTCGATCGAAGGCGGTGAAGTCGAGCTCGTACTCGACACGAACGCGCAGCCTGCCCGCGAACGGGCGGACAAGTCCCGCCGACACGTGCGCGGGGCGCTGCGTGATGTTCTCGCGGTACTGTTCGACGCCCTCGCGGAACGATCGATCGTTGTAGCGCGCCGCGATGGCGAAGGCACGGCCGTGGGCCTGCCAGCGCGAACGAGCGATCGAGGGAACGCTCCACGAGAGCTGGCCGTAGGTCCCCCCGAAAAAAGCATTCAGTTGCGCACCTGTGTCGAGGAGATTGAGGTCGACGTAGCTCAGGCCGGCAAACGGCAGCGGAACGGTGATGTTGGGATCGACCAGCAGGCCGAACACGGCGGTGCGAATCCGCTCGCCGGCGCGCGGCGCGACGGAACGGGTTCCACCGTCCGGGACGGCGGGATCGCGCAGAAGGTAGCGAAACCCTTGCGGCGTTTCGCGCAGCATCAGGTGCGGCGACGCATACGCGGCCCGAAGACGGACGTCGAAGTCGTCGGGATTGATGTCGTACTCAGGCGTATCGATCGTTCGGTGAATGGGCGTGCGATGTCCCGCTCCTTCGTACATCTGATAGACGCGGACGTGCGCGGGAAGCCAAACCGTCTCTCGACCGACCTCGAAGGGCTCGAAGACATCGTGCTGTTCGGACGACACGATGGCGCCGTGCAGGTCTGTTTGCACCGTCTCGAGCCGTCGCAGCGCGAACCTTGTCGCATCGATCCACGCCCGGCCGCGCGCCCGGCCGCCCTCGCCGCGGCCGTGAAAGCGGATCACGTACGCCTCATCCCCCTGGATCCGCTCCCGTCCGGCGAGTGAGTACGCGTATTCGTCCGTCAGCGCGATCACGAGCGGCGGCGTCGCCACACGCTCAGGCTCGATCAGCGGCAGCTGCGGCGGCGCGGTCGCATTCCCCCCGGCCACCGCCGCGCCGTTCACGCGGATGTCCCGCTGCTCCATCTCGATGAGACCCGGCTGTCTGTAGATGACCGTTTCGGCCGAGACCGTGACGGGCGCGACGAATCCAGGCACCTCGAAGAGCAACGTCGTCGTGCCGCGTGCGATCGTCCGCCGTACGAGCTGATCCTGCCGGCGTCGCTGTGCCTGGTGTCGCGCCACGATCTGATCGGCTGTCAACGCGGCCGCGGCGACGACTTCAGTGCCGATCGCCCGCTGCGATGCAAACTGGACCACCGCCTTCCAGTCGACATCGCGAAGGGTCACGAGCACGGGATCGGCGCCTCCCTGCCGGGAGGCGTCCACGAGGACGCTGGCGCTGGGCCGCGGCAGCACGGGTCCTGGCTCGACGCGACCATCCACGTACGCCCGCGCGCGCGCGGGAATGTCGCCGCCGGCCACGAGCACGCGCACCCCGCGCCGCGCTCCCCGTGCGGTCGTGGCGAGCGTCCGCAGTCCGAACACGGACGAGTCATCGTCTAAGAGATCGAGAACGACGATCACGGCGGCGTGCGGGAGCAGATCGGTTGGCAGCTCGGCCGCCGCGGTGGTCACGATTCCTGCCGTCGCGCCGGCAGCCGCAAGGCGGGCAAGGCCCTCGGCGGCTGAAAAGTGTGTCGCGTCAACGACCACGGTGAGGCCTTGCAGCGAGTCCTCCTCGAGGGTGAGCGAGGCTGCGGCGTCGGCGGGAACGTGCAGTATCAGACAGGACACGCAGGCGGTGCCGGGATCTCCGGGCGGGACCTGGGCGAACGCCGCGGGAATCATCGTAACAGTGATGAAACACGCGAGGCGCGTCCGGAAGCGTATAATCGCGGGTTGGCGCGTATCAGGCGTATGGTTACCGAACATTGGGCGCCCCAGCCGAGCCGACACTGGCCCAGCAAATGAGGTGCCTCGCCGTCTGCCACAATGAGCTGTTCATCAGGATGCTCGACGAGATCCTGCTGCCCAGCTTCGAAGTCGAGTTCCTGGTCGAAAGTCGTCCGCTGGCCCGGCGCCTCCACGATGCCGGCATGCACGTGACGGCCGCCGACCTCCGCCGGATGGACACCTACGTCAAGGCGGATCTCACACCCAGCACCTGCGTCATCGTCGAAGACAACGGACGCCGCAGCATCCGCAAGATTCTCGAAGCGATCCGCGACGCGGGCGGCACGCTGGTCTATGTGATCGGCGTCGGCGTCACCGACTCCAAGCGGCGCGAAGAAGATCTCAAGTCACAGTTCACAGAGCTCAATTATCTGACGTTCGCCGAGCTCTTCGGCAGCGTGCTGATCACCGAGTTCAGCCGGTCGCTGACGCGCCTGAAGGTCCAGCAGTATCAGCGCTACTTCAGCGACGCCGAGCGTGTGCTCATCCTCCTGCACAACGATCCCGACCCGGACGCGATGGCCAGCGGGCTGGCGCTGCGCAACGTGCTGCGGCGCAACAAGCAGTCCGCGATCATTGGATGCCTGCAGGGGGTGACCCGCCCCGAGAACGAACGGATGGTCAAGCTGCTGGACATCGCGATCGAAGTCATCGTCCCGGAGAGCGTGAACGAGTTCGATCGCGTCGCCATGGTGGACGTGCAGCCGCATTACTTCCCGGGTCTGATCGAGCGATGCGACCTGGTCATCGATCATCACCCGGAGCAGCCCGGCTACAACGCCGTCTTCAAGGACATCCGGCCCGACTACGGCTCGACGTCGACGATCTTGACGGAGCATCTGCGCGCCGTCGACGTGAACATCTCCGAGCGCACGGCCACCGCGATGCTCTACGCGATCAAGTCGGACACGCTGTTCTTCAACCGCCAGGCCAACCGGGTGGACCTCGAAGCGTTCTCGTACCTTTACCCGCTCGCCGACGCCGCGCTCATCCGGAAGATGGAGGGAGCGGAGATCACGATGGAGCGGCTGGAGTACGTGCTGAAAGCGACGCAGCGCGGACGGATGGTGGAGCAGGTATTCTGCGCGTTCCTCGGGCAGCTGCCGCGCGAAGACTTCATCCCGTACGTCGCCGACTTCTTCCTGCAGCTCGAGAACGTGAAGTGGACGATCATCGCGGGCGTGGTGAACGAGTCGCTCGTGATGTCGGTCCGCAACCTCGGGTACTCACGCAATGCGGGCGAGTTCGTGCGCCGCTTCTTCGCCGACATCGGAAGCGCCGGCGGTCATCGCGCGATGGCCAAGGCCGTCGTTCCGCTCCGCGCGTACCGTGAAAAGTACGGAGAGCCCGAGCCCGATCGCTTCACCGACCGGATCCTCGAGCTCATGACGCAGTTCCTGCATGAGCACCAGCCCGGGGACAAGCGTCGAGAACCTGTCCGAGCCTAGCCGCTCTCGCTCCAGCTCCCAATCCCAACACCCAGCTCTCGAAGCGACTGTGGATGTCCGCTTCGCTCGGCGATTCTCGTGACTGCACTTGTCAAAAACCTGTCACGGCACACGAGGACACGAAAACACGAAGGCCACAAATCGCTGGCAAGGAGCCGATAGATCCTCGTGCCATCGTGTCTTCGTGTGCCGTGACTCACGCCTGCAAGCGCAGTCGCGAAAGTCATCGAGCGGAGCGGACAAGTCGAAGCACGAGAATCACCTTGGGAGTTTGGCCGTTGGGAGTTACGAAAGAGCCTGTTTCAGATCGGCAATGAGGTCCTCCGGATCCTCGAGTCCGATCGACAAGCGCATCATGCCTCTGGTCACGCCGGCTGCTTCCAGCTGCTCGTCGGTGTGGCCCCACTGCGACGTGAGGATCGGGAGGCTGCACAGGCTCTCGGTTCCGCCGAGGCTTGCGGCGCGCTTGATGACCTGCAGCCGGTTGAACACCCGGTAGGCCGCGGCCTGGCCGCCCTTCACGTCGATGCAGACCATGCCGCCGAAGCCGGTCATCTGGCGCTTCGCAACGGCGTGGTCCGGATGCGATGGCAGGCCGGGATAGAAGACGCGCTCGATGGCGCGATGGCCCTCGAGCGCCGACGCCACCGCCATGGCGTTTGCGTTATGCCGGGCAATGCGGATCGGCAGCGTCTTCAGTCCGCGGCCGAGCGCATAGGCCGCCTGCGGATCCATGACGCCGCCCAATTTTCGGCGCGCCGCCGCCACGGCGTCGATGAGCTCACGCCTTCCCGACAGCACCCCGCCGGTGACGTCGCTATGTCCGTTCAGATACTTCGTCGCGCTCTGCATCGAGAGATCGACGCCGAGCGCAAGCGCCTGCTGGTTGATCGGGCTGGCGAACGTGTTGTCGATCGCGCTGAGCACCCCGCGCGCGCGGCAGGCGTCGGCGACGGCCCGGACGTCCACGCACCGCAGCGTCGGATTGATCGGCGACTCGAACCAGACGATTCGCGTGCTGTCGCCGATGACGCGTGCCGGTTCGCGAAGCTCGTCGAGGCTGACGAATCGAGGCCGGATGTCGAACTTCGGGAGGAAGTCTCCGAGGAGGTGGAGCGTTCCGCCATAGATGGCGGAGCTGCAGACCACTTCGTCGCCCGCCTTCAGGAACGTCAGCAGCGCGTGCGTCGTCGCAGCCATGCCGGAGCTGAAGGCCAGCGCTGCCTCTGCCCCATCGGCGGCCGCCAGCTTCTCTTCGGTGGCGACGATCGTCGGGTTCTCGTAGCGGGAGTACAGGAACCGGGATGATTTCCCGGCGTTGTACTGCTCGACGGCTTCCGCGCTTTCGAAGACGAACGTCGTTGTTTCGAAGATCGGCGTCGTCAGCGCGCCGCCCGGCTGCCGTTCACCGCGGTGTATCAGCGTCGTCGAGAACCCTTTGTCCATGCGCGTCTCCGATCTGGAGGTGGTCTCCGCTCGCGCCGACAACGGGCTCGATGAACTGGCGGTATGCGTCTTCGTACCCGCGTTCCATCAGCTCCGAAAGCGTGTACCGGCGGTCGGAGGTCTGATCATACGCGCCAGCGAAGTCGAGTGCGCCAACGGGATTGTGCGCCGGACAAATGGAGAAGATGCCATCGAAGCGAAGGCGGGCCTGCTCGATCGCATCGCGCACCGCGGCCGCCTCGGCGGACGCGACGGCTTCGCCGACACGCTGCCGCAGGTTCAGTCCGGGCGAGACCAGGCGATGAGGCGTCATCGCCACCGCGACGGCGCTCACGAGGATCACCTGGGACACGCCGGCTCCATAGAGCTCTTCGAGGAGACGCGCCACGCCTCCGGGACGGTCAGCGAGACGATGCGTCTCGCCGCGCCAGTAGGTGTCGGGCCCGAACGTGATCAGGTACGGATCGGTTCCGAGCGACAGCGTCAGGGCACCGCACACGACATCGATCGCATGGTCGCGGCCGATACCGGCCAGGTCGAGGGCCTCGGCCCGCCGTTCGCGCCCAGTACGCCGCGCCATGAACTCGCGCCGATACGAGTCGCGCAGCAGCCCCGCCACGAGGTCGCCGTGCGTTTCGAGATCGTGGGTGACGATCAACAGCTCTCGAAAGCCGGGTTGACCGAGGCTCTCCGCGAGCACCTCGGAATAACGGCGGCCGAGCGCCAGGCGATCCGGTCGCGCCAGCGGCGCGGCGCCTCGAATCAACCCCCAGATGGTTTCGACGAAGAGCTCGCGTGCGGCGCGTCCATCGAGAGGTGCGCCCGCGACCCGCCACCACCAGCTCCCCGAGGCGCGGCGCCTGGTCAGCCCGCGCATACGATCGAAGAACGCCGCGCCGCCCATGACGCCGACGATGGCAAGCGCGAACGCAGCCACGATCAACGCAGCGGCCGTCGAAACGGGTCGCCCGGTCGCGGCCTGGATTGTCAGAAAAAGTGCGGTGGCGCAGAGCGCGACGAACAACCAGCCGGCCGCGAGCAGCGTGCGCTTCCAGCCGTAGAGACGAGCGGCGGCTCCCCCCCGCCAAACCCCGCTCGCCTCCCAGAGCCTCGAGCCACCATCGATTGCGGCAAGCGCAGCCGTCGCCGCGCCGACACCCTGTCCGGCCACGACGTCGATCTTGACGCCAGCCTCCTGCAGGGCGCGCAACACCCCTGCCTGATAAGCCCCGTGCGCGCCCGTGCCGCAGAACACCAGAGCCGTGCGGCGGTCGGGCGAGTACGGTTCCACTAGTCGGCTTCGTCGTAGATGGTCAGGAGCTTGACGAGCTCGAACGCGCGGCGGCCGCTTGGCGTGACAACCTTGATCTCGTCGCCCTCTTCCTTGTTCAGGATGGCGCGGCCAATCGGAGAGGATGTGGAGATCAGACCTTTCTCCACATCGGCCTCTTCGGGCATGACGAGCTGATAGACGACGGCATCGCCGTTCTCGTCTCGCAGATGAACCGTCGAGCCGAACCCTGCCCTGTCTTTCGGGATTCGCTCGAGATTCACGAGCGAGATCTCCGCGACGCGCTTTTTCAGCATCGCGATGCGCGAGTTGACGATGGTCTGCCGTTCTTTGGCGGCCTTGTACTCGGCGTTCTCGCGGAGGTCGCCATGCTCGCGCGCGCGCTGAATCTCCTTCGGCAGGTCGACCTTCAGCTCGCGCTCGAGCGCTGCGATTTCATCGTTGAAACGCTTCAGAATCCGCTCTTTCACGGCCGATTCAGACTTTAGCACACTCTGTTATGCTCACTTCCGGACCGCGTGCGGAGCATTTCGAGCCGGCAGAATCCGATCGTGCGCGTGTATCGCGACCTGGCGCGCAACCCACCGTCCGACGGCAGCTCGCTCCTGCTCGAAGGCGTCCACCTCGTGCAGGAAGCGCGCGCGGCCGGTGTGGAGATCGGACACGCGGCCGTCGCCGCAACGCGTCTGACGGAAGGAACGGAGATCGCCGCCCTGGTCGACGCGCTCAAACGCCAGCGCGTTGACGTGTCCGTCGTCACCGACTCGGTGATGGGGGCGATCAGTCCGGTTCGTTCGCCATCGGGCCTCGTCGCGATCGCGCGCGTGAAGCCGGCACAGCTCGATGCGATGTGCCGCCCGCCGGACGCGTTGATCGTGGCGGCCGTCGACGTGCAAGACCCTGGCAACCTCGGCGCGCTGCTGCGCGTTTCGGAAGCCGGTGGCGCCACCGGCGCCGTCGTCTGCGGCTCGTCGGCATCGCCGTTTTCGTGGAAGGCGCTTCGCGGCAGCATGGGGAGCGTGCTGCGCCTGCCCGTGGTGGCCGCCATGGCGCCAGAGGAGGCGATTCTGCAGGCGCGAACATCCGGCGTGCGTCTCGTCGCATCCGTTCCGCGCGGCGGCGCCCCTCCTGAAAAGGTTGATTGGCGCGGCCGCGTCCTTCTGTTTCTGGGAGGCGAAGGGGCCGGGCTGGCGCCCGAGGCGATCGCCGCATGCGATGCGCGCGTAACGATCCCGATGCGGCCGCCGGTGGAATCCCTCAATGTCGCGATCGCCGGCGCCCTGCTCATCTACGAAGCGCGCCGGCAGCGAGCGTGACCATGTCTCTCTTCGACGACCTCGAGCCCACCCAGCCAGGCAAACCGGCGGTCGGGACGCCGCTGGCGGATCGGATGCGGCCGCGCACCCTCGACGAGCTCGTGGGACAGGACGAGATCCTCGGGCCGGGAAAGCCGCTGCGCGAGGCGATGGAGCGCGATCTCCTCCAATCAATCATCCTCTGGGGGCCGCCCGGCACGGGCAAGACAACGCTGGCGCGCATCGTCGCGGAGATGACCAAGGCCCACTTCGTGCCTTTCAGCGCCGTCCTCGCGGGCATCAAGGAGATCAAAGAGGTCATGGCGGCAGCCGAAGACCGCCGGCGTCGCAGCGGCCGCCGCACTATCGTCTTCGTCGACGAGATTCACCGCTTCAACAAGGCGCAGCAGGATGCGTTTCTCCCGCGCGTCGAGGCGGGTGACATCGTGCTCATCGGCGCGACGACCGAGAACCCGTCGTTCGAGGTGAACGCCGCGCTGCTCTCGCGCTCCAAGGTGTTCGTGCTGCGCGGGCTCGCGCAGGAGGAGATCGAGACGCTGCTCAGGCGCGCGCTATCCGACCACGAGCATGGACTTGGCGGCATGGATCTCCGCGTCAGCGATGAAGCGATCGCCGCGATGGCGCGTTTCGCAAACGGCGATGCGCGCGCCGCCCTCAATCTGCTCGAGTTCTCCGCCGCCGCCGCGCCGATGAATCCTGAGACGATGGTGCGCGAGCTCGACGTGGCGCAGCTCGAGCACGCGATCCAGCGGCGTGCGCTGCTCTACGACAAGGGCGGCGAAGAGCATTACAACCTGATCTCCGCTCTCCACAAGTCGATGCGCAACAGCGATCCCGATGCGGCGGTCTATTGGGTCGCGCGCATGCTCGAGGCCGGGGAAGATCCGCTGTACATCGCGCGGCGCCTGGTGCGCTTCGCGTCCGAAGACGTGGGCAACGCCGATCCGCAGGCGCTGGTCGTCGCCGTGGCCGCCAAGGACGCCGTGCACTTCATCGGCATGCCTGAGGGGAACAACGCCCTGGCGCAGGCCGCCATCTACCTGGCGACCGCGCCGAAGAGCAACGCCGTCTACACCGCGTATGGCGCGGCAGCCGCGGACGCCCACACCCAGGCGGCGGACCCGGTGCCGCTGCATCTGCGGAACGCGCCGACAAAGCTGATGAAGGATCTCAACTACGGCAGGGACTACCAGTACGCGCACGACGACCCCGACGCGGTCGCTGCGATGGACTGCCTGCCGCCGTCGCTGGCGGGGCGGAAGTACTACCGGCCGACGAACCGGGGCTTCGAGAAGGAGATCCGGCGGCGGCTGGAGGGCTGGGACGAGATCAAGAAAGCCAGGAAATCGAAAGCCGAGAGCGACAAGTGAGCGATCACCTCAGTTGTTCTCCGTGATCGCGTCGGCAGTCCCCCCCGCCCCCGGGACCTTCCTGAACATCTCGGCGCGCAGCGGCAGGATGAAGGAGAACCTGTAGTCACCCTGCATACGGCCGATCGGAATCCCAACGAGATTGCCCTGCTGATCGAGCACGCCGCCTCCTGACACGCCGGGGTGGCCGTCGGTGAGGCAGGTGACGAGCCCGTTGGCCGTGCGCTGACCAACGTAGCCGGTGCTGAGGATGATGCCCTTCGAGTAGTCGTTGCCAAGACGGAAGATCGGGTCGGCGAATTCGTATCCGTAGGCCGTGTCCAGGCGAAGCGCCGGCAGGCTGACGTCGCCCTTGATCTTCACGATGGCCCAGTCGCCCGGATGCACTTCGACGTTCGCGTCGCCGGCATCCACGAGACGGGCCGGGATATCGCGGCCCTGATACCGCAGCGTGATCCGCGTGATGCGGCGGGGCTCGCGGCCGTCGACAGGATCTTCGAGCGCGACGACCCCGTGCTTGACCGTGATGAAGTAGCCGTTCCCGAGATAGCCGGCCGTGCCGTAGCTCGACTTGCCGTAGTTGTCCCAGGCGTTGAGCTCGACGAAGCTCTGACGGCGCTCGCGCAGCAGCCGCACCGGGAGCAACCCCATCTCGCTCTGAAGCTGACGCTTGATCTCCTCGACCAGGGGCACCGCGTTGGCGCCGGACGCGCCGACGACTTCGGGCTCACGCTGCCCGTCTGTTCCGGACGCGCGGCTCGCCTGGGCCTGGCGGATCTGCAGAATGTTGCGCGCCATCTCGTCGCGAAGGGCGGCAATGCGAGCTTCGTTCTCGGCCAGCTGCAGCGACATCGAATGATGCGCCGTGTAGGTCCCGAGGACGAAGCAGAGGATGGCCCCACCAACGGCGAGACCACTGTAGGCAATCACTCGGCGGACGGACATTCGTGCTCCGGATCCGCTACCAGAAAATTGGACGAGTAGCCGGCCGGAACGCCGCGCTCTGCTTCCAAGTTCGGCAGCTAAATCATCCCGCTCACGACGGGATTTACAGCTTTGCGCGGCGTCGTCATACACGACCGCCCGCGCCTTTTCGCTTGGGAAACGGCTGAGCTAAATCCTTGTCTATCAGTACTTAGCGAGCGCAAACAGAGTAGCAACCGCTAACCCGACTGTCAAGGTTTTGCTCTCCCCTTATATCGGACGATCCCCCATCCGGCCACAAAGGTCGCGATTCCGTAGGCGAACAGACGCGGGCTGGGACCCATGGGGCCAGCAGTGAAGATGGCCACCAGCAGGACCCACATCCCCGCCAGCTGCAGTGAACGACCAATGTAGTAAACGAACATCGCTGGGCGAATCGAACCGGCTAGATTCTCTGAAAATTCTTTTCTATTTCTCGCCTTGTCAGGCGCAGCATCACGGGCCGTCCGTGCGGGCAGATCGTCGAGTAGGCCGTGCGCCGGAGCTCGTCGAGGATGTGCGCCATCTTCTCCGGCGTCAGCGGGTAGTTGGCTTTCACGGCCGCGTGACAGGCCATCGTGGCCGCGATGCGCTTGAGGGCGTCTTCCACTTTCGAGCCGCGGTCGAAGCCTTCCAGATCCTCGGCAAGCGCGCGTATCGCCGCCTCGCAGTCCTCGCGGCGCAACAGCGCAGGGAATGCCGTCACCCGCAACGCGCCGCCGCCGAACTCCTCGATTTCGAACCCAAGCCGGTCGAGATCGGCAGCATGCGCCGCCAGTGCCTGCCGGCCGCTCGGTGACACTTCCACGAGCATCGGTTCGAGCAGCCGCTGGCTCTCGAGCCGCCCCGCGCTGAGTCGATCCGCGATCCGTTCGAAGAGCACTCGCTCGTGCGCGACGTGCTGATCGATGATCGCAATCCCCTCCTCATCGACGGCGACGATGAACGTATCCCTGAACTGGCCGAGGAGCATCAAGGGGCGGATGAATGTCGGTGCGATCCCTGCTCCGCTCGTTGGTGCAATCGTTGCTTCGGCTGTCGGTGCAATCTGCGCTTCGCTCGTCGGTGCAGGTGTCGGTGCGGCCCCAACGCTCCAGCGACTTGGAAATGTCGACGCATAGGCGTGAGGCAGATGCGCAGTAGTTGGAAGCGGCGCCGGTCCGATTGGTGGCGGCTGCAGCTCCAAGACTGGAATGCCGCTCCGCCCCAGCGCGTCGCCGAGCGTGCGGCGGATCACCTCGTGGACGTGGCCCTGCTCGCGGAAGCGGACCTCCGCCTTGGTCGGGTGCACGTTGACGTCGATCGCGTCGTGCGGCATCTCGATGAAGAGATGCACCTCGGGGCTGCGCTCCTTGATCGATGCCACGCTGTACGCCGTGATGATCGCGCTGGCAATCGTCCGGTCCTTCACCAGACGCCGGTTGATGAAGATGTTCTGAGGACCTCGCGTTGGTCCCTGCTCGGCGAGCGCGGCGATGTAGCCGAGCACCCTGATGTCGCCGGCGTCGCGCCGCACCTCGACGAGGTCGTCACGATCGCCATACAGCTGATACAGGCGGTCGCGCAGGGTCGCCACCGGCGGGCACTGAACGACCGTTCGTCCCGCGCTCACCAGGTGGAAGCCGATCTCCGGATAGCACAGGGCGAGTTGCGTCACGATGCGAGACACCTGCGCGGCCTCCGCGGCGTCCGACTTCAGGAACTTGCGCCGCGCCGGCAGGTTGTAGAAGAGGTCCGCCACCTGCACGCTGGTGCCCTCCGGCATTCCCGCTTCGGTCACCGCCGCCATGGCACCGCCGTTCACGCGCACCTCCGTGCCCGTCGGCGCTCCGCGCGGCCGCGTGCGCAGCAGGAAATGCGACACCGACGCAATGCTCGGCAGCGCCTCGCCGCGGAATCCCAAGGTGGCGATGCGCTCGAGATCCTCGGCGCGCCGGATTTTGCTCGTCGCGTGCCGTTCGATGGCCAGCCGCGCGTCCTCCGGCCCCATCCCCTCGCCGTCATCGTCGACGCGAATCAGCTTCTTGCCGCCGTACTCGGCGACAATCGAGAGCCGCCGCGCGCCGGCGTCGATCGCGTTCTCGACCAGCTCCTTGATGACCGACGCCGGCCGCTCCACCACCTCGCCCGCGGCAATCTGATTCGCGAGGTCGACAGGAAGGCAGTGGATCTTCCCCATCTCAGATCCAGCCCCGCGCCCGGAAAAACGCCAGCATTCCCGCGGCCAGGGCTGCCATGATGCCGAGAATCCACCAGAACTGAGCCGTCGCGCCTCCCGGAAAATGCGGCAGCGGCACGTTCATGCCGTACATCCCGGTGAGCACCGTGAGCGGCAGGAAGATCGTCGACATGACCGTGAGCACCTTCACGACCTGGTTCAGCCGGTTCGACACCGTCGACAGATGCGCGTCGAGGACGCTGTTGATCCGATCCTGGAAGAGGTTCGCTTCGTCCGACAGCCGCACGAGGTGGTCGAACACGTCGCGGAAGCGGTAGGCCATCTCGTTGTTGATGATGTCGAACTCCCGCCGCGCCAGGCGGCCGACCACGTCGCGCTGCGGAATGACCACCCGACGCAGCGACGAGAGATCCCGCTTGAGCGCCAGGATCTCGCGGACGAGGGTCTCGCGGGCCTGCAGCACCGCCTCGTGCTCGAGCTTGTCGATGCGCTTCTCGATCGCCTCGATCTCGGGCCGGTAGTGGTCGACCATGGAATCGACAATGCGGTGCATCAGAGCGACCGGCCCCTCGGCGAGCACGCTCGAGTGCTTGTCGCACACCTCCCGAAGCTTCGCGATGCTGCGCGACGGTCCGCCGTGCACCGTCACCAGGTGGTTTCGGCTGAGAAAGAAGTCCACGTCACGCGTTTCGAAGCGGTGTTGCCGCTTCTGAAGGGCGATGCCGTGGAGGATCACGTACAGGACGCCGTCGTACGCCTCGACCTTCGGATGGTGGATCTCACTGATGGCGTCTTCAACGGCCAACGGATGGACGTGAAACGTTTCGATGAGTATAACGCGCGCCTCTTCCGGCGTTGGGGCTTCGAGATCGACCCAGAGCGTCGCGCCGGACGAGGGATCGAGCCACTGGGGCTCGACCCGCTCGACGGCCTTAGTCTCGCCGTGCTGATGTACGTAAACGCTAATCACCCACGCGGACCGACAGCGCCGCCTGCGCAGCCGCCAGGCGGGCAACGGGGACACGATATGGCGAGCAGCTCACGTAGTTCAACCCGACTTTCTCGAAGAAGTGGATCGACGCAGGATCGCCGCCATGCTCGCCGCAGACGCCCAGCTTGATGTCGGGTCGGGTCTTCCGTCCGAGCTCGACGGCCGTCGTCACCACCGGGCCGACGCCATCCACATCGAATGTCGCGAACGGATCCTTATCGAGGATTTTCTTGTCGGTATAGACGCGCAGGAACTTGCCGATGTCGTCGCGCGAGAAGCCGAACGTCAGCTGCGTGAGGTCGTTCGTCCCGAATGAGAAGAACTCCGCCTCCTGCGCCACCTGATCGGCCGTCATCGCGCCACGGGGCACTTCGATCATCGTGCCCACGAGGTACTTCACCTTGATCCCCATCTCCTTCATCACCTCGGCAGCGACGCGCTCGACCACGACCTTCTGATCGCGGAGCTCCTTCACGTGCCCGACC
Organism: uncultured Acidobacteriota bacterium; assembly: GCA_963772065.1. Lineage (GTDB taxonomy): Bacteria > Acidobacteriota > Vicinamibacteria > Vicinamibacterales > UBA2999 > CAVYVZ01. The sequence goes on from CAVYVZ010000001.1 coordinate 57,041, forward strand.
AGCGGGATCATGATTTCGGGCGTGACCTTGAGGCCTTCCTTTGCGAGCTGGCAGGCAGCCTCGATGATGGCGCGCGTCTGCATCTCGGTGATTTCCGGGTACGTGATGCCCAGCCGCACGCCGCGGTGGCCCAGCATTGGATTGAACTCGTGCAGCTGCTCCACGCGATGGAGGAGCGTCCTCTTGTCCTCGAGCTCCTTCCCCGTCTTCCCCGTCGCTTCGAGCTTTGCGATCTCGACCATCAGCTCCTCCCGCTTCGGCAGGAACTCATGGAGCGGCGGGTCGATCGTCCGGATGGTCACGGGCTCGCCATGCATCGCCTTGAAGACGCCGTAGAAATCGCCGCGCTGCAGCGGCAGCAGCTCTTTCAACGCGGCGCGGCGGTCCGCTTCGTTGTCCGCCAGGATCATGCGCTGCACGATCGGAATGCGTCCCTCGCCGAAGAACATGTGCTCGGTCCGGCACAGCCCGATGCCGCGTGCGCCGAACGCGTACGCGAGCTCCGATTGGTCGGGTTGATCGGCATTGGCCCGGATGCCCATCCGTCGGAACTTGTCAGACCACGTGAGAATCTGGTTGAAGCGCTTGTAGAGCGGCGATTCCTTTTCCTTCAGCTGCCCATTCACCACCTGCAGGATCTCGCTTGGCTTGGACGAGACCTTCGCCAGCTTTACTTCACCGGTCAGGCCATCGAACGAGACGAAGTCGCCTTCCTTGACGGTCTTGCCGTTGACGGTGAACTGTTTCGCGCTCTCGTTGATGTGCAGCTCTCCTGCCCCGACCACCGACGGCTTGCCCATCTGACGTCCGACGACGGCCGCATGAGACGTCATGCCGCCAGTGGCCGTGAGAATCCCCTGCGACACGAACATGCCGTGAATGTCGTCCGGCACGGTCTCCCGCCGGACGAGGATCACCGGTTTCCCCTGGTCGGTCCACTTCACCGCGTCGTCGGCGCTGAACACGGCGTGGCCGCTGGCGGCGCCGGGCGAGGCGGGCAGCCCTTTCGTGGCCACCGGCAGCGCCTTCCATTCCTTGGGATCGAAGCCGGGCGCGAGGAGCTGCGACAGGGCCTCGGGATCGATCTGCAGCACCGCGTCTTTCGGCGTGATGAGCTTTTCGTTCACCAGATCGGTGGCAATCACGACGGCGGCATATCCGGTGCGCTTTCCGTTGCGCGTCTGCAGCATGAAGAGACGCTCATCCTGAATCGTGAACTCGAAGTCCTGCACGTCCTTGTAGTGCTTCTCCAGCCGCGTGGTGATGGTGCGCAGCTCCTTGTAGGCCTTCGGAAGAACCTTTTCGAGCTCCACGATCGGCTGCGGTGTGCGGATGCCCGCTACCACGTCTTCGCCCTGGGCGTTGATCAGGAACTCGCCGTAGAACTCCTTCGCTCCGGTCGCGGGGTTACGTGTGAACCCGACGCCCGTGGCCGAACGGTCGCCGGTGTTGCCGAAGACCATCATCTGGACGTTCACGGCGGTACCGATGTGGTCGGGGATATCGTAGATGCGGCGGTATTCCTGCGCGCGCGGATTCATCCACGATCGGAACACGGCGTCGCGCGACATCTTCAGCTGCTCGTGCGGCTCCTGTGGAAAGGGCTTCCGCGTCTTGTCGCGCACCACTCTTTTGTAGCGCTCGACGACTTCGCGCAGCGCGGCCTCGTCCAGGTCCGTATCGGTTTTTGCGCCGCGCGCCGCCTTGACGGCCTCGAACTCGTGCTCGAAGGCCTGCTTCGAAATCTCGAGCACCACGCTGCCGAACATCTGGATGAAGCGGCGGTAGCTGTCGTACGCAAAGCGGCCGTTCTTCGTGCGCGCCTTCAGGCCCTCAACGGTCTGGTCGTTGAGGCCGAGGTTGAGGATGGTGTCCATCATCCCGGGCATCGAGAACTTGGCCCCCGACCGCACGGACACGAGCAGCGGGTTTTCGTTGGAACCGAGCGTGGCGTGCGCGGCTTTCTCGAGCTTGCGGAGGTTCTCGTTCATCTCCGCCTCGATCGACGCCGGGATCTTTCCCTTCTCCTTGTAGTAGATCGTGCAGACGTCGGTGGAAATCGTGAAGCCCGGGGGAACCGGCAATCCCGCGTTGGTCATCTCCGCGAGACCGGAGCCCTTGCCGCCGAGCGTGTCCTTCATCGTGCGGTCGCCGTCGGCCTTGCCGTTCCCGAAGAAGTAGACGTACTTGGTCTTCTTTGGCTTCCGCTGTGTCTTCTTTGCCATCGGTGTCGAATACTCCTAGTTGTCCTTCTCGGCTGCGATTTCCGAGAGGTCTGCGATTGAGAGGATCAGATCGCGCAGCGTCGCTACGAGCGCCAGCCGCGCGGTGCGAAGCGTATCGTCCTCGGCCATCACGAGAACCTCGTCGAAAAACTTCGTGACGACCGGCTGCAGCTGTGCGATCTGTGAGAACGCTTCGCGGTAATTCTGCTGCTCGCGCGCTGCACTGACGACCGCCTCGCGACGATCGAGCTCGTCAGCAAGCGCGGTCTCGGCCGGCTCGCGAAGCGAGTGCCGGACGTCGCTCAGCAGCACGCCGGAGACGTTCTTCGTAATGTTCTTCGCACGCTTGAGAAGCGCCGCCACGCCGAGCAACGCGGCCGAGCCGCTCATCTGCGCGAGCGCCTCCGCCTTGCGGCGCGCGTCGAGTGGCGTCAACCCGGCGAACGTGACCGCGCGGACGATGCGAATATCGAATCCTCGCTGTTCGAGCAAATGCACGAGACGATCGCGCATGAAGGCAACGAGCGCGTCGCTGGCCTCGTGGAAACCACCGAAGGGCCTGGCAGCAGCGTCGAGCAGCGCCTCGAGCCGAATGCGTGCGTCCAGGCCGGTCAGCTCCGGCAGATCCGCAAGGATCTTGACTGCACCCTGCGCCTGGCGCCGGAGGCCGAGGGGATCGCGCGAGCCGGTGGGACGCTCCCCGGCCGTGAACATCCCGACCACGGAGTCGAGCTTGTCGGCCAGCGAGACGGCTGCCCATGTCAGGGCTGCTGCACCGAGCTGCTGCCGAGAAGGCGGTGCGTCTGCTTCGACCCCAATCGGAAGGTAATGGAAGTAGATCGCCTTCCAGACCTCGGCAGGCAGACCGTCCGCCCGCGCGTAGATGCCGCCCATCGTGCCCTGCAGCTCCGTCAGCTCGCGGACCATGTCGGTTGCGAGGTCGGCCTTGCAGAGACGCCCGGCCTGTTCCGCAAACGCAACGGCATCGGGCCGCTGAAATGCATCGGAGGCCATCCACGACGCAAGCGACGCCACGCGCTCAGCCTTCTCGCGGTAGCTGCCAAGCTTCTTGTGGAAGACGATCGTCGACAGGCGCTCGAGGCGCGACTCCAGCGGCGTCTTGCGATCCTGGTCGTAGAAGAAACGGGCGTCGCGCAGGCGCGCGGTGAGCACGCGCTCGGAGTTGCGGGCGATGATCTCCGGCTTCTCCGGCTGCATGTTGGTCACGGCAAGGAACGCCGGCTTCAGCTTTCCCTCGTCGTCGACCACCGGGAAGTAGTGCTGGTGGTGAATCATCGTCGTCGCCAGCACTTCCTCGGGAAGCTCGAGGAACTCCACCGGAAAATGCCCGGCGACCACGGACGGGTATTCGACGAGGTCGGGCACTTCCTGCAGGAGACCGGCGGTGTTGACGCGGCCGCCCAGCCGGCGCGCATGCGTCTCGAGCTCACGCCGGATCCGCCCCTCGCGTTCAGAGCGATCGAGGATGACGAAGTTCTCCGCCAGCCGCGCGTGATAGTCGTCGAACGTCTTCACTTTGATCGCCCGTCCGGCGCGGCCGCTGGTCGTGAGAAATCGATGCCCGTACGTGTTCGCGCCCGAGCGAACGTCCTGCACGAGCGGGCCCTGAGCAATTTCAGTCCGGCGGATGACGAACGGCACCACGCGGCCGCCGTAGAGCAGGACGATCCACCTGATCGGGCGGGCAAAGGTAAGCTCCCCCTTGCCGTCCTCGAGGTACGCGTCCCAGCGCATCTGCTTCGGAAACGTCAGATCGCGCAGCAGCGCCGAGAGGATATCGGCAAAGACGTCCACGGCCGCCTTGCCCCGCTGATGCACGCGATGCGCGAGATACGTCCCCTTCGGTGACTCCCGGCGCTCGAGCGCCGATACCTCGATGCCGTACTTCTTCGCGAACCCCACCGCCGCGGGAGTCGGCTGACCATCCTTGAAGGCCGCAGACACCGGCGGTCCGAGGACGACATCCTCGAGATCTTCCTGCCGCTCCGCCACTCTCGCCACGCGCGCCGTGAGCCGACGAGGCGTGCTGAAGCTCTCGACCGGCGCGCCCAGCGTGAGCCGAAACTCCTTCAGGCGCACTTCGAGGTGACGCGCCATCTGCGCGGTGAGCCCCGGCAGCCAGCTGGCCGGGATCTCCTCGCACCCGATCTCAATCAGCAGCTCGCGGTCCATCGTTTCCTACGTACGCCTGCGCAATCCGCAGAGCGAGTTGCCTGACGCGAAGGATGTACGCCGTTCGCTCCGTCACGCCCACGCTGCCGCTCGAATCCAGGATGTTGAAGAGGTGCGAGCACTTGAGTGCATGCTCGAGTGCCGGCAGAAGCAGCCCCGACTCGAGCAGCGTTTGTGCGAAGCCGAAATTCTTGTCGAACAAATCACGATGGAGCGCCGCAAATTCTCCCGGCGGCATCTTCACCTGACCGAACGCGTATTTCGACTGTTCGATTTCCTCCTGCAGCCGTACCTCACCGTACTTCACGCCGCCGCCCCACTCGAGGTCGTAGACGTTCTCGACACGCTGCAGAAACATGGCAATCCGTTCGAGGCCGTAGGTGATCTCGCACGAGATCGGCTCCAGGTCGATGCCACCCACCTGCTGGAAGTACGTGAACTGCGTGATCTCCAGCCCGTCGAGCATCACCTGCCATCCGATGCCCCAAGCGCCAAGCGTCGGAGACTCCCAGTTGTCCTCTTCGAAGCGGATGTCGTGCTGGCGCGGGTTGATCCCGACCGACTCGAGGCTCTCGAGATAGAGGTGCTGCACTTCATCCGGCGACGGTTTCAGGATCACCTGGAACTGGTGATGCTTGAACAGACGATTCGGGTTCTCGCCGAATCGGCCGTCATCGGGCCGCCGCGACGGCTGCACGTACGCCACGCTCCAGGGCTTCGGCCCGAGCACGCGGAACAACGTTTCCGGGTGCGACGTGCCAGCGCCGACTTCCAGATCCAGCGGCTGCTGAATCAGGCAGCCGTGCGAAGCCCAGAAGGCCGACAGCTTGAGGATCAGATCCTGAAATGTCACGAGGCGAGGCTAGCTATGTCGTCGCAGGTCACGAAGCACGCGGTCTGACTTCAACGATTTCTCCAAGTGCATGGTGATGAGCGTGCGGTGCACGTTCTCGAGCTCCCGCAGCACTCGCCGGGCGGAAGGCAGCTCCCCCACGCGGTTCGGCGCCAACGCCCGCGACGCCGCGAGGAATGACAGCGCCCCTTCCGACAGCGTTTCGCGCGACTCGGGGTACACACCCTGCAGCCGCAGCAGCCAATACTCGAAGTACCGCGCCAGCGGTTCTACCGGCGCGCCAGCGCCGAGCGCCTCCAGCATCGCCGCGCCCAAACGATACAGCCGCTCATCGGCGTCGGCTTCCTGCGCCCACTCGTCGAGCAGCTCGGCGAAGTAGCCCACGTATCCGAGCGCGTCCGTGTGGGAGGCGCCCGTGTCCGGGCCGCACATCGCCAGCGGCGAGCGCATCGGCTCCACGTAGTTCACGCCGACGAGCTCGCGGCGCTCTTTCTCGAAATACGCGATCCGCGCCTCCGTGAGCGGCTCGAGCGTGCCGGTGAACCGCGAGCGTGGCCGCCGCGCGCCTTTCGCCACGCCGCGCTTCTTGCCGCGATCGCGCGTGAGAAACACGACAATGCGGTCAGCTTCGCCCAGCTTGTACGTGCGCAGAACCAAGGCGTCCGCGGTATAGAGCGGCAACTTCGGTATTTTACTTGGAGTTCGTCGGTTCGTGGGTTCGTCAGTTCGTCGGTTCCTTGGTTCATCGGTTCGACGGTTCCGCCGGATAACGATCCCAACCCGCGCCCGCGAACCAACAACCCAGGAACTGACGAACCCACGAACCGACGAACCCACGAACCCACGAACTATCCTGGATTTCCCAAGTATCTGAGGAAGAGCGTCGCGAGACCGAGGAACGATGCGAACCCGAACACGTCGGTCAGCGTCGTGATGAAGACCGACGACGCGAGCGCCGGATCGATGTTCGCCGCGCGAAGCCCGAGCGGAACGAGCGTGCCAGCCGTCGCCGCGACGAACATGTTGATGATCATCGCCGCGCACAGGAGCAAACCGAGCACCGGACTGCCGCGAGTGCCCCAGGCAACTGCCGCAGCCACCAGCCCGAGCACCACGCCGTTACCGATGCCGACGGCCGCCTCCTTCAGGAGTGCCTTGCGTGAATTGGCCCAGCTCAGCTCGCCGAGCGCGATGCCGCGGACGATCACCGTCAGCGTCTGCATGGCGGCATTGCCTCCCATCCCGGCGACAATCGGCATGAACACTGCCAGTGCGGTCACCTGGCTGATGGTCCCCTCGAACATGCTCACGACGGCGGCTGCGAGAAAGGCCGTTACCAGGTTCACGCCGAGCCACGGCAGGCGCTTTCGCAGCGACTCCATGGCAGGCGTGAACGCGCGCTCGTCGCCCGCCACACCGGCGAGGCGGTAGATGTCCTCCGTCGCCTCATCCTTGATGACGTCGATCACGTCGTCCACGGTAATGACGCCGACCAGCTTGTTTTCCTCGTCGACGACCGGTATCGCGAGCAGGTTGTACGAGGCGACCTGGCGCGCCACTTCTTCCTGGTCCGTGTCCACGCGCGCGCTGATGATGTCGGTCGTCATGATCCGCTTCAGCGGCGTTTCGGGCGAGACGAGGAGCAGCCGGCGCAGCGAGACCACGCCCACCAGGTGGCGGCGGTCGTCGACCACGTAGAGATAGAAGACCATCTCGACGTCGCGGTTGCTCTGAAGCTCGGTAATCGCCTCGCCGACCGTCATGTCCTCGTTGAGCGCGAAGACGTGCGGGTTCATGATGCGGCCCGCCGTCTGCTCCTTGTACTCGAGCAGGTTCTCGACCACGCCGCTCTCCTTCGGGCGCATCAGGTCGAGTACGGCCGCCGAGAGCTCCTCGGGGAGGTAGTCGATCAGCGCCGCGGCGTCGTCGGATGGGATTTCCTGGGCGAGCTTGGCAATCTCCTCGGCAGGGCGCGTCGCGAGGAGCCCGGCCCCGGCCTCGGGCCCGAGCTCCGAGATCGCCTCCATCGCGAGGCGCCCGTTGCGGTCGGCGAGAATGCTGAAGGCGGCTTCGCGATCCTTCTCAGGCAGGTCGCTGAAGACCTGCGCGAGGTCGGCGGGGTGCTGCTTCTGAAGGAGGTTCAGCAGGTTGGCGGTCGCACCAATGCGCAGCAGTCGCTTGACCGAGTCGAGGACGAGATCGATTCTGCGCTGTGCCGCCATGGTGAATTTCCGTCACCCTACAAAAGGTCAAGCGTAGCACAGGACGCCGCTAGTCGCGGCCGTGCAAGCCGATTTCGTCGAGCGTGCGCACGTCGTCGCGCCACTCGGACCGGACCTTCACGTGCAGATCCAGGAACACCCGCGTGCCGAAATACTGTTCGAGCTCCTGGCGGGCGGCGGTGCCGATCTTCTTGATCATGGCCCCGCCCTTCCCTACGACGATCGGTTTCTGTGATTCCCGGTCGACGAGGATCGTGCAATAGAGGCTGAGCACCTCCTGGCCTTCGACCGGCTCCTCGAACTTGTCCACGATGACCGCCGTGGAGAACGGCAGCTCGTCGTGGGTGAGCTGCAGCACCTGTTCCCGCACGATTTCCGAGGCGGCGAATTTCTCCGTCTGGTCGGTAACATAGTCCGCTGGATACAGCGGCTCTCCCTCGGGCAGGTATTGAAGAAACAGCTTCTCGAGCACGTCCACGTTGGTGCCGTCAAGGGCGGACAGCGGCACGATTTCCACGAAGGGATGCGCCTTGCGGTAGTGATCGATGAGTGGAAGCAGCCTGGCCTTGGCGATCAGGTCGACCTTGTTGAGCGCGAGGATTGCCGGCGTCTTCACATCCCTGATGGTCTCGAGCATGAACTGATCGCCCATGCCCGGCTTGACGGATACGTCGACGACGAGGGCGAGAACATCGACTTCACGCATCGCTTCAAGCGCCACGTCGACCATGCGGACGTTCAAGCGATGCCTCGGCTTGTGGACGCCCGGCGTATCCACGAACACGACCTGCCCCTCGTCGTAGTTCTTGACTCCCACAATGCGCGTGCGCGTCGTCTGAGGCTTGTCGGACACGATCGCCAGCTTGTGCCCGACGATGCGGTTCAGCAGGGTCGATTTCCCCGCGTTCGGACGGCCGAGGAAAGAAACGTAGCCCGACTTCACGCGATCAGTGTAGCCTCGGCTCGGGTGTGAGGTACGGCCTCGACATCGTCCGTGCTACGCCCCCTCCTCCTGTTCAACCGGTGCGCGCCGTCGTAGGCGCACCTTGTTGATGCGACGCCGCTCCACTTCGAGTACCTCGACTTCGAAATCGTCGACCTCGAACTTCTCGCCGATGTACGGCATTCGGCCGAGGTGAGACAGCAGATAGCCGCCGACCGTCTCGAATCCTTCGCGCTCGATCTTGACCCCCAGGCGATCGGCTACTTCGTCGACGCTTACCTTGCCGCTGAACACGAAGCTCCCGTTGCCTTCGTCGGTGACCGTCTCGGCTTCGACGTCGTACTCGTCGCGGATCTCGCCGACGATCTCTTCGAGCAAATCCTCGACCGTCACGAGGCCGGCGGTGCCGCCGTACTCGTCCACGACGATCGCCATGTGGGCCTGCTTGCGCTGGAGCTCTTTCAAGAGCTCGGACACGCGTTTGCTTTCGGGCACGAAGTACGCCTGGCGTATCAAAGTGGTCAGTGGCGGCTCGGCTCCCGGCGGCAGCGACACCAGATCCTTCACGAACACGATCCCGATGATGTTGTCGAGGTTGTCTCCGTAAACAGGAATACGTGAGTACTGCTGCTCGCGGAACAGCTCACGCAGCTCGGGAAGCGTGGCGCTGGATCGGATCGCCACGATGTCGGGGCGCGGCGTCATCACTTCCCGTACGATCGTTTCGGTGAAGTCGACGATCGATTGCAGGAGCTCGCGCCCTTCCTCTTCGGAGATTGCGTGCTCCTCGTCCTGTTGTTCAGCCACAGTCGGTGCCTGCGCCTCCGCCCCCGGGGCTTCGCCTTCGGCGCCCTCGCGGTCGCGCCGGCCTTCGATCACCGCGATGAGCGTTCTCGTCAACGGCCGCACCAGCCGCGCCAGGGGGTGGAACACCGGGAGCAGGACGTCGAGCACCGTTTCGGGGTTGCGCCGAACGATGAGCAGCGGAATCACGTGCTCGCACACGAGCACGAAGAGGACCACGGACAGAAGAAAGGTGACGACAGACTGCGCGTTGTGCACGTCCGTCAGCGTCGCGGTCAGCAGGCCGACGAGGATCGTGGCGGTCGCGATCAGGAGCCGGAGCGGAATGAACAGCGTCAGCGGCTCGTCGAGGTACTGACCCAGGCGATCGCTGCGGCCGCCGCGCTCGGCCATCAGCCGCAGAGACAGGCGCATCAGCGTGCTGAACGCTGTTTCGATGCAGCCCAGGAACACGAGCACGCAGCCGAGGAGAAAGAGGAAGAGAGGCGTCATCGAACCTGCCTCTCGATCAGGCCCTCACGCAGTCCTCCCCTGGCCCGCAGCCGGCGCTCCAGGCGCGACATCCGCCCCTCGTCCCGCTCATGGTCGTACCCCAGCAGGTGCAGCAGCCCGTGCAGCGCCAGCACTCGAAGCTCGGTTTGCAGGGAATGGCCGGCGGCTTTTGCCTGGCGGCGCGCCACGCCTGCGGCGATGACGACGTCGCCCAGATACCCGCGCTCGCCGGAGGGAAACGACAGCACGTCGGTCGGCCCGTCCTTTTTCCGATACCGGCGATTGAGGGCGTGCACGCGCGCGTCGGGCACGATGGCGACGGTCATGCCCCCTCGAGCGCGCGCCGGGGCGATCCCTCGCAGCCACGACGCGAGGCCCGCCGCGCGGACGCCCGGAGGCGTCACGACATCGACCGAGAGGCTACTGTCGCTGTCCGCCATTCGAGTAGGCGTCGTAGGCCTTGACGATCATCTGCACCAGCTTGTGACGGACCACGTCCTTCTCGTCGAAGTGGATGAACGCGATGCCCTCGACGTTGCGCACGATCTTCATCGCTTCGACGAGGCCCGAGATCTTGCCGGTGGGCAGATCGATCTGCGTGATGTCCCCGGTGACCACCGCCTTCGATCCGAAGCCGAGCCGCGTCAGGAACATCTTCATCTGCTCCGACGTGGTGTTCTGCGCCTCGTCGAGGATGACGAAGGCGTCGTTCAGCGTCCGGCCGCGCATGAACGCGATCGGCGCGACCTCAATCGTCCCCCGCTCGAGCAGGCGCTGCGCCTTCTCGGTCTCCATCATGTCGTAGAGGGCATCGTAGAGCGGCCGCAGGTACGGGTTCACCTTTTCCTGCAGATCTCCAGGCAGGAATCCCAGCTTCTCGCCGGCTTCCACCGCCGGGCGCGCCAGGATGATGCGCGTCACCTTCTTGGAGAGCAGGTACGTCACCGCCTGCGCCATGGCGAGATAGGTCTTCCCGGTGCCGGCGGGCCCGATGCCGAAGACGATGTCGTGCCGCTCGATGGCATCGAGATAGCGGCGCTGGTTGACGCTCTTCGGGTTGACGCGCCGGCGTCCCGCCTGCTTCTGCCCGCCCTTGAGGAAGTAGTCGCGAAGGTCGAGATCCGCGTTCTCCACGATCAGGTCGGCGGCCGTTTTCACGTCGCCGTTCGTCAGCTCGTAGCCCGCCTCGCGCAGCTGCTGCAGCTGCTCGAAGATCGTCGCGACGCGGGCCTCTTCGGCCTTGCCGCCTTCGACGATGAGCTGCGCCCCCTGCGTGCTGAGGCGAACGCCGAGGACGGACTCTATGTGTTTCAGGTTGGCGTCGTGTGAGCCGAACAGCGTCTCGATGCCTTCTTCGGGCAGCGTAATCTTCTTCATCAACTCTCAGCTTCGCGACAGCAGATGGAGCTCCCGCAGTTGCCGCGTATCGACGGTCGACGGCGCGTCGGCCATCAAATCGACCGCCGCGGCGGTTTTCGGGAAAGCAATCACCTCGCGGATGGAGTTCTCGCCGGCGAGGATGGCGACGATACGGTCGAGGCCGAGCGCGATCCCGCCGTGCGGCGGCGTCCCGTACTCGAGCGCCTCGAGGAAGAACCCGAAGCGGAGCTTCGCGTCCTCGGGGGTGATGTTCAACAGCGAGAAGACTCGCCTCTGCAGTACGGCATCGTGGATCCGGATGCTTCCGCCGCCAATCTCGCTGCCGTTCAGCACCAGGTCATACGCCTTGGCGCGCACCTTCCCCGGATCTGAAGCCATCAACGGGAGATCGTCGTCGATGGGCGCCGTGAACGGGTGGTGCATCGCGACGTAGCGCTTGTCCTCGGTGTCCCACTCCAGCAAAGGAAAGTCCACGACCCAGAGAAACGCATGCTCATCCTGGCTCAAAAGCCCATCCTTTCGAGCCAGGCTCAGGCGGAGCTGCCCGAGGAGCTTCGACGTTGCGTCCGGCTCGCCCGCTGCGATGAGCAACAGGCCGCCGTTTGCCACCTCCGCAACATCGAGCAGCTGGCGGACGGCGTCCTCCCCCATCGCCTTCATGACCGAGCTCGTGACTGCGGCGTCCTGGCCGCGCCGCGCCCACACCAGGCCGGTCGCGCCGAGCGCCTTCGCCTGATCGACGATGCCGTCGACTTCGCTGCGCGAGTAGCCCGCCGCGTGTGGCACGACGAAGCCGCGCACCGTTCCGCCTTCGGCGACAATCCTGCTGAAGACGCGAAAGCTCGACTCGCGGAAGAACTCGCGGAGATCCTGAATCGGCATGCCGGGACGCAGGTCGGGTTTGTCGGACCCGTACTTCGCGATCGCCTCGGCGTACGGCATGCGCTGAAACGGCGTCTCGATCGTCGTCTTCCCGATCACCGTGAAGACCTCGCGCATGAGCGGCTCGATGAGGCCGAACACACTCTCGGGCCGCGCAAACGACATCTCGACGTCGACCTGCGTGAACTCGGGCTGGCGATCGGCGCGCAGGTCCTCGTCGCGAAAGCACTTGCAGATCTGGAAGTAGCGGTCCATGCCGGCGACCATCAGGATCTGCTTGAAGATCTGCGGCGATTGCGGCAGCGCGAAGAACTTCCCGGGATGCACGCGGCTGGGCACGAGGTAGTCGCGCGCGCCTTCGGGCGTGGACTTCGTGAGGATCGGCGTCTCGATCTCGAGGAAGCCGTTGGCGTCGAAGTATCGCCTGACCGCCGAGGCGACACGATGGCGCAGAACGATATTGCCCTGCAGCCGCGACCGGCGCAGATCCAGGTACCGGTACTTCAGGCGCACGTCCTCCGAGACCGGCGCATCGTCGGCAATCGGAAACGGCGGGGTCTTCGCCTCGTTCAGCAGCACCAGCTGGCGAACCATCACCTCGACCTCGCCCGTCGCGACTTTGGGATTGACCGTTTCCGGCGAGCGGCGCTGTACGCGTCCCTTCACGCCGATCACGTACTCCGATCGCAGGCGCTTCGCCTTCGCCATGGTCTCGGCATCGTCCTTGTCGAAGACGATTTGGGTGAGGCCGGCGCGGTCGCGAAGGTCGATGAAGAGCAATCCGCCGAGGTCGCGTACACGGTGCACCCAGCCGAGCAGAACCACGTCGGCGCCCACGTCCTCGGCGCGCAGCGCGCCGCAGGTGTGTGTGCGGGTCAGATCTCCCAGTTGCTCAGCCACGTGCGAGTAGCTCCTTCACGGCGTCTCCTGCCCGATCGCGGGGATGTGTCTCCTGCGCGCGGCTGGCGAGGTGCTTGATGGTGACTTCGTTTCGCGCAATTTCGTTTTCGCCGAGCATCGCGACGCACGGAATGCCACGCGACTCGGCGTACTTCAGCTGCTTCCCGATCTTATCGGGCTCCGGATAGACAAATACACGCAAACTGGTGCCGCGGAGCGCCGCCGCCAGCGCCATCGCATGCGGCAGGCCGGCCGCATCGAACGACGCAATCATCACGTCAGCGGGGTTCATCGGCAGGTCGGAAGGGAACATGTTCCGTTCGGTCATCACCACCAGGATCCGCTCGAGGCCAAGGGAGAAGCCGCACGCGGGGATGTTTTCGCCGGAGAACATGCCCACCAGGTTGTCATAACGTCCGCCTCCTCCGAGGCTGCCGGCGAGGTCGGGCACGTTGATCTCCATGATGGCGCCGGTGTAATACGACAGCCCGCGCGCGAGGCTGGGATCGAAACGCAGATGGCCCTTTGCGGTCGTGCCCTCCGCAAGCGCCATGATCTGCCGGACGTTCTGCCAGGCTGGGCTTCCGCCGAGCGCCTGCTCGACCGCCTGCGCCTCGCGTAACGCTAGGAGCCGCGTCCCAACGGCGGCGGACACGCCGCGCTCCGCCAGCTCCTTGGCAACACCGTCAGCCCCGATCTTGTCCAACTTGTCGAGAGCGACAAGCGCATCGCCGTGCTTGTCCCCCTCCACTCCGGCCGTTTCGAGAATCGCCGCGAGCAGCTGGCGGTGATTCACGCGGATCACGAAGTCGTGGAACCCGAGCTCCAGTAGCACATCGCTCGCCGCGGCGCACATCTCGGCATCGACCGCCGGCGAGGTGGATCCCAGAGTGTCGACGTCGCACTGATAGAACTCTCGGAAGCGCCCGCGCGCGGGACGATCCGCGCGCCACACCGGCTGAATCTGATAGCGCTTGAAGATTCGCGGCAGCTTCGCGCGATGGTGCGCCACGACGCGCGCGAGCGGCACGGTCAGGTCGTAGCGGAGCGCGAGGTCGGCCTGCCCGGTCGCCTCGTGCTCGCCGCGCTTCAGGATCTTGAAAATGAGCTGATTGCCCTCTTCCCCGTACTTCCCGGTCAGCGTCTCGAGGTTCTCGACGGCAGGCGTCTCCAGCGGCTCGAAGCCGTAGCGCTCGTAGACCCTTCTGACGATCGAGATCACGTGGTCGCGGCGGCGCACGTCCTCCGGCAGGAAGTCGCGCATTCCGCGCGCCGGCTCTGTACGTGCCACTAAGCGGGAGTCGATTCGTGCTGGAAGTCGAGCCGATAGCGCACGTAGTTATCGGCGTACCACTTGAGGGAGCTGTCTTCCTCCGCTGTGAGCGGGCGGCGGACCTTCGCCGGCACGCCCATCACCATCGAGCCCGGCGGCACGTCCATCCCTTCCGGCAGGACGGAGCCGGCCGCGACGATCGAGCCGGTCCCGACCCGGCAGCCGTTCAGCAGAACCACGCCCATCCCGATCAGGCACCTGTTCTCGATCGTGCACCCGTGCACCACCGCCCCATGTCCAATCGTCACGTCGTCGCCGATGACGGTCGGGTGCGTCTCGCGCATCACGTGCACGATCGTGCCGTCCTGGATGTTGGTGCGCGCGCCGATGCGGATGAAGTTCACATCGCCGCGGATCACGACGTTCATCCAGACGCTGCTCTCGGCGCCGATGTGCACGTCGCCGATGACCTGGGCGCTCTGGTCGACGAAAGCGGACTCGTGAACGGTCGGAGAGATCGAGCGAAACGGCCGGAGCATTCGCAGAGAATTATACCAGCCGCTTCGACTACTTCTTCTTGGAGTCGGCGGGAATCTCGGAGGCGCCGCCCGTCGCGGAGCCTCGCTTGGGCCGGCGGACGGTCCTCACCTTGCCGCTTTTGCCTCCTCCGCAGAAAAATTGATCGCCGCCATCGGACTCGAGCCCCGATATGCTCACTCCGGGCGGCATCTCGAGCCTCTCCAGGACCTCTCCCGTTCGAGGATCGACTCGCCTCAATTCGCTTTCGTCACCTTCCCATGTGCCGTGCCACAGCTCTCCGTCGATCCAGGTGACCCCGGTGACGAAGCGGTTGGACTCGATCATGCGAAGAATCGTCCCCGTCTCGGGATCGATTTGATAGATCTTCCGGTCCTGATACTTCCCCACCCAGAGCGTGCCTTCGGCCCACGTGAGGCCCGAGCCACCGCCGCCGCCGGGCGCCGGGATCGTGGCGAGCACCTGGCCGCTCTTCGGATCGATCTTCAGGATGCGATCGTCGGCGAGCTGAAACAGGTGCCGGCCGTCGAAGGCCGTTCCTGCGTGCGCGGCGACGTCGATCGAGCGCAGCGTCTTACCGCTCGCGGGATCGAAGGCGATCAGCTTGTCTCCGGCAGCAAACCAGACGTTCCGACCGTCGCAGGTGACTCCGTGCACGGTGTCGACGCCCGAAAAGGGTCCATACTCACGGACGATCTCGGCGATCGCGGCGGTTGATCGACTCATGAGCCCATCTTAGTCTCGGCGGAGGAAGAGCGGAGAGTAACCACGTCGTCGCGAATCCAGGTACCGGCGGGGTCCTCCACCGCCGCGCCCGCCCGCGACCGAACGACTGCACCTTGCCTCCTGCCGCAAGCGAGTCGAGCGTCCGCTGCACGGTGCGCTGGCTCGTTCCAAGCGCAAGCGCAAGGGCTGAACTCGACCACGATTCACCGTCGGCGAGGAAGCCGAGCATCGCCGCACGCTCTTCTTCGACAGGCCACGCCAGCACGGCTACGTTCCGTCCGCGGCGCGGCGCCAGCGCAAACCCTCGCTTCGTCGCGTTCACGTCGGCCAGCGTTCGAAGCACCGTGCGAAGCCGCCCTATCTGGACTCGCAACCGCCCGCGATGCGATTCATCGGCGAGCGTCGATCCGAATACGCGTGCGACGAGCGCGTCCCTCGGTACGTCTCCTGGCCACGCTTCGCCCAGCGCGCGTGCGAGCGCGAACAACACCGGACGCCTTGCAAGTGAGACCACCTCGCGTTCGTCGCGCACGGCATGACGGCACGCGTCCACGACGAATGCCTTCGATGCCAGCAACGCTTCGACCTCCTCGAGCAGCAGGAGTCGCTCCTCGCCAGCTCGCAATCAGGCGCGCAGCGGGCATGTTCAGGGCGAGGACTGCGCTCTCCACCTCTGCCGCCAGCGCAGGGATGCGTGCGTGGCGCGCTGCGCGCCGGGCCCGAGCGAGCGCGGCGCGCGCCGCCTTCGTCCGGAGGCGTCGCATCGCGATCCCCGCGACTGCCAGCTGGTGGGCGGTCCTCGACGCGGGCGGGAAGGGCGCGGGGTCGAGTTCGGCGAGCGCTCGCTCAGCCTCGTCGATGCGTCCGATCAGGAGGAGCCGCCGGATCTCGAGATACCGCGCATGTGCCGCGTTGACCCGGTCGCCGTGCGCTTCGAGCGTCGCCCGCGCCGCGTCGAGCGCCTTCGCAGGCCAGCCCAACTCGCGCGAGACGAGCGCGATCTCGGCCTCGGCAACGACGCACCTCGCGCGAGGCACGGCCTCTTTCGGACCGAAGGCACGCGCAGCACTTCGCAGGAGAGCCTTGGCCCGAACGAGATCGCCGAGCTGCGCCATCGCGATGCCGCGAAGCGCGAGAGCGGGCGCGTCGTCGCGCAGGGCGATACGCTTCAATGCGCCAAGGGGGTCACCAGCTGCGAGCGCATGAGCCGCGGCAGTGATCAGCGAGTACACCGGAATCCCGCCACGCTTGTAACTCCCATCGTTCGATGCCCGTCGCTAAATCTATCTCATGACGAGTGGCTTGCAGCCCGGCTCGAACTGTTGGCACAGTGGCGCCAGGAGCTGCCGTGGGTCCGCATCGACAAGGACTACCGATGCGAGACCGACGAGGGAAGCGACCCGATGGCAGGCCTCTTCCGGGGGCGCTCGCAGCTTCTCGTCTACCACTTCATGTTCGGGCCCGACTACACAAAGGAGCACTCATGGCGTCCAGAACGTCCAGAATGATGATCGCTGCGCTTCAGGTCTCGTTGGATGGCTTCACCCAGGGACCCCAGGGCGAAAAGGATTGGGTCGATTCGTGGGCTGATGCAATCCAGCTGATTCCTGACGTCGACACGTTCGTCCTCGGAGGACGCATGTACCCGGACTACGGCGAGTACCTGGAAATCGATCTACGCGAATCCTGAGCGTGTCCCGCCATTCCAGGAGCGAATCGCCTCGAAGAGTGAAATCGCGTACGCACGGCCGGCTGCTGCGACACCCCACGTCGTTCTGTCCACGACCCTCAAGAGCGTCTCGTGGCCCACGGGGCAGATCATCCGGGACGTCGCGGAGCTGCGAACCCTCAAGGGCCAGCCAGGCAAGAACATGTACGTAGTCGGCGGAGCAACCCTCGTCGCAAGCCTTCTGAACGAGGACTTGATCGATGAGCTTCGGCTGATTGTTCACCCCGTAGTCCTGGGCAAGGGCCAAGCCCTCTTCGGCGGCGTCAGCAAGCGGCTCTCGCTCGATTCTCATCCAGGCGAAGTCGACCGAGTCCGGCACAGTAGTCGTGACTTACCGAATCTGACGAAGGAAGGAGAAGAGGATGACGAAGCACACGACCGGGACACGTGAAGAGTGGCTTGCAGCCCGGCTCGAGCTGCTCGAGGCGGAGAAGGAGCTGACTCGGCGGAGCGACGAGCTGGCGCGTCGGCGGCAGGAGCTCCCGTGGGTTCGGATCGACAAGGAGTACCGATTCGAGACCGACGAGGGGGGCGCCTCGCTGGCGGATCTTTTCCGAGGGCGCTCGCAGCTCCTCATCTACCACTTCATGTTCGGGCCCGACTACACGGCGGGGTGCCCCGCTTGCTCGGCGATTGCGGACGGCTTCAACGGGTTCGCCGTGCACCTGGCCAATCACGACGTCATGCTGTGGGCGGTGTCGCGGGCGCCGCTCGAGAAGCTGCAGGCGTACAAGCGGCGCATGGGGTGGACGTTTCCCTGGGCTTCCTCGCACGGCAGCGACTTCAACCTCGACTTCAACGTTCGGGTGACCGAGGAGCAACAGCGCGAAGGGCGCATCGACTACAACTACCGGCGCGAGCCGGTGCGTCAAGAGCCGCCGAGTCGCGAGAGCGGCGAAGTGTCTCTTCGCAGCTATGAGCGGAACCGACCCGGCCACCTACACGCGCGAAAGGCCCGGCATGAGCGCGTTCGCGCTCGAGGATGGCGTCGTCAACCACACCTATTCCGCCTATGCGCGGGGACTGGACGGCCTCTGGGGCATGTACCAGTGGCTCGACCGCGCACCCAAGGGGCGCAACGAGTCGGGCGTCTGGTGGCGCCGCCACGACGAGTACGACAAGCGCTGACGCATGGCTCTCGAGCGCGCCTCCCAGCACGCTTTCTTCTTCGTCGCCTCGGCGCTGCTCTTCGCCGCCAGCGCGGCGGTGACGATCGTCTGGTGCGCGTCCATGTCGGCGATGGGCCGGATGCCGATGCCCGGCGGCTGGACGATGTCGATGGCGTGGATGCGGATGCCCGGACAGACGTGGATCGGCGCCGCCGCGTCGTTCCTTGGCATGTGGGTCGTGATGATGGTAGCGATGATGCTGCCGTCCCTGGTCCCAATGCTGTGGCGCTACCGCCAGGCCGTTGGCAGGACAGGCGAGACGCACCTCGGTCGGCTGACCGCACTCGTGGGCGTGGCTTACTTCGTCGTCTGGACCGTGTTCGGACTGGCTGCGTTTCCGCTAGGCGTCGGGCTGGCGACCATCGAGATGCAGCAGCCGGCACTGGCGCGCTCCGTACCCATCGCGGTCGGTGTGGTCGTCCTGATGGCCGGCTGCCTCCAGCTCACTGCGTGGAAGGCGCGTCACCTTGCCTGCAGCCGGGAGGCACCCGGGCGCGGCCGTACCCTGCCGGCCGACGCCGGCACGGCCTGGCGACACGGCCTGCGCCTCGGCCTCCACTGCACCCACTGCTGTGCCAGTCTCATCGCGATCCTTCTGGTCATCGGGGTCATGGACCTTCGCGCGATGGCTATCGTAGCGGCAGCCATTACGGTCGAACGTCTTGCCCCGGCCGGTGAGCGCGTCGCGCGAGCGACCGGGGCCGTCGTCGTCGGGGCAGGCTTGTTTCTGATCGCGCGAGCAGCCGGGCTCGGATGACGCATCCGAATCGTGCACCCCGCGCGGGCTGCGTCACGCGAAACCCACACACGCCAGCCGGTTTCGTGTGTCTCGTGTTTTCGTGGTTCGGCGCCTAGTTGGGATTCGCGACGACGGTGGACGACGGCCGCATCGGCGACGGCCCGCCCCGGAACGTGAGCAAGTGATCCCGGATCGCGCGGATCTGGGCGTCGGCGCTGTTTCCGAGCTGCGGGAAGTCGGACTTCGGATAGTTCGGCCAGAACGCGGGCATCCGCGTGCCGGGCTGAATCCGCGCGGGATTCTTCAGCCAGTCCTCGATCCACTCGGGGTTCAGCCGCTCCACTGCCATGCGCAGATCAGGCGCGAGGTTCGCCGTCGGCTGGTCCTTGGGAATGGCGCCGAGCACGTGGCACTGCTGACAGCGCAGCAGGTCGAACAGCTCCTTGCCACCGGCGCTCGCGTTCGAAGCCGTCACCACGTCATGCGTGCGGAATGGGCGAATCTGGTTCGGGACCGCCTGGAAGTAGCTGATCACCTCGTTCAGCTGCGGGTCCTGCAGGTGGAACGTCGGCATTCTCACGTTCAGCCACGGCCGAATCGTGATCGGCGCACGGAGGAACGCATACAGCCAGTCGGGCTGCACCTTGGCGCCTTCCGGTGTCAGCAGCGGCGGGGCCAGCGTGGGATCCGTCACGAGTTGGCGATAGTCGCCGCCGTTTCCTTCAATCTCGTGGCACGCGACACAGTTGCGCCGCTGCGTGAGATTGCGCCCCACGCGGAGGAACTCGCGCCGCGCGCCCGCGGTGGGCAGCGCTGCGGGCGGCTGGATCTGCCGCTGGAAGCTCATGATCGCCGTCACGAGGAGCTGCTTCTCGCGGTCGCTCAGATGGAAGTCCGGCATCCGCAGCTTCTCGAGCGGCGTCAGCACGCGCCCCTGGTCGAAGCTGCGCGGATCGTGCAGCTTCTGCTTGAACCAGGAGAGCTTCGAGTGCGGGATGTCGACGAACGCGAAGTCGAGGCGCGTGACCAGCTTGCTCGCCTCCTCCGTCAGCTCCACGCCGATCGGCTGCGTTTTCTCGAAGCCCTTGATGTCGTGGCAGCCGAAGCAGCCGTAGCGGCCGATGGCGCGCGAGCCGAGATCCAGCTGCTTCTGCTCGGCGCTCATCGAGGCGAGCTTCGACGTCGCGTCGGCCACCGGCATCACCGCTTTGAGGTAGTCGAGCAGCACCTCGTCGACGACCTTCGGGTCCGCGGCCGCCTTCGCCGCCGTGCCGGCGCCGCCTTTGAGCGACACGAGGTACGCCGTCACGTTCGCCGCATCGGCGTCGGTCAGGCGGAGGTCCGGCATGTAGGTCGCGGGGCTGTAGTGTTGCGGATCCCTGACCCAGTCGTAGATCCATTCCGGCGACGCCTTGGTGCCGATCGACTGCAGCGGCTGACCGAAGGTGCGCCGCGGTCCGGCGGCCGACCGATCCTTCTCGTCCACGACGTGGCATCCGAGGCAACCCACCGTTTCCACGATCGCCTTGCCCGACGCGGGATTCCCCTGCGGCGCCGCCGCGGCGAGCGGCGTGAAGTCCTCGGAGTTCGCGAACAGGTACGCAACCGTGGCGTTGATTTCCGCCTCGTTCCGCGGCGCATCCTGCGGCGAGCTCGAATTCGAGTTGTACCAGACCTGCGGCATCCAGGTGGCGGGCTTGATGGCACGCGGCTCGCGGATCCAGTTCTTCACCCATTCGGGTGAGAGTTTGGACTTGACGCGCGTCAGGTTCGGGCCCGGCTTGCGCAGCCCCTCGAACCCGCGCGTCTTGTGACACGCGTAGCAGCCGGCGCGCTCGTAGGTCGCGTACGCCATGGTGATGTTGGGGCCGTTCGGCACCATCGCTTCTTCGCGGTGGCACTTGGCGCACGACGCCTCGGTCATCCCGACCGGGAGCATCGGGTAGTCCCAGTAGTGCGATTCCTTCCAGCCGTGCTCCTCGGCCCAGGCGTGCTCCTGCTTCTCGTCGCGGGGCGTGTGGGCCGCATCCCGGAACGTGACCGACTGGCCCATGCCGTCGTGACACACCGTGCACCCGATGCGGTTCAGCGGGTGCGGCGAATCGCTGCCCAGGTACACGGAGAGGTTCGAATGCGTCTTGAACGGCTGCGGATAGTTCTCGTACCCCTTCCGATCGATCGACAGATGACACGTGGTGCACCGATCCATCTTCGGCACGCGTATGAAGTTCACGTCGTCCATGATGTTCGGCAGCATCACCTGCTGGACCTTCAGCGTCGGCGCCATGAAGTCGGTCATCGGCGCGTCGCGCAGCAGCGTCTTCGACAGGCTGGGCGCGATCGAAGCGAGCCTGGTCTGCAGACGCCGCTGCTCCGTCTGCAGCTCGTCCATCTGTTTCTGAATGTCGGTCACCGCGCCCGTATATTTCCCGAGCTCTGCGCGCAGCTTGTCCCGCTCGGCGGTCGTCTTCTGCATGACGAGATCGAGTTCGGCGACGCGGCGTGCCTGCTCATCGATGTCGGCCTGCATGGCCTGCGCCCTCGACTGCCCCGCCTTGCGCGCCGCCTCGAAGGCATACCGATCGACGTCGTATTTCGCCTTCGCGAACTGATAGTCCTGCGTCTCCCGGTACAGCCGCGCGTTGAGCGCCGCTGTCTGGCGCTGCAGCTCGTCCACCTTCGCCTGGTTCGCCTCGACGTTCTTTCGAGCCGCGGCGAGCTGCTGCTCGTACTGCTGCTTCTTCCGCGGATCCACGCCCTTCTCGGCGGCAGCGAGCTGCTGCCGGGTGACCTCCATCTCGAGCTGCGTGAACCGACGCTGCGTGTGCTTCCACTCGCGATCGTAGTCGTCCCACACCATCCAGACGGTGCAGATGAAGAGCACGATGCTCGACGCCGCGAAGACGACGTTCAGGAAGTCGACGTCGTACGCGTGCCCGATTGATTTCTTCTCGGCTGCTGCCATGGGCGTCAGATGTTGAAGAAGTACTCAGGAATGGCCACGATGTACTTGAGATTGATGATCCAGCGCAGGAGCATCTTGATCGGCAGCGACATCATCATCAAGAAGAGGAACACGCCGACGTAGTACCGGGCGGGGCCCATCTTCTCGTAGTACGTTTTGAACAGGTTGCGTGCCAGGATGACCGGCAGGACGAGGACATACGCCAGCACGAGGAGGATCCCGAACACCTCCCGGACGAACAAGTTGGTCGGCAGGCCGGTATTCAGCCCGCGGACCCAGATGTACTCCGACAGGTTGACGTTCGTCAGCGCCTCGAGCTTGTGCGTGTCCCAGTACTCGAACGGCCCGAAGAAATTCCAGTTGGGCCCCCGCAGGAACGTGCCGAGCACGATGAGCGAGCACCAGAGGACGACGAAACCGAGGAGGAACAGGAAGATCTCCGCCTTGCGCTCGGCCACCGTGTAGTAGCCGTTTCCCTTCTCGTTCTTGTCGATGTACGGGATGGCGATCAGCCCCACGATGATGAGGCTCGGCAGCACCACGCCGGCGAGCCACGGATCGAAGTAGACGAGCATCTCCTGGAGGCCGAGGAAATACCAGGGCGCCTTCGACGGGTTCGGCGTGGCCGACTGGCTGGCCGGCTGCTCGATCGGCGCCTCGAGCACGATCGACCAGACGATCAGCACCACCGAGCAGAGGATCAGCGAGATCAGCTCCGTGTAGACCAGGTCGGGCCAGACCCAGACGCGATCGGATTCCTGTTTCTCGATCGGCCCTTCGCCCTTCGCGATCCGTACGTCGTTCAGCACGCCCTCGCGGATCGAGTACCACGTGAAGAACACGATCAGGAAGATCAGCCCGACGATCGGCACGTTGTCGGCCTTCAGGATGATCAGTTTGAAGTTGTCGTCGAAGTAGCCGAACACCATGAACACGAACAGGAAGCCGAGCAGGCCGTACCCGACGGCCTTCGACGCGAAGACGTCGCGCTTCCAGATTATGAAGACGAGCGCCGCCACCGACATGAGGAAGAACAGCCGCGGGTCGGCGAGGAGGTTGAAGAAGTCCTTGATGATCTGCATGGCCGTCTCTCTACAGCGGACCGGAGATCCCGCCGTCCTTGCGGACGCGCCAGAAGTGCACCGCCATCAGCACGGCGATGACGAGCGGCAGGCCCACGCAGTGCAGCACGTAGAAGCGCAGCAGGGCACCCTCCCCCACGAACGTCCCGCCGAGCAGCGCGAATCGCGCATCCGACCCGGCGTGCACCAGCTTCACGTCGCCGAGCGCCAGGAGCGCGGCGCCCGGGCCCTCGTGGCCGAGAAACGGCGTCGCGCGCGCCATGTTCGACCCGACGGTGATGGCCCAGATCGCCAGCTGATCCCACGGCAGGAGATATCCCGTGAACGACAGCAGCAGCGTCAGCACGAGCATGATGACGCCAACCGACCAGTTGAACTCACGCGGCGGCTTGTATGAGCCGGTCATGAACACGCGGAACATGTGGAGCCACACGGTGATCACCATCGCGTGAGCGCCCCAGCGGTGCATCTCGCGCATGATGCCGAGCGGCACGTGCTCGCGCAGACCGACGATGTCCGTGTACGCGTATTCGAGGGTCGGCCGGTAGTAGAACATCAGCAGCAGGCCCGTGAACGTGAGCACGAGGAAGAGGAAGAAGCTGAGGCCGCCCATGCACCACGTGTAACGGAGCTTGACGCCCGACTTGCGGATGCGGACCGGATGCAGGTGCAGGAACACGTTCGACAGCATCACCAGCACGCGCGTGCGATCGGTGGTCGGCTTGTCGTGCCGGAATACGGACTTCCACACCTGCGTCTCGGTCAGGTAGTTCCAGAACCGGACGAAAGCGCCTTCCTGCGGCTGAATCGTCTTGGTGTCGGCCATTCTCTACGCTCTCAAAAACGCTTCAGGATCGATCCACTGCCCGAGCTCGTATTGAAACTTCCGGCTCTTGTCGACCAGGATTTGCCCGTCGTCGGCGAGCACGATGCGCGCGCGCTCGAGCGGACGCGGCGCCGGGCCCTCGAAGTTGATGCCCGTCGTGCGGAAGCCGCTTCCGTGACACGGGCACTTGAACTTGTTCTCCGCGGAGAGATAGTTCGGCGTGCAGCCGAGATGCGTGCAGGTGACGAGCAGCGCATAGAAACCGGCCGCATCGTGGACGACGTCCTGCGGCGTCCTCACGATCCAGACGCCCATCGTCTCCTTGAATCGCTCGTCGACACCCATGCCGTACTCGGACGGCAGGCCGATCTTGAACTGCGCCGGCGGCTCGTTGATCACGTTCGGGAACATGAACCGGCCCGTCGCCGCGAGCGCCGCCGCGGAGGCGGCGGTGAACGCACCCCAGGCTACGCCGATCCAGGCGCGGCGCCCCATGAGCGGTGAGGTGTCGTCTTCGTCGCGCGCCGCGGGTGCGGGCGCCGGCTTTTTCGTCGCCGTGGCGGCGGCGGTGGTGACTTTGCCAGCGAGATCGGCGGGCGGCACGGCCGGCGCCGCGGGGCGCGGAGGCACGGCGGGACGCGCATGGGCCGCGGCGGCCGCGGCCGGAGCGGCCGGCGCCCTCGGCGGCGTCGACGGGCTGCCGGGTGCGGGCGGAATCTGAGCGGCCGAGGTTCGCGGCTCGCTCTGCGGACCAACCGGCATCTCCCCCGTCCGCTCAGGAGCCGGCGGCGTGTGGGATCCCGGCGCCGGCGCCCCCGGCGTCACAGGTGTGTCTGGACCGTCTTTCGGTTCGTCAGCCATTCAGCCTCTCATGCGCCGATAACTTTCAATGCTTCGAGTGCCGCCTGACGTACTTTCAGGTTCTTGTCGTCGCGACTGATTGCGGCAACAGACTCGCGCAGCGACGGCTCGCGAAGAGCGGCGGCCGCCTGCAACCCGCTGATCATCACTTCGCCGGCCGGATCGAGGTCCGCATCGGCTTCGACCTGCCCTTTCACGGAGCGTTCGAGATAGCTGCGATCGAGCATCCGCCGCAGAACCGGCACGCCTTCGCGGCGACCGTGACGCGCCAGCGCCACCGCCGCATTCCACTGTACGTCGGCCACGGGATCGTTGATGGCCGTCTCGAGCGTCCGCGAGACGGAAGCCTGCGGGATGGCTCCGAGCGCGTACACCACCATCTTCCGAATGCCCGGATCCTGCGATTGGTACATCTGCTCGAGCCGCGGCACGGCCGACTGCTCCTTCAGCGACCCGAGTGCCCAGATCGCATTGATCTGCGTCTCGCTGTCGAGCGAGTCGTCGAGCGCCTGGAGCAAGAGCTCGACCGCCCGCGGCGGCGCCGGCGCGTCGATCCGGCCGAGCGCGAGCGCCAGGTACCGTCGCACGCGCGGATCGCCAGCTTTTGATTCGTCAAACGCCTGCACGAGCCCTGGCACGAGGGTCTTGTCGGCCGCGCGCACCTTCGGATCCGCCATCAGCCGCGACAGCTCATACGCGGCGGGCCAGCGCCGGTTGTCGCCGCCCGTCCTGATCTCGATCAGGTAGTCCTGCGCCGAGCGGTCATCCGCCAAAAGGCTGCGGAACCCAACGTAAATCGCAGCAGTGACCGCGACGACGGAGAGCGGAATCAGGAAGAATTGAACAGCGAGAGCGGGCGCGGCTGCCAGCGGACCGCGAGCCACCGGCTGGCGCTCGACGAGTTTATCCATCAACGGGTTCGAGGCGACCTAGGATCCGCGGAAAAGATGCGTTTTTGTACATCGCTTGGCGGCGAAAGTCAAAGCCGGGGTAGCGTCAGCCCCTGCTGTTTCTGATACTTCCCCTTCTTGTCGGCGTACGACACCTCGCATGGTTCGTCGCTCTGAAAGAAAAGAACCTGAGCAATGCCTTCGTTCGCGTAGATCTTCGCCGGCAGCGGCGTGGTGTTCGAGATCTCGAGCGTCACGAACCCTTCCCACTCGGGCTCGAACGGCGTCACGTTGACGATGAGGCCGCAGCGCGCATAGGTCGACTTGCCAACGCACACCGTGAGCACATCGCGGGGAATGCGGAAATACTCGACCGTTTTCGCCAGCGCGAACGAGTTCGGCGGAATGATGCAGACGTCGGTCTTCAGATCCACGAACGACCTGGCGTCGAAGTTCTTCGGGTCCACGACGGTGCTGTTGATGTTCGTGAACACCTTGAACTCGTCGGCGACGCGGATGTCGTAGCCGTAGGACGACAGCCCGTACGAGATGACGCCCTGCCGCACCTGACGGTCCTCGAAGGGCTCGATCATCCCGTGCTCGATCGCCATCCTTTTGATCCACCTGTCGGCTTTGATTGACGGCATCAGCGTCGGGTGAAGAACGAGAAGAGCAGCGTCAGCAGGATGCTGGCGATGATGGACGTCGTCAGCGGAAAGTAAAACGTAAAGTTGCCGCGCCTGACATTGAAGTCGCCAGGCAAGCGGCCGATCGGCACGCCGAGGTTGATCAACACGCCGACCGCGGCGATCAGAAGACCCGTAATGACAAGGAAACGGCCCACTACGAGACTTCCATGCCTCGGAAGAAGTATCCCAGCTCGAACGCGGCGGTCTCGGGAGCATCGGAGCCGTGCGTCGCATTGCGCTCGATGCTGCTGCCGAACTCCTTCCGCAGCGTCCCGGCATCCGCTTTCGCCGGGTCGGTGGCTCCCATCAGATTGCGCCACTTGCTGATGGCGTCGGGAGCCTCCAGCGCCATCACCACCACCGGGCCGGACGACATGAAGTCTGTCAGGCCGCCGAAGAACGGTCTGGCGCGATGGACGGCGTAGAAGCCTTCGGCCTCCTTCTTGGTGAGGTGTTGCATCCTCAGGCTGCGGACTGTGAAGCCGGCGTCCTCGATGCGTGAGAGAATCCTGCCCACCAGTCGCCGTTCGACGGCGTCGGGCTTGATGATCGCAAACGTCCGCTCCATATCCGAGCGATTATGGCACGGTTCTGGAATCGTTTTCGAGCGGGGAGGCACGATGACGAAGACGACCCGACACGATCCGGATCTTCAAAAGGGAGCGCAAGAGGGCCCGCCGAACAATGAGCAGACGCAGGGCAATCGCAATGCGCCTGCGCTCGGCGAGGATGGCCTGCCGAACGACGAGATCGCGATTGCCGAAGACGTACTCGGCGCCAACGAAGACGAAACGGAGGGATAGCTGCGTCAGCGCAGCGATTCCATGATCTCGTCGAGCGCTTCCTTGCCCGGCCGCGTCCTCTCCAGCGGCAGGAACGCCAGCGGTTCATCCACCAGACCGAGCAGCGAGCAGAAGTCGTCCTTGTCGGGTTCCACGTACAGCAGGCCAGTCGAGTACTCGCCGCGGCGGGCGGTCTCCATCAACTGCTTCATCGCCACGATCTTGTCGGTCGGATCGTAGTCCTGGCCCACCGTCTTCAGGACGATCCTCGAGCCGTCGTGGAGCGTCACCTCGCGCGCGGTGCCCGGCTCCTGCTCGACGCTGATGTCGTCGAAGTAGGGAACGAAGCTGACCTCGTGCACCGGCTCGTCGTGGTCCTTCACGTACTCGTAGCTCTTGGTCGATCCGTCGTGGTCGTTGAAGGTCACGCACGGCGAGAGCACGTCGAGCATCACGGTGCCGCGATGTGCAAGGGCGCCCTTCAGGAGGGCGGTCAGCTGCTTCTTGTCGCCGGAGAACGATCGCGCGACGAAGCTGGCCCCCAGCTCGATGGCGAGCGCGCACATGTCGATGGGGGGCAAATCGTTCACGACGCCGTTCTTCAGCTTCGAGCCGAGGTCGGCGGTCGGCGAGAACTGCCCCTTGGTCAGCCCGTAGCAGCCGTTGTCTTCGATGATGTAGATGATCGGCAGATTGCGCCGCATCAGGTGCACGAACTGCCCCATGCCGATCGCGCCGGTGTCGCCGTCGCCGCTGACGCCGATGGCAATCAGCTTCGTATTCGCCAGCATGGCGCCGGTGGCCACCGACGGCATCCGGCCGTGCACCGCGTTGAACCCATGTGATTTCGACAGGAAGTACGCAGGGCTCTTGCTGGAGCAGCCGATGCCCGAGAGCTTGATCACCTGCGCCGAGTCGATCCCCATCTCGTAGCACGCATCGATGATGCGCTCCGAGATGGCGTTGTGCCCGCACCCGGCGCACAGCGTCGTCTTGCTGCCCTTGTACTCGACCATCTCCAGGCCGATGCGATTGGTTTTCCCTGCCATCGCTATTCCCCCGCTCCGGCCGCGGGCGTGCCGCCGACCATCGAATGTTTCAACTCGGCCGGAATCGGCGGCCTCAGCCCTTCCTGTATCAGGACATCGTCGGTAACGCTACGCGCGTCGATTGGCAGGCCGTTGTAGTGCAGCACGTGACGGAGCTTCGCCAGCCGCTCCGGCGTGATTTCCAGACGCATCAGCGCGGCCATCTGTCCGTCGCGGTTCTGCTCGATGACGTACACGCGATCGTGCCGGTCGAAGAACTCCCAGAGCGACTCGGCAAATGGGTAGCCCCGGAGCCTGTAGTAGGAGGTCTCGAGCTGGCGTTCGTCGCGCAACTGATCGCGGCTCTCCTCGACCGAGAAATGACTCGTGCCGTACGCCACGAAGCCGATTTTCGCCGCGGCTTTCCAGTCGATCTCGGGTTGCGGAACCAGCTTCCGCGCGGTCTCGAACTTTTTCGCGAGGCGATCCACGTTGTTGCCGTAGTCGTCGGCGCGCTCGCTGTACTGCCCTTTCGCGTTGTGCCCCGATCCACGCGCGAAGTAGGGGGGCATTCCATCCCCTGGCACTGTGCGGTACGCGATGCCATCGCCGTCGACGTCCGCATACCGGCCCCACGCCGCGCCAAGCTGCCGCAGCTTGACCTCGTCGAGCACCTTGCCGCGGTTGACCGGGGTCGTCGGATACGGAAACGGATCCGACATCCACATGTTCATGCCGAGGTCGAGGTCGGTCATGACGAACACCGGCGTCTGCATCTGCTCGGCGAGGTCGAAGGCTTCCATCGCCATCGAATAGCACTCGCCGACCGAGCACGGCAGCAGCATCGGGTGCTTGGTGTCGCCGTGTGACAAGACAGCCGTCGAAAGGATGTCGCCCTGCGCGGTGCGAGTCGGGAGGCCCGTCGACGGCCCCACGCGCTGCACGTCGAAGATGACCGCGGGGATCTCGGCGTAGTAACCGAGACCCGTGAACTCCGACATGAGCGAGATACCCGGGCCCGCCGTGGAGGTCATGGCGCGCGCGCCTGCCCACCCGGCGCCGATCACCATGCCGAGCGCCGCAATTTCGTCCTCCGCCTGGACGATGGCAAACGTCGCTTTGCCGTCCTTGTCCATGCGGTACTTCTTCATGTAGGTGATGAGCGTCTCGCACAGGGACGAGGAAGGCGTGATCGGGTACCAGGCCACGACCGTGCAGCCGGCCATCATGCAGCCAATCGCCGCCGCGGCATTGCCTTCGATTAGGATCATCCCCTGCGTCTTGTTCATGTGCTCGACGTAGAAGTTGTCCTGCTTCGGCAGATTGGCCTCCGCATAGTCCCAGCCGGCCTTGAGCGCGCCCATGTTCAGCTGCGCGGCCTTCGCCTTTTTCCCGAGCTGCTTCATGAGCGCGATTTCCATCTCGCTCATGTCGATGTGCAGCAGCTTGGCGAGGATGCCGTCGTAGATCATGTTCCGCACGAGCCGGCGAAGCTTCGCGTCGGGACACACCGGGGTCACCAGCTTGTCGAAAGGCACCGGATAGAACTTCAAGTCAGTTCGGAGGCCATTCAGCTTCAGCGGCTCGTCGTACACCACGGCGGCCCCCGGCTGCAGGGTCAGCACGTCCTCCTTGGCGGTCTCCGGATTCATCGCAACCAGAAAGTCGATTTCCTTCTTGCGGCCGATGTAGCCGTCTTTGTTCGCGCGGATGGTGTACCAGGTCGGCAGCCCGGCGATGTTCGACGGGAACATGTTCTTTCCCGATACCGGGATACCCATTTGAAAGATCGATCGGATGAGGACGAGATTTGCTGTCTGGGAGCCGGAGCCGTTGATCGTCGCGACCTGGATGGTGAAGTCGTTGACGACCCGCTGCCCCGACTCCTGGGCCGCGGGTTGTTCCTGCGTAGCAAGACCAGTAGGGGCCATCAACAAATAACTCCTGTCGGGATGAGAACTTCTTCGGAGTATAGCGGAACTCCAGGCCTCAATCGACCTGATGTGCTTGACGTTCGGATGCGCGGTGCGCATGATTCGCGCCAATTTCTGCCCGATCCACTGGGGCGTCGTTGCGTTGCGGCTCGCTCTTGCCGCCGCTGCGAGTTCGGCGGCCAGACGGGGCGCGACGAAAGACGACAACACGATCGTGCCGAAGCCGTAGGCGCTCTCGTGACGGCAACGGAGTCAATGCTGGCCCCCAACCTGCAGCCAGGGAGCGGCCGTGGACCGCAGCACACCACGGCTCGCCATCATTCCGGTTCTCTTGCTCATATTCGGTCGCGCGGATGCCCAACCGGTCGTGCCGGCTGGATTCGATGACCGCGCAGTCGCGAACGTTGGAAGCCCGACGGGCCTCGCCTTCACGCCCGACGGCCGCCTCCTGATCACCACCCAGCCGGGACGGCTGCGCATCTACGCGAACGGCGCACTTCTGCCGGCGCCGGCTCTCGATCTGTCCTCGATTGCCTGTTCGAACTCCGAGCAGGGGCTGCTGGGCGTGGCTGTCGATCCCGCGTTCGCGACCAACGGGTACATTTACCTCTTCTACACGATCTATCGAGGAAGCGGCACCGGATGCAGGAATCGAGTCTCGCGATTCACGCTGACGGCTTCCAACACGGTGACTGCGGGATCCGAACTGATTCTGATCGATAACATCCCCTCGCCCAACGGCAACCACAATGGCGGAGACGTGCAGGTTGGGCGTGACGGGCATCTCTACGTCAGCGTCGGCGACGGTGGCTGCGATTACCGCGGTGACAGTGGTTGCGCCGCCACGAACGACGCATCCCGCGATCGTCATGTCCTCCTGGGAAAGATCCTTCGCATTACGCGCACCGGCGGCATCCCGGCCGACAACCCGTTCATCGGGCCAGGCACGGCGCGATGCAACGTCACCGGCAGCACGCAACCAGGTCAGACGTGCCAGGAAACGTTCGCCTGGGGCTTGCGGAATCCCTTCCGGATCGCGTTCGACCCGAACGCCGCCGGCACGCGCTTCTTCATCAACGATGTCGGTCAGAACACATGGGAGGAGATCGACGAAGGAACAGCGGGCGCCGACTACGGGTGGAACGTCCGTGAAGGCTTCTGTGCAACCGGCTCCACCACGAACTGCGGCGCGCCACCGGCCGGCATGACGAATCCAATCTTCGCGTACGGCCGCAGCGGCGGCTGCATGTCGATCACCGGCGGCGCGTTCGTGCCGACGAGCGCGTGGCCCGCGCCATATGCGGGAAGTTATCTCTTCAGCGATTACGTCTGCGGGACGATCTTCCAACTGACCCAACAGTCCAACGGCACGTACACGCGCACGCCGTTTGCCACGTCGCTCGGCGGCAGCAGCGCGGTGACAATGACGTTCGGGCCGCACAGCGGGTCGCAGGCCCTCTACTACACGACCTACGCGGGCGGCGGCGAGGTGCGACGCATCGCGAGAACAGGTAGCAACCGACCGCCTTCCGCCGTTGCGTCCGGCTCACCGACATCCGGCAACGTGCCGCTCACCGTCAGGTTCGATGCCGCGGGCAGCGCCGACGCGGATGGCGATCCGTTGACGTACAACTGGGCGTTCGGGGACGGGTCGCCCGATGGCGGCGGACCCGTGGTCGATCACATCTACACGACGGCAGGCAGCTTCACGGCGACGCTGACGGTCTCGACGGCCGCGGCGGCACGGGCAGCGCGACCGTGGTCATCCAGGCGGGCAACACACCGCCGACAGCAACGATCTCTTCGCCGGCGTCGGCTGCGCGCTTCTGCCGTCGGACAGACAATCACGCTTGAGCGGTAGCGCCTCCGATCCGGAGGACGGGGTTCTTGCCAACGCGCGCCTCTCCTGGACCGTGCTGCTGCACCACAACACCCACACGCATCCGTACTTCGGCCCATCCACCGGCAACAATCTCACCTTTCAGGCGCCGGCGCCCGAAGACCTCGCCGCCACGACAACGAGCTACCTCGAGATTGATCCGACCGCCACCGATTCCGCCGGCGCGACCAGCACGGTGCGCCGCGACATGCAGCCGCAGCTCGTCTCGGTGACGCTCGAGACGGTGCCCGCGGGACTCGGCCTTGGCGTGAATGGCAGCACGGTGACGGCGCGGGCGACGTTGACCTCGTGGGCCGGATACCAACTGAACGTCAGTGCGCCGACACAGAGCGATTCGTCCGGGCAGACCTGGACCTTCGCTTCGTGGTCCGACGGCGGCGCGCAGGCGCACACGATCGCCACGCCGGCAAACCCGGCAACGTACACCGCCACCTTCACCAGCAGCGCCGCCTCGTCGGATATCGTGCTCTATGCGAGCGACACGACGGGCTTCGCGGGCATGTGGCAGTTGGTGCCCGACTCCTCCGCCGCCGCGGGCATGCGCATCCACACCCCCGACGGTTCGGAGCCGCGGCCTCCCGCCCCCCTGGCCTCGCCCCGAAGCTGGGTGGAGTGGTCCTTCAGCGCGGTGGCCGGACAGCCTTATCGCCTCTGGATCCGCGGCAAGGCCGAGCTCAACGATCCCGCCAGCGACACGGCCTGGGTCCAGTTCTCAGGCAGCGTGACGTCGGGCGGCGCCGCGGCGAACCGCGTCGGCACGACATCGGCGATACAGTGGAGCGTTTCTGACTGCGCGTCCTGCTCACCGAGCGGCTGGGGCTGGCAGGACAATGCGATGGGTGCGGCGTTCGGACCGCTTCTCTATTTCGCAACCACCGGCCTCCAGACCATCAGAGTGCAGGTCCGCGACGACGGGTTGTCGATCGATCAGATCGTGCTGTCGCCGCAGACCTATCTGAATGCATCACCAGGCGTCACGAAGAACGACACGACGATCGTCAGCAAGCCGGGCAATCCTCCGCCGCCGGGCAACGCGCCGCCGACGGCAGCGATCTCCTCGCCTTCGTCTGCCGCGCGCTTTGCCGTCGGCCAGACGATCACGCTGACCGGCAGCGCCTCCGATCCGGAGGACGGGGTCCTCGGCAACGCTCGGCTCTCGTGGACCGTATTGCTTCACCACAACACCCACACACATCCCTACTTCGGTCCATCCACCGGCAACAATCTCACCTTCCAGGCGCCCGCGCCCGAAGACCTCGCCGCCACGACGACGAGCTACCTCGAGATCTATCTGACCGCCACCGACTCCGCCGGCGCGACCAGCACCGTGCGTCGCGACATGCAGCCGCAGCTGGTCGCGGTGACGTTCGACAGCGTGCCGGCTGGTCTCAACCTGACTGCCAGCGGCACCTCAGTCACCACGCCAGCGACACTCACGTCGTGGGCGGGACATCAGCTGAGCGTCAACGCACCAGCGCAGACCGACTCGGCGGGGCAAACCTGGATGTTTGCGTCGTGGTCCGACGGCGGCGCGCAGTCGCACACGATCGTCACGCCCGCGGCAGCCGCCACGTACACGGCCACCTTCGCTACCAGTTCGGCGACCCCTGACATCGTGTTGTACGCGAGCGACGCGACCGGATTTGCCGGCATGTACCAGCTCGCGGCCGACGCCACGGCCGCCGGCGGCATGCGCATTCATACGCCCGACGGCACCGTCCCTCGCCAGAATACGGCGCTCGCGGCGCCTCCGAACTGGGTCGAGTGGTCGTTCCACGCCGAGGCCGGGCGCCCCTATCGCCTCTGGATCCGCGGCAAGGCGGAGCTCGACGACCCGGCCAGCGACACCTCATGGGTGCAGTTTTCCGGCAGCGTGACCTCGAACGGGACGGCGATGTACCGCATCGGCACGACCGCAGCCATACACTGGAACCTCTCCGACTGCGCGACCTGCTCGCCGAGCGGCTGGGGCTGGCAGGACACCGCAGCCGGCGCGCCCTTCGGACCAATCCTCTATTTCGCGGTCACGGGGCCGCAAAACATCAGATTGCAGGTGCGGGATGACGGCTTGTCAATCGATCAGATCGTGCTGTCGCCGCAGACCTACCTGAATGCATCACCAGGGGTCACGAAGAACGACGGGACGATTCTGCCTAGGCAGTAGGCCGTTGGCGGTAGGCGGTAGGGCTCCTGGCGATAGGCGGTAGGGCTCTTGGCGGTAGGCGGTAGCCTACTCGGAGGCTATCGCGCTCGCCGCCTCGCCGCTTCCGTTGGGTCTTCGAGGCTTCCTAACAGCCCGCTCAGCATCTTTCCAACCTCCTCGATGCGCTGCATCGCTACGGATGCGCGCGTGGCGGTGACGTATTTGAGTCGAATGGAGAGTTCGATCAGCGTCTCCAGTTCGCCCTGTGACCCCAAGGCTATTGAAACGTGGTTGCAATACGCCTGACGTCGCCAGCGCCGGAACCCCTCTGCGACGTTCGCTGGAACCGAGACAGCAGCCCGGCGCATCTGCATTGTCATTCCGAACCGTTCGTCCGGTGGCAACAGCCGCGACAGCTCGTAGATGTCTTCTACCAGCTGCATGCCCTGCTGCCACACTGTGAGATCGCGAAAGGATTTGATGATGGGCATGCGTCGATGAGTGCAACTGCCGTGCTGCACAGAAACACGCCCGAATCCGCGGGTATGCCTTGAAAGTAAGCAAGAATGTCCCGCGTGCGGTGGCTCGAAGTACGGAGATTCGTGCGAGCGTGCCGCCGGCCTACGGCCTAGAACCTACCGCCACGCCCCCTACCGCCTACCGCCTACCGCCTACCGCCTACCCCCTACCGCCTAGTTCCCCAGGATTTCTTTGATTGCGGCGCCCATATCGGCAGGACTCTTCACCACGCGCACGCCTGCCGCGCTGAGGGCGGCCATCTTCTCGACCGCCGTGCCCTTGCCGCCGGAGATGATCGCGCCTGCGTGACCCATCCGGCGCCCGGGCGGCGCCGTCCGGCCGGCGATGAAGCCGACCACGGGCTTCCTGAAGTTCGTCTTGATCCAGGCCGCGGCGTCTTCCTCGGCGGACCCTCCGATTTCGCCGATCATGATCACGGCATCGGTGTCTGGATCGGCCTGGAACAGCGCGAGCGCGTCGATGAAGCTGGTGCCGATGAGCGGATCGCCGCCGATCCCGATGCAGGTGGTCTGCCCCATCCCGACGCGTGTCAGCTGGTGAATCGCCTCGTACGTGAGCGTGCCGCTCTTCGAGACGATGCCGATGCGCCCTTCGCGGACGATGTTGTGCGGGATGATGCCCGCCTTGCCTTTGCCGGGCGAGATGATGCCGGGGCAGTTCGGCCCGATGAGGCGCGCCGGTTTGCCCTCGAGGAAGGTCATCGCCTTCAGCATGTCGACCACCGGGATGCCCTCGGTGATGCACACGATCAGCGCGATCCCTCCGTCGGCGGCCTCCATGATCGCGTCGGCGGCAAACGGAGGCGGCACGAAGATCACCGACGCGTTCGCGCCGGTCTTGTCCACCGCATCCTTGACGGTGTTGAAGATCGGCCAGCCCTCGTGAGTGGTGCCGCCTTTCCCGGGCGTGACGCCGCCCACGACATTCGTGCCGTACGCCGCCGCCTGCTTCGCGTGGAACGTTCCCTCGCGCCCGGTGAGGCCCTGGACCACCAGCCGTGTGTTCTTGTCGAGCAGGACGGACACGTTATCGGTCCCCTGCCAGCGTCACCACGGCGGTCGCGGCCTCGCCCATGGAATCGGCGGTCTTGAAGTTCAGACCGCTCTCTTTCAGCATGCGCTTCCCTTCGTCGACGTTCGTGCCTTCCATGCGGATGACGATGGGCACGGGCACGCCAAGCTCCTTGACCGCCGCGATCACGCCGGCTGCCAGCACATCACATCGCAGAATCCCGCCAAAGATGTTGATCAGGACGGCTTTGACGTTCTTGTCCATCATCAGGATGCGGAACGCGTTCTTGATCTGGTCGGCGTTGGCGCCGCCGCCCACGTCGAGAAAGTTCGCCGGCTCGCCGCCGGCCAGCTTGATGATGTCCATCGTCGCCATCGCGAGGCCGGCGCCGTTCACCATGCATCCGATGTTGCCGTCGAGCCGGATGTAATTGAGCGAGAACTTCGACGCTTCGACCTCGAGCGGATCCTCTTCTGTCAGATCGCGGAGGTCCTTCAGATCGGGATGGCGATACAACGCGTTGTCGTCGAAGGTCACCTTCGCGTCGAGCGCGAGGAGGTCGCCTTGCGTGGTCACAATCAGCGGGTTGATCTCGATCATCGACGCGTCGGTCTCGACGAAGGCGCGGTAGATCGATTCGAGCAGCTTCACCATCTTGCCCGCCAGCTTGCCGTCCAGCCCGATCGCGAACGCGATCTTCCGCGCCTCGAACGGCACGATTCCGGTGCCGCGGTCGATGTACTCCTTGATGATCTTCTCGGGCGCCGTGGCCGCCACTTCCTCGATGTCCATCCCACCGGCGGCGCTGGCGATGACGACGGGCGCCTGCGCGCCGCGATCGACGAGAATGCTCAGATACAGCTCTCGATCGATCTGCAGCCCTTCTTCGATCAGCACGCGGCCCACCTTCTTTCCCTCGGGGCCGGTCTGGTGGGTGACGAGGTTCATGCCCAGCATCTGGGCCGCCAGCTGCTCGGCCTCGGCGGGTGACTTCGCGAGCTTCACGCCGCCGCCCTTGCCACGGCCGCCCGCGTGGATCTGTGCCTTCACGACGGCGATGGAGGTTCCAAGCATGCGCGCGATCTCTCCGGCTTCCGCCGCGGAGAACGCCACTTCGCCGCGCGGAACGGGTACGCCGAATCGCGCGAGCACGGCCTTCGCTTGATACTCGTGGATTTTCACTGAAGGGTGAGACTCCGAAGAATCAGCAAACATCCCATCGTAGTCATGGCATCCATGAGCGTCAAGCGCAGTTGCGCCTGTTCTTTGGCAGCCACTACAATCGAATGTTGGTGATCGTCATTTCGGAGCCTTCATGCCGTCACGCCTGTTCTCATCGTCGATAGGCAGCAAGCTGCTCATCGCGCTGACGGGACTCGGCCTCTTCATTTTTCTCATCGGCCATCTGTCAGGGAATCTGCTGTTCATCGTCGGGCCAGACGCCTTCAACCAGTACAGTCACAAGCTCGTGAGCAATCCGCTCGTGTACGTCGCCGAGGCAGGATTGATCGCGATCTTCCTGCTGCACATCTTCAAGACCGTGCGGCTGTACGCGGGCGCAAAGACGGCTCGACCAGTCAAATACGTTCGCAAGGACTGGGCGGACGGTCCGAGCCGCAAGAGCTGGGCGTCGACGACGATGATCTTCACGGGGATCGTCGTGCTGGGATTCGTCATCCTGCACCTGCGCAAATTCAAGTTCGGCACGTGGTACGAGACGCCCGACGGCACCCGCGACCTGTACCGACTACAGCTCGAGATCTTCAGCCACCCCGGGTATGTGGCGTTCTACATGGTGGCGATGGTGACAATCGGGTTCCACCTGTGGCACGGCGTGCCGAGCGTGGCGCAGTCGCTTGGCATCGACCATCCGAAGTACACGCCGCGGATTCTCTGGATCGGCCGCGCGGCGGCCGTGCTGATCGCGGGCGGCTTTTTCATCCTGCCTCTCTACACCTATCTCGTGGGCGCGCGGTGATGAAGCTCGAGGCGAAGGTCCCCACGGGCCACGTCAGCGCGAAATGGGACCGGGCCAAGTTCGAGAACAAGCTGGTCAACCCGGCGAACCGGCGCAGGTACACGGTAATCGTCGTCGGCACCGGCCTCGCGGGCGCGTCAGCGGCCGCTGCGCTCGGCGAGCAGGGCTACAACGTCAAGGCGTACTTCATCCACGACAGCCCGCGCCGGGCCCACTCGATCGCCGCCCAGGGCGGCATCAACGCCGCGAAGAACTACAAGAACGACGGTGACAGCGTGTACCGCCTGTTCTACGACACCGTGAAGGGCGGCGACTACCGGAGCCGCGAGGCGAACGTGTACCGGCTGGCGCAGCTGAGCGTCAACATCATCGATCAGTGCGTCGCGCAGGGCGTGCCGTTCGCGCGCGAGTACGGCGGGCTGCTCGACAACCGCTCGTTTGGCGGCGCTCAGGTGGAACGTACCTTCTACGCGCGCGGCCAGACGGGCCAGCAGCTGCTGCTTGGCGCGTTCCAGTCGATGATGCGGCAGGTCAGCGAGGGGACCGTCCGGCTGTTTCCGCGCCGCGAGATGCTCGACGTCGTGGTCGCCAACGGCCAGGCGCGCGGGATCATCGTTCGCAACCTGGTGACCGGTGAGCTCGAAGCACACGAGGGTCATGCCGTCGTCGTCTGCACGGGTGGCTATGGCACCGTCTACTATCTGTCCACGAATGCCGTGAACTCCAACGTCACGGCGGCGTGGCGGGCGCACAAGCGCGGCGCGCTCTTCGCCAATCCGTGCTTCACGCAGATCCATCCGACGTGCATTCCGGTAAGCGGAGAGCACCAGTCGAAGCTCACGCTCATGAGCGAAAGCCTGCGCAACGACGCGCGCGTGTGGGTCCCGAAGAAGCCGGGCGACAGCCGCCCTCCGGATCAGATCCCGGAATCCGAGCGCGACTATTACCTCGAGCGGAAGTACCCAAGCTTCGGCAACCTCGTGCCGCGCGACGTGGCGTCGAGGAATGCCAAGCAGGTGTGCGACGAAGGGCGCGGTGTCGGCGACAGCGGTCTGTCCGTGTACCTGGACTTCGCGGACGCGATCCAGCGCCTCGGCGTCGACGCTATTCGCACCAAATACGGCAACCTGTTCGACATGTACATGCGCATCACCGACGAGGATCCGTACAAGGTCCCGATGCGGATCTACCCGGCCGTGCACTACACCATGGGCGGGCTGTGGGTCGACTACAACCTGATGAGCACGATTCCGGGGCTGCACGTTCTCGGTGAGGCCAATTTCTCCGACCACGGCGCCAACCGCCTCGGCGCTAGCGCGTTGATGCAGGGGCTCGCCGACGGCTATTTCGTCATCCCATACACGCTGGCGAACTACCTCGGAGGGACTTCGTTTGCGGCCGTCTCGACCGACCACGACACTTTCAAGGAGGCGCGTGCCACGCAGCAGGAGCGCATCGACAGGCTCCTCAGCGTGAAGGGCACCCAGACCATCCGATCGTTCCATCGGCGGCTCGGCGGCATCATGTGGGATTACGCCGGGATGTCGCGGAGCGACGCGGGCCTGCGAAAAGCGCTCGCCGACATCCCGCAGCTGCGCGATGAGTTCTGGCACTCGGTGTCGGTGCCGGGTTCGGCGGACAATCTGAACCAGAGCCTCGAGCACGCCGGGCGCGTCGCCGACTACCTCGAGTTCGCCGAGCTCCTCGTGACGGACGCCCTGCATCGCACTGAATCATGCGGCGGCCACTTCCGCGAGGAGAGCCAGACGCCCGACGGCGAGGCGCTTCGCGACGACGTGAACTTTTCGTACGTGGCGGCGTGGGAGTTCACCGGCGTCGGCGAGCCACCTGTCCTCCACAAGGAACCGCTCGCGTTCGAGGAAGTGCACCCCACGCAGCGGTCATACAAGTAGGCCCAATACATGGTGACGATCACGGTCAAGCTGAAGATCTGGAGGCAGGCGGGGCCCGATCAGCCGGGCAGGCTCGTCGAGTTCACGGCGGAGAACGTCAGCACCGACATGTCCTTTCTCGAGATGCTCGACGTCGTGAACGAGAGACTCATCGCGTCGGGCCAGGACGCGATCGCATTCGAATCGGACTGCCGTGAGGGCATCTGCGGGTCGTGCGGCCTGATGATCAACGGCATCGCGCACGGCCCCGTCCGCGGCGCCACGACGTGCCAGCTGCACATGCGGAGCTTCCGCAACGGCGACGAAATCGTCGTCGAGCCGTGGCGCGCGGCCGCCTTTCCCGTGATCAAGGACCTCGTGGTCGATCGCAGCGCGCTGGATCGGATCATCGCGGCGGGCGGCTACATCTCGTTCAATACCGGCGGCGCGCAGGATGGCAACGCGATCCCGATTCCGAAGGACGTGGCCGAACTGGCGATGGACTCCGCGCAGTGCATCCAGTGCGGCGCCTGCGTCGCGCAGTGCAAGAACGCCTCGGCGCATCTGTTCACGGCGGCGAAGATCCAGCACCTCGGGCTGCTCCCGCAGGGTCAGCCCGAGCGGTACCGCCGGGTCGTTCGAATGCTCGGTCAGGCTGATGCCGCGGGGTTCGGCAACTGCTCCAACGAGGGCGAGTGCGAGGCGGTTTGCCCGAAGGAAATCCCGATTTCCAATATCGCTCGCATGTACCGGGATTACTTCAAAGCGCTTTGGACGGCCGGACGCTAACCGCCGAGCCGGCTGTAAAAAATTTAGATCCCCGGAACCCGAATTCCGCACACCTCGCCCAGCTTTTTGGGGGATAATTCCCCCGGCTCCGTTCCAATCAAGGCGGTTATCCATGCGTTGCGCGGGCTGCGGCGCCGACATCTCGGAGGGCGCTACCGGCATATGCCCTCGGTGTGGTGCCCCGTTGGCGGCTCTCGACAATCCAACGATGCTGGCCGGCGTTGACGCCGTTGCAGACACGGCGGGCGCCGCGCGCGCAGGCGTCGTACGCCCAGGGATATCCTCCGTTCCCGAGCAATTCACGCAAGCGTCGGCCCCGCAGGCGATCACACGTGCGATGGGCGCGACGATGCCCTCGGGTGCCGGCTCGCCTGGCTCGATGCAGGGGGGGATGCTGGCTCCCGGAGCCGCCTTCGGACCGCGCTATCACGTGATCCGGCTGCTCGGCGCAGGCGGCATGGGCGCCGTGTACCAGGCCTGGGACAACGAGCTCGGCGTTGCCGTGGCCCTCAAAGTGATTCGGCCCGAGGTCATGGTGGACCCGGACGGCGCGCGGGACCTCGAACGGCGGTTCAAGCGCGAGCTGCTGCTTGCGCGCCAGGTCACGCACAAGAACGTCGTTCGCATCCACGACCTCGGCGAAATCGACGGCATCAAGTACATCACGATGCCGTACATCCAGGGGACCGACCTCTGGTCGCGGCTTCGGCGAGAAGGCAAGCTGCCGGTCCCGAAAGTCATCGGCATTGCGCGCCAGGTGGCGCAGGGCCTCGCCGCCGCACATGAAGCCGGCGTCGTGCATCGGGACCTGAAGCCCGCGAACATCATGATCGACGAGGAAGACCGCGCGATCATCATGGACTTCGGGATCGCGCGGTCCACGTCGGGCGGCGCGACGCTGCTCGGGACGGTCGTCGGGACCCTGGAATACATGGCACCCGAACAGGCGATGGGCCAGCCGGTGGATCACCGTGCGGACATCTACACGTTCGGCCTGATCCTGTACGACCTGCTGCTCGGCCGCCGATCCGCGGCGGGTGCGGAAACCGCCGTCGCGGAGCTGATGAAGCGGATCCAGCGAGCGCTGCCGCCGGCTCGGACGGTCGACCCCAGCATCCCGGAACCGGTCGAGCAGATCATCTCGACGTGCCTGGAGCCGGACCCGGCCGCCCGGTTTCAGACGACCGTGGAGCTCATCGCGGCCCTGGAGAATCTCGACAACGACGGTCGTGTGATCGATCCGGCGCGGCGCGACACAACCGCTCGCCGCAGCACGCGAGGCGGCTTCCCCTTTCCGACGCAGCCTCGACCTGCGATTGCCCCGTCACCGCGCGTGAGGGTGTTCACCGCTGCGCGGATCGCGGCTGTGGGTCTCACCGGTGCCCTCGCGATTGCGGGCGCCGTGTATGTCGGCCTGCCGCGCACCACGAACCCGCCACCGTCAGCGGATGCTGGTGATGCGCCCCGACAGCAGACGACACTTGCCATACTCCCCTTCCGCAATCAGACGGGTGACGCGTCGCTCGACTGGCTTGGGCTGGCCGTGGCGGAGACGTTGAAAGGGGCAGTGCCGCAGAATCGGATCCGGACAATCTCGTCCGACCGCATCTTTCAGGTGGTGCGGGATCTCCGCGTATCGCTCGACACCGAGCCCGACGTCGGCATGCTGAGGAAAGTCGGCGAATTCACGAACGCGTCGACGATTCTATCCGGCCGGTACGTGAAAGCCGGTGACCAACTGCGCCTCGAAGCCGCGCTCCGCGACGTTCAGCGCGGCGTCTCAGAGTCCGTTTCAGCCACGATCGCGGATCAGCGGCAGCTGATGGATGGGGTCAGTGTTCTCAGCCGAGGGATCGAGGAGAAACTCCTCGCGGGCTCGCCCCGCGCCACTACGGGCGTAGCCGCCGCGCCGCCGTCCACGCAGTCGGTGGACGCGCTCCGATTCTTCAGCGAGGGAATCGAGCTCGGCCGCCGCGGCAATCATCTGGAGGCCCTGAAGAAGTTCGAAGCAGCGGTCGCGGCAGACGGTCTGTTCGCGCTCGCGCATGCGAAGCTGGCGCAGACGTACGCCAATCTCGGGCGCGACGCCGACGCGGAGCGGGCCTCGCGCCGCGCGCTCGAGCAGGCGGCCAACCTGCCCGAGCGCGAAC
Source organism: uncultured Acidobacteriota bacterium (assembly GCA_963772065.1). Lineage (GTDB taxonomy): Bacteria > Acidobacteriota > Vicinamibacteria > Vicinamibacterales > UBA2999 > CAVYVZ01. Next base: position 99,568 of record CAVYVZ010000001.1, read on the forward strand.
GGTATCTGGTGGACGCCACCCATGCGCAGGTGCTCCACGACCAGAAGAAGGCGATCGAGGCATACGAAAAGCTGCTTCGGCTGACGCCTGGCGATCCTGAAGTGCTCTTCAATCTCGCGCGGCGCTACGAGGCGACCGGGACCTTCGACCGGGCGCGCACCAACTACCTGAAGGTGCTCGAATCGGATCCCAAGTACTTCGACGCTCTGTTCGCAGCCGGGCGAGTGGAGGTCCAGCTTGGGCAGCCGCAGACCGCACTCGACTTTCTGAATCCGGCTCTGAGCGTCGCGATTCAACTGGATAATGACGAGGGGCGAGGATCCGCGCTGAACGCCATCGGCGTTGCCTACAAGGTGCTGAAGAAGCCCGCTGACGCGCAGCGCTACTACCGGGAGGCGCTCGAAATTCGACGGCGCATCGGCGACAAGCGGGGTATGGCGTCGACCCTCGGCGAACTGGCGCAGGTGCAAGACGACCTCGGCAGCCCCAAGGAGGCACTCGCGAGTTACCAGGGCTCGCTGCAGCTCCGACGGGAGATCGGCGACAAGCGCGGCCTCGCCATCGGGTTGAACAATCTGGGCACGCTGTATCAGCAATTGGGGCGCCACGATGATGCGCTCGCGAACTACAAGGAGGCGCTGCAGCTGCAGACCGAGCTCGGAAGCGCGGACCATCAGGGCATTGCCCTGCACAACATCGGGCTGACGCTGACCGCGCAGGCGCACTACGACGACGCGGCGGGCTACCTTCAGCGGGCACTGCAGCTTCGGGAGCAGCTGAAGGTGTCGTCAGCAGTCTGCGATACGCTCCGCAGCCTGGGCGATCTCAACGTTCGGCTGGCGCAATATGAGCCAGCGCTTGGGTACTTCCTCAAGGCTCTGGAGGTCGCTCGTGAGGTCGGCGACCGCCGCGGTGCGGCCCTCGCATCGATCGGGACGGGAGTCGTGTTCGAACAGCAGGGCCGATATCGCGCGGCTCTCGGCGCGAAGAAGGAAGGCCTCGAAGGGCTTCGGGCGACCAGAGAGGTCGGCGCATCGTACGTGGACGCGCTCGTGGAGTACGCGCACGCGTGGAGCCTCGTTGCTCGCCATGATGAGGCGCGGACGCTGTTCGAAGAGGCACGCGCCGCCGGGGAAAAACTCCAGAATTCCGGCGTGGTGGCGCAGGCCCTCACCTTCCGGGCAGAAGATGCGCTCCTGGCAGGCAAGCCCGCCGATGCCGTGGCGCTCTCGAGTCAGGCTGTACAGAGTGCGGCGTCCTCGAACGATCGCTATCTCGTCCTTCTCACGAAGCTGAACCTTGCGAAGGCGCAGATGGCGTCCGGGCGTTCGCAGTTTGCCGGCACGAGCGCCGATGCAGTCGCCAAGGAATCGGCTCGTCTCGGGTTGAGGTACCTTGCCGCCGATGCGTCGCTCACGTGGGGGGAGGCATTGCTTGCGCAGAGGAACCATGGAAAGGCGACCGTGACGCTGATGGCCGCGCTGCGCGACGCCGAGCGGATCGGTGCGCGTCCACTCATGACGCGGGCACATTACGCGATCGCAACATCGCTGCGGCTGGCCGGTCAGCCAGCCACAGCGGATCCTCATTACCGCGAAGCGTCACGCCTGCTCGCGGACCTGCAGAACGAAGCGGGAAACGACAGCCTGATCAAGCGCGCGGATTTCGGCATGATCGCCGCGGGCGTCAACCGCAAACCGCCTTTCTCAGAGTAACCCCCGCTAAAAGTCGGTCCTCACCCCGATCTTGAACCGGACGATTGCCGGCGCTGCCAGGCGCGTCGTGCCGGGCGTCACATCGGTGACCGTGATCTCGTACGTGCCATCCTGGAAATTCGCGCCGTTCGGCTCCTTCAAGGTGAGTGGAAATTCATACGTCACGCGCTGCAACTTCATGATCGCCGGCCCGCCGGACGGACCAATGAACGGCTTCTTGTCGTGCGTGGGCGCGATCCGCGCCAGCGAGACCAGGAACTTCGCGTTCGGATCGGTCAGGAACAGCCCGCTGCTGCATGGCTGGCCCGGAGGAGCAAACTGCGCCCGCACGATGAAGCTCGAGCCCGGGGCAAACAACGCGCTCCCGTTCGGCTTCAGCGGTGGGTCGAAGCCGCAGAACTGCGTCTGGCTGGCGGGCGGCGCTATCGCCTTCTCGACGATGAGCCACTCCGACCAGTCATTCCCCCTCGTTCCGCCCTCGCCGTCACCGTCAATCGGGCCGGTGTGCCACCACCCGAGGAGCTCACTTTCGCTGCATCCGGATTCGCACCGAAGAATGCGCGGGTTGATTTCAGTCGAGGTCAGCGCCGCAAAAAAGAGCGACGGGGCGCTCGTCGACGACACCTCCACACACGCGCTCGCGTCCACCTCCCCGGAGTCGTTGAACGACTGGATGCGGTAGACGGTCGGCAATCCTTCGTCGCCGAGGTACGGATTGAGCGAGTAGGTCGCGTTGTTCACGAGCGCCGTCACGTCGGGGGCGAGCCGTGTCCCCCCGATGACCCGCAGGTCGCAGGCGGCGAGAACGGTCGCCTTGATCTCGACGATGCTGCTGCCGAAATCGAACTTGAATGACTGGAGTCCGTTCGGCACGGTGGGCGCGATCGACTGCGTCAGCACGCGGCTGCTCGGACCGAGCGCGAGGCCAACCGCGGGCCAGTACTGCTCCCCCGATTGCGGCAGCACCGCGGCGAGGGTGCAGTTCGTTCCTTCCACGTTCGCGCACACGGCGTCGCCCGCATCCACGCGGTAGACACGCCCGTTCGGCGACTCCGACACGCCATTCGAGGTCATTGCCGCGAGCCAGAGTCGGTCGTCGGCGTCGAAGTCGGCGAAGTTGATCGTCTGCCCGGCCGGCAGCGTCGCATACGTCGCGTTCTTGAGCGCGCCGGTTTTCGCGTACAGGCGCGCGTACTGGCCGTCGGTGACGACGAAGTCGCCTCGCTCCAGACCGTTGGTGCCCTTGCCCGCCGCGACTGCGATTCCCGTCGGAGTCGTCAAACCGCCCGAGACGATCGTGACCGGCGCGCCTTTGTTGCCGAGTGCGTCCAATCCCACCCGGATCACCGTCGTGCCAGAGATCGCCAGCAGCTGACCCGAGAGCGTGAACGCCAACCCGCGTCCGCCGATCCCCGCCGCGGCTGCGTTTCCGCATCCCACGCTCTTCGCACCCGCGGCGCTGTTGTAGAAGAGGCAGTTGTACGCACTGAAGCGGAGCTCCTGTGCACCCGCCACTCCGGCGACGGAAGCGTCCTGCCCCACTCTCCGAATCGCATCGGTGGTCGCATAGAACAACGCGCCGTCGGAACGCTGGGTTACGTCGCTCACCGGAGTCGCGGCTGTCTCCAGCGTCGATGCCGGACCCACCTGCACGCCGGTGGTCGCATCGATGTCGATCGCGAGGACCTTTTTGCCGGGACCCGTCGTCACGTAGATCTTGGCCGGCGGATCGGCGAACGCCGTTCCGATCGACGCGAGCACGGCCGCCACGAACCCGAGCATGTGGCGTAGTGTCATGTGAGTCTCCTTCGCATGAAAAACGGCGATGAGCCGGACGCGCGAACGCACGAGGGCGCACTGAAGTCGCATAAAGATCGTTGTTGGCAGATGGCGGAGCTTACGGCAGCCGGAAAGGAATGACAACACAAACCGATGGCAGAGTTCGGCTGCGATCGCCAGGGCGACAAAAGACATCGCAGCGGAAGACAAACGTTCGCCTGTTTACATCTTGATGATATCGACGAGCTCCTTCACGGCGGCCGCGGACTTCTGGAGCGCGGCGTTCTCTTCTGCCGTGAGCTCGATCTGGATGATCTCCTCGACGCCACGCGCTCCCAATTTCACCGGCACGCCGACGAACAGATCGCGGACGCCGTACTCGCCCTTCAGGAACACGGAGCACGGCAAGATCTTCTTCTTGTCTTTCAGGATCGCCTCCACCATTTCCGCCGTCGCCGACCCGGGCGCGTACCACGCGCTGGTGCCCACCAGCTTCGTGATCTCCGCGCCGCCGTCTGCCGTCCGCTTCGCAATCGCGTCGATGCGATCCTTCGGCAGCAGCTCGGTGATCGGAATGCCGGCGACCGTCGAGAAGCGCGCGAGCGGCACCATCGTGTCACCATGCCCGCCCAGCACGAACGCGTGCACGTTCTCGACCGACACCTTCAATTCGATCGCGATGAACGTGCGCATGCGCGCCGAGTCGAGGACGCCGGCCATGCCAATCACCCGCTCGCGCGGGAAGCCGGTAAGCCTGAAGAGGGCCTGCGCCATCGCGTCGAGCGGGTTCGCGACCGGAATCACGATGCTGTCCGGACAGTACTGGACGACGCTCGGCGCGATCGACTGCATGATCGCGAAGTTATCCTTGACCAGATCGTCGCGGCTCATACCAGGCTTGCGCGGCTTGCCGGATGTGATCACGACGATGTCGGATCCTTCGGCCGCCGACCAGTCGTTGCCGCCGACGACGCGCGCATCGGACTTCTGAATCGGGCAGGCCTCGTAGATGTCGAGCGCGACGCCGGCGGCTTTCTGATCCGCGATGTCGATGATGACGACGTCGGCGAGCTCCTTCTCCGCGATGGCACGCGCCACCGTCGCGCCGACGTTTCCGGCGCCTCCCACGACCGTTACTTTTCGATTCATCGATTTCTCTCCCTGCCTCGCCGACGCACATGCGCGGAGGCTGGCTTAGGGCTCTCGCCCGTCAGCTCCGCACAGACCGTTCACAATTTCTGTGGAAAACCCTGTTGAAAAGCACCCGGATGAGCGGGAAAAGCGGCGCGATTCTGAGCATTCTAGCGGTTTGCACCATCGTAGTGCGATCGTCGCGCCGCGTTTACGTGTGATGATCAACCTTCGACTGCGCTCAGGGCAGGCTCCCGGATTGCGCTCTCGGGCGGCCGCGCCAAAACGCCGATTATACTTTTCAATCATGTCCACTCACGCTCCCCGGTACGTCCCCGAGTGAAGATCGTCATCGCAGATGATCTTCCAGCTTCCGCGGCCGACCTGCTCCGCGCGGAAGGCTGGGAGGTCGACGCCAAAGCCGGCCGCCCGCTCGACCAGCTGAAACACGATCTCGCCGACGCCGACGCGCTCGTCGTCCGCAGCGCCACGAAAGTCACCGCAGCGGTCATTGAATCGGCGCCGCGCCTGCGGGTGATTGCCCGCGCTGGAACGGGCGTGGACAACGTCGACGTGACCGCCGCGAGCGCGCGCGGCGTCGTCGTGATGAATGCGCCCGGCGCCAACAGCATCAGCGTCGCGGAGCTCGCGATCGGACTCATGCTCGCCCTCGCGCGCCACGTGCCCGCGGCGGATGCCGCGATGAAGCAGGGCAAATGGGAGAAAAAGAAGTTCCTGGGTGAGGAGCTCCGCGACAAGACGCTCGGTCTCGCGGGCCTCGGCCGGATCGGTCAGGAAGTGGCGCGGCGCGCGCGCGCTTTCGGGATGCGCGTCATTGCACACGACCCGTTCATCGCCGCGCAAGTGGCGGAAGATCTCGGCGTCGAGCTGGTCTCGATGGACGACGTCTTCGCGCGCGCCGACTATGTCTCGCTGCACCTGCCGTCCACGGCGTCGACGCGCAACATCGTCAACGCAGAGCGCCTCGCCAGCGCCAAGCAGGGGATCCGCATCGTCAACACCGCGCGCGGCGACCTCGTAGACGAGGCAGCGTTGGCCAACGCGATCGAGTCGGGTCGCGTGGCGGGCGCCGCCCTCGACGTCTTCGAGGTGGAGCCGCCGCCCGACCCGCGCCTGCAGCGCCTGCCCCAGGTCATCGCCACGCCGCACATTGCCGCGTCGACACGCGAGGCCCAGGAGCTCGTGGGCGTCGAGACGGCGACGTCGCTTCGAGACTTCCTGCGGGATGGCATCATCCGCAACGCGGTCAACTTCCCGTCCGTCTCGGCCGAGGAGTTTACGCGGCTGCAGCCGTTCCTCACGCTCGGCGAGCGGCTCGGCGCGGTGCTCGCCCAGATGAACGAAGGGCGCATCGACAGCCTCAGCGTGCGGTACTACGGCGAGCTGGCCGATCAGAAGAACGATCTCGTGGTGAACGCGGTGCTCGTGGGCCTGTTCAAGCCGATCCTCTCGGCCTCCGTCTCGCCCGTCAACGCGCGCAGCGTGGCGCAGGCGCGCGGGCTGGAGGTGGTGGAGTCGCACAGCACCCGGAGGCGGAACTACACGACGCTTCTTTCGGTCAAGCTCCACACCGATCGCGGTGAGTCATGGGTGGAGGGCGCCGTCTTCGACCGCACCGCTCCACGCCTCGTGCTGGTGGACGGGGTGCCTGTGGAAGCGCCGCTCGAAGGCGCGATGCTCGTCATCTGCAACAACGACGAGCCCGGCGTGATCGGCGCCGTGGGCACGATTCTCGGCCGCCACGGCGTCAACATCGCCAACTTCGCGCTGGGACGGGAAGGAAGCCGCGCGGTGGGCGTCGTCAACATCGACGAAACCAACCCACTGCCCGATCGGGTGCTCGACGAGCTGCGGAAGGTGCCGGCGATCCGGTCGGCGCGAATCGTCAGAGTCTGAGGTTAGCGTCGCAGCGTGAGCCGCAGCGTCGACCCGTCGTCCAGCCGCGAGAGCTCCACGGCATCGGCGTCGATCTTCGTCACTTTGTAGGCGTCGCCGATCGCCTCGCCGACTTTCACGATGTGGACGTTGTCGGGCGCGCTGATGATCGCGGTTCGCATCACCTGATCGCCGACGACGTCCTCGCCAATCCCGGACAGCGTCAGGCGAATCGGCGGCGGCGCTGGCGGGATCGGAGCGATCTCCTCAACGATCGCGACCGGCTGACGCGGCACGGCGTGGACGATCGGCCGGTCGCTGAATCGAAACAGGTTGCGCTGCGGCAGCTTGTACGACGCGACCCGGTTGCGCGCATGCAGGCGATCTGCCTCGCGCTGGATCTCGGCGGCGGCCGCCTCCGTATGCGTTGGTGACGGGGCACTCGCGGGATCCAGACGCGGCCCGCCGACCGGCGCGTATGACGCCAGCCACGCTACGACCATCGCGCCCGATGCTGCCGCCGTCGATCTCCAGGTCATGCCAAGCACGCTCATCTTAGCATTTCGGCTCGAGGATCTCGCCCATATAGGGCCCGCACGACGGAAGCACCCAACGGGCTGTGCTATTATTCGTCGTGCTCCCTGTCACGTTCCGAAATCCTTTCGATCGAACGTCACAGGCTCCCCGCGTCGTCGCTCTCATCCCCGCCAGATTCCAGTCATCACGATTGCCGGGCAAGCCGCTCGCGGATGTGGCCGGCCGGCCGATGATCGAGCACGTGTATCGCCGTACCGCCGCCGCGCCATCGGTCGATGCCGTCGTCGTGGCCACGGATGATGGGCGCATTGCCGCCGCCGTCGAGAGCTTCGGCGGCATCGCGCGCCTGACGCGGTCGTCGCATCTGTGCGGCACCGATCGGCTCGCCGAAGTCGCCGAGGATCTGTCGTGCGAGATCGTCGTGAACGTGCAGGGCGATGAGCCTCTCATCGAGCCGGAGATGATCGAGGAGGTCCTCGAGCCGTTCGAGGGCGATGCGTCGCTCCAGATGTCGACGCTGCGCCGCGCGATCTCCGATCACGCCGACTACCTGAATCCCAACCTCGTGAAGGTGGTCGTCGATCGCGACGGGAACGCGCTGTACTTCTCTCGTGCGCCGATTCCTCATGCGCGGGGCGGCGCGATGACGGCATTCGCGCACGTCGGCCTGTACGTGTACCGGCGCTCGTTTCTGCTGGCGTACGCGCGCCTGCGGCCGACGCCCCTCGAGCTGGCGGAGTCGCTCGAGCAGCTCCGAGCGCTCGAGCACGGCTTCCGCATTCGCACGATCGAAACCCGATACGACTCCGTCGGCGTGGACACACCTGAGGACCTGGAGCGGGTTCGCCGGCTGATCACGGCGGACGTACGCACATGAGAGCGCATGATGCAGAGACCTGATGGACGGGCAGTCAAGTACATCTTCGTCACCGGCGGCGTCGTTTCCTCCCTTGGCAAAGGACTCGCGGCGGCCTCGATAGGTCGTCTCCTCGAAGACCACGGCTACAAGGTCGCCCTTCAGAAATTCGACCCATATATCAACGTCGATCCGGGCACGATGAGCCCGTACCAGCACGGCGAGGTCTACGTCACCGACGACGGCGCGGAGACGGACCTCGATCTCGGTCACTACGAGCGCTTTACCAGCATGGTGGCGACGCGCAACAGCAACTGGACCACCGGGAAGATCTATCTGTCGGTGATTCAGAAGGAGCGCCGCGGCGACTACCTGGGCCGGACGGTTCAGGTCATCCCGCACATCACCAACGAAATCAAGGACAACATCCGGGCCGCCTCACGCGATGCCGAGGTCGACGTACACATCGTCGAGATCGGCGGCACGGTCGGCGACATCGAGAGCATGCCCTTCCTGGAGGCGATTCGGCAGTTTCGCCTGGACGTCGGCCGTGACAACGCGATCTACATCCACCTGACGCTCGTGCCGTACATCGGCACCGCCGGCGAACTGAAGACGAAGCCGACGCAGCACAGCGTGCGAGACCTGCGCTCCATCGGCATCCAGCCCGACATCCTGCTCTGCCGCACCGATCGGTTCCTCGATCCCGACATCAAGCGGAAGATCGCCCTCTTCTGCGACGTGAACGAAGAAGCGGTCATCACCGCCAAGGACGTGTCGACGATTTACGAGGTGCCGCTGGTCCTGTCGGCCGAGGGTCTCGATCGGATCGTGCTGAAGCTGCTCCACCTCCCGATGACCGAGGCAAAGACGGGAGCCTGGCAGGAGCTCGTGCACCGCATCAAGCACCCCGTCGACGAGCTGACGATTCATGTCGTTGGCAAGTACACCGGCTACGAGGATTCGTACAAGAGCCTCAACGAGGCGCTGTTCCATGGCGGCTTCGCGCACGGGCTCAAGATCAATCTGAACTGGGTGGAGGCCGAAGCGCTCGAACGAGAGGGTGGCACCGCGCTTCTCGACGATGCACATGGAATTCTCGTCCCCGGTGGGTTCGGGTCGCGCGGCACGCGCGGCATGATGAAGGCGGCCGAGTACGCGCGCTCTCGCGGCATCCCGTACTTCGGCATCTGCTACGGCTTCCAGTGGTCGACGGTGGAGTTCGCGCGCAACGTCTGCGGGCTCGAGGGCGCCGACTCCACGGAGTGCGACGAGAACGCGCCGTACAAGGTGATCTACAAGCTGCGCGACCTGTTGGGGGTCGACGAGCTCGGGGGCACGATGCGTCTTGGCCGGTATGCGTGCGAGCTCGCGCCCGGCACGCTGGCGCAGCGGGTCTACGGCGCGTCACTGATTCACGAGCGCCACCGCCATCGCTACGAGTTCAATTGCCTGTACGAAGAGGCGTTGACGACGAACGGAATGAAGATCTCGGGCCGGTCGCCCGACGGCAAATTCGTCGAGATCGCCGAGCTTCCCGGCCATCCGTGGTACCTGGCCGTGCAGTTCCATCCGGAGTTCCAGTCGAAACCGGACAAGCCCCACCCGCTGTTCGCCAGCTTCGTGGGCGCCAGCCACCGGCACAAAACGGGGCAGCTTGATACTGCGTCGGTCACGCAGCGAGCCTATAGAATACGAGAGTGAACCCGGTTCGAGTGGGGGCGCTGGCGATTGGCGGCGGGCACCCGCTGGTCTTCATCGTGGGCCCATGCGTCATCGAGAGTGCGTCTCACGCGCTCGGTCTGGCTCAGGCCATTCGTGAGATAGCCGCCCGCACGCGCCTGCCGATCATATTCAAGGCCTCCTACGACAAGGCGAATCGAACGTCCGGCCGATCGTTCCGCGGCCCTGGCCTCGAGGACGGGCTGCGCACTCTTGCCGACATTCGCTCCGCGACCAGCCTGCCGGTCCTGACCGACATCCACGAACCGTCGCATGCGGATCCGGTGGCGGCGGTGGCCGACGTCCTGCAGATTCCCGCTTTCCTTTCGCGCCAGACCGACCTGATTGTCGCCGCCGCGCGGACGGGGAAACCGGTCAACGTGAAGAAGGGACAGTTCCTGGCGCCCGACGACATGCGCCACGTCATCGCGAAGGTCACCGAGACCGGCAACCGATCGGTGCTCGTCACGGAACGCGGCGTCAGCTTCGGCTACAACAACCTCGTGGTCGACATGCGCGCGTTTCCGACGCTGCGGGAGCTGGGCTATCCAGTCATCTTCGATGTCACGCACAGCCTGCAGCTTCCAGGTGGCGGCGATGGGGTCACGGCTGGCCTTGCTCAGTACATCGAGCCCCTCGCCTCCGCCGGTGTGGCGGCCGGCGTCGATGGCGTGTTCATGGAGGTGCACGACGAGCCGGCCAAGGCCAAGAGTGACGCGGGCAACGCTCTGAGGCTCGACCAGCTCGAGCCGCTGATCATCAAGCTGACGCGGATCCACGAGGTCGCCACTCAGCCGGCGACGAGCGGAGCCAAGGGATGACACGACTCATCGGTGTAGATCTGTCGCTCGCCCGCAAGGTCCTCCAGACCGAGGCCGCTGCCATCGTCGCCCTGGTGGATCGGCTCGATGGCCGCTTCGAAGATGCGGTGCGCCTGCTCCTCGACTGCCGCGGCCGCGTCGTCCTGACCGGCATGGGGAAGTCGGGGATCATCTGCCGCAAGATCGCCGCGACGCTCTCGAGCACCGGCACACCGGCGTTCTTCCTGCACCCCGCCGAGGCGATCCACGGTGACCTCGGGGCCATCACCTCCGACGATGTGGTGATCGCGCTGTCGTACAGCGGCGAGACCGCGGAGCTTCTTCAGCTGCTCGAGACGATCAAGCGGCTCGGGGCACGCCTGATTGCCGTCACCGGCAGCTGTGCGTCGACGCTCGGGATGGCCGCCGATGTGGCGCTGGACTGTCACGTATCGGAGGAGGCGTGCCCGATGAACCTGGCACCCACGGCCAGCACGACCGCGGCCCTCGCCCTGGGCGATGCGCTGGCGATGACGCTGCTCGTGGCAAAGGGATTCCGCGAGGAGGACTTCGCGAATCTGCATCCAGGCGGCAAGCTCGGGAAACGCCTGATGCGCGTCGAGCAGCTCATGCACGGCGGCACCCTGGCGCCCGTGGTTGAAACCGGGACGCCAATGAAGGACGTCATCTATGAGATGAACAGCAAGAAGCTCGGGATGACATGCGTGGTGGAGAACGGCCGGCTCACGGGGATCATCACCGACGGCGACCTGCGGCGTCACATGACGGATTCGCTCAGCATCGTCGAGCGCACGGCCGGCGAAATCATGACACGCAACCCGATCACCGTCAGCCGCGACATGTTCGCCGTCGAAGCGATCAACATCATGGAACGGCGCACGATCACAGCGGTCGTGGTGGTTGATGCCGAGCAGCGCGTCGAGGGGGTGCTCCATCTGCATGCGTTGTGGCGCACCGGAATGATTTGAGTCCTGACTACCTCATTCTCGCGGCACTCCTTTCATTGCTCGTCGGGCTTGCCGCCGGCAAGGCATGGGAGCGTTACAAGCTGCGTGACGGCCGCTGGATCGACAGACGCCGGCTCCGCGAGACCCCGCACTACATGCTCGGCTTGAACTTCCTCGCCGACAATCAGGTCGATCAGGCGATCGAGGAGCTCACGCAGGCGACGAGCACCGACACCGACGCGCTCGAAATACAGATGATCCTCGGCAACCTGTACCGGCAGAAGGGGCAGGTGGGCCGGGCGATCAACGTGCACCAGCAGCTGCTGCAGCGGCCCAACCTGACCACGCTCGAGCACGCGTACGTGCTGCTCTGCCTCGGCCTCGACTTCCGCAACGGCGGCTTCGTCGATCGCGCCGCCGAGGCGTTCCAGGAGGTTCTCCGCCTCGATCCGAAGAACCGGTACGCGCTGGTGAACCTGCAGAAGCTCCACGAGGACCAGCATCAGTGGGTGGAGGCCGCGCGGGTGCGCGAGGAGATCATCCGCGTCGACGCGGGCCGGCGGCCGGAAAACCAGCCGATCCTCGCGTTCCTGCGCAACGAGATCGGCGAAGCTCGGGCCCGCGCCGGCGATCTCGGCGCCGCGGCGCGCGTGTTCGAGGACGCGGTGGATGAGGATGCGCGCACCGTCCCGGCTTATCTGAACCTCGGCGATGTTCGCGAGCAGCAGGGCAATCTGTCTGGCGCCGTCGCTGCCTGGGAGCAGCTGGTTCAGGCGGCGCCGGATCGGTCGTATCTTGCGTTCGACAGGCTCGAGCGCGCGTATGGCGCCATGAACACACCGCGGCGCTTCGTCGATCTGTGTCGCCGGGTCATCGACGCCAATCCGCAGGATTGGCGAACGCGCCTCGCGCTGTCGCGTTACTACACGAACGCGTCAGAGCCGCGCGAGGCGTTCGAGCTCCTCCTGGCGGCCCTGCCCCACAACCCTCACGGCCTCTCCATCCACCAGGCCGTGTGGCAGTCGCTCAATGAGCTGGGGCTCGACGCCGGCCTCGTCCAGCGCTACACGGCGCTGGCACGAGAGGCGGTCTTCTACCTGGATCCCCACGTTTGCACGCGCTGCCGCTATCGGTCGACCGAGCTTCTGTGGCAGTGCCCCCAGTGCCACGAATGGAATACGTTCGTCGAAGAGAGGCTCGCGCCCGCGAAAGATGGAGCCGCGGATTTAGTTGCGCCGCTGGAGTAGTTCATACACGCCCTGAACCTGGCGGTCGGTGTCGCCGTGGCTCCCGTCGGTTCGAACCACGAAGTCTGCTCGCGACACTTTCTGTTCCATCGGGAGCTGCGCGGCAATCCGCTGCCTGGCCTCGACTTCGGTCAGATGGTCTCGCGCCACGATGCGGCGTACCTGTTCGGCCGGATCACACGCCGTCACGATGGTCGCGTCGAAGTCCCTGTCTCGTCCGGTTTCGTATAGCAGCGGAATATCGGCGATCGCGAAGGCAGTGGCCGGATTCAGCGCGGCGAACCACGCCTCTGTGGCTCGCCGCACCTCCGGATGAATGATCTCCTCGAGCGCGCGGCGTCTGGACGGGTCAGCGAACACGACCGCACCCAGCCGCTTTCGGTCGAGCGCGCCGCTCGCGTCCAGGACCTCGGAACCGAATGCCCTGATGACGGCCTCGAGCCCTGGCGTACCCGGAGCAACCACTTCCCTGGCCACAACGTCGGAATCGATCGTCGGAACGCCACGCGCCTCGAATCGCGACCGCACGTAGCTCTTTCCGGTCGCGATGCCGCCCGTGAGCGCCACGCGGTACGGGCGCGCCGGACCGGGCTCACGCACGGGCGTGCGACGCCATGCGCGTCTGCGCCGCCTGCAGCGTGTTCATCATCAGCATCGCGATCGTGAGTGGCCCCACGCCGCCCGGCACGGGCGTGATGGCACTCGCGACGTCGGCCACGGACGGGTGGACGTCGCCCACGAGGACGGCCCCTTTGCTGCGGAAGAGCGCGAGGCGCGGATGCCCCTCGGGAAAGAATGCGGCCGCCACGGCTGGATCGGTGACGCGGTTCATGCCGACGTCGATCACGGTTGCGCCCGGCTTCACGTAAGCGGGTGTCACCAGTCCAGGCCGCCCGACGGCCGCGATCAGAATGTCCGCCTGGCGGGCAACCTCAGGCAGGTTGGGCGTTTTCGAATGGCAGATGGTCACGGTGGCGTCACGATGCAGGAGGAGGAGTGACATCGGCTTGCCGACGATGTCGCTGCGTCCGATGACGACCGCGTGCCGCCCCGCAATCGGGATGCGTTCGCGAAGCAGCAGCTCCAGGATGCCGGAGGGCGTGCAGGCCACCAGCTTGGGACGATTCTGAACGAGCAGGCCGACGCTCTCGGCGCTGAAGCCGTCCACGTCCTTGTCGGGCAGGATGGCGTCGAAGACACGCTGTTGCGCTCCGGCGCCCATCGCCTTGGGCAGCGGGGACTGCACGAGGATCGCGTCGTGCGCCTCGCTTCGATTCAGCCGCTCGACGAGAGCGAGAGTGTCGGCGAACGTGGCCGTTGCCGGCAGGCGCTCCAGATCGGCGCGAAACCCGGACTCCCCGGCGGCCTTCAATTTGTTTCGGACGTAGACCTCGGACGCGGGATCGTTTCCAACCAGCACGATCCCGAGGCCAGGCGGACGCGCATGCTGCCGGGCGAATGCCGCTACTCTCGGCGCCAGGTCCTCCCGCAGTTGTTTCGCCAGCGCCTGCCCATCGAGTACCCGTGCGGCCATGCTCTGATTGTCACGGCTAAAGGGTTCAGGCTCAAGGCCACTATACGGGCTGCTGTTTTGCCCCTCCCCTCGCGATCAGCCGTCCGATTGCGAACAGGATCGCACCCGCGGCCAGCACCTGCCACCCGAGTGCGTCGGCTGTTTCCGGCGTCACGCCGCCGCCGATCCGGGAGAGCAACGCATCGAGCTCGTGCCACTTCGCCGTCGTCTCGGTCGTCACGCCGAATTCGGTCATGTACGCGAGCACGGTGATGAAAAAGCCGTTGAACAGGGCCAGCGCGCCCAGCATCGTCACGAAGTTGCCGAAGCCTTCGGCGGCCGACCGGCTCTGAAGCTCGATGGCGCTCACCAGGGGGCTGTTGCGCCGGCCGTAAAACCAGTAGATGAAGATGCCGATGTCGAGCCACACGAGAAATCGCACCCAGGTGATCACGGGGAGGCTCAGCATGAGCCACAGGCACGACAGGATGCCCAGGATCGGGAACGTCGCGCCACCGGGGACTTTGAAGGGTCGATGGGCATCAGGGCGCTGAATGCGCAGCACGAGTACTGCCGCCGATACCACGACGAACGCGAACAGAGTACCGATCGAGGTCATCTCGCCGACGACCTGAATCTGCGTCAGACCGGCCACGATGGCAACCACGACGCAGGTGATGATCGTGGTGATATAGGGTGTGCCGAATTTCGGGTGAACCTTGCTGACGCCTTTCGGCAGCAGCCCGTCGCGGCTCATCGCGAAGAAAATGCGCGGCTGGCTCATGAGCATGACGAGGAGGACGCTCGTGATGCCGGCGACCGCCCCGGCCGACACCAGATAGGATGCCCAGTCCTTGTCGATCACGTGGAGCGCATAGGCGACCGGGGCGTTCAGGAACTGCGTGACGGCCGAGCCGTCGGCAATCGGCATCCCGGGCAGCGCATCAGGGTTCGAGCGATAGTGCGTCACCGGCACAATCCCCGACAGGACCGCGGCCACCGCGAGATACAGCAGCGTGCAGACCACGAGTGACGCGATGATGCCGATCGGCAGGTCTCGTCGAGGGTTCTTTGCTTCCTCTGCCGTCGTCGACACCGCATCGAACCCGATGTAGGCGAAGAAGACGACCGCGGCGGCCGCCATCACGCCGGAGGTCCCGTACGGCGCGAAGGGAGTCCAGTTCTCCGGCTTGACGTAGGTGGCGCCAACCGCGATGAAGAACAGGATCGCCGCCCCCTTGATCGTCACCATGGCGGCGTTGAATCTCGCGCTCTCACGGATGCCGATCACGAGGAGAATCATGATCAACAACACGATGATGACGGCCGGCAGGTTGATGATCGCGCCTGGGGTCTGTGCCGAAGGCGCCGCGGACATCCAGACCGGCAGCGTGATGCCGGCCCCCGAGAGGAGCCGCTGCATGTAGCCGCTCCAGCCGATGGCGACGGTCATCGACCCGACGGCATACTCGAGAATGAGATCCCAGCCGATCAGCCAGGCGACGATCTCGCCGAGCGACGCGTAGGCGTAGGTGTACGCGCTTCCGGCGATCGGCACCATCGAGGCGAACTCCGCATAACAGAGCGCAGCGAAACCGCACGCAACGCCGGCCGCCAGGTACGACATCATGATGGCCGGACCGGCCTGGTTGGCCGCGGCCGTGCCGGTGAGCACGAAGATGCCGGTCCCGATGACGGCGCCGATGCCGAGCAGCGTCAGGTCCCACGCGGTCAGGCTGCGCTTCAGCGACTTGCCGCCATGCTCGACGTCGCTGACAAGCTGCTCGAGAGACTTCGTCTTCAGCAGATTTGAATCCATTCGGCCTCCGGAACGCAGGCGCGCTCCCGATACAAAGCGGGGCATTATAACCGTTACATCAGCGAGCGACAGTAGGCGGCGACACGCGATGCCGGATCTCCACCGCTCAGGAGATCGCCGATGACGGCGACCGCCGATGCGCCGGATGCCAGCACCTCGGGGGCTCGATCGAGGGTAATTCCCCCAATGGCGACGATCGGCAGGCCGCCGGCGCGGGCGACCGCTGCGCGCACGAGGTCCAGGCCCACGGCTTCGTAACCGGTCGCCTTCGTTGTGGTCCCGAAGACGGGGCCAACGGCGATGTAGGTCACCGGCTCGCGCGCGGCCGCGTCGATCTGCTCGACCGTGTGTGTCGAGAACCCGACGATGGCTGCTGGCCCCAGCTGCGCACGGGCGTCGCGAGGTGGAACGTCCTCCTGGCCTACGTGCACGCCCGCCGCGCGGCTGAGACGCGCCAGGTCGACGCGGTCGTTGACGATGAGGCGGGCGCCTGAAGCCTCGGCTGCCCTGACCGCATCGTCACAGAGCGCGAGAAAGGCGGCGGAGGGAAGCGTCTTGGCGCGGAGCTGGATAACCCGCGCGCCGCCTTCGAGATACGCGCGCACGAGATCGGCCGCCCGCCAGCCGGCGGCTGCCGCGATGTCGACGTCGACGATCGCGTGAAGTCTCGACGTCAGGCGATCTCGGCGAGCGACCCGGACGTGTCGGACTTCACCGCAAAGCGGTCCATGAATGCGGTGCTGAGCCGGCCGGCCACGAAGTCGGGTTCAGCGATGATCTTGAGATGGAGGGGGATCGTGGTCTTGATCCCCTCGACGACGCTCATCTCGAGCGTCCGGCGCATCCGCGCGATCGCCTCCTGGCGATCGCGCCCGTGGACGATGATCTTCGCGATCATCGAATCGTAGTACGGTGAGATGGTGCACTCCGAGTGAGCAAACGTGTCGACGCGGACGCCCGGCCCTCCCGGCACGCTGAACGCGTGGATGACACCGGGAGACGGCGTGAATGTTTCGGGATCCTCCGCATTCACACGGCATTCGATGGAATGGCCGGTGAACGTGACCTCGCTCTGCTTGAACGACAGCCGCTCACCCGCCGCAATCCGGATCTGTTCCTTGACGATGTCGATGCCGGTCACCATTTCGGTGACCGGATGCTCCACCTGGAGGCGCGTGTTCGCCTCCATGAAGTAGAACTTGCCTTCGGCGTCCATGAGGAACTCGAAGGTGCCGGCGTTGGTGTACTGCACCGCGCGGGCGGCATCGACCACGAGGCTCCCCATCTTGCGCCGGACCTTGTCGGTCAGCGCCGGTGCGGGAGACTCCTCGAGCAGCTTCTGATGCCTGCGCTGGATTGAGCATTCACGTTCGCCGAGATGGACGACGTTGCCATGGTGGTCGCCGAGAATCTGGAACTCGATATGGCGCGGGTTCTCGAGATACTTCTCGATGTAGACGTCTCCGACTCCGAAGGCAGCTTCGGCTTCACGCGTCGCCGTTCGGAGGGCATGGCCCAGGTCGGCGGCCTGCCTGACGACCCGCATCCCACGTCCGCCGCCGCCGGCGACAGCCTTGATGATCACCGGATAGCCGATGTCCTTGGCGATCCTCGCGGCCTTCTCCTCGCTGTCGACCAGGCCATCGCTCCCCGGCAGCATCGGCAGCCCGGCTTTCTTCATGGCCCGGCGGGCGCGCGCCTTGTCGCCCATCAGCTTGATGACGTTGGGATCGGGGCCGATGAAGCGGATGTGGCACGCCTCGCACACCTCGGCCATGTACGCGCTCTCGGACAGGAACCCGTAGCCTGGATGAATGGCATCGGCGCCGGTGATTTCGGCGGCGCTGATGATCGCCGGTACGTTCAGGTAGCTGTCGGTGCTCCGCGGAGGCCCGATGCAGACGTCCTCGTCGGCGAACCTGACGTGCAGCGAATTCTCGTCGGCCTCGGAGTAGACGGCCACGGTCTTGATGCCGAGCTCGCGGCACGCCACGATGACGCGCAGAGCAATCTCGCCGCGGTTCGCGATCAGTATTTTCTTGAACATCAGAGCGGCTTGATCGCGAAAAGGCGTTCCCCGTACTGCACGGGCTGCCCGTTCTCGACGTAGACCTTCACGACCTCGCCGTCGACGTCGGAGTTGATCTCGTTCATCAGCTTCATCGCCTCGATGATGCAGAGCACCTGCCCTTTGCGAACGGTGTCGCCGACATCGGCGAAGGCTTTCGCGCCCGGTTCGGGCGACCGGTAGAACGTTCCAACGATTGGAGACTTCAGGACGGCGAAATCGACTTCTTCCTCGGCCGGAGTGAGCGCCGGAGGCGCCGTCGGGGACGCAGGCGGCATCGGCGCCGGTGCCGCCATGACAGGCGTGAAGTTGACGTGGGAGATGGGCGGCATCGTGGCCGTCCACTGGCCAGTCGCATTCTTGCGGATGCGCAGCTTGAAGTTGTCGCGTTCGAGCTCGAACTCCGTGAGCTCGTGTTCGCGCACCAGGTCGAGGATGTGCTTTATCTCGTCGAAGTCCATCAGCGTATCAGCAGGTCGCGCGTAACCGTGGTCATGACCTCGCACCCGTGCTCGGTGACCACGACGTCATCCTCGATCCGCACGCCGCCCCACCCGGGGACGTACGCGCCGGGTTCGATCGTAAAGACCATGCCCGGCTGCAGCACCGCGGCTGGCAGATCGGGCTGCGGCCGGCTTACCCGTGGATCCTCGTGCACTTCCAGGCCCAGGCCGTGTCCGGTGCCGTGACCGAACGCGTCGCCGAGCCCACGCGCTTCGAGCACCGCCCGGGCGGCGCCGTCGACGTCCGACGCCGGAATGCCCGGGCGCACGGCCTGAATTGCGGCCGCCTGCGCGTCCCGAACGGCCTCGTAGATGCGTGTCGCTTCAGGGTCAACGGCCCCAATGGCAACCGTTCGGGTCAAATCGCAGCAGTATCCGTCCAAGACGCCGCCAAAGTCCAGCACGACGAGGTCGTCACGCTGAAGGCGGCGGTCACCTGCCCGATGATGTGGCAGCGCGGCGTGGGGCCCTGAAGCGACAATCGTATCGAATGCGATCCGGTCGAAACCGGCTCCACGCAGGGCCTGCTCAATCGCCCCGGCCACGATTCGCTCCGGCGTTCCGGCGCGGACGGCGCCGAAGGCCGCATCGGCAACCTCGTCGAGTCGGGACGCCGACTCGCGGAGCGCGCTCAGCTCCCAGGCGTCCTTGACGATCCGTGCGCGCTCGAGGATCCGTTCCGTCTGAGCGAAGGCGATCGACAGCCCGCGCGCGTCAACCGTGCGCCGCAGCCACTCGAAACGCGCGACCGAGAGATGCGCCGCCTCGATGCCGACCCGCGTGACGCCGAGCGCCGGGAGCAATCCGACGAGCGCTTCGTCGTAGCTCGCGGGCACCTTGTGTGCAACGAGGCCGGGGCACGCATGCGCCGACGCCTGCAGCTGCGCGATCGCTTCGACGTACCGGAAGTCCGAGATCAGGTGCACCGCGTCGGCCGTGAGGACGAGCAGGCCCGCCGTGGCGGCGTGGTTCGTCAGGTACCGGACGTTCGGCGCGTGCGAGACGATGAGCGCGTCGAGCCCCACGTGGTGGAGGTGCGCGCGGACGCGGACGTGCCTCTCCTCGAGAAAGGCCGACGGCGGAGGCATGGCCTAGAGTTTTGCGGCCCGGTCCGCACGGTCGCGGATGATTCGAGTCGAGCCACGACTCGAGCTCGTTGACGACGGCCTCATCGCCGGCAAGCTTGGTCCCAGGCGCCTGTACGCCCGGCTCCGCCGGCGCCGCGACGTCGACCTCGTCGTCTTCGTCCTCCTCGTCTTCAGATGCCGCATCGGTTACAGCGGGCGCCATCGGAAGATCGAGCGTCAGCGCGTCGAGCGCCTGCAGGGCCTTCGTGAATTCGTCCGCGGCCGCCTCGAGCGCGGGAGACAACGCGCCCAGTGGGATTGCCACTCGCTCGCCGCTCTGGGGCGAGGCCGGTGCCTTCTCGGCGTCAGCGTCAGCGCCCGCGGTCTCGTCTGGCGCGGACGGTCGAGGCTCGAAACGGTTCGGATCCGCCGTCCCGAGCTGACGCGTCAGGTCGTGTACGGATTCCTCCAGCTCCGGGTCGTGCTTGGCGAGCGCGAGCGCGATCTGGAACTGTTTGAGGGCTTCGGTCAGATTGCCGCGGCGCTGGTGGATCTCCCCGAGCCCGCGGACCGCAGCGAGATTTTCGGGAGCGGACCGGAGCACGTACTGAAGCTCCGCCTCCGCCTCGTCGTATTGTCCGACCTCGATCAGCGCTCGACCAAGCGTAACGCGGGCGGACAGATAGGTGGGATGCCTGGCCAGGCCGGCGCGGCAGACGCTCGCCGCCTCGTCATAGTCGCCCGCGCGCCGATGCTCCTCGGCAAGCTGGGCAAAAGCAATCGACGCCGGATCCTTCAGGACCCGGCGTCGCAGCTCCTCAATGCGGGGGTTGTCCGACACAACCCTAGTTTACGGGTTCCGGACCGTAATTCCTTGCGTCGTCGTTCCGGTCAGCCCGTTGCTGTCACGGACCGTGAGCCTGACAACGTAGGTGCCATCGGTCGCGTAAGTGCTGGTGGCGCTGACGCCGCTGCCACTCAGGCCGTTGCCGAAGTCCCACGTCCACTCGACGATGGTCGCGCCGTTGCCGGCGGTCGACCCGGAGCCATTGAAGAAGGTCGTCTGATTCTCCACCGGGCTCGCCGGCGACACCGTCATCACCGCGACCGGCAGGGACGCCGCGGAGACCGATACGTTCCGCGACGACTGCGTCACGACGCCGCCCGGAGCCGTGACCTCGAGGGTCACCACGTATGCCTGCTCCTGCTGGAATTTATGCGTGACAAATTGTCCGGTGAGCGTGGCCTCGGTGCCCATGTGCCACGTGTAGGTGCAATTGGCGCCGCAGGCAGCCCCATTGAGCTGCGTGCCGGAGGCATCGAAGGTCGTGAGCTGGAAACGCTGCGGGTTGCCCGGCACCACCGTGAAGAGCGGCGTTGCGAAGGACGGGCCGGACAGCGCGACGCGCGCGGTCCGCATGACGGCGTTCTCGAAGTTGCCGCCGATCGGCGTTGCACCGATCGACACGGTCGATACCGGTGTGCTGAGCGAAGGCGCCGTGTAGATGGCGACCGCCCGACCGTCCGCCGCGCTCGTCACTTGCGCGGCCGATAGCGAGCCGCCGTTGGCCGGGCTCATCGAGAGCGCCATCGGGAGTCCCGGCACCGGCTGACCGTCCGCGTTCCGCACCGTAATGATTACTTGCGCCTGGGATTCGCCGTCGCGGCTGACAACGTCGGGGTTGACCGTCACCGTGATGGATGTGCCGAACTCCGACGGTCCCGCCAACGCCGGCGTGGAGTGCTTCTCAATCCCACAATTCGCCATCGCTGCGGCGCAGAGCCCCAGTGCCCCTGCCACCGCCACCCGGCTGAAACTGTTCATGATCCTCATGCTGCCTCTTTGCTACGACGGATCCCCGAAGTTCGCGAACACGATGCCGATGGCGCCACTCACCGTGACGTCGTTGCCCGCCTGGTCGCGCCCGTAGAAGGTGACCTCGGCGATCGTGGCGATGTTCACGCCGTTGCCGGTGAGCGCCAGCAGCGGCGCCTCCGACTTGGCGGTGTGACGAACGATCTCGAAGGCCGCCGCGATGTCGCCGCCCGCGGGCACCGTGAACGTTGCACCGGAATCGAATGGATAGGGCACGTCGACGCCCGGGGTATTGCGGCCATCGGCTCTCCTGTAGGTGACGCGATAGCGCGAGAAGGTGATCTCGTTGAGCGCCGACGGCGCCGACGGGGAGCCAAAGCCCGGATCGCGGGGCGTGAGCCGCATCGTGACGCGACCGACGTCATTGAAGATTGTGGGGACTTCGACCTGCACTCCGTTCACGGTGCGCTGCACGTTGGTGATGACGTCGGAGTTCAGCGTGCCGCCGAACAGGTCGGGGGTCGCGCCCGGCGCAGCCTCGAGCCTCGAGATCACGACCAACATGGGCGACCGTCCGTCGCGAGACGCCTCGCCGCACCCGGCGAGCAGGACGGCCGCAAGCGCCGCGGCAGTCACCCCTGACAGTGTCTGTGCCTTCACTGCTCTACTCCTACAGTTTGATGATGCGCGGCGTGATGAAGATCAGCAGCTCGCGGCTCTCGTCGGTGAGGGCATCACGCTTGAAGAGCCAGCCGAGCAGCGGAACACGGTGCAGTCCGGGCGTCCGATCCTGCGCGGCCTGTTCCCGGCTGACGTAGATGCCGCCGATGACGGTCGTGTCACCGCTGTTGACCAGCACCTGCGTCACGGCGCGCTGCGTATCGATCGGCGGAATGCCGTTGATCGCGCGGCTGAAGTCGGGCGCCGCATTCTCGAGCGCGACGCGCATGATGACGGTGTTCGCCGCCGTGATCTGTGGAGTCACCTTGAGCGTCAGCGCGGCATCCTTGAACGTGACCGTCACGGTGTTGTTGGCCACGGTCTGGATCGGAATCTGGACACCCTGCGTAATCTCCGCCTCGACATTGTTCTGCGTCGAGACACGAGGGGTGGAAAGCAGGCGTCCCTGTCCGGATCGTTCGAGGGCGCTCAACGCGACGTCGAGGTTGATCGACCCGTTCACGGCGCCAAGCGCAATGCCGAACGCGCTCGACGCGCCGGTCACGCCCAGATTGACGGCTGTCGGCGCGGAGTCCGCCGGCGACTCCGGCGGGCCCTGTGAGACGCCCGTGCGGCCGCCGACGCTGCCTTGATTCGGGAACGCGAGCGGCAGCGTGTTGCCGAGCGCCTGGCTGAGACGTCCGCCGATGCCCCACTGCACGCCGAGCGACCGCGCGAATTCACGTGTGGTCTGGATGACTCGCGCCTCGATCTCCACCTGTGGCTGCGGTGTATCGAGCGTGGCGATCAGCTCGCTGGCCTGATTGAGACGCTCGGAGAGGTCGTTGATGATGAGCGTGTTCGTCCGGACGTCGGTCTGAATCTGGCCGCGCGTCGACATCACGGTGCGCATGAGGAGCGGCGCGACGTCCTCGGCCTTCGCGTAGCTGAGCGACCGCGTCAGCACCCGCAGCTCTCCGGCCAGCGCCTGCGACTCCGAGAGCTTCCTGCGCTGTTCCTCTTCGTCGGCGAGCACCGTCAGCGGCGCCACGCGCACAATCGTTCCGTCGACGACGTACCCGAGCTTGTTGGCGCGCAGGATGATGTCGAGCGCCTGATCCCATGGTACGTCCCGCAGGGCGACGTCCACCTGACCCTGAATCGTCGGGTCGATGACGATGTTGAGGCCGCTGATCTCGGCGAACGTGCGCAGCACCGCGCGCAGATCCGCGCCCTGAAAATCGAGGCTCACGGGGTGTCCGGTGAACCGGGCAGAGATCGGCGGCTGCGGCGACGACGGCTCCTGCGCGGGAGGCGCGGGCGTCTGCGCCGCGGGCGCAGGCGCGGTGTCTGTCGAGGGAACAGGCGCGCTCGCCTTGGCCGGTGCCGTCGTCGTCGACGGTGCGGCTTCCGTCGGTTCAAACACCACCGTCAGGTCCTGCGCATCGGGGGTCTGTTCCACCCGGTACGGCGCACGGCGGTTCAGATCGAACGTCACCGTGGTCAGCAGCGGCGATTTCGGGTTCAACCCGATGCGAACGCGATCCACGGGCCCCTGATTCACGGGCGTGACGCCCGGCAGGGACGAGGTGACGTTCGGAAGATCGATGACGAGCCGAGCCGCGTCCTTCGCCATCTGCACGGACGTGGCCGTCAGCCGGCCGGCTCCGAGCAGCGAGATCGCGGTCGCCGTTCCGCGCATCGTCACGCGGATGTCCCGGATGGCACTCGCCGGACCCGCCGGGCTGACCATCGGGTTGCCGCGCGGCGCACGGTCCAGACGATCGGCCTCGACGAAGATGACGTTCCGCGTGCTGCGCACCCGCGGGCGAACGGGCTGCGACAGCGTCAACCGGATGCGCGCGACGGTGACGCCGTCCGCCGCATGAGCGCTCTCGACCTGCACCGCCCCTACTGGATGGCGCGGGTCCGCCTTGAACGAGTCGGCGAAGTCGCGGGCAACCACGTCCCGCAGCTCCACGATGTACGTCCGCGAATCGGGCTGCGATGCGACGTAGGGCACCGGCTCGGACGCCTCGATGGCGACCACACCAGACCGTTCGTCGACGCGCGATGAGATCTTCTTGAGCGTCGGCAACTCGGCGCGATCCCCGATCGCGCCGACCGGCGACATCGTGCCCGTGGCCGTGACCACGCCGAGGAGGAGCACAGTCAGATATCGATACATGGTCACTTGACCTCGTCGGTCTGTCGAAGCATCTTCCGCACCTCGCGCTGTTTTTCGAGCGAGAGGGGGTCGTTCACCTGCTGAAGAATCACCATCGTGTCGGCGGTGATCGTTCTCACCGTGCCGTCAAGCAGCTTGTCCCCCGCTTTGACGATGTAGGTTTTCCTGTCCGCGGCCTCAACGAGCGCGACGTAGCCGGTACGACTCTGCATCGTCCCTCTGAGCGCCATGTCGGATACTTCGAGGCCGGACACTCCCGCCACGCCAGCGCCAGCGGATCGATTCGTCCCACCGCCGCGCTGCGACAGGCTGATGAACGGATCGCGCCGCCCTTGCGGGTCGGTACGTGTAGGCGGGCGAATCGAGCGGCGCCTGCCCCGCCTGGCCTGCCGAAGCCGAGGGCGACGGCGGCTGGTTCGCCGACGGCGAAGGTGCCTGCGCCCCGGACACGGTGTGGGCGAACAGCACGAGGGGAAGGACGAAGTAGGTTCGGGGGATCACGCTGGTCCTGCCTTCAGTTCGATGGAGGAGGCGCCGTCGCCCCTGCGGCGGCAGCTGGTGCGGCCGGGCGAGCGGCGTCGATCATGACGAAGGTCGTCGCGGTGCACTCGGCGGTGATGGTGGCGCTCGCGCGCTGATCGGTGCGCGCCTTGATCTTGATGCCGTTGACGTTGATGATTCGCGGGAACTTGCTGACCCGCTCGAGGAATCCGCCGAGATCGTGGTAGCTGCCTTCGAGCAGCAGCCCGATCGGCCACTCGGCGTGCATCTGCTTGGTGGCAACCGCCTGCGGGGTGAATCCGCGGATCGTGAGGTTCGACTGCGTCGCCATCCCCTGGATCCGCCGGAGCAGGTCTGCGACGTCCTTCTCTTCAGGGAGGACGGCTCGCAGGCGTTCGAGGTCGGCCTGCAGCTTCGTGACGTCCTGGCGGAACTGCGGCAACCTCCGTGCGGTCGCGAGGGCTTTGTCGCCCTCCGCCCGAATCTGTGCGAGCTCCAGCTTCCGCCCGTCGATCGCGACTCGCGCCGGCGCGGCATAGAAGTTCCAGAACGTGCCGGCCCCTGCGATGGACAGCACGGCGAAGAGACCGATCTGTCCGTACCAGGGCAACTTGTTGAGGCTGAGATTCATCGCCATGTCTGCGTATCGGGCATCAGGTGAGCCGCATTAGCTCACTTGCCGGGCGAGCCTCCTGCCCCGCCGGGCGCGGCCGCGAGCTGCGCCTTCACGGTGAAACGGATCACGTCGAGCGCCTTGCCCTCGGCCTGGCCCTGGGTCTCGGTTTCGACCTTGCTGTCGATGATCTCGATCGGCTTCTTGAAGAAGTTGTTCGTCCCAAGATTGCCGACGAAATCCGAGAGGGCGACGAGCGTGGTGCTGCGCCCTTCAAGCGTCAGGTCCGCGCCGTTCTGCTGCATCGATGTGAGCCAGAGCATGTCCGGCAGGCTTCGGCTGACCTGATCGAGCATCTGCACGGGGACGCCCTGGCCCTTGCGAAGCTGGCCGATCAACTGGACTCGCTGCTGAAGCCGCTGGCGCTGCGACTCGAACTGCGCAACTTCGGCGATGATCGGCCGCAGCCGGGCAACTTCCTGCTGCGCCGACACGATGTCCTGCTCGACCTGTGTGGACTCCTGCAGGAGCGACCAGTACCACCAGCCGATTCCCGAGGCGCCCAGAACCAGAACGAGACCGCATGCGAGTGAAATTCGCGTGCTGCTGTCGAACGCGGTCGTGCGGATCGCCTTCTTCCGCTCGCCGTTGACAAGGTTGATGCGAATCATCGGTCGCCCACCCGTCGCAAGGCCAGGCCAACGGCCACGGCCGCCGTCGGCGCCAGCTCCATCGGCTCGGAGCCCATCTTCTTGGCGTCCCAGGCCACGGCACGGAACGGATCGAAGTCTTCGACCGGCGTGCCGAAGCGCTCCTGGAGCATCTCGCGGAAGCCGTCGACGCGAGAGGCGCCGCCGCTCACGACGATCAGATCGATCCGATCCGACGATGCCGTCGCTTTGAAGAAGTCGAAGGTCTTCTGGATTTCGAGCAGCACGTTCTCGGTGATCGCACGGAGCACCGGCTGCGCTTCCTCGAAGGTGGCGCCATCCACCGGAATGCCCTTCTTCAGCTGCTCGGCGGATTCGAAGGGCAGATCGAGCTCCTTCTGCACCGCTTCGGTGTAGGCGTTGCCGCCCATCGAGACGTCGCGGGTGAAGACCGATTGATCGCCCTGCAGGATGTTGATGTTGATCGCGCTGGCGCCGGCGTTCAGCAGCACCACGACCTTGCCGGCCTCGAGGCCGTAGTTGACCTCGTAGGCGTTCTGGAGCGCGAAGGCGTCGACGTCGACGATGATGGGGGTCTTCCCGGCTTGCGCGATCACGCCGGTGTAGTCGCCGATCTTCTCGCGCTTGGCGGCTACGAGGAGCACGTCCATGCTGCCGCGCGAGTCGGGGCCCGTCCCCGCGTCGAGGATTTGATAATCGAGGTTGACGTCCTGGATGTCGAACGGGATGTACTGTTCCGCCTCCCAGTGAATCGATTCATCCAGCTCCGTCTCGGTCATCACCGGCAGCGTGATCTTCTTGACGATGACGGCGTTGCCCGAGAGCGACGCACAGACCTCTTTTCCCTTGAACGCCTTGTTCCCGTCGAACAGGCGGCGGATCGCATCGGACACCGCAGTGGAGTCGATGATCGCGCCGTCAACAATGCTGTCGGGGGGCAGCGGCTCGGCGCCGTATGCCGCCACCTTGAAGCCCTTTCCGGCAGGCTTCAACTCGACGGCTTTGACAGCGCTCGAACCGATGTCGAGTCCGACGACCGCCTTGGTTCTTCGAAACACGATTTCGCTTTCCGCCCGGCGCAGCCGGGCCCAGCATCACAAATTCAGCGGAACGGCCCGCCAGTTAGGGCAACCGACGTGCCACAAGCTCAGCCGGCCGCGCGCGGCCGTTTCGCGACCGCTAGTCGCATCCCACAGTCGTCGGGCCTGCGCGGCTGACCGCCGCGGGCGTTACAGTTCCGTCTGTCGATGACGGTTCTGTTTTCGTCCGTCGTGCCGCCGTCGGGCTGTTGTGTCTGGTTATCGGACCGATCTGGAAGCGACAACACATCCGTTGTTGGTTGTTCGTAGTCGTTGTTCGCTGGACGAGGTACTAAGGAGTGGTGGTGGTCTGAGTTTCAGATCACTGCGCTCGCAGAAGTGTGTATTCGGGCACGGATCATGTCCTCCGCCTTCGCGCGGAAGGGCGTGACGGATGGCGATCCCAGTTCGCTATCCGGGGTATCCTCCCGTCGGCTCGCCCGCGCCGCGCATCCCGCGCCCGGTTCCGCAAACGAAGCGAATGACTATCGCCTTGGGGATTCTTGCCGGTGATGCTGTGGTGATTGCCGCCGACACTCAAGAGGGCGCAGGTTACTAACCGCATCTTCCGTGAAGTGTGGGATGCGATGGAGTCTCAGCTTCCACGCACCCATCACTGAATCGTGATCGCCCCGCCGTCCCCTGCGGCCCATGGACCCTGGCGGTACCAAAGCGAGCGGACGCAAGATCTTCACGCGAGTCGACCCCGATGAGCGGCGCGCGTTCTCAGCTACTGGGGCTGGCCACGCTGAATATTTGGATGCATGCCCGCCACGAGCATCCAAGAGGACATTGTTGCCTTCAAGGCGTGGGATCGGCAGACAAGGCCGATCCTGAAGCGGATGGGTGAGGCAGTGCGCCGACTCCCCAGCCGACCGCACAAACGGTTGGCGCAGGAACTGTCGGTCATCCGGAGTGAACTGCTCGAAGCGCAGGAGGCACTGGATAAGGGGCTCGATGATCGGCTTCTCTTGGTGCTTCGATTCGAGCGCCACATTCAGGAACTTCAGAAGCAGATCGACAAACTCACTGCTGACTGCGAGGAATGGCGACGCGAGTACGAACCTGATTCAGATCCGACACGCCCGGCAGTCTTTTCGAATCTGCGCCACGCCCTGGCGGCGTTATTTCACCCTGCGCGCTGACCTGTGCCGCGCCCAGATCCGTTCGGCGTGCGAGTGCGCTGGACCATGCGCGCGGTAGTGTCGCTGGTCCTCATGGCGTGCGGCTTTTACGTATTCCTGTCTGGAAGCTATTCGGAGGGTGATCGCGCCTGGGCGGCTGGCCTTATTGGCCTAGTCGCTGGGTATTGGCTCCGCTGAGCGCCCGAACTGACTTGCGGTTTGCGGTCGCCGAAGAATACGCGTCCTTGTTTGCGGTCCGGGCAGCGCGCGTTAGGTCTAGAGACTAGGGGTATATTCCCGGTCTGCGTCGTTTCTACGGCTCCTGATTGGCCCGACTGGCCCTGCCACCGTGGCCCTGCCAAGTCCTGTAGACTCGCATTCAGCCCCACGTTCCGTGGCGCCCTCTTCCGCGGAGGCGGCAATGTTCGATGGGCAAGTCGAAGCGCTCACCGACGCTCAAACCGGCCGGCCTACTCGACTGCACCGGCGTGCGAACACGGCGCGTTGAATACGAACCCGCGGCAACGATCTTTGCTCAGGGCGACCCGGCCACGAGCGTCCTGTATGTCGAAAAAGGCGCCGTGCGGCTGTCAGTCGTGTCGCACGCGGGCAAGGAGGCCGTTGTCGCCGTGCTCGATGAGGGCCATTTCTTCGGCGAGGGCTGCCTTGCGGGCCAGTCATTGCGGATGGCCACGGCCACGGCAATGGGCCCGTGCAGTATCCTGGCCGTCGAGAAGCCGGAAATGGTGCGGCAGCTGCACGCGCAGCGCGCGTTTGCGGATCGTTTCCTGACGCACATGCTGACGAAGAACATCCGAATCGAAGCAGATCTGATCGACCAAATGTTCAACCCCAGCGAGAAGCGGCTTGCACGCACGCTTTTGCTACTTGCGCGGTACGGTGAACCAGAGGCGTCTCACCGCGTACTGCCGAGAGTGTCCCAGGAAGATCCTGGCCGAGATGGTCGGCACCACGCGTTCGCGTGTCAACTTCTTCATGAACAAGTTTCGGAAGCGTTTAAGGGCTACCGTGTGCTCGTTGCCAGCAGTGGCTCGGAGGCCGTCACGACCGCTCGCGCTGCGCATCCCTCCCTCATCTTCATGGACCTGCGAATGCCCGATATGAGCGGCTGGCAGGCCATGCGCCTGCTGAAGACCGAACCCGAGTTCAGCACCGTACCCATCGTGGCGCTGACGGCGCACGCCTTCGCGGAGGAACAAGCGGCGGCGCTGGCCGCTGGCTTCGATGAGGTGATCGCCAAGCGTGCAATCCCGACGATCTCATCGTCGCGGTTGAACGCTTGCTCTCGCCCGACCGGCAGCAGCGGTCTTAGCGTTTCTTCGCCGCCTTCCGTTTCCGACCCTTCGGCTTTATGGGTCTACCGTTTCTTCCCCCATCGCGCGGCCACGGCTTTCTTGGCGATTGCGCGGCGACGGGCTGGCGACAAGGCGGCTGCTCTGGCCACCCCACCCTTGGATGCCCCCAGCTTGGACAGGGCGACAGCAGCTTGGTTGCGGGTGTCTGGCACCTCGGCAGGCTTAGGCGCTTGGCCTGTCGCCTCTTGGACGATTTGCCACGCCAGTTGATTGCCGTCGCGCGGACGGTTCTTAGCCATGGGCTGATTGTCGCATGCTCGGGCAAGCATGGCTCGGCCGCAGCAGATTCAACAAATCGAAACTAGACCAGGACCCTAAGGAGTGCAAAGCTTGACAATGACGGCAACCGTCCGTATCATCGGGGTTTGCAGTTGTAGGTCTACGTCCGGGTTATCGGGGGCTAGGGCAGGTTTCCCCGCCTCTTCCGGGCTCACCGAAGGATTCCTTGTTCATGCGTACGTTCGTCGCGAGCGCGAAGCGCGCTGACAGCCGGTGGCATGTCATCGATGCGGAAGGCCAGGTCCTCGGCCGCGTCGCCACGCTGGCGGCTCGTCTTCTCCAGGGCAAGCACAAGCCCGTGTACACCCCGTTCATCGACACCGGCGACCACGTCGTGATCGTCAACGCCGGGTCGGTGAAGCTCACGGGGGCGAAGGAAGAACAGAAGATCTATCGTCGGCACAGCGGTTATGAAGGGGGCCTGCGCGAGGAGCGCGCCGGCGTCGTTCGCAAGCGCCAGCCGATTCGTCTCGTCGAGGAAGCCGTGCGCGGCATGCTGCCGAAGACCAAGATGGGGGACGCGATGTACCGCAAGCTGAAGGTCTACGCCGGCAAGGATCATCCGCACTCGGCCCAACAGCCCAAGCAGATCGAGGTCGCATAATTTGGCCGCCATCGAATACTACGCAACCGGTCGCCGCAAGACATCCACCGCCCGCGTCTTCCTCCGGCCAGGCACAGGGGCCATCACCGTCAACCATCGAGAGTTCGATAAGTACTTTCCGACGGACCAGCTCCGGACGGTCGTGCGCCGGCCGCTGATGCTGACGGAGAGCGGGGACAAGTTCGACATCGTCGCGACAGTCGCGGGCGGGGGCATCAACGGCCAGGCCGGCGCAGTCCGGCTCGGGATCACACGCGCGCTGTGCGAGTACAACGTCGAGCTGCGCAAGCAGCTGAAAAAAGAAGGGCTGCTCACGTCGGACTCTCGAGTCAAGGAACGGAAGAAATACGGCCTGGCTGGCGCCCGAAAGCGCTTCCAGTTCAGCAAGCGTTAGGAATGTCAGGAATACGGAGAGGAAGGAGCATGGTTTGTCCGCGATCGCGATGAAGGATCTTCTGGAGGCCGGCGTCCATTTCGGCCACCAGACGAAACGCTGGAACCCGAAGATGAAGGAGTACATCTTCGGCGAGCGCAACGGCATTTACATCCTCGATCTGAACAAGACGGTGAAGCTGTTCCGGGAGGCCGAGGATCACGTTTCGAGCCTTGCAGCCGAGGGCAAGACGGTTCTCTTCGTCGGGACGAAGCGGCAGGCTCAGGACGTCATCGCCGAGGAAGCGCAGCGTTGCGGGATGTATTTCATCAATCAGCGATGGCTGGGCGGACTGCTCACCAACTTCGCGACGATCCAGCGCAGCCTCGGGCGGCTCCGCGATATCGAGGCGATGGCAACGGACGGCCGGTACGACACGCTCTCGAAGAAGGAGATCGCGCGGAACGAGAAGGAGAAGCGCAAGCTCCTGAAGAACCTCGAAGGCATCCGCCAGATGTCGCGCCTCCCCGACGCGGTGTTCATCGTCGACACGCGGAAGGAAAAGATCGCGGTCGACGAAGCGCGCAAGCTGAAGATTCCGGTGATCGGCATCGTCGACACCAACTGCGATCCCGACGAGGTCGACTTCGTGATTCCCGGAAACGACGATGCGCTGCGCGCCATCCGGCTGTTCGCATCGCGCATCGCCGACGCGGTGATCAACGGCCGGGCCCTGCGGGAGTCGCGTCAGGCCGAGGAGGCAGCCGCGCAGGCCGAAGAGGCCGCTGCCGCGGACGCCGCCGCGCGCCTCACGCGCAGCGTGCGGCCGCGCCGCGAAGCCACGCCGGCAGGCGCCTAGTCGCTCGGCACATACGGCTCCAAGCGCCGGTCCGAGCAAGAAGGGCCGGCGATTTTTTTGTACCATCAGTAAGAGAAAGAGACGAGAGAGACGAGATGGAGACGATGGAAATCACGGCGGCGATGGTCAAGCAGCTCCGCGACAAGACGGGCGCGGGGATGATGGAGTGCAAAGCGGCGCTCGAAGAAGCCAACGGCAACATGGACGAAGCCGTCACGCTGCTGCGGAAGCGCGGTCTCGCGCAGGCGGCCAAACGCGCGGGGCGCACGACCGCACAGGGCACGATCGGCAGCTACATCCACATGGGCGGCAAGATCGGCGTCCTCGTGGAGGTCAACTGCGAGTCCGATTTCGTGGCGCGCACCGAGGATTTCACCAACCTCGTCAAGGAGGTCGCGATGCACATCGCAGCGGCCGAGCCGAAGTGGGTGCGGCGCGAGGACGTGCCGGCCGACGTAATCGAGAAGGAGAAGTCGATCTATCGCGCGCAGATGGAGAAGGAGAACAAGCCGCCGCAGGTGATGGACAAGATCATCGAAGGCAAGCTCGGGAGCTACTTCGCCCAGTTCGTCCTGCTCGAACAGCCGTCGGTCAGGGACAGCGCGGTGACGATCGCGCAGCTCGTCGCGCAGGCGAGCGCCAAGACCGGCGAGAACATCCAGATCTCGCGCTTCACGCGCTTCCGCGTCGGAGAGACCGACGAACTATAATCGGGTTTCGATGTCCGACTCGTCTTCCTCGTCCGTTCCCATCTACAAGCGCGTACTCCTCAAGCTTTCCGGCGAAGCCCTCATGGGCGAGCAGCAGTTCGGCGTCGACCCGGTGGTCGCGACGAGGATTGCGAAGGACGTCGGCGAGATCCAGGCGCTCGGCGTCGAGACGGCCATCGTGATCGGCGGCGGGAACATCTTTCGCGGCCTGGCGGCGAGCGCGCGCGGCATGGACCGCGCCACCGGCGACTACATGGGCATGCTCGCGACCGTCATCAACGCGCTCGCGCTGCAGGATGCGCTCGAGCAGCAGGGGGTGCTGACGCGGGTCGTCACGGCCATCGAGATGCGGGCGGTCGCGGAGCCGTTCATCCGGCGCCGCGCGATCCGGCACCTCGAGAAAGGGCGCGTCGTCATCTTCGCCGCCGGCACCGGCAATCCCTACTTCACGACCGACACGGCCGCCGCGCTGCGCGCCATGGAAATCAAGGCGGAAGTGATCCTGAAAGGGACGAAGGTCGACGGCATCTACACCGCCGATCCGGTGCTCCATCCCGACGCGACGAAATTCCCGTCGATTTCGTACCTGCAGGTTCTGGAGAAGGGCCTGAAGGTGATGGACGCCACGGCGATTTCGCTGTGCATGGACAACAGGCTGCCGATCGTCGTCTTCAATCTGCGCCAGGCGGGCAACGTTCGCCGCGTGGTCATGGGGGACCCCATCGGCACCACGGTCAGCAACGAAGGCGTGCTCGTTCGGAGTGAGTGATGGATTTCAACGACCTGAAAGGCATGTTCACCGAGGTGAAGACGCGCATGGACGGCGCGATCGACCGCGTTCGGCGCGACATGGCGTCGGTCCGCACGGGCCGCGCCACCGTCAGCCTGCTCGACGGCATTCAGGTGGAGGCATACGGCAGCAAGATGCCGATCAACCAGGTGGCGACCCTCTCCGTCCCGGAGCCCGCGATGATCGTGGCGCAGCCATTCGACCCGTCGCTGATGGGCGCGATCGAAAAAGCGATCCGCGCGTCCGACTTGGGGCTGAACCCCGCGAACGACGGCAAGCTGGTGCGCATCCCGATTCCCGCGCTGACCGATGAGCGCCGCAAGGAGCTCTCGCGCCACGTCCACAAGCAGGCCGAGGAAGGCCGCAATGCCGTGCGGCAGTCCCGACGCGACGCCAACGAGCGCCTGAAGAAGCTGCTCAAGGATCACAAGATCTCCGAGGACGACGAACGCAAGGGCCTCGATCAGGTTCAGAAGATCACCGACGATCACGTGAAGCTGATCGACGATCTCCAGAAGAAAAAGGACCAGGAACTCCTAGGTCATTGAGCTATTTCACCCACCTGGAGTGCTCGGTTCCCTGCGGAGCCGGTCCGTTCGACCCGAAGGAGCGCCATTTCCTCTGCTCATGTGGCGCTCCCCTGCTCGCCGGCTACGATTTGAACGCCGCGAAAGCGTGGAAGAAGGCGTCGCTGGCCGATCGCGAGCCAACGATGTGGCGGTATCGGGAGATGCTGCCGCTGCTCGCCGGCGACGAACCGGTGACGCTCGGCGAAGGATTCACCCCGCTTTTCCATGCGCGGACGCTCGGCCGCGAGCTCGGCCTCGATGCGCTCTACATCAAGGACGAATCGCTCAACCCCACCAATTCATTCAAGGCGCGGGGACAGTCGACCGCCATCACGCGCGCCAGGGCCCTCGGCGCCCACACGATCTCGGTGCCGTCCGCGGGGAATGCGGGCAATGCGATGGCGGCGTACGCCGCCCGCGCGGGGCTTCAGGCACAGGTCTTCTTGCCTCGTGATGCCAAAGAGCCCTTCATCCTCGAATGCCGGCTGTACGGCGCCCGGGTCACGCTCGTCGACGGCCTCATCACGGACGCGGGCCGCGTCGCGCTCGAAACCGGCAAGCCGCAGGGTTGGTACGACGTCTCCACATTGAAAGAGCCCTATCGAGTCGAGGGAAAGAAGACGATGGCCTACGAGCTCGCGGAGCAGCTCGATTGGCAATGGCCAGACTGGATCGTCTATCCCACAGGGCGGCGGCACCGGCCTCATTGGAATGTGGAAGGCGTTCGAGGAGATCGAGACTATCGGCTGGGTGCCGCGGGGCAAGCGGCCGAAGATGGTCTCCGTCCAGGCGGCGAACTGCGCACCGATCGTTCGTGCGTTCGAGAATGGCGCAGACCGGGCCGAACCCTGGGACAACGCGATCACGATCGCGGACGGCCTGCGCGTCCCGCGCGCCATCGCCGATTTTCTGATACTCAGAGCGATCCGGGAAAGCGGCGGCACCGCTCTGGCCGTCCCCGACAGCGAGATGATCCGCGACATGGTGCAGATCGGACGGCACGAAGGCATCAGCGCGGCGCCCGAAGGCGGAGCGGCGCTTGCCGCGATTCGACAGCTCGTGTCGAATGGATCGATCACGCGCCATGAGAGGGTCGTGCTGTTCAATACGGGCGGTGCGCTGAAGTATCTCGACGTGCTCAGACGATGACGGGAGACGCCCGCGTCAGCCGCCGAAGGAAACCCCCAGCGCGCGGGCGGTGACGAGCAGGTCGTAGTCGAGCGGCACTGTCTTCGTGCGGCCGACCACCTCTCCGAGCGGAATCGGCACGATGTCCGGCGGATGATTGGCGACCATCTTGCCGAACAGGCCCGCGCGCAGCAGCTCGACCGCCTTTCCGCCGAAGCGAGTCGCCAGGACACGATCGAACGACGTTGGTGCGCCGCCGCGTTGCAGGTGGCCAAGGACCACGTAGCGGGTCTCCTTCCCCGTCATCTTCTCGAGGGCGCTGGCGCACTTGATTCCGGCGCCGCCCAACCGCTCGACGGCCCCGATATGCGAAGCCTCCAGAATCGACATCTGTCCGTCAATCGGCCTCGCGCCTTCGGCGACGACGACGATGCTGAATCGCGCTCCCCACTCATCGCGGCTTTGAATGCAGCTCGCGACGGCGCTGATGTCGTACGGGATCTCCGGAATGAGAATCACGTCCGCGCCTCCCGCCACGCCCGCGTGAAGCGCAATCCATCCAGCGTAGCGGCCCATCACCTCGACCACCATGATGCGCCGGTGCGCCTCGGCCGTCGTGTGCAGCCGGTCGATCGCGTCGGTCGCGAAGCTCACAGCCGTGTCGAATCCGAAGCAGCTTGTGGTGCCGGGTATGTCGTTGTCGATTGTCTTGGGTACACAAACGAGCGGAATGCCCTTTTTGTGGAACTCGTAGGCGATCGAGAGGGTGCCATCGCCGCCGATGCAGACGAGCGCATCCAGCCCCTTTTTCTGGAACATCTCCATGACGCGGTCGGCGTAGTCGAACGTCCCCTCTGGCGTCACGATCGGCTCGGCGAACGGGTTGCCGCGATTGACGGTCCCGAGGATCGTCCCGCCGCGCCTCAGGATGCCCGTGACATCACGTGGGCCGATCGGATACGACTTGTCCGGGTAGATGAGTCCGTCGAAGCTGTCTTCGAGACCGAGCACCTCGATGCCCGCGTTGTGAGCCGTCTTGACGACCGCCCGGATGACTGCGTTGAGGCCAGGCGCGTCGCCGCCGCCGGTGAGTACGCCGATTCTCTTGAGTGTCGCCATTTCGGAATGGTCGCGGGGGGTTCGGGTGTGCGGAAAGCGCGAGAAGTTGAGTATACAACGCGGGTTTGCCGAGCCCGACTGCGTTGCTGGCTCGCGATCGCGCGTGCTAGACTGGCTGTTCCCACGAAACGTTCATATGGGCGGCTAGCTCAGCTGGGAGAGCGCCGCGTTCGCAACGCGGAGGTCGGGAGTTCGAGCCTCCTGCCGTCCACCATTTGTGAAGAGCCGGCACTGTGTGTCGGCTCTTCGATTCTCAAGCTCATTCTGGATTCTGGATTGCCCCTTGCACACGTCCGCGCGACGGAGGCAGAAACAGATGGGTATTTTGGGATGGATTCTGTTCGGTCTGATCGTCGGGGCAATTGCGAAGCTGGTGATGCCCGGCCGTGACCCCGGCGGCATCATCGTCACGATGCTGCTGGGCATCGCTGGCGCCGTGATCGGTGGCTTTCTCGGCCGCGCGCTCGGTCTCTACCGCGAGGGTGAGGCGGCAGGTTTCCTGATGGCGACGCTTGGAGCCGTCGTCCTGCTCGCGTTGTACCGCATGATGATCGGGAGGCGCACGATCACGCGACCGTAGCTTGACACCCTTTCGAGGGCACGGCCAGAATAACGGCCGTGCCTGTTCCACGCATCTCGCGAGAGGATCTGAAGAGCAAACTCGAGAGCAGTGAGCCGGCGTCCAAGCCGATGCTGCTCGATGTCCGCCTCAAGTATCCGTACGAGCACAGCACCATGAAGCTGCCGGGTGCCACGCGGATGGCACCCGAGGCTGTGGATCTCGCGACGCTGCCGCGCGACCGGGAGATTGTGGCCTACGATTCCGATCCCGAGGAGCTTGTCAGCTCACGTGTGGCGGCCGAGCTGATCAAAGCCGGCTTCAAGGCCAGCGCCCTCAAGGGCGGGATCCCCGAATGGGTCGCGGCCAATTTCCCGACCGAAACGAAAGACGCGCCGAAACAGGCTGCGCCTGAACCTGGCTCCCTGAAGGGGTGACCCCCCGCATTCCCCTCGGACGCGCCCACGTCCTCGCGTCGTCCATCATCAAGGAGCTGCGCAACACCGGCGTCGCGCCGGATGTGCTCACGCCCACGGGGAGTCTTCGCCGCTTCTCGCCCGACGTCGGCGATGTGTCGTTGTTTGCCTCGGCCCCGCGCGACGTCCGCGAGGATCTTCTCCGTGCGTTCACCAGGCTTCCTTCCGCGCAGCACGTCGCCGCGCTCGCATTGGGTGGCGCCACGATCGTCACGAGCCGTGGCCGCGTGACCCTGCACGTCGCCGATCCGTTGCACGCGGGTGCGGCGCTCGTGTGGCTGACGGGTTCCGTCGCCCACGTGCACGCCCTTGCCGGGCTCGCATCCGAGCGTGGACTCCGATTCGCCGCCGGGTCGCTGACCGACGCTTCCGACCGGGACGTTCGCGTCGAGACCGAAGAGGACTTCTATGCTTCCCTCGGCCTCCCATTCATTCCGCCGGAGCTGAGGCACGGCCTCGACGAGAATCGATTCCGCCCGCGAAGGACGATTGCCGCGGCTTCTCACCGAGGAGCACATGCTCGGCGACCTCCACATGCACAGCGTCTGGAGCGACGGCCGCGACACGATCGAAACGATGGTGCGCGGCTGCGTCGACCTCGGTTACGAGTACATCGCCATCACCGATCACTCGCAGCGTGCGTGGTCGTCGAACAAGCTGACCATCGACGACGTTGGGGACCAGCGGGCCGAAGTGGAGTGGCTGCGGAGGCGCTACCCGGACATTCACATTCTGCACGGCGTCGAGGTCGACATCATGCAGGACGGAACGCTCGACTTCGACGATGACGTGCTCGGCGGGTTCGACATCGTGCTCGCGTCTCTGCACGATCATGGCGGTCAGCCTGGAGCCCAGCTGACGGATCGGTATATCTCCGCGATGCAGAGCCCGTTCGTCGACATCATCACGCATCCGCTCGGCCGCACGCCCACCATATCGGATGGCTACGAGCTGGACCTCGATCGACTCTTCGCCGCTGCGGTCGACAGCGGGACGGCGATGGAGATTGACGGCGCGCCCGGCCATCTCGACATGGACGGCGCCGTGGCGCGGCGCGCGGCGCAGGCCGGGGTGACAATCGTGGTCGACAGCGATTGCCACCGCTCGGAGTTCCTCCGGCGTCAGATGCGCTTCGGGGTCGGCACGGCGCGGCGCGGCTGGATACAGCCGGAGCATGTCCTCAATACGCGCCCCGTCGACGCGGTGCTCGGGTTCGTGTCGCGGAAGCGGGCCCGTGGCTAGCCGCGCGGTCACCGCGGCGTGTATCGTCGCCGCCATCGCATTCGCCGCGTACACGCGGACGCTGCTTCCCGGCGTCGACATGGGCGACACCGGTGGGTTTCAGGCCGCCGTGTTGTGGCCGGAAATCAGCGCGCGGCAGGCGTATCCGTTGTACTACGCGCTTGCGAAGCCGTTCGTCGCGGCAGTTTCGCCGAGGAATCCCGCGCGCGGCTTGAACCTCTTCTCCGCCCTCTGTGGAGCGCTTGCGGCCGGTTTGCTGACCGGCGTGGTATCGCACGTGACGGCGTCAGCCGGCGCGGGGGCCGTCGCCGGATTGCTGCTCGCCTTCTCGTACACCTTCTGGACGCAGGCGGTCATCGCGGAGGTGTATTCCCTGCACCTTGCGATCGTCGGCTGTTGCCTCGCCG
Organism: uncultured Acidobacteriota bacterium; assembly: GCA_963772065.1. Taxonomy (GTDB): domain Bacteria; phylum Acidobacteriota; class Vicinamibacteria; order Vicinamibacterales; family UBA2999; genus CAVYVZ01. The sequence continues at coordinate 138,332 of CAVYVZ010000001.1, forward strand.
CGCTGACCGCGTGGTGGCGGAAGCCGTCGACGCCGCGGCTGGCTGTTTTCCTGGCGACGTACGCCCTGGGCTTCGGCAACCACCTGTCGATGATCCTGCTGCTTCTGCCCTTCGGCGTCTTCGTGATTGCGACGGCACGGCGCCCGTCCGACGTCTTGCGTCCGCGGATTGTCGTCCTCGCGATCGCGATCGCGGCGATCGGGGCGATGCAGTACGTCCCGCAGCTGATGGCCGTCTGGAATGCGATCGACGCACCCGAGGCTCGCAGCGACCGGCTCGCGGCATTCTGGTTCGATGTCACCAAGTCGGACTGGCGGGAGTCGATGGTATTCGGCATTCCCCGGAGCCACGTGCCCGAACGGCTCGCCATGTTCGCGTTCGATGCGCGACAGCAGTTCGGCATCGCGGGGCTCGCGCTTGCGGTCGCCGGTGTCGCCAGCCTCTGGCGCGCCACGCGAACCTGGGCGGTCCTCATCCTGCTCGCGTACGCGATCAACACCGCGTTTGCGATCACCTACAACGTCGGCGACCCGCACGTGTTTTTTCTCCCCGGCCACTACGTCACTGCCTTTGCGGCCGGCTGTGCTGCGGCGGGTGTCACCCGCATGCTCGCGCGCCGGCGGGAAGTTGCGACGAGCACGCTGGTGGTTCTGCTCGCTTATGCGACCTGGCGAGGGTACGACACCTGGCCCGCGGCGGACCGGCATACGGACAGGCGCGCAGAGCGCCTCGTTGCGCGGCTGACCGCGGGCCTCGACGACCGCAGCGATCTTCTGGCCGCGCGCGTGAACTGGCAGCTGGAGAACGCTCTGCTCTACGAGACCCGATACCGGCTGCGCCACGTAACGTGGATACGGCTGGAAGACGTGCTGCTCCACTTCCCGCTTCTCGTCCGGGACAATCACGCGACCGGTCGCGATGTCGTCCTGACGTCGAACGGCGTGCCGCAGATTTCGGCTGCCTTCGGATCGCTGTTCCCCCTCCTCCCCGACCCGGTTCCCCCCGCGCCGTCTCTCCTCGCGTACGCGTCGGGGATTCCGCGAGGGTCGCTGTACGTCTTCACGCTGCTGGCTCCGTCGCGGGATGAAACCCTTGACGCCGCCGAGCTGACGGATGCGTTTTCCGCGTTGACCGGCGGCCGCGTGCGACCGATGCGGAGCAGCGCGTACGAGATTCTGCTCGGCCGTGCGGGACAGCCCCCACTGCTCCATCGCGCAGAGTCGCGGCCATTCCGTCAGCGCCTCGACCTCCCCGAGGGCCGGATTGACGTTCGGATGGAGGGGTGGGTGCCGTTCGAGACCTTCCGCCGCGCTGGATTCGGCCACGTCCTTCTCGACCGCCACTCCGTCCTAACAGTTGAGCGCGGCGTCAGCCTGGCGACGTTCGACCGCGGGGAGGCTTTCTACACGGCGGGGGTGTACGCGTTGCAGCCGCGCTTCCGCATCCCCTCGGGCGGTCTCCCGGAGCTGGCACTGCTACACTAGCCGTAGACCGATGAATAGACTCGCCGTCGTCCCACTCGCGCTGAGCCTGATGGCGGCGTCGACCGGCGCGCAGAGCCGGCCGGAGCCCGACGCGCTCGCACGCTCAGTTCAGAAGCGGTACGAGAAGGTCCGCGACTTCTTCGCTGACTTCGTTCATACCTACCGCGGCGGCGTGCTTCGCAAACAGGCGACCGAACGCGGCACCGTCGCCGTGAAGAAGCCGGGGCGGATGCGATGGATGTACGCGGAGCCTGAGAAGAAGGCCTTCGTGTCCGACGGCGTGAAAATCTACTCCTATATTCCGCAGGACCGTCAGGTCATCGTCTCGAACCTCCCCAAAGAGGACGAGGCGACGACGGCCGTGATGTTTCTGGCTGGCAAGGGCGACCTGACGCGCGACTTCAGGGCGTCGTACGGCCAGGGCGGGCCTGCCGGCACCCTTGCGTTGAAACTTGTACCAAAACGCGCCGAGCGGGACTACGATGCCCTGGTGCTCTATCTCGACCCGGTCTCCCTGCAGATTCGCGCCCTGACGACGACCGACAGCCAGGGCGGCGAGTCGACGTTTACCTTCAGTAACATGAAGGAGAACCTGGGTTTGGCCGATAAGGAGTTCGCGTTCCGCATCCCTCGGGGGGTCGACGTCATCACTGATGGCAGCGTTTCGCGCTAGCGCCCTTGCCCTCCTCGCCGCGCTGACCGTGTCGGCGTGTGCGTCGAGCGCTGCGTTTCGGAGCGGCCGGCGCGCCGAGCAACTGCAGGACTACGACCTCGCGGTCGTCGAGTACACCAAAGCTCTTCAACGCACACCCGACGATCGCGCCGCGCGGCAGGCGCTCGAACGTGTGAAGCTCCGCGCCGCGCAGGAACACTACGCCCGCGCGCGGAGGCTGTACACGGTCGGCAAGCTCGATGAAGCGCTGGTGGAGTTTCAGCTCGCGGCGGAACTGAACCCTTCGAGCGCCGAGATCGAGGAAGGCGTCCGTGCCACCCGCGGGGCGCTCCGGAACAAAGTGGCGGTGGCGCGCGAAGGCAAGACAGAGCTCGAGTCGCTCATCGAGCGGTCGCGCAACATGCCACCTCCCGGCATGGACCTGCCCACGGACGTGCAGCTCCCCGGGTCGCTGACGTTTCGCGACGCGAGCGCGCGCGACGTGTATACGGTGCTGGCCCGCTACGCCGGGGTCAGCGTCCTGTTCGATCCGCAGTTCAGCGACAGACTCGTCTCGATCGATCTGAAGAGCGCCCCGTTCGAGGACGCACTGAGCTCCGTCTCTGCGACGACACGCAACTTCTACCGGGTGACGGCGCCGAGGACCATCACGATCATTCCGGATACACCGGCAAAGCGCCGCGAGTACCAGGAAGAGATCGTCCGCACGTTCTACTTGAGCAACGCGGATCTCAAGGAGACGATCGACCTGCTTCGCGTCGTAATCGACGCGCGCCGGATCGCGCCAATCGTCGCAACCAACGCCATCACCATCAAGGACACGCCGGAGCGCGTTGCAGCCGCGGCCCGTGTCATCGGCGCCATCGACAAGGCGCGCCCCGAGGTCATCATCGACGTCGAGCTCCTCGAGGTCGACCGGACGCGCCTGCGTGAATACGGTCTGCAGATTGCGTCACCGGGGTCGCCAGGGATCGACGGGGCCGCCGACGTGAACCGCGACAACTTCACGCTGCGCAATCTTCGCAGCCTCACGCAGTCCGACATTCTGCTCGACGAACCTGCCCGGCCTCTATTACCGGCTGCTCAAGACCGACAGCAACACGCGGACGCTGGCCAACCCGCAGCTCCGCACGTCGGAAGGCATGCCGGCGCAGGCGCGCTTCGGCGAGCGGGTCCCGATCCCGAGCACGCAGTTTGCCCCGATCGCGGCCGGCGGCGTCAATCAGCAGCCGATCACGTCGTTCAATTACGAGAACATCGGCGTGAACATCGACATCACACCGCGGACCCACCACGACGATGAGGTGTCGCTCGCGTTGAAGGTGTCGGTCAGCAACATTTCGGGCACCGGGTTCGGCGGGCTGCCCACCTTCGGCAACCGCGAGATCAGCACGGTGATCCGTCTCCGCGACGGCGAAACGAACATGCTCGCGGGTCTGATTCGCGACGACGAGCGCCGCGTGCTCGAAGGCGTGCCCGGCCTGAGCGACATTCCGGTAATCGGGCGGCTGTTTGCGTTCAACCGCAAGGAGACGCAGGAAACCGACATCGTGCTCACGCTCACGCCGCGCATCATCCGCGTGCTGGAGCTCACGGAAAACGATTTGCGGCCCTTCCGGGTGGCGAAGGAAGGGTCGCCTCCGTTCATCGAACTTCCGCTCCCGCCCGAGCTGCCCCGGCAGGAGCCGATGGTGCCCGGTCAGAAGCCCCCCGGCGAAACGACGCCGCCCGTCACCTTCCCGCTGCCGGGCCAGCCTGTGAAGCCCCGACCGCCCACGCGCTAGTCACGCGCTCAGAGTCAGGTCAGAGTCGACTCTGAGTAGCGGTACCTCGACCACCGGGGCAGGCGTCAGAGTGGATACGGAGGCGCGCATGCACAAGGTAGGGGGTACTCGGTTCGGGCGTCGTGGCCAAAACGCTCGCGAAAGGCTTCAGAAAGCACGGATACGACGTGCGCATCGCGAGCCGGTCGGCGGAGAAGATCGGCGCGTTCGCCCAACAGGCCGGCATCACGGCGGGAACCTTCGCCGAGGTGGCCGCATGGGCCGACCTGATCGTCCTCGCCGTGAAGGGCACGGCGGCGGAAGCCGCGTTGACGCTCGCCGGCGAGGACAACATCAAGGGGAAGGTCGTGATCGACACGACCAACCCGATCGCCGACGCGGCACCCGACGAAGGCGTGCTGAAATACTTCACGGGCCCGAACGACTCGCTGCTCGAACGGCTGCAAGCGCAGTTCGCGGATGCGCGCATCGTGAAGGCGTTCAATTCGGTCGGAAACGCCTACATGGTCAATCCATCGTTCCCTGGCGGGACGCCCACGATGTTCTATTGCGGCAACGATCCGGACGCCAAGCGGATCCTGGCGCAGATACTCGAGCAGTTCGGGTGGGAAGGCTCGGACATGGGCACGGCCGCGGCCGCTCGCGCGATTGAGCCGCTCTGTCAGCTCTGGTGCATTCCGGGTTTGCGCGAGGGACGCTGGGCGCACGCGTTCAAGCTGCTGCGCGCGTAAGCCGGGCTACTCGACCTTCGCTACCTTCGCGCCGAGCGCCTGCAGCCGTTCCACGAGCTGGCTGTAGCCGCGCTCGACAGTTTCGAGCGGCGCCACCCGTGTCTGCCCCTCAGCCGCAAGCCCCGCGGCGATGAGCGACATGCCCGAGCGCAGATCGCGGCTGTCGAGGACGCGGCCGCCGCGCAGCTTCGTCGCCCCCGTCACGATGATCCGGTGCGCGTCGGCCAGGAACATGTCCGCCCCCATGCCGCTCATCTGCTCCAGCGCGAAGAGGCGCAGCTCGTACATCCAGTCGTGCACGAGCGTCCGCCCCTCGGCCTGCGTGGCGAGCACGGTCACCAGGCTCACGAGGTCGCTGGGAAATCCGGGCCACAGCCCGGTCGTGATCCGCCGTACCGCTTTCGGCCGCGACGGCTTCACCTCGAAGACGCCGTCGCGCATGCCGCACTCCACGTTCATCCGCTTCAGCACGGCGGCCACGACCTCGATGTCCTCGTCGCGCGCCCCGGCGATCGACATTTCCCCACCCGTGATCGCGCCCACGACGGCCCAGCTCCCCGCCTCGATGTAATCGCCTCCGAGCTGGTGCTCGGCGCCTCGAAGCTTCCTCGCGCCGGTGATCCTGATGCGCGCGCTTCCCTCGCCCGACACATCGGCGCCCATCTTTCGGAGGAACTCGCAGAGCTCGACAACGTGCGGCTCGGTCGCGGCGTGGCGGATCTCCGTGGTCCCTTCCGCAAGCGCCGCGGCGAGCAGCGCCGTCTCGGTGCCAGTGACCGACGCCTCGTAGAGATACATCGACCCGGCCCTCAGCCCGTCCGGCGCCTCGAGAACATGATCGGGTCCCGCGCCTTGGCGCGCGCCCATGTGAAACAGCGCCTCCAGATGCGTGGAGATCGTGCGGCGCGCGGGAAAGTCGCCTCCCGGCGGCGCGATGTGCGCCTTCCCCAGCCGTGCGAGCAGCGGTCCGAGCAGGAGCACCGATCCGCGCAGACGCTGTACCAGGCCGCGGTCCGGCGAGTGCGTCGACAGGCGCGGCGCGCGGACCCGCAGCGTCGTGCTGCCGATGCCATCCACCTCCGCGCCGATATCCAGGAGCAGCCGGGCCATCACCTCCACGTCGCCGATGCGCGGCACGTTGGTGAGCACCGATTCTTCTTCCGTCAGGAGGCACGCCGCCAGGAGCGGAAGCGCCGCGTTCTTGTTCCCTTCCACCGACACGCGGCCCTCGAGCCGGTGCCCGCCTTCGATGAGCAGCGTCGACATTCAGGCGTCGTCTTTCTGCAGAAATTCGATCCGTTCGTCATCGCCGAATCCGGCGAAGATCGGCTCGGGCCGAAGCGCGATACCGAAGCGGTCGAGCACCGCGCGTTTGATGCGGCTGGCGAGATCCAGAATCTCACCGCTCGTCGCGCCGCCGCGGTTGATGATGGCAAGGGGATGCTTCGAGGAGATGCCGGCCGCTCCCGCTTCGAACCCCTTGTGAAACCCGGCGTGCTCGATGAGCCATGCGGCCGGAATCTTCACCGCGCCGCCGGAGGCCGGGAATGACGGCGAGCCGAGCACGGCCTGCGTCGCCGCCGGCACGATGGGGTTCATGAAGAACGAACCGACGCTGCGCGTGTCGGGATCGAGCGGGTCGAGGACCATGCCCTTGCGGCGGCGAATCTCGATCACCCCGCGGCGAACGTCGGCGATCGTCGGGCGCTCGAGACGATGCCGCTCCAGCCACGTCATGACGTCAGGATACGTCACCGTTGGCGCGCCGCGCCGCAGGCAGAACCTCACTCCGCAGACGGTGAACCGGCCGGCGTCCTGCTGCTTGAACCGGCTTTGCCGATACGCGAATCCACAGTCGCGAGACGCGATCTCCGCAAGCTCCCCCGACTGCGTGTCGAAGGCGGTCACCCGCTCGATCGTCGTGGAGACTTCCTGTCCGTACGCGCCGACGTTCTGGATGGGCGTGCCGCCGACGCGGCCGGGGATACCCGACAGCGCCTCGAGTCCAGCGTATCCCGCACCGACGGCTTGCTCGACGAGCCGATCCCACGGCTCGCCAGCCCCTGCCTCGATGTGCGCTTCGTCGCCGCGCGCGTGCCATTGCGAGCCCTCGATGGCCACATGCAGCACGAGTCCCGGAATGCCCTCATCCGCGATGACGAGGTTGCTGCCGCCGCCGAGCACGAACAGCGGCACACCGCGATCGGCCGCCCACGCGTACGCCAGTCGAACCTGCTCCGGCGTCCGGGCCTGAACGTACCACCGCGCCACTCCACCGACCAGCAGCGTCGTGAGCGGCGCGAGCGGAACATGGGGCAACGGCTCGACGAGCCGGTCAGCGGATGGCAAGCATCTGCCCTTCCTGCGCGATGAGCGCCGCGAGCGCCTCGCGGCGCGTGCAGACGCTGAACTCGATCCAGTCGCCCGGCGCGAGCTGGCCCGCGGTCGGCAAATCCGCGGTGATCACCGTTGCGATCTGCGGGTACCCGCCGCTCGTCTGGCGATCGGCCATCAAGAGGATCGGCTCGCCCGACGGAGGTACCTGAATGCCGCCGAAGAACGTGGCGTCGGAGATCATCTCGCGATCGCCGGTCCGGGAGATGGCGCCACCGGTGAGCCGGTACGCCATCCGGTTCGATTGCGACGACACGAGGAAGCGCGTCTGCTGCAGCTGCTCCAAGGCCGACTCGTCGAAGAACTCGTCCTGGGGCCCTGGAAGCACCCGGAGCCGCGCGCCGCCTTCCGGCAGCGGCCGCCTTGGGAACGAGCGCCGCGACGCGGCGCCACTCGAATGCGCGGCGAGTGGAAGGCGATCGCCGGCCGCGAGCGGACGCCCGCGGTATCCTCCCATGGCGCTGAGCACATGCGTGGCCCGGCTGCCGAGAATCGGCGGCACGTCGATGCCGCCGTGAACCGCCAGATACGCACGCGCTCCGGATTGTCGCCCCTTGAATCGGAGGGTCGCGCCCGCGTGGGCGTGCAACGGGGTGCACGTTTTCACGACGGCCTGGTCGAGCGTCGCGCCGAGGTCGCCGCCAACGATCGCAAACGTCGCGTCTTCATCGAATCGCAGTTCGGGTCCGAGCAGCGTCACTTCGAGCGTCGCCGCGTGTTCAGCGTTGCCGACGCATGCGTTCGCGAGCCGGTGGGCGACGCCGTCCATCGGGCCCGACACCGGAACACCGCGATCCTGGTACCCCCATCGTCCGAGATCCTGCACCGTCGTGAGCATGCCCGGGCTGAGCACCACGATGCCGCCGTGCGGGTCCGCGGGCGGATATTCGCGGGACACAGGCGCCTCCCCCGTGTCTTCCAGCGCTGGCACCGGCACGAAGCGCATCCGATCGCCGGCCTCGACGAGAAACTGCGGCGTGCGCCGCGGGTCGAATGGACGCACGCGGGTTCGGCCGACGATCTGCCAGCCGCCGGGCGACTCCTGCGGGTAGATGCCGGTCTGCCTGCCGGCGATACCGACGGAGCCCTCAGGCACGCGCGTGCGCGGCGTCGGCCGTCGCGGCACGGCGATCGACTCGTCGACGGTACCCGAGGTACGCAAATCCCGGCACGAAGCCGAGCATGAACACTCGATAGACCGCGGCGGTATGCCGCCGCACGACCTCTGCTTCGGTCAGCCCCGTCACACGCGCGACGTCGGCCAGATCGGGGCCGGCCTCGCCGCCATAGACGACCGGCACCTCCACGAGTCGCGGTGTATCGACGAGAGGGTGCTCCGCCACGGCGCGGTCGAGCGCGGCCGTCAACGCTTCGAGCCGCGTCTGAAGCGGATCGAAGCACAGCGCCACGGATCGGTAGGTGGAGACGACGTCCCGGACGCCCGCGATCGCCGCGCGCCTCACGGCCCTGGCGATGGCAATCGCGCGCGCGTTGATCGCTTCGTCGATGCGCCGCCTCGAGCTCGAGGATGAGACCGGAATCGCCGGCATCCGAGATCATGCCGACAGCGCCTTCAGCAGCTTCTGGTGAATGCCGCCGAAACCGCCGTTCGACATCAACAGGATCAGGTCGCCGCGACGATGCTCGGCCACGAGCGTCTGAATGATGTCATCGACGCCGGGAATGTGCCGCGCGCGTTGCCCACGTTTGACCAGATCCGACACCAGCTGCTCCGCGGAAAGCCGCTCGTCATCGGGCAGCGTCGATCGGAACACGGCGGCCACGACGACTTCGTCGGCCGAGGCGAACGATCGCGCGAAATCGTCCTGGAAGACGCGGCGGCATGATGAGGCCGACCGGGGCTCGAACACCGCCCAGATGCGGCGCCCTGGATAGCCGGCCCTCAAGGCTGACAGCGTTTCATGCACGGCCGTCGGATGATGCGCGAAGTCGTCGAGAATCGTGACGTCGTGGGCCACGCCGACGGTCTCCAGGCGCCGTTTGATGCCTCGGAACGTCCTCAGCCCTTCGGCGAGGGTTGCCGCATGCAGCCCCCGGTGCGATCCGACGGCAATCGCGGCGAGTGCATTCCGCACGTTGTGTGCGCCGAGCATCGGCGACTCGAAGCGTCCGTAGACGGCGTTCTTCCGGCGCACGCTGAAGCGCGTGATGCCGTCTGCTGTCTGCACGTCCGCGGCGCGCCAGTCGGCATCGTCGCTCAAGCCAAACGTCTCGACGGGACTCACCGCCCTCTCACGAAGCGCCAGCGCGTCGGGGCTGTCGGCGCCGAGCAGCAACAGGCCGTTACCTGGCACCAGGTTCACCAGACGCCGGAATGCGAGGCGGACGTCGTCGAGATCCGCGTAGATGTCGGCGTGATCGAATTCGACGTTGCCCACCACGGCGACGTCGGGCACGTACTTCAGAAACTTCGCCGTCTTGTCGAAGAAGGCGCTGTCGTACTCGTCGCCCTCGATCACGAAGTCGCGGCCGCCGCCGACGCGATAGCTCGATCCACTCTGGCCGAGATTGAGGGCGATGCCACCAACGAGGACTGTCGGATCGAGGCCGCCGTGCGTCAGCAGCCACCCCGCGAGGGACGTGGTCGTCGTCTTGCCATGCGTCCCCGCAAGGACGATCGAGTACGCGCCCCAGAGGAACTGATCGCGAACGGCTTCCGGCAGCGAGCAGTAGCGGATCTTCCGCTCCAGGACCGTCTCGAGCTCGGGGTTGCCCCGAGATATGGCGTTGCCGACGATCACCAGGTCGAGATCGCCGCTGACATGGTCGGCGCGATAGCCGCTCATGGTGCGAATGCCTTCGGCAGCGAGAAAGTCGCTCATCGGCGGATAGACGTTCTGGTCCGACCCGCGAACGTCGTGCCCCTTGTGTCTGAGGAGTGCCGCCAGCGCGGCCATCGCCGTGCCACAGACGCCGATCAGGTGAATGCGCATCACACGACCGCTGCTTCCTCGATGACGAGCCGTGGACGCCCCGAGGCAATCACGCGCGTGCGGACGCCGAGCGGCAGCGTCCAGCACGGGCCCGTCGTATGACCGGACGGAAATCCAAAGAGCACCGGTCCGGGGAACCCCGCCAGCGCGTTGGCGATGGCGTCGCGGGCCGTCGGCGAGCCCCCGGGCTCATCGCAGCCGCGCATCTCGCCAAATACCACCGCGCGCGCGCGCTCGAGGATTCCCGACAGGCGCAGCTGCATGAGCATCCGATCGAGCTTGTATGGCCGCTCGTTCACGTCCTCGAGAAACAGCACGCAGGCCTCGGGCGGGTTGAAGGCGTATGGCGTGCTGAGCGAGGCCAGAAGCTGTGTCAGCGTGCCGCCATACAGTGTGCCCTCGGCTTCGCCGGGCGCGAGCGTGAGCAGCTCGGGCGGGCTGAGCTCACCGACCGTTGTGGTCAGTGATTTCACGAGCGACGCGCGGTCGTAACCGGCATCACCCTTCGCCAGACGCCCATCCAGCATCGGCCCATGAAAGGCGACGAGGCCGCATCCCGTCGTCAACCATGACAGCAGCGAGGTGTTGTCGCTGTACGCGATGAAGGCTTTCGGCGACTGGCGGAGGTCGTCTGCGGCGAGCAGCGGGAGGAGGTGCACGCTTCCATATCCGCCGCGGACGGCGACGAGTGCGGCAATGCCGGGATTCGAACCATGCCTTGAGGAACGCGGCCGCGCGCGTTGCGGGCGAGCCGGACACCATCGCATCCCGCGCGAAGACCGAGTCGTCCCATACAGGCTCGTAGCCAAGCCGGCGCAGCTCGTCGACCCCGCGATCGAACTCCTCACGTGCGAATGGGCTGGCGGGCGACACCACGGCGATGCGGTCGCCGGGTCGAAGCGCGCGAGGCTTGAGCATCAGAGGTATCGAGACATCTCCTCGGCGACGCGCCGGTGCTCGTCGGCGCCGAGCACGGTGCGCAGTGGAACGCGGCCCGCCGATGCGGGCGCGGCAAGAAAGCGCTCCTTGGCGCGGCGGTGGCGCGCCAGGGCGTCTGCCACGCGCGTCCGAGGGAGCCGGCCATCCTCCACGGCATGAACGAGCGCCTCGAGCACGGCCACCTGCGCTTCGACATGGCCGCTGCACACGAGCAGCCCGTCGCATCCCGCCGCGATCGCCTGCACGGCGGCGTCGCCGAGCGCGTACCGCCCGGTAATCGCTTTCATGTCGAGATCGTCCGTGAAGATCACGCCGTCGAAGCCGAGCTCCTCCCGCAGCATCCCGGCCACGATGCGGCGGGACAACGTCGCGGGGCGCTCATCGTCCAGCGCGGGCACGAGCACGTGAGCCGTCATCATGCACGCGACGCCAGCGGCGATGGCGGCCCGAAAGGGGACGAACTCCACGCGCCGGAGTCGGTCGGGCGGGTGCTCGACCAGCGGAAGATCGAGATGGGAATCAACCGATGTGTCGCCGTGCCCCGGAAAGTGCTTGCCGCACGCGGCCACGTCGTGCTCCTGAAGACCTCTGATGATCGCGACGCCCAGGCGCGCCACCAGGTCCGCATCGCCTGCCAGGGCCCGGTCGCCGATGACCGGGTTCTTCGGATTGGTATGGATGTCGAGCACCGGTGCGAAGTCGAGCGTGACGCCGACGGCCCGCAGTTCCACGGCCAGCGCTTTCGCAAACCGCGCCGCCAGCTTCTCGTCGCCGCTCCGCCCGAGCACCGCCATCGGCGGCCACTCGGTGAAGGGTGCCTTGAGGCGGGCCACCCTGCCGCCCTCCTGATCCACGCTGACCCAGAGCGGTACGTCCCGCACGAGCGTCTGCACATCGCGGGACAGCTCCGCGACCTGCTCCGGCGCTTCGACGTTGCGCGCGAACAGGATGACGCCACCGAGCTGGAACTCGCGCGTGAGCGATCGGATTTCCGGTGTGAGCGTCCACGCCGGCAGGCTGCCCATCAGGAGCTGACCGATCTCACGGCGAATCGAAGCCGACACCACTCAATTATAAGAGCGCCCCGGTCGTTGTTCGTTGTTCGTAGTCCGTGGTCCGTAAAAACACTTGTCCTTCGTTGTTCGTAACCGTCGGCCGTGGAGACCGCGACCAAACGATGGCAGAAGAGCCTTCTGACGCACGAAAAATCGAGCAACGAGTAACGAAGTACCAGTGATTTTGCGAACCACGGACTACGAATAACGGACAACGGGTTTTCTATAATGCAGTGTGCTCATAGAGACGTCAGCGCCTACCAGGATCGATCTGGCCGGCGGCACGATCGACATCTGGCCGCTGTACGTGTTTCATCCGGGCGCCCAGACGATCAACGCCGCGATCAGCCTCCGCGCGCGCGCCCGTATTGAAACACGCGCCGATCGGCGGGTGGTCATTCGGTCCGAGGACACCAACCGAACCGTCGAGTTCGACGACTGGAATGCGCTGCGCGAGGATGGCGAGCTGCGCTTGCTCTCGCTGCTGACGCACTGGTTCCTGCGCGGCCCCGAGGCGCCGCCGCACGGCCGCACCGACGGGTTGACGCTCACCACGCGATGCGACTCGCCCGCCGGGGCGGGCATTGCCGGGTCGTCGGCGCTCAACGTTGCGGTGTGCGCGGCGCTGGCGCGGTGGACGCGCCACCACTATGAGCCCGAGGCGCTGCTGCAGGTCGCGATGAACATCGAGGCCCAGGCCATCCAGGTGCCGACCGGCGTTCAGGACTATCGCCCCGCGATGTATGGGGGAATCGCCGCCGTCGAGCTGAATGCCGGCGGCGTGCGACGGGTCGCGCTCGACGTGGATCCACGCGAGCTGGAGCGTCGCATCGTGCTCTGCTACACCGGAGAGCCGCGGAACTCGGGAACGAACAACTGGGAGATTCTCAAGAAGCACATCGACGGTGATCGACACGTGTTCGACTGCTTCGAGCGCATACGCGATACGGCCGCCACGATGCGCGACGCGCTGGGCCGCGGCGACTGGGATGGCGTCGGCTCGGCGATCGCCGAAGAGTGGGAGAACCGGAAGCGTCTGGCGCCGGGCGTCGTGACGCCCGCCATCGAGCATCTGATCTCGCTCGCCCGCGCGGCGGGCGCCACGGCGGCGAAGGTCTGCGGGGCCGGCGGCGGCGGGTGCCTCTTCTGCTACGGCCCGCCGGAGCGGTGGTCCGCCATTCGCGACGCGCTCGCGGGCGGCGGTGCGCATCTGCTCGACTACCGCATCGAGCGCGACGGCCTCACGCGTGGATAACCAGTCGGTCGCCCGCATCTTCGCGGAGATCGCCGACCTGCTGGAGATCAAAGGAGAGAACGCGTTCAAGATCCGCGCGTACCGGGGCGCCGCCGAAACCATTGCCGCCTGGCCCGACAACGTGGCGCGGCTGGATGACGCGCAGCTTCGCGACCTGCCGGGCATCGGCAAGGATCTGGCGAAGAAGGTCCGCGAGCTCGCCGATACGGGCGGGTGTCAGTTCCATCAGGAGCTGCTCCAGGAATTCCCTCCCACGATCCTCGACCTCCTGAGGCTCCAGGGCGTCGGGCCCAAGACGGTCGCCCTGCTCTATTCGGCCCTGAACATCCGCACGCTCGCCGATCTGGAGACTGCCATCCGCGACGGCCGCCTCCGCGGGATCCGCGGGATGGGCGCAAAGAAAGAGGCGCTGCTCCTGAAGGCCCTCGAAGAGCGACAGCGCGACGCCGGGCGCCATCTGCTGTCCGACACCACGGCCACAGCGGCGGAGCTCCTGGCGTGGCTGCGTGAACGCGCGCCGGCCGCAGAGCTCATCCCGGTCGGCAGCCTCCGCCGCGGCTGCGATACCTGCGGCGATCTCGATGTCCTGGCCATCGGCGCGGAGACGTCGCTGATGGAGACCTTCATCCAGTATCCACAGGTCGATCGCGTGCTCGGGCAGGGTGAGACCAAATCGAGCGTACGGCTCGCCGGCGGCTATCAGGCAGATCTGCGCCTCGTACCTCGTGAGAGCCGCGGAGCGGCGATGCAGTACTTCACCGGGTCGAAGGCCCACAACATCGTGCTGCGCGATCGGGCCATTCAGCGCGGCTACAAGCTCAATGAATATGGTCTCTTCACGATCGCCGACGAGACGCGCATTGCCGGCGACGACTCCGAGGCGGGCATCTACGCCGCACTTGGGCTCGCCTACGTCGAGCCGGAGCTTCGGGAGAACCGTGGGGAGATCGAGGCAGCCGAGAGCGGCGCCATGCCGCGCCTTGTCACGCAGGCCGACCTCCGCGGCGACCTCCACATGCACACCACCGAGACCGACGGCCGCGACGATCTTCACGCCATGGCGGCGGCCGCGCGGCGGCTCGGCCACGAGTACATCGCGGTGACCGAGCACAGCCAGGCGCTCGCGATGGCAAACGGTCTCGACGAACGCCGCGCGCTCGACCACGCGGCGCGCATTCGGGCGCTGAACGGACAGATCGACGGGTTGACCCTGCTCGCCGGCATCGAATGCGACATCCTTCCCGATGGGCGCCTCGATCTGGCCGAGGACTGCCTGGCGCAGCTCGATCTCGTCGTCGCGTCGGTGCACTCGCACTTCGCCATGGACGAGCCGCAGATGACGGAGCGCGTGCTCAGGGCTCTCGCGTGCCCGTACGTCGATATCCTCGGCCACCCGACCGGCCGCTTGCTGCTGAAGCGCGACGGCTATCGGCTCAACATGGACCAGGTCGTGAACACGGCGGCCCGGCACGGCGTCGCGATGGAGATCAACTGCCAGACGGATAGATTGGATCTGAACGACAGCCACGCGCGCCTTGCGCGCGAACGAGGCGTGCGCCTCGTCATCTCAACCGATGCGCACTCGGTTGCGGCGTTGAGCAACCAGCGATGGGGTATCACGGTCGCGCGCCGCGCGTGGGTCACGCCACAGGACATCCTCAACACGCGATCGTTGACCGACTTGCGGCACCTGCTCCGGCGTCATCAGGGGCGGGCGGCGAAGTAACCGGGACGGACGCGTACCGAGCGACAACGCGCACGACGCTGCCTTTTACCTTTTTCCTTTTCTTTTCCTTTTTCCTTGCGCGCGCAGCGCGCCCCGCCCACTCCTTGCGCATCTGCGCGAGCCCTTCCATGTAGACGGTCGCTTTCTCGCGCGCTTCCTCATCCGGCAGGGCCTTCAGCAGCTCGATCGCGTGAGCGAGGTCGTGCTGGATGGTGTGCTTCGTCGTCTTGAAATAGATGGTCCGGATCTCCTCGAGAATCTGCGCGGGCGCACGCGCAGCGCCGCCGCGAAGGGCGGAGAGCGGGACGAAGCCCTTCTCGCTCACTTGTCGATGACGACCTTCTTGCGGGCGGTGACGCGCAGGATCTCGGCGACGTTGCGGTTGGTCGAGAGCTGCCGGAGATCCTTGTCGTTCAGGCGGCTCATGAGGTTCATGGCCAGCGCGACCGGCGACTTGGGGTTGCGCACCAGGGCCAGCATCACGTTGTAGTTCTTGATCCACGCGCGGTTGCCGGCCACGATTCGCAGGATCTCCTCCGACACGTTCGCCATCTTGGCGATCGCTTCGACTTCACTCTCGGTGAGCTTTGGGCTGCTCAGGACCGCGGTCGATACCAGCTTGTTGGGATCGCGGATCAGAAGGCTGCGCTCCTCGCGCGACCCCTTCATTGCCAGGCCCATGCGCTGCGCAACGGTGAGCGAGGCGATTTTCTGCGTCACCGACGCCTTGCGTTTCTGTTCGGCTTCATCGTCCGACGATTCGCCGGTCTCGAGCCGCGGCTCGACGGCGGGCTCAGGGTCGGGCGCCACCGCCTCCGGCTCCGGCCCCAGGTCCAGGATTGGCGCGTCCGCTTCCGGCGCGGGCGTGTCTGCCGGCTCGATGCCGCGCGCCGCGAAGAATGTGCGCATGTCGGCCGAGACGTCTGACCTCGCGAGAAACGACCGCAGGGTCGGCACCGGCAGGGCGGCGAGCGTCGCTTCCGTTGCGGCGGCGACCTCGGGATCTTCGTCGCCGGCGAGCAGGATCAGGAGGGCCAGCTGTTCGTGCGCGCGCGGGGCGAGCGCGCCCCGCGCCGCCTGGAGCCGCGTGTCGCGGTCCACTTCGCCGCGCCTGAAGAAGTCGAGCAATGGGGTTCGAAGTCCTGGTTCCACGCGCTACCTGGTTCGAAGTGTGAAGTACAGGATGACGCCGATGATCGCCAGCGCGATCAGGACGAGCTGCAGAGTCATCGCGGCAACCTGGCGGCGGCTCTCGAGTGCCTCGTGATCCTCGTGCGGCAGGTGCGGGCTGCCGGCGGTCACCGAGTCGTGCGGAAACTGTGCGATGAATGCCTGCACAGTCTGCTCGGGATCGAGGCCAACCTCGGTCGCATAGGAGCGAACGAACGCGCGGCTGAAGATGCCGCCCGGCAGGGACGTGATGTCATTTCGCTCCAGGGCCTCGAGCACGCTCACGGAAATCTTCGTGGCGTCGGCGATCTGACGAAGCGACACGCCACGGGTCTCGCGGGCGTGCTTCATCATCGTGCCGAAATCGCCGCCCGACCGTTCAGCGATGACCATTCGCGCGCCCATTGTGCCACGAGCGCGTTCAGCCGATCGATTCCGTGCGTGCATCCGTCGGCGAACATCGCGATGGCGGCAACGCCCGCGGCACCGCAGCGCGCAATCTCGGCGGCACGGGACGCCGTGATGCCGCCGATCGCCAGGACGGGCAGCGGCACGGCCGCCGCCGCTGCCGCGAGGCCCTCGACACCGGCGGGCGCAACGCCGGCCTTCGACGAAGTGGCAAACACCATTCCGAAGACGAGGTAGTCGAGCCCGCCTTCTTCGACGACGCGAGCGGCCTCGCTGGCGTGATGGACGGATCGGCCGATCAGGAAGCCGCGCGGCACGATCGGCCGCACGCGCGCGGCTGGGACGCCGTGACCCGGCAGGTGGACGCCGTGCGCGCCCGCGGCCAGCGCCACGTCGATCCGATCGTTGACGAGAACGCGCGCACGCGTACCGCGGACCGCCTCGACGCACCGACGGACAAGCCGCGTCAGCGCGCCGCCTTCGAGGTCGCGTTCACGCACTTGAATGAGATCGATGCCGGCCCGCGCGGCAGCCCCGACGCACTCAACGAGCCTGTCCTCGGCGTCTGCTGTCGACGCCGCGAGCCGCTGGCGGTCGGTGACGAGGCAGAGAACGGGCCGCACCGCTACTCCCGCGGGCCCACGGAGGATGCGCCGAGCGATGTGGGCGGCGGAGGGCGCGACGTAATCGCCGACACGAGCTCGGCGAGCCCGAAGTAGACGTTCAGCAGCCCGAGCCCCGAGACCGCGCCGCGCACGTAGTTGTTTCGCATCAGCGCCTGCAAGGCCGGCAGCGTCTGCACGAAATAGTTGCGCTCCCAGAACACGGACCAGGGGACGACGATCAGCAGGAATCCCGCCCAGAGAAACAGCGTGGCCAGGAGGAGCCGCCTCACAAACTCTCGCGGAAGTAGGAGCCGTCCGAGCACAGGAGGCTGGCGACCGTCTGCTCGGGATCCGGATCGTTGCAGAGAACGAGCGCCCGCAACAGGCGCTCGACGCGCGCGTGCTCCCACGGCGCGCGCATCACGAGATCCTCGGCGATGAGCCGTGCCTCGGCGCCGCGGCCGGCATGGAGGTAGGCGTCGGCAAGGCGCTCCTGCGTCGCCGACATCGTATCCGGGAGGCCGCCGTCGACGCACACTTCGACCAGCCTGAGCAGGGCGGGCACATGATGCGGCACCCGCGTCACGAAGCCGTCGAGAATCGAGACGGCGCGATCCCACTCTCCGGCGGCGGCCGCGGCGTCCGCTGCTGCGTCCGCCGCCGCGAAGCCGGCATCGGGCGGTTCCGAGCCTGCGTCCGTGGCCGTGTTCGCGTCGCGGCTCTCGGCAGCCGGCGGCGCGGTTGCGCGCACCGGACGGTCGTCGCTCTCGACTCCGGCTTCGGCGATGGTTTCGGCCGCCTCCTTCGGGCGGCCCGCGGCCTCGAAAGCCTCGGCCACCATCATGAGCTCCGATGCAACGCGCGCCACGGAGCGCGCCTGGACGAGCTCACCCAGGGCGATCAGCATCTTCAGCATGCGCATGCGGTATTCCGCATTCGCCGGATCGATGCTGGACGCCTCGGCCACGGCCGCGAGCGCATCGGCGTGCCGGCCTTGCGATTCATACAGTTCCGCGGCCTCGATCAGAAGGGCACACGCCTTGCCAACGTCCAACGCATCCTGTGCCGTGCGCGCGGCGGTCATCCGCGCCTCCGGGTCGTCGGGCGCGATCGCCGGCGTGCTCTTCCGTCGCGGTCGCTTCAGCTTCTCGCTCAGGCGCTCGAGCGCGAGCGTCGCATCCTTGTCACGGGGGTTGATGCGGAGAATCTTCTTGTAGACGGCTGCGGCGCGTCCGGCCGCCCCCTCACGTATGAGCTGCTCGCCCGCCCGCGCGAAGTGGGCGGCGGCGCGGTCCAATTGGCCGGCGCGCACATAGAGGTCGCCGAGCGCGTTGACCGAGCTCGTGTCGCCGGGATCAGCCGCGATCAGTCGCACGTACTCGTCGATGGCGGCTCCCAGCTTGCCCTGACGGAGGAATTTCGCAGCGCGTTTCAGCGTGGCATCACGATTGGTGTGCACCTGGAAGGAACTCTTACGTGTAGGTCGGTGGTCGGTGATCCCTAGCCTCTTGTCTGCACTTTCGACAGCCGGTCGATTCGTACATCGACGTCGCGATACGAGCCGGCATCGGCCGCGAGCTCGAGCAGAACGGCGAGCGCGCGTGAATGCTCGCCAAGATGCTCGAGGGCGACCGCCAGCTCGTACATCACCGCATGACCCTCATCGGGCGTCGGCAGCGGCGCCTGCGCCGCGCGTTCGAGCCATTCCACACCCTGGGCCAGATCGCCGCGTGCCACGTGCAGACGGCCAAGCCGTGTACCAGCCTGAAACCGCATCATCGGCACGCGGGCCGCGGCCTCGAAGGCGGCGATCGCCTCGTCGAGACGGCCGTTGTTCGCATGGTCGATGGCCACGGCGTACCGGGCCTGCGCCTCCTGCAGCTCCGATTCCCGAATGGCGCTCGTGCGCGTGTTGTCGAGCACCACCTCGGCCGGCCCCTCGTCCGGGGCGTGCAGCGATCCGAGCGCATCTGACAGATCCACCTCGGCCGGCTCCATGGTCACGACGTCCGGTTCCGCGGTTTCCTGGGTTTCGTGCACGACCAAAATTTCCGGCGCCACCTCCGGAGGCGCCGGCGGCGCGTCGCGCTCCCGCAGATCGATGGTGCTGACGAACGGGCTGTCGCCGCTCAGGCGCTCGGCGATGACGGCATCCGGCTCTTCGACGCCGAGCATCATGAGCGCGCGGCGAAAGCGATCGATGTTCGCGCGCACCCATGGCTCGCGAGCGACCAGGTCTTCCGCGATGACGCGCGCCTCGGTGGCGTGGCCCTCCTCCAGGTACGCGTCGACGAGCTGCGCCTGCGCGATGTGCATCGTCGACTCGAGCCCACCGTCGACGCAGATGTCGAGCAGCCGCATGAGCGCCGGTATGTGGTTCGGCACGCGCGTGACGAACTCATGGAGCGCCGACGCGGCGCCGCCCCAGTCGTCCTCGAGCAACGCGGCATCGGCTACCAGGTCGACGCAGAGGAACGCCGCCTCGACCTGCTTGTAGTCGACCAGGTCGTTGGCTACGAATACGAGGTCATCGCGGCGGCCGGGATGAACGCCGAGCAGCTTCGTCAGCGCGGCTCGGCCGCCCTCGAGTTGCCCGGCCTGCAGCTCGAGACGTGCGAGCGCCCGCAGGAGATCGACGTCCTCGCCCGCGACCTCCAGCGTCAGAAACTGGCGCACTTCCGCGAACTGGCCGGCGTTGATGCACTCTCGAGCCACCCGCGTCCTGAGCGGCAGGTTGTCGGGCGCCAGCAATGCCGCCTCGATGAGGACCCTGAGCGCTTCGTCGGACCGACTCTGGCCTTCGAGCACGTCCACGATCTCGAGAAGCTCGGTGGCTGTCGTGGCAACGCGCTGCGCCTGCTCGATGTCGCCCTGCGCGATGTAACCGCGAAGGAGCCGGGTGCGAAGGCCCGCGTCGTCGGGGCGGAGCCTCACCGCTTCCGTCAACGCGGCAAGCGCATCCGCCGGCCGCTTCTGCTTTTCGTACGCGTCAGCCGCCTGGGTCAGGAACGAGCACGCGAGCGGAACATCGTGCAGACTCTGCGCCGCCCGCGCAGCCTGGATCTTCGACTCCGCGTCGGACGGATCGACCTCTCCGACGCGGATGACCATCTCGTCGGCGCCCTGCTGGTCGCCCTTCTTCCGCCGGCGATCCGCGATCTGGCGATAGTAGTTCTTGGCATCGACGAACACGCCCTGGCGCGTGGCGAGCTCCGCAAGCCGCTGCAGCGTATGCTCGTCATCCGGTCTGGTCTTGAGGACCTTCTTGTAGACCGCCGCCGCCTTCGGCATGAAGCCCTCGCCGTGGAGGTGATCGGCGATGCGCACGAACTGCGCGGCGGCGTTGTCCGTCTGGCCCGCCCGCGCGTACAGATCGCCGAGCGAGTTCACGATGGCCCAGTCGTTTGGAAACTCCTCGGCGAGCCGCACGTACTCGGCGATCGCCCCATCGAGCTTTCCGGCCCGGAGCAGCTTTTCCGCCTTCTTGAGCGTCGCTTCGCGATCTATGGGCAAGGTTCTGGTGTGGGACCGAAGTCCATTGTATCGAATAGGGTCGGCGGCCGGAACGAACGGCGGTGCAAGGCCGAGTAGCCGAACTGTGCAACGGCGGCGAGATGCTCCGCGGTGGCGTACCCTTTGTGGCGGTCGTAGCCGTAGCGCGGGTCCGCGGCGTGATGCTGCATCATCTCGCGGTCGCGCGTGACCTTCGCGACGATCGACGCCGCGGCGATCGCGCTGCAACGGCGGTCGCCGTGCAGCACGCCGCGCTGGGCGAGATACAAATCAGGAATGCGGAACGCATCCACCAGCACCATGTCGGGGAATGGAGCGATCGCCATGACGGCGCGGCGCATCGCCTGGAGTGAGGCGCGATGGATGTTCAGCGTGTCGATCTCCTGGGGGTTCGCCGCCGCCACCGACCACGCCACCGCCTTACGTGTAATCAGGGTGTAGAGACGCTCGCGCTGGAGCAGCGTGGTCGTCTTGGAATCGCAGATGCCGGGGATGTACCCATCAGGATCGAGAATCACCGCCGCGGCGACGACGGGCCCGGCCAGACAGCCGCGCCCGACTTCGTCGACACCGGCAATGCGGTAGAACCCGTACCGTCGAAGCGCGTTCTCGACGGTCCGCATGGCCCTGACCTTCACCACGGCCGCTCCCCGGGTTCCTGCTAGGCGCGCCTGGTCGTTTCCTTCATCCGCGCGGCCTTCCCCTTCAGGTTTCGAAGGAAGTACAGCTTGGCGCGGCGGACGCGCGCGGACCGCACGACGTCGACCTTCGCAATCGTCGGCGAGTGCAGCGGAAAGATGCGCTCCACGCCCTGGCCGAACGATACCTTGCGGACGGTAAACGACGCGCGCGCCCCGCCGCGGTGCATTCCGATCACGATCCCCTCGAAGATCTGGATGCGCTCCTTGTCGCCTTCGCGGACCTTCACGTGGACCCGCACCGTGTCGCCGGACTTCATGTTCGGCCGATCCGTCATCTGCGACTTCTCGACCAGTTCAATCGCGGTCATTTCCGTCTCCTGTCGGGCGGCCCTTTACGGCCGCCAGCTCCTTCAGTATTTCCTGTTCTTCCTCGTCGAGTGTCGCCGCGGCGATGAGATCGGGCCGCCGCTCCAGCGTCCGCTGCAGCGCTTCTCGCTTCCGCCACCGCCGCACGTCGGCATGGTGCCCCGAGAGCAGCACGCCGGGCACCTGACGGCCGTCGAATTCCGCCG
The DNA here is from genome assembly GCA_963772065.1 of uncultured Acidobacteriota bacterium. Lineage (GTDB taxonomy): Bacteria > Acidobacteriota > Vicinamibacteria > Vicinamibacterales > UBA2999 > CAVYVZ01. The sequence goes on from CAVYVZ010000001.1 coordinate 160,236, forward strand.
GACGGGTGTAGTGAGGGTAATCCAGCAGCCCCCGCGTGAACGAGTCACCTTCAACCGACTGCGAATCGCCCACGACGCCGGGCACCAGCCTGCTCACCGCATCGACGAGCACGAGCGCAGGCAGCTCGCCGCCGCTCAGCACGTAGTCGCCGATCGACAGCTCCTCGCTCGCCACGAGCTCCCGCACACGCTCGTCCATCCCCTCGTATCGGCCGCAGAGAAGCACCACGTGCTGGAGGCCACTCAACCGCTCCGCCTCTGCCTGGGTGAACACGCGACCCTGGGGCGACAGCAGCACCACTGCCGCCGGGTCGCCCCGCTCCTGCCGAATCGCCGCGACGGCCCTGACCAGCGGCTCGGGCTTCATCACCATGCCGGGGCCGCCGCCGTACGGGACGTCGTCTACCGTCCGATGTCGATCCGTCGTGTACTTGCGCAGGTCGTGGACTTTGACGTCGAGCAGCCCGCGCTCAATGCCCCGGCCGACGACCCCTTCGGCCAGCCCGGCCTCCACCATCCGCGGAAAGATCGTGACGATGTCGAACTTCATTCAAGTCCAGCAACCCCTCGGGCGGGTCGATCCGAACGCGCTTCGAGGCGACGTCGATCTCGACACAGATCTCCGCGGCCAAGGGTATCAGGATCTCTCCGCGCTGCCCGCCCACGATGAGCCGGCTGCCGCCGACGCCGCCCTCCACGCGCTCGACGCGTCCGAGCGCCTCACCCCGCACCGTTTCCACGGCGCATCCCACGAGCTGGTGGTGATAGAACCGCCCCGGCTCGAGCGCCTGCAGCTCCTCCTCGGGCACCCGCAGCTCCTGCCCCGCAAGCCGCTCCACGTCGTCGATCCGCGTGCACCCTTCGAACCCGACGATCGGCCGCCCGCTCTGCACCCGCGCGGTGCTGATGGTCAGCGTCTCCTCGCCGGTGGTGCCGCGTGTCTGCATCCTGGCGCCGGGGCGAAACCGCTCCTCGACGAAATCGGTCTCCGGATGGATGACCACCTGCCCGCGAATCCCGTGCGGCCTGGCAATGCGCCCGACCAGCACCAGGTCTTCCCAGGCCACGCGTCAATCCCGGATGTCGAGCTGCGCCCGCTTGCCGTGCCGCTCCGCCGTCACCGCCACGAGCGTGCGCAACGCCGCGGCGGTGCGGCCCTGCCGGCCGATGATCTTCCCCATGTCGCCGGCGGCCGTCTTCAGCTCGAGTACCGTCATCCCGCGGCGTTCGTGCTCGGTGACACGCACCGACTCCGGATGATCGACGAGGGCGCGCGCCACGACCTCGACGACGTCACGCAGCGGGTTGGCCATCGCTTGCCGCCGCGGCTGGTGCCGGTGCCGCCAGATCACGCGTTACATGCTTCTGCAGCAGCGTCCGCACAGAGTCGGAGGGCTTCGCGCCCTTGGACAGCCAGTGCTGCACGCGTTCCTTGTTGATCTCCACACGCGCCGGCCGCGTCCGCGGGTAATAGGCCCCGACGTTCTCGACGAAGCTGCTTTCGCGCGCCGACCGCGCCTCGGTGACCACCACGCGGTAGTAGGGCTTCTTCTTCGCGCCCACCCGCATCATTCGAATGACGAGCATCGATCCTCCGTAATAACCACGAAAGTCACGAAACCCACGAAATCACATCTTTCCATTTCGTGATGTCGTGAATTTCGTGGTTAACGCGTTTTGATCAGCCCCCAAGGGCCGCCTTTCTTTCTCTTCTTCTTCAAGCCGCCGCCAGATCCACCGGCGTAGCTACCTTGCCGCATCGCCTGCTGCGCCAGCGCGCCAGGCGGCATCTTCAGGTTCTTCAGCGACGGGCCGCCGCCCATCATCTTCAGCACGCGCCGCATCTCATTGAACTGCTTCATGAGGCGGTTCACGTCTTCGACCGAGGTGCCGCTCCCCTTTGCGATGCGCTTCCGGCGGCTGCCGTTCAGAACCGACTGATCGCGGCGCTCCTCCGGCGTCATCGACGAGATGATGGCCTCGACCCGTCCGAGCTGTTTTTCGTCGGGCTTGTGCTCCGCGAGCTGCTTCAGGTTGCCCATCCCGGGAATCATCCCGAGAATGCTCTCCAGCGGGCCCATCCGCTTGATGGTCTTCAGCTGGTTGCGGAAATCGTCGAGCGTGAACTCGTCCCGCCGGAGCTTCTCCTCGAGCTGATCGGCCTCTTCCTGATCGACGACCTGCTCGGCCTTCTCGATGAGCGTGAGCACGTCGCCCATGCCGAGCATGCGCGAGACGATCCGATCGGGATGGAAGACTTCGAGATCCTCGAGCCGCTCGCCGCTGCCGACGAATGCGATCGGGACGCCGACCACGGAGACCACCGAGAGCGCCGCACCGCCGCGCGCATCGCCGTCGAGCTTCGTGAGCACGACCCCGCTCACGCCGATGCGCCGGTTGAACTCGCCCGCGCTCTTGATCGCGTCCTGGCCGGTCATCGCGTCGGCGACGTAGAGCAGGTCGGAAGGATCCGTTGCGCCCTTGATCGATTGCAGTTCGTCCATCAGGTCATCGTCGATGTGCAGCCGTCCGGCCGTATCGACGATCACCGTGTCGAAGCCCTTTGCCTTCGCTTCCGCAAGGGCACTCTTCGCGCGCGCGACCGGATCCATGCTCTCGGGCGCATGCACGCGGATGTCGGCTTGCTCCCCCAGGACCGCGAGCTGCTCAATCGCCGCGGGCCGGCGAACGTCCGTCGACACCATCAGCGGGTGCCGGCCCTGGCGCGTCAGCCATTTCGCCAGCTTGCCGGCGGTCGTCGTCTTGCCCGAACCCTGCAGCCCGAGAAGCAGGATGACGCGGGGCGTCGGCGCGCTCTTCTTCAGACCGCCTTCCGCGTCGCCAAAGAGTGCGAGCAGTTCGTCACGAACGATCTTCGTGACCTGCTGGCCGGGCGTCAGGCTCTTGAGGACCTCCTGGTCCATCGCCTTGTCACGCACGCGGTCGACGAAGGCTTTGACGACCTTGAAGTTGACGTCAGCCTCGAGCAGCGCCAGGCGAATCTCGCGGAGCGCGTTTTCCACGTGCTCGGGCGTAAGGCGCACCTCGCCCCGGAGCGACTGGAAGACGTTCTGAAACCGATTGCTGAGGGACTCGAACATGGACGTCAGGCGCCCGTAAAGCTCACGGACGCAAACGCTTATCTTAGACCGGATGGGTTATGCCGGGCAACCGTCAGACCGACGAAAGCCGATGGCCGAGCTTGTCCTTCTTGGCCTTCAAGTACTTCCGGGTCGACTCGTTCGCCGGAATCTCGAGGGGCACCGTGTCGGAGATCGACAGGCCGTACCCTGCAGCCCGACGAATTTACGCGGGTTATTCGTGAGGAGACGCATCGTCTTCACCCCGAGGTCGGTGAGGATCTGCGCACCGATGCCGTAGTCGCGCTGGTCGGCTTTGAACCCCAGACGCTCATTCGCCTCGACCGTATCGAACCCCTGGTCCTGCAGCTCGTACGCACGAATCTTGTTCGCCAGCCCGATGCCGCGCCCCTCCTGATTGAGGTAAAGAAGCACGCCGCGGCCCTCGTCCGCGATGCGCGCCATCGCGGTCTCGAGCTGCGCGCCGCAGTCGCACCGGGCCGAGTGGAAGACATCGCCGGTCAGGCACTTCGAATGCACGCGCACGAGCACGTCCTTCCCATCGGCAATCTCGCCGCGCACGAGCGCTACGTGCGTTTCGTTATCGAGCTGGTTCTCGTAGGCGAAGATGCGGAACGCTCCGTGTTCGGTCGGCAGCTCCGCTGTCGCCACGCGCTTGACCAGCCGCTCCGTCCGCATGCGGTACTGGATCAGGTCGGCAATCGTGATCATCGGCAGATGATGCCGGCGCGCGAACTTCGTGAGCTCCGGCACGCGGGCCATCGTGCCGTCGTCGTTCATGATTTCGCAGATCACACCTGCGGGGGACAAGCCGGCCATGCGCGCCAGATCGACCGCCGCTTCGGTTTGACCGGCGCGGACCATGACGCCGCCGTCACGCGCGCGCAGGGGCGATACGTGTCCCGGGCGCGCGAGGTCCGATGCGTTCGTCGCCGGGTCGATCGCCGTCAGGATCGTGGCGGCACGATCCGAAGCGGAGATGCCCGTCGTGACGTTGTGCTTCGCGTCGATCGGTACGCAGAACGCCGTGCTGAAGGGAGTGGTATTCGCGTTCACCGCCAGCGGGATCTCGAGCTGGTCGAGCCGCTCGCCGCGTCATCGACAGGCAGATCTGGCCACGGCCATACTTCGCCATGAAGTTGATCGTGTCCGGCGTCACCTTCTCCGCCGCGATGGTCAGGTCGCCCTCGTTCTCGCGATCCTCGTCATCGACGACGATGATCATGCGGCCCTCGCGGATGGCGTCTACCGCCTCCTCGATCAACGCGAACGGACCCCGCTTTCTGGACCCCTTTGCGATGCGAAGCTTGGACATCTGGTGGACCGTATCAACAGAAGGTAATGGAACCATCCCCAGCCTTGAACCACGCGCTGTACATTTCGAAGATACGCCCGCTAATGCGCCTTGATCCGGGTTCGACTCGTTTCCACACCAGCGAGCTCGATCGACCGTGCGACGTACTTACCGATCATGTCGCATTCCAGGTTCACGCGATCGCGCTCCTTCAGCGTCTTGATCGCCGTGTGATCCCAGGTGAACGGAATGATCATCACGTCGAACCGCCCGTCGCCGAGGCCGGCAACGGTGAGGCTGATGCCATCCACGGCCACGGAACCCTTGCGAATGAAGTACGGCGCCAGGTCGTGGGTAAACGCGACGCTCAGCCAGTGCGCCTCGCCCTCGTGCCGGATCTCCTCGATGGTTCCCGTCCCGTCCACGTGACCCTGGACGAAATGGCCGCCAACGCGTGCGTCGGCGCGCATCGACCGTTCCAGGTTCACCGCGCGGCCGCGTTGCAGGCTGCCGAGCGTGGTGACGCGGGCGGTCTCAGGACCGATGTCGGCGTACACCATGCCCTTCTCCGCCAGGGTGACGGTCAGGCAGACGCCGTTCACCGCCAGGCTGTCGCCAGCCGTCAGCTCCGGGGCAAGTTCCGTCCTGAGGCGCAGGCGCACCCCGGCGGCGGTGCGCTGCGCATCGACGACCTCGCCGACGGCTTCAATCAACCCTGTGAACATACCCCTCGATGACGACGTCTGGTCCGTGCACCTCGACGCGGGCGTCGACGAGCGCCGCCGCCGAAAAGCGGCGGCCCTCGAGCAGCGGCACGCCCCCGGCGCCAATCGCGTGCGGCGTCACGTAGAGATGGACGCTGTCGACGACGCCGGCGTCCCAGGCTGCCGCGTGCATTTCCGCGCCCCCTTCGAGCAGCACGCTGTGAATGTCAAGTGGAACGAGGCTTCCGAGCATGCACGCGAGGCCCGGCTCCGCCACCGGGACAATCGTGGCGCCTGCCGATTCGAGCCTGCGGGCATGGTCGGCCTGCGCGGCGATCGCGTCCTGGGACGTCAGTATTATGACCGGTCCCGCGTGCAGCGTCGAGAATACGCGGGCATGTGCAGTCGTGCGCAGGCGGCGGTCGAACACGACGCGGGCGAGGGGGCGCTCGCGGTAGACCTCGCGGCTCGTCAACAAGGGATCGTCCACACGCAGAGTGCCCGCTCCGACGGCGATGGCGTCGACCCGCGCCCGAACCTGGTGTGCGCGGCGGTTGGCTGGCGGCGACGTGAGGAGCGTGCGAGCATCGCGGCGCGCGGCGATGTAGCCGTCGAGGCTCGTGGCGGCCTTCAGGATCACGAACGGCCGTCCGTGACGATGCACCGTGAGGAACGGCAGGTTCTGCCGCGCCGCCGCCTCGCCCTCGACGCCGGCCACCACCTCCACGCCCTGGCTGCGCAGGCACGCAAAGCCGCGGCCGCTGACGAGCGGATTCGGATCCTCGAGCGCCGCGACGACACGCCTGATGCCGGCGGCGAGAATCCGCTCCGTGCACGGACCGGTGCGTCCTGTATGAACGCAGGGCTCGAGCGTGCAGAACAACGTCGCGCCACGCGCGCGCTCGCCGGCGGCCTCGAGCGCATACACCTCGGCATGCGGTTCCCCGGCGCGCTCATGCGCCCCCTGCCCGACGACGACGCCCTCGTCGGTGACAACGCACGCGCCGACGACTGGATTCGGCGTCGTGCGCCCGACGCCGCGCTCGGCGAGAAAGAGGGCGCGCCGCATCCAGCCGGCGTCCGCCTTCGCCACCGCGTCGGCGGGCAGGTCTCCTACCATTTCTCCTGGAAGAGGGCGTCCACGTAATCCTGCGGCGAGAAGGGAATCAGATCGTCGATGCCTTCGCCCACACCGACGTAGCGGATCGGCAGCTTGAGATCGTTGGCGATCGCCACCGCGACGCCGCCCTTCGCGGTGCCATCGAGCTTCGTGAGCACGATGCCGTTCACGCCGGCCACGTTCATGAACTCCCGCGCCTGCGCGAGACCGTTCTGCCCCACCGTCGCGTCGAGCACGAGGAGGACATCGTGCGGGGCGCCCTCGGTGGCGCGGGCGGCGACACGCCGGATCTTTTCGAGCTCGTTCATCAGATTGACGCGCGTGTGCAGCCGGCCCGCCGTGTCGACGAGGATCGGATCGCGGCCTTTTGCTTTGCCGCTCTGAATGGCATCGAAGACGACGGCCGCCGGGTCGGCGCCGTCTTTCGCGCGCACGATGTCGACGCCCGCCCGCTGCGCCCAGATCTCGAGCTGCTCCACGGCGGCCGCGCGGAAGGTGTCCGCGGCGCAGATGAGCGGCGTCTTGCCGCTCGACTTCAGGAGGTTCGCGAGCTTGCCGATCGTGGTCGTCTTGCCGGTGCCGTTGACGCCAACAATGAGCGTCACATGCGTTTGATGGCCGTCCGACTCCGACCTCTCGACGTCGTCGAATATGCGGCGGATCTCCTGCTTGACGAGCTCCCGCAGGCTCTCACCGTGCCGCGCGCGATCGCGAACCGCGGCGATGATGCGCTCGCTCGCAGCCAGCCCCACGTCGGCGGAAATGAGCAGCTCCTCCAGCGCCTCAATCGTGTCCACGTCGACCGGGCGCGTCCGTTGCTCCGGGGCGTCGGCGCTCTGGACGATCTCCTCGAAGCGAGTGACGATCTGCTGCGTGGTGCGGCTGAGGCCCTCACGCAGCTTGTCGAAAAATCCCATGACGTGATTATCCGGCCTCCGCGCGCTGCGGTCTCAGCATGAGGTCGTAGAGCGCCGTGCGCGCATCCTTCCGGCCGGCCAGCACCTCTGCCACCTGTTCTGCGATTGGCAGCTCGACGCCATGCCGCGCGCCGAGCGCGAGCGCCGCGTCCGTCGTGCGCACCCCTTCGGCAACCATCTTCATACCCGCGAGCACGTCCTGAAGCGAGCGCCCTCGCGCCAGCTCTACCCCGACGTGGCGGTTGCGGCTGAGCGAGCCGGTGCACGTGAGCACGAGATCCCCCAGTCCGGTGAGCCCCGCGAGCGTGTCACGCCGCGCCCCGGCGGCGCACGCGAGCCGCGTGATCTCCGCGAGGCCGCGGGTGATGAGGCCCGCGAGCGCGTTGTGCCCCAGGCCCAGCCCCTCGACCGCGCCCGCCGCGATGGCGATGACGTTCTTCAGCGCGCCGCCGATCTCCACGCCCACCACGTCGTCGCTCGCATAGAGCCTGAAATACGGTGAACGGAAGTCGGCCTGCACGCGTTCGACCGCGGCGGCGTCACGCGACGCGACGGAAACCGCCGTCGGCAGCTCACGGGCCAGCTCCGCGGCGAAGCTCGGACCGGAGAGGACGACGATCTCGTGCGCTGCGCCCAGCTCCTGCGCGATGATCTCGGAGACGCGAAAGAGCGTTGCCTGCTCGAGGCCCTTCGCCCCGCTGACCACGATCGCGCCCGGCGCGACGTGCGCCGCCGCCGCCCGGATCACGTCGCGCGCGCCGTGTGACGGCACGGCCGCGACGACGAGCGCCGCATCGCGCAGCACCTCCTCGAGGTCCGCGCTCGCCTGAAGCCGCTCGGGGAAGCGCACGTCCGGCAGATACACCGCGTTGGCCCGCCTCGTATTCATGTCGCGGACGAGCGCGGCATCCCGTCCCCAGAGCCGCACATCGTGCCCGACACGCCCGAGATGAATCGCGAGGGCCGTGCCCCATCCGCCCGATCCGAGAACCGCTACACGATGAATGGAAACCTCCAATCGTCAGAAGAGCCTTTGCCCGACCCGCCGCTCCGTTCCGGAAAACAGACGTGACAGATTGCCGCGATGCTGGTGCGCGATGAGGACGGCCGTGATCGTCGCGCCCACGGCGACGACCGCAGGCCCGTCGCTCACCGCCGTCGCAATGGCCAGCGTGACGGCGGCGGCGAGCGAGCCGACCGAGATGTATCGCGTGATCCAGACCGCGAGAATGAAGACGCCGCCGGCGATGGCCAGCGCGGCCGGCGCAAGGACCGTGAACACGCCCGCCGCCGTGGCCACGCCTTTGCCGCCGCGGAAGCCGAGCCACACCGGGTGGATGTGACCGACAACGGACGCGAATCCAGCGGCGACAATAGCGGACGGTGGCGACGCCAGCAGCTGCGCCACCAGCACGGCAACCGAGCCCTTCATCGCGTCGAGGCACATCGCCGCCACCGCCGCCGAGACGCCGGTCGTACGGAGCACGTTCGACGCGCCCACGTTGCCGCTGCCCACGCGGCGCAGGTCGATGCCGCGTCTGCGCGAGACCAGGAACGCGAATGGAACGGACCCGAGCACGTAGCCGAATGTGATGGCGATGATTGCTTCCACGTTGTCGGGGGCCGGCTTCAGCCGGCCCGGAGCGGCATCCTCTCCAGCACCGTGTACGTCGGTCCCTTCGGCGACAGCTTGCTCTGAAACAGTGTAATCGCGTCGACTCGCGTCCGGTCGGGGCCGGCCGCAAGGCTCTCGAAGAGCGGCGCCGCCCGAAGCCCGGCCGGCTCGCGCACTCGAGCCAGCGTCAGATGGGGGCTGTACGGGCGATCTTCCTTCGGAATTCCCAGGGCCACGCAGGCGGTCGCTGATCGCCGATTCGACGCGGGCGACCGCGTCGCCGCCGTCCGCGAGCCCAATCCAGATCGCCCGCGGCGCGCCCTTCGCTGGGAAGGCGCCGAGCGGACCAAAGGCAATCGTGAACGGCGGCAGCGTCAGCGGCGCGCGCAGCCCGCTGATGACGCGCTCGGCAAGCGGACCCTCGACTTCGCCGATGAACCGCACGGTCAGGTGCAGGCGTTCCTGTGCGATCCACGTGACGCGCGCCCGCGGGGCGGTCAGCTCCACGCGCGCGCGCAGCGCCGAGATGATCGCAGCTGCTTGCGCGCGGGTGGCGTCGCCAAGCTCGATCGCCGTGAAGAGCCTCACGGTTCGAGCAGCATCCGGCGCACCATGTCGAGCGCCGCCTGCGAGGCCTGGAACTTCACCTGCTCGCGGCCGCCGATGAACCGCGCCGTCCGAACGCGGCGCGCATTCGCCATGACCACGGCGATGCACACCATGCCAACCGGTTTCTCGGCCGTCCCGCCGCCCGGCCCGGCGATGCCCGTCACGCCGACGCCGACCTCCACGCGCGCCGATCGGAAGATGCCGTCCGCCATCGCCTGAGCCACCGGCTCGCTTACCGCGCCATGCGCGCCGATGAGGTCGTGCGGGACGCCGAGCAGCTCGGTCTTGGATGCGTCGCTGTACGTGATGACAGATCGATCGACGTAGCGGGAGCTGCCGGGAACATCGGTGAGACGGGAGGTGATCAACCCGCCGGTGCACGACTCGGCCGCGGCAATCCGGAGGCCGCGCTCGACGAGCAGATCTCCCACGACGGCTTCAAGGGATCGACCGTCCACGCTGTACGCATCGAGTCCGAGTACGCGCTGCACCTGACCCACCGCATGGTCGAGCGCCGCCACGATTTGCTCCGCCCCATCGCAGCAGCCTGACAGGTGCAGCTCGATCTGCCCGAGTGCCGCCAGAATCGTCGCCGAAATGGGCGGCACGGCCCGGTTCCATTCGATGTACAGGTGCTGGAGCGCTTCATCGGTGTGGGATTCGGTCTTCCCCGTGATGCGAATCACACGCCGCCGCAGCGTCGTCGTGCCGCTCCGCTGCCGGAGGCGGCTGTCGACGAGTCCCGAAAGCATCGGCTGCAACTCTCGCGGCGGACCGGGCAGCAGAACCACGACGCCGCGTTCGTGCTCGATCCAGAGGCCAGGCGCCGTGCCGTTCGGGTTCGCGAGCACCTCGGCGCCTTGGGGCACCATCGCCTGCCGGCGATTGATCTCCGGCATCGTCCAGCCGCGTGATTCGAACCGCTGCCGGATACGCTCGGTGATCGCAGGGTCTTCCTCCATGCGGCGGCCCAGCACGTCGGCCACGGCATCGCGCGTCACATCGTCATCGGTCGGCCCGAGTCCGCCGCAGAGCACCAACAGCTCCACCCGGCCGACCGTCTCGCGCACCGCATGCGCCAGCTCGTCGCGGCTGTCGCCGATCACCGCCTTGAACACCACGTCGATGCCAAGGGTGTTGAGCTGTTCCGTGATGTACAGCGAATTCGTGTCGATTCGCAGCGGCGTGAGGAGCTCGCTACCAACGGCGAGAATCGCCGCTCGACTCAGCGGCATCGTGCTATTCCTCGACGAGCCTTCATGTGGTGAGCCAGCCGGGAGTGAGAGCGATGATTCCGTGCATCGCGAGGTTGCCGTAGATCGCCGCCATCCCATCATCCGCCATCACTCCGAGACCGCCGCGCAGCTTCTCGAAGCGCGCGGACGGAAACGGTTTGACTACGTCGAGTATGCGAAAGACGAGGAACCCGACGAACGCTCCTGCGGCGTTCACGGGCAGGAGGCACAGCGTGATGAGCATGCCGACGACTTCATCCAGGACGATGGGACCCGGGTCGATGCCGCCGAAGTGATGCTCGGCCACGGTCCCGGCCCAGACGCCGAGCGCAAACAGCGCGGCGATGGTCGTCAGCTCGACGGCCGTTGAACCGGCGGCGCGCACGACGTAGAAGACCACCAGTCCGGCCGCCGATCCAAACGTGCCTGGCGCAACCGGAGCGTAGCCAAGGTACCCGAAGGTCGAGATGAAGATGGCGAGACGACGCATGAGCGCGAGCAGGACGGACGCGCGGCCGTCGCTCTAGGCCGATGGTAGTCCGACCACGCGCGTTCCCGTGAGCCGATCGTGCAGGGCGCGGCGGTCGCTGCCAAAGAAGGCCGGAAGAAAGCCGAGGCCGGCGGGCAGGAGCGACAATATGCCGGCGAGCGTACGGCGGATCGCCACGCCGCTGTCCAGCGTCCCGCCATCGGCGATGACCTTGATCCCCACCGCCATCTTGCCAATCGTCTGACCACCGATGGCAGTAAACGCGCTGAAGTACCAGACCTTGAGGAGACCCAGGAATATGACCATCGGCACGATCGGAAGGAGATTCAACTCGCCCGGACCGAGCCCGGCCATGCGGACCGTGAAGTACAGGACGATCGCGTCGATGGCGAAGAGGATCGTGTGATCGATCAGGGCGGCGGCCACCCGGCGCGCCCTCACTTCTCGAACATCGTCGCCCGCGGGCACTGCGTGGCGCTGGCCGGCTGGGGTGCGCGGCGGTTCATCGTCCACTTCATGAAGAGGCTGGGTGCGAGCCTCCTCGTGAAAATCGAGCGTCGGCGCCGGGGCGCTTGCCGTCTTGGGAACCGCGCGCAGGCGCGGCGTCTCCGCCGGCCGCCGCACCGAGAGTGGCGGACGCGGCGCCGCTGGCAGCGCGATCAGCGGAATGTCGTCCGGATCATCGGGGTTGAAGAGCGGCAGCGGATCGACTGTGGATGCCGGCGGCTCCGGAACGCCGATGAGATGCTCCTCCTTCTTCGGGCGGCTGACCTCGTCCATCGAGCGATCCAGCCGGTCGAGCCACAACTCCTGCGCGCCGGTCTCGGCATCGTCAGTGCGGATGGCAATATCGGGGTCCGGCGTCAGAATCGGCGGCGGCGCGATTAGCGAAAAGTCGTAGCCGCAATTCTTGCAGGTGTCGCCGGTCTCGAACCCGAGATAGCCACACTTGGGACACTTCACCGTGCGGCCTCCGTCACGGCGGATTCGAGGAGCTGGCGCTGGAGCTCACCGCGAAGCCTGTCGGCCTCGGGGCGCATCGGATCGCCGAGGTCGATCCGGTCGAGCGACCGGAGCGCATCATGGAGGCGCCCACCGGCCTGAAGCGCGCGCGCCCGAGCGAGCAGCCGCTCAGAGGAGCGCGCAACCGGCAGCGGATCGGGCGGCATCGCGGCCACTTGCCCCTGTGGGACACCGGCGTCGCCGGACCACAGCGGCAGCGTCATCCCGCTGAGCACGCCAATCGCTGCGGCACCAATCACGATCGCCAGCGCCCCGACGGCGCGAACTCGCCATGCGTGGGGCTGTGGCATCGTCTCGGGAACAGAGGCCGACGTGCGACGCGCCGGCGGCAACGGCGCCGCTGCGTCCGACGTGGCTGCCGGCGTTGCGAGCCGGTTCAACCGCTCGAGCAGCACCAAGGCGACATCATGGGGGCCGCCCTGCTCCACCGCGCGCGTGATCAGGTCTCGCGCCGCATCGGTCTGACCGCTGTTGAACGCTGCGATCCCCCGATGCAGCAGCTCCTCCGACTCGCGGTGCCGTTCGGCGAGTGCCCCGCGAGCCCGCTCGATGTACGCGCGCGCGCGGCTATGGCCGCGCTCCAGAAACACGACGCGCGTCCAGATGTTGATGGCCTGCTCGTATTGCCCGGCGAAATACTGATCGAGTCCCGAAAGCAGCAGCTGCTCGATGCGGGCCTCCTTGTCGGTGTCTGCCAGGCTATCGGACGGACGGGCGGCGTCTGTACGCAGCGGGCCCGACATCTACTGGACCGTATCAACAGAAAGGAATCGGAGTCACGTTCAGCCTTGGACCATCGATCTCTGGGCCGTTCCACACCTCGGCCCGCTTTACGTTTCGAAGGTACGCTCCACTAGATGCTCGATTATGCGGCCGAAACCGCATCCGGTCAACGAATTAGCGCGGAAAAGGGGCGGTATTGCCCCCGAAGGCGCTGTTCTGCGTGTGGTACAAACGCCCACCATGGCGATCATCGAGTGCGTGCCAAACGTGAGCGAGGGGAGGCGACGAGACGTCGTGGAGGGGCTCGTCGCCGCGATCGGCCGCGTGGCCGGCGTACGGGTGCTCGACTATTCGTCCGACGCCTCGCACAACCGATCGGTGTTGACCCTCGCGGGCGATGCGGCGCCTCTCAAGTCTGCGGTTCTCACGCTCTTCGAACACGCGACGGCCGCAATCGACCTGCGGACGCACAAAGGCGAGCACCCACGCGTCGGCGCCGTCGACGTGGTGCCGTTCGTGCCGATTGAGGGTGTGACGATGGCGGAGTGCGTGGCGCTTGCGCGCGCGACCGGGCAGGCCGTCGCAGAGCGATTCGGTGTCCCGGTCTTTCTGTACGAGGAGGCGGCGACCGATCCGTCGCGGAGGAACCTGGAGGACATCCGGCGCGGAGAGTTCGAGGGGCTGGCGGAAAAGCTGGCTCGGCCCGGGTGGACACCGGACTACGGCCCGGCGGCCCCCCACGCGTCGGCCGGGGCGTCGGTCATCGGCGCGCGGATGCCGCTCATCGCGTACAACATCAACCTTGCGACCGATCGGCTGGACGTCGCGAAGAAGATCGCGGCGGCCATCCGCCAGAGCAGCGGCGGATTCCGGTTCGTCAAGGCAATGGGCGTCACGCTGGACGACCGCAAGATCGTGCAGGTCTCGATGAACCTGACGGACTACGAGAAAACGCCGATGTTCCGCGTGTTCGAGGTGGTCAAGCGCGAAGCCGCGCGGTACGGCGTCAACGTACTGGAGAGCGAGATCGTGGGATTGGTGCCCTCTGCTGCGTTAGTTGCGACCGCCGAACACTATCTGCAGTTGGAAGGATTCAAGCGCGAGCAGGTGCTGGAGACGAGGCTGCGAACCGAATGACTCTTCTGACGTCGCTCGTCCGCTCCGCTCGCTGACTCTCATGATTGCGGTGGACACAACTCGTCACGGCACACGAAGACACGAAAGCACTAAGTCTTTCTAGGTTGTTCCTTCGTGTCTTCGAGACTTCGTGTGCCGTAACGTTGATGTCCTGTGCGGTCGTCAGAGTCAGCGAGCGGAGCGGACTGTGACGTCATGCGAAGTCACAGAATCGCGGCAAAGGCCTCAACTCTCGACTTCATCCTCCGCCTTCCTCGCAGGCGCGATCCCGAAGGCTTTCATCTTCCGATACAGATTGCTCCGCTCCACCCCAAGCAGGTCTGCGGTCCGTGAGATGTTGCCCTGCTGCTGCGCCAGCGCTCTCAGGATGTAGTCGCGCTCGAACTGGTCGCGCGCGTCGTGGAGCGGCGCGATCGACGCGGGACGGGTGCTGTCGGGCGACGTCGGAGCCGACGTCTCGAGGAACGATAGGTCGCGTGAGGTGATCCGGTCACCTGGCACCATGATCATCAGGCGCTCCACGACGTTGCGCAGCTCGCGGACGTTGCCCGGCCAGGCGTACTGCTGCAGCGCGGTGACGGCATCCCGCTCGAAGGCCTTCGGACGACGGCCGTACTCGCGCGCGAGAACGGCCATGAAATGTTCCGCCAGCAGCGCGATGTCCTCCTGCCGATCGCGCAGCGGCGGCACGAAGATCGGCACGACGTTCAGCCGGAAGTAGAGATCCTCGCGAAATCTCCCGCCTCGAATCTCCTGCGTCAGGTCCTTGTTCGTCGCCGCCAGCACGCGGGCATCGACGCGCGTGTCTCGCGAGCCGCCGACGGCCGTCAACACTTGCTCCTGAAGAACGCGCAGCACCTTGGCCTGCGTCTTCAGGCTCATGTCAGCAATCTCGTCGAGGAAGATCGTGCCGCCGTGCGCCAGCTCGAACTTGCCGCGCCGGTCGGCGACGGCGCCGGTGAAGGCGCCGCGCACGTGGCCGAACAGCTCGCTTTCGATCAGCTCCTCGGGAATCGCCGCGCAGTTGACCTCCACGAACGGTCCGGTCCGGCGGCGGCTCAGCTCATGGATGTTCCGGGCCACCAGCTCCTTGCCGGTGCCGTTCTCGCCGAAGATCAGCACCCGGCCGTTCGTCGGCGCCGCCATGCGCACCTGCTCGCGGAGCTGCTGCATCGCGTAGCTCTCGCCGACCATCGTGTGCTGCGTCTCGACCCGCGCCCGCAGCGCCTGGTTCTCCGCTTCGAGGTGCCGCTGCCGAAGCGCGTTGCGCACCACGAGGACGGTCTTCTCCAGCGAGAGCGGCTTTTCAACGAAATCGAACGCACCCATCTTGATCGCGCGGACGGCGGATTCGATGTTGCCGTGGCCCGAGATGATCACCACCTGCGTCTCGACCTGCCGCTCGCGCATGCGGGCCAGCGTCGCCAGTCCATCCATGCCCGGTAGCCACACGTCGAGCACGACGACGTCAAAGGTCTGGCGCAGGAGCCGCTCGAGCGCGGCCTCGCCGCTGTCGACGGCCTCGACCTCGTAGCCCTCGTCCTCGAGCACGCCGCTCAGCGCGCTGCGCACGCCCGGCTCGTCGTCAACGATCAGGATCGATGGCATCTACTGCTAGCAGGGCAGTTCTATGGCGAAGCGCGTGCCCCGCGGGGTGTTGTCCGAGACGTCGATGCTCCCGCCATGCTCCGCCACGATCCGCCGAACGATCGCGAGGCCGAGCCCGCTCCCCCGCCGCTTCGTGGAATAGTACCGGCAGGAACAGCTTCTCGCGTTCGGCAGCCGGGATACCGGGACCGTTGTCCGCCACGACGATCCGAACGAGGCTGTTGCCGGGGTCGTGGTGCGTTTCCACGTCGATCGTTCCCTTCTGGTCCATCG
Source organism: uncultured Acidobacteriota bacterium (assembly GCA_963772065.1). Lineage (GTDB taxonomy): Bacteria > Acidobacteriota > Vicinamibacteria > Vicinamibacterales > UBA2999 > CAVYVZ01. The sequence continues at coordinate 176,085 of CAVYVZ010000001.1, forward strand.
CCTCGATGGCGTTGTCCACGAGGTTGATCACCACGCGGCGCATCTGCTCGGGATCGACCGCGACGGACGGCACGGCGCCCAGGTGCCGTCGGATCTCGATGTCGCTGAAGATGCCGTTGTACAGCGCGAGCGCTTCGTTGAGGAGCTGGTGCAGGTTCGTCGGCACGGCGCGCGGCGCCGGCATGCGGGCAAACTGCGAGAACTCGTCCACCAGACCCTTGAGCGACTCCACCTCGCCGACGATCGTCGTCGTGCACTCGTCCACCAGCTGCCTCGTCTGATCGGGGGCGGTCGAGAAATGCCGGCGCATCCGTTCGGCGCACAGCTGGATGGGCGTCAGGGGATTCTTGATTTCGTGCGCGAGCCGGCGCGCGACTTCCCGCCACGCCGCGACCTTCTGCGCCCGGATGAGCGGCGTCACGTCGTCGAAGACGAGCACCAGCCCCTCCGACACCCCGTCCTCCCGCGTCAAGGGCGTCGTCATCACGGCCAGGTGCATCTCGCGGCCGTCGCGTGTGATCGCGACTTCCTGCGGGCGGAGCTCGGTGCGGCTGCGTGAGGCCTCGTCGATCAGAATGGCCAGCGGCTTCAGCTCGGCGCGTCCGAAGACCGCCGATACCGGGCGGCCCGAGACTGACCTGTCCACGCCGAGGAGCCGCGCCGCGGCGTTGTTGACGGTGCCGATCCGGCCCGCGCTGTCGACGGACACGACGCCCGTGGCAATGCGTTCCAGAATCGTTTCCACGTAACGCCGGCGGCCTTCGACGTCGTGGTGCCGGCGCTCCAGCTCCACGGCCGAGCGCTCGAGCCGCCGGCGGCTGGTCGCCAGATCGCCGGCCATGCTGTTGAACGCCTCGATGAGCGACCCGAACTCGTCGGTCGTCTCGGGGACGACACGATGATCGAGGTGGCCCGCGCCGATCTCGCGCGCGGCGGTCGCGAGCATCTGAACCGGGCGCGTGATGCGCTTGGCCAGGTACAGGCCCATCCACGTCGCGCCCACCAGAATCATCAGCGTCAGCGTGAGAAAGAACGAGAGGTAGACGCCGGCCAGCGGCTGCTTCAGCACGCGAAGCTGCTGATAGTCCTCGTACGCGTCGGTCATGCGGCGCGCGCGCGCGACGAACTGGCCGCTCAGGAGATCCGTGGTAATCACGAGGCCGCGGATACGCCCATTCGGGGTGCTGCGAATCGGCGCGACCGCCCGCACGAGCTCCTCGCCGCCTCCAAGGCGCTCGAGCGGCCGCACGTCCGCCGACCCGGCGAGCGTGCGCTCCGCGAGACGATCGGCCGACGCGCGAGAGTAGTCTCGCGGAAGAGGTGATGCCGACACCTCCGCGATCCGTTCCACTCGCGGGGTCCCCGCCCCAGGCACGACACGGTACACCTCGACGAGCCTCACCCGCGCGCCGGCCACCGCCGGGGCGACGATCTGCTGCGCGAGCTCCGGCTGGTTGATCAGATCGAGCGGCGCGAGCGCGGCGGCCAGCTGCTGGGCCTGCGCCGCAACCACCCGCTGTCGCTCCTGGTAGTAGTCCCCCGCAATCGCCGTGGCCGACCCGAGCACTTCATCCATCGGCGCGTTGAACCAGCGATCGACGCTGTTGCGAATCAACTCGCTGCCCACCAGGAGCACGAGTACGGCGGGTATCAGCGTCATGCCGAGCAGCACGGCCACCAGCTTGGCGCGGAAGCGGGCGAACGGCAGCGCCCGCCGCCGCTCGACGACCAGCTTGACGATGTTGCGCGCCAGCACGAAGACGAGCACGACGAGCATGGCGAGGTTCGTGGCGGAGAGCGCGTAGAGCACGAACTCGGTGAGGAAATCGGGGGCGAGCTCGCGCGAGCGGCGGGCCAGCGTGAGGAGTCCGGCCAGCGCGGCCAGCAGGATGACGATCCCCACCAGCAGGGCCCGCGTGTTGTCGGTAAACGATTTACGAGGTGGCTTCGGCGCAGCGCTCCGCTTGGGCGGCGCGGGCCGCGGCGCGGGCGCGGCGGGTCGAAGGGAAACGGCCACTACTCCTTCGCGTTCAATAGGTCTTTCAGCTCGGTCATGAATTCGCCGATGTCGCGGAAGTGACGATACACCGAGGCGAAGCGGACGTAGGCCACCTTGTCCAGTCGCTTCAGCTCTTCCATCACGACCTCGCCGACCTCGACGGTCGACATCTCTTTTTCGGGTCGCTCCTGAAGCATCGACTCCAGCCGGTCCGCCACCCCTTCCACGGCGGCGACGCTGACGGGCCGTTTCTCGCAGGCCTTCAACAGGCCGGCAATGAGCTTCTGCCGCTCGAAGCGCTCGCGCGTCCCGTCCTTCTTGATGACCATATACGGGATCTCGTCGATCCGCTCGTAGCTCGTAAAGCGCCGGCCGCACTCGAGGCACTCGCGCCGGCGGCGGATCACCTCGCCCTCCTTGCTTTCTCGCGAGTCCACGACTTTGTCCCCGAGATGGCCGCAAAACGGACACTTCATGGGACCGCTTCCTCCTGGCGGCGCGCGGCGCCGGCCATCTGCTGCAACCGAGTCAGGCTCAGACCGTCCTGAATCATGAAGACGGCGCCGAGCAACACGACCGGAATCAATGACGAGGCATGCGCGACGAGCGCCGCGCCGACGCCAGTCTCGTTGGACGCGCCGAAGAACCCCGTCACTCCGAGCCGGTACATCGCGTGGTAGCCGCCGACGGCGCCAGGAGTCGGCACCGCGACCCCAATCACCAGCAGCGCCTGGAGCAGAAACGCCCCCGCAAACGGCATGGCGATGCCGAAGGCCGTCGTGATCAGCCACACGTGCACGGCGATACCGAGCCAGACGGGAAGCGACCAGATTGCGGCAAAGGTCAACGCCCGCGCCTCACGCGCGACGGCGAATCCCTCACTGAACGTACGGGCGAGACGCGAGAGGGCGTGCGCCACGCGCGCCGGCAGAATCCGTTCGCTGCGCAGGACCAGGCGCGCGATGCGCTCCGGATGCGTCGCGAGCGTCCACATCAGGCCGAGCAGGACGAGGGCAGCGGCGGCGGCCGCCATCGCGGACGCCTCGATCGGGGCGAGAAGGCGCGACGGAAGCGTTTCGCGTCCACCGAGCGCCAGCACGTACAGCGCGAGCAGCGCGAGCACCGCCACCAGATCCAGCACGCGCTCCATGACGATCGTCGCGAGCGTCGAGACGACCGGAAACCCTTCACGGCGCGCGAGCAGGTACGGGCGAAGCACGTCGCCCAGTCGCGCGGGCAGCAGCGCCATCGCGGCGAAGCCGATCACCGTCGCGCGGAACGCCGTCGCGAACCGCGTCGGCCCAATCGGCTCGAGCAGGTACTGCCACCGCACGCTGCGGGCGAGGTAGGTCAACGTGAGAGGAACAATCGAGAGCAGCACGAGCTCCAGCCGCGCGCGCCGGATCTGGCTCAGAACGGCAGACATGTCCACGCCGCGCAGAAACCACGCGAACAGGGCAATCGCCAGAACCAAAACCAGAGCTGTTCGGAATCGTGTTCCCATGGAAGACGCGGCCGGCGAGTCCACACAATATATCAGGGTCGAGTTGCGCGAGTGCCGTGAGTGTTGCGTACAGTTGCGGCCCAGGTGCGGTGCGACTAATATGGGCCGCTCCCGACGAAGGATTTCCGTTGGCGTTGTCCGCATCTCCCCTCCTCGAAACGCGTCTGAACGGTCTCGCCCCGCAACGCCGCGGCAAGGTCCGCGACATCTACGAGGTGGGCGCCGATCTTCTGATGATCGCGACCGACCGGATTTCCGCCTTCGACTATGTGCTCGGCTCCGGTATTCCCGACAAGGGACGGGTGCTCACGCAGCTGTCGGCGTTCTGGTTCGAGCAAACGCGCAGCATCGTGCCGAACCACGTCATTACGACGGAGGTGCGCGAGTACCCCCCGTCGCTGCAGTCGCATGCGGAGGTCCTGCGCGGACGCTCGATGCTCGTGACGCGCACGGATCCCGTGCCGGTCGAGTGCGTCGCGCGCGGCTATCTGTCAGGATCGGGTTGGAAGGAATATCTCTCGACCGGCGCCGTGTGCGGCGTCCCGCTGCCCGCGGGCCTGCGTGAGTCCGACCGCCTGCCGGAGCCGATCTTCACCCCCGCCACGAAGGCGCAGAGCGGTCACGACATCAACATCACCGAGGCCGAGGCCGGCCGGATTGCCGGCGACGATCTGATCGCCCGGCTGAAGCGCATCACGCTGGCGCTCTACGAGTTTGGTGTGGCGCACGCCGAGTCACACGGCATCATTCTCGCCGATACCAAATTCGAGTTCGGCCTCCTGCCCGACGGCCGCATCCTTCTGATCGACGAAGTGATGACGCCCGACTCGTCGCGTTACTGGCCGCGCGCGCAGTACCAGCCGGGCGGACCGCAACCAAGCTTCGACAAGCAGTTCGTTCGCGACTACCTCGAACAGATCCGCTGGAACAAGCAGCCCCCTGTACCGTCGCTCCCGGACGAGGTCGTCTGGCGCACGCGAGAGAAGTACGTCGAGGCCTTCCGCCGCCTCACCGGAAGGGAACTCGAATGACCCCGATGCGGGAAACGCTCGACCATCTCGTGGACGAGATGGTCACGAAGGGCATCCGCTATGAGGACGCTCAGCGTGAGTTCGAAAAGCGATTCATTGCGCATGTGCTGGTGAAGGCCGACGGCAACCTGTGCCGGGCTGCGGACCTCCTCGGGATGCACCGCAATACGCTCAGCCGGAAGATTGCGGAATACCGGCTGCGGCGCACCGCTTGAGTCGTCCCGCCTTGACACGGTTTCGGACCCCTCAATACAATTAGCAGTTGCCTGCGGCGAGTGCTAACCCGCCGAGGGCGGCGTGACAGCTTTCCAGGGTTTTCGCAGGGGCCACCGCCCCGCACAACTACCACATTGGTTTGGAGTCGACGAGATGAAAGTCAGACCGCTACACGACCGGGTCATCGTTCAGCGCCTCGAGGAAGGCGAGCAGAAGATCGGCGGGATCATCATCCCGGACACCGCCAAGGAGAAGCCGCAGCAGGGCAAGGTGATCGCGGCTGGCCTCGGCAAGCGTGAGAAGGGTGAACGCGTTCCCCTCGACGTCAAGGACGGGGACACCATTCTCTTTGGCAAGTATTCCGGCCAGGAGATCAAGATCGACGGCAACGAGTACCTCATCATGCGCGAGGACGAAGTGCTCGCGGTGGTCGATTCGAAGTAGGGAGCATTCGACATGGCAAAGCAGATCATTTACGGGGAGCAGTCGCGCCAGGCGATTCTTCGCGGCGTCAACCAGCTCGCCGACGCGGTGAAGGTCACCCTCGGCCCCAAAGGGCGCAACGTCGTCCTCGACAAGAAGTTCGGTTCGCCGACCATCACCAAGGACGGCGTGACGGTGGCAAAGGAGATCGATCTGAAGGACCCGCTCGAGAACATGGGCGCGCAGATGGTTCGCGAGGTCGCCAGCAAGACCTCGGACACCGCCGGCGACGGCACGACGACGGCCACCGTGCTCGCGCAGGCGATTTACCGCGAGGGCGCGAAGAACGTCGTGGCGGGCGCCAACCCGATGGAGCTGAAGCGCGGCATCGAGAAGGCGGTCGAGGTCGTGGTCGCCGAGATCAAGAAGATGTCGAAGCCCGTGAAGGGCAACATGATCGCACAGGTGGGCACTATCTCGGCGAACAGCGACGAGACGATCGGCAAGATCATCGCCGAGGCGATGGAAAAGGTCGGCAAGGACGGCGTGATCACGGTTGAAGAGGCGAAGACGCTCGAGACGTCGCTCGACGTCGTGGAAGGCATGCAGTTCGATCGCGGCTACCTCTCGCCGTATTTCGTGACCGACCCCGAGCGGATGGAAGTGGTGCTCGAGAACCCGGTCATCCTGATCCACGAGAAGAAGATCAGCTCGATGAAGGATCTGCTGCCCGTACTCGAGCAGGTCGCGCGCATGGGCCGACCGTTGGTCATCGTTGCTGAGGACGTCGAAGGCGAAGCGCTTGCCACGCTGGTTGTGAACAAGCTGCGGGGCACTCTGCAGGCGGCGGCCGTGAAGGCGCCTGGCTTTGGCGATCGACGCAAGGCCATGCTGGAGGACATCGCAATCCTCACCGGTGGCCGCGCGATCACCGAGGACCTCGGCATCAAGCTGGAGAACATCAAGGTCGAAGACCTCGGCAAGGCGAAGAAGGTCACGATCGACAAGGACAACACGACAATCGTCGAGGGTGCTGGCAGCGGCGATGCCATTCAGGGGCGCGTGAAGCAGCTGCGTGCGCAGGTCGAGGACACGACTTCTGATTACGATCGCGAGAAGCTGCAGGAGCGGCTGGCGAAGCTCGTAGGAGGCGTCGCCGTCATCAAGGTCGGTGCCGCCACCGAGACCGAGATGAAGGAGAAGAAGGCACGCGTCGAGGACGCGATGCACGCCACCAAGGCGGCCGTCGAGGAAGGCATCGTGCCAGGCGGCGGCGTGGCGCTGCTTCGCGCCGCCAAGGCGCTCGAGGGCCTGAAGCTCGAAGGCGACCAGCTCGTCGGGCTGCAGATCATCCGGCGCGCCATCGAGGAGCCGATGCGCTGGATCGCGATCAACTCCGGCGCGGAGGGGTCGATCATCGTGTCGAAAGTAAAGGAGATGAAGAACTCAGACGAGGGCTTCAACGCCGCAACCGAGACCTACGAGGACCTTGTGAAAGCTGGCGTCATCGATCCGGCGAAGGTGGTCCGCAGCGCCCTGCAGAACGCCTCGTCGATCGCCTCACTGCTTCTGACCACCGAGGCGCTCGTGTCCGAGATTCCTGAAGAGAAGAAGGAAGCTCCGGCGGGCGGCGGGCCAGGCGGCATGGGCGGCATGTACGAAGGCATCAAGGTCAAAGGTCAAAAGTAAGGTTTAGGTACGCCCGGCGAGCCTCGCGGTTCGCCGGGCGTTTTTCATTTCTGAAAGTCGCGAACGAAATTGCGCTCGCCTTGGCGGACGCAGCACGCGGTATGTGAAGCTCCGCGCGACGATGGTCAGGCACTTCGCTTGCCCTTGCTACCCGCGTGTCCAGGGCAGCATCTCCCATCGTCAAGGCAGGTCTCATCCTCGCGGTCCTTCTGATCGCCGGCGCGAAGGTCCGAACGAACGATCTTCCCTCGTGCAGCCAGGAAGTCACACGATGCCTCGCGTCGTGCCGGGCCGTATGCGCACGCCGCCTCACGGACACGGAGCGCACCGCGAAGTGTCCGTCGCGATCGACTGTCAGCGTAATGTGAAGGTGAGCTCGATCGTGATGAGCACCGGCACCGGTTCGCCGAACCGGGTCCCGGGCTGGAAGCGCCACTGCTTGGCGGCCTTCACCGCTTCCTGATCCAGACCGAACGTCGAATCGAGGGAGCGAATCACGCGAACGTCGCCGACGGTGCCGTCTTGCAGGACGACGCATTCGAGCCAGACGGCCCCTTGAATCTTCGCGCGCATCGCATCTGCGGTGTAGGCGGGCTTGACTTCTTTCAGCAGCTGCGGGTTCAGCACGCCGCTGCCCGGTCGATACGATCCTCCGCCGAAGCCGCCGCCCGTGCCCGGCCCGAGGCCAGACCCCTGCCCCGGTCCTACTCCAGTGCCCGTTCCAGTACCGCCGCCGCCGCCCGTGCCGGGCCCCTGAGAGACGGTTGTCGATGGCTGCGCCGATTCGATTACCCCAGGTGACGTGGTCGGTGCAGCGGCCATCGTCTGCGCGGGAATCGTCAGATCCTGTTTCGGCTCGGGTTCTGGCTCGGGCTTCTTCAGCTCGAGGTTTGGCGGCTTCACCGCCGGCACGGTGATCTTCTCTTTGCCTGGCAGCTCGACCTTCTTCGGCGGCTCCTTCATCTGGTTGCCGCCGCCGCCACCGCCGCCGCCGGGACCGGGCTCCGCCAGCCAGACGATCTCCGGAAGGCGGTCAGGCAGGATCGCCTGGCGAACCGGTTCGGGCAGCAGGCTGCTGATGATGATGAACAGCACCACGAGACCCACGTGGCTCAGTATCGAAGCGCCGATTGCTCCACCGATGCGCTTGTCCTGCTGTTCGAAGGAAAAATGAACCTCGGCCGGCCCGAGCCCTTCGGGGCGGACGGTCAGATGCCCGAGTCGAGGATTGTCACGCGGAGCCGCGGGGGTAGGGCTGGGCATTACGACCGTTGTATCGGATGAACTCATTGTCACCGAGCGCGCTCAAGTGAGGCAACTGCAAAACAGGTACCTCAGCAGACCAGGTAACCTGGTCGCGCCTTTCAGTGATTTTGATGCGCCAGTCGTGATTTCGGCTTCAAACCGATGTTCGCTTTAACGTCTTCCTGTCCTCAGAGTCGGCCAGCCCACGCGCCGATGGCGGCGTTGCCGCCGCCGTAGGAATGCAGGATCGCCAGCGCATCCGATGCGCGCGCTTCGCTGCTCACGGCCACCAGCACGCCGCCGCGGCTCGCCAGGGTCTCGAAGATGCGTCCGTCATGCATCTGGAACCCCACCCGCCGCGCCGTGGCGGCCAGGCCCTGCCGCGTGAGCTGCTGGTCGGCGCCCTGTAACGCGTCGAGGAGCGGCCCTCGCGCCCGCACGGTGCCGAGCCCGCGAATCTCGATCGTCGTGACCGGGCCGGCGAACGTGCGCTCCGCCAGAGCTGCCACATCGGGCGAGTCCTTCGCCAGGAAACTCAAGGCCTCGGACGGAAAGTTCTTCGCCTGCAGCGCTCGGATCCCCTTCTCCGCCCATGCGACATCCTGGAAGACGCCAATCGTAAAAAGACCAGTTGGGGTATCAATCATCGAGATCGCTCCATGCTCCGATCGCGACATCCCGGGCGCCTTGCTGCTCGAGCGTCTCGGCCACTCGCGCCACGCGATCGGGATACGTGTGCGCACCGAGGAGAATCGCGCCCGCGCTGATGCTCGCTTCCCACCTCTCCGCCTCGGCGGGCGGCATGCCTGCGCGCGCCAACATACGTCCGATGTCACCGGCAAGGTGACCCGCTGCCTCGCCGAGTCCGGCGGCGAGCGGACCGTCGGCGACGATGGGGCCGATGCCGGGCAGCACGACGGCGATTGCCGCGAGGAAGTGGGCGCTCAGCTCGCCAAGCCGCCCCGCGGGGCGCGAGTCCTCGAGCTCCGCGCCGGGCGATGCGCCTCCGGCATTGGCAATCGCCCCTTCTTCATCGTGGGAGCGCGCGACGATCGAGACCCGCTCGCGCGGGAGCCCCAGGTCGCGAAGCATCCGCGCCGCCTGCGCCGCTGCTGCCGCGTCGTCGAACAATCCCAGCACCACTGGATGCGCCACGCGATAACTCTATACCACTCACTCGAACCACGTTCTACGACTGATAGCCATCGCGGGCGCGGATTCGCACACCCGGCCGCGGATGTCGCAGCGCCACGCGGATGCTCCGCCACTCCGATTCACCGGCAACGATCGGCTTCGACGGCGTGTAGCCAAGCAGGTACTGATGCCGCAGTTCGCGCGCGATCGTGGCGAGCGTCGGTTGGAGCTCGCGCGTGTCTCTCAAGAGAAACGATCGGCCACCGGTCAGGACGGCAATCTCGGCGAGCAGCGGCGGTCGTGACTTGCCGAATGCGATCGGATAGACGAGCGCGGTGCTGCGCCGCGAGCGCGCGAGCACGTCGGCGGGTGTGGCGTCGCTGTACCGATCGGTGCCGTCGGAGAAGATCACGAGCGCCTGGCGTCCGGGCTCGGGCTCGAGCCGATCGAGGGCCGCGACGATCGCATCGTGCAGCGCAGTGGTGCTCCATGGATCGAGCTGCTTCACTGCCCGGATCTGACCTGCGCGGTCCATCGCGAGCGGCGCAATCACGTCGGCCTCCGCGCTGATGGCGATGACCATCGACCGATCGGCGGGCTTGAGCAGGGTCAGAAACGACTGCGCGGCCAGCTTCGCGTCGGCGAGCTTCTCGCCCGCCATGCTCCAGCTGCGGTCGACCCCCAGCGCCACCGCCAGAGGAAATTCTCCCGCGGCAAACGTCGTGACCGCCTGAGGCCGCCCGTTCTCGAATACGACGAAATCGCCCTGCTCGAGGCCGGTCACAGGCTCTCCGGCGGCGTCCGTGACACTGGCATACACTTCCACGAGCTGCACCCGTGACGAGAACTGCGGGAGGGGCTGCTGTTCAGCCCGTGGTACAATTGCGGTTCCGCAGAGCGTTGTTCCGACTATGAGGTGAACGATGGGTCGCATCGGACTACCCGAGCTCCTGATCATCCTGACAATCATCATCCTGATCTTCGGGGCAAACCGGCTGCCAGAGATCGGACGCGGGATTGGCAAGGGAATCCGCAATTTCAAGGACGCCACGAAGGACGGCAAGGAGACCAATACGTGATTTTTTGATTCGGCGGTTGGACTATTAATTGGTCAATTCATCAATTGGCCATTGAATGATTCGATTGCCAATCTCTCGATCGCAAGTCAATCCTCCAATTACAAATCACCACATCACGAGATGATTTGTCGAGTATCGCCGACGCGGCGCGTGATGCGCTCGCGGTCGAGGTACTCGAGCAGCGGGATCGCGTACTTGCGCGTGATGCCGAACCGGTCCTTGAACGTGGCCACGTCGATCGTGGCCGCCTGACTGGCCCGACTCATCGATCTGACGTCCTCCTTCAACTGCTTCAGCGCCGCCTCGTGGAACACGAGGTCGTCAACTCTTGCCAGCACCTTCTGCCGCACGAGCAGCGTCGTGACGCGCAGCGCGACATCGGCCTTCACGCCGGCCTGCGCGGCGACGGCTTGTGCGTCGGGCGGCTTCAGCCCCGCCTCGCGGTAGCTGCGTTCGATCACGTCGCGGGCACGCGCTTCCTCGTCCGAAAGCGCCAGCCTGTGCGTGGCGACGGCGAGGCGGTCGCGCGCGACAATCTGCCTGGCTGCCACCAGGTCGGCGATGACGAGATCGAAGACCGCCTGCGGCGCGCGGCCGAAGAGCCGCTCGCGCGCTTCCTCGCGCGGCATGCCTTCGACGAGCGGGTGCTGGCGGTGGTACTCGGTCAGCGCCGCGAGCAGCGCCTGCTTCAGCGCCGCGATGCGCGCCGGGGCGACGAGCACCTGGCCCGCGCGCGCGATGGCGCCCGCCTGTTCGAGGCGCGCGATCGCGCTCGTCGCCTCCGCGGGGTCGAGCCCGCCACGGGCAACGAGCGCTGCTTCGGCGAAGCCCTCCATACCGGTCTCGTCGATCAATCGACGCAGCGGCTCGTCGCCGGCTGCGCTCAGCTCCGCGAATCGCGTCCGTCCGGCGGCGGTGCGCACACCCGTTCGAGGCGGTGCCGGATCGAGCACCCGGCCGCCCGCGATCGTGGTCGGCGGCGAGTAGGCGCGAAGGATGAAGCGATCGCCCCGCGTGAGCACGGCTGGCGATTCGAGGCGTATCCGCACGAAAGCGGAGCTGCCGGGCTGCACCGCCGGCTCGTGCGATACGGCGACACGGCCGAGCAGTTCGCTGGTCCCCTGATGAAACCTCACGCGCGCGCCGTGGCGGAGCGGCTTCGCTGAGGCGAGAACATCTAGCGTCGCGTCGAGGCGCCGTGTGACCGTCAGCGCGCCGCGCCGCGTGAGCGTCTCGCCGCGGTCGACGTCCTGCACCTCGACTCCGCCGAGGTTCACCGCCACGCGCTGCCCCGCGGCCGCCGACGTGCGCCGCTCTCCATGCACCTGCAGGCCGCGCACCTTGGCGAGCCGCTCCGATGGCAACAGTACCAGTTCGTCGTCCACGGCAAGCCCACCGGAGACGAGCGTGCCGGTCACGACGGTGCCGAACCCCCGCATCGAGAAAACACGATCTACTGGCAGCCGAGCTGCACCTTGAGCATGGCGGGCCTGCGTGGGCGACGCGGCCGACGCGAGCGCCGCGCGCAGCGCCGGAATGCCGTGAGCGGTCCGAACCGACACGTCGAGAACCGGCGCCGACTCCAGAAACGAGCCCTTCACCAGGTCGCGGACTTCCAAGCGAACCAGCTCCAGGGTTTCCGCGTCGACGAGGTCCGCCTTGGTGAGCACGACCACACCGCGCGGCACCCGGAGGAGGCGGCAGATCTCGAAGTGCTCACGCGTCTGCGGCATCACCGATTCGTCTGCCGCCACGACCAGCATCACGAGATCGATCCCGCCGACGCCGGCGAGCATCGTCTTCACGAACCGCTCGTGCCCTGGAACGTCCACGAACGACAGCGTGACGCCGTTCTCGGTCGTGTGGGCGAAGCCGAGCTCGATCGTGATGCCGCGTTCCTTCTCTTCCTTCAGGCGGTCGGGATCGGTCCCCGTCAGGGCCAGCACCAGCGAGCTCTTGCCGTGGTCGATGTGCCCGGCCGTGCCGACGATCAGGTTCATCGTCTGCCTTTGCGCGCCGCCCGCTCGCGCCGCCCGGGCCGCCGTGTCGTCGCGCGTTGTTCTCGCTTCGGCTTCACTTTGCTGCGGACCGGCGCGCGACGCTCCTCAGCCCGCACGGCTGCGAGAATGTCGACGAGGCCCAGGTCCACTTGGCGCCGTTCCATGTCGACTCGGACGACCTGGACGTTCACCTTGTCTCCCAGCCGGTACATCTTCTTCGTGTTCTCGCCCCGCAGCACGTGATGCTGCTCGACGAAACGATAGTAGTCGTCCGCCATGCTCGAGATGTGCACGAGGCCTTCGACATAGTGCTCGATCAGCTCGACGAACAGGCCGAACGGCGCCACTCCGGTGATGTATCCCTCATATTCGTCGCCCACTTTGTCCGCCATGAAGCGGACCTTCTTCCACTGCAGCAGCTCGCGCTCCGCCTCGTCGGCCCGCCGCTCCATGTCCGAGGTGTGCTTCGCGGTCTCGGGTAGATCCTCCTCGAGCTCCTCGTACCGCGCAGCGGAGATGGTGGAGTGCCGGCCTTCGCGGAGCATGCGGTGAACCACCAGATCCGGATAGCGCCGGATCGGCGACGTGAAGTGCGTGTAGTGCTCCGCCGCCAGACCGAAGTGGCCCAGGCTCGCGGCGTCGTACCGCGCCTTCTGCATGGTCCTCAGCATCAGCGCGGCGATCGGCCGCTCCTCGGGTTTCCCCTTCATCCGCTCGATCAGCTTCTGGAAATGCTTCGGCTTCACCGCGTGGCTCGGCGCCCCGAGCCCGTACCCCAGCGACGAGATGAACGTCTCGAATTCTTCGACCTTCTTCACATCGGGCTTCTCGTGCACGCGATGCAGGGCCGGAGTGTTGTGCTCGACGAGGTGCGCCGCCACCGTCTCGTTCGCCAGGAGCATGAACTCCTCGATGATCCGGTGCGCGATGTTGCGCTCGGTCGCGATGATGTCCTCGATCTGGCCATCCTCGCCAAGCACGACTTCCGCTTCGGGCAGGTCGAAATCGATGGCACCGCGCCGCCGGCGCCGCGCGTTCAAGATATCGAACAGCTCGCGCATCAGCTCGAACATGGGCACGAGCCCGCGATACCGCTCGCTCTCCTCGGGATCGCGATCGGTGAGGATGGCGTTCACGGCCGTGTACGTCATGCGCGCGTCGCTGTTGATGACGCCGTCGTGCATCTCGTAACGAACGACGTTGCCGCGGCGGTCCACCTCCATGACACACGACTGCACGAGGCGATCGACGTGCGGGTTGAGGCTGCACAGGCCGGTCGCCAGCTCCGCCGGAAACATGTGCACCGCTCGCTCCGGGAAGTACACCGACGTGCCGCGCTCGTAGGCCTCCTCGTCGAGCGCGCTCCCCTCCTTCACGTAGTGCGAGACGTCAGCGATATGCACCCCGAGCCGGTAGTTTCCGTTCGGCACCCGCTCGATCGTGATCGCGTCGTCGAAGTCACGCGCGTGCTCGCCGTCTATGGTGACGGTCGTCACCGGACGGAAATCGGTTCGCCCGCGCACGTCGCGCTCCCTCACGGCGTCCCCCAGCCGACGCGCCTCCTCGACCGCTTCACGCCCGTGCTCGTCGGGAATGCCGAATTTTCGAATGATGATCTGCGTGTCGACGCCCGGCTCGTCGATCCGTCCCAGCACTTCGATCACACGGCCAACGGGCCCGCGGGTGGCCGTCGGCCAGCGCGTGATCTCGACGAGCACCATGTCGCCCGGCTCAGCCGCCGACCACTGCCCGGTCGGCACGTGGACGTCGGTCAGCACACGGCGATCGAACGGCACGACGTACCCGAGGCCGGCGTCATCCACCTCGAAGCGCCCGACGATGCTCGACTGGCTCCGATCGAGGATCCGGATGATGCGTCCTTCAGGGCCCTTGTCGGTGTGACGCTCGATGCGCGCGACCACGCGGTCTCCGTGCATCGCCTCGGTGAGGTTCGATGCGGGGATGAAGATGTCCTGCCGCTCGCCGTCAATCGTGTGCTCCGGCACGACGAAGCCGTAGCCGGCAGGATTCGTGGTCAGCCGCCCCACGATCAGATCCATCTTCTCGGGCAATCCGAAGCGGTTGCCGCGCATCTGGATCAGGGCGCCGTCGGTCACGAGCGCTTTCAATTGTCGTTTGAAGCTGGCGCGCTCCTCTCGTGGGATGCGCAGCGTCTGCGCGAGGTCGCGTGCGGTGGCGGGGTGATGGACCTTGTCGCGGATCAGTTTCAGCAGGTCGTCGCGGGACAACATTAATATCGTTCTCTGTTCCTTGTTTTTTGTTCTCTGTGCGTGTTCAGGTTCGGTTCTCTGTTCGTGGTTCGGCGTTCTGGGTTCGGGTTCGGCGGCCGTCGGCGCATCGGTTTGCGATTCTTAGCGACGGTAGCACAGCCCTGTCGCCAATCGATTGCCCGAACGGTCTCCAGTGCGCGCGGAACGCAGCCGAACCCCGAACCACGAACCGCGAACGCCGAACCAAGAACCGAACCTGAACACGAACCGAGCACAGAGAACGCCTGAACGAAGAACGACGATCTTCAGCCTGCAGCAAGCACCACCTGGAGGTCGCCCACGTTGGTGTGCGTGGGACCGATGCGGATCAGATCGTTGAGCGTTCGGAAGAACACGTATGAGTTGTTGTCGTTGAGGTAGCTGTGAGGTGCGATGCCCGCCGCGGCGGCGCGCGCCAGGGTCGTGCGATCGACGATGGCGCCCGCGGCATCGGTCGGCCCGTCGATCCCATCGGTGCCGACACTGGCCGCCACCACGGGCGTGCTCATGGCGGCAAGCGGGACAGCCAGGGCAAGCGCAAACTCCTGATTGCGCCCGCCGGTCCCGCCACCGGTGACGTGCACTGTCGTTTCTCCGGCAGACAGCACGCAGGCCGGACGCGGCAACGTCTCCAGGACTCGCGCAAGCTCGATCGCGTGGTCGGCCGCTGCGTCACGGGCGATGCCGACGACGGGATCGGTCATCACGTGCACGTGATATCCGAGCGACTGGGCCGCGTGACGTGCGCCGTTGACGGCGTCCATGCGCCCCCCGATCACTCGCGCCGATGACCGCGCGAGCCGTGCATCGCCGGTCTTGGGTGTGTCGGCCAGCTGTCCTGCTGCGCCGCGCTCCAGCACATGGGCCGCGGCCGCGGGATACGTTGCGCGGCCTCCGCGCCGATCCAGGACGTCGAGCGCCATCTGCCACGTGCTCGGATCCGGCGACGTCGGCCCCGAGCCGATCACCGAGAGGTCGTCCCCGACGACATCGGATACGGCGAGCGTCAGCGTGGTGCCCGCACACGCGGAAGCGAGCCGGCCTCCCTTGATGCCGGAAAGGTGTTTGCGCACGGTGTTGAGCTCCGTGATATCGGCACCGCCTGCCAGCAGCAGGCGCACGGTGTGTTGCTTGTCTTCGAGCGTCAGGCCTTCCGCCGGCAATGACATCAGCGCGGATGCCCCACCGGAAAGCAACACCACCATCACGTCCGATCCGCTGGATCCGGCGGCGATGTCGAGCGCACGTCTCGCCGCAGACACGCTGCGCTCGTTGGGAACGGGATGCCCCGCGTCGCGAACGCCAACCGTCATCGTGTTCCGTACGGGCACCGAGGCGGTGGCACCAAATGCCGCCGCCATCGGCGACGCCGCCTTGCCTACGGCAACGAGGTCGACAGCGCGCGCACCATTGAGCGCCGCGACGATGTCGGGGCTGGACAGCGACTGCTGGACGAGGCGACCCGCGTCAGCCGCGTCGATGGCCGCGCGCACGATCGCCGCAAGGTGGCGGCGGAGTTCGGAATCTGAAGCTGTCAGTTGACGTGTTTCGGATCGGTCCAGGCGGAGAGACCAGTGACGACGTCGAATTGCCGGAGCAGGTTGCTCACGATCTTGTCAGCGTCGCCTTTCGTGCAGAGCAAATCGATCTGGGACATCACGCGCGTCAGCGCCCGTTCCACATCGCTGATGGCGCGTTCGGAGTAGTACTCCCGCTGCTCCTCGAGACAGCGTTGGCACTTGATGAATTCTTCGCGGTAGAAATTGGTCAAGGAATGCAGAATAGGATCGCCGTGCGGACGCGAATCGGTCAGGAAGCGTGGGAACCGGTTCCGTGACGACGACATACGTGGGTTTCCCTCCAGTGTAGATCACGGCCCCGCGAGGCTGTCAACGGTCAGGCGGCCCGGGTGGCGGCAAGCCCGCCCAGGCATCCAACCGCGGTGCCGCCGGCCACGAGCCATGCGCAGAGGTGCACAGGCAAGAACCGCAGCGATGCCTGGGGGACGATGTCTCCAAGCGCGCCGCCCCACCAGGCGATCGCAGCCGCAAACCCGGCCCAGAGAACGCCGACGGCTATCAGCGCCCCCAGGCCCCCCTGCAGCATTCCCTCGACGACAAACGGCCCGCGGATGAAGCTGTAGGGCGACCCGACCAGCTGCATGATCTCCACTTCGTCGCGCCGGGCGTGAAGCGTCAGCCGCACCACGGTCGCGACCGTCAGGGCGGCAGCCACGATCATGACCGTGGCCAGCGAAAACCCGATACCGCGGACCGCCTCCAGGGCGGCCGCGACGCGCGAGAGCCACTCCCGGTCATAGCGGACGTCGGCGACGCCTGGGGCGGCGGCAAGCCGTGCCACCAGGGCTTCGGCGCGTGTGGTGGCATCGGACCGCACGCGAACCTCGACCGACGCCGGAAAGGGATTGCTCTCGAACGATGAGGTGAGCGAAGCCAACTCGGCGAAGTCGCGACGGAACCGGCCGAGAGCCTGGGCCTTGGACACATATTCGCGGCCTGCCGCAACCCCCGACTGGTCGATCAGCGCCTCGAGCGCGCCTCGCTGCTCCGACGAGGCATCGTCCCGGAGGTACACGGAGAATTCGGCGGCCGCCGACCAATCGGCCACGAGGCGATCCACATTCGAGGTGATGAGCAGTACGCCACCGAGAACGGTGATCGCAAGCGAGATGGCCACGATGGCAAAGGCGCTCGACCCGCGTCCCCGCCACAGGCTGGCGGTGGCTTCCCGGAAGGCGTATTCAATCGCTCTCATGCGACCTCGACGACGCGTCCCTGATCGAGCGAAATGGTCCGCCTCCCCACGAGTCGAATCAATTCGCGATCGTGGGTGGCGACGACCACGGTCGTGCCGCCCGCGTTGATTTCTCGGAACAGGTTCATGATCTCGAGCGAGAGATCCGGATCGAGGTTTCCGGTCGGCTCGTCGGCCAGGACGAGTGCCGGCTCGTTGACCAGCGCCCGGGCGATGGCGATGCGCTGCTGTTCTCCTCCGGACAGATCCCGCGGAAACGCGTTGATCCGGTGCTGGAGGCCAACCCACTTGAGAACCTGGAACGCGCGCCGGCGCTGGTGCGAGGCCGGCACGCCGATCACCTCGGGGACGAACGAGATGTTCTCGAGCACGGTGCGCGTCTGAATCAGCTTGAAGTCCTGGAAGACGAATCCGATGCCGCGCCGATACTCCTGAATCTCGCGGCGCGAGAGCTTATCGAGGTGAAAACCGTTGACGATCACCTCGCCCTCGCTCGCGCGCTCCTGCAGCAGCAGCAGGCGGAGGAACGTCGATTTGCCGGCACCGCTCGGGCCGGTGAGGAAGACGAACTCGCCCTTCTGAACGGAAATCGACAGATCGCGCAGTGCGTACAGACCGCGGCTATAAAGCTTCGAGAGGTGGTGTGTCTCGATCAACGCTGCCTGTGCACCCGGAGGCAAACGGGATTCACTTGAGGATTGTGCAATGAGTATAGCAGGTTAGGGGCCTGACCCCTATGGTGCCAGGCCTCATCGACTGTAACTGATCAGTTCGAGCCTGACGCGGCCAAACGCCGCGTCGACGTCCATCGCCAGCGGCACTTTCCGCTCATCGTCGCTCAGCCAGAGCACCGCGCGGATCGGCTGGCGGCGCTCGACGCGACGCGTTATGCGCGGATCCACGCGGATGGCCGCGACGCGACGTCCCTGGAGCGTGATTGTCTCCCGGCCAGTCACCGTCAGGTCGACGACCATGCTTCGGCCCGCCTCGTTGACGGGAATCCGATACGTGTCGCCATCTCTCAGCGGAAGCGTTCGAGCGTAGAAGACGGCGGAAACGGCGTCGCGCGCCGATTCGGCCAGCGGCAGCGCGACGCCCTCCGCCCCCGCGGCCTGGCCAGCATCGCGGCCGATGCGGATCACGCGCTCGGCGTGGCGATACAGGAACGTGCGCTGGACGTGTCGCGATCCCTCACGCTGGTCGCGCTGGTGCACCTCGGGCACCAATTCGGCGTTCGTGCGCGTGGTGAACGTGTCGTGAGCTTCGAAGAAGCGAGCCATCCAGTGTGCGGTGTCTGCCTTCGCGACGAGCGTGTAGAGCGGCGGCTCGACGGTCACCGCGATCTCGCCCGCCGACAGGTTCATGCCCGCGCCCGCCCAGAACGCACTGTAGCGCGCCGTTTCCCCGAGCGCGAACGGCGTCGGGCCGGGCGGGGGTGGCACCACTGCAAGGTCCGCGGCAAGGCGCGCCTCGATTTCCGGCGTCCACCGCAGCTCATAGATCACTCCGCCGGCGAGCCGAGCCCGTTCGACGAGAGGCCAAGGCAGGTCGGGTGCAGGCGGCGCGACGACATCCGGAGTGACGACGAAGCGAGCGCCCGTTTCGTTCAGGGCCAGCAGCGATTCGTCGGATGGGAACGTGGCGAGGCTGTCGGCAAGCGCGTTGTAGAACTCCGGACGCTGGCCGCTGTAGCCGTTGATCAACGGCCGGCGATGCTCCAGCGACTGCACCATCGCGGGCGTGCTCGCGACGTCGAGCGGAAGCGGGAGATACACAACGGCTCCGGGCCCGGGCTCGCGGCCCAGCCACTCTCCGATCGCAGTCTGCCGTGGCGGCGCGGCCGCAAGAGGCATCGGCACGTGGAGCCATTCAAAGGCGGCGAGCAGAACGACGGCGCCGGCCCAGGCCCCCCGGTTCGGCTTGTTCCTCGTGAGCTCCCGCAACCCGAGAGCGGCGAGCGTCGTCAGCGCGAACATCACCAGCACGGCGAAGCGAGCCGGCGCGCGAATCGCCTGAAATCCGAACAGGTATCGCTGGAAGAGCGCGTACAAGCCGCGGAACCCGTCGGGCCCGAGCGACAACACGAACCCGAGCGCCGCGACCGCAAGCATCGCGGTCACGAGCGGCCGGGCATCGCCGCGGCGTCCACGCACCGCTCCGACAACGGCCAGCGCGATCACGACGAGGCCCGGAAACAACGCCTGCTCGAGCATGCCCGACGGAAGCAATTGCGTACGGCCGTAGAGGACGTTCTCGGCCGGGACCTGCAGGTAGCTGCGAACGGTCGCCGCATTGCGGCTCGCCTCATAGAGACTGCGACCGAATCCGGCGTCGCGCTGCAGCCGCCAGTACACCCACCCCACCGGCGCGACGATTGCTGCGCCGATCAGCGCTGCCAGCACGAGACGCCGCGCGATCAGGCTGCTGCGCCACCGCCCAATCCGTACCGCCAGCGCCACGGCTGCCACCACTATCCCGACGCCGCCGATGACCGCGTAGTACACCGACGACAGCGCCTGGAGCCCCATGACGATCCCGAGCGCGACGGCATCGCGCGTCCGCCGGCCCGCCATCAGACGATGAAGGAAGAGGAAGGCGAGAGGAAGGAAGTACAGCGCCTGCAGCTGGATGTGAACGAGGTGCGCGAAGCGATACGGCCAGAACGCCCATGCCAGGCCGGCGAAGTAGGCGCCCGCGGTCGATCCGGTGACCGCGCGCACGAACGCGTGCATCGCGAGTCCGCTGAACACCAGCGAGGTGAAGAGCAGCACGTTGTAGCAGAGCACCACGTCGCCCGTCGCCGCATAGATCGGCGACAGCACGATGCTCTGCAGGATCATGTGATCCGAGTACGCGAGCGTCGACTCGGCCGGGTGGAAGATGTTCGCGTTGAACACACGACCGTTGAGGACATCCAGCGGGTTGCGCAGGATCGTCCCCATCACCCATCCGAAGACCCACAGGTACAGGAACGGATCGCCGGGTCCGACGGGAGCAGCCAGGCGCGAGGCCGGATGCAGCGCCAGCGGCCACGTGTAGATCGCCGCGGCCGCGATGTAGATGGCGAGGGCTCTACCCATCCAGCTCGCGCTTGAGCAGCTGATTCGCGAGCTTTGGATTGGCTTTTCCGCCGGTCGCCTTCATGACCTGGCCGACGAGAAAACCAAACGTCTGCTGCTTGCCCCCACGATACTGCGCCACGGTGTTCGCGTTGTTCGCGAGCACGTCCCGAATCGCGGACACGATGGCGGATTCGTCGCCGATCTGGGCGAGGCCTTCGGCGTCGACGATCTCGGCGGCCTGGCGGCCGGACTCGATCATCCTCGCGAACACGTCCTTGGCAATCGCGCTGCTGATCGTCCCGTTCTCCACGAGCCGGATGAGGCCGGCCAGGGCGTCGGGATTCACGGGGAACTCGCCGATGCCGATGCGGCGCTCGTTCAACACGCGCGACACCTCGCCCATGATCCAGTTGCTCGCCGCCTTCGCGTTGCCCGCGGCGCTCGCCGCCTTCTCGAAGTAGCCGGCCAGCGCGGCCGACTGCGTCAGCACGCCGGCGTCGTACTCGGGAATGGCATAACTCGCCACGAACCGCCGCTTCCGTGCTTCTGGCAGCTCCGGCATGGCGTGGCGCACCGCGGCGATGCGCGCTTCGTCGACGACGAGCGGCGGGAGATCCGGCTCGGGGAAGTACCGATAGTCGTGCGCTTCCTCTTTGCTGCGCATCGAGACGGTGCGCCCGGTCGACGAATCGAACAGGCGCGTCTCCTGCTTGACCCTGCCGCCGTCACGCAGCATGCCGACCTGACGTTCAATCTCGTACTCGAGGGCCTTCTCGAGGTACTTGAACGAGTTCACGTTCTTGACCTCGGCCTTCGTGCCGAGCTTCTCCTGGCCGGCCGGGCGCACCGAGACGTTCGCGTCGCAGCGCAGACTCCCCTCTTCCATGTTGCCGTCGTTGACGCCAATCCAGACGAGGATGTCGCGCAATCGGCTGAAGAACTCCCCCGCCTCGGCCGCCGACCGCATGTCCGGTTCGGTGACGATCTCGATGAGCGGCACGCCGCTGCGATTGAGGTCGATGTATGTCTTCCGATCGGAATCCGCGAACCCCTCGTGGAGCGACTTTCCCGCGTCCTCCTCCATGTGGATGCGCGTGAGCCGGACGCGCTTCTCGCCGCGAAATCTCGAGGCCGCCGCCGACCGCGAGGGGCCGTTCGTCCTGCGAGATCTGATAACCCTTCGGAGATCCGGGTAGAAGTAGTTCTTCCGGGCGAAGATCGATTCCGCCTGGATGTCGCACCCGAGCGCCAGCGCCGCCTTCACGGCGAAGTCGACGGCGCGCCGGTTCAGCACCGGAAGCGCACCCGGGAGCCCGAGGCAGACCGGGCACACCTGCGAGTTGGGCGGCGCGCCGAAGGCGGTGCTGCAGCCGCAGAAAATCTTGGTCCTGGTCAACAGCTGGGCGTGGATTTCGAGGCCGATTACTGGTTCGTACTTCATAGGCTCAAGCCGACGAGGCCTTCAGCCTTGAGCCCTAAGCCTTGAGCCCTCACGTTCGGGGTCCGGCGTCTTTCACCGACGGCGACACATCGTTCTCGAACGCGCTGAAGTTCTCGATGAACATGGCCGCGAGCTTCCGCGCCTGCTCGTCGTAGGCGGCTTTGTCCTTCCACGTCGTCCGCGGATCGAGCACCTCACTCGGGACGCCGGGACAAGAGGTGGGCATCTCGACGTTGAAGATCGGATGCGTCCGGTACTGCACCTTGTCGAGCTGTCCGCCGAGCGCGGCGGTGATCATGGCGCGGGTGTGCGCAATCTTCATGCGGTTGCCCACGCCGTACGGGCCGCCGGTCCAGCCGGTGTTCACGAGCCACACACGGGACGCATGCGCCGCAATCTTCTCGCCGAGCATCGACGCGTAGACGTTCGGGTTCAGCGGCAGGAACGGCGCGCCGAAGCACGTGCTGAACGTCGCCTTGGGCTCGGTCACGCCTTTCTCGGTCCCCGCGACACGCGCGGTGTAGCCGGACAGAAAGTGATACATCGCCCCTTCGGGCGTGAGCCGGGCGATCGGCGGCAGCACGCCGTACGCGTCGGCGGTCAGCATGATGATGTTCGTCGGGGGGCCCGCCTGCCCGGACGGCACGAAGTTATCGATGAACGCAATCGGATACGACGCGCGGGTGTTTTCCGTGTACGCGGCGCTGTCCAGATCCAGCTGCCGTGTCCGCGGGTCGATCACCACGTTCTCGAGGACCGTGCCGAAGCGGCGTGTCGTCGCGTAAATCTGGGGCTCGGCTTCCGGCGAGAGCTTGATGACCTTCGCGTAGCAGCCGCCTTCGAAGTTGAACACCCCGCGATCGCTCCACCCGTGCTCATCGTCGCCGATCAGCTGCCGCTCCGGGTCGCTCGAAAGCGTCGTCTTGCCGGTGCCCGACAACCCGAAGAAGAGCGCCGTGTGGCCATCCTTGCCGACGTTCGCCGAGCAGTGCATCGGCAGCACGCCGCGCAACGGGAGCGTGTAGTTGAGGACCGTGAAGATCGACTTCTTGATCTCGCCCGCGTAGCTGCGTGCCGCCGATGAGGACCAGCCGGCGTCCGAAGTGCACCAGGATGAAGACCTCCGAGCGCGTGCCGTGCCTTCCGGGATCCGCCTTGAAGTTCGGTGCATCGATGACGGTGAACTCGGGCCGGTGCTCGGCCAGCGCGGCCGGGTCCGTTTCCGGAATGAACATGTTGCGCGCAAAGATGTTGTGCCACGCAAACTCGTTAATCACCCGGATCGGCAGACGGTAGCTCGCGTCGGCGCCGGCCCACGCGTCGAGCACGTACAGCTCGCGGTCCTTCAGGTAGCCGACCATGTCGCGGTGGAGCGCCTCGAACCTCGCCTCGTCGAGCGCCTTGTTCACGGCACCCCAGTGCACGTGCTGCTCGCTCGACGGCTCTCTCACGACGAACTTGTCGTTCGGAGACCGTCCGGTATGCTGCCCGGTTCGGCACACGAGCGGCCCCTCGATCGCCAGGGTGCCTTCGTTCCGGCGGACGGCTTCCTCGTAGAGAGCGGCTGGGCTGAGGTTCCAGTGCACCGGACCGGACCGCACGAGACCCAGGGCCTCGAGGCCGTGAGTCCGGTCAACCTGTGTGCTCATGAAGGGGAAGATCGTATCGGCCACGGTTCAGGCAAGTCAAACGGTAAGGGCCGGCTTTAGCCGGCCGAGGTATATTTAAGCCGCCGGTAAACGAGCATCTGGTTACGGCCGTAATCCATGCCTAGAACCCCTCGGCCGCCTCGTGCCGTCAGCGCCCCGTCGCCAGACCATACGTCGGCGGATTCGGCCATGGCGGCGGAGGTGAAGGCGCTGATGCTCGCCGGGGATCGCGACGCGGCGCGGCACCGGTTCGGCGATCTCGTGGCCAGCCAGCAGCGCCGTGCCGTGCGCCTCGCGTTTCACTTTCTTCGCGATGCCCACGATGCCGACGAGGCGGTTCAGGACGCATTCGTGAAGGTCTTTACGCACATCACCGCGTACCGCGAAGACCTGCCCTTCGAGGTCTGGTTCACGCGCATTCTCGTGAACGCCTGCCTCGACCTGCGGAAGGCGCGATCGCGGCGCCTGCGATGGGTGCTTCCGATCGAGCGGCGCGCCGGCTCCGACGTGCCGGCCCCCGAAGTCGTCGATCGGCAGCCGTCTACCGAGGATCGGCTCGTCGGCCGAGCACGCATGCAGGAGATTGCCGCGGCGGTCGAGCAGCTCCCCGAGCGTCAGCGCACGGTATTCACCCTCAGTTTGGTTGCGGAGCAATCGACGAGCGAGATCAGCCAGACGCTCGGCCTGAGTGAAGCGACGGTTCGGGTGCACCTCTTTCGGGCGCTTCACAAGTTGCGAACGGTGTTGGAGCGGGGAAAAGGAACGGCGTGACCATGGCACGAAGCGCACACCTGTCGGACGATCGGCTCGTTGAAGTCTGCGTGGCGCGGTTCGCGACGCCCGCTGAGGAGGCACACCTGGCGGACTGCGATACGTGCACCGGCCGCCGGTCGCGCCTCGAGCAGCTGTTCAACGACATGTTCGATGCCGCCGTGGTCGAGGCCGATGCGGCGTTTCCGCAGGAACGTCTCGCGACGCAGCATGCGCGCATCCTGCAGCGGATCGAGCTGCACGGGCGACCGGCGCGCGTCCTGACGTTTCCCGCATCGGCGCTTCCGGAGCTGCGCTCGCTCCGCGCGCGCCCCGCCGCGCGCTGGATCGCGGGGGCAGCCGCCGCGGGACTGGCGATTGGCCTGCTCCTCGGTCATCTGGCGCACGACGTACCAACGTTCGGCGGCCCGCCCAGGCCCGGCATCTCCGGGACCGCCGCCTCGCGACCCGCGAACCCGGCCACGCTGCGCGCCGTGAACACCTCGGCGAACGACGAGGAATTTCTGGGCGAAATCGAGAACGCCGTGAGCGGCCCGAGGCTGATCGCGCTGCGACCGCTGAACGATCTCACTCCGCAATAGTCGGCTCAGGGCTCAGGGCTCAGGGCTTATGGCCGACGGCCTTGACGGCTTAGGCCGACATGGCCATAGGGCTTAAGCCCTGAGCCTTGAGCCTATAATCGAGTAAGTGCCCCCTCTAATTTTCCGCAAAGGGCTCGATCTCAAGCACGAGGTCGCCCACGTGCTCGCCGAGAGCTATCACAGCGATCTCGTGGCGCGCGTCAAGGAGGATGGGTTCACGTACGCCTCCGGACGGCTGACGATCCACCTCGCGCGTGAGTTCGGGTTCTGCTACGGCGTCGATCGCGCCGTCGACTACGCGTATCAGACGCGCAAGCGCTTTCCGGATCGCCAGGTGTATCTGACCGGCGAGATCATCCACAACCCGCATGTGAACGACCAGCTCCGCGCGCAGAGTATCCGCTTCCTCAGCGACGCGGGCGAATCGGTCGATGCGCTGACACCCCAGGACGTGGTCATCCTCCCGGCGTTCGGCGTCACGATCGACATGCTCCAGAAGCTGGAGCAGCGCGGGTGCACGCTCGTGGACACGACGTGTGGGTCGGTGCTCAACGTCTGGAAGAACGTGCGGCGGTACGCAGACGAGGGCTTCACGTCGGTGATCCACGGCAAGTATTGGCACGAGGAGACGCAGGCGACGGCGTCGCAGGCGCTCCACGCAAACGGCGGGCGGTACCTCGTGGTCCTCGACCGATCCGAGGCGCAGATCGTCTGCGACTACATCCGGCGCTCCGGCGACCGAGCCGCGTTTCTGCAGCGCTTCGCGAACGCGGCCTCGAGCGGATTCGATCCCGATCGCGACCTGCAGCACGTGGGCTGCGCGAACCAGACCACGATGCTCAGCTCGGAGTCGCTGGAGATCGGCGAGATGTGTCGCGCGGCCATCCTGGAACGCTACGGCCAGGCGGAGCTCGCCGCCCGCTTCAGAGCCTTCGACACCATTTGCAGCGCCACACAGGATCGACAGGACGCGGTGATTGCGCTGCTCGCCGAGCAGCCGGTGGATCTGATGGTGGTCATCGGCGGGTACAACAGCAGCAACACCTACAACCTCGCGCGCATCTGCGCGGAGAAGCTGCCGACGTATCACATCGCGGAACCCGCGGGAATCTTTTCGGAACGGGAAATCCGGCACAAGCCGGTGGGAAGCAAGGCGGAAATCACGACGAGCGGATGGCTGCCGGCACGCGGTCCCCTGCGCATCGGCCTCACGTCGGGCGCGTCGACGCCGGACAACCTGGTCGGAGCGGTGATCAGGCGGCTCGACGAGCTCGCGAACGTGGGTAGCGAGTTGCCTACTCCGAGTCCGTTGCCGGCTCCACGGTGATGCGCACGTGTTTTCCTGCCTGCCCGCGCAGGTAGGCGTGCAGCTCGCTGCCTGGCTTCACCACGATCATCGTCTGTTGATCGATGGCGAAGTAGCCTTCGTCGGCTTCCTGGTCGGTCGCGCTGAGCCGGCCCGTGAGAGAGAACCCCTCTTGTGCCGCCACGCTCCATCCCAGCAGCAGCGTTCCGATGAGCGCGACGAACACGACCAGTCGTCTCATAACGCGTACTCCCTGCATTAGTTATCGGCAAGGCGCATGCCAGCTTCAGCGTGTTATCATCGCCCGCCTTTTTCATAATGATTCGAGATCTTCCGGAGGATGTTCCATGGTGAGACGACTATTGGTCCCGGCCGCGCTGATTGGAACACTGGCGCTTGCCGCGATAGCCGCTCCAATCGCCCAAAGTTCCGTTCCCGCGCCTGAGTCGGTGCTCGGATTTGCACCCTGCGCCGACTACAAGCTGGCCACCTACGAGACGATCGCGGACTACTTCCGCAAGCTCGATGCGGCGAGCGATCGCATGCAGATCCTCGAGATTGGCAGGACGGCCGAGGGTCGGACCCAGATCCTGACGGTGATTTCCTCCGAAGAGAACCTGCGCAATCTGACCAAATACAAACAGATTGCGCGCATGCTCGCCCTCAACC
The DNA here is from genome assembly GCA_963772065.1 of uncultured Acidobacteriota bacterium. GTDB lineage: Bacteria > Acidobacteriota > Vicinamibacteria > Vicinamibacterales > UBA2999 > CAVYVZ01. Next base: position 202,929 of record CAVYVZ010000001.1, read on the forward strand.
GCGACGAGAACGGGCGGCCGCTCACCGACGAGCGGGCGCGTCAGCTGGCGCGCGACGGCAAGGCGATCATGTGGGTCGACTTCGGCCTCCACGCCACGGAGGTGGCGCACGCGCAGACGGCGCCCTGGATGGCGTGGAAGGCGGTGACCGAAGAGACCGACGAGATGCGGGAGATCCGCGACAAGGTGATCTTCGTTCTCGTCCCGAACATGAATCCCGACGGCGGCACGCTGGTCGCCAACTGGTATATGAAACACGTCGGCAAGCCGTGGGAGATGCAGCTGCCGGAGCTGTACCAGAAGTACGTGGGGCACGACAACAACCGCGACTGGTTCATGTTCAACCAGCCCGAGTCCAAGAACATCGCCAGGCAACTCTACGAGGAGTTCTTCCCGCAGATTGTCTACAACCAGCACCAGACGGCGCCTTTTCCGGCGCGCATCTTCGTGCCGCCGTTCGAGGACCCCGCGAACTTCAACATCCCGCCGCTCGTGATGCGCGGCATCAACACCGTCGGCGACGCGATCACGCGCAGACTCGATCAGGAGGGCAAGGTCGGCGCCGTCTCGCGCGTGAGCTTCGACACGTGGTGGAACGGCGGAATGCGCACCGCCCCGTACTTCCACAACATGGTGGGCATCCTGACGGAGACGGCGCACGCCACGGCAACGCCCGCCGACTACGATCCCGCGCGCTTCCCGCGGCGCTTCTCGAATGGGGAATCGACGCTGGAGCCGAGCACGTACTACCCGAGCCCGTACAAGGGCGGGCACTGGACGCTCCGCAATTCCTGCGAATACATGATCACCGGATCGATGGCCGTGCTCGACATCGGCGCGAAGCGGCGGCAGGAATGGCTGTACGACATCTACCAGATGGCTCGCGACGCAATGAAGGAGGGAGCGAACGAGCACTACGTCATTCCCGCCGAGCAGTGGGATCCGAACGCGGCGGTGCGCATGGTCAACGTGCTGCGGCTCGGAGGCGTCGAGATCGAGCGGGCCACGGCTTCCTTTGCGGCGAACGGCAAGCAGTACGGCGCCGGCTCATTCATCATCCGGGGCGCGCAGCCGTTTCTCCCATACGTCCGCGACCTGCTGAACGTGCAGGTGTATCCCGACCGCCGGCTGTACCCGGATGGTCCGCCCGAACCGCCGTACGATGTCAGCGGCTGGACGCTCAACATGCAGATGGGCGTCGCCGTGGACAAGCTGACGAGCGGCGCGGTCACCGCCCAAACCGAACGCGTCACGACCGCCGCGTACGCCCCTGGCACCTTGAGCGGCACTGCGAAGGCCGCGTATGCCATCGATCCGCGCACCAACGAAGCGTTCATCGCCGTGAATCGCCTGCTGAAGGCCGGCGACGCCGTGTATCGCGCGACGGCCGGCGTCACGATCGCCGGAAAGAGCTGGCCCGCGGGGACGTTCCTGGTGGCGTCAGGACAAGGGACGCATGCGCGAGTCGAGCAGGCGGCAAAGGCACTCGGGCTGCGCGTGGAGGCTCTCGAGAGCACACCCGCCGGCGAGATGGTGCGCGTCAAGGCACCGCGCGTCGGGCTCTACAACACGTGGGGCGGCAACATGGACGAGGGCTGGACCCGATGGGTGCTCGAACAGGTACCAGTTCCCGTACACCACGCTGCGCGACAAGGACATTCGCAGCGGTGGACTGCGGGCGAAGTTCGATGTGATCCTGCTGCCCGACGCCAGCTACGAAAGCATGACGACGGGCCTCGCCGCCGGATCCATGCCCGACGAATACGTCGGCGGCATGACGCCGCGCGGCGTGACCAACCTGCTCCAGTTCGCGGCCGACGGTGGCACCCTCGTGGCGCAGGACAGCGCGAGCGAGCTGCCGCTGACCATCATGGGCCTGCCGATCCGCAACAGCGTCGCGAGCCTGCGGAACAACGAGTTCTACATCCCCGGCGCGCTCCTCCGCGTGAGCGTCAACAACACCAACCCGGTTGCGTGGGGAATGCCGGCCGAAGTGGCCGGGTTCTTCACGCACAGCCCGGTATTCGAAGTGGGCCGCCCCCGCCGCCGATTCGCCGATCCCGACGAAGTCGATCCGCCAAAGCCTGCGGGTATCAACATCGTCGCCACGTACCCCGCCAAGGATGTGCTCATGAGCGGCTGGGTGATGGGCGAGCGGTATCTGCACAACAAGGCGGCCGTCATAGAAGCCAGCGTCGAGAAGGGGCGCGTCGTGCTGCTTGGCGTCCGCGCCCAACATCGCGGCCAGCCGCACGCGACGTTCAAGCTGCTCTTCAACTCGATCTATCTGGGAGCCTCGGAGAAGGCGGCGATGGGTCAGCGACAGACGGAAGCCGGGCAACGCTGAACTACGAGGGTTGTAACCTTATGTCTTTGCGCCATAACGGGTAAACGCCACAGCCCGGCAGGGCGTATTCTGGTTCAGTCAACCATGAACCACCGATTTTCTCCCCCTGGCGGGCCGCCGCCCTGGCCCTCCTTCTGGCCGCCGTGGCCGCGCCTGCAGCGGCTCAGGGCAAGTGGTGGCAGACGGAGCGATTCCGCCAGAAGCTGGAGCTCACCGACGATCAGGTTTCGCGCATCGAAGAGGTCTTCCAGTCCGCGATTCCTCACCTGCGCGAACAGAAAAAGGCTCTGGATCGCCTCGAATCACAGCTGTCGCGGCTCATCGATACGTCGGCCGACGAAGCGGCCGTGATGCTCGAAGCCGATCGCGTGGAGGCGGCACGCGCCGAGCTCAGCAAGGCGCGCACACGCATGCTGCTTCGCATGCGGCGGGTCCTCACCGCGGAACAACGGGTCAAGCTCGGAGCCCTGCACGAGGAATGGGAGCGCGAGCGGAAGCGCGACGACCACCGGAAGTAACACGAACATGAAACAGCACATGTTGATTCGATTGACGGCGCTCGTGCTCGTCAGCGCGGCCGGGGCGGTGCCCGCATTCGCCCAGGACGCGAGCGATTCGATGCGTCTCGACACTATCGCGCGCGAAGCAGCCCGCCGCTTCGCCGAGGCCCGCGTCGCCGGGTCCGACCAGACGCGGCCGACCGCGCCTGCTTCCGCCCCCGGGGCGGAAGTTCCGATCACGCTGGACGAGGCTGTCGCCCGTTCGCTCGAGCGGAACCTGGATATCGCAGTCGAGCGCCTCAATCCGCGCACGTTCGACTTCTCCATCGCCGCGCTGGCCGCGAACTACCGTCCGACTGTCAATTCGACGGTGGCGAGCCGCAGCGTCACGACATTCACCTCGACTCAGACGGCGGGCGGCGACATGCTCATCACCGATACGTTCACCGGCAACACCGGCGTGTCGCAGAACATCCCTTGGGGCGGCGGCAGCCTGACGGTGGGCTTCAACAACAACCGCATCGAGAATTCCAACCTGTTCGCGACACGCAACCCAACGCTCAACACCACGTTGAACGCGGCGTACGTTCAGCCGTTGCTGCGCGGTTTTCGCACCGACAACGTCCGCTCCCAGCTCGTCGTCTCGCGCCTGAACCAGCAGATTTCCGAAATCACGCTCCGCGGCACGATCGTCAGCACCCTCGCGAGCGTGCGCAACGCCTACTGGGATCTCGTCTTCGCCATCCAAGCGGTCGAGGTCGCGCAGCGTTCGCTCGATCTCGCGACGAAGCTCGTTGAGGACAACCGATCGCGCGTCGAAGTCGGCACGATGGCGCCGATCGACGTCGTCCAGGCGCAGGCGGAAGAAGCGACGCGGCGGCAGACTGTGGTGCAGGCGCAGAGCGAACCATCGGACCGCGGAGCTCGTACTGAAGCGGCTGATCGTCAGCGGCACGGATGATCCGCTCTGGACGGCTTCGGTGAATCCGGTGGACCGGCCCTCCTTCACACCCGGCCGCACTCGATGTCGAAAGCGCGGTCAGGCGCGCGCTTGGCGGACGCACCGACCTCGAGCAGTCGCGCCGCACGCTGCGGGCGAACGACGCGACGCTGAAGAATCTCGTCGATCTGCAGCTTCCGGCGCTCGACCTCACAGCCAGCTATGGGCTGGCCGGGATCGGCGGCATCCAGTTCGTGCGTGCGCCAGGGTCGCTCGGCGGCAACATCATCGGTCAGACGAACACGAGCTACGGTGGCGCCCTGGACACGTTGTTCGATCGCTCGGCGCCCACGTGGAACCTCTCACTCGCGTTCAGCTATCCGATCGGCACGAGCGCCGCCAATGCGAACGCGGCCCGCGCCCGTCTCCAGCAGCAGCAGACGATGGCGCAGACGAAGCAGCTCGAGCTGCAAATCGCCACCGAGGTGACGAATGCGGCGCTTCAGGTGCAGGCGACGCAGGAGCGTTACCAGGCCGCGACGGTCGCGCGCGAGCTGGCCGACAGGCGCCTCGAAGCCGAGCAGAGCAAATTCGAGGTCGGCATGTCCACCAACTTCTTCGTGGTCCAGGCACAGCGCGATCTCGCCGACGCACAGAATGGGGAGCTTCGCGCGCTGCTCGACTTCCGCAAGGCGCAGGTCGACTTCGATCGCGTGCAGGAAGCGCCCGCGGCCCGCGGCGCGGGCGGCGTCACGACGATCACGGGCGGCGGCGGCGGAACGACGCGAACCGGCGCTACGACCGGCACAGGCGGAACGTTGGCGGTCAGGGTCAGGGAGGCCAGGGTGGCCAGGGCGGCGGTGGAAATTAGTTTATGAAGAGAGTCGTAATCATTGCGGCGGTTGCCATCGCCGCGCTCGTGGCGGTGGCATTCTACGCGGGCGTCTTCTCGCGGGAGCCGGCGGAAGCGGCGACGCCGAACTCGGCAGACGGGCGACCGGCGGCAGGCGCTGGGGGCGGCGCATTCGCGCGGGCGCCGATGACCGTCGAACTGGCGCCGACGAGCCGTGCCGATGTGGCCCAGACACTTACCGTCGTGGGAAATCTGATCGGCGAGCAGACCGTCGCCGTCGTCCCGAAGACCGCCGGGCGCCTGGAGAATGTCTTCGTCAAGCTGGGCGACTCCGTGTCGCGAGGCCAACGCATCGCCAAGATCGAGGACCGCGAGATCCTGGAGCAGGTCAAACAGGCGGAGGCTGCATACGAGGTCGCGCGCGCGACGATCCGCCAGCGTGAAGCAGATCTGAAATTCGCGGAAACGAATCTCAATCGCTCGCAGGAGCTGTTCGGTCGCCAGCTGCTGCCCAGGCAGACGCTCGACGACGCGGATGCACGCCACCAGGCTGCCGTGGCGCAGCTCGAGCTCACGCGTGCCCAGCTCACCCAGTCGCAGGCGCGTCTCGACGAGCTTCGCATCACGCTCAGCAACACGATCATCTCGTCGCCCGTGAACGGCTTCGTGGCGCGCCGCAACGCCGATGCCGGCGCATACGTGTCGCAGAATCAGCCGGTCGCCGACGTGGTGGACATCAGCATCGTGCGGCTCGTCGCGAACATCGTCGAGAAAGACCTGCGGCGCATCGAGGCCGGCGAAGCGGCGCGCGTCGAGGTCGACGCATTCCCGGGCGAGACATTCAACGGACGCGTGGCACGCGTGGCGCCCGTGCTCGACCCGGCCACGCGGACCGCGCAGATCGAGGTGGAGATCCCGAACCCGGGCAACCGGTTGAAGCCTGGCATGTATGCGCGCGTAAGCCTGACGATCGAGCAGCGCGCCAAGGCGCTCACGGTGCCGAGCAATGCCCTCGTCAATATCGAAGGCCGGCGTGGCGTGTTTCTCGCGCAGAACAATACGGCCGCGTTTCGCCCCGTCGACGTCGGCATCGAGGACGCGGTGCGCGTCGAGGTCCTCAACGGCATCAAGGACGGCGACCGCGTCGTGACGACGGGAGCGGGCGCCCTGCAGCACGGCGATCGCATCATCATCGCGGGCGCCGGAGCAGGAAGCGGTCGCGGCGCGCGGACGCAGTCACGCTGATTTCATAGAGCAACCCATGAGCATTCCTCGCCTCGCCATCCATCGACCTGTCACGATGTTCATGATCTCGGCGGTGATCACCCTGCTCGGGTTGATCTCGCTGATGCGCCTTCCGGTGGATCTGATGCCGGATGTCAGCTTCCCCGCCATCACGGTCCGCGTCGGCTACCAGGGTGTCGGCCCCCTCGAGATGGAGGAGCTCGTGACGCGCCCCATCGAGCAGGCGGTCAGCGCCGTGGCCGGCCTCCAGCGGCTCGAGTCGACCTCGTCCGAGGGCAACAGCCGGACGACGCTCAACTTCTCCTGGGGCACCGACCTGGCGGAAGCCGCCGACGACGTGCGGTCGCGGATCGATCGGATCCGGGCGCGGCTGCCGGAAGAAGCGGATCCGCCGATCATCTTCAAGTTCGACTCGACGTCCTTCCCGATCATGGGGCTCGGCCTCGAGGGCGACTTCGACCCGGTCACGCTGCGCGAGATGGCGCAGAACGAGCTTTCGCAGCGAATCGAGCGCGTGCCTGGCGTTGCGGCTGTGACCATCGACGGCGGCCTCCGGCGCCAGATCCATGTGTCGCTCTCCAAGGAAAAAATCACCGCGCTGAACCTCTCGGTCAGCCGCGTGGTCACCCTGCTGCGCACCGAGAACCAGAACATGCCGCTCGGCGAAGTGGACGAAGGCGACTCGACCTTCCTGCTTCGCAGCCAGGGCCAGTTCACCAACCTCGACGACATCCGCAGCCTGGTGGTGCTGACCAAGGACGGCGTGCCGGTCTACATGCGCGACATCGCCGACGTCACCGACTCGACGGAGGATCGCCGCTCCTTCATGCGCATCAACGGCCGTCCGGGCGTGCGGATGCGGGTGCAGAAGCAGTCGGGCGAGAACACCGTCGCGATCGCCGCCGGGGTCAAGGCCGAGATCGAGCGCATCAACCGCGAGGTGGCGGGCGTGCGGATCAACGTCCTGGATGACAGCGCGCTCTTCATCGAACGCGCGATCAACAACGTGCAGGAGCACGCGCTCATCGGCTCGATCCTCGTGATTCTGATCATCTTTGCGTTCCTCCGCGACTGGCGCGCCACGGTGATCGTGTCGACGTCGATCCCGATCTCCGTGATCGGCACCTTCGCGCTGCTCTACTTTGCCGGCTTCACGCTGAACACGATGACGTTCGGAGGACTGGCCCTCGGCATCGGGATGATCGTGGACGCCGCCATCGTGGTGCTGGAGAACACGCACCGGCATCTCGATATGGGCAAGGACCGCATGACGGCGGCGATCGACGGCGCCGAGGAGGTGTGGTCGGCCATTCTCGCGTCCACGCTGACGCACATCGCGGTCTTCATTCCGCTGCTGTTCCTGAGCGGCGTGTCGAGCGTCCTGTTCACGCAGCTCTCGATCGTCGTCATGTTCTCGCTGTCGATGTCGCTGTTCGTCGCCGTGACCATCGTGCCGGTCCTCTGCTCGCGCTGGCTCACCGCGCACGACAAGAGCGCGCGCGCGGGAGTCATGGCGCGCTTCTATCACGCCAGCGAGCTGTTCCTGCAGGGAATGGACGACCGCTACCGCCGAATCATCCATACGACGCTCGCGCATCGCCCCACGGTGATCGGCATCAGCATCGCGCTCGTCGTCGTCGCGATTGTGCTCCTCCCCATGGTCGGCTTCGAGCTCGTGCCGCAGGCCGATGAAGGCGAAGTGCGGGTCGACGTGGAGCTCCCCGTCGGAACTCGCATCGAGCGCACCGAGGCGGTCGTCCTTCGACTGGAGGAGATGATTCGCCAGTCGGTGCCCGAGTCGACGATGCTCATTACCAGCGCGGGAAGCGGCGGCGGCATGGGCGGCGGCGGGTTCGGCGGTGGTGGCAGCCATCGTGGCGAGTTCCAGATCCGATTGGTGCCGCGTGAAGAACGCGAGCGCACGAACGACGAGATTGCGCAGGGGCTGCGGCGTCAGCTCTCCGGGCTCGCGGGCGTCATCATCCGGGCGCGTCCCTCGGGAGGGAACTTCCAGATGAACCGCATGCTCGGCGGCGGCGATTCGCGCCTCGCTCTGGAGATTCGCGGGCACGACCTCGACGATGCGCGGCGGCTGGCACAGGAGGCCCGCAGCGTCATGCAGACCACCCCCGGCGTCGCGGACGTGCGGATCGGACGCGAAGAGGGCCGTCCCGAGATTTCGATCCGCGTCGACCGGCCCAAAGCCGCGCTCTTCGGCCTGAGCGTGACCGGGGTGGCCGAGACCATTCAGACGAACGTCGCCGGCACGCAGGCGGCCTTCTATCGTGAGCGCGGCAACGAGTACCCCATCGTGGTGCGCCTGCGCGAAGCCGACCGCGAGCGGATTCGCGACGTCGAGGACGTGCTCCTCAGCACCCCTGGCGGCCAGGTCGTACCGGCGAAGAACCTCATGGTGGTCGATCGCGAGACCGGTCCGGTCCAGATCGAGCGGAAGAACCAGGAACGGATTACCCGGGTCAACGCGGAAACCGAAGTGACGCTGAGCGAGGCGGTCACCGCCGTGCAGGATCGGGTCGGGCAACTGCGGATGCCGCAGGACTTCTCGGTCGGCTTCGGATCGGAAGTCGAAGAGCAGACATCTGCCTTCCGGCAGCTGCAGGTGATGCTGATTCTGGCGATCATCCTCGTCTACGCCGTCATGGCGTCGCAGTACGAGTCGCTGCGCGACCCGTTCATCATCATGTTCTCGGTTCCGGTGGCGGCGATCGGCGTCGTGCTGTCGCTGCTGCTCACCGGCACGGCGTTCAGCCTTCAGGCCTACATCGGCGTCATCATGCTGGCCGGCATCGTCGTCAGCAATGCGATTCTGCTCGTCGACTACACCAACACCCTGCGGCGCCGCGATGATTACTCGATTCGCGATGCCGTCGAGTTGGCGGGCCGGACGCGCCTGCGGCCGATCCTGATGACGTCGCTCGCCACCATGCTCGGTCTGGTACCGATGGCGCTCGGGATTGGCGAAGGCGCCGAGCTGCAGGCGCCGCTCGCGCGGGTGGTGATCGGCGGCCTGCTCGCGTCAACCTGCGTGACGCTCGTGCTCGTTCCGGCGGTCTATACGCTGTTCGAGGAGGGCTGGAAGGGGCTGTTCAGGAAGGCCGCTCACTGAGCGCAATCGGCAGCACAATGCCGACGATCGCGGCGATCACGGCAAGAAAGTAGACCAATCCCACCACCGCCGCGCGAAACACGGCTCGCGCGGTGGTTCCTTCGTACGCCCGTCGAAGGGCCAGCACGAAATACACCACCGACCCCACCGTCGCCGCCGCCTCGATCGCATCAGCCACGAAAGGGACCGGCCGCGCATAGCTTGTATGGCTCACGCGAGCGCCTCCAGGAGCGCGCTGACGGTGCGACCGGACACGGGATCGACCCAGTCCGGCGCGACTTCCGACAACGGCGCGAGCACGAATCGCCGCTCGCGGAAGCGCGGATGCGGCACGGTGAGGCCCGGCGCATCGATCACGTCGCCATTGTAGAGAATCAGATCAAGATCGATCGTGCGCGGCGCGCCTCGGTACGGCCGCTCGCGCCCGAGCGCGCGCTCGATTGCAAGCAACTCCGCCAGAAGCGCCTGCGGCGCGAGTCGGGTCTTCCCTGCCAACGCCGCGTTCAGGAATGTGGGCTGAACGCCGACGCCTTCCGGCTCCGTTTCGTGGAAGGAGGACAGGTGGAGGTCGGTTACGGAGGCGGCCAGCCGTTCGGCCGCATCTCGCAGATTGCGCTCGCGATCACCCAGGTTGCTGCCCAGGGCTATCGCGACGCGAGTCATGTGGTGAGGTCGGATTGGTGATTTGACGATCGATCGGAATATCGATCCATCGAGGTATCGATGCCATTGCATCGATGATTCGATCATCGACATTCCAATCGATGCTCAAATCATCAATCTGAGATCACAAACTGTTTATTCCACCCAGCGAGTCGGAAGCACCCCGCCAACGCGCGCGACGCCGCCGGTGCGCCGGCCGAGCACATCCTCGAAGCCAGCCGCGGCCTGCTCGAAGAGGCGCTGGTGCTCCAGCGACTCGCCGAGGATCACTTTCAGCATGCCGCGATCGCGGGCATGCGTGACGTCCTCGACGCGATCGCTCCATTTCTCCACGAACTGCTTCAGGTGCCGCGCGTCGTCTTCGAGGATGCCGGCGTATGCATCCGGCTTCGGTTTCTTCGATGGCTTCGCGGCGGCGGGGATCGGAAGGACCGCTGCCGCGCCGGGCAAGGGTGCACCGAACTCGCCGAGCGCGTTGCGAAGCCAACCAAGCTGCATTTCTTCGCGATTGATGACGTACTGATAGGTGTTGTTGAAGTCGTAGTTGCTGACGAGGCGCGCACCGGCTTCGTGACGATGCAAAAGAGCCACCCGATCAGCGGCGAACTCGGAGAGTGTCTTCTGCAGCTCGTCGCCCCTCACGATTTCTGCTTTTCCTTGCACGAGATGCAGACCCGCGTCCAGGGAATCGCGTTCAACCGCGCCTGCGCGATCGGCTCGCCGCAGTCGCGACAGACGCCGAAGGTGCCCTGCTCGATCCGATGGAGGGCCTCATCGATGGCGTGAAGGATCTTGGCGTCTGTCTGTTTGAGCTTGAGCTGGATGTGTACTTCGTTGTTGCCCGCGGCCTGATCAGCCATATCTCCCTGCCGCCCGGAGTTGTTCTCCATCGTCCACTGGAGCGGCTTGGAGCTGGTATCCATCAGCTCTCCGCGCTTGCGCAGCAAGGCGTCTTTGAAGGCCGACATGTCCATGGTGATTCCCCTGCAGTGCTAGGCAAAACCCGATTTTAGCATGAGGTTCTCGGCCCGCTATTCGGCCCGCAGGGTCGCCAGGGGCTTGTGCCGCAGCACATCGAGACTCGACAGAACGCCGACCGCCGCCACGAACGCAGCGGTCAGTACGATGCCGATGACCGTGAGGAGAGGCGTGGGCGCCCACGGGAGTTCGAGCGCGTACGTTGCGAGCGCCCAGCTCAGGACGATCGCCGCGAGCGATCCGACGGTGCCGGCGATCGCGCCGAGCACGCCGTATTCGAGCAGCAGGATCGCGCCAATCAAACGGCTGCTCGCTCCCAGGGTCTTCAGGATTGCCGCTTCGTACACGCGGCGGAACTTCGTCATCGACACCGCGCCGATGAGGATCAGCGCTCCGCTCAATAGCACCAGCGCGCCGACCACCGTGACGCCGAGCGTCACATTGTTGATGACGCCGCGCACGGTCTCGAGCACCTCGCGCAGATCGATGACCGACACGTTCGGGAACTGCGCCACGAGGGCGGCCTGCAGGCCGCCGCGGGCGCCGGGCTCGCGTGGACCCTGGAGCGCCGAAATGTACGTGTGCGGCGCGCCGTCGAACGTGCCGGGCGAGAACACGAGCATGAAGCCGCCGGCGCGGAAGTCGCGCCAGTCGACGCGCCGCACGCTCGCCACCCTGGCGGTGACGATGCGGCCGAGGACGTCGAAGCGCATGCGATCACCCACCTGAATACGGAAGCGGTCGCGGAGCCGCTCTTCGATCGAGACCTGCGGCTCCGCCGGCGCGGTAGCATCCCACCAACGTCCGTCGAGAATCGATTCGTTCGCCTCGAGGTGCGGCCGATACGTCACTGTGTACTCGCGAGACAGCGAACCGCGCCCGCGAACGGCCTCGTAGCTCTCGAGATTCACCTCGCGCCCCTGCACGCCGACGACGCGTGCGCGAAGGACCGGGATGAGGCGGGGAGCCGGCGCGCTGCCATTTTGGCCGTCGAGGAAGCTCGCCAGCGCATCGCGTTGATCCGCCTGCACGTCGATCAGGAACATGTCCGGCGCGTCCTCGCCGACCTGTACCGCGAAGTCGCGCAGCAGGTTCTCCTGCAGGCCGCGCACGCCGAGAATGAAAAACGTTCCGAGACCGACCGCGAGCAGGATGACGCGCGTCTGATTCCCGGGGCGTGCGACATGCAGTACCGCGTGACGCAGCGCGAATGAGCGCGCGTGCCGCAGCGGCTGCACCGCCCACACGAGCCCGACGCCGGCGAAATGCAGTACTACAGCGGTGGCAACGAACCCACCGCACAGCAGAAGGCCGACGCGCAGCGAACCCGCCTGCCACGCGGCGACACCCACGAGGGCCGCGCCGACGCCGGCAATGGTTCCCCACTTCAGCCAGTCGAAGCCGCGCGGCGCCGGGATGTCCTGTCGCAGCAGCAGGGACGGCTTGACGCTCCGAATCTCCAAGAGTGGAACCAGCGAGAACAGCAGCGACACGAGCATCCCGATCGCGACGCCCTGCGCGACGGCGGAGGCGGTGAGCCCGTAATCGACCTGCAGCATTTGCACGGCGGCCCCCACGAACGCCGGAACCGCGGCAACGGCAGCCGCGGCGAGCGCCACACCCAGCAGGCTGCCGGCGAGGCCAAGCAGGACGACCTGGGTCATGTACACGGCGAGGATCTGCGCCGAGGAACCGCCGACGCACTTGAGGATGGCAATGCTGCGGATCTTCTGCTGCACGAACACGCGTGTAACGCTCGACACGCCGATGCCGCCGAGGATGAGCACCACCAGGCCGACGAGGCTCAGATAGTTTTCCGCCCGGAGCAGATCCTCTCCCATCTGATCCTCGGTGCGACGGTAGGAGCGAACGCCTACGAACTCGTTGACGAACTCCGCACGGAGATCCGTGTGCAGGCGCTCCAGCGCCGTGTCCGGCACGCGCAGCAGCAGCTGGTAGCTTGCGCGGCTGCCGAACGAGAGCAGGCCCGTGGCCGGCAGGTCGGCCAGGTCGATCAGCACGCGCGGGCCAAGGCTGAAGGCGCCGACGCGGCGGCCCGGTTCCGACGCGATGACGCCTCGCACCTGGAACTGCGCGTTACCAATCGTGATGGGGTCGCCAACCTCCAGTCCGAACTGCGCGAGCAGCTCGGGCCGAACCAGCGCGCCATGCTTCTCCAGCAGCGCCATTGAGTACCGGGCGCCCCCCTGCAGACGCAGCGTGCCGTACATCGGAAACAACGGGCCGACAGCGCGGAGCTCCACCATGCGCGTCCCGCTCGTGCCCTCCTTCGCCGGGCGGATCATCGTGGCGACCTCGACGGCCTCGCCCTGCGCCGAGATTCGGCCAGCCGCCTGCTCGCGCCGAAGTGCGCCGTGCACCTTCGGTGTAAAGGGGCGATTGCTGGTCAGGAGCAGATCTGCGGACAGCAGCGCCCGCGCCTCGCCCGTCAGCGCCGCACGAACGCTCTGAATCACGGAGCGAAGCGCCACGATCGAGCCGACGCCAATCGCGATGCAGATGAAAAAGAACACGAGGCGTCGCCACGACGCGCGGATTTCGCGCGCCGCCATTCGAAGGATGAACGTCACCTCTCGGCTCCGCTCGCGACTCGCGTGGGCAGGGGATGTGGCAGGTCCACCGGACGGCCATCGCGAAGCGCCAGCCGTACGTCAGCCAGCGCGGCCAGTTCCGCATCGTGCGTCACGAGCACGAGTGTGACCTGGCGAGTGCGATGCAGCCCCAGCAGCAGCTCCATGATGTGGCGGCCCGTCGTGGAGTCGAGATTTCCCGTCGGCTCGTCCGCCAGGATGATTGGCGGATCGTTGGCGAGCGCCCGCGCCAGCGCCACACGCTGCTGCTCGCCGCCGGAGAGCTGGCTGGGATAGTGATGCCCTCGATCCTCGAGGCCGACTTCACGGAGGAGCTGCTTCGCGCGAACGGCGGCGTCGCGACGCCTCGCAATCTCCATCGGGACCGCGATGTTCTCGAACGCCGTGAGCGACGGCACGAGGTGAAAGAACTGAAAGACGAAGCCGATCTTCTCCCCTCGCAGACGGGCCAATGCATCCTCGCCGAGGGTCGTAATGTCGACGCCGTCGATCACGATGCGACCCGACGTCGGCTCGTCGAGGCCGGCCACCAGCCCCAGGAGCGTGGATTTGCCTGAACCTGACGGCCCCACGACCGCGAGGAACTGACCTGACGGCACGAAGAGGTCGAGCGGATGCAGGATGGTGAGCGGCTGCCCGCCGCTCATGACCGTCTTCGACACGGCGCGCAGCTCGATCATCGCGCCGCCGGGCCTTCGACGATCGGCTCGATCGCGGACCATACGAGCCGTTCGACGACGCGCGCCCCTTCGGGGTTCGGATGAATGCCGTCGGGTTGATTCATGGCGGGTATCCCCGCCACGCCCTCCAGGAGGAATGGAATGAACGCCACGTCATGCGCCTTCGCAAGGTCGCGGAACACCTGGCGGAACTCCGCCGTGTAGGCGGCGCCGTAGTTCGGCGGCGCTTCCATCCCGGCGAGCACGACGATGATTCCGCGCTGCTGCGCGCGCGTGATGATCTTGTCCACATTCCTGCGCGTATCGCCTGCAGGCAGGCCGCGCAGACCGTCGTTGCCGCCGAGCGCGATCACGAGGATGCGCGTGCTGCCCTCGATCGACCACTCCAGGCGGCGCAAGCCACCCGCGGACGTATCGCCTGACACGCCTGCGTTCACCACTTCGTAACGATGACCTGCGGCGTCGAGACGCTTCTGAAGAAGGGCGGGAAACGACTGGGACGGATCGACTCCAAGCCCCGCCGTGAGGCTGTCACCCAGGATCACGATCCTCGGTCGGCCTGATGCGCCGGTCGCCGCCGGTGCGCGCGTCTCTGGGGCGCGCTCCCCCGCGGCTGGCGGCTCCGCAGGCGAGCAGGCCGCGGCCAGGAGTATCGCGCTCGCAAACAGGATCCGTCCCGCGCTCGTCATGCCGTCACGCTGCTTCACAACCGTGAGAAATCATTATAGTGTCCACGCATGCGCCCGCCCGTCGCCGCCGCTCTGCTGGCCGCCGTCGTTCTGACGCACGGCGCCTCGCCTGTTGCTCAGACGCTGCCGCACGGCGATCGGGTCCTCACGCATCGCGAGCAGGCGCCGCTCATCAGGCAATGGATTGCCGCACGCTTCGAGCGTGTTCTGCCCCAGCTGATGCGACGCGAGGGAATCGACCTCTGGCTGATCATCTCCCGCGAGTACAACGACGATCCCGTCTTCCGGTCGATGGCACCCCTCACGACGTACTCGTCGCGGCGCCGCACGATCCTTGCTTTCCACGACCGCGGCGGCACGAGCGGCTTGGAGCGCGCATCGATTGGCCGCTTCGATTACGACGGCCTGTTCCCGGTCGTGAAGACCAACAACGACGGGCAGTGGGAAGGGCTGCGCGGCTTCGTCGAAGCGCGCGATCCCAAAGTCATCGGCGTCAACACCTCGGATGCGTGGAACCACGCCGACGGCCTCACCGCGAACGAACGGGACCGATTGATCGAAGCGCTCGGCCCGAAGTACGCCCAGCGAATCAAGTCCGCCGAGATGCTCGCCGTCGGCTGGCTCGAAGTGAAGCTGCCCGAAGAGACCGACGCCTACCGTCACGTGATGCGCATCGCCCATCAGATCATCCGCGAAGCCTTCTCGAACCAGGTTGTCGTGCCCGGCGTGACCACCACCGAAGACGTCGTGTGGTGGATGCGCCAGCGCGTCGCCGAGCTCGGCCTTGGCGGCTGGTTTCACCCTTCTGTGACGATCTGGCGGCGGGGTGGAGTTCCCTCGGACGTGCCTTCCGACCGTCGCGTCATCCACCGCGGCGACATGCTCCACACCGACTTCGGCATCATCTACCTGGGGTTCTCCACCGACACGCAGCACAACGCGTACGTGCTCCAGGCCGGCGAAACCGACGCCCCCACGGGCCTTCGGGAGGGCCTCAAGGCCGCCAACCGCCTGCAGGATCTGACCTTGCAGCATGCCCGGACGGGCGGGACCGGCAATCAGGCGCTCGCCAACGCGCTCGAACAGGCAAAGAAGGAAGGGCTCACGCCGTCGATCTACTGTCACCCCGTCGGCTATCACGGCCACGCAGCGGGCCCACCGATCGGGATGACCGACTACCAGGCCGGCGTGCCGGTGCGCGGAGATTACGTCTTCCGCCCGAACACGTGGCATTCGATCGAGCTGAACGTCACGCACCCGGTCAAGGAGTGGGACAATCAACCGGTCCGCTTTGCGCTCGAAGAGGACGCCGCGCTCCTCGAGAGCGGATGGGACTGGATTGCCGGCCGTCAGACCAGTTTTTATTTGATCAGATAAGCTCTAGCCATGGCAGCAGACCTCGACTCCCTCGCACGAAGCCTCGATCGTTCGAACATGAAGGCGGTCATCGAGGGCGTACCGAACCAGATACGAACGGCACTCGATCAGGCGCTGCCGCGAATTCCCGCGGGCACGTTCACGAAGGCGGTCATCGTCGGAATGGGCGGCTCCGCTCTTCCGGCCGACGTGGTGATTGCGGTCTTCGGTGAGAAGCTGCTCGGGCCTCTCACGATCGTGCGTCACTACACGTTGCCGCCAGTGGATGACCGGACGCTCGTGATTGCAAGCTCGTTCTCGGGCTCCACCGAGGAGACGCTCTCGGCCATCGAAGGCCTCCCGCGGCATTCGAAGAACGTGGTCGTCGTCACAGCCGGCGGCCAGCTGCAGACGCTCGCCCATCAACGCGAGTTCGCCCTGGTCCGCATTCCCGTCGAGCGGGAGCCACGCGGTTTCCAGCCGCGCAGCGCGGTCGGCTATTTCGTCACGTTCTTTGCGCGTGTGCTGGCCGCCGCGGGGCTGATGCCCGACCCGACGCCGGAGCTCGCGTCGGTGGCGATGTTCCTCGATGAGATCGACGTTCGCAAAGACGCCCAGGATGTCGCGGAGTGGCTGAAAGACAGGATCCCGGTTGTCTACACCGATGAACGGCATCTGATGTCGATCGCCCGGATCACGAAGATCAAGTTCAACGAGAACTCGAAGCGTCCCGCGTTCTTCAACGCGCTGCCGGAGGCGAACCACAACGAGATGATCGGCTACGTGAAGCCGCTGGCGAAGTTCGGTGCCTTCTACGTGCACGATCCGAGCAGCCACCCGAAAGTCCGCCAGCGGTTCCACGTCATGGCCGACACCTTCCGGCGGGATGGACTGGACCATGTCGCGCTGCGCGAATGGGCGATGCCGGGTACGACGGTGCTCGAGCGCACGTTCGCGGCGCTCGTGTTCGCGGAATGGTGCTCGTACGTCCTCGCCCTGCTCGACGGGTTCGACCCGACGCCTGTCGACCTCGTCGAGAAGTTCAAGACCGCATTGGTCTCCTCCTCCGTCGTTCGTAGTTCGTGATTCGTTAGGAGTCGCGCCGAATCACGAGCGCCGTCACGTTGTCGGAGGCGCCGCGGGCGAGCGCGCGCTGCACGAGCGTCGCCGTGATGTCCTGCACGGGGGCATCCGATCCGAGGAGCGCTTCTGTCTCGGCAAGATCCATCGCGCCATGCAGCCCGTCGCTGCAAAGTAGCACGACATCACCGCGCTCCAGATCGCGCTCTTCGACATCGGGTTCCATATCGGACCGCGCGCCGATGACGCTCGTCAGCACGTGACGCATCGGGTGCTGTGCGAGCGCGCTGTCCGTCATGCCGGGCTCCCGCGCCAGCACGGTCGCGACCCATGAATCGTCCTTCGTCAGCTGCGCGAGCGCGCCGCGCTGCCACAAGTACACGCGGCTGTCGCCCACACCGACGAATACGAGGCGGTGCTCGCGGGCCATGGCGGCGACCACCGTCGTGCCCATCCCGGCGTACTCCGCACGTTCTTCCGACGCCTCGAGGACGCGCGTGTTTGCCAGCCGCACGGCGGTCCGCAGTCGGTTCGCGTCGAAGGAGAGATCCGGCCGCACGCCGTACGGCCACGTCAGATCGCGGGTGTCGCCGCTGCCGGCGATGAACTCCTGAATCGTCTCGATCGCGAGTCGGGCCGCAACCTCGCCCGCCTTGTGGCCGCCCATGCCGTCCGCAACGATGAAGAGCCCGAGAACCGCATCGACCAGGAGTGCGTCCTCGTTCGATGCGCGCCGACCAGGGTGGGTCCCGCCGTGGGCGGAGAGCAGCACCCGGGGATTATAGGCGCAAATGGGCTCAGTAGGGCTTAAGGCTGTACGGCCTTGACGGCCTAGGTCGTCAAGGCCTTTGGTCCTAAGCCTTAAGCCTTAAGCCAGCTAGCGCCTTTGAAGCGCCTCGATGTCCCGTTTCAGTTGTTCGAGCTTCGCCCGATCGACACAGACCGTGCCGGTCGTCGTCGCTCCCGCCGCGCCAGTCGTCCCTACCGCGCCTGCGGTGGCGGACATGGAGCTCGTTGATGCGCTGCCAATCAGGTCGTCGACCTGCGCAGAGAGCCGGGCAATCGCCGCGCTGTCGACGGCTGCCGATGCGGTCGCGGCCGGCGTGCTCGACGGCTGCGTCTGCGCCATCGTCCCGGTATGCGCCGCCGCGCTTGCCGCACCTTCCTCGCCGACACGGCTCTGGGTCATGGCCGCTGTGTGGAACTGTTCGAGGTGACGCCGGAAGTCTTCGAGCTTGGCGCGCGTATCGGCATCGAGACGATCGAGTATGCCGTCGATCGCCTGATAGTGCGTCATCCACTCGTCACTCCTGCCAGAGGGTTGGCTGGTCGCGGTTCCGCTGCGGGGCGTCTGGCGCGACGTCGCTCCTGTTGCGCCAGCCTGCTCGGGCGTGCCCGTAGTGCCGGCCGTCGCCGCCGAAGGCGTTCCGGACGTCGTAGCGCTCGCCGGATTGGCCGTGGTTCCCACGTGGCCACCCGCGTGCCCGGTGCTCGCTGCGCCGCTGCGCGCTGCACCCGCCACCTGCTTGAGCCATGCGCTTTCGAGCTGATTGAAGTGCGTGCGAACCTCGGCGACCTGCGTCCTCGCGTCGTCCTTCAGTGAGCTGTTCTGAATACTGTTGAGAGCTTTCTTCGCCTGGTCGAGGTGGTGCTGCGGGGAGCTCTCATCGGTTGTCGATCGCGGCTGAGTTTGCGCGCGCGGCGGGCTCGTCTGCTGTGGTTTGGCGGTGCTCTGCGCCCCAACCAGGACGGGCAAGGTGGCCAGCGCGACACCCGCCAGCGCCGTTGTCAGCTTGCTGGTGACGTGTGACATGGGTTTCCTCCTGTCATCCTCGGATCATGGACACAGGGAGCAATGTCGGTACCGTCCTGTATACTCGCGGGCGTGGTCACGGCGACCATACAATCCACATTGGCGCGAGCACAGGCGGCGCTGGAGCGCGGGCGAGGCGCCGAAGCGGCCCAGCTGCTGTCACCCGTGCTGCGATCGGGCTCGCTGAAACGCGATGACGAGCTCTCCATCCGCGCCTGTCTCGCCGAGGCGTGGCTGCTTCAGGATGACTTGACACAGGCGGCCTCGGCGCTCGGCCGGACGCCCGACACGCTTCGCGAGCAGATTCCGCCGCCGCGCCTCTCGACGTTCTGGCGCCTTCACGGCCGCATCGCGATGGCTCGCGGCGAACAGTCCCGCGCGATCGCCCTCCACACCAGAGCGCTCAAGCAGGCCGAGCTCGCGCACGATTCGCGCGCCATCGGCCTCGCCCATCTCGAGCTGGGGTTGTGCTATCGACAGGTGGGCGACGTCGGCATCGTCCGAGAGCACCTCACCGAGGCGGCGTCGGCGCTGCACGCGGCGGGCGACCGGCGCCACGTGGCGCTCGTGCATTCGCTGTCCGCGATCCAGCTCGCACAATCGGGGCGCCACGATGAAGCCACGGCCGCCCTCCGCCAGGCCGAGCGCCTTGCCGTCGCGATTCACGCCAACGACGTCCTCGCCGGCGTCGTGCACAACCAGGCCAATGTGGCGCTCATGCGCCATCGCCACGACGAAGCCCTCGCGCTGGCGGAGCGCAGCCTCGAGCTACACGAAAGCATGGGATCGAGGCACGGGCTTGCCGTCGCCCTCGCGACGCTCGGACAGACGCTGGTGCTCCTCGGCGATCTCGAGCGCGCGGAACACGTGCTCAACCGTGCGCTCGACGTGCGCAGCCCGGTGCTCTTCCACGAAACGACCGGCGCTGTGTTCGACACGCTGGCCCAGATCCATTTGATGCGCGGCTCGTACGAGCGTGCCGGGGAGTACCTGCGGCACGCCAGCGAAGCGTACGGGGGCCAGGCCAGCGGCTGGTACGAATGGTCGCTCAAGGTCCTCGGCGCAAAGCTCGCGATGCGGCGCGGCGCCTATGACGATGCGCTGAAAACCGCGGACGAAATTGCGAGGGCTCCTGGCGTACCGCCGCCCGAAGCGCTGCAGGCCGATCTCGCGGCGTGCGAAGCGCTGATGCTTGCGGGGCGACTCGAGGAGGCCGAGCAGCGCCTGGCCGCGTGCGAAGCGCGCCTCGATCCGCGCGCCACGCCAAGCAACTGGGGCGAGTACCTGCGGCTGCGCGGCGCCATGCACGACCGCGCCGGACGGCCCACCGAGGCGTATCACGACTTCGCGCAGAGCGCGAACGTCTTCGATCTCCTCGGCGAGCGGTATCAGGCGGCGCTCAGCCACCTCGCGCTCGGCCGCCTGGCCGCGCGGGCGGGCGCGCGCTCGACGTCGGAACGCTATCTTGGCCAGGCCTGCGCGGTATTCCGATCGCTCGGCGCGATGCGCGATCTGACGGAGGCGGAATCCGCGGCGGAGCTGCTGAAGACGCCCGGCACGGGTGAGTACGTGGGATCGCCGGCCGATGCCGACGACGCGCTCGTACGACGTCTCGTGGACGCAGCGATCCTTCCCGAGCTTCTCGCGCGTGAAACCGCCGGCGCGCTGCTCGAAGGGACTGATGCGGACGCCGCCGTCGTGTTCGTCGCGACGCCCGGCGGAGACGTCCGCGTCGTGGCCGCGGCCGGCTGCGACAGCGAAGTGGCCCGCGCGCTCGCGCGCGCCGCGTCATTCGGCAGCAGCGCGTACGGCGAGGGGCTGCTCTCCACCGAGGCGCTGGGACGCGACTACGACGGCGGCCGCTTCTGCACCGTCGTGTCGGCGCGCGCGCTCGGTCTGCCCGCGCTGCGGCGGTTCCGCACGGTGACGGCCGTGGCCCGCCAGGGCTTCGAGCTGTGCGGCGTCCGCGAGCGGCCGCCGCAGGCTGTCGAGGCCGTGAACGAAAGGCCGCTCGAACCGCTGGTCCCCGGCTTCGTCGTGGCCAGCGCCGCGATGAACCGCGTCGTGGACCAGATTCAGCGGCTGAAGGGACACGACCTGACCGTGCTCATCACCGGAGAGAGCGGCACCGGGAAAGACCTCGTGGCGCGAGCGATTCACTCGGGGTCGCCGCGCAGTTCCGCGATGTTCCTGCCCTACAACTGCACCACCACGACGCGCGACCTCGCCGACAGTCAGTTGTTCGGCCATCGCCGCGGGAGCTTCACAGGGGCGATTACCGACCAGCCCGGCCTCATCCGGTCCGCGGCCGGCGGTACGCTGTTCCTCGATGAGATCGGCGACCTTCCGCTCGACATCCAGCCAAAGCTGCTTCGATTTCTCGAGCAGGGTGAGATCATGCCGGTCGGCGAGACGCGCCCGCAGCGCGTGGACGTGCGCGTGCTCGCGGCCACGAACGCCGACCTCGAACAGCGTGTCGCGGAAGGCAAGTTTCGCGAGGATCTCTACTATCGTCTGAGCGTCATCCGCATCCAGGTCCCTGCCCTGCGCGAACGGCGCGAAGAAGTTCCGCATCTGAGCACGCTGTTCCTGCGCGAAGCGTGCGAACGCCTCGGCAAGCCCGACGTCCAGCTCGGAACCGCGACCCTGGATCTCTTCGCCTCGGTACTGGTGGCCGGGAAACGTTCGTCAGCTCCGGAACGAAATCCAGCGAGCTGTGGCCATGAGTCCGCCGGGCGGAACAGTCGGGCCAGAACATCTATCCGCGGACCTTTCGGCTCCGCCGGCGGCGCCTTTCGGCGTGCAAAATATGGGTTCGCAACCCTTGACCCCGGGCAATCTGGCGTCTGCGGTCGAGGTGCTCGAGCGAGGCCTCATTCGCGCCACGCTCGCGAGCACGGCAGGTAACATCTCTGAAACGGCCAGAGTGCTTGGACTTACGCGCCGTGGCCTCTACCTCAAGATGCGTCGTCTGGGTCTGGAGGGCGCAGCGGCGGATACATAGTAATCAGGTATACATGCCCGTGGATACCTGGTATCCGTGGCGGCTGATTTTCCGCCCGGAGCGGCCAAAGAATTAGCCCTTCCAAATCAAAGAGTTAGACGTAACAGTGTGCAGCGAAGCGACACGAGCGACATCGGCCTGCGCATTGATACAGGACCGGGCACCAGCTTTTCGCAAGGGGGCCGTCGTGATCCAGACCATCGCCACGCAAGACCAGATGTCGCGGAGCTTCTCTCGGCAACGCATCGGTGAACGCCGCCGGATATGCGTGCCGGGCCGTCTCACATGGCGTGATGCGTCAGGCACGCTGCGGTTCGCATCCGTCGTGACACGGGACGTGAGCGACGTGGATGCGTTCGTGGAGTGCCAGGTGCCAGCGTCCATCCCGCTGTACCGGCTGGTGCACTTCCAGATTGAACCGCCGGCGCGCGAGTGCGGCGACCTGCCGCGCGTGCTGCAGCACGGAAAGGTCCTCAGCGCTGTCTACCGCGTGGGCCCCTACAAGTCGTCGACCGGCACGCCGAACGGATACGCCCTCCGGCTCCTCGTCGAGCCCGAGCAGGCGCACGGCGCCGCGCTCACCGCCGTCGCCAATTAGCGACTCGAGGCTCAAGGCTCAAGGCTCAAGGGCCATGACGACTTAAGCCGTCATGGCCCTAAGCCTTAAGCCCTAAGCCTTAAGCCTTCTTCCGCCAATACCGCGCGAGTCCGTCCCACAGCATCTCGAACGGCGCCGCCAGCGCGTACGATGACATCTGCGCCTCGGTCATCTGGCGGCGCAGTTCACGCTTGATCAGATCCGCATACTGTCGGCGTCGATCGTCGTCTGTGCCTGGCGTTGACAGCGTCTCGCGAGCGAGCCGGCTCGCGGTGTCCAGGTTTTCGAGGAGCGTTTGCATGTGCGTCGCCGGCGGAAGCGGGCTGGGGCCGAAGTGGGTCAGGAACAGCGTCTTCGGTTGCCATGCCTCGATGCGGCCGGCGCTGTCTCGCCACGCTTCGAGATCGATGTCGGGAGGCGGCGTCGGCGGCACGATGTAGCCGCCCTCGATGCAGATGCCCGCGGTATCGCCGACGAACGCGACACCGCTCGACGCATCGTAGTAGCTGACGTGGTGCGATGCGTGTCCCGGCGTGTACGCGACCTCGAACGTGCGACCTGCCACCTCCACCTGCTCGCCTCCCTGGAGGCGCCGCACGTTGGACGCGGGCACCGCCAGGAACTCGCCCCAAAGCCGGTCCATGTCCGCGCCGTACAACCGCGTCGCGCTGTCGAGCAGCTTCTTGGGATCCACCATGTGCTTCGCGCCGCGATCGTGCACGAGCACCTGAATGCGCGGGTGCCGGCTGACGATCGTGCCCGTCGCGGCTGCGTGATCCAGATGGATGTGCGTCAAGAGGAGGTGCGTCACGTCCGCGAGCTGAAGGCCCTGTTCGTGAAGCCCTGCTTCGAGCGTGGCCAGACATGTCGTGGGACCCGGGTCGACCAGCGCCGTGCCGCCCGGACCACTGATGATCCCCGTCGCTATGGCGTGAGGGCGCCCAAGGAAATGGAGGTCGACATAACTGAGGCCTGGAGCAAGGACCATCACGGTCAGTCGTGGTAGCTGAGTGCGCGCTCGTGGCGTTCGTACCGGCCATCCGGACGAGGCAGGAAGACGTGACAGCTCGTGAGGTCGCCGCCGTATACATGCAGGGTCAGGGAAGGACGGTCGAGAAGCGCGTTTCCAAGAATGTGATAGTCCACCGGCGGAATCAGCGAGCCGGCGCTTCCGACTTCGGCGCGCACCTTGCCCCGCTCCTCGAACGCATATGAGCCGTTCGATTGATCGGCCAGGTCGAACCGCGTCACCTCCATCGCTCCATCCACGACCCCCTCGACGCACCACAGGCCGCCGTGATCGTGCAGCGGCGTGCACTGCCCCGGCGCCCATGTCATCACGACGGCCGTATACCCGAGGTCAGGATTCTGATGCAGGAGGCGCCGCGCATAGCCTTCCTGACGCGTGCGCCAATACGATTCCGGGAGACGCAGCTCCGACCCTGACAGCAGACTCGAAAGGTCGCTCTTCACCCGCGCGGTCACGGCCGCCGGCTCGCGCATCGCGACCGCCGCGTCAAGGCGGCCAATCAAGTCCGTAAGTCCGTGAAACATCTACGTTTGACCGGAGCATTATACTGGTTGGTCTTCCATGACCGACCACGGCGCCGTGTTGACGGCGGTTGCTCGCCTGGTGGCGGAAGCCACCTCCTTCGACGGCGTGGTGTCGGGCCTCGCAGATATTCTGCGGGCCGAGATTCCATTCGAGCGGATGCACGTCCTGCGGCTGGATCGTGCGAACTCGGTCATGCTGTATACGGCCCTGGCGACCGGCGGCCTCGAGGTCGCGGGCTACCGAATTGCCGATCCCGCCCACGACGAAGCCACGGCGGACCTGAAGAAGGACGCCGCCTCGCTCCTGATCTGCCCGTTGCGCCAGGGAACGCGCGTGCCCGGCGCACTGTGGTTCACCTCGAGCCAGCCGGATGCGTTCACGGGCGACCACCAGTCGCTCCTCGATGCCGTCGCCGATCTCCTGGCCCTCGCGGTCCATCACGAAGCGCTCCGCAGCACGGAGGCGGTGCGCCGCGAGCGCATCGAGAGCCTCGAAGGGCTGCTCCAGACGATGGCCGAGTCGCTCGACATCCGAATGGTCTTCGACCAGGTATCCGAGGTCGTGCGCGGTGGGCTGCCACACGACGCGCTGGCCATGACGGCGTGGGGCGAAGACGGCCGCACGATTCGCGTCTACGCGCTGGCGGGCGCGTCGGTCACCGACCCCGTGTTCTGGGAGCCGATCACGCTCACGGATGATGAAACGTCGGTCCTCCACCGCAACTCCTACATCGTCCGGGACACCGCGGCCGACGTGAAGCCATCAGCGGTGCGGGCGCGCCTCTTCGGGCTGTGCCGCGCGAAATCGGTGCTACGCGTGCCGCTCCCGCTCGGCACCGATGTCTTCGGGTCGCTTTTCTTCATGGCCCGCGACGTGGACCAGTTCGACGACGAGGACATCCATTTCGCGCGGCGCGTGGCGGATCACCTCGCGCTCGCGCTCTCGCATCAGCGACTCGCCGTCGCGGCGCGCCGCGATGCCGAGGCGCGCGCAACCGCCGCGCGGCTCGAGGCGCAGGTGGCCACGCTCACTCGCGAGCTCGAGGCACGTTCCGGTCAGCGCCGGGTGATTGGGTCGACGAAGCAGTGGAAGGACGTGCTGGCCCAGTCCGCGCGCGTCGCGCAGACCGAGACCACCGTGCTCCTGACCGGCGAGTCCGGCACGGGCAAAGAGGTCGTGGCACGGTTCATCCATCACGGCTCGAAGCGAAGCAACGGGCCGTTCATCGCCATCAATTGCGCGGCGCTGCCCGATCAGCTTCTCGAATCGGAGCTCTTCGGCCACGAGCGGGGCGCGTTCACCGGCGCCGTGCAGGCCAAGCCTGGCCGCATCGAGCAGGCGAATGGCGGCGTGCTCTTCCTCGACGAAGTGGGCGAGATGTCGCCGGCGGTGCAGGCCAAGGTGCTCCGTGTGCTGGAACAGCGGGAGTATCTGCGCCTGGGCGGCACGAGGCTCCAGCACGCGGACATCCGCGTCATCACCGCGACGAACCGCGATCTCATGGCGGCGATCCGGCGCGGCGAGTTCCGCGAGGATCTCTACTATCGCCTCGGGGTGTTCGAGATCGTGCTGCCGCCGCTCCGCGAGCGGCCCGAAGACATCCTCGAGCTCGCGGACAGTTTTCTCGAGGAGATCGGCCTGAGCGTCGGTCGGCCTGCCTCGGGCATCGCGCGCGACGCCCGCGAGCAGCTGGCCCGCTACCACTGGCCGGGCAACGTGCGCGAGCTGCGGAATGCCATCGAGCGTGCGGTCATCCTCGCCGACGGCGGCTACATCCGAAGCGAGCACCTCCCCGTCACGGCACCTCGACCCGCGACCGGGGCGGCGGCGGATTTGAACGGCGGCGCGTTCCCGGCCGGCGGCGTCAACCTCGAAGCCATCGAGCGGTCCCTTGTCGTCAAGGCCCTGACGCAGGCGCGGCACAACAAGACGCGCGCCGCGAAGCTGCTCGGCCTCACCCGCGCGCAACTGTACTCGCGCATCGAGAAGTACGGTCTCGCCGAAAGCGAATCCTAGCGCTGCGATGAATCCGCGCGCCCGCCTGGCAATCACGTCCGTGCTCATCGTGCTGGGAGTCGTGATCCTGATTGGCGCGACGTATCAAGGCGTCGCAACAGCGCTGGAGAGGCGCAAGTATCCGCACCCGGGCCGCCTCGTCGACGTCGGGGGCCATCAACTGCACATCCATTGCGTGGGCCAGGGCTCGCCGACCGTCGTCCTCGAGGCGCCCGAGACCGCGATGTCGGCGGCGTGGGGATGGGTTCAGCGCGACGCCGCGAGAACGACACGCGTCTGCAGCTACGATCGTGCGGGTCTTGGCTGGAGCGAAGCGGGAGACAAGCCGTACGACCCGGGCAGGGTTCCGGAGGAACTGCATGCCCTGCTCGCTGCCGCGAAGGAGCCCGGACCCTACGTGCTCGCGGGCGCCTCCCTTGGCGCATCCTTCGTTCGCCGGTTCGCGCGCATTTATCCCGCGGATACGGCCGCTCTCGTCCTGATCGCGGAGTCAGCGCCGGTGGAGCAGAGCGCGACCTTCCTGGAGGCGGCTCCGTGGCTGGCGCGCATGGGAATACTCCGCGCCACGCGTCTGTTCTCGGCGAGGTGGAAGGGGCTGCCGCCGGCCTCCGCCATCGTCGTGAGCGCATTTCTTCACCGGCCCGACCATCTCACCCGCGCGTCACGCGAGGTGGCGCGCTGGGACGATGCCGTGCGCCTGGGTCGAGAGGCCGCGCTCCGAGGCGGACTTCCGACAGCAACGGTGAACGCGGATCTGAACGATGAGGATGAAGCGCGCCGCGTCACCGCGGCTATTGTCGACGTCGTGACGAGCGTTCGCCGGCCGACTAGGCGCTAGGCCGTCGGCGGTCGGCGGTAAGGCTTTGCGATTCGGGATTTGCGACTTGGGATTTACCTACCGCCAAACGCTTACCGCCCACGGCCCAGGCGAGCACCCTCAGCAGGACACGCACTTGTTGTTGTTCTTCGACCCGAGCTTCATCAGCAGGGCGACTGTTTCGGGATACGGCTGGGTGCGCTGGACCGGCCCGTTGGCCATGTCGGCCGTCGTCTGGCCCGCGCGATTGACCGCTTTCGGGTCGGCGCCCTTCGAGACGAGATAGAGAATCATTTCGTTGTCGCCTCTCGCCGCGGCGTGATGCAGCGCCGTATTCCCTTCGTGGTCGCGGGCGTTGACGTCGAAGCCGATCTCCTCGACGAGATACTTCACGGCGGGCATCCAGCCTGCCGGGTGAATCCGGTGGGAATTCGCGGCGAAGCCTTCGGCGTAGCCGGCGCCGGTCGCGGCATGGAGCGCCGTGACCGACGGGCCGCCGACTGGCACCGCCGGAATGCCGGAGATGTCTTTCGGCTGCTCGCGCGCGCCGTCCGTGAACCGCCGCCGGCCGGCCGGCTTCATCGTCGGAATCAGCGGGTCGGCGCCGTGCGCCTTGAGGAGCTTCATCGCGTCGACGTCGCTCGCATACGCGGCACGCCAGAATGGCGTCGCGCCGATTTCGTCGAGGCCGGATAGATCCGAGTTGTACCCCGAGTACCAGACCTTTCGATTCACGCGTACGTTGGCGTCGGCGCCCTTCTCGAGGAGCGCGGCCATGAGGTCGAGATACGTGAGCTTCTGCTGCAGGTGCGCCCTCGGCTGTGGGTAGTTGGCTTTCGGCGCCCACTGGCAATTGACGGCCGCATAGAGCGGCGTCGCGCCGTTGGCGGCAGCCAGCCTCGGGTTTGCACCCCGGTCGAGCAGGAGCCTGGCCAGATCGAAGTGGCCGTTGATCGTAGCGACGAGCAGCGGGCTGCTGCGATCGCCCTCGCTGACCTGATTGACGTCGGCTCCCGACTCGAGCAGCGCGCGTACGCTCTCGGTGTGGCCTTCGCGCGCCGCAAGCAGCAGCGGCGTGAACCCGCCCATGTAGCCGATGAGCTCCGTGTATACGAAGTTGCGGTCGACGCCGGGCGCCTGCGGCTTGCGATCCGCGGCGGGCTGCGTGGTCTGTGCGGGCTGCGCGGGGCGGCGCTCGGAGTCTTCTTCGGTGAAGGCGTTCAGGTCCAGGACCTTCGACGCCGCAGCGACATCGGCGCCGCGCTGCACCAGCAGCGTGAGCACCGGCACCCTGTTGTGGGCGGCGGCGAACATGATGGCCGTCTGGCCGCGCGCGGACTCTCGGGCATTGACGTCGGCGCCGGCATCGAGCAGCGCCCCGACGGCGTCGGAGCTGCCGGCCGCGGCCGCCAGCATCAGGGGCGAGGTGCCGGTGACCGATACGGCCTTCGCGTCCGCTCCGCGCTCGAGCAGCGTCCTGATGACCGCCGCATGCCCGACTTTCGCCGCCATCATGAGCGGCGTGTATCCGTTGATCCGCGTCGCCGCCCGCGGGTTGGCGCCCGCGTGGATCAACATCGCGGCAAGCTCGACGTCGTTGCTCGATGCCGCCCAATGCAGCGCGGTCATTCCGTCGCCTTGCGCGGCGTTGACGTCCACGCCTTGCTTCAGAAGTGCCCGCACCGCTTCGCGATTCCCGTCCATCGCGGCGTCGGCAACGGGCGAGGTGCCGGCCGCGCCGAGCGCGACGCTCCAGGCGAGCAGCGCGAGGCACAACGCCGATCCCGCTGCAACGTGCTTCATAGCGTTTCCGGCGTGCCGTTCAGATCGATCGCCCCGCTGCTGTCGCCGAGTTTCTCGAAATCGTCGAGCCCGAGCGCGTGCGCCACCGACAGCATCACGTTGGCCATCGGCGTGTGATCCGCCGTCATGATGTGGACTCCGCCGCGCACACGGCCACCACCCCGCCCCGCCAGGAACAACGGGCAGCGCTTGTGGTTGTGCACGTTGGAATTCCCCATTGGCGAACCGTACAGGATGAGGCTGTTCTCGAGCAGGTTGCTCTCGCCGTCCGGCGTGTTCTTCAGCTTCTCGAGGAAATACGGGATCATGCTCACGTGGTAGCGGTTGATCTTGGCGTAGTCGTTGATCCGCTCCTCGCGCTCCTGATGGTGCGAGGCGGAATGGAACGCCAGCTTCACGCCGCTTTCGGGATAGACGCGGTTCGAGGCATCGCGTCCGAGCTTGAACGCGAACACGCGTGTGATGTCCGATGCGAACGCGAGCGCCTGCAGATCGAACATCAGCTTGACGTGCTGCTCGAACGAGTCGGGGACGCCGACCGGCGCACCCGGCAGATCGCGCGGCTCTCCGCTGCGATTGAAGGCCTCCACCGCCTGGATCCGCCGCTCGACCTCGCGCACGTCGTCGAGATAGTCGCTCAGGCGGGCGCGGTCCGCGGCCCCGAGCTCCCGCCCGAGCCGTGACACCGACTCGCCAACCCAGTCGAGGATGCTGCGATCTTCTTCCCTTCGCTGAGCGCGCTCCGCTGGCGTCGCCCCGACGCCGAACAGCTGATCGAACACCGTCCGCGGGTCGCGAATCATCGGAAGGGGCTCGGTCGGCGATGCCCAGCTGATCGAATCCGTGTAGACGCACGAGTAGCCGTACGAACAGCCGCCGGCCTGATCGACGTTCTCGATGCAGAGCTGCATCGACGGAATGGGCGTTTCCTTCGCGCTGCGCGCCGCATAGAACTGATCCAGCGACGTACCCACTTCGACGTCCGAGCCTTGCGTCTGCTTCGGGTGCGATTGCGTCAGGAACACGGCGCTCGATCGGAAGTGATCGCCGCCAATCTCGGGGGCCGTGCAGGCCTCCGCGTTCTTCACGTCCGTGTTGCTCACAATGGTGAGATAGTCGCGGAACGGTTCGAGCGGACTGAGGCTGGTCGGCGAGAGGTCGAAGTCCCTGCCGACGCCCGCCGGCGACCACAGGTTCTTCTTGAGACCCAGCGCGGTGCTGCCGGCGGCGCCGTGCACCATCTCCACAGCGACGAAGCGCGTCTTCGAGCCGGCGCCGTTCGCCAGCGCCGAGCGCGCCGGCAGCATCGCCTCGAGCAGCGGAAGCGCCACCGTCACACCCATGCCGCGCAGCACCGTTCGCCGCGAGATGTGCTTTTTCGTCAGATACATCAACCCTATCTCCTCGAATCCTCTGTCGTGAGTACGTCTTGAGCGGCCTTGTTCATCTTGAACCCGGGGCTGGAGACGACGCCGAGAATGAACGCAGACATGCGGTTGCCGCTGCCCGCCGCCTCGCGCACGATGGCGCGGATCGCGGGCATGTCCCCGTGCTCCACGCGGCGTCCGATAGCGTAACGCATCAGATTCTCGGTAAAGCTCAAAAGGATCACCTCGCGGCGCCTCAGAAGCGCCGTCCGGAGATCCGCGGGGCCAGTCAGCTTCGTGCCGTCATACAGCTCGCCGGTCGCATCGACCGCCATTTCGTTGTCCTTGATGCGCCACGCCCCCGTCGGATCGTAGTTCTCCAGCGCGAGGCCGAGCGGGTCGATGACCTTGTGGCACGACGTGCAGGCGGGATTCTTCCGGTGCTCCTCCATGCGCTCCCGCACGGACAGCAGGCGCGCGCCCTTGATGCCGCTCGTTTCCTCGAGGTCCGGAACGTTCGGCGGCGGCGGAGGCGGCGGTGTGCCAAGCAACACTTCCATGATCCACTTGCCGCGCAGCACCGGCGACGTGCGATCGGCCACCGACGTCAGCGTGAGGATGCTCCCATGCCCAAGAATGCCGCGCCGGGTCTCGGGAAGCTGCACACGGCGGTAGTGGCTGCCGACGACGTTCCGGATGCGGTAGTGACGGGCGAGGCGCTCGTTGATGAAGCTGTAGTCGGCCGTCAAGAGATCGAGGACGCTGCGGTCTTCGCGGATCAGGCTGTCGAAGAAGAGCTCCGTCTCGCGCTTCATCGATTCGGACAGCGTGTCGTCGTAATTCGGGTAGTGCAGATAGTCGGGATGGATTTTCTCCAGGTCCTGGAGACGCAGCCATTGCGACGCGAAGCGGGTCGACAGCGCCTCCGAGCGCGGATCGGCGAGCATGCGCCGCACCTGCCGCTCGACGCCGGCGCTCGTGCGCAAGGCTCCCGCGGCGGCTGCATCGCGCAGCTCGGTATCGGGTAACGTTCCCCAGAGGAAGAACGAAAGCCGCGACGCGAGGTCATGGTCCTTGAGGCGATACGCCTCCCCCGCCCGCAGCGTCTGCGGCGCGTGCTCCAGGCGGAAGAGGAATCGCGGACTCGCCAGCACCGCCTGCAGCGCCAGGCGCACGCCGCTCTCGAAGTCGCCCTGCGATCGGCCGCGCGCATAGAACGTCATCAGGTCGCGCACGTCCTGATCCGTCACCCGTCCGCGGTAGGCCTGGCCCGCCAGCCGCCGGACGATGGCCTCCGCGCATGGCGTTTCCTCGGCCGCGCTCGTCGCCCGGCACGTGAACACTTTGCGGCGGCTCACGCTGTCCGAGATGCCCGTGACCCTGGACGGCCCCACCACCGTCAGATCGCGCATGTGCGGCAGGAGCGTCACGCCGTAGCTCATGCTCACGTCGACGAGCGAGTTCTCGGTCGGCATCAGGAGGTCGTCTGGCGGCGCCTCGAGGTTCTGCACGAAGGCGGCGGACACGCGCTGCGGACCCGCGTTCACGTGAATCGGCGGCGTGACGAGATCGAGGCTGTTCGCGGAATCCGATTCGCTCATCCGCGTGTTCAGATCCAGAAGGGCCGCGCGCTCGCCGTTGATCGAAACCTCCACCTTCTCCTTCAGGCCGAGGGCGGTCATCGTCGACCGCCCGTACAGGCCGCCGAGCGGCTCGTTGTGCAGATTCATCCTGAACACGTAGTCGCCGTCGGCCGGGAACACGTGCACGACGGAGATGCCGCCGCGCGTGCCGATTGGCGCACCCTCCACGTGCTGCATCTGCGACTTGGTGCGCCCGAGCTTGTAGGTGGTCGAGCCGGCGGATGCGTTCCGATCGCCCACCGCGAGACGGCTGATCTGGCTGGCCGCCCGCAGGTAACCCTCGAGCAGCACCGGAGAGAACGCCTGCGTGTCGGTAATGTTGTCGAAGCCGCCGCTGATTGTGTCCGGAGGGAGGAAGGCGGTGACATCCACGTCAATCGCCAGCAGCTCCCGGATCGAGCGGGCATACTCGGCGCGATTCATTCGCTGGAACGGCCGCCAGCCGGGATCCGGTCTCGCCGCAGCCGCCGTGTCCACCACGGCTTCGAGTGCGCCGGCAAGCCCGTCGATCGTGGAGTCGTCGGGACGCTTCGCACCCGGCGGCGGCATCATGCCGGCGCGCAGCTTGCGGATCATCTTCTCCGTGAGCTCGGCGTGGTCCGCTGCCTTGCCCGCTTCGAACGAGGCGAGCGACATCCCGCCCGCGTTGATTCGCTCGTTGTGGCACGTCACGCAGTATTGCTGGACGACGGCCGTCTGCGCGTCGAGCGTCCTGAGTGCTGTGGACGCGTGCGACGCCGCCATCCTGGGCGCGACCAACTTCTGACCCTCCGCCGCGGGGCCGAGGCTCACCAGCGCGATGCCGAGCAGGATTCCGATTGGCTTCTTCATGCGTTCGTCGTCTCGGACGCGGCGTTCAGCTCGAACGGGGCCGTGCTGTCGCCGAAGCCGTCGATGTCGTCGAGGCCGAGGATGTGGAGCATGCTCAGCATCACATTGGCCATCGGCGTGCCGTCAGGCGCTTTCAGGTGGAGGCCGCCGCGCAGCTTTCCGCCGGCGTGCCCCGCCAGGAACAACGGGCATCGCTTGTGGTTGTGCACGTTCGAGTTTCCCATCGGCGAGCCATAGAGCACGAGCGTGTTGTCGAGGAGGCTGCGCTCGCCGTCGGGCGTGTTCTTCAGCTTCTCGATGAAGTACGGCATCAGGCTCACGTGGTAGCGGTTGATCTTCGCAAACTCCGTGATGCGCTCCTCGCGCTCCTGGTGATGCGACGCCGGGTGGAAGCCGGTCTTCACGCCGCTCTCGGGATAGGCGCGGCTCGACGCGTCGCGTCCCAGCTTGAACGAGAAGACGCGCGTGGTGTCCGCGGCGAACGCCAGCACCTGCAGATCGAACATCAGCTTGACGTGTTCGGAGAACGAGTCAGGGACGCCCACCGGCGCGCCGGGGAGCTCGCGCGGTTCGCCGCTCGTGTTCTGCGCCTCGACCTTCTGGATGCGGCGCTCGACCTCGCGTACCTCGTCGAGGTACGCGCTCAGGCGCACGCGATCGGCCGGACCGAGATCGCGCCGCAGGCGCGCCACGGCGGCGTTGATGGTGTCGAGGATGCTCCGGTCTTCGAGCCTCCGTGCCGCGCGCTCTTCCGGTGTCGCGCCGACTCCGAAGAGCTGATCGAAGGCGGTGCGCGGATCCCGGATCATCGGCAGCGGCTGCGTCGCCGACGCCCAGCTGATCGTGTCGGTATACACGCAGGAATACCCGTAGGAGCAGCCGCCCGCCTGGTCGACGCTCTCGATGCAAAGCTGCAGCGACGGGATGGCGGTCTCCTGACCGAAGCGCTGGGCGTAATGCTGGTCGAGCGACGTGCCGGAGAAGACGTTCGAGCCCTTCGTCTGGCGCGGATGCGACTGCGTGAGGAACACCGCGCTCGACCGGAAGTGGTCGCCGCCAATCTCGGGCGCCGAGAACGCCTCGGCGTTGCGCACGTCGGTGTTGCTGACGATTGTGATGTGTTCGCGCACCGGGTCGAGCGGCGCGAGGCTGCTCGGCGTCAGATCGAACTCGCGGCCAACCGCGGCCGGCGACCACATGTGCTTCGAGGCGCCGAACGCCGTCGCACCTGCGGACCCGTGCACCATCTCGATGCACGCGAGACGGATCCGCCCCGCCGCCGTCTGAGCCAGCGCGGTGCGCGCCGGCACCATCGCGTCGAGCAGCGGCAGCGCGACGGTCACCCCCATGCCTTTGAGAGCGGCCCGCCTGGACATGTGCTTCTGCGTGAGAAACATCTCTTTACCTCGTGGAAGCCGTGGTGTGCGGCGATTCGACGGTGCTCATCTGGAATGCCGCGCTCGTGACGATGCCCGAGACGAAGGATGAGAAACGATTGCCGTTGGCCGACGCCGCCCGCGCGATGGCGCGCACCGCGGGCATGTCGCCATGGTCGATCGGCCGGCCGAGCGCGTAGGTCATCAGGCTCTCGGTGAAGCTCAGAAGGATGACGTCGGAGCGCGCCAGCAGCGCCTGTCGAAGTCCCGCCGGACCTTCGATCTTCGTGCCGTCGTACAGCTCGCCGGTGGGATCCACCGGGACGCCGTTGTCCTTGCTTCGCCAGGCCCCGGTCGCGTCATAGTTCTCGAGCGCGAGGCCGAGCGGATCGATCACGCGGTGGCACGAGGTGCACGCCGGATTCGACCGGTGCTCCTCCATGCGCTCGCGCACCGAGAGCAGCTTCGCGTTCTTGACGGCCTTCGTCTCCTCGAGGTCCGGCACGTTGGGCGGCGGCGGAGGCGGCGGGCTTCCGAGCAGCACCTCCATCACCCACTTGCCGCGCAGCACCGGCGACGTGCGATCGGCGACCGATGTCAGCAGCAGAATGCTGCCGTGACCGAGAATGCCGCGCCGATGCTCATCGGGGATCTGGACGCGGCGGAAGCCATTGCCCATGACGTCCGGGATCCGGTAGTGCTTCGCCAGCCGCTCGTTGACGAACGTGAAGTCGGCCGTCAGAAGGTCGAGGACGTTCCGGTCTTCGCGGACGATGGCATCGAAGAGCAGCTCGGTCTCGCGCACGAACGCCTCGGACAGCGTGTTGTCCCAGAGCGGATAGGTCAGCGTGTCCGGACGGGTCTTGCTGACGTCCTGCAACCGGAGCCACTGCGCCGCGAAGCGTGACGCCAGCGCCTCCGCGCGATGATCGGCGAGCATCCGGCTCACTTGTTTCTGAAGGACCGCCGGTGCGTGCAGCCGTCCCGACCGCGCCACGTTCAGGAGCTCGGCATCCGGCAGCGTCCCCCAGAGGAAGAACGACAGCCGTGATGCGAGATCGAGATCCGTCACGCGGTACGCCTGGCCAGCCCGCGCGGCGGCCGGCGCCTGTTCGACGCGGAAGAGGAACCGCGGGTTCGCCAGAATGGTCTGGAGCGCGAGGCGGATCCCCGCCTCGAACCCGTCCTTGCGGCGGCCCTGTTCGTACATGCGCTGCAGATCCGCGAGGTCTTCGGCCGCGAGATGACCACGGTAGGCGCGGGTCGCCAGACGCGTGATGATGTCGGCCGCGCACGCCTGCTCTTCTTCAGGCGCCGTCGGCCGGCACGTGAACACGCGGCGCCGGCTGGCGGTCTCGGAGACGCCCGTCACGACGTGCGGTCCGGTGATGGCGAACTCGCGCAGATGGGGCGGCGCGGTCACGCCGAATGTCTCGCCGATGTTGGTGTCGGCCAGCGTGTGCTCGATCGGGCGCGATGAGGTCGTCGACGGGACCGTCGGCCGCCTGGATGAACGCCGCCGACACGCGCCGTGAGCCCGCCTTCACGTGGATGCGCGGCGTGAAGACGTTCAGGCCGTTCGCGTCCGACTCGCGCATCGTATGGTTGATCGGCACGAGCGCCGCGCGCTCGCCGTCGAGCGACACTTCGATCCGCTCACCCCGGCTGGCCGTGCCGAAGAGGTCGCCGGTCGGACCGCTGTGCAGGAGCATTCTGAACGCGTATTCGCCGTCGGCCAGGAAGCGTGTGGACCACCGAGATTCCACCGCGAGTCCCGATGGGCGCGCCGTCGACGTGGCGCATTTGCGACGCGTCGCGCGGCACCTTGTACGTGACCGACGTGGCCGAGGCATGACGATCGCCGAGCGCCAGCCGGCTGATCTGACTCGCCCCGCGCAGGTACCCTTCCATCAATGTCGGTGAGAAGGTCTGCTCGTCCGAAATGTTGTCGAACCCGTGGCTCACCGTGTCGGGGGGCAGAAACGCCGCCGCATCCACCTCGATGTCGAGCAGGTCGCGCACCGCACGCACGTACTCGGCGCGGTTCAGACGCTGAAACGGCCGCCAGCCGGGATTCGCTCGTGCGGAGGCGGCCTGGTCGATGCGGGTCTCCATCGCGCTCGCGAGCGCCTGCAGCGTCGCGGCGTCGGGCCGCTTCACGCCCGCGGGAGGCATCATGCCGGCCCGAAGCTTTCGAATCATCTTCTCGGCCACGCGTGCGTGACGCGCCGCCTTCGTCGCGTCGAAATCGGCAAGCGACAGGCCGCCGGTCTTCAACCGCTCGTTATGGCAGGCGGTGCAATACTGCTGAACCACCGCGGTGTGCGAGTCAGCGGTCGTGTGACTGGCCATCAAGGGAGGCGAGACAGCAGCACCGCGCGCAGGTGCCGTTTGCGACGCCGCGGGCAGCGACGCCGACACACAGGCGCCAGCGACGAGCACGACCACGCGCGACGACAATCGCCACATCTCCGTACGACTCCTCCGGCGCACGCTAAATGACGTGCTATGAGGAGTATAGGGTCTGAACAGGGCCTACCCGGTTGTCATTTTTTGTCGCGGGTTGCGGAGGTTGGGGAGCCCATTTCTTCGCCATTCACAGGGAGATCGGGGACGTCGGGGAGGCTCTTCCTTCGGGATTCACAGGGAGGTCAGGGAGATCGGGGAGGCTCTTCTTTTCCGATTCACAGGGAGACCAGGGAGATTGGGGAGGCTCTCCTTTCCGATTCACAGAGGGAGGTCAGGGAGCGGGAGGACTCTTCTTCTTCTTGGATTTCACGGCGGGATCGGAGGCGCTTTCGCCGGATTTACAGTCAGATCTCCCCGAATGGAAGAAATGCGCTCCCCGCCTTAAGGTCGCTGAACACCTTTCATCCAGAAACTTGGCGCCTTCGGTCTGCTCGATCCACAGCCCGAGGATGTCCCGCGCGCCATCCGGCAGCACGGCGAGGGCGAGATAGATCGCTTGGCTGCGCACCGTCGCCTCATCGCGAATCTTGACCCGGAGGGCATCGAAGAAGACGACCGGATACATCGGCTCGAGCGGGCGGGCTTGCCAGGCCGTGACCTCGCCCTCACGGCGTCAGTGACCGTGCTAATCAGATCCGGCGAGACTTCCACGGCCTACATCTCCAGCCAAGAACGGGACGCCTGAATCTCCCGCACAGTCAGGCCTCGCGCGTAGAGAGCCAGAATCTTGTCGTCGACGCCGGTGAAGCGACGCGCGTGTTTCGCGATCAACCGCGGCTCGAACGTGCCCTCGCGATCGCGCGGGACGTCAATGGGCAGCGGCCCGTCGTCGGTGATCACCGTCTTGCCGCTCATCCCGTTGCGGTGATGGGTGGTTAGCTCACGTCGACGATTGCCGTCGGGCTTGGCGCCGCCGGGCGGATAGCCCAGATGGTGGGTCAGCTCGCCGCCGCGGGCCCGCTCGATAACGGCCTTTTTGAACCGTCGAACGGCGGCGTCCAATTCCTCCGGCGAGATCGGCCCTTGCCGAACAAACTGGTCGAGAACCTCGGACGGGACCGGCGCCAATGGCGCGTCAGGCGGCCCTTTGGGCTTGCGGCGCATAGATACTCCTCATGCTATGCCCCACACACGAAATTCCTGACACCCTCGATCTCCCCGACCTCGCTGTGAATTGAAGACTTGCCTCCCCTGATTTCCCCGACCTCCCTGTGAATTGAAGAAGGCCTCCCTGATCTCCCTGACCTCCCCGTGAATGAGAGAGCGCTCCCCGATCTCCCCGATCTCCCTGTGAACTCCTAATGCGTTTGGCTGCGTCCATTCGCCGGAGCCACACCCCGCAGATGCACCTCGAAGAGCTTCAGAATCCGCTTATATTCATCCGCCCAGCTGGTTTCCTTCACGAAGCCGTGATCCTCGACCGGGTACGCCGCCAGCTCCCAGTTCTCCTTGCGCAGCTCGATCAGCCGCTGGGCGAGGCGCACCGAGTCCTGGAAGTGGACGTTCACGTCGACCATCCCGTGGAGGATCAGGAGCGCACCCTCGAGCTTGTCGGCGAAATAGATCGGCGAGCTCTTGCGGTACGCGTCCGCGTCGGTGTGCGGTTCGTTGAGGATGTTCGACGTATACGGGTGGTTGTAGTGCGCCCAGTCGGTCACCGGGCGTAGCGCGGCGCCGGCCGCGAACGTCTTCGGCGACGTGAACATCGCCATGAGCGTGATGAAGCCGCCGTAGCTGCCCCCGTAGACACCGACGCGACGCGGGTCGACCTTCTGCTTCTCGGCCAGGTACTTCGCGCCATCGACGATGTCGTCGAGGTCCTTGCCTCCCATGTGTCGATAGATCGCGGTTCGCCAGTCGCGGCCGTAGCCGGCGCTGCCGCGATAGTCGACGTCGAGCACCACGTAGCCGCGCGACGCAAGGACGTGATGGAACATGTACTCGCGATAGTAGGTGGACCAGTAGCGATGCGCGTTCTGCAAATACCCGGCGCCATGCACGAAGATGACACCCGGCGCGTTGCGATCGCGCCGTGAGCCGAGCATCTCCGGCGTGTAGAGCCGCGCGGGGACGTCGATGCCGTCGCGCGCCTTGAACGTCACGAGCTCGGGCTCGAGCCATCTCCCGGCGCGCCATTCCGAGGACGGGCTCGTCGTCACCTGTGTCGCTTTCGCGCCGGGCTGATTCGGCATCACGTACACCTCCGGCGGCTTGTTCACGTACGAATAAACGATTCCGATCGTCCGGTCGTCGGGCGATGCCACGCCGCTGCTGGCGCCGGTCTCTGCGGTCAGCTTCGTTCGCGGCCCGCCATCGATCGGCAGTGCATAGAGGTGGCGCTCGCCGGCATGCGTTTCGGTGGTGCTGATGTAGAACTTCGTTCGGTCGGGGGCGAGGTCTGCCTCGGCGACTTCCCACTTTCCCGACGTGAGGGCTCTCGCTGTCGGGGCGTCGCTCGTGACGTCGGCGGTATAGAGATGCGCCCAGCCATCCTTCTCCGCGCCAAACCAGAAGCGCCGATTGTCGGGCAGCCAGCCCGCGAAGTTCGGGTCGCGAACCCACGCGGCGTCATGGGCGTGGTCGACGATCTTCCCGCTGCCGTCGCCGGACACCAGCACGAGCCAGCGATCCTCGTTGTTGCCAGCGCGCGCCGCCGCCACCGCATGTTTCCCGTCGTCGGACAGCACGGGCATCGACCACCGCACCTCGCGCTTCTCGTCGACCGAGGGCACGCTCGCCCACGCGATCTTCAGCGTCTTCAGATCGAAGACGGCGAGTCGCGCCTTGGTCTGCGCATCTCCGACTTTCGTGCGCGCATTGATATCTTCGGTGTACGCCGACAGTGTGACGTAGTTGGGCACGATGGCCGTCTTGGCGCTCGCGGGGCGCTCGGTGACGAGAAGGTAGAGCATGTCGCCGTCGCCGAGCGTCGCGTCGGTGACGGACTGCCGCTCCTCCAGCTCGAATTTCGGCAGCGCGTACGCCTGCTCCTTGCTCTCTTTCCGCTTCTTCTGTTCCTCGGCCTGCTTCACCGCCTCGAGGAGCTTCAGCTCCTCCTCCTTGAGGAACTTCTGGCTGTCGGAAGGTTTGGGATCCGTCTTCTTCGGCGCGATGTCGGTGAGCTGAACGAACAGCCCGCCGTCGCTGCCGTCGACAGGGACGACGAAGACGTTGTTCTCGCGCACGAACGTGACGTGGGTCTCGTTGCGCGCCCAGCGCGGGCTCGATTCGGCCGCCGTCGTACGCGTCAGCGGCCGGCGCGTCCTGGCCACGGTGTCGATCAGCACGACATCGCCGTCCTGGACCGCAACGACGCGGCGGCGCGCGCGATCCCATCGGCCGTCGGCCGGCGGCGCGCTGCGGCGCTGTTCGTCGGTGAGGCGCCGCGGCGCACCGCCCTCGCGCGACACGACCCATGTTGCCGCCTCGTCTTCGTCGGGCATGCGCCACTCGAAGAACAGCTCCTTCGAATCGCCCGACCAGCGCAGGTCCGTCGGGGGGTAGCCGACAAGCTTCGGCCCGCGCATGATGCTGTCGATGGTGAGCGGGAACGTTCCCTGCCTCGCGGGCGCCTTCCTGTCGGCGGCAAGAGGGGACGAATCCGCGAGTGCGCACACGACGGCAAGCACCAAGACACTTTTTCTGAACATGAATGAAGTATACGGGCCAGGAAAGGACCACGAAAACACGAAAAGCACGAAGCAAATTGCGTTTCGTGCTTTCGTGCGTTTCGTGGTTCCGACGAACGATGGGCCTAAGAAACCTTCACGCGAACGGTGAGCGGCGCAGTCAGCTTGGTGTTGACGTCGGCGCCTGGGCCGAGGCGCACTTCCTTTCCGCGCGTCGCGAGCACGACGCCGGTGCCACCGGCCCCGCCGATTGCGGCGCCCTTCGCTGCTCCGTCCCCGCCGCCGAGAATCGCGCCAAGCGCCGCTCCGGCGCCCGCGCCGATCGCGATCTTCTTCGCATCCTGGCCCTTCGTGGCTTCGGCGACCCGCGCGATCGACTCGGTCCGAATGTCGTAGCGATCCCCGTCGTGCTGGAGCGATGTGAAGCGGAAGGCGATCCGGGCGCGCCCCTTCACGCGGGCCGAGCGATCGGCCTGCGTCACGCTGCCGAGCACTTCCGTCCCCGCTGGAAGCACCTGTGTCCCCTGGACTGCGATCGCGCGGCGCAGCGTGGCGCGAACGGAGTCTTCCACCTGGCTCGTGTCCGAGCCGATGGCCGTCTTCAGATCGAGCGAGAGCGTCGTGCCCGCCGGGAGTGTGATCTCACGGGTACGCGGGAATACCGACGGCAGCGGCCGCTTTCTTCAACGCGCCCGACGCGCCGCCTTCTGCCGGTGGTGCCGCGTCACTCGACGCCGGCGTTTCGGCGGGCGCTCCGCTTCCGCCACACGCGGCGCCGACTGCCGCAACGCCGAGTAGTGCGACCACCGTCAACGCGCGGCCGTAGTTCAAGGTACTGCTTCACATTCCCTCCCTTGGGGCCTCCCTTGAAGCCTTCCGACACATGAGCTGTCGTTCTTACACACGAGAACAGCCACCGAAATGACAGTTTCCGGTGCAAAAACGTCAGCGCTGTTCATCGGGGCCCTTCTCCTGCGAGATCCTTGCCCGCCTCAGCCGTTACAGTCTGGCGCACATCGTCCTGGGCCTCGATCACGCTTTCCTCGCGCAAGGTTTCCTCCGGGGG
This sequence comes from uncultured Acidobacteriota bacterium, assembly GCA_963772065.1. Taxonomy (GTDB): domain Bacteria; phylum Acidobacteriota; class Vicinamibacteria; order Vicinamibacterales; family UBA2999; genus CAVYVZ01. The sequence continues at coordinate 243,985 of CAVYVZ010000001.1, forward strand.
TCCGCTCGCGTGCCGCACCATCTCGATGATCGCCAGCGTCACCGCGACGATCACCGGACCGAGCACGACGCCAAGAACCCCGAATACATCGAGGCCGCCCAGCACCGAGAAGAACACGAGGAGCTCGTGCAACCGGGTGCGCTGCCCCACCAGCCTCGGAGACAACACGTTGTCGATCGATCCGACGACAAGCACGCCCCACACGACGAGGATGATCGCGCGCGTCCAGGCGCCGGTGACGGCGAGGAAAAGCGCGGCCGGCGCCCAGACGAGGAACGCGCCGGCCATCGGGATCATGCAGAGGAAGAACATCACCACGCCCCACAAGAGTGGCGACGGCAGGCCGAGTGCCCAGAAGATGAAGGCGCCGAGGCTTCCCTGAATGAGGGCGATGACGATGACGCCGTAGACCGTGGCGCCAACGACCTCTTTCGTACGCGCGACGACGTCGCGCGTCTGTGAGCGCTCGAGCGGCAGCATCGCGAACGCCGCTCGTCTGATCGCGTCCCCATCGCGAAACAGATAGAACATCGTGAACACGACCAGGAGCATTTGCACGACGACCGAGACGGCGCCGCCGACGACGCCGATGGTGCTGTTGGCGAGCGTGCCGGTCCACCGCTCCAGCGTCGAGCGGAGGAACGCGGGGCTCTGGAGGCGCTCGATGTCGACGTACTGATCGAGCCATCGGAGCCAGGGCCCGAGCACCGGCGAGTCGAAGTCGAAGATGCGGGCCTGGTTCGTGCCGAGATTCCCCGCGATGTTCCGCAACTCATCCACCACGGCCAGCGTGATCAGCGTCACGGGCCCGAGGATGGTGACGATTACCAGCAGTGTGGAAACCGTTGCCGTCCAGCCGGGGTGCCGCAGCCTGATGAGCAGCCGTCGATGCACCGGGTGAAAGACCGTGACGAGCACCGCGGCCCACATCAGGACGTCGAGAAACGGCGCGATTATCCGCCAGCACAGGTACAAGCCCGCCAGCAGCGCGACGAGCAACGCAATCCAGGAGGCGCGGAAATCAGGCGGCATGGGACTCGCACATGGGTGATGAGCTTTTGACTCGACCATACGCGAAACGCGCAATTGGAGGTTCGCTCATGTCGAAAGTGCCCGCCATCGTCCTTCTGGTCTTCGCGCTGCTCCCGTCACCGGCCGCGGCGGAGGAGCTGTGCGATCCGGCGTTCCAGAACTGTCTCACGAAGCTGCTGGCGTTCATCAACAACGAAAAAGTGCGCCTCGACTTTGCGTACAACCTCCTCGAGGACCAGTCGATCGCCGACGCCGTGATCGCGCGGCACCGCGCCGGCGTGCCGGTGCGGGTCATCATGGAGCCGCGGCGAAACAGCACCAACCCGTTGAACAAGACGATGACCGACCGCATGCGCGCCGCCGGCATCCCGATCCTCCAGAAACCGGCCGGCGGCATCTTCCATTGGAAGATGTTCATTTTCGCCGGGCAGCAGAAGGTCGAATTCGCGGCCACGAACTTCACGGCGGATTACCTTCGCCCGCGAGTAGCGTACCGCGACTACTACTCCGATCCGGTGTATTTCTCGAGCGACCTCGCGCTCGTGCACTCGTTCGAGCGGAAGTTCGACGATATCTGGATGGACGCCGCGAACCTGACCGTGTACGGCAACGTGACGACACGCGCGCGGGCGTACGCGGCCTGGCCGATCGATCCCACGCTCTCGTTCGTGCCGTGGCAGAACTTTCTCACGCGCTCGAAGCCGCTGTACGACGCCGAGACGAAGCAGATCGACACGATCATGTACAAGATTACCGAGCCGGGCCACGCGGACGGATTGATTCGCGCCAGAAAGCGCGGCGTGCCGGTCCGCCTGATCGTCGAAGGGGACATGTACCGGAACACCAAGAATCTCTGGCAGGCCTACAACGTCGATCGCTTGCACGCGGCCGGTGTGATGATCAAAGTTCGCGCGCACACCGGGTTCCTCCACCAGAAGACCACTCTGCTGTACGGTCAGGCCACCGCCGTCTTCGGCTCATCGAACTGGACGCTCGAATCGAACAGCGGCCAGTGGGAGCACAACTACTTCACGCGCAAGTCGTGGTTCTTCACCTGGATGCGCGACATCTACAACCGCAAGTGGAACAACAGCACGGGGAACGTCGAAACCAAGGCGTTCGTGCCGCTCCCTCCGGCCGCTCCGGTGTACGTGTCCCCTGCGAACGCGGCCACCGGCCAGCCCACCACCGTGACGCTCACCTGGAAGCCTGGATACTGGGCCCATCGGGCCGATCTCTACTTCGGCACCAGCTCGACGCCTCTGTTGTACCAGGCCAATCTGACGACATCGGTCGGCGCCTCCGCCACCAAGAAGGTCACGATATCGGGCCTCACGGCCGGCCGAACGTACTACTGGCGCGTCGTATCGAAGACGATGGCTGGCAAGACGGCAGCCGGACTCGTTCGAAGCTTCGGCACTTAATGAAAGGCGTGAAAGAATTAGTACATGCGACCACTCGCCGTCCTATTCGTGCTCCTTCTCGCCTCTCCGTGCTCGGCACAGCGGCTGCCGGGCGGCGCGACGCCCGAGCACTACAGCCTCTGGTTTGCGCCGGACTTTCACACCGACACGTTCCGCGGGCGCGCCACGATCGACGTTCGCCTCGAGAAGCCCTCCCGCACGATCACACTGCACGCGGCGGAGATCGAGTTCGGTCAGGTCCAGGTCGTCGCGGACAACGGCGTGATGTCGCAGACCGCGACGGTCACGCTGAACGACAAGAATGAAACCGCCACGCTGACCGTTCCGAAAGAGATGCCGGCCGGCCCGGCGAAGATCGGCATGTCGTACAAGGGCATCCTCAACGACAAGCTGCGCGGTTTTTATCTCAGCAAGGCAAACGGGCGCGAATACGCGGTGAGCCAGATGGAGGCCACCGATGCGCGACGTGCCTTTCCCTGCTTCGACGAGCCGGCCTACAAAGCGACGTTCGGCATCGAGATGATGATCGATGAGAAGGACGTCGCCATCTCGAACGGGAAGCAGATTCGGGACACGCCCGGCCCCGAGCGCGGCAAGCACACGGTGGCGTTCGAGAAGACGAAGCCGATGTCGACCTACCTGGTGGCATTGCTCGTCGGCGACTTCGTGTGCCGCGAGGCGGAGTCCGACGGCACGCCGCTGCGGGTCTGTTCCACACCAGACAAGAAAGCGCTCACGGGTTTCGCGCTCGAGGCCGCCGTGCAGCAGCTCGCGTTCTACAACGCCTACTACGGGGTCAAATACCCGTTCGGCAAGCTCGACATCATCGGCGTCCCCGATTTCGCCGCCGGCGCGATGGAAAACACCGGTGCCATCACGTTCCGCGAGCAGTATCTCCTCGCCGACCCCGAGCGCGCGTCGCTCGAGACCAAGAAGACGATTGCCGCGATTCTCTCGCATGAGATCGCCCACATGTGGTTTGGCGATCTGGTGACGATGAAGTGGTGGGACGACATCTGGCTGAACGAAGGGTTCGCGACATGGATGGCGAACAAGCCGCTTGCCGCCTGGAAGCCGAACTGGCGCGTGGAGCTCGACGAGGTCGAGGAAACTCAGCAGGCGCTCGGCCTCGACGTGCTCCGATCGACGCGCGCGATCCGCACGAAAGTGGAAACGCCCGAGGAGATCAACGAGGTCTTCGACGCGATCGCGTATCAGAAGTCGGCAGGCGTGATTCGAATGGTCGAGAGCTACGTGGGGGCCGAGCTGTTCCGTAAGGCCGTGGCCTCGTACATCGGCAGAGTACGCGTACGCGAACGCCGCGGCCGAGGACTTCTGGAACGAGGTCGCGCGCGTGACCGGGAAGCCCGTCGACCGCATCATGAAGAGCTACGTCGACCAGGCCGGCGTGCCTGTTCTCGAGGTCTCCTCGGCGTGCGCGGGCGCGACAACCGAAGTCACGATCCAGCAGGAACGCTTCGTCGGGACGCCCGGCGCACGGCCGGAGACGTCGCAGGTCTGGACGATCCCCCTCTGCTTCAAGGCATTTCCCGACAGCCCCGCGTCCTGCCACGTGGTCTCGAAGCCGAAGGAAACGCTGAGCGTTCCGGGTTGTGCCGCGGAAGCGTTCATCAACGCCGGCAGCGTCGGGTACTTTTTCACCGAATACCCGCAGGACGTCGTACGCGCGCTCTCGCGGAAAGCGCGCGGCACGCTCACGCCGGCGGAACGGCTCGGTTTCATCGGCGATGAGTGGTGGATGGTGCGCGCCGGCCGCCACGACATCGGCACGTTCTTGGATCTCGCCTCCGCGCTGGCCGCCGACGACACTCCGGCGGTCACCGAAGTGCTGGCGTCACGGGTGGAATACGCCGGTGAAAACCTGCTGTCGGAGGCGCAGCGCTCCCAGTTCGAGCGATGGGTCCGAAGCCGCTTCGGGCCGGCGCTCGACCGGCTTGGCTTCCCCGGCGGCGACGGCGACGAACTGCAGCAGGCGCGGCGGGCCGACCTGGTCGAGCTCGTTGGCATCTGGGGCGGCCCGGCGGAGGTGCACACGCGCGCCCGCGAGCTTGCGGCGAAATACATCGCGGATCCCGCGTCGATGCCGGGCACGCTCGTGCCGGCGGTGCTGCATGTGGCTGCGTATCACGGAGACGCTGCGCTGTACGACCAGTACCTTGCACGCCTGAAACAGCTTTCATCGCAGCCGGAGGTAGTACTACCGCTTCTTCAAGGCCCTTCCGTACTTTCGGGACCGGGCGCTCGTCATGCGGACGCTCGAGCTGTCGCTCTCGCCCGACATTCGCTCGCAGGACAGCGCGACGCTGATCGCGGATCTCCTTGCCCATTCGTGGGGACGCGACACCGCGTGGAGCTTCGTCAAGCAGCAGTGGCCCAAGCTGACCGAGCGGCTCGGCACGTTCATGGGGATTCCGATCATCGTCTCGGCGACAGGCAACTTCTGCTCGCGCGAGGCCGCCGCTGACGTCAAGCAGTTCTTCACGTCGCATCCCGTGGAGTCGACGGAGCGTGGCATCCGGCAGGCGATCGAACGCATCGAGAGCTGTGCCGCGTTGCGCGCGCGACAGGCGGAACCCATGAGCCGCTGGCTGGCCGGGCCTTTATAATCGCGGAGAGTGATCCTTCCCGCGGGCACACACCTGGGCCCATACGAGATCGTCGAGCCGCTCGGATCGGGCGGAATGGGCGAAGTCTATCGCGCGCGCGATTCACGCCTCAATCGCGACGTCGCGATCAAAGTGCTCGCGCCCCATATGGCCGACGACACGACCGCGCTCCTCCGCTTCGAGCGCGAAGGGCAGGCGCTCGCGGCCCTGTCTCATCCAGGCATCGTCGGCATCTTCGACGTCGGCCGCCACGAAGAGTCGGCCTACGTCGTCATGGAGTTCCTGGAGGGCGAGACGCTGCGATCGCGGCTGGCGGCGGGGCCGATCGGCATTCGAAAGTCGCTCGACTACAGCGTCCAGATCGCTTATGCCCTCGCCGCCGCGCACGAGCGCGGCATCGTCCACCGCGACCTGAAGCCCGAGAACGTGTTCCTGTGCGCCGATGGCCGGCTGAAGATCCTCGACTTCGGCATCGTGTCGCTGGTCTCGGCGTCGGCCGCCGTGTCGGCCGACACGATCGTGCCGACGCCTCGCGCCACGGCGCCGCACATGACGATCGGCACCGTCGGCTACATGGCCCCGGAGCAGGCGCGCGGGCAAATCGTGGATGCGCGCGCGGACATCTTCGCGCTCGGGGCCGTGCTCTACGAGATGCTGAGCGGACACCGCGCCTTCGACGGCGACACGACGGTGGACGTCCTGGCGAACGTTCTCCACGGTGAGCCGCCCGACCTGCATCCCGATCTGCGCGTGCCATCCACGCTCGATCGCATCGTCCGCCGCTGCCTCGAGAAGCGATCGGAGGAGCGTTTTCAATCCGCGCGGGATCTGGCATTCGCGCTCGAGGGGGTTGCATCCGGTTCGGGAACGGCGCGCGCCGCCCGCGATGCGGCGCCCCGTCGCGTCCCATGGTGGGCGCCTGCGGCGGCCGCACTCATTGCGCTGGCGATCGGCCTCGGCCTGGGACGCCTGTGGCGCCCCGCCGAAGCGCCCGCCGCACCCTCTCCAGGAGCGGCGCGGTTCGTCTTCGATGCGATGCGGGGCCAGGTGCCGGAGGTCTCGATCTCTCCGAACGGGCGGCATATCGCCTGGACCGAAGTAATGCGAGGCGGACGCTTGAGCGGCCTCATGGTGCGTCGTCTCGACAGCGAACAGCCACGGCTGCTGACCGACACCCCCGCGACCGGTCCGTTCTTCTGGTCACCTGATGGACGCGAGATCGTCTTCGTCGGCGACAAATCGCTCGTGGCGCTGGACGTGGACCGGGGCGGCCGCAGAGTGCTGACCGACTTCGACCCCGCCGCGCTACCGCTGCGCGGAGGCGACTGGGTCGGGCAAACGCTCGTGATGGGCATGTCGGGCGCCATCTGGACGCAGGACCTCTCGGGACGGCAGCCGCGCCGACAGGTCACCAAGGTCAACAAGCCCCGCGAGGCCTATCACGGATGGCCGGCGCTGCTGCCAGACCAGGAGCGGTTCTTCTACATGGTCATGCTCGCGGAGGGCGGTACCGAGACACGTATCGGATCGCTCACCGATGCCGACTACGTCGTGAAGGTGGCGCTCCCTCCAACGACATCGCGGGTGCGGCCCGACGACCGCGGATACCTGGTATTCGGGCAGAACCGCGTGCTCATGGCGCAGCGCCTCGATTTCGAAACGGGTGCGATCGTCGGCTCCGGGGTTCGCCTCGCCCCCGAGGTGTTCCACTACCCGGATACCGGCTGGGTGGCGGCCGACGTGTCGCGCAATAGCGTCCTCGTCTGGCGATCGCCCGGCGTCGATGATGCGCAGTTCGAGTGGGTAGACAGGGGCGGGCGCACCATTGGCGTCATCGGCGACGCAGACGCGTACACGAATTTCGATGTGTCACCCGACGGGGCGCGTATCGTCACAGTGCGGCGCCGCGGCGACACGGCCACGACGCTCTTTCTCATGGACAAGGCGCGCAATCTGACGACGCCGATCTCGAGCCAGGAATTGTCCGCACCTGTCTCCGATCCCACGTGGTCACCCGACGGCCAGCAGATCGCGTATCGGCGCGGGACCTCCATCGTCGCCCGCAACGTTTTCGGGGGCGACGAGCGCGTGCTCCGGCAATGGACCGGCTACCCTGACTCGTGGAGCAGCGACAACAAGTACCTGCTCGTCGGTCGTCCGCGCGGCCCCGATTACCAGCTATGGGCGGTGGCGATGGACGGCACCGACAAGGACGATATTCAGCTCGTCAGCCAGCTGCCGCTTGCCGACGAACCTCGATTCTCTCCCGATCGGAAGTGGGTGGCGTTTCACGCGGCGCTGCAGGGCGCGCCGCAGGTCTTCGCGATCCGCTTTCCGCCGACCGGCGAGCGCTGGCAGCTCTCGGCCGACGGCGGCGTGCAGCCGCGCTGGGGAGCCGGCGGACGGGAGCTCTACTACCTGGATAGCAACGGCCAGGTGATGGTCGTGGCCATGCCGAATGGTGATCCGACGAAGGCGGGCAGTCCGCGCCCGCTCTTCGGGTTGCGCCTCGAACCGTCGACGGCCTTCGACCAGTTCGCTCCGGTGCTCGACGGCCAGAGCTTTCTGATTCGCCGGCCGCGGCGACCAGGGGGCGCCGATACCGGCCCGGTCCACGTCGTCGTCAACTGGCCCGAGACGCTTCCGCCACCGACCGACGCTCGCTGATCGCGGCTTGCTTGCGATCGATCGGCCTTCTCAACGCCACGGGGCCGGGATGCCGAGCGCACGCCGATGACGTCTGAGGCGGAACCGCACGCCGAACCAGAACGCCAGGTAGTAACCGAGGACCACCGCGCCGGCTGCCATCGTGCCTGCCACTTCGCCGCCGACGAACCACGCGGCGCGATTCATCTCTCCGTCCCACGCGTGCCACGCCCGCCAGAACCCGAAGAGGATGCGCGCGGCGACGATGAGCGTCACGAGCGCGACAAGCAGCCGAGGCGGTGTGTAGTGCAGCGCCTGCGGGGTTGATTCCCAACGCGTCAGCAGGATGCCGACGAGCCCCAGCAGCGCTCCGCCGGCAAGGCCCATCGCGGTAAACCTGAGCGCGTCGGGTACCCAGACATTCGTGAGCGTCGCGCTCAAGAGCACGAGGGCGACAGACAAGGTCAACGCCGCAAGGTTCAGCGCCGCGACCCAGCCACGTGCCAGGCGCCGCGCCGTTCCCATTCGGTACCGCTGCACGAGCGATAGCGGGACGAGTGCGATCGCGAGGAACACAATGATGAGCAGGACCACCAGGATCGGCACGTGCTCAGCGTACTATTCCTGTTGGCGACGGAGTCTAAGGGGACGATGACTCACATCGATTCGGCCATCCTGGATCTGACCGAGTGGTTCTGCCGCAAGTTTCAGGTGCTGACCGGCAGGACCAATGTGTGGCTTGCGGTCCAGCTCACGAATCTCAGCATCATCGTGTACTTCGTCTGGGCGGGCGTGTATTTCTTGAAGAGCGGCGTCGTTGGACGCATGGTGCTGGGACTTTTCTGCGGCGGCCTGCTGTACGTGCTGACGCAGACCATTTTCAAAGTGCCGATCGAGGCATACGAGACCAACGCCTACCGACGCGTCGCGAAGGGTCTCAGGAATCCGAGACGCGTGCGGGATGCGCTCCTGCGCATTTCATTTCTGACGCTGTCGATCGTGCTCTTCTACCCGATTCTCTTCGTCTACACGAACCTCCGCATCCACATCGCCCTCCTGAGCTACTCCCTCATCGTCTTGACGACCGTCCTGCTGTACGTGCTGGCGTGCGATCCGCTTCCTCCCTGCGCCGGGAAAGTGAGCGAGTGGCTTCGAGGATCGGCTCCCTCACGACTGGCTGCGTCAGAATCGAGGCCGCTTCCATGCATCTCTACATCCTTGCCCGGTTCCACGCGAAGCCCGGATGCGAGGCCGATGTGGAGCGTGCGCTCCTGAAGGTGCTCGAGCCGTCGCGGCAGGAGCCTGGCTGTCTGGCGATCCAGGCCTTCCGATCGGTCGGCGACGATCGGCTGTTCTACGTCCACTCGAAGTGGCAGGACGAAGGGGCGTTCGACCGACATGCCGAACTGCCGCACACCGTGATGTTCGTCGATGAAGTTTCGGCCGTGATCGACCATGAGGTGCAGGCAGTCCGAACGCTTGAGATCGGGTGATCCGCCGGCGCCACACTCGGTCCGGACCGAGTGTGGTCAGACATGATGAGGCCCGGGGACGGGAATCGTGCCCGAAAGCCGAGGCGCGAAGCGCCGAAGGCTGAGCGCCTGATCACGGCCCCGGCGAGAACGCGCGAGCGTGGCGAGCGTGTGAGTGCCGGGGGCGGGGATCGAACCCACACGTCCCTTTCAGGACCCGGGATTTTAAGTCCCGTGCGTCTGCCAGTTCCGCCACCCCGGCGTCTACAGGATTCTGTAGTTTACGCGGTCCGCTTGGGTCTGAGGCGCGGATCGTCGCGATTGCCTCTTCTCGCCGCGCCCCTGTGGTAGATTCTCCGCTCCGCTCCGAACAGCTTGGGAATCGAGCTCGTGATCGCAATCACCTGCGTCAAGTGGAGGCATCCATGACCACCAGGGCGCTGCTCCTCGCCTCGACTGCCTGCTGCATGCGAGTCCGGCCTCGCCCCAGGTTTCCAAGGGCACCTTTCAGAGCTCGCTCGATGGCAGCACGTATGTCGTGCAGCAATCGAATCCGCCGGCACCGGTCACGGCGATGTTTATCATCACCCTGCCGAATGGCCAGACGGTGCTGCTTACTCGCAGGGATCCGCAAGAGCCGTACAAGGGCTCGTCGCGACTGATCTCGCCCGGCTGCGGCAAGATCGAAACCGTCGACATCAAGCCCGATTGCATCAAGATGCGCATGGATGTTGGCGTGAAAGACGCGACGGGAAAGGTGACCTGCGGCGACGGCCGCTCCGCGTCGACGTGGCAGGAATTCGAACTGGTCAGCGGGAAGGCCCCCGCCGCGGCGGCGCCCAACCCCGCGGACGCGCGGGCCTTTGCCTCGAAGGAGTCGGCGGGCGCCAAGGCCGCGTGTGCCGCCAATGAATGGATGTCGAGTTATCTCGACTGCGACTGCTACGGTCGCACGACGTTCGACGCGCGTGTCGCGGCGGGCGCGAAGCTGCGGACGCCCCCGCTCGAACCTGGTATGGAGGAGCCCGAGATTCCCCTTTCAACGCTCGCGGAAAAGACCGATATGACGGCCTGCGTGACGCCGGCCGGCATCGCTGTGTACGGCGCCAGACACAGCGAGAGGGCGCTGAGGATCGACAATCGCCGAACGCCCGACGAACGCCGCGCCATTGCGACGTGTGCCGGGGAAACCTTCGCTACGCGTCTCCGCGCCCTACCTGGATACGGAAAGCGAATTCTGTCCTTGCCGACCGCGTTCGTGAATCAGGCTCTCAACACGTGCTTGGCGAAGCGCTGACCCCCCGCGTGAATCGTGCGAGCCGAGTCTCCTGGACCTCAGCGAATCCGCGGCTCAGCCGCGTGGCATCCACGGCTCGTGGGGTCGGCATTCCACATAGTGGGAACCATAGAGTCAGTTCAACGGGCCTCTCGCGTGCGCCGTCTTGCCCGTTTCCTGTTTACAAAGCAAAAACCCGCGAAATCAGATCGTCTGTAATTCCATCCAAAAGGGCATGTGCCTTGCTGCCCTTCAGTCGGTTCCCCCCGGAACCGATGAGTGCGACTGCGCATCACTCGGCAACCGAGCGGCTCTGTCGATGGCATCCGTCTCGACGACTTCATCGTCGGCTTCGTTTACGACATCGGCACAACCCTGGGCTCATATTTGCTCGCTCAAGGTCTCGCCGAGCCAGCCGACGACGACGCGACGGGACTCGTGCCTCCGCTATGCGAAATCCGCTTCTCGGTGATCGGGCAGTCCACCGATCGCCAAGCGCGGACCTCTTCGGACGAGGCAACGGCGTCGAGTTCGGTCATAGAACCGTTGAGCGAAGCAGCCGACCGTTCCCGTCCGGAGTCGCGGAAAAGCCGCCGCGGCGACCCGCCTGCCTCGTAAGTTATTGATTTACAAGGACTTGATTAGCTGGATCGGGGTGCCGTCCTGCGATAGGCTGGATCAGCAGCCTTCGTCCAGCCGGCACCCTCATACCAGCGTCGGCTGAATAGCTGGCCGGCCGGCAACGTTCTCGCGTTGCCGGCCGTTTTTTTTCCTACCCGCGGCGCCGCATCCGCGCCAGCACCGAATCGAACGCCGGCTGGCCGCGCAATCGCGCGAGGTCCGGATGAACGACGACGAGAATCACATCGCGGAACCCCGCGTCGACCGAGCGCTCGAGAACGCGAACGGCCTCCGCCTCGCGACCGAGCAGCGCCAGCACGCCCGCGTGCTCCACTGCGACCTCTCCCGCTGAGGACTCGCTTTCGCTCAGGAATCGAGCGGCAGCGGGCGCCTCGCCTGCGCGGAACGCAAGAGCGACGCGCTTCAATCGGACGAACGGATTGCGCGGGTCCTCACGCAGGACTCGTTCTGTCAGCGCGCGCCCTTCCCGCAGGTAGCGTTGCGCGAGGAGCTGATTGCCCACGAGTTCCGCCACGAACGCGGAGTGATAGTAGCCATCGATCTCGTCAGGCTCCACCTGCATCGTGCGCTCGTAGGCAGCGAGCGCCTCGGCGTGACGGCCCTGCAGGCGGAGGATATGGCCCAGCCGAAACCAGTCGAGGACGAACCTCGGGTCGAGATCCAAGGCCCTTCGCACCGCCGCCTCCGCTCGTGGGAGATCGCCTTTGCCAAGATACGCCATCGAGATCTGCCCGTACGCACGCGCGCTCCGATCGTTCCTGGCCAGCTGCCGCTGCGCCGTGGCAATCCCCGCATCGAAGTCTGCGAGCCGATGAATGTAGATCGAGGCGAGGCTGAAGTAGCTCACCATCAGGTCCGGCTCGAGACGAATGGCCTCCTGAAATTCGGCTATCGCCAGATCGAGCTGGCCCATGAACATGTACACCCGGCCCAGACTGTTGTGAACGTCCGCGGTATCGGGATGCAGCGCCAGAAATCCACGCAGGTGCTCGGCGGCCCGCGGGAGATTGTTTTCGACGATCCGCGCGTGGTACGCCAGGATGGTCGCGCGCTCGAAGTCGGTTACGCGATCGACGGCTTTCACCGCCTCGCCGAGCAGCGTCAGACCCCTGGCCCGGTCGAAGAACTCGACGTTGAGCATCCCGAGGAAGGCACCCGCCGCAGCGAAAGCCGGATCGACAACCAGCGCCTTCTCGTATAGCTCCTTCGCGGTATCGAACCGCTGGCCCAGATGTGCCTCGCGCGCCAGCGAAAAGAGCTTCAGCGCTTCCAGCGACTCCGTCGTCACGCGTGCCAGCGGCCTGCTTCTCTGCGCGATCGCGGCGCTCGCCTCGCCGAGGCTGGCACGAACGCGCGCCGAGAGCTCATCAACAGCGTCCAGCATGCGAGCCTTGCTGGCCGCCTGTGCCGTGCCGGATCGCAGCGTCACGCCGGATGCCGGGTCGATGAGCGACGCTGTGAGTACGTAGGCGTCCCCCGCCGACGCGATCACGGGGCGCAGGACCATGTCGATCCCTTCGCGCTGCGCGATCTCGCGCCCGGTGGCTTCATCAACCGTCGCCGCGTCCGAACGTTCCATGCGCCGGAGGCTCTCGCGAATGCGGACGCTGGGAACGAGATTCACGTAGCGCGACTGACCGATGGAGGCCTGGAGCGCCGTGTTCAGAGCGCGATCGAATGCCGGGTCGCCGGTCTGATTGTCGAAGTCGGTGATGAGAAGCCAGTCGCGTTCGCTGAATGCCAGAGCAGGCTCGGCAATCAGCCGTCCGACACGGTCGCGAAGACCACCGACATTGGCCCCTACCGCGGCGAGGGCGCCCGCGACCGCTATACCCGCGATGATGGCCGCAAGACGAAGCGGACGCTGCCCTTGGGCTTTCGTCTCGACCGTGACCGCTCCCGCACTGCCGGTCTCGTATGCCTCGAGCGCAGCCCGAATCTCGCCAGCCTGCCGGTAGCGCCGCGCGGGATGACGCGCGAGGCAGCGATGGATCACGGCGGCAAGCGCCGGCGGCACGTCAGGCGGCACCTGCAGGGGGACGTCCGCCAGCACGCCGGCCGCGAGGTCAAAGGGCGTGCTCCCCGAGAATGGCCGCGAGCCCACCACCATCTCGTAGAGCACCACGCCGAACGCCCACACGTCGCTTCGAGTGTCCGCGGGCTCGCCGCGCAGGATCTCAGGGGCCATGTAGGCAACCGTGCCCGCCACGACACGGCCCTCCGCGCCGGCCTCGAGCGGCAGCGTCGCATCGTCCGGTCCGGCGCTGACGCGCTTCGCCAGGCCGAAGTCGAGGATCTTCACCCGGTCGTCGTCCCCGATCACGATGTTGCTGCTCTTCAGATCGCGATGGATGAACCCCCGTTCGTGCGCATGACCGAGACCGTCGGCGATCTGGAGTGCGTATTCAACGGCGGCTCGTACGGGTAACCGGCGCGACAGCAGCCTCTGCGACAGGGGCGAGCCGTCGACGTATTCCATGACGATGAACGCGCGGTCGGCGGCGTCGGCAACTTCGTAGATCGTGCAGATGTTGGAGTGGCTGAGCGCGGAGGCGGCGCGCGCCTCCGACACGAGCCTCGCGCGCGAGGCTTCGCCAGAAGGCTCCTGCAGGAACTTGATCGCGACCTTGCGGTCGAGCAACGGGTCGTGCGCGCGGTAGACCACGCCCATCGCGCCGGCCCCGACTTGTGCTTCTATCCGATAACGGCCCAGCAGCTCGCCAACCATGAAGTGCTCCGGCCGGCGCCGGAGGAGCGCATCGTAGACGGCAGCTGAGTAGCAGTCAACCGACGGCGCGGGGACCGATCAGTGAATCGATGCGGATGGCGTCGTTCGCGCTGCCGCCACCACACGCGCGATCTTGGCCGTGAGGTCGCGTTCGGGCAGGTCGAAGGGGCCAGCCACGACGGCGCCGAGCGTCATCTCGAGCGCAATCACCACGCCGCCGGCGTCGAACGGGTTCACGATCCAGCTGAAGCCGCGCAGCGAGACCGGCCGATCCGCGGGCGCATCGGGGTGCCTGGCCTTGTCGATCGCCCTCAGCATCCCGGTCAATACCGCCGCCACATCGGCGTCCGACCATGTCAGTGGGTCGCCTGCCACGGGCTCGATCGTGGCGGTGGTCGCGTGGTTGTCGCCTCGCAGCCAGATGTCGACGTGAAAGCTCATTTCCAACACTATTTTACCCGGCGCGCTGCCACGTGCTGCCCGTCACGGTGCAGCATCAGGCCGATCGCAGCGCCCTGCGCGTCGCGCACGAAGGTGATGCGCGCCTCCGCATAGTCGAAGACGAACCGGAGCTCTGAATCCTGCGTGAGCGTCGATTCGGGTTCAGCGCCCACCTGCGCGGCGAGTTTCCTGCCGGCGACGCGGATGACAACGCGCAGGCCGCGCTTGATCTCGTATTCACCGGCAAATGCCTGGAGCGCCGCCTCGTCGACCGGCTTGGCGCTCTCGCCGATGTGCTCGAGCACATTGAAGCCGATGTCGTCGCCGCTCACCGCCTGCGTCTGCAGCACGACCACGCCGCGCGCCGCGCCGGGCTCGATCGCCATGAACGCGTACTGGCCGCCGGCCGCGCCGCCGGACCACAGGATCTGGCGGGTGCCGACCTCGCGGATCCGCCATCCGAGCGCGAGGCTCTCGCCGCGTACGCCGGCGGATCCCCGCGACGACTGCGTTTCAGCGAAAAGCGGTGCCAATGGACCGCTCTCGGCCAGGCTCGCTCCCGCGAGCTTCAGCAGGTCGTTCGGCGTTGAAAGCATCGCCCCTGCCTTCATGTGCGTGGCGGTGAGGCCGAGCGGCCCGATCACGCGCTCCTGCAGCACCGCTTCGAGCGGCTTGGCCGTGCGGGTGGCGATCGCCGCCGCCAGCAGTCCGATGCCGAGCGGCGAGCGTTCGTAGCGGGCGCCGATGTCGCGTGTCAGCTCATACCCGCCGAGAAACTCGGTGAGCCGCTCCGGCGTATATGCCGCGTATCGATTTAGATCGCTGCGGCCAAGACCGGGAAGCAGGCGCGGAAGGCCCGAACGGTGCGTCGCCAGATCCTCCAGCGTGATCGACTTGCCGGCGCGAGTGGGCACCGGCATGCCCGGCAGGTGCTTCGCGACGGGATCCCGAAGGTCCACCTCACCCTTCGCCATCATGTCGGCGAGAGCGAGTGCAATGAAGATCTCTGCCAGGCCGCCGATGTCAAACGGTGTGTCACCGTCGATCCCTGTCTTGCCCCGAGTGATGAGGCTCGTGCGGGCTTCATCGACCGTTCCCACCACGATTCCGGCGCCGGGCGTCGCCGCGAGCCGATCGGCCAGCATCGCGTCGATCGTGGCGGACTGGGCGGCCGCATGGGGCGCTTGAGCAATCGCGGCGATGAGCAGCACTCCCCTCACCACAGGCGGGGTCATAGCCCGGCGGCGAGCGCTTGTGGATCCGTCGTCGGCGCGCTGCAGGCAAACTCCCGGCACACGTACGCCGTGGCGCGTCCGTCGCGCATTCCCATCGCGCCGATCCAGGGCAGCATCCGCGTGAGGTCGGACTGCCGGGCAGGATCGACGCGGACCGTAATGGCGGTCGGTCGATATCGGGACCGCACCGCGTCGACCAGCGCGCGCGTGTCGTCCTCTTCCGGCCGGCCGGCGATCACGACCTGCGGCATGCCCGCATGATAGGTCGAGAGCGCCGACAACATCATCGGGACCGCGCGGCCCATGCCGGTGAGCCGTGCGGCGAACGACCCGAGCACCTGTTCGATCCTTCCGGCCGTGCTCTCCGTCAGGTGTGCCAGCGTGAGGAGGTTCAGCGCGCTCACAGAGGTGGCCGCCGGCTCCGCGCCGTCGTAATCCTCCTTCAGCCGGAGCAGAACCGATGGATCGGTGCCGGTCGTGCTGAACCATCCTCCCTCGACCGGATCCCAGAACAGCTCGTCCTGCCGGCGCTGGAGCGCGAGCGCCCATTCGAGCCACCGCGGGTTGCCGTCGGCCTGGAACAGCTCGAGGAGCCCGAATACGAGGTACGCGTAGTCCTCAGCGTACCCGTCGATCGACGCATCGCCTCCACGATACCGGCGCAGGAGCGTCCGGCCGTCCCACATCCGAGACTCGAGGAACGTCGCCGCGCGGGTGGCCGCTGCCAGGTAGCGGTCGCCGTCCGGCAGCACGCGGCCCGCCCGCGCGAACGCGGCGATCATCAGCCCGTTCCACGCGGTCAGGTACTTTGTCGTCGAGGTGCGGCCGCGGCCGCCGCGCGCGCACCGCGAGGAGCGTCGCACGGGACCTGGCCAGCGACGCAGCGACGTCAATCGGTGATTGCTTCGTCACCGAGACGATGTCGTCGAGCGATCGCGCCGTGTAGAGGAGGTTCTTGTGCGTGAACTCGGCCTGCGGATCGAACGGGGCGTTGCCATCGGGCAGGATTCCAAACCGCAGCCGGAACGCCTCGGCGTCGGGTCCGAGCACGCCGCGGATCTCATCATCGTGCCAGATGTAGAAGGCGCCCTCCATCTTGTGCGGGTGCGGATCTGAGGCGTGCTCGGGCGGCACGCTGTCGGCGTCTTCGGCCGAGTAGAAGCCGCCGGCGGGATCGGTGAGATCCCGCATCACGTACTCCAGCGTGTCGGCGGCCACGTCGGCGTAGAACGCGTCGCCCGTCGCCTGCGCCGCCTCGACGTACGCGAGCGTGAGCTGCGCCTGGTCGTACAGCATCTTCTCGAAATGCGGCACACGCCAATCGCCGTCCACCGAGTACCGATGAAAGCCGCCGCCGATGTGGTCCCGCATGCCGCCAAGCGCCATCGCGCGAAGCGTCACGAGCACCATGTCGCGCGGCTCCGTCCGTCCGGTTCGCGCGTGCTCGCGCAGCAGGAACAGCAGCTCGCTCGGGCGCGGAAACTTCGGCGCGTCGCCGAATCCGCCCCGGCGGGCATCGAAGGCCGCGCCGAACTGCCTGACCGCGGCCTCGAGCGCCTCCACCCCGGGCACGCCTCCAGCCTCGGGCTTGCTCGCGGCTTCCTTCATGCGCCCGACGATGGTCGCTGCCGACCGCACGACCTTTTCGCGCTCTTCCCGCCAGACGCGGGCAATCTCCTCGAGCACCTCCGCGAAGCCGGGCCTGCCCCACCGCGAGGCGGGCGGGAAGTACGTGCCGCCGTAGAAGGGCTCGAGGGCCGGCGTGAGCCACACGCTCATCGGCCACCCGCCCGACCCGGTCGTGGCCTGCACGAACGTCATGTATACGCGATCGACATCCGGCCGCTCTTCACGATCGACTTTGATCGACACGAAATGGCGGTTCAACACGTCGGCGATCTGCGCGCTCTCGAAGCTCTCGTGCTCCATCACGTGGCACCAGTGACACGTCGAATAGCCGATTGACAGGAAGATCGGCTTGTCCTCTTGACGCGCCTTCGTGAAGGCTTCGTCGCCCCATGCGAACCAATCGACGGGGTTGTCCTTGTGCTGGAGGAGATACGGGCTATGCTCGACCGCGAGCCGATTGGACATCCTTACATTATTTGCGATTTGCGATTTGTGAGTCTGTGATTCGCGGATTGGATTTCGATTTGCAGACTTTCGCACGATGAGAACACTGCTCGTCCGGGGAAATGGCACCCTGCCGCGGACGGTGCGCGACATCGTGCGTTCGGGGAGCACCGAATTCAAGGAGGTCCGCGCTGATGAGGAGCGCGACGCCTCCACGCTAGAGGCCGATCGGGTGGTCTTCTGGAATGACGGCGAGATCGAACTGTGCGCTACGCGCGAGCGCGGCGGCAACATTTCGAAGCTCAGGTGGCCGCAGGACGAGGATAAACTGAGGATGTTCTTTCAAGCACGGCTGAGGATAGGGCTAAAGGCTCAGGACCTTGTTGGCCTAAGCCTTAAGCCGTTTGGCGTGAAGTCTCGCTTCTGACGCGATCAGAATCTGAACTTCACGCCGAACTGAAAGTTCCGCATCGGGTCCGACCCGCCGAATGCGGTGCCGTTGATGCGCCCCGCATTCGTATTGGGATTGCCCGGAACGCCGACCTCCGAATCCGGGTTGCCCAGATTCACATGGTTCAAGATGTTGACCGCCTCGATCCGGGCCTCGATCACTTTGCGTGGCGCCGATGTTGAAGTGCTTGAAGAGCGACGCATCGACGCGCCAGTAGCCAGGGCCGCGCAGCTCGTTTCTCGGCAGCGAACCGAAGGTGCCGCGCGCGGGACGCTCGAAGGCGCTTCCCGGAGATCCGATCGGCGTCGCGTTGAACCACTCGTTCTTCGTCTTCGGCCCTTTGGGATCACCAATCAGGTTCGGCCGGTTGTTGCCTCCGGTGTCGCGGTCGGCGCCTGCGTCGCGATAGGTGACGTTGAACGGCAGGCCGCTGTAGATGAACGTGTTCGTGTTGAACTGCCAGCCTCCCACCACCGCGTCCATCGCCGGAGAGATGTCCGTGAGGAAGCGCCGCTGCCGCCCAATCGGCAGTTCGGCCACCAGCGACAGCGTGAAGTTGTGCCTGCGATCCCAGTCGGCCGGACCGCGATTGAGCTCGGAGTCGAAGAAGAAGTAGTCGGCGCCCGACTGCTCTGTCCGTTGCAGCGTGTAGCTCGCTTGCAGCGAGTACCCGTCCGAGAACCGCTTCGTCAACTTCGTCTGCAGTGAGTCGTACGCGTTCGTCGCGCAGTTGCAGAAGTAGTCGATCCCCTGGGTCCAGCCGAACGCGCCGGTGAATCCCGACGAGTTCGGGACGTTCCCGGCGAAGAACGGACGCCGCAGATCGGTCGGCACGGTCGGGAACCCGTCGAGGATCGGCTGGTTGACGTTGATCGCCGGGCCATCCCCCGCGAACACGTTGTGGCCGCGATTGCCGACGTAGCCGGCCTCGAGGGCGATCGTGTCGGTGAGCTGATGCTGCACCGTGATATTGAACGCGTCGACGCGCGGCGGACGCTGCTTCTCGGGCAGCGCGCGCGCGAACACCCCGTTCGGGAGCGCGAACTGTCCGCTGGCCGGCACGTCCGGGAATACCGGCGGCGGCGGCCCCTGCGCCAGGTTGAACACGCTCTCGAAGTTCTGCGGCGCGTTCAGCTCCTGCACCGACAGGACCGGCAGGTTCTGCGTCACGCTGTGTCCGAAGAGCGACCCGAACACGCCGATATCGAAGCTGCGGCCGTAGCCCGCACGCAGGACGGTCTTCTCCGTCAGCTGGTACGTGGCGCCAAGGCGCGGCGCCCAGTTGAGCGTGTTCTCGACGTTCCCGGCGAGATCGATGCCTCCGACTCCCGCAACGTTGATCAGCCCGGTGCGGAGGTCGAGATAGCCGCCGTTGCCCGCCTCGTTCATCGTCTGCGGGTTGATGATGTCGAGTCGAAGCCCGTAGTTGAGCGTCAGCTTCGGCGTGGGGCGGAACACGTCCTGCGCGTAATAGAAATGCCGCCACTGCCGCTCGCGCGCGTCGGTCGTCGGGCTCACGTAGCGCGTGAAGCGCGTGACGTCGCCGAGCATGAAGCTCGCGAGCGCCAGGCCGCCGCCGGCCGGCCCGCGCGTGCGATCGTTCTCGAAGTTCAGCTCGCCCGATCGATGCCGATCGCTCGGTACCCGCAGGTTGTACGCGCGGCGCACGTCGATCCCGAACTTGAACGTGTGGTCCTTCCAGAGCTTCGTGACGTTTCCGACAATCTGATACTGCTGCTCGTCCTGATCGAGCGGGCAGTTGCAGCGCCCCGTCCGATCGCTCAGCCCGGAGCCGAACGCCATGCGCCGGCTGTCGCTGTCGCCGGCGACGAAGAATGCCGGCAGGCCCGACGCGAAGGCGTCGTCCAGATTCAGGCCGGGAATTCCCGCCTCTCTGGCCGGCGTCGCGCCGAAGTCGGAGGGCAGCACGTTGACCCGGTACTTGAACCAGCCGAAGCGGAAGTCGGCGAGCAGCGACGAGGACATCGCGTAGTCCACGCCGTAGGCGATGCTCTGGTTGCGGACATCAGAGACGCCTCCGAGGCTGACGAACTCGTCTCCTCCACCGGCGCCGAACACCTGCGGCCCGTTTCGGAGGAAGTCGCCGAGGCTGTACCGGCCGAACGTATTCAGGCCATCGCTGAGCCGCCCGTCGATGCGGACGTTGAAGGCGTTCGCGTCGAACGTCTCCGAGCCCGAGGCCGCGTAGTTGTCGATGGTGCCGTTCTCGCGGCCCGGCGCGTTCGGCATCGGAATAAGCCGCAGCACGGCGAGCGCCTGCGGCGAGAGACGCGATTGCGGGATCTGATTGTTTGCAAACTGCGTGCGTGACGCCGGCGCGCCCGTAGCCGGATCGAAGATCTGCACCGGATAGGCGCTGAAGTCGCCGCTTCGTGCAGCTGCTGTCGGCACGGACGCGAGGCGCGATCCGCCGACCTTGCTGCGGACGCCGTCGTAGTCGCCGAAGAAGAACCATCGGTTCTGGGCGATCGGGCCGCCAAGGGAACCCCCGAATTGGTTTCTCCTCGTCTCCGGAAGCTCGCGCCCCGTCAGCGGATCCGGCTGCGACTGCGTGAAGGGGTTGCGCGCCTGGAACTTGTCGGTCTGGAAGAACTCGAACGCGCTGCCGCGAAAGTCGTTCGCGCCCGATTTCGTCTGCACCGACACCACGCCCGCCGTGGCCTGGCCGAACTCCGCATCGTAGTTCTGCGAGGTGATCTTGGTTTCGGCAATCGACTCGAGGGACGGATTGATGACGATGATGCCGAGGATCGGGTCGCGATTCTCGGTTCCATCGAGCTGATACGTTGTTCCGCTGAAATGCTGACCATTGACCATCGTCTGCGTGGAACCCTGGGGGTTCTCACTGGCCGCGTGCTGCCATCCGAGCTGCTGCGTCCCTGGTGTCAGCAGGATGAACTTCGTGAAATTCCGGTCGAGTACAGGCAGGTCGGTGAGCTGACGCGAATCGAACGTCGTGGCAACGTCGGCGCGGTCGGTTTTCAGCAGCGGCGAGACGCCCGTGACCGTGACCTGCTCGCTCACCTCGCCGAGCTCGAGGCCGACGTTCAGCGGCGTGTTCGTGTCGACGCTGACGTTGACGCCTCTGAAGATCGCCTGCTTGAAGCCTTGCAGTTCGGCCTTGACCTCGTACTGTCCGGGCAGCAGCCGATCCTTCAGATAGAACCCCGACTCGTTCGATACGACGGCGTCCGACGTCTTGCGATCGAGGCTCGTGATCGTCACGGTGACGCCGGGGAGCACCGCACCCGTGTTGTCGGTGACGGTTCCGCTGATGCTGCCGTACACAGCCTGCGCGGCCGCGGGAACAGTTGTCCCTGCGAGCAAGACGATCGGAAGCAATGATGCGGAGAAAAGAAAGGAGAGAGGAGAGTAGCGACGAGGGCGGGCCATTGTCACCTCCGGGTGCGACGCAGCCGAGAGGCCACTCTAGTGCCCGCGATCGAAGAGCGTCAACAACGATCCGTCACATTCCGCGCAATCTGATGAGCGTTAACGATCAAGCTGAGCGGCCCCTTCGCGGACCGTCACCAACTGCCGTGCTTTGATGTTGCGATGCGTGCCGATGACTCCGCTCGGCCAACGGACTTCGAGGCGATCGACCACGTCTCGACTGCCGAGGCCGACGTGAAGGCGCAGGTCATTGTGCGAGTAGTAGCTGCTTTGACTGACGATGGCATGCGCGTGTGTGCGCTCACCGCTTGTCACGACGACGACGGCGCCGATGCCGTCGCGGTTCGATGTCACGCCTTCGAGCTTCACGGTCAACCAGCCGTTCGACCCGGCGTAGTCGTTGCGCAGCAGCGACGGCGGCTCGTTCATGTTCATGACGAGGACGTCGACGTCGCCGTCGTTGTCGATGTCGCCAAAAGCCGCACCGCGACTCGACCGCGCGGTAGCCGCGCCTTCGCCGCTTGCGGCGGACACGTCAGCGAACCGCTCGCCATCCATGTTGCGAAAGACGAGGCGCGGGCCGCGGTGCGGGTACTGCGGCAGAAGGCGTTCGACCTCCGGATACACGTTTCCCGTTACGTACAGGATGTCCGGACGGCCGTCGTTGTCGAGATCGGGCATGCCCGAGCCCCACTCCACGTGACGGTTCTGCACGCCAAGGCCCGCGGCGGTGGCCACGTCCTCGAAAAGGCCGTTGCCGAGCCCGCGGTAAAGCGCCGGAATGTCGTCGGCGAAGTGAGTTTTGAAGAGATCGAGGCGGCCGTCGGCGTTGAAGTCGCCGATCGCGAGGCCCATACCGGCTTGCGGGTTCCCGTACTCGTTGTAGGCGGCGCCGCTCTCGACGGCGACGTCGCCGAATGTGCCATCGCGGTTATTGCGATAGAGAATCGCAGCGGTGGAGTCCGACGCAACATAAATGTCCGACCATCCGTCCGCGTTCAGGTCGGCCGAAAGGGCGGTCATCGGATATCTCCCCGTCACGCGAGCGATGCCCGAACGCTCGGACACGTCTTCGAACCGGCCGCCGCCGCTGTTTCGATACAGGAGATTCGTGTCCGTAGGGAGCCCCTTGGGCCCGCAATTGACCGGCACGCCTTTCCAGTGGCAGTTCGCGCCCTGGCCCGGCTCCGGCGCGCCGCGAAGATCGAAGCGAAGGTAGTTCGAGACGAAGAGGTCGAGACGTCCATCGCGGTCGTAGTCCACGAACGTGCACCCGGATCCCCACCGTGTCCCGGCGCCCATCACACCCGCGGCGGCCGTCACGTCCTCGAAGCGCTGGCCGCGATCGTTGCGGTAGAGCACGTTCGTTCCGTAGTAGGTGAGAAACACGTCGAGCCAGCCGTCCTCGTCAAAGTCGCCAGCACACACGGACGAAGCCCAGCCCGTCCGCCGGAGCCCGACCTGATCCGTCACGTCGGCGAACGTGCCGTCGTGCCGATTCCGGTACAGCCGGTTGGTCGGCGCCTGCCCCGGGGGAAACGCCGCGTCGCGTCGCTCACCCTCGGCGAGCCGCGTCCCGCTGAGCACGAGCGCGTCGAGCCAGCCGTCGCGGTCGTAGTCGAGCAGCGCAACGCCGGCGCCGTTCGTCTCGATGATGAACCGCTTGCGATCGACGCCGCCGTAGATGGAAGGATGCACGAGGCCAGCAGTCGCGGCGACGTCGGTGAATCGAACTTCCCAGGGCGACTCGCCAACCCCCAACCCCCAACTCCCGACTTCCATGGCGCACAGGATCGCGGCGCAGGCCAGTGTGCGTGACATCAGGGCCGCCCGGGTTGGCCCTGCAGCTTTTCGGCGACGCTGAATTCGATCCTGGCCTCATCCAGCCGTCCGAGCTGCTGAAGGAGCTGCGCGAGGAGGTAGTGCGCAGCGCGGTTGTTCGGGTCGTACTGGATCGCGCGCCGAAGCATGCCTTCGGCGGTCGCCGGCTGGCCGGTCTTCATGTACGCCCGGCCGAGCAGGATGTACGGGCCGCTGTAGAACGGATTGATCCAGAGCGAGCGTTGGAGCGCGGCGACCGCCTGCTCCCAATTCGCCTGCCTGACGTGTACGTCGCCGAGCTGATACCAGGCCATCGCGTTCCCGGGATTCGCGTCGAGCTCCCCACGCGTCCACTCGCGCGCTCTCATCGAGGCGGCCGCGAAACAGGGCGATCTGCCCGAGGAGATGCCGCGCCTGCGGCAATCGGGGATCCTTCTCGAGCGCGCGCTTCAACTCGCCTGCCGCCGCCTCATCGAGGTTGAGGCGAATCAGCATCTGCGCCGCGGTCAGATGCGCGGCCGCGCTCTCCGGCTTCACGGCAAACGCAACCGCCAGCGCGCTGCGCCCCGCGTCCGGCTTTCCCGTCTGCAGGTACGCAAGGCCGAGAAAGTAATGCAGCTCCACGTTGTCGCGGGCCCACTCGCGCGCTGCTTCGAGGTACGGCAGCGCCTCGGCCAACCGACCCGCCCCGTACAGCGCGAGGCCGAGCACCTGCTCCGCCTCGCGCCGCTCCACGCTTCCGGGTCGCAGCTTCGAAGCCGCAGGGAGCAGCAACTCGATGGCCTTCTGATGGTCATCGGCGTGGTACTCGGCCAGGCCGCGCAGGTACGCGACGAGGGGATCGTTTGCCTCGAATTCCCGGAGGCCGCTCGCGCGCCTGCGCCACTTGTCCCGCGTGGATGAGCTGACGGATCGATGCGACCGCCGCTGCGTCAGGGACCCGCGTCTGCGCCGCCATCGGACACAGACCCACGACGAGCGCGAGGATGAGGCTAGTGTTTCGTGCTCTTCGTGCCGCCATCGCCCTTCCCTTCGACGAGCGTCACAATCCGCCGCACCGGCACATCCTTCCAGACTTCCTCGCCGCCATTTGGCCAGCGTACCTCCACGCGATCGACGCGCGTGGCGTCACCCAGCCCGGCATGCACGCGAAAATCGTTCTGGGAGTAGTAGCTGCCGCCGCCGCGGACCTCGCGCACGAGCGTCACGCCGCCAGCCAGGATGCGAACGCGCGCGCCGATGGCGCTGCGATTCGACGTCGTGCCCACCAGCTTCAGCTCCGTCCACGACCGCGCCGCCGGCGCATCGAGCCGGTACAGATTCGGAGGTTCGTGGACGTTGTTGACCGCGACATCCACGTCGCCGTCGTTGTCGACGTCGCCGAATGCGGCGCCCCGCCCGGCTCGCGCAATGGTCACCGGCTCGCCCAGTCGCTCCGTCACATCCTCGAACCTCCCATTGCGCAGACTCCGGTACACGACCTTGCGCTGGCGGTAGCCGGCCTCCGTCCGGAGCTGCTCGACTTCGGGATAGACGTGACCGTTGACGAGGAAGAGATCGAGCCAGCCGTCGTGATCGAAGTCGACGAAGGCCACGCCCCAGCCAAGCCATCGCGTGTTGATCCCGATCCCGCTGGCAAACGTGCGGTCTTCGCAGAGACCGCTGCCCGTGTTGGTGTACAGCGTCGACGTGTCGCCGGCGAAGTTCGTCTTGAAGATGTCGATCGTGCCGTTGCGATCGTAGTCGCCCATCGCGAGCCCCATGCCTGCCTGGGGCTTCCCGTCCTGGCTGTACGCGCAGCCGGCCCGAATCGCGATGTCCTCGAACGTGCCGTCATGCTTGTTGCGATAGAGCGTGCTCGGGTTCGAATCGTTCGCCACATAGAGGTCGACCCAGCCGTCGTCGTCGAAGTCCAGCGTGCTCACGCCGAGCCCGTACGTGCCGTCAGCCGCCGTGATGCCGGCCTTCGATGACACGTCCGCAAATCTCCCGTCGCCGGTATTCCGATACAGCACGTTCTTCGCGCCGGCGAGCCCGGGGGGCCCGCATGCCACGGGGACGCCCTTGTACCGGCAGAGGCCGGACTCCGGCACGGGCGCCGACTTCATGTCGAAGTCGATGTAGTTGGCGGCGAAGAGATCGAGGAGACCGTCGCGATCGAAGTCGATGAACGCGCAGCCCGCGCCCCATCGGGTCTTCGTCGTGAGACCGGCGGGCGAGGTTGCATCGGCAAACGTCCCGTTGCGCTGATTCCTGAACAACCGGCTCTGCCCCCAGAAGGTCACATGGAGATCGACGAAGCCGTCATTGTCGTAGTCGCCGGCGCACGCGCCCTGGCCCCACCCGACGAGCGCAAGTCCTGCCTTTGCCGTCGTGTCTTCGAACGTTCCATTTCCGCGGTTGCGATACAGATGGCTCGTCGGCTCCTGCCCGGGCGCAAAGCCTTCGAGCGTGGTGCCGTTCGCGAAGAACAGATCCAGCCAGCCATCGTTGTCGTAGTCGAGCATGGCGACGCCGGAGCCCGTGGTCTCGAGCAGATACTTGTTCGTCCGCTGGCCGCCATACACGGTCACCGCGGTGAGCCCGGCTTCGCGGGCGATGTCGGTGAACGAGAAGTCGAGAGCTTCCGGCGCGCTCGCGGAGACGAGCGCGGCCAATGCGGCCGACGACACGAGCACCCGCCAGATCGTCACGACCTCGGCTCGCGAAAACGCACCTGCGGCGCCAGCCGTCGGGCCTCGGTGAGGTGGAGCCGGGCTTCGTGCGCCTTGCGCTGGGCGGCAAAGGCCTTCGCAAGCTCGTAGTGCGCTTCGAAGTTGTCGGGCGCCAATGCAATCGCGCGCTGGAACTGCTCGACGGCCGCGGCGACATCGCCGGCCTTCATTCGCGCGCGGCCGACGCCGACGGCGAATGCCGATGCCTGAATGTTTGCCTTCTTCTCGTTCAGCCGTCGCGCTTCCTCGAAACTCGTCGCGGCCGCAGCAGCGTCGCCGTTCTGCTGCAACATCTGCCCGAGGCCGAGATGCGCTTCCGCGGACGAAGGCCGCAGGCGAACGGCTGCGCGGAACTCTGCGAGGGCGGCACCGGTGTCCCCGAGCTGACGCAGAACGGTGCCAAGCATGTAGTGCGCTTCATCGTGTCCAGGACGCCGCGCGATCGCCTGGCGGAACGCATCGGCAGCCTCACGCGCGCGCCCGGTCTGCCACAGGACGACGCCGAGCGTGAACGGCGCGTCCGCAAGCGCCGCATCGAGATCCGCCGAGCGACGCAGTGCCGCCTCCGCGGCGGCGAAGTCGTCGCGCTGCTTCAACGCGACGCCGAGGTTGTAGTGTGCTTCGGCGTTGCCGGGATCCCGGGCGATGAGCTCCTCGAGCACCGCGGCAGCGCGCTTCAGGTCGCCGCGCTGCATGAAGGTCGTCCCCAGATTCAAGCGGGCGGCGTGGAAATCGGGGTAATCGGCGACGAGCGTCTCGAACGTCTCGATCGCGGCGTCACCGTCCCCATGCTCCAGCAGGGCAAGGCCCAGGCTGTTCCGCGCGTCTCGCGACGCTGGGTCGAGTGCGATGGCGCGCCGAAGCTGGCCGATGGCGCCCTCGCTGTCGCCTGCCGCGGTGAGCGCGATTCCGAGCTGCAGAGCGGCCGCCGGAATCGACGGGTTGAGGCGCACTGACTCTTCGAGCTCGTCGATCGCCTTCAGCAGCTCCCCGCGCTTCTTGAGCAATAGCCCGTGGTAATAGCGCGCCTCGGCGTGGTCCGGCCGCAGCCGCACCGCGATATCGATGGCGTCGAGCGCGCGCTCGACCTCCCCGGTCCACCACAGCGTCGCGCCCAGATGGTAGTGGGGGTCGAAAAGGTCAGGATCGATCTCCCGCGCGATCTCGAACTGCGCCACGGCATCAGCGGTTCGTCCTTGAAGCCCGTAGACGAACCCGAGCCGGTCATGTGCAACCGCGAGGCGCGGATTCAGCGCGATCGCCTCCTCGTACGCCCGCGCGGCCTCCTGGAGCTGTCGGTTCGCCTCGAGCTTCGTACCGAGAGCGTACTGCCGCTGCGCCGCGTCGACGGACGCCGCAACCTGCGCGTTCGCGGCGGCGCCCAGCGCGAGGAGCAACACGACGATGGCCGGCTTCCGGACCATCGTCGGATTTTAGCGGATTGACTTGCGCGTGATCCTTCGCCTGCGGTCGAGCTGCGGCTAGCTCGTGCCCGTTCCTCGCACCGAAACCGTGACCCGCTGCGGCTCCTTGCCGCCCTTGGCGATCCGGATCTCCACGGTGTCCGAAAAACCGCGCGCCGCACCAGGGACGAACCGGATCGCAACGGCCGCCTCCGCCCCCGGCTGCAGACTCACCGGCGTCGGGATCGCGTTGACGAGCGAAAAGGCTCCTCCCTGTGACGCGACCGCCACCGACTCGATCTGAATCCGTCTGGTGCCGGTGTTCCGAATGACCACCGCCTGTTCTGCCTGCTGGCCGCTCTTCGTCCGAGGAAACTCGAGCTGCTTCGGCTCGATGCGGAAGTCCTTGTCCCGTCCGCGCTCGATCGCCATGATGAGGAACCCGACGCCGCCACCGATCGCGGCGCCAATCAGGGCGCGCTTCGCGCTGAATCCTGACTCCTGCGCATGAGCCGTCGACGCGGTAGAAAGGGCGACGACTGCGACGATCACCAGCCTCGTCATCGGTTCGTCTTCTCCTTTTCCTTCCACGTGGAGAGATGGGAGTCCTTGAGCGCCTTCTGTCCGTCCTTCTCGTTGAGCACTTCAATCTTGTTGCGCGCCTTCAGGAAGCCCGAACGGATTTTCTGCTGAATGTAGTAGACCTTCCCCGCTTCGACGGTCAGCGCAACCGTGCTCCGGTTCTCCGACTTCGAGCAGAAGTAGTGTTCCCCGGGCTCGAGCGAGAGGAAGAAGTAGTTCTTGCCCTTGTTGACCCCCCTCCACACTCCGTCGACGCTCAACTTCGTCTGGATGGCGTGACCGTAGCGCGTTGGCCGGAGAACGTAGATGAGAGCCTTGTCGGGCTCGGGTTCGGGTGTCGGATGCTGCTTCTTGTCGGTGTCGTGATCGAAGTCGACATCCGCGGACGCGCACGCCTTCGCAGTAAGGGCGTCGTCGTCCTCCTCCTCCTGCTGTTGCTGAATCGGCGCGTCGGCATTCACCGCCGTGCCCAGCGCCAGGAGTGCGACAACCGAGATCGACGCGAGTCGTTTCATCACGCACCTTCCTTCCACGCGCATCACAAGAGACCAGACCGCGGAGGTTGCGGGCTGCCTGCGCTCTTTGCCTCTAATTACCCTGGAATCGCGCGGATGCTATACCCCTGCAAGCTCGACTGCAAGCACGATTCAGGCGCTGGCGCCGGCGACCTCGCGGCGGGTGCGGTCGCTTTCGAACGTGGCGCCGATGGTTTGGAACACGGCCAGAGCACGTTCGAACGCCGCTCTGGACTGATCGTGATCTCCGCGATCGCGGGCCAGACGGCCGCCGATTCGCTCGCCAACGCCGACCGCGTACAGATAGTTGGCCTTCACGGCAATCTCGATGCCCCGAACGATCGAGGCGTACAGAATCATCGAACCGGCCACTCCGGCGGTGCGCATCGCCGAGGAAGATGGCGGCCAGCGCCTGCCACTGCGGGAAGCCGAACCCCTCGAGCTCGGCGAGCGTCGTCTCGAGCCGGTCGCGCGCCTCGCCCGACTCACCCGCCTCGAGCAATGCGAAGGACAGGAACAACGATGCGTACGCTCGACTCACGCGGTCTGGCGCACGCTCGAGGCTCTCCCGGCATGCGGCCACGCCAAGCGTCGCATTTCCACGCGACGCCTCGATCCAGCCGGTGGCATATCCGGCGTACGTCTGCAGTCGCGGATCGCCGATCTCGCGTCCGGTTGCGTCCGCACGCGCCGCAGCGGCGAGAGCACGATCGAAGTCACCCGCCAAGAGGTGGTTCACGGCGGTGTAGAAGTGCGCCATGCCGAGCCACCACCGCTGGTCCGCAAGCGGCGTCAGCAGCTCCACCGCGGTCGCGCCATGCTGGATCCCCGCAACCGTATTGCCGGACCAGTGCCCTTCGAGCGCCAGAAGACCGTGTGCCTTGCCGAGCGTCGCGACATCGTTCGCGCGCGTCGCCGCATCGATGGCGCGCTGCGCGCTCTCGGCAGCGCGCCGTTGATCCCCAAGCCGGCTGTACATATGTGCGAGCCAGAATGAAAACGACGCGGCGAGGGCGGGGTCGTCCAGGCGCGCAACCCTCGCGGCGTGCGGCAGGAGCACGTCGACGCTCTCGCGAAAGCGGCCGAGGAAATAGAGCGAATGCGCCTGCCGCAGCGCCACGCCCAGCATCCGTCGATCGCGGTCGGGACCTTCGGGCAGCCGCTGCAGGCGTCGGCCCGCGAGGTCGAGGTGCAGCATCGCCTCGACGTTCGCGTACACACGGGCGGCCTGGTCGGCGGCCCTCATCAGCCATGTGACCGCCTGGTCGACGAGATCGGTCCGCGCGTAGTGGTACGCAAACGTAGCGGCGAGATCCTCCCGTCCGTCTCCGTGCGCCGCCGTCAGCGCCTCGGCCGCTCGTAAGTGGAGCTGCTGGCGGCTCCGAGCGAGCAGACTGTCGTACGCGACGTCCTGCGTCAGCGCATGCTTGAAGACGACAATCGGCTCATCGTTGCCGGGACGCTCGTACAGAAACTCGAGGCGGTACAGTTCCGTCAGCTCCGCCGCGACGTCGCGACCGCCCCACACGCGAGTGAGGAGCGACAGCGATACCTCGCGACCGAGCACCGATGCCGTCTGCAGCAGTTGTTTGGCTGTGTCCGGCAGGCGATCAATACGCGCCATGATGACGCCCTGCACCGTGGCTGGAATGCTCCGCGCCTCCTGTGCGTGATCGGCGACCGACCGCGCCAGCTCCTCGAGAAAGAAAGGATTCCCCTCTGCCCTGTCGACAATCGCCGCGGCGACCTGCGCCGGCAGCGACCCCGTCGGCGCAACGGAGTCGACGAGCTGCGCGCCATCAGCCGCTGGCAGAGGTGTCAGCGTCACTTGTGTCGCGTACCAGCGATCCAGCCATGGAACGCGATAGCCAGGCCGGTAGGTGACCAGCACGAGAATTCGGGACGAAACCAGCCTCTCGATCAGTGTCGTGAGGAACTCCTCGGAGGTACGGTCGATCCACTGGACATCTTCTACGACCACGACCATCGGTGCGCGTGTGCTCGCCTTGAACAGCAGGCTGCGCAGGGCATCGAACGTGCGAGCCTTGATGGCCTCGGGACTGTGCGCTTCGACCGCGCCGCGCTGGTCGAGAATGCCGATGAGGCGCAGCAGCCACGTGCCGGCGTCCGCGGGCAGACGGTTGTCGCGGACGGTACGTTCGATGGCGGCGCGCACGATGTCTGGAGCATCGCCTTCACCGACGCCACAATACGCGCGGATCAAGTCGGCCAGCGGCAGGTATGGAATCAGCCTGCCGTACGAGACGCATCGGCCCTCGAGCAGCGTCATCGATGCATCGGCGGTGAGTGCCTGCGTGAACTCGTGCAGCAGCCGTGACTTCCCCATGCCGGGCTCACCAGCGACGCCGACGGCGCGACCCGCGCCTCCTCGCGCCTGCGAAGCAAGCTCTCCGAGCAGCGCGAGCTCGTGTCTCCGCCCGACGAACGCCGCGAGAGTACGCCCGGGCCACGCGGGCCGTGCGGCGCCGGCAGACAGTGGCCGTACCACGCGAAACGCCTCCGCGCCAGCCGCGCGGACGTCCGTCGGAGCGACCTCGATGTAAGGCTCCACCAACCGGCGCGTTGCCTCGCTGATCAGCATGGTGTCCGGCTCGGCGAGCTGCTGCAGCAGGTCCGCGAGGCGTGTTGTGTCACCGACCGTCGAATATTCGATCGCACTGTCGCTCGTGACGCGGCTGACCACGAGCGGGCCAGTGCTCACGCCAATCCGCAAATCGATGTGCCCACTATCAACAGCGTCGACCCGCGACAGCGTTCGAAACCGCTGCTGCATGCCGAGCCCGGCAAGGATCGCGCGACGCGCATCATCCTCGTGAACGACTGGCGCGCCGAACACCGCGACGAATCCATCCGCGTGCCGCTGAGTAATCACGCCCTCATACTTTGCGACTTCGTCGTGCGCGAGCGTCAACAGGTCGCCGACAAGTGCGTGCATGTCCGAAGCCCCCAGCCGCTCGACCGCCGCCGCCGCGTCGCCGATGCGACAGTGGAGCACGGTGGCGTACTTGCGTTCCCCCTCCGCCACGACGGAGGCGCTCGACTCTTTCGGGACTGGGGCCTGCGCGTCGAGACGCACCTCGCGAACGTCGGCTGCCAGACGATAGCCGCGTCGAGGCACCGTATCGATGTACGGCTGCCCGTTGGGCTGATCGCCGAGCGCCTTACGCAGCGTGTAGACGTGCTGCGTGAGGTTGGCCTCCTCCACAAACGTGTTCGGCCACAACGTCTCCATCAATTCCGTCTTGGCCACCACGCGATCCGTGTTGCGAGCGAGCAGGATCAGCAGGTCGAAGGCTTTCGGCGGCAGGGGAATGGCGTCGCCGCGGCGCTCCAGGCGGTTCAGCGCGGCGTCGATCCGGAACGGTCCGAACTCGTAGAAGTGCTTCTGCCGCAAGGGCTTTCCCCGCGTTGAGATCTTATTGATGCTCGATTGACGGGCGCTTGAAGACTCCTCGGGGCTGCGGGCGTATCGTGTCGGCACATCACCCGGCGGAGCCCGGCCGATTGTACTAGTTCACACCAGCAACCGCCTGCAGGAGGCAGCCCATGACCATCACCGCCAGACATGCCCTCATCACCGGCGGCTCCCGCGGCATCGGCCGCGGCATCGCGCTGAAGCTCGCGGAGCAAGGCGTGCACGTCGCCATCAACTACGTGAAGGATGAGTCCTCCGCGAAAGCCACGCTCGACCAGGTGCGGGCGCGCGGATCGGACGGCTTCATCGTGCAGGCGGACGTCTGCGACGCGAAGCAGATCGAGCGGATGTTCAAGCGGGTCCGCGACGAGTTCGGCGGCCTCGACGTGTTCGTCGCCAATGCCCGAACGGACGTCGGCACGTTCTACGAGCCGACGATGGCCATCGGCTTGGACAAGTGGGACACGGCGATGAACTCACAGGCGCGCGCGTTCCTCGTCGCCGCCCGTGAGGCCGAGAAACTGATGACCGACGGCGGTCGCCTCATCGCAATCACCTACGCGCCCGGCGGCCGCTACGGCAGCTGGCAGTCGTGGGTTGGAATGGGCGCCGCCAAGTCGGCGCTCGAGACGCTCGTCCGCTACTTTGCGGTGGCACTGGCGCCACGCGGCATCACCGTGAACGCCCTCAGCCCGGGATGGATCGAGGACAGCGTGTTGAACACGCTGCCGGATCCGGTCGTGCAGATGATCAGGGATCACCACCGCAACGGCTGGACGCCGATGCGCCGCCTCGGCACGCCTGGGGATATCGGAAATGCGGTCACGCTGCTCTGCTCCAGCGAGGCAGCCTGGATCACCGGTCAGCTCATCGCGGTGGACGGCGGCGCGGGGTTGATGGATCCGGCGCTCCCGCTGGCAATTCAGCAACCGGAGCTTCAGCCAGCGTAGCGGCCGAGTAGCCTAACGGGTGGCCATCGCTTTCGGCGGCGCCATGCGGAGGAGGCGCGCCTTCATCGACTGGAACTGTGCGCTGTCGCGCCGACCCGCCCTGCGCGCGGTCGTGGGCCCCGGCCGGCCACGCGCCACGTCGCTTTGAAGACGGACGATCCGGTCTTGCGGCGACGGGTGGGTGGAGAAGAACATCGCGACGCGGCCGGGATCGCGCTTCTGCTCATGGCGGAGGATCTCGAACAACTCCACCATTCCTTGGCCATCCCATCCCGCCCGCGTCAGCATCTGCAGACCCACGCGGTCGGCTTCGCGCTCGTCGTCCCGACTGAACTTGAGAAAGAGACCGTTGGCCAGAAAACCGGCCGCGAGCTTCGCGGCGGTGGCGCCGCCGTCGTTGCCGAGCAGCGCGCCGAGCACGCCAAGGCCCCAGTTGGCCATCGTGGCTTTCGTGAGCTGATCCGCCGCGTGCCGCTGGCTGATGTGTGCGATCTCATGAGCCATGACGCCGGCGACCTGCGACTCGTTCGTGGCCGAGTGCAGGATCCCGCGATGCACCCAGACCGGACCGCCCGGAAGCGCGAACGCGTTGAGCTCGCGGTAGTCGGCTACCGAAAATGAGTAGGGATACTTCGGCCCGCCGGCATGCGCCACCAGCCGTCGCCCGAGGCCGCGGACATATTCCGTCGTCTCGGGGTCCCGCAGCTCGGGAACCTGCTTGCGAACCTGCGCGTTGGCCTGTTTTCCGATCTCGATCTCCTGGCTGACGGACACCAGCGAGATGGCGAGAAAGGCTGCAACGACGAATCGCGTCATACGCGGGGCGTCGGGGCTGCCGGCATCTCCTCCGGACGCCTGCGGCGCAGCCGCGCGTAGGCCGCGGTGAACTCCACGCCGTACATCAGGATCACGGACGAGACATAGATCCAGAGCAGGAACACGATGACCGCCGCAATCGATCCGTGGATCTTCGTGAGCTGCGAATTGCCGCCGATGTACCACGCGAACCCGTCGAAGGCGGCCCGCCAGAGGAGACCGGTCAGGATCGCACCCACCCACACGTCACGGAAGCGCGTCTTCGCGTTTGGAATGAAGTAGAAGACGAGCCCGACGCCGAGAATCAGCAGGATTGTCGTCAGATACCGGAACGTGATCGTCTGCAGGGCCGTGAGCCAGTGAAAGCGCGAGAGCAGGACGCCGAACCACGACGCCTGCGCCACCGACATGGCGCTCACGGCCAGCAGCGCCAGGATCATCACGCCACCGGCTGCGACGAGCATCAGGAACGACACCATGCGGTGCTTCAGGAAGCTGCGCTGCTTCTCGACGCCCCAGGCTTCGTTCACCGCGCTCGTGATCGCGCCGAACACGCCGAGCGACGCCCAGATGAGGGCAAGGCCGCCGGCCACACCCACGCGGATGCGCGTCTCGCGAAAGGCATCGAGCTGCGACGTGATGAAATCGAGCTTCGTCGGGAAGTAGCGGAAGACGAACGTGAGCACCGCCATCCGATCCGCTTCGTCGGCGGTCACCGACCCGAGCATCGAGATAACGAGGAGGATGAACGGGAAGAACGAGAGCAGCGCGTAATACGCGATCGAGGCGGCGTGCGTGAGGTCGTTGCTGTTGACGAGCTCGACGAGGCCGCGCCACGCGGCGTGGCCCGAAAGCCGGAGCTCGGCGCGGGCGCGTCGGAGGAGGCGAAACGTCGAGCGTGGTACGTGGATCGCGTCCGCCGTGGGCGAGGTCACGCGACGATTATGGCAGGTTCCTGCCTTCGCTTCGGCTGGCTCGCTAGGCGGATCGGCGCGGCACCGACTCCGACCACGCGCGCACGATTTCCTGCCGCAGCAGATTCGGCGCTGCCGTACCGACGCCGTACTTCAGCGCGCGCCACATGACGTGACGCAGCGCCGGCTTCGTGGCGACGAAGTAGAGCGCCACCGACACAGCCCCTACGACGGCGAGATCCGCGATCGCACCGCGAGTGTCGTCTGTCATGACGTCACGGCTCACGGCTCATGGCTTAAGGCTTAGGCCCTTGACGCCCTAAGTCGTCAAGGCCCTGGGCCCTGAGCCTTGAGCCATAAGCCTCACGGTTCTAGGACCGCCCGAAGTCGCTGCCGCCCGTCGGCCGCGTGCCGCCGGTCGTGCCGGGCGTGGTGCTGCCGAAGCTGCTGCCGGACGTGCCCTCCGGATAGCTGCTGCCGGTCGTGGCGCCCGCGTAGCCACGCGCCTCTTCCGCGCCGCGGTTGACGGCGTCGCGAGCCTTGTCCACGAACTCGCGGCCCTTCTCAGCCCAGCCCCCCGCCGATTCGCTCGCGCGGCGGTACTGCTCCGACGCGGTGTTCGCGAGGTTGCGGGCCTGCTCGCCAAGCTGGCCGCGCAGTTCGGAGCCCGCCCGCGGCGCCAGCAGCATGCCAAGCCCAGCGCCGAGCACGGTGCCGGTCAACAGGCCCATCATGAAGCCGCCGCCGTGGTCATTTTCATAACGATCGTAGCTGTCCGCCATTGTGTGGTCCTCTCCTCTCGGTCTACGGGTGTGCCTCGGTATTTCTCGTATGGCCATTGAACAACGTGCCCAGCGCCGCTCGCATGCCCTGCACCAGATTGGCCACGCGCTGCACGCGGTAGCCGAGCGACGAGCGCACCCGGTCTGCTGTTTCATCGACGCGATCGATCGTGGTGCTGATGGCCGAATTGACGCGCTCCGACTGCTGGTTGAGACGCGACGTGATGCCCTTCACGTCAACGAGAATCCCATCGACGGTGCCCATCAGCGTGTGCACCTTCGCCGCGAGCGGCGCCACCTGACGTTGCTCGATCTCCCTGACGGTCTCCAGCGTCTGGCGGTACAGCTTGAAAGCCATGACGCCGACCGCGATGAGCAGCAGCGCCTCGAGCACGCTGACTGCCGCCATGATGCCGAGCAGCAGGTTCGTGGTGTTCAGATTCCCTTCAATCATCGCCGTGCCTCTGACGATCAATGAGACGTGGACGGCCCTGCGGGAAACGTCTGCCGCTTGGCCTCCTGGAATTCGTTGAAGGCGCGCAGACCGTCGTTCGCCATGTCGCCGACCTTTTCGAGCGTTCGGCGGAACTTCTGGAACTCGCGCATGAGATCGTCGACGGCTGGTTCCATACGATCGCGCATGAATCGGCCGCGATCCGTAAAGAAGAGGTACGCCGCCGCTCCACCCACAAGCGCCCCAATCGTGGCTCCAGCACAGATTGCATTACGCTCCGTCACGCGAACCCTCCTTGATCACATTCACACCTGTTCTCCAAACGCCGTGCCACGCGGCGCATCAGCTAGCGTTGGGTGGCGAGCTGTAGCGCTTCCCGATCCAGGAAGAGCGTGATCGCCACCCCGTCCCACTTTCCGTCGCCCTCCGGACTTCCGACCGCCTCATCCCCCAATGCGATGTACCCCGTTGCCTGCGGGAGGAGCTCGTACCGCCCGAGCAGGTACTCGCGCACCGTGCCAGCGCGGCGCCGTGCCAATCTGAACCGTTCGTCGACGGTCGACCCGGTCGCATAGCCCTCGACCACAATCGGGTTCGTCGGTAGGTACTTCAGGTACGCAGACATCGCGGAATCGAGCCGTGCCTTGCCGTCGGCGGTCAACGTCTCCGCGGGCGCCTCCCCCTGCGCCTCCGGACCGCCGGGCCGCGCCTCGAAGAGCACCCGTGACGCGAGCCAGATGCGCGCCGCTTTGCGCTTTCCGTTCTCGAGCAGCGCGTTCCGATAGTCGGCGGGCGAAATCGCATCGAGGTCGAAATACCCGCGACGGTTGAAGAACCCGCGCAGCAGGAAGTTGTGCTTGAGCGCTTCCATGTTGTCGGCAAGGTCGGACACGGCTTCGCGTGTTTGCCCCATCGTCACGCGCATTTCGCTCATCAGCCCCTGTGCCGGTCCCTCCTTGGAGCGAAAATCGGAAAGGGCCTTGCGAGTGTCGTCGGAGACCTGGCGTATGTTCGCCATCACGGACTTGGCTTCCTCCGCGATCTCCCTGGCACGCTGGTACAACGCGTCGTCGTTCACCAACTTGCCGATCGTCCCTTCGCCGCCCCGGATGCGCGCGCTGATCTGCTGGACATCGGCGCTGATTCGGCCGGCGTTCTTCGCGATCGCTGTGAAGTCGGGACGAACATCTTCGAGCATGGCGTGCGCGTCTTCGGCGGTGAGGGCCACCTGCTCCACCGCCTTTTCGACGTCCCCGCGGATGTCCTGAACGGTCTCTGTGAGCAGCGCGACGGTGCTGCTCGCCTGCTCCAGCAGGTCCGCAAACATGACCGGCTCGCGGCTCGGTATCGTCCCGCCTTCCGGCACGGGCGGCGCCTGTTCGGTGCCGGCTCCGATATTGAGGAAGATTGCGCCAACCAGGCCTTCCATCTGCGAGGCCGCCACCGAGTCCGTCCGCACGAGCCCGTGGAGGTCCTCGCGAACCCTCATCTTCACGCGGAACTTCCCCGCGGGTGATGGCGGGATCCGGATGTCGACGACCTCGCCGGCATCCATACCAGCCACGCGGACCACGGCGCCGAGCTCGAGCTGCCCGAGCTTCGCGAACTCGGTGTAGACCTCGAATCGATCCTCGAACAGCATGCGCCGCTCGCCAATCATGAAGAGGCCCACCGTGAACAGCAGTACCCCGATCACCACGAACGCACCTGCGCCTACCACCTTGGAGGTGACCACTCGCTCAGCCCCCTCCTTCCGACTTCATGAACGCACGCACCATCTCGTGCTCGCTGCGCTCCAGCTCTTCGGCCGTGCCCCTGGCGATCACCCTGCCCTCGTGGAGGAAGCCGAGCTCGTCGGCGATGTGTCGGGCGCTCGGAATGTTGTGCGTCACGACGACGAGCGTGGTGCCACCCTGCTTCTGCTTGACGAGCAGTTCGTCAATCTCGCCGGAGGTGATCGGATCGAGGCCTGCACTCGGCTCATCGACGAGCAGAATGTCCGGGTCGAGCGCCATGGCGCGCGCAAGACCGGCCCGCTTCTTCATGCCTCCAGAGAGATCCGCCGGCATCCTGTCGAAGTCGCTTCCCAGCCCCACGGCGTCCAGCCGCGCCCTCGCGACGCTGCGGATCTTCTCGTCTGGCCAGTCGGTGTGTCGCCGGAGCGGGAACGCGACGTTCTCGCCGACACTGATCGAGTCGAAGAGCGCGGCATTCTGAAAGAGAAAGCCCATCGAGCGCCGCACCTCGGCGAGCTCGCGCCCTTTCAAGTGGGTTACGTCCCTGCCATGCACGATCACACGGCCCTCGTCGGGCCGAAGCAGCCCGATGATGTGCTTCAGCGTGACGCTCTTGCCGGTGCCGCTTCGGCCAAGAAGGCAGAAGGCCTTCCCCTCCGGCACCTCCAGCGTGACGTCGTCGAGCACCTTGCGGCCGTCGAACGCCTTCGTCACATGTTCGAGCGTGATGGCGGTCATGCCTGATCTGGAAACAGGAAGAAGATCATCTTCACGAGCACGACATTGCTGACGATGATGAGCATCGAGGCGAGCACGACGCTGCGCGTCGAGGCCTGCCCGACACCCTCTGTCCCACGTGTGGTCGTGAAGCCCAGGTAGGACGCGACGGTGCCGATGATCATGCCGAACACCGCCGTCTTGAGCGTCGCAGGAATGAAGGTTTCGAAGTCGATGAACGAGAACGCGCGGCGGAAATAGAGGTCCCAGGACATCCCGCTGATCGTGGCCTCGGCAAGGTAGCCGCCGATGATGCCGGAGAAGTCCATGATCGTGGTGAGCAGCGGCATCGCGATGATGCACGCGAGGATGCGCGTGACCGCGAGAAACTTGAACGAGTCCACCGCCACCGCCTCGAGCGCGTCGATCTGTTCCGTGACCTTCATGGCGCCCAGCTCTGCGCCGATGCCGGCGCCGACGCGGCCCGACATCGAGCAGCGCCGCAGACGAGCGGTCCGGTTTCTCGAATGAGGGCGACCGCAAGGCCGGCCGGGATCATCGCCTCGGCGCCAAAGCGCTCGAGCGACGCGCGCGTGTGCATCGAGAGGACCACGCCCATGGCGAAGCCGGACGTGGCGATGAGCGGCGCGGATCGCCAGCCGAACTCGTAGACGTGCCGCAGGATCTCGCCGAACTCGAACGGCGGGCGGAACGCTTCGCGCAATGCGCGCAGTCCGAATATCGAAACGTCGCCCACCCACGCCAGCATCCCAAGGATAAGGGCGCCGACACGCTCGGTCATGCCCCGGCCGTTGTGCAACGGATGGGCCAACCAATCTTTGGCGATTCGTCGGTTTGCGATTCGATGATTCTCGAAGCTAGCTCGTCGGCGACGCGACGGCTGCGGCCCGCTGTTGG
Source organism: uncultured Acidobacteriota bacterium (assembly GCA_963772065.1). Lineage (GTDB taxonomy): Bacteria > Acidobacteriota > Vicinamibacteria > Vicinamibacterales > UBA2999 > CAVYVZ01. The sequence continues at coordinate 283,204 of CAVYVZ010000001.1, forward strand.
GCGCGCATGTCCTTGATGTCGTGCTTCTTCATCTTGCTGTAGAGGGTCGGGCGATACAGCCCGAGAATCTGCGCGGCTTCCTGCTTGTTCCAGTTCGTGCGCTGCAGCGTCTGCACGATGGCCATCTTTTCGATTTCGGCCAGCGTGCGATGCGGCGGGATGGTGAACTCCTGGCTGGTGGCACCCTCCTCGCGGATGGTTTCAGGCAGATCGTTCGGCGTGATCTCGCCGGTCTTGCAGACGAGCACCGCCCGCTCGATCGCGTTCTCCAGCTCGCGCACGTTGCCGGGCCATCGATTACGGATGAGCAGGTGGTAGGCCGCTGGAGAGATCGAGCGGACGTTCTTCTGATAACGCTGATTGAACTTGGAGAGAAAGTGGTTGCAGAGCAGCGGAATGTCCTCGCTGCGCTCCCGCATCGGCGGCACGCGCAGCGTGATCGTGTTGATCCGGAAATAGAGGTCTTCCCGAAGCTTTCCTTCTCTCAGCGCCAGGTCGAGTTCGATGTTCGTGGCGCAGACCAGCCTGAAGTCGACGTGCACGAGGCGGTCGCTGCCGATCGGGCGGTACTCGCGTTCCTGCAGCACCCGCAGCAGCTTCGTCTGCAGGTACGGAGGCATCTCACCGATCTCGTCGAGAAGGAGCGACCCGCCCTCCGCCATCTCGAAGAGTCCCACCTTGTCGGTGTTCGCGCCGGTGAACGCGCCTTTCTTGTATCCGAACAGCTCGCTTTCGATCAGGTCCTTGGGGATCGCCGCGCAGTTGATCTTGATGAACGGCCCTTTGACTCGGTTGGAGTTGTAATGAATCGCGTTGGCGATGAGCTCCTTACCTGTGCCGTTCTCGCCCTGAATCAGGATGTTCGCATCGCTCGCCGCCACACTCTCGATGAGCTCGAAGAGGTCCTTCATCTTCTTGCTCTGACCGACGATGTTCGCGAAGCTGTACTGGCCGCGGATCTGTTCCTTGAGCTGCTGATGCTCGGCCCGCTCCTGCGTGCGATCGATGGCCTTCCGGATCATGTCCAGCAGGCCGTCCTGACTCACTGGCTTCTCCAGGAAGTAGAACGCACCCGCCTGACCTGCCTCGACCGCGCGCGCCACGGTCCCCTGGCCGCTGATGACGATCACCTCGGGCCAGGCATCGATGTCCTTCAGGCGGCGCAGAAGCTGGATGCCGTCTACGTCGGGCAGCATCAGGTCGGTCACCACGACGTCCGGTCGCCACTGCTTGAAGATCTCCTCGCCACGGGTACCGATGAGCGCGGTTCGAACCTCGTAGCCCTCGGCCTCGATGACCATCTTGAGCCATTCGGTCATCGCCGGCTCGTCATCGATCGCGAGTACCCTCTTGCGTCGCTTGGTCGTAGGTGCTGCTTGAGTCGGCATACTGGGCCCGGTAATCTACCGCAGTGGTGCGTTGGCAATCAATACATTTCTGACGCCAGCGCCCAATAAGCCTACAGACTGTAACATTTTTATGCGCTTCCGGTGGCGCGCTTCGATCGTCGAGGCCTGGATATAATGCCGAGCATGTCCGACCCGGTCGCGCCGGGGCACCACCCGGCACTGCCTCGCGTCGTTACTTCGACGCGAAAACAGCCTGAAAACGACGATCGCGAGATCTGCGAGCGATGCGGGAAAGCGGAGATGTACCGGATGCACGCAGTCTGGCGATGCCCTGAATGCGGATTCAAGACCGACTGTTGCGGATGGTAGCTGGTGGACGTTCTCGAATCGCACCTCCGCACCGACAGCCCTGACTTCAAGGAGAACCACAGGCGGATGAACCGCCTCGTCGCTGAGCTGCGGGAGCGGTTGGCGACGGCGCGCGAAGGCGGCGGCCCTCGTTACGTGCAGCGGCATCGCGAGCAGGGCAAGCTCCCGGTTCGCGAACGGATCGACAAGCTGCTCGATCCGGGGTCCCCCTTTCTCGAGCTCTCGGCGCTGGCGGCCTGGGACATGTACGACAACGAAGCGCCCGGCGCCGGCATCGTGACCGGCATCGGCCGCGTCTCGGGCCGAGAAGTGGTGGTCGTGGCAAATGACGCCACCGTCAAGGGCGGCACGTACTATCCGGTCACCGTCAAGAAGCACGTGCGCGCGCAGCAGGTGGCGATGGACAACCGGCTGCCGTGCGTCTACCTCGTCGACTCGGGAGGCGCATTCCTCCCGCTCCAGGCCGACGTCTTCCCGGACAAGGAGCACTTCGGCCGCATCTTCTTCAACCAGGCGCGCATGTCCGCCGAGCGAATCCCGCAGATCGCCGTCGTGATGGGATCCTGCACGGCGGGCGGCGCATACGTCCCCGCGATGTCCGACGAGACGATCATCGTCAAAGGCACCGGGACGATCTTCCTCGGCTGGTCCGCCGCTCGTGAAGGCCGCTACGGGTGAAGAGGTGACCGCCGAGGAGCTCGGCGGCGCCGACGTGCACACACGGTTCTCGGGCGCCGCGGATTACTTTGCCGAAGACGACGAGCACGCGCTGCACCTGGCGCGGACGGTGGTGTCCACGCTGAACACGGCGAAGCACGTCCCCGCCGATGTGGTGGCACCAGAGGAACCGGCGTACGACCCGGCGGAGATCTACGGCGTGGTGAACTGGGACGTGCGCAAGCCCTACGACGTCCGGGAAGTCATCGCGCGGCTCGTCGACGGATCTCGCTTCGACGAGTTCAAGGAACGATACGCGCCGACGGTGGTCACCGGCTTCGCGCGCCTCCATGGCTTTCTGGTGGGTATCGTCGCAAACAACGGAGTCCTCTTCTCCGAGTCGGCGCTGAAGGCCACGCATTTCATCGAGATGTGCAACCTGCGCGGCATCCCGCTCATCTTCCTGCAGAACATCACCGGCTTCATGGTCGGCCGGCAGTACGAGCGCGGCGGCATCGCGAAGGACGGCGCGAAGATGGTGCACGCGGTGGCGAACTCCGTGGTCCCGAAGTTCACGGTCATCATCGGCGGATCGTTCGGCGCCGGGAACTACGGGATGTGCGGGCGCGCCTACGAGCCGCGCTTGCTCTGGATGTGGCCGAACGCGCGCATCTCGGTGATGGGCGGCGAGCAGGCGGCCGGCGTCCTCACCACGGTGAAGCGCGATCAGCTCGCGCGCGAAGGCAAGGCGTTCTCCGAGGAGGACGAGCGAGCGATCCGGGATCCCATTCTCGCCAAGTACGAGCACGAAGGCTCCCCCTACTATTCCACCGCGCGGCTGTGGGACGATGGGATCCTCGATCCGGCGCAGACGCGCCAGGCGCTCGCGCTCGGAATCGCGGCGGCGTTCAACGCGCCAATCGCCGAACCGAAGTTCGGGATCTTCCGCATGTAATCAACCGCGAAAATCACGAAATGCACGAAACGGTAAAATCTTCTTTCCTGTATTTCGTGCGTTTCGTGGTTTGATTCCGACATCCATGCCCTTCCAATTCCTCAGTACACGACGCGACGGAGGCGTCGAGTACGTCACGTTGAACCGGCCGGACGTTCGCAACGCCTTCAACGAGCATGTCATCGTCGAGCTGACGCGCTGGGCCGAGACGACCGCCGCCGACAGGTCGGTCCGATGCGTCGTCCTGGCGGGCGCCGGGAAAGTCTTTTGCGCCGGAGCGGACCTGACGTGGATGTCGAAGATGGTGACGTACACTCACGAGGAGAACGTGCGCGACGCCCGCTCGATGGCACGCATGTTCTCGCTGCTCGACACTCTGCCCGTGCCGCTCATCGGCCGCGTTCACGGCGCCGCGCTCGGTGGCGGCTCGGGGCTCGCGGCTGTCTGCGACCTCGTCGTGGCCGATGAAGGCGCCGCGTTCGGGTTCACGGAGGTGAAGCTGGGCATCCTGCCGGCGGTGATCTCGCCGTATGCGCTCGCCAAAATCGGGCGCTCCGCCGCGCGCGAGCTGTTCTTGACCGGCATGCGCTTCGGTGCGCAGCGCGCGAAAGAGATCGGCCTCGTCCATGCGGTTGTCCCGCTCGCCGAGCTCGACGCCAGAGTCCAGGAGTACGTCGCCGAGATCCTGAGCGGCGGCACCCGAGGGCATCGCGGCCGCCAAGGCGCTCATTCCGAAGGTCTGGATGCGGCCGGCCGCGGAGGCGATGGATCTCACCGCCGAAACCATTGCCGAGCGGCGCGCATCGCCAGAGGGCCAGGAGGGAATGAGGGCGTTTCTGGAGAAGCGCAAAGCTCGCTGGAACCCGGACTGATGTTCCGCCGCATTCTCATCGCCAATCGCGGCGAGATCGCGCTGCGTGTGCTGCGGGCGTGCCGCGAGCTCGACATCGAGTCCGTGGCCGTGTTCTCGGACGCCGACGAGCGCGCTCCGCATGTGATGCACGCCGATCACGCATTCAGAGTCGGACCCGCCGGCGCCTGCCGAAAGCTACCTCTCGATCGAGGCGATCCTGCAGGCGGCGCGCGATGCGCGCGTCGAGGCCATTCACCCTGGCTACGGCTTCCTGTCGGAAAACGCCGACTTCGCGAGGGCGTGCCACCAAGCCGGCGTGGTCTTCATCGGCCCGCCGGCGGATGCGCTCGACCGCATGGGATCCAAGATTGCCGCGCGGGCGTTGGCCGAGCGAGCGGGCGTACCGGTCGTGCCCGGCGAGACCCCTGCGGATCAATCGGATGACGCGGTCGCGGCTGCCGCGCGGCGCATCGGCTTCCCGGCGCTCATAAAGCCCTCGGAAGGTGGCGGCGGCATCGGAATGAAGGCGGTACGAAGCGAACCATCGCTCGTGCCGGCGATCCGGCAGGCAAGGCGTGAGGCGATGTCGGCATTTGGTGACGGCACCCTCTACATCGAGCGCCTCGTGGAGGAACCTCGACACGTCGAGCTCCAGGTCTTCGCAGATCACCACGGCCGCGTCGTGCATCTGTTCGAACGCGAATGTTCGATTCAGCGGCGCCATCAGAAGGTGGTCGAGGAAACACCGAGCGCGGCCGTGACGCCCGGGCTTCGGAAGCGGATGGGCGACGCCGCGGTCGCGATCGCGCGCGCAGCGGAATACCGGAACGCTGGCACCGTCGAGTTTCTCGTCGAAGGCCGAGGGGACGCGGCGCATTTCTATTTCCTCGAGATGAACACCAGGCTCCAGGTGGAGCACGCGATCACCGAGCAGGTCACCGGCGTCGACCTCGTGCGCGCGCAAATCACCGTCGCCGCGGGTGGCCCGGTGCCCTGGACGCAGGAGCAGCTCACTCAACGCGGTCACGCGATCGAGGCGCGCATCTACGCCGAGGATCCGGCGCAGGACGATCTGCCCCAAGCGGGGCCGCTGCTGCTCTACCGCGAGCCAACCATGCCCGGCATACGGATCGATTCGGGTGTGGTGGAAGGAGGCAATGTCTCGGTTCATTACGACCCGATGCTCGCGAAGTTGATCGCAACGGCAGAAACACGCGACGCCGCACGGCGCCGCGCAATCACCGCACTGCGAAGCTTTCCGATCCTCGGCGTGCGGACGAACATCGCTTTGTTGATCGCAATTCTCGAACACCCGCGCTTCGCGTCCGGCGATGTCGACACCGGTTTCCTCGACGCCGAACGCGAAGCGCTGCGAGAGAACACGGCGCCGCCGCCCGCGGCCATGCTCGTTGCACGAGCGGCGGAACACATGGGGCCAGACAACGTGGCCGGGACGGCCGCGCAGCCAGACCAGCCTGATCCATGGGCCACATTGCGGGGTTGGCGTGGCTGACCTGACCGTCACGCGGATCGGCAAGGGCGTGTATCGCGTGAGCGACGGCACCCAGGGCCGTGTGGCCTACGCGGCCGGACCTCCTGGCGAACGGTGGGTCTTTCTCGACGGGAGTGTGTATGTCTTCGACCTGACTCAGCGTTCGAAGGTCGCGACCAGACGGAAGGCCGATGAACACGCGCTCGCCGCGCCCATGCCCGCGACGGTCGTCGCGATCACCGCGGAGCCAGGCCAGCGCGTCTCAACAGGTGACGTGCTGATCGTCCTCGAGGCAATGAAGATGGAGCTGCCGATCAAGTCGCCTCGCGATGGGGTGGTGAAATCCATCGCCTGTCGGCCTGGGGAGCTCGTCCAACCCGGCGTCGCGCTGCTGGAGCTCGAATGAACAACGTGCCGGCCCGCGTTCAGATCGTCGAGGTCGGGCCGCGCGACGGCCTCCAGAACGAGGCGGCGCGCATTCCCACGTCCGACAAGATCGCGTTCGTCGATCGCCTGACCGCCGCGGGGCACTCCGTCATCGAGGTCTCCGCCTTCGTCAGCCCGAAGTGGGTCCCGCAGATGGCCGACGCGGCCGAAGTATTTGCGGGTATCAGGAGAAAGCCCGGCGTGCGCTACACGGCGCTCGTGCCGAACCTGACGGGGCTCGCGCGGGCACGCGATGCACGCGTCGACGAGATTGCAATATTCGCCGCTGCCTCAGACTCGTTCAGCACCCGCAACATCAATCAGACCATCGACGAGTCCCTGGCTACCTACGCCACTGTGTGCCAGCAGGCCGTCGCCTCGGGACTCCGCGTGCGCGGCTATGTATCCACCGCATTCGGGTGTCCGTTCGAGGGCCCCGTGGCGCCGGCCAGAGTGGCCGATGTCGCCGCCCGGCTCATCGATCTCGGTGCATACGAAGTTGCGATCAGCGACACCATCGGCATCGCACATCCGGGTCAGGTAGCCGAGGTCGTCGGCGAGGTGACGAGGCGCGTACCGCTGACACGCGTGGCGCTGCACTTCCACGATACGCGCGGCACGGCGCTCGCCAACGTACTCGCCGGGTTGCAGGCGGGGGTGACGACGTTCGATGCTTCGGCTGGCGGGCTCGGCGGCTGTCCGTACGCGCCTGGCGCGGCGGGAAATCTCGCGACCGAGGATCTGATCTACATGCTGGATGGTTTGCGGGTCGAGACGGGTGTGCGGCTTGAAGGCGTCATCGAGGCGTCACGGGCGATCGAACCGCTGCTCGGACACCGCCTGCCCTCGCGCATGGTCCAGGCGGCGACCGCGTCGAAGGCCGCGAATCGGAACTGAGAATGGGAGTTAAGAATTCTGCGTCGCGGCGGTTCCCGGATCGCTCGTGCCGGCGACCTCGTTCGCGACGCCGGTGATCGTCGTCTCGAGCGGAAGCTGCCCGGCCTCGGCGGCCTTCATTGCAGCGACGACCTCTTCGAACGGGTGCATGTTGATGGCGTCGTAGTCCGGCGGGCAGCCGAACTCGCGCTGCTGCGGCGCGGTCGGGTTCCCGAGCGTGACGCACAAGCCGCACCCGATGCAGAGATCGGCGCGAACCGCGCAGACCATGCGGCCGTCGTTGTCGGGCACTTCGACGATGCAGCCGTGGACCGGACAGGCGGCCTGACAGATCGAGCAGGCAAAGGCGCCAAAACAGTGATCCGGGTCGATGACCGCAATCGTGCGCGGCGCTTTCTTGCGGGGGCCCGACATCCGCTTGGTCCACATGGTTGGATTATATGGGGTCTGGCCCCTATGGTGCCAGGTCTCCGGGAAGATCGGAGGGAGACCTGGCACCATAGGGGCCAGACCCCATGGAGAACGAGGTGATTGATCCTGACGTCAAGGACCTGCTGACCGAGTTCGTGGAAAAGGTCGCTCTACTCCGCCGCGACGTGCAGCGGCGAGGCGAGCTCGAAAAGTACAATGCGCGCTTTTCGCGCATGGAACAGAAGCTGCTCGCCCTCGCCGATCGCGTCGAACCGTCGGATCCCGACCTCGCGAAAGCCCTGCGGAGCGCCTGGGTGCGCCCCGCGATGAGCCTCGCCTTCCGCAACGCCGCGCATCAGAAGGACGAATAGCGAGGCACGCGCAGCCGCTTGATCAGGCGAACAGCCTCGCGTACCGCTTCGACGACGGTGGCGATCGCGGCGAGCGTAAAGCCGATGCGCAGGCCCATGTTGATCATCGCGGCAATCTCCACATCGGCCGCGCCCGGCGCCGGCACGACCAGCGCGTCCGCCTGGAGCAGGAACCAGAACACGAGACCCGTCGTGATGTGGCCGGCCACCTTTGCGGCCAGCCGAAATGTGTGACGCTGCGGGTACAGGAGATTCACCCACGACACGACTAATCCGGCCGACGCGAGCAGCAGCAGCGGCAGATGTACCTCGGACCACACCGGTGCGAGCTCGATGAGGGTCGCCGCCGGCCCGAAGATCAACCACTGATAGTGCGGCACCGCCGCCAGCCACAGCACGAACACCGTGGCCAGGACAACTTCACCGATGCGGCAGGCCAGCGAAGCCGACGCGCTCTGATCCGTGATCTGCGGCAGCGACCGCGGGTTCCAGTTCGTGATGAACGGCAATCGCGGCACGCTGTGATCCAGAACGGCGAAGACGATTGTGACCCACGCGAAGACGACGAGCAGCGGCCCTAGCGGCAGCGTCGCGAGGCGTGCGATCACCTCGTTCGCGGGGCTGCCGTTCGCGAGCAGCACCGCCGCCGCAATCACGTGCACCAGCAGCGCGATGCCAAGGGCAATCTTGAGGATCAGCCAATAGAACGGGAACATCGAAGGTCCGACGAGCTGCCGCCGCGGCTGATAACGCGAAGCGAGCAGCCACGGGTGACCCCACTGCTTCAGGATCTGTTCCTGTTCCGTCTGATCGAGCGAGCGGCCCAGCTCCGCCTCCTTTTCCTCCGCCTGCGAGCGCAGCTCCTCCGACAGCTCGCGAATGACGTCGTCCTTCAGGCTCTTGGGCAGGAGACTCCGCACCGCCTGCAGATACCGATCGAAAAGATCCATAGGGCCTCGCTTTCAGCCGGCGCGCCGGCCGCGGCCGGCCGGCACGATGTTGGTCAATGCCGTGTTGATCTGTTCCAGCTCCTGGAGCAGGGACTGCAGGATGCGCGCGCCTTCCGCGGAGAGCCGGTAGAAGCGCTTCGTCCGCTTCTCGTGCTCCCGCCATTCGCTCGCGAGCAGCCCCTGGGTCTCGAGCCGGCGCAGGAGCGGATACAACGTGCCCTCGTCGATCTCGAGACCATGGTCGGCCAGGGCCTTCCGCAGCGTGTAGCCGTACTGTTCGGCGCGCAGCTCGGCGAGCACGGCCACCGTGAGGCAGCCCCGGCGGAGCTCGAGGCGAAGATTCTCGAAGACGCTCTCGCTCACAGTCGCGTGTTTACCAGGTGCCATACACTGTGTGTCACACACTATATGAGATACAGGTCCTTGTCAACTGTCAGCGGTCCCAGGCGCCTCTCGCCCACTCGAGGATCTCTTCGTTGCTCCAGTAATTGATGATGCGCCGCTGCGGAAGTCCCGCCAGCCGAGCGTGCGCGATGGCGATGTCGACGAAGTTGTATTCCGGGTTCGAATGCGCGTCGCTGTCGAGCGCGAAAATGCACCCGTGCTCCAGCGCGCGGGCCGCCAGCGGGAACGGGACGTCCTGACGATCCCACGATCCATCGATCTCGATCGCCACCTTTCGGCGGGCGGCCACTTCGAAGACGCGATCCCAATCGGCGCTCACGCCGGGGCGCACGTTGTATCGCCGCCCCATGGGATGCCCCAGGATGCACACGCCCGGCTGAGACACGGCGCCTACCATGCGGGCCGTCTGGTCTACCGACTTCCGGAGCAGCGAGTGCGGGGACACCACCACGAACTCGAAGCGGCGCAGCTCCTCCGGCGTCATGTCGATCGTTCCGTCCCGACCGATATTTGCCTCGATCCCTTTGAACAGCCGGAAGCTCCCCGTGTACTTCGCGTTCAGGGCGTCAATCTCCGCCTGCTGCTCGCTCACCTTCTCCATCGTCATGCCGCCAGCGATCGACAGGCCGTACCAGTGATCGGTGACGCCGGCGCACGACCACTTCCGCCGGAGACACTCGCGCACGATCGACTCGAGGGGCTCGGATCCGTCGCTGTACACCGAGTGCATCTGGAAATCGCCGCGGTAGCTGGCCCGCGACGGACTGCCGCGCCGCTTCAGGATCTCGGCAACCGCGGCACGGCTCAAGAAGTGCTGACGCAAAGCACGCAGCTTCGCGATCGACTCGTCCTTGTCGCCCTCGCGAACCGCTCGCTCCACGAACGCCGAGCCGCCGTCGTGGATCAGCTCGCGCGCGATCCGGTCTGTCGTCGGCCCAATCCCCGGAATCGCCCGAAACGTGTTTGCCTCGACGAGCGGCGTGATGTGACGATCGAGCCGAAGCACGGCCTTGGCTGCGCGCTTGTAGCCGAACCCGCGCGGATTCTTCTCGCCCGCCACGTGCGCGAGGTCGAATAGGAGCCCGGCAAGCGCGAGGTTCACGTCCGTGGGTATCATTGGAGCTTCACTTTTGAGCGGAGGACGTATCGTGGCAACGTTTGCGAGGCACGTTGATGTGGAATGGAACGGCACCCTGATGGAAGGCAGCGGCCGAGCGAAGGCGGGCACCGGCGCGTTCGATCACGCCGTCACGTTTCCAAGCCGGATCGGCGAAGGCGACGGGAAGACAACCCCTGAAGAGCTGCTGGCGGCATCGCACGGCGTATGCTACGCGATGGGGCTGGCCGCAACGATCGGGCGGCAAGGCGGCAAAGCGAAGCGCCTCCGCGTCACCACGACGGTGACGGCGGACAAGAGCGAGGCGGGGATCAAGATCGTGTCCTCGCACTTGAAGGCGCAGGTCGAGGGCCTGGAAGGGATCGACGCAGCCAAGCTCGACGAGATCGCGAGGACCGCGGAGCAGCGGTGCCCAATCTCGAATGCGATCCGCGGCAACGTCACCATCACGGTGGAGACGGCTTAAGCCGACAAGGCCGTAAGCCTTGAGCCTTAAGCCCTAAGCCGCGACGTTCAGTCCTTCGGCCCTTCTGTCTGATTCGAGAGATAGCGCTCGTAGCCGATCTCTTTGATCTGATGGACCTGCGCTTCCAGCCAGTCGACATGCGCCTCCTCGTCCTTGAGGAGCGTCTTGAAGAGGTCGGCCGACGCGTCGTCGCCGGCCTCGCGCGCGACCTTGATGGCGTCGTTGTACATCTTCACGGCGTTGACCTCGAGCTTGAGGTCGGCTTCGATCTGTCCTTTGACGTTCTGCCCGATGCTGAGCGGCAGATACTCCATGGCGGGCACCGCATCCAGGAAGAGGAGGCGCTCGATGAGCACTTCGGCGTGCTTCATCTCGTCGATTGCCTGTTTTTTGATGTAGCCGCCGAGCTTGTGGTAGCCCCAGTTATGGCACATCTCGGCGTGGATGAAGGACTGGTTGATCGCCGTCAGCTCTTCCCTGAGGGCCTCGTTCAGATGAGCGATGACCTTGTCGTTGCCGCGCATTCCGCCGCCTCCTTCGATGCGGTTCGAACACGAACCGCAGCACGCCATCGTATGTGGAGCGGTTGCGGCCCTGCAACTCCTACTCGGTCAACGCCACGACAGGATCGATGCGCGACGCCCGCCGCGCGGGTAGCGCGCATGCCGTGAGCGCGACCGCCGCCAACAGACCAGCCACGGCGCCGAGCACCGATGGCTCCATCGCATGGACCCCGTACAGCTCCCCGGCGACAGCCTGCCGCATGACGAATGCGCCCGCGAGGCCGAGCGCGAACCCGATCGTGAGCAGCAGGGCGCCCTCGCGCAGGATCATCGCGAACACGCTGGCCGCGTTGCTGCCGAGGGCCATGCGGATGCCGATCTCGCGGGTCCGCTGCGTCACCTGAAACGCGAGCACCCCGTAGATGCCGACGGTTGCGAGGATCAAGGCAATCACACCGAAGCCGACGGCAAGGAGCATCGCCGTCCGACGGCCGGCTACCGAGGCCTGCACACGTTCGTCCATCGTCAGCACGCTGTAGAACGGGAGCTCGGCGTCGATCGCGGCCAGCTCGCGGCGAATCGCGCCGGCCACCGAGACCGCATTGGTGGCGGTACGTGCGATGAGGGTGAGCGACCTGGCCACCGCCTGCGTGTGCGGGAAATAGTAAGCCCCGGGACGCTCGTCGGATGACACGAGGCCGCGCTGCCTGACGTCCCCGACAACGCCGGCCACTGTGAGCCAGCGGGTGTTGGGGCCAGGCCCGGTCTTGATGTCTTCCACCGAATCGGGTTGGTACATTCGTTTCCCGATCGGGTCCTGCTTCGGCCAGAACTTCCGTGCGAGCCGCTCGTCGATCACGATCACCCGCTGCGAGGTCGCGGTGTCGCGCTCGTCGATCACCCGGCCGGCCCTGAGTGGAATCCGGAGTGCGTCGAGGTACCCTGGCGACACGACGTTCTGGGTGGGCGAAATGGCCGACTCGCCGGGTTTCGGGACGTAGCCCTCGGCAAAGGTCGACCGTGACGGCCGAACTCCACGTTCCAGCCGAGGCCGTAGAAGGACTCGCTGCCCGTGACCGGGTTGTTGCCGCGCGTCATCAGCGGCACGTGGGTCTGGGCGAGCGCGTCGGCCGCGATCAGCGGCTTGCCGTCATAGACGCCGTTGCGGAGCTCGAGCCGCAGCCATTGCGAGAGGTCGCGCACGGTCGAGCTGACGCCGCCGGCCGGCGCCTGCGCGTCGGGCTGGCGCTCGATCTCGCGGCCCAGTTGCCATCGACCGGGACATGCAGCGCGGCCCGGTTGTCGCGCTTGACGAAGTCGGCGTGGCGCGAGCTGGTGGAGGTCATGCCGAGCGGCCGGTAGAGCTTCTCCTCGGCGACCTCTTCCCAAGGCTTGCCGGTCGGCTTCGCCGCCGCGACGCCGCCTTCGGTCAGCCCGAAATTGCTGTAGGAGATAGCCGGCGCGGAAGCTCGACGACGGCAGGACACGAAGCGCAAGCGCCGCAGATTTCGTCGCGGTCGTAGCCGATGTCCTCGAGGTCGTCGCCGGCGGTGCCGGCAAGCCGCTGCGGTGGGCGAACAGGTCGCGGACCGTGAGCTCGTCGGTCGGGTAAGGGTCGTGCAGCCGGAATGCGGGATCGAGGTCGGCGACCTTCGAATCCCAGGCCGACGAGCTTGTCGCTGACCAGCGCCGCCACGACGGTGGCCGATACCGGCTTCGACATCGAGGCGATCTGGAACACGGTGTCGGCGTCGACGGTCTCGGGCTTGCCGACGTCGCGCAGGCCGAACCCCTGAGGTAGACCGCCTCGTCATCGTGCACGACGACGATGGCCAGTGCCCGGCACCGCGCTGTCGGCGATCGATCTTCGCGGCCAGCGCCTCGAGCTGCGGCAGCGCCGCCGCTGATGCGCTCGCGCGCGACCGGCTCGGCAGCGCGGAGTCTGCGCACGATTGCCGCGATCGCCAACAGCGCCCAGGCAGTCAGTGGCGAGATCCCAGATGCAAGGGACTGCATGCCGGGCTCCCTCTCGGAGCCTTGCCTGCCGCAGGCTGGGATGCCGGCGGTACGCTCACGAAGCCAAGCGGCGGGCTGCAACGCGTAGCGCGGGCTTCGTCGCCATGGTTACGTTCAGCGCCGATGCGGTGGCGCATTCGACGGGCGAAGATATCGCTGGGGCAAGTGACGGACAACTTGAGTTCCTCGACAATTCCACCCGCCCGCATGCGCCGAAATTCGACGGCGTCACCGAGGAGCAGCGGGAGAGCGGCAGGCACTCGGCGATGATCCATGCGATGCATCTCGCCGAGCTCGACGCAGCGCGCCGGGCGATGGAGCGCGTCGAAGCCGGCGAGGCGTCCGCGTCTGCCGTCGCCAACTCGGTCTCGGCGCTGCAGATGGGTTCCAACTATCGCCGTTTCGGCAATCTTTGCGGACGCGAATGCCGCATGCTGGAGTTTCATCATACCGCCGAGAGCCACTACATCTTCCCGCTGCTGCGCGACGCCGATCCGAAGCTGCGCGAGGTTGTCGACAGGCTGAGCGCCGAGCATGAAGTGATCGGCCGCCTGCTCGACCGGCTGGAACACGCGGCAGCTGCGGCTGTCGCCGCGCCCGGGCCCGGAGAGTTTCGCGCCGCTGAAGGATGCATTCGTCACGCTGGAGCGCGTCGTGCGCTCGCACTTCGGCTACGAGCAGACCGAGCTTGCGGAAGCGCTCGGCTATTTCGGCGTGCCGATGTGAGGATGCCGGCCAGTGCCGCGTCTGGACCCCCGGCAAACGGAAAGAGAGAAGTACCCAGCATTAGCGCGGAGCTGTAGCGTCTCGCCCGGGGCGCATCCGGCCTGCGATCACGCCGCGATAAACGTGACTAGGCGTGGTAACCGTACGGACGCTTATTGCGAGGCGCGCCGCACCGAACCAACGTGCAGTTTTCAGTCTTAGGAGGAGACTGATGCCCAGGCGCAGATATGTGCGAGAGGAGAAGCTGGCAGCGGTTAAGCGGATGCTGGCTGGAGAGAATGTGTGGGAGTTGTCGCGGGAGCTGCGGGATGCGCGCAAGATGCTTTACGAATGGCGCGGCAAGTATCTTGGCGGCGGAGCGGCAGCGCTGCGGGGGCCTGGACAGCCGCGCAAGCTGATGAGGGGCGAGGCGCCGCCTGACCTGGATGCGGCATTGCCATTGTCTTCACATGCGGAGCTTGCGAAGGCGCGCGCCCGCATTGCCGAGCTGGAGCGCAAGATCGGCCGGCAGCAGGTCGAACTCGATTTTTTTCGGCAAGCCTTGCGGCAAGTCAGGGAGAGACGCCAGCCGAGCGACGGGCCTGGCGTGACGCGTCTACGCGGTCATCGCGGCGATGACGACACCGCGGCCGCAAGGCGAGCTCAGCGTCGAGCGGATGTGCGCGCTGGCCGGCGTCAGCCGCGCCGGCTACTACCGCTACTGGCAGGCGTCGGCGCCGCGCCAGGAAGAGACCGCGTGCGCGATGCGATCCAGCGCATCGCGCTGGACGAACCCGTCACTACGGTTACCGCCGGATCGCCGGTGCAGCTGCGTGCGCGAAGGCATGGTGGTCAACCACAAGCGGGTGCTCAGCATGATGCGCCAGGACAACCTGTTGTGCCTGAAGAAGAAGCGTCCGTTCGTGCCGCTCACGACCGTGTCGCGGCACAGATGGCGGGTAGTGTACAAACCTGACGCGTGGCCTGGTGCTGACCGGCCTCGACCAGCTCTGGGTGGCCGACATCACCTACGTTCGGCTGCAGGAGGAGTTTATCTATCTGGCCGTTATGCTGGATGCCTTCAGCCGCCGCGTCATCGGCTGGGCGCTGGAGGATCATCTGCGAGGCCAGCCTGGCGATGGCGGCGCTGGCGATGGCGCTTCGAGGCACGCCGTCCACCGCCGGGCAGCCTGATCCATCACTCCGATCGCGGCGTGCAGTATGCCTGCGGCGACTACACCGCCATGCTCGCCGAGCACGACATCCGGGCTTCGATGAGCCGGGTCGGCAACCCTTACGACAATGCCAGGGCCGAGAGCTTCATCAAGACACTCAAGCAGGAGGAAATCGACGGCCGAGACTATCGCGACCTCGACGATGCCCGCCGGCAGATCGGCATCTTCATCGAGCAGGTCTACAACCGCCAACGGCTGCACTCGGCGCTCGCCTATCGACCGCCGGTGGAGTTCGAGGCAAACTTGCCGCCGCACGGGGCTGCTGCGCAGCAGCCCCGTGCAACCTGGATCGCAACGTGTCCCTAATTTTTGTCTCACCGAAGGGGTGCAGTCCAGCCCGAGAAGGCAAGCCAAGCAGAGTCGTTGTCGCCCAAAGGCGACGGCGACAGTATCAACGATGAGAAAGAGCGCGCCGACCAGGCGATATGCCGATCGACCTTCCTCGCGATAACACGAAACATCGGTCAGGTCGGCTTACTTGTTGGTGACAGGATGTGCATATGGCCGCGGCTCGCGCTTGCGGCATCGATCGGCCCAATGTCGCAAACGTCCTCGGCAAATACGCACGGTCGCGGGTGTAACCCCGGCATTTCAGCTCGCGATACAAACGAAACACTTCTGCCTCGCCCCGGAAAAACGGCGGATACCGGCCCGCATTAGAACTGCGGCACGATATCAACGGAGTTTCTAAATGCGTGCCACTTCCTTCTTCAACGCCTTCAGGGCGGCAGCGCTGGCCGGCCTGGTCGGCCTGACCGCGTTCGTCGCGGCGCCCGCCCAGGCCGGCGACGTCAAGATCCGTCTCGGCCATCACGTCGGCTTCGGCGTCTATATCGGCGACGGCTATTCGCGCGATCACGGCGACGATTTTCGCTGGCGCAAGCGCTGCACGGTCGACCGCGCGTTGTTCAAGGCCCGCCGCATCGGCGTGCGCCACGCGCGCATCGACTATGTGACCAGGAGCGAGATCGGCGTCGTCGGCCGCTCGCGCGGCGAGCGCGTGCGCATCACCTTCGCGCGCGCTCCGCACTGCCCGGTGATCGGCTGATCGCCGCAATTGTTCCTCACGGGCTTCGCGCGGCCGGCAGGTGTCTACCGCGCGTCGTGCGAAGCTCTGATGCCTCTCGCGGTCGGCCGGGCCGCGAGAGGCTGCAATTTTAGCCTCTACGCCACCAGCAGGCCCTTGCGCTCCGCTACCGCGATCGTCGCTCTTGCGCCGGAGTTGAAGGCGAGGAAATCGGCCTCGATGCCGTCGCTGAAGATGACGCCGTGCTCGGCCATCGCCGACACGATCGTCGCCGCGCTCCCCGACGGGATGCGGCCGGCGACCAGCGACGCCGACGGTCGTGCGGCTCGGGAACGGCTCGCGCACGAAATAGTGCAGGAACTCGGCATCCCACGGGAACGATGCGTCGAGCGCCGCGCCCGGCGGCTCGACGCCGAGGCGGACGGCTGCGCCCGCCCAGCCCGCATAGAGGCTCTTCAGCCAGCCGGTCGAGCCCATGCCGGTCGACACGATGATGCCGCTGGAGGACTGCCGTTCCTCGCTGCTCGCCGACGCTCAGCGTGTAGCGCGCCGAGACGTGGCTGCTCGGTCCGATGAAGAGGTCGTTGACGGCATGAAGCACCTCGCCGGTGTTGAGCGATGCCTTTGCCATGGTGACCGTCTTGATCGGACGCCGGCCGGCGAGCGCCTCGGGAATGACCTTCCTGAGATCGTTCGCGCGAAACGGCAGCAACACGCCGTCCCAGCGTTTCGGGTCAGGGTTGACGCCGAGCACGTGCTGGCCGTCGAGATATTTCAGCGTGTTCGCCACCAGCCCGTCCTGGCCGAGCACGACCACCATGTCGTCCGGTCCGAAGAGGAAGTTCGGCACGAAGCGCCGGTCGACGCGCTGCACGCGGGCGAAGGCGCGCAGCGTCGCCTCGGTCTCCTGCACGGCGGCGCGGTACTGCCGCTGCTCCTCGAGATAGTCGCCGAAATCGGCGCCGAGATGCTCGACGTAGAACTGCGCCTGCTGGACCGTGTTGAAGCGCGCGATCAGCTCGTCGAGCCGCGTCTCGCGCACGATCAGCACGATCTTGCGGTAGTCGGCGGACGGCATCGATCAGCCTTTCGCGTGCGGCCTGCATGATCTCGCGCAGCAGGTCCGGCGTGACGTTGAGCTGGCCGATCTTCGTCGGCATTGTCGGCGAGGTCGCGGAAGGCCGCCGCCATCAGCTGGCCGGGGTCCATGCCGACCGAGGCCAGCGCCTGCAGCAGCTTCGGATCGGCGCCGGCGAATGACTTCATCATCGCGGCGAGCCCATAGGCTTTGGCGTCGGCATTCTCGCGGGCGTTGGCCGAGGCGAGCGCGACCAGCTGCCTTGTTCTGCTCTTCCAGCCCGATCCTGCCGGTCATCTCTTCGCGCTCGATCTGCAGCGCGCCGCTCCTGCACCGCGCGCTCTGCCTCCATCTGCGCCTCGCGCACCTGGCGCTTCTTGTTCTCGACCGCGATCTCGGTGGCGAGCTCGTTCTCCTTGATCGTCCGCTCCTGCTCGACCGCCGCGTTGCGGCGCGAATAGATCGCCTCGTCGGCGCGCCTGCAGCAGCGCCTCGCGCGCCTCCGCCTCGAGCGCCTTGGCGGTCTCCGGCTTCGGCTTCACGGCGAGCAGCGACAGGCCGAGGATCTCGAGCCCGAGCGCCGTCACCATGGGCTGCGCCTTCAACTGGGCGAGCACGCGCCCGACCAGCCCCTCGTCCGACACGAGAATCTCCTTGAGCGGCAGCGCCTGCACCTCGGCGCGCATCGCCACCTGCACCTGGTCGATCAGCCGCTGCGAGAGTTTCTGCGGGTCCTCCGACACGTAGGCGCCCTTGGGGCCGACGGTGAAATTGAGCAACTCCGCGGTCCGCCGCGGCTCGGCGATGCGGTAGATGATCTGGCCCTGGACGGTCACCTCCTGGAAGTCGGAGGTCGCCTCCGGGAAGATGAAGGGCTCGTTGACGCTGGCGGTCGGCACCACGACGATCGCGGTCGAGGGAGAGAAGTACCAGAAGGCGAGCCCGGGGCCTTCGCGCACCGGCCGGCCGTTCTTGTACTGGATCACGAATTCCGTCGGTTGCGTCTTGATGAACCGAAACCCGAACATTTGCCCTCCGTCCGTGATGTGGTGCTGCCGAGGGACCGCATAGCACGACGCGGGCCGGAGCGAGAGCCCGGCTCCGCTCGGTTGCCGAGAGGAGACGGAGTCGTTTTGGGATTTCAAGGCAGCAGCCTGCCTGCAATGCGCGTTGACATAACACATTCCATAAAATATGTATGACATTAACGACGCTTTGGGAGGAGCCGTTGAAGATCGTTTCGGTCACCGCGCGCGTGTGCAACGCGGAGATGCGCAACTGGGTGTTCGTGCGCGTCGAGACCGACGAGCCCGGCCTGATCGGCTGGGGCGAGGCGACGCTCGAGTTGAAGACGCGGGCCGTCATCGGCGCCGATCGAGACATCGAGCCGATGCTGGTCGGCGAGGACCCGCGCGAACATCGAGCACTGCTTCCAGGTGATGAACCGCCACGGCTTCTGGCGCATGGGCATCATCGGCATGTCGGCGATCTCGCGGCATCGAGATCGCGCTCTGGGACATTTTGGGAAAGCATCTCGGCGTGCCGGTCTGGCGGCTGCTCGGCGGCAAGCCGTCCGCGACAGCCTGCGCACCTACACCCATCTCGGCCTCGGCGACATGCGCGCCGTCTACGAGATCGAGCACGTCGGCCGCGATCGTCGAGCATGCGCGGCGCGTCACCCAGGCGGGCTACGACGCGCTGTAAGATCGTGTGCATCCCTTACACGCCACTACGTGACGCCGACACCCGACGTCGACAAGGTCGCGCGCATGGTCGGCGACCTGCGCGATGCGGTCGGGCCGGACATCGACATCATGGTCGATTTCCACGGCCGGCCCGGCCTCGGTGCAATGCCGCGCTCGACTATATCGACGCGCATTGCGCCGACGCGCCGCATCATGTTCGTCGAGGAGCCGGTGCCGCCGGAGGACGTCGCTGGGCTGGCGCGAGGTCACCGCGCCGCTCGCCCGTGCCGATCGCGTCGGGCGAACGGCTCGTCGGACGGCGCGAGTTCGAGCCGTCGTCCGGGCGCGCGCCTTCAACATCGCCCAGCCCGACATCTGCCATACCGGCGGCCTTTTGGGAATCGAAGAAGATCGCGGCGATGGCGGAGACCGCGGGCGATCGGCGTCGCGCCGCACAACCCGCTCGGGCCGATCGCCGGCGTCGCCGCGCTGCATTTCGGCATCTCGACGCCCAACGTCATCATCCAGGAGGAGATGTCGGGCGCGGTGCCCTGGTACGGCGAGGTCGTCGCACTGGCCGATCGAACGCAAGCCCGGCCGCTGGGACGTGCCGCGAAAGCCCGGCCTCGGCATCGAGGTCGACGAAGCCGTCATCGCCGCGCATCCCTTCCAGCAGGAGATTCTGCACGCCGCGAACGCGGTGCTGCCGACGGCACGGTGGTCGATTGGTGAGCGCGATGGCCGGCCGTCTCGCGGGCAAGCGCGCCATCGTCACCGGCGCCGGGCAGGGGATCGGCGAAGCGATCGCGCGCATCTTCGCCGCGCGAGGGCGCCAAGGTGCTTCGTCGCCGAGATCAACCCGGGACCGGCGCACGCCGTCGCCGACGCGATCGAGACGGCTGGCGGCAAGGCCGCGTTCGTCGAGACGGACGTGACCGAGCAAGCCGGTCGTAGCGCGCTGGTCGCACGACGCGTGAGCAGCGCTCGGGCGGCGTCGCGTGCTCGTCAACAATGCCGGCGCCAATGTCTTCTTCGAGCCGCTCGAGATGCCGCGACGAGGAGTGGCGGCGCTGCTTCGACCTCGACCTCGAGGCGGCGCTGGACATGCGCCCGCGCGGTGCTGCCGGCGATGCTGGAGCAGGGCGCCGGCGCGATCGTCAACATCGCCAGCTGCCATGCCTTCAAGATCATCCCGCACTGCTTCCCCTATCCGGTCGCCAAGCACGCGCTGGTCGGGCTGACGCGGGCGCTCGGCATCGAATACGCGGCGCGCGGCATCCGCGTGAACGCGATCGCGCCGGGCTACATCGAGACGCCGATCGCGGACAGCCTACTGGAACACATTCCCCGATCCGGATGCCGAAGCGCGGCGGGCCGACGACCTCCACCCGCCCAGACGCATAGGCCGGCCGGAGGAGGTCGCCATGACGGCGCTGTTCCTCGCCTCCGACGAGGCGCCGTTCATCAACGCCGAGACGATCGTCATCGATGGCGGCCGTTCGGTGCTCTACCACGAATGAGGCCAAACGGCCGCAAGGGAGGACGACTGGAATGAAACGATGTTGCTGACTTCGCTGGCTGCTGGGCACCGGCCTGTCGCGCTGCGCGGCCAGGCATGCGCGGCCGACGACGTGAAGATCGGCTACATCAACAAGATGGGCGACCATCCGTGGTTCGTCGCCGAGGTGGCCGGCGCCAAGGCCGCGGCCGAAGCCGGCGGCGCCGAGCTTCGTCTCGCAGGACGTGCAGTTCAATGCCGACCTCACGGTCACCACCTTCGACACGATGGTCGGCGACGGCGTCAAGGGCATCGCCATCGTCGTGCCCGACAAGGGCCTCGGCCCGGTCATCGCCCAGAAGGCCAAGGATGCCGGCATCCCGCTCATCGCCGTCGACGACGACATCTATTTCGAGGACGGCACGCCGGTGCCCTATGTCGGCATCGACGCCTACAGCATCGGCAAGCAGCGTCGGCGACGAGCTGGCCGAGCATCTACAAGGCGGAAGGCTGGGCCGACAAGGAAGTGCGCATCGCCTCGATCGAGGACCGCAAGGCCGACACCTGCATGCAGCGCAACAAGGGCGCCGAGGAGGCGTTCCTTGAAGCGGTGCCCGACTTCGATCCGGAGAACATCATCCGCGTCGCCTACGACAACACGATGGTCAACTCGATCGACGTGATGACCACGACGCTGACCGCCAACCCGCAGGTCACGAACTGGATCTTCTATTCCTGCAACGACGACGGCGTGCTGGGCGCGGCGCGGGCGCTGGAGAATTCCGGCTACACGGCCGACCAGGGCATGGGCATCGGCATCGACGGCAGCCGCGCCTGCGACGCCTTCGGCGCCGGCAAGCCGAGCGGCTTCCGCGGCACGATGTGGCTGAACTCCGGCAATCACGGCGCGCATCGCGGTCGAAGCTGCTGCTCGCCTCGATCAAGGACGGCAAGCCGCTGCCGGAAAAGACCTTCAGCGATCCGGAGCTGATCAACGCCGGAGAATTTCGACAGTCGACTACAAGGCGAAGCTCTGCAAGTAGACTGATCGCATCAGGGTGCAGGATCGGGCCGCGCGGATTTTCCGTCCGCCCCGACGTTTCACAGAACTTTTCGGCTACGCGGGTCAGGGCGATGAGCGCCATCGAAGCAGTCGGCACCCGGAAGCCGATCGGCCTGATCGTCACCGTCGTCAGGGATTTCCAAGCGCTTCGGCGTCGTGCAGGCGCTCGAGCGACGTCGTCGCTCGGCTTCCGTCCGGGCGAGATCCTCGGCGCTGGTCGGCGAGAACGGCGCCGGCAAATCGACGCTGATGCGCATGCTGGAAGGCGTGTTTCCGCCCGACACCGGCACGATCCTGGTCGACGGCGCACCGGTCGCCTTCCGCGAGCCGCGCGAGGCGCACGCCGCGCGGCATCCGGGTCATCCACCAGGAGCCGGAGATCGTGCCCGATCTGACGGTCGCGGAGAACATCTTCGTCGGCGCGATGCCGCGCCGGCAGGCATCTTCCTCGACTGGCGGCGGCTGGAGGAGCAGACGCGCGCCGTGCTCGCCGTTTCGGCATGGACCGGGATCGCTGCGCGCCCGCGCAGCTCTGCGCCGCGGCTCGGGCCGGCGCAGCGCCAGATGATCGAGATCATGCGCGCGGTCCGGGCCGGCGGCCGGCTGATCGCCTTCGACGAGCCGACCTCGTCGCTGACCGACGAGGAGGCGCGGCGGCTGTTCGCGCATGATTCGGCGGCTCACGCGGCAGAGGGCGTGTCGGTCGTCTACATCTCGCATCGGCTGCACGAGATCATCGAGCTCGCCGACCGGGTCGCCGTGCTGCGCGACGGCCGCCTGGTCGCCGACCGGCCCGCCGCCGGCCTCACCGAACGCGAGATCTCGCAACTGATGGTCGGCCGCGAACTGCTCTTCGCCGGCGCGCTCTGCGGCGATCTTCGCCTCCAACTCCGCCATCACGTCGGGGTCGCGCAGCGTGTCACATCGTCCAGGGCGCGGCCCTCGGCGATGTCGCGCAAGAGGCGGCGCATGATCTTGCCGGAGCGCGTCTTCGGCAGGTCGTCGGCCCAGACGATCCGTTTCGGGCGGGCGAATTTGCCGATCCGCTCGGCGAAACCGTGGCGCGAATCCCTCGACCAACTCGTCTGAGCCCTCAAGGTCGCCGCTGAGGGTGACGAAGGCGCAGATCGCCTGGCCGGTGTCCTCGTCGGACTCGCCGTCACCGCCGGCCT
>CAVYVZ010000002.1:0-483766 GCA_963772065.1 uncultured Acidobacteriota bacterium
TGCGAGTGCTCTATCGCCATTTACTCGGACGTGAACCCGATCCGGACGGCCTCATAGGGGGGATCTGAATTGGCTGTGGCACGCGGGCTACCCGCGCTGATTCCGTACCTGCTTTCGTCGCCCATACATGGAGAGATTCGGCGAGAACCGTGTGCCCGGGCCTGGCGGAGGTCGCGTGGCTTACTGCCCGGCGCGATAGCTACTGGACCCGGTCCGTCAGGTGCTCGATGCCGATGTGGACGCGGTGCTCCACTTCGGCGAATCCTGCCTCGGCGGCTGGCTCGGGCCACATCAGCGAGACCAATACCGCCAGTCCGAACGCGAGCGGAATCGACACGAGCCCCGGGTTCCGCAGCGGGAACACGGCGGCCGCGTTCTCAAGATATCCACTTGAATCGTGGGGGACAGGTAGATGAGCCCCAGGCTTGCTATCGTGCCCCCCAGCATGCTGGCCTGCGCGGCGCGCGTGGTGAAACGACGCCAGAAGATTGAGAGGACGAGTGCGGGAAGTTCGCGCTCGCGGCGATCGCGAACGCCAGGCCCACCATGTACGCAACGTTCTGCCCTTTGAATGCAATGCCGAGCGCGATCGCTGCGCCCGCGAGCAGAATGGTCGACCCACGGGCGACGCGCAGCTCCTCGCCCTCCCGCGGCGAACCGCGGCGAACGACGTTCGCCCAGATGTCGTGTGAAAGAGCCGCGGCACCCGCCAGCGTCAAACCCGCGACGACCGCCAGGATCGTGGCGAACGCGACGGCGCAGATGAATCCGAGGAACGCCTGCCCTCCGAGCGCCTCGGCCAGAAGAGGCGCCGCCATGTTCCCGCCAGCATCAATTGAGCGGATGGTCTTCTGGCCCACGAGCACCATCGCGCCGAAGCCGAGGATGAACGTCAGCAGGTAGAAGAAGCCGATGAACGCCGTGGCATAGGACACGGACGAACGCGCGGTCTTTGCATCGGGGACCGTATAGAACCGCATCAGGATGTGCGGCAGGCCCGCGGTGCCCAGCATCAGGGCCAGGCCGAGGGAGAGGGCATCGAGCGGATCGGACACGAGCCGACCCGGGGCCAGCACCGAGGTCCGTACTGCTCGGCCGCCGCGCGGAAGAGGGCGAGCGGATTGAACCCGAATTGCGCCAACGCCAGCATGGCCAGGAGAAATGCGCCGAGCAGAAGGAGCACGGCTTTGACGATCTGGACCCAGGTGGTCGCAATCATGCCGCCGAAGAGCAGTACCACAAGCATGACCGCCCCCACGATCATCACCGCAACCTGGTCCTGCATTCCGAACAGGAGATGGATCAGGTTTCCAGCACCGACCATCTGCGCGATCAGATAGAAGGCCACGACCGCGAGCGATCCGATAGCCGCGGCGACACGCACTGGCCGCTGCTGCAGCCTGAACGCGACGACGTCGGCAAACGTGTACTTGCCGAGATTTCGAAGCGGCTCCGCGATCAGGAACATGACGACCGGCCAGCCGACGAGAAAGCCAATCGAGTAGATCAAACCGTCGAAGCCCGAGAGCGCCACCAGGCCGGCAATGCCGAGGAAGCTTGCGGCGCTCATGTAGTCGCCGGCGAGCGCGAGACCGTTCTGAAGGCCCGTGACGCTGCGGCCGGCAGCGTAGAACTGTTCGGTGGTGCGCGTGCGGCGCGCGGCGACATACGTGATCCCGAGGGAGACCGCGATGAAGATGAAGAAACCGGCGATTGCAACCAGGTTCGACTCGCCGAGCCGAGGTCACCGTCTCCTCCGGATGGCGTCCACCGCCGCGTCATAGTGGAGATTGGCCCACCGCACGTAGATCCAGATCAGGACCCAGGCGGCGACGATGACGAGTGCGCCGGAGAGCATGCCGAGGCTCAGTCCAGGCGTGAGCAGCGTCGCAAGCAATGGTTTGTTGTACGCGATCAAGAGGATGAAACCAAAGTACAGCACCATCATCGTCACGGTCAGCGCGATCGCGACGCGCCAGCGCGCCGCGTCGACCTTTCGCATCTCCTCGATCTCGTTCATGAGTCGGAGTATACGTCGCGGCCGGAGTATAAAAGAAGGAAGTGGCCGCCGCCCCCGCCATCCCAGCGTCGACGGTCGTGCTGATTCGACCCGCGTCCGCGAGCTTCGAGGTCCTGCTCGTGAAGCGTCACGACAACGTGGCGTTCATGGGAGGCGCTCACGTGTTTCCCGGAGGTCGTGTGGACGCGACCGATCGCATCGAGGATCCCGAGCGGATCTGCGACAGCGTTGCGCAGGCGGTCGCACGCATGCCCGACATCGATCCGATCGATGCGATCGCATGTCACGTGGCCGCGATTCGCGAGCTCTTCGAAGAGGCTGGCGTTTTGCTCGCTCGACCTGAGGGTGCCGTTCGCCTTTGTGAGCATCGCCACGATGTGGCTTCAGGAGCGCTCACGCTCAGGCAGCTCGTCGGCCGGGAAGGGTTGCGCCTGGCGCTCGACGAGCTCGTCCCGTTCGCACACTGGGTGACGCCGGAGATCGAGATCAAGCGCTTCGACACGCGCTTCTTCGTCGCGCAGCTGCCGGACGGCCAGAGCGCCGTGCACGACGACCGCGAGACGATTGAGAGCGAATGGATGGAGCCCGGTATGGCCGTGGAGCGCTGCCGGCGCGACGAGATCGCGCTGCCGCCGCCCACCTGGACGACGCTGCGCACGTTGTCGAAGCTGTCGAGCGCAGCCGACGTGATGCAGTGGGCGCGTCAGCGGCGGATCGTTCGCCTCCAGCCGGGGTTCATCAGAAACGAGACCGTGACGATGCTCACGCTTCCGGGAGATCCGATGTTCCCGTCGGTCGAAGGGTTCGAGGTGCCGGAGGAGACACGGTTCATCCTCGAGAACGGCCGGTGGCGCGCGTCGAAGTGATCGGCAGCGGCCGCCGCCGTTCGTAGCGGCGCATCGTCTTCTGCACCTGGTCGGCAAGCATCTCGATGAAACGCGGATCGGCGTTCGCCGCCTCGGCGCGGGCCATCGGCAGACCGATGTCGCGGCAGACGCCGGCGGCTTCCTGATCCAGATCCCAGAGCACTTCAAGGTGATCGCACACGAAACCGATCGGGCAGATCACGGCCGCGTCGAGACCCGCGGCGCTCTCGCGGCGTAAGTAGTCGCAGACGTCCGGCTCGAGCCACGGATCCTGGGGCCGGCCGCTGCGGCTTTGATACACGACATCCCAATCGGGCATCCCCGCGCGCGCGGCCACCTTGACTGCGCCGGCGCGCAGCTGCTGCCGATACTGCGACGCGTCGGCCATTGGCGTCGGAATGCTGTGCGCGGTGAAGATCAGCCGCGCGCGCGGCCGCAGATCCGCGGGCAGCCTGTCGAGCGCCTCGCGCACGTGGGCGGCGTTGACGTCGACGAACAGGTCGTGATCGAACCAGCTGTCGATCCACGTGACGTCGACATCGGGGCGCCTTTCAGAACGCAGCGCCGCGCGCGCGTCGGCGACGTTCTCTTTGTACTGCTCGCAGCTCGAGTACGAATGCTGTGCGGCGGCGATGATGCCGATGGCACCGCGCACGCCCGCGTCGCTCATCTCGCGCAGCGTGTCCGCGAGGAACGGATGCCAGTTGCGCATGCCGACGTAGACCGGCAACGGGACGCCAGCCGAGGCGAGTCGCTCGTGAAGCGCCGCGGCCTGTTGTCTCGTCAACGCGGTAATCGGCGAGACACCGCCGAAGTGCTCATAGTGGTGCGCGACCTCGTCTACACGCTCGGGTGAAACGCGTCTGCCACGGAGCACATTGGCAAGGAACGGGCGCACGTCGGCCATGCCCTCGGGACCACCGAAGGACACGATCAGGACTGCATCGAACATGTTGGGGAAATTGGCGGTGAGGCAGGGATTCGAACCCTGGGTAGAGTTTTAAAGACCCTACAACGGTTTAGCAAACCGCCGCCTTCAGCCTCTCGGCCACCTCACCGCAGACCTGCAAGTATACGTGACGATGACACTTACACGGAAACGCTCGGTCGCCAAGCGCTGAACGCGACCCGCGTCCAACCCGTCGCGCGGGCGTTAAACGTAGCTATACGAGTACTTTGTGCCCTCGGCTCTCTACCTGTTTGGACACGGTTCTTTGACCGTTCGCTCCAAGCGATCCGAGCACCGCGTGACTTTTTGTAGGTCTCCCAACGTCCGAGTTCGGCGTTTGCGTTGACACCTATTACGGCCGCGGATATAGTTCCGCAACTGTAATATGGCGCCCGTACCGCTCACTCCCGCCGTCTTCCACATCCTGCTGGCCCTGGCCGAGGGGTCGCTGCACGGCTACGCGATCATGCAGTCGGTCGAGGAGTCGTCGGGCATCGCGATGGGCCCCGGGACAATCTACGGCACCCTCGAGCGGCTCGAAGCGTGCGGCTTCGTGAAGGAGCTGCCGGCGGCGCGCCGCGACCGTCGGCGAACGTTCGCGCTGCAGCCGGCCGGCCGAACGGCGTTGCAGGACGAGGCGCGCCGCCTCTCGCGGCTCGCCTCGCTGCTGCGCTCGAAGCGGCTCGTGCCGCGGGAATCGTGACGTGCGCGGACACCGATTCTCGTGCGCCGCATATCGGCTGCTGCTGCGTGCGTACCCCCGCGAGTTCCGGGAGCGGTTCGCCCGCGACCTGCAAATCGATTTCCTGGAGATGGCGCGCGCGCGCGGAGCGGCGTTCGCCTGGCGCCGCGCGCTGAGTGATTTCTTCCGCGCTGTGCCGCTCACCGCTTCCGGTGCCGCCGCGGAGCGGGCGCGAACGGCGCGTATCGGCGGACCCATCGTACCGCCCGGAGAATCCTTTATGAGTTCCCTGCTCTTCGATCTGCGTCACGGAGCTCGCGCGCTGGTGAAGGCCCCTGCCTTCACGATCGTCACCATCCTCACGTTCGCGCTGGGGATCGGCGCCAACAGCGCGATATACACGCTCGTCAACGCAGCGCTCGTGCGCCCGCTCGGGTTCGCGGATCCCGACCGGCTCATGCTCGTCTACGAGGCGATCCCGGACTCAGGTGCCGAGCGGTTCGACGTCTCCCCTGCCGACTATCTCGACCTCGTGCAGTACCAGCAGTCGTTCTCGAATCTCGGCGCGTATCGAACGGTGACCGCCGAACTCTCCGGGGGCGGAGAGCCGGAACAGATCGACGCTGCCGAGATCACCGCGTCGCTCTTCGGCGTGCTCGGGGTGAGAGCGGCCGAGGGCCGCACGTTCCTCCCGGAAGAGGATCGGGCCCAGTCGAACGTCGCGATTATCAGCCACGGTCTGTCGACGCGCCGCTTCGACGGGCGCTCAGCGATCGGATCGACGATCGCCATCGACCGCTGGCCGGTCACGGTGGTCGGCGTGATGCCCGCCGGGTTCGAGTTTCCGCGCCGCGGCGCCTCGTCCAACGCCACGCCAGCCGACGTCTGGTTGCCACTCGTCTTCACGCCGGCCGAGCGGCAGGCGCGCGGCCAGATGTACAGACACAGCGTCATCGGACGGCTCCGCGATGGCACGCCGCCCGCCCAGGCCGCGGCCGACGTCGCGGCGCTGGCGCAACGGATTCGCGACAACTATCCGGCGGGGCTCGGCGACGCGCTGAAGCTCACGATCGGGGCGATCCCGTTCACCGAGGAGTTGTTGGGACAGGTCAGGCGTCCGCTGCTCATCCTGCTCGGCGCCGTCGGGCTCGTTCTGCTCGTCACGTGCGCGAACGTCGCGAACCTGATCCTGAGCCGCTCGGTCGCGCGGCAGCGCGACATCGGCGTGCGCGCGGCGCTCGGCGCCGGACGGCTGCGCCTCTTCCAGGTCCTGCTCAGCGAAGCCCTCATCCTTGCGACGGTCGGCGGCGCGCTCGGGCTCGTCCTCGGGTACTGGAGCCTGCGCGCGATCCCCGCCGTACTCACCACCAGCCTTCCGGGCATCAGCACCATCCCGCTCGACTGGCGCGTCGTCGCCTTCACGAGCGTGCTCGCGCTCGGCAGCGCGGCGCTCTTCGCGCTCGTGCCGCTCCTCGGCGGACTCCGCCGGGACCTTCACGATCTCCTCCGCGAGGGCTCCACGCGCGCGACCGGTGGACGACGGCAGCACCGGGTGCAGGGGGCGCTGGTCGTCACCAGCGTCGCCTTTGCGTTCATCCTGCTGGTCTGCGCCGGACTCTTCGTGCGCAGCTTCAGAAATCTCGTCACGGTCGCATCCGGAGTCGGCACGACCAACGTGCTGAGCGCGCAGGTGCGGCTGCCCTTCACCGGCTACAACGAGGCCGCGCGGACGCGATCGTTTTATCGCACGCTCGAAGAACGGCTGCGTGCGCTGCCAGGCGTCAGTGCCGCGTCGATCGCCAGCGATCTTCCGCTCGATGCCGACGGCGAGCGGCGCGCGGCCACCGCCGAGAACCCGACCGGGCCGGGCGTGAAGCAGGCTCTGGCCGTCACCTGGATGCAGGGGGATTTTTTCGGAACGTACGGAATCCCGCTGATCGCCGGCCGCGCCTTCTCCGATGACGAGCAGCGCGAGAACCGCAACGTCGTCATCGTTAACAAGCGGCTGGCCGACGCCTCCTGGCCCGGCGAGAACCCGGTCGGCAAGCGTCTGAAGTGGGGGCTGGCGGCCTCCACGGCTCCATGGCTCGCCGTTGTCGGTGTCGCCGGCGACGTCGTCGACGGCCCGCCCGGCAGCGAGCCGATCATCCACGCCTACGTTCCTTACGCGAACGCCAGCGACGCCCTGGTCGCATCACCCGTCATCGACCAGGTGAGGCGCATGAAGATCGGGATCCGCGGCGATCAGGATGCACGCACGTTCGCGGGGACCGTGCGCGCGATCGTCGCCGAGCTGGATCCGGCGCTGGCGATCTCGGATGTACAGACGATCGCGCAGCTCGAGCGCGAGCGGTCGGCGCCGCAGCGCTTCAGCGCGGTCGCGATTTCCGGGTTCGGCATCGGAACGCTGCTGCTCGCTGCGATCGGCCTCTACGGCGTACTGGCGTTCTCGGTATCGCAGCGGCGCCGCGAGATCGCTGTCCGCCTGGCGCTCGGCGCGTCGCCAGGCGGAGTGCTGCGTCTCACCGTGCGTGAAGGAATGACGCTCGTGGCGATCGGTCTTGGCGTCGGTGCCGCCGGAGCCGCAATGGCCACGCGGCTTTTGAAGGCGACACTGTTCGAGACGAACGTCTACGATCCGCTGACGTTTGCAACCGTCCCCGTCGTACTCGGCATCGTCGCACTCGCCGCGTCGTACCTGCCCGCGCGCCGCGCCGCGGCAGTTGATCCGATCGTGGCCCTGCGAGAGTGATCCTCGCGGGCCGAACAAACACCATATTACGGCCGCCGGCCAACAGTGCGCTGCACCTGACCAGGTCTGCTCGGGCAAATTCGCCGTGGCACACTCACGCAGCAGTGCTGAGAATCCGGGGCACGCTGATGGCGCGCGTGGTGCGTCGTTGCGGTTTCGCAGCGACCCTACCAGTTCAGGAACAAACCCAGCTCCTCTAGGAGGAGAGACCAAGCGGGCTCCTCCTCAAGCATCAGATGATTGGCGCTCGGCAGCGAGACGTACCGCGCATCGGGGATCCCGGCCGCCAGCAGGCGACCCCTTTCCGGCAGCACTGCGTGATCGCGATCGCAATGGATGACGAGCGTCGGCGTCCTCACTTGCGACAAGAGCGGTCGAACATCGATGTCGCCGTCGAGTTCCATGAGTCGCGCCGCATTGTCCGGCGACGTGGACACACGCTGGAGCTCGTCCAACCACTGCTCCTGCTCCGACGTCGCCTCGGGAATGAACCGACAGGTGAACGTCCTGCAAAAAGCCGGGTTGCTGAGTCCCCACCCCAGCCGCAATAGACTCACGAAAGCGCGCCGCGCTTCAAGCTGCTGGGGTGTGCCGACGTGTTTCATTCCCACCGCGAATGCGCCGTAGAGCACCAAGTGCGTTACGCGCTCGGGATGCTTCACGGCGTACGCGATAGCGATCGGGCCACCACGAGAGATTCCCAGGAGCGGAAATCGATCCAAGCCCGCCGCGTCGACGACGGTCTCAAGATCGCGGACCCATGTCTCGAAGCTCACGTCAGCCACGTCTCGCTGAGACATGCCATTACCCCGCTCGTCATAGCGGACGAGGCGGTGGTGAAGGGAGAGCGCTGCGTACCAGTGGCGCCAGATCGGGCTGTCCCATTCGAAATCCAGATGCGTCAGCCAGTTTGACGCCTTTACGAGCGGTGGTCCGGTGCCGATGCTGGCGTAGCCGAGGCGCACACCGTCGCTCGTAGTGCAGTACCGGATCTCCTGCCGCGTCCTCCCGAATGACGGCGCAGAGGGAATGCCCTGTCGAACGGCAGCTTCGACCGGTGCGACGAAGCGATAACCCACGCGCGGCACGGTCTCGATGTACTGCTGACCCGTCGCTCGATCCCCGAGCGCCTTCCGCAGCACGGATATGTTGTGATTCAGGTTGTTTTCTTCGACGGCCGTCCCGGGCCACACTGTGTCCAGCAGCTCTTGCTTGGTGACCAGCCGCCCGGCGTTCTGGACCAGTACCAAGAGAGTGTCGAATACCTTCAGACGCAGCGGGATCACGTCGCAGCCGCGCGAAAGGCGACGCTCGCGGACGTCCAGGTGAAACGGCCCGAACCGATACGCACCTCGGCTCCCGGTGTTGGCCACGGATCTCACCTCAGGAACGTTTCAGAAATACTCCAGCGTTCCGGCCGACTGTCCGAGCAGCTGCCATTATCGTTCGCGTACGGCCGAATGTCGCGCGAGCGGCGCGAGCGCAAGAGACTCGAGATCAGCTCGGCCGCTATGTTAATGGTGCGACAGAGCGACGATCGGGCTGACACGCGCGGCCCGCCGGGCCGGCCCGAGGCACGCGATGAACGAGGTGGCTGCGAGGATGGCCACTGCCCCGAGCATCACGGCCGGATCGAGTGGCCCCACAGCATAGAGTTGCGCGGCGATCGCGCCTTGCAGCGCGAGCGCGCCGGCGAGCCCGCCGCCAAGGCCAAGCGCGACCAGCAGGCTCCCCTCGCCGAGCACCAGCCGGAGGATCCCCGAAGGCTGGCTGCCGAGCGCCATGCGGATGCCGATCTCGCGGGTGCGCTGGTTCACGT
This sequence comes from uncultured Acidobacteriota bacterium, assembly GCA_963772065.1. Lineage (GTDB taxonomy): Bacteria > Acidobacteriota > Vicinamibacteria > Vicinamibacterales > UBA2999 > CAVYVZ01. Next base: position 9,089 of record CAVYVZ010000002.1, read on the forward strand.
GGTACGCCAGCACGCCATACAGGCCGATAGCCGCGAGGAGCAGCGCGACCCCGCCGAATCCGAGCGACAAGAACATCGGCGCCCGGCGCGAGTTGAGCGACTGGTCGACGCGCGCGGACATCGTGAAGACGTCCGTCATGCGAAGCTCCGGGTCGATCTCCGCGAGCGCCTGCTGCACCGCCGCCGTGATCGCCGCCGCGTCGCCGCGGCTGCGAATCACCCACCCGATGCCGCGCCTCGGCGCCTGCGCGTAGGCCTGATAGTAGGCGCCGGCGCGAGCGTTCTCGCCTTCCTCGAGCCCTTTGAGCTTCACCGTTCCGACCACGCCGATGACGTGCAGCCAGGTCACCTTCGGGCCTGGCTTCGCGACGTCCTCCGGTGCGTCGGGCAAGTACATGCGCCGGCCCACGGGATCCTCATTGGGCCAGAAGAGCCTCGCCAGCTGTTCGTCGACGATGACGACCCTGGGTGCTTCGGGCGTGTCGCGGTCAGTGAAGAAGCGGCCGCTCTTCAGCGGCACTCTGAGAGCCTCGAGATAGCCAGGCGACACATAGAGCTGGCTGGGCGAAACCACTGATTCGGTCGCCTTCGAGGCCTGGCCTTCGGGGATGACGACACTGCTGCTGCTGTCCCAGCTGAACGGCAGATAGCTGCTCAGGCCCGCCGATTCGACGTCCGGCAGCGCGCGCACCCGCGTCAGCGCGCGGCTCGCATACGACCGGAGCGCCGCGGCGTCGGGGTAGCGCGTCGTAAGCGGGTTCACGCGACCGGTGAGGACGTGTTCCGCGACGAAGCCCGGGTTGACGCCGAGCAGACGCTGGAAGCTCGCGAGCAGGAGCCCCGCGCCCATCAACAGCACGAACGCCAGCGCGACCTGTGCGACGACCATCGAGCGTCGCGCGTACTTCGCGGTCCGGCCAGACGTCCCCGAGCGTCCCTCTTCCTGGAGCACGCTGCTCAGGCTCACGCGCGCAAGCTGCAGCGCCGGCACAGCGCCGACGACAATCGCAAGCAGCAGAGCAGGCCCGAGCGTCATGGCGAGCACCACGCCGTCGACACCGATCTCGTGTGCTCTCGGGAGGTCTGTGAAGCCGATCCACTCGATGGCATCGAGAGAGGCCAACCCGAGGCCGACCCCGAGCGATGCGCCCAGGATCATGAGGAGCGTGGCTTCGACAATGAGCTGCCTCGCGAGCCGGCGGCTCGCCGCGCCGACGGCGTTGCGCGTGGCGAGCTCCTTCATGCGGCCGTTCGCGCGGACGAGGGAGAGGTTGGCGATGTTCACCGCAGCGATGAGCACAACGAAGACGACCCCGCCCCAGAGCATCTGGAGTGCAGCGCGCACGTTGCGTACGATGTCGTCCTCGAGGGGCAGGAGCTTCGTGCTGTAGCCGGCATTCACCAGCACGTCCTTGAGCGGCCCGGCCCGCTCGATGACGCGCGCGTTCTGCGCGTCCACCTGCGCCTGGGCGCGCGCGAGCGTGACGCCCGGCGCCAGCCGCAGCACGAGCTCGTGGTTCTGGCTGTGCCGCGCGCCTTCGCCCATCTCCTCCGGCGTGAAAGCAAGCGGCACGAAGACCCGCACCTCCGGGTTGAGGAAGGAGAACGACTCGGGCAGTACGCCGACGATGTCGTAGACCTCGTCGTTCATGCGAAGGCGGCTGCCGATGACGGCATCGACGCCTCCGGGTTGCCTTGCGCCGAAGGTATAGCTCAGGACTGCAACCTTGTTCCTGCCCGGTGTGCCGTCGGTCTCCACAAAGAGGCGGCCGCTGGCAGGTCGGGCTCCGAGCACCTGGAAGAACGACGCCGTGACGTTCATGGCCGAGACGCTCTCCGCCTGGGCCCCCTCGCCCACGCGGTATCCCGACCACTGATAGAGGGCCGCCCCCGAAAAGACGTCGGTCATCGCGCGCCTGTCGACGTAGTTCGGCACCGAGGTGCCGGCGCGCTCGACGCCGGCGCCGGGGAACGCATCGAACGAGGAGACCAGGCGGTGTGGCTCGGGATAGGGCAGCGGCCTCAGCAAGACCGATCGCACCACCGTGAAGATGGCGGTGTTGGCGCCGAGGCAGATGGCCAGCGTCAGAATGACGGCCGCCGCGTAAGCGCGATCCTTCCGCAGGACCCGGAAGGCGTAGCTGAGATCCTGTCGGAGAGCGTCCATGCGTCCTCCAGACGTATTTTCACCCGGTTTCGTTCGAAGTACCGCGCTGCCCCTGGCTACTGCCGCGCGCGGCGGCCGAACAGGGAACGCGACGTGGGATCCAGTTCCAGCAGTTGCGGGGGTCCGTCGGCGTGGGAGCTCAAGGCGGCGCTCGACTCTTGCAGCGCTTGCGCCGTGGGAGCGGTGCTGCCGCTTTGCAGCGTGCCGAACCAGACCAAGAGGTGTTCACCTTCACGTACCGGCAATCGCGTGAAAGTGTTGCGCGCCGGCTCGGTGACGAAAATCGATTCAACGTCGGCGCCGATGCGCCGGAGCGCAGGGATGACCTGTTGCTGAAAGGTTGATACGACGCCAGCATCCGCGGCCGTGCGCAGTCGATGAATCCCTACGAGCACCATCGCATGGGCGCGCTTTTCCCCGAGTGCCGGTCGGTTCTTGATATCGAGGTGAAATGATGTCGTCGGCTGTGCTGGCTTGAGCAGGCGAACATCATCCACATCCAGCATGGTCGTGTTGGCTGCCGCTTTGTGCTCGGCCCAGACCGGCCCGCCGTAGAACTGCTCCAATGCGGCGTGACGCGCCTCCATGTCGGAGAAGCCCCGGATCCACACGAATCGATCGGCTCGGCGGCGGTCGCGAAACTGACCGACAATGGTCATTCCGACCGCTTCCTGAGATTCGATGAAATGTCGATCGAAGAGCTCGATCAAGGCGTCGCGCTGTCCGGGTTTCAGCGTGTATTGGCGCAACTCGAGCACCGCACAACAGTCGCCTTCGATCCCGTTCGCGCTCGTTGCGGACAACAGCCCCACGATGAATAGAGCAAGGAAACGCATCTGTCTCTAGCCACACTATGCCGCAGGTCGGTGATCGGTAACAGCCTCCGTCCGCGTTACCGACAGTGGCGCCTCGGCATATTGGCAGTATGGAAAAGCGGTGCGGGCGGTTCGTAGTCCTGGTGCTGTGCGTCTGTGCATCGCCCGTGCTGGCTCAATCCGAATCGACGACCTCGAATGCGGTGAAGCCCGCGCGGTTCGAGCAGGCGCCGGTCATCGACGGCCGCATCGACGACGCGGTGTGGGTTGGAGCCGCGCGTCTCAGTGGATTCCGCCAGATCCAGCCGGGGGACAACCTGGAACCCTCGCAACACACCGAAGTGCTGGTTGGTTACGACCAACGCGCGCTCTATCTCGCATTTCGTGCCGACGATGCAACCGGCCACGTCCGCGCCACGCTCGCGCGCCGCGATGCGATTGCAGACGACGACGTCGTTGGCGTGTACCTGGATACCTTTCGCGATCGGCGCCGCGCCTACTACATATTCTTCAACCCGTACGGCATTCAAGCAGACGGCATCTACACCGAGGGCAGGGCTGATCCCGATCTGACGGTGGACCTCGTCATCGATTCGAAGGGAACCGTCGACGCCAACGGGTATACCGTCGAGGCCGCGATTCCGTTTGCTTCATTGCGGTATCAGGGCGGCGAATCGCCGATGTGGGGCCTGCATGTGCAGCGCTTCATCCGGCGCGACCGCAACGAGCAGATCTCCTGGATGCCGTTGTCGCGGAATCGCTCGAGCCTCCTCGATCAGGCCGGCCAGCTCGGTGAATTCACGGACGTCGGCGAGGGTCGTCCTCTCGAGATCATCCCGACCACCGTCGTCACACAGGCTGACGCGAACACGGATCTGGAGCCCGGGGTGACCGTCAATCTCGGAATCACGCCGACGATGAACGCCGCGTTTACGGCGAACCCCGATTTCGCGCAGGTGGAAGCGGACCAGCTCGTGCTCACCGTCAATCAACGCTTTCCGATCTTCTACGACGAGAAGCGCCCGTTCTTTCTTGAAGGCGTCGACACGTTTCAGACGCCGATCAACATCATTCACACCAGGACGATCGTTGCGCCCGACTACGCGGTCAAGCTGACAGGCAAGCAAGGTCGCACGACGCTCGGCGCGCTGCTTGCCACGGACGGCGCGGCGAAGGCCGCCTTCCGGATGAAGCGGGATGTGGGACGAGAATCGATGCTGGGCGCCACGATTACGGGGATCAACGACGGTCCTTCGTTCAGTCATCTCGTGAGCGCGGATGCTCGCGTGCGCGTGAGCGACCAGACCGTGCTGACGGCTCAGCTCGCCGGCACCTTCGCGCAGATGCCGTTTCGCGACCCGATGCTGGGTGGGACGAGTCAACGCTACGGAAAGGGCCTCGGCTATTACGCGAGGATCGAGCGACGTGGCCGCCACGCGCTGATGGCGGCGACGGCCTCCGGCTCGAGCCCCGACTACCGTGCCGACCTCGGATTTACGCGGCGGGTCAATACCAATGCGATTACCGTTCAGACCACCTACAACTCGGAGCCGCGACCCGATGCGCGGCTGATCTCGTGGAGCGCGACGAACATCGCCCTCGCGCAGTGGGACTGGCAGGGCCGTGCGAACTTCGTTTACGTCTATCCCCAGGCACAGTTGAATTTCAGGCGTCAGACGTACCTTCGGGCCTTCGCCTATCGTGACTACGAGCGTCTCTTCGAGGAGGAGTTCGGCAGGCGCCGCGCTCCCGGACGTGCGGGCGCGTTCATCGGCGACAGCGAACGGTCCACGAGCTGGGAAGGCTTCTTCCTGCAGGCGGGAACCGCGCCGAGCGAGGCGCTGGCCTTCTCCGTCACGCTCTCGAACAGCTGGGATGTTTTCGACTACGACTTCGGTGCCGGGCCGAAGTTTCCGCGCGTCAGCCCCGCGGCGCTCATCGACTCGAGCGCGCCGCTCGATCCGGGCCCGGCCAGTTCGCAGAGTGTTGGCGGCGATGTGACGTGGCGCCCCATCGACGCCCTTCGCACCTCCGTGGAGGCAAGCCGCAACACGCTCGTGCGCAATGACAATGGGCGCACCGCCTATGACGCCACGCTGGTGAGCTGGCGTACGACGTATCAGTTCACGCGGTTCGCATTCCTGCGGCTTCGGACGGACTGGGATTCCGCGATCGCCACGCTCCGGGGGCAGTACCTCTTTGGCTGGACGCCGAATCCAGGCACGGCGATCTACGCAGGTTTCAATGATGTGGCCACCATCCGCGGCTTCCGGCAAAACGGCCGGACCGTCTTCGTCAAGGTGTCATACATGCTGCGAACAGTGTTATGAGCTATGTCGCGTGATTGATGCGCCACTCTGAGGAGCCCGCGCTCGAGGATCCGTCGCTGAGGACCTTGATGGCTGAATACCAGGCCGGCAGCGTCGAGGCGTTCGACCGCCTGCACGATGCGCTCGCGGCGGATCTCAAGGCGTACCTCACGGCTCTCTCTCGTGATTCAACACGCGCGGACGACTTGCTTCAGGAGACGTTCCTCCAGATTCATCGGGCTCGCGCGGTGCATACGCCGGGTGAGCCCGTGAGGCCGTGGGTGTTTGCGATTGCGAAGCGCGTCTTCCTGATGTACCGGCAGGAGTGCCTCCCGCCGTGAACGCCATGAGCGCCTCTCGTCTGCGGAGACCGGAGAGCGATCGACATCGCCTGCGTCCGAACGCCTGCATGCTCGCAAGCAAGTCGAATCCGCCCTGCGCCAGGTTCCATCGGATGGGCGTCGCGTGTTCCTGCTGCATCACCTCTTCGGCTTCTCGTTCAAGGAAGTGGGGGCCCGGCTCGGCATCACGCCCGGGGCGGCCAAGATCCGCTCGAGTCGCGCGGCGAGCGTGATGCGAGCGTTGTTACGAGAGAAACGTGATGAGTGATCCCGGCTTCCGCTCGACCGGTGCCTACCGCGAACAGATCGTCGGCAGTTTGACCCCCGTTCGCCCGCTGCCGACGCCGTCGCGACGGGTGTGGACGCTCGTTCCTTTCGGCATCCTGCTCGCGGCGACCGCACCGCTGCTGAATGGAAGCCGTGGTGACCTTCATGCGTATTCGCCGCTGCTCACGCTCGGGGCGGCGGGTATGCAGTCGCTGCTTGGATTGTGGCTCCTCGCGCTCGGCTTCCGTGAGGCGGTGCCTGGTCGCAACCTGTCCGGTCGCGCACTGACCCTCGCGAGCGTCCTAACGGGGTTGCTCGTCGTGGTCATCACCCTTCTCACCAATACCGCCAGTGCGACCGTGGTGCCCGTCGGGCGAGAATGGCGATACTGGGCCGAATGCGTGATCTGGCCGGCGCTCCTTGGAGCGCCTTTCATGGTGTTCGCGACGCTCATGGCGGTGCGCGCGTTCCCGACGCGACCGGCGATTGCCGGCGGACTCTGCGGGCTATCCGCGGGAGTTCTCTCGGATGCGGGATGGCGGCTCAGTTGCTGGATCTCCGATCCGGCTCATATCATCGAGTCGCATGGTCTGGCCATGCTGAGTCTGGCAGCAGCAGGATCGATGCTCGCCGTCGTTGCTGACCTGCCGCGCTGGCGAAGACTCCGCCACTAGCATTCCCATGGCTCCTATTCGCGTCGGCCACGTGACGGCGTTCTTCTTGTACGACGTCGCCGAGGCCATCGACCTGCAGCGGGTTCGCACCCTGATCGGCGGGACGGTCTCTGCAAGACCCAGCCTGAAACCCACGCCGGCGTACGTGCAGTACCAGCAACCACCGGTGGCGGTCGACGGCGAGATCGTGGAGATGCCGCAGCTGAACGGGTTCCGCGTTCGCTTCAAGATGTTCGACTACGGCGTCATCTCGGTTGCGCTCACCCGGCCGATACCGGCGACCTGGCCTGAGCTTCTCGCGCGGGGCCTCGAGTGGCAGGAGGATCTCGCGCTCTCGACGAACGCGGAAGCGTTCTGCCGGCGGCTGATCGACCGCCTGCGTCCGGCGATGACGGCGCCGCGTGACCAGCTGTTGACCGAAGACTATCTGGTTTTCACCGCCACCGATCTCGGTGACTCGGTGTCAGCGGACGCAGTCATCAGCGCTCACGGCGGTGACATCGCTCAGCTCCTCCGCGGGGAGCGCGATCCCCTGAGCGCGCAAGAGCGTGAGGAAGTGCTGCGGCACCGCATCTCGTACCTCGCCAACGACCTCGTGGTGCCTACCTGGAATGCGGCGTTCGTCTACGACACCGAGGCGGGCGCGCAGGCGGCGCTCGAGATTCTCGAGTTCGCGAACTCACAGCTTCTGGAGTTTCGCTACTACGACGGTCTGCTCGACGCGCAGCTCGCGCGCATCTATGCCCAGCTCCAGGTCGAGCGGCCGCTGAGCAGCTGGCTTGGACGCCGCTACAATCGGGCCGCCCGCCAGGTGCACGCGCTCTTCATCGACATCAACGAGCTCACCGACAAGACCGAGAACGCTTTGAAGATCGCGGGGGACATCTACGCCGCGCGGCTGTTCGCGCTCGCCGCCGCTCGGTTTGGCCTGGATCATTGGAAGGCGAACGTCCGCGAGAAGCTCGAGACCGTGGATGACATCTATCGTTTCGCCGTCGAGCAGGCAGCGATGAGTCGAGGAGAGATGCTGGAGCTGACGATCGTGCTCATCCTCGTCTTCGAGCTCGTCCTCTTCTTCATGGGCATAATGAAGTGATGACGCCGCGCGTCCGCTTCGCTCCGTCTCCTACGGGATATCTCCACGTCGGCGGCGCGCGGACCGCGTTGTTCAACTGGCTCTACGCGCGGCGTCACGGCGGAGCGTTCATTCTGCGCATCGAGGACACCGACGCGGAGCGCTCATCGGCGGAGATGGTGACCGGAATCCTCGACGGCATGCGCTGGCTCGGCCTCGACTGGGACGAAGGGCCGGAAGCGGGCGGTCCGCATGCGCCGTACTTCCAATCGGAGCGCTTGCATCAGTACCGCCGGACGGCCGACCGCCTCGTGGGGCACGGACACGCGTACTACTGCTACTGCACGCCCGATCGCTTGAGACAGGAGCGCGAGCACGCCGAGGCGCGGGGCGAAGCGTGGAAGTACCAATCGTGCCTGCCTGTCGCTGTCGGCGGAGCGAATCGCCGAGCTCGAATCGGCGGGCACGCCGCGCGCCCTGCGATTCAAGGTTCCGCCGGGACGCACGACCTTCGATGACGCCGTGCACGGGCCGATCGAGTTCGACCACGCCAATATCGAGGATTTCGTCGTCCTGCGGTCCGACCAGTACCCGACGTACCACCTCTCGGTCGTGGTCGACGATGTGGACATGCGGATTACGCACGTGATTCGAGGCGACGATCACATCCCGAACACGCCGAAGCACGTGCTGCTCTTCCAGGCGCTCGGAGCAGAGACGCCGCGCTTCGCGCATGTGCCGCTGATTCTTGGAACCGACAAGAAACGGTTGAGCAAGCGTCATGGCGCGACCTCGGTAATCGAGTACAAGCGCCTTGGCTATCTTCCGGATGCGATGGTCAACTTCCTCGCGTTGCTCGGATGGTCGCCGGGTGACGACCGCGAGCTGATGTCGCGTGACGAGCTGAAGGACGCGTTCGCGCTCGAAGGCATCAGCGGAGGGAACGCCGTCTTCAACCCGGAGAAGCTCGATTGGATGAACGGGCAGTACATCGCCCGTCTGGCCGGTGACGAGCTCGTCGCGCACGTGGAGCCGCTGCTTCGCGACGCCGGCCTCTGGCCCGGGGCGGCCGAACCCGATCGGCGCGCGTGGCTGATGCGTGTCCTCGAGCTGCTCCGGCCTCGCGCGAAGCGGCTCACGGACTTCGTCGATCAGGCGCGGCCGTTCCTGCGCGATACGGTTGAGTACGACGCCGACGCCGTCGAGAAGCATCTCCGAGTCGCAGGCCTGGACGATCACGTCGACGCGCTGGTCAGTACGCTACGCACCACGAGTCCGTTCGACGAGCCACATGTGGAAGCCGCGGTGCGAGGGACGGCGGCCCAGCGCGGCCTTAAAGCCGGAAGTCTCATCCATGCGGTCCGTGTTGGGAGTGACGGGTCGTGGAGCGAGCCCGGGCCTTTTCGAGGTGCTCGCGCTGCTTGGCCCCGAGCAAACCGTCGCCCGCCTCGAGCGGCTGGGGGCATTCCTCCGCACGCAAACATAACAATTCTGGCCTAAAAGAGCGCATCGCTACGCTCACCTCTGCAGTATTCCTCGGAAAACGGCTGTGCTCTCGTTCATCCGGGAATACGGCTGAACTGTCGCTACCGATCGTAAGTTCCTTTATTGCTGAGACTTAGCTCTGTTTCCCTCGAGCTCCGTGGCACATCCGTTGCAGCCGAGCGCTTTGGAAGCGGAACCCGTGGGCCGGTATACGGTCGCGGGCTTGGAGGAACAGGCAGGAGGTCAGTGTGGCAAAAGAGGATCGCGGATTTGCCTCGATGGACCGCGCCAAGCAGCGGGAGATAGCCAGCAAGGGCGGTAAGGCGGCCCATGCCAAAGGGACCGCCCACGAGTGGACCAGCGAGGAAGCGCGCGAAGCGGGACGCAAGGGCGGCATGGCCAGCCATCGTCGGCGCAAGCAGATGACCGACGGTGAAGGTGGCCCCGACGTCACCCCCGAAGGCGGTGACATCACAGGTGGTGGAGAGTCCCGCAACGAGCAGATCCAGTAGCGCGCGCGTTTCCCTTTGAGGTTTCGGCAGCGGCGCCGGTGCACCTTTGCGCGGGCGCCGCTATTCTTTTGTACGCGCGTGCAGCCTTGCACGTGCGCGAAGCCGAGGGCTAGAATTAGAGGTTCCTGCCCCACGAAAAGTTCGCGCCTGTACCTGGGAGGTCGTTCAACGGTAGGACACGTGGCTCTGGACCACGTTATCGGGGTTCGAATCCCTGCCTCCCAGCCATCGTTCGAATCCGCCATAGCGCTCGAATGACATTTTCGAGCGACATTCTGGCTCGTCGAGTCTAGGAAGGTGCTGGCAGCGGACGGCTGAAGATCGGTCACGTCGGATCTGGCGACTCGGAGTTCCAGTCCGGATCGAGGGATCTTCGCCCAGCATTTAGCACGTTCTGACTATTTCAACGACTCACGTTGTCGGATCGCCCGCTCCAGCGCATCGTCCAGCGAGCCGCGGATGACTAGCATCTTCAGCTCGATAGTCGCGCGCTGTCCCGGTGAGAGCAACGTCTGCGGATCGACGTGCTGACACGTCAGCTCAGGATTACTCCACACGTTGCCCGCCGTGCGGGCGAAGCTCGCGATCACCCATGCTTTGTCGGTGGACACCGTGGCGATGAAGGGCATGTCAACCGCTCGGGACTTGTTGTAGTACCTGATCCCGTCGTCGCGACGCTCGATCCGCTGCGCCGGGACCGGCCAGGTGAACGAGGCGAGATAGCGAGCTGGGAGCCACTGATCCAGTGGGATCGTGAGCCGGCGTGGCGTCTCTGACGCCAGCAGGTCGAAGCCGTCAGCGTGATGGACGTAGGTGCGCTCCAGGCGCATGTCGTGGAAAATCGACGTGAGTCGTGGATCCGTCGGGGCATAGATCATGTCGTACGCCACCCGAGACTCGTTTCGCACTTCATAGCGGAAGCGCACGCCGTCGGCCTCCAGGGTGGCTCGCGCGAGCAGATGGACCCCGTCTCCGAGGTCACGCTCGTATTCGAGAGATGCACTGGAGCGCCGCCATAGCGGTCGGTCACCACGCTGTCCGGGACGGAACAGATAGAGCTGTTGGGCAGAGCCCTGGCCTTGTTTGACGCCGGTGAGGTGTTCGGGGAAGAGGATCTCGATCGACCGATCTGACGTCGGGCGGCCAGGGAGAATGACGCGGAGAACGGGCGATGTATGGTCGGTTGCCACAAGCAACCGTAATCCTGCGGCGTTCTGAATGGGCACGTGGGCGTCGGCGGAGCCGACGGTGGTTTGCGCGCGTGTGGGCGAAGGGCCGGCCCCCCACCAGATGGTCAGAATTGCCCCACAGAGGCCCGCCGCCCGACGACGTCCTGGTCGCATCTTTCCCTGCTCCACGGAGGCGCTCACTATTGCTATGACTGGATGCCTATGACTGGCGCAACGCGATCAGAGGATCTACGGCGCTGGCGCGGCGAGCTGGCACGTAGCACGCCACGAGAGCTGCGCCAAGGAGGACAAGACCGGCGACGAGCACCACGGGTACACTCAATGCACCCGTGCCGAAGAGCATGGCTTGCATGGCGCGGCCGAGTGCATACGCTCCCACGAGACCTAAGACCAGGCCGCCTGTCGCGAGCGTCGCGCCTTCTCGCAGGATCTGAAGTCGCACCTGGTTTTGTCCAGCACCGAGCGCCATGCGGAGCCCGATCTCCGCTGTCCGCTGCACGACCGTGAAGGCCATCACCGCATAAATGCCAAGGGTGGCCAATACCAAGGCGAGCGCCGCAAGCCCACCATACAGCACGATGTTGAAGCCGTCGGGCGCCAGGCGCTCTCCTACGATCTGCTCCATCGTGCGGACGTCCACGAGCGGCAGCGCCGGGGCAACGGTGTTCACCGCCGCCGCAAGGCTCGATCGCAGGAGCTCGGGGCGGGTCGTCGTCCGTACGGCCACCATGGCCTGCGGCCACGGGCTCTGTGCGAATGGGACGTACATCTCTGGTGCCTTGGGCTCACCGAACTGCTCTTCATTGCTGACATCGCGGAAGACTCCCACGATATGCCACTCCACACGAGAGCCGGACCCGGTTGGGGCAACGATGTCTTCCATCGCGACACGCTGGCCCATGGAATCCCGGCCGTCCAGGAAGAGCCTCACGAATCGTTCGTTGACTACGGCGACACGTTGGGCGCTCACGCCATCACGATCGGTCAGCGCACGGCCCTGCACCATCCGGATCTCGAAGGTCTCGAAGAATTCGGGCGTCACCATTCGGACGCCCACGCTCGGCCGTAACGAGCGCTGATCCTCGGGCTGTCCGACCACGCTGAACGCCCTGACTACGCCAAGACCCAGCAGCGGAAGACCGGAGCTCACGCTGGCCTCGGCCACGCCAGGAACGGCCTGGAGCCTCTCGAGCAGCTGCCGATAGAAGCCGTCGATTTCAGCGGCAGACGAGAAGCGCGCGTTGTTCACCGGCAACCCGAACGTCAGGATGTGATCCGTGCGGATGCCCAGGTCGACGCGCGTGCGGTTCCAGAAGCTCAGAATCATCAGGCCTGCACCAGCGAGCAAGGTGACGGCGAGCGCGAACTCGACCACGACGAGTGCGTGACGGAGACGCCGACGTCCGTGCCCTGTCGCGCCGCGACTTGCCTGTTTCAGCGTCTCGTTGACGCTCGTTCGGGCAGCCTGCCAGGCCTGCGCCGACCCGCACAGCGCGCCGGCGAACATCGTCGCCCCGACGGCGAAGAGTAAGACCGGCAGGTTCAGTCGCGGGTCGACTGACGACGCCAGGGTATTCCGCGGCAACATCGCGAGGATGCCGTCGAGAATCCACACGCTCGTGAGCACGCCCAATGCGCCACCGACCGCGGCGAGCACCAAGGCCTCCATCATCGCCAGGCGCACGAGATGTCCGCGCGTCGCGCCGAGCGCGGCACGGATGGCGGTTTCGGGCTCGCGCGTTGCGCCGCGTGAGAGGAGCAGGTTGGCCACGTTCGCGCACGCCATCAGCACGACGAAGCTGACTGCCGCCAGCAGCGACCACAGGAGCGTACGGAGCTCCGCTCCCGCGAACGTGCGTCTCACGTCCACGATCGCCGTATCTAGCTGCACTATGCGGACTGTCCGGCCGGCGTTGGAGTCCGGGAACCGGCGCGCCAGATCAGCGGCGATGATGTCCATCTCGTGCTGCGCCTGTTCGATGGTCACGCCAGGCTTCAGCCGGCCGTCGACGATCAGAGGACGGAAGTGACGATTGGCGACCTCGTTCGGCGTCAACGAGATCGGAATCCAGATATTGGCCGGCGTACGATCCTCCCAGTTTCCCGGTGCAAGGACGCCGACGACGGTATACGGGATCGAATCCATCCGAATGTCACGCCCGATGATTTTGGGATCAGCGCCGAAGCGCTCGCGCCAGAGCCGGTTGCTCAGGAGCACGACGTACTGCTTGCCTGGCTGATCCTCATCGGCTCGGAAATCACGCCCAAGCCAGACCCCTTCGCTCAACAGGCGATATCCTCCGGGCGTGATCTGTCGGGCAACGACCCGTTCCGGCGCGTCCGGCGTAGCGAGATTGAGCGCACGGCCGGGCCAGAACGCCTCCAGAGACTGGAACGATGTGGCGCGTTCTTTCCACTCGAGATACTCGGCCGGTGACGTTCGGCTCTGGCTGTCGCCCACCATCGGCGAGACCCTGACAAGTTGGTCGGGGTCTGGAAATGGCAGCGGCGCGAGCAGCGTTGCATACACGATGCTGAAGATCGCGGTGTTCGGCCCGATGCCCAGGGCCAGCGCCACGACGGCGGCAGCCGAGAGCCCCGGTGCCCCGATCAGCGCACGAACGGCGAATTTGAGGTCAGACCATAGCATCGCGATACCACATCTCGGCTTGACGGTCAGATTCCGGAAGTGAGCCACGGTTCCTGGTTAAGCCACAGTGCCACGCCGCCGCTCGCGCCTGCGCCCGATTTGACGTCGTTGACGATCGGCGTCGGCTGTTCGTTGCCGTGAACATGGAGCCGTGCCCGTTCGCCGTTTACCGGGATCCTGATTTCGTCCATTGTCCAGGGACGAGATCGACATGTGATTCGTACTTGCTTGGTGTCTCCTTGCGAAGGCGGAACCACGGCCAGCTAGGATGCGAGATGTCACTGCACTGAATGATTGCGACGTTCTTGATCCTCAGCGCGACCGTTCGTAGGGCGCGCACATGCTGGCGATGAGGGCGAGTCGTATGTGTTTGGTCATCTTTGCTCCGATTGGATGGGCGGAGCAAAGTATTGCGAATGGCCTCGTCACGTGAGATGTGCCAGACGTCACGAAATGGTCACGGTGACCTTGTTGAAGACGTCGCTCCGACGGATACTTCCAGCGTGACGGATCGTTCGGCCGGTTCCACATCCGCAGGCGACGCGATCGTTGGCTACCGGGCCTTTGTCGCGGTAGTCGTCGCGGCGTACTTCACGATCATCGCGCTGACGCCGCGGCAGCCATGGATGCCCGTGGTCTCGTGGGTGCAGCTCCTGCCGCTCAGCGCGCTGTATCTCGCGCTCGGCATCTGGGGCTTCGACTACGCCCGCAGGCGGAGCCACCTGCTCGTGTCGGTCGCGTACCTGCTCATCGAATTCGCGATCGGCATGCGCATCAACGACCTCGTCATAGCAGGAGGCCTTCCGCTGATCCTGCTGCCGCTCGCCGCACAGGCAGTGCTCCTGCTGCCGCGTGTGCTCGCGGGGGCGATGTGCCTGCTCGTGATTGCTGGCGTCAGCGGCAATTTGTCATGGTTCCCCGAGTGGCCGGACTGGCTTCGCAACATCGCCCAGGCCACGACGGCCGTCGTCTTCGTCGTCGTGTACGTCGGCGTGGCGCAGCGTGAGCGCGAGGCGCGGCAGAGGGCGGAAGCGCTGTCCGCTGAAGTCGCGCAACTCGCCACCGCGAACGAACGCAATCGGATGGCGCGTGAGATTCACGACACGCTCGGCCACTATCTCACCGTCATTCACGTGCAGCTCGAGGCTGCGCGCGCGGTCCTCGGCACGGATGCCAATCGCGGCATGCTGGCTGTATCGCGGGCACAGACGCTGGCGAAGGACGGTCTTGCGGCCGTCCGCCAGTCCGTGAAGGCGCTGCGCGAGGATGCCAGCGTCGACGGCATCGCCGAGCAGATCGCGTCACTCGTAGATTCGGTGCGGGATGAGGGGTTCAGCGCCACCTTCAGGACGTCCGGCAGGCCGCGCCCGGTCAGCGCGGCGGTCGCGCTCGCCCTGCATCGCACCACGCTCGAGGCGCTCACAAACGTGCGGAAGCACGCGGAGGCCACGAACGTGGAGATCGAGCTCGCATTTCTGGAGCGGGGGCAGGTGCGCTTGTGGGTCCGAGACGATGGGAAGGGCGCGACGGATGGCACGATGGGAACGGGCTTTGGGCTGACGGGAATTCGCGAGCGAGCAGAGCAGTTGAACGGCAGCGCGAACTATCGAACCGCGCCCCGTGAAGGCTTCACGTTGAGTGTCGAGCTGCCTGCATGACGACGCATCGTCATCGCGGACGATCAGGCGCTGTTTCGAGAGGGCCTTCGCACCCTTCTGTCGACGCGGCCCGATATGGACGTGGTCGGCGAAGCCAGCCAACGGCGACGAAGCCGTCGCCCTCGTGGAGAAGCTGCGGCCGGCCGTCGTGCTGATGGATCTGCGAATGCCCCGAAGCATCGACGGCATCCAGGCGACCGCGCGCATTCGCGAGCGCTGGCCCGAGATTCCGGTGCTGGTCCTCACGACGTTCGATGACGATGCGAATCTGTTTGGGGCGCTGAAGGCCGGAGCCGCGGGATATCTATTGAAGGACGTGTCCTCGGAGACACTCATCTCGGCCATTCAGGCCGCGACGCGGGGCGAATCATTCCTGCAGAGCACCGTCACCGGGCGCGTCGTGGCCGCCTTCGCGCGGTTGATGGAATCGGGCGGCCCGAAGGCCGAAGCGTTGGTGCTGCCACTCTCGGCCGCGGGAGCGCGAAATCTGTGTCGCTGCTCGGGAGCGGCGCGTCGAACAAGGAGATTGCGGATCGGCTCTGCCTTGCCGAGGGCACCGTCAAGAACCACGTCACGAACATCCTCACCAAGCTCGACGTGCGGGACCGCACACAGGCGGCCATCCGCGCCCGTCAGCTTGGCATTGCTTAACCCGGATTTGGCGGGCTTGGGGTTCCCTCGCTTCGCTTCTATGAAGCGGCTGAGCGCCTGCATTAGTAGATCGCGATAAAAGCCGTACGGTTTAGAAAAGGGCTTCGACGCACGATTCGACAAGGCATCTCGGAAGACACTCGCAGCGAGTGACATTCTGAGTGACATCGCGCTGGCAAAATCCGCAAACGATGGCAAACCGAAGAAGGCCGATGAAGGGCCGCGCTTAGCGAACTGGCAGAATCTGAAAGACTTGGCAAAAAATAGCGAACGCCCGCAAGCGAGCGAAAAACACATCGTGAGACTCCCTGCCTCCCAGCCAGCCTCGCTCACTCGCGCTCGCTCGTCGGCTGGTCGGCACGCCTTCAGGCGGCGCGCACCGCGCATTCGCGCGGTGCGACGCGGCACGAATCCCTGCCTCCCTCACCTTCTCGCCGGATTCTGAGCGGCGAGTGCGGCGACGTCACCTTGTGTGCGCCAAGACCGCAACAACCACGGTCCACAGAAAACGACCGGACACATTCTGCGTATGGTGCTCCAACGGCCTCGCTCCGTCAGGAGCCAGGCGACAGACGCTCTCACTTACCCGCTCGACAGACCGGCACCGATGGGGGCGATGATTTCGTAAGGGCCCAGTCGTGATCAATAGTGACCGGCATGAGCTCGGTGAGTCTACTGCAAGAAGGGCCGCCATCCGCCCGCCGATCGCTGGAGATCAGCCGTCGCGCAGCGCGACGTTCGGATCCACACGGCTCGCCCGCCGCGCCGGGAAGAACGACGCCACGATGGCAACGGCGAGCAGGAGCGCCGGCACGCCCGCGAACGTGATCGGATCGGTGGCGCTCACGCCCACGAGGAACGAGCTCACGACGCGGGTCAGGGCGGCGGCGCCGGCGAGGCCCAGCCCGATACCGGCGAGTGCCACGACCAGGCCCTGTCCGAGAATCAGCCGCACGACATCGCGCTCGGTCGCACCGAAGGCGACACGCGCGCCGATCTCACGCGTCCGCTGCTTCGCCGAATACGAGATCACGCCGTAGAGGCCGAGCGACGCTAGGCCCAGCGCCAGGGCGGCGAACGCGCCGATGAGCGCCAGCAGGAACCGCGTCTGCGACATGGCGTTCGAGACGTACGACGCGAGCGTTGACAGTTCGGCGATCGGCACGTCCGGGTCCATCGCCGCCGCTTCGGCGCGGATGCGCCCGATCAGGGCTGCGGGATCCGCAGCCGTGCGCACTACGTACGTCAGGGGCAGAAACGAAAAGAAGACGTACGGGACGTAGACCGTCTCGCGACCCTCTGCGGCGAGCGACGCCGAGTGCACGTTGTCGACGATGCCGACGATCCGTACTGGGAGTCGTTCGAGCGAAAACGTCTTCTCGTTGAAGTGATCGACGAGTAGCGCGGCGCCGAGGGGATCCTCCTCGCCGAAGACGCGCTTCGCGAGCTTCCGATCGATGATTGCCACATCGAGGGCTTCCTCCCGGTTGTCCAGACGCTCGAAGGTGCGGCCGGACAGTAGCCTTATCCCCATCGCCTCGAAGTATCCGGGCAGCACGGCCTTGTAGTCGGCCTTGTTGGCCCGATACGCCTCGTCCGAGCCGCCGACGCGGCCGTACCGATCCGACCGAGTACCGCTCGC
This sequence comes from uncultured Acidobacteriota bacterium, assembly GCA_963772065.1. Lineage (GTDB taxonomy): Bacteria > Acidobacteriota > Vicinamibacteria > Vicinamibacterales > UBA2999 > CAVYVZ01. The sequence goes on from CAVYVZ010000002.1 coordinate 26,525, forward strand.
CACCCGCGAGCGGCAGCGGCGTGACGCCGCCCACCCGCTCGACCCCCGGGATGGCCCGGAGCCGATCGGCCAGCTCGTTGGCGAAGTTCGCCCGCTTGGTCGACGTGAGGTACTTGAGGAACTGCAGGGGTGCATTGAACGTGACGACGTTCCGGGCGTCGAACCCCGGGTCGACGCGCTGGATCTGGACGAAGCTGCGGACCATCAACCCGGCGCCGATCAGGAGCACGAGCGACAGCGCGACCTCCAGCACGACGAATGCGCTGCGCAGCTTGTTGCCGCGCAGGCCGCCCGTGTCGCTTCCCCGGTCGCGCAGTGCGTCCGCCAGGTTGCCAGCGACCGCTCGGAGCGCCGGCGCGAGCCCGAACAGGATCGCGGCAACGCACGCAGCCCCCGCGGTGTACAGGAGCGCGGCGAGGTCGATGGCCGCATCTTCGATACGTGGCAAGTTGCCGGGACTCAAGGCCGTGATGAGCTTGATGCCCTGCCACGCCAGGAGCACGCCGAGCACAGCGCCCGCCCACGAGAGCACGGCGCTCTCGACCAGCATCTGCGCGATGATCCGCCCACGGCCGCTCCCGACCGCCGCGCGCACCGCGATCTCGCGTCCACGCTCGGTCGCCCTGACCAGCAGCAGGTTCGCGATGTTGGCGCACGCGATCAGCAGCACGAACCCGACGGCTCCAAGGAGGGCGAGCAGGGCGGGCCGGGCGTGGCTCACGACATCACGGTGCATCCCGTTCACCCTGATCTGCAGGTTCTGGGTCTTGTGGAACTGGTGGACCTCGCGCAGCCGCGCGGCGACCGCGTCCATCTCGTGCTGCGCTTGCTCCAGCGTGACGCCGTCACGCAGCCGCGTGACCACCGTCAGCCAGGGCGCATCACGCGCGAAGTCGGAGATGTTGATGGGCAGCACGCCCCAAGCATCGACGTTCGTCGGCATCCCGGCATCCGCCGGCAGATAGATCCGGAACGTCGGCGGGAGAATGCCCACCACGACCGAGCCCCAACCATCCATTTGGATCGTGCGGCCGATCACATTCGGATCGCCGGCGAATCGCCGCTGCCACAGCCCGTAGGTCAGCATCACCTTGCCCGGCGGCAGGTCGGGATTGGGGTTCGCGAACTGCTTCGGGTCGATCCTGATCGCGTCATCCTTTCTGAAGGTCCGACCGAGGTGTGGCCGGACGCCGAGGAGCTCGAACAGGTTCCACGTCGTGTAGCCGTTCACGATGCGCTCGGCCTGGCCGGTGCCGGTCAGCGTGCCGGGGATCGCCACCGCCCCGGCGAAGCCCTCGAACCGCGTGGTCTGGGTCTGGTAGTCCCCGAAATCGGGTCCGGATACGAGCGAGCGCTCTACATTGGTCGCCTGCAGGCGCGTCCACACGAGCGCCAGTTCCTCGGGATGATCGTACGGCAGCGCACGAAGCAGAACAGCGTTCGCCACGCTGAACAACGCCACGTTGCTGCCGATGCCGACCGCCAGGGTGAGGACGATCACCGCCGTGAACAGCGGCCTTCGGGCGAAAGAGCGAATCGCGTACTTGAAGTCGCGGATGACGTCGCCGACCATGATTATGGTTGTGCCTTCCTGCAGGAGCGCGGCAGTTTCGGAACGAAACTGAAGCCCGGCATTTGGTTACCTCTTCATGCCGCCGCGTGGAATGACCTCGGAGAGCGGACGGCCTTCGATCATTTCCATCGCGAGGAATGTGTCGTCTCCGCATTTTCACCGCTCGCGGGACCCCACCCGCTCGCCACGTGCTCGGCGTCTCGCGGACTCGCGCCTCGCACGGGCCGCAGGCGCTCGACGGCGTGGATCCTGACGATGTTCGGATGATTCAGCGCGGCGATCATCTGCGCTTCGCGCTCGAAGCGCTCGCGATGCTCGGGACCGTGCGCGACGGCGGCCGGCAACACTTTGATCGCGACCTCGCGATGGAGCTTGGTGTCGCGCGCACGAAACACCTCACCCATCCCACCGACGCCGATGCTGGTACTGACTTCATACGGGCCGAGGCGCGAGCCGGGAGTCAGGGCCAAAGGTGACGCGATTATACGGGCCGACCGTCTCGCGGATGGATTAGTCCTGCCTGACGCCGCAGGGTTTACCAATCGTGGAACGCTCGCAATAGGTCTCTCAAGAAGAACCCTCGAAGGCATTTTCGCTGGGTGTCATTCGTTCCGCAACAGCCGCTAACAGTGGCGAACAGGCGCGAACCGTCGCGAGCGACGGCAAAGCCCTAAATCCCTACCCGAGCCGCGTTAGCCGAGAAATGCTTGATTCCATTGATGTTCGTGAAAACTGCTTCCGTGACTCCCTGCCTCCCAGCCCACCATCCTGTTCTGTGACTTCAACTTCCGCTCGTCGCTGTTTCGTCGTCTCCACTATTTCTCCATGTTCGGATTCGATTCGGCTCTCCCGCAACCACTCGAATCGTCGCAGCTCCCGATGATTTCCACCCTCGATTCCGGTATGACTGATTGAGCATCGCCGACCGCGTCGGCGCCAACAGGGAGCGGAACCGTGAGCGGAACTCAGATCCCATCGAAATCAGTCGAGTCGACAGCGCTGACCGCGGCAATTCGTGCTGGTGACGAAGAGGCTTTCAACCATCTCGCTGGCCGCCATCGTCGTGAGCTGCTCATCCACTGCTATCGCATGCTCGGCTCCCTCGACGACGCCGAGGATGCCGTGCAGGACGCGCTTCTCCGCGCGTGGCGCTATCGGGAGAGCCTCATAGAAGGAGCGCCACTTCGTCCGTGGCTCTACCGCGTGGCAACCAACGTCTGCCTCGATGCCATCGCCCGCGACGAACGGCGGTCCGTTCTGGCCGCGAAGTCTGTGGAGAACGGCGCTCCACCGTCGACCGACGAGGTTGCGTGGCTTCAGCCGATTCCAGACTCCTTGATCGAGCCGATCTCGCAACACGATGCCGACCCGGAAACGATCGTGTTGAGCCGCGAAACGATCGAAATCGCGTTCCTCACAGTGATTCAATTTCTCACGCCGCAGCAGCGGGCGGCGCTCATCCTGTGTGACGTGCTGGGCTGGTCGGCCAAAGAAGCCGCTGGGCTCCTGGATGTCAGCACCGCGGCGGTCAACAGCGCCCTGCAGCGGGCGCGCGTGACGCTTCAGCGAAGGCTGCCATCGCGGAGGCCCGAATGGCCGCCCGGCGAGGATCCCAGCGTCGCCGAGCGCGAGCTGTTGAAGAAGATCGTCGATGCGAGCGAGAAGGCTGACCTTGAAGCATTCACGTCGATCATCCGCGACGACGCCATCTTTCGAATGCCCCCTCAGCCGGGCGTCGTTGTTGGTCGGGACGCCATGCTCAAGCTCTGGGTTGACGGAGGCTTTGGGTCGGAGCGCTTCGGTCGCCTTCGCTGCGTCCTCACACGTGCCAATTTGCAGCCGGCGGTGGCCAACTACGTGCTGCGTCCAGGCGATGCCGCGTGGCGAGCGCTGGCTCTCGATGTGCTGCGAATCGAGGAAGGCATCATCACGGAGATCGTGACGTTCGCAGGCGCTGTCTTTCCACGGTTCGGGCTCCCCCTGACGATAGACGAACAGGCGGGAGGAGAAAGACCGCCGCGCGTCAGCCAGTAACCTTGTAAAGGAGGTCATCATGACTCACATATCAACCACCACCGCGGCGGTGGGTACACGATGAACGCTCCCGCCTCAATCACCATCACGCCAGTCCGCGTTGCCGACCTGCTCGCCGAGGGCGAGCGGATGCCGGTCTACGTGCACGTCATCGACCACCCCGATGCGCGCGTGCTGGTCGACACCGGCATGACGGAGCTGCACCCGGCGGTGGCCGACCTCGATCCCCGCCTCAGTCCACTGAGCAAGCAGGACTTCGACCTCGCCGGCATCGACATCGTCATCAACACACACCTGCACTTCGACCACTGCGGCGGCAACCACCTCTTCGCCGGCAGGCCGATCTACGTCCAGCGTCGGGAGCTCGACGACGCGCGCAGCGAGGACGACTACACCATTCGCGAGTGGGTCGAGGCGCCCGGCGTGCGGTACGTGCCGGTCGACGGCGAGCACGAGCTGCTTCCCGGGCTCCGGCTCCTCCCGGCGCCGGGCCACACACCCGGCATGCAGGTGGTCGTCGTCGAGACAGGCGGGCGTCCGGTCGTCGTCGGCGGCGACGTGGCGGTCTGGTTCGGCGAGCTCGACGAGCCGCACACCGAAGGCCAGCTGCGAGTGCGCGCGCTCGACCCCGAGCTGGTCTGGCTCGCGCACGCGCACGAGCCGTGGCGACCCCGCACAACGGCGCTCGGCACTTCGCCCTGACGTGACGACACGCGCGGCCGAGCGTCGATTCCATTTTGCTGTGTGCATCGGTTCCGGCAGATGTAGCCGCCGTTCGTCCGCCCGAATCCGCCCTTCGTCGCATTCCGATTGTCCGCACTCAGGCGTGCCGCGACAATGGCTCGTATGTTGATCTCGCCGCAATCCTATGCCCGGATCGGCGGCATGCTGTACCTGCTCATCATTGCTGCCGGCCTCTTCGCCGAAGCGTTCGTCCGCGATCGGCTCGTCGTGCCGGGCGACGCAGCGGCCACGGCCAGCAACATCACGGCCCATGCGTTCACGTTTCGCCTCGGCATCGCCGCCGATCTGTCCACGTTCTTGTGCGCGGTCGCGTTGACGATGATCCTCTACGTGTTGCTGAAGCCGGTCAACCGCAACGCGGCTTTGCTCATGCTTGGCTTCAACTTGGTTCAAGATGCCATTGGCGGCCTCAATGCGCTGAACGCATACAGGCCCCTGCAACTCCTCGGAGGCGCCGCTTACCTGAACGTCTTCAGTCGGCAGCAACTGGAGGCGATGGCCTTGCTATCGCTCAATACACATTCCGTGGGCTTCGGCGTTGCTCTGATGTTCTTCGGATGTTCGTGCGTCGCCCTGGGCTATCTCACGTTTACCTCTGGGTTACTTCCCAAGGCCCTCGGCGTGCTGATGGCGATTGCGGGCGTGTGCTATCTCACGAACAGCGCTGCCCTGATCCTCTCTCCCCGGCTGGCTTCGATTCTGTTCCCGTCAATCCTCGTGCCGGCATTCATCGGCGAGCTGGCGTTTGCAGTATGGTTGACCGTGAAAGGCGTGAACCTGGCCAGATGGCGGGAGATGACCGAGCGAGGCGGGTCAGCATTGTCGTGAAAGCAACGCGGCGCGTAGCCGTCGCGCTCACGGTTTCGATCGGCGTCGCGCTCCTGCTGTTAATCCTCTGGAAGGACTCGACGTCCGTACTCTTTCTCCGTGCCATCACGCTCGGCCTGTCGGCGACGACGGTCTTTTCACTCTTCGAGGTGTGGCCCCGGAGGCTGCCGCGCGGGATCGAACGATGGATTGTCCAGGTCGTGGCCGTCGGCGTCGCCATGCCGGTCACGGTGTTCGTGATGCACCGCCAGGCCACCTCCGAGGCAGCGCCGCCATTCTTTGAGGACCACGACTGGATGCTCGTCGGGGTCGCCGCCCTCCTCGTCGCGCCCTGGACCGCGGTCGCGACGGTCGTCCACCAGAAGGAAGCCTTCGCCCGCGATCAGAAGCTCGCGTTCGCGCTCGAGCGCAGCGAGCTCGAGCGGCAGGCGCTCGACGCGCGATTACATCTGCTGCAGGCGCAGGTCGCGCCGCATTTCCTCTTCAACACACTCGCGAACGTGCAGGCGCTCGTCGATGCGGGCTCGCCGCATGCATCGGCCGTGCTGCGAAGCCTCACCGCGTACCTGCGCGCGGCGGTGCCGCTGCTGCACGAGTCCGCTGCAACGATCGATCGCGAGCTGCAGCTTGTTCGGCCATATCTCGAGCTCATGCAGATGCGCATGCCCGATCGCCTCCAGTACGCGATGCACGTCGACCCGTCGGCGCTGAAGGTTCGCTGTCCTCCGACCACCCTGTTGACGCTGGTCGAGAATGCCGTGCGACACGGGATCGACCCCAGCGAAGAAGGAGGCCGGATCGACGTCGACATCGCACGGCGTGGTGAACGCTGTGTGGTCCGCGTAACCGACACTGGCGCTGGACTTCATCAAGCGGCGAACGGTCTCGGGACCGGGCTGACGACTCTGCGCGAACGGCTGCAGCTGATCTTCGGCGATGCGGCGCACCTGCGCCTGACACCCAACAGTCCCCGCGGCGCCGTCGTCGAAATCGATATGCCGGCACAAACATGAACGCCCACGCGACAGCGTTGATTGCGGACGATGAACCCCTGCTGCGTGATGCGCTGCGGCGCCAGCTGGCGATCGTGTGGCCCGAGCTCGAGATTGTGGCCGAGGCGCGGAACGGACGGGAGGCGGTGAGGTTGTTCGACGAGCGTCATCCCGACATCTGCTTCCTCGACGTCCACATGCCGGGGCTCTCCGGCGTCGATGCCGCGAACCACATCGGCCGGCGCGCGCATCTCGTGTTCGTCACGGCGTACGATCACTACGCCGTGCAGGCGTTTGCGCAGGGCGCGCTCGATTACCTGCTGAAGCCGGTCGAACAGGCGCGGCTCGCCGAAACCGTGAGCCGTCTCAGGGATCGTCTGCAGTCGTCGAGGCCGGCGATCAACACCGAGCAGCTATTGCGGCAACTGACCGAGCAGCTCGCGAAGCTGCAGCGTGGCGGCGGCAAGAACGAGGCGCTGCGATGGATTCGCGCACAAGCGGGGAAAACCGTGCGCCTCATCGCGATCGACGACGTCGATTACCTTCGCTCCGACGCGAAGTACACCATCGTCGCCTGGCGCGATGGAGGGAAACCGGCCGATGCGGTGGTGCGGACGCCGCTGAAGGAGCTGCTCGAGCAGCTTGATGCGGAGCAATTCGCGCAAGTCCATCGGTCGGTCGTCGTGAACCTGCGCGCGATCAGCCATGTGAAGCGGCATGACAACGAAACGGCGGAGATTCACTTAAAGGGTCGGGACGACGTTCTGCCGGTGAGCCGCAACTACCTGCATCTGTTCCGGCAGATGTAGCCGCCGTTCGTCCGCGCGAATCCGCCCTTCGTCGCAAGCTGGTTGTTCGCGCGCACGCGTGCCGCCACTATGCTTCGAATGAAGCAAAACGCAATCTTGGTCGTCACGTCTCTGCTCTCGATCCTCTTGCTGACGCTTCACATTACCGACGACATCGTCCGTGGGATATCGAAGGCCGAGCCCTCAAACATTGCGCTGCTCGTCCTTGCGGTCTTCCTGTACGGGACGCTCGTGCTCGCCGAACGGCGATCGGGGCACGTCATCATGCTGCTCGTCGGGTTGTTCGCGGCGGGCATGCCCGTCATCCACATGAGGGGGGCCCATTACGCCGAGATCGCCAGGTCCACCGGCGGCTTCTTCTTCGTCTGGGCACTCTGGGCGCTCGGCGGGCTCGGGGGCGTCACCTTCATCCTCTCGGCGCAAGGACTGTGGAGCCTGCGACGGGGCCGAGCGAGATAGTCCATGCTCCTACCAATCCACATCGCCGCAGGCGGGCTCGCCCTTGTTCTCGGCGCCGCAGCTCTGTTGGTGAAGAAGGGCGGGACCGCCCACCGCCGCAGCGGGCTGCTGTTCGTCTGCGCCATGCTGGTCATGGGCACCACCGCCGCGATCCTGGGGAACGTGATCGGCGGCTTGATGACCGCGTACTTTGTCGGCACGGCGCTGACGACCGTCCGCCCCGTGTCGCGATGGACCCGAGGGATCAATGCGGCGGCGCTGACCATCGCGATCGGACTCGCGCTCCTAGCGATCGCGGGCGGCGTCAAGGCCGTCAACAGCCCTGGCCTTTCCCCGGGCGGCGTCCCGTTTCGCACGATCGGTGTGATGTCCTTCTTCCTCGCCGGCGTCCTGCTGCTGGCGGCGGCGGGCGACGTGCGCATCATGCGATTCGGCATGCCTCGCGGCGGGCCGCGCCTGGCGCGCCATCTGTGGCGCATGTGCTTCGCCCTGTTCATCGCGGCCGGATCGTTCTTCTCGATCCGCGAGCGCGTCGCGAAAATCCTTCCGGAGCCCTTCACGACTGGGCCAATGCGCGCGCTGCCAATCCTGCTAGTGTTTGGCGCGATGTTCTATTGGTTGTGGCGGGTCCGGGGCCGCCGCACGTTGCCGGTGCTCGTCCGACACGATTCCGTCCCGGTCGCACCTCGCGCGAATTGACGTCGCGCATCCGGTAGGCGCCGGAGCGCACTCACTGCTCGGGCTGGACGCTACTCAATACCAAATTGCCCGACGGACTGTCGCCGCTCTTGACTCGTTCGGCGGTCACCATGATTCCGACCACGGCGCCCGGGACGCGCAGCCTCTGCTCGACGAGTGTCACCGTCCCGTCGGGCCTGGGCACAAACGTGGACGCCTTCACGGGCGCGGACCGCGTCAACAGCCAAACCTGGTGCGCCCCATCCGGAGGAGGTGGGGGAATGCGCGTGCCGGTGAACACGAGGCCGCGAGTTCGGCTCCAGAGCCCCTGGCCCGCGGCTGCGGGCGCGGCGGTGCCGCCCGACAAGCTGTATCGGATCAGATCGGGGGCGGCGAGCACGTTTCCGATCCGCTCCGCGCGGTCTGCGATCTCACGTGCACTGGAGATCTGTCGAGCGGCTTCTTCGCGCGCAGCTGCCGCTTGTTGCGCGGCCTCGGTGGCCGCCCGCTGCGCCTTGAGCTCGGCCTCCTGTGCGTGCTCTGCTGCGACCTGCACCTGGTTCTGCAGATGCCAGCCAAATCCGCCGGCGGCGACGAGTGCGATGCCGAAGCCGGCGAATGCAAGGCGCCGCCTCCAGGGCGCCGGCCATTCTCCGCTGACGGAGTTGGCGACGGTTCGTCCGCCGTGGTCGGATGGCGCGACGCCTGAATCGCGGAGCTGATTATGCAGACGCGTCACATCCTCGAATGTCCACGGTGCCGCGCTGTCGGGAGGGAGTAACCGATGCTCGGCCGGCACTCTCACCTCGGTGACCGCCGACTGCAAGTCGCGCGCGATTTCGTTCAATCGGCGATGAAACTCATTCTCGAACGAGATCAGCCTGGCCTCGGCGCGGTCGAACCCCTTTTGTGCAGCCCGCGCAGTGGCGATGCAGACCTGCGTCAGGCTCGCTGCGTGCTCGCGAAGCTCCTTGACAGGGTGTTCGTGAATCTCCCGGAGGGTGTTCCGTTCGTGCTCGATGAGCGCTTCGAAACGCCGCTCCACCGATTGAGCATTCGCTTCGGTCGATTCTCGGAGTCGATTCAGCTGGGACTCCAGCAGCTCGAGACGCCGGTCGACGTCAACGTTCGATTCCATGTCGGACGAAGGATGCACATGATGGTCAGACAACGCTCTCCCTCTATCGATCAAACGTCGTGCTCACCCGCGCGACGGTATCGGCGCGCACGACGACCCTCTGACGACGCTCACCGAGATCCGGGTGACGGAACAGGAGCTCGTGCTCCCCGATCGGAATTTCGAGGTTGCCCAGCGGAGTCTCACCAACCTGGCGGCCGTCGATCCAGACTTCGGCCCATGGTGCCGCATTCACGTTGATGCGTCCCAGCGGCACTGGGATGGCGACGCTGGTGATTTCGCCGGCCCGGAAGGTGATCGCGCGACGGGTGCGGAAGCCCAAGGAGGTATTGATCAACTCCAGATCGTGCGTTCCGGCGCTTGTCACGATGGGTCCATCCCCGGACGAGCCCAGCACGCGGTCACCCTGCAAAACCTTCAGCTCGATAGGTGCCGAAAGCCTCACGCCGCCGGAGCGCTGGTTGCGCGCGGCCTTCGCGATGACTGCCGTCGCTTCGAGATTCCGGCGCGCGAGGTCCTCGGCGGCGCCAGCGCGACGCGTGGCGCCCTCATCGACGGCCGGCCGCGGCGTCAACCATATCGGGCCCGCGATGAACACGGAGGTTGTGCCCGGGGCCTGCCGTACCCGGCCCGGCGGCACGTCGAGAACAGAAGAAGGTGCCGCGGTGAGGCCCGGCGCCAGCCCGCGCGGTTGCCGGACCAGCAGCCTCGCGATCACGAGCCCTTCCACGACAGCCGCCACCAGCACGATTCCCATCGCGGCCTGAAGAGCACGCGATCTCGCCGCTACCGGCGGCTTCACCGCGGTGCGCTGAGGCGCGCCTACCGGCCCCATCCCGTCTGTGCCGTCAGAGCTGGCCGACTTGTTCGACCGCGGCGGGTCGCTTACCTGGCCTGCACTCGTCACCAAACGCGGCGCGGCCTGTTCTCCGTTTTCAGTGGTGTGCGACGTCGATTGAGGGATGAAGCGCAGTGGCGGCTCTCGCTCGGCGCTGCCGGCCCGGAGGAACTTGAACGCCCTCGAAGCGGAGACGGGTGGCAATTCGCGAATGCCGATCTGCGCTTCTGCGGCCGAGTGATAGGAGCGATCGCCGATCTGCAGCGCGCGTTCGAGCCAGTGGCGAAGCGGCTCACCAAACGGTTGCGATCGGGATGTTTTGCTCCACTGGTCGAGTAGCGTGGGCAGTCGGTGGTCGGCGTCATCGCGCGTCACGCGGTGCGACAGCAGCATCGAAAGCGCCAGCACGCCGAGCTGGAAGACGTCGCCTCGTCCGACCAACTGCGGCCGGGCCCCCTCCTTGCACGGCACGAGGATTCCGAATTCCCGCCACAACCGCTCGGGTGCGCAATCGAGATGACGCAGCGCGGAGCCGAGCACGTGCTCAACGACTCGAACACGCCCGTCAGCCGCCAGGATGATGCGGTCGGCTGTCAAGGCGGCATGGGCGACGTTCTCGCCCGCGGCGTGCAGAACCGAAATGGGCTCGAGGACGTGGCGCATGATCCAGACGACGAACGCCGGGTGCAGCCCTTTGCCGGATTGCCGCTCGGCCAGAAACGCCGACAGGCGCTGGCCGGGCGTGGAAGTCGACACGAGCACCAGCGATCCATCGCGGCCGAGACGCTCGACGCCGCGTACGGTCGGAAAGGCGGCATGGGTGAGGCGGCGCAGCTGCCGCACGCGGTCGTGAAGCGTTTCCTCGAAGCCAGGCGTGGCGACGAGCGCCGCGCGGAACCGCAGCAACTCCAGCGCATCGCTCGCGGTGTTGTCGATCATCAACAACCGATCGCCGAAACCGTCGACGATGCCCGGCATGTACCAGCTGGCCAGTGGTTCGGCTGGGTGAACGTCGGGCGCGCGCAGCGTGGCGACCGTATTCATGGCTCGACGAAATCCATTGCGAGGAAGGTCGCCGCGCGCGGGCCTGAGAGGCGCATGGCTTTCCGCTGTGGGAAGTGACAACACCACTCCGCGTGTCAGCGGAACAATGTTCAGCATTCTGCATGAAAGCCGATCGCAGTCAAGCGCTGATGGACCGATCCTGATCATCGATCCATTCTGGTTGTGCGATCGATCCAGCGTGCGTATCGATGGCAGATCGCGTCATGCGATCGGGATCAGTGGACCTTCGGATCGCGAGAATCTTGTTGCAGAGATCACGAGCATGCGGCATCCTACGGCCGGTCCCGCCGTCGTCAGTACCGCTCGTTATCCGACATGTCAGGTTGTGAGTTCATGCGGATCTCGCATTCACGAGAGCGGTTCATGGCGTTCGCGGGTTCCCCCCGCGGACGCGGATGACGGATGCTCCGGCCATTCTGCTCGTCGATTCCCGCGAGAGCGACCGCACGCTCACCACGCTGCTGCTTCAGCATCAACTGCCACACGCGGTGATTACCGAGGCCCGCGATGCAGTGGCGCTGTCCAATGCCCTGGCCGCAGATGCTCCCGACGTAGCTCTCGTTGCGGCCGACGTCGCGTGGGCCAGTCCCAACGAGCTCGTAGAAACGATCAGGCGCAGCAGGCCGCAGGCCGCGGTCGTTCTGTTCGGCCACCACGGCGACATCGCGAGGCGTGTGCTGAACCCCGGTCTTGCGTGTGACGGGGTCGTCCGCAAGAGCAGCGCCGGGTTCCTGGCACTCGGATCGATCATCAGCGGCGCGCTCGAACGCACCGGCGTCCAGGCGAGCCGTCTCCGCATCGAACCCGTCCAGACCACCACCATCGGCGCCACCGCGGATTCCCTCCCTGACGGGGGCGATGCCGACGAAGACGGACGCGAGATCGCCCTGCTGTTCTCCCATGACTTGCGGGAACCCGTGCAGCAACTCGTGCGCCTCGCACGTCAGGGCCAGACCGAGGATCCGCAGTCACTGAAACGCGTCCTCTCGCATGTCCTCGAACGGGCCGAGCGCCTGAGCACGATGCTTGACGGCATCACGGAATACCTGATCGTCAGGGGTCGCGCCGCGACGCCAGCCGTGATCGACCTGAAGGCGTGCCTCGACAGGGCGTTCGACAACCTGCGCTCCACCATCGCCGAGACACACGCGGAGATCCGGGTCACCGGTGACGGCTTGATGTCTGTTGGCGACGAACAGCAGATGGTCCACCTCTTTCAGAACCTCGTGTCCAATGCGATCAAGTTCCGCAATGGCGACCACCCGGTGATCAGCATCAGCGCCGAAAGGTGCGGTGACCGGTGGCTCATGCGCTTCCGGGACAACGGCATCGGCATCCCGGAGGCATCGACCGAGCGTATTTTCGACCTCGGCGCGCGCCTGCACAGCGCGCAGGAGTATCCGGGCGCCGGGATCGGACTCGCACTCTGCAGGCGGATCGTGGAGCGTCACAACGGCCGGATATGGGTTGAGTCGCGGCCGGGTGCTGGCTCCACGTTCCTGGTGCTCCTGCCGTGCGCGCAGACGTCAGACCGCCCGTCAACCGCCCGGCCTCCGCGAAACGTATGACGCAGCAATCCGTCAGGGTCTTGCTGATCGAAGACGACGACGTCGAAGCGGGGCTCATTGCTCGCGAGCTGTCACGTGTTCCGCAGGACCACATCAGCATTGAACACGTTCGCTACCTGGTCGACGGGGTCGGGCGGCTCGCGGCTCACTCCTATGACATCGTCCTGCTGGATCTCGGTCTGCCGGATGGTTCGGGCCTCGGGAATCTCCACCGGATCAAGTCTGCAGGTCCGAACGTTCCTGTCGTCATCCTCACCAACAGAGAAGACGAAGAAGGCGCTGTCGCCAGCCTTGCCCAGGGAGCGCAGGATTACCTGATCAAGCGGCACATCACGGCGGAACTGCTGCGGCGATCGATCCGCTATGCGGTCGCTCGGCAGGAAGCGGAGGCCTCGCTCAGGACCAGCGAGGAGCGCTATACGCTCGCTGCCGCGGGCGCCCGGGACGGCATTTGGGACTGGGACCTCGCCCGTGGAAAGATCTATTTCTCGCCGCGGTGGTTCGAGCTGCTCCAGTTGCCAGCCGAAGACGAGACCACGCCCGCCAACTGGTTCGATCGCGTCGAGCAGGAAGATCGCATCGCACTCGAGGCAGCGTTCGACGCGCACCTGAGGGGCAAGACGCCGTATATAGAACATGAGTTCCGCATCCGGAACGGCGGCGGTCAGCTGGTCTGGGTGATGTGCCGTGGAGTGGCGGTTCGGGCGCCGACCGGTGAGGCCACGCGCATCGCAGGCTCCCTCAGCGACATCAGGGATCGGAAACTGGCAGAGGCCAGGTTGAAGCACGAGCTGCTTCACGACACGCTCACGGGTCTGCCGAATCGGACCTTGTTCCTCGATCGTCTTCATCATGCTCTCAGCCGGCAGCGTCGCGACCCGGGGCATACGTTTGCGGTGCTGTACCTGGATCTCGACGGCTTCAAGACAGTGAACGACACCCTTGGCCACGCCGCCGGCGACGAGCTGCTGATCCAGATCGGACGACGATTGAGGACGTTCGTTCGCCCCGGAGATTCGGTCGCCCGGCTTGGCGGGGACGAGTTCGCGATCCTGACGACGCACACTACCGACCTCGCCGACGCGACCCGACTGGCCGACCGAATTCACAGCGTGCTGTCGCTGAAGTTCGTCATCGGTCACAAGGACGTGTACACCAGCGCCAGCATCGGGATCGCGCTCAGTGGAGGCACATACGAACGTCCCGGCGATCTGCTGCGTGACGCGGACATGGCGATGTACCGCACCAAAAGCACCCGCACCGGCTCGTCAACGGTGTTCCAACGCGTCATGCATGATTCCGCGCTGCACCGCCTCGAACTCGAGCTCGACCTCCGGTCGGCACTGCGGCGTGAGGAGCTGATGGTGTACTACCAGCCGATCGTGGCACTCGAAGGAATGCAGCTCGTCGGATTCGAGGCCCTTCTCCGCTGGAACCATCCCGTGCGCGGAATCATCGGCCCGGACGTGTTCATCCCGCTGGCCGAAAAGTGCGGAATGATCGCGCCCGTGAGCTGGTGGGTCACTCACGAGGCGTGCCGCCAGACGTCCGAGTGGCGGAAAGGCGACCCTCGGCTCGCAGGTCTGTCCGTCAGCATCAACGTATCGTCGCGGCTGTTCTTCGAACCGGATTTTGCTGCGCGCACGTCGGCCATTCTCGAACAGACCGGCCTCTCGCCCGATGCCCTGCATTTGGAGATTACCGAGAATGCCCTGCTCGAACACGAATCCTCGACGATCGGCGAGTTGAGCCGTCTGCAGGATAGCGGTGTCAAGTTCCACCTGGATGACTTCGGGACCGGGTATTCGTCACTCAGTTATCTCAACCGCTTCGATTACGACACGATCAAAATCGATCGGTCATTCGTGGCCACGAGCGGCGGCGCGCGGAGCGGCCGCATCATCGACGCGATCATCAGCCTGGCGCGCACGCTCGGGATGGAGGTCATCGCCGAAGGCGTCGAAACGAGCGATCAGGTCCGGAAGCTGCGCGATCTCAACTGCAATCTGGCGCAGGGGTTCCTGTTCTCCGAGCCCGTCCCCGCGAGTCTCGCGGCCGCGTTTCTCAACGGGAAAGACACGCTGGGAGCGTTTGCGGAGCACCGCTGCCAGTGAAGCGTCGCCCTTGCCATCTTCTGTGCCTGCCTCCCCTGCATCCAGCGGCCCCGGCATAAAATCGTTTGTCCCTCCGCCTGGCAATGTGGGCGGGCACGGAAGCGCCGCTGCCAATCATGCCTCGAACCCGTCATCGCGTTCGTATCACCGCCGTTGTGCTCACCGCATGCTTCGCGCTGTGTGGATGCGCACAGAAGTCCTCCAGGCCCGCAACTGCGGCCGGCGGCGGTCGCTCCGGCACCTCGTCGGGCGTCTGGCGCTATGCGCAGACGATTACCATCGACACGACGGCCGCCGGCGCGAATGTGCCGGACGATGTCGAGAACTATCCACTCGCCGTGCTGCTCGACAAGAGCCGCTTCGATTTCAGTCAGGCGCGAGCAGACGGAGCGGACATCCGGTTCTTCGACGCCGGAGGAAAAGCGTTACCGCACGCCATCGAGCTGTGGGACAGCGAGTCCGGCTCTGCCGCGATCTGGGTATTGCTCGATGTGATCAAAGGCAACAGCAGGGATCAATCCATCGTGATGAGATGGGGCCATCCGGGTGCGCCCGACATCAGCGATTCGAAAACGGTGTTCAAGAGAGCGCACGGATTCGTGGGTGTCTGGCACCTTGGCGAAGACGGAAACACCGACCCCCGACGGCTATAAGGATTCCAGCGAGCACGAAGCGCACGGCACCGGCGTGGGCATGATACCGGGCTCACGAGTTGATGCTCGCATCGGCAAGGGGACACATCTGGATAATCCGGCCGGACAGGATACCGCGCGCTGGATCCGCGTGACTGGAGAGAAAGGCCAGGCAGTTCAACCCGGGCCCGCCGATCACGGTGTCGATCTGGGCTCTCGGCTACTCCTATCCGATCCGCAGCTACGAAACGATGATCGCGAAGGGCGACACCTCCTGGACGCTGCAACGTGTGCAGTACGGCCCCGGTGGGGGCGCTCAAAAAATCGCCGGCCAGGGCTATCAGACGTGCGTGCGGACGCCTGCTTACCATCTGTGCGCGTACAACTTCGCCGGGCAGGGGCTCGTCACAGAACAGTGGCTGCACTTCATGGTGGTGCTCGAAGAGCCGGGTATGAAGCTGTACATCAACGGCGAGCTGAACGCGTCGGAATCCGCCGGGCCGTGGAACAAGGGAGATCATGATCTCGGCATCGGCAACCAGACGCAGCATCTCGGTGGCCGGCGGCAGTGGGACGGCATTCTGGACGAGGCGCGAGTCATGCAGGCCGCTCGCAGCCGGAGCTGGGCCAAGCTCGACTACGAGAGCCAGCGGCAGGCACCGACGCTCCTAAAGTTCGGCGAAATCCGGACGATGAGGTGAGCCCTCGGATTGCGACCAGAAGCTCCTCAACGATGACCGTGAGCGGATGCATCGTCTCGATCTTTCGAGCGCGAAGACCGACGTGGATCGGAAACCGTTCTCGAATGACCGCTTCTTCCTTCTCACGAGATCCCGCGAACGGTCGCGCGAGTTGGCGGCGGACAGTCTCGGCGATGCAGACATCACACATGAACGACGGGATGAGCACGAACGTCGTGGGACTCTTTTCAATGCACCGGCGAAGATGCGCGTACCGGGGATGGATGTTTCGCGGATACGTCATGAACCCAGACGACAGCGCGGCGTACGCGCCATACCCGAAGCGATTGATGTACCTGCTGATATCTCCGGCTCGAGTCTCGAAGCATCGGTCAAGATCGACGAAAGGAATGCCCAATCGCTCAGCGAGCAGAGCACCAACGGTGCTCTTGCCAGCTGCTCCCGGCCCGATCAGCGTGATCGACGTCCCAGCTCTCAGACTTCCATCGGCTGACGATTGCGTCACCACAGATCTGTCCTAATCCTCCGCGACGAGGATCGAAGCATCAGCGCGCCTCGCGGGCGCGGCATTCTAGCGCAACACAGTGGCTCTTACGAAGATTAGTGGTGCAAGCGGATTTTGTTTGCGAACGGAGGGGAGATGTCTGGTGCACTAGACGAACAGCTGTTCGAGGCTGTGCTGGATTCCTGGGACCGGAACAACACCATCCTTGTCAATCTGCTCGGCGCCATTCCGGAGGGTGGCCTGGAGGTCAGGGCGATGGAGGGCGGTCCCTCGATCGGCGAGCTATTCACACACATTCACTATGTGCGACTGGTGTTCGTGCTCGAGGATGCCCCCGAGTTCGCCAAAGATCTGCCCGAGGGCGAATGGCGGGCCGAGCGTAACCGTGATCGGCTCGCGCAGCTGCTAAACGACAGCGCCAAGGCCGTGCGCGACGCGGTCAAGGGCAGGGTGACAGCAGGTCGGGACATGGATCTTCACTACGACCACCCGATTCTCTTCCTCCAGCACATGGTGTGGCACGAGGGCTACCATCACGGTCAGATGAAGCTGGCGCTCAAGCTGGCGGGCCGCCCGATGACGGACGACGAAGCAGGGGCGCTCACCTGGGATGTGTGGCTGGACAAGACGCTCTCAGATCGATCAGGTCGATCGAGCTGAGAGCGAAACGCGTCCATCGCCGTCCGGGGAGCTCACGGATTTTGTGCGCTGAATCCCTCGCAGGAGACCTTGGCGTGCCAGTTCACGAACATGCCGGTGGGATTTTCTTTCCACGCCCAGACATGCAGCGTATAGAACGCCGGCAATCCGAAGCGGTTCGGGCTCTCGAACAAATGCAGCAGCTGTCCCATGAGCTGAGGCGTACCGATTTTTTTCTTGTCCCAGGCATCCGCGAAGACCAGAAAATCTGCGCCGATGAGCCGCAGGCGTCCGTTCGGCGCCGGCTCGTAAATCACGATCTCGGGCCGCGTCGGATCCAACTCGGCGTCGCCCACGAGAGCCAGGTTCACGTAGTGGAGGCCCATCGCCCCCGAATCTGGTCCGCTGACGCAGCCGAACAGAAGCTGGTAACCCTCCGCCTCGGCCACCGCCACGTCACGGAAGCGCTCGGTCGCTTCTCGGACGGTCCTGACGAGCGCGTTGTCGGTCGCCCGCACGTGATGTTGGGCAGTCCGAGCCGTGTGGGCATCTTGCGCTCGCACCACTGGCGACAGGAGCCCCATAAGAACGAGCATGCCGATAGTCGAGTACCCGAACTGCGTTGAGCATCGTGTAACTTTCATAGAACCCTCCGTGTCTGACTACGTTTTGAATCTCACATCATCAACGTCACCGCACCGGTCGCCACCAACGCGCCTGCCCAGATCAGATCGAGGTTGAACCAGGCGCGGCGCAGGATCCCCACACCGAGCTTCTCGAACACGAGCACCGCGATGAACGCCGTCACTGCGAGATAGCTCACGGCGTGCACAGCGGTGGCGAAGAGCGCGACGCCCGCATTCGTTCCGGCAGCGGTGGCCATGTGGTGCATATGCGCGCTTCCGCCCGCCATCGACATGCCCACGAACACGGGCACGACCATGAGGCCGGCGCCATGTGCGGTGGCCATCAGAAACGACCACAGCGTGAGTCCCGCCATGCCGACGCGCATGCGCACCCAGCGCGGATGGTGATGGCGAAAGAACCGCATGACGCCGAGCGAGACGAGGACGCCGGCGATCGCCCAGCGGAGCTCACGGATCGGAACGACGGCTCCCACTGCCAACGCAACGCCGACGGAGCCCGCGACGGCCAGCGCATGGCCGGCACCGAGAGGCACCAGCGCCCGAAGCACGGCTCCGCGGCGGCGCTCCTGGATCCCGAGCGCCACCGCAAACAGCCAGCCCATTCCGGGATTGATGCCGTGAAAGGCGCCAAGCGATATCAACATCGCCCACGACGTCGTCGCGATCTCACTTGTCATGGCGCAGCACTCACGCGAAGCAGTAGGAATCGGAGCTCGCGTCGCCGCCCTCGAGGTGAACCTGGTGCGGACGCATGCCGTCGAATTGGACGAACCCGGCGTGATCGAGCGCGAGGCCGCCGTTGGGACCCGCATCGACCTTCGCCAGCCAGCCCTTGATCCCATCGGGATAGAACTGCTCGTCCCACGTGCGATAGAGCGAGTTGGTCACGTAGACGCGCTTGCCGTCGCGGCTGACCTCGACCATCTGCGGCGCGCCGTTCAGCGGCTGGCCCGGGCGCGCGGGATGCGCCTCTCGCCGGACGATGCCTCCCAGCCGCACCGAGCCGGTCTCGACCGGATTGAAGGGATCGGAGACGTCGAACTGCTTCAGTTCGCCGGTGCCAAAGCACGAGACGTAGAGGAATCGATCGTCGAGCGACAGGTTGATGTCGGTGACGAGCGGCGGCACCGCGCCGAAGCCTTTCAACAGCGGCGGCAGATCGTCGGCGGAGGCGGGCTCGGCGGGAATTTCGATCACTTTGCGGATCCGCCAGTTGCCGCCGTTGCTGTCGCCTTCACGGTGCCACACCCAGATCGAGGAGGACAGGTCCTTGAGGCTGGTGACCACGCCGACGAAGCCGTAGGTCTCGGTGGGGTCGTGCGCCGGGCGCAGTTCCAGCACCATCTGCTGCTCCGCTCCGAGCTCCAGCTTCTGCAGGTGCCTGCGGCTGTGGAGATCCCAGACGTGCAGCGCGTTGCCGTACTTGCCCGCGAGAAGCAGCTCCGGGTTCACACCGTTCTCCACCATGTTCGGCGTGCCCCACTCGCTGGTGATCATGGTGTCGTGCCCGAGGTGCCACCAGAAGTCGTACGCGAGATACTGCGGTCCGCGGTCGCGCTCCCAGCGGCCCTTGATCTCGAAGGTCTCCGGATCGAGCACGAAGATTCCGCCGGGTCCGTTGCCTTCGCCATCTCCCAACGCGTTGACGTAGATCCCGTCAGGTCCGCAATGTGCTGTGTGCGGCCGGCTGTAGCCCGTCTTCTTGAGGACCTCGTCGGCCTCGATCACCTTCACCAGGCGCGGTTGGCGCGGATTGGGGTCGGTGTCGAGGATGTGAATCCGCGACGAGCGCATGCCCGGCACGACGAGGTAGCGGCGCCGCATGTGCGGATGCGGTGAAGAGGGACACAGGCACGAGCTGCAGGCATTCCACCCGAAGTGGTGGAGCTCGTCGCCGGCGCCGGGCATGTCGACGCGCGCGATCTGCGCGCCATACCCCGGCGATGCGGGATCGACGTCGAGGACGGCCAGCGCGTCGCTGCCCGCCGGGTCGGGATTGAGCAACGCGACATAGGCGAGCGTCTCAACGGGGGCCTGCATCGCCATCGTCGGCGACGGATAAAAGCTCTGGTCGGGAAGCAGTTTCGGCATGTCTCGTCCTCCGTGGTTTCAGTCGGTGCGCGAGTCGGAAGGTAGAATCGGAGGGCCGCCAGCGTCCTTTGAGAACGCTGGCATATTCCTGAAACTTTTCTGAGGGGGATTCGTGGGCGACCCTGGGGACCGAGGCGCCTACCAATTCGGGCCGTTTCAGCTCGACGTCCGGGAACGCCGTCTCTCGCGCGGGTACCGAAGTGATCCCCCTTGCGACTGAAGGTGTTCGATACGCTCCGCGTGCTGGTCGAGAATGCCGGACGGCTCGTGACGAAGCAGGAACTGCTGGACGCGGTCTGGCCCGACACGACCGTCGAAGAGAACAATCTCAACCACAACGTCTCGGTGCTGCGGAAGGCGCTCGGAGAGAAGGCCACTGGACAGCAGTACATCGAGACCGTTCCGCGCGTGGGGTATCGCTTCGTGGCGGCGGTTGAAACCGCCGAGCCGGCACCGACCCTCAGCTCATCGACACCGCCAGCGACGATGTTCCCGTCGCCGATCCGGCCTCGCGGGCACGGCAATGGCGCAGCGGCGCCTCGTGCTGCTCGGAGTCGCCATCGTCATCGGCCGCGACGTCGTTCTACGTCGTCCGCTCCCGCACATCCGGCCGCAGTGCGGCCCTCACCGACAAGGACAGCGTCCTCATCGCGGACTTCGCCAACACGACCGGCGACGAGGTCTTCGACGGCACGCTCCGGCGGGCCGTGGCGGTGGAACTGGGGCAAAGCCCGTTCCTGAACATCGTCTCCGAGGAACGCGTTCGGGAGACTCTTCGCTACATCGGACGATCGCCGGACGAGCGGGTGACGCGGGATCTCGCGCGCGAGATCGCGCAGCGACAGGGGGTCGAGGCGTTGCTGATCGGGTCGATCGCGAGCCTCGGCCGCCACTATGTGATCAGCCTCGAGGCGGTGAGCGCGGCCGAGCGGTGAGACCATCGCGCGCGAGCAGGTCGAGGCGGAGAGCCGGGAGAGGATCCTCGCCCGACTCGGCGAAGCCGCGACGAGGTTCCGCGAGAAGCTGGGAGAATCGATCGCCTCCATCGAGAAGTTCTCCGCCCCCATCGAGCAGGCCACCACCGCCTCGCTGGAAGCGTTCAAGGCCTACGACCTGGGCCGGCAGCGACACTTCAGCGGCCAGTACTTCGAGGCGATTCCCCTCTACCGTCGGGCGGTGGAGCTGGATCCCGACTTCGCGATGGCCTACGCGGCGCTGGGCATCACCTACGGAACCGCGAGGGAGTACGACCTCGCCGCGCAGTTCTCACAGCGGGCGTTCGAGCTTCGCGAGCGGGTGAGCGAGCGAGAGAGGTTCTACATCTCGGCGCGCTACTACATGGACGTGCTCGACGACGGCGACCGAGCCATCGAGGTGCTGGAGCTGTGGAAGCAGACGTATCCCCGCGACTTCGTGCCGCGCACGAACCTGTCCGCGCGCTACTGCGCGATCGGACGCTACCGGAGGCTCTCGAGGAAGCGCGCGAGGGCGTCCGCCTGAACCCGGACGCCGGTGTGGCGTACGCCGCCGTGGCGCACAGCTCGATCTGTCTCGGCCGGTACCGGGAGGCGCGGGCGGCATCGAGCAGGCCTTGGCGCGGAAGCTGGACCCACCCTACAGCCGCTACATGCTGTACGCGATCGCATTCCTGGAGGGCGACGCGGCGGCCATGCAGCAGCAGATCGATCGCGTCTCCGGAACCCCGGCCGAGGCCGGGATGCTGGCGATGCAGTCGGTGACCGCGGCTTACGCCGGCCAGGTGCGCCAGGCGAGGGAGCTGACGAAACGGGCCATGCGAACTGGCCAAGGGCCGCGGCCTCCAGGAAGCGGCCGGCATGTACGCGGCGGGCGACGCCTTGTGGGAAGCGGCCTACGGCAATTGCCGGGAGGCGGAGCAAGCCGTCACTCGAAGCCCTGGCGCTGTCGCGGGGCCGCATCCCCTGAGCTGGAGCGCGCTGAGCCGTCGCGATCTGCGGCGACCCCGATCCGGGCCGAGCAGCTCGCCGACGAGATGGTCCGCCGATTCCCGCAGGACTCGTTCTTCAAGGCTTCCTGGTTGCCGATGGTGCACGCTGCAGTCTCGCTCCATCGCGGTAATCCGGCCGCCGCCGTGGAGCAGCTGAAGAGAGCCGAGCGCGTCGAGCTCGGCACGAATGCCGCTGTTTGGCCGGCTTATCTACGAGGTTTGGCCTACCTGAAACAGGGTGCCTACGCGGAAGCGCGGCTCGAGTTCCAGAAGATCCTGGACAACAAGGGTGTGCTGGTCCCCAAGGACTTCAATCCCTCCGCTATCACCTTGTACCCTCTGGCGTACCTCGGCCGTCGCCCGCGCAGCCGCCCAGCATCGGCGGCGTGGACGCGAGCCGATCGGCGTACGAGGCGTTGCTTGGGATCTGGCAGGACGCTGACTCGAACATCCCCATCGTGCGGGCTGCCCGACGCGAGTACGGGCAGCTGGGAGTCCCGCCCGCCGCGGGCGGCCAGTCCGCGAAGAAGCCGTGAGCGCCGGCGACTTGATGGCCAGTCATCCGCGAATGACAACGTGGTGCGAGACGTGAAACGGATCAATCCTGCCTGAGCGCGGTGACCGGGTCGATCCGTCCTGCGCGCAGCGCAGGAATCAGCGCCGCGCATGCGCATGTCGTGAGAATGCAGAGCACGCTAGCGGCGTAGGCGACTGGATCGAAGAGACGCACGACCGACCCGATCTGCTCCGCGGCAGGCGTCGCCAGGAGCGCGGCGCCGAGCGCGGCCGTGAGGCTGCAGCCGAGGAGCAGCCCGAAGCCGACGGGACGAGCGAGCTGCGAGAGCACGAGCACGCAGATGTTTTGGTTGGTCGCGCCCAGCGCCATCCGCACGCCGATCTCCTTCGAGCGCTGCTCGACGAGATACGACAGCACGCTGAACAGGCCCGACAACGTCAACAGAAGCGCCAGCGCTCCAAGCACCAGCGTGAGCCAGAATGCGATCCGCAGAAAATACGTCACCATGCGCACGATGTGCTGGAACGTGAGGACCTCGCCCAGGTTCGGATCGATGGCCGTGAGCCGATCGATGAGCGTCCGCCGCGCGAGCTCGGCATCGCCGCGCACACGTAACGTGAGCGCGGTCTTCGTGTCCTCGGCGCTGATCGGTAGGTAGACACCCGCCCCTTTGGACTCCATGAGCCGGAAGCCAGCCACGTCACGCGCGACGCCTACGACGACGAACGTGCGCGACAGGAGAGGCGGCTCATCGACCGGCCGCGTTTCAGGATTCGGGTCCGGCTCGAGCTGAAGGAGTTGACCGACGGCATTGCGCCCGGGCCAGAGCTGGTGCGCGACGGTCTCGGATACGACGGCCACCGCCGCGCTCGCGCTTCGCTCCGCGTGCGCGAAGCCGCGGCCGCGCAGAATGTCGATGCCGAGGACCCCGAAGTATTCCGGCGAGACGAACTTATAGGTAACGGCGGACTTGCCGCTCGCACCGTCGGCAAACCCGGCGCGGCCCCCCAGCGCGCCGGGCCACGACGCTGCAATCGACGCGACGTACGATTCGCTGCGTATAGCCTGGAGCGCCGCACTGCGCAGCTCCTCGTTCATGATGCCAACGGCAACGGTATCGACCGTGCGGACACCGGGATCGAGTGTCGCCGTGGCCATCGCGCTGCGCAGGAACACGGCCGAGCAGACGAGGAGCAGCGCCGAGGCGGTCACCTGTACCTCGATCAGGACGTTGCGCGTGCGGCCGGGACGCCCGTCGCGCACCACCTCACCGCGAATGGCCCGCACCAACTCGACGCGCGTGGCCTGAAGCGCCGGCGCCAGAGCGAAGAACAGTGTCGAGACGAATGCACCGGCGAGCAGGAACAGCGCGACGCGCCAGTCCGCCGCTGGCACGGACAGACGAACGTCGCCGATGTCGGGCATCGTGCTCATCACCGCGTAGATGGTGGCTTCGAGCACGAGGCGGGCGATCGCGAACGCGAGGAGAGCGGAGACGAGCGACAGCAGCAGGCTTTCCGTGAGCAGCTGACCGATGATGCGCCGGCGCGATGCGCCGGTCGCCAGCCGGATGCCGATTTCGCGCTGCCGTGCAACCCCGCGCGCGAAGAGCAGGTTCGCCACGTTCGCGCACCCGATCAGCAGGATCAGGCCGAACGCGAAGAAAAGGGGCATGAAGAGCGCCACCGCCTCCGCCGGCTGCGGGACCGTGCCACGCCTCGGTTCGAGCAGGAGGTTCGCGGTGGGCCGCTCGCCGGACCGTCTGTCTACAGCTCGCGATTGCCAGACGATGAGCTGCGCGAGCGCCTGCTCGCGCGAAAGTCCGGGCTTCAGCCGCCCGACGATATCGACGCCGGCGGAGTCTTCCTGTCCTGCATGGGTGCGGCGCACGCGGGCCAGAAACGTCAGCGGAGCCCAGTAGTCCGGTGAACCGACCATGAGTCCGCGAAAGCCCTCCGGCATCACGCCGACAATCTGGAAGGAGACGCCGTTCAACAGCAGCGTTCGGTTGAGGACGCCCGGGTCGTTGGCGAAGTGTCGCGACCAACCGCGATGGCTGAGAACCACGACCGGGGAGCCGCCGGAGCGTTCTTCGTCCGAAAGTGTCAGCGTGCGTCCGCGCGCCGCGCTGACCCCGAGTACTTCGAAGAAATTGCCAGTCACGAACGTGCCCGGCATCCTCCGGCCACCGACGCGGCTGTCGATCTCCGGGACCATCGCGAATGCACCCGAGAAGACGCTGGTCTCGCGGACGAACGATTCGTACTGCGGGAGCGTGAAGGGCACGCGCGCGCCGTCCGCTGCTCGCGGACGCTCGACCGCGTACAGCTCACGCGGGTTGCGCACCTCGTCCATGCGGAAAAGGAACACGTTGAGGAAGGTGAATACGGCAGCCACCAGGCCGAGGCCGAGCGCCACCGTCATGACAATCGTCAGGGCCGCGAGAGGCGCGCGCCGGAACGTGCGGAGGGCGTACAGGATGTCGCGCACCACGTTGTCGACCAGCAGAGTGCCACGCTGATCGCGGCAGGCGTCGGCCGCAACGGTCATGGAGCCGAAGCGGGCCAGCGCGCGAGTCCGAGCCTCGGCGGGGCTGATGCCGTTGGCGATGTGCTTCTGTGCTTCGCGTTCGACGTGGAACGCGAGCTCCTCGTCCAGCTCGCGCTCCACGCGCCGTGGGGCGAACAACGCGCGCGCGCGCAATCTCAGATCGCGGACGTTCATGATCGTTACGCCAGGTTCATCACCCGCGCGATCGCCGCGCACATCCGTTCCCACTCGACCGCTTCAATGGCGAGTTGGCGGCGCCCGGAGGACGTGAGGCGGTAGTACTTGGCTCGCCGCCCCAGCTCGGACACCGCCCACTCCGCCTCGATCCAGCCCTGGTGCTCGAGGCGGTGGAGGGCCGGGTAGAGCGATCCCTGATTGACCAGCAGGACATCTTCCGAGATCTCCTGGATCCGCTCCGCGATCGCCCAGCCATGGAGCTGCTGCGTCTGCAGCGTTCGCAGGATGAGCAGGTCGAGCGTCCCTGGCAAAAGATCCGGCGGTGGACGGCGTGCCATGGTGTCGAATGTCGACACTAATGCGAGCGGCCGTGCGCTGTCAATACTCGCACCCGCCGGTGAGCGCGTCACGCGACCATCACGATTCGGATGTCTGCTCGTAAGGACACCGCTCGTACGTGCGGGGTGACACGTTCGGATGACGCGACGAGATATTCGCAGGGTCATCGACGCTGCTTCATCCCGAGTTCGCTGGCACTCCTTGTGCTGGGCTCGCGCGCCAGTTGAGAGGACTAGTTATGCGAACTCGCCGCGGTATTGTTCTTACCGTGCTGGCCGTCGCATGGACGGCTACGCCCGCGCACGCGCAAGCCGTGGTGACGCCATACCTTCACGCGAACTTCGGGGACGTCGAATTTCGCAGGGGTGGTCCCGGCGTGTCAGTCGGCTATCTTGGCCGTCGCCTCGGGTTCGAGCTGGATGTCGACCGTCACCATCATTTCTTCAAGGACAAGGAGCTGGAGTCCGTTCCCCTTCCGTGCATTCCCGGCCGCGTCGGCGCATGCATTGACAGCAATACCGACGCATGGATCGTCATGGGCAACGTGGTGGCGCCCATTCCCACTGCGCAGGCGACGAATTGGCGTCCGTACGGCACCGCAGGCCTGGGCGTGATTCACCCATGGATCGAGGACGCGGGCGAGTACGACACCAACCAGACCGACGTCGCATTCAACGTCGGGGGCGGCGTGATGTACCGGCTGAACGATCGGCTCGCGCTTCGAGGCGACGTGCGCTACTTCCACGCGTTCGTCGACGAGAACAAGCGTGAGGGCGCCTACTTCAGAGATTACGGCTTCTGGCGCACGGCATTCGGGGTCACATTCGGGTTCCCGCGATAATCAGCAACGGGAGGTCGGATGCTGTTCCGCCGCGAGATCCTGCAGGGCATCGCCGAGGGCCGTGTGACGCTCGCCTTCAGGCGTTGGCGGCGGGCGCCGCCGGCCAACGGTTCTTCACTCCGCTCGCCGGTTGGCGTCCTCTGCCTCGATCGCGTCACCGTCGTCGACGAAGGCGACATCACCACGGCGGACGTGCGCCGCACGGGGATGTCACCCGGCGAGTTGCGGGCGTCGATCGCCGGCGAGGGCACGCTCCTGCGCATCGAGCTCCGTCTCGCCGGCGACGATCCGCGCATCGCGCTCCGGGAACGCCTGCCGGAGCACGCCGAGCTCGAGGCCGTCATCGCGAGGCTGGCCAGGATCGACGCCGCGTGCCCGACGCCCTGGACGATACGCTACCTGCAGCTGATCGCCGAGCAGCCCGGCATCGTCTCGCGCGTGCTCGCGCCGCAGGTTGACGCCGACGTGCCGCCGTTCAAGCGTCGCGTTCGACAGCTGAAAGAGCTCGGCCTCACCGAGAGCCTCGAGGTCGGCTACCGCCTCTCGCCGCGAGGCCGTGCGGTACTCGAGCGCCTCGTCAGCGAGTGAGCTCACGTCTTACATCGAGTTCCCGGTCTCGAGCAGCGACTTCATGTCGCTGAGAATCCAGGCCCAGCCACCCGCGCCCTGCTCAGAGAACTTGCTGGCCACCATGCCGGCCATGATCGGCGCACCCTCGAGCTCGTGGATCACGGTGAGCCTCGAGAAGCCGGCGGCGGCCTTCTCGATTTCCCACGTCACGCGCGTGAAGCCTTCGGCCTTCGTCGCTTCACTGAACAGGAAGCGATAGGTGTGCACCAGCTTTCTCGGCGGGTCGGCTTCCTCGACCACGCCGTCGACGACGACGTCCGGCAGGCCGAACGACTGCATCTCGGGAGTCGCGTGCGCCCGGTACGCGCCGCCGGGACGCAGCTCGTACTCGACCGCGCCCCGGTAGGCGTACTTCACCGTCCATTCGGGCGACGTGATGGCGTCCCAGATGGCTTGCGGCGTGGCCTTGATGTAGACCTCGTACACCTGTGTGGTCACGCTCGCTTTCGTGTCTGCCGACATGCCTTTGCCTCCAAATCCGCTTTGAGTTCCGCGAGCGCCGACACCTGGTGCGCCGCGTATTTGTGAATCCACCGGTTGTTGATGAGCCGGATGGGCACTGGGTTCAGGAAATGCAGCTTCTCCCTGCCTGACCAGCGCGTGACGACGAGGCGCGCGGCTTCGAGCACGCGGAGGTGCTTCATGACGCCGAAGCGGGTCATCTTCAACTGCGATTCGAGCTCCGTCAGCGTCTGGCCATCGCGCGCGAAGAGCAGGTCGAGAAGGTAACGACGCGTCGCATCCGCCAGTGCCTTGAAGACGCGGTCGTCGTTCATGGTCCGAGAATATGTGACCATTTGGTCACATGTCAAGCGCGGTTGTTTTGCTCTGGGAAGTTCTGCCGTCCGCTTCAAGACGCGTTCAGGACTGTGGCTGCCGTACGCGCGTACACCGCCGCGCAGTCGACGATGCGGTCTACGTGAATGAATTCCTTCGGCCCGTGAGAGACGGCCAGAAGACCGGGACCGTAGGCATACGCCGGCATCCCCCGCTCGGCGTAGAACCTGACCTCCAGGAGACCGGGACACATCTCGAACTTCGGCGCCCTGCCCGTGACCTCGCGTACGTGCGCGTGAAGTGCCCGGCCGAGTGGCGACGCCTCGGAGGTCCCCGAAGGACGACCCTCCTGCAACAACTCCACATCGAGTGACACGCCGGCGCGCCGGGCCCCGGCGAACACCTCCATCAACGCGTCGCGCTCGGCTTCGAAATCCTCCTCGGGATTCATGCGTCGATCGACCGTGAACACGCACCGTCCAGGCACCACGTTGAAGTTCGACCCCGCTTCGACTCGGCCCCCGATGAGCATGAGCGATCGACGAGCCGAGTCCGGCTTCAATTGAAAGCGCGTCCGACGCCGTCCAATCTTTCGGGCGAGCCGTTGGAGGCTGCCTACCACACGCACCGCGTCCTCAAATGCGTTTCGTCCTTGATGAAGAAGCCCGACATGCGCCTCGCGTCCGTGCACGGTGACCTGAAGCGTGATCGCACCTCGGTTCGCGTTCCACACCACACCGCTCGTCGGTTCAGGTGTCAGCATGCCAACGCCGTGTGTGCCCAGTCGCTTGGTAGCCGCGAGGAAGCCCGAACCACGCCGGCCGCCCGTCTCTTCGTCAGGCACGAACACGAGGCCGACACGCCCGTTCAGCGGCACACGCAAGCGCTTCAACGCCACCACCGCGTACAGCATTGAAGCCAGGCCACCTTTCATATCCGCCGTTCCCCGTCCGAACAACGCCTTGCCTCGAAGCTCGGGTCTGCACTGACCCGGCGTGGTGACGGGTACCACATCGTAGTGGCCAGAAAAGTACAACGTCCGTTTCCCTGAGCCGAGGTGGCTCAGGAGGACGGCCGCACCGGATTCGTCCCGCACACCGCGCCGCGGGACGTACGCCAGGCGCTCACACGGCAAGCCAAGGCTGCGCAGTTGTGACGTGATGACGCGCACGCACTCCGGGTACGCCGAACCAGGCGGGTTTTCAGACGCGACGGCCACGAGCTCGCTCGTGAAGTCGATCATCTCCTCACGCAGCTCGCGAACACATGCATCGAGTTGCCGGTGCAAATGCGGGAACCTCTCATCGTTCATATGCGAAGCCGAGTATTACCACGTGTGGCGCTTACGAAATTGGTGGTTCCTATCAGAGTTTGTGATCGCCGAGAACTACCCGGGTACTGCTGATTCAGAAAAACCGCGTCGTTTGCGAATGGCGTCGATATTGCCCACGCGACACGGGCCTACCCTCACGAGAATCGTGATGTCAGACACGAACGTCCCAGTCTCACGACGCCAGTTCTGCGCAGGAGCCTGCCAGGTGGCCTCCGGCGCCACACTCGCGACGCTCGTCTCCGCCTGCGGCGGCGACGCGTCCTCACCGACGTCGCCAAGCGGCGCGGCGTCGATGCTCGCGCGTCGTGGCCGGCCGGTTCGACGGGCTCCGGCGTGCAGGTCACCGTCGCCGGATCCGCGCTGGCCGACGTCGGCGGTGCAGTACTCGTCGAGTCCGACGGCCGGCGTGTTCCTGCTCGCGCGAACGAGCGCGAACACGTTCACGGCGATCGAAGCGGTCTGCACCCACGAAGGATGCACCATCAACGGCGCGGACGGCGCCACCTACGTCTGTCCGTGCCACGGGTCGCGCTACAACCGCACCGGTCAGGTGCTGGCCGGCCCTGCCAGGGCGTCGCTGCGTCAGTACGCCACCACGTTCGCGAACGGCGTCGTGACGATCGCTGCTCTGATCGCATGTCCCAACTCAACTCCGGACATCGACCACCTGCTTCGCCGCGCCGGATTCGGCGCCAGCGCTCGCGGACGCCGACGACGTTCCGCGACATGTCGACGACCGCGGCGGTCGCGCATCTCGTCGACTACGAAGGCCGACCCGACGACGTCGACGCGCGCATCGGACGGCCCGACCACGCGCAGGTGACGATCTCGCGCGACCTCTTCGCGCCGGACATCGACATCGACGACGCGCGCCAGCGCTGGCTGTTCCGCATGATCCACACGCGGCGTCCGCTGCAGGAGAAGATGGCGCTGTTCTGGCACAACCACTTCGCCACCGCCTACAGCAAGCTGGCCGCCGACTCCGGCACCGATGCAGGCGGCCAAGATGCTCGCGCACAAGCCCGGCGTGCTGCGCGGGCCGCAGGGACAGATCGAGCTCTTCCGCCAGTACGCGCTCGGCAACTACCGCGACCTCCTGCTCCAGGTGGCGCAGGATCCCGCGATGCTGGTGTGGCTCGACGGCAAGAGCAACACCAAAGCAAAGCCGCAGGAGAACTTCGGCCGCGAGGTCATGGAGCTGTTCACGGTCGGCGTCGGCAACTACACCGAGGCGGACGTCTACGCGGCGGCGCGCGTGTTCACCGGCTGGAACCTGCGGCGAGTCCGAGGGCTACAGCCGCGACGACTACGGGGACATGAACGCGTATCAGGAGTTCGTCTACAACGCCGACCAGCACGACACCAGCGCCAAGACGTTCTCGTTCCCGATCTACAGCAACGGAAGCCGGACGATCCCGGAGCGCAGCGAGTCTGCGGGCATGCAGGACGGCGTCGACCTGATCACCGCCCTGGCGATGCACCCGGAGACGGCGCGTCGGCTGGCGCGGAAGTTCTGGAACTTCTTCATCAGCGAGATCCATCCGCCCGATCCGGGCTTCGTCGAGAGCACGGCCGCCGTCTACCTGCAGAGCGGCACCGAGATCAGGCCCGTCGTGCGGCACATCCTCACCTCGTCCTGGTTCAACAATCCGTCGATGCGCTACGCGCGCTATTCATGGCCGGCCGAGTTCGTCGCACGGGCGATCAAGGAAGTGGGCTGGCAGGGCTTCTCGCTCGACAAGGTCCGGGCGCCGCTGGCCAACATGGGCATGCTGCTCTTCGAGCCGCCGAACGTCGGCGGCTGGCCGCTCGGCGCCGGCTGGTTCTCGACCGGGACGATGCTGGCGCGAACGAATTTCGCGGCGACGCTCGCGGCGAGCCAGAAGGAGCTTCTCGCCGTCTCGCTGGAATCCGAGGGCGGGACGCCGCAGGCCTTGCTGACGGCGATGCTCGATCGCGTGACGCCGGCGCCACTCGACTCGGCCCCGCAGCAGGCGCTGATGTCGTACCTGCTCGCCGGCTGGCGCGTGGACCGGCAGCGCGTCGAACAGCTCAACACCAGGGCCGCCGGCCTCGCGCGCCTCCTCGTCGGCTCCTCCGAATACCAGCTCGTTTAGAAGGAGCGACGATGCGACGTATCTCGACGACTCTTCATCCGCAACGGCGTCGCGACGGTCACACTCGGGCTCGCCGCGCCCGTCTTTCCTGAGCGCGATCGCGCAGGCACAGGGCCTGTCGTCGCGACGCCTCGTCGTCGTCTACCTTGGCGGTGGCAACGACGCGCTCAACACGCTGATCTCGTATCAGGACCCGGCGTACTACAGCCGCCGTCCGACGATTGCCGTGCCTGCGGGCCAGGTGCTGCAGGTGGGCACCGATGCCGGCGGGCGGCGCGCTCGGGCTGCATCCGCGGCTGGGCGGCCTGTTGAACGTCTTCAACGAGGGGCGTCTGGCGCTCGTGCAGCGCACCGGCTACCCGAACTCGAGCCGGTCGCACTTCGAGGCCACCGACATCTGGGGCACCGCCAACCCGCAGTCGTCGACCGGCTCGGGCTGGCTCGGTCGCTATCTCGACACGCTCCCTCGACCGCTGGACGCGCTCGCCGCGTGGAACACCACCGGGGAAACGCCGCGTGCGCTCGTCTCCGGACAAAGCGGCGTGCCGGCGATTCCGAACGCGACCACGTACACCTATGCGAGCCCGAACCGCGGTGCGGCCGCGCTGCAGGAGCGGGCGGCCGCGCAGGCCATGGCGGCCAACCCGGCGGCCGGCCGGCCGCATCTGGCATTCGTGAACAGCACCAGCCTCGGCGCGATCGAGACGCTCGACCGCGTGGCGCAGGCGACGTCGTATACCCCGACGGTCGCCTATCCGAACAACGGCTTCGCGCTGGCGCTGCGCACCGTCGCGGGCGCCATCGTCCGCGGCGTCGGCTCACGGGTGTTCTGGGTGCAGACCGGCGGCTTCGACACGCACGCGGAGCAGGGCGCGTCGCGGCGGCGCCTACGGCAATCTCATGGGCACGCTGGGCGATGGATTGTGGGCGTTCTACAGCGACGTGCGCAACCAGGGTCTGGCCAACGACACGACGGTGATCGTGTTCTCCGAGTTCGGCCGGCGCATCTCGGAGAACGGCAGCGGCGGCACCGATCACGGCGCCGCGGGCGTGATGATGGTGCTCGGCGGCATGGTGCGCGGCGGGCTCTACGGCACAGCGGCGTCGCTCGCGCCGGGCAATCCGACGCTGGAGAACAACTCCGGCGACGTGCGTTACGAGACCGACTTCCGGTCCGTGTACGCGCAGAGTGCTCGACCAATGGCTGGGTGTGAACTCCGTGCCCATCCTCAACGGTGACTTTCGTGCCGGCGCGCCGGCCATCTTCTAGGGTGTTGGCATGAAGAGCATGAATCGATTCTGTCTGACGCGATCATCGTTGTTGAGCCTGTCCGGTCCGGCGCTGGCCCAGGCCCCCCAGACGACGCCGCAGCGACTCCGACCGCTTCCGGCAGTTTCCCGGCCGTGACCTTCGGCGTCGTCTCGTTCCTGCAGTACTCCGCGGAACTGCACGAGAGGGACGGATACAACGCGTTCGACGTCACCCGCGGCTACTTCAACGTCGAGGCGCGACTCTCGGACCGCGTGCGCGTCCGGTTCACGCCGGACGTGCGGCCGACGACCGATGCCAGCCTCAACCGGAACCTGGCGCTGCGCCTGGAATACGCCTCGCTCGACGCCACGGTGAGCGACGGCGTCGCGATCATGTTCGGCTTGCACGAGACGCCCTGGCTCACGCTTCGAGGAGTCCCTCAACCGCTACCGCGTGCTCGGGCCCTTGTTCTCGGAACGCCTGGGATTGATTCCCGGACCGACCGACCTCGGCGTGAGCGTCAAGGCCACCAGGGGCCGCACGGAGATCCACGTGGGCGTGTACAACGGCGAGGGTTATGGACGAGCCGAATTCGACAAGTACAAGAGCATCGACGGCCGCGTGACCTTCCGTCCCTTCTCCGAGGACAGCGAGGCTGGCAACGTGAGCATCTCGGGGTTCTACCAGGTACCGGATGGTACGCGAGAGATCGGCCGCGCAACGTGGCCATCGTGATGGGCAGCTACGAGAACCCCCACGTCGTCGCCACGGCGCAGTATCTGTCCGCCACTGACAACCCGTTCATCGCCAGGGACGTCGAGCGCCGCGGCATGTCGTTCTTCGGCGAAGGCCGGCAGGGTCCCACCGGCTGGGCCGGCACTGGGCGGCGTGGACTTCTTCGACCCGGACGCGTCCAACGACAGCGACTCGAGACGCCGCTACATCTTCGGCGGCGCGCACTGGAGTCAGGTGGGACCGCGGGCGGTTGGGTGTCGTGGTGACGCTCGAGCAATCAATGGAGTCTATGGAGCGGGCAACTCTCAACTGCTCGAGCGCCGGCTGCTCGCCCAGACCCACATCGAGTTCTAGAGGTCGTCAGAACGCGCCGTTTTCCCGTCGCTAAATGATGACCTCGCGGCGCCCGGTTCGCTATTGACAACTGCCGGGTTGATGCCAGAATCCATGCGCCGTGGACCGTCTCGTTCGCGAAAGCTGTTTGGCTCCGTCAGCCTTTCGGCTCTGCCTGGCCATGTCGTTCGCCATCGGCATCCTCGCCCTCGTCGGGGCGGCCCCACCGCCCGGTCCGACGACGCCCTGTAAACCCGGATTCGTCCCGCGCGAGGCGCGCTCGAGCGATCGCATCTGCGTGACGCCCGCCAGCAAGGCGAGAGTAGCTGGCGAGAACGCGCGCACCCCGCTGTTGTGGACGCCAGGACCCTTCGGTCCCAAGACGTGCGCCTCCGGCTTTGTCTGGCGGGAAGCGTTCGGCGGCGATCTCACGTGCGTCACCCCTGAGATCCGCGCGTTGGTCGCGGACGAAAACGCGACGGCTGCCTCGCGGCATCAGTAACAGATCGACCCACGACGTCCATGCAGCGCTCACGAAGGTCGGCGGGATTCCTCGGGGCGCTGGCTCTGTACTCGACGACGGCGTTCGCGGACGTCCGCACGCTTGATCTCGGGCCGCGCCCCGTAGACGGTCCCTCAGCCGTCGCTGGCATCCCCTGGCGAGCGATCAGCGCAGTCCGGGCGCTGGCATGCAACGACGAGCTGAACTTTCTGGCTGACGTGGAGCATGGCGAACATTCGGGGGACTGGCCCGTCAAGCATCTGATCGCCAAGGCCGCGGTGCTCACTCGCAAGTACGACCCTGCCCAGGTGTTCGACAGCGCCGTCCTCCGTCGACCGCTCGACGGCTGCTACGGGCCCGAGAACGATGCCGACGTGCCCAAATGGAGGAAAGCGTTCTTCAACGAAAGGAACGAGCCCGCGTTCGAGCGAGCCGATGCGCTCTGGGCTTCCGTCGACAATGCGCCCGACAAGCTCGCGAAGCTGCAAGAGGCATTGGGCAACCTCTATCAGGCACGTTTCGGCGACGCCTGCGCCAACGCCTCGCTCCCGTCGGCCGCGACGCCGACGCTCGTGTTGAGGCCAGCGTGTCTCATGGCGCAAATCAGGACGGTGATCAACAACGAATGGCTGGGCGCGTGGAAGGTCAAAGACGGCCAACGCGTGCCACGCCGGCCCGGCACGGATGCGACCCAGCTTCCGTGTCCCACGGACTGGGCGCTGATCAACCGAGGCGTGGCACCCGCGGACTGGTCATTCCCGTGGGAAGGGATGCAGGGCGTTGAAGGCGACTGGGACATGGCGGTGCTCGAATACACGCGCCTGACACATGTGCTCTATGCCGCTCGCGCAGCGCGGCCCGAGCTGAGCGGCGACGCCGATTCGGCGCTCGGCAAACTGAATCAGTGGCTGTTGACGCTGCGTGGAGAGCCAGCGCGCGAAACCTATCACCCATTCTGGAGCTGCGGCAATCCTGACAACAGCTTTGGCACGGCGGAGGACTACCTCGAAGACAACGACGTGTACAACAAGGATCTCGACCGCTCAGTGTCGGGAGAGAACGAAGGCGAGCGTTCCTTCTGGGACGACTTGTGGAAGCTGCTGCGCTTTCTGATCGTGGTTGCGGCGATCGCGTTCCTGATCGGGTTCGCGCTCGGCGCCGCGGCGGGCGCGGGCGCCGGTCTCGCAACTGGCGCCGCCGCCGCAGCGGCCGCCGCTGGCGCGATGGCCGTGGTCATCGTGGGCTCGACGATCTGGATCGTCGGCATCGAAGAGACCGAGAACCACCTGCTGATGCAGAACTCGGCGAAGTACCTCAAGAACAAGTTGATGATGGCCGAGCTGCGGGCCGCGAACAACCGCGAGGGCTTCGACGACATCGCCGACGAAAACGACGACGTTCGTGAGTGGCTGCTGGAGCGGATGCAGCGAATCGTGGAGGAGGACTTCCTCGAATACAACGCCAAGCCTTACAGCCGCTACAGTCACGAGGCAATCCTGAATCTTCTCGACTATGCGTGTCAGGTGAGCTGGACGTGGGAGGATGCGGCCGATCCGCCACCCGGCGATCGAACCTGTCACGACAAGGACCGCGCCGTCGTGACCGCCGCCAGCGCGGTCTTCGACCTGTCGGCTGCCAAGATGGCGCTCGGCAGCAATCAGGGACGCCGGATCATTCCGTTCCGGCGGCTGGTGGAAGAGAACACTCGATACCGGGACACGTGGAAGGACACCAACGAGAAGGGGGAGGTCAAAGAATACCCGCCGAAACGCATCATGGATCTGTCATCGGGGGCGGACCATCTCGTGGCCGCGCAGCTGCTCTGGGCCGGCACGACACAGCACGGGCCCGACGGACACGCGAGCCGCGGAGGCGTCTTCGAGATGCTGTTTCACGCGACCTCAGCGTATCGCCCCCACGAGCTGATCCTCGATCTGGCGGTGGACAAGTCCACGATGTACGAGCAGACGTACAACCACGACGCCTTCGAGCGCTACTCGAGCGGACCCGGGTGGCTTCTCACGGCGGGTGGCGACACCGAGGAAGAGGCGCAGGGGCTCCGATTCAACTTTGGCTTCCTTGGCCCGCTCGGCGCGACGTTCACCTGGAACTCCGTAGCGAAAGACAACGACAAGGGCGTCGGCGTGCCCACGACGCTGATGGCGGCCGGCACCGCGGTGCCGCGGGACACGTACACGGAGTTCCTGCGGTTCGAGGGCAGAGAGGAAAAGTGGCCGCCTGATGGCCTCAAGGTCCTGCAGTCGTTCGCCAGGAATCGCTGCGTGACAGGGACATTTGCGTGCGGCTCGCGCCCCGAGATTCCGGACGCCATCGAGCGGAACTGTCTGCTCAAGGCGCCCGCCGGCCTATCGGTTCCCGATCACCTCCGATTCATCGCATCCTCCCAGTGCCCCGAGTACAAGGACGGCGACACGGTGACGGCCAACGACTTCTTCGTCGCGGTGTTTCGGACGCCCTGCGCCGTCGGCATGTACCCCGGTTTTCAATGCGGTTCCAAGGATTGGGGGTTCGTCGAAGTCGCCAGCGCCGACGCCTTCGGCGGTTCCGTGGATCAGTACGCAAGAGCGATGGTCGCCGCCAATGACTCTCGCATCGAGGAGTGGACGAATGGCGTGGACTACACCGACAAGACGTTCTGGTCGGTCACGATGAAGCGGGAGATCCACTTCACGCCGTCCGACGAGGACTTCGACGAGGACTGCCGGGCGTGCGGTTCCATCGTGCGGCACGAATCCGGATCGCGTTTCACCATCAATCATCCGCGCCGTCCCGGCCGCATCTTCATCGATCTGAATGAAGAGACGAATCCGATTCGCCGTGGCGAGGGAGGCGTCGTCCTTGTGCCGTGATCGCAGCGCGCGTGTCGCCGGTTTCGTGTGCGGCGTGCTGGCATTCGCGGCCGTGAGCGCCCGCGCTCAAACCGTTGTCACGACGTGCGGCCGCGACGACGCGCCGGGCGGCGTCAATCTGGCGACCGCGCTCGCTGCGGGCGGCTCCGTCGTGATTCGCTGCGACGCGCCGCCACAGACGATCCAGATCACCCAGACACACATCCTCTCGCCGGGGACCGCGATCGACGGCACGGGCAGCGTTGCCCTCGTCGGGGATGGTTCCAGGCCGCTGTTCACGACGAGCAGCAGCCTGGCCCTGTCGAATCTCACCGTGCGGAACCCACGCGCGAGTGGCGTGCCTGTGGACAGCCAAACGACGAACACGGCCATCGTGGTCGGCGGACGCGTCGATCTCGTCAAGGTTCGGACCGAGAATACCATCGGCCCCTACATCGTCGACGCGTTGACCGCGACCGACAGCGTGTTCGAAGCCAATGGCGACGCGGACGGTGAGTCGTACCGCGCCATCATCGAAGCCGAGACGATCGAGCTGCGGCGCGTGACCTTCAACAAGAACCTCGATCATCCGATTGCTGGCGGAGCCGGCCAGGCCACCGGGCGCGCGGTCGTATCTCGGAAGATCTCCATCGAAGACAGTACGTTCTCGGAGAATCGCCTGCCGATCCTGGCGCATGATGCGTCCGTGATCGTGCGCCGGACCTCGTTTGCCGGCAACGGAACGCAACCCTCGGCGGCCGGGCGAGCCTGGGGCTGCTGCGCTGGGGCCCTCTCTCTTGTCCATTCGATCGCAGCAGTCGAGGATTCGACGTTCGTGGGCAACGGCTCTGCGGGGTTTGGAGGCGCGATCTCCGCGATCGCATCGCGCCTGTCGATTGCCCGCTCGCTGTTCGAACAGAACTCGGCGCGAATCGGCGGCGCGGTGATGTTCTGGGGCAAAGCCGCTCGCACCAACGTGTGGAGCACAGGGTCGCTGCCTGAACCTCTCAGCCTGACGTTGAATCGCGTCCGCTTCCGCACCAACACCGCCACGGAGCTTGGGGGGGCCGTCGCCTGGTCGGGCGAGATGGGCGGCGATTCGGCCCTCTTCGCGAACAACAGTGCCCGACAGGGAGGAGGCCTCGCGCACTGGAGCCTCAGTGGGTCGCTCGATGCTGACTTCGCCGATGTCTTTCCCGCGCTGGTGGCGCAGACGCAGCCCGGACCCGAGACGCTCGCGTTGTCGCGCGGCGTCTTCCTCGACAACACAGCGGTCGAGCAAGGCGCCGCCTTCGCGAGCGGCGACGCGACCGTACGGCTGGGCAACCTGCTGGCGGTCCGCAACACAGTGACGAAGGCGTCGGCCGCGGCCTCCGCGCTTCACGGCGCTGACATCACGTTGATCAATGCGACGGTCGTCGACAACGGGAGCACAGGCGTCGCCCTCGCGGCGCCACTCCGAGCGCTGGCGCTCATCAACTCCATCGTTGCTGGCAACGCCGGCGGGAATTGCGTTGCGCCGGCGAACAAGCTCACCTTGAACGCCGCCAACATCCAATACCCGGGAAACACGTGTGGCAGCGCCGCGTCGCGCGCGCCCGCGCTCGACAAGGACTACGCGCCGTCGCTCCTCAGCCCGGCCCGTGTCGGCGGCGAGATGTCGCGCTGTCTGGGTCCACTGGTGGGCGGTCGCGATCTGCATGGCGCGTCGCGCGGAAACACGGGGGCGTGTTCGATTGGGGCCATCGAGCCCGATCTCCAACGTGACCTGTTCAAGGACACGCCGCTCGAGCGGGGTGGGGCGCGCTGGTGGTGGTTCCTGCTGTGGCTGCTCGTCATCCTGATTCTGCTGCTGGGGATAATCATCGGCCGCAAACGTGCTCGCGCGCGGCGACGTGCCAAGGCACGATAGCGCTCAATTTCTTGACGTCGGATCCTTGGATCCTCGTCCACCCGACGAGGCGTGCATTCGCGCGTTTCTCAGCGCGACGGCCACCTTGTCCGGCTGCTGCCGGCGCTGGAAGACATCGGCCATCAGGAACCATCCCAGCGCCTTGATAGTCCGGCGTCCTGGCGAGCGTCAGTCCCTTTTCCAGCGAGAGCCTGAACCTCGTCCAGCGCCATCCGCTCGTGGAGGAGGCCACGCGCCAGGAACAGATAGCCTTCCGGCCGGTTCGGCGCGATCCGGATGACCTCGCGCATCTGCTCGATCGATCCCGTCCAGTCTCCGAGCGCGCTCAGTACCTTGCCAAGATTGAAGCGCGCCTTGAAGCTGTTCGGATAGTTCGCCACTTCGGCGAGGTACGCCTTCCGCGCGTCCTCGGCCGGCCGCTGCTCGTCGTAGAGCACGCCCTGGTTGAACCAGGCGCCGGGAAATCTCGGATGTTCGCGCAGGATCTCCGTCGAGCATCTGCTGCGCCCGCGCGAGTTGTTTCACCTCGATCAGCGCATGCGGCCAGATTCAGGCGGTTCTGCGTGATCTTCGGTTGGATCTCGACGGCCTTCTCGAGGTGCGGCAGCGCCTGCACCGGCTGCTGCCGGCCGATGTAGACCTCGCCGAGGAGCGCGTAGGCCTGCGAGTTGCGAGGATCGACCGACAGCGTCCGCTTGCAGAGCGTCACGACGTCTTCGGTCTGTCCTTCCTCCAGCAGGATGTTGGCCATGCCGATGAGCCCCGGAATGCTCTGCGGATCGTTCTTGAGCACCTGATCGAACTGAGCCTTCGCTTCCTTCGTCCGGCCCAGCTCCGTGTAGCAGGATCCGAGCATCAGCAGTGCCTGGGGCATCGTCGGCTCCTGCAAGAGCGCCGACTCCAGCGCCTGCGCCGCCTGCTGCGTATTCGTCGCTTGACCATCAGCTCGCCGGCGCGCTGCACGGCGATGAAGACGTCGAGCTTGTCTTTCGGATCGGCCAGCGTCCTTCGAGTCTCCCGGTCGCCGCTTGCCGGACGCGGATGTCGCCGACGTATCCGAGCGCGGCCAGGCGCTCGAGCGTTTCCTTGTCGAGGTTGGCCGCTCCGGCGCGGGCGCATCGCGGCTCGTCTCCGCGATGAGCCGATCGAGCTCTCGGGCCATCGTCGTCCGCGACCGTCGCACGCTGCGCGAAGATGTTCGTCGCTTCTCCCGGATCGGCGACGAGGTCGTACAGCTCCGGGCGCGGCGCGTCGATGAACTTGTAGCGCGGCGAGCGCAGCGAGTGGAGCGCGCTCCATCCGAACTGGAGATCGGGCGCCATCGACTCGCCGTAGGCGTACACCGTCTTCCGGCGCTGCCGGCTGAAACATCAGCGGCAGCAGCGAGCGACCATGGACTCTGCGCCTTGACTGTCGATGCCGGCGAGGGCGAGCACCGTCGGAAAGACGTCGACGAGGCTGACCTGCGAGTCGACGCGCACGCCTTGCAGATCGTCGAACGGCGTCGCCACGATGAAGGGCACACGCAGCGCCCAGTCGTAGATGAAGAAGCCATGCGTCCCCTCGCCGTGGCTTCCGAGCGCCTCGCCATGATCGCCGGCGATGACGACGATCGTGCGTTGGTCGAGGCCGCCTTGTCGGAGCCAGACGAGGAAGCGATCCACCTGCTGATCGACGAACGCGATCTCTCCGTCGTAGAGCCCCGCCGGACCTCGACGCCCGAACTCGGAGAACAGCGGCTCCGGCGGCTCATACGGCGTGTGCGGGTCGTAGAGATGGATCCAGGTGAAGAACGGCTCGTTCTTCCGGCCGTCCAGCCACCGCAGCGCGGCGTCCACGACCTGATTGGCGGGCCGCTGCACCGCCGGCGAGGTCCAGGTGCTTGACCTTCTTCAGATCGAACTGGTCGTCGTATGTGCTGAAGCCCTGATTGAGGCCCCAGCGGCCATCCAGAACGAAGGCGCCGACGAACGCGCCGGTCTGATATCCCGCTGTCTGAAAGCGCTTCGGCGAGCGTTGTCGTGCTGCTGGCTCAGCGCGGTCGTGCCGTTCAGGCGCACGCCGTGATAGGTGGGATAGAGCCCCGTCATCATCGAGCGTGTGCGACGGCAGCGTCAGCGGCGCGGGCGAGGCGGCCTGCGAGAAGAGGACGCCGCGGCGCGCGAGACCGTCGATGCGCCGGCGTCCTGCGCATCCGCGTTGCCGTAGCAGCCCAGGCGATCGGCGCGCGTCGTGTCGAGGCTGATCAGGACGACGTTGGGTTTCTCGACGCCCTGCCGCGCCCACAATCGCCGCACGCTCTGCGGTTGGATCCCGCTGGGGCGCGCCGCCGCCGAACACGAACAGTACGGCCGGCGGAATGCACGACATCGCGCCGCGGAGACACGGTTGGCCAGCCACTTTGATTCCGCACGATCGTTCACCGATTCTATGTTCCGCCACACCCGAACGCACGTCACATCAGCGCCTTGACAAGCCTTCTTGCGACGTGGATTATCACGCTCGTAAGTCAACGGAGGTTCTGAATGAGGATGGACTCAGTTCGCAAGCTCGGGGCGGTCACGTGCCGCTTCGTTCGCTCTGTCTCCTCCTCTGCGCGACGTCCGTTCGCGCGCAGGCCATCCACGAAGGCAAGCTCACGGGAACCGTGGCCGGCGAGGACGGGGCCGTCATCCCAGGAGCGACCGTGGAGATCTCGAGTCCCGGCGCTGCTGGGCGGCCCGAGAGCCACGACGACGGCGGCGAACGGGACGTATCTGTTTCTGAATCTGCCGGTCGGGCGCTACACGGTGACCGCGTCGCTCACGGGATTCAAGACGATCGTGCGGGAGAACATCGAGATCGTCCTCCGGACGCGACGATCACGCGTCGACCTCGTGTTGCCGGTCGGAGAGGTGAAGGAGACGGTGACCGTGTCGGCGGCCGGCCCGATCGTCGACACCAAGGCGGCGACGGTCGAACGCAGGTTCGACAGCGAGATGCTGGCGAAGCTCCCGACGAGCCGCGACGCCTTCTACGATCTGGCGCTCACGGCGCCCGGCATGTTCGAGGGATCGGGCGCGCCCAGCCAGACGACCGAGTTCCAGAGCCCGACCGCCTACGGCAGCGCGACCAACGAGAACGTCTTCCTGATCAACGGCGTCGACGCGACATCGCCGCGCGCCGGCTCCTTCGGCGTCGCTCGTCAACGTCAACTACGACGCGGTCGAGGAGGTGCGGATCGTCGCCACCGGCTCGAAGGCCGAGTACGCCAGCTTCTCCGGCGCGGCCATCGACGTGCTGACCAAGTCCGGCAGCAACACGTTCCACGGCACGCGGCGCGTTCTACTCGAAGCTCGGAGACCCGGCGAGCAACCAACCCGACGCGACGAGGATTTCGGGACGGACTTCCTCTTCGTGGATCGAGGGAGACGCGCTGTCGGGCGAGACGAAGAAGGACTGGGAGAGGCAGCGCCACGCTCGGCGGGCCGATCACCAAGGACAAGCTCTGGTTCTTCGGCGCGTTCAACTATCTCCGCAACGCCGGCCTGCGGCCGCGATGGTCGCTCGAGAACGAGTCGTGGGACCGCTACGCCGACGCGAAGGTCTCGGCGGCGCCATTCACGAATCACCGCGCGTGGGCTTCGTATCACTACGAGAACAACGACGGCAACGGCTGGAGCTGGGGCTCGGAGCCGCAGTGGGATACGACGATGACCTACGGGAGCAAGACGAAGAACCACACGCCGTCGGCGCAGTGGCAGATGGTTCCCGAACAACCGGACCACGGTCAGCGCGAAGTATCTCGGCTTCTGGACCGACGACCAGCCCTACGTTCCGCAGAACGCACCCGGCCATCCCGGGTACATCAACTGGTGGAAGTGGGCCGACTACGGCATCAATGGCGCGTTCCCGTACGTCGAGGCGCAGAAGTCGAGCCGCCAGACGGTCCAGGCCGACCTCTCGCACTTCGCCGAGGAGTTCCTCGGCGCAGCACGACATCAAGTTCGGCGTCCAGTACACGAAGGGACGCGGCAACTGGCAGGGTGGCTACTTCCAGAACTACGTGAACTTCCTGTATCCGTTGCGCTGGACGCAGAGCGTGGCGAACATGCAGGCGTGGTACGGCGACACCGGGCTGCTCTTCTACAACAACAGGGACACGCTCAATCCGTTCCTGACGGTCCGCACGGCGGACTCGACGGGCGCGTTCTTCGACGACCAGTGGTCGATACGGCAAGCGCCTGACCGTCAATCTCGGGCTGCGCTTCGACCGCATGACCACGAAGTACGGCGTCGGGAAGGTCTACGAGCTTCGTCATCTGCCGCCGAGGACATCAACGGACCGCCACCGTCGCTCCGCGACCGCGAGGCGACCGACAACATCTACGACTTCAAGACGTGGGGGCCGCGGCTCGGGTTGAGCTACATGCTGACGGAGGATGGCAAGACAGTCGCGCGAGCGTCGTACGGCCGCTACTACCAGCCGATCAGCGTCGAAACGCTGCGGCGGTTCGGCCCCGACATGCCCGCTGCGTGCAACGGACGACTCAGTTCTTCCGGGTCGGGACCGTGGAGCTCGGTCGACACCAACGGCGACGGGGAGATCGACACGCTCGAGACCCGCAACGCCGCGCGGCGGATCCACGGCCTGACGCCGATCAGCGTGGAGACGGAAACGAACGATCCGTCGTGGACGCTCAACGTCGCCGACGACCTGAAGAACCAGTACACCGACCAGCTCACGCTGAACTTCCAGCGGGAGGTCGCCCGGAATCTGTCGTTCAGCGCGTCCTACATCTACAAGCGCGCGGGCAATCTGTTCTCCAACATTCCGATCAACGAGGTGACCGGCCAGCCGTGGGAATACGAGCGGATACCGTTCACCACCGCCGCCGGGCGGCAGGTTGAGCTCTATAGCGTCGTGTTCAGGGACTACAACGGCGACGGCGTGCTCGAGCGGAGCAGACGTCGGCGTGGGTCGGCGACAACAACACCTCTCGCGTCCAGAACATGCCGGAGTTCGATGGCGTCAAGCCCAAGCGCGAGTTCCAGGCGCTGCAGTTCGTCTTCAACAAGCGGTACTCCGACCGATGGCAGGGCCTCGCGTCGGCGTTGTTTTCGAACTCGGACGGCATCAGCCGACGCTCGTTCCGGCAGGACTTCAACGTCGAAGCGCCGATGTTCTACGACGACAACTGGATGGGGAACCTCAACTACACGATCAACAACCTGGACGGACCGCTGCCGTTCACGCCGAAATTCGAGCTGAAGCTGTCGGGCTCCTACAAGATTCCGAGAGCGGAAGTCGATCTCGGTGTCCGCTACCGGATGCACAGCGGACGGGCGGTGTGGCAGCTCGAGGACTATCCCGTGCACACGCAGTTCGGGCGCCCGGCCGGCAGGCGTGATCATCCCCGGTGGGTTACCGCAGA
The DNA here is from genome assembly GCA_963772065.1 of uncultured Acidobacteriota bacterium. Classification (GTDB taxonomy): domain Bacteria; phylum Acidobacteriota; class Vicinamibacteria; order Vicinamibacterales; family UBA2999; genus CAVYVZ01. The sequence continues at coordinate 70,824 of CAVYVZ010000002.1, forward strand.
TCGTCGGCGTCGACCCGAACGAGCCCGACTATCTTCCGCAGCAGCACCTCTTCGACCTTCATGTCGAACGGGCCTTCGGCCTGGGCAGCGACGCCAGGAAGGTGCATGTCGTCCTGGACGGATTCAACATCTTCAACTCCGCCTCGCCCCTCAACACCGACGTCAATTTCGAGTACGGCAGGGTGACGGCGATCCCGACGGCGCGACGGTTCCGCTTCGGGTTGCGTTACGAGTTCTGATCCAGGGGTGGGCCTCCCAACGCGCTCGCTCGGCGCGTTGGAAGGCTCTCTTCGCTGTGCCGCTGGAGGCGCATCTTCAGATGCCGCCGGACTGTGGGCCACTCCTCAAGGAGAATGCTGTATACGTGGACATCTCGACCGGATCCATCAGATCGTTGCTGAAAGTGTCGAAGCACGCCGTCTTTCCTGGCGCCAAGCGCTTCGACCGCCTGCTGTGAGCGCGCGTTGAGATCATCCACACGAAAGCCGACCACCTTGCAGCCCAGCGTATCGAACGCGTGCTCGAGAAGAAGGAGCTTGCACGAGGTGTTGACGTGGGTTCGTTGCCACGTCTGCGCGTAGAACGTGTACCCGATTTCCACGCGGTCGATCTCGCGCACGATGTCGTGGTATCGCGTGCTTCCGACGACGCGGCCGGTGACGAGCTCGCGCACGACCCACGGTAGTTGAGACCCGCTGCGCTTCCCCTCCAGGGCGAACTCGACGTACGTGCCCACCCGCTCCGGGACCAGATCGGCCGCCGCCACGTACCACAGCTTCCAGACCTCGCCATCGGCCGCGGCCGCGACGAGCGCCTCCGCGTGCGATGTCTCGAGCGGCTCGAGCCGGACACCATACCCCTCGAGCGTCACCGGGCGAGGATCGATCATCCGCCGTCGATTATCAGTCGAGTCGAGTAACAATTGAGAGGCCGTATGAGCAGGGCAACCGAATCCGCGCCTGGCAGGCGCACGGTCCTCTCGGCGCTCGGCGTGTACGGCGAGCGGCCCGCGCTGGTGATGGTGGCGCTTGGATTCTCGGCCGCTCTGCCCTACTTCCTCGTCTTCGACACGCTGTCTGCCTGGCTGCGCTCGTCGGGCATCTCGCTCGAAGTGATCGGCTTCTTCAGCCTGGTCACGCTGATCTCCTCGTTCAAATTCCTCTGGGCGCCGTTCATCGACCGGGCGCGGGTACCGGTGCTCACCGGTTGGCTTGGGCACCGCCGGTCGTGGATGCTGGTCTGCCAGGGCGCGATCATGCTCGGCCTGTGGCTGGTGGCGGGTGCCGATCCGTCTCGCAGCCTCGGCGCGATAGCGGTCTTTGCCGTCCTGGTCGGCTTTTCCACGGCGACTCAGGACATTGCCATCGACGCCTGGCGCATCGAAGCGGCGGAGGTCACGAAGCAGGGCGCGATGGCGGCCGCGTACCAATGGGGCTACAGAGTCGCGATGATCGTCGCCGGCGCGGTGCCGCTCCTGCTCGCTCAGGTGTATGGCTGGAACTTCTCCTATGCGGTGATGGCCGCGCTGATGACCGTGGGTGTCGTCGGCGTGCTGGCCGCGCCGCGCGAGGAGCGTCACACGATTCGTCCGATCGAGACCGCGGGGATTCAGCCGGCACCGGTGCGTGAGGCGGTCGAATGGATCGTCCGCCTCGCGATCCTCTCGGCGGGCGCGCTCGTTCTGGGTTCAGGTCTTGCCGCCAATGCCGGCGTGCTCGCGGCGGTGCTCGCCGCTGGCGGCGCGACCGGCGCCCGCGACGCCGTTCTCTCGGCCTGGGCGTCCGACGCACGCGCCTGGGTGCACCTGGCGGCCGTCGTGGTGGGGTTCGGCGTGATCCTTCTTGCCGCTCTGCCGCTTCCGGGTGCGCGTACGCGGCCCGGCGTCTATCTCTCATCCGCGCTTGCCGATCCTCTGCGCGATTTCTTCACGCGCTACCGCTCCACCGGGTCGCTGATTCTCGCGCTGATCTGCCTCTACCGCATCCCGGACTTCGTGCTGAACATCATGAACCCGTTCTATCTCGACCTGGGCTACAGCCTCGTCGAGATCGCCGAGGTCCGGAAGATCTTCGGCATCGGCATGACGATGCTGGGCGTCTTCGTCGGCGGCCTGGCGGTGGCGCGCTATGGGCTCATGCGGTCGATGGTGATTGGCGCGTTCGCGGGACCGGTGAGCAATCTCCTGTTCATCTGGCTGGCACTCCAGGATCACAGTCTCATCGCGCTCTTCCTCGCGATCGGCCTCGACAACGTTGCGGGTGGCTTCGCGGGCACGTGCCTGATCGCGTACATGTCGAGCCTGACATCGCTCGGCTTCACCGCCACCCAATACGCGCTCTTTTCGTCCCTCTACGCGATTCCCGGCCGCCTCGTCGCCTCGCAATCGGGCCGCATCGTCGAGCATGCCGCCCGACTCGCGGATGCGGGCGGCATGCTCTCGGGTCTGAAGAGTCTCTTCGCGAGCGGCGCGCCTGGGAACTTCGCTGCCGCCGTCGAGCGATCGGGCGTCACGCCAGCGGCTCTGGGCGCCGGGTACGTCGTGTTCTTTGCGTATTCCGCGCTCATCGGCGTGTTCGCGCTGGTGCTCTCGCTCATCGTGCAGCGCCTGCAGGAGCCCGACCGGCGGAACGGCTAGGCGCCCCGCGCGTGTGCGATCGCCGCGCCATTGCCGAAGCGTTCACTTCAACGAGGCGGCGTGCGGCTTCGTTTCTGCCGATCTCGCAGTCGAGCGTGGAGGAGCTGGAACGATGATGGCAAAGGCTTGAAGGCGTTTCCCGATCTTGCCCAGGTACCCGGCGGCCCACGCCGGTAATGTACTCACGCTGGCGGTCCAGCCGTTCTTCGTTGGTGATGCGCTTACGAACTACGTAGCGGACGACGCCGTCGGGGCCGATGATGACCGTCGCGCCGCCGACGAAAGGAAACACCGGCCCCTTCGGCGAGATGCGCTGATGGCGGCGCTGCGTCACCTCGGCGACAAGGTCGAAGACGATCTGGCCATCGGGTCCAACGCGGCGGAGCGTCCGGATCGACTCGATGCACGGACGCTCGGTCTTCGCCGCTGCCTCGGGCGCGGTCAAGCCAAACTCGCGCTGCGCCTCGGGGCTCGAAGCGATCCAGGAGGCGAGCGCGCAGGCCTGCCTCGTGAGCTCGCCTTCGTCAGCTGCTGCGGCGGGGTCGCCACGAAATCGCAACGTCGCGAAATCGAGACCCGGAATAGAGGGTAGCGGCTCCGATGATTCGCCCCAGCGCAGCGCCTCCTCCGACAGGTTCGGCACTCCCGCAGGATAGATTCCACGCAGGCGGAACGCGGCGATGAGCTCATCCCGGTATCCCCACGGGTCGTCCGGCACGAGATCGACGTCGGCGGTGATGATCGCCCGGAGGTACTCGCCGAACTCGATATCCACCGTCGGGCAGTAATCGATGGCGCGCACGCAGATTTTCAGGACCTGCTTCGCAAGCCGGCCGGCTTCGTAGGCGAGCTCGTCGACGAGATCCGGAGGCAGCTCTCCGGCGGGCAGCACGCCTGTTCCGCCGGTCGCCAGGCGCAGGACACGCGCGCTCTTCTTGGCAAAGATCGCGGCGAACGCCTCGTAGATCGCGGCAACCAGAATGCCTCCGAGCGCATGGCTCTCCATCGAGGAGTCGTAGCGCGTGCGTTCCGGGCGGCCGAGATCGTCGATGGCGTAGCGCAGCGCTTCTCCGGCTCCGGTGGTTTGTCCGAACTGGGATGCCAGGTTGACCAGCATCGATGGCTGCCGCAGGTCCCCCCTGCATTGTCGAATTGCAGGCTTGACCACGTCGGCATATTCGAAATGCAGGAAGATGGCGACGAGATCCGCGAACCCTTCGTGAAACGCGAGCACGTCCGGTCCCGTCGGCACCGCGAAGTAGGCACGAAGCCCGTCGAGCAGGGCGTGGGTCGTCTCATGCGCAACGACGTCGTGCGAGAGGCACGTGAAGATGGTGCCGCCCGGCAGGTTGTGCCCTGAAGGGTGCAGGTCCGCTGCGAAGTACCCAAACGCGAGCTCACCTTTCTCGCGGTCGTAATACGCGTTTCGGTCCTCGAAGGCGTGCGGCCGAATCCGCAGCTGCGTTCGGTGCACGTCGGCGAAGCTCCACGCCAGGTTGCGACCGAGGGCCGCCTTGAACGCGAAATAGACACGGCTCGCGACCGCGTACACCATCTGCTGATGGAATTGCGGATCGGCCGCCGCGGGTGCGCGTCCATCGGTCATCAAGAGGAATGGATCATCGAGATCCACTCGCGCGTAGTGCCGGCCTCGATCGCGATCGAAGTCGTCGACGTCGAACAATGCTCCAGACGGCCCCGGCGAGACCGGTTCGTAAGGGACGGCGATCGTGGCCACCGCGCCCTCGAGGCGGGACGCGGCCGGATCGATGGCAAAGATGCGGAGGGGGCGATAGAGCGGCTCGCCTGCCTTTCGCTGGTGCGGGGCGATGCGCGCGGCTGCGGTGACCCGCGGGGCGATGGTGAACAGGTCGGTCGGCGGGCTCGCCGCCGCTGCGCCCGCCGTGTCCTCTGCCTGCGGCGGACCGGTCTGCGCCTCCGTCTTGCCTTCCCACGGCGTCGGCTGATCGCTCACGGACCCTCCTCTATCGTGAGGTCAACAGATCAGCGATCGCGCGAAGCACGTGTGCGATGTCCCCAGCCTGCGCGACGGGCAGGGCCGCCGAAGACGCGGCCGGGGCCGGGAGCGATCCGGCCAGCCCGCCAGGTTCAGGGATGAGCAGGCCCGACCCAGACTCGCTCAAAGGGTACACCTCGGGATGTTGTCGCGGATTGGCGCCGAATGCCGACTGGACGCGCGCCAGGAACGAGCCATGGGTCATCCCCGCGATACCCTGGGCGAGCATTCGTGTGGCGTGCTGCGTGAAATCGCCGTGGCCGTTCGATTCCCATGCGACCTCGGTCGAGCGGCATGCAGAGAACAACGTGTCGCGCCCGGCGGCGCGCTCCTCCGCTCTGGTTGCTGGGAGCTCCGCGGACATGGCTCGAAACGCCAAGTGGGCCTCGATGAGGCCCGCGTCCGCATCGATGAATCGCGGGCGCTCGTCGAGATCGCGCCGGCTCTCGCTCTGAGCCCCCCCGAAGCCCAGCCGAGACACGCTGCCCGAATGGCACGCGTCGATGAACGACGTGACCCGGACACCCTCCGGAATGCGGCGAAACAGCGCCGCGAGGTCGTCGTCGATGACGAGGCGTCCGTCCGTGAAATCGATCGGGCACAAGGCCTCGTCATCGCGTGGTGAGTCTCCGCCCAGCTCGTCACTGTTTCGATCGGGCACCGTCGTACCGTGCCCCGCATACTGGAAGACGACGACGTCGCCGCGGCCGCTCGAGCGAATCAGAGACTCGAGTTCGCCGAGCAGGCGCTCGCGCGTGGCTTGCTGATCCAGCAGCATCAGCGGGGGCTCGAACCCCAGCTTCACGAGCGTGCGTGCCCAATCTTGCGCATCCGCGACGCAGCCGCGCAGCGGATTGCGGCGATAGGCGTTGATGCCGACGCAGAGCGCGCGGCGGCGCCCCGACAGTGCGCCGCGATCGGCTCGGACGGCGCTCCTGAACGCGGCTTCCGCGTTCACCTCCATGGCCGCCGGGAGCGCCGGGCCGAGGTCAGCCGACGACCACCCATCGACGTCGCGCCTGGTCGCCGGCGCGACAAACGGATCGCGCACGGGATCGGTGCCTTTCAGCCCGAGGACGCGCCGCAGGACGCTGTTCATCGTGAACGGATCGTCATCGAAGCCGCCGTGTCGCTCCGACACGGATGCGGCGGCCAGGTCCTCGTCGCTGCCCGGCGACCACACCACCGTATCGTTCCGGCTGGTGACGCGGCCGTCGACAGCGAACAGGCGGCGCAGCCGAATGTCGTCGAGCACCGATTTTTCGAGTCCGAGGAGCGGCGCCTCGCGTTCCTCCTCCAGCGCGTGGTGGATCAGGTACAGCAGCGACTTTCGGTACAACCCCGCGGTGCTGTCCGCGCGCTCCGACGTGTCCTTCATGGTGAACATCGTGAGCGTGCCAAACTGACGGATGCGTCGCATCAAGGTGTCGAGGAACGCGTTGACGGTGATTGCAGGCGCGAGGAACTGGACGGTCTGCACGCTCGGCAGGCCTGCATCGAGCAGAAGTGGGAGGAAGAACCCATGGAAGTTCGACCCGGCGCTGTGGCCGATCGCATGCACTTCAACAGCGCCCGCGTTCGCCTGGCAGAATGCCGCCAGCTTCTCCGCCACCATCCGCGCGCCGCCTCCGGGTGCGACGGCCAGCTCGGCGATGTGCTTCATGTCGGCCCAGAAACTGCGCGCTTTGAACTCGCGCGCCGCCGCCTCGATCTGCGCATCGGTGAAATCGAACACGTCGCGCGGGCCGCGCGCCGCGCGCGCGCCGTCGAGGGCGGAGCGAATGACGTTGATCAGCGACGACAGCAGCCCCGTCTCCCATGCGAAGTAGATCGGGTAGACGCCGTTGCGCACCCACCAGTGCACGTGCTTCAACGCGACGCCGAGGCCGTCCCGCTCGTCGTTCAGGCCGCCATGTGCGTACACGACAATTCGCAGCGGCCGACGCTCGGGCTGCGTGTCGGCCAGGGCCTTGGGCAGATGGGTCGAGAACATCAGGTCGATATCGGCCGCCGATGTGGTGAAGATGCCGGTCGTGGAAAGCTTGCCGCGCGTGAGGTTCACGACGTACGGCCGCAGCGCCTCCTTGACCGTCGGCGTGAGCTCGGTATCGACGTCTGCCCGCGCGGCTGCGGCGGCTTCGAGGACGGCGCTCGCCCGGCCGAGCGTTCTCAGCGGTTCATCGGTCTCGAGCGGCTCCGCGTCCCAGGGCTCGGAAAGCGCGCTGTCGTCCAACGAGCGCACAGCGCCGGCGGAGTCGCCGCGCAGGAACACCTGCGCCTGGAAGAGCGCATCGGCATCAGCCGCGAACGGCGACGTGCGGACTGCCCCGGCACTCTGCCGGCCAACGTCCGCGCGTCGGGCGTCGACCTCTCCGAGGAGCACGTCCCTCCGGATCGTCGCGCCCGGGCAGGTCTTGGGCGACATCTCGTTGTGAAAGCGGATGGCATCGGTCGGAAGCTCGAACCGCTCGAGCAGCGCGGCGAGGACCAGCAGCGCCGTGTCCTTCTGGACGCCGTCGAACGGATCCTCGTGCTGGTCGAAGTTGCCGATCATCTCGATCATGAACGGACCCGCGTGCGGTCCACCGTTATGGCCCACGGCGCTCGCCGGAGCGAGGTCCCAGTGCCGGCCGGTCCATAGCGATCCGTCCGGCGCGATGGTGAGGTGCTGCGCGATGTCGCTCCAGCCCTGGGTGCCGGTGTGAAACCGCCACATCCCGCGGATCGTGTCGTAGCCACGATAATCACTGCGCCTGGGCTTCCACGTGTGGTGGAGATGGACGGCATTGATCCGGCGCGCAGGCGTCACCGCCCGCAACACCGCCAGGAACTCGTCTGCGTTGAGCTGATGGAACCTGCCGCCCGACAACTTCGCACTCGCCGCCATGACGCCTACCTCCTGAATCCACGAAGCGAGTTCTGGAGCTTCGAGAGGTCGAGGGTGAAGCCAACATTGCCTCGCACTTCGGTCTCATCGATCAGCTCGGTCCGGCTGGCGAATGTGATCGACACGGGTACCTTCAGGCCATTCAGAATCCCCGGCAGCGGAAGCACGAGCTTGACCTGCAGCTTGGCGATATTCGGCCCGTCGTCCGAGTGCCACTCGCCGACCCCGGCGAGGCTGACGGTCATCGGGTCGCGGCCGCTTCTCCTCATGAGGTCTTGGAACGTGGCCAGACGTTGCAGGTCGAACTGCAGCTCGCCGGAGGCTTTCGCGACCGTGGTGTCCTCGATCAACTTGTGATCGGTCTTGACGACACCGCCGTTGAAGCTGGCCGAGAGTCGCGAACCGAGACCCATGTCGAACGCCACCAGGAAATGATGTTCGTCGTCGGCGTCCTCCGGCCGCACGAGCGCCTGGTAGGTGAGCGCAAGCTGCGGCGCGTGGCGGACGGCGTCGACGATCGCGTCGAGGTCTCCCCGCATCTTGTCGAGGGCCTGTGCGTGCGAGATGAGCAGCTGGTCGAGAGCGGCGAGCTGCGATTCTGTCAGCCCGTCAATCGTCTCCTGGTAGTTGCTCATCCCGAGATGCTTGTTCGCGAACTCCGTCGCCGATAAATTCTGCGACAGGTCCGGTCTGGCGCCAGCTATGAACTCCACCGCCTTCCGAAACGCGCTGCCGACCTGTGCCCCCTCGCTGGCCAGGGCAGCTGTCACTGCTTGCAGCCGCGCGGCATTCGCATCGTCGCTGACGTCCCGATGGTCGATGACCAGCGCCTTGACGGCAACGAGACGGCCTTCGGGCGTCGCGCTGCCTTGCCCTTCCGCGCGGCCGACGGTGAGCGCGAGGCGCCGCCAGTTGCGGTACTTGTCATAGACGGCGGGGTTCAAGGGGTTCTCGCCGGTCACGCTCGAGCGAAGCGCGAACGCGGACACCGTCATCGAGGTCGCCCGCGAGTCCTCGCCTGGCTTGGCTCCGGCCCCGACGAGACCGAGCGCGAGCGAAAAGACGTCGGGCGCGGTTGCCTTTTCGACGAGCGCCGTGGATCCGGACGTCGCGCTCGGCGCTTCCGCCTGGTCCTCGGCCGCGCCTTCGCTTCGTACCAGATCGCAGAGGCGGAACTGTACCCAATTGCTGAAGCCGCCTTGCGGGGATCCGCAGGTCTGGCTTTCAGCACGCGGCGCTGCGCCCAGTAATGCGGCCAGAACGAGGAGAATTGGTCTGGCTCGCCTCATTGCCAACATGTCGACCTCCGTCGGGCTATCGCAGTTCGATCAGGATGGGTTCAAAGCGTCTGTCCTCGGCGTCCGCGCTCTCGTAATCGATGTCTTTGAGCATCTGGATGCGCGCGCCGAACTCGTCGCAATGCTCCATCATGTAGACGTACTTGAATGCACCGATGAAACCGACCGCGAACGTGTACGTCGCCTCTCCCGGCGACAGCGTGCCGTCGGCCGCCGAGAGGATCCACTGATACTTGATGGCGGGCTGGAGCGTCGCAGAGTCCTGAAGGACCACGCCCTCGCGAGCAAACGTGAATGTCGGTCTGCCTCCAGTAACCGTGACGGTGCAGATGACGTGCTCGCCAGCAGCAGCACGCACCACCGCCCCTGCTTCGTTGGCGCGCACGGTCATGCTGCCCGCCCTTCCGAATGGAACCGTGACTGGGTTCGGCATGTTCGTCGCTCCTTCTCAGAATGTCCGGTAACTCATGACCAGGCCGCCCGCTGCGTGAGACCGAGATGAGCGCGTCGGACTGAACCCGAGCGGTGCTTCAGGTGTCGTCGAGGAGCGCCGATCATCGAGGAAGTAGACGGCCTCCGCAACCCGTATTCCACCAGCTTGTTTCGAGGCTGCCGCATTTTTGTGAAAGCGACCACGATCGGATGGGGTTTCAGCGGCTGCCGAAGCTCGCCGCGAGTCGCCTCATCCCTTCGTCGATTCGTGAGGACGCGATTGCTCCGTAACCGATGACCAGTCCCGGCCGCGCCGGAGGTCCGAGGTAGAACGGAGAAAGTGCGGACACCCTGACCCCGAGCTCCTCTGCGCGGTGGAGCACGCGCGCGATGTCCACGGAGGTGCGGGGGACGAGGTCAGCGGCCACGTGCATCCCCGCGGCAGCCGGGATGAGCTTGAGCCAGCGAGCGCAGCGGCGCGCGAGCACATCGGCGATGCGCGCGTAGCGATCCGCATATTCCCGTGCCACCTTGCGGACGTGCCGTGCCAGCAGTCCCTCGTCGATGAACCGCGCGAGGGCCGCCTGGGTCGCGAGCTCGCCGTGCCAGTCACTCAGCTGCCTGGCGGCGTGGAGCGCGGGCTGCAGCGTCGCCGGCGCGATGAGAAACCCGAGCCGCAAGGTTGGCAGCAGCACCTTCGAGAACGAGCCGACGTAGATGACGCGCCCGGTGCGATCCAGGCTCTGCAGCGGGTCGAGCGGACGCCCGCCGAGTCGAAACTCGGTGTCGTAGTCGTCCTCGACGATGACCGCGCCGCGCCGGTCGGCCCAGGCGAGAAGCGCGGTCCGCCGGCGGAGCGACATCGCCGTCCCGAGCGGAAACTGGTGAGACGGCGTGACGTACACGAGCCGCGCGTTGCGGGGAATCGCGTCGACATCCAGCCCTTCGTCATCCACGGGCACACCGACCACGTGCGCACCGAGACTGCGAAAGAGCAGGCGCGCCTGGGGATACCCCGGTTCCTCCACCGCCACGCACATGTTCTGCGAGATGAGCACCCGGCCGATCAGGTCGAAGGCCTGCTGCGCACCCTGGGTCACGATCACATCGTCCGCATCCGCCCGCACCGCTCGTGACACGCCGACGTGGCGCGCGATCGCCGCCCGCAGTCCCGCGTGCCCCGCCGGATGGCCGTACTTCGCGTAGGGCGCGGGCGGCGAGCGGAGCTCGTTCGCGACGAGGCGACGCCAGGTGGTAAACGGGAACAGAGCGACGTCGGGCGTTCCGACGCGGAAGTCGTACGCCGCTGGGTCCGGCGGACGGTCGACGAGCGCGGGAATGGAGCGCCACACCGGGCGTGGATGCACGGCGCCAGCAGGCGCGCGGCGCGCGTGCAGCCGGCGGAGCGGTTCGGCGCTGACAAACGATCCGGACCCGACCCTGCCGATGAGCACGCCATCGGCGACGAGCCGCTCGGTACGCGAGGCCGACGGTGTTGCGCGACACATCGAGGCGGCGCGCCAGCTCCCGCGTCGGCGGGAGCCGTTCGCCGGAACGCAGACGACCATCCAGAACGGCCTCGAGAAGCTGGCGGTAAATCTGCACCGACAGATCGCCGCGCCGTGTCAGGCGGATGTGCACGTCCATCCGCCTACTCTGAATTGGCCCAGTCGAAAGTGTCAAGATTGGCTCTTTGGCAAGGCCAATACGTGGCCTACAGTTGCTCGCAGGGGGCCGTCGGCCTCGATCCGTTTGCTCAGCGAAAAGGAGAAGGCATGAAGGTGCGCGTCAACTACGGTCAGTCGGCGCCAGGCGTCTACGATGCGATGGACGCCGTGGATCGGTATCTTGCGGGGTGCGGCATAGAGCGGACGCTGCTCTTTCTGGTGCAGCTCCGTGCTTCTCAGATCAACGGGTGCGCTTACTGCCTCGACATGCACTGGAAGGACCTGCGTGCCGCAGGTGAGAACGAGCAGCGGCTGTACTCGCTCGACGCCTGGCGCGAGTGTCCGTACTACAGCGAGCGCGAGCGTGCGGCGCTGGCGTGGACCGAAGCGGTCACGCTCGTGGCCGAGGGGCATGTTCCCGACGCGGTGTACGACGAGGCGCACGCCCGATTCAGCGAGAAGGAGCTCGCCGATCTCACGCTGGCCGTCGCGGCGATCAACGCGTGGAACCGCTTGTCCATCGCGGCCAGGCTTCATCCGGGCACGTACCAGCCCGCGAGCGTCGGCAACTGAGCCCGCCGGCGAAATGGCCGATCAACCTGGCCCTTGGCTGCCTCGGAACGGCGGCGGCCAACGTGATCATGGCTGTGGCCGCAGGCCGGCTCGGGCCGACGCGCGCTTCCGCGACGACGTTTCTGATTCCTGTCGTCGCACTCCTGCTGGGTGTCCTCGTACGCGGCGAACGCGTACCCGCGATCGCGATTGCCGGCGGCGCCCTGTGCCTGGCGGGCGCGTACCTGATGCGGGAGGCGCCCGGCAGCTGAACCATTCACCCTGCAGAGTGAATTTGTCGATCTCCCCGAGCGTCATTCGACGCCTAGGTACACGGAGGAGACGCACATGCGCACCATCAACCAGGACCACGTTTGGGCCGGCCGGATCATCAGCACGCTTGCTGTTCTGTTCCTGCTCTTCGACAGCGCCGGCAAACTGCTGCAGATTCAGCCCGTCCTCGACGGAGCCGCGCAACTCGGGTATCCAATCAGCACCATGTTCGGGATCGGCCTCGTCCTCCTTCTCTGTGTCGTGACGTATCTCATTCCGCGCACCGCCGTGCTGGGGGCGGTGCTCCTGACCGGCTACCTTGGCGGGGCGATTGCCACGCACGTGCGGGTGCAAAGCCCCATATTCACCCACACGCTCTTTCCCATCTACATTGCAGTGTTCGTCTGGGGCGGTCTGTTCCTGCGCGACGCTCGCGTGCGCGCATTTCTTCCGTGGCGCAGGTGAGGAGTAGGTATGAAGAAGGCCATTTCGAAGGACGGAACTGCTATCGCCTACGAGCGATCTGGTAAGGGACCGGCGCTCATCCTCGTAGACGGCGCGTTATGCAGTCGTCAGTTCGGTCCGATGCCGAAGCTCGCACCGCTCCTGGCGCAACACTTCAGCGTCTACACGTACGACCGCCGCGGCCGTGGGCAGAGCGGCGACACGCTTCCCTATTCCAAGGGGCGGGAAGTGGAGGACATTGCAGCTCTGATCCGGGAAGCGGGCGAGCCGGCAATGCTCCTTGGCCTCTCGTCTGGCGCGGCGCTGGCGCTGGAAGCAGCGGCGAGCGGGCTGAACGTCAGGAAGGTTGCCGCTTACGAGCCGCCATTTGTCGACGCCGGAGAACGTCGTGGCGGTGCCGAACACGAGCGCCGCCTGGCGAGCCTGATCTCCGCAGGCAACCGCGGCGGCGCCGTAAAGTACTTCATGCGAACGATGGTCGGTCTTCCCGCGGTAGCAGTCGTCGTGATGCGCCTGATGCCGTGGATATGGGGCAAGCTCGAGGCGGTCGCGCACACGCTTCCGTACGATGCCGCCGTGATGGGCGACTACACGGTTCCGGTCGCGCGCTTTGCGTCGATCCGGATACCGATCCTGGTCATGCATGGGTCGAAGACCGACGGCAGGCTGCAGACGGCTGCGCTGGCGGTGGCGAACGCGATCCCGGGCGCACAACACCAGACGCTTGCGGGACAGACGCACAACGTGAAGCCTGGTGTCCTCGCGCCGGCGGTCGTGGAGTTCTTCAACGTCTGACGCGTCGAGGCATCTCCGGAGACAGCAGCATGCGATTCATCATCATGCACAAGACCGACGCGCACTGGGAGGCTGGCGCCGTTCCGAGCCGCGAGCTGATCGCCGGTGTTGGGGCGCTGCTTGGCGAGCTCGCGAAGGCGGACGTGCTGTTGGGAGCGGAAGGCCTTCGCGCCAGTTCGCAGGGCGTGCGTCTGACGTTCTCTGGAGGCACACGCAGCGTCACCAGGGGACCGTTCGAAGCGCGCAACGAGCTGCCCGCTGGGTTCAGCATTCTCCGCGTGGAATCGATCGACGAAGCGATCGAGTGGGCATCACGCCAGGCGACGATCCTGGGTGATGTGGAGATCGATATCCGGCCGGTCACCGAGCCGTGGGACATCGGTATGACGCCGATGCCGGAAGGCGCGACAACGCGGCGCTACATGGTGCTGCGAAAGGCCACCGCCGCCTCGGAAGCCGGGGCACCGCTGTCGCCGGAGCAGCAGACTGAGATGGCGAGCTTGATCGGCGAGACCACCCGTAGCGGCGTGCATCTCGCAACGGAATCCATGCGGCCGAGTGCAAGGGGCCGGCGCTACAAGAATTCCCGCGACGGACTGACGGTGAGAGACGGGCCGTTCACCGAGTCCAAGGAGTTGATCGCGGGGTACGTCATCGTGTCCGCGGAGTCGCTCCAGGAGGCGGATCGATGGGCGGCCCGCTACATCGACGTGGTTGAAGCCCACGAGGTGGACCTGCGCGAGCTGGATCCGCCTCAACCGAATTCCGGTCCAGTAATGGCGTACACGCGTGACGGCTGACCCGCGGCGGTGAGCGCCCCCCGATACATGCGAAGAAAGGGGCGCTCGATCGCGAAGCCGAGGTCGGCCAGCCGGACGCGCCATGTCTGCTGGTCGTCCGGAACGTCGATGAATACATAGCGATCTGGATGGGCCGCAAGGCATGCCTCGATCAGCATGCCCGCGGTTTCGGCGCTATCTGCGATTAACGGGCCGAGTTGCTCCCGCACATGCCCGTGACGGCCGAGCAGGAAGCCGTGCAGCCGGCCACCGCGTTCCGTAACCCAGGCGTATTCGGGAGCATCGCTCGCAAGCCGCTCGAGGAGGCTGGCGCGTGATGCGCCGAACACGTGGGTATCCAGGTCGAGAAGCTGCGGCCAGTCGCCGGCCGCGAGCGGTCGCGCACCAGGCGTGCGTGCACCGTTGACCGGTCTTGCGTCGAGGAACAATCGGGCGAGCCCATACTCGGCCACGAAGCCAAGCTTCCGATAGATCACTTCACCCGCCGGGGTCGCATCGAGTCGGGCCGCCGACCCACGGGGCACGAGTGCGAGACCGCGATTGAGCAGCAGCGTTCCAATGCCTCTCCCGCGCGCGGCAGGGTCGACGAGCACCATCGAGATCCACGCGAACGAGCCGTACGGCAACATGGCGACCGTCCCAATCACCGAGCTGTTTTCGACCGCGACGAGCGCGCCGTGTGGAGCGGCGGTCAGGAAGTGCTGCCAGTCGCGCTCCGTCTGGTTCCAGCGGCTCGCGCGGCAGAGGCCGAGTCCCGCGGGAATGTCAGCGACGGTCATCTCGCGGATCGAAACACTCTCAGGTGCGGACATCCGTTGGCCCATAATACCGGCCGATGCCGCTTCCCGCCTTGATTCGCGACGTCGATCATCTCGAGGAGCTGCTGAGCGAACCTTCCGGCGCCGCGATCGACGTGATGCGACGCTTGAACGGCGACCTCGTGGTACTTGGCGTGGCGGGGAAGATGGGGCCCACGCTTGCGAGGATGGCGCGACGAGCACTCGATGCAGCCGGCGCGTCCGGCCGTGTGATCGGTGTGTCGCGCTTCTCGTCGCCCGCGCAGCAGGATGCGCTCGAGCGTCACGGAATCGACACGATCCGCTGCGACCTCCTCGATGAAGACGCGGTCGCGCGCCTGCCGGATGCGGCGAACGTGATCTTCATGGCCGGCCGGAAGTTCGGGTCGACGGGTGACGAGCCGTTGACGTGGGCCATGAACGCGCACCTCCCGGCTCTCGTGTGCCGCCGGTACCGGAGCAGCCGAATCGTCGCGTTTTCAACGGGGAATGTCTACGGTCTCACGCCATGCGGCCGCGGTGGCTCGCGCGAAGAGGATTCGCCCAATCCGGTCGGCGAGTACGCAATGAGCTGCCTGGGCAGGGAACGGCTGTTCGAATACTTCAGCCGTGCGTACGGCACGCCGCTCGCCATCCTGCGGCTCAATTACTCGACGGAGATGCGCTATGGCGTCCTCGTCGATCTCGCGCGGCGCGTGCTCGGGCGCGAGCCGATCGACGTGACGATGGGATATTTCAATGTGATCTGGCAGGCCGACGCGAATGCCATGGCGCTCACTGCGTTGGCCCACACGTCGTCGCCGCCCCTGATCGTGAACCTCGCCGGCGCTGAAGAGATGAGCGTGCGCGCGGCGTGCACCGAGCTGGCGCGCCGGTTGAACGTCGAAGTCTCGTTCACCGGCCGCGAGGCGGGCGACGCGCTTCTCAGCAACGGCGCGCGCGGGCGGGCGTTGCTCGGAGCGCCGCGCGTGGATGCCGCGCGGCTGCTTGCGTGGACAGCGGACTGGGTGGAACGCGGCGGCGAGAGCCTCGACAAGCCGACCCACTTCGAATCACGCACCGGACGCTTCTGAATTGCAGGAGAATTCCAGCCATGGGGCACCACCGGCTACCTCGTCGCGATGTGCTGACGCTTGCGGGCATGGCCACACTGTATTCGCGCGCCAGTGCACAGGAATCAAGACGACGCGTCAGTGGCTCGCAGCAGCCTGACGACCGCCGCGGCGAACTGTACGCGCTCCTCGGAGACCTGCCGGAGCGCAGGCGTCCGATCGTCGGGCGGAAGCGTCAGGAACAGGAGCGCGACGGATACGTGCTCGAAACCTGGGAGCTGGACCTCAATGGCATCGAGCCGGTGCCGGCCTATCTGGCGCGTCCGCGGGCATCGACAGGGCGCATGCCGGCGGTCGTGTTCAATCATTCGCATGGCGGCGGCTACAAGATCGGGAAGCAGGAGTTCATCGAAGGCCGCAGCTATCTCCAGCCGGTTCCATACGCGAAGGTGTTGACGGATCTTGGCTACGTCGCCCTGTGCATCGATCACTGGGTATTTGGCGAGCGCAGCCACACAACCGAGCCGGACATGTTCAAAGCCATGTTGTGGCAGGGTCAGGTCTTGTGGGGAATGATGGTCTACGACAGCCTGCGGGCGCTGGACTGGCTCGTCGAACGTCCGTCGGTGGACGCCGCACGCATCGGGACGGTAGGCATTTCGATGGGCAGCACCATGGCGTGGTGGCTGGCTGCGCTCGACGAGCGCGTCAAGGTCACGGTGGACATCTGCTGCCTGACGGACTTCCACACGCTGCTTGTGAAAAAGGGACTGTCAGGTCACGGCGTCTACTATTACGTGCCTGGACTGCTCAAGCGCTTCACGACCGCGCAGATCAACGCGCTGATCGCTCCGCGCGCGCACCTCGGGCTCGCCGGCCTTCAAGACAAGCTGACGCCCGTCGAAGGCCTGGATATCATCGACCGCGAGCTGACTCGGGTGTACGCCGAACAAGGGCATCCGGAACGATGGAAGCTGTTGCGGTATGACGTAGGGCACATGGAAACTCCCGAGGGGCGTGAGGAGATCGTCGCGTTCCTGAAGCGCTTCATGTGACGGTCGCGTGCACGTGCAGATGCAACACAACGTTCGCGCGGCGCTTCAGAACGGCACGGTCATTCCCGCGCATCCGCTTGCGCTCGACGGCAACGGCCGGTTCGACGAGCGTCGCCAGCGGGCTCTGACACGGTATTACGTCGCCGCGGGAGCCGGTGGGCTGGCGGTCGGGGTGCACACGACGCAGTTCGCCATTCGCGATCCGCAGGTCGGCTTGTTCGAGCCCTTGCTGACGATCACACGCGAAGAGATGGATCGAGCGGACGCAGAGCGCGGCGAGCCGCTGATCCGCATCGGCGGCATCTGCGGGAAGACCGATCAAGCGCTGCGCGAAGCCGACCTGCTCGCACGCCTCGGCTATCAGGCGGGGCTGCTCAGTCTCGCGTCGCTCAAGGACTCCGATGATGCGGCGCTCATTGCGCACTGCGAGGCGGTCGGCGCACGCATTCCGCTGATTGGCTTCTACCTGCAGCCTTCCGTCGGCGGGCGTGTGCTCTCGTACGGCTTCTGGCGCCGCTTTGCGGAGATTCCAGCGGTCGTGGCCATCAAGATCGCCCCCTTCAACCGCTATCAGACCCTCGATGTCGTCCGAGCCGTGGTCGACGCGAGTCGCACTGACATTGCGCTGTATACGGGGAACGACGATTCAATCGTGACCGATCTGGTCACGACGTTCCGGTTCGTGCCCGGCCAGCGCCGGATTGTCGGCGGGCTGCTGGGTCACTGGGCGGTGTGGACCCGGAGCGCGGTCTCAATGCTCGCCGAGTGCCATGCTGCCGCGCGCGCGGGCTGCGTGCCCGAGACCCTCCTGCAGCGAGGCGTCGAGACCACCGATGCGAACGCCGCCTTCTTCGACGCCGCGCACGGCTTCGCCGGCTGTATTGCCGGCATTCAGGAGGTGTTGCGTCGCCAGGGTCTGCTGGCGAGCGCCCGCTGTCTCGATCCGCGTGAGACGCTCAGCATGGGGCAGGCCGACGAAATCGACCGCGTCTGCCGGGCGTATCCCCACCTGGCGGACGACGAGTTCGTCGCGGCGAACCTCGAGGAGTGGATGTCATGCTGAGGCGTCGCTCGGCTGTCGTCCTGCTGATCGCAGCGTTCGCCGCGGATCCGGGGGCTCAGCCGCCGGCGCGCGAGGCCGATCTCGTGCTGCTCGACGGCCGCGTCATAACCGTCGACGACCGGTTCAGCACGGCCAGCGCCGTGGCGGTCCGCGATGGCCGGTTCATCGCGGTCGGGTCGAACGAGGACGTGCGAGTCCATGTCGGCAGCAAGACGCGCGTCATCAACGGCCGCGGCCGCGCGGTCGTCCCCGGGTTCATCGATACGCATGTGCACGCGCTCGGCGTGGCGGAAGCAGAGGCCACGCAACCGTTCCGAAACCTCCGATCGATCGACGAGCTGCAGGCCTGGATTCGAAGCGCCACAGAGGGCGTGCCAGCTGGAACGTGGATCTGGACGCCGCGCGTCTTTCCGACGCGCCTGCGCGAGCGTCGCTTTCCGACGCGCAATGAACTCGACGCCGCGGCGCCGCGGCATCCTGTCGCCGTCGATGGCGCGTATGCGTTCCTCCTGAACAGCGCGGCGCTTCGAGCGGCAGGCATTACGCGAGACTCTGCTGATCCGCCGGGTGGAGCGATTGTGAAGGGCGATGCCGGCGAGCCGACCGGCCTGCTGCGGAACGTCGGCAGCCTGATCGATCGTTTCCGACCGCCAACACCGGGCGTCTCGCTGGACGCCCTCGAGCGAGTCCATCAGCAGTATCTCGCCGTCGGCATCACCAGCGTCATCGAGCGTGGGGCTGATCCTCGCCGGCTATCAGACGTACGACGCATTGCGCCGCGCGAAGCGGTTGCGCGTAAGGGCAACGGTGACGATTCGCGTCCCTCCTGCGAGCGATCCGGCCGCGGTCGAGCGCTTCGTCAGCGGCCTGCCGTTCCATTTCGGGAGCGGCGACGAATGGTTGAAGGCTGGTCCGCTCAAGCTTGTCGCGGACGGGGGAATCCTGATCGGCACCGCGTTCATGCGCGAGCCGTACGGCCTCGGCGCGCGACAGCTGTACGCGATCGGTGATCCGCAGTATCGAGGGTTCCTGACTCTCACTCCCCAGCAGATCGCCTCGGCTGTCAGAATCGGTCACCGCCATGGATGGCAGATGGTTGCGCACGTGACCGGCGACGCGGGCGTGGACGTCGTGCTCGACGCCATCGAAGCGGCGCAGAAGGAAAGTCCGGCGCCCGACCGGCGCCACACGCTCATTCACGCCTACTTCGTCCATCCGGAGACAGCCGCGCGGGCCGCGCGCCTCGGCGTGCTCGTCGATACGCAGCCGGCGTGGTACTACAAGGATGCGGACGCGCTGTCGAATGCGCTTGGCGGCGAGCGCCTCGCTCACTTTGTTGGGTTGCGCACGTGGCGACAGGCCGGCGTGCCGGTCGCAATCAACACCGATCACATGTTCGGACTCGACCCGAACGAGGCGATGAACCCCTTCAATCCGTTCCTGACGCTGTACGCCGCCACGACACGCCGCACGGAGTCGGGGCGCATCGTCAGCGGCGAGGAAGCGGTATCGCGGGAGGATGCGCTGCGGATGATGACGCGCGACGCGGCCCGCTTCAGCTTCGACGAGAAGAACCGCGGCTCGATCGAGCCAGGCAAGCTCGGCGACTTCGTCGTACTCGACGATCACGTGCTGACCTGTGACGCGGAGCGGCTGCGGTCGATTCGACCGGATCTGACCGTTATCGGCGGGCGTGTAGTATTCGAACGACCGGTCGACCGCTGAAGCCCGGTCCATTCACATCGAACGTGCTTTCACGCCGCGAACCGCCGCGGCGATCATGCGATTCACGGCGGCGATCGACAGTCCGCCTTCATCGGTCGCCGGAATCGTCGCGAAGCCAATTGCGGCCGCCTTCTGATAGCGCGCGAAGATCGCCTCGAACAAGCGTGCCAGCTGCTCGCTCGACGGGCCATCGGGAACTTTGTTGCCGTGCCCCATGACTTCTCGCGGATCCAGAACGTCCATGTCGATGTGCACGTAAATCTTGTCGGTCAGCCGGTTCAGACGATCGAGCTGCGCCCACACCGCCGGCGTCTGGTTGCGCAGGTCGTCGACGCTCACCTGTTCGATCATCGAGCTGTCGAGCAGATGCTGTTCCAGCGGATCGGTCAGCCGCACGCCGCCCATCACGATGTGCCGGTCCGGCAGCGGCGGCTCGAGCTTCGCGTCGAGGCGCATGACCTGCAGCGCTCGACCGGTCGCCACGGCCACCGGCATTCCGCCGAGCGATCCGCTCCGCGTCGTCTCAGGGGTATTGAAGTCGGGATGGGCGTCGAGCCACAGCATGCCGATCTTGATCGGCTCGCGCGTCGGACCGGAGCGCTGCAGCCCGGCCACGAGGCCGGGCATCGAGGGACACGTCGCCAGCAGGCCTACGGTGAAGTATCCATCGCGCTCGTTTTGAGCCACGATATCCGCGAAGTGGCCGAGCGACATGCCGAGCCGTTTCCATCCGCCGTATTCCTTCTCCTCTTCGCTCGTCAGCCGCGCCTCCGCGGTGCGAACGATCGCGCCCATGCCCTCGAGGATCTGTTGTATTCCGCCCTCCGCCATCGTCGTGGGTCCCTTGGACGGACCGTTCGGCGAGAGTGGTTGCTTGGAGAGCGCCACCCGCAGTCGGCCCGACGTGTCGGTGTAGGTGTGCTGCCCCCGCGTCGGCGCGGCCATGACGGCGACGAGCGCCGCAGCCAGTGCGAATCGGCTCGCTTTCATGGCGTTCTGGCTAGGTTTTCTCGGGAAGCACGTACGGCGCGCGATACCGACGGCCGAGAAGCTGATTCGCCTGCTCGTCGCCCTCGAATCGCTCGCGAGCTCCGTCGAACGTGACCGATCGGCCCACGCGGTACGAGATGTTCCCGAGATGGCATAGCGCGGTCGACAGGTGACCATCCTCGAGCGACGCCTTGAGGTTCTCGGACTTCCGCGAGCGCATGCATTCGATGAAGTTCTCGAAATGCGGCTGCCCATCGTCGGGCGGACCTTCCGCGGTCAGCACAGGGCCGGGCTCGTTTTTCTTTCCGAAGAACACCTGTGCCGTGTCGTTGCCAACCTTCATCCATCCCTTGGAACCGAAGATGTAGACACCCTGGGCCTCGGGCGGACCGCTGAACCAGTTGCGCAGCTCGCAATGGATCTCGGTGCCGTCCGCGTATCGATAGGTGGCCTGCTGCGTATTCGGCGTCGCTTGATCGGTTGGCGAGCCTCCCTCGTACAGGCCGCCGCTGCAGTATGCCGTGCGCGGATGCTCCTGTTTTCCCAGCAGCCATCGAACGACGTCGAGCGTATGGACTCCCGTGTTGCCAAGGTCGCTCGTGCCGTATTCCCAGAACCAGTGCCAGTGATAGTGAAAATGGTTTTCGTTGAAGGGACGGGCAGGCGCGGGCCCGAGCCATAGATCGTAGTGAACTCCCTGCGGCATGGTGCTGTCAGCCACGACGCCGATGGGATCCCTCAGGCGGTAGACGACGGTCTTCCCCGCGTAGACCGTGCCCAGCCCTCCGTCGCGCAGGAACTGGACTGCCTTCGCGACCAGTGCATTGCTCCGTCTCTGGGTCCCAGCCGCCACGACGCGGCCGTATCGTCGGGCGGCCTCGATCATTCGCCGGCCTTCGACGATGTTGTGGCTGATGGGTTTCTCGACGTAGACGTCCTTTCCCGCCTGGCACGCCCAGATCGTCATGAGCGCATGCCAGTGATCCGGTGCGGCAATGGTCACCGCATCGACGTCCTTGTTGTCGAGCACCCGCCTGAAATCGGTTTCCGCCTTCGGATCGCCCCCGTACTTCTGCTTCACAAACGAGAGCGAGTCGGTGAAATGCCGTTCGTCGACATCCACCACGTGGGAGATCCGAACGTTGGGAATGGTGGAAAGATGCTCGTAGTGATCCTGTCCTCGCCCCCGTTGGGTCCACGTCGCATGGTCCTTGCGGTCGCCGCGAAGGCCGATGATCGCGACGTTGATCGTGTCGTTCGCGCTCGTCTGCCCATGGCTCCGCCCGGGCAGGCCGAGGGCGAGACCGGCCGTCGCGGCCGCCGTATTGCGAAGAAAGTGACGACGGTCCATCTGTTCACCTCCCCTGCGTGACTTCGGACAACGCAACTGGTGCGCCGCCGCGAACTTTGCTCAGCTCGGCGGCTTCCATGAACGCCATGATCTCCAGCGTCTCGTCCGGTTGGACCGGAGGCACGCCGGTCTGGAAGAACTTCACGATCTCCACGAGCAGGCCGCGATAGTCGCTCTTCATCGGCACCGGCGTCGCGAGGACGGCGTTCGTCCCGAAGGCAACGGCGCCGTAGTCCTGCTTGCCGCGGATCAGGCCGCGCATCGTGCCGATGCGTCCGTCCTTCCACCTGCCGACCACGGTATCGCCGCTATCGGTCTTGACGCGCGTCACCTGCTCGCAGCCGGAACCGAGGAGTGTATAGAGCATCTCGACGGCGTGGATGCCGTACCAGAACAGATCGGGATGGTGCGGCTCGAGATTCTCGGGTCCGAACGTGAACGCGCCTTCAATCCCGCCATGTTGGCCGTTGTTTCTGATCGCCTGGACGTCGGCGACGAAACGCAGGCTCGACGAGCTGAAGAACGGCACGCCCGATTCGTGCGCGAGCCGCACGATCTCTCGCGCATCGGCATAGCTGGCCGTGAACGGCTTGTCGATGAACACGCGCTTCTTCGCTTTGAAGACCGGGCGCACCTGAGCGAGATGCGGCCGCCCGTCGACGCTTTCGAGCAGCACGGCATCCACCTTCTCGCACAGCTCCTCGATCGAATCGACGAACTCGACGCTCCATTTGTCCTTGAGCTCCGCGGCGAAGCGGTCGATCCGCGTACGGCTCGCCTCGACGTCGGGGCTGCCTCCCTTGAAAGCGGCCACTACTCGGGCGCCCGCCACGTGATTCGGGTCGTTCTTGTCATTCAGCAGCCGGGTGAATGCGGTTACGTGCGAGGTGTCGGTGCCGATGATGCCGACCCTGATGTCTGTTTGCGCGCTCGCCGGCTCTTTGCACACCAGGAGCCAGCAGACGGCCGCGGCGATCCGGACGGCAGCGCGAAATGGCTTCATCCCAGCTCCCTACTTTAGCGCCGCTTCGACTTCCTGGCGGCGACGGTTTTCCGAGCAGCCCGTGCCTTCTTCGTTGAGGTCTTTGCGGCCGTGACGTCGGACAGCTCGTAGGCTTCGCGAAGCCAGTCGGTGACGGGCGCCTCGACCTCGTCCCTGTGCCTGATCTGAATGAAGTGCACGACCTTCGACTTCGACGCCTGATCGACCCGTCGCACCTGAGGCGCTTTCACCGTGCGCCCGAGGAACACACAGACCTCGAGGAAGCTCCTCTTGGGACGCACGAAGAAGTAGCAGGACTGGCGCGAGAACATGATGGAGTTGTGCGAGGCGTAGATTCGCTGATGGCCAAACGAGGCCGCGGTCTCGCGCAGACGCTCCCAGGCGTCCTGCAGATCCTCTGAAAGACCCTCCGTCAGAGCCGCTTCTGTCGTCGTCCAGCAGTCGTGCGCCGCGCCTTCCTCGATCCACTGCTTGCAGTGGTAGCACTCCCGAGCGGCCATGCCTCAATTGTAGTGATGGGCTGTCGAAATGACGCCTCGCCACGCGTCATCAGAGCAGATAGGAAGGGAGGCGCCATGTGTCCAGCGTGCCTCGCAACGGCAACAACCCTTTTCGCTGGAACGATATCGGCGGGAGGGCTCACCGCGCTCGTGGTGAAGCTGATCCGAAGGAGACCACAATGAACGACCGAGAATCGTGACGCGAGATGAATGGCTGACCGCTCGCAAAGAGCTGCTGATCAAAGAGAAGGCGTTCACACGTGAGCGCGACGCGCTCAGCGCGGCGCGCCGGCGGCTGCCGATGGTGAAGGTTGACAAGCAATACGTGTTCGATGCTCCCGGAGGGCAGCAGACGATGGCCGACCTCTTCGGCGGCAGAAGTCAGCGCATCGTGTATCACTTCATGATGGGGCCCGGATGGAGCGAAGGGTGCCCCAGCTGCTCGCTGCTGTCAGACCACATCGACGCCAGCGTTGTGCACCTGGCGCAGCGGGACGTGACGCTGGTGGCGGCCTCGCGCGCGGCGCTGCCGCAGATCGAGTCGTTCAAGCGCCGCATGGGCTGGCGCTTCACGTGGGTCTCGTCGCACGGGAACGACTTCAACAGGGACTATCACGTGTCGTTCACCAGGGAGGAAATGGCGAGCTGAAAGGTGTACTCCAACTACGCGATGTCCGAGTTCCCGAGCGAGGAAGCACCCGGGCTCAGCGTGTTCTATGCCGCGTACGGCAGCGGCTGGGATGACTTCGCGGGCGCCGATCCCCGCCGGCGAGGTCTGCGCGTGAAGCGGTGTGGCTCGCCCGAGTGCTCGTCGACGTTCTTCCCGACGAACCCGAAGCACGCGGCCTGCTCGGCCTGATGCTCTACTGCGAGGCTCGCCGGCCCGCGCGTCGGGCGGCCAACGGAGAGTACGTGCCGATCTCCGAGCAGGACACGCGGCTGTGGTTGGTACCGATGATCGACGAGGCCGAGCGAATCCTCAACGCGGCGGCCGGCCAGCACCGTTCAGGGCGGCGTCAGTTCGGTCGGTTCCAGCTCGAAGCGGCGCTGCAGTCGGCGCACGTCGAAGGGGCGCGCAGCGGAAAGACCGACTGGCACGCCATGGCGGTCCTGTATGAAGGCCTGGTTCGGGCCGCGCCGACCGCGGGGGCGCTGGTGGGTCGCGCCGCGGCGCTCGCCGAGGCGGAAGGCGTGGCTGCCGGCTTCGCACGATTGGACGAAATCGCGCTCGAGGCCATCAAGAGCTACCAGCCGTACTGGGCCGTCCGGGCCCATCTCCTGCAGCGGCTCGGGCTCGCGCGGGAGGCGCTCGACGCGTTCGATCGCGCGATCGAATTGACCGAGGACGAGGCGACGCGGCAGTTCCTGCTGCGGCGTCGCGGGCAGGCAGTCGCGTAACCTTCTCCACGGACATAGAAATCATCTCAGCAGGTTTTGGACCCCCCCGGCTCGCCTGCACGCTTTTTCCTGGTCAGACCACTCGGCGCTGACGATATGCTATGCGCGCTCGGAGGCCAAGAATGACGATTTCACGCTCCCTCGCGATCCTGCTTGCCACGGTGGTTCTCGCCGCCCCAGCGCCGAGTTTCGCGCAGTCCGAACGCGGCAGCATCACCGGCGTCGTCCAGGACACCACGAAGGCCGTCGTCCCCGGGGTTTCGGTAAAGGTCATCAATACCGACACCAACGCGACGACGCACGTGGTCTCGTCAGAGTCCGGCACCTACAGCGCGGCGAACCTTCCGCCTGGCCCGTATCGCATCGAGGCGGCGATCGAGGGCTTCCAATCCGCCATCGTCGACAGCATCCGGCTGACCGCAGGCGCCACGCTGCGAATCGACGTGGTCATGAACCTCGGCGCCATCAACGAGTCGGTGACGGTGAGCGCCGAGAGCGTTCTGCTGCAGACCGAGGATGCGAAGGTAGCCACCAACGTGTCGAACGAGATGATCGACCAGCTTCCCTTGGTGGTGGGCGGCGCCATGCGCAGCGTGTTCGACCTGGTGAACGTGGTTCCCGAGGCGAAAGGAAGCGGGACGAATGTGGTTCTTGGAGGTGGGCAGGGCGGCGCGTTCGGCGCGACGCTCGACGGCATCTCGGTGAACACGAACCGCAACGCGGACGTCACCGAAACCGCATTCCTCACGCCGTCCGTGGAGGCGATTACCGAGTTCTCGGTGGAGACCAACGGCTTCAAGCCCGAGTTCGGTCAGGCCGGCGGCGGCGCGATCACCTTCGCGTCGAAATCGGGCACCAACGTGTTCCACGGGTCGGTCTACAACTTCCTCCGCAACGATGCGCTGGACGAGAAGAACTTCTTCGAGGCGAGGAAGGGGATATACCGGCAGAACAACTTTGGGGCGTCGTTGGGCGGGCCCGTGAAGATTCCCCGCGTGTACAACGGGACGAACCGCACATTCTTTTTCGCCGCCTACGAAGGCTTCACGAATCGGCAGGCGTCGAATTCGCAGACGCTGAGCGTGCCGACGCCCGAGATGTACAACGGCGATTTCTCCAACTGGGTCGACGCCAGCGGCCGGCGGCTGATCATCTACGATCCCGCGACAACCAGGCCGAATCCGAACGGGACCGGCTTCATCAGAGATCCGTTCCCGAACAACGTGATTCCGGCGAGCCGGTTCAGCACAGTGGCCAGGCAGTACCTGGCGATCGCGCGGAACGCGGTCGTCCCGAATCGCGAAGGGATCGTTCCGGGCAGCTTTGGCTACGTTTCGAACAACTACCTGTCGCCCGGTGGCACCACCCGCGAGAAGACCAACAAATTCAGCATCAAGATCGATCACGCGCTCCGTGACAATCAGCGTCTCTCATACCTCTTCAACCGAACGAACAACAGACAGGAACCCGGCCCCTCTGGCGCAGCCGGACTTCCCGAACCGTTCAACACTTTTCAATTGTCGACGTTCGACGGCGATCTCCACCGTGCGAGCTGGGACTGGATCGGCTCGCGCATGGTGAATCACCTGACGTTCGGGATGAACACATTCAACAAGAATGCGTTCTCTCCCAACGTCGATCAGAACTGGCGCGATCGGATCTGCATTCCGAACGCCGTCGACTGCAATCAGAACTTCGGGATCATCAGCTTCTCCGAGTTCGCGACGTGGGGAGGGTCCTCGTATAACGGGACGGAGCAGCCGAGATGGTCCATCAAGGACGACTTCACGTTCGTGAAGGGCTCGCACACGGTCAAGTCGGGTTTCACCTTCGACCGCCAGCAGGCGAACGGCTTCGGCCAGCAGGATCTCGGCGGCAGGGCCGGCTTCAGCTTCAGGCAGACATCCATTCCCGGCGCGACAACGTTGGCGAACGGTGGCGGCAACTCGTTCGCGTCGTTCCTGCTCGGCGTGGCTGATACCGGCCGAACCGAGACGATTCGTTATCTGCAGCAGATCTACCCGTACTATGGTTTTTACGCGCAGGACGACTGGCGCCTGAACGACAAGCTCGTGCTCAACTACGGTCTGCGCTACGGGTACACGAAGCCCCCGCGGGCGGGCGGCGATCGAGTACTCCGATTTTTCGCCGACGAAGCCGAATCCGGCCGTCAACAACTATCCCGGCGCTCTTGTGTTTGCCGGTGATGGCCCGGGCCGCGAGGGTGTGAGCAGCCTCGTTCCCGGCTATTACAAGGCGGTGGCGCCGCGAGTGAGTTTCGCGTACAGCGCGAACGACAAGACGACGTTCCGAGGCGGCGTTGGCCGATCCTTCGGACGCGTCACCGTCGTCCAGGGCAGCAGCCACTTCGCAGGGTTCATCGGCCAGTACGTGTTCGAAACGGCCGATGCAGGCGTCACGCCAACGTTCCTTCTCGATCAGGGCCTGCCGGCCTATCCGCTTCCGCCGCTCATCGATCCAGCGTTCTCGAACAACAACAACGTGGACTGGTTCAACGGGGCGGAAGCGACGAAACCAGCCGTGTACGACAATTGGACCGTTTCGGTCCAGCGCGAAGTCCTGAGGGGCATGACCGTTGAGCTCGATTACAACGGCGTCTACGGATCGAACCTCCAGGCCGGGTTGGTGAACCCGAACCAGGTGCCGATGTCAGTGGTGAACGACCTGGTCGCCAGGTTTGGCCCAATCGGGGCGCGCGATCTGTTGAACTCGCAGATCACGGCTCCGGCGGCCGTGGCCGCTGGTATCACGCCTCCGTATCCAAACTTCACCAATGCAAACGTCCAGCGGTCGCGGACCGTTGCTCAGGCGCTGCGCCCGTTCCCGCAATACCTTCAGGTGAACGTCCAGAGCGGAGGTGGTGACAAGACGGGCCGCTCCCACTATCACTCCGGCCTCGTGAAGGTGAACCAGCGGTTATCGGGAGGCGTGCTGCTGCAGGGCAGTTACGGCTATTCGAGGCTCATGACCGATGCCGATCAGTTCAGCGGCAGCGGCGGCTCGATGGATACCGCCCGTCCTGAGCTCGAATGGTCAATCGGCCGGTTCGACCAGACGCACACCATCAAGATCAGCTCGGTCCTCGAGCTGCCGTTCGGCGAGGGCCGCCGATGGCTGACGTCAGGTATCGCCAATCAGATTCTTGGCGGGTGGCGCGTCGCCATCATCCAGAGTTACAGCAGCGGGTTCCCGCTCGGCGTCACCACGAACGCGCCGCTGAACATCTTCAACGGCACGAACCGTCCGAACGTCGTCGCGGGCGTGGACTGGCGGGCGCCGCTCGCCGGCGACGAGTTCAACCCGCTGGTCGACCGGTTCCTGAACCGTGCGGCGTTCGTTCAGCCGGTTGGCGAGCTTGGCAATGCGCCGCGCGTGAATTCCGATGTTCGCCGGTTCTGGAATCTGAACGAGAACGTGAGCGTCGCCAAGTCGATCAAGGCGGGCTCGAAGCTCGACGTCGATGTTCGCGTCGAGGCGTTCAACATCTTCAATCGCATCGTGTGGGGAGCGCCGAACACGGACTTCAGCAGCAACAACTTTGGCCTCATCACCACTCAGGAGAATCAGCCGCGGCGGATGCAGGTCGGGCTCAAGCTGTACCTGGTAGGGCGATGGACACGTTGCGCGGCTTCTCTCGTCGGCAATTCCTGTGCGGCCTGGGCGCGGCGCCATTCGTGGCGCCGGCGTTCCTCTCGTCCTTCCACGAGCTCGCGGCCGCCGAGCGCAAGCGCGTGAAGGTGACGGACCTGCAGGTGATGATGATGCAGGGCCGGCCGCACCTACACGCTCGTCAAGATCACATCGGACGCCGGTCTGTACGGAATCGGCGAGGCCTATGGCTCACCGGGCGTGGGTGTGAAGGAGCAGGTGCTTTCATTCAAGCCATGGCTGGTGGGCAAGGACCCGCTCGAGATCGACAAGCTCTACACCGGCATGGGCGCGGGAGCGCGCAGCTTGAGCGGATCGCGTACGGATGGTTCCGCGCACAACCTGATGCGCGCGGTCAGCGGAATCGAGATGGCGCTCTGGGATCTGGCGGGGAAGATCCTCGACGTCCCCACGTCCACGCTCCTCGGTGGAAGGTTCCGCGAGAAGGTGCGCGTGTACGATCATGCGGCGCCGAAGAGCATGCTGGACAAGGCGTCGGTCGCCGACTGGGCGGCCAAGGCGAAGGCGCATCCGAGCGGCTTCACCTGCCACAAGTTCGGCCTTCAACACACCGACCCCGCCACCGACAAGGCACGCGACCTCGCCAACCGCGTGCTGACGACGAAGGAGCTGATCAACCTGCAAAAGGGGTGGGAGAACTGCCGGGAGGCCATCGGCTGGGACCACGACCTGATGGTGCATTGCCACTGGGAGTACGACGTGCGGACGTCGATTCAGATCGCCGATGCGGTGGAGTCGATCAAGCCCGTCTGGCTCGAGGATCCGCTGCCGGTCGACTATTCGGACTCGTGGAAGCGTCTATGCGCGGCATCGAAGGTGCCGATCTGCATGGGCGAGAATCTCGCGCGACGCGAAGGGTTCAAGGACTTCATCCTGAACCAGGGCTGCGACATTCTCCATCCCGACCTGCGGAACTCCGGCGGCTTCCTCGAGACCAAGCGCATCGCCGATCTGGCGCACATCTTCGGGCTGCCGATGGCGAATCACAACACCGGGAGCCAGGTCTGCACCTACGCGTCAGCGCAGTGGGCATCGTCCATTCGCGATTACATCGCCCTCGAAACGGTAACCGGCGAGGGCGACTGGATGGATCAGGTCCTGCTCCTCGATGGACCGTACATCAAAGACGGGTTCGTGCAGGCGACCGACAAGCCCGGACTCGGAATCGAGCTCAATCCAGATGTCGTCCGCGCGCACCTGGCGCAGGGAGAGACGTGGTGGGGGTAGCGCCGGACTAGATGCCGTCGCCCAGGAGCTGGCGGATGTCGTCGATACGCGTCATCGCATCCGCCTCTCCGAGCTCCATGATCCGCTTGACGTAGTCGCCCTGGAACATCACGAGGCTCAGCATGTCGTTCGACCTCGTCTCCTTGGTGCCCAGTCCACGTGTGAGAAAACGGAAGGCGCGGGGCAGCTCCGGCTCGTATTCGTTGGCCAGCCTTCCCAGATCGACTGACGGCCGCAGCATCAGCAGGTCGATCGGCCGCAGACCGTACCGCTCCGAGGGGGGCAGGCGGGCGATGACGCGATTGATCCGCAGCATCTCCAGCGCATCGCTGTCGAGCTGATCGAGAAAGATCGCGTTGTACAAGACGCCGGCGATCTGCGCGGGCGCGGGATAGTCTGACGTCTCCGGCGGATCCGTGTCTTCGCGGATGTGCCGCGTCGAGACCGCGATGATCCGCTTGGCGCCGAGATGCACCGCCGGCGAGAGAGGCGCGGTCAGCCGGATGCCGCCATCGCCGTACCACGCGCCGCCAACTTTGATCGCTGGAAAGAAGAATGGCAGCGCCGACGACGCCATGACGTGCTCGACTCCAAGCGCGCAGGCAACGCTCGTGCGCTGCGGCCGATTCCATGTTTCGATCCCGCAATCGTCTGGCGTCTGCACCCACGTCACTGATTCGCCGGTCGTATAGCTCGAGGCGGTGAGGGCAATGGCCCGCAGCCAGCCGGATTTCAGATTGCGGGCGATGCCGGGGATCCCGGCGTCATCGCTCAGAAGCAGTCCGCCCAGCAGATTGCGGAGTGGCTCCGTATCCACGAGGCTGCGCGCCGGTGGCAGCGGGTACGAGCCGCCCGCGAGCAGCCGGCCGCCCCAGCGCACGCTGCGCGACGCGAGATCCCGCAGATCGACCCTGAACACATCGTCAATCCGGATGCCGGCCCAGACGTCGGCGAGATTCTCGACCTTCTCGGCAAATGGCTCGTCCCGTGCCGCGAGGTACGCGGCGTTGATTCCGCCTGCGGACACACCGGTGAGAATCCCCGGAAGCACGTCAGGGAATTCCCTCGCGAGGACGCGCAAGAAGCCGACCTGATAGGCCGCGCGCGCGCCGCCGCCGCTCAGCATCACAGCGAGATCAGAGTTTTTGGTGGCGCGTTCCATGCGTCTACAGCTGGCCCGGCGTGCCGCCCCATTGCTCTGGAGCGACATCGACGATCGATTGGGAGAACGTCCAGCAGTGACCGCCAGAGTCCTGGGCGGTGTATTGCCGCTCGCCGTATGGATAGTCGGCAGGCGGCCGCAGTATCCGCGCCCCACGACGCGTGGCCCGTTCGTGATGGGCCTTGACGTCATCCACACGCACCATGACCGCGTGCGCATGCCCGTCCGGCTCCGGGTGGCACGTCAGGACGACGGCTCCATCTCCGACATTGAGCTGTGCTCGATGATCCGCGATTCGCAGACGCAACGTGAAACCGAAAGCGTCGCACAGCCAGGCGATCGCTTCACCCACGTCGCGATACCCAAGCTCTGGAATGACCGTGCACCGCGGCATGGACCGGTTTGCCAGCATGCTGCCTCCGATGATCCCATAATGGTATGCCCCCTCGTGCGGAGGTTTCGTGCCCACGGACTCAACCCCTTTTATTTCACCCGACGCTCTTCTGGCCCATTGGCAGGGCCACCGCCGGTTGACCCGGCGTGTCATCGATGCGTTTCCCGACGACAAGCTCTTTGCGTTCAGCGTGGGAGGCATGCGGCCCTTCGGCGTGCTTGCGCTGGAAATGCTCTCGATGGCGGTGCCGATGGTGCGTGGCGCGGTCTCGGGCGACTGGAGCGCGTCGAGCAGCCGCGATGCGCAGCCCAAGAAGGACGTGCTTCGCCTGTGGGACGAGAGCACGCAGCAGCTGAACGCGTTGTGGCCGCAGATCCCTGCGCAACGATTCGCCGAGACGCTAACGGCGTTCGGTCAGTACAAGGACGTCCTTCACAATCTCATCCTCTATGTCGTCGACAACGAGATCCATCATCGCGGTCAGGGCTACGTCTACCTGCGCGCGCTCGGGATCGAGCCGCCGCCGTTTTACGAGCGGAGTTAATCGCGTCGCACAGAGAGTGGTTACTTGTCGTACGTCACGGCGCCGGTCGCTTGGTCGATGGTCACATGTGCATCGACACGGTCGATCGGATACGCCACGGTTGGACCGTTCGCCCATCTCACCTGCAGTCGAGTAACGGCGGCCTCCCGGCCCAGACCAAAGTGCACGCGAGCGTCCGACTGCGAGATCTGACCGCGGCCGCTCGCCACTTCGGCCCGCCGTGTGATGCCTCCGGCACTGACGAGCACGACGGATCCGATCGCGTCGCGAGGACACTTGCGCCGAGGATCGCCTCTCAGCGTGACCGTCAGCCAGTGTCCTGCCTTCGCGCCGCCGTCATTCAGCGCGACGGTCGGGCCATCGTCGAGGTTGTTGATGACGATGTCGATCCCGCCGTCGTTGTTCAGATCTCCAACCGCGGAACCGCGTGAGACACGTGGCGCCGAGAGGACGTCTCCCGCCGCCGCGCCGGCGTCCTCGAAGCGTGTGCCTTTGAGGTTCCTGAACAGAAGGGCCCGTTGCGCGTACAGACGTGTTCCACGCGAACCGGTCCGCTTCGGGATAGACGTGGCCGTTGACGACGAGCAGGTCCAGCCAGCCGTCGTTGTCGTAATCCAGGAAGTCGGTGCCCCATCCCAGGAAAGGCATTGTCGGCATCGTCAGACCGGTCGACGCCGTGGACTCGGTGAAGCTGCGGCCGTCGTCGTTGTGATAGAGCGCGTTGAAGTCGTTCGCGAAGTTCGTCACGTGGAGGTCGGCGCGGCCGTCGTTGTCATAGTCGCCGACGGCGACCCCCATGTGCGCCTGTTCGCGGCCCTGGCCATCGAGGGCCGCCCCCGAGGGGTAACTGACATCCTCGAACCGCCCTGTTCCGAGGTTGCGGTATACGAAGTTGGGTCCGGAGTCATTTGCGACAAACAAGTCGAGGCGCCCGTCATCGTCCATGTCGAACCAGGCGACGCCGAAACCGTACAGGGCATTTCGGTCGGCGACACCGGCATCTTGGGTGACATCGGTGAACGTACCGTCCCGGTTGTTTCGATACAGATGGTCGGGCGCTCCCTTCAGGCCGCGAGGGCCGCACATCACTCGCTCGCCGCGATAGGTGCACAAAGCAGCACCGGAGGAATACGCGGCGCCCATGCGCGAGGGCCCCGCGTCGGACGCGGCGGCCGACACGCCGGAAGGCGAAGTTTTTGGTGAGGACGCTCGTGCGTTCGCCGGCGGTGGGAGGTTCTGGAGATCGAGGCTCACGTAACCCGCTACGAACAGGTCGAGCCATCCATCGCCATCGTAGTCACCGAAAGCGCAGCCCGTGGACCAGGTGTCCGCAGCCACGTGAGCTGCCTCGGCGACGTCGGCAAACGTGCGGCCGCCGTCGCTGCGATACAGCCTGTTCCTGCCAAAGTTCGTGACGTACAGATCCTCGAACCCGTCGTTGTCGAAGTCTCCTACGCAGACGCCCTGCCCCCAGCGCTGATTTGCGACGCCACGCTCGACCGTGACGTCGGTGAACGTGCCGTTTCCGTTGTTGCGGAAGAGCGCCGCAGACGGTGCCGGCTCTCCACGTTGCAGCCGATCGAGCGTAGATCCGTTCACCAGATAGACGTCGACGTGCCGGTCGTTGTCGAAGTCGAACAGTGCAACGCCGGAGCCGGTCGCTTCGATGATGTAGTTCTTCTCCGGGCTTCCCGACACATGCTTGAACGTGGCCATTCCTGATTCGCGAGTGACATCGCGATAGCGAACGCCCGCGGCTGCATTCGGCGACGTCGGGGGCGTGCGCTTTGTCGGAGGCAGCGCCTGCACCGCCGCGAGCGCGGCAATTGCGTGGACGACGATCCGACGTCCGATCATGGCTGGTGCTTTCTTGCGTCTGCTGCGCGCTCTGCCTGCGCGAGCTCCTCGGCTCTGGCAAACGCCTGGCGGGAACGCTGCTCGAACCCCAGCGTGCGATACACGCGGCCGAGCAGGTAGTGGCCCTGACGCATCCGAGGCTGCAGCGCCACGGCACGCTCGAGCGCCCGCGCCGCGTCGGCAGCCTCGTCCAACTGCTGCAGCGAGCTGCCGAGCCCGAAATGCGCGCTCGCGGACTGTGGATCGTGCTTCAACGCCTTGCGGAGCTCTTGGACCGCCGCCTTGTGATCGCCTTGAGCGGCAAGGCAGACGCCGAGGCCGTACGTCCCCTCGTAGGTGGACCGCACGGCTTCAGCACGGCGGTAGAGCACCGCCGCCCGCTCGCAGTCGGATTCCTGGCGGCGAATGGCCGCCAGCTCGATGAGCACCTCGAGCAGGCGGGGCTCGACCGCCAGCGCGAGCTCGTACTCCGCCGCGGCTTCGGCGAGCTTGTCCTGGAGCTTGAACGCCTCCGCCAGGAGCTGATGCACCCGGGCGCCCTCAGGCGCCAACGTGTACAACCGATCGAACTCGCGCGTCGCGAGCGCGCTCGACACGACGCCGAGCAGGTAGAGCACATCCACGTTGGTTGGATGCCTGGCCAGCGCCGCTCGCAGGAGATCGTACGCCGCGGAATGCTCGCCACGTTCCAGATGCGCTCTCGCCGCGAGCACAACCGCGGCGACGTTCGGCGCGTGCTGTTTTGGAGGGGCCGGAGCGATCTGGGCAGCCGCGCCGATGCCCGGTTCCAGGGTCGTCGCAAGCAGGAATGCGATCACCCATCGCGTCAAGGCCGCACCACTTCCACCATGCGGAGGAATTCCTGTGCGGTGACGGCGCGCCGTTGCTCCATCGCGGCAAGCCGATCGGCCTGCTCCTGCCGCCGGGGATCCTTGGTGCGCGCGTAGAGGGCCGCGAGGTTGAACGTGGCCGCGTAGTTATCGGGGTCGGCCGCGAGCGCATCCTGCAGCGACCGCTCCGCGGCCTGGAACTCGCCGCCTCGCGTCTGCACGAGTCCCAGTTCGGCCAATGCGTCCGCGTATCGCGGGTTCGCATCGAGCGCGCGTCGAATCTCCTCCCGCGCCTTTGCAAGGTCGTTCGATTGCCGGGCAATCCGCGCGAGGAAGTAGTGCGCTCCCGCTGCGGTCTCGGGTGAGCGCGCTGCGTGCTCGAGCGCGATCTGCGCCGCCTCGAAGTCGTTGCTGTAGAAGCGCGCGGCGCCGAGCGCGAAGCGGCCGCGCGGATCGTCAGGCTTCAGGCGAATGTCACTTCTCGAAGTATGGAAGTGCTTCGGACGGCTCGCGCCGATGAATGGCGACGGCACCGAGGGCGAAGTTGACGTACGGGTTATCCGGCGCCAGCTCGCCCGCCTTCTTCAACGCGTCGTAGGCCTCGCCGCCGAGATTCAGCTCGACGCAAGAGATTCCGAAAAAGAAATGGACCTCGGCGTTTTTTGGATCGAGGTCGCGCGCGTGCGCCAGATACCCAAGCACCCCGCGAAAGTCCTTTTGCTTGTACGCCACGCGCGCCAGGTCGAGCAGGAGGGGCACCGTCGGTGCCGTCGATACGCGCATCGCGCGCTCCAGGGTCTCCCGCGCGGCGTCGAGGCGTCCCTGTTCGCTTTGGGCGAGTGCAAGGTGCCGCAGGGAGGCAGCCGAGGCCAGCCGGCGTGCATCGAGTCCGGCGAACAGCGCTTCAGTCAAGGTGGCGTCGCCCGCGCGCTCGAGGGCCGGAAGCAGGGCAAGCACGTCTTCCTCCGCCATATCGGGATGCGCGATGACCCGGGCGGTGACGCTTTCCACGCCGGTACGATCGCCGAGACCGGCGAGATCGACTGCCAGGGTCACGAGCGCCTGCGGCCGTTCACGCGCCACCGCCGGCAGCCGCCCGAGAAAGGCGCGCGAGGACGCCCACTCGCCGGCACAGGCCGACAGATGCGCGGCCTGGAAGAGGGCCTCGTGGTTATCGGCGTCAACGAGCAGCAGCTGCTGATAGACCGTGAGCGCCTTCTGCGGTGCGGCGGCGTCCTCCGCTGTGTGCTCCTGATAGAGCCTCCCGAGATTCAGATAGGCGGGAACGACTCGAGGATTCGAGGCGATTGCCGCACGGAAGTGACGCTCGGCCTCCGCGTACGCGCCCTCCTGCGCGTCAATCACACCGGCGATGTTGTGCAGAGCCGGGTCCGACGGATATCGACGGAGCGCTTGTCTACCCGTGGCTTCGCCGATCCAAGCTCGCCCTTGTCGAGAAGGACTGAGAGCTCGGACACGAGCTGGGCCGGGGCGTGGGCGACCTCAACGTGCGGCGGCGTCTGGCCGACGAGGAGTCCGATCGATATCACGAGCCAGGTCATTTTTGACTCTGCTCGCGCGATGCGCGCAGAAACCGCTCCAGCGCCGCATCCGCCAGCGCGGTCTTCCCCTGGCGGCGGTAGATGCGCGCCAGCACGTAGTGAGGCTCGGCATAAGACGGATCGGCTGCCAATGCCCGCGTCAGTTCATCGAAGGCCTCGTCCGTCCGACCCTGCTGATCGAGCAGTACGCCCAGTTGATAGCTCGCTCGTGCGAAGCCGCAATCGTACTCCAGGGCCTCGCGAAACAGAGAGGCGGCCTCTTCCAGCTCTCCCCGTTGCCGAAGCAGAATGCCAAGATTGGTGGGAGGCCAGGGAGACTTCGATGGCGCCTCACGATTCAAGCGAAGGGCCTCCCGATAGTGGGCGATCGCCTCGTCCACCTGGTCGAGCGCCTCGTAGCAGAGGCCGAGGTTGTCGTGGGCCCGCATCAGGCGCGAGTCGCGTGAAAGCGCTTCCTTGAAACGCACGATCGCATCCGCGTACTTCCCGGCGTCATAGTCCAACCGCCCCATCCAGTATCTGTATTCCGCGCGGTTCGGATCGGCTCGTGCCAGCCGTTCGAGCTCGGGTCGTGCCCAATCCGGACGAGCGACCCGGAGGTAGGCGAGTGCCAGCGTCAGGCGGAGATCGGGATCGAGCGGCGCGATTGCGTCCGCCTTCTTCAGTGCGACGGCTGCGTTCAGCGGCTTGCCGTCGAGGAAGAAGATGCGGGCGACGAGCGTGAGCAGCTCCCTCGCTCGTGGCTGGCGTTCGATTTCCTGAGCGAGCAGCCGCTCGGCGCGCTCCCAGTCCTGCGCGCGGATAGCGGCATCGATGTCCGCGCGCAGCGACGCCACCGGCGGCACGACCAGCTCCTGTGCCGGAGCCGGAACGATCGCCGCTGCGATCACCACCGACGTCGCCGCCAGAAACCTGATGATCGCCATGCCCTTTGCTATCGGCGTGCACTCTCGATCCGCGCTTTCAGCTCACGCGCGTCCGCGCTGGACGGCACGAGCGCCAGCTCGCGCTCGACCTCCCGCGCGGCATCGTCCAGCCGCCCCTGGTCGAAGTGTATCCGTGCAAGAGCGAGGTGCGTGCCCGGCCGCGTGGGGTCGCTCTTCGCGATGCGCTCGTACGCCCACTTTGCCAGCTCCATGTATGCGGATCCGAGACGGTAGGCGTACTCCGCGTTGTCAGGGGCTATCTGGACGAGGCGACGATACACGTCGGCGACACACGCGCGGTCGCCGAGGCGCTGACAGGCATCGGCGAGCTGTGCCTGCGCGACGACCTCCTGCGGCATCAACTGCACCGCCCGGTCGAGCTCCAGCCGCGCCTCGCGGACGCGAGCGAGCGCCAGCAGGCTCGTGCCGGCCAGCAAGCGCGCGGGGCCGAACGCTGGATCGAGCTTTATCGCGGCGCGGAACTCGCCGAGCGCATCCGCGTGGCGGCCACGCTCACGCAGCACGATCCCGAGATTGTGATGGACGAAGGCGCGTTCGCCACCGCTGCGGAGGACGTCGCGAAAGGCTGCCTCTGCGGCATCAAGCTGCCCTGCCTTGAGATCCGCCACCCCCTGTGAGAAGCGTTCGCCGAGTGCGGGCGGCAGCTCCTGCGCGCACACGGTGATCGTTGCCAGCAGGATGAGGACGCACGTCGCGGATGACCGAATAGGCGGACTCATGGAAGAATCGACACGGGCGCCACGCCGCGGACGCGACGCCCGTGGGACCGTGGTTCAGAATTCTATGCGAGCCGCGAGCTGGATGTTCCTCGGATCGCTCACGCCCCCTTTCCAGTTGCCGAAGGTCGGGCTCGCGAGGTCGAGATCGAAGGCATCCGTGATGGCGCCCATGATCGTGCCGCGCGCGCCGAAGACGTGCCAGTTCCACAGATTGAAGATCTCGAGCCTGAACTGCAGGTTATTGCCGCCCGGCAGCCTGGTGTTCTTGACCAACGACAGGTCCTGATTGCGGTAGGAGAAGCCGCGCACATCCTCCTCGATGCGATTGCCGGCGCCGTAGTAGAAGTTGAACGCGCTGACCGGCTCGAACGCCGCCTTGTTGAAGAGCGGCCCTTGCGCCGGATCGAAGCCGCCCTTGTCCTGCGCGAAGACGCTGCCGGCATTCGTGATCGCCGGGATGCATCCTGCGCGGAACTGGGTCGGCACGTTGCACGGCGTTCCGTTGACTCGGAAGAAGAACGGCAGCCCCGACGAGTAGCGGAATGTCGTGCTCGCCTGCCAGCCGCCCAGCAACGCGTTCGCCGCGCCTCCCTCGGTCAGATATTTCCGTCCCTGCCCGAACGGCAGCTGGTACACGAATGCCGCCGAGAGCACGTGCGGCGTGTCGTCGGTCGCGATCGTCTTGTTTCGATCGCGCTCGAACGGCGAGATCACGCCCTGCGCTCCGCTCCAACTGCTGCCCGCCGAGCTCTGCGTGTTGTCCGATCCGCTGGAGACGGTCCGCGAGAGCGTATACGACACGAGGGCGAAGGCGCCCTCCGAGAAACGCTTCTGCAGTTTCATCTGCAGCGAGTTGTACTGCGACTCGCCGTAGTTCTCGTTCATGCCTTGAAAACTGTCGCAGTACCTGTGGATACGGACGAAGCGCCTGCGCGACCGACGGCGGACATCCCGTCATCTGCTCCACCCAACCGGCGTACGGGAGCGGCACGCCATGGAGGCTCGTCATGCCGGGTTGGAACTGGTCGTACAGCGGGCTGCCCATCGAGAGGTATCTCGGGTCGATCGCATTGATGGGAGCGATGCTCGACGGGAGGCGGCGGCCCAATGTGCCCACGTAGGCCACGCTCAGCGACACATCCTTCCCGACCTCCCGATCGACCGTGATGTTCCACTGGTGTGAGTAGGGCCGCTTGTTCGCGTCGAACGGGCGGTATCCCGAGCCGTTGCCGTTGGCCATCGTGATCGTCTGGCCGTTCTTGTAGTCGGAGCGGATAATCGGCGGCTGCTGAAAGTTGCGTGGGAACCCTTGCGCCAGCAGGAACGCCGGCTGGATTCCACCGAGCGAACTGGAGAAGACCGGCGTGTTCGAGAATCCTTCCAACGAGACGCCTCCACCCCACCCCGGGTAGAACGCCTGCGTGTAGAAGATCCCGTAGCCGCTCCGGATCACCGTCTTGTCGTTCAGCGCGTACACCGCTCCCAATCGAGGGGCGAAGCCGCCGTACCAGTCCTCCTCAGGGTAGCGCGCGCCAAAGCTCGCTTCGCCGTATCCGTCGCCGGCGAAGGCGAGGCGCCCGGCGCGGCCGCCAGCTCCGGGGTTGGAGCCGACAGGATCGAAGAACGAAAGGCGATCGAATTTCTCGCTCGACGGCGAGAAATAGTCCCACCGCAGCCCATAGTCGAGCGTCAGCTTCTCGTTCACACGCCACGTGTCGCCACCGTGAAAGACCCACGCGTGCTGTCTCGGGTACCACGAGTCAACGGACCGAAAGGCCACATTCGCGTTGTCGACGGCGCCGAGCAGAAAGCTGGCGATGGGGCTGCCGCTGTTGGTCCCGAGCAGACCTGTCGCCCCGCGCGCGAAGTGGAACGTCCCCGCCTGGTTGCCGTTGGTGTGGATGTTCCCCATCACTTTGCGGAACTCCATGCCGAACTTCAACGTGTGCTTGCTGCGGGTCCACGTCACCAGGTCGTTGATGATGAACGTGGGGCGGGTCGTGATGTTCCCGACATTGACGCCGGCATTGTTTCCGAACTGCGCGTAGCCGTCGCTGAACGTGATCTGCGGCGGCACGTTGTTGCCCGCGACGCCGGCGATCTGCGGAAAGTCGCCGACGAAGCTCTGATTGACGGAACCGTACCCCTCGTTCCGATTCAAGTACCCCATCGACATGTGGTTCAGCAGTGTCGACGAAAGATCCGGTCGTAGTTGAACCGGCTGACCCACGAGTTCTGCGGGTCGGAGTACGTTTCGTTGGCAATAGCCTGGGGGAGCGTCGACACGAACTTTGCCGGCGCGCGCTGGTGCCAGACGCTCATGAACATGTGATCCGCGCTGCCGATCTGCAGATCGTAGCGGCCCATGTAGTAATCCGAGTTGCCCAGAATCGTGTCGGGGATCGCGGGAGCCAGGAAGTTGTTGGTCGGTCCGCCGCTCGTCGGATTCGGCAGCGCCTGAAGCCATCCCCGCACCAGCGGGCTGATGCGCGAGGCGCAGATCACGTTCGGCGTGGCGCCATCGCACCCCATGAACTGATCCTTGACGAACCCACCACGGCCGTCGGGCCTGATCGTCGCCGGGTCGTAAATAGGAATCAGGTTCCCGGCTGCATCGCGCCAGTCCCTGAAGTCGCCGCCACGCTGGGCGGCTGACGGGATCGAGAGCGTCGGCTGGTTCGAGCCACCGACCTGTCGATAGCCCTCGTAGTTGAAATAGAAGTAGCTCTTGACGCGATCGGACCAGAGGCCCGGCGCCTTTGCCGGGCCGCCGATGTTCGCCCCGAAGTTGTTCTTTCGAAGCTCGTTCTTGTTTGTTGCACCCCATTGCTTGGCGTTGAGCGCGTCGTTCCGGTGGTACTCGAACAGCGCGCCGTGAAACTCGCTTCCGCCCGATTTCGTCACCGC
This sequence comes from uncultured Acidobacteriota bacterium, assembly GCA_963772065.1. GTDB lineage: Bacteria > Acidobacteriota > Vicinamibacteria > Vicinamibacterales > UBA2999 > CAVYVZ01. The sequence continues at coordinate 111,418 of CAVYVZ010000002.1, forward strand.
CATCACCTGGCCGGACAGCGATGCGCCGTACTCAGGGGCGTAGTTCGACGTCAGGACTTTGACTTCGCTCACCATATCCGGCGACATGGGGAAGTCCTGGAAGATCGACACCATGCCCCCCTGGCTCATGAAGCCCTGCTGCATGCTGACGCCGTCGACGGTGGCCTCATCGCCCGACTGCAGGCCTCCATTGATCCGGGCGTCGAAGGCGTTGGCCCGCCCACCCGTGCTGACGCCAGGCATCAGGATCGCAAAGGAAGCCGACGACCGCGGGCCCGTCTCGAAGATGAGTGGCAACTGCCCGAGGGTTTCGGGCGAGATGCCGTGCTCCTGTGTCCCGGTGGTGCTGAGCACTGACGAAGCGCCGGTGACCTCGACACGCTGCTCCAGTCCGCCGACAGGCAGCTCCACATCCACGCGCAGCTGCGTGCTCAGCGTGACCCGAAGCTCCGGCAGCACCACTTGCTGGAACCCTTGCTTCGTGACACCGAGCTCGTACGTGGCAGGCGCCAGATTGCGAAAGGCGTATTCGCCGTCAGGTCCCGACACCGCTGTCGCCACCGTCTGGTCCGTGGCAACATTGCGCAGCGTGAGGGCCGCGTCGGGGAGGACGGCACGCGAGCTGTCCCGCACCACCCCTGTGATTGCGCCGTTGAAGCTCTGCGCCGCGGCAAGCCGCGGGAGTAAGAGGAGTATCGCCGTCGTCAGCAACGCGCGAGAAACTGGCATACGCGTCCTCCCTCAGGAGCCAGAACTGATATTCCAGTTCGTAGGGGCGATATATCATATGCAGCTCCACGAGGCAAGATTAGGCCTTCGGCTGAGGTAACATCTCTGTGAAATTGGGGAACTGATATCTCAGTGAAGTTCAATTCCAGCCGCCGCGTCGTCCTGCGGACGATCGCCGGCGCGGGCCTATCGGCGTTCATGGTCCCTTGGAGAGGGCGCGGTGACGTTGAGATGCGCCCGGCCTTTATGGAGGTCTCGGCGAAGCAAAGCGGTCTCACCTGGATCCATGAGAACGCGATATCCCCGGAACGCTATCTCCCCGAGACGTGCGGCTCCGGGTGTGCCTTCCTCGACTTCGATGGCGATGGGTGGATGGACATCTATCTGGTGAACAGCGGCCCAGCGGATTTCTTCGCGCCCACCAGACCCATTCGAAATGCCCTGTACAGGAACAACCGAGACGGGACCTTTACCGACGTCACGCTCGAGGCCGGCGTTCCCGGGGGCACGTTCGGCATGGGCGTCGCCGTCGGCGACTACGACAACGACGGCCGTCCCGACATCTTCGTGACGGCATACGGCCGTTGCACCCTGTACCACAACAACGGAAACGGGACGTTCACCGACGTGACGGAGAAGGCCGGTGTTGCGGCCCCGGGGTGGACGACGAGCGCGGTCTGGTTCGACTACGACAACGACGGCCGGTTGGACCTCTTTGTCTGCAGCTTCGTGGAGTTCTCGCTGAAGGGAAACGTGGTGTGCGGGGACAACAAGCTGGGACGCCGCTACTACTGCGTGCCGCGGGTATTCAAGCCGACGCCGAGCGTGCTGTTCCGCAACAACGGGAACGGCACCTTCAGCGAGGTCGCCACCGGCACCGATATACATCGCGCCCTCGGCAAAGCCTTCGGCGTCGTCGCGACCGACATCAACGGGGACGGGCTGATGGACCTTTTCGTGGCCAACGACACGGTGCAGAACTTCCTGTTTGCGAATCGTGGCAAGAACAACTGGGAGGAAATCGGATTGGCGGCGGAAGTAGGCTTCAATGCCAACGGCCGGCCGCGGTCGGGGATGGGCGTCGACGCGGCGGATTTCGATCAGGATGGACTCGAGGATCTCTTCGTCGCGAACATCGACCAGGAGATGTTCTCGCTCTACAAGAACCGCGGCGACGAGTCATTCACCGATGTGGCGCTCGCTCACGGCGTCGCGCAGGCAACACGGTTTCTTTCCGGGTGGGGATTGAAGTTCTTCGATTTCGACAACGACGGACGGGTCGATCTGCTGCTTGCAAACGGACATCCCGACGACATGGTCGAGTCCATCACGACGCAGGTGAAGTACAAGGAGCCGCTGCTTCTCTTCCGTAACGACGGATCACGCCTCATCGATGTCAGCGCTGGTGCCGGCCCCGCGTTCCAGCAGTCCTTTGCCGCACGCGGGATGGCGATCGGCGACTACGACAACGATGGGCGCCCCGACGTCCTGGTCATGAACAACGGCGGCGCCCCGGTCCTTCTTCGCAATACGAGCGGGGAAGGTCATCACTGGCTGGGGATTTCGCTTCAGGGCACCGCGTGCAATCGGGACGCGATTGGCGCGCGAATCACGTGGTCCGCCGCCGGCGTGAGGCGCAGCCGCCTCAAGACCGGCGGCGGAAGCTATCTCTCATCCCACGACCCGCGCGAGATCCTGGGACTCGGGACGGCCGGCAAACTGGACTGGCTCGAGATCACCTGGCCCCAGCCGAGCGGCCGCGCCGAACGATTCACGAACGTCGCTGTGGACCGTTACATCCGCATCACGGAGGGCGCGGGGATCTCTCGATCCCAGACGTCCCGCAAGCCATGATTCTCACCGGCAGGATCGCAGTCGTAACCGGGGCAGCGGGCACGATGGGGCGTGCCGCGGCCAGATTTCTGCTCGAGGACGGCGCGCAGGTGGCACTCATAGACGTCGATGCCGCGGGGCTCGAGAGCGCGGCACGACTCCTCGGCGCCAGGACGCTGCCCGTCGTCTGTGATATCGCCGATGCGGCAGCCGTTCGCGGGGTGCATCGACGGATCGAATCCGAGCTGGGGCACGTGGACATCCTGGTGAACAACGCCGGCATCCTGAGCAACACCAAGGCGGAGCAGACGGCCGATGACGAGTGGCGGCGCGTGCTGTCCATCAACGTCGACGGCGCGTTCTACTGGTCGCGCGCCGTGCTGCCCGGCATGAAGGCCCGCAGGTGGGGACGGATCATCAACGTCTGCTCGCTCGCGGCGAAAACGGGCGGTCTCACCGCCGGAACCGCGTATGCGACCTCGAAGGGTGCGCTCACGTCGCTGACGTTCTCCCTCGCGCGCGAGAGCGCGGCGCACGGCGTCACGGTGAACGGCATCTCCCCCGCGTACGTGAAGACGCCGATGATCGAAGGACTCAGTGATGATCAGCGGCGGCAGATGCTGGCGCAGATCCCCGTCGGCCGCTTCTGCGAGCCCGACGAGTTCGCGCACGCGGTGCGATTTCTCGCCTCGCCCCTGGCCGGGTTCATCACCGGAGAGATCCTCGACGTGAACGGCGGCCTGCACATGGACTAGCTGCTGCGTCTCGGCGATGAACTGCCCCACAATCGAGTCGACGTCGCGGTCTGCCTGAAACCCGAGACGCAGTGCGCGGCTCACGTCGAATGCTCCCGGCCAGGTGCAGACGATGCGCATGATGCGTTCGTCGGGTTCACAACGGACACGCGCGCGTGCCGCGGCGCCGCCGAGGCGCTCGAGGCTGGCCAGCATCTCCGCCGGCGTCACCGACAGGCCTGGGAGGTTCACCATCGGGCGTTCCTCGAGCCTCGAGGTCTCCACGCGTGCCGCATGCAGCAGGTTGACGGTCAACACGTCCGGCGAGCAGATCCACAGCGGCGTGTCGAGCGGCACGGGGCACACGCTCTCGATGCCGGCGAGCGGCTCGCGGATGATGCCGCTGACGAAAGAGGACATCGCCGAATTCGGCGCACCGGGGCGAATCGCGACGGTCGGCAGCCGGCAGGCGATGCCGTCGATGAATCCCCTCCGCGAGTAGTCGCTGACCAGCAGCTCGGCGACCGCCTTGGCCGCTCCATACGATGACTGCGGCACCACCGCCACGTCTTCCGGAACGACATCGGGGAGCGGGCCGCCGAACACGGCAACCGTGCTCGAGAACACGAAGCGTGGCGGCCTCTTCAGGCGCCGGCACGCCTCGAGCAAGCCGCGCGTCGCGTCGACGTTGACGCGCATCCCCAGGTCGAACTCGGCCTCTGCCTGGCCGCTCAAGACCGCGGCGAGGTGATAGACGAGGTCCACGTCGCGGTCGACGATCGATCGAACGAAGCTGTCGTCAGTGATCGTGCCGATCCTGAGGTCGACCCGGGGATCGTCGATCGGGAATCCAGTCGTGTCCGCTGCCACGAGCGCCGACACCGCCACATCGGCAAGGAGGGCCTTCGCGACGCGGCGGCCCAGGAATCCGGCGGCGCCGGTGACCAGTACTTTCATGCGTCCTGTCATGGTAGGTTGCGAGCGTGAGCGAATCGACGAAAGTAGCGATTGTAACGGGAGCCGGCAGCGGAATCGGCCGGGCGGTCGCGCTCGGACTTCTCGAAGAAGGCTACGCGGTCGTCCTTGCCGGGCGGCGCGCGGCGCAGCTGAAGGAGACGGTCGACCGTGCCGCTTCGCATGCGGCGCGCGCGCTTGCCGTGCCGACCGACGTGGCCGATCCGGTTTCCGTGCGCGCGCTGTTCGACGCGACGCGAAACGCCTTTGGCCGATTGGACGTGCTCTTCAACAACGCCGGCATGACGACCCGCGGCGTTCCGCTGGAGGAGCTGACGGTCGAGCAGTGGAAGTCGGTCGTGGATGTCAACCTGACCGGCGCGTTCCTCTGCACACAGCAGGCGTTTCTGCTCATGAAGGACCAGCAGCCCGAGGGGCGGGCGCATCATCAACAACGGGTCGATATCCGCGTATTCGCCGCGGCCGCATTCGGCGCCCTACACGGCGACCAAGCACGCGATCACCGGCCTGACGAAGTCCACCTCGCTCGACGGGCGCAGGTTCGATATCGCCTGCGGACAGATTGACATTGGCAATGCCGCCACGGACATGACGGCGACGTTCGCAACCGGCGTGCTGCAGGCCAACGGGGACGTCAGCGCCGAGCCGCGCCTTGACGTCGCTCATGTCGTTCGAGCTGTCCTCTACATGGCCAGCCTGCCACTCGATGCGAATGTGCAGTTCCTCACCGTGATGGCGACGAAGATGCCATTTATCGGTCGGGGGTAATCGCCGCGGTTATTGCACAGGGAGATCGGGGAGATCAGGGAGGCGTGAGCTTCGCTCCTTCAACGCCTGTTGATTGAGCCGCTGGTGAACAGTGATGCGGCTCCCGCTCCGGAACACGGAAATACCATTACGCTTCACAGCGCGAGGGCATCACATGGATCGAAGAACCTTCCTGAGAGCGATGACGGCGGCGCCCGTTCTTGGCCTGCTGCGTCCCCTGTCTGCGTCGGCCGATCTTCCGAAGGCGAAGATCACGCGCGTGCGGATTTACCGGCCGCCCACGCTGAACCCGTTGTTCAACCAGAGCAACATGGTGGTGACGGTTGAAACGGACATTGGAATCACCGGCATCGGGGAGGGCGGCGCCAAGGACACGCTCGAGCAGTGCGCCGGCACCCTCATCGGGAAGAACCCGTTCCGGATCGAGGCGATCTGGCAGGAAGCGTATATCGCCTGGTTCTACCCTCCCGGTCGCGAGAAGACGCACGCGCTCGGCGCGCTCGACCTGGCGCTATGGGACATCAAGGGCAAGGCGCTCGGTCTGCCCGTGCACGAGCTGCTCGGCGGCATTGCGCGCGATTACTGCGAGTGCTACGCGACCAGCGCCGTCCGGCCGCCGGGCGCGTCTCCGGACGCCAAGCTGACGCTGACGGAACGCGCGCGGGCGACGATGGAAGCCGGCTTTCGCGCGTTCCGCATGGGCGCCGGCGACGTGCCCATCGGCGACGTGTTCGACACGCGAACGGCGGTGCGGCGGATCGCGCAGGACTGCCGCGACGTCCGCGAAGGCGTCGGGCCGGACGGGAACTGGTGCATCGACCTGCATCAGCGCTTCGACTTCAACGACGGCCTGCGGTGCTGCAAGGCGATGGAGGAGTTCGATCCCTTCTTCGTCGAGGATCCGGTTCGCGACGAGCACGCGCTCCAGGACATCCCGAAGCTCCGCCAGATGACGACCGTTCCATTGACGCACGGCGAGGAGTGGGGGCTGCGATGGGACTTCAACAGGCTGGTCGAGAGCCATGACATCGACTTCATTCGGGCCACCCTGCCGAATGTCGGCGGGATTACCGAGATGATGAAGGTCGCCGGCATCTGCGAGACGCATGCGGTCGGAATCATCCCGCACTTCACCGGGCCGATTGCGACCGCCGCGCTCGTGCACAGCCTCTCGACGTTCTCTGGACCGGTGATGCTGGAGTACAACTTCGGCGGCCGCGCGATCGACTACCTCCCGGAGAGCTTCGATTTCAAGAACGGCAAGATGTACACGAACCAGCGCCCCGGCCTCGGCGTGACCGCCGACATGAAGCAACTCACCATGATCGGAGAGATCACGCAGCCGGGTCGTCGAAACGTGTTCAAGCGACCCGACGGCTCATTGACTCATTGGTAGAGCGAACGCGATGATGGTGGAGCCTGCTGCCACCGCGATGTGCTGCCGGCCGTCGAACGCATAGGTCATCGGCGAGGCTTTCCACGTCTGGTTCGTCTGGAACGACCAGAGCGGCTTGCCCGACTCGGCATCGACGGCCATCAGCGCGCCGCCATCTTCGCCCGTGATCACCAGGCCGCTGGCGGTCGTGAGCGTGCCGCCCCACGAATCGCCGGGGCCGGGCTGCGGCAGTTCCCAGGCAATCGCGCCGTCCTGGACGTTGATCGCGCGCAGAATCCGCTGCGGCTTCGGATCGGGCGCGCCGCGGTGCGAGCCGCCAAGGTAGCTCTTTCCGCTTTCCCACGGACCCTGCGGCCGCTTCGTGTAGATGCCGCACTTCTCGTACGTCTGGACGTAGTAGAGGCCGGTTGCCGGGTTGTACGACGGCGAGAACCAGTTCGTGGCGCCGTCCTGCGACGGGCACACCTTCGTGCCGGCTTCGGACGGCTCCTGATTGGGGAGTTTGATGGGGCGTCCGTCTGGCCCGATCCCGCTCGCCCACGTCAGGTTCTTCACGAAGGGCTTCGCGAGCAGCAGCGTGCCGTTCTCGCGATCGAAGACATAGAAGAACCCGTTGCGGCTCGCGTGCAGCAGCAGCTTGCGCGGCCGGGCCTGCCAGTTCGCGTCGACGAGCACCGACGTCTGCGTCGCATCCCAGTCCCAGAGGTCGTGCGGGATGAACTGGTAGTACCACCTCAGTTTCCCGGTCTTTCGATCGAGCGCGAGGATCGAGGTCGCATAGAGGTTGTCGCCCTTGCGATCGTCGCCGCTGTACTCCTTCGCGGGGTTCCCCGTCGGCCAGTACACAGTGTCGAGTTCGGGGTCATAGCTGCCCGTGAACCACGTCGGCGCGCCGCCGTGATCGATGTCCACGCCCTGCCACGTTTCCGATCCCGGCTCACCTCGCTTCGGCACCGTCCAGAAGCGCCACACTTCCTTGCCCGTCTCCTGATCGAGCGCGGCCACGAATCCGTTGGCGCCATGCTCGCCGCCGGAAACGCCCGATATCACGAGGTTGCCGGCGGGCAGCGGCGCCGACGAGGCTGAGTAGTTCTGGCGGAAATCGGCGAGGGGCGAATCCCATAGAAGCTCGCCCGTGAAGCGATTCAGCGCGATGAGGTGCGCGTGGTCCGTCATCATGAAGACGCGATCGCCCACCACGCCGACGCCACGGTTGGCGTGTCCCTGCGTCACACCCTTCGTGGGAGGCCGCTTGTAGTGCCAGATGCGACGGCCGCTTCCGGCATCGAGCGCGAAGCACTGATTGCGCGCCGTGACGTACATGATCCCGTCGACGACCACCGGCGTGACCTGCAGCGATCCGGCGTCGGGAATGGAGAACATCCAGCTGGGCGCGAGCCGCGCGACGTTCTCTTTGTTGATGTGCGCGAGCGTCGTATACCGGTTCCCGCGCGGGTCTCCGTTGTACGTCGGCCAGTTCGCGTCACTCGTGACCGGTCGAACGCGGTCGCCCGCCCGGCGCAACAGCGCGATACGCCCGTCCTGCGTGCGAAGCTGGAGGTCGTGAAAGCCTTCTCCCGCCACCTCGCCTTCCAGCGTGCGGCCGTCCGTGGTCTGCACGGTGAGGCGAACGGGTGGCGGCGCCTCGCGCTCGATGGTGCGCAGGAACTTCACCAGCGCGGCCATCTGCGTCTCACCGACGGCATTCGGCGGCATCCCCTTCGTGGGAAGGCCTTCGCGAATGAGCTTCACGAGCTCACCCGCGCCAAGCTTCGACAGACGGGACTCGATCGGAGGTCCCATCTCGCCCCCGCCGCCGTCGGCTCCGTGGCACGAGGCGCAGCGGCGTTCGAAGGTCGTGCGTCCTGGCTCGCTGCCCTGCGCGACGAGTTCAGCGTTCCAGCAGAGCACCGCACCGGCGCAGAGAAGAATCCCAATTCGAATCGGCATGTGTGCGATCAAGAATACGCGACATGCTGGAAATCCGTCCCGCCGTTCGATCGGCCTACTCTGACATCCTGACGCCAGAGGTTCTCGACGCCCTTCACGCACTGGCCCCGCTGGACGACGACCGCAAGGCCGCCATGTCGGCCCGCATCGCACGCCGGGCGGCGCGAGCGACGCGCCGCGAACGGATCGCCTTCCTCGACGCCGCGGGCGAGATCCCGCGGACCGGCATCCGCGTGGCGGACGCCCGCGCGGGTCGTTTCGTCGGAAGCGACATCCCGCAGGACTTGCAGCGGCAGTGGATTCAGGGGACCGGTCCGGCCGCCAAGCCCGGCGTGTCCACCGAAAAGAGCATTCGCAACGCGGCGTATGCCCTGCTCTCGGGTGCCGACGGCTGGATGTTCGACGGTGAAGACGCGCTCGGTCAGCTCGCGACGATGTCGCTCGACAATCAGCGCAACCTGAAGCTGGCGATCCATGACGATCCACTGTTCATGACGGTCGCCGACCAGGTCGCGCGCGAGATGAACGACTGGGCGAACGGGTTCTTTGGCCGCCCGATCATCGAGGATTGGCGCCGGCAGCTCGCCTTCACGACGAAGATCTTCCGCGCACGGGGCCTCCATCTCGACGATCGCCACGTGCGGCGCCGCGACGGGTCCGGGTTCTCCGCCTCGCTCGTCGACATGACGGTCTACGTCGTGAACAACCACCGGCGGCTGCGCGACTCGGGCGCATCCATCGTGCTGTACCTGCCCAAGATCCAGACAGCGGAGGAAGCCGCTCTCTGGGGCGACATGCTTTCGGGGGTGGAACGCCACCTCGATCTTCCGGTTGGGCAGATCAAGGTCTACGTGCTCGTCGAGCAGCTCGAGGCCTGCTTCCAGCTGATGGAGATTCGGGCGGCGCTGGGCAGGCACTTCGTCGGCTTCAACACCGGACGATGGGACTACATCAACAGCGTGGCGGATGCACTCGCCTGGGACCCGCAATTCGTCAACCCGAACATCGACGCCATCACGATGACCTACGGCTACATGCAGACGTACGAAGACCGCGTGCGCCGCGCGGTCAACACGCCAACCCAGGACGGTCAGCGCGCGCTGTGGCAGGGTGGCATGGAGCCCAACATTCCCGTCGGGTCACCCGCGGGCGTCACGCGCGCGATGGAAAGAGCGGTCGCCGGCGCGGAGCGCGAGCAGCGTGAAGGCGCGAGCGGTAAATGGGTGGCTCACTGGAAGATGGTCCACATCGTTCGTCCGGTATGGGAACGCGTCGGGAACGATAACCAGCTCGGACGAACGTTCCCACCGTTGACATACACACCGGACGACGCGCGTGAATTGATGTGGCTCCAGCCCGCACCCCGCACAGTTCGCGGCGCGCGCGATCTGATTAGCGTGGGACTGCAGTACGGAAACGCCTTCGGCCAGGGCATGCAGGCAGCCGCGCTCAAGCCCGCCGATTTCTTCGGCGACGACGACGTCCTGTACTTGATGGAAGACATGGCGACCGGCGAGATCCGATTGAGCATTCTGTGGGAGTGGCTTCACAAGCAGGCCCGCCTTACCGATGACGATGCGGCGACCGGCGTGAAAGCAGGGGATGTCTTCAGCGGAGCGCTCTTCGCTCGCCTGCTTTCCGAGGAGTACGCCAAGCTGCGGTCGGCGGGCAATCGCGACGTCCACGACAATTCCAAGGACACGACGCTGCCGATCGCGCGCGAGATCGTCGAGACCTACGTCGCCGACGCCGTGAAGCTCCCGTGGTACATCGATCTGCTCAACATCAACCTGGGCGTGCGCGGTCTGCCGGAAGCGAAGCGCCGGATTCAGCTGCTGCGGCAGGCGTTCGCCGCCGACGGCACCCGCATCACCAGCAATCTCGATTTCGACGCCGCCTGAGAGGAGCCGACATGTCCACGAACATCGATCGCCGCAGCCTGCTGAAGGGGATGGGCGCAGCGGCTCTCGCGTCATCTGTCTCGGTTCGCGCGACCGGCGACCAGCCTACGCGGCGACCGCCGGCATCGTTCCGGATGCCGGCCGAAGGCAGGGACACGCCGAAGATCTGCCTCGGCGTTTCACCGACCCTCGACGATGCGGGCATGCGGCGGCTCAAACAGATCGGCGTGGACTATGTCCTCATGGGCGGTCCGCCGATCCCCTGGGATGAAAACGAAATCCGGGCCCGCATGGAGCGCTTCAAAGCGGGCGGCTTGACGATTTTCAACATGATGGTGTCCGGCTTCGACGACGTGATCTGGGGAAGGTCGGGTGCGGACTCCAAGATCGACCAGGTGATCGCATCGATTCGCGCGGCGGGCAAGGTGGGTTTGCCGGTGGTCGAATACAACTTCTATGCGAACCGTTTGATGGAAGGCTACAAAGCCGAGGCCGGACGGGCGGGCGCCGGCTACACGGCGTATGACTACGAGCTGTCGAAGAACCTGCCGCCTCGCGAGGGTGTTGGCACGCACACGCGCGCCGTGCAATTGAAGCGCGCCGAACATTTCCTCAAGGCGATCGTGCCCGAGGCGGAGAAGGCCAACGTTCGCCTGGCGCTGCATCCGAACGATCCTCCCGTCCCGCTCAGCCGCGGCTCCGAACAGATCATGGCGACCGTCGAGCACTGGAAGGAATATCTGAACCTCGTGAAGAGCCCTCACAACGGCATGACGTTCGACTGCGGCGTCACGCGCGAGATGGGTGAGGATCCGGTGGCCGTCTGCCGCTATCTCGGCGAGCGCGACTGCATCAACCACGTTCACTTCCGCAACGTCGTCGTTCGCACGCCGTCGGTGGACTACACGGAGGTCTTCCTGGATGACGGCCAGGTCGATCTGTTCGCGGTCATGAGGGAGCTCGTGCGCCAGAAGTATCCGCGCGCTGTCTACCCCGAGCATCCTCGCGGGCTCGATATCGATCGCGACTGCGGCTCGAAGCCGAATCAGTACCCCGGCGGCGGATCATTTGCCGGCGAGATCTACAACGTCGGCTACACGCGCGCCATGCTGCAGGCGGCGTTGACGGGTTGAGAAGAGCACTAAAACCACGAAAACACGAAAACCACGAAATCAAGACCATCCTGGATTGACGAGATCCGATGGGCTTTTCGTGTATTTCGTGCTTTCGTGGTTCATCCGCGCCCTAGGGCCTGATGACGGTTCCGTCCTTCCGCCGCGTCGTGCCCCACGAGTAATCGAAGTTGGGCGGTCCGGGCGGGATTGGGAATTTCGCGGCGAGCTTCTCGTCCACGTCAACGCCGTGGCCCGGCGCGTCGCTCGCGATCATGTAGCCATCCTTCTGGACGGGCGCGCCGCGGAACACCTCGCGCGTTTCGGCCGGGAAGTTTCCGCCCTCATGGATGCCGAAGTTGTAGGTCGAGAGCTCGAGCGCGAGCTGGGCGGCATGCGCCACAGGCGATGCGTCTCCCGGACCGTGCCATGCGGTGCGCACGCCAAAGAACTCCGAGAGCGCCGCCACCTTCCGCGCCGGCGAGAGGCCGCCGATCTGCGAGATGTGAATCCGGATGAAATCGATCAACCGGTTCGAGATGAGCGGCAGGTATTCCTGGACCGTGTTGAACAGCTCGCCCATCGCAATCGGAATGCTCGTGTGCTGGCGGAGCTGCCGGAACCACTCGTTGTCCTCGGGCGGGAACGGATCTTCGAGGAAGAACAGGCGATAGGGCTCGAGGGCCTTGCACAGGTTGATCGCTTCGTTCAGCTGCACGCGCTCGTGCACGTCGTGCAGGAGCTCCACCTCGTCGCCCACCTTGCTCCGAATGTGCTCGAACAGCTTCGGCAACATGCGCACATAGGGCGCTGATTCCCAGATCGCGCGCGGATTGGTCGGGCCGATGGCTTCCGTCGCCTGTCCCGCCGCCGATGCCGGCGAGCCGCTTCGAGTGCCGTACGTCGCGAGCCCCGGGACGCCGCCTTGAATCCGCACGTAGCGGAACCCGAGCGGAGATCCCCTTGCGGGCGTTGTCCTCGACTTCCTGGAAATCGCGCCCGCTCGCGTGGTAGTAGCAGTCGGCGCCGTGGCGCACCTTCCCGCCGAGCAGCTGGTAGAGCGGCAGGTTGGCGCGCTTGCCGAGAATGTCCCAGAGCGCCATGTCGACGCCGCTGATGGCATTGAAGAGCACCGGCCCGTTGCGCCAGTACCAGCTCACGTACGAGGACTGGTAAATGTCCTCGATCTCGTCGACGCGGCGTCCGATGAGAAACGGGCGCAGGTACTCGTCGATCGCCGTCTTGACGACGAGCGCGCGCTGGGTGAACGTCGCACAGCCCCAGCCGTAGAGGCCCGGCTCACTCGTCGATACCTTGACCAGGACGAGCCGGATTCCGTTCGGCGCGGTGAGAATCGTCTGGACGTCCGTAATCTTCGGCGTCGGCAGACCGCGCAACGAAACCGGTTTCTCCTGAGCAAAGACCTCGGTGAGAGGCGATCCCGGGTTCATCAGCCCGGCGCCCATCAGTGTGCCGCTGCTGAGTTTGCGCAACACGTCACGACGCTTCATCACTGGCTCTCCTGATGAGAATGAGAAGCGCGGAGTCTATCAGAACGACTGTGTCGTGTATTGACTTCGCCAAGCGCCGATGGCAGGCTCGCGCCGCTCAGGAGGCGAGCCATGACGCAGCATCGCAACTTCGTGCTGACATCGATCGCGGCACTCACTCTGTGCGTCGCCGCACCTTCGGCGGCTCAAGTCACGACAGGCACGATCGTCGGCACGGTGCGCGATGCAGACGGCATCGTTCCTGGCGCCACGGTGACGATTCGTGAAGTCAACAAAGCCACCTCCAACACGTACCAGACCGATGAAACGGGGAGCTACACTGCTCCCTTCCTGGTGCCCGGGACGTACGCGGTCGAGGTGAGCGTCGCGGGCTTCAACAAGTGGGTCCGCGACGGCGTCGTCCTGCAGGTGAACCAGCGCGCCCGCGTCGACGCGACCCTGGAGGTGGGCGCCCTTACGGAAGTCACAACCGTCGTCGCGTCGGCGCCACTGCTGCGGACGGATTCGTCCGAGGTCGGCACCGTCATCGAGGAGCGCGCCATCAAGGAGCTGCCGCTCAACGGCCGCAACTTCGCGACCCTCGTCTACCTGACGCCCGGCATCACTCCCGGGCAGGCGGGCGAGAACCTCTCCGGAGCGAGCACGTTCAACCCGCGCGGCGCTTCGAACTTCAACGCCCTCGGGCACCAGGCGAATGCCAACGCGTGGCTCATCGACGGCATCGACAACAACGAGTACACCTTCAACACCGTCATCATCGCGCCGTCGGTGGAGCAGGTGCGCGAGTTCAAGGTGCTCTCAGGAGTGTTCTCCGCCGAGTTCGGCCGAGGCGCCGGCGTCGTCTCGGTTGCGACCAAGTCGGGAAGCAACACGCTTCACGGTACGGCGTTCGAGTACGTGCGGAACGACGCTTTCGACGCGCGAAACTTCTTCGTCCGAAAGGTGCCGCAGCCCGACGGGTCGCTGCTCGTGGATCCCAAACCGCCGCTCGATCGGCATCAGTTTGGCGGGGCGGCGGGTGGGGCGCTCGTGGTCCCCGGTGTCTACGACGGACACAACCGGACGTTCTTCTTCGCCGACTATGCCGGCCTCCGCGAGACGCGCGGCCAGGTGTTCGTCAACACCGTGCCCACCGCGTTGACGCGCGCAGGCGACTTCAGCGACTTCCGCGACGCCAGCGGCAACCTGATCGTCATCTACGACCCGCTGACGACGAGGCTGAATCCGAGCTTCGATGCCAGCCGCCCCGTCAGCGCGACGAACCCGCAGTTCCTGCGCGATCCATTTGCCGGCAACGTCATTCCGGCGAACCGCATCGACGCGGTGGGCCGCAACGTCGCCGGCATCTACCCCCTGCCCAACGCCCCCGGCAACTTCAACAACTACACGTCGACCGTGAACCGCGTGGTCAGCGACCATGTGTTCTCGGGGCGCGTCGATCACCGGGTGTCGGACAAGGACTCGTTCTTCGCGCGGTTCAACTGGGGCAAGTTCAAGCTGGATGCACCGCAAGGACAGGCCGCATGCTGCCTGCCGACGCCCGCGGAGGCGGCGTCGCGCTTCCAGCTCGGTCCGTTCGTCGCGGGCATTCAGAACACGCGTCTCACCACGCACGGCGCGGCGTTCAACTACTCCCGCGCGATGAGCTCGTCGTTCGTGAACGAGCTGCGGGTCGGCTATGCGAAGACGGTCCCGTTCACGTTTCAATCCGACTTCGGGATCAACGCGGCGGAGTCGCTTGGCATCCGCGGAATCAACGTGACGGAGTTCACGACGGGTCTTCCCAACATCAACGTCCCCGACCTCACGGGGATCTCGGGAGGGCCGGCGTTCCTGCCCGTCAACCCGAAACAGTTCCACTGGCAGATCGAGGATGCGCTCGTGTGGCTCCGCGGCCGGCACCAGCTCAAGTTCGGATACCGGCTCGTCGATCGCTATCCGTCTCCGTTCACCAACACGGACACGCGCGGCACGATCAACTTCGGCCGGAATTACACGAACAACCCGGTCACGAATACCGGCGGCTCGGGCATCGCATCTCTGCTCACGGGTTACATCAACAGCGCCGCCCGTGGCTTTCTGCTCGAGCCGTACACGCTGCGCACGCAAGAGCACGGGCTGTTCGTTCAGGACGACTTCAAGGTCAACGCGCGGTTCACGATCAACGCCGGCCTGCGCTACGAGATCTTCGGCGCTGAGACCGAGGAGAACGACAAGATTGTGAACTTCGATCCGGTTGCCCTCCGGCTGATCTACGCCGGGGAGGACGGCGCGAGCGCATCCGTCAACAAGAAGACGCGCTACGGCAACGTGGCGCCGCGCCTCGGCCTGACGTATGACCTGTTCGGCGACGCCACGACGATCCTGCGAACGGGATTCGCCATCACGTACTTCCCGGAGCAGCCGTCGGCGTCCAATATGGTGGGCCAGCAGGTGCCCTACACGATCTCGCAGAACGTCACCTTCGCGACCAACCCGACGGATTTCACCGCCGTTCGGGTCATCAACGATCCGTTTCCTCCGATCGCGCAGGTGCAGCCGCGCACCACGGCGGAACTCCAGGCCGCCAACCCGCGCGTGCTCGGGCATTCGTTCGAGAACGAAACGTCGTACGCGGAGCAGTGGCATCTCGGCATCGAGCGCCAGTTGTTCGGCGCAATGGCGGTGGAGCTGACCTACGCGGGCAGCGCCGGCAAGCACATCGTGTTCTGCTACAACCCGAACGAAGTGCAGCCCGGCATCGGATCGCTGGAGTCGCGTCGATTGCTCCAGCCCCTCAACCGCCTGAGCAACATGCTGCAGTGCGATCCCCGGAACCGTTCGACCTATCACAGCGGCCAGCTCAAAGTGACACAACGTTTCAGCAGGGGGCTCCAGTTCCTCGGCAGCTACACGTACGGCAAGGCCCTCGACTACGGCGGCTCGGCGGCCAGCGGCGCGGGCGCCGTGGGCAACCCGCAGACCGTCACGAACCTCGCGGCGGGGCACGGACCCGCAGGGTTCGACGTGCGCCACCGCGCCGTCATCAGTTGGGTGTGGCAGCTCCCGTGGGGTCCCGAAGGCCGCTGGCTCAACGAAGGCGGGATTCTCAGCGCGGTGGCAGGCGGCTGGCAGGTTGCGGGTATCAGCACGCTGACGACAGGACGGCCGTTTACGGTCTTCATGCAGACCGGCGTGAACAACGGTGCACCGAGCTGGCCGAATCGAACAGGTTCAGGCAGGGTGGACAGTCCGAGCGTCGACCTGTGGTACAACCCGCGCGACTTCGTCGCGCCTCCGCCGAACACGTATGGCGACACGGGTCGCGGAATCCTGTACGGACCGGGCCACGTGAACTTCGATACGTCGCTGTCGAAGCGGTTCACCGTGGCAGGCCGGGCCAACGCGGAGTTCCGGTGGGATGCGTTCAACCTGTTCAATCATCCCGGGTTCGGCTTTCCCAACCAGAACTTCGATTCGCCGACAGCCGGTCGGATCACGACGACGGCTGTTGACAACCGCTCGATGCAGTTCTCGCTGAAGTTCAACTTCTAGGAGTCGACCGATGAAACCTGCCGTTCGAAAGATGCTGGATGACTCGCCTGCTCCGGTCGACCGCCGGTCGTTCTTCAAGACGCTCGGGATTGGCGCGGCTGGCGCGATGGCGATGACCGGTGACGCGGCGGCGCAGGCTGCCGCCAACGTCGTCCAAGCCAACGTCAAGCGCTCGTCCGAGCCATCCGCCCTGAAGATCACCGACCTCCGCTTCGCCGTCATCGTGGGCGCGCCGATGACCTGCCCGGTGATCCGCATCGACACGAACCAGGGAATCAGCGGGTGGGGCGAGGTGCGCGACGGATCGCATGAGGTCTACGCACTGTTCCTCAAGAGCCGGATCCTCGGCGAGAACCCCTGCAACGTGGACAAGGTGTTCCGGAAGATCAAGCAGTTCGGCCACCACGCGCGCCAGGCAGGAGGGGTATGTGGGATCGAGATGGCCCTGATGGATCTCGCCGGGAAGGCATGGGGCGTCCCGTGCTGGCAGATGCTCGGCGGGAAATTCCGCGACCGTGTGCGTCTGTACGCCGACACGACGTCGCGTCAGGATCCCAAGGAGCAGGCGGCGCTGCTGAAGGCGCGCATGGACCGCGGCATCACGTATCTGAAACAGGACTTCGGCATCGGATTGATGCGCGATGTACCGGGCACCCTCTCGATGCCTGCGGGAACGAGCCTCAGCGGAGGCGACCGCGTGATGCACCCGTTCACCGGCATCGAGATTACCGAGAAGGGCATCGCCTGGCTCTCCGACTGGGTGGGCCAGATTCGCGGGGTCATCGGTATGGACATTCCGCTGTCCACGGATCACTACGGGCACATCAGCGTGAACAGCTGCATCAAGCTGGCGCGCGCGATGGAGAAATGGAACCTCGCCTGGATGGAAGACATGGTGCCGTGGGAGTACGGCGAGCAGATGAAGCAGATCCGCGACTCGACGACGGTGCCGATTCTCACGGGCGAGGACATCTATCTGAAAGAGCCGTTCATCAAGCTGATCGACATGGGCGCTGTCGACATGATTCATCCCGATCTGGCCAGCTCGGGCGGCCTCATCGAGACGAAGAAGATCGGCGACTACGCCATGGAGCACGGCGTGGCGATGGCGATGCATTTCGCGGGGACGCCGATTTCATTCATGGCCAACGTCCACTGCGCGGCGGCGACGGAGAACTTCATCGCGCTCGAGCATCACTCGATGGACGTGCCGTGGTGGGAATCGCTCGTGAGGACGACCGCCGGGAACGTCCTGGTCGAGAAGGGATTTGCGGTCGTGCCCGACTCGCCGGGGCTTGGCGTGGAGCTGAACGAAGAGGTCGCCAAGCAGCACCTTCGCCCCAGCTCGACGATGTTTGCGCCCACACCCGAGTGGGACGCCATCAGGAGCAACGATCGACTCTGGAGCTGAGGACAAGTTCAATGACTCACACATACGCCCATCGCGTTGCAACAGCCGCGCTGATCTGCGGGTGCGTCGCAGCACTGAGCGTCGACGCGCAGCAGACGGCTACCACACCCACACGTGCGGCGCGCGATACCTGGACCCCGGTGATGGACGTCCTCAAGCGCGACCGGCCGGCGGTGACCGATGCGCAGCTGCAGCGCCTGCGCGACCTTCCGCTCGAAGCCGTGTGGGGCTCGCTCCAGCGACAGAAGTACGTGCGCAGCTTCGAAGGCGGCTTTCAGCTGACCGTTCCCAACCCCAAGCTCGTCGGCCGCGCCGTCACGATGCGCTACCTGCCCGTGCGCCCGGACCTGATGCAAGCGGTCCAGACGCTCGCGAAGGAAGGGGACTGGGATTACCAGTACAACGTGCGGGCCGGCGAAGATCTCGCGTCCGGGCGACGTTGTGGTCGTCGAACTCGGCGGCATGGTGGACCGGGCGACCTTCCTCGGCGACGTCACGGGCATCGGCATGCAGATGGCCGGTGCTCTGGGCGTCATCGTCGACGGCGGCATCCGTGACCTCAGCGAGTTCATCCCGATGAAGGACTTCCCGATCCTCTATCGCGGCGCGCACGCGTCCGCCATGGCGGACCAGGTGGGCGTCCAGTGGAACGGCCCGATCCGGCTCGGTGGCATCACCGTGCTGCCCGGCGACATCATCGTCGCGGACGCGGAGGGTGTGCTCGTGGTCCCGCCGCAGCTCGTGCCGGACGCCATCAAGGACGCCGAGAACACCATCTACACGGAGAACTTCAAACGCGAGATGATGCGAAGCAAGAAGTACCGTGCCCGGGACATTTATCCGACCCTCAGCAAGGAGCTGGAAGCGGTTTTCGAGGAATGGAAGAAAACGCATCCGAAGGAGGGCGTGAAACCGAACACGGTCAGCTGAACACGGGACACCTCATGAAACGTCGGGAGGCATCGTCATGAGACAGTCGATTGCTCGCGCCGCCGCCGTGATGACGGCCGTCCTCGTTGCGACGGGGTGCGGAGGTGGAACGCCGAGTCCGCGAAGAGGGCAACCCGAACCGCTGCGGATCGCGTTCCTCATGGACACCGTCGCGCATGAGCGCTGGAAGCGCGACCGCGAGCTGTTCATCGAGCGTATCAAGGAGCGTGGAGCCGAGACGATCGTCGAAGTCGCTGAAGGCGATTCGGACAAGCAGCTCGCCCAGGCGCAGGCGATGCTCGAGAAGGGCGTCAAGGTCCTGGTCGTCGTCCCACACGACGCGCAGCGCGCCGGCGCCATCGTCGAAGCCGCGAAGGCGCGCAACGTGCCGGTCATCAGCTACGACCGGATGATCTGGGACTCCGACATCGACATGTACGTGTCATTCGACAACGTCAGGGTCGGCGAAATGCAGGCGCAGTATCTCGCCTCGCGCGCGCCAACGGGGAACTACGTGCTGATCGGCGGCGCGCCCACCGACCACAACGCGCAGCAGCTGCGCGAAGGGCAGATGAAGGCGCTCAAGCCGCTCGTCGATCGGCGGGCCATTCGCATCGTGTCGAACGAGTGGGCCGCTGACTGGAGCCCTGCCGAGGCTCGAAAGCTGACGGAGAACGCGCTCAAGCAGACCAAGAACCAGGTCGCGGCAGTTGTCGCGTCGAACGACGTCACCGCCGGTGGTGCAATCGAAGCGCTCGCGGCGGCGAATGTGGCGGGCAAAGTGCTCGTCTCCGGCCAGGACGCCGAGCTCGAGGCCATTCGCCGGATCGTCGAGGGAACGCAGTCGATGACGGTCTACAAGCCGGTCCGGTCGCTGGCGCGGCTGGCCGCCGAGGCCGCCGTGAAGCTGGCAAAGGGCGAGGACGTGCCGACCGTGACCACGGTCAACAACGGCCGTCGCGACGTTCCGGCCATGCTGCTGCCTCCCATCTCCGTGGACAAGGAAACCATCGACATTCTCATCCGCGACGGATTCCACACGCGGGACGCCGTGTATGGATCGAAGCGATAATGTTGCGGTCCGACGGGACCCGCGATGCTGAAGACGGTCGGCCATTACGAGATTACGGGGACGCTCGGCGAGGGCGGCATGGGGATCGTGTATGCCGCGCGGGACGAGCGCCTGAATCGCTCGGTGGCGCTGAAGATGATCCGGCGAGACGTCTCGGATCCCGAGGCGCGCGAGAGGTTTCGTCGCGAAGCGCGGGCGGCGGCGAGCGTCAACCACCCGAACATCTGTCAGCTCTACGACATCGGCGGCGAAGAGGGTCAGCTCTACATCGCGATGGAGCTGCTCGAGGGAGAGTCGCTCTCGGCGCGACTCGCGCGCGGCCCGGTTCCGCTCGACGAAGCGATCAGGATCGAGCTCGCGACGCTCTCGGCGCTCGACGCGCTGCATAGCCACGGCCTGATGCATCGCGACCTCAAACCGTCGAACATCTTTCTCACGCCGCATGGCGTCAAGCTGCTCGACTTCGGCCTGGCCCGCCCGATCGAGGCCGAAGAGAAAGAAACCCGCTTGACGATGCCGGGCATGATGCTCGGCACCCCCCAGTATCTGCCGCCCGAGCAGCTGCTCGGGCAGCCGGTCGATCTCAGGGCCGATCTGTTCGCCGCCGGCTCCGTGCTGTACGAGATCCTCACCGGCAAGCCGCCCTTTACCGGACGGACCGTTCCGGAGCTCGTGCATGCGATCGTCTACGAGCAGCCACCCGCGCTGGGCGGCTCGCCGGCCGTTGCGGCGGTCGACCGCGTGATCCACAAAGCCGTCGCGAAGCGTCCGCAGGATCGGTATGAGTCGGCGCGCGCGATGGCCGACGACCTCAGGGCCGCGATCCTGCTCGTCGACAGCGGTGCCGTGTCACGGCCCCCTCGCCCCATGACGCGGCTCATCGTCCTCCCGTTCCGCGTGCTTCGCGCGGATCCGGACATCGATTTCCTCGCGTTCAGCCTCTCGGATGCGCTGACCACTTCGCTGTCCGGGCTCGACTCACTGCTCGTGCGATCGAGCCTCACGGCATCCGGGTTCGCGTCACAGCCGGTGGATCTCGACGTCGTCGCTGCCAAGGCCGATGTCGATGCGGTCCTCACCGGAACGCTCCTTCGCGCGGAGGATCAGCTGCGCGTCACCGCGCAGCTGGCCGAGGTTCCCAGCGGAACCGTGCGGTGGTCGCAGACGATGCAGGTGCAGCTCGGCGACATCTTCCAGCTTCAAGACGTGCTCACGACCCGTATCGTCGAATCGCTTGCCGTGCCGCTGAGCGCGCACGATCGCGAGGCCCTCAAGCAGGACGTCCCCGCCACGGCCAAGGCCTTCGAGTTCTACCTGCGCGCGAATCAGATTGCGTACCAAGCCAGGAACTGGCCGGTCGCGCGCGATCTGTACCGGCAGTGTCTGGAGGAGGACCCGCGCTATGCGCCCGCGTGGGCGCGGCTGGCGCGGATCTACCGGGTGATCGGGATGTACTCCGGCGACGCGTCCGACGACTGGTACACGCTCGCCGAAGACGCGTTCAAGCGATCCCTCGACTTGAACCCCGAGCTCTCAATCGCGCACAACCTGTATACGGCGGTAGAGCTCGAGACCGGGCGGGCGCGCCAGGCGATGCTTCGCCTGCTGGAGCGGGCGCGAGAACGATCGTCCGATCCCGAGCTGTTTGCCGGTCTCGTGCAGGCGTGCCGCTACGCCGGCCTCCAGCGGCCGGCCATTGCCGCCCACGAGCACGCGCGCCGCCTCGAGCCACAGATTAGAACCGCGGTGAGCCACGCGTACCTGATGGCCGGCGAGTACCAGCGGGCGATCGAGACCGATCGGGACGATCCACCGGTCGTCACGACGCTGGCGTTGGAGCTGATGGGACGCCGCGATCGTGCGATCGCGCATGCCCGGAAGTACACGGGGACCGGCATTCCTCCCCTGCTGCGGTCGTTCTTCACGGTGAACGTCGCGCTCTTCGAAGAGCGGCAGGATGACGCGCTGGCTGCCGGCGAGGAGACACTGAAGATGTGGAGCCTCCGCGACCCGTGCGCGACGTACTATCTGGCCCGAACGCTTGCGTCGATGGGCCACCCGAAGGCCATCCCGATGCTCAAACGATCCGTGGAAGGGGGTTTCTACTGCTATCCCTTCTTCGCGCGGGATCCGGCGCTGGACCGGCTGCGGACGGACCTGGAATTCCGCGACGTTCTCCGGTTCGCCGAAGCGGCGTATCGCGACGCCGCCGACGCCTTCGTAGCCGCCGGCGGCGAGCGCATTCTGGTGCCGATTCAGCGGGACTGACCGCGAAAGAGCCAGGCAGCCTTCCGCCACGCGACCAGGGCCACGCGGGTTCCGAGCACCCGCGACTTCAGGTCTCCGTCTCTGAAGTGGATGCCGCCGTATCGGCGTGAGAGACCGGCCTGGTCGGCGGCCTCGTCGAACGTTTTCCAACGCAGCGTCACGTCTCGAGTGGGCGTCGCCCCAGGCTCGATGGTCGACGTGCCCGCCCTGAATGTGAAGTGGGCCCCGAAGTCAGCTATGGGTGACGAGTCGCAGCACGGTCGCCGCTGCGGCGCTGAACGCGCTGTGACCGGACACATACTCCGCGAACGATGGAGTGGCAATGTAGCTGCTGAAACGTTCGCCAGGGAGCAACCGCGTCCCCTGGTAGGGCCCGGCCCACGCGAGGATCGGCTGTCCCGCGAATACGAACCTGACAGCACTGACCGGCCTGATGGAGTCGAACTCCCGTTTGCAGTCCCAGACCGCGATGCTCGCATCGAGCAGCGCGTTGGACAGGACGAAGAACATCCGCACGTCGGCGTCGAGATCGTGCCTGTCCCGGCGCGAGACGTATTGTGCGAACAGAGTCCAGTGGCCGGGCGGCGTCTCCGAGGCCGGACCGTCCGCCCGGTCCTCCGCGATGACCTTCTCGCGATCGCCGAGGCTCGCGCTCAACGCGCGAACCTCGTCCACCTGATCGAGGTATCGGGGTTCGGGATACATCGACGGTGGAGGCGGACGAAACTGGTCTGGCGTCCGAAGCGCGAACGGCGTCACCTTGCCCCAGTGCGGCGTGAGGAAGGACTGTGTGGCGCCGCTTGCGTTTCGAAGCGGTTGCCACCGATTTGGGTCGACCAGCAGGTCCGGGGTATTGACCGGCGCGTAACCCGTGTAGTCCGGGTACGGAGACCCTCCATTGAGCTCGCCCCGCTGATTCAATCCGTCGTGCCGCCGCGACTCCAGCACGGCGGCACAGGCCTGGTTGCCGACACGGGTCGCCGTGGACGGATCGCCGGACGCGTCGCCCACACTGAAACCGCGCAGCGCCATCAATGCGGTGAAGAGCGGCTCCTCCGATGGAAACAGGTCGACGAGCGCCCGATAGGCCGCGTAGCTCACGGCGGTCTCCCTGTTCGCGCGAGTCCGCTCATGCGCCGGGCGTTTCGGCGACGATCGGCCCGTGGTGGCGCGTGCCGACCGATCGTAGGCCGTCCACGCGTCATACATGCACGTGTGCGTGATCGCCAGGGCACGTGCCGCCATGGTTGGACCGAAGCGAGTGTTGCGGACGGCCTTCAGCGCGGCGTCGTTCCACAGCAATACGACGTTGTCAGGCCGACGCTCGGTGTCATGAGCAGCTCCGTGGAGAGACGGCGCCCCCCACATCGTGAGCACGATGGCGATCACGCCGAGATTTGGCCGGGACATCACCGGACCGCGAATGAGAACCTGAGGTTGAACATGTTCGACGTGTTCACGCCGAGAGGCGTCTCTTTGACGTCGCCCTGAACACGCCTGAATCGACCGGTTCCGCCAACCACCGCACGAAGAACCACGGCTCCGCCTTCCGGACCGTCGCTGACAATCGAGCTGCCGTCCGAAAAGTAGAAGAACTGCGTGCTCGTCACGTGGGGAACCTCCCCGCCGGCTATCTGGCCGATGTCGAGATTGAATGTCCCGCGGCAAACCCAAAGACCGATGGCCCCAGGCGTTTCCGGCCCGGCCGGATTGTTCGGACTGTCGAAATTGCCTCCAGCCTCGAGCGTATGCGCCCGGTAGATCCGACCGCTGACGATGAATGTCTTACCGCGCGCAAGCGCGCCGGTGAACGCGGGGAAGAAGGGATTCGACCCATCGTCCATGCGCCACGTGCTGCCGTCGATGGCCACATCCACGACGAGCGGCTTGGGACCCTTCGGCCGCTCCTCGGCCCGCGGGCGATCTCCAACGAGCGCAACCAGCGCGGCGGCGGTTGCAACACCAGCAATGACCCTGAATCGCATGACACGTCTCCTTTTCTGCGTGAGGCAGGTGCCCCGGCCGGTGAGGATTGACGCGCGGGCCGTGCGCTGTCCATCGCCTGGCGCTTGAATGTGGCTCTCCAGTCAATCACCCGGCAAATGCTAGGAGCCAAGGGACTTATCAGGGTCGATGGGACCGCGGCGTCGTGCTAGACTCCCGGTCCTCGGGTCGAACGTATGCCCCAGCACGCACGCCAGCTACTCCGGTTCGGTCCGTTCGAGGTCGATCTCAAAGCCGGGGAGCTCAGTAAGGACGGGCGGAAGCGGCGGCTTCAGGAAAAGCCGTTCCGGGTTTTCGAGGCATTGCTCGAACGCCCCGGCGACGTCGTCACGCGAGAGGAGCTGCGGCAGCGCCTCTGGCCGTCGGACACGTTCGTAGACTTCGACAACGGCCTGAACAACAGCGTCAACAAATTACGGACGGCGCTGGGGGACGCGGCGTCAGCGCCCCTCTTTGTCGAAACCGTCGGGCGGCGAGGGTATCGGTTCATCGGAGCGATTCAACCCCCTGACGAGCCGGTCCGCTTGGTTGAAGCGGAGCCGCGATCGATCCCCCGCCGCAGCTGGCGCGTCGCTGTTATCGGCACCGTGGCTGCGGCCATTGTCGTGACGACCGTGCTGGTTCGAAGCTCTCGGGAGTCATCCGCGACGGTTCCGACCGTGGCTTCGCTGGCCGTGCTCCCGCTGCAGAGCCTCTCGGATGACCCTGAACAGGAGTACTTCTCCGATGGGATGAGCGATGCTCTCATCACTCATCTCGCCGGTATTCGAGCGCTGCGCGTCATTTCACGCCAGTCGACGATCCGTCTGAAGAAATCCAACAAGCCGATGCCGGAGCTCGGGCGCGAGCTCGGCGTCGACGCCATCGTCGAAGGGACGGTCCTTCGAACGGGGAACCGCGTTCGCATTTCGGCGCAGCTCGTGCACGCACCAACCGATCGGCACCTCTGGAGCCAGGAGTACGAGCGGGATCTGAGCGATGTCATCGAGTTGCAGGCCGAGATTGCGCGCGCGGTGGCGCGTGAGATTCACGTCGCCCTGAGGCCCGAGGAAGCCTTGCGGTTCGAATCGAACGCGAAGGTTGCGCCGGCCGCGTACCATGCGTACTTGCGAGGCCGGTACCTCTGGAATCGGCGGACCGAGGAGGGGCTGCGGCGATCGCTCGACTACTTCGCGCAGGCGATTGCGCTCGACCCGAAGTTCGCGGTGGTCCACGCCGCGATGGCGGAAACGTATGGTCCGCTCGGGTACATGGGGTTCGTCCGTCCCGACGAATCGACCCCCAGAATGAAGGCCGCGGCGCTCAAGGCGATTGAGTTGGATCCGAACCTCGCCGAAGGCTGGACCGCGCTCGGGGCATGCGCGGCGTTTCATGAATGGGAGTGGGCGGCCGCGGAGAAGTATTTCAAGCGCGCGCTCGAGGCCAACCCGAATTATGCGACCACCTACATGTGGTACGGGCTTCTCCTCGAGAACACGGGACGCCAGGACGAGAACGTCGCGATGAGGCGACGCGCCCTGACGCTGAATCCGCTCAGTCCGGCCGCGGGCGCCGCACTCGGCTCCGCCCTTGCGCATGCGGGACGTCTGCCCGACGCTGTCCGTCAGCTCCGCTCGGTCCTGGAGCTCGAGCCGGCGTTTGGCCAGGCGCATTCGTTCCTCGGCCTGGCGCATCTGATGTCGGCGGGGGTCCATGATGCGATCGCCGAGTTCGAGCTCGCGGGGCGGGACGGTTCACTGGGTCACGCCTACGCATCCGTGGGCCGGACGGCTGAGGCGCGCTCGGTTCTCAGCGAGCTCCGGGCGGCGTCCGCTGAGCGGTACGTGTCACCCTACGAGTTCGCGCTCGTGCTCGCAGGCCTTGGCGACAAGAGTGGAGCGCTCGACTGGCTGGAACGCGCGTACCAGACCCGCGCGATCAAACTGAGCATGGTAAAGATCGATCCGCGCTTCAAGCCGCTTCATCAGGAAACGCGGTTCCGAGCCCTCCTGTCGCGGATGAACCTCGGATCGCGCGTCACCGCACGAGCAGGCGGATCGTGCCGTCCTGCTTGTTGAGCACGAAGATCTGTCCTCGAGGCCCCTCGCCGAAGCGGAGGTCGGCACGAATCGCCGGCTTCTTCCCCTGCTGACCGTTCTTCTCTTTTATGAGCTGAAGCAGCGTCTTCGACGTGCCGCGATCGGTGAACAGGATTCTGCGGATCGTGTCCTGGCCACCGCTCGGGAGCTTGTCCGCGTTGATGTAGAAAATTTCGCCGCTCGGGTTGTCGCCGAAGATCAGGAGGTTCGCCAGCTGCTTGATGTCCTTCTGCCGGTACACATATCCCATCGTCACGGCGGAATTGGGCTGCAGCAGAGGATCCACCTGGCCGTACTCGACGACCGGGTAGGTGAGCTTCGGGTCTCCACGCCGTTTGTCGAGGCTCACTTCGTTTCGGCTGACGAACGTGTAGCTGCCCTCCCAGTCGTTCCATCCGAGGTTCGCGCCGCGCGTGACGATATCGATTTCCTCGACGATGTTCTGGCCGATGTCGGCGACGAACAGGTTGCCGGTCTTCGAATCCCAGGCAAAGCGCTGGGGATTGCGCAGGCCGTACGCATAGATTTCGGCCAGCGTCTTGTCGTCATTGTCGTTGGCAAATGGGTTGTCCTTCGGGATGCCGTACTTCCCATTGGCGCTGTTCGAGCCGAGGGGATCGATCCGCAGCATCTTGCCAAAGGCTGAACTCAGGTTCTGCGCCAGATCCATCGGATCCCCGCCGCTGCCTCCGTCGGCGGAGCCGACGTAGAGCAGCCCGTAGTCCGCGCTGCGCGGCGATGCCAGCGGGTTGAACCCGAGCTGACCGCCGTTGTGATTGCCGAATGGGTGCTCGAACCGGAACAGCTCGCGCGGGGGTCCGCCGTCATAGGTCGCCGCGGAGGGATTCTTCGCCGTCCACTCGAGCAGGATGAGGTCGTGGGTGTTGTTGCCGCCACCCGGCACGAAGTCGGGAGTCGGCGTGGTGTTGCTGGTATCCGTGTAGGTATAGAACCTGCCGAAGCCGCGCGCGCCGCGGCGATTGAACTCGGGATGAAAGGCGAAGCTCTGGAAGCCGCGCTCGAAACCCTGAGAATTGACGTTGATTCCCCAGTTGGGCTCTCTGAGATCCAGGTAGGGCGTGACCGTCTTGCCGTCGTAGCTGATGCTGTAGAGCGGCCCGCGCATGTCGTTGACGAACAGGCGACGCGTTGCCGGCTCGTTGAGCAGGAGCATCATGCGCGCCGCCTCGCCGCCTACGTCGGGGAGCGAGGCAAACTCCACGAAGTTCACCGCGATGACGCCGTCGGACGCCGTGATTGGTGTAGGAAAGGGATCGTTGGTGTTCTGCGCCAGCGCGGCGGCTGTCAGGAGCACCGCGACAACAGTCGTTCGGATCATCAGGATGCGCTCGTGAAGGTTAGAGTGGGGGCGGGCTGCCGACTCGATAGAGGAACTCTCCCGCACGCGGAACGACGAGCGAGTCGTCGCCCGCCTGCAGCCGCTCGTGCTCGACGTCGATGGTGGCCGGATCCAGGTAGCCGAGGTTGACCCGCTCGCAGCGCTCGCGAGAGATGCCGGTCGCGAGCGTGACATCGATGCGGGGGCTTTCCAGCCCGCACGACGCATCGAATGTTCCCAGACCTTTCACGTGCGTCGAGTGGGCGAGGATACCGCCGGGATATCCCTTGAAGCGTTCCCACTGCGCGGTGAAGTAGTCGCGGCAGTGATAGCCGATTTCATCGAGCAGCCTGCCGTGAACGTGACTCACCTCGGTGACGTGCGGCGCGAAAATGATCACCTCGCCGCCGGCCGCAACGGCCGGTTCGACCTTGTACATCCCCTTCGCGGCCGTCCACAGGTCGTCGTACAGCCGCGGCATGACGGACACCACGCGGTCGAATGGATGATCGACCCAGACGACGTGGCGCCGCGCCGACAGCGCCGCGGCCTGGCGCCAGGCCGCGTGAACGTCGCCGCAGAACGCACCCGCCACGCCTTCGTGCGTCACCACGAGCGCGATGAGCGAGAGCGGCTGGTCCAACAGCGCGGCCGCCCGATCGATCACCGATCGCACGGGCGTGTCGATGGTCCCGATCATCTCGTAGTTGGTGATCAGCGCTCCGAGCCAATGCGTGAAATGAATGATGTCCGGGGCGGCGATCCCCGGGAACAGATACTTGGTCCCGCCGGAGAATCCGGCGACTTCGTGCGGAAACACCGGCCCGCAGATGAGCACGTGGTCGTACTCGACCGCGAGGCGGTTCAGGGCCACCGGCACGTCCTCGCGCAGGCGTCCGTTCGTGATCTCCGAGATCTCCGACCCGGGAATGGTGCCCAGGTGCGCGAACGTGGCGGGATCGCTCCAGTCGTGATTGAAGATCTTCGAGCGCCCCGCGCGGCCGTCGGAGACCTGCCGGCCGATCAGCGCGCCAAGCCGGGCGTCATCCATCGGCTGGTGTGTGCCGAGCGCGACGAGATAGTCGAGCGCGGCCGCGCGCGGCTGCAGCTCGCGCTCGAGGATGTCGAACATCAGCGGCATCGGCATCGTGCGCGTGCCATCCGGGATGATGACGAGCACACGCGCGGCATCCACCGGCAGCCGCGCCAGCCCGTCGCGGACGGTCGTGGCTACCTCGTCTGGCGCGAGAAAGCCGTTCAGAACGCCCTTGCCGATTACACTCACAGCTGTGCAGTCATTATGGCATGCGGTCGGTGTGCTCTCGATTGCGCCGCTCTTGATGGCGCCGCTCTCGATAGCGCTGTCCCAGTCCACACCCGAGCCCGATTTCGAGAAGCTGCCGTATTCGCCACGGCAGATGGTCTGTTACCGAACCGCGCCGTTGAAGATCGACGGCAAGCTCGATGAAGCGGCCTGGGGTGCCGCGGCCTGGTCCGAGCCGTTCATCGATATCGAAGGCGAACGGCGGCCGCAGTTTGCCACTCGCGTGAAGATGCTGTGGGACGACGAGCACTTCTACGTCGCGGCCGACCTCGAAGAGCCGAATCTCTGGGCCACGCTCACCAAGCGCGACTCCGTCATCTTTCACGACAACGACTTCGAGGTGTTCATCGATCCCGACGGCGACACGCACGCCTACTACGAGCTGGAGGTGAATGCGTTCGGAACGGTGTGGGACCTGATGCTGGTGCAGCCGTACCGCGACGGCGGCCCGGCGATTCACGCCTGGGACATCGCGGGGCTGCAGACCGGCGTCGACGTTCGAGGCACCATCAACCGGCCCGGCGATCGCGACGAGGGCTGGACCGTGGAGATTGCGATGCCGTGGGAGATGCTGCGCGAGGCGGCGCCGGGGCGGAGAGCGCCCCACGTCGGCGAACGCTGGCGCGTGAACTTCTCGCGTGTTCAATGGCAGCTCGACGTGAGCCAGGGTGCGTATTCGAAACGTGTGAATCCGAGCACGGGAAAGCCGCTGCCCGAAGACAACTGGGTGTGGAGTCCGCAAGGCGCCGTCAACATGCACATGCCGGAGCGCTGGGGCTTCGTGCAGTTTTCCGATGCTGTCGCGGGTCGAAGCACCACCGCGTATGTCGAGGACCGCAACGAGCGGGTGAAGTGGGCGCTGCGCCGCCTGTACTACCGCCAGCGCCGCTTTCGCGCCGCGCACGGGCGGTACGCCAGCGAGCTCGCGGCTCTCAACGCCGAGAACGTCAAGGTCGAAGGCCTCGAGTTCCATCCAACCATGCAGGTCACCGACTCACTCTACGAAATCCGCGCCGCCGGATTCGACGGCGCGGTCGTGCGTTTGCGACACGACGGCCGGGTGTGGGTGACGCGATGAATGACGTGATATATGAACGCACGAGGAGACGCAGGATGCCGACGAGACGCCGGTTCGTTCAGATAACCGCCGGAGCGACAGCCGCGGGCGTGCTGCACGCCAAGGGCGTGCTCGGCGCCAACGACCGGATCAACGTGGGGTTGATCGGCTGCGGTGGAAGAGGCCATTCCGTCTGGGAGCGGTTCCTGAAGAATCCGGATGTGAACCCGGTGGCCGTCTGCGATGTGTACGAACCGTTCCTGACGCGCGCCGCGGGGGAGCGCCCGCTTACGGCGGTCAAAGATTTTCGCCGCGTGCTCGATCGGAAGGACATCGACGCCGTCATCGTTGCAACGCCCGATCACTGGCACGCCATTCAGACGGTCATGGCCTGCGAGGCGGGGAAGGATGTCTACACGGAGAAGCCGCTCTCGTTGACCGTTCGCGAGGGCCGCCTGATGGCCGACGCCGCGCGCAAGCACAAGCGAATCGTGCAGACCGGAAGCCAGCAGCGCTCGGGCGCGCACTACGCCCGCGCCGTGAAGATCGTGCAGGATGGATCGATCGGTCCGGTACACAAGATCGCCGCCGGCTTCACCCGCAACATCGTCCCCGGCTTCGTCGCCCGCGAGCTGCAGACCGGCCTGACGTCGGATCTCGATTGGGACATGTGGCTCGGTCCCGCGCCCTTCGTGCCTTTCGATCCGTACCGGTGCATCTACCACTTCCGATGGTTCTGGAACTACTCGGGCGGACAGATGACCAACTGGGGCGCGCACGACCTGGACATCGCGCGGTGGGCGCTCGGCGCCAAAGCGCCCGCGACGGTGGCCGCGTTCGGCGGCCGGTTTGCCCTGAAGGATGGCGGTGAGACGCCGGACGTTCAGGAGGTGCTCTATAACTTTCCCGACGCCAGCGTCGGCGGCGGCAAGGGCTGCGTCGTGAGCTGGACGGCCCGCGAGATCGGCGCGAGCCGCGGCGAGCCTCTCGTGTTCCACGGTACCAAGGGCACGCTCGCGATCAACCGCCGCGGCTTCAAGGTCACGCCCGACGTGTGGAAAGGCGATCCGCGGAACGAGACCCCGGCGATGGAACCGATGGAGGAGCCAGGATCGGAGATGGACTCCGCCCACATCCGGAACTTTCTCGACTCCGTCAAGAGCCGCACACCTCCTGTCGCCGATGTCGAGGAAGGACACAGGACGGCCACGATGTGCCATCTGGGCAACATCGCCATGCGGCTCGGGCGCAGCCTCCGATGGGACGCCGAAAAAGAGCAATGCATCGGCGACGCCGACGCCGACCGGCACCTTCACTACGACTACCGCCAGCCGTGGAAGCTGTAAGCCGGCGGCGGTTCCTGCACGCCCTGCCGGGGCTCGCCGTCGTCACGCGCGCGGCCACGGACATCCGCATCGACGAGATTCGCCACACGTACGAGGACTACATCTATCGCGCGCCGTACAAGTTCGGCGGACGCGTGGTCGATCGCGTCACGCTGCTGAACGTGCGCTGTCGCGTCACGACGAGAAGCGGGAAGGCCGCGTGGGGCTTCGGCTCCATGACCCTCGGCAACATGTGGGCCTTCCCGTCGAAGACGATGTCGTACGACACGACGCTCGACGCGATGAAAGCGCTGGCCGAGCGCATTGGGCGCATCACGGCGGACTGCAAGGAGGTTGGCCATCCGCTCGACCTGGCGCATGCGCTGGACCCGCAGTACGTCAAGGCGGCCAGTGAGGTCTCGTCCGCCCGCAAGCTCGATGAGCCGATCCCCCGGTTGTGCACGCTCGTCGTGGCAAGCCCGTTCGACGCGGCGATCCACGACGCGTTCGGCAAGGTGCACGGACGCAACGTCTACGAGACGTACGGGCCCGACCTGCTGCCGCACGATCTGTCGCGCTATCTGGGCCCTGCGTTCCGCGGCGAACGCCTCGATCGCGCGCTGCTTGCCAAGCCACAGGAGCGGATCCCGCTTTTCCACAGCGTGGGCGGCCTGGATCCGCTGGAAGCAAAGGACGTCGAGCGGCCGCTTCGAGACGGGCTGCCGGAGACCCTTCCCGACTGGATCGCCTGGAACGGTCTCGTGCGCATCAAGATCAAGCTGAGCGGCGACGATCTCGCCTGGGATGTCGGGCGGACGCTCGCGATCGATCGAATCACGAGCGCCGCGCAGGCAAGGCGCGGCGTGACCGACTGGTCGGTACTGCCTCGACTTCAACGAGCGGTGCCCGGATGTGGAGTACGTGCTCTCCTGCCTTCGACAGATTCGCGAAGGCACGCCCGATGGATTCCGCCGGATTCTCTACGTGGAGCAGCCGACGGCACGCGACCTCGCGGCGAATCGGCACAACGTGATGCACGAAGCGGCGCGGCTTCGTCCCGTCGTGATCGACGAGTCGCTGATCGATCTCGAGAGCCTGCTGCTGGCGCGCGAGATGGGATACACGGGAGTTGCCTTGAAGGCGTGCAAAGGGCAGAGCCACGCCATGCTGATGGCGGCGGCCGCGCGGAAGTACAAGATGTTCGTCTGCGTTCAGGATCTCACCTGCCCCGGCGCTTCGCTGATTCACTCCGTCGGAATTTCCTCTCGCGTGCCTGCGGTAGCAGGGATTGAGGCAAATGCGAGACAGTACGTTCCTTCAGCGAATCAACCTTGGGAACGGGAGTTTCCGGGAATTTTTCGCGTACCAGACGGCTTCATCCGCACGGCGGACATCAAAGGGCCTGGCCTCGGTATCCCGGAGGATACAGTCAGGCTGCTCGTCCAGGTAATAAAAACATTTCGTCAGGTTTTGACACCCATTCGTCCCGCGTGTTATACCCCTCAGCCCAACCTTGCGAGCCATCCCTAGTCCCCCCTACGTGCTGAGGTGGTGAATGAAACTGCGTAAGTCAATCGTGATGGGATTTTCAGTGTGGCTCTGTTGCTGGTAGTCGGAGCCGCCGTAGCCACGCTGCTGCCGGATCGTGCAGCGCAGCCGGTCCGGCGGACGGCCGTCGCCTCGAGATGGAAAGAAAGAAGCCGCGGCGCTCGCCAGACATCTGAAGCGGCTCCAGGCGATTCCCGGGCTGGAAGGCAACGAGTCCCGACGGGCCGGCAAGCGCCGAAGCCGAGGAGTTCCTGGCGAAGGCGTACCCGGATGACGACATCCCGCTGGCACGACTCCAGGGAGCGCGCGCCGCCGCTGCAGCGCTCAAGGGCAAGTCTCCGAAAGGTAAAGGCCGCAAGGGCACATGGGTGACCGTCGGCCCGAGCAACGCCCTCTACCCGGCCACGCATATTCCGGAGCTCCTTCAGCTACGTTCCCAACGCATACGTGGCCGGCGGTCGCTCCACGGCCATCGCCATCGATCCCAACTGCTCGGCACGGCCATTGCCGCCTCTGGATCTTCGCGGCCGGCGGCGGCGTCTGGCGCACGAAGAACGCTTTGAGCGGCCAGCCGCACTGGCAGTTCCTGTCCGGTGAATTCGGGATCCAGTCCGGCAGCTCGATCACCATCGATCCGAACGATCCGAGCGGCGACACGCTGTACGTCGGCACCGGCGAAGCCAACGCATCGGGTGATTCCGCAGCCGGCGTGGGGATGTACAAGTCGACAGACGGCGGAGATACGTGGACCGGCCCGTTAGGCGCGTCGGTGTTCGGCGGCCGCTCGATCGGCAGCATCGCGGTGGCGCCCGGCGCTCCCAACACGATCTACGCCGCGACCACGCGCGGCGTGCTCGGCGTGTCGTCGGTGAGCGGCGGCGCGGTGTCGCTGATTCCCGGAGCCGCGGCCTGGGGCCTCTACAAGTCGACTGACGGCGGCGCGACGTGGACGTTCCTCCACAACGGCGCTGCCGCTGGCGGCGCGTGCGACACGGTGGCCGAGGCGACGGCCGTCGGCTCGCCTTGCTCGCTGCGAGGCGTTCGCCGAGTCGCGCTCGATCCCTCGAATCCGGCGATCGTGTACGCCGGCTCGTACTCGCGCGGCGTCTGGCGCTCAACGGACGGGGCGCGACCTGGGTGCAGATCAAGCCGACCCTCGCCATCAATCCGGCCGACGCCAACATGAGGCCCGAGCTCGCGGTGACGACGCTGCGCCAACGGCAAGACGCGCATGTACATCCACGAAGGGCTCATCGCGCATCGGCACAATCGCCCACGATCCTCCTGCGCAACTGTTCCGAAGCGACAGCGTCGCGAGCGGCGTTCCGGTGTTCACCAACCTGTCCAGCCGCAACTCCAGCCGATCCCGGCTACGGCACCCACAACGTCTGCACCGGCCAGTGCTGGTACGACAACTTCGTCTACACGCCGGCCGGATACCCGGACATCGTCTACGTCGGCGGCTCGTACTCGTACGGCGAGCACTTCTCGAACAAGCGCGGCGTCGTGCTCTCGACCGATGCCGGCGTCACATCGACCGACATGACGATGGACGCGACGGACTTCCTGCACCCGAACGGCCTCCACCCGGACCAGCACGCCATCGTGACGAACCCGACGAACCCGTTCCAGTTCTTCGAGGTCAACGACGGCGGCGTGATGCGTTCGAGCGGTGAGTTCGCCGACGTGTCGACGTGGTGCGACGATGCGCCTCGCCGTTCGTGACGCCTGACCGCGCCGCAGCTGGCCCGCTGCCAGCAGCTGCTCTCGCGCGTGCCCACCGAGCTGACGGGAATGAACAAGGGTCTGGCCACGCTCCAGTTCCAGAGCCTCTCGGTGAGCCCCTTCAACGTCAGGCTGCTGCAGGGCGGCACGCAGGACAACGGCACGTGGCAGACGCCGGGCAACCCGGTCAAGTGGGAGAACACGATGATCGGCGACGGCGGCCAGTCGGGCTTCGACGTGGCCGAGTCCGGCGTTCCGCTTCCATACCTTCTTCAACGCCACGCCCGACGTGAACTTCAGCAACGGCGACATCGCAGACTGGAACTGGATCGGCGATCCGATCTTCGGCACCGAGCCGCAGTCGTTCTACGTGCCGATCATTTCTGACCCCGTCGTCAGCAAGTCGATGTTCGTCGGCACGGGGCACGTGTGGCGGACGAAGACGTGGGGCATGGGCAGCATGACCTTGGCTCAGTTCCGCGCGGAATGCAACGAGTGGTTCGGCGCATTTCACGGTCGTCTGCGGCGACTGGGAACCGCTCGGGATTCCCGGCGTCGCCGGAAGGCTTGACGCGGCACCGCATACGGCCCGGTCGGCGATCGCGACGGCGGCTTCGTCGCGGCCGTCGAGCGCGCACGCGGCGATGCGTCCACGCTCTGGGCCGCGACGCAATTCGGGCGCGTGTTCATCTCGAAGAACGCGGATGCGGAGTCCGTCGACCGCGGTTACGTTCACCCGCCTCGACAGCCTCGCGGCGAACGATCCGAACCGGTTCGTGAGCGGCATCCACGTCGATCCGGCAAACGCCAACCGGGCGTGGATCTCGTACAGCGGCTTCAATGCGACGACGCCGACGCATGCCGGGCCACGTGTTCGAGGTGACGTACAACCCGCTGGCCGCATCTGCGACGTGGGTCGATGTCAGCTACGACTTCGGCGACATTCCAGCTACGGACGTGGCGCGCGACGACGTCACGGGCGACCTCTACGCGGCGACTGATTTCGGCGTGTTCGTTCTCGCCGCGGGCACCACCGACTGGCAGGTTTCCGCGCCCGGGATGCCGAATGTGGAGGTAGCCGGGCTGACGATCGTGCCGGCCGAGCGCAAGCTGTACGCAGCGACGCATGGGTTGAGCGCCTGGCTGCTGAATCTTCCCTGACGCTCCGCACGTCTGCACTTTCCAGGGGCCGCCTTCGGGCGGCCCTTTTTTTGTGTACCTCTGACACACACCTGGGAGGTGCCAATGGAACATCACCTGATCCGCTCTCCGTCCGTTCAGCGCGCACAGCGCAACCGTACGCTGGCCGTCGTCTCGATCCTTGCCGCCGCGACCGCCGGCGTGCTCGTCGCAACGCAGCGTCGCAGGCGGGCTGGTGCGCAGGCCGGCAGCAGCGTTCGCGGCTTTCAGGTTCACGAGGCCATCACGATCAACCGGCCGCTGGCCGAGGTCTACCATTTCTGGCGGAAGTTCGAGAACTTCCCCGCCTTCATGTCGCACATCGAATCAGTGCAGACGATCGGCCCGGGCCGGTCCCGCTGGCGCGCGAAGGGGCCCGCAGGCATGCGCGTGGAATGGGACGCCGAAATCACTGGAGATCGCGAGAACGAGTGGATTGCCTGGAGATCAATCGAAGGCTCGGCCGTCCAGCACAGCGGCTCCGTCCGATTCGAGCATGCGCCCGGCGCACGCGGCACCGAGCTGCACGTCGAGCTTCAATACAACCCGCCGGCCGGAGTGCTCGGCGTGACCGTCGCGCGGCTCTTCGGTGACGACCCCGAGCAGCAGATTCGCGAAGACCTGCGCCGTTTCAAACAGATTCTCGAGACCGGTGAAGTCGCGCTGTCGGACGGCCCCGGCCTGTGGCGTCCCGCTCAGCCGCCGGATCGACTCGAGGACGTCAAGGCGCTGATGGGAGTCCTGCCATGAGAGCGAACTGCTGGATGGGCACGAAGAGCGTCGAGGTGCAGTCCGTACCCGACCCGAAGATCATGAACCCGCGCGACGCCATCGTGCGGATTACGAGCACGGCCATCTGCGGGTCGGATCTCCACCTGTACAACGGCTTCATTCCGACGATGAAGCGCGGCGACGTGATCGGCCACGAGTTCATGGGCGAGGTGGTCGAGACCGGCCGCGCGGTGAGCAACCTGAAGATCGGCGATCGTGTCGTGGTGCCGTTCCCGATCGCGTGCGGCCACTGCCTTCAGTGCGAGCGCGAGCTGTACTCGCTTTGCGAGAACTCGAACCCGAACGCGTGGATGGCCGAGAAGCTCTACGGCTACTCGCCGTGCGGAATCTTCGGCTACTCCCACATGATGGGCGGGTACGCCGGCGGCCAGGCGGAGTATGCGCGCGTCCCGTTCGCCGACGTCGGGCCGTTGAAGATTCCCGAGTCGCTCGACGACGAGCAGGTGCTGTTCCTGTCCGACATCTTCCCGACGGGGTACATGGCGGCAGACATGTGCGGCATTCAGCCGGGGGACGTCGTGGCGGTCTGGGGGTGCGGTCCGGTCGGCCAGTTCGCCATCAAGAGCGCGTACATGCTCGGCGCGGAACGCGTGATCGCCATCGATCGGTTTCCTTATCGTCTCGACATCGCGCGCCAGCGAGCCGGCGCCGAGACGATCAACTACGAGCAGCTCGACGTTCAGGAGGCGCTCCGGGACATGACCGGTGGCCGCGGGCCGGACCACTGCATCGACGCCGTCGGCATGGAGGGGCACTCGCCCGGCCTCGCCGGCGTCTATGACAAGGTGAAAACGAACATGTACCTCGAAACGGATCGGCCCGTCGCGCTGCGAGAGGCGATTCTCGCCTGCCGCAGCGGCGGCACCGTGTCCGTCGCCGGCGTCTACGGCGGGTTCCTCGACAAGTTCCCGATGGGCGCGATCGTCAACCGGTCGCTGACGCTTCGGTCGGGGCAATGCCACGTCCAGCGGTACATGCGCCCGCTCCTCGCGCGCATTCAGGCGGGGAGATCGATCCGAGCTTCGTGATCACGCATCGTCTCTCGCTGGCCGATGCGCCGGCGGGGTTCGAGATGTTCAACCACAAGGACGACGAGTGTCTGAAGGTGGTGCTGAAACCGTAGGCTTAAGCCTTGAGGGCCCCAGCATTGCGCGCCGGCCGCGCCCGGGCTAGTCTCGTCGCCGTGGCATACAGGCGAATGGACTGGTTGCGGGCGCTGATTGCGGTCTGCCTGCTGGCGGCTGCCGTCTCCAGTGCGGGCCAGCATGCGGGTCGAAGCCTGCGGTTCACGAAGAAGCCGCTCCTCGTGAGCCCTTATGAGAGCGCGACCGTCGCGGATCTGAATCGCGACGGTCACATGGATATCGTGTCCGGATCGTATTGGTTCGCCGGACCCGACTTCGTCCCGCGCGCCTATCGACCCAATCACACGTCGAAGGAGTATCACCGCGGCAACAGCGAGCACGTGCTGGACGTGGACAAGGACGGCTGGCCCGACATCATCGTCGGCGGGTGGGGCGAGGACGGGATCTCCTGGTATCGCAATCCTGGCAACGGCGCCGCCGAGCGGGGCAAACCGTGGGAGATGCACGCGCCGTGGGACGGCCGGCTGCTCTCGCGCACCCGCGGCACGATGGAGATGTTTGCCCTCCATGATTATGACGGAGACGGCAATCCGGAGCTCCACTCGGCGTCGTATCGCAAGAACAATCCGCTCGAAGTATGGAGGTTCACCAAGGTTGCCGATGGCACGCACACCCTGACGCCGTTCGTGCTCGGCGCGCAGGGCGGCGGCCACGGCATCGCGTTCGGCGACGTCAACGGCGACAAGCGAGAGGACGTGCTCACGGAGATCGGCTGGTACGAGCGGCCCGCGAGCGATCCGTTTGCCGGCCCGTGGACGCTCCACGCGGAGACGGCGCTGCCGCATCCGAGCTGCCCGTTTGCCGTGAAAGACCTCAATGGAGATGGCCGGCTCGACATCATCTTCGGGCGCGGCCACGACGTCGGCTTGTACTGGTGGGAGCAGCTCGCGCCCAGGGCGGACGGCACGACGCAGTGGAAGCCGCATGTCATCGACGAATCATGGTCGCAGGCGCATGCGCTGGCGCTGGCCGATCTCGACGGCGATGGCGAGGAGGAGCTCGTCGCCGGCAAGTGCATCTGGGCGCACGAAGGCGGCGATCCGGGCGCGGCTGATCCGCCAGCCATCTATTATTACCAGTGGAATCGGACCGCGGGTACGTTCACCAGGCACACCATCGCCGCACCCGGCGAGAATGTCGCGCTCGGGCGTCAGTACACGGTCACGGATCTGAACCGCGACGGCCGGCCCGACCTCGTGGCCCCGAGTGAGCTCGGGTTGTGGGTGTTCTTCAACGAGGGGTATCGATAGCAGGCTGCGAGCGGTACATCGCCGGCACCCGCTGTTGGGGGGCTGCCGCCCCCGTGTCCGACATCCCGCCGATCATCGTCTCGATGCGGGCGACGGTTTCCAGAGACTGCTGGGTGTGTGTCGTCAGCTCCTCGCCCGCCGCGGCGTTCTGCTGCGCCGTGGCGGCGGTGTTCTGCGCGATCTTTTCCATGTCGGCAATCGCGCGCATCACGTGGTCGATGCCGTCGGTTTGCTGGCCGGTCGCGCTGCTGACCTCGTCGATCAGCTTCTTGGTTCGCTCCACGCTCTCCGTGATGGAGCCAACCGAATCGGCGACGAGCACGACGTGACGCGTGCCCGCCTGCGTGGTGGCGATCGATTCCTCGATGAGCGCGCCGGTGTTCCGCGCGGCCTCGGCGGAGCGCTGCGCCAGGCTGCGCACCTCGTCTGCGACCACCGCGAACCCCATGCCCGCCGCGCCGGCGCGCGCCGCTTCCACGGACGCATTGAGCGCCAGGATATTCGTCTGGAACGCCACCTCGTCGATCGTCTTGATGATCTTCGACACCCGCGCGCTCGACTCGCGAATCGCGTTCATCGACTGCATCATCGTCTCGAGCGCCTGATTGGAGTCGATGACGCGCTGCTGAACCTCGGTCATGAGGCCCGCGGCCATTTCGGAGTGCTCGGCGTTGCGGCGCGTCATCCCCGCCATGTCCCGCATGGCGGTGGATGTTTCTTCGACGGCGCTTGCCTGCCTCACGGCGCCGCTGCTGAGCGACTGGGCCGAGCCGGCCACCTCCGACGCAGCAACGAGGACGTGCCGTGCGCGGTCCTGCATCTCAGACGTGAGCGTGCCGAGCGTCCGGCACATCCGGCGGATGACGATCCCCCACGCGGTTGTCAGGGCGACTCCGATCAGGACCGCGAGCATGGCAATACGCCACGACCGCCCGTATTCCGCGCGGGCGCCGTTGACGTGTGCGTCCAGGGCCGCGTCTTCCTGGGCGACCAGCGCGGCGAGCTCCTTGCGCGTGCCCTCTTTGATCGGGATGCCTTGTTTCGTGGAGATCGTCTGGGCCGCCAGGTAGTCCTGGCTGGCGATGCTCCGGATGACGTCGTCGTGAAGGCGCAGCCAATCCTTCAGGAGCGTGTGAAGGCGCTCGGCAGCCTGTCGCTCCGAGGTGGAACGAGACAGTCTCGCCAGGGTGTCGATGGTCGCGCCGGTTTCGGCGGCCGCGTCCGCCACCTTGCCGACCCAGCGATCGTAATTCTGCTGATTGTTCGACCAGGCGGCGAGGATCTGCGATTTTTCGCCGGAAAACATCACCTCGAACGAACGGCCGAGGTCTACGACGGCCGCCAGCCGCCGGGCGCCGACCTCCCGGCTGTCGCGCAGGCGTTCTTCGATTGACGAGGCGCCCAGCAGCACCAGCCAGATCGAGACGCCGTACACACAGACCATGGTGACAAGGCCCGCGAACAGCTTCCGCCGGACGGTCCACGACTGCATAGCGTTTCTCGAGGGGTGTCAGATCGGATATCAGTTCTCCGACTGATATTCCTTCAATCGCCTTCTGAGATATCGGCGCGACGAACCGCAACCTGCACGCATCAGTGGTCCGACCAATCGGTCAGGGCGCGGACCGAATGAGGCTCACACCTGCCAGCTGGCCGAGTGCGCCAAGGGTGGTCTGCGCCGCATTGAGTCCCAGGCGGAAGTCCTTGTCGGAGAAGGTCGAGTAGAGATCGGTCGGCTGGTGCCAGTGCGGGTCCCACCCGCTGCCGATGTGGACGCCGCGCTCGTTCTCGCGCAGGCTGACGGCCGCGACGACATCCATGAACGGCGTCGAATCAGTGTTCGTCATGTGCGGCCCGACCGACGCGGGATAGTCGGTGGCGTACTTCGCGTTGGCGCCGTGGAGCAGCCAGGCGAGCTTCTGCGACTCCGCCGCCATCTTCGAATTCGACTGGAACTCGATGTTCACGTCGGCTTCGGGGCGCTGCTCCTTGCCGACCGTACCATCCTCTCGCGGCATGCCGTGGTCGAAGAGCATCATGTCGTGCTGGATCATGCCGAGCCATTTCGGCTCGGGGTATCGGCCCGAACCCGGCGGATCTTCCTTCCCCTGAAGCGCCGCGCGCTGCGCCACGTACGCCCGTGCACCGTTCAACCCGGTCTCCTCGTTGTTCCACAAGGCGAACCGGATCGACCGATCCGTGCGGACGTCGGATGCGCTGAGCACGCGCGCCAGCTCCATTACGAGCGCCGTGCCGGAGCCATCATCGTTCGCCGCCTCGCCCCAACCGTGGCCATCCATGTGCGCTCCGACGATGTACATCTCGCCGGGACGGGTGGTTCCGACCTTCGTGCAGTAGACCTCCTCGCGCGGCCCCGGTTCCGAAGGCTGCGAGTTGAGCTCGCGCAGCTTCGCGTCGGGCTGCGCCATCGGATCCGTGTTGACGCCGGTGCGAGCGCGGATGCCGCGCGGGCGTCCGCCACCGACCGCCGTCGTCGGCGCCTGCTGCCCGCCCGGGCGCGGTCCCGCGCCGGTGCGCGGCGCCGGTTGAAACTGGTACTTCAGCCGCTCCGTCGGGCAGCCGTAACTCTTCAACTGTGCTTCGATCCAGTCGACCGCGGCGCGGTTTCGATCCGTACCCTGACGCCGATCGCCGAACTGCGTGAGCCCTTTGATGGTGGCCTTGTACCTTCTCGAGCTCGAGGCGCTCGACGAGTGCACTCACGGGATCCGGCGTGGGCGGAGTCTGCGTCGCGGTAAGGGATCCGCAGCCGATGAGGATGGACACAAGAACGGGAAGTCGTCGTGTCGAGCGCGTGTCAGTTTTCACGGGCGCAGTGTAGCCCGGGCGTAATACAAACGAAACGTTTTCGTGCGATCGTGCGTCCAACGCTGGACGCCTATGAATCCACGAGAGCTGTTGATCGACACGTACTCACAGATTCCACCCGCGCGAGCGCTCGAGGATCTCGAGTCGCACGAGGCGGAACGCCGCTTGCCCGGCGCCACGCACTCCGTGGCCGAAATCGTCTCGCACCTTGCGTTCTGGCAGGAGTGGTTCTTCGATCGGTGCGGCGGCGTCGCGACGCCGTTGATTGCGAGCGCGGCTGACGGCTGGCCGTCTGTGGCGCCAGGCTCATGGCCAGCGATCCGCACGCGGTTTCTTGAAGGCCTCGACCGCATCGCGGTGATACCGGACCCGGATCGCGCAGTCGCACCGGCGATCGAGTTTCCGCCGCTTGCGCACTATTCGGTGGGCGACGCGATCGTCCACGTCGCCCAGCACAACGCCCATCACCTGGGTCAGGTCATCCTGCTGCGCCAGATGATGGGCCGGTGGCCGCCACCAAGTGGAAGCTACACGTGGTAGGGCTTAGGGCTTAGGGCCGAAGGCCTTGACGGCCAAAGCCTTTTCAGGCTCTCCGCTTGCAGGGCTCGTCCGCTAGGGTCATGCGTCTACCGAAGCTGCGAAACGTCCTCATCGCGGTCCTCATCGTCGCGGTCCTGCTGGGTTTCGGGCTCGTCATTGCCCAGGATCAGGAGACACTCCACGTCCGTACCCCCCTCGCAGGCGATGATCCCCGCTTTCCGGACTACCTGGCGCGCCTGGCCGGGCGGCCGATTACCTCCGGCGATAGCTACGCCGTGCTCCACAACGGAGACGAAACGTTTCCCGCCATGCTGAGTGCGATCGAGCGCGCGCGGGAGCGCATCAGCTTCGAGAGCTACATCTACAGTGAGGGAAAGGTCGCGGACAGGTTCACCCGTGCCCTTATCGCGGCGGCGCGGCGCGGCGTGCGCGTGCAAATCGTGCTCGACGCGGTTGGGGCCTCCGACAGCGAACGCGGGGACCTGCAGGCACTTCGCGACGCGGGCGCGCAGGTGGGCATGTTCAACCCCGTTCGACACACCACGCTCGAAGAGGTGAACTACCGCACCCACCGCAAGATCCTCGTCATCGACGGCGAGATTGCATTCGTCGGCGGCATCGGCCTGGCGGATCACTGGGCCGGAAACGCCGACTCGCCGGAGCACTGGCGCGATACGCAGTTCGAGGTGCGGGGCCCAGCGGTGGACAACATCGAGGCCGGATTTCACGAGAACTGGATCGAGACCGGCGGCGTGGTGGAGCCGATCGTGGCGCCGCGAGCCGGCCCGGCCGCCGGCGACGCGCGCTCGATCGCGATCTGGAGCTCCTCGGAGGCCGGGTCGAACGCGCTGAAGCTGGTGTACCTGCTCGCGATCGGTGCGGCTCGACGCACCATCGATATTCAGTCGCCGTACTTCATCACGGACGAATCCACCATGTGGAGCCTGCTCGAGGCGCGGAAGCGCGGCGTGCGTATTCGCGTGCTGACCGAGGGCGACGTCACGGATGCGAAGCCGGTGAAGTTCGCGGGCCGCTCGCAGTATGAGCATTTCCTCGAGCACGGCATCGAGGTCTACGAGTATCAGCCGACGATGATGCACGTGAAAGCGCTGGTCGTCGACGGCACGATCGGCATCGTCGGATCGGCGAACTTCGACAACCGCTCGATGGAGCTGAACGACGAGCTCAACGTCGCCGTGGCCAGTCCCACGCTTGCCTCGCAGCTGACGCGCGACTTCGAGGCAGACATGCGCCGGTCGGCCCGCATCGACCTGAATGCCTGGCGCGATCGGCCGCTGCACATTCGTGCACGCGAGAAGCTCTGGAGCTACTTCGGCGAGGTATTCTAGAGGACGCATGCGGCCTCTTTTCGGGATGATTCTGCTTCTCGCCGTCGCGAGCACGGCATCGGCGCAATCGACGTATGTCGGCGCATCATTCATCGGCGACGTCGTCCGGACCTCCGGCTCGAATTTCGGCGGCGGCGCCGGCAACGGCGAGACATTTGGCGGCGCGCTGCGAGTCGGCACGCCGCTCGGTCAGCACTGGGGCGTGGAGCTCGAGTTTGCCCGAACCGGTGAAATCGAGATGATGCCGGGCGGCGTGTTCCCCGCGACGGGTATCCAGTGGAGTGATGCGGCTCCCGGCAGCGTTCCGTTCACGTCCGTCACGGCGAGCTCCGTGATCTTTCCGACGCCGCAGTTCGAGAGCAAGCGCCGGCTGGCGACGGTTTCGACGCTGCTCTGGTGGAACCACGAGCTGAGCGATCGCGTGAGCCTCGTCTATCTCGGGGGCGTCGCCT
Organism: uncultured Acidobacteriota bacterium; assembly: GCA_963772065.1. Lineage (GTDB taxonomy): Bacteria > Acidobacteriota > Vicinamibacteria > Vicinamibacterales > UBA2999 > CAVYVZ01. The sequence goes on from CAVYVZ010000002.1 coordinate 155,478, forward strand.
TCACGCGCACGAACTGGAAGGTTCGAATCTCGTACCGGGACTTCCCCATACTGCCGCTGCCGCTCGGCCGTCCGACCATTTTTCCGCCGCCCGATCTGAATCAGGAAACGACTTCATACGGCGCCGACGTCGCCGTGGGATTCGAAGGGCGGATCGATATGACAGACCATGTCCGCCTCGTCCCGGGCATTCGTCTGCAGACGATCTCCGAGGGATGGGCGATCCGTCCAGGCGCCGGACTGCAGTGGGCTTTCTGACGGTGCCGATGTAGCCTTTCGCACAGCGGTGGCCCGCCGTTCGTAGTCACACATTCCCTGATACGCGTCTTCGAAACGACAACTCCATATCAACCGAAGGCGACAGGAGAATATTGTGGCTACAGCAACACGGCAGGCGTACAGCCTTGCTCCAAGCTTCACCGTAAGCGATCTCAAGCGGAGCATCGCGCTCTACGAGGGATTGGGATTCAAGGTCAGCGAAGAGATGAAGGACGGGGGCGAGCTCCAGGGTGTGATGCTCGAGGCGGGAGAAGCTCGCCTGGGGCTTTCACAGGACGACTTCGCGAAGGGACGCGATCGAGTGAAAGGCGCGGGCATGCGGCTCTATCTCCAAACCGGGGAGGATGTTCGAGCCATTGCGCAGCAGGCGAAGGCGGCGGGCGTGAAGCTCGAGAGCGACCCCGCGCCGCTTCCCTGGGGACCGCTGGGATTCACGGTCACCGACCACGACGGATTCACACTGACGATCGCGAATCGTGATGAGGCGCGAACGACTTAGCGGTAGCGACTATGCCGGGGACCGAGCTGTCGGCCCTCGGCGGCCGACGTGATGCTCATTGATCTCTGGATTCAGTGAGCTTGGCTGCTTGGCCGCGGAGGAACGCGATCGCGCGCGGGGCGTCGGTGGCGAACGCGTTCGTGCGGGCGTGCACGCTGAACCGGCCCTTGTACCCGATCTCCTTCAGAACGCCAAAGAACGCCGCGTAATCGGACTCGCCGGCATCCGTCGGGTACGTGCGACCGCCCTCCGGGTTCGCGATGTGCACGTGCCGCAGGTAGGTGCGGGCATCGAGCAGCGACGAGATGTCGTCCTTCTGGATCCTGAGAAACGAGTAGTCGACCATCAGCGCGAAGTTCGGCCGGTTCACGGTCTCGACCAGCCGAATCGCCTCGGCGATCGTCGTGATCATGTTCGAGTCGGTGCTTCGCAGCGGGCCGACCAGCATGCCGATCCCGCTGGGCTGGGCCTGCTGCGCGAAGCGCTGACCGAAGGCCACGAGCTCGGCAAAAGCTTTCTCGCGGTCGCCACCCTCCGGCACGCGCCACGACGCGCCGCTGTTCAGGATGATGTATTCGAGCCCGAGCACCTTGGCCCGCTCGAGCACGCGCGCCATGTGCCCGTTTTGGAGGCTCTCATTCGTGTCGGGGCCCACGAGACGCATGTCCGCTGGGATCGCGTTGTAGCCGGCAAAGGCGTCGAGGCCAAGGCCATTCATGTGACCGCGCAGCGCGTCGAAATCCTGATCCGACAGGCCCAGCACGTCCTGCATCGCAAGGTCGACGTATTCGAAGCCCGCGGACTTCGCGTCCGCGAACGCCGCCGCGTTCGCGCGGATGCACCAGCCGACCGGATACCCCGGGACCGGCGGCGGGACATCCGCCGCCGAAAAGAATCGCCGCCACGACGGCGACTAGCGAGCTGGTGGTAATCCGGTGAGCCATCCGCGCGTCAGGTAGTCAGTCAGCGTGAGCGTGAACAGGACCAGCAGGAAGAAGAAGCCGGTGCCCACTGTCAGCTTCGTCAGGCGGCTACTGTACTTCACGTGCATGAAAAACAAGATCACGAGCGTCGCCTTCATGATCGCGATTGCGAGCGCCACGGGGAAGTTGAGCGGCCCCAGGTTGATGAACGCCACGCCGATCGTGACCGCGGTCAGCACCATGAGGCTGGCGAAGATGACGTAGTAGACGCGCTTCGGCGATACGTGTCCGGCCATGGGCTATCCGAGCTTATGCGCCCGATCCACGAGGTAGAGGAGCGGGAACAGGAAGATCCACACGATGTCCACGAAGTGCCAGTACAGCCCTGACATCTCGACGGGCGCGTACCAATCGGGCGAGAAGCGGCGCCGGTAGGCCATCCACGCGATCACGCCGAGGAGCCCGAACCCGATCACCATGTGCAGCGCGTGGAGTCCGGTCATGGCGAAGTACAGGGAAAGGAAGATCTCGACCTGACGGGCGTGTGGTCCCTCGAACTGGAAGTTCGGCCCGGGAACGTGGTGCTCGTGGAACTTGTGGGCGTACTCGAAACCCTTGATGACCAGGAACGTGAGGCCGAGGGCCATCGTGAGGAGCAGCCAGGTGACGGTCGCCCGCGGAAACCCCGTCTGCGCCGCACGCACCGCCAGCGCCATCGTCAGCGAGCTGCCGATCAGGACCACGGTGTTCACGCCGCCGAGGACGATGTCGAGCTCGCGGCTTCCCTCGGCCCACGCTTCGGGATACCAGATGCGATACAGCAGGTAGGCCATGAAGAGGCCGCCGAAGAACATGATCTCGGTGACCAGGAAGATCCACATGCCGAGCGTGGCCGACTCCTGCTGCTGCTCCATCGTGTCGAACTGATGCTGCAGCGCCGGATGCTTGTCCGCCGAAGCGCTCGCCAAGGTGGACGCGTGGTTAGACAACTCGCATCTCCCGCTTGTTGTAAGCGTACGCGCCTTCGGTGACGACCGGCGTGACGGGGAAGTTCTCGGTGAGCGGCGGCGACTGCGTCATCCACTCGAGGCCGGTTGCGCCCCACGGGTTCGGTCCGGCGGCGCGGCCGTAGCGCAGCGACCAGATGAAGTAGACCATCGGAATGAGATAGCCGACCCCGAGAATCGTTGCGCCCGCCGACGACATGACGTTGAGCACCTGGAACTCTTCCGGATAGGCGTGATACCGACGCGGCATTCCCATGTACCCGAGGATGAACTGCGGGAAGAACGTCAGGTTGAAGCCGACGAACACGACGAGCGCCGCGAATTTGGCCCAGCCTTCCGGGTACATGCGGCCGAACATCTTCGGCCACCAGTAGTGCAGCCCGGCCATGTATCCCATGATCGAGCCGCCGACCATGATGTAGTGGAAGTGCGCGACGACGAAGTAGGTGTCGTGCACGTGCACGTCGACGCCCAGCGCCGCGAGGAAGAGACCCGTGAGCCCGCCGATCGTGAAGAGGCCGATGAACCCGAACACGAACAGGAGCGGCGACTGCCACCAGATCGCGCCCTTGTAGAGGGTGGCCGTCCAGTTGAACACCTTGACGGCGGACGGGATGGCCACCGCGAAGCTGAGGAACGAAAAGACCATCGCCGCGTACACCGAGACGCCGGCGACGAACATGTGGTGCGCCCAGACGAGGAACCCGAACACCGCAATCGCCAGCGATGAGAACGCCACGAACGAATAGCCGAAGACGTTCTTGCGCGAGAAGCAGGCCACCACCTCGCTCACCACGCCCATCGCCGGCAGGATCATGATGTAGACCGCCGGGTGGGAGTAGAACCAGAACAGGTGCTGGAAGAGCACCGGGTCGCCGCCGAGCGCGGGATCGAAGATGCCGATCCGGAACGCGCGCTCGAGGGCGAGCAGCAGCACGGTGATGGCGATCACCGGCGTGCCGAGCACCTGAATCAGGCTCGTCGCGTAGTGCGCCCACACGAAGAGCGGCAGCCGGAACCATGTGAGCCCGGGCGCCCGCATCCGGTGGATCGTGACGATGAAGTTCAGGCCGGTGAGGATCGACGAGAAGCCGGTGATGAACACGCCGAGACCCGTCGCGATGACGTTGGTATTCGACGCGGCCGTGCTGTACGGCGTATAGAACGTCCAGCCGGTATCGACGCCGCCCGCGATCACGGCCCACAGCGTGAAAATTCCGCCGAGCACGAAGATGTACCAGCTGAGGAGATTCAGCTTGGGGAACGCCAGGTCCTTCGCGCCGAGCATCATCGGGATGAGGAAGTTGCCCAGCACCGCGGGGATCGACGGGATCAGGAAGAAGAACACCATCACGACGCCGTGCATCGTGAAGAGCTTGTTGTAGGTATCCGGCGCAACGAGGTCGCCCGCCGGCGTGGCGAGCTCGAGGCGGATCAGCACGGCAAACGCGCCGCCGAGAAAGAAGAACGCCGTGACGCTGATCAGGTACAGGAGCGCGATCCGCTTGTGGTCCTTCGTCAGCAGCCACGACAGAATGCCGTAGCGGATGTTCAGATAGTGCTCGCGCGGGAGGAGCGGGCTCATCGTGGCTGGTCCCCTCTGACTGGCTCTGTGGGTGCCTGGAGCGACTTGACGAACTCGATCAGCCCCATCAGCGCCTCTTCGTTCACCAGGCCCTGGAACGTCGGCATGAGCGGCTGGTATCCGGCCACGAGCTTCGCCTGGGGATTGAGAATCGATTCGCGAAGGTAGGCTTCGTCGGCCACCACGGTCGTGCCATCAGCCAGCTTCACCTGCGATCCGAAGAGGCCCCTCAGCGACGGCCCCCGGCCGCCCGCGTCCTCCATGTGGCACGTATGGCAGGCCAGCTCCTGAAACGTCTTCTGGCCGCGCGCCGACATCGACATCTCGCCGGCGCCGCCGCCGAGCCACGCCTGGTACGCCGAGGGTTCCATGACGATCACGCGGCCAATCATGCCGGAGTGTTTGGTGCCGCAGTATTCGGCGCAGAACAGGTGGTATTCGCCGGCCTTCGTGGCGGTGAACCAGAGCGACGTGTAGCGTCCCGGGATCACGTCGGTCTTCACGCGAAACGCCGGAAAGTACAAGTCGTGAATGACGTCCTCGGACGTCGCGGTGACCTTGACCGGACGGCCCACGGGGACGTGCAGCTCGTTGATCTCGCGCTGGCCGTCGATGTGCTGGAACTTCCACATCCAGCGCTTGCCCACGGCGTAGATCTGCAGCGTGTCGTCGGGCGGACGGTGGATGTCGAAGTACACGTTCGCGCCCCAGGCGAAGATCACCATGGAGATCCCGAACGGGACGATCGACCACATCAGCTCCAGCGGCACCGAGCCGGTGATTGCCGCCCCGACTTCCGCCTGGTGACTGCGGCGGTACTTCACGGCGAACACCACCACGAGCAGGGCAATCAAGCCGGAAAAGAAGACCGTGATGGCGACGAGAAAGAAATAGAGGTTGTCCACCCTCGGGGCCATGGTGGACGCCTGCGCCGGAAAGAACGGAAGGCTAGACCACATAGGACTCACGCCGGCGCATCAACCAGATGAACCCGCCGAGCAGCACCAGCGTGACCGCGCCGCCCAGCCGCACGAGGTTCATCGCAATCGCGCCGTACCGTCCGCTCGCCGGGTCGTAGTGGTAGCAGTAGAGCAGGAGCTGATCGACGAGCGACCCGATTCGCCCGTTGCTGCTCTCGACGATCGCCAGGCGGAGCTCCTTGGGGGAGTACTCCACGCCATAGAAGTAGCGCGACAGCCGGCCGTCGGGCGTCGCCACCAGCACCCCGCTCACGTGGGCATACTGTCCGCTTGCCTCGTCCCAGCGATACGAGAAGCCGGCCGCGGCCGTCACCCGGCGAATGGAGTGTTCGTCCCCCGTCAGGTAATGCCAGCCTGCCGCCGCCTGATGGTAGTCGTCGAGCTGCGCGCGCTTCTTTTCCGCCGCCGCCTGCGGCGTGTCGCGCGGATCGAAGCTGACGAACACCACGTCGAAGTCGCTCCCCACGGCGAACGGCAGCGCCTTCGCGGCGCTCGATACGCCGTTCAGCACCTGCGTGCAGAGCATCGGGCAGGAGTAGTACACGAACGCCACCACGACTGGCCGCTGTCCGAAGTAGTCGCCGAGTCGCACGTCGCGTCCGGTCTCGTCGCGGAAGCGTGCGTCGAGCGGCAGCATCGTATTCAGGCGCTGCTCGAAGGTGACATCCTTCAGTTGTTGGGGCGTTGTGGTCGAAGCGATGCCCTGTTCGTGAGGTCCCTGCAGCCCCGGGCTCGTCTGCGCCGCGGCCGCTGCCGAAAGGAAAAAAGTAAAAGGCAAAAGGAAAATTGCGCTTCTCGCCCTTGGGTTCACGTCGTCACTGCCTTCCTGTCCCCGCCGGTACGGCCGGCGTTCGAATCGGAGGGGATGACCGTGGGTTCGGGCGTGGTCCCGGCGGGCCGCGAGGGCAACATCTGTCGTTCGAGGACCAGGCGCATCGCATCCTGAATCGGGATGCGCACGGTGCCGGCGCCTTTGTCGACCCAGCCGTAGCTCTGAAGCATCGAGTCCTCGTGCACGCGCAGGTGCAGGATGTCCTCGCGTGGGAACCGCTGCAGCCTCGGTTCTGGAGGCACGGGCGGTTCATCGCGCATGGCGAGCGGGAACCGCGGCTCGGTTCGCTCGACACGCCGCTCGGCGAACGCGTCGAAGAGCAGCGCCAGGCCCACGTGGATGACGACCGCCGCGATGACCAGCCACATGGCGAACTTGGCGACGATGTAGACCGAGGCGTCGGTGTGCTCGTAGGCCGCTCCGCTCGGCGTCTCGAGGTACTGGTCGTCGGCCGAGCTGTGTCCCACGACGTCGCGGTGCGCGTGCTCGGCCATCGTCAGTGACCTCCCGCCCCTTCGAGCGCCTGCGCGAGCTCCGGATCGCGAATCGGCAGCAGCGGCCGCGCGGCGAGCTGCGTCAGGAACATCCAGAGCCACACGCCGCCGATGGCGATCGGCGCCGCCAGGTCCAGCCAGTGCACGAACGCGTGCGAGGCGTGGGCTTCACCGCCGGCCAGGAGGTGCCGATTGACGCCGCTCGGATCGAAGTCGGGCGACACGAGGAAGACGAGGTCGACGAGCCGCATCACGACGATTGCGGCCGCGACGAGGACGAGACCGGGCGCGTGCCGCTTCAGGTCCCGGGAGAGCAGGAGCGCGAAGGGCGCAGCGAAATGAAACACGACGAGGGCGAGCGCCACGTATTGCCACCCTCCGGTCGTCCGATCGATGTAATACGGGATCTCTTCGACGAGATTGCCGGAATAGATGATGAGGTACTGCGAGAAGTTGAAGTACGCCCACAGCATCACGAACGCGAGCATCAGCTTGCCGAGATCGTGGAAATGCCCAGGGTTGAAGACGCCGTGCAGCGGCCCGCGCCAGAGCAGCGTCGCCACGATCAAGGCGAAGGCGAGGCCCGAAAGCGCCTGGCCCCCCATGAACAGGAAGCCGAAGATCGTGGAGAACCAGTGCGGGTTGATCGACATCACCCAGTCCACCGAGGCAAACGTGATCGTCAGGCCGTAGAGGACCAGGCCCCCGCCGCTGATCACCTGCATCCTGCGCGTGGCCATCGCGTTCCCCTCGTCCTGCGCTTTCGACCAGCGGTTCAGCACCGTCGCCAGCGCGATCCAGGACGCGAAGTAGAAGGCCGCGCGGGCGAGGAAGAAGGGTGTATTGAGGTACAGCGATTTGTGCTTCAGCACCGCGTCGTGTTCCACGTGATCGGCGTGGGTCCACGGAAAGAGATCCTGCAGGCCGAGCAGCAGCGGGAGGAACAGCAGCGCCAGCAGCGGCAGGGTCCGCGTCGCCGCTTCGAAGATCCGGCGGATGACGATCCCCCAGGCACCACCGGACTGGTGATGCACCATCATCAGCGCGAGCGACCCGAGCGCGATGCCGAGCCAGAAGAGATACCCGACGAGATACGCGCGGAAGAAGTGGCTGCGATCGATCGCCAACCCGATTGCGCAGATCGCGAGCCCCGCGACACCGGTCAGGAGCGCCGTTTTCCGGTGGGCGATGAACGCTTCGGGGGCGGTGTACGTGGGGTCGGCCACCTACTGCTTCTCCAGCTCGCCGCGCTTCTCCGGCGGCACGTCTTTGAGCGTCGCACTCTGACTGAACTGCAGCGCCTTCAGGTACGCGGCAATCGCCCACCGATCCTCCACGGGGACCTGGGCGGCGTAGTCGGGCATCGCGCCGAAGCCGTTGGTGATGACGTCGAAGACGTATCCGGGTGGCGCCTGCCGCAGGCGCGCGTCGTGGAACGACGTTGGCGCGCGATAACCGCGCCGCACCACCATGCCGTCTCCGGCGCCGGTTCGGCCATGGCACGGGCTGCAGAACACGTTGTAGCGTTCCTGTCCGCGCAGCATCAGCGACGCATTCACCGGCATCGGGAACTCGGTGGCGAGCTCACCGTTGACCTTGCCGCGGTACAGATGCTCGTCCTCTCTGAGGAATCCACGCGGGACCGTGTTCGGGACGAGGGGCCGTTGCGACCGGCCGTCGGCGAAGAACGTGCTCCGTTCGAGCGGATCGTACCGCGGCGCGTCGTGCATGTCCTGCCGGCATGCGCTGACCGCGACGACGAGCAAGCGATCGCGAGGGTTCTACCAGGCAACTTCGGATACTCCTCGCGGATCGAGGCTGTCGAGGAACCGCTGCGTCGCCTCGCGGTCGAACTTCGGATCGCGCGCCTCGATGCAGAGGAAGAAGCGGTTGCGGGAGGCGAGCGCGAAGCGCGGCGCGTTGAAGACCGGGTGATAGGGCATCGGCAGGCCGTTCAGCGCCAGCATGCCGAAGACGGCCGCCAGGGCCGCGCCCAGGATCGTGGTCTCGAACGTCACCGGAATGAACGACGGCCAGCTGTTGAACGGCCGGCCGCCGATGTTGAGCGGATAGGCCATGACCTGCGTCCAGTACCTGCAGGCCGTATCCGCCCAGGGCCCCCAGCACGCCGCCGATCAGCACGATGAGCGGAAGCTTCGTGTGACCGAAGCCGAGCGCCTCGTGCAGCTCTTCGATCGGGATCGGCGAGTACGCGTCCATCCGCCGGTAGCCTTCCAGCCGCGCCGCATTCGCCGCGGCGACGAGCGTCGTCGGATTGTCGAATTCGGCAATCAGGCCGTAGAGCGTGGGGCGAGGGCTGAGCTGCGCCATCACATCACCCGCAGGTCCTCATCCACCTTCGCCTCCGGCACGAGCGTCCGCATCTCGAAGATGGAGATCATCGGGAGGAAGCGGATGAAGAGGAACAGGAGCGACAGGAACAATCCAATCGTCCCGAAGTACGTCATGAAGTCCCACCGCGTGGGCGTGTACATGTCCCAGGACGAGGGCAGGAAGTCGCGGTGCAGGCTCGTCACGAGAATGACGAACCGTTCGAGCCACATCCCGACGTTCACGAGCAGCGAGAGCACGAACAGCAGCCCGACGTTGTCGCGCACCCAGCGGAACCAGAACAGCTGGATCATGACCGCGTTGATCGCAATGAGCGTCCAGTAGAACGGTGCGTACGGCCCGGTCATGCGGTTCAGCATCATGTAGCCTTCGTACATGTTGCCGCTGTACCAGGCGAAGAACGCCTCGTTCATGTAGCCGTACGCGACGATCATGCCGGTCACGAGCATCACCTTCGTCATGTTGTGAATGTGATGCATCGTGATGAAGTCTTCGAGGCCGTAGAACTTCCGCAGCGGGATGGCGAGCGTCATCACCATCGCGAAGCCGGAGTACACGGCGCCGGCCACGAAGTAGGGCGGGAAGATCGTGGCGTGCCAGCCGGGCAGCTGCGAGACGGCGAAGTCGAAGCTGACCACGGTGTGCACGGAGAGCACGAGCGGAGTCGAGAGCCCGGCGAGCAGCAGGTACGCGGTCTCGTAGCGGTGCCAGTGCCGCGCCGAACCGCGCCAGCCCATGGCGAGCGCCCCATAGATCAGACGGCCGAGGCGCGACTCCGAGCGGTCGCGCAGCGTGGCGAGGTCGGGAATGAGACCGACGAACCAGAAGAGCAGCGACACGGTGCCGTAGGTGGAAACCGCGAACACGTCCCAGATCAGCGGGCTGCGAAACTGCGGCCAGAGATCCATCGTGTTCGGGTACGGCAGCAGCCAGTACACGGCGAGCCACGGACGGCCCGTGTGGAGGACAGGGAACATCAGCGCGCAGGCAACCGCGAACAGCGTCATCGCTTCGGCGAAGCGGTTGATCGACGTGCGCCACTGCTGGCGGAAGAGGAGCAGGATCGCGGAGATGAGCGTTCCCGCGTGGCCGATGCCGATCCACCAGACGAAGTTGATGATGTCGAAGGCCCAGCCGACCGGGTTGTTGTTGCCCCAGATGCCGACGCCGGTGACGAGCAGGTTGCCGACCGCGACGAGGAACATGTTCAACAGCAGGAACGCCACCGCGAAGCCCGCGAGCCAGCCAAGGGTCGTCCGCCGCGTGAGGACGATCGCGCTGATCTTGTCGGTGACCGACTCGAACGTGTGACCCGGCTCGATCACCGGCGGGCGTGGCTGTCCCGCCAGGTCGCCGGCTTCGGCAGGACGTTCGTGCGGGTGTTCGAGCGGCTCCGCCATGACTACTCGTGGTCCGTCGTTCGCGGTGCCGTCGGGGGTTCGAGCTCGACGTTCGGGTTTCGCACAATCCCCAGATATGTCGTACGGGGCCGCGTGTTCAGTTCTGCCAGCAGCGCGTAGTTCAGCGAGCTCCTCTTCAGCTGCGAGACTCGGCTCGTCGGGTCATTGATGTCGCCGAACACGATCGCCTCGGTCGGACACACCGACTGACACGCGGTGAGCACGTCGCCGTCTCGAATCCGGCGGTCCTCGCGAGTCGCCGCAGCGCGCGCCTGGTTGATCCGCTGCACGCAGTACGTGCACTTCTCCATGACGCCGCGGCTGCGGACGGTGACGTCGGGGTTGCGCGCGAGCTTGAGGCTCGGCGTCGTGAAGTCCGAGTAGAGCAGGTAGTTGAACCGCCTCACCTTGTACGGGCAGTTGTTCGAGCAATACCGCGTGCCGACGCAGCGGTTGTAGACCATGTCGTTGAGGCCTTCGTCGCTGTGCGCGGTGGCGGCCACCGGACAGACGACCTCGCACGGCGCCTGCTCGCACTGCTGGCACGGCATCGGCTGGTGGTACGTCTCCGGGTTCTCGAAGTCGCCCCGGTAGTAGCGGTCGATGCGAAGCCAGTGCATCTCGCGTCCGTTGAGCACCTGCGCCTTGCCCACGACGGGAATGTTGTTCTCCGCCACGCAGGCGACGACGCAGGCATTGCAGCCGGTGCAGACGCCCTGGTCGATCGCCATTCCCCACGCGTAGCCCTCGTACTTGTAGTCGGGGAACATCGTCAGGCCGGTGAGCGGGACGTGCTCCATCTTCTGGACGAAGCGCGGATCCTTCTCGTACTCGGCGCGCGTGCCGCTGCGTACGAGGTTCCTGCCTTCCATCGACCAGTGGTCCTGCGTGCAGGCGAGGTCATACTGCTCGCCGGTCTTCGTGAGCTCGACGCCGGTGAGGATGAACGGCGCGTCCGTGGTGCGCAGCGTATTCACGTCGAAGCCCGTTCCGCTGCCGACGCGTCCGGCGCGGCGGCGGCCGTATCCGAGGAACAGCGTCAGGCAGTTGTCGGCATGCCCCGGATTGAGCCAGACCGGAATGCGCACGCGGCGGCCCCCCTGTTTCAGCTCCACGACATCCCCGCTCACCAGATGCAATCGCTCGGCGGTCGTCGGCGAGATGAGTGCCGCGTTGTCCCAGGTCAGCTTGGTCAGCGGCTTCGGGAGCTCCTGCAGCCACGCGTTGTTCGCGAACCGGCCGTCGTAGATGGTGGGGTCGGGGCGGAACACGACCTCGAGTCCCTGCGAACCGCTGGTCGATGCCGCGGGAACGTTTTGTGGGGGTGGCGGATTCTGAGCCGGGAACGCCGTGTTCGCGATGAGACCGTCGTGCAACCACTTGCGCCACGCACGATCGAACTCGCTCAACGCCGGCGACGGCGCGGGCGCGAACGTCGTGGGCGGGATCTGCGCTTCGCGCGTCGGAGCGGTGGTCGGTGCCGTTGTGGAGAGCCCGCTTGCACGCGCCCAGAACTCGCGCACGATCTCGTAGCCGCTCCGCTCGGGGCGGTCCGTCAACGCGGCCAGTATTTCGTGGGCCGACTTGCCCTGATAGAGAGGCGCGATGAGCGGCTGGATGATCGACGCGGTTCCGTCCTCGGCGCGGACGTCGCTCCACTGCTCGAGGAAGTGCGCCTCGGGGATGTTCCACTGGCACAGCGCGGCGGTCTCGTTCTCGTGCGAGGTCAGGCTTGCCCGAAGCGCGACCTTTTGCAGCGCCTCGCTGAATTTCAGATCGGGCGGCGCGCTGTAGACGGGGTTGCCGCCGACGATCAGCAGGAAGTCGACGCGCCCCGCGTTCATCTCGCCCACGAGCTGCCGCAGCCCCGCCATCTGATTGGCCGGCTGCGCTTCCGCCGTCTGCGTGTAGAACACGGTTTGCCCGACGTTTCCGAGGGCGGCGTTCATCGCATGCGCGAGCGCGTGCACCGCCGGGGGCTGCGCCTCGCCCGCGACGATCAAGGACCGTCCGCGATGGGCCTGCAGATCGCTCGCCAGCGCGCCCATCCACGCTTCACGCCCCTCCCCCTGCGTCGCCGCCGCTCCTGCGACGCCGAGACGGGAGGCAAGCGCCCGCGCGAAGCCTTCGATCTCGGATGCCCGGAGCGGAAGGCGGTGGTCGGCCTTCGACGCGGTGTTGGTGGGAGTGCTCTCCACGGCGTAGAGGCGATTCAGCTTCGACGCATCGCCGTCGATCCGTCGTCGCGACGCGAACGCCCGCGCGTGCCTCAGGCCTCCCGGCCCGGAACACAGGAGGTCGGCATCGAGCGTGAGGATGACGTCGGCTCTTTCGACCGTGTATTGCGCATCGAGATAGGCGCCGAACGCGAGCCGGCTTCCTTCACGCGCATTGTGCCGACCGGCGGGCTCCCATTGATGCCACTTCGCGAGCGGCATGCGCGTCAGGATTTCGCGGAGCTGCGCGGCCATCGTCGGCGACGCCACGGTCTCGGTGAGAATGCGAAGACCCGAGCCCTGCCTCGCCTGCTGGGCGTTGACGACTGTGCGCATCGCGGCGACGAAGGTGCCGAAGGGCCGAATCTCGCCGAGGTTGGTGATCGTCTGCGCTCGATCCGGATCGTAGAGATCGAGAATGGCGGCCTGTGCGAGGACATCCGTGGCGCCGCGGCTCGACGGATGATCGGGATTGCCTTCGATCTTCGTCGGGCGGCCTTCGTGGCTTTCGACGAGCAGCCCCACGCCGGCGCCGCCGAGCGGCATCGCGGTGGCGAAAAAGAGCGGCTTCCCGGGCACGAGCTCTTCGGGTTGACGCACGTACGGAACGATCGCTTCGTCGGGCTGGCGCGTGCAGGCGCTCACGCCGGCGAGCGCGAGCGATGCGCCCATCAGCTTCAGGAACGCGCGGCGCCCGACGGGATCGAGCCACTCCGAGGCGTTCTCCGGGAATTCACGGTGGAGGTACTCCTGGAACTCCGGCGCGCCCGCGAGCGCTTCGAGGCTCCGCCAGTATTCGCGGCCGCTCGTTTCACCGAGGCGGCCGCGCAGGGCGGCAGAGATCGCTGCTCATCGTACGTGGCTCACGTCGCACTCTCACCTGTGGCAGGTCGAGCAGGAGGTCCTGGCGTTGATGCCGTACTCCTGCACGAGCCTCGGGCCGAGCACCGACTGCGGCTCGGCGGGTCGATACCCCATCGTGTAGATCTCGCTGCGCGGACGGACGTACTTCTCGGGATTACGGTGGCAGTCGAGGCACCACTCCATTTGCAGCGAGCTCGCCTGCAGCATGAGCGGCATCTCGTCGACGCGGCCGTGGCACGTCTCGCAGCCGACGCCTTTCTTCACGTGCACGCTGTGATTGAAGTACGCGAAGTCTGGCAGGTCGTGCACCCTGAGCCACTGGAGCGATCGGTCGTCGCGGAAGCTCGCCCGCACCGGTTCCAGGAACGGGCTATCGGCCCAGATCTGCGAGTGGCAGTTCATGCACGTCTTGGTTGGCGGAATGCCGGCAAACGCCGACGTTTCCACCGACGTGTGGCAGTACCGGCAATCGATCCCGTTGGTCTGCACGTGGTGCTGATGGCTGAACTGCAGCGGCTGCTCGCGGAAGACGTGCGCGCCGGTCGAGGTACGACGACCGCGAGATGACCATGGCGAGCCAGATGAGGCCGGCAACGATGAAGAGCGCTCCGAAAATGCTGACTTTCGAAAGAGTGTTCGCGGAGCGGTGGAAGATCTGCGACATCGTCGAAAAGCTGGCGTGCCCGCAAAGCGGGTACCGCGTCGGCGTGAGCTACTTCGCGTTATATCATCGTTGTGAAAAATAGATCAAGCAACCTCGAAATCCTAGAGAATCACGCGATCCTGGCCCCGCCGACCCGCCGACCTAGGGTTGCGTGGTCGTCCGCGGGGCGGTCCGGGCGGGATCGCCAGGCGCCACGGTCCATTCGTACGGCCGCCGGGTCACGTACCTCTCGAACCACTCGAGCTCCGCGTTGATCTTGAACAGCTGATGGCGCAGCTCGCCCCAGCCGTGCGGCTCGCGCGGCGCCAGATACAGGCGCGTCGGCACGCCGTTGTGCTTGAGCGCCCTGTACATCTCCACCGACTGCGGCGACGGCACGCGCCGATCTTCCTCGCCGACCAGGAAGATCGTCGGCGTCTTCACGTTGGACACGTACTTGAGCGGTGAATCGTTCCAATACTTATCGATTGGCGCGTTCTTCTCCCACGGCGTGCCGCCGAACCAGGACGTCCGCTGCGTCCGTATGTCGCTCTGCGCGTACATGGATACCCAGTTGGCCGCGCCCGCGCCCGAGCTCGCCGCCTTGAACCGATCGGTGAACGTGATGATCTTGTTCGTCATGTGGCCGCCGGCGCTCCAGCCCATCTTCGCGAGCCGATCGGGATCGGCCACGCCCATCTTGATCACGTGATCGACGCCGGCCATCACGTCGAGGTGAGCCTGGTTGAAGTAGTGACCGACCATGTCGCGCAGAAACGCGTTGCCGTAGCCGGTGCTGCCGCGATAGTTCGGCTTCAGCACCGCGTAGCCTTTCGCCGCCAGGACGGGCACGTAGCTGCTCGTGCTGCCGAACCCGAACTTGTCGGATGCCTGCGGCCCGCCGTGCGTCTGCACGACGAGCGGATAGCGCGTTCCCTCCTTGTAGTCGATCGGGTAGTAGAGCAGCCCGTCCACGGTGACGCCGTCGGCGCCCTTCCACTCGACACGTTCCTGCCTGGGCAGCGCGAATCGCGCGATCGTCTCGTCGAACACGCGTGTCACCTGAGCGGGTGCGCCGCCCGAGGCGGCGAGCGTCCACACTTCGCTCCGCGTCGGCTCGTTCATCAGCATCACATGCCGTCCCGCCGAGGGCACGAAGGCCCAGTCCTGAAGGGAGTGGTTTCCTGACGTGAGCGGCTTGACGGCCTTCGACGCGACGTCGAGCTCTACCAATTGGCTATGCACGCCGTAATTCGCCACGAAGTAGATCGAGCGTGACGTCTTGGTCCAGACGGCCGCGCTCTCGACGTCGGGCAGGTCCGCGGCGATCACGCGCGGCTGGCCTCCGCCCGACGACACGATGAAGAGGTTCGTGTTGTAGTAGGGCTCGAAGCTCTCGTTCGTGCCCGTGGCGAAGAGCACCTGCGCGTTGTCGGGCGACAACCGTGCGCCGCTCTCGGTGACGTTGTTCCGCGTGAGCTGCAGCGCGCCGCTGCCGTCGGCGTTCATCACCCACACTTCGCTCGTCCGCCCGTGCTCGAGGACCGGGGATATCGCCCGGTGCAGCACCACCTTCTTGCCGTCATCCGACAACGCGTAGCTTCCAATCGAATAGTCGCCCTGCGTAATCTTCGTGGTCGAGCCGCTCTCGACCTTCACCGACCACAGGTGACGCTGTTTGTAGCTCTCCTCGAACGCGTACACGTCGTCCTTGACCTTGTCGCGATCCTTTTCCTCCTGGGTCTTTGCATCCGGCGCGATAAAGAAGATCGATTGGCCGTCGGGGGTCCACTCGATGTTCGAGACCGCGGCCGGGTGCTTCATGACCTGCCGCGCCTCGCCTCCCTCGTTCTCGAGAACGTGGAGCTGCGTCTCGTCGCTGTCCCCGCGCCTCGCCAGGAAGGCGATGCGTTTGCCGTCGGGCGACCATCGAGGGCTCGACTCGCCCCGCTGCCCGAAGGTGAGCTGCAAGGCCGCTGAGCCGTCGGCGTTCACACGCCAGATGTGCCCCACGCGCCTGTTCTCCTTCCAGTCCGGCCGATCGAGGACATAGAGCACCTGGCGGCCATCGGATGAAAGCTGCGGGTCCTGCACCCGCGGCACTTCGATGAGATCCACCAGCGTCATGCCACGGCGGGACTGTCCGGCGAGACGTCCGTGGGTCAGCGCGGCGGCCGTCGCGAGGGCGATCAGGAGGCAGAAAACGGGTCGACGCATGACTGTTCCTCTAGTTGACGCGTGGACGGGCGATAAACGAGAAAGATACTTACGATAACAATTCGAGATACCACCTTCAAAAACGCTGGCATAATACCGCGTTTCCGCTGCCCGTCACCTTCCGCTTGACAAGGATCCGCACGGACCGCCAAATACCCTATGGCGCAGCTAAATCGGTTCAGCGCCAGATCTTGACAACATTCCGCTCGGGCGGCTCGGAGTCCTGTTTCCAGGAGGAGTTATGCACAGAGCGCTAGCAGCGGCGGCGGTCGTCGTCGCGCTGCTCGTCCCCACTACCGGCCTCGCCCAGACTGGCACGCAGGGAAGCCTGCGCGGCTACGTCAAGGACGCGCAGGGCGGCGCGCTGCCCGGCGTCACGGTGACGGCCACCAGCTCAGAGCTTATTCGCCCGGTCTCGGCGACGACGGATACGGAAGGTTATTACCGGCTGATCAACCTGCCGCCGGGAACCTACGTCGTCACCGCGGAGCTCACCGGGTTTTCCACGTTCCGGCGCGAGGGAATTCTGCTGCGCGCCGGCGCCACGTTCGCGGTCGATATCGACCTTCAGCTCGGTGCGTTGCAGGAGACGATCACCGTCTCCGGAGATTCGCCGATGCTCGAGGTCTCGAATCCGAGCAACGTGCTCAACATCGATGGCGACTTCCAGCGGCAGATGCCGATCCAGGCGCGCCGCAACTGGAGCGACTTCCTCGAGATGACCCCGGGGGTCATCTCGCGCGGCTTCGACGACGGCAGCGGCCGGCAGGTGTACTTCGGCCACGGCACCGAGCACTTCGCGCACGTGATCCAGCTCGAAGGGATGATTGCGTCGAACTATCACGACGCGCAGGTCACCTACGTCGGCATGGGCACGGACATGATCGGCGACGTGCAGGTGAAGACGGGCGGCGTCGACGCGTCGGCGCCGATGGGCGTCGGCATGGTCATGAACGTCGTGACCAAGAGCGGAGGCAACAGGTTCAGCGGCTCCGGCGCCTACCAGTACCAGCCGTTCAATTGGAACGGCAACAACGTTGACAACTGCACCTCATTCGTCACCTGCCGGCCGGGAAGCGGCGGCACGCCGACCACGGCGTACGTGCGGCAGTTCGACGCGTCCTTCGGCGGCCCGATCAAGAAGGACAACGTGTGGTTCTACGGGTCGATCCGGCGTGCCGTCTCGGCGAGCGGCATCAGCCGCACGGCGCTCGAGGTGCAGCGTCTGCAGCAGTTCTTTCCCGACAGGCCGCTCTTCAACAATGAGAGTGACAGCTGGCAGCCCTATCTGAAGCTGAGCGCCAAGGCCTCGAACAACCACGAGATCTACGGCTACTACCAGAACGATCGCCTGAATCTGGATGGCAACCGTGAATACAACTACGAGCGGATCATGGTTCAGTCGACGGGCGGACCGCTCTACGGCGGGAAGCTGACGTCCATCTGGGGTAGCAACGTGACGACGACGTTGACCGTCTCGCACAACAGGAAGGGCGGCAACACAGCGGACACCTTCGAGGGGCTGGGCCTGACCGGCCCGCAGATCATCATCCATCCGACGGCGACGCCCACTGGTCCGCGGCTGGTTGGCAGCGGCCGCATCCTCGAGGGTGGCAATCTCCAGTCGTATCAACTGCAGCCGGCGTCGCAGAGCATGGTCCGGTTGGACCTCACGTGGTTCAAGGACCAGGCGTTTGCGGGGTCTCACGAACTCCAGACGGGACTCTTCGCGGCGCCGAGCAGCAAGTACGACCAGCAGACCAACTACGTCAACGACGGGTTCGTGCTGGAAGAGCGGCGCATGCGGGATCCCAACAATCCGGCCGCCGGGCTGGTCCCGTTCCACCGTGTCTACAATTCGCCGACGAGTCTGCTCACGCGCGCGGCCCGCGATCGCAACGTCGGGTTCTACGTGCAGGACAACTGGCGTCCGACCGACAGGCTGACCGCGAACATCGGCGTCCGCTTCGACTATGTGAAGCGGTATGACGATGTGTTTGGCATCACCCGTCAGGAAAGCTGGTCGGTCGGTCCGCGGTTCGGGTTCTCCTATCTCGTCACGAAGGACGCGAAGAACGTTCTCCGAGCGAGCTACGTCCGCGTGCACGAACAGATGATGGGGCGCGACGCGGTCACGATTTTCGGCGCCAACGAGGCCGCCGGGCAGCGTGACGAGTACGATTTCGATGGCGACGGGACGTTCGAGTCCGTCGTGCCGACTCCTGCTCGTTCCGCTTCGATCGCCGCGTCGGAATTCGATCCGAATCTCCATCAGCCGTACGTCGACGAGTTCATCGTCGGCTTCCGGAAGCAGTTCCCTGGACAGCTCAGCGTGGATGCGTCCTGGATGAAGCGCAGCTACCAGGACATGTACGCGCGCGTCGACATCAACGGCAGGTACCCAAGCGGGCCGAACCAGCCGTTCGGCGGCTTCGGTCTCGTCGATCCCAACCGCGGCATCGTGTTCCAGCAGACCAACAACTCCTGGAGCACGCTGGAGTGGCAGGCGCTCGAGATCACGGTCGCCAAGAACCTGTCGAAGAACATCCAGGCGATGGCTGGCATCAACCGGCAGTGGCAGGAGTTCGGCGGCACCTGGAACCCGACCGACCCCGCCCGCTTCATCCAGCCGGGTGCCTTCGACAGCGACAAGCTCCTCTACATGCCGCGCGGCAACAACGAGGAGAACAGCCTGCCGATCGTGACTGGAACGACGGTGCACACCTACGGACCGACGTGGCAGAAGTATTCGCTCCGGTTCGGCGGCACGTATCGCGCGCCGTGGGACGTCGTGCTGGCGGCCAGCTACACCATCCTCGCCGGTCCGTGGTCGGGACCGCTCGTGGACCAGCTGCCCGTCGGAGACCCGAGGCTCGCGGCGTTCGGTCCGGCGACCATCGTGCTCGCCAACGGAACGACGCAGCCGAACCCGCTCGGCACGCGCATGCGATTCGTGGGCGATACGGCGCGTGGGACCTTCCCCGACAGCGTGACTCGCGGCGACGGCCAGTATCAGGCACCCGCGATCAAAACGCTGGGACTCAAGATCGGGAAGGAAGTGAAGCTGCCCGGCGGCGTACAGGTCGAGCTCGCCGGCAACATCTTCAACCTGATCAACGACGGAAACTACACGCAGTACAACTACAGCGGCGCCAACGAGCGGTTCAATCCGAACTTCCTGCAGCTGCGGAACCAGCAGCCAGCCAGGGCGTTCCAGAGCACGATCGCCGTTCGCTTCTGATCCGATCAGACCTCAGGGGCCGACCTCTCGTCGGCCCCTGGGGCAACAGCGCGCAGCGCGCCATTCCACCAGAGCCAATCGAGAATCGCCGCCGAGCGCTCGCGCGGAATCCTGCTCGCCCACATCTCAACGACGTCACCAACACTGGCCGGCTGCTGGATGCGGTCGAGCAGCGCCGCGAGCTCGACGCCGTCGAGAAACGCCATTGGTCCGCGACCGCCTGGCAGCACGACCTGCCTCCCCGAAACGATGACATCGCCCCGTAGCACCGGGCCGGTCTCCACCCGCACGCCATCCGCGAGTTGGATGACCCGGTTTCGGCGCAGCGGCGCAGGCGGATCCGGCGCGGGCGTGTTCGCTCGCTCGTCGACCGTTCCCAAGTGCGGCTCCGCGCGTTCCTGCCAGAACGATGCTGCCCGCGTGGCCGCCGCTTCCGCGTACGCAGCCGCGGTGACGCGCCGGTGAAACGCGACCGCCTTCGCCTGGCCGGCGCGGTAGAACTCGATGGCCAGCGCGGTGTCGTGGGGACGCTCGAGGATTGTGTGTACGACCGCGGCGGCATGCAACGCGGAACCGATCGCTGTCTGCACTCCTTGCGACGAGAGCGGATCGATCGCCAATGCCGCCTCGCCCACCTTGATCGCGTCAGCGGTTGCCGGCTCGGCGTCGTGACAGCGCGAGGCGTCGAATACGCGAACGCTCGTGACGCGGCGGCGGAGGCAGGCGCGAAGGAGCTCTGACTGCGCGACGACGTGGTCGTAGAAGCCGGTCGCGATCGTGAAAGGCGCGGATGCCGAGGCCGTACGCGGAGGCGTCCACGAAAGCAGCGGCAACGAAGCGGCCGCCTGGCAACGGAGCGCCCCAGTACCACTGTTGCTCCCCGGCTTCGACTCGCGTGTCCGCCCCACAGCCCGCCACGCCGCTCCAGCACGCGGCAAGCGCGAGCGTCCTCGGCCCCTGGCGCTGCTTCTCGCCACCCAGGCAACCACCGCGTCCTGCTGCATCGACGACGAATCGGGACGAGATCTCGACGACCCCTTCCGGCGTGCGAGCGGTCGTGCGCCAGCAATCCCGCTCGCGCGTAGCCCGCAGCACCCGCGCGGGCTGGACCACGCGGGTGCCGGCCGCCTGCGCGGCACGCAGCAGAATCGCGTCGAAGCGGCTCCTGTCGACCTGCAGCCCGGGTTCGACGATTCCCTGTCGCCATTCGGTGGGACCCGCCCACCGCAGCAGCGTGCCGGTTGGCCGCAGGAATCCCGCGCTTTCGATTTCAGCGCGGACGCCGAGCACGTCCAGGAGCGGCCACGCGGAAGCCGCGAGCGACGCGCCGAGATGTGCGCGGGGAATCGCATGCGCCTCGAGCAGGGACACGGAATGCCCAAGCGATGCAAGGCGTTGTGCAATGGCCGACCCAGCCGGGCCGCCGCCGATCACGCACACCTCGACGCATGCCCGCATCATGACGTGCAGAAGTAGTCGGGACGTGAGTCGATGAGCCGCACGTATGCCTGAAGGCAGTAGTGCAGCCATCCACGGATGTAGTCACACGCGACGCGGCCACGGTGAAGCACCTCGTGGTGGCATCCGCCGCCGCACAAGTACCGCGCCCAGCAGCTGCGACACGGTTCCTGTCTGTGAACGTGGCGTTCGGCGAGCCATACACGCTGCCGCGGACGGTTGACGCCGCGCCACACGTCACCCATTGCCGCGCGGGGATCCTCGACGAACCGATGGCAGGCCGCGAGGTCGCCGCCGGCCGAAACGCCGAAGTAACTTCCTCCGGCGCCGCACGGATACGGCCGGTGCGTGCCGCGATGGATCTCCTCCATCGCCGACGCCATGTTCTGGAATGCGTACCGTTCGCCTCGCGCCACCCTGCGCTCGAATTCCTCGCCGCACGCGATCATCTCTTCGAGCATGCGGTCCAGATCGGCGGCGGCCATCCCGCCGGTGCCCGCAGGCGCCGCCAGGAGCGGCGAGAACCCCGCACTGTGGAAGCCGATCCCCAGCAGTGTATCGAGGGTTTCGCGAAGGCCAAGGTTCGACGGTGTCACGGTCACCCGTGCTGAGACCTGCATGCGCCGCTGCATTGAGAGCAGCGGGGCGACGCGGTCGAGCACGCGCGCATAGCTGCCGCGGCCATCCTTGAATGGCCGCAGCCGGTCGTGGGCCTCGCCGCGCCCGTCGATGCTCACCGTCACCGCGAAGCCATGCCGCTCGAAGTACTCGGCGTCATCCGGCGTCAGCAGCGTTCCATTCGTGGTCACCGCGTAGCGGACGTGCACGCCGCGTTTCGCACCCAATGTGGCGGCGCGATCCGCGCACTGGCGCAGGAGGCCGCGGTTGGTCAGCGGCTCGCCGCCGAGAAAGGCGAGGTTCACCGAGTCGCCCTCCGCCGCGTCCGCGAACAGCAGATCGACGGCAGCAAAGGCCACGGGCGGCGTCATCTGTCTTTCCGCTCTCCCGAAGCTGCCGCCCTGCGCGTAGCAATACGTGCACGCGAGGTTGCACGTCTGCGCGATCGCGAGCGACAGCGACCGGACAGGCGGGTCGGCGGGCGGTGTGTCGCTGATGTAGTCCGGCGCGCCGAGGCCAAGCGACGCGAGGAGCGGCGTTGGGTCGTCGCCGCTCGCGGCGATCATCGCGCTGATCTCAGGCGCGACGCTGAATACCCGCGAGCCATTCACCAGCAGGACGTGGTGCCCGCGCGCGGTCTCGAAGAGGTGAACCTCGGGCGCGACCGTCATTTGGGGGACTCCGGCTTCTTTGGCACCGGCGGCTCGTCGACCCCGTTCTTGACGAATCGGAGCGCGCGCTCCCAATCGTCCATGAGCTCCGGGATGGTGATGAGCCGGGGGTCCAGGGAATCGTCGTTGATGTACAGCCGTGGAGAGTCGCCTTTCCTGTCCTTCTCAACCCAGTTGTTCCCGTCGCTCGTTCCATCGGGGCGCGGCTTGACGTTCACATAGTCGGGTCGCGACGCCGCCCAGTAGAAACACGCGCATTGGCGGTAGTCGGTACTGCCACGGCGAGCACAGGCTCTCCGTGAGCGCACCGGCCGGAGCGAGATCGCGCGCGATCGCTGCGTCCTCGAAGAAATGCCGTACCGGCAGACTGTGGGTGACGGTTGGCTTCCCCTCGGCGGACTCGAAGACACAGGGGACCGACTGGCCGCCGAATCGGGCCGCGATCGCTGCCAGCGCATTCGACCATTCGATCGCCGTGCGCGTGTCGCCCGACCAGTCCTTCAGCGGCTCCGGCGGAGCCCCAGCCGTCATCGGTCCAAACACCGGAACCATGATCGGATCCTTCCCGACTTGAAGCAGCCGATAGCCGTTCACCAGGTCGCGCAGCTCGGGTGGCGCATCGGCATCGACGCCAATCACGAAATTGGTGCCCTCATGCAGCAGGATGCCGATGAAGAGGCGCGGCCAGAAATTCCGCGCGTCCATCTCGAGACCGGGATAGCAGTTGGACACCGCCGCGTTCGCCAGCGTGCTCGGCGGATTTCCCGCGGCTCGATACTGGATCTGCGCCGTGAGGTTCTTCGCGTCGATGCCTTTGGTCATCGTTCGGCGCCTTCCACGACGACGCGCACATATTCGGCGGCTGCCCGTACCTTGCTCACCTGGCGGCGCGTCAGCGCCAGATGATTGCCGTCGGCGCCACGCATGAGGGCCGGCATCCTGCG
Source organism: uncultured Acidobacteriota bacterium (assembly GCA_963772065.1). Classification (GTDB taxonomy): domain Bacteria; phylum Acidobacteriota; class Vicinamibacteria; order Vicinamibacterales; family UBA2999; genus CAVYVZ01. Next base: position 178,700 of record CAVYVZ010000002.1, read on the forward strand.
CCGCCCATCGTCAGTGAGCAGCCCGACGTCGCTGTAGTCGCGCAGGATTCGCGCGAACCATGCGAGTGTGCCGCTTTCGAGCGCGATCAGGACGCGTTCGTGGCGCGCTCTGATGGCGAGCGAGTCGGCCACCGCCGGCACGACGATCGGCTCGAGCGCGCGCTTCCAGGTGAGGAAATCGCTCAGCGCCATCCCGTCTACGCCGGGCGCGGCCGAGTTGAGATGCGCGGTATTCATCAGGCGCACCGTCTCCAGCGCGCGCCGCACAATCTCCCGAACTTCGGCCATCTCGGTTTCGGTCACCGGACCGTCGAAATCGGGGCCGAGGAGCACCTGTTCCAGCTCGTCGGCCACCGTGCGCACCGGCAGGCTGTCGGGCGCGAATGTCGGCGGACCCACGGAGACGCGCGCGAATGCGGTCAGCTCGCCACCCGGAGCATCGAGCGCAATGCTCACGAACCCGTCGCATGCGTCGTCGAAATCGCCCGCGCTCACCCAGTTCCCATCCTTCGTGTGGCCGTCGTAGATGTCGCTGGGGTTCGTGCAACGTCGCACGCCGTTGGGATCCGTCTTCATATCGCCGGGCTCGATGAAGCCCTTCCAGGTGCCCTTGCTCGCGTCGTAGACATCCCGATACACGCGGCCAGCGGCCGGTGTGAACCGAAGCCTGATCTCGGGCGCCTCGGCCGATGGTCTGACGAATTGCACCTGCCCGAACGGAACCGACTTGCCCGTGATGAAGTTGAGCGCGACGCCGTTCAGCGCGTGCGGGACATGGTCGTTGAACGCGCCGGTCTGCGCGTTGACGATGTCGTGCGGATCGGCCGTACGGCGGAACGCCTTCCGGCTCGCCACCTCGACGTTCCAGTGCAGTGCTTCCAGGCCGAGGCCCGCATCCGTCAGAACGTCCGGGGTCAGCGGAACGAGCTCGGCCTGGCCGCACACGCGCGCCCAGACCTCGAGAAACGGCGAGACCGGACGGATATTGCCGTCGTGGTCGCGAAACCGCACGTCGAACGGAGGACGTTTGATGCTGATCTCGCCCGTGGCCGCGTCCACGAGAAACGTATCGGCGGCGTGAATTTCGCGGGCCCCGACCGGGTGGGTGACGACCAGGTCGTAGTTGTCCATCGGGTCGGGCGAGGATCCGAATCGCGCGATGGCGAGCGGCGGCAGGATGCGAACCTCCGCGATGGTGCTGCCCACGTTCAACCTCCGATGATCGTTTCAATCTGCCGAAGGGCGCGCCGGTCCGCATCTGCCAGGGCCTCGAGGTAGGAACCTCCCTCGGGAGCGGCATCCATCCGCAGCTTCTCCATGTAACCCCGCGACGAGCAGATCAGGTCGCGATGCAATCGCCACCAGTCTTCCATGCGTGTGGGGAGTGCGAGAGTGTACGGCATGTCGAACGGCGGGCCCGCTCGAAGCGCGAGATCGTCGTGGAGCGGAAGGGCCATGAGAATCTCGGCGATCGAACGGAGGTTGTACATCTCGCCGAACGCCCACGAAATGACAAGGCCACGCGGCGTCCGCGGGACCCCCTCGAGCGGCCTCTGCAGGCAGAACGAATGCGACAGGAAGACGAGGAGCATCCGGTACCGCAGGTTGAAGAGGTCTGCCCACACGCGGGCTCGTTCGTGCGTGATGCGCCGTTCCGGCGGCGCCGTCGGGTCCGTTGTGGGATTAGTCGCCACGTTCCGCGCGGGTTGCCAATCGCCCTCGTCCGGAAACGCACGGTAGATCTCGAGAAACCGCTCGAAATGCGACGATGCCGCTTCAGGCAGCTCTGTCCCTTCTCCCTGATCCGCGATCGCCGTGACAGCAGCCGTTGCCGACTCACGATCGCTGGCGGTCTTGATGAGAAGGTCGGGATACCCCAGCCCCCACTCTCCCGCGTGAACCTGAAACAGCAGCGACTCTGGGTGGATGTCCGCCGAGGGCACCATCGCCGTGGGGTCAGGATTGTCTCCGGGCGGAGAGAACAGGTCAGTGATCGTGGCGTAGAGGCGCCCGACGCGATGCACGGAGTTCCTGTTCGCGGGGCTCGCTTGACGCTCCCAGATCGCGTCGATCTCGCGCTCGAGCCCCATCTTGTGCAGCGTTGACCGTTCCGGGCTCTCTGCCAGGACATATTTGCCCAGTGAAGTCTTGGTGAGTTTCTGCAGCTCGAACGCGAAGGGGAAGAGCTCGGTCGGAATGGGGAAATCCTCGCGCTCGAGCGTAAGCGGGCTTCCAAGCGCCGTCAGCAGGTTTTGAACCGTCGCGAGGTGCGCCATCTCCTCGCGCGCGATATCGAGCACCGTGGTTCGCCACCGCTGGACCAGCGCGCGCCGCTCGTCGGACAGGCCGGCCCCTCCGAGCGAGTAGCCGGCGAAAAGATACTGGACCGCCAGCGCGTGTTCGATCTCGGCTCCGATGTGGAGCAGGTACGCGACGGTCTCGGTTGGCGGAGCGAAGAACCCCAGAACGACATGCTCCTCCTCCGTTTCCGGGGCTCTTTGCCAATGGAGATGCCGGGTGCGGCGCGATGACATGCGTTGTGTTTGGGGTGTGTGGAGTCTACACTTCTCGCGCGCCCGCAACGCAACAAGAATCGAGGAGCATAGACAGAGACCTGTGCCGTTGACAGTGCTCTTCCATCCCCAGCCGCCACGGCCAGAGAGCTCGCTCAGCATGATTTGCGCGCGGCGCGGCTATGCAGTCGTCACCGATCCCGAGGACCGGTTCGACGCCGCGATCTTCTGGACCACACGGACCATTCGCCGCCCCACGCCCGCGCTCGCCGCCGTTGCCCGACGCGCGCGAGTGTTGAACTTCGGCTGCCGTGACATCGGCAAGCGCCACGTCGAGCAGGTGTTCTCCTCGGTCTTCGGTTACGGGTCACTCCTGTCGCCGCGAACCATGTCGGGCCGGTGCGTCCGAAAGTCGAATCTCAACGCCAGGCATGACGGAGTGGTCGTGCGGTGTCCCGTTCGCCGCCCCAGACGCGACTGCGTATATCAGCGCCTGATCGACAACAGGATCGGCGGCGATCAGGTAGAGGATCTCCGGACGCCGGTCATCGGCGGTTACATCCCGTTCGTCTACATGAGCCGAAAGCCGTTGGGCGACCGCTTCGACGGCCAGACCAGCGTCCGCCGTGTCGCCCCGGACCGCGTGTATTCGCCTTCGGAAATCCAGAAGATCCAGCGCTTCTGTGCCGTGATGGGTCTCGATTACGCCGAGCTCGACGTGCTTCGCGACCGCCGCGATCGCCGCATCTTCATCGTCGACGCCAATCCGACACCCTGGACGCCCGACAACATCTCGAGAACGGCACTGGCGGCCGCGCTCGACCAGCAGGCGCACGTGTTCGACGACCTGATCGCCCGGACGGCCCGGAGGCGGCGGCGATGATCTCCGTCGTGGTCGTGGCTCGAAACGAAGGGACCTGGCTCCCGCGTACCGTGCAGCGGTATGTCGCGACGCTGCCCCGTACCAGCGAGGTCATCGTCGTTGACGACGGCTCAACGGACGGAAGCCCTGCCCGTTTGCCCACCGATCCGCGCGTGCGGCTCATTCGTGGAAAGGGCGCGGGCGTGGCTCAGGCTCGGAACCTCGGCGGCCGCCGCGCGAGGGGTGATGTGCTCGTGTTTTCGGATGCGCATCTCGAGCTTCCGGATGGCTGGTGGAAGCCGCTCGCCGCTCGTGCCGCACGGCACGGGGTTGGTGGCGTCGCCCCCGCGATCACGAGCGTCACGCGTCCCGACCGCATCGGCCACGGGTTGCACTTCTCTGGGTCGGATCTGGACGTGCGGTGGCGGTATCGGGAGGACAGGAGGCCTCATCGAGCGCCGCTCATTCCGTGGTGCTGCGGCATGATGCCGCGCGCCGTCTTCGAGGCCACAGGCGGGTTCGACGAAGGCATGACGGGCATGGGCTCGATCGACAACGAGATGAGCCTGCGGCTGTGGCTCCTCGGTTACGACCTCTGGGTGATTCCCTCCGTCGTCGTTTCACATCTCTTCCGTCGCACGCAGCCGTATCCCCTGACGCTGTCGATGCAGCTTCACAATCGCGCGCGTCTGGCGCTCGTGCATCTCGACCTGCCTCGCCTCGCGCGATTCCTGCGGGTGAACCGCAACGATCCGGACTTCGGGGAGGCGCTTGCCGCAGCCGCGACCGCCGACGTGGGCAGGCGACGCCGCGCCGTGTCCGCCCAGCGAGTCCGCGACACCGAGTGGTACTTCAAGCGGTTCAGCACACAGGCATGACCGGCGAGACGATCGGGCACTATCGCGTGGCGGGCAAGATCGGCGAAGGCGGCATGGGCGTGGTCTATCGCGCCACGGACCTGATGCTGGGACGGCAAGTCGCCTTGAAGCTGCTGCCGGCGGAGGCGACGGCAGATCCCGAGCGGCGTGCGCGCTTCCTGCACGAAGCGAAGGCTGCCTCGGCGCTCAACCATCCGAACATCGTGACCATCTACGAGATCGGTTACGTCGGAGACACCACGTACATCGCGATGGAATACATCGCGGGCAGGCCGATGCAGCAGGTCGTGCCGGCCGGCGGGTTGCCGATCGCCGATGTCCTCCGTTTCGCAATCCAGATTGCCGACGCGCTCGCGGCGGCGCATGCCGCGGGGATCGTCCATCGCGACCTCAAACCCGCAAACGTCATGCTCACCGACCAGCAGCGCATCAAGCTGCTGGATTTCGGTCTCGCGAAGTCGGCTCCGCTCGTCGAGCACGGAGGAAACACCCAGCAAACGCGCACGATGGCGCTGGGTGCCGGTCCCCATACCGGGGCAGGCATGATTGTCGGGACGGCCGGCTACATGTCACCGGAGCAAGTCGAAGGCCGGCCGGTGGACGTGCGATCGGACATTTTCTCGTTCGGCTGCGTCCTGCACGACATGATCACCGGCGAGCCTGCGTTCAGCGGCGACACTCCGATGTCGACGCTGATAGCGGTGGCGACGCGAGAGCCTCGGCCGATTTCGAAGTCTCGCCAGGACGTCCCTCCTGAACTGGAGCGGCTGGTCGGGCGATGCCTCCAGAAGCGGCCGGCCGATCGCCCGCAGTACATCGCCGACGTGCGCGTCGAGCTCGAGTCGTTGGCCGATATTCTGCGGCCGGCGCCGGCGTCCCGCGTGATCGCGACGCGGCCGTCAGAAAAGCGTCGGAGACGGATCGTGACTATGGCGGTGGCCGTTGCAATCTTCGCGGCAATTGCCGGAAGCTTTCTCTGGCGATCGCGGCAAGGCCCCAAAGGGCCGCCCCTTCCCCTGACAAAGATCACCGACGATTCAGGTCTCACGGCGTATCCGGCGGTGTCGGCTGACGGGCGGTTGCTCGCTTACGCATCCGATCGCGCCGGTTCCTCCGGCCTCGATATCTGGGTCCGGCCCTTGCTCGGCGGAGAATCCAAGCGGCTGACCACGCACGTCATGGACGATTCCGACCCGGCCTTCTCTCCCGATGGAAGCCTCGTCGCGTTCCGATCGGAGCGCAGCGGCGGCGGCGTGTACGTGGTTCCGAGCGCCGGCGGAGCCGAGCGCGCGATTGCGGTGAACGGCCGCAACCCCCGCTTCTCTCCGGACGGCAAGTGGATCGCGGTACTGGATAGGGTCGCCGGGAGGAGGCCAGCGCGATGACCGGATCTTCCTCGTGCCGGCGGCGGGCGGCCCGTCACGGGAATGGCTCGAGGGGTGGGGAGCGCGGTCGGAGCCAGTGTGGTCCCCCGATGGGAAGCGAATCCTGTTTCTCGGAACGCGCGCCACTGCCAAGGAATATCTCGAAGGCAACGACTGGTGGATCGCCCCTGTCGAAGGTGGAACGGTCGTACAAACAGGAGCGATCAAGCAGCTCAGGCAGCCTCCTTTCGTCTACTCTCCGGAGCCGGAGCTCTGGCTTCCGGACAACAAAGTCCTCTTCTCGCGTCATGGCACGGACGGCGCCAGCATCTGGCAGGTGCGCGTCGATCCCGCGACTGGCGCGATCACAGATGAACCCGTCCGACTGACTTCCAGTGCGCCTATCGAGACTCGCCCTGCGCTCGTACCGGGGGGCCGGTTTGCCTACGGCAGCATCACCGAGAGCCTCAACGTCTGGTCGGTGCCTGTGGATTCGCAGGGAAGCCTGGTTCCTTCCAAGCTTGCTCGCGTGACGGAGGGTCCGTTCGTGGACGCGGCGCCGTCTGTAACCGCCGACGGTCAGAAGATGGCGTTCGTGTCGAACCGGCGGGGCCACGACGACGTGTGGATGCACGATATGCAGACCGGACGGGCAGTCGCGATCACCAGCGGTCCTTCGCACAAGGCATTTCCCGTCCTCGATCGCGGGGCCTCTCAGCTCGCCTATGCGCAGGCTGATAGCGGTAAGTACGCCATCTACGTCATCTCGCCGGGGGGTGGCGTCGCGCGCCGCATATGCGCTGATTGCGGCTTGACGAGAGGATGGATGCCTGACGGGAGGCGGATCCTGTATCAGGCAGGGAACCCCAGCGCGTTCTGGACCGTCGACGTGTCCACAGGAGAGCGGGAGCTGGCCGCGACCTACGACTTTGGCGTGTATTCCCCGCGCTTTTCCTTCGACGATCGCTGGCTGGTGTTTCACGCCCGGATCCATCCCGATGCGACGCGCATTCTGATCGCCCCCTATCGGGACGGTGCGATCGCGCCGTCGAAGGAATGGGTTCAGGTCACGGGCGGCGAGTTCGAGGACGACAAGCCGCGGTGGGGCCCCGGGGACGATCGAATCTTCTTCCTGTCGCGCCGCGACGGATTTCGATGTCTCTGGTCTCAGCGCCTGGATCCGCGCACGAAGCAGCCGCAAGGCGGACCGGAGCTGCTGATGCACTTCCACGAAACCCGCCGAAGCATGATGGATGCGCGGTTCAACCAGTTCGATCTCGCCGTGGCGCGCGACAAGCTGCTGCTCACGCTCGCGGACCGCACGGGAAACATCTGGCTCTCAGCCGTTGCGCCGCAGGAGCGACCGTAGTATAAGGGCGGCGCCCTTGCTGGTTCACCGAGGAGATCAGATGTCTGGAAAAGGAACGAAGCAAGCCAAGTCCACGAAGAAGTCGACGAAGAAACGCTAGCCCGCGGACACGTCAGGGGCTGCGACCTGCCGCCCCTGAGTGTTTCCTCACCCGATCGCGTCGCCCAGATACCGCGTCCAGTTCGCGCCAAGAATCTTCTCCACCTGCGCGCTCGTGTAGCCACGCTTCGCGAGCCCTCCCGCGATGTTCCTGAATCGCTCCGGAGGATCGAGCTCCTTGATCCACGGCGGCCAGCGCACGCGGTACACCGGCTTGAAGCTGGTCAGGCGCGGCACGTACCAGCTTTCACGCGTGTGCGTGGCCTCGATGCCGCGGATCGAATAGTCCGATGCGAGCCCGACGTGATCGATGCCGGCGACCTTCACCGCGTGATCCACGTGGCGCAGGTAGTCGTCGAGGCTCGTCTCGGCCGTCGGGCCGATGAAGTAGCCGAGCGTCGCGATGCCGACGACGCCGCCCTTGTCGGCAAGCGCCTTCAACAGGTCGTCCGGCTTGGCGCGCACGTGGTCGTAGACGGCCTTGCACATCGTGTGGGTAAACGCGGGCGGCCGCTTGCTGATGGCAATGCCGTCGCGGCTCGTGGCCTCGCCGCAATGGGAGAGGTCGACGACGATCCCCAGCTGGTTCATGCGCTCGACCACGGCCACGCCGAAGTCGGATAGTCCCGCGTTCGTCCTCTCGGTGCACCCGTCGCCGAGCAGGTTGCGCGAGTTGTAGGTGAGCTGGATGCAGCGCGTGCCGGCCTGGAACAACGTGTCCAGATTCCGGATGTCGCCTTCCACGATGGTGGCGTTCTGGAACCCGAGCAGCACGCCGATGCGTCCGGTCTTCTTCGCTTCGATGATCTGTGCGCCTTTGGTGATCTTGAGCAGCCGATCGGGCCAGCGCTCGAATCGCGCCTGCCATTCGGCGAGGTCGCGCATCGCGACGCCGAGGTTCCGGTTGGCCAGACTCGTGTGCACGGCGGTAACGCCCGATTTCTTGTAGGCATCGAAGATCGGCTCGGGCTGGTCCCATTCCTCGTCCGCGGAGAGGGCGTCGATCACGATGCTGCGGTTGAATGCACCATCGGCGTCCATCGACTGCGCCGACGCAAATCCAACGGCCCAGTGGCCGAGCCCGAGGGCTGACGCGGCGACGAACTCACGGCGGCCTACATTCATGCGGGCGTAGATATCACAAAGTGGGGTAGAGTGTCGGCCTTCCTGCAGGAGGACCGCATGGCGAAGGTTACAAGGGGCGAGTTTCTCAGCTTCGGCGCTGCCCTGGCCGGAGGCGTGACCGTGGGCGCGATCGGTGCCCCGCGGTTCGCGTCGGTTGCGCCTGCGTTGGCTCCAGCGTCTGTCGACGTTGGCCCAGACCTTGTCGTCACGAACGCCCGGGTGTACACGAGCGATCCGGCGCAGCCGCGCGCCGAGGCGTTCGCGGTTTCGGGCGGCCGGTTCGTGGCCGTCGGCTCGACGAGCGACGTGCGCAACCTGGCCAACGCACGAACGCGCGTCATCGACGGCGGCGGCATGACGATCACCGCCGGCTTCATCGACTGCCACTGCCATCCGAGCGGCGTGAACGAGCTTTACGGCGTGAACTGCAACCTGCGCCGCGTGGCAGAGATCCAAAAGGCGATTCGCGACAAAGCGCAGAAGACGCCGCCCGGCTTCTGGGTGCAGGGCTTCATGTTCGACGACACCAAGCTCGAGGACGGTCCGCTGCATCGCCGGCATCTCGACGAGGCCACGCGCGACCATCCCGTCGTCATCGGCCATCGCGGCGGGCACACGTCCTGGTACAACTCGAAGGCGTTCGAGCTTGCGGGCGTGACACGCACCACGCCCGATCCGGATCACGGCCGGTTCTTTCGCGACAGCACCGGCGAGCACAACGGGCGCGTGGCCGAGCACGCGCGTGATGCGTTCGGCAAGGTCGGCAAGCGCGAGGAGTTCACGCCGGAGCAGCAGCGCGACCGCGGTCGCGCCGGCATGCGCCATATCTCGGAGCTGCTCACGGCCACCGGCCTGACGACCGTTCACGATGCGGGCGCCGGCCGCGATCGCATCCTCGCCTACGAAGACGCGTATCGGAACGGCGAGCTCCGCCATCGTGCCTACTTCATGGTGCGCGGCAGCGACACCTTCACCGGGTTCAAGGCAGCGGGCATCTACACGGGCTTCGGCGACGAGTGGGTGCGCGTGGGCGGCGTGAAGTTCGCCGCCGACGGCTCGGCGTCGGAGCGCACCATGCGCATGAGCACGCCGTACGTCGGCACGAATGACTTCGGCATTCTCACGATGACGCAGCAGGAGATTCACGACGCCGTAGACGACGCCCACACGCACAACTTCCAGATCGGCATTCACGCCAACGGCGACGTGACGATCGACATGGTGCTCAAGGCGTACGAACGGGCGCTCGCGAAGTGGCCCCATCCGGACCGGCGCCACCGGATCGAGCATTGCTCGCTCGTGAATCCCGATCTGCTCGCGCGGATCAAGGCGCTCGGCGTCGTGCCGACGCCGTTCTGGACCTACATCTACTACCACGGCGAGAAGTGGAAGGAGTACGGCGAGGACAAGATGCGGTCGATGTTCGCCCACCGTTCCTTCCTCGACGCCGGCATCATGGTTGCCGGCGCGTCCGACTACACGCCCGGTCCGTTCGAGCCGCTGATGGCGATCCAGAGCATGGTCACGCGGAAGGACTATGCGGGCCGCACGTGGGGCGCCAACCAGAAAGTGAGCGTCGACGAGGCGATCCGGATCGGCACCATCAACGGCGCCCACGCGTCCGGCGAGGAGAAGCTGAAGGGATCCATCGCCGCCGGGAAGCTCGCCGACTTCGTGATGCTGGAGCAGGACCCGCACGACGTGGCGCCCGACACGATCAAGGACATCAAGATCGTTCGCACGGTCGTGGGTGGACGGACCATGTACCCGAAATCGGAGACGTGACCTGGTCTGTCACCCGCCGAAGGCAGAATCAGCTCTGAGGCTGTCGTAGAATGACCCCGATGCTGTTCGAGCTGTCCGTGCGTGACGCTGTGAGTTGGCTTCAAGAACAGCCGGCGGAATCCGTGGATCTGCTGATCACCGATCCCGCTTACGAGTCGCTCGAAAAGCATCGCGCGATCGGCACGACGACCCGCTTGAAGCACAGCAAGTCGTCGAGCAACGACTGGTTCAAGGTCTTTCCGAACGCGAGATTCGGCGAGCTGTTCGAGGCGGCGTTTCGTGTCCTGCGGCGCAACACGCATTTCTATCTCTTCTGCGACGCCGAAACGATGTTCGTCGCCAAGCCCGAAGCGGAGCGCGCTGGCTTCCGGTTCTGGAAGCCGCTCGTGTGGGACAAGCGCACGATCGGGATGGGCTACCACTATCGGGCGCGGTACGAGTTCATCCTGTTCTTCGAGAAAGGCAAGCGGCGGCTGAACGATCTGGGCATCGCGGACGTGATCTCGGTGCCGCGGATTCATGGAGGGTATCCCGCCGAGAAGCCGCCCGAAGTATCCGAGGTGCTGATCAGTCAGAGCTCGAAGCCAGGGGAAGTGGTCGCGGATCCGTTCATGGGATCCGGAAGCGTCGGCATCGCCGCGGCAAAGCTCGGACGCCGGTTTCTCGGGAACGACCTGAATCCCGAGGCGGTTCGGCTGGCGGATCAGAGGCTGCGGCAGTTCGGGACGGGCCGAGGCGCCGCCGAATTGTCACCCAACCGGCAGCCCGACCTTCTGAACGTCATCGGCTCGCGCAGGTGACCGGCGCCGAATATGCCAACATCGTCGCGTCGTACATCGCGAAGCGGTTTGGCGCCCGCGGCCTGAAGGTGTACCGGGAAATAAGGGTCGGCAAGACGATCATCGGCAAGAACCGATGCATCGACATCTTCTGCGTCTGCGAGAAAAGCAACAAAGCGTTTGCCATCGAGTGCAAGTTCCAGGACAGCCAGGGAACCGTCGACGAGAAGATTCCATACGCACTGGACGATCTGCGGGCCCTTCCGATGGCCGGCTGCATTGCTTACGCGGGCCAAGGGTTCTCAGACGGCGTTCTGCACATGCTTGGCGCCTCGAGGCACGCGGCCTACTGCCTGCCGGTGCCTGGCCAGGTGGACACGACCTCGGAGACGAAGGAGCTCGACCACCTGCTCGCGACGCACTTCGAGTGGTGGGACGTGCTCATCGAGAAACGAAAGCCGGTACCGGGCGGACTGCTCTAGCGGGCGAAGCAATAGAAGCGGCCTGCGCCTCCCCGGGGAGCTGTATTCGAACAATTCTGATTCGCGTGCGCCGAGTTCCAGGACGATAGCGCGCCAGCCGTGCTCTGGTTGGGACCCATCCCGTCGGAATGACCCACTTGTCCCACGACGGTCGCCGAATCCGAGGTCCAATCGGCGCACGTCAACCCCGCCGCCAGAGTCCCATCCGCGTTCGATCCCGTGAGGATGTCGTGCTCAATCGGGCTCGGAGAGCCGCTCCACTGCCCGTTGATGCGCTGGCCGCGCTCATCCACGAATACCGCGGCGTCGCCGGATCGGGCGTGAAGCTCGGCGACGCTGCTGGCCACGGTGACGCCGGCGGCGTTGCGCCACGGCCCGGTCCCAATCCGGTCGCGCGCATGCGTGGGTTGATTGCCGTTGGCCGGGTCGCGCTCGACGCTGAGGTACGCGCGCCACGTGCGGCCGCCGAAGCCGGCCGCGGAAGCCAGTCGTTGACACGTGGCATCCGCGCCTGCGAGACCTCCGAGGTTGCCGGTGGCGCTCGTCGCGCTCGTGACAAAGAAGGTTGCCGTTGAGCCGGACGGCGAAGTCGGTCCGCCGTCATCACCGCAGCCAGCACCCATCAGAGCGCCAGCCACGACCGCAAGAACGAAGCAGCATCTCATCGTCATTCCCCTCATACGCCGGGCGGGAGCGGGATAATGTCAGTGGCAAGAGGCACGCCATACGGCGGAGACGAATCAGTCCCGTCGACGCGAGTACTTCCAATCGTGCGAGCTCGAACGGCTGGCGGCGGTCGAAAGTTGTTTACACGGGGCGTAATAAGGCGCCGTGCGTCGGCACCGCGGCACGCGGTTTAGGTTAATATCCGGCAACCCATGAGTGACCGAAAATACCGGCAGCGCGGCTACCAGGACGACGACCGCGATCGGCAGCCGAAGCCGGAGGGAAAGAAGCCGGAGCGCGAGCCGGGCGCGCCGGCGGGCACGCGCCGCATCTCGCAGGATGGCCCGAAGACCATCAACATGCCCGGCTTCCGGCACGTGGTGCGCTGCTCGAACTGCGGGAACGTGGTGCAGGACGAGGTTGGCAGCGAGACGCGCTGCACGCGCTGCGGCGTCGACCTGCGGACCTGCGCGCAGTGCGAATCGTTCGACCCGGGCAGCCGCTTCGAGTGCATGCAGACGATTCCCGCGCGCGTGTCGCCGAAGAACGTGCGCAACACCTGCACCCTCTACTCGCCGCGCACGACGTACGAACGCGAGACCACCGCGCCGAAGACCGACAACGCACGGAAAGCGTTTGACGATCTCTTTAAGTTCTAGTCTTCGGTCTCCGGTCTCTGGTCTTCAGTCTCCGGTCTTTGGTCTTCAGTCTCTGGTCCTCAGTCTCTGGTCTTTGGTCTTCGGTCTCTCGTCCTCGGTCGTGACGCGCGCTCCTGTTCTTCTTCAATGAGGAGCCGCTCCATCGTCTGAAGGAGCGCTTCGAGTTGTCGGCACACTCGTTCACAGCGTTCATTCAGCCTTGCGGATCTGCAGTCGAAGCGCGTACCACTCGTCGCGCGGAAAGTGGCTCGTGTGCTTGTAGACAGCGAGCACCTGCTGATGCGCATCAGCAAACACGCGGAGCTTGCGATGGTCTCTTGCCATGAGCACCTCCACGCTCTAAGGCGCAAAGGCTGAGCCAGGCACCAGAGACCAAGACAGAGACTAGAGACTGACGCCCGAAGACTAGAGACCGAAGACCGACGACCAAAGACCGACGACCGAAGACCAAAGACCGAAGACCGAAGACTGAAGGCCGTAGGCTAGAGCCGCGAGCCCATGCAGTCGAAGAACCGATTCATCATCGTCCGGCCGACACCCTCGAGCAGGCGCTGGCCGACGCGCGCGATGGCGCCGCCCACCTGCACGTCAGCGGTGACATCCACGCGCGTGCTGGTCTGCTGATCCACGAGCTGCACGCGTGAGGTGCCTTTGACGAAGCCGGGCCGGCCCTGGCCGTCGACGCGCAGCGTGTAGCCGTGCGGCGGCATCTTTTCCTCGAGCGCGATGGTGGCGTCGAAGCTGCCCGTCACCGCCGACATCGCCAACGACAGCTTGGCGCGATACCGGTCGTCGCCGATCGGCGTCAGCTCCTGGCAGCCAGGCACACAGGCTGCGATCGCGTCGATGTTCATCAGCAGATCCCAGACGCGCTGCGCGGGGGCCTCGAACGAATAACTGCCGCTAATCTGCATGTCGGTCCAGTGAGCGAAGGTGCTCGGCGAGCTGCTCGAGGCTGACGAGATTGTGCGCGGGCAGGAAGTCGTCGATGAACGGCAGCGCCGCCCGCATGCCGCGCGTCAGCGGCTCGTAGCTCTCCGATCCGAGCAGTGGGTTCAGCCACACGAGTCGGTGGCAGCTTCTTCGGACGCGGGCCAGCTCGCTGGCGAGCTGCTCCGGATCGCCGCGATCCCAGCCGTCCGAGATGATGAGCACGACGGGGCCGTGACGCATGGCCCGTCGCGCGTAGTGCAGGTTGAACGAACGAAGGGCCTCACCGATCCTGGTGCCGCCGCCCCAGTCGCGCACCCGGTCGGCGACGGCCGTCACTGCCGTGGCGGTCCCTCGCCGCGCGACCTCGCGCGTGATCCGCGTCAGCCGCGTCGCGAAGACGAAGCTCTCCACTTCGTGCGGCCCCGCCGCCATGCCGTACACGAACTTCAGCAGCATGCGTGCATAGCGCTCCATCGATCCGCTGACGTCCGCCAGCACGACGACCGGCCGTGGCTTCTCGCGGCGGGCGCGTCGCGGCAGCTCCAGCAGCTCGCCGCCGTGCTTCATGTTGACGCGGACGATCGGCCGCAGGTCGATCCGGCCTGCCGCGGCGCGGGCGTGCCGGCGGGTCCGCCGGACACCGAGCCGCCAGTGCACGCGCGCGAGGAGCGCCTCGGCCTCCATCAGCTCGCTCGCGGTCAGCTCGGCGAAGTCCCGCGCCCGCACCGATTCGGCGCGGCTCCATGCGCCCGCCGCGAGCGGCTTCGCGTCGGACGAGGGATCGGCGGCTCCCGACTCGAACTGCACGGGCGTGCCCCCGCGGGCCGCCGCCGCGACGCGAGGCCGCTCACCCAGCGAAAACAGCGCGAGACCGTCCGGATCGTGGCGCGACGGAGCGCGCCAGAAGCGCTCGAACGCGTCATCGAAGAGCGGGATGTCGTCGCGTCGATGGACCAGGAGCGATCGCATCGCGGCGCGAACGTCGCCGCGCCGCCGGACGCCGACGCGCTCGATCGCCGTCACGACGTCGGACATACGGCCGGCGTGGACGTCCAGGCCCGCTCCGCGAAGGACCTCGGCAAACCGCAGCACGTTCGCAACGAGCGCCTCCGGCATCCTGCTAGTCCCGGAGCTCGCCTGAGTTGGGGATTCCGATCGACGCGGCGCTGCAGTTGCTCACAGGGAGATAGGGGAGATCAGGAATGAATATGAGGTCTCGCGGTCTCATTGATCTCCCTGTGAGCCACAACACGCACCAATTCACGTGAACTCCCGTCTAGGCTCTGGCGAGCGCCCGCCCGACAAGCGCCTGCACCCGTTCGCCCTTGACGGCCGCGAGGTCCTCGCGATGCTTCAAGAGGACGCCAAGGGTTTGATCGACGACGGCCGCGTCGAGCGTCTCCGCGTTCAGGGCCACGAGCGCCGCCGCCCAATCGAGCGTTTCCGACACCCCGGCGGCTTTGTACAGCTCGACGCCGCGCAGCTCCTGCACGAACGCCGTGACCTGCGCCGCCAGCCGCTCGGAGATGCCTGGCACCTTCGACGTGACGATCCGGTACTCCTTCTCGAAGGTCGGATAATCGATCCACGCGTAGACACAGCGCCGCTTCAGCGCGTCGTGCACCTCGCGCGTGCGGTTCGACGTGATCACGACGACCGGCGGCTCCGTGGCCCGGATCGCTCCGAGCTCCGGGATCGTGACCTGAAAATCCGACAGCAGCTCCAGTAGATATCCTTCGAATTCCTCGTCGGCGCGATCGAGCTCGTCGATGAGGAGCACGGGCGGCCGCCCATGTGCACCCTCGAGCGCACGGAGGAGCGGCCGCTTGATCAGGAACTCTTCGGAGAAGAGCTCGCGGGGCGCGGTGCGGCGGTCGAGTGCATCCGCCGCCTCCAGCATCCGAATCTCGAGCAGCTGGCGCGGATAGTTCCACTCGTATACGGCGTGGCTCACGTCGAGGCCCTCGTAGCACTGGAGGCGGATCAGCTCCGCTCCGAGCACGCGCGCGAGAACTTTCGCGATCTCCGTCTTGCCGACGCCTGCTTCACCTTCGAGAAAGAGCGGCCGCTTCAGTTGCAGCGCGAGGAACACCGGGACGGCGAGGTCACGGTCGGTAATGTACCGCTCGGCGGCGAGTGCCTCTTCGAGCCTGTCGACGGATTCCACTGCGGGCATCTAGTGTTGAGGCATCAACCACGAAAACAGGAAAGCCACGAAAATCAGCAAGGTCGTTTCGTGATTTTCGTGCTTTCGTGGTTGAAAAGCATCAGGAGAGGCCGGCGCGGGCAACGGCGGCCGACAGTGCGCGCTTCACGTAGACGGGCGCGACGGCGCGCCGATAATCGGCCGACGCGAAGATGTCGCCGTTCACCTCGTCGAGATCCTGGGTCACCTGCGCTGCGGCCGATGCGACCGCGGCTTCGGATGGCTGCTGGCCGGTGAGGCTGCGCTCCACACCTGGCGCGCGGCGCGCGGCGGGTACGAGGCCGCCTACTGCCACGCGGACGCCCTTGCACGTTCCCGCCTCGATCGTGACGGCCGCGGCTGCGCCGACCACGGCGTACCGAGACGCCGGGTGCGAGAACTTCACGTACGCGGAGCCCTGACCCTGCGATGCGGCCGGCACGATCACCGCCGCCAGGATCTCATCGTCTCCGAGCGCGGTGGCCATGATGCCTGTGAAGAACTGCGCCGCCTCGATCGATCGTTCTCCGGCAGGGCCGACAACGAGCATCTGCGCGCCGAGTGCGACGAGAACGGTCGGCAGGTCCGATGCGGGATCGGCGTGCGCCACGTTGCCGCCGATCGTGCCCCGGTTGCGCACGGCCGGGTCTCCGACCAGGGCGGCTGCTTCGGACAGGGCCGCGGCGCGACGCCGCAGATCGGCCGATGCGGCAAGCTCGGCGTGCGTCGTGAGCGCGCCGATCCGGATCGTGCCGCCGGACGTCGAGATCCCACGAAGCTCGGGAATACGGCCGATGTCGATGACCGCGGGCGGAGATGCCAGGCGCAGCTTCATCAGCGGAATCAGGCTGTGGCCTCCGGCCAGGAGCTTCGCGCCCGGGTTGGCGGCAAGCATCTGCTGCGCCTCCTTGATGGTGCGCGCGCGGTGATAGTCGAAGTCCGAGGGATACATCGCTATGCTCCCTTTCCGTGAATCGCTCGCCAGACGCGCTCGGGCGTGAGCGGCATCCTCAGCGACGACACTTTGAACGGCTCGAGCGCATCGACGACGGCGTTGTACACCGTGCACGTCGACGCGATCGTCCCGGCCTCGCCGATGCCTTTGACGCCAAGCGGATGATGCGGCGACGGCGTGACGGTGGAGAGCACCTCGAGGTCGGGGAGCAGGTCCGCCCGCGGAATCGCGTAGTCGGCCAGCGAACCCGTGAGGAGCTGCCCGTTCTCGTCGTAGACCGCGCCCTCCCAGAGCGCCTGGCCGATGCCCTGCACCACGCCGCCGTGCACCTGGCCTTCGACGATCACGGGATTGATCTGCGGCCCGCAGTCGTCCACGGCGACGTACCGTTTCAGCTGGACGCCGCCCGTTTCGGTGTCGACTTCGACCACGGCGACGTGGGCGCCGAAGGGATAGACGAAGTTCGGCGGGTCGTAGAACGACGTCGCTTCGAGGCCGGCCTCCATCCCCTGCGGCAGGTTCCACGCCACGTTGGCCATGAGCGCGATGTCCTGAATCGTCTTGTGGCGATCCGGGAAGCCCTTCACGAAGAACTTGCCGTCGGCGTAGTCGATGTCCTCGACGGCCGCCTCGAGCAGATGGCCCGCGAGGAGCTTCGCCTTCTCCTTGATCTTGCGCGTCGCCACCGCCAGCGCCGCGCCGCCGACCGCGGTGGTGCGGCTTCCGTACGTGCCCCAGCCCATCGGCGTGTTGTCGGTATCGCCGTGCACCACCTTCACGTCGTTCACGCTGACGCCGAGCTCATCGGACACGATCTGCGCGAAGGTGGTTTCCTCACCCTGCCCGTGCGGGGACGCGCCAATGAAGACGTTCACCTTGCCGCTCGGGTGGAACCGCACGATGGCGCTTTCCCAGAGTCCGCCCTGAAACCCGATTGCCCCGGCCACCTGCGAGGGACCAAGGCCGCAGATCTCGACGTACACGGACACCCCGATACCGATGTAGCGTCCCTTTTCCCTTGCCGCCTTCTGCTCGGCGCGCAGGGCGTCGTACTTCACATGGTTGAGCGCCTTGGCGAGCGCTCCCTCGTAGTTCCCGCTGTCGTAGGTGAGGCCGGTCACGACGTTGTGGCCGTTCTCGAACGGCGGGATCAAATTGCGCCGGCGGACTTCGACCGGATCGACGCCGATCTTGTCAGCGAGCACATCCATCATGCGCTCGAGCATGAACGTCGCCTCGGGCCGCCCGGCGCCGCGGTAGGCTTCGACCGGCGTGGTGTTGGTGTACACGCCGTAGACATCCTCTTTGACCGCCGGTATCTGGTACGGGCCCGAGAGCATGAGCCCGTGGAGGATCGTCGGGATGCCGGGCGCGGCGGTCGAGAGATACGCGCCCATGCCGGCCCACACCGTGGCCCGCAGCCCGGTGACGCGGCCATCCTTGGTGGCGGCCAGCTCGATATCCTGCACGTGATCCCGGCCGTGCGTGGTCGACACGTAATTCTCGGAGCGCGACTCCTGCCACTTCACCGGACGTCCGAGCTTCATCGAGCAGAACGTCGTGATGAAGTCGCCCTGGATCTGCGGGATCTTGCTGCCGAAGCCGCCGCCCACTTCCGGCGCGATGACGCGCAGGCGATCCTCCGGAACGCCCGCGACGAGCGACATGATGAATCGAACGATGTGCGGGTTCTGCGTGGTGTTCCAGAGCGTCAGCTCGCCGGTGGCCGGCACGAACTGGGCGACGGCGCCGCGCGTCTCCATCGCTGTCGGGATCAGCCGCTGCTGATGGATGCGGTCGCGAACGACCACCTCCGCTGATTTGAAAGCCGCGTCGACATCGCCGCCGGCGAGCGTCCAGTGGAACGCGACGTTGCCGGGGATCTCCGAATGGAGCTGCGGCGCGCCCTTCTGCGCCGCCTTCTCCGGATCCACGGTGGCTGGCAGCGTCTCGTAATCGACGTCAATGAGATCGAGAGCGTCAGACGCCTGATAGGGCGATTCCGCCACGACGACCGCCACGGCATCGCCGACGTAGCGGACGACGTCCTTTGCGAGCGCGCGATACTGCGCGATCTTCAGTTCTGAGTTCGGCAGCAGCCACGCGCACGGAATCGGGTTGAGCACGCCTTCCACGTCGGCGCCGGTGAAGACGGCGACCACGCCGGGCGCGTCCTTGGCGCGGCTCGTCTCGAGACGCGCGATCCGCGCGTGCGCGTGCGGGCTGCGCAGAATCGCGGCGTGCACCATGCCGGGCAGCACGATGTCATCGGTGTACCGGGCGGTGCCGGTGATGAGGCGCGGATCCTCGCGGCGGCGAATGCCCGATCCAAAGATGCGCGCCGGCTTCATCGTGACCGTCATGACCGCCCTCCCTGCGCGGCGGCCTGCACCGATCGGACGATGTTCTGATAGCCGGTGCAGCGGCACAGGTTGCCCTCGAGGCCGTGGCGAATCTGGTCGGTGGTCGGCGATGGATTCGTCCGCAGCACATCGTGCGCCGCGAGCATCATCCCCGGGGTGCAGAAGCCGCACTGCAGCCCGTGCTTGTCCCAGAACGCCTCCTGGAGCGGATGAAGCGAGCCGGCCGGGGCAAGCCCTTCGACGGTGGTCACCGAGGCGCCGTCGGCCTGCACCGCAAGGCACGTGCACGATTTGACCGCCACGCCGTCGAGGAGCACCGTGCAGGCGCCGCACTGGCTCGTATCGCATCCGATCTTCGTGCCCGTCAGACCCGCGACGTCGCGCAGGAAGTGAACGAGCAGGAGCCGAGGCTCGACGTCGCGCTGGATCGCACGACCGTTGACGCTGACCGAGACAGGGACCTTCATAGATCCTCCGTAGGATGGGCTGCGGATCTTACTCCATAATGAATCCATGGCGCTCTTGTCAGAACAGGATCGGCAGATCGTCCGCGAGCATCTCGCCGACCTCAAGCACGACGTGAAGCTGCTCTTGTTCACGCAGACGATCGGGAGGCCCGAGACCGGAATGATCGCGCGGCAGATTCTGGACGAGCTGTCGGCTCTGAACGATCGCATCACGGTCGAGGAGGTCAACTTCGTCCTCGACAAGGAGCGTGCGGCTCAGCACGGGATCGACAAGATTCCGGCGATCGTCGTGCTGCGGGACGGCGACGATACGCGCATCCGGTTCTTCGGTGCGCCCGCCGGCTACGAGTTCATGTCGCTCGTCGAAGCGCTCATCCTCGCCGGCGGCGATGATTCCGGGCTGAGCGACGAGAGCAAGAAGCGCATCGCCGGCGTCCAGGAGCCGATCACGATCGACGTGTTCGTCACGCCCACCTGACCGCATTGCCCGCGGGCGGTCAGCCTGGCCCACCGGATTGCGTTCGAGAGTCCCCACATCACCGCGGCCTGCGTGGAAGCGACGGAATTCATGGAGCTGTCGCGCCGCTACCGGGTCACCGGCGTGCCTAAGACGATCATCAACGACGGCAAGAAAGAGATCCTCGGCGCGCTTCCCGAGGATGCGTTTGTCGAATCAGTAGTCACCGCGAGTACGGGCTCGTAGGGGTTGATTCACAGGGAGATCAGGGAGATCGGGGAGACGCCGTTCGACTGGGCCGCCGAAGGCGGCTCGCGCGTGATCGGCCGGCTTTGCGGCCGTCCAGTCGAACGGCGTTCCGTGATCTCCGTGTCTTCGTGGCCCAAAAGAGCCAGAGTCCTCCCCGATCTCCCTGACCTCCCTGTGAATTCAGGATGCCCGGGCCGCGCGAATGCGATCCAGCGCGCTCTCGCCGATTGTCACGGCGGCGTGTCGCACCGCCCCGGAAGAGGTCAGCGACAGATCCACGGTCACCATTTCGTCGAGCACCGCGCCAGAGCCGCGGAGGGTGCCTCGGAGGGCAATCACTGCACGCGCGCGGTCGTCATCCGCGCTGAAGTCCATCCGCGAGACGAGCGCCGTTTCGAGCGCGTGCAACAGAGGCTTCGCGGCAAACCGGTACCCGGCCGCGCCCCTCGCAATCATCCGAATCAGCGGGTCATCGTCGCTCCGGCCCAGCATCGACTCGAACGTCCGCCCGTTCAACGTGAACTGCGCATGTCGATCGAAGAACCCGTCGGGGACGTCCAACACCCTCCGATTGAAACAGGCGATCAGGACATCCAGCTGGTCCTGCAGGCTCGAACTCATCGGGATATAGTCTGCGCCAAGGAGGGATGTCGTGCGAGTGTTCTTCAGCATCTGCCTGCTACTGGTGTTTGCCCATCCTGCCGCCGCACAGGCGCGGAAGGTCTACATCTCAGTGGATATGGAAGGCATCAGCGGCATTTCGGGCGACGACCAGGTCAACGCCGGCGGCGCCGAGTACGGTCGCTCGCGCAAGCTGATGGCCGAAGACGTCAATGCGGCGATCCGGGGGGCCCTCGAGGCGGGGGCGACCGACATTCTCGTCAACGACTCGCACGGCAGTCCAGCGCAATCTCCTACCTGAAGACCTTCATCCGTCGGCGCGTCTCATCAGCCACAGCTTCAAGCGGCACGGCATGATGGAGGGGCTTGACGAGACGTTCGACGCCGTCCTGTTCATCGGCTATCACGCGAAGGCCGATGCCCCGCGCGGGTTGTTTGCCCACACGGGATCGGGTGTGCTCCGCGATCTGCAGATCAACGGCCGATCGGTGGGTGAAGGCGGCATGAACGCTGCGCTTGCCGCGTGGCACGGTGTGCCGGTGGTGATGGTCACCGGTGACGATGCGGCCGTCGCGGAAGTGAAGGAGAGCGCTCCAGGCGCTCGCGGCGTGTCCGTGAAGCGTGCCATCAACATGCGCGCCGTGGAGCTGAAACCATTGCAGCAGGCTCGGCAGGAGATCCAGCATGCCGCGCGCGAGGCAGTTGCGTCGTCGAAGAAACCTGCGCCGCAGCGCACGGCGCCGTATCGGGTGCAGATGCGTTTCAGAAACCTCACGATTCCGGAGGTGCTGACCGCTTTCAAGGAAGTCGAGTCGGTAGCGCCGGACACCGTCGCGTTCACACGCGACACGATGCCGGAGGCGTACCGCCTGATTCGGGTGTTCTACCGGTTCATTGCAACGGATTGACTCAGAGAGTCCAGCTGCGAAGAACCTTCCGACAGGTGCAGTGCCTCCCGAGATGGCACACGGCCACGGTGTCCGCATTGAACGCGAACGGGTCAACGCGAGGGGCCGAGCCGGCGTCTGCGGAACCATGGCCCAGCGTGATGTGCGGCTCGAAGTGATGAAAGCTCGACTTCAGCCTGTAGCCGGTCACCCACAGCACGTCGCGGATCCTCGCATCGTCTCCGAAGAACGCGCCGGTGCCTCCGTCGGGACGCTCGAGGCCGCGCAGGCTTTCCATCAGCCGCTCGTGCAGCGCCACGAGCGGCGGCGTCTTCTCGATCGCGATCCAGACCGTGCTGCCGGTCCCCTGACCTCCTCCGCTCGCGCGCAGCGGAAGCGGCGCGAGCCCTCGCAGGGATTCGTCGACGCGTGACAAGACCTCATCGAGCTCGTTCACGCGCGCGAAAAGCTGCGTCAGCGTCACGTGGGGAAGATGTTCCTCGTCCAGCCGCAGGCCTTGCTCGGTTTTCGGAAGCGACGCGCTGAGCGCCACGGCTCTTGCGGTTACGTCAGGCGGTGGAAGCACCGCGACGTCCAGGGCGATGAGCTCGCTCATCGAAGCGCCGAGATCGGGCGCGGCGGGCCCTTCAGGTACAGGTCGAACCAGGCGAGCGTGCGCTCCGTGCGATCGAGCATGTGCCGCGGCTCGCGGAAACCGTGGCCTTCGCGTGGGTAGCGGGCGAGCGCGGCATCGACGCCCCGATGCCGCATCGCGGTGAACATGTGCTCGGCTTCGGTGATGTGCACGTCGTTGTCGAGCTCGCCGTGCATGAAGAGCGTCGGGGTGGTCACGCGTCCCACGTGGGCGAGCGGCGACCACTTCCAGAGGAGCTCGAAGTTGTTGCCGTCCCACGGAAAGCCGTCGAACTCCGCGTGGACCAGATCCTGATAGAGCGACGTCGCGTAGAAGCTCACGAGGTTCGAGACGCTCGCGCTCGACACCGCCGCCTTGAAGCGTGGGGTCTGCGTGATCACCCAGTTCGTCATGAATCCGCCGTAGCTGCCACCCATGACGCCCAGGCGCTGCGCGTCGATCTCCGGCTTCAGCTTCAGCACGTGATCCACGCCCGCCATCAGGTCCTTGAAGTCGCCGCCGCCCCAGTTGAGCAGGGTGCCGTCCGCGAACGCCTGGCCGTATCCGGCGCTGCCGCGCGGGTTCAGCGCGAGCGTGGCGTAGCCGCGGCCGGCGTGAATCTGGAAGCCGGCGTTGAAGCCGTAGCCGTACATGCCGTGCGGGCCGCCGTGAATGGACAGGATGAGCGGCACCGACGCGGCTGCCGGCTTCGTGTCGGCCAGCGGCGGGTAGTACCACCCCTCGACCTCGGTGCCGTCGAAGCTCTTGAACGTGATCATCTCAGGCGCTGCCAGCTTCCACGACCGCACCGCTGCCGTGTTCAACGATGTGAGCTGCTGCAGCGCCGCATCGGGGCGGAAGCGAAACACCTCGCGCGGCATGCCAGAGTCGCTGATGCCAAGCGCCACGAGGCCGTCGCGGGCCATCGAGAACGGCCCCACCTGCGCCTTTCGATCGATGAGCGCCACCGATGCGCCCCCCTTGACCGACACTCGGTACAGCACCGTCTTGCCCCGGTCCGCGGCCATGTAGAGGACCGCCCGGCCGTCAGGCGCCCATTCAGGCGCGCTGCTGCGCCGGTCGAGCGCGTGATTGAGCTCCTGCGGCGCGCCGCCGGAGGCCGACACCACGAACACGTGCGCGTCCTCGGCCACGCTGTCGATGGTCGTGAGCGCGCGCCTCGTGCCCGTGTAGGCGATCCAGCGGCCGTCGGGCGAGACACGCGGCTCCGTCTCCACGCCGGGCGTGGTCGTAATCTGCCGGACGCGGCCGTTCGACACGGCGACCGAATAGATGTCGTAGTTGTGGGTGGCGTCCGGGTCCGGTTCGCGGTTCGACAGGAAGACAATCTCGGAGCCGTCGCCGCCCCAGTCGATGGAGTGATCGTCGAAGTCGCCGTTGGTCACCCTCTTCGGCGTGCCCCCCGCGCTCGACACGACGTACAGGTGAGTGCGGCGATCGTCGGAGAGTCCCGTACGCGTCTTGTATTGGATGCGTGACGTCACGTAGGGGTCGTAGCTGCGCGAGACCGGGTCGAGCGAGCCGGCGAACGCGAGACGCGCGCCATCGGGTGACCAGGCGAGCCAGTTCCCCGCCTTCGACATGAACCTGTTGGTGCGGTCGTAGGCGCAGACTCGCGTGAGCTGGGCCGACTCGAGATCGTAGACCCACAGCGCGGTGCTTCCGTCGCGCGCCGCGAAAAATGCGAGCTTGCGGCCGTCGGGTGACCACCGCACCGTATTCGCGCCGGGCGGCACGCCTTCGAGCGGCGCCGGTGTTCCTCCGCTCGCGGCGACGCGCATCAGCCGCGACGTCGAACGGTTGGCCTGAAGGTCGGTCGCGGCGACGGAGAAGACGATCGTCGACGCGTCGGGCGAGATCCTGATCTCGCCGACATCCTGTAGCGCGAACTGATCCTCCGGCCGCATGGGATGCTGCGACGCCGCAGGCGCAGCAAGCACACACCACGCAAGCAGGAAGGCGGCGTGCCGCATTTGGGTATCCTACACCGACGATGACGAGCATCGCCCTTGCCACGTCAGCCGATCTCGCCGAGCTGTGGGCCGGCGATCGGCTCTTTCTCGAGGAGCTGCGGCACCGCGCGTTCACGGCCGCACCTCTCGTATGGGATGACCCGGCGGTCGACTGGGATCGCTGGGACGTGGTGATCATCCGCTCCTGCTGGGACTACCACCTCAAGGTCGATCGGTTTCGCGAGTGGCTCGGTCGCCTGGCGGCGAGCGGCCGCGTCGTGATCAACCCACCGGACCTCGTGCGGTGGAATCTGCACAAGGGGTATTTGCTCGACGTGGCGCGCGCCGGCGGCCGCATTCCGCCCACGGCGGTCATCGCGCGCGGCGAGGCGGGCCGGCTCCGGGATCACCTCGACCGCGAAGGCTGGCGCGATGCCGTGATCAAGCCCGCTGTTTCGGCGACCGGCTACCGAACGCGCCTCGTCCGCGGGAGGCCATCGGACGAGGACGAGCACGCGTTCGCGGAGGCGATCGCCGCCGGCGACGTGCTCGCGCAGGCGTACGTGCCCGAAGTGAGCGAGCGCGGCGAATGGTCGTTCGTGTTCTTCGAGGGGCGCTACAGTCACGCGGCGCTCAAGCGGGCGGCGCCCGGCGAGTTCCGCGTCCACATCGAGTGGGGCGGCACGGTGGAGACGGCGCCGCCGCCGCCCGCGTTGATCGTGCAGGCACAGGCGCTGATGGATGCGCTCGCGCTCCGCGCGACGTACGGGCGCGTGGACGGCACGGAGGTCGAGGGCGGCCTCGTCGTGATGGAGCTGGAGGTGATCGAGCCCGAGCTGTTCTTCGATCGTGAGCCCGAGGCTCCGGCGCGCCTCGCGGACGCCGTTGAGCGCGTGTTACATTCGCGCGCGTGATCCTCCTCGCCGCTCTTCTCATTCTCATTCCCACCGCCGCTCTCGCGCAGGCCCCGGTCGCGTACCACCTGTCATTTCCGGAACCGGAGCACCGCTGGATGCAGGTGGAGATCACCTTCGCCGATCTCCCGCGGGACACCCTGCAGCTCCGTATGAGCCGGTCATCGCCGGGTCGATATGCGCTGCACGAATTCGCGAAGAACGTCTTCGACGTTCGCGTAGCCGACGGTGCGGGCCGGGCGCTCGAGCCCTCGCGGCCGAATCCCCACGGGTGGGACGTCTCCGCTCACGACGGCACCGTGCGGGTGAGCTACAAGGTGTTCGGCGATCGCATCGACGGCACCTATCTCGCGATCGACAGCACGCACGCGCACATCAACATGCCCGCGGCGCTCATGTGGGCGCGCGGGCTGGAACGGCGCCCGGTCAGCGTCCGGTTCGAGCAGCCGCGGGGCACCGGCTCGTGGCGGGTGGCGACGCAGCTCATGCCTGGATCGGATCCCTACACATTCAGCGCGCCGAACCTGCAGTACCTGATGGACAGCCCCAGCGAATTCAGCGCCTTCTCGCTCCGCACGTTTGGCGTCGACGAGGACGGTCGCAACCCGGTGTTCAGGGTTGCCGTGCATCACACCGGCGGTGAAGCGGATCTCGACGCGTATGCGCGGGGCGCGGAGAAGATCGTCCGCGAGATGAAATACGTGTTTGGCGAGTACCCGCAATTCGAGAACAACACGTACACGTTCATCGCTGATTACCTCCCATTGGCGAGCGGCGACGGGATGGAGCACCGCAACAGCACGATCCTCAGCTCGCCGGCGCCGCTCGAGGGCGGTGGTCAGGGGCTGCTCGGCACGGTCTCGCACGAGTTCTTCCACGCGTGGAACGTGGAGCGGATCAGGCCCCGATCGCTCGAGCCATTCAGCTTCGAGGACGCGAACACGTCCGGCGAACTGTGGTTCGCGGAAGGCTTCACGAGCTACTACGGGCCGCTCGTCATGTGCCGTGCCGGGCTGACGTCCGTGGCTGACTACGCGCGCGATCTCGCTGCGGCCATCAACACGGTGACGATCAGCCCTGGGCGCCGGTTCGGGACGGCCGAGGACATGAGCCGGTTGGCGCCATTCGTCGATGCGGCGGCGGCAATCGACCGCACCAACGTCGAGAACACATTCATCTCGTACTACACGTGGGGCGCCGCTCTGGGCCTCGGGCTCGACCTCTCCCTGCGCGAGCGGACGGCTGGGCGCGTCACGCTCGATCATTTCATGCGCGCCATGTGGCAGCAGTTCGGCAAGTCCGGCGAGCGCGTGCCAGGCTACGTCGAGAGGCCGTACACGATGGCCGACCTGAAGGAGGTGCTGACGACGGTTTCCGGCGACGCGGCATTCGCCGGCGATTTCTTCGCGCGCTACGTTCAAGGGCACGAGGTGGTGGACTACTCGCGCCTGCTCGCGCAGGCGGGGTTCATCGTGATGCCGGCCAATCCCGGCGCCGCATGGGCGGGCGAGCTCGACGTGCAGAGCGCAGGCGCCGGCCTTCTGATCACCGGCGCCGTGCCGTTCGGTTCGCCGGCCTACCAAGCCGGGCTCGAACGCGACGACACGATCGTGTCCATCGCCGGGCGTCGTCTGGACTCCACGGACACCCTCGCGACGGCGCTGCGGCGGCTCCGGCCGGGCGATGTCGTGGACGTGGTCTTCGAGCGCCGCGGGCAGCGGGTGAACAGGCTCGCTGCGCATGAGCGAAGACCCGCGCATCCGGATCGAAGACGATGACTCGCGGCTGACTGATGCGCAGCGGCGATTCCGGCAGGCATGGTTGAGCTCGCGCGCGATGGGGATCGGCTTTTGAAGAATGGAGGATCGTGAACTTCGGGAATCTCATCAAGGCGTTCGACGCGCTGATGTCGTTCACCGACGCCGCGCGCAAGCTCAGGGGCGGAGCGCCGTCGCGTCCGGCCGACACCTCGCTCGCGACCGCCGCCTCCGGAACACTGGGAGGCCAGCTCGAAGCGCGGCTGACGAACGTCGTCGTGGCCGCGTTGAAAGAGGCGTTCGACCGCGATCACGCGCGGCTCGAGCTCGAACGAGCGCAACTCGACGAGCAGCGGCGCCGCGCGGAAGAAGCGATGCGCCTCGAGCTCCGCCGGCAGGCGGCGGATCGGGAGCTCGGCCGGCTGCGGCTTCTTGCCGCGACGGCGCTCGTCGGATGGCTGGCGTCGGTGCTCGTGCTGGGAACGCGCGCCGGCGAGGCGGCCACGATCGCACGGGTCGTACTTGGCGGAGGCTGGCTCCTCCTCCTCGGTTCGCTGGCGCTCTCGTTCACGGCACAGGCGCGGATCAACGCGTACGCCCCCGAGCAGCACGTCCCGCTCGACGCGGGTCCTGGCGGCGCGGCCGCGCTCTGGCTGCTGGTGGCGGGGCTGGCGTTGACGGCCATCAGCCTTCTTCTCAGGTAACAGGATGCAGAGCATGTTGATAGGAGCGGCGGCAGGCGCCGCCGCGACGCTCCCGATGACGATCGCGATGGAGAGGTTGCACGAGTGGCTGCCCGGTGAGCCGCCGCGGCCGCTGCCGCCGCGCGAGATCATCGAAGGCGTGGCCGATCAGGCTGGCGTGCAGCACGAGCTGCGAGAAGGGGAGAAGGAAGCGCTCACGCTCGCCGGACACGTCGGATACGGCGCGGCCTGCGGCGCGATCTTCGGCATCGTGGCGCCACGCAATCCGGTGGCGGCGGTTACTTCAGGCGTCGGCGTTCGGATTGGGCGTGTGGGCGGCGAGCTATCTCGGGTGGCTGCCGGCCACCGGCGTGAGGCACCATCCGAAGCACGATCCGCCTGCGCGGACCGGCCTGATGATCGCAGCACACATCGTGTACGGAGCGGCCACCGGTGCATTCGTGGCGGCCGCGCGGCCTCGGCGCTGATTCTCCTGACTGCGCTTGTCACGAACGAACCACGAAGCCGCGGAGACACGGAGAGGCATCGCGCTCTGGAATCACAGAGCCAGTGGCCGGTGCTTCGCACGCCGACCAGTCGAACGCACAAGCGATTCTTGTGATTCCAGAGCGGATTCCTCTCCGTGTCTCCGCGGCTTCGTGGTTCGTTCGTGACAAGCGAAGTCACGAGAGTCATTGAAGTTTGCCGCTGGTCCGGCTGGCGCGGCGGTGCTTCCATGGTCCCCACAGCGCGCGGCCCGGAAGCGCTCCTGTGTGCTCGCCATCCTTGAGCACGTGCCTGCCGTTCACCAGGACGTGCTTCACACCGACGGCGTACTGGTGCGGCTTGTCGAAGGTCGCCTTGTCCGCAATCGTGGCGGGATCGAAGACGACGACGTCGGCAAACATGCCTGGCTGAAGAAAGCCGCGGCGATCCAGCTCGAGGTTCGTGGCAGGGAGGCCGCTCACGCGCCGCACGGCCTCGGTGAGCGTGAGGGCCTTCTCGTCGCGCACGTACTTCCCGAAAAGACGCGCGAAGTTGCCGTACGCCCGCGGGTGCGCGGACGACTTCAGGAACACGCCTTCCGTGGCCAGCGATCCGGCGTCGGAGCCCAGCGAGACCCAGGGCCGCTTGATCTGCTTCGTGAGGTTTTCCTCGGACATCATGAAGTACACCGTCCCCACGCGCGAGCGATCCTCGCGCACGAGATCCATGATCGTGTTGGCCGGGTCCGTCCCGCGCAAGCGCGACACCTCGGCGAGCGTCTTGCCGGTCAGCGGCTTCAGCGCCTCGTTCTTGAACTCGACGAGCAGGACGCGATCGGGTGAGCCGGCCGCGAGGTACAGGTTCTCCCACTTGTCGGTCGGCGTCGTGATCTCGCGCGCGATGGTCCTGCGATAGGCCGGGTCCTCCAGCCGCGTGAAGAGCGCATCGTAGCCGCCATCGAGCGCCGAGGGCGGCATCGCGGCGTCGAGTCCGGTTGCGCCGGCTGGGTACAAGTACATGTCGGCCGTGATCTTCAGGCCCGCGGCCCGCGCCGCCTCGATGCTCGCCAGCACTTTGTCCATCTTGCTCCAGTTGCGCGCGCCGGCGGCCTTCAGGTGGTAGATCTCGGCCGGAATTCCGGCTTCGCGCGCGATGCGCAGCAGCTCGTCGACCGCCTGCTCGAGACGGTTTCCCTCGCTGCGCATGTGGGAGATGTATTTGCCGCCGTACGGCGCGGCCACCTTGCACAGCTCGATGAGCTCCTCGGTGCTGGCGTAGAAGGCCGGCGCGTAGATCAGCGACGATCCAATGCCGAGCGCGCCATCCTCCATCTCGCGGCGGACGAGCGCGCGCATCGCGTCGAGCTGCGCTGCGCGTCGGCTTCCTGTCCTCGAGGCCGATGACGTACTCTCGCACCGTCGTCGCGCCGACGAATGACGCCACGTTCTGCGCCACGCCGCTTTTCTCGAGATGCCGCAGGTAGTCGCCGAGCGACGTCCACGGGATGTCGAACTTCAAGTCACCCTGCGCCTGGAGTCGCCGTGCGCGCATCTCTTCCGTGAGCGGCCCCATCGAGTCGCCTTCGCCGAAGATTTGCGTGGTCACGCCCTGCCTGATTTCTCCCTGCGAGCGCCCATCGACCAGGAGCGACTCGGTCGACCACGACAGCATGTTGATGAAGCCGGGCGCCACCGCGAGCCCGGCGGCGTCGATCTGCACGGCCGCATTGGCGCCGGCGAGGTCTCCGATGGAGACAATCAGATCGTCACGGATACCAACGTCGGCACGGCGTCCCGGCGCACCACTCCCGTCGTACACCGTGCCGCCCGCGACGATCACGCTGAAGGGGGGAGTGGGTGGGGCCTGCCGCAAACTGGGCGCCAGCAGCAGCGCCAGCGAGAGCGCAACGAAGCGCATGGGCATCCTCCTTCGAGGAAGGATTCTACCCGTGACGCAGGAGTTTTCTCGGCGTCAGCGCTTCTTCGATGACTTCCGTGAGGCCGAGCGCTTGCGAGCGCCAGCCGTTTTCGACGCGCCGGTTGTCTTGCGCGCGCTCGCTTTGCGGGTCGTGCGTGGTTTTCGTGGAGTTGACGTGCTGAACGGATTCCTCACGCGGGGCGGACTCGGAATCGCATCGATCACGTCGTTGGCGATCGCGGTGATCCGCTTCGAGCGGCCCTCCATCTGACGTCGAAGCGAGCCAATCACGCGACCGAGCGATTCGGCCGAGCGTATCAGCAGCGAATCGTCCTCGCGCTTCTTCTTGCGCGCGTGCAGCATTCTCCTTCCGCGCTTCGCCATCACAAGCTCCTCCCTGGCGGCGTCGTCGCCAACCCTCGTCATCTTGTTCAAGCTGTGTGCCACCAGCCTTCGCCATTTCGCGAAAGCGTCCGGATGGGGTACTAACTCAGGTTCGTGGGTTCGTCGGGTTCGTGCGTTCGTCGGTTCCGCTGATTCCAACTCTTGAACCACCGAACTAACGAACCAACGAACGACAGAGCAACGAACCGATAAACGTCGGATTATTCGGTGGGCGCGTTTTCCTTCAGGAACGCCTGGAAGTCGGCGTCCGATTGAATGGTGTAGAAGCCGCGCATCCGGTAGTGACCCAGGCCGCACAACTGCGAGCACGCGATCTCCCACTCGCCGGTCATCGACGGCGTGAACCAGAGATTGTGGACGATCCCCGGGATGGCGTCCTGCTTCACGCGCATCTCTCCAAGGCCGAAGCTGTGAATGACATCTTTGCTCGAAAGATGCACGATCACCGGCTTGTTGATCGGGAGGTTCAGCTGATTGATCGTCGTGACGTCGTCCTTCGCATCGGCATCGCTGCGATCGAGGCCGAGCGGGTTGGCGGCATTGACCAGTTTGATGTCGGTGCGCCCGAACTTGTGATCCGGACCAGGATAGTGAATGTTCCACGCGAACTGTTCCGCGACGACGCGCACGACGATTGACTCGTGCTCGGGTGGAAACTCCGCCACCCGCTGTGCCCACGCCGGCATCGACAGGAACACCAGGATGACGATCTCGGCGACGAGCACGGCACCCTCGATCACTTTCGAGATAGTCCCTTTCATGCCTTGGTAGCTGGCCTGTGGATTCGCCCCGGCACGGAAGCGCACGAGCGTGTAGAGGAAGAACAGACCCCAGCCGACGAAGAGCACCGCCATCAGCCAGTGGACCACGACGATGATCTGATCGATCCCGTCGGCGTGCGTTGCCGCCGCCACGGGCATCCCGAGAAGCTCACGCATGAGCGGGTTCCCCTTCCTGTGATGATTCGGCCGCACTCTTCGACTTGCGCCACAGATAGACGAAGAAGGCGGCGAAGCTGACGATCATGAACAGCGCGAAGCCGAGCAGCGCCAGGATGCCGGCGTTCATCCCGTCGCGCAGCGTCGAGCTCGTGTTGCCCAGACACACGGCGCACGCCAGCAGGTCGGCGGGCATGGCGAGCGTCCCCGCGGCAACCAGCGCGACGACACCGAGCTTCCGCGTCTTCTGCAGGAAGCGGTTTCCATAGACGACGAGCAATCCGCCTCCCACGAACGCCAGGATGGCGAGCGCGAGCCACGTTGGCGACGCGTCCGTGCGGTACGCATCGATGGCCCAGATGCCGACGACGAGCGACATCAACGCGGACAGCACGATGAAGAGGATGTGGAAGAACCTGAGCGACATCTTAGTGCGGCGCGGGCGAATGCACCGGTGCCACCGGCGCCTCGGCGCCCGCGCTCCATTTGTTCGGCCGCGTGCCGACGATGTGGTCGCCTTCCGTCCACATCGGCAGCGCGAAGACCAGCACGAAGAAGACGGCCGTGAGATACAGCGACCAGTAGATGATCTTCACTTCCCCCTTCAGGTGCATGAAGAACATCGCGACGAGCGACGCTTTGAAGGTGGCGATGATCAGTGCCACGGTGACCGCCGGCACGACCGGCATGTGCAGGTACGACACAGCGACGGTGACGATCGTGAGGAACAGCAGCGCACCGAAGACCATCATGTAGGTGCGAACGTGAGCTTTGATGTCGTGATCCATGAACTCCTCAGTGTAGGGCGGGCCTTCACGGCCCGCCAAGCGTGCTGTCCATCTGGCGGCCCGTAAAGGGCCGCCCTACAGGAGGTAGAGCACCGGGAAGAGGAAGATCCACACCAGGTCGACGAAGTGCCAGTAGAGGCCGGCCACTTCGACGCGGTTCGTGAATTCTCTTTCTCCGTGGCCCACATCCGCGCGCCGGGGCCCCACAGGTATCCGTTGACGATCATGCCGCCGAGCACGTGCAAGCCGTGCAGTCCCGTCAGCACGAAATAGATGCCGAGGAAGTTGTTCGTCGACGGCAGGAGCGGAGGCCGTGGGAGAACTTGTCGCCGTACTCGAAGGCCTTGACGACCAGGAACCCGACGCCGCACAGGAACGTGAGGCCCATGTACAGCTTGAACTTGCGCAGGTCGTTCATCTTCAGCGCCGCCCACGACATCACCATCGTGACCGACGAGCTGATCAGGATGATGGTGTTCAGCGTGGCGAGCGGCACGTTGAGGATCGACGACTGCACCGGCCAGCTCTCGGCGCCGACGCGCAGCAGCACGTACGAGGAGAACAGCGATCCGAACAGCATCACCTCGGAGGCGAGGAACAGCCAGATGCCAAGCTTCGGGTTCGTCAGCCCGGTGTCGGGCCGGGTCTCTATGGTGTAGGGAATTTCCAAGGGCTCCTCCTACGCGCGCTCCGCGTTCTGCGGTGTGAAGTCCACGGCGGCGCCGGGCACGCTGTATTCGTACGGATCGCGGTATACGTGCGGAACGGTCGCGAAATTCCCGTGCGCCAGCGGCGGCGACGTCGTGGCGCGCAGTCGAGCGTCGTCGCCTGCCACGGGTTCGCCTCGGCGCGTTTGCCCGTCTTGAGGCTCAGGAAGAGGTTCACGATGAAGAACAGCTGGAAGAACGCCAGCGCCGACGCCGCCATCGACATCGTGACGTTCCAGTGGAGCACATCCTGCGCGTGTGCGTACTGCTGCGCCGCCGTCCTAGAGCCGCCGGTTCACGCCGGCGAGGCCCTGGATGAACATCGGCATGAAGATCAGGTTCATGCAGACGAGCGAGCCGACGAAGTGAATCCTGCCGAGCGTCTCGTTCATCATGCCGGCCCGTCACCTTCGGGAACCAGTGATAGATCCCCGCGAAGAGCGCGAAGATGGTTCCCGGCGCCACGAGATAGTGGAAGTGGCCGACGACGTAGTTGGTGTCGTGCAGCGGGATGTCGGCGGCAGCCAGTCCAAGCGGCAGGCCCGTGAGCCCGCCGATGCCGAACATCGGCAGGAACGCGAGCGCGAAGAGCATCGGCGTGTTGAACCGGATCGATCCGCCGTAGAGCGACAGGATCAGCGCGCTCAGGATGATCACCGACGGAATCGAGATGATCATCGTCGTCGTCTGGAAGAACGCGCTGATCGTCGTGCCCATGCCCGGTCAGGAACATGTGGTGCGCCCAGACGACGAACGACAGGAAGCCGAGGACGAACACCGAATAGACCATCGAGGCGGTAGCCCCACAGCGGCTTGCGCGTGTTGTTGGCGATGATCTCGGCGACGATGCCCATCGCCGGGAGGATCAGCACGTAGACCTCGGGATGGCCGAGGAACCAGAACAGGTGCTGCCAGAGCAGCGCGTTGCCGCCGCCGGCGTTCTGCAGCGGCACGCCCTGACACGACGAGGCCGGACGGCAGGAAGAAGCTGGTGCCGAGCAGCCGGTCCATGCCCTGCAGAATCGCCGCCGCCTGCAGCGCCGGAAACGCCAGCAGCAGCAGGAACGCGGTGATGAACTGCGCCCAGACGAAGAACGGCAGCCGGAACCACGTCATACCCGGCGCGCGCAGCTGCACGATCGTGGTGATGAAGTTCACCGCACCGAGCAGCGACGAGAAGATGAGGCATCAGCATGCCGACCAGCCACCACGTCTGGCCTTGCGTGGCGATGTCCGACAGCGGCGTGTAGGACGTCCAGCCGGAGTTGGCGGCGCCGCCCGGCACGAGGAAGCTGGCGAGCATGATGACGCCGCCGACGAAGTAGAACCAGTAGCTGGCCATGTTCAGCCGCGGGAACGCCATGTCCGGTGCGCCGATCTGCAGCGGCACCACGTAGTTGCCGAAGGCGCCGACGGCCAGCGGCACGACGCCGAGGAACACCATGATGGTGCCGTGCATGGCGCCGAGCTGGTTGTAGAACTCCGGCAGCATGATTCCGCCCGGCGCGTTTGCCGCGCCGAGCCAGCCGCCAATCACCGGGATGGGCTGACCCGGGTAGGCAAGCTGCCACCGCATCACCGTCATCAGCAGAAAACCGAACAGCAGGAACACCAGGCTGGTGACCGTGTACTGGATGCCGATGACCTTGTGGTCGACCGAAAAGACGTATTTCCAGAGAAAGCCCGGTTCAGCGTGAGCGTGTTCGTGTGCCGCGCCGTGCGGTGCTGCCGGGTGACCAACTGCAGACACGTGATCCAACGCTGTGACTCCTTTGAACCGGGACTTGGGGCGGAAACCGGTTAAACCGCTGAATTCTATACAATGCCGCGCATCCCCGCAAAGCCGGGCCGGCTGACAGCCCATCCGCCGACGTCACCGGCCAACCAATGCTTTCGCGGCGCCGTCTATGTGTTCGTGCGGCTGATCGCAGTTTTGTGCCTCACGTTCGTCGCTTCTTCATCGATCTCCGCAGACGACGACCCCTCCTCACACGACCGCGAAATCGCGGCGGCGTCCATTGGCGACGACGCCGAGGCGATCCGTCTCGACGGTGAGCTGAATGACGCCGCGTGGCAGTCGGCGCGCCCGGTCACGGAGTTTCTCCAGCGCGATCCGAAAGAGGGCGCGCCGGCCTCGTTTCGCACCGAAGCGCGGGTGCTCTTCGACGGCACCGGCTTGTACATCGGCGTGCGAGCCTTCGATCCCGAGCCGGGCCGCATCAAGAGCCTGCTGACCCGCCGCGACGAGCAGTCTTCGTCGGACTGGATTCGCGTGCTGATCGACTCGTACCACGATCGGCGTACGGCCTACGAGTTCGCGGTGAATCCGCATGGCGTCAAGCAGGACACCTATTGGTTCAACGACAACAGCTCCGATCGAAGCTGGGATGCCGTGTGGGACGTGATGGTCACCCGCGACGTGGAAGGCTGGCGCGCCGAGTTCCGCATTCCGTATTCGCAGCTTCGCTTCAGCAGGAACGGCGGTGGACGGGTCGGCTTTGCCGTCGTGCGTGAGGTGGCGCGGTTGAACGAGACGTCCACGTGGCCGCTCCTCGCCAAGAGCGCGAGCGGGTATGTCTCCTCGTTCGGCGCCATGACGGGGCTGACGGGCACGCGTACCCAGAAGCGGCTCGAGCTCGTGCCGTACACCGTGTCGCAGGTGGCCACCCAGCCGCGTGAGGCTGGCAATCCGCTGCAGAATGCGGTCGATCCCGGCGCCTCCGTCGGCCTGGATCTCAAATATGCCGTCACCCCGGCGCTGACCTTCACGGCAACGGTCAACCCCGACTTCGGTCAGGTCGAAGCCGACCCGGCGGTGGTCAACCTGTCGGCGTTCGAGACGTTTTTCTCGGAGCGCCGGCCCTTCTTCGTCGAAGGGTCCGGCACGTTCCAATTCGGCATCGACTGTCCCGAGTGCGAAGGCCTGTTTTATTCGCGCCGGATCGGCCGGCAGCCGCGCGGCGATCCGGATCTGCCCGACGGCTCCTACTCGGTCCAGCCGCTGCAGTCGACGATTCTCGGCGCGGGCAAGCTCACGGGACGCATCGGTAAGTTCTCCGTCGGCGCGCTGACCGCGGTCACACAGGAGGAGAAAGCTCGCCTGGCGATCGGCGAGGCGCGGCCGAGCGAAGTCGTCGAGCCGATGACCTTCTATTCGGTGACGCGCGCGCGGCGCGAGTTTGCCGACCAGTCGTCCCTGGGTTTCATGGTCACGACCACCACGCGCGACCTCGTGGACTCCGTGAGGTTCCTGCCCGGGAGCGCCGTCACCGGCGGCGTCGACTACGACTGGCGGCTCGGCAAGCGCTACAACATCATCGGGATGTTCGCGGGCAGCGCGCTGCGTGGATCGCCCGAGGCCATCACCGAGCTGCAGGAGAGCAACGTTCACGGGTTCCAGCGTCCGGATGCGGATCACGTGGAGCTGGATGCGTCGGCCACCTCGCTTGAATGGACACGCAGGCTCGATCGCGTTTGGCAAGATCGGCGGCGAGCGCGTGCGGTTCAACACGACCTTCGGTTACAAGTCACCGGGCTTCGATTACAACGACCTCGGCTTCCAGCGACGCGCGGACGAGCGCACGCAGGGCAACTGGCTCCAGTGGCGCTTCGAGCGGCCGGGGAAGTACGTCCGGAGCTGGCGGGTCAATTTCAATCAGCACAACCAGTGGAACTTCGTCGGTGAGCGGCTGTGGGGCGGCGCCAACGTCAACGCCCACTGGACATTCACGAACAACTGGAGCACGGGCACGGGGGTGTTCGTCAACTTCCCGGGCTTCGACGATCGCGCGACGCGCGGGGGGCCAGGCGTCAACACGAACGGTCCGATTGGGCAGTTCTGGTACTTCAACACCGACGATCGCAAGGTCGTCTCGTTCGGGAGCTTCGGCTTCTGGCTCAACGATCGCGAGGGCACCCGCTCCATCGAGGTGAACCCGTCGATCACCGTGCGGCCGACGTCGGCGTTGTCGGTCCAGTTCGGCAGCCGCGCGAGCAGCAACAAAGACGATGCGCAGTGGGTCGAGAACGTGGACGACGACACGGGCACGCACTACGTCTTCGGTCGCCTGCGACACACGACCGTAGCCATGAACATGCGTGTGAGCTACACGATCACTCCGACCTTGTCGCTGCAGCTCTATGGAGAGCCCTTTGTCTCCGCCGGCCACTACGAGCACTACAAGGAGCTGGTGAACGGCCGGGCCGAACGCCACGGGGATCGGTACCAGCGGTTCGCGTACGCCGACAACGCGGACTTCAACTACCTCGCGTTCCGCACCACCAACGTGCTGCGCTGGGAGTTCAAGCCCGGCTCCACGCTCTTCGTCGTGTGGCAGCAGGGCCGCGACGAGGACGGCGAGCGCGGCGACTTTCGATTCGGGAGAGACTTCCGCCAGGTCTTCTCCACGCCGTCGTCGAACACGGTCCTCGTGAAGCTCGCGTACTGGCTCAATCTGTAACTCATTCTCGTGGTCCGTAGTCCGTAGTCCGTGGTCGTCAAATCACGAACAACGAACAACGTTCAAGTATGTGCGGACCACGGACGGACCACGGAGCGGTATACTCGCCTTGATGCGGTTTGCCCCGGAGTACGTGTCTCACGTCCTCCACGAGAACTTCGAGGACGCGAAGACGCTCTTCCTCTCGCCGCTGATGGCGATTCACTACGCCCATCTGGTGATGCTCGCCGATCGCGGCATCATCACCGGCGACGACGCCCGCATGCTCCGGAAGGCGCTCGATTCGATCTCGCTGTCCGACGTTCGCGCCGTGACCTACGACGGCACCTACGAGGATCTCTTCTTCTACGTCGAAGGCCTCCTCCAGCAGGCGTGCGGTGACGACGTGGCGGGGCGCCTCCACACCGCGCGCAGCCGCAATGACATCGACATGACGATGTACCGGATGCGGCAGCGGGAGTTCATCGTCGCCCTGATGGCGTCGGTGCAGGAGCTGCGGATCGCCCTCCTCGAGCTCGCCGAGCGGCACGTCGAGACCCTCTTCGCCGCGCACACGCACACGCAGCCGGCGCAGCCCTCGACCGTCGCCCACTATCTGCTCGCCGCGATCGAGCAGCTCGAACGCGATGCGGTGCGGCTGCGCGCGGCCTACGCCTGCACGAACCGTAACCCGCTTGGCGCCTGCGCGATTACCGGCACGGGGTTTCCGATCGATCGGAACCTGACGAGCGATCTGCTCGGGTTCGATGCGCCGACCGGGAACACCTACGGCAGCATTGCGACCGTTGACTACCTGCTCGAGAGCGTCTCCGCCGCCGCCGTGCTGCTGGCGGGGCTCGGACGGTTCGTCCAGGACATGCTCCTCTGGTGCACGATGGAGTTCGGCTATCTGCGCCTCGCCGACGGCTTCGTGCAGTCGAGCAGCATCATGCCGCAGAAGCGGAACCCCGTCGCGCTGGAGCACGCGCGCGCCATCGGCAGCAAGGCGCTCGGCCAGGCGGCCGCGATTACCCTGGCGGTGCACAACACGCCGTTCGGCGACGTCGTCGACACCGAGGACGACCTGCAGCCGCTCGTGGCGTCAATGTTCCGCGACGCGGTGCGCGCTGTCACGCTCGTCGGCGCGGCGATGAAGGACGCGAGCTTCGACGTCGCGCGGCTCGAGGCGCGCGCGGCCGAAGGCGGCACCACGCTGACCGAGCTGGCCGACCACCTCGTGAGGAAGCACGATCTCGCGTTCAAGACGGCGCATGGCATCGCCTGCCGGCTGATGCAGGCCCGACGGGAACGCCCGGACGCGTCGCTGGCGGCCACGCTCGCCGCGGTCTCGTCCGATTTGCTCGGCGCGCCGCTCGAATCCACGGAGGCGGAGATCGCGCGCGTCATGAGCCCGCGCCATTTCGTCGACGTCCGCGCGCACGCACGGCGGCCCCGCTCCATCGGAGACCACGCGCGCGATCGCGGAGTCACGCCGCGCGCTCGACGCCGACGCCGGCTGGATCGCCAGCATCGAGGCGTCGCTCGCCGGCGCCGAGCTCCGGCTCCAGCAGCGGGTCGAGGCGCTGTGAGCGGGATGCGCGGCAGCTACGTCAAGGTCCTCCTCGCCGAAGCGGTCACGCTGGCCGCCTTGTACTGGTTTCAGTCTGCATTTGTCTGACCGCTGATGCACGCGATCGACTGGGCGGTCCTGATTGCGTTCGTGGTGTGGATCGTCTACGACGGTCTGAAGCGCACGAAGGACAGCCACGAGATCAGTGGTTACTTCCTCGCCAACCGGAGCATTCCGTGGTGGGCAGCCGGCATCTCCGTGATGGCCACGCAGCTGTCGGCGATCACGATGATCGGGACGACAGGGCAGGGCTACAACGACGGCCTTCGCTTCATCCAGTTCTACTATGGCCTGCCGCTGGCGATGGTCATCCTGTCGGTGACGCTCGTGCCGTTCTTCTACAACTCCGGTGTGTACACGGCGTACGAGTACCTCGAGGGACGGTTCGACGCGAAGACGCGCAGCTTCACAAGCTTCCTCTTCCTCTTGTCGCGCGGGATGTCGTGTGGCGCAGTCGTGGCCGCCCCCGCCGTGGTGCTGTCGTTGATCCTCGATCTCAATGTCACCGCCACGGCCCTTCTCATCGCGATGCCGGCCGTCGTGTACACGATGTTCGGCGGCGTGCAGGCGGTCACCTGGACCGACGTGAAGATCATGGTCCTGATCGTGTTCGGCATGTTCGCCGTGATTGCCGTGGCGCTGCTGGGCCTGCCGGACAACGTGAGCTTCACAGATGGGATGAGCGTCGCGGCCGCCACCGGCCGCTTGCAGGCGTTCGACTTCAGCTTCGACCTGACGAGCCAGTACACGTTCTGGTCCGGCACGATCGCGGCGCTGTTCCTGTTTTGTTCCTACTTCGGCACCGACCAGAGCCAGGTGCAGCGGTACCTCACGGCGAAGTCGGTCGACGAGGCGCGCCATTCGCTTCTGATGAGCGCGTACTGGAAGATCCCTCTTCAGGTGCTCGTGCTCCTGCTCGGCATCCTCGTGTTCGTTTTCTATGTCTTCACACAGCCGCCGCTCGTGTTCAGCGGCAAGGCGAGCGAAGAGCTTCGCAACCGAGCGCCGGCGGAGTACGCGGCGCTCGAACGCGAGCACGAGACGGCGTTTGCCGTCCGGCGCGAGGCGGCGGGAGCCGTGGCGGCGGCGCGCGACTCGGGTGACGTCGCGCAGGTGGAGGCGGCCCAGCAGCAGCTTCGTCTCAGCGAAGGCTCGGTGCGCGATGTGCGTGCACGCGCGCAGGCCCTCGTGCGGCAGGTGACGGGCGATCGAACGTTCACCGATGTCAACTACATCATCCCCAGGTTCATCCTGACGGAGCTGCCCCGGGGGCTGGTCGGCCTGCTGATTCTCGCGATTCTGATGGCCGCAACCGACACGATTGCCGGTGAGCTGAATTCCCTCTCGACGGCAACGGTGATCGACTTCTACAGGCGCTGGGCGAGGCCGGTTGCGTCCGATGCTCACTATCTGCTGATATCCAAGGTTGCAACCGGCCTCTGGGGCCTCTTCGCCTGCGGCGTCGCGGTGTGGGCGGCGGAGCTGGGGTCGCTCATCGAGGTCGTGAACCGGTTCGGCACCTTCTTTTATGGATCGATTCTCGGAGTGTTCGTTCTCGCGATCGCTTTTCCCCGAGCCACCGGCAACGGCGCCTTTCTCGGGCTCGTCGCGGGCATGGTCGTGGTCGCCTGGTTCACGGCGTTTTCCAAGATCGCGTTTCTCTGGCACAACGTCATCGGAACGACCACGGTGGTCGTCGTCGGCAGCCTCGTGAGCGAGCTCGATCGCGCGCGGAGGCGAGCCCGATGATCTTCGGCAAGACGGTTCTGATCGTGGTCGCGCTCGTCGTGATTGCCTGGATGATCGGCGGCGCGCTGCGGAACTTCCGGCGGTAAATCACAAATCACAAATCACAAATGGTCCGCATCTTCGTCACCGGCGGCACGTTCGACAAGACGTATGACGAGATTCGAGGGCAGCTCGCGTTCAAGGACACGCACCTGCCGGAGATGCTGAAGCTCGGCCGCAGCCGCGTGGAGGTCACGGTCCGCACGCTGATGATGATCGACAGCCTCGACATGACCGACGCGGATCGCGAGATCGTCGTGCGCAACTGCACGCAGTGTCCCGAGTCGCGCATCGTCATCACTCACGGAACCGACACCATGGTGGAGACGGCGGCCGCCATCGCAGCCGGCGTCTCGGGAAAGACCGTCGTCCTCACCGGCGCCATGATTCCCTATGCGTTCGGGAGCTCGGACGGACTCTTCAATCTGGGCAGCGCGCTGTCGTTCGTGCAGGTGCTGCCGCCGGGCGTCTATCTGGCGATGAACGGCCAGCACTTCGCATGGGATCGCGTCCGGAAGAACCGCGAGACGGGAACCTTCGAGGCTATTCCAGCTCGAGGGCGATGAACATCAGCTGACCGAAGCGCTGTACCTGGAACACGACGGGCGTTCGAGCGGGCATCCGGCCGACGATCGAGCGAAGGTCGGCGAGCGCTTTCACCGGCGCGCCGTTCACCGCGACGATGACGTCGCCAGGCTCGAGCGCCTGCTCCGACGAAGGCGAGTCGGCGCTCCTTTTCGCTACCAGCACACCATGTGGAAAGCGAAGCTCGCCGATCATCGAGGCGATGCGCTCGTCGATGTCGAGCGCCAGCACCCCCAACCGCGGCACGATGTTTCGATCCGCCGAGACCATGTCGGCAAACCGTGTCGGGTCGTCATCGCGTTCCGCGACGGCGACGGGGTATTTCAGCATCTGTCCCCCGCGGACCACTTCCACCATGACGGTATCGCCTACCGCGCGGCGGTACAGATTCACGTCGAACTGACGGCCGTTCTCCATGCGCTTGCCGTCGAGCGTGAGCACCACGTCGCCGATCTGGAGGCCGGCCGCAGCCGCGGGCGTCTGCGGAAAGACATCGCCGAGAATCACGCCCCACTCCTGCGGCAGCTTGAGGGCCGTGGCGAGCGTAGGCGTGATGGTCTGCGCGAACACGCCGATCGTGCCGCGGCGCACGCGGCCGCTCGCCTTGATCTGCTCGAACACGGTTTTGACGATATTGCTCGGCGCCGCGAAGCCGATGCCTTCGTTGCCGCCGCCCTGCGACAGGATCAGCGTGTTGATGCCGACCACTTTCCCCGTGGTGTCCACCAGCGGGCCGCCGCTGTTCCCTGGATTGATCGGCGCGTCCGTCTGGATGTAGACCATCGGGTCGTCGAGCTCCAGCTGCCGGCCGACGGCGCTGACGATGCCCATCGAGACCGAGTTCTCCAATCCGAGCGGGCTTCCGAACGCGAACACGAGCTGCCCCTGCCGCAGCCCGTCGGAGTCGGCGAGGATGAGCGCGGGCAGGTTCTTCTCGTTGACCTTCAGCACCGCGAGGTCGGTCTCTTCGTCGACCCCGACGATGGCCGCGTCTACCGCCTGGGCGCGCGGCCGCAGGATCGAGACGCTCGCGCCCGCAGGCCGCGGCAGGAGGACCTGCACGCGGCGCGCGCCCTGAATCACGTGCGAGTTGGTGACGATGTAGCCGGTGGCATCGAGGATCACGCCCGAGCCCCCGGTGCGGCGGAGGCCGAGGAGCGCATCGGCGCTCGGCGCCTCTTCGTCCATCGCGCCATACCCGGTGACGACCACCTGGACGACCGATGGAGAGACGCGGCGTGAGAGGTCCTCGAAGGCGTGCGAGAGCGAATCGAGCGCCTGCGGCGCGCGCGACGCCTGCGCGCGCGCGGGCGCCGGCAGGCACACGACAAGGACACAACACACCGTTGCTGCTGCGCGGCACACGACCATAGGCTTACTGCGGCGTCGGGCTCGTCCTCGGCCCAGCGTGCTTGGCGTACTTGTCGGCCCAGTTCAGCATCTCGGCAACCGTGTGCAGCACCGATTCGCGCGCCGCGTACCCATGCGCCTCGTGCGGGAGCGTCACGTACCGCACCGTGGCCCCATGGCCCTTCAACGCCATGTAGAAGCGCTCGGTCTGGATGGGAAAGGTACCGCTGTTGTTATCGGCCTCACCGTGTGTCAGGAGCACGGGCTCTTTGATCTTGTCGGCAAACCAGAACGGCGAGATGCGCGTGTAGACGTTCGGGGCCTCCCAGAACGTGCGGCTCTCGTTCTGGAAGCCGAAGGGCGTCAGGCTGCGGTTGTACGCCCCGCTCCGCGCGATGCCGGCCCGG
This sequence comes from uncultured Acidobacteriota bacterium, assembly GCA_963772065.1. Taxonomy (GTDB): domain Bacteria; phylum Acidobacteriota; class Vicinamibacteria; order Vicinamibacterales; family UBA2999; genus CAVYVZ01. The sequence goes on from CAVYVZ010000002.1 coordinate 221,799, forward strand.
AAGATGTCGGAGTGCGCGAGGAGGTTCGCGGTCATGAACGCGCCGTAGCTGTGGCCGCCGGCGACGACACGGTCGCGATCGGCGACGCCCATTTCGACCACCGTGTCGACGGCCGCCTGGGCGCTGGACACGAGCTGCTCGACATAGCTATCGTTCGCCGTCTCGCCCGCGCCGACGATCGGCATCGTCGGATTGTCGAGCACGGCATAGCCCTGCGTCAGGAAGAGCATGTGCGACGGTCCGTTCACGACCGTGAAGCGGTTCGGCGATCCAATGACCTGGCTCGCGGCGTTGGGGTCGATGAATTCGCGCGGGTAGGCCCAGAGGAGCATCGGCAGGCGCTCGCCTTTCCGATAACTCGCGGGCAGGTACAACGTCGCCGAGAGCTGCACGCCGTCGGCGCGCTTGTAGGTGAGAAGCTGCTTCGTGATGCCGCGCAGCTGCGGCGCTGGATCCGCGAACGCCGTAATCGCCCGTGCCGCCGAGCTGCCCTGCCGTACGAAGTAGTTCGGCGGATCGGATGGCGATTCCCGCCGCGTCAGAAAGGACGATCCATCATCGGCGAGCAGCGCTGCAACCGGCTCGTAGCTGCGGTCGTCGGATTGGAACAGCCGTTCAGTCGCACCCGTTCGAAGGTTGACGCGCGCGAGAAAGGGTCGGTCGCCTTGCGGAGACGCGCCGTCTCCCGTCGTGTAGATCGAGTCGCCGCTCTGGACGATCGCACCGTATGGCGAGGCGACCCGCGTCAGCGGCGTCCCCGGATCGCCGTACCGATCTTCCGCGCTCCGATCCCAGAGCTTGCGCGGCGAGCTGCCAGGCGAGTCGAGTACCCACGTTCGAGTCCAGCGCCGGCCGCGGTCGTACTCGTTGACGAGCGCCATGCCCCTCTCCGTCCACGCGATCGACCGGAACCGGTATTCGGTTTTGAGGAGCTCCGACGGTTCGCCGCTGAATGGAGCTGACAGCGCGAGGATCCGGTCGCGATGTGCCGCGGGCTTGCGCGGGTCGCCGCCGTCGAGCGCTTCCGCCCACACGAGCGTGGCCGGCGCGGTCGCCTGCCACGTATAGCTGCGCGGGCCGGGCAGCACGCCGTTGTTGGGAACGGTGTCGGCGGTCGGGAGGTCGGCGATGCGGCGGACCACCTGACCCCGCTGGTTCCAGATCTCGACCTCTTTCGGAAAGTCGGATGCCGGCACCAGCCATGAGAACGGCCGCTTGATGCGGGCGACGACGATGTACTCGCCGCTTGGAGACGACTCGGCAGTCTCATACAGGCCCGCGGCACCCACGGGCCGCCGCGCGCCGGTGCCTGCGTCGACGGCTGCGAGCAGGCTCGTGCCGTAGTGACTCGAACAGCGCGGCGTCGTGCGCGCTCGTGAGCAGGTCCTGATAGGTGCGGACGGGGGCTGGCGTGCCGAGGTTCTCCTGGATGTTCGGGCCGATCGGCACGTCTGGTGTGGCGGGCGCGGAGCCGCGGCTCGGTGGAACGAAGCGGCAGAGGAGAGACGTGCTGTCGGCGAGCCACTCGCACGGCCGTCCCCACACGGCGTTCAGCGCCGCCGCGCTGATGGCGCGAGCCTGTCCCGTGGCGGCATCGGCCATCCAGAGCTCGATGCCCGTGTCGCGCGTATGGGTGAAGGCGAACCGTTTGCCGTCGGGCGAGAACCCGATCCACGAGAGGCGCGCGTTCGGCGGCAGGGTGACCTTGATCTCTGCGCCGTCGGCGACGCTGCGCAAAGAGATCGACTTGAGCAGCTGCGCCCGGTGCGGTCCGTTCGTGCGCGGATTGATGCGCATCCCCGCGAGGCGAAGCATCGGCTGCGCCAGCTCCGCGATCGTCGACATGCTGGTGCGCTCGAGCAGCGCAATCACGTGCCCGGTCGGACTGACCGAGGCCGTCGGCAACGGCGGCGCGTCGAGGATGTCGACGATCTCCTTCGGCGGCAGCTGGTACTGAGCCAAGCCGGGCTGGGCGGCGACGCAGACGGCGACGACGGCGAGAATGACGCGCTGCATGGCTTTCATGAGGGCTCTTGTAGACCAGCCAAGTGGCGAAGGCAAGCGTTTCGGTGACCTCGGGCTTAGGTGCGAGGTCACGAAACGTGTTCGTCGAACACGTTCGTGCCGCCGCCATCCCGAGTCGTCCACTTGAAATGCTCGATGATGCGGATTGCCCCGCTGGTCGTGCGGATGACGTCACAGACCGAGCGGCCCCCGTGCAGCTCACCTGAGGACTCGCACTGCAGGTATCGAAACACGAGCTTGGTTCCGGACAGCCGTCCGATGAGGCAGCCGCGGTTCACGGCACCGCCGCTGTATCTCCCGAACACTCTTGCGCCCCTCTGCATGAAGAGGATTCGCGTGTCGAAACCTACGACCCCCAGTTCGGCGGTCGCGCTCACGTACATGCGCAGGCCATTGAGATTCATTGCGAGCTCGCCAAAGTTATGCTAAGCTTAGCCATGGCTTACAGCCCGCCGTCCGTCCAGGGTCCAGTGACGGCGAACGTCACTCCTGGCTTCTGGATGTTGAAGAACAGCCATTTCCCATCCGGGCTGTACGTGGCGCCCGCCATCTCGCCGGTCCTGAAGTCGCCGATCATGCCGTTCTTCGGGCTCGCGAGCGTGATCGAGTTGCGCGCGAAACGGAAAATCCGTCCGTCGCGCGTGAGCCCGTGCAGACAAGGCGCGACGCCATTGTCCTCGCAGATGGCGAGGCCGCCGCGAGGGCTGAGGCACACGTTGTCGGGCATGTTCATGAGGTGCTGGCCCGAGGACTCGAACACCAGGCGCAGGCGGTCGCGCTGCGGATCCAGCTCCCAGACCTGACCGAGGCGGGCATCCCCGCCGTCGGTCGCCGTGATGTACACGCGGCCGTCGCCAAATGACGCGCCCTCGAGGCGAGAGAAGATCGCCGCGCCCCGGTCGAGGCCCTGCATCCGGACTCCATTCGCGTCGCCGCGTGCCGGATCGACGTGCGGGCGGTTCGGTTCCGGGATGTCGATCCAATGCACTCCGTAGCTGACGCCGTCGCGCTGCCCGCGGCCTGTGTCGAAGCGCGGCCGGCCGTCGATGGCGAGCATCTGCAGCCGACCGCCGTCGGCCAGACGTTCCGGCGTTCTCGGAATGAAGCGGTACAGCCCGGCCTGCGCGCGATCCTCGGTCTGGTACACGATGCCCGTCCTCGGATCGATGGCGGTTGCCTCGTGAACGAAGCACCCCATCGCTTCGAGCGGTTCGGGGTCCGACACTCCCGATGGTGAGACCTCGAAGATGTATCCGTGCTGCCTCGTCGTGGGGTTCTGCGGTCCGGGACCCACGACCGTTTCCTCGCAGGTGAGCCAGGTGCCCCAGGGGGTCGAACCGCCCGCGCAGTTGCGAAACGTGCCAGACAGGCTCGGACCCATGCTGATGACGCGTTCGGTCCTCGGGTCGAAGACGATCGTGGTGGTGCCGCCGCCTGCCTGCGGATCGTACGGCCGGTCGCCAAACGCGGGCGACGCGCCCACCTCGTGATTGTGTACCAGCACGATCGTGCCGCCGGGGCCGGCAAACGCCGCCATGCCGTCGTGCGCGTGCGGCGTCGGCCTCCCGTTGTCCATCGGGTCGCCCGCCCAGCCGAACGTCAGGTAGCGGAACCCTTCGGGAAGCTCCAGAAGCGGCAATCCCGTCGTCGTGTCGTGCACCGCATGGAGTTCGCCGTATCCGAGGCGATCGGCCACAGGCATGCCCATCGCCACGCGAGATCGCAGAGCCTCGAGCGGTGTCGCGAACGCCGCCAGTCCCGTCGTCAGAAGAAAGGAACGCCGCGAGATGGACATAGGCCCTGTGATCTTACCGTTCCGGGAAGTAAAAGAGATCGTGCTGGCCGGGCGGCTCCTGCCCGGCGTTGCGCACGGCATACGCGATCTGCGCTGTGTGGCGAATCTCGTGAAGCAAGATGTGTGTGGCCAGCCGCCGTTTCGTCATCGTCTGCGTCCCCGACTGCACCGCGATGGTCAGCACCGCACGGGACGCGTCGACGTCGAGCTCCCCGAGGCAACGCCGGAGATCGGCGCGAACGAGGTCGGCGTATTCGAACAGCGATTTCCAATCGCCCTGCTTCACCCCCGTTGAATCCGGGGGCGTTGCTCCTTCCAGGCGGGAGAGGTGGCGGCGTTCGACGAGAAACACATGGTCGAACAGCGATCCGATGGTGGGGAATCGTCCGCCCGCCTGGAACGGCAGGTCGATGCACTGGGGCGCGGCGGCGATCCATTCGCGCCACTTCTGCCGCTCGTGGTCGGTATAGTCGAGCAGCTCGCGAAGCTCCACCGACGGCGTCATTGCTCGATCGCCTCCTGCACACTCATCACCTTGACCGGGCCGAGCTTCAGCGCGCGAACCGGCCCGTCGATTGTCTTCGCGTCGCCGACCACGATGACCAGAAACTTCGCCGGCTGCACGAAGGTCGCCGCCGCCTTTTGAACAGCCGCGGGCGTCACCGACTGAATCCGTGCCACGTACTGCTCGAAATAATCCTCGGGGAGGCGATAGACGATCATCTCCTCGATGCGGCGTGAGAGGTCGCCGGTCGTCTCGAAGTCGGCAGGGAAGCCGAGCGCGAGGTAGTTCTTTGCCTTCGTCAGCTCCTCGCCCGGAATCGGCTTCTGAATCCCCTCGAGCTCGTTGAAGAACTCCCTCAACGCCTCCGCTGTCTTGTCGGACTGGACGCCCGCGGCTGCGACGAACGGTCCCGCCGAGAGGCGCATGTCGAATGCCGAGCTCGCGCCGTATGCGTAGCCGTGCGTCTCCCGCAGGTTCTGGTTCAGGCGCGAGGTGAAGGAGCCGCCAAGCACGGTGTTCAGGACGACGAGCGTGAAGTAGTCGGGCGTCGATCGCGGGACGCCAACCCACCCGATTCGGATCTGCGACTGCTCGGCGCCCGGCTTGTCGACGATGTAGATCTCGCGGCGGGCCCGCTGCGGCGCGAGTGGAATCGCCGCGCGCGCTTTCGCCGATCCCTTCCACGCGCCAAACTGCTGCTCGAGCATCGGCAGAGCGGTGTCCATCCGCACGTCGCCGACCACGATCAGTGTCGCGTTCGACGGTGCGTAGAACGCCGCATGGAATTCACGGAGGTCGTCCGCGGTGAGCCCTTTGAGCGCGCCCGGCGTGCCGATCGCCCCCGTCCCGTATCGATGCGCCGAGCCGAAGAGCAGACGGCTGAAGACGATGGACGCGATCGACGCGGGATCGTCCTGCGCCTGCAGCAGCGACGTCAGCCGCTCCTGGCGCAGCCGCTCGAGGTCCTGCTGCGGGAACGTCGGGCGCAGCGCCACGTCGGCCATGATCGGGAGCGCCTGGGTGAGGCGTGCCACGGGCACGTTCAGGCGGATGCTCGACGCGTCGAACGAGCTGCTGGTCTGGAGCTCGGCTCCGAGAAAGTCGATCGCGTCGGCGATCTCGAGCGACGAGCGGACGCCCGCACCCTCGTCGAGCATCGCGGCCATCAGGCTGGCGACGCCGGGCTTGCCCGCAGGGTCGTCGCTGCTGCCGGCTTGGATCAACAGGTTGACCTGCACGAGCGGCACTTCGTGCGCCTCGATCAACCAGACGGGCAGGCCGTTCGACAACGCCCGCTTCTGGATCTGCGGAAGCGTGAGCTTGGGCGGCGGGCCCAGTGCGGGTGGCTTGCTGCGATCGGGTGGCGTTGTGCCGCGAGGGCAGGCAGCGTTCCGACGCCAACCACGAAAAACACAAATCCACGAAATGGAGCACAAGCGACGTTTCGTGTGCTTCGTGCATTTCGTGGTTCGTTTCGATCCAATCGAGTCGACATCGCCGCTCCGCTCACTTTTTGGCCTCCGGAACCACGGTGAGCTCCACCCGCCGATCGGCCGGGAGCCACTTGCGCAGCACCGCCTGAACATCTGCCGGCGTGAGCGACGTGTATCGGGCGAGGTCTTCGGCAAAGAAGTCAGGATTTCCGCCCGCGAAGTAGTACGCGTTCAGCTGATTCGCCTTTCCGCTGAAACCGCCGACACGTTCCATCTGACGATAAAACGACGCCTCGATCTCGTTGATCGCGCGCTCGACTTCGCGGCTGTCAGGAGGGTCACGCCGCAGCTTGTCCAGCTCCTCGTCGATCGCCTTCTGCAGCTCTTCGGCGGTGTGTCCGGGCCGCGCGGTTGCCATGACGAGGAACATGCTGCCGAGGCTTTGCGACTCTTGAAACGCGGACACATCCTGCGCGATTTGCGTGTCGTACACGAGCCGCTTGTAGAGCCGTGAGTTCTTGCCGCCGGCGAGGATAGACGCCACGACGTCGAGCGTGGCGTCGGCCGGCGAGTACGCCGGCGGTGTGACCCACGCCAGATGCAGGCGCGGCAGCTGCACCTGGTCCGTCAGCGTCTTCCGCTTGACCTCCGTGAGATATGCGCTCTGGGGCGGAAGCGGCGGCACGGGCTCGCCGCGCGGGATCTCCGAAAACCACTTCTCCACGAGCTTCTGCGTCGCATCCAGGTCGATGTCGCCGGCGATGACAAGGCTGGCGTTGTTCGGGGCGTAGTACTTCTTGAAGAACGCCACGACGTCCTCGTAGCTCGCGGCGGTCAGGTCCTCCATGTGGCCGATGGTGGGCCAGCTGTACGGATGCTCCGGCGGAAAGAGCAGCTGGGTGAGCTCGATGAACGCCATCCCGTACGGCCGGTTCTCGTAACTCTGACGCCGTTCGTTCTTCACGACATCGCGCTGGCCGTCGACGCGCGCGGGCGACATCGTATCGAGGAGGTAGCCCATGCGGTCGGACTCGAGGAACAGCGCCAGCTCCAGCGCGTTCGCCGGCACGTCGATGATGTAGTTCGTGCGGTCGTTCTCGGTGGACCCGTTGTTGTTGGCGCCCGCGGCCTCGAGCAGCGTGTCGAACTCGCCTTCCTTCACGTGCTTCGAGCCCTCGAACATGAGGTGTTCGAAGAGATGCGCGAAGCCGGTTCGCCCGGGGCGCTCATTGGCGGAGCCCACGTAGTACCAGACGTTCACGCCGACCACAGGCACGCTGCGGTCCTGATGGAGGATGACCGTGAGGCCGTTTTCGAGCGTGAACAATCTATACGGAACCTGCAGCGGCGCCTGGGCACCCAGACACACCTGGCCGGCCATCAAGGCCGCCGTCAGCACAGTCCAGGGACACCTCATGAGGACATTCTAGGCGTAGTTCGTGGTTCGTCGCTCGTGGTTCGTCCCTTGCACTCGAACCGAGTGAAACGCCAATAGCGGTTGGAGAAAGCATGAGGTCTGACCAATGCCACGCGCGTCGTGATGTGGCTGGTGCGCGGCGACGCTCGAACGGGCCTCGGCTGGAATGGCGTCATGGAATTCGGAAGGAGAGCATCAATGGGACTGCGTGAAAAATACAACCATGCGATTCAGACGGCGAAACAGATCCGCTTCGACGGTTCGGCCGAGGAGCGCGAGGGCAAGCTCCACTTCAGCGGCACGGTCAACTCCGAGGACGAGAAGAACCAGATCTGGAATGCGCTGAAGACGATCCCCGACTGGCAGAAGGAGGTAGTCGCCGACATCAAGGTGCGGCCTGGAGCGCAGCAGCCGGCGCAAAAGGGGGGCACCGCGGGCGGCGGCGAAACCTACACGGTGCAGGCCGGCGACACGCTGAGTGCCATCGCCAAGAAACATCTCGGCGACGCCAACGCGTACATGGAGATCTTCAACGCCAACCGCGATCAGTTGACGGATCCCGACAAGATAAAGCCGGGCCAGGTGCTGAAGATTCCGGCGCACGCCCGAAAATAGCCTGCTGAGCCGATCGCGGGCTCCTCTGCACATTGAGCTGCAGAGGAGCCCATCGTGACCCGCCAGATTCCCATCCTGTTCGTCGCGACATTCCTGGTCACACACGCCGCAGCCGCTCAGAGCATCTCGCTGGTCCCGTCTGATCCAAAACGCTGGGATACGAGCGTCACGATCGGTTGGCTCGGCGGCAACAAGGAGGAGATCGGCGGCGACTGGGACCAGTGGTACGACACGTTCGCCACGTCGGTCGAAATCGGCCGCTACTGGACGCGTCACCTCAAGACCGACCTCGGTGCAACGCTCACGACCGAGGGCGACGTGTACTCACAGGAGCAGTTCACCGTACCGGGCCAGTCGTTCCCGGTCTTCTTCTCACGCCAGCATCGCTTCGGCGTCAAGGCGCTGCACCTGTCCGCGGCGTATCAGTTCCTGGAGAACACATGGGTGCACCCGTTCGTCGGCGCGGGCGTGCAGCTCGCCTGGGAACGTCACCGCACCGAGACGCCGTTTCCCACGGCCTTCGGTCGTGATGGACGAGGGCCGTTTACGGTGCCGCCCCTCGCCGAAATCGATCGCGCGAGGTTCGATTCCCGGCCGTTCGTGACGGGCGGCGCCAAGTTCTACGTCGCCGAGCACGGCTTCATCCGCACCGATCTGTCGGCCGCATTCGACGGCCGCGGGACGCAGCGCGTCTGGTGGCGCGTCGGCGGCGGCATGGATTTCTAGGCAGGACGATTTGCAGGAGGACATTGTTTGAAGGAGAACACCGTGAACGGCACTCGACTCACACGCCTCGTCACGTGCGCGCTCGTTGCGCTGCTGGCGCTGCCGCCACGAATCGACGCGCAGGTCGTGGGTCCTGAAATCTGGCGATCGTTTGCCGAGAGCCTCGAGCCAGGGAAGGTGCTCGTCATCCGGCTCAAGAAGGGGCCGCGATTCAAGGCGACACTGCTCCACGTGTCATCCGACGCGATGACCGTTCAGCCGAAGACCCGCGCGGCGGTACCGCCGCAGCGCGTGCCATTCGATGCGATCGAGACGCTGGAGCTGGATCGGAGCAAAGGGATCGGCATCGGCAAGGCGGTCGCAATCGGCGCGGGCGTCGCTGCCGGCGCCTGGCTCGCGCTCATGGCGCTCGCATTCGCAGTATGGGGGGACTAACTCAGAGCGTTCGTCGGCCCCCGATCGTTCACAGACCACACGACCAGGCCCACCCGAACCAGAACCGACGAACCAAGGAACCGACGAACCCACGAACCCACGAACCCACGAACCAACGAACCAACGAACGTGCTGTTTTTGAGTACAATTTCCTGTTTCAGAAGCGCAGGAGATTGTTGAATGGCGAACCGCCCCATTACCGTCGCTCACGGTGACGGCATCGGCCCGGAGATCATGAACGCCACGCTCCACATCCTCAAAGAGGCCGGAGCGCGGATTGACATCGAGACCATCGAGATTGGCGAGAAGGTCTACCTCGCCGGCAACTCCGCCGGCATCGGACCGGAGGCGTGGGAATCGCTTCGGCGGACCAAGGTGTTCCTCAAGGCACCGATCACCACACCGCAGGGCGGCGGCTACAAGAGCCTCAACGTGACGACCCGCAAGACGCTTGGTCTCTACGCCAACGTGCGGCCGTGCGTGTCCTATCACCCGTTCGTCGAGACCAAGCATCCGAAGATGGACGTGGTCATCGTCCGCGAGAACGAGGAGGACCTGTATGCCGGCATCGAGTACCAGCAGACGCCGCAGGTCGTGCAGTGCCTGAAGCTGATCTCGCGGCCGGGCTCGGAGAAGATTGTCCGCTACGCGTTCGAGTACGCGCGGCAGAACAGCCGCAAGAAGGTCACCTGCTTCACGAAGGACAACATCATGAAGCAGACCGACGGCCTGTTCCACAAGGTGTTCGACGAAATCGCGACGGAATACCCCGACATCGAGAACGAGCACTGGATCGTCGACATCGGCGCCGCCAAGCTTGCCGACACGCCGGAAGCGTTCGACGTGATCGTCATGCCGAACCTGTACGGCGACATCCTGTCGGATGTGGCCGCGCAGATCGCCGGCTCCGTGGGTCTCGCCGGCTCGGCCAACATCGGGACCGGCGCCGCGATGTTCGAAGCCATTCACGGCTCAGCGCCCCGCCGGGCCGGGCAGAATCTCGCCAACCCGTCGGGGCTGCTGCTGGGCGCGGTCATGATGCTCGTGCACATCGACCAGGTGGACGTCGCCGAGCGCGTCCACAACGCCTGGCTCCGGGCGATCGAAGATGGCATTCACACCTACGACGTCTACGACGAACGAGTCAGCAAGCAGAAGGTCGGCACGAAAGAGTTCGCGCAGGCCGTAGTCGATCGTGTGGGAAAGAAGCCCGAGACGCTGAAGACCGTGTCGTACAAGTCGACGCCGAAGCAGGCCGCTCCCGAGCGCCGCGGGAAGGCCGAGCCGCGCAAGGACATGGTAGGCGTCGACGTCTTCCTGCAGTGGGCCCCTGGGCCGCCGGTCGAGCTCGGTACCCAGCTCGAGGCGCTCGCCGCGCCCGACACGCGGCTGACGATGGTCAGCAATCGCGGTGTGAAGGTGTATCCCGGCGGATTCGAAGAGACGTTCCTCAGCGACAACTGGCGCTGCCGCTTCTTCTCGAACGTCAAGGACAAGCCGCTGACGCACCGGCAGATCTGCGGTCTCCTGCAGCGGATTTCGGATGCCGGCCTCGATTTCATCAAGACCGAGTCGCTCTGCAACTTCGATGGGCAGCGGGCGTACTCGCTGGATCAGGGTGAATAGCTTGGCGGGCCGTAAAGGCCCGCCCTACACTGTCACCACATGAGTCATCCACTCGTCGCCGTCGTGATGGGTTCATCGTCCGATTGGGAGACGATGAAGCATGCCGTCGATATCCTGGAGCGGTTCAACGTTCCGCACGAGCGGCACATCGTGTCGGCGCACCGCACGCCGGTCTGGATGGCGGAGTTTGCGTCGAAGGCGGAGGCCGCCGGCCTCGAGGTGATCATCGCGGGCGCAGGCGGCGCCGCGCATCTGCCCGGTATGGTGGCGGCACACACGACGCTGCCTGTCCTCGGCGTGCCGGTTCAAAGCGCCGCGCTCCAGGGCCTCGACTCGCTGCTCTCGATCGTGCAGATGCCTGGCGGGGTTCCGGTGGGAACGCTGGCAATCGGCAAGCCAGGCGCGACCAATGCCGGCCTCCTGGCGGTGTCCATTCTCGCCAACTCGCGTCCCGAGCTCCGAGCCATGCTGCGGGCGTTCCGCGAGGAACAGGCGGGCAGGGTGCGCCAGGAACAGCTGCCGTGACCCAGGTCCGCCGCATCGAGCCAGGGTCGACGATCGGCGTGCTCGGCAGCGGCCAGCTCGGACGGATGTTCGCCATCGCGGCACGCCGAATGGGCTACCGCGTTCACACGTTCTCGCCTGAGGGCGACACGCCGACCGGTCAGGTGGCCGACGTGGAAGTGGCGGCGGAGTACACCGACCTCGACGCCCTGCGTGCGTTCGCGCGCAACGTCAGCGTGGTCACCTTCGAGTTCGAGAACGTCCCGATTGAAGCCGTGGACGCCGTGGAAGAGCACGCGCCCGTGCGCCCGAGCGGCGTTGCGCTCCACACCGCACAGCAGCGCGCGCGGGAAAAGGCGTTCCTCGCCGACCGTGGATTTCCAACCGCGCCCTTCGTGCGCGCCGAGACGCTGGACGAGCTGTGGTCGGGTGTCGCCGCCCTGGGCACGCCGGCGGTAGTGAAGACGGCCGCGTTCGGCTACGACGGGAAGGGTCAGCACAAGGTCACCACACCGGCGGATGTCGAGCACATCTGGACCGCCATCGGTCACCAGGAGGCGATCGTCGAAAAGCTCGTCTCGCTGCAGGCGGAGATCTCGGTCATCGCGGCGCGCGGGCTCGATGGAGACATCGCTGAATTCGCGCCGTTCGAAAACCGGCATCGCCATCACATTCTCGACCTGACGACCTCGCCCGCCGCCGTGTCGGACGCCATTCGCCGTCGGGCATTCGACATCACGCGCGCGGTCCTCGAGGAACTGCAGTACGTCGGCGTGCTCTGCATCGAGTTCTTCGTGACGACCGCCGGTGAGCTGCTCGTCAACGAGCTGGCGCCCCGTCCGCACAACTCCGGCCATCTGACCTTCGACGCCGCCGTGACGAGCCAGTTCGAGCAGCAGGTGCGCGCCATCTGCGGTCTCCCGCTCGGGTCGACCGAGCTGCTGCGCCCGGCCGCCATGGTGAACCTGCTCGGCGATCTGTGGGTGGACGGCAAGCCGAACTGGAGCGCGGCGCTTCGATCGCGAGACGTGAAGCTGCACCTGTACGGCAAGACCGAGCCGCGACCCGGGCGCAAGATGGGTCACATCACCGCCATGGGCCGCACCGTGGCGGAGGCGCAGGAGCTCGCAGTCGCTGCCCGGGATGCTCTACTCATTTGAACCACGAACTCACGAAAGGCACGAAGTCCGACTTTGCGTTTCGTGTGTTTCGTGTCTTTCGTGGTTGATTAGAATCTTGGCCGGTGGCACGGACGACATTCACCTATACGTTCGGTGACTTCCAGCTCGATTCGTCGACGAAGGGCCTGACCCTCAGGGGAGATCCGGTGGCCCTGACGGAGCATCAGGCGGACGTGCTGCTGCAGCTGCTTGCCCGCCCTGGCGAGATCGTGACGAAGGACGCGCTGATCGAGGCGGCGTGGCAGGGCGTCGCGGTGACCGACAACAGCCTGGAACAGGCCATCTCCGGCCTGCGCAAAGCGCTGGGCGATTCGGGCGGAACGCGGAGGCTGATCGAGACCGTTCCCCGGCGTGGGTATCGTTTTCGCGGTGAGGTCACACGCGCGGACACTCGCGCGTCGGACGCGGAGCTGGCCGCCATCCTCGAGCCGCATCGCGCGCTGCTCGAGGGACGCGCCGCGCTCGAAACGCTCGAGCGTGCCGCCGTCGAGCGTGCCATGCACGCGTTCGAGGAGGTGGTGGCGACGGCGCCAGACTACATGTCCGCGCATCTCGGCCTCGCCAATGCGTGCGTGATGCACTTCGAAGCCACGCGCGCCGACGAGGTCCCCGACCGCGGGGCGCTCGCGCGCGCGGGCCATCATGCGCGCGAAGCGTGCCGTCTCGATCCACGGTCGGGCGATGCATGGGCGACGCTCGCGCTCGCGCTGCACCATACGCGCCTTGGCGTCCAGGCCATCGCCGCCGCGCGCCGTGCCGTGATGCTCGAGCCGGACAACTGGCGTCACCACATGCGTCTCGCGTACGTGGCATGGGGCGAGGAGCGCCTGCGTGCGGCGCACAGGACCCTCTCGCTGTTTCCGGGCTTCCCCCTGGCGCATCTCCTCGCCGCATCGGTGTACGTGGCGCGGCAGGCGTTCGATCTGGCCGAGCGGGAGGTGCGGACGGGCGCGGCGACGCAGGACGCGCAGCAGGGGACACATGCCTTCAGCGGCGTAGGCTGCCACTGGCTGCTCGGTCTGGTGTTTCTTGCACGCGGCGACGAGGGGTCTTCACACGCCGAACTTCAGCGCGAGCTCGCCTTCGAAACCGACGGCCACCTGTACGCGCGCGAGTGCGCGGCCAATACCTGGTACGCGATCGGCGCGTTGCAGCTCCGGCAGGGCCATCGGCAAGGTGCGGCTGCCGCGTTCGAGCACGCGCTCGAGCGCCTGCCGTCGCACGTGCTGGCGCTGATCGGTTTGTCGCTCGCACGGGAGACGCCTCCCGACGGGGAGCCGCTCCACGTACGGATCACGCGTCGGCTCACTCAACTCGAGGCGCCAGGGCTTGGCATCGAAAGGGCGATGGCCCGCGCAGCCGTGGCCATGGCCGCGGGTGGGCCCGGCGACGCCGCCCGGATCCTCGACGAGGCTCTCGCCACGGCGTCGACCGGCAGCGGCGGGTGGCTGATTCCCGTCGATCCGCTCATCAACGTGACCGCCCACGAGCCGGTGTTCGCCCACGTCCTCGCCCGGCTGCGCACGCGCGCGGGCTGATCGCCCACCTGAGCCCCTGAGAACGGCTCCGGACTTGCACTGACACCGTCCGTGCGGCGGATTGGTACTTTGATCGTCTTTCTGTGGGTTGCGCATCCACTCTTGGCTCTGCAGCAGCCTCAGCCGCACATCTCAGCGGAAACGCCGGTGGTGCAGCGGTTTCTTGCACGGCCCGACGAGCCTTTGACCCGATATCGCGCGCTGCGCCGGCTCGAGGCGCGCAACGACAGATTCAAGCTGGAGGGCTGGCTCGAGGCGCGGACCGAGCTCACCCAGGAAGGCCGCTTCGCATACGAGGTCGTTCGCGAGGGAGGATCGGAGTACATCCGCAACAAGGTGCTGCGTCCGCTGCTCGAGAACGAGGAGAGGCTGTTTGCCACCACCGACGCGTCGCGCTCCGCGGTGACCGCGCAGAACTACAGCCTTCACGGGCTGGAAGCGGCCGCCGAGCCTGGCCTCGTCAAGCTCCTCGTCAGGCCCAAGCGGCGGGATGTGTCGCTCGTCGACGGCGCCGTCTTCGTCACCGAGGACGAAGCCGACCTCGTGCGCGTCGAAGGGCGCCTGGCGAAGAGCCCGTCGTTCTGGATCAGACGCGTGGACGTGGTGAGGCGCTACGAGCGCATCGGCGGGATGCGCGTCCCCGTCCGTCTCGATTCCGTCGCGCAGGTTCGGCTGGCGGGAACGTCGACGCTCGCCATGACGTGGGAGTACCGAGGCAATCAACGGCGAACGCGTCACTGCGCTCTCAGCGTCAGCAGGTGCGCGGCCGGTCCCGGCAGAAACGCGGTAGCCTCTCCCTTCACCCAGGCCTGGTGCGAGTTTGCATAGAACGGTGAGAGCGGGTGCCCGCTCTGTCCCGTCGGCATGTGCATGATGCCGTGCTCCTCGCGGCCCGGCGAGACGATCATCCGCTCCGACGCGCCCACCGATCCCCACATCATCCGCGGCGTGTAGAGGTCGCCAGGAATCTCGACCTGCGGCATGTCGAGCCACCGGCCGACGAGGGGCACCGCGGCGCTCAGCGGGTGGCGGAAGCTCACGCGGTTGAACTCCGACCACCGGCGCTCGCGCAGGTCGCCGCGCTCGCGGAGATCCGCAATCACGCTGTCGACTGAGTCGACGAGCATGTCGTTCCATTTCGCATATGTCGGGTCGAGCAGGTGCGGCGGCTGCTCCGTGACGATGCGCCAGATCGGTCCTTCGCGGCGCCGCACGGTGGTGTAGTCGAAGTGCTCGTCGGCCTCGTAGCACTCGGCCAGCACGAACGTGAAGACGCGCTCCGACAGGCGATCGCGGAATCGGCGCGTCATCAAGTACGCCGCGGAGTCGGGCGCCGCGCGCCCCGACCAGCCGCGCTCGACGACCTCCCGAAAGCGCGCGCGCTCCGGATGTCCGGCGGTTGCCGTGGCCTCCAGCGTCCGCAGGATCAGCCCGCGCCATCGCTCGAGGAACTGCGCCCGCGTTTCGAGCTGGATGTCGAGCAGGTCGCGCGGCGTGAACCGGTCCTTCGCCATGAGCCGATCGCGGATGATTCTGGCGCGGGAGCCGACCTCGTAGCTTCCGTCCCCGAGCGTGCTGAGCATGCCGCCGCCGACGACGCGTGCGTTCGCGGTCCAGATTCGGCCGTCTTTCCCGTCCAGCAGACGCGGATACTCCTCGTCGGCGAGCCATCCATTCCACCCACGCGTTCCATCCGCCCACGATGCGGGCAGAGACCCGTCGAGCCCGTGCCGCCGCGGGATCGATCCATAGATCGACCATCCAATTCGGCCGGAGCGATCGACGACGACGAAGTTCTGGCCCGGCGTGCCGAGGCCGTTGGCGTCGGCGAAGGCCTCCTCAATCGTGCGCGCGTCTTCGAGCGGCGTCACCGTCGCCGCGAGCCGCTCCGCGGAATGCGCGACCCACCGGAACGCGCGCAGCCGGCCGCGGTGATCGCGTCCGAGAACCGGTCCCCAGTTCGTCCAGGTCACCGTCCCGTGCTGCGCTGGCTGGCCCGCGATCTCGAACGTCTCGTCGAAGGTCTCGATCTGCCGCCATCCGTCGGGGGTTCGATAGGCGTCGGGCTTCTTCGCGTCGGTCTCGAGCAGGACGATGTCGCTCCAGTCGGCGTAGGTATTCGTGAATCCCCACGCGACGTGCGTGTTGCTGCCGACGACCATCGCGGGCACCCCCGGAAGCGTGACGCCGTACATGCGATGGGCAGGCCACTCCCAGGCGGCGCGATACCACGTGTTCGGCACGCGAATGCCGAGGTGCATGTCGTTGGCGAGCAGCGCGCCGCCATCGGCGGTCAGGCGGCCGGCAACCGCCCAGTTGTTCGATCCGACGGCGCCCTCGTCGCCGGCTCGATCGTCGAACCCGAACTCTGTGTTCAAGCGGGCCACTTCTGGTTTTCGCTGCAGGTCAATCGGCGACTTGCCGTGCCGCCGCGCCCGGGCGTTGTAGACGTCGGCGTGTGGAATGGCCGGCGTCTCGAATCCGTCCCCTTCGACGGGCGAGTCCCACTCGGTGCCGCGTGGCGCCATCAGCGCGAACATCGGCGCCGGCAGCACGTCGTGCATCGTCGCGAGCGCCGCTTCGTAGGAGCCGTCAGTGTCCTGCAGCGTGATGAACATCGAGAGCACGACGAGGAGGCTGTCCTCGGGACGCCACGATTGCGGCTCCTGCCGAAGCATGAAGTACTCGAACGGCTTGGCGCCGAGCGCGGCGAGGCCGGCGTTCACCCCCGCGGTGTAGGCATCGAGCAACACTCGATCGACGCCCCGCAGCAGCTCGACTCCGCGGCGTGCCTCGGCCCGGAACCGATGGAGCCGGATCTCACGATCGAGCGCGAGCGCTCGCGGTCCCACGAGTGCCGCCAGCTCGCCAGCCGCGCGGCGGCGCGAGAGGTCCATCTGGAAAAAGCGATCCTGGGCATGGAGGAAGCCCATGGCGCGTGCGACATCCTGCCGGCTCCCGGCGCGCACGGTGGGAATGCCGAGCGCGTCACGCGTGACCTCGACCGTGCCCTGCAGCCCCGCCACCGGCCGCTCTCCGTCAAGCTGCGGCAGACTGGCCCCGAGCCGGTCACGCGCCCACCACCCGGCAGCGACGCTGGATGCAATGACGACGACGAGGACGATCAAAAGCCCCCTGAGGACTCGACGCATAATGTCGATCGTAGTCGTTGTCCGTTGTCCGTAGTCCGTGGTCCGTAAAAACACTTGTAATTCGTAGTCCGTATTCTCTCGTGGTCGACGGAAAACGAAAGACAAGTGATTTTACGGACCACGGACCACGGATAACGGACAACGAGAAAAGTTCTCCCGCAAGGCGCGGATAGAACGCGGGCGGCGCCGCCTTGTATCGTGGGGGCATGAAACACGCGATGAAGGCCACTTCGAAACCGGACGAATCGCTTTGGGCGTCCGTGCTTGCGCGCGATGCGCGGGCCGACGGCGCCTTTGTCTACGCCGTGCGGACGACCGGTGTGTACCTGCCGGCCGAGCTGTCCGAGCCGGCGTCCGCGGCGCGAGTCGGTCCTGTTTTTTGCCGGGCCCGACAACGCGGAGCTGGCCGGGTTCCGTGAGTGCCGCCGATGTCATCCTCGTGCGGGCGCCGCTCGACCGGCAGGACTCGACGAGGTGCGCTGTGCGTGCGCGTTGATCGAGCGGCGCGCCGAACAGCCGCTCACGCTGGCGGAAGTTGCCGCGCATGCGGGCGTCAGTGCGTTCCACCTGCAGCGAACGTTCACCAAGCTCGTGGGCATTTCACCACGCGCCTACCAGGATGCGGTTCGGGCGGGCCGGTTCCGCGACGGGCTGCGCAGCGGCACGCCGGTCTCCGGAGCGGTGTACGACGCAGGCTATGGATCGATCAGCCGCGTGTACCAGCGCCGGCCGACGGGCCGTGGCATGACGCCGGCTGCCTATCGCCGGGGAGGAAAGGGAATGGCCGTGACATACACGATCGTGGACTCGCCCGTTGGACGCATGATGGTCGCGGGCACCGACAAGGGAATCTGCTCGGTGAAGCTCGGCGACCGCGACGAGCGGCTCGAGCAGGATCTGCGCCGCGAATACCCGGAGGCGAACATCGCGAGGGACCATTCCGCGCTGCGCGCGTGGGTAGGCCCGCTGGTCGGACATCTGAACGGATCGCGGCCTCACCTCGATCTGCCCATCGACGTCCAGGCGACGGCGTTCCAATGGAAGGTGTGGCGTTACCTGCAATCGATTCCTTCCGGCGAAACGCGCGCGTACAGCGAGGTGGCCAAGGCGATCGGCAAGCCATCGGCCGTGCGGGCGGTGGCGCGTGCGTGTGCCACGAATCCGGTGTGTCTGGTCGTGCCGTGCCACCGGATCGTCGGCAAGGACGGATCGCTGACGGGTTATCGCTGGGGAGTGTCGCGCAAGAAGCAGCTGCTCGATCGCGAGCGGACGAAGTGAACTAGGATCGGCGTCGCCCGACACGATGCCGATCCCCTTTCGAACCGAACTGGTCGCGTTTCTCGAAGAGTTCGCCGAACAGCATCGTGGCGTTCGGCGCGGCAAGATGTTCGGCCTGCCCGCCCTCTACGCGGGCCGCCGCCTCGTGACTTGCCTGATGGAGGACGGCATTGCCGTCCGTCTTCCCGAGGACGTTGCCAGGCGAGAGATCCGCGAGAAGAAAGCAAAGCCGCTCAGCTCACGAGGGCGCGCCATGGGATCCTGGGTCACGTATCGCCCGCGCACCGCGATTGCCGCACGCTCGCTGACGCCGGTCATCGAGGTCGCCCTCCGGCACATCGTGGAGCGTCAGACCGAGGAGATCACGGGCATCAGTCTCAGGCGGAGGAGACGATCGTCGTACCATCTCGCGCTCATGCCCCGGACTCGTTACGGCGTTTCGCCGTGGATCCATCAGTTTCCTGATTCCCGCCGCCCGGATTACCCGCGCGCGAAGGGAGAGCTCGATCGAGACGTTGTCATCATCGGCGGCGGCCTGACGGGATGCGCCGCGGCGTATGCCTGCGCGGCCGGCGGCGTGCGTGCCGTGGTGCTCGAAGCCGAGCGCGTGGGTCATGGGGCCGGCGGACGGAGTGCGGGGCTGCTGCTCCCGGAGCCGGGTCCGACGTTTCGCGACATGTCGCAGGCGCACGGTCTGCGTGCGGCGCGGGTCGCCTTCCAGGCGTGGCGCCGCGCCGCGCTCGATGCCGCCGCGATGCTTCGTCGTCTTGGAATCAAATGCGGCCTCGACGCGTACGATGCGCTCCTGGTGGCACCGCGCGATGACGAGCGAGCCGTTCGCCGCGAGCTCGATGCGAGGGCCGCGGCCGGACTCGACGCGACGTGGCTTACACGCAAGCAGCTGCAGGCCACGGCCGCGCTCGATGCCGCCGGCGCCATCAAGACGCGCGATGCCTTCGGCCTGGATCCGTATCGCGCCTGCGTCGGTCTCGCGGCGGCGGCGGTGAAACGCGGCGTGCCGATCCACGAGCGGACGCGGGTGAGCAAGGTGCGCATCGGCCGCAAGCAGGTCGAGGTGATCGCGGAGGGCGCCACGATCCGGGCAAAGACCGTCGTGGTCGCGACCGGCCTCGCAACCGCCGAATACAAGCAGCTGCGCCGGCACTTCGACGCACGCGAAACGTACCTCGTCCTCACCGAGGTCGTGCCTGCCGGCATCCGCCGCGCGCTCGGAACACGCGCTGCGATGGTTGCCGACACCCGATCGCCACGGCACCGCATCCGCTTCACCGCCGATGACCGGATTCTGGTCGGCGGCGCCGATCAGGCGGCCACACCGGAGCGGAAGCGCGAGGCGGTCCGCATACAGCGGACCGGCCAGCTGATGTACGAGCTCCTGACGATGTATCCGGCCATCTCGGGACTGATGCCTGAGTACGGATGGGAGCTGACGTACGGGCAGACCGCCGACGGCCTGCCGTACATCGGGCCGCATCGCAACTTTCCTCGCCACCTGTTCGCATTGGGATCGGGAGGCGATTCGATCACAGGCGCGTTCCTGGCCGCACGCATCCTCCTCCGTCACCTGCAAGGGGCCCCCGACAAGGCCGACGCACTGTTCGGCTGGACCCGCTGACCGGGCGGCCGCGTCCAAGCGTGTGACGCGGATATACTCGAATTTTCCCGTCCCCTGTGGAGGTTCGCCATGCTCCGGGCCCTTCTCGCCCTCCTTCTCTCGCTCAGTGTCGTCGCGTCGGCCGCCGCCCAGGGTCAGGCCATCAACGGCACCATCGAAGGCACGATCACCGACGAGTCCGGCGGCGTGCTGCCAGGCGTCACGGTCAGCCTCACGAACACCGACACCGGCGACACGCGCGTTGTGGTCACCAACGAGAGCGGCCTCTACCGCGCGCCGCTCCTGTCGCTCGGCGTGTACCGCGTGAGCGCGGAGCTCGCCGGCTTCAAGAAACACGAACGGTCCGGCCTGTCGCTCGCCGCGGGCCAGGTTGCGGTGGTCGACGTGAAGCTGGGCGTCGGAGCCGTCACGGAAGTCGTTTCGGTCACCGCCGATACGCCCGTGGTGGACCTTGGGAAGATCGAGCAGGGACGCACGCTCAACGAGCGGGAGATCAAGTCTCTGCCGCTCACCTCACGCAATCCGTACAACTTCGCCCTGCTGCAGCCTGGGGTCGTCGGCTTCGAGACGCAGGAGTTCGGCGTGCCGCGCCTGACGGCCAATGGCGCGCTGCTTCGCGTGAACTATCAGATCGACGGCAACGACAACACGCAGAAGGATCGCGCGGGCCTGCGGCAGATGCCGATGTCCGAGGTGATGATTCGCGAAGTCAAGGTGGTCACCACGGGCTACGCGCCCGAATTCGGCCAGACGATGGGGCTGGTGTACAACGCGATCACGCCGTCGGGCACCAACGTCGTGCATGGCCAGGCCAGCTATCGGCTGCAGCGGAAGCCGTTCGCGGCCTTTCCGTTCTTCACGACGAACCGCGCCACGAAACCACCCACCGACGTCAACGTATTCACCGTCGACACGGGCGGACCGATCGTGCGCGATCGAACCCACTATTTCGCCGGCTTCGAGAACGCGCGCCGCGACTTCTCGGGCGGCCGCGTGATCACGATCTCGCCAGCGAACGCGGCGGCGCTCGGCTTGAACGAGCCCGCCTACATGCCGGCGGAAGGCGACACCAAGTTCGCGATCGGTAAGATCGATCATCAGATCGCGGCCGGCCATCGACTGAGCGTCCGCTACATCTTCTTCGACAACTTCATCAGCAACAACATCGGCAACGTGACGGCGGGGGTGCCGAACTCCGTTCAACAGGGGACGGACTTCACGGATCGGCAGCACTCGACCGCCGGCCAGGTCGTATCGGCCTTCGGCAGCAACCTGCTCAATGAAGTGCGCGTGCAGTACCGCAACCCGCGCGCAATCACGCGTGCCGGGGTCGGGGGGCGGCAACGGTCCGGCCATCCGAATTCCTGGAGTCGCGAACTTCGGAGGACCGGTCGCCGGCGCCGCGGATGCCGGCTTTGGATTCACCGAGAACATCTTCCAGGTGCTCGACAACGTGACCTATATTCGCGGGGACCACGCGTTCAAGGTCGGGCTCGCCGGTCAGTTCGTGGACGACACGCGGACACAGACCCAGTTTCAGCTCTACACGTTCCCCAGCGTCGCGGCGTACCAGAGCGCCCGTTCGGGCGCGAATCCATTCGCGTATACGAACTTTCAGCAGTTCTTCGGCGAGCCGAGCTTCGACTACGGCACGAACATGTGGGCGTTCTTCGCGCAGGACGACTGGCGCCTCTCGTCGGACTTCAAGCTGCTCTACGGGCTCCGCTACGACGTGTATGCGCCAGCCGAGGGCGTTCAGGATGCGTTGATCGAATCGTCGCGGTCGTTCGAGACGGACCAGAACAACTTGCAGCCGCGGGCCGGCTTCGTCTGGACGCTGGGTGAGGACCGCCGCACGGTGCTGCGTGGCAACACCGGCCTGATGTACGACCAACCGATCAATGCGATCTACGAGCAGGCGATCGTGAACGACGGCAGCACACGTCGGGGCAGCGCGACCCTTCAGCCAACCCAGCCGGGCGCCCCGCTCTTCCCGAACGTCCTCTCCGGCGGCAGCGCCGCGGCCTCGAATACGGCATGGACCGTCGATCCGGACTTCCAGATCGCGCGGATGTGGCAGAGCAACGTGCAGCTCGAGCACGCGATCGGCGAGGTGTACGCGGCGGCGATTGGCCTCTGGTACACGCGCGGCTATGACCTTCCCATCGTCACCAACGTCAATCTGATCAACCCGATTGGCACGCTGCCGGACGGCCGCGCGATCTGGTCGACCGCAATCAACGCGGCCACGCGCCGCGATCCGCGCTTCAACGCGATCTTCGCGACGCAATCGATCGCCGAGTCCGACTACAAAGGACTGACGCTTCAGTTCACGCGTCGTTACCACCGAGGCGTGCAGTGGGATCTGGCTTATACGCTCGGAAAGAGCGAGGACAACGCGCCCGGGCACGGCACGACGCTGCACGTCCAGGGCGATACGGGCGGCCGGAGCGACATGGCCGATCTCGACGTCGATCGCGGGCCGAATATTCTCGACCAGCGTCACACCTTCGTCGGCAGCATCGTGGCGCAACCGCAGCTCGAGGTCGAGGGCGTCGCCGGCCACATCCTGAATGACAATCAATTCGGAATCGCGCTGCAGTTCGCCAGCGGCATCCCCGTGAACGTCCGCGCCAACCGCGATCTGAATAACGACGGGATCGCGAACAGCGACCGGCCGAACGGCGTCGGCCGAAACTCATTGAACCTGCCGGCGCGCTACAACGTGGACCTGCGGTATTCGCGTCTGTTTCCGATCGCGCGCGGCGCCAGGGCCGAGGTGATCGCGGAGCTGAAGAACATCTTCAACCGGGTGCAATGGTCGGGCGCCAATAGTGTCGTGACCGTCGATGCCGTCGGAAACGCCGCGGCGCCGATCCCCTCGTCGGGCGACGGCTTCGCGGCGACAGGCGGCTACGAGCAGCGGCAATTCCAGCTGGGATTCAGGGTGACGTTCTAATCGTAGTCCGTTGTCCGTAGTGCGTAGTCCGTCGAATCACTTGTATTTCGTTCTTCGTAGTCTCCACGGACCATGAACAACGAACAACGGTCTAGCAGAAAGGTACGAGTTTCTTGAACGTTGCCAGGATCCACCGGTAGCCGTCGGGATCGGTGACGACCGCCATCCGATCCCCCCACGGCTTGTCCTCGGCTTCGCTGATGCCGGCACCCGCCGCCCGCGCACGCGGCAGCTGGCCATCCACATCGTCGACGTACGTATAGAGGGCGGCGGCGCCGCCCGTCGCCGTGGCGGCATCCCCCTTTGGTATCAGCATCACCACCGATTCGCCGTGCCGCATCTCGGCGTAGCGGAGCTGTCCATCGGCATCCGGTAACGTCACGCCCCGCGAGAAGCCCAGGGCCTTTTCCAGGAACGCGACCGACGCGGAGACGTTTGCGACGGCCAGATACGTATTGATCGACTGCATTCCGGGCGCGAGGCCGCTGGTCGAGGTAGGCTGCCGGCGGGGAGTCGCCGGCGCGATTGCCGCCACTTTTCTCCGCGTCCTTCGGGCCGCGGTGGATCGGCGTGTCTCTTTTTTGAGCATAGCGGAATGATACAGGTGCGTGGCATCATCCTGGCTACCGCGGACCTCCGCGCGAGGCCCTGGCTGCGCGGTCAGCACTTACGAGGGCCGCGTGCAGTCGCGTGAACAAATCCGTCAGAACGCGCTCGAAACAGTAGCTTCGTCGATCGGCGAACGCGGCGATCTGGCTCGGAGAGACGACGTATGGCACGTGGACACAAGCAGCTCGAACATCTGCTTCGCCGCGCGGGGTTTGGCGCGAGCATCAGTGACCTGACGAAGTACCAGGACCTCTCCACGAACGTCGTGACCGATCTTCTGTTGAACCCAGGGAACGACGACGACGTCGACACGAAGATCGGGCAGCCTGGGTACGTGAGCGTCACGACTCGCGGCACGTTTTCTCCGAACACCAACATCGAGGATGCGCGGCAGCGATGGCTGTTCCGCATGGTGCACTCGGAGAATGCGCTCGTCGAGAAGATGGCGCTCTTCTGGCACAACCACTTCGCCACGGTGTACAGCAAGGTGGCGGGGTTTGGCGGCGCGCTGCAGGGCACGCGGATGATGGCGGGCAAACCTGGCGAGGTGGAAGGCCCGCCCGGACAGATCGAGCTGTTTCGCACGTTCGCCATGGGGAACTTCCGCGATCTGCTGATTGCCGTGGCCAAGGACCCCGCGATGCTCGTGTGGCTCGACGGACGCACGAACACCCGTCAGCGGCCGCAGGAGAACTTCGGGCGCGAGGTCATGGAGCTCTTCACGTTCGGCATCGGCAACTACACCGAGCAGGACGTGTACGCGGCCGCGCGCGTGTTCACGGGTTGGAACCTGCAGACGGTCGGCAACCTGCGCGACACGAACGGCTACTACGACTTCATCTACCGCGCCGCCCAGCACGACCCGACCGAGAAGGCGTTCACGTTCCCCATCTACCGTGACGGCCGCACCACGATTCCGGCGCGGTCGGGCGAGGAGGGCATGCAGGACGGCGTTGATCTCATCAACGCGCTTGCCACGCATCCAAACACGGGACGCTTCCTCGCGCGCAAGCTCTGGTCGTATTTCATCAGCGAGGCGCGCACACCGGATCCCGCGTTCGTGGATACGGCCGCGCAGGTCTACCGGCAGAACAACACGGAGATGCGACCCGTCCTGCGCTTCGTCCTGAAGTCGCCATGGTTCCTCGACCCGGAGAACCAGTTCGCGCGCTATTCGTGGCCCGTCGAATACGCCATCCGCTCGGTGAAAGACATGGGGTGGGTCGGCTACTCGATCGACAATCTCCGCACGCCGCTGGCGAACATGGGGCAGCAGTTGTTCGAGCCGCCGGACGTCTCTGGCTGGGCCACCGGCGACGCGTGGTTCTCGACCGGCGCGATGCTCGCGCGCATGAACTTCGCGGCCTCACTCGCCCTCAATCAGCGGTTCAACCTGGGGCGCACGGCCGCGGCGCACGGCGATTCGCCCGAACGTCTGCTCGGGTATTTCCTGGATCGCATGGCGCCCGCGGAGTTCGACAGCGAGCCCTATGGAGAGCTGCTGAACTACCTGCGCATGAACACGTCGTGGCCGGGCAGCGAAGCACAGCTCAACATGAAAGCGTCCGGACTGGCGCGACTGATCGCCGGCTCCGCCGAGTATCAGGTCGTGTAGGGCTTCGGTCTTCTCGGTTAGAGACGAAAGACTCACCGAAGACTGGAGGCCAGAGACGGGAGACGGAGAGTACAGATGAAGGTCACTCGTCGAGATTTCCTTCGTGATGGTGTCGCGGCGTTCACCATCACGTTCGCGGCGCCGAGCTTTCTGGATGACATCGCCCGCGCGCAGGGCGCCAGGTCGCGCAACCTGGTCGTGCTGTATCTGAGCGGCGGCAACGACGCGCTGAGCACGCTCGTCCCGTACACCGATCCGTTCTACTACAGCCGCCGGCCGAGCATCGGCGTGCCTGCCGGCCAGGTCCTCCAGGTTGGCACCGATGCCGCCGGTCGAGCGCTCGGCCTGCACCCGCGGCTGACGGGAATGCGGGAGATCTTCAACCAGGGGCGGATGGCGATCATCCAGCGCACCGGTTATCCGAATTCGAGCCGGTCGCACTTCGAGGGGACGGACATCTGGAACTCGGCCGATCCGCGTTCGCCGCAGGGGCTCGGGTGGCTCGGCAAGTACCTGGACACGCTGCCGCAGCCGGTCGATTCGCTCGCCGGCTGGAACACGGTGCGCGAGACGCCTCGCGCGCTGCTCGGCCGCACCGTCGCGGTGCCCGCCATCCCCGACGCGCGAACGTACAGCTTTGCCAGCCCCAATAACCCGGCGGAGGCGGCCAACGAACGCGCGGCCGCCATACGCATCGCGTCGCACGTGCCGGTGGACCGGCCGAACCTGGCGTTTGTGAATACGAGCTCGCGCGGCGCGCTCGAGACACTCGACCGCGTGGCGGCGGTCAGCAGCTACAACGGCACCGTCGCGTATCCGAACAACGGTTTTGCGCTGGCCCTGCGCACCGTGGCGGGCTCGATCGTGCGTGGCATCGGCACGCGCGTGTTCTGGGTGCAGACGGGCGGCTACGATACCCACTCCGGGCAGGGCACGAATGGCGGCGCGTACACGAACCTGATGGCGACGCTGAACGACGGCGTGTTCGCGTTCTACAACGACCTGCGGAACCAGGGCCTTCTCGAACGAGACGCTGCTCCTGCAGTTCTCCGAATTCAGCCGGCGCATCTCAGAGAATGGCAGCCAGGGCACCGATCACGGCGCGGCCGGCATGATGATGGCGATCGGCGGCGGCGTGCGCGGTGGTCTGTACGGCACGGCCGCATCGCTCAACCCCGATCCGGCGAACCCGACGCTCGAGAACAACGCGGGCGACGTGCGCTACGAGACGGATTTCCGTTCCGTCTATGCGCGCGTGCTGGACGGCTGGCTTGGATCCGACTCGGTGAGCATCCTCGGCGGCGACTTCCGGGCAGGCGCTCCGGCAATCGTCTAAACACCACAACCACGAAAGGCACGAAATGCACGAAATCTTCTTTTTCGTGGTTTCGTGTTGTCATGGTTAGTTGGACGTCGTTGTCTTCGTGGAGATTACCTCGTACGTCGGATCGACTGTCGACCCTTTCAGGAACTTGTCGTACCAGTAGCCATACCGGCGGAACCGATCGATCTCGGTACGACGGCCGCCGGATGCTGTGGCTCTGGCCCGGGTAGATGATCAGCGCCGTTTCCTTGCCGAGCGTCTTCAGCGCCAGGTACAGCTGCTCCGACTGCGGCAGCGGGCAGCGGAAGTCCTTCTCGCCGCACATCACGAGCGTCGGCGTCTTCACTTTCTTCACATCGTAGATGGGCGACAGCTTGCGATAGAGCTCGCCCTGATCCCACGGATGCCCCAGCTCCGACACCCACCACCGCTGCAGATCGTCATACCCGAACGCGCTGAACATGTCGGCTTCGCTGGCGCCGGCGATCGCCGCCGCGAAGCGCGTGTTCTTGGTGATGATGTAGTTGGTGAGGATGCCTCCGTAGCTCCACCCGCCGACGCCCATGCGGCGGTCGTCGATGAACCCGAGCGACAGCACATGATCGACGCCCGCCATCACGTCCTGGTAGTCCTTGTTGCCCCAGTCGGCGAAGATCGCGCGGCAGAAAGCCTCGCCGTAGCCGCTGCTGCCGCGGGGGTTGCTGATGAGCACGACGTAGCCGAGCGAGGCAAGGTACTGGTGCTCGAACGAGAAGCTGTCGGTGTACTGGCTCACGGGTCCGCCGTGAATGCGTACCGATGAGCGGGTGCTTTCGCGCCGGATCGAAATCTGGCGGCTTCACGAGCCATCCTTCGATCGGCGTGCCGTCGGCGCTCTTGAAGCGGATTTCTTCGGCCGGCGACAGCCGCAGCGACGCGAAGAGTGCCTCGTGGGCCCGGCTCAGATTCGTCGCTGTTCCTCCTGCAAGCGGAAGCGCGAGGACATCGTTCGGACGCGTCGGCGTGCTGCCCATGGCGACGAGATGCGTGCGCGTCACCTCGAAGGTGCCGAAGTCTCCGTCGAACGTGGTGATTCGGCGGCCCGACCGCGCCAGCCGCACGATCGGCGTGCGCCCTTCGTCGACGAGCGGAACGAATATCGACTCGCCGTCCGCCGCCCACCGCGCCTCGCCTCCGACGTGGCGATCCAACGCGCCGGTCCAATCGTGCGGAGTCCCGCCGCTCGTGGTCACGCTCCGTATCCGCGGTGTCGCATACACCGCCGGCTCCTCCGGCATGTGCACGTACGCGATCTCTTTACCGCTCGGCGACCACACAGGGTCGTCGTCTCCGCCGGAATCCGTCGTGAGCGGGGCGATCCGTCCGCTTTCGACCTCGATCGTGAAGATGTCGGTGTTGCTGTTGGCGTCGGGATGGACCGTTCGGTTCGACGAGAACGCGAGGAACCGGCCGTCGGGCGACCAGGCGGGGTTGTTCTCGTCGAAGACGCCCCACGTGATCGGCTTCACGGCGGCGAACTTCGACCCCGGCGCCGCGAACGCGTCTTTGAGATCGGCGATGGAGAGGTGCGTCTTGCGGCGGTCCAGATAGCCTTCGCTGTCCTGCTTGTGCTGCAGTCGGGTAATCACGATCGGCCGGGGGGCCTTCTCCGCCTCGGTCTTCTTCTCCACGCCTTCGAGCGGATCCGGGTCCTGGATCGACGAGCGCGAGCCGCGCGCTGTCGGGCGCCCATTCGAACGCCTTCACCCCCTGCTTCACGTCCGTCAGTCGAAACGCCTCGCCGCCGCTCGTCGGCAGCGCCCAGACCTGGTCCTTCCCGCTGCGATCCGTCACGAACGCGAGATGCCGGCCGTCGGGTGACCACGCCGGCGCCGACAGCGAACCCGGCTGCGTGAGCGGTTCCGGCGTCCCTCCGCCGATCGGCACGCGCCACAGGGTGGCCTTCCGCCTGTCCTCGTCGGCGTCCACGGCCCGCACGACGTACGCCGCGAACGAGCCGTCGTGCGACACCGCCAGTCCGGCGACGCTCTTGAGGGCCAGGTAGTCGTCGAGCGCGATCGGGCGGGTGGCCTGCGACCGCGCCGTGGATCCGGCGAGCAGCAGCGCCGCGGCGAGAACGAGAAGACCAGAAGATTTCCGCATGCGTCCATTATCATCGAAGGGCAAGGTGACATCATGAGACCGATAACAGGCGTGGCGCTGCTGGTGAGCGCGCTTCTGGCCAGCGGCGCCGCCGGGGGAGCTGCCGCCCAGGACAAGGATGACCAGGAGGCGAAACGCGTGGCGGATGCGACACTCGCCTTCAGCGAAATCATGGCGGCGGACGACAGCGCCATTCCGACCGCCATCCTCGACAAGGCCGAAGCGATCGCGATCTTCCCGACGACGATCAGGGCTGGTCTTGTGGTTGGCGGCCAACGAGGCCGTGGGATCCTGAGCGTTCGCGGAGAGAGCGGCACGTGGTCAGCGCCCGCCTTCCTGACGCTGACGGGCGGCAGCGTCGGCCTCCAGATTGGTGCGCAGGCGGCAGACCTCGTGCTCGTGATCATGAACCGGCGCGGCCTCGAGAACCTGGTCCGCAATCAGTTCAAGGTCGGCGCCGACGCCAGCGTAGCGGCCGGTCCGGTGGGCCGCGATGCGCAGGCTGCCACCGACATCCAGATGCGCGCGAAGATTCTCGGCTACTCGCGCGCCCGGGGCGTGTTCGCCGGGGTCACGATCAATGGCAGCACCATCCGGCAGGACAAGGACGCGAACCAGCGGTTCTACGGCAAGCCGTACGACACGAAACAGATTGTGTTCGAGAGACTCGGTGGTGTACCCGAACCCGTAGGGGCGTGGCGCGACACGCTCAATAAGTACATGAACTAACTCGAGAATCGTCGGTTTCCGATTCCTGGAACCGGGAACCTGGAACGTCAGGTTTTTGAGTAAATGCTACGCAGCGCGTCCTCCAGGATCGGGTATTCGAATCGGAAGCCGGCCGCCTTGGCGCGTGCCGGGACAACACGCTGTCCGCTCAACAACAACGCGTCGGCCATCTCGCCGAGGACGATTCGCAACGCGAACGCCGGCGCGGGCATGAACGCGGGCCGTCGCAGGACGCGGCCGAGCGTGCGCGCGAACTCGCGATTGGGTGTGGGGTTCGGCGCGGTCAGGTTGAGCGGTCCGGAGATCGCCCTCGTCCGCAGCGCGTGCGTTGCCAGCGCCACCCAGTCGTTGCGGTGAATCCACGAGTAGGACCTGACGCCCTGAGCCGACAGGCCCTCCCGCGAAGAGCTTGAAGGGGAGCGCCATCTCCGGCAGCGCACCGCCGCCTTTCTCCAACGCGATCCCGGTTCGCAGCAGCACGACGCGCGCATGGCCGGCCGCGCGGAGAGCCTCGGCCTCCCACTCGGCGCAGACCGACGCCAGGAAGTCAGTGCCTGGCCGCGCCTCCTCCGTAAGTGTTTCCTCGCCGTGCGGTCCGTAGTACCCGATTGCCGAGCCGCTCAACAGGACCGCCGGCGGGCGCTGGGCCTGTTGAATTGCTGCGACGAGGCTGCGGGTCGCGCGGAGGCGGCTCTCGCGGATCTGCGCCTTGTGCGCGGCCGTCCAGCGGCTGCCGGCGATCGATACACCCGCGAGGTTCACCACCGCGTCCGCGCCATCGAGCGCCGCCGCCCATGGCCCGGCCGTGCCATCGGGCGTCCACGCGAGGTCCCTCGGGGACGAGGGCCGGCGCGACAGCACGCGAACCTCATCGCCGTCCCGCTCGAGCCGCGCGACGAGCGGCCGGCCGAGAAATCCCGTGCCTCCGGCAACCACGATGCGCATGCCTCGGTTGTACACCCTCACGGCCGCCAGCTGATCGCCGGCCCCCGCTTGACACCCGCCGCGGATCGGACGTATTAACTAACTGGTTAGTTTAGTAAGAGGGTCGAGGACATGGCCAGGCGCCGCGCGCGCGACTCTCGAGAGCAGGTCTTCCGGGCCGCCGCGGCGGAGTTTGCCGCGCGCGGATACGAGGCCGCCGGCGTGGACCGCATCGCCGCCCGCGCGCGCGTCAACAAGGCGATGATCTACTACCACTTCGGCAGCAAGCTCGACCTCTACGTCGAGGTGGTCCGCGACATGTTTCGTGCGGTCGGCGCGCGCGCCCGCGAGCTCGCCGACAGCCTTGATTCCCCGGACGCAAAAATCGACGCCTGGGTCGTGACCATCGTCGAAGAGGCGTCGGCACGCCCATGGTTTCCGCGCATCATGCTGCGCGAGCTCGCATCGGGCATCCCGCACTTCGATCAGGAGACGCTCGGCCTGATGAGCCTCGTCGTCGCGGCCTGGCAGGACATCGTCGCGTCGGGCCAGGACGCCGGCGCCTTCCGCCGCGACGCCGATCCTCTCCTCACCCACCTGACGATCATGCCGGCGGTGCTGGTGTTCTTCATCCGCGAGCAGGCGCTCGTGTCCCGACGAGCGAGGGGCGCCTCCGCCGTGACGGCGCCGCGGAGCCGGCAGCAGTTCATTCATCACATGCAGCACGCGGTGCGGGGCATGCTGCGCAAGGATTGATCATGTCGTGCCGTTCGTACGTCGTGGCGGTTGTGTCGTGTGCTGTGTCGTGTGCCGCGCTGGCCGCCTGCAACGGCGAAAGCGTCTCGAACGCCGCGCGCGTGTCCGGGCACGTCGAGGCAACCGAGGTGCGGGTCGCGCCCGAAGTGGCCGGGCGCATCGTCGAACTGCGGGTGCAGGAAGGCGATCGCGTCAAGCAGGGCGATGTGATCGCACGGCTCGACGCCCGTGACACCGAGCTGCAGCTCGACCGGCTGCGTGCCGAGCGGCAAGGTGCCGACGCCCAGCTTCGTCTGCTGCGGGCCGGCTCGCGCGCGGAAGACATCGGGCAGGCGCAGGCGCAGGCGGACGCCGCCGAAACCGATGCCGCGGCGGCGCGCGCGGAGCTCAAGGCCGCGGAGGCAGACCTCGAGCGCTTTGAGGCGCTCCTCGCGCGAATGCCGGCTCGCAGAAGCAGCGCGACGATGCGAGGGCACGCGCCGAGGTGGCGCGGGAGCGCGTGCGTGGCGCCGACGAGCGAGTACGCGCCGCGCGCGAGGCGCTGGCGCGGCTTCGCGCCGGCGCGCGTCCGCAGGAGATCGACGCCGCCCGCGCGCGCGTGGCGGCCATCGATGCGCAGATTGCCGCGCTCGAGGAGCACCTGCGTGACGCACAGGTGGTGTCGCCCGTCGGCGGGATCGTGACGAGCAAGCTGGCCGACCAGGGCGAGCTCGCCGCGATTGGGACGCCAATCGTGGTGGTCACGGATCTCGACCACGCGTGGGCGAACCTCTTCGTGCCGGAGCCGTTGATTCCGCGCGTGAAGATTGGGCAGAGCGCGACGGTCTATACCGACGCCGGCGGCGCGGGGATCGCCGGCAAGGTCACGTTCATCTCGCCGAACGCGGAGTTCACGCCCCGCAACGTGCAGACGGCGGACGAGCGGTCGAAGCTCGTGTACCGGATCAAAGTCACGGTCGACAACTCGCAGGGCGTCCTGAAGCAGGGGATGCCGGTCGACGCGGAGCTTCCGCTATGACGGCTGGAAACGCCACAGGGGCCGCCGTGACGTTCGCCAACGTCGTGAAGCGCTACGGATCCACGAAGGCGCTCGACGGGATGACGCTCGACGTGCGCCGCGGGGAGATGTTCGGGCTGATCGGCCCGGACGGCGCCGGCAAGACCACGGCGATTCGCCTGATGTGCGGGCTGCTGCATCCGGATGCCGGCGAGATTCGGATGCTCGGCGTCGATCCCGTCCGCGAGCACCGGCGTGTGACCGACGCGGTCGGCTACCTCTCGCAGCGGTTCAGCCTCTATGGCGATCTGACGATCGACGAGAACATCGCGTTCTTCGCGGAGATCCACGGCGTGGCCGATTTCCACGCGCGCCGCGATCAGCTTCTGGGGATGATGCAGCTGGCGCCCTACCGCGCTCGCCTCGCCGAGAAGCTGTCGGGCGGCATGAAGCAGAAGCTCGCGCTCGCCTGCACGCTGGTCCATGAGCCGCAGCTGATCGTCCTCGACGAGCCCACAACGGGCGTCGATCCGATCTCGCGTCGCGAGTTCTGGAAGCTGCTGTCGGAGTTCCTGTCGCAGGGCGTCACGATCCTGATGTCGACGCCGTACCTCGATGAAGCGGAGCGGTGCACTCGCGTCGCGCTGCTCCATGAGGGGCGTGTCCTCGCGCTGGACGAGCCTGGGCGCCTGCGCGCGCTGATGCCCGGACGCATCCTCGAGATGATGACCGGAGGCACACGAGACGCTCTCGACATCATCCGCCGCCTGCCGGGTGTGGACGATGCCCAGGTCTTCGGCGAGCGGGTGCACGTGCGCCTGCGCGACACCGCCGAGGATGCGGTGAACCGATTCATCGCCGCGCTGCGTGGTACGCCGCTCGAGGGGGCGCTCGTGCGCACCGTGCCTGCCTCACTGGAGGACGTGTTCATCGCGCAGCTCTCCGAAGGTGCCAAGCCATGACCGTCAAGGCAGGAATCGTCGTCTGTGTCGTGTGTGCGATGGCGCATGGTCTGGTCCTCACCGCACAGGATCCGATTCGGCTGACGCTCGAAGAAGCGCAGGCGCGCGCGCAACGCGCGAGTCATCGCCTCGCCGAGCTGCGGGCACGCGAGGCGGCCGCCGGCGCGATGGTGGACGTGCGCGCCGCGGCGGATCGCCCACAGGTGGCGTTGCAGGCTGGCTACACGCGCACGAATCACGTGACCGAGTTCGTCGTCCCCGGCCCTGGCGGCGCGCCGCCTCGTGTGCTCTATCCGGACGTGCCGGACAACTGGCGCACGCGCATCGATTTGCAGTGGCCCATCTACATCGCCGGAACAGACGCGCTCGAGCGTGCCGCGCGCGCCGATGCATCGGCGGTCGCATCGGAGGCGAGCGCCGCGCGAGCGGACTTGAGGCTCGAGGTGGCGCGCGCATTCTGGGCGCTCGTCACTGCCCGGTCTTCCGTGGGTGTTCTCGAGCGGGCCCTCGAGCGCTCAGAAGCACATGCCCGCGACGTGCGCGAGCGCCTGAACGCAGGGCTGGTGCCGCCGAACGAAGTGGCGTCCGCCGAAGCGCAGGTGGCGAGGCAGCGGATGCTCGCAATCGAAGCCCGAAACCAGCGCGACGTCGCCTCGGCCGATCTGGCCCGGCTCATTGGCGAAGCCGTGGTCATACCGATCGAGGCTGCCGCCACACTGGAAGGTGCGCCAGGTGTGCCCTCCGCGTTCGAAGGCCTCGTCGTGGATGCGCGCACACATCGCGACGATCGCCGGGCACTCGAACAGCGCATCGCGGCGGCCGACGAGCGCCGCTCTGCCGCTGCCGCCGGCAGTCTACCGACCGTCGCCGTCGTGGGAGGGTTCGACTACGCGCGGCCGAACCCCCGGATCTTCCCGAGGGCCGATCGGTGGGACGACTCGTGGGACATCGGCGTGAACGTCTCCTGGCCGCTGTGGGACGGAGGCCGCACGAAGGCGGAAACCGCCGGAGCGGCTGCGTCGGCCGAAGCTGTCCGCCACAACCTCGCCGAGTTCGACAGCGTGTTGGCGGTCGAGGTGAGGCAGCGGCTGCTCGAGATCGAGTCCGGCCGCGCGGCCGTGTCGGCGGCCGACGAAGCGGTACGAAGTGCCGAAGAGGCGCGGCGCGTCGTGTCGGAGCGCTTCAACGCAGGCGTGGTCACGCACACCGAAGTGCTCGACGCGCAGCTGGCACTGCTCCAGGCCGAGCTCGATCGCACGCGGGCCATGGCGGGTGTGCGTTTGAGCGAAGCGCGCCTGGCGCGCGCGCTCGGGCGATGAGCGCCATCCGCGTCGAGCGCCTCACCCGGCGCTTCGGCGATTTTGTGGCGGTGGACGAGGTCACCTTCGACGTCCGCGCCGGAGAGATCTTCGGGTTCCTCGGCAGCAACGGCGCCGGCAAGTCCACGACGATCCGAATGCTGTGCGGGCTGCTCCGTCCCTCGTCGGGCACCGCGTACGTCGGCGGGATCGACGTCGGCCGGGACCCGGAAGGTGTGAAGAGACGCATCGGGTACATGTCGCAGCGGTTCTCGCTGTACGAAAAGCTGACGGTCGAGCAGAACATCGAGTTCTTCGGCGGCGTGTATGGCCTGACAGGCGACCGCTTCGAGGCGCGCCGGCGCTTCGTGCTCGACATGGCCGGGTTGCAGGGGCGCGAGAAGACGTTGACCAGCGCGTTGTCCGGAGGCTGGCGCCAGCGGCTCGCGCTCGGCTGCGCGATCCTTCACGAGCCGGCGATCGTCTTCCTGGACGAACCCACGGGCGGCGTCGATCCGCTCTCACGGCGCCGCTTCTGGGTGCTCATCCATCAGCTCGCACAGAGCGGCGTCACGGTGCTGGTGACGACGCACTATCTCGATGAAGCCGAACACTGCCAGCGGATTGCGATCATTCAGGCAGGACGCCTCGCCGCGCTGGGGACGGTCAGCGAGCTGAAGCAGGTGTTTGCGGACAGGCCCATTCTGGAAGTGCGGACGCCGCAGCCCGTGCAGGCCATGCGCGCGCTGGAGACGCTGGCGGAAGTGGAGAAGACGAGCATCTTCGGCACCGCCGTGCACGCGGTGCTTCGCTCGCCCGGCGTCGATCCGGCGGTGCTGCGCACCCGCCTCCGCGATGCGGATCTGGGCGACGCGTCCTTTACGCTGGTCGAGCCGTCCCTCGAGGATGTCTTTCTCGATCTCGCCGAACGGAGCACCGGATGAGAACCGTGTGGGCGATCACCGTGAAGGAGTTTCGCCAGATCGGCCGCGACCGGCGGACGCTGTTCATCCTGCTGTTCGTTCCGGCGTTCTTTCTGCTGCTCTACGGCTACGCGCTCAACTTCGACATTCGGCACATTCGCCTTGCGGTCAAGGATCAGGATCGAAGCACGGAGAGCCGTGAGCTGATTTCCGCGTTCGTCAACTCGGGCTACTTCGATCTGGTGGCGATGGCCGAACGAGACGACGAGATTGTCCGGCTCATCGATGCGGGAAAGGTGCGTGCCGCGCTGGTCATCCCGGCTCGGTTCGGACGAGACGCTGCCACGGGCCAGCCGACGAAGGTGCAGGTCATCATCGACGGTGACAATGCAAACACCGCGACGACGGTGATGGGATACGCGCAGGTGCTCCTGGCGGGGATATCGGCGAAGTACGAAATGAGGGCGAGACCCGCCGTGCAAATGGAGTCCCGCGTCTGGTACAACCCCGAGCTCCGCAGCGCGCTCTTTCTCGTGCCTGGCCTCATCGCCTACATCGCCATGCTGACGGCCGTCGTGTCGACATCGCTCTCGATCGTCCGCGAGAAGGAGGTTGGCACGATGGAGCAGGTGCGAATGGCGCCGGTGGGGCCGCTGTCGTACGTCGTGGGAAAGACGGTGCCGTACTTCTTCGTGTCGATCGCCTCCGCCATGGGCATCGTCACGCTCGCGATGCTGCTCTTCGGGTTGCCGATGCGCGGTTCGTGGGCGATGCTGCTTCTCGCCGTCTCCCTGTTTCTGATTGGGGCGCTGGCGTTCGGGCTCTTGATATCCACGATGGCGGATACGCAGCAGGTCGCCTTTCAGCTCGCGCTGCTCACCTCGTATCTGCCGACGCTCATGCTCTCTGGATTCATCTTCCCGATTTCGAGCATGCCGACCTTCCTGCAGGTCATCACGTATATCGTTCCCGCCCGCTACTTCCTGGTGGCGCTGCGCGGGGTCGTTCTGAAGGGTGTGGGGCCGGAGGTGTTCTGGCGCGACCTCGCGGCGCTCGTCGTGTTCGCCACGGTGATCATCGGGCTCGCGTCGATTCGCCTGAAACGGGAGTGGGCATGACGCGCGTGCGGCACGTGATGCGGAAAGAGTTTCTGGAGCTTCGCCAGGACCCGAAGCTGTTCGGCATCGTCATCGTGGCGCCGATCCTCCAGCTCACCATGCTCGGCTATGCGGCGACGACGGACGTCAAGAACGTTCCCGTCGTGGTCGTCGACGCGGATCGATCGACCGAGAGCCGGGAGCTGATCAATCGGTTCGAGAACTCCGCGAACTTCGTCATCGTGGGATCCGAGTCGTCGATCCGAAAAGTCGACGACTATCTGGACGCGGGCCGGGCCTGGATGGCGCTCGACATTCCCGCCGATTACGGCGAACGCGTGCGCGGGGGTGAACCCGCCACGGTCCAGGTCGTCGCGGATGGAACGGATGCGAACTCCACGAACGTGGCGCTCGGGTACGCCTCGAACCTGATCGCCGGGTATGCGAGGGACCTGGCGGCCTCGCAGGGGCGCGCATCCGCCGAGCCGCTGGTAGGGGCCGAGGTGCGGGTGTGGTTCAACCCGCGCCTCGAGAGCCGCGACTTCATGATTCCCGGCATCCTCGCGCTGCTGTTGCTCGTGGTGACGACGAATCTCTCGTCGATGGCGATTGTCCGGGAGAAGGAGCTCGGCACGCTCGAGCAGCTCAACGTGACGCCCATCGCGCGCTGGGAGCTGATTGTCGGGAAGCTCCTGCCCTACGCCGTGCTCGGCATGGTTGACGCGCTGCTGGTGGTGGTCGTCGCGGTCGGCTGGTTCGAGGTGCCGATGCGCGGCAGCGTGCTGCTGCTCGGAGCGATGTGCGCCGTCTATCTGCTCACGACGCTGGGGCTCGGCCTCTTCGTGTCCACGATCTCGGCCACCCAGCAGCAGGCGATGATCACCACGTCGTTCTTTTTCCTGCTGCCGATGGTGTTCCTGTCGGGATTCATCTTCCCGATCGAGAACATGCCCGAAGCCATTCAGCCGGTCACCTACCTGATGCCGCTGCGCTACTTCCTCGTGATCCTGCGCGGGATCTTTCTGAAGGGCACCGGCCTGGCCACGTTCTGGCCCGACGCCCTCGCGCTCTTCGCGTGGGGCGTCGGGATTCTCGTTCTCGCGACGCTGCGCTCGTCGAAGCGGCTGGCCTAGCGGCGTGTCTCGACCGGCCTGAACTCGAAGACGACTTTCTGAATCATCCAGTTCTGCGGGTTCTCGGGATGGGGCACGAGCGTCAGCGTTGCACGGCCACCTCCGGTCAGCAGGTCGCTTTTCGGATCGGGGCCGTTCAACCCGTACGAAAAATGACCTGCGAAGTCGAACGGAACGGAAATGGTTGCGGGCCCGGTGATCGTCGATGGCAGCGTCACCGAGCCCGAGAAACCTACGGACGCACTCGCATCATCACTTGGTCCCCCGATGCTCGCATACGTGACGCCGCGCAGTTCCGCGCTCCCGAAGATGTCGCCGCCGCTCCAATTGGCCGTCAGATCGAGTGTTCGTCCGGGAGGACACTCTTCCGGCAGTTCGCACTCGGCAAAAGCCGGGAAAAATCCGCCGTGCAGAGATACGACGGCGTTGAGCCGGAAATCGCGGGTACCAAAGAGGTTCAGCCTGCCCTCGCCACCTTCGACAACGAACGTCCCTTTCTTAACGGCAATCACTTCAGCCGTCGCTGGAGCGGCCGACGCGCCGATGAGAAGGGACAAGACAATTCCGCTTTTCACGAACGAGTAACCGATCATATGCAAACCTCCAAGGGGAATGAACGCGACGAGCCAGGAGGCTGCAAGCGAGGTGATCTGAGCGGCGTGGAACGGCTCAGGACGCCGGCACGAGGCGCGCGACGCGATCGTCGCTGCTCACGGGATTGCCTCGTCCATCGCGATTGCTGGTGCAGAAGTAGATCAGGCCGTCAGGACCGACGACGACATCGCGGATGCGACCGAAGCGATCGTTCAGCAGGCGTTCCTGCGTGGCGACGCGAGGGGAGCCGGCGTCGACCCGGAGCCGTACGATGTGCAGACCGCGAAGCGTGGCCACGAACAGGTTGTTCGCGAATGCGGGGAACCGCGAGCCGCGATAGAACGACGCCCCCGACGGCGCCACCGCCGGTGAGTAGGACACGATTGGCGTTCGCATGTTCGGCATGGTCTGCGAGCCTTCGATGCGCGGCCAGCCGTAGTTGACTCCCGATTCGATGACGTTCACCTCGTCGTTCCCCGAGTTACCGTGTTCCGAGGCCCACAGGCTGCCGTTGGCTGGATGCCAGTCGAGTCCCTGCGGGTTGCGATGACCGTAGCTGTAGACCGGTGAGGAGAACGGATTGTCGCGCGGCGTCGTGCCGTCGCGATTCAGGCGGAGAATCTTTCCGGCAAGAGACGCCACGTCCTGCGCGAGCGAGGTCGTGGCTGCGTCGCCGGTCGTGATGTAGAGCAGACCGTCGGGCCCGAATCGCAGGCGCCCGCCGTCGTGAATGGTGTTTGCCGGGATGTTGTCCAGCAGCACGGCAGCTTCACCGAGACGGCCGGCGACTTCCCTATAACGCACGACGCGATTGGCGGCGCCGCCCCCGACGCGCGCGGAGTAGTAGACGTATACGAATCGATTCGCCGAGAAATCGGGATCCAGCGTTATGCCGAGGACACCCGCTTCGCCCTGCGCGAACACGTCGCCGAGCGTGAGCGCCAGCTCTGAGGTCGATGCCGCGGGATTGAGAATGCGCACGCGACCTGGACGTTCCGTGACGAACAGGCGTCCATCCGGCGCGAATGCGAGCGACCAGGGGATCTCCAGGTTGGTCGCCACCACCTCGACGCGGAAGCGGATGCCATCATCCGTCGAAAACACCTCGCCGGTTGGCGACGGAGTGGGCGTGGAGGGGTTCTGTGGCGATGGGTTCGAGTCGGAACCGCAGGCGCTGACGCAGAGAGGGCTAGCCGCCGCGATCAGCGCGAGCACGAGGCGTGACGCCCGCATGAGCCGATTCTAGCGCGGCTTCCCGCTCGCCCTGCGCGACATCGACGCGTGTCAGCACGAGGGCGCCCGCGACGAAGAACAGAATCACCGAGAGCACCGCCGCCCGGCTGGATCCAAACAGCGTGATGGACGAGGCGAACATCGCAGGGCCGGCGATGCCCGCAAATTTTTCGAACGTCGAGAAGAAGCCGAAGTACTCCGACGACTTGTGCTTCGGGATCATCCGTGCAAAGAGCGATCGGCTCAGGGCCTGGCTGCCGCCCTGCACGGTTCCGACGAGGGTGGCGAGCACAAAGAACTGCCACTCGGTCGTCATGAAGTACCCAAGAATGCTGATGCCGGTGTAGACGAGGAGCGCACCGAAGAGCGCCGTCTTTGCGCCGATCCGACCCGCGACCGTTCCGAACAGAAACGAACATGGTACGCCGACGAACTGCACGATCACGAAGGCGGCAATCTGCGCGTTGCGGTCGATTCCGATCTCCGCGCCGTAGATGGATGACATCCGGATGATCGTCTGGATGCCGTCGTTGTAGAGGAGAAAGGCCACCAGCATCAGGAACGCATTCCGGTATCCGCGAAGCTCGCGAAATGCCCGGCCGACGCGACGAAAAGCAACCGGGAGAGGATTCTCGAGGCCCGTTTCATCATGCTCGAGCACGGCGACCGGTTCAGGAACCCGGCGAAACAGCGGAATCGAGAAGACGAGCCACCACACCGCGACGCTCCCAAGCGAGAGCTTGAGCGCCGCGATCGTGTCGGGAAGCCCGAACGTTGCCGGGCTGAGTATCCACGCCAGGTTGATGAGGAGAAGGATCCCTCCCCCGATGAACCCGATGGCAAAGCCGGCGGTCGAGACGCGATCGACTTCGTCGGCTGACGCAATGTGCGGCAGCAGCGAGTCGTAGAACACGAGGCTCGCCGCGACGGCGATGTTCGCCACCATGAAGAGCAGCGCGGCATACATCCACTCGCCGCGGTCGATGGTGGTCATCAGCGCCGTTGCGACGACGCCGATGCCGACGAAGATCCCGAGCATCCGCTTCTTCATCGCGCGATAGTCGGCGATGGCGCCGAGAAGGGGACCCAGAACCGCGGTGATGCTCACGGCGATCGTCGTCGCCCACGCGAACCGGGCCGTCGCCTGGGCCGGCTCCAGACCGGCAGCCGCGTACTCGCTGAAGAACGGCGGGAACACCGCCACGATGACGGTCGTCCAGAAGGCTGAATTCGCCCAGTCGTACATCGCCCAGGCTCGCAGCTCGGGGCGATGGAGACCTAACCTCTTACTCAGGCTCACGGCTTAGGGCTTAA
Organism: uncultured Acidobacteriota bacterium; assembly: GCA_963772065.1. Lineage (GTDB taxonomy): Bacteria > Acidobacteriota > Vicinamibacteria > Vicinamibacterales > UBA2999 > CAVYVZ01. Next base: position 262,274 of record CAVYVZ010000002.1, read on the forward strand.
GGCTTAGGGCCTTGTCGGCTTACGGCTCTCGGGCTGAAGGCTCATGGCCTCACTCCGCAAAATCTGTGGCTTGCGCTTTGCCTAGGTGGTGCGGCATGAGCCGAGACCATCGCAAACTGCGGGTATTTCAACTGGCTGACGATTTGGTTTTGCGAGTCTACCATGCGACCAGAGTACTCCCCGTCGAAGAGCGGCACGGCCTTCAAGCTCAGATCCGCCGTGCAGTAGTCTCGACCGCATGCAACATCGTCGAAGGCTGCGCCCGGCGTAGCGCCAAGGAATACGGCCACTTTCTAAATGTCGCGTTCGGTTCCAGCGCCGAAGCCCGCTACCTTGTCAGCGTCGCGACGCGATTGCAGCTGCTGCCGTCGGCCGCAGGGCGTGAGCTCGATGATGCATTCGAGACGCTGCTGAACGGGATGAACAAATTGCTCGAAGCCGTGGAGGCGATGGAGTAGTTGCTTCCCATCTCACGGGTATTGATAGCCGACAAGCGTGAGTCACGCCATGAGCCTTATGCCCGAGAGCCCTAAGCCGACAAGGCCCCAAGCCATAAGCCTTAAGCCCTGAGCCGATTTAGTAAGTCCTGCGAGCAACCCACTCACGGAGCAGCGAGTCGACCACGACGTACCCCGAACCTTCCTTCAGCAGAAGGTCCTGCTTCATGAGCGCGGTCAACGAGGCCTGCACGCTCGACGCGCCGCCGAGGCGGTGACGCGCGCGGGTGTCGGCGGAGAGCAGCTCGCGGCCGTTCTGCAGCACGACGGCGCGGAGGGTGGCGCGCTGCGCCAGCGTCAGGCGCTGCCATACCGCTTCGAACATCGTGTCCTGCTCGGCGAGGAGCCGCGCCAGCGTGGCGTGGAGGTCGTCGAGGCTCACCTTTCGTGCAGCGGTGGCGCGCACGTCGTCCCAGGTCTCATGCGCGAGGCGCTGCACGTCGTAGGGCAGATTGCCGGCGAGATCCACAATCGCCACTCCGAGGCCGGGCTCGGGGCGCAGGCCGCTCTTCGTGAAGCGCTCCTCGATGAACGCCGCGAAGACGTCGGGAGGAATCTTCTGCAGGCGCATCACGGGCCCGGCCTTGTAGAACGGCCGGCGCGGGCCGATCATGCGCTCCATCAAGCTTGGCTCCGAGCCGGCGAAGACGTAGCCCACCTGGCGCTGGTGCTGGGCGGCGGCGCGCAGCGCGTGCTCGACGCTGCCGCCGTTGAATTCGGCGACCGCCTGGAACTCGTCGAGGGCCACTACGACGGGCCGTTTGCGATCCGCGGCGATGCGCCCGGGGAGCGCGAACACCTCGACCGCGAGCCGGTTGAGGTCGCGAGCGGTGGTGATGGCGGGGAATGCGACCGAGAACCGGCCGGCCCCGGTTTCCTTCGGCTCGTAGCGGATCTCGGGCCGCGTCGCGGTGATCACCTCGAGCAGCCACTCGCGCGCGCGATCCCAGCGCGACTCGAGCGACGCCAGCGCCCGGGCATATCCCTCGAGGAACGCGAGGTAGGAGCTGTAGCTGCTGACGGTGACGTCCACCGTGAGCGCCGCGCGGCGGGCCAGCGCGGCGAGCGCCTGGCGGATCAGCGACGATTTTCCGTAGCGGCGGGGTGAGATCAGGAACACCTTCTGACCGCCCGCCAGATCCGTGATCAGCCGGTCGAGCTCGACCTCGCGGTCGACGAATGCCGCGCCCGGAACGACCTCGCCGTAGACGAAGGGATTCTGCACGCGTGCTCCATTACGTTGAATGCCGTAACGATTACGGCAATCAACGTAACAGAGCTGGCCCGCGGGCGCAACTGGGCCTGGTTACTGGCGGAGCCGCACGTTGCCGGAGAACGTTTTCACCCGGATGTCCCCGCCGCCGCCGTTCAGAATGGCGTGCAGGTCCCGGCGCGATTTGCTCACCAGCGTGATGGGAAGGTCGGTCCGGATGTCGCCGCTGAAGGAGTTGAAGCGGATGTCGGCGCCGGCCTGCCGCGGCAGCACCAGCTCGACGTCGCCGCTGAAGGTGTCGAGGTCGAGCTCGTGTCCCGCGTCGGCCGCGTCCAGTTGAATCTCGCCGCTGAACGTCTTGGCGCGCACCGGCCCGCCGATGCGCGTCAGCCGGACGTCACCGGAGAAGTTGTGAATGCTGTGCCGTCCCTCGACCTGGTCGACGGCGATCGTGCTGCTGAACGAGTGGACGTCGAGGCTGATGCGTCGGGGTACCCGGATTTCGAACGTGGTCTCTACAACGTTGTTTCGATCGTCGCGCTCCTCCGGACGATCGTTGGCGTTGATGTCGATGGTCGACCCTGAGGTCTCGATGCTCAGCTTGATCCGATCCAGGCGTGCGCGCGGCGCGCGGCGGACCGCGTGAATCACTACTTCACCGGCGTCCGTTCCTGTGATCCGGATGTCGCCGGAGAAGTTCTTCAGCCGCAGCGTTCCGCCTCCCTGGAAGGGAATCGTGCGGTCGACCTGCTCCGTTTCCTGAGTCTGAGCGATGGCGCCGGAGGCGGAGATACAGACGAGGAGGAAAGCAGCGGTAATCGGGCGAAGGCGAATGGGCATGGCACTGGGATAGACGGATTCCAGGGCCGCAGAGTTGCCGCCCGCCTACGCCTGAAGCCGTCCCGTGTAAATCGCCATGCCCACGACGGCGTCGACCCCTTCAGCGTCGAGCGTGTCGATCTCCTCGCGCGTGGTGATGCCCCCGGCGGCGGTGACCCGGCGGCTCGTCGCGCGCCGCACCGCGCGAATGGCTTCGAGGTCGGTGCCGCGCATGAGGCCCTCGGTGTCGACGTGTGTGTAGAGAAACTCGTCGCACCAGGGTTCGAGGGCGCGGACGGCCTCCACGGCCGTCAGGGGCAGCGGCGTTTTCCAGCCGTGAATCACGACGCGGCCGTTGCGGCTGTCGACAGCCGCAATGACGCGTTCCCTGCCTGCGGCGTCTGCCAAACGCTGCGCGAACTCGACGTCGACGCGGCCATCCGCGAAGAGGGCAGACGACACAATCACCGCATGAGCACCCGCGGAGAGCACGTCATGGGCCCGCTCGACGGTGCGGATGCCGCCGCCGACGCGGCAGGGGAGCCGGCTGCAGATCGCCTTCACGAGCGCGAGGTTGTCGCCTCGGCCCATGGCCGCGTCGAGGTCGATGAGCTGCACCTTCGGGTACGACGCGAAGCGCTGGATCCAGGCTTCGGTATCCGTGGTCTCAATGGCGAGCTTCTCGCCTTGCACGAGCTGGACGATGCGTCCGTTCTGCAGGTCGATGGACGGAATGAGCATCAGAGGCGGACCGGGATGCCGTGCGCATCGAGATGCCGCTTCAGGTCGGCGACGCTCGACTCGGCATAGTGAAAGATCGAGGCGGCGAGCGCGGCATCCGCACATCCCCGCGTGAAGACGTCGACGAAATGGTCGAATGTGCCCGCACCGCCCGACGCGATCACGGGAATATCGACGGCCGTCGATACGGCGGCCGTCATGTCGCAATCGAACCCCGCCTTCGTCCCGTCACGGTCCATCGACGTCAGCAGGATTTCGCCCGCGCCGCGTGCCTCGGCCTCCCGCGCCCATTCAACCGCGTCGCGGCCCGCATCCGTCTGCCCGCTGCGGACGAAGACGTCAAACCCGCCGGCCTGCAAACGACGTTTTGCGTCGATCGCGACGATCACCGCCTGGCTTCCGTAGCGGTTGGCGAGCGTTGAGATGAGCTCGGCGATCGAAGCGCCGCGGTGTTCAGGCTAACCTTGTCCGCGCCCGCATCGATCGCCGCCGCGGCATCGTCCTCGGAACGGATCCCGCCACCCACGGCGAGCGGCAGGAAGATCTCTCTTGCGACGGAGGCAATCGTGCGCGCGAGCGCCTGGCGTCCTTCGAGCGTTGCGGTGATGTCGAGGACCACGACTTCGTCGATGCCCTCGGCGTTGTAGCGCCGTGCGAGCTCCGCGGGATCGCCGGCGTGCCGAAGCTGTTGAAACTGCACGCCCTTGACGACCTGCCCGTCCCGCACGTCAAGGCAGGCGATGATTCGCTTCGACAACATCGAGAAAGTTCCTGATGATTCGCAGTCCGGCATCGCCGGACTTCTCAGGGTGAAACTGCACGCCGAAGATGTGCTGCGCCTGTCCGTTCCGCTCGACCGCGGCTGCAAACGGCGTCGCGTGCGTCGTGACCGCGACGCAGTCCTCGGTTACCGGCGCCGCGTACGAGTGGGTGAAGTAGACCTGCGACTGCGGGAGGACACCGTCGAGCAGACGCGATGGTCTTGGCGGCGCGAGCGTGTTCCATCCGACGTGGGGAATCTTGAGACGGCTTGCCGCGCCGAAGCCGTTAGGCGAAGGCGGGCGCGACACGAGACGCATGCAGCGGCCGGGGAGCAGGCCGAGCCCTTTCGTCTCTGGTGCTTCCTCGCTTCCTTCGAAGAGCCACTGCATGCCGACGCACACGCCGAGGAGCGGCACGCCGCGTTCGACGCGCTCCAGTATCGCCGCACGCCAGGCGTCGTCCAGCCGCGCGGTGGCGCCGAAGTGGCCCACCCCCGGCACGATGATTCCCGCCGCGCCGGTCAGCTCGCCGGGCGCAGACGGCGTTCGAAACGAGGCGCCGACGGCCGACAGCGCTTTGCGCACGGACGTGAGGTTTCCCGCGCCATAGTCCACGAGCGCGATCACAGCAGGCCTTTCGTGCTGGGGAGCATTCGTGCGAGGCGCGCGTCGCGCGCGCACGCCACGCGAAGCGCGCGGGCGAAGGCCTTGAACACGGCTTCCACGTGATGGTGACTCGACCGCCCATAGAGCACGTTGACGTGAACGTTGGCGCGGGCGCCGATCGCGAAGCCTTCGAAGAAGTCGTGAACGAGCTCCGCCTGGAGATCGCCGACCCGGCGCACCTTCAGCTTCAGATTGACGACCGCATGCGGCCGGCCGCCGAGATCCACGGCCGCCACCGCCAGCGTTTCATCCATCGGCATCACGAAGTAGCCGGCGCGGTTGATCCCCTTGCGGTCGCCAAGGGCCTTCAGCAGAGCCTCGCCGAGCACGATGCCGACATCCTCGACGGTGTGATGCTGGTCGACGTCGAGGTCCCCGCGTGCGGCCAGTGTCAGGTCGAAGCCACCGTGCCGGGCGACGAGATCGAGCATGTGATCGAAGAAGCGAATCCCCGTGCGCACGTCATACCGGCCACGCCCGTCGATGACGAGGCGACCCCGGATCTGCGTTTCGCTCGTCATTCGCTCGAACGTTGCGGCTCGTGGGCGTGCGCTCATACGAAGATTTCCTGCAGGGCGGCGATAGCGGCCTCTGTATGCGCCACCACCCCCGCCGTGATCCGGACGCATCCGGCCGTGACCGGATCCTTCGAGCGATCACGAACGTGAACGCCTCGTGCGGCCAGCGCTTTCACGACGTCGGGCGCACGCGCGCCGGCCCGCACGAACACGAAGTTCGCGGCGCTCTCCCAGTACTCGAGGCCAAGTCGCGCGCACGCCGCGTACAGGAGGCGCTTCGACTCGCCGACCTCGGCCGCGTAGCGGGGCAGGAACTCCCGATCCGTCAGCGCCGCCTGCATCGCGGTGACCGCAACGACATTCAGGTTCAGCACCGGCGTGACGGCGCGGATTGGCTCGAGCGTGTCGGGATGGGCGACCAGGCAGCCGATGCGCATGCCCGCGAGGCCGTAGGCCTTGGAAAACGTCCGGCCCACGACTGCGTTCGGATAACGCGGCAGGTCGTCCAGGAAACTGGCTCCCGCGAACTCGGCGTACGCCTCGTCCACCAGCACGAGGGCCTGCGGCGCGGCATCGATGACGATGCGCAGCGCCTCGACGCCGATCGTCTGCCCGGTGGGGTTGTTTGGCGTGTTCAGATAGATCAGCCGCGTGCGCGGCGAGATCGCAGTCAGCACGCCGCGCAGCGGAAAACGGAATTTGTCGAGCGGCGGCACTCGAATCGTCGTCGCGCCGACGGCATTGATCGCCGCGAAGTACGGGTCGAATGCGGGCACCGGCACGATGGCCTCCGCGTCGGGCGACTTGTCGCGGCCGAGCCGCGCGAGCGCCAGCATGAGAAGCCCTTCATCGAGGCCGTTGGTGAGCAGCACCCACTCGGGATCGACGCGCAGGTAGTCTGCGCAGGCGAGCACCGCGGAGCGATAGTCGGGGTACGCCGCGATCTCGGTCGCCTCCAGCGCGCGGATCGCCTCGAGCACTCGCGGCGAACAGCCGCCGGTGTTCTCGTTGAGGTGCAGGCGCAGGCCCGGACCAGGACTTGGAAAGCCTTGAATTCTCATAGCCGAACTTCGATCGACCGCGCGTGTTGTTCGAGCCCTTCCGAACGGGCCAGCGCGATCACTGTGTGGGAGATGCGGCGCAGTCCGGCGCGGGTGACACGTTGCACCGTGATTTGCCGCACGAAATCGGCCGCCGACAGACCGCCGCGCACGCGCGCGGCGCCCGCAGTCGGCAGCACGTGGTTGGATCCGATGGCGTAATCGCCGGCCACCTGGGCCGACCAGGGCCCGACGAAGAGCGATCCGGCGCAGCGCACCGCGCGCGCCATCTCCTCGGTGTCGACGACGAGATGCTCCGGGGCGGCGTCGTTCGCCAGCGCGATCGCTTCACGCGCGCTCGCGGTCACGATGATGCCGCCGTGCCGGCGGAGCGAGCGGCGGGCCGGTCCGCGCGCGGGGACCTGGCGCATTACTTCACGCGCCACCTGTTCTGCCAGCGCTCGACGCGGCGTGATGAGGATGGCCCGCGCGTCCGGGTCGTGCTCGGCCTGTGCGATGAGATCGGCGGCAATCCACGACGCAGGTCCTCGTGCCGACACGATGAGAATCTCCGTCGGGCCGGCGAAGAAGTCGATGCCGCAATCCGCGGCGACGAGCGCCTTGGCCGCGGCGACGAAGCGGTTTCCCGGGCCGACGATCTTGTCTGCGCGCGGCACGGCGCCCGTGCCGTACGCCATGGCCGCGATCGCGTGGGCGCCTCCCATCCGGAAGACTCGCGTGACGCCCGCCTCCAGCGCCGCGGCCAGCACGACCGGATCGGGGCGGGGACACGCCACGATCACCTCGCCCACGCCGGCAGCCTCGGCCGGAATGGCCGTCATCAGCAGCGAGGAGGGGAGCGGATATCGTCCGCCCGGCACATAGCAGCCGACGCGGTCGAGCGGGATGACACGCTGCTCGACTGAAATGCCCGCCGCGACCCGCGTCCGCCACCCCGACGGCACCTGCCGCCGCGCCACCGCGCGCACGTTGGCGGCCGCTTCGCGCAGCGCTCGGCGCGTGGATGCCGGGACCGCACGCGCGGCCTCGCGCATCGCATCGATACCGATTTCCAGCGGGCCCTCGAGGCCGTCGAGCTCCCGCGCGTACCGCCGCAGCGCGCGATCGCCCAGGCGGCGCACGGCGGAGACGATCGTCGAGACGGTTCGCTCCGTCGCGGCGTCGCGGATTCGCGCCGGCGCCAGGAGCGCGGCCACGGCGCGGCGATCGGATGCGGAGATGATGCGCATCACAAGACAATCTTGTTGAGCGGGTACTCGACGATGCCGTGGCCGCCTGCGGTCTTGAGCCGCGGAATCAGATCGCGCACCGTGCGTTCCTCGATAATCGTATTCACGGCCACCCACTCGTCGTCGCTGAGCGACGAGATCGTCGGCCGCTGAAGCGCGGGAAGCAGCGCGAGCACGCTCGCGAGATCGGCGCGCTTGACGTTCAGCATGACGCCAACTCGCCCCTGCGCTTCGATGGCGGCGCGAAGCAAGAGCGAGATGTTCTCGATCTTGGTCCGCTTCGCGGCATCGGCCAGCGCCGCATTGTTGGCGATCAGCTGCGTGTTGGACTCCATCACCGTATCGAGGATGCGCAGGCGATTCGCCCGCAAGGTCGATCCGGTTTCCGTTGCTTCGACGATGGCGTCGGCGAGCACGGGAGGCTTGACCTCCGTCGCCCCCCATGAGAACTCGACGTTGACCGGCACCTGCAGCCGATCGAAGTACGCCTTCGTCACGCGCACGAGCTCGGTGGCGATCGTGGCGCCCCGCAGATCCTGCGGGGTCGCGAATCGCGCGTCCTCGGGCGCGGCAAGCACCCAGCGGACCTTGCCGAAGCTCTGCTTCGCGTAGACGAGGTCCGCGATGCTCGTGATGGCGTGGCGCCCGTTTCCTCCAAGCTGATGTTCGGCGATCCAGTCCTGGCCCGTCAGCCCCGCGTCGAGCACGCCGTCGCAGACGTAGCGCGCCATCTCCTGCGCGCGAATCAGCATGCATTCGATCTCGGGGTCGTCGATCGTGGGGAAATACGATCGCGTGCTGACGTAGATGTTGAACCCCGCGCGCGCGAAGAGCTGCACGGTGGCGTCCTGCAGCGACCCCTTCGGTATCCCGAGTCTCAGCTTCATGACCGCGTGAACTCCTCGACATGCTTGAAGAAGCAGCTCCGTTCGCCCGTGTGGCACACGTGACCGTCTCCTTGCCGCTCCGCTTTCACGAGCACGGTGTCATCGTCACAGTCGACCAGCAGATCGCGGACGGCCAGGCGGTTGCCGGAGGTCTCCCCTTTGGTCCACAGCGCGTTCCGCGTGCGGCTGAAGAACGTCACATATCCCGTCCGGCGGGTGACATCCCACGCCTCCTGGTTCATGAAGCCGACCATGAGCACCTCGCCGCTCTCGAAGTCCTGGACGACCGCCGGTATCAATCCGCCGAACTTTGCAAAATCCATGGGCGTACAAAAGAAAAAGCCCCGCGAGAATGACTTCCGGCGGGGCTGCGTGAACCGTTGGATGAGTCTGAGCTTCGGATTAGTCCTCCAACGTGCGCAGGCCGGCCGGACGGCCATGATGGCCGCGGCGGTGATGATGCGCGCGATGGAAGCTGAAGTTCATGCGGCCTTCAGGCTATCGTGAAACGGCTCGGCGCGCAAGCCGGCCCCGTTCCTCCTGTTCCCGGGCAATCATGACTTCGGTGGACTTGATGATCGCGAGTGCCGTGGCGCCGCGTTTCAGCTTCAGCTCGTCGACGGCATCCCGCGTGATGACGGCCGTGAGGCGTTGATCGCCAATCCTGAGACGCACTTGCGCAAGCAACCCATCGACCCGGATCTCGTCGACGATGCCGCGGAGCTGATTCCGTCCGCTGATCGCGACCAGAACTCCCCGTGAGGCCGGCTTCGGCCGGGCGGCGGGGGCCGCACGACCCTGCGCCGCAAGCATGCGATCGATCTCACTATCTGGGATCCGGTGATGGCCGCCACCTGTCCGCACCGTCCGAACGCGTCCCCTTGTAGATCCACTGCTTCAGCGTGGAGTAGCTGACGCCGAGGCGTTCAGCCGCGGTGCGAACCGTCACGGGTGCCACGTTACTTCACCTCGGGCGCAGCGAGGACATGCATCGAGGCGAGCGACCGGACCATGAACCGTATGAAATCGCGCATCATAGCTGCGCTGAATCATACTAAATTATGCAGATGCTTGGACCACTCGGACTGCTGGCGGCGCTGCTCCTCGTGCCCGGCGCCGCCGGCGGCCAACGTCCCGCGGTCACGGTATCCGCCGCCGCGAGCCTGACCGACGTGCTGCAGCAGCTGGCCGCCGCCTACGAGCAGCGAGCGGGGGAGCGCGTGATCTTGAACTTTGGCGCGTCCAACACGCTTGCTCGACAGATCGCCGCGGGCGCGCGCGTGGATGTCTTCGTCAGCGCCGATGAGACGCAGATGGACGCCGTCGCGGCCCACATCGACGCTTCCACGCGCGTGGCCCTCGTTTCGAATCAGCTCGCGATTGCCGTGCCCGACGATCGGCCGCGCCGGTTCTCCTCGGCGCGCGAGCTGGCCGACCCGTCCATCCGGCGGATCGCGGTCGGCGATCCCGCGGCGGTTCCTGCCGGTGTGTACGCGAAGGCGTATCTGGAGAAGCTCGGCGTGTGGGCGGCAATCGCGCCCAAGGTCGTGCCGTCGGGAAGCGTTCGCCTGGCGCTCGCCGCGGTCGAGCACGGGGCCGCCGACGCCGCCATTGTCTACAAGACCGACATCGCCACGGCGCGGCGCGCGCGCGAGGCGTTCGTCGTTCCGGCCGGGGAGGGACCGCGCATCGTGTATCCGGGCGCGCTGGTTCGAGGCGGCCACAATGCGGACGGCGGGCGGCGGTTCCTCCAGTTCCTGGCCAGCCGTGAAGCCGCGGCGATCTTCGAGCGCGCAGGGTTTCTTCGACCATGAGCTCCGAGGTCCTGAACATCGCGCTGTTCACGATCGTCTGCGCGGCCCTGGCGACGGCGCTGATGCTGGTCCCAGGAATCGCCGTGGCGTGGCTGCTCGCCAGGCACAGCTTTCCCGGCAAAGCCGTCGTCGAGACGCTCGTCTCGTTGCCACTGGTCGTGCCGCCGGTGGCGACCGGGCTGATCCTGCTGTGGCTCCTCGGACGGCGGGGCCCGCTCGGCGCCGCACTCGAATCGTTCGGGATCGAGGTCGTCTTCACGCCGGCCGCCGTGGTGATCGCCATGGCGGTGATGGGCCTTCCCCTGCTGGTGCGCACGGCGCGCGCCGGATTCGAGCAGGTCACTCGCCGCTACGAACAGATCGCCGAGACGCTCGGCGCACGGCCGTGGCGCGTCTTTTCGACCGTCACGCTGCCGCTCGCCTCGCGAAACATCCTTGCGGGCGCGCTGCTCGGGTTCTCGCGGGCGCTCGGGGAATTCGGCGCCACGATTGTGGTGGCCGGCAGCATTCCGGGCCGCACGCGGACCCTCGCGGTCGGCATCTACAGCTACACCGAGACGGGGCAGGATCGGCAGGCCGCGCTGCTGCTGATGGTGTCGGTCGCCATCGCATTCGGCGCCGTGCTGGCGTCGAACCGCCTCGCCGCCGAGCGCTGATGCCGGTCTTCCAGCTCGAATTCAGCCTTCGCCAGGGAGCGTTCTCACTCGACGTCGCCGAGCGCAGCGACGCGTCCGCGCTCGCCCTGTTTGGACCCTCCGGGTCGGGCAAAACGACGATCGTCGAGGCGATCGCCGGCCTCCGCACGCCGTCCCGCGGCACGATCGCAATCGCCGGGCGCATCCTGTTCGCCAGCGGCCGCCACCTGGATGTTCCCGCTCGCGACCGCCGCGTCGGCTACGTGCCGCAGGACGTGCTGCTGTTCCCGCACCTCGACGTGCGCCAGAACGTGATGTACGGCGCGGCGCGGGGGCAGGCCGACGTCGGCCACCTGATCGAGCTTCTCGAACTGGGGGAGCTGATGACGAGACGAGTGACATCGTTGTCTGGCGGCGAGCGCCAGCGCGTCGCGCTCGCGCGGGCGCTCATGTCTGGCCCTGATGTGCTGTTGCTGGATGAACCGATGGCTGCCGTGGACCTCCCGCGAAGGCGCCGCATTCTCGACGCGCTCCTGAAGATCCGCGACGAGCTGAAGGTGCCACTCGTTTATGTGGCGCACTCGCCCGAGGAGGTCGCGCGAATTGCGGATCGCGTGCTCGTCCTGGAAAACGGGCGCATCGCAGCAGCCGGAAGTGCTGGCGACGTGATCGCGTAAGCTACGCCTCATGGCGGTCGAACGTCAGGCCGGCGGGACAAGCCTCATCGACGTTCTCGATCGCGTGGCCGACTCGGGCTAACAAGCCCGAGGGCTACCTTCTAGGCTCATACCGCATCGCCACCGCCCCCGAGCCGAACTCCAGCCGGCTCACGAGCTTCAAGTCGATATGCTTCGATAGCCCCGCGAACAACGTCGGCCCGTGGCCCGCCAGCCTGGGCTGCACCACGAACTCGTACTCATCGATCAATCCCAGCTCCGCCAACGCCAGCGGGAGCTTCACGCCTCCCACGAACAGTCCCTTACCCGACTCCCGCTTCAGCTGCTGAACGGCCTTCCCCAGATCCCCGCGCACGAGCTCCGCGTTCCAATCGACCCGGTCCAGGGTGCTCGACACGACGTACTTCTTTGCCGCGTCGATCGTCCGGGCGAAGGGTTCCATCCAATCAGGCCTCGCTCCCGTCCGCGCCGGCGGCCGAAACGCTGCCTCCATCATTTCGTAAGTCACCCGGCCAAAGAGGAGCGCATCGGCCTGGTCGAGGTTTTCCACCGCGTGACGATGTAAGTCTTCGTCCGCGGGAATTGCACGATGATCGCAGCACCCGTCCAATGTGACGTTGATGGAATACCGAAGGGGTCGCATTACGTAAGCTTACCGCTGATCGAAGGTTGGATTAGCGCGTCATGAGAGCTGCCGACGCGCCAACCCACTCCAGGTTCTTGTTGTGATCCACCCCCATCATCTTGCCGCGGCCCATTCGTAGCAGCGGCAGTACGGGGACGAGGCGATCAAGCCACACGTACATGATTCGGATCTCGACCTGCGTCGTGCCGTGTGGCGTCTCGATTACTGGCGTGAACCGCACGCGCTCCTGAACGACGTAGTCGTGACGACGCTCGGGTGGAATCGCCGTGAGGTCGGCGTCTGTGGGCTCGAAGATGATGCCCGCGCCGGCGAATGAGTACAGCGGCTTCAGCACGAAGTTCTCGCGATCGGCGGGCATCTCTTTGAGCTGATCCAGAAACCAGGTCCGCGGCACCGACGGATGCTTCAGCCAGGGCAGCGAGAACTTGCTGATGCGGAAGTACCAGTTCGGATGCCCGGCCCACTCGACGTCGTGGTCGTCGCGATAGTCGAACGGCGGCGTCACGCTGCGAGCGCACGAGCTCGTCGATGATCGCCCGGTTGTAGATGCGGCGAATCGGCACCAGGCGTCCTTCGCGCCGGTAGAGCAGTTGCCGCCCTTGCTTGACGACAGCCGTGATGTCGACCGCACGCACGCCCCATCGGCGCTCGGTCTCGATGAAGTCCGGACGCGTCTTCTGATGGTCCGGATCGATCTCCATCAGAATGACCTGTTCCGGATCGTGGCCGCCAACGATCGCCCGCTCCAGCAACCCGTCGTACGACTGGTCATCCAGGCCGCTGAGAAAGGTCTGGAGGTCGCCGGGCAGATTCCAGCTCTCGCGATACTGCTGCGCGAAGGCACGCTGGAACCCGTAGAGCGAGGCGAAGCCCTGAAGCTCCACGAGCTTGGGCTCGAGGCGGCCGTCGGGCTCACGGACCAGCCCGAAATCCACCTGCAGCCAGAGAGGATGGTCGCCTTCGTGAGGCGCGTTGAACGCAAGAGGAATCGTCGCGTCCGATGCGCGGCGATACTCCTGATTCGCCATGAGCTGTTCGACCAGCTCGACGCCCGTGGCCGCCACGCGGTCCATCAGGTCGCCGGGGAAGAAGCACGGCGTTTCGGAGACGCGGAAGTGAATCTCGTCGCCGACCCGGCGAGTCAGATCGGCGACGAACGCCTGGTAGCGCCCTGTCGTGAACGCGGCGTTGAAGCGGCGGCGCGGCTCAGGACAGCAATCAGGAACGATCCCTCACGCATGATTTGTTGGTCATCCACCCAGATGTCGAACCGGGTGCCGACGACATCGATGTGCGTCGACGAATACCAGTCGGCGCCGGTGTGCGCGCCGTATGGATTGCCGAAGGCGATGTGGATACCGGGAAACTTCTCGTCCTGCAGGATGTGGCCGATCACGTCACGCAGCTCGATGTTCGTGCCGATGGCGAATTCGCCCACGCGATCGCTGTTCTCGTCGGTGTGCGTGTAAGCCCAGAAGTCGTCCTCGAGCGTCTTGTTGTCGCTGTGCGCCTCGGTGAGACGATTGCCCTTGATGCGTACGGTCAGGGGCTGACTGCGCAGGTCGCCGTACTTCTCGCACAGGTAGTCGCCGACCACGCCATCGATGACGAATGTGCCGTTCACCTCGCCAGGCGTCGTGAACACTTCGCCGCCGGGAAGGTTGCCCCACTTGTCCGGACTGATCAGGCCGCTCGTTTTCAGCCACCGGTAATCGGGGTTCAAATCGGCCGTGAAATCGCTCCCCGCCGCGGTGCGGGCGCGGACCCGGCGCGCACGCGTGACGATATCGAGCACGCGCGTGCTCAGGCGATCGACCTTGTGAAAGTCCGCGCGCATCCCCTCCATCATGATCTGGCGGTTGATGTTCACCATGTGCGCGTGGCGCATCCGCCGCCGGTTCACGATGTCGGTCAGCTGCATCCGCGACTTCAGCTCGTTCTGCTGCACGTGGACGGCGAAGATGCTGACGTTGCTGCTCTCCATGTCCGCGGCGATGCGTGTGGGCAGCGCCATGAGCGGCCGCGGCGCCTCATCCTCGAGAATGAACGTTCGAAGCGGCGCGCCAACGGCGTCGACCTCGGCGGCAAGGCTCGCCGCGATCTCGAGGCACGCATAGTCCGTGACCAGCGTCACCTTCTCAGAGGGGTGGATGGCCAGGCAGACACGCACGGCATTCCGGGCGCCGGGAACGAGCTCGGGATCGAACGGACGATCGAGAAGGTTCATCAGCGGCTGCCGACGGCGAGCTCGAGTCCTGCCTGTGTCTCGCTTGCCATGTAATCGACCACTTTCTTCAGATCTCCCGTCTGCTCGAACACTCGGAGCTGCCGGTCGGCGCCGGTGCCCGTCTTCAGGATCTCATGGACGTAGGCAATCTCCGCCCGCGAATCGAGCTCGTCCACCACGTCGTCCACGAACTCCAGGTATTCGAGGATCAGGTCCCGCTCCGGGACCTCCTTCTCGACCCCGAAATCAATCAGCATGCCCTCGAGGCCGTATCGCGAGGCGCGCCACTTGTTCTCCATGATGAGCGCGCGGCTGTACTGGCGGAAGCTCTGGTTCTTCGAGTGGAGCTTGTACAGCTTGGCAACCGTCGCTTGTATCAACGCCGCGAGCGCGATCGTCTCGTCGAGGCGCAGCGGGATGTCACAGATGCGGAACTCGAGCGTGCTGAAGAATGGGTGCGGTCGGATGTCCCACCAGATCTTCTTCGCGTTGTCGATGCACCGCGTCCGGATCAACAGGTTGACGAAGTTCTCGTAGTCGGACCAGCTCGTGAACGTATCGGGGATGTTCGTCCGCGGAAACTTGTCGAATACCTTCGTGCGGTACGACTTCAGGCCGGTGTTCATGCCGAGCCAGAAGGGTGAGTTCGCCGACAACGCCAGCAGGTGCGGCAGGAAGTACCGGGCCTGGTTCATGAGATGGATCGTCGTCTCACGGTCCTCGACGCCGACGTGCACGTGCAGACCGAAGATCAGATTCGCTCGCGCGACGAGCTGCAGGTCCTCCACGACCTGGTGGTACCGCTCGTCGTCGTAGATTTCCTGAAAGCGCCAGTCGGCGAAGGGGTGCGTGGCGCCGGCGACGAGGACGAACCCGTTCTCGCGCGCCAGGCCGATCATCGACCGCCGCAGCGAGGCCAGATCCTTTCGCGCGTCCTTGATATTTTTGCAGATGCCCGTTCCGACCTCCACGACTGACTGGTGCATCTCCGCCTTGATCCGCTCCTGCATCACGCGCTTGCCCTGTGCGAGGATTTCAGTCTGGACGTGAGATCGCAGGTCGTAGGTCTCAGGGTCGACGGTCTGGTATTCCTCTTCGATGCCGATCGTGAAGGACGGCTTCATGACAGGAAACTCGCCCAGCGCAGCTCGCGCGGCGCCGCCTGCGTCGAGCGCCTTGCGGCAGGCGAGCTCGGCAACGGCGTTGACGATCCAGTCGAAGTTCTCCTGACCCACCGAGTGCACGTCGGCATCAGGAGCCGGGTTCATGAAGTCGATTGCGTAGGGCACGCCGTCCTCGACGGCGAACTCCACCGTGTTGAGATCGTACCCCAGCGCCCGGCAGAGCGTGATGCAGTCGCGCTCGACGCGCTCCAGCAATGGCGGCGACACATGTCCGCTCGCACGAGTGTACCGCTCGTGGAACGGCGCGCGCGGATCGTACTGCATGATGCGCACCTGCTCCTGTCCGACGACGTAGCAGCGGAAGTACTCCTTGAAGTTGACGGCGCGCTGCAGCGTCATGCACAGATCGCCCGTCTGATCGTAGGCGTTGAAGAACTCCTGCGGCGAGTCGACCTTGTACACGTGCTTCCAGCCGCCGCCGTCGAACGGCTTCAGGAACGCGGGAAACCCGACGTACTCGAACACCTCGTTCCAGTTCATGGGATACACGAGGTTGCGCATCGACTGGGCTGTCGTGTTTGGCGGATGCGCCTTGTGCGGAAGGATGATCGTCGGCGGAATCGCGACCCCGAGCTTCGTGGCCACTGCGTAGTTGAAGAACTTGTCGTCCGCGCTCCACCAGAACGGGTTGTTGATGACGTACGTGCCGCCGAGCACGGCGTTCTTGAGGTACGCCCGGTAGAACGGAATCTCGTGCGAGATGCGGTCGACGATCACGGCGTATCCGCTCGGCTCGGCCATCCGGACGCCGCCAATCTTCACGAACTCGCCCGTCACGTCGGGCGCGCCGATCTGATTGATCCGCTCCACCACGGCCGGCGGAAACGTCGTTTCCATTCCGAACAGCAAGCCGACTTTTCTCATGGCAAGTACGCCTGCGCCATTTTCTGCCACCAGGGCCAGTCGTGCCACATGCCCTGCCAGACGTGCAGGCTGTGCGATACGCCTTTGGCCGTGAGGAGGTTCGACATCCGCTCGTTGTCGCGGAGGCAGATGTCATGCTCGCCCGTCGTCAGCAGCCACTTGCTCCGCCGGTAACGATCCAGGTACCACGGATCCTCGAGACGTGGCAAAAAGTCGGGCGGGCAGAAGAAGTAGCAGTCCTGGTCGTAGTAGCCATCCAGGAACTGGTCAATGCGGAAGGCGCCGCTCATGGCGACGCAGCTCGACACCACATCGGGCTGGCGCAGCGCGAACGTCAGCGCGTGATACGCGCCGAAACTGCAACCCGTGACGCCGACCGTGTTGCCGTTGCGATGCCGGATCAGCGGCACCACGTCGTTGAGTAGATACTGCTCGTAGGCGAGCGCCCGCTCCACGCGTTGCCGCGGATGCGCGCCGCGGTTGTACCAGCTCTCCCGATCCACGCTCGAGACACAAAACAGCTGGATGCCGCCGTGGCGAAGTTTGTCACCGAGCGCACCGACCATGCCGGTGTCTTCGGTACTCGAAGAACGCGCCCATGGAGCTCGGAAACACGATGTACGGCGTGCCGCCGTGCCCGAACACCAGCAGCTCCATGTCGTGGCCGAGATGTTGCGAGTACCAGCGGTGATATTCTCGATTCACACTAATGGTTGATCCTATTTCAGAAGCGCCGGCATCGACCACTGCGGAGATCCCGACGGACCTGCGCAAACACCCAGGATTTCAATCGACACACCTGACGGATCCCCGCGACCTCGTCGTGTATGTGCCGCCCCGGTACGATCAGGACAGCGCACGGCGGTATCCCGTCCTCTACCTCCACGACGGCCAGAATCTGTTCGAGGGCGCTACCGCCTTCGTGCCAGGCCAAGACTGGCATGTCAACGACACAGCCGAGGCGTTGATCAAGACCGGCGTCATCGAGCCGCTCATCATCGTCGGCGTCTACAACACCGGGACACGCCGCGTCGACGAGTACACACCGACACGCGACCGCCGTCACGGCGCCGGCGGCGATGCGGGGCTGTACGGCCGCATGCTCACCGAGGAGCTGAAGCCGTTCATCGACGGCACATACCGCACTCTGCCGGATTCTGCGAACACAGGCCTTGGCGGGTCGTCTCTCGGCGGCCTCGTCACGCTGTACCTGGGACTACAGCATCCCGGTGTCTATGGGAAGCTGGCCGTGCTCTCGCCCTCCATCTGGTGGGACAATCGCGTCATTCTCAACGTCGTGCGGATGACCGATCCCAAGCCGCGCCTCCGCATCTGGCTCGACATCGGCACTGGCGAAGGAGGCAAGCACGTCCGTGACGCGCGCGCGCTGCGCAACGAGCTCGTGAAGGCCGGGTGGGTGCTCGGGTCAGACCTCGTCTACGCGGAGATTCCCGAGGCCGGTCACAACGAGGCTGCATGGGCGGCTCGCGTCGGTCCGTTCCTGCAGTTTCTGTTTCCCAATCCGACACGCACGTTCCCGTGAGGGTCAAGCGTCACGCGCCGGCTTTTTCAGTCGTGCCGGTACGCCGCGCCTTGAGGAGCGCTGCATAATCGGTCCCGGCTCGGCCCGCCGAAATCATCGCGGCGCTGAGAACCGCCTCGTGGAATCCCCCTGCGACGTTCTCTGGCGACACCACCGCCATGATGAGCACCGAGATCAGCAGACCAATCATCGGTCCCATCCCGGAGTACACCACCTCGATTCTGGGCTGTCCCTTCGAAATGCCCGCGACGAGATAGGCCAGGCCCATCGTCACATGTGCGATGGTTCCCCCGCCGCCGAGCGCTGCCACCACCTTGTCGGCGAATGCCCAGGACAGCCCAACGAATATCGCGACGCGCGGCGACATGCCTCCGAAACCAAAAATGAGCACGCCGGACATGAGCATCGCAAGGCTCCCGCTGAGGACTGACGATCCGAAGAGCCACCCGAGGCTGCCGGCGAGCCAGCAGAGAGCAGCCGCCGCGAGTCCAGCTGTCGTTGCCGCTACGAGAATGCCCGCCATCCGAACTCCATGCGCGACGCCTCAACTGAGCGCGCGATCGATTGGGAACGCCTCGCCGGCCCAGGCGCGTGCAGACGTCCACAGCTGCGAGGGGGCCGACCAGAACTCATCTGTCGGTGGGAGTCCGAGGGGGAGAAGCGCCGTCGCGCAGAGATACAGACTGCCTGTCGAAATATACGTCTCTCCAATGGCCGGCTGGTGACCACCGAGTCCGACGCGGAGCCATCCGTTGGCGTCGAAGGTGCCCGGCGCTTCGAGCGAACGCCGGATGACGGCGGAAAGCGCGCCTCTGACCTGCGCGGCCGGGACGCCCTCGGGCAGCGTCCGGCGCAATGCCATCTGGGCGAGCAGATGAAACGCCCCGCAGCGATACGCCAGCGAGCGGCCGATTGGCGGGAAGGTGCCATCAGGAGCTACGAGGCGCTCGAGGATCGCGGCATAGCGCCGCGCCCGGCCCTCGACGCGGCCAGCCATCTCCTTCCAGGCCGGCATCTCGTCGCGGCAGACATCGAGCACGTCGAGGAGCATCGGCTGGATGACGAAGCTGTTGTAGTAGTCCCAGTGAAACGCCGGACCATCGCCGTACGTCCCGTCGCCCTTGTACCACTGGTCGTGCTGTCGCAGCGCGTAGTCGACGCGTAGCCGGTCCCATTCAGCTCCCAGCGCCGCGAGCCCCGCTTCGACGGTTGCCGAGAACAACAGCCAGTTGTTGAAGCCCGGGGTGATCCGGCGCGTCGACTCGAGCGCGGCCACGAGGTGTCGCTTCGTCTCGGCGGGGAGCTCCGTGCGCAGCGCTCGGGGCGCGCGAAGGATCCCCTGCGCGAGGAACGCGGCGTCGACGAGCGGCTGCCGCTCGCGCGTGAAGTTGAGAAAATCCGGCGACGAGGGATCCACCGCACGGCCGATCGCACGGCGCGTCTGCTCTGCGTACTCGGCTCGAAGGCGTCCTTCGCCACTGTCGTCCGCAGGAAGATCGATCCACGGTGAGATTCCCGCGACGAGTCGACCGAGTGCTTCGAGGTGCGTCACGGTGGCACGGCTGGCGCCGGCCGCCTGCTCGATCGGCATGCGCGCCTTGAGCGTCCCATTCGCCAGGTTCGTCAGCACGGGATCGGCCAGGCGGCGCAGCAATGCGATCCACGACGCACGCACCTCGCGGGTGGTGTCCGCCTGATGCGCCGGCCTCGCGATCGGCATGACGCCCCATGCGCCGCCCGCGCCGGTGGCTGCAAGAAACTCGCGTCGGTTCATCGATATCGCGCGAATCCTAGCATGCAGCACTTGCTTTCGGGTCGACGACGATGGCATCGTCGTCCTGGGTCGGCGAGGAGCACGTCCATGTCCGAAAGGCGCGTTCGATACGGAATCCCAGAGTACCTCGAGCTGGAGGAGACGACACAGCCGCAGGAGCTCGTGTGGGGCTACGTTCGAGACGCGCCAAGCCCGGCGCCGCGGCACCAGAATGCGGTGCTCGACTTCGCGATCGCGTGGCGTGAACACGCCCAGGAGCATCACCTCGGCGTAGTGATCATTTCAGCGATGGACTGCGTGCTCGATCGAAACCGCGCGCTGATCGTTCAGCCCGACCTCCTTTTCGTCATCGAGCAGCGGCTGTACATCGTGACCGATCGTGTGTGGGGCGCGCCGGATCTGGTGCTGGAAGTACTGTCACCGCAACCGAGAATCGGAACGCTGAAGGAGCGCCTGGCCTGGTGTGCCGAGTACGGCGTGAGAGAGTGCTGGCTCTACCATCAATTCGATCGCGCGCTCGAGGTGATCGAGTTCGGCGGCGGCCAGGAACTCTCGCGCCGCCGATTCGACTTCCACGACCGGATCGTATCGAAGCTCTGGCCGCTCTTCGACCGCAGCTGCGCGGCGATCCTCACACCAATGTACTGAACTCACTGACGCCGTCGGTGCGATCTCGCTAACGTCGTCGGTGCGATCTGGATCATGTCGCTGCCTTGCGCGTCGGTGCGTGAAGGCACCAACATCGAACGTGATCGCACCGTGAGACGAAGCCTCGATCGCACTGACAGCGGAAGCGACGTGTTCAGGGTTGCGTCGAACGGCCGCGACGATTCTCCGAGCCGGACTGTTCGATCGCTACCGGGCGGCCGTCGACGAACACGTGCTTGATGGCCGTCTTCTCGCCGAACAGATCGCCGTCGGTCACGATGACGTTTGCCATCTTGCCCTTCTCGAGCGAACCGACGCGGTGGGCGGCGCCGGCGATCGTTGCGGCGTCGATGGTCAGCGCACGGAGGGCGGCGTCGGCGGAAAGGCCGGCCTTGACGGCCTTGGCCGCATTTCTGACGAACTCCTTCGGATCCTCGAGGCCATCCGACTCGAAGGCGAACGTGATGCCGGCCTTGGCGAGCGCGGCGGGGGTTCCTGGCGCGTTCGCCCGCTCGCGCAACGCGCGGATCGGCTCATCGGCCTCGGGGGCCAGCGACTTGGCGCGCTCCGGGAACCGGAGGCTGTAGATCACTCGAACGCCGCGCGACTTCAGATCCGACGCGACCTGATCGGCCTCGCGCGCGCCCGCAAGAATCGCGTCCAGCTTGAAATCCGCCGACATCCTGAGCGCGCGCTCGATCTCACGCGCCGTTTCAGCGCGATACACCACGGGGACGCGTCCGGTGACGGCCGGCTGAAGCGCCTCGAGCGCCGGATCGAAGGCAATTTTCGGTTCTCCAGCGCGGGCGCGCGCCGCGCGCTCCTGGGCCGAGTTGTAATGCTGCGCGTCGATGAACGTCTGCCGCACGAACGCGATGACCCCCATGAGCGAGTTCGGGTACGCGTCGCGCGGCGACGGCGTCGCCGGAACGTCGACGTGCAGGGCCACGGGAGTTCGGATCACCGGCTGTCCACTGCGAATGTCCGCGAGGGCGCCCACCTGAGGCTCGTCTTCGGGCAGCGCCACGTTCACGAGCGCGCTTTGACCGCGGAACATTTGACCCGCCGGAACGGCGAGCACGGTGGTCACGCCGGCCGCGACGAGCTTTTTCGCGGCGGGCGCGTCGAGCGCGATGTGCTCGGCGGCTCGAACATGCGGCTGCAGCAGCGCGTCGCGCTTCGCGCGCTCGGAGTCCTCGGTGGTTCGCGCGGCGGAGGACGTGGCGGCGGCAACCGAGACCACGGCGCTGTTGCCCATGTCGATCAGCCCGGGATACACGGTCAGCCCCTTGCCCTCGTAGACGCGCGCGGCCGGCGGCGGCGTGATCGCCGCGCCAACCTGCTCGATGATCCCGTCGCGGAAGACGATCGTGCCGTTCTCGATCGGCGCGCCGGCGGCGGTGACGATGCGCGCGTTCGTGATGGCGTACACGTGCGGCGCCTGCGCCCGCGGAGCGGCGATGGCGCCCAGAACCGTGACAGCGATGAGCACTCGTTTCATAACCACCTACGGTCTCGCCGAGTATTTCTTGTAGAGCTCGATCTGGCGGGTGTCGAGGCCGACGCTCTTGCCGTTGACGAACACATGCGTGAGCTCGGTACGAATCTCGAGCGGGTCTCCCTTCGAGACGACCAGATTGGCCATCTTGCCGGGCTCGATGCTGCCCACGGCGTCCGCGACGCCGAGGATTTCAGCCGCGTCGATCGTCAGCGCCTTGATCGCCTCGTCGCGCTTCAGGCCCCAGGCCACGGAGATGGCGGCGCTGTATGGCAGCAGGCGGATGTTCTGATATCCACCCGTTCCGAACGCGAACTTCACGCCGGCCTGTGAGAGCTGGCCGGCCGCCGCGTAGCTTTCGGCGTGCGACATGTCCGCGCGCGTCGGCAGGGCGAAGACGTCGCCGAGAATCACGGGGATGTGCTTGTCCCGGAGCAGCGGCGCCACGAGCGGCGATTCCATGCCGCCGGTGATCACGATGCGGACGTTGTGCCGGTCTCCGAAGGCGATCGCTTCGCGAATCTCGGCCTCGCCGTTGGCCAGTGTGAACAGCGGCGCACGGCGCTCGACGACCGGCACGAGCGCTTCCAGCGACCAGTCGGTTGCGCGCTCGGCGGTCGGCGTGCGCGCATAGCCGCGCGCGCGCTCGATGAGCCCGGCGACGCGCTCGACTCTGGCGTCGCGCTCCTTCCTCAGCTCCTCGTAGTCGCGATTGCGATCCGGGTTCGGCCCGAACCCGCCCTGGCGCCCGATCGTCGGGAACTGAAAGCTGACCCCCGCGATCGGCTTGATCGCCGCCTCTTCGTAGGTCCATCCGTCGAGATTGACGACTGCCGCCTGACCGCCCAGGAGCCCACCTGAGGGAATCACGGCCGCTGTGGTGACGCCGTTCGCGCGCGCCACGGGAATGGCGTCGCTGTCGGCCTTGTACGCCACGACCGCGCGCACGACCTGGTTGAAGTCGAGCATCTCGCTCGCGTCGTAGAACGTGTTCGAGCCCGGCTCGGTCAGGCCGAGCGTCGTGCGGCCGTTGATCCATCCGGGGTAGACGTCGGCACCGCCGGCGTCGATGATTGTGGCGCCGGCCGGCACCTGCACGGTCGCACCCACGGCCGCGATGCTGCGGCCGCGGATGAGGATCGTCCCGCGCTCGATCGATGGCGAGGTGACAGGGTGGATTCGGGCGTTCGTGATTGCGGTGACGGCGCCCATCTCCTGCTTCGGCGCCTGCCCCGTCGTTCCCGCGGTGCTGGCTGTCATGGCGCTGGCTGTCCTGGCGCCGCCATTCTCAGCGCCGCCGTTTAGAGCGGTGCGCGGCCGCTCCGCCTGCGGCTCCGTCGTCGCGGGCGGGGGCTTGCGCTGCGATTGCTCGGCGGCGATCAGCGTGTCCTTTTCCTTCCTCAGGTCCGTCAGCCGCGTCGTCTCGGCCTGGCGGTCGTAGTAGAGCGTGCCGTCGATGTACACCCGGTCCGCCACGGCGTACGAGCTGAGCGGATGGTGCGACCAGACCACGACGTCGGCGTCCTTCCCGGGCTCGAGCGATCCTACGCGATTGTCGATGCGCAGCTGTTTCGCGGGATTGATCGTCACCAGCGCGAACGCTTCGTCCTCCGTCAGGCCGCCCCACTTGATCGACTTCGCCGCTTCGGTGTTGAGGCGGCGGGCATGCTCGGCGGAGTCGGAATTGATGGAGACGAGGACCCCTTTCCGAACCATGATCGCGGCGTTGTGAGGGATGGCGTCGACCACTTCGACCTTGTAGCCCCACCAGTCGGAGAACGTCGACGCGCCGGCGCCATGCGCCGCGATCTCCTTCGCGATCTTGTAGCCCTCGAGGACGTGCTGAAAGGTCGCGACCTTGAAGCCCATCTCGTCGGCGAGGCGAATCAACATCAGCATCTCATCCGCGCGGTAGCCGTGCGCGTGGACGAGCCGCTTCCCCTCGAGGATCTCGACGAGCGGCTCGAGCTGCAGATCCCGGCGCGGCGCGAGCATCTCGTCCCCCGCCCGCCGGCGCCGTTCGTATTCCTGCCACGACCGCTGATACGCCTTGGCGCGCGTGAACGCGTCGCGGATGACGAACTCCACGCCAGGTCGCGTGACCGGAAACCGGCGCGGGCCCTGCTGCCCGAACTGCCGCATGTCCTTCGGGTTCTCGCCGAGGGCGAACTTGATTCCGGGCATCGCGCCTTCCAAGAGAAGGTCCTTCGCGCGCGTCTTGCCCCACCGCAGCTTGATCACGGCGTTCTTGCCGCCGATCGGATTGGCGCTGCCGTGCAGGACGTTCGCCACCGTGAGGCCGCCGGCGAGATCGCGGTAGATGTCCACGTCGGAGGGGTCGAGCACGTCTTCGATCCCCGTCATCGAGCTCACGGTCGTCCCGCCCTCATTGATCGAGTCGGCCGCGATGTGTGAGTGGGCATCGATGATGCCGGGTGATACGAACCGGCCGGCCGCGTCGATGATCTGCGCGCCCGCAGGCACGGCGACGTTCGCTCCAACCGCCTCGATTCTGCCTCCGCGAAGTACGATTGTCCCAGCGGGAATCGTCCCTTTCGTGACCGTGAGAATCGTCCCGCCGCGGATGGCGACCACTGGCTGCGTCTGGCCGCCTGGCGCAGCGGACGCGGCCAGCGCGGCAACCGTCACGACGAGGGCGAAGAGGCGGCGATTCATCGATTTCAGCTCCTTGGAACCGTGGAGCGTAACACGAAGGAACCATTGACAGTGCGCAACGTCGCGGATATGGTAAGGCCCGCTTTCATCGGTCCCCGCAGGGTGCGCGGGCGCAACAAAAGGAGTTTGAGAATGCGGAAGATTCTTGCGGTTGCTGCGGCCGCGGCCTTCATGGCCAGCGCGTCCCTCTTGGCGGAGAGCAAGACCGTCAAGGGCGAAGTCGTCGACATCGCCTGCCACACCAAGAAGGGCGAGGGCGGCCACGGCGAAGGACACAAGGGCTGCGCCACGGCGTGCGCCAAGAAGGGCGCGGCGATGGGGATCATGGCGTCGGATGCGGTGTACGAGATTGCCGGCGACTATGCGGCGAACAGCAACGCCAAACTGGTCGAATTCGTCGCCACGCAGGTCGAAGCGACGGGCGAGGTGAGCGAGAAGGACGGGAAGAAGATCATCACCGTCAGCTCGATGAAAGCCGCCAAGTAGGCGGCGCTTCCGTGACGTGAACGAAAGAGCGGGCCGTTCGGCCCGCTCTTTTTTGTTGTACGCTCCGGCCTATGCCCACATCGGTGCGACTTGCGCTCCTGGCGCTGCCTCTCGCCCTGTCTCTTTTTCTGAGCGGCTGCCGGCAGGCGGACGGCCCGACCCCAACACCGAACCGCGAGCAGGCAAACGAGATCGGCGACATCGCGCGCGACCTGATGAACGCCGCGAACAAGGACCCGCAGGCGCCCGAGGAACTCCGAGACGACATCGCGAAATACGGGTCGAACGACGAGGCCGTGCAACAGATGAACGGTCTGGCCCAGGAAGTCTCGCAGGCGCTTGCCGGCGCCCGGCTCGACGATCAGACGGCGCAAAGCCTGGCGAAGACGCTATGGATGAGTCTGACTGCCAAGGAGCTGAGCGAGCGTCAGGTGGAGACGCTTGGAAGGGACGTGAAAACGACGCTCGCCTCGACCGGGGTTCCGGAGGCTCGCGCCCAGTCGATCGCCGATCGACTGAGCGCGGTCCAGAAAACGATTACCGCGAACCCGCGACGCTGGTACCAGTCTTCTAGAATTTGTGATCGCAAATCGCAAATCTATTTTGCTATTGCGGCCGCCTTCTCCACGGTTTCCCACGGCAGGCCGGGGCGGCCGAAATGTCCGTAGTTGGTGGTGCTGCGGTAAATCGGGCGCAGCAGGTCGAGGCGCTCGATGATCATGCGCGGCCGGAAATCGAACGCGTTCATGACGAACTCGGCCGCGGCATGCTCGTCGCCGGTGCCGAAGGTGTCCACCTTCACGGAAACCGGCTTCGCCATTCCGATCGCGTAGCCCACCTGAATCTCGGCCTTCTTGGCAAGACCCGCGGCGACAACCTGGCGCGCCACGAAGCGGCAGAAGTATGCGCTGCTGCGGTCGACCTTCGACGGGTCCTTGCCGCTGAACGCGCCGCCGCCGTGCCGCCCCCAGCCGCCGTAGGTATCGACGATGATCTTCCGGCCGGTGACGCCGGCGTCGGCCGACGGTCCGCCGTGGCTGAAATCGCCCGTCGGGTTCACAAACAGCGTGACGTCATTGCTCCACCAGCGGCCGAGGACGCGCGGACCGAGATCCTCGCGGACGTACTCGGTGATCTTCTTCTGGTTGGCGTTCGGCGTGTGCTGCGTCGAGACGACGACAGCGGTTACGGCCCGGGGCTCATTGTGTTCGTACTGCACGGAGACCTGAGACTTGCTGTCGGGGCGGAGGAAGTCGACTCTGCCGGCCTTGCGATCGTCGGTGAGTCCCTTGGTGATCTTGTGGGCGAGGAGAATCGGGAGCGGCATCATCTCGGTAGACTCGTCGGTCGCGTAGCCGAACATGATGCCCTGGTCGCCGGCGCCCTGATCGCCGCTCTGGCTGGTCGTGGCGGTCACACCCTGCGAAATCTGAGCGGACTGTTTCGTGATGATCGGCACCAGCTTCAGCGTCGTGTCGCAGAACGGCTCCGAGAGATCCGTGTACCCGATCTCCTTCACCGCCTGACGCACGATTTTCTCGTAGTCGAGCGTCGCGTTCGTCGTGATCTCACCCGCAAGCACCACCGTGTCGCTCTTGCACAAGGTCTCGCACGCCACGCGGCTCGTCGGATCCTGTTCGAAGCAGGCGTCGAGAATCGAGTCGGAAATGTAGTCGCAGACCTTGTCGGGGTGTCCCTCGGAGACGGACTCAGATGTGAAGATGAAACGCGACATGATGCTCCTTCAACAAAACGCGGTCGTCCAGAAAGCAGAAAAGCCCGCCGACTCATGTCGCGGGCCTCGTGGGCGCGACTTAGATAGTATTCAGCCCATGCGTGAGCATGAGCGCGCGGCCCATCAAGTCGTGAAATCGCCGCGCCACCGAACGCAGCAGTATACCATCAACGGCTCAAGGCTTAGGGCTCAAGGCTTACGGGCTTGACGACCTACCTCGTTCATCACGGTGAAGCCGTCGGACCCGACGTGGACGCCATGCGGCCGCTCTCCGAGCGCGGCCGCGCCGCGGTGTTGCTCGTGGCGGATGAAGCGGCGAGACGAGGTGTGAAACCCCATGCGATCTGGCATAGCGGCAAGCTGCGCGCCCGCCAGACAGCCGAGGCATTCTGGAAGGTGTGCCATCCGCTCGCCGCGCTGACTGCCGAACGAGGATTGCAGCCGGCGGATCCGCCGGAATGGATCAGAGACCGGCTATTTGGTGAAGCGCGCGACCTCATGCTCGTCGGTCACATGCCGCACCTCGAGCGATTGCTCCGCCTGATGACCGGCGGTGGCGAGCCGACGACAGTAACCGGTTTCCCGCTTCACGGAATGATCGCGCTCGAACCCGACGGTGACGGCTGGAAGGAAACATGGCGCATCGGCTCGTGAGCCCGCGACGCCGCGGACTCACGAACCGACGAACCTACTGATTGCCCCAACGGAACGTCACACCGACCGTGGCACGCCAGAAATCGAAGTCGGACAGATCGACATCGAACTGGTCGTTGCTCGTGTCCTCGCCGAAACCGCGGAAGTAGCGCACGTCGCCACGGAACCCGACGTTGTCCGTCGCGAAGCCCATGACGCCGCCGCCGACGTTGATGCCGAAGTCGTTGTTGTCGATTTCAAACAGAGCGTCGGCATCCTGCACGCGCGTCTGCAGCAGACCAGCTCCGGCGGCAAAGTACGGCCGCACGCCGGCGCCCGACTGCCCACCAATCGGCACCCCGATGAGGATGTTCCCCATTACTGACGTGACGTTGCTGTCGCCGGTGTTGAGGAGATCCGCATCGTTGTCATCACCTTCGAAAAATTCCGGCGTATAAGAAACGTCGGCCTCCCAGCCGAACACGCCTGCGCCCATGAAGCCGATCGATGCCCCATAGGTCAGGTGCTCACGTCCGCTTGCAGTCCCGCCGAAGCCGGCGCCGATGTTCGGCGTGAACAACCAATCCGCACTCGCGGCCGCTGGCGAGAGCGCCAGCGCGAGCGCGGCCATAAAAGCCCATCTCTTCAGCATTAGATCCTCCTAGACGTTGTCTCGGTCTCTACCCGCGTGTGGCAGTGCAAGCGACATACCCGTGTATGTGGCGCGAGCTGAGCCAAACCGTTGCAATCGCGGGATTTACAGGGAGGAAAGGCGGGACAGCTCGGCGCTATGCTGGCGCAGCAGTTCCCAGGCGCGCGCGACGTGGTGCTCAGCGGTACGGAGGTTCCCGATTGCCAGGCGCAGCGCCAGCGCGCCATTGATCCTCGTGTGTGAGATGAAGATCTCGCCGGTCGCGTTGACGGACGCCATCAGCCGCTCGTTGAAGGCGTCGAGCTCGTCGGCTGGAAGCGACATGCCGTGAGGTCTGGCGCGGAAACAGACGACGCTGAAGGGCACCGGCGCGAGGCGCTCGAAGTCCGGGGACCCGTCGATCCATTCCGCGAACCGTTTCGCAAGGTCGATGTGCGTGCGAAGCACGGCGCGCAAACCCTCGGCTCCGAAGTGCCGCAGAATCATCCACAGCTTCAGCGCGCGGAAGCGGCGACCGAGCTGTACGCCCGTGTCCATCAGGTTGCGCGCCGCGTCGCCTTCCGCCGTGCGCAGATACTCGGGCACCAGCGAAAACGCCGCGCGCACGACATCCATCCGCCGGCAATAGAACGCGCTCAGGTCGAAGGGCGTGAAGAGCCATTTGTGCGGATTGACGACGATCGAATCCGCGCGCTCCCAGCCGTTGAAGAAATGGCGATACTCGGGAACGATGGCGGCCGCGCCCGCGTACGCCGCGTCCACATGAAGCCACACTCGCTCGCGCGCGCACAGGTCGGCGATCGATGGCAATGGATCGGCGCTCGTCATCGACGTGGTGCCAACGGTTGCGACGACGGCAACCGGAACCGCGCCGGCGGCGCGATCGGCCGCGATGGCGTCGCCAAGCGCGAGCGGGTTCATGCTGAACTCGGCATCCGCCGGGATCCGGCAGAGCGCCTCATGTCCGAGGCCGAGAAGAATGACGGCTTTGTCGACCGACGAGTGCGCATGCTCGGAGCAGTAGACGCGCAGGCGCATGTCGCCTCGACCGGCGAGTCCGGCGCGGCGCACATCCGGCACGGCCGTTTCGCGTGCCGCCGCGAGGCCGTGCAGCGTGCCGATCGAGGCCGTGTCGTAGATGACGCCTTCAAAGCGGCTCGGCAACCCCATGAGGGTTCGCAGCCAGCCCATGGCCACTTCCTCGAGCTCGGTGGCCGCCGGAGAGGTACGCCACAGCATCGCCTGTTGATTGAGCGCCGCCGAGAGGAATTCGGCGAGGATGCCCGGCTCGCTCGCCGAAATCGCGAAGTACGCGAAGAAGCCCGGGTGGTTCCAGTGCGTCAGCGCCGGGACGATCACACGATCGAAATCGCGGAAGATCTCCTCGAAGGCCTCGCCCTGTTCGGGCGCAGACGCGGGCAGCGCGCCGCGCAGCTGTCCAGGGGTGACGCGCGGGAGCACGGGATAGCGTTCGGGGTTCGCCAGGTACTCGGCGATCCAGTCGACGAGCGCATGCCCGTGCCGTCTGAACTCTTCCGGGTTCACGTGATTTCTATTTCTTGTGCGCCGCGATGTACTCGGTGGCGAAGTTCTTCAACCGCTGATTGGAGAGGCCGATGGCCTCGGCTTCCTCGCGCGCCTTGTCGACCTCCCAGCCGTCCCGCAGCACCCGCTTGATCATCCAGACCGCGCCCACGCGATTGGCCGACGCGCAGTGGATGTACACCGGCTGGTTCGCGGTGTCCGAGACGGCCGCCAGGAAGTTGTCGACCAGCTTCGGGTCCGGGCTGGCCATATCGAACGGCAGGTGGATGTACTTGAGCCCCGCTGCCTGCGCGGCAGAGCGGCCGGCGTCGATGTCGGCACCCTGCTCGGTGGCCGTGCGCAGGTTGATCACGGAAACGAAGCCGCTCTTCTTCAGTGCCGCCATTGCCGTCGGCTGTGTCGCGCCGCCGCAGCCCACCGTGGCGTCGACACGCGAAAAATTGCTGATGCCTTCCATCTCGGCCTTTCTGACCTGCGCACCCGCCGCAGCAGACGCGGCGATAAGGGCTGCGATTCCAATGAATGTATGGATCCTCATGATGGCTCCTTGCGTTTGATTCTAGTGCGGACGCCGCTGCCGGTACAAGGAAAAGGCCGGCAGGAATGCCGGCCTTGCATCGCGACGCCGCAGCGCCTCGCGCTACTTCTCGACGGTGACGGTAGCCGGCTTCAGGAGCCGGACGGTGATGGGCGCGCCCGACGTGAGCGTCGCGGCGTTGCGGCCGCCGGCCATGACCGCGGCGGTGCCGGCGCCGGCGCCCGCGGAGCCGCCGATGATC
This sequence comes from uncultured Acidobacteriota bacterium, assembly GCA_963772065.1. Classification (GTDB taxonomy): domain Bacteria; phylum Acidobacteriota; class Vicinamibacteria; order Vicinamibacterales; family UBA2999; genus CAVYVZ01. The sequence continues at coordinate 292,682 of CAVYVZ010000002.1, forward strand.
GCTCCCTTGGCGCCGCCGAGGATGCCGCCGATGATGGCGCCGCCGATCGCGCCGCCACCAATCTTCGCGGCGCTCTCATTGCTGGGCGAGCTGCCCTCGCGGATGATCGTATCGGTCTCGAGCGGGATGCGCGTCCCGTCGGCGAGCACGATCGACGTGAAGCGCACGCCGAGGCGCGCCTTCTCCCGCATCTTGCCGCCGCGCTCGACCAGCGTCACTTCGCCGACGGCTTGCGCGCCCGCGGGAATCGCGACGCGGTCGCCGACCTTGACGTCGCGCGTGACCCGCGCGGTGACCTCATCCTCCACTCGCGCCCGCTCGCTCGTGAGTGACGATTCCACCTCGAGGCCAATCACCGAGTCGGCCGAGACGATCAGCTCCTCGAACTGAGGCGCCGGCGCAACCGGCTCGGGTTCGGGCAGCGATGGCGCCAGCGTTGGCGCCGTCGCAATGCGCGGCTCGGTGCTCGGCGGCGACACGTAGTCGTCGGGCGTTTCGCTCGGTCGCGCGCTCGGGGCGGGCGTCGGTGTCCCACGCCGCACGCGCGCACTGCGGTCCGTGCTCACGGAAGGCCGCCGCGCGCCGGCACCCGCGAAGGGCCTTTCGACGGGTGCAGGATCCGATGCGGTCAATGCCGGTGACGGCTGATCGCCGACGACTGCTTCGGACTGCTCGACGGGACGTGCCGCCGGATCCGGCGACGCCGGGTCGGGCGAGACGGCCTGGGCGGACGCGACATCCACGTCCCGGACGGGTCCCGACCTCGTGACCAAGTACGCGCTGCCCGCCCCGGCGATGAGGCACGCCGCGGCCGCGATGCTCGCCGCCCCCTTGGTGATTTCCATGATTGTGGGACTCCTTCACGACCCGAGACAGCAAGCCACGTACCGCTGCTCGACGCCGATTTCAGGCCTATTCTGTCCGATCCGGCCCGGTCGCGCTGGCCTCTTTCTCGGATCTGTCCGCGTCCAAGTCCAGCCCAGGGCCGGCTTGCGGCGCGCGTGGCCGACCCTCAAAATAGAGGCATGTCCGCAATCCGCACGCTTCTGTTCGCGGCGGCACTTCTCATTCCGGCGTCCGCGAGCGCCGTAACGGTACGCGACATCATCGAGCTCACGAAGGCCGGACTGTCCGACGACATCCTCATGGCCCTCATCGACTCGGATCGAACGGTGTTCTCGCTCGACAAGAGCGAGATTCTTGCGCTGAAGAAAGCGGGTGTGAGCGAAGCCGTCATGCTGAAGATGCTTCGAACCCGCATCGAGTTCGTTGCTCCAACGGCCACCCCGGAAATGGAGGCCGCGCCCGCGACCGCCGCTCCCGAACCACCGACTCCTGGACTGGTCGTGATTGGCGAGCAGCCGCCGCCCGCTCCGGTGACGGTCGTGGTGCCGCAGTACTTCTACGTCCCGTATTCGATCTGGGGCGTTCCGGGCCGCCACCAGAACCCCACGCCGCAGCCGGTGATCGCTCCCCAGTACCCGCGGGTTCGGCCGTTTCATCAACGATGGCTGGGTGAACCGGCCCTAGCCTATTCCGGTCCCCCTCGAAGCGCTTCTTCGACCCGCGCGCGCAGTTGTGCCGCGGTGAACGGCTTCGCCAGAAGCATCGACGTTGTGTCGCCGGCCGCGAGGCGACGGTCCTGATGGCCTGACAACAGCAGCACGCGAAGATTGGGCTGGCGCGCGCGGATTCTGGCGGCCAGCGTGACGCCATCCATCTGCGGCATCACCACGTCGGCCACCAGCAGATCGACCCGGGGCTGCGCAGCCGCGAACGCGAGGCCTTCCGTCGCCGATCCGGTGGCGTGCACCACATGGCCCGATGCGCGGAGGACGTCGGCCACGAACTGGCGCACGACCGACTCGTCCTCGACGACAAGGATGGTGGCGCTCGTCGTCTTCGACTCTGTCTGGCCGGGCACCGCGGCATCGGACCCCTGTGGCGGATCGGGCGTTCCCGCAGCTGGCGGCAGCATCACCGTGCACGTCGTGCCGACGCCCTTCGAACTTTCGCAGCCGATGAAGCCGCTCGCCTGCTTGATGATGCCGTAGCACATCGCGAGGCCGAGCCCGGTGCCTTTGCCTGGTTCCTTCGTGGTGAAGAACGGCTCGAACACGCGAGCCAGTGTTGCCGGCTCCATGCCCACGCCCGTGTCCGTGACCGTCAGGCGCACATACGGTGCGGGCCGCAGCCCGGGGCGGCGCCGCGCCTGGTCGGCGGTAATGTCCACGGCGTCGCTCTCGATGCTCAGCGTGCCGCCGTTCGGCATGGCGTCACGCGCGTTCACGGCCAGGTTCATCAGGACCTGTTCGAGCTGCGCAGGATCGATGAGCACCGAAGGAAGGTCGCCGGTCAGGCGGACATCCAGGCGCACGTCCTCGCCGATGATCCGCCGCAGCAGGCCTTCGACACCGCGCACGACATCATTCACATTGACCGCCCGCGGCCGCACACGCTGCTTGCGGGCGAACGCGAGCATGCGCCCCGTGAGTTCTGCCGCGCGGCGGGCGGCCGCGAGAATCTCGCTCACGGCGGCGCGGAACGCGGCCGGCAGCTCGTCGCTCGTGTGCAGGAGCTCCGCGTAGCCGATCATCACGGTCAGGAGATTGTTGAAATCGTGCGCGATCCCGCCCGCCAGGCGCCCGACGCTCTCCATCTTCTGCGCCTGGGCGAGCTGTCCCTCGAGCCGCTTGCGTTCCGAGATGTCATAGACGAAGCCTTCCCAATACACAGTCTGGCCCGCAGCATTTGTCATCGCGCGCGCTGCCAGCTGGACCCAGATGGGGACGTCATCGGCACGCTTCCACTCGAGCTCGATCGGCGTCGCCGCGGCTTCTGGTTGATGCTGCGCGATGAGCGCATCACGCTCGCCCGCGTTCGCGTAGAACCGCGTGATCGACGTGCCGATCAGATCGTCGGGTGATCCGGCGGCGACGATATCGGCCAGGCTCTGGTTCGCCGCGAGGATCCGGCCGTCGGGAGCGGTCTGATAGATGCCGACCGGGGCGCTTTCGACGATGGAGCGGTACCGGGATTCCGATTGGAACAGCGCCTTGACCGCGGTCTGTCGAGGCGTGGTGTCGACCTGCGTCACCAGCGCGCCCCGAAACTCATCGCCCTCGAGGCGGGTGACGATGAGCTCGAACGAGCGCGTCTCCGCGGCCGTAGCGAGCTCGTATTCGACCGACGCGCGCGCGGCGTCTCCGGCCAGCACGCGGCGCACCGATGCCGCGGCCGCGTGCGCCCACGGCGCGCCAGCCCGTTCGCACGCCTCGATATAGTTCGCGCCGGCCGTGACGTTGGTACTGGGTTGCGGCTGGGAACGTTCCGCGAGCGTGCGCCATGCGGCGTTGACGCCCAGTATCTCTCCCCCTTCGCTCAGCTGCGCGGACGCGGAGGGCATCGCGTCGAGCACCGCCTGGGGGAGCACTCGCGGGCGCGGATCGGCGGTCATGGGTCCCGTCAGGGACGCCCACAGAGTGTAGCCTCTCGCGCTGCCTATGCGATGAATTTGTAGCCGAGGCCGTGTACGGTCAGCAGGTGTTGCGGGTGACGCGGGTTCGTTTCGAGCTTCTGGCGCAGCCACGCCACGTGCACATCGACCGTCCGCGTCGACGGCATCGCGTGGTATCCCCACACCTCGTTCAGCAGCTCGTCGCGCGAGATGGCCGCGCCGAGATGCTCGGCGAAGTAGCGAAGGAGCTTGAACTCGCGTGCCGAGAGGTCCACCGGCTGGCCCGCCTTGGTGACTTCGGCGCGGCGGAAGTCGACGATGACATCGGCGAAGCGGAAGGAGTGGTGCGTGACGGCGGCAGGAGCGCGGCGCAGCAGCGCCTCGATTCGCGCCAGCAGCTCCGCCATGTCGAAGGGCTTCACGAGATAGTCGTCGGCGCCAAGCTTCAGACCTACGACGCGGTCGACGACCTGCCCGCGTGCGGTGAGCATGAGAATCGGCGATCGCACGCCGCGCTGGCGAAGCGCGCGGCACACGTCGAAGCCGCTTCCGCCCGGCAGCATGACGTCGAGCAGGATAAGGTCGTGCGCGGCCGCGCCGCCGCGTTCCACGGCAGCCGGCGCCGTGCCCACCGTCTCCACCTCGTAGCCTTCGGCGAGAAGCCGGTCGGTGAGCGTCATGACGAGACCGGGCTCGTCTTCAACCAGCAGCAGCTTCATTCGTGAATCGGAATGGTGCCGGCTTGTCGTGGAACATGGAGGCGTCGGGGAGGTGGAGCGTGAACGCGGTGCCGGCCGTTTCGCGCGTGACGACGGTCACGCGTCCGTGGTGCGCGTCGGCGATGCGGCGCACGAGCGCGAGGCCCAGACCGCTGCCCTGAATCTGCCTTTTCGTCGCGTCGGCGCCGCGATAGAACGGATCGAAGATGTGCGGGAGGTCCGCGGCGGCGACGCCGCAACCGTGATCCTCGACCGTGATGTGCACCTCCCGGCGATCGCGTCCGTCGTGCACTGCGTCGGCACGTATGCCGATCCATCGGTCGGCGCCGCCATACTTCATGGCGTTGGCGACCAGGTTCTGCACAGCCGACCGCAGTGCGGTCGGGTCGCCGAGCACGACCGGCAGATCCGCGGCGATCCGCTTCTCGACGGTGAACGTCTGTCGTTCGTGCGCCATGGCGGCGTCGACCGCTTCCGCGATCAACGGTTCGATCGCAACGGGTGAGCGCGCGATCCGCCGAGACTCGATGCCGGCGAACTGCAACACACGCTCGATCATTTCGCCGAGCCGCCTCGCCTCGATCTCGATTGCGTCGCCATAACGGCGGACCCGATCCGGATCGCCGACGACGCCGTGCGATAGATTCTCCGCCGCTGAATGGATGACCGCGACGGGCGTTCGCAGCTCGTGCGAGACTCCCGCCACGAACTCCATCTGCTGCTGGGCGAGCCGTTGCGCGCGGCGTGACGAGAGCGTGAGCAGGCCTACGCTCACGCCCATCAACAGGAGGATGCCGAAGCTTACGAGCAGGTTCCGCTGCCGCACATCCCCAACCGCAGCGTCGAGCGAACCGCGTTCGTGCTGCGCGATCAGCCGCCAACGTCCGCTTTCCGTGTTCGAGAGGCGCACCGTGACGTTGCTGGCGCGCTGCTCGCGAATCATGCTGACGACGACGTGCCGCCTCTCTCGGCCATCGTGGCTCTCCCGCGCGGCGCCCCGCGTGAGGAACATCACGGGATCCTGAAGCGCCGCGAAGATGGGAACGCTGACGTCCGCCTTGGACGGATCGGCAGGTGCGTCCGGCGACGACCGGTAGATGACCCGGGCCGGATTTGCTGCATCGACCACGGCCACGCGATACGCGTCATCGTCTCTCTCACTGAAATGCCGATGGGCGAGGGCGGGGAGCAGCTGTTCCCTGATAGCCGGCAGATTGAGCTCGATGACGGTGAACCCGAACGTCGTCGCGACAGACCTCAGGGTGTGAGGCTGGTGCGGAGCACCGAATTGGATGTGGATGAGCGGCGCCACGAGGAGCGCCTCGTGGTCGTTCAGCGGCGGTCGATCGAGACGCCGCGGTTCTCCGGAGGTGAAGGCCGCCAGCTCGGACTTGAAATGCTCTTTCGTGCGCTCGAGCGGGCCCTCCCAGCGGGCAGCGGCGAAGGTCCGCGCCTGGGCGTCCCATCGGGTCAGCCGCAATTCATGCCCAGGCGCATCGACGACGTATACGTTCGCGACCAGCCACGGATACGCGGTCGTGCTTGCCCATGCGGCGTATCGTTCGGCGTACCGATCCGAGGATCTCGCGGCGTCTACCGGCAGGCTGACGAGCGCCCTGGCAACTTCGCTGTCGAACGACTCCTGGAACTGCTGCGCGGCGTTGTGCAGGTTGCGCTGCATGCGCTCGCGCGCCGCGTCCCCAAGCTGGCCCACCCACCGGTACTGCAGGATGGCGAGCGCCGGCAGCAGGACCAGAAGCGCGGCGGTCAGCAGCGCGAGACGGGATGGAGGCTTCACCGGTCGGAGTGTAGCATGCGCCGAGCGACGCTAAAGCGTGCTGGATCAACGTTTTACATTCTTAACAATCTCTTTGCGGCGGGTTAATGATCGGCGCGCCGCCGACGGGAAGAATGGGAACCATGCAGAAGCACATCGTATGGACACTCGGTGTGGTGGCGGCGCTTACAGCTGCCCACCCGTTTGAAGGGTTCGCCCAGGATGCGGCGGCGCGAGCCGCGTCAGTACTCGCTGAGGCGCGCAAGGCGCTTGGCGGCGAGGAGAAGCTTCGCTCCCTGAAGACACTCCAGGCCTCGGGCGACATTCGGCGCTCGATGGGCGACATGCAGATGGAAGGCGAGTTGGAGCTGCTGATCGAGGCACCGGACAAGCTGCGACGCAACGAGTCGATCGGCATGCCCGGCGGCGGCACGATGGTCCGCACCGAAGTCCTGAACGGGACGGAGGTGTGGGACGACAGCAGCCAGCGCGGCGGGATGGGCAATCACATGATGATCATGCGCGGGCCCGGCGGGCGCGAGATGACCGCGGAACAGGTGCAGGAGATGCGGCGCCGGACTCGACGCGCCGATCTCGCGAGGTTCATGCTTGCGTGGCTGTTGACGACCGATGCCGCCGTAACCTACGGGGGCGTGGCCGAGGCGCCGGACGGAAAGGCCGACGTGCTCGACGTCAAACCGGCTGAGGGGCCGGCGATGCGCCTGTTCATCGATCAGGAGACGCGACTGCCGCTCATGCTCACATGGCAGGGGCCGCAGCCGCGCATCATGGTGCGCCGGCCCGGCGGCGCGGGCGGTGCGCCCGCGAGCCCCGACGACATCACGCGAAATGCCGCTGGTGATGGCCCGCCTCCGGAGGCGACGTTCGAGCTCCGATTCGATGATTACCGAAAGGTCGACGGGATTCTGCTCCCGCACCACCTCTCGCGCGGTGTGAACGGATCGGTCAACGAGGAGTGGTCGATCAAGAGTATCAAGCTCAATGCCGCCTTCAAGAACAACACGTTCACGAAGTAATCCGATGAGGACGATATGGCTGGCCACCGCCACATTGCTGCTCGCCGCGCCGCTCTCGGCGCAGCAGGGGTCTGCCTCGCTTCGCGTGACTGTTGTGGACCAGAGCGGCGCCGCGATCGTGGGCGCAGCCGTGCGCGTGACGCCCAGCGACGCCGGCCCACGCGACCTGTCCTCTGACAGTCGAGGCCAGGCGGCCTTTGCCGACCTCGCCGTCGTGCCCATTCAGCTCCACTTGGAAGCGCCCGGATTTGCGCCGTACGACGCGCGGATCAACCTGCGCCGCGGCAACAATTACCACACGGCCACGCTTCGGATCGCATCGCTCCAGGAACAGCTGGTGGTCACCGACCGTGACGTGCCCGCTCCTGACAACGCGTTCGGCACCACGCTCAGCGAGGAGGAGCTGTCGCAGCTTCCGGACGATCCCGACGAGTTCGAGGAGGCCTTGCGCCAGATGGCTGGCGGCGATGCGGTATTTCAGGTGAACGGCTTTCGCGGCGGCAGGCTCCCCCCGAAGAACCGGATCCGTCAGATTCGTTTTCGCGTGAATGCGTACGCCGCCGAGAACCACGCGGCCGGTCACACGCTGGTCGACGTGATCACAAAGCCCGGAACGAATGCCTGGAGCGGGAGCGCGAACCTTGGGCTTCGAGACGACGTGCTCAACGCGCGAAACGCGTTTGCCCGGACGCAGACGCCTGAGCATTTCCGGCGGTTCTCGGGAAGCATCTTCGGACCGCTGAAGAAAGAGCGGACCTCACTCTTCTTCAACGTCGACGGCAACGCGTCGTACGACTCGCAGACCATCGTCGCGCAGCTGCCGACCGGACGGGTAGCCGACCAGGTGCGCCGCCCCATCGATCGGGCAGAGGTCACCGTCGGGTTGGAGCATGCGCTCACGAATGACCAGACGCTGAGAGTCGAATACCAGCGCCGCGACGAGGACAGGCGGAATCTCGGAGTCGGTGATTTCGCGCTTCAGGAACGTGCGTTCACCCGCGAGAGCGCGCAGCATCAGGTGCGCGCGTCAGCGACCACCGTGCTCGGCAAGGCGGCGTTCAACGAGCTGCGCGCGCAGTTCCGCGTCGAAGACACCGCGCAGCGCTCACAATCCACCCAGCCCGCCGTCGTCGTCATCGACGCATTCACGCGCGGAGGAGCAGGCATCGCGAGCGACCGCGCGTTGAAGTCCCTCGAGCTGGCGAACAACACCGACTTCACGGTCGGGAAGCACGCCATGCGCGCCGGCGTGCTCCTCGAAGCGGGCGCCTACCGGCAGCTCGACGCGCGCAACGCAAACGGCACGTTCACGTTCGGCAGCCTCGATGCCTTCCTGGCGGGGCGGCCGAACACGTACACGCAGAGGCTCGGCGACGTCGAAACGTCGTTCCTCCAATACCAGCTCGGGCTCTACGTGCAGGACGATGTGCGTGTGAGCAAGAACCTGACGGTGAGCGGCGGCGTCCGGCACGAGGTGCAGAATCACCTCAGCGACGTGGCCAACTTCATGCCTCGGGGCGGCTTCTCCTGGAATCCGTTCGGCTGGAAGACGACGGTGCGCGGCGGCTACGGGATCTTCCACGACTGGTTCGCGGCCGATCTCTACGACCAGTCGCTGCGCGTCGACGGCGTGGCCCAGCGCGATCTGCTGATTCTCACTCCCGGGTATCCCGATCCGTTCGCCGGTGCTTCGGCAGTCGTGCTGCCGTCGGGCGTCGTGCAGATCGCGCCGGACCTGGCGATGCCGTACGTCCATCAATGGTCGATCGGCGCCGAGCGCAGCTTCGGCGAGGCGCTGAGCGTGCAGGCGAGTTACATGCGCCACGACGGTCGCAATCAGCTGCGGTCGATCAACGTGAACGCGCCCGACGAAGCGGGGCTGCGCCCGCGCCCCGATGTCGGCACGATCGCGCAGCTCGAGTCGACGGGCCGTTTGGAAGTGAATCGATTGACGATGAACGCGAACTACCGGATCCCGAGCTCGCGGACCATGCTCGGGATGTTCTACGTCCTGTCGAGCACCAGGAACCACGCGGACAGCCCGCTGTCGCTTCCGGCCGACAGCCGCGATCCCGACGCCGAGTGGGGGCCCGCCGCGCAGGACGCGCGCCATCGCCTGTTCACGATGTTCAACTTTCCGCTGCCGAAAGGTATCCGCGGCAACATCATGAGCCAGGCGCAGTCGGGGCTGCCGTACACGATCACGACCGGACGCGACGACAATCGCGACGGCGTCAGCAACGATCGCCCAGCAGGCGTGGGCCGCAACACCGAGCGCGCCGCGTGGCGCTGGGACCTCAACGCGCGCATCAGCCGCGGCTTCGGCTTCGGCGGCGAGCGCGCGGCCGCGCCGGGCGGCGGGCCCGTGATTCAGCGTCGCGTGGGCGGCGACGGCGAGGGCGGGGGCCCGATGATCATGTCGGCGGAACGATCGAACGACCGGTTTCGCGTGGACTTCTACGTGCAGGGCTTCAATCTCCTGAACCGCACGAACTATCTGAATTACAGCGGCAATCTCCAGTCGCCGTTCTTCGGGTTGGCGAGCTCCGCCGGGCCGGCGCGACGCGTCGAGGTTGGGATGCAGTTTGCCTTTTAACGCGACTGCACTCGTCCGCTTCGCTCGACGAGTCTCACGACTCCCCTCGACTCTCTCCCTGACGGCACACGAAGACACGACGACACGAAGTCGCATGGGCAAATCTTCGCTGGCGCAACGTATCCAGGTGAAAACGCGAATGTGAATGCTGTTGCAATTTCGGTCCGGTCGGTGAGACAGCAAGGAGACCCGCAATGGCTTCGTGTCTTCGTGCCTTCGTGTGACGTGACGAGTAGTGTCAAGTGCAGTCGTGAGAGTCATCGAGCGAGGCGGACAAATGAGTTCTTACCGTGCTCTAATCTTCGTCCCGTAGACCGGTTCAGATGAGGATTCTCGTCGTCGAGGACGAACGGAAGCTCGCGGCGGCGCTCAGGCAGGCGCTCGAGGGGCGCGGGTACTGCGTCGACCTTGCGCACGACGGCGAGGAAGCGCTCGATTACTTCGCCGCGAACGAGTTCGACCTGGTCCTGCTCGACGTGATGCTGCCGAAGCAGGATGGGTTCCACGTCGTGCGGCAGCTGCGGGCGCGACGTTGCAGCGTGCCCGTCCTGTTGCTCACGGCGCGGGAGGACACGGAAAGCAAAGTGCGAGGCCTCGACTCGGGAGCCGACGACTATCTGGCCAAGCCGTTCGATCTTCCTGAACTGCTCGCGAGAATCCGCGCTCTCCTGCGACGAGGAACCGGCGAGCGCGCGGCCACGCTGGCCGCGGCGGACCTGGAGGTGGATCCGGCGGCGATGACCGTCCGCCGCGCGGGCCAGTGGCTGTCGCTGACGACGCGTGAGTACCAGCTGCTCGAACTGCTCATGCGGAACAAGAACCGTGTGCTCAGCCGCGAAACGATCTTCGATCGGATCTGGGCGGGTCACTTCGCTGGCACGGTCAAGATCGTCGACGTGTACATCAACTATCTCCGCGGCAAGGTGGACCACGGCTTCGAGCCGAAGCTGCTTCACACCGTGAGAGGCGTCGGCTACGCGCTCCGGACCGATCACGATGAGGATGCGGCCTAGCACGCTGCGCGGCAGCATCATGCTCGCCGCGTTCGGCCTCGTCGGCGCCGTGCTGCTCATCGCATTCGGCGCCGTCGACACGCTGCTGACGCGTCAGATCGGCCTCGCCCTCGCGCGGACGGCCGCCGAACAGCTTCGCTACCTGGAGTCGGCCATCTCCCACCACCAGGAGGGCGGCCCCGCCAACGTCGTCGCGGAGCTGGTCGAGCTCGAGCGGCAGACCGAGACACTCGCCCGGGTGCGGGAAGGAGGGCGGCTCGTATTCGAGTCGCCGCGCCTTGCGGGCGTGGGCCTCACGGATCACGTAGGCCTCGGGACGTACGCCGGCGGCCGCGGGTCCTACGTCACGAGGTCGAACGTTGACGGATACGACCTCGCGGTCGCCGTGCCGGCAGCGCCGCTCGAGCAGATACGAAGTCAGTTGCGGTCGATCATGGTCGCGTGCTTCGCCATCGGGCTCGTGGTGTCGGGGATCGCCGCCCGATGGCTCGCCGGCCGTGCGATCTCGCCGCTCGATCGTTTCGCGGCGGCCGCCGAACGGATTACTGCAACCACGCTGGGTGAGCGCGTCGAGTTCGCAGGCGCATCGAAAGCAGAGGTCGGTCGTCTCGCCGGGTCATTCAATCGGATGCTCGCCCGACTGGAAGATGCGGTGAACGGACTGCGCCGGTTCACCGCGGACGCGTCACACGAGCTGCGTACGCCGCTGGCCATCCTGAAGGCGCAGATGCAGGCGTCGCCATCCGCGGCCACGGCGGGTCAGCTCGAGGAGGTGAATCGCCTGCAGGCGCTGCTGGACGACCTGCTGCTCCTGTCCAGGCTCGACGCCGCTGCGGCGGACCGGGAGCGCCTCGACTTCAGCGATCTGGTGATCGAGACGGCGGAGCAGATGCGCGCGCTCGCCGAAGCAAAGGGCATCGCGCTGTCGGTGGCCGTGCAGGAGCCGTTTCACCTCGATGGGGACCGGCGCCAGCTTCGCCGCCTCGTCATGAACCTGGTGGACAACGCCGTGAAGTACACGCCATCGGGCGGTGCCATCGCGCTCGCGGTCACCCACGAAGAAGGCCGCATTCGCCTCGAGGTGGCCGACACCGGCATCGGGATCGACCGCGAGCACCTCCCGCGCATCTTCGAGCCGTTCTTCCGCGCGGACTCTTCGCGCTCGCGCGACACGGGCGGGACCGGTCTCGGGCTCGCCATCTCGGCTCGCATCGCCGACAACCATCGCGCGTCGATCGGCGTCGACAGCGCGCCCGATCGTGGCACGACGGTGTCGGTCCTCCTGCCGCGCCACGCTTACCAGGCTCCAATCTGCGCCGGCTAACGTCATCGCTGGCGGAACTGGAGCGCCATCGATGCGAGGAGCGAAGACGATTGTCGCGGCGGCCGTGGTGGGCGCGTGTCTCGCGTCGACCGCTGCGGCGCAACACGTATTGAACCCGGTGAAGACCACGACGCCGCCGGTGATCGACGGCAGGGTCGATCCCGACGAGTGGCGTGACGCGGCGCTCGCCGCCCACTTCCTGCAGTTCGAGCCTAGACGCGGAGAGCCGTCAACGCTCGGAACCGAGGCGCTCGTGCTGTACGACGATCGGATGCTCTACGTGGCGTTCAATGCACCGGACGCGGAGCCGTCGGTCGCCGCACTCACACAGCGCGATGCCGACCTCTTCGGCGATGACTCGGTCATCGTCGTGCTCGACACCTTCTTCGATCGGCAGTCGGCCTACTACTTCGTGACCAACGCGCTCGGCACGCAGGCCGACGGACGGGTGGGCGATGACGGCCGCACCATCGACGTCAGCTGGGACGCGCCGTGGCGATCGGCCTCGCGTCGGGAGGAGGGCGGATGGACAGCCGAGATCGCGATTCCGCTGAGCGCGATCAAATACGTGGCGGGCTCGGAGCGCCGGTGGGGGATCAACCTGGGGCGCGTCAGGAGACGATCGCTCGAAATGAGCTTCTGGGCCGGCCCGCTCGACGCTCGGCTGCGGGTCTCCCAGTCAGGTCACCTGGCCGGACTGACCCTCCCCGTCCCTGAACGACGCCATCAGATCGTTCCGTACGCACTGTCGCGTGTGCAGGAGGCCGCCAGTCCTGACTGGGAGGGCGGCGTCGACGTCCGGTACACGCTCACCCCTTCGATGGCCGTGTATGGCACGCTCTACCCCGATTTCGCGACCGTCGAAGCGGATCAGGAACAGGTGAACCTGACGCGCTTCGAGGTGTCGCTGAGGGAAAAGCGCCAGTTCTTCCTCGAAGGTCAGGAGCTTTTCAACCAGCGCATCCGCACCTTCTATTCGCGCCGGATCGCGGACGTGGACTTCGGCGGCAAGCTGCTCGGCAAGCACGGACCGTGGGGCGTTGCGCTCCTGAACGCGCAGTCCACGCCGACGGCCATCGACGGACGAGCGAACTACACCGTCGGACGCCTGCAGCGCGATCTCGGGCGCTCCAACGTCGCCGCCACATTCGCAACACGTCGATTCCGGGGCATCGACGAGGGATCGGGCTCCATCGATACGACGTTGTTCTTCTCCAAGACCTGGGGGCTGACGGGGCAGGTCGCGAAGGGTTTCGGTCAGGTACGGCCGCGGCACGTGGGCCTACTTCATCCGGCCCAGCTACGACTCCGCGACCGGCCACTTCCACCTGCGGTACACGCATCTCGGCGACCGTTTTGGCGATACGGCGAATGCGGTCGGTCTCGTTCGCGATGACAACCGTCGCGAGCTCGACTCACAGATCGCCAAGACCTTCTGGGTGAGGTCGGGCCGCGTGGAGAAGGTCGACTACAACTCCAACTACAACGCCTACTGGAGCCAGCACGGCGACCTTCGGAGCTGGCGGATCGACGAAGTCCTCGATACCGAGCTGAGGAACCGGTGGGGCGCCCGCGCGACGTGGTCGGAGGAGTACATTGTGTTCGAAAAAGGGTTCCGCAATCGGCAGGTCGGCCTCGAGATCGGGTTCAACACGCGCTCGTATCAGTCCATTCAGGGCGGCATCCAGTTCGGGCGTAACTTCGATGCCGAGTACCGCCTCTGGCTGGTGGAGGCGCGACGGAAGATCACCGATGGGTTGTCGGTGGAGTACCAGCTCCAGCGGCTCACGCTGAATCCCGATCCGGATCGATCGGGCACGTGGATTCACGTCGTTCGCGCCAACCAGGCGTTCACGAAGGACCTCATGGTTCGCGCGTTCTTTCAGACGAATTCGGCCATCGCACGGAACCACGTCGAAGCGGTGTTCGTGTACCGCTACCTGCCTCCATTCGGGACGCTGCAGGTCGTTTACCAACGCGGCGCCGCGGAGTTCGGCCGGCGCTCGACGCAGGGGCACACGTTCTTCCTGAAGGCAACGACGGTGCTCTGACCGAACGCGGAGTTGTAGACTCCGAGTGTGAAGGTCATCGTGGTCGGCGCCGGCGTCGTCGGCTGCGCGGTGGGGTACGAGCTGGCGGTGCGCGGCGCGGACGTGCGTGTGCTGGACATGCGGGACGTTGGCGAGGGAGCCACCCGCGCGTCGGCCGGCGTGCTCTGTCCGCACATCGAAGGGCACGCCGCTCCGCTCCTGCGGCTTGGCGTCAGCAGCCTCGCGATGTACGACGAGTTCGTCGCGCGCGTGTCCCACGACGCCCGGACATCGATTGAGTATCGCCGCACGGGAACGCTCGAAGTGGCGCTTACCGGCGAGGAAGCCGAACGCCTGCAGGCGGCTGCGGCGGCGCACGGGCGCAGCGGGGTGGAGCATCGATACCTCACGACGCAAGACGCGCGCGAGCTGGAGCCCGCGCTCCCCGAGCACATCACCGGCGCTCTCTTCGTACCCGTGCACGGCTACGTTGCCGTGAGCCGCTTCACCGCTGCGCTCGCGGCGGCCGCCCTGGCGCATGGCGCGACGATCGACCGCGGAGTGGCCGTTCGTCGCGTGACGCAGCGCGGTCGAATCGTGGAGGTCGAAACACCCCACGAATCCATCGAGGCTGACGCCGTCGTGATTGCGGCTGGGAGCTGGTCGGGCCGTGTTGCGGTTGGCCATGGGTATCCGCCGGTGAAGCCCATCCGGGGGCAGCTCCTCCATCTGGCGTGCATGGCGCCGGTGGCGTCCCGCGTGCTCTGGGGCGCGGAGTGTTACATCGTTCCGTGGCAGGACGGCTCGCTGCTGGTGGGCGCGACCGTCGAGGACGTGGGCTTCGATGAGAGTGCCACCGTCGCCGGCGTGCGCGACTTGCTCGATCACGCGTGCACCCTGCTGCCGTCGGCATCGAGCGCCAGGTTTCAGGGCGTACGGGTGGGGCTGCGTCCAGCGACCAGCGACGAGCTGCCGATCATTGGGCGGTCATCGAGTGACACCGCCGTGTTCTACGCGACCGGCCACTATCGGAACGGCGTGCTGCTCGCACCGTTTACAGCCGTCGCTATTGCCGACCTGATCCTCGATCGACGCGAGGCGCCTGAGTTGACCATCACCGATCCGGCGCGCTACGGACTGTAGGAAGGAATCACAGGGCTCGATCCTCCCTTTGAACGAAGCGAGCTCCCGCCCTAAAGTAATATCTGCGTCATGGCGACGCTCCCCGACGATCAGATTCGCGACGAACTTGCGCGCCTGGATGGCTGGACGCTGGACGGCAAGGCCATCCGGAAGCAATTCACCTTCAGAGGCTTTCCCGAGGCCGTGGCGTTCGTGCAGCGCCTGGTGCCCGAGGCGGAAGCGGCCGATCATCATCCCGACATCACGATCAACTACAAGCGTGTGACGCTCTGGTACTCCACGCACAGTGAAGGCGGCCTCACGCTCAAGGATTTCGACGGGGCGCGGATGGCCGATCGCAAGGCGCGCGAGGGCGCGTGAGGCTCAAGAAGTTCTACAGCTCGCGCGAGGTGGCCCAGCTCACCGGCCTGAGCGCGCGGCAGCTGCAGTGGTGGGACTCGCGCCGCCTCTTCGCGCCTGCCATTGCGCCCCAGCGCACGGAGGCGGGCGGATTCACCGAGCGCCGGTACACGCCGATGGACGTGCTGGAGCTTCAGGTGCTCGCGGACCTGCGGCGGCGCGGGTTTTCCATTCCGCGGATGCGCCGGCTGCTCGCCACGCTGCGCAACGTCTTCGGCCTTCGGCTGTACGAGGCGATCGGCGACGGTGGAGCGATGACGCTGCTGATCGGCGGCGATCAGCTGTTCGCCCGCGGCGCCGACGGCCGGATGTTCAACCTGGACGATCCGGGACAGCCGCTGTTGATGGTCGGAGAGGAACTGCCGCTGCGCCAGCTGAGGGCGCGCGAGCGTAGGAAGCGTACTAGCGGATCGGAAAAACTTTCTCGAGGTCGTCGGCGGGCCGCGGGATGACGTGAACGCCGATCAGCTCGCCCACGCGGCGAGCCGCTGCCGCCCCGGCATCGGTTGCCGCCTTCACCGAGCCCACATCGCCTCGAATGAGGGCGGTCACCAGCCCGGCATCCACTTTCTGCCAGCTCACGAGCACCACGTTCGCGGTCTTGAGCATCGCATCCGCCGCCTCGATCATCCCGATGAGGCCGCGCGTCTCGATCATGCCGAGTGCGTCGCCGATTTCTTTGTTGTCTGCCACGTGTGTCTGGATTCTACGTAATTCTTCCGCGCGCCGCCACAGGTATGCGATCGACGACGGTCGTGCCGTCGACGAGGGCAATCTCGTCCACAAGGTTGGACACGACGCAGGAGTGGTTCGGGAGAATGCGGACCCGGTCGCCCACCTGCAGCCGCGTCGCGCCGTTCACGATCCGCACCGTGGCATGCTCCTCGGACAGCCGTTCGATCTCCAGGCCGTCATCGAGCGCCGACGGATCTTCGATGCTCGTGAACACGGCGCCGTAGCCGGTGCCCGCGCCGCGCGCGCCGTCGGAGGTGAGCGTCTTGCTGCCGCTGTCGAAGATGACCCGGCCCTGGTGCTTCGTCACCACGGTGGCGAGCACCGTGAGCGCGCAGTCGGAGAGGGACGCGGAGCCAATCCCGACCTGCATGCGATCGAAATACACGTAGTTGCCGGGGCGCAGCTCGGTCACGCCCGGTATCGTCGCGCTGTAACGCGCCGTCGGCGTGGCGCCCACGCTGACTTCCTCGATCGCCGCGCCTTTGGCCCGCGCGCGCGTCGCGAGGTCGGTGAGAAGCCGCGCCTCCTCGCAGGCGACTGCACGCACCTCGTCCTGGGAACCCGCGAGGTAGCAGTGTCCCGCGTGGCTCAGAAGGCCCTTGAGGCGAAGTCCGGGGAGCGTTCCGACCTCCGCGACGAAATCGGCGGCATCGGGACGATGAGGGTCGACACCGCAGCGATGAAATCCGACATCGACCTTCACGAGCACATCCAGCGTTCGGCCGGCCTTGACCATTGCGGCCGACCACGCCCGAGCTGTCTCGGCCAGGTCGGTGATGATGGAGAGCTGCACGCGGTCGAGCAGACGAACCACGCGCTCGGCGTTCGAGGGGTGGACAGGGTACGGAAGCCTGATGTCGCGAACGCCGGCGTCGGCGAAGACCTCCGCTTCGCCCACCTTCGCGCAACAGATGCCCACCGCGCCGGCGTCCAGCTGCCACTTCGCGACGAGCGGGCTCTTGTGTGTCTTGGCGTGCGGGCGGAGCCGGCGGCCGTTCGCGCTGGCGAGCCCCTGCATCCGGGTGATGTTGGCTTTCGCGCGGTTCACGTCCACGAGGACGGCGGGCGTTCGAAGATCAGTAATCTGCATTCGTAAGGCATTCTATCTCGTCGTCGGTGCGATCGCGGCTTCGCCTGTCGGTGCGATCTTGACGGGTATCGGTGCATGGCACCGACGCGGATCGAGATCGCACCGACACCGTCAGGGAGATCGCACTGACAGGCGAAGCCGTGATCGCACCGACAGCGAAGTGTTTATATCGAGCGGAGTGCCTCGAGCGGATTCGTGCGCAGCGCCCGGCGCGCGGGAATCCAGCACGCGGTCAGTGCCACGCCACAGAGCGCGATGACCACTGCGGCGTAGGTGAGCGGATCGGTGGGGCTGACGCCGAAGAGCAGCGCCCGCAGCAGCCGCGTCCCAAGCACGGCGAGGCCGATACCGGCCGCGACGCCGATCGCGATGAGCCGGCTGCCCTGGCCGAGCACCAGCCGCAGGACATCCGATCGCTGCGCGCCGAGCGCCATGCGAACGCCGATCTCGTGGGTGCGGCTCGAGACGGAGTAGGACATGACGCCGTAGAGCCCGATAGCCGAGAGCACCAGCGCCAGCGCGCCAAAGCTCCCCAGCGCCACTGCCGTCATACGCGCGGGGAGCAGAGGCAGGAACAGGCGTTGCTCGAGCGACTGGGCAGACGCGATCGGCATGGTGGGATCGAGTGTGCGGATGGCTTCGCGCACCGCGGCAATCGTCGCGGCCACGCCGCCGTTCGTCCGGGCCACGACCGACACCGATCCCGAGTACCGACTGACGAAGCGGGCGGAAGATCGCTCCGGAGCCGTTCTCGTTGAAGCCGGCGTACTTGCCGTTTTCGACGATCCCGACGATCTCGACGGGCACGTTTTCCGTCGAGCCGCCCGTGGCCCCCGGGCTCACCGACGTGACATTGCCAAGCCGCACACGCCGGCCGAGCGCGCTGCCGCTCGGCCACAGGCGCCGCGCGAGCGCGCGATTCACAATCGCAACCGGAGGCCGCTCCCGATCGTCGAGCTCAGAGAAGTCGCGGCCTTCCTCGAGCCGCGTACGCATCGTCTGGAAGTAGCCCGGCGTCACGCGGCTCATGAAGGCCCGGGGCGCACGAACGTCGCGGTCGATCGGCGCTTCCTCCGCGTACACGCGCGTCCATCCGAAATGCAGATCGATCGGCACGACGTCGGCCAGCGCGGCGTTCGTGACAGCGGGCAGCCGGCGCACGGCTTCCACCAGCTGCCGCTGCATCTCGGCCCCCCGCTCCCGGCTGTAGCCCTGCAGCCGAAGATCGAAGGACACTTCGACCGCACCTGCCGTTGAGAACCCGAGGGCCATGCTGCGCGTCTGTCCGAGGGCGCGCCACATCAGCCCCGCCCCGGTCAGCAGCACGAGCGAGACGGCGACCTGGACCACGATCAGCGCGTTGCGCCACGCCACGCTTTGCCGTTCGCTCGACGACGCCGAGTCTTTCAACACTCCGGAAAGGTCGGCTTTCGTCGCCTGGAGCGCCGGCATCAGGCCGAACACGACGGCGGTGGCAACCGAGAGCACGACGTTGAACAGCAGCACGCGTCCATCGAGCGGCAGGTCGAGGACCATGGGGATGTCGACCGGAGGCCGGATTGTGCCAGCCGCCCCCATGAGCCACCACGCGAGCAGGAGGCCAGCTGCGCCCGCCGCGCTCGAGATCATGAGGCTCTCGATGAGAAGCTGTCGAACGAGCGCCGCGCGGCCCGCGCCGATCGAGAGCCGGATGGCCACTTCGTGACGGCGATCGATGCCGCGGGCGAGCAGCAGGTTCGCAAGGTTGACGCACGCAAGCAGCAGGACCAGCCCGGCAATCGAGAGGAGCAGCGCGGTGAAGCCGAACACCGGTCCGCGCATCATCGTGCCCATCAACCCGGCGGGCGATGCCACGATGCGCCTGCCTTCGTTGACGTCCGGGAACTCACGCTCCAGCGCAATACCGACGGCACTCAGTTCGGTCGCAACCTGCGTCCGCGACACGCCTGGCGCAAGGCGGCCGACCACGAACAGGCTGGCGACACCGCGGTCGTCGAGCCAGCGGACGCCGCTGTCGATGGCCGCCTGCATGCCGAGCGGGAACCACAGATCGGGCGCGGCGGCTATTTCGGTGCCGAAGAACCCGCGCGGCGCGACGCCGACCACGGTGTAGGTACGGCCGTTGACGATGACGGGCTGCCCGATGGCGGAGGGGGCGCCGCCAAACCGCTGCTGCCAGAAGCGGTAGCTGATCACCGTGATCGGATGCGCATCGCGTTCCTCGTCGTCGGCGCGCGAAATCGCGCGGCCGATCACCGGCCGCACGCCGAGCACGTCGAAGTAGTTGCCGGAGACGAGATAGCCCCAGAGCCGCTCGTTGACGCCGTTGACGCTGACGCTGATCGGCGCAAAGCGATAGGCGATGAGGCCGGCGAATCCGGTGGTACGGCCGCGCAGGTCCGCGTAGTTCGGATAGGAGAGGGTCGGGAACATGCTGCGTCCCGACGTGCTGTTCACGGCGACGAGCTCGTGCGGCCGGTCGACCGGCAGCGGGCGCAGCACCGCCCGATTCACGAGGCTGAACACGGCGGTCGTCGCGCCGATGCCGATCGCGAGCGTCAGGAAGGCCATGAGCGCGAATCCGGGGCTGCGCCGCAGCAGACGAGCGCTGTAGCGGACGTCGCGGAGGATCGCGTCGAGCGACGGCAGGCCGCGCAGGTCGCGGTATTCGTTCTTCATCGGCTCGACATGACCGAAGCGCTGGAGCGCCGCGGCCCGCGCGGCGTCGGGTGTCATGCCGCTGCGCTCGAGCTCGTACGCCTGCATCTCGATATGCGCGCGGACCTCCTCGTCGAATTCGCTGCGCGGGTCCGACCCGAGCGTGGCGCGAAGGCGCGAGACGAAGGCGCGCAGCGCGCTCATGAGGTCCCCCTCGACGGGGCGAGGAACCTGAGGATCGTCTCCGAGGCGACGCGCCAGCGAGCTTCCTCGGCCGTGAGGCCGCGCCGGCCGCTGCGGGTGATGGCGTAGAACCTGGCGCGCCGGTTGTTCTCGGAGGTTCCCCACGACGCCTTGATCCACCCGCGCTGTTCGAGCTGCAGCAGCGCGGGGTAGATCGTCCCCTGATTGAGCTGAATCCGGTCCCCGCTAACCTGCTCGATCCGCCGCGCGATGCCGTAGCCATGCAGCGGTCCCAGCTGCTCGAGCGTGCGCAGCACCATCAGCGCCAGCGTGCCTGACGGAACGTCGTTCTGACCCATGCTTCTCCTGTTGGCGACCAACAGAGACTATCCGGTCTCGTGTTGGCAGTCAACACGAACGTCGCTTCGCCTGTCGGTGCGATCTCTGCTTCGCCTGTCGGTGCGATCGCGGCTTCGCCTGTTGGTGCGATCAACCTCCGCCTTCGGTGCACCGACGGCGAAGAAGAGATCGCACCGACGAGCGTGAGTGAGATCGCACCGACAGCGAAGTCACCAGAGTTCTCGACGTCTGAGTTCGGTGATGTGCGCGACATGGTGGCGCGAGTGCCAGCCGTACAGATGAACCTGCCGGTCGAGCGTCATCTGGCCGAGCTCGGGGTGCGTGAACGGGCGCGCGAAGTCGTTGTCCTGGAGCGACCGGTTCACCGCGGTCCACCGCTCATGCACCGCATCGAGGATCGCAAGCGACCCGGCGATCGCCAGCCGTGAATCCGGGAGCGTCGACCAGGCGTCCTGATCGTACGGTTTGATCGTCGGGTTCTCTTCGGTCACCGCCAGCTTCGTGCGGATGTATCCGTTCATGTGGCTGTCGGCGACATGGTGGACCAGTTGCCGCACCGTCCAGCCGCCGGGCCGGTACGGCGTGTCGAGCTGCGCGTCGGTCAGGCCGCGAACCGCCTCGCGCATCCTGGCCGGCAGCGCCGCGATGTCCTCCACGGCGGCGCGTCGCGTCTCGGCCGTGCGCGGCGCCTTGTGATCGAAGCGGCCGACGGGGTAACTCAGATCGACGGTCATTGTCATGCGGACATCTCCTCTCCTTGCCGCGCCGTAGCGGGAGCGCGAAGGCGGGTCATCGTTGAATATGTCACAAGCGCGCCGCGCCTATAATTCGCAGATGTTGCGCTACGCATTCATTGTGCTTGTCGTCGCGTCGGCGGCAGCAGGGCAGACGCAGTCGCCGGGCCTGCTGATCCGCAACGGCAGGGTCATCGACGGCACCGGCGGATCGGAGCGCTCGGCCGACGTCAGGATCTCAGACGACACCATTACGGAAATCGGTGCGTCGCTGTCGTCCCGGCCCGGTGAGCGTGTCATCGACGCGTCAGGCCTCGTGGTTGCGCCAGGGTTCATCGACACGCACAGCCACGCGGATCGCGGCGTCGAAAGCCAGCCCGATGCGGCCAGTCAGGTGAGGCAGGGGATCACGACGGCGGTGGTGGGTCAGGACGGCGGGAGCGAGCTGCCCGCGTCGGAGTTCCTCGAAGGGATCGACCGCCTCAAGCCGGCCATCAACTTCGCCACCACGGTAGGGCACGGCACGGTCCGGCGCGTTGTCATGGGCGCCGACTTCAAGCGCGCGCCCACGGCTGCCGAGATCGAGACGATGAAGGCGCTCGTGGATCGGGCGATGAAGGACGGCGCGCTCGGCCTCTCGAGCGGCCTCGAATACGATCCCGGCTTCTACGCGAAGCCGGAGGAGCTCGTCGAGCTGGCAAAGGTTGCCGCGAAGCATGGCGGCTACTACACCAGCCACGTCCGGGACGAGGAGAACGAGGTGTTTGCCGCCTGGAGCGAGGCGATTGACGTCGGACGGAAGGCGGGCCTTCCGGTGCTCATCTCCCATGCGAAGCTCGCCTCGAAGCCGGTGTGGGGACGCGCCGCGGAAGCGCTGAAGCTGGTCGAGGAGGCGAACCGATCCGGCGTCCGCGTCCGGGCGGACTGGTATCCGTACACGTACTGGCAGTCGTCCATGTACATCCTCATTCCCGATCGCGACTTCGAGAACCGCAGGCAATGGGAGGTTGGTCTCGAAGAGATCGGAGGACCGCAGAACGTGCTCGTGACGAGCTACGCGCCGAATACGGCGTGGAACGGGAAGACGGTTGCCGAGATCGCGCAGCTGGAAGGCAAGGACGCGGTGACCACGATCATCGAGATGATGCGCGCCTCGGGCAACAGCGTCGGAATCATCGGTACATCGATGGACGAGCCGGACCTGTCACGGCTCGCCGCGCACCCGCTTACCTTCATCTGCTCGGACGGCATGCTCTCGGGGCGCCATCCGCGTGGTTACGGCGCGTTTCCGCGCGTGCTCGCGACGTACGTGCGCGACCAGAAGGCGCTCACCCTGCGTGCGGCGATCCACAAGATGACGGGCGCCCCTGCCGCCTACCTCGGTCTGACGGGGCGAGGCGTCATCGCCCGCGATGCGAAGGCCGACGTCGTGATTTTCGACCCGGCCACGATCCAGGACCGCGGGACGAAGACGGATCCGGCGCAGCCGCCCGTCGGCGTGCAGCACGTGATCGTCAACGGCCGCGTTGTTCTCGATGGCCGGAAGATGACCGCCGCGCGTCCGGGCCGGGCGATTCGCCGCTCGAGTCATGCACCTGATAGTCGCTGACGAGGCGCTGCGCGATCAGATCCAGGATGCGACCTTCCCGATCTGGAACGAAGGGCTGGCACGCCCCGCGTACGGCCAGTGGAACGAGGCGCAGATGCGCACCGCATGGGGGCGAGAGCGTCTCCATCGTCTCGCGCTGGTGAGCAACACGGGGCAGTGGCTGGCGAGCCTCAAGCGATACCGATTTGCCGCGCGCCTTGACGCGGAGATCGTCGAGATCGTTGGCGTCGGCGCAGTGTTCACGGCGCCCGCGCACCGCCGCCAGTCGTACGCATCGCACGCGATCGAGGCGATGCTCGCCGAGGAGGCGGCGCGCGGCACGACACTCGCGGCGCTCTTCTCCGAGATCGGACGCGACTACTACGAGCGGGCCGGGTTCATCGCCGTGCCGGTCGAGGAAGTCACTCTGACCGTGAGCCGCAAGCCCGGCGCACCGGCCATGCTCGTCCGGTCCGGAGGCGAGGCAGACCTCGCGAGCCTTGCCGCCATGCACGAGGCGCGCGCCGCAGGCGCGCGCTTCAGCCTTCTGCGATCGCCGGAGCTGATTCAATTCTCGATTTCGAAGAAGCGCCTGCTGGCGGGTCTCGGTCCGCCCGGAAAACGCCGGACGGAGTTCTTCGTTGCAGAAGAGGGCCGCACGGCCGTGGCCTACGTGGTGATCACGGTCGACGAGCGCGGCTGGTTTCTCGAAGAGGCGGGAGATTGAGATCCCGCAGCCGCCCGGCTCGGGGCCATGCTGCAGGTGCTCCTCGCTCGAGAGCCCTCGGAGGACCCGCCAACGATCCGCGCGTTCTGGCCGCCGGGATTCCCCGTTCCGCCGCAGGTGACCATCGCATCGCGACGGGAACCCGACGACGTGTTCATGGTGCGCCCGCTGCGCAGCGGGATCCGGCCGCTCTCATCGTCAGACGTCTTCTTCTGGCACTCGGATTATTTCTGACTTGCACGTGTCCGCTCCGCTCGCAGATTCTCACATGACTGCACTCGCCACGTCACACGAAGACACGAAGGCACGAAGCGCTATTGTTGATGGCCAATCGCGGGCCATCGAGATGGCAAGAAGAGCGACCAAGCTTCGAGCCTTCGTGTGACGTGAGAACGAGAATCGCCTGGAGTCATGACAGTCATCGAGCGACGCGGACAGGTGCAGTCGCGATGGGAGTTGGGAGTTGCGCTTGGGAGTTGGGAATCAGCGAGTGATCAGCCTCAGATCCAACGCCTTCGTCTCGCCGTCACCGATCGACAGGCGCGTGGCGCGGTCCTTCATCTGCTGAAGGAACTCCGGATCGCCGCCTTCGCCGTCTTCGAGATAATCCACAGCCACAGCCAGGTACTGCTCGTCGGCCGGCAACGCGCGGATTTTGAACAGGCCATCCTGGTCGGCGCGTCCGGAGCGGATGTACCGTGATGGAAATCCCCACTTGGAGGAGTCTTCGGGGAAGATGATCACGGTGTAATCCCGCGTCGGTTCACCCTTAGCGTCGGTGACCTTGCCGTTCACCTCCGTCACCCTATCGGTGACGAGGATCTGAAGCCCCGTGATCTCTTCGGTCCCTTTGAACTCGATTGGCTTGTCGGTGATGTTGTCGCCGTTGAGCGTCACGGCTTTGAGCATCCAAGTCGGCGGAAGGCCGTTGACCCGAAACAGCCGCTGCCCATGCGTGCCCGTGACGCGGAATGTCCCGTCCGATTCGACTTTCGCGGGCCGCATGCCCATCATCGTCATGTCGAAGCGTGCGGGCTGATGGATCACCACGAGACCCGCTGTGCTAACCGTTCCCGCAGCGCCAGCGGCCGGGAGCACCGTTCCCGCAACGGTCGCGCCCTTGTTCGTCACGAGGCTGACGCCCGACAGGTCCTCGTTGCCAACGGTGACGCGCATGCTCACGAACTCAGGCTCTTCGGTGCCGGGGCCGCCCGGGCCCATGCCCGTATTGATCATCAGCGTGTACGTGCCAGGCGTGACGTTCGACAGAGTAAAGCTGCCGTCGGGACGGACCCGTCCACCGGCGCGCTGCATGAACATGCCTCCGGCGGCTTCCGATGCGTCCTGCAGCGTCACGAACCCATTCGCGATCTGCTCCCCCTTGGAGTCGATCACCGTCCCGGTGATTCGCACCACTTTCGTCGCCAGCAGAGGGAACGTGACGTTGGTGACTTCCTGCCCGACGGCCACCGTCACCCGCTGCGCTTCGGCGACGTTGCCTGTTCCCGGGTAATAGGTTGGCGCATAGCCGGTCGTATCGTTCGTCTCCTCGGCGAACCCCCCCATCTGGGATGCGAGAGCGCTGATGTAGTAATCGCCGGGCATCAGGCCGTAGATGCGGAACGCGCCGGTGTCGTCGGTGCCATCTCCGCCGACTCCCATGAGTTGACGCGTGCCTTGCATCGGCTGATGTCGCATCGCCTGCACACGGGCGCCCGCAACCGGCTCGCCAAACTCGTCGAGGATGCGTCCCGTGACGACGGCGCCGCGCGGCAGCGCGAGATTGGCCCGAGTCATGGTCTCGCCGTCCGCGAGCTCAATCGGTTGGCCGCCTTCCCTGGGCCGGCGCTGCCCATAGCGCAGCGTCACGAATCCAGCCTTGCTGGCCACCAGTTCCCACCGGCCGGCCGGCAAATCGCGGAGCTCGAACCGTCCCTGCGCGTCCGTGCTCGTTCCGCGGGAGTCCCGGACCTCCGGCGAGAAGACCCGCACTTGCGCGCGGCGGATCGGCGCGCCGGTATCTGCCGCGACGATGCGGCCGCGAATAATGGCGGTGCCGGTGGGCGTGTCACGAGGGTCGCGCGGCGGTCGCTGAACGCGGGCGCCCGGGAGCGGCCCCGCGGGGCGCGGTGTGCCGCCGGGGATACCAGGCTGCTGCGGGGCCGCATCGAACGCAAGAAGCACCACGAGCGCTGCGACTCGAATCATCGGGGGCCTCCGGACATGGCTTAAGACTTAGGGCTCACGGCTTATGGCCTTGTCGGCTTAGGCCGTCGCGGCCTTAAGCCATAAGCCTTAAGCCCTGAGCCGCGCGGGTCCGTGTGCGCGCTAGCGGACGCGCACGCGCGACTGCTCGTGCATGAACTGCTGGACGTAGTACGGGCCGCCGCTGCCGCGGCCGGTGGAGCCGCTCGCCTTCCAGCCGCCGAACGGGTTCACGCCGGGCCATGCGCCGGTTGTGGCGCCGGCCTTGCGATTCACGTAAAGCACGCCGGCGTGGACTCTCTGCGAAAAGCGATCGATCTCGCGCTCGTCCTCCGAGTAGAGTCCGGCAGTCAATCCGTACTCGGTCGAATTCGCCTGCTCGATCGCCTCGTCCAGCGAGGCCACCTCGCAAACGACCGTCAACGGCACGAACAGCTCCTGCGCGAGCAGCGAACAGTCGGCGCTCACGTTGTCGATGATCGTCGGCTCCACGTAGTATCCGTGCTCCAGGTCGCCGTCGCGGAGGCGCCGCCCGCCGAACACCACGCGTCCGCCTTCGCTTCGAGCCTGGGCGATTGCGGCCTCGAACCGCTGCACCGCTGCTTCGTTGATCACGGGGCCAACCGCAACGCCCCGCTCCAGCGGATTCCCGACCTTCACCGCCCGCAGCTTCTCGACGAACATGTCGAGGAACCTGGGCTTGATATCGCGATGGACGAACACTCGCGAGCAGGCGGAGCATTTCTGGCCCTGCGCGCTGAAGGCGGATCGGCCGATCCCCATGGTGGCCTTCTCGAGGTCGGCGCTCCTCATCACGATGGCCGGATTCTTTCCACCCATCTCGAGGATGAGCGGCCGGGGCAGGCTTCGCTGCGCGTTGTCGCGAATCATCTTCATGCCGACCGCCGTGGAGCCCGTGAAGACGATGCCGTCGATGCCGGAGTGGTCGATGAGCGCCTGTCCAACCGTGTTGCCCGTACCGGTCACGACGTTGAACACGCCAGCCGGCACACCCGCCTGCTGCGCCAGCTCGTACAGCTTCACGCCGAGGAGCGGTGTGTCCGACGCCGGCTTGAACACGACAGTATTGCCGGTCACGAGCGCGGCTCCCGCCGGCCCCGCCGCGAGGGCAAGCGGAAAGTTGAACGGCGAGATGACCGCCCACACGCCATAGGGGCGCAGGAGGCTCACGTTCTGCTCGTGCGCGTCGAGCGTATCCATCTGGCGGATGAAGCCGTCGTTCTCTTCGATCTGGCGGCAGTAGTACTCAATGAGGTCGGCTGACTCCTCGACATCGCCGAGGCATTCGATCCTCGTCTTGCCCGTTTCGTATCCCATCAACGCCGACAGCTCGACCCGATTGGCGTGGATGACCTGGGCGAGCCGCCGCAGAACATCGACGCGGTCTTCCCAGCGCATCGACGACCAGGCCGGAAAGGCCTCATGCGCGGCGCGGACGGCCTCGTCGACATGTTCACGCGTACCGCGCTGAAAGCGGCCGATGAGGATGCGCGTGTCGATCGGGCTTCTATCCTCGAACTGCTCGTCGGCGGCGACGGGCGTGCCGCCGATGAACATCGGGAAGGTATCGCCAAGGCGGGTCCTGACGGTCGTCACCGCGCGATCCAGGTCGCGGTGCAGATCGTCCATGCGCTCCGCCATCATCGTCGCGTAGGTCACTTTGGGATGATTACGCCGCACGTCCGTCGCCATCTCTTTGGTCTCCGGTCTCTGGTTTCTAGTCTTTGGTGCTCGTTCCCGGTTCGCCGTTCAGAGCGTTCGCCGCGCGGTCGAGCGCCGCTGCGAGTCGTTGTTCCTGCTGCGCCACACGTGCCGTGTTGCGTGCCCGGACCGCTTCAGCCAATCCAGGAAGCACTTCTGGCGCATAGGTGTACTTCGGCGCATAGATCTGGTGGCGGTACCAGGGCCGGTCGGGAATGCCCTGCATGTCCAGGAAGCCGCGCTCTGCCTGCATCAGGGCGCGATTGATCGCGGCAAGCGCCGCCCCGTCGTTGCGCTCGAGCGCGCTTGCCGCGCGCGTCGCAGCAAGACCGGCGGCACGGGTGAAGCGGTCGCTGGCGCTCCGCGCCTCGGCAAACGTCCTGCCGGCTTCGTGCTCGATCTCCTTCAGGAACTCGCCAACGCGCGCCGCGTACGGCCGGTAATCGAGCGGAAGCAGATCGGCGTTGGCAAGGCGGGCCGACATGACCGCCCAGAGGCGCGTCATCGCGGCGTGATACCGGAACCCCGGGTCGCCGACGCGCGATACCCATTGATGGTTGTCGTAGATGGAGTGATACACGCCATACGGACCATCGAACGCCATGTCGACGATGGGAACGCCGATGAAGTTGAGGAACACCGTATAGTCCGAGCCGCTGCCGAGCCTGTTGTTCACGAGATCCGTACCGGCACCCGTCGGAAGCGAGCCGCGCTCCTTCATGCTGCGCGACGTCCATGCCGCGGTGAGCGGCACTTTCGTCGCCGGGTCGCGGACCGCAGCCGCCGCTTCGGTGACAAAGCGGTTGAGCGACGGAACCGCGGCGGCCGTCAGGTTCGGACCCGACGCGGAGCTGTCGACGTTCAGGTACGCGACGGCTTTCTCACGCACCTCCCGCTCGAACTGCTCGCCCCATTCGGTCGAGGACGTCAGCGTCCATTCTTCGGCATCCCAGCTGGCGAACACGATGGTGCGCTTTGGGCGGCTTCCATTCTTGAGCTCGGCCCCGAGCGCCCGGGCCAGCTCCATCATCGATGCGGAGCCACTCGACGGATCGACGCCGCCATACACCCACGCGTCGCGGTGATTGCCCACGATGATCCAGCGGTCAGGCTCCGCCGCGCCGCGAATTTTCGCCGTGACGGTCCAGATCGGCCGCACCTTGTCGTCGTTGCGGACTCTGATGCGGACGGCGGTTGGTCCGGGTCCGACGCGGTATGTGAAAGGCAGACCGCCCTGCCAGGCGCGCGGCGCTTCGGGGCCCGCGAGTGTTTCGAGGAGCACGCGTGCGTCCTTGTACGACATCGGCACGCTGACGATGGCCGGCAGCGACGCGGCTTCGCGCGCGGTGATGCGCTTCGCGCCAGGTACCGAAGCCCATCCCGGCGTCAATGGATCGCCGGGGACCATGAAGTCGTACACGATGCCGCCGCGCTGAATGTGGCTCTCGGGTCCCCAGGGGCCTTCCGGGTACACCTTTCCCTTTCCGTACCCATCGTCCGCCGGGTCCGAGTAGATGATGATGCCCGCGGCACCGCGCTGCTGCGCCGTGAGCGCCTTGAAGCCGCGATAGCTGTAGGGCACCGAATACCGGACCAGCGCGATTTTCCCCTTCACGTCGATGCCCCGTGCCGCGAGCCAATCGTAGTCGGCGGGATTGCCGCTCCCCGCGTACACCACCGGCGCACTGATGTCGCCGGCTGCGCTGTACGCGTGATACGTCACGCCCGCGTCGGCGAACGTGTCCTCGTCGCCGTCGATCGGCTCCTCGCGCAATGACGCGCGCCACGCTCGTGGGGCCGTCATGTCGACGCTTACCTCTTCGGCGTACGGAAGCAGCACCTCGTGCTCGATGATCTGCACATCTTCGAGCCCGGCCTTCCGCCACTCGGCGGCCGTCCATTCCGCGAGCTCACGATCGCGCGGCGTGCCTGCGACGTGCGGCTTGCTCGTCAGGTAGCGATGATCTGCCTGGATTCGCTCGGTCGACGGAAAGCGCAGCAGGCGTTCTTCCAGCTTCCGTTGTGGCGCCAGACTCTCTGCACCGAAGCCGAAGATGGCGCCCGATTCCGCCGCGGCGCCGAGAGCGATGAGCGCGACGGCCGATGCCGCCGCTCCGGCCGAAGCGACCAGAATTCGCGCCCGACGCATAGGCTCGGATACTAACGTGCCCTCAGGTCGCGTGCAATTTCACGCGCCGCGTTCTTGCCACTGCCGCCCGTGAGGAACCCGCCCGGATGCGTGCCGGCGCCGCAGAGATAAAGCCCCTCGATTGGCCCTCGATACTGCGCGTAGCCAAGGAGCGGCCTCATCGTCAGGAGCTGATCCAATGCGAGCTCGCCGTGGAAGACGTGGCCGCCGGCGAAGCCGTAGTCGCGCTCGAGCTCTGCGGGCGTGATCACCTGCGAGGCGATCACCTGCGCCTCGATGCCCGGTGCGTACCGCCCAAGCGTCTGCATGACGGCATCGCGGAGCGGTTCACGCGCCGCGTCCCAGGTCATGCCGCGCAGCGAGTAGGGCGCGAAGTGCGCGTAGATGGACATCACGTGGGCGCCGGGCGGCGCGAGCGACGGATCGAGGATCGATGGAATCGCGGCGTCGAGCCACGGCTCGCTCGAGAGCTGGCCGTACTTGGCGTGATCGAACGCGCGCTCGAGATAGTCGATCTCCGGTCCGATGTGGATCCGGCCGGACAGCGACTCCGGCCCCAGGCTGCCACGGAAAGTGGGAAGGCTCGACAACGCCAGGTTCACCTTCGCAATCGTCCCGTGCGCCCGGTAGTTCCGCATCTTGGTCAGGAAGTCCGGCGTGAGATCGACCGGATCCACGAGTCCGAGGAACGTCGTCTTCGGATCGGCGGCGGAGATGACGGCACGCGCAGCGATCTCTTCACCCGTGCTCAACACCACGCCCGTCGCATGCTCGTTGCGGACCGCGATTCGCGAAACGGTCGCTCCCGTGCGAATCTGCGCGCCCGCTGCCTCCGCGGCCTTCGCCATTGCGTCGGTGAGCGCGCCGGGACCGCCACGTACCTGCGCGCCCACGGCCAGCCGCCGGTGCGCCTCGCGCATCAGGAGCACGAGAGCGCTTCCCGCCGACCACGGACCGAGCATCGTGCCCGAGACGCCTGCCGCGGCAATCGACGCCGAGAGCAGCTCCGTTTCGAACCACTCGTGCATCAGGTCGGCCACGGCCATCGGCCCCCAGCGGAGCAGGCGGTAGCCGTCCTTCTTTCCGAGCGCGCGGAACTTCCGGCCGGTGCGCAGCATGTTCCAGGCGTCACCTGCCGTCGGGCTGTCGATGCTCGGAGGGGTGATCGTGAGTACGGATGCGATGACCGACGAGATCCGCGACATCGCCTCGCGGTATGCGGGATACGCCTCCGCGTCCTTCGAGCTGAACGCCCGGATCGATTCGGCGCTGCGGCGGACGTCGTTGTAGAGGACGAGCGCACGGCCGTCCGCGCCGGGGGCGAAGATCTGGGCCTCCGAGCGCAGGAACTCGACACCGTGGCGGCGGAGGTCCATCTCCGACGAGACCTCCTTCCACAGCAGGCCCGTGGAATGCGCCAGCGTCGGGCAGCGAAAGCCGGCATGCAGCTCGCCGGTGATCGCGCCGCCGCCAATCGTGTCGCGCCGCTCGATGACGAGCGGCTTCAGTCCCGCTTTCGCGAGGTAGTAGGCTGCCGTGAGGCCGTTGTGACCACCTCCGATAATGACGATGTCGGCCATTCAGCGGGTATCGGAGAGGATCTTCATTGCCGCGTTTCGTCCGGGTGCGCCCATGATGCCGCCGCCCGGATGCGTGGCCGAGCCGCACATGTACAGGCTGTCGACAGGCGTCTTGTACTGCGCCCAGCCGGGAGCAGGACGCAGGAAGAACAGCTGTTCGAGGGTGAGCTCGCCCTGAAAGATGTTTCCTTCCGAGAGGCCCCACTCGCGCTCGAGATCGAGGGGCGTGACGACTTGCCGGTGGAGAATGATGCGCTTCAGATTGGGCGCGAACTGCGAGAGCGTCTCGATGACGGTGTCGCCAAACGCCTCACGCTTCTCGTCCCACGTTCCTTCCTTCAAGTGGTACGGCGCGTACTGCACGAAGCACGACATCACATGCTTGCCGGGCGGCGCCACCGACGGATCGGTCAGCGACGGGATCACGATGTCGACGTACGGTCGGCGCGAGAAGCGCCCGTACTTCGCATCGTCATACGCCCGCTCCATGTAGTCCACGCTCGGCGAGATCGAGACGGCGCCGCGCAGGTGCGCGTGCGGGTCGCTGGCGCTCGTATGCTTCGGCACGGGAAAGTCGGGCAGCGCATCGAGCGCGAGGTTCACCTTGCCCGACGAGCCGCGGAACTTGTAGCGGTGGATGTCGGCGGTGAAATCGTCGGGCAGCAGGCCCGGCTCCATCATGCGGACGAACGTCAACCTGGGATCGACGCTCGATACGACGAGGCTGGCCTGGAGCTCATCGCCGTTCGTGAGCACCACGCCGTGCGCCTTGTTGCCGCGAACGAGAATCCGCTCGACCGACACCTGCGTGCGAATCTCGACGCCCGCCTCGGTCGCCGCCGCGGCGATCGCGTTCGAGATGGCGCCCGTGCCGCCGCGGCAGAGACCCCACGAGCGGAACGCGCCGTCAATCTCGCCCATGTAATGGTGCAGGAGCACATACGCCGTGCCGGGCGAGCGCACACCCAGGAAGGTGCCAATGATCCCCGATGCCGACATCGTGGCCTTGAGCACGTCGGTCTCGAACCACTGATCGAGAAAATCGACCGCGCTCATGGTCATCAGCTGGATCTGGTTGTACTGGTCCTGCCGCGAGAGGTGCTGAAAGCGGCGGGCGAGGAAGAGCAGCTTCTGAAGCCCGCGGGGGTCGAGTGACGTGGGGTCGGGCGGCAGCATGCTGAGGATCGGCTTCACGAACCGGCCCATCTCGACCATCGCCTTGCCGTATTCGTCGTATGCCTCCGCATCGACGCGGGAGTGACGGGCGATCTCACGCCGCGTCTTCGCGTGGTCGTTGACGCGCCAGAGATAGTCGCCGCTCGGCATCGGCGTGTACGTGCCGTCGAGCGGGAGGATCTCGAGGCCGTGCCGCGGAAGGTCGAGCTCGCGGATGATCTCGGGCCGCAGCAGCGACACGACGTACGAACAGACGGAGAACTTGAAGCCCGGAAAGACCTCTTCGGTCACCGCCGCGCCGCCGAGCACGTGCCGGCGTTCGAGCACGAGCACCTTGCGTCCCGCGCGTGCCAGATAGGCGGCCGTCGTCAGCCCGTTGTGACCGCCGCCGATGACGATGACGTCGTACTTCACGAACGGTCATTCTATAACCCATCACGCTCTCGCGTCCTCGGTGCAATCTCTCTTCGTTCGTCGGTGCAATCCCTCTTCGTTCGTCGGTGCAATCCCTCGTCGCTGTTGGTGCAACGGCACGGACGAGCGATGCGCCGATTGCACCGACGAGCGCCGCCGGATTGCACCGACAAGTATCTATAATGATTTCGTGCCGATCGGAACGGCGTTCCACGAACGCACCTTCGCCCTCTGCGAGTCGCTCAGCTACCGCGAGTGGTCTGGCTACTACACGGTCAGTGCCTACGAGACACACCACGAGCACGAGTACAACGCGATCAGGAACGCGGCCGCGCTCATCGACATCTCGCCGCTCTTCAAGTACCGCGTCACCGGACGCGACGCAGCACGCCTCGTCAACCGCGTGATCACCCGCGACGTCGAGAAGATGCAGGTCGGCCAGGTCTACTACACGCCCTGGTGCGACGAGCACGGGAAGGTGATCGACGACGGCACCGTGTCACGCCTGGCGCAGAATGCGTTTCGGTGGACCGCGGCGGATCCGAGCCTGCGCTGGTTCCGGCAGAACGCCGCGGGGATGGACGTGGACATCGAGGACATCTCCGAGCAGGTGGCCGCGCTGGCGCTGCAGGGACCGACGGCCGCTCGCGTGCTGCGTGCGGTGGCCGAGGCGGACATCGACGGTCTCAAGTATTTCCGCGTCACGCGCGGGACGATCGCCGGCGTGCAGGTGGATATCTCGCGCACCGGCTACACCGGCGATCTCGGCTATGAAATCTGGGTGGCCTGGGACTCGGCGCTCACCGTGTGGGACGCGCTGATGCAGGGCGGGTCGCCTTTCGACATCAAACCGGCCGGCATGCTCGCGCTCGATGTCGCGCGCGTCGAAGCGGGGCTGCTCCTCATCGACGTGGATTTCAACAGCAGCAAGAAGTCGCTGATCGAAACGCAGAAGTACACGCCCTATGAGATGGGCCTCGGCCGCCTCGTGCAGCTCGAGAAGGCGCCGTTCGTCGGGCGGCACGCCCTCGCCGACGAGCAGCGCCGCGGCCCGAAGCAGATGATCGTCGGCCTCGAGGTGGACTGGACCGAAATGGAGACGATCTACGACCGTCTGGGGCTTGCGCCCGTGGCGCCGGCGGCCGCGTCACGGGTCCACGTGCCGGTGTTTCGCGACGGACGGCAGGTCGGCAAGGCCACCACCACAACCTGGTCGCCCACGTTGAAGCGCATGATCGCGCTGGCCACGGTGGACGCGCCGCATTTCGGCGACGGCACCCGCCTGGAGATCGAGATGACCGTGGAAGCGGTGCGTCATCACGTCGGCGCCACGGTTGTGAAAACGCCCTTCTTCAATCCGCCCAGGAAGACGGCGACCCCGCCGGCCTAGATCTTTCGCGCTCGCCGTGCTGCCATGAACGACTTCACGCACAGCACGACGAACAGACCTGTCAGCACGGTCATCGCCAGCTGCGAGTAGAGCGCAATGGCCGACCGCACGCCGGCGGGCGTACGCAGCAGGCTCATGAGCGCGCCGAGGAACCCAACGAGGGCCACCACCGCCGCGGCGTGCATCGCGTGCTTGCGCGACGCCTCCGACCGCGCGATGAAGCCGAGCACGACCAACAGCAAGCCGAATGCCGCGGGAATGAGCGCCGTGAAGCTGCTCGTTCCGGTCAGGAAGTACCCGGCGAAGCCAATCAACGTGAGGACCAGCCCGAAAAGAATAGTCGTAGAAGCCATGCGGTAAATTTACCGCATGCGACGCTTCGTGCTGATCCTCTTTCTGGCGGCCGCGACAGTCGGCTCCGCCTCCCAGGCGGACCCGAATGCGCCCGCCTGGTCGCGTATCGCCGAATTCGCGACGGCGCGGATGCGCGAAGCCAATACCCCCGGCATGGCGCTGGCCATCACCTCGCGCGAGCGCCTCCTCCATGTGGCGACCTTCGGGTTCTCGAACCTCCACGCAAGGCGTCTGCTCGCCGCGGACACGCTCCTCGAGATCGGTTCAATCTCGAAGTCGTTCACCGCCATTGCCCTCCTGCAGCTCCGCGCCGAGGGGCGGTTCGATCCCAACGCGCCGATCGCGAAGTATCTCCCGTGGTTCAAGGTCAAGTCGTCCTTTGCGCCCATCACCGGCCATCATCTGATGACCCACACGTCGGGGCTGCCACGCGATCGCGATGACGTGCCCTCTTCGCGATACCAGGCCTACGGCCTCCGCGACCGCGAGGCCGGGTATCCGCCTGGCGTGCGCTACGCCTACTCGAACGTCGGCTACCAGGTGCTTGGATACGCGCTCGAGTCGATCGCGAAGAAACGATACGCAGACGTCATTACCGAGCGGATCCTGAGGCCGCTCGGGATGAACGCCAGCGCCGCGCAGTTCACCCACGAGACCCGCCTGAAGCTGGCCGTCGGCTACCAGCGGATGTACGACGACCGGCCGACTCATTCGGCGCATCCCCTCGTGCCGGCGACATGGCTCGAATACGCCGCGGGCGACGGCAGCATCGTCTCGACGCCCGCCGACATGGCCGCGTATGCGCGCATGCTCCTCAATCGCGGTGGCGGCCCGAACGGCTCGCGCATTCTCTCGGAGGACGGTTTCACGGCCCTCACGCAGCGCGGCATCGCGTCCGCCGACAAGACCTGGTATGGCTACGGGATGATGACCTCCGAACGCGACGGCCGCGCCCTCCTCTCCCACAGCGGCGGCATGGTTGGCTACGCGTCGATGCTGGTCGCCGACCCGGACGCCGGCGTCGCCGCCGTGGTGCTGGTCAACGGACCGGGGAATCCCGGAGCCGTAGCGCACTTCGCCGTGAGCGCGGCGCGTGCGGCATTGCGCGGCGAAGCGCTTCCGGCGCTGCCCGAGGCGTCCGATCCGGCGGTCTTCAAGGATGGCGCGGACTACGCGGGCACCTACACGTCGGGGGCGCGCACGCTCGTGCTCAAATCGGATCCTCCGCTGCTCGGCATTTCGACCCCGCGTGGCCTGCTGCTGCTCGAGCAGCGCGGCCGCGATACGTTCTATCTGAACGATGCCGCGTGGGACACATTTCTGCTGCGCTTCGAGCGGGAAAGCAACCGCGTCATCGGCTTCTCGCACGGCGGCGATTGGTACGCGCGTGACGGCCGCGGCGCGGCGGCCGTGCCGCATCCGCCGGACTGGGACGCGTATCCCGGCCACTACCGCACGACGAATGCGTGGTTCAGCAACTTCAGAATCGTCGTGCGCCGGGGCGTGCTCTATCTGATGGAGCCGTCCGGCGGCGAAACCGCGATGGAGGCGCTCGGCCCCGGCCTTTTCAAGGAGGCGGGGATGTCCGCCGAGCGCCTTCGATTCGACAGCATCGTCGACGGCCAGGCGCTCCGCGCGAATCTCTCAGGCGTCGATTACTATCGCGTCTTCACGCCCTAGGTCCCCGGCTTGGCGGCGACAACGGGATTCGTGAGCGTACCGATGCGATCGATCGTGCAGACCGAGATGTCGCCGTCCTTCATGTAGATCGGCGTGGCGCGCGCGGTGCCGACACCCGCCGGGCTGCCCGTGGCAATGATGTCGCCCGGCTCGAGCGTCAGGATGTGCGACGCGTACGAAACCATCTCGAACACCGTGTGCGTCATCCGGTCGGTGTTGGAGTCCTGCATGATCTTGCCGCTCAGCGTGAACTTGATCGCCAGCTTCTGCGGATCGGGCACGAACTCCTTCGGAACGATGAACGGGCCGAGCGGCGCGAACGTGGGATGGCTCTTTCCGAGGAGCCAGTCCAATCCGTGCCGGCCATCGGTGCGGCCTCCGCGGTCTGAGACGTCGTTCTGCAGCGTGTAGCCGGCGATGTGGTCCTTCGCCTGCTCCGGACTGATGTGATCGGCCGTGCGCCCGATTACGGCGGCAAGCTCGCACTCCCAGTCGATCTGCGTGCGGCCGGCCGGAAGGCGAATCGGCTCGCCGTCGCTCGTCAGCGCGGCCGGGAGCTTCGGAAAGAGATAGGGGTTCTGCCTCGTGTCGCCCGGCTTGCGCTCCCAGATACCTGGTATCGGTGGAGGCACCTTGACGGTGGTGGCCGCATCGCCGCGCGCCATTTCCTTCTCGTGTTCGGTGTAATTCACGGCCGCGTTCAGCATCGACCTCGGGTTCGGGATCGGGGTGAGGACGTCGAGCGTCTTTAGATCGAGATTCTTGCCCGCACGGCCCTGGGCCGCGAGGTCCAGGAGCACCTGACGGTGCTTGTCATAGTTGGCCAGGAGCGCCTTCATGTCGGTGATCACGGGGATTTCGACCACGCCTTTGTCGTCGACGACGACGCCGAGGAACGTGCGTCCACCTGCCGAGAAGCGCCCGAGCTTGAAGGTGGTCGTCGACTGCGCGGCCAGCGCCGCGCCAAGCAGCGCCACGACGAATGCGGTTCCGAATCGCACCATGACTGTCTCCTCTGGCGTTCACTCTACTAGAATTCGGCCATGAAGATCGCGCTCGTCCAGCAGCACGCATCACCCGACACGGCGGAGAACCTCGCGCGGGGGCTGAAGCACTTCGACGAAGCGGCTGCCGCCGGCGCGCGGCTCGTCTGCTTCGCCGAGCTGGCATTCGAGCCGTTCCATCCACAACGTGTCGCCTCGGGCGACGTGAAGAGGCTCGCGGAGACGATACCGGGGCGGATTACCGACGCGTTCGTCGAGCGCGCCCGGCGACATCGTGTCGTGGCCGTGCTCAACCTGTTCGAGCGCGATGGGTCGCGTACCGTACGACTTCATCGCCCGTGATCGACGCCGACGGACGCCTGCTCGGCATCACGCGAATGCTTCACATCACGGACTATCCCTGCTTTCACGAGCAGGGCTACTACACGCCCGGCGATACCGGAGTGCCGGTGTATACAACGGCCGTCGGGCGCGTCGGCGTCTCGATCTGCTACGACCGTCACTATCCCGAGGTGATGCGCGCGCTCGCATTGAAGGGTGCGGACCTGGTGGTCGTCCCGCAGGCCGGATCGGTGGGTGAGTGGCCTGAAGGGCTGTATGAGGGCGAGATGCGCGTGGCCGCATTTCAGAATGGATATTTCGTCGCGCTCTGCAACAGGGTGGGCAAGGAGGAATGTCTCGAGTTCGCGGGCGAGTCGTTCGTATGCGGACCTGACGGCACGGTCGTCGCCCGCGCGGCGCAGGGGCGCGACGAGATCCTGTACGCCGACGTCGACCTCGACGCGTGCGCGAGCTCGCATGCGCGCCGGCTCTTTCTGCGCAACCGCCGGCCGGAGTTGTATGGACAATGGTTTACCCATGGAGTGGCAAGTGGCGTCTAAGGAGGCGTGATGATTCCAGAACGCTATGCCCCGCAGGTGTACGCGCTGTTTCGCATCGTGGTCGGGTTTCTGTTCATGTTCCACGGGCTGCAGAAGATCTTCGGCATGTTCGGCGGCATGCAGGGCGCGACGGCGCCCATGATGTCGATGCCATGGTTCGCCGGTGTCATCGAGACCGTCGGCGGAGTGCTCGTGATGGTCGGGCTGTTGACGCGCGTCGCGGCGTTCATCTGCTCCGGCGAGATGGCGGCTGCGTACTTCATGGTGCATCAGCCGCGCGGGACGTGGCCGATTCAGAACGGGGGGAGCTGGCGGCGCTTTACTGCTTCGCGTTCTTGTACATCGCGTCGCGCGGCGCTGGAATCTGGAGCGTCGACAGTGCGCTCGGGACTCGGTCGAGGCTCTGACGGTTACTTGACTCTCAGGCGAGCGACGACCGCAGGTGGCCGATCGCATCGGTCAGCTGCGTATCGCTGAGATAGGGTGCCGGCCCCAACCGGAGCACGTCGCCACGAAAGTCAGCGAGCACGCCGCGGTCGCGCAGCGCGCGCGTAAGCGGCCCGGCGCGTGGAGAACGTATTGCGAGGAAGCCCGCTCGGCGCTCTGAGGGTATGCGCTCGACCACGGCGACGTCGGGGGCTACATCCAGTGCTTCGAACTCCCGCTGCAGCAAACCCACCTGATGCCGGCTGATCTCGCGCAGGCGCTGCGGTGTCAGCCCTTTCTGGACATGAAAATCGAAGACCGCGCTGGCTCGATAGTGGGCTGTGGGATCGTACGTGGCCCCGGCGAATGCTGCGGCCCCCGCTCCGTACTCGACGGCGCGCGATCCCGCGTGCTCGAGCGCCACGAACTCCGCGAACCATCCCGTCAGCACGGGCCGCATGCGCGTACCCGGCGGCACGCGCAGGAAGCCGTTGCCCTCACCGAGCTGACAGGTACTTGTAGCCGCCGCCGGTGACGAAGGCGCGCTGGAGGCCCGTCCCGCGGATGTCGAACGGCACGACGTTGAGATGGTGATAGGCGTCGACCAGCAGCGCGGCGCCATGCGCGTCGCAGGCGCTGGCGACGTGGTCGAGGCCAGGCACGATCTCCGCTGTTTGGTACAGCACTGAAGACGCGAGGACGCAGGCTGTCCGGCCGTCCACGGCTCGAGCGAGCCGTTCGGCGAGCGCGTCGGCGGGGCGCGCCGGCACTTGCACGACCTCGATGCCCTCTTCTGGAAGGCGATCGAGCTGGCGTCTGATCGTATGAAATTCTCCGTCGGTGCTGACCAGTTTCGGCCGCTGACGGAGCGGAAGCGCGGAGAGCAGCCGGGTCACGAGCTCGTGGGTGTTCTGTCCGAGCGCGATATCGCCCTCGTCGTCGCCCATGAGCCGCTTCCAATGCGCACGAACGCGCGCGGCCTGCTCGGCTGCGCGCTCCCACTTCTCGTCGAGGAGCTCCGCCGCATCGAGCCACGCCTGCTGCTGCGCCGCGAAGCCGACATCCGGCCAGGCCTGGTGCGAGTGGCCGGTGAGCAGCAGCCGATCGGCGACTCTGAAGCGAGAGTAATACGCGGCGAGAGGGTTCATCGAGACGATTGTTCAGTGTTCAGGTACTGTTCAGACCGATTCAGAGTACCTGTTCAGAGTTGTGACTCTGAACAGGTACCTCTGAACCCAGTCACTTGCTGGGTGCTCTGATCACTTGGGGGCGATGCCGAAGGTTCCATCGACGACTTCGACGAAGTTCCTTTCCTCGCGAAGAATAAGACGCCTGGTATGTGCCATGGTGAAATTCTTGCGCGCCTCCGGGTCTGCTTTCAGGCGTGCCCGATACGCCTCGTACGACGCGAGACTCTCGAACGCAATCAGCCCCCATGCCACGTCGTTCGTTCCCTCGTGAGGAAGAAAATAGCCGACGAGATGGCCGCCGCATCGCGGAATGATGCGCCCCCAGTTTTGTGCGTACTCTTCGAACCCGTCGCGCTGAAACGGATCGATCTGATAGCGGATGACGCAGGTCATCGTCATAGGTGTCCTCCCTGGAGAATCCCCAAGGCCGAGGGCAAGGCCGGCACTGGCCACCGCGATGGCCCCGAGGGCGTCACGGCGGCGAATCTGCCCGGCGGTGGGCGATCGTGGATACATGGGCCCCAGTGTGAGCGTTGCCCCACATGGACACTTCGTCTAGCATCAAACAATGAATGTCGACTCCGCGGACACAGGCGTTTCGCCGATTGCCGCCGCCATCGGCGAGCCGGCTCGAGCCCGCATGCTCTACTGCCTCATGGACGGGAATGCCCGGACGGGCACGGAGCTCGCGACCGTGGCCGACGTGAGCCCGTCCACTGCCAGCGTGCACCTGAATCGGCTGAAGACCCAGCGGCTGGTCAAGGTGCTCGTCCAGGGGAAGCATCGCTACTACAGCCTCGAAGGGCCTCAGGTCGCCGCCGCACTTGAAGCGTTGCGCGTACTGGCCGAGGGATCCTGTCAGCCGTTTCGCAGCGGCAGTCTGGGTCGCCTGCAGGCCGCGCGCACGTGCTACGACCATATCGCGGGCAGCCTTGGAGTGTCGCTCCACGACCGCTTCATGGCATTGGGTTGGCTATCGATGCCGGTGGCGGGCGGCACCGCGTACGACGTCGCGCCCGAGGGCGCGAAGGGGTTCGAAGCTGTCGGCATCGACGTGGACGCGACGCGCGAGCTCCGGCGTCGATTTGCATGCGCATGCCTCGATTGGAGCGAGCGGCGGCCTCACGTGGGCGGGGCGCTTGGCGCTGCCTTATTGCGAATCGCGCTGAAGCAGAGATGGGTTGAGAAGGATCTCGACAGCCGCGCCTTGACGGTGACCAGGCTCGGAAGCCGCGAACTGCTGGCTCGATTCGGAGTGCGCTCTGAACCGGTACTCTGAACCGGTACCTGTGAACACCCGGCGATGCTATAGCTGCGACCGGATTTCCCACAGATCGGGAAACGCCGGCTTGCCCACTGTGGTGCGCAGGTACTCGGCGCCGCTCGATCCGCCGGTTCCGGTCTTGGCGCCGATGGTTCGCTCGACCATCTTCACGTGCCGATACCGCCATTCCTGAATGCCCTCGTCCAGGTCGACGAGCCGCTCGCAGAGCTCGACGTTCTTCGCATCGGCCTTGTAAATGGCGATCAGAATCTTCTGGATCTCCGCAGACGGCTCGACCGGCTTCGTGACGTCACGACGCAGATGATCGGGAGGCACGGGGTAGCCCTCACGCGAGAGGTACTCGAGGAACGCATCCCACAGGGTCGGCGCGCGGTATCGCTGCTCGAGCGACGACCGCGCACGCGCGCTGCTCGCAAAGCGCGCCACCGCGTGCTCTGACTTGTTCCCGAGAACGAATTCGATCTGGCGGAATTGATCCGACTGGAATCCGCTCGCCGCTTCCAGTCGCGCGCGAAACGACTGGAACTCGAGCGGCGTCATCGTCTCCAGGATATCGAGCTGCGCCACCAGGACTTTGAGGATGGTGAGGATTCGCTTGAGCGTGTGCTGTGCGCGGTGCGGATGGTCGCCCCTCAGCAGCTCGAGGGCGCGATCGAACTCGTGGAGCAGCTCCTTGAACCACAGCTCGTAGACCTGGTGGATGACGATGAAGAGCATCTCGTCGTGCTCGGGACCGGACGAGCGAGGTTGCTGCAACGAAAGGAGTTCATCGATTTTCAGATAATTGCCATACGTGACGGCGGGGTTATTCATATCGGACATAGAGACGCGCCCAGCGCGACGCCATTATGGCTTGACACCGCCACCTGGCTCCGTGGTAGTAATCGAGTGTCTTGATCGTGTCTCACCTGACCTGCTGTTGTCCCGGCGCTGCATCGACCCCCTGTCGATGCTCGTGTATCGTGCCGGCGACCTGCAGGTGAGAGCCCGGTTTTCCAATCCCCACTCCGGTCCTCCTCCTCGCTGATCGATCGGCCTAACCCGAACAATTGATGTGGCGCGGCGGGCGCTTTGCAGTGCTCCGCGCGCTTTCGGTCAGGGATTCGTTTCGAGTCGGAGGACTCTTCGTGAACGTGAACGCCGCATTGCACACCGTAGCAACGCATCTTGCCGCCGCCGCGCGACCGTGCGTGACGACGAGTTTTCAGGCGGATGGGGTAGTTCTCCTGCACATGATGCGAACCCTCGCGCCGAACATTCCGGTGCTATTCCTGGATACCGTCCACCATTTTTCGGAAACGCTCGCCTATCGCGACGAGCTGGTGGCACGGTGGCGCTTGAACCTCATCGTCTTGCGGGCAAAGGAGCCACGGCCGGGGTTGTGGAAGGAGAGCACCGAGGAATGCTGCGCGCGTCACAAGGTGCAGCCGCTCTTCGCCGCGCTCGAGGGTTATGACACCTGGTTTACGTCGCTTCGCCGTCAGCAGTCGCCATCGCGGGCGCACCTGAGGGAAGTGGACGCGTTCCGTCTTCCAACAGGCACGGTCCTGCAGAAGGTCCACCCGCTCGCGCGCTGGTCGAGCAAGGACGTCTGGGCCTACGCCAAGTCTCACCGAATTCCGCTGCTGCCGCTCTACGACGAGGGCTACACGAGCATCGGCTGCGAGCCGTGCACGTCGCTGCCGCTCGACCCCGCGAATCCGCGGTCGGGCCGCTGGCAGGGGCAGAAGCTCGAGTGCGGCATCCACCTGCAGGTCGTGCCTGCCTAGGCGCGGCGCTCTTGTGAGGACTTGAAGCGAAGCGACGTGCCGCACTCACAGGGAGGTCGGGAAATTAGGGAGCAATATTGAACCCTGACCTCCTTGATCTCCCTGTGAAGCCGCACCTATTCAAGTGGACTCCTGCCTAGGCGCGCCCTCCCCTGACGCTCGTCAGGCTTCGTCTCCGCTGCCGCGGCGCGGCCAGCCACGCAATGACGATGCTGATCAGTACAACAGGACCATCGGCGCCGCGAGCACGATCTAATTCCAGGGGTCGGCGGCCGGAGTCGGCA
This sequence comes from uncultured Acidobacteriota bacterium, assembly GCA_963772065.1. Taxonomy (GTDB): domain Bacteria; phylum Acidobacteriota; class Vicinamibacteria; order Vicinamibacterales; family UBA2999; genus CAVYVZ01. Next base: position 335,761 of record CAVYVZ010000002.1, read on the forward strand.
CGGCGGCCGCGATGAAAATAATCAGGATCGCGTGCTGGATGCGGTCCCACAGAAACCGCGCCGTCACGAGCCCCAGCCGCGCCAGGAAGAACACGATCGACGGCAAGAGGAGATAGTGGCTGAAGAGCGCCCGCGAAGGTGCCGGTGACGCCCATCACCACCAAGGGGAGCACGAGCCGCTTCTCCCTCACATAGAGGCCGGGAGCGATGAATCTCCAGACTTGATGCAGCACGTACGGCGATGAGATCACCACCTCCGTTCAGTTCTTGTCGCCGGTAAACCGGAACTCGAAGCGCGGATTGTAGCGCTCGACCGACTTGTAGGGATCCGGCCAGGGCAGCGGATACCCGAGCATCCAGGCGGCGTGCCGGGTCCAATACGGGTCGAAGAGATGAGCGCGTGCGAGCAGGCACAGATCGGCCCGGCCCGCCGCGATGATCGTGTTCACGTCCATGTACGACGAAATATTGCCAACGGCCATCGTCGCGATGCCCGCGTCGTGACGGATGCGATCCGCAAAGGGTGTCTGAAAGAGCCGGCCGTATGCCGGCTGCTGGTCCGGCACGGTTTGCCCCGCTGAGACGTCGACGACGTCGCAGCCATGTGCCTTCAGCAGACGCGCGACCTCCACGGCATCGTCGGACGTCAGGCCGCCCGGCATCCAATCCACGGCGCTGATGCGCGCGCTCATCGGATTGCCGTCGGGCCAGACGGCGCGGCACGCAGCGAACACTTCCAGCGGAAAGCGCATCCGGTTCTGCAGCGAGCCGCCGTAGGTGTCCGTCCGCGTGTTGGTGAGAGGTGAGATGAACGACGCCAGGAGGTAACCGTGCGCCATATGGATCTCGAGCAGGTCGAAGCCCGCCGCGCGCGCCAGCTCCGCGGCGCGCGCATAGTCGGCGACGGCTTCGTCCATGTCGGCGCGCGTCATCTCTCGGGGCGTCGGGCTGCGGTCGGGGAAGTACGGAATCGGTGACGCGGACACGAGCGGCCACCCGCCGTCGGGCAGCGGCTCGTTTTCGCCCTCCCACAGCCGCTTGGTTCCACCCTTTCGCCCTGCGTGCCCGAGCTGAATACCGATTCTGGCGGGCGATTCGCGATGGACGAAGTCCACGACGCGGCGCCACGCATCGGCATGCTCGTCCTTGTAGAGGCCGGCGCACCCGTGCGAGATGCGCGCGTCGCGCGACACGTCCGTCATCTCCGCCATGACGAGCCCCGCGCCGCCAATCGCGCGGCTGCCCAGGTGGACGACGTGCCAGTCGCCGACGGTGCCGTCTTCCGCGACGTACTGGCACATGGGCGACACAACGATGCGGTTCGGGATCACGACCTCGCGCAGACGAAAGGGTGTGAACATGGGGGGAGGAACGACGGCAGCCTTGCAGGCGCACCTGGCGCTCCGCCTGTTCAGCCACCAACCGGTCGACGCGTTCGAGGAATTCCGGATCCCGCTTGCGCAGGTCTTCGTGCGTAATCCGCAGCGATCGTGTGAGCAGCGAGAACGTGAACTGCACCGGGTCGAGCGACATGTAGCGCTCGGTGTCCTCGAACCACTGGAGCGACGCGAGCGCGGCACGCTGCAGGCTCTCGACCTGTGGCCGCCGTGCCGCCTCGTACGCGCGCAACGCCTCCTGGAGGTCGGAGGGGCCGGCTGTAGACGGCCCGACCGCCAGCGCGTCGCGCAACGCGACGGCATCTTCCATCGCCATTCGCGTTCCCGATCCGACGGAGAAGTGCGCCGTATGCGCCGCGTCGCCAAGCAGCACGACGCGGCCGCTCGACCACGGCTCCGTGCGGATGGTCGGGAACTGGCGCCAGATGCTGCGGTTCGTGATCAAGCGATGGCCGGCAAGCTCCGCGGCGAACAGGGCTTCGAGGAACGCGGCGGTTTGCGCTTCGCCGGCGCGATCCATGCCCGCCGCGCGCCACGTGTCGTCGCGGCATTCCACGATGAACGTGGAATGGCCGGGAGCGTACTGATACGCGTGGACGCGCCACAGGCCATGCTCGCTGCGCTTGAAATAGAACGTGAACGCGGGAAATGGCTTGGTCGTGCCGAGCCAGACGAAGCGGTTCGGCCGCACATCCACCTGCGTCGTGATGTGCGGTTCCTGCAGGCGCCGAATCGAGCTGTTGGCGCCGTCCGCGCCCGACCACCAGATCGGCTGCCTCGATCTCGGTGACCTCGCGCTCGAACAGCAGGCGCACACCGGCGGCGCACGCCTGTTCCTGCAGCACGCGCAGGAGCGCGTGCCGGCTCATGCCGCTGAACCCATGGCCGGTCGACGTGATCGTCTCCCCGCGGTAGTTCACCTCGATGTCGTCCCAGTGCACGAGGTGCCGCGCGATTTCGCGATACGCCTCCGAATCGGCTTCCGCGATGCCCGCCATCGTCGCATCGGAAAAGACCACGCCGAACCCGAAGGTATCGCCGGCCCGATTGCGCTCGTAGACCGTGATGTCGTGCGCGGGATTGGCCTTCTTCATCAGCGCGGCGAAGTACAAGCCGCCCGGCCCGCCGCCCACAACCGCAATCCGCATCACACTTCTTCCAGCAGGGTCGCCGGCGATGATCAGACGCTGAATCTCAGTCGTCCCTTCGTAGATTCGCAGCGCGCGCACCGCCCGATAGAGACGCTCCACCGGATTGCCGACGAGCACCCCTTGCCCGCCTAGAATCTGCACCGCCTCGTCGACGATGCGCTGCGCTGTTTCCGTGGCGACGCTTTTCGCCATCGCCGCCTCGAGGGTGATGCGCCCGTGATGATGATCGACCTGCCACGCCGCGCGGTAGACGAGGAGCCGCGCCGCCTCGAGCTCGGCAGCCATACGACCCAGTTTCTCTCGAATGATCTGAAAGCTCGCCAGCGGTTCGCCGAATTGCCGGCGCGTGGATGCGTGCTGCAGCGCCTCGACGAGCGCGCGCGCCGCCATCCCGCAGGCGGCGGCTCCAACCGATGGCCGCACGCGGTCGAGCGTGGTCATCCCCAGCTTGAACCCGCGATCGACCTCACCAAGCAGTGCGTCGGCACCGACGCGGCAGCCCTCGAATCGGATACGGCCCAGCGGATGCGGAGCGGCGAGCTCCTGGGGGCCCGCGTAGACGAACCCCGGCGTGTCCGCCGGCACGATGAACATGCTGATTCCGCGGCTCCCCGCACCCGGCCTGGTCACAGCGAACACGAGATACACATCGGCGATCCCGGCGTTCGAGATGAGATGCTTCTCGCCGTCGATCACCCAGCCGTCTCCGTCCTGGCGCGCCGTGGTGCGCATCGCCGCCACGTCGGACCCCGCCTCCGGCTCGGTCATCGCGAACGCGGCCATGGCGCGGCCCGTCAGGATCGGCTGCAGCCACTCGGATCGCTGTGCCTCCGTCCCGGCAAGCACGAGAGGTGTGCCGCCGAGCACCTGCAGAGCCAGTACCGCGTCGGCCAGGGGATTGGCGTACGCCACTTGCTCGCGCGTCAGACACAGAGCGCGGAGGTTCGAGGCGCCAATCGGGGCATAGAGCCCCGCCTCGCCCATGGCCCTTAGTCGGGCCCGCGCGGTCTCTCGGGCCCGATCGTCCGAGCGGGGTTCGTCAAGTGCCGCGAGCTGCGTGTCGCAGAAATGAACGAGACGGCCGGCGAGCTCCACGTGCGGCGCATCGAGGAAGGCGTTGATCCCCTCGATCCCGCGCAGGCGGGCCTCGCCGCGCAGCATCAGCGAAACCTCGCGGCGCGCTTGGCAACGAACGCTTCGTACGCCTCGCGGAAGTCGGGACCCTGCATCAAGGACGCTTGGACCCGAGCTTCGTGATCGAGTGCGGCCGCAAGATCCATGTGCGCTTCGCGCTCGAGCGCATCCTTCGTGGTCCTGTGCGCCGCCGCCGGCCCTGTGGCGAGCGCCGCAGCGAAGGTCCGCGCCTCGCGCAACGCATCGGGAACGACGCGGTTGTACAGGCCGATCCGTAACGCTTCGTCCGCCGTGATGAAGTCTCCCGTCATCAGCAGCTCGGTCGCGCGGCCGAGGCCGACGATGCGGGGCAGCAGCCACGCCGCGCCCATGTCGGCGCCCGAGAGCCCGACTCTGGTGAAGAGGAACGCGATCTTCGCGGAGGGCGACGCAATCCTGATGTCGCAGGCGCTGGCGATCACGGCGCCGCCGCCGGCCGTGGTGCCGTTCAGCGCGGCAATCACCGGCTGCGGGCATTGCCGCATCGCGAGCACGAGGTCGCACGTCATCCGCGTGAAGGCGAGGAGTCCCGCGGCATCGCGCGCGAGCAGCGGGCCGATGATGTCGTGCACGTCGCCGCCGGAGCAGAACGCGGAGCCCGCGCCGGTGATCACCACCACGCGGACGTCGTCGGCCGTCCGCAGCCGGCGAAACGTGTGGAGCAGCTCTTCGTAGACCTCGAACGTCAGCGCGTTCAGACGATCCGGCCGATTCAGCGTGATCGTGGCGATGCCGCTGGCTGGCTCGTGCTCGTATCGAAAGGTCGCCGCCGTCATCACGGAATCACCGCGGTCGCTTCGATCTCCACGGTTGCATCGACGTCCACGAGGCGCTTCACCTCGACCAGAGCCATCGTGGGATAGTGGCTGCCCATGAGGCGCGTCCACGTATCGCCGAGGGCCGGACGGCTCTCGCGGTAGGCATCGAGATCGGTGACGAAGATCGTCATGCGCGCCACGTGCTCGGGCCGGCCGCCGGAGGTGGCCACGACCGTGAGCACGCGGGTCAGCGCCGCTTCGAACTGAGGCACGAATCCGGTGTCGGCGATGCGGCCTTCGGCATCAGCCGCGGTCTGGCCGGCGATGAACAGCAGCCGCGAGCCGGCGGGCGCCAGGAGCCCGTGGGAGAACCCGCGCGGCATGCCGAGAACGGGCGGGTTGACCAGTGTGAAAGGATTCACCGGCGCAAATCACCTCCATCGATCACGAGCGCCTCACCATTGATCCCGCGCGCCTCCTCGGTGCACAGATACTCGACCGCCGCGGCCACTTCGTCCGGCTCGATCAACCGTTTCTGACGCGTCATCTGCAGGAGCGCCTCGAGCGCCTCCGCCTCGCTGCGGCCCGTCTTCTGCACGATTCGAGCGATCGTTTCCTTCGTCATATCCGTGGCGAGATAGCCAGGGCATACGGCGTTGACCGTCACGCCATACTCGGCGCTTTCAGCCGCGGCGGAGCGCGTGAGGCCCATCAGGGCGTGCTTCGACGCGGCGTACGCGCCCATGTAGCGATCCGCCGAGAGTCCGGCTACCGATGCGACGTTGACCACGCGGCCCCAGCGCCGTTCCAGCATGCCAGGCAGGAATGCCTTGAGGCAGAGGAACGCGCCGGTGGCGTTTGTCGCGAACATCCGATCCCACTCCTCGAGGCTGGTCTTGTGCACGACGGCCGCCGTAGCCACGCCGGCGTTGTTGACGAGAATGTCGACGCGGCCGAGGCGCTCCGCCGCCACGGACGCGAGGCGCTCGATGCTGGCCGGCGCCGCGACGTCGCACGTGGCCGCATGAACGACATGTCCCTCGGCGCGGAGCCTCGCGGCGACCTCCTGCACCTGACTTTCCGTTCGCGAGGCCACGAGCACCGCCGCGCCCGCCTTCGCCAGCCGCGTCGCGACCGCCGCGCCGACGCCCCTTCCGCCGCCGGTGATCACCGCCGTGCGCTCTTTCACCGCCGCGCCTCGAGTGCCTCGATCACCGCCTCCTCGAGAATCGCGCCGAGAACGTCGACAATCGCGCGCCCCTCGTCGGCCGACGCCTCGGCGGGGAAGCCGAAGAACGCGTCGGGGCCGCCGGCTTCGATGAACGTCCCATGGCCGGCGCCAATCGCCTGGACGAGCGATCGCGGGTTCGGCGCCAGGCCGCGCATCACCGACGTCTTCACACGATCCGGACACTCGGCCAGCATGATGGACCCTTCGTATCGCCCCGCGTGGCACGCCCCGCTTCGGAACTCGTCGGTCAGCCGCTCCGCCCATCGGCGTCTGGTGAGGTCGGGGAACACGAGCGTGGCCCGCGGATCGCTCGCCAACCGTGCCACCGCCGCGCGGAGCGCGTCCACGTGCGCGGGATCGTGGTGCGCATTGGCGATGGCGGTCACGCGGACGCCATGCTCTCCGAGACTTCGCGCCACGCCGGCCACCATCATCGTCGTCGCCTCAGGCGGGGTGTGGATGGTGCCGGCGAACGCCGCGGCGAACGGAGCAGGCGCGACCGGCAGCGCGGGCATGATCAGCACCTCGAAGCCTCGAGCGGCGAGGCGCCCGGCGCCGGCGCGCGCCATCGCTTCGGCGATCACGATGTCGGTGCCGAGCGGCAGGTGTGGCCCGTGCGCTTCGAGGGCACCCGTGGGCAGGACCGCGACCGTGCGGTCGGCCGGGAGCGCGCGAACGTCGGTCCACGTCATGCTCGCGACCGAATGCACCGCCATACTTGGGTCGAGTGTAATCTGTTTCCCGTGTCGTTTTCCGCGCGGCTGAACCTTGCGGCGCACCTGCTCGATGCCCGGCTTGCCGACGGTCGCGGTGCGGCCCCCGCGATTCGAAGCGCCGAGCGGACGGTGACGTACGCGGAGCTCGTCAGGCTCTCCTCCCGCTATGCGCACGTGCTTGCGGCCGACGACATCCGGCCCGAGGAGCGCGTCATCGTCTCGCTGCCCGATACACCTGACTACGTCGCCGCGCTCTTCGGCATCCTCCGGCTCGGATCGGTCGTCGTGATGGTGAATCCGGATGCGCCGGCCGACCTCATTCAGTACTTCTTCGAATACACGCGCGCGACGGCCGCGTTCGTGCCAGCCGAACGTGTCGAGAGCTTTCGCACCGCGGCCGGCCCACGCGTGCGACTGTATGCTGTCGGGTCGCTGGAATTCGACTCGCGGTTGAGCGCCGCCTCACCCGATGTCGCGACGTTCGATTCGCACCGGGACGATGCGGCGATGTGGCTGTTCAGCGGGGGCACGACGGGGCGGCCGAAGGGCGTCGTCCAGACCCATCGGTCGTTCGCGAACACGACCGAGCTGTACGGCCAGCGCGTGCTCGGGCTGCTGCCTGATGACATCACGATCTCGGTCCCGAAGTTGTTCTTCGGCTACGCCACCGGGTCGAACGTCTTCTTTCCCTTCTCGGTGGGTGCATCCTGCGTGCTCTTCCCGGAGCGGTGCACCCCGGACGTGCTCTTCGATCACATCGAACGGCATCGACCCACCATCCTGATCAACGTGCCGACGATGATTCAGCAGATGCTCGCCCATGGCGGCGCCGCGGCTCACGATCTATCGAGCCTGCGCTTGACGACGTCGGCGGGGGAAGCGCTTCCGGCGGAATTGCACGATCGATGGATGCGGACGTTCGGCGTCGAGCTGCTCGACGGACTCGGGACCGCGGAAATGTGGCACATCTTCCTCACCAACCGACCTGGCGAGGTGGTCCCCGGCACGCTCGGACGTCCCGTGCCCGGCTTCGAGGTAAGGCTTTGTGACGCCGATGGCAACGACGTGCCCGACGGCGACGTTGGCGCGCTCTGGGTGAAGGGCGAGTCTCGCGCGATTGGGTACTGGCAGCAGATGGACGATACGATGCGCGCCTTCCGGGGGGAGTGGTATGTGTCCGGCGATATGCTGCGCCGGAACCCGGATGGCACGTTCGTCTACTGCGGCCGCTGCGACGACATGCTGAAAGTGAGCGGCAAGTGGCTCTCGCCTGGAGAGCTCGAGAACTGCCTCATCTCGCATCCCGCCGTGCGCGAGGTGGCCGTGGTGGGCGTCAGGAACGCCGACGGCCTCGTGAAGCCCTGTGCGTTTGTCGTCACCGACCAGCCGTCGCCGACGCTCGGCGCCGAGCTGCAGGCGTACGCCAAGTCACGACTCGAGCCCTACAAATATCCGCGCGAGGTGATCTTCATGGACCAGCTCCCGCGAACGCACCTCGGCAAGGTCGACCGCGGCGCGTTGTCTCGCGGGCTGGCCTGACTACGTGCGCGTCGGCTGAAGCCCGAGCTCGTTCAGGACGACCTGATCGAAGTCGCCGAGGAGGAGCTCGCGCTTGCTGTACGGCCCGGGCCGGTACGCGCGCGAGGAGATGCCCGCCTGCGACAGCTCGGAGACGTGCCAGTCTTCGCGGTTCGTGACTTCCCAGAAATCGATTGCATCCTGAAACTCGAAGTCGGGCCGATCGATCTCTGTTGGATGGAAGTGCCACTCGCCAACCAACTCGGTGCGGTCCGGCGCCTTCGGCCAGATCATCACCGTCACCATGTAATCAGGGTGCAGCGTGAGCAGCAGGTTCGGGTAGATCGAAAAATACGAGACGAACGCTTTTTCGGACTCGCCAAGGCCGGGCAGGTAGTGGCGTCGCAGCTTGCCGTCGCGGCTGAGCGTCTCGACACCTTCCTTGAAGCCCATCGTCCCGCCGCAGTACGTCGGCTCGGAGGGCGCGTTGTCGGCGCCGAGATAGTGGTGCATCTGATTGAGCAGCGGATGCAGCACGGGGCAGTGGAGGCACTCGTTGTAGTTCTGGATGATCAGTTTCCAGTTCGCCTTGACGTCGTAGACCGTCCGATGAACGAGGCGCAGCTCCTCCATGCGCCAGGGCCGGAACCGGTCCATCAGCTGCCCAAGCTGAGTGCGGAGCGGTTCGGGCCTCGCGGACAGGTTGATGAAGATGTGACCGTCCCACACTTCGCACCCGACCGTCTTCAGGGGGTAGTCGCGTCTATCGAATCCCTCCACTTCGTCCATGTGGGGTGCACCGATCAAGCGGCCGCTCAGGTCGTACGTCCACGCATGATAGGGGCACTGGATTGAGCCGGCGAACGTACCGCACGACGATTCGCAGATGCGGGTGCCCCGGTGCCGGCAGACGTTGTACATCGCAGTGACATGGCCGGCGTCGTTGCGGGTGACGATGATGCTTTCGCCGAGCACGTCGCGAAGGAAGAAGTCGCCGCGATTGGGAATCTGATCGGCGCGTCCTGCGCAGATCCATTTGCCGAAGAAGAAGTGCTCGCCTTCGCGGCGGAACTGGGTCGGGTCCGTGTAGAAGCTCGAAGGCAGCGTCTTCCGCATACTGCGCGTTGATCATACAACCCGCCGTGCTACGATTCGCGCCCATACGTTGTGCAGAGCACGCCGCCGACGCTTCGCCGCGAGCTGGGCCGCTGGGATCTCACCGCGATCGGGATCAACCAGGTGATTGGCGGTGCGATCTTCCTGATGCCGGCGCAGGTGGCCGCGCAGGTGGGAACCTGGGCGCCGCTGGCCCTGGCCGCAATCGGCCTGGCGTCGCTCTGCGTCGCTCTTTGCTTCGCCGAGGTCGGGAGCCGCTTCGAAGGCACGGGCGGTCCGTATCTCTACACGCGTGCGGCGTTCGGCCGCTTCGTGGCGTTCGAAGTGGGCTGGATGCAATGGTTCACGCGCGCCACGAGCCAGGCATCGGTCGCGAACGGACTCGCCATGGCCCTCGGCTTCTACTGGCCCGACGTGGTCGGCGGTGTCGGGCGCGCCGTCGTGATTTCTGCCATCACGCTGATCCTGCTGTGGATCAACGTGCGAGGCATCCGTCAGAGCGCGTGGGTCGTCAACGCGCTCACGATCGGGAAGCTCGTCCCGCTGTTCGCATTCATCCTCGGGGGACTTTTCTTTCTGCGACCCGAGCGGCTGGGCCCGCTTCCGCCCCTCACTCTCGAACAGGCGGCGACGGCCGCGCTGCTCTTGATCTTCACGTTCGGAGGCTTCGACGTGATCGGTGTGCCGGCCGGTGAAGCAATGCGGCCGCGCCAGCACCTTCCCTTTGCCTTCATCAGCACGATCGCGTTAGTGACAGCGGTGTACGTCCTGGCACAGGTGGTGGCGATGACGGTGCTGCCCGACGTCGCGATGTCGCGCACTCCTCTGGCCGACGCTGCGGCGGTGATGTTCGGCGCCACGGGCGCCCTCATGATCAGCGTTGGATCCGCGCTGTCGATGACAGGGAACAACGCGGGCGGCGTTCTCACCGGCTCGCGCATGCTCTTCGCCCTCGGCGAGAACCAGGAGCTGCCGCGGTGGTTCGCCACGATTCACCCGATCTATCGCACGCCGCATCACGCCGTCGTGTTCACATCGATCGTGGCGCTCGTGCTGATGCTGTCGGGCTCGTTCGTCTTTCTCGCGGCGGTGAGCGCGGTGGCGCGGCTGATCACGTACACGGGCGCCTGCGCGGCGACGCTGGCGCTGCGGCAGCCGCGCTTCGCGGGCAGCGTGAAACCGGCGACCTTCATCGTTCCCGGCGGCCCGCTCGTGCCCGCGCTCGCGATCGGATCGTCGATGCTGATCCTCGTGCTGGCCAACCGGCAGCAGCTGCTCGCCGGAGCGGCGGGACTCGCCGCCGGCGCCGTGCTCTTCATCCTCAACGACAGGCTGCGCGGGCGCGACTCGCGCGAGCCTCTTGCGGTGACGCCATGACGATACTGATTCTGCTTGTTGCACTCCAGACCCCCGACGCGGCGAAAGCGCTCGAGGAAGCCGCGGCCCTCTATGCGAAGAACGAGAACCCGAAGGCGCTCGAGGCGTACGACCGCGCCATTGCGCTCGAGCCGTCCCGCGTGGAGGCGCATCTCGGCCGCTGCCGCACGCTTGCGAGGCTCACGAGGCATGAAGATGCCGTGGCCGCATGCGGCGAGGCGATGCGCCTCGATCCGAAGAACTGGGAGGCGATCAGGGATCGCGGGCACTATCTGATCAACCTGAATCGTCTCGACGCCGGGCTCGCCGACATGGAGAAGGCGGCGTCGATGAAGCAGGGCGACTATCAGATTGATTACCACCTCGGGCTGGCTCACTTCATTCGCGGTGACTACGACAAGGCGGTGCCGGTATGGCAGGCCTGCGTCAAGGACGCCCCCGAGCCGGGCAACAAGGTGGCATGTTACGCGTGGCTGTATCCCAGCCTGCGAAAGGCCGGGCGCGATGCCGACGCCGCGGCGGCGCTCGAGGCCGCGCTCGCGCTCGGCGCCAAGCCTGACGTGGCGTACATGAATCGCCTGATGCTGTTCAAAGGGACGCTGTCGGAGGAAGAGGCCGTGAAGCAGATGGAGGCCAGTCCGCTTCAGCAGGCCACGACAGGGTTCAGCATCGGCCTGTGGCACGATCTGAACGGACGGCCCGACAAGGCGCGCGAGTATTACCAGAAGGCGACGGCAAGCGAGGCGCGGACCGCGTTCGGGCATGTGGCGGCGACGCACGCGCTGAAGAAAAATTGAGGAGAGGGCGATGAAGCGACGAGTGGCGATGGCAATGCTCTGCGCGTCCTGTTTCGGAGCGGGCGCACTGTGGGCACAAACCCAGGCGACCGGCACCCGCCGCGAGCCTCAGTTCGAGAACGAGCACGTCCGCGTGTGGAAGTCGATCATCATGCCGAAGCAGCCGCTTTCCCTGCATCGGCACGAGAAGGGCCGCGCGCTGATCGCGCTCAAGGGTGGGCAGCTCAAGGTCGTCGACAAAGAGGGAAAGGCAGTCAATACGTACAACTGGGAGACAGGCAAGGCCTATTGGCTCGACGCCGACCCTCCGGGCCAGATGCACGGGGACCTCAATGACACCGCTGCTCCAATCGAGGTGATCGTGGTCGAACTCAAAAACTAGCTCGCTGGTCCGCTCCGCTCGCTGACTCTCACGACTGCGCTGTCAAGCCTTGTCACAGCACACGAAGACACGAAGGCACGAATGCTTTTGGCAATTCGTGGTGGAATGCGCGGCTCCGTCGTGAAATAGCAAGAAGACCAAGCGACCTTCGTGACGTCGCGCCTTCGTGTGACGTGGCGAGCAGAGTCCAGTGCTGTTGCGAGATTCAGCGAGCGAAGCGGACACTCAGAGTCATTTTGGGAGTTGGGAATCGGGAATTGGGAGTTCAGGATCGACATCCAGTCCCACCGCACGCATGAGCGCGATCGCGTTGCTTCGTGTCACCGGCCCGGGCTTCATGCGGTAATCGAACCGGATCTCTCCGCCTTCGAACGTGTCCTCGAAGTGGACGTTCATCGCATGCGGCGCAAGGTCGTCCGCGATCCGGGTCAACGCCAGGTCGTGTGTCGTGATGAGGCCAACGGCGCCGCGCTCGATGAAGCTGCGCAGCACGCCGGCGGCCCCCACCAGCCTGTCGTGCGAGTTCGTCCCGTGAAACAGCTCGTCGAGCAGGAAGAGCAGCGGTGACGGCCCGTTCGCGAGATCGGCCAGCCGCCGGATCCGCGTGATCTCGGCATAGAAGCGCGATCGGCCTTCCTGGAGCGAGTCCTGGATGCGAAGCGTCGCGCCGATCGCGAGCGGCGTCAGGTCGAGCCGTGACGCACGCACCGGCGCTCCCGCAAACGCCAGCACGGCGTTGATCCCGACAGTACGCAGCAGCGTGCTCTTCCCTGACATGTTCGAACCGCTGACCACGAGCAGCCGCGTCTCGCCGGACAGATGAACGTCGTTGCGCACCATGCGCGCGGCGGGAATCAACGGGTGACCGAGAGCCTGACCGTCATAGGACGGGGTGCCCTCGCCGAGCTGGGGAAACACATCGTCCGGGTGCTCGTAGCGATATGCCGAGAGCGAGCTGAACGCCTCGAACTCGCCGACGAGCGCGAGCCATCCGGCAACCTTCGAGCCGTGACGCCTGCGCCACCGTTCGATCGCATGCGCGAGGTGTGTGCCCCAGAGGAGGAACGCCGCGACCGGCGCGAAGAACTGGTTGTGCTGCCAGTCGTGCATCTCCGCGAGGTAATGGAGCTGCCGGATCGCACGCGACGCGGCGACGCCCCCCTCGCCGAGCGCGGTGCGCAGCTCGATGAGCCGCCGCGATGCGAAACGCTCGCGCTCGAGGTGGTCGAGCACGTGCGCGAGGATGTCGAGATCGCGCGCCGCCTGGTCGGCCGAATGGAGCACCTGCTGCACCCGCGACCGCCAGCGGAGCGACAGGCCGAGCTGCAGAACGACGACGACGGCGAGCGGCTCGAGCCCTTGCGTGAACATGGCATAGAGGGCGGCGGCAATCGCGCTGGCCGTGAGCGCGGTCGGGAGCGTCCACGGCCAGTGTCGGCCGAGCACCGGCGGCGCAGCAGCCCACTCGACAAGCAGCGCAGGGTTGACGCCCGCGCGCACGTCGCTCCCCGCCAGCGCGAGCGATTCCCGCAGGTCGAGGCGCTTCGTCATCTCCTCGACGGCCTGCTGCCGCGCTCGCACGGCGTCGGGCGCCGCCGGCGTCTTCAGCCATCGTGCGAGCGTGTCCTCGCCGGCCCCCGTCCGCGCGATCGACAGCAGCTCGAAGAGCGATCCCGATCCGAAAAGGTCCAGGTCGTTCGCGTACGGATGATCGTCGTCTTGGAATCGCTCTCCGGCCTCACCGCCGCCCATCCAGCGATCTTCGATGCGGGCCAGGCCACGTTCGTAGAACGCAACGGCGCGCGCCGCGGCGTCGCGCGCGCGAATCACATGGTCGTGCCGTGTCATGAGCCAGGCAAACGCAAGCACGGGCAGCCCGAGCCACCATCCCGACATCATGCCGAGGCGAAACGCAGCCCACGCGACGCCGGCACCAGCACCAAAGACGGCGAGCCGCAGAAAGCTCAGACGCCGGTCGAGCGCGGACACTCTGGCAAGCGTGGTCCGCCGCTCGTCAAGGCGCTGCTGATACTCCCGGCCGGGGTGCACGGCTGCCACTACCGTGATGAGGCTGGCGGTTGCCTGCCGAGTGCGAGGACGTTGGCGAGCAGACGGTATGCGCCGGGCACGCCGTACGGCAGTTGCCGATGAAATGCATAGGCAACGTAACTATACGTCCCCTTGCCGTGCTTCGCCTGCAACCAGCCGCCGCGCTGCGGCGCCTGGCCCTGATCGAACGTTTCGAGCATCGGTGTATAGGCTGTGTCCCACGCGGCCCAGAACTTCGACCCGCGCTGCTCCACCCATCCGTTGAAGTCGGCGGTGGTGATCCGATTGGGCCAGGTGAATGCCTGTGCCCGTGGAGCGAGGAGCGTGACGGGCGAATCTTCCTCCGACACCTCCTCGGCGCGCGGTCCGTGCTCGGCCGGAAACGGAGCAAACCTCGCAGGAATCAGCTCCTGCGTGTTGTAGAGCACTACGAGGTTGCCGCCGTCCCTCGCGTAGTCGAGCAGGCGCTGGTTGTACGTTCTGAGATCCTCGCGAATGGCATATGCGCGAGTCCCTGTCACGATGGCGTCGAATTGTCCGAGCGTTCCGGTTGCGAGCGTGGACTCGTCGAGCAACGTGACCGAGTACCCGAGCTGCGCGATGCCGGAAGGGACCTGATCGCCCACGCCCATGACATAGCCGATCTTGAGGCCGGGCACGACCTCGACGTCGACGCCGCGCACATCTACCGAGGATGGTCGATAGCGATACCGCAGCTCGAGGTCGCGGTGGTCGACGATCTCGTAGCCCTCGCGATAGCGGCGGCCGTTGGCCGTGGCGACCGCCTCGATGGAGTAGGCGCGATCTCCGAGGGCGGGAATCGTCACCACGAACGGGTAAATGGCCCGCTCGCCGGCGCGCTTGAACGAGAACGGCTGCCGGTGCGGTTCCGATCGCCACGAAGGCGGCACCGTGAGCGCGAGCTCCCCGCCGATCTCGCCTTCGTGGTTGTTCAGCAGATCGACCGTCAACCGGAGCTGCTTCGCTGAGGTGTTGAGCGGCACGATTGCCGTACTCGGGGAGACGGCGACCACGAGTGCCGGAACCACTCGAAGCTCGCGAACGGCGTCGCCGTAGGGGAGCTTCGGCTCCCGCCGCTGCACGACCTGCCGCTTGTCGACGGTCACGCCAGCCACCGTGTAGCGCGCCAGGGCAACGGCCGATGGAACGGCGGCAGGCCGGCCGAACTGGGCGGCGTCGGCGAGCTCATATCGCGATTCCCGAATCGATCCGCGGTTGAAGTAGGGCCGCGAGCCGAGAGGCACGTCCGCCGCGAGCGTCACGGTGAATTGGCGAGTCGCTGATGCGTTGCGCGTAAGTGCGACGCCTGATCCGGCGCCGCTCGTGATGGTCCACCCTTTGTCCGCGACGATGGTGATCGTCTCCAGACGGGTTTCGAGACCTCCTCGGTTCGTGAATCGCGCTCGGATCTCGAATGTCTGGCCCGGAACAGGCGCGGCCATCGTGACTGGGGGGGCGAACTGGGCCAAGGGCCCGGTCGGTTCAGACAGCCCGGCGGGCTGAGCGATGGCCGAGAGCTCCACTCCGAGGGCTCTGTTGATCGCTTCCTGGAACTGCTGCTCTTTGACCTGGAGCGCGAATACGACATCGGCGTCGGTTTGCGACAGCTTCTGGAGCGCGCTGCGCGTCGCCTCGAGTCCTTCTGCGAGCGCCGGAACCGCGGCGGACGGATCGCGCATCGAGAAGCTGGCCACCGCCCTTGTGACGGCCGCTTCAACAGCGCCGAGCAGCGCAGCGGCGCCTGGCGGTTCGGGCCTTCCCAGTGCTTTGAAGATGCCGCGCACGGACGTGTCGACGCCGTCGAAGAGCGTCTGCTCTTTCGAGTCGGAATTCACCAGCGATGCAACGCGTGTGTAGTAGACAGGTGCAGGACCAGCCTGACCATTGAAGCGACCTGCGTTCTGCGACCGTTGATAGCTGAGGCCACGTCGGGCAAACGTGGAGTAGGAGTCGCCGATCCACGGGCTGAACTCGCCGGGATCGACTCGGACCGTCCAGTTCTCGTCCTCGCGCACGCCGCCGATGTACGCCTTCAGCGGTTGCCACGGCCGGAGACCTTCGCGGATCTGCTCCGGAAACGCATTCCGATCGCCCGCGGTCTTGAACGCGATCTGGGTGAGCGCGCCCGCGGCTTGATGGTTTCCATGGCCATCACGCTGATTCCCTTGGAACCGGGAAACGAGCACGAGCGGCCGGTCTACGCGGATGATGCGCACCATCTCCCGCAGCACGTCGTCGCGTCCCCACTTCTGGAACGCTTCCTCGAGACGTTTCGAGAAGCCGTAGTCGACGGCGGTGGTGAAGTACTGGCGATCGACTCCGTAGTATTCGTCCGCGACGAGCAGCTCCTCGGTCCGGATCAGTCCAAGCGCATCGAACAACTCGGGGCCGATCGCGTTGTCGCCCGATTCACCGCGGTTGAGCGTGAGCAGTGACACCCGAGCGCCGTCGCGCCTGCTGAGCAGCGTCAGCACCCCGCCGTGCTCATCGTCAGGATGGGCGGTGGTGTGCATGGCGCTGGCGGTGGTTTGGAGCTTGAGCAGCGTGTGCCAGGTGCCTGCCGCGCCGCGATCCGGGTGAATCGGATCCTGCGCCGATGCGAAGCCGAGAGCGAGGCCGGCGCCCGAGAGAACGGCAAGGACGCGTCTGGCGACGCGGCCAATTCCGGGCTGTAATTTGTACCGTAACATACTGCTGGCGTCTTGAGATATTGTTATGTTACAAATGTCACGTTTGTAATGGCTCAAAAATCAGTGATTCAGGGGACGAACGCTTCGACAATCGCCGGAAGCGTCGAAAGCGCCGTACACGACGGCCGGCTCGACGCTGGCGCCGCGTTGCCCACGGTCCGCGATCTCGCGTCGAGGCTACATGTTAGCCCTACGACCGTGGCGGCGGCGTACAAGCTGCTGCAGGCGCGAGGCATCGTGTCGGGGCTTGGGCGTCATGGCACCCATGTGATGTCGAGGCCGCCTACGCCGGCCATCACCTCGCGGCCGATCGTCCCGGAGGGCGTGGTCGACCTGGCGACCGGGAATCCCGATCCCGAATTGCTCCCGCCGCTCGAGTACGCGCTGCGAGGCCTGGATCCAGCGCCGCGGATGTACGACGGCCCCCAACTGCTTCCCGCGCTTGCGACGTTTGTTGCCGGCGAGCTCGAGGCCGACGGCGTCCCGGGCGCAACGCTCACGATCGCTGGAGGCGGCCTCGACGCGATCGAACGCCTGCTGCGGCAGCACCTGCGCACGGGCGACCGCGTCGCCGTCGAGGACCCGGCGTTTGCCGGCGTGCTCGACCTCATCTCGGCCAACGGATTCCTCGCCGTGCCGGTGGCGCAGGACGATGAGGGTGTGTTGCCTGATGCGTTGGACGCCGCGCTGCGGTCGCGGGTGCGTGCCGTGGTGATCACGCCGCGCGCGCAGAACCCGACTGGCACGGCGCTGACGCCTACGCGCGCGAGAGATCTCCGTCGTCTCCTGAGCGCCTTCGCAGACGTCCTCCTCATCGAGGACGATCACGCGGGCCCGATCGCCGGCTCGCCCTTGGCAACGCTCTGCGATCCCTCGTTGCCGCGCTGGGTGTTCGTGCGGTCGGTATCCAGGTACCTCGGCCCCGACCTGCGCGCCGCCTTCGTCGCCGGCGATGCGATGACCGTCGCGCGCGTCGCGGGCCGGCTGTCGGTCGGCACGCGCTGGGTCAGCCACATTCTCCAGCAGCTCGTGCTCGCGCTCTGGTCGGATCCCTCCAGCGGCCGTCATCTGGCCCGCGCGGCGGACATCTATCGTCAACGGCGAGAGGCGATGCTGTCGTCGCTCGCGGCGCGCGGCGTTCCCGCGCGCGGATCATCGGGATTGAACGTCTGGGTCCCCGTGAGCGAGGAGGCGCACACCGTACAGGTCCTGCTCGAGAAAGGGTGGGCGGTGATGCCTGGCGCGCGATTTCGCCTGCAGTCCCCTCCGGCCATCCGGGTGACAACGGCGGCGCTGACGCCGCGGGATGCCGATCGCTTTGCGACAGACCTGGCCGCGGCGCTGAGCGTCAGAAGCCGTTCGCTGGCGTGATCGACTCGAGCGCCTTCAGCATGCGGGCCAGCGCCGCTTCGATTCGCTTCACTTCGGCTTCGACGCGCGACCGATCGCCAGTGCGAACCGCGCCCGCCAGACCTGGCAGCGGTTGGCCTTCATAGAGCGAGTAGATGTTCCAGCCGTAGATCACGTGGCGGTACCACCGCTTCTGCGGTGGCGCACTCTCGTCCAGCAGCGACTGCTCGAGTCGCATCAGGCTGTCGTTGACACGCCGCGCGCGCTCCGCGCTGAGAGTGCCGTTCGCCAGCCGCACGTCGAGCTCCCGCTCCACTGCTTCGGCCCGTGCCGCAATCCGCCTGGCCAGCGCGTTCGCTCGCTCGAGGTCGAGCCTCACATTCGCGCTCCCCGGCCATGCACGCGCAGCCGTGAGGAATTCCCCAATCTTCCGAGCGTAATGCGAGTAGCGAAACGGCAGCACCTGGGCGGCCGCCAGCCGCATCACGGAGAGTCCCAGCATCTGCACGAGCGTGCGCCCTGCCGTGAAGCCGGGATCCGAGAAATGCTCGACGAACCACCGCGTGTCGTAATTCGAGTGGTACGTGCCATAACTGCCTTCGAAATCGAACTCCATCTGCAGCGTCGGCAGGCCGAGGAAATCCTGGAACGCCACGAAGTCGGCGCCGCTCCCAAGCGCCGCCAGCTCCACCTCCGACGCCGACGCGGCGCGCCACGCGGCGTACACGCTGTCCTTGCCGGCGAACGAAGGGACATCCTTGGCCACCTGCACGACGAAGTCGCGCAGCGACGGCGTGCCGCCGCCATCAAAGCGTCCTCGCATGTACAGGTCTGTATTGATGTATGCGACCGTCTGCTCTCGCAGCTTCGTCGCGAAGGCTTCCGCGTATTCGGTCGAACCAATGAGCCCGAACTCTTCGGCGTCCCAGAACGCAAACGCCATCGACCGTTCGGGCGCCCAGCCTCGCTGCTTCAGGGCCGCGAGACTGCGAGCCACCTCGAAGACCGCGGATACCCCGCTGCCCGGGTCCATTCCGCCGAAGGTCCACGCGTCGTGGTGCGTGCCCAGCATCACCACGCGGTCGCGATCGCGCCCCGCGATCCGGCCGATGACGTTTCGGATCGTCCGCCGGCTCTGGTCCATTCGAACATCGAGCCGCACGGCCACCGGTCCCGCGCCGACGCGATAGGTGAGCGGCAGTCCGCCGCGAAAGCCGTCTGGAGCGGCCGGCCCTCCGAGCTGCCGCAGGATCTTCTCGGCCTCGCTCGATGCGAGGACGACCGCGGGAATCCGCGGCAGCGTCGGCACGGCATCGGGGTCGAGCGGCCTCGCGTCCTTCGTGGCGCCGACGCCGGGCGTCAGCGGATCTCCGTGCCAGAACCAACTGTATTTCCCGTTGCCCCGCTGAAGCTGAAACGCCGCGCGCCACGGGCCGTCCGGCCACGTCCTGCCTCGCGCATGCCCATCGTCTGCCGGATCGCTGTAGATGATGATGCCCGCGGCGCCTTGCTCCTGGGCCGTGTGGATCTTGACCGCACGATGGCTGCGTGCGTAGCGGGCCAGCGCGATTCGGCCTCTGACATCGACGCCGAGCGCTCTCAGCCGCTCGTAGTCGGGCGGCAGCCCGTAGTTGACGTACACGACCGGCGCGCTCGCTGAACCGGACGCCGAATAGGCGACGTATCCCACGCCGAGCTCAGGATGCGCGGAGTCCGGATCCGCGGCATGGGCAGGTTCGGTGACGATGAGCGGTTCGCTGGCTGGCGCGACGATCGCGACGCCGACGCTCTTCGGCGTCGAGAGCAGCACTTCGTAATCGTGCACTTCTGTCTCGAGACCGGCATCGGCCAGCGCGTCCTGGATCGTTGCGGCGACCTCCATCGATGCCGCGCTTCCTGCCACGTGCGGCCGAAGCGTCACCCGGCGGTGGAGGTCCGACATCCCGTCGGTCGAGACGCCCTTCAAGAAAGTCAGTTCGGCATCACGGTGCTGTTGCGACGCGGAGGGCGAGAATCCCAGGAGCGGGGGGTCGGACCCGTAAAGGGCAGTGACAGCCGCGGCGATGCCGGCGCCGGCAAAGGCGAGCGCGCGACGTACGCCCATCGGCAACGGATTCTATGTCAGCGCGGGCCGGCCGAGAATTACCCCAGCGGGTCGACCGGACGGTCCAGAAGCGGCGCGTTGAGGAACCGGACGAGGAGTGCCACCTGGCGGAAGACTCTGAGCACCTCGGGGTAGAAGCGCGCGTCGCAGGCGAAGTCAGCCGGGTACTCGCGTCCTGCGAGGAACTGACGAAAGCGGAGGTAATGCGCCGCTGGATGATCGCCGGGAAAGCCGCGCGGCACGCGGGTGAGCTGCTCGCCGTGGAGGTTGCCGGCGGCCGCAACGAAGGATCGGGCCTCGACGATCTTCCGCAGCTTTCCATGCTGGCGGTCGATATGGCCGCGGATGGCGACGAGCTCGTGTGTTTCAGGCATGTAGATGCCGCCGCCAATCCAGACCCACTTCGGCGCCACCTCGAGGTAGAGGCCCGCCCCCGCCTTCCGTAGCTTGCGGTGCGGAAAGTGTGCGGCCGCATTCGTCTTCAGCGGTGTCTTGTCAGCGCTGAAGCGCGTGTCGCGGTAAATGCGGAAGAGCGAGATCTTCGGGTCGGCTACGAGCTCCGGCGCAAACGATTGGAAATCGTCCGCCAGCCGCGCGAGCAGTGCCACCAGTGGCCCGCGCACGTGCGCTTCGTACTCCGGCTTGCGGGCTTTGAACCACTCGCGATCGTTGTTGCGCTTCAGGGCGCGCAGGAACGACACGGTTTTCCGCGTGAATGGCGACGACGACATACCTATACCTAGAACCTACACCTTACTTTTGACCTTTGACCTTTGACCTTGAATATACTTCGACCATGACTCGACGTTTTCTGCTCCGCGCACTGGGACTCCTTGGTCTCGCGTCCACGACGACCCTCGAGGCGCAGGCTCCCAAGCCGTCTGCCGTCACCGAGAAGACCGCCTGGTACTTCTACCGCGTGAAGTGGGGCTTCCAGGCGGAGTTCGAGGATCTGTTCCGCCGCAACCACTGGCCCGTGCTGATGGAAGGGCAGAAGCGGGGGCGCATCACCGGCGTGAAGGTGTACACGCCGTCGTATCACGGCGACGGCCGGGCCGATTGGACGTTTGCCGTGGAGATCAAGTTCAAGAACGCTGAAACGTTCGTGGGGCCGTCGAACGACGAGGAGATCACCAAGCAGCTCTATCCCGACCAGGCGAAGTTCCGCAAGGAAGAGCAGCGCCGGTTCGAGATCCTCGACGCCCACTGGGACGTACCGCTCAATGAGCTCAGAATGTCCTGATGGCGCTCGCCGTTGACGTCCTGACGGAGCAGTTGAAGGCGCTGCTGGGCGATCGCTGCTCGACCAATCCCACGCTGCGCGAGCATCACAGCCACGGCGAGTCGTTCCATGCCCCGGGCTCGCCCGACGTGGTCGTATTTCCGACGAGCACGGCCGAAGTGAGTGCGGTGGTGAAGATCGCCGCCGGCGTCGGAGCGCCGGTCGTGCCGTTCGGCGCCGGCTCCTCGCTCGAAGGACACGTCAACGCCCTGGCTGGCGGCGTGTCCATCGATATGAGTCGGATGAACCGCGTGCTGCGCGTCAGCGCCGACGATCTCGATGCCACCGTCGAGGCCGGCGTCACCCATCGTCAGTTGAACAAGGCGCTGGCGAACACGGGCCTCCACTTCTGGGTCGACCCTGGCGCCGACGCGACGATCGGCGGCATGGCGGCCACGCGCGCGTCGGGCACGGCGGCCGTCCGCTACGGCACCATGCGCGAAGTCGTCCTTGGACTGACGGTCGTCCTCGCGGATGGCCGCGTGATCCACACGGGCGGCCGCGCTCGAAAGTCGGCGTCGGGGTACGACCTGACGCGGCTCTTCGTCGGCTCCGAGGGCACGCTGGGCGTCATCGCCGAGGTCACGGTGAGGCTGCACGGCCTGCCCGACGGCATTTCCGCCGCCGTGTGCCCTTTTCCAACGATGGAAGGCGCAGTCCGGACGGTGATGACGACGATCCAGCTCGGGATTCCGGTGGCGCGCATCGAGCTGCTCGACGAGGCACAGATCGACGCGGTGAACCGGTACGTGAAGCACGACTACCCGGTGCAGCCGACGTTGTTCTTCGAGTTTCACGGCACGAGCGACCGGAGCGTCGCCGAGCACGCGCAGCTCGTGCAGGAGATCGCCGCGGAACACGGTGGCACGGCGTTCACGTGGGCGACGACCACCGAGGACCGCGCGAAGCTCTGGCACGCGCGCCATAACGCCTTCTACGCCGCGCTGGCGATGCGGCCGGGAAGCACGGCATGGACGACCGACGTCTGCGTGCCGATCTCGCGGCTTGCGGAGTGCATCCTCGAGACGCGCACCGATCTGCACGGCACATCGCTCCTCGCGCCGCTCGTCGGCCACGTCGGCGACGGCAACTTCCATCTGATCTTCGTGCTCGATCCCGCCAAGCCGGAGGAGTTCGCCGAGGCCAAGCGGATCAATGCGCGCCTCGTGCATCGCGCGCTCGAGATGGGCGGCACCTGCACGGGCGAGCATGGCGTCGGCGTCGGGAAGATGGACTACCTCGCCGAAGAACACGGCGAGGCGCTCGAGGTGATGAAAGCCATCAAGCGCGCCCTCGACCCGGCGAACCTGATGAACCCCGGTAAGATGGTCAGAGTCTGATGGCAAAGAGAAAGTCCCGCAGCGATCCATCCCTCTTCGACTTCGCCGACGCATCCGAACCGACCGTCCCGCCGCCGCCCTCAGGGCCCGAAGGCGTTGCCCTGCACGAAGCCGCGCAGAGTCGATATCTCAACTACGCCCTCTCGGTCATCACCTCGCGCGCGCTGCCGGACGTGCGCGATGGGCTCAAGCCGGTGCAGCGCCGCATTCTCTACACGATGTGGCAGCAGAACCTGACCGCCGACGCCAAGCACCGCAAGTGCGCCAAGGTCGTGGGCGATGTCATGGGCAGCTATCACCCGCACGGCGACGCGGCGCTCTACGAGACGCTGGTCCGCATGGCGCAGGCGTTCTCGCTGCGGTATCCGGTCGTCGACGGCTCCGGCAACTTCGGATCGCTCGACGGCGACAGCGCCGCCGCCATGCGCTACACCGAGTGCCGGCTGGCGCGCGTCTCCGACGAGATGCTGTCGGAGATCGATCAGCGGACGGTGCACTTCCGCCCGAACTACGACGGCACGAAGACCGAGCCGGTGGTTCTGCCGGCGCGCATCCCGAACCTGCTGATCAACGGCGCGACCGGCATCGCCGTCGGCATGGCCACGAACATTCCCCCGCACAACCTCGGCGAAGTGAGCACGGCGCTCATCAAGCTCCTCGACAACGACGAATTGAGCAGCGTCCAGCTGTGTCGCTACGTCAAGGGGCCGGATTTTCCGACAGGCGGGCAGATCCTGAATTCCGCAGAGGAGCTGAAGGAGATCTACAAGACCGGCTCGGGCACGATCCGCCTGCGCGCGACCTGGGAGGAAGGACCGGGAACGCGTGGAGGCCAGACGCTCTACGTCACCAGCATTCCGTACACGGTGAACAAGGCGGCGCTGGTGGAGCGCATCGCCGACGTCGTGCTGTCGCGGAAGCTTCCGCCGCTCCTCGACGTGAAGGACGTGTCCACGGATGACGTGCGGATCGCGCTCGAGATCAAGAAGGACGCCGATCCGCGCATGGTGATGGCGTACCTCTTCAAGAACACGCCGCTGCAGACGAATTTCATCGTCAACCTGACGTGTCTGATTCCGACCGAGAACCCGGAAGTCGGCCGGCCCGAGCGGGCGGATCTGAAGTCGATTCTCTGGCACTTCCTCCACTTTCGGCTCGACGTCGTGACGGCGCGCCTCGAGCACGAGCTCGAATCGCTGAAGAAGCGCATTCACGTCCTCGAGGGCTTCGAGAAGGTCTTCGATGCGCTCGACGAGATCATCCGGATGATCCGCAAGTCCGACGGGAAGGCCGACGCCGCGGAGAAGATGATCAAGCGCTTCAGCCTCGACGCCGAGCAGGCCGACGCGATCCTCGAGCTCAAGCTGTACCGCCTGGCGCGCCTCGAGATTCTCGTCATCCAGAACGAGCTCGCCGAAAAGCGGAAGCGCGCGCGGCAGATCACCGCGCTGCTGAAGGACGACGACGCGCGATGGAAGGTCGTCCGCGAGGAGATCGAGGCGATCCAGAAGAAGTACGGCGACAAGCGGCGCACCACGCTCGAAGCCGTCGAGGAAGTGGCCTTCACCGCGGACGACTTCATCGTCGAGGAAGACAACGTGGTCATCGTGTCGCGCGACGGGTGGGTGAAGCGGCAGAAGGAAGTCCGCGACCTGTCGACGACGCGGCTGCGCGAGGGCGATTCGGTGCTCGCCGTCGTGCAGGGGAGCACGCGGGCGACGGCGGTGTTCTTCAGCAACTTCGGCGTGGCCTACACGGCGCGCATCATCGACGTGCCCGCCTCGACCGGATACGGCGAGCCGATCCAGAAGCTGTTCAAGCTGCGCGATGGCGAGCGCGTCGTCGCGGCGCTGGGCCTCGACCCGCGCGTCGCCGGCGACATCGCGACGCGAAAGGAGGGCCAGGCGCCGCCCGTCCATGCCGTCGCGGTGACGAGCGACGGGTACAGCCTGCGCTTCAGCCTGGAGAGCCTGGTGGAGCCGAGCACCCGCGCCGGCCGCCGCTTCGCGCGGCCATCGGCAGGCTTCGAGGTCGTCGGCGTCGAGCGTGTGACCGGCAAGGAAATCATCATCGCGGCCACACGCGAGGCTCACGGCATGCTGACGCGGGTGGACGAGATCAACTATCTGTCGGGACCTGGGAAGGGCGTCATCCTCATGAAGCTGTCGTCGAAGGACGACGCGGTGCTCGGGTTCCGGATCGCCACAGGCGATCGCGATCTGCTGCGCGTCGAGACGAGCCGCGGGGCGGAGCTGACGATCAGCCTCGGCAAGTACGACCCGACCGGGCGCGGCGGAAAGGGCCGCGAGCTGCTGCAGCGGGGCCAGTTTACGCGCGTGATTCCGATCGACGTCGAGAATCCGCAGCCGCTTGCCGAGTCGTAGCGTCGCCGCCGCGTAATCTGGAATGCCGGTATCCGTACGCGAAGTACACGGCGATCCCGATGGCCATCCAGATCAGCAGCCGTTCCCACGACTCCCATGGCAGGCTTGCCATCAGCACGAGGCTGACGGCCGCCGACAGCAACGGTATCCACGGCACGAGCGGAACGCTGAACGACCTCGGCGCGTCGGGTTCGCGTCGCCGCATGAAGATGATCCCGATGGCGACGATGACGAAGGCGAGCAGCGTGCCGATGTTCACGAGGGCGCCGAGGACGCCGATCGTGCTGAAGCCGGCGGCAAGTCCGACCGCCACGCCCGTGAGAATCGTGGTGACGTGCGGCGTCCGGAAGCGCGGGTGAATCCGGGCCGCGAACGGCGGCAGCAGGCCGTCTCTCGCCATCGCGAGGAAGATGCGCGGCTGCGCCATCATCATGACCAGCATGACCGATGTCAGCCCGGCCAGGGCGCCAAGCGTGACCAGAATCCTGAGGACGCCCATCGGCCCGGCCCATAGTGTTCCCGCGGCGCTGCGTTCCGCCGCCTCCACGGCGATCACGAGCGGCGCCGGCTCATTGAGCATCCGCCCGTAGGGCACCAGCGAGATCATCGCCGCCGACACGAGCACGTAGAGAATGGTACAGATCGCGAGCGATCCGATGATGCCAACGGGCATGTCGCGCTGCGGGTCCCTGGCTTCCTGCGCGGACGTCGACACGGCGTCGAATCCGATGTAGGCAAAGAAGATCACCGCGGCACCCCGGAAGATCCCGCTGACGCCGTACTCGCCGAAGGTGCCCGTATTCGGCGGAACGAACGGCGTGAAGTTGCGGGCGTTGAAGAAGACGGCTCCAGCCGCAATCACCAGCAGGACAACGCCGACCTTGATGATGACCACGACGTTGTTGACCGTGGCGGACTCCTTGATGCCGATGACGAGCAGGATGGTGACGAGGATCGTGATGATGACCGCGGGGAGATTGAACACCGCGGTGACCGTCTCGCCTCCGGGCAGCGCGATCGACGTGCCGGGCGCGGCGCTGAGCGCCGGTGGAAACTGCATCCCGAACTGCCGCAGCAGCGTCACGAGATTGCCCGACCACCCCACGGCGACGGTGGCCGCGCCGAGCGCGTACTCCAGAATCAGATCCCAGCCGATGATCCAGGCGATGAACTCGCCGAGCGTGGCATAGGCATACGTGTACGCGGACCCGGCAATGGGGACCGACGTGGCGAACTCGGAATAGCACAGCGCGGCCAGCGCGCTGACCAGGCCCGCAATCACCATCGACAGCACGATCGCCGGGCCTGCATGGGCCGCGGCCGCTTGACCGGTGAGCACGAAGATGCCGGTGCCCACCACGGCACCGACACCCAGCAGAACCAGGTTGGAGCGGCCGAGCACGCGGGGGAGGGTCGCGCCGCCGCTGTGCTCGTGCTCGTCGAGGATGCGGGCGACCGGCTTGCGCATGAAGATCGACATGCGCCTGAGCGTGTGCCGCGGGCGCCCGCGCTGTCATGAAGGCTTGGTCAAGGCCCGCCCAAGTTTCTTTGAAGAAGTTATCAAGGGTGTAGGATCAACGGGTTGCAGACAGCCACCTTCGTCGAGGCGGCGGAGCGGCGGGCAGTGGCCTTCGGCCCGTTCACCTTCGATCGGACCAGCCGGCTGCTCTCGAAGGAGGGCGTCGAGCTTTCACTCCCTCCGCGGGTCCTGGCGGTGCTGGCTCTCCTCCTCGATCGGCAGGGCGAGCTCGTCACCAAGCAGGAGCTTATCAGCGCGGTATGGCGCGACGCCTTCGTCACCGAGACGTCGCTGGCCGAAGCAATCAGCGTGCTCCGTCAGACGCTCGGCGACGATCCACAGCGCCCCACCTACGTCCAGACCCTCCATCGCCGCGGCTATCGTTTCGTCGCCGCGCCGCTGATCGAATCCGGGCGCATCGCCACGGCAACTGCGGCGTCTTCGACGCCTGCCGTATCCGAGCCGCGATTGTCGGCGCTCGTGCCCTGGATCATCACGCTCTTCGCGCTGCTCACCGCGGCCTCCGCCGTGTGGCGGTACGTCGACAGGGCGGCCCCCGTGCCGCGGGCACCGGTCCGCTTCGACATGCCGCTGCCGGCCGGCGTCACGGTTGCGACCTCAGGTGGGCCGGTTGCCGTTTCACACGACGGTTCGCTGATCGCGCTGGCCGCGTGCAAGGCGTCGGACTGCGGCATCTACCTGCGGCCGCTCTCGGGGACCACGCCGACGCTCGTCGCCGGTACGGCGGGTGGCGCCGCGCCGTTCTTCTCCCCGGACGGACGGTCGATGGGATACTTCGCAAACGGGCGCGTGTACACCATCGCGCTCGGCGGCGGATTGCCGGTCGCCGTTGCCGATGCGGCCGAGCCGCTCGGGGCGGCCTGGTTGAGCGAGGGGCGGATCGTATTCGCGCGCGCCGCCTCCGATGGCCTCTTCGTGGCCGGCGAACGTGGCGGCCGCGTCGAGCCGCTGACCACCCCTGGTGCGGGCGAAGGCGGTCATCGCTGGCCGGCCGCGGCGCCCGACGATTCGTCGGTGGTCTTCATCGTCGATGCCGCACGCGATTACGCCGGCTCCGTGTCGATGCGCACACGTGTGTGGGGCCGATTGCTGGACGAGGTGACGGCCGTGCGGGTTCCGCTGCCGGGATACCTCCTCGCGCAGCGCGGCCCCGATTTGCTCGGAAGCGCGGTCGATGCGCACGTCAGCGCGATCACCGGCCTTCCCGCCCCCGTTGCCGGTCTCGACGCGGGAGCCGCCGCGCCACAGTTTGCGATGAGCGCCGGCGGAACGCTGGTGATCGCGCCGCCCGCCGCCGCCGTCCTGCAGGTCGCGCTCGACTGGTCCGGCGAGCTGCGTCGCCTCGTGCCGGCACCGCAGCCGGCGATGCCGCGTTAAGTGCTGCGCGCGCTCGTCATCCTCATTGTCATCGTGGTTCTTCTGAAGCTCGCCGTGAGCCGGCTCGAGCCGGCCATGGTGTTCTTCCCGATGAGCGGCGAGGAGCAGACACCGGCGAGTCTCGGCATTCGCTACACCGCGTTGAGGCTGCGAACCGCCGACGGCGTTCGCATCGCCGCATGGCAGCTCGAGCCGGAAACGCCAACGGCCGACATCGTGTACTTCCATGGGAACGGCGGGAACCTCTCAATGTGGCTCCCCGTGCTGGCGGCGCTCCACTCTTTCGGGTATCGCGTTCTTGCCGTGGACTATCGCGGCTACGGCGCGAGTGAAGGGTCACCGAGCGAGCGTGGAGTCATGCTCGACGCTGAGGCGGCTGTCCGTCACGCCTCGAGCGAAGTCGAACGGCGCACGACGTGTCGCCCATTGATCTACTGGGGACGCTCGCTCGGCGGCCCGATCGCGGCCGGCGCCGCAGGCGTCATCGCACCCGACGCGCTCGTACTCGAAAGCACGTTCCCGGACAAGGTGTCGGTCATACGGTGGAACCCCGTGTTCCGCGGATTGAACCTGTTCTCGTCGTATCGGTTCGACACGGTCGGCGCGCTGCGCGGCTTCAAGAAGCCCGTGCTCGTCGTACACGGCGACGCCGACACGATCATCCCTCACGCGCTTGGCCGGGAACTCTTCGAACGGCTCGATGCGCCGAAGCAGCTGGTGACGCTGCGCGGCGCGGATCACAATGATTTCTTCGACGCGCGTCATGAGGCGTACTGGACGCCGCTGCGCGCGTTCATAGACGCGCTATGACAGAACGTGACCGTCTCATCGATCAGCTCGAGCGCGAAATCGGCGGGGTGCCCTGGCACGGTCCGTCGCTCGTGAACATCCTCGAAGGCGTCACGGCCGAACAGGCCGCACGCCCGCCATCGCCCGGGGCTCATTCCATCTGGGAGATCCTGCTCCACATGACCGGATGGAAGCGCGAGGTCGCACGCCGCGCGCGCGGCCATGCCGCCGCGGAGCCGGCTGCGGGCGACTGGCCGGCGATCGGCGAGGTCTCTGAAACACGCTGGCGCGCCGCGCGCGAGGATCACCTCGCGGCGCAACGCGAGCTCCTCGACCTCGTCCAGACCCTCTCCGATACCCAGCTGGACACGCAGGTCAACGGGGATACAGCCGCTTTCATCGGCGCCGGGCATCAGCGTGCGAGCCACGCTGTACGGCATCCTGCAACACGACGTTTACCACTCCGGGCAGATTGCGATTTTGAAAAGGCTGGCGGGCGGCACTATCCGCTATACTTAGTGGTCTTCTTGCCAGGGGCGAGGGGTCAGGGGCGAGTGGCGAGGGCTGTCTCAGGGACGAGGAGCCAGCCTCGAGGCTTTAGCCTTGTCCCTCACGATTGAGACCGCCCTCGCCCCTCGCTCCTGACCCCTCGCCCCTGACGATGTCCTTAGAATGATTTCCACAGATACACGTTCCAGAATTGCGGTTTTCATCGATTTCGACAACGTCGAGATCGGCGTCAAGTCCACGCTCGGCGGCCCGTTCGACATCGGCCTGGTGCTCGAGGCCATCAAGGAGCGCGGTGAGATCGTCACGAAGATCGCGTACAGCGACTGGAAGCGCGCCGGCGACTACAGCCGCCTCCTGACGCAGCATG
The DNA here is from genome assembly GCA_963772065.1 of uncultured Acidobacteriota bacterium. Lineage (GTDB taxonomy): Bacteria > Acidobacteriota > Vicinamibacteria > Vicinamibacterales > UBA2999 > CAVYVZ01. The sequence goes on from CAVYVZ010000002.1 coordinate 365,180, forward strand.
CGATCCGGATGGTCCAGCGCAACTTCACGCCCGGTGGCGACAAGAACGGCGCCGACATCACCATGGCGCTCGACGCGCTCGAGATGGCCTTCACCCACGATCACATCAACGCCTTCGTCATCGTCGGCGGCGACAGCGACTTCATCTCGCTCGTCGAAAAGCTGAAGCAGGTACGGCCGCCGTGTGATCGTCGTCGGCGGGCGGCAGTTCACGAGCCTGACGATGCAGCGGAACTGCCACGAGTTCATCGCGTACGAGAACCTCGTCGGCGCGTCGCGGCCCGCGCGCGCGGAGCGCGGAACGAAGCCGGCGGCGGGCGCTCATCAGAGCGACATCGCGAAAGCGCTTCCGCTCGTCAAGCGCGCGCTGAAGGTCCTCTCCGAGCGCGAGGTGACGCCGCAGCTCGGCCTGTTGAAGAGCACCCTGCTGCAGCTCGACTCCACCTTCTCCGAGCGCGAGTACGGCGCGGGAAGCTTCCGCGATTTCATGGAGAAGGTCGCCAAGGCTGGCGCCGTCACGCTCAAGCACTCGGGCCGGAGCCTCCTGGTGGAACCGGTGGAGGACGGCGGGTCGCCCGTGGAGCCTGCGGAGCCCGCTCCGACGGTCGTAGAGAAAGTCCTAGAGAAGGTCGTGGAGAAGGCCGTCGAGGACGATGAGGAGATGCCCGTCAGCGAGCTCGGGAACGCCGAGGGCGTTCGCGCCGTGCAGCAGGCGCTTTCGTCGGGCACGCCACGCTGGCCGATGTACATCCGGCAGGCGAAACAGTTTCTGAAGGGCGCCATCGAGAACTTCGACGAGCGCCGCTACGGCTTCGCGTCGGTCGTGGATCTCCTTCGCGCGGCGGCGAAGACGGGCGTCGTGCGGATCGAGCGTGATCGCCAGGGCGGCATGCGTGTCTTCCCCGGCGTGAACCTCAAGCCTGCCGTTGCACCGGCGTCCGCCGTCGCGGAACCCGAGACCCTGGATGTGACCGAGGTGGTTGGAGAGGCCGCACCCGCCACGGTGGGCGAGCCGGTCACCGATATCGCCGCAGAGCCTCCAATTGTCGATGCGGAGATTTCCGAGTCGCCGACGTCTGCCGAAGCGGAAACGATCGACGTAACGGAGGTTCCGGGGTCGAAGACGCGGAGACGCGGCGGCAGGGCCGCAAAGACCGCGAAGGTGCCGAAGACTCGGGAGCCGAAGGCCGCGAAACCGGCGCGCTCGCCGCAGGTCTGAAACCGGCAGGCCCGGCGCGTGCACGCAAGTCGCCGCGGCCGAAGCCTTCCGAGGCAGCCGATCGCAGAAGCTAGCGGGCGTAGATCGCTTCGACGTAGCCCGCGCGCTTCGTCCATTGAATGCGGCGGGCGGCGAGATCGTCGGTTCGTTGACCGGGCGCACGGACGTAAATCAGCACCTCGTCATAGTGGTCGCGCACGGGCTCGACGAGCTGCGCGGCGATAGCCGACGCACTCGCGCCGAGGTCGGTCTGGACCTCGACCACCATCATGTGATGGGCGGAGTAGCGCGCGGGTGACTGTCCAACCCGGGTACCGCTCGCCGGCGCGCGGCGGTGGGGGCGGTAATACGGCTGCCGGTATCGGATGACGGACGGAATCGGGGCGCTCGACCGGCCCGATGGCCATGATGAGCGCAGCCAGAAGCGCCAGCCAGGCGGTGCCGAATAGCAGCACGCGCGCCATCGCGCTACTCTAGTCCCGCATGCTTCATATCACCAATGGCGATTCTGCCGCGGAACGGATCCGGACTCTAGGGTTGCCCGGCGACGTCCTGCCCTGGCGGGACGTTCTGCACGAAGGCCCGGTACCCGCGCCGGCGACGCTCGATTCGCTGCGGCCCCTTCGCGCCAGGTTCCTCGCTTCCGACGCCGCATCGGCCGTCCAGGTCGCAGAGGACTTCGAGGCTCGCGACCGCCGTCTCGGTTCGAGCCTTCGTGAAGACGAGGTCGTGCTGTGGTTCGAGCACGACCTCTACGATCAGCTGCAGCTCCTGCAGATCCTCGATTGGTACGCGATGCACCGCGGATCGCACCGCGTCATGCTCGCGCAGGCGGACGACTACCTGGGCCCCATGGACGCCGCGCCGCTTCGGGCCCTGTGGGATCGTCGCGCCGAGGTCACCGATGCGCAGTTCACCGCCGCGCAACGCGCATGGGCGGCGTTCGCGGCTCCGGATCCGCAGGGAATCCTCGGCGTCTTCGACACCTTGGCGGTGCTCCGGTATGCGCGGCCCGCGTTGGTCCGTCACCTCGAAGAGTTCCCCGCCGTCGGCACCGGCCTCTCGCGCACCGAACGCCACATCCTCGAGACCCTCGTGGTCGGCTCCTGGCTTCTGAAGGATTCTGTTCACCGCCGCCCATCTCGATCGTGAAGACCCCTTCTTCCTCGGGGACACCACGTTCTACGAGCGGCTGAACACGCTGGCGGTCGGAGACAGCCCGCTCGTCGGAATCGACGGCGAGCGCGCCTGGCTGACCGATGCCGGACGCGAAGTGCTCGGCGGCCGTCTCGACCGGATCGAGACGCTGGGCATCGATCGCTGGCTTGGCGGCGTGCATCTCACAGGACGGCGGGTGCCGTTCCGGTGGAACGCCGAGGCCCGGCGGATCGTCACGTCGTAGACTCGTTGTTCGTTATGCGTAGCGCATAGATGGCCAACTACACCGCGAAAGACATCACCGTTCTCGAAGGGCTCGAGCCGGTGCGCAAGCGTCCGGGCATGTACATCGGAGGCGTCGGTGCCTCGGGGCTGCACCATCTCGTCTGGGAGATTCTCGACAACTCCGTCGACGAGGCCATGAACGGCCATGCCTCGAACATCACGGTGACGCTGCACGAGGACGGCTCGTCGATCACGATCGCAGACGATGGCCGCGGCATTCCGATCGACAAGCATCCGAAGACGAAAAAGAGCGCCCTCGAGGTGATCTTCACGATGCTGCACGCCGGCGGAAAGTTCGAGCAGGGGAACTACAAGACGGCGGGCGGTCTGCACGGCGTCGGGGCCTCGGTCGTCAACGCGCTGTCGAAGGAGCTTCGCGCCACGGTCCGGCGGGACGGCGCGCAGTGGGAGATGACCTTCAAGCAGGGCAAGCCGGCGAGCGCCCTCAAGAAAGCCGGAGCCGCGCGCGGCACCGGCACCACCGTCTTCTTCCATCCGGATCCGCTCATCTTCCCGAAGATCGAGTTCGACCCGCAGACCATCCGCGAGCGGCTGGAGGTGGTCAGCTACCTGCACAAAGGCGTCCGCGTCACGTTCGACAACGAAGCCGAGCGGGGCAAGGAGGTGTTCCAGCACGACGAGGGCCTTCAGGACTACCTGCGCAAGATCGTCGCCGAGCGCGGCGCGAAGCCGGCGCACGAGGCGCCGTTCGTGCACAGCCGCGAGAGCGGGCCGCGGCTCGACCTGGTGCTGCAATGGACGGAGTCGACCGACGAGCACCTGCGCAGCTACGTCAACGGGATACCGACCGGGTCGGGCGGCACGCACGAGAACGGTTTCCGCGCGGGGCTCGGAAAGGCCGTGCGCAACTACATCGACACGCACAACCTCTCTCCGAAGGGTGTGACGCTGACCGCCGAAGACATCCGCGAAGGGCTCGTGGGCGTGCTCAGCCTCTTCATCGAGGAGCCGCAGTTCCAGGGGCAGACGAAGGATTGGCTGAACAACCCCGAAGTGCTCTCCGTGGTCGACTCGGCGGTGCGCCCGGCGCTCGAGCATTGGTTGAACCACAACCGCACGATCGCGGAAGCCATCGTGGCGCGCATCATCCTCGCGGCGCGCGCGCGCGAGGCGAGCCGCGCGGCGCAGGCGGAAGTGACGCGCAAGACAGCGACGTCCGGCCGCCTGAACCTCCCGGGCAAGCTCAGTGACTGCTCCGCCAGCGGCCGTGAAGACAGCGAGCTCTTCATCGTCGAGGGCGATTCCGCGGGCGGGTCGGCGAAGCAGGGACGCGACCGGGCGAAGCAGGCGATTCTGCCGCTGCGTGGGAAGGTGATGAACACCGAGGGGATGACGCTCGCGAAGGTGCTCGAGAACAAGGAACTCGCCGACCTCGTCACCGCGCTCGGCTGCGGCCTCGGCAAGAACTTCGATCTGGACCGGCTGCGCTACGGCCGCGTCATCATCCTGGCCGATGCCGATTCGGACGGCCACCACATCGCCACCTTGCTTCTCACGTTCATCTACCGCCATCTGCCGCAGCTCATTGCGAGCGGCAAGGTGTTCCTCGCGCAGCCGCCGCTGTACCGCATCGACATCGGCAAGGACACGTACTGGGCGCTCGACGACGCGCACCGCGACCGTCTGCTGAAGCTGCACGGCAACGGCCGCGGGCATCCGGAGATCACGCGGTTCAAGGGTCTCGGCGAGATGATGCCGAAGGTGCTGTGGGAGACGACGCTGAATCCCCGGACGCGGAGGCTATTGCGCGTCGAGATTCAGGATCAGATCGTGACTGATCGCGTGATCAACGAGTTGATGGGGAAGGACGCGTCGGCGCGGTTCCGGTTCATCATGGATCGCGCCGAGGAGGCTCAGGAACTCGATGTCTAGTCTTCGATCCCCGGCTTAAGGCTTAGGGCTCACGGCTCAGGGCCGTAACATCAAGGCCATAAGCCTTGAGTGCCTTGAGCCCTGAGCCCTAAGAAACAGAAATGGCCCGAGGGCCCGATAGGGCCCAAGGGCCAAATAACGAAATAACCGATAAATCGCTAAATCACCAATCCGCAAATCATCAATCAATCGCCCAATCTCAAATCACCCATTCCTAGAATAGGAACCTCAGACTCAACTGGATGTCTCGTCGATCTCCAGTCTTGGCGACAACCCGTCCGAAGTTCGCATTCGTCGGATCCGCGAAGCCGGCGCCACCGCCGGTGACGGTGCCGGTCTGCGCGTTCGCGAGGTTCGGGTGGTTCGGGAAGTTGAAGATCTCCGCGCGGAGCTGCAGCTTCCGCAGACCGCCCAACGCGAAGTTCTTGAAGAGCGCGATGTCCCACTGCTGCTGCCCCGGGTTGTACAGCTCGTTGCGGGGAGCGTTGCCAAACGTGCCGGCGGCCGGCGCCGCGTACGCCGCCGGGTTGAACCAGAAGTTCTGATCGCTGCCGGTGGAGAACTTCTGATTCGCATTCGCGCTCGAATCGCCGACCTTGTTGTACGGCTGTCCGAACGCGCCGTCGCCAACGCCGGCGATGTCGTTCGTCCGCAGCACGCCGAAGGGTGTTCCCGTGCGGAAGAAGGACGCGCCCGAGATCTGCCAGCCACCGAGCAGGTTCTTCATCAGCGTCTCCTGCCCGCGCCCGAACGGCAGATCGTAAATGTAGTGGAAGCCGAGCACGTGCCGCCGGTCGTAGCTCGAGGGGCCCCAGTAGCCGGTGTCATCGTAGGTGTTGAAGATGACATCGCGCTTGTTGCTGCCGTTGTCCTCCGACTTGCTGAACGTGTAGGCCGCGCCCACCTTCAGCCCGTTGCTGTAGCGGCGCTCACCGCTGATCTGCAGGCTGTGGTAGATCGACTTGCCCGCGTTCTCCGAGACGCGGATCGCACCGTATCCCTTGTAGGGGCGCAGCGCCGCGATGTTCACGGTCGGATTGGCTTGGAGCGTGCCGGCCGTGAGTTGGTTGATATTTCGCTCGCGCTGGAGATACAGACCGCGACGGCCGACATAGCTCACGTCCATCACGAAGCCGAACGGGACCTCCCGCTGGATGCCCCCCGACCACATGTAGGCGGTCGGATGCTTGAACACGGGGTCCTGCCCCTGAATGCCGAACGGCAGGTCCGTCGCGCCGCCGCCTGCTCCGCCCGGGTTGTCGACGAGCCCGTTGGCCACCGTGACCATCGGCTGGAACGGCGGGTTGCCGCCGAGCAGCGTCGAGTCGTTCAAGGTGACGCGATTGTGGAAGATACCGCTGCTCGCGCGGAGCACGGTCTTGTCGTTGAGGGAGTACGCGATGCCGAGGCGCGGCTCGATCGCGTTGCTGTGCGTCTCCGAGAAGCCGCGCGGCTCGCCGCGGAAGAGAGCCCGGACTCGCGGGTCCTGTGCCGCCACGAGGTCGTTGCCCTCGCCCTCGAACCCATCGCCCGGCAGCACGATGCCGTTGAAACGGTCGCCGCCGACGAGACGACCGGTTGCCGGATTGATGATCGCTTCGCGCGCGCGATCGTAGAACCGCGGATCGAAGTTCGCGATGTTGTTCGTCGTCGAGTACCACGGCGGCCAGAAGGCCCAGCGGATTCCGCCTTCAATCGTGAGATTGCTCGACGGCTTCCACGAGTCCTGGATGAAGAGGTCGGTCGCCAGTGCCCGCCACTTCGTCAGGGCGCGCTGCCCGAGCTCCGCGTAGTTGCTGTAGAGCCCGAGCGCCACGTTGGCAACCGCCAGACCGGTCCCCCCTGGACGGTTGTCGATGAACTCGAACCGGCCGTTCTGATTGTTCGTTCCGCCCGGGATCGCTGCCACGTTGATCTGATCGAAGTCGTCCTGGCCGGAGTACTCCATGACCACGCCCGCCTTCAACGAGTGGCGTCCCTTGACGAGGGTCGTGGTGTTCGACCACGAGTGAATCGGACCGCGTGAGAACGCCGGGTACGGCCCGCCGTCCATCTCCTGGAAGCCGGTGATCGAGACGGTCGGAATCTTGTCCTCGATCTCCTTGTTCGCCGGGAAGATGTACGGATAGTTGATCCCGGTGCGGCTGCGCTGGTGCAGGCCGGTTTCGGTGAACACGTTGATGAAGACTTCGTCGAGCGAGTAGGAGTAGGTCGCCTCGTTCACGAGGTTGCTGCCCCACGTGCTCGTCCAGTTGAAGACCTGCGTGTTGTTGGGACGGTCCCAGTCCGTTCGTGCGAACGGCAGGTTGCCGCGGAAGGCGTCCACGGCCGTCCAGTTGAACCATGACCCGCGATACGTGATCTGGTGCGCGTCGCGGACGCGGTAATCGAGGCGGATCGTGTCCTTCCGCTGGTCCCGTGGATTGTCGCTGCTCTGAATCAGATTGGCCGTGCCCTGACGGAACCCGGGTGTCGGATCCGGGTACGTGTTCAGGAACGCGAGGCCGTTTGGCGACAGACGGTTCGCCGGGATGACGTTGTTCGGGAACGGCTGTCCGGTCAGCGGATCCGTGATCACGCGGGCGCCGGCGAAGAAGCCGTTGGCCGGATTGAGCAGCTCGCTGAAGTCTCCGCGGCGCATCGCCGCCGTTGGCACCGTAATGGTGTTCGTTTCGAACTGGAAGAAGTCCACCCACTCCTGGGCGCCGAAGAAGAACAGCCGGTTCCTGAACCGCTCGCCAGGCACCGGACCACCGACGGAGTAGGCCCACTGCTTGTAGTCGAACGGCGCCGGTCCGCTGCTCTCCGCGGGATTGGTGCTGCGGTTGCGCGACCACGTGTTCGCCTGGAGCGACTCGTCCCGGTAGTACATCGAGGCGTTGCCGCTGTACCGATTGCTGCCGCTCTTCGTGACGAACCGGATCTGGCCGCCGCTGGCGCGCCCGTATTCCGGCATGTAGTTCGCCGTGAGGACCTGGACCTCCTGCACCGCGTCAACGTCCTGAATGCCGATGATGGTTCCGGTCGACCGCGTCCGGACGCCGACCGCGCCGTCGATCGAAATCGTGTTCTCGTCGGCGCGGCTGCCGTTGATGTTGAAGCCGCCGTTGCCGAGGTCGTCGAACCCGCGGCTGTTGAACGCGCCGCCGCTGACGCCGGCCTTGAGGCCGACGACGCCGATCGGGTTGCGTCCGGAGAACGACATCAGCTCGATGTCCTTCGCCTCGACGGTCTTGCGAACCGTGACGTCGGTCTGGAGGGGTGTCGCCTCAGCCGTCACGGTGATGGCTTCGCTGATGGCGCCCGTTTCGAGCGTCGCATCGATCGCCATGCTCGCTGCGGCGTCGAGCGTGATCCCCGACTGAACGGATTTCTTGAAGCCTTCGAGCTCAACGGCCACGTCGTACGTTCCCGGCGTCAGCGCCGGGAAGGAGTAGTAGCCTGTGGTATCCGTGACGGTCGTGCGCACCTGTTGTGTCTGTGAGTGCGTCGCGGTCACGGTGGCGCCGGGAACGACGGCGCCGGTCTGGTCTTTAACAAATCCTGCGATTCGACCTCTATCGGACTGGGCGACGGCAGGTGCGGCAACGAGCGCCACGAGCGCAAGCGCCGCAAGGCAGGCACGGGTCATGGTCTAAACCTCCTCAGTAGTGCCCGGATCTGGCTGCGTTCAAAACAAGTGCGCGATGCTAATACGTTTTAGCTGCCCGGTTCAAGGGCAAGTCGCACTACAATCGGCGATCAATCGACGAGGTGACGACAGGGATGCAAATTCTTCGAAACCGGAAAGAGTACGACGTCTGCATCGTGGGGTCCGGCGCGGGAGGCGGGATGGCGGCGAAGGTGCTCACCGACGCGGGCGCCAACGTCGTGATGCTCGAGGCCGGCGTGATGTGGGACCCGGTGAAAGACTCCAAGATGTTTGCGTGGTCATACCAGTCGCCCCGGCGCGGCGCCGCCATACCCGAGCGGCAGTTCGGCGAATTCGACGCCGGGCTCGGCGGATGGACGCTCGACGGCGAGCCCTACACGACCGCCCCAGGAAACGAATTCGATTGGTTTCGTACCCGGATGCTGGGTGGTCGGACCAATCACTGGGGACGAATCTCTCTTCGCTTCGGACCGGATGACTTCCGCCGCCGCAGCCTCGACGGCCTCGGCGACGACTGGCCGATCTCCTACGACGAGCTCAAGCCGGTACTACGACAAGGTGGACGAGCTCGTCGGGATTTTCGGATCGCAGGAGGGCCTGCCCAACGAGCCCGACGGCGTCTTCATGCCGCCGCCGCGCCCGCGCTGCTACGAGCTCCTGATCAAGCAGGCGGCCGACAAGCTGAAGATCACGTGCATCCCCAACCGCCTGTCGATTCTCACCAAACCGCACAACGGGCGCGCGGCCTGCCACTACTGCGGGCAGTGCGGCCGCGGCTGCGCGGTTCACGCGAACTTCTCGTCGCCATCCGTGCTGCTCCCGCCGGCCTTGAAGACCGGCCGACTCCAGATCATCGCGAACGCGATGGCGCGCGAGGTGACGACCGACGAGAGCGGGCTGGCCACGGGCGTGGCCTACGTCGACCGGACCACGGGACGCGAGAATCACGTGCGCGCGCGCATTGTGGTGCTGGCGGCCAGCGCGTGCGAATCGGCGCGCATCCTGCTCAACTCGAAGTCCTCGCGGTTCCCGCAGGGGCTCGCGAACTCCAGCGGCGTCGTCGGACGGTATCTGACCGATACGACCGGCACGGGCGTTCGCGGCTTCATCCCGAAGATGATGTCGGGAATCCCGCACAACGAGGACGGCGTCGGCGGGGCGCATTTGTACATGCCCTGGTGGCTGAACAACAAGACGCTCGATTTCCCACGCGGCTATCACATCGAGCTCGGCGGCGGCCGCCGCATGCCGAGCTTCGGCGTCCTCGGCGGAATTCACGCGTACACCGGCGCGGAGGCCTCGGGGCGGCCAATCGCCGGGGGCGGGTACGGCCAGCAATTGAAGGACGACTACCGCCGCTTCTACGGCGCAACGGTCTCGTTCTCAGGCCGCGGTGAGATGATCCCCAACGAGCACACCTACTGTGAGATCGATCCGAACATGGTGGATCGCTGGGGGATCCCGGTGCTGCGCTTCCACTTCAAGTGGACCGACCACGAATACAAACAGGTCAAGCACATGCAGGAGACCTTCCGCGCGCTCATCCACGAGATGGGCGGGACGCCGCTCAGCCCTATGCCGACCGCCGAGGACGGCTATGGAATCGAAGCGGGCGGTCGCATCATCCACGAGCTCGGGGTCACGCGCATGGGTAACGACCCGAAGACGTCGGTGCTGAACAGCAACTGCCAGGCGCACGACGTGAAGAACGTGTTCGTCACCGATGGCGGACCGTTCGTGTCGCAGGCCGACAAGAACCCCACGTGGACGATTCTCGCGCTGTCGATGCGCACGAGCGAGTACATCGCCGATCAGCGCAAGAAAGGGAGCCTCTGATCATGGACGCGCTCGATCGTCGAAGCATGCTTCGGCTCCTCACGGCGGCTCCCGCCGCCGCGGGATTCGCGTGGACCGAGGCTGAGGCGCAGCACGCGCATCAGGCCGCACGCGCCGCACAAGGCGCCGCCAAGGCGGGCGCGGCGTACGCGCCGAAGTTCTTCACGCCGCACGAGTGGAAGACGGTCCGCGTCCTCGTGGACATCATCATTCCCAAGGACGCGCGTTCCGGCAGCGCCACCGACGCCGGCGTGCCGGAGTTCATGGACTTCATCGTGGCCGATCAGGAGACGCGGCAGACCGCGATGCGCGGCGGGCTCGCGTGGATCGATCGTGAATGTCAGGCGCGGTTCGACAAGGTGTTCCTCGACTGCACTGCCGGCCAGCGGACGGCGGTGCTCGACGACATCTCATGGCCTCAGCGCGCCAAACCGGACCTCTCGCACGGCGTGCGATTCTTCAGCAGCTTCCGCGATCTCACCGCGACCGGCTTCTGGACGACCGAGATGGGGATGAAGGATCTTCAGGTACATCGGCAACGTCTACCTGACCAGCTGGCGTGGATGCCCGGACGAGTGCATGAAAGCGCTCGGGGTCACGCACTCGACGGAGCCGTGAAACGGCTTACGGCGTAAGGCTTAGGGCTCACGGCCTTGACGGCTTACGGCTTAAGCCGACGAAGCCTTAAGCCCTGAGCCTTAAGCCGTAAGCCGATTGATTACCGAATCGCCGAATGCGCTGAGCGCTGCCTCCTGGCCTCGGCGAGGTGCCGCTCGGCAGCCGCTCGTTCGCGCGCGCGGCCGCCTCCGTCGCGTTCGAGCGTCGCCACGGCGCTGACGAGCAGCGCTTCGGCCTCCTCGTGCCGCCCGAGATCGCTGAGGACGGCGCCGAGCGCCGCTTCGGCCTCGCCGATGCGCCAGTGGCCGGCGGCATGGATTTGCCGCCGCACGTCGACCGCGCGTCGCAGTTCCTGCTCGGCGCGCGCGTAGTCGCCGATCGCGGCGTGGAAATCGCCAAGCGCCGCCCAGGCACGTGCGACGTAGACGTCGCGTTCGCCGAACGTCCGCCGCGCGATGGCCACGGCCGACTCGCGCAGCTCGCCGGCCTCGCTGGCGTTGCCGGTTGTCTGCAGGAAAGCCGCGAGCTCGGCCTGCGCCGTGAGGGCAAGCGGGTGACCCTCGCCGAGTGAGGACCGGCTCGCGGCCAGCGCTCGTCGGAGCAGCTCTTCCGCCTCGTTGGTCTTTCCGCGATCCGCCAGAATGCCGCCGAGCCGCTGCGTGGCGACGATCACCTCGCGGTGCTCGGGGCCGTGCAGCGCCTGCCACATCGCGAGCGATTCGGAGGCCAGCTTCTCCGCGGCGACGAGCTCGCCGCTGTCGCGAAGCGCGCCCGCGAACTCGCTCAGGCACGTGGCGATGTCGGGATGGCCGGCGGGGTACCATCGGCGGGCGAGCTCGAGGGCTTCCGCGTACAGAGCCTGAGCCTCTTGCGGCTTGCGCTCGAAATGATGGCGCAGCCGCGCGAGGTTGACGAGCCCCTTGACGCGCAAATCTGCCGAGGCCCCGGGCATCTTGCGCGCGATCTCCACGGCCTCGCGAAACAACGGTTCGCCCGCGGCACTGTTTCCCTGCCGCAGGTACGCGAGCGCAAGCTCGTGCATCGTTTCCACGATCTCCGTGCCCCGGTCGCCGCCGTGCCGCCGGCGCAGCTCCACCGCCTCGACGAGCGGCGCCACGGCCTCTCCGTGCTTGCCCGACGCGCTGAGCACGCGTCCAATGCCCTCGAGCGACGCTGCCACCTGGTTCGGCGGGGCGCCCAGTTGGCGCCGGAGCGCGAGCGCGTCGCGATGGGCCTTTTCGGCATGCGCGTACTCGCTCCGCTCTTCCTGCAGGTCCGCCAGGTTGGCGAGCGCCTCCGCGAATGCCAGGCTGTTCGGTCCCGACGTCCGCCGGCGCAGCTCCATGGCGCGCTCGAGCGCTTTGCCCGCGGGCTCGGTCAACGCCAGATTGCGATAGAGGCGGCCAACCACGCCGTACATCGTGGCCTGCGCGTCGGGATCGTCGGCGAGCTCCACGGCGATACGTTCGGTTCCGCGGTCGAGGAGCTCGCGGGCGGTAATTGCGCCGCCCTGCATGCGACCCGGCTCCGCGAGCCGAAAGAGATCGGTCACGAGGGTCGAGACCCGCTGCGCGCGGGCGGCCGACGCCTGCGCTCTGCGCGCCTGGATCATCGTGGCCACCGTGCCGGTCAGCAGCGCGGCCGCCACGAGCAGGCTTGCCGCGACCGCGATCCGATGCCGGCGTACGAACTTGCCGGCGCGGTATGCCGCGCTGTCGGCCCGGGCGGCCACCGGCAAGCCGCGCAGGTAGTGATCCAGATCCTGCGCGAACAGCTCCACCGATGCGTACCGGCGCGCGGGCTCCTTGCTCAACGCCTTGAGGACGACGTTGTCGAGGATCGGCGTCGACGCCGGGCGTGACAGGCTCGGTCTCGCAGATGATGCGCTCGACGTGCGACGGGGTGTCTTCCTCGAAGCGGTGCGCCACGTTCCCCGTCACGAGACGGTAGAGCAGCGCGCCGAGCGAGTACACGTCCGAGGCGGTTGTGACCGGCGCGCCGCGCACCTGTTCGGGGCTGGCGTAGTCGCGCGTGAACAGGCGGACGGCCGGCTGTGTTTCGTCGCTGCGCCTCATCGGATCGAGCAGCTTGGCGATTCCGAAGTCGAGCAGCTTCACCTGTCCGGCCGCGTCGACGAACACGTTGTTCGGCTTGAGATCGCGGTGCACGACGAGGCTCCGGTGGGCGGAGGCCACCGCGTCGCAGATCTGAAGAAACAGCCTGACGCGCGATCTGATGTCGAGCCGCTTCTCGTCGCAGTACCGGTCCACCGGGCGGCCGTCGACGTACTCCATCGTGAAGTACGGATGGCCCTCTTCCGTGACGCCACCATCGAAGAGCGCGGCGATGTTGCGGTGCGACAGCCTGGCGAGTATGTCGCGCTCCGCGAAGAAGCGCTCTCGCAGGCTCTTGTCGAACACCGGACTCTGCGCCAGCTTCAGCGCCACTTCGCGCCGGGTACTGACCGTCGGCGCGGCGCGCGAGATACACGACGCCCATGCCGCCGCGGCCGAGCTCCTGCACGAGCCGGTAGGGGCCGACTCGGACGGAGCCGGCGGCGTCATCCACGCCAACGGGCGATCCCAACGCCGCGGCGAGCGATTCAATCGGCCCCTGCTGAATGTCCTGGGCGGCCAGGAGCGACTTCAGCTCGCGGGCGAGCTCGGCGTCGCCGGCACACTCGGCATCGATGAACGCGGTGCGCGCGTCCGGTGCGCAGCGAAGCGCCCGATCCAGGAGCTCGGAGAGCCGCTGCCAGGCGTCGTCACTCACGGACCGGACCTCTGGCGAGAAGCTCGCGCGTCAGCCACGCCCGCGCCGTCGTCCAATGGCGCTTCACCGTTGCCGGCGACAGATCCATCGCTGCCGCTGTTTCGTCGATCGTCAGCCCCATGAAGATCCGGCACTCGACGACGCGCGCCGCGGAGGGCGCGATCTTCTGAAGCCGGTCGAGCGCCTCGTGCACGGCGAGCACGTCCTCGAGGCGATCGTCGGTGACGAGTGGCACCGACTCGATGTCCACCGACACGGCGCCGGCCCCGCGCTTCTGCGCGCGTCGCGCGACCGCGTGGTTCACGAGCACGCGCCGCATGGCACGTGCCGCAACGGCGAAGAAGTGGGAGCGGTCCTGCCAGGCGATGCGGCGCAGCGCCGACAGCCGCATGTAGGCCTCGTTGGCGAGGGCCGTCGCGCTCAGCGTGTGCCCGCGGCGTTCGCGCCGGAGCGCGCTGGATGCCAGGCGGCGCAGCGAGCCGTACACCATCGGAAAGAGGCGGTCGAATGCCGTGCGTTCGCCGCGGCCGGCGTGGTGGAGGAGCGTCGTTACGCTTGTGCGGTCGCCCATGGTGCTCCGGGTCGTGAGCCGGTTCCGAGGGGTTTGCGGCCTATTCGAACGCCGCCGCTCGCCGCCTGTGGAATATGGCACAAACCACGGCTCGACCAGCTCACCGTTTTCTCAGGAGCATCTCATGTCTTTGCAGCTTGGCGATTTGGCCCCCGACTTCACGGCGCAGACCACCGAAGGGTCCCTGACCTTTCATGCATGGCTCGGCAACAACTGGGGCGTGCTCTTTTCGCATCCCAAGGACTTCACGCCCGTCTGCACGACGGAGCTGGGGGAGCTGGCCAGGCTGAAACCGGAGTTCGATCGGCGAGGGACCAAGGTGATCGGCCTCAGCGTGGACCCGGTCGCGGACCATGTGGCGTGGTCCCGGGATGTCGCCGAGGTGCAGGGGCATGCGCCGAACTTCCCGATGATCGCCGACGCCGATCGGCGCATCTCGCTGCTCTACGGAATGATTCACCCGTCGGCGAGCGACTCCATGACCGTGCGATCGGTCTTCTTCATCGGCCCCGACAAGCGCGTCAAGCTCACGCTCACGTATCCGGCCAGCACCGGCCGGAACTTCGACGAGCTGCTGCGCGTCCTCGACTCGCTCCAGCTCACCGCCCGTCACCAGGTCGCGACGCCGGCGAACTGGAAGAGCGGCGAGGACGTCGTCATCGTGCCGGCCGTAACGGATGCGGACGCGCGCGCCCGGTACCCGCAGGGATGGCGTGCACCCAAGCCTTATCTGCGGTTCGTCCCAGCTCCGCCTGGGAGCTGAAGACCGCGTAGTACACTTGCCATCTGGAATTTTTGATCTTTGATTTTTGTTCTTTGATTTGCGCTTCGAATCAAAAATCAAAAATCAAAAATCAAAGATCAAAAATCAGTTTTGGATGGCTGACCTCGCGCCCAAACCAGCACAGACATTCGATCGCTCCATTATCGAAGGCCCCATCGGTCCGGCCGTCTGGCGGCTCGCCTGGCCGACGATGCTGCAGAACGTCATCGCTGGACTGCAGGGGATCATCGATCACGCCATGGTGGGCCACTTCGTCGGCTATACGGCGAATGCGGCCATAGGGGTCAGCTGGCAGATCATCCTCGTCGTGATCGTGTTCATGAGCTCGCTCTTCACGGGCATGGCCGTGCTCGTGGCGCGTTTTGCCGGGGCGAACCAGCCGGACAAAGTGAACCGCTGCGTCTACCAGGCGTTCCTCACCGCGCTCGCCCTGGCGGTCATCCTCGGTGCGGTCGGCTACGCCGCGTCGCCGGCGCTGCTCGAGGTCGTGAATGCGGCACCCGAGGTGCGTCGCGAGGCGCTGCCGTTCCTGCGCGCGATGTTCCTCGGCAACTTCGGCCTGATGATGTTCTTCATGTTGAGCGGCGCATTCCGCGCCGCCGGGGATCCGCGGACGCCGCTGCGGCTCGGCGTGACGATGACGGTGCTCACCGTGGCGTTCAACGTGACGCTGATTCCGGCCTTCGGCACGCTCGGCGCCGCGTTCGGCACGATTGCGAGCAGCACCATCGTCGCCGCCTACGGCATGTGGCGGCTCTTCACGCCAGGGTCGGTGATTCACTTCGACACGCACATGGACAAGCGTCCGGATTTCGTCATCATCCGGTCGCTGTTCCGGTTTGGTCTCCCCACCGGCGTGCAGGGCATCGCGATGAACATCGCCGGCGTCCTGCTGCTCCGCTTCATCGGATCGCTCGAGCACAGCGCCGCGGCGCAGGCGGCGTTTGCGGTCGGCTACGCCGAGCTCTTCTCGCTGATTACGTGGACGTCGGTCGGTCTGATGGGCGCCTCGGCGACGATCGCGGGACAGAACCTCGGTGCGGGAAACCCGGACCGCGCGGTGCGAGGTGTCGCGGTGGCGTCGCGAATCGGCCTCGGCGTCGCGGCGATTGTCGGCGCGCTCTTCGTGTTCGTTCCCGAATACCTGCTCGCTGTGTTCGGCATGACCGAGCCCCTCGTGACGGACCTCGGTGAGGAGCTCCTCATGTATCTCAGCGTCTCCGGGTTCTTCATCACGGTGGCGCTGTCGTACACCGGCGGCCTTCAGGGCAGTGGCGACACCCGAAGTCCGCTCTTCATCTCGATCGTGTCGCAGATCGGCGTACCGATTGGCCTCTGCACGATCTTTCAGGCCGCCGGCGGTCTCGAGCCTGGCGAGATCTGGCTGTCGATCGTGCTGGGCCATCTGACGCGAGCCGTGCTCAGCGTGATGCGATTCAGGCAGGGCAAGTGGCGGCATATCGCGGTGGATATCGAACCTGCCCGCCCCTAGCACTCACTCGTGCGAGTGCTTTGTGACAAGCGCGGTCAGGAGAATCATCGAGCGAAGCGGACGAGCGAAGTCCTGAGAATCACGTGAAGTCGTGAGAATCGGTTTGGGAATTGGGAATTGGGGTGTTGGGAGTTGACTCATTCAGAGCGCAGCGCCGTCACCGGATCCACTCTTACTGCCCGCCGCGCCGGCAGATAGCTCGCCAGCAGCGCGATTCCGCCGAGCAGGAGCGCGGTTGCGATGAACGTTGGCACATCTGACGAGGTCACTCCGAACAGCATCGTGCGGATGAACCGGGCCGCCGCCAGGGCGGCGACCGCACCGGCGATCAGACCGAACGCGGCGAGCCGCCCGGCCTGCCCGACAACGAGGCCCAGGATGTCACTCCTGGCCGCGCCGAGAGCCATTCTGATACCGAACTCCTGCGTCCGGAGGGTCACGGTGTAGGCCATCAGACCATAGACGCCGATCGCGGCCAGGAGCAGCGAGGCCGCTGCGAAGGCGCCCATCAGAAGCGCCATCATGCGCGGCAGCGAAAGGGAGTCGGCCATCAGCCGGTCCATCGTTGTGACGCCGAACAGCGGGATGTTCGGGTCGAGCGAAGCAAGATGCCGCCGGACGGCGGGCAGAACGCCGGTCGGATCGGCCGCCGTGCGGACCGCGAGGTACATCCCGCGCGACTGAAACTGCCGGTATGACAGAAACATCTCCCCGCGCGGATCCTCGCGGAGGCTGCGGTGATGGACGTCGCGAACGACGCCGACGATCGTGCACGTGTATTTGCCCGTGCGAAGGCGGCGGCCGATCGGATTCTCGCTCGGCCAGTATCTGTTCGCGAGCGTCCGATTGATGACGACCACCGTATCGGACGTGTCGAGGTCACCGGGCTCGATGAAGCGTCCGCTCTCCATCTGCATCCCGATCGCGCGCAGGTAGCCGGCACTGACGATGCGGTACCAGGCGACGGGCGTGTCGCCGGCAGCCTGCGGCTGCGGCTTTCCTTCGATGAAGAAAGAGGTGTCAGTGTCATCGCCGCTGAAAGGCAGCACGCTGACGAGCGCAGCGGCCGACACGCCAGGCGTCGTGTTGACACGCTCCAGCAACGAGGTCTGAAAGGTACGGACCTTCGGCGGGGTTTCGTAGCCGTTCGCCGGAAGACCGATGAACGCAGTGAGCAGCCGCTCCGGATCGAAGCCGGGATGCACCCCTCGAATATTCACCAGGCTGCGCATCAGCAGGCCTGCGCCCACGAGGAGCGTCAGCGCGAGCGCCAGCTGGGCGGCGACGAATACGCTGCGCGTGACGGCACCTTGGCGCCCGCCCGTGGCCCTGACACCTTCTTTGATCGACGACACCACGTCGGTTCGAACGCTCTGCATCGCAGGCGCGAGACCGAAGACGGCGGAGGTGGCGACCGCCAGAACGACGGCGAACGCCAGCACGATACCGTCGATGCGGATGTCTTCGAGCCGCGCCGTTCCTTCGGGCGCGAGCGCCGTGAAGCCATCGAGCATCCACGACGACAGCAACAGGCCGGCGGCGGCTCCGATGAGGCCGATGACCACGCTCTCGGTCAGGAGCTGCCGCGCGATACGGGCACGGTCTGCGCCGAGCGCGGCGCGAATCGCGATCTCGCGGACGCGCGCCGACGCGCGTGCGAGCTGTAAGCCGGCAACATTCGCGCAGGCGATCAGCAGGACGAGCAGCACCGCGCCAAACAACGCCAGCAGCGGCGTGCGGACGTCCCCGACGATCTCTTCGTGAAGACGCGTGACCCTGATTGTCGTGCCCTTGTCGGTCGCCGGATGCTCGGCCGCAAGAGCGGCGCCGACGGCGCTCATCTCCGCTTGGGCCCGTTCTAAAGCGACGTCGGGCTTCAGCCGCGCGATCATCTGAAGGGTGACGTTGCCGCGCGATGGCTGTACGGGATTGAGGTACACGGGACGGAAGATCTCAGACGAGGCGAACGGGTTCGTGAACGATGGCGGCAGCACCCCGATCACCGTGTGGGCGACCCGGTTCAACGCGATTGTCTGTCCGACGAGCGAGGGATCGGCTCCGAAGCGGCGTGTCCAGAGCCCGTGCGTCAGAATGACCGTGGGCGGCGCGCCGGGGCGATCATCGTCGGCCCGGAAGTCGCGGCCGAGCGCCGGCGCGACTCCGAGCACTCGGAAGAAATCCGCGGTCACCCGCCAGCCACGCAGCTGTTCGGGTTCAGCGCCTCCCGTGAGGCTCGCCGAACCGCCATGGAACACCGTGCTGGCTTCGAACGACGTGGCGCGGCTGCGCCAATCGAAGAAATGCGCCGGCGCAAGCCATTCGTTCTCCGGTCCACCCCGAGCCCGCTGGTCCTGCCACAGCATGACGAGGCGATGCGGCTCGGCATACGGCAGCGGCTCGATCAGCAGCGCGTTCACGATACTGAAGATCGCCGCATTGGCGGCGATTCCGAGCGCAAGCGTGCCGAGGGCGACGGCCGTGAACGACGGGGCTTTGATCAGCAGCCGGATCGCGTATTTGAGATCCTGAAGGAACGTCTGCATTCTGCCTCCCGAGCCGTCAAGCGGCGGCGTCCGTTCGATTCCGAACGAGGAACATCCCACCTTCGGACATCGCCACCAGTACCGAACAGGGCGGCCACCGCGGCGAAGGTTCCGTACAGCGTTGGGGCCCACGGCAGCGCGTCCGCGCCCGGCTGGATCCCGAAGAGCCTCGCCACGTCCGGCGACTGGGTCATCGTCGCCATCAGGCCGTTGTTGAGCGCGTGCGCCACGACGCTGCAGAGCAGCGAGCCGGTGCGCCACACGATCAGCCCGAACACGACCCCGAGGAAGAACGTCGGAAGGAGCCGATAGATCGACGCGTGCGCGATGCCGAAGAGCAGTGCCGAGATGCCGATCGCGGGCCCGGCGCCGAGGCGCCGCAGCCCATTCAGAATGAAGCCGCGGAAGAGCGCCTCCTCGCAGATGGCCGGCGTGATGGCGACGACGAGCCAGATCAGCCAGAGCGGCGCCCCCTCGTCGGTCAGGCGGACGAGACGCTCGAGCGCGCGCACGAGCGACTCCGGCGGCGGCGCGATCCGGAGGAGCACGCCGCTCGCGAACGTCCACGCGGTCAGACCGAGGACGGCGGCGGCGATGAGCGGTATCAATCGCGGCAGACGCAGCGACAGCGTCTCCCGGAGGTTCATCCGGAGCGCGAGCGTCACGGCAAGCACCGGCAACAGGAAGAACCCGTACTGCATCGCGAGCACGCTGACGATGAAGCCGCGCGACTCGAGCAGCAGCGATCCGTAGAACGACGCCACCAGCGCCACGGCGAACATGACGAGCGCGAGGGATGGGGCTGGAACCCGCGCCGCACCGGGCGCGATCGCGAAAATCTCGCGCATCGATTCCCGGCCGCCGAGCAGCACCTGCTCCCGCTGAAACACGCGGACAGCGAGCGAGAGCGCCAGCGCCGCGTAGATCGCTGACGACGCGAGCGCCAGGAACACGAGCTCGGCCCGCGCCTCGTTGACGAGGAGCGATTTGATCAGAAGGGCGATGTTGACAATCGGCACGAAGGCGGTCCACGCATTGAGCTCGATCGTCGGAAGCGTTGTGACCATGGCGGGCAGCGACACCGCCATGTAGACCGGCGTCAGCAGGCTCTGGCCTTCCTTGTAGTCCTTGGCAAACACCGCGACCGCCAGGAACAGCGCGCTCGTGAGGAGCGTGACGGGCACGAGTATCGCTCCCGTCAGCAGGTAGGTGCTGACGGGAATGCCCGTGCCCTCCATCGGTAGAATGCGCGTCACCGTGGTGGCGA
The DNA here is from genome assembly GCA_963772065.1 of uncultured Acidobacteriota bacterium. GTDB lineage: Bacteria > Acidobacteriota > Vicinamibacteria > Vicinamibacterales > UBA2999 > CAVYVZ01. The sequence continues at coordinate 385,269 of CAVYVZ010000002.1, forward strand.
GGCTGACGATGTTGGCGGCCGCCGACGCGAGCGTCAGGGTCCAGACGGCGAGGAACTTTCCGCCAATGATCTCGCCCGGCGGTACTGGCGCGCACATGAGCGTCTGCATCGTGCCGCGTTCCTTCTCCCCCGCTGTGAGATCGATGGCGGGATAGAGGCCGCTGACCACGCACAGCATGAGGAGCAGGAACGGAAGGATCGCGCCGATGGCACGGCCGGCCTGCCTGCTCGCCGGCGCCACGTCCCGCGTCGTCACGTCGAAGGGGCGTGCCGCGAGGGTTCGCGCGTACGCGTCGAGCGCCCTCCGGACTCGGGTCCGCGCCAGCTCCGATTCGGATCGGACGGAATCGAAGTACACAGAAGTGGCCTGGCCGCCGTCCCACACCACGAGCACGGCGTCGGCGCGGCGCGAGCTCACAACATCGCGCGCCGCGTCGATGACCGGATTCGGCAGCTCCTCGGTCTGTCCAGGCACATCGGCGTCGCGCGGCTTCTCGTTGTTCCTCTTCACCGGCCGCGACGGCGGCTGCCGCAGCCGTCCCTCGGCGAGTTGAGCCCTGAGGGAATCCGGCAAGGCCAGGTCGCGGCGTACCGTCAGCTTGGGCCTCGACGTCAGCTCGCGCTCGAGCTCCGGAGACGGGTGACCCCAGACCGCCACCGTCGATGCCTTCGCGAGCGTGGCTTCGGACTCCGATTCCGCCAGACGCGAAAAGCCCATCATCAGCATCGGGTACAGCAGCACCGGCAGGACGAGCATGAAGAAGAGCGTCCGCCTGTCTCGAAGGGTCTCGCTAATCTCCTTCTTCCAGATCGTCGCGACGATGCGCGGACGAATGGTCATGCGTTCACGTGATGGAGAAAGGCGTCCGTGAGGTTGGTCTGGTTGGATCGGATGAGCAGGTCGGACAACGGACCTTCATCGACCAGACGTCCCGCATGCATGAGTGCGATGCGATCGCAGAGGTACTCGGCCTCGCCCATGATGTGCGTCGAGAAGAGCACCGCCCGGCCTTCATTGCGCTTGCGGCGGATCGCGGCGGCGACGAACTGACCGCTGACGACGTCGAGCGCCGTTGTCGGCTCGTCCAGAATGAGCAGGTCCGGCTCGTGGAGGAACGCGCGCGCGATGTTGGCGCGCTGCTTCTGCCCCGACGACAGCGTCGAGCAGGGCCGGTCCTTGAAGGATCCCATTTCGAGCTCGTCCACGAGTGTGGCGATGCGCGAGGTGATGGCGCGGTCCGCCATGCCGTACAGGGTGCCGAAATAGGTCAGCACTTCGACCGGCGTGAGCCGCTGGTACAGGTGCGTATCGCCGGAAAGGAAGCCGAGACGCCGTTTGGCGGCCAGCGGCTCGGCGTGCACGTCCACGCCACAGATGCTGACGCGGCCGGCATCGGGCGTGAGGATCCCGGCCAGCATCCTGAGCGTCGTCGTCTTACCAGCACCGTTCGGGCCCAGCAGCCCGACGATCTCGCCCGCGCGCACCGTGAGGCTCACGCCGTCGACGGCGCGCACGGAGCCGAAGCTGCGGGCGAGATCGCGCGCAACCAGGACGTTCTGCATGGTGAGAGCATTCTAGGCGATGAACTAAGATTGGCAGGGAAGAGGTCAGCATCATGTCCAGTACATCCGCCGCTCCGCCGCAAGTCGCTGCGACCACTCCTGACACGCGACCGGACACGCGCCGGGGTTCAGCGACGGAGGGCGCCTTCGCCGGCATTCGCCGTGTCCCACCGCCGGTGAACGACCCGAACCGGACGTACCTGCCCGGCTCGCCGGAGCGGGCGGATCTGAAGGCACGGCTGAAGACGATGGCCGCGGAGACGATCGACATTCCGATCGTCATCGGCGGCCGCGAGATTCGCACCGGTCGCACGGAAAAAACGGTGATGCCGCACGACCATCGCCATGTCCTGGCCGAGTATCACGTGGCGGAGCCGCAGCACATCGAGCAGGCGATCGCCGCGGCATCGGAGGCGAGCCGGGAATGGGGACGCTGGCCCTGGGAAGATCGCGCGGCGGTGTTCCTGAAAGCGGCCGAGCTCCTCGCCGGCCCGTGGCGTTCGACCCTGAACGCCGCGACGATGCTCGGTCAGTCGAAGACCGCGTACCAGGCGGAGATCGATTCCGCATCGGAGCTCGTGGACTTCTGGCGGTTCAATGCGTATTACGCGCAGGAGATCCTCGCCGACCAACCAGTCAGCAGTCCGGGCGTCTGGAACCAGGTCGAGTATCGTCCGCTCGAAGGCTTCGTCTACGCGGTGACGCCGTTCAACTTCACCGCGATCGCGGGCAACCTGCCGGGCGCGCCGGCGCTGATGGGCAACGGCGTCGTCTGGAAGCCCGCGTCGAGCGCGATGCTCAGCGCGCACTACGTCTTCCGCCTGCTGCAGGAGGCTGGCCTTCCGCCCGGTGTGATCAACTTCGTGCCGGGCGAGGCGGCCATGGTGTCGGACCTCGTGCTGAGCTCGTCCTCGCTCGCCGGCGTGCACTTCACCGGCAGCACCGGCGTCTTCAACTCGATGTGGCGCAAGGTTGGCGAGAACATCTCACGCTACCGCACCTATCCCCGCCTCGTGGGTGAAACCGGCGGGAAGGACTTCATCGTCGCGCACCGGTCGGCCGACGTGGAGGCGCTCGCCGTCGCGATCGCCCGCGGGAGCTTCGAGTATCAGGGTCAGAAGTGCTCCGCGGCCAGCCGCGTCTACGTTCCGCAGTCGATCTGGCCGGAGGTGCGCGATCGCGTGATTGCGATCATGCGCGAGATGCGGATGGGCGACGTTCGCGATTTCCGGACGTTCGTCGCCGCGGTCATCGACAAGAAGGCGTTCACGAAGATCGGCGAGTATCTCGACGACGCGAAGAAGAACGCAAAGGTCCTGCAGGGGGGCACCGCGAAGGGCGACTCCGGGTACTTCATCGAGCCGACCCTGGTCGAAACGGCGGACCCCGGCTATCGGCTGCTGTGCGAGGAAATCTTCGGTCCGGTCGTGACCGCCCACCCGTATCCCGACGAGAAATGGGACGAAACGCTCGAAATCGTTGACCAGACGTCGCCGTACGCGCTGACCGGCGCGGTATTCTCGCGAGACCGAGCGGCCGTGCGGCAGGCGATGAACGTCCTAAGGAACGCCGCAGGGAACTTCTACGTCAATGACAAGCCGACGGGGGCCGTGGTGGGGCAGCAGCCCTTCGGCGGTTCACGCGCATCCGGTACGAACGACAAGGCGGGTTCGAAGATGAACCTGCTGCGCTGGGTGAGCGCGCGAACGGTAAAGGAGAACTTCACCCCGCCGCGCGAATACCGGTACCCGTATATGTCAGAGGAGTAACCGATGGTTCAGGTCACACGTCGAGCGCTGATGGCGCTCGTGCTTCTGCTCGGCGCCGAGCTCAGTGCATCGGCGCAGGCGCGCTTCAATGTGCCCGTCGAGTATTTCAAGCTGCCGAACGGCCTCAAGGTCGTCGTCAGCGAGGACAAGAGCGCTCCGGTCGTGCTCGTCGAGGTCATGTACAACGTCGGCTTCCGGACCGAGCCGAAAGGGCGCACCGGGTTCGCTCACCTGTTCGAGCACATGATGTTCCAGGGCTCCGGACAGGTGAAGAAGATGGAGCACGTCTCGCTGATGCAGCAGGCGGGCGGCGTCGTCAACGGCTCGACGCGCCTCGACTACACGAACTACATGCAGGTGCTGCCCTCGAACGCGTTGGACCTGGCCCTGTGGCTCGAGGCGGATCGGATGCGTTCGCTCGACGTCAGCCCCGAGAACCTGAAGAACCAGCAGAACGTGGTGAGCGAGGAAGTGCGCGTGAACGTGCTGAATCAGCCTCACGGCGGGTTCGAGTGGATCGAGATCTGGCAGCACGCGAACAGCAACTGGTTCAACGCGCACAACTTCTACGGCGATCTCGCGGACCTCGAGGCCGCGTCGCTCGACGATGTGCGCAGCTTCTTCAAGACCTATTACGCCCCCAACAACGCGGTGCTCGTCGTGGTGGGCGACACCACGGCAGCCGAAGTCCGAAAGCTGGCCGAGAAGCACTTCGGAGCGATCCCGACGCAGCCGCTGCCGCCGACGCCCGACATCAGCGAGCCGCCGCAGAAAGAGGAAAAACGCCAGACGCGCGACGACAAGCTGGCGCGCACGCCCGCGCTGGCGCTGGCCTGGCACCTGCCCGAGCGCATGACGAAGGACTTCTTCGCCTTGAGCGTGCTGGATCCCCTCCTCATCAGCGACGAGAGCGCGAAGCTCCATCAGAAGCTCGTTCGAGAGGACCGGCTGGCGATGCAGGTCATCGGCGCGTTCAACTTCCTGGGCGACAACTGGGACGTCAAGGGTCCGATGCTCTACACGATGCGCGTCGACTACATGAACGACAAGAACGCGGACCAGGTCCTGAAGGCGATCGAGAGCGTCCTGGCGGAAGTGCGCGAGAAGGGAATCACCGAGGCGGAGCTGAAGCAGGCGAAGACGTCGCTGCGGTCCGGATTCCTCGAGAACATCGAAGGCGGGTTCATGCCCCGGTTCGGCCGCGCGAACCTTCTCGCCGCGTTTGCGTTGTTCGACGACGACCCGAAGCGGATCAACACCATTCTCGACGAGTTGGAGAAAGTCACTGTGGAAGACGTCAAGACCGCGGCCGCGAAGTGGTTCGTTCCGACCAATCGAACGCTGCTGGATAGTCGCCCGGCGGCAAAGCCGACGGCGGAGCCCGCGGGAGGTGTCCGATGAGAGTCGCCTCCGCTAAAGCGACGGCGCGCCAAGCTGTAGCACTCCTGCTCGTCGTGCCTGCGATGGCGGCAGCTCAATCCGCCCGTCCCGCCGTCGGCCCTGAGCGGCCGTTCACGCCGTCGCCTCGCATCGAGAGGACGCTACCGAATGGACTGCAGGTCGTCACGGTGCGCTCCGCGACCGTGCCGAAAGTGTCCGTCGTTCTCACGATCAAGTCGGGGCTGGCCGTCGACCCGGCGAAGCAGGCCGGCCTGGCGCAGTTCGTCGTCGATGCGGTTCAGGAGGGAACGACGTCGCGCACGAGCCCGCAGATCAGGCGTGAGGTGTTCGCGATGGGGGCCACCCTGAGCGGCACCGCCGGACAGGACGCCTCGACGCTCACGATGCGCGGCCTCTCCGATACGCTGCCGCAAATACTCGGCGTCCTCTCGGACCTCGTGCGCAATCCGACGTTCCCGCAGGAGGAAGTCGATCTGCTGAAGGCGAACACCAAGCAGGCCCTGCAGGCACAGCTGGCGTCGCCGCAGTTCGTCGTGAACCGCGTGTATCGACAGACGCTCTTCGGGCCGCACCCGTACGCGCGCATCGGAGCGACGCCCGACACCGTCGAGACGATCGACCGTCCCGCCATCGCCGCCTATCACAAGACACACTACCGTCCCAACAACGCGTTCCTCATCGTCACCGGGGACGTGACGCCGGAGGCGGTGTTCGCGGCGGCGCAGAAGGCGTTTGCCGGCTGGGCGCGCGGTGAGGTGCCGCCTGCGCCCGCGACCGAGGTGCCAACGCTCAAGGGCCGGCGGATCGTGTTCGTGCAGCGGCCGAACAGCGTGCAGTCGTCGATCTCCGTCGGCAACTTCACGATTCCCCGCAACGATCCGCGCTGGTATGTGCTGCAGACGGCCAACCAGATTTACGGCGCCGCCTTCGACTCACGGCTGGTGCGGAACATCCGCGAGCAGAAGGGCTATACCTACTCGCCCGGGTCACAGTTCCAGGCGATGAAGCTGGCGGGACTCTATCGCGCGGTTGCCGACGTACGGAACGACGTGACGGGCGCCACCTTGAAAGAGATCTACGCCGAGATCGACAAGTTCCGCGCGGGGGGTCCCGAAACAGCCGAGCTCACGAACACGAAGACTTACATGCGCGGTCTGTTCCTCATACAGAACGCCACGCAGGCCGGCCTGACCAATACGCTCAACACTATTTATACGTTCGGCTTGCCGAAGGACTACCCGGAGACATTTCAGAAGACGGTCACCGCACTCTCGGCCGAGGCGGTGAAGACCGGCGCGCAGATGCTGCTCGGTTCCGAGAACTCGGTAATAGTCATCGTTGGCGATTACGCGAAGGTCAAGGATCAGCTCGCCGGCTACGGGGAGGTGACCGTGGTCGACATCAACGGTAAGCCGATTCCAGCGCCGCAATAAACGTACTGCTCAGGCCGCGGCGCCGGGATCGGTATGCGCGATGCATTTCCTCTCTCGAGTGACGGCTGCTTCCACAGCTGGACAGGAGGAGAGGAAATGATTCGTTTCATGCCAGCCTGTACGTTTGCCGCGGCGTGCGCCTTTGCCGTTGCGGTGAGCGCGCAGGATGCTACGGTCAAGACCAAGACGAAGATTGATACGGATGACGCCAAGATCATCACGATGACAGGGTGCCTCTCGAAGGCTCCGGCTGGCGAGCTGTTCGTGCTCGCGGGCGCCACGAAGCTCAAGGGCGACGAAATGGCGTCGACAGCGAAGACGAAAATCGACGTCGACCGGGACGAGACCGAAGTGAAGACCAAGACGAAGACGGAAGTCGAGACCGACGATGACAAGGCGGTCGGCACGTCGGGCACGGTCGCGACGTACGAGCTATTGCCGAAGGAGGGCGTCGACCTCACTGCCCATGTCGGCCACAAAGTCGAGATCACGGCCATCGCATTGAACCCGAGCAACGACGATGACGATGCCGAGGTGGACGTGAAGACGGAGACGAAGATCAAGGTTGACGACGCGCCGGACAGCAAGGTGAAGTCGAGGACCGAGGCCGAGTTGCCGCGCGGGGCGAACGCGCGTCTCACCGTCATGTCGGTGAAGCACATCGCGCCGAGCTGCACGATGTAAGGTTCGTCGGTTCGTGGGTTCGTCAGTTCGTCGGTTCATCGTTTGGGCGGCGCTTTGTGGCGCCGCCCTTTTTGTTTCTGCGATGATGCTGCCGACGGCAATGGATTCGCGAGCGCCGGACGACTTTCGCGCGCGTCGGCTCGAGATGGTCGAGCAGCAGATTCGGGCGCGCGACGTCGAGGACGCGCGCGTGCTCGAGGCCATGCGAACCGTCCCGCGCCACCGGTTCGTTCCCGCGGACCTGGCGGCGTTCGCCTACGAGGACCGCCCGCTCGCGATCGGCGACGGTCAGACGATTTCGCAGCCGTACATCGTCGCCTACATGAGCGAGCTGCTCGCGGTCGCGCCGCATCACCGTGTTCTGGAGATCGGGACCGGGTCCGGATATCAGGCCGCCGTGCTGGCCAGGCTCGCGAAAGAGGTCTACACGATCGAGATCGTCTCCAGGCTGGCGCGCGAAGCGGCGCGGACGCTGCAGGAGCTGGGGGTCGCAAACGTGCGCGTGAAGGACGGGGACGGCTACGCGGGCTGGCCCGAGCACGCCCCGTTCGATCGCATCATGGTGACCGCAGCGCCGGAGAGGATTCCGCAGCCGCTTCTGGATCAGCTCGCCGCCGGCGGGCGTCTCGTCATCCCTGTCGGCGAGCAGCACGACACGCAGTGGATCACGGTCGTCGAGAAGACCGCGAACGGGGTCGCGCAGCGCAAGACCATCCCGGTAGCCTTCGTACCATTCACTCGGAAGCCCTAGACACTGCACGCGTCCGCTTCGCTCGATGATTCTCATGACAGCGCTTGCATTCGCTCGTCACCGGCACACGAAGACCCGAAGGCACGAAGGCTCTGATCGTTCGGACCGAATCGCGGCGATCCGGGCAAAGAGGATCGAGCATCTTCGTGGCTTCGAGCCTTCGTGTGACGTCTGTTCAGAATGAAGCGCAGTCGCCGAAATCATCGAGCGAAGCGGACATGTGCATTCTCCGGAGTCGATTCGGCAGGTGGGAGTTGGGACTGCGAGTGCGAATTGAGAGCTGGGCTAACGAACCGACGAACCGCCCACCGTGACCTTCACGTGCGCGTTGGTCCAGCAGCACTGAAAGCCGCTGCCACCTTCGCCTGAGACGTCGTTGGCCTGTGCGCGGAGGATGTACTCGCCGGGCAGCGAGAACGTCGCCGTCGTGGCCGCGCGGCCGTCGCCTTTGTCCACCTTCGGCTGCGCGTCGGCGAACGTGACCTCTCCCGGCCCGCGGTGCTTGCTCCACTTGACCGTCACCGGCGAGTCGCCCGCCTTGCGATCGGGATCGACGATGGCGTCGTCGGTGGCCCAGAGCGTGAGCGTCAGCGGCTGGCCGGCAACGGCGCTCAGCGTCGACACGATGCCTCGGGGAGGGCCCTGCAGCTCGGCGCCGCCCTTCTCGAAGCGAATCACCGGTGGTGTGTTGCCCTGCGCCGCATCCTTGTAAGGCTCGACTTCGTAGAGCGGATTCAGTCCCATCGGGATCGACGTGGTCTGTCCGTTCGCGGTGAGGGTCCACGTCAGCTTCTTCTCGCCGAAGTCCTTCGGCACCGCGATCGTGAAGACGCCCCACTGACGGCGCGGAAGGAAATGCGTGGGCTGACCTTGATCCGGACCGCCCGGCTCGATGCGGTTCTCGGCTCCTATCGGGATCTCGAGCGTCTGTTTCAGATTTCGATTGAAGTACCCGACGAGGAGCCGGACGGACCCGTCGCGGTCCTTGAACCACCCCTCGTAGGCCGCGGTGACGCCGAGGCCGGCGTCCTTCATCGGTTCCAGTGGCAGCTGCGCTGCTGCCAGCGCCACCGCCACCAGAATTCTCATCGCTGCTGCGCCGCCGTCGTCGACGTGGCCTTCCGCTTCTCGATTTCAGCCTGATAGTCTTCGTCGCTCAGGTAGGTGATGTTCACCCACGCGTGCGCCATCTCGTCGACCGTGCGGTCGCCCCACCCGACCCACTGATCGGGATCCGGGTTGTCCTCGTTGTTCTTCGTGTTGTCGTGCCACGACGTGAAGCGGAGCACGGTGCCCTTGGGCAGAAGCGGCGCGGCGTCCTGCGCGTAGACGTAGTTGTTGTGCCAGTTGAACTGGTAGTTGCTGACGAGGCTCAGGACCTGCGTTTTCCCGTCGGGGGTCACCGCTTCCATCGACATGCCCTTCCCGCGGAGGTGCATGTGAGGCTGATAGTTCTCGATGCGCCCCGCCTTCTTCATCACATGCACGCCCTGATGCACTGTGAGCGTGTTCGGCGGAATGTCGAGACCGCGCGGCCCGTTCTGGATGGCGTGAAAGAGACTGAGCACCTGCCGATGCTTCGGCTCCTCCCCTTTCGGGTAAAAGTAGATCGCCATCTCCACGCTGTCCGTGATCTCCTCGCCGACGGCGTGGTAGTGGATGTCCCACACGATCCTCGAGTCAGGGAGCATCAGCTTGCCGGAGTTCGGCCGCATCACCTCGCCCTGCTTGCCAACCGCCCACTCCATGAACAAGCCGGCTTCATCGTGACTCGCTTCCGCCGAGCCTTCGGCCTGGCGCAGCCGGGCCAGCGCGTGATGCGTCACGCGGCGGCCCTTGACCGTCGACGGCCGCATCTCGATCGCGCGCACCCACCGCGGCTCCGTGAGGCCGGTGGGAACGATCGGCTTGTACCACGCGTCCTGCGCCTGTGCGCGCACGGTGTACTTCGGCGATCGGACGACCAGATCGGGCTCGCCGTACTTCGCCTTGAAATTCCATTGCTCGTCGTCCGGCCACCGCACCGCCGGAGGCATATCCGCCGCCTCGCCGCGGGGCGCGCCGGCCGCGACCCATTTCACGATGGTGTCGATCTCCTGATCGCTCAGCGAGCGGTCGTTCTCGAAGTGCTGAATGCCTACTGTCTTGTCGATGTGCCACGGCGGCATCTCGCGCGCGCCGACGCGAGCGCGGATCGCCCGCGCCCACGGGCGGGCCTCCTCCCACGTCACCAGCGACATCGGGGCGATTGAGTTCGGCCGGTGGCACGACTCGCACTTCGCCTGGAAGATCCGCGCGACGTCTTTCGTGAAGGTGGGTGTCGAGGCCGCGGCCTGTGCGAACGCCGAGGCGGGAACGGAGCCCATCAGGAGGACGAAGGCCAAGGCGCGCCGGACGGCTGTCTGCCACATATCGGTTCCCCCGTGGTGCGAATTGTATAGCTTCCTTCACATATTCATAAGCCCAACCGCACCTGCGACCTTTACACGCGGGTAGGCTGCTCCTAGGCTATCCGGCACGTTTCGTGTTGAGGGAGGGCGCCCATGAGAAAGTCTCTCGCGCTATTCAGTCTGCTCGCGGTCGTCATCGTGCCTGCGATCTTGGGCTCGCTCGACGCCCAGACGCCGAACGCCGGCCGCGGCCAGGCGGCGGGCCGCCTCCTTCGCAAGGCTCAGGGCCGCATTCCCGATCGCTATATCGTGGTGCTGCGGGACGACGCCGAGATCGCAACGGGCGACTATGCCCGTGTGCTCGGACGCGTGCAGATGGTGACGCGCGGCCGCGGCGCCGTCCCCGAGCACGTGTACACCGCGGCGCTCCGCGGCTTCGCCGCGTTCATGAGCGACGCCGACGCCGTCGCGATCAGCCTCGACCCGCGTGTGGCCTATGTCGAAGAGGATTCGATCATGACGGCCATCGCCACGCAGTCCAATCCTGCTTCCTGGGGTCTCGACCGAATCGCGCAGCGCAACCTGCCGCTCAACAACTGGTACGGGTACACCTCGACCGGCGCCGGGGTGAACGTGTATGTGATCGACACCGGAATCCGGCGGACGCACACGCAATTTGGCGGCCGCGCGCACGGTGGCTATACGGCGATCAACGACACCCGCGGAAGTACCGACTGTCACGGCCACGGGACGCATGTGGCCGGCACCATCGGCGCATCCGCCTACGGAGTGGCGAAGGCCGTCACCCTCTTCTCGGTCCGGGTGCTCGCGTGCAGCGGCTCCGGGTCGACGGCCGGCGTGATCGCAGGCGTCGACTGGGTCACGTCCAACCGCGTGCGACCGGCGGTGGCGAACATGAGCCTCGGCGGCGGCGCGTCGTCTGCCCTCGACACCGCCGTGCGCAACTCGATCGCCGCGGGCGTGACGTACACCGTCGCGGCCGGCAATTCGACGACGAGCGCGTCGGCGTTCTCGCCCGCCCGCGTGGCTGAAGCGATCACCGTCGGGTCATCGACCCGCACGGATGCACGGTCCTCGTTCTCGAACGTCGGAAGCGTGGTCGACATCTTCGCCCCGGGTACGAGCATCACATCGGCGTGGTCCACCAGCGACACGGCCACGAACACCATCAGCGGCACCTCGATGGCGTCGCCGCACGTGGCCGGTGCCGCCGCTCGCTACCTGCAGAACCACCGGTCGGCGTCGCCTGCAACCGTGCGGACCGCCCTCGTGAACGCGTCGACCAAGGACCGGCTGACCGGCGTTCCGAGCGGCACGCCCAATCGGCTCCTGTTCTGGTACGCGGGGCAGTAGCGGCCGGCGTTTCGCCCCTCCCCAAACCGCAATCATCTCAAATTGTCTCCGCCTGAGAAGATTGCGGTTCCGCCCTTCGCAATCGGCCATTCCTGACAGATAATGCGCCACCGGCACTGTTTCCCTCAGCCGCGAGGTGCGTCATGTGGAGTCGTAGACGATTTCTAGAGAGCGTGTCGACACTGCCGCTCGTTGGCGGTTTTTTCAGCAGCGCGCTGCCCGCCGCGGCGGCTCCGGCCACCAAGGGCGGACGCGACTACTTTCGCGAGCTCGGCGTGCGTCCCTTCATCAACGCCGCGGGGACCTACACGGCCATGACCGCCTCGCTCATGCCGCGGGAGGTGATGGACGCCATCAATTACGCCTCGGAACACTACGTGATGCTCGATGAGCTCCACGACCGCGTGGGCGAGCGAATCGCCTCGCTCGTGAAGTCCGAAGCCGCGATGGTCACGTCTGGCGCGGCCTCGGCGTTGACCCTGGGCACCGCGGCCATCCTGACCGGATCCGACCGGCAGAAGATCTCCGATCTTCCCAACCTCGCCGCAATGAAGAGCGAAGTCATCGTGCAGAAGACGCACCGCTTCGGCTACGACCACGCCGTCCGCAATTGCGGCGTGCGGCTCGTGGAAGTGGACACGCGTGACGAGCTCGAGCGGGCGGTCAACGAGAAGACGGCGATGATGCTCTTCTACAACGCGAACAACTTCGTCGGCCAAATCAAGGACGAGGAGTTCGCGCAGCTCGGAAAGAAGCACGGCGTCCCGACGCTCAACGACGCTGCCGCCGACGTGCCGCCGGTGGAGAACCTGTGGAAGTACACCCACATGGGCTTCGACCTCGTCGCCTTCTCCGGCGGCAAGGGCATCCGCGGACCGCAGAGCGCCGGCCTGCTGCTTGGCCGAAAGGACCTGATCGCCGCGGCGCGTCTGAACGGGCCGCCGAACTCGAACTCGATCGGCCGCGGGCTGAAGGTGAACAAAGAGGAGATGCTCGGCATGCTCGCCGCGATCGAGGTGTACGTGAAGAAAGACCACGAGCGCGAGCGCGCCGAGTTCGACAAACGCGCCGAGGTGATCCGGAAGGCGGCGGCCGCCGTGTCCGGGGTGACCGCCGAAGTGTTCGTGCCCGAAGTCGCGAACCACGTGCCGCACATTCGAATCTCGTGGGATGCGACCTCGAAAGGCATGACCGCGGCGAACGTCGTCCAGGCGCTGCGCGAGGGAGAGCCGTCGATCGGCACGCGGTCCGAAGGAGAGGCGCTCGTGGTGGGCGTGTGGATGATGAAGCCCGGCGACGACGCGATCGTGGCGCGGCGTCTTCGCCAGGTGCTCGACAAACAGTCGTAGGAGTCAGATGGCCTTCCGAATGCTCGGCCTCATCGTCGCGGCGGCGGCCGTCGTCGCCGCGCAGAATCCCGAGTTCGACCTGCTCATCAAGAACGGTCGCGTCGTCGATCCGAGGAACGGCATCGACGGCGTCATGGACGTGGCCATCACCGGAGAAAAGGTCGCGCTGGTGGCGGCCAGCGTGGCGCCCGGACGCGCCAAGACCGTGGCCGACGCGACCGGCCTCTATGTCACTCCCGGCCTCATCGACATCCACGCGCACGTGTTCTGGGGCGCCGATCGCAATTCGCAGTACAGCAACGGCTACAGCGCGGTTCAGCCCGACAGCCATTCCTTCCGGGCCGGCCAGACGACGCTCGTCGACGTGGGCGGCGCGGGGTGGAGAAACTTCCCGCTCTTCAAAGAGCAGGTGATCGATCGATCGAAGACGCGCGTGCTGGCGTTCCTCAACATCGTCGGCTCCGGGATGCAGGGCGGGCCGGTCGAACAGAATCTGGCGGACATGGATGCGAAGCTCACCGCGATGCGGATCCGGCAGAACAAGGATCTGATCGTCGGCGTGAAGGTGGCGCACTACAACGGGCCGGAGTGGGATCCGGTGCTGCGCGCCGTCGAGGCGGGGCGTCAGACCAACGTGCCGGTGATGGTCGACTTCGGCGGCCACACGCCGCCGCTGTCGCTCGAGGATCTGCTCATGAAGCACTTGCGCCCGGGCGACATCCTCACGCACGCCTACGCGCACGTCGGCGGCAGGATTCCCATCGTGGATGACCAGGGGAAGGTCCGCCCGTTCGTCTGGGAGGCGCGCAAGCGGGGCATCATCTTCGACGCCGGCCACGGCGGCGGCAGCTTTCTCTTCCGGCAGGCGGTGCCCGCGACGAAGCAGGGCTTCTATCCGGATGTCATCAGCACGGACCTGCATATCGGCAGCATGAACGGCGGCATGAAGGACATCCTGAACACGATGTCGAAGTTCCTCAACCTCGGCATGCCGCTGAAGGATGTCATCAAGGCGAACACGTCACGGGCGGCGGAGGTCATCAAGCGGCCGGACCTCGGTCATCTGAGCGTCGGCGCCGAAGCCGACATCGCCGTGCTGAATCTTCGAAAAGGAAAGTTCGGTTTCGTCGACGTCGGCGGCGGGAAGATGGTCGGCGACCAGAAGCTCGAGTGCGAGCTGACGGTCAAAGGTGGGGATGTGGTGTGGGATCTCAACGGGATCTCGCACCCGGTGTGGTCGGATATGCCTTCACGAGGCAGCGGGGGTGGTCAGTGATCGTTCGAATATCGTTGCTCGTCGTTTTCGGCTTTCTACTCACGGACAGCGCGTTTGCGCAGCTGGCGTCACAGACGGCGCTGGTCGGAACGGTGACTGACGGCGGCGGCCTGGCAGTGCCCGGCGCTCAGGTCGTCGCGGTGAACGTCGGCACCAAGGACACGTACGAGACCGTCACGAACGACGAGGGGCAATACAACATCCAGTTCGTGCGCATCGGTTCGTACGAGATCACGGTCAGCCTCACGGGCTTCCAGACGTTCAAGGCCACGGGTGTTCGGGTGGCCACGAACCAGGTGGTCCGCACGAACGCCACGCTGCAGGTCGGCGCCATCAACGAATCGATCAACGTGACGGCGTCCGCTATTCTGCTGGCGACCGACAGCGCGACGATTTCGGAGTCGATCGGGGAGCGCGCGGTGGTCGACCTGCCGGTTGCCAACCGCAACGTGTGGCAGCTCGCGAGCACCACGCCAGGCGTCCTGGCCGGTCAGACGACCGACATCGGGTTGAGCTTCCGAGGCGCGGGCCAGCGGGAGATTCAGAACAGCCTGTCGCTCGACGGCATCAACTCTTCGGCCAACCTGCTGGCCATGACCAGCATGCGCCCGATCGCCGACGCGGTCGAGGAGGTGCAGGTCCAGACGGGCAGCACGTCGGCTGAATACGGCTCGTATCTCGGCGTGCACATCAACGTCGTGACGAAGAGCGGCACCAACACGCCGCACGGGTCGTTCTTCGAGTTCTTCCAGGACGATGCGCTCGATGAACGCGGGTACTTCGACAACCCGACACTGCCGAAGAATCCGCGGCGGCGAAATCAGTTCGGCTTCGAGATCGATGGCCCGGTCTTCATCCCGAAAGTGTTCGACGGACGCAACAAGACGTTCTTCATGGCGTCGTACGAAGGCGTGCGTGCCGACACCGTATCGAGCCCCTTCGCGACGGTGCCGACGGCGCTGATGCGCCAGGGCAACTTCTCGGAGATCACCGCGCCGATTCGCAATCCGTTCACGCGCCAGGTGTATCCGGGGAACATCATCCCGACAGCTGATCTGTCGCCGGTCGCGCGGCGCATCCTTGACTTCTATCCGGCGCCGACGCGTGCCGGGATCGCCAACAACTTCCAGGGACCGGCACCGAACCTCGAAAACACCGATCAGTTCCTCACTCGCTTCGATCAGAACGTGGGGAACAAGATCCGGCTGTCGGTTCGCTACAACTGGCACGACAGCGTGATCGAAAACACCGGCATTGCTGCGATCGCCAGTCAGCGTGTGAGCCAGCCGCGCGTGAACCACAACACGCTCGTCTCGTACACGCACACGCTGAGCCCGACGCTCCTCAACGATTTCCGGATCGGGTACCACAAGATCGACTTCGATACGTTGAACGATTTCATGTACGCGAGCCTCAGTCCTGGCAGCTCCTCGCTCGGCATCCCGGGGTTCGACGGCGACGTCAGGTACAACAACCCCGGCATTCCGAGCATCAACATCAGCGGCTTCGCAGGATTGGGTGGTGGCGGTACGAACTGGTTCCAGTTCGACCGGACATTCCAGCTCTCGAACGTCCTCTCCTACACGCGGGGATCGCACAACATGCGCGCCGGGTTCGACTTGCGGAAGCTGGAGACGGGCCGGCGAGCGGCCAACGATCCGCGCGGCCGGTTCGATTTCACCGGTGACATGTCCGGCTATGCCGTCGCCGATTTCATGCTTGGCGTGCCGCGCACGGTGATCCCGCCGACCGACCAGATACAGGGTCACGTCGGCGGCTGGCGCAACGGGTTCTTCGTCAACGACGTGTGGCAGGCGACCCGCGATCTGACGCTGAGCCTCGGCGTCCGCTACGAGCTGAATACGCCGGTGCAGACCTATATCGGCCTGGCGTCGATGCTGGATTCCGACTTCGAGACGATCATTCCGTCGACCTTCCCGTCGCCGGGCTTCGAGTTCCACGATTCGAACAACAAGGACATCGCGCCGCGGCTCGGCGCAACCTACCGCCTCAACGAGAAGACCGTGCTGCGAGCGGGGTTCGGCATCTACTACAACCCGAACCAGATGAACTCGTTCACGTTCCTGACCAACAACCCGCCGATCGCGGCTGTGACGACGTTCACCAATGACACGAACAACGCGACGCTGTCGTTCGCGCAGCCGTCTGGCGTGGCCGGTACCGGTCACGCGGCCGGATATGATTTCGCCGACGCGTGATCTGCCCAACGCGCGCAAGGACCAGTGGAGCTTCGACGTCCAGCGTGAGCTGACGAACACGATGGCTCTCGGCATCCAGTACCTCGGGTCGAATACGAGCCATCTCGATCGAAGCTTCTTCAACAACACGCCGACGCCGGGCCCGGGTGTCGTCGACGACCGTCGGCCGAGCACACGGTTCCGATCACGCCGCATCATTGCGAACGACCTCATTGCCGATTACGACGCGGTGAGCCTGATCCTTCGCCGCCGTATGTCGCATGGCCTGCAGGCGGATGCCTCCTACACCTGGTCGCGCACGCGCGACATGGCGACCCACTCGAACGGCGGCGGTCAGGTGATGGACAACTATGACATCTGGCGCGATTACGGCCCCGCGAACTGGGACGTGCCGCACCGGTTGGTGGCGAGCTACATCTACGACATCCCGTTCCTCAAGGAATCGACGAATCCCGTGCTCAAATACCTCGTCGCGGGATGGCAGGTCGGGGGCATTACGGCGGTGCAGAGCGGCACGCCGGTGAACCCGACGATCACCGGCGACCGGGCGAACATCGGCATCACGGGTACACAGCGACCGGACCTGG
Source organism: uncultured Acidobacteriota bacterium (assembly GCA_963772065.1). Lineage (GTDB taxonomy): Bacteria > Acidobacteriota > Vicinamibacteria > Vicinamibacterales > UBA2999 > CAVYVZ01. Next base: position 402,065 of record CAVYVZ010000002.1, read on the forward strand.
TCGGCGGAGTGCCGTCGTTGAATTGCCAGACCGCGCCGAACAGCCGCGAGCTGATCAACTGCTACGACGCCGCCGCGTTCGCGCAGCCCGCTGCAGTTCACCTTCGGCAGCGCCGGCCGTAACATCCTGCGCGGTCCGAAGTTCATCAACACCGACCTGTCGCTGATGAAGCGCGTGCCGCTCGCCGGAACGAGCCACTTCGAGTTCCGTCTCGAGGTGTTCAACCTGTTCAACAATGTGAACTACGGCGCCCCGAACGCCCAGTTCGGGACGGCGAACTTCGGGCGCATCAGCTCGCTGGCCGGGTCGAACATGCGGCAGATGCAGTTGGGTTTCAGGATGTTCTTCTAGAAGAAGGGTCGAGGGGCGAGGGTCGAGGGGTTAGCCCCACGACCCTCGCCCTGAGTTGACGTATGCGTAGTCGGCTATTCCTCGCCACTCTCCTCGCCACCGCATCAATCCACGCACAGTCAAAAGTCCCTGAGCCGGCCGACGTCTTCGGATTCAAGCCGGGAACGGACTACAAGCTCGCCACGCACGCGCAGATCGTCGAGTACTTCAAGCGCCTCGATGCGGCCTCCGACCGCGTCGTCGTCGAGGAGATCGGCAGAACGGTGGAGAACCGGCCGCTCATCCTGGCGCTCATCTCGAGCGAGGCGAACATCAAGAATCGCGCGCGCTACCAGGAGATCGCGAAGCAGCTGGCGACGGCGCGCGGCGCCGACGAGGCGAAGGCGCGCGCCCTCGCGAAGGAGGGGAAGGCAATCGTCTGGATCGACGGCGGGCTGCACGCCACCGAGGTCGCGCACGCGCAGCACACACCCGAGCTCGGCTGGTGGGTGGCGACGAGCGAATCGGACGAAGCGAAGCGGATGCGGGAGCACGCCATCCTGCTCCTGATGCCGGTGATGAACCCGGACGGACTCGAGGTCGTCACGAACTGGTACGCGCGCAACCTGGGCACGCCGTTCGAGACGACGTCGCCGCCGCAGCTCTATCACCATTACATCGGCCACGACAACAACCGCGACTGGTACATGTTCACGCAGAACGAGACGCAGGCCGTCGGCCGGATCCTCTACCAGGAGTGGTTTCCGCAGATCGTCTACAACCACCATCAGTCGAGTCCGTTCCCGGGGCGGATCTGGGGACCCCCGATGGAGAACCCGGTCAACCCGAATCTCGACCCGCTGATCGTCAGCACGATCAACCAGATCGGCGAGGCGATGCGCAAGCGCTTCGACGAAGAGGAGAAGCCCGGCTACAACAGCGGCATCGTGTTCGACATGTGGTGGAACGGCAGCATGCGCGGCGCGCCCGACTTCCACAACATGGCCGGCTTCCTCACCGAGACCGCGGGCTATCGCTACGCGACGCCGCGGTGCTACACGAAGGACGAGGTCCCCGACACCTTCGGCGAGCGCGCGAGCAACCTGGACGCGAAGAACCCGTCGACCAACTACACCAACCCGTGGCTCGGCGGATGCTGGCCGCTCCGAAGCGCCGTCGACTACATGCTCACCGCCTCACGCGCGGTCCTGAACTTCGGCGCCACGCTGAAGGAAGACTTTCTCTTCAACATCTGGCGCATGGGCGCGCGGCAGATCGCACGGGGAGAGAAGGCGATCGGCGGACCCTATGCGTACGTGATCGACCTGGCCGCGCAGCACGACCCGACCGCGACGGTCGAGTTCCTTCGCACGTTCCGCAAAGGGGGAGTCGAGATCCGGCAGGCCGACGCGCCCTTCTCGGCCGGCGGCCGCTCGTATCCGGCCGGCAGCTACGTGATCGGACCGCAGGCGTTCCGTCCGTACGTGATCGATCTGATGGAGCCCAAGACCTATCCCGATCGCCGGCAGTACCCGGGCGGGCCACCCGAGCCGCCGTACGACATGACGGGCTACGAGCTCGGCTTGCAGATGGGCGTGAACGCGGTGCGGATCTCCGATCCGTTCCCGCTCCCGGCGCGCATCGCCGACGTGATCCCACCCGCGACCGCGCTCGTCACGGGCACCGGCGACGCGTTCGTCCTGTCGCGCCGCGCGAACATGGCGGCGCGCGCCGTCAACCGGCTGCTCAAAGCCGGGGCGCGCGTGTCGGTGGCCGATCGGGTGACTTCGTGGTGCAGGGGATCCCGCGCAACGGCCTCGAGAAGGCAACGACGGAGCTGGGCGTGGCGGCGGCCGCAGGCGCCGTCCCGGCGGGCCGGCTGCGCGCGCTCAAGCCGCCCCGCATCGGCCTCTATCGCAGCCACCTGTCGAACATGGACGAGGGGTGGACCCGATGGGTGCTCGAACAGTACGAGTTCCCGTATCGCACCCTCACGGACAAGGACATCCGGGGTGGCGACCTGAGCGGTCTCGACATCATTCTGTTCGCCGATGAAGGCGACGACCAGATCCTGAATGGCCACCGGCCGGCCACGATGCCGCCGGAATTCGTCGGCGGGATTGGCGTGGAGGGCGCGAGCGCGCTCAAGCGATACGTCGAGAACGGCGGCTGGGTGCTGGCGTGGGACGGCGCCGCCGATTTCGCGATCTCGACCTTTGGCCTGCCGCTTCGCAACGCAGTGCGCAACGTGCCCGCGGCCGACTTCTTCATTCCCGGCTCACTCGTGTACCTCGACACGAAGCCGGCGTCGGGGCTCGCGGCCGGCATGCCGGCGCGAGCGATCGCGTTCTTCGTGCAGAGTCAGGCTTTCAGCATCATCCCCGCCGCGTCAGAGGGAAAGCAGCGCGTGGAGCGTGACCTCGACGTGTTCGCGACGTACGCATCCAAGGACTTCCTGGTCAGCGGATGGGAGCTGGGCGGCCGTCGCTATGCCGCTGGCCGCCCGGCGGGCGTGCGCGTGCCGGTCGGCAAAGGACAGGTCGTCGTGCTCGCCTTCCGCCCGCACTTCCGCGGCCAGCCGCACAATACGTTCAAGCTCCTGTTCAATCCGATCTTTGCCGCTGCGACGGAAGGTTCCCCGGCATCCCGCACTTCATCGCAGCCGTAGGTTCAACCACGAAAACACGAAATGCACGAAACCACTCCGAGCGCGATCGGCTCGAATCGATTTCGTGGCTTTCGTGTTTTCGTGGTTGAGATAAGCGAATCTACTTTTCGATGCGGATCAGCTCGATGTCGAAGACGAGCATCCCTCGCGGCGAGCCCGCCTCGCCTTTGTAGGCGAGGTCCTGCGGGATCCAGAAGCGGGTCTTCTCGCCCTCGACCATGAGGCCGACGCCTTCCGTCCATCCCTTGATGACCTGATCGAGTCCGAATGTCGCCGGGGTGCCGCGCGCGACCGAGCTGTCGAATCGCTTGCCGTCGGTCGTCCACCCGGTGTAATGCACCGTCACCTCGCTTCGCGGCGACGGTTTCTGCGCGCCCGTTCCTGGTGTGAGCACCTTGTAAGACAGGCCCGAGGCCGTGCGTTTCGCATCGGACGGCGGCGCTTTGACGTCGGCGGGCGCGCCAACCACCTCGATGAGCTCGACATCGAACACGAGCATGCCTGCGGGCCGTCCGGCCTGCCCCTTGTACGCCAGCTCCTGCGGGATCCAGCAGCGCCTGGTCTCGCCTGGCCTCATCAAACCGACGCATTCGCGCCAGCCGGCGAAGACGCGCTCGAGCGAGAAGGTATTCGGCTTTCCGCGTGCGTGCGAGCTGTCGAACATCCTGCCGTCAGCTGCGGTCCATCCGGTGTAGTGGACGGTCACGAGGTCGGTCGGTTTCGGCGTTTCGCCGCCGGATGCGGGCGTGATCACCTTGCTCGCCAGCCCGCTCGCCGTCTTCTGCGCGTCGGCAGGCGGTGCGGCCACGTCTGGCGGCGGGGGGATGGTCTTGGGAGCCGCCGGCGCCTGAGAGAATGCGGCGACGAGGACGATCAGACAGGCCATGTACCGACATGATGCCGACTATTATCATGCGACCCATGCGAAAGCTCTCCCTCATCGCTCTCTTCATCGTCGCTGGTGTGGCCGCGGGCGCTCAGGAGAAGCCTCCGGCCGATCCCCACGCTACGCCGGCTGAGCTCAAGAATCTCAAGTACCGCAGCATCGGGCCGGCGGCCGGCGGACGCGCGACGCGCGCGGCCGGCGTGCCTGGTGATCCGAGTGTGTTCTATGCGGCCACGGCGTCGGGCGGCGTCTGGAAGTCCACTGACGCCGGGATCACGTGGAAGCCAATCTTCGACGACCAGCCGATCTCCTCGATTGGCTCGCTGGCCGTCGCCTCGTCGGACCCCAACGTGATCTACGTCGGCTCGGGCGAGGCCAACATCCGCGGCAACGTGGCCGCGGGGAACGGCATTTACAAGTCGGTCGATGCAGGCAAGACATGGACGCACGTGTGGAAGCAGCAAGGGCAGATCGGCACCATGGCCGTCGATCCGCGCAACGCCGATGTCGCGTTCGCGGCCGTGCTCGGCCACGCGTTCGGCCCGAATCCGGAGCGCGGCGTCTACCGCACGCGCGACGGAGGCCGCACGTGGCAGCAGGTCCTGAAGAAGGACGATCGCACCGGCGCCTCCGATGTCGCCCTCGACCCCTCGAACCCGAACATCGTCTTTGCCGGCTTCTGGGAGGCGCAGCGGAAGCCATGGGACTTCATCAGCGGAGGGCCGGGAAGCAGCCTGTGGCTGTCGCGCGACGGCGGCGACACGTGGAAGCAGCTGACCGGCAGCGGTCTGCCCGATGGCCCGTGGGGCAGGGTCGGCGTCGCCGTCGCCGCGTCCGACGGCCGGCGGGTCTACGCCATCATCGAAGCCGAAAAGGGAGGCCTGTTCCGCTCGGATGACGGCGGAGACTCATGGACGCTGGCGACCGCGGATCGCCGGCTGCGTCAACGCGCGTGGTACTACTCGACGCTCACCGTCAATCCGACGAATCGCGATGAGGTGTGGGCGCCGAACGTCCCGATGATGAGGAGCACCGACGGCGGCAGCACGTTCAAGCGCGTCATGGGCATCCATCACGGCGATCACCATGACGTCTGGTTCGATCCGAAGAACCCGAGGCGGATGATCGCGGCGAACGACGGCGGCGTCGACGTGTCGAACGACGGCGGCGAGACCTGGAATGCCACGCTGATGCCGATCGCGCAGTTCTATCACGTGAGCGTCGACACCTCGGTCCCGTACCGCGTGCACGGTGCGATGCAGGATCTCGGCACGTCGTCGACGCCGAGCAACAGCCTGAGCCGGAATGGAATCACGCGCGGCGACTGGTTCGACGTGGGAGGAGGCGAGGCGGGTCACACCGCCTCCGATCCGTCCGACCCGAACATCGTCTACGCCGGCGAGTATCTGGGCTACATCTCGCGCTACGACCATCGCACGCGTCAGGCGCGCCACGTGGGAGCCTGGCCCGAGAACCCCTCCGGTCACGGCGGGGAGAATCTCCGGTATCGCTTCCAGTGGACGGCGCCGATCGCCACGTCGCCGCACGACCCGAAGGTCGTCTACCACGCCGGCAACGTGCTCTTCAGGACAACCGACGGCGGCAACACATGGAGCGTGATCAGCCCGGACCTCACGACCAATGACAAGTCGAAGCAGCAGTGGGCCGGCGGGCCGATCACCGGAGACAACACGGGCGTCGAGACCTTCTGCACGATCTTCGCCGTCGCCGAATCGCCGCGGCAGAAGGATCTCATCTGGGCCGGCACAGACGACGGCCTCGTGCACGTGACACGTGACGGCGGCAAGAGCTGGAAGAACGTGACGAAGAACGTACCGGGCCTTCCGCCGTTCGCGACGGTCAGCCTGATCGAACCTTCGCCTTTCGACGCGGGCACCGCGTATCTCGTGGTCGACAACCATCGCCAGGACGACATGAAGCCGTACCTCTGGCGCACCGCGGACTTTGGCGAGACATGGACGACCCTGGCCGCGAAGCTGCCGCAGGATGTGTATCTGCATGCGGTGCGTGAGGATCCGAAGAAAGAGCGGCAGCTGTACCTCGGGACCGAGCGCGGCGTCATGTTCTCGCGCGATGCCGGCCAGACCTGGCGCGCGCTGAAGTTGAACCTGCCCACGGTGGCCGTCCACGATCTTCGCGTCAAGGACGACGACCTCGTGGTCGGCACGCATGGCCGCTCGATCTGGATCTTCGACGACCTCGGCCCGGTTCGCCACTGGTCGCCGCAGGTCGAGTCGACGATGGTTCACCTCTTCGCGCCCCGCGAGACGATCCGGTGGCGCTATCACAACGGGCCGCGCGCGAAGAACGCCGGTGACAATCCGCCGCCGGGCGCGCTGATGTATTTCTGGCTGAAAGAGAAGCCGAAGGGCGAAGTGAAGATCGACGTGCTCGACCCGCGCGGACGCGTGGTCCGCACGTTGAGCAGCACCGCGCCAACCGCGTGGGGCGCCCACGAGAACGAGGACGAACCGAAGGCCGCGTTCAAAGCGGAAGCCGGTCTGCAGCGCGCGGTCTGGGACCTGCGTTGGGAAGGCGCCACGCTGGTCAAGGGCGCCAGGATCGACTACGGCAACCCGACGGAAGGACCGCTGGCGGTTCCGGCGACATATACGGTTCGCCTCACGGTGGACGGGCAGGATGCCTCGTCAACGCTCGTGGTGAAACCGGATCCGCGCGTCACGACTTCGCCGGCCGAGCTGGAGGCGCATCTGGCCTTTGCGCTCGAGATTCGCGACGCGATCACACGGCTGGCGGGCGGCGTCAGCCGTTTGAAGGACGTACGCGAGCAGCTCCAGGTTCACGCCAAGGTGCTGCAGGACGACAAGCGTGCATCGGAGCTCGTGAGCATGTCGAAGGCGCTCAGCGCGAGGCTCGAAGGGCTCGAGGCGCGGTGGCACAACCCCGAGGCGGAGGTGGCGTACGACATCCTCGCCCGGAAGGGCGGTGCGAAGCTGTATTCGCGCCTCAGTCCGCTGCTCATGTTCGTCGAGGAGGGCGACGGCGCGCCCACACAGGGCATGCGCGACGTCTTTGCCGCGCAGCAGAAGGAGCTGGCCGAGCTCGAAGGCGAGCTGAAGTCCCTTCTGGAGAAGGATCTCGCTGCGATTCAGCTTGCCGCGAAGCGTCTCGACCTTCCGTTCGTGGTGGTCAGGAATTGAGCCGCACGACGTCCACCACGAAAATCACGAAAGTCACGAAATGTACTTTCGTGTGTTTCGTGGCTTTCGTGGTTCACGCACATTCAGCCCCCGATCGCCAGCCGCTCGACACCGCTCGCCTCCTTGCGGCTCGGTATCCGGAGAACGTGTCGATGAGTTACATCCCGGCCCTGTCATGGTCGGGTGCGATTCGCCTTACGGCGCTGACGAACGAACCGCGCTGGAAGGAGAAGGCGCGGCAGCAGATGCAGCCGTTCATCTCAGGGGAGAAGCCCACGATGGCGGAGCCGCATGAGCTCCCGAGCCTCGCGGGGCATCTCGCCCTGTTCGATCTCGGCGAGGCAGCACCGGCACGCGCCGCTGCGGACGTCATCCTCTCCACGGATCCCGCCCAAGCCGTGCGATTCGGCCGCGGGTGGACCGACGACATGTTCATGGCGACGTCGCTCCTGGCGCGCGTGGCGACGCCAGCGCTTGCCGATCCGTACGGCCGTGCCATCGGGCGCCTGTTGATCACATACTCGGCGAAGCTGCAGCGCCCCGACGGCCTCTTCATCCATGCGCCCGACGGTCCTCATGCGTGGGGCCGCGGCAACGGCTTTGCTGCGCTGGGGCTCGTCGAAGCGCTCACGCGCTTGTCCGACCGCTGGCCCGATCGCCCCCGCGTCCTCGAGATTTACCGCCACCAGATGCGTTCGCTCGCGCGTAGTCAAGCCTTCGATGGTTCATGGCGCCAGGTCGTGGACGACATCTCGAGCTACCGGGAACTCACGGTGACAGCGATGACCGTGACCGCCATGGCTCGCGGCGTTCGGTTGGGATGGCTCGATCGCCAGTTCGAGTCGACCATCGAGCGCGGCTGGCACGCCGTGGTCGCGCGGGTGGCGGACGATGGGACCCTTCGCGACGTGTGTGCGGGCACAGGGGCCGGGCCGACGAAGGAGTACTACCTGAATCGTCCGGTCATTAACGGCGCCGACGATCGCGGAGGCGCGATGGCGCTGCTGGCCGCGCTGGAGGTCGAGGAGCTCCACAGATTCCAGGCCCTGCGTTCGATCGGCGTGGCGCAACGTCTAGTTGGCGGGCCGTAAAGGCCCGCCCTACACTGCCACGCTTGTTCGCCGTGTTATCGTAAGAACACCGTCGCGCAATTCGCGGCGCCAAACAAAGGCTTGAAGCGACCACGTTCCGCGTACCGCGGGACACCACGAAACGGTCGCGGCCGGGAGGTGCATAAATGGCAAATCGCACCGGGGGTAGTCGCTAGACTTCTCCCAGCAGCAAACAGAGTGGGCGGGCCCAGGAGGCCCGCCTACACTGTCGCTTCACCGACCAACCGCAGCATTTCGTCTACACTCAGCGTCTGCGACCCAACGAAGGGCTCATCCAGCACCGATCCGGCCAGACCAGCGCGCACCCGGTTCATCAGGATGTACTGCGCGAGCGGAGCCACACTCTCGCCTCGTCGCAAGACGCGATCTAGTATCCAGGCTGCCAGAGGCGGCCATGGCTCCGATCACGCACCACGAACGCACTGCGCTGTTTGGCAATCGCGACAAACGCCCGCAGGTCGCTGTCGCGCGACGCGCCCCTTCAGGGCCGCCCTACACTGCGGACGGTTGGTACGGGTACTACGATTCCAGCAATAGATTTCCTGGATCCTCGACTTACTCCTTCACCTTCACCAGGAACTGCACCGCCTCCCGTCCGTCGACGATGCGGTGGTCGTAGCTGAGCGCGACGTACATCATCGGACGGATGACGACCTGCCCGGTGAGCGCCACCGCGCGGTCCTGGATCTTGTGCAAACCGAGGATGCCGACCTGCGGGGGGTTGAGGATCGGCGTGCTCATGAGCGAGCCGAAAACGCCGCCGTTCGTGATGGTGAACGTGCCGCCCTTGAGATCGTCGAGCGTCAGCGTTCCATCCTGCGCCTTCTTCGCATAGTCGCGGATCGCCTGCTCGAGCTCCGCGAACGTCATCTGATCCGCGTCGCGCAGGACGGGGACGACGAGACCGCCTTCGGCGCCGACCGCCATCCCGATGTCGTAGTAACGCTTCACGACGATGTCCTCGCCTTGAATCTCGGCGTTGAGCATCGGGAACTCGCGAAGCGCGCCGATGGCCGCCTGCACGAAGAAAGAGGCGATGCCGAGGCCGACGCCATGCTTCTTCTTGAAATCCTCCTTGCGCCGCTCGCGGAGCTGCATGACGGCCGTCATGTCGATCTCGTTGAACGTCGTCAGCATCGCCGCCGTGCGCTGCGCTTCGACGAGCCGCCGCGCAATCGTCTGCCGGCGCTTCGACATGCGAACGCGTTCTTCCTTGCGCTCGCCGGGCGCCCGCCTCGGCGCTGCGGGAGCCGCGGGCGCAGCGGCAGGCTGGCTCGCCGCAGGCTTCGCGATCGCGCTCTTGACGTCGTCCTTCATCACGCGGCCCGCGGCCCCGCTGCCCTGCACGGCCTTCAGGTTGACGTCATGCTCCTTCGCGATCTTCTTCGCCGTTGGCGTGGCCCTCGGGGCGTCGCCGGCCTGCGCCGGCGACTGTACCAACGCCTGCGCCGCGGGCTCCGACTTCTGCGGCGGCGGCGCGGGCGCTTCCGCGGGCTGCGTTGCAGCCGCGGCCGCGCTTTCGTCCACCACGCCGAGCAGCTCGCCGACCTTCACGTCCTCGCCTTCCTGCCGCTTGATGCTGGCGAGCACGCCGCCATGCTCGGCGCCGACTTCGAGATCGATCTTCTCCGTCTCGAGCTCTACGACCGGCTCGCCGACCTCCACGCGGTCGCCTTCCTTCTTGAGCCACTTCGCGACGCGGGCTTCGACGACCGATTCGCCCAACTGAGGGACTACGATGTTCGACACGTCTACACCTTCTTGGAGAGCACCAACGGGGCCTCGACGTCCGCGCGGCCGAACGCCCGCTCCACGAGCGCCTTCTGCGTGAGCTGGTGCCAGGCCGCGGAGCCTTCGGAGGGGCTCGCGCTCCGTGCGCGCCCGACGTAGCGCAGCGGCAGGTCGCCAATCAGCTCCTCGAGGAGCGGCTGCACGAAGTTCCACGCGCCCATGTTCTCGGGCTCCTCTTGAAGCCAGACGACGTCCTCGAGGCCGGCGTAGGACTCCAGCACCTCGCGGAGCGCCACCACGGGAAACGGATACAGCTGCTCCACCCGCACGATCGCCACATCGTCTGCTGTGGCGCGCCGCTCGCTTGCGATCAGATCGACGTACACCTTGCCGCTGCAGAGCACGAGGCGGCGCACCTGCCTGGCCCGCTGGCGCGCGTCAGCGTCGTCCAGGACCGACATGAAGCGTCCTTCCTCGAGCTCGCGCGGCGTCGACGCGACCGCGGGATGGCGGAGCAGGCTCTTCGGCGTGAGGACGATGAGCGGCAGCGGATCCAGCTGGAGCAGCAGCCCCTGCCTGCGCAGCAGGTGGAAGTACTGCGCCGCGGTCGTGCAGTTCGCGAGCCGCAGATTGATGTCGGCTGCCGCCTGGAGGAAGCGCTCCGGGCGGGCGCTCGAATGGTCGGGTCCCTGCCCCTCGTATCCGTGCGGGAGCAGCAGCACGAGCGACGGCTGCAGGCCCCACTTGGCGCGCCCCGACGTGACGAACTCGTCGAGCACCACCTGCGCGCCGTTGATGAAGTCGCCGTACTGTGCCTCCCACATGACGAGGCGTCCCGGCTCCTGCACGTTGTAGCCGAACTCGAAGCCGACCACCCCTGCCTCGGAGAGCGGGCTGTTGTGGATCTCGAACGAGGCGCGGGCCTGCGCGAACTCCTGCAGCGGGATGAACTGCTTGCCGGTGTTGGCGTCGTGAAATACCGCGTGGCGCTGGCTGAACGTGCCCCGCTCCACGTCTTCGCCCGTCAGTCGGATCGGGACGCCATCGGCGAGCAGCGTCGCCATCGCGAGCTCCTCGGCGGTTGCCCAGTCGATCGACCGCTCCGTCGCGTTGGCAAAGATCTGCGCCCGCTTCTCGCGGCCGCGTTCGAGCTTGCGGTGCATCATGAAGCCGTGAGGGCGCGCGAGCAGCGCGTCGTTGATCTCGCGCAGGCGATCGACGGGGACGCCGGTGTGTGCCTTGCCCGCCACGCCCGCGGGTGCAGGCTCGGCGATCGGCGGAACGAAGTCTTCCTCCGGCTTGAGCTGCTCCAGCGCCTTCTCGAGGACGGCGAAATGCTTCTTCACCAGCTCCTCGGGCGGAGTCTTCGGCGTGTGCCCGGACGCTGCGATGCGCGTGGCCCAGATTTCCCGCACGGTTGGGTGCGCGGCCACGGCCTTGTACATCAACGGCTGCGTGAACGCCGGCTCATCGCCCTCGTTGTGGCCGTGGCGGCGATAGCCGATCAGATCGATGAGGAAATCGCGCCTGAACCTCGCGCGATACGCCCAGGCGAGCCGGGCTGCTTCGATGCACGCCACCGGGTCATCGGCATTCACGTGGACGATTGGAATCTTGAAGCCGCGCGCCAGTCCGCTCGCGTAGCTCGTGCTGTAGGATTCGCCGGGCGTGGCGGTGAACCCGAGCTGGTTGTTCGCGATCACGTGAATCGTGCCGCCGGTGTCCCAGCCGGCGAGGCGCGAGAGGTTGAGGGTTTCCGCCACGATCCCCTGTCCAGGAAACGCCGCATCGCCGTGAATCAGGAGCGGCAACGTGACGCCGCCGTCGAAGTGCGGCGCGCCCGGAGCGCTGGCCGACGTTCCCGCGGCCCGTGCCATGCCGGCGACGACCGGATTCACCGCCTCGAGGTGGCTCGGGTTCGGCGCCATCGACACGTGCAGGCGGCCGCCCTGGCTCTGCGTGCGTGCGCCGGCGTGGTATTTGACGTCGCCCGTCCAGCCGAGGTCGATGCGCCACGAGCCCGTCGCGATGGGATCCTTGAACTCGGCCAGGATCTGCGAGTACGGCTTCTGCAGGATATGCGCGAGCACGTTCAGCCGGCCGCGATGCGCCATGCCGATGAGCGCGTGCCGGATGCCGCCGTCCGCCGCGTCGCAGATGATCTCGTCGAGAATCGGGACGAGCATGTCGAGCCCCTCGATCGAGAAGCGCGTCTTGCCCGGGAAGGTGCGATGCAGGAAGCGCTCGAACACCTCGACCCGCGTGATGCGATCCAGGAGCTCGTCAGGATCGATCGGATCGATCGGTGGACGGAACCGTGCGGACTCGGCGGCGTGCCGCAGCCACTGGCGCTCCTCGGGCACGAACACCTGCGCGTAGTCGTACCCCGTGGTCGAGCAGTAGATTCGACGGAGCCGCTCGATCGCGTCGTACGCGCTCGCGGCATTTTCGGCGACGGGCCCGCCCACGAGTGAGGCCGGCAGCTGCTGGAGGTCGGCGTCGGCGATACCGTGCGCGGCCGGCGCCAGCGCGGGATCGCCGAGCGGCGTCGATCCGAGCGGATCGAGCAGCGCCGCGAGATGTCCGTACCTGCGAATCGATTCGGCGAGACCGAACGCGGCGACCGCCGCTTGAAGGCTGACCGGCGCGGCAGCGGAGCCGACGGCCGGCCCGGGCGTTCCAGGATCCGTCGGCGTCCATTCCGCGAACGCCTGTCGCGTCGCCGGATCCACCGACTCCGGGTTCTGCCGGTAGCGTTCGTAGAGCTCGAACACATACCCGGCATTCACACCCGGGAACTCTTCCAGTTTCATAACATTGGTATGGTACTTCAGGCCCAATTCCTGCTGCCTGAGACAGCCCTAGCCCCTGACCCCTGATCCCTGACCCCTGATGATGCGAGTCCGCCTGATTGGCATAGACATAGACGGTACGCTCCTGGACAGTCGCGGCCAGATGCCGGACGCCAATCGCGAGGCGATTCACGACGCGGTTGCGGCGGGCATTCATGTCGCGCTCGTGACAGGCCGCAGCTATCCGTTCGCGCGGCCGATCGCCGATCCGCTTCCGCCGGCCGTGACGCTGATCGTGAGCAACGGCGCGATCGAGCGCGACATCAACGGCGCGACGCTGGCGCGGCGGCTGCTCGATCGCGACGTCGCTCGTTCGGTCCTCATGGCCACGCAGCCGTTCCGCGATGCCGCTGCGCTCATCTTCGATCGCGACCAGGAGCGGCAGGTCGTGTTCGAGACGATGGATTGGGAGCAGCCGAACCGGAAGGGGTACTGGTCGCGGAACCAGTCGCTCATCGATCGATGCGTGCCGCTGGAGCTCGCGTTGACCGAAGATCCCATCCAGGTCATGTTCAACGGCGCCGTGGAGCAGATGCGCGCGCTGGCCGCCGCTCTCGACGGAACCGCGCGCGACTACGCCGTCTCGCTCACCGAGTACGAGCACCGCAACTTCTCGCTCATCGACATCACGTCGCCGCTCGCGACGAAGGGGCGCGCGCTCGCATGGCGCGCGGAGCAACTCGGCGTCAGACGCGAGGAGGTGATGGCCGTTGGCGACAACTTCAACGATCTCGAGATGCTGATGTTCGCCGGCGTGCCGGTGGTGATGGCGAACGCGGTTGAGGGCTTGAAGACGCGAGGCTGGCACGTCACGAGCAGCCACGACGACGCCGGCCTCGCGGAGGCGATTCGGCGCTTCGCGCTGTCGCGCTAGGGTTCGGTGCTCGCCTCGGCGCGGTTGTACACAACCTTGCCGTCGAAAATCGTCACGTCGACGACCGCGTCGAGCACCCGCTCGGGCGGCGCGCGGAAGATGTCGGTCGAGAAGATCACGATGTCGGCCAGCATGCCTTTCGCGAGCGTGCCCTTCCGCTGCTCGTCGAAGGATGCGTAGGCTGCGCCGCTGCTGTAGGCGTCGATGATCGCCGCGAGGGGCAGACGCTCCCCGGGTATGGAGCCGCCCTCGGGCTCACCAGTCGGACTCGTTCGATTGGCGCCAACTTGGAGTCCCATGCGCGGGTCGAGGGTGACGACCGGCCAGTCGCTCCCGAACGCGAGACGGCCGCCGGCTTTCGAGATGCTGTTCCACAGCCAGGCACGTGACGCGCGTTCGTCGCCGATGTTCGCCGTCCAGACCGAGCCCATTCCGGGATCCGGGTTGGCGTGGAAGGGCTGCATCGACGCGATCACGCCAAGCGTACCGAACCGCGGTACGTCGGCAGGGTCGATCGTCTCGATATGCTCGATGCGATGCCGCCGCCCGCGCGCCGGAGTGGGGTTCGCTTTCGCCGCCGCCTCGAGGGCGTCGAGCGCCATGCGGACACCGCCATCGCCGATCGCGTGGATCCACACCTGCCAGCCGCGCCGATCGAGGAGCGACACAATCCGGTTCAGCTCCTCGGGCGTGAAGTTCGGCATCCCTTTCGTCGGCCGGTTCGAATACGGCTCGAGCATGGATGCGGTGTGCGTCTCGATGACGCCGTCTGCCATCAGCTTCACGGCGCCCGCCTTGAGCAGCGGATCATCGGCATGTTCGCGGCGTGTCGCCTCGAAGCGGTCGGCGTCGACTTCGCTGAAGCCCGGACCCGCGGAAAGCGAGTGATACATCCGCAGCTTGAGGTCGCCGTCGCGGCGGAGCTCGTCCCAGAGATCGATCTCTTCGGCGCTGCCGCTTGCGTTCTGGACGCTCGTGACGCCGAGGCGATGCGCCTCCCGGATCGCCCGCGCGAATCGCTGTCAGCCGCTGGGCGCGCTCCGGCTTCGGCAGCACGTCCCGGACCAGCGCCATCGCCGACTCCTTCAGCACGCCGGTCGGCTCCCCCTTCGCGTCTTTGACGACGACGCCGTTCTTCGGATTCACTGTCGCGCGCGTAATGCCGGCCAGCTTGAGCGCAGCGGTGTTGGCCCAGCCGCTGTGTCCGTCGTACACCGTGAGGTAGGCGGGGCGATCGGGAACGATCTCGTCGAGCATCTGCCGTGTCGGGAGGCCATCCGGAAAGGCGGTGTAGTACCAGCCGCGTCCGAGCACCCACCGCCTGTCTGCATGTGCGTCGGCCCAGTCGCGCACCTTGACCGCGATCTCTTCAGCCGTCGTCGCGTCGAGCAGGTTCACTTCGGAAAGGCTCAAGCCGCCCGACGCGAAATGCACGTGCGAGTCGTTGAACCCGGGCACGACGGCGCCGCCGTGCGCGTCGATCACCGTGGTCTGCGGCCGGCGCATCCGCTTGATCTCGCGGTTGGATCCAACCCGGAAGATGGTGTTTCCGCGCACGGCGATCGCTTCCGCGAACGCGCTTCGCCCACCGCCGGCATACACCTTTCCGTTGAACACGATGACATCGACGGGACCGTCGTCGTCGCGCTGCGCGCGGGCGATGATGCCGGCAATCAGCGTCGCGGCCACGATGGACACGACGATGAGCGTGGTGAGCCGTGACGCCATGGGCCGATTTTACTGTGGGGCGGTTGGGCGTTGGTAGCGCGTAGTTCGTTCGTTTTTCGTAGTAAAGTCCCGGGGCCGATGCCAATCCGGAGTGGACGTGCTCAATACCGCGCCTGAAGCTGATGCTCAACTCGATCGGGCGATTGGTCTCGGCGGCGCCACGCTGCTGGTAATCGGCAGCGTCATTGGTTCCGGCATTTTTCTGACCACCGGAATCATGCTCCAGGAGCTCCCCTCCATCCCGCTGGTGCTCCTCGCGTGGACCGCCGGCGGCCTCCTTGCGATGAGCGGCGGCCTGACCTACGCGGAGATGGGGTCGATGTTCCCGCGGTCCGGTGGCCTCTACGTGTTTCTGAGCGAGGCCTACGGCGCGATCTGGGGGTTCCTGTTCGGCTGGGCCTGCCTCCTCGTCATTCTCACCGGCAGCGTGGCCACCGTGGCCGTCGGATTCGCCGAGTACTTCAGCTACTTCTTCCCGGCGCTCGGCACCGACCGCGTGCTCGGGACGTTCGCGATGCCCTGGGGACCCTGGAGCATCAGCGCCGGTCAGCTCGTGGCGGCCGGCTCGATCCTCGTCATTACCGCCGCCAACTATGTCGGCATCAAGAGCGGCAACCGCATGAATGCGGTGCTGACGACGATGAAGGTTGCCGCGCTCGTGGCGGTGCCGGTACTGGCACTCGCCTACCTCCGTGTCGACCCGGTGCTCACGCCCGTGGTGCCGCCCTCCGCCGGCCGGCCGCTCGTGTCCTTCGGCATCGTCATGATCGCCGTGATGTGGACGTACGAGGGGTGGTACTACGTGGCGTTCGCGGCCGGCGAGATCAAGAACGCCGCCCGCAACGTCCCCCGCGCGCTCATTTTCGGCACGACGGCGCTGACGGCCATCTACGTCACCGTGAACGTCGCCTATGTGCTGTCGCTCACGATCGAGGAGATGTCCGGCGTCGTGCGGATAGCCGAGAAGATGGTGACGACGCTCGTCGGGCCGATCGGCGCGAGCCTCGTCGCGGGGACCGTCGTGATCTCGACGTTTGGCTGCAACGTGGCCGGCGTCATTGCGTCTTCACGCACGTGCTTTGCGATGGCCGCCGACCGGCGCTTCTTTCCGGCGGCCGCGCGCGTGCATCCGACCTTTCACACGCCGCACGTCGCGCTGATCGTGACCAGCCTCTGGTCGGCATTCCTGACGCTCACCGGCGGCTACGAGGCGCTCTTCACCTACGTGACGTTCGCCTCGGTGCTCTTCGGAACGCTCGGCGGCGCGGCGATCTTCGTCCTTCGAGCGCGACGGCCCGATGTGCCGCGGCCGTATCGAACCACCGGCTATCCGGTGATCCCGATCCTGTATGTGCTGGGCTCGTTCGCGCTCGTCTGGAACACCCTGATGGAACGTCCCACAGAATCGATTGCCGGTCTCGGGCTGGTTGCGCTCGGCCTTCCGTTCTACTTCTACTGGTCGCGAGGGCGGTAACCCGTGCGATTCGCGATCCTGGGCTCGGGTGCTGTCGGTGGCTTCTACGGCGCGAAGCTGTGGCAGGCGGGTCATGATGTCACCTTCATCGCGCGAGGAAAGCATCTCGACGCGATCCGGCAGCGCGGCCTCGAGATCAGGAGCCCGCTCGGTGATTTCGTCGCGCGCGGGGCAGCGGAGGAGGATACGGCGCGCATCGGCCAAGTGGACTGCGTCGTGCTCGCAACGAAGGCGTACGACAATGCCACCGCGCTGCCGAAGCTCCAGCCGATGATGGGCAGCGGTTCGACCGTGCTCACGCTGCAGAACGGCGTCGACAGCGTGGACGAGTGCGCGTCCGCCGTTGGCCGCGAGGCGGTGATCGGCGGGTCAGCCTACATCGCCGCCGCCGTCGAAGCGCCCGGGTTGATCGTTCAGACGGGCACGCACACACGTGTCGTGTTCGGCGAGGTGTACCAGGCGGGCGCCGCGGTATCCCCCCGCGTGGCTGCGATCCGCGACGCGCTGGCCGGCACGGGAATCGAGGTCGAAGCGGTCGCCGACGCCAAGGTGCCCCTCTGGGAGAAGTTCATCTACCTGTCGCCCTTCGCCGCCTTCACCGGCGCTGCGCGGCTTGCGATCGGAGGGATCTGGAAGTTCCCGCAGATCCGAGACACGTTCTACGAGGCGTGCCGCGAGGTGGAACGTGTGGCTCGCGCGGAAGGTGTGAACGTGGCCGCCGACAGTGTCAGCCGGATCGAAGGCTACATGGCGAACCTGCCGCCCTCGACGCGGTCGTCGCTCTTGATCGATCTGCAGCAGGGAAAGAGCATCGAGGTGGAGGCGCTGCAGGGAGCCGTCGTCAGGCGAGGGAAGAAGACCGGTGTTCCGACGCCGATTCACGCCGCGCTCTATGCCGCCCTCAAGCCGTACGAGAACGGCCCGATCTGATCGAGCACTGCCGTAATTCGCGGCTTCTCCGCGGCGTTGCGGTCCGGTTATAGAATTGGGGTTTCAGCTCCCTGCGCCGTTTCAAAAGGAGGCGCGCATGACGAATGTGATGAGTGGGGTCGACGTGTTGGTCGGCACCGATTGGGTTGCGCAGCACCGCGCAGACTCCAACGTTCGCGTCGTCGAAGTCGACGTGGACACCGCGGCGTACGACCAGGGCCACGTGCCCGGGTCCATCGGCTGGAACTGGACGACCGAGTTGTGCGACACGCTCGTGCGCGACATCGTCCCGAAGGCGAAGCTCGAGAAGCTGCTCGGCGCGTCCGGCATCACGCCCGATACGACGATCGTGCTCTACGGCGACAACAACAACTGGTTCGCCGCCTGGGCGTTCTGGCAGCTCAAGGTCTACGGGCACCGCGACGTGCGCATCATGAACGGCGGCCGCAAGAAGTGGCTGGCCGAGAGCCGCGAGGTCGACACCGCGAAGCCGCAGTCGACGGCGAGCACCTACACTGCGAAGGACGCGGATCTGAGCATTCGCGCGTTTCTGCCGGAGGTGCAGCGCGCGCTCGGCCGTTCGGACACGGCGATGGTGGACGTGCGGAGCCCGCAGGAGTTCACCGGCGAGATCCTGGCGCCGCCGGGCCTTCCGGAGACCTGCCAGCGCGGCGGCCACATCCCGGGCGCGAAGAGCATTCCGTGGGGCAAGGCGTGCAACGAGGACGGCACGTTCAAGAGCCACGACGAACTCGCGGCCCTCTACGGCGGCCAGGGCATCACGCCGGAGAAGAACGTGATTGCCTATTGCCGGATCGGCGAGCGCTCCAGCCATACGTGGTTCGTGCTGAAGTACCTGCTCGGCTACCCGAACGTGAAGAACTACGACGGCTCGTGGACCGAATGGGGGAATCTGGTGGGAGCTCCCGTAGAAAGATAGCGCCCCGACGATGCGCAGCGAAGACTTCCGCGAGCAGCGCGAGCAGTTGAACGGCTGGGACATCAACATCGTGTCCTACCGGATCGGCGAGCGCTACTACTGCACGATCGACAACGTGGACCCCGGCGCACGCTTCGCGCGCGCCGAGGGCGCCACGCGTGAGGAGGCCGAGGCCGCGGCGCGCGAGAAGGCGGCGCGGTACCTGCAGCAGACGCGGCGCTTCACGGCGACTTGATGCCGTCCGCAGGGGTCGCGTTCCTCGCCGCCGTGATGGCTGGCGGGGCACTGGCCGGAGGCCTCGGTGCGATTCTCGGCATCGGCGGCGGCGTCTTCCTCGTTCCGTTCCTCACGCTCGCACTCGGCGTTCCGATCAAACAGGCGCTCGCCGCGAGCCTCGTCACGGTGATCGCGACGTCGACCGCCGTCTCGGCCGGCTCCAACCGTCATCTCATCAACGAGCGGCTCGGTCTCGTGCTGGAAGTGGCCACGGTTGCGGGCAGCCTCGTCGGCGGGATCACGGCAGCAGCGCTCTCACCGTCGACGCTGCATGCGATCTTCGCGTTCAGCACCTTCTCCATTGCCCTCGTCATGCTGACGCGCCTCGACACGCGCAACGTGATCTTCGATCAGTCGGTCGATCCGGGTATCCTCGGCGGCCGTTTCTTCGACGAGGAAACCGCCAGGGACGTGGTCTATCAGGTGAAGCGGGTGCCGCTCGCCCTGGTTGGCTCCTTTGCGGCCGGCAACCTCTCGACGCTGCTCGGCATCGGCGGAGGGATCATGAAAGTACCGCTGCTCAACGCCTTCTGCGGCGTCCCGATCCGTCCGGCCGCCGCGACGAGCGCGTTCATGATCGGGGTCACCGCCACGTCGGGCGCCGTCATCTACTACGGCCGCGGCGACCTGGTGCCGATCATGGCGGCGGCTGCGGTTCTCGGCGTCCGGATTGGATCGGGAGCCGGCATGCGCCTCGGCGCGGGCGTCGGCGCGCGGCGGACCAAGCAGCTGATGGCCTGCGTCCTGGTGGTCGTGTCCGCGCTGATGCTGACGGGGGTGCGGTAGTGCGTCCGCCGCCGCATCCGAGCGCCCGCGCCATGACGGTCGTGGTGCGCGTTGGTACCGCGGTCAGCACGACGCTGCTGGCCATCGGCCTCCTGCTCGCGCTGACCGGCCCGCCCACTGGCGCCGCGCGACTGCCGCTTACCGCCGGCCTGCTGATCCTGATGGCGACGCCGGTTGCGAACCTGCTCGTGGCGCTGGTGGACGAGATCGCCGCGCGCGAGTGGGCCTTCGTCGCGGTCGGCATCGTCGTGCTCGTTCTGCTTGCCGGCAGCCTCGTCGTGGCGTTTTCATGACGTTAGACGGCGACACCTGCACCGGCCTTCAGAGGCTGCGCCTGCCCGTAGGTGAGAGTTCGCCACAGCCACTCCGCGGGTCCGAATCGGAACCGTCGCATCCATGCATGCGCAAGTCCGACCTGAACCGCGTAGCCCACCACCCAGACCAGCGCGATCCATGCTGGCCCAATCCTGCCCATGAGATGCGGACCGGGCGCGAAACCGTAGAACAGCCAGATGCCGAAGGTGGTTTCGAGCAGATACCAGGTAAGAGCCATTTGACCGACGGGCGCCAGCGCCAGGACGGCACCCTTCCAGCGCGGGTTCAAGAACAGCAGCGCGAGGCCGGATGCAAAGGCCAGCGTGAACCCCAGGTATCCACTCTCGACGATGAGTCTCCGCATGAACGGCAGGAAAAAGCCACTTGCGTCGGCGAGGAAGTGACCTGTGAAGACGCTGTTTCCCGCCACGCCAACGATCGTTCCGGCGAGGAGGATCTTCTTGAGCGCCGGCCGATGGCGATCGAGGTTCGCAAGATCGAGCGCCCGTGCCGCGTACAACCCAACCAGGAGGCGCCCGAAGACGGCCACTTGGTATGCCACCTGGCCGATCGAGTTCGTGAGGTACCAGTCGTACGTCCAGTTGGCGACGAGAACCTCGGAATAGTCGCCGGTCGAAAAGGCCGCCAGCGCCAGCGCATCGTACGCCGGCCCCGTGTCGCCCGTTCTCGCGAGCGATCCTCGAACGCCGTCGATCACGGCCGGGACGAGGATGGCCGCTGATAGAGCGACGGCGAGTAGCCGCCGGAGCGGCGTGCGGACGAACAGCGGAAGGAGTAGCGCCCAGAGGGCGTAGAAGCGCAGGACGTCGAAGCACCACATGAGCCAACCATGCAGTGCCCCGAAGACGAACAGCCACCCGATGCGACGGTAGAACAGGTTGGTCGCCGACCCACGAGCTCGGGCGCGATCGAGGAAGAGCCAGAAGCTGATGCCGAAGAGCACGGAGAAGAGGCCGATGAATTTGTTCTCGACGAGGAACTGCTCGAGCACGTAGACGAGTTTGTCGAGGGTAGTGGTCGATACTGACGCCCGTTGCTCCTCCGTCATGTAAGCGAATCCCGAAAAGATCATCAGGTTCGCCCCGAACACACCGAAGAGCGCGAATCCGCGCAGCCCGTCAACAAACGCCAACCGTCCCGTGGAAGTACCTCGCGAAGCGTCAGCGAACGTATCCAAGGCTCCTCAGTCGCTGCAGCTGCTCGGGGCTGAGGTTCTTCGTCGTCTCGGTATCCGGTTTCAGCTTCGCGCGCTCGGCCATCTGTTTCCAGCCGTCCAGCGCCTTCGACAGCCGTGCAACGATATCCGGATGCTGCGCGGCGACGTCCGTGCGGTCCAGCGGATCCTTCGCGAAGTCGTACAGCTCGAACTCGGGCCCGCCGCGAGGCCGCGCGCTATTGCGAATGAGCTTCCACTGGCCATCGTTGATCGCAAACGATTCGGTGTCGTGCGGCGGCGGCGCGGCGCCCTTCCTCGGGTCGGTGGCCAGCTTCTCCGTGATCGCCGGACGACGCTGCCAGGAGTGGGCCTGCACACCGCCGGTGGACTCTTCCAGCAGCGGTCCGAGGCTTTGGCCCTGGAGGCCGTTCGGCGCCGCGATGCCGCTGAGCTCGAGTAGCGTCGGCATCACGTCGATCGACTGCACGATTTCGTCGACGACGCGGGGCGTCCGCAAACCAGCAGGCCAGTGCATCACGAGCGGGACCTGCGTGAGCTCGCCGTACACGGTCTGTCCGTGAAACATCCGGTCGTGCTCGAGGAACTCTTCGCCGTGATCGCTGAGGAACACGACGAGCGTGTCGTCGGCGATGCCCAGGCGCTCCAGCGTCTGCATCAGGCGTCCGACTTCCACATCCATGCCGCGGATGGATCCGTCGTACCAGTCCTTGTCGTGGTGCACAAACGCCTCGGCGTCGAGCCCCGCCTTCACGAGCTCCTCGCGATTGGGCATGCCGAACAGGCGGAGCAGCGGCTCCTTGATGACCTTCCGCACCTCGTCGAGCTGTTTCACGTGCTCGTCCTTCTTCGACGGGTCTGCCCAGAGGGCATCGTACGGGCGCCGCGGCTCGAATGGATCGTGCGGGTCGAACACGTGCAGGAACGCAAAGAACGGCGTGTCGCGATGGCGGCCCAGCCACTCCGTGAGGCGGTCGACATACTCACGCGCGGTCTTGCTCGATCCCTGCTGCGAGAACGAGCCGTCCTCGTGCAGCTCCTCGAACCCCTGATGCAGGTTGGTGAACTGGCCCGTGAAGAGCACGGAGGCGAGCGAGATCGTGGCGTAGCCCGCCGCGCGGTACGACTCGGCGAGCGTATTGGCCGCCGCCGGGAGGTGGTCCGCGAAGTTGGCGACGCCATGCGACGTCGGATAGAGCGAGGTCATCAGCGTCGGCGTGGACACCTTCGTCCACGTCGCCTGCACCGTGTAGTTCTTGAACAGCGCACCCTCTTTCGCGAGCTTCGCGATCACCGGCGCCGTCTGACGCGAATAGCCGTAGGCGTCGAGGTGGTCGCGCCGCAGCGTGTCAGCCTGGATCAGAATCACGCCGCCCGGCTTGCGGGGTTCGTTCCGCGCCGCGCGGCGGTCGACTCGACTCCGCACAACCGGCGCACCCCAGAAGCCCAGCGTGCCAGGCTCCGCGGCGGCAAGCTCCAGGGAGAGTGTCACCGGCCGTCCCGCCCACCGCTGAAGGTCGATCGTCATCGGCTCCCACCGATGGGGAGTCGTCACCGTATGCTCGAGCACGCTTTGCGCGTCGCCCGTTCCTTCGCGAACCGCAACCCTGAACGTCGCCGGAGCATCCTCGAGCGTCCCAACCGACAGATCGAGCCACGGCTGCGAGGGAAGGTCGACCGGCACGTCGATGCGCTCGGGCGCGCGTGAGGCCAGGGACTCGCGGTAGATTTCCTTGAGGCCTTGCCACGTCACGCCGGAGGCGATGCTGGCCAGGTGTTCCTTCCGAAACACGAGCCGCACGGATTCGATTTCGAAGGTAGCGCCCGCCACGTCGGTCGGCCGCAGAAGGACATGCTGTGTCGTGGTGCCGACGACGTGGAGCATCGGCGTCAACGTGTAGGTCTGCATCTCGCCGCCGGGCGTGAGCGAGGCCCTCAAGCCGAACCCGCCGCCAAGCCCCTTGGCCATCTGCACTTGCTGATTGATGTCCAGCTTCTCGGCGCGCGCCGTTTGCGCCGAGACCGTTTCTCCCGCAGAGACCTTGATCCGCACTTCGATCGCATGCAACAGGTCGGACGTATCGAAGCCTGACGTGCGCGTCAGGTGCAGGACGGGGAAGTCGCTGGTCGTCTGGCCGACGAGGCGGCCGTCACGAACTGTCATCCCCGCGACGCCCGGGCCCGCCTGCCACTGTTCGGCCTTGAACTCCGTGCGCGGCAGCGCTCGCGCTGCCTTCGTTCCGCCGCTGACCATGTCGGCCTTGAAGGTGTCGACGAGCCGAATCGCCGCGCCTTCACTCGTCCGGGATTCGGACCGTGTCACGTACCACGCGGCCGCCGCGGCGCCGATGAGGATCGCGCCGATGAGAACGCGAGTGCCAGCTTTCGTCATCTCCTGCCTCCGGCGCTACTTCACGTATCCGAGGCTGCGCAGCCGCTGCAGTTCCTCGGCGCTCAACGCCTTGGTCGTTTCGGTGTCCGGTTTCAAACGCGCAGCGGTCGCCATCGTGTGCCAGCCGCCGAGCGCTTTCGACAGGCGGCTCACGACGTCGGGGTGCTCGGCGGCGACGTTCTTCTCATCGAAGCGATCCTTCGGGAACTCGAAGAGCTCGTACTCCGGCCGATCCGGCGGCCGGACCTTGTTGTGAATCAGCTTCCAGTTGCCGTCGATGATCGCGTGCGACTGCGTCGCTTCGGGATGCTCGTCGCCGCCCATGGGCTGCTTCTCGAGGATGACGGGCCGGCGCTTCCTCTCGCCCGCTGCGCCGTTGGTCGACGTGCGTAGAAGCGGCAGCAGACTCTGGCCTTGCAATCCCTTGGGATGCTCGATTCCGCTCAGGTCGAAGAGCGTCGGAAGGACGTCCACCAGCTGCACCGGCTCGTCGATCACTCGCCCGGCTTCGAGGCCGGCCGGCCAGCGCACGACGAGCGGCACATGCATCATCTCGCCGTACACGCTCTGCCCGTGCCACATCCGCCCATGCTCCTGGAATTCCTCGCCGTGATCGGCCAGGAAGGCGACGGCGATGTCGCGGTCGAGGCCCATCCCGCGCAGCCGCTCGAAGAGCCGCGACAGTTCGGCGTCGACACCGCGAATGGAACCGTCGTACCAGTCCTTGTCGTGCGCGAGGTACGACGCAGGCTCGACGCCTGCCTTGAGCATCTCGTCCTTGGTTGCCATGCCGCGGTCGGACATGAACGGATTGACAATGACCTTCCTGAGCGCTTCCAGCTGTTTGAGGTGCTCGTCGCGCTTCGTGGCATCCGCCCACATGGTGTCCCAGGGCCGCCGCGGCTCGAACGGGCTGTGCGGATCGAAGACGTGCAGGTACATGAAGAACGGGGCGTCACGGTGCTGCTCGATCCACTCGCCGGCGCGATCGACGAAGGTGCGAGCGGTCTTGCTGGTGTACTGCGGACCGGTGTCGACAGACGTGCGCTCGTGAAGCTCCTCGTACCCCTGGTGCAGGTTCGTACCGAGGCCGGTGAATGCCACCGACGAGAACGAAACGGTGGCATATCCGGCCGCGCGGTAGACCTCGGCGGCAGTGGTCGCGGAAGCCGGAAGCCGATCGGTGATGCCCTGGACGCCGTGCGTCGTGGGGTAGAGCGACGTCATGAACGAGGAGGTGGACACCTTGGTCCACCCCGCCTGCGCGAACGCCTGCTTGAACATCGCGCCTTCCTTGGCGAATCGGCCGAGGAACGGAGCGGTATCGCGCGTGTGCCCGTAGAAGCCGAGATGATCGGGCCGAAGCGTATCCGCGTGAATCAGGATCACGCCTCGCGGCGCGGACGTGGTCTCGGCGGCCGCGCCCCGAATCGTGGGTGTGCCCCACAGACCGATGGTGCCCGGCTTCTCTGCTGCGAGCGACAAGGACAGCGAGACCCGGCGGCCCGCAAACTCCGCAAGGTCCAGCGACTGCCACTCCCAGCGGTTCGGAGTGGTCACCGTGTGCTCGAGCAGCACCCGCGGCTCGGCCGTGCCGTTCGCTGCCGTCACCTTGAACGTTGGAGGCTGATCTTCCATCGTGCCAAGCGCCATCTCCAGGCGGCCGCTGGCGGGCACATCCACATCCAGACGCAACGTTTCCGGAGCGCGGCTCACGAGCGATTCACGAAAGATGTCCTTCAGCCCCTGCCAGCCGACTCCTGACTTGACGCTCGCCAGGTGCTCACGCTCGGTGATCATCCGCACCGACTCGATCTCGAACGTCGCGTTCGCCGCATCGGTCGGCCTGAGCAGCAGACGTTGCGCGCGCGCCATGTTGATCGGCACGGAGCTCGTGACGGTGTAGGTCTGGAACTGGTTGCCGGGCAGGAGCGGCGTGGATGCGGTCCATGGGAGCCGCCGGGCAAGCGCCTCCACCCGCGGGAAATTGGCGGGTGTCGAACCGCCTGTGCTAATCGAGAGGTTCGCTCCAGCCGATACGCGAGCGCGTATCTCGAACCCATAGAGCTGGTCTGCGTTGTCCATGTAACGCGTGCGCATGCCGCTGACGATAGGAAACTCGCTTGTGCTGCGGCCGACGAGCCGGCCGTCGCGAATCGCGAGACCGTCCACGTTGTGGCCCTCCCATCCGCGCGTCGCGGTGTGTTCCTTGGCTGGCGATGCGGGCGCTGCGCCATCGAAGCGCCACTCGGCGAGCGGCTCCGATTTCGCGGCGGTCGGGGCTGCCCCCTGAACCATCTCCGGCTTGAACACGTCAACCAGCCGGATCGCCCTCGCTTCCGCGACTGGGCCTCCTCGTCGGGTCAGATATCCGCCCAAAGCGGCCACTGCGACCACCACGATGCCGATGCCCACGCGCGTGCCACGACTCGCCATCTGCTGCCTCCAGTGATTTACTTCACGTATCCGAGGCTGCGCAGGCGCTGCAGCTCCTCGGCGCTCATGGTCTTCGTCATTTCAGCGTCGGGCTTCAGGCGCGCGGCGGTGGCCATGGTGTGCCATCCGTTCAGCATCTTCGCGAGCCGCGCGACGACGTCGGGGTGCTCGCCGGCGACGTTCTTCTGATCGAGCCGATCTTTCGGGAACTCGAAGAGCTCGTATTCGGGCCGCCCGGGCACCGGCACTTTGTTGTAAATGAGCTTCCAGTTGCCGTCGATGATCGCGTAGGACTCCGAGGCCGACGGAAAGCCGCGCGCGAGCGGCTGCTTCTCGATGATGACCGGCCGGCGCTTCCAGCTGCTCGGGTCGCCTGACGCCCGCACGAGCGGCGCGAGACTCTGTCCCTGAATCCCCTTTGGCTGCGGAAGCCGCCCGAGGTCGAGCAGCGTCGGCATGACGTCGAGCAGGTGTACCGGGTCTTCGACGACACGCCCTGCGGCCACGCCGGCCGGCCAGCGAATGATGAGCGGTACGTGCACCAGCTCGCCATAGGCGCTGTGCTCGTGCCACATCCGTCCGTGATCGAGGAACTCCTCGCCGTGGTCGCTCAGGAAGGCGATGGCGACATCGCGGTCGAGGCCCACTCCACGCAGCCGCTCGAGCAGCCGGCCCATCTCGGTGTCGAGGCCGCGAATGGAGCCGTCGTACCACGCGAGGTCGTACGCGATGTACGCAGCCGGGTCGATGCCCGCCTCGAGCATCTCCTCGCGCGTGGCCATCCCGCGGCTGGCCTGGAAGGCATCCTTGATCGTCTTCTTGAGCGCCTCACGTTGCCGCACGTGCTCGTCGCGCTGCGCCGGATCGGCCCACATCGTGTTGTACGGCGGACGCGGCTCGTAGGGTGCGTGAGGATCGTTCAGGTGCAGGAAGACGAAAAACGGCGTGTCACGATGCCGCTCGATCCACTGGGCCGCACGCTCGACGTTCTCCCGCGCCGTCTTGGACGTGTATGGTGGTCCACTGTCCGCGAGCGACGCCGGCTCGTGGAACTCCTCGTAGCCCTGGTGCATGTTCGACGACAGGCCGATGAAACCGTTGGATGAGAACGATGCCGTCGCGTAGCCGGCGGCCTGGTACGCCTCGGCAATCGTGGTCGCAGACGCCGGGAGACGATCCGGAAAGCTGAACACGCCGGTCGTGCTCGGATAGAGGCCCGTGACGAACGACGGCGTCGACACTTTCGTCCAGCCTGCCTGAGCCATCGCATACTTGAAGCGCGTGCCTTCCTCCGCCATGCGCCGGATGTTCGGTCCCGTCTTGCGGTCGTAGCCGTACACGTCGAGATGATCGGGCCGCAGCGTATCTGCGTGGACGAAGATCACGCCGAGCGGTGTGTCACGAGGCGTGACGCGCGATCGAACGACCGGCGATCCCCAGAAGCCCACCGTGCCCGGTTGATCGCTCCGGAGCGAGAACACGAGCGACACGCGGCGGCCGGCGAGCGATGACAGGTCGACCGGCCGGTGGTCCCATCGGTAGGCTGTCGTGACGGTGTGCTCGAGCAGCGTACGGTCATCCTTGCCCTCGACGACCCCAACGCGGAACGTGACCGGCTGCTCATCGACCGTCCCGACCGCGAGATCGAGCCAGCCACGCGCCGGCACCTCGACGTCGAAGCGCATCGTCTCCGGCGAGCGCCCCACCAGCGTCTCCCTGTAAACCTCGCCCAGCCCTTGCCATCCGACTCCCGACGGGAGGTTGGCGAGGTGCTCGCGCCTGGTGACGATGCGAATCGATTCGATCTCGAAGGTGGCCCCAGCTGCGTCGGTAGGACGGATCACGAATTGCCGCGCACGCGACATGTTGATGGGGGCCTGAGGCGTGAGCGTGTAGGTCTGCATCTCGGTGCCCGGAAGAAGCGGGCTCGAGATATTCCACGGTACGGAGGCCGCACGACGCGCGAGGTCGACGAAATCGACGGGGCCGGGCGGTTGTGGTTGCAGCGAGACGTTCGCTCCCGCCGAGACCTGCATGCGGATCTCGATGGCGTGCACCTGATCGCGGTTGTCGGGATCGGACGTCCGCTCGACGCGAAATATCGGGAACTCCGACGCCGCCCGTCCGGCGAACCTGCTGCCGCGAATGGCCGCGGCCGCGATATTCGCCGCGTCCGGCGTCGTCTTGTCGAAGCGCCATTCCGTTCGCTTGAGTTTCATCGCGGCGGCTGCCGCGCCGCTGACCGCTTCTGGCTTGAACAGGCCGACGAGGCGAATCGTCGCGTTTGCGGGCTCCGAAGCGGCGCGGCCGCACGCCGAGCTGATGCCGACGAGGACCAGAAGGGACAGCAGACGCATCGAACCTCCCTAGATCGTCACGCCAAACGGCTTTCGGAGAGCGAACGCGAACACAAGGGACAGCGCGAAATACCAGATCATCCAGTTCAGCGACCAACCCCACACCGAAAGGTCCTGCTCCCGATAGGCGACGGTGATCGCCGTGACCGGCGCATCGTCGGGAAGCGGCGGCTCCGACGGATACAGAAGCTGGTTGACGAGGCTCGCCTCGAGCCGCACCGGCGAGCGCCTCACGACGCCGCCACCAACGTGGACGCGTTTCGTGTAGCGTTCTGTCCCCACCTTGACGCCCACGTCGTACTCACCGCCCTCGGTCGGGCGCAGCCGCCAGACCACCTCTTTCGCGCCCGGCAGCCGCACGGCTGGCGTATCGAGGCGCAGCGCGGCCGGGACCTCCAGCGATACGTCGGCCGAGTTGTCGCGCAGCTGAACCTTCAGCAGCGCGCGATCGCCCGGCTGCAGCGGCGCATAGCCGTACATGGAATTGCAGCTGCGCGATCAGGAGGACGAGCGGCACGATGACCCACAGCATCGGCACCAGCGAGAGTCGGAGGTAGGTCGCGTTGTGCCGCAGGATCTCGAGCTGCGCGCGCATGATGGCGAGGAGGTCGTCGTTGAAGAGCCTGATCTCGAACAATCCCGCGTGTATGAGTCGCTTCACGGCCGCGAGCCGTGCCTGATCGGACGTCCGCTTGAACACGACGAGCATCGCCGCCGCCGTCACGAGCGACACCACGGCCAGGCTCACCATCGGCGGCACCGTGCTGAACGGAGCCATCAGCACGTCGGTCGCCTTCGTCAGAACGGCGTTCACCAATGACATCCGCTGCTACGAGATATAGCCAAGGCCCTTGAGCTTCTTCTTGATCTCGTCCTCGGAGTCGGCTTCCTCGAGCTGCGCGATCTCCTTCTCGAGCGCGTGCGTGATGAACTCCTCGACCGACGAATAGCCGGCGAGGTCCGCGTAGCGCTTTACTTTCGCAAGCAGCGCCTTATCGAGCTTGATTCCCGATCCGAAGAACATGTCATTTCTCCCTGGTTGGAAACTCGTCGACGCCGAACTCGGCCAGGATGGCCGCTGCGAGCGTCTCGAGCGACGGCGCCGGCTTTCGCAGCGGCCGGCTGGTGAGCAGGATCCCCGGCACCGCCTCGGGATCCATGCAGTGGTCGCCGCTCCACGGGTCCGTGTTGTCGACGATGACGTCGCGCGGCAGTGCCGCCGAGCGCCGATTCGTCCGAGCCGCGCGTGCCCTTGGCGTAGCCGACGATCAGGTCGGGCGCGATGTCCTCGTGGCCGGCGAGATGGTAGGCCTGCTCGCGCCGGTACACCTTGGTGATCGCAGCGGCTGCCGTTCGCAGGATCGACGGTCGCCAGCAGCTTCTGCCGCGATCTCCGCGGCGAGCGCTTCGCGCTGCGCGCGGTCGACGATGCCGTCCTTCTCGCGGCCCTTGCACATTCACGTAGAGCCCGTTCAGCCCGAGCCCGTACGCGCGCGTCCGCGTCCAGTCGACGTTGCCGAAGAAGCCGGGATCCTCCGTCTGCTTCGGATCGCGCACCGCCAGATACCCGTGGTCGCGCAGCCAGCTGTTCAAGTGAAACGCGCGGCGCCACGACGTGAACCCGTGGTCCGACATCACCACGAGCAGATCGTCGGGGCCGAGCCGTGCGAGCGTTTCGCCGACGACGGCGTCGAGACCGGCGTAGAGCTCTTCGACGACCTGCTCGTGGGCGCGTCGCGTGGCGGCGTCGTAGGCGGGATGCCGGGATCGCGCGCGCGCCACATCATGTGCGACACCTGATCGACGTTGCCGAAGTAGTAGAACAGCAGGCCGTCGCTGAAGCCGTCGAGGACGTACTGTGTACTGCCGGCGGTTCTCCTCGCCGGCGATGCGCGCCTGCGCCAGGAACTCGTCGACGGTGAGCACGCCGGTCTTGAGGCTCTTCGTGTCTTCGGGCATGCCCTGCGTGTAGAAGCGGCCGGTGGCGCTGCGCGAGCTCCGGCGGCGTAGTCGCGGGCGTCGAGATCGGCATCGCCGGCGTCGAGCGGATCGATATTGAGCGGGCTGACGTACAGCTCGAAGTACGGATCGAGCTGCTTCAGATAGAACCGCACATCGCCTGCGAGCGACTGCAACGGCATCAGCGCGAACTCGACGGGCACCCAGTCGCTCCACTCGCCGACCGCGAGCAGCCGCTCTTCGCTCGCCGACGACGAGCTTCACGTATCGCTTGTCCGCGTCGATGTACGCGGTGAACGGCGATGTGCACCTTCTCCGGCTCGGCGCGAAACGGATTGTCCGGGCCCTCGAGCGTCGCACTGCACCACGCCGTCCGCGACGTCGACCGGCTACGGACGATGCCGCCCGACAGCGATCTGGCCGCCGAAGGCGAACGGCTCCGACGTGTAGAACGAGAACGTGCCGTAGGTGCCCGAGGATGTCGGGCGTGCCCATGCCGCTCAGCTCGCGCGTCGCGGTGCCCGACGGCGGAAAGTTGGCGGGCATCCGGATGATCGTCGTCGGCACGCCGCGCTCCTCGAGCACCTCCCAGAACGGCTGGCCGCTGGCGCAGCAGCTCGACGCGTCCGCCCGACAAGCGGAAACTGCCAGCGCCCGATCGTGAGCGTGCGCGCCGCCCGCTTCGGTCCTCGTCGTCGAGAGATACGGCTGCATCGTCTTCGGATCGCGATGGATGAAGTCGAAGATGCCATGGCCGCCGGGATCGAGGCCGGTGATGAACGTGGACCACGCGACCGGACTCTGCGGCGGAATCGTGGTGCCGAGCGGCGCGAACGTCCCGGCTGACGCGAGCCGCGCGAAGTTCGGCATGCGGCCCGCCGCCATCAGCTGCGCGCGTCAGCTCGTAGTCGAGGCCGTCGAAGCCGAGCACGATCACGCGCCTGCCCGGCGTCGCTCGACTGCCGCAGCGTCGGACGGCAGCCAGCGACGCCGGCGACAATCGCGACGAAGCACACGCCAGAATCCGAGCGATCTCATGCGATTCCCGCCAACGCGCCGCCCGTCCATGTACGCCGGCGGCTCGATGCCGAACAGCCGCAGCGCGGTCGGCGCGATGTCGATGAGCGCAGGGTCTTCGGTCTCGATCGACGCGGTTGCAGAAGAACACGCCCGGGCACGAGGCGCGGATCGATGCAGTGATCGCCGCTCCACGCCTTCACGTTGTCCTCGAACACCGGCCCGGCGACGACGCCGGTCGCGCAGTCCCACGAGGTGCGATAGCCGGCGTTGTAGCCGATGAGCAGGTCCGGAGCGTTCTCGAGATACGGACCCGCGTACAGACGCTGCCGTGTCGAACGCCTCGCTGAATCCCGACCTCGTCCGGTTCTCAGAATCGCGCAGGCCGTTCAGCTTGCCGATGATCTCGCGCTTCAGCGCCGCGGCCTCGGCGCCGGGCTCGACGATGCCCTGCTGCCTCGCGCCCCTTCAGGTTGAGGAACATCCCGGTGAGGCCGAGGCAGTAGGCCGCGTCCGCGACCAGTCGACGTCGCGCAGCCACTCGCGCGTGCCGTCGGCTCCGTCCTTGAGCGCCAGGTAGCCCTCGCTGCCGCAGCCAGCTGATTCAGGTTGACGCCGCGGCGGAACGAGCTGAAGCCGTGGTCGGAGATCACCATCAGCACGTCGCCGTCGCGCAGCTGCGCCATGACCCGGCCGACCAGCGCGTCGTTGCTGCTTGTACAGCTCGCGAATCGCGTCACGGTGTGCCGCATCGCTCGCGGCCGCGCGCCGCCGGATGATCCTGCTCGAGGTAGCGCCAGAACATGTGCTGGATGCGATCGGTGGCGTCGAACACGCAGACGAGCGCTCCCTGCGCGCAGCCGATCGAGCGCGGCGAAGAACATCGCCTCGCGCTCGCGATCGATGTCGTAGGTCTGCTGCAGGAACGTCCCGTCGTCGGTCACGCCCTCGTTGAGCGCCCACGTGTCTTCGGCGAGTCCGAGCGTGGCGAACGTGCCGATCCGCTTGGCGAGATACGTGGCGTAGTACGACGGATGGGAGATCGGCATCGCCGGCGTCTCGGGATCGAGGTTGATCGGCGACACGTAGAGCGAGAAGTGCTCGTCCATCTCGGTGACGAGCAGCCGCGTGATGCCCGTCACCTTGATGCCCGGCGCCGCGCGAAACGTGAGCGTCACCCAGTCGCTCAGCCGGCCTGGCAGCAAGGTCACCCGATTGCCGTCCAGATCGATCAGCGCCTGCACGCGTCTGCCGGTCGAGTCGATGCGCGCAACGGCACGTCGAGCGGCGGCGTGCCCTCGAGGAAGATGTTCTCGGGCCCTTCGAGCGTCGTCTCGACGCGATCGTCGCGAACGGTCACCGGAATGCGGACGCCGCCTTCCTTGAATCGGCCCGACGCAGGTCGCGTCGTGAAGAGGAGGAACGTGCCCTGCGTGCCGAGCAGGTCGGGCACGCACATCGCGCTCAGCTCGGCGCCGTAGAACCGATCGGGCGGAAACGTGATCGGCACGCGAAGCACCGTGCTCCAGATGCGGTGCTCGCCGAGGATCGTCCAGAACGGCTTCGACTTCCGCAGCAGCCGCAGCTCGGGCTTGTGGAGCGGAATCCGGTAGCGTCCCAGCCGAAGGAACCGCTCGACGCGTGCCGATCTGCGTGGACGAGAGCAGCGGAAGGTACGTGCGGCGATCGCGATCGAGAAAATCGAAGATGTTGTGCCGGGCCGGATGGGTGCCCGTGCTGAACGACGACCACGCGACCGGCGAGACGGAGGGAAACGTCGTTCGCAGGCGTCGGTAGCAGCCCGCCGCCGCGAGCTTGCTTGAAGTTCGGCAGCAGACCTTCGTCCATGAAGCGATCGGTCAGCTTCGGGTCCTGTCCGTCGAGCCCGACGACGATCAGCCGCTTGATCAGCGCGCGCGGCGCCTTGCGCCGCGTCAGAACGCGCCAGAGCGTGCGGAACGGCCAAATCAGCAGCGTGGCGATGACGATGAGGATCGTCGTGAAGAGGACGAGAAACGACGAGAGCAGCGCGAACCCGGCGCCCGGACCGATGTACGCCTCGACGGGAGCCTCGGCGGCGACGATCGCGCCGAGGAGCAGTCCCCAGGCGAATCGGCGTGCGTGTATGGTATAAGCGCGTCGCGCGCGTCGCGTGTTTCCCTGTATTGCCACTGGGAGGGACTTACTCTAGGCGGGCGCCCCCCTTTTTTCAAGGCGGATTATGGGTCCTTTGAAGAGCGCCCTTCGGAGATTCCGGTACGGGCGGCCGATCGTCGTCGTCTCCGGGCTGCCACGGTCCGGCACGTCGATGGCCATGAAGATGCTGCACGCGGGCGGCCTCGACGTGATGACCGACGGGCTCCGCGCCGCCGATGAGAGCAACCCGAAAGGCTACTTCGAGCTCGAGGCCGTCAAGGAGCTCGACAAGAACGGGAACACCGCCTGGTTGAAGGACGCGCGCGGAAAGGCGGTCAAGATCATTTCGTTTCTGCTCACGTGGCTGCCCGAGGAGCACGACTACCGCGTCATCTTCATGCAGCGTGACCTGGGCGAGGTGCTCGCCTCGCAGAACAAGATGCTCGTCCAGCGCGCCGAGACGCCGGGGACGCCCACGGAGGACGAGCGGATGCGCCAGCAGTACCAGAATCACCTGGCGAAGATTCACCGGTTCCTTGCCGCGCGCAGCTGCTTCTCGGTGCTCCGCGTCGACTATCGAAGCGCGCTCGAGCGGCCGCGCGAGGAAGCGCAGCGCATCAACGACTTCATCGGCGGCGGACTCGACGTCAGCCGCATGGCCGAGGTCGGCGATCCGGCGCTCTATCGCAACCGCCGGTGATTTCCCGGATCATTCGATTCAGTGGCGGCAGAGCCTTCGTGATCTTCGAGCCTTCTGTCCGTGAGTGCATTCACGAGATCAATGAAGGTTGTCGCGATCGAGGCCACGCCTTACGCTCCGGCCAGACTACCGCAACCGCTCCGACAACATCGCAACGGCGAGCGCGTAGTGTTGCGCGCAGTTGTAGCGGAGCAGCGCGTCGTAGTTCGGGTAGACGAGGAACGCGCGATCCTGCACCTGCACGAGGCTCGCCGCGGGGCCTGAGCGGGGCAAGGGCCCACCGCCCACGGCGCGAATGCCGCGACGCGCCCATTCACGCAGCGCCAGCGCCTCGGTCATGTCGCGCATGGCGCCGCATCCAGCCGCGCGCTGAGGGACGTCCGCGACGCGCTTGCGGGCGGCCGCCGACAGCCTGACCTCGCGGCCCCACGTGTACTGGCGCGTCCAGCCGTTGCCTTTCAGATAGTTCGCCATCGAGGCGAGCGTGTCGGGCGTCGACGCCCAGATGTCCCGCCGTCGATCGCCGTCGAAGTCCACGGCATGCGCGAGGTAGCTGGACGGCATGAACTGCGTCTGGCCCATGGCGCCGGCCCACGATCCCTTCATCGCATCGGGCTCGACGTAGCCGCGCGACACCATTTCGAGCGCGTCGAACAGCTGGCCGCGAAAGAACGCCGATCGGCGCGGCTCCCAGGCGAGCGTGGCGAGCGCCTGGAACACCGGCGTGCGGCCCGCGTTGCTCCCGTAGCGCGACTCCATCCCCCAGATGGCGAGCACGATGCGTCGCGGCACGCCGTGTTCCTGCTCGATGCGGCGAAGGAGCGAGCGGTGCTGCTGCAGGAGCTCGCGGCCGCGCCGGATCACGCGGCGATTAACGCGGCTCTCGAAGTAGCGCTCGAAGCCGATCGTCAGCTCCGGCTGCGCGCGATCGCTTTCAATGGCGCGCGGGAGCGGGGATAGCCCCACGACCGTCTTGTCGAGCACCTCTTCCGAGTATCCGCGCCCACGTGCCTCGTCGATGAAGCCGCTCAGCCAGGCATCGAATGAGGCATCCTGAACGGACTGCGCCAGCGCGAGGGCGAGAATCAGACCGATCCGCACCTATGGATTATCGGGGCGGGGAGGTCGTCGCGACATGCTCGCGGGTCATGCGCTGCATGTTGTCGAGAATCTCGCGCAGCCGTCGCGCCTGCAGCAGCATGCCGGCGAGCTCCCGCTCGATCTCGGGCGCGCGCGTCTTGACGGCGAGCAGCTCGCATTGGCCGATGATCGCCTGCACCGCGCCGCGCATGTCGTTGCCGAACGCGAACGTCATCTCCGACAGCTCGCTCGCCATCTTCTGACGGGCGAGCGCGTTGGCCAGACGCCGGCTGCCATGCGCGACCGCGAGCGCTTCACCCACCGGCTTCAGGGTGTGAAGATCCGCCGGCGAAAACGCCGCGCGCTTGCGTGAGGCCAGGTTCAGCGTTCCGAGCGCCTCTCCATCGAAGATGAGCGGCAGCAGCACGAACGACGCGAAGCCCGCGGAAGTCGCAACATTGGCATCCAGATACGCGGCAGCGAGAGCGGACAGGTCGTCGATGACGCGGCCCTCGCGGCTGCTGACTACCTCGTCGATGATCGTGGATCCCCGGGGGAAATGAAGCTCCGCACGCGGCGTCGGCGACCCGGCGGAATCGAGCCGCGCCGTGTAGGTGTTGTACCCCTCGCGATCCTCCGTCAGCAGAGCCAGGCCGACGCGGTCGCACGGCACGATGTCGCGGATGCGCAGCGCGAGCTCGAAGAGGCTTCGCGTGATCTCGGGAGAGCTGGTGAGCGTCCGAAGCAGCGCGTTGACCGCCTGGAGATTCTGGATCGTCGCGCCCGCCTCGGAATCCGCGGGTGCATGAGTACGTGGAGGCGCCTTGCGCCGGCGGACGAACAAGCCGGATGCGAGAGCTCCCGCGATTCCCAGGACGAGCCGCGAGAACATCTCAGGGCCCCGCGCCAGGTACGACGTACGCCTCGGCCACGGGTCGAAGCGGACGATCGAACCACATCGGACGCCGCAGTCCGCCGGGGCCCGGCGCGGGCCGCGTCATCGACATCCACTGCTTGTAGATTTCGTGAGACTTGTTCGTGTCGACGAGGATGTCGCCATAGCTGTCGTCTGCGCCGGCCTTCTCGAGGCGCACCCTCTGGTGCCAGCAGTGCATGCCGCTCACCGGATCGGGCTGCACCGGAAACGTGAGGTTCTGGTGGACGCCGACCTCCGTCCACCACACGCGGGCACTGTCCGGATCGGCGCTCTGGAACGGCTGAGTTCCGTGAACCTGACGCACGCGGTACTGCCCCTCCGCATGATCGATCGATATGAGCGCCGAGGCGTTGCGGAGCCCCATGTCTTCGTGCAACCGCCACCGCCCCAGATGATGAGACATGCCGAGGATGCCGGGACGAATGCCCTCGGTCACCCACGCTCGCGTGACGAAGTAACCGATGGCGGTGTGCACCTTGACGAGATCTCCGGTCGCGATGCCGAGCCTCGCGGCATCCGGCGTGGAGATCCAGAGCGGGTTGCTGTGAGAGATCTCGTAGAGCCACTTCACGGGCGCGCGTGTGTGGATGAGTGTCGGCAGCCTGAAGTTAGGGAAGGAGGTCGAACTCATCGCGCTCGCGATCGAGGTCGCGCCAGTGCACGTGCCCCGGCACGTAGCGCGGCACGGCATGCTCCGGCCAGCCCCACTCCCTCAGCGTCGGTGAGAAGAACTCGAGGCGCCGGGACGCGGTATTGAAGCCCTTCCTGGGTATGCCGCCAACCACCACGCCAACAGCGACACCGTTGCGCACGACGCGGTCGTCGCTCGAATCGATCGACGTGTCTCTCCTCTGCTCCTCGGCGAGCGGCTGCTCGTGGCCGCGGTAGACGTTGTCCTTCACCTTGAACACGCCGTACTTCCGCATGTATTCGAGCGGCGACAAGGCTTCGCGTTCGGCGGCCTCGGGCAGTCCGGGAACCGAGTTCTCGAAGACCCATCGGTAGTACCTCGTCGACGGTGATCATCTCGCCGGGTCGGTACGGCGATTCCCAGTGCCGCCGGATGCCGAGGCTGCCGTCGGGGTCGATGTGCCAGCTCAGGGCGATCCAGAACTCCACTTCCTCCCAGACTTCGCCCGGATTCGACTGCCACGTCGCTTCGATCTGCTCGCCGCGCTTCCGCCGCGCCACGCGCTGAACCGGCTGGCGAAAGCCGAGCCACTGCGCCGCGTGCGTCTCCTGGCTCATCATGTCGTGCCGCTCGGTGCCGAGCCCCATCGGCAGCACGTAGTCGGCGAACCAGGCGGTCTCGCTCCACATCGGCGTGAGCGCCACGTGCAGGCCGACTTTGCTCTCGTCGGTCAGCATCTCGATCCATGAAAAGCCGTCTGGATTCGTCCAGACCGGGTTGTACACGCGCGTGAAGTACACGTCGAGCTTTCCGCGTCCCTCCTTCAGAAAGTGCGGGAGCAGAAAGCTCATCTCGAAATACGCGAGCGGAAACTCGCGAGGAAAGAGGAGCTCGTTCCAGTGACGTCGGCGGCCCTGGGGGACTCGGGTGGTTGGGCACGAACTTGTTGTCGACGTGCAGATTCACGCCGCCTTCGGTGCCCACCGATCCGGTGAGCACGACCAGGAGGTAGACGCAGCGGGTGATCTGCCAGCCCCACAGGTTGCCGGCGGCGGCGGCGCGCCAGCTGTGCGTGCTGAAGCGGCCGCGCGCGCGCCCGATCGCATGGGCCGCCTCGATGATGCGCTCTTTCGGCACACCCGTTTCCGACTCCGCGAACTCCGGCGTGAAGGCAGCGTACAGCTCCTTCAATGCGGCGATGAAGCTGTCGAAGGTGAGCGGCAGCTCGGGACGCTCGGCCCGGAGGTATCCGCGCCAGTCGACCCAATCCCGGACGAACTGCGCGTCGTACAGCCCTTCCTCGAGCAGGATGCGCGCAAAGGCGAGGAGCAGCGCGCCCTCGGTGCCGGAATACGCCGGCAGCCACAGGTTCGCCTTCGCCGACGTATTCGACAGGCGCGGATCGATCACGATCAGCGTGGCGCCTTTCGACTGCCCCTCGATGATGCGCTGCGCGTGCGGGTTGAAGTAGTGCCCCGACTCCAGATGTGACGAGAGCAGCAGGATCGTCTGTGCGTGGGTGTGATCCGGCGACGGCCGGTCGGCGCCGCACCACAGAAAGTGGCCGAGCCGCGCCGAAGAGGAGCAGACGTTCGTGTGGCTGTTGTGGCCGTCCACGCCCCACGTCTGCAGCACCCGGTTCGCGAAGCCGTCCTCTCCGGGCCGGCCGACGTGATACATCACCTCGTGCCGCCGATCCTCGAGGATCGCGTTCCGGATGCGCCCGCCGATGTCCTCGAGGACTTCTTCCCACGTCACGCGCGTCCATCGACCGGACCCGCGTGCGCCGTCACGCTTGAGCGGATACAGAATTCGATCGGGATCCTCGAGCTGGTTCGGCGTGACGACGCCCTTGGCGCACGTGCGGCCGCGGCTGCCGGGATGGACGGGATTGCCCTCGATCTTGCGGACGTCGAGTGTCTCCTTGTCGACGTAGGCCAGGATGCCGCACGCCGACTCGCAGTTGAAGCAGATGCTCGGGACGATCCAGTACCGGCGGCGCTCTTTCTTCGGCCACGCGGTCGACTCGTAGTCGACGTAGTCGTCCCACTGCGACGGATCGGGATGGGATTTGAACGGCTGATCCATCAGCTCAGGGGCACGGACTGACCGGCCTCCACCCACACGTACTCCCACGCGAAGCTCGCCAGCAGCGCGAGCGTGGCCGCGAGCGGCGCGATTCCGATCGCGACGAGCGACGCCACGGCGCAGGCGACGGCGCCGCCCCAGAAGATGCGCGCGAACGCGCCCCGCCGTATCGCGCGCACCGCCAGCTCGCGATGGCGCGTGGTGGCCGGAGTGACCCTGTTCTCGTTGAGAATCAGCGCCAGGTGCACGCCCACCGCGGTGAAGAGCGTCCACCCGAGCGCGGTCACAGCCGCCGGGGTTGCGGCCACGCCGGGCACCAGCGTCGCCAGCAGCATCGCCGCGGCGCCCTCGGCAACGGCCTGGGCGACCAGATCGAACGTCGCGTGCGGTCCCTGCCACAGATCGCGCGCGAGACCCTGCGCGAAGAGGAAGCCGGTGTAAATCGTCGCGAGCAGCGCGATGACCACCGCGGGCCCGGCGAGGCCGCGCAGCACGCTCTCGAGCCCGAGCCAGCCTGCGGCGAGCCAGGCCGTGGTCACGGCGCCAAAGCCCGTGAGGATGAACGCGCCGCGCGCGAGCCAGGAATCCCAGTTGGGTCGCGTCAGGATGTACAGAAACCGCGCGGGTTGCTCGAGGTCAATGACCAGCACCACCGCCGTCAGCGTCACCATCACGAGCGCGATCGCCGGCGCTGCGATGGTCGTCAGCGAATCGCGGATGCCGAACATCCACAGGATTGCGGCGAGGAGCAGGCTGCCGGTGGCGATGCCTTTCGTGAGCAGGTACACCGCCATGTCGAGACCCCACGCCTTGACATGCGGCGTGTCGTAGTCCACGCGTGGCGCGCCGGGATCGCCCGCGTCCGGCTGCGGCGAGCCGAGGGGCCGCAGCGCGACGCTGCCTTCCTTGAAATAGAAGGGCCTCGTCGCGATTTCCGGCCGGATGACGCTCTCTTCCGCGCCCAGGTAGTAGACGTGCGGGAGCGTGCCTTTCTCGGGCTTTCTGACCGCGACGCCGGCGCCGTGAATGATGCGGTACACCTCGCTCGTAGTGTCTTCCATGTCGCCGAAGATGCGGCACTCCGTCGGGCACACGCTCACGCACGCGGGCAGGAGCTTGTTCTCGACCCTGTTCGCGCAGAAGTTGCACTTCTCCGCGGTGTGCGTGTTCGGATCGATGAAGAGCTGATCGTAGGGGCAGGCCACCATGCACGCGCGGCAGCCGATGCATGAGGCGCCGTTCAGATCGACGATGCCGTCGCGGCGCTTGTAGAGCGCCGCCGTGGGGCAGATGCGGACGCAGGGCGCCTCGTCGCACTGGTTGCAGAGGACCGG
This sequence comes from uncultured Acidobacteriota bacterium, assembly GCA_963772065.1. Lineage (GTDB taxonomy): Bacteria > Acidobacteriota > Vicinamibacteria > Vicinamibacterales > UBA2999 > CAVYVZ01. Next base: position 442,411 of record CAVYVZ010000002.1, read on the forward strand.
AAAGAAGAAGCGCCGCGTGTTCGGGAACGTTCCCTGTTCGACGGATTTCACCCAGCACCGATTCACGCCGATCGGGATCTCGTGTTCGACCTTGCAGGCGATCGTGCACGCGTGGCAGCCGATGCACTTGCCAAGATCGATCGCGAAGCCGTAGTGAGCCATCGAGTTCTCGCACTATATCGCATCCCTCGGAGATCATTGACTCTGCTGATTTTCGTGACGTCGCTTGTCCGCTCCGCTCGCAGACTCTCATGACGCACTTGACTCGACTTGTCACGGCACACGAAGACACGAAGGCACGAAGATCGAGCCTTCACAAAAACACTCTCTTGATTCCACTGTGAAGGACTTCGCTGTTGAAATTCAGGATTAGCCCGACTCGCAGCCGCGCGACTCTCAGGTACGTCAGCATCTGAGCGGTGTGAACCGGCGCGAGACGTTCGATGCTTTTTACTTCGACGACGATCTGATCGCCGACGATCAAATCGGGCCGATGCTCGCCAAGCAGTTCGTCCTTGTACCACAAGCGGGAGTGACACCTGGCGCCGGAACTCCAGGCTCGCAGCCCGCAGCTCTATGCACATCGCGGATTCATAGATCGATTCCAGAAGCCCGGGCCCAAGATGCCGATGTACCTCGATCGCGCATCCGACAATGAGATGAGAGAGCGTGTCGAATTCCGGTTTGATCAACATAGCTTTGTGTCTTCGTGCCTTCGTGTCTTCGTGTGCCGTGACAAATAGAGTCCAGTGCAGTCGTTAGAGTCGTCGAGCGAAGCGGACAAGTGCCGTGATGAGAATCACGAGAATCAGCGAAGAGCGGTGAAAGCAGCTAGCACCGCCTCGCGAACACCGATCGGGATCAACGGAAACGTCCCGACAACGTGTTCCAGCTCCTCGCGCGACAGTCCGTAGAGCGCGCGCGACGAGCGCCTGCAGCTCGATGTACTCAGGCATTTCTTCCACTGCCGCCGTGCTCTCGCTCAACGCTCGCGCCAAAGCCGCCAGGCGTGCCGCGATCACGTCATCGTCGGCGACGACAGGCACGGGCAGCCGCGACATGATCCCGACGGTCACGTGCGTGTTGACCCGCAACCGCACGAGGTAGTTCGCGACGAAGCTGTTCAGCAGCGCGCAGAGCACCAGCTGCCGCTCGCGGGAGATCGGCGTTCGCAGGCAGAACAGCGTGTGCGTGGTCACGGCTCGCGCCGGAACGATGGCGGCGATCAGCGTGAGACGGTTGGTGGCACTCGCCACGTCGCGGTACGCCAGCCGGGCACGGCGTGGCACCCGCGTCGCGAACGCCGCCGCGGCGCTGAGCTCGCGCGTGCTGCGGTCGAGGGCCACTCTAAACGGCGCGATCTGCTTGCCCTCCAGAACGGGGCGCGATGCGCGGCTGCCCGTGGCCGGAACGAACGAGCCGCGATCGTCACTCGCGTTCAGCTCGCGGCTGAAGTGCGCGTGCCACCCATCCGCCGACGAGAGCCAGGGATGCAACGCGGAGATCTTTTCGACGATGCGAAGATCCGTCGCGCCCGGAAGCTCCGGCATCGCCAGGTCGTCGGGCCCGGATACGCGCGCCAGAAACGACAGGGACACCGAAGCGGGAAAGGCCGGCCCTCCACGACCGCTGTCGTCGATGGCATCGAGGTCCGACGGATCGGTGATCCCGAAGCGGCACGCGATCCGATCCGTGGGCTGGCCCGTGGTGGCGGTCAGGAGCACGAACCGGACGCTGCGGTGGATCGGAAAGATCCGCGCGCGGTTGTCGAGACCTACCACGGTGTCGACATCCGCGCGGTCGAAAAGGTGTCGCCGCAGCGCGGCCGATCCGGCGTCCGAGACCACCCCGGACGGCAGCACGAGTCCGATCCGTCCGCCAGGGCGCGCGATCTGTAGCGCCCGTTCCATGAAGACTTGGTACCGGTTCACGTGAGCGGGGCCGTCGGCGACGTAAATGCCGGAACCGCGCACGAAGTCCACGAGCTGCCGTGCTTCGGCCCGACGATCGCCACGCGCCGATTCGTCGCCGCTGTCGCCCCGCACCATGTCCCACGGCGGATTGCCAAGCACCGCGTCGAAGCCGCCCGATGGCGATCGGCGCCCCTGCTCGTCGAAGAACACTTCCGGAAACTCGAGCTCCCAATGCAGGAACCTGCGCTTCTCGGATGCGGCGGCGGCGCCCTCCCGCCAGTCGCGCGCAACGCGCTCCGGAAGCACCGATTGGCCGTGCAGCAAGGAGTCCGCGAGCGCGCGAAACACGGCTGCGTCCGGTGGCCGTTCGTCATCCCAGAACCAGCAGGCACACCAGAAGATCGAGCACCGCCTTCCACCGTGCGAGCGTTGACTCGCGGTCACTCAGCGCCGCGAACGCACGTTCCTTCCGCCGCACCGCCATCACGTCCTCGTCCCCCTCGAGCGCGAGACGCAGGCGGGTGCCGGCGGCGCCGCGGATCGTTCCGGCGAGCGCCTCGGCGTCGAAGAGGGGCAAGGCCGCCGTGCGCCGCCGCCGCGATTGGCCGGGCGGCCGTGCGAGCGCATCGGCGACGGTCGCGCCGACCAAGCTGTCGCCCACGGACAAGCGGTGATCGAGAAACGTGAGCGGGCGGTCGCCGGCCAGCGTCGCGAGCCACAGTGACAGGCGTGCGAGCTGCACGGCCATGGGATTGAGATCGACGCCGAAGAGGCAGCGCTGCGCAACCTGTCGTCGCAGCGTGACGCGCGCCGCCGACCGTGGCCTCGTCGGCGTGCCATTCACCGTCGCGGACGAGCGCCGCCTCGGCGGCCGCCGCCAGGTAGCGGCACGCCGCCACGAGAAACGCGCCGCTTCCCATGGCGGGATCGACGACGCGCACGTTGAGGATCTCGGCAGCGCTCTTGCCGAGCACGAGCGGCGCCAGGGTGCGGCGAACGAGATAGCCCGTCACCGATCGCGGCGTGTAGAACGTGCCGCTCGACTTTCGCGCGTCGCCGGTGCGCCGCAGCAACACCGCCGGCCCCTGACGGGCAGCCTCGTAGTCGAGGACATGCTCGTACACGGCGCCGAGCTGCTCGACGTCGAGGTCCCGATAGCGGATCCGCGCGCGACCGCCTGCCCCGCGCGAAGTCGGAGAGGCCGGCGCCGTTCCGACAGACAGCACGGCCCGGCCAATCGCGTCGTCATCGATGATGCGCCGTTCAGCGGCCGGCGTATGTAGAGGCGAGAACAGCCGGCCGTTGAACGCCGTGACCTGAAGATCGCCGGCCCGGCAGCCCGCGTGGGCGAGCCGCGCAATCCCCTGTAGCGTCTGCCAGACGCCGCGGTACCGGTGCCCGGCTGCCAGCGTCGCGACGATCGAATCAATCGTGTACCGGTCGCGATAGATGGGGTGCCACACCGGCACGAGACCCCGTGCCTCTGCAAAGAGCAGGAACAAGACTCGGTAAAGAACCGTCAGGGACTGCTCGAGCAGGGCAGGCATGGGCCGCGGCCGGCGGCGCGGTTCGCCGGACGACAGGGCCCGCAGGACGATCGCCAGCGCCTCGAGCACGCCATCGGCGAGGGTTCGGCAGATGGCTGTACCGTGCCGTGCCGAGAGATCGACCAGGCGATCGAGCAGCGGTTCCGGCCCGGCCAAAGCCTCAGCGCGTGTGAGCGTCCAGAGGATCCGCAGCGTCTCCGGGACGTGTGCCACCGACGCGAGATCGAACTCGATGTAGTGCCGGCTCCAGGTCCGCTGCGTGTCGATGACGCGCAGCGCGCGCCCGTTCGTGCAGATGCACCATCGCGCGTCGGATGCGACGCCGCTACGCACGGCCTCACGCCAGATTCCGTCCAGCGGGTACGACCATGGCGCCACGAGCGCCGGTATCGATGTGCCGCCGGCGAAGAGGCGCAGCTCGCAGCGATCCGCCGCGTCACAGCGGCCCGTGATTCGGAATCCAAGCAACTCCACGAGCGGTCCGGCCGCGACATCGGCAATAGCGCGGACGCTCGATGCGGGTCCCAGCTCGGCCTCGCGCACGGCGCTCCACCGGCTGGCGCCGCGGGTGATGTCGGCGGGCGGCTCACGGATGCCGGATTGCTCTGGAAGCACGTCGGCCGCAAAGGACGAGGAGATCAGGCGTCCGCCGAATCCCGGGATCATCGCTGCCACGCGAGCGCGAACACGAGGCGGCGCTCGCCGGGATGCACGTCGCGCCGCTGCTCGAGCGCGCGAACGCGGTCTGCCGCGCGAGCGACGGCTTCAGCAGCCACGCGGCGCTGGGCTTCGGCTTCGCGCACGGAACGGCGATCGAACAGCCCGGGCTGAAGGAGCGGGGCGGCCAGCCTCGCGCTCCGGGCGTTCAGACTGTCAAGCATCGCGCGCTCGCGGGCGAAGAGTGGAGCAATCGCAATCCGAACGTCGCGCTGGACCGAAGTGAGCGCGGCCTCATGAGCAAGAGCCGACGCGGCGGCCAGCGGCAACGCCGCGACGTGCGTCGCGTTCGCGAACCAGCTGCGAAGGGCGCGCGCGCTCCGGCCGTTGCATGTTCCGCTCGTCAGCGCAAAGCCGCTGATGGTTTCCCACACGATGGCACCGGTGGGATCCACGAACAGCAGGCGCACCGCGAGAACCAGCTTCGCCGCTGAGCGGCTTCGGCGCGGTAAGAAGCAGAGAACCGGGCGGCCCGCACCCTCGTCCCTCCGACCCGGCCCGGCGAGCCTGCGAGCAACAGCGAGCCTCGATGCTTCGCTCCGGGCAACCTCGCGCAGGGTGCCATCTGCGGCGTCCTCGAAGCGTGCTTCTCGCTCGGCGCGAATCAGCCGCGACGAGAGCGAAGCTGCCACGCGCGCCTCGGGCGTACCTCGTGCCACGAATGTGATGGCGTGCACGCGGCGCGGCTGCCCGAGCCGATCGACCCGGCCGACGCGCTGCTCGAGGCGGACTGGCGTCCAGGGCACATCGAGATTGATGACGAGGCGGCAGCGGCGGTGCAGGTTGAGGCCTTCGCTGGCGGCGTCCGTGGCCAGCAGGAGGTCCGCGTCGCCATGGGTGAACCGCCGGGCCTCACGCGCTCGCTCCGCGGTCGTCAGGCCGCCGTGCAGGACGGCTGGCTGACCGCCTACGGCCGATGCCACGTGGCGCAGCGTGTCGCGATACTCGGTAAACACGAGCGCCGGCTCGCGAGCCCGCGCCAGGAGCCTCCGCAGCGCACCAATCTTGCTTTCGGTGCCGACGCCGCGCGCGATCGCAAGCATATCCCGCAGCAGCCGCTCCTCGACGATCGTGTCGGCAAGGCCGGGGGCGGCGAGCTCCTGATTCGGCTCGTCGTCTTCCGAGAGATGTCCTTCGTCGAGCGGCAGCCGCAACTGCGACGCTGCGCTTCCGCCCGAAGAACCGAGCAGTGCGATGCGCCGTTCGACCGATCGGGCGAGCGAGGCGGCGCTGGAAGCCGCTCGACGCGCGAGCACGATCATCGCCAGCCGGGCGGCGCCGGCCGCCTCCGCGGGTGCATCGCGCGCCACGCGCGCGGCGTACGAGCCCAACGCACGATGCATTCGCGCTTCGGCGGCTGTTGGCGTGACGGACAACCGCCGCATCACGCGCGCGCCAGGGATGCCGGCTTCCACACGCGAACGGCGAAACGTCAGGAGGGGATCATCGCCTTTGACGCGACCGAGCGCCCGCAGCCGCTCGAACGCCGCCTCGTCGCCGCTGTGCGGCGTCGCCGTGATGATGGCGACCCTCCGCGCCCGTGCTCCCACCAGGTCGGCTGCCATGGCGCGATCCGATCGCCCGCAGAGCGCGTGCGCTTCGTCGAACGCGACCAGATCCCACACGAGCGGCTCGAGCGAGCGAATGACGTCGGCGCGCTTGAGAAAATCGATGGACGTGATCGCGACCTGCGGGATCGCCCACGGGTTCACGCCGTCGGGCAGATGTGCGGCGGCCCGGACGAGCGCGGCGGCATCGATGACAGTGGCCTCGATGAAGAACCGATCGCGCAGCTCGTCGCGCCATTGCTCCCGAAGGCCGGCGGGCGTCACGATCAGCACGCGCGCGTCGCGTTCGCGCGCGAGGAGCTCCGCCACGAGAAGCCCAGCCTGGATCGTCTTGCCGAGGCCCACTTCGTCGGCGAGCAGGAAGCGGCACGCCAGCCCGCGCGTCATCGCAAGGGCTGGTTCGAGCTGGAAAGGCCACAGGGCGATCCCGGCACGCGCCGCCGCGCGGAGCGAGGGCCAGGCCGGCGCCGCGTCGGCCAGCGAGGCACGCGCCACGGCGCGCCAGGCAGCGCCGCTCACCACGCGCGGATCGCCGACGCCGGGAGCGAGCCTCTCGAGTGGTTCGAACGGGACGACGAACCGGCCGCTGCAGCCGGCGTTGGAAGGTTCGCCGCCGGCGAGCTCCACGATGGCGCATCCATCGTGCGGTGCCACGTGCACGACGCGCCAGCGTTCGCCACGCACGCGGACCGCTTCGCCGCGCTCCAAGGGTCGTCGTGTCGAGTCGATCACGGCGCATGGCAGGTGCAGGCGGCGTTCCACGCGCGAATGGGCCGGGATCTCGCGATCGCAGCCTCACAGGTACGCAGAAACGGCGAGGCGCTCAGTGCCCGGAGGTGTGAATTGCGTTGAACAGGAGCCTGAAGGTTGCGTGAGACTGGCCGCGATGCTGCGCCCGGAACCCAATCAGCACGGCGCGCCCGAGACCGACGCGCGCGCTGAGCACCGCGGCACGGCCGGCGATGAGCCGTTCCCCCTCGAGCCAGCCGCTCATGAGGACGTCGCGCGCGGCATAGCGGCCGACGATCTCGATCGACGGCTGCGATGCGCGCGCGCCGCCATTTGTCGTGGACGGCGCCGTGATCTCGTACGCCGAGCTGTAGGCGAAGAAAGCAGCGGTGTGCGGACGCATTCCGAACGCGAGCGGATGGGCGGTCGTGAGCTCGAGCCCGAGAATCGATCCCGGGCAGAAGATCTCGGGCTCGCCTTGCGCCACATCTCGAACGGGCAGCTTCAGCGCCTCGATCGCGAGTGCCGCGGCGGAGTCGAGCGCCACCAGCGTACCGCCCGCTTCGACGAACGCCTGCAGCGCCGACATCCCCTCCGTGCCGAGGCCTCCCGTGTAGGCTTCCGGCACCGTGCCCACGGGATTTCCCGACCGAAGCCGTTCGGGATTGCCGTCCGGCAGGATGATGACGTCGTACTGTGCGCGCAGGCTGCCGCGACGCAGGTCAGCGTTGGTGAGGGTCGCGTGAGGGAACTCGTACTGCTCGAGCAGCCAGCGCGTCCAGCCCTCGTCGATGTTGTCCACCCACGGTTTGTAGATGGCCACACGCGCGCGGGCAATCGGCGTCAGACCCGCCGGCGCGCGGCCGCGTTTGCCCGTCACCGGCAGGCCGAGCTCCGAGCCGATCCGGGTGACCAGCTCTCTCGCACCCGCCGAGTGCGGCACGACAACCGAGCCGTCGGACTGCCATGAAGGGCGAAGTCCCGCCGCGATCAGGCGGTTGATTGCGATCGCCCCGCCGTTTCCACGCGCGTCGATCGCATAGTGTCCGGGTCGCGCGTCGCCGCCAAGACGCGAAGGTTCGATGCGTGCCTGCTCGAGGCGTGTCATCGGCGGAAGCTCGAACGGTCGATCGATTGTGGCGACCTCCACGCCCATCTGATAGGGAAGCGTCCACCCGGCCGCGTCATAGGGACGTTCGGGCGGACCGCCCGCGGTGAGGCGGCGAACGGGGTAGCGCTGCGGTTCGAGCAGCGTCTTTGCGTACGCACGAAACGGCTGAGCCATCAGCACCACGGCGCTGCCCGCCGGAAACGTGCGCCCATCCGCAGAAAACGCCGACGCTGCCTGATGGACTTCGACGGCGCCCTCGATCAGCAGCGTCTCGAGCTTGGCTGCGGCATGCGGATCGTGCTGCGCCGGCGGAATCACGAAGGCGAAGGGCGCGCCGGCGCGTCCGCGCTCCACTGCACGCCGGCCCATCGAGTAGAAGTTCTGGACGATCTCCCGGCGGTACCGGGCAACGCCCTTGATCAACCCGTGGGCCGCGGACAGGTCGTAGTCGACGATGTCGCGAAGCGACCAGACCCCGCCGGGCCAGGGGTTCGGGAAGTTCACCTGGGGGCGGTACTCGGTCAGACCGCGTGGGGTGCCCTGCAGTTCGGCGGGCGAAACATTGATCGGGCTCGCCACGCGGACGCTGGCGACCTCGGTGAGCAGGCACACGGTGTTGTGGCCGAGGGGCGCCGAGTCCTCGTATCCGGGCCAGTAGTAGTCGTACATCGCGTTCTGCACGACGCCGGCCCGTCCATCCTCCTCCATCTGCAGCGCCATCGCATGGCCGAGGAGGCCGGCCGTCCGCCAGATGATCGGATCGTAGTTCGGGTCGATCGGATCGTAGTTCGGCGGCACGAAGAAGCGCGGTCCCCGCGGTCCCATCTGATGCATCGTCAGAAACACCTGCGGGTGCCATTCGCGATAGAAGAACCGCGCGAGGGACCGGTTCTCCTGCATGTTCAGCATGAAGGCGTCGCGGTTGATGTCGTGGCCGACGTACTTGTGGTACAGCCACGGCATGGGCGAGCCGTCGAATGCCGTTCCCTTCGTGCGCTCGTACCAATCGGCCACGAGGAGGTGGCCGTCCGGATTGAGCGATGGCAGCAGGATCACCACGAGCTCGCGGAGCGACTGCAGGAGCATCGGGTCGCCGGTCGTGGCGAGCGTGTGAAGCAGCTCGTTCGCGGCCTGAGTGGCGCCGATCTCGGAGGCGTGGATGCTGGCGCCGATGCACGAGCACCGCTTTCTGGGTCGCGGCGAGGGCCTGCGCCTCATCGGGCGTCAGCGTCCGCGGATCGGCGAGGCGGCGCGTGGCCGCTTTGATCGCGTCGAGCCGCGCGATGTTCTCCGGCGACGAGATGATCGCGCCAACGAGGTGGTTGCCGTCGGTCGTCGGCCCGGCGTTGACGAGCTCCACGCGGTCCGACGCCGCGGCGACCCGCTCGAAGTATTCCCGGATCCGCGGCCAGGACGCGAGCTTCGCATCGGCGCCCATCCGGAAGCCGAAGAACGATTCGGGAGACGGGATTTCCTGGGCGTAGCCCGGTGCGGCAATGACGAGCAGAGCGAGGACGAGGCGCCGCATTCGCGGATTCTATGGGGTCTGGCCCCTATGGTGCCAGGCCTCCATGTTGCACGCGGAGGCCTGGCACCATAGGGGCCAGACCCCTAGACCAGCCTGGCCACGGTCGCGCCAAGGTGCGATTCCGGCGCGTCCCAGAACTCCGCCACGAGCGGGTGGCGTTCGAGCGTCTGCTGGACGATGCCTCGCTGGATGCCTTTGCCGCGCCCGTGAATGAGCCGCACTTCGCGCAGCCCCGCCTCGTGCGCGGCGCGGATGTACTCCTCGACGACCGATTTGATGTCCCGAGGCGCGAAGGCGTGGAGGTCTATCGAGTCTTCGATCGGAAGACGATGAATCACGAAGCCGTATAGCTTGCCGTTACCACCGTCTTGATCCCGCCGCGCACGGAAAAATCACCGACGACCGTCATGCGCCGAGGCTGGCACGCGGCGACGAGGTCGTCGAGGATCTGATTCGTCACGGCCTCGTAGAAGATCCCGCGGTTGCGGAACTCGATCATGTAGGTACTTGAGTGCCTTCAACTCGATACAGCGATCGCCGGGCACATAGCTGATGCGGATCTCGCCGAAGTCGGGAAGCCCGGTTTTCGGGCACACCGACGTGAACTCCGGACAACTGATCGCGATCTCGAACTCGCGTCCAGGGCGCGGGTTCGGAAAGGTCTCGATCGTCGTCGTGCTTGACATGACGCCGAAATTCTAGCATTTTGCTTGGAAATCGACCGGTTGCGAGGTCGCGCGCAATTGACACTCGGGTAGTCGCGCGCTAGCATACGGCGTTTTTCCACAAGTTTCCGCGGCAGTTCGAGCGCGCAACAGCTGCCCCACGGAGAGAGATTCGGCGCGCACAGCAACGGGGGGACGACATGGCAGAGGCCCGGAGAATGGGCAAATCGGAGCTTTTCTCACACTTCTCCGAACGATTCGAGGTGAAGCGTACGCAGGCGCGCGAGTTCTTCGACGAGCTCACGCAGCTCGCCGAGAAAGAGCTCAAGCGCTCGGGCGAGTTCGTGCTTCCCGGCATGGTCAAGCTCGTGGTGCAGAAGCGCAAAGCGCGGATGGGCAGGAACCCGGCCACGGGGGAAGCGATCAAGATCCCCGCGAAGACCGTCGTGAAGGCACGGATCGCCAAGCAGCTGAAGGACACCGTTCTCCCGAAGAAGTAGCTCGCGGGGAATTCCCCCCGATGTCCTTGATGAGCGGCGCACCGCGAAGCGCGGGCGCCGCTTTCTCATGTACGGCTCGTTGAACGACGACCCCGAAACCGGAACTCAGAACACGAACCCGGAACCCGGAACCTGGAACGTGGAACTAGGTTATCTCAGAGCGATGCGCGCCGAGAAATGTTCGCGACCTGCGACGGGCGTGCTTTGGTGAGCGGAAATTGCAGCGTGAAGGTGGTGCCGCGTCCCACCTCGCTCGCGACGGCGATCGAGCCTCCGAGCTGTTCCACCACTTTCTTCGAGATCGCCAGCCCGAGCCCCAATCCGCGGCGCTTCGTGGTCACGAAGTCCTCGAAGATGTTCTCGATTCGATCGGGGGAATCCCGCAGCCGCTGTCGGCGACCTCGATCACCGCGTGATCGTTCTGCCGCAGCGTGCGAAGGAGCACGCGGCCGCCCGGCGCCGTGGCCTGGAAGGCATTGATCAGCAGGTTGCGGTAGACGCGATTCAGGGCGAAGAGGTCGCCCTCCACGTACAGCGGGCCGAAGGCGAGCTCGCTCTCGAGCGCGAGCCCGGCGCGCTCGGCGGTCGTCTGCATCGCCTCGGCCAGCTCCGCGATCGCCTTGTTGACGTCGAGCGGAAATTTCTCCAGCGGGATCGGCTTCGCGATGTTGCGGAGGTCGTCCATCATCCGTTTGACTTCGGCGAGCTCGCGCTCCACCGTGCGCCGGAAGGTCTCGCGGTATTCCTGATCGTCGAACATCTTCACGATCAGCTTGCAGCTGTTGCCGATGTTCTGAATCGGATGCGACAGGTCGTGGACCAGGCCGACCGCGACGCGGCCGAACACCGCCTGCCGCTCTTTCTTCTTCACGTCTTCCTGGAGCTCGACGAGCCGCTCCGCCATGTTGTTGAACGCCTGCCCGAGCTGCCCGATCTCGTCGGTCGAGGCGATCGCGACGCGTTCGCCGAGGCGGCCTTCCGCGAGCGCGCGGGTTCCGCGCATGAGCGCGAGGATCGGTTCGATGAAACCGCGGCCCCAGTGGTAGCCCATGGCCACCATGACGAAGAGGGCGAGACCGATCGCGACTCCAAGCTGCGCCTGCAGCCGGCCGGCGATCGCGAACGCCTCCGACTGCGGCTGCTCGACCACGACGGTCCAGTCGAGCGCAGGCACGCGCGCGGCGGCGCCGAGCATGCGCCCGCGCGGCGAGTCGTACTCGGCCGAGGCCACGAGCGCGGACGGTTGGTCGGGCGATGCCGTGCCGAGCGCCTGCAGCATCGCATGCGACAGGAGATTGTCGCCGCGCGCGACGCGCGGCTTCTCGTCGGCATGCCCGTGCGCGAGCAGCTGGCCGTCCCGTCCGACGAGCAGCGCGACGCCCTGCTCGCCGACCCGGATGCGATCGACCATCCGCCACAGTTCTTCGAGGTTCAGCCGGCCGACGAGCCACCCCCCGCTGCTCTGCGTTCCGCCGAGCCGCACCGCGACGACGGCCGTCGGCAGGAGGTCGTCGTCGACGGCGAAGCGCGAGATCAGAGCGCCTTCGATCTGGAAGGCGTCCGAGTCCGGAACCTTGACAGTCGGCGCGCCCGCGCGGCTCGTCACGGTTGGCGCCCCCGCCTGATCGAGCAGCGTCAACTCGGTGAACTCTGGAAACTGAAGAACGAAATTCTTGAGGATGCGATCCTGCTGCCATCGCGCCAGCCCGGTGTGCTCCAGGTCGGCGGCGACAGCCTTGAGAATCTTGATGATGCTGGTGATGTAGAGCTGAATCTGCTCGGACGCTCGGCGTGCGACGTTCAGGTTTCCTTCGATGACCGTCGTCCGCGTCCCGCGCTGCAGGGAATAGATCGAGATGGCGCCGTACGCCAGCAGCGGAACCACCGCGGCCGCGGCGAGAAGCAGTGCAAACCGGTGAGTGATCCTCTTCAATGGGTCGTACGGTTGCCGTCGTTTACCGTCCAACGCAGGATGTTCGGCATCGGATCCCGGGTCGTATCCACATGCACGTCGAAGCGGCGATTCACTGCGCGAGTCCTCTGTGTCCAGGCCAGGAAGAGCGCCGGAGGATCCTCGAGCAAGGTACGTTGGAGCTGACCTGCCGCCACGCGGTACTCGGCATCCGTCGGCGCGAGACGAATCGCGTCGAACCAGCGATCCGCCGCGCCACTACGATAGCCGAACACGTTGTAGGCGGTTCGTTCGCCTCCCCAGCGCCAGAATGAGTACGGCCTCGACAGGTACGGCCCGCTGCGCATCTCGATGATCGCGGCATCGAAGTCGCCGGTACGCAGCCGCCTGTTGAATTCTTCGGCCGAAAGCACCTGAAGCTGCATGTCGACGCCGATATCGTAGAGCTGCTTCTGGACGTTCAGCGCCATGCGCTCCCAGACCACCCAGTTCTCCGGAAGGATGCAGGTAAACGTGAAGCGGAAGCGGCGGCCGTTGGCCTTGGGCAGGAGCCTCGTCCCCGCGGCGTCGAGCGTCGTGCCGGCGAGCGAGGGATCGAACACGTAACCCCTTGCCGTCGAATCGTAGGCCCAGTGTTGCGGCCACAAGGGGCCGCTCGCGGGGAGCCCCTGCCCCCTGAGGACCTCTCGGATGAGGGCGTCACGGTCGATCGCCGCATTGAGGGCTCGGCGGACGGGAGTCGGGGCAAAGAGCGGCCGGGCGCTGTTGAACGCCACGGCATACACGTAGTGCCGCAGGTACGAATGCAGGGCGATGTCGCTCGACCTCGCGAACTCGACGGCGTCTCGCGACAGATCGTAAAGAACGTCTATCTCCTGACGCATCAGGGCTGCCCACGCCGTGCGAAGGGTCGGGTAGGCGCGAACGACGACACGGTCCAACTGCGGCCTTCCGCCGTGGTACGCGGTGTGGGCCTCCAGCGTGATCTCCGATGCGGTTCCTCCAACCGTCCTGAACGGGCCGGTACCGACCGACGACTTGTCCGGCAGCACGCGCGTGATCGCGAAATCCAGGTCCTCGAGCAGGAACGTCGACCGCCGGCTGAGGGTGATGACGATGGTCTTGTCGCCGTCGGCCTCGACGGTGACGATATCGGTCAGGCCGGGATGCGCGTTGCGAAGCCTGCGCCCGGTCAGCTGCGCCTGGATGGCCTCGACAATGACGGGCGCCGTCGCGGTAGTGCCGTCGTGAAAGGTGATGCCCTCCCGAAGCGCGAATCGCCAGACCAGGCCGTCGCTGGTCGACGTCCAGCTTCCGGCGAGGCTTGGTCGGACGCGCCCGTCGTTGTTCTGGGTCGTCAGTCCCTCGGACGTCAGAAAGGCTGCGGCCTGGCGCAGTCCGATGTCCGGGGCCGCCACGTCGGCTTCCGGAACTCCGATGCGCGCGATGAGAGGTGTGGCTTCCGGCGGTGGCGCGGGTTGTCGGCATGCGACCGCCGACGCCGCTGCCGCGATAAACAAGAAACCGCACGCAACGTGGCAACGCTGCGTGCGGCGCTGTGCGGTTGTAGGCGCAGTTCTACGCGATCGAAAAGAAGGGGGAAGCGGTTCTAGCCCTTTGCCGGCTCGTAGTCGTCGATCATCCATGGGCATCCGCGCTTCGGGGTCTTCTTGTTGTCGGCCTTCTTGATCACGGTGATCTTCATGATTCTACCTCTCTCAACTGTTGACAGGACTAGCAAGCTGCTGCCGCGGAATGCGCCAGCGCCACGAGCGCCGCCTCCATACTCGCTTTGTGACATGACGGCGTATTCATGTCACCGAGCTCGGTGTGTGACGCGACGGAGCACCCGCCCGCGCACACGGGAATGAAATGGCAGTCACCGCAGTTCTTGTACGGCGCCAGCGCGTCGAAGCGCTCGGCGGCGGCGGCGCGCCAGCCGTCCTGACGTCCATCGATGTGGCCCGTCGACTGCGACGGCTCACCGGTGAACCCCGGGCACGCGTAGAGCGCGCCGTCAGGACCAATCGTGTAGGCGTGCCGGCTATGGAGCTCGCACGGCCCCATGTGCACGCCGTCGGGCGTATAGAAGCCGCGCTTCTTCGTCTCGGCCCGGAGGAACGTCATCGTCTGATCGGCGAAGCCGCATGAATCGCACGCGCTGCCGACGGCGGTGCCCGCGCCCGCACTCGTCATGCAGGTCCCGTTCAGAGGATTCGCGAGCGGCTTGCCGTTGCTGCCGACGACCGTCAGCGGAATCATGCCCTTCGGCGTGCTCGGGGTCGTCTTGATGATCGGCTTGAAGTTGACCTTCGTGATGTTGTCGGCGAAGGACTGCTCGCGGAGGAAATCGAGCAGCGCCGGATAGCTGTCGGCGGAGCTCTCGTCGAAGTTGCCGCCCACGACCAGCGGGATCTTCGGCCCCACCCGCCGCATGTTCTCGATGATGCGGTCGAACGTGCCCTGCTTGCCGCGCAGCGGCCGCATCCGGTTGTGCGTGTCGCGGTCGCCGTCGAGCGTGATCTTCACGCCGGCGAGGCCGTACGGCAGCAGCCGGTCGACGACCTCCTCGGTCAGCAGCAGCCCGTTGGTGATGACGGTGATCCGCTGATCGATGCCGCGGGCCGCGCACGCCGCGTGGCAGCGCTCAGCGAGGTAATACGCCACCGGCAGATTGAGCAGCGGCTCGCCACCGAAGAGCGTCAGCACGAAGCGCGACGGCCGGACCGCGTCGAGCCTCTCTTCGATCCAGGAGACCACCTGGGACGCCTGCTCGAGCGTCATCTTCTGCGCGAACAGGTTGTGATCGCCGTGATCCCCCTGGAAGCAGTAATCGCACGCGAAGTTGCACTGGAGCGTGGTGAGCACGGTCACCTTCATCTGCTCGGTGTCCTCGCGAAACTGACGGAAGTACTCGCGGAGCCCCTCACGCTCGGCGTCGGAGCTCTTGACGATGAACCCGTTCTCGGCGAGGGTGCCCAGCGTCTCGCGCTCCTCCGCCGTGAAGGCGGCGCCTCCAGTGTTCAGACGTTCGAGCAGCGCCGGAACGTCAGGCGATACGAGAAGCTGCGCGTCGGAGAAGGTGTTCATCAGGAACACCTCGTTGCGCTCGGGCAGCGGGACCTGCGCGTTGAAAATCGAAGGCTTCATGTTGATGTCGGGTAACTTTGCCTGAATGAGCAACGGATGTACCACGATTGCACGTGGGTGCGCTTGCACACTGAATGTGACGGAATTGCGCGTGGATTGCCACTTCGACGCCCGATCGGGCAAAGAGCTCGCATAGAAGACCTGCACACATCGCACGGCCAATCGGTCGACCCTGTGGAACAGGCCTGTCTACCGATGCCGTCTTACCTGCGTGTTTAGAACGACTTGACTTGGGCGGCCAAGATGTTGGCCGGTGGGGGCAGCGCCTTGCCTGCGTGGCCCTCCTGATTCGAGATTTGCCGTCAATTGCCCCGAATGCGCCGCGCCAGCTCACGGATGTCGAGCCGGTCCATCTTGAACTTCAGCGTGCTCAGCGGGATGCCGAGTGTCCGTGCGGTTGCAGTCACGTTCCAGCCCGATTTTTCGAGCGCGCGGACGAGGAAGTTCCGCTCGAATGTCGACAGCGCGCGGTCGAGCAGGTTCTCGCCGGCCGGTGCCTCGAGATCGAGCTGCGCCACGTGCAGCTCGTAGGGCAGGTCTTCGTCGGTGATCCAGTGCTTGTCGGTGACGGCGACGAGCCGTTCGATCAGGTTCTCGAGCTCCCGGATGTTTCCCGGCCACCAGTACCGACTGGAGGACCTTGATCGTGGAGTCCGCGATGCCGTGGATGCTCTTCCGGAACTTGATGTTGTAGCGGCGCAGGAAGAACTTCGCCAGCTCGGGCAGGTCCTCGATGCGCTCCCGCAGCGGCGGCATGCGAATCGGGATGACGTTGAGCCGGTAGTAGAGATCGCCCCGGAACGTCCCTTCTTTGACCGCCCGATCGAGGTCGATGTTCGTTGCGGCAATCAGGCGGAACTCGGTCTTGATTGGATGGAGCCCGCCGACGCGCTCGATTTCGCCCTCCTGAATCGCACGGAGCAGCTTGGCCTGGAGTTCGAGCCGGAGGTCGCCAATCTCGTCGAGGAATAGCGTTCCGCCCGACGCGAGCTCGAACTTGCCGATCTGCTGGCGGACGGCTCCGGTGAAAGCTCCTTTCTCGTGGCCGAAGAGGGCGCTCTCGACCAGATCCTTGGGTATCGCGGCGAGATTCACCGCCACGAACGGCGTGTTCGAGTCGCCGGCCTCGCGGTGAATCATGCGCGCGAGCAGCTCCTTGCCCGTTCCGCTCTCGCCGAGGATGAGCACCGTCGCGGAGATCTTGGCCACCTTGCGGGCGAGGTCCACGATGTCGCGCGTCGCCTTGCTCGGCCCGACGATGAACTCGCGCTCGGTCTGCTCGGCCACCTCGGCGCTGAGCATCATGACCTGACGATTCAGGTCCTGACGCTCGCTTGCCTTGTTGACGAGCGATCGCATCGACTCGTAGTCGAAGTCCTTCGTGACGTAGTGGTAGGCGCCATGCTTGATCGCCCGCACCGCCGACTCGACTTCCTGCATCGCCGAAATCATGATGACCTCGACGAAGGGATAGTTCTCCTGGAGGATCTTGAGGACTTCGAAGCCGTCGATTCCCGGGAGCCGGACGTCGAGGACCAGGAGGTCGATGTCCTCCTTGTCCATGACGGCCAGGGCCGCTTCGCCCGTGCCCGCTTTGAGCACCCGAAAATCACGCCGCAGGATGGCCGCGATCGTGTCGCGCATCCCTTCGTCGTCATCGACGATCAACACTGTCTTGCGTTTAGGATTCATGCCTTTCTGTAAGGCAAAAGGAAAAAGGCAAAAGGAAAATCGGAATTGGTGGCTATCATAGAGTACTTATGACCGTCCTGTGGGTCGTCATAGGGGCCGCGTTGGCCGTGGCAGTCGCGGCGTTGATTACGGCCCGCCGGGCCGCGGCGCGCCTGACGCAGCTCTCGGAGATGCACTGGGAGCTCAAGTACCAGCACCTCGAGCTGTGCCGGCGGGCGGAGCGTATCCTCGGCGCCGAGCAGCCGGACGCGGCCATACCCGCTCCACCGTCCGCTTCACCACCTGCCAAGGAATCATTCGTGCCCCTGACTTCCCTGCGACGCTAGCGGCCTGAAGGAGCTTTCGTTGTCGAACTCATACGACGTCGTTGTGATCGGCGCCGGTACCGGCGGCTACGTGGCCGCGATACGCGCGGCGCAGCTCGGAATGAAAGTGGCGGTCGTCGAGAAGCAGAAGGCGCTCGGCGGCACGTGCCTCATCTGGGGCTGCATTCCCACCAAGGCGCTGCTCGAGCATGCGCACGCGATGAAGATCGTCCAGAACGCGAAAGAGTGGGGTGTCACGCTTCCGGCGGGTTCCGCGGCGATCGACATGGGCCAGGTGCAGACGCGCAAGGACAAGGTGGTGAGCGGTCTCACGAAGGGCATCGAGTTCCTGTTCAAGAAGAACAAGATCGACTGGATCAAGGGCACGGCGCGCCTCGCGGGCGCCGGCAGAGTGGACGTGTTCGAAGGCGAGAAGCAGACGCTGGATGCGAAGCAGATCATCGTGGCCACGGGATCGTCGCCGCGGAGCGTGCCCGGCATCGAGATCGATCGCACCCGCGTCATCACGAGCGACGAGGCGATCCATCTGAAACGGGTGCCGAAGTCGATGATCATCCTGGGAAGCGGGGCGGTCGGCGTGGAGTTCGCGTCGATCTATCGCCGCTTCGGCGCCGAAGTCACAGTGATCGAGCTGCTGCCGCGGCTCGTGCCAGTGGAGGACGCCGCGGTGTCGGCGGAGCTGGAGAAGTCGTTCAAGAAGCAGGGGATCAAATCGCTGACCGGAACCAAGGTCACCAAGGCCTCGGTGACGGCATCGGGCGTGGACATCGAGGCGGAGGGGAGCGACGGCAAGACGCAGAAGCTTTCCTGCGAAATTCTCCTGGTCGCAACCGGGAGAGGGCCGGTGACCACGGGTCTCGGCGCCGAAGAGCTCGGGCTCCAGATGGAGAAGGGCTACATCAAAGTGGACGAGATGTACCGGACGAACGTGCCGAACGTCTCGGCGATCGGCGACGTGATTACCCTGGGCGCGGGAGTGCACCCGCAGCTGGCGCACGTGTCGTCCGCCGAAGGTATTCTCGTGGCCGAGCGGCTTGCCGGTCAGGCGGTGCGACCGCTGAACTACGATCACGTGCCGGGATGCACCTACTGCGATCCGGAGATCGGCAGCGTCGGGTTGACGGAGGCGGAAGCAAAGGAGCGGGGCTACGACGTCCGGATCGGCTCGTTTCCGTTCGGCGTTCTGGGGCGCGCGAAGATGGCGGGCGAAACGGAAGGGTTCGTCAAGATCGTGGCCGATACGAAGTACGATGAAGTGCTCGGCGTTCATATGATCGGGCCGCGATCGACGGAGCTCGTGGCTGAGGCCGTGCTGGCCCTCCGGCTCGAGTGCACGGTCGAGGAGCTGGTGAAGACCATCCACGCGCACCCGACGTTCTCCGAGGCGGTTGGAGAAGCGGCGCATGCGACGCACGGCGCCGCGATTCATATGTAGTAAGGCTCGAGGCTCAGGGCTTAAAGCTCATGGCGACACCAGTAGTGATGCCCCAGATGGGCGAGTCGATCGCGGAAGGCACCGTCGTGCGCTGGCTGAAGAAGGTGGGCGACACGATCGAGCGCGACGAGCCGCTGTTCGAGATCTCGACCGATAAGGTCGATGCGGAAATTCCGTCGCCGATGGCGGGTGTGCTCACCGAAATCAAGGTGCAGCCCGGCGAGACGGTCGCGGTGAACAGCGTGGTCGCGACCATCGGACAAGCGGGCGAGCCGCCATCGGCTTCGGCGAGCCAAGCTGCGGGCCCTCCGGCCGAGCCGCAGCCGCAAGGCGATGGTCATCCGGCGAAGGCTCCGACGCCTGCCGCAAAGGAAGCGCCGCCCTCTCCTCCGGCTGCTGCGCACCGAGGCACGAACGGCGGTACGCGCGAGGTGACGCGCGAGGAGCTTCGACGTCAGCGCTCGTCGCCGCTCGTCCGCCGGATCGCTCGCGAGCACAACATCGACATCACCGAGCTGTCGGGATCGGGCATCGCCGGCCGCGTGACGAAGAGCGACATCCTCGACTACATCGAATCGAAGCCCACCGCTCCCGGCGCGCCTGCCGCACCCGGTGTTCACGACGCGCGCGTGGAGATCCAGCCGCTCTCGGTGATGAGGAAGAAGATCGCCGAGCACATGGTGTTGAGCCGCCGCACCTCGGCGCACGTGCATTCGGTCTTTCACGTCAACTTCTCGACCGTGGACCGGATTCGCCAGGCGAAGAAGGCGGAGTACGAGCGAATGGGCGCGAAGCTCACGTATATGAGCTTCATCGCCAAGGCGGTGATCGACGCGATCCGGCGGCATCCGATCATCAACAGCTCGCTCGACGGCGACAACGTGGTCTACAAGAAGGACGTGAACCTCGGAATCGCCGTGGCGCTCGACAACGGCCTGATCGTTCCCGTCGTCCGGAATGCCGACGAGAAGAACATCCTGGGGCTGAGCCGGGCGATCGCCGATGTCGCCGGCCGCGCGCGGTCGAAGCAGCTCAAGCCCGAAGAGGTGCAGGGCGGGACGTTCACCGTCACGAATCCAGGTACGTTCGGCGCGCAGTTCGGCATGCCGATCATCAACCAGCCGCAGGTAGCCATCCTTGGCGTCGGCATCGTCGAGAAGCGGCCGATCGTCGTGGACGATGCCATCGCCATCAGAACGATGGCTTACCTGACGCTGGGGTACGACCATCGGTTGATCGACGGCGCCGTCGCCGATCAGTTCATGTCCGACGTCAAGCAGACACTCGAGAGTTTCGATTCGAATCAAGTGTGAGAGAGCTGGAGATCCGCCGGCTCGGCCTCGTCCCGTACGCGGAAGCACTCGACCTGCAGCGGCATCTCGTGGAGGAGCGCCGCGCAGGCCGGATTCCGGACGTGCTGCTGCTGCTGCAGCATCCGCCCGTCGTTACGCTCGGAATCAGGCCCGACGCCAGCCGCGCCAACATCCTCGCCTCACCTGACCATCTCGCGCACGTCGGCGTGGAAGTGCACGAGACCGGCAGGGGGGGCGACGTCACCTACCACGGCCCGGGTCAAATCGTCGGCTACCCAATCCTCGACTTGAAGCCCGATCGCTGTGACGTGCACCGCTACGTCCGCGATCTCGAGGAGGTCATGATCCGCGTCTGCGCGGATTACGGGGTGAAGGCAGGCCGGATCGAAGGACTGACCGGCGCGTGGATCAGCGCCGGGAAAACGAGCGCGGCGAAGATCGGTGCCATCGGCGTGCGGATCTCACGCTGGATCACCAGCCACGGCTTTGCCTTCAACGTGACGACCAATCTCGATCATTTCCGGTTGATCGTCCCGTGCGGCATTGCCGATCGCGGCGTCACCTCGCTCGCGCGCGAAGCCATCGGCAGTGTGCAGATCGATCAGGTCGAAGATGCGTTCACGCGCAACTTCGCGGCCGTCTTCGAGCGCGTTGCGGTCGAAGCCTGGTCAGCGCCGTCTGCGCGCGCAACGTAGACCGACGGCCACCCCGAGCCCGGCGAGAACGAGCGTGGCCGGTTCAGGCACCGATATTGGCGCCGGCGATGTCCCGACGCCATCGTTCGACCTCGGAATCGCAACCGGCCTGTCGTCGGCCGGGTTCAGCGGTCGCGGCGCGACATCCAGAACATCGCGGTTGCTCGTGAACCTCGGAACACTCGCTCCCTGGACATCCGGCCGCCACGCGTCATCGGCGCTTTTCCACGTGACCGGAAGCGCCCAGGCCGGCGCTGCGAGAAGGAAGGAAAGAAAGAGCGTTGTGGAGACGCACACACGACCGAGGGTGAGAGGCATACCAAGGCTCGTTTCCACGCGGCACCGCCGCGTCCTCGTGGTGCTCGTAAACGATGTATGTCGCCGCTACATCGCCCGGGGTCCGGTGTAGTTCCCCGGTGCACAAGGATCCGATTCAGGCTCCTCGCACGCCCCGTTGAGCAACATTCGATCCGAAGGAGGGTTCAGGAGCGAGGGGTGGGAATGACGAGCGCATCGGCGACGCCGCGACCGGCGACGGCCGTTACCTCGATACGTACATTGTTGTAAGTGACGATGTCGCCGACCGCCGCGGGTCGTCCGACAAGGAGCAGCACGAGCCCGCTGACGGTGGTCACCTTCGGATGCTCCAGCGCGAAACCGAGCACCTCGCCAACCTCCTCGAGCCTCACCGTGCCGCGCACTCGCAGGCGCCCCTGTGCGTCCTTGACGATCGGTCCCCGCACCTTGCCCTCCTCGATTTCCCCAACGACTTCCTCGAAGAGGTCTTCGATCGTCAGAAGGCCGGCCGTGCCTCCCTGCTGGTCCATGACGACGGCCATCTGCGAGCGGTACCGACGCATCGCGGCCAGCACTTCATCGAGCAGCAGCTGTCCTGGGACGTGCGGGAGCGGGCGGGCTTCTCGCGCGCTCACCGGGCGGTTCGACACGATGTGCCGCAACGCATCCTTGATGTGCAGGCTCCCGATGATGTTGTCGAGATCGCCGCTGTACACGGGATACCGCGTGTACGCGTGCGCGCGAACGATAGCGCGCAGTTCGTCGGGTTCGGTGCCCACCGGGATCCCGGTGACCAGCACGCGCGGCACCATTGCCTCGCCGGCCAGTCGGTCGCCAAACTCGAACAGCTCGCGCAGGATCTTGCCCGACTCGCCGCGAAGCAGCCCGCCTTCCTGGCTCTCCTCGATGATGAACTGCAGCTCCTCCGTCGTGTGGTAGCGATCTGTTCCAGCCTCGGTACGACGGACGCCAATAAGCCGGAGCAACATGTTGCCGATGCCGTTCAAGACGACGACCAGCGGATAGATCACCGTTTCCATCAACAGGATCAGCGGCGTGACGTAGAGCACCGTTCGCTCCGGCCTCTGGAGCGCGAGCGCCTTTGGCACCATCTCGCCGATCACGATGTGCAGATAGGTGAGAAGGCCGATCGCGATCACGCTGGCCATGGCGTGCGCGGCGATCCACGGGTTTGCGTCGTACGGCGCCAGCCGGGCGGCGATCCATTCGGCCAGCACGTGCTCGCCGTACATGCCAAGCCCCAGGCTCGCCACGGAGATCCCGATCTGCGTGGTGGCGATGTAGCGGTCCTGGCGCTTCGGATCCTCGAGGACGCGCGCGACGCGCTGCGCCAGCACGCTGCCTCGAGACGCCTGATGCTCGATGCTGGCCCGGGGTGCGCCGACGATCGAGAATTCCGCGGCGACGAAGAAGCCGTTCAACACCACGAGCCCCAGGACGATTGCCGCCGGGACGAGGAGCTCGGTCATTCCTCGTGCGCCTCAGGCTCGGCGGCAATCCGCCGCGCGAGAACAGATTCGATCGCGTGCCCGTCGACCCGCTCCACCACGAACTCGAACGCGCCGGCAGTCGTGTGCTCGCCGGGCGCCGGAAGGTGCCCCAGATACTCCATGACGAGCCCGCCGACCGACGTCGCTTCCGTATCCCACCGCGTGCGCAGCAGCGCGGCGGCGTCATCGACGCTCATCGAGGCCGGCAGGCGCACGCGGCCATCCGGCAGCGTTTCCGGAACCGGCTCGCCTGGTTTGAACTCGTCGCCTACGTCGCCGAGAAGCTCGGACAGAACGTCCTCGAGCGTGACCAGCCCCGCCGTGCCCCCATGCTCGTCCACCACGAGCGCCTGGTGGGTGCCGCGCTCCCGAAGCTCCTTCAGGACGCGGTCCGCGGTCACGCTCTCGTGCACGCTGGCAATGGGCCGGATGATCGACCCGAGCGTGCCGCTCGGCTGATCGCTCACCAGCCAGCTCGCGAGGTCCTTCGTGTGGAGTACGCCGACGATGTTGTCGATCGAGTCACGATAGACGGGCAGCCGCGAGAAGGGGCTGCGCGCCACGATTTCGATCACCTGGTTCAGCGGCGTGTCGATGTCGACCGCGGATATCTTCGGACGCGGCACCATCAGCTGCCGCCCCTGCCGCAGGTTGAGGCGCAGCGCCCGGTGCAGCCGCCGATGCTCGTCGGGCTCGAGCAGGCCGCCGTCGCGACTCTCTGCGATGAGCAGCTCGATCTCCTCCGGCGAATGGATGTGGCGGTGGCCGTGCTGCGGTGCGCCGAGCAGGCGCAGGATCAGCAGACCGGTGCCGTTCAGCCACTTGATGAACGGCCGGTACAACCACAGCGACGGGATCATCCCGATCAGCGTGTAGAGCGAGCTCTTGGTCGGGTACTGGAGGGCCAGCGATTTCGGAACGAGCTCCCCGAAGATGACCTGGAGGACCGTGAGGGAGAGCAGCACCACAGCGGCCGACGTCGAGTGCGCGGCGGCCTCCTGCAAGCCGCCAAGGCTGGCGAACCATGGCGTCAGCCACACCGCGATCGTGGCCTGTGCGTAGGCGCCGAGCATAAGGCTCGACA
The DNA here is from genome assembly GCA_963772065.1 of uncultured Acidobacteriota bacterium. Lineage (GTDB taxonomy): Bacteria > Acidobacteriota > Vicinamibacteria > Vicinamibacterales > UBA2999 > CAVYVZ01. Next base: position 466,104 of record CAVYVZ010000002.1, read on the forward strand.
GCGTGATGCCAATCTGGCAAGCCGCGATGTAGCGATCCAGGGCGGCGGGCGACTCCAGCACGGGCAGCAGCCATGCGGCCAGCGGGTTGCCATCGGCCGCGAGCTGGCGAATGCGGCTCCTCCGAACGCTGACGGCGGCAAACTCAGCGGCGACGTATAGCGCGTTGACGAGGATGAGGGCAGTGACGATGAGGATGGCCGCGAGGACCATGAGCGTAAAGGGTAACCTCAGTTGGGGTTCGGGAGATTTTGGAGGGGATTCACAGGGAGATCAGGGAGATCGGGGAGGCACTTCCTTATTCACAGGGAGGTCGGGGAGATCAGGGAGGCAGTTCTTTAATTCACAGGGAGGTCGGGGAGATCAGGGAGGCACTTCCTCATTCACAGGGAGGTCGGGGAGATCGGGAGGCGACTTCTTCCGTTCACAGGGAGATCTGGGAGATCAGGGAATGTCGGGGAGACTAAGAAGCACGGGAGTGTCAGGAATTTCGTGTGTGAGGCGGTTACTCACACAGCTGGTCTCGTGAACCGGCCCTCGTAGAGTATCGCGAACTGGTTCATCGCCGCCCGCCAGTGAATCGCACCGCGCTGCCATTTCGCGGTGATGTTGCGGAGCGCCAACCACATCAGCTTCGTCGCGGCCTCGTCGTTCGGGAAGTGCCCGCGAGTCCTGATGATCTTGCGGCGCGGTGCGTGGACACTCTCCCGGGCGTTGGTCGTGTAGACCACGCGCCGGACCTCGGGCGGAAACGCAAAGAACGGAATCACGTGGGTCCAAGCGCGGCGCCAGGACGCCACGACGGTCGGGAATTTCTGGCCCCCACGGGCCTCGCGCGAAGGCATCCAGGGCGGCGCCAGCCGCCTCCGCACGGGGCGCGCCGTAGACGGTTCGGAGCGCTGCGGCCATCGGCTTCCGTTCTTTCCAATTGGCGAAGTCGAGACTCTGACGAATGAGGTGGACGATGCAGGTCTGCAGCGTCGTCTCCGGAAAGACCGCGGCGAGCGCCTCGCTCATCCCCGTGAGGCCGTCGGTCACGGCGATGAGGATGTCGCGGCCCCCCCGCGCCTTGAGGTCGCTGAACCCCTTCATCCAGAACTTGGCGCCTTCGGTCTGCTCGATCCACGGCCCGAGGATGTCCCGCGCGCCATCCGGCAGCACGGCGAGGGCGAGATAGAATCTCCCTGTGAATCTGACGAATCGAACCTCCTCGACCTCGCTGATCTCCCTGTGAATCCGACGAATCGAACCTCCTCGACCTCGCTGATCTCCCTGTGAATCCGACGAATCGAGCCTCCTCGACCTCCCTGATCTCCCTGTGAATCTGACGAATAGAGCCCTCCTCGACCTCCCTGATCTCCCTGTGAATCTGACGAATAGAGCCCTCCCCGGCCTCCCTGATCTCCCTGTGAATTTGACGAGTAGAGCCCTCCCCGGCCTCCCTGATCTCCCTGTGAATCGGATGAACAGATCCTCCCCGACCTCCCTGATCTCCCTGTGTCTCCCACCCTGGGAATAAGACCAAAGTGGTCGGTGTTCTACCGGACAACGAGGACCCGAATGGACAGAACACAGGACCGCCGGCTCATCGCCCGTCTCCAGGCCAGGGACGAGGCGGCTGTGCACGAGCTGGCAGAGCGTTATAGCTCCCGCATTTATCAACTGGCCTTGCGCCATATGAAGAACCGCGAGGACGCCGAGGAAGTCACGCAGGACGTTCTGATGAAGGTCTACCGCAAGGTGGGAGCATTCCGCGGCGATGCGGCGCTCTCATCCTGGATTTACCGGATTACGTTCAACACGGCGATGTCGAAGCTGCGTAACACCAGGCTGGCGCGTCAGGCCGAGCAGGAGAAGGAGCGTGCGATTGCCGCGTCAGCGGCAGGCGAGGAGCGGCCGCGCGCGCAGCGCCAGACCGCGGACTGGTCGCGCATGCCCGACGAAGAGCTGCTTCGGACACAGCTTCGCGACGCGGTCGCGCAGGCGATTCGCGAGCTGCCCGAGATTTATCGCGCGCCCGTCGTCCTCCGCGACATCCAGGGTTTGACCACCGAGGAGGCGAGCAGCCGCTTGAGGCTGAAGGATCAGACGCTGAAGTCGCGTCTGCACCGCGGACGGCTGATGCTGCGCGAGCGGCTCCGCGCGTTCACGACTGGACTGTCGCTGCATCGCCCGACCGCTCCTAACGCTCAACCACGAAAGACACGAAATCACGAAAATCGATTTCGTGTCTTTCGTGAATCTCGTGGTTTGATTCGCCTTGCTCAGGGCCGCGTGGAGAGCTGAACCTTGACGATGAGGGGCTGGCCGTCCCTCATCACTTTCACTTCAACTTCATCCCCCGGCTTCTTTGCGCGGAGTGCGTACGTGAAGTCGTACAACGTACGCATCGGCTTGCCGTCGAAGCTCACCATCAGATCGCCGGCCTTGAGGCCGGCTTTTGCCGCGGGACTGTTCTCTCGCACCTCGGCAAACTTCACGCCGGCGTCGCTGTCGCCGAAGTCCGGCACCGAGCCGAAGTAGGGCCCGTAGCCTCCAACGGATCCCGCGTCACCGGAGGTGCTCGTCCCATGGCTTGAACGCTCGGCGCGCGCGACGTACTTCGGCCGATCCGGCCGTGAGGCGAGTCGCGCTGTGAGCTCGTAGGCGAGCCACGCCACGCGAGCGGCACCAGGACCATCGATGTGCGGCCAGTCGTCGGTCGGACGGTGGTAGTCGCTGTGGAAGCCGGAGAAGAAGCCGACAGACGGCACTTTCTTCAGCAGAAACGACGTATCGTCGCTCGACCCGACGCCTGCGCCATCCTGAAAGCGCCTGATCTCGAGGCCGTCGATTTCGGCCGCGGCTGCCTTGAGGTCATCGTCGATGGCCGGCGCCGTTTCCAAGCCGCTGACCAGAATGCGGCCGCGCGGCCGGCCCACCATGTCGAGGTTCAGCATCGCGGCCGTCCTGTCGAGCGGAACGGCGGGATTGTTCACGTACTGCGACGAGCCGAGCAGGCCGAGCTCCTCGCCCGCGAAGGCGACGAAGACCGTCGTGCGGCCGAATCGGGATCGGTTCGCGGCCGCGACCCGGGCGACTTCGATGATGGCCGCGGTCCCCGAGGCATTGTCGTCCGCGCCGTTATGAACCTGGCCGGCGAGGTTGGGGTTCATCGAATGCCGTCCGCCGAGGCCGAGGTGATCGTAATGCGCGCCAACCACCACGGCTTCCTGCGCGCGCGCCGGATCGCTGCCCGGCAGCACGCCGATGACGTTCTTGACCGTGCGGCGTGTCTTCGCGAGGTGCTCGACGTAGTCGGCCTTCCCGTCGATCGCGCGCGACTTCGGCGCGCCGGTCGCGTCGATCTCCTTCGCGAGCGCATCGAGGTTCCAGGCTTCGAGCAGCGGGGCCATTCGATCGCGGTGGACGCGCAGCACGGGGATGCCGTAGTCCTCCGCCTGCGGGTCGCGTGCGAACCCTTCGAACGGCGCCTCGTCGCGCTCGTGAGTGGGATCCGACACGACGAGCAGGAGCTTCGCGCCGTTGTGACGGGCGGTCATCGCCTTGTTCATCAGCGTGACGTGAGTGGTGAGCGTGCGTCCGTCGAACCTGCTCTTGTCGTCGTGCTCCTGCGGCTCATGGGTGAAGATCAGGACGGCTTTCCCTTTCACGTCGACGCCTGCGTAATCGTCGTAGTTCAGCGCGGGCGCCGAGATGCCGTGGCCGGCGAACACGATCGGAGCATCGGAGACCTGCATCGACGCGCCGTGTGTTGACTCCGTGGCCGTCGCCGAGAGCGGAAGGTAGCTCTCGCCGAGCGTGAACGACACGGATCGTCCGCCTGCCCGAAGCGTGAGCCGGTTTGCATCTCCTACGGTGAGGCCGGTCACCAGCTGGAATGGCTGAAACCAGGTCCCGTTCGTCCCGCCGGGCTGAAGCCCGGCGGCCTTGAATTGATCCGCGATGTAATCCGCCGCCCGCTCGAGCCCTTTGGTGCCGTTTCCGCGCCCCTCGAGCTCGTCCGACGAGAGGAACTTCACGTGCGCGAGCAGCCCGTCCGGCTGAATTGCCGGCCGCGAGTCGGCTGTCAGCGCGACGGAGAGCAGCAGTGCGACGAGAACGCGTTGCATCATTCACCGTGTAGAGAGCGGGCCTTTACGGCCCGCCAAGAGAGGTTTCGATCAACACGCGCTCGCGCGTGTTCAGAGCCGGCACGCGGACATCCGCGATGCCGCGCGCATTCAGTAAGACCGGCAACGCCCCGATCCGGTTTCGCACGCCGAATTCACCGCCGAGCAGCGTGAGAACGCTGAGCCGCTGCCGACCCGAGGAGCCGATGGCTTCGGCGGCGCGCGCGGCCGCTGCGCCAAGCGTATACGGCCCGGGTGGCCAGAGACGGCTCGCCCGTCCCTCGATCCGTGCAATCTGTACCTGACTGAGCGCACGCTCCAACGCGTACCCTCCGATCGACGCTTCGCTCCAGGGGACGACGAAGTCGCCGGGGACGCCGAGCACCGCGAGCATGACTTCGTTCGGCGAGCACTGCGCCTCGAGCGCCACGATCGCGCGGAGCGCGGATCCGAACGCTTCCGGCGACGACCCGACGAGGCGCGCGGCTTTGATCCCGGCTTCGCGCGCGCCGCGCAGCATCAGCTCCGCCTGCTGGGCTCCCGCGAATACGATCGGTGCGCCTGACAGGTATGGCACCAGCCGGCCGAGCATCGCGAGCCCTTCGTCGCCCTGCCATTCCGATCCGCCCACGCGGTCCGCGATCACGCATACGGCCGCCCCGGTCGCGCGCGAGAGATCGTCGGTCGCGTCGATCGACGTGTGAGACCCCGCGGCCACCGCGCCCGACTGCCGAATGTCCAGGGCCTTTCCCGCGGCGACGTTCGCCGCGGTGTCGATGAGCACGATGCGCCTCGCCTGGTCGCGCCCGGCAAGCGCCTGCGCCACGGCGCCGCCGAGATCGCCCGCGCCGACGATGGCCACAGTGCTCATGAAGGGTGAACTATTCTAATAGGCTTAGCTTAAGGCTTAGGGCTTAAGGCTCACGGAGCTCACGCGATGACGTTGACAGGCAAAGTGGCAATCGTGACGGGCGGGTCTCGCGGCATCGGCTACGGGATCGCACGCGGACTGCTGCAAGCGGGCGCAACCGTTGTCATGTCTGGAACAAACGAGGAAGCGCTCCACCGCGCGGCGAGGGACCTGCAGTCCGAGGCGCGAAACGGTGCTTCCGTCGAAGGGGAACGCGCGGACGTCCGCCGCTATGACGAGGTCGAGCGGCTCGTGTCTGGAGTCACCGCACGCCACGGGGGGCTCGACATCCTGATCAACAACGCCGGCGTCGGGTTGTTTCGCGCCGTCGCGGACATGTCGGTGGACGAGTGGCACGCCGTCATCGACACGAATCTGACCGGCGTCTTCCATTGCTGTCGCGCGGCGATTCCGCACCTCCGCGCCCGCGGCGGCGGCTGGATCATCAACATCAGCAGCCTCGCGGGAAAGAACGCCTTCGTCAACGGCGCGGCATACTGTGCATCCAAGGCGGGGCTGAATCAGTTCAGCGAGGCGCTCATGCAGGAGGTGCGGTACGACGGCATTCGCGTGTCGTACATCATGCCGGGGTCCGTGAGCACCGATTTCGGCGGACGGGAGCGTGGCGCCGCTAAGCGCGACTGGGCGCTGCAGGTCAAGGACATCGCGCACGTCGTGACGGACCTCCTCGCGCATCCCGCGAGAAGCCTTCCCAGCCGCGTGGAGATTCGCCCCGCGCAGCCGCCGAGGAAAGGCTAGTGGAGCGTATCGTCGAGATCTAAAGCGGGCCGTTCCGTTGGAACGGCCCGAGAATCGTGGTTCAAGGCTGACGATGATTCCATTACCTTCTCTTGATATGGTCCGGCAATGATGTCGGTCCACGACAAGCATCGCGATACGCTCGAGACGCACGAGACGATGCTCGGCCAGGCCAAGGGCCGTCTTGCGGTGGTTCTCGATCTGCTCACCGATGCGCTCGCGCTGGTGGGGCAGCACGGCGTCTACTGTCAAAGCGCTCGGGTGCCGGGGAAGCCGGCGATGGACGTCCGTCTCGTCCTCGAGCAGATCGGCGACGCAAAGGAGCTCGTGCAGAGCGTCATCGAACTGCGCGATTCGGCCGATACTACCGGGCAGCCATGACGGCGGCCGGTCCCGCGCCGATAGGCGTCATCAGCCACTACAACCTCCTCGAGCGTCTGGAGCCTTCGGGTCCGGGAGAGCTGTACCGCGCCCGCGATACGCGCGCCGGCCGCACGGCCGCGATCCGGCTGCTGCCCGCCGGTTACGCCCTCGACCCGGCCGAGCGGGAGCGTTTCCTCGCCACCGCCAAATCCGTCATTGCCTTGTCGCATCCGAACGTGATCACGTTGTACGAAGCCGGGGAGCACGAAGGCCGCCTTTTCCTTGCGTTCGAATTCCTGAAGGGACAGACGCTCAGCGCCGAAATGGCCGGGCGGCCGCTGAATGTGCGCCGGGCCGTGGAGCTCGCGGTCCAGATTGCCGACGGCATCGCGGAGGCCCACGGCGCGGGGTTCATTCATGGCGGCCTCAGCCCCGAGACGGTGATCATCACCTCCAAAGGGCACGCGAAGATTCCGGCTTTCGAGCTGGCGGCGCGGGCCGGCTTTCAGCAGACGACCGACGGCGTGCGCCTTCACGACTACGATTCGCCGGAAGAGGCGCGCGGTCAGGCCGCTGACGACCGCTCCGACATCTACTCGGTGGGCGCGGTCCTGTACGAGATGCTCACGACGAAGCGGCCGATGCACAAGGGCGCAGCCGCCCCGAGCGCGTCGAACCCGCATGTCATCAGGGAGCTCGACGAGGTCGTGCTGCGGGCGGTTGCGCCGAACCCCGACTCTCGCATCCAGAGCGCGGCCGCATTGGCGGCGGAGCTCCGGAGCCTGGCTGCGGTTCTCGATGCGCGCGGCGGCGCCGGCGATGAAGAGGAAGAAGAGGCCCCATCGACCAGCGTCGGAAAAGTGATTCTGATCGCGCTCGCGATCCTTGCCGTGCTCGGCTTAGTCGTGTGGCTGTTCACCTAGCGTCGGGACCAGCCGGTCCAGATCAACGTTTGCCCCGCTCACCAGCACGATGACCAGGCCCGCGTCGCCGACCTTGCCGCTGAGGATAGCCGCCACCGCGACGGCACCCGCGCCTTCGACAACCAGGTGTTCCTGCGCGAGCAGCCCCGCCATCGCGCGGGCGATCTCCTCCTCCGACACGGTGACGATCTCGTCCACGCGGCGCTGCACGATCTCGAACGTGATCGACCCGGGCTCGAGGTTGCCGGCGAGACCGTCCGCGAGCGTCGGCTTGGGCTCGATCTCCGTGATGCGGCCGGCGCGAAGGCTCGCGGACATCGCCGTTGACGCGGCGGCTTCGACTCCGATGATGCGCACGCCGGGCGCGATCGACTTTGCCGCGATCGCCACGCCGCTGATCAACCCGCCGCCGCCGACCGGCACTACGATGGTGGACGCCGACGGCTCGGCCTCGTATAGCTCGAGCGCGATCGTGCCGGCGCCGGCGATGACGTCCGCGTCGTTGTACGCCGACACGAACGGAACCCTTTCGTCGCGCGCGAAAGCTCGCGCCGCCCTCTCCGCTTCGTCGTAGCTCGATTCGAGATGAAGGCGCGCTCCAAGCCCAGTGATGGCGGCGAGCTTCGTCCTGGGTGCGTCGCGCGGCGCGAACACGGTCGCGGTGATGCCGAGCGCCCGCGCGGCGGTGGCCATCGCCCGGCCGTGGTTGCCCGCCGACGCGGTGACGACCCTTCGTGCGTCGAGCTGTATCAGCGCATTGAGCGCCCCGCGAATCTTGAACGAGCCGGTGCGCTGGACACATTCCAGCTTTAGCGCGACCGGCGTCCGCGTTGCTGATGTGAGCCAGTCGGAATGACGAAGGGGCGTCGCGTCGATCTGGCCCCGGATGCGCTGACGCGCGGCCAGAACGTCGACCATCGACGGAATCACAAAGTCCCGGCCAGAATGGCAGGCAGCTTTTCCGAGAACGCCGATCGCGCCAGCACCTCGTCGCAGCCCGCCTCGCGCGCCGCGGCGATGACACCGGTCTGCACGTGCGACGCGTAGCCGAGGGTGCGCGTCCCGCGCAGCGCCGCGTCGTTCTTCATCGCGGCGATCGTCTCGATCGGGGCGAGCCGTGAGCTGTTGAGATCGAAGATGACGAGCGACGGGCGCTCGTCGCGGATCCGGTCGAGGACCGCACCCGGTGCCCGCTCGAAGATCACCGGCACGTTCGCCGCCTTGGCGGCCGACGAAATCTTGACGGAAAACATCAGGTCGTCAACCACGCACAAAATCATCGGGTTACGATTGTAGTCAATGATCCTCGAAGTTCGTGCCGCGCCTCCCTTCTATAAGAACGGCTTCCTCGTGTCCTGCGAGCGGACGCGCGCGGCCGCGATCGTCGACCCGGGCGACGAGGTCGGCGAACTGCTGGCGGCAGCGCGCGACTACGACGCCGACGTTCAATACATTCTGCTGACCCACGCGCACGTGGACCACGTGTCGGGCGTCGGCACCGCCAAGGCGGCGTTCGACGTGCCGATTCATCTGCACCGCGACGACCTCTTCCTCTACGACCGTGTATCGCAGCAGGCAGAGATGTTCGGGTTCCGCGTGAGCCCGCCCCCGCCAGTCGACGTCTTCTATGACATGACGCCGATCCCGCTCGGCGACTACGAGGTGCGCGTGCACCACACGCCAGGCCACTGTCCCGGCGGTGTGTGCCTGCAGATCGGAAAGAAAGGTGAGCCGGGTCTCGACTTGCTCGTCGGCGACACGCTGTTCGCCGGCTCGATCGGACGCACGGACCTGCCCGGCGCGGACCACGAGGTCCTGATGCGGTCGATCACGAAGGTGCTCTTGCCGCTTGGCGACGACCGCATCGTGCGCCCCGGACACGGGCCCGACACGACGATCGGGCGCGAACGGACGACCAATCCGTTCTTACTCGAGTACCTGACGAAACGGTAAGTCCCTCTTACTTTTTTCCTTCCAGCGTGGCGACGAGTTCGAGACGACCAATCTGAATGCGATCGCCGGGCGCAACGCGAGCTTCCGTGACGCGCGTGCCGTTCACGAACGTGCCGTTCGTGCTTTCGAGGTCCCGCACCTCGAGCTCGCCCGACGGCAAGGCCGTCAGCCGGCAATGCACCCGCGACACCAGCGGCGCGTCGACGATGAAATCCGCTCCTGTGGCCCGGCCCACGGTCCGGGCGTTGCCCGGGAGCAGGCGAAAGGTCTGCTCGGCGATACCCTCTCCGGCGGTCTGAAGAATCCACATGTCCGGTTCACGAACCTTTCGTCCGGGCCCGTCGTAACTCCCTAGTGGCAGGGCGCCCCTTCCGGGGCCAAGCCAGAGGTCCGGATGAAGAAATCCCGCAAACTGACGATCGGTGCCGTGGCCGTCCTCGTGCTCGGCGGCGCCTACGGCCTTTCCACGCTCAACGGCGCGTCGAGCGACATCGACCCTTCCAAGCTGGCCACCGTCGAACGCGGCGTCATGCTGCGGTCGGTCGTGGCGACGGGGAAGGTCGAGCCGATCACGAAGGTCGAGATCAAATCGAAAGCGAACGGCATCATCGAGCGGCTGCACGCCGACGTCGACCAGGTCGTGCAGCCAGGGCAGGTGCTGGCCGAGCTCGACAAAGAGAATCTTACCGCACGCCTTCGCGAAGCCCGCGCCAACCTCCAGGCCTCGCAGGCCGCACGCGAAGCGGCGGTCGCCCAGTTGACGAAGAACGAGATCGAGGCGGAGTCGCCGGACGTCGAGTTTGCCCGCCGCAGCTACAGCCGCGCGCAGCAGCTCTCCGAGCAGAAGCTCGTGGCGCAGAACCAGCTCGATGACGCGCGGAGCGCGCTCGAGCAGGCAGAGAACCGGCAGCGCGCCGCGAGGACGCAGCTCCTCATCAGCCGCGCGAAGGTGGCCGAGGCCGAGGCCAACGTGGCGCAGGCGCGTGCCACGGTCGAGCGCGCCGACGAAGAGCTGGCCAACGCCACGATCAAGGCGCCAATCCGCGCGACCGTTCTCACGCGGGACGTCGAGATCGGCAGCCCCGTCTCGTCGATCCTGAATCTCGGCGCCAATGCGACCCTCGTGATGACGCTCGGCGACATCGAGAAGGTGTTCGTGCGAGGGAAGGTCGACGAAGCCGACATCGGTCGCGTGCGCCTCCGCCAAACCGCGAAGATCACCACGGAAAGTTTTCGCGAGAAGATCTTCCAGGGACGGGTGACGCAGATCTCGCCAATCGGCGTCGAGAAGGACAACGTCACGACGTTCGAAGTCGAGGTGTCGATCGACAACCCCGGGCAAGAGCTCAAGGCGAACATGACCGCAAACGCCGAGATCATCCTCGAGCAATTCGCCGACTCGCTGCTCGTCCCGGAAGCGGCGGTCACCTTCGACGACAAGCGGAATTCGTTTGTCGACGTCGTGGACCCGGGCGCGAAGAGCGGCCGCCGCCGCGTTCCCGTGAAGGTGGGGGTCGGCAACGGCACCAAGCTGCAGATCGTCAGCGGCGTCAAGGCCGGCGACAAAGTCGTGCTCCCCGGGTAGGCCGATGCGTGAAGTCCTCGCGCAGGTGCTTTCCAATCTGCGCGCCAACAAGCTCCGCAGCTTCCTGACGATGTTCGGGATCCTGTGGGGGGTCATCTCGGTGGTGGTGCTCGCGGCAACCGGCGAAGGCTTCCGCCGCGGCAACGAAAAGGTCCTGCAGGAGCTCGGCCGCAACATCGCCATCGTCTGGGGCGGCCGCACCACGATGCAGGCGGGCGGCGAGCGCGCGGGCCGCCGCATCCACCTCTCCGTCGACGATGCGAGGGCGCTCGCGCGCAACTCGAGCATGATTGCGGTGGTGAGCTGCGAGATCTCACGCGGCGGCATGAAGGTGAAGAGCGCCTACAACGCCGCGGCCCTCGGCGTGAACGGCATCGAGCCGCAGTATCAGGAGATTCGCACGATCGAGCTCGAGAAGGGCCGTCCCTTCTCCTTCGCCGACGAGCAGGAAGCCAGGCGGGTCGCGATCATCGGCGCGGATGCGACCAAGCAGCTCTTTGGCTCCCGCGACAGCATCGGCGAAACCGTGCAGATCAACGGCCTGCCGTACACCGTGATCGGAAAGATCCGCAAGAAAGATCAGGACAGCTCCTACAACGGCCCGGACAACGACAGAGTGTTCGTGCCGTTCTCCGCCATGGCGCGAGACTTTCCACGTCCCGACGTTCCGGCGGGCATCGTCTCGCAGATCATTCTCGCCCCGCACCCGTGGGCTGTCGGCCTGCTGCCCGAGGCGCTCTCCTCGCGCACCGGGCGGATCGAAGACATCGATTGGCCGCTCGAGCGCGAGATCCGGCGCGTCCTCGCCCGCCAGCATGGCTTCGATGCCGGGGATCGCGACGCGATCGCCGTGTGGGACACGTCGCTCGAGTCGCTCATGTTCGGCCGCATGGTCCAGGCGATGAAAGACTTCTTCACCATCGTCGGCATTGTGACGCTGGCGCTCGGCGGCATCGGCGTGATGAACATCATGCTCGTCGCCGTCCGCGAGCGCACGCGCGAGATCGGCGTGCGCAAGGCGCTGGGCGCAACCACGGTCCAGATCCAGAAGCAGTTCTTCCTCGAGGGCTTCTTCCTGACGATCCTGAGCGGCGCGATCGGATTTGTCGTCGCACTCGGTCTGTGCGCGCTGGTCAATCAGCTTCCGATGCCGCCACGCTTCGTCGGCATGGTGCTCACCTGGCAGGCGGGTCTCGGCGCCGTCGTCACACTCGTCGTCATTGGCGTGAGCACGTCGACGTATCCCGCGCGGCGCGCGGCGCAGCTTCCGCCGGTTGAAGCGCTGCGGTTCGAGATGTGATGGACAACACCGCCGTTCTCGGCGCCCCGTCCATCCCGGCACGCCGCCGGCGCGCCTTCGGCCAGCTGTTCGGCGAGATCTGCCGCGAGGCGATCGTCGGTCTGGTTCGCAATCGGGTCCGTGCGGGTCTCTCGATGCTCGGGATCTCGTGGGGCATCGTTTCGGTCGTCATGCTGCTGGCGTACGGCGAAGGCTTCAACCAGGCGCTCCTTCGCGGTTTCAAGGGCGCGTTCGGCGACGGCGTCACCGTCATGTTCCCGGGACAGACCAGCCTGCAAGCCGGCGGCGAGCGCGCGGGACGCCGCATCCGCCTGAAGATGGCCGACGCCGAGGCGGTCGGCGAGCTGCCGCTCGTCAAGGCCTGGAGCCCCGAGTTCTGGCAGGACCTGCCCGTGACGTGGGGCGTCAAGCAGGGAGCCTATCTAATCCGTGCGGCGGCGCCTTCGTACACGGTGATGCGAACACAGCCGGCATCGGCCGGCCGCTTCTTCGACGCCGAGGACGTGCGGCTGCAGCGGCGTGTCGCCTTCGTCGGCAGCGAGGTGGCGCGCAAGACGTTCGGCAACGTGGCCCCTGTCGGACAGACCATCCGCATCAAGGGGATGGCGTTCGAAGTGATCGGTGTTCAGAAGGAAAAGGTCCAGCTCTCCAACTATCAGCGGCCCGACCGGAACTGCATCTTCATCCCTTACACGACCGCAGGGCAGCTCTGGAACACCGAGTACCTGAACACGCTGATCTATCAGGCGATGGATCCCACGCTCGACGCACGGACCGACTCACAGGTGCGAGAGCTCCTCGGCCGGCGCCACCGCTTCGATCCGAAGGACGATCGGGCGCTCCGCACGTTTGGCTCCGCCGAGGCGCAGGCGATCACCGCGGGGATCGTCCTCGGCCTGAAGCTCGTGCTCGGATTCATCGGCGTGCTCACGCTAGCGATCGGCGGAGTCGGCGTGATGAACATCATGTTCGTGTCGGTGAACGAGCGCACCAGGGAGATCGGCCTTCGGAAGGCGCTCGGCGCACGCCGGAGCGCGATCCTGCTGCAGTTCCTGCTCGAGGGGCTCGTCACGACGTTCGCCGGAGGCGCGGCGGGCGTGCTCGTGTCGTACGCGCTCGTCTGGATGTTCAGTCCGCGGCCGTTTCTCTCGGAGCTGCTGGACGATGCCAGCCGATCGGCCGACATTCACATGGTGCTGTCGCTGGAGCTGGTGGCGATCTGCAGCTCGATCCTGATGTTCGTCGGCATCATCAGCTCGCTCGTGCCTGCGATACGCGCCGCCCGGATGGATCCGATCGAGGCGCTCAGATACGAGTAGAGGTGTCAGCCTCGAACCAGTAGCCCAGGGCCTCTCCTGCGAGGAGCGGCGGGCCGTGGACGTCCCGCAACGCCATCAGCACGAGGGCAATCACGATCGTGGCGGCAGCTCCAACACGGATCGGCGAAGTCGCCGTCCGGGCGCACACATACCCGATCCAGGCCCCACCCAGACCGGTGACGGCGACGGATGCTCCGGCGCTGTAGGGGTGCCAGGCATAACCGGCAAGGGTCCCGACGAATCCCGTCAGGAGGTAGACGACGAGCCATCGCCGGGTGCCAAGACGCCGTTCCATGACGGGACCCAGAATGGCCAACGCCGCGAAATTGAAGGCGATCTGGTGGAGGCCTTCAGGGTGAACGAAGAGCGGGGTGACTATTCGCCACCACTCTCCAGCCGCGAGACGCTCAGGATTCCGCCGCAGCGCGGTGAGTATCGGAGGACACGCGAACTGCAGGCCGGTGGCGATGGCCGTGACGAATGCCGTCGCATTTCCGGGGTGATGGGGGCAGGGCCTGCCGCCGCGCACAACTTCACCAGGAACGACGGCAACGACTCTCCGGGCAAGCTCGATATCCGGTCCGCGTCGGTGAGTCACACCCCAACGGGCGTGGTGCACACGGTCAGAACCTACGGGACATGGGCCGCGCGGAGCCTGGGCAGCGATTCGTTCTTCATCATCCAGCTCGACAAGAACCACGGCGCCCAGGGCGTGTACGAGCGCTGCGCCTTCATCTTCTACAACCGCCGGCTGCGTGGATCGCTGACCAACTGCGGCTCGCGGTTCATCCAGACCCTGCCCGTCGTGAAGGTCTCGGGCACCGTCGCGAGGATCACGATCCCGAGGACCCAGACGGGCAACGTCTACTGGTGGGCGACGGCGAGCCGCTGGGACGGACCGGCTCCCTGCGGGGAGGGTGCGTCGATTTCGTGCCCAACAACTTCCCCGACCTGCTCCACGACATGATCCCGCCGGTCGTGAACATGGTGACGACGCCGCTGCGCGTCTGGCAGAGCTCGACGACCCCTGCCTTCACCTTCCCGTTCTCGGTTTCCGACGCGCATTCCGGGGTCCAGTCATGGACCGTCCAACGCCGCCCGATCGGGTCAGGACCGTGGACGATCGCTGTCTCGGGGACCGGCAGCGGGGCGCGGAGCCCCGACATCGTCGACGGCGTCGAGGGCACGAGGATGGAGTATCGAGTGGTCGCGAAGGACAGACAGGGCAACCGAAGGATCGGCCCGACGCGCCGCGTCTACATCCCGCGTGACGACGACACCCTCGCCCCGGAAGGGGTGTTCTCCGCGACCCCGACGCCCGCGAGTGACGGGGCCCCGTTCGGTGGTGGGTATTCGCAGACGGCTCGCGACGGATACATTCACGTACTCCTGGACGCCGGGATCGGATTGCCTCTTCGAACTGATCGGTCCGAAACTGGAACGTGGGCCATCACCGTGACGCCAGATGGCGGTTCGGCGACCCCGATCGACAACACCACGGTGCCAACCGGAGACCGGCAGGTCATCTACTCGGATGACTCACTGCGCGGCGTCCTACCTCCTTACGGTAACGATCAGGCCCGTTCGGGCTCGACGCCGTCCTCGGCTGACCTACCGGCTCGTGGGTTCGTCCTCGCCCGCCTGGCGGCGGGCGAGGACGAACACGAGATCGCTCAGCCGGTTGAGGTATCGCCTGACCTCGGGATTCACGTCGCGGCCCTCGTGCTCGAGGGCCACGACGTGGCGCTCGGCCCGACGGATCACGCTCCGGGCGAGGTCCAGCGCCGCGCTCCCGGCGTTGGCCCCCGGCACGACGAAGGCCTGGGGCAACGCCCGCTCGGCGACCAACTCGTCGATCCGACGCTCGAGTCGCTCGGTCATGTCCGACGTCACGAGGGACACGCCGGGCTCGAGCTTCGCTCGCTCGCCAGGGTTCGTCGCCAGGTCGGCACCGACCACGAAGAGCTCCCGTTGCAGCGTAAGGAGCTCTTCCTCGAGCGCCGGAACCGAGGATGCGCGAGCCAGCCCGAGCACCGCAACCGCCTCGTCCGTCGTCCCGTAGGCCTCGGTCGCCGCGTCGTCCTTCGGGATCCGTCCTCCGTACAACAATCCCGTGGTCCCGTCATCGCCGGTCTTCGTGTAGATGCGCGGCATGGGGAGCTAGCATAGGGGGTCGCTGCGGAAGCCCCGGAGATCCGGTCGGGTCGCGAGGACCGCTAGACCAAGGAGGCTTCGCATGGCCGGACGGTTCGGATCCGTGGTCACCGCGATGGTCACGCCGTTCCGTCCCGACCACGGGGTCGACCTCGACGGTGCCCAGGAGCTCGCCTCCTGGCTCACGGACAACGGTTCGGACTCGATCTTCGTCGTCGGGTCGACCGGCGAGTCGCCCACCCTGTCCCACAAGGAGAAGGCCGACCTGTTCCGCGCGGTCGGCGACGCGATCCAGGGGAAGGGCAAGCTGATCTGCGGCACCGGGACCTATTCGACCGCCGAGACCCTCGAGCTGACCCAGGCCGCCGAGGACGCCGCCGCGGACGGGATCGTCGTGGTCACGCCGTACTACAACAAGCCGCCGCAACGGGGCCTCGTCGCCCACTTCGAGCACATCGCCGACGCCACCGAGCTCCCGATCATCGTCTACAACATCCCGAGCCGTACGGGGACGCGGATCGAGCACGAGACGATGCTCCGGATCGCGGAGAAGCCCAACATCGTCGCCGTGAAGGACTCGACCGGGGATTTCAAGGCGATCTCGAACCTGATCTCCGAGGCTCCCGAAGGATTCGAGATCTACTCGGGCGACGACTGGGCGACGTTCGGCTACGTGTGCCTGGGGGCCGTGGAGTCGTGAGCGTCGCTTCGCACCTCGTCGGCTCCCAGATCCGGCAGATGATCGATCTGATCGAGACCGGAGACGTTCCGGCGGCCCGCAAGCTGCACGAGGACCTCTCCCCGTTGTTCAACGCGCTGTTCGTCACGTCGAACCCGATCCCGGTGAAGGCCGCACTGGACATGCTGGGCCGGCCCGCGGGTTCGCCCCGGCTCCCGCTCGTGCCCGCCACCGCGGATGAGCGCGACCGCGTCCGCAAAGCACTGGAGGATGCCGGTCTCCTCTGAGTCCCCTGCGCGACTCGTCTTCCTCGGAGGGGTGGGTGAGGTTGGCCGGAACATGGCCTGCCTCGAGCTCGACGGCCGGATCCTGATCATCGACGTCGGCCTGTCCTTCCCGTCGGGCGACATGCCGGGAATCGATCTCGTGCTGCCGGACTTCGAGTTCGTGCGTCAACAGGCCGAGAGGATCCAGGCCGTCGTCCTCACCCACGGGCACGAGGATCACATCGGCGCGCTCCCGTACCTGCTGCGCGACATCGGTCGCCGCCTCGAGGTCTACGGCACGGCGTTCACGCTCGCCCTGCTCCAGAGCAAGCTGGACGAGCACGAGGTGGCTCACCTCGTCGATCTGAAGACCGTCACCCCGGGGGAGCAGGCGATCACGGGGCCGTTCACGATGCGGTTCCTCCGGGTCACGCACTCGATCCCCGACGGGATGGCGGTCGTGGTCGACACGCCGTTCGGGGCGATCGTGCACACCGGCGACTTCAAGATCGATCAGACGCCCCTGGACGGGAGAGCCACCGACCTCCACGGGCTCGCCGAAGAGGCCGGACGCGGCAAGGGCGTGCATCTCCTGCTCTCCGACTCCACGAACGCCGAGGAGCCGGGGTACTCGGTCAGCGAGCGCACCGTGGGACCCGTCCTGCATGACATCGTCGCGGGCGCTCCGGGGCTGGTCATCGCTGCATGCTTCTCGAGCCACATCCACCGCGTGCAGCAGATCGTGAACGCCGCACATGCCAACGAGCGCGTGGTGGCGTTCCTGGGGAGATCGATGCACAAGTCGGTCGATGCCGCCAGGCGACTCGGGCTCCTCAACGTGGCCGACCAGGATGTCGTCGACATCGAGGAGATCGACCGGCTGGATCCGGGCCGCGTCGTCGTGATCTGCACCGGTTCGCAGGGGGAGCCATACTCCGCCCTGTCGCTGATGGCCCAGCGCCAGCACAAGTTCGTCGACGTGGGACCCGGCGAGACCGTGGTCCTGTCTTCCTCCCTGATCCCCGGGAACGAGCCCGCGATCCATCGTGTGGTCGACGCCCTCTATCGTACGGGGGCCGACGTCTTCCATATGCCGTCCGACCCAGTGCACGCCTCCGGCCATGCCGCCCAGGAGGAGCTGCGGTTGATGCTCTCGCTGGTCCGGCCTCGGTGGTTCATCCCCGTCCATGGCGAACGGCGCCACCTCCAGCACCATGCCCGGCTCGCGCACGAGGTCGGGATCCCTCCCGAGCGGACGCTCGTCTGCGAGGACGGTGACGTCGTCGAGGTCGGTCAGGAGCTCCGCCAGCTGGACCGCATCCAGGCGGGGATGACCTTCGTG
>CAVYVZ010000003.1:0-171024 GCA_963772065.1 uncultured Acidobacteriota bacterium
CCAGCCTGGATAGATCGTGGTGAAGGTCACGCGGCCGGCGCCGTCCGTCGTCTGGATTCCACGCAGGAACGTCTGCGACGTCCCGTTGAAGCCAGGCTGTGAGTACTGTGAGTAATGACCTTCGGCATCACACTGCCAGATGTCGACGATGGCGTTGGCGACGGCGGCGCAGTTGCTGGCGACATTCACGACCGTGATCGTCAGCGAGACCGGGGTGCCGCTCTTTCCCTCGCGGATATCGCTGCGAATCAGATCGGTGAGCGACGGATACGGGCCGATCGTTTCACTCGGGGACACGGCGCAGGCCGCGCCGGTGGCCGCCGCCGGTGTGGCCGTGGTGGTCGTGGATGTTGGCGACGTCGGTGAATTGCCGCACGCCGCTACCGCGCTGGCGGCCGCCGCGCTCAGCATTCCAAGCGCCTCGCGCCTCGTGATCCTCGTCAGCTGCTCGTTCAACGGTGACATGTCTCTCCTTCCTGTGAAGAACCGTTCGTTCAGAGCATTAGACCGGCAGGACGTTGGGGATCTTTGAAGCGTCTATGACAGAAGTGTGGCAGCGTGCCCCGCGGAGGCGCGTGACAACACGAGACAAGCTGTCCTCGCGTCCTGCCCGCCGGACACGTCGTGTCGCCGCGGACGGACGGTCACGCATGCGTATGCGCGTTTCGCCGCGGCACATCCATTGCGTATCGTCAGCCGACCTGCCTTCGGAGGATCTGCTGTGGCACATCGCAAGCTCATGACGATCGCCTTTGCCGCGATCGTTGTTGGTTCGACGCTATGGCCTGACGCGGTGCACGCGCAGCGGCGACGCGTCGTCGTTCGTCGCCCGCCCGTGCGGACATCGGTGTTCGTCGGCGTGCGGCCGTACGCCTACCGCCCCTACTACTACCGCCCATGGTTTTACGACCCGTGGCTGCCGTACGGCTATCCGTACGGCTACCCGTACGGAGCCTATCAGCCGTACGGCTACTACGGACGCGGCTATGACGTTGCGGCGTCGCTGCGCCTGCAGGTGGAGCCGAACAATACCGAGGTGTTCATCGACGGCTACTGGGCCGGTGCCGTGGACGACTTCGACGGCTTCTTCCAGCGGCTTCACTTGGAACCCGGCGAACACGATGTGGAGCTCTATCTCGAAGGGCACCGCAGCGTCCGCCAGAAGGTATATCTGCAGCCGAACGGCACGTTCCGCATCCGCCACACGATGGTGCCGCTGGGGCCCGGAGACACACCGCCTACTCGTCCAGTGGCTCCTGCAGGACCGCAGCCGCGCGATCGCTACGATGCATTCGGTCGCGGCCGCGAGCGAAGCGAGCGGCCGGAACCCCCAGAGCGTCGCGAACCGCCAGAGAGTCGCGAGCGCCCTGAGCGGCCCGAGCGAGGTGCGTTCGGAACGCTGGCCATCCGAGTCCAGCCCGGCGATGCGGAAGTACTGATCGATGGCGAATCGTGGGAAGCGCCAGACACCGCCGCGCGCCTGATCGTCGAGCTGCCGGAGGGCGAGCACCGGATCGAGGTGCACAAGGACGGCTTCGCGACCTACTCATCGTCGATTCGCGTTCGTCGCGGAGAAACGACGACCGTCAACGTCAGCCTCGCTCGGGAGTAGAACCATGACGCGATGCCTGCTCGCGATTGCATTGTGTGCGATCCCTCTCACCGCTGCGGCCCAGGGCACGGCGCCATCCGGCCCGCTGGTGCTTGAGCGCCTCGAGAACCACTTCATCGTCGCGCCTGATTTCAAGGTCACCGAAATCGACGGCGAGACCGGACAGCTGGCCGGCGGGTACGCCGGATGGCTGGCGGAAGACATGCTGCTCGTGGGCGGCGCGCTGTACCGGCTGGTGAACGGTCCGAATGATGCGGAACTGACGTATGGCGGTGTGGTCGTCGGGTGGAGCACGCCGGCGGAACACCGGATCCAGTTCGGAGCGCGGGGTCTCGTTGGCGTCGGACGCTCCGAGCTCGGATTCGACGTGCCGCGGGTGGCGCGATTCGGGTCGCGGCGCGTCGCCGGCGTGTCAGCAGCGACGACGACCGTTCGCCTGCGCGGACGCGACGACTTCTTCGTCTTCGAGCCTCAGCTCACGCTGGCCACCAAGCTGACCGAGCACCTCGGGATCACGTGGGGTGCGGGCTATCGGCTCACCGGCTACACAGAGTTCGCAGGCGACCGTCTGCGCGGCGTCACGGGGAGCGTAGCGCTGCAATGGACGCCATAGACTCGTAGTTCGTTGTTCGTAGTTCGTGGGTCGTCAAATCACCTGTACTTCGTTATCCGTTCAACGACCAACGAAGGACAAGTGATTTGCCGGACCACGGACTACGAACAACGGACAACGACTGCGTCAGCTCAGAAGTTCACTTTCACACCGAGTTGAATCTGTCGCTGATCGTACGTCTGCGTAATCGTGCCGAATGCGGCCTGGCTGCGGTTGCCGTTCGGCGCGCGGAAGTTCGAGTGGTTGAGCAGGTTGAAGAACTCCGCGCGGAGCTCGACGCTGCCCGACGGCCACGGCATCACGATGCGCTTGCCGACCTGGAGATCGATCTGCCAGAACATCGGTCCGTGCACGCTGTTCCGCTCGGCGTTGCCGAACGGCTGGCTGGGATCGGTCGGCAGCTGCACCGCGGCGGGGTCGAACCAGGCCTGGACCGTGCGGTTGGCCGCGTACGGATCGCCGACGACGTTGGGGCGGTAGTTGTTGGCACCCCGGAAGTCCTGTGCGATGCCTGACACCTGGAACGCGGCGCCCGGCGCGTAGGTGAACGTCACACGCTCACCCGCGGCGATCGAGTTGATCCCGGCAACCTGCCAGCCTCCGAGGAGCGGGCCCTGGAACGGCAGGTCCCAGACGAAGCTCGTCGTGCTGTTGTACGGCTGGTGGTACGCCGAGAGTCCGAAGTCGGCGTCCATGTTGTAGAAATCCTGCGGGGCCGGGAAGTTGCCATTCGGGTTCTCCAGCGAGCCGGCGCCGTTGTCCTTCGTCTGCGAGAGCGTCAGCGAGCTGAGGATCGAAAGGCCGCGGCGCATCCGCCAGTCGAATTTCGTCTGCAGCGCGTGGTAGCGCGACTTCCCGCCATTGAACGAATAGGTGATATCGGCCCAGTCGGCGATCGGCCGGCGCGCCTGCAGCGGGAGGGAGCCCGCCGAGTTGTTCGGCCGCGCCTGGTTGAAGTTGGCGAACAGCAGCATGTCGTCTGCCCGGTTCCCGACGTACGCCACGTCGACGATCATGTTCTCGCCCAATTCGCGCTGCACGGAGATGAACCAGCTCTGCACGCTGCTCGAGTGGTAATCGCTTGGCATGTACGTGATGTTCGCGGTCAGCGGGTTGAACCGCGACGGATCGGTCAGGCCGCCAGGATAACCCTGCTCGGTCACCCTGAACGCCGGATCGAGCGCGTTCGTCTGATTGACGACGGCATTGATGACCTGCGGGCCGTTGATCGGCAGCACGTTGGCACCGCCCGCCCGGTGGAAGTGCACGTAGCTCATGCCGTAGCCGCCGCGGATGACGGTACGCGGCGTGAGCGTGTACGCCAGGCCGAGCCGCGGTCCGACGTTGTTGCGGTCCGGCTTCAACGTGGAACGCTCCTCGAGCGAGCCGTCGCGAGCCGGAACCATCTGCCTGGTCGCCGGATCCCAGTTGGTGAGTATGTTGTCCCGCTCGACCCACGGCGTAGCGTACTCGTAGCGCAGGCCCAGGTTCAGCGTCAGCTTGTCGTTCACGCGCCAGTCGTCCTGCATGTACAGGAAATGCATGTTCTGCCGCAGGTTCGCAATCAGGATGTTGCTCAGCGCGTACTGGCTGCGCAGGCCAAGCAGGAAGTCGGCGATGTTATAGAGCGTGTTGTTGCCCGTCACGCCGGGAGCGCGAGTGGACTGATCTGTTGTACGTGTCGCGGCCGTACAGCGGGTTTACGTCCTGCACTTCGGTCTGGACGTGCTGGAACTCGTACCCGCTCTTAATCGAGTGGCGCCCGGCGAGCCACGTGTAGTTCACTTTGGGGTTGTAGACCGTCGGGTACTGCCACTGCGGGTTCGTCGCTTGCCGGCCGAGCTCCGACAGACCCGTCATGATTTGTGTCGGCAGTCCACCAGAGACGCGTGGATCGTTCGGCAGCCCCGTGATTCCGAACGCGTCCGCGGCGGATGGCTGTCCAAGCGCGACGGGGTTCTTTCCCGCCTGCGTGGCCGACCATCCGAATCGCACCTCGAGGAGCGACGCGGCGCCGGGCATGTACGTCGCCCCCGTCGCCAGCTGCTTGTTGGTGACGTACGTCTGACCGTTGCCGCCGCCGCCCGAGGGCAGCGGAATCGGCGGCTGGTCCTCGATGTCCACGTCGCGATATCCATAGCGGCCGAAGGCGCTCAGCTTCGGGCTGAACGTCACGTCGACCTTGCCGCCCATCTTGTCCGTGACGTTCTCGAACTCCTGCAGGATGACGAAGTTGTTCGACGCCAGATTGTTCGTGGGCGCCGGCAGGGCGCTCATCACGCGGCGCGCGAACGCGGTCATCGGCACGGGCGTGCCCGGCTGATAGATTTCGCCGTTGAACGGATTGCGCACCGGCACCGTGAAGACTCCTTGTGCCTGCGCCTGCGTCGGGATGCTCGAGGGGGTCGCCTGCCCGCGCTTCTGCCGCAGCCCTTCGTAGTCGGCGAAGAAGAACGCGCGGTTGCGGACGATCGGGCCGCCGAAGACGCCGCCGAACTGATTGCGCTCGAGCGGCGGCTTTTCACCGGAGGCTGGCTTGAAGAAACCCGTGGCGTTCAGCGACGTATCGCGGAAGAACTCCCATGCGCTTCCCTTGTACCGGTTGGTGCCGCTCGCGTACGCGACGTTGATCGTGGCACCGCCCGAGCGGCCGTACTCGGCGCTCATGTTGTTGGTGACGACCTTGAACTCGGCGACCGCGTCGGGAGGCGGCTGCATCACCTGGTTGGAGAAGCCCTGATTGCTCGTCCCGTACGCGTTGTTGTCGACGCCGTCGATCAGGAAATTGTTGAAGGTGCTGCGCAGACCATTGACGTTGAACGATCCTTCCCGCGGCGTGAGGCCGCCGGTGCCGATGGACGAGAGCCGGACGCCGGTCGTCAGCAGCGCCAGCGTCGAGTACTCGCGGCCGTTGAGCGGCAGGGCACGGGTTTGTTCGCCGGTGATGACCTGGCCGCGCTGGCTCGTGTCGGTCTCCAGGCGTGTGGCGGCCGCCGTCACTTCCACTTTCTCGGTGATCGCACCCACCTGCAGCGTGAGGTCCACGCGCTGGCGCGTGCCGACGGCGAGTTGCACGTTCTCCGTGAGAGCCACCGAGAACCCGTCCTTCTCCGCCGTGACGACGTAGGTGCCGATGCGAACCGTGAAGAACTCATAGTTCCCGTTGGTATCCGTCGTACGCGACTGGCTGACCCCGGTTTCCGAGTTCGTGATCGTGACCGTCGCGCCGCCGATCACCGCGCCGGAGTTGTCGCGGATCGTGCCGAGCAACGAGGACGTTTCGAACTGCGCGCGCGCCGGCGCGGCGTAAAGCGCGATCGCGATGAGAACGACGAAAATTCTTGGCATGAGTGGCACCATAGCAACCAGGGGTGTCCGCGATACATCGGTTGCGAAACGGGAGTGTAACGCTAACGCGAGGTCAAAGGTCAAAGGGCAAAGGTCAAAAGTAAGGTCAAAGGTCAAGGTCAAAGGTCAAGGTCAAAGGTCAAGGTCAAAGGTCAAGGTCAAAGGTCAAGGTCAAAGGTCAAGGTCAAGGGGTACGTCAAGGTCCAGGTCCGGGCAAAGATATGGGTCTGATCAAAAGGCGGACGACAGTCCTCACACTGACGTGCGACGTTGACTTGGACCTAGACCTAGAACCTAGACTACCTAGACCTAGAACCTAGACCTAGACCTAGACCTAGACCTAAGACCCTTACTTTTGACCTTTGACCTTTGACCTTTGACCTTTAGATGGTGAGCACGAAGCGTCGGCGGTGGATCACAGCCGGGTTGCTGCTGGGGATGAGCCTGGGCGCGCTCGAAGCCACCGTCGTCAGTACCGCGATGCCCACGGTCATCGCGACGCTGGGCGGGCTCGCGCATTACAGCTGGGTGTTCTCGGCGTACCTGCTGACGTCGACCGCGTCCGTGCCGATCTGGGGGCGGTTGTCCGACCTGTATGGCCGGCGGCGGCTGTATCTCGCCGGCATCGCGATTTTCCTCGTCGGCTCCGCGGCCTGCGGCGCGGCGGAGTCGATGACGCAGCTCATTCTGTTTCGCGCCTTCCAGGGCCTGGGCGCGGGCGCGATCATCCCGCTCGGGATGACGATCGTCGGCGAGCTCTATGCGGTGGAGGAGCGCGCACGAACGCAGGCGCTCTTCAGCGGGGTGTGGGGCGTCGCGTCCATCGCGGGACCTCTCGTCGGCGGCTACACCACCGATGTGCTGTCCTGGCGATGGGTGTTCTTCGTCAACATCCCGTTCGGGGTGATCGGCATGGCGGTCATCGCGATGGCGTATCCGCGGCCGCAGAGGGTTACCGCGGCGCCCGTTGACTGGCCGGGCGCGGCGCTGCTCTTTGGCAGCGTGACGGCTCTCCTCATTGCGTTGAGCGGGCTCACCGCCGGAATGGCCGCATGGCTCGCCGCGGCGGCCGGGCTCGGCGGCGCGTTCGTGGCCGTCGAGCGGCGCGCGGTCGAGCCGATTCTGCCGCTCGATCTGTTCCACGATCGCGTGGTCTCGCGCACGCTGCTCGTGACCTTTCTCGTTGGAACGGCGATGTTCGGCGCCATCGCGTTCATGCCGCTCTTCGTCCAGGCGGTAATGGGCGGAACGGCCACCGAGGCCGGGACGACGCTCACGCCGTTGTTTCTGGGATGGGTGCTCGCGTCGATAGCAGGCGCGCGGCTCTCGGTGCGGAGCGGCTACCGCCGCGTCACGAGCGCGGGCGTGGCCCTGATCGCGGTCGGCTTCGCGGCGCTGGCGTGGATGGGCGCGGACGCCACGCGCGGCGCCCTGCTTGGCGATGCGCTCGTGCTCGGATGCGGCATGGGACTCTCGATGCTGGCGCTCCTGCTCGCGATCCAGCACGGCGTGGATCGCGCGCGGCTGGGTCTGGCCACGTCGATGAACCAGTTCGCCCGCAGCATCGGAGCCGCGGTCGGCGTCGCGATCATGGGCGCGCTGCTGGCGCGATCGATGTCCGGACTCGATCTGCCGGGAGGCGCGCATGGGCTCGCCGCCGGGTCGCTGAAGCTCGAAGGCGCGGCGCGCCTGCAGCTCGCCGGCGCATTGCGACAGGTGTTTGCGCTCGGAACCGCGATGACCCTGCTCGGGCTGGCCGCCTGCGCCCTGCTGCCCCGCGTCGATTTCACGCGCGGCGTGCCGCGTGGCGCGGGCGAACAGCTGATTGAAGCCGAGATGACCACCCTCGAACCCCGAGATGAACCCGAGTGCGTCGAGCGCTAGCCCTAGCCGCTGTTCAGAGTAGGTGTTCAGAGTAGGTACTCTGAACTGGTACTCTGAACTGAACAGAACAGAGTCGGTGCAATCAGACAGTCGACGCTTCCAATGCGCTGTGACGGGCGATCAGATCCAGTCCCTCGCGAAGGTCGTCGACGAGATCGGCGGCGTTCTCACAGCCGGGTGACAGGCGGACGAGTGTATCCGAGAGTCCCAGGGCGGCACGTGTCGCGGGCGGAATCGACGCGTGCGTCATCCTCGCAGGATGCGAGATGAGCGACTTCACACCGCCCAGGCTCTCGCCGAGCGCGAAGTAGCGCCGGTCCGAGACGAAGCGGGTCACGCCCTCGACGGTCGCATCGAGCTCGCACGACACCATTCCGCCGAATCCGGTCATCTGCTTCTTCGCGATCTCATGGCCTGGGTGATCTGGAAGGCCGGGATAGTACACGCGCGTGACGACGGGATGTTCGGCCAGCGCTCGCGCCACGGCGTGCGCGTTTTCGGCGTGCCGCTGCATCCGCAGCTCGAGCGTCTTGATCCCGCGCAGCGTGAGCCAGCAGTCGAACGGACCGGGCACCGCGCCGGTGGCGTTCTGAAGGAACTTCACCGGCTCGAACACGGCGGGATCCTTCGCCAGCACGGCACCCTGAATCAGGTCCGAATGCCCGGCGAGGTATTTCGTCACGCTGTGAACGACCAGGTCGGCTCCGAGCGTGAACGGCTGCTGGAAGCAGGGGGTCGCGAACGTGTTGTCGACCGCGACGAGGGCGCCCGCGGCATGCGCGAGCGCGGCCACCGCCGCAATGTCGCAGACCAGCAGCCGCGGGTTCGTCGGTGATTCGATCCAGACGAGGCGCGTGCGCGGCGTCAGCGCCGCTCGCAGCGCGGCGGCGTCCGAGAACTCGACCTGCCGCACGACGACGCCGATCGCTGCGTATACCTTCGTCAGCAGGCGATACGTGCCGCCGTACACGTCGCGGCCGATGAGCACCTCGTCACCGGGCCGCAGGTAGGCCTGCATGACCGCGTTCTCGGCCGCCAGTCCCGATGCGAACACCGCCCCATGCCCGACGCCCTCGAGGCCGGCGAGCACCTGCTCGAGCCGCTGGCGTGTCGGGTTGTTCGTCCGTGCGTAGTCGAAGCCCCGGTGGACACCCGGCTCGTCCTGATCGAACGTCGACGTCTGGAAGATCGGCGCAACCAGCGCGCCGGTCTCAGGCTCCGACGGCTGCGCCGCGTGGATCGTGCGTGTGGCGAAGTGCATCATCAGTCTCCGAAATGATGGTGTGTCGTGGATCGTCTGCAGCGCGGATGATGAGCGTCAGCCGGGCGCGGCGTCCCGCCTCGAGCGCGTCGGCCTGCACCAGGTCGCACCCCTCGGCGGCCATCTGCAGCGCGCGGTGATAGTCGATGACCGGAAGGTGCTCCGCCTGCGCGTCGCGATTGGGATCGGCGGTGAAGTAGCCGGGTACATCCTTGACTAGCTCGCATCGATCGGCCTGGATGGCCGCGGCGATCGCGACGGCGCTCAGGTCGGAGCCGCCGCGTCCGAGGGTCACGACCTGGCCGGCGTCGCCCGAGGCCAGGAAGCCCGGCGCCACCACGACGTCGTGCTCTTCGAGCGCGGAGCGGAGCGGCGCGGGGTCGATGTCGAGCCGGTCGATACGACGGATCCCGGTCTGGTGCACGTCGAGCGCCGCGGCGCGAACGCCGAGCGCCTGCAGGCACAGCGCGAGCATCGCGGCGGATTCTGATCTCGCCGGTCGACCAGAGCAGATCGAGCGTCGAACGTTCCGGCTCGGTGGCGACCGACTTCGCCAGCGAGAGGAGCTCGTCGGTCTCGCCGAATCGCGCGGAGACGACCACGATGAGCCGCATCCGGGCGTCGGTGCGCAGCCGATCGCGAATGAGGCGTGCGTACGCGCGATACGAGGGCAGGTCCCTGAGGACCGATCCTCCCAGCTTCAACACAGTCGTTCTCGGAGCGGTGATGCTCATCGCGCAAAACCTTCACACGCGGGCCTGGCCCGTGACTCGAACGGTACGCTTCGGGAGCTTGAGAACAGGATTGGCTGGTGTCAGCCGACCAGGTTCTTATCTCTCCCCACCCTGGGGCAGGAGTTAGCACCTTGGCACTCGCGGCCAGGTTGCTGTGGCATCGTCGGGCCTGTTCCCTCAGCCACTCTTGATAAGCCCGCCGCGCGAGGCGGCGGACAGACATAACGTTAGGTCGAGTGCGCGCCGCCTGTCAACCGGCGGCCGTCTTCGCGGTTTGGCCCGCGGTCGTCAGAGAAACAGCTTCGGCGCCCGCCGCCGGTCGGCGCTGCGATGCCGCTTCGCGGCGTCGCTGGCGCGCCGATCGCTCGTGAAGTGTTCGAGCGTGTAGCCCGCTGAGACCAGGCGGCGTTCCAGATCTGCCTGAAAGTTCATGCACGCCACGATATCGGCGAACTCGTGCCGCTCGGTGCTCTCGCCTGGCCCCTGCACGAGCAGATGCGTCACGCCGGCCGGTGAGGCGGCGCGAATGATGCGCACGGATTCCAATCCGCGCGTGAAAAGCCAGGCAGTTTGAACGGTGGCGAGCACAGGAGCCGATCGTCGTATCGGCTTGGCGCAGCTCGGCCCTTAGCGCGTAGGCGTCAGCGAAGGCTCTTCGAGAGCTCGCACGCGTGCGGAACGCCGCCCTTGCAGCTCTTGTCGAGCAGCGTCTTCGCGCGCGCCAGATCCGCCTTCGTCTGCCGTCGGGCCAGGAGCGTGGCGAGGGTGGGTGCAGGTTTCGAACACCTCGCTCGCGCAGGGCTTCTCCAGCAGCTCGATGGCCTTCACCCCATCCTGCATGACGCCGCGCCCCTCGGACAGGAGATGCGCGGCAAAGCTGCAGGCCAGGTGGACTCCCCGTGCGCACGCGTCCTGCGCCACGGGGAACACGCGCGAACATGCAGGAGCATCGCCTGCGTGGCACGCTTTCTGGTCGGCGGCCACGGGATCCTCCGCGCGTGCGGCGGGCCGGTTCGCCGGGGACGCCGCTGCCGGCGCGGGACGGGTGTAGAAGTCGAGCAGCTGCTGCAGATTCTTGCGTGTCGCGTCGTGGTCGGCGTACCCCAGCGCGCGCTTGACCGACGCCGCGGCTTCCTCGCGCTTTCCGAGCGCCCAGTACGCGCGCGCCAGCGATTCATGACTGTAGGGATCGAACGGCGCCAGGGTCACGGAGCGCTGCGCGAACGGCAGCGCGTCGACCCCGCGGTCGTGCCTGGCCAGCGTCTGCGCGAGCATTGCGTGCGCGGGCGCGAACTTCGGATTCAGAGCCACAGCACGGCGGAGCGATTTTTCGATCGCGGCGAAGCGATCCGCCTTGTCCTGCGCGTCGTCCGCCGGCCAGAGCATCGTCGCCAACCGGTACTCTCCGTAAAAGCTCGCGGCCGCAGCCTCGCTGGCACGCGCGTACGCCGCGCGCGCCGCTTCCCGATCGTCCTCGGCGTCGAGCAGCAGTGCCTCGACCTCCGCAGCCGCCGGCGCGCCCGCCGCCGCCGCAATCTGCGCACGGGCTTCGACTGGGCGGCGCATCGCCGCGTGCAGCCGCGCAAGCATCAGCGCGGTGTCGGGCGCGGGCAGCTCCCGTGCGTTGAATGCCTTCACGTCGACCGTCACATCGACGGGAACCTTCTGATACACGTACATGGACTGGCCGATGTATCGGGCCACTCCTTCGGCGACCGTCTCCACGCTTCCATAGACGCGTGGGAGCGCCTCGGTTGGATCCATGCCCTGCCGGACGGACGTTGACAGCTGGTTCATGCGCGCGAGGTTCTGACCTGAGTTGCCGAACATCAGGTAATGGACGAGCGCCCAGGCAGCAGCGTCGAACTCCGCCATGCGATCTGCATCGCTCATGAATGGCGATTCCCTGTCGGCCGCCAGCACCGCCGCGAGCGTCGGCCGCGCGCCCCGGTTCAGCCGCTCCAGATGCCAGGGAAGCAGCTGGCCCACCCGCAGCTCGCTGTCGCGCACAACCGTGTTGCTGAACACCTCCGCCAGGCCGCGCGTGTACCAGAGCGGCAGTTCGCGCCCGAAACTCGATCGGATCACCAGCGCCATGTACGACCAGTAGCTCGATCGATACGGATTGATATCCCCCCTGGAATCGAGCCTGATGTCGCTGCGCAGGGCGATGAAGTGGCCCGTCGGGGATGATACGAACACGCTTTCCGGGCGGATCGCGCCGCGTCCTTCGAAGTACTTCGGCACGAGCGCGCGCATCCCGGCCTCGTCGCGGGCGGCGTAGACCAGGACCTCGAGCGGCAGATCGACCACCGCCCACGGCCACAGCCGGACGATTGCGCCGCGAATCTGCTCGAACTGCCAGGCCACTTCGCGCGCCCGGCGCTCGCTCGAGTCCGAGAGAACGATGAAATGAGGGCTTCGGACCTCGACCCACGCTGCGGCGAGGGCGCGATCAGGAGTTGCGGCGAGGAACGCCGCTATGGCGAGAATCAACCACGCGCGCATCACGCTTCACCCTCCAATGCGCGCGCAGAGCGTAGCACGAACGAAAGAAAAGTCGACCCGGACCAACGTCCGAACCGACGAACCGACGAACCGTACGAACCTACGAACCTAACAAGATACGCACTTGTTCTGGTGCTTCACCCCCATCTTCTCGAGCAGGGCCAGCGTCTCCGTGAACGGTTCGATCCGCTGCACCGGACCGTTTGCCATGTCGGCCACGTTGTTGCCCTCGCGATTCACGGCCTTGATGTTCGCGCCCTTCGAGACGAGATACAGAATCATCTCGTTGTCGCCGCGCGCTGCGGCGTGATGGAGCGCAGTGTTGCCTTCGTGGTCGACCTCGTTCACGTCGGTGTGCAGCTCTTCGACCAGGTATCGCACCGCGGCCATCATCCCGCCCGGGGCGAACCGATGCGAGTTGGCCGCGAACCCTTCGCCGTAGCCGACGCCCGCTGCCGCCTGCAGGGGCGTCACCGCGGGACCACCGATCGGCAGCGGCGGCAGCCCTGAGATGTCCTTCGTGGCCTCGCGGCCGCCGTCACCGGTGCGCGGCCGGCCGGCCGGCTTCATCGTCCGCAGACTCGGATCGGCGCCGTGCGCCGCGAGGAGCTTCATCGCGTCGACGTCCGACGCGTACGCGGCGCGCCAGAACGGCGTGGCGCCAATCTCGTCGACACCCGACAGGTCGAAGTTGTAGCCGGAGTACCAGACCTTGCGCTTCAGGCGCGCGTTCACGTCTGCGCCCTTCTCGAGCAGCATCTTCATGAGGTCGAGATACCCGAGCTGCTGCTGCAGGTAGGCGCGCGGCTGCGGATAGAGCGCCTTTGGCGCCCACTGCACGTTGAGCACGGCGTACAGCGGCGTCACGCCGTTGTCGCTGGTCAGCTTGACGTTCGCGCCTTGCTCGATCAGGACGCGGGCGGCGTCGAAGTGGCCGTTGATGACGGCGACGAGCAACGGAGTCGTCAGATCGGCGGCCGGCTGATTGATGTCGGCCCCTCCGGCCACGAGCGCGCGGATGGCATCGAGGTGACCTTGCCTCGCGGCGAAGTGAAGCGGGGCGAGGCCGCCGGTGTGACCCACGAGCTCGTTATAGAGGTACTGACGGTCGACGCCGGCGATCTGCGCACGACGCTGCGCGCCCTGCCCTTCGCCTGGACGCTCTTCGCGCGGAGGGGCGCCGCCCTGCTGGCGGAAGCGGCGCGCCTCGTCCTCGAGCTCACGCGTGAAGGCCGTGAGATCGACGACCTTCGTGGTGGCGTGGTGCTCGGCGCCGTGCTTCAGCAGCGTGGCAATCGCATCCGCGCGGTTTGCGGCGGCGGCAAACATCAGGGCCGTCTGCTGCTGTGCGCGCTCCGTCGCGTTGACGTCGGCGCGCTTCTCCACCAGCACGCCTATCGCCTCCGCATTGCCCGATGCGGCGGCCAGCATCATCGGGGTGACGCCGTTCGTCGTCGTGGCGTTGACGTCGGCGCCCGCCTTCGCCAGCGCGGCGATCATGGGGGCATCACCAGCCTTCGCGGCGAGCAGCAGCGGCGTGTAGCCGCCTAGCCGCGTGGTTGCCTTCACGTTCGCGCCTGCGTAGAGGAGCATCTCGGCGAGCGGCACGTCGCCCTTCATCGCAGCCCAATGCAGCGCGGTCATGCCGTCGCCTTCGGCCGAGTTCACGTCGGCGCCATCCTTGAGCATGCGGCGCACGGCATCGCGGTCGCCGCGCATGGCAGCGTCGACGACGGCGACGGCGCTCGTCGATGCCTGCAGCAGCGCGGCCAGCAGGAGCGCAACAATCATCGATGCGAAGGAGGTTTGACGCATTCTCTTGTCCCTACCCGAAGTATAGGGCCTTCACCGCGCACTTTTTCGTCACGCGATGTCACGGTTGACGTGTCGGGCGGGCCGCTTTACAGGAGGTCGAGTTGCAGCCGCTCGCAGGCGGCCACGTTGGCCGCCGGCGGCGGCGGCTGTCCCTCCCGCACGTTCACGGCTACGCCATCGCCGACGCCTTCATACAGCGCCTCGAGGCTGGGCTGGGCGTAGACCACGAGCCTCGCCTCCCAGCGCCCGCCGGTCTGCGAGACGCGGACGTGAAGCAGGCTCAGGAACCGGGCGAGATCCGCATCGTGCGTGGCGCCTTCGATGCTGCGGATTGCACGGGCGAGAACGCTGCGCGCGAGACCGCGCACGCCGACCGTGCGGCTGCCCAGGCGCACGTACTGCAGCCAGTCGTCGCGATCGGGAAAAACGATCTCGGCACAGTAGGTGCCTTTCGTCGGGTCGAAGGTGATCGGCGAGAGGAAAGCGCCCCCCGCGCCCGAGACGAAATAGTGCGGCGCCGGCACGGGCGCGCCGGCGACGAACGAGCCAAACGTGTCAGGCTTGTAGTACCTGGAACGAGTGTTCGTGCGCGGTGATGACCGCCGGGACGAGGGCCGCAAAGCGAATGAGCAGTGCATGCAGCCGATCGAGATGCGCAGTCTTGTCACGTTCCTGGTTCACGAGCGCTGGAATGTGGAACAAGACCAGCGCACGGCGGCCGGCGGCCTGGGCCAGCCTCAATCGCCATTCGAGCCACGCCAGCTGACCGGCGTCGCCGTCCGACGTCGGCGTGGCGTCGAGCGCGCCGCTCATGCCCGAGTCGAGTCCGAGCACGACCAGGGGACACCCTGGCGACGCGAGCTCCCAGTACGTTCCGGGCTGCGGCACCAGGCGGAGCCCGTAGTCCTGCCACAGCTTCTGGTGCCTGCTCGTGCAGAACAGATCGAAGAACTCACGGCCGTTGTGCTTCGAGTAGGTACCTCGTGATTTCCGGGCGTGGCCCACACGGGCACCTGCAGATTCTGGTACGGCGCGAAGAACCCCTCGATGAAATCCTGCTCGCGGCCCGCCGGGTACGCGAGGTCGCCGTTGATGATCAGGAAGTCCGGCGCGAGCGTCCTGATCAGCGGCAGCAATCCGTACTGCGAGCGATCGCCTTCGCCCGTGTCGCCGAGAATGATGAAGCTGAAGCCCGTGCCCGCGTCGCGGTTCGTCAGTTTTTCGAAGGGCACGCTGCGCGCCGGCGCCGACGGATACTCGGCCTCGTAGCGGCGGCGCCACTCAACCGTGTGATCGCGCCGGAGCTTCTTGCGCGACGCCACCCAGTTCCTCGGATCGACCCAGAACCCCGGTCCTCTGACGGATCCGAACCGCGGCCACACGAAGGTCGGCGGCATCACGCCACCTCCGTGGTGATCGGGCGGTCGGGTGCGGCAGGACCCGTCTGATCGCGCCGCGGGCGGGCCGCGCGGAGCACCGACGAGCTCAAATCGTTCCAGAACGGCGCGCCGAACGAGATGAGCACGGCGCTGATCAAGCAGCCGAACAGGAACCGCAGCGAGGTGAGACGGCCGTCGGAGAGCGACGTCCAGACGTTGACCGGGTTCAGGAGGTAATCGACCGACGCGACGTTTTCGCACGTCGCGATGCGTCCGCGAACGGCGGCATCGGTGGCCGCGGCCTCGGCCATCTCGTCGGTCGTCAGTCCGGCGTCACGTGGTCCGCACGTGACGTTGGCGGCGCTGTTGGCAATGGCAAGCGCCTGGTCGGCCAGCGTCCGCAGGCGCTCCTGTGTGGCGGCCCGATCCGGACCCGCCGGTACTTTCTGCGCTTCGGAGGAGAGGCGCTGGGCGCTCTCGGCGAGCGCGATCGCCTGCTCCGGGCCCAGCGCCGTCGCGCGGACGTAGATCTGCTCGAACGGCAGGTTGAGCACCACGGTCACGAGGAACGCGATGGTGAACGTCTGACGCAGATTGCGCCGCCGGTACTGGTAGCCGAAGTTCTGCAGGAACTGGTCGTAGTGTTTGGCGATCGTTTCAACCTGCGGGAAGAACTCGAGCCGGAAGGCTTCGCGCAGGCGGCCCGCGTCGAAGTCGGCGTCATTGAGCCGCCCGTTGTCGCGAAGCAGTTTCCAGTCCCACAGGAAGCGGGCGACGTGCGTGGCGTCGCCGTAGGCAGCCGACTGCGCGTCGCCGGCAGCCCCTTCGAGCTGCTGCGTGAGGCCGGCCACCGATTCGACGAGCTTCGGCGAGGGCGGCGCCGGCTTTCCCTTCTGCAGCGCGACCTCGCCGTCGAGCGCCCGCGCGACGAGGCGCTGCCATTCCGGGGCGGCCTTCTCGATCGCGGAGGCGAGGTCGTCGGCGTTCATGGGCAGCACGCGGCCGGCGATGCTGACGCGGCGGAACTGCAGCGGACCGCGCACCGTGAGCCGCGCGTCCTGCTGCAGCCGGCTCACCACGAACGGACCCGCGAAGTCGGCAAGGGCATGCTCGAACGCGCGCGATTTGCTGCTCGTCAGAGATTTGTAGAGCTCCTGCAGCACCTGCACGAGCACCGACAGCCCGAGAAACCAGGCCGTGATCGCAAGCAGCGGCGTCAGAACCGAATTCATCTGCGGCATTGGCGGTAAGCTAGTCCTGAATGCCGAGTCTTCACAAGCCCGGAGTGCTCGCGTACGACATCAGCCAAAGCTACGAGTGGAACTACGCGAACGCACCCGCGGTTCCCGAGCACATCGGGATCCCGGACTGCCCCGGCTCGTGGAACTTCTGCGGTCTCCCGGTTTCCGCGCCCATCGGGATCGCCGCGGGACCGCTGCTGAACAGCCGCTGGCTCCTCTACTACGCCGCCCGCGGCTTCGACGTCGTCACGTACAAGACGGTGAGGTCGTCGGCCAGGCCGTCGTACGACCCTCCCAATCTCCTGCCCGTCCGTGGCGTGGCCATGTCCGATGCTCAGTCGAGCGTGACGGCCGATGCCACCATCGCGTCGCCCGACTCCTGGGCGATCTCGTTCGGCATGCCGTCACGCGATCCCGGCGTCTGGCAGGAAGACGTTCGCGCGGCGCGACGGGGCCTCCGTCCCGGGCAGGTTCTGGTCGTGTCGGTGGTCGCGTCGCCGGGTCCGGGCTGGACGATCGACCGCATCGCCACGGACTTCGCGGACTGCGCCCGATGGGCAAGCGCGGCCGGGGCGCACGCGATCGAGGCCAACCTGTCGTGTCCCAACGTCGAGACTCAGGAAGGGAACCTGTACGCGTCGGCCGATGCGTCGGCCGCGATCGTCAGGAAGGTCCGTGACGCCGTGCCCCACTCGCCGTTGGTCCTCAAGGTCGGGTTGTTCGACGAGCGCGATCAGGCCACACGATTCGTGCGCGCCGTGTCCGGCTACGCGAGCGCGATCAGCACGACCAATACGATCTCAACGGTCGTACGAACGCGGGAAGGAGTTCCGCTCTTCGGCGGGGCGCGCCGCGGCATCGGCGGTCGCCTGATCGCCGAGCGATGCCTGGCGGAGCTTCGCATGCTCCGGGCAATCGTGCGTGACATGAGCTCAGACCTGCAGTTGATCAGTGTGGGCGGCGTCAGCACGGCTGGCGACGTCGTCGAGCGGCTCGAAGCCGGCGCGCATCATGTCCAGCTTGCGACGGCCGCCATGCTGAATCCGGATATCGCGATTACGCTCCGCCAGGAATGCGCTCGCCGCTCCCCTGCCTGACGACCACGATCTGATTGGCCTTCCCGCCGGGGAACCGCTCGTGTTCTCCGCTCGGCCAACGAACCTCGATCCGGTTGTACGTGGCATCGCCTCCGAGGCCGAGGTGCACGCGAGGATCGCCCTGCGAGATGTAACCTGAGGCGCCCTGCACTTCGCCGGAAAGCGCGCGCTTGCCGACGTCGACGCGCACTCGGGCGCCGAACGGGTCTATCCCGGACTTCGTGCCGACGCATTGAACGATCAACCAGTTCTTGCGCTCACCGAAGTTCTTCAGCAGCGACGGCCGCGCGCCCATGTTGTTCACCACCACCTCGAGCGATCCATCGTTGTCGAGATCGCCCACGGCCGAGCCGCGGGATGACGAGCGATCGAGTACCCCCTGTCCTGCCGCGGCAGAGATGTCCTTGAACCGTCCGCCGCCGACGTTCCAGTACAGCAGGCGCGGCTGACGGTATTTGATCTCCGGGCTTCGCTCGACCTCCGGGTACACGTGCCCGTTGATCAGGAGCAGGTCCCTGCGGCCGTCGTGATCCACGTCGAGGAAGTGCACGCCCCACCCGACGTACTCCATGTAGGACCCGAGACCCGACTGCAGCACGCGATCCTCGAACGTGCCGTCGCCGTTGTTGTGATAGAGGTTCGGAATGTCGTCGCTGAAGTTCGTCTTGACGATGTCCACGTCGCCGTCTTCGTCGTAGTCGGCGATCGCCACACCCATGCCCCCCTGCTCCTGGCCGTCCTCGTTCAGCGCCACACCCGAGAGGAGCCCCACTTCCTTGAACGTGCCGTCCTTCTGGTTCTGATAGAGCAGGCTGGGCGTCGAGTCGCAGGCGACATACAGATCCGGCCACGAGTCGTTGTCGAAGTCGGACGCCACGACAGTGAACCCGTAGCACCCCTTCGTACGGCCGATGCCGCTTGCGGCCGAGACGTCCGTGAAGCGCCCCTGCCCGTCGTTGCGAAAGAGATAGTTGCGGGCGAACGGAAGGCCGCGCGGCCCGCACATCACCGGCATGCCCTTCCACAGGCAGTAGCTGCCGCTGCCTGCCTCGGGCACTTTCGCGCGATCGAACTCGAGGTAGTTGGTGACGATGAGGTCGAGACGTCCGTCGCGGTCGTAGTCGACGAACGAGCATCCCGTATCCCACCGTGTGGCGGGAGCCTTCAGGCCGGCGTCTTCCGTGACGTCGCGGAACGTGCCATCGCGCTGGTTTCGATAGAGCACGCTCTGGCCGTAATACGTGACGAATAGATCCCGGTGGCCGTCGCTGTCGTAGTCGCCGACGCAGGCACCCTGTCCCCAGCCGGTGCGCCGCAGCCCCGCCTGTTCCGTGACGTCCGCGAACCGAAGCTGCCCGAGATTGCGATACAGGTGGCCGGTTGATGACGTTCCCGACCCGTCTGCGTCGAGCGTCGTGGCGTTCGGAAGAAAAACGTCGAGCAGGCCGTCGTTGTCGAAATCGAATAGCGCGACGCCGTTACCCGTCGTCTCGAGGATGTACTTCTTCGCATCGGCGCCCCCCGACACGTTCGTGGCGGTCAGGCCTGCCTGCTCGGCGAGATCACGGAAGTCGACGGTGATCGGGGGTAACGTCGTTTCGATTCGCTTCGGCGGGGTAACGGGACGTCGCACGCTCCCCATTCCCTGAAAGGCTTCGAGGCTGAAACCCACGAAAAAGCTGAGAATTACGATTGTGACGCTCGTTTTGGTCCCCGCGCCTTGACAGATCATATCGAATATATGATATACACTTTGGCGCTCAGCACGTTACCGTTCCACTCGAGTGGGAGAGGTACGTCGATGCTTGTCCCTGCTGCACACGTCTATTTCAGTCCTGTTCCGACTGCCACGGATCGGAGACTCCACCCATGACAACCCGTAGAGCATGGATCATCGCTGCCTCGCTGGTGGTAACGATGATCGGGGGCGCCCCATCCGCGTGGGCGCAGTTCAACAGCGCGATCGAAGGCACGATAATCGATCCGCAAGGCGGCGTGATCCCTGGCGCGACCGTCAGCATCAGCAATGAGGAAACCGGCGTCACCTACACGGTGACGACGACCGACGCCGGCTATTACCGGTACCCCTCGCTCCCCGCAGGAATGTACAGCGTCAAGGTGACGCTCAGCGGGTTCAAGACAGCTCTCCAGGAACACATCCGCGTCCAGGTTGCGGAGACGAAGACAATCAACCTCTCGCTCGCGCCGGGCGCGGTGGAAGAACAGGTAACCGTTACCGCTGCAGCACCGCTCGTGGAAACCTCACAGGCCCGCGTCTCGGGCGTGATCGACGAGGACCAGGTCAAGGACCTGCCGCTCGTCGGGCGCAACTTCTTCAATCTCGTCGTGCTCACACCCGGCGTGACCGGCCGGGCATCGGGCGGCGGCCAGGCGTACGCGCAGTCCAACGCCGACCTCTTCATCAACGAGTACGGCGTGGCCATGAACGCCAACGGCGCGCGCACCGAGTCGAACAACTTCATGGTCGACTCGGCGACGATCAGCTCCTCGCAGCGCAGCGGCGTCATCAACATCACGCCGAACCCTGAGGTGGTCGAGGAAGTCCGCGTCGCCGTGAACAATTTCTCCGTGGAGACCGGACGCAACGGCTCGGTGCTCGTGAACGTCGTGACGAAGAGCGGCACCAATCTGTGGCATGGCAGCGGCACGTTCTTCTTCACGAATGACGCGATGCAGGGAAAGAACAACTTCCAGAAGCAGACCCCGAACTTCCAGCACCCCGAGTTCAGCCGCAAGGAGACGGCGTGGGGGTTCGGCGGGCCGATCGTCCGGGATCGCACGTTCTTCTTCACATCGGGCGACGTGCTTCGCTCGGACGTGGCGATCAACCGCGCCGGACGACGTGCTGACGCAGCAGTTCAAAGACTTCATGCGGACGAGCCGGCCGAACAACACGTCGACCTATGTGATGAACACGTTCCAGCCGTCGTTCACCGCGGAGCGGAACTTCCGCACGGCGGCGCAGCTACCTCAGCGCGGCCTGCGCCGGCAGCGACCCGATCGCGTCCCCCGTAGGCTCGATCCCGTGCAACCTCCCGGTGACGGGCGAGGGCACCTTCAACACCACGTCGCCGCGCCGCGGCCTGCAGTGGACCGGCCGGCTCGATCACTATCTGAACGGGATGAAGGATCGAATCTACGGTTCGTTCAATCGAACCACGGTCGACAAGGTCCTCTTCGGCGTCCCCGACGTCTACCCCGACTTCAACACGATCTCGCCGACGAACGGCATGCAGTTCAACACGAACTGGGCGCGCAGCATCTCGTCGAACATGCTCAACGAAGCGCAGTTCTCATGGGTGCGGGTCTACGGGAATCTGCCGCTCAACCGTCCGGACGTGCCTGGCATCCAGGTCACGGGCATCGAGCGCTATCAGACGACGTGGGGCCCCAACGATTTCGTCCAGAACAACTTCGAATGGCGCGACGTCGTCACGTGGACTCGCGGATCTCACACGTTGAAGACCGGCGGCGAGTACACGCGTCAGCACGCCGACAACGAGGGGTCGCGCGTCTTCAACCGCCCGATCTACACGTTCGCAAGCGTCTTCGATTTCGCGGCCGACAATCCGCTCAGGCAGGAGAATCTCGCCATCAACCCGCAGACGGGCGGACCCGTCACGGACCTGCTGCGGCAGCATCGAACGCACTCCGTCGCCGTGTTCGCCCAGGAAGACTGGAAGGCGCGGCCGAATCTGACGCTGAGCCTTGGGCTCCGCTACGAGGGCTTCTCGAACATCTCGGATTCGGCCGGGGACATGACGGCGATCGAGTTCGCCTCGCGTAGTGGCGACCTGCGGCAGGATCTCCGGACGGCGCGCATCGTCGAGCGGCCACACCCGCTGAACGGGCCGCTGCATACGCTGGCGCCCAGAGTGGGGGTCGCGTGGGATCCGAACGGATCCGGCACGATGTCGTTCCGCGGCGGATGGGGCCGATTCTACGAGCGCATGTCGAACCAGCTGTGGGACTCGGAATACACCAACCTGCCGTCGTTCGCGGTGACGACCGCGACGATTTTCGACCCCGTCAGGCCGGTATTCGGGCTGGGGACGACGGAGGAGAAACCGTTCAACTATCCGCGGCCGTCGGGTCTCACCGCCGGCTTGAACTCGCAAGGGGGACTGGTGAACGGCGTCGCCAAGGCCGATCTGCTCGATCCAGACATCGGCAAGATGTATCTGGACAACTGGTTCGCCGGCGTGCAGCGCGGGCTGGGATCACACATGGTCGTCGAGGCCGACTACATTGGCTCGCGCGGCAACAACATGTACGTGCGGTTCAACGTGAACCGGTTCAATGGCGACCTGTTCGACGGGCGGCTCGACCGCATCATTCCCGGCGTGTCGTCGCTGCTCTTCGGCCAGTCGATCGATCGAAGCCACTACCACGGCGGAACGCTCGCGTTCAAGACGAACTTCACCGACCTGAACTTCGGGGGCGCGTACACGTTCGGCAAGGCCACGGACTTCTCGAGCACGATCACGCCGGCGGCGCGGCCCGACGCGCACGGCGCTCCCGAGCAGGACGAGGGACCGTCGGACTTCGATATCCGGCACAAGCTCTCGATGTCGGTGAACTGGAAGTTGCCGGAACCGTCGGGCGGCGCGCTGCGGAACGTCCTGGGCGGCTGGCAAGTGGCCAGCGTGCTGCTGGCGCAGACCGGCACGCCCTTCAATGTGGCGTGCAGCGGCCGGCCGTTCGTTGCGGTGCGGGACGCGGCGGGTACCCTCATCGGCAACAGCGGCTGCGACTACAACGCCGATGGTGAAGGAAACGACCGTCCGAACGCACCCTCATTCGGCGCGGAGCTGTCGGATCGGAGCGACGATGCCTTCCTGGCGGGTGTGTTCAGAGCGGCCGACTTCGGGACTCCTGCGCCGGGCGCCCAGGGGACGCTGAGCCGGAATGCGTTCCGTGGACCGGGCTACTTCAACGTCGACCTCTCGCTCATCAAGAGCTTCCAGGTCGGGTGGTTCACGCAGAACAGCGCGAAGCTTCAGTTCCGATTCGAAGCGTTCAACGTGCTCAACACAACGAATCTCCTGAACCCGGTCGCGGAACTGTCGAACCCGCTGTTCGGCCGTTCCATCGAGGCATTGGCCGGCCGGATCATTCAGCTCTCGGGAAGGATCGAGTTCTAGCGCCCGATCTGGTATAGGTTCCTTCCATGGGTCGTGTCGTCCCGCTGGCTGCGGTGGTCATTCTGGTGGCCACCGCAGCCGACGGCGCTGGCGCGCCGTGCGAGTCGGTCTCCTACGATTGCGCGGTCGCACACGTCGAGCGCCAGGAATTCACCGCCGCTATCGGCCTTCTCGAACAACTGATCCGCAGCGAGCCCGGCAACCTGAAGGTGCTCAACCTCCTCGGCATCGCGCTGACCGGCGCGGGGAAACCGGATGCGGGAAGTACCCGGTTCCGCCAGGCCCTGAAGATCGATCCCCGGTTCTACCCGGCGATGAAGAACCTCGCCGTCAACGAGCTCGACGCCGGACGGCAGGCCGAAGCGCGCCGCCTCTTCGAGACCGTCCTCAGGTTTGCGGCGGACGATGAGATCGCGCACGTGTATCTTGCGGAGATTCACTTCAAGATCGGCGCGCACGGCACGGCGCTGAAGCACTACGAGCAGAGCCGTGCCCGCGTGTTCTCGGACCCACGCGTGACCCTGCACTATGCCGAAAGCCTTCTGCGACAGGGGCGGAAAGGCGCGGCGATGGCGGCGTTCGAGCGGCTGCCGGAGGGCGACGCCGCGTCGATGTTCGAGGCCGGTGTCGCGCTCGGGCGCGCGGGCGAACACGCCGAGGCAGCGCGCTTTTTCGGATTGGCGCGCCAGCGCGGTTTCCAGGACCCCTACGTCGCCGGGTTCAACCAGGTGCTGATGCTCGTGGACGCGGGCGACCACGCGGCGGCGGTCGGCATCGCGGAGGAAATGATCGCGGGCGGCGCGAAGCGTGCCGAACTGCACAGCCTGCTCTCGCGCGCCTACTACGGGGCGGGCAGAATCAAGGACGCCTACGACGCGCTGCGTACGGCCGCGCGGCTCGAGCCGGAGTCGGAGGAGCACTACGTCGACCTGGCCATGATCTGTCTCGATCTCGAGAACCACGATCTCGGCCTCGAGATCGTGGACGTCGGGCTTCACTACAAGCCCGCGTCGGCGCTGCTCTTCCTGCAGCGCGGTGTGCTGCTCGCAATGAAAGCGCAGCTCAGCGAAGCTGAAAAGGCGTTCGAGCAGGCGCGACGCCTGGCGCCCGACCGGCCGGCCGCGTACGCCGCGCTGGCGATGGTCTGGATGCAGACCGGCCAGACGGACAAGGCCGTTGAATCGCTCCGCAAGGAATCACGCCTGCGCACGGACCACATCGTCCCGTATACGTTCGCCGTCGCGCTGGTACGTTCTGGCGTCGATCCCGCGTCGCCCGAGGCCGTCGAGGCGATCGATGCCCTGCGCGCGTCGATTCGCGCCAACGGAGAATTTGCGCCCGCCCGCAGCCAGCTGGGACGGCTGCTGCTGAAACGCAACGACCTGGATGGCGCGGTCCGTGAGCTCGAGAAAGCGACGGCGCTCGATCCCGATGCGACCGCCGCGCTGTACAACCTCGCCCAGGCGTACATCCGCAAGGGTGACAAGACGCGCGCCGCACAGCTCCTGGAGCGGGTCAGCAAGATGAATGCGGCCGAGCGCGGCGACGATCCCGACGGCGAACTGAAACGAACGGTGGTCCGCATCGTGAAAGAAACAAAAAGGTAGCAAACCCAATGTGCTGGCCCGCGGTACTGGTGGCGTGCGTTACGGTTCTCACAGCCGCCACGGCGTTCGCCCAGGTTGCAGAGAGTCCGGCGGACGCGGCTCGCCGTCACGATGCGCTCGGCATTGCGGCGGGGGATGCCGGCCGCCTCGATGAGGCGCTGAAGGCATTCGAGACGGCGGCAGGGCTCGACCCGAGCTACGGGCCCGCCCACTTCCATCGCGGGCTGGCGCTCGAGCGCACCGGCCGGCTGCGCGAAGCGCTTTCCTCGTACACACGGGCGCTGCGCGCGCAGCCGGATCTCTTCGAGGCACGCTACGGCCTCGGTTCGGTGTGCGCGAAGCTCGGCGATCTCGACGGTGCGATTGCGCTGCTTCGACAGATCGTCGCCGCCCTGCCCGATCTCGCCGAGGCGCGGTACAACCTGGGGCTGAACCTCTGGAACCGGTACAAGCAGTCAACCGGATTGCGGCGAACCGAAGACCTCGACGCCGCCCTCGACGAATTGAAAGCAGCGGTTCGTCTGGCACCAGCGGTGCCGAACTTCCATGCGGCGGTGGGTCAGCTGCTCGTCGATCGCCAGCAGCTGCAGCCGGCGCTGGACAGCCTGCGCAAGGCCGTGGAGCTGTCCCCGGCGAGCGCTGCAAGCCCCACGGACCCGATGTACTCCTGATGATCTGGGGCTCGCGTTGCGACTCGCCGGCGATCTCGACGGCGCCGAGGCGCAATTCCGCGCTGCGCTGCAGAAGGCGCCGGCGCACGGCTTCGCGCACCGCGCGCTCGGACTCGTGCTGCGCCAGAAGGGCGATCTCGAGGGAGCGGCGTCGGAGCTGCGCTCGGCAGTGGAGATCCTGCCGGTCGATGCGCAGGCCCACCACCTGCTGGGGTCCGTGCTGTTGAAGCTGAATCGCGAGGGCGCTCTGGAATCGCTGGCGCGCGCCGTGGAGCTCGATCCGTATTCGACGGAAGCGCGGGTGACGTTGGCTCAGGCGCTGGCGCGCGCCGGGAAGAAAGAGGAAGCACACACCCATCAGGCGGAAGTGGAGACGATCAATGCGTTCAACGCGAGCGTGAGCCGTGCGATGGTGCTCATCGAAGCCGCCGCGGGGGCGTTGAAAAAGGGGGATCGCCCCGAGTCCGTGGCCCAGCTCCGAGAAGCCACATCGGCGAGTCCGGCATTTCCTGAAGCCCACTACCAGCTCGCCCTCGCGTTGCTTGGCTCCTCTGCCGCCGAGGCCGAAACGCACTTTCTGCGCGTCGTGGAGCTCGACGGAGACCGGGCCCACGCGCACCACCAGCTCGGAGTTCTGCGAGCACGGCGAGGCGATCTGCCGGGAGCGCTGGCGTCGCTGCGGCGCGCGACGGAACTGGCGCCCGGACTTGTCGACGCTCAGCGCGAGCTCGCCGCGCAGGCGTGGAAGGTGGAGGACTGGCCCACGGTGCTCGCCGCGCTCACCGCGGTGATCGCGTGGGAGCCCGGCGATGCCATGGCCCACTATGCACTCGCGCGGGCGCTCGGGGAGCAGGGACACCACGACGAGGCGGCGCGGGAGCTGGCGATCGCTCAGCGTCTGAACCCGTCGCTGCGGCCGCAATGACACGCGGCGTCATCATCGCCCTCGCCGCCTGGTGTCTGGTCGCCGCTGCGAACGCCGCGGCGCAGATGGCCACGGCGGAGCGGGTCGACGCAAGCGCATGGTGGCCGACCAAGCGCGTTCCCCGAGACGCGCACGTCGGCCCGAAGGCGTGTGCGGCGTGCCATCCGCGTCAGGCGGCCACGCAATCGACAACGTCGATGGCGCGTACCGGCCAGCGCGCGGTGGAGTCCGATATCCTGCGTACGCAGCCGGCCCTCACGTTCACGGCGGAAATGTACGCCTACAGCATCACGAGGAAAGGCGAGGAGACCGTCTATTCGGTCACCGACGGGACGCAGTCGCGATCGGCGCCGCTCGCCTGGGCATTCGGCGCCGGCAAGGTCGGTCAGTCGTTCCTCTTCGAGCGCGACGGAGCGCTCCACGAGGCGCGCGTCAGCTACTACGACGCGATTCACGCCCTCGATTTCACGCCGAATCGCAGGCTCACAGCGCCGCGCGATGTCGACGAAGCGATGTCGCGGCCGGTGGCCGACGCCGAGACGCGCCGCTGCTTCGCGTGCCACACCACCGCATCCGCGAAACCGTCAGGCGGCGTCGATTTCCAGGCGCTGATTCCGGGCGTCACCTGCGAAGCCTGTCACGGTCCCGGGCGTGCGCACGTGACCGCGATGGCGCAGGGACACGTGAAAGAAAGTCGGACGACGATCATGAATCCGCGTGCGCTGAGCGCCGTGGATTCCGTCGACTTCTGCGGCGCCTGTCACGCGACGTTCTGGGACGTGAAGCTGGCGGACGAACGCGGGATCGCCGCGCTCCGGTCGCAGCCGTATCGGCTGCAGAGCAGCCGCTGCTGGTCGGAGGGCGACGCGCGCATCACCTGCGTGGCGTGCCACGATCCGCACCGGCCGCTGGTGCGCGAGTCCGTGTCGTACGACGCGCGGT
The DNA here is from genome assembly GCA_963772065.1 of uncultured Acidobacteriota bacterium. Lineage (GTDB taxonomy): Bacteria > Acidobacteriota > Vicinamibacteria > Vicinamibacterales > UBA2999 > CAVYVZ01. The sequence continues at coordinate 26,803 of CAVYVZ010000003.1, forward strand.
GCCAGACCTGCCACACCGCTGCCGGCGCGACGCCGACCGCGACCCACCCCGGACGCGCGTGCAAGGTCGGCACGGCAAATTGCGCGAGCTGTCACATGCCGAAGTACGAGGTGCCGGGAATGCACTTCAAGTTCACCGACCATCTGATCCGCGTCGTCCGGTGACCCGCAGTCCGCTTCGCTCGCTGACTCTCACGACTTCCCTTGTCACGTACATCCACGAAGCCACGGAGAACACGGAGGTCACGAAGGGCGTTCGACTGGCCGGCGCGCGAAGCGCGCGGCCGCCCGCAAGCGGCGGGTGTGGCAATGAATCGGGCAAAACAAGCCACAAGAGATCATGCATGGCTTGTTTTTGCCTGATTCATTGCCACACCCGCCAGTCGAACGCCATTGATCCATGGATATTGATGATTCTCATGATCTTCTTCGTGACCTCCGTGTTCTCCGTGGCTTCGTGGTGACCGTGACAAGCGCGGTCACGTGAATCATATGAATCACGTGAATCGCCAATGCTAGGATCTGCCCGATGAAAACGAGACTTCTGGTCGCAACGGTCCTCGCGACGCTGACGCTGGGACCTTCGCTGAACAGCAACGACCGCGTCGACCTCTTCGCCGACGACTTCTCCAAGTTCGCACCCGGCGTGCTCTCGGCGCCTCTGGGTCTCTTGAACGGCGCCATCCAGGAGTATCACTACATCGAGCACCGCGGCGTCCGGACGCTCCCGTGGCGCAATCCGCTCGTCCATCTCGACACGTGGGCCGCGGGTGACGACAGCGACGGTCCGTATCTCGAGCAGCACACCATCAACACCGACGCGCGCTTCAACCCACTGTTCGTGACCGGCGACCCCGAGTGGCGCGACTACACCGTCGAAGTGTCTCTGCAGCCGCTCTCCCTGGAACAGCACGCGGGCCTCGCGGTGCGCTACCGCACCTCGCGAAACTATTATCGCGTCACCCTCGAACAGGGCACGCACCTCCGGGTGCTGGAACGGCTTCCCTTCGATCAGGAGTTCCGCGTCAGCGCCTGGCGGCCCGTCGCCGAAGCGCCGTTCCCCTACGACACGAAAACGTGGTACCGCCTCGCCGTCGCGGTCGAAGGCGACCGCCTTCGCGCGTCGATCGATGGACGGCAGCTGCTCGACGTCCGCGACAAGGCGCTGGCCGCCGGCATCGCCGGCTTGACGGCGAACATGCCGGCCCGGTTCCGCAACTTCCGCGTGACGACAACCGCCGGCGCGGCCACCGATGTTCGCACGAGAATCGCGCGGCGGGACGAAGAGCTCCGCGGGCTTCGCGCCGAGAACCCGCAGCCGAAGCTGTGGAAGAAGTTCGACACGCCAGCCTTCGGCACCGGACGGAACGTACGCTTCGGCGATCTCGACGGCGACGGCCGCATGGACATGCTCTTCGCGCAGAACGTGCCCAAGGTGCGTGGCGACGCGTTCGACCATATCAGCTGTCTCACCGCCGTGACGCTCGACGGAAAGGTGCTGTGGCAGCAGGGCCGTGCGAACCCCAAGAACGGCTTGCTCACGAACGACACGCCGTTCCAGATTCACGACCTCGACGGCGACGGCCGCGTCGAGGTGATTCTCGCGCGCGACTTTCAGCTCCAGGTGCTCGAGGGCAAGACCGGCAAGCTCCTGCGCAAAACGTGGCTGCCGCCCGTGGCGCGGAAGTTGGAGAACCGCCCCTACGAGCTGAACATCGGCGATTCGATCGTGTTCCTGGACGCGAGTGGCAGCGGGCGCCCGCAGGAGATCCTGGTGAAGGACCGCTACTGGCAGTTCTTCGTCTTCGACAAGGACCTGCAGGTCAAATGGACCGGAGACGGTCAGACGGGTCACTATCCCTTCCCGCTCGATGTCGACGACGACAAGCGGCAGGAATTCCTGATCGGCTACTCGATGTGGGGACCCGACGGGAAGCGCCGCTGGGCCCACGACGAAGCCCTCAAGGATCACGCTGACGGCATCTCGATCGGCCGCTTCACGGGCCGAGACGCCGAGCCTCCACGCGCCTACGTGAACGGCTCCGACGAGGGCTTCCTGATGTTCGAGACGGCGACCGGACGGATTCTCAAGCACCTGCGCCTCGGCCACGCGCAGACGCAGAGCGTCGGCCGCTACCGCTCCGATCTTCCAGGGCTGCAGATCCTCATCGCCAACTTCTGGCGCAACACCGGCATCGTCACGCTGCTCGATGCCGACGCGAACATCCTCGCGCAGGAGGAGATGATTCCGGGGTCGAGTCACCTGGAGCCGGTGAACTGGCGCGGCGACGGTCAGGAGGTCGCGTTGCTCTCCGGCAACATCCGGGAGGGCGGGATGATCGACGGCCAGCTCCGGCGGGTCGTGATGTTTCCCGACGATGGCCATCCGGATCTCGCGGCGGCGGTGCACGATTTGACGGGCGACGCGCGCGATGAAATCGTGCTGTGGGATCAGACGCGCGTCTGGATCTATACGCAGGACCGGCCGTTCACCGGCTCACGCATCTACAAACCGGTGCGCAATCCGCACGTACAACGACTCGAACTACCGCGCGAGCGTGTCGCTGCCAGGATGGCAGCCGGTCAGTTCGTCGAGGTAAGCGGATAGACAAGGTCCAGCCATTGGCTGGCGCCGCCGACGCGCCGGGCGAGCTCGGCGTATCGCGGCGCCTTCCACGCAACCGCCGCGCGCCGCAGCACCGTGTGGAGCTCGGCGCCGCTGAAGCCGGTGATGTCCTGGTAGGGCCACTTCTGTTCCTCGAGGCCATACGGGATCAGAAAATCGACCGCGGCTCGAAGGCTGCGGCCGTCCTGGCTGCGATGGCGCCAGAGGTCGACGCCGACGCGGTCGCCGAGCGTGGCCAAATCAAAGAATGCTTCGATATTGAAGATGCTGTAGTGCCAGGCGCGGGTGCGCTCCAGCTCTCGAGGCTGGCGGCCATCGGGCTGAATCTGCCGCGCGATCCGGTCGCGTGAGCCTTCGAGCACGCGCCGCGCGACGTCACGCTGTCCCGTGTAGAGCGCCAGGCCGGCAGCCTGGACGTCGTACCACGTCTCGTGGTTGTTGCCGTTCTTCGATTCCTCTTTTCCGTGCTGGCTCTCCAGCAACCATGTCAGGTACGACCGCATCCATGCCTGCAGCGCCGCGGCGTCTTCCGGCCGCCACGCCGGCGAGCCGGTGATGAGGAGCACGCCGTCGAGCATCTTGGGCAGCCGGCGCGTCTCGATGATCCCGATGCCGCGTCCCTCGTTGATGCCGGGTATTCCCTGTCCGTACCGCAGATGCGGGTTCATGCGCGTGGCCGGGTCGATGAACCAGACGCGTACGAGTCGGGCCGCATGGTCCGCGTACTGCGGCTTGCCCGTGAAGTGGAAGGCCAGGCCCAGCGTCGACACGGCGTCCATCAACCGATCAAAGCTGGCGTGATCCGTGATGCGGTTGATCTCCGGATTGCGCTCGCCGTCGCGGCGGATATACGGCAGGCCTTTCGCCTTCGACGGATCGGGCCACCAATAGGGCGCCTGGCTCATGTAATCGTGTTTGTCACCGCTCGGCGGCGCCACGCCCTTGTCCATCACGGAGACCGGCTTCATCTGCAGTGCCTTCGCCGCTTCCTCCTCGAGCGCAGCGAGGGCAACTTTCATGCGGGCGTCGTTCGCCTTCAGCTGGGTCTGGACGGAGGACAGGTGTTCGGTGTCGTGCAACAGCAGCGCGAGGCTGACGAGAATTGCGGCCAACATGCCCGCAAGCGTAAGCTTCCGGCGATGCGCGTCGCAAGCGTCACGTTACTCTTCGTCGCGAGCCTGTCTGTTTCTGAAGTGGCGGGACAGACGACATTTCCCGACGTGACGCCACAGGCGACGCAGACGATCAAGGCGGCGGGCTTCGACATCGACGTCTTTGGAGATCTCAAGGGCTTCACCCTCGCGTCGGACACGAAGAGGGTTGCGGAGGGCGTCGACGTTCTCGCGCTGACGCTGCGCAGCGCCACGGCGGCGCCGCCGCCGCGGTTCTCGCTGCGGTGGTCGATTCCCTCCCACGACGTGGCGGGTCACTGGATGACGGGACGCCACCAGAACAAGACGATTCGGCCGGACTGGGCGGGCAGCCGGCTCCAGGCGTCCATGCTCGCGCGCGAGGCGCCGGTCAGCTGCCTGTTCAGCAGCGACAACAAGAACGTGCTCACGTTCGCGGTGTCCGACGCGTTGAACACGATCAGCACGGGCTCCGGCGTGCGTGAAGAAGACGGGATGATCTACAACGACGTGATCTTCTTCGCCGAGCGGCACAAGGCGCTGACGGAGTACACCGTGGAAGCTGCGCATCGACCGCCGCTCGGTTCCGTACGAGGACGCGCTGCGAAGACGTCGCGGCATGGTGGGCGGCCATGCCGGCGTATGCCCCGGCGCCCACGCCCGAGCCCGCGCGCCTGCCCGTCTACTCCACTTGGTACAACTATCACCAGAACGTCGACGCCGCCGTCCTGTTGAAGGAAGTGGCCGTCGCGAAGCAGCTCGGCTACGAGTCGATCATCGTCGACGACGGCTGGCAGACGCTGGACAGCCGCCGCGGGTACGCGTTCACGGGCGACTGGGAGCCGGAGCGCATGCCCGACATGAAAGGCTTCGTCGATGGGTGCCACGAGCCTCGGCGTGAAAGTCGTGCTCTGGTATGCCGTGCCGTTCATGGGGAAGAACGCCAAGGCGGCGGCGCGATTCAAGGACAAGGCGCTGCGGTTCGACGAGCGCCTCGGCGCGTACGTGCTGGACCCGCGGTATCCGGAGGTGCGGCAGTACCTCGTCGACACGTACGTGAGGGCCATCCGCGACTGGGGCATCGACGGATTCAAGCTCGATTTCATCGAGCGCTTCGTCGCCGACGAGCAGACCGTGCTGGATGCCACCGGCGGCCGCGACTACGCATCGGTGAACGAGGCGACCGATCGCCTGATGACCGACGTCATGGCTGCCGTTCGGCGCCTCAAGCCGGACGTGATGATCGAGTTCAGGCAGGCTTACATCGGGCCGCTGATACGCAAGTACGGCAACATGTTCCGGGCGAGCGACAGCCCGAACGCCTATCTCGCCAATAAAGTGAAGACGATCGATCTGCGGCTGCTGAGCGGCCGCACGGTGGTCCACGCCGACATGATCATGTGGCACGACCGCGAGCCGGTGGAGCTGGCGGCGCTTCAGTTCCTGAACATCCTCTTCTCGGTCCCGCAGCTCTCGGTGAAGCTGCGCGAGATCCCGAAGGACCACTTCGCGATGGTGAAGTTCTACACCGGAGTACTGGCTCGCCAATCGCAACGTCCTCCTCGACGCCCGCATCGAGGCGCCGAATCCGCTGGCCAACTACCCGCTCGTTCGGGCGCGAGCTGGCGACAAGCAGATCGTCGCGCTGTACGCGGACGTGGTGGCGCGGATTGGCGCGCCGACGCGCGTGATCGACATCGTCAATGCGAAGCATTCGCGCGGCGTCGTCCTCGCCTCCAGCACGCAGGCGGGCAGGTATCGTTATCAGGTCCGCGATTGCCTCGGCCGCGCGACTGCGCACGGCGAGTTGCGCCTCGGGCCGGACCCGTTGGAGCTCACGGTGCCGGTGTCGGGTCTCGTGTCGCTCGAACGCCTCCAGTAGCCTCACGTCCCATCGTCGCCGCCGGCGATGGCGCTGCACTCGTCGATCAACCGCTCGAGCACCTCCGGCTCGGGCGGTTTCGTGAGGTGATGATCGAAGCCGGCGTCGCGGGACCGATGCTTGTCCTCGTCCTGTCCCCAGCCGGTCAACGCCACGAGGACAATGTGCCGGCCGAGGAGCTCGCGAATGCGCCGCGCGGCCTCGTAGCCATCCATCCGCGGCATGCCGATGTCGAGGAACGCGATCTGCGGCTTGAAGGTCGACGCCACCTCCACCGCGTGAACGCCGTCCGCGGCCACTCTGACGTCGTGCCCCTTGAACTGCAGCATCACCTGCATCATCTCCGCGGCGTCGTGATTGTCCTCGGCCACGAGGATCCGGCACGGCGCGCCAGACGCCGAGGCGTCGCGCACGCCCTGGGACCGCCCCGCTGCCGCCGGCTTCGTCACTGGAAGAGCGACTGTCACGCAGGTACCGAGCCCCGCTCCTTCGCTCCGCACGGAGATTGACCCGTTGTGGAGCTCGATCAGGCGCTTGGCGAGTGTCAATCCGATGCCCAGCCCGCCGTGGGTGCGGTCGCGATGCTCCTGCAGCTGGGTGAACATGTCGAACACGCGCGGCAGCATCTCCGCCGGAATTCCGATGCCGGTATCCGTTACCGTCACGACGGCGCGAGTGTCCCTGACGACGGCGTTCACGCCGACACGGCCGCCTGGATCGGTGTACTTCGCCGCGTTGTTCAGCAGATTCGAAAAGACCTGCGACAGCCTCGTGAAGTCGGCGTCGACCCAGAGGGGCAGGGCCGGCAGGTCGAGCGCGACCGTGTGTCCCCGCGTCTCCAGGAGCGACCGCGTGGCTTCGATCGCGCTGTGCAGGGCGGCCCGCAGATCGATACGCTCCCGCCTCAGCCCGACCTTGTTCTGCGTAATCCGCGATACGTCGAGGAGGTCGTCGGTGATGCGGACGAGGTGCGTGAGCTGCCGTTCCATGGTGGCGCGCGACTTTTCCACCAGCTCGGCGTCATCCCGCGCGATTCGCATGACTTCGAGCGCCGTCCGGATGGGCGCGAGCGGGTTGCGAAGCTCGTGCGAGAGCGTGGCGAGGAACTCGTCCTTCCGCCGATCCGCCTCCCGCAGCGCATCCTCGGCGAGCTTTCGCTCGGTGAGATCGACGCACACGCTGACGCAGGCGTAGATGTGGCCGTGGGTGTCGTACAACGGCTCCACGTCGTTCTGCACGTAGACGAGCCTCCCGTCGGCGCGGACGATCTCGATCTCGTTGCTCACGGAGGTTCGATGCGCGATGGCGTACTGCATCGGCAGCTCGGACGTGGGGATGTCCCGGCCGCCTCGCTGGATGCGATAGAGGGTGCGCGTGGCGGCCTGAGGCGCCATCGAGATGTTCGCGTCGGCCGGCGTTCCCAGCAGGAACGCCAGCGCGCGATTGGCGGTCACGACGCGGCATTCCGGATCGTGTGCGATGGCGATGGGCACCGGCGCGCGCTCGATCAGCGCGGCGAGCGACCGGAGCCGCTGCCTCAGCTCCTCCGGCCCGGCGTCGTCGAGCGCATCGAACAGGCTGGAAACCGCCACGGCACTATTGTCGCCTCTTGGAGGCCGGCCGCAGTGTCACTCTTGCACAGTCCCCGTAGTTCGTTGCGCGTGAACGAACTACGGGTTTCTGACTGACGAACCACGGACGCCGAACGACGAACTACGAAAGCGTCAGAAGAGGAATCGCCCTCCCAGCTGGATCTGCCGCGACGGGAACCGCGTGCTGCTGATGCGGCCGAATTGCGCGTTGCCAACGCGATCGTTCGGGTTCGAGAAATGCACCTTGTTGAATAGGTTGAACACCTCCACCCTGAACTCGACCAGCCGGTTGCCGCCGACGCCGGTTCGCTTGAAGATTCCGAAGTCGGTGTTGAAGAACGTCGGCCCGCGCACGGCGCCGATCTCGTAGTTGCCGAACTCGAAGAGGGCAGGCGCCACGAAGCAGCTCGTGTCGAACCATTGCGTCACCTGTCCCAGAACCGGCACGTCGCTGCACGTCTGGTTCGGCCAGTTGTCCGTCCCCGTGTTGAGCTGTGAAGTCGTGAGCCTGATGTTGAGGGGCTCGCCACTCTGATACTGCGTGATCCCGTTCACCGACCACCCTTCCACGAGCTTCTGGACCACGCCTGACGCGTTCGCGCCGAACTGCTTCCCCGGCCCGAACGGCAGCTCGTACGTCCAGCTCACGACGAGGTTGTGCGGAATGTCGACCGCCTTGCCGGTGGCCTTGGCCCGCGTTTCGAACGCCGGATGCAGGATGAACGCCGTGTCCTCGGTTCGGGAGAACGTGTACGACAGAAGAGCCTGGAATCCCTGGGCGAAGCGCTTGTCGACCTTGAGCTGGAGCGCGTCGTACCACGACTCGGCATCGCCGGAGCGCTGATTGATAGCCGTGATGTTCGGAACGATGTTGAAGAACGGCCGGCGCTGATTGAGGTTGCCCGGGCCGGGCAGCGGAACGTTGATGTTGCGGCTGACGAAGATGTTCTTGCCGCGCGTGCCGACGTACGCCACGTCGAGCATCGCGCGCCACGGCAGCTCGCGCTGCACGCCGACGTTGAACATGTGCGACATGTTCGGCTTGTCGCCGGCCGGGAAGAAGAAGACGGCGAAGCCCGGCGGCGGAACGATCGTCGGCGTGAGCGGAACCGAGGTGAAGCCGGGCAGGCCGTCGCTGATGCTCCGGAACGGCGCGAACTGGTCCGGCGCGTCGAGCACGACCTGCTGGAACAGGGGGTAGTTGCGCTCCAGCGTGCCGCCGTTGGCGCCGAAATTATCGCGGTAGTAGCTGAGGCCGTACGCGCCACGTACCGCCGTCCGGCCGTCGTCTGGCGACCAGGCGACGCCGAGACGAGGGGCCCAGCCTCCGTAGAAGTTCGTGGTCAGCGGTCCGCGGTCGGCATCGCTGGCCGAGTAGATCAGTCCGTCCTGAGGGTTGAAGTTCGTCTGGCGATTGTTCTTGTCGACCGGGGTCGTCAGGAGATCCCATCGCAGGCCGAGATTGAGCGTGAGGTTCCGGCTGACCCGGAAGTCATCCTGCGCGAAGAAGCCGACGAACTTGATCAGCACCTCCGGGTAGGTGTCGACGAAGTCGCGATCGAGCCCCGCCGGGTACCCGAGGAGGAAGCTCGCCCACGGGTGTCCCGTGCCGGCGGCGCCGCGGTTGCTGGTGACGTTTGCGTTGAACCGGAAGCGGCCTCGCGGCGCCGTCTGCGGATTCGTCAGCGTCGAGGTGATGAATCGGGAATCGCCGCCGAACTTCAGCGAGTGCCGGTTGAACACCCACGTGAAATTGTCGGACAACTGAATCGTCTTGCCGATTCGAACGGAGTTGGTGAAGCCGGCCGACCCCGTATTGCGGAACCCGGGAACGTCGAAACGGGCAATGCCGGAGGTGTACGGATGCCCGGCGACGTTGCCGTTCGCAAGCCCCAACTCGTTGTTCTTGTTGAGGCCGAAGTCGTAGCCGAACTGCGACAGGTCGTACTTGTTCACGCCGACGCGGATCTCATTCAGCTTCGTCGACGAGAAGGTGTGCGTATGGCCGCCGACGGCGTTGAAGTTCGCGTTCTCCGATCGATTGCCCTCCTGTATGAACTCATTGCCCGGCGGCGGGTCTGCGAACTCACGCGCGGATCGCGAGTAGCGGGCGAACACCGTCCCCCATTTGTCGAGATTCATGTCGCCCCGGACATCGAAGGCATTCACCGTCTGCGTGAGCACGTTGTTCTCGATGTAGTTGTCGACGAGGCCCGGACGGTTCGGCGCCGGGAAAATGTCAGCGACCTGGCGGGCGATCGGGTTGATCCGACTCGCCGGGATGATATTGCCGGCGAAGGCCTGCCCGGTGAGCGGGTCGTAGATCGCGTTGGAGATCGCGCTGAGATCGCCGCGCCGCAGCTCGGGCGTCGGAACGGTAATCAGGAACGTGCGCCCCTGGTCCTGCGTGAAGCGCTGGTAATCGCCGAAGAAGAAGATCTTGTTCCGCAGGATCGGGCCGCCAAGCGTGCCTCCGAACTGGTCGGAGCTGAACGGGAACTTGGTGGCGGAGAAGAAGTTTCTCGCGTTCAGCGCATCGTCGCGGTGGTACTCGAACACCGAGCCGCTGTACTGGTTCGTCCCGGAGCGGATCGTCAGGTTCACGACGGCGCCGCCGAACACGCCGAACTCGGCGGTCGGGTTGTTCGTCTGGACCTTGAACTCCTGGATCGCTTCGAGGGGCGGCGTGATGTTGATGAACGCGTTGAGCGGCTCGTTGTTCGCCACGCCGTCCATCAGGTAGTTGTTGCCGGACCACGGCATCCCGTTGACGCTGTGGTGGACGAAGGACTGGGCCCCCGCGGCGGCCGGATTCTCTCCGAAGTCTGCAAAGCCGCGCGGAATAGCGCCCGGCGTCAGCGTGATCAGCTGCTGAAACAGGCGTCCGTTGAGCGGCAGCGACTGAATCTGCTTGTAGTCGATGACCTGTCCCAGCTCGCTGGACACGCTCCGCACGAGCGGCGCTTCGGATATCACGCGCACTTCCTCGGTGACGGCGCCGACCTCGAGCGCCGGGTCGATACGAGTCGACTCGGCGATCTGAAGGACGATGCCGCCCTGGACGAAGCGCTTGAATCCGGGCACGGCGACTTCCAGCACGTATTCGCCCGGCTGAAGGGCGGTGAAGGTGTAGAGCCCATCTGGATTCGATTTCGTGTTGGTCGTGACGCCGGTCGCCGTATTCGTGGCTGTCAAGACGGCGCCTTGCACGACGGCGCCGTTGGGATCGGTGACCGTTCCCGTGAGCGTGCTCCGAATCGTCTGTGCCGAGGCCGTCCCGGCGCCGAGCAGACTCGCGATCCATAGAACGATGATTGCCCGCTTCATGGCTACCTCCTGACACTCACTACGAACTACGCTCCACGGGCTTCCCGTCGAGCGGAGCGCTCGCGCCATTCCGATGCCGACAGGGCTCCGATCCGGCTCGAGATCTCGTTCAGCCCGTACCGGACGTGCGCGCGCATCGCGGCGTCGGCCTTCTCCGGATCCCCCGACACGAGGGCGTCGGCGAGACGTGTGTGAAAACCTGGCGGCAGGGCGGTGCGGCGGCCGGCCACGTCGAACATCCAGTTCAGCACGAGGACCTGGTGCCGATCGATCATCTGCGTGAGCAGCTGGCTGCCGGCGTGCTCCGCGATGCGCATGTGGAACTGGACATGATGGCTGTGCACGACGAACTTGAAGTCGGGATCGTCGCCGCTCACGGCGAGCCGTCCGAAGAGCACGTCGACCTGTTCGGCGAGCTGCCGCATCTCGCGCCGCTGCGTCGCGGCCGCGCGCTCGGCGAAAAGACGCGCCGACTGCGATTCGAGCGCTTCGCGCAGGTCATAGAGCTCCCGCACCTCGTTCTGGGTCGGCACCCGCACGCGCGTGCCGGCGCGCGATCGGCTTTCCACGAGCCCGGCATCCTCGAGGCGGCGCAGCGCATCCGCGACCGGCACGACGCTCATGCCCATCTCGCGCGCGAGCCGGCGCCGCGAGAGCGGCGCGCCAGGTCGCAGCCGGCCCCTGAGAATCTCTTCCCGAATGGCGGCATAGGCCTCGTCGGCCAGGCGCACGATATGCCGCGATTCCCGGTCCATAGTGGGCCGATAGCGTCGCAAATACGACTATGGAAGTCAACAGATGAAATATCATAACGGCTTGGCTTTTGCGTTTTATGGCGTGTATACGGTCGCGCTGGTCTAACTGATATTTCAATAATGGCCGGCACTGATATTTCATCTGCAGTCCTGCGGATTCCCTACGACGAGCTCCGCGACACCCTGGAGCGGGGCCTCGCGACGCTTGGATTCAACGCGCCGCGCGCCGCCTTGTGCGCGCGGCTCATTGCCGAAGCCAGCCGCGACGGCGTCGCGTCGCACGGCCTGAATCTCGTTCCCCGTTTCGTGAGGATGGTTCGCGCCGGCGTCGTCGACGTGACGGCGGAACCGGTGACCGTCGCGTCGGCGGGCGCGATCGAACGCTGGGATGGCCGCCGCGGCGTCGGCAACCTGAACGCCTACGCGTGCATGGCCAGGGCGGTGGCGCTCGCGCGGGAGCATGGGGTCGGGTGCGTCGCGCTCGCGAACACGAACCACTGGATGCGCGGCGGCACGTACGGGTGGCAGGCCGCCGATGCGGGCGCGATAGGCATCTGTTGGACCAACACGATGCCCAACATGCCGCCGTGGGGTGCCACGACGCCGCTCGTGGGCAACAACCCGCTCGTCATCGCCGTGCCGCGAGCCGAGGGGCACCTCGTCCTCGATATGGCGATGTCGCAGTTCTCATTCGGAGCGCTTGCGTCGCATCGCATGCGGGGCGAACGGCTGCCGGTGCCGGGCGGCTTCGACGAGCATGGAGACCTCACGCGGGACGCGGCAGCCATCGAGCGTACGGGCCGTGCGCTGCCGATCGGCTTCTGGAAGGGATCGGGCCTCGCGGTGATGCTCGACCTCGTTGCGGCAACGCTGTCAGGCGGCCGCGCGACACACGAGATCCCCAGCCCTCCCGAAAAAGAAACGGGTCTCTCACAGATGTTCATGGCCTTCGACCCAGGATGGTGCCCCGGATCTCCCGATGCCCGCCTGGCCGATCGTCTCGTCGCCCACCTGCAGAGTGCGTCGGGCGACGAAGCGGTGCGCTACCCCGGAGAGCGCACGCGTGCGTTGCGCGAGAAGCATCTGAAGGAAGGCGTGCCTGTCGATCCGTCCGTGTGGGCGTTCGTGCAGAGTCTCCGAGGGTGAAAGGACATCAGGAGTGCCAGTGCTGCTCTTCGTAGCGTTGCTTGCCGCGCTCGCTCAGGGCGCAACTCTCCCTGGGAGGGGCCTCGCGCAGCATCCGTTCCTCTACTGCGGCGAATGGGACACGCTGCGTCCCGGCGAGACGATGTTCATCGTGCGCGACGGGAAGGTCGTATGGAGCCACACCATCACGGACAAGGAGGAGTTCGGCGACTGCACGATGCTTTCGAACGGCAACATCGTGTTCTCGCGCCGGACCGGCGCCAGCGAGATCACGCCCGACAAGCAGATCGTGTGGAACTACGAAGCGCCGCCCGGAACCGAGATCCATACGTCGCAGCCGATCGGCACCGACCGCGTGCTGCTCATGCAGAACGGCAACCCGGCCAAGGCGATGGTGATGGTGAAGGCGACCAATCACATCGAACAGGAGCTCATCCTGCCGACGCGGCGTCCCGAAAATCCGCACGGCCAGTTCCGCCACATCCGCCTGACGAGCGCCGGCACGTTTCTCGTGGCCCATCTTGATCTCGGCAAGGTGGTCGAATACGACGCGAGTGGCAAGGAGCTCTGGTCGGTCGCCGCGCCTTCGGCGTGGGCGGCGGTTCGGCTGAAGAACGGGAACACGCTCATCAGCGGCAACCAGCATGGGTACGTGCGCGAGGTCAACCCGAAGGGCGACGTCGTGTGGGAGATCAACAAGTTCGACCTGCACGGCATCGAGCTGCACACCGTGCAGGAGGTCACGCGGCTGGCGAACGGAAACACCTTGATCAACAACTGGGCGGGAAGCCGACCGAAGGCCGAGTGGCCTCTGGTCGTCCAGTTGATCGAAGTGACCCCGGACAAGAGGGTCGTGTGGGCGCTGCGCGATTGGGGCCTGTTCGGCCCCGCATCATCGACGCAGCTGCTCGACGAGCCCGGCGTTCCCGAGAAGGGCGAGCAGCAGCGCTGATCGGCTGAGCGCTACGGCTCGCCGTCGTCTTCCCCGGCGGGCTCGATTGAGGATTGGGGCTCCGGCCTCGTGCGTCCCCACAGCCAGCCGACGATGCCGACCGCCGTGAGGCCGACGGCCGCGCGTTTGAGCAGCCGGCCCGCCGTGGCGGGCGGTTCTTCAGCGGCGCGGGTCAGCTGGCGATAGATCTCGGCTTCGGGCGAAGTCGTCGCCCTGGGACGCTTCCGCCGCTCCGGCGCCGGAACCCAGCGCGTGATGAAGGTGAACGTCTCCGACGCGCACACGGGGCACTGCTGATCCTCGTGCACTTCCTCGCAGTCGTGACACAGGCGGGCGGACCGTAGCTGCACCCCTACAGTGTAGGCGGGCCTTTACGGCCCGCCAAGGATCATGCTCTCGCTTCGGGCGCAACCACAGCCGGAGTGCTCTTCGAGACGGGGAACGCAATGCCGGTGCGGTACGGCTGGAACGCGACGTGGCACTCGTGCTTGCGCAGAAAATTCAGCACGCGTTTGTAGTCGCGCTCCTCGAGGTTGAACGAGCGCATCAGCACCTTGTAGCTGCCGCGGCTCTCCTCGAGACCCTTGCGAATCACCGAGCGGACGTCGTCGCGTGTCAGATCGCGCGCCATGAAAGGCTCGTAGACGACGGACCAGAAGCACTCGCCGCCGCCGATCATTCGCGAGACGAGGCCGTTGGCGCGGCTCTCCGGCGGACGCTCGGCAATCTGCGCCACCGGCGCGGCGGCGGCCTGCGGCGGCCCCGACATGAACGGGACGTCCGAGATGCCAATCACGCGGCCCGACCTCGTGATGACGAGGCGCTCGACGACGTTCTTCAGCTCGCGAACGTTGCCGGGCCAGTCGTAGGCGCGGAAAGCTTCGAGCGCCTCCGCCGAGAACTTCGGTGCCTCCACGCGGTAGTTGCGGCAATACTGGCCGATGAATTCCTCGAGCAGGCCGGGGATGTCGTCCGGGCGCTCGCGCAGCGCGGGCGTCGTCAGATGTATGACGTTCAGCCGATAGTACAGGTCGAGTCTGAACTCGCTGGTCGAGACGCGATCGAGCAGGTTGCGATTCGTCGCGGAGATGATGCGCACGTCGACGGCCGTGTGCCGGCGGTCGCTGCCCACACGCTGGATCTCACCCGTTTCGAGGAATCGAAGCATGGTGCCCTGCATGCGCAGCGTCATCTCGCCCACTTCGTCGAGGAACGCCGTGCCGCGGTGCCCCGCCTCGAGGAGACCGCCGCGATCGCGCACTGCGCCCGTGAAGCTGCCGCGTTCGTGGCCGAACAGCTCGGACTCCAGCAGCGATTCGGGAATGCCGGCGCAGTTGATCGCGACGAACGGCCTGGGGCGCCGCACGCCATTCGCGTGTATCAAACGCGCGGCGACTTCCTTGCCGGTTCCGCTTTCGCCCGTGATGAGCACCTTCGCATCGCTGCGAGCAGCCAGCTCGATGTCTTCTTGAAGGGTTCTGATGCGCGGACTCTTCCCCGTGAGCTCGGTTGAGATCTCGACCATAAGTCCCCTGTGCCGATACGGCTGTGTTTTCGCGTGTTACTGGACGGTCGTTAAGTGCCTACAAAGTACTCGTGTGTCATACCGCTGGCAAGCTCTGCCGCGACTATTTTCCGTCTCGGCGCTGACCAACGGCTGACAAATGAAGGAAACGCACGCCGCGCGGAAAACGAACAGGCTAACGCCCCAAAGCCCGAGCCTTGCGGTGGAGCCAGACGCTGTCGACGAGCGGAGCCGGAGCTCCGCGCACCGACGCGATGATCGCGCGGCGCGACTGCTCGAGCGGCAGCGACACCGCGGTCGTGACGTCGTGCATGAGAGGACGCGCTTCGTTGTGCAGAAAGATGCCGTCCGGCCCGAGCATGCTCGCGACGTTGGTCATGGCGAGCGCCAGCGCCACGTCATCGAAGTACGGAAGGATGTTCGTCGCGACGATGAGATCGAAGGGAGGGCCGCCGAGGCGCTCGGTAACCACGTCGAGCGTTTCCGCGCGAAGGGTGCGTGCGACATCCTGGCGAACGCGCACGATCCTGTGCGGATTCGCCGACACCTCTCCGATTGCCCGCCCCAGCCCGAGGAAGTATTCGCGATACTCGGGCGTCAGCACCACGGTGTCGCTCTCGCGGATCTCGCTCACGAGCGTCAACGTCGGCGGCGTCGCGCGTACCCGCGTCAAGTGCTCCACGACCCGTGGGTTGATGTCCGCTGCCACGACCTCGAGGTCGTCCACGCGCGAGAGGCCAAGCCCCAGGAGGGCGTCGATGACCGACCACGGCTGATAGCTTTCGGGCGGCCCCGCCTCCGAGAGCCCGGTTCGCGGCGCGAGGTCCAACCCCGGCCCGACGATGAGGGCGCGGCGAACACGACGCTCCGCGTTGAGCGATCGCACGACGCCGAGGCCTTGATGCACGAGAAAGCCGGCTTCGACGGCGGTGTCCGTACCTGAGACCGCGTTTTCGATACAGCTCGGCGACGGCATCCGCGCCGCCCTCCGATCGCTGGGCGACGAACTCCTTCTCGTAGACGAACTTCATCGCGCGCAGGTATTCACGTGCGAGCGCCGCCTCGCGCCGCTTGCGGTCTGACGCCGCCGCGACGACGAGCCCGCGAAAGTAGTTGAGACGGGGGTCACGTCCGGGCGAATCGAGGGCGCGCAGCAGCGCGTCAATGCGCGATCGCACGAGTGCGGGAACACGCGAGGTCGCGGCCGTGGGATTCTGGAGAAACGCGTCGCGCTCCGACCCGTCGAGGCTCTCCACGAGGGCCTTCGCGCTCAGCGCCGGCTCGATCGGCGGCAGCGACGTGAACCGCGTCGACTGCAGAAGATAGAAAACCAGGTGGTCGAGATCGCCCTCGCGGACGCGACGGGCATTCGATTCCCGCACCCCCTCCACGTAGGAGGCGAACGTATCGGACGTGATCCCGCTCGCTTCGAGGCGGGCTCGTAGCGGAGCGGTGTCCTGCCACGTGATCCGGACGCGGCCGCCGTCGCTCGCCAGCGCGTGCACGGCGATCGCGCCGGCACACAGCCAGGCCATCAGCGAGGAGGGAGCGAGCACGCTCCTATTATGCGTAACGCAAAGGGGCCGGCTAAAGCCGGCCCCTTTTTGCGTTAAGCCGTGAGCCCGTTCAGAACGTCAGCCGGAATCCGAGCTGGACGAACCGCTGGAAGTTCGACTGACCCATGGTGTTGCGGTTGATCCGTCCGAAGTCCGCCGAGCCGGTGTTGCGTTCATAGTCGCGCTCGTCGTACATCGGGCTGTTGAACACGTTGAACGCCTCGAGGCGCACCTGGAACCGCACGCGCTCGGTGATCTGCGTCGCCTTCGCGAAGTTGAGATCGAGCTGCCAGAACGAAGGCCGACGAAGCTCATCGATCATGAACTGGGTGTCGCGCGCCTGGAACGGCGCGCGGATCAGGAAGTTCGGCTGCGTACAGCCGTAGGCCACCGCGACCGGCAGGAGCTGGTAGGTGCCCGTTGCCGCGTTGCGCTGCGCCACGCAGGGCTGCATGCCGTAGATGAACTGCCCGGTCTTCTCCACGGGGACCGAGGGATCACCGACGATCTCGGTGTTAACGGGTATTCGCCATGGCTGGCCGGACTGGTATACGAACATGGGCGCGATGGACCACCCCTTCAGGACTGCGCCTTTCAGCCCGGTGCTGTCCCGACCGACTGGAATTTCCCAGACGCCGGACGCCGTGAGTCGATGCTCGCGATGCGAGAAATACGGACCGACATAGAGCTCGCGAGTCGCGTTGTCGATGAACGCGTTGTAGGAGCCCTGCTCACGCGATCCCTGGAAGAAGCCCGATGCCGAGCCGATCTGTTCGTATTTCGGCACCCACGTGTAATTCGAGTTGAGCGTGAGACCTTTCGACCATCGCTTGTTGGCGACGAACTGGAGCGAGTGGTAGTTGATCTGCCCGTCGTTCCGGAACGTCTCGCGAATTTCTCCGAACTGCGGGTACGGACGGCTCAGCTCGAATCGCGACAGCGTCGGGCTGGTGAAGCGGGCCGTGCCTTCGAACCCCGGCACCTGGAAGAACGGGTTCGCCAGCTGCTCGTTACAGAACGCCGCGCTGCCCCCCTGCGTGACGTCGCAGCGATCCTGCAGCGACCGCGGCGGCTCGTTGAACCCGCGGAACTCCGTCTCCTGGTCACGCGACCGGCTGCCGGCGTAGCTCACCTCGGTGACCACTCCCCACGGCAGCTCGTGCTGGAACCCGAAGGAGAACTGGTCCACGTAGGGAATCACGTAGTCATTGTTGGGGAACTGAATGTCGCGCCCGAGGAACGTCGCCGGGCCCTGTGAGCTGCCCGGAGGCGATTGCACGCCCAACGGGAACGGGTTGGAAAGGTTGTTCGGGATCGGTGTCCGGTTGCCGTCGTTGGAGGCCACGAGCGGCGTCTGGATGCTGAACCCCTGCACCGTGTTCGCGCCGTCGCCCACGGGATACGGTTCGCGCGCTGGATTCAGGAAGTAGCGTCCGTAGCCGCCGCGAACGACGGTGCCCTCCGTCAGCTGATACGCAAATCCGCCGCGGAACTGGACGTTGTTCTTGTCGTAGTTCCACGGGCGATCCGAATTGCCGCCGACGCCCACGAACGTGAGGCCTCCCTTCACCTGACGGCCGTCGCGCGTGGTCACAGGGACGACGACGTTCGGGTCGAAGCCGTAGTTCAACCGGTTGTCTGCCTCCCCGAACGGAGCGCTGAAATCCCACCGGAACCCGACGTTCAGGGTCAGCCTGCTCGTAATCTTCCAGTCGTCCTGCACCCACGGGGCGAAGAATGGCCAGTTGAAATCGGGCTGGACGTTGTTGTCGATCACGCCGCGAATGGGCGCGCCGAGCAACAGAGAAGCGACTTGGCTTCCCGAGGTCACTTCCGGCGTGGCGAAGTCGCGCTGTGTAAAGGTGCGGTCGAACACGATCTGCGACGAGCCGAAGTCCAGGTTCCGCCGCTCGACTGTCGTGTAGCGAATGTCGAGGCCGCTGCGGATGTTGTGGTTCCCTTTGATCAGCGAGACGTTCGGCTGCAACGACCAGATCTTGCTGGTCCCCTGGGTCGACCCGCGCGACAGGTTCGCGTAGTTATCGCCGGTACAGGCGCCCCCTGCGGCCGACGCGCACAACTCGATCCGCGGGAAGAGCCGCGCTGGAAGCTGCGAAGCGAGACTGGCAGGCAATCCGAGTGACGTCGTATCGAAACCGAGCCCTTCGTCCGAGCGGCTCAGCTCGAGGAACTCGCTGTAGCCGGCGCGGAAGTTCATGACGGCCCCGGCGCCAAAGACGTGCACCCAGTCGCCGACGAGCGCGTCATTCGTTCGAATCAGCGGCAACTGACCGTCCTGCGACGGGCCGCTGCGGATCGCGTTGGTGTTGCGGATCTCGTTGCGCTGGTTCCTTCCCCACCGTCCAAAGATACGGTCGTTCGCGCCAAAGTTGTGGTCGACCTTCCCGACCCAGTTCCAGAACTTGTCCTTGTTGAAGTGCTCGGCATAGGCCAGGTTGTTCTGCCATGCCGGAACCGCAGGATCGCGGTTGTTCGGCACCGGCCAGTGCTGAAGGAGCGCCTGAGCGACGGGATTGATGCGATTGGCCGGGATGATGTTGCCCGGGAACGGATCTCGCACCCAGGTGCCGTTGACATCACGCCCGGTCAACGGGTCATAGATGGTGATCAGATTCCCATTGAGATCGCGGTAACCGCTGAAATCCCCGTTGCGCATGGCTTCCGTCGGCGTGGCATTGAAGAGCGGCGCCGGCGTCCCTTCTCGATACCGCTCGCCGGTGAAGAGGAAGAACGTCTTGTTGGTGCCGTTGTACACGCCGGG
This sequence comes from uncultured Acidobacteriota bacterium, assembly GCA_963772065.1. Classification (GTDB taxonomy): domain Bacteria; phylum Acidobacteriota; class Vicinamibacteria; order Vicinamibacterales; family UBA2999; genus CAVYVZ01. The sequence continues at coordinate 46,075 of CAVYVZ010000003.1, forward strand.
GATGCGCACCGGACCATCGATGCTGAACCCATACTGATCGAGATAGTGATCCGCCTTCGGCGACTGCCGCGCGTTCAGCAGGAACGAGTTCGCGTCGAGCCATTTGCGCCGGTAGAACTCGTAGCCCACGCCATGGAAGTTGTTCGTCCCGGATTTCAGGACGACGTTGACCACGCCGCCGGCGGTGCGCCCGTACTGGGCGTCGAAGGAGTTCGTGGCTATCTTGAACTCCTGCACGGCTTCTGCAGGAGGCGCGAAGGCGATATTGTTGCCGTTGATGATCGCGTTGTTCGGCACGCCGTCCAGCAGGAACTCATTGTTGCGGTTCGCGCCGCCGTTCATCGACCAGTCGGCGAGCGCGCCGTTGTCGAACGGACGCAGGTAAATCGCCTGCGCGTTGTAGTTGACGCCGGCGACGAGAATCGACAGCGAGAACGGGTTGCGCGCCTGCAGCGGCAGCTCCGCGATGCGCTGCTGGTCGATGACGGTTCCGCGGTCGGCGTTGCTGGTTTCGAGAGCCGGCGCTTCCGATGTCACCGTCACAATCTCGGTGAGGCCGCCGACGCCAAGCTCCACGTCGATCGCCGCGCGCTGGCCCACCTCCAGCCGAAGCCCACTGCGCACATGCTTCTGGAACCCGGACAACTCGACGGACAGCGTGTACGTGCCGGGCCGGAGGAACGGAATGCTGTAGTTCCCCGCTTCGTTCGAGACGGCCGTGGCCATCTCGTTCGTCTGCGTGTTTTGCGCGGTCACGGTGGCCCCAGGCAGGGCGCCGCCGCTGCTGTCCAGGACTCGTCCCTCAATCGTGGCGCGGAATTCCTGCGCCGTCGCGCCCCCAGCCATCACGGCCAGCAGCGCCGCACCCAGCACGGCATGGTGCCAGTGGATTTTCATCGTCCCCTCCAACCACTTTCAAACGAGTCGCGACGCTCGGACACTCCGGCGTGGTGCGTGGATATTGGTCAGACCACTCCCCGCGGTAGCTTATACAACCCCGGCCGACCTTGTGACAAGTCCGTGACGAGTGGAACGTTACCGACCGTCTGTCGGAGGCACAAGGCTGGGATTCAGTTTCTGAGCGCGGGCGAAGGCCGCGCGGGCCTCGGCGGGCTGCCCGAGCCGCTGGAACGTTCGACCCATCTGGTAATGCGCGGGCGCGTAGCCTTCGAAGATGGCGACCGCACGGCGGAAGCACTCGAGCGCGCCACCCGCCTCACCGGTTTCGAGCTTCTGAGTGCCCAGCGACGTCCAGACGCGTGCTTCCTGCTCCTGCTGCGTGCGCTCGCGAAGGCGCTCGGCCTCGGCGAGATGCTTCCGGGCGGCGGGCGCGTCCCCGACCGCCTGGAGGACACGCGCCATGGTGTAGTGAGCGCCAGGGAGATCCGGCCGCAGGGCGAGAGCCAGGCGTAAGGCGTCCGCGGCCTCCTTCCAGTCGCGCCGGGCGTGCAGCACGGCGCCCAGCGCGTAATGAGCATCGGCATAGCGAGGTTCCGCGGCGACAGCCGCGCGCAGAGCCGCGACGGCGCGTTCCAGGTCACCCTGGTGCCAGTAGATGACGCCGAGCGTGTAATGCGCCTCGGGTCGAGGTTCGACGTCGATCACCCCTTGCAGCTGATCGATCGCCTCCGCGAGCCGATCCGTCCGCTTGAGCACGAGCGCCAGGTTGTAGCGGGCCAGGGTGTGGCGCGGCGCAAGCGCCAGCGCGCGACGGAAGCTCTTGATCGCCTCGTCCACGTCCGCCTCCGACTGCGCCAGGCCCAGCGTGAACCAGCGATCGGGATCGTCAGGCCGGGCGTCGACGAGCGTGCGCGCGACCGCCGCCGCTTCCCTGCTTCGTCCCGCCTTGACGAGGACCAGAATGAGGTTGTTGGACGCCTTCTGGAATGTGGGCCGGGCGGACAGCGCGAGGCGATACGCGTCGGCCGCCGCATCGAGCGCTCCTACGCGCTCGAGCGCCTCCCCCAGCCGGTTCTGAATGTCGGCGTCGCGTGGCGCCAGGCCGGCGGCTTCCCAGAGGAGCGACAGCGCACCTGCGTCGTTTCCCTGCGCTTCGAGCTCGATGGCGCGCTTGTGCGCGTCGGCGGCGCGGACCTCGGCGCTCTGCGGTGCATCGACCTGCGCTCGAGCCGACAGAATCACGAGAACGACGGTGATCAGCTCCACGCGTCAGCTGCAATGTAGGCGTCGATGACGGCCCGCTCCCCGTCGCGGGTCTTCGACGCGTTGCCGTGCTCCATGCCGACGACGCCGGTGAACCCCCGGCCATGAATGTGCTTGAACACGTTGCGGTAGTTGATCTCACCGGTGCCCGGCTCGTTGCGGCCGGGATTGTCCCCAACCTGGAAGTACGCGATCTCGTCCCACGCCGTCGTGATGTTGGGGATCAGATTCCCTTCGGTAATCTGCTGATGATAGATGTCGAAGAGGATCTTGCACGCGGGGCTTGCCACGGCCTTGCACACCAGATACGCCTGCGGTGTGGCCGTGAGAAACATCCCAGGGTGATTCCGAAGGGTGTTGAGCGGCTCCAGCACCATCGCGATGCCGTGCGGCTCCAGAATCGCCGCACCGCGCTTGAGTGTCTCGACCACGATCGCCGCCTGGTAGTCCATGTGGGGCCGGCGATCGACGTGGCCGGGCACCACGGTCATCCATGTCGCGTTGACGCGCTTCGCGACGTCGACCGATTCGCGAAGCTCCTTCAAGAAAACCTCCCGGTGCGCCTCCGTCGTCAGCGTCGGCTCGTTCCAGTTGATGGTGTGGGCGACGAACACACCCATGCGCATCCCGAGGCGATCGAGGGTGCGGCCGATCCGCTCTTGATCGGCGGGCGGGCGGCCGCGCATCCCGTTGTCTTCGAGCGCAGCGAAGCCCTCGGCGGCCATGAACTCGAGCTGCGCGACCAGGTCTTCGCCGGCGTGCTGCGTGAACATGCCGAAGTGCGGCGCGTAGTTCAGTCGAAACTTGCGAGCCGCTGAGGCTGGCCTTCGGTCGAAGGCCAGCCCGACGCCGACCGCGCAGATCGCGCGAACGAACGCGCGGCGCTCCATCGTCATCTCACGCTTCGTTCCAGGTGCGGTTGACTTTCGTGCGCCCCGGCATCGGCACCGGCGGCACTTCGAGCGGTCCAAACGCAACCAGCGCTTGTGGCGGGGTGAGGTCCTGTTTCGCGCTGAGAACCTCCTCCCACGTCACCTCCTGGCCCGTGTACGCCGCTTCGCGGCCCATGATCGCCGTGAGCGTGGTCTCGGCCACCTGCTTCAGCTCGTTGATCGGTTTGCCGGCGCGGATGCTCGCAATGAGGTCCGTGTGCTCCTGCACGTACGGGCTCACGCTGCGCTCCGGCTTCTCCCAGTTCCACGCGTTCGGCCCCGTGATCTGTCCCGACGCGTTCGAGCCGCCCTTCGACCCCAGGAACTGTTCGCCGATTCGGCCGCGCGTGCCGTCGATCTGGCGGCACATGCTGAGGACGCGCGCGCCGCTCGCGTACTCGAAATCGATGGCGAAGTGATCATAGATGTGACCGTACACGGGTTGCGTCCGCCACTGGCGTCCGCCGACGCCGGTTGCTTTCACCGGATGGCCGCCGAGCACCCAATTCGCCACGTCGATGTTGTGCACGTGCTGCTCGACGATGTGATCGCCGGACAGCCAGGTGAAGTACAGCCAGTTGCGAATCTGCCATTCGACGTCGGACCATCCGGACTGTTTCTCGTGGCTCCACAACCCACCCTGGTTCCAGAACACCTGCCCGCTGAGGACGTCGCCAATCGCGCCATCCTGAATTCGCTCGATCGTCGCCAGGTATTCGGCCTGATGCCGTCGCTGCGTGCCGGCGGCGATTCCGAGCCCCTTCTGGCGCGCGACGTCGTAGGTGGCGAGCACGGAGCGGATGCCGGCGGAATCGACGGCGACCGGCTTCTCCGTGAAGATGTGCTTTCCCGCGGCGACGGCGGCGGCGAGGTGCACGGGCCGGAACGCCGGAGGCGTCGCAAGAATCACGTAGTGGATGTCGGACGCGAGCACCTTCTGATACGCGTCGAACCCGGTGAAGCAGCGATCGTCGGTCACTTTGTACTTGGCGGCGAGGGCGGGATCCTTGCCCACGTTCTTCGCCAGCTGCTCGCGGCAGCGCGCCAGCCGATCGGGCGCCAGATCACCCAGCGCCACGATCTCGACGCCCTCCGCGCCGCGCATGCAGTCGTGTGCGGCGCCGGTGCCGCGACCGCCGCAGCCGATCACGCCGACGCGGATCACATCGGATCCGGAGGCATGCGCGCCGCCGGGGAACGCGATCGCCGCCGCCGCCGCCGCCGTCGTCTGCACGAACGTGCGGCGTGACACTGGAAGGATCTCTTTGTCGCTCATATCAGCCTCTCAATAGCAATTCGCGATTTGACCTATTTGTTATTTGTTATTGGCGCCACGAGACGAAAACCTACGAATGGACCGTCGGAGAGCCACCACCGGCTCTTCGGCAGCTGCGGGTCACGCTCGTTCCATGACTCGTCCTGAACCGCGCGCGCGTCGGGTCCGACGGCATCCACCGGATCGCGGAATGACCCACCACGCGTCACGAGCGCATCATCCGGCGTCGTGACCCATTCGGCTGCGTTGCCGAACAGGTCGAAGAGTCCGAGCGCATCCGCGGTTCGCGCCGCCACCGGGTGCGTGCGCGCCGACGCGTTGCCACGGTGCCAGGCGAGCGCGTCGCGCCGGTCGTGACGACAGTACCTGCGGATCCGGCTGCCGCCGATGCGGCCCGCGACCACTCCGCATCGGTGGGCAGGCGGTACGTCTTGCCGGTCTTGAGGGAGAGCCACGCGCAGAACGCTTCCGCCGCGCTGCGGGTGACGCTGATCACGGGATAGCCGGCATGGCCCCAGCCGTAGTCCGGCGCGCCGTACGGCTGCGATGGCCTTGCCACGGCGTCTGCGCCGCCTGTGCTCGTCGCCCGGTCGAGACCCAGCGCGAACACGTCGTACATGTCCCACGTCACCTCGGTGCGTCCGAGATAGAACGCCGCATCCCCCGGAACGAGGACCATCTCGAAGGTGACGAGCGTTCCCGGAATGGATTCACGGTACGCTGAAGGCTCGGATGCCAGTGCGATGGCCGCCACCGCCGCGGCGATGGCAGTCGGAGCGAAGGTTGAACGCATTACGACCGTACCTGATCGTCCTTGGATGGCTCGGCGTCCGCCTCACGATCCCCGCGGCGGCGGGCGACCTGGTCCGCCTGCATGAATACACGCAGGTCCACATGGGCCTGCCCGTTCGGGTGGCAGTGTACACCGCCAGCGAGGGAGCCGCCCACGACGCGGCTCGCGCCGCCTTCGACCGCATCGCGGCGCTCGATCGCACGATGAGCGACTACCGGCCCGACAGCGAGCTGCGCCGCCTGACATCCGGCGCGTGGATCGCCGTGAGCCACGAGCTCTTCCGTACCATCGCTCGAGCGGTCGAGATCGCGGCGGCCACGGACGGTGCGTTCGATCCCACCGGTCGGTCCGCTGGTGGCGCTCTGGCGCGAGGCGCGGAACACGGGCCGCCTGCCGGACCACGCCGCGCTCAACGCCGCCCGCGCGCGTGTTGGCTGGCGCAGAATTCGCCTGGACACCAGCGTCGGCGCATTCGACTTGACGCCCCTGGTATGCAGCTCGATCTCGGCGGCATTGCGAAGGGATACATCCTGCAGGAAGCGCTGCGCGAGATCCGTGCGCGTGGCATCTCGCAGGCTCTCCTCGAAGCGGGCGGCGACATCGTCGTCGGCGAGGCGCCGCCGGGCCGACGCGGCTGGCGAATCGAGACGCCCGGTGCCGATCCTGTTCTTGCGCGACCGCGCGAGCCGGCTCACGAACGCGGCGCTCGCGACCTCTGGCGCAACGGCCCAGTTCGTCGAGATCGCCGGCGTCCGCTATTCGCACGTCATCGACCCACGCACCGGCCTGGGCGCCACGACCGGGTTTCTCGCACGGGTCATCGACGACGACGCGGCGACAGCCGACGCACTCGCCACCGCGCTCTCCGTCCTCGGGCCATCCGCGATTCCGCGGCTCCGCGCCCGCTTCCCGCGGATCATCGCCAGCGTGACGAAACCCTAGGGGGTCAGGAAAAGGCGGCACGGTTGCCGCACAGAGCCTTTCACGACGCGGGACGGCGGCACCGGATATGCCTCCGACTGAAAAGGTTTGCCACAAAGAGGCGGAGGGTGACCTACCGCTGCGCCCGGGAGAATGAAAGGAAATGTCGAGCTACGCTCGACGACTACGAGTCGCTCTCGTCGGCTGCGGCCAAATCGCCGACGCTCACCTGCACGCGGCGCGGCGCAGCGGCCGTGCGACGCTGCTCGCGGTCTGCGACCGGAGCCCGGATCTCGGTCCGGCAGGCCGCCGTGCGCTTTGGCGTGCCCCGCCAGGACTGTGACTTCGAACGGATGCTGGCGGCGGTCCGGCCGGATGTGGTCCACATCACGACGCCGCCAGAAACGCACCTCGCGCTCTTCGAACAGGCGATCCGCGCCGGCGCGCACGTCTACGTCGAGAAGCCGTTCGCACTGAACGCGGCGGACGCCGACAGGATGCTCGCCATGGCGGCGGCGCGTGACCGCCTCGTGTGCGTCGGCCACGACCGTCTGTTCGATCCCGCGTGGATCGAGTGCCGCGAGCGAATTCGACGGGGCGCCATCGGCCAGCCGACGCACGTCGAGGTCTTCCAGGCGTACGACCTCGACGGGCCGTTCGGCCGCCTCCTCGTGAGCGACGACCGGCATTGGGTGCGACGGCTTCCGGGCGGCCTCTTTCAGAACACGCTGCCGCATGCGCTGTCGACCGTAGCCGAGCTCGTTCCCGACGAGCGTCCCGTCGTATCGGGAACATCATGGAGCCGCGCCCCATACGATTTCGAGACCGAGCTCCAGGTTCTCGTGCGCGGCGAGAAGACGACGGCGACGTTGATGTTCGTGACTCAGCCTCGGCCCGCCGCGAGCTACGTGCGCGTGTACCGGCACGTCCGGATGGCTCGAGGTGGACTACGACGCGCGCGCGACGCGGCTGCGCGCGGCGACGCCGCTGCCCTCGCTCGTGACGAAGCTCCAGGCGCCGTGGGCCAGCGCACGCGACGCGGCGGCTACGCTCACTCGCAACACGTACCGAATGCTGCGAGCGGACCTTCACTACTTTGCCGGCCTTCATCAACTGTGCGGACGGTTCTACGACGCGATCCTGGAACGCAGGCCTTCGCCAATCGACCCTGGTCACATCCACCGGACGGCCTGGCTGATGGATGCCGTCATCGATGCGCTGGGTGGACGACATGCACTCGAGGCCGAATACCGCACGGCGCGATAACGCGCCGCGCATCTTCGTGACGGGTGGATCGGGGTTCCTCGGCAGCCTCGTCGTGCGCGAGCTCATCGCGCGGGGGCAGCGCGTCAGGTGCCTGGTGCGAAGCGAGAGCGCCGCCACGCGGCTACTCGACGCCGTGGCGGCGCTCGATCCGAGCGCCGATGACATTGAGTTCGTCTTCGGATCGCTCGGCCACGAAGCGGTCGAGCGGGAATGGCTGTCCCGATGCGACCGCGTGGTGCACGCGGCCGGCGCGCTGCGCGGGGCGCCGAGCACGCTCGTGCGTCAGAACGTCGCCGCAACCCGTGCGCTGACCGAGGCCGCAGTCGCGTGCGGCCTCGAACGGTTCGTGCTCGTGAGCTCGTTGAGCGTGTATGCGCCGCACGCGCTCCGGCCGATGGCCGTCCTCGACGAGCGCTGCCCGATCGAGCCCTCGCCTGCGCGGCGCGGGGCGTACGTGTACAGCAAGGTCGCACAAGAGGCGGTGTGCAGGGACGCATCCGCAGGCTCCCTGCCGCTCGTCATCATCCGGCCCGGATTCATCTTCGGGCCCGGCCGTCCGTGTCTGAGCGATCGGGTGGGGCCACGCCTCGGCGGGATGATTGCGATCGTCGATCGCGGCCGCCCGCTGCCCTACACGTTCGTGGGCAACTGCGCCTCGGCCGTCGCGCTCGCCGCAATCGCCGACGGCCGCGCCGTCCATGGCGAAGCGTTCAACGTGATCGACGACGACTTGCCAACGGCACAGCAGGTCGTCGATGCCTACCGCCGGGGCGGTGGCGTCGTCCGTGTGGTCCGTCTCCCTGGGTGGGCGGCGCCTCCACTGTCGCGCGTGTACGCGTGGTGGCACGCGCGATCGGACGATCTGCTTCCCGGCTCTTTACTGCCCTACGTCGTCAATCCCCTCTATAAGCGTCTGCGGTTCTCCAATGCGCGGGCCAAAGAGCGTCTGAACTGGCGCCCGACGGTCGATCTCGGCGCCGCCCTGCGCCTCACGATCGACGGCAGCCTCAGCGCGGGCCGCGGCGCCTGAACTGTTTACTTGACGGCGACGATGTCGACGTCGCCGGTACGGCGGAGAACCGTCACGCCGACGTCGTGCGGATGGCGTTCGAGATGCAGATCGACCGTGGCATCCCCGACGCGCAGGTTGGCGATCTCCAGCGACCCGATTGACTCCGGAAGCACGGCCCGCCAGAACGAGACGCGCCTGGCGCCTGAGTCGATGCGCAGTCCGAGCGACGCCTGGAGCAGCAGATACACCGCGCCTGCCGCCCATGCCTGAGGGGCGCACGCAACCGGATAGAGCGTCGGGTGCTCGTCGCCGCGCCGGTGGAAGCCGCAGATCAACTCGGGCAGCCGGTGCAAGTCGACGACCTGGCTCAGGCCGTAGAGGGCGTCAAGAATCTTTGCGGCCGCACCCGTGAAGCCATACCGCGACAGCCCCGCCGCAATCAGCGCGTTGTCGTGCGGCCACACCGATCCGTTGTGATACGAGATCGGGTTGTAGCGCACCTGTCCGGACGCCACGGTTCTCACGCCCCACCCGCTGAACGAGTCTTCGCTCATCAGCGTGTCGGCGACGCGACGACCGCGGTCTGGTCTCGCGATGCCGGCAAAGAGGCAGTGTCCGGGGTTGGAGCTCTTGACGCGACAGGGCTGCAGATGCCGGTCGAGCGCGATGGCGTACGTGCCTAGCTCGTCGCACCAGAAGCTGTCCTCGAACCGCGCTTGCAGCGTCTCGGCCCGCCCGTGCCATTCACCCGCGGTGCGCATGTCGCCGCGCAGCGCGGCCATCCGCGCCGCGCCCTGCCAGGCGGCAAAGGCGTACCCTTGCACCTCGCAGAGCGCGATCGGTGGTTCGGCGAGCGTGCCATCGGCGTGGAACACCGAGTCCTGGGAGTCCTTCCACCCCTGCTGCACGAGTCCAGTCGGCGCTCCGGCGCTCGTATTTGATGAAGCCATCGCCATCGATATCGCCCGAGGTCCGCATCCAGTCCACGGCCGCGGCGATGTTCGGCCAGAGACGATCGATGAGCGCGCGATCGCCGGTGCGCTCGAAGTACGCGTCGGCCAGCATGACGAAGAGCGGCGTGGCATCGACCGAGCCGTAATAGCGTCCGAAGGGGACCTCGCCCAGGGCGGCCATCTCGCCGCCGCGCATCTCGTGGAGGATCTTGCCGGGTTGCGCGTCCTGGGCGTCGGAGTAGGCGGTGGCTTGTGTGTCGGCCAGGAACGTCAGCACACCGCGCGCGACGGCGGGATTCGCCCACAGCAGCTCGAATGCCGTGATGAGGCCGTCACGTCCGAATGGCGTGCTGAACCACGGAATGCCGGCGTACGGATAGAGGCCGCTTGGCGTCTCCGTCATCATCATGTCGAGGTCGGCCGTCGAACGGCGGACCCAGCGGTCGAGCCGTTCGTTGGGCGTACCCAGGCGGCTCGCGGTCGGGTCCCCGCGAGCGCTCCAGGCGCGCTGCAGCACATCGTCATAGGCAGGGGCCGGCCGCGATTCGGCTGCGCGTTCGCAGGACACGCTGAACTCGAGCAACGTGCTGGCGTGCGGGTCGAGGTGCAGCAGAAAGATGAGAAGGCCTGGTTCGACGGAGGTGGGCGGCGCGCTCCAGCGCAGCTGCGTGCGCCGCTCCACACCATCCAGGCCGACGTAACGCAGCACGCACTGCGATCCGCACGCGTCGGGAAGGCGCGTGCCACGGCGATCCCGGCGCGTGCCGCGCACTTCGAAGATGTCCGCGAAGTCGCCGTCGAATGCCATGGCGAGCGGCAGCTCCACTGGGTTCAGCGAGAAATTCGAGACGCGGACCCGTTCCACGCAGCCGGCGTCGAACAACAGCCTCGACCTGAACACGTGAATCTCGCCGCGCGCGAGCACGACCTGGCCGTCGACGCGCACGTCGGCGTTCGTGCAGATCCGCGGTGAAGACGATGTTGTCGTCGCTGATGACGGAATTGAGGAGCAGCGGATGCCTCCGCCCGAGCAGCAGCTCGAACCGCGACAAGTACCGCGTGCCGTCGTAGAAGAGCCCCTGCTCGCCCGCCTCGGAGGGGATCATGTCGCCGCGGTGGTTGAAGACGCTGAACGTGTCGCCTTGCTTCAACACCCGCGACATCACCGGAGGCCGCTCGGCCTCGGCCACGATGTCGAACTGCTCCGCGAGGCGGATCACCTGCGCCATGGCCTACGCGATCGCGGCCAGCGGATGTTCCGGCGACACGACTCGGTCGTACAGATCGACGTAGTTGGCGGCCATGCGTGCGACGGTGAAACGCTTCTCGAATACCGCCCTGCACATGCGCCGGTCGAGTGTGTCGATGCGGTCCGTCGCCGCAATCGCCTGTTCGAGGCTCCCGACGACGAAGCCGGTCACGCCCTCGTCGATCACCTCGGCAACGGAGCCGCCGCGAAATGCGATGACCGGGGTGCCACAGGCGAGGGCCTCGATCATCACGAGCCCGAATGGCTCCGGCCAGTCGATCGGAAAGAGAAGCGCACGCGCGTGGCCGAGGAACTCGGCTTTCTCGGCGTCGCCGATTTCTCCGATGAAGTCGACGAGCGGATCGTCGAGGAGCGGGCGTATTTCGTGCTCGAAGTAGTCGGTATCCGCGGGATCCACCTTGGCCGCGATGCGGAGCGGCTGGCCGCATGCCCGCGCGATCGCGATCGCGCGATCCAGGCGCTTCTCCGGCGAAATCCGCCCCAGGAACGCCAGATACGAGCCCGCTCGCGGATGGAATGAGAGCAGGTCGGGCGGCAGGCCGTGGTGCACCGTGGCAACCCAGTGGGCGTGCGGCAGCGGCGCGCGCTGAGCCGTCGAGATCGACACGCATGGGATGTCGTTGAATTCCTCGTACAACGGGATGAGCTCCGGAAGATCCAGGCGACCATGCAGGGTCGTGAGGTGCGACGGCAGCACCCGGCGTGCGATGGGAAAGTGGAGCTGGGCGATGTGGAAGTGAACGACATCGAACTCGTCCGCCTGCTTCACCACCTGCTCGAGCATGTAGACGTGCGGCGCGAGAAAATCCTGGCAGGAACCGCTGAGGCGCAGCGCCGTGGGCGAGCAGGGCACCAGTCGGGCGGACGTCCGGGAATCGCCCGAGGCGAAGAGCGTCACCTCGTGACCCTGGCGTACGAGCTCCTCCACCAGATTCGACACTACGCGCTCCGTCCCGCCATAGAGCCTCGGCGGCACACTTTCCACCAGGGGTGCAACTTGGGCAATTCTCATGATGAGATGCTGTCGACTGCAAGAATTGTCCCTGGCGGAGTCATGGCGCGATCGGCGCCTCCCGCGGAGATGGGGTCGCCACATTTCGTCCGCGGAGCGATGCCCGACGCCGCATGAATGCAACCAGAACTGAACCGTAACCGCAGCCGCTCGCAGGGGCGGATCGCGAGGCACCTGTCGAAATCGAATCGAATTCCCGATAAAGTGGGAAACCTCCCTTCAAGGCGAGAGAGCGCACATGGATCCGGAACGTCCAGCCACCGCCGTTGAGCGAGGGTCTGCCGCCAGACCCCCCGCCTCGCAGCCCGGCGACGCGTCACGCCGCTCGGCCGAAACCACGCCTGTCGAGCACGACTACCAGGCCGCGTGGCGGCACACGCTCGTTGCCGTCAAGGAAGCGCTGGCTGACCTCGAAGCCGCCGCAAACAGAACGCCGGTCGAACCGATGGCTGCCGTGTCGAGCCTGGTCGAACGGCTCGTTGCCGTCGCGACGGCGGCGGCCGACGCCGCCGGACAGCACATTCGCGCAGAGGCGAGGGCAGAGGTCGCGCAGACGCAGGCGATCGTCGCGCAGGTCCAGGCCGAACTTCAGCGCGAGCGGGAGCAGCTGAAAGCGGCCAGCCAGAGTCTCGACACCGAGCGCACGGCGCGAGGACGCGCCGAGGCAGCGCTGACGGAAGCGCGAGAGGCGAGCGAGCGGAGCGCATCGGCGTACGAGTCGCAGATACGCTCGTTGACCACGGACATCGAAGCGAGCCGCGCGAAGCTCCAAACGAACGGCGCGGAGCTGCAGACGACGCGCTCGGAGCTCGAAGCGAACCGTAAGGAGGTCAAAGCGAAACGCGCGGAGATCGACGCGAATCGTACCGAGATCGACACGCATCGCGCCGCGCTCGAAGCGAATCGCGCGGAGCTCGCTCAGCTTCGGCAGCAGATGGAGACCGAGCGCGCGGAGCGCGCCGCGCTCATCACCGCGATCAAACAGGCGATCGGGATCGGCGGCGGTGGAGACACGACCCCTGCGGCGCCGACGCCGCCGACGACCGAGGTCGAGGCCGATCGCGTGGACGCCGCTCCGAGCGAGGTCGCCGAAGCTCCTGCCGCTGCTGCCGCCGCCGCACCGGTGGCTGATGGCAAAGCCAATCGCGGCGTCCAGCAGAACCCCGAGCTGGAGGCCTACGCGCGCGAGCTGATCGGCAAAGCGGAAGCGATGTACCGCGCGGACGTCGCCGCACGCCGCAGTACCTCCGAGCTCGTCGACCGGCTGACGTCGAGCCTCCGCCGGGCGCGCCTGGCGTTTGCGCGCCGCATGGGCGCGTCGAATCTGAAGGAGACGACCATTTTCGAGCAGCAACTCGCCGAAGTGCTCGACACCAGCGAGGAGACGAACTTCATCCGCCACCTCGGGATCGCCGCCTACGAGTCGCTGTCGAAGCCGGGACTCTAAGCGCCCCCGCGCGCCACATCGCTATTGCGGACGAGTGCCCGCGAGCAACCGCTGCAGGACCGCATCCAGGCTCTCCTCGGATCGGCCCGCGTCGACGTCCTTGAAGAGAACCCAGCGTTCCGTGTGGCCGGCGGACGCATTCGGCACGAGGCGCGCAAGCGGCGCCAGCGTCTCCAATTCGATGAAAGTACCCGCGGTGTACGTCTCGGTGTTGCTTCCGAAGTCGGGGTACGCGCCGTCCTCCACCCACGGGAAGCGCTTCACGAACAGCGTCCGCCCGCGCAGGTAGGCCGCCCACCCCTGCCTGTTGCCCACGCCGATCTTCTGCGGCTCTTTCATCTGGTCGTTCGTTCGAAGCCGGATGTACTTCTTGCCGATGGTCCAACGCGGGTCCGACAGGTCGGTGTAATGCCACAGCGCGAGCGGCCGCGCCGGCAGCAGGTAGTCGTCGTGCGACCGGTAGGGTTCCTGAGGAATGATCACCTCGCCTCCGCCATTCATGATCGTCAACGCCCATGGAGCGACCTCGACGTCCCACAGTCCCTTGTTGGTGAGACGGTGAGCAACCGTGACGCCGGACCCTTCCGGATCCAACGTGACGGTCAGCTCCTTCTGAATGCCGGTCCTCGGTTCCACGGGCTGCACGAGCCGAATCGTGTTCCCCTCGATCGTGTGCGCCACCGGATCGTTGTCGGGGGAGTAGCTCCGCGGCATGGCCTCCGGCGCCGTCCACAGGCGATGACCGCCCCACGGCTTCCACGTGCCGAGCTCGGTCTTGACCGCGTCGCTGGGGATCTCGCCCAGGATGTTCTCGCCGCCGATGTACGCGTAGCGAATGATGCGCGGTCCTACGTCGGTCGTGACGACGACCTCGACGCTGTTGTTCGCAAGCCGATAGCAGTTCGGCTGCCCAAGGCACTGGACCTTCTCGACCTCGACCTGGGCGCTCGCTATTGCGACGTCCACCGCCATGCCGAGCAGCAACGCGAGCACGACTCGATGTGCGTATCGCATCGCCTTACTTGAGCTCCACTTCGATGACGCGCATCGGTTTCGCACCAGGATTTGCGACCTGGTGCGTCACGTTGGCATCCCGGTAGCCAACGCTGCCGGCGGCGAACTTGACGGTCTCGGCGGCCTTGCCGGGCTCGGTGAACACGAGGGCACCCTCAGTGAGGATCACGCCGACGTGCGCCAGGTCGTGCGTGTGCATTCCCGTGTTCGCGACGCCCGCCGGAAATGTCACATCCTTAACGCGCACGCGATCGTTTTCGAAGACCACCTTGCTCGTGGAGCGCTCCGTCTGCGCACCCGTCAACACCATGCTCATCGCCGCCGCGCCGACGAGCGTGCCGATGACAAACGACGTTCGGCCCGTGCTCATACATCCTCCCGTTCGGGCTGATGTTACGACTCCGGACCCGAGTCCGTCGACTGCTTACTCGTTGCGCAGGACGACCGCGGGTTGCAGCCGCAGCGCACGCACCGCAGGGACAGCGCAGGCCAGCAGCGCGATTGCGATCAGAAGGCCTCCTACTCCGGCAAACGTGCGGAGATCCGCCGCTCCGACGCCGAACAGCAGGCTGGACAGCAGGCGCGTGAGCGCAAGCGCGGTGAGCGCGCCGACGACGACACCGCCGATGACGACGCCAATCCCCTGGCCGACGATGAGGCGCAGGATGCTGCCAGAACTCCCGCCGAGCGCCATTCGAATGCTGATCTCCTTCAGGTGCTGCTGCACGTCAGTACCCGATCACGCCGTAGATGCCGACGACCGACAGGATCAGCGCGACGAGGGCGAAGCCGCCGACCAGCAGCGACAGGGACTGCGGGCGCTCGAGCGATTCGGCCACGAGCTCGTCGATCGTCGCTACGTTCGAGAGCGGCGCCGCCGGCTCGAGCTCGCGAAGAATGCCGCGCACGGTCGGGAGGGCCGAACCCGATTCGACGTCCGTTCGCAGCACGAGGTATCGGAAGAGCGACTGCTGCGACAGCGGCGAATACACGGTGCCCTGATCGGGCTGGTCGAGCCCGACGTACTTCACCTCGCTCACTACGCCGACCACCGTCGTCCACGGGCACGTCGTGCAACCGCCCTCGCGGAAGCGCTTGCCGACGCTGCTCTCGTTGGGAAAGAACCGCTTCGCCCATGCACGATCGACCATCACGCTCTCGAGATTGGGACGCTGTGCGTCCCGTTCGTCGAGGATCCGTCCCTCGAGGAGCGTGAGGCCGAGAACGCGGACGTACGCCGGCGTCGACCGCAACCCAGGGCGTGGCTGGCTGCGACTGGCCGGAAGCCGTCGGAAAGTCCTCGAGATCGAAGTTATTGATGTTGCCGACGTCGTCGGGAGCGCGCCCATCGGCGAAGGCCACGCCACGGATGCCCGGCGCAGCTTCGAGGCGGCGTGTGAGCGCGTCCCAGAAGGACGTCGCGGCTCCGGGGTCCGAGGTACTGCTTCGCAGGGAGACGTATCGACGCGGTCAGCACATTCCGGGTGTCGAATCCGAGGTCGACCTTCTGGAGCTCGTGCAAGCTTGCGAGCAGCAACCCTGCCACGATGAGGAGTGGTGTGGCGACCGCAAACTGAGTCCCGACGAGCGCCTGCCGCAGACGGCGTGTGGCGAGGCTGCCTGTGGACGAGCGTCCGAGCGATCGAAGCGAGTGGTCGATCGTCCCGCCCGTGCCGTGCAGCGCGGGAATCAGCCCGAAGAGGCATCCGCTCATCACGGTCAGCACCGCCATGAGCCCGAGCACCGTGCCGTCCACGGTGACCTCCTGCATGCGGGGAAAGTAGCCGGCTCCGACGCTCTGCAGGAGCCTCATGCCGACCCAGGCCAGCGCCGCGCCGAGGATGACCGCGCCGAGCGCGAGCACGGCGCTCTCCGCGAGCATGTACCGGACGACGCGCGCGCGGGAGGCTCCGAGCGCCGCGCGCACGGCCAGCTCCTGGCGGCGACCGGTCACTCGCGCGATCAGCAGGTTCGACGCGTTCGCGCACGCAATCAGCCACACGAGGCCGACGGCCGCCAGGGCAAGACCCGCCGTCGTCTCGACGTCGCCGACGATCCACGTCTTGAGATCGGCCATGCTCCACGTCGCGCGATCATCCTGGTACGAAGCCTTCCACAGCGGGAATATCCGCCGATTGATCGCGCGCAGCTCGCTCGCCGCAGCGGCGCGATCGCCGTCCTTTCGCAGCCGGGCGATCACCGAATAGAAGAACGGGCCGCGCCGTGGAGGGATCGACCACTGCATCGGTGCGAAGACATCCTGCTGTCGCTCGAGCGGACCCGCGAGCGGGGGGAGGACCCCGGCGAGCGCGTAGTCCGCGCCATCGAGACGGACAGGTGTTCCGAGGACATCGGTGCGGCCGCCGAGCCGCTGCCGCCAGAAACCGTGGCTCACGATCACCACGAGTGGGCTGCCGGGCCGATCGTCCGCCTCGGTGAAGTCGCGGCCAAGCGCGGGGCGGATGCCAAGGAGCGCGAAATACGTCGATGACACGAGGCGTACGCGGACGAGGTCCGCCCGTTCGCCGTCGCTGAAGCTCATCGTTCGGCCCCTGAAGCCCGCAATTTGCTCGAACTGAGTCTGCTGGTCTCGCAGCGCGAGGTAGTCGGCCACCGAGAAGTTGAAGCGGAACGGCGGCGTGTCGGTGTAAATCCACACGAGCCGATCCGGCTCGGCGTATGGCAACGGACGCAGCAGGGCTGCGTTGACGGCACTGAAGATTGCGGTCGTGCCACCGATGCCGAGGCCGACCGTCATCACGATCGTGAGCGTGACCATCGGAGCGCGTCGAAGGCCCCGAATGCACACTTGAACGTCCTGCACGAAATCCTGGAGCATCAGCGCGCGGTGCACGTGGGCCTCCTTCCGTTCGTCCTGATCGCGGCAATACCGACGGGTGGCCTCGAGATCGCCAAACCGGCGCCTGGCCTCGCGGTGTGCTTCCTCAACCGCCATCCCCGCGGCCACGAGCTCTTCCACTCTCATCTGAAGATGCAGCGTCAGCTCGTCGTCTACGTCCGCCTGAATGCGGTCGGGCCGGCGCCGCAGGTACCAGAAGGGCGGCATCAGGCGCCTTCGAGCACGGCATCAACCGCGCGCGTGTACCGGCGCCAGTTGGCCGCCTCCTCCCGCAACCGCTTCCGTCCGGTGGCGGTGAGCGTGTAGTACCGGGCGCGCCGGTTGTTCTCGGACGGCCCCCATTCGGCATCCACGAGACCCTGGCGATCGAGGCGGTGGAGCGCCTGGTACAGCGCGGCGTCCTCGATGGCGAGCTCGCCGTTCGTCCGCTCGTGGACGCTCGAGGCGATGCGATATCCGTGCATCGGGCCGTCGGCGAGCATGCGGAGCACGAGCAGAATCGAGCGTGCCCTGGACGAGGGACAAGGGGGCCGGCATCTCTCCCCATAGACGGTGAGGGGAACGTTTCGGTTGGCTGGACCGTCGCGGGAGTTCTGAATCGGGGCGGCACGTGTCCTGCAGCACGACGGGACCGCCATGGGCCACGGCACCGCGGACGCGTCCTCCTCGTCACGGCGTCCCATCAAACTGCTCGTCGTGGGGCCCTCGCTCGAGCAGTTTCTCGGCGGCCAGGAAGTGCAGGCCGATCTGCTCGTCCGAAGCTGGCGCGACGACGCGGACGTGCGAATGACGTTCGTTTCACACAATCCCGCGCTACCTCGCGCGCTGCGATGGGCCGAACGCATGCCCGGGCTTCGGAGCGTCGTGCGTTTGCCGACGCGACTGCCGGCGCTCTGGCGCGCGTCGCGACGCGCGGACATCGTCCACATCTTCTCGGCGTCGCACTCGTCGTTCCTCGTGGCGACACTCCCGGCGTGGTGCGTGGCTCGCCTACTCGGGCGGCGAACGCTCATCCACTATCACAGCCCGCGCGGGCGCCAGCATGTACATGGCTCTCGCCTGGCGCGGGTCGTGATGCGCGGAAGCGACGCCGTTGTCGTGCCCTCTGCATACCTGGCCGGGATATTCGCGGCTCATGCGATTCCAACCCACGTGGTGGCCAACGCGCTCGACGTCGCCGAGGTGCGCTATCGGGACCGTCCTGTCATCGGCCCTCGGCTGGTGTGCACGCGGAATTTCGAGCCGAGGTACGGCGTGGATGTCGTCATCCGAGCGTTTGCCGACATCCAACGCGACACGCCGTCGGCGCAGTTGCTGCTCGCGGGAAAAGGCCCCGAGGAAGCCACGATGCGCGCCCTCGTGCGCGAGCTCCACCTCGATGACGTCGAGTTCTGCGGTGCCGTCCCGCACGACCGCATCGGCGACCTTCTCGATCGTGCCGATGTCTTTGTGAACGCGTCGCGCATCGACAACCAGCCCGTCTCGATTCTGGAGGCATTCGCCGCCGGTCTCCCGGTGATCAGCGCGGCGAGCGGAGGGATTCCGTACCTGGTGGAGCACGAGCGGACGGGACTGCTCTCGGACGTCGACGACGTTGAAGCGCTCGCGCGTAACGTGCGGCGGGTGATCACGGACCAGGCGCTGGCGCGCCGGCTGGCGCGAAACGCCCGCGACGAGTCGGCGCGCTACCAGTGGCGGAACGTTCGCGAGGAGTGGCTGCGGCTCTATCGGTCGTTGACACGCGTCAACGCCGCAGACGCCGCAGCCGCGAGTGATCCAACTAGATGCTGTTGATGAAGGCGAGGATATCCGGCAGATCCACGCGATTCGAGTAGGTCACGCCGGCGCAGTTGCCGTTCGTCACGTACGAATTGACGGCGAGGACGATATCGGTCCCGCTCAGAATGTCGGGGCCGCCTGAATCGCCGAAGCAGACGCCGCCCTTTCCTTTGGACGGATTCGCCGTGAGCTTGATGAACTCCACGCTCTGGCGATTGTTGCTCTGTATCAGCTGGCTGGGCGCAAAGTACCGCGTGAACAGGAAGATCTGGCTGGGTGGGCCGCCGCCGCGCACGAAGCCCTGCACGCCGTAGCCGACGATATCGACAGGCGTCCTCATTGGGAGCGTGTCCACCAGACCTGCCGCCGGAAGCGTGACGAAGACGCCGGGACTTCGCGGGGCACTCAGAGCGATGACCGCGACATCGTGCGTGTCGAATCCAGGAAGGCCCGGGCCACACCCGATGCACCAATCGGGGTGCGGATGAAACGTGCCCTGAGTGAAATCGGTGGCCAGGCTGAAAGGCGGCCCCGACTTATACGAAACGAACACCGGCATCGTCGGATCGAAGCAGTGCGCGGCCGTTAGAAAGCGGGTCGCCGAAAGGGCGGACCCAGAGCAGACGGTCACGAAGCCGGGCATGTTGGGGATGAACTGAATGGCGACTCCGACGTACGGATGGCGGTTGCCATCAGGCTGACCGTTCGTGACTGTGAGTACAGGCGTTGCTGCGGCCAGAACAGCAGCGACGGACAGCATCGCGAAACTCTTGATGCGCATGTCACCTCCAGACGGTTCGACCGTGGGGGCAGCATGCTACACCCGCGCGGGGCGCCGATTGCACACGACCGGAGCTCGTCAGCCCGTTGCGAAGCTGTTCCGGACGGGAGCGATGCTCAGCTGCATGAGGAAGAGCAGATCGTCACTTGGAAGATACGCCTTCATGCGCTCGGTCACCGCGGCGGTCAACGTTTCGTCCGTCGCCGTCCGATCGCCAACGGTCGCGCGGACGGCAGCGACGAACGCGCGGATGTAGCCCTCCTGCCAGTCGAGGAGGTCGCGCGCGGCCGCGGCGCCGCCGTGCCCCGGATAGAACATCGTGTCCGGCGGAAGCTCTCGTCGTGCGCGCTCGATGTTCCCGAGCCACGCCTGATGAAAGCCGTCGGCCAGATAGCTGTGCATGCGGTTGTAGATCAGGTCGCCCACGAACGCCCGAGGGGGCCCACCCGACTCGACGAGCCACAGGCTGTCATGCGGGGACTCGCCCGGTCCGAGGTCGACGACCCGCAGGGTCACGTCGCCAAATGTGAGACGTTCACCATCCGCGACGCCGCGGTTCGGAAACGTGCGCCGCTTCGCCCACTCCTCTCCGAACATCGGCCGCAGAATCTGTTCCTTGGCGCCATCGTCACGCCGGATGATCTCGATGACGCCTCCAGCGGCGACGATCGGCACCTCGTCCTGTCCTTCCACGAGCGACGCAAGGCCCCCGTAGTGGTCGGGATGCGTGTGGGTGACGATCACCGCCCGAAGCGGTTTGGCAAGCGCGCGCACGCGCTCGCGCAGCGCGCGACCATCGGACACTCCAAGCGTGCTGTCGATGACGACCACGCCGTCGGAGAGCTCCAGCAGGTACGCATTCACGGGAAAGAGGCTTGCCTGGAATGGATGAATGACAGGTGTGCCCATCGGCCGATCCTATGTACGAGCGGGGCTACGCGAGACGAGCGGAATCCAGTCCGCGAATGCAGCGAGCAGCGCGCGCAGCTGTTCTTCCGTGCGCGGATGCACCAGGCGGCCACTCGCGTCGAACGCGCTCGCGGCGTCGCGCACGAAGAGAGCGGGTGCGGGCAGCACCGGGGACTCGGTGGCGTAGAGAACCAGACGCAGGGCGCCTTGCGCCAGGCGCGTGCCCCAGCTCCCGGCGGAAGCACCGATCACCGCGACCGGTTTACCTTCCAGCACCGAGTGGGGAGAAGCTCGTGACAACCAGTCGATGGCGTTTTTCAGGACGCCGGGAATCGAGTGGTTGTATTCCGGCGTGGCGATCAGCAGGCCGTCAGCTTCCAGAACCAGGCGCCGAAGCTCGCGCACGGATGCGGGCCCGCCACCTGTCGCGTCCTCGAGGTCCTCGTCGAACGAGGGGATCGCTGCCAGGTCGTCATGGACGCGCACCTTCATACGCGCGGGCGCGCAGGTCACCGCTGCGTGAAGCAGCAGCCGGTTGAACGAACGCTGCCGAAGGCTGCCGGCGATGCCGAGTACGTTCATCGCGATCTGATCCGAAGGTACTCGATGTCCTTCGGCAGCGTGAACAGCCAGTTTGCAAATTCCCGCCAGGCCAGTCAGGGCATGCGGCTTCGCGGCCGCGCAGCCGCCAGCCGGCGCACACCCTCGACCAGCTCTCGGCGATCGAGCGACGCGAACCCGAGTCGGACGAACGGGCGCGGCGCCCGGTCCACGGCGAAGCGGCTCGCCGGCGTGATCACCGCGCCGCGCGCGTGTGCCCGGCGTGCCCACAGGTCGACATCGATGCCGGCGGCGACGCTCACCCACAGTGCGATCCCGCCGGCGGGGACCGTGAAGCTCACCGCTCCGCGCAGAGCGCGGCGCAGTGCGTGCGCGAGCACCTCGCGCCTCGCCTCGTACTCGCGGCGCACGCGACGAATATGGCGCTGAACCTCGCCATGCTCGATGAGCTCGGCCAGCGCATGCTCGACCACCCGGTCACCTTGCACATCCAGGTGCAGCCGGTGGGCCGCGACAGCGGCCAGGAGCTCACGTGGCGCGACGATGTAACCCGTGCGCAGTCCGGGCGCCAGCACTTTCGAGAGCGTGCCGACGTACACCACGACACCGGCGCGGTCCATGCTCGCCAGCGGCAGCACCGGCGGGCCGTCGTAATGGAACTCGTGGTCGTAGTCCTCTTCGATGATCGGAAACCGGGCCGTGCGCGCCAGTTCGAGCAGGCGCAGCCGCCGCGGCGCCGAAAGCGTCACGGTCGTCGGAAACTGATGGTGCGGCGTGACGTAGAGGGCACGGATGCGGCGTGAACGGGCCAGCTGCTCCACGGCTTCGACGTCGAGGCCCCCGTGGTCGAGCGGAACGGACACGATCTCGGCGCCGTGGCCTCGGAACGCTTCCACAGCCGGCCGATGGCAGAGCTCCTCGACGGCGACGATGTCGCCGGGGCGGACGAGGGTTCGTGCCAGGAGCGCGATCGCCATCTGGCTGCCCCGGGTGATGCACACGTCGTCGGCCGCCGCGGCCAGGCCGCGCGTGGCCGACAGCATTCCGGCGATCGCAACGCGCAGAGGTTCGTGCCCCTGTGGCCGGCCGTACCCGAGCAATGCGGGTCCGGATCGCCGAATGGCGCGGCGATAGGCACGGCCGATCACGTCATAGGGAATCAGGCGCACATCGGGTCTGTTCGGCGCGAACAGCAGCCCGCCGGGCGGCACGTCGTACGGCAGCGCGCCAGACGGCGCTTCGGGCACGTCAAAGAACGCTCGCTCGGGGACGCCTGGCCGGCTGGCGCCTGCGCGCGCGCGACGCACGCGAAATTCCGGCATTGCCGGCGACACGAACGTGCCGCGTGCCGGCGCCGAGACGATCCAGCCCTCGGCCGCCAGCTCGTCGAATGCCGAGACAACCGTCTGCCGGTTGACGCCCACGGTCCGCGCCAGGGTCCGCGCGCCCGGGAGGGAATCGCCGGCGCGCAGGCGGCCGCGCCGGATGTCATCGATGATTGCGGAGGCGATCTGCCGAAACAGCGGGATGCCGCCGTGCGACTCGAGCGCGAGCGGAAAGGTCCAGCGTGCCATCCGCGGTACGATCGCGCATGTGGTGTGGCCTAGTCAATCGCCACGAGCTCGTAGATTTGACTAGTCCAGATCGGTGGCTGCCGTGGCGACGATCCGCGGACCGCCGATAGCCGACAGCGGATCAGGATAAGGCGAGCGAGCCCAATCGCCACGGCTGCGACGCGATGAGACGATCCGCAGCCGCCGTGTCGACCGGCTTCGAGAAGTAATAGCCTTGCGGCGTACTCGCAGCCGAGCGCCTTGAGCTGCGCGTACTGCTCCGCGGTCTCCACACCCTCGGCGACGACTTCCATTCCGAGGGTATGTGCGAGCGCGACGATCGCGCTCACCATCTGTGAGCTGTTGTCGTCCAGCCCGATGCCGCTGACGAACGAACGGTCGACCTTCAGGGTGTCGACCTGAAGACGATGAAGATAGCTCAACGACGAATAGCCGGTGCCGAAGTCGTCGAGGCTCCACTCGACCCCCATCGACCGCGCGTGATTCAACGTGACCTGCGCGGCTGGCACGTCGTTGATGAATGCGCTCTCCGTGATCTCGAGCTTCAGGTTCGACGCCGAGAGACCCGTCTGCTCCAGCGTGGCGGCGATCTCCTTCATCAGGTTCGCCTCCGCAAACTGCCGGCTCGACACGTTCGCGCACATGACGCGCGGGGCCGCGGCGCCGAAGCGGGCCAGCCAGGCGGCCATCTGCCGGCACGATTCCACCAGCGTGAGGCGGCCGATGTCGACAATCATCCCGGTGTCTTCGGCAATGCCGATGAACTCCGCCGGGCTGACGAGCCCGCGCACGGGATGGCGCCAGCGGACCAGCGCCTCGAAGCCGGTGATCTGACCGGTTCGCAGCGACACGATCGGCTGGTAGTGGAGCTCGAACGCCCGATTGTCGATGGCGTTGCGAAGGTCGGTCTCGACCTGCAGTCGAGACATCGCGCGATGGCGCATCTCGGGATCGAAGATTTCGTACGGCACCGCGCTCGACGCGGTGGCGCGATTGAGCGCGATCGCCGCGTCGCGGAGGATCTCCTCCGGCCGCGTGTAGCCGGTGGTGCTGACCGCGATGCCGATCGCTGGCAGACGTGTAGACCTTGTGCCCGTCGAGATCGAACGGCTCTTCGAGGGCGCGGCGCAGGCGCTCGGCCACGCGCACCGCATCGCTCGCGTCGGCAATGTCGTCGAGCAGCACGGTGAACTCGTCGCCGCCCAGCCTCGCGAGCGTGCATCCCGGCTCATCGCGCGTCACGATGTCGGTCGACCGCAGACACGACTGCAGCCGGCGGGCCACCGCGACGAGCAGGCGATCCGCCGCCAGCGGTCCGAGGCTGTCGTGGACGATCCTGATCCGATCGAGGCTGAGCACGAGCAGCGCGAAGACATACTCGCGCCGACGTTCGGTGCGCTAGAATCGCGCGCTCCACGAGGTCGACGAAGAGGAACCGGTTCGGCAAGCCGGTGAGCGCGTCCGCCAGCTTGGCATCGGTGACGTCGGTCAGCGAGCCCGCCAGGCGGGTGGCCACGCCATCCTCGATTCCTCACCGCCGCGCCGCGGCAGCGGACCCACCGAAATGTCTCGTCGCGATGCAGGATGCGGTGCTCGCTCTCGTAGTGGCCGGTGCCGTGCGCCAGGTGCGCCGCCAGCCCTTCCTTCACGCCGCCGATGTCCTCCGGATGCACGCGCTTGAACCACTCCTCCGGGTCGTCGCCGATCTCCGCGTCCTCGTAGCCGAGCATCGACTTCCACCGGGGCGACCAGTGGACCTGGTTCGTGATCAGGTTCCAGTCCCACAGGCCGTCGTTGGCGCCGCGGACGGCCAGCGCGTACCGCTCCTCGCTGTCGCGCAGATCCTCGATCGCCCATTTGTGCGAGAGGTGCGTCTCGATGCGCGCCACCGCCACGGGGAAATCGATCGGCTTCGTCACGTAGTCGTTCGCGCCCAGCCGGAACGCCTCGACGACGTCGTCGCCGCCGCTGCGGGCGGTCACCATGATCACGGGCAGCTGCGTGCGGGAGTGCCGGACGCGAAGCTGGCCCAGGACCTCGAGCCCGCTCATCCCCGGCATCTCCACGTCCAGGAGGACGAGGTCGAACGCGGTGCGCTCGACGAGCGCGAGCGCCTCCTGCGCCGTCGGCCGCGACCGCCACGGCGTAGCCTCGCTGGCCCAGGCGGCGTGACAGCGCGTCTCGGTTGAGTTCGTTGTCGTCGACGATGAGGAGGGAACCCTGGCGCGTCACGGGACGGGCGCGTCCTTCGCCAGCAGCGATTCGATCTTCCCGAGCAGCTGCTGAAAGCGCACCGGCTTCGTGTCGAATTCGTTGCCGCCGGCCGCCAGCGCCAGCTCGCGATCGTTGGTCATCGCGTGCGCGCTCAGCACGATGATCGGGATGTCGCGGCTCGCCGCGTCCGCCTTCAACTGGCGCGTGGCTTCCCAGCCGTCGATGATCGGGCAGGCCCAGGTCCATGAGGATGAGATCCGGCTTCGCCGTCCGCCCCACCGACACGGCCTGCTGCCCATCCACGGCCAGGAGCACCTGGTAGCCGCGCCGCTCGAGGCGGCGAGCCAGCGCGTCGCGGCTCGGCTTCGTTGTCTTCGACCAGCAGTATCGTCGCCATCGTCTCTCCGCGTGCCCCTCAGGCGACGCCCGCAGCGGCCATCGATTCGGCGGCGGTGTCGACCACTTCGACCGGCAGCAGGACCACGAACCGCGATCCCTCGCCGGGACGGCTCGTCACCGAGACGGAGCCGCCCATCAGCTCGCAGAAACGCGACACGATCGCGAGCCCCAGCCCCGTGCCGCCGTACTTCCGGCGTGGTCGTGACGTCCGCCTGCGTGAACGCGTCGAAGACCTTCAGCGTCTGCGCCTCGGTCATGCCCACCCCGGTGTCGACCACGCCGAACTCCACGCACGGGACGCCGTCGATCGTTCGTCGTCGCACGTCGACCGTGATGGAGCCGAGCTTGGTGAACTTGCTCGCGTTGCTCAGCAGGTTGAGCAGGATCTGCCGGGTCTTCATGAGATCGCCGTAGATTTTTCCGACGTCGCCGGCACAGTTCACGGTCAGTGAGTTGTTGTTCTTCTGCACGAGGGGGGCAACCGTGTCGACGAGCTCGTCGATCATCGTCTTGACGTCGAAATGTTCGAGCGACAGCCCCATCTTCCCCGCTTCGATCTTCGACAGATCCAGGATGCCGTTGATGAGATCGAGCAGATGCTTGCCGGCAGACTGAATGCGCTGCAGGTCGGCGACGGAGCCGCCGTTGCCTTGATCCTCGGCTTCCTCCTGCAGCAGCTCGCTGTACAGGATGATGGCGTTCAGCGGCGTGCGAAGCTCATGGCTCATGCTCGCGAGGAAGTCGCTCTTCGCGCGCGTGGCCGCCTCGGCCTGCCGCTGTGTGACGCGCAGCTCCTCGACCAGCACGGCCAGCCGCTCGGCGTGACGCCCCAGCTCGTTCTCCGCCTGCTGGCGCGTGCGGACCTCGTGCTCGAGCGTTGCCGTACGTTCGGCGGTCTGCTTCATCTCGTCGACGCTGCGAAGGCACGCCACCACGAGGATGATGTCTTCGAAGACCACCCAGGCCGCATGCTCCAGCCACCGCCACTGACTGGCGACGACGACGCCGTAGACCGACTGCGGCCAGAAGATGCCGCGCAGCAGATGATCGAGCGCCACGACCACCGTGGCGGGCACCAGCACCCGCCAGTCACGATAGAACGCCAGGAAGGCGAGAGAGCCGAACACGTGGAAGTGGGTCTCGATGCGCCCGCCCGTCAGATGGATGAGAAGCGCACCCATCAACATCTGCGCGACGGCGATGATGTAGCGCGTCGACGGCAGGCCGGGGCGGAACCAGCCGAGCAGCGGCCGGAAACAGGCTGATGATGCCGCCCACGACGAGCGCCGCCCACACATGCAGGTGTGTGCGGCTGACCGGACCCTCCCACGCGAGCGGCGAGACCCAGAGCGCGAACACGATCCCGAGCACCCACTGGAAGGCCATGAGGCCGGCGAACAGACGATCGGTCTGCTGATGAATCTCGTGCTGATATGCGGAGAACAGGGCGCTTGCGCGCTGTGTGATGGCCATCTCGAGGTCTCCGTCGCTAGGACTCTGTTCGGCGGCCGAACAGCGAGCACCCGAAGACCGTAGCGGTCCTTCGGTTCGGCTGCACCTTATTCAGCAGCGCAACCAGCGCTTTCCGTCCGTCGTTGTCGCCGGCGTGCGCTCGCGCCCCAGTGATCCCGCCGGTGAAGAGCAGCGCACCGTCGGCGCCGTAGAGCATCGTCTGGCCCGATGTGGCCGCGCCGAATCGGATCGCTTCGCGACCGTCGTCGTCACGAACGACAGTCGTATCGGGAAGGCGGGACGCGGCCTCCCAGAGACCCGTCTTCTCCCAACCGTCGGCGAAGGCCGAAGGCTTGAGAAAGACGACGTACGTCTTCGGACGCCTTGCGGCGCGCGCCAGGGCTTCACCCAGCTCACCGACGCTCGCGCGAGTGCACGAGCACTGCGGGTGTGCGAGGAAGACCAGCGTCGGTCGATCGCTCGCACGCTGGAGGCGCGTGCCGTCGGGCCACCGGCTCGGCGAATTCGCCGCGACGCCTGGCGTGTTGTCGTACGACCAGATCACCCAGAGCCCGCCGGTCGCGAACAGCAGCCAGCAGGCGACGAGCGCACACAGCCACCAGGGCCGCTTGCGGGCGGGGCGGACGGACGTCGGAACAGCGGCTTCGTGGGCCAAGCGGGACGATCGGTGCAAGGCGCTCGCCCGCTCGGCTGTTCGGCATCCCGGGCGGCTAACCCCTTTGTCGACGGCTGTTAGCCTTTCAAGACCGGGCGCGCATCAGATCGCGCGCGCCCGCACAGTGTTCCGTTTCGAGCCAGGCGAGATCAGCGATGGAACATCCGTTCGAAACAATACACAGGTTCCGAAGCGCGTTTATGAACCGAGTGCCGTCAACGGCCGATAAAAGATAGCCGGCCGGCGTGACACACGACACTGAAGAACTCGCAAGGGAGAATCAACTGTGGCGTCCATACTGATTGTGGATGACGACCTCCGGATTCAAGAACTGCTGATGCGATGGCTTCGACCGGAAGGGCATACGCTTCGATTTGCCGAGGACTCGAACGCCGCACTCGCGTCAATCGCCGTAGAACACCCCACGGTTATCGTGTGCGATGTCCACATGCCTGGGGCTAACGGGTTGTGGCTGGCCGACCGTGTCCGCGCCATCGCACCCACCACCGCCATCGTCCTCGCGACCGGCGACCAGGATGTCCCTCCGATGGAAAGCCTGCGGAAGGGCGTCGTGGCCTACCTGGTGAAGCCCTTTCTGCGCGACGCGTTCCTGCACGCGGTTTCCAAGGGCGTTGAGTGGTCCCGATCGGCGGAGCTGGAGGCACGCAGGGTTCGTTCTGTGCAGCGCCAACTACCGGCACCACAGGAGCGATAACCCGGTCTCGGAGCGATCCTTCGCCGCGGGCGTTCCGCTAAACTGCCAAGCCACATGGCCCGTGGCCTGACCGTTCTCGCCCCTGTTCGGGCCGGTGAGGAAGAAGCACTCCGGCAGGTACTGAGGGCAATCGGCGACGACATCAAGGGCAAAACCGCCGCTGGCGGGAGCGCCCGGCCGCACATCGATTTCATCCGCAGCCGGACGATTCACTTCGCGCGATTCGCGATGCTCCGCGACCCGTTCCGCGGGTCGACGGCTGCCCGGCTGTTGTTCTCCTCCAACTACGATGGCACCCTCGACAGTCATATCGCCGAGGTCATCGAACTCACATCCGACATGGACGCCATCTGGGGCCGCTGCGACGGGTATCAGGGCACGGCCTCGTTTCCCGCGTTCATTCGCGCGCATGCGCACGAGCCGGAAGCCTTCTACATCGCGTTCCGCGACGAGACGGTCGAGACCATCCAGCGTGCGAGCGATCTCAGGCGCCAGGTGCGCGGCTTGATTGAGACGGGCTCGGTGTCCGCGCTCATCCCGCTGGAACACCCGACGTGGTGGCACCGCGCCGGCCGGCGTCTGAGCAGCGCCATCAGGCGATTTCGACGCGCCGCACCGATTGCCGCCGATGTGTTTCACGCCCTGAGACGATTCGGATTCGCGACGGTGTTCCGGGCGACCCGCCGGATCATTGCCAGCCTCGGTCGCTATCCCGTGTTCCGGTTCGCGAACTGGATCACCGGGAACCGCATGCCGCCGCGCCAGTCGGTTTACAGCAGTGTGGCGCTGGATACCTGCGCGGCCTGGCAGCCGCTCGGTCGCGGAGACGAACTTCCCGCGGCGTTCGCGACACCGCCGACGTTCAGGGAGGATGTGATCACGCAGAATCAGCTCACGCTGGTGACCGTCGTCGATCCGCAGCACGTGCACCGCGTCAGGGCGGTCATGTCCGCGATCGATTCCTACGCCAAGCGACTCGCACCTCCCGGTTCGTTGATCGGGATCAGCACGATTCATTTCGTGCGATGGCTGCTGGTCGATCGGGGTCAGCGACTCATCATGCTGAGTGACTACGACGGTTCGTGGGAGAACTACATCGACGAGTTCGCCGAGATGATTCTGTCCGGGCTGGACGCGATTTGGGAGACCTCATTCGGTTACCCGCCCGATGGCGCGAGGGACTTGCCGGCCTTCAAGCGGTTCCTGCGCTCGCATCAGGTTCCAGCGGAAGTGTTCTACAGCGCCTACCCTGACCAGACGATCCTGAATGTGACGAGCAATCTGAAGCTTGCTGGCGCGGTTGATACCGCCAGCCAGGAACTGCTGAAGCTGCTGCCGACCGTGTGACGAGGTGATCGTGGCGACACGCCTGGGCGATGACACGCTGGCCGACATTCAGGGATTCATCACCAGCGGGTACGGACACCTGCCGCTGGCGCGCTACCTGTTTCTCCAGATTCATGACGCCACGCGGGCGCAGCACTATCTTGCGCAGCTCCTGCCTCGCGTCACCACGGCGGCGCCCTGGCCGACGGTCAATGGGAAAAAGCTGAAGCCAGCAGCCGCCCTGAACGTCGCCTTCACGGGAGCGGGTCTGACGGCGCTTGGGCTGCCGGAGCGCGTGCGCTGCACGTTTGCATCGGAGTTTCAGGACGGCATCGCAACATGCGAACGCTCCGCGATCCTCGGTGACACGGAAGAGAGCGCGCCGGACACGTGGGAGTTCGGCGGTTCGGTGGATTCGGCGATCCACCTCGTCGTGATCGTTCACGGTGCGTCCACCGCGGACGTGGATCGCGAGTGCCAGCTTCATCGCGATCTCGTCTCGACGATGCCCGGTGCGGTCACGGAGCTCGCCGGCGGAACACAGAATGGTTACCGACCGTCAGGGGGTCACGAACCATTCGGATTCCACGACGGCATCGCACAGCCGTCGATCAGAGGCATCCCCGGCGACGGCGTCCCAACGGGCGAGTTCATTCTCGGCTATGAAAACCACTACGGCCTCGTGCCGCCTGGCCCGGCTGTCCCGGATGGCCTCGAAGGCAGTGCGGTGCTGCGGCCGCTTCGCAACCCGTACCACGAGTCGAGCCGTCTTCGGGATCTCGGTGTGAACGGTTCCTATGTCGTGTATCGCAAGCTGCAGCAGGACGTGGCGGGCTTCTGGCAGTTCATGCAGCGCGAGGCCCTCCGCGCGACCGGACGATCGGACGTCGCCCACATGATCTGGGTCGCCTCGCGAATGATGGGCAGGTGGCCGAGTGGCGCGCCGCTCGCGATGGCGCCGGAACACGACGACCCGCGCCTCGGCGATCGCGATGACTTCTTGTACGACGATGATGTGGACGGGTTCGGCTGTCCGCTCGGCGCCCACGTGCGGCGAACCAACCCGCGTGCCGTGCTGAAGCCGTATCCGACAGCCGAGTCGCTGAGCATGTCCGAAGCGCACCGGCTGCTGCGGCGAGGTCGTGTATTCGGTCCGCCGCTGTTCGATGCGGCGGCTCTTCAGGAATCCGAGGCCGCCGCTTCAGCGCTGATAGACGTCGCAGACGATGGCGTCGCGCGCGGCGTCCATTTCTTCTGCGTGAACGCGAGCATCAAAAGCCAGTTCGAGTTCGTGCAGCAGACGTGGTGTAACAACCCGCGGTTCGGCGGCCTGACGGTCAACAAGGATCCCATTGCCGGCGACAACGCGCGATCCGGCGCACCGGCGACCCACATGGAAATTCCTCAGAGCCCCACCGCCTACCGGACAGCGGCGCTCCCGCGGTTCGTCACGGTGAAAGCCGGTGCGTATCTGTTCATGCCCAGCATCACGGCGCTCCGCTTCTTGTCGGCATTTCGAGCCGAGTAACTCGTCGATCGACGCGATTTCCTCCCATACAATCGAGCGCATGTTTGAGCCGACTGGAGATCTCGAGCTGCCTGCCGCCGAACGTGAGGAGCTTGGCCGCGCGGCCCTCGAGTGGGTGCTTGCGTGGTTCGCGCAGACCGGAGCACGCCGGCTCTACCCCGACGTGCGCGCCGTCGACCTGCAGTCGATGCTGGCCGAATCGCTGCCGGAGGCTGCTCAAGGTTGGCGGGCCGCACTTGACGAATTCTCCGCGCACGTAGCCACGGGCTCCCGCGACAACGGACATCCGCGCATGTTCGGCTACGTCCAGTCCAGCGGAACGTATGTCGGCGCCGTCGCGGATTTCCTCGTCTCCGCACTCAACCAGAACGTCACTTCGTGGCGTTCGGCACCATCCGCAACCACGCTCGAGCGCCAGGTCATCGAATGGATGAAGCAGCTGATGCGCTTGCCACAGCAGGCCGACGGGCTGCTTGTCAGCGGCGGGTCGATGGCCAACTTGATCGCCATCGCGGCGGCCGTCGCCCACGCGTGTCCCGACGTGACCCGGCGGGGAATCCGCGGCCTGCCCGCTGACCCTGTCATCTACGCATCCGACACGGTTCACATGTCCATTCCGAAAGCGGCGGCCGCGCTCGGCCTTGGCCGCGAAGCCGTTCACCCGATCGGCATCGATGCCGATCGCCGAATGGACGTTTCGGATTTGGAGCGCGCGATCGTGGCGGATCGGCGGCTCGGGCGGCTCCCGATCTGCGTGGTCGCGAACGCGGGAGACGTGAACACCGGAGCGATCGATCCACTCGACCACCTGGCGGACGTCTGCGCGCGCGAGCACCTGTGGCTGCACGCTGACGCCGCGTATGGAGGGTTCGCGGTGCTTGCGCCATCCGGCCGGGAGGCCCTGGCTCCGCTCCACAAGGTGGATTCGCTCTCCCTCGATCCGCACAAATGGCTGTTCGCACCCGTCGACACCGGATGCGTTCTGGTGCGTGATGGATCGGCCTTACGCAAAGCTTTTGCGTATGGGGCGGATTACGTGAATGTGGTGGCCAGCCCAGAGATGTCCGACTATGCCTTCTGGGATTATGGGCCCGAGCTGACCCGGCGGTTTCGCGCGCTCAAGATCTGGATGACGTTGAAGACGTATGGGTTGGATGCGATCGGCGCCGTGATCGAGCGGAACATCAGGCTGGCGCGGCGGTTGGGTGCGCTGGTCGATGCCAGTGACGACTTCGAGCTGCTGGCGCCGGTGCCCCTGAGCATCGTGTGCTTTCGCCATACGGGGGCAGGGCGCGAGTCACGTGCAGCATCGTTGAACGACTTCAACCGCGAACTGATGTTGCGCGCCCAGCGTGAAGGACAGGTGTACCTGTCGAACGCAATGATTGACGGCCGATTTGCGCTTCGCGCCTGCATCGTCAACCATCGCACGCGCGACGAAGACGTGGCCGCCCTCCTCGACGAGCTCCGTCGGTGCGCCACGTTGGCAGGCGTGACCACCGGTGGGGGCTGATTACAGGCCTCGTATCGCTGCCTCCATCCTGAAATCGAACCGTCCGAGGTGACCGCGCTCGGCCCGGAATCTGCGGTGAAATCGCACTGCTCTTGGCACACGTCTTGAGCTTGGTCGTTGGTCGTGACCACGATTCTCGCGCTGCTGATCCTCGCCGGCGTTCTGCTCTACCTCATGACACCAGCGGAACGGGTGCAGTTTGGCCGAGCCGTGCTCGCCGCCGTTCGTCGTGCGATCCATCGGGCCAGACACGGGCCACCACGAGGCGAGCCGTTCGATGATTTCCTGCGCACGCGGACTCGCTGGACGGTCGTGACGCCGCTGCTGATTGCCTTGAACACGCTGATCTTCATGCGCATGGTCTTCGACGCTGGAGCGGTCGATGACCCGCAGACGCTGGTCAACTGGGGAGGCAACATCGCGCTCCGCACGACCAATGGCGACTGGTGGCGGCTGATCGCCGCGACATTCGTCCACACGGGGGCGCTCCACCTCCTCGCCACGATTGCGGCGCTCCTGTCACTCGGCTTCATTCTGGAGCGCGCCGTCGGACCTGTCGCGTTTGTCAGCACGTATGTCGCTGCCGGCGTGCTCGCCAACGTGGCCAGCTTGTGGACCACGTCGGCCATGCGCGTGAGCGGTGGCGCGTCAGCGGCGATCTTCGGGATCTACGGGCTGCTGCTCGCCACGGTCGTCTGGTGCATCGTCAGTCGCCCGCCGGTGTCGATGCCGCTCATCACCCTGAAACGGATCGGCGCGGCTGCGGCGGTCTTCTTCCTGTACAACCTGATGACCGACGATCTCGGCACGACGAGCGAACTCGTCGGACTGGCGACAGGGGTTGCCATTGGACTTGTGGAGGCGCGAGGCATCGCGATTGGCAAGCCTCCCATGCATCGCGCGGTCGGGGCGATGGCAGCCGCGGCGCTGATCGCGATCGTGTGCGCGTTTCCTCTACGTGGAGTGACCGATGTCGGGCCCGAGATCGCCCGCGTCGTGGCGGTGGAAGAACGGACGACCGGAGCCTACGATGCTGCGGTCGCGCAGGTTCAGAACGCGCCGAATCGAGGCCGACGCGCTCGTCCACCTGATCGATGGAACGATTCTGCCGGAGCTGCACGTCACTCGTGTCCGACTGAGAGCGCTGCGCGGCGTGCCGCCGGAGCAGGTGGGACTGGTCGCCGCTGCCGAGGAGTACTTCGATCTGCGGGAGCAGTCGTGGCGGCGTCGAATCGAAGGGCTGCTTCAGTCCGACACGCGCAAGCTGCGGGAAGCCGAGGAGACGGAGCGCTCCGCGCTGAACGCGCTTCGACGGCTGAAACCAGCCGGCTAGGAGTGCGAGGAGGTGCGTTGGAGTGCGGCCGAGTCCCAAGGCGGCGCTCCGTGTCGCACTCTTTCCGCTGCGACCGCGGCGCTCGCGAGCGGTATGTGAGCTCAGCTTCACAGTATGTGCGACGTGGCGGCCGTCGGCACGCGTCCGCTGCGCACCCCCACGCATAGAATGGCGTCGATGCGGGCTTCGAAAGCGCGTCCATGCACGTACCCAGCGATGTCCACGCGCCTCACCGGTTCGGCACCGCCGCTCGCTCCGTTTATCTGACTGCGACGGTCGGCGCGGGCACGCTCGTACTGGCGTCATCCGCGATCGAGGTGGCTCGGAATCCGCCAGGGACGGCGTGGGTGGCGATCCTCGCGATGACGTGCGTGTCGGGGTGGGCGCTCGTTCGCATGCCCGGATTCCCCGTCAGCTTTTCGCCCTCCGACGCGCTGACCATCACCGCCGCGCTCTTCTTCGGCCCCGCCGCGGGCGCACTCTGCGTCTTTGTCGACACGCTGATCAGCTCGACGCGGCTCAGTCGTCCACACCGCACGCTGACCACGGTGGTGTTCAACGTGACCGGACCGCCGCTGGCGATGTGGCTCGCCGCGCACCTCTTCTTCGATCTCACTGGCGCCAGGCCGTTCGATACCGACACACCCACCCTGGCGTCAACGGTCCTGCCGCTCGCCGTATTCGCGATTGCGTATTTTCTTCTGAACAGCGTGCTCGTGGCCGCCGCGGTCACGCTCGGTCGAGACGGCTCGCTGCTGCGCGTCTGGCGCGAGCACTTCGCGCCTCTGTGGCTGACACACTTCGGGGGAACGTCGGTCGCGGGCCTGCTGCTGCTTTCGACGAAGGCGGGCCTGTTCAATCTGGAGACGCTCGTCGTTGCCCTTCCTCTTCTGATCGTGCTCATGATGGCGTTCAGCACGGGTGTCGAACGGATCCGCCGGCGCAGTGCCGAGTACAACGAGCTGCGCTCGTACGCTGCGGCGCTTCGCAGTACCGCCGATGCCGTTCTGCTCACCGACGCAGCAGGGCGCCTGACGTTCATGAACCCGATGGCGGAACGGCTGACGGGTTGGAACGAGGCAGAGGCTCGCGCCCGCTACGGCGAGGAGATCTTCCTGACGCGAGGGCCGGCGCTGGCGGCGCTGGATCCGCAGGAGGCCTCGTCGAATCATCCGGTCGGCGAGTCTCTGCTCATCCGGCGCGATGGCACCACCTGCGCGATTGAGGAGACACACGCGTACATCCGCGAGGTGGACGGCACGATCGTCGGCACGATCCGCACGTTCCGCGATATCACCCTGCGCCGGAGCCTCGAAGCCGAACGCCAGGCGCTCTTACGACGCGAGCAGGACGCGCGCGTGGCGGCCGACGTCGCGAGCCGCTCGAAGGACGAGTTTCTGGCGACACTGTCGCACGAGCTGCGGACGCCGGTCATGGCGCTCGCGGGGTGGATTCGGCTGCTCAAAGGGGATCGCCTCGATGGCGAGCAGACCCGGAAAGCCCTCGCCGCGCTCGATCGGACCGTGCAGGCGCAGGCGTCGGTCTTGGACGACGTCCTCGATCTGTCGCGGATCGTACGAGGCACCCTGCGGCTCGCGTTGCGCCGCACGAACGTGGGCGACGTTCTCGAGGAAGCCCTCGAGACCGTGGAGCCCGCCGTGCAGGCGAAGAACCTGCGCATCACGGCGGACGTGGACCCGGAACTTCCCGCGATCGATGCCGACGCCGATCGCCTGCGGCAGGTATTCTGGAACGTGCTCTCGAACGCCGCGAAATTCACGCCGCCCGGCGGATCGATCGCCGTGACGGCCACGTGCCGCCGCGACGCCGTTCGGATCGAGGTGGCGGATACCGGCTGCGGAATACCGCCGGAGTTCCTGCCGTACATCTTCGATCGATTCCGCCAGGCAGACTCCTCCGACACGAGACGCTACCAGGGGCTTGGGCTCGGCCTGGCGATTGTGCGGCATCTCGTCGAAGGCCATGGAGGCGTCGTCACCGCCGCGAGCGACGGTCCCGACCGCGGCACCCGCATCGTGATCGAGCTGCCCGTGCCCGCGCGGCGCCCTCCGGCCCACTGACCCTGGCGGCTGGTTACGGAAACGTGACCACCAGCGCGCTCGCGGTCGATCGTGTAATCGAGATCGCGAAGATGTAAGGCCGCTCTTCCGGCGGCATGCACGTTTTGCAAGACCGCAGGCGGGAATCGTCGCGCGAGTTCGCGGTTCTGCGCGGTGGCATCGCCGCTGCATTGTCGAGCTAACGACGAGCGGCGCTCGTGCCGTTCTTCACTCCAAACAATTTTTCGCACCTGCCCTCGGAGACAGGAGACGTGTGCCGTGGCTCGACCCGGATGCGTCCGCGACGATTTCGTCGCTGGAGATCCGAGGTCGGGCGAGGAGCACCTGACATGTGGCACATGCTGTATCGCATTGCGACGATCATCTGGGGACACTAAGCCTCACGGAGTTATACTTCGCGGTCGCTCGAAAGGACCGCGATGGAAGTGCCGCTCACGCCTCTCGAGTTCATGCGCCGGGCCCGATCGTTGTACGGGTCGAGGCCCGCGGTCGTCGACGGAACCCATCGCTGGTCTGTACGAGGAGTTCGGAGCGCGGTGCGACCGGTTCGCCGCCGCGCTGCGGACGCTCGGAGTCGCGCCGGGCGACCGCGTGGCCTATATCTCGCCGAACACGCACGCGCAGCTCGAGTCCTTCTATGCCGTGCCCCAGGTCGGCGCCGTGCTCGTGCCGATCAATTTCCGGCTGTCGCCCGACGAGTTCAGCTACATCCTGAATCACAGCGGAGCGCGGGTCGTCTGCGCGGCCGAGCCGCACACGTCGCAGATCGATGCGATCCGGCACGAAGTTCCCGGCATCGACCACTTCGTATCGCTGGAGGCACCCCGATCCGGGTGGCTCGACTACGACTCGCTGCTTGAAGGGGCGGCGCGCCCGCTGACGGATCGGCGACCGATGTCGGAGCGCGATCTCCTGACCATCAACTACACCAGCGGCACGACGTCGCGGCCGAAAGGCGTGATGATCACGCATCGCAACGCGTGGATGAACGCCGTCGGAACGCTGGTGCACTTCCACATGCGCGCGTCGGACCGCTACCTGTGGACGCTTCCGATGTTCCACGCAAACGGCTGGACGTTCGTCTGGATCGTCACGGCGGTCGGCGGGACGCATGTGTGCCTGCGCCGGCCGGATCCCGCGCACGTCTTCGAGCTGATCCGCCAGGAGGGCATCACGGTGCTCTGCGCGGCGCCGACGGTACTCATCTCGCTGGCGAGCGCGCCTTTCCACCTTCGGAACGACGTGCCTCGGGGAGTGAGGGTCCTGACTGCCGGCGCCCCACCGGCCGCCGCCACCATCGAGACGATTGAAGAAGGGCTCGGCTGGGAGATTACGCAGGTGTACGGCCTGACCGAGACGGCGCCGTTCATCAGCATCTGCGAGCCGAGGCCCGAGCACGAGCGATGCTCGCGGGCGGAGCGCTGCACGATCAAGGCGCGGCAGGGCGTCGAGCTGATCACGTCGGGCGAGCTGAAAGTCGTACAGGGTGATGGACGGGAGGTCGCGCACGACGGCGAGTCGGTCGGCGAGATCGTGGTTCGCGGCAACGTGGTGATGGAGGGTTATTACAACGACCCCGAGGCGACACGCGCATCGATGCCAGACGGCTGGTTCCACTCGGGCGATGCCGCGGTCGTGCATCCCGACGGGTACGTGGAGATTCGCGACCGCCTGAAGGATGTGATCATCAGCGGCGGCGAGAACATCTCGTCGGTGGAAGTCGAGGCGATGCTGCTGCGCCACCCGGCGGTGCAGGAAGTGGGCGTCGTCGGGATGCCGGACGAGCGTTGGGGCGAAGCGCCGCATGCGTTCGTGGTCTTGAAGAGCGGCGCGACAGCCAGCCCCGAGGAGCTGCGGGAGTTCTCGAGAGCGCACCTCGCCCATTTCAAGACGCCACACAGCTTCACCTTCGTGGCGGAACTGCCAAAAACTGCAACCGGCAAAGTCCAGAAGTACGTGCTCCGCGGCGGGCGCCCGAACATCGCCGCGCAGTGATCCGTCGCTTCCGCAGGTGTAGGGCTGTGGTTACCGAAGCTCTGGTCCGATACTGATCAACAGGGTGGAACACCTCAGCGGAAGGCAGATTTGCACATGATGGGCCGCAACGACAAAGCTGATTTCGTCCCGGACGTCGTTGGGTCCCAGGATCGCCGCCGCGTCCCTCGCGTCCCAGGCCCATTCGACGGCCGGCGACTCGGCGCGCTCTCGGTGGCGCTTCGGATCCACGATCTGGGCGTGGGCGGCTGCCTGATCGAGTCGTACCATGAAGCGACGATTGGGCGGCGAATCCAGATCGAGATTGAGCTGCCGTACGCCGGGTGGATTCGGCTTTACGCGGAAGTCCTATACCTCAGGCCCGACTACGGCTTCGCCGTGAAGTTCGTCGAAGTCCCGGACGAGACACGCGGCCAACTCGAGCGGGTGATCGATCGCCTGCTGACGAAATCGCCGACGGAAGCGTAGCTCATCCTCCCAACAGGCTCGAGTCGGATGCCGAGGCGAAGAAATCGCCGGCATCGCGGTACTGGAATCCGAGCCGGCGCGCAAACGGCGGGTCCTGCGAACCAGTCCCGACATACAGGCACTGTGAGGCGTCGAGCCGGTGGCGGTGAATGAACACGACGCCCAGGCCGGGCAGCGGCTTACGGCACCAGCACGTGGGAGCGCCGGCGCCGTGCCCGCAGTACTCCACGTCGATCGCGAGGCCGAGGAGCTCCTGCATCCGCGCGAACTCCGCGTTCACGTCGGCAACCGATCGCGTCTGTTCAGCAATCTCCGGCCGCCAGGCGAGGCCAAGCAACCGCCAGCCATCGTCCTGATACTGGCGCAGCACGTGCGCGCGCCCGGCAAACACTTCGACATCGGCCGCGGAGGTCGGCGACCGCTGGCCCGACCGGCTGCGATGCAGAACGCCGTCGCACCACACGATCAATGCGCGATTCGAGAAGGAGGGATCGCGCCCGCGCTCGAACGGCATCACGTCGATCGCTGAGAAGCCTTCGGAAGCATCAGGCGGCTCGAGCTCGCGTTGGTACCGGAACTGCGCGGTCGGGCCAAACAACGTCACGTCCCGCGTTCCCGCACTCGAAATGTCGTCCGACGCGAAGAGCCGGTTGTGGCGGGTCACCATCCGCCAGGCGGCGTTCACCTGCGCATCTTCGAGGCTGGTCGAGAGCCAGATGCAGCGGACGCCGAAGCCGCGCTGCGCCGCGGTCTGAATCACAGCGGCACGTGACTTCCGCGATACGTACGTGTTGTCGAGGACCACACGTCGCGACCCCGATTCGATGGCGCGATCCAGCGCCGGCAGCAGCGCGGACAACGATCCTCCGGTTTCGTCCCGGTTCAGCCGCAGATAGCCTTGCGCCGTGAACGTCGCGGCGACCGTGCTCTTTCCCGCGGCAGGCAGACCCATGATCAGCACGACTTCACCATCCGCTCGCCCAGCAGAGTGACGGCGGCTCGACGCCGCGCGAAACCTCAGGGCACGCGCTCCGGGAAACCGGTCGACCAGCCGTGCGCGATCGGTGTCGGTCAGCGAGATCCCGGGGACGCGCGCCGCCGACCGCGCGGTTTCGACGCGGGTGGGTCCAGGGAGCGGTAAGACCAGCTCGGAGATGTCGCGCAGCCAGGCCAGGGCGATCTCGAACGGCGTGACGCCGTGCCGGGTCGCGAGATCGGCAAGAACCGGATCCCTCTCGATGCCGGCGCCGGCGCTTGTAGCCTCCAAGGGGCCGATACGCAAGGAGCCGGATCCCGTTCGCCACGCAGTAGTCGACCACGCCGCTCAGGAGATTCTCGTCGTGCCAGAGGCTGAGCTCCACTTGCACCGAGTCGATCGGGGCGATGCCTCTGGCCTCTTCGATCTGTCCGACGTTGACGTTGCAGAGGCCGATCGATTCGACCAGACCGTCAGCCTGCAGCGCGGCGAGCGCGCGGACGCTGGTGGAGAACGGTGTCCGCGGGTCGGGCGCATGGAGCTGGTAGAGCGTGAGGCGATCCATGCCGAGCGCCTGGCGGCTCGCCTCGCATGCCGCGGCAAGATGTCGCGCGCGTCCGTCCGCGAGCCACCGTCCATTCGGGCGCGTCAGACCGCCTTTGGTCGCGACGGAAATGCGCGAGCGATCGCCGGACCATGTCGCCAGCGAACGAGCGATGAGGCGTTCGTTGTGACCGGCTTCGGTCGAGTCCCGGCAGTAGGCGTCCGCGGTATCGAGGAAATTCACGCCCGCGTCGAACGCGGCGTGCAGCGCGGCAACGGCTCGCGCCTCGTCCCGATCTGGATCGGTCGAGAGGCGCATGCATCCGATGCCGACGAGCGGCGCCTTCGTCTGCCCCATGCGTCACGTCTGCCGCGGCTGATTCAGGATTGACGCAGCGCCGTCATCGGATCCACCCTCGACGCCCGCAGGGCCGGCAGGTACGCCGCACCGACCGCCACCATCAGCAACAGGCCGATCGCCGACGCCAGCGTGAGCGGATCCTGCGGAGCGACGCCGTACAGCCGGCTGTCGATCAAGCGTGACGCCGCGTACGCCAAGCCGCCACCGAGCGCCAGGCCGACGCCGACGAGCCCGATCGTTTCGCGGAGGATCATCGAGATCACACGGCCGGACTGAGCGCCCAGCGCGATACGGATCGCGATTTCGCCGGTGCGCCGCGCGACGCCGTACGAGAGCACGCCGTACAAGCCGATCGCGGCAAGCGTGAGCGCGACGCACCCGAACACGACGGCGAGCTGCGCGATCGTGCGGTCCTGCGCCGTGAGCGGCGCCATCTGCTCTTCGAGCGACGTGGCCGAATCGATCGGCAGGGCCGCGTCCACGGCTTGAATGGCCCTCCGCACGCCGGGCAGCACGGCCCCCGTTTCGGAGGCCGTGCGAATGATGAACGTCGGGCTCGCGGCCGAAGACAGCCGCTGCTTCATCGACACGAAGTAGCGCGGCTCGATGTCGCCTCGCAGACCCTGGGTACGTGCGTCCTTGGCGACGCCCACCACCTGGTATGACGTCCGGTGATCGTCATGAACCAGCGTAATGCGCATCCCGAGGGGGTTTCGGCGCTCGAAGAACCGTTTCGCGAACGCCTCGTTGATCACGCAGACCGTCGTGGCATCGTCACGATCGGTCTCCTGAATCTCGCGTCCGAGACGGAGGGGAACGCCCAATGTCGAGAAGTAGCCGGGGCCCACGACATCCAGCGCGGATCCGCGGTCATCGTCTCCCTTGGGCGTGTAGCCCTCGACGTCGATGGTGTTCGAAGACTCTCCTCCGCTGAACACGCCGAGCTGAGAAAAGCTTGCGGCGCGCACGCCCGGAATCCGCCGGATCTGTTCCACTAGTTCCGCCAGCACGCGATCCCGGCGCGCCCCCTCGTAGCCCGCCTCGGCGAGATCGACGTTGACGAGCAGCAGGCGTTCCGAGGGAAACCCGAGATCGGTCCGCTGCAGATTGTGCGCGGTCCGCACCAGCAGACCGGCGCCAACCAGCAAGGGAAGCGACAGCGCCAGCTGCAGACTCACTAGAAACCGTCCCGAGCGCTGCTGGCCGAACGAGCCGACCGTACCGCGGCTCCGATCCTGGAGACCTGCTGCTTCCGCGTCGGCCCTGGTGACCTGCCACGCCGGAAACACGCCGAACAGAAGCGCCGCCGCCACGGTGGCCGCTGCGAGGAAGATCAACACGAGCGGGTTCAGGCCGAAACGCATGTAGAAATGCGGATCGGATTTCGCAATCATCCGGGCGAGCGCGCCGTGAAGAGAGTAGGCGACCGGTATGGCGGCGACGCCGCCGATCGCCGCCAGCGCCAGGCTTTCCGTGACGAGCTGGCGCACGAGGCGCCCGCGCCCTGCGCCGAGCCACAGGCGCAACGCGATCTCAGGCTTGCGCGCGGCGCCGCGCGCGAGCAGCAGGTTGGCAAGGTTCGAGCACGCAATCAGCAGCAGCACGCCCACCGCCGCCAGCAACGCGGTGAGCGATTGGGAGAATTCATGGCGCGTCGCCGATGCTCCACGCCGCGCCGGCCGGACTTCGAGACGCTGATTCAGGAACTCGCGCCGCCGTTCTGGTGACGCAATCGCGCCATAGAAGGATTCCAAGCCGGACCGAAAGACCGAGTTGGCCTGCGCCTCCGCCTGCGCGGCCGTCACATGTGGTTTCAGTCTTCCGAACACATGGAGCCACATCGCTTTCAGGGGCGGCGTATCGTGCAGCCGATCCCTGCCTGGCAGGACGGTCGGCTGCATCCGCAGAGGCAACCAGAAGTCCGGCTGCTGACCGCTGGTTTCGCCGACGAAGCCGGCCGGTGCGACGCCGACGATCGTCACCGCAGCCTTGCGGATGGTGAGCGCCTGACCGAGCACGTCGGAACGGCCGCCGAAGCGCCGCTGCCAATAGCTGTGACTGATGACGGCGTAGGGCGCGTCGGCGTGATCTTCGGCCGTCGTGAACAATCGGCCGATCGCGGGGCCGACGCCCAGCACCTGGAAGAATCCACCCGATACCAGCCGCCCGCTGGCTTCTTCCCATGCGCCGCCGTCGACGCGGACCTGCCACGTGCTGAAGCTGCTTTGCGATGCCATGACCGCAGAGAACGCGTCGGCGTGGTCGCGCAGCTGCTCGAATTCGCCATACGTGAGCCACGAGCGTGTACCTTCCAGGCGGCCGGTCCAACTGCCCGCCTCGTCGGGGTTCGAGAGCATCACCAGCTGCCCGGGCTCGCTCACGGCAGGAAGCGACGCGTGGAGGACGCCGTTCCACAAGCCGAATATCGCCGTGTCGGCGCCGATGCCCAGAGCCAATGACAAGACGGCGACCGCGGTGAAGCCGGGCCGCGCGGCCATCGTGCGCCGCGCGTAACGCAGGTCCTGCCACAGGTCGCCGAGCCACCGGCCCGCGGGAACGCCTGGTGTGACTGGCGGCGGCACGCGGGCCAGCCGAAGCGGCGCCATGTATTGTGCGAGGATGTCTCCGTCTCTGAAATCGGCGAGCGTCAACCGCGCGGCGGCGTCGGGAGACTCGCCCCCCGCGATCAACTCCCGCCAGCGGTCGTCGAGATGCTGCGAGAGCTCGTCGACGATCTCGGCCTCGCGCTCCGGCGACAGCCGCAGCGACGACAACCGGGAGCGGACCTCACCCGACCACTCAGGCATGCTCCCCTCCCGTGACGCGCCGCACGGCCTCCACGAATGCGGCCCATGTCTTTCGCTGCTGTGCCAGCACGCGTCGCCCTTCACTCGTGACCTTGTAGAACCGGCGGCGCCGCTCGGCGGCCTTTTCAACCCACGTCCCCTTGATCCATCCACGTTCCTCGAGGCGATAGAGCAACGGATAGAGGGAATCGATGTGGAAGGTGAGCTGGCCGTCTGACCGCGCATGAATCAGCTTGCTCAGCTCGTAGCCGTGCCGGGGGCGTGCGTCGAGCAGCGAGAGGATGAGCAGCTCCGCCGATCCTTTCTTCAGCTCGCGATCGAGGGCGCGCGTGTCGATACCTGCCATAGACAGATAGTATGTAGACAGGTATCGTACGTCAAGCCAGCCCTCACAGTATTTCGAATACCTGGTACACGACGCCATCCGGCAGACGTGCGCCCACGCCTACGGAGACGAGGTTATTGAGCCACCCGTAGCGCGGCGCCGCCGTTTCGAAGAAGGGGGCCGTGCGCAGGTGGTACTGGCTCGGGTCGACGTGCTCTCCGCGCGCGAGCCGCGCGGACACGTCCGCGGCTGCGTGCCGAACGCCTCGGTAGCTCATGAAAATGAGCGACCCGTCATCCGTCTGAAGGGTCAAGCGCACGTCCTGCTGGTATGCGCCGTCCGCTCTCATCAACAACCAGTCTCCGCCGGCATGCGGCAGCACGGAGCCGCGGACGCGCGCCCCCTCGAACGTGCCGCCGGACACGGGCACGATGCGCCGCTCTCCGAGCGGCGTCGTGCCCAGCTCCTGAAATGGATGGAGCGTGATGGTGATTGTGAAGAGCAGCTGCGAACGAAGCTGACTCACGCCGGCCGCTCCCACTGCCTTTCGCCACGGAGAGCGATGGGATACTGAATCTCCGTGAGATCCGATGCCCGATCCCCGTCGAGCCCTCCGCGCCAATAGAGCTCGCGCGTGGGCCCGGATATTTCATATCCCTGCGACGCGATCCACGACCGCGCCGTGGCGTAGGCTCCGGCGCAGGCTGTCGAATCGCCGCGATGAACAACGGAGGCGAGGATCATGGGCGGAAGCTCGTAAATCCTGACGCGGCGGTTGCCGGCACGCCGCTCGCGAAGAGGCAGGTACGCCTCGCAATCGATTGGCCGGCCCCCCTCCCCACACGTGTGCCACATCGCGGCGGGGGGGCCGGCTGCCGCGCCGTCGTGTCTGGCATGCCGCCCAAGCTCCTCGAACGGCTCCACGGCGTCGGAATAGCGGGCGATCGACGCCCGGATCGAAGCGATCGGCTGCGGGCCCACGCGCTTCAGTGTGACGGTATGCGACGCCGCCCCCTCGTCGCGACCCAGTCGGTGCAGCCAGCCATCCACGCCGGCAAGGCGGACGTGTTCGTCTCGCACACGGCGCAGGATCTCGCGGCGTTGCTCCAGGAGCATCCCGCGAAGTCGGCCGGAATCGCCACGGATCACTTCCCGGATCTGGTGCAACGAGAAGCCGAGCGTCCTCAGGTGAAGTATCCGTCCCAGTTCGACGATCTGCTCGGCCACGTAATAGCGGTATCCCGTATGCCCATCGACATGAGCGGGCCTCAAGAGCCCCAACGCGTCGTAATGGCGCAGCGTCTTCACGCTGGTCTGACTAAGCCTCGAGAACTCTCCAATCCTCAGCATCGAAGCACTCCTGCTTTCGACGCCAGTCTAGAGTGTCCAGTAAGGGGAGAGTCAACGCCCCTCTCTAGTGCTTCTGGAGTATTGCCAACGCTGCCGCCGGCGTGGTGTTCTTGGCGCGCTCGCAGAAATCATGACCGCACGCACCTTAGTACAGACGCTTCCATGCGCG
This sequence comes from uncultured Acidobacteriota bacterium, assembly GCA_963772065.1. Taxonomy (GTDB): domain Bacteria; phylum Acidobacteriota; class Vicinamibacteria; order Vicinamibacterales; family UBA2999; genus CAVYVZ01. The sequence continues at coordinate 90,829 of CAVYVZ010000003.1, forward strand.
ATCGTATTTGCATCCCTCGCGGTGTCCGCCCAGGCGCAGGCCGTCGACGACGGCGTGATGCTGCCCAAAGGCAACCTCGTGGTCGGCGATATCTACCTGCACGACGAGTGGGATGAGTACTGGGAGGGAACGCGCAAACGTGATAACGGCAACATCGGGATCCTGCCTCCGGCACCGAGCGCCGACGGCACCTACCCGGTTCCCGACGCCAACAATCCGTTCGCCGATCCGCAGTTTCCGTTCGGCAATCCGCCGTATGCGGCCCGCGCCTACAGCTACGTGACCGTTGCGCAGTACGAGGCGTTGAAGGTGGCGTGGCATTACAAGTACCTGTACAACCGCCCGGCGCCAGCGGCCACCGATCGCGCGATTCAGTCGCTGATGCCGGCGACCGATGCCCCGGCGTATCCGTCCGAGGACGCGGTGGTTTCGGCGGTCACGGCGGAATTGCTGAAACTCCTCTTCCCGGCTTACGTCGAGCAGATCACGCTCAAGGCCGGCGAACATCGACAGGCGGCGCTGCAGGCGGGCCGCGCGGCGGCGAGCGACATTGCCGCCGGCGTGGCGCTCGGGCAGGCGGTGGCGGCGGTACTCACGGCCCGCGCCGGCGCAGACGGCATGCGGACGGCGGGCGGGTCGCCCGCGATCTGGCAGTCGCTGGCCGATGCCGCGTCCGCGCGTGGAGAAATCCCCTGGAAGAGCATGGACATTCCGGCCCGGCCGCCGATGCTGCCGCTCTTCGGCAGCGTGCGCGCGTGGATGATGACGCCCGCCGACATCGCCCGCGAGCGGCCGGCGGCGCCGCCGTCAACCGCATCGGGGCTGATGGCCCGGGAGCTCGACGAGGTCAAGCGTGCGACGAACAACCTCTCGCGCGAGGAGCTGGCGATCGTCTACAAATGGGCGGATGGCGTGAGCACGCCGACGCCGCCGGGCCATTGGAACTTCATCGCGGCGCCGCACATCCGAGCCGCTCAGTGGAGCGAGGTGCGGGTTGCCCGGGCGTTTGCGCTGCTCAACATGGCGATGCACGATGCCGCGGTTGGCGCGTGGGACACCAAGTTCGCCTACTTCAATCCGCGGCCGTCGCAGCTCGATCCGGAGATCAGGACCGTCATCGGCCTGCCCAACTTCCCGTCGTACACGTCCGGGCATTCCACCTTTTCCTCCGCGGCGGCGGAGGTTCTCTCCTACCTGTTCCCCGGGAGCGCCGCGTCGTTCACTGCGCAGCGGGACGAGGCGTCGATCTCACGGCTGTACGGGGGCATCCACTACCGCTCGGACATTGAGGTGGGCAAGGACCATGGCGCGCGGATCGGAGGCTACACCGTCAGATTCGCGCAACTCGACGGCGCCGGCCGATAGACAGGCGGCGACGCTACTTCGCCCGGACCGCGAGGACGCGCCCGCGAATGCGCGCGGGGCTCACGTTGCCGATCTTCGTGCTGCTCCGGCCGCTGCGCCCGAGGGTCGTGACCTCGACATCCACCCGGCCGTCGGTGCCGAGGCCGATGTGGACGGGCATGACGTCCTGCGAGCAGTAGCCGCCGCCCGTGTCCACGATCCCCATGCCGAGCAGCTGTCGCGTGCCGGCCGCATAAACCCGCACCTCCGCACCGGCCTGGGTGGCCCGTCCGCGCCGATCCTGTACCTGCACCTGAATGGATCGACCGGCCCGTTCGGCCGGCAGGAGATTGCGGTACAGGGAGTGCGTGCCGTTCGGGTTGTTGTTCGCCACGACGAAGTCCAAGTCACCGTCCTTGTCGAAGTCGACCCATTGAATGCCGTGCGTGGCGCCGCGCTTGGCGATGAGCACCGGGATGACGTTCGTGAATCGGGCGCCGTCGTTGCGAAAGAGAAAATCGCGCTCGTTGGGCGGCGTGTCGACATACGACGAGACGTACAGGTCGATCTTCCCATCGTTGTCGAAATCGCCCCACCGCGACGGCGTCGCCTTGTCGCCACCCGCCACGTGCATCTCGGCTGCGACCTCGGTGAACGTGTTCGGACCGTCGTTGCGATAGAGAAAGTTCGGGCCATAGCCGGCCACGAACAGGTCGAGGTCGCCGTCGTTGTCGTAGTCCGCCACGCTCGGTCCGTTGCTGCCAGAGGTCTGCGCCCGCCCCGCCGCGTCCACGCGCAGCTCGCGCGCGACGTCGACGAAACGCCCGCCCGTGTTGCGGAACAGCCCGTTCGCATCGCCGTTCTGGTTGGCAACGAAGACGTCGAGATCGCCATCGACGTCGATGTCGAACCAGACCGCCCCGACGGTTCGTCGCGGATCGTCCAGGCCGACCTCCTTCCCGACGCTGGCGAAGCGGTCCCCATCGTTCCGGAAGAGCATGTTCGGCGCATCGCGCAGGCCCACGAAGAGGTCCAGGTCGCCATCCACGTCCACGTCGATGAACGACGACTGCCGTGTCTCCCCACGTACCTCGAGCCCGACGCTCGTCGCCGCGTCGGTGAAGGGCTTGCCGGGACCCTGGTTCCGATAGAGCCTGGCCGGCGTGTCGGATTTTCGGGTGAAGCCGACGAACAAATCGACATCGCCGTCGGCGTCGAAGTCGCCCCACGCGGCGGCGCGCGTGTCGGTCACGTCCGCAACGCCGGCGGCCTCGGCGACATTGGTGAAGGTGCCGTTGTCGTTTCGGTACAAGCGGTTTGGCTCACCCTGCTTGAACCCGACGAACAGGTCGAGGTCTCCATCGCCGTCGAAGTCCGCCCAGCAGTTTGGCTGGGCGCCGGATGTGGAGAACAATTCGGGCTGGACCAGCTCGAATCGTGGCTCCGCTGCGCGTTCTTCCACCTGCGCGGTGACCGCGACCAGGCCCACCACCAGCGACACCGCGAACCCCACTATTCCCTTCATGCGATCCTTCCAGCGGCTCGTGGCGCCACTACTGACGGACGCTCGCCTGTCGAATAGCAAACAAATGCCGCTCGCCTCGGATGAACATCGTGGCGCGCGCGATCGCCGGCGACGCATACACCGGCTCGCCGACCGAGTTCGTTGTGATCACTTCGTGCGTGGGACCGGCCCTCACCACGAACGTATCGCCGTCCTCACTGGTCAGAAACAGCCGGCCGCCCGCTGCGACAAGCGACGCCGTGAACGTGGCGGGAACCGGCACACGCCCGCCTTCATACTGAACCTGACCGGTCGCGGCGTCCAGACAGGTCAGAAGGCCTTTGTCGGTCATCAAGTAGAGGTAGCGTCCATAGAGGATCGGCGACGGCACGTACGCGGTGCCCTTCGCATATTGCCAGACGGCGTTCGCTGTTCCCGTCACATCGCCGTTCCCCCCGACCCTGAGCGCATGGGCCCGCTTCGCCTGACTGCCGGCCGTGACGAACACCATGCCGTGGCCCGCGACGGGGCTCGGAATCGGATGGCTTTGCACGCCAGCGGCGCGCCACAGCTCCCGACCTGTCGCCGGATCGTATGCAATCACCGCCTCGGCGCCAGATGCGATGAGCTCGGCGCGCGGCGTCCGCACGAGCACGGGGGTCGCCCAGCTTCGGCGGTTCGTACGGCTCACGCGCCACACTTCCTTCCCGGTGAAGCGATCGAGCGCGACGAGAAACGACCCCTCGCCCATCTCCTGATCGCACTGCAGAATGACGAGCCTCTCGTACAGCACCGGCGAGGTGCCCGGGCCGAGGCCCGCCTTGATGATCGGCCCCAGCGACGCGTGCCAGAGCGCCGTGCCGTCCACGTCGAAGGCGTACAGTCCGGCCGACTCGAAAAACGCGTAGACCACCCTGCCGTCGGTGGCGGCGGTCGAGGACGCATACGTGTTCTTCCGATGCCGGTCGTCGGACATGACGCCGTCGTATGCCGTCCGGTCCCACAAGATCCGGCCGCTCCGCGCGTCGACGGCAATCACCTTCAACGCGTGGCGGTAGTCGACGTCGACGCTGTCGGGGTGGACGTAACCCGGCTTGAGGTCGTACCCGAGATGCACCGGCGCTTTCCGGCCGGGAACCTGCACTCCCCGAATCGCAGTGGTCAGGAAAACGCGGTCGCCCCAGACGACAGGCGAGGAATGGCCGCGGCCAGGGATCTCTGTCTTCCACGCGATGTTCGAGTCGGGAGACCAGCGGTCCGGAACCGCAGCCTCGGCGACACCCGAACCGCCGGGGCCGCGCCACTGCGGCCACTGGTCGTCGTCGGCGCCGACGGTTACGCCTAGCAGGCAGGCAATCAGGACCGCGCGCAGGCGCATGAGGATAGGCTACAGAGGCCGGCCGATTTCACCAAACTCAGGGGACACCGTGCATCGTGGTGCGCTTTATGCTCCGATCGTATGAGGAGCAACACTCAATCGAAACGTCTCGAGATTCCGGCGACACGCCGAAGGAGTCATATATGGACGCACCGTGCGCTGACATTGCGGGAATCGAGGCGGTGAAGCCGCCTCGCGTGCGTGTGTGCGAGACCTGTGTGACGACCGGCGACAGCTGGGTCCACCTTCGCACCTGCCAGACGTGCGGCGTGACGCTGTGTTGCGATTCGTCGCCCAACCGCCACGCGTCGAAGCATGCCCGCTCCAGCAGACATCCAGTCGTCGCGTCGGCGGAGCCCGGCGAACGGTGGCTCTACTGCTACGTCGACCAGGCCTTCGCCGAGTATTGAGTCGCGATGGCCGTCTATTTCTCCTGGTCGCCGCCGCTCCCGTGGAACTGATCCGCATCGTCGGCGAACAGCACGTTGAAGCTGGTGAGTGATCCGTAGCAACCGCTCACGTACGTTTGCAGCTTCACCTTCACGTCGTCAGGGAGGGCGGACGCGTTCACCTGCTGCTCGAGCGTGCGCAGCCGATTCCGGACCATCACGATCTTGTGGAAGAAGGTCTCAATCGGCCAGCTTTTCTCCTGGCCTTCCGTCCCAGGGCGCAAGACCAGCGTGCCTCCGCGCCACTTCGGCGACGGTACCGCCGGCGTAATGCCGGCTTCCTCGCGAATGATGCGTCGCAGAAGCAGCTCGAGGTCGTCTGACGCAGGTGTCATAGCCGGCGAAATCCTCTCTCGGTCGCTCACGATCGGAAACGGTTCGGCACCCGTTGCGCGGGCGCGCGGGCTGTGGTTGGCGGCGGGCGGCGCCCCGAATGCCGGCACCCTCGGTCCGCCTCGATAGTTGTGGTCGCTGCGGCACCAATCGCACGCCACCCGCACGGGCCGACCCTCGGCGTCCGCCGCGATCACGGTGTGAATACGGTCGGTCTTGCAAGCGCGGCAATAGTCTTCGATGGACGCGCCGGCCCGATATGGCAGGTCCCGTGGCATCTAGATCTCCATGATCCCATGCCGTCCGCCGGATTTCGGCACTGATGAGCGGGATCCCGGCATCCGCACGTATGATACTGACTGGTGCAAGGCTCGAATACGAGCTGATCGGAGAGGGTGTTACTTATGGCGTCGACGACTGGCACGATCAAGCGCAAGACCGACAAGGGCTTCGGATTTATCGCTGCGGCTGACGGGACGGAGTATTTCTTCCATCAGTCCGGCTGCGTCGGGACCCGGTTTGATGATTTGCGTGAAGGGCAGCGTGTGTCATTCACCATTGGTCAAGGTCCGAAGGGCCCGAGAGCCGAGAACGTGAACCCAGAATAAGACGCGAACGGAACGAGGGGCGAGAAGCCGCCGTTGGCGGCCAGGGCCATCCGTGCCGCACGTGCGGCTCGGACGGCCCCCTGGATTGTTCACGAACTGCTTGACGTTCCCTGGTCGTCGGCTCGCGCCGCGGCTCAACGTTCGTTCGAGCTGCTGACCGCTACCGCCAGATGCCGAGCGCGCGACGGATGGCCACGAGTTGCCCGACGTGGTAGGCGGTGTGATCCGCCACCAGCAGAATGGCACGCAGGTAGGTCTGATTGCCCTTGCCGGTGGGAACCTTTGCGGTCAGTTCCTTCACGTCACCCGCAAGCGCCTTTACCTTCTCGAGTGATCGCGTGAACGACGCAATACTCTTCTTCCAGGCCGCATCGCTCGGCGGCGTCGGACCCGGCCAGTAGTCGTCTGGCCATTTCAGCTTGTGCTGATAATTCGCGTTGAGGCAGAAGTCGAGAATGTCGTCCTGCGCCAGGCGCATGTGCTCGAGCAGCTGCCACGGCGTGTGCTCGAAGCCGTTGGCACGCGCACCGCGCTTGTCGACTGGAATGCCGTCGATCGCCTTGTCGAACCCAACGTGCGCATCTTCCCAGTCGAGGAGGCGGACGAGGTGATCGCGGAGAGCTTTGTCCTTTCGCACGTCCGGCATGGCCAAATGATACGCTCGTCGTATGGCTGCTCCGGAGCGCGCTGCGTGGCCGACTCTTCAGTACGAGGAGTGGAAAGAGACCTACGGCACGCTTCATATGTGGATGCAGGTCGTCGGCAAAGTGGCGCTCGCCCAGGCACCGCCGATCAATCACTCGTGGGCGGTGGCGCTTCTGGTCACGGCGCGGGGACTGTCGACGCATCTGCTGCCGCACGGCGCGCGAACGTTCGCGATCGAATTCGACTTCGTCGATCATCAGCTTGTCGTGCGCGAATCCGATGGGAGCTCGCAGACGCGGCCGTTGACCGGCGAGTCAGTCGCGGATTTCCACGCAGCGATCATGAGCCTCTTGCAGCGCATGGATCTCGGCGTTCGCATCTGGCCGATGCCGGTGGAGATTCCCGACCCCATTCGGTTCGATCACGACACGATTCATCACACGTACGACCCGGCGGCGGCACACCGGTGGTGGCAGATTCTCGCGCGCACGGCGCCGCTTTTTGCCGAGCGGCGTGCGAGCTTCCTCGGCAAGACGAGTCCCGTGCATTTCTTCTGGGGGAGCGCCGACCTGGCGGTGTCGCGGTTTTCGGGCCGGCCCGCGCCGCCGCGCGAGGGTCCACGTTTCATGCGCGACGCGTACTCGCATGAAGTCATCAGCCACGGCTTCTGGCCCGGCAGCGGACCGGTGCTCGAAGCGGCCTTCTATGCGTATGCGGTCCCGGAACCCGCGGGTCTGAAAGACGCGGCGGTGCAGCCGTCAGCCGCGTACTACCATCGCGAGCTCGGGGAATTCATCCTGCCGTACGAGGCGGTGCGCACGGTGCCCGACCCAACTGCGGCGATTCGCGCGTTCATCGACAGCACGTACGAGCGTGCCGCCACACTCGGCGGATGGGACCGTGCCGCGCTCGAACGGCCTCCCCTCGCCGTCTGACAGGGTCGCGTGCCATCCACTGGATTCTTCGGCGATTGGTACTCACGGAACCGCACCCGAACGCAGGCGCTGTTCGATCTCCTCGCAGATGAGGCGTACTACAGCCGTCCGATCGATCTGCGGCATCCGATCGTGTTCTACGAAGGCCACCTGCCCGCATTCAGCTTCAACACGCTGGTCAAGCGCGCGCTCGGGGGCGCCAGCATCGATCCGAAGCTCGAAGCGCTGTTCGCCAGAGGCATCGATCCGTCAGAGGAAGACGCCGGACGGACCGGCGCTCATCACTGGCCCTCACGCGCAACGGTCCAGCAGTTTGCCGCGGAGGCCGATCGCCGCGTGCGCGCGGCGCTGGACCACGGCGATCTCGATCGTCCCGGCGATTCCCTGCTTCACCGCTCGGAGGCCGTGTTCGCGATCCTCGAGCACGAGGCGATGCACCAGGAGACGCTGCTCTACATGTGGCACCGCCTGCCGTTCGAGCAGAAGCGACGTCCATCGGCCTATCGGCCGCTGGTAGACGGCGACGTGCCGGCACAGGAGTGGATCGACATTGCAGCCGGCCGGGCCACGCTCGGTGCAGACGAAGACGAGCTCCGGTTTGGCTGGGACAATGAACGACCGCACCGCACTGAGGATGTTGCCGCATTCGCCATCCAGCGCCACGACGTGACGAACGCGGCCTTCCTCGAATTCGTGAACGGCGGCGGACGGCCGCCGACCTTCTGGGAGCGCCGCGACGACAGATGGTACTGGCGCGGGTTGTTCGATCTCATACCGCTGCCGATGTCCTGGCCGGTCTACGTGAGTCAGGCGGAAGCGACCGCGTATGCGGAGTGGCGGGAATGCCGGCTGCCGACGGAAGCCGAGTTCCAGCGCGCGGCGTACGGAACCCCCGACGGCACGGACCGCGTCCATCCCTGGGGCAGCGCGGCCCCGTCGCCCGCGCACGGCGTTTTCGATTTCACGAGCTGGGATCCGGAACCGGCCGGCTCGCATCCGGCCGGCAGGAGCGCGTGGGGCATCGACGATCTCGTCGGCAACGGCTGGGAGTGGACGAGCACGGTGTTCGCTCCGTTCCCGGGATTTCGGCCGCTCCCCTCGTATCCAGAGTACTCAGCCGACTTCTTCGACGGCGAGCACGTGGTGATGAAAGGCGCGGCTCCGGCTACGGCGCGCGAATTGATCCGGCCAACCTTCCGCAACTGGTTCCGGCCGCGGTATCCGTACGTGTACGCAACGTTTCGATGCGTCCGATCATGACCGTATCCGCTGTCACGTCACCATTCGCCGACGATGTGCGCCACTCCTTGCAGCTGACGCCGCGGCAGCTGCCGTCGGTGTATCTCTACGACGCGCTCGGCTCGGCGCTGTTCGACGCGATCTGCGAGCTGCCGTGGTATGGCATCACGCGCGCGGAGACGCGGCTCCTCGCCAGCCATCGCGAAGAAATCTTCGCGCACTTGCCGGGACTGACGCGCATCGTCGAGCTCGGGCCGGGGGACGGCCGCAAGCTGCGGACGCTCGTCGAAGGCACGTCGAACGCACTGACCGCGCATCTTGTCGACGTTTCCGCTGAGGCGCTCGCGCGGGCGGCGCACACGCTCTCCGAGGCGCACCACGTCGACGTCGTCACCCACCAGGCGTCGTTCGAAGACGGGCTCGAGACGATCGGTGGTGATGATCGTACGCTGGTGCTGTTCCTTGGCTCGAACATCGGCAACTTCGATCCGGCCGCCTCGGCGGCGCTGCTGGAGCGCATTCGCGCCTCGCTTGCGCCGGGCGATGCGCTCCTGATCGGCGCGGATCTCGTCAAACGGGAGCGCGATTTCCTGCTCGCCTACAACGATCCGCTCGGCGTGAGCGCCGCGTTCAACCTGAACGTGCTGCTGCGCATCAACCGGGAGCTCGGCGGGAACTTCGATCTTCGCGCTTTCCGCCATCGCGCACTGTGGAACGCCGCCGGCTCGCGCGTGGAAATGTTCGTCGTGTCGACACGGGCGCAGCATGTACGCATCGAGGCGATCGATCTTGACATCGATCTCGAGGACAGCGAGGCGATCTGGACCGAGAGTTCCTACAAGTACACGGCCGAAGGCGTGCGCAATCAGCTCCACACCGCCGGCTTCGAGCCTGTCGCACAGTGGATCGATGGCGACGACGCATTCGCATTGACGCTCGCGCGCGCGGGCTGAATTGCCAGGGCGACGCTTTCGTGAGACGCCGGCGTCTGTCAGGTCAGGCTGTCATCCAGAGCAGCGCCTATCGACATCGACTTCTCGGCATAGATTCGCAGGTTGCTGAGCGAGGTCAATTTCGCGAACGTCTCCTTAATCGTGGCATCGAAGATGGCTAACGACTCCGCTGGCACGTGACCTTCCGCATCCATGCGCAAACTCTGTAGCTGATTCAGCGAGTTGTTCACGACGTGGTGAACGGTTCGCATCGTGACATGCACGACGCGGAGTCGTTCGGCCTGCAGCGCGATGTCGAGCTGCCTCTGTCGATGCTGTTGGAAGAACCAACCGACGATCACGATCACGACATTTTCAACGACAAAGAGCACCAGACGCGTCTGTTGCGCCGGATGCGACCACCACATCGGGTCGGTGGGTTCGATGAACCGAGGGACGGCGACGCCCAGGCTCATCACGGTTGCGCAAAGGGCTGGACCCGGCGCATTCCGCATGACCATCACGACGGTCGGCAACACGAAAATCATCAACGGAGATGCGCTCCCAAGAACGGGATGGAGCAGCGCGCGCATCGTCGCGACCGTGGCGACGCAGAGGAGGGCAAGCCCGTACTCACGCGCCGCGGTCGGCGGCCGGATCGCTCCTCGTTCCGGCACACCCGGCGCACCGGGAATGCTTTCTGCCGCAGTCGCAGCGGCGAAGGCAATGGGCCCGGCAAAAGAAGGCAATCGCTTGAGTGTCCATTCCGTCGTCATCGTCGTCCTCGATATACTCGGCAGCAGTTCAGCGGTCAGCGAAGCGACGGTCCGACGAGCATCGGCCCAACCGGCCGCCGCAAACGGGGTCACTCGGCGATCTTTTTGGCGAGGGACAGATCAGGCTGGTACGCGAACAGAAAACTTCTTGAACTCTGTCATGGAGTAGCGGGTGACTTCAGTTCGTCGGGCCTCACGGTCCTCAAGGAAAGCTGCTTGATTCCTTGTTCGAGACGCTCGGCCTGCTCACGTTCGTGCTGCAGCGTGCCGAGAACGCTCCGCGCCTCCTGCAGCCTGAATTCCAGCTGTGCCGCTGTCTGAGCCACGTGGTCGACGACCGCCTTGTGTTCGCCGATCGTCTCGACGTTAATCCGCATGTCGTCCAGCAGGTCCAGGATGAGACTTGCTTTGCCTTCGACCTCGTCGAGGAGTTTCCGGCGCGCGTCGATCGTGGCGACGCGTTGGTCGGTCTCTGCGATCCGCGACAAGAGCTCGTCGACCTGGGTCCTCAGCGCCAACACTTCGCTACGATGCTGCATGACGTAATCGAGGTCCGACTTGCTGCGCGCCCCAATCAGGTGCACGGCCTCGACCTCCGCTTTGACCGCGCTCACGACCTGCTCGCGGCTCGCTATCGCCTCGTGACTGCGATCGAGCTCCTCGCCGACCCGTCTGATCTCGGCCAGGCGCGCTTCAACTGCCATGAGTTTCTTCTCGGCCATCACGAACTGCGACGCGCGCTCGTCGAGCTGCTTGAACACGCTCTCGGCGCGCGCGAGCTGCTCATCGCAGGCAGCGATGTGGTCCACGGTATCGCGCTGCCGACTCTGCACCTCCTCGAGGGCCGAGGTCATTGTTTTCCTGGCGTTTTCTGAGCGCGCCAGGTCGTCGGCCAGCGCATTCACGTTCTGCTGACGCTCGGCCAGCTCGGTTTCGAGCCGGTGGCTGGTTGCCACGAGCTCGGCAAAGCGCCTCTCCTGCTCGGCGATCGCTGCGTCGTCTGGCTTCATCTCCACGAGCCCAGCCCGTGTCGAATCGATGTCAATTTTGAGGACGCGCACCTGCTCGACGAGCGGCAGGAATTTGGCCTGCAGCGCGGTCAGGGCTTCGAGTTTGTGGTGCGCGTCCGAGATCTGCAGCACGATGCCATCCGACGTGTTTTTGAGGATCTCAAAATCGGTCCGCGCCTCGAGCTGCTGCGCGAGCCGGCGATCCACCTCGGAGCTCAATGTATTCAGGCCGTTCAGCCGTGCCTCGATGTTTGTGACGAGCGACGCACGGGCTTCCAGGCGCGAGAGCTGCCCATCGAGCGCCGACATGAATTGCTCGAGCGACGTTGCCTGCTGCGACGCGCGTTCGACAAGAGACATCCGGCGAAGCATGTCGTCGACCTTCGCCTCGAGTTCCGGAGCTCGAGTTGAAACAGCGGTCAACTGCTCGCCAAACGCCTGGATCGCCTGCCGATCCGCCGCCAGCCCGGCACTCAGCTGTGCCATCTCGGCATGCGATGCGCGGAATTCGAGAACATCTTTTCGGAGCGCGTCAAGCTGCTCGCGACCTTGACGAAGCCAGTCGAACTGCGACGCGACCTTGGTGGCGAGGTCGTCGACGTGCGCGAGCCTGTTGTAGTGACCTTCAAGCGTGTGCTGCCTGCTGGTCAGCTCGTCTGAGTGTGCGAAAAGCTCGTCGAAGCGCTTTGTGAGTCCCTCGATCTCCTGACCCATGCCGGAAAGGAACTTCTCCTGCGACGCGAACGCGCCCATCCGCGCTTCCGCGCGGTCCATCGCACTGGCCAGGACGCGAAGCCGCTCGCCAACGGCTTCAACCTCCTTCTTGTCGACATCCAGAGCTCCGACCTTCGCGTGCAAGGACTCGAGCAACAGCGCGCCGCGCTGTTCGAGCCGCGCCGTTTGGCGCTCGGTCTCCTCCGACAGCTTCGCGGCAGCCGCCAGCCGTTCCGTCGTGTCCGCAGACAGCCTCTCGAGCCGCGCAAGGGTTTCGTCCGCTGCCGCCGCCTGCTTCATGCCTTCGTTCAGCTTGCCGATCTGCACTTCCATCGACCACACCATCTCGTTCACGCGATTCGCCTGAACGAGCGCATGCTCGACCGTCGGCTGCTGGCTCTCGATAACTTTGGCTTTGAGCGAGACGCGCTCGGCGAGCGCGTTGAGCACGACCATGCGTTCTTCCGTGTTGTGACCCAGCTCCTGGAGCTGCGTCAGTGGTCCCAGCTTTTTTTCGATCTCCTTGATTGCCGTCATAGCGGCGGCAGTGTCTTCGCGCGCCGTCCGCGAGGTCTCGCTCATGCGGAAAAAGTCGTCGGTCAGATCGGCCGTCATGCCGCGTACGACCTCGAGCTCGCCCTGGAGCGCGCCGGCCCCGTCGGCCGACTGCTTGATGTCGGTTTGCGCTGCGCGCAGCTTGTCTCGAAGCTCCTCGAGCGCCGCGTGTTCCGTTCTCAGAGTCTGAAGACTCGCCTGTGTCTGTTGCGCATGCGTCGAAAGCTGCTCGACCGCCTTGCGATGCTTGTCCAGTTCACCCGTGGTGCTGATCGCCTGCTCGGCGTGCTGCTGCGCTTCCCTCGCGGCGTCCTTGAGGCCTTGAATGTGCGCATCGAGCTGTTCAAGTTCCCGGGTGCGGCCGTCCAGCGCGGCGAGCCGCTCGCCGATCTGCTCGAGCGTCGTGGTCACGCCGGACACCTTCTGATCGATGCGGTCGAGGAACTCGCCGATCGGCTTCAGACTGGCGGTGCGTGTCCTGATCGACCGGAGCGTTTCGTCCATCGCGGTCCGCTCGGCGCGGGCGGTTTGAATGAGCTGCTCCAGTTCCCGACGCTCGTCGACGACGGTCCCGCCGCGTTTGGAATCGGCCGCGCGGTTCTTGAAGGCATCGAGCATGCGAATCTCCGTAATCTCAAAGGCCTAGAGGGTTGACGTAGTGATGCGATCGATCGAAGGCCGCGTCAGCGTCGAGTGGCATTCGGGATACGCCACTCTACGTTCTCGGTGAGCGCCTCGATCAAGGCTTGCAACTGCAAAATCTCGGTTGCCCAGTCGCCCCTCCGCGTTCCATCGGGCGCAGGCTCCTGTTTGGCAACCGCGATGTGGGACGCTGTCGAATCGTCGATGCCGCTGAGCTCGGCGCCCGGCGCCTCCTCGAGTGGTCCAGCTGAGGTCTCGCGCGCCGTCGACGACCCGATGGCCATCGTCGGTTGCGGTGTGAGGCTTGGTGGGTCAATCGTCTCGTGCGCGCATTCGACGGTGCCCTGCGCGATTTCCTTGTCGGGGGCAGCAATATTGAAGCACTGTGCCAATTCCTCGTCAGGCGGAGGCCAATCGAATTCCGCATGCTCTTTTCGAGTTCGCGTGGGCACAGAGGGTTTCGGCGGGGAATTCGACATCCTGGTTCCAGTGCTCATTTCTGCATGACTGGGTCGACTAAAGTCCTCAGCCGGGCAGAATGTCGTTCGCGCGCAACCCGCGCCGTGTGCGTTATGCGCTCTGCCTGGCGCAACACAAAGCCCGTTGTTATCGTGATTTGGCCGCCCGTCCGGAGTGTTCCCGCGCCCACGAACGCAGCCCCTTTGCCGCAGCGCGGAATTCCCGCCGCGTGCAACCGCTGTGCCTCCGAAGAGTCCGACGCGAAGGTAGATGTGGCTGCAACAGGGGCGTCGCATTCGAGGTAGGCCGAACGAGCGACTTTGAGATAGCGTGGTGAGCCCGAAACTTCTTGGTCGAGAACCGCAAGATCTCGCGAGTCGCGGAGCGTCAACGCTTCTGCCACAAGGAGTGTCATGAAAACCCGATCGGACCTCACCCGCCGCACGCTGCTCCGGACCGCCCTGACCGTCCCGATGGCGTCCGCGAACCTGAGGACGCAATCGTTGCCCGCCGCGGAGGCCGCCGGCACCGCGGCGCATCTGCATTCAGCGCTCTATGCACGCCTCGGCGTCAAAACGTTCATCAATGCGTATGGCACGCTGACCACGCTCAGCGGCACCCTGATGTCGCCGGAAGTCTCTAAAGCCATGGAGGAGGCGTCGCGGCAGTTCGTCCAGATTCACGAACTGCAGGCGCAGGTCGGCCGGCGGCTGGCCGAGTTGACGGGGGCGGAAGCGGCGTTCGTCACCGCGGGCGCTTCAGCGGCCCTCTGCCTCGCGACGTGCGCGGTCACGGCTGGCGAGGACCCGGCCATGATCGATCGACTCCCGGACCTGACCGGAATGAAGAGCGAGATCATCATCCAGAAGGCACATCGGAATTCGTACGACCATGCGTTTCGAATGGTCGGCGTGACGCTCGTGGATGTCGAGACAGCCGACGACATCCGTCGCGCGATCAACCCGAAGACGGCGGCCCTCGCGATGGTCCTGAGTCACAACTCGCTCGGCCACAAGGTCGAGCTCGACGAGATGGTGGCCCTGGCGCATGCGGCCGGCCTGCCGCTGATCCTCGACGCGGCGGCGGAAGTCCCGCCCGCGGAAAACCTGCGATCGTTCACGAAGATCGGCGCGGACCTCGTGGCGTTCAGCGGGGGAAAGAACCTGCGTGGGCCGCAGTGCAGCGGGATGCTGCTCGGCAAGAAGGATCTGATCCGGAAGGCGTATGCCAACAGCGCCCCTCACAACCGCTTTGCGCGCATCGCGAAAGTCGGCAAGGAAGAGATCGTCGGCCTGCTGACCGCCGTGGAGCTGTACCTGAAACGCGACCATGCCGCAGACCGCAGGGAGTATCACGCGATGCTCGAACGCGCCGCCCGCCGCCTGGCCGGAGTACCGACGGTCTTCACCGAGCTCATCACCAACGACGACTACAGCCACTCGCCGCGTCTCTCCGTGCAGTGGGACGAAGCGAAACTCGGCGTCACGCTCGATCAGATGATGGAGCGCCTGGTCGGCGGCGAGCCTGCGATCGTCGCGACCGACATGACGAAGTACCAGCCGAATTGGAAGCGGGGAATCGGCATCTTCCCCTACAACCTCCGGCCTGGCGAGGAGATCATCGTAGCCGACAGGGTCAGAGAGATCCTGACTGGACGATCGTGATGAAGACTGTATCCGTGTGTGCCGCCATACTGATCGCGCTCGCGATTACCGCCGTCGGCGCACAGGTCTCGGTGCCAATGTCGCAGTACGATTATGGGCGTACCGGAACCAACCTGCAGGAGTGGATGCTCACCCCGTCCAACGTCGACGCCACACACTTCGGCAAGCTCTTTTCGAGGAGCGTCGACGACAGTATTTACGCTCTTCCCTTGATCGTCCCCAACCTCACCATCTCTGACCAACCTCACAACGTCATGTTCGTCGCGTCCATGTCGAATACAGTGTACGCATTCGACGCAGACGATCCTGGGCAGTCGGAGCCTCTCTGGTCGCGAAACCTTGGCACGCCCGCTCCGGGCGGCAGCTGGATCGGGCCGACCCATCACGGCATTCTCGGCACGCCGTTCGTCGACGTGCCAACTGGCACGCTCTATGTCGTCGCCATGGTGGCGAGAGACGGCGAATACCACCTCTCAGTGAATGCCCTGGACATCCACAACGGCAGTCCCAAGTACAACTCTCCGCAGCTGCTGTCTTTCCCCTTCGCTGGACCGGAGGGAACGCTCACCAACGTGAAAGGGGCACTCCAACGGGCGGGACTGCTGACGGTCGATGACGTGCTGTATATCGCCCTCGCGAACATCGTGCCCGACCGCAAGGACGAGCACTGGTCCCAGGAAGGCTTCGTGCAAGCCTTCAATGCGCGCGACCTCAAACAACGGTTGGCCGTCTTCCAGACGACGCCGCGTGGACGAAAAGGTGGAATCTGGCTGGGCGGCCGCGGGATCGCGACGGACGGTCTGGGCAATATCTATCTCTCTACGGCCGGCGGCTCCTATGACGGTGTCAGCAATTTCGGCAGCAGCACGCTGAAGTTACGCGGCGCCAGCCTCGAGGTTGCCGACTGGTTTACACCGGCGAATCACGAGTATCTCTTCCAGAAGAATATCGACATGAGCGCAGGCGGTGTGACCTTGATCCCGAATTCTCAGCTCATGTTCTCCGGCGGCAAGGAAGGTGTCATTTTCCTCCTCAATCGAAATGACATGGGTAAGCTCGAAGGTGCAAACGAGCCGCTGCAACGGTTTCAAGCGAGCAACGGTTGCGGCCAGAAGGACTGCGCGCAAACGCTCGGAACGGCGTACTGGAGCCGCGGAAATGACGGCGTCCTGTACGTCTGGGACAAAGGCGATGTCCTCAGAGCGTATAACTTCGCCAACAACCGCTTCGTCACGACTCCAGCCGCCGTGAGTGCGGCAAAACCAGGGATGAACGGAGGCCCGAGCGTTTCGGCGAATGGCTCCGACGTGGGC
This sequence comes from uncultured Acidobacteriota bacterium, assembly GCA_963772065.1. Lineage (GTDB taxonomy): Bacteria > Acidobacteriota > Vicinamibacteria > Vicinamibacterales > UBA2999 > CAVYVZ01. The sequence continues at coordinate 107,329 of CAVYVZ010000003.1, forward strand.
AGCGGCATCGTATGGGCCGTAACGACGCAATCAACCAGGAATGGTGACCAAGCTCCAGGGACGTTGCGCGCCTTTCGCGCCGCTGATGTGAGCCAGGAAATCTACAACACCGATATGAACAGTGCACGGGACGCGCCCGGCAATTTCACCAAGTTTGCGCCGCCAGTCGTCGCGAACGGAAAAGTATACGTACCGACGCAGACGAATGCCGTGAGTGTGTTCGGCCTTCTCTGCGGCAGCAATGTGTCATCGCTGGTCAGCGTCGACACTGGAACGCGGCATGCCGCGCCGAACAACACCTACACGCAGTCAATCACCGTCAAGAACTCCTCCGCACACGCCATCGGCGCACCTTTCGATATCGTTTTGGACAACCTTACGCCCGGCGTCACGTTAACCAACGCAACTGGCGCGACCTCGTGCGCGTTGCCCGCCGGAAGCCCAGTGATCCGATCGACAGGCGGCCCGCTCTGGCTTGCGCCGGGCGCTTCCTTTACGACCACTGTCACATTCAGGGCACCGTCGAGTGAGATTCGCTTCAACGCCCGTGTTATTAGCGGCTCTGGCGGCCGGTAGTCTCATCCCTCGAGGAACAATGATTGCGATGAAGCGTGTATCCATGTGTGCCGCCATCCTGATCGCACTCGCGATCGCGGGATTGACGCCGGCCAGAGGCGAGCAAGGCAAGCTCGATCTGCTCATTCGCGGGGGGCACGTGATCGATCCGAGGAACGGGATCAACGCGCCGATGGACGTCGGCATCGCCGGCAGCAAGGTTGCGGAAGTGGCGGCCAGGATCGATCCGGCCCGTGCGGCCCTCGTGGCCGATGCCACCGGTTTGTATGTGGTCCCCGGCCTGATCGACATCCACGCGCACGTGTTTTACGGAACGGAGAATACGTACCTGAGCAACGGGCACGTCGCCGTCCAGCCAGACGCCCACAACCCCCGCGCGGGCGTGACGACGGTCGTGGACGTGGGCGGCGCCGGCTGGCGCAACTTCGATCAGTTCAAGGCGAACATCATCGATCGCTCCCTCACGCGCGTCCTCTCCTTCATCAACATCGTCGGGTCCGGCATGAAGGGAGGTCCATTCGAACAGGATCTCACCGACATGAATGCGAACCTGACCGCCATGCGGATCCGCGAGCATCCAGGCGTGATCGTCGGCATCAAGACCGCCCATTACCGCGGCCCGGAGTGGGATCCGGTGGACCGCGCCGTCGAGGCGGGCAGGCTCGCGGATGTGCCGGTCATGGTGGACTTCGGAGCCTTCCGGGCGGAGCGGCCCTACGAGGATCTCGTCCTGAAGCACCTGCGGCCGGGCGACATCTCGACGCATGCCTATCTCGGTGCGGCGCCAACGCTCGACGACAACGGAAAGGCGCGTCCGTTTCTGTTCGAGGCGCAGAAGCGGGGGATCGTGTTCGACGTCGGTCACGGCAGCGGCAGCTTCTGGTACAGCAAGGCGGAGCCGCTGACAGCGCAGGGATTCTGGCCTGACACGATCAGCACCGACCTTCACGCCGAAAGCATGATCCGCGGCATGAAGGACATGACGAACGTGATGTCGAAGTTTCTCAACCTCGGCATGTCGCTGCAGGACGCGGTCGCAAAGTCCACGTGGAAGCCTGCGCAAGTCATCAAGCGGACGGACCTGGGTCACCTGAGTGTGGGCGCGCCTGCGGATGTTGCAGTCCTGAGGCTGCACCGCGGCACGTTTGGGTTCGTCGACGTGCGTGGCGGTCGAAAGAGTGGAACGCAGAAGCTCGAAGCCGAACTCACCGTCCGCGAAGGGCGCGTCGTGTGGGATCTGAACGGGATGGCGAGTGTGAAATGAAGAAGATGCTTTTCTTCCTCTTCGTCGTGAGCGTGTCTTTCTCCCTTCACGCTCAAACGCGGCACGAGTTCTTTCCGCGCGTCCATTCCCGCGTCTTCTCCGCATTCAAGGAGCCGGTGCTGAGAATCAAGTCGGGTGACACGGTCTTCACCCGGACGTGGGACTCAGGAGGTCGCGACCATGAAGGCGTGTGGCACATTCAGCACCCGTACGTGTATCCCGAATCGGGCAACCCTCTCACCGGGCCGTTTTACGTCGAGGGCGCCGAGTACGGCGACGCGCTGGAGGTGCGGCTCGACAAGGTCCGATTGAATCGCGGTCATGGCTACACCAGCTATCGCTTGAGCGGCGAGGTGATTCTGCCTTCCATGCTGGAGCGCGCCTACAAGCCGGAGTACGGGATGAACGCCGTGAGGCCGCAGCGCGCCGACCTTATTCCATGGGATCTCGACCTGAAGCGTGCCGTCGCCAGCCCTCGTCTGCTCGAAGGGTCGAAGCTTCGATGGGAGCTCCCGATCCGCCCGATGCTCGGGTGCATTGGCGTCGCCCCGGCGGGTGAGCGGGTCGAGACATCCGGGCCGTCCGGTGTCCACGGCGGCAACATGGACTACAACGACGTCGTCGAGGGTGCGACGCTGTACTTTCCCGTGTTCCACGCGGGAGCCTATCTGTATGTGGGCGACGGACACGCGCTTCAGGGCGACGGCGAGGGCCTCGGCTCGGGTGTCGAGACCTCGATGGACGTCGAGTTCACCGTGCGCGTTCACAAGGGGAAGCGGATCGGGCTGCCCCGGCTCGAGAATGCGGAGCACATCGTGTCGATCGCCAACGGGACGAATTTCGACCGCAGCCTGCGAACGGCCAACAGCGACATGATCAGCTGGCTCGTGAGCGACTACGGCGTGACCGAACCGGAGGCGCACTTGCTCGTGGGCAGCGTGGGGCAGCACAAGATAGTGCTCTTCTCCGGATCGATCGCTGCGATGTTGCCAAAGAAGTTCCTCACGCGCCGCTGACAGCTCATGACACGCGGCGCTCTCCTGCGGCTCGCTCTTGTCGTCCTCCTCTTCGGCGCTGCCGCCATGGGAGTGGAGAGGCGGGTGATCGCTCCGCAGGGTGTCAAGACCATCGGCCCGTACAGTCCTGGAATTCTCGCCGGTGATTCTCTCTACGTCTCCGGTCAGGGCGGACGCGACGCGGCGGGCACGCTGCCGGACACCATTGAAGGGCAAACGCGGCAAACGTTGTTGAACGTCAAGGCGATCGTCGAGGCCGCGGGGCTGACGATGGCGCATGTGGTGTACTGCCACGTCTATCTGAACGACATGGCGCATTACGACGCAATGGACCGCGTGTGGAAGGAGTTCTTTGCCAAGGCCCCACCGGCGCGCGCGGTGGTCGGGGTCTACAAGCTGCCAACGGACATCGCAGTCGAGATCAACGCCGTCGCGTTCCGGGACCTCGCGCGCACCCGGCACATCGCGCCGGCGCGATCGCCGCAGAACATGTCGTGGTCGCCCGGCGTCATGGCGGGGACCAGGCTGTACCTTTCAGGATTCGTGGGCACCGATGCGGCGACCGGCAGGATCCCGGAGGATCCGGATGCTCAAGTGCAGATGGCCCTCGACAACATGAAACACACGCTGGCCGCGGCTGGCATGGACTTCCGGCACGTCGTGTTCGTCAACCCCTACCTGACGGATGGCGCCTCGCGCCGGATGAACGAGATTTACGCGAAGCATTTCGAATTCGGCAACACGCCGGCGCGCGCGACCATTCGCGTCGCGAGCCTGCCGGCCGGGAACACGATCGCGTTTACCGGCGTGGCGATCGCGGATCTCTCGAAGCGAGCCGCCGTCAGGCCGAAGAACATGAGCCCGAGCGCGACTGCCAGCCCCTGCGTCTTTGCCGACGACACGTACTACTGTTCCGCGAAGGGGCCGTTCACGCCAGGGCCGAGGAACCTGCAGGGCATCTGGGTGGGGACCGTGGAAGCGCAAGTGCGGCAGACGATGCGGAACCTGCTCGACGGGCTGGAGGAAGCGGGGTTGGGACTTTCGAGCGTCGTCGCCACCAACGTATATCTGGACGACATGAGCGATTTCCCGCGAATGAACCGGATCTACGCGCAGTACTTTCCCGACGCCCCGCCGGCCCGCACGACGGTGGCGCAGGTTGGGCCGGCCGATCGCACGCCCCGCAACGACGACACCTTTCCGGGGCTGGAACAGATCTCTCTGATTGCGGTCAAGTAACCATCGAGGAGTCCGCAATGGCAAGCACCCGCCGTGAGCTGCTCGAGGCCGGAGCGGCCGGCTTGGCCGGCCTCGGTCTCATCCGCGAACAGGCGCCGCTTCGTAACCAGTCGACGAGGACGCGGCTCGAAGCCGATCGCGCAGCCGCCGTCGGAATGTCCCAGGCGCGGCTGGACCGAGTGGTGGACTGCCTCCAGAGTGAGACCGCAAAGGGGCATGTCACCTCCGCGTCGATCTGCGTGGCCCGGCAGGGTCGAATCGTGCTGCATCGCGGATTCGGCCGGCTGAACGAGCAGACTGACGCACCACCGACCGCGCCGGACACGGTCTACATTCTCGCGTCCATTTCGAAACCGATCGCCGTCAGCGGATTGATGCTGCTGGTCGAGCGAGGAGACGTGGTGCTCTCCGATCGCGTGCAGCGCTACCTGCCGGAATTCGTGGGCGAGCACAAGGAAAAGGCGAGGGTCTGGCACCTGTTGTCGCATTCTTCAGGGCTGCCGGATCAACTCCCGGAGAACACGGAGCTGCGCCGGGCTCATGCTCCCCTGAGCCAGTTCGTCGCGGGCGCGCTCACGACGCCGCTCTTGTACGAGCCAGGGACGGGGTTCGGCTATCAGAGCATGGGCACGCTGCTCGCCGGAGAGATCGTGGAACGGCTGACGGGCCGGCGGCTGCGGGATTTTCTGCGCGACGAAATCTTCAAGCCGCTGGGCATGACGCGGACCACCCTCGGGCTGGGAGATTTGCGCGTCGAGCAGACCGCCATCTACCAAACCGGTCCGGAGACCGAAGATCTGCGAAGCTGGGGACCCGAACACGCGGTACTGGCGTGACATCGGCCACCCGTGGGGAGGCATGCACAGCACGACCGGCGACCTGGCCATTCTGCTGCAGGCCTTCCTGGACGGCGGCATCTACGGATCCACGCGTCTGTTATCTCCCACGACGGTGGGCGCCATGACGCGCGACCACAACGGCGAGCTGCGCGCACCGTGGGGATTGGGCTGGGCGCTGCGCGACTCCCGTGTCTGGAATCATTTCGGCGACCTCGGATCCGCACGGACCTTCGGCCACGTCGGCGCCACGGGGACTGTCGCATGGGCCGATCCCGAGCGACAGCTGCTCTGCGCGCTCCTCACGACGCGCTCGGCCAGTGATCGCGACGGCTATCTTCTCCACCGCGTGTCGAACATGGTACAAGCCGCGGTCGTCAGCATCTGAGCCTGGCGCGGTTCAGATGCGTACCGCCGTCTGCTTGATGTAGTCGTCGAGCTTGGACGGAATCGGGCCTCGGTAGTGATACCGTTCGGCCCATTCCAGGCCGAACGGCTTTCCCACTTCCCTGTCCGATGGGGTGAGGCGCAGGTTGTCGGAATCCAGGTCCAGCATGATGTGCTTGATGTAATTGAAGTCTGCTGTCTGGTCGTCGTCACCGAGAATCGGCAGCTTCAATCCTTTTTCGGCCAGCCTCTTTCTCAGCTCGGACCCGCTGTGTCCGCCGGGACCTTGCGTGACATTGGCCATGTTGGCTCGCACCTTCGTGTCGACATGGCTGGTAATCTCCACGATCCGGTTGATGAACTGCGGCCCTCGTCTGGTGAAGTAGTAGCGCTCGCTGATGCCGTGAGGCTCGACGACGCCGAGTTGTTCGGGATAGTCCAATGGGCTCGTATAGGCCGCTTCAACCGCCCGTCCCGTAATGTAGTGGTCCGGGTTGTTGTCGTACGGCGCCCACGGATCGTACGAGATGATCGTGTCGATTTTGAGCATCCTGATGAGGAACACGAAGCGCGCCGTGATTTCCTGCATGTTCACTTCATGCAGGTTGTGATTGCGATAATAGAGGTCATAAACCCGTTCAAGTCCCAGCGCCTTGGCAACGGCGGTCGTATCCCGTTCGTTGTTCAGGACGACTTCCGCACGCGTCTTGCCACTGCCGGCCGCATCGTCATTGGTCGTTCGTATCAGATAGCCCTTGTACCCTTCACGAATCAGTTTCGCGACGAGTCCACCCGCGAACAGGGGAATATCATCAGAATGCGGCTGGATCGCGGCGAACACTTTTCCTTCGTGGGGTCGTCCCGATTGTTCCCGCTCGATTACCAGGTCATCGTTGGAGAATCGGTGATGGGGATGGAATCGGTACTTCTCCAGGTCCTGTCCTGCCTGCGCTGCTGTGCGCTGAGTCGCAGTCAACGCCCGAACATCGGCCGCAGAACCCCAGAATGCGCCGGCGGCTAATCCGGTCTTCAAGAAGTCTTTGCGATTCATCATGATGGAATCCACGCGTGAGGGTGATGACGTTCCGCCCGATGCTCCGGCGGAGGTTCAGTTGGCGTCGATGATAAGTCGGCAGGTATCCTCGGCGCGGGGGAGATTTAGCACAGACCGTTCGACGAGTTCATCGTGAATTCAGTGTGCTTGCGGGAGTCAACCTTCGAGACATGAGCTTCGATATATTGCTTGCCCTCGCCGCGTTCGGCATCGGCATCGTCGTCGGCCTGACTGGAATGGGCGGCGGCGCGCTGATGACACCCGTCCTCGTCCTCTTTTTCGATGTGCTGCCGCTCACCGCAGTGTCCTCCGATCTGGTCGCGAGTGCTGTCATGAAACCGGTGGGCTCGGTGGTCCATTTGCGCCGCGGCACGGTCCACCTGGGACTGGTGAAATGGCTATGCGTGGGATCGATTCCGGCTGCCTTCAGCGGAGTGGTCATCGCCAGGTCCCTCGGCGGGGGCGACGAGGTGCAAGATGTCATTCGCATTGCACTCGGCATCGCCCTGCTCCTGGCTGCAGCGGGCCTCATCATTCGCGCTTACATCCGCCTCGTCGAACACGCGCGTATCCGCGATGGTCGTGCGGACCCACTGCCGCAGGGTCGCCCGCGCGTGGAGGTCCGGCCGCTTCCCGTGCTGGTGATCGGCATTGTTGGAGGCATCGTTGTCGGGATGACCTCGGTCGGCTCGGGATCCCTCATCATCATCGCGTTGATGACGTTGTATCCGCGTCTGACGGCCAACGAACTCGTTGGGACGGATCTGGTTCAAGCCGTCCCGCTTGTCACCTCCGCCGCGCTGGGGCACATCCTCTTCGGTGACTTCCAGCTGGATCTGACGATGTCGCTGTTGGTGGGTTGCATTCCGGGCGTCTGGCTCGGCGCTCACCTGTCGGCGCGCGCTCCAGGCGGGCTGGTGCGCCGGGCGCTGGCGTTCGTGCTCCTCGCCTCCGCCCTCAAGCTCCTCAGCGTCTCCACGAGGGACACCGGGCTGATCCTGCTCTTCGTTGCCATCGTCGCCCCTGTGCTGTGGATGTTCGTTCGGCGTCGCCATGGCTTTCCTGCGATCGCGTCGCGCCGCGGTGCACACAGGTGACATCTGCACCGGCGTTCGGGGGAGGTAACTGACGCGAGATCTCGCTTCCTCTGATGCGAACGGCCTTACTCACTACGACAGCTGCTCAGACCGCGCTTTCACATCAACGCTCAGCCGCCGCACGATCTCCGTGGTCCTGCGGATGTCCGCTTCGCTGAGACCGACGCCCATCGTCGATGCGAGCGCCAGGAACCGGGCGTTCAACTCGCAGTAGCGCGCGTTACCTTTCGGCGTGAGTTGCACCAGTTTCGAACGCCGGTGTTTCGGATTGTCGATGAATTCCACGAGCCGCTCGGCCGCAAGCTCATCCGCCAACCGCTGCATGCGCTGGCGGCTCGTCGGCCGCATCTCCGCCATCTGCGGCACGGTCAGCGGACCAACCAGCGCGAGGCTACGCATGAAGCCAAACGCACCGCCGCCCCAACCCGTGATGAACCCTGATCTCTGACCAACCGCGCGTATTCGAAAAAAGAACTGAGCCACTTCGAGCATAAGGTCCGCGACCGCCTCGCCCTTGCTGCTGACGATTCGAGCTCCCCCTTTTCTCTGTCGCACCGTGGCCATCCCATTCCGCTCCATCGCTGCGGATTGACACCCATGTTGTCAATAGTGCTAGAATGACACCCATGTTGTCATTCCATCGCCGATCCTATCCTTCGGCGCATGGCGTGGCAAGTACGAGGAGCAGACATGGGCCCTGCCGGCCAGCAGGCTGGCGACACCGCAGTGGCGGGCGTCATCGCACGACCGCCCCTTCTCTTCCTCGCCGCTCTTCTGCTCGGCTTCGTCTCGGATCGCCTGCTGTCTTTGTCATTTGCCGTTCCGGGTGGCGAACCGGTCCACTGGGTGTTCGCCGCTTTCCTGATCCTCATCGGTCTTGGGCTTGTAGCCGCGGGTATTGGCAACTTCTCCCGGGCTGCGACACCAGTGCCCACGAACGAGCCCACTCGCGCGCTGGTGACAACCGGTATTCACGGCTGGACCCGCAATCCCATCTATCTCGGCATGTTTCTCGTCTACGGCGGCATCGGCATCGCCGCGCGCAGCCCGTGGATTCTCGTCCTCACGCTGCCCTTGCAATCACGATCCGCTACGGCGTCGTCGTGCGCGAGGAGGCGTATCTGGAACGGCGCTTCGGCGACGCCTATCGGGACTACAAGGCTCGCGTGCGCCGCTGGCTGTAGCTGCCGGGAGCGCCGACCCCGCGGCGCTGACTCTACGCGTTCGGAGGCCGAAGTGAGATCAGGCCTGCTCGTGCTCGGCGCTCTGGCGGTCGTGCTCGCTTCCTGCGCGCGAATCCCGACGCCAGAGGAGGCCAACGACGCCGTACTGACGCTCCGAGCGTACGAGAGCTCGGCATGGGCCGTGGGCATTGCTCTCATCTGGGCCGATGTGGTGTTGCCAATCCCGCAGACGGCGGTGATCGCGGCGCTCGGCATCGTCTACGGGACACTGCTCGGCGGACTGCTGGGCAGCCTCGGGCTGATTAGCGGCGGTCTTCTCGGCTACGTTCTGATGCTCACCTCCGCACGCCGATTCGTGCAGCGCTTTGCTGGGCCTCAGTCTCTGCACAAGATGGAGAGTTTGTTTGAACAGGGCGGTGCCTGGGCGATCGTCCTCACGCGCAGTCTTCCCTACAGCGTTCCGGAGGCCATGGTCTTTTCTCGCCGGACTTGCGCGCATGCCCATCAGGAAATTCACGGCGGCGCTGACCATCGGCAGCGTGCCCACGTCGTTCGCCTTTGCCGCCATCGGCGCCGGCTGGGCCGACCAGCCAATCCTGGCCCTCGTCGTGAGTTATGTCCTTCCCGTCCTGTTGCTGCCCGTCGCGGTCTATCTCATGCGGCTTCGAGCCACGGTAAGAAATGCCAACACTGGTCATCATTCTCCGAACGGTTTCCCTGCTCGCCTTCGCGGGACCTCTGTTGCTGGGTGTCAGCGGGCGTCGCGCACACCCGAAGACGCGAGCATGTCAGCGCGGCGGCGACCGAGCACCGGTCGTGGCGAACCTCGCAGCCTTCGGCTTGTTCTTCCCTTCGCTCCTGATTTTTTCCGGCAGCTCCGAGGGTTCCACGGCGCTGTTGCTCGCGTCGTCGGGATCACTTCTGGCGGTCGCGGGCGCCGTCCTCGTCCTCGGATCCCGGACCGAGCTTGGTCACGCATGGAGCTTCGTGCCCATGGCAGATCAAGGCACGGGCCTCATCACAACCGGCCCCTATCGCCTCGTGCGCCACCCCATCTACCTCGGCCTCGCACTACTCGCCACGGGCGAAGCGCTCGCCTTCAGCAGTTGGCCCGCTTTCCTGATTGTGCTGTGCGGGATTGTCCCGACCTTCGCGTGGCGCGCCCGCGCAGAGGAAACATTGCTTGGTCGAACGTTTGGCGAGAGCTATGCCCTCTACCGAAAACAAACCAAGATGATCATCCCGCACCTTCTCTAACGCTGCCCACGACGCCCCAACTACACACGACGTTACGAATTCTCGGCGTACGCCTCGTTGAAATTGCCGAGGCGACTCCATTTCTCGTGCGGGAGCGTGGCATCTTTGTGGAGGGTCGTGCTGTCAAAACCTTTTGTTGACGACCTGTCAACGGCGAATGCGCCGCCGGTCCGCAATCGTTCACTATTTGTTCACTCGCGGTTCCTGGCACCGGCGATGCACACACCACCGCAATGGACAACCTCATGTTGCTTCACAATACGAACGCGATCGTTTATGGAGCCGGCGGGTCATTGGGAGGCGCGGTGGCCAAAGCGCTGGCAAAGGAAGGCGCGACGGTGTTCGTCACCGGACGCAAGCTCGACCCTGTGAAGACCCTGGCCACGGAGATTATCGCCGCTGGTGGAAAGGCGGAAGCCGCCGAAGTCGACGCACTCGATGGGAAGGCTGTGAACGACTGGGTGAACGACGTCGTGCACAGAGCGGGCACGCTTGATGTGTCGTTCAACGCGATCGGCCTCAAGGACCGACAGAATGTGCCGCTGGTCGAGATGACAGTGGACGACTTCGTCCGGCCGGTGCGTATCGCGATGGAAACTCAATTCATCACGTCGACGTCGGCGGGGCGGATCATGCGGGAGCAGCGATCGGGCGTCATTCTGTCTTTGACCGCCACTCCCGGCGGAATCGGTTACCCGAATGTCGGCGGATTTGGTCCTGCGTGCTGCGCCATCGAGGGCTTCTCCCGGAACCTGGCGTCGGAGCTCGGACCGTTCGGCGTACGAGTCGTCAACATCCGATCGGCTGGATCCCCAGACTCACGCGTGTTCAGGGAAGCGATCGAACAGGGCGGAGACAGGGTGACGGCCTTCATTCAGAAGATGAAGAACGACACGATGCTGAAAGATTTACCATCGACGGCGGACATTGCCAATGTCGCCGTGTTCCTGGCATCCGGCATGGCCGCCAAGATCACGGGCGTGACCGTGGATGTCACGTGCGGCACGACCGCGGCTCTCAACTACAAGATTCCGCCGATTGCCTTTTTGCAGCACTGAATCTCGACAACTCCCGGCGGTAGACTCGTCCACATCGTCGATCTCAATCGACAGGGCTTGTTAAGGGGGGACGCGCGCTAAACGCGACTCGACGGCCGAGGCGCGGCCCTGAATGAACAGGGCACGCGCCCCGGCATCAGACCTCGAGCGTCAGATCGTCCGCGCCGACACGCGCTCCTTCCGGTGTTTCATCACCGGCTTATATGCCGTCTCGCTCGGCCGCTTTCGCTGGCGCGGTTCCTCCTCCTTGCGCACATGGAACTGCCAGCTCACTCGTCCGACTTCTGCTTTCTCGAAGACCTGCCGAATGGCAAGCCCATGCCCCCCGCGCTCCATCCCCTTCGCGCCATGCACGATGAGACGTGATGGGTACCGCGCGCCGGCGCCGAGTCGGATCGCACCAAGATCGATGCGTGGGAGCGGCGGCAGATCGAAAACGGCGAACCGCTGCTTCCGGTCAACCTCAAACTTCCACAGGCGGCCGCGGCGCAGTTTTGCAGCGAGTCCGAACGGTACCTGCAGCCTCACGCGCGCCTCGCGCGGGAGATTCCGGAGGATCTGCAGATCGAACACCCGCGCCTCGTCCGGCGCTCCCGCGATCAGGAACGGCAGGACCGAGGGATCTCCGCTGGGATCCGGGAGCTCGTCCACGACGTTGAAGTTCCGCCACGTGACGTTGTTCTGGTTGCGGATGAGCGCGGTGAAGCCGTTCCAGTCTGTGGGACCAGGAAGCGGAGGCGCCGGGTCCTGCGCGTGGTTGAGCAGGCCGACGAAGCAGTAGTGCCCGGTGGCTGGAATTTCGACCGCGGACCAGGTCAGCGGCCCGGCCACGACGATCGTGTCCCCCTGTGGCACGTCGACCGGCGGCGTCGCGCCGATGAGATTCCACGAGTCCGGTGTCACGAGCGTCGCGACCTCGCTCCAGTACACGGTTGCCGTGACTCCCACGGCGTCCATCGTGCCGCGATTCTGGATCCGCAGGTAGAGGTAGTTGTCCTGGCCCCCCTCCACCTCGTAACCGAGCGTCATCGAATTCTCCTGCCCGCTCCCCTCGCCGAAGGCCGCGACCGGATCGGCGACGAGCGCCGGGCGGACGATGATGTCCGGGCTCGTGCTGATGGATCCGACGGACGGGATCGCGCCCGTGTCGGTGGCGTTGTCGCGGAGATACAGGTCGGGCACGAGGCCGAGCGTGTCCTCGATGATCGCGCGCAGATCGGGCATGACGCCGATGTTGCCGGCCACGTTGGGCCCCTGCGGCGTCCCGGTCGCGGGGTCCGACAGCAGCGCGCGCATCTGAGTCGGCGAGAGGCGTGTCGCGGTGAGCGCCTCGTACTTACCCTGCACGATGAGCGCAGCGCCGCTGACGATCGGTGATGCGCTGCTGGTGCCGCTGAACGTGTCGGTGTAGGTGAGGTCGTCGTTGCCGCCGCCGTCGTCGAGATTGCCATAGCCGCACGTCACGACGTTCTCGCCCCACCCGTAGCAGTCAATGCGCGAGCCATGGTTCGAGAAGTCCGCGCGATCGTGCGGGAGCGGTGCTTCGGCCGCACCCACCATGATCGCACCGGAGTCGCGGAAGTCGGCGCTCGCGCGGTTCAGGATTTGCCCCGCCACTGCGTCGACGTAGCCATCGAGATCCGTGAACCCGTTCCCCGCCGCCTCCACGACGATGATCCCGAGCGCCACTGCCAGCCGGATCGCATCGAAGTCCTCGTCGTCGGTTTCGGTCGGGAGGAAATTGCGCTGCACCTCGAGGAGCAGCACGTCCCCGGGGGTCATCACAGGAATGGCCGCGGCGATCGCGTCGGCCACATGCAGCGCCGTGTCCGTCGCGGCGTCGTAGTGCGAGACCATGCGCACCGAGGTCACGGCCGGCGCGATACCGACCACACCGACGGTGTTGTCTTCGGCGATCATCTCACCGAGCACGGCCGTCCCGTGGTTCCCTTTGTAGCCGTTGATGCCGTCGCGGTTGTCCCCGTAGATCAGCGTCGGCGCCTTCGCGACGACGTCCTCATGGTTCGGGAACCACCCTTGCTCGAGATCGATCACGCCAACCCCGGATCCTTCGGCGTCCGGCTGCGTCCACGCCCACCGTGCATCGATCCCTGCGGGGGCAGCGTCGAGGTAGTCCTGGTCTGCCGCGTAGTCGTCGTCCACATCATTCACGAGCGGTTCGGTCACGTCGAACTCGCGGTAGGCGCGATCCACTTCGGGCAGCGCGTTCAGCCGCTTGACGACCTCTTCGATCTTCTCGGGTCGGTCGCGCAGGTCGATCCGCCAGTACGACGTGAGGCTGTGCAAAGGCGGGAATTCGGTCGACGCGGCCCTCCGCTCGAGTTCGAGAATCTGTTCCGACTTGAGACTGCGCACAGTACGTTGCGTGGCCATCAGGTCGAAGGCCTGGAGCAGACCTGCGAGCCCATCGAGCTTGAGGCGCTTCGCGGCATCGAAGAGAGTCGCGTCGCTCGTCGCTGGGAGACCCGACCTCAGGCGAACGATGATGTGGCCACTGTAATGCTCTCCGCCCGCGGTGCGGCGCGCGTTCGGCGGGAGCTCGCGCGTGCGCGTCCGGACGGACTGCACGGGTGCGACGTTCATGAGCACCTCCTTCTTCGGGGATCTTGGTATAGCAAAGGTACCGACGCGCCGACAGTCGGCCGAGCGGGCGTCGGCCGAGCAGCCGTCGCTTGCTCAGAGTACAGGTCCGGAAACGATCACAGCCGGCTGCCGGCGGCCGCCTCGAGGTGGACGTACTCGGCGAACACGCGGACGATCAGGTGAGACCGGTTGGTGACTCCGAGCTTCTTGTAGAGACGCTCGAGATGGGTATGGACGGTATGTGGCGACATCCCAAGTTGGCGTCCGACGTCATCCTCGGTCTCCGCGAGGTCTTCGATGATGCATGTGACGATCTGAAGCTCTCGAGCCGACAGCTTCAGTGACGCGCCGATCGCCGACCACGCAGCGGACGACAGGAATGCTGAAGAGACGCGAGCGGACATACCGACAGATTCAGGCGGTTAAAGGAGCGCGGCACAGGGATTATATCGGGCTCGCGCCGGGCCAGCCGCAAGCGATGAGTCCAGAATCCGGAATTTAGAATGCAGAACTATCGGCAGCAAGGCGCCCTGACGAAGAGCTGGCCCCGGCTCAGAATGGGCTCGAACGGTAAGGACGAGCAGAATCTGTTCGGAGTCTTGCATAGATTCACCGAAGCCACCGGACGATGCCGGAGGCCAATCTCAGTGAGGGGGATGAGGTGGTCGACCCCGCGATGGCTCAGCCGCCTTCGACGCGGGATCGAGCCCAAGGAGAACACCAATATGAAGCCAAAGAACACGATCTGCCTCTGGTTCGACAAGGACGCGCATGAGGCGGCGCGCTTTTACGCAGCCACCTTTCCGAATAGTGACGTGACCGCTGTTCGCAAGGCGCCCAGTGACTACCCCGGCGGAAAGGAGGGCGATGTGCTGACGGTGGAGTTCACCGTTCTGGGCATTCCTTGTCTCGGTCTCAACGGCGGCCCGGAATTCAAGCACAGCGAGGCCTTTTCCTTCCAGGTCGCGACAGACAATCAGGAAGAGACGGACCGTTACTGGAAGGCCATCGTCGGCAATGGCGGCAAGGAAAGTCAGTGCGGTTGGTGCAAGGACCGCTGGGGCCTCTCCTGGCAGATCACCCCGCGCGTGCTAACCGATGCGCTCGCAGCTGGCGGCGATGAGGCGAAGCGTGCCTTCGAGGCGATGATGCCGATGAAGAAGATCGACATCGCCACCATCGAGGCAGCACGGCGGGGCCAGGTGACGGTCCCAAATCGCTGAGAGATTGGTGTGGCTCCTCAGGCTGGATTCGTGCCGAGTCGCGGCGGGAGCCGCGCGATGGCCCGAAGACACCTGAGAGCCACGACCGAGCGAGAGCGAGGGTGTGGCATCCGTTCAGCGGGACAGCACGTCGGGGAGCTTCCGCATGAAGATGCGAACGTCGCCGATCTGGGCGGCCGTGGAGATGAAGTCGAACGCTGTCGGGCTGACGGTCGTGGTGCGGCCTTCGAGAACGGCTCTCAGCGCCGCGGGCAGGACGGGACATTCGTCCAGCAGGCCGAGCACGCTGATCCAGGCTGTCATGTCGAGCATCGCGAGGATTTCGGTCGCGTCGCGCGCGCGCCACGGCGTGCCGGCGGCGCGCTGCGTCACGAGCGCGCGCTGCAGCGCGACGAGCCCGGGCCGGATGTCGCGATCGACGCAGTGAAGATCGGTCAGCGTCGAGATGAGCTGTTCCGCCACGAACAGGCTGACCTCCTGGTGCAGCACCGACCAGCCCATTTCGAACGCGGTCACGAGGCCGTGATCGATCAGCCACGAGTCGGGCGGCGAGGTCACGCTCGGCCAACGCTCCGGCCAGTACTCGAGACCCAGATTACAGATCCCCGCGGCAGCATCGGACGCTTCCTGTGGCGTGAACGGTCGCGACTGGACGGAGCATCCCGCGAGCAGCGTGTTCGCGAGGAACGCGAGTTCACGACTGCGCGTGAGGTATGCGGTCGCGTCCGTGTCGCGGACGTACGCCATCAGCCGGCGCAAGCGCGTGAGCCTGGCGGCCTGCGGGTCGGCGTCCGCGGCTTCGAGCAGCGCGCGCGGACGCTGCGGCATCACGCCTGCCTCGGCCAGGAGCTCCATGACCGCTTCGAGCGATTCGGGGACGTCGGTCGCGTGCGCGTGGACATCGCTCGACTGTGACGCTGCGAACGGCAACGACAACGACGCAGACGGCGATGTCGACGACGGCGATTCCGCTGCTTCGTCCGCCGATCGAAAGTATGCCGTGACGATCGGATTGACCTTGATCGACCCCGTCGCCGGCGCTCCTGATTGCGTGTGTTTCGGCTGTCGCGCCATCTGGAGGAAGGCGCGCGAGTCGGCGGGCGTCGCGTAGCCTTGCTGCGATCGCCGGCGCTCCCGTTCGATCGTGACGTCGTGGAGGTGCTGCTCCGGTGCCAGCAGCAGATCGTCCAGGCCGTCGATCTCGGGCCTGGAGTTGGACAGACGCCGGCAGCCCTGCATCACGGCGTGGAAGTAGTGGCCGTGCTCGGCGTCGAGCGCGACCAGCAGCGTGACGATCGCGTCCCACGCGTCGGCTCTCCGCGCACGGACGATGTAGCCGGCCACGTCACACTCGAGCCAGTCGCCGCTCGAATCGTGCATCGGCGCGTCGTCGGCAGGCATCGACCGGGCATCCCTGGCTTCGTCGACTTCTATCGAATCTCCTTCACGCATCGCCTCGGCACGATCCATCGGCTCGTCATCACTCTGGGCGGTTGGCTCGAAGATGCCCGGATCGAACACACGCACGTAGCGGGAGAGTCCGACGATCACCAGATCCTTGTCGAGGGCGGCGACCGTTCGTGCGGCCACCGAGCCTCCGGAGTCCACCAGCACTTCGAGCCATTCGCCGAAGCGATCGACGTCGAACTGCTCGTCGCGTCCCGGGCGCGCGTGACGCCACAGATCGAGGTCGAGCAGGGAGGTGAGCTGCGCGGGCGTCATCGACGTGACGAGCTCGTTGCACGCATCGAGTCCGCGGGACCGAATGAGCTGATGCAGCGTCTCCGGCGGAAGGTGCGGAACGACGGTCGCAAGGAATGGCGTATCCAGCAATCGCGCGAGCCGATGTTCGACCGAGCCCCCGTCGCGAGGCACCGCATCGCGGTTCGTGATTTTGGACATGAGCGGCGATGGTACCGGTCCTGGCGTCCAACAAACAGTCTTGAAGAATGGGGCGGTGTGGGGGGATACTATCTATGGGATGGACGTCCGTCGTCCCATCCTCGCCCTCCGACTCTCACCTTCGGTTCGTCACCTTCGCCACCTTCCGCCTTCTCTCGTCGCCTCTGGCGCTCGCGGGCTCGTCTCCTTCATGCACTACGATCTCGGCTACTTTGACGACGAGACGTGCAGGCTGAACCGATCGAGAATCCGTTCGGTCCGAACGTGTTACCTATAGTCTTCGTTGATCCGCGGCTACAGTCCGAGCAAGATCGCCAGTGTGATGAGCGGTCTGTATAGCGACTGTCTGGAAATGGAGTCCATGTGACGTTCACACCGGATGTGCGTTCGGCCAGCGGCGAAGACGAACAGCAGGTGGTGATCGCCGTGATCACGCTGGCCTTCAGTGGTGATCCCATGGCACGCTGGGCTTTTCCGGATCCTGCAACGTATCTGAAGGTCATGCCGCAGGTAGCCCGCGCCTTCGGGGGCAACGGCTTCGCGCACGGAACCGCGCATCTTGCCGGCGGCGGCGCCGCTGCTGCGATGTGGCTGTCACCTGGAGTCCAGCCGGACCATGAGAGACTCACGGCGCTGACCGGCGAACACGCTCCCCACGAACAGCAGGCGGACATGGACCGCGTGTTTGCCCAGATGGAAACCTACCATCCATCGGAGCCATGCTGGTACCTGCCGCTGATCGGAGTGGATCCAACCTGCCAGGGGCGCGGCTATGGGTCAGCGCTCCTCCGCTACGCACTCGAGCAATGCGATCGCGATGGCATGCCCGCGTATCTCGAGTCGTCGAATCCGCGAAACATCCCGCTCTACCAGCGGCACGGGTTCGAGATTATCGGAGCCATCCAGGCGGGCACATCGCCGACGGTGGTCCCGATGCTGCGTCGACGGCGCTGAAGTACACCCAAGTCAGAAGAGAAAGAACGCAGCGAGAAAGATCGCCAGCATCGTGAATGCGATCGCGACCTTCACGACCGCTCCAACCAGGAAGCCGATCCAGGCGGCGAGGCCGGCGCGTCCAGCGCGACCGAGATCGCGGTGCGCGCTCAACTCTCCAAGGACGGCGCCCAGGAATGGTCCAACGATGAGACCCGGCAGTCCGAACACCAGTCCGAACAGCGTCCCGAGGGCGGCGCCGACCATCGCGCGCGGGCTCGCCCCCATGCGTTTGACGCCAAGCGCGCCGGCGACGAAGTCCACCGCATAGCTCGCCGCAGCCAGCAGTCCAATGACGGCAAGCATCCATCCGCCCACCCGCGTGAACCCGTCGGCCCACGCGGCGAGCAGCAGCCCCGCGAAGATGAGAATCGTGCCCGGCAGCGCCGGCAGCAGGATGCCCGCCAGGCCAACCGCAACCAGAACAGCCGCGATCACCCACAGGACAACCGTCATGTCCGCGTAGGGTGACGCGAAACCGCGTCGGAGGCAACGAGAGATCGGGGTACGTAGCGCCGCTTTCGCGGCATTTCATTCAAATCTCAGCGGCCGCTCACGGTTTGGTGAGGACTCCGCGGCCGGGCCTCGGTCACACTGCGGGCATGAAAACCACTGTGATGAACCCCGTGAAGGGATTCACCCTTTTCGCCCTCGGCCTGGCCGTCGCGGCCATGGGAATCTATGTGGCCGACGCCGACGACGCGCCAGGCGCCGCGGTCATCGGCATGCTGCTGATGGTGGTCGGAGTCGTCCTCGGTGTGAGGGCCGCGCGCAACCGGCTCCCCATGTGGGCTGCCCGCACCGCGCTTGCCGTCGGCGTCGGCGTCGCCGCGTTCGCGGCATTTCTGACCCATGGGGTCGTCGTGACCGCGCCTCTCTTCCCGCAGTCGCAGGAGGTGCCATCGGTCGTCGACTCGGCGCCGTCGCGGCAATATGCGGCGGCCGTCGAGCGCGCGCGGGAGCTCGTGCGCGCAGCCGTATTGGAACAAAACCTGCCCGGGGTGTCCGTGGCGGTCGGTGCCGGCGGCACCGTCGTCTGGGCCGAAGGGTTCGGATGGAGGGACGTCGTGACGCGGGCGCCCGTCACGCCGTCCACGCGATTCAACATCGGCACGGCGGCGTCCGCGGTCACCGCCGCCGTCGCGCCGCTCGGGCTGACCAATACCGGCGCTGACGCGGCGAAAGAATGGAGCCCTGAAGCGATCGGCGAGGAGGGAGAGGACTTCCCGCCCCTCACGCTCCTCCGCCACGTCATCTGGCAGCCGCTCGGTCTGATGCCCGCGGAGTACCCGCTGCCGGGCGATCGCGCGACGTTCTACGTCCCGAGATCCGATGACAATCCCGTCCGTGGACGACGGCTGATGTACATGCGCGATCTGGCCTGTTGCGCGAACGGGATGGCGTTCTATTCCACGCCGTCCGATCTCGTGCGCTTCGCGCTGGCGACGAACCCCGGCAGCGTCAACGGTGAGCTCGCCGGCGGCATGGTGATGTCGCTGATGACGGGGCGCGACAGCGGCATCGTCATCGCTGTCACGTCAAACATGGCGCACGCGAACACGTTTTCGCTGGCGCTGCGAGTCGGGGACGCGTTCGCGGAACGGACGCGATGATCGCGCGGGTCAGAGGCCGATGGGCACCGCGCGCAGCAAGTTCGTCCGCGCGACCACACTGGACGATTTCCGCAACTGGCTTATTCGGGAGGCCGCGTCGATCTATTTTCCCGCGTATCGAGTGATACCTGCCAATCACCAAGAGACGGAATACCGGTCAATCACCCATAGCCACGTTCCATCCTTCTGGCGCCGCGCAACTTCCGAGGTCACGGTACCATTGCGGCTGCGCGTCGAGGTGAGGGCCAGATCACCGCAAATGAGCGCTGGTCGCTGTTCTCCGAACTCGAACTTTCGTTTTTCCGGTCCAAACCCCGTAACCTGGAGTCTAGTAAAAAACTCGTGAATGGTCTCTTTGCCACGCAGGAACGTTCCACCGCCAATGTCGACGACCGCGTCTGGCTCGAACAACGCCGTCATGCCAGTTACATCTCCCGCGTTCTCTCTCGCTACCAACAATCGCTCCAAATCCTGGGGATCGTTGGCCGGCTCTCTTATCGTCAAATCATTCATAGTGACACTCCGCCAACTGTTGTGGGTTGCTCGACCTGCACTGAAGTCTACACCTCGTTCTGCAACCTAAAATCGAGGAGCGTGGGTTGAACCCGACAGGGTCCGGGATACAAGGTCGTTTGACGCTCCCCTCCCTTCTGTAGTATCCCTATGAAACCTATCGCTATGAAACATATCGATCGCATGCACGCCCGCGAGCTGAAGAAGGGGAGCGCCGAGCTGCTGATCCTGTCGCTCGTCGAGGTCCGCGCCCGGCACGGCTACGAGATCGGCAAGTTGATCGAGCAGCGCTCGAGCGGCGCCATCACGTTCAGCGCCGCGGCGCTCTATCCGCTGCTCTACCGCCTGGAGAAGCGCGGGTGGATCCTGGGCCGCTGGGTTGAGCGGGCGGGACAGCGCCGCCGCCGCTTCTACAGAATCACCGCCGCCGGCCGGAAGGTGCTCGGCGAGCAGCGCAGCACCTGGCGCACGTTTGCCGCTGCGATCAACAGGATCGCCGGCGTCGAGGAGGCCTGATGTCCCAGTGGCGCGACGAGATCAGGCGGCGGCTGGCGGACGCGAAGCTCGATCCAACCCGCGAGGCGGCGATCGCGCAGGAGCTCGAGCAGCACCTCGAGGACCGCTACGCCGAGCGGCGCGCCGAAGGCGCGACGTCCGAGGCGGCACGGCAGGCGGCACTCGCCGAGCTCGCGGACGACGATCGCATGCGTCAGGAGTTGATGCGCCAGGTGCCCCGGACGCCGGTGAACGACCCGCCGGGTGCCGGCGGCCATTCCCCGTTCGGGCAGTGGTGGCAGGACATCCGCTACGCACTGCGCATGCTGCGCCGCACGCCAGGCTTCACGACGGTCGCCATCCTCACGCTCGCGCTCGGTATCGGCGGCACGGTCGCGATCTTCAGCGCCGTCTACACCGTGCTCTACAAGCCGCTGCCGCTGATCGCGGGCGAACGTCTCGTCGTGCCCGTCAGCACCAACCCGGCCCGCGACACCCGCCGCGGCAGCATTCCGTTTGCGGACTACATGGACTGGCGCGAACAGCGCGACGTCTTCGAGCAGGTGGCGCTCCTCAACCCGATCGACGTCGATATCTCCGGCGGCCAGACGCCCGAGCGCGTCGCGGGGATGCAAGTCACCACGGAGTACTTCCCGACGTTGCAGGTGCAGCCACTGCTCGGACGGACGCTGATCCCCTCGGATCACGACGCAAAGGCCACGCGTGTTGCCGTGATCTCGGACGGACTCTGGAAGCGCCGTTTCGGCGCCGATCCGGCTATCGCCGGCAAGCCGATGCGCCTCGCCGGCGACACCGTCGTCATCGCCGGCGTCGTCCCCGGGGACCGCACGTGGCCGATGAACACCGACCTCTGGCTGCCGATGCGCACGGCGCTGCTCAACGAGGACGTCCGGACGCGGCGCGATAACATGATCTTCCTGTCGATCGCGCGGCTCGGCGACGGCGTCCCCATCGAGCAAGCCCGCGCGCGCGTCGTCGCCATCGCCGACCGCGTCGCCGTGGAACACCCCAACTCGCGCAAGGGCTGGAGCACCGACCTCGTCCCCGTCCGCGAATACGTCGTCGAGCCAGAGATCCGGCTCGGGATGTTCGTCCTGCTGATCGGCGTGGCGTTGGTCCTGCTGATTGCCTGCGTCAACCTGGCGAACCTGTTGCTCGCGCGCGGCTCGGATCGCGCGCGCGAGATGGCGGTACGGACGGCGCTCGGTGCCAGCCGCGTACGGTTGGTGCGGCAGTTGATGACCGAGAGCCTCGTGCTCGCCGTTGCCGGTGGCGCCGCCGGGCTGCTGCTCGCGCGGTGGTTGGTGCGCGGCCTTGTGGCGGCCGCGCCGCCGAATCTGCCGATGCTCGAGTCGCTGGGGCTCGACGGCGCCGCGGCGGTCGCCGCCATCGCGATCACGCTGGCGACCGCCTTCGCCTTCGGCCTCCTCCCTGCGGTCGCCGCTTCATTGTTCCATCCGGCGGAGGGGCTCCGCGACGGTGGGCGCACGGGCAGCGCCGGGCGCCGCACCGGACGGCTGCGCGAAGCGCTCGTCGTAGCACAGATCGCGCTGGCGATCGTGATGCTCACCGGCGCCGGTCTGATGCTGCGCAGCTTCGCGCACCTGCTGCGCGTGAATCCCGGCGTCGACGTCGAACGCGTGCTCGCCGGCCGCATCTCTTTACCGGCGCGCCACCGCGGCGAGGGTCCGTCGACGCAGTTCTTCCAGCGGCTGACCGCGGCGCTGACGGCTTCGCCCGGTGTCGAGGCTGCTGCGGCGACATCGTTTCTGCCCGCGGGGGGCACCGGCTTCGGTCTGGGGCGCGTTTTCCTGCTCGAGGGCCAGCCGGAGCCGCCGGCGTCGAGCGATCACGCCGCGCGGTGGAACGTCGTGACCCCTGACTTCTTCCGCACGCTCGGGATCCGCGTCGTGCGCGGCCGCGCCTTCACGCCGCAAGACACCGCGGCGTCCACGCCCGTCATGGTGATCAACGAGACGATGGCGCGGCGGGTGTTCGGCACCGGCGACCCACTCGGCCGCCGCATGCGCTCGTGGCGCGACGAGAAC
Source organism: uncultured Acidobacteriota bacterium (assembly GCA_963772065.1). Classification (GTDB taxonomy): domain Bacteria; phylum Acidobacteriota; class Vicinamibacteria; order Vicinamibacterales; family UBA2999; genus CAVYVZ01. The sequence continues at coordinate 129,709 of CAVYVZ010000003.1, forward strand.
GTCCTGCGCGAAATCGTCGGCGTGGTCAGCGACGTGCGCTATACGGGACTCGCGGACGAGGAGAGGTCGCTCGTGTACGTGCCGCACGCACAGGATTGGTGGGGCCTGATGATCGTGACGGTACGCGCGCACGGGAGTCCCGCGATCCTCGCCGAGACGCTGCGCCGCGCAGTCGCGCGCCTCGATCCGGACATTGCCGTCGCCGATGTCGCGACGCTGGAATCGCTGGCCGCCGACACCATCGCGCCGCACCGCTTCGGTGCGCTGCTGCTCGGTGTCTTCGCGGCGGCCGCCGTGCTGCTGGCGGGGATCGGCGTCTACGGCGTCATGAACTATGTCGTCGCCCAGCGCAGCCACGAGATCGGCGTCCGGCTGGCGCTCGGCGCCAGGCCGCGCGACGCATTCCGCCTCGTCCTCGGCCGCGGCTTGCTGCTGACCGCCATCGGTGCCACGCTGGGGCTGGCCGGCGCGCTGGCCATCGGCCCGCTGATGGAGAGCCTCCTGTCGGGCGTCCGGCCACGAGACACGGTGACTCTGGCCATGGTGCCGCTCATCCTGGCCGCCGTTGCTTTCCTCGGGTGCGCCGTGCCGGGCCGCCGCGCGGCGCGCATTCAGCCGATCGAGGCGTTGAGGCGGTAACTTCAGCGACACAAGGCGCGGCCACAGGGAGATACAGGAAAACGACGGTGTCGGGATGGTTGACGCGGTCGCGATCAAACTTCGGCGACAGCCACAGTCAGCCTCAGGCCGTGGGAGACACCGGGAACACGGTAACACGTACGTGCGCGAAGAAGCGTTGGTCCGCCAGTTCGGCGAGATCCTGAAGCACGTTCGCATCCCGACCGAGCTCGCTGGCAAGCTCCCGACGGTGCCGCGAGAGAGCCAGGCGGACAAGGAAAAGTTCGTTCGAGCATCCATGTTGCGGCTTCAGCAGCAACAGACGCTGCTGCGCTCGAAGCTGGATCGAGTCTACGAGGATCGCTTGGGCGATCAGATTCCAGAGGAGCTCTGGACGGCAAAATCAACAGAGCTGCAGGACGAACTTCGACGAGTCCGAACCGAGATGGAGCGCCACGAGGGCGAGCCAGGCGTACGAAGCAGCAGGGTTCCAGACTCTAGAACTCGCGCAAACCGCGTATTCGTCGTATCTGCGAAGAAACCGCACGAACAAGCGCGTCTCATCAAAACGCTTGTATCGAACTCGACGTTCGATCGTGGAACCCTTTCTCCGACATACATTAAACCGTTCGACGTGTTCGCGACTGGCCGCAAAACTGGAGATTGGCTCCTCGGGCTGGACTCGTGCCCGCTCGCGGCGAGCGGAGCGAGCCGCGGCGTGACGGAGGACAGCCCGGGGCGCCAATCTCGCCGCAGGCGAGATTGGCTCACCAGTGTGGACAACTTTCGCAACTGGCTCATCCATACGGCGGCTTGAATGTGATCGGAGGAGCCGCTTGGAAAGCGATTCGTGCGACTCCTGCCGAGCGACACTGAAGCACCTCTGGCACGCAGTCGACCCTACGACTTACCGCCCCAGCATGCTTCTCGAGGTCACGCCGTAAACGTAGCTGTTTTGCCGGCGGTTCGACAGGCACCTTACACAGTTCGTAGCGAGGCTCCGCCTCGGACCGGGCATGCCGAGCCGGCGTGTGGCTGCTCCTCGCTCGTGCAGTGTCCGCTGCCCGCGCTCCGCACGGCGTAGACGTCTTGACCGAAGGAAACTTGACTCCAAGATCAAGCATTCGAGGCGGTCAAGACGTCTGGAGGCACTTGCGAGCGTGCTCCGCGGTATCCGCCGGTACGGGTGGCAATGACCTTACGACTGGAGTTGACGCCGGTGGCCTGTGAGGTCGCGCGAGGGCGGCCAGAATGCCGGCGTCAAGGACCGAGTGGAAAACGTCGCGCCGACCAGGCGTGCGCCTGAGCCTGATCAACGGACCGTGATATCCGGAACCGCGGTCGGGCCGTCGATTCGATGACCAGGTCCCGTCGTCGCTTCCGCGGTGGGCGCGCCTTGTGGCGCGCGCAATCGTGACGCGAGCAGGTCCGCGACGGCTACTCGGATCGACGGGCTTGACCAGGTGAGCGTCGAATCCCGCATCGACGATGCGGCGGCGGTTTTCCTCGTGATCCCATCCGGTGACGGCGATCAGCACCGCGTCCTTGCCCCATGGGGTCGACCGAATGCGGCGGCAGGCGTCCTCGCCGTTCAGCCGCGGCATGCCGATATCGAGCAGCACAGCGTCTGGCCTGAACCGCTCCGCCTCTTCGACCGCTGCGACGCCGTCGTAGGCCGTCTGGACCTCGTTGCCCATCATCTCGAGGAACATGGCGAAGAGATCCGCCGAATCGCGGTTGTCGTCGGCCACCAGGATTCGCAGTCCCTGCTGACGTTCCTGCTCCTGGTTGCCCGCCTGCGGCACCGGCACGACCGGCGGCTTCAGCGAGCACCGGAAGCTGGACGATGAACTCGCTGCCCTTGCCGACGCCCTCGCTGCGGGCTTCGACCCGGCCGCCATGCTCTTCGACGAGCCGCCGAACCAGCGCGAGTCCGACGCCGAGTCCGCTCTGCGCCCGTTCGAGCGAGCGGTCCACCTGATAGAACATCTCGAAGAGGCGCGGCAGCGTGTCGGGCGGGATACCGACGCCGGTGTCCTTCACGCGCACGACAACGGCATCGTCCTGCCGCTCGGCGGTCAGCCAGATGCGCCCGCCGCGCTCGGTGTACTTCGCGGCGTTGTTGAGCAGGTTCTGAAAGACCTGCGACAGCCGCACGGCGTCGCCGTCGACGTACACGGGTTCCGGCGGCAGCGACACCGTCAGTTCATGCCCGCACTGCTCGATGAGCGGCCGGCTCGCTTCCACCGCGCCGGTGATGACTTCCGCCAATTCGATCGCGCGATCTGCGCAGCTCCAGCTTGTTGCGCGTGATGCGGCTGATGTCCAGCAGGTCGTCGACGAGCCGCGTCAGGTGTTGCACCTGCCGCTCGATGACGTCGCGGCTCCAGCCGCGCGTCCGGCACCGGGGATCCCTTGAGATGAAGCACCTTCACGGCAGCTGCGGATGGGCGCGAGCGGATTACGCAGTTCGTGGGCCAGCATCGCCAGGAACTCGTCCTTGCGCACGCCCGCCTCTTTCAACTCGTTCAACAGACGCAGCCGCTCGCACGCGACCGTCACGTAGTGGCAAATCGTTTCGATGAAGGCCATTTCCTCGTCGTCGAATCGATCCTTGGTCCGGCTGGCGAACGACAGCGTGCCGAGCAGTCGATCGCCGGCGATCAACGGGTTGCAGACACAGGCGCGGATGCCCAACGGCTTCAGCGCCTGCGTGGCTCGCGTCGTCCGACTGCTGAATGTGGGTCGCCACGAGTGGGCGACGCTGCAACGCCACGGTGCCGCTGATGCCCTCGCCGAAATCCAGGCGCGCGAGGTGACGCGCGGACTCGGCCGAAACGCCCTCGTGCGACGACAGGCGCAGCGCATCGCCGCTGTCGTCCACGATGTAGTTGAAGTAGGCGTCGACGCCGAGATGCGGACCGATCTTGCCGAGGAGCGATCCGCAGCATGACATCCGGATCGTCGGCGGTGAGCAGCACCGCCGCCGCCTCCCACAAGCAGGCGCAGCCGCTCGCGTCTGCTTTCTCAGGTCTCCTCGGCGCGCTTGCGTGGCGTGATGTCCCGCGCGATCTTCGACGCGCCCTGAATCGTCGCGTCCGGCGTGCGGATCGGCGAGACGGTGAGCGCCACGTCCACCCGGCGGCCGTCCTTGCAGACCCGCACCGTTTCGTAGTGCTCGATCCGTTCGCCGCGCCTGAGCCGCTCCATGATGGGCGGGAAATCGTCCTGATGGTCAGGCGGGATGAGCATGGAGACGGGCTGGCCGACGATCTCCTCGGCGGTGTAGCCGTACAGAGCCTCGGCTCCGCGATTCCAGCTGGTGATCGTGCCGTGCAGATCCTTGCCGAGGATGGCATCCTCGCTGGACTCGACGATGGCCGCCAGCCGCAGGCGCGTTTCCTCCGCGCGCTTCTGCTCGGTGATGTCGCGAGTGAAGCAGCGGGTGTGAATGAAACGGCCGTCCTCCCACAGGACGCTGGAGTCGATGAGGACGTGCTTGATCGAGCCGTCCCGGCATCGCATCCGAGCTTCGCAGTCGCGCACGTTCTCGCCGGCCCGGAGCCGGCGCAGGATGTCCTCGATGACGCAGCCGTCGACATGGAACTCGGCGATGTGATGGCCGATGTACTCGTCGGCGGAGTAGCCGAGCATGGTCAACTCCGCCCGGTTCGCTCGCAGGATCGTGCCGTCGGGCCCCGCCCAGTGCAGCCCCACCGTGGCGTTGTCGAAGAAGTCGGCGAGCTCCTGCTCGCTGCGGCGAATGCGCGCTTCCGATCGCTGCTGCTGCAGGACGATAGCGGCCTGATTGGCCGCGACGCCAAGCATCAGCCGGTCGGTGGCGCGGGAAAGTCCGGCTGTGGTGAGCCCACGACGACCACACCACAGTCGCCGCCCAAGCCGAGCGGCGTGACGACGAGCCGCAGAGGACCTCCACCGAACGGAGTCGGCATCGTCGCCGCCGCGTCGGTCCCGCTCGTCGTCAGCAGCGGCTCCAGGGTCCTGCTCAGAATCTCGACGCGCTCCGACCGGCAGCGATCCCTGCGGCGCGGAGGCTGCCTCGACGGCCTTCGTGCCGTCTCCGCTCGCCAAGCGGACGTACACGAGCGTCCACCGGCAGGGAGCGGCAGAGAACGCCGCTCAACCCGGCCGCGATCTGCTGCAGGTCGCTGCCGCTCCAGACCGCCGACAGCGTCGACAGCGCGGCCAGCTCGCGCACGACACCGGCGCAGGGCCTGTGCGTCATCGGCGCCGGCGCGCGTTGGTGTCCATCGGTGCTGATTCACATTCCGGCGGCAGGCCGCCGCTGCCGTTCCCGTATCTCGCGCAGCATCTCGTCCGGCGGCACGAAGAAGGGGTTCTCCTGCAGGATGCCGCCGATGATCACCATCGGGTGCGTCCGCATGATGTCCATCACGACTTCTGCACCAAACTGGTGCAAGTCGTAGGTTCAACAGACGGCGTCGTCGTACTTGGGCAGGACGTAGTTGAGTCGGGTTTCGTACTCGACGATGTCGTCGACGCCGGGTCGATCCTCGAGCGCCCACTCCATGTTGGCGACCAGCCGCGTCAGCGGATAGCCCTGCGGCCTTGCCGCCTTGCAGAACTTCCTCGATCAACGCGAGCATGCGGTTCTGATCGAAGTGGCCGTCCCGCAGATACGCGTCCTCCCAGCGCCGGATTTCCAGCTGCCCCGTGCGTTCGGCTCGGCTCCACGGCGATGCCCGCCTGCTGCAACCGTCGCCGGTGCTCGGGCCGATGGCTGTCCTTGACGATGTGGAATGCCTTTTCGCCGTGCTCGAAGCCCTCTTTGATGAAGGGGAGCAGCACGCGGTACTCCTCGTCCTTGCTGTTGAAGAAGGCGCAGACGTGCCGCGATCTTCCGAGGGCCGTTCCCGCCAATCGCACCTGCTGCCCTGGGTTGCTCATGGCTTTTCCCTCTTGGCGATCAGACCCGTGAGACGCCGCGACGGGCGTTCGTGAGATCGGGCACGGGAACGCGGCGGGGCGCCGAATCGCGGCCGATCGCGTCGGGCCGGGACCACGCAGATTCTACTATGCCGCGTACAGCAGGCGGCCTGCTTGCGCCAGGCTTGTGACAGGCGATCGCACCCTGATGCGACACGTGACCGGCTATCGTTGAGCTTTGCGCGGCTAGAGCGGCCGTTACTTCCTGCGGCTTTTGTGCGTGGGCCGAGTGTGCAGCCCCTGGGGGCGTTCGGCTGCGGCCACGCCAAGCTGTGCGAGCTTGGCGTTCACTTCGAGCGGATCGGCAGACCGCAGAGACTGAACCCCATCATCGTAGAACGCGTTCTCGTGGTACGAACCGCAGGAACGAACGATTGGATGCGTGGCCAGCGCGCCGTCGATCACAGCGATTGGCATCCGGCATCGATCGATACAAGCACAGACCAGTGGCGCGCGCGCTCGTAACGGGACACGGTCGCAGCGGTCCGCCTGGAGACCCTGCGGAATCAGCTGGCGCAGAGCCACGCTTTTGCACTGCTCCGCGGATATTCGATGGGCCACTTCTACAAGGACGCGGCCCACCAAGAGATCGGTGGTCTCCATCCCCACGTCTCGTCGGATCCGGTCGCCGATTCTGCCACAGTGCACTATCGGGTTTCGGCTTAGCAAACCGGCCTACAACGATCACACCGAGTTCTAAGGTGCAAACTGGCCGGTCTTGCAAGTGATTGACACAGTGAGATTGGCTCCTCGGGCTGGACTCGTCCTCTTGCGCGCGAGCGCGAAGCGCGAGAGCGCAAGTGAGCTAGGGACAGCGCGAGGTGGCAACCTCGCGCAGCGAGGTTGGCTCCTCGGGCTGGACTCGAACCAGCAACCCTCCGGTTAACAGCCGGATGCTCTGCCATTGAGCTACCGAGGAATGGCGGGACGCAACGTCCGCGCTGCACGCAGCAGGCAGGACCGTCGTCGTCTTGGCGGAATCCCAATCGTAGCGGATTCGCGCAGCCGTTCGCAACCGGGTCGCCCCTCGCGCTGCGCGCGTTGGCCAGCCACGCTCACGTGCGGTAACGTGCGCACGCCGCACATCGCACATGTGCCCCGCGCTGGCGAGCGCCTCCTGCAACGACTTACGAGCGCGCCGGCAGGCAGCCATATTGCTCGGCTGCTCCCGTCATGCGCCTCCTCGATCCCCGCAAGGATCCGCCGCTCGCCGCCGGCCTCGTCGCCGGCACCGTGGTGGTCTTTCAGCAGCCGCTGCGCTGGCTGATCGATCAAGCCAGCCTGGTCGAGCAGCGCTATCGGCTCGATCTGATTCCCGCGCTCGTGGTCCTCAGCGTCGTGTTCGTGATGCACATGTACCGCAAGCGGCAGGAGAGCAAGGCCGCGGCAACGGCCGCGGCGGCCGAAGCGCGCATCGAGCGCGACCGCGCCCGGGAGCTCGAGCAGCTCGTCACGCTCGGCCGCAATCTCGCCAACTCGCTCGACTTCGACGCGGTGCGCCAGGCGATCTGGCGGCACCTCCCCGACTTCCTCCGGACGCGCGCCCTCTGGGTCGTGCTGCGCGAGCGCAGCCACTGGCGCACCGTCATCGAGGATAGCGATACGGCCGATCGCACGGCGCCGGCGGCGATCGAGAACATCGCCGCGATCGCGCTCACCCGGCGCACCGACGCGGAACGCACGGGATCCGTTCTGGTGGACGGCTACGAGTGCTTCCCGATGGGACGCGGCGACGCGCTCACCGGCATGCTGATCATGCGGCAGGCCGGCGAGCCGCTCACCGATCATCAGCGCCGCGGCCTCGAGGCGGCGCTCGCCTTCCTGGGCATCGCGATCCGCAACGTCCAGCTCCTCGTCGAAACGCGCGAGAACAGCATGCGCGACAGCCTCACGCGCTGGTTCAATCGCGGCCACGGGGCCGAGACGCTGCGCGCCGAGCTGCAGCGGTCGCGGCGCAACGGCACGCCCGTCTCGCTCCTCATGTTCGACGTCGACCACTTCAAGTCGCTGAACGACAGGCACGGTCACCAGACGGGCGACGCCGTGTTGATGTCGGTCGCGCGGCACATCGGGGACCTGCTTCGGGCGAGCGACGTCAAGTGCCGCTACGGCGGCGACGAGTTCATGATCATCCTGCCGGAAACGCCCTCGGCAGGCGCTCAGCAGGTGGCCGAGCACATCCGGCGTGCGGTGTCGGGGCTCCACGTCGCGGCCGGAACGGACATGTTGAGCGTCACGACCAGCATCGGCGTCGCCACGACGGTGGCCGGCCAGGTCGAGGCGGACGCCCTGATCGCACGCGCGGACGCGGCCCTCTATGAGGCCAAGCGCGCCGGTCGCAATCGCGTCGCCGTCGATCAGGAGCCGGTCGCCGACGTCAGCCGCATCCCCGCGCGAAACGTGCTGGCCTTCGCGCAATAGGCACGCCTCGTTCGAGTTCGATGCGCTGTTTCACTGGAGGGTCTGTGTGTAACGGACTGACATCTTCATAGCGTCTTGAGAAACGCAATCAGCGCGCGCTTCTCTTCTGCCGCCAGCTCCAACCCGAACTCGTGGCCCTTGACGGCTCGAGTCCGCATCCCATATCCCCTCCAGCCGGTCGGCACGTAATCATCACGCAGGCGTCGTGGATCGAACCAGTCTTCAAGCGTGGCCACCGAACCGTTGTGCTCGAACGGGCCTCGGTACCAGACGCCCTTCAGCGACGGCACCTTGTAATATCCGGTCCCGCGCCGCGTCGTCAGGGTCAAAGTCGCATCGGTGCCGACGGAGCGCGGTAGGATGTCGAACTTCTTGAGGTGATCGGCGGGCACTTCGAAGCCGATCGCCGGATTCAGCGTGTTGTTGGTATAGAGCGGCGGCGTGTGACAGGTGCCGCATCCCTGGCTCGCGAACACGCGCTGGCCGCGAGCGGCGAGCGCGTCGAACGTGTTCGGGTTGCGCGGCGGCTCCAGTGAATAGATGTACATCGCCAGGGCAAAGAGTTGCTCGTCGCTGTAGCGAGCGCCAACGGTCGTCGCAAAGAACCCAGCCGGCGCTTTGTCCGCCGCGGCCCGTGCGGGAACGAAGTCGCCATAGCGCTTCAGCATGTCCATTCCCTGATTGAGCGCCGCGTAGCGCATCAGATCACCGATGTTCCGATGCCGGACGAGGCCGCTCGCATCCAGGTAACGGCGCTCCCGTACTCCGATCAGATCGGGAAGCTTCGCCGGCGAAAGCGGACTCGTTCCCTGACGCGCGAAAACGCCCGCGGGGATCGCAAAGTGAACGGCCTCGATTTCGGCCGCTGAGAATTGCTCGAGACGGGCGTTCGGATCCGGCCCCAGCCAGGGCGCTGCGAATGTTGCACGTTGGGCCAGACGCGCTTGAGCGAGAGACTGTTCCTTGTCCTTGGCCTTCTCCACATCGTCATCAAGGCCAAGATAGGCTATCTGCTCTATGGGGCGATTACCTTGCGCGCCCCGGATCACGGTACCGTCCGGCATGAGACGGGTGTGACATTCCCTGCAGGACGCGTCGCCGACCTCGATCTTTCCTCGTTCGCGAATTACGTAGTCAGAAAACGGGCTGATGCCGTCGCGGTCGTGAATGTCGCCGGTCTTTTCAGTAGAGGCACGACGCTCTTCGGGAGTACGTCTGAGACCGGGAAAGAAAAGAACTGGTGCGTTGAAGACGATCTCACCAGCCTTGATCCAGTCTTCCTCGGTCTCCAGTCTGGGCCGATGCGCGCCGTCATCCCAAAGAACAACCGGGTCCTGCTGCTGCAGCCACTCCCGATAACCACGGGGCTCGTGGTCGGGGTGGTACATCGCGTAGGGCTTGAAAATCGGCCGGACGGGAAGTCGATAGTACTCGTCGGCCGAGATGTCCTTGGGCGTGTGGCTCGGCGCCGCCAACGGCAGCTCCAACTCAGCGAGTGCCTCCTCGTCCCATGTCTTCGGGATGGTCGGTTTGTAAGCGGCCGCCGGCTTCTGAGCGTGCCCTGTGGTGAGAAAGGCAGCGAAGCCGATTGGTACCACGACAGCGAGAAGGATGAGGAGCGGTGGCCGTCGTCGAGCCGGCCTCATAAGCCGGATGCTAGCACAACCCACTCCGCTCGATTACGATCGCTTGCGGCTTCCAGGGAGGGTCCGGTGCGTCGCGCCTCGATTGTCGTTGCGCTCCTCGCGTTCGCGCATACAGGAACGAGTCAATCGCCGGCGCCCGAGCCGCCGCTCGCGGACCATTGCGAGTGCGCCGACGGCATCTGTCCCCTTCGAAGCAACGGACGCGGCTGCTCCTGCGGATGCGCGTTCACTGCCGATGCGCAGTCACCACAGTCGCTGAAGGCGGCGGCCGCCGAGGAATGCCGGAACGGCAGCGCCGCCGGCTATCCGTGCCACGACGTCGATCTGCTCGCGTTTCTTCCGCTCGCCGACATCGGCGGCGGATCGGGCAACGACATCGGGGATGGACGGACCCGGAGACGGGACGTGAGTATGCCATCGTCGGGCGGTCGAACGGCACGGCCTTCGTCGACATTACCGATCCCACTTGATCGCGCTACCTGGGGGACGCTTCCAACGCACACCGTCGACTCGTCGTGGCGCGACATGGAGGTGTACGGCGATCACGCCTTCATCGTGAGCGAGGCCGCCAACCACGGCATGCAGGTGTTCGACCTGCGCCAGCTTGCGACCGTCGTGGACCCGCCGATCACCTTCGAGGCAACTGCTCACTACGCCGGGTTCGGCTCGGCGCACACCGTCGCGGTGGACGCCGGCGCGGGCTTCGCCTATGCCGCCGGAACGCGCACGTGCGCCGGCGGGCTGCACGCCGTGGACGTGCAGAATCCCAAGCAACCCGCAACGGCGGGCTGCTACCCGGCTGACGGCTACACGCACGACGCGCAGTGCGTCGTCTACAACGGTCCGGACCGCGCCCACGAGGGACGCGAAGTCTGCTTCAACTCGAACGAGGACACGCTGACCATCGTCGACGCGAGCGACAAGCACGCCCAGACCGAGATCTCCCGTACCGGCTATGACGCGAGCGCGTACACGCATCAGGGGTGGCTCACCGACGATCGCAGGTTCTTCCTGGTCGACGATGAGGGCGACGAGCGGGCGTTCCGGACGCGCACGCGCACCTTCGTGTGGAACGTCTCGGATCTCGAGGCGCCGTTCATCGCGCACGTCTACGAAGGGCCGGTCGAATCGATCGATCACCAGCTCTTCACGCGCGGCGATCTCGCGTATGAGTCGAATTACCGGAGCGGACTGCGGGTCCTTGCGCTTGGCGACCTCGCAGCCGCGCCGCCGCGCGAAGCCGGCTTCTTCGACATCTACCCCGCTGACGACGCGCCGCAGTTCAATGGGGCGTGGAGCGTCTTCCCGTTCTTCGCGAGCGGCAACGTCATCGTGAATGGAATCGAGCAGGGCCTCTTCGTGCTGCGGCCGCGGCGCGCGCCGGCGGGCATACCGCGCGGCGTGTCCGTGTCGCTCGTGGCGACGAACCGCCCCGCCGTCGTGGGATCCGATCTCGTCTACGTGGCGCGTGTGGCCAATCACGGACCGGGCCGCGCGCAGGCCGTTCAGCTGACGGTGCAGCTGCCCGCATCGGCCGCGGTCATGTCGACAACGCCGAGCCGCGGGTCCTGCGCGGTGAGCACGATCGTAACCTGCTCGCTGCAGGACATCGCCGCAGGGGCGGACGCCGTTGTCGCGATCGGGGTCCGGCCGAGCGCCACCGGCGCGATCGTGGCCGCCGCACGCATCACAGCCGATTCCGCCGGCGACGATTCTGCCGACAACGCCGCAACGGCCGTCGTATCGGCCGAAGCGGCCAGGCGCGAGCTCGTCCTGCGGTACCCGAACGGAGGCGAAACGGTTCGCCCAGCGCGCGCGAGCGCCATCCAGTTCACTATGCGCGGCGTCGAGGGCGGAGTGAAGGTGGAGTTGTCAGTCGACGACGGACGAACATGGACGCCGCTCGCGGCCAATGCGCCGAATGTCGGGTTCTACGACTGGGTTCCGCCCGCGGCCGCGCAGCCTCTTGCCCGCGTTCGCGTCACGAGTCTGGCAGACTCGCGCTTGACGGCGACGTCGGCCAGCTCATTCGCGATCCGATAAGGCACCGGCTGTTCTACGCGATCTCGAGAATCAGAATTTTCCTTTTACCTTTTACCTTTTGCCTTATTGAGTCTTGCTTCGTTTCCGCCTGATGCTCCCTTTCTCTCCTCCGGTGATCCCCATCTGCACGCCGGCGCCGATCACACCGAGCACGATCCAGGCGATGGGGACCCATCGCTCACCGGGCGCGGGATTGAGGGGGTAGGCCACCCAGACGTTTCCGCCGGCAGCCGCCGCGAGCGCGGCGCGGTTGCCGACGAGCGCCATGGCGCCGACGATCAGGGTCCAGGCGCCGCCGAACGACGTGCCCATGATGATCACATAGCGCTGGAGGTAGATGGCGCCCACGGCCCCGACCACCGCGGCGAACACGATCACGAGAAAGTGTGGCGCGCGCTCTCCCGCCGCGAAGGCAAAGTTTGCGGCGACCGCGCCGAGCCCCGCGCCCACCATCGCCACGCCGAAGAAATACGCGGCGAACAGCACGCCCGCACCGATCAGGCCGCCGACGATCGCGGCGATGATCATCGGCCCGGTGTCGCTGGCCCCGAACACCGAGCTTGCGAGCAGCGCGCCGAGAATGAAGCCGAAGATCGACAGGACGATGCGAAACAGCCGGTAGCCGAAGAAGCAGGCGACGATGCCGCCAAGGAGCAACACGATCGCGGCTGGAAGCTGGTACTGAACTGGAAGCATCTCGATGCTTAGGTCGTCGGTCTCTCGTCTCTGGTCTTCGGTCTCTCGTTAGACTTCTCGTCGTCCTTCCATGGCGCGTGTCATCGTGATCTCGTCGGCGTACTCGAGATCGGATCCGACCGGAATGCCCATGGCGATCCGGGTCACCTTCACGCCGAGCGGCTTCAGCAGCCGCGCGAGGTAGAGGGCCGTCGCTTCTCCCTCGACCGTGGGGCTCGTCGCGAGAATGACCTCCTCCACGCGATCCGCGGCCACGCGCTCCAACAGGCCCTTGATCTTCAAATCGTCCGGTCCCACGCCGTGCAGCGGCGAGAGCACGCCCATGAGCACATGGTAGGCCCCCTTGAATCCGCCGGTCTTCTCGACCACGTTCACGTTCTGCGGCTCCTCGACCACGCAGATGGTGCGCTGATCGCGCGACCCGGTGCAGAAGACGCACGGATCGGCGTCGGTGATGTTATTGCACACCGAGCAGTAGGTCACGCGGTCTTTGACGCCTCGAATGGCGTCGCAAAGCTGCTCGGTCTCTTCGCGGGGCGTTTTCAGGATGTGGAAGGCAAGCCGCTGCGCGCCCTTGGTCCCGATGCCGGGCAGCCGCCGCAACTGGTCGATGAGATCGTTGAGAGGCGGAGGAAGCGACAAGTTAGAAGAGGCCGGGGATTTTGAGGCCGCCCATCAGGCCGCCGACGGTCTTTCCGAGCTCCTCGTCGACCTTCCGGTTCGCGTCGTTGACGGCGGCTACGATCATGTCCTGCAGCATTTCGACGTCGTCTTTCGAGACGACTTCGGGATCGATCCTGAGGGACTGGATCTGCTTGGACCCATCGACGACGACGGTCACCATCCCGCCGCCCGCCGTCGCCTCCAGGCGCATCGCCGCCATCTGCTTCTGGATGCGCTCCTGCGCGTCCTTCATCTGCTGCATCGCCTGCTGGATGTTGAACGCCATCACATCTCTTCCACGTCGCGGATCTCCGCGGGAAACACGTCGAGCATCGCCTGCACCGCGGACGAGGACATCGCTTCGGCTTTGAGGTCGCGCTTGCCGCCCTGGGCGCCCTGTCCGGCGCCCTGGTTGGCGCCGCTCGCCGCCGCAGGTTTGTGCCCGGCATCCGCGGCCGTTGCCACCGGAGCCGACGGAGCGCTCTCCGACTGAACGGCCACGACCGCGATTCTGCGGCCCGCGACGCGCTCCGCAATCTGCTCCAGCCAGGCACGCGCCTGATCGAACTGCTCGCGCAGCGCGCGATGCGTCGGCAGGAAGCTGAACGTCACGCGATCCGCCGCGACGTCGATTCGCTGCGCCTGTGCCACGACGGTGTTGTAGAAGAACCCCTTGGCCGAACGCACCTCGGCAAGGAACGCATCCTTGAAGCCGCCGGTCTGTGTCGCCGTGGTTGGCGCCGCGGTCTTCGCCGGCTCCGGCGGTTTCGGAGTGGCCGGCGCGGCCTGACGAGGCGACGGAGCCGGCGCAGTCGCCCGAGTCGTCGGGGTTGGCGGACGAGGCGCCGCGCTGGACTGACCTGTGCCGCCGCGCATCTGGTCCATCAGATCGACCAGCGGCACCAGCTTGCGAAGGTGCATCCACCGCAGGAGCGCCATCTCGAAGTAGTACCGCGGCTGCGCGACGGTTCGAATCTCGACCTCGGAGGTCGAGAGCAGGTCGAACGCGCGCATGAGATCTTCGCGCGAGAACCGGCGCGCAAGCTGTTGCAGCCGTTCACGCTCGGACGCCGCAAGCTCGCCCTCGTCGACGCGCGACGGGTCGACGGACACCACCATCACGTCGCGCACCAGGCTCGACAGCTCGCGCAGCACCAGGCGAAGCTCGTGCCCCGCCTCCACGGCGCGATCCGCTGCGGCAAACGCGCGCGGCGCGTCTTCGTCGACCACGGCTTCGACGACATCGAACAGCAGATCACGGCCAACCAGACCGAGCACCGTCGACACGTCGTCGACCGACACGCGGCTGCCCGCGAACGCCATCACCTGGTCCAGCGCGCTCTGCGCATCGCGCATGCTGCCTTCCGCCGCGCGCGCGATCAGGCCCAGTGCGGCCTCCTCCACGTCGATCTGCTCCGCCGCGGCAATCCGGCGCAGCTGATCGGCGATCGCCTTCGCCGGTATCTGGCGGAACTCGAATACCTGCGACCGCGAGAGAATCGTGTCCGGGATCTTGTGCAGCTCGGTCGTGGCCATCATGAAGACCACGTGGGGCGGCGGCTCTTCGATCGATTTCAGGAGCGCGTTGAACGCAGGCGTCGAGAGCTGATGCACCTCGTCGATGATGAACACTTTGTATCGGTTACGGACCGGAGTAATCGACAGGCCGCCAATCACGACCTCGCGGATGTTGTCGATGCCGGTGTGGCTGGCCGCGTCGATCTCGAGGACGTCGATGTCGCGACCCTGCGCGATCTCCACGCACGCGTCACATTCGCCGCAGGGATCGGCGGTCGGCCCCTTCACACAGTTGAGCGCGCGCGCCAGGATGCGCGCCGTCGTGGTCTTCCCGCAGCCGCGCGAGCCGGCGAACACGAAGGCATGCGCGATGCGCCCGCTCGTGACCGCGTTGCGCAGCGTACGCGTCACCGCCTGCTGCCCGACGACGTCGTCGAACCGCTGCGGCCGCCACTTTCGCGCGAGAACCTGATACGACAAGTGGAAAGTAAAAAGTGGAAAGTGGAAAGTCAGTCGAAAAGTGAACTCCGATGAGCCGAACCGCGACCCGGTGCACCTGCGGCACACCTCAGGGTCTACTTAGCGCTGCTGCCTTCCGGCCCTGACGCGGTTCGCAGTCTGGGATTGCACAGGGTCCGGGCCGCGGTGCGGCTCACCAGACCTTTCATCTTAACAGATGGGTGGCGAGCGTGGCGTAGCGGTCCACCGCCGTTATCAGCTCATCCAACTGCACGTATTCGTCGGCCGTGTGCGCCACATGAATCGAGCCTGGACCGAGCAGCAGCGGCGTCCCCCACCGATCCAGCAGCGGGATGTCCGTCGTGTACGGAAAAACCGCCGTCTCGACCCCCGGCACCGTGTGGAGCTTCACCGCGGGCACCTCGAGCACTTCTTCGACGCCGACGAGGTGCTCCGCCGGACGCAGGAGCTCGCGAACCTGGGAGCCTTCACCGACGATGCGGAAGAGGAGCTCCGCCGAGGCGTGCGGCGAGACCACGTTCGGCGCGATGCCCCCCTCGATCAACCCGATCGAGTAGTGGGTGCGTCCGAGCACCGAATCGACAGGCAGGTCGAGACCACGCACGAGCATCAATGCGTCGAGCAGCTTGTCGATGGCCGATTCGCCGAGCTCGGGATACGACGAATGCGACGCGCGGCCGGTGGCGCGCAGCCTCACGCGAAGCACGCCGCGTGTGGCCGCACCGAGCCGATTGTCGGTCGGCTCGCCGTTGACGAGGTACTCGACGCCGGCAGGGGCATAGTCGTTCGCCACTCGGGCGCCGTCGCTTCCGCGCTCCTCACCCACTACGAACAACAACGCGACGCGCGACTCGCCGGCCGCCCGAAGGCGCTCCGCTGCGGCCACCTGCGCCGCGAGAATCCCCTTCGCGTCACACGAGCCGCGGCCATAGAGGCGGCCGTCCCTCACGCGGCCCGGGAAGAACGGCGGCACGCAATCGAAGTGCGTGGAGAAGACGAGCCGTGGCTGTGGCGAGAGGCGAGCGTAGATGTTGAAGCGACCGTCGGACACCGGCTGAACGCCGACCTCATAGCCGCGATCGCGCAGATACCTCGACAGCCACGCTCCTGCTTCCTGCTCCTTCCCGGTCGTGGAATCGATGTCGACGAGCGCGCCCGCCAGTTCTACCGGATCCATCGCTCGAGCTCGGTGCGCGCGTCCGTCCTTTCATCGCGGTACTTCACGATGACGGGCGTCGCGAGAGAAAGCCCCCACTCTTTACCTGCGCCGACGGTCACGGCACGCGCGCCCGGCACGACGACGGCGCCCTCGGGCACGACGAGGGGCATGCCTGGCTCCGGCTTGATGATGCGGCTGTTCGGCAGATCGTAGATGGGTGTCGATCCGGTCACGATCGTCCCCGACGCGAGAACGGCGCGACGCTTGATCACCGCGCCCTCGTACACGCCACAGTTGCCGCCGACGAGCACCTCGTCCTCGACGATGACGGGCATGGCGCCGACCGGCTCGATGACGCCGCCGATCTGCGCCGCCGCGCTGAGGTGCACCTTCTTTCCAATCTGCGCGCACGATCCGACGAGCGCGTGCGAGTCGACGAGCGTGCCCTCGTCCACGTACGCGCCGACGTTGATGTACATCGGCGGCATGCAGATCACGCCGGCCCCGAGATAAGCGCCGTCGCGAATCGACGAGCCGCCCGGCACCACTCGGATGCCCGATGCGGGATCGATCTGCTTGAGCGGCATCGTGTCCTTGTCGAAGAAATTCCAGCGACCCTTGGCAACGCCCATGTCCACGACGTCGCCGTGGCGGAAGCCGAGGAGGATCCCCTGCTTCACCCAGACGTTGACCCGCCAGCCCGTGGGCGATGCGGGGTCGGGTTCGGCGGAACGCACGCGGCCGGCCGCAAGCTCCTCCCGCAGGCGGCAGAAGGCCGCGCGCGCCGCGTCGCGCGGCGCGCTGCCCCCCTGCTCAAACAGTTGTGTGATTGTCGACGCGAGATTCATTCAGCCTGAGGTCCTGCAGGATGCGCATGATCTTTTCGCGCGACGCGGGGCGTGGCGACACCATCGGCAGCCGGAACACCTCTTCGAGGAGTCCCATCGCGGCCATCGCCGCCTTCACCGGACCTGGGTTCGCCTCGATGAAGTTCGTGGTCATCAGCGGGTAAAGCCGCGCGTGCAGCCGCTGCGCCGCGTGGAAATCGCCCTTCCCGGCCAGTTCGACCATCTGCGTCATCTCGGCCGGCGCTTCGTTCGACGCCACCGAAATGACGCCGTGGCCGCCGATCGCCATCAGCGGTAGCGTCAGGGCATCGTCGCCCGAGACCACGATGAAGTCTTCCGGCACCGACACGCAGATCTCGGCCATCTGCGACACATTGCCCGACGCTTCTTTCACCGCCACGATGTTCTTGAGACCGGCCAGGCGCACGAGCGTGGCGGGCTCGACGTTGACGCCGGTCCGCCCGGGCACGTTGTACACGACGATCGGCAAGGACGTGCTGTCGGACAGCGCCTGATAGTGTTGGTAGAGGCCCTCCTGCGTGGGCTTGTTGTAGTACGGCGTCACCGACAGGAAGCCGTCGGCGCCGACGCTCGCCATGCGGTGCATCAGCTCGATCACTTCCCGCGTGTCGTAGCCGCCCGCGCCCGCCAGCACCGGCACCTTCCCCGCCGCTTCCTGTACGACGAGCTCGACGATGCGAACTTTTTCGTCCGAACTGAGCGTCGGTGCCTCGCCCGTGGTTCCACACGGAGAAAGGAAGTGAACGCCCGCATCGATCTGACGTTTCGCGAGGCGGCGCACCGCCGATTCGTCGAGCGTGCCGTCTCTGCGGAACGGGGTGACGAGCGCAGTACCGACTCCCGTCCATTGCCTTCGCATGCACTACCCCTTCAGAACATCTTCCATCGTGTACCAGCCACGGCGGCCGTGAACCCATTGCGCCGCGACGAGAGCGCCTCTGGCGAAACCGCGGCGGTCGCGCGCCCTGTGCGTGAGCTCGATCGTATCCGACGGACCATCGAATCCGATCACGTGAGTTCCAGGGATCGACCCGGCGCGTGTGGAGGCGACGTCGACCTCACGGGAAAAGCCGGCTCTCGCGAGCGTGTCCCGCAGCAGGAGCGCCGTGCCCGACGGGGGCATCCTTCTTCGCCGCGTGGTGGAGCTCGTGAATCCACGCGCCGTACTCTTCATGAGCCTGCATCAGCCGGCCCGCCTCGGCCGCGAGCATGGCGAACACATTGACGCCAATCGAGAAGTTGGCGGACGCGACGACGCCGATGCCCGCGCGCTCGGCAACGCCGCGCAGCTCCGGCTCGTACGCCTGCCAGCCTGTCGTACCGACCACGACGCTCGTGCGCCGTTCGGCCAGCCGCGGCAGATTCGTCCTTACGGCGTCCGCCGTGGAGAAATCAATCGCCACGTCCGCGTCCGGCCAATCCCCCCCGGCGGTGGCGCCGACGATGCGCCCACTGATGACATGGCCCCCGTCCCGCGCCAGCGCCTCGACCAGTTTCCCCATGCGCCCGAAGCCGACGAGGAGCAGCCTCATCCGAAAAACTCCTGATGGAGCCGCTGCATGGCGCCGGCCAGGTCGGATTGCCGCATCACGAGCGTGATGTTCCGCCGCGACGCCGCCTGCGCGACCATCCGAAGGGGGACGCCCTCGAGCACGCGCATCACGCGCGGCGCGATGGACGCATTGCCGCGCAGCTGGTCGCCTACCGCGCACAAGAGCGCCATCTCCGGCTCGATCGACACTTCGGCAAACTCCGAGAGCGCGTCGCGGATGGCGTCGAGGTGCCGGCAATCGTCCACGGTGACCGAGACGCTCACTTCCGACGTGGTCACGACATCCACAGGCGTGCGGAACCGCTCGAACACTTCGAAAAGACGCCGCAGGAAGCCGTAGGCCATGAGCATCCGCGTCGACGTGATGTCGACCACTGTGATGTCGCGCTTGCAGGCCAGCGCGGTAATGCTTTCCGCAGTCGCCGCTCTCGCCGGGTGGGCGACAATCAGCGTTCCCTCTCCTTCGGGTTTGCGCGCGTTGACGATGCGAACGGGGATGTCGCGCTCGACAGCCGGAAGGATCGTACTCGGGTGCAGCACCTTGGCGCCAAAGTAGGCCAGCTCCGAGGCTTCCGAGAAGGAAAGCTGCGGAACGAGCCGCGGCGACGGAACGACCCGCGGGTCAGCCGTCAGCATGCCATCGACGTCGGTCCAGATCTGAATCTCGGTAGCCTCGACAGCTGCGCCGATGATCGCGCCCGAATAATCGGATCCCCCGCGGCCGAGCGTGGTGGTGATGCCCTCGGTCGTGGCGCCGACGAACCCCCCGAGAACGGGGACGTGCCCTGCGTCGAGCACCGGCATCACCGACGCCCGCACGGCTGCGGCGGTTTCACGCATCAGCGGCGCCGCACGCGTGTGCTCGTCGTCGGTGACGATGGCGCGGCGCGCGTCGACCCAGGCGGCCGGAACCCCAGCCTCGTCGAGCGCGGCGGCAACCAGCCGCGAGCTGAGAAGCTCGCCGGTGGCGGCGATGGCATCGAGGGTACGGCCCGACACCTCGCGCAGCACGCCGAGGGCGCGCGCCACGGCATCGAGCTCGTCGAAGTGTCGATTGAGCACCGTCGTCAGCGCCACAGCGCGCTCGCCGGCCGTCAATGCCGCCGTGGCCGCCTGGTGGCGCTCCCGCAATTGCGTCACGCGCGCCAGCGCGTCCTCCGTGTGCGCTGCACCCGCTGACGCCGCTATCGCCAGAAGGGCGTCGGTGACGCCGCTCATCGCCGACACGACCACTGCCGGACCGCGGCCCTCACGCGCCCGCGTGGCGCGAACGATGTCGATCAGCCGGCGGATCGCGTCCGGGTCGGCAACCGAGGTTCCTCCAAACTTCTGAACAATCACCTTTGGTTTTATACCTCAGCCGCGCGTCGCATTCCGCTCGTTGGACTCTACCGGTAACGTCCGCAGCCGCGACCCACGATCTTTGGGCGGTCAATCGCCGACCCACAGCGCCAATCTCGACATGGCGTCAATCTCGACACAATGGAAGTTCTTACGCGACGCCCACGCGGCCAGCGATTCTGCCCGGCGGCGATAAACCTTAGCAAGGGAGCGCGATACGCGGAAGAGCCGGGGGTGCTACGGCCGGGCATCGAATTTGGAGGCTGGGCACCGATTCGCGAGTAGCGCACATGCTGAACGTGCTGATCATCGAACCGCACGACGAGCTGGCCAACGCGATCGAGAAGGTGATCGCGACGGCGCACTACGCCCCCATCGTCCGGCGACATCTCGATTCGCTCGATGACCTCGGTATCACGCCGGCGACGATCGTGATGCGCATCGGGCACGCGGATGTATCGCGGCTGCCGCCCCATCGGCCGCCCATCGTAGCGATCGCGTCGAGCGATGCGGATGTGGCCGAGGCATCGCGGCTTCGGTGCGAAGTGGTGCTGCACGGACCGGGCGAGATCAAGCGCTTGTGCGAGGCGGTTCGGTCCGTCGCTCACGCGTAGGCGCAAGATCGGGGCGGCGGAGCAAGTTTTGTTCCGAAAATAATTGCCGTTACCCGAACGGTCGCGCTTTGCCAGCGGCGACGTCGTGTAGCCTCTCGGCCGTGCCGCATCTGACTCCAGAGGAACTTAGCGCACTCCTCGGACGCCTCACGGAAGTCGAAACAGAAGCCAGGACGCTCAGAGCGCAGATCGAGCAGCGACTCGTCGAACGCCGCCGCGCCGAGGCACAGGATCGCAGCGGGCAGCCCAAAGCGAGCCCGGCGACCAAGCGAAAGCGAAGGTAAACACCCAGTCGCGGCGCCATTCCTGCCCGAGCGCCCGGTATAAGATGCGGCCTCCTCAACTTGGGAGTGCCATGACGCAGTGCTGGTTCGTTTGGTGTTGGCTCTGGGGGGCCTTCGTCCTGCTGCCGCGGCCGTCGTGCGAACAACCGTCGGCCAGATTGCCGGCCGTATCACCGACAGCTCCGGCGCGTGCTCCCGGGTGCGAGCTGTGACGGCCACGAGCGAGCGCACCAACCTCACACAGACGGCCGTCTCCGACAGCGAGGGCGGCTACACCTTCGCGAGCCTGCCGGCCGGCTCCTACACGGTTCGCGTCGAGATATCGGGATTCAAGTCGGTCGAGCGGGTGAACGTCGTGCTCGACGCCGCATCACGCGTGGCCGTAGATTTTCAGCTCGAAGTTGGATCGATCGCGGAAACCGTCTCGGTGGCTGCGGCCGCGAGCCGCGTCGAAACGCTATCCGGCGACGTCAGCCGCGTCATCACCGGCGAGCAGGTAAACAACATCGCCTTGAACGGTCGTAATTACGCGCAATTGCTCCAACTGCTCCCCGGCGCAGCCATCACGACAACGGATCCATTCCAGCTTGGGCTGTCGACGACTGGCCAGGCGATCAACGGGGTACGTGCAGGGCTCCATCTATTTCATGGTCGACGGCGCCGACAACATGGACAACGGCGGCAACACCAACGCCATCACCAGCCCGAGCCTCGATACGATCGAGGAGGTCAAGGTGCTCACGGCCGGCTACTCCGCCGAGTTCGGCGGCCGGTCCGGAGCCCTCATCAACGTCGTCACCAAGAGCGGAACACGGGAGTTCCGAGGGAGCGCGTACGAGTTCTTTCGCAACGACAGGTTCATTCTCGATCGATCTTTGATCAGGGCGCGCCGGCGCCGCTTGACTTCAACAACGCGGGCTACACCGTCGGCGGGCCGATCGGGTCGCCGGTTCGCCGACGAGCAAGCTGTTCTTTTTCTTCGGCCAGGACTGGAAACGAATCACCAAGGAGTCAGCAACGTCAGCACGGTGCCGACCATGGCCGAGCGTTCCGGCGACTTCCGGACCTCGTCGCTCGCGGCGCCGCGCGATCCGGTAAGCGGCCAGCCGTTCCCCGACCGCACGGTTCCGGCCTCCCGCTTTTCGCCGAATGGGCGCGCGCTACTGGCGGCGTACCCGGCGCCGAATTTCGGCGGACCCGGCGGGAATTACCTCGTAACCGCCACCAACGAGACCGACAGCCGTGAGGAGGTGCTGCGGGTTGATTACGTGATCTCTCCGCGCACGCAGGCGACCTATCGCTTCACCCACAACGACGTGCAGATCTTCAATGCGTTCCAGGGCGGAAACACCGGCATCGTGCCGGGCACGCGGCCGCGCCCGGGCTGGACGACCGTCGGGTCGGTGCAGCAGACGCTGTCGAACGCGCTGCTCAACTCGGTGACCGTGTCCGCGACCAAGAACACCATCGCCGCCGGCCCGCAGAACGAAACGCTGGCCCGCGGCGCGCTGGGCCTGACCTACCCCGAGATCTACCCGTTGAATCGCTTCGGTGTCGGACCTGACATGACACTGACCGGCTTCACCGCGTACAACACGGGCGACTACATTCGCAACCGCAACCTGACGTACCAGGTCCGCGACGACCTGACGTGGGTACGCGGCGCGCACGCGCTGAAGTTCGGCACGCCAGATCACCTACAGCCAGAAGGATCAGAACACCCGGCCGCGCGACAACGGCGTGGTCACGTTCGCCACGTCGGCGCGCAATTCAACAGGCAACGTCGTCGCCGACGCGCTGCTGGGCAACTTCCAGAGCTATACGGAAGGCGAGCAGGATCAGGAATGGCGCGCGCGCTTCTGGCAGTACGAGTTCTACGCTCAGGACAACTGGCGGGTGACGCCACGAGCTGACGCTGGACCTGGGCCTGCGCTACAACATCATCGCGCCGCTCTACAGCGCGCTGAACAACTTCTCGACGTTCGATGCTCGCCGGTTCGATGCTGCCCGGGCACCGGGTGTGGTGACAACGGATGGATCGCTCGTCCCGGGCACGGGCAGCCTCACCAACGGCATCGTCATCTTCGGCGACGGTTTTCCGGAGGACGCGCGCGGGCTGCTGCCGGCGGCGAACGACCCAGCGGCCGCCGCGCTCTTCGTCGGCCTCCCCCGCGGCGGGGTGCAGACCGAGTTCGGGGACGTCGGGCCGCGCGTCGGCTTCTCCTACAACGTCTTCGGCGACAACCGGACTGCGATCCGCGGCGGCGTCGGCATCTTCTTCGATCGGGTTCGAACCGACTTCCTGAGCGCGTCGGCGGCAAATCCGCCGCTCGATCGTTCGGCGAACATCTTCGACGGCAACATCGACAACCCGACCGGCGGCACGCAGCGTGTGTTCCCGCCGAACATCGCGGGCATCAGGGACCGCATGCGCACGCCGCGGATCACGACCTTCAATCTCGGCATGCAGCACGAGGTGTTGCCGGGCACGATCGTCCACGTGAACTACGTGGGCACCTTAGGCGACCGTCTGCCGCGGACGGTAAACATCAACCAGCTCCGCGCCGGCACCCGCCTCAATCCACCGGCCAGCACGATCAACGTCAACGCGCTCCGTCCGTATCCCGGCTACGGCAACATCCTCATCACCGAGAACGAAGACGAATCGAAGTATCACAGCCTGCAGACGTCCGTCACCCGGCGCCTCGAGAAGGGGCTCGAGGTCGGTGTCAACTACACGTTCTCGAGGACCTGGGACACCACCAGCGGGACGCCGCAGGACACTTACGACATCGCGGCCGACTACGGGCTGGCGTCGATTCACCGCGCGCACAACTTCAACGGCCACTTCATCTGGCAGCTGCCGTTCTTCCGTGAGGCGGCGAGCGCGCCGCTTCGCGGCATCCTCGGCGGCTGGGATGTGTCGGGCGTCGTCGTCTAAGAGCGGCGCTCCTTTACGGTCACCGCACCGGTCGACGCGGCGCGCATCGGAGTCAACTCGACGCGCGCGACGCTCGTGGGCGATCCCACGCTGTCCGCCGGCGACCGCACGCCCCAGCGATGGTTCGATACCGCCGCTTTCCTCAACCCGGCGGCCATGACGCCCGGGCAGTTCGGCAACAGTCCACGGAACGTGTTGATCGGACCACGCTTCAGCCGCGTCGATCTGGGCCTGATGAAGATCGTCAAGGTCGCGGGCCGCCTGAACGTCCAGCTGCGCGCCGAGGCGTTCAACGCGTTCAACACGGTCTCGTTCACAGGGCTGAACACGACCGTCCGTTTCGACGCCGCCGGAAACCCCGCGGGCGGATACGGCGCGGTGACCAGCGCGGCGCCGGGCCGCGTGCTGGAGTTCGGCGTTCGTCTGACGTTCTGAGACGCGCGATGCCCTCGACCCGACGCGAGTTTCTCGTGACTGCAGGCGCTGCCGCGGCTGGCGGTGCTCTGGCTGACGCTGCGCTGGCGCTCGACGCGGGCGCCGAGCCGCGAGGCAGCGGCAGATTTCGTGGGCCGCTTTGCTTCTTCTCGAAGCACCTGCCGATGCTCGAAGGCGCTGCGCTCGCCGACGCGGTCAAGCGGATCGGCTTCGACGGCGTCGACCTCACGGTGAGACCTCGCGGACACGTCGACCCCGCGCGCGTCCGCGACGAGCTGCCGCGCGCGCTCGACGCGATCCGCGGCCGCGGCGTGGACGTTCCGATGATTACCACCGCGCTGCTCTCCGCCGACGAGCCGACCGCCCGGTCGATCCTCGAGACCGCCGGCAAGCATGGCGTCCGCTACTTCAAGCCGGGCTACTACCGCTACGCGCTCGCCGACGTTCGCGCGGAGGTGGCTGCCACCGGGCGATCGCTCGCCGGGCTCACGCAGCTTGGAGCAGCGTGCGGCATCGAGCTCGGGTTCCATAATCACGAAGGAAACATCGGCGCATCGATCTGGGACATCGCGCCGGAGATCGACAAGCTTCCCGCGAAGTGGGCCGGCTACTACTTCGACGCGCGCCACGCGGTGGTGGAAGGCGGCGGTATCGGGTGGAAGGCGGCGATGCGCCTCGTCGCGCCACGGCTGAAGATGATTGCCGTGAAAGACGTCTTCTGGGAGAAAGGCGACCGCGGCTGGCGACTGCATGACTGCCCGCTCGGCGACGGGATGGTGGACTGGACGTGGTACTCGAAGGCGCTCGCGGACGGAGGCTTCCACGGGCCGGTGTCGCTCCATTTTGAGTACGACATCGAAGGGTCTACGACCGAGGAGACGCGTGACCGTACCGTCGAGGCAGCCGCGCGCGATCTTCGATTCATCCGCGACCGGTTCACGCAGGCCTACGCGTGATCGCGGCGCTCTCCACAGTTCTTTTCCTTCTTGGCGGCGTCGGCGGGCAGGAAGCGGCGGCCCAGAAGCCCGCATCGCCCAAGCCTCCGCAGTTGAAGGTGTTCCTCGACTGCGAGTCCTGCTTTGCCGACTTTCTCCGCACCGAGATCCAGTTCGTGGACTTCGTGCGGGATCGGACCGAAGCGGACGTTCACATTCTCATCACGCGGGCCGACACGAGCAGTGGAGGCAGCGAGTACAACGTCGCCTTCATCGGCGCTGGACGGGTCGAGGGGCTGACGGAGACGCTGAGAACCGTCACCGCGAACTCGGATACCGACGACGTCATTCGACGACAGCTGGCCACGGCCGTGCGCGTCGGCCTGCTGCGGTTCCTGACGCGAGAGGCGGTGCCTCCGGCCCTCGACGTCGGCGTTCGACTCGGGTCCGAAGGTCAACGGCCCGCCGTCGCGGGCGATCGCTGGAACAACTGGGTATTCAGCCTCCGCGGCTCCGCGTCGTTCGATGGCGAGGAGTCGAGCCGGGAACGACAGATCGGCGCCAACCTGAGCGCGGACCGGATCACGCCCGACTGGAAGATCACGCTCGGCGGCGAGCTCGAACACGAGCGGGAGGAGTTCGATCTCGAGGAGGACGAACCCGTGAAGGTCGAGCGGCGCGAGCGCGACTTCAACTGGCTCGTCGCCAAGGCGCTCGGGGAGCACTGGTCGATTGGCGCGATGGGCGACGTCGAGTCGTCGACCTTCGACAACATGAAGTTCTCGATCACCGGCGCGCCGGCCATCGAATACAACGTGTTCCCCTATTCGATGCACATGCGGCGGCAGCTCAGGGCGTTGTACGACGTGGGCGTCAACCACGTGCGGTATTACGAGGAGACACTTTTCGGCGAAACCAGGGAGACGCTTCCGCGGCACGAGCTCTCGCTGACGTTCGAGCAACGCGAACGATGGGGGTCGCTGCAGGCGCGTGTGGAGTGGTCGCAGTACCTGCACGACCTCAGCAAGTCGCGGCTCGAGACGGAGGGGGAGCTCTCGGTCCGCCTTGCGCGCGGCCTGGCGGTCGCATCGACACTCAGCGCGTCGCGCATCCGCGATCAACTGTCCATCCCGGCCCGGGGCGCCACGCCCGAAGAAGTGCTGCTTCGGCTGCGCCAGCTCCAGAGCGGTTACGAGTACAGCCTGTCGGTGAGTCTGACGTATACGTTCGGCTCGATCTTCAGCAGCGTGGTGAATCCGCGATTTGGGCAGTAGCCGCGTCAGACGTCGGGCACGGAGTCCAACACGAGCACCCAGTCGCCGGAACCGCTCGCATTCTGTCCTCTCGGGCCGACTGTGTGAACGCCTCCCGCGCGCGCGGGGAAACCGGGGATGGCCGCATACGCACCCGTCGTCGGATCGAACCAGCGCGCTGCCACTCTCGGACCTGCCAGTCGTCCAAGATCCACGGCGAGCGCGCGAACGCCCGGCGTGTAGATCAGCGCGTACGACCCGTCCATCGCGAGCGCGGCGGCAGCGCGATCCGCGCCGGCCCCCGCGCCACTCGTGAGCAGCGCGTCGTTCATGTCGGGCCGCAGCTGCCACCAGGCGCGTCCGCCGAGCAGTGCCCGCAGGTGCGTCATCGTGCGGGCGCCCTCGAGATCCATGGCGCGCCGCCAGGATGGACTGAACCGCCACACGTCCTTGTTGCCGATCACCTGCCCGGAGGCGCCCGACAGGACAGCCTGATACGCCTGTCGCCGCACGCCCCCCGCGGCAACGCCCTCGTCCTCATATCTCGCCTCGATGAGGAAGAACGGCAGCGTCGACCTGCGGGTACTCTCCGTACGCGTCCGCGACCACGGTGTGTTGGTCGGAGTAGATGTTGTTCACGCGCAGCCACGATTGCGCCGTGCCGACGAACTCGAGGCCCGCGGTGCCACGGGCGCCGTGGAATGTGTGCAGCCACCGGTCGGCCTCGATATCGCGAATCCCGTCGACGATCGCGACCAGAAGATCGCGGTCCGGTGGGTTGTAGTCGCCTCCGTGGACCCAGAGAATGTTGTCGTACCCTTTGAATCGAGTCGCCAGGTACCTGCCGTAGGCGCGCAGCCGGGCGCTGCCCATCGCCTTCATCTCCGAGTACCAGCCCTGATTGCCGCCGGAGTGCCCGAGATATGAGGGCGCGAGCATGACGAGCATGTCCCGCTCGGCCGCCATGCCGATCACGCACGCCGCATGGGCGAAGTACGCTTCATTGGGTGCCGAGAAATCCCCGGGGCTGAGAAACGGTGCGTCCCCGTAGGCGTTCGACGGCGGCTCGTCGGCGAAGTAGTGCTCGATCAGATTGACGAGCACCGCATTGAAACCTTCTGCCGTCTGTTCTCGAGGTACGCCTCCGCGTCTTCCACCGTGAGTTGAGCCATGAGCGACCATGCGCTGTCGCCCTGGATCAGGAACGGCGCTCCTCGTGGGTCCACGAGGTACCGCGTGCCGGCTTGGACGCTCAGCGGGAATCGAGCGCTGGCCGCTCGACTCACATTGGCGGTGGCACACGCGCGCGGCGACCCATGAAAGCGGCCGCCGCAGGCGGGGTTTGCGACCGCGGCAATGACGATAACGA
Source organism: uncultured Acidobacteriota bacterium (assembly GCA_963772065.1). Classification (GTDB taxonomy): domain Bacteria; phylum Acidobacteriota; class Vicinamibacteria; order Vicinamibacterales; family UBA2999; genus CAVYVZ01. Next base: position 157,514 of record CAVYVZ010000003.1, read on the forward strand.
CGAATGTGACAATAAAACGGTCAGAGGTTTTCAGCATGTTCGGTTTCCGGTATTTTCCCGTTGATTCGAGTAGTCGTCCGCCGACTGAATCAAGGAGGACCGGTGCCTGCCACGTTCTTCACGCTGCCAGATGGAAGTCCACGGGCCGTCATGGGGGTCCGACGCCGCAACGACGGCACCGTACAAACGATCAATGAATCCGTCCCCGACGGCGACACCGTCGGCATACAACTCGACGGAACGGGTTCGGTTCGGTTTCTGGGCGTCGACACTCCCGAAAAATCCTTCGAGCAGCCGTTGGGCGGGGCGGCCGCTCTGAACGGTCAGCCCTGGGAACAGTTTCTGTCGAACCCGTTTGCGCCGGGTCTTCCAGCGTCGGCGCTCCTCGAGCTCCAGCTGGCCGACCACCTGCGGGCGAGGGTGGGGCCCGGTGCCGCGGCAAATCACCACCGCGCGGCGATCGCCGCATCGGACGCGCTGAAGGGGCTCATCCAGGCCGATATGACCGCCCTCGGCCAGGCTCCTGCCGCGTTCGGCTACTTCGTCGCGTTCTCCTACGAGGTCTTCGATCGCAACGGGCGATTCCTGGCGTTCATCAATCGGAACCAGCCGAACCCGAACGTTCCGGCGCCTCGACCCGATTCGTACAACGAGCGGATGCTCGAAGCGGGACACACGCTGCCCTATTTCATCTGGCCCAACATCGACCCGTTTCGCAAGGCCGACTCCATTGCCGACGCGGTTCTGCCGCCCAAGACTGCCAACACGGTGGCGGAAACCGGCGACCTCAAGAAAGCGCGGAATTTCGTGAAGGCCGCCCGAGCGGCCAAGAAAGGCGTCTTCAAGGACGGCGATCTGCTGCGGTTCGAGGCCTTCGAAATCAGGTATCTGGGGCGCGGCGAGGCCCCCAACCGCGCGGTGATCGACCTGAGCAAGAACGATGACGTCATGCTTCGGCCGCAAAGCTACTTCAAGATTCCCCGGCCGGAGGACCGCCTCTTCGTCCCGCCCGAATTCGTGCCGCTGTTCTCGGCGCGAGGCTGGCGCCTCGAAGGTTTCGCCTGATTCAAGGGCGCGTGAACTCGCTCGTGCGGGTAATGGTCGCGACTTCCATTCGATAGGACCGGTACCACCGATCGATCCCGGCCTGTTGCACGGCGCGATGGCGCGGATCGTTCCTCCACTCGAGCAGTGTCTGTTCGTCTGCCCACCAGACCAGCGTGAGTCGCTCACCATCGTCCGCTCGGAAGCTCTTGACATCGACGAAGCCGGGCGCCTGCCGCGCCAATTCGAGCGTAGACGCGAGCGCACGGGCGTAATCATCGCCTGCGCTGTCAACGAGCTTCGAGCGGAACATCACCACGACCATCGCGTCACCTTCCTCGTCGGAACGATCGACTGACACTTCGAGGATATCGGCGAACACGCAGCGCTTGTCGGGGCGACAATCGAAGGAGTGGCGGTCTGACGCGCGAGAGGCGGGGCGGCCACGCAGCGACCGCCCCGTCCATTTACGCGTTGCGCCCGGCGAGCAGCGACGCCAGCGCATCGAGGCGATCGGCCCAGTACTTCTTCGCCTCGGCGGACGCGGCCCGGTCGCGCAGCTTCGTGTGCGTGAGAGCGACCATGCTCTTCACGCTGCTCTTCGGCGTGAAGCCGACGACGACGATCGTGCCGTCGGGCCACTGCAGCCGCATCGATTTCGGCGCGGTCGCCGTGCGCACGCTGGCCTTGACGCCGCCGAGCCAGCGGCGTCGAGTCGCGGCGTCGGCCCAGGCGCGGAAAAGCGTCTTGACCGGAACGTTGAGCGTCTTGCTCTTGTTGGCCTCGGTACGCCCCGTCGCGGCGCTGGCCCAGATCGCGCAGGCCCTTGATGCGCTCGTAGCCGACGGTGACGGTCTGCGCCCACCAGTCTCCGACGCCGTGCTTGCCGTGCACGAGCGCCGCAATGTCGCGATGCCGCATCGCCGCGGCCTCGTCGGCGTCGAGCAGGCGTACCCATTCCTGCCAGGTGTGTCCCGTCTTCGCGGCGACGGATTGATCGCTCATGCCGGCCAACGCCGCGTGGTCGACGCGAGGCGCTGGCTGCGCTTTTTCTCTTGTCTTGGAAATGACGTGCGCGCGGGCGGTGGTATAGGATTCGCCCGTCTTCTCCATCCGCGTGCGGATGATGCGCTTGCGGTCCTTGTCGCGGGGCATCGTCTGAGCTCCTTTGCACGCACCACGGGCTCGCTCCCCGGCAGCGCGCACGCGGCGACGCAAAGGTTCAGACGTCCGAATCCGGGAGTATGCCCCCCTTTGCCTCACGACGGTCCCGGCCGGAGCGGGACCCGAAGAGGTTTGGCGCGGATCGACGCCGGCATCAGCATGCGCTCGAAGCCGGGCTTCCGTCAAGCATCAGCGGTCAGACCAATCTGCGGCTCTTAGAAACGGTTCGCCCCGCCTATGAGGGAGCCTGGGTCGCGTGTGTCGTGATCGAAGCTGTGCACCGCCTCGTCCTCCGAGTCGAACACGCGGAACACGCACGACAGCTTCGTAATGTCCATCACGTGCGTGCTCCGCGGCGTGAGGTGGCACAAGCGGATATCGCCGCCACGCCGCCGGGCGCTGACGTACTTCGCGACCAGCATTCCAAGGCCGGCGCTGTCGATGTAGGTCACGCGCGCCAGATCCATGACGAGCTTGACGCATCCGCGCGCGATGAGCGCCTCCACATGCTCGCGGAACGGGTCCTCAGCTTCCGTGAGGACCAACCGGCCGTTGAGATTCAGCACCGTCACATCGCCGACGGCGTGTTCCGTGATCTCCAGGAGCATGAGGCGTCTCAATCCAGATACTGCACCAGCACCACTTCGTTCCGCTTCTCGTTATAGATCACTTCGTCGACCAGCGCGCGCGTGATGACGAGTCCGAGCCCGCCCGGACGGATGCCGAGCTCCTCGCGCACGCGGGCGTGGCCGAGCGGATCCTCCGCCGGGTTGCAGATGGCCGCATGCTTGATCGCGTCGATGTCGAAGCCATCCCCCGGGTCGGAGATGCGGTAGAGCAGCATGCGGCGCGCGCGCAGGCAGGAGATGCGCACCGTGCGCGTAGCGTCGAGCTTTCCGCCCCACTCCATCGCATTCGTCAGCAGCTCGCGGAACGCCTGCGCGACGGAATCGCGGACGTCATCCGGGAGACGCATATCGAGCTGCATCACGAAGTCGTAGATGCGCTCGGCGACCTCCAGCGAGCACGGGGCCACCAGCTCCACCCACTCGGGTTTGGCCGACACGACTTGGATCGGGAGCGCCGCCGCGGGCGAAGCCGCGAGCACATCCTTGACGACCTCGACGATCTTGCCTGGTGCCACGGGCTTGCGCACGTAGCGATGCGCCTGTCCCTGAACGGCTCGCAGGAGCGTCTCCGGCGTGTCGTCGGCGGTCATCATGACCACCCGCGGCGCGGCTGCGAGCCCACGCGCCTGCGCCAGTACCTCGAGGCCGCTCATCCCGGGAAGACCGATGTCCAGCAGCATGAGGTCGACTCCCTGCTGCTGAAGCTTGAGGAGCGCCTCGGGCCCGTCCGCGGCCTGCTCCGTGACGTACCCCGCGTCCTCGAGCAGCGCCGTCACTGCGAATCGCAGAGCGCGATCGTCGTCGACGATGAGCACGCGGTGGGCCGCCGCCATTGGAGTGGCCATCACGACCTCCATCGGGAACCTGCGAAAAGCCTGAGGCGATCGGGGCGATCGGCAGTAGTCTACTGCGCGCCGCACCCGGCGTAACGGTGGCGCACGTGGACCATCAAGACCAGCTCAACAGCCCGTCGGGGATCGCGCCGCGCGCACCCATCCTGCACGAAATAGCCCGTGCGCTGGGCGAGTCCGCCACGCTCACCGAGGCGGCGCCGCGGATGCTCGCGGCGGTCTGCGAATCACTCGGATGGGAGTACGGCGGGCTTTGGGAAGTGGACCGCGCGGGACGGAAGCTCCGTTGCGTCGGCATCTGGCAGGACTCCACGCTCCGGTTCGACGCGTTCTCGGAGATCAGCCGGCACGCCTTGTTCGACAAGGGGATCGGCTTGCCAGGCCGCGTCTGGGCTTCGGGACAGCCGGCCTGGATACCCGACGTCACGATCGATACGAATTTCCCGCGCGCACAGGCAGCGGCGGACGTCGGCCTGCATGGCGCCTTCGCGCTGCCAATCCGGCGCGGCGACGTCGTGCTGGGCGTCATGGAGTTCTTCAGCCGCGACATCCGGCAGCCCGATCAGGATCTGCTGGCGACGATGGCCACCGCGGGCAGCCAGATCGGGTTGTACGTGGACAGGAAGTGGGCGGCGGAGGAACTCGAGCGGTTCTTCAACCTGTCGCTGGACCTCCTGTGCGTCGCAAACCTGGAAGGACGGTTCGTACGAGTCAACCCGGCGTGGGAACGCCTGCTCGGGTACGCCGACGGCGAGCTGTTGACATCGCCGTTCCTCGACTTCGTTCATCCGGACGATCGGAACGCGACCGTCGACGCGATGCGCGCGCTCGAATCGGGCGCGCGCGTGATCGACTTCGAGAACCGCTATCGCGCGCGCGACGGCTCGTACCGATGGCTGCAGTGGTCGGTTGCGCCGGTCGTGGCGGAGGGTGTCGTGTACGGTGCGGCGCGGGACGTCACCGATCGGCGGCGGGCGGAGGAACGGCTTGCCGATGTGGTGCGCGAGCTCGAGGTCGCGAAGCGGCGAGCCGAAGAGGCCACGGTGGCGAAGGGAGAGTTCCTCGCCAACATGAGCCACGAGATTCGGACGCCGATGAACGCCGTCATCGGGATGACCGAGCTCGCCCTGCGGACGCCGCTGACGCCGCAGCAGCGCGACTACATCCGCACGGCGAACGACTCGGCGGAGTCGCTGCTCGCCATCCTCAACGACATTCTGGATGTCTCGAAGATCGAAGCGCGCAAGCTCACGCTCGACCCCGCGCCCTTCAGCCTCCGTGACGCCGTGGAAAACGCCGTGCGCCTCTTCGCTGGAAAGGCCGACGAGAAGGGGCTCGAGCTGGCGTGCCGCGTGTTGCCCGACGTGCCAGATGGCACTCGTCGGGGACGCCGGTCGCCTTCGGCAGGTGGTTGCGAACCTCGTCGGCAACGCGATCAAGTTCACCGACCAGGGTGACGTGATCGTACAGGTCGCGGTGAACAGCCTGACCGACGCGGAAGCGGCGCTGCAGTTCACCGTGTCCGACACGGGCATCGGCATACCGTCAGAGAAACAATGGCAGATCTTCGGCGCGTTCGTGCAGGCGGACGCGTCCACCACGCGGCGTTTCGGCGGCACCGGTCTCGGCCTGACGATCTCCGCGCAACTGGTGGAGCTGATGGGCGGCCGCATCTGGGTCGCCAGCGAGCCGGGCAAGGGCAGCTCCTTCCACTTTGTTGCCCACTTCCAGCGACCGTTGCACGCGCCTGCCGTTCCTCCGTCAAGCGGCACCTTGCGCGGACTCCGCGTGCTCGTGGTCGACGACAACGCCGTGAACCGCACGATCCTGTCCGAAGTCCTGACCAGCTGGGACATGAAGCCGACAGCCGTCGAAGACGCGGGCCGCGGCCTCGCGGCCATGCGCGCGGCGGTGGACGAGGGATGGCCGTTTCAACTCGTGCTCACCGACGCGATGATGCCCGGTGTGGACGGCTTCGCGTTCGCGCAGCAGGTCAGCGCCGACCCGCGGCTCGCCGGCGTCAAGCTGATGATGCTGACCTCGGCAGGGATTCATGCAAGCCGGGAGCGCACCACCGGCCACGGCATCGTGGCGCAGCTGCTCAAGCCGGTGAAGCAATCGGATCTGCTCGACGCAATCGCCACGGCGTTCGACGCGGGACAGGCGGCGCCCACCATCGAACTGGCGCCGCTGAAAGCGCCGGCGCGGCCACTTCGGATCCTCGTCGCTGAAGACAACGCGACCAACCAGAAGCTGGTGGTGACGCTCCTCCAGCAGGAAGGGCATCAGGTCGTCACCACCTGGAACGGGCGCGAGGCCGTGCAGAAAGCACGCGAGGAACGATTCGACGTCGTCCTCATGGATCTGCAGATGCCCGAGATGGGCGGGCTCGAGGCCACTGCGGCGATCCGCGCCTACGAGAAGGACACCGGCGGTCACGTTCCGATCATCGCCATGACGGCGCATGCGATGGCGGGCGATCGGGAACGCGCCATCGCGGCGGGCATGGACAGCTACGTGTCGAAGCCGCTGCGTCCCGACGATCTGATTGCCGCGATCGAACGAGTGGCGCCGGCGCCCGCGCCGCATGGGTTCGACGTCGCGGCGCTGCTTCGCGACTTCAACGGCAAGAAGCCACTCGTCGCGGACGTGGCCTCCGTGTTCCTCGCCGATGCGCCCACGATGGTCCAGACGCTGCGGACCGCGGTGGACAGGCGAGATCCGGGGGCGATCGCCGCCGCCGCTCACGCGATCAAGGGATCGGCGGGACTGTTCTCCAGGGGACCCGCGTTCGAAACCGCGCGGTCATTGGAACACTCCGCGCGCCGCGGCGAGCTCGGCGGAGTGGACGAGCGACGCGAGGCGCTCGAAAAGGAAATCGAGTCTCTCGTCGAGTCACTGCGGCAACTCGTCTCCGAGCTGCGCGCGGATCACGACTTCAGGCCGCGCGGGTGAGAGATTTTTCGTAGCGCCACACTTCCAGCAGGAACTCTCCACTCGATGTGTCCAGATGGTTGATCATCGTCCCGGCCCGATGCCAGCCCCACTTCTCATAGAATCTCGCGGCCCGCTCGTTTCCGATCGCGCACGCCAGCCAGGCGGTCTTGACTCCGCTTTCGACTAGCCGAGCCTCTGCATCGGCCATCAAGGCGGCCGCCACGCCCGAGCCGCGCGCCTGCGCCGAGACGAAAAGCTGATACAGTTCGTCGCCCTTGACGATGCAGAATCCGAGGGGGGCGCCGGATGGGCCAACGACCCGAACGTTGGTCAGGGCCTGCTGAAGCCGGCTTCGAAAACTCTCCAGCGTCCGGAGCCGCGCGAGCTCGGCCGGCAGAATCTTCGCGTGAGCATCCTGCCAGCCGTCGTACCACACACTCGCCAGCTGATCGATCTCTGCCTCCTCGGCGGCCCTCACGCGCATTTACATCGACCGCTCCGCCTGGACGCCGAGCTCTTTCAGCTTCGCGGCCATGTCTTCGGCGGAGGTCTCCGGCTTCACGGCCTTGTCGATCGCCAGTATCTTTCCGTCCTTGCCGATGTAGAAGGTCCAGCGATTCGCCATGCCGCGCTGATTCAGCACGCCATACTCGGTGGCCACCTGTTTCGTCGGATCGCTCAGGATCGGAAAATCGGCTTCTTTCTTCTCGACGACGGTGTCGCCCAGCTTCACTGACGTCGCTTTTGCGAATGCCGTGTTGTCCTCGATCGGGTCAACGCTCGCCATGAAATACGCCACTTGATAGCCCTTCAACAGGTGGCCGTTTTCAGCCAGCGATTTGCACTCGATGGTGCAGCCGCGCGTGGCCGCCTTGGGGAACCACGCGAGGACCACGGCTTTTTTGCCGCGAAAATCCGCGAGCGTGTAGGTCTTGCCGTCGGACGCCCGCAGCGAAAAGTCGGGGGCCATGTCGCCAACCTTCAATTCAACGGGAGCCTGCGCACGCACACCGGCGGCGGCGAGAGCGAGCGCGATGCCAAGAACAGCGAATCGATTCATCGGGAGAACTCCTTTACGGACGTGCTGGTTGCACACGATGCCGCAAATCGTACTACGAGCGGCAGTCCCGTACGCGACGATCCCCATTCGCACTACTGGTCACTCAAGGCGATCAGTGGATCGACTCGTGTCGCACGACGCGCGGGAGAGACGCACGCCAGGAGTGCGATGATGGCCGTTGAGAAGGCCACGCTGCCGAGGATAAAGGGGTCCGTCGGCCTCACGCCGAACACCAGCCCCTCGAAAGCTCGCCCTACCGCGAGAGCGCCGAGTACACCGAGCACCAGCCCAGCTGCGACCAGCATCAGCCCCTCCCTGAGGACAAGCTGGAAAATGCTGCGTGCCGTACTCCCCAGCGCGATGCGTATCCCTATCTCGCGTGTTCTCTGGGTCACGACGTACGTCAGCACTCCGTAGATACCGAGCGCCGACAAGCACAGCGCGACGACACCGAACATGGCCGCGAGGCCCATCGCGAGTTTTTGTGGCACGACCGAACGCGACGTGCGCTGCGTCATCGTCTGGATGTCGGAGAGAGGCAAATCCGGGTCGATCGCCATCAGTGCCGATCGAAGCGATCGCATCACGGCCGCTGGGTCGGCCGCCGTCTTGATTGCGATCCACCGAAGCCGGCCCATCGCCGGCGCCTGCGTGTGCGGGAAGTAGGCTGCACCGATTGACTCCGTCTGCCCGGCCAGACCATCGAAGCGCACATCGCGAACGACACCGACGACCGTGTACCGTTTGGAATCGCCGCGGTGCAGACCCTTCCCAATCGGATCCTCATTCGGCCAGAGCCGCGCCGCGAGACGCTCGTCGACAATCGCGACAGGGAGCGTCCGTTCCTGGTCGCTCTCAGCAAAGTAGCGTCCGCGAACGAGAGGCGTGGCCATCGCTTCGAAGTATCCGGGTGTGACGCTGACCACCGACGGCAGCACCAACGTGTCGCCTGGTTGCGGGCTGGAACCGGCAGCAGAGACCGTCGCCGGTGTGGTCTGCCCGCTCAATGCGATGTTCGACGTGATGCCTGCGGCATCCACGCCTGGAAGGCTGCGCACCGATTCGAGCACGCGATTGGACAATGCGACCAGGGCAGGTTGATCGGCGTATCGCGACGGCGGCGGGAAAATCGTTGCCGTGGCGACACGCTCGGCATCGAACCCGGCGTCCACCGCGAGAAGATTGCGAAAACTGGTCAGCAACAATCCGGCGCCGATCAGTAGGACGACGGAAAACGCGACCTGTGTGACGACGAGCCCACGCCGAAAGACACGGGTCGCCCGCCCGCCGGTTCCGAGTCGGCTGCCATCGGCGAGAATCTGATTCACGTTCAGACTACCGACCGTTGCCGCGGGCACCAGTCCGATCAGCACGCCGACGAGCGCTGAGACCGCCACCGTGAAGCCGACGACGGTCCAATCCAGCTGGACGGACGCCGCGTTCGGCATATTCGCCATTCCATTGGATACCAGGGTCCCGAGTAGCCAGGATGCGACCGCGATGCTTCCGACGCCACCGATTCCAGCGAGGAGCATGCCCTCGAAGATCAATTGCCGCGTCACCCGGAACCGGCCGGCGCCAAGCGCCAGTCGGGTGGCCAGCTCGCGCGCCCGGACGCTCGATCGCGCCAGCGACAGATTCGCGATGTTGAGCGCCCCGATCAGCAGAACGAACGCGGCTCCACCCCACAGCAGGTACAGAACGCCGCGGACGCTGCGCGTCAGAGCGTCCTGCAGCGGCGTCACGGCGGTGTACATGCCCAGTTCGGCCAGGCGGAGCTGCGGAAAGCGCTCGATATTTCTGGCATTCAAAGCATCGATCTGCGCCTGGACTTGCGCGACCGTGACCGTGGACCGCATGCGGCCGACATGGAAAAAGCCATACCGAGTGCGCGCCGCTTCGGACCGCTGCGCGACTGTGAAGGCGAGCGGTATCCAGAATTGGACCTCGTCCCCTGGTCCCCGCGCGTGGCCGTCGTCGCCGAGCTCGAAGAACGAGAAGCCGCGTGGCATGACGCCTACGATCGTGTAGCGCTGGCCCGTCCACCCCAGTCGAAGGTCTTGCCCTACGACCGTCGGATCACCGCCATACAGTCGCTGCCAGAGCCCGTGGCTCAGGATGATCTTCTGCTCGGCGCCGATCTCTCCCTCCGCATCGGTGAACGCCCGGCCCAGAGCGGGTGGGACCTGCATCAAGCGAAAGAGCGACGGTGTCGCTCTCATTCCACGAAGTTCTTCTGCAACGCCGTCGATGGTCATGGTGTCGAACCACAACGAGAACATCGCCTGCTGCTCGAGCGTCGTGATCGCTTCGAGCCGGTCGAAGTACGACGGCGCCGTGTTGGACAAGATGTCGTCGGGTGTAATCGTCGGGTAGACATCTCCCAAGGCGACGATGCGGTCGGCGTCGGGAACGGGCAGCGGCCGCAACAGCACCGAGTAGACCACGGTGAAGATGGCTGCGTTGGCGCCGAGACAGACGGCGAGCGTCAGGACGGTGGTCGCGGTGAAGCCGCGATCCTTGATGAGCAGCCTGACGCTCGACCGCACATCGCGGAGAAGCCCCACACCAAACAGGTCCCGGAGTCGCGGGTGCGCCAGCCTGACGCTGACCGGCTCGGCTTCGAGGAGATCGTCCCGCAGCTTCTTCCAGTCCGGGACCTGGCGCTGGAGCCGATTCCATGCCTCGTCGTCGGAGAGCCCCTCGGCGACCAGCGACTCATAGGCGTCCTCGATCTGCGCGGCGAGCTCCTCCACGATGTCGAGCTCACGTTGCGGAGGCAGGGCGAGAGGCGACAGGTGCTGCCGGACGAAGGCCTTGAAGTCACGCATAGCCCAGACCCGCCGCGGCCTGCACCGCATTCATGAAGGTGCTCCAGTTCTTGCGTTGCTCGGCCAGGACCTTTCGTCCGGTGGCGGTAAGCGTGTAGGACCGGCGCCGCCGCTGGCCGGCCTTCTCCACCCATCGGCCGGCGATCAGGCCGCGCCGCTCCAGGCGATAGAGGATCGGATAGAGCGACGCGACATGAAAAGACACGGTGCCCCGAGAACGCGTGTCGATCTGCTGAGCGATCTCGTAGCCGTGGCTCGGCCTGGTCTCGAGCTGCGCGAGGATCAGCAGTTCCGCGGTGCCCTTTTTCAGCGTGCTGTCGTCTGGTGGTGTGAGCGCCATATGTGTGAATCATACATATAGCGGCATGGTTGTTCAACCACGCACGCTTGTCACACCGCGCATCCCCCTCTAGACTGCGTGGCATGGATGCACTCGCAAGCGTTCTTGACGGCCCTCGCGCGCGCGGTGCATTCCTCATCCGCTCGGTGATGGAACCACCATGGTCGGTGCGGGTGCAGGACGAGGCGCCGCTCACGCTCGTGGCCATCCTGCGCGGCGACGCCTGGCTGGTCTTGGACGGTCGGCGCCGATCGGGCCGTGCGACCCGACTGCAGCGGGGCGACATCGCGATCGTGCGCGGGCCCAACCCCTACACGATGGCCGACGATCCCGCGACTCCGCCCCACGCGGTGATTCACCCGGGACAGCGCTGCACCACGCCGCAGGGCGACGACGTGCCTCACGAAATGGAGCTGGGCGTTCGGACGTGGGGCAACAATCCCGATGGGTCGACGGAGTTTCTGGTCGGTACCTATCGCATGCAGGGCGAAATCAGCCAGCGACTGCTGGACGCACTGCCTGGGCATCTGGTTCTTCCAGAGGCATTGGAGCTCCCGTTCATCGAATTGCTCGCCGGCGAAATGGGCAAGGACGAACCAGGACAGGCAGTGGTCCTGGACCGCCTCATCGACGTGGTGCTCATCGCCGTCCTGCGTGCCTGGTTTTCGCGCCCGGAGGCGGAAGCGCCCTCCGGGTACCGGGCGCTCAGCGATCCGGTGGTGGGCCGGGCGTTGCGGATGCTCCACGGCAATCCAGCCCAGCCCTGGACGGTGGCCACGCTGGCCGAGCAGGTGGGCATTTCCCGCGCAGCCCTGGCCCGACGCTTCAGCGCCCTGATCGGCGAGCCTCCCTTGACCTACCTCACGGGATGGCGACTGGCGCTCGCTGCCGACATGCTGTGCGAACCAGGGGCCACCATCGGCGACGTCGCCCGGCGGGTCGGCTACAGCAGCTCGTTCGCGCTCAGCACGGCGTTCAAGCGCGAACGTGGAATCAGCCCGCAGCAGCACCGCGCGCGCGCGACCCGAAAGGACTGACCGGGGCAATCGCCTCGCGTAGACGCACAGACATGGAGTTTGAGCGTCTCGGCGATGGACAGTTCTTGAAGGGCGGTGCTTAACTTCCAAGGCAACCGACTTCACTGATTCCCGGAGATTTCATGTCAACTCGCCACAACTCCTTCTCCCTGACGCTCTCGGGAGCTGCTGCAATCGGGGCAGTCGCGGGTGCGGGACTGGGAGCGGCCCTCGGCGGTGGGAGCGGAGTCGGAGCTGGTGCCGTCATCGGGGCTGGCGGTGCCGCGCTCTATGCCTACGTGCTCGCGGAGCGTGTCGTGGCGAGCAGCGCGGTGACGTTCCGCGTCCTCACGACTGCTGCGGCTCTCGGCTGCGGTTTGATGGCTGGCTTCTTTTTTTGCTTCTCCGCCGTCGTGATGACGTCACTCGCACAGCAGCCAACCGTCGCGGGATGGCTGTCATGCAGACGATCAACGTAGCGGTGTTCAATCCATGGTTCGGGATGGCTTTCATCGGGACGCCGGTGTTCTGCGTCCTGGCAACGGTCTTCTCGTTGTCGCATCGGCATCATCGTCGCGCGACAGTACGCGCTCGTCGGGGGCGCTCTGTATCTGACGGGCACGCTGCTGGTGACCGTACTGTTCAACGTGCCGAGGAACGACGCGTTGGCAGCGATTCCGCCGACTGCCACCGGCGCGGCGGCCGCCTGGTCAGCCTATCTGCAGGAGTGGACGAACTGGAACCATGTGCGGACGGCTGCGGCCCTTGCTGCGGCGGCGGCACTTGAAGGCGCTCGCTTTGACGGAGGTGATGAGAAGTGATTTGCGTCACTGGTCCAGGTGGGACACTCGGTAGCGAGGTCGTCAGACAGCTTCAATCGATCAACTCGACGTTTCGTGCCGCCTACTTTTCGAGCCAGCAGGCCGACGCTGCCCGTACAAAGGGGATTGACGCCGTTGTCTGCGACTACAACCGGCCCGAAACGCTTCGGGCGGCATTTCAGGGATGTGACCGGCCGTTTCTCCTCGGCCCGAACGCGCTCAATCAGACGCAACTCGAGCTGCATGCCCTCGAAGCAGCCAAGACGATTGGCGTGCGGCACATCGTGAAGCAGTCGGTCATGGGAGCGGGCGATGAGGCCTTCAGCCTCGCGAAGGTCCATCGGCCGGCGGAAAAAGCAATCGAGTCGAGTGGGCTGGCATGGACGTTTCTCCGCCCGAACAGCTTCATGCAGAACGTCGTCACATTCATGGGCAAGACGATCAAGGCTGAAGCGGTGTTTTACAGCGCCAGCGGCCAGGCCAGGATCAGTCATGTTGATGTCCGTGACATCGCCGGTGTCGCGGTCACCGCGCTCACCGAGCCCGGGCACGAAGGACAGGTCTACACGTTGAGCGGCCCGGAGGCGTGGCGCTATGACGAAGTGGCGAGCGAGCTGTCGGAGGTGCTCGGGCGAACGATCGGTGACATCAGCCTGTCACCGGCGGACTTTAAGCACGGCATGCTTGCCGAAGGGACGCCGGAGCCGATCGCGGATCGGATGCTGGATCTCGAGCGCTATTTCCGCGAGGGCCAGGCGAACCGGATTACGCCCTGACGTCAAGCACGTGACCGGGCGGGAGCCAAGACCGTTCGCGCA
>CAVYVZ010000004.1:0-716335 GCA_963772065.1 uncultured Acidobacteriota bacterium
CGAGCAGCAGGCCGTGCGTCCCGGCGCCGGTGTATTTCTTCTTCAGCAGCTCCAGGAACGCGGCAATCTTGAAATCGGCGGTGTCGTCGTCGGCGAAGGACTCGCAGAGATTGAAGACGAGATCGCAGTCGACCTTCGCGAGCGCCACGAGGCTCTTCGTCGTCCCGTCGATCTCGTGCATCACCGGCTCGTGTCCGAGCTTGACGAGCGCTTCGGCGACTTCCTCTTCGACCTCTTTCTTGTCGAGGGTGCGCGTCACCGGGGACTTCTCGGACGGCGAAGACGATTCCTCGTCGTCGTCGACGAGCACGCGGTCGTAGATGATGACGACTTTGAGTTTACCCATCTAGCTTTCAAACCTGCCGCGCGTCAGGAAATTCATCGCGAGGACCGTGGCCAGCGCAGTGACTTCCACCAGATATCGTGGTTCCTCGCCAATCGCCCCCCATAGCTTCATGCGCTCGCAGGTACGGCAGATGGATTCGATCAGACCGCGGATGATCGGCCGCTGCACGCCGGTCCAATAGGTGATGTTGTCGATCAATTCGGTCTTATGCCTGCTGACGATATCGGCCGCAGGCTTCGATTCCTTTCGCTTTCGGGTCAGGAAGATCTTCCCGAGGTGGCCATCGAGGGCAATGTCGATCCGGGCCTGCCGCTCCTGAGCCGCCTTCTCGTAGAACTGTTCGACGGTGTCTCCGATGTCCTCGGGCGTGATATCCACCTGCCCGGTGTTGACGATCGGCTCGATGTCGGCGACGGCGCGGGCCACCCGTTCCACGTAACGCAGCTTCTGGATCGCCGGCCAGCCCTTGTACTGGCGGCGCCAGGCGCTTCGCGGTGTCAGCCACACGGCAAACGTCTCCGCGAAATCCTCGTCGGGGTGTTTCTGAGCGTACCACCCCTCGATATGGCGGACGAAGTTCTTGCTGAAGGGGACGGGACGATAGTCGTCGCGGTACGGGCGGAAGAAAGGGCCGAAGAGACGCCGCCAGGCGGGCGTCGTGTAGAGGCGGTACGCGTAGTTGAAGACATGGCCCGCCTCGTGGCGCATGTACATCATGATCTGCCGCTCGTCTTCGAGCTTGTCAACCGCGTGTTCGAGCTTCCGGAGCTTCGGGTCGGCGAGGTAGAACGGGATGCCGAGGACAGGCTGCTGGTCCGGGCATCCCCATTCGTCGGTGAGGTAGCAGACCGGGCGAAACTTCTTCAGGCCGCGGCGCTCCAGCTCGCGATAAAGCTCCTGAACGTACTTCTCTACCGGCGATCCCTCGACCCGGAGCCCCAGCTCGCTGACCTTCTTGTCCAGGACTCCGCGGATCTCGGGGTCCAGGGACTCGAACTTGACCACGGCAGATTATGGCTCATGGCTCACGGTCCTAAGCCTTAAGCCCGCTTTTCGTGCATCAGGGCGAGCGTGTTGCCTTCGGAATCCTTGAAGAAGGCCATCCAGAGCTCGTGATCCGGAAGCTTGGCGATCACGTGCGGCGCGTCGGTGAACTCGACACCCTTGGCCACGAGGTCGCGGTGCGTCGCCTCGATGTCGTTCACCTTGTAGTACAGAATCGAGCCCGGGTGATCGAATTCGGGCTTCTCCGGCCTGCTGATCATCAGGCGCACGCCTCCGCAGTCGAAAAATGCGAGGCCGGGAAACTCGAAGAGGAATTTCATGCCGAGCCGGTCCCGGTAGAACGCCGTCGCTCGGCCGACGTCCTGGGCGATCATGGCAATCTGGCCGATGGTCGAGAGTTGGGTCGTGATCGTGTGCGTCATGACTTGAGTCCTTGCGATTCGAGAAACGCCACCACGGGTTCAGCGGGCGTGCCGCCTTTCTTCGCGTGCACCATCAGCGGGATCCCATGCGGACCTTTCGAGTGCAGCAGGTCAGGATAGGCGGAAAGTATCGCTTTGACGATATCGAGCTTGCCGAGCATGGCCGCCACGAAGATGTCCATCCGGCCGCCCTGGCTGATGAGGAACTCGGCGATCTCGCGATTACCCATATGGCCCGCGCCGCCGATGCCCATCTCGAAGTCGCCGCCGCCCCAGTCCCAGGTGGCATTCAGCAGGCCAGGCGTTTCGGCGAGCAGGGACTTGGTGGCCGCAAGATCGGCATGCGCTTTTCCGACGAACTCGCGGACGAGCGTTGGCGCCAGGGGATCGGGACGCTTCGGGACGTTCGGCGGCGGCTGTTGGGCTGCGGCGGCCGTGGGAATCGCGAGGGCCGCGCACAGGCCAGCGGCGGTGCGGGTAAGTATGAAACGTCGCGTAGGCTCGTGAACGAACGACATGATGAACCTCCTCCCACGCATCCTGTGAGATTACCGGTTCGAAACACAGACGGCGGCGTGTCAGGAATCGGTTAGTTCCGTATCAGGAGCGCCGAACGTCGCGGCCCGGCGTCTATAATCGCGCACAGTCGAGTGACATCTTCACCGTCCGTGGTCCCCTCGTCTACTGCTGTGTTCGTCCAGCGCTTCGGAGGCTTCGAGCTGGACGCCCGGACGGGGGAGCTGCGCCGGGATGGGACTCCGGTGAAGCTGCAGCCGCAGCCATTCCGCGTGCTCGAGCTTCTCGTCGGGCATGCGGGTGAGCTCGTCACGCGAGAGGAGTTGAAGAAGGCGCTCTGGGGTGAAGAGACTTACGTCGATTTCGAGCGCGGCCTGAACTTCTGCATCAACCAGGTCCGCGCGGCGCTTGGCGACTCCGCCGAATCGCCGCAGTTCATCCAGACCCTCCCCCGCCGCGGGTATCGCTTCATCGCCGAGGTCACTCACTCAGAGTCGCCTCAGAGTCCACTCCGAGCTGGCTCAGAGTCGACTCTGAGTGGCAGTACGGCCCGACTCAAGGATCTGGGACGAACGGCTCCGACGTGGCAATTACTGCTACTCGGGGTGGCATTTCTTACGCTGATCGTCGCGGGCGCGACGTTTCTCGCACGGACGGCCCGAACTCCCACCCCGCCGCAGACGCCTCGGACGATGATTGCCGTGCTGCCGCTGGAAGATCTGACGGGCGATCCACCACCCTCGTGGTTCGCCGACGGACTGACCGACGAGCTCATCGCGCAAATCGGACGGGTCAGCCCCCAGCGGCTCGGGATCATCGCTCGAACGTCCGCGATGACGTACCGCGGCAGCAGTAAAACCGTCGGCGACATCGGCCGTGAGCTTGGCGTGTCGCATGTCGTCGAGGGCAGCCTCCGGCGCGAAGGCAACCGGCTGCGCGTGACCGTCCAACTCGTCGGCGTCGCTGACCAGACGCCGATCTGGTCGGAAACCTACGACCGATCGGTACACGGCGCACTCACAATCCAGAGTGAAATCGCGGCGCAGGTTGCGCGTGCGCTCGCCCTCGAGCTCCTGGCCGTCCCCTGGACGGCGGCCACGTGGACGGGCACTCGCAACCCCGCTGCGCGCGACGCGCTGCTTCGCGGCCGGTACTTTCTCAACCGCGGCACTCCGGGCGACTTCCGTACCGCCCTCACCCACGTCGAAGAAGCGGCGCGTCAGGATCCCTCCTTTGCGGCGGCGCACGCGGCGCGGGCCGAGGTGCACCACCTGCTTGCGATGTTCGGCGTCATGCCCCCGGTCGAGGCATACACACAGGCGCGAGGTGCGGCATCTGAAGCCGTCCGCCTCGACGCAAACCTCGGCGAAGCGCACGCAGCGATGGGACTCGTGCACCTGTGGGCAAACTGGAATCCGGGAGCGGCCTCGGTATCGTTCGCTCGCGCAATCGCGTTGAACCCGAGCGACGCGGCCGCCCACCACGACTACGCCTGGGCGCTCGTGGCGCTCGAACGGTTCGACGAGGCGGCTGCGCATGTCATTCGCGCCCGCGAGCTCGACCCCGTGTCCCCGCGCGCCAGCAACGACATCGGCTGGCTGTTCCTGCAGATTCGTCAGCCATCCGAGGCGATGCGGGCCTGCCGCCAGACGCTCGCGCTCGATCCCGAATCCATCGAGGCGCAGCAGTGCCTCGAGCGCGCGCATATGCAGCGTGGCGAGGTGACGGAGGCGCTGGCCGCCGCGCGCACCGCTGCACTGCGCCGGCAGAGCCCGATGGTGGCGGTGCTCGACGAAGCGGGGACACCGGAGGAACGTCTACTCCGTCTCTGGCGCTGGCGGCTGGAACGGCTGCAGTCGGTTGCCGGCGAACGATACGTGAGCCCGTACACGATCGCGATGCACTACGCAGTTCTCGGGGACGAGGACGCCGCGCTTGCGCAGCTGGAACGGGCGTACGAATCGCGCGCGGCCGCCATGGTCCTGGTGCGCACCGACCCGATTTTCGAACGCCTCCACGAGCACCCGCGTTTCATCAAACTCGTGGAGATGATTCATCCGTAGGCTACTCCTCTTCCCGACTCATGCCCTCGTCGGTGTGCCGGCGTGAGCGATCCCAGTCTCCGCGCGCCTGGTCGCGGTTCGGGTTGCGATATTGCGCCTCGTGGTGCTCCTGAACCGTTTCCTTTGCGATGTCATCCAGGACTTCGCGACGCACCGTCTGATCCTTTTTGATCTCCTTGCTCTCGCCGCGTCTGCGATCGGACATGAGGGTCTCCCTTCGAAAAGCCGCACCGAACACGTCCAAGCCGCATGCCATGATAATGGGCGCGATGCAGCAGCCATACGAACAGCTCGGCCTCTTTTACCTCGGCAAGCGGTTCGATCTCTCCTCAAACGCCCGAACGGACGAACCCGTCCTTTACGATTCGAAGCATTTGACGACGCATGCGGTGTGCGTTGGCATGACAGGAAGCGGCAAGACCGGACTTGGCATCGGGATCATCGAAGAAGCCGCGCTCGACGGTATCCCGGTTCTCGCCATCGATCCCAAGGGCGACCTCGCGAATCTCCTGCTGACATTCCCCGGCCTCACACCGGCTGAATTCCAGCCGTGGATCTCCAAGACCGAATCCGCATCCGCGCAGGCAGAGGCCTGGCGCGCCGGCCTGGCTGAATGGGATCAGGATGGCCAGCGAATCGAGCGCTTACGCGCGGCCGCGCAGGCGCAGATCTACACGCCAGGAAGTCGGGCCGGGACGCCGCTCGCGCTTCTCAAGTCGCTCGCTGGCGGCGGGGCCATCGACGATCGAGAGGCGGCGGCGGCACGAATCGGCGCGACCGCGGACAGCATCCTGACGCTGGCCGGAGTTTCCGACCCGAGCCCACATAGTCGGGAACGCGTGCTGATCGCCGCGCTGCTCCAGCATGCGTCAGAGAACCGCCAGGACGTCGATCTCCCATGGCTCGTGCAGCAGGTCCAGAAGCCAGGCATCGCTCGCGTCGGGATCCTCGACGTCGACACGTTTTATCCCGCGCGCGATCGACAGGATCTGGCGCTGCGGCTGAACGGCGTGCTCGCCACCCCGGGCTTCGACGTGTGGCTGGCCGGCGAGCCGATGGATATCGGGCGCCTTCTCTACACGCCCGAAGGAAGACCGCGCGTGGCAATCGTCTCGATCGCGCACCTTTCGGACGCGGAACGGATGCTCGTCGTGTCCCTTCTCCTCAATGAAGTGCTCACGTGGACGCGGGCGCAGTCGGGCACGGCGTCGTTGCGCGCGCTCATCTACATGGATGAAATCGCGGGCTACTTCCCACCTGTCGCAAACCCACCCTCGAAGGCGCCTCTCCTCACGTTGCTGAAGCAGGCGCGCGCGTTCGGCGTCGGCGTGATGCTGTCGACGCAGAACCCCGTCGACCTGGACTACAAGGGGCTGTCCAACGCGGGCACGTGGTTCCTGGGAAAGCTGCAGACGGAGCGCGACAAGGCGCGCGTCCTCGACGGCCTGGAGGGGGCCGCGGCCGGCGGGGCCGATCGCGCGACGCTCGACAGCCTGCTTTCGGCCATGCGCGGCCGCGTGTTCCTGCTGCACGACGTGCACGCGCGTGAGCCGATCGTCTTTCAGACCCGCTGGACTCTGTCCTACCTTCGCGGTCCGATGACGAAGGACGAGATCCGCCGTCTCACGCCTTCCGCGGCGGAGCCGCCGGCCGTGGCGGCGCGCGGTTCGCGCCCGGTGCCAACCGCCGGCGTGCGCGAGTTCTTCCTCCCCGGCGCGGCCGCCAGCTACGAGCCGCGCCTCTATGGTTCCGCCCGTGTGAGCTACGTCGATGCCCGCCGCGGCATCGACACCACCGAGGACGTACACGCGGTCGTGCGATTCGGGAGCGGCGCCGTCGCCGTCGACTGGCGTCAGGCAGAGGTCGTCGACGTGTCGCCGGAGGCGCTGCTTCGCGAGCCTCCTTCATCCGACGCAGGCTACACGCGGCCGCCGGCCGACGCCATGGAGCCGAAGCGCTATGCGGCCTGGGAGCAGGAGTTCGAACGCTGGGTCACACAGACGCATCGCCTGCGCCTCTTCAGCGCACCACGGCTCGGGCTCGCGTCGAGGCCGGGGGAATCCGAGCGCGATTTCAGGATCCGTCTGCAGCAGGCCCAGCACGAGCAGCGTGACGCCGATGTCGACAAGCTGCGCGCGAAGTTCGCGCCGCGGCTGGCACGGCTGGGCGAGCGCGTCGCCAAGGCGGAGGACGCCATCGCGAAAGAACAGCAGCAGGCCGGACAGCAGAAGCTGCAGAGCGCGGTCTCGATTGGAGCCACCGTCATGGGCGCGCTCCTCGGACGAAAGGCTTTCAGCGCGTCGACGCTTGGTCGGGCCACCACCGCGGCCCGCGGCGTGAGCCGTGCGGCCAAGGAGGCGGACGACGTGGCGCGCGCCGAGAGCCGCGCCACTGAACTGAAGGACGCGCTCGCAGCGATGGAGGCGGAGCTCCAAGGCGAGATCGACGCGTTGGCCGCGCTGCGGGACGAGGCCGTGGAGACCGTCGAGATCAAGCCAGCACGAGCCGCCGTGGACGTGCGGCTGGTGGCGCTGGTATGGGCGCCCTCAACGGCGTGATCGGTTGCGTGTCCGCTCCTCCGCCTGCCGCCGCTTCTCGGCGCGGATCGTCCGGATCAACAGCACATTGATCGCGACGAGCGCGACCAGCAGTCCTCCGAGGTAGAGCCACAACGAGCCGGACATATCGACGCTGTCACACCATGCGCGCGATCGTGAGGCGCAGGCGGGTCCCCCAGTCATCGCTCACGATACGATCGCCTCGATCGGTCGACACGCGGTACCCCGACCGGCTCAGGCTCTCTCCTGCGACGACAACGTCCTCGTCTGCGGGCAACACCAGCTCCCATTCAATCAATCGCGCTTCGTCATCTCCTGCGGGTGACGCGCCCTCCACCCAGGTGTTGGTGCCAAGATGATGATGGTATCCGCCGGCCGCCAGAAACAGCGCGCCTGGAAAGCTCCACACAACCTTGTCGAGGCCGAGCGCCGCATGATACAGCGCCTCGGCACGCGGCAGGCTGCCGACATGCAGGTGGACGTGCCCCATGACCGTGCCGGAGGGCAGGCCCTTCCATGAAGATCCGTGCGCAGCGCGAAGGAGGTCGCGCAGATCGAGTGGTTCGGTCGCCATCGCCAGTTCGCCACCTCGAACGTGCCAGTCGCTCCGGGGTCGATCGGCGTACACCTCGATCCCGAGACCGTCGGGATCCCAGAGATAGAGCGCCTCACTGACGAGGTGATCCGCGGATGCGACGCGTACATCGGCATTGCCAAGGTGCGCCACGAATCGGCCGAGGTCTGCCCGGTCCGGCACCAGCAGCGCGAAGTGATAGAGGCCGAATCGTCCGTGGGGAGGAACGGACCTGGCGCCGCCGCGTTCGTGCAGCTCGACCAACACCTGATCGGAGTCGCCGGCACCGAGCGCCGCGCCCCCGTGATCGCGACGAACGATGGTCAGGCCGATGACATCGGTGTAGTAGGCCACCGAGCGACCGAGGTCCGACACCTGCAGCCGCACACGCCCGACCCGCGTCGCATCCGGCAGCCGGTAACCCGGCGGACGGATGCCGAGCTCGCCTGCCACGCGGGGATTATGGCACCAGCCGACGAGTACAATCGCAGCGTGGGCCGTGTCCTGCAGTCCGATCCGCTGAGTGAGCTTCCATCGGGCGAACCCGCGACGGTGCGCGAGCGCCGCCGCGCGGTCATCTACATCACCTCATCGCTCGCTCTCACTTTGCTGGTCGTTCTGGCCGTGGTGTTCGATCAGTTCGCGGCAACCGGCGTGCTCCTGATCGTCTTCCTGTCTTTTGTCGTCACGTATCTGATCGCGCCCGGCGTCGAGCGCCTGCGGCATGCTGCCGCGCCGGCGCGGCACGGTCGTCCGTTGTCGCGCAGCGTCGCTGTTCTGGCGATCTACGGCGCGGTTGGCGCGGCCGTGCTGCCATTCTGGATCCTCGCCGGACACCGATTCGCTCCGGCTGTGGAACGCATGAACGAGCTGGTGCCTCACCACACCGCGCGCTTCGTCGCCAACCTGCGGGCCAGCGAAGGATGGGCCGATTCGCTGCGGATGCCGCCTGCGATCCAGCGTGTGCTCTCGAGCGGAACGCGATCGATCTCGCGCGGCGTCCAGGAAGAGGCGCGCGCGCTTGGCGTCGAGCTCGCAGGCGTTCGGCGTCTCGTTCCGTGGCTGTCGGTCGTGCCGGTCGTTGCATTCCTTCTGCTGACGCGGTGGACGCGCTTCCGCCGATCCACGACTCGAGTGCTGCCCACGCCCCACCTCCAGTGGCGCGGAAACGAGTTCCTCAGGAATCTCAATAGCCTGCTGGCCGCGTACACCCGCGCGCAGACGATGTCAGGCGTGATCGTCGGGCTCCTGTGCTGGATCGGCTTCGCGGCGATCGGCCTGCCCTATCCGGGCACGCTGGCGCTCGCCGCTGGCTTGTTGGAGATGATTCCGCTCGCAGGGCCGCTGATCATGGCCGTCGTGGCCACGGCGGTGGCGCCGCATCGAATCCTGCCAGTGCTTGGATTCCTGGGGCTGCTGCGCGTGGCACAGGACTACCTGATTTACCCGCGGATGATCAGTCGGACCATGAAGCTGCATCCGCTCGCGGTCGTGTCAGCGCTGTGGGTGGGCGCGGCCCTTGGTGGTCTCGTCGGCGTCTGCCTCGCGATTCCGCTTGTCGGCGTCTTTCGCGTCACGATCCGGCACTGGCGCGAGTACCGCGACATCGAGGCTCTCGTCGACGAGACGATCCGCAGGAGCACAGCCTGATCGGCTAGTCGTGTCCGGTTCCCAAATTGACTCTCGGCGGCCGTGCCGCGGGCAGCGCCACGGCGACGAGCTCCGCCGGCAGGTTTCCGCTCGCGGTGGCTGCGACGATGTACTGGTGGCCGTTGTGCATGAACGTCATCGGCGCCGTGTTGGTCTGGGCCGGCAACTCGATCTTCGCGATTTCCTTTCCGGTCGTCTTGTCCAACGCTCGGAGAAAGCGATCGCCGCCTCGGCCCTCGCCATAGATCAACAGCGTCTTCGTCACCAGCAGGTTCGCGTGCGAGTTCTGCCCGGTGTTGCCGACATCCACGCCCTTCAGCGCCGGATGGTCCCTGATTCGCTCCGGGGTCTCACCGTTCGGGATGTTGAACATGATGTTGCCGCTGTTCATGTCGTAGGCCACGATGCGGCCGTAGGGCGGCTTCATCAGCGGCAGCGGCGCATTCTCCTTGCCGCCTGAAGGCCCGCGCCCGCCGCTCGCGGTCGATACGTACAACGACGTGATCTTGCCGTCGGGGCTTCCCCACCCGGGCCAGGGCTTTCCATTCGAATACTTCTCGCCGGCCGGCATCAGCGCAATCACCTCGTAGCCGTGCTGCGAAGCGACATAGACCCACCCTGTTTCCGGGTCGACCGCCGCGCCACCGGGAATGTTGGCGCCACCGTTCGAGCTCGGTGCCATGAAGGCGCCCTTGCGTACCGTCCGCTGCGTTCACCAGTGACGGCGGGTTGAACATGCCCTTCTGCATCCGGTAGTTCTTCGCGATCGCCAGCGCCTCCTTCCGCAGCGCAGGGGTGAAGTCGATCAGATCATCCTCCGTCACGCCCTGCTGCTCGAACGGCGGCGGCCACGTCACGTGCGGCTGCGTCGGCCAGAGTTTCTCGTGCGGCACATCGGATGCCTTGACCGGCCGCTCCTCGATCGGCCAGACGGGCTCGCCGGTCTCGCGATTGAAGACGTAGAGCCAACCCTGCTTCGTCGGCTGCACGACGACGGGAATCCGTGTGCCCTTCACCGTGATGTCGAGGAGGTGTGGCGCGTCGGGAATGTCGTGGTTCCACACGTCATGGTGCACGAACTGATAGAACCAGCGCAGTCGCCCGGTCTTGATTTCCAGCGCCAGGAGGCTCGTGCCGTAGACGTTCATCCCGTGGCGGCTGCCACCGTAGTAGTCGTTGGTCGGCGTATCCGTCGGCACGTAGACGAGCCCGAGCTTCGGGTCGGCGGAGAGCGGTGCCCACGGCGAGACGTTGCCGGTGTATTCCGCCGATCCGTTCTCCCACGTCTCGTTGTACTTGTCGCCCTTCTTCGGAATCGGATCGAAGCGCCAGAGCATCTTTCCGGTCCGCGCGTCATACCCGCGCACGACGCCCGGCACGTTCTCGCGGTTCTCCGGGTAGTAGCCGCGATCGTGGGAGTGGCCCATGACCAGCACACCGTCGACCACGATTGGCGCGGAGGAGGTGGTGATGTCGCCCCAGTCGAGAATTCCCCGCACCGGATCCAGCTTGTAGGGGCCGACGCCGACGTGCAGGTCGACACGTCCGCGTTCGCCGAACGTCTCAATGGGGCGGCCGGTATTCGCGTCGAGCGCCCAGAGGTACGACGCCGGCGTGGCCAGATAGATCACCGGCCTCCCATCCACGGAGGCGAACGCGACGCCCTTGCCGTAGTCTTTTCGCGTTGACGCCGCCCAGCGCACGCTGTCGGGCTCGCGAAACATCCACAGCGTCTCGCCCGTCGTCGGCTCGATGCAGACCGCGGCCCGCCGATTGCCGGCAACGGTGTACAGCTTGCCGTTCACGTAGATCGGCGTCGCACGGTAGATGAGGTCCGGCTGGGGGCCGAAGTTCGCCGCCGACCATCGCCACATCACCTGCAGCTTCGCGAAATTGCCGGCAGCGATCTGATCGAGGGGCGAGTAGCGGCTGCTCGCCGGGTCGCTGCCCCAGTACGCCCACTCGTACGAAGCGCCGTTTCCAGCAGCTCCCGTTGCCATGGCGCATGCCAGGCACAGCGATGCCAGCCATCGTGCAGCAGTCATGGGCGGATTGTAGCGCGGTCAGACGACGTCGGTGTACGCGCGTTCGCTGCGCTCGGAGCAGACGCGTGCGAGCTCGCGACGCCGGGCGATGTACGACCAGAGATACCGCACCCACAGCTCCCGGCGGAAGGCCTCGCGCGGGCGGCCCGTCACGAGCGCCGCCCCGTAGGCGGCGACCGCGAGAGCAAGCCGCCGGTACATGAACCGCGAGACCCCGAGTAGCCGCGGAGTATCGGGGGGCAGCGGCCGTATCTCACCGCTCCGAGTGAACAGCTCCTCGAATGCGTAGCCCGCCCGCATGCGACCCTCGCACGTGTTCCATTCGCGAAAGCGCCTCTTCGTCAGCCGACCGGCATCGAGGTGGTGATACACCACCATCTCCGGGACGTACATCGCCGTGCGCCCTGTCAACAGCAGCCTCACGGTGAGCTCGCGATCCTGGCTGCGCATGTACTGGTGGCTGAAGCCGCCGAGGGCCGCGAACGTCTCGCGGCGGATCGCCAGATTGCCGCCCGGCAGACACATCCACTGCCGGCGATTCAGCCGCAGCCGGCGATCGCCGCGATCGAAGAGCGAGACGGGGCCAAGCAGTCGGTCCGACAACCACGCGGGACGCTGGTGATCCCAGTGCGCGAGCACCCGGCCGCCGATCGCATCGACCTCCGGATGCGCATCGAGCGCGTCGACGATGGTCGACACCCAGTTCGCCGAAACGTGCTGGTCGTCGTCGGTAAACGCGAGGATGGACGCCATTGCGACGGCCGCTCCGGCGTTGCGCGCATACGACACGCCGCGGCGGTTCTCGCACAGATACCGGACCGGATGCTGCGCCGCGCTGAAGCCGCGTGCGACGATGTACGTGTCGTCGGTGGATCCGTTGTCAGCGATGATGATCTCGAATGGGACACGCGTGTCCTGGGCCAGCAGGCTGTGGACGAGGCGCTGCAGCGACTGGGCCCGGTTGAACGCCGCCACCACCACCGAAACGCGCGGCACCATCCAGCGGCCGAGGATGCAGGATACGCTCCAGCGGCCGCGGGAATTTTCTTCATGAAATTCACGGGACGGAGCCTTTTTTGCAGAAAAAGGAGGCCATGAAGAAGCCAGCGCGGGGCCGTCCGCTCAAATACGGCCGTCCGGCGCGGCTCCTGGCCGTGACGTTGCCGGAGGACACGATCCACGAACTGCGTCAGATCGACTCCGACGTCGGCCGCGCGATCGTGCTGCTGGTGAACGCCGTCGCGGGATCGCGCGGCTTGGCCACCAACAGACCGATCGTGACGTACGAGAAGGTGGGCCGCCGTAGATCGCTGATTGTCGTCGACCGCGACGCTGTGAAAGAGGTCCCGGGCTGCGAGCTCATCCCGCTCTCGGAGGACCGCGCGTTCCTCGCTCTGGCGGACGGGCGTGGACTCCCCGACCTGGAGCTCGCGCTCCTCGACCGTCTATCCGACCACACCGTCACCGGGCGCGAGCGCGAAGGACTCGAAGCGCTGCGCCGGACGTTGATGGATTGCCGGCGGGCGGACGACATCGAAGTGGAATCCCGTTCCATTTTTGTGGTGGAAAAGTCGCCACGGCCGAGGTAACCGGTGACGCCGATTCTGATGTATCACCAGGTAGCCCCGAGTGCGCCATCTGCCTACTTTCGCTACACCGTGACACCGACGGTTTTCGCTCGCCAGATGCGGATCCTCGCCGGCCTCGGTTATCAGACGATCACGCTTGACGGCCTGCTCACGGCGCGGACGTCTGGAGCACCGCTGCCCAGGCGGACTGTCGTGATCACATTCGACGATGGATTCGCCGACGCGCTCCGATATGCGGTCCCAGTGCTCGTTCGGCATGGATTCACGGCGACGATCTTCGTGGTGGCGGGGCTTGTCGGAAAAACGAGCGAATGGACGCGTGAGAGGCGCGGCATCGAGATGCCGCTCGCCGATGCTCGGGCGCTGTGCGAGATCGCAGCCGCGGGGTTCACGATCGGATCACACACGCTCACGCATCGCCCGCTCGCCGAAATGGCGGCGTCCGAGTGCGAATTCGAACTGCACGAGTCGAAGCGGCGCCTCGAGGATGCAGTGCAGCGAGAAGTGCGGGATCTCGCGTACCCATACGGATCGACGAACGCAATGGCGCGGCAGGCTGCCGCCGAGTGCGGCTACCGGACGGCGTGCTCCACGATTGAGGGGCTTTCGTCCGCCACCGACGACCCGCTCATGCTGCGCCGCGTCCACGTGATGGGCGGAGATTCGCTGGCGGATTTCATGTGTCGGCTCGGAACGGGGCACGCAATCGGGACGGTCTCTCAGCGGGTTCGCGTGATAAGGAAGGTCTCCGATTTCGCGCGGTAGCTGCCGAACGGCTCTGCCGTGAAGCACCCTGACACGGCGAGCCACTCCTCGAACGCCTTACGCTCGCCCAGATTCTTCGCGGCGAGGTCTCCAGTGTTCCAGTCGTCGAAGAGCATCAGCGCGCGATCGGTAATCAGCGGAGCGCAGAACTCCAGCGCCTCTCTGGTCGACGTATAGATGTCGCAGTCGATCATGATGACGCTCGCCTTCGTGATGTTGTAGCGATGCGCCGTTTCCGGGTTGCACGTCGCGCTGAACCAACCCGGCACGAGAAACACACGCGATCGATCGACGCCCTCCGCTTCGAGCACAGCCTCGGTGAATTCCAGGTCCGAGCGCCACGCGCCAGGCTTCCACTTGCCTTCGTCGTCGGTTGCCGCGGCGGCGGGAAGGCCCTCGAAGGAATCGAACCCGAAGAGGCGCATGCCGGTGAGGCCCATCGCTTCGGTCTCACGGAACGTCGACACGAGCGACGTGCCGTTGTAGACGCCGAATTCGAGATAGTCGCCGAGATTGTGGCGTCCGACGTCTCCCATCAGACGCTCGAGACCGCGGTGGATGAGCTCGCGGTATGCCGACTCGGGAACGGCTCGCCGCCGGTCGCGAAGACGGACGCGCAGCCGCTCTTTTTCCACATACGTGCGTACGGGCGTCGGCGCGAATTGCAGCGATGCGTTCAGCAGGCGATTCAGTTGTGGGACGCGCCAGAGTCGCAGCAGCAATCCACGAAAGGAAAATGCGTCGGATGTCGGTGGTGCCTGAAGATCAACCCCGGCCATTCGTATCTCTCCACGGAACGGGGTGCAACGGGCGTTCCAGCTCTACTTGGAGGCGATTTCGAGCTCCGAGTACCACGCGCGTGCCGCATCGACGTCATCCCGCGCGAGCTCGTGTCCACCGGGTTTCCAGCGCACGGTGACGGCCGCGCCGGCCGCACGGAGCATATCGGCGAGACGCTGGGCGTTCGCAGGATCGACGATAGGGTCGGTCTGACCCGCGCCGAGAAAAACGCCGACGCCAGCGAGGTCGGGGGGCGACGCGGGCTCCAGTGGAACCATCGGGCTGAAGAGGATGGCCGCGCGCAGCACGCCCGGACGCAGGAGCAAGAGGCTCGCGGCGATGTTGGCGCCGTTTGAAAAACCCGCGGCGACGACGCGCCCGGGATCGAATCCGTAACGAGCGGCCGCGGCACCCACGAATTCCGCAAGCTCGGAAGTGCGGAATTTCAGATCCTCGATGTCGAACACACCTTCCGCGAGGCGGCGAAAGAACCGTGGCATGCCGCGTTCCAGAACTTTTCCGCGCGGGCTCAACACGCCGGCTCGCGGATCGATCATCCGCGCCAGTGGCAGCAGGTCTTCTTCGTTGCCTCCGGTGCCGTGCAGGACGAGGAACGTCGGATCGTTCGGCGAGGCCGCGGCCTGGTAGATGTGAACGAATCCGAGGTCCGTCATCAGTCGCGTACGGGCGCGTGGAGCGCCAGCGGCGGCAACACTCGTTCGATCTCCTGGCGCGAGGCCTCGAGGAAGGGCGGCAGCACGAGCGTCTCCCCGAGATGCGCGGCGTCTTCGTCGATCGAAAAACCCGGGCCGTCAGTGGCCAGCTCGAACAGCGCACCGCCCGGCTCTTTGAAATACACCGACTTGAACCAGAACCGATCGATGACATTGGTCGGCGTGGCGCCGGCCGCGGTCACCTGTTCCCGCACTTCGAGCTGATGGCGGTCGTCGTCGACACGCCACGCGAGGTGGTGCACGGCGCCGACGCCCCACGCGCCGCGTCGCGCATCGGGAGCCTCGCGCACGTCGACGACGCCGGCCGCGCCGACGAAGCCGTAGCGCGTCCAGCCGTCTTCCATGCCGAGACGTTCGAACCCGAGCGCGCGCTCGAAGAAGAGAGCCGTCGCCGCAGCATCGCGCTCCCAGAGCTGCGCGCCGTACAGGCCGCGCACCTGCCGTTCCGCGGTGACCGGCCCACCGTCCCACGGGGTGAACCGACGCGACGGCGTCCGCGCGGGCTCCACGAGCGCCAGCTTGAGCCCGTGCGGATCGACGAGCGGCAGCACGCGGTCGCCGAAGCGGATCTCGATTGGCTGCAGCGAAACGCCGTACTTCTCGAGGCGCGAGCTCCAGTACCCGAGGCTTGCTGCGGGAACTTCCAGAGCGACCTCGTGGGTCAAACCATGACCGAGGCGCGGCGGCGCCATTTGCGCCCATGGAAAGAACGTGAGATCCGAACCTGGATGGCCCTCGGCGTCGGCGTAGAACAGGTGATACGTCCCCGGATCGTCCTGATTCACGCTTCGCTTCACGAGGCGCATGCCGAGCACGCCCGCATAGAAATCGAGGTTTTCCTGGGCGGGGCCGGAAATCGCGGTGATGTGGTGGAGACCGTTGACGGCTCGCATGGTCCGATCCTAATATGCAGGGACGTCAAATGCGGCGCACTGTCTCATCCGCACTCGTGCTACTGCTCATTTCGAGCGTCAGCCTCGGCCTTAGCGGGCCGATTCGCTGCGGGTGATGTAGCCACATTCAATCGAGTTCAGATTCTCAAAAGGCCATCACCCGCAGGGGTGATGGCCTTTTGCCTTTTAGGAGCAGAGAGCACAGCAGGAGCACGACAATGGACCGCACAGAACCCGCATCGTTCCCGCCACGGCGTGTGGAGGATCCGCCTGGCCGGCAGGCACACTCGACCGAGGTGAAGCGCAAAGAAGGAATGATCACGCGCTTCGTCGATCCGTACGAGATGCGCGCGGAACCGCAGCCGGAAGAGCCCGGTTACGGCCACGGTGTGTGACTGGGAATTGATGTCCGACCGGCTTACGCGCCGATTCTTGCGGGATCGATGAAGCGAACGCCCATGAGCCGCCAACTGCCGTCGGCGCGAACCCAGACGCCCGAGACGAGCGACACGTACTCGCGGAGCTGACCGTTCACGGTCGCGCGCTCGGTCAGTCGCGCCGAGATCACCGCCGCGTCGCCCGCGACTTCGATGCGAACTTCCTGAAGCCCCCGCTCGACCGCACGCATCGTCGCCGGCAGCCGCTGACCGTCGGCGCGCTCGTCGACCATCGCGAAGTCAGGAGTGGCGATGCTTCGCATGCCCTCCCCGTTGCCCGCGAAATACGCCTCGAACCACTGTTGCGTGGCCCGAAGGATTTCACGCTCCGCCGCGGCGACAGAGGTGCCCGCCGCGACTTCTCTCGTGCCTGTCGTTCCCACGTCGCTCGCCGCAGTCTCAACCGGGGCAGGGGGTGCTGCGGGCGGTGGCGCGCTCTCCGTGGCAGCCTGGAGCACGGCAGGCTTTGCCTGCGGCTGCGTCGAAGGGTTTGCAAAGCGCCGCGTGACGATTCGCCCATCGAGGCCAAGCGCCCGTGATTGTCCACCGTTCACCGACACGAACACCGCGCCCGCGTCACCGGATCGCATGACGATCGCGTCCCTGGCCGTCAGGGTTCTCTTTTCGCCCGCATTGAACAGCCGCCCCACATCCGCGCGCCCGTCGACCGTGGTGCGAATCCACGCCGGACGCCTGACGTCGATCGTCAGCGAGAGACGCGAAGGATCGAGCGGCGCGTTCGCGACGGGGACCGCGCGGGGGGCAGCGGCCGGCGGTGCCGGCGACGCCGCCTCCACTCGCTCAGGGCGCAGCGACTGCGGAGCGCCTGGCGCCGCAGCGCGGCGGCCCGACGAGAAGAACAGCACGATGCCCACCGCCACTAACGCGACCGCCGCCGCGATGGCGATCCATACCCGCGGTGCCGACGCCAACGGCGTGTATTCGGCCGTCGCGCCGACAAGACCGATCTGCGGCTCCACGCTGAAGCTCGCTGGATCGGGCTCCGATACCGCAGGCGCTGACTCGTCCGGCTCGGTGGCAACGGCAGTGACTGTCACGGACAATTCCTGCGCGCGCGGGCCGCCAAGACCATGCTGCCTCGCGATACGCACGCGAAGCTCGCGCGCTTCCTCCGCCAGCGCCACCAGCTCGCTCTGCGCCTCGAGCAGGACCTCGCGAACGTCGCGGCGCGCGCCACCCACCATGTCGGCTGCGGGAAGCGACTCGAGCGCGGCGGGTTCCGGTACGGTCGTCACGGTCGATGACGAGGTCGCTTCGGCGGGTAAGATCTGCGGCAGGTCGCCGGCCTGCGTGTCGCATCCGACCGCCTGCAGTTGTGCGACGAGCACGAGCAGCTCGTGCCGCGCGTCGAGCAGCACCTGCCGGACGTTCTGCCGCGCCGTGGTGACAATCGCCGCGGCTTCGCGCTCGGCGCTGGATCGCACCTGCTGCCGGAGCCGTTCGAGCTCCCGCGTCTGGGCAATCAGACGCACACGCTGGGCCTTATAGTCCTCGAGCAGCTCGGGCATCGATGTCGGTCGCTCCGGTGCTCGTGGCGTGTCCTTCAGGAACATAGGCAGAGCTCAACCGCAAACACAAAGGGCGCTGGGGCGCCTGACGATTGTGCACGGATGTGCCAGCGTTGTCGAGAGTTAGGTGCACGCTCTCGACCCTGGGGCAAGCCTCCGGCGACGTCGCCGGACGTGAAGGATTGTGCATCGGCCCGTGAATTGTCCGCGGAACCGACGGCGACTTCAAGCTGGTGAATACAGTCGATCAGGAGCTGGCCGTGATTCGTTGCGCCTTTTTTTGCGCCAGAAGGGCAAGCTCCATCGCGAGAAACGTGTGCGCCTGCGGCATCGCCGTCTCGGTCCGATTCAGCACGTCGTCGACAAGCCGCTCTCCGTAGGGAAGCGGCTCCTTGCTGCAGTCGACGTGGCGCATCTCTTTCTGATCCACCAGAAAGAGGTGATCGGTCCCTGGACGACCGGCGACATCCACGTACTTCCGCAGCTCGATGTAGCCATCCGTGCCGAGGATCGTGAGTCGTCCGTCGCCCCATGTGCTGAGACCGTTCGGCGTGAACCAGTCAACGCGGATGTAGCCCGTCCCGCCGTTTCCCCGCAGCATGACGTCGCCGAAGTCTTCGATGCCGGGATACTGCGGGTGGTTCACGTTGCCCACCTGGGACGCGACAATCTCTGCCTGTGTGGATCCCGTGAAGTACAGGAACTGATCGAACTGGTGCGACGCGATGTCGCAGATGATGCCGCCGTAGCGCTCGCGTTCGAAGAACCAGGGAGGGCGCACTTTCGGGTTCATCCGATGCGGACCCAGGCCCACGGTCTGGATCACTTTCCCGATGGCGCCCGCCTTCACGAGCTCGCCTGCCTTGACCGTCGCGCGCTGATCGTGCCGCTCGCTGTACATGACCGAGTAGATCCGCTTCGTTTCGGCCTGTACTTTCCGCGCTTCCGCGAGCTGCTCGAGCGTGGTCATGCCCGGCTTGTCGGACATGAAGTCCTTCCCGTGACGCATCGCCTGGATGCCAACGGGCGCCCGCTCATTCGGGATCGACGCGCTCACGATCAACTGGATCGTCGGGTCCTCGAGAACCTCTTTCTCGCTCCGGGCGAGCTTGGCGCCGGGAAACCGCTTCATGTACGCCGCTGCGAGCTCTGGCTCCTTCGCGAAAAAGGAAACGAGCTCACCGCCCCCACGCATCACCGCCTGGGTCTGGCCGTTGATGTGGTCGTGGTTGAGCCCGATGACCCCGAAACGGATGCGGGCCGGCCTGGGCCGGGGCGTATCCTGCGCGGCGGCGCGCGCGGCCGGCGTCAAGGTCATCGCCGCGGCGGTGCCGAGCGATGACATCAGAAACTCGCGTCGATCCGTCCTGCTCATCTTCATGCCCATAGTCTACTCACGTCTGCTACGGACGGGCGATGCCTTCCTGCTGGACCACGTGACGCCGCGTGCCCGCCGTGATGGCGCCCGACCGGACGGCGGGCGAAGCGTTCGCGTCCACCCGGTAGTGGACGTCGCCGGGTCCGGTCATGTTGGCCGAGGAGACAATTGTGACCCACGGTTGATTGCTTGCCGCACCCCAGGAGCAGCCTGGCAGCGTTGACACGCTGAATGAGCCGCTTCCGCCGGCAGCCGGAATGAGCCGTGCACCGGGGTCGAGCGAGAACTGACATCGGGTGCGGTCGTTCGGCGCGGCGTTCTGATTCACGACCACGAGGAGCGTGGCCACAGTCAACAGCCCCGACCGCTCAGAGCCGATGTTGCTGTCGACGGCGAGCTCGATCGTCCCGCTGGCTTCGCCGCCACTCCCGGACACCACGCGCAGCCATGGTTGAGAGCTCTGCGTCGTCCACGAGCAGCCGTCCAGCGTCGTGAGCTGGATCGATGCGCGTCCGCCTTGGTGTCCCACGGCCATGCTGGGCGGCATCACCTGGAAGCGGCAGGGCGCCGCATCCTGGGTCACCGTAAAGGGCTGCCCGCTGACGTTGAGCGTGGCCGATCGCGTGCGACCCATCGGGTTTTCCGTTGCGATGAGCGTCAGCGTCGCCTCACCCTGGCCCGACGTCGGCTCGAGCCGAAGCCATGCCTCGCTGGATTGCGCCGTCCACGCGCAGTCGCGTGTCGTCGAGAGCAGCGCGGTCACGCGCGCGCCGGCGGCCGGGAGCGGTCCGGCAAGCGCAAGGCTCATCTGGCAGCGTCCCGCAGCCGATGGGTTGACGAAATTCTGTTCGGTGGAGCCGCCGCAGCCGAGCACCACGGCCATAACGAGAGTCGCCGACCACAAAACGATCGGCCGCGCCATGACCGAGGAGGATGCATGCTCGCGGCCAGAGCGCCTGCCGCGCAGGAGCGGGAAAGCTATCGTAGATCAGGGAGTCTTGAATTCGAGGATCCGCCTCCCCGATCTCCCTGATCTCCCTGTGCTCTATGGAGCCGCGAACGACCAGACGGGACCCGTGCTCGTCTTGTTGGCGGCCGTTCGGGACACGACTTTCCAATAGTATGTCCCGCGCGGCAGCGTCGGCAGCGTGACCGAGATGGTGGTATTAGGCGCCACGCGCTTCTTGTCCCAATACTTGGTCATATTGGTGGACGACGTGCCGTAATACACGTCGACGTAGTGCGCCCACGCGACTTTGAACCTGAGCGTCGGCGTGCTGGTAGTGCTCATCGTCGACGCATTCCCCGGCGCCAAGTACGTTCGAGCTTCCGGGCGTCCCGGGCGTGAAGTTCTTCGACTCGGTCGCCCGCGAGTTGGTCCAGCGTCGATTGAACTTCTGCACGTAATACGGGT
Organism: uncultured Acidobacteriota bacterium; assembly: GCA_963772065.1. Classification (GTDB taxonomy): domain Bacteria; phylum Acidobacteriota; class Vicinamibacteria; order Vicinamibacterales; family UBA2999; genus CAVYVZ01. Next base: position 20,699 of record CAVYVZ010000004.1, read on the forward strand.
AGGCCTGGAGATCTTCCGGGTTGGTCGCCGGGTTCCTGAAGAAATTGATCTCGATGTTCGACGCGTTTCTGTCGGCGCCGGGTGACAGGTTCGACGATCCATGCACGATGCGCTGCTGGCCATGGAGGATCACGACTTTCTCGTGATTGTTTCCGCTGTGGGCTCTCCATTTGAGCGGCACGCCGGCGGCGTACAGCGTGTCGAGCACGAACGAGACATTCGGTCGTGCGAGCGACCGGTACTCCTCCCACTCCGTGTTCACGCGCACGGGCACGCCCGCACGGTGCCTCCTGATCAGCGCGGCGGCAATCCCCTCGTGGTCGAAGCGGAGCGTGTTGGCGTCGATGCCCTGCGACTCAGCGTCGATGAGCGGAATGAGGCGGCTCGAGAACGCATCCATCGGCTGAATGCTCCACCGCGGATCCTTCGGATAGATCGGGTTCAGCCGCATCTTGTTCGCCGTCGTGATGTTCGCGTAGTCGCGCAGGTAGGTGTTCGAGACCCAGAAGTTCTCGTAGATCGTGATCAAGCTGTCGACGAGCGACGCCTGGTAATGGAACTCGTTGTTCTCGTTGCGATAGTTGGTGTACGCCGTCGTGGGGATCCACTCCGGTGACGAGAGATTGGGAGCACCAAACTGGATCACCCGCTGGCCGACGAAGACGAAGGCTTTCCCGTGCACGTACTTGCTGGGCCCTTCGCGCAGCGGGATGCCGGCGTCGCGCATCGTGTAGATCTGTTGAATCACGCCGCTGCGTGTGGCCGTTTCGGATTTGCGATCGCAGATGAAGCGGACCGGCACGCCCGCTCGATGTTTGTTAATCAGCTCCTGCACCACGCCGGTGTCGCGCGTGTACCACTGAATGGTGTAGATGCCCTGCGTTTCGGCGCGGATGAGGCGTATCAGCTCAGTTCTGCAGTTCTCCGACGCGCTATCGCAGTAGCGAACACCGGCTGAAACATCCGTCGGCAGGGCAATAAGAAGTAAGACGACTCCAACAATGATGCTGTAAATGGCCATACTCTTTCCCCTTCGGACGCTCGCTCCACTCCACTCCATGGCGGATTGACACTGGAGCAACGGGCATGCCCGCACCAGTAGAGCTCATAAGGGGAAACGGTTTGCTGCGCTAAACCGAACACCGGGTCATCTCTGCGAGCGCAGAGACCAGCGATAGACGGGAACTCCGATGAGCAGCAACACCAGTCCGAGCAGCGAGCTTCGCGCCGACGCGACGAGCGTGTTGATCACGAACGCGATCGAGACGACGACGAACACGAGCACCGTGAACGGATAGCCGGTGACGCGATACGGCCGGGGCCACTCCGGATGCGTGCGTCGAAGGACGACGACCGAGAGCACGACCATCGTGAAGAAAATCCAGTTGGCGAACTGCGACATCGTGATCAGGTGCTCGTAGCCGCCGGTGAGCGTCAGCACGCCGGCCCAGATCGCGAGCGCCCAGATCGCATTGGCCGGCGTCCCGTATCGCGGGTGCACGTGGGCCAGGCGCTCGACGAGCGTGCCGTCGCGCGCCATCGCGAAGAGCACCCGCGGTCCCGCGAGGACGTTGGCGGAAATCGCCCCGAAGATGGAGCACAGAATGGCGACGGTAATCACGGTCGCGCCGGTCGGGCCGAGCATCGCGAACATCGCGTCGGCGGCGACGCGCTCGGATCCCGCGATGCGGTCCTGCCCGAGCACGAAGATGTATGCCAGGTTCGCCGCGACGTAGACGGCGATCACGATGAACACGCCGAGAAAGATGCTGCGCGGCACCGTACGCTGCGGATCGCGGATCTCGCCGCCGACGAAGCCCACGAAGTGCCAGCCGTCGTACGCGAAGAGCGTCGAGATCATGGCGACGCCGATCGCGGTCAGAACGGCTCCGTCGAAGCGCGGCGGAAAGGCGGGCTGGAAATGCGTGAGACTCCCCTGCCCGGTGATGACGGCGAGCGCGATGAGCGCAGCCAGCCCCGCCACTTTGAGGAACGTGAACAGGTTCTGCACGCTCGCGCCCTGCCTCGCTCCACGCGTGTTGATGAACGCGAGCCCGAGCAGCAGCGCGATGCCGAACGCCTTCTGCGCCGCGAGGCTCAATGGGATGAAGTACCGAGATACAGCAGAAACGCGCTGGTCAGTGCCGCCACCGTGCCGGGGATGACGACGAGCATGATCGTCCAGCCGTAGAGGAACGCCCAGAAGGGTCCGTACGCCTCGCGCATGTAGACGTACAGCCCGCCCGATTCGGGCAGCATCGTCCCCAGCTCCGCCAGCGTGAGGGCGCCGCAGAGCACGAGCACCCCCGAGCACAACCAGATCGCGATCACGAGCCCCGGTTCGGGGACGCGCTGGGCAATCAGGCTGGGCACGACGAAGATCCCGGAGCCGATCACCGCTCCCACCAGCAGGGCGGCACTGTCGAAGAGCGTCAGTTGCCGCGGAAGGTCGCGCCTCGTCGTTGTCTGCACGGCAGCATCCTAGTTCAGCCGGGCACGGCTCTGGCAGACAATGAGTGCGATGACATCGGCCGGCTGCGTTTTCCTCACGTTCGCGCACGGCAGGGCGTACCGGGGGTTACACCGGCCGAAAGGCGATTTCAGTGGGTGTAATCGCCTTGCTCACGGCTGCATGCGGCTCGGACTCGGGCCGCGGGCCGCCGGGCGCTCCAGCCACGCCATCCGCGCCGGCCGCTCCGCCCACGGTTACGATTACCTCGAATGGCGTCAGCCCCAAGGAGGTCGTGATCGCGGTGGGCGGTCGCGTCACGTTCGTGAACAATGACACCATCCCGCACGACGTGGCGGGCGGACCCGATCCGGCAAACCCGGACTGCCGCGAGATCGATACGGTCGGCTTTCTCACGCCCGGTCAAAGCCGCCAGACGGCGCCGCTGCCGATCGCGCGAACGTGCGACTACCACGACCACGGCTTCCACTCGGCGCTCTTCAATGGCCGCATCGTGATCAGGTAGATGCGTCTCTGGCACGCACTGCTCATCTGCTCCGCAACCGGGAGCGCCGCAGCGGCGGCGCAGGACGCGCCTGCCGCGAGCAGCGCCACGGCGCCGGCATGGCAGTGGACCGCCGACGCGAACGCGTTCTTCGGCTTCAACCACCAGGATCGGAAGTTCCGCGACTTCTCGACGTGGGAATCACAGAACTGGATGATGGCGGGCGCGGAGCGCCGCACGGCCGCCGACCGCGTGCGACTGTCGGGGATGCTCTCGCTCGAGGCATTCACGCTGCGCGACATCGGCTCGCCGCAGGTGTTCCAGACGGGTGAGACGTTTCGCAACGCACCGCTCATCGACTATCAGCACCCGCACGATCTCATCATGGGCCTGGGCGGCGACTATCAGCGCGCCGCGGGCCGCATGACCGTGCTCGTGGGCGCGGACGTCGTTGGGTCGCCGACGCTCGGACCCGCCCCCTTCATGCATCGACCGTCGGCGATCGAGAACCCGCAGGCGCCGCTGTCGCACCACTACATGGACTCGTCGCACGTCACGCATGGTGTGGTGCGCGGCGGCCTCGGCCTGGGCGGGTGGATGGTCGAAGGCTCCTGGTTCCACGGGCAGGAGCCCGACGAGAACCGCATCGCACTCGACATGGGGGCTCTCGACTCGGTACGCCGCCCGGGTGTCGTGGAAGTCGAACCGATGGGCCGCGCAAATCTCCGCGGCCTCGCTGACGCAACCGGAGCGCGTCACACCATATGACGCCGAGAAGATCACCGCGTCGATTGCGCGCGATGCGGGCGAGGGGGACCGGGGAATCTCCTGGATGGCCGGCTTCGGCCAGAAGCGTGAGGTGCACGGCAACTTCGACGCGTATCTCGTCGAGGCCACGCTGCACGCCAGCGCATCGGATGTCTTCTACACGCGGGCTGAATCGGTCGACAAGGACGTCCTCGACGTAGGGTTCCATCCAACCATCTTTCATCAGCACCGGAAATCACGAGTGGCCGCGCTGACCACCGGCTACGTCCGGAACGTGATGAGAACCTCGGCCGGAACGCTCGGGATTGGAGGCGACATCACCGTCTACGGCGTGCCCGCGAACCTGCGGGACAGCTACGGGTCGCCGCTGTCGTTCCACGTCTTCCTGCGCTACCGCGCCGGCCCTCGTCCGCGAGGGACGCACGTGCACGCGCACTGAGCGGATCCCGAATCAGGAGGTTGATGGTCTCTCGTGGCGAAGGAATCCCCGCTCGCGGGCGAAGACGATCGCCTGCGCGCGGGTCCATACGCCGAGCTTGTCGAAGACGTTCGAGACGTGATTCCGGACGGTCTTGTCGCTGATGCCGAGGCGCTCGGCGATGTCGGCGTTGCCGAGGCCGTCGGCGACGAACAAGAGGATCTCGCGCTCGCGGGGCGACAGCCTGGTGAAGGCCGGATCGTCGGCGCCGGCGCGTGGAGCAATCTCCATGAAATCACGGACGGCGTCGCAGAACCGCGTCCAGGCTGGCTCGTGCTCGAGCAGGACGTGATTCTTCGAGTCGAGCTCGACGAACTGGGCGGCCGGGATCCCGGCGGCCAGCAGCCGCCCTTCCGAGAGCGGCACCACCCGATCCTCACGCGAGTGCAGAACGAGGGTCGGAACGCGGATTTGCGCCAGCAGGTCTGACACGTCCACCGACGCGCGCGCCTCGAGGAGCGCGCCCGCGATCTCCGCGGACGTGGTCTTCAGACACAGATCGTTGAACCAGCGAAGCTGCTCGTCGCTGGCGCCCGGCACGAAGCGCGACGTGAACACCTGACGGAACGACGGGTTGTCGCTCCCCCATCCGAGGCGCGCGATCTCGGCGATCGCCCGGTACTCGCGTTCCTTGTCCGGATCGCCGCGCCGCCAGGCACCACGCGCGTATCCTCCATAGAGCACCATGCGCGAGACGCGTTCGGGATGGCTCACCGCATAGCGAACGCAGATGGCAGCGCCCTGCGAGATCCCCAGCAGCGCGACGCGCCCCGAAGCGCCGGCCGCGTCGATCACCGCCTCGAGGTCTTCCAGCCATCGCTGAGGCGAGAGGTCGCCGACGCTCCAGTCGGTCATGCCGCAGCCGCGCTCGTCGTAGCGCACGTAGCGGAAATGCTCGCTGAAGAAGCGCATCCAGTGCCGCCAGACGGGACTCTCCCACTCGTACTCGAGATGCGTCAGCCAGTTGGCCGCCTTCACGAGCAGCGGGCCCTCGCCGGCGTCCGCCCACGCGAGACGAATGCCGTCGCTGGTCCTGAGGTAGCGAATTCGTTGACGTGTGGTCGTCACGTTCGACTGAAAAGGATGAGCCGCTGGGACGCGTGTCCCGGCGCCGGATCCGGATTCTAGCGAAAACCGGGACAGAGTTCCCATGTTCGGGCGAGGGCGGGCGAGCGTATACTCGCGCAAATTGCACAACCCGGGAGGGCATATGAAAAGCCGTGTGTCTCGTCGCGCATTTATTCAGGTGGCGGCATCCGGCGCGATCGCCGGTGGGCTGGATTCGCGCGTCCACGCCGCAGCAGCGCCTGCGCAAACCAAAGGTGCCGCTCCCGAGTGGGCTCTGAACGCCACGATCATCGAGGCCTGCAGCTGCACGATGTTCTGTCCCTGCTATTTCAGCACGGTGCCGAGCGGCCACGGACATGGCTCGATGGTCGATCACTACTGCCGGTTCAACATGGGCTATCGCGTCAATCAGGGGAGCTTCAAGGGCGTGAGCCTCGACGGCGCGAAGTTCTGGATCGCCGGAGACCTGGGGGCCGACTTTTCGAAGGGTGCGGAGTGGGCCGAAATCACCTTCGAACCGTCCGTGACGAAGGAGCAGCGCGGAGCGCTGACGACGATCATCCCGCACGTCTACCCGGTAACCTGGAAGGCATTCACCGTGGGCCAGGATGCCCCGATCGAGTGGACCGCGACGAACGATCGCGCCGTGGCGCGGCTCAATGGCGGGAAGGCGGCAGAGGTCGTGCTGCGCCGGAATCCGGGGATGACCGCGGAACCGGTCGTGATCAAGAACCTGAGGTACTTCGGCGCGCCCCGCAATACGGGGTTCATCCTCATGCCCAACGAGGTGGAAGCCTACCGGCTTGGTCCGAAGGCGTTCGAATACAAGGGCACCAACGGGTTCATGATCACCTACGACATCACGTCAAAGGATGTGAAAGCGTAAGGAGTATCCCGGAATCCGATCGGGCCGCCTGCTCCGAGCCTCGTGGTGTAGGCTGTTGGGAAGATGCTGCGCGGCCCGCGCCTGTGTAGAGCGCTGATCCTCGCCGCGGCAATCACAGGGCCGCTTGCGGCGTCGTGTGGTTCGTCGAGTCCCACATCGTCCAGTCCGGCCCACGCGCTTCCGTCAACGGTGATGATCATGTCGACCGGCGTCACGCCGGCGGAGATCGTCATCCCGGTTGGCGAGCGTGTGACTTTCATGAACCACGATACGGTCCCGCATGCCGTAGCAGGAGGGGCCGAGCCGGCCAAGCCCGATTGTCCCGAGATCGACGCCGTTGGAGTGCTTGCGCCGGGCGAGCTGCGGCCGACAGCTCCATTCGTGGTCGCAAAGATTTGTGAATTCCACGACACTCGCTTTCAATCCGCGCTGTTCAAAGGGCGCATCGTGATTCGCTGAAGGCGGTGGCTGCCGTTTCAGTCGCGCCTCCGCCCGAGCTGCCGCGATCCAGTGCGGTGGCGGGACAGACGCGCATCACGTCGATCGACGCCTTTCGCGGCTTCGTCATGTTCCTGATGCTCGCGGAGGCGATGCGGCTGTGGACGCTCCACGACGCGTTCCCGGCGAGCCGTCTGTGGGCGATCGTCGCGTTCAACACCACGCACGTCCCGTGGCAGGGGTGCTCGCTCCACGATCTGATTCAGCCCGCCTTCTCATTCCTGGCAGGAGCGTCGCTCCCCTTCTCGATCGCGAATCGGAGCGGCCGGGGCGAGCGCTTCAGCCGCATGTTCGCGCACGCGGTATGGCGCAGCGTGCTGCTGATTCTGCTCGGCATCTTCCTTCGGTCTCTGGAAACGCCGCGGACCTACTGGACGTTCGAAGACACGCTCACGCAGATCGGCCTCGGATACTCGTTCCTGTTCCTTCTGGCGTTCGCGTCGCGGCGGGTGCAGGCGATCGCGTTCACCGCGATTCTCGCCGGCTTCTGGGCGGCGTTCGCGTTGTATCCATTGCCCGGGCCCGACTTCGACTACACACAGGTCGGCGTGCCCGCGGGCTGGGCGCATCTCTACACGGGGTTTCTCGCCCACTTCAACAAGAACTCGAACGTCTCCTGGGCATTCGACGTCTGGTTCCTGAACCTCTTCCCGCGAGACGCGCCGTTTCGCTTCAACGGGGGAGGATGGTCGACGCTGAGCTTCATTCCAACGCTGGCGACCATGATGCTCGGCATGTGGTGCGGCGAATGGCTGAAGACGTCGCGCTCGACGCGGGAGAAGCTGAAAGGGCTGGTCGGTGCCGGCCTCGCGCTCACACTTGCCGGTCTCCTGTTCCAGTGGCTGCACATCTGTCCCATCGTGAAGCGCATCTGGACTTCGTCGTACACCTTGTACAGCGGAGGCCTCGTGATCCTGATGCTGGCCGCCTTCTACGCGTTGATCGAGTGGAAAGGCTGGAGGCGCTGGTCGTTCCCGCTGCTTGTGATCGGGGCCAATTCGATCGCGATTTATGTCATGAGCTGGACGCTGGAGCACTTCGTGGCGTCCGCTCTGGTGCGGCACCTCGGGATCTGCGAGCCTTTGCCGTGCTCGGCGCCCCCTTCGAGCCGGTGCTGAAGGGCCTCGGCGTCCTGATCGTGTTCTGGTCGATCCTGCTGTGGATGTATCGGCGCCGGATCTTCCTGAAGATCTAGCGCTGTGCCGCCGGAGGCGCCCGTCAACGAGAGTGGTAGTGAGGTTGGCTGGGTGTCTCCCTTCACGGAAACCCAGGAAGGGATCGGGGCAGGGGCTTGTCAGGCAGCCCGACCTACGTCTTGCGGGCACGTGGCGTCGGATGGGGCCAGAACAGCCATGGCCTTGCCGCCCGCCTCGAGCAGGTCGGCGACCATCCGCTCCCGCTGAATCAGGGCACGTTGTACGCCGCGCTCGTGCGACTCGAGCAACGAGGGTGGACGAAGGGGTCCTGGCAACGGACCGAGAGCGGACGCGAAGCGAAGTACTACACGCTGACGAAGGCTGGCATGCGTGCGCTCGAGAACCAGACGAAGCGCTGGCGCCGTCTCGCCAGCTTCGTCGACAAGCTGCTGCTCGATGAGTCGTGACTGAAGGCAACATGTCCCGATTCAGGCATCTGGCGCTGCGGCTCCTCAACCTGGTTCGCTCCGGACACGCCGAACGCGACCTGGCCAAGGAAGTTGCCGCTCACCTCGATCTTCTCGAGAACGACTTTCGGCGCCGCGGGCTGCCCCCCGACGAGGCGCGGCTCGCAGCTCGGCGCGCCTTCGGCAGTGTGGACCAGGTCAAGGAGGCGCAGCGAGACGCGCGATCGTTCAGGTGGATGGAAGACGCGTGGAAGGACATCGGCTACGCACTGAGAACCCTCGGCAAGACGCCCGTTTTTACCGCAATCGCCGTGCTGACGCTGGCCCTTGGCATCGGCTCGGTCACCGTCATCTACAGCCTCGTGCGGAACGTCCTGCTCGATCCCTTTCCATATCCGCACGCCGGCCGCATGGTCAACGTGTTCGTGCGGGATGCCGCTGGCGGCATGCTCCGTCATTCACTGCCGACGGCGGAATTCCTCGACTTCCAGGAACAGAGCGACGTCTTCGAGGATGTCGGCGGCGTCAGCGGCGAGATGATGCACTACACGACCGGCGCCGGCGCCGAACGCGTCAGGGTCGTGTTGCTGACGCCAGACTCGTTCAGGTTTCTCGGCGTCGGTGCGCTCATCGGCCTGTACGTTCGGTCCCGCCGACGCCACACCCGACGCGCTGCCTGTGGCCGTGCTGAATCACCGCGCCTGGATGCAGATGTTCGGTGGCGATGCCTCCGTCATCGGACGCACCGTCGTCCTGAACGGAGTGCCGCGCAACGTCATCGGCGTGATGCCGCCCAGATTCGAATGGAACATCGGGGATTTCTGGATTCCCAGCGCTCTAAATGCGAACCGCTCCAATGCGACGCCGAGTGGCGACACCCAAGGCACGCCTGCTGGCCGGGAGTAAGCGTGGAGGCGGCCGAGGCGCAGCTCAACGTCATCGCAACGCGGCGGAAAGCCCACCATCCCGGGGACTATCCCGACAAATCCAGGGTCCAGGTGATCAGAATCATCGACTGGGTCGTCGGTCAGTTCCGGCGGGTCCTCTACACGCTGTTTGCCGCCGTCGGTCTCTTGCTGTTGATCGCGTGTACCAACGTCGCGAACATGCTGCTTGCGCGCGCCACGGTGCGCCAGCAGGAGATTTCGTTGCGCGCGGCGCTCGGCGCCAGCCGCGGTCGCCTCATCCGGCAACTGCTGGTCGAGAGCGCGCTCCCGCAGTCGGCGGCATGGTTGCCGGCAGCCTGTTCGTGTACGCCGGAATCGGTGCCCTCGCCCGCTTCATGCCACGCCAGGGCGTGCCCTGGGAAACGCAGCTGCGCCTGGATCAGCCGTGCTGTTCTTCGCGCTCGGCACGGCAGCGTTGGCGACCCTCATCTTCGGCCTGTTTCCCGCCCTGCAGGGCGCTCGTCGCGAGTTGATGACCGCCTCGAACAGCGGAGGGCGAGGCGGAACGGCGACGCGCGCGCAGAACCGGATGCGAAGCGTGCTGGTCGTGGCGGAAGTCACGCTCTCCGTGGTGCTGCTGCTCGGCGCCGGCGTGCTGATGCGAACGTTCCTCGCGCTGGTGAGCGCTGACCTCGGCTTCGATCCGAAACACCTGCTCGTGGTGCGTGTCGCATTCCCTCCAGGCGACGCCTGGAAGACCGGCGACATGCAGTTCGATGCGCGCGCGCTCGAACGGTTGCGCTCCGTTCCCGAGGTCGTGTCGGTTGCGTTGTCCAGCGGTGTTCATCCACCGGCGGCTCCGAAAGCCGATGAGGTCACCGGCAGGACGGTCAACGAGCAGGACTGGACCTTGGTTCACTTTTCCAGTGAGGCCTACCTGGACACGATCGGTATCCGCCTCATGGCGGGGCGTCCGATTTCGCGTTCCGACGTGGGAGGATCGCGAAGGGTGGCACTCGTCAATGAAGCGCTGGTGAAGCGCTACTTCGACGGTCAGACTCGACTGGGCCGGTCCGTCCGCCTGGTTCGACTGGCGCAATGCCAGGGCCAACGCCGATATTTGCGGGTCATCGAAATTCCCCAACAAGTGGCAAAATTTCCTCAATGGACCAACGTGATTCGCCACGCCGGGCGCGCGGCGCAAACTGACAGTGCCACGGAGTTGACATCGCCGGGGAGTGACCCTTGAATCGGGGCACGTTGTACGCCGCGTGATCCGACCTTTGACCTGTGCGTCCCGCGGTGCGCGCCATGCGAGTGGAACCGATCGTCGCGCTAAGGCAGGAATGAGCGGCGCTGCGCGCGCGACGCGCACGCTACTCCACTGCAAGAACCGAGACGGGATCAACCCGTGCCGCGCGACGGGCCGGCAGGTAACTCGCCGCCAGCGTCGCCACGGCGAGGAGCGCGGCCGCTGAAGCCAGCGTCGCCGGATCCCAGGGCGGGATCTCGAAGAGCAGCGATGACAGCGTTCGCGCGAACGCCAGCGCGGCAGCCGTGCCAACCACGAGCCCGACGGCGGCGATCGCCGCTGCCTGGAGCAGCACGAGCCGGGTGATGTCGCGGGGGCTCGCGCCCAGCGCGAGCCTCGTGCCGAGCTCACGCGTGCGTCGCCGCACGCGGTACGACATCACCCCGTAGACGCCGATGGCCGCGAGCAGGAGGGCGATGACCGCGAAGCCGGCGAGCAGGCGTGTGGCCAGCCGCGTCACGGCCGCGGATTCCTCCGCGATGTCCGACAGCGTGCGCGTCTCAGAGAGCACCGCATGTGGCTCGAGCCGGCGAACCGCCGCGCGCACGGCGGGGAGCGCCGCGATTGGATCTCCGCTCGCGCGGATGAACAGCGTCGTGGACGGGCTCATCACGCGCTCGAACGGGAAATACAAGTCCGCCCGTGGATCATCGGCGAGTGACGCGCGCCGGATATTCCCCACGACGCCGACGATCTCGGCTTCGACGTCGCCCAGGCTGATGCGGCGGCCGACCGCCTCCTCGCCCGCGAAGAAGCGCGTTGCGACGGCCTCGCTGATGATCACGACGGGCGCGCCGGTTGCGTCACGTGCTTCGAACAGGCGTCCCCGCCGCAGCGGAATCCGCAGCGCGTGAAAGTACCCCTCCGACGCGAGCTGCCAGCCGACCTCGGGCGGTCGCTGTCCAGCGGCCAGGGGGCGGTCGACGCGCTGCAGCCCCGCGGTCCAGTTGTTCCCGGTCAGCGGCGTCACCATCGCTGCCCCTATCGTCTCGACGTTGGGCAGCGAGTTGATGTCGGCGAACGCGCGCGCGTAGAAGGCGCGGCGCGCCTCGTCCTCGTCGTAGCGGCCGGCGGGCAGGGCGAGCTGCACGGTCAGCACGCCGGTTGGCGTGAAGCCGGGATCCACGGCCAGCAGATTCGCGAAGCTGCGCAGCGTCAAACCAGCGCCTGCCACGAGCACCACGGCCAGCGCGATCTCCGCCGCCACGAGGCCGGACGCGGCGATTCTCGCGCCAGGCGTCATCGTGCCGCGGCGCTCGCTCGCCAGCGCACTCCTGTCGGCTCGAGCGAGGCTGATACACGCGATCGCGCTGAACATCAGCGCCGAGGCCACGGCCGCACCCAGCGCAAACAGCAGAACGCCGGCATCGATGCCGACCTGGTCGAGTCCCGGCACGGCCGACGCGTGAGGAATGAACGCTGCCAGCACCGGAGCGGCGCGCCAGGCAACCGCCACGCCGGCGACGCCACCGACAAGCGCGAGACCGAGTCCTTCCGTGAGCACCTGCACGACGAGGCGCCGGCGGCTGGCGCCGAGGGCCAGCCGAAGCGCCAGTTCCTGCTGCCGTCCAAGCGCGCGGGCGAGCAGCAGGTTGCCGACGTTGGCGCACGCGATCAGCAGGACGAAACCAACGGCTGCGAGCAACAGCAGCAGCGGCCGGCGTGTGTCGCCCACAAGTGCGTCGCGCAGCTTCAGCGCCTCATAGCGCGATCCCCGATTCTGATCCGGAAACTCGCTTTCGAACTGACGCGAGATGGCCGCGAGCTCCCGCTCCGCGCGAGCCAGCGTTTCTCCGGGACGAAGACGTCCGATCCCATAGATCCACCCTGCTCTCCGCTGCGCCGGCGCTGCGGCGGGCAGCGCCTGCGCCACGACGACGTCTGTCTTCGGCATCGCCGGAAACCGGAAGCCGGGCGGCAGCACGCCCACGACCATGCGGCGCGTCGTGCCCAGCTGAATGGAACGCGTCAGCGCCTGCGGATCGGATCCGAGCTGCGTCCGCCAGAATTCATGGCTCACGATCGCGATTGGCGCGGCGCTCTCCCGTGCATCGTCTTCACGCAGCAGCCTGCCGAGCGCCGGTTGGAGGCGCAGCGCATGGAGCGCGTCGGGAGTCGCGATCGCTCCCACTACTCGCAACGGCTCTCCCTCGCCGAAGAACGTGGACTCGAATCCGCTGAAGCCAGCCAGCGACTCGAGCGAGCGCTGGCGCGCACGCAAGTCGATGAAGTCGCCGATGGCGATGTCGGGCTTGGTGAGACCCGTGTGCACATCCCGGTGCCTGAGCACGACGAGCTCGTCGGCCCGTTCGAACGGCAGCGGCCGCAGCAGGACGGCTTCGACAACGGCGAAGAGGGCCGTGTTCGCACCGATCCCGAGCGTGAGGGTGAGAACGGCGGCCGCCGCAAAGGCCGGCTCTCGCCGGAAGAGCCGCAGCGCCTGACGCACGTTGTGGGTCCACATGGACCCGTTAGACGACGAAAGACGCGCCGATGTTGGGGCCGGGGATGAAGCGCTCGTTTCCGATGACGAGCAACGCGTTCGAGATGTCGCACGTCGCGGCCGGCTGACATTGGCCGCGCACGAGAGTCACGTGCGGTCAGCCTGTTCAAATGTGCACACTTTCCCGCGATTGGTGCCGACGGGTGTATAGTTCGGACCACAGCCCTCGAACGCGCCCGATCCGCCATTCGGATCTCCGTCCCCCGCTGTGAACCACTCCTGAGATCGCCTCGGCCCCGAGCTGAACCGGATGCGTGGCCGACGCGCCCCTCACCGTTTTCCCTGCTGGAGGCAATGTCCATGAAAGCTCCGCTCCTCGTCGTCCTGGCGCTCACGCTCGGTGCGTGTTCCGCCCAAAATGACAGCGCGCCCGTACAGGCTCCGGCCGAACCTGCTGCGAACGCCACCATTCCGATCTCGTCGAAATCACCTGAGGCGGTCGAACAGATGAGGGAGGGCGAGCAACTCCTCGAGAACCTGCGTCCCGTGGAAGCCGCGGCGAAGTTCAACGACGCGCTGAAGCTGGATCCGAATTTCACGCTCGCCCGCGCCTTGCACGGTCAGGCGACGCAAGGCCCCGCTGGCTTGAAGGAGATCGAAACCGCCGCCAGCGCGGCCTCCGGCCTGCCCGAAGCGGAGCGCATGCTGATCGAAGGGATACAGGCGACGCGCCGCGGTGAGCCCGGCAAGGCCCTCGAGGCCTACCGCAGGGTGACGCAAATCGCGCCGTCAGATTGGCGGGGCCACAGGTACCTCGGTCAGCAGTTGATGGGTGATGAGAAGTACGCCGATGCCGTGCAGGCGCTCAAGAAGGCGACCGAGCTGAATCCCAAGGCCGGAGGTGCCCACAACATGCTCGGGTACGCGGCCCTGCAGCAGGGGGACACGAGCGGCGCCATTGCCGCATTCACCGAGTACGCGCGCATCGTGCCGCAGGAGCCGAACCCGCAGGACTCGCTCGGCGAGGCGCTGCTCGCCGCAGGGAAATTCAGTGAAGCGGAGGCGGCATTCCGCAAGGCCGCCGAGCTCTCACCGGACTTCTGGAACGCGTGGGATGGGATCGCCTACGCGAAGTTCTTCGCTGGCGATGCCGCCGGCGCGCGCGACGCGCTGGCGACGGCGCGGGGGCTCGCGCCACGTCCGGGCGACAAGCTTGCCGTCGATCAACTGCTGGCGGCGATGGCCGACGCGCAAGGCAACACGGCTGAAGCCCTCCGAATACTCGGCGCGTCGGAGATGGTGACCGAAGCGCCAAACGTTGCGTTCGTGCCAGTCATCCGGGCGACGGTGCTGAGCAGGAGCGGACGGTATCGCGAAGCGTTGCCGTTGATATCCGCCGGGTTGGCGCGAGCGGACAGCGGAGAGCTTCCTGCCGGCGTTTCACGCAACCTGCGGCTGCAAGCGCTTCGCGCGCGCGTGTCCGCCGAAGCGGGGCTGGGAAATGCAGCCGCTGTTGAGAAGTCGGCTGCAGCGCTCGCGAAGGAAGCGTTGGCGGCTCCCGATAACCTGTTCGCGCAGTCCTCGATGCACTACGGCCAGGGCACCCTGGCTATGGCCAAGACAGACTTCACCGGCGCACGCACGCACTTCGAGCAGTGTTCAAAGGGCGACGAGTTCTGCCGGCTCCAGATTTACGTTGCCGCAGAACGGGCGGGCGACCGCGCGGCCGCGGCGGCCGCGAAGGAAGATCTGCTCAAAGTCTACATTCGCGACCCGCTCCATCTGGTCGTGCGCGCGCGGCTGGCGCGGGCGAGCCGATCCACCGACTGACGCCGTCTGTCCGCGTGCGGGGCCCTGCGTGTGCAGGGTTCCGCTTCGAACCCAGCCACATCCGAACAGGAGCCGGTTTTCTGCGCACGCCGGGAAGCTGACGATCGTTTGTCAGGTGGACGCCGGACAACGCGAGCGCGATGAGCGCGCAAACAGCGCCAGAAACGACAAGCGTCCCGACGGCCCATCGCTCCGCGGGCGCCCGGCCGAACCGGCGCGCGAGCATCACACGCAGGGCGCACGCGACGTGCGCGAAGACAGCGAACGGCCCGAGCATGTAGTAGGTCATGAAGATCGGATCCGTGAAGACGCCGTTCGTCGCGCCAGTCGCGGAGTAGAACGTGATATTGCGGAAGAGCACGGCGGTCGCCATGGCGTGCGCCGCGATGAACGCGGCCAGGTACAGACCCGACGCGAGCTGGAGACGATGGAAGAAGCCAGCCGGGCGATCGCGACCGGCTCGGTAGAGCATCAGGCCGGTCACGACCTGCACCGGGTACTGCCGCGAGGAGTAGCCCCTCGAGAAGGGGCTGCTTGTAGATGGACCGCAGCCGATCGACGACCGAGAGATTCAGCTCGAGGCTCACGAACGCAGTGAGATGGCCCGCGATGTGGAGCGTCGCAAAGGTCGCGATCACCACTGCACTCCATCGATGGACCCGCCGCAGCGGAGCGGACGGTGACGCGGCGAGCCGCGGCGCATCGGATCCGCCTCGCGCGATGACGCTGCGCAGCAGCGAAACGGCAAGCGTCGCGCCGACAAGCGCAAACCATGCTTCGCGGACCGGAACGCCGACCTGCGGAACGCGGAGCGCTGTGTGGACGACCGGCGCGGTCAACGCGAATTGACCCCACATGCGCAGGCGGTGCCCCTCCGCGGAGACGCCGGCGTGCCGCCGCAGCAGAACGAATGCGCCTGCGGCCGGCAACGCGAGCGCGAGGCACAGAGCGAACAATCGGAGCGCCATCGCAGCGGGCAAGGTCTCAGCCTGGCGCGCGAGAGTGCCTGCCTGCGTGACGGCCGACGGCCAGAGAAGCGTCGCGGCCGCCACTGCCAGCCACCTCCAATGCCGATCGACGTTTTCGCGGCGGGCAGTCAACTATATGCGTCCAGCTGAGATAGGTATTTAAAGACTTCTGCTATCCTGCGCCCGAACATGCCCACACTTCTACGCGCCCTCTGAGTGCGAAGCAGTCACGCCGGGCGCGTGAATTCATCAATGGAGTCCGTATAACCGTGCGGCTCCGCATCCTGAAACAAACAAAAGGCGACGTGGACGGCGTGTCTCTGGATCAGTTCCGAGCCGGGCAGACGTATACCGTCGGAACGACGCTGGGATCGTATCTGTTGGCGCTCGGCGTTGCCGTGCCTGTTGCCGATCCTGGCTCGCCCTGGGTTCGTGCGGCGGATGGTCGCGTGCGTGCGGCGGACGCGAAGCACGCGCGGCCCGAGTGGGGCAAGAAACGATAGCCGACTCTCGACGTCGTAGCGAATGAATTCACCTTGCGCCGCGCGCGATAGCGTGCCGAAGTGCCTCCTGCGTCTCCTTCGAACGGCCCACCAGAGAGACTCCCAGAACGGCTTTGCCCTCCATGTCGGCCAAGCGTAAGGCCAACTCCTTCAGCGCTGCGCGGTTGAACCTCAAGCAGAGTGACCGTGAACGTCCGTTCAGGTGCCGTGCGGGCCACGAGCGAGCCGCCACTCTGCCACCCCTCTTGTTCTGTCAAGGCCGCAGGTCGCTCATGCGCGGCATTTGGTCACGTATGCCTCGGCTACCGATTCTTGCTTCGCCGTCAACGCATGCTGCGTCATAGGTCACTCATGCTGTCGTCGCCTTTGTGGCGGCTTTTCGTCGCGGCGACTGTGCTGGTCCCTGCGGCCTCTGCCTCCCCTTCACCTCGTGCGAAACGCCGGGACAATTCAGCAACACCGGCGGGTGTGTCCTCGTTGTGGGTCCGCACCAGGGGGATCCGCGCATCGCGCCGTCGGCTCAGTCTTCCTCTGCTCAGCGTGCGGTCGGACGTGGTTCGTGTGTGGCCGGGCAGCTCGTCGGCTTGACGGCTTTGCTCTAATCCAGCTGCCAACCTGAGCCGGGGCTCACAAATAGTGAACCATTTGGCTCCCCCCGAATGAAACGCTTCGAACGGTATCTGAAACCATGCCCTGAATGCAGATCGGCCGGGGCGCTCATCACCTACGAACACTTCGGGACGCTCGTCCTCTTCTGTCCAGCATGCGAGCACGGGTGGACCGCGCAGGAACGCCGCTATCGTGAACGGCGAAAAGAATCGGTCGCCACTGCGGAGGAACGCCGAAAGGCTTCGCGCCGTTGATCGAGGATCGGGCCGGAGGTCCGCAACGTGCGCCGCTGGTAGCGGCGCGCGCAGCAGGCGGACTAGGGGTTCACCGTAAGTGTCGCCGTCTGCCGCACCCCGTAGATTCTCGTGTCGATTGGCACCGATGACGGCGCGATTACCGGCGATGTGCGCAGCCGGAACGAGGCTGACAGCTGGCCAGCGGGAATCGTGATCGACGGCACCGTAGGTGACGCCACGGTGCTATTCCTGCTCGACAGCGAGACCACCACCGGGGTGGGAGGGGCACACTCCAGCGTGACGAGGCCGGTGACGGCTCCGCCGCCGCGAACGGGATTCGGCGTAAGTGCGATCGACCGCGCGCGCACGGGTCGAACCGTCAGCGTGACCGACCGGCTCGCCCCACCGTACGTCGCGGTCACGGGACCCGACTGCGGGGCCGTGACCCAGTTCGTCGGGATAGTGAACGTGTGAATGATGGCGCCTGCCGGAACGACGAGCGACATCGGGAACCGCGCCGCGGCGAGCGCCTCGTTGATCGCCACCGCCGCTCCCGACGCGGGAGCGGCGCCCGTGAGCGACACCCTTGCGGCAACCGTGCCGCACCCGCCTATGACGGTCGTTGGCGTCAGTTGAAGCGTGCTCAACGCCGGTGGCAGCACTGTCAGCGTCGCGGTCCTGGTGACCAGCCCGTAGGTCGCGGAGATCTGCACCGTGGTCGGGGCGCTGACCACGGCGGGAACAATGTTGAACGAACGCGTCTGGTCGAAGACGTGAATGAACGTAGGGGGCACCGCTGCCACCGCTGGATTGCTGCTCGTCATACGCACCGAGGCGCCGTGCGGATGGGGCGACGTGAGCGTGACGTTCACTCCGACGGCCTTGCCCCCCGCCACCGTGGCCGGCTTCAGGGCGATGGCGGCGAGACTAATCGCCAGGTTGCTCTCGGAGTAGTGATTGTTGGACGTGTCCGGGTCGTCCTGATCTGCGTGGGTGATGCGCGCGGTATGCCCGAACTCTCCCGCCGCCGTCGGCCGCACCTGAATGCGGACGAACTTTCCCAGTGACCCGTCCTCGATGCGGTCGAAATGGCACTCGAGTGTCCGGCCGAGGATCTGACACGCATCGGCGTAATCGCCGCCGACGCTGACGTACTCGACGGCGCCCTCAAGCGTGTCCGTGACGGTCACGTTCGTGGCAGACCGTCCGCCATCGCTCTGATTCGTCACGAACAGAACCCAGGAAATCACACGACCCGTCTGCACCGGCCGCGGAAGATTGCCGTCCTCGCCGTTATAGCCAAAGTTCGCGACCGCCAGATCGACCGGCGGCAACATCACGAACGCGCGCGTCTGGCCTCCGAATCGCCCGCGGCCCACGATCTGCCCGCCGTAGGTGATACCGCTCGCCCGCTCGAGTACCCAGCCTGAATTCGTCGGCAGCAGCGTGTTCAAGTCCGTCATGCGGCCGTTCCGCCAGATGAAGGCGTGATACGTGCTGCTTCCCGCAATCTGGGACGTGCCGACGACGTCGCCGTGGTAGTTGATGGCGAGCGCTTCGCTGTTCGCTCCGCCGAGCGTGCCGAGATCGCGAAGGCTGCCGTCTTTGTAGAGGAACGCATGCTGCGCCGACGACCCGGCGATCTGCGATCGCCCGACCACATGGCCGAGCTCGTTGAGCGCCGTCGCCTCGCTGTTGCTGCCGCCTAGTGTGCCGAGATTGCGAGTCATGGCGCCGTCATACAGAAACGCCCGATACGACGCGTTGCCCGTTGTGTAGGCCGAGCCCGCCACTTGTCCGGGTCCGTTGATCGCGTTCGCAACGCTCTTCGTGCCGCCGAAGGTCGTGCCGAGCAGCGACATCGAGCCGTTTCGATAGATGAACGCCCGCGTCGAATCCGCGACCGCGGTGGTCTGCGAGACGCCGACGATTTCTCCGGAGCCATTGATCGACCGCGCGAAGCTCTGACCGTTGGCGTACAGCGCACCGAGGTCCTGCATGCTCCCGTTCGCGTACAGAAACGCGCGGTTCACGCCGGAGCGGTTGCGCGACTCGCCTACGACGAGTCCATCCCAGTTGACGGATCGTGCGACGCTGGTGGTCCCGCCGAGCGTCCCGATATCCCGCAGCTGGCCTTGGTGATAGATGAATGCATGGTTTACGTTCGACGTCGTTCGGGAATAGCCGACCACCCATGCGAAATCTTCCATGGATCCGCCAAGTGCGGCATCGGTGGTGGCCAAGGCCGATGTGAGTGAGCCGCCGAACGTGCCCAGATCGCGGATCGAGTAGCGAGCCGGCGGGACGCCCTGCATCCGCAGCGTGGTGTAGGTTCCAGAGAAAAAGATTGCGATGAAGACAAGTACCGAGACGACTCCGCGAGCCATGGTGACCTCCCGCTTGTTGGCGGAGCCTGAAGGGTATCTGAGGTCGATGCCGGCCACAGCGAAGAACCGAGCTCGTCAGGAAAAGAACATTGAAGTGCGGTTGAGCTGTTGCGAGGAACTACTCCGGCGCCTTTGACTTGATCTCAAAACAGCAACGAGGACGCTGCGTTCGCTCGCAGCATTCGTGGACGGAGGCGCCCACGAATTCCTTGACGAGGCTCTCCATGGCCCGACACACCGCGGGGTGTTTCCCGGTCAAGGCCGATAACGGGCATCCCTCACCGCGGATGACGTAACCACCGTTCTGCTCAACGTGAGTCACGGCGCCGAGTTGCTCGTTGAGCAGTTCGCTCGCGGCCATGACACGAGACCGCAGAGTACCTGAAGGGCGTTCGGGAGACAGCTCACCGGCGAGCTTCTTCCCCGCCTCCCGCAACAGCGCATCCACCTGACGCGCCGGCAGGCCATTGGCGAACACGTCAACGAGTTGCGTGAGCAGCGGAATATACGCTCGCGACAGCAGTTGCTCGACCTCAGGTGTCAGCTCGAAGATTCGTGACGGTCGTGTTGTTCCGGGCCTTCTGCCCACGCGTCGGACAACGCCGTCACGCTCCATTGAGGTGATCTGTGCTCGTACCCCGCTGCCACTGAGCTCCAGCCTGGACGCGATATCGTCGACCGTCAATGGGCCGCGCAGGAGAAGGCTGACGATCCGCCCGCGGCCCGTATCGAGTAGCTGTTGTCTGAGCATGTGTGTACGCGACGACGAAGATCTGGGCGCGTCGAGAGTGGGTCGACCACCCTCGACCGTTCATCCTCCGGCCCTGCAGTTTACTCGCCACAAAACGCGGATGCTGGCGGGCCTTCGATTTGCAAGATACGCAAGACGAATATTGCGTATCTGGCCCATCAGTTGCTTTCCAAGCGGAGGCAGAACATGGCTATCGAAGGAACACACTTGGCGGATCCGCGACAATACACGCAGGCGAGTGTGGCGGCCTTGGCCTTCGTCATGTTCACCGCGGGAGTCGTACTCACTGCATGCGGAACGACAAAGTCGGCTGCCGAAGGCACACCGCCGGCAGCCACCGCCGAGCCTCAAGCTAAGCAGGAGGCGTCACCAGCCGAGGTCGCTGAAGGCCAGCGCATCTTTCGCTTCGAGACGTTCGGTGATGAACAACTCTGGACCGATAAGCTCCGCCTGAACGAGGTTGTTGAGAAGAACGTGGATCCGACGACAGCGCTCAAGGTCGGTCTCAAAGTGGACGCCGACGTGCTGCCCGCCGGGATCCTCGAAAAAGTGGATCTCAAGAGTCCGGCAACGACGGTCGCACTGCTCAAGATGAATGCCGTCGTGGGCTTGCAGGCCACAGTGGATTCCAACAATCACATCACCCGGCTTGGCGTCACCTGCGCGCTCTGTCATTCCACGGTGGACAACTCGGTCATGGCGGGCATCGGTCGCAGGAAGGACGGCTGGCCGAACCGCGATCTCAATGTAGGGGCCATCATCGCCTTGTCACCCGTGCTGCCTGCCGACAAGAAAGCGGTGTATCAGTCGTGGGGGCCCGGCAAGTACGACCCGCGCTACAACCAGGACGGGAAAAACACGCCGCTCGTCCTCCCGCCGGCGTATGGCCTTGCGCAGATCAAGAACGAAACCTACACAGCAGAGGGACCGATCTCGTATTGGAATGCCTACGTCGCCGTCACCCAGATGGGCGGGCAAGGCAACTTCTCCGACCCGCGGCTGGGGATCGACGTCAAGCATTCGCCGGACATGGTCACGCCCAAGCTCCCGGCGCTGCGCGCCTACCAGCACAGTCTGGCGGCGCCTCCACCTCCGGCCGGAAGCTTCGATGCGGCGATCGCAGGCCGTGGACGGGTGGTGTTTGACCGGACGTGCGCGAGCTGCCACGTTGGCGGCTCCGGCACTGATAACAACGGCGGGACACTGCACCCGCCAGCGGACACTGGCGTCGACGGAGGCGTACGCGGCGCGCACGGCAAGCAAGGCCTACCGGACAACTCCTCTGCGGGCGCTGTGGCAGCATCCGCCTTACTTCCACGACGGCAGTGCGGCCACGCTCGCCGATGCCGTGGCGCATTACAACCGGGTTCGGAAACTCGGTCTCACCGCCGAGCAGCAGCGAGACCTCGTTGAGTATCTGAAGTCGCTTTGATCGAGTGATCCGATGTGATCAGAAACCGCACGGGCCAAACGCGAGCGTAATCACAGCTGACGGTCATTTACCAATGTTCCGCGGTTGACAGCCGCGTCCATTCGGTTCAAGCTCTGTCGCACCCCGACATTCCACCTGGAGAGCGGTCATGGATCTGATGACGCTTCTCGTTCTCTTTGGAGCCGTCGTTGCGCTCCTGCTGCAAGGGGGCTCCTGCCTCTTCAACGACGATCGCCCATTCTCGATTGGTTTCCTCGACCTCATTCTCGCCGGCGTCACGCTCTACGTGATGGTCGCGATGATGTGGGGACGACTCGTCATCGGAACTGAATTGGGCGTCGTCTTCGTGCAAGGCACGTGGCCCGCCGTGTTGCTGTGTTCCTCCCTCGTGGCCGCCGCGGTGCTGCCCGTTCTGTGCTTCTATCGAATATGCGCGCTGAACGACTGGAAGAGGAATCTGTGGTGGCCGCTCGCGATCGGCATCGCCTTCGGGACACTGGCCTCATCGCAGATCAGAGTGCTGAATGCAGGCGAGGTCGAGGCACTGCGCGTGTATTCCTACGATGCCTGGTCGGCACCGCTCATCTTGTGGTTGACAACGTGTTGTGCCGCGTCTGTGCTGGCGCTGATCAAGGCCGACCAACGGTGGATGTATCTGCTGTTCGCGAGCGCGATCATGACGCCGCTTGCGGCGTTCGTGCAGCGGTGGCCGGCAACCGCCGACCATGCCGGCTGGAGCTGGTGGATCCTCGAGCGCGCCTCGTTTGCGGTTGCGGCATTCTGCTTCGCATGGCGTCTGATGACGGTCGAATCGGCGGACCGGGGGTATCGAAGGATAGCGAAGTGGATGGCCGTTCCTGCCGCGCTCGCCCTCGCCTTCGCATTCCTGCCGATGTCGTTCGGTCTCCGCCTCGTGTTTGGCGCCATTCCACTCGTCATCTTTACAGCCGGAATCACCGCATTCGTCGTCGAGTCTCAGCGTCGCGCGATATGGCGCCACCCGCGGGGGATGCCGCACCCACAGACGACGCCCGTCAGCCTGCATCGCCGGCACTGGATGCGGCGACGCAGACCCTGCACGCCGCATCCCAGAAGCTGCAGGCGGCCAAGCGTACGGTCCGCATAGGACGGATTCCCGCGGTCGTGCTCGCGCTCGTGTGGCCGATCGTGGCTCTCGGTTTGATCGATCTCCTGGCGCTCGGCATGCTGCCACGCGTCGTCGACTTCGCCGTGATATTCGTGCTCTGGATTCTGCTGGCGGAGCGTTTGGCCGAACGCGCGTTGGAGAATTTGCCGGAGTGGTTCAAAAGTCTCTGGCAGCTTCAGGTCGTCAGGGACGCCTGGGAGTTCGTGAAAGGTCTTCCTGAAGCAGTGATGAACGCCGCAAGCACGACCACCAAGTCGGTGACGGATGGCAAGGGCGGCTGGGCGGCCGTCGCAGCCAAGACGCTGATCGCCGTCATCGCCACGCTCATCGTGATCACGGTGATCGCAGAGGTGATGACCTACCGCCCCATTGTCGTCACCAGCTTCGATTGGATCGGCAGCGACGACGCCAAGGACAAAGCTCGCGCGAAGGCGGTTTCTTCCCTCTTGATTAACGCGCTCGGCCGCCTGCGTCACGATCTTCAGACCGACTTGAGGAATGCGCAGCCAAGGCGCTCGGGATCCGAGCACGCCGAATTGCTGCTTGCAGCAGGCGCCGAGTCGACGGCGCTCGAATCGACGGTCGCGAAGAGCGACGAACTCGAGGTCGGCTCGGTCAAGGTACCGTTGGAGACGTTCTTCCGGCCGATTCAAGCGATGGTCCGGTCTGTGCTCGGTGTGCGGGTCATCCACGGTATGCTGTGGAAGACGGGCGGCGATCGCACGGTGATCATGATGAACACCAGCGACGGAGACAGCTGGCGCGAAGTGGAACCGGCCGCACCACCGAAGTCCGAAACCCAACAAGCGGTGAAGCCCGAAACGAACGAGGCGGCTTCCTCGTGCAGCGCCGACGCAACCGAAGACATCGATCCCACGACCGCGACTGTCGAGCGCCTGGCCTATCACATTGCCACGACGGATCCGGCGTTTCTTGCCGCTGGCCTCACGAAGGACTATGAAGCCTTCGTGTATTTCCGCCGCGGGCTCCGGCATTGGAATGCCTTCGAAGCTGGCGCCACCCGCACGTGGCTGCACAGGGCGATCCACTGCTTCCGCGAGGCCGTCGACCGCGACCGCAAGTTTTCGGCCGGCCACTTCCGACTGGGCGTGGCGCTGCATACGCAGGGTCAGCCACGGAGCGCCGTGGAGTCCTTTCGCGCCAGCACGGCGAACAATCCGGCGTTCATTCCCGGCGCGTTGCAAGAAGCCGCAACGTTGTACTACTCGGACTACGTCGGCCCGCGAGCGGCCGTGCTTCTGGCGACCGCCGCCGACGAGGGCAATGGACGCGGCGAAGCGCGCGCCGTCTGGAGCCGCATCGTCATGCTTCCAGGCGAGATGGTCTCGGCTACCGACAGGAGGGCGGCGTACTACGGCATCTGCCGCCACGAGTTCGACGCGGCGCAATCGCGGGGCGATGGCGATTTCTCGCTGCCATACTTTTTCTGCAGCCGCGCGGCGGCGATGTGGCACCGGCTTCCGCGCGAGGCCCGTGATCTCGAGGAGAAGAGCGTCGAATCGAATCTGCTCGGTATGCTGGGGGTGATCCTCGAGGCGCATCACGGCGACACCCGCGTCCTGCCGCCGGACACGCGCCCGTGTTTCGCGGATCAGATCGATGAGGAGACGGTGACGGACACCGGTGCGGTCAAGCAATTCCGCCTCACCGGTTCCGCCAGGACGCGCATGGCGATGCGCTACTTCCGGCGGAGCCTCGCGATCGGCTCAGACCATCCCTACGGACGCTGCAAGCTGGCGAGCGCGACCGCGTACCTGACCGGCGATCAGCGGGAGATGGGGCTGCTGTCGCAGATGGTGCCGGCCCGGCTGTCGCTTGGGTCTGAGCTGGCGAACGCGGCGACTGACTGGGCAAAACGCGAAGTGAAGGACGCGGACAAGAAACGTCAGCGCGCGCTTGCGACCTTCTACTATCAGCGTGCCATGGCTGAATACGCCAATGCCGTGGCCCTCGACCGCTCCTCGGTCGATGCCCTCGACGGCTACAGCTACACGGCATGGAAGTGGGCGCTCGATGCGATGGAACGAGATACCGTGGACCCGCCTGATACGGAGATGCTCCGAGCGGCGGAGCGATACGCCCGTGAGGCCGTGCGCATCACGGAAGCGTGGCGGGCGCCTGTCGCCGCCCGTTGGGCGACCGCCGCGACGCTTGGCGAGATCCTGCTCGCCCAGGGTCGGCCGCATGAGGCCATCGAACAGCTGGAAGCGCTGAAGAGCGCCGACTGGGCATCCGTCAACGAGGTGCGCTGGGACCTCGCTCAGGCGAAATTCTGTGCGGCCGTGCAGTTGGGCAACGAAGGCACGGCACTACGCCGCGATGCCCACGCGGTGTTCAACGAGATCCTCAACACCGAGCGCGGGCAGGAAATGCGACCGTTTACCGCGGCAAGAGAGCGACTGGACGGCGCGCGACGGGGATCGATTTGCGCAAAAGCGCCTGACGAGGCAGCCGATTCGAAGGCGCCGTACGTCTTACGCGCCGTCGAGTATGCGTCTGCGCTCGCCTGCGACACGTCCGAGGTGAGCGGGGTGATCGTCGTGGATGCTGGCAAGGACGTCGATGCGCGCCTCTATGTCTTTGGTGGCGGCGTCGACGATCATGCTCGCGCCGATGCCACTGGACAGCAGACGATCCGCCTCGAGAGTCCGCGGCGGGCCCGGCAGCGCTACTACTTCGCGCGGCTCGAGGATGACAAGGGCGCGCCGTTGTCCCCGACGGTGTCGGTGCGCACGTTCGCGCCAAAGGACAAGGACGATTGCGAGAAGAGCGCGATCAAACTGCTCTTCGGGCCGCGTGCGGCGGCCGCCGATGCCGTGCGCACGGCGGCCGGTACAACCTGCTGCGTCAGTCCAAGAGGGTCGATAGAAGATACGTCGCCCTCTATGTCCCGGAACCCGTCGCACCATTTTTCTTCCGCTCCAGCTCGATCCCGCTGATTCCGCCACATACACTGACTGCTCATCGAAAACGCAACTGACTTCGGCGCCGTTTCGCCGTCCTCCAGGAGACGCCACATCTATGTCGACGCGGACCAGCTCCGTGTTCATCACGGCCATTGCCTTGGGAATTCTGACGATTGCCGATACAGCCAGTTCACAGCAGGCGCAGAACCCTCCTCAAGCGGCGGCCAACGAGCTGCTCGTCGAATTCGAGCCATGGGTAACTGAACAATCGAAGGACTCGCTGCGCCGCCTGGTCAAAAGCGCGCGAGCCTCGCGCGTCCGAAGCAAAGGCCAGGGACACCTCGAGCGCATTCGAGTCGCCGCCGGCGGCGATGTCTCTGCCGCTATTCGAGCCCTGCGGCAGAGTCCGCTCGTCCGCTTCGCAGAGCCGAACTGGATCTACCAGCACCAGGCCACATCGAACGATCCGTATTACACGAACGGATCGCTGTGGGGAACGTACGGAGACGCCAGCTCGCCCGCCAATCAGTTCGGCAGCCAGGCGGCGGAAGCATGGGCAGCCGGAGCGATGGGCGACTCCACTGTCTATGTCGCTGTCATCGACGAGGGCGTCGATTTCAATCATCCGGATCTGGCGGCGAACATCTGGACGAATCCATTCGATCCGGTGGACGGCCTCGACAACGACGGGAACGGCTACCGCGACGATGTGCACGGCTGGGATTTCTATCAGAACAACAACTCGGTGTACGACGGTGGGCCCGGCAACACGACGGTTGACGCGCATGGAACGCACGTCTCCGGCACCATTGGGGCTACGGGCGGCAACGGCACTGGCGTGGCCGGGGTCAACTGGAACGTCACGATCATCTCCACGAAATTCCTTGGCCCCAACGGAGGCTCAACCGCTGACGCGGTCGAAGCGCTCGATTACATCGTCGATCTCAAGCAGCGGCATGGCCTGAATATCGTCGCGACGAACAACTCATGGGGCGGAGGCGGCTATTCGCAGGCTCTCCACGACGCGATTCTTCGGGCGGCAAAGGCGGGCATTCTGTTCATCGCGGCGGCTGGTAACAACGGTACGAGCAACGACGCCAGCCCACGCTACCCGTCGAACTACTCAACATTGACCGCCACCGCCACAGAAACGGCCGCCACTTACGAGGCAGTGACTGCAGTGGCATCGCTGACCAGCGCGGGCGCACGGTCGAGCTTTTCGAACTATGGGAAAGTGTCTGTCGACCTCGGTGCCCCCGGCAGCAGCATCTGGTCAACGACGCCAAGCAATACCTACAGGTCGTTCAGCGGTACCTCGATGGCGACGCCACATGTCTCCGGCGCCGCGGCACTGTACAAGTCCGTCAACCCGACCGCGACTGCTCAGCAGGTAAGAAGCGCAATCCTTCAGTCGGCGACGACCACGCCAACTGCATCGATGGCGGGGATCACCGTGACCGGCGGCCGCCTGAACATCGGCGTCTGGTTCACCGGGCCTCCGCCGCCGACAGCGCCTGCCGCGCCGACGGGACTCACGGCGACGGCCGTCGCGGCGAGCCAAATCAACTTGTCATGGGCCGACAACGCGAACGACGAAACCGGCTACACGCTTGAGCGCTGCACCGGTGCGTCCTGCACGAATTTTGCGCCGATCGCCACGCTTGCCGCGAACACCACGTCATACCAGAACACCGGTCTTGCGGCCTCGACGACGTACCGCTATCGGCTGTTCGCTTCGAACAGCGCGGGCAATTCAGGCTACTCCAACGTCGCGTCAGCCACGACACAGACCGGCGGGACCGCGCCAGCGGCTCCGACCGGCTTGACGGCAACGGCGGCCTCATCGAGCCAGATCAATCTCTCCTGGACCGATAACGCAAGCAACGAAACCGGCTACATCGTGGAGCGCTGCACCGGCGCGTCGTGTACGAACTTCGCGCAAATCGCAAGCCTGGCAGCGAACTCGACGTCGTACCAGAACACCGGCCTCGCCGCCTCGACGACGTATCGCTACCGTGTGTTCGCCTCCAGCACCGCGGGCAACTCCGGCTACTCGAATATTGCGTCCGCCACCACGCAGGCTGGCGGGGGAGCGGGCGCGCCTGCGGCGCCGAGCAATCTGGCAGCGGTGGTAGTAACCGGGCCAAATGCGAAGTGGACCGAAATCACGTGGACGGACAACTCGAGCAACGAAACCGGCTTCCGGCTCGAACGCTGCACCGGATCGGGATGCACGAACTTCGTGCTCATCAAGAGTGTTGGCGCGAACGTGACAAGAACTGAAGAGTATCCGGTTACAGCCGCGACGACGTACCGCTACCGGCTGCGGGCATACAACACCTCCGGCTATTCGGCGTACTCGAACATTGCTGAAACCACTACTCCGTAATCGCGGAACGAACGCGCGAGTGATCACAAATGATCGGGATGAGACGCGAACGGAAGGCGCTCGGGTTCATCGACTACAACGGCGGCTTGAAGATCAACAAGTTCTCTCCTCAGCTCGTGTTGCGGGACTAACGACAGAGCCCACGGCCGTCATCGCTATGGGATCGCCACCGCCACACCGGCTTTGATCCTCAGCAGCTGGCTGTGTGGCGCAGGACAGACGGGCAAGGGTGCCCTCGCGTCAATCTGCCTGGCGGCTGAATCGACGCAGGCGTGCTAGGGTCGTGCGGGAAATCCGTCGTACTATCGATCGATGAACGGTTTCGGCGCCATCGAGTCGCTAGCCCGCGTGGGCTTCCTTGTGAAGGGTGTGCTCTACGTGGTCATCGGCGCACTGGCCCTCCAAGTCGCAGCCAAGGCAGGCGGACGCGTAACGGGGACTCGCGGCGCGCTCACGACCGTCCTGGGACAACCATTCGGCCGTACGCTGCTGCTCGTAGCCGCCATCGGGCTTTTCGGCTACGCCGCCTGGCGCGTCCTTCAAGGTCTCCTCGATTCGGACCGCCTGGGCCACGATTGGCGCGGCCTCGCAATCCGTGCGACCTTCGTGGTTCGCGGGGTCGTGCATGCGGTCCTCGGTTGGCAGGCTTTCCGCCTCTATCGTGGGCTGTCGGCCTCGTCGGGAACCAGCGAGCGTGAATTCGCCACCGAGGCATTTCAATGGCCGCTCGGTGATTGGCTGGTAGTCCTCGTGGGGCTCGGCCTCATCGGCTTCGCCGTGCAGCAGGTGTACGCGGCGATCACCTGCCGATTGGAGCGAAATCTCAATGTCGAAGAGATGCGACGCGAGGCCGGCGAGTGGGCGGTCGGCCTCAGCCGGTTCGGTGTGGCGGCACGGGCCGTTGTCTTTGCGCTGCTCGGATGGACAATCGTCGTCGGCGGTTGGTTCCGCGATCCGTCGGGAGTCGGCACCACGGCGTCGTCATTCCGCACTCTCGCTGCACAACCGGGCGGGCTGGGCCGTTGGCTTCTCGGCGTGACGGCAGCAGGGTTCGTCGCCTACGGCTTCTACGAGATCATCCACGCGCGCTATCTACATATCCGACGCGTCCGGTAAGACCTGTGAGGTGGGAATCGTGCCCGAAGACCGAGCCGCGAAGCGGCGAAGGTCGAGCGCCTGATGACCACCTTCGGTCCCGCGCCCCGCAAAGCGGGGCGTGGTGCCGGAGGTGGGAATCGAACCCACACGGGCGGTAAAGCCCACCGGATTTTGAGGCGCGGGAATCGAGTGATCCGATGTGATCAGAACCGCGCGGACCGGACGCGAACGTAATCAGAAGTGATCACAACAGGACGCTTCGAACAGAAAGCATCGCACGCTGTCGCACATTGCGGGCACCGGCCTTCTAAGCCTAAGCCGGGCGTCGCAGGTCGAATCCTGCCGCGCCCGCCTCGGCGAGGGTGGGGACGATAGTGGCGGCGAGGCAGCATTGCTGCCTTCGCCAATCCGACCCAGATCACGTTATCTAATTCGTTCTCGGCGGGCGAATTCGATGAGTCCGTTGGCCGTGCCGCATAACAGTCCCCGCTCGAAGCTCCGTCCTAGTGGACGTCGCTGCGGTTGCTAGGCTTCAGCTGTCTGATAGTGTTCCGCGCGTCCTCCAGGAATTGCATCTGCGCGAGGTTGATCCTCAGCGCTTCGGCTGTGGCCTCGACGGCGGCAATCGTGGCGTGACGAGCCTCTTCGGCTGCTTTTCGGGCCTCTTCGGCTGACTGTCGAAGCGCCTCGCGCTCCTGTCGGACTGATTCCAACTCCTCCCGATATTGCTCACGGAGCGCCCTGGCTTCCTCGGCGAGCACCCGGAACTGTTCTGCCTCCTTCCTGGCCGATTCCGCCCACGCGCGGTCCTGTTCGGCACTATCGCGATCCCGATCCGCCTCCTGCCGGACATCTTCAGCGTCTTCCCGCCCTTGCTCAGCCTCCGCGCGTCGAGACTCAGTCGGGGTGTTTTCTTCAGACATGTGTCCTCTCGCCGGGTACCACGGGGCTTCAGCCGTTCCGCAATTCCCGGTCGATCCTCACATATTGTAATGAAGGTCGCCTAGGGAGCTGGCTGGCTCGAGGAGAGTTACACCTGAGTCGAGAGGCTGAAGACTCGGTTTGCGTGACGATTCCGGCGGTCGGGCTGATCCGAGTCCGATCTGAGTCGCACACCTGATCCGGACCCTTCCTGGCCGTCCTGCCGTCCGACGAGAGCTGTGCTGTTTAGAACAGCTTCGATTTCGTTCCGTCCGTAAACTGGCTTTCCCCACCCGGACGCGCTCACCCCGGCGGTTTCCAAGGGTCCGTCACATGCTAGATTTCTTTGTCGCCGCCAACCGCGAGGAGATCATCACGCGTTGCCGGGCGAAGGTTGCGATCCGCTCGCGGCCGATGCCCTTCGACACGGAGATCGATCACGGCGTTCCCCTCTTCCTCGATCAGCTTCTGGAAGCCCTCCACGTCGGCTCGGACCCGAAGCCGGAGATTGCTCAGAGCGCGATCCGTCACGGCCATACCCTGCTGCGAAAGGGATTTACCGTCTCGCAGGTCGTCCACGAGTACGGCGACGTCTGCCAATCCATCACCGAGTTGGCGATGGAGATGAATGCGCCGATCAGTGTGGCGGATTTCCGGACCCTGAATCGGTGCCTCGACGAGGCAATCGCGGGCGCCGTCACTGAATTTGGACGCGAACACGAGCAGTCCGCCGTCGATGGCGCAACGGCGCGCGGCGCGGAACAGCAAGGGTTTTTCGCACACGAGTTGCGGAATCTGGTCAACACGGCCATCGTGTCGTTCGAGGTGCTGAGAACGGGACATGTGGGAGCCACCGGCAGTACCGGGAGCGTGCTGCATCGAAGCCTCATGGGATTGCGGGCGCTCATTGCGCGTTCGCTCGCGGAGGTGCGTCTCACGCAGGACATTCAGAACCAAGAACGGATCATGGTTGCGGGCTTCATCGAGGAACTCGGCGCGGCGGCAGCATTGGAGGCCAGCCAGCGAGGCATCACGTTCACCGTGCTGCCCGTCGAAGTTGGCGTGGCCATCCAAGCGGATCGACAAGTGCTCGCCGCGGTCGTCGGAAACCTGCTGCAGAACGCGTTCAAGTTTACGCGGCCGAAGACCGGCGTGACGTTGCGCGTCGGCGCGAGTACCGAGCGCGTGCTGATCGAGATCGAGGATGAATGCGGAGGCCTTCCCGGCGCGAATCCCGATGATCTGTTCCGCCCGTTCGAGCAGCGCAGCGCGGATCGAACAGGCCTCGGTCTCGGTCTCGCATTCAGTCGATGGGGCGTCGAAGCGAACAATGGCCGGATCTATGCGCGCAACCTGCCTACCCGGGGATGCGTCTTCACCGTTGACCTCCCGCGGGCCCCAGTTCTCGCCACCACGGTTGTGTAGTGTCGAAGCCTAAGCGGGGAACTACCAAAGAGCGGGGCCAAGCGTTACCCCACTCGTAGCTGAGCGCGTTGCGATTTGCGACCACAGGATGTTCGTGTCAATCTGAACGAACGAGTGTCCTCAATTCGGCGGCGAACACCCGTGACAGTGGGGCGCCCTCGCCACAGAGGGCGGAAAGGTGCGATGGCCGGGTCGAAGCGCGCACCGACGCTCAAACCTGCCGGCGTACTCGAATGGACGGGCGTCCGAACACGGCGCGTCGAGTACGAACCTCAGGCGATAATCTTTACTCAGGGCGATCCGGCCACGAGCGTCATGTATGTCGAGACGGGCGCCGTACGACTGTCTGTCGTGTCGCACGCGGGGAAAGAGGGCGTGGTCGCCGTCCTCGAGACCGGCCATTTCTTCGGCGAGGGCTGCCTTGCGGGGCAAACGTTGCGGATGGCGACCGCGACTACCATGGCCTCGAGCACCATCCTGGTCGTTGAGAAGGCCGAAATGGCGCGGCAGCTCCACGCCCGGCCCGCGTTCGCGAATCGTTTCCTCTCTCACATGCTGACGAGGAACATCCGAATCGAAGAAGATCTCATCGACCAGATCTTCAACCCCAGCGAGAAGCGGCTTGCACGCACGCTTCTGCTGCTCGCGCGGTACGGTGAACCCAAGGCGTCTCACCGCGCACTGCCGAGGGTGTCTCAGGAACTCCTGGCGGAGATGGTCGGAACGACGCGCTCGCGGGTCAACTTCTTCATGAACAAATTTCGGAAGCTCGGGTTCATCGACTACAACGGCGGCTTGAAGATCAACAACTCTCTCCTGAGCGTCGTGTTGCGGGACTGACGACAGAGCCCACGGCCGTCATCGTCACGGGATCGCCACCGCCCACACGTCGGACGTCCACCGCGAAGATCGGCACGCCTGGTACCGACCAGCTGGATTGAGGCCGTGCTGCACGACGCGCTTGGTCCTCGGTCTCGAAGAGCACGAAGGCAAGGCCCGCGCCCTCGACGGGGTCCAACCAGTAGCCGCCGACGAACCCTTCCGCAGAAGGCACCCGCGGCAGAATCTCGTTCGTGAACGAAGTGGCGACGGGCGGCGCTGTGATCACAACCGCGCCGGGCGGACGCGAAGGTGATCACACGTGATCACGAACGCACGCTCCGAACAGAAGGCGTCGCACATCGTCGCAGGCCAGCCTGTCCGCGTGATCAGCGCGAGCCGAAGGAGCCGGGCGCGTCGAGATACTTCACGAGCACGACCTCGTTGCGCCTTTCGTTGAAGATCAGTTCGTCGACGAGCGCCTGCGTCATGGCAAGCCCGAAGCCACCAGGGCGCAGCCCCTGCTCGTGCCGCACACGAACGTGCTCGAGGGGATCGGCTTCGGGGTTGGAGATGGCTGCGTGCGAGAGGCTCTCGATATCGAACCCCTCTCCCGGGTCGGCAATTCGATACAACAGCATGCGCCTGGCGCGGAGATATGAGATCCGGACCGTCCGCGTCGGATCGAGCTTGCCACCCCATTCGACCGCGTTGGTGAGCAATTCCCGAAACGCCTGCGCGACGGATTCACGAACGTCCGAGGGCAAGTCCGTTTCGAGGTGCATCACGAATTCGTGAATACGTTCCGCCGCCTCGAACGCACAGGGGGCCACAAGCTCCACCCATTGCGGGGTCGCGGACACGACCTCGATCGGAAGGGCGGCGGCGGTTGGTGCGGCCAGCACCTGGCCCACAACGTCCACAATCTGCTCAGGTGTCACAGGCTTCAACACATACCGTTCGGCTTGTCCTTTCACCGCCCGCAGCACGGTGTCGACCGTGTCATCGCCCGTCATCATCACCACACGCGGCGGTGTGGGTAGCGTGCGGGTCCGCGCGAGGACATCCAGTCCGCTCATCCGCGGCAGGCCGACATCCAGCAGGATGACGTCGATGTCGTGGTGTTGAAGTCGCAGCAGCGCCTGCGCACCGTCGGCGGCCTGGTCTGTTTCGTAGCCTGCGTGCTCCAGCGCCGCCGCAACCATGTCCCGGATAACCCGGTCGTCGTCGACGATGAGGATGCGGGCGGGATGCTGCAGGATGGCCATCGTCTCGAAGTCTCTTCGCGAGCGGCCCATTCTGGCACCCACACTTGTGCTGTCAAGCGCGCAGATCGGGGATTGATGCCTCTGCTACCGATTCTTGCTTTGCCGTCACCATGCAGCGTTGTAGATCACTCATGCAGTTGTCGCGGGCGTGGCGGCTGTTCATCACGGCGACCGTGCTGGTCCCTGCGGCCTCTGCGTCCCTTAACCTCGTGCGAAACGCCGGGACCGTTCAGGAACATCGGCGGGTCTGTCCGCGCGTTGTGGATCCGCGCCAAGGGGATCCGCGCACCGTCCCGCCGGTTCAGTCTTCCTCTGCTCAGCGTGCGGACGGACGTGGCTCGTGTGTGGTCGGACAGCCCGTCCGTTTGACGGCTTTGGCCTGGTCCAGTTGGCAACATGAGCTGAGGAGTCACGACTCACGATAGGCGAACCCACTGGGCTCCCCCCCAATGAAACGCTTCGAACGCTATCTGAAACCATGTCCTGAATGCGGAACCGCCGGGACGCTGATCATCGTCGACCACTTCGGGACGCTCGTGCTCTTCTGCCCGGCATGCGAGCACGGGTGGACCGCGCAGGAACGCCGCCATCGTGAACGGCGAAAAGACTCGGCCGCCACCGCGGAGGAACGTCGAAAGGCTTCCCGCCGTTGAGCGAGTACCCGTCGCCAAGAACGGCGGCGGGTTCGGACCGTTGAAAATCTCGGCCCGGACGTCCAATACTCTGGCGCGCGAGAGCGCCACACGACGTATCCCCGCAATGTCGAGATTGCGGTCATGAAGTAGCGCTACAACACCTTTGGCAGCACCACGGTGACCGTCGTACCCGCATCGGTCGACGAACTCACCTGAATGTGTCCGCCGTGTGCCGACACGATGGCCCGGGCGATGAACAAGCCAAGGCCAATGCTGTGCGACGCACCCTCCGCGCGGCCGCGAGCGAGCGGTTCAAACACGAACGGCAGCACCTCTGGGGGAATCGGGGGGCCCCCGTTATGAACGGCGAGCGTCAGCGCGTCGCCTTGCTCCTGCCCGGTGAGGGTGACGGGCGCTCCGCCGCCGTGCTGTATCGCGTTGCCGACCAGATTCGACACGACCTGCGCGAGCCGGTCGACATCCCACTCGCCGCGCAGATCTCCGCTGGCCTGAAACCGCAAGACTGCCTCAGGTCGGCCGGCACGGATCTCGATCATCGCTTCCTCGCAGACCTGCCGAAGGTCCGCGGAGCGCCGCTTGAGCGGCATTGATCCACCCAACCTGGCGCGGGTCAGGTCCAGGAGATCTCCGATCATCCGCTCCATGCGTTGCGCGCTGTTCATGATCCGCGCTACGACCCGGCCTCGTCGCTGCGGATTGTCGTCGGGCGCCGCTAGGAGCGCGGCGCCCGCCATAACGGCGCCGAGTGGCGTGCGCAGGTCGTGGCCGAGGACGCCGATGAATTGATCCCGAAACAGGTCGGTCTGAACCGCGAAGCGATCCATCGACTCCGTCATTGCCTCGTCAATGGCTTCGTTGAATCGGCGCACATCGGTGAGGTCCGATGCCCCGCTTTCCTCGTAGAGCCGCAGCACGGTCGCTCGGAGCGCGCGAAACTCCGCGAGCACCGACCGGAACGTGAAGCCGTGCTGGATGCGATCATCCGCGTGAAGTCTCCCGGAGGCTTCCATTGTCTTGGCGGAGCCGCTGCCCTGCGACTTGAGGGACTGTTCCTCGGGGGTCTGCGTAATGCTTATGTCTTGAACGACAGCGGTCAGGAGTTCCTCGGCGTGGTCGCGCAGCTCCGCCTCCGTCATATCCACGCCAGGCGGCATCAGCGTCTTGGCGAAGACGGCGAATTCGCTGACGATCTGTTCGTGGTGGCCGCGGATGAACGCGCTCAGGGACATGGTGTGCTCCGCCCGTTCCCCGAGCGCTGTGAACAGCGGCAACCGGGAGAGGACGAGCAACCTTAGCAGTCGAGCCGGGCAGGTGCAAAGCCGCACAGCTCAGGCGTCCGGTGACCAATGGGAGATCTGGCGAGACCGTTAGGGAGTTACGCGCAGCAAGCGTTCGACGTGTCGTAGAGCGCATTTCAGGCACTACACATCTTTAGCTCGCTGCCCGGCAATATGGAGTCCCCGCCACGCGCGAAACCTCGAGCGGCTCGCCGCAGGCGGATTCGACTGCTTGGTGTAGCGTTGGCGCGTGGATCCTACGCTACGCGCTTCGGCCTGTGCGGCCACAGCGCCGTTTATGATCGTTCGAGCCGACCGGTGGTACGCGCCGGTTCGATAGACTGGCGCACAACGACAGATGCGTCCAACCGGGGGTTCAAATCGCGTCCCAGCCAGCCACTACCTGCAAGCGTTTGTTTTCTGTGGCTTAGAGAGTGGGATTTGCAGGGGCAGCATTTGAACCAGCGTCGACGACATCGTCGGCGTCTTCCTGTCAAGCCGGAGGCTGATCGGATTACTCGCGGAAAGTCGCGAAGTGTATAGCGCTGGTCCAAGGTGGCCACGCGGAAGCCGCGCGCATCTGCCGTCGCTCCCGCTTGGCAGCTTGTCTAATCGCGGCAGGGCCGTTCACCCCCAAGCGGGGTACATGGTTGGCCATTCGCGCATTACGCTCTCCGCCTCCTTCCTCCGCTTCAGTATGACCCCGGCATAATCGGTGGCCTTCGCGCTGACCAACGTCGGCACGAGATTGGAGGACTGCCGTTGCGTCTCGCAGGCTATTGAACGCTGGGACTCGAGCTGGTCGCAGGCGAGACGACAGGCTTTGGAGGACTCAAACTTGCGGCTTCCTGGTTTCTAGTAGTGGACCGGTAGAGCTACCCGGAGCTACCGACAACGATCAAGATCCGGTGGAGCAGTGATCTATTGACGTCCTATTCGGCGAGCGTACATCGAGATACCGGTGGCAGCTCATGTCGTTGTGGCGTCCCGTCGCCGGGCAGCTTCCAGAACGGCCTCTGTCGCCCGAACGGCATGCGGACGATCTCGCGCAGCCCGAGTTCGTCGGGATCACCGAACTCTGGGACGCCGATGCCGACGTCCTGCTGCGGCACATTCAGCCGGCAGGTGCCGTGAAAATAATCGGGGAACGACAGGATGGTCGACCAGTTGGCGTTCGCTTCATCTGGCATCATCGAGTGGTGGATGCCATGCATGCGCGGTGTTACCACCAGTCGACAGAGTCGGCGTTCCACACCGACTGGCAGATTCAGATTGGAGTGGTGGAACATGATCGCGAGTAGTGTGGCCGTCTGCCAGACGGACAGCGAACGTGGTGTGGCGCCGATCAGCAGGTACCTGTCCAGCTCTCCAAGGGACTGAGAGCACCATTTCGGCGAAATGGAACCGCAGCGCGGTCGACGCCGTGAGGTCAAGATCGGCATGGTGCACGCGGTGAAAGCGCCACAAGAACGGGACGACGTGCGTCAGCACGTGCCAGACGTAGAGCGTGTAATCCAGTAAGACGACCGCCACGACCACTTCGAGTGCAGGCGGCAAATGCACTCGCTTCACCAGCCCCCACTGCTTCCGCTGCACGAGATGGGTGAGTCGGTCCATGAGCGGTTTCTCAGCGACGCGAATCGCTGCAGCGGTTAGGACAGACATCGCGAGGTTCCGAGCGTCATGGTGCGGTTCGTTCTCGATGCGTCGACGGAGCGGCCGTTTCCGCTCCAGCCAGACGATCCCAATGAACGCCACGAGGATGAGCGTCCCGTTCAGCCAACCTGCAAGAGGGCGAGAGAGGGCATCCCGCCGTGTGCCCACCGTGCTCACCAGTTCCGCAGCGCTCATGTCCATCGCCTACTCAGTAGTTGTACGAAGTAAACACTTCGGTTTTCCGTGCCTATCGAACGTGAGACCGTTGTAGGGCTGCGGCCCCCTGCTCGGGACCTCCATCCTGGCGAGCCGGTGGCATCCCCGGGACCCCGGCCCGCTTCAAATCTTCTCGAACCCGGCCTCGCCAAACTTTCGGGCTCGCGCCTTCGGTAGTGTTCTGTCGCGTCCTAGCCCGAGGGTCACGTGTAGCTCCTCGCGGCATTGCAGGAGGCTGTGCGCCACCGGCTGCAGAGCGGCGCAATGTCCGGGACAGGACCGCGCAGCCAGACCTCCGGTTGATTGGGCGAGTTCATGGCCTACCAGGATAACCGTCTTCGGTCAGCCCTCGCCTTGCGAAGTAGTTGCTGGCGCCCGTCGAGCCAAGCGTGTGCCTTGTTCGCGGCGCTACCTGACTGAGCGGCGGCCCTCCCGTAGACCATCTAGATTTTGCGCACGCCGTTGAGGCCGGCGCCAACGTAATCTGCTGACGCGCTGATCTAGCAGGCTTGCTGAAAAAGCACCTGGTAAACAGTGCGGCGTTATCGAGAGCAATCGTGGTGAGACCAGGCGAAACAGGGCGACAGCCGCTCATGCTGCGTTCGTTTCTCCCATGACTTGGAACCCGGAGGACGCGCATTCACCGGTCATTCGCGGCTTCAATCACGATGCGGGCGACCTGCTCCCCGAGTTCCGCGATTGCGAGACCCTGGCCCTCAAGATTGGCCAGGATCGCAACCACGACGTATCGATCGGGAAACATATAGAGATTGGTCGTGACACCCTGCTGCACGCCGCCGTGCCACACTAGCCCCGGAATGGGCGGTGTTCCTGGCCCCCAGCCATCAACAATCCAGCCCAGCCCATAACCGGTATTCTGGCCGTTCACGTGCCGGGCGACGGTCATCTGTCTGAACGTCGCTCGCTTCAACAGCGTCCCGTTCTGGACTGCTATGCCGAAGCGCACGAGGTCGCCCACAGTGGAGAGCCATCCGCCTCCCGGGATCTTGTAGCTGGGATCCATGAAACCGGCGCGACGCAGCGCTCCGGCGTCCGTCTTGGCGTAGCCCGGCGAGCGGTTCGGGACCAGAGCATGCACATCGTCAACACGTGAGTGCCGCATCGCCGCAGGCTCGAAGATGTTCTTCGTCACGAAGGTCACGTAGTCCTCCCCAGAGGCGGCTTCGATAACGACGCCGAGGAGCGTGTACGCATACGTGCTGTAAGTCATCTTCGCTCCTGGCGGGTGGAGGAGCGGATCCCCGGAGAAGATGGCGAGTGCGTCTCGCAGGGAGGCGTAGTGCTTCACGTAGGCGTTTCCGCTTTCGTCTTCCGCCGCCGTGTAGTGCCGAATGCCGCTCTGATGTGTCAGCAACTGCTCGACGGTGATCGGTTGCCATGCCAATGGGGCGTCTGGCAGCCATTTGCCGACTTGATCGTCTAGAGATAAGCGCCCGCGCTCGATCAACTGCATCACGGCGACGGCGGTAATCGGCTTGGAGACAGAGGCCAGTCGGTAGACCGTATCCGCCGTCGCGGGCACCGACTGCTCAACGTCGGCAAGGCCGTAGCCACTCGCCCATCGCACAATCGGGCCAATCCCCACGCTGACGGAGACGCCGGGAGCATTCAACTTCGACATGAAGGCCGTGACAGCGCGCTCGATCTTCGGTTCCGCTGACGCGGGGAGGGCCGTCTCTTGCGCACGGTTGACAGGCGCACTGACCGCGACCAATGCCAGCACCAGCGGAGGCCACAGAGCCCTCGTTCGCCCCAACGTCATAGTCTCTCCTGTGTCGCACTCTATCGGCAGTACGCCTCCTGAATCTAGACGAAACCCCTCCGAATCTGCCCGAACTGGGGTGTTGTGCGCGGTTCAGTGTGGAAATCGCAACGCCGGAATAGACGGGCCGAGCTACCCGCTGGCCACTGGCAAACCGAGTAGTTACCGACAGGTCATCAGAACGGCGTTACTCGATACCTATCCTCGTTCAGCTGGCCCGACCCCTGAAGAGTCGCGAGACGATGAGCGCCAGTGGCGCCGCGATGAAACTCAGGAGCGCACCCATCTTCGTTTCGGCCAGAGCCGCTCCTCCGGTGAACGCGGCTGTGGCGAAGAACAGGGAGACTGTGAAGCCGATCGCCGCAGCGATGCCGACAACGAACAGGTCGCGGAGATACAGCCCGTGTGGCAACGCCCACCAGTCGCGCCGCGCCAGAAAACAGCAAGATGCCGATCGGCTTGCCAAGCAGCAGGGCGGCCAGCACGAAGTACGTCCCCCTCCCAATTTGCTCGAACGAGGACGCCGGCATTCACCAATCCAAACAGCAACAGGACCGAACTGAACGGGTGTTGCCCACCAATGCTCGAACTGATTGAGAGTGTCGACTTGAAGCTCCTCTCGCGGATCGAACAGACCAAGATCTCGCGAACTATGGGGCATGAAGGGTACGACGGGCACCAGCGCCAGGGCCGGATGGAAACCACCCAGGTGGAGGGCCGCCCATGAGAGCGCTCCGGGACCGATGACATATGGCCAGAAGCTGCGGATACGAAGGCGCTGCAACCAAAGTGCGGCCAAGACCGCCCCCGCCATCAGCGTCGCAAGGGCGATGATGGACAGCGGGCCCGAGGGGTAAAACACCGCCAGGATGATCAGACCGAGTGCGTCATCGGCAATGGCAAGGAGCAACAAGAAAGGAATCGCGGGATGCCCAGTGGAAAAGATGACGCGGGCGGTCATCGCCGAAAATGCGATGTCAGTCGCGCAAGGAATCGCCCAGCCTCGACTCAACTCCGTCGGTCCGACGGTTGAAGTCAGCGTGAGGTAGATCGCGGCGGGCGCGACCATACCGCCCACCGCTGCTGCGAGCGGCGACAAGGCATGACGCGGCGAAGCGAGTGGCCCTCCGGGCAACGTCGCTTCAAAGACCTCTTTCGCCGCGAGCGCGAAGAAGAACGCCATACCAACGTCGTTCACCCAGAAATGCAGCGGGTGCGTAATACGGTCGTAGCTGGCCAGGTCGAGATTCGCCCACGTCACCGCCGCGATAGTCCCGGCGACGAGCAGCAGTGAGTTGTCGAAGATGAGGCGAGCGAGCTTGGAACGCGTGTGGGACGAGCCTGCCAAATCGAATCCTCCTGATCTCGCGACCACGAGGATGGCGGCCCGACCATCCGATTTTCCTGCAGCGGGCAGCCGCTGCACCCTTACACGATGGTGGCTCTCAGTATACGTGTTCGGGCGATTCGGACCTTTGAAATGGCAGCGACAGACAGCGATCGATCCTGAGAGTCACCTAGTGTCTACCGATTCAGGAGTAGGTCGTCGTTCGTCCACCAGCCCCAGGGGCATCTTGTGCCAGTTGGGTTTTGTTACAGGCTCTAAAGGTAAATCGCGCGCAGGTGCGTCGTGAGCTCAT
This sequence comes from uncultured Acidobacteriota bacterium, assembly GCA_963772065.1. Classification (GTDB taxonomy): domain Bacteria; phylum Acidobacteriota; class Vicinamibacteria; order Vicinamibacterales; family UBA2999; genus CAVYVZ01. Next base: position 61,534 of record CAVYVZ010000004.1, read on the forward strand.
TGTTACCCATGGTCGCCGGTGCGGGCGGAATACCGGTGCATCAGCGGCGTCACTGACACGCCGTGCAATACGATCGAAGCGGCGACCACGACGAGCGTAACATCCGCGAGCATCCGAGCTGCCGGCGCGGACACGCCGTGCGACAACGCGTAGGCCAGGTAATAGATTGAGCCAACTCCCCGCACGCCGAACCATGCGATGAACGCACGCTGCGGTGTTGACAGCGGCGCGCGAAACAGCGTGAGCAACGTCGCCAGTGGTCTAATGACGACAAACAGGCTGAAAGCCAAGACGATGCCCGGCCCCCACGCCTGGATATCCGCCAGCATCGCGCCGAGGATGAGAACCACAGCCAACTCGCCCAATCGTTCCAGTTGCTCGTTGAAGCTGAGGACTGCACGCGCCATGTAGGCAGGGGCGGTGCCTGGGTCCGTCGCCTGTTCCTCGGTGCTGCGCGCAGCTTCCGAGACATCCGCCGGTGGCGCCACGTCGCTATGCTGACGCTCGATGCGTCTCACGGAAAGCCCTGCTGCGAACACAGCGAGGAAGCCGTAGCCGTTAAAGAGCAGGGCGATCCCGTACGAGAGCGCGATGAGCCCGAGAGCGAGGAACTCGTCCAGTCCGACCGCCTCGCGATGTACGCGGCGCAGGTAGAGCACGAGCTTCCCGATCCCCGCGCCGCAGAGGGTGCCGACGCCGAGCCCCGCGACGACTGCCCACGCGAGGTCGATCAGCAGCCAGCGCCAGCCGTACGCCCCAAGTTCGTGCGTACCTATGAGTCCGAGTCCCAGCATCACGAAAGGGAACGCGGTACCGTCGTTCAGACCGGCTTCTCCAGTCAGACTGAGACGGACCGGTTCGGCATCGTGCGCGTGCTCAACCTGCACGTCCGACGCAAGGACGGGATCGGTCGGCGCGAGCACCGCGCCGAGCAACACGGCCGCACCCAGCGGCAGACCGACAGCGGCAACCGCGAACGCGGCGACACCTCCGATGGTGAGCACCATCGCGACGGTTGCGAGCAAGATCGCGGTGCGCCAGCGGCGATCGGATGCCGGCAGCCGCAGCTTCAAACCTGCTGTGAACAGCGAAATGATGACGGCGATCTCCGTCAGCCGCTCAAGAACTGATGCGTCATCCAGCGCGTCGACGTGCAGGAGACCGGCGCCCCACGGCCCTAACAACGCGCCCGCGGTGAGATAGAACATCGACGCCGTCAATGGCAGGCGCTTGAGAACGGTAGCCGGCAAGCGCCATACCGATGAGCAAGGCACCCGTGATGACAAACCAAACGGTGGACATCAGATATCAGAATCATAGGTGGTCCAAAACACTCGCCGCCCATCTCGAACGCCTCGATGAAGTCGGCAGTGACTCGCCGTACCCGGCTCGGATCTCCACGCCAGGGCGCTGACGAGAGCCTCGGTGAACAGCTGAAAACGGGCCACTGATCGACAGAGCAAAACCGGCCACCACGTGCGGACAACCGAGACCGGTGAGTTCTACTTCGTGACCTCCTCGGTGCGCAAGTCGGTCAGACCTTGATGCGCCAGCTGCGCGGACGGCACTTGCGCACGGGCGCGTCGTGCAGCAGCGCGTCGCGAGTGATCGCGTCCGGTGCAGGAGGCGGGAAGGGTCAGCCCCTCAGGCAGCGTCAATCTCGGTTGCCGCCCTCCGCCCTGATTCGAGTGCACCCTGCATCCAGCCTCGCACTGACGACGCGTGCTCGCCCACGAAGTAGACTCTCCCCTCGGGATGCGCATGTGTGGCTGGAGCGACGACACTTGTCCCGGCAGCAGTAGGCCACCGCGCCGCGCGCCCAGGGATCGCCATCCCACACTTTCACGAAGCCGCGCTCGTAATTCTTCCGGATACCTGGATAGACTTGTTCGATTGCCTTTAAACCGAAACGAAGTTGCGCTGCTTCAGACTCGCGCACGAGCTCCCGTGCCTTCGGCCCCCGGTTGGTGGCGTCGGCGAGTTCCTCCAGCAGCGTGTGCGCCTCGCGATGGATGCTGCTTGGGGCGCTAAGGGGTCGATAAACTGAGCCGGAGGTGGGAATCGTGCCCGAAGCCCGAGCCGCGAAGCGGCGAAGGTCGAGCGCCTGATGACCACCTCCGGCGCCAAGGACCGAGCGCAAGCGAGGGACTTGGTGCCGGAGGTGGGAATCGAACCCACACGGGCGGTAAAGCCCACCGGATTTTGAGTCCGGCGCGTCTGCCAGTTTCACCACTCCGGCGGCGGGACATTCACAGGGAGATCGAAGAGATCAGGGAACAATCCTTTCCGATCTCCCTGATCTCCCTGATCTCCCTGTGACTCCTCTCAGTATAGCGCCCGACCCCACTACTGACCCGGACACCGACGGCCGAAACTACGGCCAATACCCCCTGACCGCTGTTCTGGATTCCAAGATGACGACCATCGGACCGTCTCTCCTGATTACTGGCGACCTCACGAGCCAGGAAGATGTCACCATCCACGGCCGCGTAAACGGACACATCCGCATGCGCGAAGGGTCGCTCGTCGTGGCGCCCAAGGCACACGTCGACGGCGACGTCCACGGCGCGCGGATTACGATTCACGGCACCCTCGTGGGCAACGTCACGAGCACCGAGCGGATCGAGCTCACGCCGACCGCCGACGTGCGCGGCACGCTCACCGGACCGACGATCGTCGTGCAGGACAACGCGCTCTTCAACGGCCGCATCGAGATGCATCGACCCGGCACGGCGGCCCAGGTCGCGAAAGCAAGCTGACCCGCTTTCGCTGCCTTCGGCAGCTTCGGCGGGGCAAGCCGTAGACGCCGAATCACGTGAGGCTCCAACGGAGGCGCGGGCGATCGTATACTCGCCTCGACACGCTTCCTCCTGCAGAGCTTCATGACACACTTCGGACCTTCGATCACCTTCGACGGCGTGCTCACCTGCACCGAGAGTCTCCGCGTGGACGGCCAGCTGCGTGGAGACATCGTGATGCGTGACGCGGAGCTGACGATCGGCCAGGCCGCGAAGGTGGACGCCGATATCCGCGGCGTGCGCGTCCTCATTCTCGGCACGGTCAACGGCAACGTCACGGCCACCGAACGAATCGAGCTCGGCGCGATCGGCCAACGTCACCGGCGGTCTCAGCGCCAACCGGGTCGTCATCGTCGATGGCGCGCGGTTCAGCGGCCGCGTCGACATGGACCGCCGGACGATCGCGGCCAAGATTGCCCATTACAAGGAGACGCAGGTCGTGGGAGCGCGCTGAGATGCGCGTCGCGGTGTCTCTCGCGTTCGCGGCGGGCGTCGCGCTGGCTCCGACCCCCGTCAACGTGACCTCCCAGTACGCCGATCTCGACGCGCGTGTCGAGGCCCTCCTGAAGCGCCGCGAGGGGACGTGGCGCGACCTGAACGTCCCGATGGCCGATGGCCGCACCCTGCATCGCCTGATCGTCGAGAACAAATACACGCGCGCGCTCGAGATCGGAACGTCCACCGGCCACTCGGGCCTCTGGATCGCGTGGGCGCTCAGCAAGACCGGCGGCCGCCTCACCACGATCGAGATCGACCCGGAGCGGCATCGGCAGGCGCTTGCGATCTTCAAGGAGGCGGGACTCTCCGGCTACATCGACGCCCGCCTGGCCGACGCGCACGCGCTCGTGCCGCAGCTTCCGGGCCCGTTCGACTTCGTCTTCTCCGATGCCGACAAGGACTGGTATCCGAACTACCTGACGGCAGTCTGGCCGAAGGTGGTACCGGGCGGGATGTTCACGGCACACAACGTCACGATGCGCGGGGGCGGAATCAGAGAATTCCTCGACGCGCTGAACCGGTTGCCCGATGGCGAGACGACCATCGATCGCGGAAGCTCCGAGGGCATATCGATCACGCGGAAGCGCGGAAAATAGCCGTCAGGGCCGCCTCGGCGCGATGGCGCACGAAAGGTTCGTGATCGGCCCTTCGGTGTTCATCAGCTCGACGCGCGGATCGAGATCTGCGTCGACATTCACCTCGAGCTCGAAGTTGGTGTAGACGTCGAGCGTCGCGCCGCCAGCCGCATCTACCTTCCACGTCACCTTTCGCCCACCGTTGAGGGTCCGGTACTCGAGGTCAACTCGAGCCTCGCCGACAACGGGTTTCGCGTCCGGCAAACGCAGGATCACGGGGGTCGTTCCAGCCTCGCGGCTGCGCATGATCATCTGCCAGGGCGCACGGTCGGTTGCGCCGGGTCGCTGCAGCTCGTACACGCGTGCCTGCGCATCGCCTGTGACGCTGCAGCGAACGACCGGAACGGCCGGCTCGGCGAGAGCCAGGAGGACGAGAAGAACACCCACGCGCCCAGTGTAGCGCGTTACTCCGCCCGCAGTGCCTCGACCGGATTCAACGACGCAGCCCGCCTGGCCGGCATCCAACTCGCCGCGAGGGCGAGCGCCGCGAAGAGCGCCGCACCGGCGCCGAACGATACCGGGTCGATCGGCTGCACGCCGTACAGCAGGCTCACCAGCAGCCGCGTCGCCGCCGCGGCGAGCAGAAGTCCGATCGCGGCGCCAACGACGGACATCCGCATCGCCTGTCCGATCACGAGACTGAGCACGTCCCGCCGCGCCGCGCCGAGCGCCACGCGCACACCGATTTCCCGGGTCCGCTGCGTCACGTTATAGGCGGTGATCCCGTAGATGCCGATAGCGGCCAGCAAGAGGCCAACGAAGCCAAACGACCCTGCAATCGCTGCGACAAGGCGGTGAGGGAGCAACCCAACCGCCGCCGTTTCCGCCAGCGTGGCGCTGTGGACGATAGGCAGGTTCGGATTGATCTGACGCACGACGCTCCTCACATCCGGTCCCATGCGACGGCCGTCCGTCTTGACGACGAGAGAGAGGTCGGCCCGGTAGTTCTGCGCCAGTGGCACGTAGATGAAGGCGCGCGGCTCCTCGCCAAGCGAACGATACTTCGCGTTTCGAGCCAGACCGACGACGGTGAGGATGCGTTTGGACTCGCCGCTGTCGTGTTCCAGCGTCTTCCCAAGCACGTCTTGTCCAGGCCACGCTTGCTGCGCCAAGGTTTCGTTGATGATGGCGACAGGCGGTGTCGTCGCACGATCCGCGTCCGTGAAGGGTCGCCCGCCGATCAGCGCCGAGCGCATCGTCTCGAAGTACTGCGGCGTCACCATGTTCCAGTCTGCATGAAGCGGTGGAACATCAGCCGCTTGCCCGGGACGCTTCAGCGGCCCGAACCCGATGCCCCCGCCCATCAACGGCAGCTGCGCCACGAATGCCGCAGACCGCACCCCGGCGAGCTGCTGGACACGGGCAAGCACCTGGTTCTGAACCAGCCCGCCGGTGTCGCGGCTGTAGCCGGCCAGCCGGAAATCGATCTCAACGACGTCCACATCGGCGACGTCGAAGCCGGGATTTATGCTGCCGGCGTTGAAGAGTGACCGCGCGAAGAGTAGGCCGGTCACGACCAGCAACACTGACATTGCGACTTGGGCGACGACAAAAGACTGGCGCAGTCGCAGCCGGCGCGGACCTGAGACAGAGCCCTCGGTCTTCATCGCGGTCGTGAGATCCGTGTTCGCCGCCTGCAAAGCGGGCACGAGACCAAACAGAACACCTGCGACGATCGCCAACACGGCGGAGAAGGCGAGCACGCGCCAGTCAAGGCGAATGTCCACGGCGACGACGACTGGCAGCGTCGGCAGGAGCGCCCGGAATGCGCGAATCATCCACAGCGCCAGGACGGCGCCGCCGGCAGCGCCGACCACTGACAGCAGCAGGCTTTCCGTCACGAGCTGACGAATGATGCGGCCCTTGCCGGCGCCAATCGCAATTCGCACCGCGACCTCACGGGCCCGCGCAAGCGATCGCGCCAGCATCATCCCGGCCACGTTCGTACACGCTATCGCCAGCACCAGCCCCACCAGCACGAACAGCAGGCCCACGAAGGCAGCTACGTACGCGCGCATGAAGCCCGGCAGACGATGGGAGGGTGTCAAGGCAACACCCTTCTCCTTGTTTTCCTTCGGATAATCTCGCTCGAGATCGAGCGAGATCGAAGTCATCTGCGCGTGAGCCTGGTCGCGGGTGACCCCAGGTTTGAGCCGGCCAACCGCCACCATCCAGACTGCGGCCCGATTGGCGAGCAGCTCGGGGCTTCGGCCTTCAGCGTAGGAAGTCAGTGGTACCCATAGATCGGTATCGGTGAACGTGTTGCCAACAAACCCTGGGGCTGTCACGCCGACGACCGTGAACGGCCGCCCATTGAGATGAATCGTGCGACCCAGCACGTCGCGCGACGCGGCGAACCGCCTTTGCCAGAGGCGATGGCTCAGGACCGTAACCTGCTGCGCCGCGCCGACCTTATCCTCGGACATGAGAAAGCCGCGACCGATTGCCATCGGCACGCCAAGCACGTCGAAGTAGTTGCCCGAGACGGGCGCTCCGAACACGCGCTCGGCGCCGTCGCTTCCGCCGAGCCCCATCGGCTCCGACCCGAAGCGATAACCTGCAAGCCCGGAGAAGACGGTGTTCCGGTCACGATAGTCAGCGAAGTTCGGGTACGACATGTTGTCGAACCCCTCGCCACGCTGCGTTCGGCCAACGTCGACCAGCATGCGCGGATCGCGGATGCCGGGCCGGTCGCGCAAGAGCAGCGCATCGGCCAGGCTGAAGATGGCCGCGTTGGCGCCGATGCCAATCGCCAGCGAGAGTATCGACGTCAACGAAAAGACCGGCGCCTTCCTAAGCAGACGGAGGGCATGGACGACGTCGTTGCGGCTTGTCATGCCCTGCTCTTACGTTGGAGGACTCAGATGGTTCACGTGGGGGCGACAAAAGTTAACCGCGTCGCTTTTCACCAATAGACAGGCATGGTGATTGCTGCTGATTGAAAGCGCGATGACATCTCTCACAGCTGCGTGGGCGACACCGGACGTCAACCTGGAATACGACGTCATGCAGACGGATTCCGGCTGGATTCTTGTGCTCAAAGATGGGCCCGTCACTTTGACTCAGGTTTTTGATTCGGCGCCGGCAGCTGAAGCCGAGGCACAGGCAATCGCGCTGCTTCTCGCACCGGTTGACTCGCGCCCGCACTAACCAGCTGCCCGCTTTTTCTCCCTGCTCATCTATTCGTCCGATTTCCCTTCACTGCGGGATATAAAAATTACCTGGCGGAAGAAGTCTTCCTGTTGACGCCTGCCCACGTGGACTGGGGCATCGCGGGAGTCCGCGAAAAATGTCAACGATCTCGCAGACTTTTGCGCGTGGGATCGGAAGCGCGCGCGCTGACGGCGATACCCCACGGACCCGTCCCGGCGGCGATCGTTCGCACCACTTTGCCGGCGCGCGTGTCGACGACCGACACGTCGTTCGAGACGCCATTCGCCGTGTAGAGCCGCGTCCCATCCGGCGAGAGCGCGAGATTCCACGGCCGCTGGCCAACCGCGATCGTCGTGAGCACCTTTCCCTGCACGTCGAGCACGGCGACGCTGTTCCCATGGCCATTGGCCACGTAGACACGCTGGCCATCTGGTGAGACGACGACCCCGACGGGCTTGGCGATGCCTGGCAGCGTCACCGTCTTCATGACGCGATGCCGGCGCACGTCGACAATCGATACGCTGCCGCCGATCTCGGAGGTGACGAACGCAAGCGTGCCGTCGGGCGAAAAGGCCGCCGCGCGGGGACGCGGATCGACCATGAAGCTTCGAGCCACGGCGTTGCGCTGGGTATCGATCGCCGTCACGGTGTTGCTGGTCTCAGCGGTCACGTACACCCACGCGCCATCGGGGCTGATGGCCACGCCTTCGGGTTCGATGCCGACCGCCAGCGTGGCCACGACGCGTTTGGCCGCAAGATCGGTGATCGACGCCGTCCCCGCGTCCTCGTTCGCAGCGAAAAGCCGGCGGCCGTCGGGGCTGACGACGAACTGCTCCGGATCGCTTCCCACGTCGAATCGGCCGACGACCTTGCGGCTCTGGACGTCGATGGCGACGACGCCGTCGCCGGCACCCTTCGCCTCCTTGTCCATGTCGCTGAGCGCGACGTACAGCGTCCCGCCGTCAGGGCTGATCTTGATGCCGCGCGGCCTCGAGCCGACTTTGATCGTGTCAACCACCGCATCGGTGGCACCGTCGATGACGGTGATGGTGCCGCTGCGTTCGTTGCTGACGAATATCAGGGTGGCAAAAATCAGCCCGACGATCATTCTGTGACTCCCAGGAGCACGCCGGCGGCGTCGATCAGACAGAGCGGCTGAATCAGATGACGATCCGGCCCGAACGCAAGCGGGACGCCCTTGTGCCCATCGAACCGGCCGTCCGGCAACGCGATCTCCCGAAGCTGCGCATCAACGGCAATCTTCACCAGCATCCACGATATCCACGCGGCCGCGTCCATCGGCTGGCCGAATCGCTGGAGGAACCGCGCGTTGAGCTGTTCCGCGCCGTATTTTCTCAGCTCCGGATGCCATTCGGCTGCAGCATGGGCCCGCGGGTCGCGCCACGATGCCACGGCCGTGGCGCGCGCCTGCTGCGAGGCACCGACGTAGTAGCGCTGGCCCGACGCCGCGATGCTCTGCTGCTGGATCTCGATCCTCGTCGCGTCGGGGTGGCTCGCCCGGTCAATGGCACGTCCGAGGAGGGACGCCGTGCGGCCCATCTCGTCGAGCGCGAGCGTGGCGCCGGCATGCTCCCCCACCACGTGAACCCGCACGGGATCCGCACGGACGAGTAGCAGGGCGCTGGAAGCGAGGAATCCGCGTCGGGTCAGGTGCACGTTACCGAAGTGTAGCGCGCGTAGCCTTGCGCTTGGGCGGACGGCTGCTAAGATTGTGAAATATGGATCTTGGGCTTCCCACACTTCGCGGCCTTGACGAGCTCGAGCGGACGCTGACCAACTCGCACGACCGTCCCGTTCTGCTCTTCAAGCACAGCTTCACCTGTGGCGTTTCCGCCGAAGCGTTGGACGAGCTCCGCTCGCACATCGAGGAGAGCCCCTCGGCGACCGTTCAGTACGCGATGGTCACTGTGCAGACCCATCGTGAGGTCTGCGACACCATCAGCGAACGGCTGGGCATCCGGCACGAAACGCCCCAGGCGATTCTGGTGCGCGCTGGTCGCGCCATTTGGTCGGCGTCACACTTCCGCGTGAACGCCGAGGAGATTCAGAAGGCACTCGCGACCGCCTCGTCATAGATCGCTCGCGAGCGCCTTTCCTGCCACCCATCCGCTCGCCCACGCCCACTGGAAATTGAATCCGCCGATCCGTCCGTCGGCGTCGAGAATCTCGCCGACGAGGAAGAGTCGCGGGCAGACGCGCGATTCCATCGTTCGCGGATCGATCTCCGTGAGCGGCACGCCACCAGCGGTGACCTCGGCGTGCTGATAGCCGCGCGTGTCACGCACATCGATCCGGGTGTCGAGGAGCGTTCGCACGAGCGCCCTGCGATCGTCGCGCGATAGATGCGCCAGCCTCGTGCCGGGCTCGATGCCGGCGAGACCAACCCACGCTTCGGCAACCGACGCGGGCAGACGCGACGCCATCACTCCGGCGACATCCGCGCGGGGGCGTACGACGGCTTCGTCCAGCATCCATCGCTCGAGGTTCTCGAACGTCGCCTCGGGCACGACGCTCACGCGCACGTCGGCGCGCCGCTCATCGAGCACCGCGCGCGCCCAGTGCCGCGACGCGTTCAGCACGACCGGGCCGCTCGCACCGAAGTGCGTCCAGAGCAGCGCTCCGATAAGACGCGATGGACGCTCGCTGTCGCTTCGCACGGTCACCGCCGCGGGATGAGAGACGCCCGACAACGCCGCCAGACGCGCGTCATCGAAGAGAAGCGGCACGAGGGCCGGCGTCGTCGCCACGTGACCGTGCCCGAGCTGCCGTGCGATCTCGTAACCGAAACCGTCACTTCCCGACTTGGGCAGTGACCGCCCGCCCGTCGCGAGCACCACTGCGCGCGCCGACCAACTCCCGTGCGACGTGTCGACCTCGAAGCCGGCGCGCGTCCGTCGTACGCCGGTAACACGCTCGCCCGCGCGCAGGTGGATCCCGCGCCGCGTCATCTCCTGGAGCAACGCATCGAGGACAGTGCGCGCGCGGTTGGTGGTTGGAAACAGCTTGCCGTCGGGCTCCTCGTGAAGGACGACGTCGAGATCAGCGAAGAACTCAACGGCGCGCGTGGAAGGGAACGCGCGGAGCACATCGCGAATGACGCGCTGCGGCCCTCCCCAGAAATCGCGCTCCGTCACGTCACGGTTCGTGACATTGCACCGGCCGCCGCCGCTGATCAGTATCTTGGCGCCAGGCGTGCGCGCGCCGTCGAGGCACACAATCCTCGCGTCTGGCGCATGGCGTGCGCACGAAATCCCGGCCATGACGCCGGCGGCACCCGCGCCGACAATGACCACGTCAGCCGTTTCGCGGAAGCTCATCGATCGATACGGCTCGGGTGAAAGGGCACACGACGTGCACATTACATCGGTGCGGACGCGGTGCCCGGATCCGCCTGTGGACCCGTCCAGTGTCGAGAGAAACGAGGAGGAGATCGATGAAACGGGTGAAACTGATCGCGACCGCGTGCGTGATGGCCATGCTTGCGGTGCTGACGTTGAATGTGGCCGCGCAGAACACGAACGAGCGCACGTTCCTCACGTTCAGCAGCGCCGTCGAGCTGCCGGGCGTGACCCTGCAACCCGGCACGTACCTATTCAAGCTGGCGGATTCGCCATCGAACCGCCATATCGTGCAGGTGTTCAGCCAGGACGAGAAACAAGTCCACGCCACTATTCTCGCCGTACCGGCCGAACGGCTCGACGTCACGGGCGAGACCGTGGTGACGTTCCGCGAGACTGGCGAAGGCGCGATGCCAGCGGTGCAATACTGGTACTACCCTGGCGACAAGATTGGACACGAGTTCGTCTATCCCAAGGACCAGGCGATGAAAATCGCAAAGCGCACCGGCCAGAACGTCCTCTCGATGGACGGCGAGGTGGCGAGCTCGGGCACGACGGTGAGCTCGACGGGCCCCGATGGGCAGGTGTCGGAGTGGAAGCGCGAAGAGGCGCCGAAGGCCGAGGCGTCGGCAACGCCGAAGCCCTCGGAGGAAACGGTAGCCCCGAGGGAAGAGACGCGGAATCCTGAAACGGAATCGCCGCCGGCCGAGCCAAGCGCTTCGGCCACCGCTGGTCAGACTTCCGCCAGCGAGCGGTCCGCGATCGGCACCGCGGGACGGGCGAGCGAGCTTCCGCGGACGGCAAGCCCGCTTCCGCTCAGCGCGCTCATCGGCCTGCTCTCGTTGGGCGGGGCGGTGGCTTTGCGCCGCGGGCGCCGGTAGCAATTCCCGGCTCATGGCTTACGGCTCATGGTTCACGGCCCTGTACGGGGCCCTGAGCCGTAAGCCTTAAGTCTTGAGCCGTCCGTGGAGCTACGCATGCGTAACGTGGGGTCAGGAGTGCTGTTCCTATCGGCCGTGGTCTATGCGGCGGCGCTCGTGGCTCAGGATCCCGCAGCACCTGTTTTCACGTCCCATAGCGACATCGTCCAGCTCCACGTCAACGTGTTCGACGGCAATTCCGACGCGGTACCAGCGCTGACGAAGGAGAATTTCCTCGTCTTCGAAGACGGCCGCGTTCAGGACATCACATTCTTCAGCAGTGAAGATGTTCCCGTCGCTGCCGGGCTCGTGCTCGACAACAGCAGCAGCATGATCTCGAAAGGTCGACTCGCGGTGGCCGGCGCCATGGCGTTCGCGGACACGAGCCACCCGGAGGACGAGCTCTTCACCATCCACTTCAACGAGCACGTGCGGTTTGGGCTTCCGCAGTCGCTCGCCTTCACACCCAGCAGGCCGGTCCTCCGCAATGCACTGTCGGCGGCGCGAGCCGGAGGAAAGACTGCGCTCCACGATGCGGTGATTACAGCGCTCGATCATGTCGAGAAGGCCGGTCACCAGAAGCACGCGATCATCGTGTTGAGCGACGGCGACGACAACGCGAGCACACGCAGCCGCAACGAGATGTACGAGCGCGCCACGCAAAGCGACGCCATCATCTATACGGTCGCGGTGAACGATCCCCGCCACGGCGGCGATGGCGATCCTGCCGTGCTGAGGCGGCTCGCGCAGATTGGCGGTGGGCTCGCCTACTTCCCCGATTCCGATCAGGAGACCGTGGCCGCCTTCACCGAAGTCGCCGAGAACATCCGGCGGGGGTACAGCATCGGGTACTCGCCTACCAACACCGCGCGCGATGGCCGATGGCGGAACGTCAAGGTCATGGTTCGCGCTCCTGGGAAGAGACTTTCCACGCGTGCTCGCGATGGCTACACGGCGCCAGGTCCACACAGCGCCCGGTAACGCATGGGGGCCGCTTCCCCCGCATGCATCGGCGCGCCGGAGGCCCGCCGTGGTGCGATGGCTCGAGCGGCTGCTCCTCGTGATCGCCGTCGCGTGCCTCGGCTACTACGCCTTCGCGTCCGCGGAAACCCTGCTCTATCAAGCCTATGAAGAACGCGAGCTCGACGCGATTCTCGCATCGTCCAATCGACCGGACGTGGTCCCGGCAACACGCACGAACCGCGTGCTGCGCCGAGGGCAGACCGTCGGTCGCATCGAGATCCCGCGGCTTGGCGTTTCCGCCATCATCAAAGCTGGTACGGACGCGCGCACGCTGCAGCTGGCCGTGGGGCACATCCCCGGAACCTCGTTGCCGGGCGAACCGGGCAATGTCGGCCTGGCCGGCCACCGCGATACTTTTTTCCGGCGCCTCCGCATGATCGCGCCCGATGACGAGATAAAGGTCACGACACCGGAAGGCGTGTTCAGCTATCGCGTGGCACGCACCGATGTCGTGGAGCCTGATGACGTCTGGGTGCTGGAACCTACCGATTACTCCGCCCTGACGCTGGTAACCTGCTACCCCTTCACATATGTAGGATCAGCGCCCCAGCGTTTCATCGTCCGTGCATTGGAGTCTGACCCTTAGAACCTCACACCAACCGCGAATCTCGCGGCGCGAGGAGGCTGATATGCGAAGCGGCTGGCCGCGCGGCCGAACTGCGGGCCGACGTCCCAGTGCACGCCCTGCACGGGCGTCTCGGTGAACGGGTTGAACCGCTGAAACCGGGTTGGCGCGTTCGACGCTGTCAGAACAGACTGATCCAGAAGGAACGCGTTCACCAGCTTTGACTGATCGAACACGTTCATCACTTCGCCTTTCGCGAAGAGCGAGATGCGGCGCGGGCCGCCGAAGCGGTATTCGTAGGTGACTGCGAGGTCCGTGCGCGTGCTTGACGGCGTGCGGAACTCATCGCGCGCCGTGAAGTAGTACTGCGCGGCGGTCAACGGCGTGACGTACGCCAGCCCGGGGCGATACGAGGACGGATCGATGTTGCCAACGGCGCCGTACGGAGTGCCCGAATCGATCGACAGCAGCGCGCCAAGGCTGACGCCTCCAAAGCGCTCAGAGACGGGTATCTGCCATATCCCCCACACCCGGCCCTTGTGGCGCTGATCGCCCATCAGGCTGCCGGAGGGATAGTTCCATTGCTCTTCTCGATACTCCGGGTAGAGCGCCGGCTGCACGGGAACCGGTCCTGCGCCCTCGTTCTCGCCGTCGAAGTTGCCCCAGACGCGCGACAGCGTATACGCCGCGTTGACGTCCACACGCGTCGCGGGCCGCCAGGTGAACAGCGTGTTGAGCGCGGCATAGCGCCGCTCGACATCATCGGTGTTCTCGATGACGCGCACGTCGAGGCTGCGCCCGTTCGACGCGACGGCCGCGAGCGTCACCGGATCCACCATCGTCCTGCCGGTCGTCATGTCGGCGCGCATCGCGTAGAAGTCGTTGAAGTCGCGGTAGACGACGTCGGCGCGCACGAGGGCGCGGGCGCCGAGCTGTCGCGTGACGCCGCCCGTCAGCTCGCTGGCGCTCGGCGACAGGAGGGTCCCGGGAATCGTGACGTTCACGCCGGGCAGGCTCACCGCGACGATCGGCCGCGTCGTGCCGCCGTTGGCATTGAACCAGTCGAAGACGGTGCGGATCGCCTGCTCACGCGTGAGGAGTGGCGCCGCCGGGTCGAGGTTCACCTGCGGCCCGGTGTAGGCGTACTGCAGCGTCGTGGGGTTGCCCGCAATTGAGGCACCGTTGGCGATCGTGGCGTTCTGGGCCGCCGCGTAGACGGCGTAGCCCCCGTTGACGGTCCACGCTCCTCCGCCGGTGGGATCCCACGTGACGCCGAGGCGCGGGCTGATCTTGCGGCCGTCGGCAACGGTGGCGCCTGCGGAATCCCGGCCCTGATTCTGGTCGAGCCGTACGCCGAGATTCAGGGTCACGCGGTCGGTCCAGCGCCACACGTCGTTGGCAAAGACCGCGTGCGAGCGGAGGTTCGAGCCTTCCGTCGCCACCAGAATCGGGTTCCACTGGATGATCGTGCTGCGCCCGTCGTTGTTGAAGACCGGGAACACATCGCCGTCGCGCAGGATGGCCGTTGTGCCGATGATGCGGTATCCGCTGCCCGACTGGTGATTGTCGGCGGCGCGCCGGTCGTTGAACGTGTCGTAACCGAACACGACGTTGTGCGATCCCCAGCGGCCGGTCGAGAGAAACCACGACCCCTTGACCAGCAGGTCGCTGTTGTCGCGCTCCTCGGTGCGGCACACGCCGCAGAAGGTCGGCGAGTTGTAACGGGCGCCGCGCTGGTTGTCGATGAGCAATGTGCCGCGGACGAGGTCCGTGTACATCGAGCCCGCGCCCATGGCGGAACCCTCGCGCGCGGCATACTGAGCCTCGACAAAGAACGATCGCCCGAAGATCCCGTTGTAGTTGAGGCCCAGCAATCTCTCTGGATCGGTGCGGTGCGTCAGGCTGTCGAGGTCGAGGATGTTCGTCGTGAACGCGTCTCCGTCGGTGACGGTCTTTCTGAACAGATACGACCCGCGAACCGTGTGGCTGGCGTCGAGCGCGTAGGTCGCTTTCCCTTCGAACCGCTTTTCGTCGCGCACGCGGTCCCAACTGAGGCCGGCAGACGGCGCCTGAAGCGCCCGCGTTTCTTCGACCAGCCGCCCCGCCGTGAAGAACCACAGGCGATCGCGCAGCGCCGGGCCGCCGAAGGTGTACTCGTACGTCGGAATCAACGTGTCGGTCTTCGTCTCGTTCAGCGGCGTGCGGCTGCGCCAATCGTCGTTGTCGAAAGAGGTCCGCAGGCTGCCGCCGAAGACGTTGCCGCCAGACTTCGTGATCGCGTTCACGATGCCGCCGGTGAATCGACCGAACTCGGCCGACACGGCGGAGGTGGCAATGGTCGTTTCCTGGATCGCATCCTCGATGTACAGCGAAATCGGCTGGCCGCGAAGGTTCTCGTTGAGCACCACGCCGTTCATCAGGAACACGCTGTCGTACGACGTTGCGCCGCCGAGTGACAATACGCCGAGGCCCGTCGCGCGGCTCGTGATGCCGGCTCTCTGCACGCCGGGCGCGAGCGCGACGGTCGCATCGAGGCCGCGGTTGAGCGGCAGCGCCTCCACCGAGGTCTGGCGAATCGTCGCAGCGGCGGTCGCGTTCCGCGAGACGAGCTCGGCCACGGGCGCGTTGACCACAACGTGTGCCGCGACGCCTTCGAGCTCGAGCGCGGCGCTCACGGTCAGCGCTTGCGTCGAAGTGATCCTGACCGTTCGCGTCGCGCTCTTGAATCCGACCAGTTCGATCGAAACCGAGTAATCACCAGGCGGAAGAAATGCCAGCACGTAGTCGCCGTGCACCGAGGTCACCGTGGTCCGCCCGCCCTGCAGCGCGGGCGAGACGGCCGTGACGCTGACGCCGGGCAGCACTCCGCCCTGTTGATCGGTGATACGGCCAGCGATGCTGCCGGTCATGTTCCCCTGCGCGAGCACCGGAACGGTCAGGCCGACGCACACGAGCGCCAGCCAGATGATGCGTGAACGCATAGCTATCGCAACTCCTATATGGAAGGCGCACGAGCCGAGCGCCATGGCCTTTAGCTCAGCAACCGACATGCCGAGCGGTTTGCGAGGTACCGATGGGTGACGGGCAGGGATTAACGGCGCAAAGTGATCGCTCGCGTCAGTTCGGTGCACGGACCTGCAACGTGCGCGCGTGCCGCAGTGAGACACCCAATGCCAGTACTGTCGCGGCGGCCCGGCGGGGCTCCGAGGGGCGACCGACTCTCCGCTAAGATGCGGTTCTGCAAGCACTTAATTTTCGATACGGAATTAAATACAATGAGCCCGGCGCAGGCCGCGACTCGATGGTCCTCGGAGTTCACAATCCAAAGGGTGGTGTCGGGAAGACGACCACCGCCGTCAATGTCGCCGCGGTCCTCGCCGGCACGGGACAGCGAGTCCTCCTGGTGGATCTCGAGGCCTATGCGGGGGCGTCGATCTCGCTCGGGATCGCTCCCGCCGACCTGCGGCCGTCGATCGCCGACGTGCTGCTGGGCCACATGCGGCCGCAGGACGCGCTCCGCGCGGTCGCCGCGGTGCCAAACCTCTCGCTCCTCACCGGCTCGCCCGCGTTGACGCAAATCGATCGCGAGCTCGCCGAGATGAAGCGTCCGGAACAGCGACTCGCCGAGATCGTGCGGCCCCTCAATGCGGCGTTCGACATCATCGTGCTCGACGCCCCGAACGGGTTCTCGCTGCTGTCGCAGAGCGTGCCGTACGCGGCGCAGCACCTGGTCGTGCCGGTCACGCCGTTCTATCTGCCGCTCGAGGGGCTTGCACAGTATCTGCGGTGGTATCAGGCGCTGCGGACCCGGCGCACGGGCCTCGCGACGCTGCTCGGCATCATCCTGACCCAGGTGGACTACCGTGTGCCGGCGACACGCGAGATCGTCGAGATCATCCGGCGACACAATCGCGACGGCGTGTTCCGGACGGAAGTGCCGCGCGATTCGCGCGCGATCGAAGCGCCGTCGCACGGCGTGCCGCTGGTGTCGTATGCGCCGCGCAGCCTCGCATCCACTGCGTACCGGCGCGTCACGGACGAGATCGTGCGCCGCCTTTCACAGCGCCGGCCTGCACGGAGGCCACACTAATCGTCTTGAACGGGCGCAGGCGATGCTTTACTATCATCGCGCGCTCGCCCCGCGTGTTCGGCATTTAATTACGTAACAATTGAATTAATCATCCTAACCGCCTGCCGGCTGCGGGCGCGGTTTACAGACGGAAAATCGATGGCGACCCGGCCCACAGGGAAACCCAAGCGGATCGGCAAGACCGGCGACGAGATCTTCAGCGGCCCGGGCGGCGATGCGTCGCCCGCGGCGCCGAAACGGCGCGGCCGGCGGCCGTCGCACACCGAGCATTGGACGAAGGTCACGGTCGTCCTCTTCGACCGCCAGATCGTCTTTCTCGATCGCCTGAGCGCCGACATCCGCTCGGCGAGCGGGGTCGCCATCAGCCGCGCGCATGTCATCCGCGCGCTCATCGACGCGCTCAGCGAATCGGACCTCGATCTCACCGGCACGCGATCCGAAGCCGACCTGAAGGCGATCCTCACCGCGCGCCTCGGCCGCTATCGGGTGTAAACTCTCGGCGCCCTGACCTCCACGACCCGCCCGTACGCCGACATCGTCGGAGGTGTCACCACCTTCTTCACGATGGCGTACATCGTGGTCGTGAACCCCGCCATTCTCGCGTCGCCCGGCACGGGGATGCCCTTCTCCGGCGTACTGACGGCGACCGTGCTCATTGCTTCCTCGATGACGCTGATGATGGGCCTGTACGCACGCCTGCCGTTCGCGGTCGCGCCGGGCATGGGCCTGAATGCGTTCTTCGCCTACACCATCGTGCTGCAGCAGCGCGTGCCGTGGCAGGTGGCGCTCGGGATGGTCTTCTGGGCAGGCGTGTTGTTCCTCGTTGTCTCCACGACGCCCCTGCGCGAGCGGATTGCCACGGCCATCCCGGAGAGCCTGCGCCTCTCGGCGGCCGCGGGCATCGGGCTCCTCCTGACGTTCATCGGACTGCGCAACGCGGGGCTGGTCGAGGGGGACCCCGTCACGCTGGTGCGCCTCGGAACCATTGACCATCGTGCCGCGTTTCTGCTCGTCGGGATCGTGGTTGCGGTCGCGCTCATGAGGCGGGAGAATCCGCTCGCCTTCCTGGCCTCGATCTTCGTCGTGACGCTGCTGGCCTGGAGCCTGGGAACGGCGAGGTGGCCGGACCGTCTCGTCAGCGCGCCCGACTTCTCGTCAGTGCTCTTCAAGCTGGATCCGCTTGGCGCGTTGAAGCTGACGTTCCTGCCGGCGATCGTCTCGATCCTGTTCACCGACCTGTTCGATTCGTTGTCCACGTTCATCGGCGTCTCGCGCGCCGCCGGGCTGACGCAGCCCGACGGGACGCCGATCAACCTGCGCCGCGGCCTCATCGTCGACGCGTTCGCGACGTTCGGTTCGGGGCTCGCCGGCACGTCACCCGGAACGGCGTACGTGGAGAGCATCGCTGGCATCCGGATGGGAGCGCGCACGGGCCTCGCGTCGGTTGTGACCGCGCTCTGCTTCGTACCGTGCTTCTTCGTGGCGCCGCTCGCAGCCGCGGTGCCGGTGTACGCGACCGCGGCGGTGCTGGTGCTCGTGGGCGCGGCGATGTTTCAGACCGTGGCCGCTATCGACTTCTCACGCATGGAGAACGCACTGCCTGCGTTCGTGACGCTCGTCCTGATTCCGTTGACGTTCTCGATCACGCAGGGGATCCTCTGGGGCTTCGTCCTGCACGCGCTGCTCTACACGGTCATGGGACGCGCGCGCGAAGTGCGGCTCACGCTCTGGGTTCTGGCAATGCTCGCCGCCGGCCTGCTCGTACTCGAACACTAAAATAAGGAAAAAGGAAAAAGACAAAAGGAAAATCCTGATTGTCCTGATCACGCCCGAGCGTTGTGGCGATTTCGCGCCACAAGCGGCTTTTCGAGCGTGGCTACGAGAATCGGAATTTGCCTTTTACCTTTTGCCTTTTACCTTTCACCGAGGGGAGTGCCGTCGGGCCTCGTGTGCCAATCCCCGCGCGCGAGCGCGGCAGGATTGTCGTGACGGAAGGAGCTGAAGACGAGCCCCGACACACCGGGCGTCGCGATCCACTCACGTTCGGCTTCACTCGAGCGCTCGGACCACTGTCGCGCCACGTACAGGCGGGTCTGCGATGACCGGGCAGCCTTCGCGTACTCCGACCAGGCCGGCAGGTTCCGTCCGGTCAGGTAGTCCTGAACGTATCCCTCGCCGCGATGCATCGGCCAGAGCCGATGCCACATCGAAGGACACTGCGATGAGCTCTGACCGACGACCAGCGCGTCGACCAGTTGTTCGCGGATCCACTCGCGCCAGGCGAGCGTGCAGTTGCCGAGCGGCGGCCCGAGCACATCGCCGTGCGGCCCGCCGACGCACAGCAGACGTCCCGTTGGTCGAAGCGCGCTTCTGAGCTCCTGGAGCAGCATGGTGAGAGAGTGTCCGCGCATGTCCCGCCAGGCCTGGACGTCGAAATCCTCGCGAAGAATGTCGCGCCCGAAGCGTGACGCGAAATCAGCTCGGACCGGCTCGTTGAAGCCGAACTCGTCGGCGCGCTGCGCCGGTTTCGACTGCGACCGGAGGCACACGAAAAGGCCCGCGAAGGCGGTCCCGTCGAGCACGCGAAGCCAGCGGTCGATGAACGCCCGCCGCGCGGCGGCGGAGGCGAGGCACACGACACCCCACTGCCGGGTCCGTCCGGAGCGATCGACGACCACCCACTCGGGATGGCGCCGCGTGAGGTCGCTCTGCCAGGCCACGTGCTGGCCGTGCATCGCGTTGTGATGGCTGTCGCGACGCTCTCGCAGCGGGGCGAGTGGAAACCCCTCGTCGAAGAGGCTGACGTAGAGCCACGGCTCGATACCGGCCTCGCGCGCCAGGCGCGGCACGAGGGCGAGGTCGTCCCACACGACGCGCGCGGCGGCGCGCTGCGACGGGTGGCGATATCCCGGCGCCGCGAAGAACCGGCCGGGAATGCGTGCGCGAAGCAGGCGCCAGTGCAGGGCGGTGGCCTGCAGCTCCGTGCGCCACACAGCCATCCGCCGCGCAAGCGCATCGGGCGTGTCGAGCCGGCCATCGCCCTCTCCAAACGTCAGGTGATCCGCCCAGGACACGCTGACGACATTCACGTCCGCATTGTAAATTGGTGGGGATGCAGGCCTATCACGAGCCGACCGTCATCTGGCGGCTGAAGCGCGGCCGGTCCGTCGCGCACGCCACGATTCTGCCTGGCGGTTCGCAGACGACCGTGACGTGGTTTTTCGACGGAACCATGGATCGGGCCGAGAATTACGAGACGATGGAGCTGGCGCTGGCGAGAGCGGAGCATATCCGCGGCATTCTCGAGCGCGACGGCTGGGCGGCCGCCGGCTGATAAGATTGATGGGTTTCATGCCTTCAGCTCTGAGGCTCCACAAAACGGTCGGCGTACGCGTGGGTTACGTGCAGGTTGGTGGCGGCGCCCCCGTCGTCGTGCAGTCGATGACGATCACCGACACCGCTGACCGGGCGGCAACGGCGCGGCAATGCATCGAGCTCGCCGAAGCCGGTTCCGAGCTCGTGCGCGTCACGGTGAACCTGCCCGAGGCTGCGGCGGCTGTGGCGGAGATCAAGCAGCGGATGCTCGATGCTGGCTGCACGGCCCCGCTCATTGGAGACTTTCACTACAACGGGCACCTGCTGCTGACGAAGTACCCGGCCTGCGCACAGGCGCTCGACAAGTACCGCATCAACCCGGGCAACGTCGGCACCGGCCGCCGCCGCGATGAGCAGTTCGCGACGATCTGCAAAGTGGCCATCGACAACGGCAAACCGGTGCGCATCGGCGTGAACGGCGGGTCTCTGAATCAGGAGCTCGTCGTCTCGAAGATGCAGGAAAACACCGATCGCAACCTCGCTCGGACGTCGGAAGAGATCATCAACGACTGCATGGTGATCTCGGCGCTCGAATCCACGGCGCTGGCGATCGAGACCGGAATGCGGAAAGACCAGATCATCATCTCTTGCAAGGTCTCGCGCCCCCGCGATCTCATCGCGATCTACCGCGAGCTGGCCCGCCGGACGGATCAGCCGCTGCATCTCGGATTGACCGAAGCCGGTATGGGGATGAAGGGGCTGGTATGGTCTGCCGCGGCCCTCGGTGTGCTGCTCACCGAGGGGATCGGCGACACCATCCGTGTGTCGCTCACGCCACGGCCGGGCGGCGATCGGCGCGAGGAGGTCTACGCCGCGTGCGAGATCCTGCAGGCCCTCGGCATTCGCGCGTTCGCGCCGAGCGTCACGGCGTGTCCAGGCTGCGGCCGCACGACGAGCACGACGTTCCAGGAGCTTGCCGAGCGGACACAGGAGTACGTCCGCGAGCAGATGCCGGAGTGGAAGAAGAAATACGAGGGCGTTGAAACGCTGACGCTGGCCGTGATGGGCTGCGTCGTGAACGGCCCAGGGGAATCCAAGGCGGCGAACATCGGCATCAGCCTGCCCGGCACAGGCGAAGCGCCGAACTGCCCGGTCTACATCGACGGCGAGCACTTCACGACGCTGCGCGGAACCTACGACGAGCTGGCGGAGGGCTTTCGCAGCCTCGTCGACAACTACGTGGCCTCGCACTACTCGCAGCGCGGGCGCTGACCTAGGCAGCCGCCTTTCGCTTCCTCGCTTCCCGCGCAAGCCGCTGCTGCAGGAGCGCGAGCACCGCAGCTTCCTCCCATCTGAGTCCAGTCGATTTCTTTCGGCCCGCGTGTCCCACGCGTCTCGTCAACGTCGCCAACATCGAACCGTCCATGTAGCTGTCGATCACCGCCGGATGAATATAGGACTTCCGGCACACCGCCGTCGTGTTGCCGAGGATGCCGGCAACGGCTTCGACAGCGCGCAGCAGATTCTTCTTTGCGTGCCGCTGCGACTCGAACGCATCGAATTCCCGCAACGCCGTGCACGCGAGCACGGTGCCGGACCACGTTCTGAAGTCCTTCGCGGTGAAGTCCTCGCCGCTGATCTCCTTGAGATAGGCGTTCACGTCCGCCGACCCGACATCGTGCCGCGCACCGTCGTCGTCTATGTACTCGAACAGCTCCTGGCCCGGCAGGTCCTGGCAGGCCTTGACGATGCGGGCGAGCCGCTTGTCGTCGACGTCAATCGAGTGGCGCTTGCCGCTCTTGCCCTTGAACTCGAACTGCACGCGGCTGCCGCGGACGCGAACGTGTTTGTTCCGCATCGTGGTCAGGCCGTAGGAGCGATTCGCCCTCGCGTACTCGTCGTTGCCGACGCGGATCAGGCTCTTTTCGAGGAGCTGAACCACCGTCGCGAGGACC
Organism: uncultured Acidobacteriota bacterium; assembly: GCA_963772065.1. GTDB lineage: Bacteria > Acidobacteriota > Vicinamibacteria > Vicinamibacterales > UBA2999 > CAVYVZ01. The sequence continues at coordinate 83,845 of CAVYVZ010000004.1, forward strand.
TTCTCACGCGACAGTCCGGTCCTGGCGACGTCTGCGCTCGTCCGGCGACGGATCGCGGGCAGCGCCCCGGCAAACGCCAGTAGGCGGTCGTACTTGGTTTCGTCGCGACAGGCGCGCCATGTGAGGTGATACCGGTACTGCTTGCGCCCTTTCGCGTCGCGCCCGGTCGCCTGGATGTGCCCGCGTCCGTCGGGACAGATCCAGACGTCGGTCCAGGCTGGAGGAATGGCGAGCTTGTTGATCCGTGCGACCTCGGACGTGTTGCGAATGACGCGGCCGGTCGTGGCGATGTACCGGAACCCGAGCGGTCCCATCTGTCGGCGGATGCCTGGCCGCCGGTCGGACACGTAGCGCAGGCCTGCGTCCTGCGCCGACGTCACGGGGTCACTGTTCGGGATGGATTTCGAGCGCATTCGCGAAGTCCTTGACCCCAGGTACGGCCTTCACGATCTGCGTCACCCGGTTCTTCTCCTGCGCGCTGCGGACCTCGCCTTTCACGGTGACGACGCCGTCGATCACCTCGAAGTTGACGTCGCGCTCTTTCAGCACGGCATCGTCGTCGACCATCCGGTCCAGCGTGTCCTGAATCCGCGCATCCACATCGTCGGCAGTGTCGGCGTTCAGGCCCTCGACGGTCAGCTCGTTGAGCACGCGCCCTGTCGTGCCGACCGCTGCCGCCGCCACTTCCTCGGCGCGCGTCCTGTCCGACATGGTGCCCACGGTTCCCTTCAAGTGCACGATGTTGGAGTCCTTGTCGACGTCCACCGCCACATGCGGAAGGTTTGCCTCCTCCAGCGCCTTCGACACGTTTTCCCCGGTGTCGTCGCCGCCCGCGCAGGCGAGCGACAGCGCGCCGGTCAACAGAATGGCCGAGGTAATCGTGGCGGCCGTCATGACACCCTCCATCGCGGTCCGAAGCAAAAGTCGAACCTGAAGGAATCAGGGATCAGAAGCCTGTTGCCGCTTCTCTAATCCCTGGTCCCCTTGATCTCCCTGATTCCCGATTCCTGATCCCTGCTCCCTTCGGGTGTGTAGGTAATCAGCCGCACGCTCCGCTGGAACGTCAAGTACGCGGCGCCCCATTGAAGCAGGACGGCGAGGCGGTTTCGGAAACCGATGAGCATGAAAATGTGAATGAAGAGCCACGCGAACCACGCCACGATGCCGGAGAACGACGTCCAGCCGAAGTCGGCGATGGCGGAGCCGCGGCCGACGATCGCCATGCTCCCCTTGTCGTGATACTGAAAGCGCCGCGTGGGTTGGTTCTCGACGAGCCGCAGAACGTTGCGCGCCGCCTGCGTGGCACCCTGCATCGCCACTTGCGCGACGCCGGGAAGGGGCTTGCCGGTCTGATGCGCGAATGCAGCGGCGTCGCCGACCACGAACACTTCGCGATGGCCGGGAATGGACAGATCCTCGTTCACGATCACGCGGCCGGCGCGATCGAGCGGCACGCCGAGGGACGCGACGACCGGCGACGCTGCAACGCCCGCGGCCCAGAGCACCGTGTTCGCGAGAAGGTGCTGGCCGTTGAGGCTCACGCCATTCGCGGTGATGTCGGTGACGGCGATGCCTTCGCGCACGTCGACGCCAAGCTGCAGCAGCGACGCGCGCGCCGCGCGCCGGAGCTTCTCGGGAAACGAGGGGAGGATGGTGGGGCCCGCCTCGACGAGGATGATCCGCGCCCGGCTCGTATCGATGGCGCGGAACTCATCTCGCAGCGTTTGCCGGGCGATCTCCGCGAGGGTGCCGGCGAGCTCGACGCCCGTTGGACCGCCGCCCACGATCACGAACGTCACCAGCCGCTGCTGACGGTCGGCATCGGGCTCACGCTCCGCGCGCTCGAAGGCGAGCAGCAGCCGCCGCCGAATCTCCAACGCATCCTCGAGCGTCTTGAGTCCGGGCGCGAACCGCGCCCACTCGGGGTGCCCGAAGTACGCGTGACTCGCGCCGGTGGCCACGATCAGATAGTCATAGTCGACCGCGGCGCCATCGGTCAGCAGCACCCGCCGCGCCGCGACATCGATGGCCGCCGCCTCGCCGAGGAGCACGCGGACATTTCGCTGGCGGCGCAAGATCCAGCGGATCGGCGCCGCGATGTCGCCGGGGGAAAGCGTGGCCGTCGCGACTTGATAGAGCAATGGTTGAAAGAGGTGGTGGTTCCGACGATCGAGGAGCGTCACGCGCACGGGTTCGCCGCGAAATAGCTTCGCCGCGGACAACCCGCCGAACCCTCCGCCGAGGATGACGACATGTGGGAGTGACATTTGGTAAGGCTCAGGGCTCAAGGCTCACGGCCGATGGCCCGATCTCGAATCGCGACATACTTTGGTATTGTTGCATCGGACATGTCGTCCCGGTTGTGAGCCTTAAGCCTTGAGCCCTCAGTCTTGAGCCATGCATAACGCCTTCGTACCGGAACATTCCGTCGAGACCGTGTGCCCGCTCGACTGTCCCGATTCATGCAGTCTGGTCGCCACGGTCCAGAACGGAAAGCTCATCGCTCTCGACGGCACACACGCCAATCCCGTCACGGGCGGGTACATCTGCGCTAAGGTCAGGCATTTTCCGGAACGCGTGTACGGTCCCGACAGGCTGCTGCATCCGATGGTTCGGAAAGGTCCGAAGGGATACGCGCAGTTCGAGCGCGCGTCGTGGGACGCCGCTCTCGATCGCATCGCCGAACGGATTCGCGACGCGACGGAACGGTTCGGCGGCGAGTCGGTGCTCCCGTACTCATACGGCGGCTCCAACGGTCTGCTCACGCAGGACACGAGCGATGCCACGCTCTTCCGCCGCCTGGGCGCGTCGCGCCTTGCGCGAACGGTGTGCGCGGCGCCGAGCGGCGCGGCGAACCTTGCGCTCTACGGGAAGATGCCCTCGATCTCCTACGAGGACTTTCCGGAGGCGCGGCTCATCCTGCTCTGGGGCGCAAACCCATCCGCCTCGGGCATCCATCTCGTCCCCTACATCCGCGAGGCACAGCGCCGTGGCGCGACGCTCGTGGTCGTCGACCCGCGCCTCACGCCTCTTGCAAAGCTGGCCGACATCCATCTGGCCGTTCGGCCCGGGACGGATCTCCCGGTGGCACTCGCCATCCACCGCTATCTCTTCGAGGAGGGCCGTGCCGACGCGTCGTTCCTGGCGGAACATGCCGACGGCGCCGACCGCCTCCGGGAACGCGCGCTCGAGTGGACCTTCGAGCGCGCTGCCGCCGAGGCCGACATCGATGCCCCTGCGCTGCGCCGCGTCGCGGAGCTGTACGCGGATGCCAGTCCCGCGCTCGTCCGCTGCGGGTGGGGCCAGGAGCGAAACCGGAACGGCGGGAGCGCGACGATGGCCATTCTCGCGCTGCCGGCCGTCGCGGGCAAGTTCGGCGTCCGCGCTGGCGGCTACACCATGAGCAACTCTGCAGCCTGGGGAATCACGCGCACATGGATCGGCGCCGGGGAGCCGGCCACGCGCCTCGTCAACATGAATCACCTCGGCCGCGCGCTGCTCGAGTACACCGATCCGCCGGTCTCGGTGCTGTTCGTGTACAACTCCAACGCCGCCGTCACGACGCCCGCGCAACAGCGAGTGTTCGACGGACTCTCACGCGAAGACCTGTTCACGGTCGTGTTCGATCAAGTGATGACGGACACGGCGCGGTATGCGGATGTCCTGCTGCCCGCCACCACATTTCTCGAGGGCTACGAGATCGCTCGCGGCTACGGCCCGATCACGCTGAGACTCGGACGCCCGGTCGTCGAGCCGGTCGGCGAAGCACGGTCGAATGCCGACGTCTTCGGCGCCCTGCTGCGAAAGCTCGATCTCGCGGCGGATGGCGAGCCCGAGGGCGAGCTCGAGGAAATGCTCGACGTGATCGCGAAGCTGCCTGCTGACGTTGGCGACGGCCTGCGCGAGCACGGCGCGGCCCGGCCGCCATTCGAGGGAAGGCCGGTGCAGTTCGTGAACACGTGGCCGCTGACACCGGACGGCAAGATTCATCTGTTCCCGGAGGCGCTGGATCGCGAGGCCACGGCCGGCCTGTACGGATATCAGCCGGATCCGGCCACCGCGGAGTTTCCGCTCGCGCTCATCTCCCCGGCAAGCGAGCGATCCATCACCTCCATGCTCGCCGAGCTCCCGCGGCCCGAGGTCCGTCTGCTCATGAATCCTTCTGACGCCGAGGCGCGTGGCTTGAAAGACGGAGATGCCGTGCGCGTCTTCAACGACCTGGGCGAGGTACGGTGCAACCTCCGCGTGGGTGGATGGATCCGCCGTGGCACCGTGTCGCTGCCGAAAGGCCTGTGGCGCAAGCACACCGCCAATGCCTACACGAGCAACGTGCTGGTGCCGGATACGCTGACCGACCTTGGCGGGGGCGCATGCTTCAACGACGCGCGGGTGGAGGTCTCGGGACTCTAGTCTTCGGTCTTCGGTCTTCGGTCTTTGGTCTTATCGCTGTAGCCATCTTCAACTTGCACGCCGGCCCGGTTATCGGGCGCCTACCAATCGCACGTTGGATTCCGGTAATCGGGGTTTTTGTTGCGCCTGAGGAGTTGTGATGAGGGACAGGATGTGGGCCTTTGTGAATTCCAATTTCGGCCTGTGGTGCTTATCGACGCTGGTAATTGGGTCGTTGTCCTTTGCGTACACTCAATATGAACGGCGAGCAGACCGCGAACGCCAGGCAAACCAAACCGAAGCTGAGCGCATTCGACGTGAAGAACAAGAACGTGCCGACCGTACGAATAGGTTGGAACGACAGGTACTCACGCTTTGCTTGGAGGTAATGGGACGAACAAACCAGGTGCGTGATCTCGATAGCGCACAAACGCAGGAACGAACAGCTGATCAACTTCGCTACTTTTTTACCATACCTCCTCACGTACAGAATGCGAAAGACCCGCTCGACGGAGTTTATGCTTACTACCCCGAGTTCGAACGTCGGCCTCTGTTCTCGATTGTGCAGGAAATCGAACAGGTCACGTACCGTCAGGAATTGAATGCCGTCGGCCAGAAAATGCGAAAGCTATACGACGCCGCGTACTTTACGCTCCGAAATGGGAAGCGGAAAGAGGGGTTAGAGGGCATTCGTGCACTGACGCTGGCTTCATTCGACTGTCTCGAAGCCATCGACTGAAGACAGAGACTAACGACCAGAGACTGAAGACCAGAGACCGAAGACTAGTAGCTGAAGAAAAAGATCACATCCAGGCCGCCGCGCTCCACGCGGCGGAACATCGTGCGCTGCGCGCCGCCGGCCGTTTCGGCGACGGATCCCTGGAGGCGCAGAAAGTCGGCGAGCTGGTACTCGAGAATGAACTCGGTTCCCTGCGCCGCGCCGAAGCCCTGGCGCACGCGGAAGAAGAGTTTTTCGCCAACCTGCTCGCCCACGGTCAGCGTGGGTCCGCCCGCGTCCCCTTGTGCCTCGATCTCGAACTGATCCAGCTCCAGCGCGTCGCCGATCGATCTCGCCAGGCCGGATGCGAGGTATCCACCCGCCAGCGCGCCCGCCCGCTCGGCGAGCGAGATCTGCTGCCCTTCGCCCAGCTCGTTCACCGGCGCGTTGAAGACGATGAGCGCCAGGATGTCCGCTTCGTCGAGCGGCGGCCGGCTGCTGAATGACAGCTCGGGCTGCCTCATCGTTCCGCGCACCCGGATGAACGCCTCCACGCCTGAGATCTCGCGGCGCGCCTGGAGGTCGAGCAGCGGGTTGATCTCCTCGGCCCCGGTGAAGCGGATTCGGCCGTCGCGCATCAGCTCGAAGCGGCGTCCCTGGAAGTCGTAGTTCCCACGGACCGTATTGACTTCGCCGAGGATCCGCAGCGTGCTTTCGCCGCGGGGCTTGCGCAGCTGCACGAGGCCGCCCACCGTGACGTTGATGTCGCCGATGCTGATCGGTGCATTCGCCGGCTTGAGGTCGCTGCCTCGCAGAACGAGATTGCTCGGAATCGAGAGCGACAGGTTCAGATCCAGGCCGTTGAAAATCGTCGGCGTGGCCGCGACGGGTCCTTCCGGAGCGCGCGGAGAGATCTGTGTGGCCTCCGTCGCATACGGATTCGATGCCGTGCGCTCGATCACCTCGCCGACCTGAATCGTGCCGTTCTCGATTTCCACGATGCCTTCGACGTGCGGAGCCGAGGGCGTGCCGGTGATGCGCAGGTCGGTATCGAGCTTCACGTCGGCGAGCCTGTTGTCGATGACCTCGAAGTTTTCCGACTTGACGTTGACGTTCACCTCGCCGACGCGCCGTTCGTGCACCCCCAATGAACCGCCGATGGTCATCGGGAAGCCGCGCGAATCGAGGATCTTGAACTGCTGAATCTCGATCGTGTCCGGCTTGAGATCGATTCGGGTGTCGAGGCCCGTGTAGGACGTGCCCATGTCCGGCACCGCGAACGCGCCGCCTCTGATCTCGACGAAGCCGTTGGCCTGTGGATCGAAGCCGGTCCCCTGGACGCGGATGTTCGCCTGCAACGTTCCGGTCGCGGCGGTGACGTACTGCGTGAAGCCCTGGATGATGCCCAGATCGATCTGGGACGTTTCGATCGTCAGGTCCACCGGTTCGCCTGCGCGCCCGCGCTCCTCCTCCCGGGTGCCGCGGAAGAGGGACGTCGGCGCAAAGCCCTTGGCGGTCAGCCACGCCTGCGGGTTCTGCTGCAGGCGCACATCGAGCGTGACGCCGTTGCCGCCGTACTTCACGTCGCCCGTCAACGACTCGAACTTGAACTCGCGGAACGCACCCTGCGTGAGCGCCAGCTTGCCGTCCGCGCGCAGGGAGTCCGTCGGCCCGGCGACGACGGCATCGGCGTTGAGCCGTCCGGCAATGCCGGAATTCGCGAGGAGGAGCTGATCGACCTGCGCAACGTCCACGTTCTGCAGCTTCACCTTCAGCGTTTCGGTGGCGGAGCCGATGACGCCGTCGGCCTCGATGCGCTGATCGCCGCTGACCAGCCTCACGTGCTGCACCGCGATTCGATTGCTGCCGTACTGGACGGCCGCGTCGCTGCCGGGCTCCGAGCGCCACTCCACCTTCTCCGAGCGCAGCGCCAGGTTGCCCAGGTGCACTTCCTGATGATCCGGATGAAACACCACGGACCCGGCGGCGCCCAGGTGCCGGACGCCTTCCTGCGCGTTTGCGTCGAAATCGAGCTTGTGGCCGTCGTATGTCGTCTTCGCAGTCAGCTCCGTGATTCGCTGGCCGCCGATCTCCAGGAACGTCGCGTGACTCTCGGCCTGCACCACTGACTTCGCCGGCGTGAGCTCGGGCACCGCGACACTGAACTTGGTCTGGACGTTCAGCGCCTCGCCGGCGCCATATCCGAGATTGCTGCCCGTGAGCGTCCCGGCAGCCTTCAGTTCGGTCCCGTTCCCGGTCAGCGTCGCGTCAACGACGGCCGCGCCCTTGAGCGGCCGGCCGACGATCTCACCGAGGTGGTCGAGCGAGGCGCTTTCGACGTGGAGCTGCATGTTCGACGCGCCGGTGTCGTTGAGCGCCAGTGTTCCCTGGCCCTGCACGTTCACATCCGGGCCCTTGACGGTGATCTGATTGATCTCGCCCGTGCGGTTCGCATACTTGCCGTCGAGGACCGCGGTGTCGATCGCCAGGCCGGCGACGCGCGACTGGCCGAGGTTCACGCGACCGCTCGCGTCGATCGACTCGGGTGTGACGCCGCCGCGGTAGTTGCGAAGGGTTGCGTTGACGTCGACCGCTCCGGTGACCTCGCCCTTCACTTTCTCGTTGCCGCTGACCACTTCCGGATTGAGACCCGAGAACTGGCCGAGCGCGCGGACCTGCATGTCCGCCCCGGCCAGCTTCGTCGCGAATTCCATTCGAGGAACGCTCGCGCCGAAGAGCTCCGAATCGGCGATGACCCCCGATGCGTCCAGGTTCAACGGGTTCGAGCCGCCGCCGCTCCCTTTCACCGTGAAGTCGGCGTTGACCCGGCTCTTGAATCGGTCGGCGGCGAGCGCATTGATGCCGAAGCCCTTCCCGACTTTCTGAATATCCAGATCGCTGACGTGACCGTTCGCGGTGTAGGCGGGGGCCCCGGCGCCGACGCTGAAGCTCGCCGTGGTGCCGGGCGCGATCGTCGCCCCGGCGAGCGTCGACGTCTCGAGGCGCACGTCGCCCGAGAACTCGCGACCGCGTCCCGCCACCCGGTAGTCGAACTGCAGATCGCTTGGGGCGCCGGGCGCCTTGAGCTGTGGCGGCAGGTTGCGGAGATCCACATTCGCCGCGCGTCCCTGGAGGTCGAGCGCGAGCTCCGTTCCCGCCCTCACCGTTCCTGCCGCGGTGGCATGCCCGCCGTACGCCGCAGCAGTCGCGTCGACGCGAATCGTCTTCCCGTCGATCCGCCCGCGCGCCTTCACGTCGCGCGCTGCGTAGCCGGCGACCCGCACGCTCGAAGCGTTGATCGAGTAGGTCCCGCTCAGCGGCATCCGGCCCGACGGCAGCGCCAGATCCACCCGCGCTTGTCCGGTGATGTCGCTCTTGAGCGTGGCGCTCTTCGCCACCGGCCCGACGTTGAAGTGCTCCATCGCCACCGCACCGGCGATGCGGCGGCCGGGCTCCATGGCATCGACGATGAGATCGCCTGTCACCTTGCCCAGGTTCTTCTCGCGCGCGGTGATGTCGACGGCGAGCCGATCCGCGGGTCCCTTCGCCGTCATCTCGAATGCCGGCTGCATCAGGTAGCCGCGAAGCGCGGGAACGACGCGCGCGATCTCGGCGACCGCCAGCTTGTCGGACGAGGCTTTGAGATCGACGGCAGGCGCACCCCCTTCGATGTTGTGGATGGTCCCGTCGACGTTCAAGGAGCTTTCCTCGGTGCGCAGCGCCACTTTCTCGAAATGCAGCTGGTTCGGCGTGCGGACGATGCGGCCTGACAGATTGTTGATGACCGAGCCGCGGCTCCTGCGCTCGCAGCGACACGTGCGAGATCTGGATGTCGAGTGTGTCTTCATCGCTCTTGATCCCGATCGACGCGTTCAGCTTCTCGATCCGCTCGGGCACCTCCACGCCGGCGGTGCCGACCGGCTGACCATTCAGCTCCAGAGCGCCATCGGTCACCCCGATCTCGCCGATCTCGAGAGGCCGGCGCGTTTTGGGCTGGTCGGGGTCGGGCGTCCGCGCTTTGATCAGATGGGCTGATGTTCCAGCCTTCCGCGGTCTTCTCGAGGCGGACGATCGGCCTGTTCAGACGAATGTCGTCGAGCACGATGTGCCCGGCGATGAACGTGAACGCGTTGTAATCGAGGCCCGCGTCTTTCACCTCGACCACCTTCTTGCCGTTCATCGTCACGTCGATGTCTTCGAGCTCGACGCCGAAGAACAGATTTCCGTCGAGCCGCCCGATCGACAGCCGCCCGTTCACATAGTCTTCCGCCTGCCGGACGATGAACCCGCGAAGCCACTCCTTGAACCAGGCGGTCTGCGTGATGATGACGGCCATCGACGCCACGCCGACGATCAGCGTCGCGATGAACGCCATTACCTGAAGCGACCGGCGGGCAACGGACATCGTTCGACCTTTGACTTCTGACCTTCTTTGACCTTTGACCTTTGACCTTTTAAAAAGCCTGCCCGATCGAGAAGTGCACGCGCCAGCGGCGCTTCTGCAGTTCGCCGTTGACCAGCAGTCCTTCGATCGGGATTGAGCTGATACCCGAAATCAAAGCGCGCCGGGCCGATCGGCGTCAGATAGCGGAGGCCGGGACCGACGTCGTATCGCAGATCCTTGACATCGAACTTCCAGCCTTCATTCCACACGTTGCCGTAGTCGAAGAATCCGACGAGGCCCACCTTGCCCCAGACCGGCAGTCGGATCTCGGCGGATCCATCGATCACGCTGAGGCCGCCGATGGCCAGGCCGGCGCCGCTCAGCGGGCTCACCTCGAATCGTCCCCATCCGCGCAGGCTGGTGGAGCCGCCCAGGAAGTAGCGCTTCTGGAACGGTACGTTGTCATCGAGATCGTCGACCGGATCGATCGTCCCCACGCGCAGCCGGTTCGCTACGATGAGCCGGCGCCCCAGCGACAGGTAGTGGCGGCCCTGGCCGACGAACTCGAAGTAATTGAAGTTCCCCCACATCCAGCGCCCCGCCTGCTCGACGTGCCCGGAGAGGAAGTACCCACGGCGCGCATTGAGTACGCTGTCGGCGGTGTTCCGCTCGATGTCGAAGGCGACTGCCGACACCGTGCCGTCCTGCTCGCCGGTGCGCGGGTCGAGGCCAAGCGAGATGAGCTCATCGCGAAGCGTGAAGTCGGTGAGCGCCTCATTGCTGATGCGGCTGCGCACGTACTCGTTGATGAGCGACACGCTCCACTTGTCGCGCGAGTTCGCCTGATGCCTCAGCGTTGCCCGGCCGCCGACGGTGTTGGCCGAATACGCCGGCTCCGACGCCTGCCAGGCCTGACCTTCGAAGCCAAGCGAGAAGTGCGGATGGAAGAAGTACGGCTCGCGGTAGTCGGCTTTGCACGCCGCGATCGAGCGACGACCACTTCCCTTCGAAGCCGGCATGCCGCGCGCCACCGAAGAAGTTCACGTGGTCCCAGCGCACCCTCGCGCGCGCCTGCTCCTCCGTTCCGTAGCCCACGCCAAACGTGACTTTGCGGTGCTTCCCCTCCGCCACCGTCACGCGCGTCGGAATCGTCGTCGGCTTCTGCTCGCGGTCTTCCCGCGATTCGATGTTCGCGAACTCGAACAGCTCGAGTTGGTACAGCTTCCGCTGACTCTCGCGCATCTCGCTGCGCTTGAAGAGATCGCCCGGCTTGTACGTCAACTGTCGGCGAAGGACGTAATCGCCGACGCTCGCCTGGCCGGTGATCTCGACGGGCCCGAAATACGCCAGCGGACCCGGAGTGGCCCGCAGGGTCAGGGTCGCGCGGTGAGGTCCGGCTTGCTCTTCGGCGAGCTCCACCTCGGCGTACGCATAACCATGATCTCGGAGGACGTTGACGGCGCGCTCACGCGAGGCAACGGCCAGCTGCCGATCGAAGGGACGCTCAGGCTGAAGCGGGAGTTGCTCGCGAAGCGTGTCGCGATCCTTCGGTGGCAGCGCCTCGAACCCTTCGAACCGGATCTCGGTGACGATCACCGCCTCGCCTTCGGAGATATTGATCGTGAGGTCGACCTGGTCTTGCTTGTCGTTGAGCTGAACGTCGAATGACGCGACGCGCGCGTCCGGAAACCCGCGGTCCCGATAGAACGCCTGGATGCGTTGCAGGTCGGCTTCGAACGCCCGCCGATCGAAGTAGCGCTTCCTGCCCCACGGCAGCCGCGAGCCCTTCTTCGTGACCAGCGCGTTGCGAAGCTGGCCGGCGTCGACCGACTTGACGCCCTCGAATTTCAGGCTGGCGATCGTTATCTCTCCCTCTTCACGGCAGCCGGCCGCGACGAGGGCAACACCGAGGACAAGAGTGGCAAGGAGCGGTCTCCTCATCGCGTCACCAGCCCAGCTTCATTCGCGAGACGTGATGACGGGCGTGGTCGATGAGACCGCCAGGAGGATGCCGAGTCCCACCGCGATCACGACGCCGATCGCGATCCAGATCCCCGGAATCTGCCGAAGAATGCCGGACTGCCACAGCGCCAGGGCAGCACCGACGAGAAGGATGAAGTAGCCGATGAGGTAGAGGCGCATGAACTTCATGCGCCTCCACCAAGCACGAGGTGTGCCTAACGCTACTGGATCTTGACGATGAGCGAGGCGCGCCGATTGAGCGCACGTCCCTCGTCGGTGCCGTTGTCGGCTTTGGGCCGCTCCTCGCCGTAGCTCACCGTTTCCATCCGGCTGGCCGCGACGCCGCGGTTCACCAGGTAGTCGCGGGCGGCATTTGCGCGCCGCTCGCCGAGAGCGAGGTTGTACTCCGACGTGCCGATGCTGTCGGTGTGACCTTCAATCGTCACGCGCAAGTCGGGGTTCTCGCGAAGCGTGGTCACCGCTTCATCCAGGATCTTCACCGCTTCCGGCTTCAAGTTGTACTTGTCGAAGTCGAAGTGGACGTCCTGGAACGTGTACGTCTTCTGCGCGGGCCGCACGACTTGCACGTTGACGGTGCTCGTCGCGCGTGCACCCCGCGAGTCCTCGGCGGCCACCGTGAGCGGCACGGTGCCCTCCTGATCGGGAGCGGTCCACGTCGTCTTCGGCTCGCCGGTATTGGCAAACGTACCCGTCGGCGCGGTCCAGCGATACCTGACCGTGTCGTTGTCCGGATCGCTCGCGGTTGCGGTGACCGCCGTGCTCTTGCCTGCTTCGACGGTGCACGGATCGCACTGCGCAGCGGCCGAGAAGGCCGGCGGCCGGTTGGCCGGCGGCTCCGCAGGTGGCGTAGGCGGCGGTGGCGCCGGACGCGCTGGTGGCGGCGGCGGAACGAAACGATTCGCACCGGGATGGAAGCCGACGCGCAGATCCCAGCCGATGGCGCTGTGCTCGACGTTGCGCCCGCCGACCGTGCGGTCGCCCGTGCCCACGCTGTAGTTCACGCCTCCGTGGATGAACCACCCGCGCGGCGCCTGCCAGACGAGACCGGCCTTGAAGTTCGTCGGGTCGTCGATCGGGCTGACGAGCGGCGCCACGCTGCCGTCTTCGGCGATGAGCGGCGCCAGCAGCAGCAGATCGTCGTCGTGCACGAGCTCGCCTTCGACTTCTACGAGCGCGCGCAGGGGCGAGCGGCTCGGGAACGCACCGCCGACACCCCACTTGAGCGCGTCGGAGACGCGGAATTCATCGGAGTCGCCACGGAAGATCCAGCCGAGCGCCGCCGTGACCTCGACACTGTCGTTCGCCTCGCCGCTCGCGATGAGATCGATGTGGCCGTCGATGTCGTTCGTGCTCGACCATGAGGAGCCGGTCGGAAACTTCATCATGCCGCGGACGGCGAGCGCCATCGCATCCTCGCGCGCCTGCGACAGCAGGTTGAACTTGGCGCCGGCGTAGATCGGCCCGCCGAGCGTCTTGGACCAGCCACGGCGCATGTACGGGTATTCGTGCGAGACGCCGCCATAGTCGGCGTCGAAGGGAACGAACGTGGGCCGCACGTCGCGATCGATGTTCACGGTGCGCCAGGAGGCAAACACCTCGAGGCGGTCCGTCAGCCCCCACGCGCCCGTGATGCCGACTTGTGAGACGTCGGTCAGTCCCTGCCGGCGATCGAAGTTCGACCGGTAGAGACTGAACGACCACCGCCGCGCGGGAAGCGTTTCTGCGGTTGGAACGAACCACAAGCCGGTGTCACCGTAGAACGTCGGGAGCGCCGGGCGTGTGTCGGCGGGGGTGGTGGCTGGCGCGTCCTGCGCTGCCGCGGGAGCTGCAGCCAACGCGGCGAGCAACACCCCGCACCCCAAGGTACGCACTAACACGGAGCCTCTCATTTCTTACCGGTCGTGTTGGATTGCCGCCGAATCGACTATGTCAGCCGATACGGCCAGGCTCCGAACCGGAAGCGGGAGCCACGTCGCCAGTATTCATGTCAGGTGCCGGCGTGATCAAGCGGCCGCGACCGCCGCGGCTGATCTGCCCGCCCTTCCGTCCGGCGTTGCGCGCCTCCTCAGGCGTCCATTCGTGCGCGGTTCCTTTTTCGTGAGCCGCGCGGCCGCCCTTGCTGGCAATCTCGCGCTGCTTCTCGGGAGACATCGACGCAAACCCTCGACGTTCTTTACGCACTCCGTCCACGGCTTCCTCCTCGCTCTCGGTCGGCAGTGTGAACTGCCCTACACCACGTATGGACCGCCGGGGCCAGGGTCCGGGGGTGGATCCTGCACCGGCACGGGTGGCGGTTCGGTGGGCGGCGTATCTGGCGTCTCATCCCGTCCTCGGTCCGGCTTCGGGTCGGAATCGCGGTCGGGTCCGCCAGGATGGGGAGTAGTGGGTTCGCTCACCGTCGCTCTTATGCCGGCGGGGCTCGTGAGGGCCCGCCGGCGCGCGCGGTTGGGCTTCAAGCGGCGTGCCGAAAGACGCCGAAAAGTGCACACCTCTAAGTTCTTCCGTCCGCAACGCTTAGCAGCGTCGCACAAAGTACGTCGCCGATTGCCCTGAAGTAAAACCCTACAGTCGAGCTTCGTGGCCGTGAGCTTTTCATACGCTCGGTTCCCAACCTGTGAACTCCCACTGCCCAACTCCCAACTCCCAAATGGAGTTGGGGAGTTGGGCTACGATGAAGCCATGGCAGATCAGTGTGGCCACGGCCCGCAGCCGCAGGTGCCGGTCGGGAACAAGAGCGGCCGAACGGTGCAGTGCGTGAAGTTCCAGAAAGAGATGCCGGGGATGGACACGCCACCGTGGCCAGGCGAGCTCGGCCAGCGGATCTTCGACAACGTCTCGGTGCAGGCGTGGAAGCTCTGGGAAGACCGGATGAAGATGATTCTTAACGAGTACCGCCTGATGCCGTGGCAGAAGGAAGCGCAGGAGCTCATCGCGCGGCACATGGAAGACTTCTTCTTCGGCGAGGGCGCCGCCCTCCCGCCTGGCTACGTCCCTCAGCAGACCAAATAGCTCACGGATACAGAATCGGGATGCGTCGCTCAATCGTGAAGCGAAGCCGTGCGTGAGCCCGGCGAAGCGCATTCACGACATCAGCGGCGCCTTCTGCACGGGCGAAGATGAACCCGAGATAGCTCCTCCCCTCCGGCAGCGGGACGAGCACCTGGTCCGCTTTCGCGGTGATGTGCACCGCATCGATGCCGGCAACGTTGCGCGCGTGCTCCACTCCTGCGACCGATCGATAGATTCCGCGCGACGGGATTGGAATCATCATCACGCCTGACGCGGCCGTTTCCCGTTCGAAGTGCGCGACGTCCTCCCCCATCGCGTGCCGCAGCAGCAACTCCTCCAGCGACATGTCGTCGTTGAACCGCAGGGCGCGCGAGCACAGACCACCGATCGGGCGCGCTGCCACCTCCAGCACGAACACGCCCTCGTCGTTCACACGGACTTCGGCGTGCACGGGGCCGTGGGAGAGGCCGAGCGCCCGGGCCGCATGCGCGATGGCACCGCTCACGCGCTCCTGATCTGCGAAGGGCAGCTCCGACGGTGTGACGTAGATTGTCTCCTCGAAGAACGGGCCGTCGAGCGGATCGGGCTTGTCGAAGAGTGCCAGCGTCCGCAGCGCGCCTCGATCGAGGATCCCCTCGAGGGCGTACTCGCGACCGGGAATGAACGATTCGATCATCAGGGCGTCGTGCGCGGCGTCTCGTTCGAGCCGGACGTCGGGCTGACGGAGCAGCGTGACGACGCGATTGAAGGCGGCAATGAGCTCGTCGGGTGTATTGGCGCGAATGACGCCGCGGCTGCCCGACATCGCGAGCGGCTTCACGACGCAGGGATAGGGCACGACATTGGCGAGAGTGCGCGGGTCACTCTCCGCCGGCACCGGCTGGAACCACGGCACAGGCAGACCCGCGGTTCTGAGCGCGATGCGCGAGGCCAGCTTGTTGCGACTCGCGCAGGCGGCGTCAGGCGTGTTGCCTCGCAGGCCGAGCGCCTGTGCCACGCACGCGGCGATCACGGTCGGACGGTCTCCCACCGCGAGCACGCCGTCCACGGAGGTCCCGTTCACGGCTTCGAGGATCGCCGCCGTCGACCGCTCCTCATCGTGAAAACGGATCGGCACCGCCTGGTCCCACCAGGGATCCTCGAGCTGATCGCACCGGTCGGTGGCAAACACGAGGCGCGCGCCGAGCTTCTCGGCTGCGTCGCCGAACGAGCGGGTCTGATAGCCGGTCGTGGTGGCCAACAGGAGAACGCGCTTCATACCAGAGCAACCTGCTCCGCAGTGGGTTCCGCTCAACAGTACCAAGGCTCGTTCAGGTACGCCACGGTGGCGCGACTGCGCGCGGGGCGCGACGACGGCCGCACGCCCCAGCCCGCGGCGGCGCGCGCGAGCGCCATCGCGGCATCGAACGTGGCGCCCCGCGGCCGGGCGATCTTCACGCCGGCGAGCCGCATCACGTCCTCCTGAAGGCGATCCACGCGCTCGTCGTCATGGCGCCAGGGCCAGGTCAGCGCGGCATGATCGAACGGCTCGACGCGCGCAGAGATGTCGGGAAGATCCAGCAGGGGTGAGCCAGCCGTCACGAGCAGTCGAATGGTGAGCTGAATGGGCGCCACGTGCTCGACGAGATCCAGCGACTCCAGCGTGTCGAGCAGATCGACATATCCATCGAGCGTGGTCCACGGCGTGAACGGCACGAAGGTCGGCGACAGCGTGAGGCCCGCCGCACGGCACGCCCCGACGACCCGGACGAAATCGCTTCGCGTGTGTCCCTTGGCCAGCTTCGCCAGCACCTCGTCGTCCACCGACTCGACGGCCGTCGTGACGAACAGACATCCCGTGTCGCGGAGGACGGGAAGCAGATCCGCATGCTTCAGGAGGTGCTCCACTTTGATCGTCGCGTCGTAGGTGATCCCCGGGTGTTCCGCCGCAAGCCGCTCCACGATGCGCCGAGCATGCGCCGGCCCGTTGAAGAAGTCGGGGTCTCCGAACGAGATGTGCTGTGCGCCGGCGGCGACCTGCGCGGCCACGTCGCGCATCACGACGTCGACCGGGACTACGCGAAACTGCCCGCGGTAGATGGGCACGATCGGGCAGTGCCGGCACAGGTGCTTGCACCCGCGCGTCGCCTCCGTCGAGCCGACCACACGCCGGGTGCCGTCCGGCATCTGCAACGACGCGTACGACGCAAGCGGCGGAAGACCGGCACAATCCGGCTGCCGGAACTCGAGGCGCGGGAGCACATCGCCTCCTGGTTCCGGGCGTTCGGCCCTGGCGAGCGCCACGAGGTCCGCTTCCGCTTCCGGACCAAGCACGTGATGCACGCCGCGCTCGCGAAGCCAGCCTTCGTTCAACTGCGCGTACAACCCGTAGGCGGCGATACGCGCGCCGGGATTGATCGTCGGCACGCGGGCGATGAGCGGCAGCGCGAGGCGCGTCGCCGTGTGCATCGGGAGGTAGAACGCCACCAAGTCGGCGTGCGCGACCTCGTCCTCGGTCAACCGTGTCCTCGTGACGTCGATGCAGCCGACGTCGACCCCCTCGCGCCGCAGCCATGCGGCCGGCGACGCCAGCCCGAACGGCTGGCGCCCGAGGTCGTACGTCGAGACGAGCAGGACCCGCACTCTGCCAGTGTCCTCGCGTGCTACTATCACCCGCCATGACCACCGTCGCGGCTGCGCGGGACACGCATCCGCGTGGGCTGTACGTGCTGTTCTTCACCGAGGCATGGGAGCGCTACAGCTTCTATTCGATGATGTCGGTGCTCGTCCTGTACATGGACGAAGCGCTCCGCTTCTCACAAAGCGCGATCGGGCAGATCTACGGCGGCTACATCGCCGGCGTGTACTTCATGCCTCTTTTTGGCGGCTGGATCGCCGACCGGGCGCTCGGCTACAACAAGTCCATCATCATCGGCGGCATCCTGATCGCAGCGGGCCACTTCGCCCTCGCGCTCGAGCGTCTGCCGACCTTCTACGCGGCCCTGGTGCTCCTCGCTGTCGGCACCGGACTTCTCAAGCCGAACATCTCGGCGATGGTCGGCAATCTCTATCGCGACCGGCCGCACCTGAAGGACGCGGCGTACAACATCTTTTACATGGGGATCAACATCGGTGGCTTTCTCGGACCGTTGTCGGTCGCCTGGTTCCGCGCCAACTACGGCTGGTCGGCGGCCCTCGGTTCCGCCGGCGTCGCGATGCTGATCGCGCTCGTCATTTTCATCGCTCGCAACCGCGACGTGAGGCCTGCCGACCATATCCCCGGGACATCGTCACAGGTCGTCCCCGAGCCCGAACCCGATCCCACCGAGGCGCGGGCGCGCATCAGGGCGCTGATGATCATGTTCGCGATCGTGACGGTCTTCTGGATGGCCTTCTATCAGAACGGCCTCGCCTTCACGCTGTGGGCGCGCGACAACACCGACACGACGTGGGCCCCCGAGGTCTTCTACGCCTCCAATGGGCTGTTCATCATCCTGCTGACCCCTCCGCTGGTATGGCTGTGGCGCGTGCTGCGGGAGACAGGACGCGAGCCGTCGACGCCCGACAAGCTCGTCATCGGCATGGTCGTCACGATCCTGTGCTTCGGGCTGATGACGCTGGCCGCGTTTTCCGGGGGCGACACGGGCCGCGTCTCGCCGGCGTGGTTGCTGGCCGCCTACTTCCTGCTGTCGGTTGCCGAGATCTGCCTCAGCCCGATGGGACTCTCGCTGGTGTCGAAAGTGGCGCCGCCCCGCGTGCGTGGGCTGATGATGGGCGTGTGGTTTCTGACGTTGTCGGGCGGCGGCTACCTCGCGGGCCTGCTGGGCGGATACTGGCACGCGATGCCGCACAGTCGATTCTTCCTGATCGTGACGGTCGCTTGTATCATCGCCGCAGGTGGCCTGTCGCTGGCACTCCGCACGCTGCGCCCGACCTTCGATCGGGCGCTTCGAACCTGACAGGCGATTAGGGGAACGCCCATGACTCGAGTGACCGCGGTTTTCATCATGATGTGCGCGGCGATGCCGGATGCGCAAACAGGCCAGGCGCCGGACCGCGCGGCCGAGACGGCGAAGATGTTCGCGATGGAGAGGCCGATCGACGCCGTCGACACCGTGTGGATCGAAGAGATGACCTGGCTCGAGGTTCGCGATGCCTTGAAGGCCGGGAAGACAACGGTGATTGTGCCGACCGGCGGCGTCGAACAGAACGGACCGTACGTCGCGACCGGCAAGCACAACTACGTCAACCGCGCCACGTGCGAGGCGATCGCCCGCAAGCTTGGCAACGCGCTCTGTGCGCCGAACGTGCCGTTCGTGCCGGAAGGCGACATCGAGCCGCAATCGGGCCACATGAACTATCCGGGAACAATCTCGCTCAGCGAGGCCACGTTCCAGGCTCTGCTGACGGATATCGCGACGAGCTTGAAAACGCACGGCTTCGAGCACATCATCCTGATCGGCGACAGCGGCGGCAATCAGACGGGCATGAAAACGGTTGCCGCGAACCTGTCGTCGAAGTGGAGCGGCTCGAAAACCACGATCCACTTCATCCCCGAGTACTACCAGTATCCGGAGATGCTCAAGTACGCGGCCGCGACGTTCGGTTGGAAAGAGGTTCCCGAGGGGCACCACGACGACCCGGGGATTTCCTCGATCATCATGACGGTGGATCCGACCGCGGTGCGAATCAAGCAGCGCATCGCGAAGAACAAGGCGTCGATCAACGGCATCTCGCTCGTGCCCGTCGAGCAGGCCGTCGAGCGGGGCAAGAAGCTCGTCGACTATCGCGCGCAGGCGACGGTCGACGCGATCAAGAAGGCGCTCGCGCACAGCACACACGACTAGTGCCGCTCGAAAAGTACAAAGCCAAGCGCAACTTCAGCGAGTCACCAGAGCCGGCAGGCGACAAGCCGCACAAGTCGCCCGCCGGCAGGACGCCGCGGTTCTTCTGCGTTCAGAAGCACCTCGCCAGCCATCTCCATTACGACCTCCGCCTCGAGCACAACGGCGTCCTGCTGTCGTGGGCGGTGCCGAAAGGGCCGGCGCTCGATCCCAAGACCAAGCGGCTGGCGATGCATGTCGAGGATCATCCGTTCGACTACGGCGAATTCGAAGGCGTCATTCCGTACGGTTACGGCGCCGGCATCGTAATGCTCTGGGACCTTGGCACGTGGACGCCCGAAGTCGACGACGTGGATGCCGCGCTGCGCAAGGGAGACCTGAAGTTCACGCTGAATGGCTACAAGCTGAAAGGCTCGTGGGTGCTCGTACGCACGCGCGGAGGGCCCGGCGGCGACACCGGCCGGAGCTGGCTGCTCATCAAGCACCGTGACGACTGGGCCGGGGACGTCGACATCACCGAGTTCGCGCCGCTCAGCGTCAAGAGCGAAGGGGACTTCGCGGATATCCTCGCCGCAGACAACCCCTCGATCTGGATCTCGCATCGGCCGGCCGAAGGCGGCGAGACCGGCGCGATGTTCAAGCGCATCGTCGAGCGCGCGCTGGAGATGCGGGGCGGCGCGAAGCCCGCCGCGCCAACCGCCGCGGATAAACCCGCCAAGCCAGCGCCACGCGCCAGAACCGCGAAAGCCACGAAATCCGCGAAACGGAAGCCGACGGCGAAACGCAGCCGTTAGGAGGGCTCATGCAGGATCTGCGGGACGCGATTCGGGCGCTCCGCGCGGCGCCGATCGTCTCCGCGGTGGCCATCCTGTCGCTCGCGCTCGGGATCGGCGCGAACACTGCGATCTTCTCCATCGTCGACAGCCTGCTGCTGCGGTCGCTGCCGGTACACGAACCGGACCGGCTGGTCATGCTCAACACGCCGAAGGAGAGCTCCGCGTCGTGGACGCACCCGATCTGGGAGGAAGTGAAAAAACGGCGGTCCCTCGTCGATGGTGCCGCGGCGTACTCGCACCAGCGATTCAACACCGCCCGCGCCGGTCAGACGGATCTCGTGGAAGGGCTCTACGTCAACGGCGAGTTCTTCGATGTCCTCGGCGTTCCCGCGATTCTCGGCCGCACGCTCACGTCGTCGGACGACCGCCGCCGAGGCGGTCCCGACGGCCCGGTCGCGATGATCAGCCATGCCTATTGGCAGCGGCGCTTCGGCGGGGCCGCTGCCGCGATCGGTTCGGCGATCACGCTGGAACGCGTGCCGTTCACCATCGTCGGCGTCGCGCCGCCGTCGTTCTTCGGTCCGGTGATCGGCCGCAGCTTCGACGTGGCCATCCCGTTCGGGACGGAACCGCTTCTTCGCGCCCGAAGCGGCCTCGACGCGCGCGGCTTCTGGTGGATCGAGATCATGATGCGTCTCCGGGCGGGGCAAACCCTCGACTCCGCTACGGCCGCATGGAGAGGGGTCCAGTCTCAGATCCGTGAGGCGACGATGCCGTCCCAGGGACGGCCGCAGGATCTCGCCGCGTTTCTGAACGACCCATTCGCCGTGACACCCGCCAGCGCCGGCGTTGCGTTTGCCCGCACGCGCTTCGGGAAGCCGGTGCTCGCCCTCATGGGCGTCGTCGCGCTGGTGCTCCTCATCGCATGCGCGAACATCGCCAATCTCATGCTCGCCCGCTCGGCCGCACGCCGCCACGAGCTCGCCGTTCGAGCGGCGCTCGGCGCATCACGTGCGCGCCTTGCCCGGCAGCTGCTCGTCGAGAGTGTGGTGCTCGCGGGCCTCGGTGGCACCCTGGGTCTTGCATTCGCGCGCTGGGCCGGTCCGCTCCTCGTGCGCCAGATGTCGACGACGAACGCGCGGCTCTTTCTCGATCTCAGCCTCGATTGGCGGCTGCTCGGATTCACGATGGCCACCGCGATGAGCACGGCGATCGTGTTCGGGACGGTTCCGGCATTCCGCGCCACGCGCGCGAAAGCGAACGACGCCTTGAAGGATCAGGGGCGCAGTCTCATCGCTGAGGGGCGATTTGGATTCGTCAGCGTGCTGGTGGTCGCGCAGATCGCGCTGTCCCTGATACTCGTCGTGGCCGCCGGACTGTTCGTGGGGACGTTTGCCCGTCTGGCGACGCTCGATCTCGGGTTCGACAGCGACCGCGTCCTCGTGACCCAGGTGAACGCGCAGCGCAGCTCGACGAAACCCGACCTCGAAACACGAGTGGCGCTCTATGAGCGACTTCGAGCGGCGGCCATATCGGTTCCGGGTGTCTCGAGCGCGTCGGCCTCGGAGGTCACACCCGTCGCCGGCATGACGATCGTGCACCGGGTCAGGGTGCCAGGCGGCCCCGATATGTCGGAGCGCGAGCGCACCGTCCTCCTGAACATCGTGAGCCCGGATTTCTTCCGGACGTTCGGAACACGGCTGATCAGCGGCCGCGACATCAGCGCCACCGACACGCGTACCTCCGAGCCGGTGGCGATCGTGAACGAGGCGTTCGCGCGCAAGTTCATGGGCGGCGCGAATCCAACCGGCCGAACCGTCGAGCAGGAAGGGTCTCCTGGCCGCCCAGCGGTGCTGCGCCAGGTGATTGGATATGTCGAGGACGCGGTGTACTCGAACCTCCGGCAGCCGCTGCCAGCGACGCTGTACATCCCGATGACGCAGGTCACGGAAGCCCCGTTCCTCACGAGCGCCACACAGATCAGCGTGCGCGCGGCCCTGGGTTCGCCGGCACTGCTGACACGCAGCATCGCGCACGCGTTGACGTCGGTCGACCCCGACGTCGCCTTGACGTTCCGACCGGTGGCGGACCAGATTCGCAACTCGCTGGCGCAGGAGCGGGTCGTCGCGATGCTGTCCGGGTTCTTCGGTGGCCTCGCGCTCCTGCTGGCCGCGCTCGGGCTATACGGCGTGACCGCTTACGCGGTCGGCCGGCGCAAGCAGGAGATCGGCGTCCGCATGGCCCTCGGCGCCGAACCGGGCAGGGTGCTCTGGATGGTGCTCGGACGCGTGGCCCTGCTCGTGGCCGCCGGCGTGATCGTCGGCACGATTGCGAGCCTCTGGGCGGCGCGCTTCGTCAGCACGCTGCTTTTCGGCCTCGAGCCGCGCGACCCGGCAACAGTTGCCGCCGCGGCCGTCGTCCTCGCGATCGTCGGGGGAATCGCCGGCTGGCTGCCCGCCCGCCGCGCGGCGCGGATCGATCCCGCGCAGGTGCTGCGCGAAGGGTGACGTTCACGCGGTATTCGAGTACGTCCAGGGTCCCGCAACGCGCTCAGGAAAGACGATGTATCGCCTACCGAGATAGTTGAAGGTCAAAGCGATAGCAGAACCTGCTAATTTCGCCCACCACGCCGCGACGCCTGTCTCCAGGAGCATGATTGTGGAACCGATGTCGATCCAACCGGCCGCAAGCATCACTGCCGCATAGGCGGCGAGTTCGCCCGGCGCCGACCAACGCGCCCGATGCCGGAACAGGACGAGAACGCACAAGCAATAGTCCAGGATGCCGGCTACGACGACTGCAATCGCGGCCGCCGCAGAGGGCGGAACGGATCGGATCAGTGCCAGGAAGATCAGCAAGTTCGCGATGGCGCAGACGCCGCCAACGAGCAGGTATCCCAGGAACTGAACCGGAATCGGGGCGTGGGGCATGTTGTAGCGAAAGATGCAGTAGAGCGCCCGAAAGCCGTCCCTGACGCCGATCTTCTTCCCTTCCTCGTACGTGCGGCCAGCGTACCGACACACCCATCTGGTACACGCGAAGCCGCAGCCGCGCGATCTGCGCCACGACTTCCGGCTCGAAGCCAAACCGTTTCTCACGCAGCACCAGCCCCTGCAGCACGTCGCGCCGAAACACTTTGTAGCAGCACTCCATGTCCGTGAGGTTCAGGTCGGTGAGCATGTTCGAGAGCAGCGTCAACACCTTGTTCCCTACCGAATGCCAGAAGTACAGCACGCGGTGGGCGCCACCCGACAGGAATCGGGACCCAATCACCACGTCGGCGTTCCCGTCGATCAGCGGAGCCAGCAGGCGCTTCAGGTCTCGAGGCTCGTACTCGAGATCGGCGTCCTGAATGGCAACGAAGTCTCCCGTCGCCTGCGCGAACCCGTTGTGCAGCGCCGCGCCTTTTCCCTGGTTCACGCGATGATCGATCGTCCGTACTTGACGATGCTTCGCAGCGAGCGCGGAGGCCACGGCGGCGGTGCCGTCCGTGGATGCATCGTTGACGATGATGACCTCCACGGCGAGCCCGGGGTCCTCGATCTCGAGCACGCGATCGATACAACGTTCGAGGGTCCCTTCCTCGTTGTACGCGGGGACGACAATGGATATCGTGTGCACTGCAACTCCGGGCACGAAACGGACATGCGTATTATGTATCGTGCTTCCGCCGCCAACGACGAACCGAGCCGTCCCATGAAGATGCATATCAGGATCATGTTTGCGCTGCTTCTGTGCGCCGCGTCAGCCGGCGCCCAGCCCGCACGGTTCACCGATCCCAATCGCCGCACGAAGCTTGCCGAGGCCTATCCAGAGATCGATCGCCTCATGGAGGAGTTCGTCGCCCGCTCCCACGTGCCCGGCGGCGCATGGGGTGTCGTCGTCGACGGCGAGGTGGTCCATACCGGCGCGACGGGATTCCGCGAGCTGACGACGAAGACACCCGTCGACGCCGACACAGTGTTCCGCATCGCGTCGATGACCAAGAGCTTCACGGCGATGGCGATCCTCAGGCTCCGAGACGAGGGGAAGCTCTCGCTCGACGATCCCGCCGAGCGCTTCGTGCCTGAACTGAAGGGCCTGACTTATCCAACGGCCGATTCACCTCGGATCACCATCCGCCACTTGCTCTCGCATTCGGAGGGTTTTCCGGAAGACAACCCGTGGGGCGATCAGCAGCTCGCCGAAGCCGACGAGGCGTTTTCGGCGATGATCCGCGGCGGAATCCCGTTCTCGAACGCGCCGGGCGTCGCGTACGAATACTCGAACTACGGCTTCGCCATCCTCGGCCGCATCGTCGCCCGTGCCTCGGGCGTGCCGTACAACGATTACATCGCCGCTCACATCCTCCGCCCGCTCGGCATGTCGTCGACGGCGATGGACCCGGCCGTGGTCCCGCCCGCGCGGCTCGCGCATGGGTACCGCTGGGAGGACGACACCTGGAAGGAGGAGCCGCAGTTGAAGGATGGCGCGTTCGGGCCGATGGGCGGCATGCTCACCTCGATCCGCGATCTCGGCCGCTACGTCGCGGCGCTGTTGTCGGCATGGCCACCGCGCGATGGACCCGAGACGGGTCCGATTCGGCGCGCGTCGCTTCGCGAGATGCAGCAGATCGCACGTCACGCCGGGGCGAACGTCACACGGGACGGAGCGACGTCGGCAATCCAGCTCGCGTCGGTCGGCTACGGCTACGGCCTGAACGTGTCGCAGAACTGCAGCTTCCGCCATCTCGTCGCGCACGGCGGCGGACTTCCAGGATTCGGGTCGTTGATGCGATGGCTGCCCGAACATGGCGTGGGCATCATTGCGCTCGGGAACCTCACCTACACGGGCTGGAGCGGCGTCGCCATGCGCGCGCTCGACGCGCTGGCGCGCACCGGCGGCCTGCAGCCTCGATCAGCGCAGCCGTCGCCAGCGCTCGTCGAAATGCGGGACGCGGTCACGCGGCTCATCAATCGGTGGGACGATCCGCTCGCCGACCGCATCGCCGCCGAGAACTTGTTTCTCGATCAATCGAAGGATCGCCGGCGGCGGGCGCTCGAGACGATCCGCGCCAAGGTCGGCGCGTGCCGGGCCGACGGACCGTTCGATGTGGAGAACGCGCTGCGAGGTCAGTGGACGCTCGCGTGCGAGCGCGGCACGCTGCGTGCGGGTATCACCCTCGCGCCAACGATGCCACCGCTCGTGCAGTTTCTCTCAGGTACGGGAGGTTCAACCGGGCGAGCCGCCCCGGTCGTCGGCCTGCCCTCAGTAGTTACCACCAGCGCCGGGCCCACACGATCGAGGCTCCGGCTTGTTGGTCCCACGCCGTGCGCGTGTACGCCTTGCGGCTCATGAAGCTGCCGCGCAGCGTGAAGTCGCGGGACAGGCGATAGCCGACCGTGGCTTCGCTCATGTGATACGTCCGCCGTGGTCCGACGGTGAGGGCGGTCCGGAGCGGCGGTGCCGATACGCCTTCCTGCCGCGCTGCCACGAACCACCGCGGCGACAACGTATGAGCGGCCTGAAGGAACCAGGCGCTGGCAATCGCGGCACCCGCCGCCGCCTCGAACTGCGTGCGCGTGACCTCGCCGCTGATCTTGGTGTATCCGAAGGCATATTCACCTTCGAGGTTGACCATTCGGAAGCCCCGGCCCTCGCCCTGCGGCACGGCAAGCTCCTCGCCGAGCACGTACAGACCGCTCGCGTATGCGGCCCCGATGCGGAGACCGGCCGTCGGCGTGAAGCCGCCTCCTGTCACGACTACCGGCGTCGCCGCCGGGTTGTCGGCGTTGTTAATCACATAGGTCCGCGTCGGGGCGGAGCTGACAAGCGCGGCGCGCCCATCCCATCGCGTCGTGGAGACGGTGACCTGGCCGCCAAGCGGATATGTGCCGGCGATCGCGCCCACGCGCGGCGCGCCTGGATCGAACGCCGGCATCGACTGCAGATAGCTCAGATGTGGAGCGATCATCGGGTTCACGCCCGGACGCGTGTCCATCATGCCGAGCCCGATCGGCGACACGATGTAGCCGGCATCGACGCGCGTGGAGATGCGCCCCGGGCGCTCGTACTGTACCGCGGCCTGGTAAATCTCTTTCTCCCAGCTGTCCGGATTTGCCGGCCGCGGCAGGCGCGGCTCGCGGAACCACGGCCGCACGTACACGAGCCAGCCGTCGGCGAGCCGCACGACCGCCGTGACGTCGATGACGATGTTGGCATCGTCGACCGTGCTCTGCCCCTGGAACGCGTCGACGCTGACGACGCTGTCGAGGCTGAACCGGGCCGGCGTCTGGGCACGCGCGGCGCGCGGACCCGCGATCAGCGCGACGAGCACGGCCATCGCGAACGGCAGCTTACGCACCGAGTGGCTCCAGCAATCGGGGGCCCGGCTCGCACGTGACACCGGGCAGCGCCCGGACGAGGGCTCCCACGATTTCGGCGTGGAACTCCGTGCCGGCGCAGCGCCACAACTCGCGAAGCGCGTCACCGGTCGGCATGGCGCGCCGGTAGGCGCGGGCGCTCGTCATGGCGTCGTAGGCGTCGGCGACGTGCACGATGCGAGCGGCCAGCGGAATGTCCTCATCGCGCAGTCCGCGCGGGTATCCACGTCCGTCCGGACGCTCGTGGTGCAGCTCCACGATCGGGATGTGCGGCGACAGAAACGGCACGGTGCGGAGAATGCGGGCGCCGAGCGCGGGATGTTCCTTGATGGCATCGTATTCGGCGGCCGTCAGGGCGCCGGGTTTTCTGAGGACCTGATCGGGCACGCCGATCTTTCCGATGTCGTGGAGCAGCGCACCGAGACGGAGCACCTCGAGGTCGCCGACGGGAAGCTGCAGCTCGCGGCCGATCGCGACCGAGATCACGCTGACGCGCTCCGAGTGTCCCGCCGTATAGGGATCGCGGGCGTCGAGGGCCGCGGCAAGCGCGCGAATCGCGCCCGTATATGCGGCTTCGGTCTGCTCCTCGGCCGCTGCCAGCGACGTCATCAACGCGTTGAAGGTATCGGTCAGCGTGTCGAGCTCGCGGCTCGATCCGGTCCGCGGCAGCAACCCGCCGACGTCGCGGGCGAGGGCCATCCGCTCGAGGGAAGCGGAGAGCTGCCAGATCGGCCGGGTCAACTGGCGCGCCAGATGGAAGCTGCCCACCAGCGCGAGGAGCGTTGCGCCCAGCGCGATGAAGGCAAGATTGCGCATCGCTTTCATCGTGGGGACGCGCGAGGCATCGTCGATTGAGCTCAGCGCATAGATACCCGTATCGCCGATCGAAAACAGCTTCCGAAACGCGTGCGATTCACCGCGAAGGTCCATCGTCCCTTCGGAGGCATTCGACTGCGCGGTCGCCGCCTCGAATTCCCGAGCCGCCTCGGGCGCGAGTGTGCTCGCGAGCAGTAGTTCTTGCGTCAGGATGGCGATGTCGGTGCGCGACAGGTTCTTGAGCGTGTTCGCATACGCCCGGTCGAGGCTCGTCGCCAGGTAGAGCGTGCCGATGACGGTGTCGGTCGTGAGCACCAGCGGCACCGACACGATCCGGAACGTGTGGTCGCCGGTGTGAACCACGCCGTCGTAGGTCGCCGCCTCGTCGCCGCCGGCGACGACGTTGACGGACCGGCCGCGTTGCCAGCGCTCGGCGAGCCTGCCGGCGGCCGCCAGCGTGTTGCGGCGCGCGTCGACCAGCACGATGGCGTCGGCCTCGACGCGCTCCGAGACCTTCTCGAGCTCATTCGTAATCGTGGCGAAGAGTTGGTCGCGAGTGGCGTCGCGAGCCGTCGGTGCGTATGCGGCGTAGGTGTCGAGGGCGGCCTTGAGCGTCGGGCTGTCCGCCAGCGTGGCGGCCTGTGCCTGCGTCTCGCGCTGCCGCCGCGTCTCGAGCGCGGCAAACAGCCGCTGCGTCGACTCCAGGTTCTGCGTCACCGCCTCGCGGACCTGTTCGCGGACGCTCAACGTGACCACGAACACGACGAGCAGCAGCAACGCAACGGTCACGAGCGTCACCGCCACCGTTGTCTTGACCAGCAGCCGGGGCGGAGGCTGGCCGCCCCGCGTCACGGCGTCGCCTCGACGGGCAGCGACAGATCCGCCAACGTCGTACGGCCGGTTTCGATCTGAACGACCGACGTTCGCTCACCGACGCGCTCGTGCCACGCCACGAGCGTGTGACGTCCCGAGGGGATGCCGGCGAGCGTGAAGGCGCCGTCGGCCTCCGGCACGGTGTAGTACGGGTGGTCGAGCACCAGGATCGTGGCGCTCATGTGGGAATGAAGGTGGCAGTACACCTTGACCAGGCCCGCCTTGTCGAAGACGCGGGACCGGCTCGAGCCTTGTGGAAACCGGCCGAGATCGAACGTCGCTGCCGCCGACAGCGAGAACACGTTGTGGAAGATGGGATCGCCGTTGGGAAAGTCGATCGTCGAACCGCGGGTGATCACAACCACGCGCGGCGTGAAGGCCTCGTTGCTCTGCCAGATCTGCGTTCGCGTGGTCGGCAGCACGCCGGCGAACGCAGCGTCTTTCAGGTAGACGACGACGTTCCGGATTTCGGGGAGCGGCGCGTCTCCGCGCCGATTCACGCTGCGTGGCTGATAGGCGTTGGATGGAAGCGGCACGCCGCGGATTCGCCCCGCGAGCACGACGCGGCCCGCGACGGCACCGCCTTCGGGCGCCTGTGCGCCGACGGCGGGCAGAACGCTCGCGACAGCCACGGCCACCCACGCAGCCCGCACAGCACGCATCCCACGACCTTATCGGCCGCAACCCGGGCGCGGCGGAGCGCGCGAGCGAACAGTTATTCCCGGATTTTCACCCGCCTTCGCCGCTTCGCGGCTCCGGCGCCGCGAGCTGTAAGGCATGGGCCCATTCGCCCGAACGCCTTCGCTGGAGCAGACGCTCCGCGAGCACACTCCAGACGGCGAACGACAGGCGGCGGCGATCGTGACGGGCGATCTCCTTGGACCAGAAATCGCCGAGCACCGTTTGACACGACGGGTCGAGGTCGCCCAGCGCGAGCGGTTCCTTGTGTTCGGCGGCGTACTGCGCGAGACCCTGCGGCGACGGCCTCCCGGTGTTGGCGATCACGACGTCGACGGGGCGATGAATGGCGCTCGAGACCCACCGGGCCGCGTCGGCAGCGGTGAAGCCGGACATCCCGCCGCCCTCGGTCAACAGGTTGGCGATCAGCACGACGGGGCCCTTCATCTCGGCGAGCGCTTCGGGGACCCCCCGGACGAGCAGCGGCGGCATCAAGCTGGTGAAGAACGACCCCGGACCGATGATCACCGCTTCGAAGCCCGCGATCGCCTCGGCGACGGTCGGATGGATCGAGGCTTGCGGCTCGAGCCAGACGCGCCGTACCTGGTGGCCGCGCGACTGTCCCGCGTCGACTTCCACTTCCCCGCGGGTCTGCGATCCGTCACCGTACCTCGGCGCACACGGATGCGGGCTCGACGCTCACCGGCCAGACGCGTCCCCGGCAGCCAAGCAGCGCCCGCAGCCCATCCACCGCCGCGAGAAAATCGCCGCTGTACTGCTCCATCATCGAGAGCAGCAGGTTTCCGCCGGTATGTCCCGCCAGGCGGGCGTGATGCTCGAGCGTCGGCAAGCGCGACAGCAGCACGCGGCGCGCCTCGCCTTCGCTCCGCGCGAGCGCGAGGGCGCACTTGAGGACGTCGCCGGGAGGCAGCACGCCGAGCTCGTCGCGAAGCTGGCCGGAGCTACCGCCGCTGTCGAACATCGTGACGACGGCGTTCAGGCGGAGCCACGGGTTCCTCTTGAGGCCGCCAAGCAGGCTCGGCAGTCCCGTGCCGCCGCCAAAGCACCCGACATTGATCTCGCGCAGCTGCATCGGATTCCCAATTCTATTCGTCTTCGGTCTTCAGTCTTCGGTCTTCAGTCTCTGGTCTCTGGTCTCTGGTCGGTCTCCGAACTCCGGTCTTCGGTTTCCGTCTCTAGTCTTATCGGGTCTCGAGTCTTGGGTCTTTGCTCTCTCGTCTTGACTAGAATGGCGGTATGGCGACGGCTGCGGCTGAACGGGCTGGAACCCTTCTGTCGGACTTGCGCAGGATCTTCGGCGAGCGTCTGCGATCGCTCATCACCTACGGCGATCACGTCGATTCGGCGCCCTTGACGTGCCTGGCCCTGGTGACGTCGCTCGACACGGTCGACCTCGACGCGTGCGCGCGAGCGGTGCACGGCTGGCACCGCCTGGGCCTCGCGACGCCGCTCATCCTGCCGGAGCACGAATTCCGCCGCTCGCTCGATGCGTTTCCGCTCGAGTACAGCGAGATGGAACGGGCGCATGCGCACGTGTACGGCAGGGATCCGTTCGAGACGAGTGTCATTGCGCTGGACGATTTGCGCCGAGCCTGCGAGACGCAGATCAAGAGCCACCTGCTGCACTTGCGCGAGGAGTACATCGAGGCTGCGGGCCGGCCGCACGCCGTCGCGGCGCTCGTCGAGGCGTCGGCACCCGGCTTCGCGGCGCTCTTGCGAAGCGTGGCGCGGCTGCACGGCGCCACGAGCGGCGACCGCGCGACGGCAACGCTCGAAGGCGCGCGCGCCGCGCAATTGCCCGACTCGATTGTCGCGGCGGTGCTCGCTCTGGAGCCGGCGCAGCAGGCGGCCGGCGTGGGGTCTACGGATCCGGCGCGCCTCTTCCCCGAGTACCTGACGGCGGTCGAGCATCTCGCGGCATTCGTCGATCGATGGCGCGCGTCGTAGTCGTCCTTCTCGTGTTGGCGCTGTCGCCCGTGCTCGCGGCGCAGCAGCCGCCGCCCGAGCTCACGCGGCCGGTCAACGACTTCGCGGGCGTCATCGACAAGGCCAGCGAAGATGCGATGGACTCGCTCATCCGCTCGCTGCAGCAAGCCAGCGGCGACGTCGTGGTCGTGGCCACGGTGGACACGTTCGCGCCGTATGCCACGCTGCAGGAATATGCGGTCGAGATGTTCGAGAACCGGGGCCGCGGCATCGGCACGAAAGGGAAGGACAACGGCGTCCTGATCGTCCTCGCCGTGAAGGATCGCGAGGTCCGGGTCGAAGTCGGCTACGACCTGGAGCAATTCATCACGGATGGCTTCTCCGGGGAAACAAGCCGTCAGGTACATGGTGCCGGAGTTCCGCCGGGGCCGCTACGGCCCGGGGCTGCTGGCCGGTGTGTCGCGAATCATCTCTCGCATTGCCGACGCGCGGAACGTGACCCTCCAGGGCGTACGGCCGTCGCGGACGCGCGGGGGCACGGCGCGCGGCTTCAGCACCGGCGCAATCATCGCGTTGCTTGTGTTCATTCTCGTGATGAGAGGCATTGGCCGAGCGCTCGGCATGGGCGGGCGCCGGTTCCGCCGGCGCGGATGGGGAGGCTACTCCGGAGGCTGGCACAGCGGCGTGGGTCCGTTCGGCGGCGGCGGATTCGGCGGCGGTGGCTTCGGCGGGGGGTTCGGTGGATTCGGGGGCGGGCGCTCCGGGGGCGGCGGAGGCGGAGCCTCCTGGTAATTTGTGATTTGTGATTTGTGATTTTTGATTTTGATCCTTGCGTTGCGCTTCAGTCGTAAATCACAAATCACAAATCACAAATCACAAATCAAAAATAGACTGGGGTTGTCAATGAGACGACAGATGCGTTCGGCGTTGATGGTGATGCTCGTCGGCGTGATGGCGGCGGCGGCATCGGGCTGTTCGTACAATCGGTTCGTCGGCCAGGAGGAGGCGATCAAGACGCAGTGGGCGCAGGTGGAAAACCAGCTCCAGCGCCGCAACGACCTGATTCCAAACCTGGTCGAGACGGTGAAAGGGATCGCCCAACAGGAAAAGGACGTCTTCGGCCAGATCGCCGAGTCGCGCGCGAAGCTGGCGGGCGCGGCGACGCCCGAGCAGAAGATGGAGGCGGCGAATGAGCAGAGCGCCGCGCTCGCACGGCTGCTGGTGGTGGTCGAGAACTATCCGCAGCTCCGCTCGAACGAGTCGTTCAACCGGCTCATGGACGAGCTCTCCGGCACGGAAAACCGCCTGGCGGTCGAGCGGATGCGCTACAACGAGCGGGTCCAGGAGTACAACACCGCCCGCCGCCAGTTCCCCGCGAACGTCACGGCCGGCATCTTCGGCTTCAAGGAGTACGCGCTGTTCAAGGCCCCGCCCGAGGCGCAGCGCGTCCCACGCGTCGACTTCGGCAAAAAGCCTACGCCCTAGCTTCCAACCCTTGTAAAGCCCCGCCCATCCAACAGCTTGGAGGATGGTGACCGCGCAGGAGAGGCCCACGTCGAGCCAGCCCGTGGCTGATGCCGATGTCCCCCTCGCTGCGGGCGGCGACACCGCGGCGTTCGAACGCATTTATGCGCGGCATATCGCGCGCGTGCACGGGCTCGCGCGGCGCATGGCCGGCACCGACGCGGCGGACGAGCTGACCCAGGACGTCTTCGTGCGTGCGTGGCAGAAGCTCGGCACGTTCCGTGGCGACGCCAGTTTTGGGACCTGGCTGCACCGGCTGGCGGTCAACGTCATCATCGAGCGGTTTCGCTCGCTCGGCACGCAGCGCGATCGCTTTCTCGCCGACGGCGACGACACGCTGCAGCGCATGCCATCCCCGCGTCGCACCGGCGACTTCCGGATGGACTTCGATGCAGCGCTCGAACGCCTGCCGAACGCCGCCCGCGAGGTGTTCGTGCTGCACGACGTGGAAGGCTACAAGCATCACGAGATCGGCAGCCTGCTCGGGATCTCGCCGGGGACATCGAAATCGCAGCTCCATCGCGCGCGCATGCTGATGCGCGGGCATCTGGAAAGACGCATATGAACGCCCACGTCACGGACCATCTGTCGGAGTACCTGGACGACGAGCTGGCGGCGTCCGATCGCGCGGCGATCGACGCGCACCTGCACGTCTGCGAAGCGTGCGCGGAGGAGCTCGACTCTCTCCGCCGAATCGTGGCACACGCGGCCACGGTCGCCGAGCACGACCCCGCGCCGGTGCGCGACCTGTGGACCGGTATCCACGCCCGCATCCAGGGACGGGTCACGCGCATGGCCGACAGTGCGCCGAAGCGCGTGGCCGCGCCCCGCCGCGTCTCGTTCTCGATCGCGCAGCTTGCGGCAGCCGCCGTGTTGCTGATCGCCGTGTCCGCCACCGGCGCCTGGATCCTGCGTGGCCGCGCGCCCGCTGCGCTCTCGCCAGCCACCACCGTCATTCAGGCCGAAGTCGAACCGACCGCGGCTACGGCCGATGCGCGGCTCGTGAACTTCGCCGATGCGCAGTACGACGCCGCGGTGTCGGACCTGGAGCTTGCGCTGCAG
The DNA here is from genome assembly GCA_963772065.1 of uncultured Acidobacteriota bacterium. Taxonomy (GTDB): domain Bacteria; phylum Acidobacteriota; class Vicinamibacteria; order Vicinamibacterales; family UBA2999; genus CAVYVZ01. The sequence continues at coordinate 117,189 of CAVYVZ010000004.1, forward strand.
GAGCGTCGCAACGATCTCAATCCCCGCACCGTCGAAATTCTCGAGCGCAATCTGACGTTGATTGATGCCGCAATCGCGCAGGCCCGGCAGGCGCTCGAAGAGGATCCAGGGAACACGTATTTGAATCGCCATCTCGTCGAGTCGCGCCGCCGCAAGCTGGATCTGCTTCGTCGCGCGACCGCGATCACCGAAGGCGATTGAGGGATAAGACAGGATATGAGACTCATCGCACTGCTCACACTTGCCGGCTGCCTCGCCGCTCCGGCGGCGGCCCAGCCGCCGGCGCCGGCGACGCCGCAGCCGCCCGCGGTGCCGCAACCGGCACCGGCCCAGCGGCCCGCACCTGTGCCCGCGCCCGCGCCGCCGGCACAGGCGCGTCCAGCGCAACCGCCGGCAGCCCCCCCATCGACGCGTCCGCGGTCGGATCAGTCCCTGCCGGTTTCGAAGGGCATGCGCCTGTCGGTCAACAACTTTGCCGGCTCGATCACCGTCCGCTCATGGGAGAAGGACGCCGTCCGCGTCGAGGCGGAGCATTCGTCGCGGGACCGCATCAACGTGCGGACCACCGAGGCGGTGCTGCGCGTCGGCGCCTCGTCGGAGCACGGCCCGTCGCGCTCGGTCGACTTCACGTTGACAGTGCCGCGGTGGATGCCCGTCAGTCTGAACGGCACGTACGTAGACATCGATCTCGAAGGCGTCCAGGGCGAGGTGACCGCGGAGACCGTGGGCGGTGATGTACGGCTCAAGGGCGGCACCGGCACCGTGTCCTTGAAGTCGATCGAGGGCATCATCGAAGTGGATGGGGCCCGTGGGCGCATGACGCTGAGCACGGTGAACGAAGGCGTCTTCATTCGGGACGCCGCAGGGGAGATCACGGCCGAGACGACGAACGGCGACCTCACGCTGGAGCGCATCGATTCGAGCACCGTGGATGTCGCCACGGTCAACGGCGACGTCGTCTACGACGGCTCGATCCGCGACGGCGGCACCTACCGCTTCGCGACGCACAACGGCGACGTCGAGCTGCGCGTGCCCGATCAAGTCAACGCGTCGGTGTTCGTGCGGACCTACCGCGGCGACTTCGAATCGCACTTCAAGGTCGAGGTGCCGGCGCGAGCGGGATCGGCCGACGAGGAGGAGTCGGATCGGCGGCGCGAACGGCGCAACCGTCGCTTCAACTTCACGCTGGGCAGCGGAGCCGCACGCGTCGAGCTGGAATCGTTCGGCGGCGACATCAGTCTGTTCAAGCGATCCCAGATCGTCGCCAAGCCGAAGCGCAAGGACAAACACGACCACGAGCAGCCGGACGGCCTGCTGCAGTAGTACAGTGGGGCCAGAGCCGACGGGCGATGGTCCCATCCGCATTCCCGCTCCCGTTCGAACAGATTCGCTGGCGCACGCGACGCTTCGCGCTGTCGGACTTCCGCTTCGTCGCGCTGAACGGCTCGACGATCATCCGAGAAATCGCGATCCACGACATCGCCGGCGTCGACGTGGAGCCCTCGCTTGGAGAGCGGCTCACAGGCATCGGCACGCTGGTCGTCCGGTCGTCACGCCACGGCGATCGCGACGTGCGGCTGCCGCGCCTGCGCGCGGTTCGCCGGCAGGCGTTGAAGCTGGACCTGCTGGTCGCCGAGGCGCGCGGCCTTCCCCCCTCCGACGCCGTTGCCGGCTTGCCGATTTCCTCGATGTGGCCGGTTCCCGGCTCCCTCCGCCTGCACGCCATCGTCGCCGGACCCGTGATGGTGCTGCTGACGCTCGTGGTGATCGGCATCGGCCTCAGCGGTCATACAGTCCCGGTCGAGTATCCCGACGACGATGCGATCCGTCCCGGCGGCGTACGGCGGCCGAGGGCCGAAATCATTGCGTTCATGGAACATGACGTCATGCCCTGGGCGCGCGATGCGCTCGCGCCCATCGTCGGTCGAAACCAGGTGACCTGCGAAACGTGCCACGGCGTGGATGCCGCCGATCGCGGCTGGGCAATGCCCGCGGTGCGCGCCCTGCCCGAGCCGGACGTGCGCGCCATGGAAGCTGTCGGATCCGACGCGCAGATGCGGAATGCGCTTCACGGCTACCTCGCCGAGGGCGATAATCAGGCGGCTGCCGCGTACATGCGGGGTGTCATCGTGCCCGGCATGGCGGCGCTGCTGCGCAGGCCCGCGTACGACTTCGCGCAGCGCTATGAGTACAACCGATCGCGCGCGGCGTTCGGGTGTTATCACTGTCACCAGGTGGATACTCCTTGACCTGGCGGGCCGTAAAGGCCCGCCCTACACTGCGGGGTTCGCGATGGCGGTTTCACGACGAGACTTCACACGGTTGTTCGCGGTCGGCGGATCGGCAGCCCTTTTCGCGCATCCGGAGTTCGCGCTCGCGCGGCCGGCCGCGCTTCCGGCGTCCGGCGCTGCCGCGGGAGACGCCTTCTGGAACGCCGTCCGCGAGCAGTTCGTCATGCCGCCCGGGCTCGCAGTGATGAACGCCGCGAACCTCTGCCCGTCGTCGCGAGCGGTGCTCGAATCGATGTATGGCGCGACACGCGACATCGACCAGGATCCTTCGCCGAACAACCGCGCCAAGCTGGGTCCGGCGAAGGAGCAGACGCGCGCGCGTCTGGCCGCCTTCCTTCGCGTGAAACCGGAAGAGGTCATCATCACGCGCAATACGAGCGAGTCGAACAACCTCGTCTCGAACGGCCTCGACCTGAAGGCGGGGGACGAGGTCGTCATCTTCCACGACAATCACCCGAGCAACAACGTGGCGTGGAAGGAGAAGGCGAAGCGGTTCGGTTACACAGTGACGGAGCTGCCGAATCCGAACCCGCACCCTGGCGCCGACTACTACGTCGAGGCGGTGAAGAAGGCGTTGTCCGCGAAGACGAAGGTGCTGGCCTTCACGCACCTGACGAGCACGGTGGGCGATCTGATGCCGGCCGCCGAGATGTGCCGCGTCGCGCGGGAGCGCGGCGTGCTGTCGCTGCTCGACGGGGCGCAGTCCTTCGGCCTGCTCGACGTGGACCTGAGCGTGATCCAGCCGGACTTCTACACGGGCAGCGCGCACAAATGGCCGTGCGGTCCAAAGGAGGCAGGCGTCCTCTTCGTCAGCAGCCGCAGTCACGACCGCATCTGGCCGAGCATCTACAGCGCGTACACCGGCGCCATCGGGCTGTCGAAGACGTTCGAAGGGTTCGGACAGCGCGACGACGCGGCGATCGTGGCGCTCGGAGAGACGATCGCGTTTCACGAGAAGGTCGGCCGCGCGAACATCGAGAAGCGCGCGCGCGACCTGACGGCGGCCCTCAGCTCGGGCTTGCAGAAGATTCCGGACGTTCGTCTCTGGACGAGCACGTCGGCCGACCGCTCGGCCGCGGTTGTCTCGTTCCAGCCGGGCGGCCTCAACCCGCAGAAGCTCGCCGCCCTGTTGTACGACAAGGACAAGATCGCGTGCGCGACTCGAGGCGGCGACGACCGCGGCGGCCTTCGCTTCTCGCCGCATCTGTACAACACGACCGCCGAAGTCGATCGCGTGCTCGCGGCGATCGGCCGGTACATGAAAGCAGGAGTCTCGTAGTGCCCCTCGCCGACGCCCTCGTGCCCGAGTTCGATCATGAGATGACCACCACCCGCAAGCTGCTGGAGCGGGTGCCGGAAGACAAATTCGACTGGAAGCCTCACGCCAAGTCGATGACGCTCGGCGGTCTTGCGACGCACGTGGCCAACATCGTGTGGTGGGGCGAGGTCACGCTCGACAAGCCCGAGTTCAACGCCGAGGGCCAGCAGGTCGCCACGCCCGCCGCGAGCCGCGGCGAGCTGCTCGAGACGTTCGACAAGAACGTGAAGACGACGCGTGCCAGCCTGGCGGCGAAGAGCGACGCCGAACTGATGGGGCCGTGGTCGCTGAAGAACGGCAAGCAGACGTTCTTCACGATGCCAAAGGCGGTCGTGTGGCGGTCGTTCGTGATGAATCACCTGGTCCATCACCGCGCACAGTTGAGCGTGTACCTCCGCATGAACGACGTGCCGCTTCCCGCGATGTATGGGCCCAGCGCGGACGAGAACGTGTAGTTCACAGGGAGATTAGGGAGGGAATCAAACCTATCAGCGGTTTCGCGTGGCGGCCGATTGCCCTCGAGAAAACGATTGTGGATCCGGCGAATTCCTTGACGCATCGAAGCCACGTTGAAATTGAGGATCAGTCGCACTGGGCACCCTGATAGCTTCAGGTACGTGATCATCTGCGCGCGTTGAATGGGCGCCAGCTTCTCGACTGATTTGATCTCGACCATGACCCGGTCTTCGACCAGCAGATCGACTCGGTAGCCGCAGTCGACGTACACGCCGCGGTACTTCAGCGGCAATGCAAGCTGCCGCTTGAAACGCACCCCATCTTCCTTGAGCTGGTACTCGAGGCATGCCTGGTATGCCGACTCGAGCAGACCCGGTCCCAGTTCTCGATTGACGCCGATCGCGGCGCCGATAATCCGGCCGGTCAGTTGCGAGAGGCCGTCGGACGGACTGAAAGTCACATGCACTCATAGTGCACGCTCGATGCCGCGACAAAACAGGCCGAACCCTGCAACCGCACTCGAGAAACAAGCTGAAATTGCAGCCGCCACAGCCGGGACAAGTACGCAGTTTCCGCGACGCAGCGACGCCTCCCTGATCTCCCCGACCTCCCTGTGATTTAGAATCCAAGCCTCCCGATCTCCCCGCTGTGAATAGAATCCTGCCCTCCCTGATCTCTCTAGTTCTCTTCATCATCCTCGCGACGGCCAACGGCGCCGGTTATCGATACGGCATCTCCGATCAGGCGTTCTATATCCCGGCCGTCATCCACGCGGCGAATCCGGAGACGTTTCCCCGCGACGCGGGCCTGATCGAGGCGCAGGCACGGCTGCTGCTGCTCGACGAGATCGCGGCCGGCCTGATGCGCGCCACGGGGTTCTCGTTGCCGGCGCTCTTCGCGGCCGGCTACTTCTTGTCGCTGGTCCTCCTGTGGTGCGCGCTCACGCTGATTGGTGGCGCGCTCTACGTGCACCGCTGGACGACCGTCGCGCTGCTTGCCGCTTTCACGCTCCGGCACCAGATCACGCGCACCAGCGCGAACACGATCGAGCCGTACTTTCATCCGCGGATGCTGGCCTTCGGCGTCTGCGCGCTGGCGGTTGCCGCCTTCTTGCGGCGCCGGCCGTGGCTGGCGATCGCGCTCGTGGCCGCGGGAGCGCTCGCCCATCCCACGACGGCAGTCTGGTTTGCCGTCCTGCTCGGCGTGGCGATGATCGTCGCCGGCCAGGTGTCAAGGCGCGTGCTCCTCGGCGCCGCGGCCCTCGCCTGCCTCGTCATCCTCTGGGCCACGACCGCCGGACCGTTTGCTCACGCGTTCGTGACGCTGGACGAGGGCTGGCGACAGGTGCTTGCCACCAAGACAACGCTGTTCGCGAATGAGTGGCCGCTCACCGCGTGGGTTGCCAACCTGGGGACGGCCGGCGCCCTCGCATGGGCGTACCTGGACCGGCGACGCCGAGGTGCCGAGACGCCCGAAGACCGAGGGCTGGTCGCGGGCGGCCTCGCACTCGTCGTGCTGTTCCTCGCCACACTGCCCTTCGTAGCGGCCGGCGTGTTCTTCTTCGTCGAGCTGCAGATCTCGCGCGTCTTCTGGCTGATCGATTTCCTGGCAACGATCTATCTGCTCGGGGCGATCGATCGGGCACGCGTGGCGCCGCGCGCCTGCCGCGCGCTCGCAATCGCGCTCATCGCGTTCTCCGCGGCGCGAGGCGTGTTCGCGCTCTGGATCGAGCGGCCGGAGCGCCGCCTCTTCGCATTCGCGCTCGAGGACTCCGAATGGCACCACGCGATGCGTTGGCTCGCGTCACAGCCTGTCGACGTTCACGTGCTCGCCGACCCGGGGCACGCCTGGAAGTACGGAACGAGCGTCCGCGTGAGCGCCGGCCGCGACGTGTTCCTGGAGGATGTGAAGGACACCGCGATGGCGATCTACTCGCGTGACGTCGCGATGCGCGTCCTCGAGCGGAGCCGGGCGCTCGACGGCTTCGAGCGGCTCTCGACGGCTGATGCCCGCGCCCTCGCCGAACGATACGAACTCGACTATATCGTCACCACGAACGCCCTGGATCTGCCGGTGGCGTATCGGAATTCGCGTTTCATTATTTTTTCGGTTCGGCCGGCGCAGTGACCGGTGGGTCCGGCTGGCCGCCCGGCAGCACGAGCTGCCATGGTCACGGCAGAGGACTGCCCACTGAGCAACGTCCTTTTTCCTTTTTCCTTTTTCCTTTTTCCTTTTTCCTTTTTCCTTTTACCTTCGTCATTCCCATCCCACGCGCTGCGGCCGCCAATGGTGAGACGTGTGGGCGGCCATGCGATCGCGGCGCTCGAACACCTTGATCAGCGCCACGCCTGTGAGGAACCCGCCCAGGTGCGCCCAGAACGCGACCCCCCCCGCTTGTTCGGCGAAGATGCTCGTGAGGCCTCCCGCGAACTGGAGGAAGGCCCAGTAGATCAACATCGCCCACGCGGGCAGCGCCATCGACGTCACGAAGAATCCGAGCGGGACCATCGTGAAGACCCGCACGCGAGGAAAGAGCACGAGGTACGCGCCCATGACGCCGCTGATCGCGCCCGAGGCGCCGACCATCGGCACCTCCGAGGCTGGATCCGCCACCACCTGCGCCAACACCGCTCCGACGCCGCAGAGCAGGTAGAACGCGACGAAGCGCGGCCGCGTCATCGAGTCCTCGATGTTGTTGCCGAACAACCAGAGGAACCACATGTTGCCGAGCAGATGCATCCACCCGCCGTGCAGGAACATGGACGTGATCACGTTGTGGATCTGGCGCCCCGGGTCGGTGAGGCACACGAGCCGCTCGCCCATCGGAAACGGTGTTCCTGGAGCGAGCGACGCCGTGAGCTCGCCCGGAATGAGCCCGAGCTCGCACACCGAGCGTGCCAGCGGCAGCTCGGCGCCGGCCCCCTGCACGAACAGCCACGTGAGCACGTTCAATGCAATGAGCGCCATCGTCACGTATGGCGTTCGCTGGGTCTTGTTGTCGTCGTGATACGGAAACACCTCGCTACTCTTGCGGGCTGGTCTGCGGCGTTCGCACTGTCGGGTACTTGATGCCGAGCTGTTCGAGATACGTGTCGTACTTGTTCGGGTCGTAGTAGTACTTCCGCATCTCGGGACGGTACTTCTCCAGAATCCCCTTGTTCAGCCACGTCGGCGCCGGCGTGTCGCGCGCGATGAACGGAATGTACTTCTGGTCCTTCGTCTGCACGTCGTTGAAGTAGGCCCAGGCCTGCTTCACCAGCTCCGGCTTGGTGACGATGTCGAGGATCGTCATCGCCTGGACCTTCGCACCAGCGACAACGCCCTTGTGGGCAATCGGCGTGGCCATCGCGATGGCGTTCGCCCAGTTGTGCCCCGGCAGGCCGGGAATGTTCGACGGGAAGCGCAGCGTGATGGTCGGCAGGTTCCAGGAGATGTCACCGATGTCATCGGAGCCGCCGCCGCGTTTGTCGTCGTCCTTGATCGGCTCCTCCAGTTTGGCGAGCTCGACGTCGAGCCCCTTCTTGTTCGGCGCGTTCAGCTCCGCTTGAATCCCTCGCGCGAGCGTCTGATCGTCGTCGCTCCATTTGGGGAGACCCACCTTCTGAATGTTCGCGAAGGTGGTCTCGGCGATCGGCTTGTTCATGTGCTGCGGCCACGCCGTGCCGAGAATGCGCGACGTCCACTTCGTGCCCGTCATCAACGCGGCGCCCTCCGCCATCTTGTCCGCCAACTCCCACAGTTCCTTGATGTGCGCGTGGTCGGTCTCGCGCAGGTAGTACCAGACGCTGGCGTTTGGCGGCACCACGTTCGGCTGGTCGCCGCCATTGGTGATGACGTAGTGGGAACGCTGCTGGATGCGCAGGTGTTCGCGCTTCATGTTCCACGCGTGGTTCATCAGCTCCACGGCGTCGAGCGCGCTGCGGCCGCGCTGCGGGTTGCCGGCGCTGTGCAGCGCTCTCGCCCTGAAACGTGTACTCGAGCGAGATCAGCCCGTTCCCCGTCCCGCCTCCCCACGACACAGCCAGGTTGTTGCCCACGTGCGTGAAGAGACAGATGTCGACGTCCTTGAAAAGTCCGTCGCGAACGAACCAGGCCTTCGAAGCCACGAGCTCCTCGGCGACGCCGGGCCAGAGCAGCAGCGTCCCCGGCAGCTTGTCGCGTTCCATGATCTTCTTCACCGCCAGCGCCGCCACGATGTTGAGCGGGACGCCGGAGTTGTGCCCTTCACCATGTCCGGGCGCTCCCGGAATCATCGGGTCCTTGTAGGCCACGCCGGGTTTCTGCGACGCCTGCGGAATCCCGTCGATGTCGGAGCCAAGGGCGATCACCGGCTTGCCCGATCCCCACGTGGCCACCCATGCGGTCGGAATGTCGGAGACGCCGCGCTTCACGGTGAAGCCGTTCTGCTCGAGAATCGCGGTCAGGTACTTCGACGTCTCGAACTCCTGAAACCCGAGCTCGCCGAAGCTGAAGACGGAGTCCACCATCTGCTGCGCGAGCTTCGCCATCGTCTCGACGCTCGCGGCCGCTTCGGTCTTGTACGCGTCCAGCTTCTGTTCCTGTGGCGTCGGCTTCGCGGCCGTCTTTTTTCCCTGGGCCAGAGCGGTTGCGGGCAGCAGCGCCACCGACGCGGCGAGTGCAAGGGAGACTACGGATTTCATGGAATCCTCCTGAGACGGGACGTTATCACTTTACCTCCCGCGCATTTTCATCCAGATGTCATCGATCGCGGTCGGATTCAGCTGCTTCGCGATGTACGCGATCTGCCCCATGTGCACACCGTTGTGGTGGCTCACATGCAGCAGGACCTGCAGGAACGTCGTCTTTTTCCCGGTGCGCTCGGTGGCGTCCATCATCCGTGACGGATCGAAGCTCTCCAACGCGCGCTCTGTCGCGGTCACCGAATCGTCCCAGTGCTTCCGAAGCTCCGCTTTCGTGCGGCCGCCGCGCACGGCGAACTCGCCGGCCCGGTTGCGGACCTCCTCGTGGCCGCCGATCACGTGCTCGAAGTAGTACCGATTCGAGCCCGCCAGATGAATCACGAGATTGGCCACGGCGTTCGAATGCTCATTTGGACGCCACCAGAGCTGCTCATCGGTCAACGCATCCATGCACGTGCGGATCTGCTCGGGATAGTCCTTCACCAGACGCGTCTTGACGATGTGCAGGACAGTCGACTCGAGCGTGTGCGGCATCAGGAGATAATACGTCGTTGCTCGAAGTAACAGAGTTCAGGCCCCGGTTCAGCGGCGGGCACAAACAGACACTGTATGCGTGGGCGAGGCCGCGGCGATTTCCGCGCCTTCCGCCTCCCGTGGTCCGGCACTTCGACGTGGCAGACGACGCGCGCGTGCTCGCGCACTGTCACTGGCACGATCGACCTGCCGAGCACCCGACGCTGGTGCTGCTCCACGGTCTGGAAGGCTCCAGCCTGGCGCATTACATGTGCGGCATTTCCGAGAAGGCGTGGACCGCCGGCTGGAACGTCGTCCGGCTCAATCAGCGCAACTGCGGCGGGACCGAGCATCTGTCGCGCGGCCTCTACCATTCCGGTCTGACCCACGATCCGCTGTCCGTGCTCCGCGAGCTGATCGAGGTCGACGGGGCGCGGGCACTCGCCGTGGCGGGCTATTCGCTCGGCGGCAATCTCACGCTGAAGCTGGCCGGCGAGCTGGGCGACTCGGCGCCTCGTGAGCTGGTCGGCGTGTGCGCCGTGTCGCCGACGATGGACCTCGCGATCTGCGTCGACGCGCTGGAACGGAGATCGAACCGCCTTTACGAATGGAACTTCGTCCGGCACCTGCGCGCGCGCATGAACCGGAAATCTGCCTTGTGGCCCGGTGCCTTCGACCTCGCGCCTCTCGCCGGCGTACGCACCGTGCGCCAGTTCGACGAGGCGTTCACCGCGCCGCACCATGGGTTCCGCGACGCCGACGACTATTACCATCGCGCCAGCGCGATGCGCGTCGTCGAGCGGATCCGCGTGCCGGCGCTCGTCATCACGGCAGACGACGACCCCTTCGTGCCGCTGGCACCGTTCAGGTCCGCGCTGGTGACGGGCAACCCCCATCTCCACGTGGTGATCACGCCCGGCGGCGGCCACTGCGCATTCGTGGAGCGGCCGTCTCCAGGCTACGACGGATATTGGGCCGAGCGGGAGATCGTCAGGTTTGCGACGGCGTGCCTAGGCGCTCCATCATCAGCCGCCCGAACTCCGGTCCCTTCCCCGACTCTTCGTGCTTGAAGTACACGAACGCTTCCCTGCAGGCCGAGGTCTTCTCCACGATGATGTCGGTCCACCGGGCGACGTCGTCCGGTGTGTAGCCTTCGTCCCTCAGCCGGAAGTAGCCGTAGTCAGCGGTGATCTCGACCGGCGTCGAGAGCCTCTCGCTGTCCGCGACGCAGAGCGCGAGGTTCCTCGCGCGCAGCCGCGCGTAAATCTCCGCGTCGAGCCATGACTCGTGGCGGAATTCGAAGGCCGCGCAGACCTTGGGTGGAAACGTGTCGAGAAACGCGTCGAAGAGCGCGACGTCTTTCTTCAGGTTCGGCGGCAGCTGGAAGAGGAGCGCGCCGAGCTTCGGCCCGAGCGTCGCGGCGGTCTCCAGAAATTGCCGCACGCGGTCGCCGCAGTCGCGCAGCCGCGCATCATGGGTGATCCGTTTCGGCGCCTTCAGCGTCAGCTTGAAGCGCTCGGGCGTGGCCTGGTTCCATCCTTCGAGGATCTTCTCGTTCGGGGCGCGGTAGAAGGTGTAGTTGATCTCGACGGTGGGAAACCGCTCGGCGTAGTACGGCAGCATCTTCGCCGCCGCGAGGTTCGCCGGATAGAAGCTCCCCTTCCATTCGGGGTAGTTGTAGCCCGATGTGCCCACCCAGATCATTTGTTAGAGTTAAGCACATGAGGCGGTCGTGGGGAATCGTCCTCCTGCTTGTCGTCGCGGCGGCGTGCAGCCGCGCACCCGAACCGAGGCACTACGAGCTCAAGGGACAGGTGCTCGGCGTCAAGCAGGACGAACGAGAGGTATTGATCAAGCACGAGGATATCCAGGGCTTCATGCCGGGCATGACGATGCCTTTCCGCGTGCGCGACGCGAAGCTGCTCGGCGGAATCGCTCCGGGCGATCTCGTGACCGCGACGCTCGTGCTCGCGGGCGCCGACGCGCATCTCTCGGTCGTGACGAAGACCGGTCACGCCGCGCTCGACGTTCCCGCGCCGCCCGAGACGGCGTCGTCCGGGTTCGAGCTGCTGAAGACCGGCGACACGGTGCCCGATCAGTTGCTGATCGATCAGAACGGCAAGCCGCGGCCGCTCTCGACACTGCGCGGCCACCGGATTGCACTCACATTCGTCTACACGCGCTGCCCGATGCCTGATTTCTGTCCGCTCATGGATCGACATTTCCAGGCCGTGCAGCGCGAGATCAAGAAGACGCCGGCGCTCGCGGACGTCCGGCTCGTGTCGGTCAGCTTCGACCCGCAGTTCGACACGCCGCCGGTGATGAAAGCGCACGCGGAACGGCTGCAGGCCGACCCGCTGATCTGGACGTTCGTGACCGGCGAACGGGAAGAGGTCACGCGCTTTGCGGCGCGATTCGGCGTAAGCGTCGAGCGTGCCCAGCAGAACCCGATCGACATCACCCACAATCTCCGGACGGCGATCATCGACGCCGAGGGTCGGCTCGTGAAAATGCATACCGGCAACTCGTGGACGCCCGCGGACCTCCTTGCCGATCTCAAAACGACTCCCGCTCCCACGAACTGATCGCATCGTTCCACCCGACCTGCCGCTGACGCCCGCGGAGCGGCGCGTGGTCGCTCGCCTGCGGACGCCGCTGGCGGTGCAGCGCTGGCTCAATGCGCTTCCGTACAATCAGGAGAAAGGTGGCGAGACGCTGCGAACGTTCCGCGGCGTCATCCGCCACGGGACCGCGCACTGCTACGAGGCGGCGCTCAGCGCCGCCGTCATTCTGGAGCAGCACGGGTATCCTCCCCTCGTTCTCAGCCTGGAGTCGATCGACCTTCTCGATCACGTGCTGTTCGTCTATCGCACACCGACCGGGTGGGGTTCCGTTGCCCGCTCGCGCGACCCCGGACTTCATGGGCGCAGGCCCGTCTTTCCGTCGGCACGCGCGCTGGCGCTGAGCTACGTGGACACCTACATCGACCTCACGGGCCGCCTCAAAGGGTACGCCGTGGTCGATCTCCGCGACGCGCTTCCCGACTACGACTGGCGGCTGTCGGACAAGAACGTCTGGAAGGCCGAGCAGGTCCTGCTCGACTGGCCGCACCGGCGGATCGCGTCGTCGGACCGTCGCATCGATGCGCTCAGGCGGCGATATCGCAGCTTCCTCGAGGAACGCGGATACAAGCCGTGGAAGTTCTATCGGCGGCGCGAGAGGTGGACCGAGCTGCCTCCGGATGTCCGGCGGCGCGCGCTGAAGGCGCCGGGAGGCTGTGAACCTCCGAACCCCATTTACGTAATACGGGAGACATGGGCCTCTGGCAGGATCTTCAGTTCGCAGCCCGTCTTCTCGTCAAAGATAAATGGTTCACGCTGGTCGCGGCCACTGCGCTGGCGCTCGGCATCGGCGTGAATGCCACGGTATTCACGTTCGTGAATGCGGTCCTGATTCGGGGACTCCCCTTCCGCGACGCCGATCGCATCATGGCCGTTGGAACCCGCGATCCGGTTCGCGACCGCAACATGGGGGTGTCGTACCTCGACTTCAAGGACTGGCGCGCCGCGGCGAAGAGCTTTGCCGACATGGCGGCCTACACCGGCGCGACGATGAACGTGAGCGACGAAGGAAAGGCGCCTGAGCGTTTCAGGGGATCCTTGATATCGGCGAACGCGTTCAGGCTGCTGGGCCAGGCGCCGGTCCTCGGCCGCGATTTCATGCCGGAAGACGATCGTCCGGGCGCGGCGGCGGTGGTGATGCTCGGCAATGGCATGTGGAAGAGCCGCTACGCGAGCGACAGCGGCATCGTCGGGCGAACGGTGCGCATCAACGACGCGCCGTCCGTCGTCATTGGCGTGATGCCGGAGGACTTCAAGTTTCCCTTCAACGCCGACCTCTGGCAGCCGCTTTCCACCGTACGGGACCTCGAGACCCAGAAGCGCAACTCGAGGGGGCTGGAAGTGATGGGGCGTCTTGCTCCGGGCATATCACAGCAACAGGCCGATGCCGAGCTCCAGACGATCGGCCAGCGCCTCGCGAAGGACTACCCGGATACGAACAAGAACATCCAGCCGCGATTGCAGACGTACAACCAGCGTTCCGCCGGCGGACCGATCAAGGCGATCTTTCTCTCGTTGATGGGCGCCGTCGCGTTCGTGCTCCTGATTGCCTGCGCGAACGTCGCCAACCTGCTGCTGGCCCGCTCGGCCCATCGCTCCCGCGAGATCGCGGTGCGCGTCTCGCTCGGCGCCACGCGCTGGCGGATCGTCCGGCAGCTCCTGATCGAGAGCGTCATGCTTGCCCTCATCAGCGGCGTGCTCGGATTCGGCCTGTCCGTTTTCGGCGTCCGCTGGTTCGACACCGTGACGCAGGACGTGGGCAAGCCCTATTGGATGAAGTTCACGATGGACCCCACGGTCTTCGCGTTCCTGGCGGCGATCTGTCTGGGAACCGGCGTGATCTTCGGGCTCGCGCCGGCGCTGCACGTCACGAAGACCGACGTGAACGAAGTACTGAAAGAAGGCGGCCGATCCGGCACGGGCGGCATGCGGGCGCGCCGATGGACGGGCGGTCTCATCATCGCGGAGCTCGCGCTCACCCTGACGCTGCTCGCGGGCGCCGGCTTCATGATGCGCAATTTCCTCACCCTGTACTCCACCGAGCTCGGCATCGACACGTCGCGCCTGCTGACGATGTCGCTTGCCCTTCCCGACCGGAAGTACCCGTCGATCGACCAGCGGCTGGCCTTCTACCAGCAGCTTCAGGAGCGCCTCCAGGCAAATGGAAGGATCCGGGCCGTCACCGTGGCAAGCAATGCGCCGACGATGGGCGGCATGCGCCGGCAGCTCACCCTCGATGGGCGGCCGCTCGCCTCGGGGGAACAGCGTCCGACGGTGACGATGCTCACCGTGGACCCCCGTTATTTTGGAACGATTGGCCTGTCGATCCTGCGTGGGCGGGCGTTCACCGACGTCGACGGGACGCCGGGGCACGAGAACGCCCTCATCAACACGCGATTCGCACAGATGCACTTTCCCAAGGAGGACCCGATTGGCCGGCGGATCGTCCTGAACATGGATCTCCAGGGCGGCGCGCCGCCGACCGGCGGTATTCCGACGTCGCTGACGGCCACCGTCGTCGGCATCGTCCCGAACGTGCGACAGGCAAACTTCGACGAAGCGGAAACCGACCCCGTCGCGTACCTGCCCTTCAGAACCGATCCGCGAGGGTTCATGATGCTGCTGGCGCGCAGCGAAGGCGACCCGGGGCCCGTCATCTCCGTTCTGCGCGAGGAGCTCCGCGCGATCGATCCGGACTTGCCGCTGTTCGACATTCGCACGATGGATGAAGCTCTCGCGCGTCAGCGGTGGCCGTTCCGGGTCTTCGGCACGATGTTCGCCATCTTCGCCTTCATCGCCTTGATGCTCTCTGCGGTGGGGTTGTATGCCGTCACGGCCTACTCCGTTACGCAGCGCAAGCAGGAAATCGGCGTGAGGACGGCGCTCGGTGCCGCCTCCAAAGATGTGATCTGGCTCTTCATGCGCCGCGCGCTCGTGCACCTGAGCATCGGCCTGACGATCGGCATCGCGGCCGCGTTTGGCGTCGGAAAGCTGTTCGAGAGCACGGATCTCCTGATCCGGATCAACGGCCGCGATCCCCTCACCATCCTGTCGATCGCAGCGCTGCTGACGTTCGTCGCGCTGAACGCGTGCCTCTGGCCCGCGCGAAGAGCGACGCGGCTCGATCCGGTGGTGGCGCTGCGCAACGAGTAAAGGCGAGGTCAGTCGAGATCGAAGTCCCGCATCGGCTTCGTGATCGGCTCCTGCTGCGCCTGCTTCAGCGCTTCCTCGAACCGCCTCGAGAGCGCATCGCCTTTCGTCTTCTCGGCCTCCACGGACTGCTCGAACAACGCCTCTCGGCGCGCTTGCGCCTCGGCGAGAATCCGCTGCGCATCGCTCAGCTCGGGCTTGTCACCCGACTCGGGCTCCACGTGCGCCACCACGCGTTGAAGGTTCGTATCGACGACGAGCAGCGCATGACAGCACGGGCAGGTGACTTCGATCTCGCTTTTCAGTTTTGCCATACGCCCTCGACTTCAGGATCTCATCGCCGTCGCCCGGTTCCCCACACGAGCCTCACGGGATCCCCGCTCGCGTCCGTCGCGGTCACCTCGATGCCGGTGACGTGCTGCTCGCGTCTGAACCGCTGGCCAAATCCCGCCACGAACGACTCGAGCGGCACCACGAACCGTTCGCCGGGCACGATCGTCTCCCGCGTCACGCGGTAGTGGTCGTTGACCCAGATCTCGACAGCCTTCCATGCTTCCCGGCTGTCATTGAAGATCGTGATCGTTCGTCCCTCGAGCGTGAGCCGCTCGGGCGGCGTCGAGCACGCAGCCGCGACCAGTGCGGTCACCGCCCACGCGCGCGCGAACGCGTTCTTTGACCGCATCCCGCGTCTATCATACGCTGCACTTGCTCGGCTCAGGGCTTAAGCCCGCATGATTCGCACAATCCGGGTCGCCACCTACAACATCCACCGCTGCCGCGGCCTCGACGGCCGGACGATGCCCGCGCGTGTTGCGGAAGTGATCCGGACGATCGAGCCCGACGTCATCGCGCTGCAGGAAGTGATCGGCGCCGGCCCGCACGGCGCCGGCCACGCCGAGGAGCTTGGCGCCCTGCTCGGCATGGGCTGGGTGATGGCGTCGACTCGCCATCTTCGCGGCAGCCTCTTCGGCAACGCCGTCCTCAGCCGGTTTCCGATTCGCCACCATTCACAGTACCGACTTGTCCTGGAAAACGTGCGAGCCGCGCTGCTGCCAGCGCGTCGACATCGCGTTCGACGACGATACGCTGCATCTGTACAACGTGCATCTTGGTACTGCGCTCCTCGAGCGGAGGTATCAAGCCGGACGCCTGAGCGCGATCATGCACGACCATCGCGTCGGCGTGCCGAAGATCGTGCTCGGTGACTTCAACGAGTGGATGAAAGGGCTGGCGACGCAGACGCTGTCGGAGAGGCTCCAGAGCATCGACCTCCGCACGCACCTCCGGCGCCGCCGGACGTACCCGGGCGTCTTCCCGGTGTTACATCTGGATCACATCTACTACGAGGGGCAGGTCGACGTCGTGAAACTCGAACTGCCCCGGACGCGTCTTTCCCTCATGGCGTCGGACCACTTGCCGCTCGTGGCGGAGCTGAAGGTCAAATTCTCGGAACTTAAGGCGGCCAAGACGGTCAGGACAGACACTGGCGTGACCTTCGGCACATGGCACGGATCGCCAATTCGACGGAGAATGTTGGTATCGGGAGAGCGTTGTGAACCAGCTCAAGGATGAATTGGCGTCGCTGCGCCTGGACAATGAGCCGCCGGCATCGAGGAAAGGTCTGTGGATCGCCCTGACGGTGGTCGTGCTCGTCGTCGTGGGTGCGGCGCTGGCGTGGCGCGCGCGGACCGCGTTCGCAGCGACCGAGGTCGAGGTCGCGCAGGCGACGCTCGAGCAGTCTGGTGCCGGAGGGCAGGCGGGAACGCCGCTCCTCACGGCGTCCGGCTACGTCGTCGCACGGCGCAAGGCGGTCGTGTCGGCGAAGATTCAGGGCCGCTTGTCGGAGCTGCGGGTCGAGGAAGGGAGCCGCGTCCGTGAGGGGGAAATCCTCGCGCGTCTCGAGAGCCACGATTATGAAGCGCAGGTCGCCCGATCGCGCGCGCAGGTGCAGCAGGCGCAGGCACAGATCGCGGCGGCACAGGCAACGATCCGGCGCGCCGAGGCGGACCTCGGCGAAGCGAGGCGCCAGGTCGGCGTGAACGAGCGTCTCTCGAACGAGCAGATCCTGGCGAAAGATACGCTCGACGCCAGCCGCAGCCGCGTCGCCGTCCAGGATGCTGCCATCGGCCAGGCGCGCGCGGACGAACAGCGGGCCAGCGCCGCCCTCACGCAGGCAAACGCCGATCTCGCGCTACGCGCAGGCGCAGCTGCAGAACACCGTCATCCGCGCGCCGTTCAGCGGCGTCGTGGTGAAGAAGATGGCCGAGGTCGGCGAGAGCGTCGCTCCGATTCCACCCGGCGTGAACCTTTCCACCTCCTCGGGCGCCGTCGTGGCGCTCGCCGACCTCGACACGCTCGAAGTGGAAGTCGACGTGGCCGAAGCCAACGTCGCGAAGCTCACCGATCGTCAGCAGGCGGAGGTGACGGTCGAGGCCTTTCCGGACAAGCGCTACAAGGCTGAACTCCGCCAGGTGATTCCGACGGCGGACCGCACCAAGGCCACGGTGATGGTGAAGGTCACGATTCTCGACAAGGATCCGGACCTGAAGCCGGAGATGAGCGCGAAAGCCACGTTCCTCGAAGCGCCGCAGGCCGGCGCGAATCCGGGCGTGCCGCCGAAGGCGACGGTGTCGGTCCCCCAGACAACTGTCGTCACACGCGACGGCAAGTCACACGTCTTCGAAGTGGTCGACGGTGCGGCAAAGCTGGTGACTATCACCATCGGTCCACAGCGACAGGACCGCGTCGTCGTAACCGGTGGGCTGGTGGGGAGCGAAACACTCGTCGCGAACCCGCCGGAAGGACTGAAGGACGGCGACCGCGTGTCGCCGAGGAGATAGGCGATGGCAGCTGTAGAGGTTCAGAACGTACGGAAGGTCTACAAGCGCGATGCGCAGGAGATCGTGGTTCTCGACGGCATCAACCTGCAGGTTCCCGAAGGCGAGTTCGTGGCGCTGATGGGTCCCTCGGGATCCGGCAAGACGACGCTGCTCAATCTCATTGCCGGCATCGATCGTCCGACGTCGGGAAAGGTCATCGTCGGCGGCACCGATGTGACGGCGCTCTCCGAGGGGCAGCTCGCGAAGTGGCGCACGCGCAGCGTCGGCTTCATCTTCCAGTTCTACAACCTCATTCCCGTGCTGACCGCGGTGGAGAACGTGGAATTGCCGCTGCTGCTGACGAAGCTCTCGAAGAAGCAGCGCCGCGAGCGCGCGCTCACGGCGCTCAAGGTCGTGGGCCTCGCCGATCGCGCGAAGCACTATCCGCGTCAGCTGTCTGGCGGCCAGGAACAGCGCGTCGCGATCGCACGCGCGATCGTGACCGATCCGGCGGTGCTCGTCGCCGACGAGCCGACCGGCGATCTCGACGCCAAGAGCGCCGAGGACATCCTGAACCTGATGGAGACGCTCAACCGCGACTTCAAGAAAACGATCGTCATGGTGACGCACGACCCGCGGGCCGCGTCTCGCGCGCACGTGGAACGCCACCTCGAAAAGGGCGTGCTGGCCTCGTCGGTGGAGCGCCACGCGGTAACGGCATGAAGTATCTCCCGTACGTCCTGAAGCACCTGCGGCGGAACTGGGTTCGGACGGCGAGCACGGTCGCGGGCATGGCCGTGTGCATCTTCCTGATCTGTACGCTCCAGACGATCCTGGCGGCGATCCGGTCGAGCACCGAGGCGGCCGATCCAGGGCGCATCGTCACCCGCCACGGCGTGAGCCTGATCTTCAACATGCCGCTGGCGTACAAGCCGCGGATCCAGGCGATGCCGGGTGTCGAGGCCATCGCGGTGTCGAACTGGTTCGGCGGTGTCTACCGCGACATCAAGGACTTCTTTCCGAGTTTCGCGGTGGAATCGGAGGAGTACTTCAAGATCTTTCCCGAGTTCCAGATTCCGCCGGACGACTATCGCGCCTACCTGCAAGACATGCGCGGCGCGCTGATCGGCAAGGAGGTCGCCGCCAAGCACGGCTT
The DNA here is from genome assembly GCA_963772065.1 of uncultured Acidobacteriota bacterium. Taxonomy (GTDB): domain Bacteria; phylum Acidobacteriota; class Vicinamibacteria; order Vicinamibacterales; family UBA2999; genus CAVYVZ01. The sequence continues at coordinate 136,174 of CAVYVZ010000004.1, forward strand.
CAAGGTCGGCGACACGTTCCAGATGGAGAGCATCATCCCGCCGTATCGCGTCAAGGGTCCGCTGCAGTTCGTCGTGCGCGGCATCTACGACGCCGACCGGGCGAAGCACCCGAACGCCAACGTCGGGATGATGTTCTTCCATTTCAAGTACCTCTACGAAACGATCCGGGGCCACCCGCGCGTCGGCGCCTACGCGGGCGCGGGCACGTTCAGCATCCGCGTGACGAACCCCAGTCAGGCCGCGAAGGTGGCGAAAGCGATCGACCAGAACTTCGAGAACAGCGACGTGCAGACGAAAACGGAGTCCGAGAGCGCGTTCATCGCGGGCTTCACCGCGCTCATCGGCAACCTGACGGCGCTGCTCAACGGAATCGGCCTCGCCGTGGCGTTCACGATTCTGCTGGTCACGGCCAACACGATGAGCATGGCGGTGCGCGAGCGGCGCACCGAGATCGCGGTGCTCAAGACGCTGGGCTTCTCGAGCACGCTGGTGATGTCGTTGGTGCTCGTCGAGGCGCTCGCGCTCGGCGTGCTCGGTGGCGGCCTCGGCGTGCTGCTGGCTCAGGCACTCGTCGCGAACCTGGCCGATCTTCCGTTCATGGGGCTGGTGCTCGGCAACTTCCCCGGCCTGGCCGTGTCGCCCGCTGTCGCCGCGATTACCTTCACCACGGCCGTCGTGCTCGGCGTCGGCGCCGGCGTGTTCCCGGCCATGGGCGCGTACCGCGCGCGCATCACCGACATGTTGAGACAGGCATAAGGCTCAGGGCGCAAGGCTTATGGCATTGCCAATCAGTTACAACATTCGAAGCCTCTACGTCCGCGGGCGCGTCACGCTGCTGGCGATCGGCGGGATTGCGCTCGTGGTCGCGGTGCTCATCGTGCTCGTCGCGATGGCGTCGGGATTCCGGCTCGCGCTCCAGGCCAGCGGATCGCCGCACAACGCCATCATCACGCAGCGCGGCTCGACTTCGGAGATTACCTCCGGCATCCCGCGCGATGCCGTCAACGCGCTGATCGTGAATGGACGCATCGAACGCGATGCCGACGGCAACCCGCTCGCCTCGCCGGATCTCGTGATCGTCGGAAACATGAAGCGAAAAGCCGACGGCGCCGACGTCAATATCGTGGTGCGCGGCGTGACTCCGGTGGCGTTCAAGGTCCGCCCGGACGTCGTGGTAACCGAGGGCCGCAACTTCACACCGGGACTGTACGAGGTAATCGTCGGGCGCAAGCTGTTCGAGCGGATGGTCGGCATGGGGATCGGCCGCACCACCCGCATGCAGAGACGCGACTGGACGATCGTAGGGGTCTTCGAGGCACGCGGGAGCGGCTTCGAAAGCGAGGTCTGGGGCGACAAGGACGCCATGGCCCCCGCGTTCGGCCGCGGGGCGGGAGCGCAGACGATCACGGTGCGCATGAAGGATCCGGCCACCATCCCTTCGTTCGACGAGGAGATCCGCCGCGATCCGCGCATGCAGGTGCAGGTCATTCAGGAGCGGCAGTACTACGAGCAGCAATCCGCCGGCGTCTCGGGTCCGCTGCTGGCGCTCGCCGGCTTCGTCGCGATCGTGATGGGGATCGGCGCCGTGTTCGGCGCGATGAACACGATGTACGCGATCGTCGTGGCGCGCACACGCGAGATCGGCACGCTGCGCGCCCTCGGATTCTCACGCTTCGCCATCCTCGCCGCGTTCGTCCTCGAATCAACGTGCCTGGCCTTCGTCGGCGGCGCGCTCGGTTGTCTCATCGCGCTGCCGGCCAACGGGATCTCATCGGCCGCCGGCGGGCCAAATTTCGCCGAAGTCGCCTTCGCATTCCGCGTGACGCCGATCTCGATCGGAATCGGGATGATCCTCGCGATCGCGATGGGAATCGCCGGAGGGCTCCTGCCCTCGCTTCGAGCGGCGCGCATGCCGATCACGGCTGCGTTGCGAGAGGGCTAGCGCTACGCGCTAGGTCAAAGGTCAAAGGGCAAAGGTCAAAGGTCAGGTCAAAGGTCTAGGTCTAGGTCTAGGTTCTAGGTTCTAGGTTCTAGGTTTAGGTCGAGGTCCAGGTTTCAGGTCGAAGGTGTAAGTCAGGAGTTAGGTGTCGGTGAACCTCGACCTAGCCCGGAACCGAGACTTTGACCTGAACCTGAACCTAGGACCTGAACCTAGGACCTGAACCTGAACCTAGACCTTTGACCTGACTTTTGACCTTTGCCCTTTGACCTTTGACCTTGCGCCGAAGGCGCTACGGCTCCAGCGGCGCGAGTACGAATCGCCTGCCGGGGGCGGCGCTGCCGCCGGCGCGTTCGGTAGTGACGATGACACCGACGACGGTGCCCGGAAGATCCGGCGGGGTGTCGAACGTTGCCCCCACGCGCCCTTGAGCGTCAGGCACTGCGAACCCCAGGCTGATCGAGCCGCGACTGGTGACGAGCCACACCTGGTGCGCGTCGCCGGACGGCGGCGACGGGATGCGGCTCGCTTCGAGGACCAGCCCCCGCGAGCGGCTCCAGAGTGCCTGACCCGCCGCAGCCGCCGCCGCGCGACCGCCCAGGAGCGGGAACCTCACCACATCGGCCGCCGCGACCACGTGAAGCGCGCGCTCGGTGGAACGCAGGCCGGCTTCCAGCTCGGCTGAGCGTTTGCTCAGTTCGCGCCTGATCGCAGCGGTGTCGCCCTTTCCCTGTTCGTGCGCCTGACGCGCGGCACGCTGCGCATCCGCCGCTTGACCGGCAATCCGGAGATAGCCGTACACGGCGAGGGCGAGCAGCACGACGATGATGACTGCCAGCGCGGCCAGGCCCGCCGCGATCCTCTTGTCGAATCCCGGACGGCTCTTCAGACGCTCTTCGTGAAGCTGACGCAGCGCCTCCCATTCCAGCTCGAGGCGCCGCTCGAAATCATGGATGCGGCGTGTGGAAGCTTCGAAAAGCTCCTGCTGGAGCTTCGTCCAGTGGTCGATGAGGCGCCGTTCCGGCGCGTCGTCGTTCCGCCCGGAAGCCTTCATGCGTGTGTATGATAAGTCACGCGTGAGACGACGCCACCTGTCTCGTTACCGAGACATCGAGGATCGCGGCGCCCTGATTCGCGCGCGCCTCCTCGCTTTTGCCACGCTCCTCACCGGCCTGGCCTACCTCACGTGGCTGCTTTTTGCCCTGAATAGGGCCCATCCGGTGGTCGCCACGGCGTTCTACCTCGCCGAGGTCATCTGTTTTTTGCTGTTTATCGTCGCCACCTTCACGGTGTGGCGTCTCCGCTACAAGCCCGAAGAGGGCTTGCCAATCGAGGAGCCTTCGTCGGTTGACGTGTTCATCACCGTCTGCCGCGAGCCGATCGAGGTGGTCACGACCACCATCGAGGCGGCCACCGACATCGACTGGCCGGGCCCGCTCGTGATCCACGTTCTGGACGACGGCGCGGACGATTCGGTGCGTGCCGTGGCCGAACGATGCAACTGCAGGTACCTGTCGCGTCCGCGCCTCGGCCTGACGGTGGACCGGGCCAAGGCGGGCAACCTGAATTTCGGCCTGCGAAACAGCCGGAGCGAGTTCGTGCTGGTCCTCGATGCCGATCAAGTCGCCCGGCGTTCGATTCTGCGCGCGCTCGCGGGGTACATGCGCTTTCCTCGCGTCGGATTCATCCAGTCCCGCCAGATGTACCTCGTGCCCGCGGGAGACCCGTTCTTCAACCTGGATCGCGTCTTCTACGAGGCCGTGCAGCTCGGGTACGACAATCGCGACAACGTGATCTCGTGCGGCTCCGGTGTGCTGTATCGTCGCGCCGCGCTCGTCGATGTCGGCGGCTTCTCATCCTGGAACGTCGTCGAGGATCTCACGACGTCGCTCGAGCTCCACAGCCGCGGCTGGCAGTCGTTCTACTACCCATACGCCGTGACGACCGGGCTGGCGCCCTCCGACATCTGGGGCGTCTATCGGCAGCGCAGTCAGTGGGCGCTCGACACGATGCGCCTCTGGGTGTGGGACAACCCGCTCTTCAAATCTGGACTGCGTTGGGCGGGCCGCATGAGCTATCTCGTGATCCCGATGTCATACGCGAGCGCGGCGTTCGTCTTTCCGCTGTTCTTCGTCATTCCGCTCTGGACGTACCTGACGGGCGCCACGGTGCTCCACGGCAACGAGCTGCATTTCGCCGTGATGCGCGGCACCTACTTCGGGGCGATGGCGCTGGCGTTGAGGGCGCTCTTCCGCAGGCACGAGGCCGGGCGCCAGTTTCAGATGCTGGTCGGGCTGTTCCCGGTGTACGTCGTCGGCACGCTGCGGGCGTTGGTCTATCCGCCGGCGCGCAGCACACACTACAGACCGAACAACGCACGGAACGGCAAGGAGGAGCGCTCCGCCGTGCTTGCCGTGCTGCCGCAGCTGCTGCTCCTCGCCGGCAACGTGGTGCTCCCCTTCTACGCGATCTTCGCGAACACAGCGGCGCCGCGGGTGATCCTGAGCAACGCGCTCGTCTCGGCCGCTGCAATCTGGTCGCTTCTTCCGGTTGTATTCGCGGCGCTCGGGAGACCGGTCTGGGACGAGTACGCCAGCCCGTACGCACTCTATGGACGCCCGGCAAATACCGACTCGTAGCGCCGCGATTGCGCTCGTCTTCTGGCTGCTGCTGGTCGTAGCCGCAATGGCGTGGTGGCGTCCGCGCTTCTGGGATGAGCCGCACGAGCGCTTTCATCGTGCGGAGACGCTTGCGCGCGAAGGACGTCCGGCCGAGGCGCTGGCGGCGGTCGACGACGCGCTGACCGGCCGCCCCACAGACACCGGATTCCTGGTCTTCAAGGGACATCGCGAGCTCGATCTGAACAAGCCGGCGGAGGCCGAGCGGACGTTTCGACAGGCCCTCGCCCAGGATCCGTCGAACGTGGACGCGTCGCTCGGGTTCGCGGCCGCGCTCGGACGCAACAAGGCCAGGAGCGCCGCGCTGCGAACGCTGCAAGCCCTGCGGCCGGCGGCGCTGTCGGAGTCGCAGCTGCGGCGGCGCAGTCAGCTCTATACCGCCCTCGATGCGCCGCTCCTCGCGCTCGACGATCTCGCGCAGCTCCTGCACGCGCGTCCCTTCGATGCCGAGCTCCTGCGCGAAGCCGCGCTGCGCGCGCGCGACCTCGAAGACTGGAACCAGACTGCGACGCTGGCGCTGCGCTTCGGGGCGGCGACCTCGGATGCGGCACTGCGCGCGTGGGCGAATCAAACACGGGCCGAAGCGCTCCGCGCGATCGGCGCACCCGCCGACCCGGTGGCGACCGCCGGACATTATCAGGAGCTGCTCCGACTGCAGCCTCATGATCCTGATCTGCGCCGGTCGTTCGCTCACGCGCTTCGGGCCGCGGGCCGGAGGGCCGAAGCGGAAGCGGCGTTTCGTGCGCTGCTCGCCGATTCCGCCGCCGACCGACAGACGCGCGTCGTCTACGCGTGGATGCTGAATACGGAGCGGCGGTACGCCGAGGCCTGGAATGTGATCGAGCCGCTGCCTCGGCCCGACGCCGATCCCGAAGTGCTGGAGCTTCAGGCGCGCACCGCGCTCTGGGCGGGCCGCCCACGCGACGCCGCCCAGTTGTTCAGCGCGCTCGTCGAACTCCGCCCCCAGCAGCCCGAGCTCTGGAAGCGGCTTGCCGAGAGCTGGCAGGCGGTCGGCGACGACAAGCAGACGATGGCCGCACTCGGCGCGTACGTGCGGCTCAACGCGCAGGACGCGGACGCGCGTAAGCAGCTCGCCGACATGCTTGCCGCGTCGCGCTCGCTCGACGCGGCGATCGAGCAGTACAGGGCGCTCGTGGCGGGAGACACGAAGAACCCGGCCCTCCTCCGCCGGCTCGGCCTGCTGCAGGAAACCGCCGGCGATCTGGAATCGGCGAAAGCCACCTACCTCGACGCCGTCGAGCCGGCCGGACACGACATCGGAGATCTGTACGTCCGCCTGGCGCGGGTTCATCGGTGGACGGGCGATCCAGCCGGCGCGGTGGCGTGGTACGAGAAACACATTGCGCGCGAGCAGGACGCGGTGCTCCGCGGTCAGGCGGAATCGGAGCTCGCGCTCGCCCTTCTCGAGGCGGGACACGCGGAGCGGAGTCTCACACACCTGAAGGCGTCCGCCTCGCGGCGTCCGCTCGATGCCGGCGAACTGCTCGTGGCGGCCCGCGCGGCTCACGCGATGGGTGACGCCACCGCGGCCGCGCGATTTCTCGCGCGACTCGGCGAGCATCGGCCACTCACCCTCGAAGAGGAAACGTGGCTCGCCGGCATGTATCGCGCCTCCGGGCGGACGGCCGATGCGCTCGCAACTTACACCGCCATCGCGGCGCGAACGCCCAACCCGCCCGTCGATGTCACCGAGGCCGTCGGCGACCTGCGCTTCGAGACGGGAGACTTCGCGGGAGCGCTCGACGCATTCGACCGCATCCCGGATGCACCGACGCTCCCGCTGAAGCGGGCGCGCACGGCGTCGCGGCTCGGACGGCTCGTGGATGCCGCGGACGCGTACGACCGCTACCTTCGCCGGCATCCGGACGACATGGCCGTTCATCTCGAGGCGGCGCGGCACCATGCGGCCACCGGCGCTGCCCGCCGGGCCATCGAGCTGTACCAGAGGTTCATCGCCGCGCGCGGCGCGTCGGACTTGCGCCTCGAGATGGCGCGCGCGCACCTCGCCGCGGAACGCTACCGCGACGCCGAAGCGTGGGCCCGTCAGGCGGTTGCCGCCGGCGAGGATCCGGACGAGTCGCGCCTCACGCTGGCGCAGAGTCTCCACCTGCAAGGACGCGTGCGTCAGGCTGAAACCGTTCTTGCGAACGGGCCGCGGCCCGGTGCCGAAGCACTCGTGTGGCGGAGCCGCGTCGCGACGGCGCTCAATCGCCACCTCGATGCGTACGACTCGGCGCAGCGGGCGATCGCCGCCGGCGCGCAGCCCCGGGATCGGCTGTTGCTCTGGATGGCGGCGTCAGCGCGGAAACGCGGCGACTACGGCCGCGCCCAGGCCGCGATCGCCAGCGTCCCCGCCGGACGTGCACACGCGTCGGAGGCCGTCGCCGCGCGCCACGAGCTGAACGCGGACACGGTGTCGGTCGTTGCCGTTCCAGCATGGCTGCACCGCGACAGCAACGGCCTTCGGCTCAGCGACGGCGGCGCGCGAGTGGTGCTGTTTCTGCCGGCGCGTCTGGCGTCCATGACCCTCGCTGCGTCGGCGGGAACGGTCGCGCAGGAATCGTTCTCGTCGCGGCGCACGAGCGCGGCGGTGACGGTGGGGCATCTCTTTCCGATACCCGCGCTGGAGCTGACACTCGGCGCCGGACTGCACCAGTTCGATGGCGCGGCCGACCTTCTGACCTGGCGCGCGCAAGCGTCGTTCTATCGCCTTGACGGATCGGCCGGCGGACTCTCCCTCGCCCGTGAGCCGCTGCTCCCGCTCGCGGGCGATACCGTGCGCCAATTCAACCGCGCCCTCGATATCGCCGCCATCGGACCCGCGTTTCATCTGCACGCGCTGCGCGGATACATCGACCGCGCCTTCGGCGACGCACGCCGCTTCCGCGTCGAAGCCGGCGTCGACGCGTTCGAAGACGGCAACCGGCGCGTTTCATCGTACCTGCACTATGAGATTCCGGTCGTTTCCGACGCGCGGCAGTGGGTAGCGATCCGTCCCAATCTCTATTTCGAGGCCTTCCGTGAGGGGAGCGCCGCGTACTACAGTCCCGACCATCACTTCACGACGGGCATGATGCTTCACGCCCTGCGGCGCCATCCGCGCTGGCACCTGGAGCTCGAAGTGAATCCGCAGTGGCTCCGGACGACCGGCAACAACGCGTTCGGCGCGCACGGACTGATCGCGGGCGGCGCGACGTTCGGGCGGGTATCGCTGTCGGGAGGCGCGTTCGTCTTCTACGACGGACTCGAGGACTACCTGCAGCGCCGCATGACCGCCACGATTAGCGTCGCCGTGGGGCGACGCTAATCTAGGTCAAAGGTCAAAGGTCAAAGGTCAAAAGTCAGGTCAAAGGTTCAAGGTCAAAGGTTCAAGGTCAAGGTTCAAGGTCAAAGGTTCAAGCCTGGTCAAGCTGAACTCACGGACTGCGCGAGCACGGCGGACCTACACCTCGACCCAGTACCCTAAACCTAAGTACCTTACTTTTGACCTTTGACCTTTGACCTTGATCCAGAGGGCGCTAGCCCTCTTCTTCGTATTCCTCTTCTTCGATCGGAAGGAATCGGGTCGGTGGGCGCAGCGCTTCGCGATAGTCGTAGACGGGCAGATCGCGAACGTGCAAGGCAAGCACGCAGGTGGAACCCTTCTCGTCGATGACGACGGTGACGGGGCTTCCCTCGACGCCTTCGCGGAACGCCACGCGGCATCCGCAGGCGAGTTTGGCGTGCGTGAACCCTTTCATGGGCGGATCATATCACGCTTAGAGGAGCGCCTTGATCGGTCCTTCGATCTGACCCTTGGCGGCGATGCCGTGGTGGGTCTTGCAGATTTTTCCGTCGCGGCCGATGAACACCGTCACCGGTATCCCGTAGAGCGGCCCGAAGGCGTCCTGCACGTCTTCACGTCCAAGACCGACGAGCACCGGGTAGTTGATCTTGTACTTCGTCGCGAACGGTTTCAACTGGTCAATCGGATCGTCGACCGACATGCCCAAGACCACGACGTCGTTCGCATACTGCTTCTGCAGCTCGACGAGCGACGGAATCTCGACCTTGCACGGCCCGCACCAGGTGGCCCAGAAGTTCAGGACGATGACCTTGCCTTTGAACGAGGAGAGCCGCACGTCGGCGCCGTTCATGTCCTTGACGGTGTAGTTCAGCGGCGCCTTCTTCGTGTTCCGATCGCAGGTCGTCGCGGCCGCCGCGGCCACTTCCTCGGGCTCGATGAGGCCGGTATCGCCGCCGAGCGGCAGCATCAGCAGCGCCAGCGCCGCAGCCGTCGCGGCCATCGAGATCCACCGGGCCGGTTGCGTGTCGGTGCCAATCCTCATCGTCATGCCTCTATTCTAGCGGGCTTCCTGCTGGACGTAGCGCACCAGCTGTGCGTCGTGGCCGGATGCCGCTTCCGGCAGCACGAGCACGTATGTGTGGCCGCCGCGCGACCAGATGCGGTTGCGGTGCCCCATGGTCGTGATGTCCGCATCGCGGCGCGTGACCCCTTCGAGCCGGAACAGCGACACAGGCCCCGCGGCCGCGCCGCGGTACATAATGTGCGGCATCGTTCCATCCGCGTACAGACAGCGGCCGCCGCCGATCAGCCGCAGCCCATTCTCCGGCGAGGATGGCGGCACGTGCATGTCCCATCCGTACTTCGTTTCCAACTCGTGTTCGACGGCGTGCGCATCGGCTTCTCCGCCGGCCAATCCGACGAACTTGAAGCACTTCAGGTGGTCCGCCGTCATTTGGGCAGCCAACACGGTGCCCGACTGGGACGTGGACACCCAGAGCACGATGAAGCCCGCGACGAGAGCCCCCGAGCCGATGAGCACGGCGGGGAGCACGCGTCCGCCGAAGATAGCGCGGCCGTGCGCGCGACAGTGATCGCGAGCGAGCTCCTCGCAGCGCGATCGCAGACCCGGAGGAAGCGGCGACTGGCGCAACCGATCGGCGCGCTCGCGCACGACGGTGCGGGCGCCCTGCTCCTCCTCGGCCGACCGGCGGCACGGCGGACATCTGTTCAAATGGCGCTCGACGTCCGTGCGCTCGCCCGGCGGCAAGGCCTCGTCGACGTATGGGGTCAGCCGATCTTCGGTCCGCCGACAGTCGTCCATCGCTCCTCTACGGCCGTCCGGCCACTTCCATACGCGCGCCCCGCCCCGCGCCCGACAACCGCTCGAAGAGCAGCCGCCGGCCGCGCGAGATGCGCGACATCACCGTCCCTATCGGAATGCCGAGCATCTCGGCCATCTCCGCATAGGAAAACTCCTCGACGTCGCGAAGCCACACCGCCTCGCGGAAGGCGTCCGGCAGCTCGTCGAGCGCCGCCTGCAGATCCGCGTCCAGCGTGGCGCGCATCAGGATACGCTCGGGCGTATCGAACGCGATGGGGCCGTCAGGCCTCGTGCCCGCCAGCTCCACCCGTTCGCTGTCCACCTCGACCGTCTCCCTCGATGCATCACGGCGCCGATTCCGCCACGTGTTGTGGAGGATCGTATACAGCCACGCCTTCAGATTGGTCCCGCGCTTGAACCGGTCCGTGAAGCGGAACGCCTTCACGAACGTGTCCTGCACCAGATCCTCGGCGTCCGCGCGGTTGCGCGTGAGGCGCAATGCGGTTGCGTAGAGGGGCTCCAGGTAGCCCAGGGCCTCGGCCGCGAACGCGTCGGCGTCCGCGCGGGCGTTCGTGGACCGGACGCGGCGCAGCATCGATTCCGTAGGCCCACATGACTAAACACGGCAACCCGTGGCCGTATTCCTTGGAGGGCTTACGTAGCCAGTATAAGGGGACAGCCCGGCCGACGCGGAGGACAGCCGTCGGGCGCAGACACGGGGCTTTCTCGCGCCAATCCGCCGGTCCTCAGCGGTATATCTCTTGCTGCCCGGCCCCCGTCCGCCGATTGCGAGCGCCCTATCGCCGAAGTAAGATCGCGCGCATCCCATTGGCAGGGTCCTGTCCCTGCGAGGAGAAGTTCTTATGAGCATCCGCACCCAGTGCGGGGCCCTGCTGCCAACCGCCATTCTCGCGGCGGCCGTTCTTGCGGGCGTGTCCTCAGAAGCGGCGGCTCAGACCCAGTACATCCCCTATTTCGGGAAGAATCAGATCCGCTACGACAACTTCAAGTGGCACATCTATACGACCGACCACTTCGAAATCTATTACTACCCGGAGATCGAAAGTCATCTCGAGCGCGCGGCCGGGTACGCCGAGAGCGCCTACCAGCATGTGAGCTCGGAGCTGAAACACGACCTGGCCTTCAAGGTTCCTCTGATCCTCTTCAAGACGAGCAGCGAGTTCCAGCAGCAGAACGTGATCCCGGGTGCCGCGCAGGAGGGCGTCGGCGCATTCGCCGAGCCGTCCCGCCAGCGGATCGTCATGCCGCTCGACGAGCCGCCCGATCTCTTGTACCGGCTCATCGTGCACGAGCTCACGCACATCTTCGAGTTCGACATCATCCCCACGTCGCTCATCCGCCGCAGCGTACCGTTGTGGGTCAACGAAGGACTGTCGGACTACATGACCGGGCTGTGGCGCCCGAACGACCTGATGACGGTGCGCGATGCCGCCGTCTCGGACATCGTGCCGAAGATGAGCAAGCTCGAAGGCTACGGGCAGTTCTCGAACCCGCGCCTGATCTACAACCTTGGGCACTCCGTCTTCGAGTTCATCGAGTCGCGCTGGGGCAAGGAAGGGCTGCGGCAGTACCTCTTCGCGCTGCGCAAGGCCGTCATCGGCGGCGGCGAGGATGCTTATGAGGAAGCGTTCCGCCTCACCCCGGAGGAGTTCGACCAGCAGTTCGAACGCTACCTGAAGGATCGCTTCAAGCCGTTCCGCGACAAGGAACGGCCGGCCGATTACGGGAAGAACCTCGCGCCGGATCCCGAGAAATCGAGCTTTCAGCAGGCGCTGACCGTGGAGCCGTCGCCCTCCGGCGATCTGCTCGCGGTCGTCTCGCCGAACCGCAAGGACCGTGAGTACGACATCGTCCTGGTCTCGGCGAAGGATGGTTCGGTCGTGCGCAACCTGACCAGGGGGTTCGACCAGGACCGGGGGTTCGAGTACATCTCCGTGCCGGGCGGCCGCTGGAATACCGTCCCGTGGATGTCGTGGGCACCGGCCGGCGACCGGATCGCGTACTTCGCGCGCCGCGAAAAGGGCAAGCCGCTCTTCCTCCAGAACATCATCACGCGGGACGTCGAGAAGCGCCTCGACATGTCGACGGTTGACGATCCGGAATCGCCGGACTTCTCGCCCGACGGCCGCAAGGTCGTCTTCTCGGCGCTGCGCGACGGCGTGGGCGATATCTTCGTCGTCGACGTCGAATCGGGTCAGGTCGAGAACCTGACGAAGGATGCATTCGCGGATTACGGGCCGACCTACTCACCGGACGGCAAGTACGTCGTCTACGTCGCGCGCGTCAGCGGAAACGAGAAGCTGTTCCGCCTGGACATCGCGACCGGCACGAAGACGCAGCTCACGTTCGGCACCCACGACGACAGCGCGGCGCAGTTCCTCGACGCCGACACGCTCGTGTTCTCCTCGACGGCAACCGACCCGGGTCAGCCGATCGAGCCCGACGTCGCGCGCAACGGGAACATCTACAACATCTGGACGCTGAGCCTCAAGACCGGCGAGCTGAAGCAGTTCACCGACGCACTCGGGGGCAACCTGTCCCCGGTCGTGCTGAACGAGGGCAACACGAACCGCGTTGCGTTCGTCAGCTACTACAAGAACGAGTACGCGCTGCACACGCTCGAGCGGAAGGATGCGATCGTCACGGCCTCGACCTCCGACTTTGGCTCGGCGGGACCGGTCATCGACTTCCAGCCGCCGCTCACCCACACGCTCGTCACCGAGAACAAGCGCCGGAAGGGCACGTTCGAGAAGCTCTTCCTCGACGGACGCCCTCCGGTGAACGTCGGCGTCACGAGCGGCGGCGATGTGTTCGGCGGATCGATGGTGACCTTCAGCGACGTGCTGGGCGATCAGCAGTTCTCGCTGTTCGCCGCCTCGGTGTCGCAGTACCGCACGCTGTCGTTCCAGTACATCAATCTCGCGAAGCGCTTTCAGTACGCGGCGCAGGGGTTCTCGTCGACGCAGTTCTTCTACGGGCAGCTCGAAGGCATCTTCTACGATCCGGCGTTCAGCGGCATCATCGACCGCGACCTGGCAGTGGCCACGCGGACGGTACGCGGCGGCAACGTGTTCGGCATCTGGCCGCTCGACCGCTACCGCCGCTTCGAAGTGTCGGGCGGGTTGATCAACTACCGCGAGGAATTCCAGGACCCGCTCGTCGCCCTCGAGTCGGAGCTGTATCAGCAGCAGACCTTCGGCAGGCAGTTGTTCCGCAGCGGGACGATGGTGCCGCTGGGGGTCAGCTTCGTGCAGGAGACCACCGTCTTCCGTGAGTTCGGACCGCTGGCGGGCAACACGGTGCGCTTCGCCTACGACATCGCCCCGAAGATCGGCAACACGTTGTCGCGGCAGACGGCGGACCTCGACGCCCGCTACTATCTGCGCCTCGGAGGGTCGGGCCTGCTGGCCATGCGCGCGCGCGGCTACAAGAGCTGGGGCGACTATCCGGACTTCCTGTACTTCGGCGGCAACTCCGAGATGCGCGGGTACGACTACCTCGAGTTCGTCGGCCAGAACGCTTTCTTCCTCAACGCCGAGCTCCGCTTCCCGTTCATCGAAGCGATGCTGACGCCGATAGGAATCCTGGGCGGCGTGCGCGGCGTATTCTTCGCGAACGTGGGCGGAGCCCACTGGGAGGGACAGCCCTTCAAGGCATACCGGCGGGATCCCGAGGTCGTCAGGCCGGTCATCAACTACAACCAGCAACTGCAGCCGGTTCTGGGAACGCCACGCGTCATCGATGGATTCCGGCTGGTGGACGCGCGCGCATCCTACGGCGTCGGCCTCGAGACCTTCGCTCTCGGCTTCCCGATTCACTTCGATTGGTCGTGGAAGACGCTGTTCAACAAGGATTGGGAGGACGCGCTCTTCTCACTTCCCTGCTCGGCGGACGGCCAGCGAAACTGCGGCGGCAGTTCCGCGTTCCGGAAAGCGAAGTTCGCCGTCTGGATCGGCTACGACTTCTGAGGGGTCAGGAAGCAGGGCTGTCTCAGTCACGAGGACAGCCGCTTCCTATCTGCTGACGATGGTCAGATCGTTTTTCGCTAGTCCTGGCGCGAGCGAGAGGTACCGGGAGGGCGAAATCACGATCTGATCGATCGAGAGGCCGTCCTCGCGCTGCTGGATACGGATCGTCTGCGGGCCGGTGCGCTCGAAGTACAGCAGCGGACCCACCACGTTCTTTCCATATCCGTTGTCCTGCCAGCCCCACCGCATGACTCCAGCGTTGGAGTACTCCTCGAGGCTGTACCACATCGACCCGGTGGTTCCGATTCGGCTGACTCGCGCGCCGGCGGCGTCCACGGTTCCGGAGAACTGCAGGTACGCCGAATCATTGCTCCAGGTATTCCTTTCGCCGTATCCTCGAATCCACAGACGATAGGGGCGTCCCTTCTCCGCGTAGAAGGTGAATTCGGCGTAGTTGGCCGGCGACGCAGACGCAGACAGGATCTTCGCGCGGAGCCTGTTCACGTTCAACAGCCGGCGGCCGTTGGCGGCCGTGGTGTCCGCCACCAGCTGGTAGTCGCCCACGATCCGCGCCACATCCGACGCGTAGATCACGACCTCCGCTGACGTCAGGAGGTTCAATGCGAAGCTCGTCGCCGCCGCCCCGTCGTCGTCAATCGCGGTCGCGGTGATCGCGTAGGGACCGCCATCGCGTGCGACCCACGCGAAGGTGAACGGCGCGGCGCTGTCGGAGCCCGCAGCCTGGCCGTTGACGAAGAAGTCGACGCGGGCGATCGTGCCGTCGCTGTCGGCGGCGACTGCCGTGAGCGTCACCGGTGCGCCGACGGGGACCACTCCGCTGCTGCTCGTGCTCAGCGTCACCACCGGTGGCTTGTTCTGCGATGTGGCAACCGTGAGCGTGTACGGGCAGGAGGCCTGGCGGCTCGGATCCTGCGCATCGCGCACGGTCGCGGTAAACGTCCAGGCCCCCGCGGCGGCGGTGCTGCCGGACAGACTGCCTGCGCTCGATAGCGCAATGCCCGACGGCAGCTGACCGCTGCCGACGCTCCACACGTACGTGCCGAGACCGCCGGTCGCCGCGAGGCGCTGAGCGTACGGTTGCGCCACGAGAGCGCCAGCGACCGTGGTGGTGACGATCTGGACGGGAGCAATCGCAGCCGCGGCCTTGACCGTCAGCCCCTGCATCGCCGTGAACCCCGCCGAGTCGGTCACCTGTGCGGTGAACGCGAAGGTGCCAGCGGTCGACACCGAACCCCAGAGCGTTCCCGTCAACGGATCGAGCGCGATGCCAGGCGGCAGGCTTCCGGCCGCGACGCTCCATTGATACGGCGACGCACCGCCCCCGGCTTGAAGCGTCGCGACCCACGCCTGCGAGACCATCGCCGAAGGCAACGACTGGGTGAGCACCTGGAGCAGCTGCGGGGCCGGTCCGTTCTGCGTGGTCACGGTGCCTGTGACCGCGCCGAGATCGATGCCGTCTGTGCCGGTTGCCGCCCAATCGGTCGACGCCCGGAGCGCGTAGTTGCCGCCCGCGTAGTCCAGGAAATGCGCTTCGAACGACGACGTGGTCGGAAACAGGTTGCCCGTCGGATACATCGACGACTTGCCGCCTGCCAGCACGTTGCTGCGGATCACGGCGTTCGGGAAATAGTGATTGATGGCGGCGGTGCCGTAGCTGTACCCGCTCCCGAAGATGCCGTACGAATTGTGACGCGCGACGTTGTTCGTGAACACGAACCCATGGACCGCCGGCCCCGAGACGGTGACGACGCCGTAGCCGTTCGGCGAGATGATCGTGTTGTGGTCGACGATGATGTCGCGTGGACTGTCAGTGAGGCTGAGAAAATAGCCCGTACCGCCCCACGAACGATCGAGACCGGAGAACTCGTTGTGCTGGATCCGGATGTTGTTCGCCTGCTGGCTCGGATAGCGGTTGTCGATGCCCAGGATGTTGATGCCCCCGGCGATGTTGCGCACGACGTTGTACTCGAACGTCACGTTCTCGACCACGCACTGCGGGCAGCCCCCGTTCTGGTTCCGCGTGGTGAAGAGAACGCCGATGCCGTTCTGCGCCGCCAGCCAGTTGTTCTCCATCACGTTGTGATCGATCTGCGCGCGCCGGAAGTTCTTCAGCTCGAACAGGTTCTTCACCTGCCAGACGGTGCCGGCCGATGGCGGCGTACCGGCAGTACCGGCAGCGCCTGTGTCGGTGAAGGACGTCGTCGTCACCGTCCAGTACATCGACTGTCCGGCCGGCTTTCGGCCGTACACGCGATACTCGGTTGCGTCCTGCACGGCATTCCAGCCGATCGTGACGCTGCCACCGGCCGCGACGGCAGCCGTGATCTCTGCCGATCCCAAGGACGTCGCCGTCGAAGTGCCAGCCGCCCGGCGGGCCACGACGCGGTACCCGTAGGTGCCCGCCGCCAGCGTGCCGCCCGAGGCGGCCGAAGCAGAGACACCGGGTGGGATCGGAACGACTGGATTGCGCCAGCTCACCGGCCGCGTCAGCGTGTTGCCGCGAAAGGTCAGGTCGGCGGGCACCAGACCGGGAATCTTCGGGTCGTCGCCGCCGATCTGGAACATCTGACCGCTGGCCTCGAGATAGTTGTTCTCGAGATGGTACGGGCCCGGACCGTTGGCGCCGGCGATCGCCTGCGAATCCTGGTTGACGGCTTTGATGTCGCTGATGTGGCAATTGACGATCGTCGTGTTTCCGCTGTTGAGGGCGATGCCGCGCTTCTGCCCCACGAGTCGATCGCCGTGAATGTAGACGCGATCGACCACCAGCTGCTGCGGGACGAGGGACAGCGCGTTCTGCGCCGACGATCCATCGCCGAGCTGCACGATGTCGTACGCGCCGTTCTGCGTCGCCAGGAGCTCGACGAACATGATTCGCCAGTACGCGGCCCGCGGCGCCGTCTTCAGCGCCGGCTGCGAATCGGGCGATCGGAGCTTTGCCAGGTAGGGGGCGTGCGCGGGGGTAATGCGGGAACCGGTACCCGGCAGCAGCGAGTCGTTGCCTCCCGTGCGGATCGTGACGAAGGTGGTGCCGCCGTGCACCGGCAGCGTGAAGTTCCCCACATAGGTGGCCCCCGGCGCGAGCAGGATCGTGTCGCCCGGACGCGCGGCGTTCAGCGCCGTTTGTAAATTGCCTCCGGCCGGCACCACGATGTCCGCAGCCCGCGCAGCCGACGGCGCGAGGAGGACCATCGCGATCATCGTCCTGCGCGCATGCCTGTACACGGACCTCCACCTACTCATCACCGAGCTGTCCTTTCGCGCTAGTCGTGGGAGGGAAGGACGCAGAGATGGGGGGTGCTGCGCGCCCGTCGCCAAGAACGAGGATGGCAAGCGGGATGCCTCATTCCAGCCCGTGTCGCGGTGCGCCGAGGTGTAAAGGCGAGTAAAACGGCTGGCAACGCGTGCCGTCGGCTTAGTGACGGTTTCGAGGAGAGATTACGATTCTGTTCGCTTCAGCGGCCTATACTTTTCTGCGATGGAACTCACACCGAAGCGCGCCGACGAGTCCGCAACGGAAATGGTCCAAGTGGTCCTGCCGAACGACGCCAATCCCCTTGGCTTCATTCTGGGCGGCACGGTCATGCATCTCATCGACATCGCCGGGGCCATCGCCTGCCACCGGCACACGCGAAGCCTGCTGGTGACCGCCGCCGTCGACGGCCTGGAATTCCTCCATCCAATCAAAGTGGGAGACCTGATCATCCTCAGGTCACGTGTGACCTGCGCCTTCACGACGTCGCTCGAAGTGGAGGTCGAGGTGTTCTCGGAAGAAACCCTGACCGGGCGGCGTCAGATGACCAGCCGGGCCTATCTGACGTTCGTCGCCATCGACAGGGCGGGACAGAAGCAGCCCGTGCCGCCGCTCCTCATCGAAACCGAGGACGACCGGCGCCGGTGCGATGAATCTCACCGGCGCCGGGCGGAGCGCTTGCGCCGCCGCTCGAGCGCGGCGCGCTGAAACAAACCGTACGACCTACGGCTTCGGCACGATCGTGGCGTCGTTCTGCGGCAGGCCCGGCGCCAGCGAGAAGTATCGAGAAGGCGAGATTACGATCTGATCGATCGAGAGGCCGTCTTCGCGCTGTTGAATCCGCAGCGTCTGCAAGCCCGTCGTCGCGAAGTACAGCAACGGCCCAACGATGCCGGGCGAGCCGTACCCATTGTCCTGCCAGCCCCAGTTGAGGATGCCGGCGTTCGAGTACTCCTCGACGCTGTACCACATCGATCCGGTTGTTCCGATCCGGGCGACGGCTGCGCCGCCGGCGTCGACCGTTCCAGAGAACTGAAGGAACGCCGAGTCATTGCTCCAGAGATTCGACTCGCCCTTGCCGCGGATCCACAGACGGTAGGCACGGCCCGCTTCCGCGTAGAACGTGACCTCGGAGTAGTTCGCCGGCGAGGCTGACGCGGAGAGAATTTTGGCGGCAAACCTGTTCGGGTTCCAGAGACGCTGGCCCCCGGCCGCGGTCGCGTCAGCCGCAAGTTGATAGTCGCCCACCATCCGAGTCACATCCGAGGCGTAAATCACGATCTCATCAGACGTCGTCAGATTCAGCGCGGCGCTCGTTTTCGTCGCACCATCGTCGTCTGTTGCTCTCGCGGTCACCGTGTAAGGCCCTCCGGCAACGGCGACCCAGACGAGCGTGAACGGCGCAGAGCTGTCTGACCCCGCCGCCGCGCTGTTGATGAAGAAGTCGACGCGCGTAACCGTGCCGTCGCTGTCCGTCGCGTTCGCGGTGAACGTCACGGGCGCGCCGACGGGAACGACACCGCTGCGGTTCGCCGTCAACGTCACCACCGGCGGCGCGTTCGACGACGCGACGGCGAGCGAAAACGGCCGCGACGCAAAGCGGCTCGAATCCTGTGCATCGGTCGCGGTCGCGGTGAACGACCACGTTCCGGCCGTCGTGGGAGTGCCGGAAAGGTCGCCGGCCGTCGAGAGTGTGATGGCTGGCGGCAACTGACCGGCGGTCACACTCCACGTGTAAGAGCCCGAGCCGCCGATGGCGTCGAGGTGCTGCGAGTACGGCACCGAGACAACGGCGCCCGGCACGGCGGCCGTGACGATCTGCACTGGTGGAACCGCGGCGGCAACCTGGAGCGACAGCGGCTGGGAGGCTGTAGCGGCGGAGGAATCGGTGGCACGCACGGTCAAGGCGTAGTTCCCGGCCGTTGCCGCCGCTCCCGAGAGCGCGCCTGTCAGCGGATCGAGCGATATGCCGGTCGGCAGGCTTCCGCTGATGATGCTCCACTGGTACGGCGGCGTGCCGCCTGCGGCCTGGAGCGTGAAGGCGTAGGCGACGAGCTCTGTCGTCGACGGGAGCGACTGCGTCAGGACCTGCAGCGCCGCCGATCCACCTCCGCTCCGAATCTCGGCGATGTCAGCGCCGAGATCCTCGCTGTCCAGGCCCGCGCCGGCCCAGTCGGTCCCCGGCAGGAGCGCGTAATCGCCTCCCGCGTAGCTGACGAAATGGTTCTGGAACACGGTCGTCGTCGGAAACAGGTTGTCCGGCGGATACTGCGACGCGCTCCCGCCCGCCAGCACGTTGCGGCGGATCACGCCGTTCGGAAAGTAATAGCTGATCGCCGGGTTGCCGTAGCCCTTGCCGTTGCCAAAAATCCCGTACCAGTTGTGGCGCGCCACGTTGTTGGTGAACACGAATCCATACACCGGCGGCCCGGACGCACTGACGACACCGTTGCCGTTTGGCGAGATGATGGTGTTGTGGTCGACCGTGATGTCACGTGGGTTGTCGGTCAGATACAGGAAGTAGCCGGTGCCGCCCCACAGGACGCGATCGATGCCAGAGACCTCGTTGTGGCGGATCCGGATGTTGTTCGCTTGCCTGCTCGGGTGGTTATTGTCGATCCCAAGAATGGTGATCCCGCCCGACACGTTGCGGACGATGTTGTACTCGAAGGTCACCTGCTCGACGACGCACCACGTGCAGCCGCCGTTCTGATTGCGCGTGGTGAACAGGACGCCGACGCCGCTTTGCGCCTGCATCCAGTTGTTCTCCATCACGTTGTGATCGACCTGCGCGCGCTTGAAGTTCTTCAGCTCGAACAGGTTCTTCACCTGCCAGATCGTGCCGGTCGTCGGGGCGGTGCCGGCCGTGCCCGATGCACCCGTGTCGGTGAACGACGTCGTCGTCACCTTCCAGTACATCGTCTGCCCGCCGGGCGTGCGGCCGTAGACATGGTATTCAGCGGCGTCCTGAACGGCGTTCCAGCGGACCGTAATGGAGCCGCCGGCCGCAACGGTAGCGGAGACCTCGCTGGAGCGCACCGACGTCGCAATCTTCGTGGGTCCCGCCGGACGCCGTGCGACCACGCGGTATCCGTACGTTCCGGCGGCGAGGGCGCCACCTCCACCCGGCGATGCAGAGACTCCGGTCGGCGTCGCGAGAATCGGATTTCGCCAGGCCACCGGTCTCGTGAGCAGGTTGCGACGGAAGGTCAGGTCGGCTGGCACGAGGCCCGAAATCTTCGGGTCGTCGCCGCCGATCTGGAACATCTGGCCCGCGGCCTCGAGGTAGTTGTTTTCGAGGTGATACGGCCCGGGACCGTTTGCGCCGCCGATCGCCTGTGAATCCTGAAGGACCGACTTGATGTCGCTGATATGGCAATTCGTGATGGTCGTGTCACCGCTGTTCAGTGAGAGGCCGCGTTTCTGTCCGTCGAGGCGATCGCCGTGAATGTAGACGCGATCGAGGATCAGATGATGCGGGACGAGAGAAAGCGAGTTCTGCGCGGACGACCCGTCGCCGAGCTGCACGATGTCGCTCTCGCCTTTGGGGTTCGCGAGAAGCTCCACGAACATCACGCGCCAGTACGCAGCGCCGGGCAGCAGTGCTGAGCGCCGGCATCCAGGGAGTCGGCGTCCCTCCGGGCGATCGGAGCTTCGCCAGGTACGGCGCGTGCGCCGGGGTAATGCGGGCGCCGGGCGCGGGCAACACGGAATCGTTGCCGCCGGTGCGAATCGTCACGTACGTCGTGCCGCCATGGACGGGGAGAACGAAGTTCCCCACGTACGTGGCTCCGGCCGCCAGCAGAATCGTGTCACCCGGGTTCGCCGCATCCAGCGCGGCTTGCAGATTGCCTCCCGCGGGGACCGAGATGGTTGCCGCCTCGACGCTCGCCGGCAAAAGGAGCATTCCCGCCGCCGCCGTGGCGCACACACACGCGTACACGAAGCTCCGCATCTTCATCGCGGTTACGTCCTTTCGTCTCGTCGTGGATGGGAGGCAGCGCGGAGAATTGCGCTACCGAGCGATGGACGAGCTTCGCAATCGGAGTGCCGGTCGAGCTAAATTCGTGACTTCAGGAATTGCTCAGTAAACCTGGGACGAAATTATGGATGAGTTGCGCGGATGTGCGCATAAACGCCAGATTTCCGACTGGACAATTACAGAATTGTGCGGACGAGCTGCCTGCTTTGGCGCGAGATGGCTACGGGCGGTTCCTCAGAATTCGTCGAGACGCAGTTCGCTTCGAGCGAGATCCATGGCGACCCGGTACTTGCCCAGGAACTTGTGGCCGACGATGCCGCCAAGCTGGAACCCCAGCAGAACGCTCGGGGCTCGAAGATTCAGGACGACGACCGGGAAGTTGCGGTATTCGATCGCGGCGAAGTTCAAGTTGACGCCTGGCAGCAGGAAGGCATCCCGGTCCCATCCTGACGTGCCATAGACCTTCAGCGGAATGCGGCGTGGCGCTCGTGTCTCGAGGGTGTCGGCGGTGTCGGCGCTGATCGAGATGACCTCCCCGCCGGTATCGATCACGAAGTAGGCCGGCCGCGTGCTGTTCAAGGTGCCACGCACCATCGCGAGGCGATGAATGCGCATCGGCAACCGGAAGTCTGCCTCGGTGTCGGGCAGGTTTTTCGCGATCGTGAGCATTCGCTTCTGGTAGTCGATCGCCATCGACATGCCGAGCGACAACGGTGAAAAGCTCTCCCCTTCCCGCCTCGGAAGTCCGCGCAGCGGCGGGTTCTTGATCAGCACCGGCAGGTTGCGGATCTTCAGCGTACCGATATCGAGTGAGTCGAGCCGTCCGAGCTGGAGGCCGCGCATGCCGACCTCGCCGACGCCGGCGCTCAGCGTATAGGTGATTGGCGCCACTCCCGCCCTTGATGCCGTCTGCCGGGAGATCACGGTTTCCTCGGAGCCGGTGTCGAGCACGAAGTCCTGCGCACGCCCGCCATTCACGCGGCCCTGCACGACCACCTTGTCCTTGACGAGCCGGAACGGCACCGTATGGAGGCGTCCGGCGTCTTCGCCATCGATTTGCGCCGGCACCTTCCCTTCGAAGGCTTTGAGAAACCGCACCTGCGCCCGAGACCACGCGGCCTTGTCGCTCCGGTCCTTGTTCGGCAGAAGGTTGATGTAGTTCGTATACGCGTTCGCCGCCTCGTCGTACCGGTGGAGCCGTTCGTAGATGTCGCCGACAACGTGGTGGATCTCGGCGTCGCGCGGCGCCGACGCCGATGAGGCGAGCGCCTCGCTGAGGGCTTCATCCAGGCGGTTGCGCGTGGCCAGCGAGCGCGCCAGGCCGAATCGCGCGCGTGACGAGCCCGGGCTCAACGCGAGCGCATCCTCGTATGCGGCGTCCGACTCGTCGAAGAGTCCCGCGCCCCACAAAGAATCGCCATGGAGCGTGAGAACCTCGGCATCCCGCGGCTCATCCTTCCGGAGGGCTTCGGCTTCCGTCCGCGCGAGGGCAAACTCGGCGACACGGAGCGCCGATCGTACGCGGCCTTTCCGCGACCGCAGCGCGAGCACCGGATCCGTGGTGACCTTCGCCGCGCGCTGGAATGCCTCCATGGCCTCCTTGTAACGCGTCTCATCGAAGAGCACCGTGGCGAGCTGATACTGAAGCTCGGCGTCGTACAGCGTGGTATCGGAATCGGACGCGTGCAGCCCGTGTAAGCCGACGGCGGCGGCGGCGCCGATGAGCGCCAAGGTGAACGCGATCGGCCGGGCTAGGCGGGACATGGCCCCAACTCTCAGGATGCTAGTGCGTGTACTGCTCGATTGGAACGCCGTCGTACATCTCATCGATCCGCAGGATCTGCGTATCTCGGCTGTAGCTGCCGAGCTCGTAGTCCTCGCTCATGATCAACGCCTTCACCGGCTTCGTCGGACACACTTCGGCGCAGAGCCCGCAGAAGCTGCAGCGAGACAGGTTGAAATCGAAGTAATCGAGGACCTTGATCTTGTGACCCGGCTCGCGATGCCCGCCGAGCGTGATGAGGTCATCGGGACAAGCCTTCGCGCACTGGTCGCACACGATGCACGTCTGCGCCCCCGTGGCCGGTTCAACCTGCAGGCGCAGCACGCCGCGAAAGCGCGGCGCCACTGGCCGCCGTTCCGCTGGGTACTGGAAGGTGAAGGCCGGCTGCGGCGTGTACTTCAGCGTGACCCAGAGCCCCTTCAGGAGATCGACGAGGAAGATCGTCTTGAGAAACTTGATCACCATTACCCCCGTTCACCGACGAGGGTCGGTTCGCTCTGGCCGACATGGATCACGCGCTGCTTGCGCAGGATGGTGCTTTCCTTCCGAATCTTGTCCTGCAGCCGCATCAGGCCGTACAGGAGCGCCTCCGGCCTCGGAGGACACCCGGAGACATACACGTCGACGGGCACGATCTTGTCCACGCCCTGAAGCACGCTGTAGGTCGGAAACGGGCCGCCGGCGTTCGAACAGCTGCCCATCGAGATCACCCACTTTGGCTCGGGCATCTGGTCATAGAGGCGCCGCAGAACCGGCGCCATCTTCTTGGTGACGGTGCCAGCGACGATGAGGAGGTCGGCCTGCCGCGGGGACGCTCGAAACACCTCCGACCCGAACCGCGCGATGTCGTACCGGGACGCGGATGCCGCCATCATCTCGATCGCACAGCAGGCAAGCCCGAACCCCATGGGCCAGATCGCCGAGTAGCGCGCCCACGTGAGAATCTTGTCGATGCTCGTCGTGATGAAGTTGTCTTCGAACTGGTGATCGATGAGTCCCATCGTCTTCGGTCTCTAGTCTTCGGTCTCTGGTCTTCGGTTTGGTCTTCCTTGGTCTATGCGTAGTATCCCGCGTTGACGCCGACGTACGACTTCCATTTCCCCGGGGTCTCGTCGAGGGCAAAAATGGCTTCGACGGGACACGCCGGCACGCAGGCACCGCAGTCGATGCACTCGTGCGGGTGGATGTACAGCATCTCGGCGTCTGCGAACCCTGCCTCATCCTTACGCGGATGGATGCAGTCCACCGGGCAAACATCGACACAGGCCGTATCCTTCGTGCCGACGCAGGGCTCGCAGATGATGTACGCCAACGACTTACGGCAAAGTATATCCGAATGCCCTTCGCCTGTCTGATTCTGGCGCTCCTCGGCGTGCCGGGCGATTTCACGGAAGCGCCCGCATTTGTGCGCCTGTTCACGCCGCGCGGCTCGCCGCCGGGCACGTACCGCGCGTACACGACCGTCCGCAACCTCGACACCGTGCTGGCGGCGATTCGCCAGGATCCTTCGACGCCGCCCGGCAATGGCAGCTTCGAGCCACAATCCGTGATCGCGTCAGATGCTTTCGGGCAGAGCGGCGGCTACAACCGTTGGAAGGTGGCGCTGCTCTACGGCGCCCGACGCGCCCAGGTAGCGCGAGGACCGCGCGTCGAGGACGGCCGCGTGGTCGAGGCATGGACCCTCGTGTCGCCTTACCCCGATCCGCGGCTCGAACGCCTCAACCCCGGCACTCTGCTCATCGTTTTGCGTCTGCAACCGTGATCGCCACGTTCCCGTTGACGACGTCGATCGAGATGACGGGCTCCCCGTTGCCAAGCGTCGCCTCACCGAAGCGGGGTCCCCACCGTTCTTTCAATGCGAGCGGAATCTCCGACCTGATCCTGCCGCCCATCGAGAGCGCAAGGATCCGCGCATGAGCGGGTGCGCCCGCGAGCTCGAGCGCCACGTCGCCGTTGAAGGTGCGCAGACGCAGCATGCCGTCCCTCGACAGGGTCGCTGCCGCGAGGCGGATGTTCCCAATCGCCGTTTCGAGCCGCACCACGCCGGCCAGTCGCGTCCCCGTGATGTCGCCGCGCTCGAGGCGCGCGGCGCAGGCGGTGCGCAGGTCCGAGAGCTCGATGCGGCCTTCGAACACCGCCGCGTCACGCACGGGCGCGGCCGCGGGCACGTGGAGGACGACGTCTGTGCGCAGACGCGCATCGTGTCCACCGTCTGCCTGAATCGCCCGCACGATCACGCCGTCTGCCCCCTGCTCCACATGCGCGGGGATCAGGGCGAGCCGCTGCGCGTCGACAGCGCTGCGCACGATCTCGACGGATACCTCATTCCGCTCCCAGCCGCTCACTTCGAGGCGGCCGATGGTGATTTGCGCGGAAATGGGTGTGCCCGGCGGGACCGGGATGACGCGCTCGATTCGATCGGTAACGTCGGACCGCGACGCCGCGGCTGGCAGGAGGAGCAACGCCAGCGACAGGCGGACCGCAAGGGGGGATGGTGGAGAGCGCCGCATTATAATCGCCCATTCTGACGCACATGCGGATGGCGGTCCTCGTGCTGGCGGCCTGCGGGGCGGCATCGGCGGCCGCGGCGCAAGCGCTGCCGTCCGAGCCGGTCACCTTCGGCGGCGGACGAGTGGTCATCAGCGGCAACGCCGCCGCCTCGATCGCGCCTGAGGATACCGGTTTCTTCAACTTCAGCGACTACGAACACAGCACCCTGCGCGAGGTTCGCATCGGGCTGAGCTGGTCGGTGCGTGCGAGCGATCATTTCTCCTTTCTGGGCGAGCTCCGCACGGAAAACTTCGATCGTCTGACGCCGTTCGCATTCTTCGCCCGCGTCCGGCCGTGGCGGGATCGCCGTTTCGACATCCAGGCTGGACGCATTCCACCCACCTTCGGCAGGTTCACGCGTCACGTCTACGGCAACGACAACCCGCTGATCGGCTACCCGCTTGCTTACCAGTACCTGACCTCGCTTCGGCCCGACGCGCTGCCCTCCAACGTCGACGATCTGCTGCGAATGCGCGGCCGCGGCTGGGAGTCGAGCTTCGCCATCGGGAATCCGGAACCCGATCGTGGTCTGCCGATGGTGACGGCGTTCAGCTGGGACACGGGTGTCCAGGTGAGCACTGGGTGGCGTGCCCTCGACGTGACGGCCGCGATAACGAACGGCAGCGCCTCGAACCCGCGTGTCGACGACGACAACGACGGTAAACAGATCGCGACGAGGGTCACGCTCACCCCATTCGTGGGTCTCACCCTCGGGTCCTCCTTCTCGCAGGGACAGTTTGGCGCGCGTCCGCTCGTGGACGACGTTCAGGCCGAGAAGGACCGCCGCTTCATGCAGCGGGCCTATGGCGGCGACGTGGAGTACTCGCGCGATCATTGGGTCGCCCGGGCGGAAGCGGTGTTGAGCGAGTGGCGCATCCCGGCGGTCGCCGCGCCGCCGGTGCCGGCGCCGCTGCAGGCCCTCGCCGTGAGCGCTGAAGGACGCTACACCTTCCTGCCGGGCATGTACGCGGCGGCCCGCGCCGAGCATCTCGCGTTCAACCGCATCGCGAACGCGGCCGGCCGCGTCA
The DNA here is from genome assembly GCA_963772065.1 of uncultured Acidobacteriota bacterium. GTDB lineage: Bacteria > Acidobacteriota > Vicinamibacteria > Vicinamibacterales > UBA2999 > CAVYVZ01. Next base: position 162,527 of record CAVYVZ010000004.1, read on the forward strand.
CCGAGTGGGACGCTCCGGTCACGCGCGTCGAGGTCGGCGGCGGCTATTACCTGCAGCGGAACCTCATCGCCCGCGTGTCGGTGCAGGTAAACCGCCGCGACGGTGGCCGCGTGCGAAACGCGACCCTGCCTGCATTTCAGCTGCTCTACTGGTTCTAGGAATGCGAATACCGATCCTGGTCACGGTGGTCTCGGGTGCGCTGGGCGCATGGAGCGTGTCGAGTGCCCTTCACGCACCCTACGGCTCCCTTCGCGGGCGCGTCGAGGTCCGTCGCACGTTGCCGCCTCCCGAGCGCCGGCCGGGGGTCGCGGAGCTCAATTCGCCGGGCGTCCGTGACGTGACGGATCGGCGCCGTGCCGTCGTGTACCTCGAGACCGCGCCACGCGGCGCGTTCGAGGACCGCGAGCCGCAGCGCGGGCGCATGGATCAGCGGAACGAGACCTTTTTTCCGAACGTGCTCGCGATTACGGTGGGAACCGTGGTCGACTTCCCCAACAACGACAGCACGTATCACAACGTCTTCTCGCTGTCGAAGCCGCGCCGGTTCGATCTCGGCCGCTACGCGAAGGGCCGCTCGAAGTCGGTGCGGTTCGATCGGCCCGGCGTCGTGCGGGTGTTCTGCGATATCCATTCGCACATGAGCGCGTTCATCATCGTCTTCAACCATCGGTACTTCGATACGACCGACGCGGAGGGCCGGTACCGCATCGACGCCATTCCGCCCGGGACGTACAGCGTTGCCGCCTGGCTCGATGGCGCGACGCGCGAGACCCGCACGGTCACCATCCCGGAGAGCGGCAGCGTCGAGCTCGACTTCGCCGTGCCGTAGCGACCATTAGCATGAGGTTGCTCTCATCGCTCACCAACCGCATCTTTCTCGCGTGCGCGCTGCTGGCGGTGCTCTCGCTCGGGTTCGCTTCCTACTTCGTCAACGCGCGGGCGACGCGGGAAGCCGAGGCGGAGCTGCAGCGGGGGCTGCACGAAGCCAGCCGGCTCGTCGACCAGCACCGATCGCTGCTGACGGACACCTACACGCGGTTCGCACGCCTGATCGCCGACCTTCCACGATTCAAGGCCATGGTCGAGACGGGCGACCCAACCACCATTCAACCGGTGACCGAGGAGTACCCGACGGCAGATCAACGCCGCGCTCGTGGTCGTCAGAGGCCGTGACGGCCGGGTGCTTGCGGCCGATGGCGTCAGCCCGCCGGAACGGCCGATGGCCGCGTCAACCCAGACCGCCGAGGTCTCGTTCATCTGGCCGCACGAACGAGGTCTCCTGCAGGTGGTCAGCGTGCCGTTCTACGTTGGCCTCGAAAACCCCGACGTCTTCGGACGCCTCAGCATCGGTTTCCTTCTCGACGATGGATTGGCGCGACAGTTCAAGGATGTGACGGGAAGTGAGGTGGCGTTCGCCGCCGGCGGCCGCGTCCTCGCCTCCACGCTGCCGGCCGCGGCGCGCTCGGCGCTCGTCCCCGCGATCCGGGCCACCGGCATCTCGACGGTCATGGTGGGAAACGAGGAGTACCTCGCGCTCAAGCGCCCCCTCGGCAACGCTGGCGACGCAGTCGACCCCAACGGTCCCTCGGCGCTGATCCTCCGCTCGCGCACGGCCCGCCTGCAGTTCCTTCGAACGATCCGCAATGGCCTCGTCGGGGCGCTGATTGCCACGGTTCTCCTTGCGACGATCATCAGCTACGTCCTCGCGCGCACCGTGACGCGCCCGCTGGCCGCCGTCACCAGTGCCATGCGCCATGTGGCGGCCACCGGCGACCTCACGCGGAAGGTAGCGCTCCAGACCCGCACCGGAGACGACGAGGACGCGCGCCTGCTCGCAACTGCGTTCAACACCCTCACCGACTCCATCGCGAACTTCCAGCGCGAGGCCGCCCAGAAAGAGCGGTTGACCGCATTGGGGCGGCTTTCCACCGTGATCGCGCACGAGGTGCGCAACCCGCTGATGATCATCCGCACGACGCTCCGCAGCCTGCGCGATGGCGTGTCGCCGGCGGAGCTGCGTGAGGCCGTGGCGGACATCGACGAGGAGACCAGCCGTTTGAACCGAGTTGTCAGCGAGGTGCTCGACTTCGCGCGCCCCCTCCGCTTCGAGTACGCCGACACGAGCCTCAACGCGCTCTGCCGGCGTCGGCCCAGGCCGCCGAAGCCGGCGAGCCCGGCCCCGTCGTCTCGCTGGATCTGGATCCCGCCGATCCGCGAATCGCGACCGACGCCGACCGGTTGCGCACCGCGCTGGTGAATATCCTGACGAACGCCCGCCAGGCGGTCCAGCGCGCCGCACAAGCGGCGCCGGCCGGCAGCGTGGCCCCGGCGACCGAGCCCCCCATCCGGCTGGCGACGCGAGCCTCCTCCGAAAAGGTGACGATCACGGTCGCGGATCGCGGCATCGGTATTGCACCGGAAGACATGGCGCACATCTTCGATCCTTATTTCACGACTCGCCGTACGGGCACCGGCCTGGGGCTCCCGATCGCGCGCAACATCGTCGAGGGTCTGGGCGGCGAGATTACCGTGTCGAGCCGCGTGGGCGGCGGCACCGAGACGCGAATCGCGCTTCCGGTGCCTGCGCCGCGTGGCTGACACAGGTGCGACACCCGATGGCGATTCGCGGATCCATCCTGCTTGCCGACGACGAAGAGAAGATCCTGAAACGACTCGGCCGCGCGCTCCGCGAAGAGGGCCACGACGTCGTGGAGGCGGGCAGCGCGCGCGAAGCGCAGCGCCAGCTCGCGGGGCGTGCGTTCGACCTCCTGGTGGTCGACAACCTGATGCCCGGTATGACGGGCCTCGAGCTCATTCGTGAGATCGCCCAGTCGACGCCGACGGCGGAGCGGCCGCAGATCGTGATGATGACCGCACACGGTTCCACGCAGATCGTGCGCGAGGCGTTCAAGCTCGGGGTCGAGGACTTCCTGGAAAAGCCGTTCGAAGTCGAGGAGCTCATCGCGCTCGCGGGCCGTGCCGTGAAGTCGCAGCGGCTGCAGACGGAGCGCCAGTATCTGCTCAGCGAGCGCGACGCCGAATTCAATCACTACGGCATCGTCGGGCGCAGCCGCGCGATGCAGGATGTGATTCAGCGCGCGGAGCTGGTGGCCCAGACGAAGAGCACCGTGCTCATCACCGGCGAAACGGGCACGGGCAAGGAGATGGTGGCGCGGGCCATCCATCATCGCAGCGCGCAGCGGGAAATGCCGCTGATCAAGGTGAATTGCGCGGCGATTCCGGAAACGCTGCTCGAATCGGAGCTCTTCGGCCACGTCCGCGGCGCATTCACGGGAGCCACGGCCAACAAGCGCGGCAGGTTCGCGCTGGCCGATGGCGGCTCGATCTTCCTCGATGAGATTGGCACGATGACCACGGCGCTGCAGGCCAAGCTGCTGCGTGTGCTGCAGGAGCGCGAGTTCGAGCCGCTCGGCGCTGAGCGGACCCAGCGCGTGGACGTCCGGGTCATCGCGGCGACGAATCGCGATCTGAAGCAGATGGTTGCCGACGGCAAGTTTCAGGAAGATCTCTACTACCGCCTGAACGTCATCCCGATCGAGATCCCGGCGCTTCGCGAACGGCCCGAGGACATCCCCGTGCTCATCGAGCACTTCGTCGAGAAGCACCGTCAGCGCACGGGCAAGCCGATCTCGGGCATCGAGGACGACGTGGTCGCCGCGCTCAAGAAGTACGAATGGCCGGGCAACGTTCGGGAGCTCGAGAACACGATCGAGCGCGCCGTGGTCCTCGCCTCGGGACCTGTCCTCACGTCACGATCGATCTCGCTTCTTGGCGCGACGTCGACGCCCTCGCCGGGCCTGCCGTCGATGCGCCTCCATCAGAATCTCGAGTGGGTGGAGAAAGAGACGATCCGGCGCGCGTTGGAACAGTCCGGCGGCGTGAAGAAAGACGCCGCGGAGGTGATGGGCATCAGTCAGCGCGCCCTGAGCTACTACCTCGCGAAAGTACCGGATCGAAGGTTTGCTGAGGCACTAGGGGCCAGACCCTGCCTTACGACATCCGTCGTCGATTACACGCGCGGTAATCGGACCCGCCACCGGCAGGCTGTTTTTCGCACGGAACTGCATGCGACGCGCGGGCATCAGCCTTGCTCATGGAGTCAGCAGCGTCCCCATGTCGATCCCCATGAGTGTGCACACCAGATTTGATTACCTGGCCGCCTGTCGGCGCGGCAATTCTCGTTTGCGCGGGAGTGGCCGCGGCGCCGGCCCGCCAGACCGAACCGCGCGTCGTCGAGCTCGTCGCGAAGCGGTTCGCGTTCGTCCCGTCGCGCATCGAGGTGACTGAAGGCGAAACGATTCGCCTCGTCGTGCGAACCGCGGATGGGACGCATGGCGTGCAGATCAAGAAGTTCAAGGTGTCCGAAGAAGTGCCCCGCGGCAGCGACCCGGTGACGATCGAGTTCACGGCGACCGCGGTTGGCGAGTTCGAGATCAACTGCGCGGCGTTCTGCGGCAAAGGACACGAGGAGATGCGCGGCAAGCTGGTTGTGGTTCCGCGCGACGCGCGTGCCCGCTGACGCGGCACGTTGCTGAGAACCGTTCCCCCCTCGGAGAGATATCATCGACTATGACGATCGTGCGCTCGCTCCGTGTACTGTTGGCCGCCGCAGTCCTGTTGGCTGCGGCATGCGATGAGAAGCTGTCGGATGTGACCGGCCCGACGCCGAACCTGGAACCAACCTTCTCGAGCATCGCGCAGAATGTTTTCCAGACAGCGGATTCCTCCAGCAGGGTCGCCTGCACGCAGTGCCATACGAGCACAGGAGGACGCATTCCGCCGATGGGTCTGAGCCTCGATCCCGGAGCGGCGTACGCGAACCTCGTCAATGTTGCGAGTCGTGAGAAACCGTCGCTCCTGCGTGTAGCGCCCGGAGACCCTGAAAACAGCTATCTCGTGCACAAGCTGGAGGGTCGAGCCGATATCGTAGGAATGCGGATGCCTCGTACGGCCGGTCCGTTCCTGACCGAGGGACAGATCCTGGTCATCCGCCGGTGGATCGCGCTCGGCGCGCCCAACAACTAGGAGCGACTCCATGACGTTGTGCAGACTGATCGTTCTCGGCCTGGTGATGACCCTGGGCACCGCTTCGACGGCGTTGGCCCAGGACGCCGACGGCCGCGACGACAAGGGGAAGCCGGCTTCGACCGCGCAGACGGACCCTGCAGACCCCAACGCGGCCGCCGCGCAGGAAGACGATCCGGATATGGATCCGAACCCCGCGCAACCCGACTTCACGATCGTGGCCCTTCCGACCACGCTGCGCCTGCCACGTCATAAGAGCGCGTTCCGCGTGACGCACCGGTTCGGCCGGCCGCTCGGCTCCGGCGATTTCGGCAGCCTGCTCGAAGACTTCTTCGGGCTCGACTCCGGGGCGCAGATCGGGCTCGAGTACCGGTTCGGTCTGTTCCGGAAGACGCAGATCGGAATTCATCGCACGAGCGATCGCACCATCGAGTTCTTCGGGCAGTACGACATCGTGCAGCAGCGCGACGGCGGCCCGTTCGGACTGGCGGCGTTTGCCACGGCTGAGGGCACCAACAACTTCCGCGACAGCCGCACGCCCGGCATCGGCGCGATCCTCTCGCGCGAGTTCGGCGAGCACGGCGCGGTCTATGTCATGCCGATGTGGCTCCACAACACGAACCTGCTGCCGGCGGACCTGGTCGACGACAACAACACACTAATCGTCGGTGTTGGCCTTCGCTTCCGAATTCGACCAACGGTGTACGTGGTCGGCGAGTACGCGCCGCGAGCGGTCGGCTACAAGCCGCGCGAGAACCAGGGATCGATCGGCATCGAAAAGCGTCTCGGCGGACACTCCTTCCAACTGAACTTCTCGAACGGCTTCGGCACGACCATGGGTCAGCTGGCCCGCGGCGGCGTCAGCAACGACGATTGGTTCATCGGGTTCAACATCTCGCGGAAGTTCTTCTAGGGGGAACGATGAAGGCAGCGGCGGTCTGGTCAGCAAGCGCGTGCGCAGCGGCGATGGCGCTCACGATCGCGGCGTGCGGCGGTGGAAGCAGCTCGCCGACGACGCCAACGAACCCGGGCGGTGGTGGCGGCGGCGGTGGGACGACGATGACGATCACGATCGGCGCCGACGGAGCCGTTTCGCCCTCGTCGCTGACGGTGCCCGTCGGTTCGCGCGTCACGTTCGTCAACAATCACAACCGGCAGCATGACATGTCGTCGGACCCACATCCGGAGCATACGAACTGCCCCGAGATCACGGTGGGCAACCTGCAGCCCGGGCAGAGCCGCCAGACGCAGAACCTGAACACCGCACGAACCTGCGGCTATCACGATCACAACGAGCCCTCGACGACCTCGTTGCAGGGCACCATTCGAATTCAGTAGTCGTACACCCCCTTACCGACCTTTTTGCCCAACCGGCCGGCCCTGACATGCTGCTCGAGCAGCGGACAGGGTCGGAATTTCTCGCCGAGCGTCCGGTGCAGATACTGGAGGATGCTGAGGCGCGTGTCGAGCCCGACGAGGTCCACCATCTCGAACGGACCCATCGGATGGTTCAGCCCGAGCTTCAGCGCCTTGTCGATATCGCGTGCCGACGCCACGCCTTCCTGGAGCATGTAGAACGCTTCGTTGCCGATCATCGCGTTGATCCGGCTGGTGACGAAGCCGGGCGACTCTCGGATGAGGACCGTCTCCTTCCCCATCCTGTGGGCGACTTCCTCGATCGCCGCGAGCGTGGCCTCGCCGCTGTCGAACGTCCTCACGATCTCCACGAGCTTCATGCGATGAACCGGGTTGAAGAAGTGCATCCCGGCGAGGCGTGACGGATCATCGAGGACCGCCGCTATTTCGCTGATGCTCAGGGCCGAGGTGTTCGTGGCGAGCACCGCATGCCTCGGCGCGAGCGTCTGGACGTCGCCGAACGTCGCGAGCTTGAGCTGGATCTGCTCGGGCACCGCCTCGATGATCATGTCCGCGCGGTCGACGGCCGACGCCAGATCGCGGGTCGCCGTGAGCCTGCCCTCGATTGCGGCTGCCTCGCCCGCCGGCAGCTTCCCCAGTTCCACGCTTGTCGTGACGATCCTCCGGATCGCCGCGACGCCCACATCGAGCGCCGACTCAGTGACGTCGTACATCGCCGTCTCGTAGCCGCCGGCGAGCGCCGCATGGGCGATGCCGTGCCCCATCGTCCCGGCACCCAACACTGCAGCGATTCGCGTGATCGTCTACCTGAGCGTCAGGGCTCATCTATCGTCCGGTGAATTTCGGCGTGCGTTTTTCAACGTTCGCGCTGATTCCTTCGGCGGCATCGGCGCTCTCGAACAGCCGCTGCTGCAGCTCGCGCTCGAGCGCGAGCGCTTCGTGGAACCCGACTTCGAGCCCCGACTGGACGGCACGCTTGATGTGGCCGACCGACTTGCTGGCGGCGTGCGGCGGCGTGAACTGTCGTGCGTAGTCGAGCGCCGCCTCGCGAAACGAACGCCCCTTCAGGTCGGCGTCGCCCCACACCTCGTTCACCAGTCCAAGCCCTCGCGCCTCCTCGAACGACATGAGCCGCCCGGTCACCATCAGCTCGATGGCCCTGGCCTTCCCGAGCAGTCGCGTCAGTCGCTGCGTGCCGCCGGTGCCGGGCAGCACGCCCAGCTTCACCTCCGGCAGCCCGATCTTGCCGCCGTCCTTTCTCGCGATGCGGATGTCAGCGGCCATCGCCACCTCGAGCCCTCCACCGACGCAGTGGCCGTTGAGCGCGGCGATGACCAGCTTCGGCGTTTGCTCGAGGCGGTTCATCGTTTCGTTTGCGTGGAGGCAGAAGTAGTACTTCCAGTCGGGGTCGGCGTCCCTGAGCATGGAGATGTTGGCGCCAGCGCAGAAGAACTTCTCGCCCGAGCCGCGGATGACGATGACGTGAACGTCGCGATCCATGCGTGCGCTGAGGATCGCGTCGTCGATCTCGCGCATCATCTCGTGCGAGTACGTGTTGGCCGGCGGGTCGCGGAGCTCGATCTCGGCGACCCCACTCTCGACGGTGTAGCTGATCCTCGAGTAGGACATGCGTCGGCGTCAGAGTTCGGTGCGGACGTATTCGAAGTCGATGGGCTTCTGGTTGATGCCGCGAATCGGCGGCGCGATGTAGTTTGCGAACTTCCCAGGCTCGTAGACCGGCTTCGCCTGAATGCTTTTCAGGTACTCGTTGTCCTTCGGCGACGGGAGCCACTCGCCCTTCCGGCGTTCCCACTCCTCCGCACTGAGCGGCTGTCCCCACGGATCGAAGCGCAGACCCGAGAAGATGCCGATGCTCCGGTTGAACTTGCGGTCCGGCAGGTAGAACTCGAAGTCGAATGCCGTGCGCGGCAATCCGCTTGTTCCACCGATCGAGGCCGCTGCGGCAGTCGTCGACGTACCAGTCGCGGAGCACCTCGTTGAGCGCGTTGCGCATCGGGACCTCTCGTTTGGTCGAGCGGCCGTTATCGTCGATCACGTCCAGCAGATACACGTCATCGGCAAGGACATGGTCGTCGCCGTGCTTGTCCTCTTCCGCGCGCCCCTTCAGGCCGTTCGTGAAGTAGTTCGCCGCGTTGCTCGACACTTCGCTGCCATGCAGGTCGAGGCTCTGGCTGAACCAGAAATTGACGTACTTCTGGATGGTGGCGAGGTCGATGCCGCCGACCGTCCGCACGTCCTCGGAGAAGCCGGCCTCCTTCATCAGCTGACACGTACGCTCCACGATGCGCGACAGGCCCGTGTCGCCGACGAACATGTGGTGCGATTCTTCGGTCAGCATGAAACGGGTGGTTCGCGACAGCGGATCGAGGGAGCTTTCCGACAGCGAAAGCAGCTGCGACTTCCCATCGCGATCGGTGAACATCGTGAACGCGAAGAAATCGAGCCAGGTCTCGATGGGCGTGTTGAACGCCTCGAGCATCCGCGGCTTGTCGCGGTTGCCGCTCTGCCGCTCGAGCAGCTCCTCGGCCTCGTCGCGGCCGTCGCGGCCGAAGTACGAGTGGAGCAGATAGACCATCGCCCAGAGGTGACGGCCCTCTTCGACGTTCACCTGAAACAGGTTCCGAAGGTCGTACAGGCTCGGACAATGATGGCCGAGCATCCGCTGCTGCTCGACGCTCGCCGGCTCGGTATCGCCCTGCGTGACGATGAGGCGGCGGAGCTGGTTGCGGAACTCGCCAGGCACCTCCTGCCATGCGGGCTGGCCCTTGAACTGGCCGAAGTTGATCCGGCGATCGGGCGTCGGCTCCGCGAGGAAGATCCCCCAGCGGTAGTCGGGCAGCTTCACGTACTCGAAGTGCGCCCAGCCCTTCGCGTCGACGCTCACCGCCGTCCGCAGATACACCTGGTGGTAATGCTGGAACCCTTGCGGCCCCATATCGGCCCACCACTGCAGGTATTTCGGCTGCCAATGCTCGAGTGCCCGCTGCAGGCGCTTGTTGCCCGACAGGTCGACGTTGTTGGGAATGCGGTCCTGCAGATTCATCAGCAGCGCCTCCAATCGAATTCAGGGCGGCCTTCGCGCCCGTAGACCTTCAACGCCCCTCGCTCGCCGACTGCGTTCGGACGCTGGAAGATCCAGTTCTGCCACGCGGTGAGCCGTCCGAAGATCTTCGTTTCCATCGTCTCGGGGCCCGCGAAGCGCAGGTTGGCTTCCATTCCGGTCAACGCGTCCGGTGAGAGCGCGGCGCGCTCCTCGATCGCCAGCCGGACTTCATCGTCCCAATCGAGATCGTCGGGCGCCGAGAAGACGAGGCCGCACGCGAGGGCCTCCTGCGGCTCGAACGGTTCGCCACGCGACAGGAGCGACTCCACCGTCTCAGGCTCGCCGAGAAACCGCGTCTGCAATCGCGTGAGACCGTTGCTCATCGGATAGGCGCCACCGTTCATTGCCGACAGCGCGACGGTGCTCGGCCGGTCGGGGTCATCGAGCATGTAGGTGCGATCGGCGGCGAGCGCCAGCTCGAACAGCGTCCCGGCGAACGCGCTGCCCGGCTCGATGTGCGCGAAGAAGCTGCGCGACGTCAGATCCATCCGCTTCAACGTCCGCTTGATGAACTGCACGATCTCGCGGACGGCCCAATGACCGCGATGGGCATCCAGCGTCCGATCGACCGCGAGCACCGCGTCGGCATCGCCGACCGCACGCACGACGATCGTGCCGATCTCCGGTTCGTTGAGTCGCATCCGCAGCAGCGCGTCGTCCAGCTCGCGGAAGACGCGCAGCGGCCAGAACTGGTCGCCGGCGGCGACGATGGCCGTCGGGTGTGGCAGGCTGTGGAGCGTCGGGGGCCTTCACCGTGAGCTCCGCCAGCCGTTTGGCGCGATCGATCGCGACCGTCACGCATCGGTACGACAGCGCAGTGTCGGTCACGCTCGGATTCGAATGGTCCCAGGACGATGCCTGGCCCTGCTGAGGGCCGATCCGACCGTGCTGCGAGCTCCTTCGCACGGCGCGCGATCTCGTCCTTGAACCGGCTCGTCGGATGTACCGCGTCGACGAACCGCCATTCGACGGCGCGCTTTCCCTTCACACCCTCCGCGACCGTCCTGAAAAAATCCGCGATGTCGCGCCGCACCTTCCGCTTGTCGACGATGCGGGTCAGTCCGCCGGTGCCGGGCAACACGCCGAGCAGCGGCGTTTCGGGCAGGCTCACGGCGCTGTTCCCGTCGTCGACGAGAACGATCTCGTCGCAGGCCAGGGCCAGCTCGTAGCCGCCGCCGGCGCAGATTCCGTTCACCGCCGCGAGGAACTTGATGCCGGAGTTCTCACTCGCATCTTCGATCGCGAGGCGGGTTTCGTTGGTGAACTTGCAGAAGTTCACCTTGAACCCGTGGCTGCTGCCGCCGAGCATGAAGATGTTGGCCCCCGCGCAGAAGACGCGCTCCTTGAGGCTGGTGATCACTACGGCGTGGACCTCGGGATGCTCGAACCGAATGCGCTGAATCGCGTCGGCGAGCTCGATGTCGACGCCGAGGTCGTACGAGTTGAGCTTGAGGCGGTAGTCGGGCCGGAGGCCGGCGTCCTCGCGCACGTCCATCGAGAGCGTGGCGATCGGACCGTCGAGCGCGAGCTTCCAGTGCTTGTAGCGGTCGGGATGCGTCTCGAACGTGATCGGCGCGGCGGCAGCCGGCGACGGGACAGTGCTCTGCTCCACGCCGGCGATCCTACTACACTATTGAACGCTCGTTCAAATTTTGTGCTATCGTTTCCGCGTGAGCGAGGAGGTCGACAAGTTCGAAAGCAAGCGGGTCGAGATCCTGAAAACGGCCGCCGCGGCCTTCCGCCGCCGCGGTTACCACGGCGCGAGCGTGGACGAGATTGCCGGCACGCTCTCCATGACCAAGGGGAATCTCTACTACTATTTCAAGAACAAGGAAGAGATCCTCTACGCCTGCCACGACTACTCCCTCAACCTCATTCTCGATGTGATGGACGAGATTCGCGCCGAGGGCATTCCCGCTGACGAGAAGCTCCGGAAGTTGATCGTCGCGTTCGTCCACCTCATCATCGACGAGCTGCACAGCACGGCGCTGACACTCGATCTCCAGGCGCTCTCACCGTCGCTCCTCAGAAAAGTGATTGCCCGGCGCGATCGATTCGACCGCGGCCTCCGCGCCATCATCCAGGAAGGCATCGACGACGGCCTGTTCGCCCCTGCCGACACGAAGCTGATCGCATTCGCGATCATGGGCGCCGTGAACTGGATTCCGAAGTGGTTCGACCCCGAGGGCGCCGCCAGCTCGGCCAAGGTGGGCGAAACGTTCGCCGGCTATCTGCTCGCCGGCCTGCGTCGTGTTCCCACGTCCAATCGCCCACATCTTAGGGGCGTCACGAGCGCCGCTCGCGTGTCATAACCGTCACCGCGGATGACACCTCTCGAGCTATCGCTTCGCTTCTTCGTACAAGTCGCGATCATCCTTGGCGCGTGCCGCATCGGCGCGCTGGTTGCCGCACGGCTCGGGCAGCCAGAGGCAGTGGCGCAGATGGTCGTGGGTATCGCCCTTGGCCCGTCGTTGCTCGGCTATCTCGCCCCTGGACTTCAGCAGCAAATCTTCCCGATGGAATCGCGGCCCATTCTCTATGCGGCAGCGCAGCTCGGGCTTGCGCTCTACATGTTCGTCGTCGGTGTCACGTTCGACAGGGATTTGTTGCGCGCGCAAGCTCGGCGAGCCGCGGCCGTGTCGGTTGCGGGCATCATGGCGCCCTTCGCGCTCGGCGCATTCCTGGCCGCATGGCTGATGCGCTCGGGCGCCTATTTCGCACCAGGCATCGCCCGCCCGACCGCGATGATTTTCCTGGGCGCCGCCATGGCGATTACCGCGTTTCCCATGCTGGCGCGGATCATTCACGAGCGCGGTCTCACCGGCACGCCGATCGGCACGCTGGTCCTTGCCGCCGGCTCGATCGACGACGCCGCGGCCTGGTGTCTCCTCGCGATCGTGGTGGGTAGCGCCACGGGTGAGCCCGCCGTCGCCTGGATCACGATTGGGGGCGGCGCGATCTATGCCGCGGTGACGCTGACGGTGGGCCGCGTGGCACTCTCCCGTCTGGAGCGTCAAGGGATCCAGGATGTGTCCGATACGGCGCTGGCGCTGGTTCTCATGCTGGTGATGATTGCCGCGGCGTTGACGGAATTGATCGGAATGCATGCGGTCTTCGGCGCATTCATCCTCGGTGTCGCGCTTCCCCGCGGCGTCGTCGCTCGAGGCATTCAGAGGCGAATCGAGCCGTTGACGGTCGCCTTGCTCCTGCCGCTGTTTTTTGTCTATTCGGGGTTGAATACGAGGATGGGTCTGCTCGATTCGAGCGCTCTGTGGCTCATCGCGGGCGTCGTGCTGCTCATCGCCTGCATCGCCAAGGGAGGGGCGTGCGCGGCCGCCGCGGCCCTGGGGGGCGAGCGCTGGCGCAACGCGCTCGCCATCGGCGCGCTGATGAACGCCCGCGGCCTGGTGGAGCTCATCATCCTCAACGTGGGGCTCGAGCGCGGCATCATCACGCCGACGCTCTTCACGATCATGGTGATGATGGCGGTGGTCACAACGGTTGCCGCGTCACCGGCGTACGCGCTGATCACAGGCGCTCGAGGTTCACACAATGCGCCGGCGCCTGACCGGATCGGACTCGCGTGACGTTCTCGGCGACGACGCGGGCGATGCCTTCATAGCTCTGCACCGTCACCCCCCCGACGTGCGGCGTCGCAAGCACCTGTTCCATCGCCAGCAGCGGATGGTCGGATCCGAGAGGCTCGGCGGCGAACACGTCGAGCCCCGCGCCGGCGATCACTCCATCGCGCAGTGCGGCAACGAGATCGGCTTCGTCGACGATCGCGCCGCGCGAGACATTGACGACGATGGCGGTGGGCTTCATCGCGCGGAACACGCGGCCGTTCAACATCGCGCGCGATTGCGGCGTCGCGGACGCGGTGCACACGACGAAGTCCGCGTCGGCAGCGAGGCGGACCAAGTCCAGCGGCGTACCGAGACGCTCCAGCCCATGGCGCCCGGCCTCGTTTGGATCCGGCGAGCGACGCAGAGCGTCGACGGTCATTCCCATCGCGATCAGCCGTCGCGCCAGCGCCTTGCCGATCCGTCCAAAACCGACGATCAGCGCGCGTCGGCCGAAGAGCGCATCGCCGACCGGCGCACCCCAGGTGCCTTCGTCGAACATGCGGGCGCACGTGCGGAGGCGGCGGGCCGTGCCGAGCATCAGCAGCAACGCGTGCTCCGCTGTCGATTCGGCGTTCGGCGTCAGGTCACTCGGCACGTTCGCAACGTAGATACCGCGAGCGCTCGCGGCGTCGACGTCCACCCCTTCGAGTCCGGCTCCCCACTGCTGGATCAAGCGTGCGGAGGTGATCGCGATGAGGGCGGCATCGATACGGGTCATCATCGGAATCAGCACATCCGCGGCACCCACCGCCTGCTGCAGGCGATCCGCAGGAACGATCTCGATGTCGTATTCCGGCAAGAGGGGCGCCAGCACGCCGCGCGCGCCGGGGAACATCGTGCCGCACACCATCACCTTCACTCGGAGGTCTCACCCGGTTTCAGCTCGAGCACCTGCACCTTCACGAGCTTCTTGAGGTCGGCGGGCGTACCTGTCAGGAGCGGGAACGTACCCCAGTGCATCGGCACGACCTGCCGCACGCCGAGCAGGTCGCACGCGCGAGCCGCCGTGTCGGGACCCATGGTGAAGCGGTCGCCGATCGGCAGAAACGCGATGTCCGGTTTGTAGATCTCGCCGATGAGCCGCATGTCGCCGAAAAGAGCCGTATCGCCGGCGAAGTAGATCGTCATGCCGTCTTCGAGGCGCACGATGTAGCCGGCAGGCTCGCCCATGTTGACCATTACGCCGGCGTCCTCGTAGCCCGCGCTGTGGCGTGCATCCGTCATCGTCACCCTCAGCCCAGCCACGTCGACGGATCCACCCTTGTTCATCGGAACGGTGTTGGCGACGCCCTTCGTGCCAAGCCAGACACACAACTCGAAGATTCCGACGACCGGCGCGCCGCTCTCGCGCGCGACGGAGATGACGTCGTCCATGTGGTCGGAGTGTCCGTGCGACACGAGGATCAGATCCACCTTGGGCGGTTTCTTCATGCCATCCGGGCACGAGGGATTGCCCTTCAACCACGGATCGAACATGACGCGTCTGCCTCCCGGTGTCTTCAGGAGGAACGTGGAATGTCCCAACCAGGTGATGGCGAGCTTGTCCATGAATCGATAGGGTACACTGGGCAGAAATGTCCGTAGAAGTGCCGCTGCAGTTCATCAGGCCCCGCGAGCCGAAACCCGCCTGGCTGAAGGTGCGAGCGCCCGGATCGGAGAACTATCTCCGGCTGAAGGGCATCATGAGCGAGCTGCGGCTGAACACCGTGTGCGAGGATGCGCACTGCCCGAACATCGGCGAGTGCTGGCACCACGGGACGGCCACGTTCATGATCCTCGGCGACATCTGCACGCGCGCCTGCGCCTACTGCGCCGTGGCGCACGGCAAGCCGAACGAGTTGGATCTCGCCGAGCCGGCGCGCGTCGCCGAAGCGATTGCGCGCATGGGTCTGCAGTACGCTGTGATCACCTCCGTCGATCGCGACGACCTTGCCGACGGGGGCGCTTCCATTTTCGCCGACACGATCCGTCAGACGCGTGCCCGTATGCCGCACTGCCGGATCGAGGTGCTCATCCCCGACTTCCAGGGGCTTGATTCGTCGTTGCGGACGGTGCTCGCGGCGGGTCCCGACGTTCTGAACCACAACATCGAAACCGTCCCGCGGTTGTATCGGATGGCGCGCTCCGGAGGGCGGTACGCACGTTCACTCGAGCTGCTCGACCGATCCCGACACCACGCGCCGGCGATCGCCACGAAGACCGGCATCATGGTCGGCCTCGGCGAGCACCATGACGAGGTGGTTGCGGTATTCGACGATCTGCGCCGCGTCGGCGTGTCGATCCTCACAATCGGCCAGTACCTGCGCCCCTCGATGAAGCACGCGCCGATGTCGCGCTACTACCATCCTACCGAATTCGCCGAGCTCAAACGCGCCGCGCTGTCGAAGGGCTTCGTCCACGTCGAGTCCGGCCCGCTCGTCCGCAGCTCGTATCACGCGCACGAGCAGGCGGACGCGTACACGAACTCGAGAACAAACAAGGCTTAGGGCTTAAGGCTTAGGGCTTACGGCCTTGACGACCTAAGCCGACATGGCCCGTAGCCCTGAGCCTTAAGCCCTAAGCCTTTTTCTTCGGCTTGTAGACGTGTGTCGATGTGCCGAAGAACACTTCGGCGCTCTCCATCAGCGACTCGGACAGCGTGGGATGCGGGTGAATCGTCAGTTTGAGATCGTCGGCGGTGGCGCCCATCTCGACGGCAAGCGTGCCTTCAGCGACCAATTCGCCGGCGCCTGATCCCACGAGCCCCACTCCGAGCACCCGGCCCGTCTTCGGTTCCAGCACGAGCTTCGTGAGTCCTTCAGGGCGATCGACGGTAATCGCGCGGCTGAGCGCGCCCCACGGGAACTTTGCGATCTCCACCTCGCGGCCATCCGCCTTCGCCTGCGACTCCGTCAGGCCGGTCCACGCGAGCTCGGGATCGGTGAAGACGACCGCCGGGATCGCGAGTGGCTCGAACACCGCCTTGTGCCCGGCAATCGCCTCGACGGCGACGCGCGCCTCGTGCGACGCCTTGTGCGCCAGCATCGGCTCCCCCGCCACGTCGCCGATCGCGAAGATGGTCGGCTCGGCGGTGCGGCGCTGACCGTCGGTCTCGATGAAGCCCTTCTGATCGACCTTGACCCGCGTCGAATCGAGGCCAGGAATCTTCGAGTTTGGCCTCCGGCCGACGGCCACCAGCACGCGATCGAAAAGCTGCTCCTTTTCGGCCGCTGCGCCCTCGAGCGTGACGCAGATGCCGCGCCCGTCCTCGGCAACCTTCACGACCTTCGTGTCGAGCATGATCGCGTCGAACAGGCCGTCGAGCCGCTTCTGCAACACGCTCACAAGGTCGCGGTCGGCGCCGGGCAGCAGCCCCGGCGTCATCTCGACGACCGATACCTTGCTGCCGAGCGTCGCATACACGGTCCCGAGCTCGAGCCCGATATAGCCGCCGCCGATCACGAGCAGCGTCTGCGGGACGTCGGGGACATCGAGCGCGCTCGTCGAGTCCATCATCCGCGGGCTGTCGAGCGCGAGCGACGGGATCCGGGTTGGACTCGAGCCTGTGGCGAGGATACAGTGCTCGAACCGCAGGTCGGACTCGCCGTTCGCGCCGGCAACCTTCATCGATCCGGGGCCGGTGAGCGTCGCGCGTCCCTGAAGGAACGACACCTTTCGCATGCGGGCGACCTGGCCCACGCCGCCCGTCAGCTTGTCGACGACGGCCTGCTTGAAGCCGCGCAGCTTGTCGACGTCGATCTTCGGATCGGCGAAGGTGACGCCCCAGCTGGCTGCGTGCCGGGCCTCGTCGATGACCTTCGCGACGTGGAGCAGCGCCTTGGACGGAATGCAGCCGCGATAGAGGCACACGCCTCCGGGGTTCTTCTCCTCGTCGACGAGCGTGACCCGCATGCCGAGGTCCGCCGCGTAGAACGCGGCCGCGTAGCCCCCCGGCCCGGCGCCGATCACGGCAACCTGTGTGGATTCCGCCATAGGTTATCCGTGCAGCGAGAGCAGGAACGGCTGCTCGAGGGCGTCGGCCACCCACCGGAGGAAGCGGATGGCGTCGGCGCCGTCGATGACGCGGTGGTCGTACGAGAGCGACAAGGGCAGCATCAGGCGAGGCTCGAATGCCTCCTCACGCCATACGGGCTCCATGTGACCGCGCGACACGCCCAGAATCGCCACCTCGGGCCAGTTCACGATCGGCGTGAAGTAGGTCCCGCCGAGGCCGCCAAGGTTCGAGATGCTGATGCCGGCGCCGCTCATGTCGTCGAGCGACAATTTGCGATTGCGCGCCTTGACCGCCATCTGCTGCACCTCGACCGCAATCTCCGTGATGTTCTTCTGGTCGGCGTTCCGAATGACGGGCACGAGAAGGCCGCGGTCGGTGTCCACGGCCACGCCGATGTTCACGTAGTGCTTGAAGATGATCTCCTGCGCCTGCATGTCGGCGGAGGCGTTGAACTGCGGGAACTGCTTCACGGCCGCCGCGAGCACCTTGACGAGGATCGCAGTCACCGTCAACTTGCCTTCGCGCTTCTCGACCTCCGCGCCATATTCCTTGCGGAGCGCCTCGAGCGACGTGATGTCGGCCTTCTCGCACTGCGTGACGTGAGGGATGGTGTTCCAGGCGTAAGTGAGGTTCTCCGCCGTCTTCCGGCGGATGTTGCTCATCGGCTGGCGCTCCACCTCGCCCCACTTCGAGAAATCAGGTAAGGGCTTCGCTGCCGCCGGCCGTCCGCCCGCGCGGGCCGCCTCCGCCGACAATCCGACGCTGCTCAGAATCCGCCGCGCATGCTCCTTGACGTCGTCCTGTGAGATGCGTCCGGCCGGACCCGTGCCTTGCACGTCATGAATGTCGACACCGACTTCACGCGCCAGCTTCCGAACGGAGGGCGCGGCTGGGGCCGCCGGACCGCGGTCTTCACGCCTGAGTGCCTGCGACGGCGGTGCAGCCTCCGCTTGTCGCTGTGGCCGAGCCATCGCGACGACCTTCTCCGTCTTCGGCGCCGCCTGCTGCGGTGCCGGTTCCTCGGGCGGTTCTTCCTTCGGCTCCGGCTTCGCCTCCGGTCGCTGTGCCTCTTTTTGGGTCGCCTTCTCAGGTTCTTTCGGCGGCGCCGCGGCGCCCTCGTCGACGGTCAGCAGGACCTGGCCGACGGTGACCTTGTCGCCCAGCTTGACTTTGATCTCCTTGACGACGCCGGCCACTGAGGAGGGAACCTCAATCGTCGCCTTGTCGGTTTCGAGCTCGACGACCGGCTGCTCACGAGCGATCGTCTCGCCCGGCTTGACCAGAACACGCGTGACGTCGCCGCCGGCGACGTTCTCGCCCAACTCGGGAACTTTGAACTCGGTCATGAAATCGGCTTAAGGCTTAGGGCTTAAGGCTTAGGGCCTGGTCGACCTAGGGCCGAGTCAGGATACTGCCGGATTGGGCTTCTCAGGATTGACTCCGAGGTCCTTGATCGCCTGCGACACGGCCTTTGCGTCGATCGCTCCCTCGCGCCTCAGCGCGTTGAGCGTGGCGATCACGATGTGTTTGGCGTCGACCTCGAAGAAGTCGCGAAGCGACGCGCGACTTTCGCTGCGGCCGAAGCCGTCCGTCCCAAGCGACGTCAGGGTTCGCGGCATCCAGCGATCGATCGCGTCCGGAAGCGCCTTCATGTAGTCCGATGCAGCCACGATGACGCCCTCCGTGCTTCCGAGCGCCTGCGTCACGTACGGCACGCGTGGCTTTTCGGCGGGATGCAAGCGGTTCCACCGTTCCGAGGCGTGGCCTTCGCGGTACAGCTCCTGATAGCTGGTGACGCTCCACACGTCGGCCGCTACGTCGTACTTCTCGGCGAGGATCTGCTGTGCCTTGATGACTTCGAGGAGAATGGCGCCGCTGCCCAGCAACTGCGCCCGGTGCTTGCCCTTCTTCTCGGCAGCCTTGAAGCGGTACAACCCCTTCAGGATCCCCTCCCGGACACCTTCCGGCATGGGCGGCATCTGGTACTGCTCGTTCATCACGGTGATGTAGTAGAAGATGCTCTCGCACTCCTTGTACATCCGCCGGATGCCGTCCTCGATGATGACCGCGATCTCGAACGCAAACGCCGGATCGTACGAAACCAGGTTTGGCACCGCGTTCGAGAACACATGACTGTGGCCGTCCTGGTGCTGCAGTCCCTCGCCGGCCAGCGTGGTGCGGCCCGCGGTGCCGCCCAGCAGGAATCCACGCGTGCGCGAGTCGGCGGCGGCCCATACCAGATCGCCAATGCGCTGCATGCCGAACATCGAGTAGTAGATGAAAAACGGGATGGTGTTGATCTCGTGCGTGGCGTAGGCCGTGCCGGCGGCGATGAACGACGAGATCGATCCCGCCTCGGTAATGCCCTCCTCGAGGATCTGACCTTCCTTCGCTTCCTTGTAGTACAGCAGCGTGTCGATGTCGACCGGCTCGTACAACTGGCCCGAATGCGAGTAGATGCCGACCTGACGGAAGAGCGACTCCATCCCGAAGGTGCGCGCCTCGTCGGGAACGATCGGGACCACCAGCTCGCCGACCTCCTTGTCGCGCAGCAGCTTGGCGAGCATCCGGACGAAGGCCATCGTGGTCGAGACCTTCCGGCCTTCCGTGCCCTTGTGGAATTCGGAGAACAGCTCGGGAAGCGTCTCGCCTTTCAGCGGTTCACACTTCACGGAACGCGTTGGAACGAACCCTCCAAGCTGCTTCCGTCGCTCCAGCGCGTACGTCATCTCGGGGCTGTTGTCGGGCGGACGATAGAACGGCGCCTTCGCCACCTCGTCATCACCGATCGGGATACCGAAGCGGGTACGGAACGCCCGCAGCTCGTCCTCGTTCAGCTTTTTCTGCTGGTGCGTGATGTTCTTGCCCTCGCCGGCTTCGCCGATGCCGTAGCCCTTGATCGTCCGGGCAAGAATCACCGTCGGCTGGCCGGTGTGCTCCACTGCCGCTTTGTAGGCGGTGTAGACCTTCACCGGATCGTGACCGCCCAGCGTGAGCTTCTTGAGCTGCTCGTCCGACAGGTGCTTCACCATGTCGAGCAGCCGCGGGTCGGCGCCCCAGAAATGCTGACGGACGTACGCCCCTGATTCGACGGCGTACTTCTGCCACTGGCCGTCGACGATCTCGCCCATCCGCCTGACCAGGATTCCGTCGCGATCCTTCTCGAGAAGCGGATCCCACTCCGCCCCCCAGATCACCTTGATGACATTCCAGCCGGCGCCGCGGAACGCCGCCTCGAGCTCCTGGATGATGTTGCCGTTGCCACGCACCGGACCATCGAGGCGCTGCAGATTGCAGTTGATCACGAAGATCAGGTTGTCGAGCTTTTCACGCGACCCAAGCGTGATGGCGCCAAGTGATTCGGGCTCATCGGTCTCGCCATCGCCGAGAAACGCCCACACCTTCGAGTTGGAGCGCTTCTTCAGGCCGCGGTCTTCCAGATAGCGCATGAAGCGCGCCTGGTAGATCGCCATGATGGGGCCGAGGCCCATCGAGACCGTCGGATATTCCCAGAAGTCCGGCATCAGCCAGGGATGCGGGTACGACGAGAGGCCGCCGCCGGGCCTCAGCTCGCGGCGGAAGTTTTCGAGCTTCTCGGGACCCAGCCGCCCTTCGACGAAGGCCCGCGCGTAGATGCCCGGCGCCGCATGGCCCTGGAAGTAGATGATGTCGCCGTCGTGGTTCTCGCCCTTGCCCTTGAAGAAATGATTGAAGCCGACTTCGTACAGCGTCGCCGCCGAGGCGTACGTGGAAATGTGGCCGCCGATACCCTCTTCCAGCTTGTTGGCCTTCACCACCATCGCGAGGGCGTTCCACCGCACCAGGCTCTTGATGCGCCGCTCGATCTCGCGGCTGCCCGGAAACGGAGGCTGCTCCTCCACCGAGATCGTGTTGACGTAGGGCGTGTTCGCGCTGAACGGGATCTTGACGCCCTGACGGCGGGCATGGACGCTGAGCTCTTGAAGCAACTGGCTGACGCGGGCCGGTCCGCCGGATTGAAGCACGTACTCGAGCGATTCCAGCCATTCGCGGGTCTCGAGCGCCTCGAGCTCCGCAGCGTCCTTGGGAGCAGTGTTCCTCATGACTCCTCTAGAATCTGTGTAACAAACAGTTATTGTACTCCCCGTCGATCGTGCGATGCCAACGCTTTCGGTAAATGTTCACCTGCCTCGCGCGTTACGCGAGGTGCACTCGTCCATAGTGTCGTGCGAACGATGTCCGCGCTTGAGAAGCTACTGCCAGCGGATCGCGCAGGAGAAAAAGCGCGCGTTTCGCGACGATGTGTACTGGGGCCGCCCGGTTCCGGGCTTCGGTGATCCGAACGCACGCGTTTTGATCATCGGTCTTGCACCCGCGGCGCATGGCGCGAACCGGACGGGACGGGTGTTCACCGGCGACGGTGGAGGCGGCTCGGGCGATTTCCTGATGGCGGCGCTCCACAAGCATGGCTTCGCCAGCATGCCCACCTCGCAGCGCATCGACGACGGCCTGCGTCTGATCGACGCGTACATCGCCGCCGCGGTCAGGTGCGCGCCGCCCGACAACAAGCCGACGCGCGAAGAGATCGTCCGCTGCCTCGATCACCTCGACGCCGAGGTGGCGCAGCTGCCCAACGTGCGCGTGGTGGTCGCGCTTGGAAGCATCGGCCTCGACGCATGGCTCCGGCTCCTGAAGCGCCGCGGCGCCGGCGTCTCGCCGCGTCCGCGGTTCGGGCATGGAGTCGTGACGAGAATGGGCGGGGCCCTGCCGATCGTGGTGACCAGCTATCACCCGAGCCGCCAGAACACGAACACCGGCAGGCTGACGGCTCGGATGATGAGCGATGTGTTCGGGAAAGCGAGGGGTTTATTCGCTGACCCCCGCGACTGACCCGGGCTTCAGGTGGTACTCGTTCTTGTCGTCCTCGATGCGGTACTCCTGGTGGCACGCGCGGCAGGCGCCGCCCGCCTGCTTGAACGCCGCGGTCGCTGCCGCCACGTCCAGCGAGCCGGTGGAAAGCACCTTCTCGAGCTCGTCGAGCTTCGCCAGGCTCTCCCTGTTCATCTTCACCGCGTCGTCCTTCTTGTGCGTCACCCAGAAGGACTGCGATTCCAGCACGGCCGCCTTCACGATGGCGAGCTGCGCCTTCGCATCGGCGGCGTTGTTCGACTGCACGGCCTTGTCGACTTGGCGGAAGGCGCTCGCCTTCTTCATCACCTTGTCGAGTTCTTCGGCCGTGGTCACCTTCGACTGCGCCACGAGCGCCGCGCTGCCGAGCGCCACAGACAGAGCCGCCGCGTATCCGACAAAATGCCGCATCGAATCCTCCAGATGAAAGCGTGAACGGGCGGTATGGTGCCTCAAATCCCACGGATCAGGCAAGGCTGTGCTGGCTCAGTGCTGCAAATCAATCAGTCGCGAGATCTTGACGATCAGGCTGCGGCCCGCGATTGCGCGGCCCCGGATTCCTGTGTCGTCCGTGTCGTTATAGACGACGAAGAGTCCTGTGTTCGCTTGATGCAGCCACCCAAACCGCAGGTTGGCCGACCAGATCTCGGCGCGGTCGTTGTACTGCAGCAGTGACTGGACGAATATCCGAGGGTTGAAAGAGTACGAGACCCGCAGTCGACTCAGGTTCGTCTGAAAATCTCCCCAAGGCAGATCGATATCGTTCCATGCCCAGCTGAGTTCGGCGGTCAGCGTGTCGCCCACGCGCGCCAGCATTGACGGCGTCACCGCGACGCGATCGCCGCCGAAGAACCCGCCTAGGACCAATCTGTTGTTGAAGCTGATCGGCGCCCCTCGATTCGTGAAGGACACGATCTGCGCCTCCGCGTGATCGTAGGTACCCGGCGGCACGAAGACGCCGGGATAGATCTCGAACGGCACCGTCACGCCCTGACGGGTGACGTTTAGGCCGGTGTGAACCTCGTGGCCCGCGCGGAACTCCCAATGGCTGTCGAGATGCCAGTGACCCGTCTCCTGGAAGCCGTCGCGGTTCCAGAACGCCTGATACGAGGTGTGCGGCCGAATCTCCTGCAGGCGCAGGAAGCTCGCGGGTCGCCAGCGCGTCATCAGCGACGCGTCGGCCTTGCGATACGCTGCGCGGCTGAGAAAACCGACCTCCGGGTTGAACGCCTCGCCAAGGTCCGTGAAATTCATTTCGGCGTCGAAGCGCTGGACGCTATGGCGAACGCCCAGTCGGAACGCGTGCTCGCTGCCCGACAGCCCCGGCGTTTCCGTGCGCGCCACCCACCCTGAGATGAGTCCGTTCTGACCGTAACCCAGGCGGCCATCGACGCCCACGGTGCGGCCATAGTCGTTCGAGGATGAGAGATCGCCCGTCCCCTGTCGATTCGTGACGACGGCGCCGACCGCGGAGCGGTTGGGAAGCTCGCGCTGCACGCGCGCAACGGTGAAGTTGTTGCCCGGCGTCACGCCGCCCAGCTCCTCGGTCTGCATGTTGAGCACGCCGACGCTGGTGCCACCGATCCGACCCGACATCCGTGCGCCGCCGACGATCGGGATCTCGCGGCCGTTGGGGCCGATGCCAATACGCCGGCTGAAAAACAACTCGGCTTCGCCGGGATTTCCGACCGAGAAGAGTCCGGCGTTCTCGAGAAAGAACGGCCGCTTCTCCGGGAAGAACAGGTTGAAGCGATCGAGATTGATCTGCTCCTCGTCGACCTCGACCTGCGCGAAGTCTGTGTTGTACGTCGCGTCGAGCGTGAGGCTGGGGGTGAGGCTGTATTTCAGATCGACACCGGCGTCGCCGAGGGCGACCGGCTCGGCCCTTCGCGGATTGTCGAGCGCCTGTCCGAGCACGTACGGCGTGACGGTGAAGTTGCGCTGATTCGGAATGCTGAGGCCCACAAGCGCGCCGGCCAGCGACAGTCGATACAGATCGGTACTGTCGCGACACCGGCGACCAGTACGCCCTCTCGTTGCGGCGTCGGATGTTCCGCTGGAAGTTGAGCCCCCACGCGTGGTCGCCACGTGCCGGATACCGGATGCTGCGGAACGGAATCGCGAACTCGGCGCTCCATCCGAAGTCGCTGACGCGCGTGCGCACCGTCCATGCAGCGTCCCAATTCAGATTGAAACCGCCGCCCGATCCCCCCTGCTGATTGCCCTGACCGCCGCCCACGCGCCCGCCAGTGTCCTGCCCTTCGTTGGATACCTGGCCGTCGTACTCGAGACCAGCCGGATTGGTGCCGAAGACGAATCCGTTCTGGCGGTCGCGGTAGGTGTCGATGATGATCTGAAAGCTGTCGGCGTCCTCCAGCGGAGAGTCCCGCCGGCTGTCAGTGAGCACCATGCCGGTCGGCTCGCCGTCATAGCAGACCACGCCGAAGTACAACGTCGTGTCCGTGTAGACGATGCGAACTTCGGTGCGTTCCGACGACGGCTGCCCTTCGAAGGGTGCAACCTGGATGAAACCGGAAACCGGCTGCGCGGTCGCCCACGCGCTGTCGCCGAGCACGTCACCGTCAATCGTGGGGGGCTCGGCGATCTTCACGGCTGTCGCCGTGGGCCTGTCCTGCGCGTCCGTCGCCGATACGAGAGAGATCAGCAGCAGTCCGGTCCCAAGAATCGTTCGTCCCATTGCCCTCCGGTGAACTACGACAGTATTCCGCGCAGCGTTTCAGCATCAATGTTACCGCCGGTCATGACGCAGACGACTTTCTGGCCCCGAAGGCTGTCTCCGAGTGTCTTCGCCGCGGCAAGCGTCGATGCTCCCGCACCCTCCGCGAGGTTATGCGTCAGCGCGAGGGCCATTCGCACACCGTCCTGCAGCTCGTTCTCTTCGAGCGTCACGATGTCGTCGAGCTCGTGCTTCAGAAAATTGAAGGTGAGATCGAACGTCACGCGCGTGGCCATCCCTTCGGCGAACGTGTCGGCGCGCTGGGCCACGACACGCTCGGGCCCGCGCCAGGAGCGCGCGAACGCGTCGGCACGAGCCGCCTGCACGCCGATGACGCGCGCCTTCGATTTCAGCCCGGTGCGGGCGATGCAACAGCCGCACGCGCCGCTGCCGCCGCCGATCGGCACGAGAATGACGTCGACGTCGGGGAGCGTCTCGAAGATCTCGAGGGCATAGGTGCCGACGCCGGCCAGGAGGTGCGGCTCGTTCGCCGAGTGGACGTAGCGCCAGCCCTCGCCGGCCACCATCTCCTCGACCCGCTCACGCGCTTCGTCGAAGTCTCGGCCGTGTTCCAGGACCTCCGCGCCCATCGCGCGCATGGAGGCGTTCTTGTCCGGATTGTTGCCGACCGGAACCACGATGCGGCAGCGAACGCCGTGCAGCTTCGAGGCGAGCGCAATCGACTGGCCGTGATTGCCCGTGCTGGCGCTGATGACGCCGCGCCGCCGATCTTCCTCCGAGAGCTGGGCGACGAGGTTGAGCCCACCGCGGATCTTGAAGGCGCACGTCGGATTGTGGTTCTCGTGCTTGACGTGGAGGTCGAGGCCGAGCGCCTCGTCGAGGAGCGCGTGCTTCAGGAGCGGCGTCGGTGTGAGCGCGCTGTACACGCGCGGGCGCGCGGCGTACACCTCCTGAAAGGTCGGGGGCTGCATGGGTGATTATGAACGAAGGGCAGCGTGCGATTGTTTGCGCTGACACCCAGCTGATCGCGGACGCTGACCGCCAGGCCGGGACGGTTCGAGATCAGCGCGTCGACGCCCCAATCCAGCAAGCGGCGCATGTCACGTTCCTCGTCGACGGTCCACACTTGAACTTTCACGCCCGCCTGATGGGC
Organism: uncultured Acidobacteriota bacterium; assembly: GCA_963772065.1. Classification (GTDB taxonomy): domain Bacteria; phylum Acidobacteriota; class Vicinamibacteria; order Vicinamibacterales; family UBA2999; genus CAVYVZ01. Next base: position 188,432 of record CAVYVZ010000004.1, read on the forward strand.
GTAGCGTATGAATCGCGGCGACACCACTCGAAGCCGGCCCGCGCGTTCGGGCACCTGGTACCCGTGCCACTCGCAGGATCGTAGCGGCCAGTGCATCCATGTGCGGCGCAGCGCACGCCGCACCTCCGCCGTGTGGGCGCTGCTGGCCATTTCGGGGAGCGCTCGCCGCGCGGCGACAATCGCTCGCTCGCCGAATCCGGCGACGCACACCCGATCGACCGCGTCGGCGCCGCGCACGGCTCTGGCGACCGCTTCGCCCATCTCGCTGGTGTCGACCTTCATTTCCACGATGATGCGCGCGCCCGGATAGCGCGCCAGCACCTCCCGCAGCGCCGGCACCTCGAGACGCGACAGCTCAGCCGCCGTCTGGGCAGCGATGGGTCCCGCACCGCGCGTGGTGCGCTCGAGCGTCGTATCGTGATGAACGACCACCACACCGTCCGAGGAGAGATGCACATCCAGCTCGAGTCCATCGGCCCCGGCGCTCATGCCGGCGTCGAACGTGGGCAGTGTGTTCTCGCGCCCCAGCGTCATGCCCCCCCGGTGGGCGAAAACGAGCGGCCGCGAGGAGTCGAAAAACTTCACGCCCGGTAGCCTACGATCAGAATTCTCGCCATGGCCTCATTCCTATCGGTCTCCACGCTCGGCGCGCTGCGCAAGGCGGTGGCGGCGGGCGATATCCCGCGCCGCAGCGTCCACGAGGAGGTACGCGAGAACCTCATTCGCAAGCTGCGCACCGGGGAACAGCTCTTCCCAGGCATCGTCGGCTACGACGACAGCGTCATCCCGCAGCTCGTCAACGCGCTTCTATCGCGGCACAACTTCATTCTCCTGGGCCTGCGCGGGCAGGCAAAGACGCGGCTGCTGCGCGCGCTGGTCACGCTGCTCGACGAACACATCCCGGTCATGCCCGGCTGTGAGATCAACGACGATCCGCACGACCCGATCTGCCGGTCATGCCGCGCCCAGCTGGCCGAGCTCGGCGACGACACGCCGATTACCTGGCTGCCGCGTGATGTGCGGTATGTCGAGAAGCTCGCGACGCCCGACGTGACGATCGCCGACATGGTCGGCGACATCGATCCGATCAAAGCGGCGCGATCGGGTCTGCAGCTCTCCAGCGAGCTGACGATGCACTATGGGCTGCTGCCGCGGGCAAACCGGGGAATCTTCGCCATCAACGAGCTTCCCGATCTCGCCGGGAAGATCCAGGTCGGCCTCTTCAACATCCTCCAGGAGGGCGACGTCCAGATCAAGGGATACCCGGTGCGCCTGCCGCTCGACGTGATGATGGCGTTCACGGCGAACCCCGAGGATTACACGGCGCGCGGCAAGATCATCACGCCACTCAAGGACCGCATCGGCTCCGAGATCCGGACGCACTACCCCGCCGGGCGCCAGGAGGCGATGCAGATCACCGCGCAGGAAGCGTGGCTGGCGCGCGACGGCACAGCGCCGACGGTCGAGGTGCCGGCCTTCGTCTCGGAGGTGGTGGAGGAGATCGCCTTTCAGGCGAGGCAGGATCGCCGGATCGACAAGCGCTCGGGGGTGAGTCAGCGCCTGCCGATCTCGGCGATGGAGAACGTCGTCTCGAACGCCGAGCGCCGCGCCCTCGCCGGCGGCGAGTCGTTGGCCGTGCCGCGCATCACGGACGTGTACGCGGCGCTGCCGTCGATCACCGGCAAGTTCGAGATGGAGTACGAGGGCGAGCTCAAGGGCGCCGAGTCGGTGGCACGCGACCTCGTGCGGGCCGCCGTGGCCAACGTCGCCGACGGCTACTTCTCGCACGTCGACAGCCACCGCGTCGTGGAGTGGTTCGATCTCGGCGGCAGCCTGCAACTCGCTGACACGATGCCCGCCGCCGACGTGATCGCTCACGCGGGCCAGGTGCAGGGCCTCATCGAGCTCGCCGAGGCCGCCGGCGCGCCGAAGAACGCGCCCAAGCCCGTGCTGGCCGCGGCAATCGACTTTGCGCTGGAGGGGCTCTACGCGCTGAAGAAGATCAGCCGCAGCGACGAGCGTGGCTATCACGCGGCGGAGACGCCGGTGCGACGGACGTCGCGGCAGGAACGCGAGTTCGACGAGAACACGCCCGTACCCGGGGGAACGAAGAAGAAGTACTACAACTGAGGCTCAGGGCCGGTGAGCGCACGCCGTGAGCCTCCGAGCCATTAAGCCGACGCCGCCATAAGCCGTGAGCCGTAAGCCGTGAAGTTCAGATACACGAAGTACACCGGCGACCTGATGGACGAGATCGATCTCGACGATCTCGTGTCGAAGCTGTCCGACCTGCTGCTCTCGAGCGGGTTCAGCAATCCGTGGGGCGATCCCTCCGGCGGCGACGAGGACCGGACGATGCAGGCGCTGCACGACGCGATCCTCGAGGCGCTCTTCAGCGGCGGCGTCCTGTCGGAAGAGGCGCTGCAGAAGCTGTTCGGCGATCCTGCCGACGCCGATCAGGAAGCGGCGCGCCAGCAGCTCGAGGATCTGATTCAGCAGATCATCGAGCGGATGATGGAAGAGGGGTTCATCACGGGCGCGCCGGATCTCGAGGCCGAGCGCCAGCACCGCCAGGGCACCGGCGGCGGCCTTGGCGAGGACGCCGGCCCGGTCAAGTTCGAGGTCACCGACAAGAGTCTGGATTTCCTCGGCTACCGCGCCCTGCGCGACCTGCTCGGCTCGATGGGGCGCAGCAGCGCCGGCCGGCACGACACGCGGGACCTCTCAACCGGCGTGGAGACCGCCGCGGCATCGAAGCCGTACGAGTTCGGCGACACGCTCAACATCGACCCGAGCGGCACGATTCTCAACGCCGTCCAGCGCCTGCACGCCGAGGGCCGGAGATGTCGGCCCCGCGACGATCGACGTCGACTATCCCGATCTCATGGTCGCCCAGAGCGAGTACCAAAGCTCCTGCGCCACGGTGATCATGCTCGACTGCAGCCACAGCATGATCCTGTACGGCGAGGATCGCTTCACGCCCGGCGAAACGGGTCGCGATGGCGCTGTCGCATCTCATCAGGACGCAGTATCCCGGCGACACGCTCAACGTCGTGCTCTTCCACGACTCGGCGGAGGAGATTCCGCTCAAGCAGCTCGGGCGCGTGCGGGTCGGACCGTACTACACGAACACCCGCGAGGGCCTGCGGCTCTCGCGCCGCATTCTCGAGCGTCAGAAGAAGGACATGCGGCAGATCGTGATGATCACCGACGGCAAGCCGTCGGCGCTGACGCGCCCCGACGGCCAGATCTACAAGAATGCGTTCGGCCTCGATCCGTACGTGATTGCCGAAACGTTCGCGGAGGTCAACATGTGCCAGAAGGCCGGCATCATGATCAACACGTTCATGCTCGCGCGCGACCACGACCTGGTCGCGTTCGTCAGACGGGTGGCCTCCATCTGCCGGGGCAAGGCCTATTTCACCACCCCCTACACGCTCGGCCAGTACGTCCTGATGGACTACATGGACCGCAAGACCCGGACGATCCACTGATGCTGCCGCCGACGATCCCGATCTTTCCGCTCGACAAGGTCGTGCTCTTTCCCAACGTCTTCCTGCCGCTCCACATCTTCGAGCCGCGGTATCGGGAGATGGTCGGCGACGCCCTGCAGGGCGATCGCATCATCGGGATGGTGCTCCTGCGGCCCGGGTTCGAGGCCGACTACGACGCCCGCCCGCCGGTCTACCCGGTCGGATGCGCCGGCGTCATCACGCACAACGAGCGCCTCGCCGACGGCCGCTACAACATCGTCCTGCGCGGCATCGAGAAATTCCGGGTCCGCAGCGAGGATGCGAGCCGATCCTACCGGCTCGCGCACATCGAGCCGCTGCCCGGAATGGGCCGATGAAGGACAGCGGGAGGAGCTGCGGCGGCAGCGCCAGCGCCTCGAGGCGCTGCTCGCGGCCGCCGTCGAGCGGAGCGGGGCCGAACCGCGGTTTCCGCCGGCGGTGCCCGACGAAGACCTGGTCAACGCGCTGGCGCAGTACCTCGAGCTCGACGCCATCGAGCGACAGGCGCTGCTCGAACGCGAGGGCACGTTGTCACGCTGCCGCGCGCTGATCGAACTGCTCGAGATGAAGGTCCACACGCCGCGCGGCGCATGGGATAAGGGCGTCAGTCACTGACGCCCTAAGGTCAAGGGTCAAAGGTCAAAGGTCAAAAGTCAGGTCAAAGTTGTAGGTCTAGGTGTAGGTCCAGGTGCATCCATGAAATCCGCCGTCGCGTTTCGTCCGTATCGTTGACAGGAGGACAGCATGGCGGAAGCAACGAACATGCAGGTGGTGAAGGATGCCTATGCCGCGTTCCAGCGGGGCGACATCGATGGGGTGCTCGCGCTGGTCGACGATAGCGTCGAGTGGGAAGCGGTCAAGGGCACCGAAGGTGTGGTGCCGACGGCTGGCGTCCGCCGGACACGTCGAGGCGTGGCCGAGTTCTTTTCACAGCTCGCGCAGTGGGCCGACTTCCAGCAGTTCGAGCCGCGCGAGTTCATCGCGCAGGGCGATCAGGTCGTCGCTGTCGGCTCGTACAAGCTGACGGTGAAGCCGACCTCGAAGCGAGTCGCGGCCGATTGGGTGATGGTGTTCACCATCCGTAATGGACGCATCGTGCGCTTCCGCGAGTGGACCGACAGCGCCCAGCTCGTCCAGGCGTTCTCGCCGGTCGCGGTGGCGTAGGAAGCGCAGGATCCTACGAGGTCTGGAGGCGGCGGGCGAGCACGTCGATGATCTTCTCGCCATGAAACCGGCCGTTCTCGATGAAGATCGTGCCGGTGTTCTTCCCGGCCACGGCGCCGCCGGCCACGAAGAGGTTCGGCACATTCGTCTCGAACGTCTCGGGGTTGTATTCGGGCGCCAGCGTCTGGGGGTCGCAGCGCACGCCCGCTCGCTGCATCAGCTCGATGTCGGGGTGATAGCCGGTCAACAGGAACACGCGCTCCGCCGGGATCTGTTCGCGCGAGCCCAGATGATCGATCTCCACGTGCGTCGGCGTGATCTCCACGACGCGCGACTCGAACCGCGCCGCGATCGAGCCCTCCTTGATCCGGTTCTCGATGTCCGGCTTCACCCAGTACCTGATCGACTCACCCAGCGCGGCGCGCCGGTGCACGAGCGTGACGTGCGCGCCGGCGCGAAACAGCTCGAGCGCCGCTTCGGCCGCGGAGTTCTTGCCGCCGACGATGACGACGCGCTGCCGGTAGTACGGATGCGCCTCGTCGTAGAAGTGCGACACGTGCGGGAGGTCCTCGCCAGGCACGCCGAGGTAGTTCGGGTGCTCGTAATATCCGATCGCCATCACCACCCCGCGTGCGTGCCGCGCACGAACGACGCCGCCCCGGTTCCTCGTCGTCACGGTGAAGATGCCGTCCTGTCCGTCGCGTTCGATGCTCGTCACCGCCTCGTGAAACGACACTGAGAGGCCGTAGGTGTCGACGACACGCCGGTAGTACTTCAGCGCTTCGATCCGCGTCGGCTTCTCGTTCGGGCTGACGAGCGGAAGGCCGCCTACCTCCAGCAGCTCGGGTGTCGTGAAGAACACCATGTGGACGGGAAACCGGAAAATGGAGTTCACCAGCACGCCCTTCTCGACGATGGCGTAGTCGAGGCCGTGGTGCTTGGCGGCAATGGCCGTCGCCAGACCGGAAGGGCCGGCGCCGACGATGAGTACGTCACGAGCGGACATATCTGCATCATAATTGTCGTTCTGCCGGAGGAGTGAAACCAATGACGCCCTCATGCACGCGACATGCTTCGGTCGTCCTCGTCGCCATGGCGCTTGCCGCCGTGCCCGCTGCCGCTCAGAAGCGCCCCATCACCGAGAAGGACCTCTTCAAGTTCGTGTGGGTGAGCGACCCGCAGATCTCGCCGGACGGGACGCGCGTGGCGTTCGTGCGGGTGACGATCGACGAGAAGAAGGACCAGTACGAATCAGGCATCTGGCTCGCGAAGGCCGACGGCAGCGAGGCGCCGCGCAAGCTCACGAGCGGCGCGCGCGACGTCGCCCCGCGATGGTCGCAGGACGGCAAGCGGCTCGCCTTCGCGCGGGCCGTCGAGAAGGACGGACGGCCGCAGCCGGCGCAGATCTTCGTGCTGTCGATGGAAGGCGGCGAGGCGCGCGCGATCACGGAGCTTCCGCGCGGAGCGGGCAATCCACAGTGGTCGCCTGACGGAAAGACGATTGCGTTCGCCTCCACCACGAAGCCGGACGATCTCAAGAAGGAAGAGGAAGCCAAGAAAACCGACAAGCCCCCGGACAAGCCGCGCGAGAGCGACGTCCGAGTCATCACCACCGCCGTCTACCGCGCCAACGGCGTGGCCGATTTCGGGTACATCGAGACCGACCGCCCGTCTCACATCTGGACCGTCGCCGTGCCGGACGCCGCGGCGCCGCTCGGCGCGCCGAAGCAGATCACCTCGGGCGAGTTCGCCGAGAACAACTTCACCTGGTCCCCTGACGGTTCGCGGATTTACTTCGTGTCGGACCGCGTCAAGGAGTCGTACTACCACCCATTCGACACGGACCTCTACTCCGTTCCTGCTGCCGGCGGCGAGCCGACGCGGGTCGCGAGCATCGACGGCGTGATCGGCGACTACGAGTTTTCGCCCGACGGCAAGCGGATCGCACTCATCGGCACGCTCCACGGCAATCCGGTGCGGTCGTACAGCCAGCCCGATCTCTGGGTGGCGGATCTCCCGGCCGCAGGGGCCGCCGCTACACCGCGGAACCTGACGAGCGCCTACGACTTCGACATCGGTGGGGGGCTCTCCGGCGACCAGCGCGGACCGCGCGGCGCGCATCCGTCTGGACCGATCTGGACCGGCGACGGCCGCGCGATCCTCGTCAGGGTGGGCGAGCAGGGCGACGCGAACGTCAAGCGGATCGACGTCCAGTCGGGCAAGGTCGAGCCGTTCACGACAGGACATCAAGACGTCATGTCGTATACGGCGGCTTCACGCGGCAACAAGCTCGCCGCTGTGGTGTCATCGCAAACCGCGCTCGGCGACCTTCACGCGATCGATGGCGCCTCCGGATCGATGAAGAAGCTCACGTCGTTCAACGACGAGCTGTTCAATCAGCTCGCGCTGAGCGAGCCCGAGGAACTGTGGTACTCCAGCTTCGACGGGAAAAAGATTCAGGCGTGGGTGCTCAAGCCGCCATCGTTCGATCGCATCGCAGAAGCATCCCCTCATCCTGCAAATCCACGGCGGCCCGCACGCCGCCTACGGCAACAGCTTCACGCACGAGTTCCAATGGATGGCCGCGAAGGGGTACGTCGTGCTCTTCACGAACCCGCGGGGCAGCTCGAACTACGGTCAGGAGTTCGGCAACATCATCCAGTTCCGGTACCCCGGCGACGACTACAAGGACCTGATGGCGGGCGTGGATGAGATTCTCAAGAAGGGATACGTCGACGAAGCGCGCATGGGCGTCACGGGCGGCAGCGGCGGCGGCCTCCTCACCAACTGGGTCGTGACGCAGACGCCGCGCTTCAAGGCGGCGGTGTCGCAGCGCGACATCTCCGACTGGACGAATTTTTGGTACACGGCGGATTTTTCCCAGTACATACCGTTCTGGTTCCGCAAGGCTCCCTTCCAGGACCCGGCAGAGTTCGCGCAACGCTCGCCGATTACGTACGCGGAGAAGATTCAGACGCCGCTGATGTTCATCCTCGGCGACGAAGACTGGCGCACGCCGCCGTCAGCCGGTGGCGAGCAGCTGTTTCGCGCGCTGAAATTCCTCAAGAAGCCCACGGTGATGGTGCGCTTCCCGGATGAGAACCACGAGCTCTCACGCTCCGGCAAGCCCTGGCACCGGGTCGAGCGGCTTCAGCACATCGTCGGATGGATGGACAAGTATCTGCGGGGAACGAGCACGAGCACCTACGAGTAGGGCTCGTTCAGTCCACGTCCACTTCGTCGGCTTTGATCGTGCCGCCAATCCGCTGGCCCTTCACCTTCACTCTGGTGCCAGTGCGGATCTTGCCGCACGATCCGCTCTTGAACTTCGTCGACGAATCGGTGGTCACGTTCTCGCTGTCCACGCGCATCGACAGCGACGGGCAGCTTCCGCTGATGCTCTGGACTGTGCCGTCGATGTCGACCCGCTGCGGTTCGGCGCCCTTCTGACGAACGGAGAAGCTCTGGCCGGCGATGGAGAGCGAACCCGAGCGCTCACCGGTCGAGCTGTTCTGAGCGACGCGATAGCGCACCTCCCCGTCGCCGGAACCGCCTGAGCCGCTGCTGATTGATAGCCACGAGTCGCCGGACCTCGCGTCCCAGGCGCAGCCGCTTCGTGCCTTGACCTTCACGTCCCCGTCGCCGCCACGGGCGTCGAACGACTCGGAGCTCCGGTTCAGCTCGAAGGTGCAGGATGACTGCGGGGGTGGCGTCGGAGTGGGAACGGGCGAGGGCGCGGGCGCGGGCGCCGGCGTAGGAGCCGTCGGAGCCGGCGGGTTCGGGGGAGACGGCTGTGTTGGACTCGATGGACCCGTCGCCGCCGGAGGAGGAGGTGGCGGCGGAGCGGCGTCCTGTGTGAGGTCCAACCCGGTGTCGTTGACCACGAGACGAGCCGTCCGCTGCGTGCGCTGTGAGTTTGAGGAGGCGGTTACCCTGATGGTGGCATTTCCGATCCCCGTTGTGGGGGTCACGGTTACCCACGCGGCGTCGCTGCGGGCCGTCCAATCGCAGTCACGAGTGGAGGCCACTGTGATGCTGGCCGTGCCGCCGGTGTGTGAAATGGTTCGTGTGGTGGTCGATGCAGCCACGACGCACCGGACACCGGACGGCGTGACCACATCCGTTTCGCTCGTCACGCCTCCGCATCCGGCCGTCACCAGCAGAAACGCCGCGGCGAAGGCGCAGCGCCGGTCGATTGTGGATGTCTGTAGCGCGGTCAGGATCAGCGACGGCCGCATTTGCACCGCCGACCCCTGCACACCGCTCGCCAGATTTCGAATTATTTCCGTAACGGTCGACGTGCCGACCAGCGGATCAGGCGCTGCACTCTCCTTCGAGGATCTCGGGTGCGAACTCGGCCTCGTCCCCGATGTCGACGTAGTCCTCCGGGCCCAGCTCCTCCGGCGTGATTCGTTCCAGGTCGGCCAGCACCGCGCGCGCGCGTTCGACGTCGATGCGGGCAAAGAAGTCGACCGCCCTTTCCCCCGGTGCACGGTCCTCGCGGAAGAGCGCCACGAGCCGCGCGACCGCGTCGCCGATCCGACGGGCGGGAATCTTGGCGGCCAACCGTCCAAACTCCACGCGCTCGTCGCCGACGCGCCCGCCCACGAGAACGAAATACTGCGGAACAGCTCTGCCGGCGAGCTTCCGGACGCTTCCCTGAAACCCGATCGCGGCGACATGGTGCTGACCACAGCCGTTCGGGCAGCCGCTGATTTTGATGCCCGCATCGGTCGCGGCTTCGACGAGCTCGGGCGCATCACGAAACGCGTCGGTCAGCACGCGGGCGAGGCCGCGCGACTGCGTCACCGCGAGGCGGCACGTCTCGGCTCCGGGGCAGCTGGTCACGTCCGCCAACGTGCCCGCGCCGGCCAACGCCAGGCCTGCGGCGGCGAGGCGCCTGTGCAGCGCCATCACGTCGCCGGCACGCACCCACCGCAGAACGATGTTCTGGTCGGTCGTGGTTCGAACGGTGCCATCGCCGTAGGCGGCAGCCAAATCGCCTAGAATCCGCAGCTGCGGAGCCGTAATGTCTCCGAGCAGCAACCGGACAGTGACGACTGAATAGCCCCGCTGCTTCTGGCGCCGTACGTTGGTGGTGAGCCAGGTGGCCAGCGGCTGATCGAGCAGCATCAGCCGCACCGACGACTCGGGTGCGAGGCCCGGTCCGCGGAGGACGGCCGACGAGGCGCGCGCGGCGATGTCGGCGATCTCCGGAGCCGTCTCGCGGGGCCAGTCGGGTGCTTCTTCCACCGACGGCGCCTCGGGATCGAACGGCAGCCGAGGAATCCCTTCCGCACGAATCTCACGGCGGGCATCCTCGAAGGCGGCGACGAACCGCTCCCATCCGATGTCCTTGATCATGAACTTCATGCGATTGCGCTGACGATGCTTGTAGTCGCCCAGCTCGTGGAAGACGCGCACGACCGCTTCGCCGATCTCGAGGATCTTCGCCGCGGGGGCGAACTCGCAGAGCACCTTTCCGGAGGCGCACATGATCGCGGTGCCGCCACCCGCCGTCACGCGGAACCCGCGCTCACCCGAGGGCCCGAGCCGCGCGCGGAAGCCGAGGTCGTTGATGCCGGTCACCGCGTGATCGGTGGCGCAGCCCTCGAACGCGATCTTGAACTTGCGCGGCAGCGATGCGCTCAACGGATGGCGCAGCAGATGACGTGTCAGCGCCTCGCCGTAGGGCGTGACGTCGAACACCTCGTCCTCGGCGACGCCGGCGTACGGGCAGCCGGTGATGTTCCGCACCGAATTCCCGCACGCCTCGCGAGTGGTCAGGCCGGCGTCGGCCAGCACATGCATCGCGCCCTCGACGTCATGAGGCTCGAGAAAATGGAATTGCACGTTTTGCCGCGTGGTGACGTGCGCGAACCCGCGCGAGAATCGGCCGGCCACGTCGGCCAGCGCATGCAGCTGGCGGACGTCGAGCACGCCCTGCGGGATCTTCGCGCGGATCATGTGGACGATGGGCTGCCGCTGCCCATACGTGCCCTGAGCCAGCCGGAAGGCACGCCACTGGTCGGGGCCGATTTCGCCGCGCTCGAACCGGTCGAGCATCTCCGCGAAGGCGTCGATCTCGGCCTCGTTCGCAAACGTGAGACGCGCGCGACCGAGCGTCTTGGGATCGTCTACTGCAGCCATGGTTGTTCCCTATGCAGTTCCGCCTACGCAATCGCAGCCGCGAACGACTGCCCTACCGCATCCGCTTCCGCGAACGATGCAACCTCGCCGATCACGATCACGCCCGGACCATCGCGCCTGGCGTCGATCGACGCCGCCGGCAACTGTCCGAGCGTTCCGCGCCAGACCCGCTGCCGCGGCGTCGATGCGCCGAGCACGACGGCGGCCGGCATCCATCCGGGCCACCCCTGGCGCGAGAGCACCTCGACGATGCGCGTGCGTGAGTTGAGGCCCATCAGCACGACCAGCGTCATCGCGCCGGGCTTCATGCCTCGCAGCATCGGCACCCACGTGGCCTCGTGATGCCCGGTGATCACCGCAAATCCGGACGCCAGGCCCCGATGCGTCAACGGAATTCCCGCCAGCCCGGGCGCCGCCATGACCGAGCTGACCCCGGGCACGACTTCAAACGCCACACCGGCCTTTGCCAGCGCGCGCGCCTCCTCGCCTCCGTGGCCGAAGACGAACGGATCGCCGCCCTTCAGGCGAACCACCCGAGCGCCATCCGAGGCGAGGTCGATCATCAGCCGGTTGATCCACTCCTGGTCGTGGCACGAGCCGACGCGCCCGCCCACGAGCTGCCGCCGCGCGCGCGTCGCGAGCTGCAGCACACGGGGATCGATGAGCGCGTCGTGAAGCACCTCATCGGCCTGGCTGAGACGTCGAGCCGCCTTCACGGTGAGCAGGTCCGGGTCTCCGGGTCCTGCTCCAACGAGCGAGACAAAGCCGCTCCTCGTGTTCATGCCGTCCTCGCGCGATCCTCGTAGAGGCGGTTCAGCGCCTGCAGCAGGAGCGGTCGCCGGTCGCTCATCGGCACGCGGTCTTTCAGCCATTGCGCGCGCGCACGGCGCGCCGTCGCGAACCACTCGGCCAGGTCGCGGGGCATCAGCGCGTCGAGCGCTTCGCGGAAGAGTCCGGCCAGCGCCGGTGCGGCGCCGTCCGTCGAAATCGCGAGCGTCAGCTGATCGCGGCGCAGGACGGCTGCCGCATACGCGCTCGCCGACGCCGGATCGTCCACGGCGTTCACGAAGATGTGTCGCTCGGCCGCGGCCACGGAGACCTCGCGGTTTACGTCGGGCGGTGCGGCGGCCACCACGAGCCAGACGCCATCGAGATCCGCCGGCTGGAAGCCCCGCCGAACCGCGGTCACCGGAGCCGCGTCAATCGCGGGCGCGATCGTCGGCGCCACGACGGTGACGTCCGCGCCGGCATCCAGAAGATGGCGGAGCTTCTCCGTCGCCACGACGCCCGCGCCCACGAGCAGCACGCGGCGCCCGGCGAGCTTGAGGAAGAGCGGAAAAAGCACTGGGCTTTCCACGAATTTGCTCCACAAACAAAAAGGCCCGGGAAGCTATGCCTCCCGGGCCTTGGTAAACCTGTCTGGATGTGAGAACTGCTTCTACATCAGTAAGGGCCGACCTCTGGTCGACCCGGTGTACAGGCCCGGGCCCGGGTTGTTGGTTCGACAACAACACACGCATGCCACGACCTGTCCACGGCACTGACTCATGAAGCCCTAGTACTACTACCGGATGCCCTAAAAGTCCAGTGTTTCGTTACGAACTCTTCACGAACGCCTGCGCTCGCTGCAGCTCGGGACGCGCGCCGTCGGCGGACCGTGTAATCTCGAGGAGCGTTTGATAGTGCCCGCGGGCCTTTTGCCGATCGCCCGCGGCCTCGGCCGCGCGGGCCGCTCCAAACGCTCCGCGGAACCGCCCCGGCTCCTTCTTCATCGTCGCCTCGAATGCGACGACCGCCTCTTTGGCCTGTCCAGCCTCGAGCAGCATTTCGCCGAGCAGCTCCCGCGCCGGGGCCAGCGGGCCCGGTGAAACGGCGGACTTGTCGGTGGCGTCTTCGGCATCAGCCGCGGCTCGCAGCGCCTGTATCGCCTCGGCCTTCCGGCCCTCGGCATAGACGACCCATGCGCTGGCCACGCGGTGCTGGATGTCCACCTGCTCGGACCAGTACGCGTCGTTCATCGACTTCAACTTGTCGCGCAACGCGGCAAGGCGCTCGAGATCGGCACCAGCGTCGGCAGGCTTGCCGCCGCGCGCGGCGCCCAGCGCGCGCGCGAAATGCGTGATCGCATCCACATGCGGGAAGGACGTCGCACGTGGCTGAAGCGCCGCCGCGTCGCTCCACGCGCTGCGTTCGAGCGCGTAGCGCGCGGGAATGGCCGCAGCCCCGAACCCGCCGGCAAAACCAGTGGCCGCTCCGCTGAACGCGGCTGGGTCCCATTTTGCCAGAACGGCGGGCATGCGCTCGGCCACGGCGCGCGCTTTCTGATCCTGCGCCATCTGGAGGTACGCGTATATCTGGTAGTCCATCGCGTGAAGGGCTTCACCGATCACGTTCTGCTTGAGCGCCGTCTCTTCGGACGCGATGTTGGTCTCGACCGACTCCTTCCAGTAGCCCACCCGCGTGAAGGTATGCGACGGCATGTGGAGCGCGTGCGGCGCGGACGGCGCGATCTTCGATACCGCCGGGCCGCCTCCAGCGCCTTCGCCGCCAGCGGCGGATGGTCGTACGCATGAATGATGTAGTGAGGCAGTCCCGGATGATCGGGATGCTGCGCCCAGAGCGGCTCGAGGATCGATCCCACCTTGAGCTGCACCGAGTAGGTCTTGTCCGACGGGAGAGCCGTCTGATTGAGCGCGAGCGCGTAGAAGATCTTCGCCTCGACGTCTTGGGGGTTGTCGCGCTGAACGGCCTCCATCGCGCGGGCATAGGCGAGCGTGCGGTCCCGATGCGGCACCTTGTCGGAGTCCTTGTACAACTCGGCGACCGCAGCAATGTAGGCGCGCTCGCGCGGAGTGGGACTGCCGGTCGACAACCCCTTCTCCACGATCGAGCGGCCACGCTCGAGCAGCGGGCCGGCCTTGATGCCGCCAAACGGATTCGTCCAGTTGGCCAATGCAATGCCCCAGTACGCAACGGCACAGGACGGATCGCGCTCGAGCACCTTGTTGAACGATGCCGTCGCCGGCCCGTACTCGAACGAGTGCATGAGCGCCGCGCCGCGATCGAAGTCGACCTGTGCCGCTGGACTGCACGACGTGTCGAAATGCACGGTCCCGAGCTTCTCGCCCGACGCGCCGTGCCCTTCATGTTGCGCAACCGCGGCAAGCGGAGCGCAGAGGATGAACGACAGAACCAAGGGTGCCCGCATCATGGTGGTTTCTCCTTTTACGGCGACGTCGTCGACGACGACTTTCCGAAATTGAGCCGATTCAGCGCCACGCGGCCGTTGCTGACGACGAGCAGGGGGTCCTGCAGCGCGCGGACGTATTCGAGCGGGTTGCGTTCGACCACCAGAAGGTCGGCTTCGAACCCCGGCTCGATCGCTCCCACGCGTTTTTCGATCTCAAGCAGCTCGGCAGCCACCGTCGTCGCGGCTTGAATCGCCTGCAGCGGCGTCATCCCAATCTCGATGAACGCGGCGACTTCGTGCGCAATCCGCGTCACGCTGTTCGGTCCGTAAGACGTATCCGCTCCCGTCGCGATCTTGATCCCCAGCCTGTGCGCACGCTCGGTCGTTTCTCTCAAGCGCGGCAGCATATGCGAGCCGCGGAGGTGCAGCCCGGGGTTATCGTAATCCCCGCCCGGCTGAACGAGGTCGATGACGGTCGCGTAGGTTGGAACGAAGAACGTTCCTTTCTCTTTCATCAGCTTCAACGCTTCTTCCGAGAGGTAGGTGCCGTGCTCGATGCTGCGCACGCCGGCCTTGACGGCGGCAAGGGCGCCCTCTTCGCCGTGCGCGTGCGCCATCACCGGAATGCCTTTCGCGGCGGCCTCGTCGACCATCACCTTCACCTCCGCGTCGGTGTAGACCTGCTTGCGCGGATCGGTGTCGGGAAGGCCCGCGCGCTCCGTTGACGTGGTCTTGATCCAGTCGACGCCGTGGGCGAGGTTCGCGCGGACGACCTGCCGAATGGCGTCGGGCGTGGTGACGCCGCCGTTCATGAAAGGTGACAGCACGGGATCAGACAGGAACGCCTCGAATGCAAGCTGCGGTCGCACGTGGTAGCCGGCCGCGAGAACGTCGGGGCCGGCGATCGCACCTTTCTTCGCGAGCTCGCGCAGGCCGACGTCGGCATAATGGGAGACGCCTGCGCTCCGGACGGTGGTCACGCCCGAATCGAGCGCGCGCCTCGCGGACGCGAAATCCGCGATGTGGGTGTGCGCGTCGATGAGCCCCGGCACGACGTACCGCCCTTTGGCGTCGACCACGGCGATCCCGGCAGCCGCGGGCGTCCCGACAGACGCGATCCGCCCATCGCGTACGACGACCGTGGCGTTCGCGAGCACCTGGCCGGTGCGAACGTTGAGCACGTTCGCGTTGGTGATGGCTATCGGGCCACCCGCGCCGAAGCTGGCGGGACCCTGCGTCTGGCCGGCCAACACAGGCACGGCAGCGAGGAGCACGGCCGATGATAAATGCCTGACGCGCATGAGCTTCCTCCCTGGACGTGCCATTTTAGTGGCGCGTCTGCCCACTCGGGGACGGAATTGGCCAAATCGGCGGAATTTGCCCGGAATTTCGCACCCTGGTCGATATCCTAAGTCTGTTCCGCCATCCACGGCGGCTGATTTCTCGAGGAGAGAGACGCATGCACCCGCCCATCAAGTACGTGGAGAAGGGCCTGTCGATTGCCGCCAACGGCGTCTGGCAGGTGTTTTCGCAAGTCAACAAGATCCAGCAGAACCCTTCGTTCACGCCGGCGTGGTCGGACAAGCCGCTCCTGAAGTCGTATCAGAAAACCAAGCCGCCGCTCGGCTGGCCGCGCGAGACCGACTCGCTCTGTCCGACCTGTGTGCGCGAGGCGCGCCAGGCGATCCTCGACGGGAAGAAAGACGTATCGATTCTTCTCAACGAGAAGGTGGGCGAGATCAAGGCGACGATTACCGAGAAGGACGGAAAGATCGTCATGGTCAAGGACTGCCCGATTCACGGGCACTTCGAAGACGTGATGGCGATCGATACGGACTTCTTCAAGCACCTCGAGGAAGTGTTCCCCGGCCGCGACATCCGCGCGCACAACGACGAGAAGCTGCACAACCACGGCAGCTCCACGATCAAGCACGGGCGCGGGTCGGTGCTCACCGTCGACCTCACGAACCGCTGCAACATGATGTGCGACCCATGCTTCATGGACGCCAATCAGGTCGGTTTCGTCCACGAGCTGACGTGGGAGGACATCAAGCAGGTCCTCGACAACGCCATCACGATCAAACCGAAGCGGCAGATGTCGGTGCAGTTCTCGGGCGGTGAGCCGACGATGTCGCCGTACTTCCTGGACGCCGTGCGCTACGCGCGAAAGGTCGGGTACAGCAGCGTGCAGGCGGCCACCAACGGCATCGAGTTCGCCAAGAGCTTCGAGTTCGCGAAGGCGGCGGCTGAAGCCGGGTTGCGCTACGCCTACCTGCAGTTCGACGGCATCGGCAACGCCGCCAATTCCCACCGCCGCGTCGGGAACCTCTTCGACGTGAAGCTGCGCGCGATTGAGAACCTGCACAACGCGGGCGTCGATATCGTGCCGGTCATCACGATCGTCAACGGCGTCAACAACGAGCAGGTCGGCCGCGTCATCGAGTTCGCCCTCGACAACCCGAAGCGGATCAACTTCCTGTCGTTCCAACCGGTCTCGTTCACCGGCCGCGACGAGGAGGTCACGCCGGAGCGCCGCGCCGCACAGCGCTACACGCTGTCGCACCTCGCGCACGACGTGAAGAACCAGACCGGCCTCGGCGAGCCGACGCGCGACTGGTTCCCGATCTCGTTCATGGGCACCTTCACCGACTGGGCGGACGTCGTGCACGGACCGGACACGCCGTGGGGGAATCTGACCTGCGGATGCCACCCGAACTGCGGCATCGGGATGGCGGTGATGATCGACAAGCAGACGAAGGAGGCGGTGCCCGTCACGGCATTCCTCAATGCGGAGCGGCTGGCAAAGGACGTGGCGAAGGTGAACGACGCCGCGCGCGGCAAGTTCCTGTCGATCGCCGGGATGACGATCGCGCTGCTGCGCAACTACAACTCGTTCAAGGCGCCGACGCACTTCCGCCTCATGGACCTGCTAAAGAAGTTCGACAAGACGTTCGGCGCCACGGGCAAGAACTACGGCAAGGTGTCGGGTGACCGCACGCAGGCCGACATCGAGAAGCGGCGCGCCGACCGATGGAATTTCCTGTTCATCGCCGGAATGTGGTTCCAGGATCTCTTCAACTACGACTTCCGGCGCACGGAGATGTGCATCATCCCCTATGCGACGCAGCAGGGGGAGATCTCCTTCTGCGCCTACAACACCGGGATCGGCTGGCGGAACATCATCGAGAAGATGCACATGACGGCCACGCTCACGAAATGGTACGACGAGCACGGCCGACACGAGATCTTCGCGGGCGGCAAGAACGTCGAGATGGCCGACAAGAGCCACTCGCTCGTCCTGAACGCCGAAGCGGTGGCCAAGGGCGCGCAGACCGACCTCGACGACCTCGGCATCGCGAAGAACGCGCGCGAGGAGAAGCTGCAGGCGCGCAAGAAGGCGCACATGACGCCAGAGGAGCTCCGCCACCACGAGGAGATGGAGCGGCTCTACCGCCAGCAAGTGCTCAAGGAACAGCCGACGATTCAAATCCAGGGCCTGAACGGATTGAAGAAGAAGCAGGACGTTCAGCCGGTGGCCCACAAACCGACGGTGTAGGGCTTAAGGCTTAGGGCTTAAGGCTCACGGCGCCTTCAGACGGACCGGCGGTCTTCGACCGCCGGTCTCTTTTTTTGTGCGGGAATCTCACCTCGCGACCGTCGGCCCGCTGTCGTCCGACGTTCCGCTCGTGGCTTCAGGGGGCAGCCAGCAGGAGAAGTGAGGGCGTACTGAAAGCCATCATCGGAACGCCGATGTCGTTGACGGCCTCGCTGCTCGACCGCTTTCCCGAGCTTCGACGCGCGCGATTCAGGCGAGGCGGCATTCTCGTCCGCATCGGCGGGTGGTGCCTGGGCAGGCCGTCGGTGGCCGGCATCACGCTCGGACGCACGGTCTGGCTGGCACCCGATGCGGTCGCTGATGCGCCGCTGCTCCTGCACGAGATCCGGCACGTCCAGCAGTTCGCGGCTATCTGGTGGTTTCCGCTGCGGTATCTGTGGGCGAGCCTGTGCCACGGCTATCGCGACAATCGATACGAGGTCGACGCCAGAGCTTACGTCGAAGCCCGGCTGCCGAGGGGACGCAGGGCGGGTGTATAGTACGGGAAGGCTATGAAACGGCGGGTCTGCTGTGTGATCGCCGCGATGTGTCTTCTTCCGGGCATCGGCTCGGCGCAAGATGGCTTGCGCAGCGCATCCCTGCCTGAGCGCACGCCCCAACAACCGATTCCACCACCCCGCGTGGACCAATTCATCGCGGGTCCCGACACGTATACGAACCGGCGTGACAATCTCCCGCGGCGTCATCGCCCGCGCCAGGGCTATCCAATCGGGATCGGATACGGCTATGCCCCGTATGTCACGCCCACACCCGAAGCGCGCGAAGGGCGCGTCGAACTGCCGAACGGCTATCTGCATCTGCAGATGCAACCCACGACAGCGCAGGTATTCGTCGACGGCTACTTCATGGGCTCGGTTGACGATTTCCGCCGGATCATTCCGGGCCGCCCGCTGGAGGCTGGAGCCCACCGCGTGGAGGTGCGCGCACCAGGCTATGAAGCGAAGGCGTTCAACGTTCTGATTCCTCCGAACGAGACGGTCTCGTATCGGAGCGATCTCGAGGCCACGGCAACAAGCGTCCGACCGGTGCTCGCGCCCGCGCTGCCGAAAACGTTCTACGTGATTCCCGGCTGCTACGCCGGCGACAAACCGCCCCGCACCAAGCTGCCCCGCGGCTGCGATCGCTCGAAGCTGCGCGCCATCCCGCCAGAGCCGGTCCTCAGCGTAAAGCGCTGAGCTGGCCCGCCCATTGCTCTCTCCCTCGGCATGAGCGGAGAGAACATTCTGTTCGGCCTCATGATCTGGTCAGTCGGCAGCGTGCCCTTGGCTCTTTTCATGGGGAACATCATCGGGTTTGGCGCGGAACCCACGCGGGCGCCGCGCGTCCGGAAGGACGTTCCCTGTGCGCATGCGCACGTGCGCCGTGCGCGTGAGCAACAACCGAGCGCGATCTCACACTGAGGTGACACCGATGCGTCAGACAGTGCTCATCGTCGACGATCAGCCCCACGTGCGCCGCCTCCTGTCCCAGGTGCTCGAGCGGGACGGCTACGACGTGCTGGAAGCCGCTGATCACCACACGGCCCTCGCGGCAATCCGCCACCGCAGCGCGGATCTCGCGCTGATCGATATCGACCTGCCGGGTCCGAGCGGCCGACAGGTGGCCGCGGCGCTCCGGAGAGCGGGCCTGAGAAAATCCGTGTTCATCACGGACCTCGACCCGAGCCAGCTCATTGCGGAGGGCCGCCTGACCGACGGCGATCCGCTCGTGCGCAAGCCATTCACGCTTGCGGGGGTGCTCGGCGTCGTGAACGCCGCGCTTCGCCCTCCGGTTTCGACAACCTTCTAGACCACTCCCGGTCGATCGGCTCGCGGGTGGCGCAGCGCGCTAGCATATGAGGCAGCGATGCGCGCGCCCTGCGACCTCCTGCTCACCAATGCGCATGTCCTGACGATGGACGAGCGCTTCACCGTGCATGCGCGGGGGGCGGTTGCGGTCGCCGGCGCGCAGATTCTCGCTGTCGGCGCCATCGAATCCGACTACGACGCGCGCGACACGATCGATTGCGCCGGGCGCGTCGTGATGCCCGGCCTGGTGAACGCCCACACGCACGCCCCGATGACGCTGCTGCGCGGCGTGGCCGACGACCTCCGACTCGACGTCTGGTTGA
Organism: uncultured Acidobacteriota bacterium; assembly: GCA_963772065.1. Lineage (GTDB taxonomy): Bacteria > Acidobacteriota > Vicinamibacteria > Vicinamibacterales > UBA2999 > CAVYVZ01. The sequence goes on from CAVYVZ010000004.1 coordinate 208,174, forward strand.
TGGGCTACATGATGCCCGTCGAACGCGAGTTCGTGCGGCCGGACTTCGTGGCGCTCGGCACACGCCTCGCGTGCGCCGAGATGATTCGATCCGGCACGACCTGCTTCGCCGACATGTATTACTTCGAAGAGGCGGTCGCCGACGGCTGCGGCGGAGGCGGGGATGCGCGCGCTGTGCGCACAGACCGTGCTGAAGTTCCCCGCGCCGGACGCCGCCAGCTTCGAAGACTCGCTGGCGCGCGCGCGCGACTTCATCGCCAGGTGGAAGGCGCATCCGCTGATCGTGCCGTCGGTAGCGCCGCACGCGCCGTACACGTGCACCGAGGAGATCCTCCGGGCGTGCGCCGAGCTGGCCTGCGAGTTCGACGTGCCGCTGCATACCCATCTCGCGGAAACGGCGATCGAGGTCGACGAGTCGCGCCGGGCGCACGGCATGCCGGTGGTGCCGTGGGTGAAGAAGCAGCGGCTCTTCGACGCGCGCGTCCTGGCCGCGCACTGCGTGCACGTCGACGAGGGTGAGATGCGAGCGCTGCAGCGACGCGGGCGCCGGCGTCGCCCACAACCCGACGAGCAATCTGAAGCTCGGCTCGGGCGTCGCTCCGGTGGCGAAGATGCTGGAGCTGGGCGTGGCCGTCGGCATCGGCACGGACGGCCCCGCCTCGAACAACGACCTGGACATGTTCGAGGAAACGACGGCTGGCGGCGCTGCTGGCGAAGGGGATCGGCGGCGACCCGACGGCGGTCCCGGCGCGGACGGCGCTGGCGATGGCGACGCGCATAGGTGCGCGCGCGGCACATCTGGGCGACCTCACCGGCTCGCTCGAGGCGGGCAAGCGCGCCGATCTCATCGTGATCGATCTCGAACAGACGCACAACCAGCCGCGGTTCGGACGCGACCCGGCCGCTGTCTACTCGCAGATCGTCTACGCCGCGAAGTCCACCGACGTCGTCGACGTGATGTGCGACGGACGCTGGCTGATGCGCGAGCGCAGGCTTCTCACCTTGGACGAGGAGCGACATACGCGCGGACGCGCGCGACGTGGCGCGGCGCATCGACGCGTTTCTCATCCACCGCGAGCAGAGCGTGCTTCAGAAGCTCATCGCGATCGGCGGCGCGGCGGAGCAGGAAAGCTTCGAGGTCCAGGTCAAGGCGCGCGCTCGCCGTCTGCGGACGCCGTGCTGCGAGGCGCTCGCCAGCGACGAGATCACGATCATTCGCACGGTGCACTACCACCAGTACGACACGTACTTCTTCTTCGACGATCCGGACCAGGGCCGCCTGCGCTACCGTGAGGACGAGTTCCTCGACGAGCGGGACAAGGTGATCAGCGCCCGCGCCCGGCTGACGCTGACGGGGCCGTCGCGCGAAGCGGCGTTCGGCTCGGTGCTGCTGTTCCGGTCGCGCTTCTTCGCCCCGGCGACGCACTCACCGCGGTTCTACCGCGAGTACTTCAGCCCGACGCGGGAGCGCGAGGTCGAAAAGGATCGACGCCGCTGGCTGGTGGTCTATCGCGGCGTGCAGTTCTACGTGCACGTCGATCGGCTGCTGAACCCGGCCACAGCCGGGCTCTTTTCTCGAAGTGAAGTCGCGCACGTGGTCCCGGCGCGACGCGCAGGACAAGGCCGCGATCATCATGGAGCTGCTGCGAGCGGCTCGGCGCGCGGCCGGATCGAGACGATCGAGGAGGACTACGTCGAGCTGTAGGACGCCCCGCTGCCGGTACGGAAATGCGAGGACTACTCGCCCCCGGGATCGTCTTGGACTCATCGACCACGACGAAATCGGCGAGGTCCCATGTGAACGACGGCTCCTGCCGCCGCTCGGTTCTCCGCCGGTCGCGGGCGATGTCGCCGGAGACGTTGCGCCGGTCGCGCTGGCGGCGGTCCCACGTCACGACGACGGGGAGCTCAGCCGTCTGCTGCTTGAGGGCCTCGAACCGCCGTACTGCCCCCCGGCGGACCACCATTCGGATTGGCTTCGGTTCACTCATAGCATCCTGACTATCGGCGTCAACGCGGTCGGACTTTGCAGTTTCTCCCAACTCCCTGTCCAGAGTCAGCTCAGAGTCAGCTCAGAGTCGACTCTGAGCTGACTCTGGGCTGACTCTGAGCTGACTCTGAGCAAGAACGACGTACTATGACGGGATGCGAATCGACGGCAAAACCGTGCTGATCAGCGGCGGCGCCTCCGGCCTGGGCGGGGCGACGACGGAAATGGTCGTGCAAACGGGCGGAAATGCCGTGATTCTCGACGTAAACCAGACGGCGGGCCAGGCGCTGGCCTCGAAACTCGGCGGGCGCGTCCAGTTCGTCAAGACGGACGTGACCAGCGATGCTGAGGTCCAGCAGGCCGTCGACGCCGCCGTCAAGGCCTTCGGCGCGGTGCACGGAGCCGTCAACGCGGCAGGCATCGGCGTCGCGGAGCGGGTCCTCGGCAAGGAAGGTCCACAACCCCTCGCCAATTTTGCCAAGGTGATTCACATCAACCTCGTCGGCACGTTCAACGTCATCCGCCTCGCCGCGGCCGCCATGGCCCGGAACGAGCCCGGCGAGAGCGGCGAGCGCGGGGTGATCGTGAACACCGCCTCAGTGGCGGCGTTCGACGGCCAGATCGGCCAGGCGGCCTACTCGGCTTCGAAAGGCGGGATCGTCGGGATGACGCTTCCCATCGCGCGCGAGTTCGCGCGGATGGGCGTGCGCGTGATGACCATCGCGCCCGGCACGTTCGATACGCCCCTGCTGGCAGGTCTGCCCGAAGCGGCCCGGCAGTCGCTCGCCCAGCAGGTGCCGTTTCCCTCGCGACTCGGCCGGCCGGCCGAGTACGCGGCGCTCGTGCGCCATATATTCGAGAACGAGATGCTCAACGGAGAAGTGATCCGTCTGGATGGCGCCATCCGGATGGCCCCCAAATGAAGACCTACGAACGCCTCTACATCGATGGCACCTGGCAGGATCCTACTGGGGCCGACACGATCACAGTTCATTCGGCATCCACCGAGGAGGTGATCGGCCGCGTCGCGAAAGGAACAGGGGCCGACGTCGATAGGGCGGTTGCCGCGGCACGTCGCGCCTTCGATTCGGGCTGGGGACAGACCACCGTCTCCGAACGCGCCGAGTGGGTGAACAAGCTGGCCGGGGCGCTGGAAGCGCGTATTCCCGACATCGCGACGACGATCAGCCAGGAAGTGGGAATGCCGATCCGCATGTCGACGCCAGTGCAGGCGCAGCTGCCGGTGAACATCACGCGCGGTTACGCCGGCATCATCACCGCGGTCGAGCTCGAGGAGCAGGTCGGCAATTCGATCGTCATCCGCGAACCGGTCGGCGTCGTCGGCATGATTACGCCGTGGAATTATCCGCTCCACCAGATCATGGCGAAGGTTGCGCCGGCCCTTGCCGCGGGCTGCACGATGGTCCTGAAGCCGGCGGAGCTCGCGCCGCTCAACGCCTGCCACCTCGCCGACGCGTGCATCGAGATCGGCTTGCCCCCGGGCGTGCTCAACATCGTGAACGGCGCCGGCGCGGTGGTGGGCGAAGCGATCGTCGCGCATCCAGACGTCGACATGATCAGCTTCACGGGCTCGGTGCGCGCCGGCCAGCGCGTGTCGGCCGTCGCAGCCCAGACGATCAAGAAGGTCACGTTGGAGCTGGGTGGCAAGTCAGCCTTCGTCGTCCTGGACGATGCTCCGCTCGAGAAAGCGATCCCCGCGGGTGTGAACAACGCGATGCTGAATTCGGGGCAGACGTGCTCCGCCTGGACCCGCATGGTGGTTCCGCGCTCGCGCCTGCCCGAGATCCTGGAGCTGGCCTCGGCCACCGCGGCAAAGCTCACGCTCGGCGATCCGCTCGATCCCAAAGCGAAGCTCGGGCCGCTCATCTCCGCGAACCAGCGCGAGATCGTGGAAGGCTATATCCAGGCGGGCCGGAAAGAGGGCGCGCGGGTGATCGCCGGCGGCAACCGACCGCACGATTTCGCGCGCGGCCACTACATCGAACCGACCATCTTCTCCGATGTACGATCGAAGATGACGATCGCTCAGGAGGAGATCTTCGGCCCGGTGCTTTCGATCCTTCCATACGACTCCGAAGACGAGGCAATCGCGATCGCGAACGACTCGATCTACGGCCTCGCCGGCGGGGTCTGGTCGGGCGACAAGGACCGCGCGATGCGTGTCGCCCGCCGCATGCGGACGGGCCAGGTGGACGTCAACGGCGGCCGCTTCAACCCGCTCGCGCCGTTCGGCGGCTACAAGCGATCGGGCATCGGGCGCGAGTTCGGGAGATACGGGCTCGAAGAGTACTTCCAGATCAAGTCGCTCCAATGCTGACGGTTTTCTCCGGCGCCCTCGCCGGCGTCGTTCACGTTCTGTCGGGGCCCGATCATCTGGCGGCGGTGGCTCCGCTCGCGGTTGCGGGCGGGCGGCGCGGCTGGGTCGCGGGGTGCACCTGGGGTGTCGGCCACACGTCCGGCGTCATCACCGTCGCGGCGCTGGCGGTGCTGCTCCGCGACATGCTGCCACCGGTCGATCTGATTTCGGCATGGAGCGAACGGCTCGTTGGCGGCGCATTGATTGTCGTCGGCTTCTGGGCGCTTCGCGCGGGATTGCGGATCCGGACCGCACCCCATGCGCACGGGCCGTTGACGCATGAGCATGTCCACGTGCAGGCGGGATCAGCGCTCACCAGGCGGTTTGGCCATGGCCACGCGTCGTTCCTGATGGGCGTGCTGCACGGCGTCGCGGGCAGCTCGCACTTCCTGGGGGTGATTCCGGCACTGGCGCTGCCCACGCGGATGGGCGCGCTGGCCTACATCGCGGCGTTCGGAGCGGGGTCGGTTCTCGCCATGGCCGGCTTCGCCGCTGCGCTCGGCGCCGCGCCCGGACCTCGCGCGCACCGCGCATTCATGCTCTCGGCCGCGGCGCTCGCGTTCGCCGTCGGCACGACGTGGCTCGTCGTCTAATTCGGCGCGAAGCTCCCAGCCTCCATCGGCGGCAAATCTCTGCTCACCTCCGCCGGCATCGCAATCGCCGTGAGCAGCGCATAGAGCGCCGACGTCATCGGCGTCGGCACGCCACGCTCCCTGCCATGGCGCACGATGACGCCGACGATCGCTTCCGTCTCGAGCTGCCGGCGGCGCTCGCGGTCCACGAGCATCGATGTCCGGATCGGTGCCGCCTTCTCCGTGGCCGCCACGAGCTGATCGATGTCGGCTTCTCCGAGCGCGACGCCGCGGGCGTTCGCGACGGCAACCACCTCGCGCATGACGCCGATGAGCAGATCGCGCGTGGCCGGGGTGGTCAGGAGCTCCTGCGACGAGCGCAGCGTCAGCGCTGAAACCGCATTGAAGCTGGCGTTCCACGCCAGCTTGTGCCAGCGCTGGCGGTCGATATCCGGCGTGATCCGTACGGGCAGGCCGGTCGATGCGAGCACCGCGCGCACGCGCTCGAGACGATCTGCTCCGGCGCTGCCGCGATCCCCGATGACCAGCGTGCCGGCGGCGACGTGTCGGACGAGGCCGGGCTCCTCGAGCGTGGCGCCCACGTATACGACCGCCCCGATGACGCGGTTCGCGCCAAAGCGAGCGGCGAGCCATTCGTCCGACTCCACGCCGTTCTGCAGGGCGACCAGCACTGTGTCGTCACCGACGAGCGGGGCGACCTCGTCCAGAACGCCGGCGGTCTGGTACGCCTTGACCGCAATCAGCACGAGGTCGGCATGTCCGATCTCCGCGGCGCGGTCCGTGGCGCGAAGTGGAGGGACGTCAATCTCGCCGAGGGCGAGCGACGAGATGCGGAGGCCGCGGGTGCGCAGCGCCTCCAGCTGTTTGCCGCGCGCCACCATGTGGACGTCCTGCCCGGCGCGCGCGAGCAGCCCGCCGTAGAAGGCGCCTACCCCGCCCGCGCCGACCACGACGATCTTCATCATCGCCGCCGCGTTCGCGGCACCGGCCCCGGCCGGTACTCGAGCATCACGTTGCTGACGAGCGCGATCGGCCGTCCCGGGGCGGTGAAATTGTCGGTGCCGTCGACGCGGAGAACGCTCAGCTTCTCGCCGAGGATGCTCACGCTTTCCTCGGCGGCGGGAATGACGATCCGAATCGGCTCCGTGCCGGTCGGGGCAACGGCCTTCACGCCACCCGGACCGGCGCCGCCGCCGATGCGCTCCACGAGATCGTTTTCCGTACGGAACTCGTTCTGAATGACCGCGCGGGAAATCAGGGTGTTGTCCTCCGTCAGCACGCCGATCGTCGCCGTGTACCGCCGGAAGCCCCGGAACGTCTGCGCCAGCTCCTCTGAGTACGTATGACGGTTGTGCAGATCGAACGAAAGGATGACATCGCCACGATGCGGTGGCAGCTTGATGACAATCCCTTCCGCTGGCGTGCGGCCGGTCAGGACGTCACAGTAGGACCGCTGCGTGGTCAGTCCATTTCCGAGCGCCGACGGGCACTCGAGCTGGGCCGGCTCGGTCTTCATCGGAACCGGTCTCGCTGCGGGCTTGGCCGCCGGTTGGCGACGTGTCTGGGCGCGAGCGGGCGCCAGGGAGACCACGAGGGCAATCACGACGACGAACGACCGCATCAGCCGAGTATAGCGTCCCTGTGCAGCCACCCTCGACGTACGGCGCGCGACTTGCCACGTGAACGCGGCCGATCGAGAGAATCAATGACTTAGCTGGAGCCATCTCCAAATCTACGTAAGCGGTACCCGATTTTCCGGAGGACGTATGCGCATCATCCGCTCGAGCCTGGCATCGGCATTCGTGGCGTGTGCCCTGTTCGTGGATCCGCCACTCGCCGCCGCTCAGGTGCAAACCGGCAGCATTCTGATTCGGACGGCGGACGAGCAGGGAGGAGCGATGCCGGGGGTCGCCATCACGATCAGCAGCCCCGCCCTTGTCGCCGGCACCGCCACCGGACTCACCGACGAAGGCGGCGCCTATCGCTTCCCGTCGCTTCCGCCGGGCGTCTACTCCATCAAGCTCGACCTTCAGGGCTTTCAGACTGTGGTCCGGGAGAACGTCGCCGTCCTCGTTGGTCAGACCACACCGCTGGATCTCACCATGAAGGTTGCGACCGTGGCCGAAACGGTCACGGTGAGCGGCGCATCGCCGGTGATCGACACGACGAGCGCGAACGTGGCGGTCAACCTGAGCGAACAGCTGCTCCAGTCCACACCGGGCGGCCGCGACATCTGGGCGCTCGTTGAATACAAGGTTCCGAGCCTTCTCATCACCCGGCCCGATGTCGGCGGCACGTCGGGCGGCCTGCAGGGCGTCTACAGCGCGCGGGGGACGCCGAGCAATCAAAACTCCCAGTACCTGAATGGCATCAACGTCGGCGACCCGTCCGCAATCGGCGCGGCGGGCTTCTACTACGACTTCGATGCGTTCGAAGAAATTCAGGTCTCGACCGGCGCCCACGACATCACCGTCCCGACCAGCGGCGTCTTCCTCAACATGCTCACCAAGAGCGGTGGCGACAGCTGGCGCGGCCGAACCACGTTCGCCTGGCTCGGCGATGCGACTCAGACGCAGAACATCGACACCCACCTGCTCCGCCATGGCTTCCGTCCTCAGACGAACGCCGTCGATTTCGTTTCGGACATCAACGTGAGCGGGGGTGGACCGGTGGTCGCGCGCAAGCTGCGCCTGTTTGGATCGTTCCGCGACTGGCGTGTGCACGTGAACGTCCCCGCCGCCCTCTCGACGCTCGTGCTCGACAAGACCGACATCACGTCGGGGCTTCTCAACGCGACCTATCAGATCAACGACAACAATCGCCTCACGGGCCTCTACTCGAAGCAGGTACTACAAGAAGCCGCACCGCTTTCTCGCCGCCAGTAACACCCTGGTCGAGGAGTCCACGAGCAATGAGGACGACGTATTCGATCTGTTCCAGGTGCTCTGGAACTCGGTGCTCAGCCGCAACCTGTTCGTCGATGCCCGCTTGGGCCTGAACAAGATCCTCTTCCCCACGTATCAGAACGGCACGCAGCAGACGCTGCTCGACAACGCCACTAGCATCCGCACGCGCAACTTCACCGCCGACACCGAACGCTTCCGCGACCGGTACCAGGCGAACACCACGTTCCAGGTACTACCTGGACGAGGCGCTTGGCGGACGCCACGAGTTCAAGGTCGGCTTCGACTACGCTCACGCGCCGGTGCTCAACAAGGTCCGCCGTGTCGATGACCTCGAGCTCACCTACAACAGCGCGCTCAACGTGAGTCAGAACGTCACGCTGTTCGCGACGCCGTTCTTCACGAGAACAGCGGCCGACGTCATGTCGATCTACCTGCAGGACAGCTACGCCATCAACCGGCTCACACTCACCGGCGGGGTGCGGTGGGAGCGAGTTGAGTTTTACCTCCCGGAGCAGGAGAGCCCGCCTTCGCAGTGGTTTCCGAACCTGCCACGTGTGTTCCCGGAGGTCCGCGACATCGTCAACTGGAACACCGTGGGACCGCGGCTGAGCGCGGCGTACGACCTGTTCGGAAACGGGAGAACGGCGCTGAAAGCGTCGGCGGGGCGGTACTACTACATCATCAGCGCCGACGGCGCTCCGCTCAACCAGGTGAATCCAAACGCGAACTATCAGGAGTTGTACGGCTGGAACGACGTGAACGTAGACCGCGTCTTCCAGCCTGGCGAGCAAACCGGCGTGCCCGTCGTCACCTCCGGAACGACCACCTCGGTCGATCCCGATTTCAGCCGTCCATGGACCGACGAGTACACGGCTGGTGTGGACCACGAGCTCGTGCCATCGGTTCGGCTCAGCGCGGTGTTCACGTATCGCCGCGAGGACAATCCGCTGGCGACGATGAACCCGACCAATCCATTTTCTTCGACGTTGAGCACACGGGTGGACACGGGGCGCGACGGCGTGGCGGGCACGGCCGACGACGGAACCTTCCAGTTCTACGATCGTCTCTCGCCCACGAATCGAACCGTGGTCACGAACGATCCCACCGCACTGCAGACTTACAAGGGGATCGAGCTCACCGCGACGAAGCGCATGTCGGCGCGCTGGCAGATGCTCGCCGGCTATACCTTCTCGAGAATGAGGGTCAGCGGCTTGAGCGTGAACATCAATCCGAACAGCCTGCTCAACGTCAACGGGGTACTCACCGGCCAGGCTGGCGTGAACAACTCACCGACCTTCGCAATCAACGGCCAGCTCACCGACCGGCCCCACCAGTTCAAGCTGACGGGCACGTACATCCTGCCCTTCCATGACATCGGCGTGGCGGCGAATGTGAACTCGCAAAGCGGCATCGCAGTGACCCGCCAGGTCACGACCGCGCTCACCGTCGGGGGAACAACGATGGTGAACGTGGAGTCTCCCGGTTCGGCGCGGCTGCCGGCACGAACGGTCATGGATCTGCGCGTCAGCAAGGTGGCTCGATTCGGAACGCGAGAGCTCGAAGGGTCAGTCGACTTCAACAATCTGTTCAATGCGAACACGGTGTGGGACGTGCGGACGCTGAGCGGAACGATAGGACTCCGCCAGGATGGCAACGCGAGCGGAATGCTGAACGTGGTGCCTCAGTTCCTCTCGCCGGCGCAGGTGTACGGGCCGAGGAACATCCGCTTCAACCTCGCGTTCCGCTTCTAATCGACCAGGCAGGTCAGCGCGGCGCCGGCGGGCAGGGCCGTCGGCGTCGCGCCGCGCAGCTTCACGAGCTCGAGGAACTCCATCCTCGTTCGTGCGCTGTCGCGGAACGCGCCGAGCATCGCGCTCGTCACGGCGAACGAGTTCTGCTTCTCGACGCCGCGCATCGACATGCAGAGATGCGTTCCTTCGACGACGACGGCCACGCCGAGCGGATCGATTTTCTCGCGGATCGTTTCGGCAATCTGGTTCGTCATGCGCTCCTGGATCTGCAGGCGGCGCGCGAAGACCTCGACCACGCGCGGGATCTTGCTCAGGCCAATCACCTGCGTGCGGGGAATGTAGGCCACGTGGCACTTGCCGAAGAACGGCAGCAGGTGATGCTCGCACAGGCTGTAGAAGTCGATGTCCTTCACGATCACCATCTCGCTATAATCGACGGTGAAGAGCGCCTCGTTGAGCACGGCGTCGACGTCGGCCTGGTAGCCGCTCGTGAGGAATTTCAGCGCCTTTTCCACGCGGAGCGGCGTGCGGAGGAGCCCCTCGCGGTCCGGATCTTCACCCAGCTCCGCAAGCAACTGACGAATGAGCGCCTGCATCCGCGTATTGTACATCACGGTTTTTGCCTGTTTTTTCGCGCTTCGCGCGATCGCGTCGCAGGACGCGCGCGATCCCGACGCGCTCTATCGCGACCGCGAGAACCTTGCGAGCGCGCGCCAGGCCGCGGCGACCTGGGACGCGCGCGTGAAGGCGAACGCGACCGACTTCGACTCGTCGTGGAAGCTGGCGCGCGCGTACTACTGGCTTGGCGGCCACGGCCCTCAGGAGGGCCGGAAGGCGGATCTCGAGCGTGGTATCGCCGCGGCGGAGTCCGCCAGCGCCCTGCGGACCGATCGCCCGGAGGGTACTTCTGGAAAGCGGCGAACATGGGCGCGCTGGCGGAGTCGTTCGGCGTCCGGCAGGGAATCAAGTACCGCGGCGCGATCAAGGAAGCGCTCGAGACGGTGTTGCGGCTCGACGCCGGGTTTCAGCAGGGCTCAGCGGATCGCGCGCTCGGTCGCTGGTACTTCAAGGTGCCGGGCCTCTTCGGAGGCAGCAAGACGAAGTCGGAGGAGCACCTGCGGAAGTCGCTCACCTACAATCCGAACAGCCATGCCTCGCGGTTCTTTCTCGCGGAAACGCTTTTCGCCATGAATCGCGATGCCGACGCGCGCCAGGAGCTGAAGAAGATCCTCGCGGCGCCGATCGATCCCGAGTGGGCCCCCGAGGATCGGGAGTTCAAGAAGAAAGCAGAAACCCTGCTCTCACGGTAGATCCGATCGGCATTACCGGAATTCCTGCGACGCACGAGTGACACCTTGTAATTCCTCCGCAGGATGTGACTCTCATGACTGCACCTGTCACGGCACACGAAGGCACGAAAACACAAAAATCACGGCCTGAGCCCATGCCCAGGCGCTTCCTGTGAGTAGAACCGGAATCGCCAATTCGAGCGCGTCACGAAGCCACCACCGCGCGTCCGCGGCAAGAGCGGACAGATCCGGACAAAAGCACTGGGGACAGGCGGGCGAGGCGGAATCGAGTGGGTGGGGCCACCACACTGTCCGTACCGGTTACGGGGCCGCTCGAAGGCACGACCCTGCGGGGGGACGGCTGGAGCGCCACTCTGAACTCCGGGTGGGTGGTGCAGCCAGCGGCACGACCTGGCTCATTTACTATCGTTCGCGAGATGTAATCCTCCGTTACCCATGCTGGTCGTCGCCGAGGCGCGCCCGCGCGCCGTCTGGCACAACGCTGGCGGGGATGTCATCGGCTGGACCCGCTAACCAGTTACGTCGAGTGTCAAGTCGCCAACGGTTTACCTATCCGCCGCACGTCGCGAATCGCGCCATTCGGAGGCTGCGCCACCAGAGAAAAAATCTCTCGCGTCGTGCTGACGAAGTAGCAGGGCACTCGCCTGGTAAGCGCGCCGCGCCGGGGTTTGTTAAAAGGCTCTAAGGAATCTTCGTGTCTCGGTGCCTTCGTGTGCCGTGACGAGTGACGTCAAGGGCAGTCATGGGTCGCTCCACTCACGTGTCAGCGCGACGCCGCCTCGATCGCGTCGATGGCGGCCCCGACGTCTCGACCGTCGGTGCCGGCGTTGTTGTATGGGCTGTGGAGCGCGAGGCGATAGTTGCCGCCGCCCGCGTTCACGAAGTTGCCGAGGAACTGAGATGTCGGAGGAAAGAAGTTGTCCGCCGGGTACTTCGACGCGGTCCCTCCCGCCAGGACGTTCCGCCGAATGGTCGCGCCGGGAAAGTACTTATTGATCGATACCAATCCGGCACCGAGGTAGTCCCCGTAGATGCCGTCCTGATTGTGCTTCGAGAGATTGTTGGTGTAGACGAACCGGACGTTCGCGGGGCCGTGCCCGTTCGCGACGGGACCATCGTGGATCACCGTGTTGTGGTCGACCGCAACGTCCTCGGTGCCGTCGCCGCACACGATGAATGCGCCCGAACCTCCCCACCGTGCGCGGCTCACGTCGGTGAACAGATTGTTCGCGATGCGGATGCGGCGGCTGATCTGGGAGCCGCGCATCCGGTCGCGACCGGTAATGTTGACGCCGCCGCCGACGTGGTCGAAGCGGTTCGAGCGGACGGTGACGTCCTGAACCGCGGTCCACGGCGCGGCCCCGTTGTTCACCGGGGTGAGCAGGATCGCGTACCCCTTCTGATCCTGCGCCCAGCTGTACTCGAACCGATTGCCTTCGACGAGCACGCGCCGCGCGTTCTTCAGCTCGAGGAGGTTCTTGACCATCGGCTTGGTCCCCACCGCGCCTCGCCACTGCAGGTTCTTCGTGAACCAGTTGCGCCGGATCGTGATGTCGGACGGCACGAGGTTCGGGATCTTCGGCGTCGCACCGCCGAACATGACGTTCACGCCCGCCGCGGACAGATAGTTGTTGTCGATGAGGAACGGACCGGTGCCGTTCCACCCGGCGAGGGCCTGCGTCTCGATGCCGAAGAGGAAGATGTCGGTCACGCGCGAATGCTGAATGACGGTCTGTCCGCCGTTCAGCGCGATCCCGCGCTTCGCGCCGGCCGTCGCATGGCCGTGAATCCAGACGCGGTCGAAGACGACGTGATGCGGAAGGCTCGCAGCGCTCGTGTCGAGGCCGCTGCCGACCCTCACGATGTCGGTGTTCCCGGTGGCATTGCCGATGATCTCGATGAACTGAAATTTCCAGTGATGCGCGCCGGCAGCCGTCTTGATCGCGGACGAATTAGCGGCCGCCTTGATCTTCGGCAGCAGCGACGCATACGCCGTGGTTACACGCACCCCTGCCGGAGGAAGCTGCGCGTCGGAGGCGGACGACCGCACGGTGATGTACGACGCGCCGGATTTCGCCGGCAGCGTGAAGCTGCCCGTGAACGTGGCTCCGGCCTGGAGCAGGATCGTGTCGCCCGGCTGGGCCGCATTGAGCGCCGTCTGCAGGCTGCCGCCCGAGTTGACTCGCAGCGTCGCGGCGGACGCAGGCGCCGCGGCGGCCGCAACGCACAGATACACCACGCACGGGATAACGTACAGCTGCTTCATCGGACTCCTGGAAACAAAGCAGTGTACGACCCAGGTCCGAACGACGCGAGCTGAGCGGGCGAATAGCGTTTGTCTGATGGGACTCTTTGGACACCGACACGATTGCGCGCCGGTGTTCCGTTTTCACGCAGCGCGCGGCAAAGGCGTACGTGCATAGGCGTGCACCGGGTCGGGGCGGCGTCCGGAACACGCTGACGAGCACGCACTTAGCAGCCGCGCCGAACGGTTCGAGCACATGGTCCGGTTTTCGCCCTTACACACGGCATTCGAACCGGAGGGAACCCATGACGCTCTCCAAGTTGATTGATTCGCTCACCGGTCGGGAATCCACGGCCCCGCCAGCGGCGGCGCCGGCCCGCAAGAGCACGGCCTCATCGTCGCCAGATGTGGGAGCGCTGATGAAGTCGACGTCGCTGCTGTTCGTGCCCGCGAAGGATACCGAGCATGCACTCGGCGCGCAGCGCGAGGTGCGTGAGCGCATCTCGGACGTGCTCCCAGGCGTGGTCTTCGATGAAGAAGGGCACGGCGCGTTCACCCGCACCGGCTACTCCGTGGCATTCGATACGGGCAACGAGGACTACGTGCACGCGGTAGGCGTGCGGGTCACGGGCGGCACGGCGGCAATGCCGCCGCTCGCGCGGCTGATCTCGAAGACCGGCTGGCGCCTCGTGTCCCAGACGCCCGACGCGCGCTGAACTATGCGCTCGCGGCGCCTTCCTCGCGGCGCACCAGGCGTGCGATCAGGCCGAGCAGTACGACGACCGCCAGACCGAGCGACGCCCAGAAAACCCGCGGCGGCACGATAGCTGGCGCCGCGCTCGAAGCGGCTGCCGGCTGCTCGGGTGCCGCATGGACCTCCTCGGCTCGACTTCCCATGACGCGCGGCGCGAGCAGCGCGAGGTCATAGCGAGGCGCGCTCAAATCGTCGCGGCCGTACACGAGCCGCAGCGGCTGGCCGGCAGGACGATAGAAACGAATCGCGTACGACCGCAGCAGCAGCGTCGCCTTCTCGATCGGCAGCGGCTGATTGTCCCCCTCATCGACGATGACGACGACGTCCCCGCTCCGCGTTTCGGGAAAATCGAAAACGAGGCCTCGTGCCGGCGCGTCCTGATTGGAGTGCTGCCACAGCGACGAAGAGAGCTGGGCGAGCGCCGGCAGCCGACGCTGTTCGGTTGGCGGCGTCAGCATCGCCAACGTCACTCCTCGCGTGAAGACCCGGGCGCGCGTCTGCAGCACGAGACGCGCTCCAGGCAGGCGCTGATACGGTACTTCCACGGCGTAGGAAGTGCGGCCCTTCTGCGTGTCGCCGATCGGCGACGGCAGCTCTCGGCGGACGAGGCGGACGTCAATCGCGATCGGCTCATCGCGCCGCTCCACGAGGTACGGCACCTGCCGGCCGGCGGAATCGAGGACGCGCACATCGGCGAATGAAGCGTGGACCGCCCCGCTGTGCGCCAGCGCGGCGGCGTCCAGCGGTACGGCGACGAGCCCCGACCCTGCCGGTACCGCACGCGAGTACTTGAAGCTCGCGGCTTGCAGCGCCGCGCCCGTTTCGGGCATCGGCAGCGCCGGCGGATCGTCCGCTGCGAGTGTCAGCGGCCGCGGGTCGCCCCACCGCGCTTCCGCCGTTTGCGCAGCCGTGACAGCCGGGCGAGCTGCCTCGAGATCGTATCGTGGTGCTGGCAGCGCGGCGTCGCCGTAGCGCGCAGCGAGGGTGCCCGCCTCATGTTCGAAATAAATCCACGGCAGCTCCGCAAAGACCGCCGTCACCGACTGCAGGTCGAGCGGCGGATTGTCTCCATCGTCGACCACGAGCTCGAGCTGGGCTTCACGCGGCGGCGCGATCGGTATGCGCAGCGCATCGGCGGCGACGCCGTCGCGGACGACCCGCCGCAGCGTCCCGGCGCCGATGGTGCCGTACGCCACGTGCTCGCCGGTCAACCGCGCCTCGCTGACCCGCGCCTGGCGCAGCAGGTGTCCGCCGCCCACGCCGAGCGCGAGCTCGACGATCGGCAGCCGTGCCGCAGGCAGATGAATCCGGAATCGGCTGATGCCCGGTTCGCTCGGCCGGCGCTCGAAGACGAGCGGAGCGCGAAGCGCAGGCGCCGGCGCGATCGGCTGCGGAACGCGGCGCGCCTGCACGAGGGCCGGCGCATCCACGCGTCCCGAATGCGTGTCGTTCCAGGTGATTCGCAGAAAGCGGTACGGTCCAGGCGCGAAGGGCAACGTCGTCTGCTGCAGCCGCTCGGCGGGAAGATCGAATAACGTGCCCTCACCGGCGAGCAGCGTCCAATGCTCGCGATCCCCGGAACCTTCGAGCACGAGACGCTTCAGGAACGGTGCGCGGATGCCTGAGACACGGATGGCATCCACCGCGAGCACCTCGCCGAGATCGGCCTCGAAGCCGCTCGTTTTTTCGGTCTGGGCGAGAGGAAGCACGCGAGCGTCCTTCCAGGACGGTTCTCCGGCCGGTGGCGGCACGACGAGGTACGGTACTTCTCCGCCGGCGGCGTCATAGAGCCGGAGATCGGCCAGGCCGCCAGTGGCGAGCGAACGGCCATCCATCGCGGTGACCGTGAACGGCGTGCCACCGGAGAGCAGCGTGACGTCAACAGCGAGACGGTGGGCCCCGCTCGTGGGCGCGTCGACCGACCGCTCGTGCCGGAATTTCGGCGCCGCGCTGGGTGGCTTCGGCTCCTGTGCCGCGGCGACCGCAACCGCGACAGCGAGCGTGAGCCCGATGCATTTCATCTCGCGCTCTCCTTGCCCGAGGCCAGCACGAACTTCTGCAGCGCAAGCGACACCAGCGTCAGCGACAGCGCCAAACCAACGAACGCGCCGACGCGGTACAGCCCGCCGAGCGATCCGAGATCGTAGAGGAAGCACTTCAGCGTGGTGACCGTGATGAGCACGACGGACGCGATGCGAGCCGGGCGATTGTGCAGCACGATGCCGGCGGCCAGCGTGGCCAGGCCGAAGACGAGCCAGCCGATCGTATAGGTGAGGTCCTGCGCGATTCCGGCGCCGAAGCGGAACATGATCTCGGGGCCCGTCGCGTAGAAGTCGGCGATCTCGATGTTGAGCAGCAGGAAGAGCAGGATGCCTCCGGCCGCCGGCAGCATGTGGCGGGCACGCGGCAGGCGCGGGTGCACCTCGTCGTCGGTCTTCGAGAGCCACCACGCGGCGCAGAACATCGCCGTCGCGCAGACCAGGTACGCATAGAGGTACCAGTTGAAGATGCGCGTCGATCCCCGCGGCTCGTAACGGAAGACCTCGGGATTGAGCGCGAGGCGCACGAACACGGCGCCGAGCAATCCGATCGCGGCGTAGAGCAGGCCGCGATGCGGCACGCGCCGGTACAGCCATGCGACCGCCGCGCCTTCGAGCGCCCACCCGATCGTGATCCACTGCTGGCTCAGTTGCAGTGGAATGGCGACGGTTGCGAACGCGAGCGCGGTGCCCGCCACGAGCGCGAGGCGGCCCAGGTCGCGCGCTCCAGCAGGCTGCAGCCGCAGCAGCTGGCGGACGTGCACTGTCGTCACCGCGCCAAGCGCGACGGGGACGACGCCGATCATCCAGCCGTAGCCCGCTTGCATCACGCTGTGGCGCAGAGCCAGGAAGCACCACGCGCTGGCGAGAATCGCGGCGACGTAGGGATCGCGATTCTCCTTTGCGCGAGCGCCAAGCACGAGCGGGTGCAGCGCGAACGGCGCATACATGGCCACCGCATGCGCAAACAGCCTCTGCCACGCGGCATCCTCCGCTGCCGTGATCACCAGCGCCAGAACGCCGGCCAGCGCCGACGCCGCAAGCGCGGCGTACCGCCAGCCGTACCGCGCCGTCAGCATCAGCAGCAGCGAGACGCCGACGACGTGAGCGCTGACGAGCATGGCGAGTGGAGGCTGCGGACCGCTCAACGTCACCACCGTGACGGCAATCTGCGCGACGGCGATGATGAGGCCGGCGGTCACCGCGGCAATTGGCTCGAAGCCAAACCGACGGGCGAGGACAATCCACGTGAGCGCAAACGCCACCAGGACAGCCTCCGCCGCGATTCCAATCACACCGAACCCCTCGCCATGCGTCGTCCCGACCCAGCCGAGAAGAACACCCGATGCGAGCATCGTGGCGACCGCGTGCAGTTCGCCGTCCCGTTCCGCAAGCGCCGCTGTGCTGATCGCCAGGCCGATGACGATGAGAGCGCCGAAGAGCGGCCAGGGTGGCAGCGCGGGAGCGTTGAACAGGAAGACAAACGCCGCAAGCGCGAACCATGTGCCGTAGCGGAACTGCAGCATGATGTCCCGCTTCGCGCCGGATCGCTCGGCCTGCCGCCGTGCCCACGCGTGCCCCGCGAGCGTGAGCGACGTGAGACCAACCACCATCATCAGCGTCGGCATCTGGCCGACCGCCGCGCGCGCGTTCCACCACCAGACGGCCAGGACAACCCACGAAAGGCCGCTCCCGGCCAACGCCGTCCACGGCAGCGCCGTTGCTGCGCTCTCGACGAAGATTGCGGCGTTCATCACCAGGAGCAGAAGGGCCAGCCCCCACATCGCGGGCGCCGCCAGCGAGCCCGCGGCCAGGAAGAGAAGGAGCAGCAGGCTTGCGAGCAGCATCGCGCCGCCGGCTTCAACCGGCTCGAGCCGCCGCTTCAACCGGCGCGCAACCGCAGGTACCCCGAGGTACAGCAGGCCGAACAGCCCATAGAGCGCCATGGCGGTGTCGAGCCGTTCCAGCGTGAGGTGCGTCGCCGACCACACCGCTTCCGCTGCCAGAGCGAAGAACACGCCGCCGTAGTAGGTCGCGCTCTGACGTTCGTCGAGCGCGCGCCACGCCAGGGCGAGTAACACGAGAAACACGATCGCGAACAGCCAGAGAGATGACGAAGCCGGTTCGATTCTGACCATCACCGGGAACACGAACATCAGCACCGGTGCGGCGTACATGGTCCGATCGCCCCAGTTTCCGAACGGACGACCCATGCGGGCGGCCACGAGCGGAGCGATCAGGTAGAACGCCATGAATCCGACGGCGATCGCGCTCAGCGGCATCCACATGCCGGCGGCGTAGAAGCGCGCCATCCACGACGCCATGACGATCACGGTCGCCAGCGCCCCCAGAACATGCAGGAGCTCGCGGCCGCGCATGACCGCGATGGCGAACAGGCCGCTGTTGATCAGGAACAGGAATCCGAACAGCAGACCGTAGCGCTCGCCATACGGTCGCGCCGTGGCCAGGTACACGGCGAACAGGAGCGGAGCCGCCGAAGCAGCCATGGCGGTCCACTCGAAGGTGTCGGCCTCCTCGTCAGCGCGACTGTCTGAGCGGGACTGCGCGAGCAGATACGCCGCATAGCCCACCAGTGGAAACACGACGAAGATGCCGAGCGCGAGAGGCAACGAGCTCGTCGCCAGGAACTTGAGCACCCAGCCCCATTGATAGAGCGTCGTCAACAACAGGCTGAGGGCGCTCAGCACCGGCCAGTGCCGCATGTAGGCGACCCAGGCGAGGCCGACGTTGAGCAGCAGGAGGTATGCGAACAGCGGGATGGGCCGATTCTCGCCGGTCGACAACAACACAGGCGTCGCGAAGCCGCCAACGAGTCCCAGCACCGCCACGAAGAGCGATTCGTGCCGCACCGACAGCAGCACAGCCGTGGCCGTGACGAGCGCGAGGAGACCGAACGCCGCAGTCGCCGGAATCAGGTTCCAGAGCGCGTGAGCGGAAAAGAAGGTGGCAAAGAGGATCGCAATCGCGGCGGCGTCGAGCGCGTTCGCCGTCACCGGGTACTTACGCGCGGCTTTCCGCTCGCAGGTGACGAGCAGCGCGATCGCGGTCACGATTCCGATCGCCACACGCACGGGCGGCTGCAGCCAGCCGTGGTCGATTGAGTAGCGGAGGAAGAAGATCGCGGCGAGCACGAGCGCGACGCCGGCGATCGCCGAAAAGAGCTTCACACCGACGAGCCGCTCCCAATCGAACGACCAGTCCATCCGGCCGAACGGAGACGACGGCGGTCGCGGCGGGGGCGGAGGTTGTGGCGGACGCGCCGCTGGCCGGGGCGGCAGCGGCGGGAGTGGACGTGGGCGTACGGGTTCGGCAGCTGGCACAGGCCGCGCGCTCGGAATGGCTGGGCGTGGGGGCAGCGGCGGCGGAGGCTGAGGAGGCGTCGCGGTCGCCAGTGGTGCCGGCGGAGCCGAGGGCGCCTGCGCCTTCGGCTCCGTCCTGGCGGCGGCGCGTACCTGATTCAACTGGACGCTGAGCGACCTGATCTCCTCGCTCTGTACGCGAACCCGCTCCTCCAGCTCGCTCAGCCGCTGGCGCATCAGGTGCGTCCTGACCAGCGAGATCACGGGCAGTATGAAGGGGATCGAGAGCAGCAACAGGCCGAACGCGAACAGTCCTTCCAATGCAGGCTCCTGCGACCGAATCGTCGCGGTTCCTAGTATCGGCCGATGTTCAGCTCAGCTTTGCGTGTAATCGTAGAAGCCTCTGCCGCTCTTCTTTCCAAGCCGGCCCGCGAGCACCATCCGCTTCAAGAGCGGTGGCGGGGCAAACCGCGGCTCGCGATACTCCTCGAACATGATGTTCGCGATGAAGTACGTGGTGTCGAGCCCCACGTAGTCGAGCAGAGTGAACGGCCCCATCGGATAGCCGGTGCCCAGCTTCATCCCCTTGTCGATGTCTTCGAGCGTCCCGAGGCCGGCTTCGTATTCACGAATGGCATCGAGCAGATACGGCACGAGCAGCCGGTTCACGATGAACCCGGGACGATCGGGCGCCGTGATCGGCTCCTTGCCGAGGGACCGCGCGAAGGCGAACACCGTTTCGTACGTCGCATCGCTCGTCGAAAGCCCGCGGATCACTTCCACCAGCTTCATGAGCGGAACAGGATTGAAGAAATGGAGTCCGGCAAAACGATCCGGCCGCTTCGTCGTGGCGGCCAGCTCGGTAATGCAGAGTGAGGACGTATTGGAGCAGACGATCGTCTCATCGCCCACTACGACCTCGAGAGCGGCGTACGCCTTGCGCTTCTCCTCCACGTTCTCGATGATGGCTTCGACGATGAGATCGCACGCTGCCAAATCGTCGAAGCGCGTCGTGCCGGTGAGGTTCGCCATCGCCTGATCGCGGGCGTCGGGCGTGACCTTGCCCTTCGCCACGCCGTCGGCGAGGAACTTGTCGATGCGGCCGAGGCCCTTCTTCAGGAACGCGTCTTCTACCTCGCGCACGATCGTCTTGTAACCGGATTGCGCGCACACCTGCGCGATGCCGGCTCCCATCAGGCCGCAACCAAGCACTCCCGACCGTCTTGATCGCCATCACACGATCTCCACTAAGGCCGCGATTCCCTGACCGCCGCCAATGCAGGCTGACGCGATGCCGCGTTTCCCGCCTCGACGCCGCAGTTCCAGCGTCAGCGTCAACAGGAGCCGCGTGCCGCTCATGCCGAGCGGGTGGCCCAGCGCGATGGCGCCGCCGTTCACGTTGACCTTCTCACGGTCGAGGCCAAGCTCCTTCTCCACGGACAGGTACTGCGCGGCGAATGCCTCGTTGATCTCGAACAAGTCGATATCCTCGAGTGACAGGTTCGTCGTCGCGAGCACCTTGCGGATGGCGGGCGCCGGACCCATCCCCATGATGCTGGGATCGACGCCGACCGTCGCCCAGCCGGCGAGCCGGGCGATCGGTTCGAGCCCGCGGGCCTTGGCGGCCTCACCCGACGCGAGGATCACGGCCGCACCGCCGTCGACGATGCCGCTCGCGTTACCCGCCGTGACGGTGCCCTCCTTCGAGAACGCCGCTGGAAGCTTCGCCAGGCCTTCCATGGTCGTATCGGGCCGCATATGGTCGTCGCGATCGACCACGTGCGTTCCCTTGCGCGTCTTGATGTCGACCGGCACGATCTCCTCGGCGAATCTCCCTGCTTTCAGCGCTTCGTCAGCACGCTTCTGGCTGCGCAGCGCATAGCAGTCCTGGGCCTCGCGCGAGATGCTGTACTTCGACGCGCACTTCTCAGCGGTCTGTGCCATGAACAGGCCGCAGTACGGATCGAGCAGCGCTTCGTAGAGATAGTCCTCGAGCTTTCCCTGTCCGAGCTTCAGGCCGCTGCGAAGACCGCGAATCACATGCGGCGCTTGGCTCATGCTCTCCATGCCGCCTGTCAGCACGATGCCTGCTTCGCCGAGCCGGATGCACTGCGCGCCGCTGATGGCCGCCTGGATGCCGGACCCGCACAGGCGGTTCACGGTCAGCGCGGGCACCTCGATTGGCACGCCAGCTTTGAGCGCCACGTGGCGTGCGCCGTAGATCGCATCGGAGCTGGTTTGCAGCACGTTGCCAAACACGGCGTGCTCAATCCATTCCGCGCGAACCTCTGTCCGCTCGAGCGCGCCGCGAGCTGCAATCGCGCCCAGCTCCAGCGCCGACACATCCTTCAACGCGCCGACGTACTCGGTCATCGGCGTCCGCGCTCCGCCAAGAACAAACACTTCAGTCATAGCCGCTTCCGAATCGCCTCCCCCGCCTGCGTCGTCCCGAGCGATCCGCCGACGTCCTGCGTGACCTCGCCAGCCTGCACGGCCGCTTCGACCGCACGCTCGATGCGCGCCGACTCGTCCCTGCGGCCGAGCGTCTCGAGCATGAGGGCCGCGGAGAGGATCGCGCCGATTGGATTCGCGACATTCTTCCCCGCGAGCGGCGGAGCCGAGC
Source organism: uncultured Acidobacteriota bacterium (assembly GCA_963772065.1). Classification (GTDB taxonomy): domain Bacteria; phylum Acidobacteriota; class Vicinamibacteria; order Vicinamibacterales; family UBA2999; genus CAVYVZ01. The sequence continues at coordinate 230,081 of CAVYVZ010000004.1, forward strand.
CATGGACCGGCTCGAACATGGACGTGCGACCCGGGTGCAGGTTGCCGGAGGCTGCCATCCCGAGCCCTCCCTGCAGCGCGCCGCCGATGTCGGTGATGATGTCGCCAAACAGGTTGTTCGTGACGATGACCTCGAACTGGCCCGGGTTCTGGACCAGGAACATCGCCAGCGCATCGATGTACAGGTGGGTGGCGTCGATGTCGCGGTACTCTGCTTTCAGCTGCGCGAACACGCGCTGCCAGAGGGCGTGGCCGTGCGTCATCGCGTTGCTCTTGTCCGCCATGCACACCTTCTTCAAACCGTTCGCGCGCGCGTACTCGAAGGCATGACGGACGATCCTGTGGACGCCTTTGTATGTATTGATCTCTTCCTGGACGCTGACCTCGTCGTCGGTTCCAGCCTTGAATCGACCGCCCACGTTCACGTACAGCCCTTCAGTGTTCTCGCGGAAGACGACGAAGTTCACGTCCTTCCGCGTGCGGTTCTTGAGCGGCGACAGGCGATCGTCGAGGAGCCGCACGGGCCGTTGGTTGACGTAGAGATCCAGCGCGAAGCGCGTGCCGAGAAGGATGTCGCGCGCGTGCTCGTTGCCAGGCACGCGCGGGTCGCCCAGCGCGCCGAGCAGGATCGCGTCAAACGAGCGCAGCAGGTCATAGCCGTCCGCGGGAATCGTGACGCCGGTGTGAAGGTAGTAGTCGGCGCTCCACGGCAGATGCTCGAGCCGAACGCCGCCGATGATGTCGAGCACTTTGACAGCCTCGACAATCACCTCCTTGCCGATGCCATCGCCCGGAATGACGGCTGCGGTCTTCATGCGCGTTCGATCGCCAGCGCCATCCCCATGCCTCCGCTCACGCACAGCGTGGCAACGCCGCGCGTCACGTCTCGCCGTTCCATCTCGTGGAGAAGCGTCACGACGATGCGGGCGCCGGTGGCGCCGATCGGGTGGCCGAGCGCGATCGCTCCGCCGTTCACATTCAACCGATCGGTTGAGATTGGCGCGTCGCGCAGAACGGCGAGCACCTGCGCCGCGAACGCCTCGTTCAACTCGACGAGGTCGTAATCCTGCAGCGGGATGCCTGTTTTCCGCTGCAGCTTCTGCAGCGCGGGAACGGGACCGATGCCCATGATCCGCGGGTCGACGCCGGCGGTGGCCCAGCCGATGATTCGGGCGCGTGGCTCGACACCCCGCTTCGATGCCCATTCCGCCGACGACACGACGATGGCGGCTCCTCCATCCGTGATGCCCGACGACGACCCGGCCGTGATGATGCCGTCGTGCCCCTCCACCTTTGGGAACGCGAGTGGAAGCTTACGCAGCATGTCCATCGTGGTGCCCGCGCGCGGATGCTCGTCGGCCTCGACAATCGCGTCGCGCCCCTTCGCATCCTTCACGGGCACTGGCGCGATCTCACGCCGGAAGTGCCCCGCGTTCACGGCGGCCTCGGCGCGCTTCTGCGACTCACAGGCGTAAGCGTCGGACTCCTCGCGCGTGATTCCGTACTGGCGGGCGAGCACTTCCGCGGTCTCGCCCATGATCAACCCGGAGAGCGGGCAGGAGAAGCCGTCCCGGTACATCGCGTCGATCAGCTGGAAGCTGCCCATCTTGTGGCCCCATCGTGCGTCCGCGGCGTCCACGAGGTACGGCATGCGGCTCATGGACTCGATGCCACCCGCGAGGACCACCGACGATTCGCCGAGGAGAATCGACTGTGCGCCGCTGGCGATCGCCTGCAGACTCGACGCGCACGCCTTGTTGATGGTGTGTGCGGGAGACGAATGCGGCACCCCGGCGCGCTGCGCGACCTGTCGCGCGGTGTTCGGGCCCGATCCGGCCTGGCGGCCGTGGCCCATCACGACTTCATCGACATCCGCCGGCTCGAGCCCCGCTTGTTGAATGGCGGCGCGTGCGGCAATGGCTCCGAGCTCGGCAGGATGGATATCGCGGAACGATCCGCCGTACTTCCCGATCGGCGTACGCGCGGCGCCAAGGATGACGACCTCCGCCAGGGCCATAACCTTGCAATCATATCGTGGGCTCGCCGTTTCATATACTGAGACGAATGCTCTTCCTCGCGCGCCGCCGACTGGCGGTTGCGATTGTCTCGCTGGTGGCGCTCATCGCCGGTGTGATGGTCTGGCGCCTTCAGCTGCGGCCCGTTCACGACGCGTTCGTCCGCACACCCGATCAGAACGTCCTCATCGTCACCATCGACACGCTGCGCGGCGATACGCTTTCCAGCTACGGCGGATCCGCGCGGACGCCGAATCTCGACGCGCTCGCCGCGGCGGGAATCCGCTTCACGTTCGCGCACGCGCACGCCGTCGTGACGCTGCCCTCTCACGCGAGCATCCTGACCGGACGCTATCCATTCGAGCATGGTGTGCGTGACAACGCCGGCTTCCGCCTCGCGCCCGCGGCGACGACGCTCGCGGAAGCCGCGCGCGCGAAGGGATTCGCCACGGCCGCCTTCGTCGGTGCCTTCCCTCTCGACCGTCAGTTCGGCCTCGCGCAGGGCTTCGACGTGTACGACGATCTCGGCGGCCGCGAGATCGCTCCAGCCGACTTCGCATTTGCGGAGCGTCCCGCCGGTGACGTGGTCGCCGCGGCACGCACGTGGATCGAAGGGCAGCAGAAGGCGTGGCTCGCATGGGTGCACGTGTTCGATCCGCATGCTCCGTATGCACCGCCGGCGCCGTTCGATCGCGAGTATCCCGGCAATCCCTACGCCGGCGAAGTGGCGTACGTCGATCAGGCGCTTGGCCCTCTGCTCGATCTGGCCGGACGTGGTACCCGTCCGACCACGGTGGTCGTGACCGCCGATCACGGAGAGGGACTCGGCGATCATGGCGAGGCGACACACGGCGTATTCGCGTACGAATCGACGCTGCGCGTGCCGCTCATCCTCGCCCAGATCGGCGGCGCCGGACGCCGGCCGGCAACCCCGGTCATCAGCGACGTGCCCGTGCGGCACGTGGACATCGTCCCCACGATTGCCGACCTGACGGGGATGACCGTCGGAACGGATCTTCCCGGCCGGACGCTGCTCACGGCCAACGAGCAGGAACGCGAGCTGCGCCCGTCATATTTCGAGGCGATGACCGCCATGCTCAAGCGAGGCTGGGCCCCGCTTCAGGGCGCGATCGTTGCACGCGAGAAGTACATCCGACTCCCGATCGACGAGCTCTACGATCTCGCCGCCGACCCGGGCGAAAAGACAAACGTCGCGCTCACCTCGGCGACGCGCCGACGCGACATCGCGGAGCGGCTCAGCGCCTTCCGCGCGACGCTTCCGGGTGAACAGGCCACCGAGAACCCAGCGGTCCGAGCACGCCTGCAGGCGCTCGGCTACCTGTCGGGCTCGGCGACGCGCAAGGCCCGCTACGACGAGGCAGACGACCCGAAACGCTTGATCGACGTGGATCGGCTGATGATGGACGGCATCGAGCTCCACCGGGCCGGCCGTGCCGCCGAGGCGCAGGAGGCGTATCGTCGGGTCATCGCACGGCGCCCGGACATGGGGCTCGCGTATCAGCGGCTGGCGTTCATGCAGTGGGAGAGCGGCGCAACCGGTGAGGCGATCGCTACGCTTCGTCGGGCGCTCGATACCAGCGGCCCGGATCTCGACATCGAAGTCCGGCTGGGAACGTATCTGGCGGAAACGGGTGCGTCCGCCGAGGCGCTGGCGATTCTCGAGCGCGCCGTCGCCACGCGGCCGGATGACACCGCGGGGCTGAACGCGCTCGGCATCGCGTACGCGCGCGCCGGCCGCAACGCTGAGGCGATCCGGACCTTCGAACGCATCCTGGCCATCGATGCGCGAGACGCCTTCGCGCTCGAGAACCTGGGCGCCGCCCATCTGCAGCGCGGCGATCTGCGCGCCGCGGGGGATGCGTTCGGTCGCGCGGCGACAAATGACCCTCGTTCCTCGCGCGCCCGGGCCGGGCTCGGCGTGGTGGCGTTGAAGGCCGGCCGCCGGGACGAGGCGATCGCTCACTGGCAACAGGCCGTCGCGCTGGATCGCACGAACTTCGACGCGCTCTTCAACCTCGGCACCGAACTGGTGAATGCTGGCCGGGAGGCGGAGGCGCGTGCGTACCTCGAGCAGTTCGTCCGCACGGCGCCGCGGGCGTTCTACGCTCGCGATATCGAGCGCGTCAGACAGTTTCTCGACGCGCCCGGAGGCCGCCCGTGACGCGAGCGCGGGCGGCGATCCTCGCAGCCGCCGTGGCGCTCGCGGCGTCGTGTGGTTCGTGTGGCGTCCATCGAATGCGGCCGACGGTCCGATCGTGCTGATCTCGATCGACACCCTGCGCGCGGACCGTCTCCCCGCCTACGGCTACACGCGGATCCGCACGCCGCATCTCGATACATTCGCCGCCGATGCAGTGGTGTTCGAGCAGGCGTACTCGCACTCGCCGCAGACGCTGCCGGCTCACACGTCGATCCTGTCCGGCCGCCTGCCCTTCGAGCACGGGGTCCGCGACAACATCGGCTTCTCCGTGCGGCAAGGTGAACGGCTGCTGCCCCACGCGCTGCACGATCGCGGGTTCGCAACGGCAGGCTTCGTGTCGGCGTACGTGCTGCGGGCGCAGACGGGCATCAATCAAGGGTTCGACGTCTGGGACGACGAGCTGCCGGCCGCGTCGGCGGATCGGCCGCTCGGTCAGGTGCAGCGTGCCGGCGCGGACACCGTGGCCGCCGCCTCGCGGTGGATCGATCGACAGTCGGCGCCGAAGTTCTTTCTGTTCGTCCACATCTACGAGCCGCACAAGCCGTATTCGCCGCCGCCGCGGTTCGCCGCGGCAGGACCCTACGATGGCGAAGTGGAATACGCCGACGAGATCATCGGCCAGCTGCTCGATCACCTTCGAGCCAGGAATCTGTACGACCGCGCCACGATCGTGCTGCTGTCCGACCACGGCGAGGGCCTTGGCGATCATGGCGAGGACGAGCACGGCATCTTTCTCTACCGCGACACCATTCACGTGCCGCTCATCGTGAAACTGCCCGCTTCGCGCCGAGGTGGAACACGTGTCGCCTCGCCGGTGCAGCACATCGATGTGCCGCCGACGATCCTCGATCTCGTCGGTGCGGCGATTCCAAACGGCGCCCGGGGCCGCTCGCTCCGGCCCGTGCTCGATGGATCGGGACGCGTCGCGACCGCGAACATTTACTCGGAGTCGCTGTCACCCCGCTACCACTTCGGCTGGAGCGAGCTCTACGCGCTGACACGCGACGACTATCGTCTGATCCGTGCGCCCGCGCGACGAGCTGTACGACGTCGCGAAGGATCCCGGCGAACGCGCGTCGATCGCGGCGGAACGGGCGCAGGTGCGCGCCGCGATGCGCCGGGCGCTCGACGCCATCATTGCGAACCAGCAGGTCGAGGCGCCCTCGGCGGTCTCGGACGACGATCGGCGCAAGCTGGCCGCGCTCGGATACGTCGGCACGCGGAGCGCCGCGCCGCTCGAGGTGCCGGGCGACCAGCTGCCGGATCCGAAGGACAAGATTGCGGTTCTGCAGAAGTACAAGCAGGCGACGGATCTGGCTGGCGCGCGCCGCTTCGCGGAGGCGACGGCGCTCTATCGCGAGCTGCTGCGCGAGAACCCCGACATGACCGACGTGTGGCTGCAGCTCGCCGAGATCTACGGACGCCGCGGCATGTTGGCCGACGCCGTCGACGCGTACAAGGAAGTCATCGAGCGGAACGCCAAGGATCCGGCGGGCCTCACCGGAGCCGCCGCGGGTCTCCTGCGTCTCGGCAAGCTCGACGAAGCAAAAGCGCACGCGGAGCTGGCCGTCGGCGTTGCGCCGGCCGCCGCCCACGAGCTCCTCGTGAGGATCGCCATCCAACGGGGCGATGCCGACTCCGCGCGCCGTGAGGCTCGGCTCGCGCAGGCGGCCGACCCGACGCTGCCGATGCTGGCATTCGCCGAAGGACTGATCCTCCACGGACAGGGACGATACGACGCGGCGCTCCCGCATTTCATGGAGGTGAAACAGCGGCTCGCCTCGCGCACGGTGCAGATGCCCGACGTGAACTACTACATCGGTGATTCGCTCGCGCGTCTGGAACGATACGCCGAGGCCGAGCGGTTCCTTCGCGAGGAGATCGGCATCAACCCGGCCCACGTGCGCGCGCGCGCCGGCGTCGCGATGCTCTATCGTGCAATGGGACGAACGGCGGAATCCGAGCAGGCGATCGCCGAACTCATCCGCAATTCGCCCACGCCCGAGGGCTACGACGTCGCGGCGCAGCTGTGGACGATGTTCGGCGAGCCCGCGCGGGCCGCTGCCGTGAGGACCGAAGCGAGGCGTCTCCCGGGTTAAAATCGTCTCACACGTCTTTTCAAGGGGGACGCGCGGTCATGCGGGGCGTTTTTCTCGAGTCACAGGGAGATCCGGGAGATCGGGGAGTTTGTTTTTCTCCTTGATCTCCCTGATCTCCCTGTGCTCTCTGTCCGCGCAGCAGCAACCGACGTTCAAATCGGGAGTCGATCTCGTCCGGTTCGACGTGCGCATCGTCGACGAGGCGGGGCGGCCGATCACGGACATCAAGCCCGACGAGATCGAGATCCGCGAGGGCGGCACGCTGCTGCCCGTGGTGCTGTTCCAGCGCATCACCGAGCCCGCCGAGTCCTACGTCGACGCGGCGCTCCGGGCCGTGACCGCGGAAGTCTCGTCGAACGAGGCGTTTCCGCGAGGACACCTGTACATCCTCATCTTCGACCAGCAGCACATCACGCCAGGCAACGAGCAGCGAGCGCGGGTGGCTGCCGAACAGTTCATCCGGCGCCGCGTACGGCCATCGGATCGCGTGGCACTCTTCGCGATTCCCGGGCCCGGACCGCAGGTGGGCTTCACGGCCGACAAGCTCCGCGCGATTCGCGAGCTGGACAGCATCCGTGGCTCGTACGAGCGGTTCGTGTCCAGCCCGCTCGGCAGGATGACGGCCTACGAAGCGCATCGCGTGGTTCAGGGCGATGAGCGAGCTGATCAACGACTTGATGGCGCGCATGGGCACCGCGGGAGAGACCGACGTCGCCGCCGCGCGCGTGGGCGCCGGCGCCTGACGATCCGTCCGTCGCGCGCCGCCTGCTCCAGGAGAACGCCCGCACGATCGTCAATCAGACGGACAGCGCGTCGCGGCAGTTCCTCCAGCGGCTCTCTGACGTCATTGCCGGCTTCCGCGACATCGAGGGGCGCAAGACGGTCGTACTGTTCTCCGAGGGGTTCTTCCAGGATAACCTCTCGCGCGAGCTCGAGACCGTCGCCGCGGCGGCGGCGCAGAGCTACTGCGTGGTCCAGGCCTTCGACCTCAATCAGCGCGGCATCGGCGTCAGCGACGCCCATGCGTCAGAGACGACGTTGGCGACGGAAATTCAGGCGCGCATCGCGCCGATGGCGACGCTGGCGGTGGAAACCGACGGCATGATGGTGCTCGATGCGTCCGCGCGCAGCCAGCAGGCGCTCGATCTCGCTGGCGAACCAGGCGCAGGACTACTACCTCGTGGGGTTCACGCCGTCCGAAGACGCGCGACTGCGCCGCGGCACCTACCGGAGGGTCGCGATCACGATCAAGCGAGCGGGCGCACGAGTGAGCGCGCGTACCGGCTATGCGCTGAAGCCGGAGCTGACCGCCGCCGATCGCCGGCGGGCGATCAACACCGTGCTGAGCGCTCCGTTCGTTCAACAGGGCCTCAAGATCGACTACACGACGTACGTGATGAAATCGCCTGACGCCGGCCGCCATCGCGTGGTGCTCAGCCTCACGGCGGACCTGCCTGTCCGCTCGAAGGCCGCAGACGCCGCCGACGTCGTGTTCGTCGCGCGCGACGTCCGCGATGGACGCGTGGTGGCGAGCGGTACGGACTCGATGCCGCTGCCGGAAACGCCGCGGAATGGGAGCGCCCTGGGCAGCGGCACCTGGCGCGTGCAGTTCAACGTCCCGGCGGGCTCCTATCTGATGCGGACCGTGGTCCGCGAGCCGGGAGGGCTCGTCGGCAGCGCCGATCGGCGCATCGATGTCCGCCCGCTCGACGGCCCGGACATAACCGTCAGCGATCTCGTCGATTGGCTCCGCGGTGGGCGGCCTGCCCGTGCGGCCCGCGCGCGTATACCGCCGACGGCCTGGCCGGCGTCGTCGAAACGTACGGCCGTACGCCGGTGCAGCTGCAGGGCCTCGACGTGAAGGTCGAACTCAGACGGGTGGATGGCGTCGCCATCACCTCGCTCGCTGCCCGGCTGCAGGATGCGGAGCAGGACGACAACGGTATCAGCCGGCGCGCCAGCTTCACGCTGCCGCTCGGCGAGATACCCCCTGGCGACTACCTCGCTCACGCCGTCGTGATGGCGCGCGGCGAGGTCGTGGCCGAGCGGACCCGGCAGGTTCAGGTCCTTGAAGGACGCGCGCCCGCGGCCACGGCCGCGGATACCCACCAGGCGGGCACCGAGACGATCAGTCCCGTCGAAGTGGCGCGCGGTGACCTCGCCCGTACCTACATCGCAGCGCTTCGGACCCGCGCACAGGGCACGACCGCCGCGGAGGCCGCGCGCCGCGCCGCCGAGGGACGATGGGAACATGTCGAGATCGAGCTCGCGCGGCTTCCGGGCGACGCAGGCGCGATCGCGCAGGCCCTTCGCGGCTTCGCTTTGTTCGTGCGCGAGGACTACGCGGGTGCCGCGACGGCGTTCGAGCAGGCGCGCGCCGCGGAGCCACAGAACGCACTCACGTCGTTCTTCCTCGGATGGGCGCACGAGGGCGCGGGCGATGCACGCGCGGCGATCGGCGCGTGGCGGAACGCCGCGCGCCTCGACCCGTCGCTCGTGTCGGCGCACCTCGCGCTTGCCGATGGATACTCTGCGACTATCTGAACCTGCGCTTGCGATGCAGGCGTTGAAGGCCGGGCTCATCGCCCTGCCCTCGTCCCCCGAACTGCAGGCGCGCCTCAGCCAGATCGAGCGCAGCATGCAGTAACTCGAAACCACGAAAGCACGAAACACACGAAAGCTGGTTTCGTGGTTTTCGTGAGTTTCGTGGTTGGACGTCAAGGAGAAGCGATGCTCTCTGTCCTCGTTGCTGTTTCCCTCGTCATATCCCCAGGCTCGCAGCTCGTCGAGCTCGACATGGGAAAGCTCAAGGGAGAACCATCGCGCATCGCGTGGTCCTCAGACGGCTCGCAGATCTATCTGCAGACGCTCGAAGGCGGTTTCGGCCGGCCGAACGCCAAGCAGCGTCACTACATCTTCAACGTGGCGAACGGCTCGAAGGAGGACGTCCAGGTCGAGCCCGAGTGGGCCTCGACGTACTGGGCCGCGAAGAGCGGTCAGACGTCGCCTGAGGCCCCACAGCTGAAGATAGAGCTCAAAACGGAACAGCGGCGCGAGCAGACTACCTCCGTGCCGAGGGGCGGCGATCTGGCCCGCGGCGGTACGAGCATCGACCCCGGAACGTCCGTGGGCGACGGCGTTGCGGCGGCCTACGGCTCACAGACGGTGACCGTGCATTCGATGCTGTTCAAGGGCGAAACCGTCGGCGAGTTCCAGAACAGCGTCATCGTTCCCGGTTTGACGTTCGGTTGGGGGCCGCGCGGCAGTGGTCTCATCGCCTTCGCCGAGGTCAAGACAGGCCGTGTCACGGTGATGGACAGTCAGGGCGCCAAGTACCGAAGTCGCGGGATCCAAGGATGCGATTCTGCCCGCGTGGTCCGCCGACGGCAGCCGCCTGGCGTGGCTGCAGAAGAATGGCCGCGGGAAGTTCGTCCTCCAGGTGGCGCGTGTGTCGAGCTCGTAGCGCATCTTCGCTGAGTGCGTCGGTCATTGCCGCGACTTGTCTCGCCGCCACGGTGGGGGCGCAGCAGGCCGACCGGCCGAAGTTCCGCGCCGGCGTTCACGTCGTCGAAGTGGACGTTCGCGCATTCGATCGCAACGGTCAATTCGTCGGCGACCTGACACGCGAGAGCTTCGAGCTGCTGGAAGATGGCGTGCCGCAGGAGCTCTCGGCTGTCTATCTCGTCGCAGGCTCGCCGCTGGCCGCGGGGACGGCCGATCCATCCGTGGCGGCTCCAGTTGCGGCTGCTCCGGCGGGCCGTCACACCTGGATCTTCCTGTTCGATCTCAGTCACCTCACGCCTGGCGCCGGATTCGATCGGGCGCGCTCAGCCGTCGAAGGCTTCATCCGGGATCGTTTTCAGGAGGGCGATCTCGGTGGCGTCGTCGCGGGTTCGCGCATGGTGAACAACCGCCTGACCAGCGTCCGCGAAGAGCTGGTCGCGGCCGCCGCGGAGCGTCAAGCCGCATCGCGGAGAGCCGCAGCCGGCAAATCGAGCTGACTCGGGAGTGGCCTCGCTTCCAGGACGAATCTGAAGCCCTTCGAGTCGCGGCGGAAGACCGGGTGGCGCTCGGACGTGCGATCGCCCGCGCATGCGCAGAAGATCAAACTGCCGTGCGTGCAGGCCGACATCGCGCTCCGCGAGAAGGCCCGGCGCATCCAGCGCGAGATTCAGCAGACGACGATGCAGACGCTGAGCGCCGTCAACGCCCTCGCCTCCGGGCTCGCAAAGATGGCCGGACCAAAAACCGTCGTGCTGCTCAGCGACGGCTTCGTCAGTCAGGAGATGGAGTCGACGCTCCGTCAGGTCGTCGGCCAGGCGGCACGCGCCGGCGCGCGCATCTATGCGATCGACGTACGCGGCCTGAACCGCGGCCGTGGCGGCAACGTCATCGACCAGCCGGCCGTTGACGACGAGGCGGGCAGCCCGGCCTCCCTGGACGGGGGCGAAGACGGTCCGAACAGTCTCGCGGTGGATACCGGCGGGATGATGATACGCAACGAGAACAACATCGGCCGCGCGCTCGATACGATCGCACGCGACACCAACCGGTACTACGTGCTCGCCTACCAGCCGGCAAATCCGGCGTTCGATGGCAAGTTCCGGGCGATCCAGGTCCGCGTCAAACGGGCGGACATCCGCGTGCGCGCGCGGCGCGGCTACCTCGCGCTGGAACCGTCGCGCATGCTCGTTCCGGAACCAATACCCGCGGCGGCAGCCACCACCGCGGCCAGCCCGCCCGAGCCGGCGCTGACCGATGAGCCGCCGGCGGCCGAGCCCTCCGCCGCTCCCGCAGCGTCAACGGCCGGGACAATGGTCGGTTCGGCGCCCGCGGCTCCGCTCGCCGCCGTGCGGCTCCGGCCCGATGCCGCGGAGCGAGTCCGTGAAGTCGCAGGCGGAGATCTGGCAACCAGCGATCAGCTCGCGCACCGGGGGTGGGATGCGTACCAGCGCGGCGACGTGGAGACCGCCAGTGGCCTCTTTACGGAGGCCGCTGCGAAGCCGGACGTCCGGCCGTGGGTTCTCTACACGCTCGGGTTGTCGCATGCTGCGCTCGGGCGTCCCGCTGAAGCGGCGGCGTCATGGGAGCGCGTCAGGCACGCGGCGCCTGCGTTCAAGTCGGTCTATCTGGATCTCGCGGACACGTATTTGCAGCTGGCCGACCTCACGAAGGCGCTGAACGTCCTGCGCGACGCAGAGCGACGGTGGCAGTCGGACGCCGAGATTCAGAACGCGATCGGCGTCATTCACGTGCGACGGGGCGCCCTCAACGATGCCGTGGCGGCGTTCTCCAAGGCGGCGGAGACGGCACCGGACGATGCGCTCACCTATTGGAATATGGGCCGTGCATTCGAGCTGCGCTACATCCGGGGACGCCGATACGTGAGCAGCCAGCGCATCTGGATCGCGAACGACGAAGACCGGAAGAAGGCCATCCTGAACTACCGGCGCTGCGTCGATCTCGGCGGCCCGTACGGGCAGGAAGCGGCTCAGGCGCTCAGCAAGTTGGAGTGGTCGCGATAGCGCTGCCCTCTACTTCAGAGTCTCCAGAATCTTCCTGGCGGTTGGAAGCTCCGGCGCATCGGCGGGCGCCGTCGACACGAACTTCTCGAGATCCTCCTTCGCCTCGGCCGGCTTGCCGAGCGACAGCCTCGAGATGCCCCGATAGTAGTAGGCGTCCGGCTGCTGTGGAAAGCGCGCGATCGCCTTGTCCAGCCACGCGACCGCCTCGGAATGCTTCCCTCCGTTGATCAGGGCGATCGCGATGTTGAGGTACACCGTAGGGTCAGTCAGCTTCGATTCGTCGATGGACTCGAGGATCTGACGTCCCTCCCCTTCTTTGCCTGCCTCGATGAGCGTGTTGCCAAGGAGCAGCTTCACTTCGACGTTGGTGGCGTCCTTCGCCGCAGCCGCGCGCAAGTGCTCGATGGCTTTCTCCTTGTTTCCCTCGCCATAGTAGGTGCGCGCAATCAGCGGCTCGAACTGCGTGACCTCGGGATATCGGGCCGTCAGATCCGCGTAGATCGCTCGCGCCTCCGCGAATTTCTTGGCCGTCATGAGGCCGGCCGCCGTCGTGAGCTTCTCTTTGATTTCCGCATTGGAGTCGACGACCGGCGCCGCCTTCTTCATCGCGATGTCCATCGGAGGAATGCGGGTCGACTCGCTGATCGAGACGGCGATGTTCTTCGGTTCGTAGCCCTCTTTCACGAAGTCGATCGCCCATTCTCCAGCGGCGATTCCCGCCACAACCCATTCGCCTTTGCGGTTCGACTTCACCTCGGGTCCCCGGTTCCCGGCTTTCGGGAGCATCGCCTTCACGGTGACGCCTTCGATCGGCTTCCCTTGTTCGTCAGCAACCCGGCCCGCTACGCGCCCCAGGCCCCGCCATTCCTGGGCGTGCACCACGCCGGAGAGGCTCAGCGCCACGACGACCACCAGAACGAGCGCCGCCGCGAATCGGTTCTTCATATCTGAGATTTCACCATGGAACGGGGCGGCGTACAAAGAAACGCCCGGAGCCCGACCGTTCGGACTCCGGGGCGTCGTGTCTTCGTGCCTTCGTGTCTAGAAGTTGAATCGCAGGCCGAGACGAAGCACCCGCGGGTTCATGATCTCCAGCACGTTGTTGCCCGCGGTGAGGCGGAGGTCGTACTGCCGCCCGAGCACCGTGTTCGCATTGAGCACGTTGAAGACGTCGACATCAACGTTCAACCGGAAACGATCGAACGCGAACTCCTTGCCGACGCGCGCATCGAGTGACGTGATCGACGGGAGGCGCACGGCATCCACGTCCGCGCTGGGGACGATGATCACCGACTTTCTCGCCGCGTTCGGATCCAAAGTGTTGACCTGGCTCCGGAAGAACGGCGTCGAGAATCCCTGACGGTTCTGAAGAGACGCCGCCAGATTGATCCCCCACGCTGCCTGATAGAGACCGTTCGCCACGAACTGGTACTTCGGCAGCACCTGGTAGATTCCGCTCTTGCCGCTGCCGGTGCTCGGCCTCATGACCAGGCCGCCGTCCTGGTTCGGACCCGTGCCGAGGTTCACGCTTCCGAGACCGGTGGTCACGGGAATCAGCGGCGTCGGATCGCCGAACGCTGCGGCGCTGTCGAAGTACTCCTTGTGGGTGTTCGTCGAGAAGCCGAGCCGGGCCATCCACCGGTTCGACAAGCGCTTCGTCGCCGCGAGTTCGAACCCGACGTAGCGCTGCGTGTACCCATCGCGAGTTCGATACGTCGTCGCGGCGCGATTGGCCGGCATCTGGCCGGGAATGACGCCGTAGATCGGTATGCTGTAGTTGCCCACCGCGGGACTGGGTCCCCGTCAGCGTATCGATCTGCTGGTACTCTGTCACCCGTCAGCCCGTTGTTGCGCCACACGAAGTCGTTGAAGTGGCGCCACGTGAACGTGCCGCTAATCCCGAAGTTCGGCATCAGCTCACGATCGGCTCCGAGCTGGAACTCGTGCGTGATCGGCGTGCTGTAGTCTCCGACGGTGTGGATCGGGTCGTCAGTGGCGCCGGGGTTGGCGGGGTCGAACCCGTAGTAGCTGCAGGCGCCGGTCGCCGCGATGGCTTCCGTGCACCCTCGGCCCGCTATTTCCGCGGGATCGACGACGCGATTGCCATTACGGTCGACGACGTCATAGAAGTAGACGCCTCGGTACTGCACCGTCGACAGGAACCCGCCGGCGGTTGCGTTCAGCTGCGACGCGAACATTCCGTAGCTCGCGCGGAGGAGCGTCTTCCTGGCCTCGTCCAGTGAATACGACACCCCGATCCGCGGCGTGACGGAGTTCCACACCACGACGTCCTTCGCTGCCTGGCCGGTGACATCCGGCAGCAGGCTCGGCAGGTTCGGGTTGCCCGCCTGCGAGAACTCGTTCACCGAGCTCGTCTGTCGATCCCAACGCAAGCCGGCGTTGATCGTCATACGGTTGAAGGTGATGGTGTCGCCGACGAACGCATGCATGTACTTGCCTTGCGTCGACGTGTAGTGATTCCACGCCGTCACCTCGGCGACCATGTTCGGATAGCCGTCATGCACGGTCTGGATGCCGAAGCCGGGCACGATCGAGGTCGAGTCGATGTCGGCCTTGCGCCAGCCGAATCCGAACTTCACCTCGTTGTTTCCGCGGAAGAAGTTTCCTTCCGCAGCCAGACTGTCCTGCGGCCGCACCGTCTCGTAATCCACGTAGGACCCGCGCAGCACGCCAGCATCGTCGGTGTAGTACGGAACGTTGCCACCTTGTGGCTCGAGGTGGAAACCGCCCGACACGTGAGAATACCGACCGGTGAAGAACAGGCTGCTGCCCACGACGAGGTTGCCCTCGCCCTTGTAGAGCGATGTGGGGCCGCTCTGGTTCCAGGTTGTCTCCTGCGAGCGCGTCGGCCCTGCGCCGCGGCCGAACTTCTGCTTGTCGCCGCGGAAGAAGGTGAACGTTCCGCGGAGGGCATCCGTGGCCTGCGCCGTGCCCTTGAACGAGAGGTTCTCGAGAATCGTCTGATCCGGCGTGTTCGACAGCGTCAGGAGTGTGACGTCTGTTTTCCCGTAGGCGCCCCAGGCCCAGACCTTATCGCGGAGAATCGGTCCGCCGAGCTCGACGCCATAGTCCTTGTATTTGTCCATCCGGTTTCCCTTGCCCGTGACACCACCGAGGCTCGCGGCAAGGTCCGACGGCAGATTGTTCGCCTGCATCGACTCGTTCTCGTAGTAGATGCGGGTCGAGCCGTGCGGCGTGTTGCTGCCGGTCTTCAGCACGAAGTTGAGGCCCACGCCGGGCGTCGGGTTCGTGATGTCCGCGCCGCCCGTGGTGATCTGCATCTCCTGGAACATGTCGAAGTCGTAGTACGTCGGCGAGGACCCGAGCGCCGCCATGTCCGTGATGGCTACGCCGTCGATGTTCCAGGTGTTCTCGCCGGCCGCGGCGCCCTTCGCCTGATAACTCGACTGCTGTCCCGACTCGGCGCCGCCGACGTTCACACGGTCGACGATCACGCCGGGCACGGTTTGCAGCACGACCCATGGGTCGCGTGACGAAGGCACCTTCTGGAGCTCGTCGTACGTGACGTTGGTCGAGGTCGTCGTCTTTTTCGGATCGATGACTGGCGAGCCTTCCGCGGTCACTTCGATCGTCTGGGCCACACCGCCCACCGACATGGTGACCTTGAGCGGAACGCTCGCGCCGACGACCACGGCCACGTTCTTGTTCTCGTAGTCGCCGAATCCCTGCAGCTTGGACATGACTGCATACGTGCCGGGCGGCAGGCCGAGGAAGTGCGCCTCGCCGCGCTCGTCCGTCACCTGGACGGCGTTCTGCGGGCCGGTGACCTCAACGGTCGCCCCAGGGAGGACGGCCCCCGTGCTGTCAACGGCGGTTACATCTATACGGCCGGTAAACACCTGGGCCGCTGACGGCACCGCCATGAGCCCCACGAGGAGCACCACGAGCGCCATCAATCGCGTCTGACGAATCGACATGTTCTAAGTCCTCCAACAGGAGTCACCAGGACCGGAACCGGCCATGGGACCAAAACGGAAAATTATCCGTTGCAAGCGCCCCGCCCGCATCGCGGAAGGGACGACATGCAGTTACCAGGGATCTACCGCCCATTTTCGATGGTTAGTGACGGTGCGCCCGCCCCTTCAGCCGAACAGCTCCGAGTTTTTGGATCATAAGCTTCCTGAATCATGGATTCGCGGATTGCCTATAGATGGGCCTCGGTGTCGATCTGCGCCCGCTGCAGCTTCCCGCTGAAGTCGACGTAGATCGACTTCCACTCCGAAAAGACATCCAGAGCCGCCGTGCCGGCCTCGCGATGGCCGTTGCCGGTCGCCTTCGTGCCGCCGAACGGCAGGTGCACCTCGGCGCCGATCGTCGGCGCGTTCACATAGAAAATGCCGGTGTACATGTCGCGCATGGCCGCGAATGCCTTGTTGATGTCGCGCGTATAGATCGACGCGGACAGGCCGTACTGAACGTCATTGCCGATCTCGATGGCCTCATCGAGCGACCGGCATCGCATCACGGACACCACGGGACCGAAGATCTCCTCCTGAGCGATGCGCATATGGGGGTCTACGTCGCCGAACACCGTCGGCTCGTGGAAGAAGCCGTTCGCGAGGTCGCCCCTGTCCAAACGATGCCCGCCGGTCAGCAGCTTCGCTCCCTCGTCGCGCCCGATCTCCACGTACTTCATCACGGTCTGCAGCTGTGACTCGCTGACCGACGGTCCAACCTGGTTGCTCTCGTCCAGGCCGTTGCCGACGCGCAGTGCCTTCGCGCGCCGCGTGAACTGCTCGACGAACGCCTCGTACACCTTTTCATGAACGACCACGCGGCTGGCCGCGGTGCAGCGCTGACCGGTCGTCCCGAAGCCGCCCCACAGGCACCCATCGACCGCGAGCTCGAGCTGCGCGTCATCCATGATGATGATGACGTTCTTGCCGCCCATCTCCAGGTGGACCTTCTTGAAGCCGGGCGCCGCATGCTCGTTGACGGTGCGGCCGACGCCGGTCGAACCCGTGAACGAGACGACGCGCACCGCATCGTGCGTCGATAAAACGGTCCCCACGTCCGGGCCGCCCGTCACGAAGTTCACCACGCCTTTCGGAATGCCCGCATCCTCGAGGACCTTGACGAAGTTGAGGGCGGAGAGCGGCGTCAGCGTGGCCGGTTTGAACACGACCGTGTTCCCGCACACGAGCGCCGGGATGATCTTCCACGACGGGATCGCCATCGGGAAATTCCACGGCGTGATCACCGAGCAGACGCCGAGCGGCTGCCGCACGGACATCGCGAACTTGTCGCGCAGCTCCGACGGCACCGTCTGCCCGTACTGGCGGCGTCCCTCGCCTGCCATGAAGAACGTCATGTCGATTGCTTCCTGAACGTCGCCGCGCGTTTCCTCGAGCACTTTGCCCATCTCGCGCGTCATCTCGCGCGCGAACTGCTCCTTGCGCTCGACGATCAGATCGGCCGCGCGAAACAGGATCTCCGCTCGCTTCGGCGCGGGAACGAGCCGCCAGCGCTCGTACGCGCGGGCCGCGGCCTCGATGGCAGCTTCGGCATCCTCTGTCGACGACTGCTGGAACAGACCTATGAGATCGTCCTGGTCCGCGGGGTTACGGTTCTCGAAAACCTTCCCGCCCCGCGACGTGACCCATTGGCCGTCGATGAAATTGCTGTAGGTCTGAACGCGGGTGTGCACGGGAGTCGGCATAACCTTGCAAGAGTGCCCCATTCGTCGCCATGCGGGCAAGTAGGCGAGCTTGGGCGGGCGAAGGCGGATGGGCTCTGGGGGCAGACCAAACGTCGCTCGGATGGATGAAAAGTCGTCACCACACCAACTTGGCGAACCGGCCCGGCTGTCCTTGGCGAAACGCCTTCCTCGTAACGACTTAACGCCGACACTCACGCCTGGCCCCATTCGAGGGCACTGGAGTGCCCACGCCGGCACCGCGCGTCATCGCGCGAAAAGAAGCGCCAAACGACGCCTCTCTCACGTGGCACGCTTCCTGAATTGACCGGAGCAGGAAGGCGGGCTATCGACATGGCAGAGGCGAATCTCACCGCGCCGGTCCAAAAGGTTGTCGTCGTCAACGGCAACACGGACGTGCTCGGCATGCTGGAGACGGTGCTCGATGCCGGCCGGTACGACATGGTGTTCGTCGAGTCGACTGACCGCGCCTACTCACAGATCAAGAAGGTCCTGCCGAACCTGGTGATCCTCTGCGCGCGCATCGAAGACCTCGGTGGGTTCCACTTGCTGACGATGCTGAAGCTGGATGAGGACACGAAGGACATTCCGGTCCTGACCTACACCACAGAATACGAAGGCCAGGATTTCGACGCGGCGATCTCACAGCTCGCTGAAGAGGAGGAGGAGCTTCTGCCCTCGCGTCCCGCTCTCCGCATGAACTAGTGTTACACTCGGGCGCTGATGGCGTCTGAAAAGCGCGACACAGATCGCGTCTCCATCCTCGGCGAGCTTGGCGGCGAGATCATGGTGTTCGAGCCGATGGCCATCAAAGAGATCAGCCGCGGCGGAGCTCAGATCGAAACGCGCTTTCCCCTCCAGATTGATTCCCTGCACGACCTCCGGCTCTCCCTCGGCGACCGCTCCGTCGTCGTCAAGGGGCGCGTAGCCCATTGCCGGATCAGCGACGTGGATCAGGACGTCGTGATGTACCGCTCGGGACTGGAGTTCATCGAAACGTCGGAGCGGGTCGAAGAAGTCATCCTCGAATTTCTCGAGGCGGTCAAAATGGGTCGGCGGGCGGAGTGATCCTGAGGTGCTCCAGATAGTCGCCTGACTGGATCCGTTGCGCCTGTCCAAGGGGGGCGTTGTAGAAGTACGCCCACGCGTCGGCTGTGGCGCTGGTGTCGAGCGTCACGGTCGTTCGCAGCCGGTTGTACAGGCTCGCCTCGGGATGGTCGGCGCGGTACCCTTCAATCTCGTCGAGGACGGGCAGCACGATATCCGGGTGCGCTATCTCGTAAAGCTCGCCGAGCACGCGGCTTTCGCTGGCCGGTACGGCCGCCGGATAGATCCCAAGATCGAACAGCGCAGCCGAGATGCTGCCCCGGCCGACATACGACAGATGCGGGTCGATGCGCTGCCGACCGGACCGGTTGAACGGCGTCATCAGCGTGCCGTAGAAGAACACGAACTCGGCCATCGACTGACTTACGTCGACGCCGTGGCTGATGTTTACAGCGGCGGACGGGGCGGCACGGGCGGCGCCGGAGGCTCGGGAGGCTGCGGCGGCTCGAAATCGGAGTCGTCGTCGTCCTTGTCCTCGTGGCGATCGTCGTCGGTGGTCGGCCCGATGCTGGCCGCCGAGCGAGGCGATCATGTCGATGACTTCCGAGGGCAGCGAGAACATCAGCGAGACGGTCTTGCCTTCCCCGCCGAGCTGCAGCGATTCCATGATGGAGTTGAGCTCGGGTTTCGCCCCGGCCTGCAGCTTCGCGAGCGCCATGAAGCCGCGCACGACGTCGCGGAGGTTCTGGGCGGCCGCTTCGTCACGCGCCTCGGCCCGGAGCATTCCGCGGACGCCGCCGTTGACGTGACCGCTGGCAGCAAACCAGTTGATGGCCGGAATCTGGTTGGCGACTTCGCGCGGCAGATGCGCGCGACGCGCGATCGCGTCGAACCGGCCCACGGCCCATGCGTTCCCATCGTCGATGTCGCGCACGATGCCCATGACCTCGTCGTTC
The DNA here is from genome assembly GCA_963772065.1 of uncultured Acidobacteriota bacterium. Taxonomy (GTDB): domain Bacteria; phylum Acidobacteriota; class Vicinamibacteria; order Vicinamibacterales; family UBA2999; genus CAVYVZ01. The sequence goes on from CAVYVZ010000004.1 coordinate 249,641, forward strand.
GAGGTGATGTTCTCGCCGCCGCTCTTTCGGTCTATGGCCTGACGGACGGCCGAGCCGCTGCCGAACGCAATCAGTCCGGGCTCGACGAACGCGAGGGCCACCTCGCCGCCTTTCGTCCCGTGGCCCTTGTGTGTGAGAAGCCGGGCACCCCGGTGCTCCGTCACCACGCCGCCCTTTTCACGGATATAGCCTTCGATGCGGACCGTATCGAACCGGCCCCTGGCGATCACGAGCGGGTTCTCGGGTTCGTCGCCGATGCTGTTCACGCACGCGACGACCTCGTCGATGTCCTTTTCGATGTCGATGCCGGTGGCATCCTTGAACTCGTCGTGCCGCTCGCCTTCCGGGCGGATCTGCCGGACCTTCTGACGCAGCTCCGAATTCATGACGTCGCGAACGTTGGCGTAGGCGAGGACCCGGGCGTCGGCTGGGACGTATTTCAGCTCGTCAGGGCCGGGATCGCCGCCGAGGGCGAAAGCGGGCAAACCCATGTAGGAGGCCACCAGTCCGGTTCCAAGGCCGGCCACGAGCACCCCGGCGGCAATCATCAGGAAAAGGCGCGTTTTCTTGGTCACGTCTGATTGGCTCCTGCTGATTATACGGGTGGGTTTCGCCTACTGTTCCAAGATGTATTCCCGCCGCTCGATGGCACGCGTCGCGAGGAAGAGGGAGGCCGCACAGGCGAAGAACAGCCAAAAGATCGCCGTGGCGGGCGAGGGCACGTCGCGGAAGACGGCCTGAAGCAGGCTGGCGGGACCGTCCGAAGGCATGGCGTGGGGCACGAGCGCCTGGACGTAGTGCGCCAGCGTGAAACGCTTCAGGTATCCGGGCATGAGCAGCGCCATCTGCTCCCAGCCGAACGCGAAGACCAATCCAATCACCAGGGGACGCTTCAGAACGGCGCCAATCAGGGCGAAGAGCGCGCCGTACACGGCGAGCCCGATGGCCAGGATCCCGAGATCCTTCACGAGGAACGAGAACGTCGCCGGGAACCTCGGAGAAGGGCACGATCATGAAGTACACGATCATCACCGAGGGCAGCACCACCAGCGCCGTGCAGACAAGGTACGCGAGGTACTTCCCCATGAGCACGGCGCCCCGCTGAATCGGCCGCGTGAACAGATAGGTGATGGTCTTGTCCTCGATTTCGTCGGCGACGAGCGCGGTCCCGTAGAAGACGCCGAGCACGGGCACGATGAACCGGACGAAGAGCACCCAGATCATCATGCCGAACATCGCCCCGCCGCCGACGCGGGCGCCGTTGACGCGCAAGGCGGGAATCCCGCTGGCCTGGAGCAGGCGCACGACGACGGCCAGGATGACAGGACCGCCCACGACGAGCGCCATGAAAATGGTTCGCTTCGACCAGAGCATCTCGCCGAGCGAGAGCTCGAAGACGCGGGTCGAAGCGGCGATGAATGACGGTGCCCGGCGCTCGGTCATGTGGCTACGCTTTCACCAGGTACTTGAAGACGGCCTGCAGGTTGTCGTCGGGTGACGTGACCTCGTCGATCGGCCCGGCGTCGCCGGACGCGGCGAGATCGGTCAGGCGGGCGTAGAAGGCATCGGGCCGGGCCGTCTCGACGATGACCGCGTCGGCCTCGAACCGCAGGCTGATCACGTCGTCCTCGGCGAGGAAGCGCCGTGCGAGCGCGCGCGGGTTCTCGGCCCGGATGAAGACCGTGTGTGGATGCTCGTCGATGAGATCGCGAATCTGGTGCACGTTCCCCTCGGCCAGGATGCGGCCGTTGTTGATGAGGAGAATATTGGCCGTCATCGACTCGATCTCGTGCAGGATGTGGCTCGACACGAGAATGCTCTTTCCGGCGCGCGCCCAGTCCTTGATCATCCGGATCGTCTTGCGCCGGGCAATGGGATCCATGCCGGCGAGCGGTTCATCCAGGATGAGCAGCTCGGGGTCGTGCACAATCGCCTGCGCCAGCTTCACGCGCTGCCGCATGCCCTTGCTGTAGGCGCCGATCTTCTTGTGCGCCGCGTCCACGAGGTCCACGGCCTCGAGGGCCCGCTGCGCCGCCGCGCGCGCGTCGTCCTGCGAGAGTCCGTTCAGGCGGACGAGCGCCGTAATCCACTCGAGACCGGTCATCCGCTCGTAGAACGCATCCTGTTCGGGGCAGAAGCCAATCTGGAAGTACGCCGCGGGGTTGCCCCAGATCGGCTCGCCGAGCACGCGAATGGTGCCCTTGCTCGGCTTGAGCTGGCCCGTGATCACCTTCATGAACGTGGTCTTGCCTGCGCCGTTCGGACCGAGCAGTCCCGTGATGCCGCGCGGCACGGAAACCGTCACGTCGTTGAGGCCGGACACCTGTCCGTACCACTTCGACAGATGCTCGGCGGAGATGATCGGCGTCACGTGACGACCTCGACGCCCCTGACGCGACGCTCGAGAATCACAATCGAAGCGACCATCAGACCGATGATGCTGGCGAAGGCCACCCACACGGGCACGGTATATCCGGATGGGACGCGGAAGATCGCGTTGGCGATGATATCGAGGCAGTCGCTCGGCGACAGCCAGGCGAATGCCGAGCTGCCGGTAATGGCCCGCAGCGCGTTGTAGAGCGCGGCCGTGAAGAAGATCAGCCCCGCGTACATGATGCCGACGAAGCGGCTGCTCTTCGACATCGACGAGAGCGCCAGCATGGCAAACGCCGCCGTGAACACCTGAATCAGGGCGAACAGGGTGATCGCGGGAAACAGAAAGAGGTTGCTTCGAATGAACGTGAGGCTGCCCGCGAACATGATCTGCAGGACCAGCAGCAGCATGGCCGGCAGCCAGGTCACGCCGACGAGAAACACCAGCAGCACCGCCAGCTTGCCGATGATGTACTCCACGCGCGTCAGCGGCTTCGACAGATAGATCTGGAGCGCGTTGGCGCGGCGGTCGTTCGCAATGAGCCCCGCCCCGGCGTAGATCGTCACGATGAAGACGAACAGCGTCTGCCACTCGAAGAAATCGCGGAACGTCTTCGGCGTCGCCGCGAGGATGCGGGCCTGCGGGAAATTGGCGGCGATGTAGAGCTGCACGGCGTGCACGACGAACGGCAGCCACGCCAGCAGCAGCAGCCCGAGGAATTTCCGCTGCCGCACCATGTTCACGATGCCGTTTCGTGCGATGACAGCCCACGTGCGGCCGCTCGGCTCGCGGTGTCCGCCGTAGCGGCGATAACCCTGGTCATGAATGGGCATCAGTGCTCACCAACGGCGCGCGCGAACACGTCCTCGAGCGTGGGCACGCTCGGACGCAGGTGACGCACCTGCACGCCCTTCTGCGACGCGAGCTGAAACAGGAACTGCGGGCCGCGGCCGTCGGGCACGAACACGCGCATGATGTCTTCGTCCGTGGCGTGGCACTCGAGCCCGGCGGCGTGCAGCGTATCGACGAACCCGTCGATGTCGCCTTTCACGCGCAGCTCGAACACGCGGCCGCCCTGCCCCTTGAGCGCCTCGATCGGCCCCTGCGTCGCGACCTGGCCCTTGTCCATGACGACGACGTGGTCGCAGGTGTACTCGACGTCGGGAAGCAGGTGAGACGAGAGAATGAGGTTCATCCCCTTGTTGTGGGCGATGTCGCGAATGAGCTCGAGCATCTCGTCGCGCCCCTTCGGGTCCATGCCGTTCGTCGGCTCGTCGAGGAAGAGCAGGTCGGGGTCGTGCACGAGCGCCTGGGCGAGCTTGATGCGCTGCTTCATGCCGGTCGAGTAGGTCTCGACGTTGCGGTAGCGCGCCTCGCCGAGGCCGACGTAGTACAGCACTTCGTGCGCGCGCTGCATGGCATCGGTGCGCGGCAGGCCGGCCAGCTCGCCGCAGTACGCGACGAACGACACGGCGTTCATGCCCGGAATGTGCGCGTCGCTCTCCGGCATGTAGCCGATGCGGCGCCGGATCTGGATGGGCGACGTCTTCACGTCGAGGCCGAGCACGCGCATCTGGCCGCGATCCGGCGCGACGAAGCCGAGCAGCGATTTCAGCATCGTGCTCTTCCCCGCACCGTTCGGCCCGAGCAGGCCCACGGCGCCGCGCTCGAACGTCGCGCTGACCTCTCGAGCGCCCAGTTCTTGCCGTACTTGACGCTGACCCGATCGAGCTGGACGGTGATGGCGGGTGGCGGGGCGGGTTCAGACACCGTGGCCACAGCAGTCAGCGTCTCTGGCATTCACCCGGGTATACGGCGTGAATGGTCATAGCGTTCCGCGTAATCCGAGCGCGTCTGCCTGATCTCGCATGAAGGTAATCACATTGGCGACGTGCTCCTGGAGCGGCAGACCGAGCTCTTCGGCGCCCGCTTTCAGATGCTCGCGCGGCACGGCACGGGCGAACGCCTTGTCCTTCATCCGCTTGATCACCGACGCGGCCTCGAGGTCGAGCACGCTCTTCGAAGGGCGGACGAGCGCCGCGGCGGTGACGAACCCCGCCATCTCATCGCACGCGAACAGCGTCTTCTCGAGCAGGCTTTCACGCTGCACGCCGGTCGCTTCGACGGCGTGCGACAGGATCGCCCGCGTCACCCAGTCGGGATATCCCCGACGGGCCAGCTCCTCGCACCCCTTCACCGGATGCTCGCCGAGGGTCGGGTATCGCTCGTAGTCGAAATCGTGGAGCAGCGCCACGACACCCCATCCCTCTTCGTCCTCGCCGAACTTGCGCGCGTAGCCGCGCACCGCCGCTTCGACCGCCAGCGCATGCTTCCGCAGGCTCTCGCTCTTCGTCCATTCGGCAAGCAGCTCCCAGGCGGATTCTCTGGACGGCGTCATCGGTCGTGATTCTATCGCACGGGTCGGGGCGCGCTGCCCGCAAGGTCGAACCCCCGCTCGATCACGGCTGCCGCCTTGCTCGTGAGTCCGTAGCCGGCGAGATCGCCCCGGGACGCGAACACCGCGTCTTCCACGTCGGACCCCGCACGCAGCTCGCCCGAGACCGGCCAGCACAGATAGTCCACGAGCACGAAGTGATACCGCACCCGCTTCTCGTCGTCATACATGATGCGATCGAAAACTTCGATGACCGGACCGATGTGCACGACAAGGCCGGTCTCCTCGAGCATCTCGCGCGCGGCGCCCTGCTCGAGGGTTTCACCGAGCTCGAGGGTGCCGCCGGGAAGGCTCCATTGCCCGGCCAACGGCTCGTACCTCCGGCGGATGAGCACGACGCGGTCCGCCTCCACGATGACGGCGCCGACGCCGACGATTGGACGTTCGGGGTACTCGCGACTGCCACGCGGCTTCTGGTTCACTCGCCCATGACCTTGACCACGACGCGCTTTTTCCGCTGGCCGTCGAACTCGGCGTAGAACACCTGCTCCCAGGGGCCGAGATCCAGCTTGCCCGCGGTAATGGGAAGTATGACCTGCTGTCCCATCAGGGTGCGCTTCAGGTGCGCGTCGGCGTTGTCTTCGCCGGTCTGGTGGTGCTGGTAGTCGAGGCCCGACGGCGCCAGCTTCTCCAGCCACGTCTGGAAGTCGTGGATCAGGCCATCCTCCCAGTCATTCACGTAGACGGCGGCGGTGATGTGCATCGCCGAGACGAGCACCATGCCTTCCCTCACGCCGCTCTTCGCGACGATGGTCGCGATCTCGTCGGTGATGCGGATGAACTCCTGCCGCGTCTTCGTCTTGAACCAGAGATAGTCGGTATGCACCTTCATAGCGCGAGAGACGCTTCGGCGTTGAGCGACCAGTCGGCCGTGACGCCCGCCTGGTAGCGTCGCAGTCCGGCCGCCGCAATCATCGCGGCGTTGTCGGTGGACAGCGCGAGGCTCGGGACGAACACGGGCAGCTCGCCGCGCGCCGCTCGCGCCTCGACGTCGGCCCGCAGGCGGCTGTTCGCCGACACGCCTCCGGCGATGCCCACACTCTTCACGCCGAACGCTCTGGCGGCGTCGAACAGGCGGTCGAGCAGCGTCTCCACGACGACGCGCTGGAAGCTGGCGGCGATGTCGGCGGTCTCGCCGGCAGGAAGCGGCGCGTCGCTCTCCACGCTCAGCGCCTCGCGACGCCGCATGACATGGCGGAGAACCGAGGTCTTCAAGCCGCTGAAGCTGAAGTCGCGCGTTCCTGGCAGGTGCGGAGCGTTGCGGTCCGCGTGGGTGAGCCTCGTCTTCGGGAACTGGATCGCACGGTCGTTGCCGCTCGAGGCAAGACGGTCGATGATCGGACCGCCGGGGTAGCCGAGGCCGAGGAGCTTCGCGACCTTGTCGTACGCTTCACCCGCGGCGTCATCCCGCGTGCGGCCGACGAGCTCGTACGCGCCGCGCGCGGGCACGCGGTAGAGGCTCGTGTGACCGCCGGACACTACGAGGACGATGGCAGGCAGCGGCATCTCGCCGTTCTGCAGCACGAGCGACTCGATGTGACCGGCGAGGTGATGCACGGCCACGATCGGCACGCCGGCCGTCCAGGCCAGCGACTTGGCGAACGACACGCCCACGAGGAGCGAGCCGACGAGGCCCGGCCCCTGCGTGACCGCGATGGCCCCGTAGCCGCCGTGGTCGATGCCTGCTTCACGCAGCGCGCGCTCCACGACGCCGCAGATGTCGCGCACGTGCTGCCGCGCGGAGAGCTCCGGTACGACGCCGCCCCACTCGCGATGGATGTCCACCTGGGAGGCGACGACGTTCGACAGGATGCGCCACGGGCGATCGGGGTCGCCAGTCTCCTCGACCACGGCCGCGGCCGTCTCGTCGCAGGAGGTCTCGATGCCGAGGATCTTCACCGCGGCCTCGCTGCAGGATCTGCAGGATCTACAGGATGTGAACACGAACACGAAGGCACGAAGACACGAAGCTCGTTTGGTTTCCTTGTTTTTTCATGGTTCGAGGTGCGATGCGAAGCAACACCCGCCCTAGTCTTCGTGCCTTCGTGTGCCGTGACAAGTGCAGTCATGAGAGTCACACCCTGCAGAGGAACACATCCGGCAGAGGAATCACGCAGGCGACGCGACACCACCAACGAGGGCCGCGAGCGATTCCTCGTACGGCGCGCGCGCGATCCCGCGCTCGGTGATGATGGCGGTCACGTACTTGCTCGGCGTCACGTCGAACGCCGGATTCCGGATACGGGCGCCCTCGGGGGTGATCCGCGACGATCCGACGTGCGTCACCTCCTTGTCGTTCCGCTCCTCGATCGGAATCCCTGCTCCGTCCGGTGTCTGCAAGTCGACGGTGGAAATCGGCGCGGCCACGTAAAACGGGATGTTGTGCTCCTTCGCGAGAACGGCAACGGCGTAGGTGCCGATCTTGTTCGCCACGTCGCCGTTCGCGGCGATGCGGTCGGCCCCGACGACGACGAGATCGACGTTGCCCAGCCGCATCATCGAGCCCGCCATGTTGTCGGTGATCACCGTCGTGTCGATGCCGTCCTTGACGAGCTCCCACGCGGTGAGCCGCGCGCCCTGGAGGAACGGGCGCGTCTCGTCGGCCAGCACCGCGACACGCTTTCCCTGCTCGGCGGCGGCGCGGATCACGCCAAGGGCGGTGCCGTAGCCCGCGGTCGCGAGCGCCCCCGCGTTGCAGTGCGTGAGAATCCGCGCGTCCTGCGGCACGAGTGCCGCCCCGTGCGCCCCCATCCTGCGGCAGCTCTCCACGTCTTCGTCGTGAATCCGGCGCGCCTCCGCCTCGAGCCGCTGCTTGATCTCGTCGACCGAGCAGCCCCCCTGCGCCGCGTCGGCAAACACCTTCTTCATGCGCTCGATCGCCCAGAAGAGGTTCACCGCCGTCGGCCGCGTCGCCGCCATCACGTCGCATGTCTTCTGGAACTCCGTCGTGAACTGCTTGGTGCCGGTCGCGCCGCTCCGCCGCATCCCGAGCGCGATGCCCATCGCGGCCGCCACGCCAATCGCCGGCGCGCCGCGGATCACCATCGTCTTGATCGCCTTCGCCACCTCGGCGGCCGTCCGGCACGTCACGTAGACCTCGGCGGAGGGCAGCTTCCGCTGGTCGATCATCACGACCGCATCGTCTTTCCATTCGATTGTCGGGAGCATACGGAATGATACCTACTCGTCCAGAAGCCTCGCATCGAAGGGATGGGGCAGCAGCTCGCTGAGCTTGAATCGCGCGGTCTCGCGCTCGGTGTTGGCAAGAATGACCTCGAGGTCGCCGCCGAACTCCCACAGGATCTGGCGGCACGCGCCGCAGGGCGGGGTCGGTTCCTCGGTATCGGCAACGATGGCCACGCGGGTGAACTGCCGCCGGCCGTCCGACAGCGCCTTGAACATGGCGACCCGCTCGGCGCAGATCGTGAGCCCGTACGTCGCGTTCTCGATATTGCAGCCGGTGACGATCGTGCCGTCGGCGGCCTCGAGGGCCGCGCCCACCTTGAAGTTGGAGAAGCGCGCGTGGGCGTTCGCGCGCGCGGCGCGCGCGGCAGCAATCAGATCAGAGGCGCTCAATGATCCCCTCGAGCAGCGCGATGAAGGACCCGCGGACGCGGCGCGCCGTCTCCATGACCTCATCGTGCACGAGCGGCTGCGGCAGCACCCCCGCCGCCATGTTGGTGATGCACGAGATGCCGAGGACCTCCATGCCCATGTGACGCGCGGCGATCGCCTCGGGAACCGTCGACATGCCCACGGCATCCGCGCCGAGCGTGCGGAACGCTCGAATCTCGGCGGGCGTTTCGTAGCTCGGCCCATACACGGCGATGTAGACGCCATGGGACACGGGAACGCCCTTCGCGCGAGCCGCGGCGTCGGCCGTGGCGCGCAGCCGCGACGAGTAGACCTCGCTCATATCGGGAAATCGCTCGCCGAAGCGATCGTCGTTGGGCCCGACGAGCGGATTGGTTCCCAGCATGTTGATGTGGTCGTCGATGACCATCAACGCACCCTGACCGAACGCCGTGTTGATGCCGCCCGCCGCGTTGGTCAGGATGATGCGCTTGACGCCCAGCCGCCCCATCACACGAGCGGCGAACACGACCGTGTTGAGATCATGCCCTTCATAGAAATGAACCCGGCCCGAGAGCGCCGCGACGCGCTTGCCGGCCACGTTCCCGATCACGAGCCGGCCGGCATGCCCCACGATCTTCGATGCCGGCCAGTGAGGAATCTCGCCGTAGGGCGTCGCAATCGCATCGAGCAGGGTATCCGCGAAGTCGCCAAGGCCGGAGCCGAGGACGATGGCGGTCTCCGGCGGCGCGCCGCACCGGGCACGAACGCTGGCCGCCGCCTCCTCGACCCGCTCGAACGTTGCACCCGATGCGGTCACAGCAACATCCCAGCGATCGTGGCGGTCACGAAATTGGCGAAGGTCCCGGCCAGCATCGCGCGGACCCCGAGACGGGCAAGGTCGTGGCGCCGTTCCGGTGCGAGCGCGCCGATGCCGCCGATCTGAATGCCGATCGAGCTGAAGTTCGCGAAGCCGCAGAGCGCAAACGTCGCGATCGTGAAGGAGCGCGGATCCAACGTGGGCTTCAGGCCGCCCAGCTGCGCATACGCGATGAACTCGTTCGTCACCATGCGGGTCCCAAGCAGGTTCCCCACGACCGCCGCGTCCACCCAGGGCACGCCGAGCGCCCATGCAATCGGCGCAAACAGCCATCCCAGAATCTGCTCCAGGCTGAGCCCCGCCAGGCCGAGCACCCCGTTCAGAAGCGCGACGAGCGCGAGAAACGAGATCAGCATCGCGCCGACGTTGAGCGCGAGGTGAAGGCCTTCCCCGGTCCCGCGGCCGACGGCGTCGATGACGTTGACGTCGGTTTTCTCTATCTGGAGCTTCACCGTGCCCATCGTCTCGGGTATGCGTGTTTCGGGCACGAACAGCTTCGCCATCATCAGCGTCCCCGGCGCTGTCATGATGACGGCCGTCAGCAGATGCTGCGCCTCGATGCCGAACAGGATATAGGCGGCCATGATGCCGCCCGAGATGTGAGCCATGCCGGCCGTCATCACGGTCATGAGCTCGGATTCCGTCATCCGCGGCAGGTATGGGCGAATCGTCAGCGGCGCCTCGGTCTGCCCCATGAAGATACTCGCCGCCACGTTCAGCGATTCGGCACCGCTCGCTCGCATGAAACGGCGCATCACCACGGCGAACACGCGGACGATCATCTGCATCACGCCGAAGTAGTAGAGCATCGCAAACAGCGCGGCGATGAAGATGATCGTCGGCAGCACCTGAAAGGCGAAGATCACGCCCCAGCGCGCACCTTCGTCGCCGAGAACCGTGGTCATGACTCTCGGCCACACCTCCTTGCTCCCGAGCGGGCCGAAGACCATCGATGATCCGACGAAGGCGTAGTCCAGCACGCGGTTGATGACGGCTCCGAGGCGCTGGAACACGCTCCGGCCTGCTTCCGTTTTCAACACGATGAGGGCGAATACGAACTGGAGCGTGAGGCCCCACGCGATGGTGCGATAGTCGATGGCGTGCCTGGCGCTCGACAGGCAATACGCAATACCGAGCAGCAGCGCCAATCCTGCGATCGGCTGCAGCCGCGTCAGGCCGGCGAAGCCGAGCACGATCGCCACGGCTCCGGCCGCGAGCAGACTGGCAAGCACGAGCACATCGCGGCGGGTCCACGGCTGGCGCCCGAGACGAGCGGGTTCCGGCTGCGACAACTCCGTCATCTAGCGCACCTCTCCCAGAATCTTCGGGCGCATCACTGGCGCGGCATCGCCGATCTCGAAGGCCGCTCGACACAGTGCCAGGGCTTCGTCCGTACCGCGGCCGTCGCGATGATGCAGCAGGGCGAGCGGCTGTCCCGGCGAAACGGCATCGCCGGGCTTCGCCAGCAGGGTGACGCCGACGGCATGGTCGATCGCGTCGCCAACCTTGTCGCGGCCCGCACCGAGCGCATGGCTCGCGCGGCCGATGGCCTCGGCGCGCATCGCGGTGACGAAGCCAGCGCGCGGCGCTTCCAGTTCGGTCTGCTCGGTTGTGTATGGAAGCAGCCGAGGATCATCCACGATACGGGGATTGCCGCCTTGCCGCTCGACCATCCGGCGGAAGGTGTCGAGCGCCGCGCCGGATGTCAGGGCCTTCTCGACCGCCTGCGCGGCGCCGGCATCCTCGGTCTGAACGCCGGCGAGCACGAGCATCCTCGAGGCGATGCGGCGCACCACCCCGGCCAGGTCCTGTGGCCCCTGTCCCGCGAGCGTGTCGATGCACTCGATGATCTCGATTGAGTTTCCGACGGCGTGTCCAAGCGGTGCGTTCATGTCGCTGATCACCGCCTCCGTCCGTACGCCGGCGTGATTGCCAATGGCGACCATCGAGCGCGCGAGCGCGTGCGCGCCCTCCAGGTCCTTCATGAACGCGCCGTGCCCGCACTTCACGTCCAGGACGAGCGCGTTGCTCCCCTCCGCAAGCTTCTTGCTCATGATCGACGCCGAGATGAGCGGGATGCTCTCGATCGTCGCCGTCACGTCGCGAAGCGCGTAGAGCCGTTTGTCCGCGGGGGCGAGCCGCTGCGTCTGCCCGATGATGCTCGTTCCGACCTCGCGCAGCACCTGCTTGAACTCGTCGATCGAGAGGTCAACGCGAAACCCCGGAATCGATTCGAGCTTGTCGAGCGTACCGCCGGTGTGGCCGAGGCCCCGGCCCGACATTTTCGGCACGACGACGCCGCAGGCCGCGGCGACCGGCGCGAGCACGATCGAGACCTTGTCGCCCACGCCGCCGGTGCTGTGCTTGCCGACCTTGACGCCGGGAATGTCACTCAGGTCGACGCGGTCGCCCGACCGGACCATGGCGTCGGTGAGCCACGCCGTCTCCTGATCCGTCATGCCGCGCAACACGATCGCCATGAGCAGCGCGGCCGCCTGGTAATCCGGGAGGCTCTCGTCGGTCACCCCCGAGACGAACAGATCGATCTCGGCGCGCGTCAGGCTGTGCCCGTCGCGCTTTTTCGCGATGACGTCGACGTGGCGCATGCGGAGGGCACAAGTATAATCTCAGCAACCAGATGGAAACCGGGCCTGGTGCACCCCAGCGGGAGCCGATGTCGCCGGATCTGGCGGCGAGTCTGGCCGAGTTCGCCCGAGCCGCCAAAGCCGCGGCGCGGTCCGTCACCCTTTACCCGGCCACGCACCCGGCCATCCAGGCGTCCCTCGGCCGGGTGGTGACATCGAGCGCAAAGCTTGCGTCCAGCGGCGACTTCACCATCGCCGTCGTCCCCGGTCAGCTCCTCATCGACGGGAGGGCTGCGGCGCGGCCCGACCTCGCCGTCATGGAGCTGGCCGACCTGCTGCACCATCGCCTCGTCGGAAGCCTTCGCGTCGAACGTGCGGCCGATGCCGCCGACTGGCACGCGTTCCTGTTGCTGCTTGCGCGTCCGGCCGAGGATCTGGTCGGCCAGGGTGGTATCACGCAGGCCTGGACTGCAAGCGGCCGCTCGCACTTTGAAATCGCCGAGATCGATTACGCCGAAGTGCTCCGGGAGCGAGCCGCCGGCAGCGAAGCCGCGTGGGACACCATCATCGAGAACTGCCTGCGCGGCGGGAATGCGGTCGATCTCGACGAGGCCACGCTGAGCGGGCTCCTCGACGTCGCCAGCGATCCGGCGCGCTTCGGCGATTTCCTGGCGCGGCTTCAGCTGGGCGGCGGACCGCAGACGATGGTGACGGCGCGCGCGGCTGCGCTGCTCACGATCCTGCGCGGGATCGTGAGCCTCGCCAGCTCGCGCGGTCCGAACGACCTCGATCAGGCATTGAAGTCGATTGCACAGGCCACGTCCCGCCTCACGCCGGACATGATGCTCGCGATGCTGGCGGAGCGGGATCGCCCCGATGGCCACGGACCGATGGTCGGCGAGATCGTCCACCGGATGAGCGACCGCACGATTGCATCGTTCGTCGCCGGGAACATCGTGGCCGAGCGGGGAGCCACGGGTCGGCTCGCGCAGGCGTTCGAGGCGCTGGTGCCGGATGCGGCGTCGCGGAGCGCGGTGCTCGACCTCGCCCGCGATGAGGTCGCGCACACGGCGGTCGGCGAGGAGTCGGGGTTCGAAGAGCTGTGGCAGAACGCCGCCAGCATGCTCATGAACTATCAGGACAAGCCATACGTCTCCGCCGACTACGCGCGCGAGCTCTCCAGCGCGCGCTCGCAGGCGATCGAGGTGGACCGCGTGTCCGACGACCCGCCCGAGCGCATTCAAGGGTGGATGTCGTCGGTCTCGCCCGACGCGGTGCGCGAGCTCGATCTGCGGCTCATGCTGGATCTCACACGGCTGCTGGAGGACCCGGCTCAGTGGCGCGACCTCGCCAACGTGATGGCGTCCGAGATCGAGCGCCTGACGCTCATCGGTGATCCGCGCGACGCCGGGCGCCTGCTCGAGGTTGTGGTCAAGGAGGCCAGCGAGGGTCGAACCGCGTTGCGGCCCGTGGCGGCCGCGGCGCTCGAGAAGCTCTCGGCCGGTCCGCTCGTCCGCCACGTCGTCCTCCATATCCAGAAGGTCGAGGAGCGCGACGTCGAGGCATTCAACGCCTTGTGCCACACCCTCGGGCCCTCCGCGGTCAGGCCGCTGGCGGAGGCGCTGGCCATCGAAGAGAACAGCCGTGCGTTGCGGCGCCTGCGCGAGATGCTGCTCGGCTTTGGAGCGGCCGGACGTCAGTCCGTCGAGCAGCTCAAACATTCGCCGAATCCCGCGGTGCGCCGCACGGCCATCGATCTGCTGCGCGTCTTCGGTGGCCGCGAGGCGCTGCCGGAGCTGGCCTCGATGCTCGACGACAACGACCCGCAGGTGCAGCGCGAGTCGATCCGCGCCATCGTGCACATCGGGACGAACGAGGGGTATGCCGTGCTCGAGCGCGCGCTCGCCGGACGATCGCGGGGCGCGATCCTCGAGCAGCTCATCTCGCTCCGCGACGACAAAGCGATTCCGCTGCTCTGCTACGTGCTGAAGAGGACGCAGGCGCAGGGCAAGCTCGTGAACGTGCACCTCGCGATCATCGATGCGCTCGGAGGGTTGAGCCCGCATCCGGATTCCACCACGACGCTGAAGACCGCTCTGTACGGGGGAACCTGGTGGGCGCCCTTCCGCACCGCGGCGCTGAGACAGGCGGCCGCCACGGCCCTTCGCCGGATCGGCGGGGCGGACGCCGCCGCCGTGCTCGAGGAGGCAGCCGCGAACGGACCGCGCGGGGTGAGAGCCGCGGCCCGCGCGCAGGTCGGCATGGCGCGCGCCGGTGCGCCGCGGGAGCGTGTGAAGTCGTGACCGCCACGCAGCGCGCCCGTCTTGCCGACGACCTGGTGCGCAAGCTCGCCGCCGCGCTGCGAAGTGCGCAGCTCTACGCGGCCTCGCACCCACTCGTCACGCGGAGCGTGGGCGCGCTCGCCGACACCCTCACCGAAATCCTCGGCTCCACGCCCTCGATCGCGATCGGCATCCTCGGCGAAGACCTCGTCGTCGGCGACACACCGATTCCGCGCGCCGCCGAGAACATGCGCGAGCTGATGCGCAGGCTGCAGCAGGCCGGCATCGAACGAATCGTGATCGATCGCGGCGTCGCCCCCGAGGAGCTGACGAAGCTGGTCCTGACCGTCGCGCAGAGCGAGACGATCGCGCCGGGAAAGGCGCGCGCGGACGAAGTCACGAACGCGCTCGCACGGCTGCCGCACATCCGTGTGGGACGGCTGCAGGTCGAGCAGCGCGTCGAGGCAGCGGTCGGCGACATGGCGACGATGAAGCGGCTGTACAACGACGCGGTGTCGATGGCCGGAGACGCTGTGGGACAGCGCCCGCACCGAGGGGGTGCCCGACCCCGACGCGGCGCGGGGCATGGTCGACAATCTCGCCCAGGCCGTGGCGCAGAATCGCACCGCGCTCCTCGCGCTGACCGCGCTGAAGAACTACGACAACTACACGTTCACGCACATGGTGAACGTCTCGATTCTGACGATGGGACAGGCGCGCGGCATCGGCATCGAGGGCCCGCTGCTGCGGGAGTTCGGCCTGTCGGGGCTGATGCACGACATCGGCAAGGTGCGAACACCCCCGGAAGTGCTGAACAAACCCGACAAGCTGACCGACGCCGAATTCGAGATCATGCGGCGGCACACGGTCGACGGCGCGGAGATCCTGCGGAAGACACCTGAGATGCCGGCGCTGGCGCCCGTGGTGGCGTTCGAACACCATCTGCGGATCGATGGCACCGGCTACCCGGCCGGCGTGCGACGGGAGGGGCTGAATCTCGGCACGATGCTCTGCGGCATTGCCGACGTCTACGACGCGATGCGCTCGCAGCGCGCGTACCAGCAGGCGATGCCGACCGATCGCATCCTGGCCGTGCTGCAGCGGAATGACGGCACGCAGTTCGATCAGAACCTGGTGCGGCGATTCGTGCAGCTGGTCGGCATCTACCCGGCCGGCAATCTGGTGCGCCTCGACACGGGAGAGATCGCCGTCGTTGTGCGCACGTATGCGCCGGACCCCTATCGGCCGCGCGTGCGCGTGCTCATCTCGAAGCAAGGCGTCAAGCTCGAACGTCCGTACGATCTCAATCTGTGGGAGGCGGTCGAGGGAGGACCAACCTCGGTTCAGGCGCCCATCGATCCCGCGACCTGCGACGTCGATCCGCTCTCTCACCTGTAGTTCGTCGGTTCGTCGGTTCGTTGGTTCGTCGGTTCGTCGTTCCTCGACGTAGAATGCGCCAATGCGCAACTTACTCATCGCGGGCGTTCTATTCAGCGCGATTGCTGCGCCTTGGGGCCAGGAAGCGCCCGCCGATCTCATCCTGCACAACGCGAAGATCTACACCTCCGATGATGCGGTGCCGCGGGCCGAGGCGATTGCGATCCGCGGGGACCGCATCGCGGCCGTCGGCGCGTCCGCCGAGATCCTGAAACGCAAGGGCGCCTCGACGCGCGTCATCGACGCGCACGGGGCGGCGATCCTGCCGGGTCTGCACGACGCGCATGGCCACTTCACCGGGCTCGGCGCGAGCCTGCAGGTGCTGCGCCTGCGAAACACGCGCAACTGGGAGCAGATCGTCGGAATGGTTCGCCGCCGCGCCGCGTCGGCTCGACCGGGCGAATGGATTCTGGGGCGCAACTGGGATCAGAACGACTGGCCGGTCAAGGAGTTCCCTGTTCACGAACTGCTTTCGGCGGCCGCGCCGAACAACCCCGTCTACCTGACGCGCGTCGACGGGCATGCCGCGATCGCCAACAAGGCCGCGATGGACGCGGCCGGCATGACGAAGGACACGAAGGATCCGGATGGCGGCCGCATCATCCGCGACGCGAGCGGCAACCCGACGGGCACGCTCGTCGACCAGGCGATGGGGCTCGTCCGGCGGAACATCCCGCCGCTCACCCGCGAGCAGCTGGAGGAGCAGATCCTGGTGGCCGACGCGGAGGCGCGGAAGCTCGGCCTCACGATGGTCCATGACGCCGGCGCGAACACCGAAACGGTCGACGCCTACAAGCGCCTGATCGACGCCGGCAAGCTCCAGACGCGCCTGTACGTGATGCTGCGCGGCCCGATGACGATGCTGAAGCCGCACTTCGATGCCGGACCGATCGCGAACTACGGCAACCATCATCTGGCCGTGCGCGCCGTGAAGATCTCCGCCGACGGCGCACTCGGCTCGCGGGGAGCGGCGCTGCTCGAGCCGTACACCGACGAGCCGGGCAACGTGGGCCTGCTCGTGAATCCGCCCGAGGAGGTGTACGCGCAGACGCTGGCCGCGTCGAAAGCGGGATTCCAGATGTGCGTCCACGCGATTGGCGACCGCGCCAACCGGATGGTGATGGACACGTTCGAGCGCGTGCAGCAGGAAGTTCCCGCGGCCCGCGCCCTCCGCATGCGCAACGAGCATGCGCAGATCCTCGACGCCGCCGAGATCCCGCGCTTCGCGAAGCTGAACGTGATCGCGTCGATGCAGGCCACGCACGCCACGTCGGATCTGCCCTGGGCGCCCGCGCGTCTCGGCCCGCAGCGCATCGATGAGGGAGCGTACGTGTGGCAGAAGCTCCTCAAGAGCGGAGCCATCATCGCGAACGGATCCGACTTCCCGGTCGAAGAGCCGAATCCGATGCTCGGCATCTATGCTTCGATCACGCGGCAGGACGAATCGGGCAATCCTGCACAGGGCTGGCAACCCGACCAGCGGATGTCGCGCGAGGAGACGCTCCGGTCGTTCACCATCCATGCGGCCGTGGCGGCGCACGCCGAGAAAGACCTCGGCTCGCTCACGGCCGGGAAGCTCGCGGACCTCGTCGTGCTTTCCAAGGACGTGATGACCGTCGCGCCGAAGGAGATCCTCGGGACGGCGGTCACGATGACGATCATCGGCGGCAAAGTTGTTTACGAGTCGAAGATCGGCTCGTAGCCCGTTCGCGGCGCGCGTCCTCGCGGCGGTTCGGCGGATTCCACCGGGCCGCGTCGCGACCTACGGTGATATCGCCGCGCAAGCCGGACAACCGCGCGCCTGGCGCGCCGTGGGCAACATCATGCGCGACTGCCGCGACCCGGCCACGCCTTGCCACCGGGTGATCGCATCGGGCGGCGGCCTCGGCGGTTACGGCGGCAATCTGCAGGTCAAGCGTGAGTTGCTGCGAGCGGAGGGGCTCGACGTGGGGGTCTCGCGCGTGCGCCGCTTCGCCGAGGTCAGATGGCACGGCAAGAACCGTTCTCGTGGGGTTTCCGTCTAGCTGCGTGTGCCGACAGCATCAGGCCTCGGAGAACGGCCCCGCAACTCCACTCCGGACGGGCAACGCGGGCACGGTAAAGTCCCGTCTAAGAACCCAGGAGACGTGAGACGCGCCGATCTGGAGCTTGCGAAGCGCTGCCGCAGCGGAGATGCGGTGGCCTTCGAGGAGCTGTACCGCCAGCATGCGGGGCGCCTCTTCAGTTTGACGTCCCGGATGCTGGGATCGGCGCAGGAAGCCGAAGACCTGCTGCAGGAGGTGTTCCTGCAGGCCTACCGGAAGCTTGGCAGCTTCCGGGGCGACTCGTCGCTCGGCACGTGGCTCTATCGTCTCGGGATGAACCAATGCCTCGACCACCTGCGCGGACGCCAGGCGAGGATGAGTCAGGCGACGGATTCCCTCGATGATGATGGGGCGGCGGAACCGGCGGCCGCGTCGCCGGCGACGCCGATTGCGGTGAACCGGATCGATCTGGAGCGGGCGATCGGAAGGCTGCCGGAGGGGTGCCGCGCGGCCTTCCTGCTCCACGATGTGGAAGGCTTCGAGCACCACGAGGTGGGGGCGATTCTCGGCGTCTCGGAGGGCACCTCGAAATCGCAAGTGCACAAGGCCCGCATGAAGCTGCGCGTGATGTTGAAACGACCATGACGTGTGACCGCTGCCATAGTCTCGTCGACGACTACGTCGATGGAACCCTCGCGGCCGAGGATCTGACGGCCGTCGAGTCGCACTTTGCCGGATGCGACGCGTGCCGCGGCCTGGCGATGGACGTCGGCGCCATTCGACGGTCCGCGCGTGCGCTCGAATCGCCGACTCCGCCGCCGCACGTCTGGACGAAGCTCGCCGCCTCCTTCGAGGCGGCGAGTTCACCTTCGCGCCGGTTCTTCACGATGGGATGGCGTCCTCTCGCCATCGCGGCGACACTCATCCTGCTGGCGGGCGGCGCCTCGTGGGTCCTGTTGCGGCAGCCAACGTCCGTGACACATCCGGGCAGCTCGGCGCCCCTTTCGACGACGGCGACGAGGAACCCTGAGCTCGCGCGCTCAGTGGAAACCGAGTTCAAGCTGGCCGAAGAGCATTACCAGAAAGCGATCGCCGGGCTGGAGCAGATCACGCGCACGGAGAGCACGGCGCTCGATCCCCAGGTAGCCGCGGTGCTGCGCAAGAACCTCGACGTGATCGATCAGGCGATCGGCGAGAGCCGCGCGGCGCTGCAGACACAACCCGCGAGCGAAGTTGCCCAGGAGAGCCTGTTCGAGGCGCTTCGCAACAAGGTTGGGCTGCTGCAGGACACCGTGGTGCTGATCAACGAGATGCGCAAGGGTGATTCCGAAGGGACCGCTCGCGCCGTCTCAGGACTCAATCAATGACAACACGCTTCCTCATCACGATCATCAGTGCGCTGCTTGCGGCGCCTTCGTTCGCCGAACAGGACCGGCTGACGCCCCGTAACGGGGCGCCCTACGCCGGCAAGATCCGTCGGGAATGGTCCGAGCGCTACCAGGACTCGCGCCACGGCCCCGAGATCACTGAGCGCTTCAGCAAGACGGTTCGGATCGGGCGCACCGGCTCATTCGAGCTGGCGAACGTGTCCGGAAACGTCACGGTCACCGGCGGCAACGGCGACGAGGTGCGTATCGACGCGGTGAAGCGCGCGCGATCGCGCGACCAGTCGGCCGCAAAGACGCTGCTCGACGAGCTCCGCATCGAGGTGACGGAGCTTCCGAACCGCGTCGAGGTGCGCACCGAGCACCCGCGCGGCCGCCGCAACTACGTCGGCTCCGTCGACTACACCGTGACCGTGCCTACCGGCGTCGACGCGTCGATCAAGGTCGTCTCGGGCGATCTGCGCGTGATGAATGTGAAAGGCGAGCTGCGCGCGGAGAGCATCAGCGGCAACGTCGTCGCCAGCGGCGCGGCCCGGCTGGCGCTCGCGAAGTCGGTATCGGGTGATGTCGACGTCACCGACGCGGCCGGCGACGCGCTGGTGATCACGACGGTCAGCGGCAATCTGGCCGGACGGAACCTGAAGGCGCGCGCCATCGAGCTGTCGTCCGTCAGCGGCAACGTCGTGTTGACGAACGTCATGTGCGACCGCGCGATCGTGAAGACCACCAGCGGCAACGTCGAATACGACGGTCCGCTCGCGCGCGCGGGCCGCTACGAAATGCACGCGCATTCCGGCAACGTGCGCCTCGGCGTCACGAACACCACCGGCTTCGAGCTCGAGGCAACCACCTTCAACGGCGACGTGCGGTCGGACTTCCCGCTGACGCTCAGGGCCGGTGTCGAGGGGGGCGGTTCCCGGAAGGGCCCCAGGTTCAATCGCTCGATCCGCGGTTCGTATGGCGACGGCGGCGCGATCGTCATGCTCAAGTCGTTCAGCGGCGACATCGTGGTGACGAAAAGGTAGGACGAGGCGCCGTACAACCTAAAGCTCCCGCCGGACCGAGATCGAAGGTCGACTGATCAGAGACGGCTGGTGCGGTCCCCAGCCCTGCGCGGAATAGCCTCGGCCTCGGCTTCCGCTTCCGGCGATAGGAACCAGGCGTCCGTTTTCCTGCGCCCGCCGCTCGGCACCCTCCGACGGTCCGGCCGGCTCGGGTCGCGCCGCTCACGAAACGGCAGCGGAGCCGCGGGAGTTGGCCCTCCAATCGGTGCACCCTTCAGATCGCCGAGCACGATGCGGACGCAGCCGCGCCCGTCGGACTTGGCGCGGTACAGCGCGCGGTCGGCCCGGCCGATGAGCGCCTCGGTGTCGTCCTCGCCTGGCCGCGCGAGAGTCAGCCCGACGCTGGCGCTGATCCGGATCGTGCCCGCGCTCGTGTGGACGGGCGATTCAACGAGGCGCTTCAACAGCGCCTCGGCAACTTGACGGGCGGGATCGAGCGCCGTTTCAGGCAGCACGATCAGGAACTCCTCTCCACCCCACCGGCAGCGGACGTCGCTCGCGCGCAGCGTTTGAAGCATGGTGCGGCCGGTCGCCGACAGGACCGCGTCACCCACGTTGTGCCCGAATCGGTCGTTCACTTCCTTGAAATGATCCAGGTCCACCATCAGCACGGCGACCGGCGTGGCGGAACGGCCGGCGCGTTTGAGCTCGATGCCGAGCCGGTCGAGGCCGTGCTGCCGCGTGGCGCAGCCGGTCAGCGTGTCGAGGATGCTGGTCTCACGAAGGCGATCGGTGGAATCCGCTGTCACGAGGGCGTGGGCCACGATCGGCGCCACGGCCCGGACGATCGTCACGGCACGTTCGGAAAGCCTGCGGCCAGTCACGTCGACGCCCAGCACACCGACCATGACGCCGTCGGCCATCAAGGGAAAAGTGGTCCAGTCCGCGTGTCGACCCGCGAAGAGCGGGTCGGCTCTTTCCTGTCCGGGGCTCGGAAGGATCACGCGCGGCCGGCCGCCGAACCTCGCGACGATCCAGGCGCGATCGACGCCAAGCAGCACCGGAATCTGCGCCGCGATCAGGTTCTGGAGCTGATCGAACGACGCGGGTCTCGTCACCTCGCGGGTGAACCGCAGAATGTCGTCGTCTGGGAGGGCCGCCAGAGTCGTTGCAGGCGCGGACTCCGTCGCGTCGACAATGGTCGGCGGATGGCTGCCCCTATTCGACCGCCGCGCCATCAACACGAGAAGCGCAACGGCACCCACACCAAGCAGCGTGAGAGCCGCATACATCGTCGGCGTCTCTGCGGTGGTGGTTACCAATGCGGCGCTGATGGTCAGGCAGATGAAACCAACCGCCACGCCTGCAATTCCACTTGCTCGCTCTGCGGTGATGGCTCCTCCTTCCGGGGGGGAAGGCAAAAGCCCTAGCCATTTCCTTGCCACCTCTTCAGCTAGGCGAACAGAGCATCGCGTCTCGAGCACCGATCGAAGTCGGCGGACTCTGGACCTTTGTTCACCTGAGGAGAAGAAGCTCGGCTTGCACAGAATTTGTGCAGAATCACGTTGTATCATGCAAGTCCCCGATGCAGACAGACGCGACGCTCCCCGACAACCCACGCACGCTCGACGACGTTCGCACGCTGAACGCGGAACCGTTGACCGGCCACGATCTGCCGGATGACGCCGGGGACGCGACGCCGGTACCGAGACCGCGCGAGGGTCTTCCCAAAAACTACCGTTCGCGGCACGATCGGCACTACGTGGAACAACTGACGTCGGCGACGGGCATGCCGCTGCTGCGCATGCTCGCCGTGTCGCGCATCGACGCGGCGCACCTGCCGGATGCGAGCGAGGTGACGGCGCTCACCGAGTCGATCGCGCGTGTGGGGGTGCTGCAGCCGCTGCTCGTGCGCGCCCACGGTGAGCGGTTTGTGCTCATCGCGGGGCGCAAGCGCCTCGTAGCCGCCCGCGAAGCGCATTGCCGTGAAGTGCCGTGCCTGGTGCACACCGCTGACGACGCCCGTGCGCACGAACTGGCCGAGGCGGCCAACGCGTCGACCAGCGAGCGCCGCGAGCGCGTGCCGCAGACGAGCGGTGCCGACGCGGCCCGCACCGAATGTGACGTGCTGAGCGACACGGTCCTTCCCGAGGTCCAACACGCGCTGTCCTCCGTGCAGCGCTCGGTGAGGCTGCTGCCGCAAACGCCGGCGGCCACACGCGAGCGCGTGGCCATGCGGCTGATCTCCGCGGAGCTCGAACGCGCACAGTGGCTGGTGCAGTGCCGCCGCTATCTTGCCGGACGGCTCTCGTTTACGCCGCGACCCGTTTCGACCGCCGACCTCGCACGGGAATTCCGCGGAGCGTCGGCCGCCATCGCCCTGCACGGTGGCCAGCTCTCCGTCGACACCCCCGCACTGCAGGGCTCGGTGAACGCGGATGCGGCGCTTCTCACCGCGGCGGTGCACGGGCTTTCGTGGGCGCTGCTCGCGCTGGGCGAGACGGCCGCGGATCCACGCGTACGCGTGACCGTGTCAGGCCACGGCTCCGGCCAGGCGACCGTTGTCAGCATGAACCAGCCAACCGCGATCCTCAATCAGCAGACGCTCCTTCGCTTCTTCGACGCCGGGTGGAAGGCGCGGCCGGGCGGCGCGGCTTCGGAGCTGGCGGTGCAGCTGGCGCGTTATGCTGCGGCACGCCACGGCGCGGAACTGGAGGTCGCATCCGGAGCGGCCTCGGGAACCACGATCACCGTTACCCTCAGGTAGACCTCCGCTCCCCTGAAGTTGGGCCCTCGAGCGTCCGATAATCCGGACGCAATGATTACGTTCACGTCGCAGACGATGGGTCTGCCCCCATCGTGCGAGCCGCCGGACTGCTGCCCCCGCTGCGATGGGAGAGGGCCGGTCGAAGTGAGTCTGCGGACGGAACGTGTCGTCTTCTACCGGTGTCCAGAGTGCGGGCACATGTGGATCGTGAAGCCCACGCAGCCGGCCGCCTGATTCACGCCAGGAGTTTTCGATCGTGGTGTCCTTTTTCGAGCAAGGCGGGAAGTTCGTGCGGTGCGAAACGCGCGATCGCGCGGATGGCGCGTACGAGCTGCTAATCGAGGGGCCCGACGGTGCGACGCGGGTCGAGCACTTCCCCAGCGCCGCGGCGCTCGACGCGCGCCTGATGGAACTCGAGCGAGGCCTGCTCGCGTCAGGCTGGTTCGGCCCCTACGGCCAGCGCTCCTGATACTTCCGGATTCTCCAGTTTCCTCCCGTTCAACGCCCGACTCAGGTCACGGGCTCGTCCCGCCCTTCATGTCCTTGTAAATCCCGACGCTCCGCGCCAGCGCATCGCGTTTGTCCGCAAACGTCTCGGTGACAACGGGATCGCCGTTCCGCCTGACCGTGAGCAGCACCCGGTTCTTCGCGAGCGTCTCCAGCTCGCAGGCGATCTCCGCCCCTTCGGCGTCCGTGAAGCGCCAGAGTCGTTTGTGCGGCACCGTTCGGGAATCCTAGCAGAGTCACCTTGCCGCGCCGAAGCGCCTGCGCGGGGGCGGGCCGTACCGACGCCGGGTGGGTACGTCACTTGCCAATTGAGGCGACCGCGCGGCGTCTTGACGTCCGGTTTGCCGCGATTCGAGAGTGCAATGCCCTGAATGGGCAACGCATGACATCGGCTGGTGACGAGGCTAGAATCTTCGGTTACGAAGACGAGGACGTATGGACAGGCACGGATCACGCGGAACGAGCAGCAAGGCTTCTCCCACGGCCGATTCAGGGGCCCCCGGGGTCGATCCGGGGGAATTCGCCGAATACCTCCGTGCCGAGCGCGAACGGCGCCGGCTCACGCTGGACCAGATCGCCGACGAAACGAAGATCGCCTCGAGGCATCTGGCCGCACTCGAGCGCGGGGACGTCCGCAACTGGCCCGGCGGAATGTACAGGCGGGCCATGATGCGCGCCTACGCCGAATCGATCGGTGTCGATCGCGAATACGCGTTGAAGCAGTTCGAGCAGGCCTTCGACGCCCCGCCGAGTCGGGTGGAGGCGCCCACTCCCGCGCCGCCCGTGTCCGTCGAGTTCAGGCGGTGGCGACCGTCCAGGAAACAGCTCCTTGCGTCGGCAGCATCGATCCTCACGCTCGCCGCTGTGCTCATCACCTGGAACCTGGCCGGCACGCTGACGAGCGCTGACGCCGACGTCCCGCGCACGGCCGTCGCGGAGCCGGACGTGGCGCCTCCCGTTCGGCCGCGCGCGAGCGCACCAGCCGTCATCACCGCCGGCTCGCGGTCAGCGGTCACGAGAGCTTCGGCGCTGGAGACCGTTGCCACAACCGGTTCCACTGAACCGCGCGTACTCGCGACCGAGGGCAACCTGGTGGTCACGTCGCAGCCCGCGGGGGCACGGGTCACCGTAAACGGCATCGGCTGGGGCGAGACGCCGGTCACCATCAGGCATCTCGAGTTCGGGTCGAAGCGCGTGCGGCTCACGATGCAGGGGTACGTCAGCCAGGAGCGGGTCGTGGGTCTCGGACCCGAGCAGCCCCACGGCAACGTACGTTTCACACTGCGGGAGCGCTGATCATCCAATCGCCATCAAGTCGAACTGCTCGTGATGGAGCTGCACGTCTGACTTCAGGATGACGTCCCTCCCGACAGTCTGCTTCAGCTCCTTCAGCACCGCGCGCTCTTCCTCGCGCAGCGCGCGTGCGATGTCCGGGTTGACGCGAAGCATCAGGCTCTGTCCGTCGAGGTCACCGCTGATCTTCTTCACTTCCGCCAGAATCTCGTAGCAGATCGTCGAGCTGGACTTGATGACGGAGCTTCCGGCGCAATAGGGGCACGGCTCCGTGAGCACGCGCTCGAGCGACTGCTTCACGCGCTTGCGCGTGATGATGACGAGTCCGAAGTCCGATACCTGCAGCGCCTTCGACGGCGCACGGTCGCGACGCAGCTCCTGCTCCACCGCCTGATACACTCGCTGGCGGTTCTTCTTGTCCTCCATGTCGATGAAGTCGAGGACGATGATCCCGCCGAGGTCGCGCAGCCGGATCTGTCGGATGATCTCCCTGACCGCTTCGAGGTTCGTCTTGAGGATGGTGTCCTCGAGCCGGCCGGCGCTCTTCTTCCCGACGTACCGCCCCGTGTTCACGTCGATCGCCACGAGCGCTTCGGTCTGGTTAATCACGATCGAGCCGCCAGACTTCAACCACACTTTGCTCCGGAGCGCCTTGTCGACCTCCTGCTGGACCCGGTACTCCTCGAAGATCGGAAACTCCTTGTCGTACAGCTTCACGCGCGGCGCCAGCGTCGGCATGAAGCGCTCAACCATCTCGAGAATCTTCCGGTACTCCGGCTCGTTGTCGATGCGGATGGCGGTGTAGTCGTCGGTCAGCAGGTCGCGCAGCAGCTTGGCGACGAGGCTCTGCTCCTGATACACGACCGCCGGCGCGCGCGACGTCTCCGACTTCTGGCGGATCTCGGTCCAGATCTTGTGGAAGTAGTTCAGGTCCGAGAGGATGTCGTCCTTGGGTCGGGCGGCCGCGGCCGTCCGGATGATGACGCCGCCCGCGAAGCCGGTCTGCTCGCGGAACTCGCGGACGATGCCCCGGAGGCGGCCGCGCTCGTCGCGCGAGTCAATCTTGCGCGACACGCCGACGTGATCCACGGTCGGCATGAACACGAGAAAGCGCCCGGGCATCGTCGCGTGCGACGTGAGGCGGGCGCCTTTGGTGCCCAGCGGCTCCTTGGCGATCTGCACGATGATCTCCTGGCCTTCCTTGAGGAGATCCTCGATCTTCGGGTCGGGACGCTTCTGGTCGCGGTCGCGCCCGTTCCGGGGGGGCCGTGCACCCGGCCGCGCCGAAGCCGCGCCGTTGGGCGCGGCGGAGGCGGGCGGCGCGTCGTCTTCGTCGGTGTCGAACTTGTCGAGCTCCTCGAACGTGTCGGCGACGTCCGACACGTAGAGGAAGCCGTCGCGCTCCAGTCCGAGGTCAACGAACGCCGACTGCATGCCGGGCAGCACCTTGGATACCCGGCCTTTGTAGAGGTTTCCGACGACTCCGCGCTGCCGCTCGCGCTCGATGAAGATTTCGGCAACCTGATCGTCCTCGAGGATCGCGACCCGCGTTTCGTGGGCGCTCGAGGAGATGATCATCTCCTTGGTCATGCCCGCAACTCCCGGCGGGCTGCAGCGACCGCGCCGAACGGATCTCCGCCGTGAGTGCCAGCAGGCACGCGAGCAGGATCAGGAGCAGCGCGGTCATTCCATCAGCCCGTGAGGCTCTGGCCCGAGGCCTCGAGCCTAGTTAGTGAACCGACGCATCCGCACGTTGAGCACGAGGCCGAAGCCCACCAGCGTCGCAATGAGCGAGGAACCGCCGGAGCTCATGAGCGGAAGCGTCAAACCCTTGACCGGCGCGAGGCCGGCCGACATCGTGATGTTGTAAACGACCTGGAACGTGAAGCTCGCCAGAACTCCAATGACCAGGTACGCGCCGAGCCGATCCTTGGCCAGCCGGGCCGACTCGATGGCGCGAAGAATGACGAACAGATACAGCGCGAGCGCCACGAGCACGCCCGCGAATCCATGCTCCTCGGCCAGCACCGAGAAGATGAAGTCGTTGTTGCCCTCCGGAAGGAAACGCAGCTGACCCTGCGTGCCCTTGGTGAAACCTTTGCCCCACGACCCACCGGATCCCACGGTGATCCGGGCCTGGATCTGCTGATACCCGGCCCCTTTCGCGTCCTGTGAGGGGTCGAGGAATGTTTCGATGCGCTCTTTCTGATAATCCTGAAGCACGAACACCCACGCCACCGGCGCGGCGAGAACGGCCACCACGGCGACAATCCCGATGATCCGCATCTGCATGCCGGCGACGAAAGCGATCGCAAACGCGATCGGAACGAGCGTGACGGCGGTGCCCAGATCCGGCTGGCGCGCGATGAGCAGCAGGGGCACGGCCGTAATCGCCGCCGCGATGAAGAGGTCGACCTGAGTGAGCGCGCCGCGCCGGCTCTCACCGAAGAACTTGGCGAGCACCAGGGCCAGCGCCGCCTTCCCCAGCTCCGACGGCTGCAGGTTGAACGCGCCGAGCTCGATCCAGCGCCTCGACCCGTTCCGCACGACGCCGAAGAAGAGCACGTAGACGAGCAGCGCGACGACGGCCAGCAGCACCCAGTGCGACTTGTCGCACAGGGTGCGGTAGTCGATCGTCAGGGCCACCGCGAGCGCGACCGCGCCGATCAGGATGCCGTAGATCTGCGTCCAGTACACGCGCGTGGCGCCGCCCGAGGCGCTGTAGATGTTTGCGAGGCCGAACGCGCAGAGCGCCCCCAACGCGACGATCATCGCCCAGTCGATGTGGTAAAAGAGCCGTCGCTCGAACACGTCAGCGGCCCTCCGCTATGACGTCGGGCTCGGCCATCGGCACCGGGGCCAGCAGCGGGTTCGGCACGAATGCCGGTAGCGGCTTGCCCTCCTTCTTGGCGAAGTACGTTGCAACGATGTGCCGCGCGATCGGCGCGTTGAAGTAGCCGTGCTCGTTGTGCTCGCCGAAGATGACGCCGGCGATTTCCGGGTTCTCCTTCGGCGCGAAGAACACGAACCAGCCGTGGTCGCGAAGATCCTTGTCCGTCTTTCCGCGTGCGGCCTGCCGGCCTTGCAGTGAGATCACCTGCGCCGTGCCGGTCTTTCCCGCGACGTCGCGGCCGACGAGGCGGCCGCGTCCGCCAGTGCCCGCGGCGTTCACGACCATCCAGAGGCCGTCGCGCAGCGCCGCCAGCGTCTCCGGCTTGAATGCCACCTTGTCTGCCACTGCCGCCGGAGGCACGGGCTTGAGCACGCCGTCGCCCGCGTCAACGGCCTTGATGACGCGCGGCGTGATGCGCGTGCCGCCATTGGCCACGGTGGCCATCATCACCGCGAGCGACGCCGGCGTGACCGCGTTCTGCCCCTGGCCGATGGCCACTGAAATCGTCTCGCCGGCGTACCACTTCTCGCCGGTCGTGCGCCTCTTCCACTCGGTCGAGGGCACCAGGCTCTCCTGCTCGTTCGGCAGATCGATCCCGGTCTTGCCGGAGAGGCCGAGGTTCACCGCCCACTTGTGGATCTTGTCCACGCCAAGCATGTTGCCGAGCGTGTAGAAGTACACGTTGCACGACTTCTCGATCGCGTGGCGCATGTCGACCACGCCGTGGCCGTGTTTCTCGTGACACTTGAAGAAACGCCCGTAGAACGTCGCGCCGCCCGGGCAGTGCACCTTGAAATCGGGCGTCACGAGACCCTCTTCCATCGCGGCAACGGCCACGACAATCTTGAACGTCGATCCGGGCGAGTAGCGGCCCTGAATCACGCGGTTCTGCAGCGGGCGCAGCCGATCGGTGTTCAGCGAGCTCCACGTCACGCGGTCGATGCCTGCGGCAAAGTCATTGGGATCGGACGACGGCAGGCTGACGAACGACAGGACGTCGCCGTTGTGCGGATCGAGAACGAGCGCCGCCCCGTTGAAGCCCGCGAGGCGGAACCCGTCTTCGGCAGCCTTCTGAAGGTCCGAGTCGATGGTGAGCTGCACCCGCCGCCCTTCCACGGGTTGAATCCTCTGAAGCTCGTCGATCTCCCGTCCGGTGCTGTTGACCTTCACCACCTTGGCGCCGTCCCGCCCCATGAGCAGCGTGTTGTACACGCGCTCGACGCCTGACTGGCCGATGATCGAGCCTGCCGTCACGCCGTCGCCGACCTGCGCTTCGCCGGCTTCTCCGACGTAGCCGAAGAGGTGCGCCGCGAGCGCGTCGCTCGGGTACTGGCGCGTCGGGACCTCCTGGATCACGATGTCGGGGAGCTCGAAGTCCAGGCGCCTCGCCGTGATCGCCGCCACCTGGGCGAGAGACGCGTCCTCGATCACCACAATCGGACGATACGTCGGCTCGTGCCGGTGGCGATCGACGACCTGCCGAACGCGCGCTTCGTCGATGCCCGCCACGGCGGCGACCAGGCGGATGGTGCGGTTCAGGTCCTTCGTGTATTCACGGACGATCGAGACGGTGAACGAGTGGCGGTTCGCGACGAGAACGCGGTTGTCGCGATCGAACAGAATGCCGCGCGGCGCGCGCAGCGCCAGCGTGCGCTGATGGTTGTTCTCCGCCATCTCCTTGAACTTGGTGTGCTGGACGATCTGGATGAACCAGAAGCTCAGCGCGAGCACGGCAAAGACGATGACGGCGACGAACTGCATCATCGCCAGCCGGACGCCGATTCGTCTTCGATCTTCTGGAACAGCCATCTACATTCTCCGGCGCACCCGGCGCCGCTCGGCGACCCCCGGAAGGGCCTCGATGATCGTGAACGCGATGATGCCGGTCACGCCGTTCACGAGCGCCTGCGTCAGCACCGCCTTGTACGGCGATGAGAAGTCCCGTTGGGTCAGGCTGACGTACAAACCCATATAGACCGTCGCATGCACCACCGTCGCAGCCACGAACATCACGAGGCGCGGGAGCGCCGCCGTCACGATGAACTGCTGGCCGATGACTCCCACCAGGAAGCCGACGATTGACTTCGCCAGGCCTCCGATTCCGACGACGCCGCTCGACAGCGCATCCTGGATGATTCCTGCCACGCTGCCAGCCACCATCCCCGACAGCGGCCCCGTCGTCAGCGCGACGTAGACCACGACGACCAGCACGAGATCGAGCGCCGCGGTGCCGCCGACGACGAATCGCGCCAGCGTGGTCTGCAATGCGAGCGCGAGCGCGATGGCAACCAGGACCCCGACAGCCTTCACGTTCCGGGTTCCTGGCGCCTGATTCCCGCTTCCGCCGGCGCCAGCACCACGAGGACCGTTTCGAGGGAAACGAAATCCACCGTGGGCCGGATGATGATCGAGCTGAAGGTGCCGGCGCCCCGCTGGATCGATTCTATCTGACCGATGACGAAGCCCTTCGGGTACGCGCCGGCGTCCGACACCGCGGCCGGATAGATGCCGTCGATCCCCGACGTGACGACCTCGTCGCCCACCTTCACGTCGGCGGCGCTCGAGACGTATTCCATCCGCAGCCGGTCGCTACCCGTGCCCATGACGACGCCCTGGGCGCGCGAGCGCGCGACGATCGCGCCCGCGGCGGCGTTGCGATCGATCAGCAGCTGCACCTTCGCGGCGCGCGCGCTCGGCATGATGATCCGTCCGACGATCCCGGCGGGCGCAATCACCGCCATGTCCGGGCGGAGCCCGTCGGCCGTCCCCTTGTCAATCGTGATGGTTCTGAAATTCGCGTCCGCGCCGCCGGCGATGACCGAGGCCGCCGTCGTCGCCAGGCGAACGTGCTCCCGCAGCTCGAGGACCTGCTGGAGCGAACGGCTCTGGCTGGCGAGCGCACGCTCCTCCTGAAGGCGGATCTGCAGTTGGCCGACCTCTTGACGCAACCGCTCGTTGTCCTCGCGTACGCGCTGGAGCGCGAAGTAGCCTTCCCAGCCGTGCTGCACCGACGAGATGACCGATGACGCGGCGCGCTGCACTTCCGCGAAGAGTCCGAACGTCACCGCTTCGAGCATCGGCACGCCGCGACGCGACTCGACCTGCGCGGAGATCAGGATGATGTGTCCGATGGTCACCGCCAGGAAGAGATACCCGGTGCGTTGGCGGATGTCGAGAAGAGCCATGGCTTAGGACTAGGGCTCGAGGCTCATGGCCTTCAATCTATGGAAATCTTCCGCAACAGGTTGAAGTCCGACAGCATCTTGCCGGCGCCGAGCACGACCGACGACAGCGGGTCCTCCGCCATCGCGAGCGGGAGCCCCGTTTCCTCGCGAAGGCGCTTGTCGAGGTTCTTGAGCAGCGACCCGCCGCCGGTCAGGACGATCCCGCGATCGACGATGTCGGCGGAGAGCTCCGGCGGCGTCCGCTCGAGCGCGACACGCACGGCATCGACGATCACGTTCACGGTTTCGGCGAGCGCCTCGCGGATCTCTTCGTCGGTGATGGTGATCGTCTTCGGCACGCCCTCGATCAGGTGCCGCCCCTTGATCTCCATCGTCATCCGCTCTTCGAGCGGGAACGCCGAGCCGATCTCCATCTTGATCTGCTCGGCGGTGCGCTCGCCGATGAGCAGGTTGTACGTCTTCTTGATGTAGGCGATGATCGCCTCGTCCATCTCGTTGCCGGCCACGCGGACCGCCTTGCTGTAGACGATGCCGGCGAGCGAGATCACGGCGATGTCGGTGGTGCCGCCGCCGATGTCCACGATCATGTTTCCGGAGGGCTCGGTGATCGGCATGCCGGCGCCGATCGCCGCCGCCATCGCCTCCTCGACGAGGTGCACCTCGCTCGCCTTCGCGCGATAGGCGCTGTCCTTCACCGCGCGCTTCTCCACCTGCGTGATCTCCGACGGCACGCCGATGACGATCCGCGGGCGCACCCATACGTTCCGGTTGTGCGCTTTCTTGATGAAGTACGTGAGCATCTTCTCGGTGACTTCGAAGTCGGCGATGACGCCGTCCTTCATCGGCTTGATCGCGACGATGTTCCCCGGCGTCCGACCGAGCATCTCCTTCGCGTCCTTGCCAACGGCTTCGACGCGACCGTTGATCTTGTTGATGGCGACGATTGACGGCTCGTTGACGACGATGCCCTTGCCGCGAGCGTAGACGCAGGTGTTGGCGGTGCCGAGGTCGATCGCGAGGTCGCTCGAGAAGAGAGAGAAAACCGAACCGAGTCCCAATTATTGCTCCTGCGCCACGTGGATGCCGTTCTTGCCCGCTTCCTTGACCTTGTACATCGCCATATCTGCCGCTCGTATTAGTTCTTCGGCAGATCCGGCGACGTCCGGCAGAGTGGCGACCCCGACGGACGCGGTCAGCCGAACGGCCAGCCCATCCTTTTCAAGGAATGCGTGCTCCGCGACGCGCTCCCGGATACGGACGGCCACCGACACCGCACCGTCGCGCCCGGTATCAGGAAGGATCAACGAGAATTCGTCTCCGCCGAAGCGCGCGACCACATCCGTTTCACGGGCGCACGCACGGATCACCTCCGCGGCCTCGACGAGCGCCTGACTTCCAGACAAGTGGCCGTGGCTGTCGTTCACGAGCTTGAAGCCGTCGAGATCGATGAAAAGCAGCGAGAGGGGCCGGCCGCTGCGGGAGGCGCGCTTGGTCTCGCGACGCAGCACCTGATTCATGTAGCGGGAGTTGTACAGACGCGTCAGGTCGTCGGTGACGGAGAGTGATTCGGCTCGCTGCACCATGAGCGAGTTTTCGAGCGCGATCGCCTGCGGCTCGAACAGCGTGCGCAGGCCGGTCAGCGTCGCACCGGTAAGCGATGGCATGCTCGACGACGGCAGCGGATCGAGGCCGACGAGCGCCCCCACGGTTCGGCCGCGACTGACCAGCGGAAACGCCACGACGCTGCCCGCCACCGCACCGGCCACGCGCGCGTCCTTGGCGAGATCGGCCGAGAACAGCTCGCGGCCGTTCTTCATCACCCACGCGGCGGCTCCCCACAGCGATGGACCGACATTCGGCGACAGGCCGTCGTCTGCCAGCACGGCGGGCTCCCCCTCGAGGCTCTGCGCCACGAGCGCCCAGCAGGGGGCGGGGATCCATTCAGAGGCGTGCTGGACGATCCACTCGGCCACTTTGGCCGGCTCCAGCGTCGCGTTGGCGCCGCGGATCGTGTCGATCAGCGTCTCGCGCCGCTCGAGGCGCGGACGCAAGGTCCGCAGCTTTTGCTTCAGGCGAGCGGCGAGGTCGGCACGGGCGGCGGCGCGGACCTTCAAGCGAGGGCCCGCAGACAGAGACCGGCTGAGGCGTCGACCCCGGTCGACGGAGCGTAGGGATTCGGCACTGCGCTGGTGAATGGCAAGCGGCCTCGGAATGCCGCTAAGTCCTTATGAACTGAGCAAATATACCACGGAAGGGGTCAGGGGCGAGGGTTTAGGAGCGAGGGCTGGCTCAGACCTTAGTCCCTGGCACTGAGACCTGAGACAGCCCTCGCCCCTCGGCCCTCGAGCCTCGCTCCTGACGTGGTACGATGAATGGCTTTATCCCAGAGTTTCCGAGGACTGATATGACGATGCTCGACCGGATGCGCCGGCACCGGAACTGGCTCAAATGGAGCCTTGTTCTGCTGATTGTGCCGTTCGCCTTGTATTTCCTCCCCGACTTCCTCGATGACCAGACATCGGCGGCGAGCGCATCGCCGCGAGAGGTCGTGGCGACCGTCGAGGGGCGCGACGTGACCGCAGGCCAGTTCCAGCGCCGTTTCCAGACGCAGATGCAGGCGTATCAGCAGGCCTACGGCGGCAACATCAACGCGCAGCTCCTGCGGCAGCTCGGGATCGAGCAGCAGATCCTGCAGCAGATGGTCGACGAGCAGGCGGCGCTGGCCGAAGCCGAACGCCACGGCATCTCCGTCAGCGACGAAGAGCTGCGGGCCCAGATCCTGTCGTTCCCGGCCTTTCAGGAGAACGGCCAGTTCGTAGGCGAGCAGCGGTACGTTCAGATTCTGCGGAGCCAGCGACCGCCCCTCTCGGCCTCCGAGTTCGAGGAGAGCGTGCGGCGAAGCATGTCGCTCGAGAAGTTCCGCGCAGCCCTCACCGACTGGATGTCGCTCAGCGACGCAGAGCTTCGGAACGAGTACAAGGCGCGCAACGAGAAGGTGAAGCTTCAGCTCGTCGCGCTGACCGCCGACAAGTTCCGCGACCAGATCTCGCTGTCGGACGCGGACGTCGCGAGCTACTTCGACTCGCGGAAGGCCGAGTACCGCATCGGCGAGCGCCGCAAGGTCAAGTTCCTGCTGATCGACGAAGCGCAAGTGCGTCAGAAGATTGCGGTCGCGCCGACCGAGGTCCAGAGCCACTACAACGACAACATCCAGCAGTTCCAATCGCCGGAACAGGTGCGCGCCAGCCACATCCTGCTGAAGACCGAGAGCAAGGACGAAGCTGCGGTTCGCAAGCAGGCCGAGGACATTCTGAAGCAGGTAAAGGCGGGCGCCGACTTCGCGGCGCTCGCAAAGAAATACTCGGAGGACGAGGGTTCGAAGGCGACCGGCGGCGACCTGGATTACTTCGGCCGGGGACGCATGGTGCCCGAGTTCGAGAACACGGCCTTCGGCATGCAGCCGGGCGAGATCAGCGATCTCGTCAAGACGCAGTACCGGCTTCCACATCATCAAGGTGGTCGACAAGAAGCCGGGGAGCACGCGGTCGCTCGACGAAGTGCGGCAGCAGATCACCGAGCAGCTGCAGTTCCAGAAAGCCCAGGAGGCCATGCAGACGCAGGCGCGCGCCGCGGACGAGCAGATCGACGATCCGTCGGATTTCGATCGCGTCGCGAAAGCAAACGGCTACACCGTGCAGGACTCTGGTCTGTTCACGCGCGAAGATCCGATTCCGGGGCTGGGCGTGGCGCCGGCGGTGGCGCAGGACGCATTCCGGCTGAAGGATGGCGAGGTCAGCGGCGCCATCACCTCACCGCGTGGAGCGGTGTTCATCACCGTCACGGGCAAGTCGGATCCGTATGTTCCGAAGCTCGAGGAAGTGAAAGACAAAGTGCGCGACGACGCGATTCGCGCTCGCGCGACGGAGCTCAGTCGCCAGCGTGCGGGGGAGATCGCCGCCACGCTGCGCTCGGCGAAGAACTTCGCCGCCGCCGCGAAGGCCCAGGGCCTCGAGGCGAAGGACACCGAGCTCGTGGCGCGCGGCGCGGCGCTGCCTGACATCGGCACGAGTCCGGAGGTCGACAAGGTGGCCTTCACGCTGCCTGCCGGCGGCGTCAGCGAACCGATCGTGACCGGCACCGGGACGGTGATCGTCCGCGTCGCGGAACGGGACGAGGCCACCGACGACGAGTACAACCAGGGCCGGGACACGTTCCGTGCGCAGCTCCTGTCCGAGCGTCAGGGCCGGTTCTTCTCATCGTGGATGACGAAGGCCAAGCAGCGGATGAAGATCGCGATCAACGAAGACGTGCTCAAGCGCGTCATCGGTTCGGTCAGTTCGTAGGTTCGTCGGTTCGGCGGTTCGGCGGTTCGGCGGTTCAACGAAACGTTGCGCTGAGCCTTTGCGCGAGCTCGCGCGTGAAGCTTCTCATCGCAGAGTGGCCCTCGGTCGTGTCGAGGGCCATGACGCGGACCAGCGCGGCGTCAGTCGGGCGACCCTGCAATCCGTTCCTCAGCAGCTGCAGCCGCTGCCGGTACTCGTTCCCCACGATCGCCCCGCGGTTCTGAAACCAATACGTCATCGCGATGCGATCGGAGCCGCGCGCGACTGTGAGCTCGCGGACGGCAACCGCCTCCCGATTGACATCCAACGGTCTGGTGCGTGACGCGGTGATCTGCCAGCCGTTGCCGGGAAGGCAATTGAGCGGCGAGTGCATCGCGCCGCCAGCCTGAGGCCGCGCGTAGTACGCGATGTCGATTTCCAGCCGGGACCCGGGATCCGGAAGGCGCGGTCCGTAGTATCGATGGATGTACTGGTCGGCCGCGAGCACAGTCGCCACATCGGGCTCCAGCGGCGGCGCA
Source organism: uncultured Acidobacteriota bacterium (assembly GCA_963772065.1). Taxonomy (GTDB): domain Bacteria; phylum Acidobacteriota; class Vicinamibacteria; order Vicinamibacterales; family UBA2999; genus CAVYVZ01. The sequence continues at coordinate 285,146 of CAVYVZ010000004.1, forward strand.
TCGCGCCCTACCCAGTCTCCCAGGGTGAGAGGGACCTCGGTTGCGAAGTCCACGCGAGGCACCGATGCGTGCGGACGAGCATGTGTCCAGACCGACAGCAGAAGGAGAATTCCCGCAACCACTGCGAGCCGCCTCGTCATGACCGAACCCTTGCGGACGGCATGTGCCGAGAAGCGAGGAGGCTGCACCCCGGCCAGGGCGGCGCCCATTCCGAGAAAGGCGCCAAACCCCGTCGCATCGTGAACGACGCCTCGCACGGCTGCTTCCCCGATGCGCGATGCAAGCAGCGCCGTGAAAACGACGCGCAAGGCGTTGCCGGCGATCGCGACCGGGACGATGGCCAGCGCGAGGACCACGCCGCGCGGCAGCGGCGGACGCATCGTGCCGCAGTACACCGCCAAGAGCGCCATGAGCGTGACAACGGACCGCATGCCGCTGCAGGCCTCTGTCACCTCGAGCGTGATGTAGCTCAGGGTGAGCAGATTGCCGTCGCGCACGGCGTCGATCCCGATCACGTTCAGCAATCCGGCCGCAGACTGTGATGCCGCGAGCTGCAGCGGCAGCGTCAGTTCCGTGACCACCGCACCGGGCAGCGGAATCGCGACGAGGGACATCGCCAGGGGTGCGGCCAGCGTGCGGATCCACGCCGTGCCGCACACGAACCATAAGACGGCCGCGAGGAAAACCACGAATGAGAGGCGCAACAGGAATACATCTGCGGCGAGTGTTGCGGCGACGTACAGGGCCGACGCCCCGACAAGGGCAACGCCGCCCCACCGCGACCCGCGAGGCGGCGCCACTCGCAGCAGCGGCCAGCGTTGCCGGGTCGCCACGACAACAGCCATGGCAACGAGCGCCCCGTACGTGGCGTTCGGGTCCTCGTACCACTGACGGCCGAGGCCCGCCATCACCGGAAGGAAAACAAGCACGGCCGCGGCCGCAGTGGCCACTCCAACCGCGGCGCTTCGGAGTGTCGGACCGGCTGATGGGTCTCGGACGGGAGGAGCTGCGGCCGAGACCATCATTCGCGAACCTATCGTCGACGGCGCAAGCGATACAGGCCGGCGAGGCCCGCACCCATCAGGAGGAGCGTCGACGGCTCGGGGGTAGCGGCGGGCGATGCGCCCCGCGAGCGGCCATTCGCGTTCCCGCGACCGATGCCCACGGAGGGCGCGGTGTCCGGCGCGTCCTTGCTCAACCCTGGCGGCATGGCGGCCGGCGTCTGTGAAACCGCTTCAATCGCCCGGGGCGACGGCCCGGGTTCCGACGGGCGCGCAGCAGGACTCGCGGCTCGCACCGTCTCTTTCGGCGCCGGTGCCCGTGCAACCGCGCCGCGTGCGACGAGCGGCTCGGGCCGTTGGTCGGGCATCTCGCCGTAAACCGGCGCCGCGCGCCGCTCCTGGCCCGCGGCGGGGACCGTCGCGCCAAGCAGCAGCCCGCATATACCTAACCCGACGGTGAACCGTAGTGCGCTCCCCATGAAGGACTCCTCTCCTGGGACAAACCTGTCCCGACGCGCGCGCGCCATTGCACGCTCGGTACCGTCGAGTTCACCGCGAAAAAGGAAACGGCGTTCTATTTGTGGGAAGCGGAGGTTAGGCGGTAGGCACTAGGCGGTAGGCGGTAGGCGGTAGGCACTAGGCGGTAGGCGGTAGGCGGTAGGCAGTGGGCGGTAGGCGGTAGGAAAAGCGCTTGCCCTACCGCCTACCGCCGACCGGCTACCGCCTAGTGCCGACCGCCTACCGCCTAGTGTCTAGCGAACGAACGCGAAGGGCATGAGTGCCAGCGGCTCGCCGCGCTTGAAGATCCGGATCGGGGCGGTCAGGGCCGCGATCGCACGGGTGTCGGCGCCCCCGAGCAGCATGCGAAGCGCTCCCGCGCTGCCGCCGGGCCCCAATTGATCGGCGAGTGCTTCATAGAAACTGCGGCGAGGCGGATAGACCACGAGCTCCACGTCTTCGTCCGCCGGTATGCGCGCGCGCTGCTTCGCGGCCGCGACCGCGACGTCGAGGCCACCCAGCTGATCGACGAGCCCGAGCTCCCTCGCCTGCCGTCCCGTCCAGACGCGGCCCTGCGCGATCGCGTCGATCCGCTCGGGCGTCGTATGCCTCGCCTCGGCTACTTTTTCCACGAACTGATCGTAGAAGCTCTGCATCGATTCACGGATCTTCACCTGCTGCTCCGGCGAGAACCGCGAAAAGGGCGAGTAGATGTCTGCGTTCTCGCCCGACTTCACGGCCTCGACGTTGACCCCCACCTTCGCGAGTGTGTCCGACACGACGATCTTGCCCGTGTAGATCCCGATCGAACCCGTGAGCGTGGCCGGCTGCGCGACGATCACCTGGCCGGGCATCGCGATGTAGTAGCCACCCGACGCGGCAAGATCCGACATCGAGGTCACGAGCGGCCGCGACGGCTTCTGATCGCGCGTGATCATCAGCTCCCGCCAGATCACATCCGACGCGGTCGACGATCCACCCGGGCTGTCCACGCGCAGCACGATCGCCTTCACCGAGTTGTCGTCGCGGATTCGCCGAAGCTGATCGACGATCGTCGCGGAGCCGGCGACGCGGCCGGCGGTCGGGTCGAAGCTGCTGTCGCCGCTCGCAATCACCCCGACGGCATAAATGACCGCGATCCGCGATCGTGCCCGGATCCCGACGGAGTGCGGCCGGATGCGGCCGTATTGACTGGCCTCGATCCGCCGCGTCTTGCCCGCGGCTTTCAGCGTGGCCACGCGGTCGTCGAGCTGGTCTTCGTACGCGAGATCGTCGACGAGCCCGGCACGAAGCGCTTCCTCCGCTGAGAACGGACCCTGGTCGAGGAGCGCGCGCACCTCGGCGTCCGTCTTCTTTCGCGCGTCGGCGATGCCACGGACCAACTGTTCGTACATGTCGCGGTTCAGCGACTCGGCCATCTCGCGGTGTGCCGGCGTGAAGGTCTTCTCGGTGAGCTGGTTGGTGGCGGTCTTGAAGTCGCCGATATGGTGGAAGTCGGGATACGCGCCGAGCTTGTCGAACGCGCCGCGCACGAAAATCTCGTACGAGGCGATGCCGGCGAGGTCGAGGCGCGAGGTCGGCAGCAGAAACACGCGGTCGGCGGCGCTGGCCAGGTAGTACTCGCGATCCCCGCCGTACTCGAGGAACGCGACGACCGCCTTCCCCGACTTGCGGAAGTCGATGACCGCATCGCGCACTTCCTGCACCTTCGCCCAGAACGGCAGCTCGAGCGACCCGGGCATCAGCAGCACGGTCGTGATGCGGGCATCACGCTTTGCCTTGCGCAGGTTGTCGACGAACCCGCGCACGGTCGACACATCCGCACGAATGAACCCGAACACATCGTCGGGAGCCGATTCGTGCAGCTCGCCGTGCGGCCGCAGCACGAGCGTAGACTGCGCCGCCACGCGCGGCTCTCGTCCCACAACGGCGTACATCATCACGAGCGCCGATGCCGACACGAGGACCGCGACGGCAATCAACGCCAGGACCAGTCCGACACGGCGCTTGATCATCTCGTTATCTTAATCTCCTCGACGGCGCGCCGGGCACTCTCGACTGCTCCGTTCATATAGCCCTGCCACCGCTCGCTCGTGTGCTCGCCGGCGAAATGGACGCGGCCCGCACGCCGGCCGAGCAGCGGTCGCCACTCGGGATCGAAGCCGGGATCGAGGTAGGCGTAGCCGCCGCGCGCGAACGGATCGTCCTCCCAGCTCGCGGTGCTCACGATGGAGCTCGCGGCTCTGAAGAACTGATCGGCATCGCCCAGCCAGCACAGATCGCCGAGCAGCGCCTGCGCGCCTCGTTCCGCGCGCGCCTTCAGCGCCCGGCTCGCCGAGCCGCCGGCCAGGAACGTCAGCACGCCCTCCGACGCCTGCCAGAACGCGCCAAGCGCGGTGTCGGTGGCAAATGCGCGGGCCCGTCCCGTCAACAGGTCGCGCGGAGTCTGCAGAAGCACTTTCGTCGCGCATCCATAGCGCAGTGCCCGGATGGCGCGCCATTGATCGTCGGGCAGCGACGGGGTGATCGCGATCTCCGCAAGCGTCGATGCGGGAAGCGTCACGAGGACCTCGTCCCCTTCCAGTTGTTGCGTCAGGCCGCTACCGTCCACGGCCGTCACGAGGACGCGATCGCCGGGCTGCGCGATCGCTTTCACCTGATGGCGCAGCAGGACGCGCGCATCGAGGTCGCGTGCGAGCGCCTCGGGCAGCCGGTCAGTGCCGCCCTCCACGCGGTACATCTCGGCCCCGGCGGGTGATCCGTTGCCGGCAAGCTGTTCGACGACGGAGAGGACCGAGAGCTCGTCGGGATCGGCGAGAAAGAAGCCTCGCAGCGCATCGGCCATGGCGTGCTGCTCGCGCGTCGCATGCTGCCGACGGAGCCAATCTCGCAGCGAGTAGGTGGCGGCCTCCGCCGCGGGAAGCTCCCGCAGCGGCTGTACCAGCTTCTCGAGCTCCGTCCATGGCCGCGTGCGGCTCACGTGGTAGTTGCCGTCGTTGACTCGATATCGATGAGTGAAGCCCGCACGGAGCACGCGCGTGAGCGCCAGGCCAAGCTCGGTGCAGAGACTTCGAATCTCCGTCTGATTGGCGTCGATGAACTCGCCGCCCAGCTCACCGTACCGTCCGGACTCGAAGCCGCTGCGGATCGTATGGACGCGGCCGCCCACACGATCGCGAGCGTCGAGCAGCGTCACCGCCGCTCCGCGCCGGGCCAGGAGCCGGGCCGCGGTCAGTCCCGCCAGTCCGGCGCCCGCGACGATCACCTTCATGCGAGCGAGGCAAGCAATATAATCGCCGGATGCACATGCTGCGATTCGTCTCTGCGCTCGGCCTCGCGGCGGTCGGCGCCTGGGCTGTGCAAGCCCAGCAACCCCGGACTCTTTGCGATCCCGATAATGGCGGCATCACAGTTCCGAAAGGCTTCTGCGCCGCGGTGGTGGCCGACAACCTGGGGACGCCGCGCCACATGGCGATCACGCCTCGCGGCGATATGTATGTGATCCAGCGAGCGGTCCGCGAGGGAATGCCCGCGGGCGACATCCTCGCGCTGCGCGATGCGAACGGCGATGGCCGGTTCGAGCAGGTCGAGCGCTTCGGCAGCGGCCTGACCGGGAGTGCAATCGCCCTCCGCGATCCGTATCTCTACGTCGGCGCGAACACGAAGATCGTCCGGTACCGAATGGCCGACACCCTGGTCCCCAAAGGAGAGCCCGAGACGATCGTCGATGGGTTCGACCCCGATCGGCAGCACAACGCGAAGCCGTTCGCGTTCGGACCAAACGGCGAGCTCTTCGTGCACGTGGGTCCACCGAGCAATGCCTGTCAGAATCCCGACCGCAAGGAAGGTGTGCCGGGGCAGAAACCGTGTCCAATCCTCGAGGAGCACGCGGGCATCTGGAAGTACGAGGCGAACACTCCGAACCAGAAGCACGCGGCCGACAAGCGCTACTCGACGGGCATGCGCCACACCGTGTCGCTCGTGTGGAATCCGGCGACGCGCGGGCTGTACGGCGTTCAGCACGGCCGCGACGCGCTCGATACGATGTGGCCGAAGCTGTTCGACGCCCAACAGAACTCCGAGCTGCCCGCCGAGGAAATGCAGCTGTACACGGAGGGCGCGAACTTCGGCTGGCCGTACTGCTACTACGATCCGTCCCAGAAGAAACGTGTGCTCGCGCCAGAGTACGGCGGCGACGGAAAGACGGAAGGCGAATGCGCGAAGTACAAGGCCCCGCTGGTCGCCTTCCCGGCGCATTACGCCCCGAACGATCTGATGTTCTACGACGGCAGCCAATTTCCTCAGCAGTACCCGCGGCGGCGCGTTCGTCGCATTCCACGGGTCGTGGAATCGCGCGCCGCTGCCGCAAGGCGGCTACAACGTGATGTTCGTGCCGTTCAGGGATGGCAAGCCGGCCGCGGCGCCGACGGTGTTCGCCGACAAGTTCGGCGGGTCCGAACCGGTGATGGATCCGCGGAAGGCGCTCTATCGGCCCTCGGGCCTCGCGATGGCGCGTGACGGCGCGATCTACGTGTCCGAGGACGCGAAGGGACGAATCTGGAAGATTTCCTACACGGGGGGACAATGACCGCAACGCTGGTCAAGGACGACAGGAAGGTGGGCACCGGCGTCGAAGCCGTCGCCGGCAAGCGCGTGACGGTGCACTACACCGGGTGGCTCTTCGACGCGACGAAACCGGAGAACAAGGGACGGAAGTTCGACAGCTCCCGCGATCGCAACGACCCGTTCACGTTCCGGCTCGGCGGAGGCGAAGTCATCGAAGGATGGGATCGCGGCGTCGCGGGAATGAAGGTCGGCGGGCAGCGCGTGCTCACGATCCCGGCCGATATGGGCTACGGCAGTCGCGGCGCGGGCGGCGTCATTCCGCCCAATGCCACATTGCTCTTCGATGTCGAGCTACTCGACGTTAAATGAAAGGTGTCGAGGACGTGCCCACATTTCGGCTCGCCTGACTTCTGCGGCGGCTGTTCGTGGCAGCACCTCACGTATCTCGAGCAACTGCGGCGGAAGACCGACCTGCTGCGGTCGCTCGTGGACGCCGCCATGCCGGGGCTCGGGCTGAAGGTCGAGAACACGCTGCCGGGGACCTCTGTCGACGATCCCCTGCGGAGTACCGGCACAAGGTCCACTTCGTCTTCGCCAACGCCACGCGGCGGGGCCCTCTGGTGATGGGCCACTACGTGCGCGGCTCCCGGAACGTGTTCGCGGCTCGCGAATGCCCCGTCCATGCCGGCCGCGGCAACGCGTTCGCCTTCGCGTTCCATGAGGAATGCGTTCGAGCCGGTGTCCTGGCGGCGCCGCAGGGAACGCTCCGCCACATCGCGATCCGCGTCGGAGCCGCGACCGGCGAGACGATGGCGACCGTCGTGGTCAGCGATACGGGCGATAAGGCGCTTCGCAGGGCGACGAAGCGCGCCCTGGAAAGGGCAGAAGCCCCCGACTCATTTCATCTGAACGTCCACAACCGTCCCGATCCGTACATCTTCGGCCGCGAAACGAGGCACGTCCGCGGCCCCCGCCATCTGCGCGAGCAGGTTGCGGGCGCCACATTCCTCGTCTCGCCTACTGCGTTTTTCCAGACGAACGTTCAGGCGGCCGAGATGCTCGTGCGGCTCGTGCTCGACGCCCTTCCGCCGGGCGAGCCAATCCTCGACCTCTACGCCGGCGTTGGGCTTTTTGCCATCCCGCTCGCGCAGAGGGGGGACACGGTCATCGCCGTGGAAGAGAACCGCGCCGCGGCCGCGGATGGCATCGCCAGCGTGAAGCTCAATCGGATTCCGTCCGAGCGCTGCCGGTTCGTCCCGCGCGCCGTCGAAGCGGCGCTGCGAACGCTGAACCCGCGCGAGGCGCGACATGTCGTCCTCGACCCGCCCCGGGAAGGGTGCGACCCGGGCGTCATCGACGACGTCTTCGGGCGGCTGCGGCCGGAGCGGGCCGCGTACGTCTCCTGCAATCCCGAAGTGCTCGCCGGGGATCTCGCCGGATCGTCCGCCGGGGTTACCGCATCTGCACGCTTCAGCCGGTCGACATGTTTCCGCACACCGCGCACGTGGAAACTGTGGTCGTGTTGTCTCGGAACGGCACGCGCGGCGTGTAGTAGCGCGCAGCGGTGTGCACCTGACGATATTGTCCTCCCACCCCCAAGACTGTCCGCCCCCGCCGGAACAACCGATAAAAGGGAATCATGACCCCTGCCCGATTCGGCTTCCAGGCGATGGTCGTCCTGTCACTGGTCGCGCTCGTGAGCTGGCCGGAACAGCGTCAGGTGCGCGCGGGTGATTTCTGGCACGCGCCGGACGGCTCCACACGAGGGCCCGATGTTGCCGGAGCGCTCGGAGGCCGCCGCGGTGAAGGACGGTACGTGATCGGCTACGGCACGGCGAGCGAGATGCGGCTCGGCGCGCAGGCCGCCGCCGCACTCCATCGCAAGTTGTATGAAAACGACATCGAAGGGCGACGACGATCGGTGCCGCCCGGGCTGCAGACACTCGGAGGCAAGGTGAACGGCATCTTCGGCTACGCGCGCGCTGCGCGTAACACGCCGATTGCGTCCGCGCAGCTGCTGCTTCGCAACACCAAGACCGGGAAGGTGGAAGCGCCCGCCGTGGCCGATGAGTACGGGCGTTTCGCGTTTCTCGACGTGATGCCGAGCAGCTACATCGTCGAGCTCGTCGATTCAAAGGGCGCGGTGATCGGGGTGAGCGACATCGTGATGGTGGGTGTCAACGAGCTCCGAGAAGCGACGGTGCGCGCGGCAGGGAGAGCGGCTTTTGCCTCGTTCGGCGGTGGCCTCAGGCCGGCAGCGCAGCAGACGATGGACGCCGCGTCCAGCCAGGGCGTGAACCGCGTGGCCGCGCCAGAGCGATGCGCCAGTCCGCCCTGCGACAACCCGAATCCATAGCCGCGAACGATGCTCGAGCCACGTAAATCCCCCGTATCTGCGGCTCCCGTCGGCGGCGCCTCCTCGGCTTCGAAGCTGGGGGGCATGTACGCGCCGAACCGGAACACGCATCTGTTCGACCGTTTCGCGGTCATCCTGAAGTATTACCGCGCGGCGAGCGCGGTCTGCCTGATTGTGGTCGCGGGCTGGATGTACCAGACCTACACGACGATTCCGATGTACCGCGCGCAGGCGCGGCTGCAAATCGAAGAAGAGTACAAATCGCAAACGGACTTCAAGGAGCCGTACTTCGCGTACACCGATCCCGAGCCGTATTACCAGACGCAGTACCGCATTCTGCAGGGACGCGACCTCGCACGGCGGGCCGTGCGCCGGCTGAAGCTCGAGACCGTTGCGGAGTTCAACGGCACCGGACCGGCGCCGACGCGCCTGACGCGGCTGATTGAGACCACGAAAGCGAAGATGCTGGCGCCGTTCACGGGCGACAGGGCGCAGGCCGCATCGGAGCCGCCGCCCACTCCGGGGAGCGCCAACGAGAACGGGCTCGTCGCGGCGTTTCAAGGGCGCGTCCAGGTCGCTCCCGTGCGCAGCAGCCGCCTCGTGGACGTGGCGTTCACGTCCGCCGACCGCGAGTTTGCGGCGCGCGCCGTGAACGTCCTGGCCGAGGAGTACGTTCAGCAGAACCTCGCGTTCAAGCTCGAAAACACGCAGAAGACCCTCGATTGGCTCGTCCGCGAGGTCGCGCGGCAGCAGGCCCTCGTGCAGACCAGCGAACGGCTGATGGCCGAATACCGCGAAAACAAGAATGCGCTCTCGCTCGAGGATCGGCAGAACATCGTCGGCTCCCGTCTGAACCAGGTGAACGAGGCCGTCACGCGCGCGAAGACGCAGCGCGTGCAGCGTGAAACCGCCTACCGTCAGATCACGGAGGCCGGCGACCGCGACGCACTCACGTCGATCATCCAGAACTCATTCATTCAGAACCTCAAGGCGCGGGCCGCGGAGCTCGAGCGCGAACGGGTCAAGCTGCTGGAGCGGTACGGCGAGCGTCACCCGCAGGTGCAGAACGTCACGAGCCAGATCACGGACGCGAGGCGACAGATCGACGCGGAAGTCGACAAGGCGGTCTCGGCCATCAGGAACGAGTACGAAGCCGCGCTTGCGGAGGAACAGACCCTCGCCCGCGAGCTCGAGACGCAGAAAACCGCGGCGCTGGACCTGAACCGGAAAGGGATCGACTACTCGGTGCTGCAGCGCGAGGCCGAAAGCAATCGCCAGGTCTACGAGTCGCTGCTCCAACGCGAGAAGGAGCTGCGCGTCGTGGCGAACAGCCGCGCCAACAACGTGCGCCTGCTCGATCGCGCGGAGGTTCCCGGCGGTCCGTTCACGCCCAACGTCAGCCGGGCGTGGATGATGGCGCTGCTCTTCGGCATCGGCCTTGGGGTTGCCGCGGCGTTCACGATCGACTATGTCGACGACACGGTGAAGACACCGGAAGACGTGACGTGGCGGCTCAAGCTGAACTTCCTCGGCCTCGTGCCCAAGGTTCGCGGCGAGCGGCATCCGCTGCTCTCCGGACCCGTCCCGCACGATTTTGGCGAGGCCTTCCGGGCGCTTCGGACGGCGCTCGTCGCCAGCACCCACGACTCGTGCACGCGCGTCATTGCGATTACGAGCGCACAGCCGCTCGAGGGCAAGACGACAACCGCCGTGAACATGGCACTCGCGCTGGCCATCGGCGGCGCGCGCGTGCTGCTCATCGACGCCGACATGCGGCGGCCGAGCCTGCACAAGGCGCTGCGGCTGCCGAACGATCAAGGCCTGTCGCAGCTGCTGGTTGGCGAGGCTCGGATGCGGGACGTGGTGCAGCGCACCGGCGATCCGAACCTGCTCGTCGTGACCGCCGGGCGCACGCCGCCGAATCCCTCGGAGCTGCTCGGCTCCGACCGGATGCGCGCGTTCGTTCAGCAGCTTGGGATCGGTCCGTTCGACTGGGTGATCATCGACACGCCGCCCGTGCTCGCGGTCACGGATGCGGTGATCCTGGCGCCGCTCGTCTCGAGCGTCACGTTCGTGCTCGGCGCCGAGATGACGCGATGGCGCCTGGCCGAGCGCGCGATCGAAACGCTGCAGGCCGGCCACCCGCAGCTCGTGAACGCCGTGCTGAATCGCGTTGACTTCGAGCGCAACCGTTACTACTACTCGCGCTACTACGGGCACCAGTACAAGAGCTATTACGCCGAAGCCCCGGCGCCAGGCTAAACCAGACAGCCGCACCGTGCTTCACGCGCTCCTCGTGACGCTGGTACCGATCGGAGCGCTGGCTGCCCTGGCAGGTGCCTCGCCCTCGACGGCGGTTCCGATTCTCTGTGGAGCCGTCGCCGTATTTCTCATCACGCGCGCGCGCGTCGGCCACTCCGACACCCGCGTGCTCGATGCCGCGCTCGTGGCGCTCGCGGCGGGCGTGGTGATTCAGCTCGTCCCGCTGCCGCGTGGATTCGTCGCGTTCGCGTCGCCGCATGCCGAAGCGCTCCGTGCGGCGCTGTACCTGGACTCGGCGTCGCGCTTCGCGACCCTCACGGTCAATCAGATTCTCACGCGCGCGGGACTCGCCTCGCTCGTCTCCGCGCTGCTCGTCTTCTGGGCCGCTCGAGATGTCTTCAGCCGGGGCGGCCTCAGGATCTCAGCGAGCTCCGTCGCCTGGGCGGGGTCCGCGTTGGTCGTCGTATCGCTGGTGCAGCGCGCCACGGCGCCGCGCACGCTGCTCTGGATCTGGCGGCCTGCCGATGCCGACGCACAGCCCTTCGGCCCGTTCGTCAATCCCAACCACCTCGCCACGTGGCTGCTGATGGCGGCATCGCTGACCTCCGGTTACCTCGTATCGCACACACGCGCGATCGGCTCATCGCAGCCGTCGCTGCGGCTGAAGGTGAGAGACTGGCTGGCCGACGGCAAGGGCCTGCTGCTGGCAGGTGCGCTGATCACGATGATCCTCGGAATCGGCACGACGCTGTCGCGCGGCGCCATTCTCGGGGCCGGAGCCGCGCTCGCCGTCGGGTTCGGGCTCTCGGACATCGAACGTCGGGGCCGCACAGCGCGCGTGGTCGGTGCGTGCGCGGCCGTCCTGTTGGCCGCCGCGGTCTGGTCCAACCTCGAAGCGCTGGCGCGCAAATTCGAGGCGGTGACCACGCTGAGCCGTGTGACGATCTGGCGCGAAACGCTTCCGGTCGTCCACGATTTCTGGCTCACAGGGACGGGCGTGGGGACCTACGGACCGACGATGGTGCAGTATCAGCGCGCGTTCCGCGAGGTGCATTTCAACCAGGCGCACAGCGAATACGTGCAGGTGGCGGCCGAAGGAGGCGTGCTTCTGGCCGTGCCGCTCGCCGTTGCGCTCGGAGCCGGTCTGCGGCTCGCGCGCAAGCGATTGCGCGAGGATAAGCGGCCGATCTCATGGCTGCGGATCGGTGCGGCGGCGGGTCTGGCAGGCGCCGCGGTCCATGGAATTTTCGAAACGGGACTGCGGATACCGGCAAACGGGCTCCTGGCCGCGGTCCTGGCGGGCATCCTCCTCCACGCGCATCACGATCGCTGAGAGCGAAGCCATCGCGGCATGCCGCCCACGATGCGCCGGACGTAGAGCAGCGGCAGCCATCCCCAGCTTCTGCGTCCGTATTTCTTCAACAGGTAGCGAGGGGACGGGAACAGATGCTGGCGCAGTAATGCCGCCCGCGCACGCCAGGATCCTGAACGCACCGAGATCGGAGGCCAGCAGGTCGACCTGACGCCGTCCAGGTTCGAGGAACACGGCCGTCCGCTCGCGCGACTCGGCCGCCCGGGCAAGGAACGATTGCAATTCGGCCGGTATGCGCGTTCCGAAGCGCGCTTTCGCCAGGGCGACGCCGGCCGCACACACCGCCCGGACGTTTGCGGCCGACGCGCTGCGTACAAACATGGCGGCATCGTCATCGTTCAGGGACGAGACCAGCAGATGGATGTCGTGGTCCCAGATCGGGTCCTCTTCGCCGGCGTGATGCGCAACGCGATGCACGCACGACAGCAGCAGGGCGTCGGAGGTGCAAGGGCTCAGAGCGTGCGGACCAAGGGCGGGTATCGGAACGGCGTGCTGAAGCAGCTCGGGCGTCGACAGGACGTCGCCGAACAGCTGGGGATTGAACACGCGCCAATGCACGTCGATCGCATGCACGAGGCCGGCGGCGAGCTCTCGGGTCCACTGCGATTGCTGCGTGATGAGCGAGCCGTCGATCGCCTCGGTGCGCACGTATCCGAGCGCCGAGAGCACGTGCGCCATCGCATCGCGGTCGGCCTCCCCAATGACGATGTCGGAGTCGCTGCGCGGCCGCAGGTGCGGAAGGCGATAGTGCGTGTAGGCGAGCGCGGCCCCTTTGATCAGAACGGTGCGAACGCCTGCATGCCCGGCGGCGTCGAGAACACGACGGAGATCCGAATCGAGCAGGCTGGCGACGAGCGCCTGCGCACCCGACGCGCGGCGCAGTCGTACTTGAAGCGCCTCGGGCCAGGCGTCAGCGTGCCCTGAGGTCGTGAGCGTGCTCCAGGCCAGCGGCGCGAGCCGGTGCCGCTCGATCGCGTCGAGGAGCTGCGGCTCGAACGCTTGCGGTGGTGTCGCGGGATCGGTCACCGCCGCGACGAGGATGCGTTCTCCCGTATTCATCCTGCGTGTCCAGGCTCACTATAGCGTCTCGTACACAAAAAAAGGCCCGGTGCCTTCACGGCACCGGGCCCCTGTCACCAAGCCTGAACGTCAGGCGCGCGGTCGAATGAGATCGTTCGTCCTCAGTTCCCCCAACAGCCTGACGATGTCGCTCTCGAGCGTGTCCGGATTGACGTCGAACTCCTCGAGCAGCAGCGCGACGACCGGACGCGCACACCCGTGCTCGACGAGCGTCTGCCACACGCGCGTGCCGATCGGGTCGAGCCCGAAGTAGGTCCCCTGCTCGAGATCGAGGAGCACGGCTTCGCCGTCAATCTCCTTGAAGACGATGGCGCCGTTCACGGCAACCGGCTGGTCGATGGTCAATTGCATGCCCCCCGCCGCAGAAACGCTGGAGCCACAGCTCGAGGGCGAGCGTATCGCCGATCTGCCACCCGAGCACCGCGGTGTCGTCGCTCGTCAGACCCCTGCCGAAGATCTCCGGCATCCGCGCGCGCAGCACGCTCGTGTCGACGAAACCAGCGCGCGCCGACAGCGAATCGGGATTGAGCAACCGCCGGACGGTCTCCTCCTGTGCAAGGGCGGCATCGTTGCTGAACGCGGTGCCGTCTCCCTTCGTTCGCCGAAGTCGAATCCGGTCGGGAAGCACTCCCTCGAGGCTGCGGCGCAGCAGCGCCTTCGGCACACCGTCCTCGAGGACCACATCGCCGGGAACGCCCATCAAAAACGCGACGAGATCGCGATCCCTGAACGGGTAGGCCATCTCGAGCTGGTGCGCACGGGCGGCGCCGCCTCCATGCAGAAGCGCCGAGAGGTAATAGCCAGAGGTGGCGAGCCGCCAGTATTCCTCCATATGGGCGCTGGCGAACCTTCGTGGCAAGCCTGCTCTGGTCAACCCCCGCTCCAGTGCGCGCTCACGAAACTGCTTCGTGAACCAGGGAGGGTAGGGCACGCGCTTCAGCGTCCTGCTGATCGTGACTCTCGCCAGGCGGCGGATCCAGGCGGGTGCGATGGCGCGCACCGCGGCGCGGAGAAACCACTGCCGGAGTATTCGCGGGTCGACATCGGTCATCCAAGCGCCCGTTTCCCGAAGATGCTGCTGGACGAGCCGCCATCGGCCTCGGCGAAGCAGATCGACGAGGTAGGCCTCTCCCGTCAGGATCTGATCGCCAAAGAAGCCGTTGAGGACGACACGGCATCCCGCCTGGTGTGCCTGGTCGAGAAGCTGATCGTACTCCTCCCATGCGAGGCTGGGCATCTCCAGGTCCGTCACGCTTCGATCCCCGCTGACGACCCAGCGCACGCACTCGACCGGTACCGGGTCGATCTGGAGATCCACGGCGCGGAGCGCGTCGATGAATTCGTGCTCGTCGGCGGCTGTTCCCCGGGGAAACGCCAGCGTGAAACCGCGGACCGGAACAGTTCCCTGGCGGGCGGCCTCGCAGAGAATCGCGGAGGAGTCGAGGCCACCGCTCACCGACACGGCCACCGGGTGCGCGCTTCGCAGCCGCCGCCGAACGGCCTGCGTGAACAGTGCGCGGAAGTGATCGACGTAGTCGGAGCGCGAGGGGTAACGTATTTCAGCGCCGTCGAAATCCCACGCGCGGGTTACCGTCAACCGCTCCGGCGTCGCGACCACGACGCAGCCTGGCGGAACGCTGCGAATGCCCTCGAACCAGGTGGTGTGACCGTCGCAGTACCCATTCAGCAGCAGGTCGGCAAGGCCGTCTTCATCCGGCCTCGCCGCGACCGCCGGGTGCGCCAGCAGCGACTTGATATCAGACGCGAAGGCAACGCCATTCGGAAGCGACACGTAGTACAGCGGCCGAGCGGCCATCACGTCGCGGGCCAGAAGCAGCGTCCGGTCGCGCACGTCCAGGACCGCGAACGCGAAGTCGCCCACGAGCCGAGCCGCACACGGCAACTCCATATGCGCGGTAGGCCGCCAGGACAATCGCGGCGTCCGGGAGACGGTCATCGGCGTCCGGCATACGCGCGCAGGCCTGAACCAGTTCGTCGCGGTTGTCCAGGCGCCCGTCGAACGAGATCACCGCATCATCCCAGGCCAGAGGCTGCCGCTCGAGGAGCGATTCCGGCGTGACGCGCGAATGGCCGTGGCCGATCGCCGCCGCACCCTCAATCCAGAGCGCCGGCGGCTCCATCCCGCGCGATGGCCGACCCATGCGCGCGATCTGATCGGGATCCGACGGTCTGCCGTCGAAATGAACGATGCCGAAGATATGACTCACCGAACCAGATGACCTCAGGCGCGCGACCGCGGTCCAGCGGCCTTCCCGCCCGGCTCGGTCTTGATGCCGCCCTTACCTCGCACGATGTCTGCGAACCGCCCGTACCGAGTCAGCCGCGGGGGACGAGTACCGCTTCTTTCGAACCGGTGGAGCATGAACGCGCGATCTGGTAGAGGCTCCCATGACGTCAGGTCCGCGACCTGTTGCCCTGTCCAGGGTCCTGTTTTGATCCGGCGGCTCCCTGAACGAGGTCCTTGAACTTTCCATGCCGCGTCAGTCGCGGCGGAACGTACGGTTTCTTTCGCGTCTGAGGCGCATGTGTTGTGTGCTTCATCGGAAGTCCCTCTGTGGCTGATGACCGAGGTGCGTCAGGACGGCAGCGACAACGGACGACAGGTGCTCGATTCCCGTCGGGTACGACAGGCGGTAGCCATCGACCACGCCTGCCAGGTGCGCGTTCCAGGAGAAGTTCTGATGCAGACGGGGACCGTCATCCAGATAACGAACGAACGTGTTCTTCACGAGCTCGGGAACGAGCTCCGCGCCCGTGATCGGCCGGATCTCGATTCGCTCGCAGGCGTCGCGCTCCTCCGGCGTCGGCAGCACGACAAACGCGCGCAGCGGCACGTCGCGGCGCTGGACCATGTCGTCGTCCAGGCGGTAGATGCGTTTTTCCGCGTTCGGAATGAGGCGAACCCCGCCGTCCTGCCGGCGAAGGACGGCACTCGCGCTATCGGGGAGCAGCTTGATGCGTCCGGCTCCCGCGCGCGCCACGATGCAGCCTCGTGATTCGTGCGCCACCAGCAGGTCATCGCTGACGAGACGGCAGCCGTCGCGCAGGAAGGCGCTGGCGAGCGTGGACTTGCCGTATGTACAGTCGCCCAGAAACGCGATGGCGCGCCCGCCGACATCGACGACAGCCGCATGAACCGGCTCGACCTGCTGCCGGATCAGGGCGAACGCCAGCACCTGGCCGAACAGAAAATTCTGAAGGATCGCGGGATCGCCGTCGCGAAGCGCTCGATACTTCACGCCGGTGCCGGCACGTTCGACCTTGAACTCGAAGAGGCCCGACCAGCGCAGGTAGACCGAGCCATCCGCCGTCTCGCGACAGATGAACCAGATGTCGTGTGGAAGGTCCGCGCGGCAGCCTTCCTCGAAATCGGCGTCGGCGCCACGGGCGAAACGCACGCGCGGTCCATCGTGAACCGCATCCGCGCCGGTCGGAAGATCGAACGGCAGGTCGCTCGTCAGCGTCACGCCGTAGACGAGGTAGCGATGCTCCATCAGGTCCGTTCGGATATTGCGGCGCTGAGGGTCACGAAGTCGACATAGCTGTGCGCACCGTCCCCGCCGACGATGATTCGGCCGTCACGTTCGAACCAGGCGTGCGACTCGAGCGCACCGGAGGGCGACCGTCTGACTCCGATCTTCACGTGTCCGGGGCACTCCGGGCCGCCGAGGAACAGCTCCGCGACTAGCGCCCTGACCAGACAGGTGCTGATTCGCGGCAGGCGCCGGCCCACACCTTCGATCGCCCACGCGACGCGCTCCTCGGAAGCAGGTATCACGCGACGCACCGTCGCCCGCAGTCGCTGCACCATCCGCCAGAGCCAGGGCACCGGCACGGCGCGAAGCGCCGCTCCGAGTGCGACCTGCGCCAGGAGAACGGCCGACAGGAGGCGCGCGTCGCGGATGGTCACGCCATCATCCCCGCAAGGCGGCGGAAGAAGATCTGGCGTGCCGGTGGGTGCTTGAAGAGCGCCACGATCAGGTTGCGGTGGCGATTGAACTGCGCCGTGCGGCGGACGATCGGCATGATGCCGTCGGTCTGGGCCAGCTCGAAGAGCGCATCGATCTCCCGGTCGCTCAATCGCTGGGCGAGCATGCGCATCGCCAGCTGCGCGCGAAATTCCGGCATGAGCCGTCGCCGCCACGTCGCCTGGTAGCGCGACAGCGCCGCGGCGTCGAGCCGATCCCGACGCAGCGCGTCCGCGAGCACCTCCGCGGCGATGCGCGCCGAGACGATGCTGTAGTAGATGCCGCCGCCGGTCGTCGGCTTCACGAGACCCGCGGCGTCGCCGACCGCGAGCACCCGATCGGCGTACGTGCGCTCGATCGGCGCCAGCGGGAGGAACCGCCGCCGCGGCATCTGCATCGAGTCGGCACTCACGCCCCAGTGGGACCCGATTCGCGCCAGCGCGTTCCCGAACGGCCGCGCCGGGTCGCCTTCGCACATCAGCCCGATCCGCACGCAATGACCGGTCGCGCGCGCGACGGGAACCGCCCACGCGAACCCGCGTGGCGCGGTCTCCGTGCCGAAGTACAACTCCACGTCTCCGGTACGGGTTGCCGGGAGCTCCAGCTGCGCCGAGTTCAGGTGGACCTTCGGCAGGCCCAGACCGAGGCGGCGCTGGAATCCGTACTGGGCCCCGCAGGCGAGGATGAGCGCTCGACCAGTCAACGTCGGGCCCCCCTCGACGTCAACCTCGACGCCCGCGTCACTCGTGCGAACGCTCGTGACCCGGGACCCCAGCGTGAGCGCCGCGCCCGCCGATCGGGCGTCCCTCGCCAGGCGTCGATCGAACGTGGCGCGATCGATGACGAGCGCTTCGGTGGTGGGGGTCGTGTAGGAGATGTCGCGTCCTGAAGGTGAGAAGAAGCGCGCGGTCGACAACGGATTCAGAATCGACTCGCGCGGAAGGTCGAGCTCGGCGACCGCTTCATGCGCGAGCACGCCCGTGCAGTGGACGGGAACGCCGACCTCGCTGTGCTCCTCCAGAACGACAACGTCGAAGCCTTCTCGTGCGAGGCAGGTTGCGGCGGTGAGACCGCCTGGCCCCCCTCCGACGATGATGACGTCGCAGTTCAAGCCGGACCTCATTATAAGCACCCGATCACAGTTTCGACCCGCGCTGTTCCCAGCGTCCGCGGAAGGTAATCCAGAACGACAACGCGACGAGACGAAGGTCGAGCCAGATGCTCGCGCGCCGCACGTAGAGCAAGTCGAGACGGAACTTGTGCGTCCGCCGGATGTCGCGCGGCGCGAAGACCTGCGTGAGCCCTGTGAGGCCCGGCCGCACCGAGTGACGTGCGTCGTACCCGGGGACGGCCTCGAGCGGCATGCAGCGTCCATCGCCGCGTGCTTCGATCTCGCCGGGCATCAACGGACGCGGCCCGACGAAGCTCATGTCGCCGCGGAAGATGTTCCAGAGCTGCGGCAGTTCGTCCATCGCCGTGGCACGCAGCACCGCGCCGACACGAGTCACACGCGCATCGTGCGATCCCGCGGCCAGCGCGGTGCGACTATCAGCACCCGTGACCATCGATCGAAACTTGAACGCTTTGAACGCCGCGCCGCCCTTCCCGACGCGAGGCTGTGTGAAAAAGACGGGCCCGCCATCGTCGATCTTGATCGCCAGCGCGATCAGGGCCCAGAGCGGCGACGATACGATTAGCCCGACCGCCGCCAGGCTCGCGTCGAAGGCTCGCTTGATCATCCGATCGGCTGCCGGCTTACCTGCCGCAGCAGCGCCGCATAGGCGGCCGTCTGGCGCCGCCGGTCGAAGGCGAGCGCCGCTTCGCGCGCGCGCCGGCCCAGTTCGGCGGCAAGCGGAGCGTTGCGGTACACGTCGAGGATCCGCGACGCCAGGGCATCCGGGTCGCCCGGACGCACGATGAAGCCGCACGCGTGGCGGCCGGTGATGTCGGCCACCTCGCAGGCATCCTCGACGGCGGCGACGTACGGACGCCCGGCGGCCAGGATGCTGTATAGCTTGCTCGGCACGATGTAGCCGGCCAGCCCCGGCTTCAGCGACACCAGGAAGAGGTCCGCCGCCGCGTAGGACAGGGCCATCTCCTCCCGAGGCTGGTACGGCACGAACATGACGTTGTGCAGACCCCGCTCACGAGCGCGCGCCTCGAGAGTGGCCCTGCGCGAGCCGTCGCCGACGAACACGAACCGGATCCCGTCGTGCGCGCGAAGACGCTCGGCGGCGTCGATCAGGACATCCAGGTTCTGCGACAGGCCGATGTTGCCGGCATGCATGACGACGAAGCGATCGTGGAGGCCGTGCGCGCGGGCGAACGGATTGTCCTTGGGCCCCGGCGCCAGCGCGGCGCAGTCCGCCCAGTTGTGGATCACGGAAATGCGGTTCGGACTCGCGCCCTTCCCCTGGACGAGGCGCTGCTTCATCGTGTCGCCGAGCGCGATGATCGCGTCGGCTTGCTGAACGAGGAATCTGTTCACCAGCTCGAGGCCCTTGTTCACCGCGCCGTTGCGGAAGTCCTCGAGCAGCACCGCGACTTCCGGGAAGATGTCCTGGCACAGGAAGACGAACCGGGCACGATGGCGGCGCGCGGCGAGAAGCGCCGCCAGGCCGACAATCGGCGGATCCGTGAGGGCCACCACGACATCCGGCCGTGGAATGCGCAGCCCCGCGGCGCACGCGGACGCGAAGTAGGTCAGATAGTTCGTCGCGCGGCCGGCAAAGCGCCGCGGGCTCAGGGTCGTCCCGCTCGCGCGCACGATCTCGACGCCGTTCCTCACCTCGCGATCCGCCACGCGGTCGCGGCCCTGCAACGGATACCCGGTGACGACCGTGACTTCACAGCCATGGTGCGCAACGAGGTCCTCGGCAAGCTCGGTGAGCAGCTGCCCCGTGGCGCCGAAGTCCGGCCAGTAGGAGCGATTGAAGAAGCAGACTCGCATCTACGATGCCGGCACCAGGAACCCGACTCCTGCTTCCTGAGACAGCCCTGCTCCCTGCTTCCTGCTCCCTGCTTCCTTCTCGAGCACGTGATTGCCCATGACGAGGACGTCCATGTCGGTGCGCAGGAAGCAGTCGAGCGCCTCGGACGGTTGATGGACGATCGGCTCGTTCTCGTTGAATGAGGTGTTCAGCAGCACCGGGACGCCGGTGCGTGCGCGGAAGGCGTCGATCAGGTTCCAGTAGCGAGCGTTAGTTTCTCGACTCACCGTCTGCAGACGGCCCGAGCCATCTACGTGCGTCACGGCGGGAATCGCCGACCGCCGTTCACGCCGCACCGGATAGACCTGCACCATGAACGGGTCGGGAACGGCATCCTCGAAGTAGTCGTGCAGCGCTTCCACTGCCACCGACGGCGCGAATGGACGGAACTTCTCGCGGAATTTGATCCGCAGGTTGATGATTTCCCGCATGTCGGCCCGCCGGGGATCCGCGATGATGCTGCGGTTGCCGAGCGCGCGCGCGCCCCATTCCATCCGTCCTTGGAACCAGCCGACCACTTTGCCTTCCGTGATGCGCTCCGCGGTCCAGGCGCAGAGCGCCTGCTCCTCCGCCAGACGATGCCGCGCCACGTGGCCATTGATGTTGCGCAACGCAATCGCCTTCTCGATCGACGCATCGTCGAACTGCGGTCCCCAATAGCCATGGCTCATGACGAAGTTACGGCGGCCACCCAGGCGATGCCACGCGTGGAGCGCGGCGCCGAGCGCCGTGCCGTTGTCGCCTGAGGCCGGCTGAATGTAGACGTCCTGAAACGGCGTGTTCGCGCGAATCTTGCCGTTCGCGACGCTGTTCATGGCACAGCCGCCTGCCAGCGAGAGTCGCGGCAGCTTCGTGCGCGCATGAAGCGCGCGCAGAACCGAGAACGCCGCTTCCTCGTACACGGCCTGGAGCGACGCGGCAATTGCCTCGTGGCGTTCGTCGAGCGGCTCGTCGGACCTGCGCTTCGGGCCGAGAAGCGCTTCCAGCTTCGGTGTGAACACCGGGCCGAGCGCTGGCTCACCATCGCCCCACGTCATCGCGACGCCCTCGGACCAGTGACTGAAGTAGTCGAGGTCGAGCCGAACCTGCCCATCGTCCGTCACGCGCACCAATTTGCGCAGCTCGGGGACGTATCGCGGTTCCCCGTACGGCGCAAGCCCCATCACCTTGAATTCGTCGCCGTATTTCGGAAAACCAAGAAACTGCGTGACCGCGAGATACAGAAGACCGAGGGAATGCGGAAAGAACACCCGCTGCTGAACGTCGAGGGCGGTACCTCGTCCCACGGCCCACGAGGTGCTGACGAAATCGCCAAACCCGTCGATGGCGCAGACGGCCGCCTCCTCGAATGGACTCGCGAAGAAGCTGCTCGCGAGATGCGCGGGGTGATGCTCGACATGATGCAGCCGCTCCCGAACGTGTGCCGGCGGCAACCCGAGCGTCGTGGCGAGCCGTTCGTGGATGGTCTGCACGGTGGCGGCGTTTCGCGCACGGTCGCGCAGCAGTTGTGCGTTCGGCCGCTTCCGCAGCGCGAAGAGGGCCTTCCGCCACAGGTGGGCGCGCGGGTCCCGCGACACGGCGAAGACGTCGATGTCTCTGGGCGCAACGCCGGCGGTTGCCAGGCACGATGCAATCGCCTGATCGGGGAATCCCGCCCAGTGCTTCACGCGCCGGAACCGTTCCTCTTCCACGGCTGCGACGAGGCGGCCGTCGTCCACGAGTGCGGCGGCGACGTCGCCGTGATAGGCGTTCAGTCCGAGAATCAGCATGCGGGGGTTCCCTGTGGGAGATGAAGCAGGTTGTAGATCCGGCGTGTGAAGGCGGCCGTGCTGAACCGGTCGCGCGCGGTCTCGGCGGCGGCGGCTCCCATTCGCTCGCGTTCGGCGGGGCTCGTCAGCAACCGAATCACCGCGCGCTCGAGCGCCGGCGCGTCGCCGGCAGACACGACGACGCCGGTGGCGCCGTGCTCGACGATCTCTTCGGCAGCGCCGGCGGCAACCACGCAGGGAACGCCTGCGGACATGGCCTCCACGTACACGAGCCCGAAGCCCTCGTTCGGGCTCGGCATGACGAACAGCGCCGCGTCGCGGTAGAGCGCCGCGAGCCGCTCGCCGTCCACCACGCCCTCGAAGCGAACGGCGTCGGCGAGACCGAGCGCGGCGGCCTTGTCGATCAGCCGCGCGCGATCGTCGCCGCCGCCCACGATCACGAGCAGCGCCTCCGGCACCGACTGACGAACGCGCGGCCAGACATCGATCAGGAGGTCATGGCCCTTGTACCGTTCCTCGGACGACATTCTCGCGACAATCAGCGCGTACGGCGCCGCGGCGCGGGCACGCGGCGCCGGGGCGATGGGCGGCAGCCCCGGCGGACAGACCACGATCGGCCGATCGGCCAGCCCGGGGTTCGCCTGCCGGAAGCGGGCGGCTGTGTGCTCCGAGACAGCGGCGATCTTCCAGGCCGCGCGGCAGCCCGCCCGCTCGAGGATGCGGAACGGCTTCCAGGCCTCCACGCCGTGGAGCTGCAGCATCACGCGCGCGCCGCGCCACGCCATCGGCAGTGCGACCGGCAGCAGGTGCACGTGTTGGACGACGACGAGCGTCCGCGGATCGACGTGTCCCTGCCAGAGGCCGTAGGCCGTGATCCTTGCGCGACTCCCGCGGGCCGCTCGAAACACCACGCGGTGGTCTTCCACTCCGGCTGGCTCGCGGTCGTCAAGCGACCACACCTCGAGGCGACCGACTCCAGCGCCGAGCTGCGCGGCCAGCGCCTGCGCATACAGCCGCGTGACTGCCGAGATCCCATCGGCGCCGCCGCAACGCGGCGTGATGATGATCGCGCGCGACCAGCCTTGGATCACGACAGAGCTGGCAGCGCGGCTGCCGATGACGAAGGCATCCGCACGCCGCGGTATTGCGCCACGAAGGCATCCGCGATCGCGTCCCATCGATACGTGCGCTCGGCGAGCACGCGCCCGCGCTCGCCCATGGCCCGTGCGCGGCCGGGATCGTCGAGAATCCGCACGAGCGCGTCCGCAATCGCCGGGACGTTCTGCTCGACCCAGTAGCCGGCCCCGTGACGCTCGACGTCGGACCAGGGGCACGTCCGGGTGACGACGACCGGAACGGCGGCGGCCATCGCCTCCAGCACGCTCATGCCGAAGCTCTCGGAGTCGGAGCACATGACGAGCGCGGAGGCGCGCCCGAGCAGCTCGCGCCGTTGTCTCTCGTCGATCCCGCCCAGCCAGGTCACCGCGTGCGCATGCCGGCCCGCGCGCGCGACCAGTGCGTCGCGGCACGCCGACTCCTCTGGTCCGGCGATCGCCAACTGCGCGTCCGGATGGCGTTCGCGGGCAGCCACAAACGCATCGATCACGAGGTCGAGGCGCTTGATCGGATGGAGGCGACCGACGAATACGACGAGCGGCGGTGCCGGCATGCGTCGCGGCTGCGGTCCGATGTCGACTCCGTTGGGGATGAACGCCACGGGCGCGGCGGTGCGCAGGTTGAGGAGCGTCGCGCGTTCGGTCTCCGACGTCGCGTGCAGCAGCGACGCACCGCGGACGACACGCGATTGTCCGAGAATCCATCCAATCCGCTTGCGCCACCCGTGATGCGCCAGGGCCGCCCCTTCGAGCATGCCTCGCGGCGAGAGGACGTACGGCACGCCGGCACGCGACGCCTCGCGCGCCGCACTGCAGACCACGCGGTTCCAGAGGCCGTGGATGTGCACGACGTCGTAACGCCCGACGTCCCGTCGCAGCGCCTCGCTCAGCGAATCGCGAGCCGATCGGCGAACGTGGCCAGGTCCGTGGGAAGTATCGGACCGGCACGTCCTCGAACGTGCCGCATCCGGTGACGTCATCGGAAGCGCGTGGGTGCCATTGGCGTCGGTGGTGAACACCTGCACGTCGGCACCGGCGCGGCCGAGCGCCCGGCAGAGCGCGTGGATGCTTCGCGGCGGACCTCCGTACACGAACGCGGGAGCGTAGTACGCCGAATCTGCAGCACCTTCATCGCCGCGTCATCGCCGCCCTCGAAGCAGCCGGCAGCACCGTGTGCGCCATCACTTCGTCGCCCGACAGCTTGTCCACCCGCATCAGCAGCCAGCGATCGATGAGGAAGCTGACGCCGCCGAGATACACCATCATCGTGATGCATCCGCCGAGGGTCTTCGCCCAGGACCGCTCGAACAGATACAGACTCATCCAGAAGATGACCGTGACGAGCGACACGGCCAGCTCTCGATAGTGGAGCGTGCGGAGGAACCACATGTACATGCCGCCGCAGAACACCCCGAAGAGCAGCACCGGCACGAACATGATTGGCGCGCCGAAGTCGACGTACCCCTCAGCAGCGTACCCGAATGCAATCGATGTGTTCTGATCCACGCCGGCGACCCACACCCCCGAATACTTGCGCACCAGCTCGCTGTCAGACGGCAGGTCCGGCTTGTTGGAGAAGAAGATCCGCGGCGTGACGAGATGATAGAGCGCACCTCCGATCAGGGCGCCGTCCGAGTGCGGAACCACCGCCGGGACGCGCGCGACGGCGAGTGCGGGATAGTAGATCGCCCACGAGCGGTCGATCAGCAGGTCCATGTCATTTCCGATGCGCTCGTCGCGGTTCGACAACCAGTCGCCCATCAACGCCTGCATGCGCTCCAGGCGCATCCCTCGGGAGGTCGCGAAGGCGCTGTCGAGGAAGTCCTGCCGATACTCGTTGCGGACGCCCATCCACATCACGCTGGCGACGACGAGCGTGAGCGTGACGGCGGCCGCCGCGAGCCAGTGCTCTCTCCGCGAACGGTCGAACACTTCGAGCACGGCCAGGGTGGCGAGGAGCAGCGGCTCCTTGAAGTTCGAGAAGTACCCGGTGAACCCGAGCCCAACCTCGCACGCCAGGAGCACGAGGATATAGCCCCCCTGGATGCGCGGCTGCGTGAGCCTTCGCAGGATCAGAAAGACGAGGCCGAGGTGCGCGAACGCGATCGCCAGGATGGCCTGCGTCAGCGCGGGAAACCGCCACGCCAGCTCGTGAAGGACGCCCGTGACGACCAGCGTGACCGCATACGCGATCAGCAGCATTTTCAGACCGACCACTTCTTCGGGGGCGAAGTCGGGTCGTGGCATGCGGCTGCGAACGACGCGGATGCCTGCCCAGAGTCCAATCGTGAGCGCCACGACACACCCAAGCCCGAGCAGGACCATCGGCTGATAGTCGCTGCCCTCGATCGCCGGCAGCGTGCGGCCGGTCAGGCCGGTATAGAAAATTCCTCCCGTGACCTGCAGCCACTGCGTCGTGATGGCCAGCGCGAGCACGGGCGGCCCTTCGTCTGCCTTGAGCAGCGCCCAGATGAGGAAGAGAACGGCGAGCGACAGGCCGGCGAGCCACTGGCCGCACACGTACATCGCGACGACGACGAGCGCGGCCCTAATCGCCATGACTGGGTACAACCTCCGGCAGCGGGTGGCGACGGTTCACGTCGGCAGCGGGCATCCGCAGGACGGCGAGCCATTGCTCGAGGAATCGCTCACGCGTGTAGCGCGCCGAGGATGCATGCGCGCGGCGGCCGGCTTCCATCAGCCGATGCCGATCCACCAGGAAGAACTCGAGGCCCTCGACAAGCGCCGCAACCGAATCATCGGCGCACACGAACCCATCCTCCTCGTGCGCGATGAGCTCCGGGAGCGCGCCGGACGGTGTCACGACGGACGGGAGGCCTGCGGCTTTGGCCTCCACGGTCACGATGCCGAAGCCCTCACGTATCGCGATGGTCGACGGAAAGCAATGAATCGACGCGCCGGCGAGCAACGCTGGAACGTCTTCGCGCTCTCCCAGAAACCTGACGCGACCTATCAGATCGGGCTGGGCCGCGCGTTCAAGCAGGCGTGCGGCGTAGCCCTTCCATGCCTCCGGTTCCCACCGAGTGGTGTCGCCGACGATGTCGAGGCCGACGTCATGCCCCCGCCGGACGAGAATGCCGACCGCGTCGAGCAGTCGATCGCATCCTTTCGGCGGAATCAACTGCCCGACGTAGATGATTCGGCCGTCTTGCCTGAGCGGCGGGACCGGCGCCTGGATGGTCCGACGCGGCGGCGGGGGGACGCCGATGATTCGCATTTTCGCAGCGGGAACGCCGCTGGCGGCCAGGGCCGCCGCGGTGAACTTCGAGTTGGCGACGAACTCGGTGACCACGGGGCTGACGAGCCGCCGCCACAGGAAACGGAACAACGGCAGTTGCTCCGGCGCATTCCCGAGCCGGGCGATCACCGCGACGCCGAGAAGGCGCAGGAGCGCCAGCGCGGGAAGGTTGTACAACGCTCCGCCGAGGTCGGGAACGAGGACGTGCGTGGCGCGCCGCGTCCGCGCCTCGCGCACGAGCACGACGCTCACGCGGGCGACCTCCCATGCAAGGCGCGCTGCCTGCCGTACCGAAATCCCCCGCCACTTCAACGGCACGTCGTAGTGACCGGGCGCCCAGGTTGCGCCGATTGACACCGCTAGATTCCGCGATCTGCGAACTGCCCCACGAGTTCAGGACGCAATGAATCGACGCACCACGCCCGCCCACTCCGTCGAGCAGCTCGAACGTGCTCCGCTCCATGCCGTACACGCTGACCATGGCGCCGCAGCACGCCACCACGTTGGTGCGCCCGACGGGCAGCGCGCGCCGTGCGAGGACGCGCCGCGCCAGGATGGCAAGTCCCTCGGCGGCGGACGCGAAGGTGTGGCTGGCGACCTGTGTGTGGCACCGCGACGCAAAGTCTTCCCCGGCCGCGAGCCGGTCGCGTACCCGTGCGAGGGCTCCGGCCATCCCGTCGACGTCTCCCACGGGCACCGCGTAGCCGGTTTCACCCTCGACGATGAGGTCGGGAGCGCTGGCGACGCCGGTGCTGACGACGCATGGGACACCGGATGCGAGCGACTCGTTGATGACCAGGCCCCAGCTCTCGCGGGCGCTCGGCATCAGCAGGCAATCCGCGGCCGCGAAGGCCGACGGCAGTTCCGTCTGGTTCAGAAACCCTGCGAATGCCACGCGCACGCCGAGCCGCTGCGCTTCGGCGCGGGCCGCTTCGCGCAACGCACCGTCGCCCGCCATCATGAGCACGGCCCCTGGGCCCAGGCGCGCGACGGCCCTGACGGCATCGAGCGGCCGCTTCACATCCTGGAACTTCCCCGCAAAGAGCACCACGAAATCGACCGCCGTCGCTCCGATCGCCTGCCGCGCCGCCGTTCGCCCGCCGTCCGCCCGCAGCCGCGAGGCGGCCGTCGCAAATCGCTCGTTGTCGACACAGTGAGGCGAGCGCGCGATGAGCGGCTCCGGAATGCCGAACGAGCGGAGAGTACCGATTCGCGTGCGTGCCGACGCTCAGGTATCCATCGAAGCGGCGCAGCATCGATCGCGTCCTGAGGCTCCACAGCGGACGCACGACCCCTCGCGGTCCACTGAAGAGCGTTGAATCACCTCGATACAACACCGGAACCCCGAGCCGCCGGCAGGCGCGCAGTGCGCGGACTTGCATGACCGAGTGCCAGCCGGGCACGAGCACCACGTCCGGTCGCGTGGCGCGAATGCGCTCCTCGACGTCAGGCACGTCGACGCCATGGAAATCGTCGCTCGCGAACGACTTCCCTTTCGCATCGCCGCACACCTCGAACCGGTAGCCGTCGGTGAGCGGAAGGTCCCACTCGAAGGCGGCGCCGAATCCGGCGCCCTGCTGCTCGCGATCGGGCAACGCACCGTAGAGGACCGTCAGATCCAGGTCCGGCCGGTGCGTCGCGAGATGACGGAACCACGGCGAGATGTGACTGCGCGGGGTGGGTCATGACCGCCGTGAGACGAAGCGTCCGCGTCACCGGCACGCCCCCACGCAGAGCGCCACGCGGCCGGCGACGGGCGCGGCCACGGAATCAAGGACCCCGGCCAGGCGCCCGGTCAGCGCACGTGCGGACCAAGCCTGTAGACGTGCGTCCGTCGGCATTGGTTGAGTAGCCGCATCGGCATCCACGAGCTCGGCGAACGCGGCCGCGATGGCGTCGACCTGCCCTGAGAGCGGCGCACCATCGTCGAACGCAAAGACGCGGGCGTTCACCGAAGGCAGACGAAGCACGTCGAGCACACTGCTCGCGCGGTGATAGAAGGCCATGATCGGCCTGCGAGCCAGGAGAGCCGGAAACACTTTGCTGGGTGTGTAGTGCGGCTCGCTGCTTCCGAGCAGCAGCAACGCGTGGGCCCGCGTCTGCACATTGAGCGCATCGAGATAGTCGAGCCGCTCCGGTGCCTCGGTGACGATGTCATCGACCTTCGCCAGACGCGCCTCCGCCAGCACGCGCGGCTCCACCGCCGACACGCGCTGATTGCTGGTTCCGACGAAGTGAATACGAAGTCGAGCGTACGCGCGGGGCGCGCGGTCCCGCAGCCGCGCCAGCGCGCCCAGCACCACTCGAAGCACATCGAAGCCTTTCGGCAGCACCGTGCCGACGTAGCAGACGTGGACGTGGCCATCCTGCTCGTCGAACCATGCGTTGGACCGCGGCGCGCGCCGCAGTGCCTCGAGGTCGCGCTCGTCGAACCCGAGCGGAATGGCCGCGCACGCGCGCGGTCGCGCGTCCGGGATCGGGCGAGCACATCCTCGTACGTGCGCGCGGAAACGGCGGTGATGGCGTCCGCGTGGCGGACGACGTGTGGCTCGAGCCGCTGCGCGAGCGCGCGCGTGATGCGGCTTCGCGCGTCCGCCGTGCCGTTGGGCCCGGAGCCGACATCGAGGCCCCACGCACTCACCCACGGATCCTGATAGTCCAGCACGAACGGTACGTTGTGGCGCCGCTTCAGCATCGGCCCGAGCAGCGCCGGGTAGGTCGGATAGATCGTGATGAACAGCGCGTCGAATGGCGCCGCCGCCATCAGCCGGCCGCACTCCCGCCGCAGACCGGTGTACGCGCGAAGACCCAGGTCCCCAATGCCGACGCGGCGGGTCACCGCCGCACTCCACGCGCGCGTGCGCACCACGCGGACGGTTGCGGGGACCAGGCGCGCCAGATCGGGATCCAGGCGTCCCTCATACCCGGACGGATCGACCGAGACGACCGTCGGATCCCAACCGAACTCGGCGAGGTACGAGGCCAACAAGCGGACGCGATGCGTCCCGGCGCTCGTGTCCGGCGGAAAGTGCGGAGAGATCATCAGAACGCGGCGCATCGCTCTCTAGGCAGCCAGTTCCGTGTACAACCGCTCGTACTCGTCGACGATGGCGTCGTGTCCAAACCTCTGTTCGGCATCCGCCCGCACCGCGGCGCGATCGATGCGGTCGAGCCGAGCCACCGCCGCCGCGGCCTCGTCGACGTTCCGGCATCGAAACCCGTTCGTTCCTTCGGCGATCACCTCGGGAACGCTTCCCCGCGAGAAGCCGATGACCGGCGTCCCACAGGCGAGCGCCTCGGCCATCACGATGCCAAAGGGCTCGTCCCATTCGATGGGCATCAGGAGCGCCGCCGCCGCGCCGAGCAGCTCGTTCTTCTGCCCATCGTCTACAGGTCCGATGTATCGCACCCGGTCGCCGTCGACGTGCGGCGCGATCTCACGCTCGTAGAAATGCGCATCCGGTCCGTCGGCCACGACGTTGCCGGCGATGACGAGCCGCCGATCCGCGCGCCGCGCGATCTCGATGGCATGGTGTGGGCCCTTGATGCGCTCGATACGGCCGAGGAACACGAGCGGCGCATCGTCAGGCACGTGCGCAACGAGCGTGTACTGCGTCATGTCGACGCCATTGAAAACGGTCCGCCACGCCGCGTCGCCGCCGCGGGCCCGCTCGCCGGCATACAGGCTGGTCGAGCAGCCGGTGAAGAGGATGCTGCCGCGCGCCACTCGCGCCGCTCGACGGACGCCATTCCACGGAATCGCGCGCTGATAACTCTGGATCTTCGGTAGTCGCAGTGGCAGCACCGGCGCAAGAGCCGCAAGCCGGCCGAAGCTGTGCACCACGTCGATCGAACGTCGCAGCGCCCAGAGTCCCGTGCCCACCTGCGCGAGCTCGCGGAACCGGGCTCCCGGCGTCGTGTGCGGCGGCACGCCGTACGCGCGAAGGGCCGCGGTGGTGTCGCTGTCCGGGTGCGCGAACAGCGTGACGCGATGTCCGCGCGCGGCGAGCCCGCGCACGAGCAGGTCGATCACGCGTTCGATCCCGCCGTACAGCCGGGGCGGTACGGGCAGGTAGGGATCCGCGGTGATCGCGATGTGCATGTTGGTTACGCGGCCGCGCGAACCGCGGCGAGCAGCGCGTCACGTTCGAGCGGATGGTCCCATCGCCACCGCGTGCAGGCGGCCTGCCACGATGCGTGCCTCGCGCGCTGCAGCGCAGCGCGGTCGTCGTGCCATCGGGTCAGACCAGCCGCGAGCGCCTCGATATGGCCAGGCTCGTACGACGACCGGCGTCGTCTCCGAGATCGTCCACCAGCACGCGCTGGCCGGGCGTGCTCGTCAACACCAATGCGAGCCCGGCGAGCGGGTACGTCAGGGCCTTGTTCGTCAGGCAGAGGGCCCGGTTGAGCGTGTGGCCCGTCTCGAGCGCCAATCCCGACGTCGAATCCGCGGCATGCGGTCACCATCGCATCGGGGTCGCTCACGCGTGGTGCACCAACCGAAGGCGCGGAGCCACCGCGCGACAGAGCGTCACGAGATCCGCCGCGTAGCGTGGAACGAAACCCCGCGCACGTGCAGCTCCGCGGGAATATCCGCCGCGCTGAGGGCACGAATCACTTCTTTCAGGCCGCGCCCTGGACCGATCGTTTGACCGAACCAGTAGAGGCGCAGCGGACCGTCCCGGCGCGCGCCGGTTGGCGCTCCGGCAGGGGGAAGACGTTGTTGATCGTGAGACGGCGACACGCCGAAGCGTCGTTCGCACGCGTCGGCCGATGGCGGCGCTTCCCGCTGTGATGAACGCCGCCTGGCTGATGGCATCTTCCATGATCGTCACCGCCAGGCTCGTCGCGCCGAGTGGCTCCGATCCCGCGCTCTGCTCCGCGCAGTGGAAGTCCTCGAAGTCAACGGCGCACGGCGTGCCGCTTCGACGTGCACGCCTCGGACACCGCGGCCACGGCGCCGCTGGTGCCGCCATAGATGAAGTCCTGCGGCTCGCGGAGAATCGCGCGGACGAGCTCCGCATGTACCCGCGAGAAGGCCCGAGCCGCGACGCACGTGCGTCCGGACATTCCCGGGATCCGTGCCACGGCCTCGGCGATGCGGCCACGGGCTCCCGTGTGGAACCAGCGCCACGGCGCCCCGGCGCGGTCTGTACGGAATACGGTGCCACCGCCATCCGCGACGTGCCTGGAGCCGTCGATCGGCTTCGGCGGCCCACGGTGTCTGGCTCGTGCTGATCACGCGCACGCGGTACCCGGCGTCCTGCAGGGTGTCCGCGGCCTTCAGCATGCGCGGGCAGGTCGCGAGATGGCCGGACGTGACGACCGTAATCCGCTTCTTCATCGGCAGACGGCCGGCGTGCCGGCGTACATCTCGAGGTACCTGCTGCACGACGTCATCCATCGTGCGGACGTCAGGCAGGTTCCGGCGCCAGACGTCGATCGTTCCTGCAGGGTTGTTCGCGATACGGGCGATCGCGCGGCCGAGCGCGGCCGAATCATTCGGCGGCACGAGGCACCCGTTGACGCCATCCTCGAGGAGCTCCGCCAACGCCCCCATCCGCGTTCCGAGCACAGGTGTGCCCACCGCCATCGCTTCCAGCGCCACGGTGGGTCCTCCCTCGAGCGTTCGCGACGGACAGCACAGCAAGTCGATGTCGCGGAGGTACTCGAAGATTTGGTCCGGTCTGATGGGGTCGCCGAATCTGACCCAGGCATCGGGGCCGACGATGGCTTTGAGCTCGTTGGTCACGGCAAGCTCGTGCAGGTTGCTGATCGGCCCGCGGAATTCGACGTGCACCGGTGCGTCGGTCGGCAAGGTGCGCACGGCCCGCGCGAGGTCGTGGACGCCCTTGATCGACTCGAACCGGCCCACGTAGGCCACCGTGAGGTGTTTCCGCGCTCGTGCGCGAGGCAGCTCGCGAAGCTGTGTCAGCTGCGCCGCATCGCCGCGCATCCCGAGCCGGTTGAGCACGACCGGAACCCCATTGCCGTCATTGCTGGCGACGATCCGGTGGGCGGCCTCGGTGAGCACCACGAACGCGTCGACGTCTCGCAGCATCTGCCGTTGCATCTCCTGATTCCGCACGATGAGATCGGGCATGCCCAGCAACGTTCCCAGCTTGCCGGGCATGCGCCGCGCGAGCGCGGAGGCCGCCGGCGGGATCAGGCCGATCGTGTCGGCGAGCGGCCGCGGGACGCCGCGATGCTGCAGCGCGCACGCGGCGCACTTCGCCGCCGAGACGCGACCGTCGCACGGCTGGCGGCCCCACTGCATCAGCGTGCCGCGCTGGCAGAGGAATCCAAGGCTGCCGGAGTGCGTCGTCACGAAGACGCGCGCGCCCGCGGCGCGCGCAGCCCGGATCTCGTGCGGCCCGACGCCGGTCACGAACGTATGCACGTGCACCACGTCAGGGCGGTGATGCTGCAGCCACGCGTGAAATCGCTCCGAACCCCGAGCCGCCCTGACGTGCTGTGCTTCGTCTCGCGTCGGCGCGGCAGGCACGGGATACCGGTACACCGACAGCCCTTCGAATGGGTACGCGCGCTCGGTGGCCGAGTGGGGATCCGGGGCCGCTACGAGGACCTGATGCCCTATCGCGCGGAGCCGCGAGGCGACGGCCGAGACGTACGTCTCGGTTCCACCCAGTGAATCGGGGAAGTACCACCCGCAGACGTGAACGATCTTCATCCGCTGTGGCGCCTCAACGCGCCACCGCCCCTTCGTCCCTGGAGGGCGCGACCGCAGCGGGCATCGCGTACTCCCCTGCCTCGTTTAGCGGCGTGCCTGCAATCGCGCGGCGCCGCGGCGGCCGCAAGTATCGCAACCAATCGGCCGGCGTCAGACCCGCCGTCCATATCCGCATGAACCCGAGCTTCGCGCGCCGTCCGCGGGCGTTGCGCCACGCCTCGCGCGCCGTCACGTACGCGTGATTCGCCTTGGCGATCTCACGCTCGGAGGGTTCGAGCGGACACGACACGGCGTTCAGCGCCGCCCAGGTCTGACGGGACAGGACGAGTGAGTCGCGGTCGACGCGCTCGCTTTGCAGTTCCTGGCCAGGATGAATTCGGTACCAGAACA
The DNA here is from genome assembly GCA_963772065.1 of uncultured Acidobacteriota bacterium. Classification (GTDB taxonomy): domain Bacteria; phylum Acidobacteriota; class Vicinamibacteria; order Vicinamibacterales; family UBA2999; genus CAVYVZ01. The sequence continues at coordinate 318,484 of CAVYVZ010000004.1, forward strand.
GATCGCCCGACACGAGCACGATCGAGACGCGCGCGCACGCGTGCAGCCAGAAGAGATAGTCCGAAAACACGCCGTGATCGGTGAATCCGCCGAGCGACTGGAAGACATCTGTCCGAAAGAGAGCGCACGCCGGGCCCCCCATGAACAGGCCGTGTCCAAGAAACTCGCGCTGGTAGCTGAGACGAGGCGTCAGCAGCATCGGGCAGGGTCCTCCCGACCAGCACTTACTTCCGGTCAGGGCAAAGCCGGCGCCTGGGTACGCCTTGAGACCCGCGAGCAGGGTCGCCAGGCAGTGTGGGTACATCACGTCGTCGGAATCGTGGTACTTGACGTACTGGCCGCGGGTGAACCGAGCCGCGTGGTTGCGGTTCGGGAACTGCCCGAGGTTCTGTTCGTTGACGAGCACGCGGATCCGCGGATCGCGCTTCTCGGTACGCGCGTGCGAGCGCGACCGTTGCATCCGAGGACGCATCGTCGACGATGACGAGCTCGAAGTCCTCGAACGTCTGCGCCAGCACGCTCTCGATGGCAGCCGCGACATAGCGTTCCCGGTTGAAGGTCGTCATCAGCACCGAGATCAGCGGACGGTCGGAACGGCTCGACATCGGTTACACCGGTTGTCCGGCGCTGCGCCGCATGATGGTCCGCATGATTCGCACGGCGGTATTCGGTATCCAGGCCCGATCGAGGCGGCTGCCATAGGGAAGCCGCGCCGCCGCGGACCGCGGCCTGCGGAGGTCGTGATGGCGCGCGAAGAGCCGCTGGTAGTCGCGCACGCGATCGCGGATGTCGTAATCGCGTCGCGCGCGCGCGCAGGATGCGGCGCTGGCCGCCTCGAGCCGCGCCCGATCCAGATGAAGCGCGCGAATGGCATTGGCAAAACCGGCGACATCCCCGACCGCGGGCGTGAAGCCGTGGACCCCATCGTCCACGAGCTCGCGAACGCCGCTCTCGAGATTGCTGACCACCGGCACGAGGCCAACCGCCATGGCTTCGAGGAGTGAAACCGGAAAGCCTTCGGCGCGGGTGGGCAGGACGAAGACGTCATGGTCGGCCGCGATCTCGAGCACGCGCGCCTGGGGTTGCGCGCCGAGGAGACGCACGTGCGCCGCAGCGCCCCACCGCTCGCGCATGTCCGCCGCGCAGGGGCCGGCGCCGACAATCGTCCATGTCACCGCAACGCCCGCCGCGCGCAGCACGGCGTCGATGGCCGGCAGATCGAACACGCCTTTCTGCTCGTCGAGACGTCCCACAAAGAGCAGCCGAAGCGCTCCGGAGGATCCGGCACGCATGCGCGCTGGAAGAGGGATTCCGTACGGTTGATGGAGGATCGACTCGGCACGATGCGGCAGTCGTGCACGCAGCTTGTTCTGAATCACGCGGCCGACGCAGATGAACACGTCGACGACATCGTCATGACGCGCGGCGAGGTCGTAGTAGTAGTCGTAGTCCCCGTGCACCATCATCATGACCGTGCGACCGAGATCGACGGCCGATGCCACCGCCAGCTCGAGCAGATCGTTCGTCAGGAGGACGCCGTCGCCGGCCGGCAGCGCCTGCTGCACACGGCGGATGACAGCGTGGAGGTTCTCGACGGGAAGCCGATACTCCACGACGCGGTCCGAGTCGGCAGCCAGGCGCTCCGCCGATCGCGTATCAACCGACAGATGGTTGTGCGTGCGGATCGCGTGATAGGCGAATGCGTCGGGCTCACGGTGGGCGAGCAGATTCGACATCACGCTCAGCACGCCGCCCATCTTGTCGGGCAGCACCATGACGACCGATGCGCGGTGTGCGTTCATCGCCGCCACGCTCGAACGAGCGAGGCCCACACGACGGAATCGCGCGGAAACGGCGACCCCAACGGTTCCGCGGACCGCCATGGCAGCGGCGTGACCTCCGCGAGGCTCACGAGGAAGCCGGCGCGCGTCAGCAGACGCAGGACGTCCGGCGTATTCCGCTGCCGCGGATCGAACTCGTGGAGATCGAGCAGGATGGCCCTGACGTTGTCGAACGCTCCCTCGCAATCGGCGAGCACGACAGCCTCGGCGCCTTCGATGTCGAGCTTGAGCAGGTCGATGCGCTCCCGCATCAGAAGCGTTCTGAGCCTCACGGCCGGCACGTCGACGGCCTGGGCAGATAACCCGGCGCTCGTCCCTTCGATTGCGCCGGAGTCGGCGCCCTCCCGTTGAAAGCGCACGCCGCCTTCGTCGCGCCAGATCGCCTTCGCCTGGACATCCACATCGGCGGCCCCGTTGGCCTCCATGTTCCGGCGACAGATATTGGCAAGAGCCGGATCCGCCTCGAAGGCGGTGATCCGTGCCCGCGGGTACAACCGTTTGAAATAGAGCGACGCGAGACCGATGTTGGCGCCGCAATCCAGGATGCGCGGGTCGGGCACCGCGGCCTCGAAGCGCAGGGTGTCGGCGACGAACATGTGGTGCCACTGCGGGCAGAGCGTCAGGAGATCCGCGTACGCGATCCGATATCCGTTCAGCGCGATCTCGCCCGGCGTGTGTCGCGGCCTGTCCGCCGCAACGCGGCAGGCGTGCCGCCACGCCGCGACGTCGGGCGCCGGGAAGAGCTCGTGTTTCACCTGCGAGGCGACCGACCGAAGCGCGCGGACCACTTTCATGCGTAGCCTCCTGCAGGCGATGGGACCTCGACGCTCCATTCGGCGCGCCGGCACGAGTGCCCGCGCACGGGCGTGAGCTCGTACGGGCGCCACGGGTGAACGGGCGGCAGGATCTCGAATTCCATCGCGTCGTCGATCTCGTCGACGTGCTGGAGATGCGGGATGCCGAGGAATACGCGCAGGCGATAGACGCCAGGCACGAACGTCGGCGGGACGAGATTCACGCGCACCGTGCAGGACGGCGTGTCGGGCAACTCGACGCCCGGGTCGTCGAGGTTCATCACGCTGCAGAGAGGGTGCCCGTCCTCTGACGAGACCACGAGCTCCAGGACCAGACCACGCAGCCGCGCCGCGTCGCCGGCGCACGCCGCCACGTCCACCTCGAATGCAAGCGCCTGATCGGCGGGACGGGCACCGGTGCGAAACCCATCGGGCGCCATCAGCCGGACGTCGCTCACCTGGGCCCATCCCTTGCCGCGACGGCTCGCCGGGTTGAACAGGCCCAATCCGTCGCTCAGCGTGTTGCTCGAGCGGTACTTGGACACCACATCGTCAATGGCACCATCCGCGGCCACTCGTCCGCGTTCCAGCAGCACGCCACGGCTGCAGAGGCGCTGGAGCGCATCCAGATTGTGGCTGACGAAGAGGATGGTCCGGCCCTGGCGGCTCACGTCGTCCATCTTCCCGATGCACTTCTTTTGAAAGTGCACGTCCCCGACGGCCAGCACCTCGTCCACGATCAGGATCTCGGGCTCCATGTGCGCGGCGACGGCAAACGCGAGCCGCACGTACATGCCGCTCGAGTAGTACTTCACGGCGGTGTCGATAAACCGCTCGACGCCCGCGAACGCCACGATCTCGTCGAACTTGCGGCCGACCTCCGCGCGGCGCATCCCAAGGATGGCGCCGTTCAAGAAAATGTTCTCCCGTCCGGTGAGCTCGGGATGGAAGCCCGTGCCGACTTCGAGCAGCGAACCGACGCGGCCGTGCACTTCGGCGGTTCCTTCAGTCGGCTCGGTGATCCGCGAAAGGACCTTCAGCAGCGTGGACTTGCCGGCGCCGTTTCCGCCGATGATGCCGAGCACCTCGCCGGCCGTCAGATCGAACGACACGTCACGAAGCGCCCAGAGTGTCGTCTCGTCCGCGTGCGCCGCGCGCCGGTTGAAGAGACGGCCGAACGCCGCCGACGCGGCGCCGGCAATGCGATCCCGGAGCTGGTCGGGGCGCGTCTGGCGCGCTCCAATCCGGTACTGCTTGCCGAGCCCGGCGACCCGCAGCGCAATGGCAGACATCAGATGACGTCGGCGAACGTTCCCTCGACTCGGCGGAAGTACTTCACGCCGATGACGAGCAGCACCACCACGGTGACGATGGAGGGAATCACCATCTGCTGAGGACCTGCGGTTCCGAGCAGCGCGGCGCGGAATCCTTCGACGACGGTCGCCATCGGATTCAGCCCATAGAGCACCCGCCAGCGTTCCGGCACGAGCGACGCCGGATACGCGACGGGCGTCGCGAACATCCAGAACTGTATGGCGAACGGAAGAACGAACCGCACATCGCGATACTCGACATTCAATGCGGCGGTCCACACGCTCGCCGTGAAGGCGGTGGCGAGCGCCAATACGACGTAGAGCGGCAGCCACGCAACTCCCGACCCGGGGACCACGCCGTGCCAGAGCGCCATGCCGAACAGGAACACGAGCGCGATCGCGAAGTCGATGAGCGGCGTCGTGACCGCAGCCAGCGGCATGAGCAGCCGCGGGAAATACACTTTGCCAATCAGGTGCTGCTGGCCGACCAGGGAATGCGCGCCGGCGCCGAGGGCCGTCGCGAAATACGTCCACGGCACCAGCGCGCTCAGCGCAAACAGGCGGTAGGGGACGCCGTCGGATGGCATCTGCGCCAGCCGGCCGAAGAACACGTCGAACACCACCATCGTCATCCCCGGCTGTACGAGCGCCCAGGTCGCGCCGAGCACCGTCTGGCGATAGCGGACTTTCGCGTCGCGCCAGACGAGGAAGTACAACAGCTCGCGGTAGGCCCACAGCTCGGCGAGCTCGACAGGACGCCGGCGCCGATGGCCGCCAATGAGGTACCTGGCGCGAGATGCGGCTGCTGCTGTCGTCACGGTGCGTCGGCCAGGAAGCGTCCCAGCATTCCAAGTCCCCAGGCGCGCGACCAATGTGCCTGGCCGCGCTCGAACGCGGTCCAGACGGCGTCGGGCGCGGTGCGCGCCACCCAGCCGGATCCGGCCAGCGTATCGAGGCCATCGCGAACGGCGTCTCGAAGATCCGCGCGCATCCAGTCGGCGAATGGGAGCGTGAATCCACGCTTCGGCCGGCTCGTCACCTCGTCGGGGAGCGGCCGCGCGAGGGTCTCATGGAGCAGCCGCTTACCCTTCAGGAGCGACGGATGCGCCGCCAGCGCCGGCCAGACCACGCGCTGCAGATCTGCGTCGACGAACGGCACTCGGACTTCCAGACTGTGAGCCATCGACACGGCATCGATGTCCCGGAGCAGCTGCGTCCTCAGAAACCCCTGGGTCTCGAGACGTGCGACGGACGCAGCGGGCCGCTCCGGGCCGCTCGCGGCGAACACCTTCTCCTCCGCGGCGGCAAGTGCGGCTTCCGCAGTGACGCGCCGCTCGACGAGCGCCGGCCCGATCAGCGATGAGAGCTCCTCCGGCATGAAGAAGCCGCGAAGCGCGCGGTAGCCCTGCTCGATTTCCGGATCCTGCGCGAAGTGGTTCCACTTGGCCGCGCGCCACGCGGGCAGCGCAACGGTTGCGACCGCTTTCGTCGCCCGCATCGCGGGGCCGAGGACACGCGACATGCTCATGGCGGCAGGAATGCGCTCGAAACTCGGGTACCCGCCGAACATCTCGTCCCCGCCAACACCTGACAGCACGGCCTTGATGCCGGCTGACGCCACCGCGCGCGACACGTAGTAGGTGTTCACCGCATCCGCGGTGGGCTGGTCGAGGCGCTCCACGATCGACGGCAGATCGTGGGCAATCCGCGTGGCATCGACCTTCAAGACGTGGTGTGTGGTGCCGAAGACCCGCGCCACCTGTTCCGCGGTGGCAGCTTCGGAGTACTCGGCCTCGTCGACGACCACCGTGAACGTACGAAGATCCGCACTGGTGATCTCGCGGGCCGCCGACACGATCGCGCCCGAATCGATGCCGCCGGACAGGAACACACCGACCGGGACATCTGCGACGAGATGTGCGCGGACCGACTGACGCACAGCCGCCGCCGTGGCGGCGCGAAGCGCCATTTCGTCGGGACGGTCCTCCGAGTTGACGTACGCGGCGGCAGGATCGGCAAACAATCCCTCGGCCCACCGGCCATCGCCGGTGTAGCGGCGCCACGCCGCCGGCTGCAGGGCCTCAACCTGATCGAGCCAGGTCAGTGGCGCCGGAATGCTTGCCCACGACAGATACGCCAGCACGCCAGCGGCGCTGATCGTCCGGGGCACCAGCCCAGCTCGGCGCAGGGCTCCCACTTCCGACGCGAAGACGACACGGGTCGTGTCGCACGAGACATAGAGCGGCTTGATGCCGAAGCGATCTCTCGCCAGCAGTAGCGTGCGCTCGTGCTCGTCCCAGAGCGCCAGCGCGAACATGCCGCGCACGCGAGCCAGGCCGTCCGGGCCCTCGCGCACGAGCAGGCGGAGCAGCACCTCGGTGTCCGAGGCGGTGCGAAACATGTCGCCTCGCGATTCCAATCCGCAGCGCAGCTCGCGATGGTTGTACACCTCGCCGTTGTAGACCAGCTGATAGCGGCCGTCTGGAGTGGCCATCGGCTGCCCGGCAACGGGCGCCGGATCGATGATCGCCAGCCGCCGATGCACGAGCAGCGCGGCGTCGGACGCGTACACGCCCTCGCCGTCTGGGCCGCGGTGGGCCAGCGCCGCGCTGAGCGACGTGGCGATGGACGCGTCGGGCTTGGCGCCGGTGAAGCTCACGACGCCTGCGAGGCCGCACATATTGGGCTCTCTCCCGGCTCCGGCCCTACAGAAGTCGCTGCCGGATCACCAGCGTGTCGCCAGGTTCGAGGAAGTCCGACATTTTCATGCCCATCTCCTTTTTCTCGCCTCCGACGACGCGAATGACCTTGATGCCGCGGCTCGAGCCGCGGTCGCTTAGGCCGCCGGCCAGCGAGACGGCCTGGAGCACGGTGATGCCCCGTTCCCACGTGAACGCCCCGGGATTCCTCACGTGGCCGGTCACGAAGAAGCGTTCCGCCTTGGCCACGAAGATCGTGTCACCCTCGCGGAGGATGATGTTGTTGGCCAGCTTGCCCGACTGGAGATCCACCAGGTTCACCCGCGTGGTGCGGCTCGCGCGTCCCATCGCCGTTTGCGGCCGGTTGCGCCGCTCGTGAATCGACGGCGTGTAGCACCAGCAGCTCCGAGCCGGCCGCGGGCGTGGTCGAGCCGGCCTGGGCGAGGGCCTCGATCAGCGTCATCTCGCCGGAGAGAGGGTAGCGTCCGGGCGCCCGCACTTCCCCGACCACGAAGAAGCTGCGGCTGCGGTACTGCTCCACTTCGATGGAGACCTGCGCGTTGCGGACGTACCCCTCGCCCAGCATACGGGCGAATTCCGCCTCGATGTTCCGCAGGGTCTGCCCGACGGCCTTGACACGGCCGACGAACGGATACGTGAAGCTCCCGTCGTTCTCCACGCGGAACGTACCCGAGAGCTGCGGCTCATCGAAGACGGATACTTTCAGCACGTCCTGCGCACCCACCACGTAGTCGGGCCTCTGAGATGGCGCCGCCGGCGTTTGGGCGAACGCGGGCATCGAAACAAGCAGGAGGAGCACTAGTAGTTGCTTCATGGTCAGAATCCGTAAGTAATGTTGGTGTAGAGACGGTGGCGGTCGTAGTTGCGGTCGAACACGAAGACGGACATCCGTTCGATGTACTCGTAGTTGATGGTCAGACGAACGCGCTCGCCGGGCCGGATCGCGACACCGCCGCCGTACTTGGTGATCGCAAGGCTGTCCGCCGGCAGTTCCTGACCATCGAGTCCCGGGAGCCCCGGGTAGTCGATCGTTTCCCGCGAGACGAGCGCCGTGACATCGACGGCGCCGACCAGGTTGTGCAGAATCTGGCCGCCGTAGCTGGTCTGGAGAAAGTACGGTTGCGCCTCGAACGAGTAGCTGGTATCGCGGGCGACCTTGACGTCGAATCGCGTCCGCTGAAGCAGGACGTACCGAGATCCACGGCCACCGTGATGCCCTCGTATCCGAACGCGCGCTCCCCGACGGGGTCGATTCGACGGTAGCCGATGATCGCGTGGCCGTTCACCAGGGCATCGGGTTCGAACCGGAACCCCGCCCCGATCCGCATGCTGTCTGCGTCGTACGCCGGTGACAGGGTGAAGCGGTCCTGCGACCCGGCGCCTTCGAGCAGCAATCGCGTCAGCGGCGTGACGTCGTACACGAAGCGCACGTTTGTCCCGACCGTCTCACGATTGAGGCGCTGTGCCAGATCGACGCCGCGGAACATCTCGCCCTGACGGAACGTTGACTGGCCGAACCGGCCGGCGACTTCCAGCACGCCGCGCGGCGTGACCTGGATCCCGAGGCCGCCGCTCACCTCGCGGTCCGATCGCCGCGCCCGCACGTCGATCTCCGAGTTCACGCGTTCGCGCGAATCCAGGAACGAGCCGCGTCCGAACGGGCGCACGCGCCACCCGCGCAGATCGAAGCCGACGTTGCTGCGCGTATTGATCGATCGCTCCGTCGTGTAGCGCTGGAAATACACGAAGTCGGCGGTCCCGCCGAATCGCACGTCTGCCGCCGCCAGCCGGAGGAGTCCATCCACCTGTGGAGAGAAAACGGCCACCTGGTCGCGCTTCGGGCTCACCGCTTCCTCGAAGACGTTGGTGTCGAAGCCGGCATCGCGAAGCGTGAGCGTTGGCGTCCAGCTCAAAGCGCCCGTGTGGAACCGCCCCTCGGTCCGGGTCTGGGCGGCGACGCCGCCGGACATCGCGAGCGCCGCGACGACAGTGAACACACATGGACTCTTCATGGCTGCTGCACCGGCCGCACGACGGAGATGCCGAGCTGCCTGGCCTTTCGATAGAGGTTGGTCCGCTGAATGCCGAGGGCGCGGGCCGCGTCGCCGACGCGACCCTGGTGGCGCCGAAGGACGAGCGCGATGTACTCACGCTCGAACTGCTGGCGCGCCGCGCGCAGCGTGCCCGCCGGTCCGTGCGCGGCCCGCGTGGTGTCGAAGCGGACGTGCGCGAGCACGTCCTCCAGTTGAATGCGATCGCCCGGGACGCTGCCGACGATGCGCCCGAGCGCGTGCCGCAGCTCGACGAGGTTGCCGTGCCACGGCATCGCCGCGAGCAGCGTGACCGCCGCCTGTGTGACGGTCTTGCGCTCCGTCCGCGCCTCGTCGCACAGGAAGGCGACGAGCGTGCTGACCATCAGTGGAATGTCCTCGGCCCGACGCCGCAGGCCCGGCACCACGACCCGTGTGCGGGTGAAGTGGCGCAGCAGATCGCGCCGCAGCCGGCCGTCGCTGATCTCCGCGTCGAGGTCGCCGGAAAGCGCCGCGATGAGGCACACGTCCAGCGCGCGCGCATCCGCGCCGCCCACCCACACTTCGCCGTCGCGCGCCACGCGCGCGAGGCGCGCCTGCGCCGCCGTCGACAGCTCGGAGACGTCGCCGAGATAGAGCGTGCCGCCCGCGGCCCGTGCCAGCGCGCTGTGCGTGCCGATCGCTTCGACATCCCCGACCGTCCGCCGCGCAGGGTGGCCGAACAGCTCGCGCTCGACGAGTGGCGGTTCCGCCGCGCCGCAATCGAGCTCCACACATGATCCGGCACGGCGGCTGCGGCCGTGAATCGCGCGGGCGACCTCGACGAGGTCGAGCCCCGCTTCGCCCTGAATGAGAACGCATCCGGCGCCGGCAGCCGACTTGATGTCCTCGACCAGGCGCCGCGCCGGCGCAGACGAGCCGAGCAGCACCAGGGGCATGGCCGGCGACTCGGCGCCGCGCACGACCTCAGCGCGCGCCATTGACCGCCTCCCACGCATCGTCACCGTCATCGTCTGCTTCAATTCGAGTCGTGTGGTCCGCGGCGTACACGATGCGCCGTGTCGGCCGCCCGTGCCGCTGCTCGGGATCGAGCAGCAGGCGAACCAGCGCGCCATCGCGGAACTCCTCCCAACGGTCCGTCAGGCCGTCGTGATTCGTATCGATCTGCGCGCCGATCAGGGTTTCTCCGTCGTAGACCTCACGGCGATCGACGCGGCCGTCGCGAGCGGTCGAGATGTCGACCAGCCGGCGATCGCCCTCGAGGCGGACCCACGTGTCCTCGCGGCCGTCGCCCTGCGTCGATCCGCCAATCCAGAGGAGCGCGCCGTTGCGCCCGTAGTACTCCCACCGGTCGACCACGGCGTCGCCATTGCCGTCGGCCTCGAGACGCACCGGCCGCCCGTCCCGGATGTAGGTGCGCGCATCGATGCGGCCATCGCTGTCATAGTCGTAATCGAGCCGCTGCAGCACTCGTGAATCGTGCGCGTACACGCCAGTCACCCGTTCTGCGGGCGCGCGATCACACCCCACCGCGGCCAGAACGCCGAACACCGAACCAAGAAGTGAGAACCGAACCAAGAACTGAGAACCAGAACGAGGAACCGGGAACCTGGAACCTGGAACCGGTACAGCTTCGCCCCGTCAGTCACATTCGAGAGAGAAAGGGCTGCTGAAACGCGCGATCTGTTCAGGGACCGGCCGTTGGACCCAACCGGTTTATCGGCCGGTTGTGTCAATCAAGACACTGGGTTGGCGCGGGAAGATACAAATAGGCGGTGGTTGCGCCCGCGTGTAAAGCCGCGGCGGGTGTGCAGCGGCGTGCGCGGACGGCGCGGCGCACGAGTGTGCGCGCCGGCATCGTTGTACGTAACACCCGGCAATTGAATTACTTAGCTCTCCGATGCACGCTGGCATCGCCAGTGCAGACCGTAGGCTCTCGTGATGTACAACGTGCGATACCGTGCCCTCAAGGCGGCGAAGACGATCAGGAACGTCACCGCGTGTGTGGCGTTTCTGGCCGGGAGCTATCTGGCGTCGGGATTGACCAACGCATCGCCGGTGACGCAGGCGGACCTGCGCCTGCCCCGGCCCCGCGCGGTCATCGTGGCCCCCGCGGCCGCACCGGAGCCGGCAGAGACGCCAATGGCTCGCCCGGAAGTCCCATTCGCCCCGCCTGCTGAGACGACACTGACCTTATAGATCGGCATTGACGCGCATGATGGCATAGTGATATCACTTTGCCATCAGAGGAGGCGTCAATGATCCGCGAGCGCGAACGCCACGGGCTGTCCGGGCTCCCCTTTCTACTCCTGCTTCTCGCCGCCGGTGGGTTCACCACGTACCTGCTCATTCGAGGTATCCGGTCAGAGACGATCCTGTTCGTGATTGCCTGCGCGCTGGGAGAGGCGCTGATCGCATTCCTGGCCTTGGGGTTCTTCATGGTGAACCCCAACGAAGCACGCGTGCTGCAGCTCTTCGGCGACTATGCCGGCACGGCGAAGCGGCCCGGACTGCGCTGGGCGAACCCGTTTTTCACGAAGAAGCGGATGTCGCTCAGGGTCCGCAACTTCGAGAGCTCGCACCTGAAGGTCAACGACAGCGACGGCAACCCGATTGAGATTGCTGCCGTGGTGGTGTGGCGCGTCTACGAGACCGCCGAGGCGGCGTTCGAGGTGGACGACTACGAGCACTACGTGCGGGTGCAGAGCGAGGCGGCCGTGCGCAACGCGGCGACAAGCTATCCCTACGACGCGCACGACGACACCATCGTCTCGCTGCGCGGCGCCACGAGCGTCGTCGCCGAACACCTGAAGAAGGAGATCCAGGACCGGCTGCACAAAGCGGGTGTCGAGGTGCTCGAGGCGCGCATCAGCCATCTGGCGTACACGCCGGAGATCGCCGCGGCGATGCTGCAGCGGCAACAGGCGGGCGCGATCATCGCGGCGCGGCAGCGGATCGTCGAAGGCGCCGTCGGGATGGTGGAGATGGCGCTGGAGATGCTGTCGCGCAAGTCGATCGTGAACCTGGACGAAGAGCGAAAGGCGAACATGGTGAGCAATCTCCTCGTCGTGCTGTGCGGCGAGAAGGGAGCGCAGCCCGTGCTCAACGCGGGCACGATTCACCAATAGGCCGTCGTGCCTGATCGCAAGTCTTTCCTCCTCCGAATGGATCCCGCGGTGCTCGAGGCGATGCAGCGCTGGGCGAACGACGATCTGCGGAGCCTGAACGCGCAGATCGAGTTCGTCCTGCGCGATGCGCTCAAGCGCGTGGGCCGGGCGCCGCGGTCAAGCGTGTCGAGCCCGCCGCCCGCGCGCGACGCGACCTGAATGCGTCGTTAACGCAACTACACGTTATTGCACGTCCGACGATCGACGCGTCGAGATGCTCATGTCCGCACGGGCCGATATAACCGTTTGTGACCGGTTCGGACCGTTTTCGGATTGCCGACATAGCGTAGGCGAGAGAGCATCACCGATTTTAGGATGAGCACGATGCCAGTTCCTGACTATCGCCGGATTCTCCGGGTATTGCTGCGAAAAATGCTGCCGGCGCCGGTGGCGCTCCATGTGCGGGAGATCTGGATCGCGCGCCAGGTTGTTGCGGGCCGCGCGCATCTCGAAACAGATGTGGCGGTGCTCGATCGGTTCATCAGGGCAGGCGACGTCTGCTGGGATATCGGTGCCAACTCCGGCACCTACACCTTGGCGCTGGCGAAGCTGGCCCGCGAAGTCATCGCGTTCGAGCCGGTGCCCCACAACGAGCGGATTGCGAGAAGGGTGAAGGACCTCGCGGGGCTGGATAACGTTCACATTCAGACCTGTGCGCTGTCCGATCGCGAAGGTCCCGCGCGCATGTCGATCCCGACGGAAGGCTTCTACGGCGGCTACTACATGGCGGCGCTCGACGACGGAGGCGGTTTGATGGTGCAATCCGCGTCGATCGATGGCCTCATTGCGCGGGGGCTGAAGGAGCCGGATTTCATCAAATGCGATGCCGAAGGTGGAGAAGCGCGGATTGTGAACGGCGCGCGCGGGCTGATCGCACGCCGGCCGCCGATTTGGCTGTTGGAGACCTTCGAAGATGATCTCTTCGAGTTGATGCACAGTCTCGGCTACACGGGATACCTGTGCAAAGCTTCTCTAGAGATCGTGCCTGCTCCGCGTCGTCTGGCCTCCGATCGCAACTACTGGTTCGTTCCGAATCGCGGCGCAGCCGCCGCGCTGCGACCATCGATGTAAGACGGTTCGGCGAGCATGCCCTGATTCCTCGGCCGCTGCTCCGGCCACTTAAGTGCGAAGTAGCTTCCGACGAATCGGCAGGCGCCGATCAGCGACCTGATGAGACGTAGAGGCTGTCGGCCGCGTACTTCAGAACTGGAAACGCGTCCGAAAGCCGGCGAAGCGTCTCCGAGGTCCGGACGACGGCTCGCGCGCGCGGAGCCAGGAGTCGCAGATCGGAAGTCTGCGGGTTCAACGAGAAGAACCCGTCCACGAAGATCTCCGTCGGTCCAATGCGATCCTGGAAGGTTCGATGCAGCTCACCGACGGTCCAGTACCGCACCTCGAACAACCGCGGCTCGCGAAGGCCGCGTTTGAGCTGGTGATAGATCGAGCGCACGCCAAAGGCGTTCGGCAATTGAATCAGGCAGCGTCCGCCCGGCGCGAGGATGCGGCCGATCTGATCGAGCGTCGTGCGAACGTTCTCCTTGGAGAAGTGCTGGAGCACGCTGTACGAGAACACGGCATCGACGCTGGAGTCGGCAAAGGGCGGATATCTCGCATCCGCAACGAGGAAGCACGCGTCGGCGATCCCGAGCTGCCGCGCCACGCGATACGCCGCTCGAACGCCTTCGAGCGATGGATCGATCCCGATCACGCGATAGCCGAGACGGCTCGCCGCAATCGACCACCGGCCCCAGCTGCAGCCGATATCGACCAGCACGGCTGCGTCGGCCCGCGGCATCCGCAGCTCGGGGATCGGATACTCGGTCAACCGTCCGATGAGGCTCTCGTACAGGTATCCGCCCGTTGCGCCAATCGCATCCTGCACGAACCAGTCGATCTCGCCGGTGGCGGCCGCCGGGCGCTCGCGCTCTTCGCCGCGCAACGCGTATTGCGCCGCCTCGTGCGTGTGCTCGACGTCGTCGCGCAGGAGAACAGGAATGCCGTTGTGAATCGGGTATTCGTGACCGGATGGACAGGTGAACCGGTGGTCGCGATGCTGAAGGCGTTGATGATCCCTCGGGCACGCAAGGCGCGCGAGGGCCCAGTCAGGCAGCAGCATCGGGAGCCATATTACGCGAGCGTGGCGCCCGCGTCCTTTCGCGCGGCCCGACCGCGGGCTCAGGGACCAGCCGGGCCGCGAGGAACGGGCGGTCTGAACGGCGGCAGGTGAGGCGGCTGCGACCGGCGCTTCAGCTCGCCGACGGCAACGAATGCCGCGCCCAGCACGATGATTGCGCCGCCGACGCCGACGCCAATGTCTGCGGCATTCGCCGCGAAGCCGATGATCAGCATCAATCCCATACCCAGGGCGATGGTCACCACACCGAGCGTCGTGGCGGCCGAATGCCTGGGTCGTGCATCGAAGTGCTGCCATCGGTCGAACTCTGCGGGATCGCCCGCCGGGGAAGGAGCGATGCCGCGCTCGATCATCGCCAGCCGCTCACGATGCTCCATCTCGAGCGTCTTGGTCCGCTGGTACATCCCCATCAGAATCAGCAGCACACCCCCGCTCGTCAGGATGCTGAGGGGGACAAGAACGCCGAGCACCAACATGCCTTCGCTCACGAAACCTCCTGCAACAACTGACACGATTAGACCGGGGGCACCACCCAATTGTTTCATCGCACCGCTGGCCGCTGAGATGAAACATTCGTGACGCTCTAATGCTCTAATCAGGCTGCGGAATGTCCGACCTCGCCGAAGCCGACCTCATCGCGCGCTGTCAGCAGGGCGATGAGCGGGCCTTCCGCGAGCTCGTCGACCGCTACAAGGACCTCGTGTTCGGCGTGATCGCGCGGAGCAGCGTCGAACGGTCGCGTATCGAGGACCTGGCGCAGGAAGTTTTTCTGAAGATCTATCGAGGGCTGCCCTACTTCCGAGGGGAGGCAAAGCTCACGACCTGGATTTTCCGGATTGTGCTGAACCTGCTGTCGCAGGAATCGCAGCGGCACCGGGCCGCGCGGGAGGTGCCGCTCGATTCCGACGTGCCCTCTCACGAGCCGCGCTCCCAGGACCGCTCGACGGGCGACCTCGAGCTGCGCGATCGGCTCGAGAAGGCGATGGCCAGGCTGCCGGCGAACTACCGGCTCTTGATCGCGGGACACTACCTGCACGACGTGAAGTACGAGGATCTCGCGGAGGCGCTCGACATTCCGGTTGGAACGGTGAAAACGCACCTGCACCGGGCCAAGAAGCAGCTTCGGGAGCTGCTGGAAACGGATCTTCGGTGATGGATGAAGAGGACGTTCACGACGACGCGATAGACACGTGGATGCGCGAGCGCGCAGCGCCGACTCCCCCGCCGGGCTTCACGCTGGCGGTGATGGGACGCGTGCGGCAGGAGCGATGGCGGACCGAGCGCTACTGGGACCTCGGCTTCAATATCGCGGTGGCCGGTGGTCTTGCGCTGATTGCGGTCGGGGTCCTGGGACTGATCTATATCAGCGGCCTGTCTGTCGTGGGACGCGACGCAACGCTCTTCTTCGTAGATGCGGTGACGACAGTCGCAGATCAGGTCGCCCCCGTCCTTCCGGCCTATATGGGTGCCTTTGCCCTCACAGCCACGGCGCTCGGGCTGTGGTGGTACGTCGAAAACTATTAGGGCACCAGGATTGCGAGATATCTGCGCGGAGGGAAACGGATGACCAGAAATCGATACGGCCTGATCGCCGGAATCGCGGGAGCTGCCCTGGCGGCCTGGTATTGGCGCGGCCGTTACCGTAGCCAGGAGCCCGTGGGCAGCGACAGGGGCGAGACGATATTCAGCAACACGCCGGTACCAAGCAGCGAAGGAATTCTGTAGAGCAGCCGATAATACGGGCGTGCCGATGCACGCCCTGACACAAAACCGCAATTCGCGGCCCTTGCTGAAGTGGGCTGGGGGGAAGCGGCAGCTCCTCCCAGTCCTTCGAACGCTCTACCCCTCACGCTTCCGGCGCTACATCGAGCCGTTCTTCGGGAGCGGCGCCGTCTTTTTCGACCTTCACGCCAGAGGTGCGCTGGCCGGCCGGGAGGCGCAGCTCGTCGATGCCAATCCCGACCTGGTGGGCTGCTATCGGATGCTGCGGGATCGCACCGACGCGGTCGTGCGGGAGCTCGAGCGGCTGGCCGAGCAGCACCGCGACGGCGGCGAGGACTTCTTCTACGAAGTCCGCGACACCCGGTTCAATCCGGCCCGCCTCCGCGCGTCCGCGTATACGCCGGCGCTCGCGGCGATGCTGATCTATCTGAACCGGACCGGCTTCAATGGCCTCTTTCGATTGAACAGGCGGGGAGAGTTCAACGTCCCGGCCGGCCGCTACGCGAACCCGAGCATCTGTGATGTCAGCCATCTGCGGTCCGTGGCGGCCGCGCTTCGGCAACGCGGCGTGTCGATCGAGCTCGGGTCGTTCGAACGATCGATTGCGAACGCGGGCCCTGGCGATTTCATCTACTGCGATCCGCCGTACCAGCCTCTCAGCCGGACCTCCAGCTTTGCCAGCTACACGGCGCAGGGGTTCACGGCCGAGGATCAGCGGCGCCTGCAGCGCGAGGTTGTCGCCGCAGCCAATCGCGGTGCGCACGTCGTCCTCTCGAATTCGAGCGCTCCGTTGATCGTGGCGCTCTACACGAGCGGCGAAGCGGCGGCCGCGGGACTGCAGGTGCAGCTCGTGCCGGCGCGGCGCTCGATTAATTCGCGCGCCGAGATGCGTGGACCCGTCGACGAGGTCATCGTGACGAACGCAGCAACCGCGCCGTTGCTCGGCGTTCGGCCGAAGATGGCTCGAGCCCGCCTCCGGCCCAAATCACGCACGGCGTAATCACGAAACACACGAAATCACGAAGCGTCGAACAAACGTTTCGTGCGTTTCGTGCCTTTCGTGGGTCAAGAATTCCGCCACGAGCGCGGGAGACCCTTTGTAATCTCGATCGCGGCGAACGGCGGCGTCGCGCGCGGCCCGACGCGCTTCGCCCACGCCGCCATCCTGGCCAGGCCCTCATCGAGCGGCGTGCGCGGCCGTTCGCCGAACACGCCCGCGGCCTTGACGTGATCGGCCCAGGCGAGCTGCACTTCGTGCCGCGCAGGCAGGTGGCATATCGGATGACCAGGCGCCCCCATCGCCTCGGCCACTCGCGTCGCAAGCTCCAGCACCGTGACTGGCGCATCGGCACCGACGTTGAACACCTCGTTCTGCGCGCCCGGCGTCCACGCGCTCTCCGCGATCGTGCCCGCGATATCGCCGACGTAGCTGAACGCGCGCTGCTGTGAGCCGTCGCCGAAGATCGTCATCGGCTCGCCCTTCATGATCTGGTTCATGAAGATGCCGACGACGTTCCGGTACGGGTCGCCGATGTTCTGATATTCGCCGTAGACGTTGTGCGGCCTCCAGATCACCGAACTGAGGCCGAACATGCGGTGCGCCGCGCCGAGGTCGAGCTCCACGGCAAGCTTCGCGACGCCGTACGGATCCTCAGGGCGCGGCGTCTGCTCCTCGCGCATCGGCGGCGCGCAGGCGCCGTAGACCGCGATCGAGCTGGTGAACACCAGGCTCTCGACGCCGTGGCGCACGCACTCGTTGATCACGTTGGCGCTGCCCACCACGTTGTTGACGTAGTTGAACCGGCGGATGAAGTGCGAGAGCCCCTCGGCGGCGTAGGCCGCGAGGTGATAGGCGTACGTGAATCGATGTTCCTCGAAGAGCCGCGCCAGGAAGTCGTGGTCCACGACGCTGCCGTGAACGAAGGCGGCGCCCGCCGGGACGTTGTCGCGCGAACCGCCCGAGAGGTCGTCGACGACGACCACCCGGAACCGCTTCGCGGCGACGAGCGCCCGCGCAACGTGGGCGCCGATGAAGCCGGCGCCGCCGGTGACGAGAACCGTGGTCAGGGCGGCAGCGTAGCACGCAGCTCGACCGCGCCAAAAGACCCGCCGGCATGTTAGGCTGAATCGTTTGCGAAAGTGGCGGAACTGGCAGACGCGCCAGACTTAGGATCTGGTACCCGAAAGGGTATGGGGGTTCGAGTCCCTCCTTTCGCACACCACTCTGGCCCTAAGGCGTAAGCCTCAGAGGCTTAAGCCGTCAGAGCCCTAAGCCCTAAGCCTTAAGCCCTAAGCCCTGATCCGAATGAAGACCGATTTCGAAGACGTCACCGAGACTCAAAAGCGAATCACGATCGAGATCCCCAGCGACGTCGTCGACAAGGAAATCGACCGCGTCACCAAGGGCTACTCGAAGCAGGCACGCCTTCCCGGCTTCAGGCCGGGCAAGGTGCCGGCGAGCGTCATCAAGCAGCGCTTCAAGGACCAGATCCTCCACGACGTCGCGCACGCGCTGATCCCGCGCGCCATCGAAGACTCGCTCACCGAGCGAGGCGTCGAGCCGGTCGACACGCCGAACGTGAAGGACGTGGATCTCAAGGAAGGCCAGCCGCTGAAGTTCACCGCGGCGTTCGAGACACTCCCGCCGTTCGATCCGGGTGACCTCACGACGATCTCGCTCCGGCAGGCGTCGACCGCGATCGAGGCCGAGGCCGTCGAGCAGACGCTGACGCGGCTGCGCGATCGCGCCGCGCGTCTCGAGCCGGTCGAGGGGCGCGCCGCCGCCCACGGCGACACGCTGATCGCCGATCTCGATCGCACCGATGCGGCCGGAGAGACCGACCATCACGACGCCGTGCCGGTCGAGATCGGCGCGCCGGCAAACCCGCCAGGCTTCGACGAGAACCTGATTGGCCTCAGCGCCGGCGACGCCAAGACGTTCGCCGTTCGCTTTCCAGACGACTACGCAGTCAAGGAGCTCGCCGGCACCGAGGTCACCTACAGCGTGACGGTCAAGGAGCTGCGCCACCGTATCCTTCCCGAGATGGACGACGAGTTCGCGAAGGACCTGGGCGAGTTCGAGACGCTCGACGCGCTTCGGGAGCGCATCGAGAAGGACCTGACGGAAGAGGCCGAGGCGGCGGCCAAGCGGGAAGTGCGCACGGATCTGCTGAAGCAGCTGGCTCAACGGGTCACGTTCACCGTGCCGCAGGCTCTCGTCGATCGCGAGATCGATCGTCGTCTCGAGGAATTCGCCCGGCGCCTCATGGAACAGGGCGTCGACCCCCGGCAGGCGAATGTCGACTGGGCCCAGTTCCGCGAAGCTCAACGGGCACCGGCGCGGGATGCCGTGGCCGGGGCGCTCGTGCTCGATGAAATTGCGCGCAGGGAAAACCTGGCGGTCGGGGCCGAAGACATCGATAAGGAGATCGAGCAGTACGCCACACGGTCGGGCCGCACGCCGGCCGTCGTTCGCGCGCAGCTCGAGAAGGACGGCGGTATTGCACGCCTCCACGCGGGTTTGCGCCGGGAGAAGGCCGTTGACTACGCGATGTCGCGTGCTAAGATGACAGCTGAGTGACCGGCCATCTCACTCGCGTCTCCGCCTGATTTCACGCACACATCCGAGCAGCCAGGTCTATTGCATCGTACTATGCGCCACGTGAGCGACCCACGCGCCCAGCTGGTCCCGATGGTCGTCGAGCAGACGAACCGGGGCGAGCGCGCGTACGACATCTTCTCCCGCCTGCTGAAGGACAGCATCGTCTTCATCGGCACGCCCATCGACGACGGCGTGGCGAACCTCGCCATCGCGCAGATGCTCTTCCTGGAGGCGGAGGATCCCGACAAGGACATCCAGCTGTACATCAACAGCCCGGGTGGCTCGATCACTGCAGGGCTCGCGATCTACGACACGATGCAGTTCATCAAGCCGGAGGTGCAGACCACCTGCATCGGACAGGCAGCCTCGATGGCTGCGGTGCTCCTGGCGGGCGGCACGAAGGGCAAGCGGTTTTCGCTCCCCAATGCACGCATCGTCATCCACCAGCCGCTGATGCAGGGGCTGGCCGGACAAGCGACCGATATTGATATTCATGCACGCGAAATCCTGCGCATGCGCGAGCGGCTCAACGAAATCCTGGTGCACCATACCGGGCAGCCGTTCAAGCGCATCCAGGAGGATACGGAGCGGGATTACATCATGTCGGCGGACCAGGGGAAGGAATACGGGATTATCGATGACGTCATCCGGAAACGGGTGTAACATCGGAAGGGCTTTGGGCTCTAGGCTTTAGGCCCGGGGGCCCAGAGCCGGGCGCCTAGAGCCGATAACAGTCAACAGCATGGTCAAGAAGAACGGCGAGACCGAGATTCTCCGCTGCTCGTTCTGCAACAAGGACCAGAATGACGTCCGCAAGCTGATTGCGGGCCCAACGGTCTTCATTTGCGATGAGTGTGTCGAGGTCTGCAACGACATCATCGCGGATGACAACAAGTTCGAGAACCGCGGCGTCCGGTCGTCTCTGCCGTCGCCCCCCGAGATCAAGAAGTTCCTGGACGAGTACGTCATCGGCCAGGAGCGGACCAAGAAGAAGCTCGCCGTCGCCGTCTACAACCACTACAAGCGGATCGAGATTCAGAAGCAGCCGCGCAGCCGGAATGATGTCGAGCTGACCAAGTCGAACATCATGCTGATCGGGCCGACGGGCACCGGCAAGACGCTCCTGGCCCAGACCCTCGCCAAGCTCCTCTCGGTCCCCTTCACCATCGTCGACGCGACCACCCTCACCGAAGCCGGGTACGTCGGCGAAGACGTCGAGAACATCATCCTCAAACTCCTGCAGGCTGCCGGTGGCGACATCGAGAAGTGCCAGCAGGGGATCATCTACATCGACGAAGTCGACAAGATCTGCCGCAAGGACGAGAACCCTTCCATCACCCGGGATGTCTCGGGCGAGGGCGTCCAGCAGGCGCTGCTGAAGATTCTGGAAGGCACGGTCGCGAACGTCCCGCCGCAAGGCGGCCGCAAGCATCCCCACCAGGAGTTCTTCCAGATCGACACCACCAACATCCTCTTCATCTGCGGCGGCGCGTTCGTCGGCCTGGACAAGGTGATCGAGCGGCGCGTCGGCAAGAAGACGCTCGGCTTCAAGGCGGACGTGAAGTCGGTGAGCAAGCGCGAGGTGGGCGCCACGCTCGAATCGGTCGAGCCCGAGGATCTGATCAAGTACGGCTTGATCCCGGAGTTCGTCGGCCGCCTGCCGGTGGTCGGCACCCTGCACGAGCTCGACAAGCCGGCGCTCGTCCAGATCCTGACGCAACCGCGCAATGCCATCACGCGTCAGTACCAGAAGCTGTTCGAGTACGAGAACGTGAAGCTGCGCTTCACCGACGACGCGCTCGAGGCGATTGCCGAGTCGGCGCTCACGCGCAAGATCGGCGCGCGCGGCCTGCGCATGATCATCGAAGACCTGATGCTCGATCTCATGTACTCGGTCCCCGGCCAGAAGAAGCTGCGTGAGGTCGTGGTCACGCGCGAGGTCGTCGAGGCCAAGGACAAGTCGATAACACTCATTGAGAAAGCAGGCTAACGGCTTAGGGCTTAAGCCTTAGGGCCTTGACGGCTTAGGCCAAAGGAACCGAATGGAAGTCTACGAGACCCTCCCCATCGTCCCCCTCCGGGACGTGGTCGTTTTCCCCCACATGATGATGCCGTTCGTAATCGGGCGGCCGTCGTCCACGCGCGCCCTCGAGCATGCGCTGATGAAGGACAAGCGCATCTTCCTGGCGGCGCAGCACGACGCATCCGTGGACGATCCGCGGCCCGACGACGTGTACACGATGGGGTGCGTGGCGAACGTGGTCCAGAGCCTGAAGCTGCCCGACGGCAACATCAAGGTGCTCGTGGAAGGTGTCGATCGCGCGCGCGCCGTGGAGTGGAAGGAAGACAAAGGCTTCTATCGCGTCGTCGTGAAAGTGCTGCCGAAGCAGAAGGAAGCTGGCGGCGACGTCGAAGGGACGATGAGCCGCGTCGTGTCGCTGTTCGAGCAGTACGTGAAGCTCTCGAACAACCTGCATTACGACGCGATGATTGCGGCCGTCCGCGTGGACGATCCGGGCAAGCTGGCCGACACGATTGCGGCGCATTTGCTCGTGGGCGTGGACGAGAAGCAGAACCTGCTCGAGATCATCTCGCCGATCGAGCGCCTGAACCGCATCGCCGGCATCCTCGAAATCGAGGTGGACAAGCTCCAGGTCGATCGCCGCATCCAGTCTCGCGTGAAGAAGCAGATGGAGAAGGCGCAGAAGGAGTACTACCTCAACGAGAAGATGAAGGCGATCCAGAAGGAGCTGGGGCGCAAGGACGACAAGGGCAACGAGATCGACGAGCTCAAGAAGAAGATCGAGACCGCGAAGATGCCGAAGGAGGTCGAGGAGAAGGCCATCCAGGAGCTGAAGCGGCTCGAGGCGATGCCGCCGATGTCGGCCGAAGCGACCGTCTCGCGGAACTATCTCGACTGGCTCATCGCGGTACCGTGGTTCAAGAAGACGCGCGAGAACCGGGACCTCAAGCACGCTGAAGGAGTGCTTCACGAGGACCACTACGGCCTCGAGAAGATCAAGGACCGCATTCTCGAGTTCCTGGCGGTCCGGTCGCTCGTGAAGAAGCCGAAGGCGACGATCCTCACCTTCTCCGGACCTCCGGGCGTCGGCAAGACGTCGCTGGCCAAGTCGATCGCGCGCGCGATGAACCGCAAGTTCGTGCGGCTGTCGCTCGGCGGCGTGCGCGACGAGGCGGAGATCCGCGGCCACCGGCGCACCTACATCGGCGCGTTCCCCGGCCAGATCATCCAGATGATGAAGAAGGCGGGGACGCAGAATCCGGTGTTCCTCCTGGACGAAGTGGACAAGATGTCCATGGACTTCCGCGGCGACCCGTCGGCGGCGCTGCTCGAGGTGCTCGATCCGGAGCAGAACAACGCCTTCCTCGACCACTACCTGGACGTCGAGTACGACCTCTCGAACGTGATGTTCATCTGCACGGCCAACGTGCTGCACACGATTCCGCAGGCGCTGCGTGACCGCATGGAAGTGCTGCAGCTCGCCGGCTACACGGAGCAGGAGAAGATCGAGATCGCCAAGCGCTTCCTCGCGCCCAAGGCGGTCGAGGGCACGGGCCTGACGAAGGACAACATCATCATCACCGACGAGGCGATCCAGACGATCATCCAGCGCTACACGCGCGAGGCGGGCGTCCGGAACCTCGAGCGCGAGATTTCGTCGATCTGCCGCAAGGTGGCGCGCAAGGTCGTCGTCGAGGGCGCGTCGTTCAAGGAAGAAATCGACGCGGAGAAGGTGACGGAGTATCTTGGCGTGCCGCGCTTCCGGCCGTCGCTGGCGGAAGAGTCGAACGAGATCGGCATTGCGACCGGCCTGGCGTGGACCGAGGTGGGCGGCGAGCTCCTCGTGAGCGAAGCGACGCTGATGCCCGGCAAGGGCAAGCTGACGCTCACCGGCAAGCTCGGCGACGTGATGCAGGAGTCGGCGCAGGCCGCCCTGAGCTACGTGCGATCGAAGGCGCCGGAGCTGAGCCTCGCCGAGGACTTCCACTCGAAGATCGACATCCACGTGCATGTTCCGGAAGGGGCCATCCCGAAGGACGGGCCGTCGGCGGGCATCACGATGGCGGCGGCGCTGGTGTCGGCGCTCACGAAGATCCCGGCCCGCCGCGATGTGGCGATGACCGGCGAGATCACGCTGCGCGGCAAGGTGTTGCCGATCGGCGGCGTGAAGGAAAAGGTGTTGGCGGCCCATCGCGCGGGCGTGAAGAACATCGTGCTCCCGCGCGACAACGAAAAGGACCTGGCTGACATCCCCAAGAACGTGTTGGACACGCTTGACCTGCACCTGGTGTCTACGATGGACGAGGTGTTGAAGATCGCGCTTGCCGAGCCGCTTCCGGCGCGGATTCCAGCCGCCCCGGTCGTGGTCGAAGAAAAATCAGACGCGATCACTCATTGATTGAAAGTTAGCGCAGAGTTCGTCACGAGTGCGGCGAGCATTCGTGACTTTCCTCGTGATCGGCTGGCGGAAGTGGCGTTGGTCGGCCGGTCCAATGTGGGCAAATCGAGTCTGATCAATGCGCTCGTGAAGAGCACCATCGCGCGCACGAGCGCGGCGCCGGGAAAGACGCGGCTGGCGAACTTCTACCGTGTCACCCCTGCTGCCGGTCGGGCTTTTTACCTGGTCGACCTCCCGGGCTATGGATATGCCCGCGGCGGCGACCCCGCGGCCGAGGAATTTCGCCGGCTCGCGGAACAGTATTTCGGCCGGGACGGATCGCGCGGTGCGGTGCTCCTGGTCGATTCGCGCCACCCGGGACTCGAGGCGGACATGGCCGCATGGGAGTGGATGCTGACGCAGCCCTTCCCGAAGGCGGTGTTCGCGTCGAAGGTGGACAAACTGACGCGCGCGGAACGCGCGCGTCATTCCCGTCAACTCGACTCGTTATTTGCTGGCCCGGTGCCGCTTGTCTCGGCGCATTCGGGCGAAGGACTGGAAGAACTGTGGAAGACGATCGTCAAACTGCCAAGCCTGCCGGAAACGGCGGAGTAGAAAAAGGTCGAAGCGAGAAAGGCGTTGTCGCCACGGCGACAGCCACCGCCACCGCTCCCGCCACCGCTCCCGCCCCGCCCGCCGGCGCCCCCGCCCAATCCATCTCGTTGTCGGCCATGAAGGAGATGAGCATCTCCGCGCTGACCAAGATCGCCAAGGAGCTGGAGATCGCCGGCGCCACCGGCATGCGCAAGCAGGAGCTCATCTTCGAGATTCTGCGCGTGCGCGCCGAGAAGAGCGGCAACATCTTTTCGGAAGGGGTGCTCGAGACGCTCCCCGACGGCTTCGGCTTCCTGCGCGCGCCGGATTACAACTACCTGCCCGGCCCGGACGACATCTACGTCTCGCCGTCGCAGATCCGGAAGTTCGATCTGCACACCGGCGACACCGTATCCGGCGTCATCCGGCCGCCGAAGGACGGCGAGCGCTACTTCGCGCTCATCAAGGTCGAGGCGATCAACTTCGAGCCGCCCGAGAAGGTCAAGGAGAAGATCTTCTTCGAGAACCTGACGCCCCTGTATCCGCAGGAGAAGATCCGCCTCGAGACCGACGGCGAAAACCTGTCGGGCCGCGTGATGGATCTGCTCACGCCGCTCGGCAAGGGGCAGCGCGGCCTGATTGTCGCGCCGCCGCGGACGGGCAAGACGATGCTGCTCCAGAGCATCGCGAACAGCATCACGACGAACCATCCGGAGGTGTACCTGATCGTGCTGCTCATCGACGAGCGGCCGGAAGAGGTCACCGACATGCAGCGCTCCGTGCGTGGCGAGGTGATCTCGTCCACGTTCGACGAGCCGGCGCAGCGGCACGTGCAGGTCGCCGAGATGGTGATCGAGAAGGCGAAGCGCCTCGTCGAGCACAAGAAGGATGTCGTCATCCTGCTCGACTCGATCACGCGCCTCGCGCGCGCCTACAACACGATCGTGCCGGCCTCCGGCAAGGTGCTCTCGGGCGGCGTGGACAGCAACGCGCTCCAGCGTCCGAAGCGGTTCTTCGGCGCGGCGCGGAACATCGAGGAAGGCGGCTCGCTGACGATCGTCGCGACCGCGCTCATCGACACCGGCTCGCGCATGGACGAGGTGATCTTCGAGGAGTTCAAGGGGACCGGCAACTCCGAAATCCATCTGGATCGCAAGCTGACCGACCGCCGCGTGTTCCCGTCGATCGACATCACGAAGAGCGGCACGCGGAAGGAGGAGCTCCTGTTGCCGAAGGAGGAGCTGAACCGCGTGTGGGTGCTGCGGAAGGTGCTGACGCCGCTGTCGCCCAGCGAGGCGATGGAGCTGCTGCTCTCGAAGATGGCGAAGACGAAAGCGAACGCGGAGTTCCTCGCCGCGATGGCTTCCGGCAAGAGCTAGTCAGGTCCCGACCAGATTTCGAGTTCAGCGAGTGACCACGTGGCCACCGGGTCGGTGGCCATCTGACGTAAGCGGATGTAGCGCGCCCGCCGGCTTGCGAACGGCACGGCCACCGTGAGCGAGGGTCCTGGCCGTTCGATCGCCTGCGCGATGAGCAGGCTCCTGACCCCGCCATCCCAGGCGGCGTCCCATGACACGCCGTCGACCGACGTCTGCAGCAGCAGATGCCGCGGGTAGCCGGTGTCGTGCCTCGCCATCTTCTGTACCACCGCGCCGACTGTGCGCGGCTCTCCCATATCGACCAAAAGCTCGTGTCCGGGCCGCTGCGGCCCACAGTCCCATCTCGTGCGGTCGTCTCCGTCCACGGCTCGCCTCGCACGGTCGGCTTCGCACGAGGCGCGCACGCTCTGGATCGGAAGCCGTGCTCCGCGGTGGTCGAGGCGGGGCACCGCTTCGCGGCGCGGAATCATGTACTGAACCGCGCCCGAACGGGCGGCGGTCACGACCACGCCCGGCTGCCGCTCGATCATGTCGCGCAAGCCTCGCTCGCCTTCGGCGACGATGACGTGCAGATCGCCGCGCGCGACGAACGGCGCGACGGCGCCGGCCTCGGCATCGCGGGCGGCGTCGAGCAGGACCGGGTAGTAGGCGGGAAAGTATCCGCTGTAGCCGTTCACGGATCGCCAGCCGCCGGTGACCGCGCGGAACTCGGCGGCAATGTCGGCCAGGCTGCCCATCGGTAGCGTCAGGACGGCGGCTCCGCTCAGCGCGCGGGCGTCAGGCACACCGTGCGGCACGGGGCCGGCGGGCAGGCGCTCGATCCAGCTGTCGGTGAGAATCAGCGCGCTCGCGAGCACGAGACCGCCCGCAGCGATCGAACGGCGGCGGCCCTTGAAGATCGACGCGGCCACGAAGCCGACGAGCATCGCGAGGCACATCGTGGTCAACACCCAGAATCGCGCGGGCACGCGCAGGCCCCCAACGCCCGGCAGATCCATCAGCAGCGCGAACGGCGCCTGAAAGCCGCGCGGCTGCCCCATGAATGTGACCACGGGGCCGAGGGCGAGCAGCCAGGTGACGAGCGCGGCCACGAGGTAGAAGCCGGACGCGGACGACTCTGCTGCGGCCGCACGAACGCCGGGCGACGTGAGCAGGCTCAACACCAGCGCTGTGGTCGCCAACATCACCGGCTTGGCGATCGAAGATGCCGAGATGCTCAGCGGCCCGAGCGCGATCGACCACGGGCCCGCGACGAGGACGCTGCACGTGACGGCGGCGAAGGCAAGGCCGGCCGCGAACAGCAGGCGGCTGCCGGCCGTGAGCATTCGGGCAAGCCGCGTCTCGGGCCGCGACCGCACGGCGAGACGGAACATGGCGACAGCGCTGATGCCGGCGATGGCGGCACCGGGAAACAGCTGGCCCTCGGGCCGGCAGGCGATCTGCAGCCAGCCCCAGAATGCAAGGTGCGAGGGTGCGCACAGAATGGCCGCCAGGTCGGCGCTGTAGGTGCGCACCTCGCCGGGGTCGCGCGCGAACCCGTGCAGCGCATGCACGCTCATGTAGGTGGCTGCGACCGGCACGAGCGGCAGCGCGGCGACAAGCGTCGAGGCGGCGATGGCGGCAAGGGCCCCCCACCTTCCGCGCGCTACGACGAACCAGAGGACCCACAGGCCGACCAGCAGCGAGAAGAAGACCAGCATGTACCAATTCGTCGCCGCCTGAAGCATCCACGCCGCACCGTACAGAAGGAGCCACCACCGGCGGCCCGTGTCGAGGTACGAGTGCAGTCCGAGGAGGGCGAGCGGCGCCCAGAACGACGCGAGCATCTGAAGGTGCGGGAGCCCCGCGAAGCGGTACGGCGCGAACGCGAACGCGAGGCCGGCGAGAAACGCGCCGGCGCCGCTTCGGGTGAGCCGGTACGCCAGCGCGAACATCGCGAGGCCGCAGAGAGGAAACGTGAGCAGCGCGATCGCGTTGTAGGTGACGACGGCGTCGCGCGTGATCCACTGGATCGGCGTCGACAGCGGGCTGAGGCCGAGAAAGTGCTCGGAGAACGCCAGGGCCCCGCGGGTCGGATCGAAGATCGGAATCTGCCACCATCGCTCGGTGAGCGGCAGGACCGTCGCATTCCAGTGAAGCACCGCGGCGACCAACAGCGGGTCGCCTTCGTCGCCGGCAATCAGCGTATCGAGATGCAGCAGCAGGCCGCGTCCGAGGAATGCCGTGACGGCGGCGTATACGGCGACGCTCGCAAGCGCGGCAGGCGCGAACAGTCGTAGCGTCATGCCTGGGGTTGGAACACTCGTGTACCTGTGGTACGGTGCCGAAGGACCTTCACGAAGTGACGACAATCGACCGCCGGTACACGCAGACGCAGGACCGCTACGCCGCCGACGATCTCGAGATCATGCAGCAGGCGCAGCGCTATTCGGAACACGTCTTCAACCTCTTCCGCGGGCACATCGGCCGCCGGGTGCTCGAGGTGGGATGCGGCATCAGCACGATGAGCCGCCGGCTGATCGGGGTCGCTGAACTGGTCGTCGGCATCGAGCCGAATCCAACCTGCGTGGCGATCGCGCGCCGCACGCTCGGCGACGATCCACGGTTCGAGCTGCGGGCCTGTCACCTCGAAGAGTGCGATCGGATAGAGCTCGCGAGCCAGCGCTTCGATACGGTCTTCTGCATCAACGTCCTCGAGCACATCAGCGACGACGTGGCGGCCCTCAGGACGTTCCGTGATGTCATCGTCCGGGGCGGTCACGTGCTGATCTTCGTTCCGGCGGTGCAGGCGGCCTACGGGCCGCTCGATGCGGCGCTCGGCCACCATCGCCGGTATTCTAAGCGCTCGCTGTCGAAAGCCTTCGCGGATGCCGGCATCGAGCTGCTGTCGCTGCGCTACACGAATCCGGTCGGCCTCCTTGGATGGATGGCCGGCGCCTACGTGACACGATCGACCCAGCACAGCTCGAAGCAGATTCGAATCTTCGAAACGCTCGTAGCGCCGTGGGCGCTGCCGCTCGAGCGCTTCATTCCGCCGCCAATCGGGCTTTCGCTGGTTGCTATCGGCCGGCGGTCAGCGTAGTTCGTCGGTTCGTTGGTTCGTTGGTTCGTTGGTTCGTTGGACGAGGAACCGCCGAACCCAGGAACCGCCGAACCAACGAACTGATATAATCAGAGTTTCTCAAAGTTCCCAAGGAGCTGACCGTGAAGGAAGGGATTCATCCAAAATACAACGAGGTCGAGGTCCGGTGTGCGTGTGGCAACACGTTCAAGACGCGTTCGACCAAGCCCGAGCTGCATCTGGAAATCTGCTCGGCGTGCCATCCGTTCTTCACGGGTCGCCAGAAGCTGATCGACACCGAGGGCCGCGTCGAGCGGTTCACGAAGAAATTCGGCGCGCAGACGTCCGAACAGCGCAAGACTGCCGCAAAGGCCGCGAAGACCGCGAAGACGGCGACTGCCAAGGGCAAGAAGAAGACCGCCGCTACGGCCTGAGCAACCGCGCTGCGATTTCCTTCACGATCTTCGCGGCTACCATCGCCGTCACGCCGTCGCGGTCCCGCGAGGGGTTCAGCTCCACCACATCCGCTCCGACGAGCTGACCACGAAACCCGTGCACGATCCGCAGGACCTCGCGGACGCTGAGGCCTCCCGGCTCGTGGTGTGACACCCCTGGCGCAAAGGCGGGGTCGAGGACGTCGAGATCGACCGAGAGATAAACGGGTCCTTCGAACGCCAGATCGAAGCTCCCTGTCCAGTCGCGCATCTGCACCTGCTCCACCGGGAAACGCTGTAGATGCCGCCGCTGCGGCTCGTTCATCGTCCGAATGCCCACCTGCACCAGCCGCGATGCAATCCCGACCTCCATGATGCGCGCGAACACGGATGCATGGGAGTGCGGCTGCCCCTCGAAGTCGTCATAGAAATCAGGATGCGCGTCGAGGTGCAGGATCGCCAGCCCCGGAAAGCGGCACGCGTGCGCGCGGGCGATCGGGCACGTCATCGCGTGATCGCCGCCGAGCGCGATCACCGAGGCATTGCGGGCGAGCAGGTCGGACGTCTCGTGCGCAATCACATCGGAAGCGGCTGCGGCGTCGCCCGGCGGCAGCGTCACGTCACCCGCATCGGCGAGGTTGTGCCCGAGCGCGAGCTCGTGTCCGTCTTCCGTCGACATGTTCGATGACGCGCTGGCCAACGCCCGCCGGATAGCAGCGGGCCCCTCCGCGGCGCCCCGCATGAACGAGGACTGCTCATCCCACGGCACGCCGAGCAGCGTCACGGCACTAGTCACAACACCGATGCTCTGTCTTTCGGGCTGCCGATCGTCCGGAACGTGATCGGAGAGCGCAATCGCGGATGATCGTCAGAAGCAAAGAGATGCTGTTGCCGGCGCGCCAAGCTTCCGCTCCAGCCGGGCGAGACGATGACGCACGGCATGCTGTCGCGAGACGGTGGAGGCAAAGTGCTCCGACTGAAGCGCGAAGCTCCGAGCCATCTGCGGATCGCGCATCCGGTGCTCGTGGTGAATCGCGAGCGCCTCGGTGGCCTCGCGGACCACGTGCGGCGGACATCGGCGCAGGTCGAGCAGGCGCTGCCACGCATCTGCCGCGTCGGCGAAGCGACGCAAGCGGCGGCAGGCAACGGCGAACGACCGCAAGGCTTCCGGGCACGCAGGCTCCAGCGCGAGAGCGCGATGATAGGCCTCGCACGCGAGGTGGTACAACTCGCCGCGCTCGTACAGCCGGCCGAGCCCGAGCGCCTCGCGGCCGGTGCGCGCCGCGCCAGGACCTTCCTCGAGCAGCTGCGACGCCCGCGCCGTGAGGAGCGCCAGCGAGATGAGATCGAGCCGGTTGTGCTCGAGCACCGCGGCCAGCGGCCGGGGATCGCCGCTCCGAACGTACGCGAAATAGCGGCTGGGAATCTCGAAGCCGGGCACGTCGCCGTCGCGCGCGACGCCACAGAGCGCCTGTTCGAGGACGCTGAGCCTGCAGCTCGCCGTCGCCACGGCCCCTTCGTCATCGGGCGCGCGCCAGAGGCGCCGGGCGGGATGCAGCATGTCGATGTGCGCCACGCCGGCAAACGGCGTCTGCATCCGATGGAACAGGAATCGCGTCTCGATCAGCGGCAGGTCGAACGACTTGCCGTTGAAGCTGACGACGGCATCGGTGCCATGCGCGAGCTCCGAGAGTCCATCGAGCACCGCTGTTTCGGCGCCGTAGGTGGAGAGAAAAAACTGGCGGACGCGGAATCTCGGGCCGTCGAACCAGCCGCATCCCACCAGGAACGCGTAGGTGCCCGCGCCACCCGCCAGGCCCGTCGTCTCGACGTCGATGAAGAGGAGCCTGTCCCGGACGCCGTCGAGCGCCCCGCCTCCGAGGAGCGACAGGCGCGGCCAGGGCGGCATCGCATCCATGATCGGCACGCGCCCATGGCAGTGTCCCGGTCCGTACGAGCGGTCCACCACGACATACCGATGACCCCGCGACTCGACCCATTCACCGTCGAAGACCTCCGCCGCGGCGTCCGACACCGGAGCCGTCGCAATGGGGACTGGCATCGCCGGCCGTACGATGCTCCGCAGGCGTTCCGCGAAGATCGAGCTCATGACGTGGCGGGCAGCGCGGCGCCGGCCGTCGCGATCAAATCGAGAATCCGCAGCGCCACCAACTTGGCGAGCGGCCCCGTGTTGCCGATCGGCCCGACGCACGTCGGACATCCGTGCTGGCACTCGCAGCCGGCAATCAGATGCTGCGTGCGAGCCAGCAGGTCATCGTGCATCCGGTACAACGGCTCGCTGAAGCCGATGCCCCCGGGATAGTTGTCGTAGACGAAGATGCGCGGCTCGGGAGGTAGGCTCGCTGACGCTTCCGCCTCGTCGCCGTGATCGCCGCTGCCAAGCGAGATGCCGATGTCCTGCCGATCGCACATCAGCAGGAGCTGCGCTACCTGCCGCATGGCGAACGAGAGTCCGACCACGCCGTCTCGCCGATCGTCGGCCGTGTACGGCAGCGCGGCCATGACCTCGTGCGGCAGCGTGAGCCAGTACGCCGTGGTGTGCATCTCCTGCTCCGGCAGGTCGAGCTCGCCGGATCCGATGTTCTCGTTCGTGTAGAACTTGATCTTCTTGAAGCCCACGACGCGCGACGACACGTGCACGTCACCGCAGCTCCGTTGCCCGCCTCCCCCGCCCGCTTCGGCGGCGAACGTCTCGAGCACCTTCACCTGTGTATAGGTGATCGCATCGGTGTAGTAGTCGCACTCAATCTGCCGCACGTAGGCCTTGCGCCCCTCGAAGTCGAGCTTCTCGACCTGATAGAGCTGCCCTTCGAGAATGTAAATCGCCTTCTCGTGCAGGGTCGGCGGCCCGCTGTTGAAGCTGGTCTCGCCGATGACGTCGGCGCCCCGCGTCGTATCGACGATGACGAAGTTGTCGGAGGAAATCGACCGCAGGCTGACGGCGTCGGCTGGATAGGACTCGCTCGTCCACTGCCACTGTCCCTCGGTCGCGCCCTCGCCGCCCGATCGATGCACCAGGCCGCTTTCGGCGAGGACGCCGAGCACCTCCTGCAGGTCGTGCCGCCCGTATGACTCGGTCGTCGTGAACGGGAGCTCGAAGGCCGCGCACTTCACGTGATCGACCAGGATCTGCAGGTTGTCGGGATTGATCAGGGCGTGTTCCGGCGGCGCTTCGAAGAAGTACGACGGGTTGCGCACCACGAACTGATCGATCGGCGCACTGCTCGCCACGAGCACCGCCGCCGATCGGCCGCTCCGCCTGCCCGCACGCCCGGCTCGCTGCCACGTGGACGCAATCGTGCCCGGATAGCCCGCCATCACGCACACGTCCAGCGCTCCGATGTCGATTCCGAGCTCGAGGGCGTTCGTCGAGATGACGGCGCGGACGGAACCGTCGCGAAGTCCCTTTTCGATCTCGCGGCGGCGCTGTGGCAGGTACCCGCCGCGGTATCCCCGAATCACATCCTGTGTCCCCGGAGAGCTGGCGAAATCGTCCTTGAGATACGTCGTCAGGAGCTCGGTCGAGAGCCGGCTCTGCGCGAACACGATCAGCTGAATCTGCCGCTTCAGGAACTCCGATGCGATGCGCCGCGTCTCGGCGAGATACGACCGCCGGATGCCAAGCTGCTGATTCACGACCGGCGGGTTGACGAAGAGAAACGTTTTCTCGCCGCTCGGTGCGCCGCTCTCGCTCACGAGCTCGAAAGGCTGCTCCACCAACGCCTCCGCCAGCTCGCGTGGATTGGCAATGGTCGCCGACGAGCAGATGAAGGTCGGATCGGATCCGTAATGGCGGCAGATTCGGCGAAGACGGCGGAGCACGTTCGCGAGGTGGCTGCCGAACACCCCGCGATACGCGTGAAGCTCGTCGATCACCACGAACTTCAGGTTCTCGAACAGCTTCGCCCATCGTGGATGGTGTGGCAGGACTCCCGAATGGACCATGTCGGGATTGCTGAGCACCACGTGCGCCCTGCCGCGGATGGCCCGCCGTGCGTCGGCCGGCGTGTCGCCGTCGTAGGTGAACACACCGATGTGAGACTCAGCGCCTCGAGTCAGCTCGGTCGCGATCTCATGAAGCTCGGCGAGCTGGTCCTGCGCCAGGGCTTTCGTCGGGAACAGGTACAGCGCGCGTGTCGACGCATCCGCGAGGATGGCGCTGAGCACGGGCGCGTTGTAGCAGAGCGTCTTGCCCGACGCCGTCGGAGTGGTGATGACGACGTTGCGCCCGTCGAGCGCATGCGCGATGGCGGCGGCCTGATGGGTGTAGAGCTGCTCGATGCCGCGACCGCGAAGGACCGCGCGAAGCCGCTCATCGATCCCCTCCGGAAAAGCGGCGTGCTCCGCGGGATGCGCCGGCAGCCGCCTGATCGCCGTAACCCAGCCGTCTGGCGTATCCGACCGCTCCAGCGTGCCGCCGGTGAACCGGTCCAGGACCGTCTGCAGGGCGTGGTCATGGGCTGGATCCGTGCGGCGCGCCAGGAGCATGGCGTCCGAATGGTACGGCGATCAAAAGTCAAAAGTCAATAAATCCATTGGGCGATCCGGTGATTTTTGATTGCGTGATTAATTGGCAATTGGTGAGGATGATTCGATCATCGAATCGTCAATCGCCAATCAATCACCTACTCGCCAATCATCGAATCGCCTAATGGACCTCGAGGATGTTCTTGAGTCGAGCGAGGTCCTCCCGGACCTGGATGCTCGGCTCTTCGCCGAGAAACCGCGCCACGGTCGCACCGAGCTTGCCCGCGGGCGGGTCGTACTGGAAGCGCACGTGAACCAACGTCCCGCCCGGCACTTCCTCGAAATGAACCGACCCCGCCGTCGCGACCATCGATCCCTGAAGCGATTGCCACGCGATCAGCCGATCATCGATCTCATTGATGATGCGAGCGTCCCATTCGACGGGAATGGCAGCGGGTCCCTTCGCAACCCAGTGCGAGATGCCGTTCTCGCGCTCCGACACCGACTCCAGATGCTTCATGAAGCGAGGCAGGTTCTCGAAGTTGCGCCAGAACCGGTACACCTCGCTGACCGGTCGATTGATGGTCACGGTCTCTTCAACGAGCATCCCGCGCTGGCCGCCGAGCCGTTGACGGGTATCGGAGTCGACATCGGCAATTGCCGCGTGCCCACGATGCGCCGTGTCGCGTCCGATTCGTTCGCTGATCGCGCAGTGGCCGGTGGCGCCCCGGTACAGCAGCGCCGCGCCTGCGGCCGCCGCCAGGCCGCCCGGCAGATCGCGACGTCGTGCTCCGTACGCAGCGAGCGCGCCGCCCGCCACCATCGAGAGCCACCGCTCTCCCTTCCCCACGTTGACACGCGAGGATTCGAACTCCGGTGTGTAGTCCCACATGTTCTCAACCGCCACGGCTCTCCTCCTGTGTAGTGCGGCCCGCAAAGGGCCGCCCTATTACAGAGCACGAGTTGTACCAGTGATTCAGCTGAGGCGTGTTGCGGAACCGACGCGCTCCACGAAGGCGCGATCACCTCGAACGCGGGCAAAGTCGGGGTCGCGCGCGAGGCGCCACGGCGTGAAGCGCGGCAGGCGCTCGAGCGGAAGCGCCAGATGGCGAAGCGTGTTGTCCAGGTCGCCGCGCCGCGCGAACACCGCAGCGACGTAATACCGCGTGGCCGGGTCATCGGCGCCGACGGCGATCCGTTTTTCCATCCCGTTGATGGCGAGGTTGCCGAACCGTTCCGCCTGCGGCCGATCGCCACGGGCGTCGTGCAGCGCGCTGAGCTTCTGGTGGAGCTCTATGAGCGTGCGTTCGCGCAGCCCGTGATCGGTGGCCGCGAGGAATTCGAGCTCGCGCCGGTACTCCTCATGAGCCTGATCGTAGTGGCCGCGCAGAAAGTGCACATACCCGAGCCGCACGTGCGCGCCCACGATCAGCAATCCCTGCGTTCCGGACACCGCGCGTTCCTGCAGATCGATCGCCTGACGGGCCGACGCTTCCGCGCCGTCCAGGTCCCCGAGGAGCGCCTGAAGATACGAGAGCTGGAGATAGGAATAGCCTGCCTCCGGATTCAGGGCAATCGCGCGCCGGAGATGTTCGATCGCTTCGTCGACGTGCCCGAGCCCCATCCACAGCGCCCGGGCGAGCGCCTGGTGCACCTGTCCGTTGTCGGGCTCGAGGGCGACGGCTTCCCGGAGCGACGCGATGGCCTCTTCCACACGTCCAAGATTCAGCTGCGACATGCCGAGCCAGGCATGGGCCTCGGCCAGCGTCGGCTGGATCGCGATTGCTTTGCGGAGCACCTCTATCGCCCGCGTCAGGAAGTCGTTGATGCTCAGGAACGAGCCCTTGAGCTGCAGCGCCCCTCCGAGAGAAGCCCAGGCGGCGGCGTAGTTGGGATCGAGCTCGGTGGCGCGCTCGAACAGCGCGATCGCCCGGTCGATCGAGTCGCGCGTCGCCTGGCGCATGTTCACGAGCCCACGCGAGTACGCCTCGAACGCCTCGACCGATTTGGTCTCGTCACGCGCGATGGCCTCGGCCTGAACCTTGTCGACTTTCAGATCGAGACTGCGGCTCAGCTCGAATACGATCCGGTCCTGCAGCTCGAAGATGTCGTCGATGGCGCCGTCGATCTTGAGCGTTTTGAGCAGCGTGGCCCTGAGCACCTCGATCACCTGCGCGGTGATGCGGATGCGGGGCCCGATGCGCTGGTACGCGCCGGTGACGACCCACCATGCGCCCAGCCGTCGTCCGATCTCGATCGCCAGCCGGTCGTCGGGCGCGTCACGGCCGATCGCCACATTCTTCAGCAGCTCGAAGATCTGCGCGCGTCCGATCACGGCAAGGCCGTGCACGTTCTTCAGATCGCTCGTCACCGTCTCGGCGATCCCCTCGCCAATCCAATCGTCGGCCGCCTCCCGCGTGACGTTCGCGAACGCCATGACCGCAATCGATCGCTCGCCCTGCTCGACACGCGTTTCGGGTCGCGGCGCGGCGGTTGATCCACTCGACACTCGAGCCAGCTGAGATGTCGTGTCGACGGCGTCGAGTCGGCGGGCGAGGTGGTGCAGATCGATGTACATCTCGCGCGCCGACTGGTAGCGGAACGCCGGGTCCTTCTCGAGTGCCTTGCGAACGATGCCCTCGAGTTCCTGCGGCGTGGAGTAGTTGAAGCGCGCAAGCGCTTCGGGTTCCGCGTGCAGGATGCGGTCGGACACTTCGGTGATCGTGTCGCCTGCGAATGGCAGCCGGCCGGCCACCATCTCATACAGCACGACGCCGAGCGCGAACAGGTCGATGCGATGATCGATGGCGCCGCCGAGCAGCTGCTCGGGCGCCATGTAGGCCACCGTGCCCATCACGAGACCGGGCGAGGTCAGTTGCAGCGCCGTCACATCGCGAGCCCGCATGTCCGGGCGGTCCTGGAATCGCGCCAGGCCGAAGTCGAGCACCTTGACCAGCCCGCGCCGCGTGAGAATCAGGTTGGCGCTCTTGATGTCGCGGTGGATGATGCTCTGCGTGTGGGCTTCGTCGAGGGCGTCGGCCACCTGCTGCGCGACGTCGACCGCCTCCTTGAGCGGAAGCGGCCCTTTCGCGATACGCGACGAGAGCACTTCACCCTCGACGTACTCCATCGCAATGAACAGCGACTCGCCGTGCTCGACGAGATCGTAGGTGACCGCGATGTTGGGGGAGCGCAGGAGCGACGCTGCCCGAGCCTCGCGGACCAGCCGCGCGCGGCTCTCCTCGTCGCGCTGCACCGAAGGCGCGAGGAACTTCAGCGCCACCTGACGGCCCAGTCGCGTATCCTCCGCCAGGTACACTTCGCCCATGCCGCCGCCGCCGAGCCGTTGCCCGACGCGGTAGTGCAGCATCAGCTTCCCCGACAGCGAGGCCGCCTGCGCCATCACGCCCATTCTATGGTTGGACGCCCATTTCACAATCCGGATCCCTGGAACGGAGTCCGTGGTCCGTAGTCCGTAGTCCGTAGTCCGTAGTCCGTAGACCGAGGAAACTGCCGTTGTTGCACACGACCCACGACCTACGACCCACAACCCACGAACAACGAACAACGAACAACGGAGTTAAGGTAGGCTACCGCCGGATGGCAATCCCAGTCGCCTCACCAACCCGCGAAGCGCATCTCGTTCGCCGTCTCGGGCTGTGGTCGTCGATCGGGATTGTCATCGGCGTCACGATCGGATCAGGGATTTTCAGAACGCCGGCGGGCATCGCCACACGGGTTCCGGATCCCATGCTGATGCTCGCCGTCTGGCTGCTGGGCGGCTTGATCTCGCTTTGCGGCGCGCTGTCGGTTGCGGAGCTCGCCGCGTCGATGCCGCAAACCGGCGGATGGTACGTATACCTGCGCGAGGGTTGGGGACGCCTGCTCGGTTTCCTCTTCGGCTGGTCCGAGCTCGTGCTGATCCGGGCGTCGGCGGTTGGCGCGATCGCGACCGTGTTCGGCGAGTACTCTTCTACGATCGATCGGCATCGACCCCGCCCTGAACGAGCGGACAGCCGACTATCTTTCCGCGGGCGCCATCGTGTTCGCGGCCGCGGTCAACGTGCGCGGCGTGCAGTACGGCGCGGCCATCGCCGGCATCTCGACGATCGCCAAGTTCGGCGCGCTCGCATTCCTCGTCCTCGCGTCGATCCTGCTCGGTGGGCAGGCAGGGGCCAGCACGGCGCACTTCGCGGCCGGCGGCGCACCAGTGCAGGCGGGCCTCTTCGGGCTCGCGCTGATCTCGGTCTTGTGGGCGTACGACGGGTTCGCCGACCTCTCGTTCGCCGGTGGCGAGGTGGCCAATCCACAACGAAATCTGCCGCGAGCGATCATCATCGGCACACTGGCGATTCTCGCAATCTATCTCTCGGCGAACGTCGCATACCTCTACGTCAGCCCCATCGAGCGCGTCGCCCAATCGCGCCTGATTGCGGCCGACACCATGCTGGCAATCTTCGGACGGGCGGGCGTCGCCTTCATCTCGGTGGTGGTGATGCTCTCGGCCTTCGGCGCGCTCAACGCCAGCATGCTCGCATCGCCGAGGGTCTTCTTCGCGATGGCCGACGACGGGCTGTTCTTCCGCACGGTAGCGAAAGTGCATCCGCGCTACAACACACCGTACGTCGCGATCCTGCTCGCCGCGGCTCTCGGTGTCGCGTTCGTTCTGACGCGGACGTTCGAGCAGCTCTCCGACACGTTCGTGCTGTCGATCTGGCCGTTTTACGCCTGTGGCGTCGGCGCGCTCTACATCTTGCGAAGGAGGAAGCCCGACCTTCCGCGACCCTACAAGGTCCCTGGCTACCCGGTATTGCCCGGTGTGTTCATCGCCGGGGTGATCTACCTCGTCGTCAACGCGCTCATTACAGATCCGATCTGGACCACGGTCACGTTCGGCATCGTTCTCGTGGGCGTGCCCGTCTACTACGCCGCATTCGCGCGAACGGCCCCGGGCTTCGGCAAGACCGGCGAAAAATAGTCCCGCCGAGGCAGACAATTGGGTAGGCCTTTACCCCGCCAGGCAGCGATCCGCGCCGTTTCGGGCGTCCGAATCGGGCACGGCCCTTGCCAGTTCCAGTCAGCATGTTGCAGCAGCTCGGGCGAACGCAGCACGCCCACATTCCCGCACCGTCGCTCCCGCGGCGCATCGTCGCGCTTGGCGGCGGTACGGGACTACCGGCAGTTCTGCGCAGCCTTCGTCTGATGCTCGGCAATGCCGCGCCTGAAGACGCGATCACCGCCATCGTCGCCGTCACGGACGATGGCGGGAGTTCGGGACGGATTCGCAGCGAACTGCACATGCCTGCGCCAGGCGATGTGCGGAACTGCGTCGCAGCGCTTGCCACGGACGCGTCTCCGCTCGCCCGGTTGCTGCAGCATCGATTGTCCGGCGGCGGCTTCGACGGACACACGATCGGCAATCTGCTCCTCGCCGGTCTGACGCAGCAACTGGACGGTGATTTCGCGTCCGCCGTGCGGGAGCTCGCTCGCATGGTGCGCACCGGAGGACGGGTCCTGCCAGCCACCGCCGAAGCGGTGCATCTGAAGGCTGAATTCGAGTCCGGAGAGGTGATCGTCGGCGAAACGGCGATCGCGCGGCACGGCCAGCCTATCCGGCGGCTCGCGCTCGAGCGCCATGCCCGCCCGCTCCCCGAGGCCATTGAGGCGCTGATCAACGCGGACGTGATCATCGTTGGACCTGGAAGCCTGTACACGAGCATCCTTCCGGTTCTGCTGACCGCCGGTCTTGCGCCCACGATTTATGGTCTGCAGGCGACGCGCATCTATGTCGCGAACCTCATGACGGAACCTGGTGAGACCGACGACTTCACACTCGAGCGGCACCTCGACGTGATCCAGTCGCATGTCGGCCTGCCGATCTTCGATTACGTGCTCGTCGAACAACGCGCCCATAGCCGATGGACACCCTGAAGCAGTACGCATCGAACTGTTCGCAGCCCGTCGTACGCCAGACGTCTCAGGAGATGTACGGAACCTCGCGCATTATCGAGCGCGAGCTGGCCTGGAAGGTCGAAGGCGGCAAGCTGCGGCACGAGCCCGCCCACCTCGCGATGGCTCTTTCCGAACTGCTCCAAGCCGATTCGCATCGACACATCAGCGGACTCCCACACGCGTCCTGACGCGACGTTTGCCACTTTTCGTGCAAAAACGGCCGTGGTTGGCCGCTGTTTTTGCATGATGCTCGTCCGTCCGGCGTTAGAAGACCGCCGGAGCCCCTCCCCCCGTCTTCAAATCGGAATGACTCTACGGACCGTCCTCGTGGTCACCGCAGACGTATCCTTGCGCGCGTCTGTGCCCGCGGCGCTTGGCGCCCGCGGCTTCAAAGTGCTTACGGCCGATACGTTTGCCGAAGCGCGGAAGCTCCTGATCGACTGGCAGCCAGACGTGGTCGTCACGTCGGTGCGCCTGCGGGAACACAACGGCCTGCACCTCGCGATCGTAAGTCGCCTATTGAGCGTGCTCACGAAGACAATAGTCATCGGCTACGCAGACCCCGTGCTCCAGGCGGAAGCCCGTCAGGCCGAGGCGCTCTACCTGGCTGACCCCGGTGCCGACGAAATCGTGGGCGCCGTCGAGAACGCGATCCAGCGGCGCGAGCGCCGGTGGCCTCGGTCCCGCACGAACATCACCGCTCGCGCGGCGGATCAGACCGTTCAGCTCGTGGATCTCAGTTACGGGGGATTCCGAATGGAGCTGCCTGCCGGGGCGGCACTATCCAGCTCGGAGCGGTTCGACCTGATGGTCGGCAGTCTTCGCATCGGCGCCCTGCCCGTGTGGATGAAGCAGCAATCAATCAACGAACGTATCTGGTGCGGTGCAACGGTCGCCGACGATGGGGAAACCAGCGTCGCATGGCGCGAGTTCGTCGACAACACTTTGAGTCAAACTATTCAGTGATCTGCGGTTTGTGATTCGAGCAACGACAAATCAAAAGGATCGAGACTGACAGCCGTCGACGACGACGCTGGTTCCAGCGATCCAGATCGCCCTGCTCGAGGCGAGAAACGCAACGACGTCCCCGATCTCGTCGGCGCGGCCGAAGCGGCCGAACGGCAGCTCGCGCCGGACGAATTCGGCGATTGCC
This sequence comes from uncultured Acidobacteriota bacterium, assembly GCA_963772065.1. GTDB lineage: Bacteria > Acidobacteriota > Vicinamibacteria > Vicinamibacterales > UBA2999 > CAVYVZ01. Next base: position 359,267 of record CAVYVZ010000004.1, read on the forward strand.
TCGGGGTTCTCCTGCTGCCGCTTCCACCACGACCCTCCTTCGAAAAGGATCGAGCCGGGCGAAACGCTCAGCACGCGGATGTTGTCCGGGGCCAATTGCTGCGCGAGCGCTCGTGCCAGGCTGATCTCGGCGGCTTTGACGGCGTTGTACGTCATACGCCCTCCGGCCTCGCGGCCGAAGATCGACGCAATGATGATGATCACGCCACCGCCGCCCTTTTTCATGTGGGGCGCCGCGAGGCGCGACGCCCTCACAGCCGGCATGACCGTCTGGTCGAAGGCCTCTTGCCACTGCGCATCCGTGGTTTCGAGCAGGCCCGCACCCTGTGCGAGCCCGACGTTGTTGACGAGCACGTCGAGGCCGCCGAATTCAGCGACCGTGCGGTCGATCACCTCCTGTATCCCGGCTGGCGTGCTGACGTCGGCAACGACCGACATGACGCCATCTCCGCCGGCGATCGTCGCCACCTCTCGCGCGGCCACCTCGAGCGCAGATGGCGTGCGCGCGCAGAGACACACACGGCAGCCTTCGGCCGCAAGCGACCGAGCGCTCGCCAACCCTAGGCCGCGGCTGGAACCGGTCACGACGGCCACTTTTCCTCGCAGCTTCAAGTCCATTTCAGCAATATTGCCACGGGCACCCCGCATGCATCACAAGGCCAGCGGGAGGCGCGCCGATGAGATGGCAAGGACGGCAAGGAAGCGGGAACATCGAAGACCGCCGAGGAATGGGTGCCGCGCTGCCGATAGGCGGCGGTATCGGGGGGCTCGTCCTGCTGTTGTTGTTCTCCGCGCTCACCGGGCAAAACCCGGTGGACCTGATCAACACCGAGAGTGGCGGCGAGCGAGACACGGCCGGGACCTCGGGCGTCCGTGAGGACGATCCGCAGGCGAAGTTCGTGTCGGTTGTCCTCGGGGACACCGAGGAAACATGGCGGCAGACCTTCGCCGAACGAGGACAAGCGTATGCGCCGCCGATTCTGGTGCTCTTCACGGGAGCCACGCGATCCGCGTGCGGCACCGGGACCGCGGCGATGGGTCCGTTCTACTGTCCCGTCGATCGCAAGGTATATCTGGACCTTTCGTTCTTCCGCGATCTCGACCAGCGGTTCGGCGCGCCCGGCGATTTCGCGCAGGCCTACGTCATCGCGCATGAAGTGGGTCACCACGTTCAGACGATGACCGGAGTGTCGGAGCGTGTGTCCGCCATGCGGGAGCGCGCCGGCGAGAGCGAGGGCAACGCCTTATCGGTGCGGCAGGAGCTGCAGGCAGACTGTTTTGCCGGCGTGTGGGGGTTCTACGCGGCGAAGCGCGATCTGCTCGAGCCTGGAGACACCGAGGAAGGCCTGCGCGCGGCGGCGGCCATTGGCGACGATCGGCTGCAGCAGCGCGGCCAGGGCCACGTCGTGCCCGAGTCATTCACGCACGGCTCGTCAGCGCAACGCGTGGAATGGTTCCGGCGCGGCCTCGAGTCGGGACGCCCCGAGGCGTGCGACACGTTCAACCGCGAAACTGAGTGAGGAACACGTCCAGCGCCGCGTTGAACGCCATCGGATTCTCGAGACACGACAGATGACCCGACTCGGGTATGCGCACGACCTGCGCATCCTCGAGTCGCGCGGCGATGTGCTCTGCTTCGGCCGGCGGCGTGACCTCATCCTCTTCGCCGACCAAGACGAGGGCCGGTACGCTGATTTCTGAGAGCAGCGACGTGGAATCGGGACGCTCGCGCAGCCGGACGAGCGCCCCCCTGACGCCTTCGTTCGTCTGGCGCTCGATCATCCGGCGCACGTGATCGACCAGCTCCGGCCGCCGCGCGCGGGTCGTGCTCCCGAGCAACTTCGGGATCATCTCGTCGGCGATGCCACGCGTGCCTCGCGCATCGAGGACCTCCAGCATCTTCTCCCGTCCGGCGCGGGCCTGCTCGGAATCGGCGCCGGCGCGGGTGTCCGCGAGCACGAGGGCGCGCCAGCGCAGGTGATCGAGCCGCCAGCCCGCGAACGCGGCATATCCGCCCATCGAGAGCCCGCCCAGGACGGCGCTGTCGAGGCGCAGCCGATCCATGAAATCGAGAATGGCCGTCGCGTAGTCGTCGATGCTCGTCGATTCACGCGGAGCCGGATCCGCGCCGTCGAAGCCAGGCAGCGCCGGAGCCACCGCACGCCACCCTTCGGGGATGCTGACGGATTCCCACATGCGCATCCCGACCGGAAACGCATGGATCAGCAGCAGCACGTGATCGGACTTCGGGTCGCCGGCGTCGAGGTACGGAATCCGGCCGTGACCTGTGATCTCGGCCTTCGCAGTCCACGTCACGTCAGACGCCGAACTGCTTGAAGTGATGATCGATGTGCCGGTACGTGAGCACCCCCCAGCTGTTGCCCGTCAGCTTGCCGAAGGCCGGATGGTCGGGCCATCGGTCAGCGCGCTCGCGCTCCGCGAAGCGATCGATCAGCGACAGCAGTGTGGCGCATTCGCTCGGCCAGTCGCCCGGAGCCCGGGAGATCAACTGCGGTGCCGTCGGCGCGCCCTTGGGGAACGGCAGACAATGAATAACCAGCTGCTTGATCGGCGTGAACCGCAGGATCATGTTCCTCGAGGGCACAGCAATGTCGCCGACCGCCATGCGCATGGCATCGACGAGATGCGTCAGCATCTGCTCAGCCGACATGCTGCCCCAACGGCGACTGCTCGCCGGCGTGAGGCGAGCGAGCCGCTGGCGCAGATCCTGACGCGCCGGCTCGTCCCATAGTGTTCTCATGGATCCTCCGAAAAACGTAGTCCGTAGTCCGTTGTCCGTAGTGATTTGACGACCCACGGACTACGGACAACGAACTACGGATAAGATTACCCGATGCGCCGCGCCATGTTGATTACCGTCCTTCTGACACCTGCACTCCTTTTTGCTGAGGACTGGCCCGGCTGGCGAGGGCCGCGCGCCACGGGCGTCTCCGGCGAGACCAACCTCCCCGAGCGGTGGACCGCGACGGAGAACGTCGCGTGGCAGGCGCCGCTGCGTGGCACCGGCGTGTCATCGCCGGTCGTCTTCGGCAGCCTCGTCTTCGTGACGTCGCAGGAAGGCTCGGGAGTACGCCGGCAGGGGAATCATCCGTCGTTGGTGCAGGGTGCAGAGCGCGAATCCTCCGGCGAACGGACACTCACGGGCACCGCGAGAGCGGACCGCACGCGTTTCATCATTTCCGCGTTCGACCGCACGACAGGTGCGCGCGCGTGGGAACACGCGCTCGAAGCCGAAGGCGACCTCCAGCCCGTTCACGACAAGCACAATCTCGCGTCGCCCAGCCCGGTGACGGACGGACAGCGGGTCTACGCGTGGTTCGGCACGGGCCAGCTGGTAGCCCTCGACATGAAGGGCGCGGTGGTGTGGCAGCGGGACCTCGCGAAGGAGTACGGGCCGTTCAACATCAATTGGGGACATGCGAGCTCGCCTGCGCTGCACAAGGGTTCGCTGATCCTGCTTTGCTATCACTCGCCCGCGTCGTATCTCCTCTCCGTCGACGCGGCAACGGGCAAGACGCGCTGGAAGGTCGATCGGGGCACGGATGTCATCTCGTACAGCACTCCGATCGTGATCGATGGCGCGCGCGGCCCGGAGCTGATCGTCAACACGAGCGAAGGCGTCGAAGCCCACAATCCAGACACGGGCGAGCGCCTGTGGCACTTCGCCGAGCCGAACCGCTTCCCGATTCCGGTGGCCTCGCCGCACGAGGGCACGCTGTATTTGACGCGCGGCTACCGGAGCGGTCCGTACATGGCCATCAAGACCGGCGGCCGCGGAGACATCTCGAAGACCCACGTCGCCTGGCACGTGCCGACGGGCGCGCCGTACATTCCGTCAGCCGTGCACTACAACGGCCTCCTCTACATGGCCGGCGAGAACGGCGTCGTCAACGCGATCGAGGCCGCGAGCGGCGAGCGCGTCTGGCAGGAGCGGATTGGCGGGATCTTCACCGCGTCGCCGGTGGCGGGCGACGGCAAGGTGTATCTGGTCAGCGAAAGCGGAGAGACGGTGGTGCTCCAGGCGGGCAGAACGCCGAAGGTGCTGGCGCGCAATACGCTCGACGGGCACTTCGTCGCGTCGCCCGCCATTGCGGGAGGGCGCTTGTTCCTGCGCGCCGATGATCGACTGATCGCGATCGGCGGGCCGGCTAAGCCGGCCCGTCCCGGTGATCGACACAGCATCAGAACCGGTCGGACGCGGGATCCCAGAACGGCCCATCGAGTCCGACGGCTTCGAAAATCCGCCGCATCTCCTCGGGGCCCGGTCGTCGCGCATCGGGCGTGAGGCGGGTCGAGTACCAGGCGACCGATAGCTGCCAGAGTTGCGCCAGGCTCACGAGCGGCCGTCTCGGTACGCCGCTGGCGGCGCACCAGGCGTTCACCTGTTCCTCACTCCTGAAGAACAACATCGTTTGTCACGTAAAGACGATGTCGCGCCACCAGTGCGCCGCAGGCACCGCCGCGTGAAAGAGCCAGTCAACCGGGGGCGGACCGGCGCGTGTGATACGCAGGCGGAGCGGCTCGTGTGTCTGCTCGCAGCGCGACAGCACGTCAGCCTCCGAATGGAGCGCGGCGGGAATGCCGAACGAGTCCCACGCACAGTTGGCGAAGTAGGTTTTCCCGCGCGCGCGCACCTGGTGCTGCGTTTCGATACCCGAGAACGGAGGCGCCATCCGGATCGACTCGCCGTCCGGCATCAACACGAGCATGCGCTTCGCGTACAGGCTTCGATACCCATTCGCGACTTCCGCGGCCGTGCGCGACGTGGCGCCTGCCATCTCGCCGACGGTGGGCGGCTGAGCGCGGTCGGCGAAATGCCGATAGATCGCGGCGCGGAGCTCGAGATCGAAGTCCACGGCGATTGCTACAATATCCTCATGTGCCGCAACATCAAGACGCTTTTCAACTTCGATCCACCTGCCACGGATGAGGAAATCCGCGCGGCGTCGCTGCAGTTCGTCCGCAAGTTGAGTGGCTTCAATGCTCCGTCCAAGGCGAACGAAACCTCGTTCAACGAAGCCATCGATGAGGTCGCCTCAATCGCTCGCCGCCTGATCGATTCGCTGGAGACGACCTCGGCGCCGAAGAACCGCGATGTGGAGGCGGCAAAGGCCCGAGCACGAGCCGCGGAGCGGTTCGGACGATCAGCGTAGCTCCCGGGGTCTATTCACAGGGAGATCGGAGAGATCGGAGAGATTCACAGGGAGATTAGGGAGATCGGAGTTGATTCTGGAACTTAATTGACCTCCCCGATCTCCCTGATCTCCCTGTGAATAGAATGCCGACTCCCTGACCTCCCTGATCTCCCTGTGATTCCCCTCCCGACCTCACGTCGTCGCGACGTTCTCGCTCACCTTCCGCGTGCGCGCCGGGTAGCAGCCCAGCACTTTCAGGAAGACGACGTGGGAGGTGAGCTCCTTGAGCGCCCGCTCCGTCGCCGCGTCCTGGACGTTCCCCTCGAAGTCGACGTAGAACACGTACTCCCACGGCGATCCGGGGCGGGGCCGCGACTCCAGCTTCGTCAGGTTGAGGCCGTGCTCGGCGAGGACGTTGAGGCACGCGACGAGCGCGCCCTGTTTGTGCTTCGTCGTGAAGATGAGCGACGTCTTGCAGGCGATGCGCGCGTCCGGGGTCACGGGCCGCTCCGCGACGACCACGAAGCGCGTGTAGTTCTCGCGATGGTCGGTGATCTCGCGCGCGATCACCGTGAGGCCCCAGTGCCGCGCGGCCTCCTCGCTGCCGATGGCGGCCTGGGAGAGGTCCTGGTCGTCCCGCACCTTGCGCGCGGCCAGCGCGGTGTTGGCGAATGACTCCACGTGCGTATGCGGCAACCCGGCGAGGAAGTTGGCGCACTGCGCGATGGCTTGCGGATGGGAGAGGATGCGCTTGATCCGCTCGAGCGGCACCGCATCGAGCGCCATCAGGCAGTGATCGACTTTCTGAATCTCCTCGCCGACGAGCGAGAGATCCATGCGGGCCAGCAGGTCGTATGCCTCGTTGATCGATCCGGCGGTGGTGTTCTCGATCGGCAGGAGCCCGTACTGGACGGCGCCGCTCCGCACGCCTTCGAGCAGCTCGCGGAACGAATCGAACGCCCGGTAGTCCACCTCGTCACCGCGCACGCCGAAATGCCGCTGCGCGGCGATGTGGCCCCACGCGCCGTCCGTACCCTGATAGCCGACCACGGTCGGCCGATCGGCGTGGCGCTCACGCGCAAAGAGGAAGTCCTCCTGACGCCGCACCGAGTACCGAGTATTTCCTTGAACAGCCGGGTGACGAAGTGCGGATCGAGGCGAAGCTCCCGGGCGTGCGACTGGAGGTGCTGCAGGAGCGACTCCTCGCGCTGCGGGTCCCGCAGCTGCGACGGCTGTGTTTCCTTGAAGGCGCTGACGACACCGATGACGCGCAGCCGATCGGCCAGAGCCTCGACGATTCGCAGGTCGATAGCGTCGAGCTCGGCGCGCAGCCGCTCGAGCCGGATGTCGGGATCCCCTGACCCGTTGCTCACAGCGAGCACATCATATCGCGCCGCCTTGCCGCGCCGAAGCGCGAGCTAGCGCAAGGGCGGTCGAAATGTCCGTGGGTCGATGCCAAGCTTGCGCATGCGCGCGCGAAGCGTATGAGGATTGATGTCCAGCCGGCTCGCCGCGCCGGTCCTGCCTTCGATACGACCATGCGTCAGCGTCAGCGCCCGCCGGATGTGGTCGGCCATCGCGTCGTCCAGCGTGGGGATCGACGCGTCCGGCGAATGTGGCGCGGGTCTGGCGCTCCGGAACCGCCGCCATGCGACATTCAGCTTGCGCATACGCGCGCGCAGCGTGTGGGGATTGATGCCGAGCCGCACCGCGGCGCCTGACGCACCTTCGATTCGCCCGCCGGTCTGCTGCAGCGCGCGCTCGATGTGCTGCCCCATCGCGAGAGCCATTGAAAGGAGCTCGGCGCCATCCGAGACCGCGGGCGGCGCGTCACCCGGGCGGTCTGCGCGCGCGGCCGGGTCCGCTACGGCCGCCGCGGTCCCGAGCGCGTCGGCGATCCGCAGCTGTCGACCGCGCCCCAGGATTGCCGCACGTTCGATCACGGCGGCGAGCTCGCGCACGTTGCCGGGCCAGTCGTAGGCCAGCAGCAGCTCCAGGTCGGCGCCCGTCGGCGTGAGCGGCGCCCCGACGAGGCGGTGACCCGCGCGCCACGCAAAGTGCGCTGCAAGGCCAGGGATGTCCTCTCGCCGCTCGCGGAGCGGCGGAAGCCGGATCGGAAACACGCTGAGCCGATACCAGAGATCCTCGCGGAACTGTCCGCGCGACACCATGTCGCGAAGGTCCCGATGCGTCGCCGCGACGATTCGCACGTCGACCGTGAGCGCCTTCTGTCCGCCGACGCGCTCGAAGGTGCCGTCCTGCAGGATGCGCAGCAGCCTCACCTGCGCTTCGAGCGGCAGCTCGCCGATCTCGTCGAGGAACAGCGTGCCCCCGTCGGCGCGCTCGAACCAGCCTTGCCTCGTGGCAACCGCGCCGGTAAAGCTGCCGCGCTCGTGCCCGAAGAGCTCCGAGTCGACGAGCCCTGGCGCAATCGCGCCGCAATTGACGCGTACGATCGGGGCGCGCGCGCGGGTGGACCGGGTGTGCAGCGCGCGAGCGAGCACTTCTTTCCCGCTTCCGGTCTCGCCGATGATCAGCACCGGAACGTCGGTGGCCGCGACCTGCTCGACCTGATCCATCACCAGCCGCAGCCCCGTGTCCTCGCCGACCACCGCGTCGGCCACGTCGTGGCGTCCGAGGCGCGTGAGAAGCGCCTGCTTGTCGGCTTCGAGCGCTTCCCGCAGCCGCTTCAGCTCGTGCACGCGCGCGGTGTTTGCGAGCGCCACGCCAATCGGCTCCATCAGACGCTCCAGCAGCGCCCGGTCCGATTCCACGAAGCGGGCCACGACGCGATAGCAGCAGCACGACGCCGCTCGGTCCGTCCTCGACGTACACCGGCGCGGCAAGGCAGTCGCCTCGGAACCCGGGCGGAGCCACCGTCGTCAGCACTTCACTCGCGCCAGGTACCGCACCCTCGGTGAGCCGCGCGTCGCGACACCAGGCGAGCAGCTCGCGCATCATCGCGCCGGTGCAGTCCGTCCGCTGTGGCGGGACGGCCGGCGCGCCCGGGCGGCACGTGCCGATGGCCACGGTGTCGACACCGGCGCGCGCCACATCGAGTTGGCGCACGACGAGATGCTCGGCCCGCACGTGGTCCACAAGAAGCAACGCGATGCGTTCGATCGATTGCTCCAGCTCGATGTGCCGGCAGGCCTCCCGCCAAACGGCGAGGAGTAAGTCCGTGGCAGGCATGACTGACCAGATTATACGGTCGTATATTCTCAACTGCCATCACTGTTGACGGCGTAACACGGGCAGTAAGCTCGATCTACGCAAATACTACGGTCAAATAATGACAACATGGCAGCCTCGTTTCGTGAGCATGACTTTACGTTTTTATACTCAATGGTTTATGCGGAAGGCTAAAAACGTGGCATGGTCGCTGCTCTAAACCTCGAGGAGCTCAAGATCTGTGTTTAGACAAGGAATATCCGTTACCAATGCCAGAATTGTTTTCATCGCATTCTTCCTGGCCGCCGGGGCACTGCCAGCGCGGGCGCAGGAACAGGACCCCTCCGACGCCGATCTGCGAGCGCGCGTTAGTGAGCTCGAGAGGCAGGTGCGAGCGCTGACGGAGCGTCTGTCCGAGGCGACGCTGTCCGAGGCGACGCTGTCCGAGGCGACGCTGTCCGGCCCGACGCCGCCCGCATCGCTCGACGAGCGCGTCGAAGCCTTCGACCAGAACCTGCGCATCCTCGAGCGCAAGCTGGAAATCGAGCGCGAGGCGGCCACGACGCAGTCGAAGGTGGCGCCGGCGATCGGTGCGAGCCGTGACGGCTTTCAGCTGCGGTCCGCGGATGGCAGCTTCCAATTGAGACTGCGCGGACTGGTCCAGTCGGACGGCCGATTCTTTGTCGACGATTCGGCGGAGATCGCGCCGGACACGTTCGCCTTGCGCCGCGTCCGTCCGATCCTCGACGCGACGGTCTACAAAGTGTTCGACCTGCGGCTGATGCCCGACTTCGGCGGCGGTACGACGGTGCTTCAGGACGCGTACGTCGACCTGCGATTCACGCCGGCACTCCGCGTGCGAGGCGGAAAGTTCAAGAGCCCGTTCGGACTGGAGCGGCTGGTTTCGGCCAGCGAACTTCTCTTTCTCGAGCGCGCGACGCCGACGGCGGTGGCGCCCAATCGCGACGTCGGGTTCATGGTCCACGGCGATGTGTTCAAGGGCGATCTCTCGTATGCGATCGGCGCGTTCGACGGCGTCGTCGACGGCGGGAGTACGGACGTAGACGACCGCGATGGAAAGGACCTCGTCACGCGGTTGTTCGCGCATCCGTTCAGGCAAGGCAGTCGCGAAGCCTTGAAGGGTCTCGGCATCGGCGTGGCGTGGAGCTACGGAAAGCAGAACGGCAGCGCCGCAACGCCAAGCCTCGCGTCGTACCGAACGACCGGGCAGCAGACGTTCTTCAGGTATCGCTCCGACGGAACCGCTGCGGGGACGGTGCTCGCCGACGGCACGAGGTACCGGTGGTCGGCACAGGGGTATTACTACTACGGTCCACTCGGAGTGCTTGCCGAACAGGTCGTCTCGTCGCAGCGAGTTCGCCGCGATCTCTCCGCGGCGACGCTCGAAACAACGGCCTGGCAGCTCGCAGGATCGTGGGTGCTCACGGGCGAGGAGGCGTCGTACCGCTCAGTCACTCCGAAGTTTGCGTTCGACCGCGCCACCGGGAAGTGGGGCGCATTCGAGATCACCGCCCGCTATCACCAGCTCACACCAGACAAGGACGCCTTCCCGCTGTTCGCAAACGCGCAGGTTGCCGCGGAACGCGCCCGAGCCTGGACCGGCGGGCTGAATTGGTATCTGAATCGCAACATCAAGATCGTGCTCGACTACGAGCAGACGCACTTCGACGGCGGGGCGGTCATCGGCGACCGCCCGACCGAGCGCGGCGTGTTCAGCCGGCTGCAGTTCTCGTTCTGACATGAGCTCATTCATGAAGCGCTGGAGACATTCACCCATGCGGTCCGTACACGGCGGCCTCGCGGCCGCTCTCATCGCCCTCATCTCGCTCGCGACGACCACGTCCGCGCAGAAGGCGGTGACGCTGCTCAACGTCTCCTACGATCCGACGCGGGAGCTGTGGCGAGACATCAACAGTCACTTCATCCCTGTCTACGAGAAGGCGAGCGGGGTCAAGTTGTCCATCAACCAGTCGCACGGCGGGTCGAGCACGCAGGCGCGCGCCGTCATCGATGGACTGGAGGCGGATGTCGTGACGCTCGCCTCGATCATCGACACCGAGGCCATCAGCCAGAGAAAGCTGATCAAGCCAGGTTGGGTCGATCGTTTACCGCAGCGATCGCTCCCGTACTATTCCACGGTCATCTTCGTCGTTCGCAAAGGTAATCCCAAGGGAATCAAGGATTGGCCGGACCTGCTGAAGCCGGGCGTGTCGATCATCACTCCGAATCCGAAGACCTCGGGAAACGGGTACCTCAGCTTCTTCAGTGCCTGGGGCTCCGTGGTTCTGCGCGGCGGCTCTCGCCAGGACGCGATCAAGTACGTCACCCAGCTGTACAAACAGGTACCCGTCCTCGATTCCGGCGCCCGTGGGGCCACGACGACGTTCGTGCAGCGGCGGATCGGGGACGTTCACCTCGCCTGGGAGAACGAAGCGCATCTGGAGGTGAGAGAGGCCAAAGGTCAACTCGAGTTGATCTACCCACCCATCAGCCTTCGCGCGGAGCCTCACGTCGCGGTGGTCGACGGCAATGTGGACCGTCGCAACACGCGGGCTGCGGCCGAGGCGTACCTGAAATTCCTGTACACCGACGCAGCGCAGGAGATCATCGCCAGGCATTTCTACAGGCCGAGTAACGAGGCCATCCTGAAAAAGCACGCGGCGACGTTTCCCGTCATCAGGCTGTTCAACATCACGGAGATCGCCAAGAGCTTCGCCGACGCGCACAAACAGTTCATCGCCGAAGGCGGGGTCTTCGACTCGATCTACAAGCCGTCGTAGGAATCGCGAATGGCGAGCGTGAATCGACGTGTGCTGCCTGGGTTTTCCCTGACGCTGGGGTACACGGTCTTCTACCTCAGTCTCCTGGTGTTGCTGCCGATCACGGCGGTCTTCGCCAGGGCTGGTTCGCTCTCGCTCGACGAGTTCTGGCGCGCGGTATGGACGGAACGTGCCCGCGCCGCGTACTCCCTGACGTTCGGAGCGTCATTCGTCGCAGCGCTCGTCAACCTGCTGTTCGGGTCGCTCATTGCGTGGGTGCTCGTCCGCTACACGTTCCCCGGCAAACGTCTGATCGACTCGCTCGTCGATCTGCCGCTTGCTCTGCCGACCGCAGTAGGCGGGCTCGTATACGCAAGCCTCTACGTCGAGAACGGCTGGCTGGGACGCCACCTCGTGCCGCTTGGAATCAATGGCGCCTACACGCGGTTGGGAATCGTGCTCGTGCTGGTCTTCGTCGGCCTGCCGTTCGTCGTGCGAACCGTGCAGCCGGTCTTGGAGGACTTCGATCCGGAGGCGGAAGAGGCGTCGGCGTCGCTCGGCGCAACGCGGTGGCAGACGTTCCACGCCGTGATTCTTCCGACGCTGTACCCGGCATTGATCACGGGCTTTGCTCTGGCCTTCGCGCGATCCGTCGGTGAGTACGGATCCGTGGTGTTCGTATCAGGGAACATGCCGTTCAGGACGGAAATCGCCCCGATTCTGATTGTTGCCCGCCTCGAGGAGTTCGCCTACGGAGAGGCCACCGCCATCGCCGCCGTCTTGCTGATCGTCTCGTTCTCGATGCTCGTCCTCATCAACATGCTGGAAGGCTGGACCCGACGGTATGCGCGATAAGAAGACGGTGGCGACCGTCGTCCGCCCGCGCATTCATCGCGATCCTGCGTGGGTGCGGTGGGGCCTCACGGCGGCGGCGATCGCGATCGTCGGACTGCTGATTGTCATTCCGGTCATCAACGTCTTCGCCGAAGCGCTGGCCGACGGGCCTGGCGTGTATTGGCGGAACCTGTTCGCCGACCCGGATACCCGCCATTCGATCCTCTTGACGCTCACAGTCGTCCCGATCGTGCTGGTGGCGAACCTGGTGTTCGGCGTGGCCGCGGCCTGGACGATCACGCGCTTTGACTTCCCCGGACGGACGCTGCTCACCGCCCTCGTCGACCTGCCGTTCGCCGTCTCCCCGGTGGTGGCGGGGCTGATGTTCGTGCTGATCTTCGGGCTCCAGGGCTACTTCGGTGAGTTCCTGAGGCGGGACGGCTACGCCGTGATGCCGTACCTGACCTCGTTGCTGTGCGTGCTTGTGATGGCCGGCGGGTACTTCCTGCTGCGGCCAAGCCATCGCCCGACCCGGCGCGGCATCTGGAAGCATCCCGTCCTGTCGGTGCTGGGAGCGGGCGCCACGCTGTTCGTGCTGCTCGTGACACTCCAGCAGTACTTCGAGGTGTGGCCGGCAAACACGAGCCTCAAGATCATTTTCGCCACGCCGGGGCTGATTCTGGCCACCGCGTTTGTCACGTTCCCATTCGTGGCGCGCGAGCTCATCCCGATCATGGACGCGATCGGGCCCGAAGAAGAACTGGCCGCGCTGAGTCTCGGCGCAAATGGCTGGCAGATGTTCTGGCACATCACCGTGCCCAACGTGAAATGGGGGCTGGTCTACGGGATCATTCTCTGCAACGCGCGGGCGATGGGTGAATTCGGAGCGGTGTACGTGGTCTCGGGACACATCGCCGGTCAGACCGATACCATGCCGCTGCGGATCGAGAAACTGTTCCAAGAGTACAATCTGCCTGGATCGTTCGCGGTGGCATCCGTCCTGACGCTGGTCGCCATTCTGACGTTGGTCGTGAAGAGCCGACTCGAGCGCTCGACCGACGTGAACGCATGAGCATTCACATCAAGAACGTCTCGAAGACCTTCGGTGGCATCGGCGCGGTCAACGACGTCAGCCTCGATGTCCCCGACGGCTCGCTGCTGGCCTTGCTCGGACCCTCTGGGTCGGGCAAGACAACGCTGTTGCGCATCATCGCCGGACTGGAGGTCGCCGACCGCGGGACCGTGCTGCATCACGACGAGGACATCACCGAGTACTCGGCGCGCGACCGCAGAGTAGGGTTCGTGTTCCAGCACTATGCCCTGTTCCGTCACATGACGATCGCCGACAACATCGGCTACGCCCTTCGGGTGCGCGGAGTCGGCAAGGCGGAGCGACAGGCGCGGGTCGACGAGCTCCTGAAGCTCATTCGCCTGGAAGGCTACGGCGCGCGCTACCCGTCGCAGTTGTCAGGCGGCCAGCGCCAGCGCGTCGCGCTCGCGCGCGCGTTGGCCGCGCGGCCCAAGGTTCTGCTGCTCGACGAGCCGTTCGGGGCGCTCGACGCGAAAGTGCGGCAGGAGCTGCGACAGTGGATCCGCAAGCTGCACGAGGAAATCCACGTGACGAGCATCTTCGTGACGCACGATCAGGAAGAGGCGTTCGAGGTGGCCGACCATGTCGTGGTGATGAACAACGGACGGATCGAGCAGGTGGGCACGCCGGCGGACGTGTTCGAACATCCCGCCAACGCCTTCGTCATGGATTTCCTCGGCAACGTCAACGTCTTCAAGGGCCGCGTGGAACGGGGCCGCGCGGTCGTCCCCGGCCTCGACGTGGCGTACCCGGAGTACCCGCATGCCGAGGCCCGCGACGCCGCCGTCTACATCAGACCCCACGAGTTCACGATCGAGAATCACGTGAACGGCGGCTCGAGCATCGCGGCCACCGTCCTCCACGTGCACCCCACCGGCTCCCGGACCAAGGTCGAACTGCGTGCCGTCGACTTCGACCTGTTGATCAGCGCGGAGATCTCGGACGAGCGGTCCGCCGAGCTGGGCCTGAAGGTGGGCGACACGGTGCACGTCTCACCAAGACGCGTGCGCGTCTTCATGCCCTGAGAGTCGACGCGGGATTCAGGCGCTCCTTCAGCCGCTCGAACGCGGCCGATTCCAGACCGACCACGCCGAAACACTCCGCGTGCCGCGTGCCGTCGCCGTGATAGTCGGAGCCGCCCGTCACGAGAAGGCCGTACCGGCGCGCGAGATCCAGATAGTGCGCCTGCGCGGATGCATCATGCGTGCTGTGGTACGCCTCGATGCAGGTCAGGCCCGCATCGACGAGGTCGGGGATGAGCCCGTCGCGATTGAGCCTGCCCGGATGCGCCAGCGACGAGACGCCGCGGCCACGCGCGATGAGCGCGACGACGGTCGCGGGCGATGCGCCCTGGTGCGGGACGTAGGCCTGACAGGTCTCGCCGAGGAAACGAACGAACGCCTCGTCCACCGACGACACGTGTCCGGCGGCGATCAGGTACTGAGCAATCTGCGGGCGGGCCACGGCTTTCCCCGAGGCCTGGGACGCCGACGCCACGAGCGCATCGATGTCGATCGGCGCGCCGGCGCGAGACAGGCGCGCCGCTATCTCCCGGGCGCGCTCGACACGGAGTTGACGCTGTCCGGTAATGAGAGCCTCGAGGTCCGGCACATCCGCCGGCAGGTTGTAAGCGAGCACATGGACGTCCCTGCCGTCGTGCACCGACGTGATCTCGATGCCGGAAATGAACTCGATGCCACGCTCGGTCGCCCTGGCGCGCGCCGCGGCTTCCCCCGCGCGCGTGTCATGGTCGGTCACGCTGATCACACGCAGGCCCGCGTGCGCACACCGGTCCACGAGCTCCTCCGGCGTGCAGCGACCGTCGGACGCCGTCGTGTGCAGGTGGAGATCGATTACGGCGCCCACGGCTGACCGCCAGACCCGAGATACCGGTGCTGTTCGAGATGGGAGATGATCCGCTCGGCGGCCTCGTCCGCCGATTCGTCGGCAGTGCGGATGACGAGGTCCGCGTCCGCCGGGGCCTCGTAGGGATCCGATACGCCGGTGAACTCGCCGATCAGGCCGGCGCGCGCCTTCGCGTACAAACCCTTTCTATCCCGGGCCTCGCAGACTTCGAGTGGCGTATCGACGAAGACGAGCACGAAGCCGCCGACCGCCTCGATGGCGCGTCGCGCCTCCTGACGAACGCTCTCGTAGGGCGCGATCGGCGCGCAGATCGCGATGCCGCCGTGCCGGGCAATCTCCGCGGCGACGAACGCGATGCGGCGGATATTCAGATCGCGATGCTCACGGGAGAACCCGAGCTCCGACGACAGATGCTGCCGCACCTCGTCTCCATCGAGGAGGGTGACCGGACGTCCCGTTCGCTCGAGCAGCTTGATGCGCACGAGATTCGCGATCGTCGACTTGCCGGAACCCGAGAGGCCGGTGAAGAAGAGCGTGAATCCGCGGCGAAGCGGCGGCGGTTCCCGGAGCGCCAGCGCCTTGGCGACCGCGGGAAACGTGCCCGCGTCCTCGACCGGGGTGTATCGCAGCGCGAGCTTCGAGGCGCCGGCAAAGCCCGACACGACCGTCCGCGCGTCCGCGTCGAGCTCCTGCGTCAGGACGACGTCCGTGCATCCCGCGTTGCGGGCCACCATTGCCGCGAGCAGCAGGTCGTCGACCGGGTCGGAACGCCGCGGCAGCGGCACCAGCCATACCAGGGCGCGCTGCGCGGCATATTCAGGGATCACCGCCTCGAGGCACTGCAGGCGCAGAAGGCGCTTGCCATCGTCTTCCGTCGGATCGGTCAGCGCGATGATTACGAGCCCGACGTTGGCGTGGGCGATCGCTCGCGTGGTGGCGTCGTGCTCGGCGCGGTGCACGACCCCGCGCGTGGGGAACGCCACCGCGGCGCTCCACCCTCGGCGCCGGATCTCGCGTGCGACCTCCGCGGGTGAGTGACGAACCCAGATCGCGTCCAGATGTCTCGGCAGCTGCAGCCCCGCGGCGGGCCCGCCCACGAAGTGACTCGTGTCGTGCCACGAGTCCGTCACTTCGAGAATGGCGAGGGCCACGCCCTCGACATCGCGGAGGACGAGGCGGCGCGCCGCCATCGCGTCGCGCGCACAGGTCGCGGTCACATCGAGCACGACGGGCGCGGGAAACGGCGTCCCGTCGCTCAGGACCCGCCCGCGCGCACACGCCGCGGCATCCGGCCGCGTCATGAAGCCATCGATCGGCGCGTATCCGCCGTTGAGAATCAGCTCCAGATCACCGAGCTGCCGCGGCGTCAGCGTCCACGACGGCCAGTCGCGCGATGCGCGCGCGAGCTCCTCCTGGCGACGGCCCTCGGCCATCAAAGACGTATCGAGTCCTCCATCGTGAATCCCGAAGTGTACCGCAGGTGTCATAATGTTGGCACTAGCTAACGGCCCAACGCCGGCACCATGAAATCTTACAAGCTGACGCACCTGAAGCAGCTCGAAGCGGAGAGCATCCACATCATCCGCGAGGTGGCCGCGGAGTTCGAAAATCCGGTGATGCTCTACTCCATCGGGAAGGATTCCTCCGTGATGGTGCGCCTCGCGATGAAAGCGTTTCATCCGGGGCCGATTCCGTTTCCCCTGCTGCACGTCGACACCACGTGGAAGTTCCGCGACATGATCACGTTCCGCGACGCCTTCTGCCGCGAGCACAACCTGCGGCTGATCGTGCACACCAACCGCGGGCCGGACGCCGAGGGACTCCATCCGATCACGGCGGGCAGCCGGCGCTGGACGGACGTGATGAAGACGCAGGGGCTGCTCCAGGCACTGAATGCGGGCGGATTCGACGCGGCATTCGGCGGCGCCCGGCGCGACGAGGAACGGTCGCGCGCCAAGGAGCGCGTTTATTCGTTTCGCGACCGGTTCCACCAGTGGGATCCGAAGAACCAGCGCCCCGAGCTCTGGAATCTCTACAACGCGCGGATCAACCGCGGCGAGAGCATTCGCGTGTTCCCACTCTCGAACTGGACCGAGCTCGATGTGTGGCAGTACGTGCACCTCGAGCGCATTCCCGTCGTGCCACTCTACTTTTCCGAGGTGCGGCCGGTCGTGCAGCGCGACGGCCTCCTGATCCTCGTCGACGACGACCGCCTCCCGCTCGAGCCGGGCGAACGTCCGCAGCAGCGCACGGTGCGGTTCCGTACGCTCGGGTGCTATCCCTTCACCGGCGCAATCGAATCGAACGCCCGCACCGTGCCCGAGATCATCCAGGAGATGCTGTTGGCCACCACGTCGGAGCGGCAGGGGCGCGCCATCGACCACGACGAGAGCGGCTCGATGGAGCAGAAGAAGAAGGAAGGCTACTTCTGATGGCCGACGCCGACCTCGCGACGCACGACATCGATGCCTACCTGGCGGCGCAGGAACGGAAGGATCTCGTCCGCTTCCTCACCGCGGGCAGTGTGGACGATGGGAAGAGCACGCTCATCGGGCGCCTGCTGTACGACACGCAGATGATCTATGAGGATCAGCTCGCAGCGATCCGGCGCGAGAGCGCGCGTAAAGGGGCGACCGCCGAGATCGATCTCTCGCTCCTGATGGATGGGCTCAAAGCGGAGCGCGAGCAGGGCATTACGATCGACGTCGCCTACCGCTACTTCTCGACGGACAAGCGGAAGTTCATCATTGCGGACTGCCCCGGCCACGAGCAGTACACGCGCAACATGGCCACCGGCGCATCCAACTGCGACCTCGCCATCATTCTGATCGACGCGCGCAACGGCGTGGTCCGCCAGACGAAGCGCCACAGCTTCATCGTGTCGCTCCTCGGCATCCGGCACGTCATGGTCGCCGTCAACAAGATGGACCTGATCGACTATTCCCAGGAGATGTTCGATCAGATCGTTCAGGACTACACCTCGTTCGCCACGCGGCTCGAGATTGCCGACCTGCGCTTCATCCCGATGTCGGCGTTGAAGGGCGACAACGTGGTGGAGGCGAGCTGGCACATGCCGTGGTATCGGGGCGAAACGCTGCTCCACTATCTCGAGACCGTCCACATCGCGTCGGATCGCAACCTGATCGATCTGCGGTTCCCCGTGCAGTACGTGAACCGGCCAAACCTGGACTTCCGCGGCTTCTCCGGCACCGTGGCGTCGGGTGTGCTGCGGAAAGGCGACGAGGTCGTGGCGCTGCCCTCGGGTCAGCGCAGCCGCGTCAAGGAAATCCTCACGTACGACGGCGCCCTGCAGGAGGCCTTTCCGCCGATGTCGGTGACGGTGACCCTCGCCGACGAAATCGACGTCAGCCGCGGCGACATGCTCGTGCATCCGGCAAACCTGCCGCGGGTCGAGCAGGCGTTCGAGGCGATGGTGGTCTGGATGGGGGAAGAGCCGCTGCTCCCCGGGAAGCCGTACTTCGTGAAGCAGTCGGCGAGAGTGGTGGGCGCTCAGATCTCCAACCTGCGATACCGCGTCGACGTCAATACGCTCCGGCGGGAGACCGCGCCCGCGCTGGCGATGAACGAGGTCGGCCGGTGCACGGTCACCACCAGCCGGGCCACGTGCTTCGACCCCTACGCGCACAACCGCGCGACGGGCTCTTTCATCGTCATCGACCGCTCCACGAATCGCACTGTCGGCGCGGGCATGATCATCGATCGCGCGACCTCGCTGAAGTTCCTGCGCGACTATTGGGACACGGAGGTCGACGCGGCACCGTCGCCGCGCCCGACTGCGGTCTCGCTGGCGGAGCGCGTCGCGCGGTTCGGCCATCAGCCGGCGACGGTCCTGCTGACCGGCCCGTCAGGGGCGGGCAAGACGACCATTGCCTACGCGCTCGAGCGGCGCCTGTTCGACACCGGGCGCAATGTGTGCGTTCTGGACGGCGGCCTGATGCGACGGATGATCAGTCGCGATCTCGGGTACTCCAGCGCCGATCGATCGGAGAACCTCCGCCGCGCGGTCGAAGTCGCGCGGCTCGTCAATGAAGCGGGAGGGATCTGTATCTGCGCGTTCATCGCGCCGAGTCGCGGCGTGCGTGAGAAGGCGAAGGCGGCTGTGGGGGCTGAGCGGTTCCTGGAGATTTACCTGTCCGCAGCGGAGGAGATCCGCACCGCGCGCGATCCGCGCGGTACGTCCGATCGGTCTGGCGATGGCGAGACCGCACCTTACGAGGTGCCGGCCTCGCCAGACCTCGTGCTCGCTACTGACGAGCTCTCAGTCGAGGAATGCGTGACGCGGATCGTCGAGACCCTGACGGCGAAAGGACTTCTCAGCTAGCGAGCCGCGATCTTCCGGCGCTGGAAGAAACTGAATGCCAGGAGGCCAAGACCGAGGATCGTCAGTGTGGCCGGCTCTGGAACGCTGGTGGCGACCTGACGGAAATACACGCTCATGTGCGATAAGCCCGGTGTCTGACCTCCGTTATTCTGGAAGTTGATCGCGAAAGTGCCGGGATTTGACCCTACGAGAGCGAACGTCTGAGCGTTGAACAGATAGGATGCCCATCGATTCGAAGCCTTCAGGACAATCAGCATGTCGACGCTGACGGGCAGATTCACGGGCGCGGGATCGACCAAGGTCAACGACCAGTTCCCGCTGGTTGCATTCTGCGGAGCGCTGAGCGTCCAGTTGACGCCCAAGTAGTTATTCAGGGTTCCGGGCCCGTTGTTGTCGGTGACGAAGGCTTGCCACCCACCGCCGAACAGCCCACCGTTGAGAGTGTTGACGGTCCACCCGCTCGGGTTTCCGCTGGTACTCGGGTTGTTGGGACTGGTGACGACGCCGAAGCAGTTCGCGGCATTGTTCGAGCGGAAGGTCACGTTGCTGACGGATAGCCCTCCAACCGGCTGCGCCGCGCAGAGAACCGGCGCAGCATCGGCGGCAGTTGGTGTGAACATCAACAAGCCGCAAAGTACCGAGCTGGCCGCGATCAATCTCTTGATCGTCATCATCCGAAGCCGTCGCACCATACACCTCACACTCTCTGGTCTCACTCGGGTCGCACTCGGACGTGCCCGAGCGCGGCCGTATTGTGCAATCCGGCGGCCGAGGTGTTTACTCGCCAAGTACGCAGAAACACAGGCATTTCATCTGGCTTCTGCAACCGACCAAATGAGAAATCTGATTGGCAGGAGAATTAAGTCCGACTGGGCCCTCCGCAGTCAGACTTGGCGGGCGTTCGTCAAGAATTACGCTTTCGACCAAAATCACGATTTCGGATGACAACAGTCGTCCCACGGATGCACCGCACCGCCCGCAGATCGCGAAAATTGCCCGCGTACATACGAAGTTCCGCTGACCCGACTCTTGCTAGGGAAGCTCCCCGGACTTCCATGCAGCCCGTTGAGTTCTCATCGATCCTGCCCGAGGAATTCCGACAGGATCTCGAAACGTTGTTGTTCTTCAATCCGCTTCAGGAGCGCGCCCGGGCCGGCATCGCTCGATCGGTTGAACGCTACGGTGAGCCGCGCGTGCACGGCGAGGACGGCATGCTGCGTGTGGCGGTCGGGGACCTCCCCGACGTCCAGACGCTCTACGCCCTCGTCGCGCACGGCGACTCCTACGAGCTCGCCGGAGTGGCGGTGTACACGAGGGAGGGCGACCGGCTGTCGATTCTCCATTTGGCCGTATCCGAGGGGTCGGCCGCGGCGGGCGAAAATGGGCACGGGCTCCTGGCGGTCCGTCTCGCGTCGGCTATCCGGGAGGTCGGCAGCAGCGTGCACGGCATTCGGCAGGTATCGCTGCCCTACACAGTGCGCTTGCCCCAACACCTTCGACCAGCCCCGGCGGGTTCCACTCAACGGTCCTCGACGGATTCGAGCTAAAATGCGCGCGCAGTGACGCAATTCCCTCGGACGCTCCTTGTCGCATGCCTTCTGTGCGCTGCATGCGGGGGTGGCGGGAACAACCCACCACCGGCTTCTCCCACGCCCGAGCGGCCTCCTTCGTCTCCCGAGCCCGGGACGCCCCCGCCACCCGGCACGGTGATTCGAGGCGGCGAGCGTTTGGGTTGGGATCAGTCCGGAGCGTCGCAAGCGGCGGTTCAATCGTTCACCTACGTTCTCTACGTTGACGGAGCCGGACGGACGCTTGCCGACATTCGCTGCGGTGCCGCGACCAACAGCGGCTATCCCTGTTCGGGCCAGCTACCGGCGCTGGTCACGGGAGCCCACACCCTGGAGCTCGCCGCCGTCGAGAACGGAATCGAAGGACCCCGATCGGCGCCGTTTCGCGTAACCGTCAGCTTGACGACGTCCGACGTGGCGAGCGCGCTCGCCGCCACCCCGCAGGGGCGCATCGTCTGCCTCGATGCCGCCGTCGACGACTGCTACGACGCCGTGACGATCGCGACCGCCGACGGCGACGTGACGGATCTCACGGCAGTGCCCGACGGGCGTCTGGTGTTCATCGAGGGTGGGCGCGCCGTGCGCGTGATCGGACCCGACGGTCTCGTGGCAACCGCGCTGAACGCGGAAAGTGACGCGGAGCGGATCGTCAGCCTGGCGCTCCCCGCAGATTTTCTCGAGTCCAGGTTCGTCTATGTGGGACTTGTCGAGGAACGGCGAGGCGGCCCGGAGTTTACTCTTCGGCGGTACCGCGAGATCGCCGGCGTGCTGGGCCAGGGTGCCGCGTTGGTCACGGGTCTGCCGGTCCACGATCTGCGCGCTCGTGTGCCCGTTGCGGTCGACGAGGCGGGGCGACTGTACGTCGCTGTTCCAGCGGCTGACGAATCCGCCACGCGACTGAGTGCGTTTGCGTTCAACGGGCACCTGCTCCGGTTCGCACGCGACGGGAGTGTTCCGGCGGACCAGCAGTCGCCGATCCTCGCGCGCGGATACGCGCGGCCGTCGGCGCTCGTATACGAACCGCAGGAATCGCGACTCTGGCTCGCGGGGTCGTCGGGACCCTGGAACGAACCGGTGGCGATGCTGTCGCTCGCCAACCCCGGCCGCTCAGACCCGCTCGCTTCGTCGTTCGAACCCCGCGCCGCAGTACCGTCGCCGGCACACGCGTCGTCCGGCATGCTTGCCATTGCTTTGCGGAACCGTGGCGAGACGCAGGAACTCTGGCTGGCCGATGGCGATGCCCATCATGGGAATGTGGTGCGCGGGGCGGTTCAGCGGCTGCAATCCGTCGAGACAGGCCTCGGCGCCGTGAGCGGCGTTGCGGTCACGCCGCAAGCCGCATTGATACTCGCCGTACGGCCGAGCAGTACCCGAAGCGCGCGCGGCCGAGATCATCCGGCTCGTTGCTCGTTCATCTGCCCCAATCCAATAAAACGTCATCCTACGCGGCTTTGCCCGGCCGATGTAGCTCGTGAAGTACGGTCGTTACGAGTCCTGCTGCCGGGGCGACTAGCAGAGCAAACTCGCCGCGGGCAGCGACTTTCCTGATGGCACCAATCGACGAGTCTCGAAAAGGGGCCATTCCCCCGTGCGATTTCGCACACCTGTGCAAACTGTCGTTGGCGCGGCCGTTGCTGACCCTGTGGGTAGTATCAAATCACTTCGACAAAACATGCGGATCACGTTTCTTACATCGTTGACTGTGGCTGCCACTGGCAGCCTGCAAAATCTCCTGGGTCTTTCGCCGGGCACCCTGTCGGTAAACGAGCCTATCTGGTTGCTCCTCTGGGGCGTCGCGCTCATGTCGCTGGCGGGAACACTTCGCGCGAAGCTTTCCTCGCGCCGGTCTCGCCGATCGGCTGGTCCGAGCGGATCTCCGCTCGAGCCGAGCCACACGTCGGTCGCCAGAACCGCCTGAATCAGGCGCCAGGCGATTGGCGGCCTGCCGCCTACGGCTGCGACCTACGCCTGTCATTGCCTCCACGCGTCCGCGGAACTTTAGTCCGCGATCGGGAGGACTTCGGCTCCTTCCGCGTGAGCTCCCGGGCCGGCCGTTAAGGCACGGTATGCCTTTAAGCCGCTTGGATTCAAACGTTTAGGCCGGCGCTCGTCGCACGGAAGGGTCTTTGCTCAGGACCTCGGTCATGCCGATGGTGTCCTTCTATGTCCGTGGTCTGTCGACGAGTGTCCTTATGGCGGCATTGCTGCTCGGCGCAGCATGCGCCAAGGACCCCGCTGTTCGAAAACAGGCGTTCCTGGAGAGCGGCAACAAGTATCTGGAGGCGGGCCAGTATCGCCACGCGATCATCGAATATCGAAACGCGGTCCAGATCGACCCGACCTTCGGCGCAGCCCGCGCGAAGCTGGCCGATGCATACGCACGCAGCGGCGAGCCACTCCTCGCCCTCGAGGAGTACGTGCGTGCCGCGGACCTTCTGCCGAAAGATCTGGAGACCCAGCTTCAGGCCGGCACATACCTTCTTGCCGCCCAGAAGCCACAGGAGGCACTCGGCCGCGCGGAGATTGCGCTCAAGCTGCGGCCCACGGATGCTCGCGTGCACGTGCTGCACGGAAATGCGCTCGCCGGGTTGAACTCGTTCGACAAGGCGCTTGCCTCCATCGAGGAAGCGATTCGTCTCGATCCGAGGCGGGCGTGGACCTATGCCCAGCTCGGAGCCATCGAGCTCGCACGCGGCCGCCGTCAGGAAGCGGAGGGGGCATTCAGGCGCGCGGTGAGCGTCGAGCCGAACTCGATCGAGGCGCACTTGGCGCTCGGAAACTTCTATTGGGCCACCGCGCAGGCCGCGGAAACCGAGGCCGCATTCGGCGCCGCCCTCAAGCTGGATCCCAACTCGCAGAGCGCAAACCGCGCGATGGCCGCCCTTTCCATCGCGATCGGCAAGCCGGAACGCGCGGAACCCTATCTGCGGCGGATCGCAGAGATCGCCAAGGACCCGGCGTCGGTGATGACGCTTGCCGAGTACTACATGCTCACCGGCCGGCCGAAGGAAGCCGTCACGCGCCTCGAGCCGCTCGTCGCACAGCCGATGTCGCCGGCCGACATCCGACATCAGCTCGCGCGCGCGCATGCGGCCGCCGGCGATCGCCCGAAAGCCCACGCGCTCATCGCCGAGCTCACGAAGCAGAATCCAAAAGACGCCCGAGCGCAGTTCATCAAAGGACAGCTTCTCGCGGCCGACGGACAGCGCGACGCCGCGCTCGAGGTCCTTCGATTGGCAGTCGAGGTCGACCCTTCCTCGGTCGAAGCCCAGTTCGCGCTCGGACAGATGTATGCGTCGCGCGGCGACGTCGCGGGCGCTACGGCCGCATTTCGAGAGGTCGTCAGGCTGAATCCTCGTGCCGCCGCAGCACACGCCGAGCTCGCCAGGCTCGAGCTGGCCGCAGGGAATCCCGGCGAATCAGTGCGGAGCGCAGACGAAGCACGGAGAAACGACCCGCGCAGCTTCGCCGCTCGCGTGGCGCTCGTGCGCGCGCTGCTCGCAAACGGCGATTTCGACCGAGCGGAACGAGAGCTGGCGCCGTTGAGGAAGGACTTCCCCAAGGTGGCGGCCGTCGAGTCGCTCGCCGGCTCGCTCGCAGTCGGCCGCCGCGATTTCGCGGGTGCGCGCTCCGCGTTCGAACGAGCTTATGCGCTCGACCCCGAATCGCTCGAGAGCCTTGCGGGCTTGATCGCAATGGAGCTCCAGGCGCGCAACGTCGCCGGCGCCAAGGCGCTTGTCGAGAATCGGCTTGGCGCGGGAGCGCCGACGCCGCAGCTGCTGCTGCTGGCTGCACGCACCTACATCACCGCAAACGATCTCCCGTCGGGGGAACGAGTGCTCCGCCAGGCGATCAGCGTCGACGCGTCGTTCCTCCCGGCCTATGCGCTGCTCGGCCAGTTGTATGTCCAGCAGCAGAGGCTCGACGAAGCACGCGCGGAGTTCGAGCAGCTTGCCCGCCGCCAGTCGCGTCCGGTTGGGGCGATGACGATGAGCGGGATGATCCTGCAGGCACAGGGGAATGTGCCGAAGGCCAAAGAGCGCTTTCAAGAGGTGCTCGCAATTGATTCGCGGGCCGCCGTCGCGGCCAACAATCTCGCCTGGATGTACGCCGATGGCGGCGAGAAACTCGACGAGGCTCTCAAGCTCGCACAGACCGCCACGCAAGCGATGCCAGACGTGCCGGAGTTGATGGACACGCTCGGCTGGGTCTACTACAAGAAAAACCTGCCGCAGCTCGCGATCCCGCTCTTCAGCCGCTGTGTCGAGAAGGCGCCGCAAACCGCGATGTATCACTATCACCTCGGCCTCGCATACCGGCAGGCCGGCGACACGGCTCGAGCTCGGACGGCGCTCCGGAGGGCACTCGATCACTCGCCAGATGCCGAAACCGCGTCCGCGATCAAGGGGGCCTTGACCGAAATGCCGGAAACCTCCACGCGGGACTGATCGGCGCCTGAGGTATCAAGAGGGCCCGGATTCAAGAGAAAAGTCCGGGCTCTGGTAGACTTTTGTTGCCCACTCCGAAAGGCACACGGCACATCCGGCGGTAAGTTACTGCCAATGAAAGACTTCGCCATCGGACCGCACCTTGGTTCGCCGGGGAAGGATCTTTGCTCTGGGGTGGGGCGGCCCACCAGTCCCCGGAGTTGTGTGCGGCTCGTCTGACGTCCTTTCAGTGCCGATAACCTGTCGGGTCACTGTAAGTGAGAGGGCGAAGCTGTGTCGATTCGCCGCGCCGATCGAAACTCACTGTTCACCACATGTGCGGTATCGCCGGATATCTCAATAGAGACCGTCGCCCTGTAGACCCCGCGCTCCTCTCACAGATGGCGGCGGCGGTTGGCCATCGGGGGCCCGACGGACGAGGATCGCATGCCGACGGCCCGCTGGGTCTGGCGCATGCGCGTCTCAGCATCATCGACGTCGCGGGCGGCCATCAGCCGATGGCCAACGGGGACGGCTCACTCTGGATTACGTACAACGGCGAGATCTTCAACTATCTCGAGCTTCGGTCCGAACTGGAAGAGAAGGGCCACCAGTTCACCACACACTCGGACACCGAGGTCATTCTCCATCTCTACGAAGAGCAGGGCGAGGACTGCGTGCACGCGCTCAACGGGCAATGGGCCTTTGCGATCTGGGACAGCCGAAGGGCGCGGCTCTTCGTCTCACGCGATCGCCTCGGCGTGCGGCCGCTCTTCTATGCCTCTCTGCCGGATCGATTCGTGTTCGCCTCGGAGATCAAAGCGATTCTTCTCTGCCCGGGCGTGGCGCGCGACCTCGATCTGAAAGCGCTGGATCAGATCTTCACATTCTGGTCGCCGATCGCGCCTCGCACCGTCTTCAAGCAGGTGTCGGAGCTGCCGCCCGGTCACTCGATGACCGTGGGCGAACAGGGCTGCCGCACCTACGCGTATTGGAGCCCCGAATTCCACCGGGTTTCAGACGACGCTGACGCCGCGGCGGATGCGGGGCGCTGCGCCGACGAACTGCTCGATCTCCTCGTCGACGCGACGCGTCTGCGATTGCGCTCTGACGTCCCAGTCGGAGCGTACCTGAGCGGCGGCCTCGATTCATCGGTCATCACGGCGATCGTGAAGCGCCTCACCAACGCGCGGCTCCGCACGTTCTCCGTCTCGTTCGACGACCCTGAGTTCGACGAACGCGCGCACCAGGACGAGGTCGTTGCATCGCTCGGGACCGATCACGCGCGGGTGCCCTGTTCGGCGGCGGATATCGCTCAGGTCTTCCCCGACGTCGTGTGGCACGCCGAGCGCCCGATTCTCAGAACGGCGCCGGCGCCGATGTACATCCTCTCCCGGCTCGTCAGAGACAGCGGCTACAAGGTCGTGCTGACGGGAGAGGGTTCGGACGAGATGCTCGGCGGGTACGACATCTTCAAGGAGGCGAAGATCCGCGCCTTCTGGGCCGCCCAACCGGACTCGTCGCGGAGGCCGCTCCTCCTCAAGCGGCTCTATCCGTACCTGGCGAACGTGCAGGCACAGTCGGACGCATTCCTCCGCGGCTTCTTCCGCGTCCAGGACGGCCCGGCCAGCTGCTTCTTCTCGCACCTGCCGCGGTGGCAGATGACGGCGCGGCTGAAGCTGCTCCTCTCGTCGGATGTTCGCGCGGAGCTTGCGGATTACGATGCCTACGAGGACTTGAAGCAGACGCTGCCGGCGGGCTTCAGTGGTTGGCACTGGTTTGCCCGCGCGCAGCACCTCGAGGCCACGGGCCTGCTGCCCGGTTACATCCTGTCGTCACAGGGCGATCGCATGTCGCTCGCCCACGGCGTTGAGGGACGCTTCCCGTTCCTCGATCACCGCGTGGTGGCGTTCACCTCGTCCCTGCCGGCGTCGTTGAAGATGAAGGTCCTCAACGAGAAATACCTGCTCAAGCGCGCCTCGGCCTCGCTGCTCCCGGAAGCGATTCGCAAGCGCACGAAGCAGCCGTACCGCGCGCCCGGCGCCGCGTGCTTCGTGCCGCCAGGCGGCCGCCCGTCACCAGACTACGTGACCGCGCTGATGGCGCCGTCACGCGTTCGCGACGATGGCATCTTCAATCCGGCCGCCGTGTCGCAGCTCGTGTCCAAGACGCGGGCCGGCGGCGCGGTCGGCGTCAGGGACGACATGGGGCTGGTCGGCGTGCTGTCGACGCAGATCCTCATCGATCGCTTCATCAGGCAGGTCGCCTAGGCCATGCAGAACACGTCGATTCAGCACCGCGTCCGCGAGTTCGTCGTACAGAATTTCCTGTTCGGGCAGGACGACCTCGCGGAGGACGCGTCGTTTCTCGAAACCGGCATCATCGATTCGACCGGCGTGCTGGAGCTCGTGGGATTCATCGAGTCCACGTTTGCGATCGCCGTCCAGGACCACGATCTCGTGCCCGCGAACCTCGACTCGGTGCAGTCGGTCACGCGGTTCGTCGAACGGAAGCTGAACGCGCAGGAGTCGCCGCTTGCAGGTTGAGCGCTTCCTCGAGGAGAGCGCGCGGCGCTTCCCTGAGAAGATCGCCCTCGTCAGCGGAGATCGCCGCGTCACCTACCAGGCGATCGACGAGGATGCGAATCGGCTGGCCCGGCGCCTCGCTCAGGCGGGCGTCCAGCGCGGCGATCGCGTCGCCATATTCCTCGAGAACTCCGTTGAGGCCGTGGTGGCGGTCTTCGCCACGCTCAAGGCCGGCGCCGTGTTCATGGTGGTCAATCCGACCACCAAGGCCGACAAGCTCGCTTTCATCCTGAACAACAGCCGCGCCGCGGCACTCGTGACCGACAGTCGAAGGCGCCCGCTCGCGGGTGAGATTGCCGATCGCACGCCTCACACTCGAACGACCGTTGTCGCCGGCCCCGGCTGGCTCGCGGACCCGGGGACCGATCCGACCAAGCCTGAGAACCGTTGCATCGACATCGACCTGGCCGCCCTCATCTACACATCGGGATCGACGGGCACGCCGAAGGGTGTGATGCTCACGCACCTCAACATCGTCTCGGCGGCGACCTCGATCACCACGTATCTCGAGAACACGCCGGACGACATCATCCTCAACGTTCTGCCGCTGTCGTTCGACTACGGGCTGTATCAGGTGCTGATGGCGTTCAAGGTCGGCGGCACCGTGGTGCTCGAGCGCTCATTCACCTACCCGCATGCGGTTCTCGAGACGGTTGTGGCCGAGCGCGTGACCGGATTTCCGATCGTCCCGACGCTCTCGGCGATCCTGCTGCAGATGGATCTCGCGCAGTACCGACCTGTCGCGCGTGCGATACATCACCAACACCGCCGCGGCGCTGCCGACGCGGCACATCGTCGACCTGCGGCAGCGCCTGCCGCACGTGAAGATCTACTCGATGTACGGGCTCACCGAGTGCAAGCGCGTCTCGTATCTGCCGCCCGACGAGCTCGACGCGCGCCCCTCGTCGGTTGGACGCGGGATGCCGAACGAAGAGGTCTACGTCGTCGACGAGTCTGGCGAGCGGATGACGTCCGGCGTGGGCGAGCTGGTCATTCGCGGCTCGAACGTGATGAAAGGCTACTGGGAGCTGCCCGAGGAAACCTCGCGCCGGCTGAAGCCGGGACCGTTCCCCGGCGAGCAGGTCCTCTACTCCGGCGACCTCTTCCGCATGGACGAGGACGGTTACCTGTACTTTCTCGGGCGCAAGGACGACATCATCAAATCACGAGGGGAGAAGGTGAGCCCTCGCGAGGTCGAGAACGTTCTGTACGAGCTGCCCGCGGTGGCCGAGGCCGCCGTCGTCGGAGTCGAGGACGCCCTGCTCGGCCAGGCGATCAAGGCCGTCGTGACGCTCAAGGACGGCGCGACGCTGACCGAGCGCGAGGTGCTGGCACACTGCACCGCCCGCCTCGAGAATTTCATGGTGCCGAAGCTGGTGGAGTTCCGCGCGTCGTTGCCGAAAACGACGACGGGCAAGATCGACAAGAAAACGCTGCACATTCCGGTGTCGGCGCCCGTATCGGACGTGGCATCGGGCGCAGAAGCGGGCGCGGCGAGCACGGTGGCCAGGTGAGCACAGAATCCCAGACGGCGCTGGACTGGCTTCGGCTCGACGCGGCGCGCGAAACCGGCCGGATCGCCGCCGCGATCCGCGAACAGGTGCAGCGCACGCTCAAGCGCCGCGGTGTCGTCCTCGGGTTGTCCGGTGGCATCGACAGCAGCGTATGCGCCGCGCTGTGCGTGCGCGCGCTCGGTCCCGACCGTGTTCTGGGGCTGCTCATGCCCGAAACCGACTCCGCGCGCGAGAGCACCGAGCTCGGCACGATGCTCGCCGCGCACCTCGGTGTCCCGACGACGCTCGAGAACATCGCGCCGATTCTCGAGGCGGCGGGCTGCTACAGCCGGCGTGACGCCGCCATCCGCAGCGTCGTCCCCGAGTACGGTCCGGGCTACAAGTCGAAGCTGGTCCTGCCCGGCACGCTCGACGGCCGCTACAAGCTGTTCTCGATCGTCGTGGAATCACCGGATGGCGCGCAGACGCGCGTGCGGCTGAGCGCCGATGCGTACCTCAGCATCGTGGCCGCGACGAACTTCAAGCAGCGCGTCAGGAAGATGATGGAATACCACTACGCGGACCGCTGCCGGTATGCCGTCGTCGGAACGCCGAATCGTCTCGAGTACGACCAGGGCTTCTTCGTCAAGAATGGCGACGGGGCCGCCGACCTGAAGCCGATCGCGCACCTCTACAAGACGCAGGTGTACCAGCTGGCGGGCTTCCTCGGGATACCGGACGAGATCCGGCGGCGGCCTCCCACGACCGACACGTTTTCGCTGCCGCAGTCGCAGGAGGAGTTCTACTTCTCGGTCTCGCACGAGACGCTCGACCTGTGTCTGTACGGATTGAACAACGAGCTCGCTCCGACCGACGTGGCCGCGAAGACCGGACTGACGCCCGAGCAGGTTCGCGTCGTGTACGACGACATCGAAGCCAAGCGGCGCGCGGCGTCGTATCTCCACGCGGCGCCGGTGCTGATCGACCACCTGCCGATCGTGAATTCGCAATGACACCAACTCTCACGGCCGGAGTGGCGGGACTGTCTCACTACGGGTCCGTCGCGCTGTCGAGTGGACGCCGCGTGCTGGGCGCCTGCGAGCAGCAGCGTGTGACTCGTGTCCGCGCGGCGGGGTGCAATCAGACCGGGCTGCCCGACGAGGCGCTGGACACGATGCTCGAGCGCCTCGGCTACACACGCAGCGACGTGGCACGGTACGCGATGGCCGAAGGCGATCGCAACATCCTCGATGGCAAGGATGTGGACCGGCTGGACCATCACATGGCACACGCCTGCGCCTCCTATCTGTCGTCGCCGTTCGCCTCCGCGACGATTGTCGTGTGCGACCAGGAATCTCCGAAGGTCAGCGTGTGGACCGGTCGTGGCGCCGAAGTCAAGCCGTACGGGTGGACCTGGGAGGGGCCGGGATTCGCAGATATCTACTCGGCATGCGCGGCGGCATTTGGTTTTGGGAGCAACGGCGGGGCGCAGCGTCTGGACGCGCTCGCCCGGCTGAAACCGGATCACCGGGACGACCGTGTCACCGCGTTGATCAACGGTGACGAGAGCTCGCTGCGGGTCGAGCCCGGATGGCAGGGGCGACTCGAGGCCCTGGTGAAAGCATCTGGCGGCATCCCGGCGTGCGCCGGTCTCGCGGCCGCGGTGCAATCGCGGATCGGCGAGCTGTTCATTCAATGGCTCGCGGCCGTTCGCCGCCGGACTGGAGCCGAGCAACTCTGCCTTGGTGGCAGCCTCTTCTACCATTCCCACATCAATACGCTCGCCAGGCGGTCAGGCTTGTTTGCCGATGTCTTTGTGCCGGTGGATCCAGGCAATCCCGGCCTCGCCGTTGGCGCCGCGATGCATTCGGCCGGCTCGGAGCCCCAGGCGTTGTCGCCCTTCCTCGGGCCTGCCTACACCGCGACGGAAATCAAGGCAACGCTCGACAACTGCAAGCTGCAGTACGACTGGCACTCGCACGAGAGCGTCGTGGAGATCGCTGTGCGGGCGCTGCAAAAAGGCACGCTGGTCGCGTGGTACGAAGGGGCGATGGAATGGGGGCCGCGGGCGCTTGGCGCACGGTCGATCCTGGCGAGCCCCTTCTCGCCGTACGTGCTGGAAAACCTGAATGGGTTTCTGAAGCGGCGGGAGCCGTGGCGAGGGTACGCGCTCAGCGCGCGCGCACAGGTGGTGTCAGACCTGTTCGATGGTCCGGCGCGGGCACCGTTCATGGAGTGCGACTACCGGCCGCGCGACCGCAAGGCGTTCCGGGACGTGCTGCCGACAGCGGAAGCCACGATACGCATGCAGAGCGTCGACGACCAGGCACCGCCGCGATTCCGGAAGCTTCTCGACGCATTCGGCGCCGCTACCGGATACGCCTGTCTGGTCAATACATCGTTCAACGGCTTCCACGAGCCGATCGTCTGCAGCCCCCGCGACGCCGTCCGCGTGTTCTACGGCTCGGGCATCGACATGCTCGTGCTCGATCAATTCATCCTCACAAAGTAGCCAGCGATCACCATGACTGACCGATTCACACTCGGGATTTCCGCGTTCTACCACGACAGCGCCGCCTGCCTCCTGCGCAACGGCGAGATTGTCGCCGCCGGCCAGGAGGAGCGCTTCACTCGCAAGAAAGGCGATGCGAGCTTTCCAGCGAGGTCGGTCGCCTATTGCCTGGAATCGGCCGGCATCGGGGTCGACGATCTGGAATATGTCGGCTTCTACGACAAGCCGCTGTTGAAATTCGAGCGCATTCTCGAGACCTATCTCGGCATCGCGCCGCGCGGGTTCCGCTCATTCCTGATGGCCGGTCCGCTCTGGATCAAGGACAAGGTTTACATCGACCGCCAGCTGCGGAAGGAGCTCGGATACAAGGGCAACATCCTCTACAGCGAGCATCACGAGGCGCACGCCGCCAGCGCGTTCTTTCCATCCCCGTTCGAGCAGGCGGCCATCCTGACGATCGACGGCGTCGGCGAATGGGCAACGGCTTCGATCGGCCGCGGGCAGGGCAACGATATCGAAATCCTGCAGGAGCTCCACTGGCCTGACTCACTGGGCCTGCTCTACAGCGCCTTCACGTACTACACGGGATTCAAGGTCAATTCGGGCGAGTACAAGGTGATGGGGCTCGCGCCGTACGGGCAGCCGAAGTACGTCGACGCGATCTACAACGAACTGATCGAGTTGCGTGAGGATGGCTCCTTCAAGCTGAATCAGAAGTACTTCAACTATCTGGCTGGCCTGACGATGACGAACGGCGCCTTCGACAAGGTGTTCGGAGGTCCGCCCCGCGTTCCGGAATCGAAGCTCACGCAGCGCGAAATGGACCTCGCACGGTCGGTGCAGGTGGTCTGCGAAGAGATCATGCTGCGCATGGCCCGCACGGCGCACAAGCTGACCGGCCTTGACGACCTCTGCATGGCCGGCGGCGTGGCCTTGAACTGCGTTGGCAACGGACGGTTGCTGCGTGAGGGGCCATTCAAGCGGATCTTCATCCAGCCGGCCGCCGGCGACGCGGGCGGCGCGTTAGGCGTGGCGCAGCTGATTTGGCACCGCCACGCGGGACAGCCAAGAGTGGTCTCGGGCTCTCAGGACTCGATGAAAGGCTCCTACCTCGGGCCCGAGTTCTCGGATGACGAGATCGAATCATTTCTCATCAGCGTCGGGGCCCCGTACGCGCGGCTGGAACGGGCCGAGTTGTACGACCGCGTGGCCGGTCTTCTCGCGAACGAGAAGATCATCGGGTGGTTCGACGGTCGCATGGAATTCGGGCCGCGGGCGCTCGGCTCCCGGAGCATCATCGGAGACCCGCGAAGCCCGAAGATGCAGGCGCAGATGAACATCAAAATCAAGTTCCGCGAGGGGTTCAGGCCGTTTGCGCCCAGCGTCCTGCGCGAGCGGGTGTCCGACTACTTCGAGATGGACGTCGACTCGCCCTACATGCTCCTGGTGGCGCCCGTCCGCAAGGAACGGTGCATCCCGCTCACGGCGGACCAGAAGGAGCTCTGGGGGATCGACCAGCTCAATGTCCCGCGATCCGACATCCCCGCTGTGACCCATATCGACTATTCCGCGCGCATCCAGACCGTGCGACGCGACACGAATCCACATTACTACGACCTGATCAAGGCGTTCGAGAAGCTCACCGGCTGCGGCGTGGTGGTCAACACCTCATTCAACGTCCGTGGCGAGCCAATTGTCTGCAGCCCGGCCGACGCCTACCGGTGTTTCATGCGGACGCACATCGACAACCTGGTGCTCGGCCCGTTTCTGTTGGACAAGGCCGCGCAACGCGAATGGACGGAGACAGAAGAATGGCAGCGCGAGTTCCAGCTCGATTGACACCGCAGCAAGGCCGGCGGTTTGGCGTCACCGTCGGCGGCGCATTCCTGGTCTTCGCCGCAGTGGCCTGGTGGCGTCAGTCCGCCATCCTCATGCCGGTGCTCGCCACGCTGGGCGCGGCGCTCACGCTCGCCGGCCTGGTGGTGCCGACGCATCTCGGCCCGGTCGAGCGCGCCTGGATGGCGCTCGCCCACGCGATCTCACGCGTCACGACCCCAGTGGTCATGGCCGTGATGTATTTCGTCGTGATCACGCCGTCGGCGTTCGCGCGGCGCGCGTTCGGCGGCAACCCCCTCGCACACGCGGACGGCACCGCTGGATTCTGGAAAGCACGGCCGGCAGGTAGTCGCCAATCGAAGAGCATGGAACGTCAGTTCTAAAAGGAGAACGAAGGCAATGTCGATTACTGGTGAACTGTGGGCGTATATGCGTGAGCGCAAGAAGTGGTGGCTCGCGCCCGTGATCCTGATGCTGCTGGTCGTGGGGACGCTCCTGATCTTCGCGCAGGGCTCGGCGCTGGCGCCGTTCATCTACACAATCTTCTAGGCCGGACGATGAGAGTTGCCATTGTCGGCGCTGGAAACAACGCCGACTATCACATCCGCTTTTCGAAGCTGCATCCCGGCGCGCAGCTCGTCGGCATCGCCGATACCAATCTGGTGCGCGCCCAGGAGGTGGCGCGCACCTACGGAATCCAGCGCGCCTTCGGCTCGACGGCCGAACTGCTTCGAGAGGTTCGACCCGACATCGTCCACGTCGTGACGCCGCCGATGACGCATTTCGCGGTCGTCAGCGAAGTGATACAGGCTGGCTGTCATGTGCTCGTGGAAAAGCCGCTCGCGCTGAACGCGAACGAGGCGAGCGCCCTGTACGAGCTGGCGGAACGGCAGGGCGTACAGCTCTGCCCCGTGCACAACCACCTCTTCGACCCGTGCATGCGACGCGCGGATGACGTGGTCAGGTCGGGCGGCCTCGGCAAGATCATCAACGTCGAGAGCTACTACGGCCTGAACACCAACATCCCGCCCTTCCGCGACTACCCACAGCCTGACGTGCTGCCGTGGCTCTACCGGCTGCCTGGCGGCGTGTATCAGGACTTCCTCCCGCACGCGATCTATCCCGTGCTGGAGTACACCGGCGCGCCACGATCCATCACGGTGAAACATCGCTCGACTGGCGTCCTGCCGCAGGGTCTGCCTGACGAGATTAGGATTCTGGTGGACGGCGAGCGCGCATTCGGCATGGTGACGGTTTCGTTCGCGGCGAAGCCGCACCTGCACTTCATTCGCGTCTACGGCACGAACGGCATGGTCGAAGTGGACATCAACACCATGACCACGACCGTGCACCGCGTGAGTGGGCTGCCGAAAGCGGCACAGAAGGCGACCTACAACATCCAGGACAGCTGGCAGAAAGCACGCAGCACGGTGGCGAACATCGCGCATTTCGTCACCGGCAAGCTGAAGCCGTATCACGGGATGATGACGCTGATCCACGCGTACTACGATGCGATCGCGTCCGGCCGTCCTGCCCCCGTGTCAAAGGAGCGAGCGCTCGCGGTCGTGGAGACGATGGACGAGATCTTCGCGCAGCTGCGCTACGAGCCACTCAAGCACGAAAATATTCCCGCGAGCGTCGTCGCACGGCGACCGGGCAAGGTCCTCGTGACCGGCGGCACCGGTTTCCTTGGAAAGACAGTCATCGAGCGCCTCGTCGCCGATGGCTATGCGGTTCGAGTGCTGGCCAGAAAGCTCGCACGAGTCGATTCCCTGGTGGCGCGCGGGGCCGAAGTGTTCTGGGGCGATGTCGCCGACCTCGATTCATTCGACCGGGCGCTGGCGGGATGCGACGTCGCGGTGCACCTTGCAGCCGGCACGAGCGGCAGTGAGAAGGACAGCGAGACGGCGACGTTGCAAGGCACCAGAAACCTTCTCGAGCTCTGCACACGGCACCGGCCGCGACAGCTGGTCTACATCAGCTCGTGCAGCGTGTACGGCGTCGCCGAGTCGAAGCGCGGCGCGCACATCACTGAGAGCTCGGCGCTCGAGCGCTTCCCCGAGCGCCGCGGCAGCTACTCAGCCTCCAAACAGCAGGCAGAACAGTACGTGTCCACGTACATGCGGTCGGGCGACGTGCCGGTGACGATCCTGCGACCCGGAACGATCTACGGACCCGGCGGCGACGTGTACACGCCGCTGATGGGTTTCTCGGCCGGCTCGCTCTACGTCGTGATCGGCACCGGCGGGTTCGTGCTTCCGTTCGTGCACGTGGAGAACGTGGCCGACGCAATCGCCCAGTGCATCGAGAAGCCTCAGTCGAACGGCGAGATCTTCAACGTCATCGACCCCGAGCCGCTCACCAAGCGGGACTACATGAATCGCGTGATTCGAAAGATCGATCCGAGCGCCCGCGTCGTGTACTTGCCGTTCTCGCTGCTCTTCGCGATCACCTGGTTCCAGGAAATGGCGTTCGCGCTGATGAAATGGCGTCCGATCCTGACGCGCTACAGGCTCGTGTCATCGCAGAAGCGCGTCCGCTATGACGGCGGCAAAATCATGTCGCGGCTTGGATGGCGGTCCCGCCTTTCGCTGCGGGACGCCCTCGACCGGCTCGTGACTTCGGAGCGCGCCAGGCGTGGTGAGGATCGCACTGCGCCGCCCACGGACGCCGCGACGCCCCTGCAAGAAGCCGCGCAATCGGGGGTCTAGCATCGAGTCAGGGAAACACGCGTGTATCTGGCCATTACGATCGACACCGAAGAAGATAACTGGGGCGAGTTCGACCGCCCGTCGTACACGGTCGACAACATAGGAAGGATCCCGTCGCTGCAGGACCTGTTTGCGCGACGAGGCGTTCGCCCGACGTATCTGATCAGCCACCCCGTGGCGACCAGTCCAAAGGCGATTGAGATCCTCGGCGGCTACCGACAGCAGGGGCTCTGTGAAATCGGCACGCATCCACATCCCTGGAATACGCCGCCTGCCGCAGAAGAGCGAACGCCGTTCAACAGCTTCATCAGCAATCTGCCGCCCGCATTGCAGTTCGAAAAGATCAAGACGCTGACGGAAACGATCCAAAGCAATTTCGGCTGCCGCCCAACGGTGTACAGAAGCGGACGATGGGGCTTCAGTGACGATGTCGCGCGCCACCTGATTCGGCTGGATTACGCCGTGGATACCTCGATCTACCCGACATGTGACTGGCGGTCATACGGAGGACCTGACTTCACGCATCACTCGTACGAGCCATTCGTGTATCAGGTAGACGGTGAGGGCGCCAACGGCGGATCGCTCTTCGAAGTACCGCCGACGATTGATTTCATCCAGACGCCTCGCCGCGTCGCAAGCATCGTATCTCGATCGATCAGGCGACTGCCTGCCGGCAACCGGATCGCGGGCGTGCTCGACAGGTTGCACGTTCTCAATCACGTTTCCATGTCGCCGGAAATCAACGACGCCCGTGCGATGGTCCGGCTCGCC
This sequence comes from uncultured Acidobacteriota bacterium, assembly GCA_963772065.1. Taxonomy (GTDB): domain Bacteria; phylum Acidobacteriota; class Vicinamibacteria; order Vicinamibacterales; family UBA2999; genus CAVYVZ01. Next base: position 396,408 of record CAVYVZ010000004.1, read on the forward strand.
GATACACTGCTCAATCGCGGCGCGCGCGTCATCAACATGTTCTTTCATTCGCCCACACTGCTCGAAGGATGTTCTCCATTCGCGACAACAGCGGCGGATGTTGCGGCGTTCGTTGCACGAATCGACACCTTTCTCGGGTTTGCACAGTCCACGGGCCTTCGGCCCGTCACAATGTCGGAGCTGACACCGGCCATCGTCGGCGCATCGTCATCAACCGCGCTGCCCGCTCCCGACGTCGTCGTGGAAGTAAAATCGTAACGATACACACCTCAGCCGGCCCCGATCTGGTTGGCAACATCGGTCCTCATTGAATCATCTGAATGGCGCGTCTCTTGCTCGGCGGTGCCTGTACGGCGCTGCATCGTGTAGGCAACACACGATTCCACATTCACAGGGGATTTGATGAAGACCGCGTCCGGACGTCTTGTGGCTATTTGCGTGTTCATGGCCGCGCTGTCGGCCGTCATGCTGCCGGGATCGCGGCCGATGTATGCGCAGTCGGGGACGATTCTGCTCCAGGAAGGTTTCGAGGATTCGAGCTTAGCGGCTCGAGGCTGGTACGACGGCCCCGGTGGCACGCTGTCGTCGACCGAAAAATACGCTGGCAATCGGGCGTTCGAGTGCCATTTTGCGGCGGGCGCCACGGGCTGCAGCGGCGGCGCCCCGAGGCGCCATCCGATTACCGCGACCGATTCCACCTACGTCAGCTTTTACATCAAACATAGCGCGAGCTGGATCGGGTCCGGAAAGCCGTATCACCCGCACATGTTCAACTTCGTGACCGACCTCGATCCCGCGTACGTCGGACCCGCCTACACGTACCTCACGACGTACATCGAGGAAAACGCAGGCGTCCCGTGGCTGTTGATTCAGGACGGGAAGAACATCGACGAAACGCGCGTCGGCAGCGACCTGACGAACATCACTGAAAACCGCGCCGTTGCCGGCTGCAACGGCGACAGCGATGGCCATGGCGGCGGCGACTGCTACCCTTCCGGCTCGGTTCACTGGAATGCCAAGGTATGGAGCACCGGCCAGAAGTACTTCGACGATACGCCTGGCAGCCCCCGCTACAAGGGAAGCTGGCACCTGGTCGAGGCGTATTTCAAATTGAACAGCGTCGTCAATGGCAAGGGCATGAAGGACGGCGTGCTCCAGTACTGGTACGACGGTAACCTGGTGCTGAACCACACGAACGTCGTGATGCGAACAGGGGCCCATCCGACGATGAAGTTCAATCAGTTCCTGTTCATTCCGTACATCGGCGACCGCTCGCCCGTCGATCAGGCGTTCTGGGTGGATAACCTCATGATCGCCACGTCGCGGCCGGCAAACCCGCCTCCGCCGCCCGGTGGCGGTGGGGGGACGACCGCTCCGGCGGCGCCGTCGAATCTGCGCATCGTTCCGTAGCCGCTACGACCGACCTCAACGCATCGCCAGTCATTCGGCCCGTGATTTCTTCGCGCTGGGTAGCTCCGGCAGCTCTGCTTGCCGCGTTCCTGTGGACGTACTACTCCACCTTCCAGAAGCTGTTCGACTACTGGGCTTCCAACGAGATGTACTGGTACGGATTCCTGGTGCCAATCATCAGCGGCTACCTGATCTGGCTGCGACGTCGCCACGTGCTTGCCGCCCCCGTGAAACCAAGCTACGGCGTCGGCGCGCTGGTGCTCGCGTCCGCTCTGGCGATGCTCATCGTGGGACGCGCGTCGAATACGAACGTGGTCGAGGAGCTGTCGCTGCCGATTGCGGCAACCGGTTCGGCGCTGCTGGTACTCGGCCGACGCGTCACGAAGACACTGGCCTTTCCCCTGGCGTACCTGTTCGCGATGATTCCGCTCTGGGACTTCGCGACAGATCCACTGCAGGCGCCATTCCAGCTGTACTCGGCGACATTGGGTGTTGCCGCGTTGAGGCTTTTCGACATTCCTGTTCTGCGCGACGGCATCCTGATATACCTTCCCGAAGCGACGCTGGAGGTTGCAGACGTCTGCAGCGGCGTCAATCAGCTGGTGGCGATCCTCTGCATCGGGGTGCCGCTCGCACACATGCAAATCAAGAGCTGGCCGAGGCGCGCGGGCATCGTGGCAGCGGCTCTCATCATTGCGATACTGAGCAATGGGCTGCGGGTGGCCTTGATATCGCTGCTTGTCTACAACGGCATCACGGGAACCGACGGCGACGTCCACGGACCTTACTCGGTGCTCCGGACCACGCTCATCTCCGGGATCGGCTTCCTGATTCTCTTCTGGCTGATCGCCCACTTCTCGGACAAACGCGTCGCCCCGCCAAGCAGCGATGCGGCTTCTGAGGGCCGGAGCGGGTGGCAGAGTCTCAGCCCGCGGGCGTTGGCCATAGCCATGGCGCTTTTTGCGGTTGCGGCCGGCTTCGGACGTTGGCATCAGGTGGCGGCCGTACCCCTTTCAGCGGATTTGGCGGCGTTCCCCGGTGCGATCGGGCGCTGGCAGGTCGTCTCCGACCGCCCGTTCTTTGCCGCCGCCGACGCCGTCGGCTTCGACGCAACGCTGTCGCGGCGCTATGCGGCACCGGACGGGAGTGAGATCGATTTGTTGGTCGGATACTTCGCGCGGCAACAGCAGGGCCGGGAACTTGTCGGGTTTGAGGTCTCGCGCCTTCTCTCGCCGAGCGATGCGCCGCTGACGAGAACCTTGAATGGAGCGGTCAAGGTAAAGGAGTTCGTGACCACGGTGAACGGTGATTCCTATCACGTCACGTACTGCTACCTGTTGAACGGGCGAACAGCGTCGGAGAGCTACACTGCGAAATGGTGGGCGACGTGGGACACGCTCGCGAGAGGCCGAAACAACGGCGGCATCATCGTTGTCAGGACCAAGCTGGGACTCAACGGTTCGGCAGAGGTGGCCCGCTCGAAGACCGGCGATTTCATCGAAGGCGTTCTCGCCGAGTCGTCGCGGTATCTTCCGAGCTGAATCCCAGGGGAGCCGAGTAGTTCTTACCAGGTGAAGAGCCAAATTACATGGTTGTAAGGTCCGTTCGGATCCCCGTGTCGTTCGAAACCCTTGACCGATCGGCCAAATACCAGCGTAATGTGGGGGTTAACGGATCCGGGCGCCCACGCGCGAGCGCGGCATTCGGATTGCGTTCGACCGGCGAGATACTCGACCCCTCAGAAGGTAGACCAATGAAACTCTCGCGAATCGTGTTAGCAGTGATTCTTGGTGTCTGTGCCAGCCTCACCCTCCTGAGGGTCCAGGATCGCGTGCAGGCGCAGTCAGCCACGTCCCTGATCTTCCAGACCACGTTCAACTGCCCCGACTGGAGCCAGGTTGGGGGTTTGGATCCGTGCGCGGTGAACGATGGGATTCAGCCCGCTGGCGGCTGGACCGGTTCATCCGGAAGGCTCGATGTCATTACCGCCGCCGCCAACAATCCGCTGGGTTCCGGCAAAGGATTCCGCCACATGCGTGATCCTGGAACGAACTCGAACGGCGGCGGAATCAGGATTATCTTCCCGCCCACGGGACAGATCTGGATGCGCTTCTACATGCGCTATTCGGCTGGATTCTCGTGGCAGTACGGGCACCCGCACTACACCAAGGACATCAACTGGAACGTTGGCGAGTACAACTACAAGCTCACCGGGTTCGGGGATGGCTACTTCTACCTGCATAACCCGAACGGAGGAAGCCAGAACCTCCACTCCTCCGATACATGGGCGAACATCAATGGCGGACCGGTCGGGGACGGAAAGTTCCATGCCTACGAGACGTACATCAAGATGGACACGAACGGCAGCAATGGTGAATTGAAGCTGTGGCGCGACGGCAATCTCGTCCTCACCAGAACAGGGCTCAATTATGGCGGTGGGACGTTGAGTTCTTTCCTCATGGGCAGCAACCAGTCTGTACGTCACCAGCACCGGGAGCTACACCGACTACGACGACGTGGCCATCAGCTACACGGGATACATCGGACCGATCGGCGGGAGCGCGCCGCCGCAGCCGACCGGCCCGGCAGCGCCTTCAAATCTTCGCATCACGAACTAACGCGTCGTTCCATCGATCCTGTCGGGCGATAAGCCCGACAGGGTCTGTCATCCGGCTCCCTCGCTTCTCCCTCTGATCTCCACTCCAACGTCGCGCATGAATCCAGTCCTCGACCTGGTCGCAGGAGCCAGGCCGAACTTCATGAAGCTTGCGCCCGTCGTGCGCGGTCTGAGGACGCACGCCGAGTTCGGCTTCAGGATCGTCCACACCGGACAGCACTACGACCCCGCAATGAACGAGGTCTTCTTCGAGGAGCTCGGCATTCCTGCTCCCGACGTTCATCTCGAAGTGGGCTCGGGAAGCCACGGGGCGCAGACGGCACGCATTATCGAGCGCTACGAAGCGCACCTGCTGGAACGCAAGCCGGCAGGGACCGTCGTCTTCGGCGACGTGAACAGCACCGTTGCCTGCGCCCTGGCCGCCGTCAAGGTCGGAGTTCCGGTCGCACACGTGGAAGCCGGCCTTCGAAGCTTCGATCGGACGATGCCAGAGGAGATCAATCGGCTGTTGACCGACGCCATCTCCGATCTGCTGTTGGTGTCAGAGCCGAGCGGAGTGACGAATCTCAGACGCGAAGGGGTCGACGAATCGAAGATTCGCCTCGTCGGCAACGTCATGATCGACTCGCTGCTCTCGCAGCTCGACGTGGCGCGAGACCGTCGTGCGGCCGCCCGCCTGGGACTCGACGGCCGTCGATACGGTTTCGTCACGCTGCATCGACCGTCGAATGTCGATGATGCGGTGACGCTCGAACGCCTTCTGCGGCTGCTCCACGAGCTTTCCCGGAGGATGCCGCTCGTCTTCGCGATGCACCCCCGAACGGTCGCGGCTGCCCGGCGATTGAATCTCGGCGCTCTGGTCGCGGAAGGCCAGCGGGATTTCATCTGCATCGGCCCGCAGCCGTACATCGAGACGTTGTCGCTGGTTTCCGCGGCAGCACTCGTGCTGACCGATTCTGGAGGCCTTCAGGAGGAGACCTCGGTTCTCGGCGTTCCATGTCTGACGCTGCGCGACAACACCGAGCGGCCGGTGACCGTCGAGCGGGGCACCAGCCGGCTGGTTGGCAACGACGCAGCGCGCATTTCTTCTGCGTTTGATGAAGTCTTCAATGGGGGGTGGCGGCAAGGAGAGCCCATCCCGCTGTGGGACGGCCACGCAGGGGCTCGCATTGCCGAAGAACTCTCGTCGTGGGCGCACCGTCAGCAGCCAGTGACGACCGCTTGAAGACATCGCCACGAGTCCTGCTGGCGTCGTACCACTTTCCGCCAGACGCTGCCGTCGGTGGCCTTCGCGCCGCAAAGTTCGCGCGCATGCTTCCAGATTTCAGCTGGCAGCCGTACGTCCTGACCGTGCGGGATGACCTTCGGGATCAGGGACTCGATGCAAGCAGGCTCGCCGGGCTTCACAACGTGCCGGTCACGAGAACTGGCGAACTGCCCCGCATTGTCGAGGCGCTCATCGCGTTCTCGAAGCTGGCGCGGCGGAACCGCCGTCCCGCCGCCGGTCCGGCGGAGCGCGGTGGCGGCGGAGCCCAACGTGAGAGCGTGAGGGCGAAGCTTACACGCTGGATCGCTTCGCTGCTCCTGCTCCTGCCCGATGAAAAGAAGAACTGGGCGCTGCGGGCGGCAGCGACAGCGGTACGCTTGATCCGGCGGCATCACATCGACTGGGTGGTCACGTCAGGTCCTCCGTTTTCCGTCCATATCATCGGGCTGGCGGCGAAGGCGTTCACGCAGGCCAAGTGGATCGCCGATTTCCGCGACTCCTGGATCGACATGCTGCCCGACCGGTTTCCGCATACACGGTCGCTCCTCTCCGACCGGATCGAGCGGTGGATGGAAGCCGCAGTCGTCAATCGTGCGGACCGCGTGGTGACGACGACCGAACGGATGCGCGTCGCGATGGCGGCACGATATCCATCGTTGCCAGCTGGAAAGTTCGTGTGCATTCCGAACAGCATCGACACGGAGCTGCTTCAGTATGCGGAACCGATCGCGAAGTACGAGCCGTTCACGATTACCTACACCGGCGTCATCTACTTCGATCGGACACCTGAACCGCTGTTCCGCGCAGTGAGCAGTGTGATCGAGTCCGGCAAAGTGTCACCGGCCGACGTGCGGATCAAGCTCGTCGGGCAATGCGGGCACATCAACGGCGTCGAGACGCGCGTGATAGCCGGTCGCTACGGGCTTGAGGACGTCGTCGAGGTGATCGACCGCGTCCCGTATTCGGAAGCGGTGCAGATCATGCGGCGCTCGCATCTGCTGCTGATGCTCGCGCCCGAGTGCCATCGGCTCGTGTTGCCGGCCAAGATCTTCGACTACCTCGGCTCGGGGTCCACGATCCTCGCGATCGCGGAACCGGGAGCAACTGCCGATTTCATGGCTGAAACGCGGTGCGGTCGCTGCTTCTCCGCTCGCGACGTGCAGGGGCTGGCCGGCTATCTCGCAAGCGTCCTGAACGACCGCACCTTCAGCCAGTTGAAGACCGACCCCGCGTCGTTCTCTCGATACCACGTCAGGCATGCGACGGAACAACTGGTCGCCGAGATGACGAATGCGAAAGCTGCGTCCTTCGACGAATTGATGGCGCGAACATGACTCGCACGCTGCTGGAAGGGGTGTTCTGGATAGGCCCCACGATGGTGGTGTACGTGTATGTCGTGTTCCCGCTCGTCATGTCGCTCGTGGCCCGGCAGCGTCGGAGTCACCCGGCCACCGATGGGCTCGATCCGCTCACGATACCCGTCACGGTGATCGTCCCCGCCTACAACGAAGAGCAGAACGTTGGAACGCGGATCCAGAACCTCTTGGCGATCGGAGTATCCGCGCGCGCTGCTCGATGTCATCGTGGTATCCGACGCCTCGACCGATGGCACGAACGCCATCGCCAGAAGCTTCGAACCCGAGGGTGTCCGCTTGATCGTGCAGGAGAGGCGCAGCGGAAAGACGGCTGGGCTGAACCGCGCCATCCAGATCGCGCGCGGCGACGTCGCCGTGTTCACGGATGCAAACTCCGCGTACCCTGCGGACGGGATTCGGACGCTCGTCGACTACTTTCGCGATCCGACCATTGGCCTCGTGAGCGGGTACACGAAATACACCGTCGACGACACAGGAGAAGTGGCTGAGGCCACGAACGCCTACACGACACTCGAGCGCGCGATCAAAAAGGGGGAGAGCCGGTGGGGCTGCTGCGTCGGCGCAGACGGAGCCATTTTCGCCATGCGCCGCTCTCTGTATCGCACGCTCCAGGACGATGACATCAATGACCTCGTCCTGCCGCTGAGTGTCATCGACCAGGGGTTCCGTTGCGTGCTGGCCGACGACGCGTATTGCACGGAAAACCCAGGGGAAAACCTCGAGAGCGAGTTCCGACGGCAGTCGCGGATCACGAACCGGTCGCTGCGCGCCATCTGGCGGCGTGCGCATCTGCTCCATCCCTTCCGGTTCCCGACGTTCTCGTTTTTCCTGTTGTCGCACAAGGTGCTGCGCTTTCTCGCGCCGGTGTTCCTGTGCGCGTCGGCGCTGGCGCTCGCGGCGCTGGCGCCGCAGAGCGATCGGTATCTCGGCCTCGCGTTGGCGGCGGCGTTCACGACGGGCCTCCTGCTCCTGGCGGCAAACCCGCGGCTGACCCGCTCAGCCACGTGGCTTCGCCCAATCCGGCTGCTGCATGTGTTCGTCACGATGAACCTCGCCATGCTTCACGGGTGGTGGAAGTTCATCACGCGCCGCTCGGAGGTGACATGGCAGCACGATCGCATGCTGAGCAGGCAATGACATCCCGCGCCGTCGCGGAGCGCGCCTGTTGACGACCGGACGTCCCGTGCGTGTTGCGCTCCTGACCACCAGCGTGGAATTTGGCGGCATTGAGGGCGTGCTGTTGAATCTCCTGCAACACATCGAACCGGGGGTCGAGCTCGTCCCGCTCGTCTTCACCCGGACAGATGCCAAGAGCAGCTTCTTCGACCGACTGCGAGCTCTGGGCGTCGCCCACGAAACGCTGTACGTCAATTCGCGTCGGCCGGTGGTGAACCCACTGGTCAACCTCGGAGAGCTCATCGCGCTCGTACGAAGGGGCGGCTTCGACCTGATTCACTCCCACGGCTACCGGGCGGACATCTTCGCGCTGCCGGTGGCGAAATGGTGCTCGATACCGCTGGTCTCAACGGTCCATGGGCTCATCGGCAACGACAGGCGCCTCGAGCTGTACAACGCGGTCGATCGCCGCATCCTGAGGTTCTTTACGCGTGTCGTCGCCGTCTCCGCGGCGATCAAGGACGACCTCGTGGCGCACGGTGTACGCGAAGACCGAGTCGAGGTCATTGCGAACGCCGTCACGCCTGTTCGGGAGGCCGATGCGTCGGCCACACGGCGGAAGATGCGGGCCGACCTTGGCATCGATGACAGCGATTTCGTATTCGGCTACGTTGGCCGGCTCAGCCCCGAGAAGGGCGTGCACTATCTCATCGACGCCGCCGCGCAGCTGGCTGCCGAGCGACCGGGCATCCGGCTGCTCATCGTGGGTGACGGCGCCGATCGCGGTCAGCTGGAACAGGCCGCTCGGGACGGCGCGCTTCGAAACAAGGTGACATTCGCAGGATTTCAGAGCGATACGCCACCCTGGTATTCCGCGATGGACGTTTTGGTGCTGCCGTCACTCACGGAGGGCACCCCGATGACCCTCCTCGAGAGCATGGCGATCGGCGTGCCGGTCATCGCATCTCGTGTCGGCGGCGTTCCAGCCGTCGTCGACGACGGCGACAACGGCATCCTGGTGGAACCGGGCAGCGCGCGAGATCTGCATCAGGCGATGGCAAGAGTGGCCGCTGACGCGGCCTCCAGGCTTCGGATCGCGGAGCGGGCGCGCCAGTCAGTCCACGAACACTACAACGTGCCGAGCTGGATTCGACGGACCGTCGCCGTGTACGACGCGGCGCTGTCGAATCCGCCACGCTTCTCGAGCGACGCGCAACGGGCCTAACGATAATGCGAGCGGTAATCCTCACGGCGAAAGGGCTCGAGCATACCTACGTCGCGAACGCGCTGACGACAGCGCTCGGAGATCAGCTCGCCGGCATCGTCGTGGAGTCGAACGCCGCCGGGCAGACGATGTCAGGCTCGCTCGCCCGTGCCTTCAAGCGCTATGGCGTGGCCCGAGTCGTCGAACGAATCGTTACCAAAGTAGTTCGGAAGGCTCTTCGCCACGAATCGCGCCAGGCGGCGGCACATCACGCGGTTCTCGGAGCCTGCGCCGTGTCGTGGCCGGCGACCGTGCCGGTTGTGCATACGCCCTCGGTCAACAATCGAGAAGCGGCGGAGTTCATTCGAACGATCCAGCCCACGCATCTGTTCGTCTACGGCACCGGAATCGTGCGGGATGCGACGTTACGGATGGCGGCGGTGGGCTCCCTCAACATGCACACGGGCGTCTCGCCGTTCTATCGAGGGAGCGATACCGAGTTCTGGCCGTTGGTACTCGGGGCAACCGCACATGGTCGGCGTCACGGTACACGAGTGCACCGCGGCGCTGGATGGCGGCGCCATCTATGCCAGAGCGTCTGTCGAGCTCGAGCCTGATGACGATTCGTTCCTTGCCTTCGCGCGATGCGTGAAAGTGGGAGCCGAGGTGTACGCGTCGGTCGCCGCCCGGCTGGCGAACGGCACGGCGATCGCCGCGCGACCGCAGGATCTTGAGACGGGCCGCCTCTACCGATTCGTCGATCGCACGTTCGTTCACGAGCTCGTCATGGAGTGCAAGGTCCGACTGGGCGTCATCAGGCGGTCGATTGCCCGGATGCGGCCCAACGATCGCCCATTTCCACGTCCCGAGGTCGGATGGTAGGGCACGCGCTGACAGCCGTGTCGACGACGGCCAGCGCGGTGCTCCACAGGATCGGATGGACGCCAACGCTGCGCTCGCGGTCGGATATCCGAGTCGTGTTCTATCACGGCATCGGCGACGGTTCGTCGCCGTTCATGACGTCGCTCGACGACGAGGTTCCGTGCGCATCGTTCGTACGGCAGATCGCCTATCTGCAGGGCCGCTATCAGATCGTCTCGCTGGACGAAGCGACGCGGAGCGCAGACACGCGAACGAGCGGCAAGCCATTGTGCTGCATCACATTCGATGACGGGCTGGCGTCCGTGTACCGGCTCGCTCTACCTGTGCTTGCCGAGCGATCGATTCCGGCCACCGTGTTCGTCAACACGGCAGTCGTAGGGAATGCCGGCCTGCTCTGGCAGCACTTGTTGAACTACCTGCTTCATGGCCACGGGCTCGGTGTCGTGGCTGAGGCGTTGCGGCGGAACGGGTTCGATGTGCCACGGACCGTCCGGGGCGGGAACGAGCTGGTCAACCTGTGCCAACGGCAGTTTGCCAGGCTTGTCGCCTCAAACGCACTGGACAAGGCAAGGGAGGAGCTCGGCGTCGACGCCGCCGCCGTCGCTCAGCACGAGAGGCCGTATCTCGACTGGGAACAGATCAACGAGATGACCCGCCACGGCTTCACCTTCTGCTCGCACACGGCAAGTCATTTTCCCTTGAATGCGGTGGACGACACGCGGATGCGGCGCGAAATCGACGCGGCGCGAACCGAGCTGCACGGGCGGTCTGGAGCGTCCGAAAGATTTCTGAGCTTTCCTTTCGGCATGCAGCTGGACTACGGCCGGCGCGCGCGCGACTACGCGCTCGCAACCGGGTACGACTATGTGCTCGAGGTCGAGGACGGCTGGAATCCTGAGTGGCGCGTGAAGCGAGACCGCTGCCTCCGTCGCGTGTGCCTCGGCGTCGGCGAACACAATGAGACGCGCACGTACGCGGCGATCGAGGTCCGTCCGCTATTGAAGGGCATGTTGAAGTCCATATACTCCTCGCGGAACCTGGCGCACGCCCTGGGAATGGGCGTATGACCGCGGTCCTCCTGATCCTGGCGGCAGTAGGGGCGTACCTGACGGTGTACGTCGGGTATCAGGCGCTGCTGTTTGCAGCCAATACGTTCGTGCCAGACCCCGCGGAATTCGAGCCGAGCCGATTCCGCCGCTTCGATGTTCTCATTCCCGCCCACAACGAGGAGCTGTACCTGCCCCGCCTGCTTGCGTCGCTTCGAACGCAGCACTATCCGCCGGAACAGGTACCGAGTCGTCGTCATCGCCGACAACTGTTCTGACGGGACGGTCGCGGCGTGCCGGCCCTTCAATGTGAAGGTGCTCGAACGGGCCGATTCCGAGCGCCGGGGAAAGGGGTACGCAGTCGGGTGGACGCTTCAGCAGATCGACCTCGTCGCGACTGATGCCGTCGTCATCATCGATGGCGACAGCCTCGCCGACGAGCGCCTCTTGAGGCAACTGAATCTGCAGATCGAACGCGGCGACACGGTCATCCAGTGCTACAACGGCGTCGCCAATCCCGATCAGAGCTGGTTCACCCGGCTGATGAACGTCTCGAGAACGATCGCGAACGAGATCATCCATCCGGGCAAGAGAAAGCTCGGTTTGTCGTCGCACTTGATGGGCAACGGCATGTGTTTCGACGTCGGCGTGCTTCGGTCGTTCGGGTGGAACGCGTTCAGCGTCGGCGAGGATTGGGAGTGCTACGCACGGCTCGTGCTGAGCGGCGCGCACGTCGGCTATTGCCGCGACGCGCGCGTCTATCACCAGGAATCCATCAACCTCCGCCAGGCATCGTCACAACGCCTGCGGTGGTCGGGAGGCAGGTTCCAGGTTCTCCGGCAATACGCGCCATCGCTGCTCCTCACTGGGATCAAGACAGGCAACCTCACGTGCCTGGACGCATCACTCCCGCTGCTCTTTCCCAATCCGTCGCTTGGAATCAACCTGACGGTGATTGGCCTGGCCGCGGCAGCGCTCGAATCATTCTTCAGCGGACGCGTCGCAATCGTCGCCTGGTTCGCCGTTCTGGTGCTGCTGCAGCTGGTGATGTTCCTGATCGGCGTCCTGTATACGGAGAACAAGACCGCGAGCGCGCTCTCATTGTTCCTGGCGCCGGCGTTTCTCGTATGGAAACTCTGCATCGACGTGCTGTCGTTCGGCGGCGCCGGCTCGAAGCAGTGGAAGCCGACGGAGCGAAAGGCGTCGTGAGGGCGTTTACTCAGGACGGCGGTGTCGCGACGGATCCGAGAGTCCGCGTGCTCTTCGTCATGATCCAGATGGCGATGGGTGGATCCGAGCGTCTCATCTTCAATCTGGTCCGCAACCTCGACCGACGCCGCTTCGAGCCGTCGATTGCGTGGTTCGCGCCGGAACAGCCACTGCGCGAGTTCGAGGACCTGCAGGTTCCGTTGGTACTACGTCCCGAAACGGCGGCGGATCGACTGGAGCACGATGAGGCGGCTGGCGGCGGTCATCCGGGAACAGCGCATCGATGTCGTCAATGCCCATCACTTTCTGCCGTTCTTCTACGCCTACTGCGGTGCCAAGATCGCGAACCGTGCACGCGTCGTCTACACCGAACACTCGCAGGCCGACGTTCTCAACATCCCTCGAAAGTGGCAAGCGATCGGCCGGTACCTGCTGCGCTCGTCCGAGGGCGCGATTGGAATCAGCGACGCCGTCTCCCGCACGCTGGAGTCGCATTTCCGACTCGAACCACAATCCGTCCACACGATCGAAAATGGCGTAGACGTGGAGCTCTTCGGCGAGGGCTCGAAATCGCGGGGCGACGTGCGCCAGCGGCTCGGACTGTCCGCGGCGGATATCGTGATCGGCCATGTTGCAAACTTCCGCCGCAACAAGAATCATCTGTTCCTGCTGCGCGCGTTCCGCGAAGTGGTTCGGGAGAGGCCGGATGTCAAGCTCGTGCTCGTGGGCACGGGACAACAGGGCGACGCCGAGAACTCCGAGCCCGACGTTGCGCGGTTCATTCAGAGCCATGGTCTCAGCCACTCGGTTCGCATGCTCGGCTATCGCGCCGACGTTCACGAGTTGCTGCGCGGGCTCGACGTCTTCTGCCTCGTGTCGTACAAGGAAGGCCTGCCACTCAGCCTCATCGAGGCGATGGCCAGCGGGCTTCCGGTTGTCGGAACGGACATAGACGGCATTCGTCCGGTGATCGAAGCGGAAGCGAACGGTCTGCTGGCCGCACCCGACGATGTGCCGGGTCTGGTGAGCGCGCTGAACCGGCTGATTGGCGATCCGCAGTTGCGGGAGCGGATGGGTGAAGCAGCGCGTCAGGCGGCCCGGCACAAATACTCGCTGACGCGATGCGTACAGCAGACCGAGGACCTCTTTCTGGCCATCGCGCCGCGCCGCCCGATGCCGCTCGACGCCCAGGCGTCGCACGTCGCGTGACTCCAACTCCCTCTCTCAATCCTGTGCAAGACGACGCAAAATCTGAATCGATGCAGCTGTCGAGCAAGACCGCAGTCGCGTACTTCGACACGCACGCCGACTACTACGAACAAAACCAGTATCGGACCGCTCGACGCACGTTCGTCAATGGGCGCCACGAACAGATCGTCGCGATCCTGGGCACACTCGACCTGACCGATCGGGCGTCGATTCTGGACGCGGGTTGCGGACCCGGAAACCTCGTGCCGGAGCTCGCGCGCCGCGGTTGCCGGGTGTACGCGCTCGATGCATCTCCAAACATGCTGCGCCTCGCCCGCTCGAACGCAACTCGCTTTCACAACGTGACATACCACGCTGGAAACATCGAGGCGCTTCCCTTCGCCGATGAATCGTTCGACCTGGTCTGCTCCGCGGGTGTCATCGAGTATCTCGAACGGTGCGACCGCGCGGTGGCCGAATTCCATCGGGTCCTTCGGCCCGGCGGCCGGCTGATTCTGCCGACCACAAACGTCATTGCCCCCGCGCACTGGCTTCGCCCTCTGTTGGAGCCGGTGGCGCGGCTGCCGCTCATTGCACGGACGTTCGGCCTCCAACCGGGCCGGTACCGGCCTGGACTACCAGCACGTCGCCGAGTTCAGGCGCCTGTTGGAGCGAACGGGCTTCACCGTCGAGCGAGAGCGCCACTTCTACCTCACGTTGCCGCGGCCGCTGGACCGCCTGTTTCCTCGGGCCGCCCGCGCGCTGGAAAACTTCTTCGATCGCTTCATGGCGACGAGGCTGCGCCACCTCGCAGAGGGCTACATCGCGGTTGCGACCAAGAGTCCGACTTCCAGGAAGGGAGAACGTCGATGACCACGGGACGCGGGAATCCGCGCTCAGAAGAGCTCCACAAACTATCCGACTACCTTCGCCTCATTGGCGTGCCGGACCTTCCGCCACGAACGAGCCCGTTCGATCCTGGCTACGACCCCGTCACGGTGGAAAGTCACCTCGAACAGAGCGCCCACCTCATCACCGTCCTGAAGATCTCGATGGCCTGCTGGCAGATCGCCAGCGAGAGCGCCACACGCCGGAAGGTGCAGGCGGCCCGCCGCCTCGGCGTGCAGACGTGCACGGGCGGCGGGCCGTTCGAAGTCGCCGCGACGTTCGGGAAGCTGCCCGAGTTCATCGACCTGTGCGCCGACATCGGGGTCAATCGCATCGAGGCGGGAGAGGGCTTCACCGAGCAGACGCTCGACGCTCGAGAGATCGTCCGCATGGCTGCGTCGCGAGGCATGGAGGTCCAGTACGAAGCGGGCAAGAAGCATGGAGGTACCTTCACGGCGGACGTCGTGGCCGGCCTGCTCGACGAGGGCCAGCGGTGGCTCGACGCCGGGGCGAAGAGCATCGTCATCGAGGGACGCGAGAGCGCCTTGAACGTCGGCTTGTTCGACGGACAGGGCAAGGTCAATGCGGACTTCGCCGAGCGCTTCGTGAAGGCGTGGGGCTTCGATCGCGTGGTGTTCGAAGCGCCGAACAAGCCGAGCCAGTTCGCCCTGCTCAACCACTTCGGCCCGCTCGTGCAGATGAGCAACGTACGGCTCGAAGAGCTGCTCCGGGTCGAGATCTACCGTCGCGGGCTCCATTCGGATGCGTTCGAGCACGAGAACCTCAGGCCGAAAGGGCCCGTGGCCGTACAGGAGAAAGCCGTATGACCGGCACCGTTGTCATAGATTCGTTTCCCGAGAGCGCCGAGCGGTATCGACTGCACCATGCCATCGTTGCCATCGACGTCATCCGGGCGACGACCACCGCCACGACCGCTCTGCATGCGGGCCGGCGTGTGTTTCCGGCGCGGACGACCGACGAGGCCTCGATCGTGGCGACCACGCTGCGCGACCCGCTGCTCGTTGGCGAGCTCGGCGGCAACATGCCGGTGGGGTTCGACGTCACGAACAGCCCGGCGCAGATAGCCGAGCGGACCGACACGCACCGGCCGATGGTCCTCGTCTCATCGTCGGGCACGCAGCTCATCCTGACGGCCGTCGGCAGCGAAGCGGTGTATCTCGCGTGCCTTCGAAACTACTCGGCGCTCGCGCGCCACATCGGAGGGCGGCACGCGCATGTGGCCGTGCTCGGCGCCGGCACGCGCGGCCAGTTTCGGCGAGAGGATCAGATCGGCTGCGCGCTCGTGGCCAAGCAGCTGATGGACCTCGGGTACGCGCCGGAAAACCGGCAGACAGTCGAGTGCGTCAACCGCTGGACGACGGGCACGTTCGATGCGGCGCTCGACGCGATCAAGAGCGGCAAGAGCGCGGAATACCTGCGCAAATCCGGACAGGACCAGGATCTCGAGTTCGTGATCGCTCATATCGACGACCTCCCGACGACGCCGTCGCTGGTGGGCCGCGAGCTCGTCGATACGGCCACATGGCAGAATCCGGAGCTCACGCACGCACAGCATGCCCAAGTCCGAGGGGTATCCGTCGAGTGAGCTCGCTGGATATCACCACCCCTGTCGTGGTGGTGGTCGGACAGCTTGGCGCGCTCGCCATCATGCGGAGCCTGGGCGCGCTGGGTATCGCGCTGTACGGAGTCGATGCCGACCCGAACGCTCCGGCACTGCGGTCGCGCTACTGCCGCGAACCCGTCGTCCTCGCGTTCGACGAAGCCGCGCCCAAGCCGTATCTGGACGGTCTGCTGGCACTCGGACGCCGAATCGGTCGCCGCGCCATCCTGATCCCGACATCCGACGAGACGACGCAGTTCGTGGCGGACCATCGAGACGCGCTGCGCGAGCAGTATCTCTTCCAGGACAACTCGCCGGAGTTGATCAGAAGCCTCGCGAGCAAGCGCGAGATGTTCGGTCTCGCCACACAGCACGGCGTCCCGACCCCGCAGACGGTGTTTCCGAAGAACGTCTCGGACGTTGAACAGTACGCGTCGACGGGCCGATTCCCGGTGATGCTGAAAGGTATCTACGGAAACCGCCTTGCCGCCCGTACGCGCAAGAAGATGGTCATCGTCAACTCGGCTGCGGAGCTGCTTGCCGAGTACCGCGAGATGGAGGACCCGGACGAACCGAACCTGATGCTGCAGGAGTACATCCCCGGCGGGGACGACCAGGTCTACATCTTCAACGGATATTTCAATCGTGACTCCGACTGCCTGGTTGGATTCACGGGCTACAAGGTCCGTCAGTTCCCAATCCACGTCGGATGCGCCTCGCTCGGTGAGTGCCGCTGGAACGAAACGGTCGCGGACCTAACGACACGATTCATGAAGGCGGTCGGCTACAAAGGGATCCTCGACATCGGCTACCGGCTGGACGCCCGCGACGGCCAGTACAAAGTCCTCGACATCAATCCGCGAATCGGCCAGGCGTTCCGGCTCTTCGTGGCGCAGAACGACCATGATGTCGCACGCGCGCTGTACCGGGATTTCACGAACCAGCCGCAGCCAGCCATCGCCCGGCGCGAAGGAAGGCGGTGGATGATTGAGGACTACGACCTCATTTCCTCGCTGCATTACTACCAGGAAGGTTCGTTGAGGCCGATGGAGTGGCTGCGCTCGTTCAGCGGCGTTGAAGAGCGGGCCTGGTTCAGCTGGAAGGATCCGGCTCCGTTTCTGGTGATGTCCCGGCGGCTCTCGAGCCGCTTGTTCAAGTGGGCGACGCGAGCGTCATGAGTCTGTCGGCGCTCAAGGTCGAGCGCGCGTGGCTGAAGGTGCGCAAGCAGTTCATCGACGCCATGGGACTGTCCGGGCAGGTCTATTTCCACCATCGCGTCGCCGAGTATCGAGAGATGTGGCGCGCGATTGCCGCGGCAGCCGGGGCGAGCTTCACGGAGCTGGCAGACGACTTGTGGGAAGTGGAACTCGATGGCGTGCGCACGCGCGTCCACAACCACGAGATGGAATTCGACAACCCCGTCGTGCTCGGGTTGGCCGGGCGCAAGACCGCGGTTCACCGGTTGCTGGCCGCGGACGGACTGCCCGTCCCGGAATACGCGGTCTTCAGCCTCGCCGCTCTCGATGTCGCCGCCACGTTCCTCGAGGCGCATCCACAGGGATGCGTGGTGAAGCCGGCAAACGGATACGGCGGCCAGGGTGTGACGACGCACGTGCAGCGGCCGGCGGAGCTGCGGCGCGCGGCGCTGCTCGCGTCGTTGTATGGCCACGAGCTGATCATCGAAGCGCTGATTCCCGGTGAGTCCTATCGCTTGCTGGTGCTCGAAGGACGAACGGTGCATGCCGTCCGGCGGCGCGGCCCGCGTCTCTCTGGCGACGGCCACGCGACGGTTCGTCAGCTCATCGACGACGATAATCGTCGTCGGCGCGAGGCAGGACAGCCGCTGCTCGACATCGACCGCGATTGCGTGTTCACGCTTGGCTACCAGCGCCTGACGACCGACTCGGTCCCCGCCGCTGGCTGCGAGTTCCTGGTGAAGAGCGTCAACGATCCGGCTCGCAAATACGCCGAGGTCCGGACGGTCTACACCGACGTCGTCACCGACCTGATTGCTCCGTCGATTCGACAGAACGCCGAACGCGCTGCCGAGCTCGTCGGGTCGGAGTTCCTCGGCGTCGATATCATCACGCCGGATCCCGGCGTGCCGCTTCGCCAGAGCGGGGGCGTCATCAACGAGGTGAACACGACGCCCGCGCTGCACCACCACTACGAGTCCGCACAGGAGGCCTTCCCCGCCGTTGCCATGCTCGCGCTCGAGGCGCTGGTGCGGAAGAAGGCGGCTGTCCCGGTTCACGTACACGGATGAACGAGAGCCGCACGAACGAGAGCCGCCCGAACGAGAGACAGCGCGTCATCCGTCTCGCCGCGATCGGCGATGTCATGCTGGCGCGGGGCGTGGGACGCCACTTCGCGGACGCGCCAGGCGATTTCACGAGCGGTGGCGTTCACGACGTCCTGCGAAGCTACGACATCGTGTGCGCGAACCTCGAGAACCCGGTGGGCACATCCGGCCGGCCGTGTCCCGGCCAGGACCCAAACGTCACGTTCCGCGCGCACCCCGATACACTCGACGTGCTGGTGAGCATGGGAGTGAAGGTCGTGTCGCTCGGCAACAACCACATGCTCGATTACGGTGAGCCTGCACTGCTCGAGACGCTCGAGCACCTCGATCGCCGCGGGATCGCGTGGGTCGGCGCGGGCAGGAATTACGAGGAAGCCAACCGTCCGCGTCTCATCGAGGTGGGCGGCCGCCGCCTCGCATTCCTGTCACATGCGTTCATCTACTCGGTCAACTCGCGGATGGCCACTCGGGATCAGCCGGGCATCTCCGACCATCGCCCCTCGCGGATCGTCGATCGGGTTCGCACCCTGACCCGCGCAGGACATCAGGTGATCGTCATGATGCACTGGGGGTACAGGGACCTGTTTTTATCCGCTCCCCTACCAGATGCGCGCCGCGCGCCGGATGATCGATGCCGGCGCCACGCTCGTGCTCGGGCATGGACCGCACTATCCGCAGGGGATCGAGGAGTATCGAGGCCGCCAGATTGTTTACAGCCTCGGTAACTTCATCTTCGACGAGCCGCACAAGTACGCGAACCGCAGCTTCATCTACGGCGTCGGCATCGATGCGGCGGGCGGCCTGCACCGACGGGAGATTCTCCCAGTCCACCTGCGCAGGCACGTTCCGACGCTCGTCGCCGGAGCCGAGGAGCGGCGTCTGTCGCGGCTGATTGAAACGCTCGGCGCGAGATACACGGAAAAGGACCGAGGCTTCTGGCGATCGATCAGCGCGTCCTACCTCACCGAGCTGTGTGGACGCGTCATGCGGACCCGCTCGTTCAAGTATCTGGCCGTTCCGCCGATATCGTTTTACCGCGATGTAGGTCCGGCGGCGCTGATGCGTAAGCTGAAGCCGTCGGCCATCATGGGTCTGCTTCCCTTCGGATCTCGATGACAGGACTTCTCAAGGAACAGCTGCGCTCGGCGATTCCCCTGCCGGCGCGCATGCGGCTCGCGGCGTGGCTGACGCGTCAACGCTGGATGCCCGTTCGCGATCACGTCGCGATGGGCCTCGTTCGAGACCTCCTCGCGGAGGATCCCAAGGAGTTTCACAAGTTCGCGTGGTCCAACCACTTGATGGGCTATGCCCGATGGTACGACTCGGAAGAGGAATTGTTCGAGTTCGAACAGATGCAGCCGTCGCGCGTGCAGTTCTTCGAGGATCTGACTTCCGTGCTCGATCAGCAGCGCATTCCTCGAACCGATGTGCGCGCGATTCTCGAGGTGGGGTGCTCGCTGGGATACCTCCTCCGATACCTGGAAACCAGCGTATTCCCGGATTGCCCCGACATCGTCGGCATCGACATCGACGCTCCGGCGATCGACAAGGGACAGCGATTCCTCGCGCGAGCCGGGTCTCGAGTCGTGCTGCACGCCGGGGACATGGAACATCTCGACACGCTGGTAGGGCCGCGCACGTTCGACGTCACGCTCGCGGCCGGCGTCCTGAGTTATCTGAACGAAGAGGATGCATCTCGCATGGTCGAGCGGCTGCTGGCGCGTACGCGGAAGGTCATCGCCCTTGCGGGCCTCGCCTGCTTGGAGCGTAACAACAACACGCTGACCCGGTCGGAGCTGTCACCGGGGCACGCCGGACAGTGGATCCACAACTTCGAGGCGCTCGTGACGCGCGCGGGCGGCCGCGTCGTGCGAACACGGTGGGAGGGATCCAAGCAGTTCAACTTCCAGACCGTATGCTTCGTCTTCGCCGTACCTGCGTAGCCAATCAAGAGCAATGAAGGAACGATCGCACGACTTGAAGTATCCATTCCCAACAGCGGTTCAGAACCGTGTCCAGACGCCGTGTGCGGCGCCTGACGAGCCAACGGCTGCCCAGCCACCGGCGAGAGTGGCATCGCCCATCAAATGGCTCAAGCGCCTCGTCCGGCGCCAGCTCTTCGACTTGTGTTACGCGCTGAACGACTGCTCGGCGTGGATCCAACGACGGCTGCTCAGGACGACATTGAACCGCCAGCGGGCGGAAGCGAATCTGGACATTCCGCTCCAGGACATGGACCAGGACCTTCTCGGCATGTACATCAGATGGAATGGCCATCATGTCGAGAAGAGCGTGCGCTACGAGAAGACCGTCGGCCGCGGATCGGCCAAGCCGATCCTTCTACGAAATGCGCTCGACGAGTGGTCCAGACGAGGCTATCCGCGGCGGCGCTGGATCGACTGGGCTGAAGCGAACCTCGCGGACCACAAGCGATGGGAGGAAACGGGGCGGCCGCAGCTCCATTCGGCGAAGACGCTGCCGGTCTTCACTCCGAGCTCGCCGGTGATGGAGGTGCTGAAGAACCGCGTCAGCACGCGGGTACTGGGACAGCATTCCAGTCGAGGATGAGAAGATCAACGCCGTTCTCGAGGCGGGGGTGTACGCACCGACGTCGTGCAACCGCCAGACGTGGAAGATCTACGTCCGCAAGAACCCTCAGGTCGCGACGATCAACGACGTCAGCAACAAGGCGCTGCGGCTGAAAGCGCCGGTGGCGATGTACATCACGATCGACAACCGCCTCTACCCGGAGATCTGGGCACCCGCGGAGGACGCCGGCATCATCGGCTTGCAGCTCAATCTCGCGGCCACGGCGCTGGGCCTCGCCGGGTGCCTGATGTACGGCGCGGAATTCAATCAGGCGGAGTTCCGGCGCGAGTTCAACATCCCCGAGCATCGATTCATGTATCTGATGTTTTTGTTCGGCTACGCCGGCGAGCGTACGCTGACCGACAAGCGGATTCATGCTGACGAAGTTGCCATCTTCGTCTAGGCCCGGAGATCGCTCGAGTTGAAGATCTTGATCGAGGCGGTGTTGCCGTATTCACAGGGAGATCGGGAGATCAAGGAGCCATCCTTGGTTTCCCTGAACTCCCTGATCTCCCTGTGAAGATATCGTGTTGACGAATTCAGTGAGCTCCTTGTCTAGCCTCGCCGCCGGCGTCTCGCCGGGTCGCGACGTGGCGCTGATGGCGATCGCCCGCTCCCTGATCGAGAGCGCGCGCCGGGACTGGCCCGATCGGTTGGTGTCGGAACCGAACGGCAAGGGTGATCCGGCGCAGCTCTATACGGAAACTCACTTCGCGCTCGCGGCCGTGCTCCTGTTCCTGAGCGGGGACGAAGACCGCGGCCTGCTCGACCTGGCGGCGCACAGGCTCCGCCTCTGGAACAACGCGAACGGCCCGATGTTCGCGTTCAACGCCATGGCGGTCTGCCTCACGGCGATCGTGCTTCGACGCTCCGGCGAACAGCATGCGGGCCTGCAATCGATCCTCGCCGAGCTCATCGCCCGCACGCGCGACTTCCGGGACGACGTCTACCGGATGAACTGTGGCAACAACGCCTACCTGCAGCAGGTGGCGGTCGACATGGTGCTGTTGCCGATGGCGCGTGAACGCAGCGTTGCCGGCGACGGCGTGGAGTACCTGGTTGCCCAGTTCCGCAACTACCGGACGCCGGAGGGCTTCTTTTACGATCTCCCGCGCAGCGGAAGCGATCAGCAGTGGCTCTGCCCGCCGACGTACATCATGAAGATGCTGTTCCTGACGGGCGTGTGCCACGAGCTGCACGCGGCACCCGCGCTCGAGCAGCTTTTTCGGTCGGGGATGACTGCAGCGCGTCCGCTGCTCACGCGTGAAGGCCTCTTCAGCTATTTCGGCCGGACTGACAACTCGCCTTTTGCGTCGGGGCTGACGATCTTCAATCTGCGCAAGGCGGCACGACTCTCTGGCGAGAGTCGCGGTTACGACGCCGCGGCTTCGGCTGCGGAAAAATACTACGCAACCTTTCCCAGGACCCCGTCAGGGCTGTTGCAGAGCAACCGCTTTGGCGATGCGCGCTCGCCTAGAGAATACGACTGGGCACGCGACGACTATGCCTACGTGGGCCAGTACTCGCTCGCCTCGTGTGCGTATGCGCTGTTGGGTCGCTTGTGGTTCCCAGCCTCGTCCGGGCCTCCGGCCAGCCACGGTTGTGGCAGTCAGCTGCCCTCGGTCGCGATGTCACACGACCTCGGTGTGGCGAAGCTCGAGACGCGCGAATCGGAACTGGTCCTGCGGATCGGGTCCGAGCTGACAAGCTGGGACCGCCGGTACCTCGGGCCGACCGTTCTTCGTTTCGAGCATCAGGGCCGGCTGCTTGTCGGCGCGATCTCGCGGACGATCTCCACGGACGCCGCCCTGCGACCGCGCGCCGGTGGTCGCGCCGCGAGAGCGTGGGCGCTCTTCCGCGATCGCTTCGTCAACGGCATCGAGCAATTGGACGGCTCCTCGGTCGGTTTCCTGCCGGTGCTGCGGCACGGAGCCGTCGACTACGTGCCATACGGCAGCATCGGGCAAGAGATCTCCGACACGCGCGTCTGCACCCGGCACCACATGGTGCGGCTCCACACCCGCGGAGTTCGGGCATGCATCCGCGCCGCCGTCGAGCAGCTGCAGCAGCAGCTTCCGACCGTGCGGCCGAAACACTACCGTCGTCCGCCTCTCAGTTCGGCGCCCTCGCTGCATCTTCAGCGCGACGTGTATCTGACCGCACGGGGTTGCCGAATCGAAGACCGCGTATCGGGGAATCTCCGCGGAACGACGCTGTTGTTCTCCGTTCGCCACATGCCCGGGGCGGCGATACGTGTGCGCGGGCTCGACGAGCTGCGGTCGGCGACGGGATGGGGCAGCGACGGGAGACAGACGCTGGTCGTGTATCAGCGGCGTGCGACGGACGCAGAAATCCGGTACGAGTGTGATATCGAATTTGCCGAGCGCGCCTGACGCCGATCGCGAGCGCGATCTCGGCCAGACGGCCGGCGGCGACGGCATGCTGCTCATCGCCTATCACTTTCCTCCGAGCGCAGCCGTCGGCGGGCGGCGCATGGCTAACTTCGCGGCGGCGCTCCGATCCCTTGGATGGGATGCGCGCGCGCTGACGATCCCTGATAGCGCGATTGAACAGATCGATCGGGGGCGCCTCGACGCCGTGCGGGGCGTCCCCATTCACGTGGCGAGGGTCTGGCCGACGTTCATTGGCGCGATCACCACAGCCGTCCGATTGCGGCGCGGAAGCCGGCGGACGGCCGCCGTGGCTTCGCCGCCGCCAGCGGCCGCAACCGGGGCCACCGCCGGCGAGTCGTTTGCGCGCCGGGCGCGTCGGTACGTGATGTCGTTCGCATTCCTTCCCGACGCCGAGAAAGGCTGGTGCGTCCCAGCCGTGATCGAGGCCGTGCGAACGATCCGACGCCGCAGGCTCGGCTGGTTCATGACCTCGTGCCCGCCGTACTCCGTCCACGTCATCGGCCTTGCGGTCAAGAAGCTCAGCGGAGCCCGCTGGGTGGCGGACTTTCGCGATCCCTGGATGACGACCGGGTCGAAACGCCTCTATCCAACGTGTCGGGCATCCATCGCGATCGAGTCGTGGCTGGAACGGCGCGTCCTCGAGAACGCCGACCTCGTGGTGTTCAACGTAGAACGCCTGCGTGATGCGTATCGTGCGCGGTACTCGCACGTATCGCCTGAGAAACTGGCGTTCATTCCTAATGCGATCGCCATACCTGCGGCGTCAGGCACGGCAGTGCCCAAGTACGACCGCTTCACCATCTGCTATACCGGATCCCTGTACGTCGGCCGCTCTCCGGAGCCGGTCTTCGAAGCGGTGGCGAGGCTGATTCGCGAGCGAACGGTCGCTCCCGAGGGCATTCGTATCGTGCTCGTTGGTCAGTGCCGTTCGATCGATGGAATGCCGACCGAATCCGTCGCCCGGCGCCACGGTGTCGAGTCGGTCGTGGAGGTGCACGATCAGGTTCCGCACGCGCAGGCGTTCGAGATGATTCAAAAGAGCCACCTGGCGCTGCTGCTCGCGCCGAACCTTCCGTACCAGGTTCCCGCGAAGGTCTACGACTACCTCGGCGCCGGCACCAGGATTCTTGCGGTCGCCGAAGAGGGCGGCACGGCTGATCTGTTGAAGGAAACCGGATCGGGCTCGGCCTTCAGACCGGACGATGTGGACGGCATCGCCGCCTTCGTTCTCGAGGAGCTCGGACACGGCATCCGTTCGGCGCACCGCTCGGCATCACTCGACCGATACGACGTCGTCCGCATCACGGGCGATCTGGTGAACCATCTCTCGTCATGTTGAGACAGGTCATCACACGCGTCCTCGGCGGCCAGAAGAAGCGGGCGCTCAAGTCGAAGATCAATCAGGCGAAGCAGCGGCTCGTCCAGGCGTGGCTCAGTTACGACGCTCAGCAACTGCACGCCGCGCTGCGAAAGCTGGGTCTCCAGGAGGCGGACACGATCCTCGTTCACGCCAACTTCGAACCGAACAGCGGGTTCAAGGGGACGCCGATGGACCTGGCGAACGCCCTGGCCACCTTCGTCGGCAACACGGGCAATCTGCTGATGGTGTCGATCCCGTTTCGTGGATCCGCCTACGACCACCTCGCGCTCAACAAGACGTTCGACGTCCGAAAAACAATCTCGATGATGGGGCTGGTCACCGAGATGTTCAGGCGCCGTCCAGGTACGCTGAGGAGCCTGCATCCGACGCATCCCGTTCTCGCGTCCGGCAAGGATGCGGCCTTCATCGTGGCCGACCACGACCGCTGTCTGTATGCATGCGGCCCGGGCTCGCCGTTCGAGAAGTTCGGGCAGCTCGGCGGAAAAATCCTGTTCTTCGACGTCGGCTTCGGCGCGATCACGTTCTTTCACCACGTCGAGCATCTGCTGCAGGACGACCTGCCGTTCCCCGTGTACGACACCCGTCTCTTCGAGGTGCCGGTCGTCGACACGACCGGCGAAAAGCGAACGATGAAGACCTACGCCTACAGCAAGGACGTGCCGAGGAACGCGGACAAGCTGGAGTCGGAGATGTTGCGCCGCGGCAAGATCCGGCGCGGCAGGGTGGGCAACTCACGCATGCTCCTCGTGAACGCCGCCGACGTCGTCGCCTGCCAGACCGACATGGTGAAGGCGCGCAACTTCCCTTATGACGTGTCGCTATGAACGAGCTGAGCGCCAAGATCAAGGAATTCATCATGACGGAGGTGAATCCGGAGCTCGGACTCACCCAGATCGACGACAGCGAGCCGCTGATTGAATCGGGTATCGTCGATTCGCTCGGTGTGTTGAAAATCATGTCGTTCCTGGATGAGTCTTTCGGGGTAGACCTCTCCTCCGAAGAGATCAAGCTGGAGAACTTCCGGGACGTCCGAACGATCTGCGACCTTGTCGCGAAACAGGCTGGAACGTAATTCCCCACGGGGTGAATTGATGGAAGACCGCATTCGACAACTATTCGCAACGATTCTTCAGGTCGACCCGGATCGGATTCGAGATGACAGCGATCCCGCCACGCTCGAGCGGTGGGATTCGATGCAGCATCTCATCCTGGTGTCCGGCTTCGAGGAGGAGCTCGGCGTCGATGTCGACCCGGAAGAGGCGATCGCGATGTATGCCAACTTCGCCGCCTTCAAGAAGGTCGTGATGCAGAAGCTGGAGCTCCAGAAGTAAGGGCGCCAGAGGTTCCGCCAAAAGGTTCCGATGTCAAAATCAGTGTTCCCGGGCGTACGGATCAGCGGCGTGGCCGGAGCCGTGCCATCGGCTCGAGTGGACAACCTTCGCGACCACGCGTTCGTCCCCGAAGACGATCGCAGGAAGATCGTCGAGCTCACGAAGGTCGCCGAGTATCGAAAGGCGCCGCCTCACCTGTGCGCCTCCGATCTTTGCCAGGCCGCCGCGGAGGCGCTTCTGGCGGGCATGGGCCGGAAGCCCGAGGAGATCGACGCGATCGTGTTCGCCTCGATGACGCCGGATTACCGGGTGCCGTCGACGGCGTGCCTGCTGCAGGACCGACTCAAGTGCTCGAGCAGCGTGGTCGCCTACGACGTGAACATGGGGTGTTCCGGCTTCGTCGTCGGTTTGTACAACGCGTGCGCGCTGATTCGCGGCGGCGGACTGAAGCGCGTGCTCCTTCTCGCCGGCGACACGCAGACGAAGTTCTGTTACGAAGAGGACAAGAACGTGGTGTTCATCCTCGGCGACGGCGGCACCGCGACGCTGCTCGAGGACGACGCGGCGGGGGGAGACATCGTCATCGAGCTGATGACCGATGGCAGCCGGTTCAAGAACCTCTACGTTCCAGCCGGCGGATTCAGGCAGCCGTCGTCGGACGCGACGCGCGCCGTGCAGCAGCGGCCGGACGGCGGGATGCGCGCGGACGACCATCTCTTCATGAACGGGATGGAAATCTTCAAGTTCTCGGTGACCGACGTCGTCAAGACGCTGGCCGGGTTCATGGAGGCCGAGAAGCTCCCCGCCGAATCGGTCGGACGGTTGTTCCTCCACCAGGCCAACTACTTCATGAACGACAAGATCGCGAAGAAACTGAAGTTCACGGCCGATCAGGTTCCGTACACCATTCCGTTCTACGGCAACACCGGCTCGGCATCGATACCGCTCACCATCGCCCACCACTTCTCGACGCGGCCGCCGGACGGGAACCGGCGCGCGCTGATGTGCGGATTCGGTGTTGGATTGTCATGGGGTGTGGCGGCGGCGGCACTCGACGGCGTGTACGCTCCTCCGATTGTCGAGGTCGCGTAAGGACCGCAGATGACAGACCTCGCTTTTCTGTTTCCCGGACAAGGTTCGCAGTACGTCGGCATGGGGAAGACGTTCTTCGATGCCTACGCGTCGGTGAGGCGGCTGTTCGAAGAAGCGTCGGATGCGACCGGGATGGATCTCGCGCGCCTGTGCTTCGAAGGACCGGAAGCGGAGCTGGTTCAAACCGGCAACGTCCAGCCGGCAATCACGCTAGTCGACCTCGCCTGCTTCGAGGTACTCCGTGAAGAGGGCATCACGATGACCGCCGCTGCGGGGCACAGCCTCGGGGAATACGCGGCGCTGTGTGCGGCAGGCGCACTCTCATTCGCCGATACCATGCGCCTGGTGCAGCGGCGCGGGCGAGCGATGCAGGCGGCCGCCGAGAAGTACCCGGGAAGCATGGTTGCCGTGTTCGGCCTCGACGTCGACACTCTCTCGGCCATTTGCGCTGAAGTCGCCGACATCGGATCCGTCGAAGTCGCCAACCAGAATTCACCGGGTCAGGTGGCCCTGACCGGCGAGAAGGAGGCGCTCAAGCGGGCGTCCGAGCTGGCGAAGCAGCGCGGCGCCAAGCTGACCGTGCCGCTCAAAGTGAGCGGCGCGTGGCACAGCCGCTTCATGGCCGAGGCACAGGAGCCGATGCGCGCGGCGCTCGAACAGGTCGACTTGCACCCGCCCGCGGTGCCCGTGATGGCGAACGTCACTGGACGGGCGCATGAGGGACAGCTCGCCGCCATCCGAACTGCGCTCGTGGACCAGATCGTCCGCCCCGTGCTGTGGGCCCGCTCGATGTCGAGCCTGATCGAGAGCGGTCACCGTGTGTTCGTCGAGGTCGGGCCTGGGAAAGTGCTGAGCGGGCTGATGAAGGACATCAGCCGCGACGTGAAGGCACACATGGTCCAGGATGTCGACACGCTGGCGAAGTTCCGCTCCGCGCGCGCCGAGCTGCCAGCCTGAGCAGTCCGTGAACGAGATCGACACTCTTCGCGGCGCGGTTTCCGGCTTCACCTTCAACGACTACCTGCGCCATCTCAAGGCGGTTGAAGACGCCGCCTCCGGCGCGACCCCGCTGCGCGTGGCCGTGCTGCGCAGCTATACGCTGGAGCCGATCGAGCCGGTGCTCAGGCTGCGCCTGCTGCTCGAAGGCTTCCGCCCGTCCTTCTGGTTTGGCGGGTACAACCAGTACGCGCAGGAAGTCCTCGATCCGCAGAGCGGCCTCCACGCATTCGGTCCGGATCTCGTGCTGCTGATGGTCCGTCTCGACGAGGTGATGCCGGAGTTCATCGACGACTTCCCGGCACGCAGCAGCTCCGAGTGGCAACAACAGATCGCGCGCAAGGCGCAGGAGCTCGCCCGGCTGGCGGGCCTGGTCGCGAGCGCCTCCTCCGCGCAGGTCGTCGTGCAGAACATGACGCTGGGCCGCGCCGGCTATTTCGGCATCTTCGACGCGCAGCACGCCGACAGCCAGGCCCAGCTCGTGTCGGAGTTCAACCGAGCGCTGGCGGCGACCGTCAGCGACATGCGCGGCGTCTTCATCTGGGACTTCGACGCGTTCGTTCGTACCACCGGACTCGACACGCTTCGGGATCCGAAGATGTGGTACGTGTCGAAGAACCCGTACAAGCTATCGGCCTATCCTGCGATCGCCGCGGATCTGCTGCGCTACCTGCGCGGCGCGCTCGGCCGGGCGAAGAAGTGCATCGTCGTGGACCTCGACAACACGCTGTGGGGCGGCCTGGCCGGCGAGGACGGCCTCGAGGGCGTCCAGGTCGGGCACACGTATCCCGGCAACTGCTACCGCGACTTTCAGCGAGAGCTGCTGAAGTTGTATGACCGCGGGATCCTGCTGGCGATCAACAGCAAGAACAACGAGGAGGACGCGCTTCGGATCCTGGAGGAGCACCCGGACATGATCCTGCGCCGTCGTCATTTCGCGGCGGTGCGGATCAACTGGCAGGACAAGGCGGCAAACCTGCGTGCGATCGCGCGCGAGCTGAACATCGGCCTCGACAGCCTCGTCTTCGTCGACGACAACCCCGCCGAGTGCGCACTCATCCGGCAGGAATGTCCCGAGTGCGACGTGGTTGCCCTGCCGGACAAGCCCTATCTCCTGCCCGCCGCGCTCGACGCGATTCCGGGGCTCGAGAACATCCACATTACGGAAGAGGATCGGCGCAAGGGCGACATGTACCGCGCCGAGGCGGTGCGGCGGGAGCACGAGGAGGAATACTCGAACCTCGACGACTTCCTGCGCACGCTGGAGATGGAGGTTTCAATCGAGCCGGCAACAGCCTTCTCCATTCCGCGCATCGCGCAGCTCACCCAGAAAACGAACCAGATGAACATGACGACGCGGCGCTACACGGAGGCGCAGATCGACGCCCTCGCAAGCGACCCCGCGCGCGCGGTATTGTCGGTGTCGGCCCGCGACCGGTTCGGAGATCACGGAATCATCGGCGTGATGCTTCTCGAGTTCCGTCCTGGCGAATGCGTCATCGACACCTTTCTCCTGAGTTGTCGCGTCATCGGCCGCGGCATCGAGCAGGTGATGCTCGCTTTCGTCGCCGACGTCGCTCGTGGCAGGGGCACGCCGCGGCTGATCGGGGAGTTCGTCCAGACGGCCAGGAACGCACCGGCGTCTGGCGTCTACGAAAAGTGCGGCTTCGTGCGAACGGGCGCGACGGAATTCGAGTTCGACCTGGGCGAACGACAGATGGCCTACCCGGCGCACGTGCGCTTTCATGCAACCAGCCCGAACGCCGGACGCTGACGCGGGACCACGCCGCGTCATCTGCGTCGACCTCGACGGCACGCTCATCGCGGGCGATCTGCTGTGGGAGTCGTTCCTCGATTTGCTCAAGCGGAAACCGCTGCGCGCGCTGCTGGCGCTTGGCGCGCTGGTCAAAGGAAAGGCGCATTTCAAGCGGACGGTGGCGGCGCAGTCCGGGGTCGACGCCACCAGGCTGCTCTTCCGCGAGGAGGTGCTTGCCGAGCTGAATGCCGTCAGAAGCCAGGGTACGTCCATCGTGCTGGCGACGGCTGCCGACGAGCTCCACGCCCGTGCAGTAGCCGACCACCTTGGCATCTTTGCCGACGTCCTCGCCAGCGACGGCGTGCGCAATCTCTCCGGCGCACACAAGGCGGCTCTCCTCTGCGAGCGTTACGGTGAGGGGTGCTTCGATTACTTCGGAAACGACTGGGCCGATGTGCCGGTCTGGCGAGTCGCCGCGCGAGCCGGGGCCGTCTGCGCCTCACCGCGGCTCGTGCAATACGTCGCGGCGGACCGGCCGCTCGCGCAAATCGGCCCGGCGCGGCCTCACCCGCTGCGCGCCCTCTTCACCGCGATGCGGCCTCACCAATGGGTGAAGAACCTGCTGGTCTTCGTGCCGCTCATCGCCAGCCACAAGCTGACTCGCGTCGAGCTCTGGATGCCGACGACGCTGACCTTCGTGGCGTTCTGCCTGTGTGCGTCGGCCATCTACCTTCTGAACGATGTGCTCGACGTTCAGTCGGATCGCCGCCATCCGAGAAAGCGCAGCCGGCCGTTCGCGGCGGGGCACCTGAGTATTCCCTCGGGTCTCGCGGCTTCTGTGGGCCTGTTGGTCGCGGGCCTTGGCCTCGCGGCGATCATTTCCGCGCAGGTCGCGCTCATCGCCCTTGGGTACGTGGCGGCGACGACCGCGTACTCGTTTTACGTGAAGCGCAAGCCGGTGGCGGACGTCTTCACGTTGACGGGCCTCTACGTCCTGCGCGTGTTCGCTGGCGGCGCGGCGAGCGGCATTCCGCCATCTTCGTGGCTCCTGGGATTCGCGCTCTTCTTCTTTCTGAGCCTCGCGTGGCTGAAGCGGTACGCCGAGGTGACCACCACCGAGGGTTGGCTGGCGGGCCGCGGGTATCGGCACGAGGACGCCACCTGGATGCAGGGAATCGGCACCAGCGCCGGGTATATGGCGATCGTCGTCCTGGCCCTCTATCTCACGGCGCCCGACGTGGCGGTGCTGTACACACGGCCCCAGGTTCTCTGGCTGCTCTGTCCCCTGCTGCTCTTCTGGCTCACTCGAATGTGGCTTCGCGCCGGACGTGGTCTCGTGCACGACGATCCAGTCGTTGAGACCCTCAAGGACCGCCACGGTTACATCCTGCTTGCGGCGGCGGCGGTCACGATGTTCGCTGCCGTCTAACGACCCTTTCACCTCTGCCGGCGTGTCGCGGCATCACCGTAAGTGCGTGATTCGGCAGGACATTAGTCTGCCTCGGGGCTGACAACTCCGGCACCGGCCCCCCCCCGCGCACTCCGTCCGTGGATCGTCCATTGCTTCGTTCCTCCCGAAAGCATTCATGCGCATAGTGGCATTCCGCCGCCTGTGGGGGATCAACCTCGCTGCCGCACTGATCGGCGTGTTCGTGGCGATCGGGTGGATCAATGTCGCCGGCGGCCCCCACCTCGCTGGTCTCGGGCGCGTGCGGCCCGCGTATCTCCTCCTGATGCTCGCGCTGACGGCGGGCTGCGTCGGCGTGCGATTTATCCGCTGGCAGTTCCTGATGCGGCATGCGGGCGTCCGGCTCACGGAACGTCCGAGCCTGCAGATCTACCTCGCCTCGCTCGTCGGGACGGCAACGCCCGCGTACGTCGGCGAAGCGGTCCGCGCCGTGTGGATTCGGCAGCGCTTCGGTGTTCCGGCCCGAACCACCATCACGGTGCTCGTCTTCGAACGGCTCCTCGATGTGCTCGCCCTGGCGCTCCTCGCGGGCGTGGGCGCTGCCACGTGGTGGATGCGCGGGCTGATGGTCGTCGTCGCGGCGGGGGCACTGCTTGGCGGCGCCGCCTTCTGTGCGGTCATTCGCGCGACGGGCGCGCCCGACTCGATTCTCGCCGCCGTGCGACGCCGCGACATCGTGACCGACAGCCTCCTCTTGTCGCTCGCGGCCTGGACGCTGGCCGCGATGCAGATTGCGGTTGCCGCGTGGAGCCTTGATCTCCCCATGTCCCCCATCGCCGGCATCGGTGTGTTCGCCTCCGCGCTGTTGCTTGGCGGCTTCAGCTTGATGCCGGCCGGCATCGGCGCCACGGGCAGCGCCGCCATCGTCCAGCTTCTCGGGATGAACCTCTCCGCGTCCGACGCGGTGCTGGTCGTGTTCATCGTGCGAGTGGTGACGACAGGGATCTCGCTGGCCATCGGCGCCGCGTGCATGCTGGCGCTCCTGCGGCGCGCGGAACCGTCCATCGCTCCGGATGCCGGCGCACACTTCGACGAAATTGCCGTTCAATATGGCGACCAGTTCAAGCCGCACGTGTGGAACCACCTTCTCGAACGCAAGGTGCGCCTGATCGCAGAGGCCCTGCCGCCCGACGTCGCCGCGGGGCGCGGCCTCGATCTCGGCTGTGGACTCGGCGAGCAATGTCTCGAGCTGGCGAAGCGCGGATTTCGCGTGTTCGGGATGGACGTTTCGCAGCGCCTCGCCGAACAGGCGCGGCGATCGGGAGTCGTGGTGACAGCCGGCAGCGCTCTGACCCTGCCGTTCCGCGACGGCAGCCTCGACTTCGTGTATGCCGTGGGCGTGCTGCACCATCTTCCCGATCGCGCCGCGCAGCGTGCCGCGTACCTCGAGGTCTGCCGTGTGCTGAAGCCGGGCGGCCGGTTCATCGTGCACGAGACGAACACACGCAATCCACTGTTCCGCTTCTACATGGGGTACGTGTTCCCGCTGCTCAAGAAGATTGATGAAGGCACGGAGTGGTGGATCCAACCGTGGCAGTTCCACACGATCGCCGGCCTGAAACCGATCGAGATCCGGTTCTTCACGTTTCTGCCGGACTTCATCCCCGCCTGGATGATGAAGCCGTGCCTGGCCATAGACCGGTGGCTCGAGCGCAGCCGCTTCCGTTCGTACGCGGTGCATTACGTCGCCGTGATGGAGCGGGACGCCGCGTGGTCTGCCGCGTTGGCGCCCGACGCGGCAGCGAAGCAGTTCGCGCTTAGCGCGGGCGCTGGGTTCTCCGCGGTCAACGTCGCTCGATGAGCAACATCGTTCGCTGGATCGACGATCACGCCATCACCCTGCTCGCGGTCATCGTCGTGCTCGCCGCGGCCGTGCGCGCCTATGGCTTCCGCGGGTACTCCGGACTGGATGACGCTGAGTACGCACGCTTCGCCTACCTGCTGGCGAACCGGATGCCGTTCCCGTCGGACTATACCGGCCCGGCCGTATTCCCGCTGCGGATAGGCGTCATCGCGCCCACCGCGCTCTTCTACCAGGCATTCGGCGTCAGTGAATGGGCGACGGTCCTGTATCCGTTTGCGATCTCGCTTGCGGGCATCGTCCTCGTGTACTGGTGCGCGTCGCTGTTCTTCGAATCCGGCGCCGGTGTGCTTGCAGCGGGGCTGCTGGCGTTCTTCATCTGGGACATCGACAGCGCGACCCGTCTGCTGCCGGACCTTCCGGCGGCGTTCTTCGCGACGGCCGGCGTGGCGGTGATCGCATGGGCCGGGAAGCGCGCGCCGATGCAACCGAGCGCGTCGCTCTTCGCCGGTATTGCTGCCGGTCTCGCCTTCGGTCTGTCGTGGCTGTCGAAGGAAACGGTCGCGTATCTCGTCCCGTTCTGCGCCGTCTGGTTGGCGCTCACCGTGCGTCGCGATGGTCGGTCGGCAATGATCGTGTGGATCGGCGTCGCGCTCGGCGCGGCATCGATTCTGTTCGCAGAGTCGATCGTTTACTTCATCAGCGCCGGCGATCCGTTGTTCCGCGTGCATGAAATGGAGCGGAACTATCGCCAGTGGCCGAATGGATTCTTCACGGAGGGGAGCGACTTCGGCTGGGCGCCGGGACGGGATTACCGCGCCGCGCTGATTGACCGGTTGTTCGTCAGCGGCCCCGCTCGCCTCCTGTTTGAAGCGTCGTTCTACAGCCTGCCGGCGATCGGTCTTGCCGCAGCGGGCGCCGCCTTGATTCGCGGCCGGCGTGAGTATCTGGTTCCCGCGCTGTGGCTCGGATCGCTCGTCCTCATGTTCAATTTCTTTTCGAGCTCGACGACGTCTGTACATTCCGCTCGCACTGTTTCACCGCTATCTCTACCTGCTGTTTTTCCCGTCGATCGTGCTCACAGCCGGGTTTCTGTGGCACGTCCTCGCGTCCGTTCGCCAGCCGAACGTGCGGATGGGGGGTGAGCGCGCGGCAGCAGCTGCCGCAATCGCAATCATCTGCTGGCACGCCGCACCTGCGCTGTATTTCGGCGTGATCGCGCGATCGTCCCAGTGGACGGCGGAAGTTCGCGCGCTGGACGAGCAGGTGACGCCGACGACGACGCTGTACGCGGATGCGCTCAGCCTTCGGGCGTTCGAATTCCTCGACCGATACCCACCCACGACGCGCTGGGTCGAGTTCGACGACATCACATCGGAGCGGCAGATGGCGCCTGGCAGCGTGGTGATCGTCAACACGCGGTACTTGGAGTGGCTGGATCGCAACGCCGGCATGTGGGTGAACTGGCCCGCTCCGGGCGCGACGAATCTCTCGGGCTATCGTCAACATTCGTTTTACAAACAGCCACCCGCCTCGTGGCGGCTGATCTGGCACAACGAGAACGCGCGCGTGTACCGCATCGACGCTTCGTCGTCGAACCTGGCTGCCGCTGCGCACAAGGCATCATGAGCGCTGTCACCACGGTCGTCGAGCAAGCCAGGCACTATCTGTCGCTGGCCAACACAGACCTCGCGAAGGCGTATCTCACACTTCCACGAGCGCAGGTGCCTTCATCCGAAGAATCGCTGGGTGCCGCCATCGCATGGATCTGCCGCGCTCAGGATGCGTCGGGGGATGGCGGCGTCGCGAGAAGCTATTCGATTGCCTATCACCGCTTCTTCAAGCGCCGGGGCTGGCTGCCCTCGTATCCGGAAACGACGGGCTACATCATTCCAACGTTGTTCGACTATGCGAAGCGGGTCGGCCGCGACGATCTCTTCGCCCGTGCCGTCCGCATGGCGGACTGGGAGTCGAAGATCCAGATGCCGAACGGCGCGGTCATGGGCGGAACCGTCGACGCGCCTGCGGCGCCGGCGATATTCAACACCGGGCAGGTGCTCTTCGGTTGGGTGCGCGCGTTTCAGGAAACCGGCCAGCAGCGGTATCTCGACTCCGCCGTCCGCGCCGGCGATTTTCTCCTGTCGGCGCAGGACGCCGACGGCGCGTGGCGCAAGAGCCTTGGGCACTTCGCGTCCGCCGAGCTTGCGTCCTACACATACAACACGCGCTCGGCCTGGGCGCTCCTCCTGCTGGCCGAAGCCGTGGCAGACCGCAAGTATCGCGACGCCGCCGTTCGCAACGTCGACTTCGCTCTGACCGAACAGCTGCCGAACGGATGGCTCAGGAACAACTGCCTGTGGGATCCGGTTCGACCGCTCTTGCACACGATCGCCTACGCGCTGCGCGGCATCCTCGAAGTCGGCTTGGCGCTGCAGAACGAGACGTATGTCGCCGCTGTTCGGAAAGCGGCGGATGCGCTCCTGCTCCAACAGCGCGAGGACGGAAGCCTGGCGGGACGCTTCACGAGCGACTGGGAGCCGGCGGTGACCTTCAGCTGCCTGACCGGAAACGTGCAGATGGGGACCGTCTGGGCTGGTCTGTACCGCCGGACGGGGGACGACAAGTACCTGCGGGCACTCTCGAAAGCGAATCGGTTCACCCGGTCGGTGCAGCTGCTCGGTACCGGGAACGCTGGCCTCGACGGGGGCGTGAGCGGCGCATTTCCGCTGCACGGCCGCTACGGCCGGTTCGAGGTGCTCAACTGGGCGGTGAAGTTCTTCGCCGATTCACTGATGATGGAGGCCGATATTGCGACCGGGTCGGCAGGCGCGGCACGTCCGCAGATGGCAGGGGTTCTCAGGTGAACGGCCCTGGCGCGGCGCTGCCCGCGAGCCCTGCTGGAACGGCGCCTACGGGCGCGGCGTTTAGACGCACGGTCGTTCGGGGATTCCTTTGGCTCGGCACGAGTGCATTCGTCGGTCAGTTCGTCTCATGGCTGTCGACGATACTCGTGATTCGTTTGCTGTCGCCGTCGGACTACGGACTGATGGCGACGACCACTGTATTCACCTCCTTCGTCGCGATGCTGGGAGAGCTCGGATTCGGCGCCGCGCTGATCCAGGCCACCGATCTGACCGAGCGCGATATTCGGCAGGTTTTCGGCTGGGTCATCATCACCAGTTTGCTCGCGTGGGCCGCATGCCATGCCGCTGCGCCGTTCATCGCCGCGTTCTACGGACAACGCGAGCTCGTCGGCCTGATCAGAGTCATGTCGTTCACGTTCCTGATCCTCATGCTCTACGTCGTACCGCAGGGTCTGAACGCGCGCGAAATGAACTTCAAGCTGAAGGCGCATGTGGAGTTTTTCTCGCAGCTGTTCGGCGCGCTCGCCACGTTGATCCTGGCCGTCAACGGGATGCGTGTCTGGTCGCTGGTTGGCGGCGCCATGGCGCTGCAGATCGTGAAAGCCATCGGCTATAACCGCGCATATCCGCGCTTCTTCGCCCCCCTCTTCGCGCTGAGCGGTTCGGGCCGGATGTTCAGGTACGGACTTTCCACCACCGGCGAGCGGTTGCTGAGTTTCGCGTTTACCTACGCAGACATCGTCATCGTCGGCAGGTTTCTCGGCACCTCGGTTCTTGGAATTTACTCCGTGGCCCTGTCGCTCGCCTCGACTCCGATGTCTAAGGTCCTGCCAATCGTGACGCAAGTCTCGTTCACTTCGGTACGCGCGAATCCAGAACGACCCCGAACGGCTGCAGCGAAACGTGCTCCGCGCCGCGCGAGTGATCGCGTTCGTCGGGTTCCCCGTCTTCTTTGGAATGGCGGCCGTTGCGCCGGTAGGGATCCCGCTCATCCTCGGCGACCATTGGAAGCCGGCCGTACTGCCATTCCAGCTGCTCTGTCTCACGCTGCCGTTGAAGGCCCTCTGGCCTATTCTCTCGCCCGCGGTGGCAGCGATCGGCCGACCGAATGTCAACCTCGCGACAATCGCAGTCATGGCCACGTCAATGACCCTTGCCATTCTGATCGGCGTACGAGATGGGCTCATCGGCGTATGCGTCGCATGGGTGACTGTCTACCCGCTCGTCTTCGTGATGACAACGGCTCATCGGCTGCGGGCCCTCGGCGTCTCGGTCCGGCACTACTTTGCCGAGCTCCGCTTCCCGTTCTTCGCCAGCGCCCTGATGCTGGGAACGATTTATCTGTTGAGCCTCGTGCGCGTGGCACCGCGGCCGCTCTACTCCCTGCTGGGCATCGTCGCGTGCGGAGCAATCGTCTATGGCGGTTTGGTGCTGCTCTTCAAGCGGCAGGATTACGCCGACCTCAGGAACCTTCTGCAACCTTGATTCCCTCGTGCCGCTCGCAGAGCCCGTTGAGAGCGGCGTGGCTGTTCTGCGCGCTTCTCCTGATTCTGCTCGCAACGCTTCCACCGCAGCCTGAAATGACCGGCGCGGGCTTCTTCCGATCACTTCTGCCCCACAATCTGAAATGGGGTGACGCCGCTCAGAACCTTCTCCTGTATTGTCCACTCGGTGTGATCCTCGGCGTACGCGGTGCGCCGGTGCGGACGATCGTGGGCGTCTCCGCCGGGCTGTCGCTGGCAACCGAGCTGCTTCAGTACGCGATTCCCGGTCGCAATCCGACCGCGCGCGATGTTGTCGTCAACGTCCTCGGCGCGCTCGTCGGCTATTCGGCTCTGCGATCGTCACGCAGCGGAACGCATCTCGTGAGGGCGCTCGTTGCCTGCGAACGCTGGCTCGCCAACGCTCGAAATCCCAATCCGCGCCGCGCATCGTTGTTCAGTGTCGGATGGGCAGCGGCATTCGCCACGGTGCTCGGGATTACAGCAGCTCTGCTTCGGCCGGCGCCGCTGCCCGTCGGCGGTCTCGCGGTTGCCAGCCCATTCCTGGATCGCACCACGGGCCCCCTCCGCATTGGCAGTAATGGAGCACGAGGCGGATACTTCAGGGGAACGATAGACGAAGTGCGCATCTATTCGACCGCGCGCACGCAAGCACAGATCGCGGAAGACATGCTGTTGAAGGGTGGCGGTTTGAGGGCCCCTGTC
This sequence comes from uncultured Acidobacteriota bacterium, assembly GCA_963772065.1. Classification (GTDB taxonomy): domain Bacteria; phylum Acidobacteriota; class Vicinamibacteria; order Vicinamibacterales; family UBA2999; genus CAVYVZ01. The sequence continues at coordinate 434,433 of CAVYVZ010000004.1, forward strand.
GATCCCGAATTAATCGCCGCGTACGGATTCAATTCGACCGCCGGCGGCGTTGCCCGCGACGATACTGGACACGGACACGATGGCGTCCTGTCAGCAGCCATATGGACGCCGGACGGGCGGCTCGGCGGCGCGCTGACGTTCGACGGCATCGCCAGCGAGGTGACCATACCGACCGCGGCGGCGCTCAACCTTGACAAGGCGCTGACGCTGGCAGCGTGGGTGCTACCTTCTGGACAACCCCCGAACGACGCAACGGTGATTGGCCGGTCCGACGACGTCTATTATCTGCGTGCGAGCTCGAACCAGCTCCCGTTCAAGGCGATGGCCGGCGGGCGGTTCGGGGCGATGCCACGGTTCGCGCTTCTTGCCGAGCCATTTCGTTCGGACGACTGGACCCACCTTGCGATGACCTTCGACGGGCAGTTGATTCGCTTGTACGTCAATGGAATGTTGTTGTCGACTCGGGTTCACTGGTCCCCGCATCGTCCCGAGCGCGCCTCCCTGAACGGCGTGGAGCTCACGTCGGGTCTGGTTCCGGATGCGGCTGCCGTCCGGACCGCGCTGATGAGTACGGTTACGCTCGAAGCGACGCTCGTCTGCGGCGCCCTGGACGACAGACCGGCACCTGCGTTCCTCATCGCTGGCTTGCAAAGCAGCGAACCACTGGCGCTCGTCGCTTCGGGAAGCGACCTATTCATCAGGCCGCTCGCCTGGCCAGGACGACTGGGTCTGGCATCGCCGGCTACGCGCGTCAGGGGCGCCTTGAATAGATGCGAGCCAAGCCGTCGACTCCCGCTCACCATTGCGGGGCCGCTTCAGAATCCTCGCGTAACGCATGGCGACGATGCCCTACGGGTCACCACGCCGGGCCTCGGGTCCGGATGGGCATTTCTGATCCATGCCGATTTGCTGCCGGATTGGGTGGAGGTCATGGCAACGGCGGTTTGGCTGGCACTGCTCGCGATGCCGATCGGAATGTGGGCGCGCTGGACCTTCATCGGCGCCGCCGGCCTCGCTCTGGTTATCATGACGCTCCTCTACGTCCCGGACCTTTTTCACGTCCGAAGCCTGTACGCTCATGAGGTGGCCGCGCTGATGATTGGCAGTAGTCTGGGAATCGTCGCCCGTGCCACCAGCCGTCGAGCGATCGGACCACCGGGCGACTTCGCCCGAAGTGGGACTGCGTGATGGCGTGGCGCGAGATCCCGCAGCGTGAACTTCGCGAGTGGAACCAGCGGCTGCTCCATGAATCGACCGCCTCGATCCGGCAATACCCGCTCTTCAACGAAGGCCTTCGCGGCTCTGGAGCGCTGTGGGTCACGATTCCGGGCCGGTACGCGTCTCTGATCGCGTGGGCAAGGCGGTGGACGACGACACCACGCTATCTGTTGCATCAGGACCCGGATGGCCCCACCAGCTTCGCCTGCATCGTCACCATCGGAGTGCCCGGGTTCCGCGTCGGCTGCATCATGGACGGGCCGGTCACACTTGACGGCTCGCCGATGCAAGCTTCAGTGATCCAGGACCTGGTGGCGTGGGCCCGCCGCCACCACTACATCGCTCTCCGGGTGACGCACTCGGATGAGGCCTTCCTGCAATCGTTGTCAGGGGTGGGACGCTGCGATCGGATCGATGCGGTCCCTTTTTACCCGCGACCGACGAGCGAGCTGTATGTCGACATCAGCGGAGATGATGCGACCATCCAATCGCGCTTTCAGGCGGTTGCACGCCGGAACATCCGGCAGGCTCGCGACGCCCGATATGAGATCTCGATCGATCATGAGCCGCGGGCCTTGGAGAAGGCCTGGCCCGCTTTCGAGTCTCGTTCGGAGCAGAAGGGAATCAGCTACCGGAACCAGAACACGTACGCGCGGATGATGCGTGAGGCCGAGCCTCACGGCGCGGCGCATTTGTATACGGCCTGGCTCGACGGACGGCCGATTGCGGCGATTCTGAATCTGCGCGACCGCACCACCGCGCACTACTTCCTCGGCACCATCGACACAAACGCGCTCGGTGATGCGCCCAGCCCGGCGGCCCTGCTCCACTGGACCGCAATGAAACATGCAGCGGAGATGGGAGCCACTTTCTACAATCTCGGCACGCGCTCGGGGCCGGTCTATACATTCAAAGCCAAGTTCAGGCCGGTGGAGCACGATCGGCCCGAACCGCTGACGCTCATCGTGAACCCGACTCTTTACGGGATGTGGCAGCGGCTGCTGCCGTCGTTGGCGCAGGTCGTCCAGTAGGGAACGGTTTCGACGATCACCCCCGCAGATCGCGGCGACGCTCCCCGCCATCCGCACCGCCAGCGGTCGTCTGGAATCGGGCCTCTACGGCCCAGCACAGAGCTCGCACCACGCTCAGCGCCGCCTTGCTGACCCTGAGCTCCTCCTCGGGAGGCATCGGTGCGTGCTCCGAATCCAGCGAGTAGTTGACGATGTACGGCCTGGAGTTCTCGACCAGGCCTTCGGCGAGCGATTCCGGAATCGGGAGCTTCGATACCACGCGGTGAGCTGACAGGAAGGTCATGCCGATGGGCGTCGCGAGCACGTGCGCCCTGGCGATGAACAGCCGTCGGCCTTCCAACAGCGCCGAAGGAACATAGGCTTGAAAGATCCCTTCCTGGTCCTCCAGCTTGAGCCGGTAGCGCAGTTTCGTCAGGACGGTGGCGACACTGTGACGGTTCATCTCGACGGGGTCGTCAAGGATTGCCTGGGCACGTGCGAGCGACGGAACCTTGAGAAAGACGACCCCTTGGCCCTGGTCCCGCTCAGGGAACTTGCACACGAGATTGGGAAAGGGGCGGTCAGTCGAAAGGACTTCCGGGAACGAGTGCGCTCCTGTGACCGGCAGCCGTACATCACGGTCCGGGAACGTCCGCTGGTACGACTCGAGGGCCTGCAGCGACAACGTCTTGTTGTGGAAGAAGGCGTCCAGCGTCGTATGAAACAGTTTGCTTCGTACGATGAGCGTCCGATCGCCCTCGAGCGGCGGCACGAGAAACGTCTGCGACAGCCGCCCCTTCGGAGCGTGCCGGTCCTCGAGGACGCTGGCGCGGAGACCGCAGGCGCGCGCCGTCTGCTCGATGCGGGCAGCCATGATGGCGTCGACTGGGTAGTCGTTGCATGCGAGGAACACCACCGACGTGTAGCCGTGCTCTCGCACGAACCGCACGAGGTTGTCCACGAACGGATCGTTCTCGTACAGCCGGCTCCGTTCCTCCATCAAACCAGCATTCAGATTGCTCTCGACGAACCACACGCCCTCGTCGTTGACGATGAAATCAATGCCGACGACCACCCCCACTGTCGCGTGACGGCTGGGATCGTGCCAATACGCCGCCGTCTCGGGTAGCTGGGGCGTGTGGCGCAGATACGACGACGCGATGACTCGTGCATCAAGGCCCGCGATCTTGAGCGCGGCAGGCAGTACCGGCTCGCGTCCGATCCTTCCGCGCACCATCAACGCTCCGCGGTACAGCTCATGAACGATCCGAGCGTGCCAGATCAGAAACCAGGTTTCTCCCAGGTCCATCAGGTGCCGCAACCGCTTGTAGCGCTCCGGGGATCTTCGCCGCAACGGTGCGAGTCGCGCGTATCAGCGCGTGGCGCCACGCGGCGCGACGGAGCCACATGCTCCACGAGTCGTCTTGCAGGACGGTGGCGTATAGACTCTGCCGCGCATCGTCGGGGAGAGTCTCGAACGCCGGAAGGGCACCAACGATCGCCTGGGCCGGCGGTTCAACTCGTCGAGACTGCTGCTCCCGCACGGCAGCGCGTAGACGAGCTGCGATCCGGCCCGGCACGCGACCATCGCTTTTCACGCTGTGCAGAGCGTCGCGCAGGGCGTCCACAAGTAAGTCCATGTCGTTCACGATGATAACAAGCCGTCTGTCATTCCCAGACGCCATCGAGCGAGTCGTGCGCCACGGGCTGCGCGGACCCGAACCTGGCAGCCCTTGAAACGGCATCCAGAGTCCAGACCAGAAACGGAAGCGGGTCGGATAGAGAAAGATCGTCGAAGAGAGCGGCCGGCGCCGAAGGAAACAAAAAGTCGGTCAACACGTCACGCTTCGATGCTGCGTGCCTGAGCCGATACGGGAGCGCGGCCAGTTCGCCACCGATCCAGCGCGTCACGACACCGGTCTTGAACGACGTGATGGGCGCGACGTCTCCTTCGCGCGCCATCTGGTAAATGAGATAGGGAAAGTCCACGCCCGCGGCAATCGCCTGCGTCAACGAGCCCCAGAGCCGCGGGTTGATGTCGATCAGATAGGGGACGTCGCTGGCGGCATCGACGATGAAATCGGCCTGACACGGCCCGTGCCAGTGCAGCTCTTCCAGCAGCCGCTGAAAGGCCTGCTCAGCCGCCTCGTGGCGGACGCTCACCCTCAGCGTTGCCTGTCCTCCCTTCGCGGGGTAGTCGCGCAGTTGGCGGTACCCGACGCTCGCCCGCAGCCGGCCTTTGTTGAACAGCATCCCGACGCAGTGCGTGTGGCCGACGATCTTCTCCTGGATGAAGAAGCGGTCCCAGGGTTTGTCGACGTAGCTTTCCCGCGCCAGGAGCTCGCCGAGGACTGGAGCAGAAGGCACTTCCTGTATGCCCCATGCTCCGCCTCCTTGCTTCGGTTTGATGAACACCGGATATCGAAGCTCGCGCAGGCCGCCGCGCCGCAGCTCCTCGGGGGAGTAGCTTGCGGGAACGGGAATCGCCAGCCTCCGCGCGAGAGGTTCCCAGTCGCGCTTGTTGTGCGCAATCAGGATCTGCGAGTAATCGGGTACGACCATCGACACGTGCGGGGAGAGCCTGTCTCGGTGCTTGGCGATCAGGAAGGTCTCCTCGAAGACGGGAATGAGCACCTCTGCATCCAGCCGCTGGACCTCCTCGATCACCCGGCGCAGGAACCCTTCGGAATCTCGAAACGGCGACGGGTAGATGAAGTGTCCTCTCGAGTAGCGCGACGCGAAGGACATCGAACGAGGAACGAAGTCGGCGGTGTAGACCGGGACGCCTCTCCGGCCCAGGCTTCGCACGACGTTGTACGCAATCCGGTTCCTGGCGTTGGTAACGATCACGCTCATCGCGGACGCGACAGGAGCAGGCGCGGGCTAAAAAGCCGCGACGGGGGCTGGGATGCGCGCGCCGGCGATGCCACGAGTGGCGGTCGCCGTCGAGAGCACGTCCATGGCGGGGCCAAACGCGAACTCCCGGAGCAGGCGCCGCAGCCGATGCTCGGTCTTCTCGAGGTTCCGGTAGTGCCGGAACCGGCTGAGAAGAGGCGCCGCGATGCGTGGCTGCTCAGGGTCGATCTCCCATGGGTGCAGGTAGAACATGACGGGCTTGGCTTCGACGCGATTCACCCGCTCGATGCCCCAGCGCGTCCAGGCGTACGGCAGCAGCCGGAAATACCCTCCACCGCCAATCGGCAGGTTCTGGCCCGCGCATCGCACGGTCGAACCGGGGAACTCCCAGATTGTGCCATGCGCCACGCTTCTCGAATGGGCGTACCGCGGCGCGTCGGGAATGCCGTAGCGGTCGTGATGAATCGGAAAGATGCTCGCGTCGTACACATGGCCCTCGGACGCGAGCACGTCCAGCGCCCAGAGCGAATCGCCCGTAATCGAGTAGCTCGGCGCGCGGTAACCGAGGACAGGCGTCCCGGAGAGGCTTTCGAGGAGCGCCTTCGCGCGGCGCACGTCCTCGCGGAACTGGTCGGGCGTCATGTCGTACACGAGGCCGTGCCCGTACCCATGCGAGGCGATTTCATGGCCCGCACGTGCAATGGTGCGCACGAGCGACGGATGGCGCTCGGCCACCCAGCCAAGCACGAAGAACGTCGCGGTGACGGATGCCTGGTCGAACATCTCCAGGAGCCGCTCGGTGTTGCGGCACACGCGGCTTTCCAGGCCGTCCCAGCGCTCGCGCGAGAGATGTCCGTCGAACGCGCTGACCTGGAAGTAGTCCTCGACGTCGACGCTCATCGCGTTGAGGATCTGCGAGCCGCTCGATTGGCGCATGTTCGCCGCGAGAAGTGCAAGCGCACCGCCATCTGTCATCATCTCGAACGCGCCGTGTTTTCAACGGTTTACGTGACAGCGGCAAGCGTCCGCGCGGCTCCGGATCGTGGGTTGTCTGCCCCGGCGGCGACAATAATCTGCGTGGTTCGCGCTCCAGCGTCCGCGCGCAAAAGGGCGCAGAAGCGCGCAGCCGATTCGTCACAACGGAGCCGGACGCCATCGGACGGCAGTGTAAAATCAAGTACTTACGCGAGCATTCCAGAGTCGTCGCGCACGCCGCTTCCGGTGTCGGTCTGTCGATGTGCGTCTCGGCATCCGGTCTGAGTAGACGGGAGTTAACTTGAATAGGCCATTCGTTGTGCGTCACAGGGAGATCGAGAGGTCGGGGAGATCTTCATATTCCTCCTGATCTCCCCGATCTCCCTGTGAGCCACGGCAAGGCCACTTCGAGCAACATCCTCAACTCAAGCGAACTCCGGGACTAGATGGCCCAATCAACGATCGCGGGGGTGTCGATCCGCGGCGTCGCCAGCGCCGTGCCCGACATCACCTTCAACAACATGCGCGATGCCGCCGCCTTTCCGAAGGAAGAGGTGCGGAAGGTCGTCGCGATGGCAGGCGTCGCCGAGCGCCGCATCGCTGACGCAGCAACCTGCAGCACCGATCTCTGCTTCGACGCGGCGGAGGTGTTGCTCGACGCCCTCGGGTGGACGCGCGAATCCATCGACGGACTCGTGATGGTCACGCAAACGCCCGACTACTTCATGCCGTCGTCGAGCTGCGTCCTCCACAAGCGTCTCGGGCTGTCCGATCGATGCGCCGCCTTCGATCTCGGCCTCGGCTGCTCGGGCTATCCGTACGGCTTGTGGCTGGCCTCGATGATGTTGAAGGGCGGCGATCTGAAGCGCGTCCTGTTGTTGCACGGGGAAACGCCGACACACTATGCAGGAGACAGCGACCGGGCGGTCTCGCTGCTTTTCGGCGATGCGGGATCCGCGACGGCGGTCGAGCGCGACGACACGGCGGTCGCGCCGTGGTATTTCACGCTGCATACCGACGGCTCAGGCTTCGATGATCTCATCGTGCAGGCCGGCGGTTTTCGTGATCGGTTCTGCAGCGATGCCCGATCGCACTACGTCCGGATGAACGGCGCCAACGTCTTCAACTTCACGATCAAGGTGATTCCACCGCTCATCGCGGATACGCTGCGCCTGAGCGGCCGTTCGGTTGAGGACGTGGACTACTACGTGTTTCATCAGTCGAACCGGTTCATCATCAAACACCTCATCACGACGTGTCAGCTGCCGTCCGACAAAGTACCGATCGTGCTCGATCGCTACGGCAATCCTGGCGGCCCATCGGTTCCGTTGACGTTGACACAAGGCCTCGGCGACGCGGCCGGCGCGAGGCCGCTATCCGTCATGCTGCTCGGCTACGGGGCGGGGCTCTCCTGGGGAGCCGCGCTGGTGCCGCTGCCGGCAGGCATCGTGATCCGCCATATGGAATCCGCGTCGCGTCAGGCCAGTTCCGTATGACGCTGCCGCCGGGCAGCTTGCTCTCGTTCGATGGCCGATGGATCGTCGTGACGGGAGCCTCGTCGGGGATCGGGCGCGCCTGCGCGATCGAGCTCGCCGCTCATGGTGCGCGGATCGTGATGATCGGGCGCAATGCGGCCGGGCTGGGCGAGACGGGCGCGCAGCTCGCGGGAAGCGGTCATCAGACGGCGACGCTGGATCTCGACGAATTGGAGAAGATCGGACCGACCATCCGACGTACCGCGGAGGCCACCGGGCCTCTCTACGGCCTCTGTCACGCCGCCGGCGTCGTCGTCACGAGCCCTCTGAGCGCGACGACGAGCGACGTCGTCGAACGCATGATGAGGGTGAACCTGCTGGCGGGCCTCGAGCTCGCCAGGGCTGTCACACGCCGCGACGTGATGACGCCGGAAGGCGGAAGCCTGCTGTTCCTGTCGTCGGTCTATGCCACCGGCGGCGCCGCCGGCGAAACGGGCTACAGCGCCACCAAGGGCGCTGTGGCGGCGGCGGCCCGGTCGATGGCGGTGGAGCTGGCGCGCCGGAGCATTCGCGTGAATACCATCTCGCCGGGAATGGTGCGGACGCCGATGACCGAATCGGCGCTGTCCGTTCTCTCGAGCGAACAGATCGGCGCCATCGAGCAGAAGCACCCGCTCGGCGCCGGCACGCCTGCCGACGTGGCGCGTGCGGCGGCGTTCCTGTTGTCTCCCGCCGCCGCGTGGATCACAGGCGCCGACCTGGCGGTGGACGGCGGATACTCCGCGCATTGAGGGTGTGAGGTGCTGCTGACGTGACGACCGGTCAAGCCGATCCGCGAGGCGAGCTGTCGCTCGGAAACGCCCTCGAATGGATCGCCGAGCTGTTCGAGGAGCCGACAGACAGAATCCAGGCCAGCACGCCGCGTGGCGATGTGGCCGCATGGGACTCGCTCGGTCAGCTCGTGCTGATGTCTGCGCTCGACCAGCGCTTCGGGATCCGCCTCACTCAGGAGGAGCTCGCGTCGCTCCGATCCATCCAGGACATTCTCAATGTCCTCGGCAACCACGGGCGTCTCTCGCGCCAGTGACCCATGCCGGGCCAGCCCCTGGTGCGCTCGTTCGAGAATCTCATTCCATACGTCAGCCAGACGTTCGGCGTTTCGACGGAGGAGCTCGAACGCGCCTACCGGCCGGCCGTCGAATCGGACCTTCCGCGCATCCTGGGGTTTCGGCGAACGGTCAGCCAGGACATGTGGTGGGACGACGAAGCGTTCGTGCGATGGCGGTACTTCGGCCGACGGACGACCGACGGCTCGATTCCATACTGGGTCTTCGACCTCGGCGGCGAGATCATCGGGGCGTGCGGGCTCGAGCCGGTGATGCTCGTCGTGGACGGCAACCCGGTGCACGCCGTGCGCACGATGGACATCATGGTGAGCCCCGATGTGGACGGCCGGGGCCTCGGCACGTTCATGAATCTGATGCTGTTCCGCCAGTTCCCCGTCACGCTGGTGACGGGCAGCAATGCGAGCTCGCATCAGCTCCTGACGCGGATGTTCCACCACACGCTGGACCTCGTGTTCTGGAAGACGCTGATTGCCTCGAGGGAAGTCATCGAGCAGCGCTTCAAAGCCGGTCCGGTGTCGGGCGTGATCGCGGCCGGCGCCGACCTGGTGTTGAGCATGATCCGCCGGCGGCGCCGCAGGCCTCCGCCCCCGGGAATTGAAGTGAAGCAGATGTCACGATTCGATGCGCAGGTGGACACCCTGTCGCACGTCTTCGAGCAGCCGGGCCGCATCATCGTGCGCCGCAACGCCGAGTACCTGAACTGGCGTTTCGTCGAAAACGCGCGATGCCGCTACCGCCTCTTCGGAGCGTTCGCCGGCGAGACCCTAAAGGGATACGTGGTGACGCGACTCAACCTGAATCGTCCCAACCCGCGCCACGAGGGAGAGATCGTCGACTGGCTGGCCCAGGGGGCATCGGGTCCGAACTCGCCCCTGCCGGCGCTGCTGACGGCAGCCGTAGATGACCTCGTGAGCACAGGGGCAGGCTTCGTCACGTGCGCCGCGCACGGCGCCGAGATCGAGGCGGCCGCCGACAGCAGCGGCTTCCGCTTCCGCGAGGGACAACGGATCCCCTTCTTCGTCAGAGCGAGCTCCGCCACGCTCCATCGCCGGCTGTCGTCGGCGCCAGGATGGTTTGTCACGCGCGGCGACCTGGACGTCGAGTAGCATCACGGTACGCGTGCGCTTCATTCTCGTTGACGAGATCGTGCAGTTGGTTCCGGGGCGGAGCATTCAAGGCACGAAGACGCTGCGATCGGGCGATGACCTGTTCCGCGATCACTTCCCGGGATTTGCCGTCGTCCCCGGCGTGCTGCTCGTCGAGATGATGGCGCAGGCGGCCGGCAAGTGCCTCGATGCGGAGGATCGCAGCCGGGGCAAGGCGATGCTCGTGCAGGTGCGGAAAGCCTCGTTTCGCGATTGGGTACGCCCGGACCAACGCGCCGACATCCTCGCGGACATCGTGACGAATACGGCCGTCGCTGCGAGTGCGACCTGCCGGATCACCGTTGACGGCCGTGCGGTCGCGTCCGCCGATCTGTTGTTCGCGTTCGTTCCCTATGCCACGCTTGCGGAGGGGTACCGGGACGACGTGCTGGAAGACTATCTCGCCGCACATCCGGCGGAGCCGTCGCGATGACGGGTGACGTCTTCAGCGTTTCGCGCCGCCGGGTCCTCGTCACGGGCGGCACCCGCGGAATCGGCCGCGCGATCGCCGCGCAGCTCGCGCGCGCTGGCGCGGACGTCGTGGCGGGCTATGTTCGCGACGACGACGCCGCCGGGTCGCTCGTGACGGAACTGGCGGCCGAAGGCAAGACGATCACCCTCTGTCGCGCCGACCTCACGACAGAGCCCGGCACCCAGCGCCTCCTCGACTCGATCGATGGACCGCTGTCAGGGCTAGTCCATTGCGCGGCAACGGGCGTCCATCGGCCGCTCGATGAGCTGACGCTTCGCCACTGGGACTTCACGTTCGCGCTGAACCTCCGCGCGTTTTTCGGTCTCGTGAAATCGCTCCTGCCCAAGCTCGGCGACGCCGCCAGCATCGTGGCGGTCTCCTCGGAAGGCGCGGTCCACGCCTTCCCGGACTACACGCTGGTGGGGGCGACGAAGGGCGGGCTCGAAGCGTTGTGCCGGCACCTCGCCATCGAGCTGGCACCTCGCGGCATCCGGGTCAACGTGCTGTCCCCGGGCAGCGTGCTCACCGACGCATGGGCGGCGTTCCCCGACCGTGAGGCGCGAATGCGCGAGGCGATCGAACGCTCTCCTCGCGGCCGGCTCACGAGCGCTGAGGAAGTGGCATACGCGGCGCAATTCCTCTGCAGCGACGCGTCAGCGGGCCTTAACGGCCATACGCTGGTCGTCGACGGCGGCCAGCGAATCCGCGGCTGACGCATTCAGCAGGTCGCAGATCTTCCGGCGATCCCTCTCGGTCAGCAGCGGGTGCGTGGGCAGCGTCACGAGCGACGTGGCGACGCGCTCGGCCTCGGAGAACCGATGCTGTGACAACAGCCCGCGAATCTCCGGAATTGCGCCGACGCTGCCGGGATACATGGCGCTGATCCCCAGCTCCTTCCCCTCCTGAAGAATCCGGTCTCTGACGGCCCGCTCGCCAACGATCAGCGGAAAGCGAAGATACGGGACGTCCGCCTCGCAGCCGGCCGCCGCGGCCACGGAGCGGCGGTAGAAGGCGCCGGTCTCGCGACGCACCGCGTTGAGCTCGGCCAGCCGCGCCGGCCATCCTTCGAGCAGGTTCGCCTGGAGATCCGACAACGCGTGAATGGGAAACTCGGGATGAAAGATGGTTTCGCCGAGTCGGAGCGCCGGGATCCCCGCCGGGAACCAATACAACCGGGGTGAGATGAACATCGACATCGCGCCGAGCTCGACGAGCGTCCTGACGTCGGCCGCGATGCTTTCGGCGTGAGCCGTGACGAGCGCCGCGAGCCGCTTCGAGATGTCTGCATCGTTCGTGAGGATGATCCCACCCGACCCACACGTGATGTTCTTCCCGCGACCGAGACTGAAGAACCCGACGTCGGCGCGCGTCCCAAGCCACTCGCCTCCCGCTTGAACGCCCATCGCCTGTGCGGCGTCCTCGACGACGAAGACCCCCTCCGGCTTACACAGATTTCTCAGGCGGTGCGTGTCCGACGGTATTCCGAACAAGTGCACCGACAAGGCGCACAGCACATCCCGGCCGAGCATCGGCTGCAGGCGGGCGTAGTCGTAGTCGAGCGTTCCTCGCGCGATGTCGCAGGGAACGGGAATGAGACCGGCCTTCACGATCGCCGACGGCACCGAGTAGCACGTATAGGCCGGCAGGATCACCTTCGCGCGGCCGCTGATCGCGTGCAGTGCGCGCAGGGTCATCGTCAGCGCCGCCTTGCCCGAGGCGACCGCGCAGGCGCTCCGTACGCCGAAATGCGAGGCCGCCTGATCCTCCAGCGCCTGCCGGCCGCTTCCCGACGTCAGCCGGCGGCCAGCAGCGCGTGCGAGGTCGGCGAGGGGAACGCGATATCCGACGGGTGGCTGCGTTCGGCGGACCTTCACGGGATGTACTTCACGATCTTCGGTCCGAGGCGCCGGGTCAGACCGATCGGAAGCCGCTGCCACGCCGCAATCGCCGCTCGGGTACTTCGGGTTCTTTGGGTTCACCTGCGGCATCTCGGCGCCGTCGGGCAACCAGTAGTACCAGTACCAGCTGACGAGGCGTTGCGCCCCACTGCTCCTTGAAGCGGAACGTCCCTTCTCCAGGCGTCGAGCGGCCGAAATCGAAGATCTTGTACCGCCGCTCGCACGCGAACTCGAGGCTGGTCCAGTACAGGAGCATGTTGGGGCTGAACCGATTGTAGGCCCGCAGCGAGGATGCCCACGGAATCTCGAGCCGCTCCTTGAAGCCGGCAAGGAACCCCGACGCCACCGGCGTGCGGTCCATGTAGACATTGCAGATCCAGGTGCGGTCGGGAAAGCGCCGCAGAATGTTCCTGAAGAACGCCTTCGGATAGACCGGCGTGCCGAGGTCGCGCATGTTGGCCGTGAAGACGTCGTAGAACTCATCCAACGCCTCTTCGCGTCCCATCCTCGCCGTCATTCCTTCCTTGCGTGGACGCTGCACCTGATTCCGAAGCTTCGAGCCGAGCGACTTCCACAGCTCGTCGCCCGACGCCGGAAGCTTCAGGCGCATCGACACCTTGGCGGTCTTGCACGGAAGCGCATCGCTTCGTTCGTGCTCCTCTCGTATCTCCAGGAAGTCCGCGCGCCCCTCCTTCGCGACATCGATGCCCCCGGCGAGCAGCGCGCGGCGAGCCTCCTCCGACACCGCGCAGATTCCTCCATAGTTGAAGAACGGCATCGAGACGAGCATGTGGCCGAAGGCCAGGCTCTTCAGACGCACAAATGGGAAGACGCCGACGATGCCCGAATCGTCGACCGCCGAGAGGTAGAAGGTGCGATGGCCGAAGGTCTCCTCGATCACTTCACGCCAGCCATACAGGTGATACAGGGAGGCGCCGGGTGTGGCGTTTACAAAGGCATCCCAGCGCGGCGCGTCGGCCGGACCCGCCTCCACGACGCGAACCGCCGACGTGGTCATTGCTGCACGCTCGCTGCGACCACGGGACGGCCGCCCAGCGCGCGATGCGCCGCCGACGCGAGCGCGGCGCGAAGCTCGGAGCTCAGGCACAGCCACCATCCACCTGCCAGAGCGAGCGGCGTGCACAACGCGACCTGAACGAGAAAGGCCGTGAGTGACCCCGCCGGCCAGAAGCGCTCCAGCAGATAGGTTGCGGCCGTGAAGGGCGCGACGGCGAGCGCAGGGCGCAGCCAGGCGGCGGAGAGGAACAGCCGCACGGGCACGCCTGTGGCGCGATGGAGGTACAGAGGCCAGAAGAACAGGCTCGATGCGAGCGACGGACCCGCCGTCCCCCAGGCGACGCCGACGATGCCCATCGAATGAACCAGCGCAACGCTCAAGGCGAGGTTGGCGGTCGCCTCGATGAGCATCGCGGGAATCATCGGCTTGTGCTTCCCGATGGCCAGCATGATGCCCCCCGTTCCATGCGCGGCACCGTGGAAGATGAGCGGCAGCGCGAGAATCGTGAGCACCGCTCCCGAAGGCGCCGCGTATGCGGGTCCCATCCACAGCCCGATGAAAGACTGCCCTCTCACGAGAAAGGTCACCGCGATCGGCAGCAGGATCATCATCGACACCGCCGACGTCGTCAGGAGCAGCGTCTGAATGCGCGCGTGATCGCCGGAGCCCTCGAGCGAGCTGGCGAGAGGCGACGTGGCGTACGACACGCTGCTGACGAGCATCCGCGCGTATTCGACCAGGCTGCTCGCGATACCGAACGTGGTGACCAGCGCAATCGGCAGGTAGGCCCCGATGACGAGTGCGTCGGTGTAGTAGATGAACCGTCCGCTGACGTGAATCAGGAACGAGAAAAGGCTGAAGCCGAAGATCAGGCGGACGTGCTCGGCATCGGCCAGCCCGTAGTGAATTCGAAGCGAGGGGTATACGGTCCGGAGAACCGCCGCAACGCACGCAATCCGCGCACACGACAGCGCCAGGTGGATCACCGCCATCGCGACGAGGCCATAACCGGCAGCCACCGCAGCAACTGTCGCGAGCGTGCGGAGCACGCCCGTCGCGACCTCGACGACGTTCAGCAAATCGATCCGGTTGCACGCCGCGAGCGCACCTGCGTAGGTTCCCCCGATCAGCGAGGCGCCAAGGTTCAGGCCCGCGAGGACGAGCACGATCCTGGCGACTTGCCGATATGCGGGCGGAATGGCGAAGTGATCGACCGCGAACGCCGCGAGCAGCAGCGACACGACCGTCACCACCGCCGCAGAGATCAGAAATATCCGCAGCGACGACGAGGCCGTTCGCGAGGCCCCGTGATGGTCGTCGACGGCCGCAAATCGGGCCACGTAACGCGTCACGGCGCCGCGGACCCCCAGGTCCAGGAGGGCCATGAATCCGGTCACCGACATCGTCAGCAGCCAGACGCCGTATGCGGCGTCGCCGAGGCCGTGGATGATGAACGGCGTGAACAGGAAGCTGAGCGCGAGACCAATCGCCTGGCCGCCCCATGTCGATAGCACGTTCAGCAGCACCCGGCCGGCCGATGCGCGCGTCATTGCGGAGCCCCCCACTTGGGGCCGGACGCCGGCCTGCCGATGGTCAATGGCGCATACGGTCGCCCGGTCAGGTGGCAGAAGACGAGGCCCAGCTCGGCGATCAGCTCTTTCCGCTGCCGCACGGAACGCCGGCCGATGAGCCAGAGCGCCCGCTTCTTCTCCGCGATGCCGATGGGGGCGCGGCGCACGGCGCCGATGTTGTCCCAGAGGTGCCGCCAGTAATAGAGCACGAGCTTGCCCCGCTGTACCCCATAGTGCTCCATCAGCTCCGCGGGGGCGAGGCTACTTGCCGCCTCCTCGTGGAACCGCCGGAAGAGGAGGCGCTCGGGCAGCTCGTGGAACTTTCCATGCAGCGCCAACTCGGCCAGCAGGCAGATGTCCGAACCGACGAAGTCGCCGAAGAGCGGCGTCCGCTGCAGCGTGTCGGTTCGCATCACGCCGTACTGCGCGTTGCAGTACTGCAGCTGGTCGAAGAGGCTGCCGAGCCGTTCCGTGGGATGCGCCTCCATCAATCTGAGGCCCGGATCCTCGCAGGCGATCGCCTCGCCATGCGGGCCGATCGACTGCGTCTTCGAATGCACGAGCACGACGGACGGATCCGTGCCGAGCACAGTGACGCACTGCGCCAGCAGGTCCGGGGCGATGACGTCGTCGCTCGAGGCCCATTTGAAGTAGGGAGCGGCCGCCCGCGCGACGAGGCCATTGAAGTTCAGGGTCACCCCGACATCCTGCGCGTGGCGTGTATACCGAATGCGCGCGTCGCGCGCCGCATACGATCCGCAGATGTCGGCGGTCTCGTCGGTGGATGCGTTGTCGGAAATCAGCAGCTCGAAATCGCCGTACGTCTGCGCGAGGATCGAATCGACCGCCTCTCGCAGGTAGCGAGCGCCGTTGCGCACCGGAAGCCCGATGGTGACGCGAGGGTTCATCTAGTCCCGGAGTTCGCTTGAGTTGAGGATGTTGCTCGAAGCGGCCTTGCCGTGCGCACCGAACAGACGACGTCTGACCATCTGGAACGCGCTCGCGGCCACGAATCCGGGAAACGAGGGCTCGCCCGCGGCGCGGCGCGATGGAGCCCGCGTCGGCAGGCGGTCGAGCCATATCTCGCGCCAGAACGGGTAGATCGCTCGCGGGCAGAGGCCGTGATACCGGCTTTCGCAGACCGCGCCTTCGAGCATGATGCAGTCGGACTTCATCGTCACCATCCGACCTGTCGGCTCGTCGATGAATTTCTCCACCCGCTGCAGCACCTTGAACGTGCGGCCGCAGGTACTGCAGCATCTCGCGGTCGAAGGTGAGACCGCGGTTTTTCCCTTCGGCCGCATCGATCGTCGCGAAGATCTCGTCGCGCGTCTTCACCTGCACGAGCTCCCCGGGGCGAACGTCGAGTCTCCCGGTGGGAGTCTTCGTGCCGACGCCGCCGAGCGGCGGGTATTGCGTGCTGCCGCGGGCTCGCTGGAAGGCATTGAACCGCTCGATCACCCAGGTGCGGACCGCGGAGCGCCACGACACGTTGCCGCAGCGGGCGTCGCGCCAATAGGCGGCGGTGGCCGAGTCGGGGGGCGCCGTGAACTGCATCGCTTCCGTCGCCTGACACGAGTACACCGTCTCGCCTGCCGCGCCCGGGGCCCTGCGAGCGCCGGCGAACACGCGAGCCGCCTGCGGCAGCACTTCCTGCGAGACGGCGGCTTCGCCGACGCCAGCCGGCGAATCCTCTGCACCGCGAGCGACTCGCTGCAGCCAGGCTTCCTTCCAGAAGATGAGACACAGGGCCTGGCAGCCGTCGTGAAGGGCGCCATCGCAGCGCACGCCTTCGAGATGCACGGTGGCCGAACCGGTGACGCTCCTGAGGCCCTTGCGTTCCACGCGGTCGCAGGTCTTCTCCGCGCGGCTCGCAACCCGCAGGCGGCGGCCGCAGAACTTCAGCATCTCCGGCATGAACGGCATGCCCTCGAGGCCGCCGCGCTCGTCGAGCGTGGCGAGGATCTCATCCACGCCTCGCACCTCGACGAGGTCGCCGGCGCGCAGATTCAACGGCGCGGAACGTTGTTGGCCTGTGTGCATCCCTTCTCCGGCAAACGGTTAGTTGCTACACTGCCTGCTCACGTGAACGAATCCGGGTCCCTCGCCGGCACGGGCGCGCGCTGTCGATTCTGCGCGGCCTCCCTTCGGAT
Organism: uncultured Acidobacteriota bacterium; assembly: GCA_963772065.1. GTDB lineage: Bacteria > Acidobacteriota > Vicinamibacteria > Vicinamibacterales > UBA2999 > CAVYVZ01. The sequence continues at coordinate 451,351 of CAVYVZ010000004.1, forward strand.
CACTTTCGTCGACCTCGGCATGTCGCCGCTGTGCGAAAGCTATGTGACCGAAGAGGGACTCAATCACATGGAGCCGTTCTATCCCCTTCACGTGTTCCTCTGTGAGCGGTGCTTGCTCGTCCAGCTGCTGGAGTACGTCGCCCCGGAGCACATCTTCAGCGAGTACGCCTACTTCTCGTCCTATTCCGACAGTTGGGTGGAGCACGCGCGTCGCTACGTCGAGGCGATTGCCACGCGGCTCGAGCTCGGGCCGGCAAGCCTCGTCGCCGAGGTCGCCAGCAACGATGGCTACCTCCTGCAGCACTTCGTCGCACGCGGAGTTCCGGTCCTCGGCATCGAGCCGGCGGCCAATGTCGCGCGCGTGGCGGTCGCGAAGGGCATTCCGAGCGTGGTGCGGTTCTTCGGCGCCACAACGGCGGCGGACCTCGCGCGCGAGCAGGGACCGGCCGATCTCCTGGTCGCCAACAACGTGCTGGCCCATGTGCCCGACATCAACGACTTCGTCGGGGGCATTCGCATCCTGCTGAAACCGACCGGCACCGCGACGCTCGAGTTTCCGCATCTCGTTCGACTGATCGAGGAAAATCAGTTCGACACGATCTACCACGAGCACTTCTCGTACTTGTCGCTCATCACCGTCCAGACCATTTTTGCAGCCCACGGTCTGCGTGTGTACGACGTCGACGAGATCCCGACGCATGGCGGTTCGCTCCGCGTCTACGCCTGCCACACTGGCGGTCCACATCCGACCGCCGCGGCCGTTGCGGACCTGATTGCCCGAGAGGAACAGTTCGGACTGCGTCGAGTCGACACCTACAGGCGATTCTCGGAGCAGGTGCAGGACACGAAGCGCGCGCTCCTTCAGTTTCTGATCGAGGCCAGGCAGCAGGGCCAACGCATCGCCGGGTACGGCGCTCCCGGGAAGGGAAACACACTCCTGAACTACTGCGGCATCCGGACCGACTTCGTCGAGTACACCGTCGACCGCAATCCCTACAAGCAGGGCAAGTTCCTCCCTGGGACGCACATCCCCATCCACGCGCCGGAGCGCATTCGCGAGACACGCCCCGACTACGTGCTCATCCTCCCGTGGAACCTTCGTCACGAGATCGTCGCGCAGCTTGGCTACATCCGCGAATGGGGCGGCCGGTTCGTCGTGCCGATCCCGTCGGTCGACGTGTTCTGATCGATGCGCTTCACTCAGACCGCGATCCCCGGCGTGATAATCGTCGAGATCGAACCAGTCGCGGACGAGCGCGGCTTCTTCGCCCGCAGCTGGTGCGAACGCGAGGCGGCCGCCCACGGTCTCACCCTCGAGACCGTGCAGTGCAATATCTCGTTCAACCGCCGCAAGGGGACGCTGCGCGGCATGCATTACCAGGTCGCCCCCTTCGAGGAGACCAAACTGGTGCGGTGCACGGCGGGATCGCTGTACGACGTGGCCGTCGACATTCGAGCCGATTCGCCGACGTTTGGCCGGCACGTGGGCGTGGAGCTCACCGGGGCGAACCGCCGCATGCTCTACGTCCCCGGCGGCTGCGCGCACGGCTTCTTGACCCTCGAAGACGACACCGAGGTCTCGTACCAGATGTCGGCCGTCTATTCCGCGGGCCACGCCCGCGGGTTCCGTTGGAATGACGCGCTGTTCGACGTTCACTGGCCCGCTCCGATCGAAGTGATCTCCGATCGAGACCGAACGTACGCGGACTTCACCCCGCCGCAACGGCCGGCGGCGCCATGACGATGGACGGGCGCGCACAGTACGACCTGGCTCGCGAGCTCTATCCGGTGTGCCGCAGCATCACGGGCGACGGCGTGCGTCAGACCTTGCGCCGGATCGCGGACGTCGTGCCGCTCGTCGTCCACGAGATTCCCAGCGGGACGGCGGTGCTCGACTGGACCGTCCCCCCGGAGTGGAACGTCCGCGAGGCGTGGATCGCCACCACGGGCGGACGTCGCATCGTGGACTTCGCCAACTCCAACCTTCACGTCGTGGGCTACAGCCGTCCCGTCCGCGCGCGGGTGACCCGGGATGAGCTCGACGCGCACCTTCACAGCCTGCCGGATCGACCGGACTGGATTCCATACCGGACGACGTACTACGCGGACGCGTGGGGGTTCTGCCTCTCGCATCGACAGCGGACGGACCTGCGAGACGCCGAATATGATGTCTGCATCGAGGCGACCGTTGGAAGCGGGAGCCTGACCTACGGCGAGTGCGTGCTGCCGGGGGAACTGTCTGACGAGGTGCTGCTCTCCGCGCATGTCTGTCATCCCTCGCTCGCCAACGACAATCTCTCGGGCATCGTGGCGCTCGCCGCCGTGCTGCAACGGCTCGCCGACCTCCCGCGGCAATACACCTACCGGGCGCTTTTCGCGCCGGGTACGATCGGTGCCATTACGTGGCTGGCGCAGCACGAGGCGGAGCTGCGCCGCGTGCGCCATGGCCTCGTCCTGACCTGCCTCGGCGACGCCGGTCCATTCACGTACAAACGAAGCAGGCACGGCGCGGCCGGAATCGACCGCACGGTCGAGCGGGTGCTTCGCGCCTCGGGCCAACGGTTCGACGTGCGCGGCTTCTCTCCTGACGGCTACGACGAGCGCCAATACTGTTCCCCTGGGTACGATCTTCCGGTCGGACGACTGAGTCGGACACCGAACGGCGAATATCCCGAGTACCACACCTCCGCCGACAACCTCGACCTCATTCGACCGGAGGCGCTCGCGGAATCGAGCGACGTGTTGATGCAGATCATCGACGCGCTCGAATCGAACGAGGTTTTCGTGAACACCTGCCCGAGGGGAGAGCCACAGCTCGGGCGGCGCGGGTTGTATCGAACCATCGGCGGAACCACGGACGCCGGTGAACTCGAACAGGCGTTCCGCTGGCTGCTGAATCTCTCGGACGGCCGCCACGCGCTGCTCGACATATCGGAACAATCCGGCCTCCCCGTCACCCTCCTCCGACGGGCCGCCGGCATCCTCTTGGAACATCAGCTGCTCGTTCGAGCGGGGTCACGCTGAGGCGCGCGCGCCGCTCAGGAGCATCTTGCGCGCGTGGAAGGCCTCGGCGTAACCGGTCAGGCCCGCCTCCACCCCTCTGATCCGCATCAGCCCGGTGAGGGCGTCCTCCGTGAACCAGCGCTTCGACCGCTGCGTCCCGAAGGTCTGCATCAAGAGCGCCGTCTTCCGGCGCACCACGGCCTCCTCGAGCGGCACGAAGACGTTCGGATGCCCGAGGTCGCCTTCGTACTTCGGAATCTCGTACTCGAGGATCAGATGATCGCGGAACGTATTCCACGTGAGCTCCGCGAGCAGCCGGTGATCCTGGTGACGATCTTCGAGGCGGTGCGTGAAGATCACGTCAGGCGAGACCTCCGCCTTCAGGATCTCGAAGTACTCCTTGACGGCGGGGCCCTCGAACGGCAGGAATCCGTCGCGGAACTGCCTGACGCGCACGTCGCAGCGGCCGGCACCCTCGGTGAATGCGGCGGCACTGCGGCGCGCTTCCTCCTCGCGGGCGCCGGTGGCGCTGAACACGACCCAGCACACCTCCGCCTGCCGGTGTTCCTGCAGCAGCGTCAGGATCGTCCCGCCGCAACCGATTTCGAGGTCGTCGCTGTGCGCCCCGAGCAGCAGCAGCCGCAGCGGCGCCGCGTCGACTCGCAGGCGCAGCACGGGTCAGACCCCGGCCGGCACCGGACGCCGCCACACCTCCCAGGGGCGGTCGCCGAGCCGGTACATGTCGTCCAGCAGCTTCTTGTCCTTGAACGTGTCGAGGCAGCGCCAGAAGCCGGTGTGCTTGTAGCCCACCAGACGCCGCGCGGCGGAAAGCCGCAGGAACGGCTCGTTCACGAGCTCCTCGCCCTCCCGGATCACGTCGAAGATCTCCGGGCGCAGGATGAAGAACCCGCCGTTGATCCAGAGATCCGTCTGCTCGATCGGCATGATGTCGGACACGCGATCCTGCTCGTCGACGCGCGTGAAGTGGAACGACGGGTTGCCGGGCCGCACGAGCGCGAGCGACGCGACGGCGTCCCGCTCGTAGAAGTGCGCGAGCTGTCGATCGAGGTCCAGGTCGGTGAGACCGTCGCTGTAGTTCGCGAGGAACGTGTCCTCGCCCTTCAGGAGATCGCGGACCGCGAGCAGCCGCTGACCGATGTTCGAGACCTGCCCGGTGTCGACGAACGAAATCGTCCAGTCGCTGATGTCGTGCTGGAACAGCCGCACGTCACGTCCGCCTTTCGACAGCGTGAAGTCGTTCGACATGCACTCGTTGTAGTTGAGGAAGTACTCCTTGATGAGATCGCCGCGGTAGCCGAGACAGAGGATGAACTCCCGGTGGCCGTAGTGGGCGTAGTAGCGCATCACGTGCCAGATCACCGGACGGTAGCCGATCGGTACCATCGGCTTCGGGATCGTGTCGGAGAACTCCTTGAGCCGGGTCCCCAGCCCGCCGCAGAACAGGACGACCTTCATCTCCTACCTCTCGCGCTCAGTTGAAACGCCGCATCACGGGCTTCACCGCACGCCCCGGCAGATATCGCTCGACGCCGTCGGCAAGCGCGCACTTGTACACGGTCAGCGCCTCGCCGATTCGATCGATCGTCGCGTCGATCACGGCATCCGTGTGCGCATAACTGACCACCATCGACGGCATGATCAGGCCCCGCAGGAGCGTCTCGCGGAGAAAGAGCGTCCGGAACGCCTGCGACGGCCTGCCCTCGGCGTCCCGCGCCACATATACGAGGTTGCAGGGACGCCCGATGACGTCGAACGAGCTCGTGATGCCGAGCGAGGACACGACCCGGCGCACGCCGTCGGCCAGCCGCTGTCCCTGCCGCCAGAGCGTCTCGACGACGGGCCGCTCGCGATACGTCTCCATGACGGCCAGCGCGGCCGCCAGCGACGGATACTCCGCGCCGTGCGTCGTCGACAGCAGGAATACGCGCGGCTGGTCGTGTCGCAACCCGCCGCGTTCCATGACCTCGCGCCGGCCCACCAGCGCGGAGACGCCGAAACCGTTTCCGAGCGCCTTGCCGTAGGCAGCGAGATCCGGATCGAGGCCGTAGTAGGCGCGGGCGCCGCCGTTGTGCCAGCGGAACCCGGTGATCATCTCGTCGAGAACCACGAGCGCTCCCTGGGCGCGGCACAGTGACGTCAACGCCTCGAGAAAACCTGGCTGCGGCGGCGTCGCGGTCTCCGCTTCGAGCACGACCGCGGCAATCTGCTGGGGAAAGCGCTCGAACAGCGACTCCAGGCTGGCCAGATCGTTGTAGCGGAACTTCACCGTCAGCTCCGACGTCGATGCCGGAATTCCCGCGTCCACCGGCGTCGATCCGATGAACCAGTCGTCGATCGAGAAGAACGGATGATCGCCGCAGATCGCGACTCGATTCCGCCCGGTGCACGCTCGCGCGAGCTTCACGGCGGCCGTCACCGCGTCCGATCCGTTCTTCGCGAACTTCACCATCTCTCCGCCAACCATGTCGCGAAGCGCGGTGGCGCACTCCAGCTCGATCGCGGCGGGCCGGCAGAAATTCGAACCGAGGCGCATCTGCCGGGATGCCGCTTCGACCACCGGCGCAAATGCGTGGCCGAGCGTCACGGACCGAAGGCCCATGCCGTACTCGAAGAACTCGTTCCCGTCGACGTCCCACACGCGGCACCCGTCGCCCCGCTGCAGCACCGGCAGGACGTCGGCGGGAAACTGGTCGTCTCCCTTGGCGTAGGTGTGCGCGCCGCCCGGAATCGCATCGTGCAGACGGTCGTTCAGCGCCTGCGATCGCGCGAAGCTTCGAGGGATGGTGGTCACCGACTCCGCCATGGCTGCTACAGAGCCGCGGGCTGCGGACGCCGGCGCAGGGCCGCGTCCAGCATGTCCGTGCGCATCAGATCCTGAATCCGCTTGATCCGCACGTATCGCGAGAACATCTCGGCCGTCAGCCCGTGACGAACGAACGCTTCGTACAGCTCGGCGACACCGCGCCTCACGGTCCACTGCGTCTGAAAACCGGGAAGGTGCGCGGTGAGCTTGTCGCACCTCACCCGATAACACCGAGGGTCCGGTCCGCCACCCGCCAGGTATTTGATCGTGCACCCTGGAACGACCTCGGCCACCATGTCGGCGATCTCGCGGACCTGGTAGTTCTCGGCGGTGCTGCCCACATTGAACGCCTGATTGTGAATCGCCTCGCGCGGCGCCTCGAGCACCGCCAGGAAGGCGCGTGAGATGTCCTCGATATGCACGAGCGGCCGCCAGGGTGTACCGTCGCTCTGAATCACGACTTCGCCGCTGGTGACCGCGACGCCGACGAGATTGTTGACGACGATGTCGGCACGAAGCCGGGGCGAGACGCCGTATGCGGTCGCGTTGCGAAGGTAGGTCGGGCTGAAGCGCTCGTCGGCGAGCGTGGCGACATCCCTTTCGACGAGCACCTTTGACGCCCCGTACGGCGTAATGGGGCTGAACGCGGCGTGCTCGTCGAGCATCGCATCGCCTGCGGCGCCGTAGAGGCTGCATGACGAGGCAAAAAGAAAGCGGCTGACGCCGGCGTCCTTCGCAGCTCGCGCAAGCCTCACGCTCGCTCGATGGTTGATGTCCAGCGTGCTGTCCTCGTTCAGGAACCCGAGAGGGTCGTTCGAGAGAGCCGCCAGATGCACCACCGCATCGAACCCGCGAAGGTCCGAGGGCTCGACGTCGCGCACGTCCTTTCGCACGCAGGGCACGGGCGCGGGCTCTTCGCCGAAGGTGCACCCCTCGTACAAAAACGTGTCCAGGCCGGTCACGTCGTGTCCGGCGCGCAGGAAGACCGTCGTGAGAATCGACCCGATGTAGCCGTGGTGCCCGGTTACAAGTACTCGCATCTGATTGTGGCCGTGACGCCCGGACTATGAGCCGCGCCGGACGAGGACGGTCTTGATCGTTTCCAGGATGATGAACATGTCGAACGCGATCGACATGTGCTTGATGTAGAAGAGATTGTACTGAAGCTTCTGCAGCGAGTCTTCGACGCTTGCGGCGTACCAGTACCGCACCTGGGCCCAGCCGGTGACCCCTGGACGTGCCGCGTGGCGCTGGCCGTAGAAAGGAATCTGCTCGGTCAAGGCGGTCACGAACTCCGGCCGCTCCGGCCGCGGCCCGACGACGCTCATGTCGCCGGTCAGCACGTTCCACAACTGCGGGACCTCATCGAGCCGGGTGCGCCGCAGGAATCGGCCAACAGGATAGACGCGGGGATCATTCGCGGTCGACCACACCGCGCCCGTGTACGCCTCCGCGTCGGCCCGCATCGTCCGGAACTTGTAGATGGTGAACGGAACGCCGTCCTTGCCCACGCGGCGCTGTGAATAGAACACGGGGCCGTCGGACGTGAGCTTGATCGCAATGGCGACGAGGAGCTGCACGGGGGCGGTGACCAGCAGGCCCGCTGCCGCGCAGAGCACATCGAACAGCCGCTTGGTGGTCTTGAGCGCCCGCCCCTTGCGGAAGCCTTCCGAAAAAATCAGCCAGCTCGGACGCAGATTCTCGACGGCGATCTTCCCCGTGTAATCCTCGTACACCGACGCGAGGTGGTCGAATCGCACGCCGTCATTCAGCTTCATGTGCAGAAGCTGCTCCATCGAGAGCTTGCCGCGCGCGTCGGCGAGGCTGACGACCACGCGATCGACGCGTCGCTCCCGCACGATGCCCGGAATGTCACTGACGACGCCGACGACACCCGGATTGATCATCGGGGTCCCCACGCGGGCCGGATCGGTGTCGACGAACCCGACCAGCTCGACACCGAGCTCCTGGCGTCGATCGAACAGCTCCTTCGCAAGGTCGACCGCGGCGGGGTTGGTGCCGACGATCAGGAGGCGCTCCGCCGGCTCGAGGCGAAGCGAGAGCCAGTCGAACGCGATGCGCCATCCCGCAATGAGGATGACAATCAGGCCGGACGCAATCACGACGACGCCGCGGCTGATCACGAGCGTCGGAATCAGATAGTAGAGCAGCGCGAGCACCAGCGAGGCGGCGCCCAGCGCCTGCAGCAGGGCGACCACGACGCCCCGCCGCTCGCCGAGCGTTCGAAGGTCGTAGAGGTCGCAGAAGTGGAGCGAGACCTGGAGCACCAGCGCGATGAGGCTCGCCCGCCACGCCAGGCCGCCCGCCATGAACTGTCCGACAATGGTCGGCACGTCCAGGCGGATCACGGCCGCCACGGCCACGCACAGAACAATCAGCACGTGCTCGCTGACGATGAGCAGCGCCGTGCGGGTCGGAAGGTGGCCGGAGAGGACCTGTCGCATCAGCGTGAGTCGTGGCTCTGATGGGCGAAGTAATAGTCGCCGTACGACGGCACGCTGTGCCGATCGACGCTGTTCAACACAACCCCGACGATCCGCTCGCGGCCGATTGCTTCGATGGCCTGCTGGACGGCTTCGAACGGAGTGTGGTGCGCACGAACGACGAGCACGGCGGCGTCGGCCATCGCGCACATCAAGCTCGCGTCCGGCGCCGCGCCGAGCGGCGGCGTGTCGACAATGACCCAGTCGAACGTCGCGCCTGCGTCCTGGAGCAGCTCCTGCATTCGTGCCGAGGTCAGGCCGCTCATCGGATTCGGGTCGGGGCGGCCGGCGGGCAGCAGCGTCAAGGTATCCGTCACGGGTATCAGCGGCGCCTTGCGGTGTTCGAGTGCCTTGACCACATCTCCAAGACCATCCACGGTGACGTTGGCGAGCTCCGTGATCTTCGGGCGTCGGAGATCGGCGTCGATCAGCAGCACACGACGGCGGAACGACTCGCTGAGCACGAGCGCCAGGTTGAGCGCCGTCAGCGTCTTGCCTTCCTCCGGCGCGGCGCTCGCAACCATGACGACTTTCAGCGGAGCCGTCCGCTGGCTCTGAATCAGCGTCGCCGCGAGCCTGCGAAACTGCTCGACGAGCAGGGAATCGGTCGCCTCGGCCGCGGCGAGCCGCTGCCGGCAATCGGCAGCAACCGGGGATTCGACGTCCCGGCGGGACACAACGGTGGCGTGAGGCCTCGCCTCCACGCGTCGCGCCGGCCCTGCGAACGGCATCTCGGCGGGAATGGTGGACACGTGCGGCGCTGCCGGATCGTCGATCGTCCATGGGGAGGTGAACGGATCGTCTGTCTCCGGGCGCACCGCCACGGTGCCGGGCGCCACCGTTCCGGGCGCCGCCGTTCCAGCTCGGCGAAGTGCTTCGTCTATTCGTCCCATCGGTTCCTTCTACACGACGTAGTTCCAGAGTCGCAGCATCCAGGCCACGTACGTGCCCGCGAGCATGAAGACGGCGGCGACACCTGACACGACCAGCCGACGCCATTGGGCGCGGCGTCGTTCCGCTTCCGTCACGACCCGAGGCAGCAGCACGAGAACCGGCAGCTTGCACGCCTCGAGCACGTCTGTCGCGCTCCGGAAACTGCGATCGCGCAGTTCGAGCAGAGCCGTCAGGAGCAGCCCGACGCCGAGGCCGATCCCGGCGGCCATTCCATTGACTTCAAGCCTGTTCACCCCGGTCGGGCGCACCGGCGTGCGCGCCGGGTCGAGGATCCGGAACTGCTCTCCGATCTGACCCTTCTCCAGCTCCGTCGCAACCTTCGCGAGTTCACTCTTCGACAGAAGGTCCCGGTACGCCGCCTGCTGCGTGTCGTAATCACGCGTGAGCGCGACCCACTCGGATTCCACGCCGGGCACCTGCTCGATACGCACCTGGTACTCCTGAAGCGTGGCGCGCAGCTGCTGTTCCTTTGCTTCCTTGAACTGAATCTGACGATCGAGGCTCTCGATCTCGGCGCGCATCTGCGCCAGGCGCTCTCGACGCGCCATCTGCTGCGAGTCGACGACCACAGGCGTTGGAGGCGTCGCCGATGCGCCACCGCTGGCTGCTTCAGCCTCGGCGGTGGCTTTGGCCAGAACTGCCACCTCCTCTTCCTCCTTCAGCCTTTGCTCGAGCCCCGAGATGACGCGCCTCGTGCGCACAACATCGGGATGCTCCGGCGTGAGTCGTAATTGCAGCTTCGAAAGGAGGTCTCTCGCCACTACGAGCTGTTGCGCGGTCGTTCCATTTACAGGAGTCGCAGGATCCGGGGCCTGGGGCGTCGAGGGGGACGGTGCCTGCTGCACCGCAACAGGCTGCGCTGCCAGCTCGCTCTCCGCTTCCATCTGCAGACGCTCCAGCATCAGCTTACGGTCGCGATCGCGAGCCACCGACTCGACCTGGGCCTGGATGGCCATCTGCGTGTTCTGGATGATCTGCAAGTTGAACGCGGCCTGCGTCGGAAGCCGTCCTGCGTTGCGCTCACGGAAGACTTTCAGCCTCGCTTCCTGCTCCTCGAGCCTGCGCCGCGCCTCCCCGAGCTGACCCTGGAGAAAGTTGTTCGTGGCCGCGGCAAGATCACCGCGATCGCGTGCGTTCACGTCGATGAACAACGCGCCGAGCCGTTCGGTGACCTTGGCTGCCAGGACAGCATCGAAGTAAGAGAATCGGATATAGAACGAGTCGGCGTCCTTGGAGCGCGGGTCCTTCACCGGTTCCACCTTCACCTGGCCTCGCATCTTTTCGACCACGTCCTGCATCGGCATCGAGGCTCGCTCGTGCGGATACAGGTTCATCTGCGTGATCAGGCGCTCGAGCTCGGTCCGGCTCACGATCTGCTCAGACAACGTGGCCAGCCGGTCCTCCGTACGCATCGTGATCGTAGACCGCACGTAGGCGTCGGGTACGCGCTGCGGTACGACCTGGATCAACATCTCCGACCGGTAGATGTCCGGAAGGCGCGACGAGACGATGAGGCCCAGGTACCCACCGATAATCGTCGGCACGAGAATGAGCCAGCGATGTCGCCACGCCATGGCGGCGAAATCAATCGGTGTGTACTGTCTGCCCGGAAGCATGGCTCCTAGTTCCTCCCGCCGCGAGGGCGTCCGCGTTCCGGTGCGGTGCTGAACAGCGGCACAGACCAACCAAAACCAACCATGACCGAGTTCGTGTGGAAATGCTCCGACGTCTCCAACAACGCAGCGGCTGCGCCGCTCAGGACCGCCTGATAGTGATTGACGCTAACGACGGCTGACCACCAGCGCGTGAGGCCGACGCGGGCCTGGGCGTTGCCGGTGTACCCTTGTACTGACCCTCTTCGCCAAGAAGGCGTCGGCCCAGGTTGCCGTTTGCGTTCGCGGCGGAAAAGACCAGCTCGATGCGTTCGCTGACGTGCCCGCCGAGACTGACGTTCGCGCTCCGGGAAAGAAATGTCTGCGGACCGAAGAGCGGTGACGGCACATGATTCGCGGACTGTCGCCAATCCACGGCAACCGTCCAGGAGCGGCCCAGATCGAGATTCACGGTTCCGTAAGCATTGGGCAGCCAATATCGCTGGCGCACCACTTGTGGGCCTTGACTGTCGATGTGCGATCCGCCACCCCCACCAGAGATTGAGAGCGTTCGGGTGCGTGAAATCTCACGGCTGAAACCACCACCCAAACGGATCGTGTGGTTTTCGGTTGTCGCCGCACGCCCTCTCTGTAGTACGTCTGCAACCGATCTGGCATAGAAGGCGGTCACCATGCCGGAGCGACCAACTTTTCGGTTGAATGACAGCCGTCCCGCATGGGTCCGGTTGTCGAGCAGCGTGCGGTTTTCGTGTGTCTGTTTGGTGAACGAGTATCCGACAACCGTGCTCATGCGGCGGGTCCACTCGTGGTCGAGCGATCCTGCCGTATGCGTCGCCCAGGTCATGCCCTCGAACAAGGCGTTGGCCAGGTTCGCCTCAACGCCCGGGATGGCGCCCGTGAATGCATTCGATGACGTACCCGAGGCGAGGTTCCCGTTCAACCCTCCGAAAATGCCGAGGGATGCGAATGGAGATACCTGCACGCTTTGGGACGCCGCCAGCCTGGTATGCCGGCCGAGGCCGACACGGCCGCTCGCGGCTAGATCGCCGCCATAACCAGGTGGTTGTCCGGCCGCGCGATACGTGCTCGCGTAGCTCGCCGTTCCGCGACCCGTGACGTCGAATCCCTTGGTCTGTGTTCCGACGCTGTATTGCAGTCCCAGACTGCCGGCGGTGATCGTCGCGCTCTGACGAGGCGTCACTACCGTCGTTTTCGTGCCGAAGGGTGTGATGTTGTCCTGATATCCACCAAGCAGCGACGCGTCGAACAGCAAATCGTGACGCACCCGATTCGGGTCTGGCGCCGGTCCACCCCCAAACCGCGGCCGCGACGGCCGGGGCGGCGGCTGCGCCACCTGCGCGAACGACGACGTCGCGCATAGCAGCGCAGCGAGTGCAACCGCGGCGCGAACCGGAATGCGCGGCGTCACGGCACCACCACCGTATCGCCCGGCTGCAACGCGATGTTCTGTTCGAGCTTCTTGCCCTTGGAGACGTCTTTGTAATTGAACTTGAACGACTTCTGCTGCCCCTGGCGCATGATCGTGATGTTCTCGGAGTCGGCGTACTCGACGAGGCCGCCGGCCAGCGCGATGAGCTGCATGACCGTGCGCGGGCCCGTCAGCGGATACGCCCCAGGCGTCGACACCATTCCGGTGATGAAGACCTTTCGGCTGTTGATCTGACGCACCACGATTGCGACGTTCGCATCAGTGAGGTACTTCGAGGCAGCCTCCTGAATCTGCGCCCGCAGCACATCGGGGCGCACGCCTGCGGCCTGGATCTCGCCAAGCAGCGGCACGGTGATGATTCCATCGGGGCGCACGGTCACGTCACCGCTGATATCGGCCTCGCGCCAGAACAGCACGCCGAGGACATCCTCGGGTCCGATCACAAAATCATTCGGCACCGCAACGACGGCAGCCGCCGCGGCCGGTGGCGTGTTGCCGTTGGTCCGAGCCGGTTGGGCGGACGCCGCCGTGGCGGTGGTGAGCGCGGTGAGGATCAGCACCGCGACGGTGGAGAAAGTACGCATGCTTGCCATGGAGCTTCCTAGAAAAACGAGAATCTGCGGCGGTTGTAGAGCCTGAACAGCGACCCGCCCGATGCGGCCGCCGCCTGCTGCGGCGCCTCCGGCGGCCCGGGCGGCGCCGATGGCTCCGTGACGGATGTTGGCGAGAGGGGCGATTCGACCTCCTCAGGCTCGGCCTCTCCCGCCTCACGCGAGACCAGATCGAAGTCGGCCATGACGTCACGCACGAGCGCACACGTGATTGGCTTGACCTGTCTGGCGAATCCACCAATCAGCACGTTGTCGCACACCACGTTGATCGTGCGGGGCACGCCGGCCGACGCGTCGTAGATCGCCGAGACCGCCTCCCTACTGAAGATATCGGCCGGACGCCCTCCGGCGATGCGAATGCGGCCGGCGACGTATGCAGCCGTTTCCGGGAAATCGAGCGTCCGCAGCTCGCAGCGAAGCGAGATGCGCTGTTTCAATTGCCGCAGGCTCGACTCGTTGAGCCGGTCCGCGAGCTCCGGCTGCCCGGCCAGGATCACGTTGAGCAGCTTCGTCGTGGGCGTCTCGATGTTGCCCAGCAGCCGCACTTCCTCGAGCAGCTCGTACGGGAGGCTCTGCGCCTCATCGAGGATCAGCGCGGTCAGCTTTCCGGCGCGCTGCCGGTCCTCGAGGTGCCGCCGCAGCGCGATCAGAAACCGCGCCTTCGACGAGATCGTGTCGGTGTCGAGGTCGAACGCCGTGCTCAGGAACTCGTAGAATTCCGACCGCGTCAGCGTCGGATTGCTCAGCAGAACGCACTCGACGTGGTCGCCATTCAGCTCGCCCAGCGCTGCCTGCACGAGCGTCGTCTTCCCCGTCCCGGCTTCACCCAGCAGCAGCGTCAGGCCACGCGGCGTCGTCAGGCCATAACGCAGGTTGGCGAGGGCTTCCCGCTGCGGACCCGTCACGTAGAGGAACCGCGGGTTCGGCGAAAGATCGAAGGGACGTTCTTTGAGTCCGAAGAAGTTCTCGTACATCGACTTACTGCCGGTATTCCTTGAAAGGAAGCTGGCACTCGTGTTTGCGGAGGAAGTTCAGGAACCTTTTGTAGTCGCCTGGATCGAGGTTGAAGAGCCGCGCCACGATCTTGTAGTTGCCGCGCGCCTCCTCGAGACCCTTCCTGACGACGTCCCGCACGTGCGAACGCGTGATCTCACGCTGCATGTACAAGGGATAGACGACCGACCAGAATGACTGTCGCTCTTCGATGAGGCGCCGGTACAAATCGTCCGCCACCGTCGCGCGCGCGACTTCCTTCGGGCGGCGGCCGCTATCCTGATAGGTCCGGACTTCGATCGGCAGGTCCTCGGGCCGAATCAGCGGGGTGCGGCCGGTCACCACCAGCCGCTCGATGACGTTCTCGAGCTCGCGGACGTTTCCAGGCCAGGTGTAACGGCGCAGCAGCTCCAGCGAATCTGGCGCCAGCTCGCGCGCGATATACGCATCGCTGCGCGTGAAGTACTTGAGGAAGTGATCGATGAGAACCGGCACATCCTCTGGACGCTCGCGCAGCGGCGGCACCAGCAGATGAATGACATTGAGGCGGTAGAACAAGTCTTCGCGGAACGTGCCCTGGTCGATCATGTCGCGCAGGTTCCGGTTGGTGGCGGCGATGACGCGCACGTCCACGCGGCCGAGCACGCGGTCGGCGCCGACCTTCTGCAGCTCGCCAGTCTCGAGGAACCGCAGCAGCAACCCCTGCATGCGGAGCGTCATCTCGCCGATTTCGTCGAGGAACATCGTTCCGCGATCGGCGAGCTCGAGCTTGCCTTGCTTGTCGCGGTAGGCGCCGGTGAAGCTCCCCTTCACGTGGCCGAACAGCTCCGATTCGAGCAGCGTTTCGGGCAGACCGGCGCAGTTCACGGCCACGAACGGCCGCGTCGCGCGCGTGCTGTGCGCGTGAATCGCCTGGGCGACGAGCTCCTTCCCGACACCGCTCTCGCCGGTGACCAGGACCTTTGCGTCGGAGCGCGCCACGCGCTCGATCTCCAGCTTGAGATCGACCATCGCGGGACTCTCGCCGACAAGGATGTTCTGTCGATTGCCTCTCATCGGATCGGCGCCTTTCAGCTATGAACAGCGAGCGCGCGCACGACGCGTCTCGGAGTGCTTGCCGTGGACACCGCCCCTCAGTGCAAGGCTGCCGCCAGTTCAGGCGACGAGGGATGCTGACGTCGGATATACTTACGAATCAGTGGTTTACGATCCTTCCGGCGGGCCGATCGGGGCGGTGAAATACAAAAGCGGCGGATCGCGGGTGCGGCGGACGTGGTCAGTCGGTCCGCAATGGAGAGGAAGATAGTCTGCCCAGACGGCGACATTTGGCTACGCCGCCTGGAAACCATTCCGTTAAGCTCTAGTTGGTGACTATGCCAGCTCCCATCCGAGTCCTGGTTGTCGACGACGCCGAGGCCGTGAGAGTCATGCTGTCAGAATTGCTCGGGCATGCGGGATTCGAGGTCCTGAGCGCCAGCACCTTCGAGGAAGGGCGGCATCTCGCCGACACCGCCGACCCTGACCTGCTGCTTGTGGACGTCCGCCTGATCGAGTTCAACGGCCTCCAGCTCGCCGTCCGGTCACGCCTGGAGTATCCGCAGCGACCGGTAATCGTCATGACGGGGCACTCCGACCCAGTGCTCGAAGCGGAGGCGCGGCGTCATGGCGCGGAGTTCGTGGAGAAACCGCTCCATCCCTCCCGTCTGATCGAGATGATCCACCGGATGGCGCCGTCGAAGGACGGCGGCGCGACACCCCAGTAAGCGCTGTCCAAGAACTGCACGGTTTCTGTCATCTGCCTTCCGTGCAGCGGTGTGCAAAGTGTTCAAAGGTGTGATTCCGGAGAGTAAAATCTCTGATCCTGCAGGAAAATTCTGCCGATCCCTGTTGACTTTCGTCTGCTTCGACCGCAAAATCGCCTTTCGTTCTCATTCGCATTAATCACGGCGTGGTGAGGAAATTCCTTTCCCTCGAGGGTTCCCAGGCCCTTGGGGCGTTGCTTCATGTGAGCTGAGGCTCTAGATGGACAAACCAGTTGTCATGGTGGGTATCAGTCCCGCCGTACGGGGTATCGAAGAGGAAGTGCACCACGCGGCGCGGACCGACGCGAAGGTGCTGATCACGGGCGAGAGCGGCGTCGGCAAGGAAATCGTCGCGCGCCTGATTCATCAGCGCAGCAACCGTGGCCGGGTCCGCTCGTGACGATCAACTGCGCGGGCTTCCCCGATTCGCTTCTCGAGACGGAGCTGTTCGGACACGTCAAGGGCAGCTTCACCGATGCGTACCGCGACAAGCGCGGATGGCTCGAGCTGGCCCATGGCGGCACGATCTTCATGGACGAAGTGGGCGAGATGAGCCTGCGGATGCAGGCGCTCCTCCTCCGCTTTCTCGAGACCGGCGAGATTCAGCGCGTCGGCTCCGATCGCCGCCTGCCGGCGCTCGACGTGCGCGTGATCACCGCGACCCATCGCAAGCTGCTCGAGCGGATCGCGGACAAGTCGTTCCGCGAGGATCTCTACTACCGTCTGAACGTCATCCACGTCGAAGTGCCGCCGCTCCGCGATCGCCGGGAGGACATTCCGGTTCTGCTGAATCACTTCCTGCGCACGTTCTCGGACACGCATCAGATCGCTGTGCCCGAGGTGACCAGCGAAGCGTTGAGATGCCTCGGCGCGTACCAGTGGCCGGGCAACGTCCGCGAGCTGAAGAACGTGGCCGAGCGCCTCGTGCTGCGCTGCCGCAACGGACGCATCTCGGAAGAGGCGCTGCCGCCGGAAGTGTGGCGGAGCCGCGTCGCGCCTGCGACCACCGAGGTCCGGCAGGAGGCGCAGGGCCCGCGCATGTGCGAGACGCTGTTCGATCGTCTGGTCAAGGACGGCGACTCGTTCTGGTCGGCGGTCTATGAGCCGTTCATGGCGCGAGACCTCACCCGGGCCGATGTGCGTGAGCTGATCCGCATGGGCCTCGAGCACACCCGCGGCAACTACAAGCTGCTCGTCACCGGCTTCAACATGCCGCCGGAAGACTACAAGCGGTTCCTGAACTTCCTGCGGAAGTACCAATGCCACGTCCCGTTCCAGCGGTTCCGGATGCTGACGGCTCCGCTGTCGCGTTCCGACTCGGGGCGCGTGGCCAGCGTCTGAAGCAGTTCGATTGACTTCTGAATTGTTTTCAGTGCGCCAATAACGTCCAGCCTGGCACCGAGTCCACGAGGGCTCGCCAGGCGACGGCTCCGGCGGGATCGACGCCAACGATCGTGGCGCCGCACCACAACCCATTCTTGTCCGGCGGGTCCAGCGTCCACACGCGTTGCGCGCGGCAGCTGACATTGAAGAGCGGGATCCGCAGCATGAAGTACGGCGGAATGGTCGCGGGCAGCTGGTCGCTCAGCTGCAAGCGCAATCCTTCGTAGCTCACGTCGAGGACTCGCGCTTCGACGTCGTTCACGAGCGCGTCGAGCATCGGAACGCGCTTGCGCGGCGAGCGGCGCGTCGGCCGGTATTCGGCCTCGGCGCGCCGCACCGTGTCGACGAGCACTTTCTCGTCGACCGGCGTCGTCAGATACGCAGCATGGAGCCGGTCGGCCTCCGACTGCAGGACGGGATCGCGATCGCCGACGAGGATGACCGGCGTCTTCGAGCCGCGGCTCCGCGCGCGGATGGCGAGGTGCAGTCCGTTGTAGGCGCCCAGCTTGATCTGCGCGATCAGCAGGTCCGGCGAGGTTCCGTCGAGCTCGGCCCGTGCCGCAGCAAACGTCCGGATCACGCGGGCGGTGTAGCCGCTGGCCGACAGCCACTCCACCAGCGTCTCCCCGAGGCTCGCCTCGGAAACGACTACGATTGCCTGTCGCCGGACGTTCATGAACGTCCGATGCCTGTCGGCTGCAGATCGATCGCTCTTGCGGGGCCACATGTCGGTGAATTGGCGATCGGTCGGGTCGTCTCGGCAACCGCCCCGGGATGTCGTGAGAGACAATACAAAGGCGCGAGGATCGCCAGCACCTGGTCGTAGAGGAAAACGTGTGCGACCCTGGCACTGCTGCGAACGAGGCCAGCGTCGGACGTCCAATTGGCCATAAACTCCTCGCACCGCGGATTGCGGGCTGTGACGATTCTGCAATCGCGTTGCCCGACCACGAACGCCGAGGATTTTGGGCGAATAGGTGTAAACATCCGAGAATTCTCGCAAGTCGTAGACGCACACTATGTGCGAAAGATCCAGCGCTTCGCCCTCCGGCCGACAAAAGATCACTGAGAGGCAGACATTGCCGACTCGGATTTCGCGGGGCGGGAGGTCGGCTGGCGAGTATCTTGCGAAGTACGCGCTCTTGTCGTTTCTAATGAGGAATCAGCAGCAATGATGATCTCGGTGACGGGGGCCACGCTCCTCGATGGGATTCGTAACCGTCGCGCCCGGGCAGGCGTGGTCGGCCTCGGCTACGTCGGCCTGCCGCTCGCGGTGGAACTGGCGCGCGCGGGGTTCACGACGACGGGCATCGATCTCGATGCCAACAAGGTCACGGCCGTGAACGAAGGACGCTCGTACATCGACGACGTGCCGACAGGCGAGGTCGCCGCGCTTCGGGCCGCGGGACGCCTCATGGCGACGACGACGTTCGATGCCGTCTCCGAGCTCGATACGATCAACATTTGCGTGCCGACGCCGCTCGGCAAAGCCAAGGATCCGGATCTGTCCTTCGTCGTGGCAGCGGCGGAAGAAGTCGCCAAGCGGCTGCATCCCGGCATGCTGATCGTGCTGGAGTCCACCACGTATCCCGGCACGACCGACGAGCTCGTGCTGCCGATTCTCGAGCGCACGGGTCTCAAAGTGGGCCGCGACTTCTTCCTTGCGTTCTCGCCCGAGCGCGTGGATCCGGGCAACAAGCAGTTCAACACCGCCAACGTACCCAAAGTGATTGGCGGCGTCACACCCGACTGCACCGCGCTGGCGGCGGAACTGTACGGCGCGGCCATCCAGACGATCGTGCCGGTGAGCTCGCCGCGCGTGGCGGAGATGGTGAAGCTCCTCGAGAACACCTTCCGCGCCGTGAACATCGGACTGGTCAACGAGCTCGCGCTGATGTGCGACCGCATGTCGATCGATGTTTGGGAGGTCGTGCGGGCGGCGGCGACGAAGCCGTTCGGCTTCATGCCCTTCTATCCCGGGCCGGGACTCGGCGGCCACTGCATTCCAATCGATCCGTTCTACCTCTCGTGGAAGGCGCGTCAATCGGGCTTCGAAGCACGGTTCATCGAGCTCGCCGGCACCGTGAACGGAGCGATGCCGCACTACGTCGTCTCGCTCGTCTCCGACGCGCTCAACAGCGTCCGCAAGCCGCTCAATGGATCGCGCGTGCTGGTGGCAGGCGTGGCCTACAAACGCGACGTGGACGACATTCGTGAATCGCCCGCCCTCGACGTGCTGTCGCTTTTGCAGGCGCGCGGCGCGATCCTCTCGTACACCGACCCGCATGTGCCCCGCCTGGCAGGTCACCTCTGGCCGGGAGGCGTGGATCTCCAGCACGTCGACCTGCAAGCTTGCAGGCCAGGACAGATCGACTGCGCGGTCGTCGTGACCGACCATTCGGGGTGCGACTACGAACGGCTCCAGCGCATCGCCACGGTCGTCGTCGACACACGAAATGCCATCAGGAATCCGGGGCCCAACGTGATGCGATTGGGCGCGCCGCGTCATGGCGTCGCCATGTCGGAGACGGTATAGGCAGGCGCGTGTTTGGCGAGCTCATCGAGTATCGACACCTGCTGATGATGCTCGCGTGGCGGGACATCCGCATCCGGTACAAACAGACGGTGATGGGATTCCTGTGGGCGCTGCTGATGCCCGCGCTGATCGTCGCCGCCGGGATCCTCGTCAGAAAAGTGTTCGCCGTCGCGCAGGGCGCTCAGCTCGATGCCACAACGAGCGCCTCGGTCGCCGTGCGGGCCTTGCCGTGGGCGTTCCTCGTGAGCTCGATCCGCTTCGCCACGGTCAGCCTCACCGGCAACTCGACGCTCGTCACCAAGGTCTACTTCCCGCGGGAGGTGCTTCCGCTGGCAGCGGTCCTGGCGAACCTGTTTGACCTTGTCGTCGCGGCCGCGGTGCTCGCGGTGGTGCTTGCGGCGTTGGGGATCACACCCTCCGTGCATCTGGTCTGGGTGCCCGTGCTCCTCGCGCTGCTCGTGCTCATGGCCGCGGCGGCGGGCATGCTGCTCGCCTGCGCGAATCTATTCTTCCGCGACGTCAAATACCTCGTCGAGGTCGTCCTCACGTTCGGGATTTTCTTCACGCCCGTGCTCTACGATGCCCGGATGATGGGCGACTGGGCGCCTCTGCTCGTCGCGAATCCGGTCGGAGCGGTGCTCGAGGGGCTGAACGACGCCGTCGTGCTCCACACCAGCCCAAACCCGGTGCTGCTGGCGTACGCAGCCATGTGGGCGGTGCCCGGCTTCCTGCTCGCGGCGGCGGCCTTCCACCGCGCCGAGCCGCTGTTCGCCGAGCGCGTGTAGCACGGGGCCATGCCGACCGCAATCGAGGTCGACGGCGTCTGCAAGAAGTTTCTGCGAGGGGAACGCGTCGACTCGCTCCGCGATCTGCTGCCGACGATCGCTCGCGGCCTGCTGTCCAGGGATGGCCATGCGGCGGCGCGCGACGACGAATTCTGGGCCCTGCGGGACGTCTCTTTCAGCGTGGTACCGGGAGAAGCGCTCGGCATCGTCGGCCCGAATGGCGCGGGCAAGTCGACGATGCTGCGCCTGCTGACACGGATTCTGCGTCCGACCTCCGGATCGGTGAAGGTGCGGGGACGGGTCGGTGCGCTGATCGAGATCGCGGCGGCCTTTCATCCGGATCTCACCGGCCGCGAAAATATCTTTCTCCAGGGCGCCATTCTCGGCATGCGACGCGCGGAGGTGGCGCGCAAGCTCGATGCGATCGTCGACTTCGCCGGCGTCAGCGAGTTCATCGATACGCCGGTGAAGCGATACTCATCGGGCATGCATGCCCGGTTGGGGTTCTCGGTGGCCGCGCACCTCGATCCCGACGTGCTCCTCATCGACGAAGTCCTCAGCG
Organism: uncultured Acidobacteriota bacterium; assembly: GCA_963772065.1. GTDB lineage: Bacteria > Acidobacteriota > Vicinamibacteria > Vicinamibacterales > UBA2999 > CAVYVZ01. Next base: position 472,371 of record CAVYVZ010000004.1, read on the forward strand.
TGGGCGACATGGCCTTTCAGCAGAAATGCGTCGAGCGGATGAAGGAGTTCAAGCGTCAGGGCGTGGCCATCACGTTCGTGTCCCACAATCTGCAGGCGGTCGCGGGGCTGTGCGAACGCGCCCTGTATCTCCACAACGAGATGCGTGCCTGCGGCCCGGCGCACGAGGTCATCAAGAGATATGTCAGCGCGACGTACGAGCGCGGAGCGTCGGATGCGGTTGGCGGCGCCGCGGTCGTCCGCGCGGAGCTCGTCGACGCCGATGGGGTATCCGTGCGGACGGCCGCGCCGCATGCGCTGTTGAAACTCCGCGTCACGTTCAGCGCCGCTGCGGCCGTGGAGGACCTCACCTTTGGCTTCCTGGTACACCGATCGACCGACAACCTGCTCGTCTACGACGCCAACGTTCCCGGCAACGAGATCGCGGTGCCCTCGCTCGGGCCACGCGAGCACATCACGGTGGATTTCTGTTTCCGCGCTCACGTGAGCCGCGGGCAGTACCATCTGGAGTGTCACCTGCTGCACAACCCGACACGCCGCTTCCTGACACGCCTGCGTCCGGCCGCACTCCTGACGATCGACGAGGATCGCAGCTATGCCGGCGTCGTCGACCTCGAGCTCGAGGCGGTCGTCGTCGAACGGACTGAAACCTGACGTGACAAGCGTCGTCATCGCGACCCGCAATCGCGCGCGCAGCCTCCGTCGTACGCTGGAGAGCCTGCGGCTCATGAGCCCGCCGGACGATGCATGGGAGATCGTCGTCGTCGACAACGCCTCGACCGACGACACGCGCGAGGCAGTCGGCGCCTACGAGTCCGCGATGCCGGGTGTTGTCCGCTACACGCGCGAGGAGCGGCGCGGAAAATCCTTTGCCGTGAACGCGGGGATCAGCGAGGCCCGTGGCGAGCTGCTTCTTTTTACCGACGACGATGTCATCGTCGACGCGGGATGGTGCCGCGCGCTGACTGCGGCGTTGCAGCGGACCGTGTCAATCGGCGCCGGCGGGCGCATTCTCGCCGAATGGGCAGCGCCGCTGCCCGCCTGGCTGGAGCCGCACGGCCCGGATCGTCTGATGAATGTCGTGGCCTTCGACGCGGGCGACGCGCCAGGCGAACTGCGGACGCCGCCATTCGGCCCCAACATGGCGTTCAGGCGTGACGCCTTTGAACGGTACGGCCCGTTCCGTACCGACCTTGGACCGGGCGACGGCCGCTATCTGCCTGGACAGGACACGGAATTCGGCCGCCGCCTGCTCGCGGCCGGCGAACGACTCGAGTGGGTGCCGGGCGCTGTCGTGCGCCACGAGCTGCAGCCAGACAAGATGCGCAAGCGGTACGTGGCATCCTGGTACTTCGGATACGGGCGGATGGCCGTGCGCACCGGCGCATCCACGCCAGCCGCGCGCCATTGGTTCGGCGTGCCGCGGTATCTCTTTCGAAGCCTCGCGCTCTGCCTGGGACGCTGGGCGGCGGGTCGCACGCCGGCGCGGCGCGTCCGTCACATGGCCGAGGCGTGCCGGCATGCCGGGGCCATCGCGGAAGCGTTCGCGATAGGCCGTCGTCGGGGCGCGGCATGAGCCGGATCCCCAGCGCGCCGGAGGTCGGCATTCTCGCCCTGGTGCCAGACAGCTTCGACGAACCGTGGCAGTCGCGACATCAGATTCTCACGCGGCTGTCGTCGTACTTTCAGGTGGTCTGGGTGGAGCCGACGCCGCACTGGCGAGATGTGCGGCGGCGGCCGCAGCGCAGCCCTGCTCGCTCGGATCTCGATGGCGGCGCCTTCACGATTTACAACCCGCCACCGTGGCTCTCGCATCTGCACAGGCCAGCTGCGCTGGCGCGACGGCTCGAGCGCGTTCGGCTCGGTCAGGCGCGGCAGCTGCTCGTGGAACGTGGCTGCCGGACGATCGTGCTCTCCCTCTGGCGACCGTCTTTCGATGAAGCCAGGGGACTCGTCGCGCACGATCTCGCCGCCTACCACATCGACGATGACTACACCTTTTCGATGACGGATGATGCTCCGCCGGATCTGCGAGAAGCTGCGCTCATCGAGTCGGTCGACGTGGTGTCAGTGCACTCTCACGGTCTCATGCGGCGGAAGGGACGCATCAACCCGAGAACTCTCTTTCTACCGAACGGAGTCGACTACGCCGCGTACGCCACGACGCGCCCGGAACCGGCGGACCTCGCGGCGATTCCGCACCCGCGGGTCGGATATACCGGGTTCCTGAAGCCTCAGCTCGATTGGGATCTCTTGCGTGAACTGATTTCGGCCCACGCGGAATGGCAGTTCGTCTTCGTGGGGCCTTCCCGCTCCGACGCCGGCGTGGATGCCATGGTGCAGGCGCTCGAGCGCAGGCCGAACGCCCACTTTCTCGGTGTGAAGGCCGTCGACGAGCTTGCCGCGTACCCACAGCACTTCGACGCGTGCGTCATGCCGTATCGGAAGACTCCTTACGCAGACTGCATCTACCCGCTGAAACTGCACGAGTATCTCGCCGCTGGCTCACCGGTCATCGGCACCCCGATCGAGACGCTGAAGGCATTCACGGATGTCGTGGCGCTCGCGGCAAGCCGCGAGGAATGGTCTGCCGCCATCGCGGCTGCGCTCGGGGAAGGAGCGCGCTCAGACCGCTGCCGCGCGGCGCGTCAGGCCGTGGCACGAGGCCGCGACTGGCACGCCATCGCCGGTCACATGGCGGCTCTCATCTGCGGCGGCGAAGCCGGTTTCGTGCCCGCTGCTCCACTCACTCGTTGAGGCGCCTCGCGTTCTGGCAGGATCTCGCGAATCCCGTCGGCCAGCTTGCGGCTGAACTCGATGCGACCTTTCTGATTGAGGTGGGGAAGGTCTACCAGGCCCGCGTCGTCCACCGCCTGCCGAAAATCGAGCACTGGCGGGGTCTCGGCCGCAAATCTCTCCCGCAGGTGCCGCTGCATGACGTCCAGCGCCTGCGTCGGGATTCGCTCGCTGAGCCGCGAATGCTCCGGGAGCAGCACCAGCACCACCTTGGTGTGCTGGCGACGGAACTGCTCGATGATGTTCAGCAGGATCGTGATGTTCTTCTTCGAATTCTGGTAGGTCTCGAGCTCGAACAGGCCGTACTCCGCATAGGCCTTCTCCTGCGCTCGAAGCGTGGCGTCCGAGAAATGATCCGGCCAGTCGGACCGGACCATTTCACGCCATGGACTCTGCTCGATCGGCTGCGGGAGGCGAACGCCGAAGCGGTCGAACAGCCATGCGCGGAGATCAAGCGCGGCGGCCTCCACGGTGACCCGCACATCCTGGCGCCGCGCGTATGACCAGGTGGAGTCCCGCAGCGCGATGGCTGCCTGGCGCACATTCCCGCGCGATAGATAACCGACCACGCCGAGCGGCTTTGGAAGACCCCGTCCGGGAGGCGCGTTGCCGAGTTGATGCAGACCGAAGCCGAGGACGGCCACATCCGGGCGCAGATCGCTCGACAAGACAAGGTCAGCGTATTCGCGGATGGCGTCCATTCCGAAGCCCGCGCCTGCGACACCGAGGAACCGCCATTCCTCCCCCACCACCTTCGACAGCACGCTCAGATCGATGGCTTCGCGCATGTTCGAGATGCCGACCAGGGTCGCGAGGCGCTGATGCGATGGAATCCGCCCGGTTCGGTACTCTTCGGCGGCCTGCGTCACCCGGGAGCGGCTCTCCTCGAGGAATCCGGTACCGGTCACCGTCTTCGGCAGCCAGGCCAGTGCCGGCGTCGCGTTCAATGCCGTCAATGCGACGTTCACCGCCACGCCGACCACGATCATCCAGCCAGCCACGTCGCAGAACGGTTTCAGCCGCGCAACCTTGAACATGCGGTGTCCTAGAATTGCTGATAGAAGAACGGGCTGACCTGGTTCGAGAACCAGTAGGCGGCCAGGAGCTGGACGACCACACGCAGGCAGCGAAGATAGAAGATTGCCGGCCGCATGCCGGCGACCGGACACCACCACGTCACCATCGCGCCGGACCTCTCCACGTCCTTCACGTCACGCCCGTACGAGCGCAATCAACGCGATGGCCTGGACTTCGAAGGTCATCACGATGCCTGCGGCCCGGAACCAGGGATTCATCAGATATCGTTGAACGCCGGCCCTTCCAAGCCGTGCCTGCAAGGCGTGTCCGTAGAGACGCGCAACGACCAGGCCCGCCGCCTGCACGGCGCCCCAGATCAGAAACCCGAGACCGAGCCCGTGCCACAAGCCACACAATACGAATGCGATCGCCGTCGCCGCCAGGGCGGACAACAGCGGCGAGCGGCCATCATTCCGGCGCATCATGAAAAGCTGAAGAGGAATGAAGACGTTGCGCCGGATGAACAGCGACAGCGAGATGTGCCATCGCTCCCAGAAATCGATGAGGTTCCGCGCGAGCAGCGGCCGATTGAAATTCTCCGGCGTCGCCACACCCATCAGAACCCCGATGCCGGCCGCAATGTCGCTGTACGCGCTGAAGTCCAAGAACAGCCAGATGAAGGTGACCTGGACCTCCAGGAAAAAATAGGCGCCGTGCGATTGGAGGTTCGTGAGGAACACCGTCTGGAGCAGCTGGGCGAGGACGAATTTCTTGAACAGACCAGAGGCGATGCGCTCGAACCCGACCAGCACATCGCGACCCGTTGGCTCGAACTCGTCGTTCGCGTGCGCGACAAAGTCGTCGTATGCCTGGATCGGCCCCGCCGCCAGCATGTGAAATGGCAGCAGGTAGTTGATCGTCGCGACGATGCCGGGAGCCGGATGTCGCTCCTCGAACACTGCCCGAAGCACTTCGATGATTCGGAGGGCCACATATGAATAGCCGACCAACGCGAGAACACGCGCGACGCCGCTCACTCCGAGGTTGCTGGACACCGCGGGCAGTTTGTGCACGACGAATGTCGCCAATACCACCACGCAGAGCAGGGCGCTGAAAAAGAGCCGGTACCTCCGCCGCGCGACGAGTTGCAGAACGCAGTACGTCGCCAGAATCGCGCCCGCCAGGCCGATCGCCTGCCACTGGAGGAGCAGAACGAGGAACGTGGCGTTGACACACGCGAGGATGAACTTTCGCGCTTCGAGCGACCGTATGGGCACCAGCAGCAGGACCGCAGCTGCGCACACGAACCAGAAGGTGAACGTATTCAGCTCGATCACCGCCTACACCGCCTGAACCACGCTGTCGGATGACTGCACGAACGTCTTCAACGCCGCCGCCTGAGTCATGTCGAGGTGGTACTCGACGCCGCTGTCGGTTGTGCCGCGCCGCGTGAATCCCATCCGCTCGTACAGGTCTTTCACCAAGGCGTTCTTTGACGAGGGCTGGTACACACCCACAAGACGCTCGACGCCTGATCGCCGTGCGCGATCGATGAGCACATTGAAGAAGAACTCCTCCACTGTGCGGCTGATCACGCGGCAACTCATGAGCCACGTATCGATGAGGAGCGTCCCGCGCTCTCTACTCGGGTCCGCCACAGCGATCAGCACCGATACGAGGCCGTAGTCACCGAAGCGATCGACGAGCCGAAACGTGAGGCCGATCGTGTCGGGCGCACCGAGCATCTGCCTGACCGCGGCAGGCCCGTGACGCCTGGTTGTCAGGTTGAACTGGTTCGTCTTGCCAATCAGCTGCACCACGCGGTCCATGTCGGCGTCGTCAATGGGGCGGACGTCCGCGATCATGTCGAGCGAGGTCAGGTACGAGTCCAACGATTCGAATGTCGTTTCGAGATCTCGGCGCCGCCGCTCCGTCCGATACTGCTCGGCGCGGATCCGATCCTCGTCTGTCAAATCGACCGCTTCGAACCACAGGCCCGCGTCGAGAGCCTGGATGTACTCGGCTGGATCCTCGGGAAGATCCACGACGGACACTTCCGGCAGCGCCTGCCGAATGTGCTCGCGTTCCGCGGGATTGTCGTCGACGAACACGAAGCTGTCGAGGCCGAGCTGCAGCGTTTGCGCAATGCGGCGGAGCGCCGCCGCTTTCGGCTCCCAGTTCGCCTCGAAGTGCGCGAAGTCGTCCAGCGAGAGAACCATGCTGGGATTCTTCTCGAACGGCTCGCGCGCGTCGGCGTCGTTGTTCTTCGAGGAGACGGCGAGGACGACACCTCGCTCGGCCAAGCGCTTGACGTGCGCCTGGAATGCGCGGAACGCCTCGCCATCGGGGCTCTCGCCGAGTGTGATGCCGAGCGGTCCGGCCTCCCCGACCACGCCGCCCCAGAGCGTGTTGTCGAGGTCGACCACGAGCACTTTCTTGGGACCTGTCGTCGCCGCCCGAATGCCGCCCCAGACGTGTTCGGCGAAGCGGAGCGCTCCACTTTCGCTGAACGGCTGCTTGGTCCAATAGTACCGGCGCGGGTCGTAGAATCGTTGACGGCCGACCTCGCCTGAGACCTGCTCGAGGTCGGTGAACATCGCGCCGGCGGGGAGTGACTCGCGCAACTCCGCGTTCACGGCACGCACGAGCGCCACATCGCCATCGCCCTTCGAGCCGAGCCCGTATCCGTACGGACCAGGGGATATCCAGTCGTAACCCACTTGAATGATGCGCGCGGTGAGCTGCTCCTCGACGATCGCCCAGGCCTGACGCCAGAAGGCCACCTCCGCGGCAACGCGGTCAGCGCGCGAGCGCCTTGGTCGATCGGAGAGCAGGCGCTGATGCCACGGCAGGAGCACAACAACGTCGGGACGCTCGGTCCGCGCTGTCGCTCCGATGAGCTCCTGGAGAACGTTGTCGTACGCGCCGTCAACGACTTCCACGGCGCGACCATCGCCCCACGCGACTGACGTCAGGGCCGTGCTCACCCATGTGGTCGTACACTGGCCAAGCACCAGCACGCGGCCGGAGATCTTCTCACCTGTGGCGGCGAACAGAGTCGGGCAGTACCGTCCGGCCTTGTCCATGCCCTCCGCGTCGAGCTCACGCCGGCGGATCGCGCCGCGCAGGAGCTGGAGCGCCTCCGCGGCGCGAGATTCCTTCGAGAGTGCCGATATGGTCTTGAAGAACGTTCGCTGATCGATCACATCAGGCCCCTGCACGGCTGCCTGTCTTGCGGTCAAGCAGATCGATGAGAGCGCCAACATTGGGAAGGCTCGCAACCTCCGAGCTCGAGAATCGGACCCCAAAGGCTTTCTCGACGGCGAGCATCAACCGGACGTGCATCAGGGAATCCCAGCCAGCGACATCGGCCGCCGTGGTCTGCCTGCTGATACTGAGGTCGCCCTCGTCAAACACATCTCGAAATACATCATTTACACGCTGCAGCACATCCACCCTGGACCTCCGGTCCGGCGTTGCTCCGGCCAGCCTTCATTCGCTATGAGCAGGCGAGACAGAATCGAGGTAGCGTCTTTGATGCCAGACGCCTGGCGAGCCCGCGAAACACGGCCTAAGTCGCTTGGCTTGTGTAGTTTGCGAGGGTTCATCGGTCAGTCGAGCCTGGGGGCTCTACACCCCGCTCAGACCGGAAAACAGCGCGGCGTGCCTTTCTTGCCTGGCCACAGCAGATAATATTCTGCCGCTGGAGTGACTTCCTGCGTTGGAAGGCGCGATCAGGCGTGGTTCGTCACAGACCGCGCGTTCGGGACCGTGCGTTGAGTTCCGTTTCAGTCGCGAACGCGGCGAGCGGGTCCTCGGACATCGTTGTCTTTCGACGGCTTGGATGGAGGACTCTGAGGCGAGGAATGCGAATGACGGCGACGGTCCTGGTCCATGGCGACGGGCGTCGTTTCCGTGTGATCATGGGCCGCAGCGTCGCGTAACGGCCAGCGAATTCCATCAAGAATGAATTTTCCCAAACGGCGTACCAATCGTCGTACCTGAAAACAGGCGTGTGCATCGCTGCGAAGTTACGATTTTGGCGAGAAGTCGGCCTGTGGGCAGACCAAAATACGATTGACCAAGAGCGCCTTCACAGATCTGCGCACTGAACCCCTCCGCTCATGCACATCCTTGTAACCGGTGGCGCCGGTTTCATCGGCAGCCACCTCGTGGACTCGCTTCTCGAAGAGGGACACCGAGCAACGGTGCTCGATAACTTTGATGCGTTCTATGACCGCTCCGCGAAGGAACGGAACATCGAGCACCATCGCCGCCACTCGGCGTGGCAACTCGTGGAAGGCGACCTGCGAGATGCGGAAGGGATGCGCCAGAGGCTCACGGGCGAGTTCGACGCCATCGTGCATCTTGCGGCGAGGGCAGGCGTTCGCCAGTCTCTGCTCGACCCGGTCGCCTATCAGGAGGTGAACGTCCGCGGCACGCAGAACCTTCTGGAGCTGGCGCGCGAATGGGGAGTTCAGCAGTTCGTGTTCGCCTCGTCGAGCAGCGTCTACGGTATGAATCCGCGGGTGCCGTGGAGTGAGGACGATCATGTTTTGCAGCCGATTAGCCCGTATGCCAGCACGAAGGTCAGCGGCGAGCTGCTCGGCCACGTCTATAGCCACCTGTACGGCATTCGCTTCATCGCGCTGAGGTTCTTTACGGTGTACGGCCCACGACAACGACCCGACCTGGCCATCCACAAGTTCGCCCGCGATCTGCTGGCCGGACGCCCGCTGACGGTGTACGGCGACGGCTCGACGCGACGCGACTACACCTACATCGAGGACGTGATCGCTGGCGTCCGTCGCGCCGTCGATTACACGAAGAGCAGCTACGAGGTCATCAACCTTGGCAACAGCGAGACGATTTCACTGCTCGAGATGATCCGTGGGCTGGAGGAAGCCCTCGGCGTCACGGCGACGCTGCAACGGCAGCCCGAACAGCCGGGAGACGTTCCGCAGACGTGGGCGAACATCGAGAAGGCAAGACGGTTGCTGGACTATCACCCGCGGACGCGATTCGCGGTCGGCGTGCGCCGATTCGTCGAGTGGCTATAGATGAGGCGACACAACCCCTTAAGACACGGACAAAAGTCGCGGTCCTGAGTGTCTTTAGTCCTGTCCGGTCATCGCGGCCGTGGATAAATCCTTCAAAACAAAAGTATTTGCTTACGACCTTCGCTAATTTTCACAAGTGGCTTTCGTCTTGATTGAACCCATTCCATTCGCGTAAATGCGACGCAGTCAGTAACTTGCGCCATGGCCCGAATCCGGGCATGTAGATAACAGGAATCATTTGTCGATGCGTTTCATGCGTGTGGACACGGAAAAGCTCGCGCGCGCCATGTTCGTGCGGCGGTGGTCTTGGCTGGCTTTGGATACGGGGTGGTGGCCGAGCACTTCGGGCTCTTTCCCGTGCCATGGATGAAGACCGCGAACGCGGCGGTCGAATCAATGCTGGAGGAGTCTGGAACGCGTCTCCCCTGGTACCACATCCGGTCCACGCAGGGTCAGCGGATTCGCAGAGCGACACCGGAAGCAATCGCACCGGGACTGACGATCATCGCTGGGGTCACGGAGAAAGATGAGACCCTGGCTCGCATTGTCGACGCGACTGGGCGGACGATCCATAGCTGGCGGATCGCGTGGTTCGACATCTGGCCCGGCGCAGCGCACGTGCCGGCCGATGCGCTGCCGAAATCACATGGCCCCCTCGTTCATGGCGTCGCCCTGATGCCCGGCGGCGATCTGGTCTTCAACTTCGAAGAACTCGCGATGGTCCGGGTGGACGGCTGCGGCAAGGTGGTGTGGAAACTTCCCTACCGGACCCATCACTCGATCCATCGTGACGAACAGGGAAATTTCTGGGTGCCGGGCCTGATCACGCGCGAGCAGCCGCTCGAGTCCCTGCCGAACCATCAGCCCCCGTTCGACGACTACACGCTGCTGAAGGTCTCGCCGGATGGCCGCATCCTCGCGGAGCATTCGGTGACGGATCTCCTGATCACAAACGGACTCAGGGGACTCCTTCACATGTCATCGACGGCCAATCGCCGAACGACGGTGACAGGCGATACGCTCCATCTGAACGACGTAGAGGTCTTCCCCACCACGTTGCCCGCGGGTGTGTTCAAAGCCGGCGACGTGATGATCTCGCTTCGTAACATCAATGCAATTATCGTGTTCGACCCGAGCAATTGGCAGGTGAAATTCACGAGTATCGGGGCAGTGCTTCGCCAGCACGATCCCAACTTCGTGGACGGGAACACGATCTCCGTGTTCGACAACAACAATCTGGCCGTGTGGCGCGATGAATCCAGTCCTGACGCCGCAGGACATTACAGTCGCATTGCAACGATATCCGCCGTGACGGGCAAGGTGACGACACGATTCGCGGGCACCCGCGAGCGTCCCTTCTTCACCGACATCATGGGCCAGCATCAATTGCTGCCCAACGGCAACCTCCTGGTGACGGAGTCAATCGCCGGTCGCGTGTTCGAGCTCGACAGGAACAACGAGATCGTGTGGGAGTATTTCAATGTGGTCCGCGACGGCGTCCTCGGCCTCGTAGCGGACGCGCAGCGGCTCGCTCCCGACTTCGATGAGGCATTCTTCGCGAAGAAAGCGGCAACCTGTGCACAGTCGTCGACAGATGGACACTAGTATGCGAGCCCTCTTCCTCTCGATCGGAGCGGCACTCCTCGTCGCGCTCGTGCCGGCGGACGCTCACGCGTACATCGGACCGGGAGCTGGACTTTCGGCGTTCGGCGCCCTCCTCGCACTCGTCGTCACGGTGATCGTGGGAATCTTCGGATTCATTTGGTACCCGATCAAGCGTCTCGCACGGTCGTTGAAGCGGAGGCGCCATGACATCGGCGGTGATCGAGCCGGCGTGTCGGACAAAGTGGCAACATGATTGAGACCGTCATGGCGTACGGCGCGGCCGTGTTCGTCGGCCTCGCGTTCATTGCACTCCTCAAGACATTCAAGCTTCTCGAGAGCGCGCCGCGCGTGACGGCCCTCTCGACGCTTGCCTTTCGCGACCTGCGCGATCCGCAGCTCGATGACGAGGCCAAGGAAGTGCGGATGCGGAAGCACGCCATGGCCCTCGGCGCTCTGTTCATGCGGCTCACGATGGGCACGCTCGTGGCCGTTGCCGCTCCGGTGGGACTCGTCTGGCTGCTGGATGCCGCCGGCATCCTGTCGCTGAACCAGGTCCTCCACGCGTTGGCGTCATGGCCGCTGCTCGTCGCGGGAACGGTTGCTGTCGTCGCGCAACTGTGGCCCGACAAGGGCGCCGCCCATGGAGCTTAGCGATCGCTATTCGTCCGTCGATCGACTCCTGCACCGGGTTGCCTTCGCCACCGCCTCTGTTCAGATCGAGATGGCCGATCTGGAGGACCGGCTCTTCGCGGGGGATCTTGCCGGCGTCACCGTGAGTCGACCGGTGTTCATCGCCGCGCTGCCACGCGCGGGTACGACGCTGCTGCTGGAGCTCTGCGTCGCGCTCGATGAGTTCGCGAGCCACTGCTATCGGGACATGCCCTTCGTGCTGCTCCCGATGATGTGGGACAGGCTCTCCCGGCGGTTTCGCCGCAGCGGCGCGCCGCTCGAACGGGCGCACGGCGACGGGATGATGGTGAGCCTCGACAGCGCCGAGGCGTTCGAGGAGATGATCTGGAGAGCGACGTCGCCGGATCATTACCATGCCGATCGCATCAAGCCGTGGGATCGCTGCGAGACGGAGGAATTCCACGGAGTCTTCAAGAACCATCTTCGAAAGATCGTCAAGCTCAGACAGCGAAATCCGGCGCTCCTGCCGCGGTACGTGTCGAAGAACAATGGCAGCATCGCGCGAACCGGAGCGCTCCTGGAGTGCTGCCCCGACGCGACGATCATGATCGTGATGCGTGAGCCGGTGCAGCACGCCGCTTCGCTCCTGCGTCAACATCGCCAGTTCCTCGGCATCCACGCGCGCGACCGGTTTGCCCGCGAGTACATGGAGGGAATCGGCCATCTCGAGTTCGGCGCCAATCTGCGGCCGATCGATTTCGACGGGTGGCTTCAGTCCGCTCGGCATCCGGAGCCGACGACGCTGGACTTCTGGCTGGAGTACTGGGTGGCGGCCTACAGCCACCTGCTGACACGCCGCAGGACGCTGCATTTCCTCCCGTACGACTGGTTCTGTGCGTGCCCCGAGGAAGGGTTCGACCGGGTCGCCGCGGTGCTGGACATACGGGACCGTCCAACCTGGATGGCGCAGCGCACCCGCATCAAGCCCGGAGGACGACACGACGTCGACGCGTCCCGGCTGGATCAGGGGCTGCTGTCGCGAGCCAATGAGCTCTATCACACGCTCCTGGAACATTCGCTCGCCCCACAGGCCGCGGCGCATTCTTCCTGACGGCCGGTCCGATAGTCACCCTGCTCGGAGACTTTTGTCGGTCGAAGCGGAGGGTCTCTCCCGTCTGATTCTTCACATTCTTCACACGATGTCGCCGGCGGCGGTCAGGCGTGTGGTTAAGCGACTGACAGTCAATGAGATAGCGTTCCGGCTGTCGTACCGGTGGCTGGCTGACTCCTTGCTGACTTCGTTCGTTGGATCTCCACAAAAACCAAGGCGGAGTCGATACATCGGATCGACGAGGGCGAATCGCGATGAGTAAGAAGAAAGCAACGCTGGTCGGTATCGCAGGGTCCTGCAATGCAATGTCGCTCTCTCTACAACTTGAAGGCCTATGCACTCCTGACCGATCCAACGATCCTGGCGGCCTGGGACATCGACGTCCTGCAGAGGAAGCTCATTACGCCGGGGTCTGACGTCGCGGAACAGATGATTACGCAAACGGTGGATGCCATCGTGGCCAGTCAGCCCGACCTTGTTGGATTCTCCGTCTACATGTGGAACGTGAATGTGTTCAGGGGCATCGCCGAGACGCTGCGGCAGAAGCTTCCGCACACCAGGATCGTGATGGGCGGGCCGGAGATTGCCTCCGACTACATCCGGGAAGGCAAGTACGACGATTTCCAAGCCGACTATCTCGTGTACGGGGAAGGAGAGGCCACGTTCCGCGACCTGCTCGCGCATCTCGGCGGCAACGCGCTCGCCATCGAAGACGTTCAGGGCCTCGCGTTCCGAACGTCGTCGACGTCCGGGTTCACGCTGAATCCGTCCAGACCGCTGTTCACGTCGCTGCAGGTGCTCCCGTCTCCGTATCTGACTGGAATCGTGGACGACGAGCTGCTGGCGCGTCCAAAGCTCGAAGCGAATCTCGAGACGCAGCGCGGCTGCACGCTGAAGTGCACCTACTGCATCTACCACAAGGACATGCCGAAGATCACCTACAACGAAGTCGAGCGGGTGATCGAGGAAGCGAAGTTCGTCAATCACCAGCACGGCGTCAAGAGGATCCGCTTCGTCGACGCGAACTTCACCTCGGACCTGCCGTTTGCCAAGAAGGTCATGCGCGGCCTCATCGATGCGAAGATCGAGGCGCAGCTGATGTTCGAGCTCATTCCGGGATTCATCGACGAGGAAATCGCCGATCTGTTTCAGGAGTACAACGCGCTCTTCGAGTGGAACGACATCACGATCGGCTGCGGCGTCCAGACGATCAACTACGAGATCCTGAAGAGCGTCAAGCGCGGCATCAGGATCGACAGGTTCGTGCGCACGTTCGAGCTGCTGTCGGCCCGCCACATCTTCACCAAGATCGACCTGATCATCGGCCTCCCGGGCGAGGACTTCGGCTCCATTACGACGACGCTCGAATACTTCCTCGATCAGCTGCGCAACAGCGAATCACATCTGCTGTGCTGTCACGTCATGCGCGGGCTTCCGGGCACCGAGCTGATCGAGCAGGCACGGAAGCACAGCATGGTGTTCTCCTCCGAGCGCGAGCCGCATGAGCTCATGGAGTCACCGATACTCCCGCGACCGCTGATGCTGCGATGCCTTCGCCGAACGGCCACGGTGTTCCGGCTGGTCAACCATGACGGGTGGACGCGCCGGAATTTCCTGAACGGGAGCACGAGAGGTGAAACGCGCCTGCGGGACGAATTCTTCGCGGCGCGCGATCGGATTGGTTCGAGCAACATCGAGCTCGTGGACATCCTGATCGCCAAGCTGATGCGGCACCTCAGCCCGAAGTCGTGGTTCGTGCAGCCTGATTTCCCGTACGCCGAGACCTGGTGGTGGGGTCACGCGCAACGCGAGGTCAAGGACAGCTGCCTGCTCGAGGCGTTGCGATCCGCAGGACCGGAGGACCTGGCCGGGGTGAGGGCGGAGACCCTCGACATCGGCGCGCTGGCCGCTCTCGCGCAACGACCGTCGCCGATCATGCCGCTCCGCGTTGTATCGTAGGAGTGCCTCGGGACGCGCTCAGGAGAGGGCACATTTGTGATTCCACAGGCTGCCGTGGTCATGCAGCCGGCAAGCGTCGATTTCCGTGTCTCACCGGAATTCGTCCGGCGATTCGCTGCGCTCACCGGTGACTGGAGCCGGTTGCACGTCGACGAGGCGTTCGCCCGGCGATCCGCCTTCCGGCGGCCCGTCGTGCACGGAATGCTGCCGGTGTCGTTCCTCCCGCTGCTTCCACCCTTTCAGCTCGAAGGGTTCCGGTGCGCTCTCTTCGCCCTGTCGAGCCGATTCACCTCACCGATCTTTGCGGATGTCCCGCTGACGATCAGCGCGAAGCCGGGACGTCTTGCGGCCGACGGATCCCGGCTCGACGTCGACTACGAGATCCACATCGCGCACGAGGTCCGTCGTAGCGTGGTGACGAGCGGAACCGCCACGCTGGTCGTACGAGCCCCGCGAGGCTGCCCCGCGAAGCGCGCTTTCGATCGCCTCCGAGGGCCAGCCCGGGCGTCTGACGCAGCCGATCGACGCGAAGTACATGCTCTGGGAGGAGATCGAAACGGGCGCTCGAGACAGCCTCGACTTCACCGTCACTGACGCGGCCATCGCCGAGTTCGCGGCGCTGCTCGCGTCGGCCGCAGGCGGCGAGGCTCGTAACCTGGCCGCGGCGCTCGTCGATCGGTTCGATGTCCCCACGCTGTTGTCGATGCTGCTTGTACTCCACATCAATCGGCGTCGTCCTCCCTGGCAGCTCGGCGACATTCCTCGAGTTCTCCGCGCAGGTCGAGCGACCCGTCGAGGTGGGCAGGCCGTACAGGCTGCGGGGACGCATCACGCATCGGTCGGCGGCGACCCGCATCGTGAAGAAGGAGTTGCTCATCACGCCACACGACGGCGATGAGGTCATCGTGCGCGGCAAGGCGTCCACGCTGGTCGCCGCGCCACCTCGCAGGATGCCGAGCCTCGAAGAGGTCAGAGAGGCGACCGACTTCGGACTGCGCGACAAAGTGGTGCTCATCACAGGCGCGAGCCGCGGCATCGGAGAGACGACCGCGAAGCTGTTCGCCGTCCATGGCGCCAAGGTCGTGATCAACTACCGCCATGGAGCGGAGGATGCTCGGCGAGTGGTCGGAGAGATTCTCGACGGCGGCGGACAGGCCGTCGCGATCGCCGCGGACGTGTCCGAGGCGGGGCAGGTTCGTTCCCTCGTACGCGAGGCCTGCCGGCGATACGGAACGATCGACGTCCTCGTGAACAACGCGGCGCGCGACTTTCGCCCGATCCCGTTCTCGAAGCTCACGTGGGACGACATTCAGGCCGATATCGACGTCATCGCGAAGGGCGCCTTCCTGTGCTGCCAGGAAGTCCTCCCGTTGATGCTCGAACAGGGCGGTGGAAAGATCGTCAACATTTCGACGATCGCCACCGACAATCCGCCGCCTGATCAGATGAAGTATGTCGTGGCGAAATCGGCGCTCGTGGGGCTCACGCGCAGCTTGTCCGTCGAGTTCGCGTCGCGAAACATCCAGGTCAACCTCGTCGTCCCGAACTTCGTGGAAACGGACATGGTGACCCACGTCTCGGAAGGCTTCCGCAAGAAGATCGCGCAGGACATTCCGATGGGTCGCCTCGCGTCGTCCATCGACGTCGCACGAGCCGTCGTGTTCCTGGCGTCCTCCTATTCTTCATTCACGACCGGCCAGAAGGTCATGGTCACGGGTGGTGGACCGCCGTTCGTGTGACATGACCCTCACGGCGCCCTAGAGGTGCTTGAGCGGTTTCTTCCCCGTGGGAAACACGTTGAAGCCGATCCGGTACAGCGCTTCGTGATCGAGGATGTTGCGGCCGTCGAACACAAACGCCGGCTTCATCATCTTCTCGAAAATCCGGCGATAGTCGAGCGCGCGGAACAGGTCCCAATCCGTGAGCACCGCGATCGCGTGTGACTCCGCAGCGGCTACGTAGGGATCGGCGGCGAAGTCCAGCACGCCCTCCACACCTGCCAGGTCCGCGCGAGCGTTCTCGAGGGCTCTGGGATCCGTCAGAACCACATGAGCGCGTTCGGCGAGCAAAGCCCTGGCCACCACAAGCGCGGGCGAGTCACGGGTGTCCCCCGTGTTGGCCTTGAACGCGCACCCAAAGAGCGCGATGCGTTTTCCTGCGACGGTGTTGAACATGTTTCCGAGCAGGTTCCGGACGAATCTCGCCTCCTGCCATTCGTTCATCTGGACGACGGATTCCCAGTAGCGTGAAACATCCGCCAGGCCATAGCTGTCGGCGATGTACACGAGATTCAGGATGTCCTTTCTGAAGCACGAACCCCCGAAACCGACACCCGCCTTGAGGAACTTCGAGCCGATGCGCGAGTCGGTTCCGATCGAATGCGCAACCTCCTCGATGTCGGCCTCGGTCTTCTCGCACAGGGCGGAGATGCTGTTGATCGAGGAAATCCGCTGCGCCAGAAACGCGTTCGCGGCGAGCTTCGAGAGCTCCGCGCTCCACACGTTGGATTGTATGATGCGCTCGCGGGGCACCCAGTTCGCGTAGATGTCCACGACCGCTCGCCGGGCCAGCACGCCCTCTGGCGTCTCTTCCGAGCCCACCAGCACGCGGTCGGGACATTCCAGGTCTCTGATGGCACTGCCTTCCGAGAGAAACTCCGGGTTCGAGAGAACCTCGAACCGCCACCCCTTGGCATTGGAGTTGAGAATTCGCGCCATCGCGGCAGCGGTCCGTACGGGCAGCGTCGACTTCTCGACGACAATCTTTCCGCGATCGGAGTGCTCCAGGATTTCGCGCGCGGTCTTCTCCCAATACTGCAGATCCGCCGCGCGTCCGGCGCCCTCGCCGAACACTTTGGTCGGCGTGTTGACGGAGACGAAGATGATGTCGGCCGACCGGATGGCACCCGCACGGTCTCCGGAGAACACCAGATTGCGACCACGCGTCCTGCTGATGACCGCTTCGAGCCCCGGCTCGTAGATCGGCAGCACATCGCTGTTCCACGCCCTGATGCGCGCGGGGTTCGCATCGGTGACCGTGATCCGGAGGTGCGGACAGCGATCGGCAATGACGGCCATCGTGGGACCGCCGACGTATCCGGCTCCGATACACAGGATGTTGGGGGTGACCATAACGTCAGGCGCCGCCCGCGTCACGGCGTCGGCACGTTGGCTCTCCGCCGTTCCGCCTCTCCCAACCATCCGCGCCGAAGCTGATCGACGGGAACGCTCGACAGGTACGGTTTGACGTCGAGCACCGGCGTACCGTCGAGCATGTCAACGCCTCTGACGTGGAGGCGCGTGCCCTCGCGTCGGATCAGCTCCACCACGGTGAGACCGATTGGATTCGGCCGGCGCGGCGAGCGCGTTGCAAAGACGCCGTGCGGCCGATCGTCGCTCGGCGGCCACGCGATGAGGTCGTAGTCATCGACACGGTGGAAGAGCCAGATCACGTAGAGATGCGAGAACCCCTCGATGTCCTGCAGCCCGGCCTCGAGGTCGGGCCGAACCTCGATCGTGCCTTCGGCATCGTGTCTCGCGTCGGGCCCCTTCGGGATCTGCGCCGTCGCGTTGAACGGCGTGCTCATCGTGGCAATCGGCGTCACGTTCACGCGGTATCCTAACATCGTGACGTCGCTCCACCTGCACCGGCCGCCGCCTCCGCTCGACGCATTCGTCGACGTGATATGGACGTGCGAGCGTGAACCCGAGCGCTGGGCGCAGGAACGCCTGCTTCCCGACGGGTCGGTAGAGCTTGTTATTGATCTTCTGGCCTCGCCATCGACAGATGTCGTCGCGGGTCCGCACTCTCACTTCTTTTTGCTGGACACCACGCAGCGGCAGAGGCTGGTCGGCGTCCATTTCAAACCTGGCGGCGCCTATCCGTTTCTTGGACCACCGCTACTCGAGCTGCGCAACACCGAGGCACCCCTCGATGCGCTGTGGGGCCCTGTTGCACGTGAGCTGCGCGAGCAGATCGGCGAAGCCCGGACCGACGATGAGCGATGCAGCATCGTCTCGCGCGTATTGCTCGAACGGGGGCGCGAGCGGATGTCGCACCACCGGGCGGTGGAGTACGCGCTTCGGGAATTCACGCACGTGCCCCATGCGTGCACCATCGGCGACGTCAGCGCGGCAACCGGCCTCAGCCAGCGCCGCTTCATCCAGCTGTTCGCCGCTGAAGTGGGCCTGACGCCGAAGGTCTTCTGCCGCATCCGGCGCTTTCAGCGCGCGATCCGAGCTGCGCACCACTCCGGCTTCGTGAACTGGAGCGAGCTGGCGGTTGACTGCGGTTATTTCGACCAGGCTCACTTGATCCACGATTTCCAGGCCTTCTCGGGCCTGACGCCGGCGGCCTGGGCCGCGCAGCGCACCGCGCACGTCAACCATGTTCCGATCCTCGACTAGATTTAGAGACCGGGGAGGGCCGTTCGCATGGTTGGCGGCTGCACGAGCTGCCTGAACTCTTCGCTCGCCAGCAGCGCTTCCGCCTGACACTGACCGATCCGCTTCGATGCCGCGACATTGATGTGCAGGTCGAACGAACTGTAGAGCGGTTCGGCCGCCGGGCCGCGAAGGCAATCGCGCACGTCGATGAAGAGCCAGCCCTCCGCATTGGTCGAGGATTTCAGCTGGTCGACCAGATTGTCTTCGAGCTCGGCCACCCGTTCGTGTGTCAAGCTGGTTCGTGCAAGCGTGTCGTGCCACGGCTCACGGATGTCGTCTGGGATCGCGTGCATCAGCGCGGCAGAAGGAATGGACGACAGGACCAGCAGCACGCCCGGATTCTCCGCGCGCGCGCGCTGCAGCAGCGAGCGCATGAAGGCAATGCTCTCCTTCGTCGACTCCGGAAAGTGCTGAAAGAAGATCGCCTGATTGAGGATCTGGGCCGCAAACGCCGCGGGATAGCCCAGTCGCGGCTCCTGCGATTTTCTGAGAGCCGCGAGGTAGCGCAGGGTGTCGCTGCGTGGTCGGTCGGGCCGACCCGCGGCGTTCAGCATCCTGAGCCGCGTCGTGACGCGGGGAAACCCGAGGCGACTTGCGATCTCGTCGATGCTCCAGAGCAGCCGGCTTCGTTGGATCCACGACCGCGCCTCTGGATTGACGTACAGATCCACACGGGATCTCGCATCACGATGGCATTGTTGGCGTCTCTGACGAAGTGGGGCCGGTCGTCCGGCCGCAGCATGTCGTAGAAGTCGTTGCCCGAATAAAAGTTCATCAGCATGACTCGCGGCTTGTACGCGTCGCGGAGGTCGTGCTTGAACAGCAGGTACTCTTGCAGCGGTGAGTATTTGCCGCGCCCCGCCGACAGCATATCGATCGGAAGTCCCTGAGCTCGCAGCGTGGTCTCCAGGACGAACTCATGACTGTCGAGAGGATTCCGGAATGGGAGCTCGGAATGCGAGTCGCCGATCATGGCGATCGTGAGTCCCTGGGACACGTTGTTGACGCGCGACACGCCGAAGTCGGTGGATCTGAGGACGCCGGGGCGGCCGAATCCCACCTCCGTCAAACCGTACATGAATGGCGGGGAGAGAAGATCGAGCTTGACCAGGGTCCAGTCGAAGGCGGCGAGGATGCCGCCATTGATCGCCACCAACAGGAGGAGCGACTTCAGCCGTCGGATCACGTTTGTGCGCAGCTCACCCACGTTGTGCCAGGCTGCAAGGACCAGGCCTCCGAAACGTCGCCACTATCCCGCGTATCTGCCTGATCCCACGGGACTTTTCTGAGAGTCCGCCGGACTCTCGACTAAAATCCGTTATGGAGCCGATTTTTCTCGGCGTTGCACGCCGCCACGCCGCAGGATCCGCCGGCGCGGTGGGCACCCCAATTGCTGCAAGAAAACCGATTCAACCCCGACGTTAACTGATGGACAGCATTCGAAACACGCCGGGAGGAGCAGGCGCGGTCGTTCCGGCCGCGCCGGCTGCGGTTTGGCCTCGCCGGCCCGAGCCGGCGCGACCCGCCAGCCCGGCGCAGCCTGCGACGGAGGTGATTTCGTTCGGCGGGCCCTTCCAGCTGTTCTGCCTGCTCACGTTCGTCATCATAGGCAGGCCGAACGACTACTTCCTCGTGCTCGTGCCGTTGAGGCTGGCGTTGGTCTTTACAGTCCTGACGGCCGTAGCCACGCTGATCCAGCCCAAGAAGGACAGACCCGGTCCGTTTACCGCAATTGAGACGAAGCTCTATCTGGTCCTCTACGCTGCGATGGTGGCCGGCATTCCATTCGCCGTCTACCGACCGGGGGCCTTCGACCAGGTAATCATGAAGTACCTGGTCAACGTGATCTTCTTCCTGCTGTTCCTGGTTCATGTCGATTCGGTCGCGAAGCTCAAACGCGTGGCCAGCATCATCGTCGTCTCGGTCCTCCTCTACAACGTCTTCGGTTTCGTGAGCGGGCAATTCATGGGGGGGCGCTACGTCACGGGCGGCCAGATGTTCGACCCGAACGACGTTGCGTTTGTCGAAGTGTCGCTGCTCGGTTTCGCACTGTGGGTGCTCGTTGGACGATTCGGGTTCCTGATGAAGGTCGCCGCGCTTGCGACCTTGCTGACAGGGATACTCCTCACGCTCTTCACGGCTTCGCGCGGCGGCTTGCTCGGCCTCATGACATTCATCTTGCTCTTCCTCTGCCTCCGCGTGTCCACCGTCAGCAAGGCGTTCAAGACTGTCGTGATGGCGGTCCTGCTCGTCGGGGCATTCGTGAACTCCGACAAGATCAACCTCGAGCGGTACTCGACGCTCGGTTCGCTGGAAGACGATTACAACCTCGCGGAGGGCGGCAGAGTCGACACCTGGAAGCGCGGCATGCGCGAGTTCTGGGCCAACCCGATCACTGGTGTGGGGGTCAATAGTTTCGCACCGGCGGTTGGTTGGCAGCGGGCAGCGGAGGGTGGATTCATGAAGTGGCAGACCGCCCACAGCGTGTACGTCCAGGTCCTGGTCGAGACAGGAATCTTCGGAGGCACCGCGTACTTTCTGCTGATCATCGTGGCGGTGCGGACATTCAACCGGTTGCGCCGCTCGGCCGCCTCGCTGCCCGATCCAGAGCTCGCCGTACTGCCCGGCATCCTCCTGGTTTCCTTCGGAGCGCAGCTTGTGGCGGCAATGTTCCTCAGCCAGGCGTATTCGATGTTCTTCACGCTGGCGTTCGCCCTGTCCGGAGCGCTCAACCTGATGACGGCAGACGCCACCACGCCCGCCGCCGCGGTTGCGCCACCTCCAAGGTCAGCCTTTCGCTGATAGCCCGCGCGTCAAATTCTTACAATCCTCTCCCGCTTCTGCATGTCACGATGACTGCAGCATGGAGGAGATGTGATGGCAGTCAAACCTGTTCCGGACGGATACCACACGGCAACGCCTTACCTGCTGGTCGAGCATGCAGATACGCTGCTCGACTTCGTGCAGCGGGCGTTCGGGGCGCGCATGCATCACGTGATGCGCAATCCTGACGGCGCCGTCATGCATGCCGACGTCGTGATCGGCGATTCGCACATCATGGTGGGTCAGGCCGGCGGGCCCTGGAAGCCGCTGCAGGGGAGCATCTACCTGTATGTGCCCGACTGCGACGCCACCTACCGCCAGGCGCTCGACGCCGGCGCCTCGTCAATCATGGAACCCGCCACGATGTTCTACGGCGATCGGCACGGCGGTGTGACCGACCCATGCGGCAACCAGTGGTGGATGGCGACGCACGTGGAGGACGTAGCGGATGACGAGCTGCAGCGCCGCCACGACGAATACATGAAGAAGAGGCCGGCGGCAACCGCGACCGCGTGACCCCGTCAGGGGACCGACTCGAGAACGAGCACCCAGTCGCCGGCACCGCCGGCGTTGTTCCCGGCCGGCGTGAACGTATAGATCGGTCCCGCGACGAACGGCGACCCGCCGATCGCGGCGTACGTGCCTGCCGTCGGATCGTACCAGCGCGCCGCGATACGCGGGCCGGCAAACTGCCTCGTATCGACCGTCAGCGTCCGCACGGCGGGCGTGTAGAGCAGTCCGTACGAACCGTCGGAGGCGACGGCCGCGACCGCACGTCCCGTTCCCGATCCGATCCCGGCCGTCAGCACCTGCGCATTCGTGTCGGGTTGCAGCAGCCACCATTGGCGCGCTTCGATCAGCGGGCGCAGGTGCGTGAGGGTTGTCGCACCGGCGCTGTCGAGGCCGGTCTTCCACCAGGTGTTGAGTTTCCACACCGGGTTGTGGCCCATCAGGTGCCCGGCGCCGCCTGACAACACGGTCTGATACGCCTGCTGCCTCACGATCGTCGGCGTCGCACCTTCCAATTCGTAGCGGGCCTCTATCAGGAAGAACGGCATCGTCGATCGCGCGTACTCCTGAAACGCGAAATCGACGACACGATGCTCGTCCGTGTAGGTGGTGTTCACCTGCAGCCAGGTTTCGCCCGGCCCGAGCCACTGGGCCGCAGCGTAGTTGCGAATGCCGTGGAACGTGTGCAGCCAGCGCGAGTCGATGTCGCGAATGCCATCGACAATGGCGCGCAGGAGCGTCCGGTCGGGCGGATGGTAGTCGCCGCCGTGCACCCACATGATGTTGTCGTGAGCGATGAAGCGATTGGCGAGATACTGCCCGTACGCGCGAAGCTTGGTTGCTCCGTTCGCGGCCATCTCCTGATACCACCCCTGGCTGCCGCCCCCGAAACCCATGTACGACGGCGTAAGCAGGACGAGGATGCCCTTCTCCGCTGCTTTGGTGATCACGTATTCCGCGTGCGCGAAATACGCCTCGTTCGGCGTCGAGTAATCGCCGGGCGTCAGAAATGGCGGTTCGCCGTAGCTGTTGTTGGGCGGACTGTCGGCAAAGTAGTGCTCGAGCAGATTGACGAGAATCGTATTGAAGCCCTTGAGACGCCTGTTCTCCAGGTAGAAGTCGACGTCCGCTTGGTTCAGTTGGACGATCAGCGACCACGGCGTATCGCCATGCATCAGGAACGCATTCCCCTGTGCGTCGACCAGATGCCGTTTGCCGGCTTCGACGTGAAGCGGGAATATGCTGCCGCCTCCCGATGGAGGAATAACCGTGACCGTACGCGCGGCCGACGTGGTGGTTGCGCCAACGTTGTCGCGCGCCACCGCCGTAATCGAGTACGTGCCGGCGGGCACGTTGTTCCAGGCAATGCTGTACGGACTCGACGTATCCGAGCCGATCGGCGTCGCGCCGCTGTAGAAGTCCACCTGCGCCACGCTGCCATCGGCATCGGCGGCGGTGGCGCTGACGGTGATAGACGCAGGTGCCGTGAACGTCGCGCCGTTCGTGCGGCGCCGTCAGCGACACGGTTGGCGGCTGATTGCGGCGGCGGTGGCGGCGGGCCACCGCCAACGGTCACGTTGCTGAACGTCGCGGTCGCCTGTGTGCTCGCGCTGCCGCTCGCGACGCCCAGGCCAACATCGACGGTGGCCGCGAGCGTCATCGACTCGCTACGCAGGAGCGTCCACGTCACACCGTCGGCGGAGTACGACGCCAGCACGTTGCCAGCGCTCCGTTCGAGCTTCAGCCACACCGGCGCGCTGAATCCGCCGATCGAGATCGCGCTCGCGGTTTGTCCGGTGTTCAGCCGCCTCACGCTGGCGAGCCAGCCGCTCTGGGTCAGTCGCATGAAGACGACGCGCGCGTTGGCCGCGAGAGATTCCCGCACCATCACGCCGACTTCCGTATCCTGCGAGGCCGCCGACAGCGTCTCGAGGCGCGCGACGATCGCGCCGTCGCCTGTCATCTGGCGATGCACGAACGCGAGCTGATCTGACGGCCCCCAGACACCCGTGCCCGCGCCCGACACGGTAAATATCCCGTTGCTGAAACTCCCTGTGCCGGGCGCAGCAGGATTGCCGACATCCCCGATCGTCCAACCCGAGGGCAGCGTCGTACCCGGCGGCGCAGTGACAGTGACAGCGTGTGCGGCGGACGTCGTGGCGGCGCCAACGTCGTCGCGCGCGATTGCCGTAATCGAGTACGTGCCGGCGGACACGTTGTTCCAGACGATGCTGTATGGACTCGAGGTGTCGGATCCGATCGGCGTCGCGCCGCTGTAGAAGTCCACCTGCGCTACGGTGCCATCGGGATCGCCCGCGGTGGCGCTGACCGTGACGGACGCGGGTTCGGTGAACGTCGCGCCGTCCGCGGGCGCCGTCAGTGACACGGTTGGCGGCTGATTCGGCGGGGGCGGTGGTGGCGGCCCACCGCTGTCGCTGACGTTGCTGAATGTCGCGGTCGCCTGTGTGCTCGCGCTGCTGCTCGCGACGCCCAGGCCAACCTCGATCGTGGCGGCCAGCGTCATCGCCTCGCTGCGCAAGAGCGTCCACGCCACACCGTCGGCGGAGTACGACGCCAGCACGCTGCCGCCGCTTCGTTCCAGCTTCAGCCACACCGGCGCGGCAAATCCGCCGATCGCGGTCGAGGTCGCGTATTGCCCGGAGGTCGATCGCTTGACGCTCGCGAGCCAGCCGCTCCCCGTCAGCCGCATGAAGACGACCCGTGCATTCGCCGCCAGCGACTCCCGGACCATCACGCCGACTTCCGTGTCCCGCGACGCCGCCGACAGCGTCTCGAGGCGCGCGACGATCGCCCCATCGCCTGTCATCTGGCGATGTACGAACGCCAGCTGATCGGACGGGCCCCATACACCGGTGCCGGCGCCCGACACCGTAAACATGCCGTTACTGAAGCTGGCCGTTCCGGGCACCGCAGGGCTGCCGACATCCGCGACCGCCCAGCCCGAGGGGAGCTGCGCGCTTGCGCTTGCCGGTAACAATGCGACGAAGAGGATGGTAAAAATGGAGAGGAGATTCGGCCGATTCGACCGCCGCGACGACATTCGCGCTCGAATACGCAATCGAAGTGCCACGACACGGCCGATGAGCCGGTCAATCGGGCAGTGCGAGTGCGATATCGAGCTTTACGCGCGATGAGTGGCGATAGCGGCCAAGAAACGTGGACCGAGGTCAGCGGCCTTGCGCTCGCCGACGCCGTAAACGGATCGGAGCTCGTGCTCGTTTCGTGGTCTCACGCGCGCCAGCTCCCGCAGCGTGGTGTCGTGGAAGATGACATACGGTGGAACACTGCGTTCACGCGCGATGTCCAAACGCACACCACGGAGGATCTCGAAGAGCGCGTGGTCGACGCCATCCCACCCCGCCTCCGCACGCCCTCGGCGCGCCACGCCTGCTTCCTGTCGGCGCGGAACTCTTTGGCGAGCGAGCGACAACGCGGGTTGGCTGTTCGGATCTTTCAAAAGTGAAATCCCCTCGGCCGTCAGGCGCAGCACGGGAAAGCCGTCATCGGTCTGCCGGAGGAGCCCGAGCGACGTGAGCTGCTCGATGTACCCGCGCAACTCCGCGGTAGTGGCTTGACGCAGCAGACCAAACGTGCTTAGTGCGGAATGACCCCGCGACACCACCGCCTCGACGGCCTGGCCGCGGAGGACGCTGATGACGTGACCGGCGCCGAATCGCTGATTCAGGCGTGCGACGCAGGAGAGAATCTTGCGCGCGATTGCCACGGGCTCCGTTACGGTTTCGAGCTCGCCAAGACAGAAGTCGCATGCGTCGCAGCCACTCCTGCTGTACGGCTCGCCGAAATATTCCACGAGGTGACGATGCCGGCATGACACGGCCGCGGCGTACCGTTCCATGTCACGGAGCGTTGTCCGTGTGGCATCGGTCAGCTCCCTCGACGACTCGAGCATCAGCCGCCACTTGAGAAAATCGGCGCCCGAGTAGATCAGCACGCATTCCGCGTCGAGCCCGTCGCGGCCGGCGCGACCCGATTCCTGCTGGTAGTGCTCGAGCGATCGGGGCGCTCCGGCATGCACGACGAAGCGAACGTCCGATCGATCGATGCCCATCCCGAAGGCTACGGTCGCCACGACGACATCGACCTCCTCGTTGAGAAACGCATCCTGATTGCGGTGCCGCGTCGCCATCGTCGAGGCCGGCGTGATACGGCACGGCGCGGACGCCTTCGGTGGTCAGCCATCCGGCGAGCGCGTCCACCTCCTTGCGCGAGGTGCAGTAGATGATCCCGGATTCGCCACGATGACGCGCCAGCACGGCGGCAAGCTGTTGCTTGAGACCCGATCGCGCCAGCACGCGATACGTCAGGTTCGGGCGATCGAAAGACCCGACGAGGTGAAGCGGGCCGCGGAGACCCAGCTGCGCGGCGATGTCGTGCCTGACGCGCGAGGTGGCCGTGGCCGTGAACGCGTGGATGCCGACGCCCGGCAGCAGATCGCGCAGCCTCGCGAGCTGCCGGTACTCCGGCCGGAAGTCGTGCCCCCACTGGCTGATGCAGTGCGCCTCGTCGATCGCGATGAAGCTGACGCGCGACGCCGCGAGCACACCGGTAAACCACTCGTGCCCCTCGCCCACCAGGCGCTCGGGCGAAACGTAGAGCAGCCGATACCGCCCCTCGCGCAGGCCCTGCACGACGGCGCTCTTCTCGCCTGCCGCCAGGGCGCTGTTGTAGCACGCGGCGGCCACGCCATTGCCGACGAGCGTGTCGACCTGGTCCTTCATCAGCGAGATCAGCGGCGACACGACGAGCGCCAGCCCGTCGCGCACGAGCGCGGGCACCTGAAAGCAGATCGACTTGCCGCCGCCCGTGGGCAGCACGACCACCGAGTCGCGGTCCTCGAGCACGGCGTCGATCGCTTCGCGCTGCCAGGGGCGAAAGCTCGTGTACCCCCAGTAGCGGGTCAGCGTTTCATGCAGGAGTGCGGTCCGGTCTGCGGCGACGTTCATCAGCTGCTGAGCACGCGGATGATGTCGGACCTCGTGATGATGAAGTTCTTGTCGGTCTTGAAGTCCCGTACCAGCACCGCGGGATTCTGCGGCGTGATCATCGTGGCGAGGAGATCCACCGGTGTCGAGGCGTCGGCGAATGGAAACGCGGGCTGCATGATCGACTCGACGGGCTGCTGCTTGATGTCGGGATTCCTCACGAACTCGGCATAGAGATGCGCCTCGTTCAGCGAGCCGACCACCCGGCCGTCGCGCGTGACGGAAATCTGCGAGAAGTCGTGGTCGCTCATCACTCGTACCGCGTCGTCCACCGGGCGGCTCGCTTCGATCGCGTACAGCTCGCCCGACACCCGCAGCGCCACCAGGTCGCGCGCCGTCATGCCGCTCCTCTCCAGGAACCCCTTCTCACTCATCCACTCGTCGTTGAACATCTTGCCCAGGTATCGCGACCCGTGGTCGTGGAAGATGACGACGACGACGTCGCCGGCGGCGAACCGATCCTTGAGCTGAATGAGACCGGCCATTGCGGAGCCGGCGGAGTTGCCGGCGAAGATCCCCTCTTCACGCGCGATCCGGCGCGTCATGATCGCCGCGTCCTTGTCGGTCACCTTCTCGAAGTGGTCGATCACGCCGAAATCGACGTTCTTCGGCAGGAAGTCCTCGCCGATCCCCTCGGTGATGTACGGGTAGATCTCGTTCTTGTCGAAGACGCCGGTCTCCTTGTACTTCTTGAACACCGACCCGTAGGTATCGATCCCCCAGACCTTGATGGCCGGGTTCCGTTCCTTGAGGTAGCGGCCGACGCCGCTGATCGTTCCCCCGGTGCCGACGCCGACGACAAGGTGGGTGACCCTTCCATCGGTCTGCTCCCAGACTTCGGGACCGGTCCATTCGTAGTGCGCGGCGGTGTTCGACAGGTTGTCGTACTGGTTCGCCTTCCAGGCGTTGGGGATCTCCTTTTCGAGCCGCGACGAGACGGAGTAGTACGACCGCGGATCCTCCGGGTCCACGTTCGTCGGGCAGACGATCACCTCGGCGCCGAAGGCCTTGAGGGCGTCGATCTTCTCCTTCGACTGCTTGTCCGTGGTGGTGAAGACGCACTTGTAGCCCTTCACCACGGCGGCAATCGCCAGCCCCATGCCGGTGTTGCCGGAGGTGCCCTCGATGATCGTGCCGCCCGGCTTCAGCTTGCCCGCGCGCTCGGCATCCTCGATCATGCGCACCGCCATCCGGTCCTTGATCGAGTTGCCCGGATTGAATGTCTCGATCTTGGCGAGGACCTCGGCCCGGATCACACCCTTCGTGATCCGGTTGATGCGGACCATCGGCGTGCTGCCGATGGCCCCGAGGATATCGGAGCACACCTTGCTGGCGGGCGGGCTGGCCACGATTGATCTGTACCACGAGTCGGACCCGGTTGAAATCGGCTTATAGTGCTTCAGATGCAAACGGTCCTGGTCACGGGCGGCGCCGGCTTCATCGGCTCGAACTTCGTTCGCGCCGCCGTCGCCCGCGAGGCCCGGGTGGTCGTCGTCGACAAGCTGACCTATGCGGGGTCGAGACTGAACCTGCAGGATGTGGCCGATCGGATCGCGTTCGTCGAGGCCGACATCGGCGACGGGCCGCGCATGAAGCGTCTGCTCCACGACCACGAGCCGGATTGGGTCGTGAATTTCGCGGCCGAGACGCACGTCGACCGCTCGATCGACGGCCCACGCGCCTTCGTGACCACCAACATTGTCGGCACGTTCGAGCTCCTGCAGGCGGTCCGCGAGCACCTGGGAGAGGCTCCGGCGAAGCGGCTGGAGCGATTCCGGTTTCTCCACGTGTCCACCGACGAGGTGTACGGGACACTCGGTCCCTCAGGGGCGTTCACCGAAGACACCGCATATGCCCCGAACTCGCCCTACGCGGCGAGCAAAGCGGCGGCGGATCATCTCGCGCGCTCCTATCATGAGACGTTCCGCGTGCCGGTTCTCGTCACGAACTGCTCGAACAACTACGGCCCCTACCAGTTTCCCGAGAAGCTGATTCCGCTGACGATCCTGAACGCGCTCGACGGTCGGCCGATGCCCATCTATGGCGACGGGCTGAACGTTCGCGATTGGCTCCACGTCGACGACCACTGCCAGGCGCTCCTGACGATATTGGAGCGGGGCACGCCCGGCGGGCGGTACAACATCGGCGCGTCCTGCGAGAAGACGAACATCGAGGTCGTCGACGCCGTCTGCGGCATCCTCGATCGGGTCTGCCCGCCCGCCAGCCCGGGAGTCGGCTCGTACTCTCAGCTGAAACACTTCGTGGCCGACCGTCCGGGCCACGATCGCCGCTATGCCCTCGACGCGGGGCGTCTCCGCGAGTCGCTGGGATGGCGGCCTCGCTATCAGTTCGCCGAGGGGCTGGAGCAGACGGTCCGCTGGTATGTCGATCATCGCGAGTGGTGCACATCAATTCAGGCGGGACGCTACAATCGACAGCGATTGGGCCTGACTTCGTCCCGCTGACTTCAATCCGAGTGCGAGCACGTCTGTGAAGGGAATCATCCTGGCAGGAGGTTCGGGGACACGGCTGTACCCCCTGACACGCGCGGTGTCGAAGCAACTGATGCCCGTGTACAACAAGCCGATGATCTACTACCCGCTGTCGACGCTGATGCTGGCGGGTCTCCGAGACATCCTCGTGATCACGACGCCGGACGATCAGGCGGCTTTTCAGCGCCAGCTCGGGGACGGCAGGTGGCTGGGCATCTCGATCAAGTATGCGGTCCAGCCCGAGCCGGGCGGGCTGGCGCAGGCGTTCCTGATCGGGCGTGAGTTCATCGATCGCGACCGGGTCGCGATGGTCCTCGGCGATAACATCTTCTACGGGCATGGGCTGCCCGAGGTGCTTCGGCGCGCCGCCGCGCGCGAGGCTGGCGCGACGATCCTCGCCTACACCGTGCGCGACCCGCAGCGCTACGGCGTCGTGGAGCTCGACGCCGACAGCCGGCCGATGTCGATCGAGGAGAAGCCCGCGCAGCCGCGCTCTCCGTGGGCGGTCACCGGTCTGTACTTCTACGACAACGACGTCGTGCGGATTGCGGCCGGCCTCAAGCCCTCAGCGCGCGGAGAGCTGGAGATTTCGGACCTCAATCGGCAATACCTCGCAGCGGGGACTTTGATTGTCGAGAAGCTCGGACGCGGCATCGCCTGGCTCGACACCGGCACGCACGAGTCGCTGCTGCAGGCGAGCAACTTCGTGCAGGTGGTCGAGGAGCGCCAGGGGTTGATGATGGCGTGCGTCGAAGAGATCGCCTATCGAATGAGCTATATCGGCAGGGAGGAACTGGAACGTCTCGCCGCGGCCATGAAGCACAACGAGTACGGACAGTACCTCCTGCGCATCGTCGCCGAGTAGCATGCCGAGAATCGTTGCCACATCGTTGCCGGACGTGCTGCTGATCGAGCCCGACGTGCACGCCGACGTACGGGGCTTCTTCCTCGAGACGTACCATGCGAGCAAGTATGCCGCCGGAGGTATTACGCCGCCGTTCGTGCAGGACAACCACTCGCGTTCGTCGGAGCGGACGCTGCGGGGCATTCATCTGCAGGTCTCCCCGCCGCAAGGCAAGCTCGTTCGGGTCATTCGTGGCGCCGTTCTCGACGTGGCGGTTGATCTACGGATCGGCTCGAGCACGTTCGGCCGCTGGGTCGGCACTGAGTTGTCGGAGGAGAACTTCAGGCAGCTCTACGTGCCGCCCGGCTTCGGCCACGCCTTCTATGTCACGCGCGGGCCAGCGGATGTCGAGTACAAAGTAACCTCACTGTACGAACCGGCGGGCGAGGTCGGGATCGCATGGAACGATCCTGAGCTCGCCATCGAATGGCCGAGCGCGGAACCGACCCTCTCCGACCGGGATGCGAGGCTGCCACTGCTGGCGGCCGTCCGCGACCGCCTGCCAAGGCTCTACTCGAACCGCTTCTCGTAGCGCGGTTCGTAGAGCTGCACGGTGAATCCGCCGGGCACCTTGAAGTGCGTGACCAATCCGTACCCGTGGTCCTGGACGTCGCCGTCGAACTCGACGCCCTTCGCCCGAAGGCTTGCGACCGTGCCCCGGATGTCGTCGCAGTAGAACGAAATGTCGGCTGTGCCCGACGGCTTCGCGTCGCCGTCGTCGGCGGGATGGCAGCCCATGTCGGCTTCAGGCACATCGAAGATGAGCCATCCGCCGCCGACGTCGGTGGCGCGCAGGCCGAGCTTGTCGCGCAGGAAGGCCCGAAGGGCGTCGGGCTCTGAGGTGTAGAACATCGTGTGCACGCCGCGGATCATGGCGCACATTATACGGTTCGTCGGTTCGTCGGTTCCTCGGTCCGTTGGTTCTTGGCTTGGACCGAACCAAGGAACCGAGGAACCCAGGAACCAACGAACCGACGAACTGACGAACCGACGAACTAACGAGCCGTGACGTTCAGCTTCGAGACGACGTCCGTGACGCCCTCGGTCGTGCGCGCCAGTCGAATCGCCTCGTCGGCTTCAGCTTTCGTGGACACGTTGCCGCTCAGCGTCACGACGCCATTGCTCGTGTCGACGTCGATCTTCAGGCCGCTCACGTCGGGATCGGCGAGAAACTTCGACTTCACCGCGGACGTCAGCGCTGCGTCCGTGACGACGGCGCCGGCCTTCCCGGCCGCCTCGGCGGTGCGGCGCCCGGCGCTGTCGGCCACCGACGCGGCGTCACGATCGACACCCGTCGTCGCTGCCGTCTCGGACACGGTCAGCCTGTCGACGACATCTCGCACGCCCTCGGTCTCGAGCGCGAGCTTCACGGCTTGCTCCTTTGCGACCGTGGACTGGACGTCGCCGCTGAGTGTGACGACCTTGCGGTTCGTATCGACGTCGATTTGGTACGCCTTCACCGTGTCGTCCGCCGCCAGCTTGGATTTGACCGCGGTCGTAATGCCGGCGTCGGTCTGCCCGCACGCCACCGTCAAGCCCGCGGCACACACCAGAACAGCCAATCTCTGCAGCATCTTTCCTCCTCATGTGGGACACGCCCACACGTCAGGGACTGAGCATCAGCCGTACCAATTGGATGGAAGAATCAGAGGAACCGTCGAGCTGATCGCTGGATCAGCTAGTTGCGAACGATGCGAGCACCAGCAGTCGTGATAGGCGTCACCCAGCGATCCGAGTCGAGGCCGATTGCGCGGAACGCGCCGACCATCGCCTCGCAGACGGCGTTCGCGACGTTCGCCTCGCACCACGCGAACATCGTCGGACCGCCGCCGGAGATCGAGCAGCCCAGTGCGCCGTTCGACATCGCCGCCTGCTTGACGCGATCGAAGCCCGGAATCAGCTTGCTGCGCTGGGGCTCGATGACGACGTCCTCGAGCGACGCGCGGATCAGGGCGAGGTCGTTGCTGAAACACCCGGCGATCAGTCCGGCCAGATTCGCCTGCTGCCACACGACGTCCGAGAGGCTGACGGTCTCCTGCAGCACCTGCCTCGCGACGCGGGTCTGAAGCTCCATGTGCGGCCGGACGAGGACGCACCGCACGGCGTCAGGCACCGGAATCTGCTTCACGTAGGGATTGTCGATCCCGACGGTCAAGACGAGGCCGCCATAGAGCGAAGAGGCGATGTTGTCGACGTGCGCCGTGCCGCACGCAGCCTCCTCACCTCTCATCGCGCACTTGAGCAGGCACAGGTTGTCGGGACGCTCCGTCAGCACTCCCGCCGCCGCGACGACGCCGGCGACCGCGGACGCCGCGGAGCCTCCGAGTCCGGATCCGAGGGGAATGCCCTTCTCCACGGCCAAGTCGAAGCCGTGATCCAGGCCGAGGCGATCGATGAGCGCGAGCACAGCCATCGAGGCGGCGTTGCGTTCTGCCCGCCGCGGCAGGTTGGTCACGACTCCGCTGATCGAGGTGATCGTCACCCGGCGCTCGGCCACGCGCGTGGCGCGGACCCGGTCGCCGACCACGTCCACGCTGTGGCCCAACACGTCGAAGCCGACGGCGACGTTGCCCACGCTCGCCGGTGCGAACGCCGTCGCCGACGCCTGCGCGCCGTGCGAAGGGATCGTCACAGCCGCGCGCCCAGGTACGCGCAGACGCGCAGCAGGTCCGCGAAGACGCCGCCCGCCGTCACCGCCGGGCCGGCACCCGGACCCTGCACCACGAGCGGATTGCGGTCGTAGCGCGAGGTGACGAAGCGCACGACGTTATCGGTTGGGTTGATGTTCGCGAACGCGTGCGTGCCCTCGAACTCCTGGAGCCCGACGCTGGCGCGGCCGGTTTCGGCATCGAGCGCGCCGACGTAGCGAAGCACGCGTCCTCTGTTCCGCGCCGCTTCCAGCCGCGCCAGCATCGGAGCATCGAGCTCCGACAGCCGATCGAGAAACGTCTGCGTGTCGCACTCGGTGAGGCTCGGAGGGACGAGGCCGGTCAGCTCGATGTCGTGCAGCTCGAGGCGAAGACCCATTTCCCGTCCCAGAATGATCAACTTCCGCGCGACGTCCATGCCGGAGAGATCGTCGCGCGGGTCGGGCTCGGTGTAGCCGCTCGCCTTGGCCTCGCGGACAACGGCTGAGAACGGAATGCGGCCGTCCCAGGCGCTGAACAAATACGACAACGTTCCCGACAGCATCCCCTCGATGCGTCGGATCTGGTCCCCCGTTTCGCGCAAGTCGCGAAGGGTCTGAATGATCGGCAGCCCTGCGCCCACCGTGGCTTCGTACAGGTAATGCGATCCACCGTCCCGAATCGCCTGTCTGAGCGTCTGATAGAAGCAGAGGTCGGCGCTGTTCGCCTTCTTGTTCGGCGTCACGACGTGGATGCCGGCGGCAAGCCAGCGCGGATAATTCTTCGCCACCTCGAAGCTCGCCGAGCAGTCCACGATCACGGCGTGTGGCAGGTGGTCGGCATGAATGTGATCCACGAATCGCTCGCTGTCGGCGGCGATGCCGCCGGCGAGCGAGTCGCGCCATGTCTCCAACCGGCAGGCGGGATCGGCGAGGACCATCCGGCTCGAGGTCATGATCCCGCGCACCCGCAGGTCGAGATTGGATGCCTCGCGGAACCGGGCAGCCTGCGAGGCCAGCTGATCGAGGAAGGCGCCGCCCACGAAGCCCGGTCCGATCACGCCGATCGAGATCGTATGCGGCGACAGATAGAAACCCGAGTGCACCGCCCTCAATGCGCGCGTGGTCTGCCGCTCGTCGATCACGACCGAGATGTTGCGCTCGGAGGAGCCCTGTGCGATGGCGCGGATGTTGACGCCCGCGGAGCCGAGAGACCCGAACACCTTCGCGGCCACGCCCGGCGTTCCCGCCATGCCGTCGCCGACGACCGACAGGATGCTGCACTGCGGCGACACCTCCACCTTCTGCATCTGTCCGCGTGCCAGCTCCGTGGCAAACGCCTGCCGGACAATGCGCTCGGCTTTCTCTGCTTCAACCTGCGGGATCGCGAAGCAGATCGAGTGCTCGGAGCTGCCCTGCGAAATGAGGATCACCGAGATGCCACCCTCGCGAAGCGCGCCGAACAGGCGCTGCGCGGTACCGGGGACGCCGATCATGCCGGCGCCTTCCACGTTGACGAGCGCCATGCGCTCGATGCTGGTGATGCCCTTGACGGTGTGATTGGAGACCGGCGCGGCGCAGATCACCGAGCCGCCGCGATCCGGCGCGAACGTGTTGCGTATCCAGATCGGAATGCCCTTCTCGACCGCAGGCGCCATCGTCTGCGGATGGATGACCTTCGCCCCGAAGTACGCCAGCTCCATCGCTTCCTGATAGGACAGAGCGTCGATGACGGTCGCATCGGGCACGCGCCGCGGGTCGGCGCTCAATACGCCATCGACGTCCGTCCAGATCACGATCTCGTCGGCTTCGACCAGCTCGGCGAAGATGGAGGCCGAGAAGTCGCTGCCGTTCCGACCGAGCGTCGTCTGCAGCCCGTGAGGATCGCGGGCGACGAACCCCGGGACAATGACCGTCAGCGCTGCGTCCTGCGGGATGAGGCGTGCGGCGTTCCTCCGCGATTCCTCCCAGCACACACCGGGGCCGAGAGCCGTCCATTCGACCTGCACGATGTCACGCGAGTCGAGCCAATGGACCGGGCCCGGCCGCCGGCCGCGGCTCGCAAGGTAGCGGCTGAAGAGACGCGTGGACCAGATCTCGCCGAAGCCGGCGACCAGATCACGCACGGGCGCCGACGCCGAACGGATCAACCGCACCGTCTGCATGATGCCGCTGATGTCGAGCAGGTCGCGGTCGAGCTCCGCGGCGTATTCGTCGAGAGCGGCCCGATCGAGCAACGTGCTCGCAATCTCGACGTGCCTCGCGCGCAGCGACTCGATATCGACGGCGACGTCGCGATCCTGGCGTTCCGCGGCCGCGGTCAGCGCGAGGAGGTCGTCGGTCACCCCGCGGCACGCCGACAGCACGACGACGAGCCGGGGCCGTGCATCCGATTCCAGTATCTGGGCGACACGTTGCATGCACGCGGCGTCCGCGACGCTGGATCCCCCGAACTTATGAACGCGCCAAAGATGAGCCACCGAAGTAAATTATCAGAAGGTGAGCCGATGTTGATGAGTCGACTGCTGGTACTGGCCCTCGCCGGGCTCATGTTGCAACCTTCTGCCGTTACGCCGGAGCGGCCGTACCTGCTCGAGCGGGTCGATGACGCCGCGGTCGTGCAGCTGTATGCAGACGGCTTCGCCGACCTGCCACTGAAGGAGAAGACCCTCATCTGGCATCTGTACGAGGCCGCGCTGGCCGGTCGCGACATCTATCTTCGACCAGAAGCACCCGCTCGCGCTCGACATGCGCGGGGTGATCGAAGCCGTCGTCCGCCATCCGCGAGGCGTCGACGCGGCAACCCTGAAGGCCGTGCAGCGCTATGCGAAGCTG
Source organism: uncultured Acidobacteriota bacterium (assembly GCA_963772065.1). Taxonomy (GTDB): domain Bacteria; phylum Acidobacteriota; class Vicinamibacteria; order Vicinamibacterales; family UBA2999; genus CAVYVZ01. The sequence goes on from CAVYVZ010000004.1 coordinate 508,207, forward strand.
TTCTGGATCAACAGCGGGCCGTACAACAATCTCACCGCACGGAAGTTCGTCCTCGAGTCGTCGCCGGAGGCGCTGGAGGCGGCGGCGAACGTCGCCGCGAAGAACGGAGCCGATCTACCGCTGCGCGACGGCGAACCGGTTCGCGCGCTGATTGCCCGGCTGGCTCCGATGTTCTTCGATCCTGCCGTCGATCCCATCGTCACGAGCAAGAACCCGCCGCCCGGCAAGGATGTGCTCAGCGCCAGCGCGAACAATCTGTATTCGAACGTGACGATGGCCGATCTCAACGGCTTCACCGAAAAGTTCGGGCTGAATTCCCGGCTCGCGAAGGTGGACGGCAAACTGGTCGAGGAAGTGTACCGGGCCAACGGCCGGTACGGCGCGCAGATTGCGGCGATCGTGAAGCATCTCGAGGCTGCGATTCCGTTCGCGCCCGAGCCGACGGCCAACGCGCTGCGCGCGCTCATTCGGTTCTACCAGACGGGCGAGACGGAAGATCGGGTCAAGTACGACATCGCCTGGGTCCAGGACAAGAACTCCGCGGTCGACACGGTGAACGGCTTCATCGAGGTCTACCTCGACCCGCGTGGCATCAAGGGTTCGTGGGAGGGGATCGTCTCCTATGTGAACAAGACGAAGACGGAGCGGATCCGCCGGATCGCCGACAGCGCGCAATGGTTCGAGGATCGAATGCCGTGGGATCCGAAGTACCGCAAGCCGGAAGTGCGCGGGATCGTCGCGAACGCCATCGACGTCGTGATCGAAACGGGCGATGCGGGCCCGGTGACCGCCATCGGCATCAACCTGCCGAACGACCAGGCGATCCGTGAACAGCACGGCAGCAAGTCGGTTTCGCTGTCGAACGTCATCGAAGCGAACGACAAGGCGACGCCGTCGACGATGCGGAGCGAGTTCGCGTGGAGCCCTGAAGAGTCGGCGCGCGCGGCGAAGTGGGGAGCGTTCGCGGGCGAGCTCCATACGGACTTGCATGAGGTCATCGGCCACGCCTCGGGCCGCGTGTCCGAGCGGCTGAAGGGCACACCGCAGGAAGCCCTGAAAGAGCATTTCTCCGCCCTCGAGGAAGGGCGCGCCGACCTCGTGGCGCTCTCCTTCATCGCCGATCCTCGCCTGGCGGAGCTGAAGGTCCTCCCCGCCGCGGATCAGGCCGAAATCGCGCGCACCGAATATGAGGCCTATACGCGGCAGGCGATCACGCAGCTGCGCCGCGTGCGTGACCGCAACGAGCTCGAAGAAGATCACATGCGCAACCGCCAGATGGTAGTGCGGTGGCTCATGGCGAACACGAAGGCGATCGAGGAGCGGAAGCGCGGCGGGAAGACGTATTACGTGATGGTTGACCCCAAGGCGTTCCGCCAGGGCGTGGGGCGGCTCCTCGCGGAGGTGCAGCGCATCAAGGCCGAGGGAGACTACGACGCAGCGAAGAAGCTGTTCGAGGCCTATGGGGTGCACTTCGACCCGAAGCTGCGTGACGAAGTCGTCGCGCGGGTCGAGAAGCTGAATCTCACCTCGTACACCGGCTTCGTCATGCCGAAGCTGACGCCGGTCGTTGGGCCCGACGGAACGATCACCGACGTGAAGATCTCGTACCCGCGAGATCTCACGACGCAGATGCTCGAGGTACTCGGCTCCGAAGCGGTAACCATGCGCCGGCGGCGGCGGCCGAACTCGGGCGCTTCGGTTACGCACAAGCCGAGAATCCGGAACGACTCGAGGAGCGCTCGCAGGCCCGTTCGCCGCAGCTCGGGTGCCGCCGTTCCGACCTCGGGAAAACCGTCCGCGGTCGGCGTCGCGGTTTCCCAGTTGCGGAACAGGCGTCCCCAGGCGCTGTCGAGCGCCTTCCGCATCGCGAGCTTTCCCTTCAGCGGATACCAGAAGCTGTCGTGATACAGCACGCTCGCGATGTACGCCCACGGCGCCAGGAACGTCTTGAGCGACCATTCGATCGGCTTCTTCAGCCGCCCCCAGTAGATTTTGTGCTGCATGCGCGACGCGAACGTCATCTCGCGAAACGGCCCCGCGAAATGCCAGTTCTCCGCGCCGGCCTCCGCGTCGCCGACGATCTCGATGTCGCGCGGGTCGCCGCAGCCGAGGCCGAGGTCGTGCGCCAGGCGGATGTACTTGATCGAGAGCGGATCCATCCCCATCAGCTTTGCCGCCACCGCGTCGATCGCAACCTGATCATCGCTCGCGAGGATCACGTTCTTCACGTGAGGCACCATGCAGCGGGGACCCGGTCCGTCGCCGGCGAACGTACCGTCCATCACGGCGAAGATCCCGCGGTGGATCGCCTTCTGGATCATCAGCAGGTCGACCAGCGTCTCGTGGATCACCGGGTGCGTCCAATGCCGGTGCTCGTTGAGCAGGCCGCCGAAGGCGTTCTTCATGGCGCCGGTGGTCGTGGTGAAGATGTGGGTCTTCACCGTCGGCAGATGGATGATGTTCTCACCGATGAAGCGGCGCGGAATCGCGAACCCCTTCGGGATAGACCTCGTTGAGGCAGAGAAACTTCTTCGTCAGATCGCCGACCGCGTCGCGGATCGCGATCCACTCTTCGCCCTCGTAGAGATGCAGGTTGCGAAGGCCATGGGCCTGCACCACGTTCAGCTGTTTGTTCTCGCGCTCGCCGAGGTGCGCGTCGATGACGACCGTGCGGTTATGGCAGGCGTGCATGAGGTCGTGGCGGAAGCCATCGCGGGTCATGGCGCGGATGACGCCGTCGAGTTGCCAGGGAGTCGTGGAGCTGCCGGGAAAAAAGAAATGCCAGGAGATGTTCACCTTGAGCGCGGTATCGACGTCTTTCGGGAGAACCTGCTGGTACCCGGCGAGATTCAGGAGCTCGTGGTAATCCCTGAAAACGGTAGCTGGGGTGGTTCTGAGGACGGCGACGCGGGACCGTGCAACTGGCACAGGGCCAGTCTATCAGGCGCGCTTTATCAGCGGCCGTGCGGGGCGTGATCGACGAGCGTTCGCCAGCCGACCATGGCGCGCTCCTGGTTCTGGGCGAGCGATCCGCCGCACCAGAGCGTGCCGGACGTGCGGGTCGTGCTCCCAATCCCGGTCCAGACGCGCTGCACGTGGACGCTGACCTCGCACATCGGCACTTTCAACGTGAAGACAGGCGGGAGCGCGGCACGATCCTTCGCCGCGAGCTCGAGACGAACGCCCTCGTAGCTCACGTCGATGATCCGCGTCGGCACGCCTTCGACGGTCGCCGGCATCGGCGGAACAGCTTTCCGCATGCAGCGGCGCATCGGCCGTCCTTCCGCGAGGGCCAGCGTGACGGCGAGCAGCAGCGCGCCGCGTTCGATCGGCCGCAGCAGGTAGGTGGCACCGCGGCGCTCGGCCTCGACCTCGGCCTCCACGTCCTCGTCCCCAATCACCATCACCGGACGAGGCGTCGGCCGGTAGCGCGCGACGTGCATGAGCGATCCCACCGTCATCAGCTCGCTATCGACGATGAGCATTTCGAAGTTGAGGGCCTCGAGGTCGCGCGGCGCCGCCGACGGCGACGGCACCTGGATCGCGTGGTAACCGCCGGCGTCGAGCCATTCCACGAGCGTGGCACGCTCGACGTGCGATCGGGTGGCGACGGCAATCCGCGTCCGGGCCATACGCTCGGCCCACGTGCAAGCACGTTGCCGCGTCCAAATGCCCGCCGCTGCGCGTCGCCGCGTGCGGCTGCGCACGTCGCCATCACAATGTTGTCGCCACTTCCGCGGAAATGTGATCGCCCTGGCGACTTCATCGGCCCGAGGACGGAAGTCGATCCGCAAGGTCCAGAATCGCCCTATTGAGCGAGGCGGCCGAATCGGTGTCGGCGAGCACGGCGAGCACTTCGCGGAGATATGGCTCCTCACGCTCGGTCAACCGGAACAGCGCCCCGGTGCGAGCATCCCAGCGGAGCGCGATCGCGGGAGGCCGGTCCTCGCGGACGAGCCATACCCGCAGCGTCTCCCGCGTGAAGGCCTCCCACTGCCCGCGGCAGCAGTGCAGGAGGTGTGGCGACACGACCATGGCGCGGCCCTCCACCGCGCTGCTGACGAACGGCGGCCGAAGCACGAACGGCAGCGCCCATTCCCAGCTTGCCACCGGCGCCGTGACGACGATGAGCGCGCCAGGCGGCGCGGCCAGGACTTCGCGCTCCAGGTCAACGACCGCCTTGTGCGAGACGAACGCACGCGTTTCCCACTCGCCGACCACGCGCACGAGTTGCGACGCATACGCTGTCAGCAGGAACCCCGCCGCGAGCGCCGACGCGGCACGAACGAGCCGCCGCCGGGGCACGAGATCGATTGCCAGCCCGAGCAGAATCGCCCACGCCATCGACGCAACATAGATGTGCCGCGGCGATTCGTAGCCCGCGACGACGATCGGAGCGATGCTGAGCGCCCACCAGAACACGCCGAAGAACAACGTCGTGCGGGGCGCGGCCCAGAGGAGCACAGCGAGGAGCGACGCCGCCAGCGCCAGGAGCACCGGCGTGGCATTCGCGACGTCGCCGAACATCATCCGGCACAGGTGACGGACGACGAGCGTGCCGAAGTATCCGAGACTGGACGAGGTGAGCTGGCTCTCGCGCGCGACCTCGCCAAGGAGGACGTAGCGCAGCGCGAGATAGGCGATCGTCAGCATCGCGAACGGCACGTAGGGACGCAGCCACGCCCACGAGAGACGCACCGGCCCTCGGCCCACGATCGCGTCGTACAGGACGAGCACCGGTCCGAGGACGATGGTGGTCTGCTTCGTGAAGAGCGCGACGAAGAAGACCGCAACGCTCGCCCAGTAGCAGCGCGCGTCACCGCGCTGCCGCCACCGCGTGTAGAGCAGAAAGGCACTGAGATACACGAACGCGGGGAGCGAATCGACGCGCCCCGTGACCCACGCCACGCTCTCCGCCTGCGTCGGCAGCAGGACGAAGACCAGCGCTGCGAATGTCGCGGCAAGGATTCCGAGCCCGGCAGCCGACCGGGCGATCGACAGCACCAGCAGGCCGCTGCCTGCATGCAGCGCGACGTTCATGATGTGGTTGGCGACCGGCGACGCGGCCCCCCAGAGCGCGCTCACCTGGTAGGTCAGCGCCGGAAACGGGCGGATCTCGTCGAGCGTGAAGCCCCAGATGTCGTCCATCCACGTCGACACGAACCAGCGCGGAAAGTACCGACCACGGCTTCCGTGACAGCAGCCAGACCACGCCGAAATCGTCCTGGATGAAGTAGTCGTTCAGGGTCGGGAGATACGGAACGACAGCGGCGAGACAGACGATGAGCCTCGCGAGGGTGGGGGTCACAGGGGAGATCAGGGAGGTCCGGGAGATCTATCAGTTCTCCTTGATCTCCCCGATCTCCCTGTGATTAGGATTTTGCTCCCTGATCTCCCCGATCTCCCTGTGGGCAGGACGCCCTCCCGCCGCGAGCCGCGAGCCCAGGATGAGCGCGATCATCCGAAGCCCGGTCCGGAGCGCGCCCTTGAAAGTTCCGGTGATTTTGGACTCGCCTACGCGCCCGCGGTAGTTCACCGGCACTTCGATGATTCTCAGACCACGCCTGAGGCCCGCGATGACCATCTGCGGCAGGAAGTGCGACCCTCCAATCGTGAGGTCGTCCTGAATCAGGGCGAGCGCCTCGCGCCGTGTCAGCCGCAGCGTGCACCCGCAGTCGCTCAGCGACGGCGCATCGTAGAGCACCTGGATCATCTTGGCGACCCACCAGTTGCCGACGCGCAGGAACCACCCCATGTTCGCCTGCTCCCAGATCAGCTCGCGCGTGGTCCGGGTGCCGCAGACCATGTCGAAGTCGTCCGCGTAGGCCAGGAGCTTGAGCACGTCGCGCGCGACGAACGTGCCGTCGGGCTCCGCCATGATGATGAAGTCGCCGGTGGCCTCGCGGAGTCCACGCCGCAACGCCTGGCCGTAGCCCTGCGCCGGTTCCGCGATGACGCGCGCGCGCGTCAGCCGCGCCTCGTCCGACGTTCCGTCGCGCGAGTTGTTGTCGATGACGAGCACTTCGTCCACGACGCCCGTGGCGAAGAACTCCTCGACGGCCGAACGGATGTAGCGCTCCTCGTTGTACGCGGGAAGGATGATCGAGACCGTCTTCGAGCCGTACACGTCAGCCTCGGCGTGCGATGACGAGCATCTGTCCGGCCAGCGGCTTGATGGGCGACGCCAGATACCCGCGCACCAGCCAGCGCGTGATCGGCACACGCGAGCCGCGCATCGAGTACGGCAGAAACCGCGGCTTCACGTGATCGATCTCGAACCCGCGCGAGCGAAGCAGCGCCGGAAGGGATACGTCCGTGAACACCGACCGATGCGTGTAGTCGTCGAAATAACTGGATGAGGCGTAGCGGAAATTCGGCTGGATCACGATGACGCGCCCGTTCGGCCGCAGGAGGCCGCGCAGATCGCCGACGACCGCGGCCGCGACGTCGGGCTCGAAGTGTTCGAGGACGTTCGAGGCGAGCACGACGTCGAAGGACGCCGGGCCGAGCGAACGGAGATCGCGCGAGGCATCGAGGACGAGCGGCTCGACGCCGGCCGCGGTGTGGCGCGCCACGTCGGGCCAGACGTCGACGGCGACACGGCGCGCTCCGCGCACGGCGTTGATCCAGGTGCAATAGCCGGCGCCGACCTCGAGCACGTGCGCCTGGGGAGGAATCCACGACGCGAGATGATCCGCCACCGCCTGCCAGACCACGGCGCGCGCGGGGTCTGGCGTCAGATGGACGTCATGGTAGGTCATCAACTGCGGGGCATCGTACCACGCGTCTCCCGTGGTCAATGGCCCGGTTGACGCGACCCGAGACCCAATGCCACCGCCGCGAGGATGCATGCCGAACCGGCCACGGTCAGGACCGTGATTCGCTCGCCGAGCACCACCGCTCCGAGCGCAACGGCGATCATCGGTTCCACGACCGCCATGAGGAGCACGTCGGTAGCGCCCATACGCCGCAGCAGCCAGTAATTCAGCCAGAAGGCAACGACCGATCCCGCCAGCGCGAGGTAGGTCAGTGCCATCAGCGCCTTCGGCGTCCAGGCAAATGTGACGGGATTGCCTTCGAACGCCGCGGCAAGGATCGCCAGCGGCACCAGGCCGCTGAGCATCTGACCGGCCAGCAGCGTCGGCGCATCGATCGCAGTGCCGCGCTGTCGAACGAGCACGTACGCCCAGGCGACGAAGAACGCGCCGGCCACGATGGCCGCGGCCCCGGGCAGATCGCTCCACCCCGAGGTGCCAGCCTGCATCCAGAAGATGAGCGTCACGCCGGCGAGGCCAAGCGCGACAGCGGCAACGCGCGGCCGCGTCATCGGTTCGTCTCGCAGCAGATAGTGCGCGAGGACGATGCTGAACACCGGGGTCGTGGCCTGCAGGATCGCGGTCAGACCCGACGAGACGTATTGGGCGCCCCAGTACACCAGCGCGTAGTTCACGCCGAGGAGCAGGAATCCCGTCAGCGCGATGAGGCGACGGTCGGCTGGCGCGATCGGGCGCCGCCGCGCGATCACGACCGGGGCGAGCACCGCGGCGGCAATCAAGAGCCGCAGAGCCGCGAAGCCAAAAGGCGGCACATCGGTGACACCCAGCTTGATCGCGAGCCACACCGTGCTCCAGATGATGCAGGTGACCCACCAGACGACGATGACCTGGAATCTTTGATTGGTAATTTGAGATTTGTGAGTTGTGATTGAAGTCACGCAGCGAATCAGAAATTACAAATCAATCACAAATCAAAAATCAAAGATCACAAATCAAAGATCACAAATGCCATCACTTGACCTTTCCCTCGAGGAACTCGTAGGCGCGGAGGACACCGTGGGGATTCACCCCCGGCTGAGTGATGGTGGGATAGTTCGACGCGTGCACACGCATGTCGATCTGCTTCGCGGCCTCCTCGGCGGCCACACCCTTCTGGTGCATCCGCTCGGCCTGCGTCCAGAAATCGCGCAGGTAGGCCTGGAAGTGATCGATCTTTGCCTTTCCCTTGAAGGCGTCGCCGTGGCCGGGCAGCACCGTGTCGAAGTCGACGGCCTTCAGTCGGTCCAGCGTCGCAATCCATTCGGTGACGTACGCGTCGCCCAGGTACGCGGGCCCTGCCGTGAGCAGATCGCCGGTCGCGACCAGGCGCTCCTTCGGCAGATACACGACAACGTCACCGGCCGTGTGCCCGCGACCGAGGAACAGGAGCCGAATCTCGCGCCCCCCGCGGTACAGCGTCATCGTCTCCGTGAGGGTGAGCGTCGGTGCGATGGGCGTCACCGCCTGCGTGGCGCGATGGTGGCGTTCCATCACCTGGAGCTGCTGTTCCATCTTGGTGCGTTCGGCCGCGTCGGTCGCGCTCGCAATCCGTTTCTCGAGCTGCTGGAGCTGGTCCGGGAGTGTGCCAATCGAACCGACATAGCTGCGGCTCGTCTTCGAGAAGCCGCTGGCGAGCATCGCCCGCGTGAACTCGTGGCCGATGATTTCGACATCGGGACCATAGACCTGGTTCCCGTGCGCATGGTCGTAGTGGAAGTGGGAGTTCACCACGTACCGGATCGGCTTCGGCGTGATCGCCTTGAGCTCCTCGCGCAGCGCCCACGCCGCGGCGGGCGAGATGTGGGAATCGACGAGGAGCACATCGTCTTTGTTGATGATGATCGAGCCGTTGCAGCCGACCGTCAGGGCGCCCGCCGCCGTGGCGTGGTAGACGTCGTCCGTGATCCTCGTGAACGTGAAGGCCTTGCCGGTGTAGTCGGTGCCCGGCGGGCGGCCGGGCGCCTGGGTCGATACCGAGGACGTGGACGCGAGCGCCGCGAGGATGGCCGTCGCGGCGCACACGAGGAGGATTCGCACCCGCAGCGCATGAGTCATCGTGCGCAGGAGATTAGCACCAATGGTCGATCACGAGACGCCCCCTCCGCGAGGCCTGGTCGATCGCCGGGACGGGCCGGCTTTAGCCGGTCGCTCCACCACGTAGTGCAGACGGACCACGCCATCGGCGAACGCTCGCGACGACTCGAGCCGCAGCGGCACGTTGCGGTGGCGTGGCGCGATGAGCGGGATGCCTTCACCGATGAACGTCGGGATGACATGGATGACGAAGTCGTCGATCTCGCCTTCGTCGAGGAACGAGGCGATGATTCCGCCGCCGCCCATGATCCAGATGTCCTTGCCCGGCTCGGTGCGAAGGCGCTTCGCGAAGTCGCACACCGGCTCGTTCACGAACGTCACGCCTTTGGCAGGCGGCGCGGGCCGATGGGTGAAGACGTAGTTGTGCGCCTTCATTCCGAACCCGCCGCCTCCGCTCCCCTGCTTCGTTCCCTCGCCGTAGGTGTTCCGCCCCCAGACGATCGCGTCGATCGTCTTGAAGAACGCTCCCATGCCGTAGTCGCCGGCCGTCCGCGGGCGATTGAGCCAGTCGACGCTGCCGTCCTTGCGCGCGATGAACCCATCGGCGCTGGTCGCGATATACGCAACGAATCGACGTTCGGGTTTCGTCATGAGGCCCTCCTCATCTGCCATTTGATCCCCGTCCGCGCTGCCGGTACCGCAGACTTCACATGCGGCCAGGCGTTCGGACGCGAGCCGTCGACATCGGTGAATCCGGTACTCGCGCGCGAGGCCGACCGAGGTGTAGAGGCCGCCCGATTTCCGCAGCACCTTCGAATCGGCGGCCAGCGCCGCGACCGCGCGGCCGACGAAGAAAGGCGTCTCGGAGTATGCGAAGTGCGCGGTTTTCTTCGCGACCGTGCGCCAGTTCTCCTCGGTGACGCCGAGACGGTCGAGGACCATTTCCGTGCGCATGAACCCGGGCGTCACCGCCACGGCGGCCACCTTGTGCTTGTAGCAGGTCCTCGGCCATGGCCCACGCGAGCCGGGTGTTCGTCACCTTCACCAGGTCGTAGAACAGGTGGCCGCGGTAGAAGAGATCGTCGCCGTCGCCGATCTCGACGATGAGCCCCCGCTTCCGCTTGATCATGATCGGAGCGGCATGGCGCGCGGTGATGATGTGCGAGTGGACGCCGTTGCGAAGCGCCTGCAAGCCTCGCTCGACGTCGAGCGCCCAGAACGGCTTCCAGTCGTACATCTCTCCTTCGGAGATGTCGTTGACCAGGATGTCGAGGCGCCGCTGCTCTCGCTCGATGCGCGCGCACAGCGCGGCGACCTGCGTCTCGTCGAGGTGGTCGGTGCGAACGGGAATCCCGGTCCCTCCTCGGGCGGCGACCATCTCGGCCGTCTCGTCGATGGTTTCGGGCCGGCCGGCGTACACGCCGGTCGCCGGATGGCCTCGAGTGGATCGGCCGCTGCAGTACACGATCGCGCCGGCCTCGCCAAGCGCGCACGCGATCCCGCGCCCTGCGCCGCGCGTGGCGCCGGCCACCAGCGCCACCTGTCCCTTCAGAGGTTGGCTCTTCTTCATCGGCGTGCCTCGGCAGTTAGTAAACGTTCGTTCGTTTATATTGGCAGAAAGTAAACCGCCGTTTACTATTTGTCAAGCCGCCACCAGAACCCATGTCTCCCCGCCCCCGCACGATTGACGACGGCGCCATTCTCCAGGCCACGGCGATGGTGATTTCCCGGCTGGGCCCATCGACGTTCACGCTCGCGGACGTGGCGAAGGAAGTGCACCTCTCGCCGGCGACGCTCGTGCAGCGCTTCGGCTCCAAGCGCGGACTGATGCTCGCGCTCGCGCAGGCCGGCGTCGAGGGCATCGAGGCCTGCTTCGACGCCGTGCGCGCGGCGCATCCACGGCCTCTCGATGCGCTGATGGCGGCCGCCACCGAGATGACCCGTCACGTCGACACGCCGGACGAAATGGCGAACCACCTTGCGTTCCTCCAGATCGACCTCCGCGATCCCGAGTTCTACCGCCTGATGCTGGAGAACTCGACGCGGATCCTCGCGGGCTACAAGGCGCTCCTGGACGATGCGGTGGCGGCCGGCGAGCTCGCGGCATGCGACACGCGGCGCCTCGCGCGCGCGGTCGGCTCGATGGCCGGCGGTTCGCTCATCTCCTGGGCCGTGCTGCGGGAAGGCACGGCCGAAGCGTTCGTGCGGAAGGACCTGGAGACGCTGCTCGCGGCATATCAGCGGGCGCCTCGCGCGAAGAGCACGTCAGCCCGCAAACAGGCTGGCGGGAGGAGACGTTAGCCGCGAAAAGCACTCTCCAAGGTAATCACTAAGCCCATGAAAGACATGAAGATCACGATCCCGACGACAAATCACCATGCGTTCGACTGGCCGGCCTGCGGAGCAGGCCGCCGCTTCAAGCGGCACGTGTGGAGCGAATCACGAAGAACCACGATGGATCAAATGCGGTTCGCTTTTGTGGTTTCGTTCCTACGCGAGCCAGTCGAACGCGTCTTCGTGTTCGTGTTCTTCGTGTGCTCCGTGGCCTTCGTGGTTTCCGTGACAAGCGCAGTCATAAGAGTCATTGAAAACCGCCGCGCCGAGGATCAGAAGTTAGAATGACCGGCATCATGAAAGCGTTCCATGCCGCTCTCCTCGCACTGCTCGTGTGCGCCGCGCCCCTCTCGGCGCAGACACCCACGCCGTCGATCGACGAGAAGACGAAGGGCCTGCAGAAGCTCGATGGGTTCGTGCCGCTGTACTGGGACAACCGCTCGGGCACGCTGTGGCTCGAGATCTCGAAGTTCGACGCCGAGCTCCTCTACGTCACCGCGCTCTCGACAGGACTCGGCTCGAACGACATCGGCCTCGACCGCGGCCAGCTGGGCGCGGAGCACGTCGTCTCGTTCCGGCGCATCGGCCCGAAGGTGCTGATGGTCGAGCCGAACTACGCCTATCGCGCGCTCAGCGCCAATGCCGATGAGCGCCGCGCGGTCGAAGAAGCCTTCGCCACGTCGGTGCTGTGGGGCTTTGCGGTTGGCGCCGAAACCGACGGCCGCGTGCTCGTCGATGCCACCGACTTCCTGGTGCGCGACGTGCACGGCGTGATCCCTCGCCTCCGGCCGGCCAGCTACCGCGTGGACCCGCGCCGCAGCGCCGTCAATATGGCCCGCACGAAGGCGTTTCCGAAGAACACCGAGATTGACGTCCTCCTCACGTTCACGAGCGACGGCGGCGACGAGGCGCGGGCGGCCAATGCGCCGCAAGGCGGGCGCATCACCGACGTGACGCCCAGCGCGCAGGCCGCGACCGTGCACCAGCACCATTCCTTCGTGGAGCTGCCGGGACCGGGATACGAGCCGCTGCCGTTCGATCCCCGTGCCGGCGCGTTCGGCATCTCGTACTTCGACTACGCGACCCCGATCTCGGAGCCGATCAACAAGCGGTTCATCTCGCGCCACCGGCTGCAGAAGAAGGACCCCTCCGCCGCCACGAGCGAAGCCGTCGAGCCGATCGTGCTACTACCTCGATCGCGGCACGCCGGAGCCGATTCGATCGGCGCTGCTCGACGGCGCGCGCTGGTGGAATCAGGCCTTCGAGGCGGCGGGTTACCGGAACGCGTTCCAGGTCGAGATGCTGCCGGAAGGCGCCGATTCGCTCGACGCACGCTACAACGTCATCCAGTGGGTGCACCGGTCGACGCGCGGCTGGAGCTACGGCGGCGGCGTCACCGATCCCCGCACGGGCGAGATCATCAAGGGGCACGTCACGCTCGGGTCTCTGCGCGTGCGGCAGGACTACCTGATCGCGGAGGGCCTGCTCTCGCCGTACACGACGGGCGACGAGACGCCTCCCGAGCTGGCGCAGATGGCGCTGGCGCGCCTGCGGCAGCTCTCGGCGCACGAGGTCGGCCACACCCTCGGCTACGGCCACAACTACTACGACAGCACGGCCGGCCGCATCTCGGTGATGGACTATCCGCACCCGCTCGTGACGCTCCGCGCCGACCGCACGATCGACCTCTCCGACGCTTACGCGTCGGGCATCGGCGAGTGGGACAAGATTGCGGTCCGGTACACCTACGGCCACTTCCCGCCGGGGACCAGCGCGCCGGCGGCGCGGCAGGCCATTCTGAACGACGCCGCGAAGAAGGATCTCCGCTACCTCTCGAACCAGGACGTCGACTACAGCCCGCGCGTCGATCAGTGGTCGAATGGCATCGATCCCGCCGCGGAGCTGACGCGCATGATGCAAGTGCGCCGCGCCGCGCTCGATCGATTCGGCGAGACGGCCATCCGGCGGCACACGCCGCTGGCGCTGATGGAGGAAGCGCTCGTGCCGTTGTTCCTCCACCACCGGTATCAGGTGGAGGCCGCCGCGTCGGCGCTCGGCGGGCAGCATTACGCCTATGCGCTTCGAGGTGATGGGCAGGACGCTCGGCGGCCCGTACCCTCAGGCGAACAGCAGGCGGCGCTCGACGCGCTTGCCGCGACGTTGAAGTCCTCCGAGCTGGTGGTCCCGAAGCGCGTGCTCGACACGCTGGCGCCGCGTCCCTCCGGGTATCAGCGCCACCGCGAGCTCTTCCCTCGCTATACGGGACTTCCCTTCGACCCGGTCACGCCGGGCCTCGTCGCCGCCGACCTGACGATCACGTTCGTGCTCGACCCGGAGCGTGCGGCGCGCCTCGTGACGCAGCGGGCGTACGATCCGTCGCTCCCGTCGCTCGGCAGCGTCATCGATCGCCTTGTCGTGGCGGTTTTCGACGACAAGCCCGCGGGCCCGTACGAGGCGCTGGTCAACCGCGCCGTCGAACGCGCGCTCGTCGATCGCCTGATGACGCTTGCGGCCCAGGCTCCGATGGCGGAGGTGCGCGGCGTCGCCAGCGAACGCCTGCGTCAGCTGGTGAGACGGGCGCAGACGTCCACGGCGACGGACACGGCGCACACGCAGCTCATCGCCGCGGACATCAAGCGGTTCCTGGACCGCCCGATGGAGCCTGCGCGACCGATTCCCGCTCCCGACATTCCGCCGGGAGCGCCGATCGGCGCGCTCGACGAGGAGTGGTGCAGCATCGGCGGTGGTCGCCATCGCGCCGCCTTCTTCCCTCCGCTCGTCGCGATCCCGTGAGCCGCGGAGCGAGCCGCTCATGATCGAACCAGCGAAGCCGCGCAGCTGGCCGATTGTCCTTCTGGGAATTGCCGGCGTGGTCGTCCTCTCGAAGGTCCTCGTCGAGGACGTGCTGGGGCTGACATGGAGCACGGTCCTGTCACGGCCGCTCTCGCGACCCGGCCTGGGTACCGCCGCCGCCATCGTAGGAGTGCTCTCCGTCGATCTGCTGCTGCCCGTGCCGTCGAGCCTCGTCATGATCGCCAGCGGCGCGCTCTTCGGGACGGTGATGGGCGGATGCCTCTCGCTGGCGGGATCGCTGGCCGGTAACTACGCCGGGTTCGAAGCGGCACGCGTATTCGGCCGTCAGGCGGTCGAACGCTGGATCGGCTCTGCACAACTTGGCCGCATGGAGCGCGCCTTTGCGCGTCACGGCGCGCTGGCCATCGTGGCAACGCGGCCGCTGCCGATCGTGATGGAGACGCTCAGCGTGGCCGCGGGCCTGTCGAACATGCGCCGGTCGACCTTTCTCCTGGCGTCGCTCGTTGGAACGGCTCCGGTCGTGTTCCTGTATGCGTACGCCGGCGCGGCGTCGCTCAGCATGGGGACGGTCCTGCCTGCGGTGCTGATCCTGGCGGCGGTTGTCACCGTGGGCTGGGCCGTCGCGAGGGCGCTGGGTCTACGGGTATACTGATGGCCCTTCCGCCACAATGATGGATCCAGGTCGCTGGAAGCGCTTGCTGCTCGACGTCCTTCGCGCGCGCGTGCCGGCGGCAGCCGACACGTGGCTCGATGAGGCGTGTGCGCGCCTGACCGGACCGAAGCGCCGTACCGCCCTCCTCGATGCGTACACGAGCGCGCCGCGCCAGCTGGGACGCGCCAGGGTGGAGCTCACCGACGCGGAGCGCGCACGGGTTGCCGACGCGGATCCCGAGGTGGCGCTCGCGGGCACCGCCGCCGACCTCGGGCGCGCCATTCTGCTCACCGCCGCGCACGCGGCATGCGCCGCCGACGCAGAGTCGACCGAGCTGCTCCTCGCGCCGTACCGAGGAAGGCGACAGCGGCGAACAGCAAAGCTGGCTTCGGTCGCTGCCTCTGCTGCCCCACCCGGAACGATTCCTGGCCGCGGCGATCGACGCCTGTCGCACGAACATCCTGCCGCAGTTCGAGTCGATCGCCTGCGAGAACCCGTTTCCGGCGCGCTACTATCCCGAGCGCAATTTCAACCAGCTGGTTCTGAAGGCGCTCTTCAACAACCTCGCGATGATCCGGATTGTCGGCCTCGAGCGGCGATTCAACGCCGAGCTCTCGCGCATGGCCGATGACTACGTCAGCGAGCGCGAGGCGGCGGGCCGCAGCGTGCCGGCGGACATCTGGCTCGTGATCGGCCCGCAGGCCGCGGGCTCGAGTCTCGATCGCATGCAGCGATACCTGCAGCACGACGACGCGGCGCATCGGCACTGGGCCGGCATCGGTCTTGGCCTCGCGAAGAGCGCCACCGCGAAAAGTGCTGCGCCGAACGTCCAGAGGAGCTGATGAAAATCTTCGACCCCCACGTGCACATGACGTCGCGGACGACGGACGATTACGCGGCGATGGCCGCCGCGGGCGTCTACGCCATCGTCGAGCCCGCCTTCTGGCTCGGCCAGCCCCGTACCAGCGTGGGCAGCTTCGTCGACTACTTCAACAGCCTGCTCGGTTGGGAGCGGTTCCGCGCGCGGCAGTTCGGCATCTGGCACTTCTGCACCATCGCCCTGAACCCGAAGGAAGCGAACAACCCGAAGCTCGCGGAAGAGGTGCTCGAGCTGATGCCGCGGTTCCTGCAGAAGGACGGCGTAGTCGCGGTGGGCGAGGTGGGATTCGACGATCAGACGGATGAGGAGGAGCGGTTCCTGGCGCGGCAGATCGAGATGGCTCGCGAGTACAGCCTGCCCGTGCTGATTCACACGCCGCATCGCGACAAGAAACGAGGGACCGAGCGCACGATCGCGCTCGTCCGCTCGCTTCGCTTCCCCGAAGAGCGCGTGCTGATCGATCACAACAACGAGGAGACGCTGCCGCTGGTCCTCGAGACTCGGTGCTGGGCGGGACATACGATCTATCCGAACACCAAGATGGACGAGGCGCGGATGGCGGCGCTCGTCAAGAAATACGGTCACGATCGCATCCTCGTGAACAGTGCGGCCGACTGGGGCATCAGCGACCCGCTCAAGGTGCCGAAGACGGTGGCCGTCATGCGTGAGCAGGGCATTCCCGACGCGGCGATCCAGCAGATCGTCTGGGACAATCCGATCGCGTTCTTTTCGCAGGCGCCGAACGTGGATTTCTCGCGCATCGGCGAACGGCCCGACATCGACCGCTCCCAGCTGTTCAACACCAACTCGGTTCTGCGCGGCGCGCCTGCTGTTCAGCGGTAGCGCCGCAGATGCACCCCACCGCGGTCCTCGACGTCGTCGGCCTCACCGGCCGGCATCTCGGAGAGGACACGCCTCACCTGCGCGCCCTCGCGGGTGATGGCGGCGCCGCACCGCTCGAGACGATCACACCGGCCGTCACTTGCTCCGCGCAAGCCACGCTCCTGACCGGAAGCATGCCGCGCGATCACGGCGTCGTCGGCAACGGGTGGTACTACCGCGATCTGGCGCAGGTGATGTTCTGGCGGCAGGCCAACCAGCTCGTACACGGCGAGAAAGTGTGGGAGGCAGCGCGCCGCCGCGATGGATCCCTGACGTGCGCGAAGCTGTTCTGGTGGTTCAACATGTACAGCTCGGCGGACTGGTCGGTGACGCCGCGGCCGCTCTATCCGGCGGATGGTCGAAAGATCCCGGACATCTATAGCGCTCCTCGAACGCTAGCCGACCGGCTGAAGGCAGAACTTGGCGAGTTCCCGTTCTTCAGCTTCTGGGGACCGCGGTCGGACATCAAGTCGAGCGAGTGGATCGGCGAAGCGGCCATTCGCGTTGCCGAATGGCATCGTCCGACGTTGTCGCTCGTGTACCTGCCTCATCTCGACTACAACCTGCAGCGCCTGGGGCCGGACGATCCCGCCGTGCGCGAGGATCTTCGCGCGATCGACCGGGTGTGCGGGCGCGTGATTGGCAGGTACCGCGAGCTCGGCTACCGCGTCATCGTCGTGTCGGAGTACGGCATCACGCGCGTGCGCGGACCGATTCACATCAATCGCGTGCTGCGCGAGGCGGGGCTGCTCGAGGTGCGCGAAGAGCTCGGGCTCGAGATGATGGATGCCGGCGCGAGCGTCGCGTTCGCGGTGGCGGACCATCAAGTCGCCCACGTTTATGTGCGTGACCCCCATCGTCTTGGTGAGGTGCGCTCGGTTCTGCAGGGCGTTGACGGCATCGAGCGCGTGCTCGGCCGGGGCGAACAGGCCGACATCGGCCTCGATCACCACAACGCCGGCGAACTCGTTGCCGTTTCTCGAGCCGACCGCTGGTTCACGTACTACTACTGGCTGAACGATGAGGTCGCTCCGGATTTCGCGAGAACCGTCGACATCCATCGGAAGCCCGGATACGACCCGGCAGAGCTCTTCGTCGATCCGGCGATTGCGCTGCCGGCCATGAAGGTGGGGTGGATCCTGCTACGCAAAGCGCTCGGATTCCGCTATCTGATGGACGTCATCCCGCTCGATGCGACGCTCGTCAGAGGATCACACGGTCGCGTCACCGACGATCCGGCTGACGGCCCGCTCGTCATCTCGAGCGAGCGCGCCGTCATCAGCGACCGTGTGCGGGCGACCGATGTGAAAGACCTGATCCTGGGGCACGTCTTCTAGCACGTCGCGGAACGTCGCTTCGCGGCGTCGAACTGTGCCTCGCGAAGCTTTACGAGCGCGAGGAGCGCCTGGTTGACGGGCGTGGCCACGCCCAGCTCGGCACCTCGCCGCACCACGAAACCGTTCAGCGCGTCGATCTCGGTCCGCTTTCGCCGGTCGAGATCCTGTGCGGTCGAGGCATAGACCTGTCCGACCTTTTCCGCGAAGCCGCACACCATCTGCGCGAAGTCGAGCGCCGGCAGCGAGACACCGCCGGCCCGTGCCACGGCCACGCACTCCTCCACGACCTGACGTATCGTCTGGCGCGATTCGGGGATGGCGACAATGTCGCCGTAGGTGGCGTGCACCACGGCGGAGATCGCGTTGAGCCCCGCGTTGGTGATGAGTTTGGTCCAGAGATCGGCCTCGATGGCCGCCGACACGCGACACGGAACGCCCGCCGCCTCGAACCAGGCCGACACGCGCGCCACGTCGGCATCGCGCGGCGGACCCGAGCGTTCCGGAAGGTCGCCGATGACGAGATCGCCGCGGCCCCGGTGCTCGACGCGACCTGGCGACGGCATCGAGCTGGCCACGTACACAACCGCGGCGATCGGATCGAGCGCCGCCGCGGCTCTCATTCGCTCCACGTTATCGACGCCGTTCTGGAGGCTGACGATCAATGCGTCGCCGCCGACATGCCGCGCAAGGTGTCGCGCTGTCTCTTCGGTGTCGAGGGTCTTCACCGTGAAGAGCACCAGATCGGCGTCGCGAGACGCGGAGATTTCAGTGGACGCCTCCACGGGGATGCTCTCCTGAAATGTGACGGCGTCGAGAAAGAGGCCGTCGCGCATCCACACGTCCACGTGCACCGGCCGCCCGATCAGGGTGACGCGGGCGCCCGCGCGGGCCAGCATCCCGCCGAAGTAACTGCCCACCGCACCGGCGCCGACGACCGCGACCCGAGGCCACGAACCTGAAGCCATCCTTAGGTTCCGGGCGCCAGCCGTTGCGCCATCAAGGTCGCGGGGGCGGCCAGCACCGCGATCCCGGCAGTGCTCCAGCTACCCGTCGCCACGACGATTAGGGTCGCGTCGATCACCGATATGCCGGCAATCAGCATCGCGACGTAGCGGCCGGACACGAGATCACGTTTCGCAATCTGCGAGAGCACGATCACGTACGCGGCAAGCGCCGCGGCTGCCCACAGCACCGACGCCGGGATCGATGTGGTGACGGCGGCGGCTGCGACGACATAGACGAACGCGCGGCACATGGCCATGACGACCGCGCTGAAGCGATCCCGCTTGTGGCGCCAGTTGTAATAGAGGATCAGTGCGGCGAGGACGGCGCCGTACATCGCCGCGGCGGTCCGCGAGCCACCAGCCTCCGCAACGGCCAGCAACACTTCGCCCGCAGCGAGCAGCACGAGACCGATTGCCATGACACGCTGCCGGTCCACCCATCCCGAGGGAATCGGACGCTCGGGGCGCGCGACGCGGTCGTGCTCCGCGTCGAAGGCGTCGTTGAGGAACATCCCGGCCGTGTAGAAGAGCGAGAGCGCTCCCGCCACCCAGGCAAGTCGAAGCGGCGGCGGCGCACCGAGCGCGATCGCCGCGCCAGCCAGGCAATTGCTCCACACGGTCGGGAGGTTCGAGACGCGGCCGAGCCTGAGATGGATTCGCCACGCCGGCGGCGCGGCGTTCACCCGAACCATCACGCGATGCGATCGCGAACCCACGCGAGCTCGCGGGCAATCGCGGCGGGAAGATCGAGGGTGCGATACTCCGGCGCCAAAACGCTCCAGGTGTACGTCTCGACCTCGAGGTACGGGCAGAAGGCATCGTGCTTCAACAGCTCGAACAGGGCGAGCAGGTGGTCGTGCGTCGTGTCGAAACCCGGTGCGCGGTCCAGATAGATGGGCAGATGGAAATGAACACGCCACTCACGCGGCTCTCCACCGCGGATCGCGGGCGATGCGAGCGCTTCAGGCAGATCGACGTACCGCGAGAGCTCCGTCCCGCTGCGCTCGACGACTTGATGCAGGTAGGTGCCCTCGGAAAATGGCGCTAGCGTCGCCGCCACGGCGGCCTCCCCGGCATCGAACGACACGTGCAGCCCGGAGCTGACCTGAATCTTCGCGATCTTGATGCCTGCGGCCACGAGCGATGCGACCGACGCGGCCGGTTCCTCGAACTGCACCGCCATGTGACATGCGTCGTAGCAGACGCCGAGGTGTCGCCGTACGTCGTCGAGCGTGACTCCCTTCGCGGCGGCACCGTCGAACAGCGACGATTGAAAGAAATCGATCGTCTCGGGCGTCGTCTCGAGCATGCATGCCGGTTCGGGCTCCAGTGCCAGCACGATGGTACGGCCCGTGCGCGCTCGAAGCTCCACGAGCTCGGTCACATGGCGCAGCAGCATCTCGGCGATCCGTGTGACGTCGCCTCGTCCATCGAGCGCGGACTTGAACGCCCCCGGCACCGTGCTCACGCTCCCTTCGAGCCCCGCTTCCTCGGGGAGCAGCGACGCCAAGATCCGTGCGAGCCGTGCCGTGTACGCGAGACGCCGCTCGTCGCGCCAATCGGGCAGGTAGACCTGTTCCTTGACGCGCTGACCGTGAAAGGCGCCGTACGGAAACCCGTTGATCGTGAAGACGTAGTAGTTACCCTCGGCGAGAAAGTCGCGGAATCCCGCCAGCCGATCTGGTCGCTCCAGTTCCTCTGCTGCCGCTGCCGACAGCCGAAGACCGATCCCGAAAGGGCCGTCGTGCGCGAGGTGGCGCCGAACTGCCGGCAAATGGGATGCGAGACTCGCGAGCACTTCCTCCCACGTTTCTCCCGGATGAATGTTGGAGCAGTACGTGAGGTGAAAGGGTCCGCCAACCTTCAAGATGGCCTCACCGTAGCCGAACACCGCGAGTCACGCAACCGGTGAAAGGGAACGAAATGTCTGCCTGACGAATAACTTCTGGATATCACCTATACAGACAAACGCGCATTTGCCCGTAACCGAGGAGCAACGGACAGGTCAGCCATGGCAGTCCAATTGCTACCCCGGCCGTGCGGTGCTCCCTTCCTCATACGGATTCTCGATTCCATTTCAGTTTCCGGTTGCCTTCACGAGCGGGGTGTGGCGAGCGGACAATCCGCTCTTCGTCGACATCATCCGGCGGCTCGAACCCGACCGGCGCCACCGCGTGCTCGTCGTAGTCGACGACCAGGTCGCGCGGGTGCAGCCGTGGCTCGTCGCCGACATCAAAACCTATTTCGCCGCATGGCCGGAGGCGCTCGAGCTCGTCGCGCCGCCGGTCCTGGTCCCCGGCGGCGAAGCCGTGAAGAACGACATCACGCATTGCTTCCGGCTGCTGCAGTGGATCAACGAGACCGGGTTGGATCGCCAGTCGTTCGTCGTCGTGATCGGCGGTGGCGCGGTCCTCGACATGACGTCGTTTGCGGCGGCGATCGCGCATCGCAGCGTGCGTATCGTGCGGCTCCCGACCACCGTCCTCTCGCAGGCGGATTCGGGCATTGCCGTCAAGAACGGTCTCAACCTGTTCGGCAAGAAGAATTTCATCGGCACATTCGTTCCGCCATTTGCCGTGCTGAACGATTCGGACTTTCTGGAATCGCTCGATCGGAGGGACAAGATCGCGGGCGTGGCGGAGGCGATCAAGGTTGCCCTTCTCCGCGATCCCGACTTCTATCAGTTCCTCGAAGGGCATGCCGATCAGATTGCGGGCGGCGACTGCGCGATTCTCGCGGCGCTGATTCGACGCTCGGCGGAGCTGCACCTCCTGCACATCTGCGGGAATGGCGATCCGTTCGAGCTCGGGAGCGCACGGCCGCTCGATTTCGGCCATTGGGCGGCGCACAAGCTCGAAGCGCTCTCCGCGCACCGCTTGCGTCACGGCGAAGCGGTTGCGATCGGCATGGCGCTCGATCTCACGTACGCCTCGCTGATGGGCCATCTCGGCTCGGAGACGGTCAGCCGCGTGCTCGGCCTCCTCGAAGCGGTGGGCTTTCAGCTCTGGGATGACGCCCTCGTCGAGCGCGATCCATCCGGGCGCTTTGCCTTGATCGAGGGGCTGCGGGAGTTCCGGGAGCACCTCGGTGGCGAGCTGCATGTGACGCTGATTCGCGGCATCGGCGACAGCTTCGAGGTCACCGCCATGGACGAATCGGTCGTGCGACGATCGATCGAGTCCCTTGCGCGCCGCGCCAAGCCTGCTCACGCGGTGGCGGCGCAGCGACGCCGCGCCTAGCTCCAGTACAGAATCTTCTGCCGGTCCTTGTCGAGCGCAAGGAACCCGCCCATCGTCACGCGCGCACGTGGACCGACGATGCGATCGACGCGGTGCAGACAGCGTCCCGACGCGAGCAGGAAGAGATCTCCCGATTCCATGGTGAAGCGCGCCGAGTGATAGCGCTGCTCGATCGCGGGAAGATCCCACGAAAAGCCGTTGGGCATCTTCGGCGCATCGGGTGTGGTCGGCGTGACGCCGTACACGAAGAGGTCGCCTCCCACGTCGGGCCGCTGCAGCGTCACCACGTAGCTCACGAGCGTTCGCGTATCGAGCTGCGGCGTGAGGTCGCTGTAGAGCGGAAGTGGATAGTGATAGTCGTGGTGCAGCCCGATCTGTTTCCCGTCGGCCAGACGGCGCACCGTGAACGGCACGTAGCGCCGGCCGTCGGACGCCTGCGCGATCGTCACCGGCCGGCCTCCTGAGAACCGCTGCAGCGCATGCTGGATCTGCTGCAGCGGATCGAAGCCGTCGTCGAACACCGCCGTCGAGGCACGATGCTGCGCCGCGCTCGTCAGATACTCGTCGAGCGACGCGCCGCGGGGATTCTGATAGGTCGGCGTCGCGGGCGTGTCGGTGCCGAGGAGCTCGATATCCTCGACGGGCATCTTCTGATTCGGCCGCGCCCATTCGGGCGCGCCGTCGCCGCGATCGAGGCGTTCACCCGCATCGGCCAGCGGCTGCACCGGCAGCGCGCGCCGCGCCACGACGACGTCGAGCTTGTCCTCATAGAGATCTTCGATCGCGTTGCTCACACCGCGTGCATCATCGGCGGCAATTTCAACGGAGCGTACTGTTCTCACACGAACCTCCTGGCGATCGCGCTCGAGTTTTGTCGCGGGAGACTCATTGTCGTAGCAACGAAGCGTCCTTACAAGGCAGCGCTCTCAGCTGACTAAAGTCTGCCCATCGAATGTCTAAAAAATAAGCAAAACATGCCTTGACTTGAGTGCTCGAGCTGTTCAGAATCTGCCCACATTCTTCAAGCTCATTCGCACTGCTGGGCAGACTCTAGGCAACGCATGCGTCGCGCTTGCTGAGGCACGAAAGCCAAACGGACGGAGACGAAAAGATGATCAACTTGATTCGGCATAGGCGCGGAGTACAGCACGGCGTCCTGGCGCTGGTGCTTCTCCTCACGGCGTCAGCCGCGTCTGCAGAGACGCTGCTGATGCCGAAACGCGACTATCTCATGGGCGCAAGCGAGGTCGTGTGGGGCATCACCACGCTGCCGAATGCGGGCAGCACGTACACGATCGACTTTGGCGATGCATCGTCAGTGGGTCCGTTGCCGTTGACGGACCGTTCGTACATCAATGCGAACCACACGTACACGTCCGCCGGTGTCCGCACCATCACGCTCACGGTGACGCCCGCGGTCGGCCCGGCCGAAGTGACGACGGTGCAGGTGCAGGTCTTCGACGGCAGCGTGCTCTCCGCCGAGAATCTTCGCAACCTGAATAAGAACCGCGCCATCCACAACGGCTTCCGTTATCTGTGGTTCTCGCAGGCGAACCGGACGAACTTCGACACGGTGCACGTGACGAACTGGGGCGGCCACGTCAGGTCGTATACCGCTCTGACCGTTCTCGCGCTGATGAACCACGGCTTCACCCTGCCGAACAACAACAGCGTGCCTGTCGGCCTGCTGCAGAAATATCTCGTCCGTCGAGGGCTGAACTACGTCCTGACCGAGATTCGCCAGCTCACCCTCACCGCGCAACCCGCAGGTGATCCGTGCGTGAACGTGAGTGACGCGCCTGCACCCTGCCAGGGCATGCAAGAGGCGTTTGAAAACCAAGGCTACTCGACGGCAGTCATCGTGTTGCCGTTCGCAGCGAGTGGCGCGCTGGCGCGTACCGTCGATCCCGCGGAGACTGCCGGCGCAGCCAGCTGCGGCGGCGGTCAGCCGGCAGAGGGTTGCGTCCACGGAAAGAGCTTGGGCGATGTTCTTCAGCGGCTCATTAACTCGATCGCGTGGGGCCAGCAGGACGCCGGCATCGGGCAAGGTGGTTGGATCTACTCGTTCAATTCCTCGCAGTCCGACGGCTCGACGGTCGGGTGGGACATGCTCGCACTGCTCGACGCCTCGGCAGCGGGCACCACGATTCCGGGATTCGTGCAGAGTGAATTCGGGAACAACGCGCTGCCGCAGGGTCTCAACACCGACGGCTCGTTCGATTACCGCGCGGACAACAACCCGGCACCCGGCTCGGGCAACCCGAACCTGGCGAAGGCCGGGATTGCCCTCCAGGGCCTCTTCTTCGCAGGCGCGGCATCCAACGATCCGCGAGTGGCAGCGTCGGCGCAGTACATCAGCGATCGGTGGAATTCGACGGCGCTCGGCCAGCAGTTCCATTGCACCAATGGAACGATCAACAAGGGCTGCGCGTACCGGAATGTTCAACGCATTCAAAGGGCTGAAGCTGTACGGCATCCAGACTCTGCCTGGTGTGGGCCGCGCCGCCGGTCCGGGGCCGATTCCGGCGGACGACTGGCACGCGGATCTCGAGGACTGGCTGGTCACGAACCAGGTCAATCCAACGCTGAACAACGGAGGGCACTGGGGCGCCGGCAATCCGCTCTCCTTCTCGTGCTGCGGCGCCGCGACCGCGGAGATCTCGACCGCCATCGCCGAGCTGATCCTCGCGCCGGTCGCGTTGATTCAGCCGGATCCGGGGTTGTTCTCGACCGTCGGTCTCGCGCCGGTGACAGCGACGAACGCGGTGGGCAGCAACCACACCGTCACCGCCACGGCGACGAGCTCGGGCGGCCAGCCCGTGCCGGGAGCCACCGTGGTGTTCAGGGTGCTCACCGGACCCAACACGGGTGCTCAGGGCCAGGCCGTTACCAACACGTCTGGCCAGGCGGCGTTCACCTATAGCAGCACCGTTGCCGGCACCGACACGATTCAGGCGTTCATCGGGACGCTCGGGTCGAACGTGGTCAGCAAGACGTGGGTCCGCAAGTGCGACGCCGACGTCGACAACGACGTCGACAGCGCGGACCTCCTGATCATCAGGAACGCGAACGGTCAGGCGGCAAGTTCCGCGCTCGACCCGCGCGACGGGAACAGCGACGGCAACATCAACGTCGCCGACGCGCGGTACTGCCAGCTGCGGTGCACGCGTCCGGCCTGCGCGCAGTAGGCAGTAAGACCGACCGGAGGGCGCGCCGATGTGGCGTGCCCTCTAGTCATCCGCGCGCGGGAAAGAATGAATAAAGTCGCCGTGGAAGCAGAACCCAAGGCCGCGGCGGCGAGGCGGAAAAAGCTATCTGACTGATTCGTAACGAGTTAAAGGATTCATCAGCGCGGTTGAGAGCGGGAAGGCATTTTGCTCCGTGTGGCCCAGCTCAGCTCACGAAAGCAGTAAAACGGCGGCGATGCCTCTCTATCGTTCTTTGGAGACAAAGATATGAAGAGTATGAAGAGGGTGATGCGCGTTCTGGCCATGGCCATCGTGGCGGCAATGCTTTTCGTCGGAAGCTCCGAAGCGGCCGTCATCAGCATCAGTCCGGCATCGCAGAATTCCACGATCGGCAACACGGTGAATGTCGACATCCTCGTGAGCCTGGGTTTGGGCGAGGTCGTGGGCGGCGTTTCGCTGTTCCTCGGCTTCAACCCGGCCATCCTCACGGGAGCGAGCTTCACCGTCGACCCCGATGCCAAAATGGGCACGGCGGCATGTGGCTTCTGTGACTTCAGCGGCGGGTTCAGTGGAGGAACGCTCGATTTGTTCTTCCTTGCGGATCTCGCGCTGAACCAGGCAGCGCTTGGAGCCTTGCAGGGCGGTGGCTTCCGACTTGCGACGGTCAGCTTCACGGCGACCGGCAATGGCACGAGTCCGCTGAACCTTTCGTTCGCGCAGCCGGGCGGCGCATTCCTGTCGGACGCCAACGGCAATGTGCTGCCGGCGACGGCCGTCAACGGCAGCGTCTGCGTCGGTCCCACGTGCGGCGGTCCGACGCCGGTTCCTGAGCCAGGGACGTTGGTGCTTCTGGGCATGGGCCTGGCAGTGGCCGGCCTCCGCCACCGCCGGCAGATGCGAGGCTAACGGCACGGAGCACGCGAACAACATCGAGAAAGGCCAATCCGCGGGAGGTCAAGGCCTCCCGCGGATTTTTTTTGTCAGGGGAACGGCATGACCCAAGTGGCAACGGCTGCGGTACAAGCGAAGGGCGCGGTCGCGCGGGCCTTCAGTCTCGAATCGACGAAGCCTCTTTTGCTGCCGTTGGCGTTCACGATTGCGCTGGGTGCGTTCGTATTCCTGCCTACGATACGTACGCACGCAACGCTCGTATGGTCCATCGCCGGCGCGGCCGCGGCCCTGCTCCTCGGAAACGCGTCGCTGCTTGCGTCGATGATCGCGCGGCGCCGGACTTTGACGATCGAGGTCGTGCTCCGCAAGCAGCACTACCTGCAGGCGTGCGCCCAGGGTTCGGTCCTGCTGTATTGGGGCTGGCACTGGCGGCACGTGTACGACTCGGCGTCGCTCATTGCCGCACAGCTCCTCTTTGCGTACGCGTTCGACATGCTGCTCGCCTGGTCGCGGCGCGACACCTACACGCTCGGCTTTGCGCCGTTCCCGGTCATTTTCAGCATCAACCTGTTTCTGTGGTTCAAGCCTGACTGGTTCTACCTGCAGTTCCTGATGATTGCCGTGGGGTTCGCGGCGAAGGAGCTGATTCGCTGGGACAAAGACGGCCGCCGCGCGCACATCTTCAACCCGTCCTCGTTCCCGTTGGCGGTCTTTTCGATCGGCCTCATCCTCACGGGCACCACCTCGTGGACGTGGGGACCGGAAATTGCCCGCACGCAGTTCAACCCGCCGAACATGTACCTGATGCTGTTTCTCATCGGTCTGCCGGGCCAGTACCTGTTCGGCGTGACGACGATGACGATGTCGGCTGTGTTGACGACGTACCTCTTCGGCGTCATCTACTTTGCGCTGACCGGCGCCTACTTCTTCATTGATTCGTACATCCCGATCGCCGTCTTCCTCGGGATGCATCTGCTGTTTACCGATCCTTCGACGTCGCCGCGGTCCGAGCTCGGACGCATCTTCTTCGGCATGCTGTACGGCCTCGGAAACGTGGTGCTGTACGAACTGCTCGGACGAATGGGCATTCCCACGTTCTACGACAAGCTGTTGCCTGTGCCGATCATGAACCTGTCGATCAAGCTGATCGATCGCGTGGCAACATCGCCGTGGCTGAAGCGGTTCGACCCGGCGCGCCTCGGCCGCTCGCTCGCGCCACGGCGTCGGAACCTCGCCTACATCGCCGTGTGGGCGACGGCGTTCGTCATCATGAGCGCAACGGACGGCGTTGGCGACTCACACCCCGGGCACCGGGTTCCCTTCTGGCAGCAGGCGTGTCAGCAGAATGCCCGCAACGGATGCACCAACCTCGCCCTGATTCTCGATACGTATTGCCAGGATGGCTCCGGGTGGGCGTGCAACGAAGTCGGGGCGCTGCGGTACCACGGGCGGGTAGACAGCCCGGAACGCGCGAGCGAGAATTTCCTGCGGGCCTGCTCGCTCGGATTCGGTACTGGGTTGTCAGAACGGAGTCACCCTGTCGACCGGCATGGATCCGCGCACCGGCGCCCCGCGCATCCAGGATTATCCCGTGATCCTGCGAGAAGGCAAGGGAGCGCTTCCCGACCGCACGCCGCTGGAGTTTCTGACGAGGGCCTGCAACCAGGGGTGGACCGTTGGATGCCACGACCTCGGGGCCGCGTATATGAAAGGGGACGGCACGCCGCGCGACGCCGTTCGCGCGGCGGCGGCGTTCGAAAGGGCCTGCTCCGGAGGCCTCGCAGCCGGCTGCTCGAATTTCGGCTTGATGCATTACAGCGCCGATGGTGTTCCGCGCGATCGTGAAAAAGGACTCGCGTATCTCGGGCGCGCCTGCGATCTGGGCCTGGCCAATGCGTGCCGCTGGTTGAAGGAGATTCAGGATGGGAAGCAGGTCCGCTGAGAATCGCGGCGCGCTCGTCGCGTCGGCGCTGACGATCTGCCTGTTGGCGGCCTGGACTGGCGCGATCCGGGCGCAAACCGCACCGTCGGCGCCCCCGAAAGTCGAGAAGCTCGGCAGCGGCCTGTATCGGATCGGCACGATTCGCGTCGACACGACGAAGCGCGAGATCACCGTCCCCGGCAAGGTGAACGAGGTGATGATTCTCGAGTTCGTCGCGAATACGCGTGACGGAATGAAGGCGTACGAAAGCGCGCTCACGCTCGATACCGACGCCTTCGAGTTCAATGCGGCATTGCTGTTGATTGGCCTGGACAAATCACGGTCGGTTCCACCCACTGTTCATTTCGATCCCAAGCCGCCCGTCGGAGACGAGGTCACCCTGCACATCGAATGGACGCGCGGATCGACGCCCACGCGCACTCCCGTGGAGGAACTGCTCTTCGACAAGGACACGGACCAGCCGGTTCCGCCGAGCGCCTGGGTGTACACGGGTTCCGGCTTTCACGACGGCCGGTACCTCGCCGAGATTGACGGTGCGTTGATCGGCTTCGTGCACAGCCCCTCGCCGATCATCGAGCAGGTCGGCGGCGCCGGCGTCAGCCGCTTCGGACGCATCGTCATGAATCCGCGTCTCGGGCTGGAAAAGAACACAGCGGTCGTCCTCACCGTGAAGGCGGTGACCGGCGCCGACAAGTCGCCACGTCGGTGACGAACCCGCAGGTCTACTACGACGCCCTGACAACGGTCCTGTGCGACCTGTTCGGGCACGACTGGCACCTCGGGTACTGGCTCAATGCAGAGACCCCGAGCGAGGCCGCGGAGCGGCTCAACGAGGTCATGGCGGGCCGCCTGCCGAACGGTCCCGACATGCTCGTCCTCGACATTGGCTGCGGCGTTGGCGGGCCTGCGTGCTTCATTGCCGCGCACACCGGCAGCCGTGTGATTGGCGTCACCAACAGCCAATCGGGGGTAGCCGAAGCGGAGCGCTTCGCGGCCGAACGCGGCGTGCGCGCGCGCGTTGATTTTCGGTACGCCGAGGCCCAGGAGCTGCCTTTCGAGAACGACTCGTTCGATGCCGTCTGGTCGTGCGAGGCGCTGCACAACCTGCCGGACAAGACGGCGGCCGTCCGCGAGCTCGCCCGTGTACTCCGGCCGGGCGGCAGGGCCGTGCTCGGCGATCTGTTCCTGACCGGCCCTCCAGACGAGCGGCGGTCATCCCTTCCGGCGCTCAGAGAATTCAGCTTTCACCTCGCGACCGCCGACGATCTGATCGCGTTGCTCCAGGCGCATGGCATCCGGGTCCACGAATCGATCGATGTCGGACACCACGTGGGACCGAGAAGCCCTGCCACCTGCGCCGAGATGTGCCGCGCGAAGCTCGCGCAGTCGTCCGGGAACACGCTCGAGCGAACCATCCTGGAGCGCACCGTTCAGGCGACATCGCTCCTGGCGGAGACGTTTCGCACCCGCGAAGTCGGCTGGGGTATTTGGGTGGGTCGGAAAAGCCTCTAGTCGTCCGCCGGCATCTTCTTGCGGAGCGTGGCGCGGTTCACGCCCAGCATGTCTGCGGCTTTCACCTGATTGCCGTTGGTGATTGCCAGGGCTTCACTGACAAGCGTCGTTTCGACCATGTCGACGATGTCGTGGAAGAGCGACCCCGAACGGGTGTCCTGACCTTGCGCGAGGCGTTCGTGGAGCGACGCCCGCGCCGCTCTGGCGAGCGACGATTCGAGGTCCGAGCGTCCGGGGAATCCGCTGTCCGCGAGCGCGGTCCCGATGTCGTCGATCGTGATCGCATCGCCTCGCGCCACGATGCAGGCGCGCTTGATGACGCGCTCCAGCTGACCCACGTTACCGGGCCAGGCCTGCTCCTGGAGCATCCGTGCGACCCGATCGTCGACGCCCGTGATAGTGCGTCCGAGCTCGCCGTTGAAGCGCTGAATGAGATGGCGCACCAGCAATGGGATGTCGTCGCGCCGCTCGCGAAGCGCCGGAAGGATGAGCACGATCACCGACAGCGCCTCGTAGAGCTCGCGGTTGAACTCGCCCGCCGCGACGTGCTCCGCGAGGGCGCGCTCGGTCGACGACAGGACGCGCGCCGCAAGGCGGCTGCGCGCGCCTCTCGATTGATCGCCCAGCGCCTGTGCCAGCCGCGCCTGAACCGACGAGGGGAGCGCCTCGATGTGATTCAGGTGAACCGTCCCCGCGTCGCGGCCGAAGAGCTCCCGTTCGAAGTCCGGCTCGGACAGGTGACCACAGTCGATCGAGATGAACGGCTGGTCCTTGCGGGCGCTGTTGTCGTGAATCGTGGCGATCACGAGCTGCTTGCCGGTGCCGCGCTCCCCGACCACGAGCGCAGGAACGTCATTCGTGGCGAGCCGCCCGATCATCTTGTACACGTGGAGCATCGCCGGCGCCTGGCCAACCAGCGTCACCAGCGGCGCAACCGTATCGCGCGGCTCCGGCGCTTCTGTCCGCTCGCGAACCTCTTTCGCGGCCAGGGCCTTCCCAATCACGCCGCGGAGCTCATCGAGGTCCAGCGGCTTCATCACGCAATCGAACGCCCCTGCGCGGATCGCATCGATCGAGATCTGGCTCGTCCCGTAGGCGGTCATGATGACGACGAAGACATCGGGAAATCGCCCGCGGATCTCCTGCAGCGCCTGCAGGCCGTCCATGCCCGGCATCCGCACGTCCATCATGACCAGGTCAGGACGTCGCTCCACCAGGAGCTGAAACGCATCCTCCGCCCGGCCGGCGATCCGGTACTCGTGCCCCTCGTAGCTCAGGAAATTCTGGAAGGCCGTGGCGATGGATTGATCGTCGTCGACGACGAGGATGTCAGCCATGTTGGCGAATCGGCAGGGTCATCGTAACGCGCGTCCCCTTTGGTTCGCGGCGGGCGAGTCGAATCGCGCCGCCGTGCATCTCCACGATCGCCCGTGCGTTGACGAGGCCAAGCCCCACGCCATCGCGCTTCGTCGACACGAACGGATCGAACACCCGGCCGAGCGTCGCCGGATCGATTCCAGCGCCATCGTCGCACACCTCCAGGTGGATCTCCGAGGAATCCCGTTCACGTGAGGTGCTGATGTCCAGCGTGCCTCCTGCCGGCATGGCGTCGGCCGCGTTCACGATGACGTTCAGCAGGGCGAGCTTGAAGCGCGCCGGATCGAGCGACAGATCCGGAAGCGTCTCGTCGAGCGAGGCCACCGTCCGTATCTTTCGATATTCGAGCTGCGGTGATGCCTGGTGGAGCGCTTCGCGGACGACGGCATTGAGGGACATGGCCGACAATCGCAGTTCGCCCGGCCTGGCGAGCTCGAGGAGATCGCCGATGACGAACTCGACTTGCGCGACGTCGTGCAGGATCGCGTCGAGCGCAGGCCCATGCCCCTCCCCGCGGAGCCGCGTTCGGAGCAGCTGCGCCTGCATCTTGATCGATGACAGCGGGTTCCGGATGTCGTGGGCGACTCGCGCCGCGAGCAGGCCCGCGAGTCCGAGCTTCTCCGATTTCACCAGCGCATCCCGCGACGCGTCGAGGCGGTCCAGCATTTCATTGAACGACGCGCCAAGCCGACCTACTTCGTCCGCACCGGTCGGAGCCCGGCGGCGGGCGTCGCCCGCGGACACGTCGCGCGTGAAGCGCACGAGCCGCTCGATCGGACCGGTGACGCGCCGCGCGACCGCTTGACTGACCAGGATCATGACGAGCACGCCGAGACCCGTGGCGACGACAATGGTGCGCGTCATCGCACGCGTCGCGGCTGCAAGCTCCGACGTTTCGGCCACGAGCGCGACGACGGCAGCCGGCGGCCCCGTGACGGATCGATAGACGACGTAACAGGGCGCGCCGCACGACAGCTGCTGGATGGGCGACGGACCGCCCGCCGACTGCGCCTCGCGCGCGGCTTCAGACGCGATCACGGCGTTCACCCAGGCGGGTGGTGGCTGCTCGTCGATGGTCGTGGCCAGAATGGCGCCATCGGGCGTGAAGGTGATGACGTCGGCGCCCGTGATCGCCTTGACGCTCCGAAGAACGGTGGGGTTCAGCGCGAACCCGCTCTGGCTCACCACCTCCGACGCATGGAGAATCTGCGCCTGCACGCGCGACTCGAGCGCGCGCGCAATGACGCGCAAGGCCACGTATGCGGCACCCGATGTCGTAATGAGGGCGACCAGAACGAAGGGAACGACGATTCTGTGGTGAAGGCGCAGACCTCCGAACATCGGAAAGCGGTCGATTCTAACCCGGAGCTCGGGCCGATCGAACCATTTCGGTTGATTCACAGGAAGGTCAAGGAGATCGGGGAGACTTTCAACCTCCCTGATCTCCCTGGTCTCCCTGTGAACTCCCTCTCGCGCAGTTGACAGCCCGAAGGAACGAACGCCATGATCGTCGCAAGGTGACCAATTCAACCGGTTCGAAGCCGGTTCTGAACGACCAGGTTCAGGACCCGGGCGCCCGACTGCCCAACCCCGCGCTGATCATGCGTCTGGCCCTCGCCTACCGATCGTCGATGATGCTCTTCGCCGCGACCGATCTCGACCTGTTCAGTCCGCTCGCCGGGGGCGCCAAGGAGCTGGACGAGCTCGTGAAGGCGACCGGCGCCAAGGCCGCGCCGCTGCAGCTGGTGCTCGACGCCTGCGTTGCCGAAGGACTGATCACGCGCGACGGCGGACGGTATGCGAACACGCCGGTCGCGGACGCCTTCCTGGTGCGCGGCCGCCCGGCCTACATCGGCCACGGGCTCAAGTACGCCGAGGATCTCTATCCGGTCTGGGAGCGGCTGGCCGATCTCGTTCGAACCGGCCGGCCGGTCATCGATCCCGAGAGCATTCTCGGCGACGAGAAGGAGAAGACGCGAGCGTTCGTGCTGGCGATGCATGAACGTGCCCGTGGAATGAGCGCCGTCCTGCCGCACGGCGCCGATTTCAGCGGGCGCCGACGCCTGCTCGACGTCGGAGGCGGCCCCGGCACCTATTCGATCGCGCTCGTGCAGCGCACGCCTGGCTTGACGTCGACCGTCATGGACCGGCCCGGCGTGCTCGAGATTACCCGCGAGATCGTCGCTTCGAACGGATGCGCCGATCGCGTCGACCTCCGTCCGGGCGACTATCTGACCTCGGATTTCGGCACCGGCTACGACGCGGTGCTGCTCTCCGGCATGATGCATCGCGAGACGCCGGCGAACTGTCAACTGCTGCTCCGCAAGAGTTTCGCCGCGCTCGATCCGGGCGGGCTCGTCGTCGTGAGCGACGTCTTCTTCGACACCGAGCAAAAGGACGCACCACCGTTCGCCATTCACTTCGCGCTGAACATGATGCTCACGAGCAACGAGGGTTCAGCGCACGCGAAGACGGAGATGGCGGCGTGGATGGGCGACGCTGGATTCCGCGATGTGGACGTCCGGCCGCTTCCGCCTCCGAATCCACACACGCTCGTCGTCGGAACGAAGGGATGACGCCACGGCCACCCATATGGCTGGTGGCCGCGACGTGCATTCTGGCGCTCGCATCGCTGGCGATGGCCGTGGCCGAAACCAGCCTGTGGATGCACTACCTGATCGATGCGGGCGAATACATCAGCCTTGCGGGTCTGGGGTTCATCCTGGTGGCGGGCTTCTATCTGTTTCGGAAGCAGCGCCTCGGGCCGTCGCTGCCGCTCACGCTTCCGTGGCTGCTCCTTCCGGTCATCACGCAGGGCGATCAGATCATCGACAACCTGTCCATCAACTGGATGCGCTTCATCTGCCACCTGCTGCTCGCGCTGTTGTTCGGCGCGCCCGTTGCGGTGATCGCATCGATGATGGGCGGCGTTCTCACACGAGCGGGACGCATCGGTCTGGCCGTCGTGCTGCTCATCGCCGAGATGTGGATCGCGTATCGGTTCCTGGGCGCGCTGATGATTCTCACCCTCGCGCTGATGCTGGCTGGCGTCCTGGCCTACGGCGTGGCCCGGTCGTCGAGCGCGGATATGGCGCCCCGGCCCTGGCGAAGCGAGCGGCTGGCGCTCGTCATGCTGATCGCTGGTGTGGCGCTTTCATTCGGCCTGTACGCTGGCTTCAAGAACCGCACCGGAGCGTATCAGGGGAGCCCGAGCTACTACATGGACCCGGCTCAACGTGACAACGGCTTCCAGATCGCCCTGGTGCCGGCGCCGTCGCGTCCGCCGTCCGTGCCGCAGGAACCGCATGGCGTGCGCGCGGCGCTCACGGGATATGCGCGTGCCCTCGAGCGCCTGCTCGCGGGCTATTACATCCTCGATCGCAACTACAACTACGATTTCCACAACAGGCTCTTCCTGCGGCGCACGACACTCCTGCCGAACTACCGCCGCGTGGGCCTCTCGAGAGTCCGGGAGGCCGAAGCCCTGCGAGCCGACGCGGATGCTCGCGCCTCGTCGGCGCGTCCGACGCTGGCAGCTGACGATCCACTCGGGGCGCTCATCGACGACGTTCGCGCCTATGCCGCATTCACCTTCGGTCGCGCGCCGGTGCTCGAACGAATGAGCGCCGAATTCGAGCGGACGGAGGCGGGACTCCAGCATGCGACGCACTTGTACGAAGGTGAGGGGAAGATGCTCGGCGAGCGACTCGCCGGCGTGCTGGAGAAACACCGCGCGGTGCTGTCCGCACCGGTCGTACAGCCGATGACCGCCGACTTCGTCGCGACAAGCCGGCGGGTTCACGAGGCTTACGCCAATCGCATCGTTGGATTCTGAGGTTGTGCTGCTGTGTGCGCCCGGCTATCGCGGCGCCGAGAGAGCCCGAACCCGCGTCGCACGACGATCTCGCCGACGAACAGCAACAGCGCAGTCGCCGTCAGCCATGGCCAAACCTGAACGTAGGTGGCGGCCCTGTTCCCGGCGAACGCGCTCTGCCCTGCCTTGAGTACCGGTTCCGCCCGTGGCATCGGCGAGCAGCTTCAGCGCGGTCACATCCGTCCCCTGGTTCAGCTGCTCCGCATCGGCCGACCAGTAGAATCCGCGAACGAGCCGTTCCTCGGACGTGCCTTGCCTGTCGCGGGCGGCGATTGTGACGGCGTATGCGCCCGGTTCTTTCAATGGAATGCTGGACATGTAGCGGCCTGGCGCCACATTTTTGAGCGTCGACTCGAGGGTCTCATCTGCCGGCGTACCAGTGTGGACGCTGGCGCTCAGCGAATTCAGAAAGCCCCCACCGGAATCCTCCGCCTCGACGACGACCTGCATTTCGTTTCCGGCGGGTTCGAACCCGACTCGAAGACCGTCGCTGTCCGACGCGCGCGACAACCACCGCATCGATTGCACCCACAGGGGAGCGAAGCCGTTCCAGGAACGCATGCCAGCGGACCAGGAGCCTCGAAGGTCCGCAGTGAACACCGCCGCCCTCCCGAGGCCAAAGCGCCACGCCGCGAGAATCGGGTCGTCGAGGTGCGAGGTGAGGATCGTCTCGGCGGTTGGTTTCGATGCGCTCACGACGTAGCCGCGCAACTGCGGAACGCCGTAGCGCTCGAGGCCGGCGGCAGCGGGATGCGCGGATGTCCGGATCGCGAATCGCTCCTCGACCAGCCGTCCGCCCGCGACTCGCGATGCCTCGCGTGCGAGGATCAGCGGCAGCTGCGACAGGTCCGCGGGAAAGTAGGCTCGCCCACCCGTGAGGCCCGCGAGACGGGTCAGCAGGCGGCGGTCGCTCTCGGGTCCCAGCGCGACCACCGACAGCTCGAACCCCGAAGCGCCGAGCAATGCCTCGAGGCGGGCCACGTCTCCGGCCGTCGTGCGTCCGTCGGAGACGAGAAGAACGTGGCGTTTGGCGAAAGCGGCGGTCGAGCCCTGGAGCCAGTCGTGAGCGAGCTGCATCGCCGGAGCAATTCGGGTCGCGCCGCCTGCCTCCACCGACCGCAGCCGCGCCGACATCGCTCGCGCGTCATGTCCCGGCAGCAGCGGCACGATCGCCACCGGTGCGGCGTCGAAGGCAATCACACCGAGGGCATCGGTGGCGGGAAGAACCCCCAGCACCTTGGCCACGGCCTGGCGCGCGATTTCGATTTTCGGCACACCACCGACACTGTCGGCCATGCTCCCGGACTTGTCGAACAGGAGCACGAGCGCGAGGGCCGGAGAACGGCGTCCGCTGCGGGGCCGCAGATCGACGGGCAGCAGAGGCCCGAGCGGGCCTTCCGTCAGCTCACCGGTTTCGAGGCTTCGTTCGGAGCCGAGGACGAGGAGCCCGCCGCCGCGCTGCTCCACGTGCCGCGCGATCGCGGTGGCCTGTGCCGCATCCAGCGACGAAGGCGGTACGTCGTCCAGCACAATCGCGTCGTATGCCGCCATCGCATGGGCGGTGCCCGGCACGGCCGCCGGCCGGACATGCGTGACGCGAAAGTCGTTCGCGGCAAGTGTCGGGCTCAACACGCCGGATGACTCGCACACGTACAGCACATTCACGGTTCCCGCGACTGATACGACCGCCCCGACAGCTCGTTCATCGGGGATCACGTCGTCCTCGCCGACGGTGCGGGCGACGGCGCGGTACACGTGCAACCCAGTGGTTCGATGCTGATCGTCGAATGCCACCGCAGCGCGCCCGCTCTCGGGAATTACCGCCTCCCGTACGATGGCCGGCTCCCCGTCTCGATCGAGCGACACCTCCACGCGTGCCCGCTGCGGACCGTCGACCTCCGCCAGCACGAGAAACGGCTCCCCCGCGCGGACGGACGCCGGCGCGGACACGCGCGCGATGCGCGGACGGCGCGTGGCGGGCGCCGACCCCTCGGAATCCACGACGTCGATCGAGATGCCGTCGGAAGCGGCCCGCGCCGCTTCCGCGCGCGCGCTGCCCGTCGTCTCTCGGCCGTCCGAGATCAGCACGATGCGGCGCGTTCCATCGCCCGCCAGCGATGCGCGCGCGAGACGAAGGGCCGCCTCGATGTTGGTGGCCGAGCCGCCGACGTCCGACGCGATCTCTCCGATCGGCCGCGCGGCCGCGAGACGCCGCTCCAGAACCGCGTTCGCGCCGAAGACGATCACGCCAGCGCGATCGCCGGCACGCGCGCCGATGGCAGACGTGTTGAGGCGATCAAACGACGAGGCGCCGGCCATGCTGTCGGAGCGATCGAGAAGGAACATGACGGACATCGGCTCTTCCCCGCCGCGGATTTCCAGCCCCGCCATGCTCAAGGCGAGCAGCGCGACCACTGCGCCGCGGATGCCGACCCCTCCCTTTCGTCGCATTGGCGGCGATGACCTGGCAATGTGCCAGCACCAGCCGGCGAGCACGAAAAGCACGAGATAGGCCGGATGAGAGAAGCGCACGTCAGGCCCGCCCTGCCGCGCGGCACCGCAGCCACCACTCCATGCTGACCATCCCGAGCGCGAGCAGGAGCAGCGGCATGACGACCGGCTGTTCCGCGCGTGACGTGAGAGTCGCCCGAGCGATCGTGGCTGGTGTCGCGGTGCTCGCCGCGGTCAGATCGGATTCGCTGGCTGTGGATGGATTGACAACGAATCTCTCTTCCACGGCGCCGCCGCGAACGACGTACACGCCGGCTGCGTCCATCGAAGAAGAAGTGAGGCCGAGGCCCGTGGTGAACGAGGGGACCACACGGCCGCCGGGTCCGACGACCTCCGGCTGCCGCGTCGGCCTCTCGCGAAAGACCCACTGCAGCGGGCCTCCCGCCACCAGCTCCCGCGCGTTCTCTCCTCGGCGGGCAAGCCAGTCGATCGCATTTGCGATCAGAATGGGAAACGCGGTGCTGACCGCGAGGCTCGCATCAGTCACATCGAGGCGAAGCTCGATGACCCGGCGCCCATCGACCTCGTAGGCGAGAATGGCCGGTTCGCCCGCGATCCGCGCGATGACCTCTGAGACGTGCCGCGGAGCGCTTCCAACGACGGGCACGGCACGAATGCCACTCAAGTCCAGCGAGCCCGCGATCGGATGGTTCGGCATGCTCAGAGTCATCACAGCCGCCTCGGCACGAGGCTGAGGGGCGGCTGCGATGAGCAGCACGTCGCCATCCTCTGGCGGCAACGCGGAGCAGCTTTCGCAGACCAGGACGTCGTAGCGGACCTGTTCGCGAACACGGTCCACGAGAAGCGTGCGGTTCGCCTCGAGAGCTTTTTCGATGAAGAACGTGCCGCCGATGACGAGGACACGAACGGGATTGATAGAACCAAACATCGCCAAACGGCTGTTGTCCACCTCAAGAGCATCATTCGCCACGAGCCGGGCGCTCATCACCCCGTCGACCGCGGGTACGTCGACGACGATGGTTGTTCCGTTGCGCGAAGGAAGCCGCACGGGATACCGCCCGACAAGCGACCCGTTGTGGGCGACCTCGATGTCGGTATTCAGCGGCTCGGCGCCATAGTTCCAAGCTTCCACGAGCACCTGGCCCTGCGCCGGTGAGAGCGGCAGGCGCCGGGCGGCGACATTCGTGACGGCGGCGTTCGCGAGGGGCTTCCCTACTCCCATCCACCGCACGGACGTTTGTGGCGTGCCGTCGGAGAACACGTAGATGTCAGCTGGCGCGACGGCCGCGGCCTCGATTGCAGCAGCGACGTCCGCGGGTCCGGCCGTAGGCGTCTGCGCTTGGATCACGCGCCGCAGGGCCGGGTCCCACGCGACGTATTCGCCAATCTGTTGCGGAGCGCTGCGAGCGGCGATCAATCGCACGCGCGTGCTCCGAGGCAGTGACTCGATCGTCGCAATTGCGGCGGCAGACGCGGCGTCGAGCCTCGTTCCCTTTCCGTCGCGCGCGCCCATGCTCGCCGAGAGATCGACGATGACAGCCACCGTTCGCGCGCCGAACGGCAGCACCGGCCGTGCGAGCGCCGCAACCGTCGCGAGCAGAAATGCGATCTGGGCGGCGAGCAGCCAGCTGCGCCGCAACCGGGCCGTGAAGCTCGTGGCCGACCGCGCCGCAACCTGCCGCCACAGGAACGCGTTGCCGACGGCTCTCGTCGTTCTCGGCCTTTGCTTCCACGCAAGGATCAGCGGGATGAGGAGCAGCAGCAGCCAGAGCGCCGTCGGATTGTCGAACATGGACTTCACGCGTAGGCGCCGATCAACGACGCCTGCTCACATGCGTGCAGCAGGTGGTCGAAGGGATCCGACGACCGGATCGGCACGTACGGAAGCCGATTCGCAGCGCAGAAGTCGAGGAGACGCTGAGACAGCAGCGCCAACCGCTCGTGGTAGCCGCGCATGGCCGATGCGTCGATGACGAAACCCGGCGCGCCGGAATTCTCGATATCGGTGAGCGCCGTTTCCTCCGTGATATCCGGGTCGAGCTCTTCGGGAGCGAGCACCTGCACGACGACCGGTGTGATTCCACGATGCAGCAGGTACCGAAGCCCCTGAAGGTCGCTCCCTTCCTGAAAGAAATCAGAGAGCACCACCGCCACGCCCGGACCTCGCACGGCGGCGCCATAGGCCATGAGGGCGCGATCGATTGCGGACCCGCCGCTGCCCGTTGCAGCACCGAGCATTTCGAATACGCGGGAGAGCTGCACCCTGCCCGCGCCGAGCGGCAGGTGCTGGCGAATCGTCTCGTCGAACGTCGCCAGAGCCACCGCATCCCGCCGCGCGATCGCGATGTAGCACAACGCCGCCGCCAGCTTCGTGGCGCAGCGGAGCTTCTCGGGGGAGCCGATGGTCATCGACCTGCTCACGTCGAGCAACAGGTACAGGCGCAGGTGTCCCTCGGCCCGAGACACTCGAACCACGAGCTGGCGCAGCCGCGCTTCCACCGTCCAGTCGATCAGGCGCGGATCGTCGCCCGGCTCGTAGTGCCGATAATCCTGGAACTCGACGCCGACGCCGCGGCTTGCCGTCCGCCGAAGACCGGAGGCGGCCCCGGAAGGCGATGCAGACGTGGGGCTGAGGATGAGCCGATCGAGGAGGCGAGCTTCATCGGCGGACAACATGATGCGCTCACGAAGCTGCAGCGGCGCTGACGCCTTCGACAATCGAGACGGTTGAGACCTGCTCCATCTCGCCCTGAAAGTTACGGATGATCCGGTGATTCAGCGCGGGCAGCGCGACGCGCGCCACATCCTCGGTGGCCACATGGTAGCGTCCGGCCAGGAGCGCGAACGCTTTGGCCGCCAGGATCATGGCCTGCGCCGCTCGCGGACTGGCGCCGTAGCGGACGTACTTCTTCACGATCGGCGGCGCCTCGGGCGAGTCGGGGTGCGTGGCTCGAACGAGGCGCAGCACGAGGCGCATCGCCGGCTCGCCAACCTTGATCTCCTTCACCAATCCGATCAACGAGCGGATGCTCTCGGCGCCGTACCGCGGGGTCGCCGCGGTAAGCCGGGGACCGGTCGTCCGATGGAGGATCTCGGCGAGCTCCGCTTCGCTTGGCGTCCGAACGACGAGCTTGAAGAAGAACCGATCGAGCTGCGCCTCCGGCAGCGGGTAAGTGCCCTCCATCTCAATCGGGTTCTGCGTCGCACACACGGAGAACGGCTCTTCGAGCCCGTGCGTCGTCCCGAACACCGTCACGTGGCGTTCCTGCATGGCTTCGAGAAAGGCGGCCTGCGTCCGGGGCGTCGCGCGATTGAGCTCGTCGACGAGGACGACGTTGGCGAATATCGGTCCGCGCTGAAAGACGAATTCGCGCGAGCCGCCTGGGATCTCCACGAGCAGGTTCGTGCCGGTGACGTCGGCCGGCATCAAGTCGGGCGTGCACTGAATGCGGGCGAACCGGAGGTCCACCGCATCGCTGAGCGTGCGCACGAGGAGCGTCTTTCCAAGACCCGGCGCGCCCTCGATGAGCGCGTGCCCCTGACAGAAGAAACAGACGAGCAGCTGCTCCACCAGGTCCGGCTGGCCGACGAAGACGCGGCCGATCTCGGTCTTCAGGTGGCTGAAGCACTCGCGGAACAGCGTTGCCCGTGCCTCGACTGTGGCGGATGCGCTCGTCATTCGCGCTCGGTCGGACGGATTGCCACGAAGTAGTCCCGAAGATAGGTCCGGAATGATGCTGGAACGTCGTTTCGCGCCAGCAACGCCTGCGCACGCGCCCACGCACCCTGGTAGCGCGCCGCAGGAGAGCGATGCGGCTGGCTCGGAATGCTCGGCCCCCGCACGAAATCCTTCGCGCTCTGGCCGCTGCGAACGCCTCCGCCACGCTGCCCCCGCGAGTCTATCGCCGCCGTCGTGCCGCTCGATCCCGCTCCCCGGCGCGAAGCCTCCGGGTCCGCGTGCGCGATGCCACGTCCATCGGTTACAACCCCGTCGCCAGTGCTATGAGATTGTTCGCCAGCACTCTCTGCACCCGCAGATGAGGGCCCTTTTGCTGTCGCTCCCGCAGCGTCACCGGATGCAGGTTCCGTCGAGGCCGTGTTGTGGAGGAGTTCTCAGCGTCGGTCGCGTGGGACGGCGTTGCCTCTGCACCTTCGCGCGATGGCGCCATGCTTTTTGCGGCATTCGCCGCGTCGCTGGCCGCAGCCGACGAGGCCTGGGGCGCTTCCTTGCGCCCTTCGGCGCTGCGCCCCTCACTGATCATCCGCCCGGGGCCGGCAGCCAGTGCATCGCCGCCGAAGCGGTCGACAATGGCGTTCCGCCCCGCTTCCGGAACGATCGCCATGGCAATCGCAAGTGCCGCGGCCGCCGCGGGGAACACAGCCGCGCGTCGGCTGATGCGAAGGTCGAGCGGGAACACGCGTGCGGGGACGATCCCGGATACGCGATCGGCGGCGTCGCGCACGATCAGGCCCGCGACGGGATCGTCGTCGGAGATGAACTGCAGTGCGGCCACGACGCGATCCTCGAGCCGTAGCTCGTGGTCGAGTGCCGAGGCAGCCGACAGCTGGCTCGGCGCGAGCCATGCCGCAGCACCGGCGGCGGCAGCGATGCCCAGCACCAACGCGCCGATCAGCCAGGCAGCGGCTTGTGTCCCATCGGCCCGCACCGCGAGGACGATCGCGGCGCCCACACCCATCGACGTTGGTACGGTCACCGACGCGTGTCGAACGAGCAGCAACCAGAGCAGCCTGCGCCGGCAGTGCACCACGTCTCGCAAGAGGCCCTCGCGCCGCTGCTGCGGCGTCATGCCGAGATCGCCTCGTCCGACAGGTACTGGAAACGGGAATCCGCTGTTGCGGCGAGAACAGCCACGCCGACGCCCAACAGCGCGGCACACATCCACCATGCGGCGGGACCGGCGCCGCTCACTGCCACCGTGATGAGAACGACGAACCCGCTCGCCCCCACCCACGCCGCCACGCGGCTGCGGCACGCGATCATCGACCACGACGCGACGAGCGATGCGGCGGCGCAGAGTCCGAGCAGCGGCAGCGCGTCGGACGCGATCCGCGCAATTGGCAACGCGGATGCCTGCTGCGCCACGATCGCCGGCGGCAATCCCACGATCACGACGGCGGCGAGGGCGGCGCACCGGCCCGCGCACTGACCGAGCAGGACGCGTGATGGAGGTGTGGCGGTGGCCGCCGCCAGCATGACCAGCTGATTTCCCCGTGCCGCCGCCGCGCATCTGACGGCCGTCCACGGCAGCAGTACAGCCAGGAGCGCGCGTTGTACGAGCAGCAGTTGTTCGTATACGTTGGCGCCTGGAAGCACGGGCATTCCGCCGCCCCACAGCAGAAGGAAGGCGCTCAACACCGAGACATGGACCGCGACAGAAACCGCGAGCGCTCGCGACCTTCCGACGGCACCGAGCTCGCGCCAGCAGAAGAGTGGCATCATGCGAGGCTCGCCGCACCCGCCACTCGCAGTCCGTGTGCGACGGCGGACGGCTGCAGGTCGCGCGATGGCGCTATCAGGCGCCCCGCATCGAGAACGGCGACACGGTGACATAGCGCGGTCATGTCGTCAGGGTCGTTCAGGGCGAGCACCAGCGTCGTGCCGGCGTCCCGGGACTCCTTCAACCACTCGAGAAAGCGCTCGTGGCCGGCGGAATCGAGCAGAAGAAGAGGTTCGTCGAGGAGCAGGATATCGGCACCACACGACAGCGCGGCCGCGAGCGCGACGCGCACGCGCATGCCGGCCGAGAGCGCCCCGAGAGGCGTCGCCTCGGACAGTGCAGCCCGCGCGATCACGTCCCGCATGCCGACGTCCGGGCCTTTGCTCGCGCCCGTCCGCCGCGCTCGACGGATGAACTCCAGGTATTCACCCACTCGCACCGATCGCAGCGGCTCGCAGAGGACCGCCCCCTCGCTTACGTACGCGAGCCTCGACCGAACGCGGCCGGCGTCCTTGACTGCATCGATTCCGTCGATCGTCACGGCTCCAGACGATGGCCGGATGAGCGTGGCCAGAATCTGCAGCAGCGTCGTGCGGCCGCTGCCATTCGGCCCGGTGAGGGCCACGCTCTCACCGCGCGCGATCTGGAGGCTCGCATCAGTCAGCGCCGCACTCTGGCCGTACCGTTTCGAGACCCCGCTCACGTCGATCATGATGCTGTCTCCCGATACGCCGCCACACGAACGTTCCCCCGCGCCTGCACCACGCGAGAGGCTTCCGAGAAATCGAACGGGAGATCCGGCATGGTGCACGTGAACACCGGACCCGGGATCGTCTCCTCTTGTGCGGTGGCCTCGACGGTTTGACCGGGCTTCAACGTGCCAACCTCGCGAACCGAGAACCCGTCGGCGAAACGGCAGTCGCGCAGGGCCGCCGCGGATCGATTCGTCAGCCGCACACGCGCACCCTCGGCGATCACGCGCAGCGGCTGGAACGTCGTGAACCCCTCGAGCGCGAACGCCTGCCGCGAGCCGAGTCCGAACGTGCCCGCAAGCACGGCGTCGCCGTGCTCGTCGAATTCGTGCGCCTTCGTCTCCGATACCCCCGTCGCTTCGATGAAGGCATCGTCAGCCGCTACGCGAAGGGTGAATGCATCGAATGCCGG
The DNA here is from genome assembly GCA_963772065.1 of uncultured Acidobacteriota bacterium. Taxonomy (GTDB): domain Bacteria; phylum Acidobacteriota; class Vicinamibacteria; order Vicinamibacterales; family UBA2999; genus CAVYVZ01. The sequence continues at coordinate 552,077 of CAVYVZ010000004.1, forward strand.
CCATTCGGCGATCGCGCGCATCGACACGGCCGAGCCGCGGCCGTCGGGAAGCTGCTGGAGAAGCGTCGAATGCCGGACGACAACCGCCGTCGCGGGACCCGCCCGCCCCAACGCCAGCGCCGCGCTGGACCCGAGACACGCGACCAGCGCCAGCCCGACGTACGCGCCAGCGGTGCTGCCGCGCCTCGCGCCGGACACCAGGCCCACTGCGACCAGTGCCGCAACATAGAACGCCGCGCCGAGCGCCACGGTCTGGCGGCTGTCGGCGGGCAATCCTCGCGGAACCACCGGCCGGCTGACGTGAGGCGCCCCACCGAGGCTGCCGGCGTCCTCGAGCTCGCGAAGAGACTGCCATCGGCGAAACGCGTCACGCTCGGATGCCTCGAGGATGTGTGCACCGCCGGACCAGATCACTCGATCGAAGGCGTCGTACCCCCGAGCCGCGTCGGGCAGCATGTCTGGCGTCACGCGCGCATCGCAGCCGTCTGCCGTCGCGTCGGGCGCGCCTTTCGCGTGGACGCACAGCGTCGTCGTGTCTGAAAGTCCGGCGAGTCGCACTGGTGCCTCGGAGGTGGCCACGTCGACATCATTCGAGATCAGCCGCACCCGAACGGCGCTCTCGGCGTTCGATGTTTTCAGGTAGACCTGAATCTGCTTTCGCGAGGGAGATGGAATGGTGATGTCGCGACGAACCTCGGCGTCGCCCCACGCGACCACCAGGACGCCAGAGATGTCCGCGCCCGTGTTGTCGATGGTGACGCGAACCGGCGTCCAGCGTCCGGGCCGGGAGATGCCTCCCAGGCCGGCGCGGGCGTCGAGCGTCAGCGCGCCCGCGGATGCGCATGCGGCGACGCACAGGACGAACCCTCCGGCGACCAGGGCGATCCTGCCCGACGTCATTTCAGAATGGCTTGAACCGCGTTCAGGGTGAAGGCGGTGACGAGGACCTTGTTGTCCTGCAGCTCGTCCTTCACGTCGTTGACCCAGTACCCATCCGCGTGCTGCAGCGACACCAGCTTGCGGCCGAGCTCCTCGCGCCAGTTGTGGCTCCGTCCTCTCGCGTCGACGATGGTGGGTTCGCCGAGCGCCTGGAGCGCCTTCGCGAACACCATGTAGTAGTAGTAAACGGTCTTCTGCCCCATGCCCGGGTTCTCGTCCACCGTGTAGTTGTCGCGAATCCACTTGGCCACGGCCTGCACGCGCTGATCGCTCTTCTTCACGTTCGCCCAGCTGTAGCTCAGAATTCCGGCGTATGTGGCGCTCCCATACGAGCGGGTGCCGCCGTCGGTGTGATACGTGAATCCCGGGTAGTACACGAAGCCGCCGTCGTTGGCCGCCCACGCCTGATCGTTCGTCTCGCTGTTGTTCTGCGTGCGCTGGAGGAACTTGATGGCCTTCTCCCACGCCGCGTTGTCTGCCGGAAGCTCCGCGTCTTTCATCGCCTGCAGCGCGTATTCGAGGCTGATGATGTCGGCGCGTCGCCCGTCGGCGCGTGTCGTGGCGCCGTAGCCCATGCCGCCGTACCATTTGTCGCTGGCCGGCACGCCTTCTTCTTCATCGAGCAGGTTCTTGGCGAGATACAGCCTCGCCTTCTCGATGAGCGGGCGATCCTGGGGACGACCGCCGGCCGCCAGCGCCGTCGTCGAAACGGCGGTGATGTAGTGGGGAATGATCCGATCGTAGATGCCGCCGTCCGGTTTGGCCAGTCGAGCGAGGTAGTCGAGCGATTTGCCCACCGTTTCGAGTTGCTTCGCCCGCGATGCGCCCGGCTGGCGCAGCAGGGTCGCTGCGACGAGCGCGGTGATACCCGGGTGGTCCTCCCACGTGCCGTCCGCCTTCTGCTGCTGACGCAGGTACTGCTCTGCCTTGGCGAGGCTCTCTCGCAACTGTTTCTGCAGCCCCGCCGGAATGGTTCCGTTCCCGGCGCGAGCGGGGGACGGAATGGCGAGCTGCACGCAAACGAGGCTGACTAGAACTCGCGACAAGACGGACATGGGAATCCTTTCAGATGTGGGCACGACTCAATCGTTCGCATCATCCGTGATGCTGCGACGTGCAACAGGGCTGCGGCGGCGAGGTACCACGCCGATGCAGCGTACCAGGTTGGATAGTCGAAATGGAGACGCGCCAGCGGCGACACCTGATACAGCACCTCGGTGCGCGCGAGATCGATTCCCGCGGCCGAAGCAATCGCCACAACCGGACTGGCCGTCAGCGCTGCCTCGATTACGGCCCGCGGCGCGTCAGCGACCGGTGTGCCGGCCACGAGCACGCCGCCGCTCAAGAGGAGGGCCGCGGTGACCGCCGCAGCCGCTGCATCCAGCCGATCGCGAAATGTGGCGGCGCAGAGCGCGCCCAAGGCGGCGAGCGCCACTGCGGCTGACGCAAGCGTGGCGTGCGATGCGGCTACGAACGAAATGGTCTCCACTCGAGAACCGAGCGTAGCGATGTGAATCGTCGCGGAGACGCCGGCAAGGAGCATCACCGCCACGAGCAGCGCACGTGGCTGCGATGCCCTCGCCACACCCGCGAGCGGGGCTCCGACGACCAGCGCCCACGCGCAGTACAGGAAGGCATCCGGCAGCAGACTTTGAAGCACGTGCCGCGAGACCGGAAGCCAGCCATCCGACCCGAGGTTGACGACGATGGATGCGGCAAGCCCGAGCAGCGGCGCGAGGAGCGCCGCCAACCACCATCCGACCGGTCGTGAGCGCGCGCGCTCCACGTCAGAACCGGTAGCGGATCCGAAGCTGAAGGTTGACGCCAGGTGCATCCAGACCAGAGCCGTAGAGCCGATAGTTGGCGTCACCCAGGTTTTCACCGATCGCCGTGACGTCGAGGTGCGGCGTCACACGCACCCCCGCGCGAAGACCGAATGCGGCGAACCCGGCCTGGCTCGTGAACATCGGCGCCGACGCGGCTGCCCCGAGCACGCGCTGCTGCGCCTGCGCGAGCGTCTCGCCGGTCTGCACGAGGATGCCGCCGCGGACCAGCCCGAGGTCGGTGGCGGTGCCGTTGAAGAAACCGGCGATCGATGCGCGCGTGCGCAGCGCACCGATCCGCGCATCGCTCAAATCGGCAGCGCTCAGGCGCGTCTGCTCGGCCGCGAAGGTGACGACGCCTTCCGCCCACAGCCGGCGGCCGGCCCATCGCAGCTTGCCGCCTCCCATGGGTGGTGGCATACGGCGCACGTACTCGCCGGTCGTGAGAAGACGTCCGTTCGCCAGTGAGAAGTAGGCGGTCGCGGTCCAATCGTCGGTCACCCTCACGTCGCCCTTCGCGTCGAACCCGCGGATGCGCGCGCGATCCACATTGACCCGCGTCCCGATCGGCCTGACGTCTTGTGCGATGTAGCTGAGGCCGGCGGCATCCTGCGAGACGATCGTGAACCCGGAGATCGTCGTGCCGACGACGTTGTGGTCGAACACGAGGGCGCGGCGCTGAATTGAATCGTAGAACTCCATGTCGAACGCATTCAGCGTGCCGCTGAAGCGGCCGACCCGTGCCTTCAATCCCGCCTCGTATTGATAGACAACCTCCGGGCTCAGTGGACCCACGGCCGTTCCGGTGGAGCGCGCGTTGGACGCAGCGGTCGAGCCGACGAGCGCACCCATGTCGCGCGCCGTCGTCGGGCTGATCTCGAATCCGCCGCCGCCCGTCAGTCCGATGCTGCCAAGATCGGCCGCGTTGGCGGCACGGAACCCGCGGCTGACGTTGAAGGTGAGATTCAGCGATTCAGTGACGCTCACCACCGTGGCGCCCTGGAACGTGAAGGACCGCATCGTCACGTCTTCGGCCGACACGCCGAGCGCCGGATCTGCTGTCGTGGTGAAGCCGAAGCTGCCGTACCGCAACCCGCCACGCAGGCTGAGCCTGTTCGGTATCACATCCACTGTGTTCTGAGCGAAGAGACCGAGGTTCGTGTAATCGGTTCCAGCGGCAATGTCCGGCCGCGCGGCAGCAACGGTGCCGCTCGCCTGTACGAGCTTTCGCGCGCCGTCGATCGACTCGTCGTAGAACTCCGCACCGAACACGAGCTGATGCCGGGATCCGGTCTGGCGGTGCGCCTGCACCTGATACCCGAGAGCGGTTGTCGTCGCTTCCTGCGTATCGAGTACCGTGGTCGGACGGGCCTGTTCGAAACGGCCGTCAGCCTGGCGGTTGATCGAGAAAGCCGCCTCGATGCCGTCGAACATGCCGGCAAGCGATCGCTGATAACGGACCAGACCGAGATCCAGCTGCTGCGGATCGAAACCGCTGCGATACAGACCCTCGCCGCCGAGCACGCGATCGTATCGGCTGGCGCCTGTTTGATGCTGGTGCATGTAGACGCCTCGGAGCGTCGAGGCGTCGCCGGCGCCCGCCATGCCGACGGCATAAGCGCCGCTCTGGTCGTACGCCGTCGCGCGCATTCGCGAACCGAGCACGTCGGACGGCAGACCCAGAAATCGCGTGACCGCGGCATGAGAATCCCGCCCGCGCCCGCCGCGGAGGTCGTCGATGCTCCGGCTGCTTCCGCCGAACCGGAGGGATGCGGAGTGCGCTCTGAGGGCGATCTCGGCAAGGCCGCCGACGCTCTCGTCGGCCGTTCCGGCAATCGCCTCAACGCTGCCATCGAAATGCACTCCCGGGGACTGGAACAGGGAGGGAGCAGTGATGAACTGAATGGTGCCGCCCAGCGCGTCGCTGCCGGTACTGCACCGACCCGGATCCGCGAACGACTTCAATCTGATCGACTGCGGCGCCATCGACCCAGCCGACATATTGACTGGGTCCGGCGCGCCATGCGGCGTTGTTCAGACGAACGCCATCAATCAGGTAGACGTTGCTCTGGCCAGTGAACCCCCGAATGATGGGCGATACCTGAGCGCTCGTGGTCTGCTGCACCAGCACGCCCGGCTCTTCGGCCAGCACCTGGGCAAGCAGTTGATGCGGCCGCGACTCGATGTCGCGACGGGATGTCACCGACATCGCGTCGGGCAAGCCGAATGTCATCGCCTCGAGCCCTCGAGCAGGCGTCACGACGATTTCAGACGTGAACCGCCTGATGCGAAGAATGAGCGAGACATCGGTCCCATCGCGCGTGGCAGCGGCCGTCATGGTTTCCGCCTCGAACAGGGGGGAGACGGCTGTGACCGTGCATGACGCAAGCGGGAGGTCGGACTCGCGAAAGCGACCCGACGCATCGCTCAGAGCCCGGCGGCGGACGTCGCGGCACGAGATGTCGATGGACGCGCTCGGGATCGCCGCTCCCTGCGCATCGCGTACGGTGCCATGGAGGGTGCCGTGCAGGTCGTCGCCGTACGCCGCGCGGGCGGCGAGGATGACGGCGAGCACAACTGGGGCGGCTTTGCGGACCATAGGCCTGCGAAACTCCGAAAAATTTGAGAAAGGTTCGCGGGCGGATGAGGCAAGCGAGGTGCCAGGCTCAGCTGGCTCCCCGTATGGCAGTGGTCGGCGATTCTATCGATTTTGGTGATCCGCGCTGGAATCGTGAACAGCCTCGGCCGTCACTGTTGCACAGATTTTTGCGCGAATGTTCACACCAAAAACAGAGCTGTACGCAAAACGCGCAGTGCTCCTGAGGGCACAGGAAGCTGGCCATTTTCACGTACGGGGGAGAACTCCCCTGCCGGAAGGTCATTAGTCTGCCTGCTGAGCGTCTCCGCCGACGATCAGCGTGAGCCTGAGCCCGCAAGGTCGGCGACGATGTCGTAGTGGAACCGGACGAAGCGGTACAACTCCGATTCGAGGATGCGCTCCTGGTCGCTGTGCGCGCCGAAGCCCTTCGGACCATCTTCGACGTCGGTGGCCGGGCCGACCCCGTAGCACTGCATTCCCTTCGCCCGCAGGTACGCCATATCGGTAGCCCCCGTGCTCATCGTCGGCAGCGTGGTCGCCTTGTAGTGCTTCGTGACGTTCGCCTCGAGGACCTTGAACGCGTCGGTATTCAGGCGCGTGGTGCCGTGCGGGCGCACGTCGCGCTGCGTCCAGTTCACCTCGATCGCGGGATCGTTCACGACGCCGCGGACCTGCTCGAGAACCTTGGCCGGGTCCTCGTCCGGATGCACTCGGACATCGATGGTTGCCTTGGCCTCCGACGGGATGACGTTGACGCGGTACCCGGCGTTGAAGATCGTCGGCGAGAGCGAGGTGCGCAGCATCGACGCATGGCGCGGCTCGTGTTCCAGCAGGTAGTCGTCCGCCGGACCTGCGATCGCCGGGTCAGGGTTCAGGACGTCCCGATACCGCTTCGCCTCTTCCGGCGACGAGATCGAGGCGAGCCGCTTGAAATACGCTCCGGTGGTCTCGTTGAATTTGATCGGCGGCCGCCACGCCGCGACCTTGCCGACCGCCGTCGAAAGATGGGCGACCGGATTGCTCTTGAGCGGAACCGATCCGTGGCCGGCCACGCCCTTCGCGGTGAGCTCGATCGCCCTCGGGATCTTCTCGAGCGTTTGAATGGACGCGAACTTGACCTGCCCTGCCTGTCGCGTCACGCCGCCGCCTTCCGCGTAGCAGTATTCGGCGTCGATTTCGGGGAAATGCTGCTCGACCATGAACTTGATCCCGTAGCGCACGGATCCCTCTTCACCCGCCTCGGCCAGGAAGATCACGTCGCGGTCGAGCGGAACCTTCTGCCGTTTCAGAACGAGCATCGCCATCAGCGCCGCGACGACGTTGTCCTTGTCGTCCACGGTGCCGCGGCCGTACACGTGGCCGCCCTCGCGCACGGCGCCGAAGGGCGGATGCGTCCACTTCTTCGGGTCGATGTTCACCGTGTCGGTATGTCCCATCAGGAGGAGCGGCCGCTTGCTGCCGCTGCCCTTCAGGCGGGCCACGATGTTCGGACGGTGCGGCTCGACCGAGAACACCTGCACCGGGATGCCCTCTTTTTCGAGGACCGTCTTCAGATAGTCGGCGGCCGGCTTCTCATTGCCGGGCGGGTCGCTCGTGTCGAAGCGAACCAGCGCCTCGAAGTGGCGCATCGCTTCTTCCTCGAGGGCCTTCCAGTCCGGCTGCGTCTGAGCGGGTGCAAGCGGTGCGGTGAGCAACGCGATGATGACGAAGACAGTAAAGCGGCGCATGGCGGCATCCTACCAGAGCGCGAAGAAGTGAATCAGCGAATCAGTTTTTCAGCCCGATACCGCTGGTAGCTCGCGTCGGTCAGCTTCGCCACCTCGGTGAACAATCGGGGATCGGGTTTCGTGAAGTTGAAGCAGGACTTGCCCTGCATGCGTTTCTTCAGGTCCTGTGAGATGTTCTCCAGCAGGTCTGGAAAAACGTACACCGCGATGAGGTGGAACGAGACGTACGCCTTGCCGGTCCTTACCGCACCGAACCACACGTCCTTGCCCCAGCTCGTCTCCGTCCGTGGCCCGGTGAGCACGTAGTTCCCGGGTGTGTCGGGGTTCGCGATGAGCCCTTTGCCTTCGTACTTCGCGAGAATTTTCTTCAGCGCGGTGTGTGTGTCGTCGAACGTCGGCCTTTGCGACGGTGACATGCTCACTTTTCCCGGGTGCGACCCCAGTCGTCCTTCTGCCGGTCGGGGTGGGACTCCACGGCGTCGAGCACCGCGTCCAGGCGTTCCTCGTCGAAGAGCGAGCCGCGCATGACGACCGCGGCGATCTTGCGTGTATTGCGAATGTCGGCGAGGGGATTCGCATCGAGGAGCACCAGGTCTGCGACCTTTCCGCGTTCCACCGTGCCCACCGAATCACCGATGCCGAGGAAGCGCGCTGAGCGGCTGGTCGCGCGCTCGAGCGCTTCCGACGGCGTCATCCCCAGCTCTGACACGAACAGTGCCATCTCGTCGTGCAGCGAAAAACCAGGGAAGATGTTGACCACCGCGACATCCGACCCAGCCAGCACCTCCATGCCCGCTTCGTGCATCTCGCGAAGATCGCGGCGGATCGTCCCCTCCCAGAGTTTGCGGAAGGTGGCTTGACGCTCGTCGGATACCTCGGCCACCTGTTCACGCCAGTCGAGCACCGTATAACGCGACACGTACATTCGCCGCGGGTCCACCAGGCCCTCGACATCGGCGGTCAGAGCTTTCAATTTCTCGGTCGGCTGGAGGATTGATTCGAACAACGTCACGAGGGTGGGGACGATGGGGACATGGCGTTCGGCAAACCGGCGCCACACGGCGAGCCGCTGGTCGCGTGTCATCCCGTCGAGCGACGGAGAAAACGTGTGATCGATGCAGTCCTGTCCCGCGTCGAGCGCGACCTCTGGCGGAATGCCGGACACGTGCCCGACAAGCTTCAAGCCATGGGCGTTCGCAGCCTGGTTCAGCGCCAGGTACGTCGCTCGATCCTGGACGGTCCGTATCTTGAGGAAGTCGAGCTCGAGCACGGCGAGCGACGCGACGACCCGCCGCGCTTCCTCCGGGGAACCGATGCCGAGGCGGATCCGGTCGAACGGTTCGATCCGCTTCTCGGGCGGATCGCGTTTCATGCGTTCGATGTTGCTGGCGGCCTCCAGGTATGGTCCGGCGATCAGCATGCGCGGCCCGAGCCGCTCGCCGCTCGCGATTTCGCGTCTCCAGCGCAACAGCTCCTCGTGATCGCCCCCCATGTCGCGAAGCGTGGTGACGCCGTTCGCCACGAACAGACCGAGCGACGAGCCGCGCGCCTTGGACACGTGTGCGTGAAGCTCGATGAAGCCCGGCGTCAGGTAGCGGCCGGCACCCTCGACGATGCGCGCGTCCTTCGGGATCGCGGTATCGGCAGCGGGACCCACGGCGGCGATCCGTTCGCCTCGCACGAGCACGGTGGCATTGGTCATCGGCGGCGCGCCGGTGGCGGCGATCACCGTCACGTTGCGAAAGGCAATGGCCGGCGGCGGGGCCGGCAGCGGCTGGCCGAGTCCAGTCATTCCAAGTGCTGCGATTACGATCGCAAGACGCAGTGTTATCTCAGGCATGTCATCTCAGGCATGTCATGTCAGGCATGTCATGTCAGCGTACCAGCCCACTGCCCGCCAGCAGCTCCCCGACGAGGTTCAGCGAGCGCGTGCTCCCGTGAACGTACTCGAGGACGCTGGCGCCGACCACATCGAGCTCACGTGAGAGGGTTCCAATCATCGCGCGCACGAGATCGAGGGCCGGGCCGCCGGCGGTCGGTATCAACGTATCCGGGAAATCATCGGGGTCCAGCGCATCGAGATCGAGATGAATATACGCGTTGCTGAATCCGCGCGATCGAATCTCCGCAGCGAGCTGCTTCGCGTCATGAAATGCGGCTGGTGGCGTCACGGAGATGGCCGCGTGCTCCACGAAGTCGCGCTCGGGCGGATCGAGGTCGCGGGTGGCGGCGAGGAAGACCTGCGGCGGCGCGAGCGGGCGCCTCAGGTCGCCGACGAGCTCTGATGGACCATCGCCAAGAAGGGTGCGCAGGACCATGCCGTGGAAATGGCCGCTCGGCGAGGACTCCGGGGTATTCAAATCGCCGTGCGCGTCGAGCCACACGACCGACAGGTTCCCGTCATAGCGTTCGTTGAGATACGCGATGGGCGCCGCTTCGACGCCGCAGGTGCCGCCGACCGTCACGATCGCATCGGGCGCGGCTGTGCGGACTCGAGCGAGCGTCTCGCGAAATCGCGGCGCGATAGAGCGGAGGCCGATCACGCCGCCGGTTCGCTCGAGCGTCTCCTCGTCGGGTGAGTCGACGATCAGGAAGTGTGTCTGAGGAAAAAGCTCGCGTGCGATCGTCAACGCGCCCTGCTGCACGGCGGGACTTTTTCCCGATCCCTGCCATTCGGGATACAAGAGAAAGAGCGTCGCCACGTTCAGGTTGCGGACAGCGCGCGCACGACGCCATCGATGTCCTCGTGCGTGTTGAAGACGGACACCGACAAGCGCAGCCGCCTCTCGGCGGCGATCGTCGTCGCGGCGATGTTCGCCGACTTGAGGCGTTTCGCGGTCTCGACGGGATCGCGCACCTGAAACGCCACGATCGGCGTCTCGTTCGACCTCGGCGTCAGCGGCGCGTAGCCGCCGGGCGGCAGCTCCGTCTGGAGCCTCTCCGTCAGTTGCCGCGCGTGCGCGCGGATATTCGAGAGGCCGAGCGTCTCGATGTACTTGAGCGACTCGTACCGAGCACAGCGCCAGCGAGTTGGGGAACGTGCCGGTCTCGTATCTGGCCGCGCCGGGCAGCGGCTCCCACTTCATGCCGAGCCGATCGAAGTTCGTCACCTGGCGGTGACCGTAGCGTGTCGTGGGCACAATCGTGTCCTGCAAGTCCTCGCGCACGTAGAGGTAGCCGAATCCGCGCTCGCCCATCAGCCACTTATAAGTGGCGGTGGCAGCGAAGTCGATTCCCATCTCACGAACATCGACCGGCACGGCGCCCGCGGCCTGCACGATGTCGGCATACACGTACGCGCCGTGGGCGTGCGCCACGTTCGCGATCGCCTTCGCGTGGTGCAGATACCCGTTGACGTTGGAGACGAGGGCCATCGACACCAGGCGTGTGTTTCGATCGACCGCGCGCTCGACGTCGCGGATGTCGATGGCCCAGTCCCGGTGCTTCACGATGCGCAGCTCGAGCCCTTTCGCTTCGAGCGACTTGTACATATAGAGCGACGAGGTGAAATGCAGCTCGTCGATCACCACGTTGCCCCCACGTCTGACGAGGTCCATGCCCATCACGACGATGTTCTCGCCGTCCGAGGTGTTTTGAACGAAGGCAATCTCGGTCGGCTTGGCGTTGATCAGCTGCGCGAACCGACGCTTCAGGTCGGCTTGCTGCTCGACGCCGAAATCAGCGCGGCCGCTTCCCGGTCCCCTGGTTCGAAATGCCACGTGCTCCTCGAGCGCGCGCGCGGCGTGCGCGCCCATCGGGTGGATCGACGCAGAATCCAGATAGGTCTGCGACGCGGCGATCGCGAAGTTGGCGCGAACCGACGGAGGGAAGACAGATGGCGGACGCGGTGCACCGGCCGCGTGAGATGCAGCTGGCGCCCAGCGTGGCCAGGCCGCGATCGCAGCGGCGGTGGTGAGAAACTGACGGCGGTCGAGGGTCACGCAACCTCCTCCCAGTCGGGCTCGGGCTTTCCGAACCAGACCCATGCGATGAAATCGACGAGCGGCGGTTCGCCGCCCAGCTCGCGCAGTCGCGCGTTGACCTGTCCGCGGTGATACGTCGAATGGCTGGTGACCTGAAAGATCGTCTCGGCAAGCGTGGGGGCATCGGGCATCCGGCCGAGGCGCGTGGCCAGCTGCGCGGCCCATGGCATCACGAGCGGTCGTTCGAGCGCGTCGGCGGCGAGGGAGCTGAGAAAGCGGGTCGCGTCGGCGTACACGGGATAGCTCCACTCGCGGACGGATCCGATGCTCGGGAAATCACCTGGCTCCGGGAACGTGAGCGCCTGCTGCGTCCACACGTGGAGGAACGCGCGCTGGACGGTGTGCAGGTGGAGCAGCAGATCGCGAAGCCGCGCATCAGTGGCGCGCCGGTGGGTGCGCGAGCACGGCGCGCCAGACGGCGGCGTCGGCCCATTCCATGTGCCGGTAGAGTTCGCGCAGCCCCGCGAGCGGTATGGTCATTGGCATTTCCTGCTTACTCTTACTCAGAGTCAGCTCAGAGTCGACTCTGAGTCGGTTATCGCGGCCAGAGCCAGCCGAATGCGCCGGCGGTCAGTAACGCATAGATGAGACCGTCGAGCGTCGACTTGGCGGTGGCGCTCACCGACCGCTTGTACCAGATCACGTTCTGCCACAACGCCAGCGAGTATCCCGCAAACGCCACCGTTCCCGTGTAGCGGAAGACCTCCATGTAGGCCGCCCCCGCCGGAAGCGCGCGGCTTGCGACGTAACCAGCGAACAACCCGACGACCAGCGTATACACGAACCACCACATGAGCGGCTTTCCCATGCTCGGTGGTCCGCTCTCCATCATCGTCATCATCGCGACCGGTCCGCGTTTCATCTTCTCCTGGAACTCCGGCGACCGCATGCGATCCGGCGTGCCTGCGCACGGAACCAGATAGTCGCCCGGCGGGATCTTGAACCGACGAAGCGCCTCCATCACATCGTCTTCGGCCGGCAGGGTCCCGAAGTCGGTCCGGTGATACGGCAACACCATATGGATAATCGAGCTGACCACGAATACCAGGACGCCGCCGACCAGGATGGGAGCCCACAGCGAGGTCAGAGCGGCCATTCGCATCCTCCTTTTTGTTGAGCCGCAAGGATAAACTATGCGCCGCCCCGGGCCGTCAAACGCTGCATGTCGAATCTGCGCCTCGCCCTCCGCACGCTGTTCAAGACGCCATTCGTCACAGCCGTCGCCATTCTCTCGCTGGCGCTGGGGATCGGAGCAAACTCGGCAATTTTTTCGCTCTTCAACCAGATCCTCCTGCGACCGCTCCCCGTCCACGCGCCGGAAGAACTCGTCAACCTCTCGGCGCCCGGCCCAAAGCCCGGATCGCAGAACTGCGGGCAGGCCGGTGATTGCGACACCGTGTTCAGTTACCCGATGTTCCGCGACCTCGAACGCGTGCAGAGCGTGTTCACAGGCATCGCCGCGCACGTCAGCAACGGCGCGAACGTCGCCTACCAGAGCCGGACGCTCAGCGCCGACGCGATGCTGGTGTCGGGCAGCTACTTCCCAATTCTCGGCCTGCAGCCGGCGCTCGGGCGGCTGCTGACGGCGGACGATGACCGGATCCGAGGGGGCCATTTCGTGGTCGTCCTGAGTCACGCCCTCTGGCGGGCGCAGTTCGAGCAGAGCTCGAACGTGCTGAACCAGACGCTCATCGTCAACGGACACCCGATGACGATCGTCGGCGTAGCGCCGGCGGGCTTCTCGGGCACGGTGCTCGGCGACACGCCGAAGATCTTCATGCCGATTTCAATGCGCGAGGTCGTGATCGCCGGATGGAAGGGACTCGACGACCGCCGCAACTACTGGGCGTACCTCTTCGCCCGACTGAAGCCGGGGGTCACACTCGATCAGGCGCGTACGGCGTTGAATGTTCCGTACCGCGCGATTCTGAACGACGCCGAGGCGCCGCTCCAGAAGGGCATGAGCGATCAGACGATGAAGCGCTTCCGCGCGAAGGAGGTACTGGTCGAACCCGGCGCACGCGGCCAGAGTAGCGTTCATACCGAGGCCCGCGCGCCCCTCGTGCTGCTGCTGACTGTCACCGGAGTGGTGCTTCTGATCGCGTGTGCGAACATCGCGAACCTGCTCCTTGCGCGTGCCGCGAACCGCGGAACGGAGATGGCGGTGCGGCTTTCGATTGGCGCCGGGCGGCGTCAGCTCGTGGGGCAGCTTCTCACCGAGTCATGCCTGCTTGGGTTGCTTGGAGGCGCAGCGGGCCTGGTGGTGGCTCGTTGGACGCTGACGGCCATTGCGGCGATGCTGCCGCCGGAAGCGTCGGAGAGCTTCAGTTTCAGCCTCGATTCGACGGCTCTTCTATTCGCCGGCGTGTTATCCGTGACCACAGGCGTGCTGTTCGGCCTGTTCCCGGCGCTTCACAGCACGCGGCCGGATCTCGTCTCGACACTCAAAGGCACGACGGGGCAGCCGTCCGGAGCGCGGTCCGCGGCACGATTCCGTACCGGCCTTGCCACGGCCCAGATCGCGCTCTCGATGGCGCTGCTGATCGCGGCGGGTTTGTTCACGAAGAGCCTGGTCAACGCAAGCAGAGTGGATCTCGGAATCAGGACCGAGAAGCTCGTAGTGTTCAGCGTCGCGCCCGTCCGCAATGGATATCCTCAGGAGCGGTCACGAGCCCTTCTCGAGCAGATCGAGGACGAACTCGCGGCGATCCCGGGCGTGAGCTCGGTTGCGGGCTCGCTCGTGAATCTCATCGCCGGGAACAGCTGGGGCAACGACGTCCGGGTGCAAGGCTTCGACGCCGGTCCTGACACTGACGTCAACTCACGCTTCAACGGCGTCGGCCCAGGCTATCTGCGGACGATCGGCACGCCACTGATCGCGGGTCGCGAGTTCACGCGCGCAGACGCACTCGGCGCGCCGAAGGTGGCCGTCGTCAACGAGGCGTTCGCGAAGAAGTTCAAACTGGGACGCGATGCCGTCGGCAAGCGGATGAAGCGGAGCGGGGACCCTGGCACCGAGCTCGACATCGAGATCGTCGGCCTGGCACGCGACTCGAAGTACAACCAGGTGAAACGCGAGCCGCAGCCCGTGTTCATTACTCCATACCGGCAGGAGGAGCGGGTCGGCTTTCTCAACTTCTACGTGAGGACGAAGCTCGACGAGGAGCAGCTCCTGACCGCCATCCCCGCCGTCATCAGGCGGCTCGATCCGAACCTGCCGGTCGAAAACCTGAAGACGATGGACACACAGGTGCGGGAGAACCTGTTCATGGATCGGTTCATTACGACGCTGTCGACGTCGTTCGCCGTCCTGGCCACACTGCTGGCCGCGGTTGGACTCTACGGCGTGCTGGCGTACACCGTCTCACAGCGCACGAGGGAGTTCGGGGTTCGAATGGCGCTGGGCGCCGATGCCGCGCGTGTCCGTGCGCTCGTGCTCGGTCAGGTCGGACGGATGACGATGGTTGGCGGAATCATCGGCCTGGCTGGCGCGTTTGCGCTGGGGCGCTCGGCGCAGTCGCTGCTGTTCGAGCTCAAAGGCCACGATCCTATGGTCGTCGCGACATCAGCGCTCGTCTTGGCGGTCGTCGCGCTCGGCGCCGGCTTCATCCCCGCCTATCGCGCCTCTCGCCTGGACCCCATGCGCGCGCTGCGTTACGAGTAACGTTGGGTTCAGAGTCAGCTCAGAGTCGACTCAGAGTCGACTCTGAGCTGACTCTGAGCGCAGACAACTGCGACCTTCGCATGCGGCATCATCGTTTCTTCGGCGGGGCCGGCAGTCCCACGCGCTGGCCGCGTGTCGCGCTCTCGATCACGGTCGCCAGACGCGAGCGGCGTGTCTCGTCCTTGACTGCGCTCATCACCCACCAGGTAACCGTGCGCCGGTACCCCGGTGGCAGCGTCTCCCAGAACGTCCAGGCAACCTTCTGGGCCTTGAAGACCTTCTCCAGCTCCGGCGCGAGCGACGCCGGCCGGTTCTCGAACGAGTACTTCAAGGATCGCTTCGGATCACGAGCTTTGAATGTCGCCAGACCCGGCGCCGCGATGAGCCCGAGCCTGGTCAGCTCACCCACGCGCCGGATGTTGATGAGACTCCAGGTGCTCTTCGCGGTTCTCGGCGAGAATCGATTCGTGTAGCTGATCTCATCAACCTTCTTCCTGACGCCGTCGATCCAGCCGAAGCAGAGCGCCTGATCGACCGCCTCCGGATACGTGATGCCCGTCTTGCCGCAGCCCTTCTTGTAAAAGCCGATCCAGAGCTCCGTTGCCGTGCCGTGGTGTTTCTGCAGCCATCGCCGGAACTCTGCGGCGTGGCGGAAATAGATCACGTCCATCGGATCATCCCCGACGCCGATGCGACGGCCGGCCCCTCCCCCGTGGCGGAGCGTCCGCCGCGGCACGACGTTCTCCCTTCGCTCGTGCCCGTGCGCGCTCCTCGGCCTTGCGCGCGCGGATCTCCGCGATGCGCTGCGCCAGCGGCACCTCGAGCTTCGCCTGCGGTCGCGCGGTGTAGTCGAAGTCCGGCAGCGTGACGCGCGGCAGCGCGCGACCGATCGCCTTCTCGATCGCGCGGAGATCCGGCTCTTCCTCGCGCGACACGAACGTGAATGCGTCACCGGTCAATTCGGCGCGGCCGGTGCGGCCGACACGATGGATATAGTCGTCGGGGACGGCGGGCACGTCGAAGTTCACGACATGGCTGAGCGCCTCCACGTCGATGCCGCGCGCCGCGATGTCGGTCGCCACCAGCACACGATACCGACCTTGCTTGAACCCCTCGAGCGCCTGCGTCCGTTGCGCCTGCGAACGATTGCCATGGATGCGCTCGGCCCGCACGCCCGCCCTGACCAGGTAATCCGCGACCCGGTTCGCGCGGTGCTTGGTGCGGGTGAACACGAGCGCCTCGCGGACGAGATCGCGCTTCAGCAGCTCCACCAGCATCTGCGCCTTCAGCTCCTGCGGCACGGGGTACACCGCATGTGTGATGCCGACCGCCGGCTTCGAGGGCCGCTCGACGCTGATGGTCACCGGATCTTTCAACATCTCGCGCGCCAGCTCCGCGATCGGCGGCGGCATCGTCGCGCTGAAGAACATCGTCTGCCGCTTCTTCGGCACGTGACGCAGGATGCGGCGGATGTCCGGCAGGAACCCCATGTCGAGCATGCGATCGGCTTCGTCCAGCACGAGATACTCGAGACCCTCGAGCTTTGCGTACGGCTGGCGGAAGTGATCGAGCAGGCGGCCCGGCGTCGCCACCACCACGTCCACGCCGCTGCGAAACGCGTGCTCCTGCGGACCCATCCCGACGCCACCGTAGACCGCGGCCGCCGTGAGCGGCGTATGCACGGCAAGGGCATTCAGGTCCTCGACGATCTGCGCCGCGAGCTCGCGCGTCGGCGTCAGGACGAGAGCCCGCGTCACGCGGCGAGGCCGCGCGATGAGCCGGTGAAGTATGGGCAGCAGGAATGCCGCCGTCTTGCCGCTGCCGGTTTGCGCGCAGGCGAGCACGTCGCGGCCGGCGACGCCGGGGGGAATGGCATCGGCCTGAATGGGCGTCGGCCTCGTGAACCCAAGCTCGCGGATACCCTTGAGCAGGTCGGGATGCAGCTTCAGCGCGGTAAAGGGCACGAAGCTATCGTATGCCAGGCGAGCCGCGGACGCGTTGCGTCACCCGCCGCGCGCGGTTGCGCGGCGGGTGATTCGACATGCTAGTCGTCGCTACGCGACGCGGGCAGCACGCGGACGTAGCCGTACATGCCGTCCTGGAAGTGAAAGAGGAACCCACAGATCACCAGGTACCGGCCTGGCTTCGCGAAATGCACCGTTTCAACCCGATCGAGCGGCAACAGGCTCGGATCCGGTCCGCGATAGACGCGCCTGGTCGGGTCGTTGATGATCGGGAGACCCGTGAACGGCGGAGGACCGGTCATCGGCGTAATCAATCCCACGTTGATTGTCGCTCGGCTTCGTTCCCGGCGCGAACACCTGCACGTTGTGCAACCCGGAGATCGCAAAGGTCACCGCGCCGCCGGCCTTGATCCGTGCCTCGTACGGCAGCAGCAGATGCGCGTTGGTCGGGGGCGGCGGCGGCACATTCGGGAATCTGTCGAGCGGCGGCTCACTCCTCCACGCGCCAAATGCCACGACCGCATTCGCAAGCGGACCGCTCAGCGGCCTCGCATGCTCATGCTCCTGCTTCGCCGCGAGCGCAGGCGTCGCGAGCCCGGTTGCCAGCACCGACGTTACGAATTCTCTCCTCTTCATACTCACCTCACACTACGACCTGACGACTCTGCGTCGCGAGGGGAGGGAGCATTATGTGTCACGGGCGCGACGCGTCAATGACCGATCGCGTCGTATTACGAAGAGCGTAATGCTTTCGGAGTTCGTCGCCGCTACTTGCCCCGGTCACATAAGCCACAGGCACGAATGCTTTTCACGCGGTCGACGCGACCGGGTTCACCCCCGCTGGCGTGCATCTCGGTGTAGACGAAGCCCGGCCGTACCGCATTCACATCGCTGCCTAGTATCGTCTGAAGGTGAGATTGAATCGCCCGTCGATCCCGAGCGCCGCCGGCGCGGTCCCCGGAACGATCCGCGAGACGCCGTGATAGCGCAGCCGCGCCGGGCCGCCGAACACGAATGCGTCCCCCGATTCCAGCATCAGGCTCTGAACAGGATCCCTCCGGCGCAGACCGCCGAACAGAAACCGCGCGGTGTCGCCAATCGAAATCGACACGACCGGCAAGCCCGCCTCGATCGACGGGCGGCTTTCATCTTTGTCCTGATGCAGGCCCATGCGCCCGTCCGGGCCGTACCAGTTCATGATGCAGAGGTCTGGCGACAGCGAGATACCCGGCCTCGGAGGCAACGCGCTGCGCCAGCGCCGCGAAGTCGTCCGGCAGCGGCTGCACCGGGGCGCCATCGAAATCGCCGCGGGTCGGTTCGTACGAATAGGTACGCGCGTTCCAGTGACGACCCAGACAGAGCATCCGCACGCGCATCTTCCCGCCCCCGCGCACGGTGGGCACGTAGCCGCCAACGGGACCGTCCATCAGCGCCCGGCATCGGGCCGCGAGCGCGAGCTGCTCGTCGAGCGTCAGACAGCCGCGGAGCCAGCTCGCACCCGGGCCAAGATCGATCAACGCTTTTTCGCCGACTTGCGAGCCGTCCGTTTCCTCGCCCCCTTTCGCGACGGGACTTTCGCACCCTTCTTGCGCGCTTCGGACAAGCCGATCGCGATCGCCTGTTTGCGGCTCTTCACC
Organism: uncultured Acidobacteriota bacterium; assembly: GCA_963772065.1. Taxonomy (GTDB): domain Bacteria; phylum Acidobacteriota; class Vicinamibacteria; order Vicinamibacterales; family UBA2999; genus CAVYVZ01. The sequence continues at coordinate 570,413 of CAVYVZ010000004.1, forward strand.
TTCCGGCCCGAGCCGCTCTTCAACGTACCGCGCTTGCGACGCCGCATCGCGGACTCGACTGTCTTCGACGCCGCCCTTCCGTACTTCGCCATCGTCTCCTCCCTTGGTGCGCCACCTATGCACGGGCTTCAGCGAGCCTCCGCTTCGGAAACAGCGGAAAGTACTCAAGCGACGTACCGGGCGGAGCGGCGATTGGCGGCGGTGGGTCAGCCTTTCACGTACGAGAGCTTCGCGAGGATCCTTCCGTTCCGCACGGTGAGCACATCGACGCCGCGGAGGTGCCATGGCTTGCCGTCGCGCGTCTTGCGATAAATCCACCGCACCGTGCATCGATCGCCGGCCACGATGAGCTCCTCAGCCTCGAACCTGGCGCCCGCGTTGTTCGCAAACCACTTCTCCCAGAAGGCGAGGACGGCGGCCTTTCCTTCGATGCGGCTGCCATCCGGTGGCGGGTTCGTATTCTCGAACAGCGTGTTGTCGTCCAGCAGCTCGGCTACAACCGCGATGTCCTGACGGTTGATCGCGTCGTTGAAGCGTTCGACGGTTGCTCGCGTCTGGTCGGAGGCCGCGTCAAGCGCCGACATTGCGAGCACCGTCACAATGCAGGCCGCCACGATCTTGGACATCGGTCACCTCCAGGTCCTAGACGGGAGTTCACTTGAATAGGCCATTCGCTCTATGCGTCACAGGGAGATCAGGGAGGTCGGCGAGACCTTGATATTCCTCCCTATCTCCCCGATCTCCCTGTGATCCACGGCAAAGCCGCTTCGAGCACCATCCACAACTCGAGCGAAACTCCGGGACTAGTCGCGGGCGAGCGGGCCGCGCGCGGCAGCATCGATCTGCCGCATGGCGCCAAGGTGATAGGCCAGGTGCACCGCGCTTGCCACGATTCCCGTCAGCTCGACCTGATCGAGCTCTCTCGGCTGCTCGACGGCAGCGAGCCACGTCTGCGCCTGATGCTTCAGCGCATCCCGCAGCGCGCGCCATGCTTCTTCATCGACGTGCTGCCGGCGCCAGCTTGCAGCATAGTCGGCGTTCGCGAACGGATCCTTCTCGCCCGCTGCCCACCGGTTCAACAGCTCCAGCCCATACCGCACGTGATCGACATGCGCGGCAATCGACGATCGCCCGTTCGGGCGCGCGCTGGCGGCCGGCGCCGAGAGCGCCTCGAGCGACGCCAGCAGTCCCGGATCGCCGGGGTTCAGGACCCAGCCCTGATCGGGCGCGGCGCCTTCGATCGATTCACGCAGCACGGTCGTGAGCGCACGGCGCACTTCATCCGGAACCCGCATCGCTACGAACCCGGAGCGCGCGGTGGCACCGCCGCCATCAGCAGCGTCAGCGCCTTCCGGAACCCTTCGTTGGCGCGCGAGCTCCCCTTGTAATGCCCCTGCCGCACGATGACGAGATCGTGCGACGGGACGATCAACGTCGTCTGGCCGCCGGCGCCGGACATGTAGTACGCCTCGCGAGGCACCGGGAACGTCGCTTGCCCGTTGATCCAGAAGAACCCGCCGTACACCGGGCGCTTGTCGGCCTTCCATGCCGGAGCGACCGTGCTGACGAACGTCGCCCAGCCTTCGGGAAGGATGCGCTTGCCGTTCCAGACGCCGTCCTGCAAATAGAGGTTCCCGAGCCTGGCCCAATCGCGCGCCGACGCGAGGTCGTAGCCCTGAGGGAGGAAGTTCCCGGCCGCATCGGTCTCGATCACCATGGTCCGGACGCCGATCTTGTCGAAGAGCGCACGCTGGGGAAACGACAGGTACTCCTCGCGGCGTTTCTCAACGGCAAGGCGAATGAGATAGTTGATGAGCACGGGATCGGAATTGTGATAGCGGCCAATCGTCGCCGGCGGCCACTGCAGCGGCCGCGTGGCGGCCCACTGGAACGCATTCGGGCCGGTATAGAAATAGAGGTGATCGGGGTAGGGACCTGACGGATCGAAGTCTGGATCCTGCGGCGCCCTGATGCGGAGTCCGCTGGACATGTTCAGCAGGTCGCCGATCCTGATCTTCGCGCGCGGGTCGCCAGGCTTCTGCCACTCAGGCACCGGCGCCGGCTGCCACAGCTCGTACACGCCCTGTTGGATCAGGATTCCCATCAGCGTAGCGGTCAGGCTCTTCCCCATCGACCAGCTCTCGAGCGGGGTGCTGGCGGTAATGCCCCGGCCGTACCGCTCGCCGACGATCCTGCCCTTCCACGTAACGACGAACGCCGCCGTCAAAGCGTCGGGCGGTTCGAATGCCGCGTCGAGAGCCTGCTTGAGCCTGGATGCGTCAACTGCCGCGGCGACGGCATCTTCGCTCGGCAATGCGTCTCCCATCGGCCACGGCGTGTCCGGGCTCGGCAGATTCCTGGCAAGCTTCACAGGTGTGAATCCGACGGAGCTCTTTCCAGCGGGAAACGTCACACAGCCCTGATCGCCGAAGTGGCGCGCCGTCCGGGTTGCGCCGGAGGGAAGCTTCACGTGAACGGTCTTGGTCGCGCGGTCGATGACGGGCTTGTCCATCTTCGCGCGCTCCGCGTACGGCGCAGCGAAGTAACCGACGTTCTCGGCGGCAAAGTCAGGATCGAGGCCGGTGATGAACACGGCGGAACACATGACTTTTGCGAACCCCGCGGCGTGGTGCTCGAGCGCGTCGCCCGGCGGCGGCTCGTAGGGCGTGCTGAGCTCGAAGGACTTCGCGCGGGCGATCAGCTCCTTGCGCGCATCGGTTTCCTGTGCCGCGACTGCTGCGAGCGCGGTGGCCAGCACGGCGGCTGAAAGGTAGAGGCGCATGCGGGCGATGCTAGCACGCGGCCGTGCTTGAACATGCGCCTCGGGCCTGCGAAACTGAAAGGGTTCCAACAAGCCAAAGAGACATGAACAAGTTGAAGAGCCGATCCGTGCGCGCGCTCCTCGCGATGAGCTTGTGCCTGTTTGCGGTGCCGTCATTCCGCTCCGCGGAAGCGCATATTCCCGAGGTGCCGCGGCCCGCTGAGCTCCCAATCGCCCATACGGCTGCGCCAGCCATGCCACCAGCCGGGCTCCTCGACAGCGCAGTCGCCGAGCGGGCCGGTGTCTCGGCCGGGGTGCTCGACCTTGCGCTTCGGGCGCTTTCTTGCGCGACCTCGTCCGGGGCCATCGATGCACCGCCGACGTTGACGCTCATCGACTATTCGCGACCCTCGACTGAACCACGCCTGTGGGTGTTCGATCTCCGCGACTGGCAACCTCCTCTACAAGGAGCTCGTCGCGCACGGCCGCAACACCGGCGAGAACATGTCGATCAGCTTCTCCGATCGCCTGAACAGCCGGCAGTCGAGCATCGGCCTCTTCGTCACCCGCGACACCTACGTCGGCAGCAACGGCTACTCGCTGCGGCTCGACGGCCTCGAGCCCGGCTTCAACGGCAGCGCTCTCGATCGCGCCATCGTCATGCACGGCGCACCGTATGTGAGCGAGGAGATTGCGGCGCGTCAGGGACGGCTCGGCCGGAGCTGGGGCTGCCCTGCTCTGCGCGAAGCGATCGCGCGCGACGTCATCGACACCGTTCGCGGCGGCGGCGTGGTCTTTTCGTACTACCCCGATCAAACGTGGCTCAACTCGTCGCGCTTCCTCAAAGGCTGCGCGGTCGCGAGCTAGCTCCGCCCGCAGGCAGGCGCACGCGGAAGCTGGCGCCGGTCGGGATTCGATTGGCTGCAGCCACGGTCCCGCCATGCAGCTCGACGATGTGCCGGACGATCGCGAGGCCGAGGCCGAGACCGCCATGCGCGCGCGTGAGTGAGCCGTCGGCCTGACGGAACCGATCGAAGACGTGCGGCAGAAACTCCGGAGCGATGCCCGGGCCGTCGTCGTCGATGACGATTTCCAGCGAATCGCCGCGGCAGACCACTCCGACCGACACTCGTCCGCACTCCTCGACGAACTTCACCGCATTCGCCAGCAGATTCCACACGACCTGGCGGAGGCGCGCGGCGTCGCCCTGGAGCTGCAGGCCAGGCGTCGGACGATCGAACACAATCGTCACCTGCTTCGCCCGTGCCGCCTCTCCTACGGTTTCGATGGCCTCGTCTATCACCGCGGCCACATCCAAAACCCCCGGCTCGAGGCTGAGCGTCGCGGTCGCGATGCGTGAGACGTCGAGAATGTCGGCGACGAGCTGCGCCTGGATCTGCACGTTGCGGAAGATGGCATCGACGGCCCGCGTTCGGCCGTCCTCGTCGAGCGGCACCAGCCGCAGCATCCGCGCCCAGCCGAGGACTGCGTTCATCGGTGTTCGAAGCTCGTGGGACAACGTGGCGAGGAACTGGTCCTTCGCCCGGTTCGCCTCCTCCGCCTCGCGCCGGGCGATCTGCTCGCGAATGAGCTGCGCACGCTCCTCGTCGGCGTGCTTCTGCTCGGTGATGTCGTGCGCCACGCCGCTCATTCTGACGGCCGTTCCGTCCGGACCGAGCGTGACGCGGCCGCGCCCGAACAAGGTTTTCACCGTGCCGTCATCGCAGACCACGAGATGCTCGAACGCGAACGGCTTCCCATCGATGCGCGCGCGCCGTACGTGTTCATGGATTCGTTCCCGGTCGGCGGGGTGCACGCGCGAGATGTAGGTTTCGTAGCTGACCGCGGTGCCAGGCTCGAGACCGTAGATTCGGTACAGCTCCTCCGACCACCACAGCGAATTGGCGGCGACGTCCCATTCCCAGCTGCCGACGTGCGCGACCGATTGCGCCTCGGCCAGGCGGTCGCGCGCCTTGACGAGATCCTCGGTGCGCGACGCCACCCGGTCCTCCAGCGAGTCGTTGAGCCGTCGCAAAGAGATCGTCGCGCTTCGGCGGGCGGCGACTTCGGCCGCGACCGCCAGCATGACGGTCGATACGCCTCCCATGAATACCTGGAGGAGGAGCAGCGATTCATTCGGCGAGCCTCTCGCAAACGGGCCGTAGCCGCGGAGCGTCCCCCACACGGCGACCACCGAGGTCGCGGCGGATGCGAGCGACGTCGCCAACGCCCCGAACCGGAAGGCGCACCAGAGCAACCCCGCGATGGGCACGAACTCCAGGGGATATCGGCGCGTGCCGGCGGGCGAGTCACCGAAGACGAACCACGACACACCGGCGATCGATGCAGCGAGAAGAACCGTCTCGACCGGCCGGCTCTGTGATGCCGGGTGCGGCGAATGCCACAGCAGCAGCGGCGGTGCCACGACCATCGCGCCAACGAGGTCGCCAATCCACCAGGTGACGAACACGGACGCGAGGTCCCCGCTCGCGGCGAGTCCGGTGGCGACGAGCGTGGCCGACCCGATCGACGCGGCGATCGCGGTTGCGACGGCGGCGAGCAGCGCGAACCGAAACGTGTCTCGCACCGATTCGAAGGCCGCCGACCCGTTCGCGTAGCGCGCGATCAGCCATGCGCCAATGATTCCTTCGAGCGTGTTGCCTGCCGCAATCGCCAGCGATGCGGCCAGCGAGCCCGAGGTGGTGAAGTTGACCGCGAACGCGCCCACCATCAGCGCGGGCCATACGCGAGTTCCGATCAGCAGGCAGGCGGCGAGCGCAATCCCTGTCGGCGGCCACACCGCGCTCGCGCTTTCGTTGACGATGGCGAGCGACAACCCGAGCTTTCCCGCCGCAACGTAGACAAGAGCAAGACCGATCAGCGTGATGGCGTGCCATGCACGGGGCCCGGCCATGGTCTCGCATCTTAGGCGGGTGAAATGTTCCTTGACAACTGACGCTGGCACTGCATGATCCCGCCATGCAGATGAGGCATCTGGCCGCCCTCCTCGTTACCTCGAGCATCGCCGGCGCGTCTCTCTCCGGATCGCCGCCGCCCGCAGGTCCCGTCGATTTCCGCCCTCACGTCATCGACGACAAGGTTCCCGGCGGGTACGCCGTGGCCGTTGTCGACATGAACAAGGACGGCAAGCCGGACATCATCGGCGTGACGCAGCGCATCCCGGAGCTTGCCTGGCACGAGAATCCAACGTGGCAGCGCCACGTCATGGCCGATGGCCTGCCCGCAATCGTGAATCTCGCGGCGGACGACATCGACGCCGACGGCATCCCGGAAGTCGCGGTCGAAAATGGCTTCGCGATGGTGCCTGCCAAGAGCGAGGGTCTCGTCTGGCTGCTGCGGCACCAGGGCGACCCGCGCCGGCGCTGGAAGGAGCAGCGGATCGACGCGTTCAGCACCTCACATCATCTTGCGTGGGCCGACATCGATGGCGATCGAAAGAAAGAGCTGATCAACGCCCCGTTGGTCGGTCCGAAGGGCCTGGCGCCGACGTACGACCAGGACAAGGCGTCGCTCTTCTGGTACGGCCAGAACGGCTGGGCGCGACAGCTCATCGCCGACGACATCGGCGGGATCCTGCACCGCGTGCGACCGGTGTTCTGGGACAACGATCGCCGGTCCGAGCTGCTCACGACAAGCTTCGATGGCATCACCCTGTATCGGGCATCCGGACGCGGCGCGAAGGTGAAATGGGAGTCGCGCCGGCTGTCGCCGGGACACACCGGCAAGGCTCCACGGCTTGGATCGAGCGACGTGGCGGTTGGACAGATCAATCGAAAGCGCTTTCTGGCGTCCGTCGAACCGTGGCACGGCAATGAAATCGTCGTCTACACCGAAACGAGCGGCACCTGGCAGCGACGCGTCCTCTTCGACGGCATCCTGGAAGGGCACGAGGTCGCCGTCGCCGATTTCAACGGCGATGGCCGCGACGACATCGTCGCGGGCGACCGCGACGCGAAAACAACCGGCGTGCACGTGCTGTACGCGCCCGAGGATGTCGCGGGTGAATGGCACCATCAGGTCCTCGACGCAGGCACGATGGCAGCATCCGGCTGCGTGACGGCCGATGTCAACAGCGACCGCCGCCCGGACATCGTCTGCATCGGAAGCCGCACGTCCAACATCAAGTGGTACGAGAACGCGGCGCCTGCGTCGCCGACGTCCGGCCGTTAGGTGTCTGTATGAGATGGTTGCTGATCGTCGGGCTGCTGCTGTTGCCGGTGTCCTCTGGGTACGCTCAACTCGCGCCACCGAACGGCGCAGGCATCTCGATGGGCCACGTCCACCTGAATGTGGCGAACGTGGACGTGCAGAAGAAGCTCTGGGTCGAGCATTTCGGAGCGGTGGCGCTGCAGAAGGAAGGGCTCCCGGGCGTGAAGCTGCCGGGGATGCTGATTCTCTTCACTCAGCAGACGCCGACGGGCAGCAGCGTCGGCACCGTGATGGATCATTTCGGCTTGAAAATCCGCAACCTGTCCGAGGCCCTGCAGCGATGGCGCGCGGCAGGCTACCAGGTCGAGCGCGAGTTCACGGGCACCGAAGGGTTTCCGAACGCCTATCTGCGCGGCCCCGATGACATCAAGATCGAGCTGCAGCAGGACACGGGTCTTCCGCAGCAGGCGATCGGCTACCACCTCCACTACGTCGTCGGCCCGGGGAACGACGTGAAGCTGCGCGACTGGTACGCCGAGACCTTCTCGCTCGTCTCGAGGAAGCGCGGCGACCACGACACGGCCGACGTGCCTGGAATGAATCTCACGTTCACGACCAACAAGGTCCCTCCGACGATTCCAACGAAGGGCCGCGCGGTCGATCACGTGGGATTCGAGGTGCGGAACCTCGCCGAGTTCTGCAAGAAGCTGGAGTCTCGCGGCGCGAAGCTCGATGTGCCCTACAAGCTGCTCAAGGAGCGCGGTCTGGCCATCGCGTTTCTCACCGATCCTTTCGGCGTGACGATCGAGCTGACCGAAGGGCTCGACAAGTTCTGATTCGCGCTACGAGGTCTTCCCGGGCACGAGCCGCTTCAGTGCGGCCTCCACTTCGGCGGGCTTGAAACCGAACGGCCCCGCGGCGCTCTTGTGGCCGATCTTCCCATCACGATCGATGACGTACAGCCGATCGGGCCAGCCCGTATAGGCGCGCTCCGCACGGTTGTCCGGCTCGTCGATGAGCGCCGGCAGCTCGATGCCGAGATTTTTGACGCACATGCCGGCGGCTTTCAGGCGGTCGTCCTTCGTCATCGTGCTCGCCACGAGCACATCGTCTTTCAGGTTGTCGTCGACCTGCCAGGCATCGATCGGGTGCGCTTCCTGGATATAGACGATGTAGAACGCCGCGCGATCGCGATACTGCTGATACAGCTTGTTGAGGGCGGGCACCGCCCGCCGGAACGGTGGTCACGTGTAACTGCCGAACACCAGCACCACCGGGCGCTGGCCGCGATGCGAGCTGAGCGTGACGCGCCCATCATGCGTGTTCGTGGAGAGCGTGAAGTCGGGCGCCATGTCGCCTTCCTCGAGCGGTCCGGTCCGCGCCCACAGCCACATGTGGCGGGCGGGCAGCGCGGCCCACACGGCCGGCTGCGGCACACGCGCCATGAACTGACCGAAACGTTCCGGCGGCTGGTGCATGGCCACGAACACCGCGGCGAAGAAGGCGGCATATGCCACCGCGACGAAGAGCACGACTCGCACGAGCCACTTCATGACTGTTCTCCGGGCTATTCGAGCAGATACTGAACCGTCGAAACCACGCGCACGATCTTGCGGCGCTGGCTGCCTTCGTTTACGCCAGGCGCCTGGTCGCGCGGCAGGATGACGAACACACCCTGGTTCGCCTGGCGAATTCCACCGAGCGAGCTTCCCGAGTCGGCTGCAAACTGCTCCGCCGAGGCGCGCGCGCTGGCCGTCGCCTCGGCGATCATCTTCGGCTTCAGGGCGTTCAGTCCGTTGAAGATGAACGTCGGCCCGCCCAACGCGCCGTACTCCCCGGACGACGACAGCACCACGCCTGCGGACACGAGCTCGCTGACCTTCTGGCTGGCGGCCTCCACGACCTCGGGCTTGTCGGACCGGACCATCACCGTCTGTTCGATGATAAAGCGAGGGCCGCCTCGCCGCTCGCCTCCGTATCGGATCGTGTTCGCATCGGTGACCTGCAGATTCTGGAGCTCGGTCGCGGTGGACGGAATGCCATTGCGCTCGAGGAACGCGAGAACCTCCTTGTGGCTGCGGGTGATTTGCGCCTGCGCCGCCGCCAGGTCGTCGCCGCTGGCGGCAAAGCGAAGGGGCCACAGCGCCAGCGTGGCCGCGACTTCGCGCTCCGCCAGCCCCTTCACTTCGACGAAACGATCGGCACGCCGCGCGCGAGCGAATCCGTCGCCGACAAAAAAGCCGGCGGCTGTCGCGCCAATCGCGAGGACGAGAGCCGCGAGCAACGGGCGATCCACGGCAGCTTATGGGTTATGACGATGTCTTTGCCGGACGATCCGGCGTGTCAATCAGCGCCTGATACACGAGATTCGGGAACTTCTCCCGCAGATCGGTGGCGTTGGGGAGCATCTGAATCATCAACACCATCGTGAGGCGCGCCTCCGGATCCACGTGGTAGCGGGTCCCGTAGGCGCCGCCCCAGCCATAGGAGCCTATGGAGCTCAAGCCGTTGGCACCGTAACGATCGACGGTTTGAAATGCCAGCCCGAAGCCGAGACCGGCCGGCGAGTGCAGCGTGCCGATCTGGTTGGTCGTCATGAGGGCGACGCTTCGCGGAGCGAGCACGCGAACGCCATCGAGCTCGCCGCCCCGGCGGATCATTTCCAGGAAGCGAGCATAGTCGCGCGCCGTCGATACGAGGCCGGCGCCGCCGGCGAAGTTCTTGCGCGGGCCGTCGATGTAGTGGCCCTGCCCTGAGCGCCCTCGGGCGCACGGACGATTTTTCCATCGGCGCCGCTCCCATACACCGTTGCCAGGCGATCGCGCTGCTCGGGTGCGAGGAAGAACCGGGTGTCCTTCATCCCCAGCGGTCCGGTGATGCGCGTTTCGATGAACCGATCCAGCGGCATACCCGAGGCCCGTTCCACGATGCAGCCAAGAACGTCGGTGTTGTAGCCGTAGACGTACAGACTCTCCTGGCTGGGCGACGAACGGCAACGAGGCCAGCCGCTCCATCGTCGTGCAGACCGGTTCCTCCTTGTCCGCGGTGTACCACCCGTACCCCGCCGCCGGGCCGAGGCCCTTTGCTTCGTACTGCGCGGCAACATGGGTGTTCGTTCCGTACCAGATGCCGGCGGTATGCGTCAACAGGTCGAACACGGTGATACGGCGTTTCGCCGCGACCGGGCTGGCGCTCCCGCTCGCGGCGCCACCATCCGACTGAACGGCGACCATCGTCTTGTCGAATTCCGGGATGAACTCACTCGCCGGCGAGGTGAGACCGAGGCGACCCTCCTCGAGGAGCACCAGGATCGCCGCGCTGGTGATTGCCTTCGTTTGCGAGGCGATACGGAACACCGTGTCCGGCGTCATGCGCCGCGAGGCTTCCTTGTCGCTCCACCCGACGGCGCGTTCGTACATGGGCTTCCCGTCGCGAAGGACGAGCGCGACCGCCCCGGCGATGCGATTCTCATCGACATACCGTTGCAGCAGCGCGTCGATGCGCGCGATTCGATCCGGCGCCACTCCGACTGGCCCGCGCTGCCCCGAAGCGCCGACGGTCGAGAGTGTGATGATGGCAATGGCAAGCAGTCTGATGTGGCTCATCCTGGTGTCTCCGGCGAGACAATCTTAGCCACTTTTTACATCAGCCGCGCCTCGATGACGCTGAGCGGGGACCCGGTCGGCACGATCTTCGTGAGCTTGAACCCTGCTTCCGCAAACAGCTTCGCGAACTCGTCCGCCGTCCGCTCCTTGCCGCCCGGCATCATCAGCATCTCGAGGTCGATGATCTTCCCGAAGTCCGGCGTATTGCCCGGCGGGATCACGCTCTCCAGCAGGATCACGCGCGCGCGCTTTGCGCCCATCGCCGTCCGGATGTTCTCGAGAATGCGGAGCGCCCGCTCGTCATCCCAGTCGTGGATGATGTGTTTCATGATGTACGCGTCCGCCCCCGGCGTGACCTTCGTAAAGAAGTTTCCAGCCTCAATCTCCAGGCGGTCGGACACACCGGCGGCGGCAATGCGCCGCCCTGCGCCCGCGATCACATGATCGAGGTCGAACAGCACGCCGCGCATCTTCGGATATTGCTGCAGGACCGCGGTGAGTACCGCACCGTGCCCACCGGCCACGTCCACGAGCAGATCGATCCCGTTGAAATCGTACGCCTCGAGCGCCGCGGGGATCACCTGGTTGCTGAACGTCGTCATCGCGTTGTTGAAGATCTCAGAGAGCTCCGGATCGCGCGGGAAGTACTCGAACACGGGCATCCCGGTCACCTTCTCCGCGGCAGGCTGACCCGTGCGGACCGAGTGCATCATTTCCGCATAGACCTTGAAATGGAACGGCGATGTCACCCACAGCGCCATGTCGTGCATGTTGCCCGGCACGTCCGGGCGGAGCGCCTGTCCGGCCTCGGTGAGCTTGAAGCGCCGCGGCGACGTCTCATCGAACAGGCCGACGCTTGCCAGCGCGCGCAGCACGCGGTAGAGCGCGTCCTCCTGGACGCCGGTTGCGATGGCGAGTTCCGCGGCAGTGAGCGCGGCGTCCGCAATCCGCGCAGGGATCCCCAAACGAACGACGACTTGAAGCGCGCTGGCGACGAAGTGCCCGGTGCCGAGCTGCATCAGCAGCTGCGAGGCGGCCTGAGATGCCGGCGGGGCGGGTGACACGGTATTGCTCATCGATCTGACTCTCCACTTCTAGGAAAAAGGACGACCTCCCGATCCTGCCGTCGCGTCGCTTACGGCCCGCTTACCGCGGCGCACGGTGGGCGGGATGATCCTGCGGCCGGGAAAAATTTTGCGTCTCCGGGCGCCGACGGGCGTATACTCCGGCCTTCGCCAACACAACGACACGCCTGAAGGAGGAGGACCATGACACGGTTCGCTCGGTTGTCAGCGGTGGTTTCCCTCGTCTGCGCGAGCCTATGGCTCGCCTCATCCAACGGTCTCGTGCGCGCGCAGAGCGCGTCCGAGCCGCAGCAGCGCCAGCTGCTGATGATCAATGAAATCAGCTTGAAGCCGGAAACGGCCCCGGAGTGGGCGGAACTGCAGAAATCGGTGCTCGACACCCAGAAAAAGGTGGCCACGCGGGGCCGCGACGTATGGGCCAACGGTCCGGGCGGCGATCCCTACCTTCGCGCCATCGTCATCCCGATCGCGAGCATCGCACAGTTCGACAGTCCCAACCCCTTCGTGAAGGCGCTCGGCGAACAGGCGTTTGCGGAATACAGCGCAAAGAATCGCAGGCTCGTCGCCAGCTCCCACTCCACGATCGTGACCACACGCCCCGATCTGGGGTTCGGCACGCGACCGGCGAACGCGCCACCGAAGCTGGCAATCCTGACCATCGTGAACGCGGCAAGCGGTCGCACACAGGATTTCGAAGCACTCCTGAAGAGTGATGTCGTTCCTGCCCTGAAAAAGGGCGGCGTGAGTTACTACGCAGTGGCGCAGGTCGTGTTCGGCGATGACGCAAACAAGTACATGACGCTGACACTCATCAACGACTATGCCGAGCTCACGAAAGGAAGCCCGATCGAGCGCGCGCTTGGCCCCGAGGGAATGGCGAAGCTCACACAGAAGGCTGGGCCGCTCGTCACGCGGCTGGAGCGTCGAATCATCCGCTATCTCCCCGACCTGAGTTTCGGCCCGTCGGCACCGACGTCCCACTGATCAATCGGCCCCTCAGAGCCGCGGAGCCAACCGCTCCGCGGCCTCCTTCGACGTAATCACCTGGTACACCTCGAAGTCGACGATGTCGCTCCAGTTCGTCATCCACGCGTCTAGAAGCCGTCGGTCCTCCGTTTCCATGACCTGGTAACACCGCTTCAACTGTTCATCCACCCAGCTCGAGACATACGTTACGCCGTCAGGCGCCATGCGCCCGCGGTCGCGAAAGCGGCGGTAGACTGGAACGGCATCTCCGTTGCGAAATGTCTCGATCACCATGTACAGCATGCGCACAATGCTAATCCGCTCGCTCCCGTGTCTAATCCTGCTGTTCGTCCTTCCGCCGCGAGGCGTGTGTGCGCAACATCCCCGCATGGAGGCCGGCGCGCGCTACTACCAGCATTGGGCGGGCGAAGGAACCCTTGTCGGCGACATGCAGGGGTATGGAGGCTTCGTGCTGTTTCCGGTCGGCGAGGACTGGGCAGTCGGCGGTGGAGTGGACCGGCTCTACTACGACATGGAAACGCCCATCGATGTGACCGGCATCCGATCGGCAGACCCGGTGGCCGTGGATGCCTTCATCGACTACATCCGGCTCCGCGCCGACGGGCGCCGCTACCTCCGTCGGGGCAAGCGGTGGGAACCGTACGGCGAATTGGGCTTCCACCTCTATGTGGCGGATTCCGACTCGCCGTCGGGCCTCGTCGCGGGAGGCGGCACATATCGACTCGCCATCGACACTCCCACCACGGGGGCCATCAATGTTTCGTTTGGCAGCAACGTCCGCGTGGCGCCCCATGTGATGTTCAACGTGGCGCTCTCGGTACGGTCGTGCGTTTCGAGAGTGGACTGTGACCGACAGCGTGTCGGGACGATCCGGCCGCGTGAGCCCGCTGTCGCCGGTCGGACCATCGGCGGCCGTCGCGATCGAATTCTAGGCGCCATGCTCGGCTGGGGGCTCATCGGAGCAGGGGACATCGTCCGCAAGCGTGTCGCCGCGGCGCTGCGCGACTCGCCGGGCAGCGAGCTCATCGCGGTCTGCCGCGCGCGAGGCGACCTCGCCGAATCGTTTGCCGCAAGCGTCGGCGCACTGCGCGGGTATCGCCAGTGGAACGACCTGCTGACCGACCCGGAAGTCGCCGCTGTCTACATCGCGACACCCGTGCATCTGCACGCCGCGCAGACGATTGCCGCCGCCGAAGCCGGTAAGCACGTGCTGTGCGAGAAACCGATGGCGCTGACCGCGGCCGAGTGCGGGCCGATGATCGCCGCGTGCCGCGCGAACAGGCGTACAGCTCGGTGTGGCGTACTATCGCCGCTTCTATCCGGCCGTCCTTCGAGCGAAGGCGATCATCGCCTCAGGTGAGATCGGCCGCGCCGTTGTCGCGCAGATCAACGCCTTCGAACGCTTCAACCCGGCACCTGATCATCCGCGCTACTGGTTCGTCAAGGCGGCGCAGGCGGGCGGTGGGCCGATGATGGACTTCGGCTGCCATCGCCTCGAGGTCCTGCTCAATCTGTTCGGCCACGTCAAGGGTGTTGCCGCCACGACCGGCAAGGTGATCTTCGATCGCGAAGTGGAAGACACGGCCTCGGCGATCCTGCAGTTCGATCGCGGCCCGATTGCGACGGTCACCGTCACGCACGCCGTCATGGAGCCGCAGGACACTGTCCACATCTTTGCAACCGACGGCGCCATCCACATCGAGGCGTTGAACGCCGGCGAGATGCGGATCGTGACGGCTGCGGGCGAGCGGATCGAGCGCCATCCGCCGCACGCCAATCTGCACGCGCCACTGGTCGAGGATTTCGTCGACGCGATCGCGAGCGGGCGCGCGCCGGCTGTCACCGGCGAGGTCGGACTGAACGTCGCCACACTGGAAGACGCCATCTACGCCCGCGGCGGCACTGCCCTGCGATAACATTCGCGCCAATGAGCTGGACCGTTGCTCCCGTGGCGACCATCCTCGCCATGCTCCATCTGGCCGCCCCCGGCGTCACCGCGATCCGTTTCGGAAAGCTGTGGGACGGCAGCCGGGTGATTCCCGATGCCCTCGTCATCGTCGACGGCGAGCGAATCACCAGCGTCGAGAGCGGCGGCACGATTCCGAGCGGTGCGACCGTGATCGATCTGCGACGGTACGCCGGGCTGCCGGGGCTCATCGACCTTCATACCCACATGACGTACTACTGGGACCGGGCGCCTGGCACACGACCGCTCGGTCAGCGTCGCCGTCCTGCGGAGACCGTGTTCCTCGCGCAGGAGAACGCGCGGCGCACGCTCGAAACGGGCGTGACGACGGTCCGCGATCTCGGCGCGCAGAACGACACGGACCTGTCGATGCGCGATCTGATCGCGCGCGGGGCGATGGTCGGCCCGCGCATGTTCGTGTCCGGGCAAGGCCTCTCCGTCCGTCGCGACGCACCGAGCCCCGGCGTCGAGGGATTTCGCGTTGAAGTGGACGAACGTGTGAAGGCCGGCGCCGACTGGGTGAAGGTGTACGCGTCGCGCGGAAGCTACGACAGCGTCGATACGACGCAGACAATCACCTACGACGAGATGACAGCCATCGTCGACGCCGCGCACGCACAGCACCGCAAGGTGGCGATTCATTCCTACGGCGCATCAGGCGTGAGAGACGCGGTTCGCGCCGGCGCCGACTCGGTGGAGCACGGCGTGGACCTGGACGACGCCACGCTCGCGGAGATGGCACGGCGCGGCACCGTGTGGGTGCCGACCATCGATCACAATCGCTATTACATCGATGCGCGTGACGAGTTCGCGTTCAAGCCGGAAGCGATTGGACCGCTCCAGGACTACCTCGCGCGCAATCTCGAATCCGCACGTCGGGCCGTGAAGGCAGGCGTGCGCCTTGGCATGGGGTCGGACGCGGTGTACACGATGTTTGGCCAGAATACGCGCGAGCTGGGGTGGTTCGTGAAAGCGGGCCTGACGCCCGCGCAGGCGCTCGCCACCGCCACGACCACGGGCGCCGCGCTGCTCGGGATGGAGACACAACTCGGCCGCGCGGCGCGGGGGTACGTGGCCGATCTCGTGGCCGTTGACGGCGAGCCGACAAGCGACATCGCAGCGCTCTTCACCGGCGTCCGCTGGGTGATGAAGGACGGCCGCGTCGTCGTCGACAAGGTCGGTCGATGAGCGCGCCGACCTGTGCCGAGGTCCTCGCGCGCACGCTGCGCGAAGCGGGCGTCGATGTCATGTTCGGCCTGCCCGGCGGCGAGATCCTCGACTTCATCGAGGCCGCGCGCCGCGAGGGCATCCGCTTCGTGCTCACGCGCCATGAAGCGACGGCGGCGTTCATGGCCGACGTGACCGGCCAGATCCAGCGCAGGCCCGGCGTCTGTGTGTCGACGCTCGGTCCCGGCGCCGTGAACATGACGCTTGGAGTGGCGAACGCGTTCCTCGATCGATCGCCGGTCGTCGCCATCACCGCGTCGCTGGCGCAAAGCGCGGAGCCCTACGCGACCCACCAGCAGCTCGATCTCAACGCGGTCTATCGTCCCTTCACCAAGCAGGCGCTGCTGCTCGACGGCGAGAACACCAAAGCCAAGGTGCGCGGGGCGATAGCCGCAGCAACGGAGCTCCGCATGGGTCCCGTTCACATCGCGCTCCCGAGCGATGTGGCGCGCTCGCCCACCCGCGAGTCGGCCGATGCGCCTTCTGCTCCCGCCGCCCCCGCGGTAACAGCGCCGTCCGGCGAGGCTCTCGAGCGTGTCGCCGAACAGATCGCCGCGGCGCGGCGGCCCGTGCTCATCGTCGGCCTCGATCTCGACCCTCGTGGCGACGCCGCCGCGGTTCGTGGATTCGTCGATCGCATGGGTCTCCCGACATTCGTCACGCCGAAGGCGAAAGGCATCGTTTCGGAGGACCATCCGCTGTTCGCTGGCGTGTGCGCGGGCGTGGCTGGAGATGCGCTCGTCGTGGAATTCCTCGAGAGCGCCGACCTGCTGGTCGGCATCGGCTTCGAGCCCGTCGAGTCCGACAAGCTGTGGCATCACACGCTGCCGCTCGTGTCGATAGGTCCTGTCACGATCGCGGCCGGAGCCTTCACGCCTCGCTTGGAAGCTGTCGGCGACGTCAAGGCCTCGCTTGCTGCGCTTGGCGAACGGCCATGGCCGCGCTTCGAGTGGAGTGCCGACAGCGTCACGAGCTTCCGCGAACGGCTTCATCAGGCGCTGCGGCCCGCCGAACGGCCACGGGGCCTTTCGGCCTATGAGCTGACGCGCGCGCTGCGAACGCTCTTCCCGCGCGACACGATTCTGGCCACCGACGTCGGGTCGATCAAGTCGATTACCACGCAGGCGTGGACCGCGTACGAGCCGCTCACGTTCTTCGAATCGAATGGGCTTTCGGCGATGAGCTATTCGTTCCCGGCCGCGATGGCGGCGCGGCTGCAGTTTCCCGACCGCCCGATCCTCTGCACGATCGGCGACGGAGGCTTCAGCATGACGCTCACCGAGCTCGAGACGTGCGTGCGCGAGCGGCTGCCCTTCGTGACGGTCGTCTACAACGACAGCGCGCTCAGCCTCATCGACGTGGCGCAGCAGAACCGCGGCTACCCCACGTACGGCGTGAAGTACGGCGCGGTTGATTTCGCCGCCGTCGCGGCGGGATTCGGCGTCTGGTCACGGCGCGTCGAGACGATGGACGCGCTCGAGTCCGCCGTTCGCGAAGGCCTCCGTGTCGACGGCCCCGTGGTGATCGACGCGCTCGTGGATCCCGCCGATACCCCGCACATCACCCGCGACGGCCTGGCTCAGGGCCTAAGGCTTAGGGCCAAAGGCCTTGACGACCTAAGGCGACAAGGCCATCAGCCTTAAGCCTTAAGCCCTAAGCCCCGTCCTTGACGACACGGATGCGATGCGCTTCGCTGTCGCCCACGTATAACCTGCCCGACGTATCCGCGAAGATGCCATGCGGGCGCGAGAGCCGGCACTGCAGCGGATGCGGTTCCGGGCCGTCGCCTCGCTGGCCCGTGCCGAGGACGGTCGTGATCAGGCCGGTGCGCAGATCGACTCGGCGGATCACGTGATTCTCGGTGTCCGCCACGTAGAGCCGGCGGCGAGCATACGCCAGGCCCTTCGGGCCGGCGAACGTCGCCGCGCGGGCGGGACCGTTGTCGCCGGAGTAACCTGCCTCACCCGTGCCGGCCACGTGGTGGATCGTGTGTGCTCGCATGTCGATACGATGGATCGCGTTGCCTTCGCGCAGCGCGACATAGAGATTGCCGCGCTCATCGAACACCAGCGTGCGCGGCCCGTTGAGCGGCGTGCCGCGCACCGGCGCGCCATCAGGGGTCGGGCCTCGCTCTCCAGTACCCGCGTACGTCTCGATGACGCCGGTCCGCATGTCCACTTGCCTGATCCGGTGGTTCCCCACGTCGCAGATGAGCAGCCGGCCGTCGGGCGCCACGGCGATGCTGTGCGGCGACCGGAGCTGTGCGCGTGCTGCCGGTCCTCCGTCACCGCCGAAGCCGGCGGTGCCCGTGCCGGCGATCGTGGAGATCGTGCCGGTTCGCGCGTCGACGCGGCGCACGGCGTGATTGTCGCGTTCGACAATGAACAAGTGGCGGGCGGAGTCGAACTGGATCTCGTGCGGCATGTTGAGCGAGGCCGCGGTGGCGGGCCCGGCGTCACCGCCGTATCCGCGCTGCCCATTTCCGGCGATCGTGGTCGTCTTGCGCGACCTGAGGTCGAGCGTCCGAATGCGCTGGTTATCGAGGTCGCAGAAATACAACACGCCGCGAACAACCAGGACGCCGTAGGGATTGTTCACTTCGCGATCGGAGTAGCCCGGCGAGCCGGTGCCGATCACGGTCGACACGCCTTCGGCGGCAGCCAGCCACGGGACGGCGGCGAGAAACGGCAGGACACGCACCGCGTCACGCCGATTCATCAGGCCCCCCACGCGGCGCGGGCTGACAGCGCGACGAAGAACCCGTAGAAAAGCGCCACGCCCACGAGGGCCGCCCGCCGCCAGAGCGGCGGCCGCACGTGCGGCGGCAGCAGGCGTGTGTTGACGTAGAGCAGGTGCAGCGAGGCGAACATGAGCACCCCGCCGGCCACGTTCGCGCCCAGCTTCAGCAGCACGATTGGCTGCGCGAGGCGAATCGCGATCAGTCCCCAGACGACGAGCACCGCCATGATGATGTAGTACACGGCGCGGACGTCGCCGCCGCGCCAGCGACGCACGCGCGCGCTGCCCGTCCAGAGGATGTCGGTGATGACACGCACCATCCCCTCGAAGTTATCGAGCTGCGTCTTGAACAGGATCCAGGCGCCGAGGAACGCGATCACGCTTCCGATCACCGCCCCGGCCCGGGCGCCGACGCTCGATGCCAGCGCCGCGCTGATGCCGAGACCCTGAATGTCGACGCCGGCGGGAAGGAACGTCAGATAGAGCATCGCAGGCAGCAGCATGCCAAGCACCGCGCCGGCGAAGAACACGCCCCACTGATCGGCCCGGATGATCCGCCACCAGCCGCGCCAGCGGCGCATCGCGTCGGCGTCCCGCGTAAACGTATAGCCGGTCGGGGCAAGCTCCACCCTGTCGCCAACCGCTGACGGGATGTAGCCGACGCGCTGGCCCATGCCGTATCCCTTGTCGCGCGCCCAGTTGGACAGCACGAGGTTCGCGCAACCGCCCGCGCCCGAATATGCGACCAGCGCGCCGAGCAGGACGAAGTCGGCGCCGGTCGGCACGAAGTTGAAGCGGCCGGCTCCAAGGTCGAAGCCCGTGACGGCGACGGCCCCCGCCAGCCACGTGGGACCCGGAACGTAGACGATCGCCAGGATGAGAAAGCTGCCCAGGATCGTCGCCACCAGGATCCAGTTGAGCACCTCCAGCGTGCGGACGATCCTCTTTCCCACCGACAGCACCAGCACGCAGGCCAGGAACGTTCCGACCCCGATGTAGTAGATCGTATTCGCGTCCTCGGGACCTGGAAGCCGCCGGGCGCCGAGGAAGAAGATCGCCCCTGCCGCGATCGCCGCGAAGGCCGGCCAGCCGGTACTGCAGCAAACAGAACCCGGTGTACACACAGGCCCACGCCGTCGACGAGGGCCGCGTCCGCATGAAGCCGGTGAACACCGGCTCTCCGGTGGCGAGCGTGTAACGCATCACTTCCATGTTGAAGATCGTCTGGAGCGTCACCGACACCGTCGTGATCCAGAGGAGCGACAGCCCGTGCTTCAGGAAGACCGCGGGGCCCAGCAGGAACTCGCCGCTGCCGATGGACAGACCGAGCACGATGACGCCGGGCCCGACCACGCCGATCCAGCCGAGGCCGGTCGGGGCGGGCGGCACCGGAAGATCGGCCGGCGCCCACGGCGCGAGGCCGGAGCGCGCCTCGGCGGCGGGCGTGCCCTCTACGCGCAGCCGGGAATCTCCTCGAGGCGATGGAACACGGCGCGCCCGTGCGACTGCGCGATCCGGACCATCTCGTCGGCTCCCGCCGACGCGCCGCCGACGCGAAGCACGCCATCGCACCGGGCGACGAGGCGCTCGGCGATGGGGTGGAAAATCTCGTTGAACGCGGCATCACCCACGCGCGTCGAGCCGGCGAGGTCGACGAGCGGCAGCGCCAGCCACTCGCCGACCACCGGCACGTGCCCGGCGCGGAAGAGTGGCAGCGCAAACTGCTCCATCGCCGATACGTTGGCCTTCATCTTCGCAGGGTCGTCACCGGTACCCGACCGGTACGGACCGGCGATGAGAATCAGCAATGAGGAACCTCGCGTGGTCATGCCTGTCGAAGGGCGGTGACTTCGATCTCGATCTGCATGCGCGGATCCGCGAGCCCCGCGGAGATCATCATCGCTGCCGGCCGGACGTCGCGGAAGTACTTCCGGAGGATCGGCCAGCACTGCGGAAAGTCTGCTGCGTTCGGCAGGACGTACGTGACGCGGACGACGTCACGCAGGCTCGATCCCGCCTGCTCGAGCGCCGCCTGGATGTTCCTGAGGCACTGCTCGGTCTGGTCGACCAGATTGTCCGCGATCGTCATCGCCTGGTAGTCGAACCCGGTCGTGCCCGAGACGAACACCCAGTTGCCGTCGACAACCGCGCGGGAATAGCCGATCTCCTGTTCGAACGTGGATCCTGAACTGATTAGTTGCCGTGTCATCCCTACGGATGATACGTCAGCTCCGGCGGTGAGACCTGTTACAGCGGCTTTCCAAACACCTGGACCCAGTACGAGCGGCCGTTCGAATCGCGCGCGTAGCCGGCGCCCATCTCGGTGTACGTCGGGTTCATGATGTTCGCGCGGTGACCCGACGACTGCATCCAGCCGCTCACTACTTCGGCGGAGGTTCGCTGGCCCATGGCCACGTTCTCGGCGTACGCCTGCCACCGATACCCCGCGGCGGCCAGGCGATCCTCGGGCCGCGGGTAGGTGGCGTTCGGCAGCACGTGATCGAGGCGTCCCGCCTGCACCATCTGCTCCGCATGGAGCTGCGCCGCCTGCATCAGTTTCGCGTTCGACGCCAGCGCCGGCAGGCCGGTGCGCGCCCGCTCCACGTTCGTCAAGTCCACGACCGCCGCGGTGACCTCGGACGGCGGGGCAACCGCGGGAAGGGGAAGCGCGACGTTTTGCGGAACGTCTGAGGCTGCCGGGTCCGGCGACGCGGGCGAGCACGCGAGCGTGCCCGCGCTCAGGATCGCGGCGGCAAGGTGCAATGGCATACGGGCCACGCGGCAGCAGAGTGCAAGCGGTGCGCCGGGGGAGTGCCCACCTCTGCGCTGGCCTACGATCCGCTCTCTGGAGTAATCCGCCTTATCCAGATATTGCGATAACGGACGGGATTCCCGTGATCCTGGAGGGAGATCGGGCCTTTCGCCGTGTCGGGCGTGTACAGGCTCGATGCGCCGGTGAGACGTCGGTCCCCAGAACGGTACTGCGTTGTGAACGACAATCCCGTTGTGCAGCACGGTGACCACCGCCGGCTTTTCGACTGTCCCGGAAGGCGTGAAGCGCGGCGCCGTGAAGACGATGTCGTACGTCTGCCACTCGCCAGGCGGGCGTGACGCGTTGACCAGCGGCGGGTGCTGCCCGTACATCGCAGAGGCCTGACCGTCGGAGTAGGTCCGGTTCCGATAGCTGTCGAGCACCTGAATCTCGAACCGGCCCAGGAGGAACACCCCGCTGTTCCCCCGCCCCTGGCTGTCGCCCTTCACCTCGCTCGGCGTCGCGAACTCCACGTGCAGCTGAAAGTCGGTGAACTCCGCCTTCGTGCGAATCATCCCTTTGCCCGTCGGCAGCACGCCGTCCTTCATCACCCACGTGACCGGCTCGCCCTTCAGCATCTGCCATGCGCTGACATCCTCACCGGGCCCGAGCAGCACCGTGGCGTCCGCGGGCGGCGGCAGCGGCGTCGCGCTCGCCGGCCCCGGCGCCACAACGGGAGGCGCGGGCCGCTTGATGTCATGGATGCGCCATTTTCCGTCAGGCTGCATCGGCGTGTCGTCGTACCCGACGACCGGCTGCTGCGCGTGTAGCTGCACCGCGCAGGCGGATGCGACCGCGATCTGCGTAAGACGGCGTGCGAACGATGTCATCGTGCCTCCAGTGTCAATCGACGACGAACAACCGGGCGCCGGTTCTGGTGGACGACCGGTGTGGTTCCGCATTGTCTGCAACCTGATAACTCGTTCCCGGCGTGAGGCGGAACCGGCGGCCGTCCTCCAGCTCCGTCTCGAGCTCGCCTTCCACGCACAGCAGGATATGTCCTTTCCGGCACCAGTGGTTGGCCACGTAGCCGGCGGTGTATTCGACCATGCGGACGCGAATCGCGCCGAAATGACGCGTCCGCCAGTAGGCAACGCCGGCCTCGCCCGGGTACTCGGTCGCATCGAGAGCACTCCAGTCGGTCGTGCCGAACGGGATGTCAGCGATGTTCATGTGTGGCCTCTGGAAGAAGATGCGTGTCGTATCCGGCGCGGACGAGCTCCTGGTAGGCATCCCAGACATCGTTGGGAATGTCCTGGCGAATCTGGAATCCTCTCGCCGGATACAGCCGAATGCGCTGGAGATCTCCGACCATGATGCCGATCACATCGTCAGGCGACAATGACGCGTGCGAGTACTTCGTCAGGGTACTCGTCGAGCGATACCCGCGGCGACGTGACGAGCAGCTCCTTCTCCGGCCATACCTTCCTGAACGTTGCGTAGCTGCGCCGTTCCATGTACGGCTTCTGGACCACGATGAACGAGCGGGGATCGATGCCGCGCTCGGCCAGGAGCCGCTTCGTGAAGAGCACGTTCTCGCCGGTGTTCGTCGATTTGTTCTCCACGAGGATGCTGTTCCTCGGCACTCCTCTCTCCTCGGCGATGCGCGCGAAGAGATCGGCTTCCGGCTCGTCCCACAGATGACGTGTGATCGAGCCCTGGCCGCCCGCGAAGATCAGCAGGGGCGCCCAGCCATCCAGAAAGAGCTGTGCTCCCCGCTCGGCCACCGCCAGGTCGTGGCTGCACAGCACGAGGATCGCATCTGCCTGCGAGAGCTCGTGATTCAGCTGGTGATAGCGCCAGAGCGTCTCGACGAGTGCACGGAGGCGGCGCTCCATACGCGCGCTATTCCACCTGCGTGGAGATCCACCACGTGTTGCCTGCAGGATCCTTCACGCCGCCTCGCTTGTCGGGATCGCCCTTTCTCTGCACCGGCTCCTGGACGGACACACCGCCCGCGTCAAGCGCGCGCGCGTAGGTGGCGTCGACATCGGGGACGTAGACGTGCAGGAACGACGAGAAGGGCGGCCACTCGGGGCCGCCGTCGCCCATCATCACGACCGTGTCGTCGATGCGCACCTCGGCGTGCATGATGGTGCCGTCGGGCATGTCGTACCGGCGCAGAGCCTTCGCACCGAACGCCCGGTCGAGAAAGTCGATGACGCGTTGCGCGCCCGCGACGATGAGATACGCCGACACCGTGTTGTAGCCGGTCGGCTTGTGGGCGCGCGCCGTTTTCCGGGCGCGCCGCGCAGGAACCTTCTGCTTCGGCGCTGCCTTCTTCGATTTCGCCTTCGTCTTCATCCCAACCTCAGTTGAAGGACGTGAGATTCACTTGCTCGCCCGGACGCGCCACACGCTGTTGCCCGCATCGTCGGCGACGAGCAGCGAACCATCCTGCAGTTCCGCGACTCCCACGGGCCGGCCCCGGACAGCGGTGGGTGATGCGATGAAGCCGGTCAGGAAATCCTGCGGCGGTCCCGAAGGACGGCCGGCGCGGAACGGGACGTGGATCACCTTGTAGCCGGAGAAGCTGGAGCGGTTCCACGATCCGTGCTGCCCGATGAACGCGCCGCGCCAGGCCTCGGGAAACGCGCGGCCACGGTAGAACCTCAATCCGAGCGAAGCGGTATGCGGGCCGAGGGCGTAGTCCGGCGCCACCGCCTTGGCAACCAGATCTGGACGCGCGCCCTTGTGGCGCGGATCCTCGTGCTGGCCGTAATACGAGTACGGCCATCCGTAGAACGCACCGTCGCGGACGCTGGTCAGGTAATCCGGAACGAGATTGTCACCCAGCAGATCGCGCTCGTTGACCACGGTCCACAGCGTCGTCGTCCCCGGCGCCCAGTCCATGCCGTTTGGGTTCCGCAGGCCGGTCGCGAACACGCGCATGCCGGATCCATCAGGGTTGGCCTCGAGAATTGCGGCGCGGCGAGGCTCCTTCGCATCGAGCTTCTCCTCATCGACGTTCGTTTGCGAGCCGACGGAGACGTAGATCTTCGAGCCGTCCGGTCTGGCGATGACGTTGCGCGTCCAGTGGTTGTTGTATCCCCCGGCCGGCAGATCGAGGACCTTCTCGCCCTGACCGCGAACCGCGCGGTCGCCGGTGCGATAGCGATACCGCATCACGGCATCCGTGTTGGCGATGTAGAGATGTTCTCCGAGGAGCCACAGGCCGAACGGGAGGTTCAGGTTCGCCGCAAACGCCTCGCGGATCTCCGCGCGGCCGTCATGGTCGGCGTCACGAAGCAGCGTGATCCGGTTCGCGGACGTGCCCAGCAACCCGGCGCGTTTCAACCCCTCGAGCAGCGGAGGCGGAATCTCCCCGCCGACTTTTTCCGTACGCGATTCCGCCACGAGTACATCCCCGTTCGGCAGCACGTGGAGCCAGCGCGGGTTGTCGAGCCCTCCGGCGAACAGCGAGACCTCGAATCCCTGCGGAGCCCGGGGCTTCTCGCCTGATTTCCAGCCGACGACCGTGGCGAAGTTGATCCCCGGTGGCTCGTCCGGCTTTGCTGGCGCCGGCAGCGCCGGCGACGGTCCGTACGTCGTGGCAGGCGGATCACCCGCGGGCGGCGACTGAAAGCTGACGCGACCAGCGATCGAATCGAGCATCAGAACGATGGCGATGAACGTTGCGTATCGCACGGCGACCTCAGCGAATGGTGAATGGTTCCATCAACTCGGTGCGTGTGCCATCCTGGTCGTACAGATTCAATTGCCAGCGGTTGTTGCGGCCGACGTTCGGCGGCGACAGCCGCGATCGCATCGACGCGTCCATGCGATGCGCGACGGCTTCCCAGGCGGACTGGATATCCGGTACGACGAGGCAGATGTGGTGGAGCACGCCGCGCTGCCGCCGGTCGGGCGGCTCGGTCACGAGCATGTACTCGATGTAGTCCGTGCCCTCCGGGACGCGCATGTTGACCCAGCTCGTCACCCCCTCCGTGCGCCCCCCGCGCCAGATTTCGGAGAATCCGAGCGTGTCTCGGTAGAAAAGGTGCGCCACCTCCTCATCGTGCACGACGGCGCCTGCATGCAACAGCCGGCTCGCAAGAGCGCGGGGGGCATCGGCGCGCAGCGCCGCAGGCGGCCACGTGGCTTCGACGAACTCGACCATGTTGCCATAGGGATCCACGACGCGAATCGCCGTCTCCTCGCAACGGTCGGCAGGTTGAAGCACCCGCAGCCCTCGTGAGGTCAGGTATGCGGCCATCGCTTTGACATCGGACGTTTCGAAGGCGATATGCGACAGCCGCTCGTCCTCGCCGGCGGGAAGACCGGGCTCGAGCAGGACGTGCTGCCGCTGTCCGACGAGATATCCCAAGCGACCGGGGTGCGGCGACGTGTGCTCCACCAACCCGAGGACTTCGCCGTAGAAACGACGCGCCGCCGCGGCGTCGCTCACCCGGAATGCGACGTGACCGATGCCTGTGATTCGCGGGCGAGTCGGCGCGGCCTGCACGATCGACAGGAGCAGCGCGCCCGCGACGAGCGCCGCCTTCATTTCTTCAACATGCCCGGCGAGTTCCACCGGATGACATGGTAGGTGGCCGGTCCATCGCCGACGTTGCGGATGCCGTGCATCTGGTTCGACGCCTGGAAGATGACCGACCCGGGACCGACGCGGCGCTGCTCGCCGTTGACGAGCGACTCCACCGTGCCTTCCTTCACGATGAGAAGCTCCTCGTCTGGATGCTTGTGCGGCGCATGGGACGTCTCACCAGGGTTCAACGTCGTGATGTGCATCTCCAGCTCGTCGAGCGTCGCGGTGGGGACCTGGCACACCCTGCGCACCGCCCCGACCTTGGTCGGCTGTGCCTTCATGTCGTTCCAGTCGAAAATCGTGGAACCCTGAACGGACGTACGGGCCGGTACGACCGTTGTGCCGGCCAGCGCTACGGCTCCGCCTGCAAACGCCATCACGATCTCCCTACGAGTGATCATGCGAACTCCTCTCAACACGCTAGCCGGTGAGTGGGCCGACCAGCTGAATCGCGCTATCGCCACCGGCATGCGCCCAGATTGCCATAGCGATCCCGCGCAATGCGAATACGTGACCGAGGACAAGACCAGCGGCCGCGTTGAGCGCAAGAACCGATACCACGACACCGGCCGTGGTCGGCGCCGATCGCTCCCAGGCCGGCAGATGCACAAGCGCGAACGCCAGCGCCGAGACGCCGTTGGCGATCCACACATCTTCGGAGCGGGGCACATTGCCTGGCCGGCGAAGCAGCCGGGCCAGCAGGCCAGCGATGGCGGAGAACAACAACAACCTGAAGAGGAGCTCCTCGGTCACCGCGGCGACGTAGATGATGATGCCGCGTCTCCAAAACGGCAGGGCGCCAGCGGCTGCGATCCTGCGCCCCATCTGGGGAAGCACCGGCTCGATCGCGAGCCGGATTACCGCGAGCAGCACCAGCCCCATCGCGAAGCCGACAGCCATCCACAGGATCGGCCGGCCCGTCCGCGTCGGCGTTGCAAGGCCGGACCATCTCCACACCTGCAGGCCAACCATCGCGACAAGGAGTGCGACCGCGGCTGCGGCAGGTGTTACGGTCCAGCCAGCAGGGACCGCAAGCGCTCCCGCAGCGGCGCAAACCAGCAGGAACACCTTGCGCTGCCCGCCGGACCCGCTCGCCGACGGTGCACGCGTGGAGATCATGGCCGCGAATAGTATCCGATCTGATCCGTCTCGCGCAGGCGCCGGGTCTCTCCATGGACGACGGGGATCGCACGAATCGCAGCGCACTCGTCTGCTTTTTTCGAGAGATCAGGACTATTCAGCGGCACGTTCAGGACTCGGCCCTCGGTGCCGCCGTACCGTGGCAACTGGAGGTGTGAGATGCAGCTGACAGATGCCCTGCGTGCCGGTCTGCTGGTTCTTCTCGTTTCGGTGCCTGCCTTCAGCCAGACATCCGTTCCGCCGGTCGCGAGGACGGTCAACCTGTCGGGGCCCCGCTTTGGCGTGACGTCGCTGAGCGAAGGCGTCATCGAGAAGCTCAAGACGGACCGCAGCCTCGAGGTACGGCCGTTGATCTCCCAGTTCGGTTGGCAGTTCGAGAAGCAGTTCTACAGCAAGTCGGGCGGAATCACGGCGGTCAACAAGTGGATCTCCTGGTCGGCGGCCTGGAGCAGGATGTCGTGATTCCGAGCGTGAGCTGGATCGTCGGTCTTCGAACGCCTGAAGGGCTCGAGTTCGGCGTCGGGCCCAACGTGACGCCGGCCGGAACGGCGCTCGTCATCGCCGCGGGTATCACGTTTCGCTCGGGCGTGCTCAACGTGCCGGTGAACTTCGCCGTCGTCCCGTCGAGTGCCGGCACACGCGTGAGCATGCTTGCCGGTTTCAACTTCAGGAGCCGGCCGTGAGGCCCTGCGGCGGCGGCGGCACGAACACGTTGATGAGGACCGACGCAGTGGCGCCGCCGTAAGTGGCGGTCACCGTGCTCAAGCCGATGCTCACGGCCACCACCAGGCCGCCTGAGGTGACCGTCGCGACGTTGGGCAAAGAGGACTGCCAGCCCGCACCGTTCGTCACGGTCATGCTCCGGCCGTCGACGAACACCGCGGTGGCTACGAGCTGCGTCGTCTGTCCCACCCGAAGAATCGGTGGCTGCGACAACGTCAGCTCCCTGACCGGGGTGCCCGGCGACAGAGGCGCGGTCGCCTCGTCGGCGCACGCGCCGAAGAAAACACAGAGGACCAGGATTGCGGCGCGCATGCTAGTCGATCGGCAGTGTCAATCCAGTGGCAGTGTCAATCCAGCGGCAGCGGGCTCGCGGCCAGCAGCTCGAGCGCTTTTTCGAGCTCGCTGGCCCTGACGAGAAGGCGCACCGTCGCGGGTTCCATCTCCGCTGAGAGGGGGAGGCTCAGCGTATGCTCGTCGGGTATCAGCGCCTCGATCCCCGCAGTTTCCAGAACGGACCGGAACCAGAGGGCCTCATCGAGGGATCGGCTGCGAACGTCGACCCATTGTGCGTCGAACTCCATCCTCATTCGTGTGTCCCTGGAATCTGGCGCTCGCGTATCGACCAGTTCTGAACGAGATCGCGAACAACCACGCTTCCGACGCGGTAAGCGGCTTCGAGGCTCGGGACGAGACCAATGTACGGCGCGAAGATGCTGGCCGTCGCGTCGATGCCCGGCGGCGGCATGCTGTAGTTGCTCGCCGTGCGCAGCACGAGAAGCCGGTTGTAGTCGGCGCGCCCGGCCCTGGAAAGCCGCTGGAGGGCGTTCGCCGTACCGTTGTCCTCCATGTTCGTCATCACGAAATTGGCCCGACCTTTCGACCAGAGCCGCACCCAATCGTTCGCCCATTGATTGAGGATGCGGCCATGCCAGAACGTGCTCCCGCCGAGACTGTCGCCTTTCAGCACGAAGGGCCGGCGGACGGCGTTCGGATGATCCCGGTAGCCTGCGCGAAAGCGGGCCAGATCCGGAGTGTCCGGGAGGGGCACCGTGCGCGTCAAGTGGTACGCCCAATCCGAGAGCGACGCATTCAATTCGTAGGCAATCGTCTCGTACCGCGGGACGTCCGGCAGTCGGTTCGGCGCGGTTGCCCCAATCGGAACGCGCCCGTACGGCCAGGCCGGCGGGGTCTCGCGCGGATCGAATTCTCGGACCAGGTCGCCGTCGACGATGTAGGTCGCCCAGGCCGCGCTGCCGACAGAGGCATCCTCCGGATCGACGCCCGCGATCCCGGCCACCAGCCAGTACGCCTTCGACAGGTCGAAGCGCGAGTCGCCGCCGAGCGCCATGATGCTGGCGGTCGCGTTGGTCACGCCAGGGCCGGTCACCAGGCCGAGAATCCCTTTCCCCGCGTTGAGCCGAAGGTCGCGAAAGCCGGCCGGGAACGGCAGCACGGTATCGAGCTGCTCGCGTTCCACCCACAGCTGAAACTCGCCCGGACGGTCGCCGGTATCGCTGCCGTGCTCGAACATCGTGACCACGACAACCTTGATTGGGACAGGCGCCTGCGCGTGCGCCGCCGACGTCAGCGCCCCTGCGACGGCGGCTGCGAAGACGAGGCGGACGAGCGATTCAGCCATTGTACGAACGTCTCCCATCTGACGCTCCACGCGGCGAGCGCGTTCCGCCTCTCGCCTTCCGTCATCGTCGAGTAGAGAAGCGAATTCATCGCAAGCTGCTTGAGCCCTCTGAGATCGAGGCCCCACGCCATGAATGCGACATAGAAGTCCTCGGAGAAGGTGTGGCGCATGATAGCCGGGTCATCGGGCGAGAGGACGACGGGCAGCCCAACGCTGATGTAGTGGACCGCGGGATGATTGCGGAGATCCGGGACGTACCCGAGGATCTGGTTGCTGATGGGACAGACCTCGATCGCAATGCCGCGCGACTTCACGATGTCCATCAGGAGCGGATGCTTGATCAGCGCCAGGCCGTGGCCGATCCGCCGGGTGCCGAGCAGGACCGCGTCGTAGAGGTTTTCATTGTCGGCCCACGTGCTCTCGCCCGAATGCAGATAGAGCGGCAGGGTCACGCCGCGCCGCTCTGCCTCACGACGTGCCTGCAGGAGCTCTTCGATGAAGAAGAGATTCGTGTTCGTGCGGTCCTCTTCTTCCACGAGGTCGAACCCCTTGACGCGATCCGGGTCTTTCGCCCGCCGGTCGGTCGCGGCCGTGAGCATCGCGCCCATTCGCTCGCGCGTGTTCGACCGCCCGGCCGCCGGTATGAACTTGACGTCGAACGCGGGGTCGCGCCTTCGTGCTTCCGCGACGAGCGCGGCGTCAATCGGCGGCGTCCTGGACTCCAGGTACTGGACGTTCTCGTCGATCAGGCGCGCGAGCATGTGACGCCAGTACTCGGCATGAGCGGACGAATTTCCCAAGAGCCCAGCCGTCCGCCGAAAGGCGGCTGACATCTCATCCCAAATGTGCGGCGAGCCGAGGTCCTCCTCGCCGAGGGTGATCGACTGGTAGATCTGCTCGTCGAATGCGGCCGTGTCGGGCGCCGCGGCGCGAAGCTCTGTCACCGGGCGCCACCCTTTTCCAGGTGGCTCCGATGAGAGGCGTAGGGAGCCGCGCACGATCGAAGCATCCTCACCGACGTACATGTAGCAGTCGGGACGATAGGTGTCATGGGCGACGAGGCGGCGGAAATCGCCCATCGCGGCTCCGTGCGCATGAAGGATGCCCCCTTCGGCATGCGCTTCATGACCTCGAGAACCGGCGACGCGGCGATGACCTGCTTCGTTTTCTCGCGAAGGAAGCTCTGCGCCGGCGGGAAGTAGGCGCGAGTCCGCGCCAATTCGGTCCGCTTCATCTCGAGCAGCCGGCGGTCCGCTTTCTCTTCGGCCGGCGTGAGCGCGAGCCGCGCGCCGAGGCGAAGCGCACGTTCAGCCTGTATCAGCCGCGCACGCGCCGCCATGTAGGCGGCGACATCGTCGTATCCCGCCGGCACGAGCGCCCGTGTCGCCCCCGCGTCCGAGGGCGCAGGCGCAGTCGCGCGCGGCGCGCACGCGGCGAACAGGGCTGCGGCGACAAGCAACACTCCACGCATCACGCCGCAATCCTCCCGTCGGACCGGATTATCGCTTCGTGTATTTCGTGATTCCGCCGCCAGCATCGCGCCGCGATATGGGCCCTTCGGCGGCGTAGACGTTGCCCTCGCGATCGACGGCCACGCCTTCTCCCGCGACGCCTTGAGGGCCGCCGTCCGACGGATGCGGCGGAATGAACGCCGTGACCTTGTCTTCACCGGCCTTGCCGATGCGGACGCCGGTTTTCCAGCCGGCGTGGTTCTTCGCGTTCGATTCCGAATCGATCGCGTAGAGCGTATCTCGCGAATCGATGAAGAGACCGCTGATTCGGCCGAACTGCTCGTACGAGTCGATGAACTTGCCCTCCTGGTCGAAGATCTGAATGCGGTGGTTGCCTCGATCGGCGACGAGGAGGCGACCCTTGGAATCGAACGCCAGCGCGTGCGGCGTTCGAAACTCACCTGGCGCCGAGCCCATCCGCCCCCACTGCTTGACGAACCGGCCGTCCTTCGTGAACTTCATGATGCGACCGGTCGCCCCGGGAGGCGGCGCCTCGTTCTGCCCGCTGTGTCCGTCGGACACGAAGATGTCGCCGTTCGGCGCAGTGATCACGTCGCATGGCTCGTTGAACGTGTCGGGGCCGCTTCCCGTGACACCCGCCCGCCCGAGCCGCATCAGGACTTTGCCGTCGGGGCTGAACTTGATCACCTGGTGACCCTTCGTCTTGGCCTCGTTCCCCATCGAGTCGGTCACCCAGACGTTGCCGTCGCGATCGACGTGGATGCCGTGCGGCAGGACGAACAGCCCCTTGCCGAAGGTCGTGAGAACCTTTCCGGTCGACCGGTCGAACTTGACGATCGGATCGACATTGGCTGTATCGCACCCGCCGGCCAGGGCGACGGCGCCGCATCGGTCGTAAGCCCACACCTGGCCGTCGGGACCGATATCGACGCCGGCCGTCGACCCCCAGATGCGGCCATCGGGCAGGCTTCCCCAGGCCTTGACGACCACCGGATTAGGATTCGGCAGGCCGCGGCTGGCTGGATCGACGAGGTCGGTCTGCGGCTGCGCGGACGCTGCCGACAGCGCGAGCGCGACGACGGCGATAGTCAGCGGGGATCTCGTGTCGACGGGGACTGCCATGATCACCTCCCAATGGGCGGCAATCCTAGCAGACAGTGGGGACAATCAGTCGAGGTCAATGGCCGCCAAACACCTGGAAGCCGCGGGCGCGGAGGTCCTCGGCCAGCTTGATCTCCATCGCGACCGCCTGCCGGTACGGCATCGGATTGAGATGCGCGTACAGCTTCGGCACGAGGCGCTCGCCACAGCGGCGCACGACGCCGGCGGACTTGACGCCGTTCTTGTGGTTCTGAAAGCGCGTTTCCGGCGCGAGACCGGTCATGCCGACGTAATAGCCGGCACGGCCGTCGCCCTTCGGATTGCGCAGATAGACGACATAGACGGAGTGATGGCCCCGGGAACGCCTCGTCATCGTCGACCCGAGCACGATGGTAGCACCGTGCTCCGACGGCCCCGCCCGGTCAGTGTCTCAGCGTTGCGGTCACGTGGGTCTGCTGATTGGCCACGATTCGGATCACGGAAGACCACGCCGCGTAACCGTCGGACTCCACACGCATGACGCGCGAGCCGACGGGCACTTCGTCCAGAACAAGCGGGGTCGAGCCGACCGGCTTCCCGTTCACGTAGACCCGCGCACCCGAAGGTTCGGAATCGACGACGAGACCGCCATGGAACCCGGCGGAAGCGCGGGGACGTGCGGCCGGAGGCGCGATCGCTGCGGCGGCTTCGAGCGGCCGGCGTACCGGTGCGGGTCGATCGCCGCGCAATCGCAGACGGCGTTGCTCCACCAGGAGAGGAGTCGCGGGTGGCTTGTTCACGGGCCTCGCAACAACCGGCGATTCGACACGAGGCGCCGGCATCGCGGCCGCGACGACGGCCTCGGGACGCCGAGGTTCAGGCGACTCTAGGGCAACCTGCGCGCTGTGCGGCGGCGCGGCGCCGTTCGCACTGGCACGGTTAGCACTGCCGAGCGCCATCCAGACGATCGGCGCGCACGCCGCGACCCCCGCGGCGATCCACAGCAGCCGGCGCGACGAGAATGGAATGGAAGCGGCGCGAGGCGCCGGCACACGAGGCGCCTGCATCCGAGGCGGCGCTACGCGCACGATCGGGACGGGCCGCTCTGAAGGAGGCTCGATCGGTGCGACTTCGGAAGCGAACTCCAGGGGCGCCTCGTCGGCCTCTATGCGTTCGGCAATGGGCGTTGCGCGCGGTGTGAACGGCCGCCGCGAGCCGGCCCGCGCGCGACGCGAGGGAGCCGGTGGGCCTGCACGACGGATCTCAAATTTGTCACTCACGTTCGGTCGTCACGATTTGGCAGAGAGAAGGTGTGCTGGAGGCTGCCTTCTGAAGCGACACGTCAATCAATCCAAAGGCTCCCGCTGATCGTGTTTGCGATGGTGCAAACGCTGAGCCTGTGAATGGATGAGGCTGTGAATCAGCGTGCAAAGAGAAAGGCTCAAGGCTCAGGGCTCAGGGCTCAGGGCCCTATCGGCCTAAGGCTCACGGCGCGAAGCCTCCGTGTCTGGTTGCAAACAAGAAAGGCGAACACGAGGTCCGCCTTTCTTGTTCGCGAGGCACTCCTCGCTCGCGCGGGCCGAAGGCCTCGCGCTACGCGCAGCCCGAGGTGGTGCCGCAGTTCGCGCACTTGTAGCACGCGCCGCTGCGGATCATGATCGCGCCGCACGTGCTGCACGGCGGCGCGTCCTCCTGGTTCTGAATCGCCGCGAACTCCGAAGTCTTCGGGCCCTGAGCCTTAGGCCCTGAGCCTTGAGCCGATGGAGCGCCCTGAGCCTTGAGCCCTGAGCCTTGCGCCGGAGTCTCCTCGGCCTCGCGAACGTTCACGCCCGCGCGAAACTGCGCCTCAGGATTCAGGAACTTCGTCGCCAGCCACCGGAAGATGTAGTCGACGATCGATTTCGCGAAGCGCACTTCGGGGTTCTTCGTCATCCCCGACGGCTCGAACCGCGCGTGGCTGAACTTGTCCACCAGCGCCTGCAGCGGCACCCCGTACTGCAGCGCGTACGAGATCGCCTGCGCGAACGCGTCGGCAAACCCCGAGATCGTCGAGCCCTCCTTCGCCATCACGAGGAAGATCTCGCCCGGCGTCCCATCGTCGAAGAGACCGACGGTGATGTAGCCCTCGTGGCCCGCGATGTCGAACTTGTGCGTGATCGAGTGCCGCTCGTCGGGCAGCTTCCGCCGCTTCGGCGTCTCGACGATCTTCACGACCTCCTTGACGACCTCACGGACCTCGGCCGCCTGGGCCAGCCTCGTATCGGCGACGCCGGCCTTCGACGTGTTGAGCGGCTGCGTGCGCTTGCTGCCGTCGCGATAGATGGAAATCGCCTTCGCGCCGAGGCGCCACGACTCGACGTAGGCCTTCTCGATCTCCTCCACGCTCGCCTCGCGCGGCACGTTCACGGTCTTGCTGATCGCGCCCGAGATGAACGGCTGCGTGGCGCCCATCATCTTGATGTGGCCCATGTAGTGGATCGACCGCTCCCCCTTCGCCGGCTTGAACGCGCAATCGAACACCGGCAGGTGCTCGTCCTTCAGGAACGGTGCGCCCTCGATCGTCTCGTGCTCGTCGATGTAGTGGACGATCGCTTCGATCTCCGGCTTGGTGTAGCCCAGCTTCTCGAGCGCCATCGGCACGGTGCCGTTGACGATCTTCATCAGGCCGCCGCCCACGAGCTTCTTGTACTTGACGAGGGCGATGTCGGGCTCGACGCCCGTGGTGTCGCAGTCCATCATGAAGCCGATGGTGCCGGTCGGCGCGAGCACCGTCGCCTGCGCGTTCCGATAGCCGAAGTCCTCGCCGAGCTCCACGGCTTCGTCCCACGCCTGCTTTGCCGCGCCGTAGAGATCCTGCGGCACGAACTTCGCCTGGATCTCGGTCACGGCGTCGCGGTGCTTGCGCATCACGCGCAGCATCGACTCACGGTTCTCCTCGTACCCGCCGAACGGGCCGCCGTGGTCGCGGGCGATCCGCGCCGACTGTGCGTAGGCCTCGCCCGTCATGAGCGCCGTGATCGCCGCCGCGTACGCGCGCCCCTCGTCGCTGTCGTAGGGCAGGCCGCGCGACATCAGCAGCGCGCCGAGGTTTGCATAGCCGAGGCCGAGCGGCCGGTACTCGTGCGAGTTCTTCTCGATCGCCTTCGTCGGGTAGCTCGAGTTCGGGACGATGATCTCCTGGGCGGTGATGAGCGTGCGGCACGCGGCCTTGAACCCCGCCGCGTCGAACTCGCCGTCCTCCTTGACGAACTTCATCAGGTTGATCGACGCGAGGTTGCACGCCGAGTCGTCGAGGAACATGTACTCCGAGCACGGATTGCTCGCGTTGATGCGGTCGGTCACCGAACACGTGTGCCAGTCGTTCACCGTCGTGTCGAACTGCATGCCGGGGTCGCCGCACACCCAGGTGCCCTCCGCGATCCGGCGCATCAGATGACGTGCCTTGTACGTCTCCATCACCTCGCCCGTCGTCACCGCCTTCGTCTGCCACTCGCCGTCGTCCAGGACGGCGCGCATGAAGTCGTCGGTCACGCGAACGGAGTTGTTCGAGTTCTGGAAGAAGACCGAGCCGTAGGCGACGCCCGTGAAGGAGCCGTCGTAGCCGGCATCGATGAGCGCCCAGGCCTTCTTTTCTTCCTCGACCTTGCAGTTGATGAACTCTTCGACGTCCGGATGATCGGCGTTGAGGATCACCATCTTGGCGGCCCGGCGCGTTTTGCCGCCCGATTTGATCACCCCCGCAAACGCGTCGTAGCCCTTCATGAACGACACCGGACCGCTCGCCGTGCCGCCGCCGGCCAGGAGCTCCTTCGACGACCGGATTGCAGACAGGTTGCTGCCGGTACCCGATCCGAACTTGAAGAGCATTCCTTCGGTCCTCGCCAGCGTGAGGATCGAGTCCATCGTGTCGTCGACCGAATTGATGAAGCAGGCCGAGCACTGCGGCGCTCGCTCGAATCCGCAGTTGAACCAGACGGGGCTGTTGAACGCGGCTTTCTGATAGACCAGCAGATGCTTCAGCTCGGCGGAGAACGACTGCAGGGCGTCCTCGCCGGTGAAGTACTTCTGGTCGCGCGCCCAGTGGGTGATCGTGTCGACCACCCGGCCGATGAGCTGCTTGACGCTGCGTTCACGGTCGGGACTGCCCATCTGGCCGCGGAAGTACTTCGAGACCACGATGTTCGTGGCCTGCTGCGACCAGAACTTCGGAATCTCGACGTCGCGCTGCTCGAAGACGACCTTCCCCTTCTCGTTTCCTATGACCGCCGAGCGGACCTCCCATTCGACCTCGTCGAATGGATCGACGCCCGGCAGCGTGAAGAATCGTGGGAAATCGAGCCCCGATACGGCAGCCTTCGACACGTCCGCTGCGGCCTTTTTGGTGATGGCGGCTTCCCGAGCAACGCCCCGTTCCATGCTCACCTCCGAACAATCCAACGGACACACTTACCCCTGGAAGTGGGTCCTCAAGTCTGTTTGTGATGTGCGCTCGAGACGTCCTGGGAGGCTTTCGCGTTCTGCAGGAGCTGGGCGATCCCGCGTCAGAGTTCGTTGAGCGCGACGGCAATACTGCGCCCAGTTAACACGTTTGTCAAGCGTCAAACCACAAGATATTGTGAGGCATTGTTAGGGCAGGCGCAATATGTCCTATACCTGTGGTTCGTTGTCCGTAACCGACGAGAGCGGAGGCTGGAGGGAGGCGCGTTGCCTCCCCCGGGTGCACAGGCAGGGGTTGTTGGCAGATTGCCCGCCACTCTCGCAGCGGGTGAGGAAACTGTCTAACGACCCCTTCTTGAGCAACGGGAATGCCAGCGGCTGACGGGGTGTAGCTGGTGAAAAACGGGCGGAAGCAGGCGGGAGAGCTCGGGTGTTGGGTAGGCTCGCGCCTCGACCGTATGGCCGATGGGTAACCGGCAACCCTATCTGTTGAAGGTAGAGCGCTGTCGCGTCGAGCTATCTCCCGAGGAGCTCAGCGGCAAGCGTGGCCGCCTTGTCGGCGAGCGTCTGCGCGAACACGAAGTTCTGATCCTTGAGTGCCTGCTCGGCCTGCTCCGCGAATCGCTTCGACTGTTCGTACTGGGTTCTCCCCGCGTCGGTGAGCTTCGCGTAATCCACTCGAGCGAGGTCGCGCTGCGCCTTCGTGACGAGATCCCGGATCGGCTTTTCAGCGCTGCCGGGGGCGCGAAGCGTCGGCGCCGGGGCCGTCACGGCGGGCTCATGTGGGACGGCCTGTGGCAACGGAGCCTCTGCTGGCGGGATCGGCTCAGGTTTTTGCGTCGGCTCAGGACTGGGACGCCGTACGGGCCGCCGCGTGGTGCTGGCGGGAGCCGGCGCAGGTTCGAGCGGCTCCGCCGGCGCTGTCGCGATCGGCTCCTCTGCAGCCGTGATCACGCGCGCAGGAGGCGCGGGCACATCGAGCGGCGGACCATCCGGCACCGTCTTCGCCTGCGCTCTGGCGCAGCCGCCCGCTGCCGCGGCGCACATCCCACCGGCGAGAACCAACGTCCCAAGGACCCGGCGGAGCTGGAGTAATTCGGTCATCGGACGTGCTCAGAGCTCGTTGGCTCTCGGGAGTAAGACCCTGAACGTCGTGCCTCGGCCGGGGGTCGAGTGCACTTCGATCTCGCCATCGTGCAGCTGGACGATTCGGTAGACCATCGAGAGCCCGATTCCGGTCCCATGATCCTTCGTCGTGAAGTAGAGGTCAAAGATCTTCTGCAGATTCTGCGGCGGGATGCCAACCCCCGTATCCTGCACCCGCAACTCCACTCTCCCGCGAGATGCGGCGCTTGCGCTCAGGCGGAGCGTTCCCCCGGTAGGCATGGCCTGGCAGGCGTTGATGGCGAGGTTGAGGAACACCTGCCGCAACATGCCCGGGTCGCCGTTGATCGCCGGCGCGTGGGGAGAAACATCCACGTGCACCGTCACGGCGTTCCGCTGTGCCTCCGGCTCGATCACCGGGAAGATCTCATCGAAGAGCGCGCGCGGCGGCACCGGCTGCAGCCGGAGATCCTCGGGCCGCGTGAACTTCAGAAAGCCTTGCACGACCTCGTCGAGGCGGCGGATCTCGCTCTCGATGACTTCCACGTGTTCGAGTGCGTTCTGCGCGATCAAGGGCGCCGGCAGCTCGCGGCGCGCGACGGCGAGCGCGCCGCCGGTCGGTACCGCCGGCGCCGCCACCGGCTCGGCAGGCACGAGCGTCGCCTGACGCGCGGCCGCGCGGAGCTTCGTGCGCAGCAACTCGAGGTGGATCATCATCGCGTTGAGCGGATTCTTGACCTCGTGCGCGATGCCGGCGGTGAGCCGGCCGAGCGCAACGAGCTTTCGTGAATACGCCAGCGTCGACTGCATGCGCGTCAGATAGGCGAGGTTTCGCGCAACCAGCA
The DNA here is from genome assembly GCA_963772065.1 of uncultured Acidobacteriota bacterium. Lineage (GTDB taxonomy): Bacteria > Acidobacteriota > Vicinamibacteria > Vicinamibacterales > UBA2999 > CAVYVZ01. Next base: position 608,751 of record CAVYVZ010000004.1, read on the forward strand.
GCACGCCAACCAGCTCGCCGTGTGTCCCTTCCACGGCGTGCGTCATCACGAGCAGCTCATCGTCCGAGTTGTCCAGTCGCGCCTGCACCGGGCCTCGCGAGCGGCGCGTGGCGAGCGTCTCCTCCACGATCTGGGTGTACGGATGGCCGAGCGGCAGCAGCCCGCGAAGCGCGCGGCCGATCGCATCCCCCGACAGCACCGGCTGCATCGCCGGGTTGCTGAAAAGCAGCTCGCCGGTCGGGTTGAAGAGCGCCACGGCATCTTCGAGATGCTCGACGGCGGATTGCAGATTCGCCTTCTGTCCGGCGAGCAGCGACCGATCGGCGGACAGCTGCTGACTCACGTTGTTGAAAAACGCGCCGAGCTCGGCGAACTCGTCGCCCGGGGGCAGGTCGAGCGTCACGCCGAACTCGCCTTTGCCGAGGCGGGTCAGGCCGCTGCGCAGCACGTGAATGGGACGCAACAACAGCTGCGCGAGCACTCCCGCGACCAGCACCGACACCACGAGGGCGATGACCGCCGTGTAGAAGGCCGGCTGCACCGACGCGGTCAGCTCCTTGCGCATCAGCAGCGTGGACACGCCGACGCCGATGGAGCCGAACGCCTGTTCGCCGAGCATCATCGGCTGGCGCACGACGAGGATCTGTCCTTCGCGGGAGTAGATCACCTTGAGCTGCTCCCACGCCGAGGCGTTCATCAGCGCCTCGAGGTCGCCGCGTTCGCTCAACCGCCTGCCCTCGTGCGCCTTGTCGCTCGCCGCGACGATGACGCCGGCCGGATCGAGCACGGCCGCCTCGACGATGCTCTCTCCGTAGATGCTCGACTCGAGAATGGACCGCAGCCCGGGGTCGGTCCGCATGGCCGTGTACGCTTCGGGCGTCGCGGTCACCACTTCGCGCGCACGGTGCAGGATCTGGTTGGCGAGGAGCTGGCCGCGCGCGTGGCTTTCATGGAGCACCACGCGCGCCAGACGGGTCAGATTGATCGCGCTGAGCGCCACGATCGCGAGGCCGACGATGGCCGTCACCCCCGCGATCTGTTTGGCTTTGATGCCTAGGCGCATTGCTTCGTGTGTCTCAGTGCGAAACCGGCTCTTCGGCTTCCGCCTTCTTGCCGGGGACGCGACCGCGCAGCTTGTTCAGCTTGTTGTGAAGCGTCTTCAGGCTGATGCCGAGGATCTCGGCGGCGCGCGTCTTGTTGTCGCGCGTGTGCTCCAGCGTCATCAGAATCAGACGGCGCTCCGCTTCCTCCACGGTCGTGCCCGGCGTGAGCGACAGCGTGGGCTTCACCACGTCGGGCGATTCGGTCACGAGCGGCGGCAGATGCTTTGATTCGATGAACTCCCCGGTGCTCAGAATCACCGCGCGCTCGATGACGTTGCGCAGCTCGCGCACGTTGCCGGGCCAGTTGTACTGCTCCAGCATGCGCATCGCGCCGCCGTCCGCCGCCGCCACCGTCTTGGCGTTGCGCTGGTTGAACTCGTTGACGAATGCCTGGATGAGCAGGGCCAGATCTTCCTTGCGGTCGCGCAGCGGCGGGAGTTCCATCGCGAAGACGTTGAGGCGATAGTACAGGTCCTCCCGCAGCTTGCCGTTCTTCACCGCGTCGATCGGGTTCACGTTGGTCGCCGCGATCACACGGACATCGACCGACTGCTCGTTGCGTCCGCCGAGGCGCCGAAACCTGCGCTCCTGCAGCACGCGCAGCAGCTTCACCTGCGTCGCCGGGGTCATCTCGGCAATTTCGTCCAGGAAGAGCGTGCCGCGATCCGCCAGCTCGAAGCAGCCCGCGCGCCGATCGTGCGCGCCGGTGAACGCACCCTTCTCGTGGCCGAAGATTTCGCTTTCGAGCAGCGTCTCGGGAATCGCGGCGCAGTTGATCGGCACGAATGGCTGCTGCGCGCGCGGGCTGAGTTGATGAATCGTCTGCGCCACGAGCTCCTTGCCCGTGCCCGATTCGCCCCAGATGAGGACGTTCGCCGACGTCGGCGCCGCCTGCTCGATGACGTGGTACACCTTCCGCATGTGCGAGCTGCTGCCGATCATGCGGCCGAACGTGCCGTGGTCGCGAAGCTGCCGACGCAGGACCTTGACCTCGCGCAGGGTGTCCTGCCGCTCCACGATCTTGTCGAGCAGGATCTTGAGGCGCTGCGGCTCGACGGGCTTCGTGAGGTAGTCGTACGCGCCCTCCTTGATCGCCTCGACAGCGGTCTCGACGGTGCCTTGCGCGGTGAGAATGACGATGGTCAAGTCGCCGCCCTCGTCTTTGAGGGCGCGCAGCAGCTCGATGCCGCCCATGCGCGGCATGACGAGATCGCTGATCACGATCGACGGCCGGAAGGCCGTGATCTGCTGGAGCGCTTCTTCGCCGTCGGCGGCGGCGTCGGCGGTGAAGCCCCACGTCCGCACGAGCTCGGTCAGTCCGAGTCGTGTGGCGGGCTCGTCCTCGACGACGAGCACCCGCTCGCCGGACAGATCTGGTTCAGACATTTATTATTTCCTCGCGTGGGCGCATCCGGGGAGCGGCTCAGCGCGCAGGGTCGAGTCTAGCCTGTCGTTTTTACACGGTCCAGCACAGCCTTGCGATTTTTCGAAGATTTATTCCTGACCGGAGGATTTGTTCAACGTTCCAGGGATTACCCGTTACGAATTGGATAAACTGCAAAACTCATCCGTGCCGGAACCGACGCTGTCCGAACCGACGCTGTCCGAACCGCTACCCGCAGGTGCCGCGCTCCTTCAGAAGCCGGCGCACGGTCGTCTCGTTGCGATCGCCGAGATTCTGCTCTGTTGCGGCGTGCCTACGCAGACGCTGATAGGGCTCGTGCTGCAGCTCGCCGGATGGACGGTGGAGCAGCCGGCGGGCCGGATGTCGCTGGCGTTCATACTCACGCTGTCGCTTGCCGATACCGTTGTCCTGGTGGCGCTCATGGTGGCGCTGACGCGCGCGCACGGCGACAGCGCCACCGAGCTGTGGCTCGGCAGGCGCTCCGTCCGGACCGAGGTACTCCTCGGCATCCTCCTCATCCCGCTCGTCTTCGTCGGCGTCGTCATCCTCCTCAACGTGCTCCGGTTGATTGCGCCGGGGCTCCACAACGTCCCGCAGAATCCGCTCGAGCAGCTGGCGGGCACCGCCACCGAGGCGGCGATGTTCGCGATGGTGGCGATCGTCGCGGGCGGAATCCGTGAAGAGCTCCAGCGCGCGTTCCTCCTGCGCCGGTTCGAGCAGCATCTCGGTGGCCCCGTGGTGGGCGTGGTGGCGCTCAGCATCGCATTCGGGTTCGCGCACCAGCTGCAGGGGTGGGACGTCGGGATCACGACGGGCGCGCTCGGCGCGTTCTGGGCGATCGTCTACCTGCGCCGGCGCAGCAGCGTGGCGCCGATCGTCAGCCATGCGGGGTTCAACACGCTGGAGATCCTCCGCGTCAGCCTGACAAATTGAGCGCCCGCCAATCTAAAATCTAAAATCACAAATCACAAATTGGAGTGAGTGATGCCCGCCACCCTCAAAGTCACCCGCGTTGCCGATTCGCGCCTCACCGAGGCGATTCGCGAACAGTCGCCCTTCGGCGGCGCCTTTGCCGATCACATGCTCGTCGCGGACTACGCGAACGGACAGTGGAGTGAGCCGGAGATTCGTCCGTTCGCTCCGATGCCGCTGTCGCCGGCGCTGAGCGCGCTGCACTACGGGCAGTCGCTCTTCGAGGGCTTCAAGGCGTACCGCACGCCGCGTGGACCGGCCATCTTTCGCATGCGCGACAACTATCTCCGCCTGAATCGCTCCGCCGCGAGGCTCTGCATGCCCGCGGTGCCGGAGGACATGTTCATGGCGGGCATCGCGGCACTCGTCCAGATCGATCGCGAGTGGGCGCCGACCGGCGCCGGTGCGGCGCTGTACATCCGGCCGCTCTACTTCGCCACCGACGAAGCGCTTGGCGTGTCGCCGGCGGCGACGTATCGATTCATCGTGATGACGTCGCCGGTCCCGCCGTACTTCAGCGGCACGGTCCACCTGCGCGCCGAGGAGCGGTACGTCCGCGCGTTTCCCGGGGGCACCGGCGACATCAAGCCGGCGGGCAACTATGCGGGCGCGATGCTCGCGACCCACGAGGCAAAGGCCGCCGGGTTCCACAACGTGCTCTGGCTCGACGGCCGCGATCACCGCTGGATCGAGGAAGGCGGCCTGATGAACGTCGTCTTCGCCGTCGACGGCGGCGTGACGACGCCGCCCCTCACCGGCACGATCCTGCCGGGCATCGTGCGCGACAGCTTCCTGACCGTGGCGCGCGAGCTGGGTGTGCGCGTCGACGAGCGGCCGATCGCGATCGACGAGCTGTTCGACCTGCACGCGGCGGGACGGCTCACCGAGGGAGCCGGCGTCGGCACCGGCGTGGCGCTCGCGCCGCTCGGCCGCATCGGATGGCGGGACCGCGAAATCGATCTCACGCCGAAGGGCGATTCGCTGCTGGCGCGCATCGGCGCGGCGCTCGATGCGATCCGAACGGGACAGGCGCCCGACACGCACGGCTGGGTCACTCTCGTTTAGATCAAAGGTCAAAGGTCAAAGGTCGAAGGTCGAAGGTCGAAGGAACGTGATCGCGCGAATCTGGACGGCGAGGACCACGCGCGCAAACGCGGGGGCCTACGCGGAGTATCTTCAGACGCACGTGATCGCGGAGCTGCGCGGGATCGATGGCTACGAACGCGCCCTGCTGCTGCAACGAGAGATCGGCCAGGACGTCGAGGTGCAGGTGATCACGTTCTGGCGCTCGCTCGACGCGATCCGTGCTTTTGCCGGCACGGACACCGAGGCAGCGGTCGTGACAGACAAGGCCGCGGCCCTGCTCACCAACTTCGATCGACGCGCACGCCATTTCGAGGTGGTGGTGCAAGACCCGGCCGAGTAACGTGCCGACGCGCGGCTACTTGGGCTGGTACAGCTCGACGACGTCGCCGCGCTGGTGGAGCTCGCGCATCCACTGAAAGATGAGCGCTTGACGCCGCTCGGCGGCCGCCTTCTGCCGCGCTGCGGGCTCAGCCTCCACGAACGGAATCACGCGGCCATCCTTCGTGAACTCGTCGAGATGCGTGCGGTAGTACTGGCCGACTTCGTCCTCTGACGGCTGCACGTTCGATCCGAAGCGCTGGTTCAGGTACGCCTGGATGCGGAGGTCGTCGCGGCCGACGTCGCGAATCTGGTCCTCGCCGTAGCCGGTGGATCTCTCGAGCGCCGCGAGATCGGCGGGGCTCCCAACCCGCGCCTTCAACGTGCTGGCCTGCGCCGTCAACGCCGCCGGACTTGGCTCGGGAGGCGCGAACCGCGCGACCTCGGCGAGCACGAGCCGGCGCTCGATCAATTGGCGCAGGGCGAACAGGATCGGATCGACGCCTTCGGCAGGCTCGACGAGGCGCAGGCGAATCGCGGCGCGGACGTCGCTGAGCGTGATCGGGTTCCCGTCGACGCGCGCGACGACGCGGTCGAGGAGCTCCTGCGCGTGCGCGCTGCCCCACGTCGCGAACGCGATCAATACCGCGGCAACAAGCTTTCTCATCTAGCCTTCATCGATTCTGGCGACTCTCGTGACTGCGCGTGTCAAAAGCAAACCACGAAGCCACGGAGATCACGAAGATGGCAATATGAGTGACCTTCGTGGTTGCTTTTGACACGTGGAGTCATGTGAATCATCGAGCGCAGCGGACATGTGAATCATAAGAATCAGAAGGCCTGCCCCAGCGACACGTGCAGCACCGTCCGCCGCTCGAGGCTGCCCGGCACGAGCTCTCGCGGATCGAGATTGAAGCCGAGATCGATCCGCACCGGTCCCACCGGAGATCGGTAGCGCACGCCGAAGCCGGCCGCGGCCCGCAGAGCGGTGACATCCATATTCCGGACGCGCGGGAAGACGTTGCCGCCGTCGAGAAAGCCCACCACATCGAGGGCCCGCCACGCGTTGACGAGCAGCTCGCCGTTCAGGACGATGACGCCGTTGCCGCCCGTCGGAAATCCAGACGGGGTGATCGTCTCGGCCGTGCCGAGCCGATCGAGCGAGAACCCGCGCACGCTCGTATCGCCGCCAGCAAAAAAGCGCTCGCTCGCGGGGAGGTCGTCGATCGAGACGATCACCGGCTGACCGCTCTCGTCGATCTGCTCGACGGGCCGTTCGAATCCTTGCGCCATGCCGAGCAGCCCGCGGAGCCGCAGCACCATGCGGCGTCTGCCCGGCAGCCGTCGGAACGTGGCGGCCTGCAGCGAGGTCTGCACGAACCCGACCTCCGATCCGATCGCGCGCATGGCGAGGTCGTTGTCCGTGGACAGAAACGTGCCGCGGTCGGGATCGAGCGCGTCGTTGCGCGTATCGCGGAAAATGGAAAACGAAAATTTTGACAGCCGCACCTCCGGGAACAGGCGATCGATGAGCGGAATGATTTCCCGGTCCTCCTCGGTGAAGTGCTCGTCGAAGACTTCGTTCTGCTCGAACGAGTAGCGCCCCGCCAGCCCGTAACGCTGTGCCAGCCGAACGCCGGCTTCGGCGCGCAGCTCCCGAGAGCGAAAGCTGAAGCTGGAGCGAATGGCCTGGTCCAAGGTACCGGTCACCACCACGTCGGCGGGCGTGTTCAGGACCCGCGGCTCGCGATACGCCGCGAGGACGCGGTACTCGTTGAACCCGTAGCCCCCCTGCGGGATCGGCTCGAGGTCCTCTGCGTCGCGGGTCTTGAGGGCCACGCGTGTGAACAGGTTCACCGAGCGGTTCTTGCCGAACAGGTTCCGTCGGCCGATCTCGAAGAAGCCTCGCGGCGCCAGGTCGAATCGCTCCTCGGCCTGCCCTTCCGCGCCGGTCGGCCGCAAGCGCGTGCCGCCCTCGAGCCCGCCGCCGTAGCCGACGGTCGTCGGCGGCGCTTCATCCACCTGGACGAGGATGTCGCGCCGCGGCTCGGAGCCATGCGGCAGGTCGGTGATGCTGAAGCGCCGGAAGAGGCCGAGCGCCGCGAGCCGCTGCTGGCTTTCGGCGCGCGCCGAGTAGCCGAGCGGCTCCCCGGGCTCGAGCAGCACCGCGCGCTGAATGGTCTCCGTGCTGGTGCGCCGGTTGCCGACGATGATGATGCGATCCACGAGCACCTGCGGGCCCTCGGCGATCGCCAGGCGCAGATCGGCGCGCGTGTCGCCGTCGGCGAACCCCTGGTGCGGCGTGACCACCACGCTCTCGTACCCCAGATTGAGATATTCGAGCGTGACGCGGTCGACGTCCTGCTCCACCTCGACTGCCGAGTAGGGACGGCCGGGCGCCGTCGTCATGACGCCGCGGATGTGATCGTCGGTGAACACCGTGTTGCCTTCGAGGTCCACGGTGCCGACGATGGTGCGCGGCCCCTCGCTCACGGTCAGCGTCACGAGCACGCGGCGATCGGCCGCGGGCGTCGAGCCGGCTGCGCGCGGCAGCACGGAGACGACCGGCTCGACACGCGCGCGCCTGAAACCGCGCGCGCGGTACACCTGGGTCATGGCGTCGACGCCCCGATCCAGGGCGGCCTCGACGAATGGATCGCCGCGCTCGGCCTGCACGAGCTTGAGGAGCTCCGCGCTCGCGATCCCCCGGTTGCCATTCACGGCGAGGTCGTCGATGACGTGCCGCGGGCCACGGTTCACCGCGAACGTGATCACGAGCTCCTGGTCCTTCTGTTCGCGAGTGTGCCGCACGTCCGCGTCGCGGTAGCCGCGCGCGTGCAGGTAGTCCTCGATGGCGCGCTCCGCGTCCTCCAGGAGATCCTCGTCGACGGACCCTTCTCGTTGCAGCGGCACGAGATCCTCGCGCGCGTCCTGCGGGAGCGGATCGCCCGCGAAGGCGACGCTGACGTGCGGGCCGCGATCGACGGTCATCACCACCACGGCACCGCCGTCGGCGGTGAACGTGACGTCCGGCCGGACGCGCGCCTCGTAGTAGCCGCGGGCGCGCAGCTCGCGCTCGTGGCGCTCCAGGCGCTCCTGCACCCCCACGCTGTCGTAGGGCCGTCCCGGTCGGGCGTCGATCTCCGTCTGCAGCCTGACGGCCTCCGTACCCTCGATGCCCTTGATCTCCACGCTGCGGATCGGCGCGGGCGCGCCGGCGTCGATCGTGAACGTGACGATCGCGCGGTCCGGGTCGTGAAGCTCCTGAATGTTCGATTCGACCTTCGCCTGCAGGTAGCCGCGTTCGCGATAGAAGGCGGTCAGGGTGCGCGCCACGTCATCGGTGCGCGACACGGGCGGAAGCGCGCCGAACCGCGCCGTCATGGCCTGGCGAAGCTCGCGCTCGGGGAGCGCGAGATCTCCACGAAATTCGACCGACTGCACCGCGTGCCGCGGCACGAGCAGGTAGGTCACCCTGACGCCGGTGCCCACCGGCTCCGACGACACGCGGATGTCATCGAAGCGGCCGAGACCGTGAAGGTGGTCGATCGATTCGCGCACGTCGTGCATCGACAGGGGCTGGCCGACTTTCGTGTCGATCAGCTCGAGGATGAGGCGATCCGTGACCGGCTTGCCTTCCTGCTGGACGAGGACCTCGGCGATCGGGAGCCCGAACGAATCCGTCGTCTGCGCGTGAACCGCCACGACGCCGACCAACGACCAGAGACCAAGGGCCCACGAAAGACCGAAGACCAGAGACCGAAGACGGATCATCAGAAGACGTGCCTTACGCGTACGTCGAGGGCGAACGTTCGATCCTCGTTGCGCGAGAGGATCCACGAAAGGCGATCGGTCTGGTCGTACTCCAGCAGGATGATCTGGTCCCGCGTCGTCGACGAGTGGCTCCGCGAGTAGGTGAGATAGACACGATTGGACAGACGCTTGCCGATCGTCAGCCGGGCCCCGGGATCGAAGCGGGACGACTGCTGGTAGACATCGGTCACCGACGGCGTCAACTGGAAGGTGTCGACGCCGAACGTCTGCTCCACGACGCGGCCGACCTCGGATGAGATCTGTCCGGTCAGCGCACGCGCCGCGCGCTCCTGGAGGAGCTGCTGCTGCGGCGTGATCGTTTCGCTGTAGCCGCGTCCTTCCGGCAGCTGCCCCGGATCGAGATCCGCGAGCAGCAGCCCGAGCACCTCCACCTGCGACAACGGCGGATCCGAGCTCATGTCGGTGGTCAGACGATCGAACGTGCCAACCGCGCGGACGGTGATCTGATACGTCTGCCCGGGCACGCGCACGCGGGTCTGCGCCTCGACGTCGATGAAGGGCTGGATGCGCGTCGGGTTGTTGAAGTCGATCGTGCCGCGGGTGACGAGATAGCGCCGGCCCTCGAAGCGCACCTCGCCGCGCTCGATCTCGGCGCGGCCGAGGAGGAGCGGCCGGTCGAACGTGCCGCGCAGCTGCAGATCGGCGCTCGACACGATTCGCACGCTGTTGTTTTCGATTCGCAGCGTCGACGGCGCATTGATGCGCACGTCGTAGCGGAGCGGCAGCGTGGTCGGCAGCGACGCGGCGCTCTGTGAGGGTCCGGAGCCCCCCAGATCGAAGAGGCCGCCGCCGGCATCGAACCGGCCCGTGTACACGGCGTTGCGGACGAAGACGTTGCCGCCAAGGGTGGGCTGATCCACGCTGCCAATCAGGCTGAGATCGGCATCGACGACCGAGCGCATGCCCGTGGGGAATCGAAGCCGCATGTCACGGCCGGTCATCGTCACATCGAGGCGGCTCGGGCGATAGCCTTCGATGCCGATCCGGCCGCCGAACTGCACGTCGCCTCCCCCGAGCCGGGCGCGAAGGCCGTCGAGCTGCAGGCCGCGCGCATCGAGCGTCACCGCGCCGTTGATCCCTTCGAGCGCATGCGGAAGGTCGAAGTGACGGATGCGGCCGTTGTCGACGCGCAGCGTGCCCGTCACGGCGGGGTTGCGCATCGGCCCCTCGAACGCGGCCTGCACCGACGCGCTGCCCGAGCTACGGACGTCCCTGAAAAACCCCTGCAGGATGCCGAGGTTCGCGACGCCGTTGGCGCGCATCGCGATGCGCTCGTCGTGGAGGCTCACGAGGCCCGTGACGTCGAGCTCCGTCTCCTCGCCCACGAGCCGCATCTCGGTCAGGCGAACGGAGTGGCGGTCGAGCGCCACCTTGATCGGCGTGGCATTGCGCAGGCGGTAGTCGAAGAGGCGCATGTCGAGCGAATCGACGGTCGCGTCCACGAGCAGATGGTCGATGTTCGCCAGCTCGCCCACCACGCGGACGCTGCCGCTGGCGACGGCGGTCGTGAACGGCGAGAGCTGCGGGTTGAGCGCGCGCACGTACGGATCGAGCGACGTGTCGCTCACGCGGAACGAGAGCTCCGCGTCCATCTCGTCGGTCAGGGCGATGCGGCCGGCGCCCGACACCGCGAGGCGTGATGATGCGGCCTCGAGCGTGATGGTGAGGATCTCGCCCCGGATCGACAGGTCCGCGGCGATCTGTCCGACGCCTTCGTCGCCGGCGAACAGGTCGCTGATCGAGCCGCGCCCATCGAAGCGCGGGTTGTCGAAGGTGCCGGCTCCGCCAGCGGTGAAGTCGAGGAACCCCGAAAGCGGCACGGGGGATCCTGTGGCGGCGCCGAGCGATTCCACCGGTATGCGTCGGCCGTTGAAGTTGAACGCGTAGGTGCCATCCCAGCCGACGTACGCCGCGCCGGCGCCGCGCCCGCCGCCCTTCTGCACGTCGATGTTGTCGAGGCGTACGCCGCCGCCCTCGAAGCGCAGCGACGCCGCCGCCCGTGCGAACGGCTCGCCGTACGCCACGCCGTCCATGATCGTCAGCGTGCCGAATCCGAACGGCGTCTGATACCTGCCGAAGAGGTGATACTCGCCTGACACCAGCCCTTCGACGGGATAGTCATCGAGCTGGAATGCGTGCCGCAGGTCCGCCAGCGGGCGATCCACGATGCGCACGCGCGCGTTGATTTCCTCGCCGCCGTCGCGCCGCGGGTAGCCGATCGAGAACCGTCCGTCCGCCCGGATCGACGAGGCGCCCGACGTGATGACCACGTCCTTCACGTCCGTGTAGCTGTTCTCGATCACCGCCGTTCCGCGCGCGGTCCCCCAGTCGACGTCCCACGCCGTCATGCGCTCGCCCGCGAACGTCCCTTCGATGCGCGGCCGCCGAAAGGCGCCGGTCATGACGCCGTCGAACGTTCCATAGCCGCCGATCGGAATCGCGCGCGTGGACGCGCCGAACGCGGTCATCAGGCCGGCCAGCAGCCGATCGCTTTCCTGCCAGTCGGCGCTGGTCACGTGGAACGGGATGTTCGAACGCTCGCCGTAGGCGGTCCGCCCCTCGAATTCGATGTACGTCTCAGGAGTCGCGACACGGCTCGGCGCGATGTCCACCCACTCGGGTCCGAGTGCATACGTCAGCTCGCCGCCAATCGGCACGGGCGCGGACGGCAAGTGATTGCTGAACGGTCCCCACGGCTTGCCACGCTGCGATTGCGCTTCGATGGAGTCGACCGGTAGCTGTCGGGTCAGCAGGCGCGTGTCGCCCGGCGGCGTGAGGGTGACCGCACCGTTCCACTCGCGCTCGGCAAAGCGGCCGAGCGGCCAGACGAGCAGATTGCGGCCCCGGGCGCGCCCCGCGGCGCGAAGCCCCTGCACCTCGAAGAAATTCGTGAGGGCGAGCATGTCGACGTCACGGTAGGTGGCGTCGAAGGTCGCGGTCGCGCGCACCCCCGGCTTTCCGAGCGGCAACATGGAGTACGTGAAGTTCGCCTGTCCGCCGTACACGCGCGTCGTCGCTTCGGTCACCGCCAAGCGGTCGGGAAGCCAGATGAGCGCGCCCTTGAGATCGCTGAAGCGGTACCGGTTCACGCCGGCGAGCCGGCTGTGAAACGTGCCCTTCAGCTCGCGGCCGCCCTTGAACATGTGGAACGTTCCGGTGAAGTCACCGTCGCCGTACAGCGAGAACGTGTCGCGTGCGAAAAACAGCTCGCGCATCCGCGGGAAATGGATGCGTGATTTCACGTTGTAGATCTGCTCGGGCCAGCGCGCCGGATCCACCCGTCCGGTCAGGAACGACTTCGCGCCGTCGGTGACCAGATCGATGCGATCGAAGAGAATTTTGCCGCCTTCGATCTTGAACGTCGCCGTCATGTCGGCGCGCATCGGTTCGTACTTCTGAATCAGGACCGTGCCGTTCGAAAAGGCTGCCTTCCCCAGGTACTCATTTGCCGGCCGGTACACCGTGACGTCGAGGTTGCGGGCCACCGTGCTCCACGGCGTCACATGATCCTCGTACGTGAACTCGCCCCGATGCGCCCGCACATGCTGCAGCGTCGTCGTCCACCGGCTCTGCCCACGCCGGCCCTCGGGCGTGAGCTTGGGAAAGTTGTTGCGGCCGTTCGCGAACGTCTCGACGTACATGTTCCAGTCGGTCATCTCGATGGTGTCGAAGACGACGCGCCGGTTGAAGAGCGTCTCCCAGGGCATCGAGATGTCGATCCGCTTGGCGGTGAGAAAGGGGCGCGACTGCGGGGTGAGGCCTTCGATGACGAGATCCTCCACACGGAACGTTCCGTTCCAGAGGCGGACCGAGAGGCGGCCGATGTGCATCGGGCGCCGCGTGAAGTTCGTCCCTTCCCGTTCCGCCCGCAGGCGCAGCGCCGGACCGAGATCCATCGTCACGGTCGTCACCGCGGTGACGGCGAGGATGACCGCCAGAACGACGACGACGATCTTGATCGCGCGTCGGGCCCTGAGCGTGAGCGGATGATGGAAGAACTTCTTCACAGCGCTTCGATCTATTCAATGAGAGCCAGGACGGCGCCGGCTTCGACCGAGGAGCCCTCGGAGACGTTGATTCGGGTGACGGTACCCGCCCTCGGCGCCCGCAGCTCGTTCTCCATCTTCATCGCCTCGACCACGACGACGCCCTGCCCGGCGGCGACGTGGTCGCCGGAACCGACCAGCACCTTGACGACCTTCCCCGGCATCGGCGCGATGACCGGCTGCGGCCCCGGCCCCACCGCGCGGCCCGAGCCAGCGTCGAACCCGCGACGGCCCCACGCCCTCCGCGTCGAACCGACGCTCGCCGAGACGAGCCGACCATCCACGTGGACGGTGAGCCGGCCCAATCCGGGCGGCTGCTCCGCAACCGCGACCTCGTACGAGCGGCGCACGCTGCTCTCGAAGGGTTCGGCGGCGAGGATGACCGACCAGAGGCCGTTGATTACTGTGACGTCCGCGATGCGGCGCTGGCCGTCCACCGTGACGATGAATCCCGTGCCGGCGCGCTCGACCTCGACGCGGCGCGTACGGCCGTTGATGTCGACGTCGCAGGTCACGAACGGCGCGCCTCGAGACGCCCGAGGGTCTTCCAGCGCGACGCGCGATCGGCGATCCGCGATCCGCCGCCCGCAATCCGCCGCCCGCGATCCGCCGCCCGCACGGTGTGCAACGCGGCTGCGATGGCGGCAACCTCTTCGTAGTCCTCGCCTGCGGAGACGAACGGCTCACCGCGTCGCGCCTTCAGCAGGCGGTCGAGGTATGTCGTGTCGAAGCGCGCTGCTTCGAAATCGGGCTGCGACAGCACCCAGCGAAAGAACGGCAGCGACGTCCGGATTCCCACGACCTCGTACTCGTGCAGCGCGCGGCGCATCCGCGCAATCGCCTGCGTTCGATCCGCACCCCACGCCACGAGCTTCGAGATCAGCGGATCGTAGAAGATCGGCACGTCCGCGCCCGCTTCGGCGCCGCCATCGTCTCGAATGCCGGGCCCCGAGGGCACGCGGAGCGCGGTGATTCGCCCCGGCGACGGCAGGAATCCGGAATCGGGATCTTCGGCGTACACACGGCACTCGATCGCGTGGCCGCGCGGCGTGAGCGCAGCCTCCGGATCGATCGTGAGCTTCTCCCCCTGCGCGATGCGGATCTGCCACTGAACCAGATCGATTCCCGTCACCATCTCGGTGATTGGATGCTCGACCTGCAGCCGCGTGTTCATCTCGAGGAAGTAGAACGACATGTCTTCCTCGAGCAGGAACTCGATGGTCCCTGCGTTGGTATAGCCGACCGCGGCTGCAATGGCGGCCGCGGCACCCGCCATTTTGCTCCTGATGCCGGACGTGATCGCCGGCGATGGCGTCTCCTCGATCACTTTCTGGTGACGCCGCTGAACGGAGCATTCACGTTCGACGAAGGGCAGGACCGTGCCGTGCGCGTCGGCGAGGAGCTGCACTTCGACGTGTCGCGGGCGGGTGAGCCGGCGCTCGATGTACACGGCGGCATCGCCGAAGGATGCGGCCGCCTCGGAACGCGCCGCGCGAACGGCGCCGCCCAGTTCCGCACGGCTCCACACCACGCGCAGGCCCTTGCCTCCGCCGCCCGCCACGGCCTTGACCATGATCGGATAGCCGATCTCGCCGGCGATCTCCGCGATTCGATCCTCGGGGACATCCGGACCGAGCGGCTCGTCGGTGCCTGGAACGATCGGGACGCCCGCGTTGATCGCCACCTGACGGGCAGCCGTCTTGCTGCCCATCACCTTGATTGCCTCGGCTGACGGACCGATGAACGTCAGGCCGGCGTCGCGACAGGCGGCGGCGAACCGTTCGTTCTCCGCCAGAAAGCCGTACCCCGGATGCACGGCATCGGCGCCCGCGCGGCGGGCGACGTCGATCAGGCGGTCGATGCGGAGATAGCTGTCGGCCGGCGCGTTGCCGCCGATCGGGTACGCCTCGTCGGCCATGCGGACGTGAGGCGCCGGCCGGTCGCACTCTGAATACACGGCCACCGACGAGAGGCCGAGGTCACGACAGGCGCGGATGACACGGACGGCAATTTCGCCGCGGTTGGCTACGAGAATCTTGTGCAAGACACGTCTGTGGCAGGGCGGATGGCTGCGTAATTCTAGCACCCGGCTGCACTTCGCGGCTTCTCACCAGATCAAAGGTCAAAGGGCAAAGGTCAAAAGTCAGGTCCAAAGGTCTAGGTCAAGGTCCAAGTCGAAGGTCTAGGTCAAGGTCCAAGTCGAAGGTCTAGGTCGAAGGTCTAGGTCGAAGGTCTAGGCACACTCTCGAAGCATGCGCGTCGAAGGTTCCTTCGACCTGAGACCTAGACCTAGACCTGAGACCTAGACCTAGGTACAGAGACTGGAACCTACACCTACACCTTTGACCTGACTTTTGACCTTTGCCCTTTGACCTTTGACCTTGGCCTAGCGGATCACGCCCTTCCTCACCGCATAGAGCACAATCTCCGCCGCAGAGTGGACGTCGAGCTTCTCCATGATCCGCGACCGGTGCGTGTCGACCGTGCTCGGGCTCAGGAACAGGAGGGCCGCGATTTCCTTGTTGGTCTTGCCTTCGGCGATGAGCTGGAAGATCTCGCGCTCGCGCTCCGACAGCAGCTCGAAGCGGTCGCTCACGCCGCGATCGGCCAGATGTCGGACGTAGTCGTCGGCGATCACGCGCGCGATGGCTGGGCTGAAGAACGACTTCCCCGCCGAGACCGCGTCCACGGCCTGCAGGAGGTCGACGTCGGCCGAGTCCTTCAAGAGATACCCCGACGCGCCGGCGCGCAGCATCTGCGTCACATAGGCTTCGTCCGCATGCATGCTCAGCACGAGCAGGCGCGTGTCCGGCACCTTGCGCGCGATCTGCCGCACGGCCTCGATGCCGTTCAGCCGCGGCATCGCGACATCCAGAATCGCCACGTCGGGTTTCGTTTCTTCGGCGAGACGCACGGCTTCGCGGCCGTCGCCCGCCTCGGCCACGACCTGCCACTCGGGCCGCGCTTCGAGCACCCTGCGCAGCCCCTGGCGCACGACCGTGTGATCGTCGGCGAGGAGGATTCGCAGCCGAGGCATGTCGCGCTATCCGGCGAGGCGGTCGGGCGCTGTGAACGGCAGCACGCCGGGCGGAAGCGGAATCGAGACGATCAGGCGCGTGCCTCCCTCTTCGCGCCGGTCGATGGAGAACGTGCCGGCAAAGTTGGCGGCACGCTCGCGCATGCCGATGATGCCGAGGCCGCGACGCGTCGGACCAGTCTGCACGGCACCCGGCGCGATTCCGCGGCCATCGTCCTCGACGACGAGCTGGAGCGCGACGTCCCGCCTGACGAGACGGACCGTGCAGCTTCGGGCGCCCGAGTGCTTCGCGATGTTGGTCAGCGCTTCCTGCACGATGCGATAGACGCAGACCTCCACATCGGGCGCGAGGCGGACATCCATGCGCTGGTGGACGAGCTGCGCGCGGATGCCGGTGCGCTTCGAGAATGCGCGCAGGTACGTATCGAGCGTGTCCGGCAGGCCGAGGTCATCGAGCATCGACGGGTGCAGGAGCTGGGAGATGTCGCGCACGCAGTGAAGGGCGGACTCCGCGATCGAGCGCGCGCCGGCGAGCAGCGCCGCCGCCCGCGAGCCGGTCTGCATCTCCCGGTGCGCGACGCCGAGCTCCATCTTGATCGCCGTGAGCGCCTGCCCGACCTCGTCGTGCAGCTCGCGCGCGATCGCGCGCCGCTCCTCTTCCTGCGCGCTCACGAGCCGCGCGGAGAGCCGCTCGAGATCGCGTCGATTCTGCACGTCGATCCGCCGCTGCCGGTCGATCTCGCGCCCGAGGCGGCCGACGTGCCACGTCGCAGCCGCGGCGACGACGAGCCCCACGAGCAGGGCGAGGCCGCCAATCTCGAGCAGGCGCTGGCGCACTTCCTCGTAGAGCAGCGACATCTCGATCTCGTGCCGCTGCGCGGCCATGGCGCGGAGCGCGGCCAGGCGATCGAGGATGCGGAGGATGATGTCGCGGCGGGGCACGATACGGTTGCGGAGGAATGCCGCCGATTCGACGGAGTTCCGCGGCATGTCCGGGCCGAACACCACGTCGAGCGACGCCCAGTAGTCGTCGAGCTCGGTCTGCAGGAGCGCCCACTGCTGCCGCTCGAGCGGCGAGTGCACGTCCTGCGCGTACGCGGGGAGCTGCACGCCGATGTCGTCGCGAATCTGTTTCAGCTCGTCGCGATGGTACCTGGCGCGTGATCGCGCCGCTGTCGACGAGCGCGTCCCGCAGGTAGACGGAGCCGAGAAGCACGCTCGTGCGAATGGTGGAAAGCACCTGCTCGCCGCGGACGAAGCTCGTACGTGCTTCCGCGACGCGCGTCTCGAGGCGCTCGAGTCCGCGCACCAGGTCGTAGCCGGAAAATGTCCAGAGCGCGAAGACCGCGACGAATCCCGCGACGAGCGCGCCGCGGATGGTCTTCGGTGGCCGAACGTGGCGTCTCACCGCCTCGGCGGCTTGCTCGGCGTGCAGTTCCACTGACGGATCGTACTTCTCGAACTCAAGCGCGTCCAACTGAGCCGTTGCCGAACACGGCTTCCAGCAGCCCGCCGTCTCCACACGCATCCGTCAGGTAGGCGCGGGGCACGTTTCGCAGCAGCGCGGTCTGATCGACGACGGCATCGCGGACCACGATGGGCACGTCGACTTCGCGCAGCATCACCCGATCGCGCCACTCGAAGCCGATGCCGACGACGAGCGGTGAGACGGGACATGCGCGGAACAGCGCAATGAGGAGCCGCAGCGCATGCGCGAGCCGGCGCACGCCAAAATCGATTGTCTCGTAGCCGTCGACGGCCGCGCCGGCAATCGTTCCGCAGAAGTACCCCGCGGGAATGTGCAGCGCGGCGCCGCCATCCGAGATGAACGGATGGCGGATGCCCAGCTCCCGCTGGATCGTGCGCAACTGGTCTGCGCGGCGAGTGGAACACAGCACGAGACTCGAGCCAGCGAGCGCATCGAGGGCGGGTCGCGCCTCGGCCAGCGCCCTGATGCCGACATGTCGGAGGATACCGTCGACATCAGTGATCAGCACGACGCTGGCCGAGGGCACCTGAGAACGCACGCCAGGAGCGGCGGACGCGAGCATGGGCGCCACTCTAGGTCACGCGCGCCGCGTGGGGGTATCGGGTGAACACTGTATTTCCAGGCGGTAGGCGGTAGGCGGTAGGCGGTAGGCGGTAGGCGGTAGGAAGGGGGTAGGGGGTAGGCGGGCACACCACCAGGGACTAGGCATGGGGGCCCGGCTGCTCGGCCGTACACTGCCGGGCAGATCCTACGCTGGACCGAGATACGGTTGACCTGACCCCTTGCCGCCTAAGTGCCTCATGCCTGCCCTACCGCTATCGCCTATCGCCTATCGCCTATCGCCTAGCTCGCCTACCGCCTAGCGCCTACCGCCGAGAAATACCGGATTCACCCGATACCGCGACGAGATGAACGGGCGCACACTGCACGCGCACTTCCCGAGGAGCCGCGACATGCCATCCCGCAGCACAACGCCGGTGTCGGATCCTGTCGAGCTTTCGCTCGAGGACGTGATGCTCAACACGTGGCTTGAAGACACCGGCGAATACCTGCGGCTCGACGCGCCCGACCTCCTTCCGCCCGCGCCGGTTGAACCCCCGTCGACCGACTGAACCGACTACAGCGGGATGTTCCCGTGCTTCTTCGGCGGGTTGCGGTCGCGCTTCGTCTCGGCATTGGCGAGCGCGGTGATCAGCTTCTGCCGCGTCCTGCGCGGCGGGATCACTTCATCGACGAAGCCGCGCGCCGCGGCGACGTAGGGGTTGGCGAACTTCGCGCGGTACTCCGCCACCTTGGCGGCGCGCGCCGCGCCGACATCCTTCGCCGACTCGAGCTCGCGCTTGTAGAGGATGTTGACGGCGCCCTCGGCGCCCATGACGGCGATCTCCGCCGTCGGCCACGCGTAGTTCGCGTCGGTGCGAATGTGCTTGCTCGACATGACGCAGTACGCGCCGCCGTACGCCTTGCGCGTGATGACCGTGACCTTCGGCACCGTGGCTTCGGCAAACGCAAACAGCAGCTTCGCGCCATGGCGGATGATGCCGCCGTATTCCTGTACGGTGCCGGGAAGAAATCCCGGCACGTCCTCGAAGGTCACCAGCGGAATGTTGAACGCGTCGCAGAACCGCACGAAGCGCGCGCCCTTCACCGAGGCGTCGATGTCGAGCGTCCCCGCGAGGCAGGCCGGCTGGTTCGCCACGATGCCGACCGGCCGGCCGTCGAGCCTCGCCAGACCGACCACGATGTTCTTGGCGTAGTGCCGGTGAACCTCCAGGAAATACCCCTCGTCCACGATCGCGTGGATCGCATCGAGCATGTCGTAGGGTTGATTCGCGGAGTCGGGTACCAGGCGGTCCAGTGATTCGTCCTCGCGGTCCGCGGGATCCGTCGACTCGACGCGCGGCGGATCGTCGACGTTGTTGCCCGGCAGAAACCCGAGCAGCTCGCGAATGAGCAGGATGCAGTCGCGGTCGTTGTCGACCGCGAAATGCGCGACGCCGCTCTTCTCGTTGTGCGTCATCGCGCCGCCGAGCTCCTCCTTCGTCACGGTTTCATGGGTCACGGTCCTGATGACGTCCGGACCGGTGACGAACATGTAGCTCGTGTTCTTCACCATCACGGTGAAGTCGGTGATGGCGGGCGAGTACACGGCGCCGCCGGCGCACGGACCCATGATGGCGGAGATCTGCGGCACCACGCCCGACGCGAGGGTGTTGCGGAGGAAGATGTCCGCATAGCCGCCGAGCGACAGCACCCCTTCCTGGATGCGCGCGCCGCCCGAGTCGTTCAGTCCCACGATCGGCGCGCCCATCTTCATCGCCAGGTCCATGATCTTCACGATCTTCGCGGCGTTCGTCTCGGAGAGCGAGCCGCCGAACACGGTGAAGTCCTGGGCGAAGGCATAGACGACCCGGCCGTCGACGCGGCCGAGCCCGGAGACGACACCATCGCCGGGGATGATCTGATCCGCCATGCCGAAATCGAGGCAGCGGTGCGTGACGAATTTGTCGATCTCCTCGAAGGTCCCCTCGTCGAAGAGCAGCTCCATGCGCTCGCGCGCGGTCAGCTTGCCCGACTCGCGCTGCTTGCGAAGGCGATCTTCGCCGCCTCCCAGCTCCGCGCGGCGCTCGAGATCGGCAAATACGTCGTCGCGGGAGTTCATCTACGCCTTGGCGACAGCTTGGGCCTTTTCCCAGTCGGCGAGGAACTTCGCCAGCCCGATGTCCGTGAGCGGGTGCTTGAACGCCTGCTCGATCACGGCCGCCGGGCACGTCGCGACGTCGGCGCCCATCCGCGCGGCTTCGATGATGTGAATCGGACCGCGGACGCTCGCCACCAGCACTTCGGTCCCGAACTCGTAGTTGTCGAAGATGTCGACGATCTCGCGAATCAGGTTCATGCCCGTCGTCCCGACGTCATCGAGGCGTCCGACGAACGGGCTGACGTAGGAGGCGCCGGCCTTGGCGGCGAACAGCGCCTGCGCCGCCGAGAAAATCAGCGTCACGTTCACGTGCTTGCCTTCCGTCGACAGCGCCTTGCACGCGCGCACGCCATCCTTGGTGAACGGCACCTTGACGACGATGTGCTCGTCGATGGTGGCGAGATCGCGCCCCTCGCGCAGCATGCCGTTGAAGTCGGTCGCCACCACTTCCGCGCTCACGGGGCCCTTCACGATCTGGCAGATCTTTTTCAGGATCTGCCGGTAGTCGCCCCCTTCCTTGGCGAGCAACGACGGGTTCGTCGTCACGCCGTCGAGGATGCCGATGGCCGCCAGCGCCTCGATCTCTTTGACATTGCCGGTATCAACGAACAGCTTCATGGGAATTACCTCTCGATGACGGGATTGCTCAAAGAACCAATGCCCTCGATCTTCACCATCACCCGGTCGCCCGCCTTGAGCGGGCCGACACCGGAGGGCGTCCCGGTCGTAATGACGTCGCCTGGGTGCAGCGTCATGACGTGCGACACGAACTCGACGAGACGGTCGACGGGGAAGATCAACTGGTTCGTATTCGAAGACTGCTTGCGCTCGCCGTTCACCCAGCCCTCGATGGCGAGCGAGGACGAATCGAGACCGGTGGCGATGCAGGGCCCGAGCGGCGCAAACGTGTCGAAGCCCTTCGCGCGCGTGTACTGGACGTCCTTCCGCTGCAGCTCTCGCGCGGTCACATCGTTCAGGCAGGTGAGGCCGAGCACGTAGCGGCTCGCATCTGCCGCGGGCACGTTCGACGCGGTTCGACGGATCACCACCGCCAGCTCGGACTCATAGTGAATCTCGCCGACGCCTCGCGGCAGGCGAATCGGCTCGCCGGGCCCGATGACCGCGGTCGACGGCTTGATGAACATCAGAGGCTCCGACGGCAGCGGCTTGTTCACTTCCGCGGCGTGGTCCTTGTAGTTCAGGCCGATCGCGACGATCTTCGTCGGCATCACCGGCGCCAGAAACGACAGCCCGTTCCGCGGAATCGCCGCGCCTGCCGTATAGTCGCCGAAGAGGTCGCCCTCCAGCCAGAAAAGATCGCCATCGCGTTCGACGGCGTACCGGCCGCCTGCTCCGTTGCCTACTCTATAAATCCGCTCCATTCAGCGCGCGGTCTCCTCGACGGTCGTCGACATCAGGCTCATGTTGGGTAGCGGGAAGCGATTATCCACCGCGATGATCGCATACACGTAACGCACGCCCGGCGTCGCCGTCTCGTCACGGAAGCCCGCGTTCGGGACGGCTGCCTTCGTCAGCGGCCGCAGTGTGGCACCGGGCGCCTCGCCGCGCAACACGACATAGCCCGCGAGATCGAGCTCGGTGTTCGGCTCCCAGAGGAGGCTGATGGCACCCTCCTCGGCAACCGTCGTGACCGATTGCGGCGGGGCGGGTGGAAAGCTGTCGGTCGGCGTAAAGCACGCGGGCGGGGACGCGTCGCCGGCACGGGCGTCTGGTCCGACGCCGCGCACCGCGCGAACGGTGTAGCACCGGCGCCGCCCGAGCTCCACGCTGTCAGTGAACGTGCGGGTCGAAAGTGGAACGGGAGTGACTGGTGGCGGCAGCTCTTCCCTCCAGATTGCCGCGGACGGACCCGGCGGCGTCAACGGATCGGGCGGTTCCTCCCGGTAGACCCAGTAGGACACGGGTCCTGGCGACTCGGCCGGCGCTGGTGTCTCGATTCCCTCTTCCTCGTCGAAGGGCGGCCGCTCTTCCGGAAGCGCGCGATCGAGGAGGAACCCGAGCAGCCCACCCGACGGTTCCCACTCGAGCATGATCGCGCGCTCGGAATAATGCGCGGTGAGGGATGGCGGTGGATCGGGCACAGCCTGCAGCGGAAACTCCGCCACACCGCCCGGAGGCCCCGGACGCCCCTTCGCATTGAATGGAACGGCGGTGTAGTACCGCTTCAAGGGCTGCGGTTGTTCCGGGTTCCTCGTTCCAGGTTCCACGTTCTTGTTCGAAGGTTCCGTTCTGGTTTCTTGGTTCTGAGTTCGCGGCTCGACGGGCGGCAGCTTTCCCTGGATCAGTTCATCGTGCGTGAGCGTATCGCGTACGGTGATGGTCTCGGCCTGACCGGGCGCGTTTGGCGGTTCCTCCGCGGCGCGCGCAACATCCGGCTTCGCGTCAGGCCCGAGCGGCGGCGCCGCGACGGGCACCGTGGCAACCAGCGTGGCAAGCTCCACCCAGTGTGCGCGCGGCGGCCCCGACCGGCCCGTGTACCCGTAGATCTCCACGCGCGCGATGTCGGCGGGCGTGTGCGCGTCGATGTTCGCCGCGGGGATCGCCAGCGAGACGTAGACGTCGCTGCCCAGCCGGTTCGCGTCGATCTTCTCCACCGCCGCCGGAATCGGCACGAGCGGGGCGAGCGGCGGACCTTTCTTCCCACACGCGCTGGCCCAAAGGCACAGCGCGGCAACGAGCGCCAGATGTGCTCTCAAAGGATGTAGCGAGATAGGTCTTCGTTCCTGACGATGTCGGCGAGCATCCGCTCGACGTACGCCTCGTCGACCGCGATCGATTTCTCCACGAGGTCGGGGCCTTCGAACGAGACCTCGTCGAGCAGGCGTTCCATCACGGTGTGCAACCGGCGCGCGCCGATGTTCTCGGTCTTGTCGTTGACGCGCGCCGCGAAATCGGCGATCCGCTCCACGGCGCCCGCCGTGAACCGCAGCTCGAGGCCTTCGGCGCCGAGGAGCGCCGTGTACTGCTTGATGAGCGCGCTCTTCGGCTCGGTGAGGATGCGCACGAAGTCGTCGCGCGTCAGCGGCTCGAGCTCGACGCGAATCGGGAACCGTCCCTGGAGCTCGGGGATCAGATCCGACGGCTTCGACACGTGAAACGCGCCCGCGGCGATGAACAGAATGTGATCGGTCTTTACCATGCCGTACTTCGTGTTCACCGTCGTGCCTTCCACGATCGGCAGGATGTCGCGCTGCACGCCCTCGCGGCTCACGTCGGGCCCGTGGCCCGTCCCGCCTTCGCGGCTCGCGATCTTGTCGATCTCGTCGATGAAGATGATGCCCGACTGCTGCACCCGATCGACCGCCACGCGGTTGACCGATTCGACGTCGACGAGCTTCTGTGATTCTTCCTCCACGAGGTGCTCGAGCGCGTCGGGCACCTTCAGCCGCCGTGTCTTCACGCGGCTGCCGAACATGTTGCCCATCATGTCCTTGAGGTTGACGCCAATCTCCTCCACCGAGGAGCCGGCGATGATCTCGAACGAGGGCATGGCGTTCTGCTGGACGTCGAGCTCCACGACGCGCTCGTCGAGCCGCCCCTCGCGGAGCTGCTCGCGCATGCGATCGCGCGTGCGGCTGTGGTGATCGCGAAGCGCGCTCATGTCCTCACCCGGCATGGCCGTACGCGACGGCGGCAGCAGCAGATCCAGCATGCGCTCCTCGGCGGCGGCGCGCGCCTTCTCCCGCACCTCCTCCGATTTCTCCGCCCGCACCATGTCGACCGCGAGCTCCACCAGGTCCCGGACCATCGATTCGACGTCCCGTCCGACGTAGCCGACCTCGGTGAACTTCGAGGCTTCCACTTTGATGAACGGCGACTGCGCGAGGCGCGCGAGCCGCCGCGCGATCTCCGTCTTGCCGACGCCGGTCGGCCCGATCATCAGGATGTTCTTCGGCGTCACTTCCTCGGCGATGTCCGGCGCCAGCTTCTGCCGGCGCATCCGGTTTCGCAGGGCGATGGCCACGGCGCGCTTCGCCTTCGACTGGCCGACGACGTGCTTGTCGAGCTCGGTGACGATCTGCCGCGGGGTCAGCGTGCCGACGGCCGTGTTGGTGCGTTCTGGCAGGTAGATGGGGCTCACAATTCTTCGATCGTCAGGTTCGGGTTGGTATAAATACAAATATCAGACGCGACGCGCATGGCTTCCTCGGCGATCTGCCGGGCGTCGAGGCTGCTATGGCGCGCCAGCGCCCGGGCCGCGGCCAACGCAAACGGACCACCCGATCCCACCGCAACGATACCGTCATCCGGCTCGATCAGATCGCCCGTGCCCGACAGCAGAAAGGTCGCTTTCCGATCGGCCACGATCAGCATCGCCTCGAGTCGCCGCAGCAGACGGTCCGTACGCCAGTCGCGCGCGAGCTCGACGGCGGCGCGCTCGAGGTTTCCACGATACTGTTCGAGCTTCGCCTCGAAGCGCGAGAACAATGAGAACGCATCGGCGGCGGAGCCGGCAAACCCGGCGAGGATGGTGTCGTTGTGCAGGCGCCGTACCTTCTTCGCGCCCTGCTTCATGACGGTGTTGCCGATGGTGACCTGGCCGTCGCCGGCCATCACCGTGCGGTCGTTGTGGCGCACGGCCAGGATGGTCGTCGCGTGAATCACGTCCCAGTATGTCACCTCTCCGGGTCGGCCCGCTGGCCTGCAGGCATGACAGTTGGATGCGCCCACCCTTCCGAAATGCCCGAAAACTGTCGATAATTCACGTCAGGCTCGTGGCAGGGGTGTTGCTCTTGCTCAGCTACGGGAGGACCTCGATGAAGTCGACCAGCATAGCGGCGGCCCTGATGCTGATGCTCCTTGGACTCGTTCCGGCGGCGACCGGTCAGGAGGCCGAAGCCGCAGAGCAAGGCAGGCGCGCTCAGCCGCGCGAACGGGCGCCCCGCAGCGACCCTGGCCCCGCCTCCAACCCAGCACCCGCCCGACAACCCGCCCCCGCACGGCAGGGTGACGGTGGAAGCGTGCGGAGCCGCGGCACAGACGATTACGGCCGCGTTCGCGCCCCGAGAGATCGCGACGGCAGTGGAGAACGGGACTCCGGCGGTCGCCGTGAGCGTGAGCGCGGCACGACGGCGGCCGAGGCGCCGCCTCCGGCGCCAGCGGCTCCGGCCACCGCGTCATCTGCAGGATCCGACGGTGACCAGGACCGGCGCCGCGCCGTCCCGCGTGGAAGCCGCCCGCGTGGCGACAATCCAGCCGTGGGCCGGGCCGAACCGCGCGACGGTCGCGGATATCCCCGCGACGGACGCGGCGGACGCGTCTACTCTGGAGGCCGGCGGGGTGCGCCGGTGTACTCGTCCAGGGGACGGGTCTACAACAACTACTACTACTATCCGCGCCGCTGGTATCCGTACGGTTACGGGGCATTCGGCGGGCTCGGCTACTTCTACTACGATCCGTACACCTGGTATTCCTACGACCCGTACTGGAGCCGGCCGTACAACTACAGCTACTACGGCGGCTACCGGCAGTACGACGACCGCTACTACGATACCGGCGAACTGCGGCTGCAGGTGCACCCGCGTCACGCAGAGATCTACGTGGATGGGTACTTCGCCGGCCACGTTGACGACTTCGACGGCGTGTTCCAGGGGTTGCGACTCGAGGAAGGTCCGTACCGAATCGAGATCGTCGCGCCCGGCTACGAGACGCTGGAGTTCGAGGTACGCATTCTCCCGGGACGGAAGACCACGTATCGCGGAGAGCTTCGGCCCAGACCGTGAAGTCTAGGGCGGTAGGGGGTAGGCAGGCGGTAGGTGGCCGGGTAGCCGCGCTACGCGCCGATACCGCCTGACCGCCTACCGCCGACTGCCTACCGCCTACCGCCTACCGCCTACCGCCTACCGCCTACCGCCTAGCTCTGAACCACAAATAGAATGGCAGCCCAAGAGCCATTACCACTGCTGACGCCGCCGCTCCCGCCGGCCCGCTCACGAGCGCGTTGACCAGAATCGCGGCGCTGGCTGCGACATACAAACCTGGGAAGAATGGATATCCCCACGCGCGGTACGGCCTCTCCTCGTTGGGCCGGCTCACTCGCAGCACGAACACGGCCGCGACGCCGATGCCCAGGAACAACGTGATCGCAAAGCCTGTGTAGTTGACGAGCGTATCGCCCTTCGCCGAAAGCACGAGGAGCGACGTCCAGGCCGCCTGCGCGAGGATCGACCGGGCCGGAGTGCGATACCGCGGGTGCACGACGGCCGCCTGCCGGAAGAAGAGACCGTCGCGCGCCATGGCGAAATAGACGCGCGGACCCGCAAAGGTCATGGCGCTCACGCTCGCGGACAGGCTGATGATCGCCACCACGGCCATCACGTCGCCGGCGGCGGCACCGATCAAGCCGTCCGCCACCACGTCGAGCACGCTGCCTTTGATCGTCGCGAGGCGGTCGATCGGAAAGACGTACAGGTAGAGCGTATTCAGGGCGAGGTAGAGCGCCACCACGGCGCCGGTACCCAGCGCGAAGGCCCGCGGCACGTTGCGGCCGGGGTCGCGAATCTCCTCCGCGATGTACGACGCCGCATTCCACCCGGAGTACGCGAACATCACGGGGATCAATGCGAGGAGCCAGTTCGTGGGTGCTACCGGCGCGGCCGCCTGCACGATGTTCGCCGCGTCCCCCGCGCCAAACGAGAACCCCAGCGCCACGAACAGCACGAGCGCGGACACCTTGAGGACCGCGAGCACGTTCCCGACGAGGCGTCCCGGACCGACCCCGCGCAGGTGGATGAATGCAAATCCCCAGACGAGCACCAGCGCACAGACCGTCTGCGGCGAAAACGTCAATTGCAGCGTGCCCGGCAGGATCGGTACGACGAGGAACGGATCCGACACTCCCGCCGCCGGCACGAAGCGACCCAGATACACGGCGAAGAATACGGCGTTTGCCGCAACGGCCCCCGCGAAGCCTGCGACGAACGACGTCCACCCCGTGAGGAAGGCCGCGAGGGGACCGTACGCTTCGCGCAGGTAGACGTATTCCCCGCCCGCACGTGGCCGTAATGCGGCCAGCTCCGCGTACGCGATGGCGCCGGCAAACGCCAGGAGGCCGCCCGCGGCCCACGTGGACAGAAACAACAGTGCGCTCGGGACCGACGCGGCAACTTGCGGCGGCGTAAAGAGAATGCCGCCGCCGATGACGTTGGACACGATGACGGCGGCGGCGTCGAGCGGACCCAGGCGGCGTTCGAGGGTTACCTCGGTGGACGTGGTCACGAGGCGCAGACTACTGGGTCAATAGCTGGCGGTCAATCGTGTACTCACCCAGCTTCGCGAGGGGACGTGACCCGTGCCGCGCGAACACCTCCACCTTGGCGTCCACGAACTCACGGTTCTGCAGCATCTGCATTCGCGGCTGCGTGCCGGTGTAACCGAGATTGGACCGGAGCACGATGGGGTTGGTCTTCGAACCGGCGGCGAGACCGTCGCGGTCGATGGCCCGCGCGTAATGCTCGCCCCAGGCGACGTCAGGCTGACTCACCTGGCGGAAGATGGCGACGAGCTGAACGCTCCTCACGGCCTCGGAGGAGACGTTCTCGAGGCGGAGCGACACACTGGGCACGAGCTTGTTCTTGCCATCCGCCTGGATCCCGGCGTCGTACCACCCGGTATGAACGTCGGTCACCTTCAGAACCTTGTCGACCTCGATGTTGCGGGAGCACCCAGCGACCCCCAATGCCAGCAGGAGAAGCACGGTTCGCGACATGCGCCCATTAGACACCAAGGGGGAATCTTTGATTTTTGATTTTTGATTTGTGATTTGGCCTTTTGTTCTTTCTTCGGCTTCAAATCACCAATCGCAAATCGCAAATCGCAAATATCTAGAATTCGCTGACTTGCACCCTCTTCCGCGCTTCCTCCAGCGTGATCCGGTCGGCACGGAATGCCGCCAGATCGGTTCCCTTCACGCGAAGCACGATGGTCATCAGGTCGTAGGCCTCTCCCGACATCAGGCGGTTGCGATGCTCGTTATCGTGAGCCGCGATGGTGAGCCACTCCTCGGGACCGACGCGAATCGAGCCACTGTGGTTGAGCATCGCGTC
Organism: uncultured Acidobacteriota bacterium; assembly: GCA_963772065.1. GTDB lineage: Bacteria > Acidobacteriota > Vicinamibacteria > Vicinamibacterales > UBA2999 > CAVYVZ01. Next base: position 636,808 of record CAVYVZ010000004.1, read on the forward strand.
CTTGAGGGCGTTGATGACCTCTCGTTCATAGGCGCCGTTCGGGTCCTCGAGCAGCGCCATCTCTTCGTCCGTTGGCCGGACTGACGCCGCGGGCGGCGCGGCTTCCAACGACGCCACGCTTCCGGGCTCCGTGCTGCGCTGTGAGGCCTGCACGGCGGGTCCGTCGGCGATCGGGCCCCGAGGGCTGACCTGTATCTCCAGCCGCTTGATGGCCTGCAGCAGCGTGGCTTTCTCGCCCGCATCGGGCGTCAGGCGCTCGATCGCCGTCTTGAGCTGCTGCAACGCGGCACCCGCCGCCGCGTTGTTGTCGTGAATCATCGTCCGCAAGCTCCACGCGACGCTCTGCCGCATCAACGGAACGGAGACATCGAAGAAGACGCCATATCCGTCGAGGCGGAATCCGCGGGCCTGTGCTTCACCGCTCAGCAGCAGCATGTCTGGCATCACGCGGCGCACCTGCCGGCGCAGTTGGTCCGCGCCGTGTTTCACGGCGCGCTCCAGCACGCCTTCCATGACGAAGATGTTGTACCGCGCCTGCACCTGCTCGTCCTGCTTCGACGCGTCGGGCGGAGCGGACTGACCACTCACGCGCCCACCCGAGGCGATCGCGACGAGCGCAACGACCGTGACGACATGCTTCAACACCGGTGGCTTCCTTTCATTGCGGCGCGCGTGCGCCCGTGCGCTGGAACAGGTAGTTGATCATCTGCCGCTGATCGGCCAGTTCCGGACGCGTGAACCCTTCCATCTGCCCGAACGTCTGCTCGATGCGCGTCAGATCCATGCGCCGCTGCGAGTCGACGTCACGCATCACCTGCGTGAGGCGGAACGCCAGCTCGCGCTGCTGCCGCTCTTCGCTCTCGGCGAGCAGCGCCCGCACGCGCTGCAGCACGGCCGCCTCATTCGACGGGATCTGCGGTCCTGCCGCCGTGCTCGCAGTCCGCAGCGTGGTCATCTCCGCGCGAAGCCGGCGTTCGAGCGCCGCGAGATCGCTGGCCGACACGGATGCCCCGCCGCCGGCAGCTGTCGCGCCAACGGCCGGCGCGGTCGGCGAGGCGGTGCGCGGGGAATCGGCCGGCGGCGCGGCGGTGCGCATCCCGAGAACGGCGCCGCCCATGAAGATGAGGAGGGCCGCGGCCGCCTGCGCCCAGGCAGGCATCGGACGACGCCACCAGCGCGCCGGCCGCAGCACAGTGCTCTCTCCGGTGCTATCTCCTGAGCTATCTCCCGAGGTGATCCTGAAGCCGAGCGCCGCATCGGGCGGCGCCCACGACGCCAGCGCCGTGCGCGTGGCGCCAAGCCCTTTCAACTCGTCGGCGCAGCTCGGACAGACGCTGAGGTGCGCCTCGACCGCCGCACGCTCGGCGGCATCGCACTCGTCGTACAGATATCCGGCCAGTCCCGCCGGATCGCCGCATGTGAATTCCACACTCATCGCTTCACCAGCTCAGTGGCTGCCTTGGCGTTTTTCTGGAGGTGACGCCGCAGCACCGACAGTCCTTGATACAACCGCGTTTTCACCGTGCTCAGCGGACAACCCTGCAAGTCCGCAATCTCCTGGAACGTCATCCCGTGATACTCCTTCAGGATGATCGCCGTCCGCTGTTCCTCCGGCAGCAAGGCCATCGCCTCGGCCACCACCTCGCTCAGCTCGCGGCGTGACACGAGATCCTCGATCGACTCGACCGGCCCGCGCTCCGAGGCGAGGTCGACGAGCTCCACGCCCTCCGGCGCCTGCATGACCGGCGCGCGCCGCTGCCGGCGAATCCAGTCGCGACAGAGGTTCAGCGCGATCCGGTAGAGCCATGACGAGAACTTCGCTTGTCCCTTGAAGCCGGGGAGCGCTCTGAACGCGCGTAGGAACGTTTCCTGGCAGACATCTCTCGCATCCTCTTCGCGTCCGATGACCCGGTACGCCAGGGCGTAGATAGGCCTCTCCCATCGGAGGATGAGCTGATTGAAGCTGTCCTTGTCGCCGCCCACTGATAGGGCGACCAGTTCTTCGTCGGTCCGCGTCATCAAGGGAGCCGGGAGGCCTCCGGTTCCGGTTACTCGGTTAGACGGCGGCGCCGCGCCGGCGGCCGTGACTTCCATCATACGATGCAAATCGTTGCGGTTCCGGAGGTTAGACTCTGGTGACGCTGGCGGAAAGGCCGGGCCGCACGCATCTGGGCGAGCCATCTATACAATAGCGGGGGCTTTCGCTTTGAACCTTCCAGACGATGAAGTGTTTCTCACGACCGAAGAGGTGCTCGCGTACCTGCAGGTGAACCTGCGGACTATTTACCGTCTGATCAAGGCGAACAAGATTCCCGCGGTACGCGTGGGCCGCCAGTGGCGGTTTCGCAAGCGCGACATCGATGCATGGCTCAACAGCCAGCGCCCCGAATCCGCCAGGTCCACACCTCCCGCGACGGCCGGCGATCGCGGCGAAGGAAGGCGTGTGCTCGTCGTCGATGACGAGGAAAGCATTCGCGAGCTGCTGTCGAAAACGCTGGCGATCGAGCACTACGAGGTCGACACGGCGGGCGACGCCGCGGCCGCGCTCGATCGGATGCGGACCGCGGCCTACGACCTCCTGATCGCGGATCTGAAAATGCCGGGCATGGACGGCCTCACGCTGATTCGCAAGGCGAAGAGCCTGAACGCCGATCTCCGCATCATCATCATCACCGGCTACTCGAGCGAATCGAGCGCCATCGAAGCCGTCAATCTGGGCGTCAACGGATACCTGACGAAGCCCTTCCCGATCCCGGAAGTTCTGGCCGCGGCCGCCAAAGCGCTCCAGGAGTGAGGCCTTTAACCTGATGCCTTTGTCCTGAGACAGCCCTGTTCCCTGAATCCTGATCCCTGCTCCCTTAAACTGAATAGGTGATTCAGCTCTCCGACATCACGAAGTCGTTTGGCGACCGCGTGCTCCTGGACCACGTCACGTGGCAGATCACGGATGGCGACCGCGTCGGGCTCTGCGGACCGAACGGCGCGGGCAAAACGACGCTCCTGAAAATGCTGGGTAACCTGGATGAGCCCGACAGCGGCGACATCATCACGCCGTCCGTGCTGACGATCGGCTACCTGCCGCAGGACGGCCTGACCCACGCCGGCCGCACGGTTTTCGAGGAAGCGAGCAGCGCCTTCCAGCCGCTGCTCGACATCAAGACCGAGATGCACGACATCGAGCACAAGCTGGGGGATACGACGGTTCCGCAGGCCGAACACGATGCGATGCTCGTGCGCTACAGCGAGCTGCAGGATCGGTTCCGCCTCGCCGACGGATACAGCATGGAGCTCCGCATCGCCACGGTGCTTCGAGGGCTGGGCTTCATCCAGGAGGATCTCGCGCGGCCGACCGAGACGTTCTCGGGAGGGTGGCAGATGCGCATCGCGCTCGCAAAGCTGCTGCTCGGTCGTCCCAATCTGCTGCTCCTCGACGAGCCTACGAACCATCTGGACCTCGACGCGCGAAACTGGCTCGAGGGCTACCTCGCCGAATACCCGTTTGCGGTGATTCTGGTCTCACACGACCGGTACTTCCTCGACTCCGTCGTCACGCGCATCACCGATCTCAACCTGCGGAAGCTCACCGATTACGTGGGGAACTACAGCAAGTACGTCGAGCAGCGCGACGCGATGCTGGAGCGCCTGCGTCAGGCGAAGCGCGAGCAGGACGAGGAAGTCGCGCGGGTGAAGATGTTCATCGATCGGTTCCGGTATCAGGCCACGAAGGCCGCGCAGGTCCAGAGCCGGATCAAGCTGCTCGAGAAGGTGGTCCCGATCGAGGTGCCGCCGGAGCGCAAGCGGATCCACTTCAAGTTTCCCCGCTGCGCGAAGAGCGGCCGCACGGTGCTGGAGCTGAAGCACGCCCGCAAGGCATACGGCGACCTGACGGTCTTTCGTGACGTATCACTCCACATCGAGCGCGGCGACCGCATCGCGCTCGTCGGACCCAACGGCGCGGGCAAGTCGACGCTGATGCGGATGCTCTCGGCCGAGGAATCGCCCGATGACGGCGCCCGCACCGTCGGCCACCAGGTGGTGCTCGAGTACTTCGCTCAAGACGAGGCCACGCGGCTGGATCCCACGCTCACCGTTTATGAAACGCTGCAGGGCGGCTCGCCGGCCGATATGGTGCCGGTGATCCGGAACATCCTCGGCGGCTTCCTGTTTTCAGGCGACGACGTCTACAAGAAGGTCGGGGTTCTGTCGGGCGGCGAGCGGACGCGGCTCGCCGTGGCGCGCATGCTCCTCCGGCCGTCGAACGTGCTGTTGATGGACGAGCCGACCAACCACCTCGACCTCGATTCGAAGGACGTGCTGCTCGAAGCGCTCGAGGACTACGGCGGGACGCTCCTCATCGTGTCGCACGATCGCTACTTCGTGGAAAAGCTCGCCACGAAGATCGTCGAAATCGGCCACGGCGAGGCAGTGGTCTATCCGGGCACGTATACAGAATTTCTCTGGCACAAGGAACACCCGCAGGCGCCCGTCGTCGTCCGCTCCCACAGCCCGAAGCCCAAGACCAAAGAGCAACCCAAGATCCAGGACCAACCAAAGTCCATAGGCCAACCAAAGGCCGTAGACCGAAGACCGGAGACCAGGGAAGACCGAAAGCGAGTCGAGGCTGAGAGACGCAAGGAGCAGAAGGCCGTTGAGGCTCTCAAGAATCGGATTGCGGCCCTCGAAGCTCGCATCGCCGAGCGCGAGGCGGCGGTGAAGGAGCTTGAAGCCGCCATGGCGGCGCCCGGCTTCTACGAAGATCGCGAAGCGTCGAAATCCCTAGTCGATCGGCATCAGGCGCTCATGTGGGAAGTGGGAGACCTGATGTCGCAATGGGAGGCGCTCCAGGAGCACGCTGCCGGCACGACCGCAGAATCGTAGTTCGGCCCCTGTCCAGCGTCGAGAATCCGCACTACGATCACATTACTGTAACGGTTCGTTCCATCCGATATACCCAATAACCAGCCCGTTTCCAGAGATTTGCCCGGAACACCGGCGATCACGGTACGGGCATAGCGTTTGCGCCTCAGCCATGGAAACGGTTGGGGTCGCAGCTTCGATCGTCAGCGCTCATGACCAACACGTGCCGCCCCCCCGGCCGCTGGCCCGACGACGTTTTTTTCCGCCACATCGTGGCGGGCATGCGCAACGCGGTCCTGGCCATTACGCGCGACAGGCGGATCGCGTTCGTGAACGACGAGGCGTACCGGATCCTCGGCCTCGAGCCGCACGCGGAGGACCTCGGACGGCCATTCGCGGATGTCCTGCGCGAGCAGGCGGATTTGCTGCGAGTGCTGTCGACGGTATTCGAGCTGGACCTGCTGCCGAACCGGGTCGAGCTCCGGCTCAAGCAGCGGGGCATGGTGATCGGCTACACGCTGGCCCACGTCCGCGACGACGAGGGCACGGTGATCGGCGCGGCGATGTTCTTCAAGGACCTCACGCGCGTCGAGCAGATCGAGGAACGGGAGCGACTGCGCGACCGTCTGGCGGCCCTGGGTGAAATGGCCGCGGCGATTGCGCACGAGGTGAAGAACCCGCTGGCCGGCATCGAGGTGAACGCGGGGCTGCTGCGCCGGCGCATTCCGGACGTCCCGGCCGCGCAGGAGATGCTGACCCGCATCATCGACGAGGCCAAGATGGCCAACGCGATCGTGCAGGAGGTGCTCGAGTTCGTCCGGCCGATGCGGCTGCAGATGGAGCATGCGTCGATCCACGCGGCGGTCCAGTCTGCCGTCACGCTGGCCGATACGAAAGTGGCGCGGGGCGGAATCGACGTACGGATCGAAGTGCCGCGGGAGCTGCCGCCGATCCAGGGGGACTCGCACCAGCTGGCGCAGCTCTTCACGAACCTGCTCACCAACGCCTACGAGGCGATGGAAGGCCGGGGACGCGTCGTCGTCAGCGCCGAGATGGTGCAGCTGCCGTACCCGGACGTCGGGCGTCGCGCCGCCGTGCTCGTCGAAGTGGCCGATGACGGCCCGGGCATGGCGCCTGACGTGGCGGACAAGATCTTCGACCCGTTCTTCACGACGAAGGCGAAGGGGTCGGGGCTGGGGCTGGCGATCGTGCGGAAGATCGTCGATGCCCACGACGGGAAGATCGACATGCGGTCCGCGCCGCAACGCGGGACCTCGATACGCGTGACGTTGCCGGTGCAGGCGGAAGAAGTCTAGAGAGGGCTAGAGAGGGACGGGACGAATGGGCCGGATTCTGATTGCGGACGACCATGAATCGCTGCGACGCGGGCTCGCGCAGGCGCTGGCCGAAGTAGGCCACGAGATCGAGGAAGCGCCCAACGGGAACGCGGCCATCGAGAAGCTGCACGAGGGCTATTTCGACGTCGTGGTCAGCGACCTGAAGATGGGCGGCAGCACCGGGCTCGACGTGCTGAAGACCACGAAGACGCTGCATCCCACGTCGGCGGTGATCCTCATGACGGCGTTCGGCTCGGTGTCCACCGCCGTCGAGGCGATGAAGAACGGCGCGTTCGACTACGTGCAGAAGCCGTTCGAGATCGAGGAGATGGAGATCAAGGTGGAGAAGGCGCTCGACGTGCGCCGGATGCAGCACCAGATCGACTATCTCCGCCACGCGCAGGGCGACATCTACGACTTCGACCGCATCATCGGCAGCAGCGGCGCGCTCGAGAAGGTGCTGGGGATCGTCCGCAAGGTGTCGAAGAGCAATACCACGGTCCTCGTGCGCGGCGAGACCGGGACGGGCAAGGAGCTCATCGCCGGCGCCGTGCACCACAACTCGCATCGCGCGTCGCGAAACTTCATCAAGGTGAACTGCGCGGCGCTGCAGGAGAACCTCCTCGAGTCCGAGCTCTTCGGCCACGAGAAGGGCGCGTTCACGGGGGCGGACAAGCAGCGCATCGGACGCTTCGAGCAGGCCGACGGCGGCACGCTCTTCCTCGACGAGATCGGCGACATGAGCCCGAACACGCAGGCCAAGATCCTGCGCGTGCTCCAGGAGCACGAGTTCGAGCGTCTCGGCGGCACGCGCACGATCAAGGTGGACGTGCGGCTGATCGCCGCGACCAACCGCGACCTGCCGACGATGGTGTCCGCCGGGACGTTTCGCGAGGATCTCTACTACCGGCTGAACGTCGTCACGATCGACATGCCGCCGCTGCGCGAGCGCAAGGAAGACATCCAGTCGCTCGCCGGATTCTTCATCCGCCGGTTCGCGGGCGAGCTGAAGAAGAAGATCGAAGGCGTCGAGGGGGACGCGTTGAAGCTCCTGATGCGCTACAACTGGCCGGGCAACATCCGCGAGCTCGAGAATGCGATCGAGCGCGCGATGCTCCTGGCGGACGGCACGCACATCGCGATGGACGATCTGCGGCTCGGCGAGGCCGCCACCTCGGGCGCGCCGCGCGAGGCCGCCTCGATCGTGAAGATTCCGCCCACCGGCATCGCCCTCGAGGAGATCGAGCGGCTGGCGCTCGTCGAAGCGCTGAAGATGTCGAACTGGGTGCAGAAGGACGCCGCGGAGCTCCTGGCGATCAGCCCGCGCGTGATGAACTACAAGATCAAGACCCTCGGCATCGAGTTTCCGCGCGGCCGCCGCGCCCAGCAGCAGATGCAGAGCGCAGCCGTGGCCGTCTGAGCTACCTCCTCACGCTAGCTTTGGGCCGGCGCAAGCCCGGCCCTTTTTTTGTACCGTGTGGTGGTTCGCGTTACTCCTGCAAGAACGCCAGCAGCGCATCCAGGAACTCCCGCGGTTGTTCGCGGTGAAGGAAATGCCCCGCACCCGGAAGCATCACCAGGCGGTATCCGCCCGAGAAGGCAGACGGCATGCGAGCGAAGGCACGCGCGGTGTCGAGCGCGCCATCGGCATCGCCGGCAAAGGCGAGGGTCGGCACCGTGGTGACGCGCCGGTACAGCTCCGCTTTCGACGTGTCGCGCGCGTCGCGGAACAGAGCGCGGTAATAACCGAGCGCGGCGCGCATCCGCCCAGGCTGCGCGAACGACGCTTTGACCAGCCGGCTCTGACGCTGCGGGACGACCCAGTTCGGAGACCAGTACGCGTAGAGATAATCGATGTACGCATAGTCGTTGCGCGATGCGTACCATTCGGATAGATAACCGAACTGAAAGACGATGAAGTGCGGGGCCTTCCTGAACAAGGCGAGGTCTGCGTTCAGGACGCGCGGGTGCGGAATAGCCAGCGTCACGAGCCTCCGCACCCTGCCCGGGTCGAGATTGGCGGCGGCATAGGCCGTCGATGCGCCCCAGTCATGTCCCACGACATCCGCTCGCGTCTCTCCGAGAGCCTCGATGAGGGCCAACGCATCTCGGCCGAGCGTAGCCGCGGAATAGTCGCCATCGGGAGGAATCGCGGTTGGATAGTACCCGCGCATGAACGGTGCGACGCCGCGGTATCCATGCTGGGCCAGCCGGTCGAGCGTCTCGTTCCAGGTGTCGGCGGAATCGGGAAAGCCGTGGAGCAGCAGCACCAGTGGACCACGCCCCGCTTCGAGATAGGCAAAATCCAACCCGTTCGCGCGGACACGCTTGAGTGGATGGTGGCTGAAGTCGGTCGCCGTCGGGGGCGACGGCGTCACGGCGGATCGCTGCCGGCGTTCCCACAGGGACGCCAGCAGGCTGTTGACCAGCACCGCCGCAACGGTGATTCCGAGAATCGTCAGCGCGATTTTACGCAGCCGCCGCACAGGTGACCTATCGCTCGGGGCTACTCGCAACGGAGCGCGCTGATCGGCTCGATGCGCGATCCGCGGCGCGCCGGTATGGCCACGGCCGCAAGGGCCACCGTTGAGAATGCAACGGCCGCCGTGACGTAGCTCGCCGGATCGCCCGCCGTGACGCCGAACAGAAGCGTCGAGATTATGCCTCGCAGCCCCGCCGCCGCGACGACGCCAATCGCAAGACCGGCGAACACGAGCAGCGCGCCGTGTCGGAAGAGATCGCGAAAGACGTTCCCACGTGCGGCCCCGAGCGCCAGACGAATGCCGATTTCGTGTGTCCGCTGAGTGACGATGTACGCGATGAGCCCGTACAACCCGATCACGGCGAGACTCACCGCGACCACCGCGAAGCAGACCACCAGCGTGGCGTACAGCCGAGGCCTCGCGAGCGCCTCTTCTACGTACTGGTCCATCGTCTTTCCCAACGTCACGCCCTGCGTGGGATCGACTTCCTGGATCGCGCGACGGACGGCTGCCGCCTGGACGCTCGGTTCTACCGTGGTTCGCACCACGAGGTTGGTGATGTAGCCGGGGGTTTGCGCGTGCAGGAGGAATACGGTTGGCGCCACTTCGAAGGTCAGTCCATTGTGACGCACGTCGCCGACAATTCCGACAATGTCCGCCGGAGCTGAATCCGACCAGTCAATGAGCAGCCGCCGCCCGAGCACGCGGCCGTCTGGAAAGTAGCGTCGAGCAAACGTCTGGTTGACGATCACGACGCGAGGACTGGTCCTGCGATCCTGCCTCTCGAATACTCTCCCCTCCAGTAGCGGTATGCCCATCGCCGCGAAGTATCCGCGGCTGACAAGCGAGCACTCGGTTGACAGTCCCGAGAGAGCACCCACGACCGCTCCGTGATGGCGGAAGGCGGTTCCACAGTTTGCGCCGCTCAGCGGCAGGAATTGAATCGTCCCCGCAGCTTGCACGCCGGGCAACGATTCGACGCGCTCGAGAATCCGCTCGAGCGCCTCGATCCGCGCTTCCGGCGAGCGTACAGGGGAGAAACAGACCGGCGGTCAGTGTCCCGGTCGGCTGAAATCCGATATCCACACGCACGAGGCTGAAAAAGGTCCGAAGAAGCAGGCCCGCGCCGACCAGGAGCACCACTGCGAGAGCGACCTCACCAGCCACGAGCGTGCCCCGCATGCGGTGGTGTTTGCGATCCACGGTCGCTCCGTGGCTTTGCTGCCGCAGGGCCGTGTGCGGCTCGATCCGTGCGCCCCGCCATGCCGGCATAAGACCGAACGCCAGGGCCGTCAGGGTGGACAACAGAAATGTGAAAACGAAGCACGTCGCGTCCAGCCGTATCGCCTGCATCGTGCCGACGCTCAGCGAGCCGGCTGCGGTCAGTCTGACCAGCGCCTCTATCGCCCAATACGCGACGACGAGCCCCGCGGCCCCTCCGAGGAATGCCAATACGAGGCTCTCGATGACGAGCTGGCGCAGCAGCCGCCCTCGACTGGCGCCGAGAGACGTCCGCAGCGCGAGCTCACCGCGACGTGCCATGCCGCGCGCCATCAGCAGCCCTGCCAGATTCGCACAGGCAATGACGAGCACCGTCGCAACCACGCCCATCAGGAGCTGCAGCGCCGGACGAACGTCCCGCACGAGATAGTCCTGCAGCCTCGACACGAAGGCACCGTAGCCCCGGTCGAGCGGATACTTACCGGCGAGGGCCGACGCGATGACGTCCATTTCCGCCCTGACGTGGTCGAAGGTCACACTGGGCTTGAGCCGGCCATAACACTGGAAAGCGCGCGAGCCGACGGCCGCCGGGTCGGCCGGATCGATCGCCAGCGGTGTGTATGCGTCTGGCTCCATCGATCCAATGCGAACGCCTTGAGGGGCGACGCCGATCACCGTGAGCGAGCCGTCTCTGACGGCGAGCTGTCGTCCAAGCACCTGCGGATCGCTGCCGAACCACCGCCGCCAGAAGCCGTGGCCAAGAATGACGACGCCGTGCGTGCCCGGGCGCGTCTCCTCTTCGGTGAACGTGCGGCCGAGCAACGGGGAGACGCCGAAAACCTGAAACAGCTCCGACGTGGTTTGAACTCTCGCGATCTGTTCTGCGCCACTCCTGCCCATCACCGTCAACGGAGGCGTCTGCACCAGGGCCAGCGCCTCGAACGAACGTGCCCGCGCCCGCCACTGGAGGAAGTTGAACGGATGAACGTTCACCGTTCCTTCCGACGCGAGCGGTCGCTCGCGCAGAAACACGATCCGATCCGAATCGGGAAATGGCAGCGGTCGAAGGAGCACGGCGTTGACGAACGTGAAGATGGTCGTGTTCGCGCCGATGCCGAGGGCGAGCGACAGGATCGCGACGGTAGTGAAGCCAGGGCTCTTGCGAAGCGAACGGACCGCGTACGTCACGTCCTGACGAAGGCTGTCGACGAGCGCCAGGCCGCGCGCGTCCCGACACTCCTCCTTCCGCTGATCGACGCCCCCCATCTCGCGCAGTGCCGCGAAGCGGGCATCTTCGGGAGACATCCCGGCGGCGATGAATTCGCTGGTGAGATGCTCCAGGTGAAGGCGCAGCTCGTCGTCGAGCTCCTGCTCCACCTGCGCGCCTCGGACAAGTGAGCGAAGACGCAGCCGAAGCTTCCGGGGCCATCGAGTGGACATAGCGCCCTCAGACCGGCCGCACCACCATCGAGATGGCCGCCGACAGACGGTCCCACTGCGCGGTCTCGGCCTTCAGCGCCTTGCGGCCGGCCGCGGTGAGCCGGTAATACTTCGCGCGACGATTGTTCTCGCTCGCCGCCCATTCGGCGTCGATCCAGCCCTGCTGCTCGAGCTTGTGCAGCGCGGGATAGAGCGACCCTTGGCCGACCCGCAGCTGGTCGTTCGACATCTGCCGGATCCGCTGCGCGATCGCCCAGCCGTGCATGGGCCCGAGCGCAATCACCCTCAGAATCAGGAGATCCAGCGTGCCCTGGACGAGATCGGTTGGCTTACTCACCTGGCGCTCATGTCGGTTACCGACAGGGATGATACTCGCTTCTCTTGTCGGTAAGCAAGGGGAGCCGCCGAGCCACGACGTTCCTTGGGGTAGATATAGGCGCAACTCATAGGTTGCACATGCAGACCCGTTGTGCTACCGTCTGGTTGCACATAAGGAGGACGCGTGACGGTTCCCGATTCAATCGAGCGTGACGTCCTGGTCGATGCCCCCATCGAGCGCGTCTGGCAGGTCTTGACGCAGCCCGAGCACATTGCGCAGTGGTATGCCTTCGACGGCGCCGAAGTCGATCTGCGGCCGGGCGGTTCGGTCGTCTTCTCCTGGAAGGAGCACGGCAGGTTCTACGGCACCGTCGAGAAGGTCGACCCGCCCCACAGCTTCTCGTACCGACTCGCCTCGATGGTCCCGGACGAGCACCCGCACGCCGGCAACACGACGCTCGTCGAGTTCACGATGACCCGGATGGGTGAGCGCACCCGCCTGCGGGTGGTCGAAAGCGGTTTCGCGCGGCTGAAGGGTACCGAGACCGCCAGGGCCGGGCACGCTGCAAACAGTGGCCAGGGATGGAGCGGCGGATTCGCCGCGATGCAGGACTACGTCAGGCGGCTGGCAGCTTGAGAGCGAGACAGAAGTGAACGGGAGACCCGAAGGCCTTGGCAACGTCTTCGCTGCGCTGGCCGACGTCACGCGGCGGCACATCCTCGATGCGATCGCTGACCGCGGCGAGGCAACCGCCACCGCGATTGCGGGTGAGCTGCCGGTTTCGCGCCAGGCCGTCGTCAAGCACCTCGGCATCCTGCACGACGCGGGGCTCGTCACGGGACGGCGATTTGGGCGCGAGGTCCGCTACGCCGTGAGCGCCGATCGCCTGAGCGCGACGGCCCGCTGGATGGCTCGCGTGGCCGCGGATTGGGATACGCGGCTTGCCGCGCTCAAACGGATCGCCGAGCGTCGCTGACCGCCGGCTATCGTTGTTCGTCGGTCGTGGGTCCCCCGACCAACGAACAACAGCCCACGGACTACGTTCGTGGGGCGCCGCAGTTCGCCAGCTGACCATCCGGCGACAGCTGAGAGAACTGTTCCGGCGTCTCGAGGATCTGGCGGAGCTCGCACTCGCCCTGGCCGACCACACTGAGGAAACGCTTCGCCGATTCGATCGCCTCGGCCTTCGAGGCCACCTGGAGGATCGCGAACCCGGCAATCAGCTCCTTCGACTCGGTGAAGGGGCCGTCGGTCACCGTCACTTTCCCGCTATCGCGCCGCACCCGCGCGCCCAAGGCGCTCGGCAGGCAGCCCTCGGTCGCGACGAGCTCGCCGGACTTCATCGCATCCTCGACGAGCTTCCCCATCTTCTCGAACTCCTCGGGAGTTGGAGGGACGTTGGTCTCCACGGCCTTGTAAATCGACAGAAATCGCATGTGATCGCTCCTGTTCGCGTTTGAATCGAGGTTTCGTTACGGTGTCGACTGAATTCGCGCTCTACTGGGACGTCGAACGAGGCCCCCCACGATCGACACCTTACGTATCTTTTTTCGAGGTCTGCTCTGCGCAGTCGCGGGCGCGCCCGAGGAGCAGCGCACGCTCGCGTTCGTTGCCCGTCAGCGATGCCGCTCGCTCGAACTCCGCCGCGGCGTCGGCGAACCGGCCGAGCTTCTCGAGCAGATCGCCCCGCACGCTGGGAAGGTAATGGTATGCGGTGAGCGCGGGCTCGTGTATCAGCCCGTCCACGAGGCTGAGGCCCGCGGCCGGGCCGAACGCCATGGCGACGGCGACCGCGCGATTCAACTCTCCGATCGGTGACGGCGCGAGACGCAGGAACTCCTCGTACAACGACACGATGCGCGGCCAGTCGGTCTCCTCCGGCGCTCGCGCGCGGGCGTGGCAGGCCGCAATCGCCGCCTGCACGACGTACGGACCGCGCCCGGACGCGAGCTGTTCGGCCCGGGCGAGGGCGGCAAGGCCACGACCAATGAGAAGCTGGTCCCACTGCGCGCGGTCCTGCTCGAAGAGACGGACTGGCTCCCCGGACGGGCCCATCCTGGCCCTCGAGCGCGATGCCTGAATTTCCATCAGCGCAACGAGCCCGTGAACGTCCGCCTCCTGCGGTGCGAGCTCGGCCAGCGTGCGTCCCAGGCGCAGGGCCTCCTCGCAGAGCGCCGGCCGCATCCAGTCGCTGCCGGCCGTCGCCGTGTAGCCCTCATTGAATACGAGATAGATGACTTCGAGGACCGACGACAGCCGCGCCGCGCGATCGGATGCGCGAGGAATCTCGAAGGGCACCCGCTTCTCCGCAAGCGTCCGCTTGGCACGGACGATCCGCTGCGCGATGGTGGGTTCCGACACGAGGAACGCCCGCGCAATCTCCGCGGTCGTGAGACCGCCGAGCAAACGGAGCGTCAGCGCGACGCGCGCCTCGGTCGACAGCACCGGATGGCACGCGGTGAACATCAGGCGCAGGAGGTCATCGCCGACATCGTCGTCGAGCGTCGCGTCCGGATCGGCCGGCTCCCGCGCGGCCTCCAGCTCATACCCGAGCTCTTCATGCTTGCGCTCGAGCCGTTTGTCCCGGCGGAGCAGGTCGATGGCGCGATGCTTCGCGGCGGCCATCAGCCAGGCACCCGGGTTGCGTGGAATGCCGTCCCGCGGCCACTGCTCGAGCGCGGCCACGAGCGCATCCTGCGCCAGGTCCTCAGCACGACCAACATCGCGCACGATCCGCGCGAGCGCCGCGATCAACCTCGGCGACTCGATTCGCCAGACTGCATCAATGGCGCGCTGTGTATCGGTAGCCGTCACGGCTACCGATCACACCATCATGCGTCCACCGGCACAAGCCGGGGTCGGCGTTACGTCTTCGACGCAATCTGCGCCCGCAGGCGCTCTTCCTGCTCTCTCAGTTCAGGCGTGAGCTCGTCGCCGAAGTCCTCGGTCTCGAATATCGGCCGAATCTCGACCTCATGGTCCTGGCCATCGGGATTGGGAATGCGCCTGACCCATCCGATCGCTTCATCCATCGACTTCACCTTCCAGACCCAGAAGCCGGCCAAGAGCTCTTTCGTTTCGGTGAAGGGTCCGTCAATGACTGTCTGCTTTCCTCCGGCGAATCTGACGCGCTTCGCCTTCGAGCTCGGGGTGAAGGCCCTCACCCGCCACCATGACGTCCGCTTCCACGAGCTCTTCATTGAACTTTCCCATCTCGGTGAGTAGCTTCTCGCTCGGGAGAACGCCAGCCTCCGAGTCCTTGTTGGCCTTGATCAACACCATGACGCGCATCGCACCTGCTCCTTTGAGATTGGGTTGCATGGTCCGTCAGGAGGCAGCGCAGCCGCCTCTCCCGCCTCTACTCTGACGTCGAACGACGGACGGATGGATCGACAGGATGAACCAGTCTGTGAAACGCCTCAGCAGTTGTTCGGCTGAATCGCGTACCAACCGTCGCCATCGGGCCTGGATGCAATATGCCGCCCACGGCTGGCCGGTTAACCCTCCGGATCGGCAGGAGCTGCGACCGCTTATCGCTGTGCCGTGTTGCGCGTCTCCGTATTGATGAATGACACGAGTGCAGCAATTTCCCAGTGGTGATGACGCTTCCTTCGACGCAGGCTAGCTGCCCTTCGCTCGCGGATGCGCCTTGCGGTACACCTCGAGCAACTGCGCGGCATTCACATGGGTGTAGCGCTGCGTCGTGGACAGCTGCACGTGGCCGAGCAGCTCCTGAATCGCCCGGAGGTCGGCGCCACGCTGGAGCAAATGCGTGGCGAAGGAATGCCGCAGCGCGTGCGGGCTGATCCCGAAGCGGGTGCTGCAGGCGGTCACGTACTTCGCGACGAGGCGCTGCACGCTCCGGCCGGTCAGGCGCGTGCCGCGGAAGTTGACGAAGAGCGCGTCCACTCGCTTTCCGTCGCAGACCAGCGCGCGATCCTGCAGCCAGGCGCGCACAGCCTTCCTGGTCGACTCGTTGAACGGGATCAGTCGTTCCTTCGCGCCCTTGCCAAGCACGCGAACGATGCGACCGCTCAAGTTCACGTCCTCGAGGTCGAGGCCGACCAGCTCACTGAGACGCAGGCCGGATGCATAGAAGAACTCGAGGATGGCGCGATCGCGGCGGCCGAGCGGATCGCCCGTGTCCGGCATGTCGATCAGCCGCGTCATCTCGTCCACCGACAGGTGGGCGGGGACCTTGATCTCGCGGCGCGGTGACACGGCCAGCGCCGCCGGATCGGATTCGATCCAGCCTTCACGCCGCAGGAACTTCACGAACGTGCGGAGGGCCGAGAGCTTCCGCGAGACCGACGCACGCGATTGACCCTGACGATACAGCTCGCCCATGAACTGTCGAATCATCCCGAGGTCGACGTCGGCGGGCTCGATCGCCGACCGCGGTTTCTTCAGCTGCGACGCGGCGAAGGCGAGGAGCTGGGAGATGTCGCTGTCGTAGGCCTCGACGGTGTGGTCGGATGCGTTGCGATTGAGGCGAAGGTAGTCGATGAACTCGCGAAGATGATCCTTCACGCGATCACCGGACTCGAGGCCATCCACTCCGCCAGATCGCGAAGCGCGCGCTCGGAGACGGCGAGCTTGCGCTCCATCTTTCCTCGCGGCGGTCTGTCCAGCGGCTGCATGATGCCGAATGTGATGTTCGTCGGCTGATAGTTCCGCGGGTCCGCGTGCGAAACGTAGTAGGCGAGCGCACCGATCGCGGTGGTCCGCGGCGGCGTGCGCGGCTCCTCACCGCGCAACAGTGCTGCCGCGTTCCGCCCGGCGATGAGGCCCGACGCCGCGGATTCCACGTAGCCTTCGACGCCCGAGATCTGCCCGGCGAAGAACAGGTCCGGGCGCTCACGCGTCTGCCACGTCTCGCGCAGAACGGTCGGACCGTTGACGTACGTGTTGCGATGGACCATGCCGTAGCGCACGAACTCCGCGTTCTCGAGCCCGGGGATCATCCTCAGCACGCGCGCCTGCTCGCCCCATTTCAACTGCGTCTGGAATCCGACGAGGCTGAAGTGGTCGCCGGCGAGATTGTCCTGCCGCAGCTGCACGGCGGCGTAGGGAAAGCGTCCCGTGCGCGGATCGACCAGGCCGACAGGCTTCATCGGACCGAACCGCAGCGTATCGCGTCCACGATGCGCCATGACCTCGATCGGCAGGCACCCCTCGAAGAACTTCTCCTTGTCGAAGTCGTGCACCGTGGCCGATTCGGCGCTCGTCACGGCGTCGTAGAAGCGGTCGTACTCTTCTTTCGTAAACGGGCAATTCAGGTAGTCGCCGTCCGCCTGGTCACCGTGAAGGCTGCGATCCCATCGTGATGCGCGAAACACCTTCCCCATATCGATGCTCTCGGCCAGGACGATGGGGCTGATGGCGTCGTAGAAGTAGAGGTGATCGCCGCCGACGAACGCGGCCACGTCGGCCGAGAGCGTATCCGACGTCAAGGGGCCGGTCGCGACAATCAGGGGGAACATCGAGGCGTCGCGTGGCAGCCGTGACACCTCCTCGCGCACCACGGTGATGAGCGGATGGCCGCCGATGGCGTCGGTCATCGCCTGCGAGAAGCCCTCGCGATCGACGGCGAGCGCCGCACCCGCGGGGACGCGGTGCGCGTCGGCGGCACGCATCACGAGCGAGCCGAGGCGCCGCATCTCCTCCTTCAAGAGGCCGACCGCGTTATCGAGCTTGTCGCCGCGGAGTGAATTCGAGCAGACGAGCTCGGCGAGCCGGTCCGTCTTGTGCACGGCCGTCGCGCGCACGGGACGCATCTCGTGAATCGTCGCGCGCACGCCGAGCGACGCCGCCTGCCAGGCGGCTTCACAGCCGGCCAGGCCGCCGCCGACGATATGAATCACTCCGGTAGTCTACGCCCCGGCAGCTTTCTGGCGCGAACGGGGCCGCGCGCTCGCCGCCGGGCCGCGGCGGCCGCGGCCGCCAGGGCGGCGCGGCGAAGGGGCCGCATTGCGGCGCGCTTCGAGCAGATCCTGCGCTTGTTCGAAGGTAATGCCCTCGGGGCTGGATCCCTTGGGGATCGACGCGTTCGTCGTTCCGTCCGTCACATAGGGCCCATAGCGCCCCGCGAGCACCTTGAGCGTGGCGCCGTCCTTGCTCAGTTCCTTCAGCGTCTTCTTCTGCGCGGCCTGGCCGCGGCGCCGCGACTGCTTGGGCGCGCGAAGAAGGGCGAGCGCCGCATCGAACGAGATGTTGAAGACGTCGTCTTCGGACTCGAGCGACCGGAACTCGTCGTTGTGCTTCACGTACGGACCGAAGCGGCCGAAGTTCGTGAGGATCGCCTCGTTGTCGTCAGGGTGGAGACCGACGACGCGCGGAAGCGACAGGAGCTTCAGGGCCTCGGCGAGCGTGATCGTCGACTCGGTCATGCCCGCCTGAAGCGATGCACGCTTCGGTTTGGCAGCCGCGCCTTTGACCTTTGACCGTTGACCTGATTCGGGCGTTTCGCCAAGCTGCACGTACCATCCGAAGCGGCCGTTCATGACGTAAACGTTCTGGCCGGTCGCCGGATCGACGCCGACCGTGCGAGGACCTTCGGCCTTCGCTCGCACCAGCTCCATGGCCTTTTCCACGCTCAGATCCGCCGGCGCCACATCCTCCGGAAGCGACGCCGTCCGTCCGGGACCGCCCTCTCCGAGCTGCACGAACGGCCCGAAGCGTCCGATGCGGATGCGCACGGTGTCGCCGCTCTCGGGATCCTCGCCGAGATCGAGCACCGGATAGTCGGCCTTCTCCGCGCCTTCTTCGACCGCCGGCAGCAGACCGCGATGCTGCTTCTTCTTGTTCCCGTAGTAGAACTCGCGGAGGAACTCCACCCACTCGCGCTCGCCGCGCGAGATCTCGTCGAGGTCCTCTTCCATCTCCGCGGTGAAGCCGACTTCGACGAAGTCGCCGAAGTGGTCGCGCAGCAGCTTGGTCACCGCGAACGCGGTGAAGCTCGGAACGAGCGCCTTGCCCTGGCGGAACACGTAGCCGCGTCGAACAATCGTGGCGATCGTCGGCGCATACGTCGACGGGCGTCCGATGCCGAGCCGTTCGAGCTCCTTGATGAGCGAGGCCTCGGTGAAGCGCGCGGGCGGCGTGGTCTCGTGTCGCTTGGGCTCGACCTTCAGCAGGGTGACGGCGGTGCCGCTGCGCGCGATGCGGTCCCCGACGGCCATCTGCGGGAGAATCGCCTCCTGATCCTCGAGCTCCGCGGCCGGGTCGTCGCTCCCCTCCACGTATGCGCGGCGGAAGCCAGCGAACTCGAAGGTCTTGCCGCTGGAGGTGAGCACCGCGTTTTCCCCGTTCGGACCCTTCGCGGAGAACTCGACGCTGGTGCGAAGCACGCGGGCGTCCACCATCTGTGACGCCATCGTGCGCTTCCAGATCAATTCGTACAGCTTCAGATCGTCGGCGTCGAGGACTCCTTCGAGCTGGGCGGGCGCCAGGCGGAAATCCGTCGGGCGAATCGCCTCGTGCGCTTCCTGCGCGTTCTTGACCTTCGTTTGATACCGGCGCGCGCCATCGTAGTATTCGTCGCCGAACATCTGCCGGATCACACGCGCCGACTCGGTGATCGCTTTGTCGCTCAGCGTCGTCGAATCCGTGCGGTGATACGTGATCAGACCTTCCATCTGACCGCCGCCGACCTCGACGCCCTGGAACAGCCGCTGCGCGCTCTGCATCGTGCGCTCGGCCGAGTAGCCGAGCCTGCGGCTCGCCTCCTGGGTCAGCGTCGACGTCGTGAACGGCGGCGCGGGCCGTTCGATGCCGGGCTTCTGCTCGACGGAACTCACCGTCCACGGCACGTTCGCATGGATCGCGTCGACGATGCGCGTCACGTCGGCTTCGTCGAGCAGACGCGCCTTCTGGTTCTTGAGGGATCCCGTCTGGGCGTCGAAGTCCTTGCCGGTGGCGATGCGGTCGTCGTCGATGCGCACGAGCGTGGCGACGAACTCGCGCCCGTCGCCCTTCAGCGCGGCTTCGAGATCCCAGTAGACGCCGGTGCGAAATGCGCGGCGCTCTTCCTCGCGCTCGACCACCAGGCGCACCGCCACGCTCTGCACGCGCCCCGCGCTGAGCCCCGTCTGCACCTTCTTCCAGAGCAGCGGCGAGAGGGTGTAGCCGTAGAGGCGATCGAGGATTCGGCGGCTTTCCTGCGCGCGCACCAGGTTGTCGTCAACCGACGAGGGCGCCTTGAGCGCTTCGTTCACCGCGTCTTCGGTAATCTCGTGGAAAACGATGCGACGCACCGGCACCTTCGGCTTGAGCACTTCCTTGAGATGCCAGCTGATGGACTCCCCCTCGCGATCCGGGTCGGTCGCCAGGAGCAGCTCGGACGCCTCCTTCACGGCGGCCTTCAGATGCGCCACCTGCTTCTTCTTGTCGCTGGGCACGACGTAGTACGGAGTGAAGTCGCTCTCGACGTCGACACCGAGGCGGCCCCACTCTTTCGGCTTGATCTCCTTGGGAACCTCGGCGGCCGACTCGGGAAGATCCCGAATGTGGCCGTAGCTCGCCTCGACCCGGTACTTGTTGCCGAGGAAGCGGCCAAGCGTCTTCGCCTTGGCGGGCGATTCGACGATCACGAGCGGTTTAGCAGCCATTCAAGAATTCGCAATCAACCTATAGCACGTTCATGACGACCTCATGAAACGACCACCGCCGACGCGACGCACCAGGCCGCGTAGTTCGAGATCCAGTAGACGCGGCAGCAAACGCACTCCGTCGAGCCCCGAGTGGCCGCTCAGCGCATCGAGGTCGTAGGCCTGCCCGGGATCCATTCGGGCAAGGATCGAGTCGCCGCAACTTGTTGGAACCACAGCGTTTCCATCGTGCCTCGATTCCCCCTCGAGCACCGGAACCAGCCCCAGCTCCTCCAGAATATCGTCCGCACACTCGACAATCTTTGCTCCGTCGCGGATGAGCGCATGGGCGCCACGGCTCCTGCCGGTCAGTGGATTCCCTGGGACCGCCATCACGTCGCGTCCCTGCTGCAGAGCCCATCGCGCGGTAATCAGCGACCCGCTGCGCTCGTGCGCCTCGATCACCACGACGGCCCGCGAGAGGCCGCTGATGATCCGATTCCGCATCGGAAACTGTCCGGCGTGAGGCGCGGTATCGGGCGGGTACTCCGAAACGACCAGACCATCCGCGGCGATCGCTCGCGCCAGGTCGGCGTGCTCGGGCGGATAGATAGCGTCAAGACCCGAGCCGAGCACCGCAACCGTGCGCCCCTGTGACAAAGCGCCTCGATGTGCGGCCGAATCAACGCCCCGCGCGAGACCACTGACGATCGTCACACCCGTCGCGGCGAGGTCGGCGGCGAGCCGCGCGGCAATCTCGAGCGCGACCGCCGACGCCGCGCGCGAACCGACAATGGCCACGGCCGGCGCGTCGAGGGCATCCAGGCATCCCATGTACCAAAGCTCGGATGGACAGTCGGGGATGGCGAGCAGGGCGGTTGGAAACCGTGGGTCGTCGGCGGGCAGGAGATGGATGGACACACATGACTCCATGCGGCGGGCAACGCCCGCGCGCAACAGTGACGCGCGCCCGACCTCTGCTGTCCTGATTATAGCAACCGCGGAAGGACACTTTCGAAAGTTGTGCGTCCGTACGCGACGCGCGCCGCGAAACCGCCTGATTTCAGGCGCTTTGTCGTGGCATATGCCTTGCTCGACGGATGCGGGGTACCACGGGCCAAACTGCTTGCACCGGGCGCACGCGAGTGGCATAGTGGGGGCCAATCCAGCATGAAATCATCATCCCTCCTGCTCGCGTTTGCGCTTACGCTCGCCGCGGCCGCGCCGCTGCGTGCGGATGCGCGCGACGATGCCAAGAAGCAGGTGGAGTTCGGGATCAGCGTCGCGCAACGCGGTTTGTGGCGCGAAGCGATCTATCGATGGCAGCGCGCGGCGCAGATCGATCCGTCATACGCCGCTGCGTACAACAACCTTGCGGTCGCATACGAACACGAGGGCGACTTCGAGAAAGCGCGCCAGTCTTACGAGAAGGCGGTCGAGCTCGAACCGAACAACGCGCTGATCAAGCAGAACTACGAGCTGTTCAAGGAAATCAATGACCGCACGACTCGCAAGGACAGCCAGTAGCGTGGTCGCCGCGGTCGCGATGACCGCCTGTACCAGCTACTACGAGATTCCCATCGAGACGCCGATACGGCCGAAGCTTGACGTGTCGGCGTTCCAGCGTGTGCTCGTCGCCGGCTTCATTTCAGGCGGAAGCGAAGACGTCGACGCGAACCTCGAAACCGTCCGTCTGCTTCGCAGCCAGCTGCGCGCAAAGTCAGGGCTCCGCGTCATCGACGCCGACGTGCTTCCGTTGACCGACGTCGCGTCCGAGAACCGAGAACCCACCAACGGCGCCGAACCGGCGGCGGAACCGAACCCGGAGCCGCAGGCGGCCGCGCCGGCGGCGATTCGCGACGAGAAAGACCTCGAGCCGTACGAGCACATCTTCGCCAACGTCGACTACTGGAAGAAGATCGGTGAGGAATATCAGAGCCCGCTCATCGTCACGGGCACGGTGATGTTCACGCCGCATCAGCGATCGGGATTCGTCCAGCGCGAGCAGGAAGTGTTCGACTCGCTGGGGCGGCGGCGCGTGGTCCCGATCCGCACCTACATGGAGCGCAAGGGGTTCATCCTCAAGCCGAAGTTCGTCTTCATCGACGGCCGCACCGGGACGACGCTGCACTCGGAGACGTTTCGTGAGGAGATTCTCTACAACGCGAACCAGAGCTCGCCGGCGCTCTCGTCCTATTTCGAGCTGATGGACCGGCTGATCCCGAGCTTCCTGAGCACGCTCAGCAGCCAGAAAATCCGCGGAACGCGCGTCCTTCTCAAGTAAGGACGCCGTTTTCCAGCGCTGTGCTACACTAAATCCTTTGTCCGGCCTCATTTGGGGCCATCCAAGAAGGAAAAGCTCGTGTACGCGATTATCCAGGCCAGTGGCCGACAGGTGAAGGTTTCGCCCGGTGCCGTGGTCGAGATCGACGGTGTGGCACGGATCGACGGCAATCCGCTCGAAAAGGGCGCGAAGGTGACGTTCGACCGGGTACTGCTGGTGGAGAAAGACGCCGGCGAAATCCTGGCGGGTGCGCCGTTCGTGGCCGATGCGCGCGTGCTTGGCGTCATCGACGGCGAGGCGCGCGGTCCCAAGCTCCGGGTCTTCAAGAAGAAGCGCCGGAAGGGATTCCGCAAGACCCGCGGGCATCGCAGCGTGTTCACCCGCGTGCGGATCACCGACATTCGAAGTTAGGCTTAAGCTAAGGCTCAGGGCTTATGGCGCATAAAAAAGGACAGGGCAGCTCACGCAACGGACGCGACTCGAACTCTCAGCGTCTCGGCGTGAAGCGCGCACGACGGCAATCTCGTGACGGGCGGCTCGATCCTCGTCCGCCAGCGCGGCCGCCGCTTCCAGGCCGGCCTCAACGTCGGGCTCGGCAAGGACGACACGCTGTTCGCCAAGGTTGCCGGCAAAGTGAAATTCGAAGACCACGGCGCGCACGGCCGGAAGATCTCGGTCGTACCCGTCGAGTAGCGCACGGCCGCTATACTGATCTGGTGTTCGTCGACCAGGTCGACATTCACGTCGCGGCCGGTGACGGAGGCAAAGGCTGTCTCAGCTTCCGTCGCGAGAAGTACGTCCCGCGCGGCGGTCCTGACGGCGGCGACGGCGGCGCCGGCGGCTCGGTCTACATCGTCGCAACACCCCGCAAGAACACGCTCGTCGACTTCCGCTTTCATCCCGAGTTCGAGGCGCGCAGTGGCCAGCATGGGCAGGGGTCCAACCGGACCGGCCAGGAAGGCGACGACCTCGAGATCGAGGTGCCGATCGGCACGCTGGTGTACGAGAAGAGCCAGGAAGGCGAGACGCATCTGCTGGCCGATCTCGCAGTGGACGGGCAGCGCGTCCTCATCGCGAAGGGTGGCCGCGGGGGCCTCGGCAACGCGAAGTTCGCGACGTCGACCAACCGCGCGCCGCGCAAGACGCAGCCCGGCGAGCCGGGCGAAGAAAAATCGCTGCGGCTCGAGCTGAAGCTCCTCGCCGACGTTGGCCTCGTCGGGTTCCCGAACGCGGGCAAGTCGACCCTGATTGCCCGGGTGTCGGCTGCGCGGCCGAAGATCGCCGACTATCCGTTCACGACGCTCACACCGAACCTCGGCGTCGTGTCGATGGGAGACGACCGCAGCTTCGTCGTCGCGGATGTGCCCGGGCTCATCGAGGGAGCCCACGCGGGTCACGGCCTTGGGCACCAGTTCCTGCGCCACATCGAGCGGACGAAGGTGCTCATCCACCTTGTCGACGTCTCCGGCGCCTCGGGCCGCGATCCGGTGCAAGACTTCGAAACCATCAACGAGGAGCTACGCCTCTTCGATCGAGGCCTTGCGGCAAAGCCGCAGCTCGTAGCCGCGAACAAGATCGACGCGCTCGACGAGCCCGAACGGCTGGCCGCGCTCGAGCGGCGCGTGAAGAAGGCGAAGCTGCGTCTCTTCCGCATCTCGGGCGTGACCGGCGAAGGTGTTCCCGCGCTGCTCGAGGCGGCGTGGCGGGAAATCGCGGCGGTGCCGGAACCGGTCGCCCACGAATGACGCGTGGTGCCAGGCGCATCGGCCTACTCGGCGGCACGTTCGA
Organism: uncultured Acidobacteriota bacterium; assembly: GCA_963772065.1. Classification (GTDB taxonomy): domain Bacteria; phylum Acidobacteriota; class Vicinamibacteria; order Vicinamibacterales; family UBA2999; genus CAVYVZ01. The sequence goes on from CAVYVZ010000004.1 coordinate 661,125, forward strand.
TCCGATTCATGTGGGCCATCTCGATGCCGCCGAGGCCGCGCGACGCGCGCTGGCGCTCGACGAGGTTCTGGTGATTCCCGCTCACGACCCGCCGCATCGCAGCGACGAGCCGCACGCATCGTCGTTTCATCGCTTCGCGATGGTCTGTCTGGCCATCGAGGACCGGCCTGTCTACCGCGCCTGCGACATCGAGCTGTGCCGGCAGGGACCGTCGTACACCGCGCTCACGCTCCGCGACCTGCACGCCGCCGGATTGCCGGCGTCGCAGCTGTACTTCATCCTCGGCGCCGACGCGTTCGCTGAGGTCGCGACATGGTACGAATACCCCGCGATCCTCGACGCGTGCCGCTTTGCCGTCGTGGCGCGGCCGGGAGTCAGCCTCGACGCCGCGCTCGCACGCACGCCGGAGCTGCGGAGCCGCGTCGGCGATTCGATTCACCTCGTGGAGGCTGCGACGGCGGCGGTATCGTCGAGCGAGGTTCGTGCGCGGCTGCTCGCGGGCCGCCCGGTCACCGGCTTGGTACCGCCGGCCGTGGAACGACACATCGTCACGCACCATTTGTACGGAACAGTAGACGCGCTGCATGGCAAAGACTGAGACAAAGACAGTTGCCCGGACGAAGGCATTGCCGGGCCCGAAGCGCAGGCCGGCGGCGAAGCTGCCGAAGGCGGTAGCCGGCGCGGTGAAGGCCGCGCTCGACAAGAAGGCCACCGACGTCGTCGTCCTCGACCTGCGGAACGCCGGAGGATTCACCGATTATTTCGTGATCTGTACGGGGGGAAATCCGCGACAGATCCAGGCCATCGCCGATTCCGTGGAAGGCACGCTGCGTGCGCAGCACGGCGAGCGGCCCGCGCTCATCGAAGGCGTGGAGCGATCGGAGTGGGTGCTGCTGGACTACTTCAACTTCGTTGTGCACGTGTTCGGCCGCGACTGCCGGTCGTTCTACGGTCTCGAGCGGCTGTGGGGGAGCGCCGGTACGGCACGAGTTCTCGGATGACCCACCTGCTCCTCGCCCGGCACGCGGCTGACGCGATCCTCAGCGTCGCGTTCGCACCGGTGTGTGCGGCCTGCCATCGAGTGCTCGAGAGGCCGCTCGATGGTCCGGTGTGCGCGGTCTGTTGGACGGTCGTCCAGCCGGTCGTGCACGCCGATACGCCGTCGCCCGATCCGATCGCGGCGTGGCAGGCCGCAGGCGAGTATGAAGGTTCACTGCGCGAGATCGTTCACGCGTTCAAGTACGACGGCCGCGCGGTCGCTTGCCCGGCCGCTCGCGGCGATGATCCGCGAGCGCGGCGCCGAACTGCTGCATGGCGCCGACGTCATCGTCCCGGTACCGCTTCACCCGTGGCGCCGACTGCGCCGCGGGTTCAACCAGGCTGACGACCTCGCGAGGCATCTCGGCGTTCCCGTCTGCCGCGCGCTCTGGCGCATGCGGGCGACGGCGCCTCAGGCGCTGCTCGATCCGGAGCAGCGCAGGCGCAATGTACGCGCGGCGTTTCGGCTGTCGCCCTTCGTCCGCGTATCACGTATCGAAGGCGCTCACGTCGTGCTTCTGGACGACGTGAGGACGACGGGCGCGACGCTCGAGGCGTGCGCCCGGGTATTGAAGGCGGCTGGCGCTGGTGACGTCACCGCGTTGACGGTGGCGCGCGCTACTTGAGCGCGAATCGGAATTCGCACTGGATCACAACCGGCACCGCCACGCCGTTGCGCGTGCCCGGCTCGAATACCGACTGCTGCATTGCCTCGATAGCGGCCGTGTCGAGCAGTGGGATTGAGCGCACGACTTTGACGTTGCGTGCCTTTCCGTCGGCGCCTGATCGTTGCTTCGAGGTGGACGGAACCCTGTACGCGGGCTTGCTTGCATCCGGCGGATAAACCGGCTGGACCTCTTTGATGAATTTGGGCGGACTGACATCGCCGCCTGACTCGCAGCGGTTCGTCCGCGCTGGCTGCGCCGCGGTTGCGTCGCTCGCGTTGCGGACCGAAAAAGACCATCCGGGAATTCTGCGGCGATTGTCGATTGTCAGTCGATAGCCCACTTCCACGATCACAACATCGGCGGTCTGGCTGAGCGCTCGAACTTCCACTGGCGGACGGCGGCGATCGTGGCATCGTGCAGCGCTGCAGGACCGTCCGTCACATTCCAGCCGCTCACTTCGCCGGCCGCGTTGACCGTCAGCTCGATGGCAACGGTCCCAGTGATCTCCTGGTCCAGCGCCGCTGCCGGGTATCCGGCGGAACGAGCTGGAGGACTCGGCGCGATCCCGCCTGCGCCCCGCCGCTCGCCGCATGAATGGAAACGCCGACGCGGCGCCGACCGCGGCACCGGTGAGAACGGTCACGAGCAGGCCGACGGTAGACGACAAGACGAAGGCGCGACATGACAACCTCCTGAAAGAGCGCGTCCAACCGATAATGAAGCTCTCGCCGGCGCAGGAGCGCCACGCCTGGCTGCAGGCCGGCCGAGGTCGTACCCGGCCACTGAGAGCAGGCAGCTGGCGTAAGCCTCACGTGAGCCGAGCCGGGCGACCACCTCGCGATCCACGATTTCCTCCCGGGCGAGGCGAATCTGCGCTCTCACCCACCAGCTCCAGGGATGAAACCAGACGAGCGTCAACAGGATCTCCTCGACGAACGCCTTCATCCAGTCACGACGGCGAACATGCACGAGCTCGTGCAAGCGCCACCGAGCGGCGGGCATCCCGGTCGAGGGTCGAAAAGGTGGAAGGCAGGACGATGATCGGATTCCACGCCCAAAACTAAGCGGGCCGTCGCAATCGCTCCGCCGAAGCGCTGCGCTGAACACCGAGCTCGCGCATGGCGGCCTCGAACTCGTCGACAGATTCAGCATCCACGGCTGGAAGCGTTCGCATCCGTCGCAGCCGGACGAGACCCAGCGCAAGCCAGCCAAGCCGCGCGACCACGAGCCGGCGACGATCAGAACGAGCACCATCGGTGGCCACGACGAGGCGTAGTCGTTTCGGAGCCGGCGCGAATCAGAGCCAAAGGCCGGCGCGACAGTCTCCGTGGGATGCGGACCGCGCGGGCGGCTCCCATCGCTGCAAGAAGGGCAGCGCCAGCGCGAGCGCGAGGACCACCTGCCAGAAGATGAGCCGAACACCAGGATGCCTAAGGCGCAGCGCCGCTGCCACCGCCGCTGCCGCCGCCGCCAGCAGACACGCCTGGAGCCAGTGAGCGGCGAGGTTGTGGAGCCAGACCGCAGGCATCGGCTACTTCTTCTCCCTCAGGCGCCGGAGGATCGTCCGGAGCTCAGACGCGGAGAGCCGGCCGTCCCGCACTAGATGCTGCAGCAGCGGCTCCGCCGAGCCATTGAAGACACGGTCGACGAAGTCGCGCAGCATGTCTCCGACGACGCGCTGCCTGGGGCTTGTCGGACGGTACACGTGCGTACGCTCGGCGCGGTTGGCCACGACGAAACCTTTTCGGTCCAGCACTTTCATCATCGTGAGGACCGTCGTGTACGCGATCGGCCGCTGCGCCCGCAAGGCCTCGTAGACGTCGCGGACCGTGACCTCATCGCTTTCCCACACGACCTTCATGATTTCGAGTTCCTGCGCGGTGAGGACGGATGAGGCTGCGCGGCGCATGCTGCTACAGAACTACTACTAACGAATTAGGTACCAGTACACCCGTAGGCGGTCAAGCGGAAATTGTCGGCCGTTTTGTGACGAGCGCCCATGGGCCCGGGACGAAGGGCATTGACGGGGAACGCCGCGGCCATCAGGATTTTCAGCCATGCGAACAACACTGGCCGCCGTCGTCGTGTGTCTCCTGCCGCAGATTGTCATCGCTGCAGATGGAATGACGGCTGGCGACCGTCAGCGCCTGCTGGCGCACCTGGAGATGACCGAAGACTGGGTCGTGACGGAAGTGCAGGGGCTCTCAGAGGCGCAGCTCCGTTTCCTTATGGCGCCAGAGACCTGGAGCATCACGGATGTCGTTGAACATCTCGCGATCGCCGAGCCGCAATACTGGAAGCAGCTTCAGGACTCGCTCAAGCAGCCACCGAACACGGAGAAGCTCGAGGCAACCGACGCGGCCATTCTCTGGTACGGCATCGACCGCACGAGGCGGACCACCACCGGCGAAGCGCGCGTGCCATCGGGCAAGGTGGCCAATGCGGGCGAACCGCTCGCGCAGTTCCGCAAGCTTCGCGCCACGATGAAGGAGTACGGGAAGGCGACGCCGGACGACCTGCGCTCGAAGCGGCTGCTCGAGGGCAACATGGACGTCTACCAGTGGTTCCTGATGATTTCCACGCACGCCCAGCGGCACATCCTGCAGATTCGAGAGATCAAGGCACACGCGAACTACCCGAAGCGATGACCGCGTCGACGGCCGCGGCGACATCCTCCGCCACTGTCGACCGATTGCGGTCGGCGTCGAGCCGAATCCAGCCGGCGCCGGCCTGGCGCGTGTAGCTGTCGCGCACGCGCGACAGCATCTGCAGGTCGCGCTCGTACTTGTCGCGGTCGCTCGTCTTGCGGCGCGCTGACGTCTCGGGCGCGATATCGAGCAGCAAGGTGATGTCCGGCACCGGCAGGTACTTCTGCGCGTCCGCCAGCCACACCGGATCGAGACCGAATGCCTCGCCGTATGCGACGCTCGAGGCACGATATCGATCGCAGATGATGATCAGGCCGCCGTCGAGCCACTGCAGAATCTCGTCCTTCCGCTCGTAGCGGTTCGCGATATAGAGGAGCTGCATCACGTCGGGGCCATAGTCGCGCTCGCCTTGCAGCGCCCGCGCGATCTCCTCGCCAATCGACGTCCCGTAATCCGGGAACGAGAGGAGCCGGACTTTGCGGCCGGAGGATTTCAGATGATCTCGCAGCAGCTCGGCCTGCGTCTGCTTGCCGCTCTGATCGAGGCCTTCGAACGCGATCAGCAGGCCCCGCATCAGCACTCCAGCGCCAGCACATCGTCGAGCGTCTGCCGGCGCCGGATGATCCGCCAGGTGCCGTCGTCCACCATCACTTCTGGCGCGAGCATCCGGCGATTGTAGTTGTTCGCCATCGCGGCCCCGTAGGCGCCGACGTCGAGAATGGCGACGAGGTCGCCCTCCTCGAGCGGCGGAAGCATCCGCTCGCGCGCGAACACATCGCTGCTCTCGCAGATCGGCCCCACGACGTCGAGCGGCTGCTCCGGCGAGGCATGCGCCGCGACCGGCACAATGCGGTGGAACGAGCCGTACAACGCCGGCCGCATCAGCTCGGTCATGCCGGCGTCCAGCACGGCGAAGCGCCGACGATCGGGATAGCACTTCGTGTCGACGACGCGCGACACGAGCGCGCCCGAGTGGCCGACGATGAAGCGGCCCGGTTCGAGCACCACCGGCAGCCCGGCGCCCTGCAGGATTGGCAGAACGGCGTCCGCGTACTCGCGGGGCCCGACGATCGGCCGGCCTTCATACGCGATCCCCAGTCCTCCTCCGAGATCGAGGTGTTCGAGCTCGAGGCCGTCGTCGCGCAGCGCGCGCGCCACGCCGGTCAACGCCTCGGCGGCTCGGCGCAGCGGCTCCACCGTCGTGATCTGCGACCCGATGTGCACGTGCACGCCGGTGAACCGGATCCCGGGAAGCCCTCGACGCGCGCGGTAGATGCCGAGCGCGTCCTCCAGCGGCACGCCGAACTTGTTCGTCCGCAGGCCCGTGGAGATGTTCGGATGGCTCTTCGCGTCGATGTCGGGATTGACGCGCAGGGCGACGCGCGCCTCCCGGCCGAGCGCGCGCGCGATCCCGGCGATGCGGTCGATCTCGCCCGGAGACTCGGCATTGATGGCGCCGACGCCGATGGCGATCGCGTGCTCCAGCTCGTCGCGGGTTTTTCCCACCCCGGTGAAGACGATCTGCGCGGGCTCGAACCCGGCTCGCTGCGCGACGCGAATCTCGCCGCCCGAGTTCGCGTCGACCCGGCTGCCGAGCTCACGCAGCAGGCGCACGATCGCCAGCGTGGAATTCGCCTTCAGCGCATAGTGGAGCGCGTGAGGGATCGACGCGAACGCGTCATCGATCATCCCGTAAGCGTCGCGGATGGCCCGAGCGCTGTAGATATAGAGCGGTGTGCCCGTCTCTGCTGCGATCGCCGCGACGCTCACGCCGTCGCACACGAGACCCGTGTGGGTGGCCTTGAACGGTTGGAGCACCAGTGTGCCGCATGGTATCATGCGGCACATTCCCGCCACGTCTTCAGCCTCCACGTCGCATGTCCGCTGACGCGCCCCTGCAGCAGCAGCAGCCGATCGACGAAGTCATCCAGCGGTGCCTGAACGGCGATCAGGCCGCGTGGGAAACGATCGTCCGGCAGCATTGGCGCAAAGTGTTCAACATCGCGTACAAGTTCGTCGGCAAGCACGACGAGGCCGAAGACCTCACGCAGGACGTGTTCCTCAAGATCTTCAAGTCGCTGAACACCTTCGATCGCCGCGCGAACTTCCAGACGTGGTTGATCAGCGTCAGCCGGAACCTCTGCATCGACCACTATCGTAGTGTCCGTAAGGAGCGCGAGACGATCAACCGCGACGTCGATCCGGGCGATCTCTCGCCGGCGTCGAGCACGGCGAGCCCGTACGCGCAAATCGAGCTGCGCGACCGCGTCACGCTGCTGCGGCAGGCGCTCGAGAAGCTGGCGCCGACGCTCCGGACGGCCGTGATGATGCGCGACATCCAGGAAATGAGCTACCAGGAGATCGCCGACCGGCTCTCGCTGCCCGAGGGCACGGTGAAGTCCCGGATCAACCGCGGCCGCACGGAGCTGGCGCGCCAGATTCAGATCCTGCGCGCGCAGCAGGACGCGGTCAGAGGAGTCACAGGATGAACCTCACTACCGATCACCACCAGGGCGTCACGGTCGTCCGCGTGGGCGAGCCCAGGCTGATGTATCCGCTGCTGTCCGAGTTCTCGAACACCGTGACATCGCTCATCGGCGGCGGCGACCGCAAGGTGCTGCTGGACCTCTCGCACGTCACCTACGTGGACAGCGCGACGATCGGCTGCTTCATGGACCTGTACCGGCAGGCCGCCGCCGCGGGCGCCACGCTCAAGCTGTCGGGCGTGCAGAAGCGCGTCGAGACGATGCTCACCATGACCGGTGCGCAGAACTTCCTCGAGATCCATCCCGACGAGCCGTCGGCCCTCAAGAGCTTCGGGGCGTAGCCATGCGGACGATTAAAACGACCACCGGCGCTGAGATCCCCCTTGATGGCGACCTCCTCGCGATCATGGAGGCGCTGTACAAAGAGGTCACGGCGCGGCGCGAGCTCGAGCGATCCTTCGAGGACATGCTGCGCGAGATCAACCATCTGATCGACCAGATGGACGAGTCCGAGCGGCGCACGTACCTGGTGGAGAGCCTGTTTCTCAACACCGTCAAATACGAGAACGACAAGCTCGAAGCCTACATGCGCAAGATCTCCAAGTAGCCGTCACACCGCGGGATCACTGGAACCTCATCGCGATTCTGATCCTCGAACCCGGTCGAGACCGGCCAGCTGAGGTTCCGCGATTCAGCGAAGGAGGAACGCTGCGCCCCTGCTCGCCTACCTGCGAAAGCTGTAGCGGCCCTCCCCCAGTACAAAAAAAGGGCTGCGAGCACCATGCTCGCAGCCCAGGAGGACAGGGGTCGTTGGTGACGGAGGTTAGTTCACGTGGGCCGCACCAGCCAGCGAATCGGCCACGGGCTGAGCCACCGGCGCGTCCGCGGCAACGGGTTCGACCGGCGCCTCGACGAGGCGCCAGGCGTCGCGTTCCTGCAGCACCTGCGCGGCAAACGCCGTGTGCAGGCCGTGCCCGCCGCGGTGCGCGACAACGTGGCCGATGACCGGGTGCCCGAGCAGCGCCAGGTCGCCAATCACGTCGAGAATCTTGTGGCGGACGAATTCGTCGTCGAACCTCAGGGCGTTGTTGAGCACGCCCGTGTCGCCGATCACGATCGCGTTCTCGAGCGAGCCACCGAGCGCCAGGCCCTGCTGCCGCAGGATCTCCACTTCCTTCAGGAAGCCAAAGGTGCGGGCCGGCGCGATGTCTTCGACGAAGGCATCAGCCGTGATCCGCATCGTCCTCGACTGGTGGCGCAGCAGCGGATGATCGAATGCGATGCTGTAGGTCACCTTGAAGTGATCGGACGGGTAGATCGCGATCCGCTTATCGCCTCGCGACAGCGAAATCGGGCGGAGCACCTTCAGGTACTGGCGCGGCGCGCTCAGTCGCTTCAGGCCCGCTTCGTTGATCAGATACACCCATGGGGCCGCGCTGCCGTCCATGATCGGCACTTCCGGGTGGTTCAACTCGACGGCGACGTTGTCGACGCCGAGGCTCGAGAGCGCCGAAAGCAGGTGTTCGACCGTGTCGACTGAGCCGATGTCGCGTGACAGTCCGGTCGCGTAGTTGATGCCGGCCAAATGGGCCACCGTGGCGGGAATCTCGATTCCGCCAAGGTCCGTGCGGCGGAAGCGAATGCCGAAATCTGCCGGTGCCGGCTTGAGCGAGAGCGTGACTTTGTTTCCGGAATGCAGGCCGATGCCGGTGCAGGAAATCGGCCGTCGTAGGGTCTGTTGTCCGTTCATTCAGGCTCTCGCGCCATCATGGGGGTACGGCCAGGGAAGCAATGGAAGTGCCGAGGTGGGATCGCGCTGATCGTATTGGATAAGTCTTTTGGATGCAGTTCGTTGCTGGGAGTACTCGGCGGGGAGGTGCGGAAGGGCGACGAGGAAGTGTTGCGTCCGAGCCACAGCAGGTTCAGATCAGAGTGTCCAAATCCTACCACACCGCTTGCCCCGCCTATCTGCGCATTTTCCGAACGATCTGCTGGACTTTCGTCAGAGGATCGATCCCCGGATCCCCGGGTCAGAGTCGACTCTGACCCGACTCTGAGATGGAGATGCGGCCGCGCCTCAGAGGATCGCCTGCAGAAACTGGCCGGTCGCCGACTGAGGATCGACGGCCACTTCCTCGGGCGTCCCCGCGGCGATCAGACGTCCACCGCCGACGCCCCCCTCGGGTCCGAGATCGATCAGATAGTCGGCCGAGCGGATCACGTCGAGATTGTGCTCGATCACCACGACGGTGTTTCCCTGGTCGACCAGCTTGTTCAACACATCGAGCAGCTTCCGCGTGTCCTCGAAGTGAAGCCCGGTCGTCGGCTCGTCGAGGATGTACAGCGTTCGCCCGGTGCTTCGGCGTGAGAGCTCGCGCGCGAGCTTCACACGCTGCGCTTCTCCGCCGCTCAGCGTCGTCGCGGACTGTCCCAGCTCGATATACCCCAGGCCGACCTCCTGCAGCGTCCGCAGCTTCGTGGCAATCGGCGGAAAATTTTCGAGCAGCGGCAGCGCCTGATCGACCGTGAGATCAAGCACCTCGGCAATCGACTTGCCGCGGTACTGGATCTCGAGCGTCTCGCGGTTGTAGCGGCGTCCCTTGCACTGTTCGCACGTCACGTAGACGTCCGGCAGAAAGTGCATCTCGATCGCGATGACGCCGTCGCCCTGACAGGCCTCGCAGCGGCCGCCTTTCACGTTGAACGAGAACCGGCCCGGCTTGAACCCGCGCGTCCGCGCCTCGGGCAGCATCGCAAACAGCTCCCGAATAAACGTGAACATCCCGGTGTACGTCGCCGGATTCGAGCGGGGCGTCCGTCCGATCGGCGACTGATCGATCTCGATCACCTTGTCGACGAGCCCGGCTCCCTCGATGCGGTCGTGCGCACCCGGGTCGCTCGTCGCGCGATAGATCGACTTCGCGAGCGACCGGTAGAGGATGTCGTTCACGAGGGTCGATTTGCCCGATCCGCTGACGCCGGTGACGGCGGTCAGCATCCCGAGCGGAATCGTCACGTCGATGTTCTTCAGGTTGTTCGCGCGCGCACCGCGGATGACAAGCTCGCCCTTCAGCGCAGGGCGGCGGCTCTTCGGCGTCGGGATCGCGCGCTCCTTGCGCAAGTACGCGCCCGTGAGCGACCCGTTGCCGTCGCTCAGGAGCGTGGCGGGTGCGCCCTGGAAGATCACGTGGCCGCCGTGCTCGCCCGCGCCGGGACCGAGGTCCACCACATAGTCGGCGGTGCGTATCGTCTCTTCGTCGTGCTCGACCACGATCACGGTGTTGCCGAGATCGCGCAGGCGGGTCAGCGTCGACAGCAGCTTCCGGTTGTCGCGCTGATGCAGGCCGATCGACGGCTCGTCGAGGACGTAGAGCACGCCGGTGAGGTTCGCGCCGATCTGCGTCGCGAGACGGATGCGCTGCCCTTCCCCGCCCGAGAGCGTCGCCGCGCTGCGATTGAGCGTCAGGTACCCGACGCCCACTTCGTGCAGGAAACTCAGGCGGTCGCGAATCTCGCGCAGCACGCGCGCCGCGATCAGCGCCTCGCGCTCGGTGAGCTCGAAGCGGTCGAACACCTCGAGAGCGTCGCTGATCGGCAGGTTGACGTACTCCGAGATGCCGCGGCCCTTGACCTTCACCCCAAGGCTCTGCGGCTTCAGGCGGAGACCGAGACAGGCGGGGCACTCACGCAGCGTGCGGAACGGCTCGAGGTCTTCCTGGACCGCCCACGACCCTTCTTCATAGCGCCGGCGAAGATTCGGCAGCACGCCTTCGAAACCCTTGCCGAACGGATCTTTTTCCGCCGCGCTCTCCCTGCCACGCCGCGCCGCCGCAAGGCGCGAAGGCGGACGCGCCTCGAGCTCATCCTCCGTCTCCTCATCGTCGTCGCGATCGACGGCAGGGACCGCGGCAAGCCGCGCGGCTTTCGCCGCACCGCCGGGGCCGGACAGGATCAGATCGCGATGCTTCTTCGACAGCTTCGCGAAGGGAGCCTGCGGGTCGAGGCCAAACGTCTTCGCCAGCGTCAGCACCGCTTCGCGCACCAGCTTGCGGTCGCCGCGTGCCCAGGGCGCGATGGCGCCATCGAGGAGCGCCTTCGAATCGTCTGGGACCACGAGCGCCGGATCGAAGTCGTACGTCGCGCCGAGCCCCTGGCAATCGGGGCAGGCGCCATGCGGCGAATTGAACGAAAACGCACGCGGCGTCATCTCGGGCATCGAAATGCCGCAGTGGACGCACGCCAGCCGCCGTGAGAAGAGCTGGTCGCCACGTTCGTAGGTGTTGATGACGACGATGTCCTCGGCAAGGCCGAGCGCCACCTCGAGCGACTCCGAGAGGCGTCGCTCGATGCCCGACTTCACGATGAGGCGGTCGACGACGACGTCGATCGTGTGATTACGCCGCCGATCGAGCTTGATGTCCTCATCGAGCGATCGGAACTGTCCGTCGATGCGGGCCTTCGTGAACCCGCGCTGCCGAAGGGCCTGCAGCTCCTTCTTGAACTCCCCCTTCCGGCCGCGGACCATCGGCGCCAGCACGTTGATGCGCGCGTCCTGTGGGTAGAGCATCACCAGATCGAGGATCCGCTCGAGGGATTGCGACGAGATCTCGCGGCCGCAGTTGAAGCAGTGAGGCGTTCCGATGTTGGCGAAGAGGAGCCGGAGGTAGTCGTAGATCTCGGTGACGGTTCCGACAGTCGAGCGCGGGTTCGATCCCGTGGTCTTCTGCTCGATCGAGATTGCCGGCGACAAACCCTCGATGAGGTCCACGTCCGGCTTCTCCATCTGCTCGAGAAACTGGCGCGCGTACGCCGAAAGCGACTCGACATATCGGCGCTGACCTTCGGCGTAGATCGTGTCGAAGGCCAGCGAGGACTTCCCGGATCCCGACAGACCCGTGATGACCACGAGCTGGTTTCGCGGGAGATCGACGTCGATGTTCTTGAGGTTGTGGACGCGGGCGCCCCGCACCGCAATCCAGTCGTGCGCCATACCCCTACTGCCGCGAATTTCGGCGATCGAACGTCAAACTTAGCACCGAGCCGCGCTGTCAGCTCAGCGCTTCTACGAAGTGGCGGGCGCACGACGCATCACACGCCACCGTGTTCTGCTCGTCCGAGTAATACCGATAGCCGCGTCCGTCTACGGTCGCCTCCACGATGAACGCCGCGCCCGCGGCGGTCTGCGGCGCGGCCGGGCACGTGCCGGCTACGGCGGGACGCGCCGACACGATGCGCACGCGTGACGGGCTCACACGCAGCCGCGCCGCAAGCACGGCGCGCACGTTGGCAGAAGCCTTGAGCGGCGGACCATGGGTGATGCGGCTCGACAGCTTCGGATCCGTCCGAGAGCTGCAGACGATCGCCGTCGCGGCGCTGACATGCACGACGTGCAGGCGGTCGCCCTCGCGCAGCGTCACTTTGTAACCCGGGGTGATGGCGGGTGTGTACATCATTCCGCGCTCAGGGCAGCCGAGGCTCGAGTCGCGCCACTCCGCCGGCGTCGTGGACACGACTTGGAGGCGATCGACTGGAACGGCGAGTCGTTCGGCCGCGACGCGGCGCGCCATGGCCGCGGCGTCGCTGGCCGACTGAGAGTGCGACTGCGCGTCAGGCTGCATCGCTAACAGAATCGTCACGACCGCCGCGGCGGCGGCTCCACCGATCAAACCATGCAGAGGGAATTGACACCCCCTCGGCTCGCGAGACATAGTCACGCCCTCGTTTTCACAATTTGGTCGTTCCTGGCTCAAACCCTCGTTTTTCAGGGAGCGTTGCATGCGAATATCGGTCACGCGTTTGAGGCCCGTCTCGGTCCTGGCACTTCTCCTGTCAGGTGCCCTCATCACCGGCCGATCACTGCATGGTGCTGAAGGTGATGAAGCACTCATCGTGGAGTGTACCCGACCATGCGCCGGCGTCATCGCCGCGGTCGTGGGGTCTGGCGGCGAAGTAACCCAGCAGTACGACAACGTGGATGCCGTGGCCGTGCGCGTTCCTTCGCGGGCCGTCGCCGGATTGGTGGCGCTGGCTGGCGCGGACTCCGTTCGAAAAGACGCGATCGTGAGCCAGCCCGTGCCGGAGACCTTCGATGTCACGGACCAGCTCGGCGCCGCCGCGCCGCTGACCGACACGCAGCTTGCGGCACTCGACGAGGCGCAGCCGACGAACTACAGCTACAACCTGACGCTCACGAATGTCGCCGGTCTGCACGCCTCCGGACACGCCGGGCAGAACGTCGTCGTCGCGGTCATCGATAGCGGAACCACCAACGTCGCGCCGAACCTGTTGCCGACGCTGGCGTTGAGCGTCATCGGCGGCGAATCGTTCGTCCCCCCCGCACAGGATCCGCTGTCGGCGACGCACCACGAGAATGGCTCGCACGGAACCGCGACGGCGACGATGATCGCCAGCCACGCCGCGTTCCTCTTCGCGAACACCACCACGCTTGTACGCGCGCTGAATCTTCACGCACCAGGAAGCGCGATCGCGTGTTCGTCGCTCCCCCCGGGCACGTGCCCGACGACGCACAGCATCGTGCGACTCACCGGAACGGCACCGGGCGCGAAAATCTACGCGATGAAGGTGTTCTCCGCCCGGGGAGGCGGCGCGCCCGAGTCGCGCATCATCGCAGCGATGGATCGCGCGATCACGCTGCGGAAGAACTTCAACGCCGCGGGCGCAAATGTCGTTGCCTCCGGCACGGGCACCGAAACCGATCCGTTCGTCTACAGCGCGCTCAGGATCGACGTGGTCAACATGAGCCTGGGAGGCACCACGCTGTTTGCGGGTCGTGACCTCGAAGACCAGCTGACGATCGAGATGGTCAAGGCGGGAATCACCCTCGCCGTGTCCGCCGGCAACGACGGCTTCGGCGCCATGACGATCGGCAGTCCCGGGACCGGTTTGGGCTCGCTGACGGTTGGCGCGGCCAACACTTCGGTGCACGAGCGCGTCCTGCGCGACAACCAGTTCGGGTTCGGGGCTGGCGCGCTGTACCGCGCGTCCGACCACACCCAGACCGCATACTTCAGCTCGCGCGGCCCGAATGCCGATGGCCGAAACGATCCTGATATCACCGCGAACGGGTTTGCGAGCTTCGTGCTCGCGTTTGCGGCGCTGACGAATGTCGTCCCGCCGGCCGTCCCCGGCATCACCGATTGCCGGTCGCCGAACGCCGCCCCGAACACCTGTGTGGCGCGTTTCCTGTTCGTCTCGGGGACGTCGTTCTCGTCGCCAACCGTCGCCGGGGGCGCAGCCGTGCTTCGCGAAAAACACCGCACGGCCGGTGCCGCCCAGATACGCAATGCGCTGCACGAATCCGCGAACCCGACGGCGCTTGGCGATGATTCGACGAGGATCGATCAGGGCAAGGGCCTGCTCGACGTCGGTGCTGCGGACGCGCTCCTTTCGGCAGGAAACGTCAGCTCGCGCCTTCCCGATCTCAGTTCGTCGTGTCGTGATCACGATCATGGAGAGGACGAGCTCGGCGCCGGCGGCAGCAGCGTCTCGCACAACGTACGCCGCGCAGGGTTCAGAATTGCGCACTTTCAGCGCAACCAGTACACCACGACGCTTTCCAACCTGAAGCCGGGCGAGGTGGCTCAGATCTTCGTCCCGAGCGATTTCCTCACCTCCAACCTCACGGTGACGATCGACAACGTCGTCGCAGAGCTGCCGCCGCCGCAGCAGAACCAGTTCTTCGGCGACGACGTTTTCGTGACGGCGATCCGACGCGCCGACGTCGGTTGCGATCGAGCGCGTGTTGGATTTCGTGGCGGCCGGAGCGGCTGCGACGTATCAGCTTCCCAACCCTCAGACCGGCCTCGTCCGCGTGGCCGTACAGGGAGACTGGACGAACGCCGGCAACGTGTCGGCGCGCGTGACGATCGCGCGCCAGCGCAAGTTCGACGGTTTCCCGACATCGATTGGTCTGATCGAGCAGGACGAGACGAAATTCGTCGAGGTGGACGTGCCGGCGGGCGCCGTGAAGGCGGTGTTCGAGGTGGGCTGGCTGCAGAACTGGGCGCGCTATCCCACGAATGACATCGACATGATTCTCACCGACCCGGCGGGCAACGTCATCGACACTGGGGCCACGATCAACAGCCCGGAGCGTGTCGAGGTGCCGGCGCCCGCCGCGGGACGGTGGACCATCGCGATCATCGGCTTTACCGTCCACGGCAACAGGGGACACGTCGGTCGAACCGCCAGCAGGCGGGACGTCTTTGCCCTCCGCGCCGAGGCCGATGGGAAGCGCCTGAAAGCGGTCAAGTAAGCCGCCACGCCATTTCCGCCTTCGGCTACGGGAGCGCGCGGAGGCGCGAGTGGCGGATCCCGTACGCGAAATACAAGACCAGGCCGATCGCAAGCCAAAACGCGAAGCGCTCCCACGTCTGATACGGAAGCCCCACCATGATGAACACGCAGGCCGCCACGCCAAGCGGCGCGACAATCCAGACGAACGGCACGGCGAAGGGACGCGGGCGATTGGGCTCCTTGACACGCAGCACCAGGACGCCGGCGCAGACGAGCGCGAACGCGAACAGCGTGCCGATGTTCGTGAGGTCGTAGGTTTCCGCCGCATCGCCAATTGCCGCCGCAAACGCGACGACGACGCCGGTAACGAGCGTGGTGGCGCGCGGCACGCGGGTTTTTGCATCCACGCGCGCCGCCCACTTCGGAAGGAGGCCGTCGCGCGCCATCGAAAAGAAGATGCGCGGCTGGCCGTACTGGAAGACGAGCAGAACCGCCGTCATCGACACCGCGGCACCGAGGGCCACGATCCAGCCGACGCGGTGATAGCCGGCGAGCTCGAGCGCGCGGGCCAGCGGATCGGCGACGGCGAGCTGCTGGTACGGCACCATGCCGGTCAGCACCGCCCCGACGATTACGTAGATCAACGTGCACACGGCGAGACCGCCGAGAATGCCGACCGGCAGGTTGCGCTGCGGATTCGTGGTTTCTTCCGCGGCGGTCGAGATGGCGTCGAACCCGATGTAGGCGAAGAAGACG
Organism: uncultured Acidobacteriota bacterium; assembly: GCA_963772065.1. GTDB lineage: Bacteria > Acidobacteriota > Vicinamibacteria > Vicinamibacterales > UBA2999 > CAVYVZ01. The sequence goes on from CAVYVZ010000004.1 coordinate 676,977, forward strand.
ATCGCGGCGCCCTGGTGAACGCCCGTGAAACCGTTCGGCGCGAAGGGCACCCAGTTGGTGGGGTCGATGTTCATCAGGCCCACGACGGTGAAGAGACCGAGCGCAAGGAGCTTGATCACGACCATCACGTTGTTGGCGGTGGAGCTTTCGCGTGCGCCGCGCAGCAGCAGCCAGGTGATCGCCATCACGATCCCGAACGCGGGCAGGTTCACGAGGATCGGAAAGCCGACCAGTTGCGGAGCCGTCTGCAGCAGGCTCTGGACGTCCGGGTTCGGGCTGAGCACCGCCGTCCGATATCCGGTCGTGAGCCAGGATGGTATGTGGAGGCCGACCCCACGAAGCAGGGTCGTGAAGTAGTCGCCCCAGGAGATTGCGACCGCGACGTTCCCGACCGCGTATTCGAGGATGAGATCCCATCCAATGATCCACGCGACGAGCTCGCCGAGCGTGGCATAGGTATACGCGTAGGCACTGCCCGCCTGGGGGATCATGGACGCGAGCTCCGCGTAGCAAAGCGCCGCCAGCGCGCAGGCGCCGCCGAGCAATATGAACGAGAGGACGAGCGCCGGCCCCGCGCCATAGCGGATCACCGTGCCGTCCGGCCCGACCTGCCCCGCCGCCGCGGTGCCGATCGCGCCGAAGATGCCGGCGCCGATGACGGCTCCAATCCCGAGCATCACGAGATCGCCGGCGCCGAGCACGCGCTTCAGCGACTGCGTCGCGTCGTCCGGCGGCTCGAGCGCCTCGATCGGCTTCCTCGCGAACATCGACATGCGCGTCATTGTGCCCTATCTGAATTGCGAAGATCGGGCGTCGAGGTCAGTCGAACCGATAGGCCGTTTCGTTCGAGACGACCACCAGCTCCCCGGCGGGACCGAAGGCAAGGCCGACGAGCGACACGCCCGAGACGACGAGCTCCGGTTGATCGTCATCGCCGGCAAGTCGGTACACGCCGTTGTTGCCGGCAAGCGCGTCGACGACATAGAGAGCGGAATCGGGGCCGATTGCGAGTCCCTGCGGGCGTCCGAACGTCGCGGGCAGACGGGAGACCTCACCGAGGCGGCTGACGCGATAGATGCGATCGTAGGAATCGAGCGTCGGCGCGGCGACGTACAAATCCCCGGCAGGTTTGATGGCGAGATGAAACGCCGCCACGCTGGGCGGAAGCGTGGCGAAGGCCGTGGCCTTGCCGTCGCGGACGCGAAACACGGTGCCGCTGCGATCGCCGACGTACATCCATCCATCGGCGTCGAACGCGATGCCGCACGCCACGCCCAGATCCGTTGCGATGGTTTCGTAGGTGCCATCAGCCTCCACGCGGTATATCGCGCCCTCGAAGCGGCTGGAAACGTACAGCGCGCCGTCGGGGCCGATCGTCATCGACGTCGCGTTCACGATGCCTGACGCAAACGCTTCGCGCGTACCGGCCGAGGTCACGCGGAAAATCGAGACCGGCGACTCCTGCCCACGAGGACCGCTATAGGTGACGTACAGATTCCCCGCCGCGTCGAACGCAGGGTTGTCGACCTGATGCAGCCCCGTCGCCCACGGCGTGCCGATCGACACAAAGGCGGACCCATGCACGCCCTCGACGCGCACGGGCGTCGCGCCGCCGTCGAGATCTGGCGGCGTCAGCGCCACGAGCCGCCGAGACGACGCAAAGACGAGGCGCGCCGGCACGCCGCCGAAGGTCACCGCCGGCAGCGGATCGACGGCAAACTCCCCCCGAAGCGTGACGCGCGCGCCATCCACCGCACGCAAGGGCTCTATGGCGCTAATGCTGGACTGAACTGTGGCAGGCATTCACAAGGCAAAAGGCAAAAAGCAAAAGGTAAAAGGCAATGATGATTCTCACGACCACGCTCGAGCGCGATCGTGAAAGCCATCATTTTCCTTTTTCCTTTTACCTTTTGCCTTATTTTTAGGTGTCGTCGAGCTCGACGTTCCAATAGAGATAGTCCCGCCAGCTCTCGGGGGCGTTCCGTAGACCGACGGTGATCCGGATGGCCGGCGCCGAGTCGGGCCGTCTCGGGTGGCGGACGAGGCGCATGCCCGCCTCCGCAGGCGTGCGTCCACCCTTCTTCCTGTTGCATCCGACGCAGCAGGTGACAATATTCTCCCAGTCCTTCCTGCCGCCCTGCGCAACCGGCAGGACGTGATCGAACGTCAGGTCGGCCGTAGGGAACGGATCGTTGCAGTATTGGCAGGTGTGATTGTCGCGTGCGTAGATGTTCGCTCGGGAAAAGGGAACGTAGTCGAAGCGGCGTTTGATCTTGACGAATCGGAGCAGACGGATCACGGAGGGCAGCTTGAAGCTCACGGACACCGCCCTGATCTCGCGGTCGTAGACCGCGATCACCTCGACCTTCCCCTGGCACCAGAGCGTCATCGCTTTCTGCCAGTGAACGACCTTGAGCGGCTCGTATGACGCGTTCAGGAGCAGCGTCTGTTCCATCGACGCACTTATGATGCCCGCTCGTCGCCTGAGCTGTCAAGCCGATGCGGCCGTAAAAGATAGGTAACATGGGACTTGTGAGACTCGTCGTTGTCCTGGTCGTCGTCGCGCTGACCGCAGGATGCGCTTCGTCGCGCGCCGTCCCGAAGCCGTTTCCCGGGTCGCCCGAGGCCGCTCCACCCGCGACGCCGCCGGCGCCCCGTACGGACGCGGCAGCAATCGTCAAAGACGCTCTCGCCCTTCGCGGCGTGCCGTATCGAAACGGCGGCGGCGATCCGAAAGGCTTCGACTGCAGCGGGCTGGTCCAGTACGTCTTCGGCAAGCACGGGGTGACGCTGCCGCGCGGGACCCAGGAACAGCTGAAGCATGGAACCGAGGTCAGGCTCGCCGCGATTGCGCCGGGCGACTTGATCTTCTTCTCCACGACCGCGTCGAAGGAGGCTTCGCACGTCGGTGTGGCGATCGGCGGCGACGAGTTCGTGCACGCCCCGAGCTCACGCGGCGTCGTCCGCGTCGAGAGATTCTCGGCGCCTTACTGGTCGCGGCGGATAGTCGGGGTGAGAAGGATGACGCGGCCCTGACGCTGCACGATCACGCCGCGCAGAACTTGCCTTTGCGAATCAGCATTCGCGACGTCACGGGCAGGAACTCGCGCATGACGAGGTCGTCTTCGTTATAGCGCGTCGGGACGCGCGGCACTTTCAGCGGCTCGATCCGGCACGCCATGTCGGCGGCCACCTCGGGCTGCGGGTCGAGCACCTCGGTATAACGCTGGGGGTACGACGGAAAGCTGCGGAACGACGTCCCCACGACGCCGCCAAAGCGCGACGTCAGATCCTGGTGCGTGTGGCAGAGGAAGTCGTACACGCGCGGGTCGGGTTTCGAATTGAGGTACTGGTGCACCATGCGCACCACGTCCTCGAAGAAGCGGCGGCCGTGGCAATTCGCGGAGTAGGTGCCGTCGGCCCGTTCCATGCGGCGGATGCCGGGTCGCTCGGGGTCGATGTGGTACAGCTCGTGTACGACCGTGTCGAGCTTCGCGATCCAGTCATCCTGCCCGGGATAGTGCGTCTCCTTGCGCGACCGCGTCAGCGTCTGATCGCAGAAGCGCGGCAGTGTGAAGGAGATCATGTAGTCGATCGTCTGCGTGCCCACGTGGACGCTGGGCGATTTCGTGACGAACCACTCCGAGCGGCGCGTGAGCTTGCCGGTGCCGCGATCGCGCCAGAAGTAGTAACCCGGCTCGCTGGGCGGGAGGCTGACGCAGTGGCAGGTCGCAAACGCGCCTTCGGCGTCGCTGCGACCCGCGCGCGCGAACACGAGCACGCGCCGCATGTCGATGAACGACAACGAGGGAACGCGCTCCACGATGTCGTCCATCAAGAGCGCGAGGCGGTCGGTGTAATTGATCATGCCTTCGCCGTTGAGCGCGCACACACCGAGCGCTCAGCGTGATCTCTGCGTTTACAGTTGTCGTGGAATCGAGCCGCGCCGAATATACGGCGCTAAAACATTGAGTGTCAAGCTGAAGTGCCGAACGCTGATCGACATCGCAGCAGACGTACTCAATTGTGATCATCGGCAGTTCATCGGCGCGTCTTCACTCAGCCGATGCACGGAACTTCACACCTCAGGAGAGTGGCCGCTCGCCGCAGGGTGGAACCGGACACGGCACAGGTGCAGGCGGCTGAGGCGGTGCAGGCAGCGGTTCCGACGGCGGCGGCTCTTCAGGGATCACCGGCACCGGCTCTCCCGGCACCACGGGAGGAAGCGACTCGACCGGAACCGGAGCGGGAGCCGGAGGCGTCACCGCGCCCATCCGGCGCATGATGATCCGCTGCCGCCGAATGAGTCGCGGCGTCGGCTTCGCGGGATTCAGCAGGCGTGGATTGATGATCGCGCCCGCAAGCAGCGCCGCCTGCTCGGCCGAGAGTGCGGCGGCAGGAATCCCGAAGTAGCGGCGCGCGGCCGCTTCACCGCCCCAGACGCCGTCGCCCCACTCGATGACGTTCAGATAGATTTCGAGAATCCGCGCCTTGTCCAGCGCCGCCTCGAGCCGGCGCGCGATGATCAGCTCGCGCAGCTTGCGGATCGGGTTGCGCGACGGGGAGAGATACAGGTTCTTCGCAAGCTGCTGCGTGATCGTGCTGGCGCCGCGCGCCGCGGTCCGCCGCTCGAGGTTGACTTCCATCGACTCGCGGATCTGCTCGAGGTCGATTCCCTCGTGGTCCCAGAACGCGCTGTCTTCCGCCACGATGACGGCGCGTTTGAGGTGAGGCGAGATTCGCGAGTACGGGACCCATCGGTGCTCGTGACGCAGCGCACGTCCTGACGCGGCGGCTTCCGCCTTCCGCATATCCATCCACGCCGTGCGTGTGGGATTCGTTTTCGCCAGCGCGCGCACGTCGGGCAGCGTCAGGTAGATGTATGACAGCAGCGCAAACGCCGCGGCGGCGGCAATCGTGAGGACGCGCAGAAATCTCTGGATGGTCTAGCTCCCGACGACGATCTTGATGCGCGCGCCGGGCGCCGGCTGCGCCCCGCCCTGCGAGTTGTTCATCACGGCCAGCGTTTGCGCATCGACGGCGCCGTTCGATCGCTGCGCGATCGATTGCCAGCTGTCGCCCTCGCGCACCGTATAAAGATCGATACGGTTCGGGTGAATGCTCTCGGCCTCGGCGGCGCTCAGCGGCCGGAACGTCCGAATCGTCTGCGTGAACGCGGCATCGGCCTGGCTGAATGCCTGCGGCGTGACGATCCCCGCGAGCAGAAAAATCCGGTTGCCATGCGCGATGTGCGCGGCGCGCGACGCAACCGCCCCGAATCCCTCGATCTGCCCCTGGTAGACGCCGACGAACGCGTCCAGTCCATTGATCGACGTCCGCTGCCCCTCGACCGGCTGGAAGCCGGCGCCTTTCATGCTCGAGAGCGCCACGTCCTGCACATTGTTCCCCTGGGGTTTCTCGACGAGCTGCAACACCATGAAGACATCGGCGTTCGGAGCTTTGGCGACGACCTGGCGCGCGCTGTTCTGAAGCTGCCAGCCCTGCGGGTAGTCCACTCGGAATCGCAGGGGCGGATGCAGGAACGAGGTTCCGCGCACGACGCCCTGCTCGGGGTTGTCGCCGAAGATGATCCCGTCGATGCGCCGCAGATACTCGTCGCGAGCCACGCGGAGCTCGCCCTTCCCCGCCGTCAGCTCCTGCACGAGCGGCTGCACCTCCGTGACGCGCGACGCCGGATCGGGGTGCGTTGACAGCCAGTTCGGAATGCCTTTTTCCGATCCCTCGCGCAGACGCGCGAGGACGGAGAGGAACCCGGGTACGGCGCGCGGGTCCCACCCGTTGGTGGCCGCATACTTCGCCCCGAGCGAATCCGCCTGCAGCTCATCGTCCCGGCCGTGCTTCAGAAACAGGAGTCCCAGCGCCTGCGCACTCAGATCGCCGAACGGCCGCGCCGCGGGAACGAAGATGCCGAGGCCGACGAGGCCAACCTGTCCGAGCACCGAGCGGGAGTACTGCTGCGCCGAGTGCCGGGCCGTGACGTGGCCGATCTCGTGGCCGAGCACGCCCACGAGCTGCGCCTCGTTGTCGAGGTAGCTGAGAATGCCGCGGGTGATGTAGATGAATCCGCCCGGCACCGCAAACGCGTTCACCACAGGCTGATCGATAACGGTGAACGTCCACGGCAGGGTCGGGCGCTCGGATGTTTTCGCGAGGCGCTGGCCGAGCTCGCTCACGTAGCGCTGCAGCTCAGGGTCGTTGTACTGGCCCATCTCCGCCAGAATCTGCGGGTGGTTCTCTTTGCCAATTCCTATTTCCTGTCCCTCGCTCATGAGCGAGAGCTCGCGCTTACCCGTTACTGGGTTCGTGGCACACGACACCACAAGTGCGATAAGGAAAAAGGCAAAAGGTAAAAGGCAAATACTGCCCCAATCGCCGCGCTTTGCGTGTGTCATCGCCTGTCCCCTGTCGTCGCGGGAACGGATGCGAGGGCCGCCGCAGCGGCTGCCGTCCCTGCGCCCGGCGTTCCCTGCCAACCATGTGCCGCCAGCGCCGCTTCGAGACAGCCCAGGAACAGCAGGATCATCTGTGGCGTCGAGCTCGCGCCCATCAGGCCGACACGCCAGATCCTGCCGGCGAGCGGGCCGAGACCGGCGCCGATCTCGACATTGAATGTCTGCAGCAGCATGCGCCGCACCGAGGCCTCGTCGACACCGCTCGGCACGGAGACCGCGTTGAGCGTCCAGAGCCGCTCGGCGTCCGGCGGCAGCAGCGAGAGACCCATCGCGGACAGGCCCGCGGCAAGCACACGATGGTGGCGCTCGTGCCGCGCCCATCGCGCCTCGAGTCCTTCTTCGTCAATCATCAGCAGCGCTTCACGAAGCGCATAGACGAGCGACGCGCACATCGTGTGGTGGTATTTCCGGCGGATCCAGTAGTCCTCGAGCAGCTTCAGATCGAGATAGAACGAACGGCACGCCACGGTCCGCGCGCGCGCCGATTCCGAGATCGCCAGCGGAGCGAGGCCCGACGGCGCACCGACGCACTTCTGCGTGCACGAGTACGCCACGTCGACGCCCCAACCGGTGAACTCGACGGGATGGCCGCCGAGCGATGTGACCATGTCGACGATCGTGAGCGCGCCATGGTCGCGGGCAACCCTGGCCAGCTCGCGCGTGGGATTGAGCACGCCGGTGGAGGTTTCCGCGTGCACGAACCCCACGAGGTCGGCGCCCTCTCGGCGCAGCTCCTCGCGCAGCCGCTGCGGATCGCACGCGCGGCCCCATTCGACGTCGAGACGACGGACACGCGCGCCGAAGCGCTCGCACATCTGCGCGAGCCGGTCGCCGAAGTAGCCGGTCACAATCACCGTCGCGCGGAGTCCCTCGCGCACCGTATTGGCGACAGCGGCCTCCATGCCCGACGTCCCCGTTCCCGAGATGGGCAGCGCGAACGTCTGCGCATCCGCCCGGAACAGCCGCGTCAGCCGCTCGCGCACGTCGTCCATGATCTGAACGAAATCGGGATCGAGATGGCTGAGCATCGGCGCGCCCATCGCGCGGAGCACGCGCGGCGCGATCATGCTGGGCCCGGGACCGAGAAGGATCCGGTCGGTGGACGGCAGTGCAGGCATCCTCCGCATTCTAATTCGGCTGGCGAATTTCAGACCTTTTCAGCGCGCACGTCAGGACTTCGCGTCGGCGGCGCCGGTACGATCACCGTCATGCTCCGCCGGGAGTTCCTCAAGGCATCGTCGGCGGCCCTGGCCGCGCTGCCGGCCGCGGCCTGTGCCGGCCTGCCGCTTCGCGTCGACTCGCCGTACGCATCGTCGATTCCGGAGCACGAGACAGGTGTCATCGTCAACGACATACATTCCCGCCTCAACGCGACACGGGTCAGCACCATCGTCAAACCACCCGACGTCGACGCGGTCCGAGCGGCGATCGGACGCGCCGCGGACGCAGGCAACTCCGTCGCGATTGCGGGCGGACGCCACGCGATGGGCGGTCAGCAGTTCGGCGATTCCGCTGTGCTCGTCGACACCCGCGCTCTGAACGAGGTGCTGGCGTTCGATTCCGACAGAGGGCAGATCAGCGTAGAAGCCGGCATCCAATGGCCCGAGCTGATCGACTATCTCAATCGCGCCCAGAGCGGTCGGGAGAGGCAGTGGGGAATCTATCAGAAGCAAACCGGCGCCGATCGTCTCAGCCTCGGCGGAGCGCTGGCCTGCAACGCTCACGGACGCGGCCTCACGCTCAAGCCGATCGTCGATCAGGTCCAAGCATTCGATCTCGTCGACGCTCGAGGTGAGCTGCTGACCTGCTCGCGCAGCGAGAACCCAGACCTGTTCCGGCTCGTGATAGGTGGCTACGGACTGCTCGGCATCGTCACGCGGGTGCGGCTGAGACTGCGGCCGCGACTCAAAGTGCGGCGGATCGTCGAGATGGGCGAGACGGCAACCATCATCGAGCGTTTCGAGGAGCGCATTCGTGACGGCTTCCTCTACGGCGACTATCAATTCGCGACCGACAGCGCCCGCGACAGCTTCCTTCGCCGCGGCGTCTTCTCCTGCTACCAGCCGGTCGATGCCAGCACGCCGCTGACGGCGAACCCGACGCGCTTCAATCCGGAGGACTGGGCGCGACTCACCTTCTACTCTCACAAGTACAAGCGGCGGGCGTTCGAAGCCTATTCATCGAGGTATCTGGCCACGTCAGGCCAGGTGTACTGGGCGGACGCGCAGCTCTCGGCGGCCTATGTCGACAACTACCACGAGGAGCTCGATCGCGCGCTCGGAGCGCGCGTCGCCGCGTCAGAGATGATTTCCGAGATTTACGTCGAGCGCTCACAGCTCGCCGCGTTCATGACCGAGGCCGCCGAAGCAATTCGCAAGCGACGCGCAAACCTGATCTATGGCACGGTGCGCCTCATCGAGAAGGACGATGAGACGTTCCTTGCGTGGGCGAAGGAGCGCTACGCCTGCGTGGTCTTCAATCTCCACGTCGAGCACACGCCGGCTGCAATCGAACAGGCGGCCAACGCGTTTCGAGACTTGATCGACGCCGGCATCGCGCACGGGGGGAGCTACTACCTCACGTATCACCGTTGGGCGCGGAAGGATCAGCTGGAGCGCTGCTACCCGCAGATGCGGGCGTTTCTGGCGATGAAGCGCGCGTATGATCCGGACGAGGTCTTTCAGAGCAATTGGTATCGCCATCACCGCGCGATGCTCGGTTGAAGCAGCGACGGCCCGCATCGCTCGTTGCCCGCGCGACGCTGGCGCTCGGCGTGATTCTCTCCGCTGCGCCGTACACGGCACCCGGCGACACAATCCAGATCTGGAAAGTTGGCTCGCCGCATCGAGGCGACACACCAGACACGAAGCTGCCGCGCGCCTTCAGGCAGGATGCCGCTGCGCACGGCATCCGGCTGCAGGTCCGGGCATTCCCCGCGCAGGGGTTCGCAGCGACATTCGCCGCCGCGCTGAAGCGAGAAACACCGCCCGACGTCCTCGTCTTCGACAACTTCGGCATCATCCGGGGGATCAGGACAGAGCTGGGATACTTCGACGGCATCGGAGAGGATCCGGTCGTTCGGAAAGATCTCATCCAGGTCACGCGTTCATTCGACGACCTGCTCGGACCCGAACGTGGCTGGACCTTTCTGGTCGCCTCATCATCGAATCACCGCGCCGCCAGAGCGCTCGCGCTGAAGAGGCCAGAGTGCCCCGATGGTTCGTCACTACCGAAGGTGAAAGGGGACCTGGCGGAGATCCTCCCCGAGATGGTCACCGCGTATGTGGCGGGCGACGCGCACCGTGTCGCGCAGCACTCGGATCCCGATCGCGTGGCTGGCACGCGTCCGAATAATGAAACTGCCAGGGTCCATCTGGTCCGGCCGTGCGGTCTGTGGGAAACGCCCCGACTCGCCTTCGCGTCAGTGAACTCGTCGTACAAAGCGGAAACGAAGTTGGGGCACACTCGCGTGCTGCTCGTCCTTCGGAAGCAGGCGATCGGATGGCGGCTGCTCGTCGCGGCACGCGACCCGATCTCGAACGACGATTTCGTGAAGCAGGTCCCGTCGTTGGCTGCGAGCCTGGCGCAGGGCGGTCAGGAGCGTTCAGGCCGCGCACCGGCCACCGCACTTTCGCCCGCGGACGGCAGCTACCCACGTGGTTCGGATGGCCAGCGCTTTGGAGACTTCACCTGGCAGCGGAGCCCCGCCCGCGATGTCGTGGCCGAGATCGCGGAATTCGCCTACAACGATGACGCGCGACTGTTCCTCACGACGCCGGAGGCAGGATCACCCGGTCGAGTGTCCCGGCCGATTGTGGACCACCAGCGGCTTCTGGACGTGGCGCGTCTGGTCAGTCACCCGCGGAGGCGACATCGCGTTCTCCGAGACCAGGACCTTCCTTTACTAGCCGCCTGCCATCGCTCCGACGACGAGAAACGGCTCGGCCCCTCGGACGACAGCGTCGGGCAGAGGGGCGCCGGGCCCTTCGTGTGACAGATCCTCCTCGCACGCGAAGAATCGCACGAAGGGCCGCCGCCGCAGCGTCACGTGATCGCGGATCGTTCCCCGCAGCACGGGATAGCGCGCCTCGAGCGCGTCGAGCAGCGAACCGAGCGTGACCTCGCCTTCGACCTCGAGTCTCACCTCGTCGGCGACCTGCGCGAGCGTGCGCAGATGCGCCGGGAGCACGACGCGAATCATCGCAGCGTCTGGACTTCGACCGACACGACGGCCGGGAGATCCCGCACGATCGGGGCCCAGGTGTCGCCCGCGTTCGCGGACCCGTACACCTGTCCGCCGGTGGTGCCGAAGTACACGCCGCAGGGATCGAGCGAATCCACGGACATCGCGTCGCGGAGCACGTTGACGTAGCAGTCACGCTGCGGCAGACCGTTCGTCAGCGCTTCCCACTCGTTTCCGCCCGTGCGGCTCCGATAGACGCGAAGCTTGCCGTCGGGCGGGTAGTGCTCCGAATCGCTCTTGATGGGCACCACGTATATCGTCTCCGGCTCGTGCGTGTGGACGTCGATCACGAAGCCGAAGTCGGTGGGCAGGTTCCCGCTCACCTCCCGCCACGAGTCGCCGGCGTCATCGGTTCGCATCACGTCCCAGTGCTTCTGCATGAAGAGCACACGCGGCTGTGACGGATGCATCGCGATGCGATGCACGCAGTGACCGACTTCGGCCGTCGGGTTGGGGATGCCTTCCGATTTCAACCCGCGATTGATCGGCCGCCACGTCTTCCCCGCGTCGTCAGTGCGGAATGCGCCGGCAGCGGAGATGGCGATGAACATCCGGTCGCGATTGGACGGATCGAGCAGGATCGTGTGCAGGCAGAGTCCGCCCGCACCCGGCGCCCACGCGGGTCCGGAGCCGTGGCCGCGCAGGCCAGGGAGCTCCGCCCAGGTCGCAGCCCCATCGGTCGAACGAAACAGCGCGGCGTCTTCGACGCCCGCGTAGACAGTGTCGGGATCGGTCAGCGACGGCTCGAGGTGCCACACGCGTTTGAACTCCCACGGGTGCGGCGTTCCGTCGTACCACTCATGCGTCCCCGGCACACCGTCGTAGACGAACTCCTTGCCGACCGCCTCCCACGTCTTCCCGCCGTCGTTCGACCGCTGGACGATTTGCCCGAACCAGCCGCTCGACTGCGATGCGTAGATCCGATTCGGGTCAGCCGGCGATCCCTTCAGGTGGTACATCTCCCACCCGCCGAAGTGCGGACCGCTCACCTCCCATCGGTCGCGCTTGCCGTCTGCCGACAGGATGAATGCGCCCTTTCGTGTTCCCACCAACACGCGTACCCCGCTCATCCGCCACCCTCCTGAGCTTCCTCGAGTCGGTCGCTCCTGGATAAGACTCGAACCCGCGACCGAAATCATCGGTGAGCAGGCCTATTCTATTCGTACCTCAGTGCCGCGATTGGATGCACCCGCATGGCGCGACGGGCCGGAACGATGCATGCCAGGAGGGCGACGGCCGCAAGAATCGTGACCGTGGCGGCGAATGTCGGGAGATCGGACGTCGAGACGCCGTACAGGAAGCTTGCAAGGGAACGCGTGCCCGCGAGGCCACCGGCGAGACCGATGATGATCCCGATGCCGACGAGCAGCATGCCGTCGCGGACCACCAGCAGGAACACGTCGCGCCTTTCCGCGCCGAGAGCCAGGCGAATCCCCATCTCGCGCGTGCGGCGTGCGATCGAGAACGACAGCACGCCATAGATACCGACCGCCGCAAGCAGCAGTGCAAGGCCGCCAAACACGCCGAGGAGCCACGCACCCATTCTCGCCGCATAGAGCGAGGTGCCGATCGTCTGCGTCATCGTCTGAATGTCAGGTACCGGCAGGTGCGGCTCGAGCGCCTGAATCTCACGCCGGATCGCCGGAATCAGCGAGGCGGGTGGCACCGACGCACGCACATAGAGCGTCATGCCGGTTTCGTGGTTCTGCCCGAGAGGCAGATATGCCACCGGGAGCGCACCTTCACCAACCGTCGCGTACTTGCTGTCCCGGACGACGCCGACGATTTCGCGCCAGCGCCCTCTCGGCCCGTCGAAGCTGAGGCGCTTGCCGATCGGGTTGTCACCAGGGAAGTGCGTGCGGACGATGGTCTCGTTGACAATCACGACGAGTGGGCGCCCCTCGACGTCCTGATCGTTGAAGTCGCGCCCCACCATGAGGCCGATGCCCAGCGTTCGAAAGAACCGTGCACCGACGACGTTGGCGTTGACTTCCGGTCGGTCCAACGTCGCGACAGCGCCGCCACCTTCGCTCATGAACTGGTTGTCTGGAGCCTCGCGCCCCTCGACGTGCAGGCTGAGGATACGGCCGCCGCCCGTCATCACGGCCACACGTGAGACGCTGGCCGCCTCGACACCCGCCAACTGCTCCACCCTCTCGACCGCGCGGCGATAGAACTCGCGACCCTGTACGCGCGTGTAGCGCAGGAGATTCACATTGAGCGGCGCCGAGACGAGCTTCACGGTGTCGAAGCCGGTTTCGATAGCCTGGGCGGACTGCAGGCTGCGGACGAACAGTCCCCCGGCGATCAAGAGCATCAGCGACAACGCGACTTCCGCGACAACCAGAACTCGCTTGACGGTGAATCGGCGCGAGCGCTCCTCCGTGTCGGACGCATCCTTCAGCGCCGGCACCACGCTCGGCCGCGATGCCTTCAACGCGGGCGCGAGACCGAACACGATGCCGGTCACGATCGAGAGCGCCAGCGAAAACCACAACACGGTCGGGTCAATCGCAAAATCGATTCGCACGGGCAGCGCGCCGGCGGGCGGCGGCGCCGCCGTGAACGCTCGCACCACGGCCCACGCGAGGCCGAGTCCGGCGGCGCCGCCCATAAACGACAGCAGCAGGCTTTCGGTCAGCAACTGCCGTACGATCCGCGGCCGGCTTGCCCCGATCGCGAGCCGCACCGCGACCTCGCGTTTACGCGAGGCGGCTCTGGAGAGGAGCAGGTTCGCGATGTTCGCGCAGCCGATCAGCAGTACCGCGCCGACTGCCCCGCCGAGAAGCAAGGCCGCCGACTGCATCTGCTCCCGCTGGTTGGGATCCCCTTCGTCAATCGGCGTGATCGCCACGGGCACCGGCGGTGCCGTCGGGTTGCGCGTTCGCGCCCACGTCGTCGCGATCGGACCGAGCTCCGCGCGCGCCTGTTCGGGACTGGCGCCTGGCTTCAATCGCCCGATCCCCGCGAGCCAGCTGTTGGTCGGATTCCTGAGCAGGTCAGGGTTCTGTTCACCCGAGTACCCGCTCGAGGCGGTCGCATGATGGCCTGCATCATCATCGGCACGTAGAGATTGCGGACGCTCCCGAGCTGCGGCCCCGGGAAGCCCGCGGGCGCAATTCCGACGATCGTGAAGAGATGGCCATTCAGACGTATCTCGCGTCCGATGACATCCGCCTGACCTGCAAAGCGCGTTTTCCAGAAGTCGTAGCCGATGACCGCCACCGGATGTGCGCCCGGCGTCACGTCGTCGGCAACGGAAAGCAGCCGGCCGCGTGCCGGGGCGAGACCGAGCACGTCGAAGAAGTTGCCGGTCACGATCACGCCGCTGACGAGTTCTGCGGCGTCGCCCGCGTTCAGGCTCGCCGTAATGCCGCCAAACGCGGCAAGTTGATCGAACACATGGTTGCCGTCGCGCAACGCGGCGTAGCCTGGATACGGCCACACGCCGCCAACGGTACCCCTGTTGACGTACACGAGGCGCTCGCGCTCGGCGACGGGCAGCCGCTGCAGCAGCGTGGCGTTGACGAGGCTGAAGATCGCGGTGTTGGCGCCGATGCCGAGGGCGAGCGTGACGACGACCGCGGCGGCGAACCCGGGTTGCTTGCGAAGCATGCGGGCGGCGTAGCGCAGGTCCTGCCACAGATCGCCGAGCAGGCGGCCTTTGGCGACACCGGGGACGATTGGCGGCGGCAGATGCGATTGTTGCAGCGACCGCATGTAACGCTCCAAGGGCTCCGGCTCGCGAAGCTCCTCGAGCGCAAGCCGCCGCGCGTCGGCGTCGGTGGCGCCGCCGGCACGCAGCTCCTCGTAGCGATCGTCGAGGTGTTGCGACAGCTCGTCGACGATCTCCGCCTCGCGCGCCGGACTCAATCGCAGCGCCGCCAGCCGCGAGCGCAGGTGTTCGCGCCAGTCAGACATGATTGACTCCGTTCATCGTTCACTCGCAACGCAAGGCCGTCATCGGGTCGACCTGTGCGGCGCGGCGTGCCGGCAGCAGACACGCGATGGTGGTGACGATCGCGAGCAACCCGGCGACCGCGGCGTAGATCACTGGATCCAACGGCGTGGTCTCGTAGAGAAATGCGGAGAACGTGTCTCCCAGCATGAAAGCCGCGACAAATCCCGCGGTCAGCCCCGCCGCGGCGAGCCACAGTGCACCCGACAGGACCATCGCCAGGACGGACGGCCGGCTGGCGCCGAGGGCCATGCGGATGCCGATTTCCTGCGTGCGCGCCACGGTCGTTTGGTGGACGACGCCGTAGACGCCGATGATAGAGAGAACGAGGGCGGCGGCCGCGAGCACTCCCAGAAGCAGCATCTGCAACGTCCGGACGGCGACCGTTTCGCCGAACCGCTCCTCGACGGTGACGACGCCATAGGGAGGCGCCACGGGATCCATCGCACGCAGCTCCGCGCGAATGGCTTCCCTCAGTGCGTCGGGATCACCGGTTGTTCTGACCGCGACGTCCATTTGATCAAAGACGCCCGCCATGAACATGTTGGGAATCGGCGACACGTCAAGTTTCTGGCGCCGCATGTCGGCAACCACTCCAGCGACCGTTATCCAGCGTGCGGTCTTCGATGGTGTAGGGCTCCACTGCAGACGCTTCCCGACGGGATCCTCTCCCGGCCAGAATGCCCGTGCCATCGTTTCGTTAATCACGCCGACCGCCGGTGCGTTGCGCGCCAGGTCGCGATCCTGGAGCAGCCTGCCTCTGAGGAGGGGGATGCGCATGGCTTCGAAGTAGCCAGGCATCGCAACGTCTCGAAGAAGCGGAGGAGCCGGGCTATCGGGCGGATTCGGCGGCTTCCCCTCGACGACGATACGGGCGTCTGCGTTTCGATGCGTGGTGAAGAAGTCGCTGACGGCGCCAGCCGCCGACACTCCAGGCAGCGTGCGAATTCTCTGGATCATCTCGCGGAAGAACCCCTCGGTCCTGACCGGATCGCGGTACTTGTCAGGCAGGTCGACCTGCATGATCAGCACGTTCTGCGAATCGAATCCGCGATCCGCCGCCTGCAGGCGGGCGAAGCTGCGCAGGAACAAGCCGGCGCCTGACAACAGCACGACTGCCAGGGCGAGCTCTGCGATGACGAGCCCCTGACGGAGCCGCCGGCCGCGTGCTCCGCCGAGCGAACGTGGTCCGCTCTCACGCAGCACGTCAGCCATGTTCACGGCAGAAAGCTGCAACGCCGGCAGCAGGCCGGCCAGCACGCCGCACGCCACCGATACCGTGAGCGCGAACACGAGGACCGACGCGTTGAGCTGGACGCTGTCAAGGCGTGGCAGCGCGCCCGCCGCCAGTCTTCGGAGACCGGCGGCCGCCAGCCAGGCAAAGAGAATACCTGCGCCACCGGCGAGCACCGCCAGGACCACACTCTCGGTGAGTGTCTGCCGCACGAGCCGGATGCGGCTGGCGCCGACGGCGATCCGAAGCGAGAGCTCGTGGCGGCGGAGCGTGCCGCGCGCGAGCGCGAGATTCGCCACGTTCGCGCACGCGATCAGCAGGACGAAGCCCACCGCCCCGCACAGCAGCCACAGCGAGCGTTCCGTGCGCGGCCCGATGACGTAATCGGTCAGCGGCTCGATCAGGACGCCGCGCCCAGCGTTGCTCTCGGGTACTCCTCGCGCAGGCGCGCCGCGATCGTGCTCATCTCGGCACGTGCCCCTTCGAACGTGGCCCAGGGGCTTAGCCGACCGATCACCATCAACGCGTCGGCACCCCGGGTCCGCGGATCCGACTGAAGGCCGGATCGCACCGAGATCGGCTGCCACAGGCTGACGGCGGCGTGCGGGAACTCGAACGCGGACGGCATCACGCCGACGACCTGATATTCCGCCCCTTCGAGCTCGATTGGCCGACCGACGACCCGTGGATCCGCGGCAAACCGTTGCCGCCACAAACCGTGACTGATGACGACGGCGCGACCGCCTTCGTCGAAGTCCGACGGCCCGAGCGTTCGCCCGAGCAGCGCTGGCGTTCCGAGGACCTCGAAGAACCCGGACCCCACCAGGCCGATGTGGACTCTCTCCGGATTGGGCCCGCCGGTCAGCGTCGTCCGCGTATGCTCCGGCCGCGAGATGACCGCCATGTCCTCGAACGCGCGGCTCTGCGCCTTCCAGTCGCGAACATTCAGATACGACGAGCCGTCGGGCCGATCGCGTCCGAGGTCAAGCGTCCACAGCAGCGCAAGGCGACCTGCTTCGTGGTACGGCAGAGTCTCGCAAAACGATCGCGTGGAGCATGCTGAAGATCGCCGTGTTGGCGCCGATGCCGAGGGCGAGCGTGACGACGACCGCGGCGGCGAACCCGGGCTGCTTGCGAAGCATGCGGGCGGCGTAGCGCAGGTCCTGCCACAGATCGCCGAGCAGGCGGCCTTTGGCGACACCGGGGACGATTGGCGGCGGCAGATGCGATTGTTGCAGCGACCGCATGTAACGCTCCAAGGGCTCCGGCTCGCGAAGCTCCTCGAGCGCAAGCCGCCGCGCGTCGGCGTCGGTGGCGCCGCCGGCACGCAGCTCCTCGTAGCGATCGTCGAGGTGTTGCGACAGCTCGTCGACGATCTCCGCCTCGCGTGCCGGACTCAATCGCAGCGCCGCCAGCCGCGAGCGCAGGTGTTCGGCCCACTCAGGCATGGTCGACTCCGGTGATGAGGCGCATGGCGTTGACGAAGGCCTTCCACGTATCACGCTGGCGGGCGAGGACGCGATGCCCCTCTCGCGTCAGCTTGTAGAAGCGGCGCCGGCGCTGACCCGCCTTCTCGACCCAGCGTCCCTGCAGCCAGCCGCGCTCCTCCAGGCGATAGAGCAGCGGATACAGCGATGCGATGTGGAACTTCAGCTGCCCGCCCGAAAGCGTCTCGATGAGCTTGCTGATCTCGTATCCGTGCCGGGCACGCGACTCCAGCACCGAGAGAATCATCAGCTCCGCCGAGCCTTTTTTCAGCTCGCGGTCCAGCATCCCGGCTCCAATAGATGTCATAGCCACATATGTTATAGGCGGCTTCGCTGTTGGTGCAATCCCTCTTCGCTGTCGGTGCAATCTTTCTTCGCGGTCGGTGCAATCTGGGCTTCGCCGTCGGTGCATCTTGACGGGCGGGAGGGCTTGTGTTAGTTTTCTCGCACTGTGCGAGAAAAATAACATGAGCAAATCGCTGCATGCCGTGCTGAGCCGCCGCGAGCGGCAGATCATGGACGTCCTCTACCGCCGCGAGCGCGCCACGGCGGCCGAGGTCATGGCGGACCTGCCGGGGGACACCACCTACTCCACCGTCCGGACGCAGCTCCGCGTGCTCGAGGAGAAAGGGCACGTCCGCCACGAGGTCGACGGTCCCCGCTTCGTGTACCTGCCGGCGCTTCCCCGCCGCGCGGCGCGAAAGACGGCGCTGCGCCACCTCGTCGACACCTTCTTCGACGGCTCGACGGAGAAGGTGGTCGCCGCCCTGCTCGGCGGCGAAGCCGCCCGCCTCTCGGACGAGGAGCTTCAGCGCATCGCCGACCTCGTCTCCCGGACGCGAAAGGAGGGATCGCGATGAGCGCCACCGCTGCCACTGTCGCCGCGCTGCTCGTGGAAAGCACGATCGAGTTGTCTCTCATTGCGGCGATGGCCCTCGCCGCGACGTGGCTCCTGCGCAAGCGATCGGCCGCCCTGCGTCACTGGATTCTCTCGGCAGCCGTCGTGTCCATCGCCATCGCTCCGCCGCTCGGGCGCGTCGTGCCCTCCTGGCACCTTCCGATCGACGCCGTCTCGGCGCGCGCGACGAGGGGACCGCTGGCTCAGGCGCTCGGCACGATCGACGAGCCGCGGAAGCCGGGAGCTGAATCGCCGCCCGCGCCGGCGACCTGGGCGGATGCGGCGTCGCGTGACGTCGGCGTCCTCGGCATCGTCGCGATCGTCTGGGCCGCCGGCGCGGCCATCAATCTGGCTGTGCTGCTGGCCGGGATGTGGCGGCTGATGCGCGTGAGAGCGCGCGCCCAGGCGGCCGTCGATCCACGATGGCTCGCCGCCGCGGCCGAAATCTCGCGGGCGTACGGTCTCCGTCGCGCGGTGCTGCTGCTGCAAAGCGATCACCCGACGCTCCTCGTGACGTGGGGAACCGTGCGGCCGAAGGTGATCCTGCCGCGCGGTGCCGGCCAATGGACCGAGGACCGCATCCGCGTCGTCCTCTGTCACGAGCTCGCCCACGTGCAGCGCGGAGACTGGCTCGTGCAGATGGCCGCGGAGCTTCTGCGCTCCATCCATTGGTTCAATCCTCTCGCCTGGATCGTCTGCACGCAGCTGCGGCACGAAGGCGAGCAGGCCGCCGACGACGCCGTGCTGAACGTCGGAATCGAAGGCCGTGACTACGCTGAACACTTGCTCGATGTCGCGCGAGCCATCAGCCGTCACGGCGAGACGTGGTGGCCGGCGCCGGCGATCGTCCGCTCGTCCACGCTCGAAAGGAGAATCACCGCCATGTTGAACACCGATGTCAATCGCGCGCCGTTGACGCGCACCAGCCGCTGGGTCAGCGTTGCCGCGCTCACCGTGTTCGCCGCGGCGATCGCCTCCGCGCAGGGAGCGCTCGGCACCTTCTCGGGGGCCATCCTGGACCCCATGAACCGTACTCTTCCGAACGTCACGCTGGTGCTGACCAACGTTCAGAGCACGGCGAAGCACGAGGTGCGCAGCGACTCCACCGGTCGCTTCGAGGTCGCCGGTTTGCCGCACGGCGAGTACGCGATTGAAGCCAAGCTGCCTGGCTTCGCGACGCTCAAAGGTTCCGTCAGGATCGCTGGCCAGAACGTCCAGCAGAATCTGAACCTCGAGATTGGGAGTTTGATGGAGACCGTCACCGTCACGCCAGACGGGACGCCATCGAAGCCGCCGGATCCAGCGCAGCAACGACTCCAGGAAGAGAGGCGGCTCAAGCGGGAGCGCGAAGCACTGACCTGCGGCGACACGTCTCATGGCGGGAACATCCGCCCCCCCATGAAGCTGACGCATGTCGCCCCTGCGTATCCGCTTCATCTCAGTCAGAAAAACGTCGGAGGGACCGTCCAGATGCAGGCGCTCATCGCCAAGGACGGATCGATCAAGGACGTGCGCGTGGTCGCGCCGGCGCATCCCGACCTCGACGCGGCGGCGCTTGCCGCCATTCGCCAGTGGCGGTTCGACTCGACGCTCCTCAACTGCATGCCCGTCGAGGTGAACATGAAGGTCACGGTGAACTTCAAGACGACCTGAGAAGATAAAGGGTGGGGGATCGGAAGTGCTTACGGGCCGACGACGGTTCGAATGCCGCGTTTGCTCGCATACCGATCGCCCCACCGATGGAGCTGGTCGAGGACCGAGCGGATCTCCGCGGCGCGAGGAGACAACGTGTAGGTGACTTCCCGAAGGCGAGGCGTTCCGCTCACGCGGCGTTGCACGATGTCGTCGGCCTCGAGCTGCCGGAGATGCAGCGTGAGCATCTTCGTCGAGACACCCGGAAGCAGACGCCGAAGCTCGCCAAAGCGCACGCTACCGTTCTTCAAATGGTAGATGATCGCGGGCTTCCACTTTCCTTTCAGCCGATCGAGCGCAACCTCCACGGTGCAGTAGTACGTACGGCGGGCAACGGCCATCACTGAGACCCTCCATCGGAGTCAGTAACAAAAAAGTGCCTTCTTGTGCGATCGAGAAGCCGCATCTTAGGCTCGGAGATGTGGTTCGCACTCTTGGAGTTTACGCCCTCGTCGCCAATGCGCTCGTCATCTGCCTCGCCGGCGCACCAGACGCGGCGCGCCGAGTGGAGCACGTGGTCGATCTCACGCACACACTGGGTCCGGCGTTTCCGTACATCCCGGTTCCTGGCGTCACGTTCCCCTTTGCGATGACGCCGATCGCGACGCTCGACAAGAACGGGGTCGCCGCGAATCGCTGGGACATCCACGAGCACATCGGCACGCAGATCGACGCCCCCAATCATTTCGTGGCCGGAGGGCTGGGACTCGATGGATTGCCCGTTCGCAGCCTCGTGGTTCCGCTCGTCGTCATCGACATCCGCTCGCGGGCCGGGAGCGACGCCGACGCCGAGGTCACGCCCGCCGATGTGGCCGCATGGGAGAAGAGACATGGGAGGCTGCCCGAGGATGCCGCGGTTCTCATGAACTCCGGGTGGGACGCCCGAGTGGGCGACGCCAAAGCGTTCCTCAATGCGGATGCGACCACCACGATGCACTTTCCGGGGTTCTCCCCGGCGGCCGTTGACTTTCTGGCGGAGGAGCGTCGTATCGCCGGTCTCGGCGTGGACACGATCTCGCTCGACCCGGGGCGCGACAAGACCTTCGCCGCTCATAAGCGCTGGCTCGCCACAGGCAAATGGGCGGTGGAAGCCGTGGCGAATCTGAGCGCTGTGCCGCCGGTCGGCGCCACGCTGTTCGTCGGCGCGACGAAGGTGCAGGGCGCGACTGGCGGTCCGGTGCGGCTCATCGCCGTGTGGTGACTGTATGCGGATAGTCGGTGCGCTGGTGCTCGCGTTGCTGGTCCCGCATGCTCGCGGTTTCTGGGAGCAGGACCGTTGTCAGGTCCAGGAACGCGATGGGCAGCGGACGAGCTCGCGCAGTCTCTTCGCGATTTTCGATCGCGAATGGGGAATCGCCTTCACGCAATATGTGGACGACGCGTGCCAGACGCCCGCGATGACCGCCGTCCTTCGGGGCGCGTACGAGCCGACGGCGGCGTCTCGAAGCGTGCCTGGTGCGTTCGAGGTGACGTTCCGCTTCCTGCGGAAAACAATCGTCGCTCATGATGCAGCGCTCGTGGAGCGATTGAACTCCGGTGTGTGCGGAGATCGCCAGTGGAAAGCTGGCGTCGAGCAGGACGTGACGGCATCCGGATGCCTCGGGATCGCGTCGATCAGTGCCTGTCCTCAGGAATACGATCTGGTCCGCATCGTCGACGATCGGCTCTTTCTCGGCGAGCGGCCGCGGCCAGGTGAGGACATCTGCGCCGAGAGCCGGCGGCCCCAGCGCCTGCGGTCGGAGCCGCTGCGCCGGCGCTGAACAGGCATCGAGGCATCTGCGATGATCATCGAATACGTCCGATACAGGATTCCTGACGAGCGCCGTGCGGCGTTCGAGAGCGCGTATGAGGAGGCTCGCCACTCGTTGGACGCCTCACCCGAGTGTGTCGCGTACGAGCTCGCCCGCTGCTCGGAGGATTCGTCCGCGTACGTGGTGCGGATCCAGTGGACGTCACGAGATGGGCACATGCTGCGGTTTCGGAAGAGCGCCGAGTTCGGTCACGTTCCTGGCCGCGGTCCGCCCCTTCGTCGACAACATCGAGGAGATGCGTCACTACGACGTCATCTTCGACAAAGCGCCAGCGTCAACAGAAGGGTAGCCGCGAGCGAGGTCAGCGTGCGAACGTGATTCCACGCGGTCCAGTTCGTCAGATAGGCCGCCCACCGTGCCGCCGCCTGGGGGTCGGTCGCCGCCGTGGACGCCAGCGCGTTGTTCATCGGCACGTTGACGACGATCGTCGTGACAAATGTGCCGATGAAATACAACACCGCGCCGGCGACGAACAGGAAGGCTCCGGGCTCATGCCATCGGAAGAGCGATGAGACGACGACAACCAGGCACAACGCCGCCGTTCCGAGGAACACGGACAGAAATACGGGGTTCAGGATTGCGACGTTGATGGACTGCATGGCAGCCATTCCGTGAGCCGCGGGAAGCCGGCCCAGCGCGCGCATCACGGCCACCGAGAACGCGAAGAACAGGCCGGCCATCAACGCGCAGCCGATGACGGTGGCCAGCCGCACCACGAACAACACAGCATCCGACATCATGCACCCGGTATCAAATTTACTTGCCTTCACCCGCCCGGGTAAACGCGCGGTTGCCTTGCTGGCGCTCCTAGAATGAAATGGTCTGACGAACGACGACGCCGCCAGGCTTCGCGGAGACGACCGGACCGCCTTTGTTGCGGCCCGTGAGCAGAATCACACCTCCGATCGTGGCGGCCGCGATGCCGCCGCCGAGCATCGCCTTGTTTCCCCAGCCGTCCGAGTCCTCGCCGTCGTCGGAGCCATCCAGGTCCTCGCCGTCGTCGGGACCCGTCTCGTCGTCGCCAATCTCGAACCCGCCGAGAGCAGCCAGCACGCCCCCGCCTCCCATCAGTGCGATTCCGGTCCAGAAACGACCGCGACTCCGTGTGTCGTCCTGCGGCTGTGCCGCGAGCTCACGCGCTGCTTTCTCCGCGGCCGCTCTCAACGGCCCGGCCCATGACGCGGCCGGAAACATGACTACGAGTACGACGGCTACGGTGTTTCTGAACATGAGCGCCTCCTCCTGTTGGCTGGCCGCTGCTCCTTAGACCTGTGTTTCCAAGGAATCCTTCGTCGTAGGCCACTCATGATCAGCCGCAATACACCTCGTGCAGGCTTTCCAGACGGGCTCATGCTGCCGTCAATCTCGGCCGCAAAAGCGGAGCCCGACCTAAGTCCCACGCGTGCAATTTATTGTGAAGCGTAACGGTGATGCGGCCCAACCGGCACGTGGCTTGCCACAAAGAGGCACTGTGAACGATCGTGTTTGCCCCACCGGCGCCGGAGTATCGATACCGACGTTGCTCCAGGATCTGGACGCAGCGGCCCGATCGGACGTGAACGTGCTCATCACTACGGAGCGGACGTCCGGCAGGAGCGCCGTCGCGCAGCTGATTCACCATCAGAGCGACCGCGGGTGTGGGCCGCTCGTCACCCTTGATTGCGCTGGCGCCTTGCGCCCGGAGAACTTCGACCGGCTCGAGACGGCGCGGGGCGGCACCATCCTCATCGATCACGTCCAGGAAATGACCGCGGAGATGCAGGCGCGGCTGATGCAGTTTCTCGAAGCGGATCACAAATCGCTGGAGGTGCGGGTGATTGCGGCCGCAGACTCCAGCTTGCTCGACAAGACCGCCGGCGGACAGTTCCGCGAGGACTTGTATTACCGGCTCAATCTCATCCACCTTGTGATGCCGCCCACGTCGCGCGACCAGCCGCGAATCCGCGCGTGACGACTACGGCATCCTGAAGATCGTATCCTCCATCGGAACGTTGACCTCGATCTTCTTCGTGTAGATCACGAACGTCTGACCGGGCGCGTCGCGCTCCTCATCGATGGCGAACGGGAACTTCACCCCGCCGACCTCGCGCCAGTCGCCAAACGTGATGGTCGTCGCCACTCGGCGATTCGGCGCCACCTCGATCGATGTCTCGTGGCGCCGTTCGAGCAGCGTGTCGGCGTCGAGGTAGACATACCTCGTAGCGCCGCTCTTCAACGTCACCTTGAGCTTCCAGGCGTCCGTGGCCCCCACGCGCTGCCGCCCTTCCAGGACGATGGCGTGCCCCTTGTCGCGGTAGTCGACGAGAAAGCCGTCGAAGTCGCCGTCTACTTCCCGCTGCTCGGCGGGACCCGCGCCGGCGCGCACCGCGGTCTTGCCATTGACAGTCTCCCACGCCACGTCGGCAAAGCCGCGCACGGTCGCTGAGGTGCCGCCCTCCGGCTTCTGTTCGCTGCGATACAGGCCCGGCCGCTTCTTGTAGATCACGACGTCGATATCGTTGAACGTCGCGGCCACGGTGCGTTCGATTCGAATCGTCTGGATCGCTTTCAGCCGTGCCTGGCCGCCGCGCGCGGCGACGTGCTTCGCGATCAGCACGTCCACATCCTGGGCGGATGCCACGCCGGCGGCGAGCACGAACATCAACGTCAGGGATCTCATAATGCCTTTATAGTCAAACCGACCAATGAAATCGATCGGATCGTCTAAGCTTCCGATCATGAAGAGAAGCGCCAGGCTGTTCGTCACGCTGTTCGTCACACTATTCGTCCCGGGGGCGGCGTCCGGGCAGCGATCGGGATCGAGCATCGCGAGCGAGAGGATCTTCGACGCTATCGGGGTGCGCGAGGCCGTCACCGTGTGCGAGATCGGCGCGGGCGATGGCGACCTGAGCATCGCGGCCGCCCGGGCGGTCGGGCCGAACGGCCGCGTCTATACGAGCGAGCTTGGAGAAAGCCGTGTCAGCAGCCTGCGGGAACGAGTGGCCAAGAGCGACCTCACGCAGATCACCGTGGTAGCGGGCGAGGCTGCCAGGACGAACTTCCCCGACGCGGCTTGCGACGCGTTGTTCATGCGCAACGTGTACCACCACTTTGCCGAGCCCGCCGCCATGAACGCATCGATTGCAGCCGCGCTCAAGCCGGGTGGACGCCTCGCCGTCGTCGACTTCGCGCCGCCCAACAAGGAGGCCGAGCGCGCGGCGGACCGCGATGAGAACGGGATGCACGGCGTGAGTGCGGAATCGGTGTCGAAAGAGCTGCTGAACGCCGGCTTCGAGCCGCTCTCTTCCGAGTCGGGCGCGCAACGCTGGTTCATGGTCGTCGTCGCGAAAACCAAACGATAGCGCCACTCGCCACGAGGGCGCCCGCCGCGACCAGAAGCGCTCCACCGAGCATGCTCGTGCCTCGCAGCCGTGCCAGGTGCAGCGATGTCACGCCGGCAAATCCCGCAGACGCCGAGATGAACAGGGCCCACGTCGGGACCAGGCCGAGATGCCGGCGCGGCGTCTCCCACGACAGCAGTGCCCGCCACCGGTCGAAGTCCCAGCACAGGAGGAAGATGTTCCCGAGCAACAGCAGACCCGCGACGCCACTCGTGCCGCCAAATCCGACGGCGAGCGTGATCACGAAGATGTTGAGAATGATCGGCAAGTACACGGCGGCGCCAAGCGGTGCCGTCGCTGGAAAGAGCAGGAGAACAGCCGCGAGCAGCTGCATTGCGCCGACGAACCGGTAGTAGCCCGGTGCCTGAAAGAAGCCTTCGAAGAAGAACCCCACCGGTGTGGTGACGGGCAACGTCGTGAATCGATGACCGACCAGCTTGACCCATCCGGAGGGAAGAAACGCGAGCGCCAGCAGGACGCGCACGACGCCGGCAAACAGCATCAGGACCGGAACGGCGATCACCCGTGCGTGCAGGCGCTCGAGATCGAATGCCGTCATTGGAAGACGAGACGCGACACCTCGGTTTCGAGGTCCCAATAGATCATTGCGAGTGCCGTCAGGTCGAATGCCGTGTGGGCAATCATCAGCATCCAGAGGCGGCGCGTGAGGGCGTAGATGGTGCCGAATATCAGGCCGACAATCGTGGCCTGTTGAACACCCGTCACTCCCTGGAATGAGTAGTGGGACAGTCCGAACCATGCCGTAGTGATGACCACGACTGCGGCCGTCGCGGCGACGCTGGATCCGAACAGCTTGCCGAGACGTTCGAACATGTAGCCCCTGAACACGGTCTCTTCGCCGAAGCCGGCGGCAAACATGGCCCACACCGCGGCAGGCAACATGGCGGTGTTTCCCGCGAGATAGTGGAACGCCTGATTGACGGGATCGGCGCCGAGCAGTGGCATGACGATCGCCTTCATCGCAAACTTCAGAGCGACGCCGAATGCGAGGCCAACAGCTACGGTGGCGAACCAGCTCCGCGGCCGCGCGTACCCGATGTCCCGCCACGGGGTACGCGATCGCCACACCCACACCAGCACGAGCGCGGCACCCACCGGCAAGACCACCATCGTGCCTGGGACGAAGACATTGTCCGCAACAAGAATGACGATCGTCGCAACAATACCGAGCCGCCCGAAGCCGCGAAGCCCCGCTGCCAGCCGATCGTCACAGAACGGCGCCTCAGCGCTGTCTGCCGGACTCGTGATCGTCATGCCGCCGATTCTAGTGCGGCCCCCCGGTGTTGAGGAGCGCGAAGAGCGACTCTTCGCGATCCCGATCTCGCTTCATCGTCACCTGTTGGTCGCCACGCAGCGGCGATCCTTACAGGACTCGTACGTCCGTCAGTCGTGGCGCAGGGCGACCGCGGGATCGAGCGCGGACGCCCGCATCGCCGGGACGAGGCCTGCCCCCAGCGTCACTACGGCGAGCAGCGCGACCACCGCGGAGAACGTCGTGGGATCGAGCGCGCGCGTGCCCACGAGCACCCCTTGCAGGAGCCGACCTGCCGCCACTGCGCCGCCGACGCCGACCGCGAGGCCGAGGCCCAGGCGCACGAGCGATTCCCTCAGGAACAGCCACGACAACTGCGAGCGCTTCGCGCCGAGCGCCATGCGGACCCCGATCTCCCGAGTCCGCTGGGAGACGGCGTACGCGGTGACGGCGTAGAGACCCATCGCGGAGAGCGCCAGCGCGATCGCCGCAAAGAGGCCGAGCATCGCGCTCATCGCCCGATGCGTCCAGCGCGATTGCTGGGAGCGCCGCTCGAGCATCGAGATGCTGTAGAGCGGGAGGTCGGCGTCGAGCGTCCTGAGCTCCTCGCGAAGCAGTGCTGTCAACGCCGCGCTGTCGCCCTGGCCGCGCACGAGCAACGCGATATTGCCGGAGGGCTCGGCGCGCAGCGGCAGGTAGATGGCCGGCTGCGGATCTCTCATGGGGCTGTGACGGATCGACGGGACCACGCCGACGATCGTGAAGCCGGACGGCGTCGATCGGCGGGATGTTGGATTCGAGAGAAGGATCCGCCGTCCGATCGGGTCGCGCCCGCGCAGGTGCACAGCCGCGAAGCGCTCGTTTACGATCGCAGTCTCCCGGCCGGGCAGGCCGTCACCCGCCTGGAAGGAGCGTCCGCGCACCAGGGCCAGGCCGAGCGTCTCGTGGTAGCCCGCGCCAATCGCCACGGTCGCCACACGGTGCGCTTGCGACGATTCCCGCGCACCATCATCGATCGTGACCTCACGACCGCTGCTCCCGATAAAGGGAAGCTGTGTGGCGATCGATGCCGAGGCAATCGATGGAATGGAGCGGAGTCGCTCTTCCAACCGATTGTAGAAGGCGCGTATGGCGTCGGGCGTGCTGTACTTCGCTTCGGGAAGAGTGAGGCGCGCTGTCAATACATTGGACGTGTTGACCAGGCGATCAGCGTCGGAGAGGACACGAGCGCTCCGAATCAACAGTCCCGCGCTGGTCAGCAGGATGACACTCAACGCCAGCTCCGCCACGAGCAGGCCGCTCGTCAGGCGGCGTGACGGCGGCGCGCTTGCCGACCGGGTGGCGGCCGTGAGCATCTCCGCGGTCCGCGCGCGCGACAGCTTCCACGCAGGCGCCAGTCCGAAGAGCAGCGTGGTCCCGGCGCAGACGGCTGCAACGTAGGCGAAGACGCGCGCATCAAAGACGAGTCTTGCCCAATACGGAAGGCCGAAATCCGCGGTCTCCGCGGCGATCACGCGAACGACCGGCCACGCGAGCAGGAGGCCGAAGAGGCCGGCGAGGATCGCGAGCACCAGGCTCTCGACGAGAAGCTGTCGCACGATGCGCCAGCGCGAGGCGCCGAGCGCGCGGCGCAGCGTGATTTCGCGAACGCGATGCGCCGCACGCGCCAGCAGCAGGTTCGCCGCGTTCGCGCACGCGATCAGCAGCACGACGCTAACCGCAACCATCAGAATCAGCGGTGGTCCTTCCGTGAAGCTGCCGAAATAACTCTCGGTGAACAGCATCACCATGGCGCCCATGCCGCGATTCGCGGTGGGGTGCTGCTTCTCGAGGGCGGCCGCGATCGTCGCGAGCTCCGCGCCGGCCTGCGCGAGCGTGGACGTGTCGGCGAGCCTGCCGAAGACACCGACGGAGCGTGTGTCGCGCGACTCCGCTGAAAAGACTGGGCCTCTGGGCCATCGGCTGCCAGATCTCCGTCTGCTCCGGGAACCTGAAACCTTCCGGCATCACGCCGATGATCGTCGCCAGCGTGCCGTTGACACGAACCGTCTGTCCTACGATTCAATCTGTCGGCGCCAAACCGTTCCATCCAGACGCTCTGGCTGACGATCACCACTGGATCCGCGCCGGCCCGATCGTCCTCCGGCCGGAAGTCGCGGCCCAGGAACGGCCGTTCACGCAGCACGCTGAAGCCGTTCGCCGAGATGAACGTGCCGGCCAGGCGTTCGGCGGGCCGCCCTTCTACGGCGATGCTCACGTCGGCGTCAGAGTGTGCGGCGAGACCGCTGAGCGACCGCGATGCGCTGCGCCAATCCAGAAAGTCGAGGTACGATACGCCTCGCCTGCGTCCCTGCGCGTCGCGCGACACCACCGCGACGATGCGATCGCCTTCATCCACCGGCAGGTCCTGCAGATTCCAGCCGTTGATGATGGTGAAGACGGCGGTGTTTGCGCCAATGCCGAGGGCGAGGGCCAGCACGGCCGCCGCGGTGAACCAGCGATCCTTAATGAGCAAACGGAGGGCAAATCGGAGATCTTGCATGGCACTGCCGATTCTAGTGTGAGCGCCGGCAGGGCTGAAGCGCTGCCCGTATGCGGGGTTATTCGATGCGCAGCGCTCTGACCGGATCCATCCCCGCCGCTCGGCTCGCGGGCAGCAGCGCGGCCAGCACGGCTGACGCTCCGAGCAGTGTGAGGCCGCCCGCAATCGAGAGCGGGTCGTGCGCGCTGATGCCGAACAACCGCGACTGCAGCAACCGTCCCGCGACCAGAGCCGCCGGAAGGCCAATGGCCGCACCGATGCCGAGCTGCACCAGCGCGCCGCGCAGGATCGTCCCCAGCACGCGCGGCCGCGAAGCCCCGACCGCCATCCGCAGGCCGATCTCCCGGGTTCGCCGGGACACCGAGATACGCGGTCACGCCGTAAAGCCCCAGGCACGCCAGCAGCAGCGCGACCAGTCCGAACGCCACGGTCAGCCGCGCGATGAGGCGCTCGATGTTGAACGCGCGCGCGACCTGCTCGTCCATGGAGATCATCTGGCGAACGGTAATGCGCCCGTCGACGTCGGCCAGCGCACGGCGGACTTCCGCTTCGAGCCCCTGCACGACGCCCCTGACCTGGATCTCGATCGCCTGCGGATAGTGCGTCCGATCGATCTTGATCCCCGCCGCAGCCGCGCGCGCTCGGCTTTCAGCTGTCTCCTGCAGGTAGGGCAGAAAGAACATCTCCCGAGGCGCTCTTCGGCCGTCCTGGTACTTGGCGTCGCCGACGACGCCGACGATTTCGATCTCTGGGGCGCGCTGGCCGATCCGCCGTCCGATCGGATCGGCGTCGCCGAAGAACTTCCGTGCGAACGACTCGGTGACCAGCGCGACGAGCGGCGATCCGGGGCGGTCGCGTTCGTCGAACGCCCTGCCCCGAACGACCGGGGTTCCGACCGTGTCGAAGTAGCGAGCGCTGACGCGATTCCACGAGGCCGTGAGGCGTTCCGACGCGTCATGACCCTCCACGACGACGCTTCCCGAGTAGTTGTCGCGGGACATCGGCGCGTACAACGAAAACGCCGCGTTCGCCACGCCGGGGATCCGCAGCAGACGTTCCTGCATGCGGGCGTACATCGCCGGCAATTGCTCGGGTCCCACCATCGTCAATGACGGCGCGAGCGTCACGACATAGCGGCTGTCGATCGCGACGCCGAAGTCCTGCGCCTCGAGCTGCTGCAGGCTCCGGCCCAGCAGCCCTGCGCACGTCATCAGCACGAGCGAGAGCGCCACCTGCAGCGCAATCAGAACTCCCCGGATGCGGCCGCCGCGCTCGCTGGTCGTGCGCGAGGCTCCCCGAAGCGCCTCGATGGGATCGGAACGCGACCCGACGACGGCCGGGGCGGCGCCGAAGAGCGCACCCGTGACGATTGACGCGCCGAAGGCAAAGCCAATCACCAGCAGCGACGGTGACGGGTCCACGGGAATGTCGGTGGCGCCGCGGAACGCCAGATTGACGATCGCGCGCGCGCCGGCGAACGACACGAGGAGGCCGGCAAGCCCGCCCGCGCCTGCGAGCAGGAGGCTTTCGAGAAGGAATTGCGCAACCAGCCGCATGCGGGAGGCGCCGAGGGCAACGCGCACAGCCGTTTCGATCCGTCGCGCCATGCCGCGCGCGAGCAGCAGGCTGGCCAGGTTCGCGCAGGCAATGACGAGGACCGCTGCCGCGAGCGCTTGCAGCAGTCGCAGGGACGGCGCCACGCCATCCCGCATATTGCTCACGCCGGCGGCAGCAGAGATCACGTTGATGTGCTTGTCTGGGATCCTCCCGCGCTCGGTCGGAAAGGTCGATCGGTGCCGAGCCAGTGCCGAAGCGTGGCGGTCAGCCGTGCTTCGATCGGCGGAATGGCAGTGCCTGGCTTCAGACGGCCGATGATGTACAGCCAATGCAGAGGCTTCGCCTCGAGCAGCCGCGCCGCAGGCTGCAGGAGTGGCTCGTTCGAAAGCGGAATCCACATCTCCGGCGGGTCGGGCACCAGCGTGTCGCCATAGAACCCCTCCGGTGCCACACCGACGATCGTCGCGGGCACGCCGTTCAGGGTGACGCCGCGGCCGATGACATCGGCGCGCGCCTGAAAGCGCTCCGTCCACGCGCGATAGCTGATAACGGCAACCGGGGCGGCGCCGCGGTGGTCGTCGGGCGGCTGGGTGAGACGCCCGGCTGCAGGCACCAGCTCGAAGAGCTGAAAGTAGTTCCCCGACACGAACGAGCCTTTCAGCGTCTCGGGAGGGGCCGCGTCGCTCGAACGGCCGACGGTGACGAACCTCGGGTTCGCTTGAAACGCCGCGAAATGGCTGAACTGCGGCGCCGCATCACGCAGGCGAGTGTAGAGGTCGTACGAGAACAGCGAGAAGGAACCCTGCAGGCCCGAGTTCACGCAGCAGGCGTCCGTATCACCCACGCGATACAGCTCGGAGGGGCGCTGCACCGGCAGCGGCTTCAGCAGCACGCGGTCGATCAGCGTGAACACGGCCGTGTTGCCGCCGATGCCCAGGGCGAGCGTCAGCACGCACACGATGGTGAAGCCCGGCGCTTCACGAAGCCGCCGCGCCGCGACCGTCAGATCCGATCCCAGACCACGCCATCCGCCCATGGTGTGCTCCTCCGTTAGCGACCGCGCGTCGACTTAGACGGCAGGAATCAGCGAAGCGTTCACGCCCGAATATCGGATTCTGCTATGCTTGCACCTCACGGGTGCGCCCGATGAAAATTCCCCGCTGACTCCTCTCGACGTTCCAGTGTTCTTTCAGCCGTCACGCGGCTGATCTCTCATTAGCTTTCTACGTATCGGCCCGGCGCAACGCGCGTCTGTTCGTCGCGCGCTTGCGTGCAGCGGCCGGGAGTCATCCATGTCGGACGTGGCAATCAAGGTAGACGACCTCGTGAAGGTGTTCCGCAGCCGATCTCCCGGCCGAGCCGTCATTCCCGCGGTCGACCATCTCAGCTTCACCGTCGAGCGCGGCGCGATCTTCGGCCTGCTCGGCCCGAACGGCGCGGGCAAGACGACCACGCTGCGGATTCTGACGACGCTGGTCCGCCCGACGTCGGGACACGCCAGCGTGCTCGGCTACGACGTGGTCCGCCAGCCGAACGACGTCCGGCGGCGGATCGTCGTGGTGATCCAGGAGCACGCCGCGGAGCTGCTGCTCTCCGTGCGAGACAACCTGCTGACGTTCGCGCGCTTCCACGGCCACAGCGGCGCGGAGATCCGCCGGCGCGCCGACCGCATCATGGACGACTTCGGCCTCACGCCTGAAGCGACGCGCAAGGTGCAGGACCTGAGCGGAGGGTTCCGCCGGCGCGTGCAGGTGGCGAAGGTGTTCATGGTCGAGACGCCGATCGTGTTCCTCGACGAGTTCTCGACCGGCATGGATCCGATTCTGAAGCGATCGGTGATGGAGATGCTGCGCCGGGAGGCGGCCGCGGACGCACCATCGTCCTGACCACACAGGTCCTCGGCGAAGCCGAGGAGCTCTGCGACGACATCCTGATCATCGACAAGGGGCGGCAGGTCGCCCGGGGCGACCTGAACGCGCTGAAGCTGCTGACCGAGCGCCTCTACGAGGTGACCGTCACGTTCGATCGCGTGCCCGCCGACCTCGACGCCCTGCTCTCGGAGTATCAGCTGCTCCGCGTGCGCACCAGCCAGAACACCGTGCACGTGGCGCTCAAGGACGAGGAGACGCGCGTGCTCGAGCTGGTGACGGCGCTCGCCGCGCACGGGCGGGTGCTGCGCATCGAGATCAACGGCGCGAGCCTCGAAGACATCTTCATCGAGCTGACTCAGAAAGGAGCACCATCATGAACGCCCTGGCGGCCGTCATGGCGCGGGAAGCGAAGATCCGCGCGACCAACCTCCTGTTCATCTTCTGGGACCTGCTGTATCCGCTCGGCTATCTGCTCGTGTTCGGCGTCGGCATCAACGCCTCGCTCGGCTTCACCTCGGGGAACGCGGCGTGGACTACAACGCGTTCTTCCTGGCGGGCGTGCTGGCCATGGCGAGCTTCGGCATCGCGGCCAACACGTCGTGGTCGTTCTTTCTCGACCGCGACAACGGCATCTTCTACGAGATGCTCACCTATCCGATGAGCCGCTCGCAGTACCTGCTCGGCAAGGTGCTGTTCAACGTGCTGATTGCGGTGCTGCAGACCGCGCTGACGGTGGTGCTCGCGGCCGTCCTGCTCGGCGTGCCGCTCCGCGTCGCCGGCATGCCGCTGCTGGCGCTCGCGATGATCGTCGGAACGGCGGGCTGGTTCTTCTTCTACGCCATCTTTGCGCTGCGCATCCGCCGCAACGACGCCTTCAACACGGTCACGTCGATCTTCTACTTCGTGTTCCTGTTCGCCAGCTCGATGTTCTATCCGATCGAGCCGCTGCCGGCGGCGTTCCGCGCCGCGGCCTACGCGAATCCGATCACCTGGCAGGTCGACGTCCTGCGCTACGCCACGATCGGCGTGGGTGACCCTCGTCGCATCGGGCTCGAGGCGGCGGCATTCGCGCTCTTCACCGCCGCCTCGTTTGCGGCTGCGGTGCACGCGCTGCGGAATCAGGAATAGGTCCGCTACTCCGCTCGCAGCGCTGCGGCGGGATCGATGCGCGACGTCCGGAGTGACGGCACCAGGGCCGCCGCCATCGTGGCCACGATGACGACCGCGGCGGCGACGACGTACGGCCGCGGCCCGAAAGTCGGCATCATCTCGATGGCGGCGTCGGACACCTGCGCCAGCGCGGCGGCGGCAATCAACCCCACGGCGCTTCCGGCCGCGGCGATTCGAAGCGCGCCATGGAGCACGCCCGCAACAATCCGGCGGACGGTCGCGCCGAGCGCCATGCGGATCCCGAACTCACGCGTGCGCTGCGTCACGAGAAACGCCACGACCGCGTAGGTGCCCGAGAACGCGAGCAGCAAGCCCACGGTACCAAGGAGCGCCGCCGCGGCGGAGAAGGCCTGGAATGCCCATACCTGGAGACCGACCATGTCGCGCATCCCGTACACCCGGAACGTGGCGTCCGGGTCCGCGGCTCTCACCGCTGCTGAAATGGAACGCGTCGCCGCCGCGATCGTTCGAGCGCGGACGAGAAGCGATACTTCTCCCGGCACGGAGACTGCCGTCGGGAAGTACACGCACGTGGTATCGGCGCCGTCGATGATCGGGCCGCTCACCA
Organism: uncultured Acidobacteriota bacterium; assembly: GCA_963772065.1. Classification (GTDB taxonomy): domain Bacteria; phylum Acidobacteriota; class Vicinamibacteria; order Vicinamibacterales; family UBA2999; genus CAVYVZ01. The sequence goes on from CAVYVZ010000004.1 coordinate 711,134, forward strand.
CGTCCTCGGCCACCCCTGCCACGCGAACGCGCGTGTGGCTGGGACGCGGGCGCGAGTCGTTCGAAGGGAAGATGTCGAGTGTCTGTCCAATTGGATCCTGTCCGGGCCAGAACCGCCGTGCGGTGGCTGCGCTGACCACCACGACCGCGGCGTTCCGGTCGGCCTCGTCGCGTGTGAAGACCCGCCCTCGCACGCTGATGCCGAAGACGTCGAAATACTCGGGCGAGACCACCGCAAAGCCCGCCGAATGCTCGACGCCGTTGGCGGGCACGACACGCAGCCTCGACAGAGGTCCCGCCAGCGGCGGCCGCCAGGCGGCCGCGACGCCCTCGATGGTCCCGTCCGACACGAGGCGATCGACGACGGCGGCGCGAACATGCTCGGCGACGCGGACGTCGAGCACCTGTTCGTACTGCAGGCCCGTTTCGGCGTTCGCGAGGCGCCTCGACTCGTCGACGAGGCCGGTGGCGCCTACGAGGAACATGACGCAGGCGGCAATCTGCACCGCCACGAGGACGGTGCGCAGCCGCGACACGCGCGCGTCGGGTCCGACGGCGCCCCGTGAGACCTGCGCGAGGCTCGTGCGCGTGGCCTGAACCGCCGGATTGAGGCCGACGAGCACCGCCGAGAATCACGGCGGAGACGAACAGCAGCGCGAGCACGCGGACGTCGGGATCGAGCGGCGCCAGAAACGGCGCCGCGGGCGGCGATCCTTCGGGCAAGGTTCCCAGGATGAGGAGCGGAAACACGCGCGCGGTCACCAGCGTGAGGCCGAGGCCCACTGCCGCTGCAGGCACCGCCAGGACGAGACTCTCGACGACGAGCTGACGCACGACGCGGGCGCGGCTCGCGCCGAGCGAGAGCCGAACGGCGATCTCGCGCTGCCGCTCGACGCCGCGCGCCAGCATCATGTTCGTCACGTTGGCGCACGCCACGAGCAGCACGAGCGCAAACGCCGCGACGATCAGCGAGAACATCGTCAACGTCGCCTGGTTCAGCGGAATGCGCGTCGCGAGCGAGTCCAGACGGACGCGCAATGGCGCCGCCTCGGACCCGGGAGGAAAGCGCTGGTGGAGCCAGGCGTCGAACCAGGCGCGCGCCTGTGGCTCCGAGGCATCCGCGCGAAGCCGCCCGATGACGAAGAGCGAGGCAGACTCGGCGTCGCGCCACGGATCCGGGATCGCGAAGGCGCGCGCCATGGAAAGGGGCGCCCAGAAGCTGACCGTCTCGTCGCCCGGCAGCGCGGAGCCGGGCCGCAGGACGCCTGCGACATGAAAGCGCTCACCCCCGAGAACGATCTCCCTGCCGACGATCGCCGGATCCGCGCCGTACCGCGAGCGCCACGCATCGTGAGACAGCACGGCCACCGCACCGGCGCCCGGAGTGGCCGCATCATCCGGCAGGAGCGCACGTCCCATGAGGATGGGCGCGCCGAGCACCTGAAAGTAGTTGCCGCTGACGAGGCGGCCGGTGACCGGGATGTCGCCATCCATGACCGTGACAACGCCGCCTGCCGTGAGGCCCAAAAGAACGGGATCCGATCGCGCAACGCGTCGACGTCCGCCAGTCGAAACTCGTGGCGACGGGCGTTGGCCGTGTCCCAGCTGAGCGTGTAAGCGCGCGGGCCGGGCAGGTCGATCGGCTTCAGGAGGTACGCATTGACGATCGTGAAGGCGGAGCAGAGAATTCCGAGCCCGAGCCCGATCGTTCCGGCGACGCGCACCGCGTAGTGAGCGTCCTGGATCACCGGCTCGATGAGCATCTTGCCTCCTGCCCGATGCATTGTAGTATCTGCTGGGAGCAACCAATGAAACGCACCTTCATCTTCACGATTCTCGTCGTCGGCCTTGCCCTGCCGGCGTTTGCGGATGTCACGATCAAGCAGACGACGAGCGGTAAGGGAATGGGCATGTCGGGCACGATGCCGGGCACGGTCCGCATCAAGGGCAACAAGATGCGCTCGGATGCGACGATGGGCGATCAGACGCAGACCACGCTCTTCGACCTCGACGCGCAGAAGATGTACATCTTCAACTCGAAGAAGAAGGAGGCTGACGTGTGGGACATGGCCGCCTTCGCCGGGGAGCTGTCGAAGAGCGTCGACGTGTCGAGTGCGAAGGCGTCGTTCAAGCCGAACGGCCAGGCGAAGCAGATTGCCGGCCACTCCGCCGACGGCCACGACATGGTGATCTCGATGGACGCGCCCCTGGGCGGCAGCAAGGACATGCAGATGACCGTCACGCTGCAGGGGCCGGTGTGGATGGTCAAGGACGCGCCCGGGGCGGCCGAGTACAACCGCTTCTACAAGGCCGCCGTCGAGAAGGGCTGGATCTTCACCGACCCGCGCGGGGCGAAGGCCCAGCCGGGGCAGGCGAAGGCGATGGCCGAAATGTACCGGCAGATCGCCGAGATTGGCGGCATCCCCTACGAGACGAATCTCGAGATCAAGATGGGCGGCAGCGGCCCGATGGCGGGCATGTTTGCCAAGATGGGCAACGCGTCGATGTCGACGGTCGTCGATTCCGTCGAGACGGGATCGCTGGCGGACGACGTGTTCGCTCCGCCGGAAGGTTACAAGCTCAATTCGAAGCGCTAGCGGAGCGAAGCACTCAGGCTGAGGCCAGCGGTCGGGTGATGAGGCGCCGCATTCGCGCCACGATCGACTTCGCCTCCAGACGCGTTCGCCACAGCGCGACGCCGTTCTCCTCGAACGCCACGTACAGGTAGCGGTCGCCCAGCCTGGGTCCGAGCAGCTTCCACTCCACCCGCGCGCCATCGTCCGCGATCGTCGGCGGCTCGCCGTCAGAGTCGAGCTGCCTGAGCGTGTAATTGATCAGGCTGCGTTCGGTGGTCAGCCTGCGCCAGCGCGGCCGCTTGAACGCCACCCCTGCCTCGAACCGCCCCGGCGTGATGATCTCGAGATCGACCGTCCCCGTCCTCATCGTGCAGCGGAACTCGTTGTACAAGACCGCGTCGGCAGATTGGCGTGAAGACATCCAGCCATACTGGTGCGCGTGCAATGCGTAGCGGACGATCCGCGCGCGCGGCATCCAGCAGACCTGCGTTCCCTTCGCGCTCGATACCCGGCGAACCTCGATCGCATCTGGCGAGAGGTAAGAGGCCTGCTCGTCCCGTGTCGTGACGGGCAGGACGTCGCGCAGGTCACCCGCCTCGGGCAGATCGAGGAACACGAGCGATCGGCGGTCGATCACTTCGACGCGCCCGCGATCGTGGACACGAATCGATTTCACATGTTGGGGACAGATGACGCCGGTGAACGGCAGGTCGATCCCGCAACGGCGCAGCGCGCGCCGGAACCAGCGTTTCATCGATCTATTGCGCCTCGGGGGACGTGAGCGTCGCAGCAACGCCCTTGCCGTGCTGAGGTCCCGCGATTTTCGGGCGGCACCGGGACTCCCGTGCGGCGCAGCGCGGTGGAGGCGCTCAGATTCGTGCGCGCGGGTACATTCCTGTCCGTTTACGCATCGCGAAGCACGTTCGCCGGGTCGAGACGCGATGCGCGCCGGGCTGGAAGCCAGCCGGCGAACGCAGCAACCGTCGCGAGAGCGAGCGCGGACGTGACGAGCGTCATCGGGTCGCGCGGCTCGACGCCGGTACAGCAGGGAGGCGACGAATTTCGAGGCCCACATGCTGAAGCCGACGCCAACGATGATGCCAGCGCTCACGAGCCGCGACACGCGCGACAGGACGAGGCGCACGATGCCCGCGGGCCGTGCGCCGAGCGCCATGCGAACGCCGATCTCGGCGCGGCGCCGCGCCACGCTGTAGGCGGTCACGCCGTAGAGGCCGAGGGCGGTCAGCAGCATCGCCAGCCCGCCAAAGAACCCCGCCAGCAGCGCAATAAGACGTTCCTGATTCATCGACGCGTCGACCTGATCCGCCAGCGGCCGGAACGTCAGCGCCAGCTGCGGATGCACGGTCGTGGCGGCCGCGACAATGCTCTTCGTGAGGATCGCCGGGCGGCCCCGACCTCGCTCGAACACTCAGGCTCGCGCTCGTCAGCGTAAAGTCGGCCGGATCGAACTGAGCGAGTGGCGCGTACCACGTCGGGGGCATGGGGGCGCGAATCGAGTTATAGACGGCGTCGGCAGGCACACCGACGATTTCGATCGGACCCAAAGCTCTGGGGCTGCGCGGAAAAATCGTGAACGTGCGGCCGAGCGGGCTGCTGCCGGCGAAGAACTTTCTCGCGAATGCTTCATTGACGACGGCAACCCGCGGCCGCCCCGCGCGATCGCTCTCGGTGAAGTCGCGGCCGGCCACCAGCCGGACGCCGAGGGTGTTGAACCATCCAGGTGTGATGCGATTCGCGGATTCTCGAAGCGGTACGTCGGCAGCCGGCATACCGGTGATTCCGATTGGCGGGTCGAACCCGGCTCCTGTGACCGGCGTGATCACCGAGATAGCCGCATCGGCGACATCGGGCAGCGCACGAACCGCGTCGCGCACCCGCAGGTGCAGCGCGAGGCGTGCTGCATGGTCCGCCGTCGCCCGTTGTGCGTCGACATTCACCACGAGGACCCGAGCGGGCTGGAAGCCGAGCGCCCGACTGCTCAGCGACGCGAACGTCCGGATGAACAGGCCCGCACTGGCGAGCAACCCGATGGAGAGAGCCACCTGCGCGACGATGAGCCAGCCGGCGAACGCGGCACGTGGTTCGCCTGCCAGCGAGCGCCCCAGCTCCTTCAGCGCGTACGTCGGCGCCGTGCGAGAAGCCCGCAGCGCCGGGACCGTTCCAAACAGCAGGGTCGTCAACGCCGTGATCGCCGCCGTGAACGCGAGGATGCGGCCGTCGATCGCGAGGTCGAGGGTAGACGAGGTTCACCGGCGTCGAGAGCTGGCGCACGAGCAGGGAACTGCTCCATTGCGCGATCACCAGCCCGAGGGCGGCGCCGGCACTTGACAGCATCACGCTTTCAGTCAGGAGTTGTCGCACCAGCCGCCAGCGTGATGCGCCGAGGGCGAGGCGCACGCTCAGCTCGTGACGCCTGGCATGCGCACGCGCGAGGAGCAGGTTGGCAATGTTGACGCAGGCGATCAGCGTGACGAGGAGGACGACCACCATGATGGCGCGCAGCGGCCGGTCGTAGCGTTCGCGAAGCATTGAACTGCCGTTGGCGGCCGGCACGAGGGCAAACGGATCTGTCAGATAACGGTCGACCGCCTGCTGCCCCGCGCCGT
>CAVYVZ010000005.1:0-427852 GCA_963772065.1 uncultured Acidobacteriota bacterium
AGATCCCAGATGTATGCCCGCTTAAACGGGGCCTGAATGATGAGGATGGGCAGCTCGATGGCGCTTTCCGGGTTTGCATATGCTCGCACTCTGGCGCCGGGAAACTCGACCAGCACGCGGTGCGGAGTTTCCTGAGGACCAAGGCCGATCGTGTCTAACACTCTGCCAATCTGCCGACGTGCTTCGTCCGTCCATTGCAGCAATGGCTCAATCGAGAAGCGCGGTGCTTTAGCCTTCATGACGTGTGTTCTCATTGTGCGCGTGATCAGTCCAGCAGTGGCCTAGCTCGTGATCTCCCGGCCAGGGCAACGGCTTGGTGCAGACGGTCGATGCGATTAGCAATCTGCCGCTAGCGGCGCTGGCAAAGAACCTGTTGTTGCCGGGGCCGCTGTGGAAAGAACGTGTGTCCACTCTGCGCGTTCCCCCTGAATGTCAGACACGACAGACAAAGGTCGAGCCTCGTATGCCAGCGGCCCGGAGGCTCCTCTGCTACCAGAAGACCAACGCTAAGCACCTAGTTGAAGAAAGGCTCTGCTGTTGGCTTCTCCGAACGCGCGACCTTATTGGCGAAGACACCCTGCCGCTGACGCAGGAATACATTGCGCAGATGCTGGGCGTGCGGCGGACCAGCGTGACTTTGGCCGCTCGCAATCGTTTGCCCAATGTGCAATCCCGAGGTGCCGCGACTGCGCGGGTTCTCATCGTCGAGGACGATTATTTGGTCGCTCTGGAGCTGGAACATCACTTGCGGGAGGCTGGGCTAGCCGTCGTGGGAACCGCAGCAACTGCGGAAGAAGCGCTGGACATTGCGGCCAGGAAAAGCCCGAAATTGCCATCATGGATATTCGTTTAGCTAGCGCCCGCGATGGCGTTGATGCCGCGACGCAACTCAACGCTACCTTTGGTATCCGATCCATATTTGCAACGGCTCATGCGGATGAGGCCATTAGAAAGCGCGGACAAGCCGCGGACCCGCTTGGATGGCTGCAAAAGCCTTATCCGATCGAGAGGCTGATCGCAATTATCAACCAGGCCATGTCGAAACTCAAATAGCAACAATCCGAACGGGCTGACCGTGCGATGGAATGGGGGGCGCTAACCGGCCAAACCGAAAAGGAGCCGTCCGGTATTGCGCGGAACGGAAAGCGCCTTTGAGGCCCCTTGGTTGAGGCCCACGAACGTCGCATGACTGAAACGGTCCCGCCCGATTGGTGGGGGCGTTAGCAGACGTCGAACTGCTCAAACCGCCTCGCTAGTGCACGGTGCCGCCGGTGCGAACCCTGATGGCGGGCCGATCTAGAACGACAAATTGTGCTAATAGTTCGTGCGAAATGGGACCCTCAAATAGAGCTTTGGGTACTGGAACGTTTATCGCGTAATCGGCGGGGTCTCCTGTTTGCCCGAGCTTTTGGTGCGCGAATTGATCCAGTTGGATTAATCGCTCTGGCATGACGTATCCCTCCTGGGACGTTGGAAGCCATCGGAGGATCAGCCACACAGCGCCATCTAATCTATGGCAGGACATTCAAAAATCTCCGGCTCGCCTTCCAGAGACATCATGACCTTCAGCAATTTTGCGTCTTCCATGATTCCTCGGACGTTAGCGATGTACTAGCGCCTAAATTGTTTTCAAGTGGGCGAGTTGGTTCAGCCGTTTGGGAAGGAAAAGATGACGCATTCCGGTATGTACGACTGTCTTGGCCGAAAAGCGGAAATATGGCTGGACGAATCTAGCAATTCGGAATGAGCAAAATGGTTCAGTCCCAAGAAATTAGGCGAAGAGAGCAATCTCGGCGGCCCTAACCGCGGAGGAGGCGAGGCGCAGTCCCGGGGATCGTAGCGTCCCTCAATTCGTGACCGCTGGCAGGTTCGGCAGCAATAGGCGTCTCTTGCCGTTTTATTTGCTCTTGCAACTGAGCAGTTTGCTGATTGACAACCCACGGCTTCGGACGGACTAACTTCTGAAACAACATGGGCGCCTCCCCAACACGGCCGGTGACGCTGTCGATGCTTTAGACCATAGAGGCAATTACCAGGTACTGCAAATGAAAGAGGCCGCCAATTGAGGCGGCCTCCTACCACGCCAAGAAGTTGCACTAATACCAGCGCCCCGGCCACGCGGCGGGCTTACTCTTTTCCGTAGCGCCAAAAGCACATTCCGCCGCCCAAATCACTCGTTGTGTTAACGCGCGCCAAGGGGCCACACGACCGCAATCAGGGGCACGCCCACAATAAGGACGATTATAGACAACGGCAGCCCCAATCGCGCGTAATCTCCAAAGCGGTATCCGCCCGGGCCCATTACAAGCGTGTTGCACTGGTGACCGAACGGGGTGAGAAAGTCGCACGCCGCCCCGATGGCCACCGCCATCAGGAACGGATCGGGATTGAGCCCGAGCTTGCTGGCGAAGCTCGCCGCGATCGGCGCCATCATCAGCACGGTCGCGGCATTGTTGAGGAATGGCGTCACCGCCATTGCGGCCACCAGCATCAGCGCAAGCGCGCCCAAGCGCCGGTAGGTAACCGGCTGCAACGCGAGCAGCCAGCCGGCGATCAGATCGGTGCCGCCCGTCGTACGCACCGCCTCGCTGACCGGGATCAGCGCGCCGAGCATGATCAGGATCGGCCACTCGACGGCCTCGTATGCTTCGCGCAAGGTGAGGGCTTTGGTCAGCAACAAGGCGACGCGCTGCTCCGAAAAAGGCAATCGCGATCGGGAGGAGCTTGAAGGCGACCAGCGACGATGGTCAGCGGCGAGAACCGCAACCGGCATCCAAGCGTCCGGCGGCCGCGTCCGAAGCCGAGATCCCGTTCGGCGAGCGGCAGGACAGCCGCAACTCCTTGAGCGCCTCGGGCAAGACCTCGAAGCGACCTTGCAGGACGACGACATCGCCGGCCTGAAAGCGCACGGAGCGCAGCCGCTGGGTGATGCGCTTGCCGGTGCGGCTGATGGCGAGGAGATTGACCTGGTGACGCTCGCGATAGACCCAATTGCGTCGGGCGTTCGCCGACAAGTTGGAATTCGCCGTCACCACCGCCTTCGATCACACCGATCTCGTCGTCTGTCGCCCTCCGCCGGTGTGTCTGCGCCTTGGCCCGCGAGCTCCAGCCCTCCGCGTACCACGACCCGCTCCAGCGCCTCGGGCTCGCCTTCGAGCATGCAGGACGTCACCGGCCTGGAGCTCGAGTGCCGGGGTCGGTTTGTAGCGGCGGAAGCGCTCGCGCACGACGGCGGTCAAGCTCGTCGCGCCCTCGCCGAGCGCCGCCACGTCGACGGCGCGCTGCCCGACGAGGGCGAGCCCGCCGGGACCTTCGCGTCCACGACATAGTTCTCGATGTTGATCGCGGCGTGGAGCGAGGCGCCGCCCCGGCGTCCTCGGGCAGAAAGCGGTAGGTGAGCGTCATGCAGATCAGGCCCGAAGCCGGCGATGCTGAGGCCGACGGGCGCATAGTCGAACATGCTCGAACGGCTTGCCCAGGATGTCCTCGCGCACCCGCGCCACGATGACGTTCGGCGAGGTGCCGACCAGCGTGATGAGCCCGCCGATCAGCGATCCGAAGGCGAGCGGCATGAGAAGCTGCGAGGGCGAGGTGCCGGAGCGTTTGGCCATCTGGAAAGCGACGGGCATCAGGATCGCGAGCGCGCCGACATTCTTGATGAAGGTCGAGAGCGCGATGACCGCGATGACGAGCACGAAAACCTGCGCTCCGGGCGAGGTGAGGTACGGGCCGAGCGGGCGCATCGCCTGCTCCATCACGCCGGATTGGCACCGCCGCACTGACGAGGAGCGCCGCGCGACGATGATGACAACGTCGTCGCTGAAGCCGGAGAACGCCTTGTCGGCCGGCACGATGCCGACCACCACCGAAACAATGCGCCAGCATGGCGACGACGTCGTAGCGCAGGCGACCCCAGGCGAAGAGCGCCATCATCGCTCCGACAACGCCAAATGCCAGCCATTGCTGCGATGTCATAGGAACTACGCGATGGAGAGGAAAGATCTTGGCCTGCAAGCCCGGCCCTGGCCTTTTGGAACTCCTGCCGCCCAGCGGGGTTCCGTCAATGCACCTTCCCGCCCAAGAAATTCCCAGACGCGCGACCGCCATGAAGGTCTGACGACATTCGCTGCGCCTGCCGACTAATAGGTAATTAAACCGCGGGGTAGGTGGGGATACGAAAAGGCACCCAATCCACGTGACCAAAAGGCCGCCGCCCGATACCGGGGTGAGTGCATGAAATCAAGCACGACGGCTACCGGCTGCAGGATCCATGTTCGTCACGACGGTTCGCCTCCTAGGTTATCGGCAAGACGTCGCAGCACTACGCCTTCCAGGAGCGGGCCGTGCGAGGGCGACTGAAGGCTGGTGAAAAGAGCGGCCACACGCCGATTAGAAGCCGCAGGCGGTGCGCGACATCAACGTCACCGGATCGGTCTCAAACTCCCGGAAAAAATCAAGTCCAGCCGTCTCGAGCCATTTTTTCTGCGCGGCATAGGCAGGCCTTTCCCGCGCCTGTGCACATTCAAATTTTTCACCCGCGAGGTTTTGCAAATGATGCACCATTTCGTGCACCAGCACTGACGTCTCGGTCGGCGTCGCGCCGGTCCAGCCTTCGCGCAAATAGATCGTGCCGCTGCTATCCTCATACAGCGCCACCGTATCGCGCATCCTTTCCAGCCACTGCTCGTCGCTGACGACTCGCGCCTGTAGGGAAGCGCTCAAGCCGCGATAACGGACGGCGGCCATTTGCAGCGGTGAGACGATTTCAATGCGCGGACGCTGGTAGTTTGCTGGCAGCGGGAAATCGGCGGATAGCCAAGTCACGATCGCCTCGGCCAGCCGGGCGTGGGTGCCCCCCGCGGCTTGCTGGCGTTCTTCCTCGAATAATAAAGACGCCGAAGGTTCAGTACTCGAGGCGGCGCCGGGACACGTTCCTACCGTTACAAAAATAAGTAGCGCCAAACTGAGAATTTTCTGCTTATCCGGCCGTTGAAAGGAGCGCCACGGACCACGAGCGGCGCGTGTTGTTTGATTTAGCCTTTCCTTCTGCATGACGAGCCTCCATGAAGGGGCAATGCAGAGTATGGATAGGGGGAAAGGCTATCCTTCTTCAAATTCATAATGGGAAGAATGATTCTGCGTTTTGGAACGGTCAAGGATTTTGCTTGCGGTGGTCTCGAGGTGGTCAATCGCGGGGCTCACGCGGCTGACGTGACTTCCGCGAATAACCCAAATCCTGAACAGAAGAGGCGGAAACTCACTCACGTTGATGACAGCCAGGCGTTTATCCAGTGCGCCGACCAAACGGGAAGGCTGGAGTGTGTAACCGACACCCTGCGCGGCAAGCGCATGGTGGAGTTCGAGCCCATGTGCTTCTACCAAGATGTTGGGCGTGATGTTCAGGCGAGCCAGCGCCGCTTCGAGGGCCCGACGATAACCACACCCATCCGGGTTCAAAATCCAACCGGTTTCATTGAGAAAGGCCAGCGTCCGTTGCTTACTGGTCCTTCTGCCCCGCGTGCCGATCACAACCATACGATCTTCAAGAAGCGGGACAGCTATTAACTCTGTCGGTGGAGAGCGATCCTCGGGCAGAAGGATGAGCGCAGCATCAAGAACACCGTCACTGACAGACTTGACGAGCCGTTGGGTCCAATCGGCACAAATGTGCATCTGGACGGCCGGAAACGCGGCCCTCAGGGCGGTCGACACGCCACCGGCGACGGCGGCCGCAAGAGCATGAGCGATGCCAACGTGGACCGGGCCTTTCGGCTCCGGCGATGTCGCCAGCGCATCCGCCATCTCCGCGGTCAGGCGCAGAATACGCGTTGCATGCGCGAAGGCAATTCCGCCATCGCGCATTAGCTTGAACGGCTTGGAGCGCCGGTCGAACAGTGTGATCCCAAATTCGTCCTCCAACCGTTGAATGAGACGTGTAACGGCGGATTGAGTTAGCCCCAGCTTTCCGGCGGCCTGCTGCACCGAACCGGTCTCCACGACGGCGGTGAAAGCGTTTATGTCTCTAAGCTTCATCGTACTGTCTTTGCGAAACCAGTGATCTGAGCGTCACGATACTAGAACACGAAGAACCCGAGAGCGTCCTTGCCAAGGACCAGTCGTTCAATTTCTGCGGAAGGTCATTTTATCGCTGGGAAGGCCTTTGATCCTTCGGAAAATCTCGACTATTTACGGCAATTGCGTCGATGCATAGGCGACGCGCCTCGCTAGACGTGAGAGGGGGTGGCTCATGTGCGTGTAGATTGGGTTTTCTGCTCGCCTGCAGACCTATCTTCGTAACCGGCTAGGCCGTCGCTTGTTCCACTAGCGCAATTTAGGATCCGCTTTACACAGCACGTCAAGCCGCATCCGCGCCTCGTTTACTGCTAATCGGTTCTTTGCTGCGCCTGACAACCTGTACCAAAATGCATGACTGCAACCACCTTTTGTCGCGGGGATTTTGAATCTATGCCTTCATGCAGCGCTTGAGACTATTTCGTGCAGCTTGTTTTGCGCTGCGACCAAATCAATTGTCGACATGATCTGAGCCGTGGCCGTCTGATGAACCATGTGGCCGTTACTAGCCACACATTGCAACGTGCTCTGAGAGATATCGCGATGGAGATTAACAGACTGCTCAGGTTCGATCAGGCGGTCAGCTGAGCCAACGACGATGGCAACGGGCATCCGCAGTTTCCTATATTCACCTTGCAATTTATGAACGCTCGGGATCATGAGAGCTGCTTCAGCCGCACCGGCGCGGATTCGGAATGGACGCATCCGCCATTTCCTTCGGGAAACGTTCAAACTTTGCGGGCACCTGTTTTGGACCGAAAAGCTTTCGTAGCAACAGGGGCCACATCGATCTGCTTTGATGGGTGGTATGAGTACCTGGGCATTCGCCAAGCACCGGAACAGATGGAGGCATCAGCTACACGACGGTTCTCATCACGGTTGACGACGGAACATTGAGAGGCCTTCGACACCCCATGAACGTCATCTCCACTCGAGCATCAGACCTCGCCACGCTGCTGGCGCTGAACGAAGACTACGTCCGGTCCGTACAGATGTCCGACGTGAAGCGCTTCGCGGAGATTCTCGCCGATGACTTCCTGTGCTCCCTGCCCGACGGCACGCTGCTCGACCGGAAGCGATTTCTCGAGCACACGGCGAAGCCAGTCGCGATCTCGGGGCTGGCGGTCCACGACGTGAACGTGCGACTGATGGGCGACTTCGCGATCGTGCATGCGCGGACGACATTCACGCTGCCGGACGGGCGAAATGGGCAGGGCCGCTATACCGACGTGTGGACACGCCGCGACGGTCGCTGGCTCGCCGTGGCGGCGCACGTCACGAGGAACTAGGGAACCGTCAGACCCTCGATCGTGTCGCGGAAGCGCGCGTCGGTGTGGCAGATGAAGCACGCGCGCTGACCGAGCCCCTCGAGCTCGCTGACGAGCACGTACGTCTGCCCGCCCGTGCTCCACGTCAGCGTGTTCCGTCCGTCCGGCGTGCGCCGGTGCGCGACCCGTTTCGACAGCCAGCCGGCCGCGGGTGCCCCGGCCACTTCGCCCTGCGCGGCGACCACGAGCGTTACCGGCCGGCCGTCGATCCGGTACTCGAGCACGGAGGAGCGGGCGCCGGCCACGTTCTCGAGCGAAATGCCGGCCGGCACGAAGCGGACGCGCTCGTGAACCGGCCGCAGAGCGGCAATCGACGCCACCGGCGCGCCATGCTCCTCCATCCACTGCCGCATCCGCGCCTCGTCTGCGGTTCTCAGCTGCATCGGCCCGCCTGCGCGCAGGCGCTCGTGGATCTCGCGCGCCTCACGTTCGAACGCGATGGACGCATGGTCGGCGGCACGCAGATCCGCCCACGGACGTTTGACCTGCCACGCCGCGACGAACAGTACCAGCACCGCCGCGCCTACACCGGCGATCCGGAAATCCGGGAACCATGCACCAGACGTTCTGGAAGCGCGCTCGAATTCACCGGCATCAGTGAGCGTGTGCCGCACGCGTGCCGCGGCGGCGGCGGGCATCGGCTCCACCTCCAGCTCCGACGCCAGCGCGATCCCCCGCCGCACCTCCTCGAGGCCGGCGCGGCATCGCTCGCATGCGGAGAGATGTGCCTCCACGCGCGCCCGGGATTCCGCGTCGAGCTGCTGCTCGACATACGCCGCCAGGTCGTCAATTACGTGTCGCGTGAACATGCCGCTCCCTGATCTCTGATCTCCCTGTGACTCCAGACCTCAACGAAGGTCTGCCAGCTCACGGGCGAGCCGCGCGTGTGCCCGCGACAGGCGCGACGCCACCGTGCCGGTGGAAATGCCCAGCGCAGCGCTGATCTCCTGGTAGCTCAGGCCCTGCACGTGCCGCAGCACGACCGGGACGCGCAGCTTCGCCGGAAGCAGCAGCAGGGCGGCGCGCACACGCGACCGGCGCTCGGCACGGACAAAGCCGTCCTCGATCGCCGGGGCGGATGGCTCCACCGCGAGCTCGTCGAATGGCGCCGATTGGCGTCCGCGCCGCCGATGATCGAGCGTCGTGTTGACGACGACTCGATAGAGCCACGTCGAGAACGCGGAGTGGCCGCGAAACTGCGGCAGGCGCACGAAGAGCTTCATGAACACATCCTGCGTGATGTCCGCCGCCGCCGCGCGATCGCCGCAGAGATGCCAGGCGACCGAGTACACGCGATCACGGCAGAGATCGAACAGCTGCGCGAACGCCTCGCGGTCGCCCGCGCAACACGCGGCAAGCAGCGCGTCAGCCGGGTCCGGCACCAACCTCTTTCAGGAAAGTCAGCACCGCGGCCGGCACGGCCTCCGGCAGCGCGCGGCGGCCGTTCGCGTCTGTCGTCGCCATCCCGTGATCGCCCGGCGCGGTGATCAGGCGCCCCGCGCCCGGGGCGTTCGCGTTCACCAGCGCGATCAGCCGCTCGTGGTCGCGTCGATGCATGACGATGTCCTGCTCGCTCCAGATTGCAAGGGTCGGAACGTTCACGGCGGACCACGCGCGCGCCGGGTTCAACGCCGCCAGCTGATGGTGAAATGCCGCGCTGCGTCCGTACTGATGCTCCGGCCCATCGTCCCATACCGCGGCAAGCCCGGGTCTCGCGGCCAGCACTTCGCGGGGCGTCTTCTTCTGAAGCAGGAACAGCGTGTAGAGCTCGCTCAGTGCGAGCACGCGCGTGGTGACGTCAGCGGCCGGAGTCCGCTGCGCCTCGAGCTGGAGCCGCTCGAACTCGATCAGCCGCTCGTACCACGAACGCACCCAGCTGTTGAGGACGATGTAGCCGGCGACGCGCGTGGAGCCGGCGATCTCGGGCAGGAAGGCACCCGAGAAGCTGTGTCCCATCAGGATGATTCGCGAGGGATCCACCCAGGCGTGCTCTCGCAGCCACGCCAGCGCGGCGCGGCTCCCGTCCATCTCCGCGTCGAGGTCCGTGTCGGCGCACACGCCTTCGCTGTCGCCGACGCCCGGCTTGTCGACGCGCAGCATCACCATGCCGGACTCGGCCGCGACACGCTGCAGCAGCAGATCGATCCCGGGAGGCGGCTGGCGCGGCGATTCGACGGAATCGCAGCTGAGCCACGGGACGAACAGAATCGCAGGCAGGCGTCTCGAAGCGCCCCGCGGTCGCGTCAGGATCGCGCGCTGCCGCGGGCCGCGAGGGTTGGTCACGTGTGCGTAGACGATTTCCAGTCCAGGAGCGTGCTCGCGTGGCAGCGGGGGCAGCACCGCGACCAGCGGGATCGGCTTGCCATCGCGGCGGATCCCAAAGCGTACTTCGTCGCCGCCGCGCAGCGCGGCGATGCGGCGGTCGAAGTCGATCGGATCGACGAGCGGCGCGGCGTTCAGCGAGACGATCTCGTCCTTGGGTCTGAGGCCCGCCACGAACAGCGCCGAGCCTTCATCGAGTCGCACGACTCTCGCGGGGGTCCGGCCGGACGGCGGCGCGATCGTGGCGCCAAGGTCAGCGCGCCGCCTCAACGGGATCGAGCGGCTCGGCCGAGATGGGCACCGCCAGCACAAGAAGACACACCACGGCCCGGTAGCGCATTCGTCCTCCCGTTCGTTCGGGTATGAGACGCGGCTGCCGGCTGGTTTCTTCCCTTACTGCGCAGTGGTGGTGCGCCGCTCCGACGCCGGCCGCTTCCACTGCTCGAACCAGCGGCGCAGATACAGCTGCGTGCGCACGAAGTTCGAGGGCTTGCTCGTCGTCCCGTGCCACTCCTCGTTGAAGCGGACCATGGCCGCCGGAATCTTCCGCAGCTTCAACGCGCTGTAGAACTGCTCCGTCTGCGGTATCGGGGTGCGCAGGTCTTTCACGCCGGTCATCAGCATCGTCGGCGTCTTCACATTGCCGACGTAGGTGAGGGGCGAGCGGCGCAGGTGCTCGCTCGGGTCTTCCCACGGGAGCTTCTCGAAGTTGTAGTACCAGCTCGCGCCGTCGGTGGTGCCGACGAAGCTGAGCCAGTCGGTGACCGGGCAATTGGCCGACGCGGCCGCGAAGCGATCCGTGTGGCCGACGATCCAGGCGGTGAGCACGCCGCCGCCGCTGCAGCCGGTGACGAACATGTTCTGCGTGTCGACGAACCCTTTCGCGACGAGGGCGTCGACGCCGGCCATGAGATCGTCGTAGTCCTTGCTCGGATACGCGCGCATGATCTCGTTGCCGAACTTGCTGCCGTAGCCCGTGCTGCCGCGGGGATTCGTGTAGAGAATCACGTAGCCGTTGGCCGCATGCTCCTGCCAGCCGTAGTTGAAGCCGACGCCGTACATGCTGTGCGGTCCGCCGTGGATGTGAAGCTGCATCGGGTACTTGCGGGCCGGGTCGAAGTCGGGCGGCGTGATGTACCAGCCCTGAATCTTCATGCCGTCCGGCGCCGTGTACCACATCTCGGCGACAGCGCCGAGCTTCCTGCCCGCCAGGATGTCGTCGTTCACGGCGCGTCAGCTGTTTGATCGTCTTGCCATTCTTCACGTCCAGTGAGACGACGTCCGCCGGCTTGTGCGCGCTGGTGAGCGTACCCACCGCGAATCCCGACGAGGAAAGGTCGCCGACCGCGAGGAGGTGCGTGCCGGTCGTGACCGGAGCCACCTTGCCCCCCGGCCCGAGCGGCAGGTGATGGAGGTTCTGCGAGCCTTCGCTCTGGGCGGTGAAATAGAGACCGCTCCCATCGGCTGCCCAGTGGAGACCCTGCGGCGAACGATCCCAATCGCCCGACACGAGCCGCGGATTCGAGCCGTCGCTGTTCATCACGTAGATCTTCGCGTCGACCCACGTGTCCTTCGTCCAGTCGTATCCCGTGTAGGCGATGCGCTTGCCGTCGGGCGCGATCACGGGCGAGCCATCGGGACCCTTGCGCGTGGTCAGCTGACGCACGGTGCTGGCCTGAGCTGGGCCGCTGGACACGTCGACCGCGTAGATGTCGCTCTCGCGCCACTGGTAGTCGTCGGTGCGCTGGCCGGCGAACACGATCGACTTTCCGTCAGGCATCCACGTTCCGCCAATATGGTCGTAGTTGCCCGACGTGAGCTGACGCGGCGTGCCGCCCGCGGCCGGCACGACGAAGATGTGCCGATAGCCGTCATCGGTGAAGCCCTGTCCGTCGCGGCGGTAGTTGAGCCGCTCGACGATCTTCGGCTCCTCCGTCCACTTGGCCCCCTCGGGCTTCTTCGGCATCTTCACGTCCCACTTCGTCTTCTGCTCCACGAGCATCGAGAACGAGAGGAGCGATCCGTCGGGCGACCACTCCAGATCCGAGGGCGACTGCTCCACGCGCGTCACCTGCGAGGTGGCGCCTTCGGCATCCATCCAGCGCACGTGGACCTGCGTGCCGGTCTTTCCTGGAGCGGCCGGCTCCCCATCCGCGAGATAGGCGAGGCGGTCGCCGTTCGGCGACCAGCGCGCGTTCGATCCTTTCGCGAGGTGCCGGTTGCGCGAGCCGTCGGCGCTCATGATCCAGAGGCTCGACTCGCGCTTGTCGTTCATCCTGTCGATCCATCCGCGCGTGTAGACGATCTGCTTCCCGTCGGGCGAGATCCGCGGGTCGGAGACCGTCTCCAGCTCGAGATACAGGTCGAGCGTGAGCCTGTCTGAATCGGCGACGTGAGCGACGGTGGGAACCGATGCGAGCAGGAGCGCGACGAAGAATCTGCGCATGTGGAACTCCAATGCAAGCCGCCAGGATCAGCGAAGCGTCGGCGCCAACTATACTCTTCCGCGGCATGCCTCACCATATCGGGATCGTTGCCTGCTCGGCGGAAGGCGCGGCCCTGTGCTATCGAACCATTTGCGTGGAGGGATCGCGGCTGCTCGGCCCGCACGCGCATCCGGAGGTCTCGATGCACACGTACTCGCTCGCCGACTACGTGAACCGGATCGACCGCGGCGACTGGCAGGGCGTCGGCGGGCTGATGCTCGCGTCCGCACACAAGCTCGCGAACATCGGCGCCGCGCTGCTCATCTGCCCTGACAACACCATCCACCAGGCGCTTCCGTACGTTGAACCGCGATCGCCGGTCCCCTGGCTGCACATCGCGGAGGTCGTTGCCGCGGAGGCGGTCGAGCGCGGGTTCCGGCGAATCGGCTTGACAGGCACTCGCTGGCTGGTCGACAGCGAGGTCTATCCGGAAAAGCTCTCAGCTCGCGGACTGGAGTACGTGCGTCCGACCGGCGCGGAGCGCGACGAAATCAATCGCGTCATCATGGAGGAGCTGGTCTACGGCGTCTTCAAGCCCGAGGCCGTGGCGTACTTTCAACGGGTCATGGCGCGCATGAAGGATGATGGCTGCGATGCCGTGGTACTCGGCTGCACCGAGATCCCGCTGATCATGCACGACGCGAATTCTCCCCTGCCAACGCTCGACTCCACGCGGCTGCTCGCGCGCGCCGCACTCCGCCGGGCCGTGCAATGACATTGCCGCGCTGGAGCGTTGCGCCCTACTTCATCGTGGATGATGTCGTCGCAACCGCCAACTTCTATCGCGACAAGTTAGGCTTCGGCTACAAGCAGTTCTGGGGCGACCCGCCCGGCTTCACCATGGTCCGGCGGAGCGGGGTGGTCATCATGTTGGGTCAGATGGAACGGACCGGCCTCATGCGCCCGAACCACACGGTCGATCCCGAGGGCGGAGCGTGGGACGCATACGTGTGGGTCGAGGACGCCGACGCCCTTTACAGTGAGTTCAAGTCGAAGGGCGTGAAGATCGCGCGCGACATCTGTGATCAGCCCTACGGCTGCCGCGACTTCGACATCGAGGACTGCAACGGATACAGGCTGTGTTTCGGACAGGACCTCGAAGGGTCGTGATGCACCGGTGATCAGGTAGCGGCCGATGTCCGCGCGTGGGACGCCCCCGTCCGAGCGTGGACGCGCGCGCGCGCAAATGTCCAAGTATTCGCGCATTTCGGCGCGGCACACCGCTTGATACGAGCCAAACCCATGTGGACGGAGCTTCGTTTCGCCACGCGGACCTGGGCTCAGACACCGGCGCTCGCGGCCGTCGTGATCGTTACGCTGGCGCTCGGAATCGGCGCGACGACGACGGCCTTCACCGTTGCGCACTCCGTGCTCCTGCGGCCGTTGCCCTTTCCGCAGCCCGAGCGGCTCGTGTGGATTACCAGTTACAACACCCAGACGTCCGACGGCCGCGAGTTCGTCTACAACTCGAACCGGATGTCGCAGTTCCTCGATTGGCAGCAGCATCTGACGTCGTTCGAACAGCTCGCGGCGTGGAGCGGAACGGCGGCGCCCGACATCTCCACTGTCACAGGCGCAGGAACACCCGAGCGCGTCAACGTACATCGAGCTGACGCAGCAGCTGTTTCCCGTGCTCGGCGCGAAACCGGCGATCGGCCGGCTGTTTGTCGATGGCGACGACGACGCCGGCGCCTCGCGCACCGTGATCCTTTCTCACGGTTACTGGCAGCGGACGTTTGGCGGCCGGCCGGACGTGCTCGGCACGTCAATCACGATCGACAGCGCTGCGCACGCGATCGTCGGCGTTCTGTCGCCTGATTTCCCGCTCACCGGCAGCCTGTTCGCCGGCGCCCCGATCGAGCTGTACATGCCGCTCGAGCGCAATCCGAACAAGGACAACTGGGGCTACTTCATGACCGTGCTCGGCCGGCTGCGTCCTGGCGCGACGATCGAGCAGGCGCGGGCGGAGCTTGCGGCGCGCAACGCGGCGGTGTTCGCGAAACGCGACGGGATGACGCACATCGTGCAGCAGGTCACGCCAGCGGCCATGCCGGTCACGCGCGGCGCGCGTTCGCCGGTGCTGCTGCTCCTCGGCGGCATCGGATGCGTCCTGCTGATGGCGTGCGGCAACCTCGCCAACCTGCTGCTCGTCCGCGCAAGCGGCCGGCGCAGGGAAATGCAGGTGCGCGCCGCGCTCGGCGCCTCGACGCGGCAGCTGCTGCGGCAGACCCTGATCGAAAGCGGAGTGCTGGCGGCGATCGGCGGCGCCGTCGGCGTCGCGCTCGCCCTTGGCCTGACCCGCATCGTGCGCGCCGCGGTCTGGACCGGCCTTCCCCGGCTGACCGAGCTCGAGGTTCGCTGGCCGGCCGTCGCGCTCGCGCTGGGCCTTTGTGCGATGACGTCGCTGGTGTTCGGAAGCATGCCGCTGCTGCATCTGCGGCGGCGCGACCTGATCGACGCCCTGCGCCCGCACGCCGGCGTCACACCCGATCGGCGACCCGCGTACGTGCAGCGGGCGGGACTCGTGGTGCAGGTCGCTTTTGCGTTGCTGCTGACCGTCGCCGGCGGCCTGCTGTTTCGCAGCTTCGTCAAGCTGCTCGACGTCGATCCCGGGTTCAGGCCCGAGCGTGTCGTCGCCATGCGCGTCGATCCCGCC
Organism: uncultured Acidobacteriota bacterium; assembly: GCA_963772065.1. Classification (GTDB taxonomy): domain Bacteria; phylum Acidobacteriota; class Vicinamibacteria; order Vicinamibacterales; family UBA2999; genus CAVYVZ01. The sequence continues at coordinate 14,865 of CAVYVZ010000005.1, forward strand.
GGCCGTCTGGCGCCGGCGGCGCGCGTGCCCTTCTTCAACCGCGTGCTCGACAGTGTCTCCGCGCTTCCGGGCATCGAATCCGCGGCGGTGACGATCAATCTGCCGATGGATCGGAACATGGGATGGGACGTGTCCCTCCCCGGAGAACCGGCCGACTCACCCGAGAACACCGCCTCGGCGCGAATCGTGAGCCCGGGGTATTTCCGCACACTCGGGATCCGCGTTATCGCCGGGCGTGACTTCGAGCCGCGCGATCAGCTCGCCGCGCCGTGGGTAATCGCGATCAACCAGACGCTGGCGCGCCGTGTCGCGGCCAGCGGAAGGGACCCCCTGGGAACAACGTTGCTCCTCAACGGGCGGGCGCGCGAGGTGATCGCCATCGTCGGCGACGTCAAACACCAGACGCTGAGTAGCGAGTCCGGGCGTGAGTCCTACATTCCCCACACGCAGGCGCCGGGCTGGCAGGCGTACGACCTGGTCGTCCGCGCGTCGGATCCCACCGCCATGCTTCCGTCGATCCGCGAGGCGATCTGGCGCGTCGACCGCAATCAGGCGGTCGGAACGCCGGTCGAACTTCAGGAACTGATCGACCGGACGCTGAGGCCGCATCGTTTGCTGGCGTGGCTGCTTGGCGGCTTTGCGGCGGCGGCGCTGGTCCTCGCCGCGCTCGGCGTGTACGGCGTCGTGGGCTATCGCGTGGCGCAGCGGCGCAAGGAGATTGCGATTCGCGTGGCGCTCGGCGCGCCGCGATGGCGCGTGACCTCCGCCGTGCTGCGCGACGCCCTGACGTTCGTCGGCCTTGGCCTCGTCGCAGGCATCCCGCTCGCCCTTGGTGCCGGCGGAGCCGTGCGCGGGTATCTGTTCGGGGTGGAAGCAGAAGATCCCGTCACGCTCGTTCTCGCAAGCGCCACGATCGTCATCGCGGCGCTCGCCGCCGCGTACGTCCCGGCTCGCCGCGCGCCGCGGGTCGATCCGCTGCTGGCGCTACGCGCCGACTAGCTACTCCGCCCGCAGCGCCTCGAGCGGATCGACCGCGATCGCCCGGCGAGCGGGGATGTAGCTTGCGGCCGCCGCGATCAGGGTGAGAAAGAGCGACACGCCCACGAAGCTCACCGGGTCGGTCGGCGTGATGTTGTACAGCAGCGACGCAATCACCCGCGTCACCCCGAACGACGCCAGCAGCCCGATGCCGATGCCGAACGCGGCGAGCTTGAGCCCCTGGCCGACGACGAGCCCCAGGACGTCGCGGCGGCCCGCCCCGAGGGCGACGCGCACCCCGATCTCCTGCGTGCGTTGTGACACCGAGTACGACAGCACGCCGTACACGCCCGTGACCGCGAGCAACAGCGCCACGGTCCCGAATGTCGAGAACAGCCACCCGAACAGCTCGAACTGCCAGAAACCGAGCTGCTTCACCTCGGCCATCGAGCGCACCGCGAAGAGCGGAATGCCAGGATCGATTCGCCTGATTTCCGCGCGGACGGCGGAGGTGATGGCCGTGGGATCGCCCGACGCGACGCGAATGGTCAGCCCCGTGTTCGGCGTGGCGGCGTACGGATAGGGGACGTACGATTGCGGAAAGCTCTCGTCCCCCGGTTCGATCTCCTCGTGCCGGATGTCGCGCACGACGCCAATCACGGTGAACCAATCGGTCGTCTCCCCGTTCTTCAGCGTGAACCGCCGGCCGACCGGATCCTCTTTCGGCCAGAAGCGCGACGCCATCGTCTCGTTGATGATCGCGACGGGCGATCGCGACTGTCCTTCCGCCTCGGTGAAGTCGCGTCCTCGCGTGAGCGAGACGGCCAGCGTCTTCAGGAGATGAGGTGTCACCGCCGTGAACCCGAAGCGAGGCTCTTCGCCGCTCGGAAAGCTCCGGCCGTCGAGCACGAGGCGTGCGCCGCCCCCGCCGCCGTCGAGCGGAATGAGATTCGAGGCGAACGCGGCCGCGACGCCCGGCAGACGCTCGACGCTGCGAACGATGTCGTCGGCACGCCTGGCTCGCGCGTCCTCGGCGGCGTACGTTTCCCCGGTCATATAGAAGCGCAGCGTCATCAGCGGCTCCGTATCGAAACCGGCGCTCGCCGTGCGGAGGTTCAAGAAGCTGTGCACGAAGAGGGATGCGCCGACGAGCAGCACGAGCGACAGCGCCACCTCGCTGATGACCAGCGCGTTGCGGAGCCGCGCACGCGATCCTGTACCGCCGGTCCCGCGGCCGCCTTCCTTCAATCCCGAGTACAGGTTCATCCGCGCCGTCTGCAGCGTCGGTGCGAGGCCGAAGACGATTCCCGTGAGCAGCGCGATGCCGACCGTGTAGACGAGAACCGGGGTGTTGATCCCCCACCGGATCAGATACGGGATGTCGTCTGGTGGAATGGCGCGCTGAATCAGGATGTTGCCCACATAGGCAAGGGCGACGCCGGGCGGCACGGCGAGCAGCGACAACATGACCGCTTCGGTGAGCAGCTGACGCGCAATCCGCAGGCGTCCCGCGCCGAGCGCCGTGCGGATCGAGATCTCGCGGCGGCGCGCCGCCGCGCGCGCGAGCAGCAGGTTGGCGACGTTGGCGCACGCGATGACGAGCACCAGCGTGACCGCCCCCATCATCGTCAGCAGGATCAGCCTGACGTCGTCCGGGATGAAGTCGTCCTTGATTGGCCGAACCACCGCCGTCCATCGATCGTTGCTCGTCGGAAAGTCGCGCGACAGGGCTGCGGCCACCGCTTTCAGCTCTTCCCGCGACTGCTCGATCGACGCGCCGGGCTTGAGCCGGGCCACGGTCATCAGGCCGCGGCGATCGCGCGGCTCGTCGTGGACGAACGGCGCGAGCGGCACCCAGATCTTCTGATTGAAGGGGAATTCGAAGTCGGGCGGCATCACCCCGATGATCGTGTGCGGTCGCCCGTTGACGAGCAGCGATCGGCCCAGGATCGCAGGGTCGGCGCTGTAGCGCACGCGCCAGATTTCATCGCTCAGCAGCACGACCGGCTCCGCCCCCGGCCGATCGTCGTTCGGCGCGAAGTCGCGGCCCAGCGCGGGCACGACGCCAAGCGTGGAGAAGAGCTCCCAGGACACCGCCGAGCCGTCGTAACGCTCGGAATCGCCGCGGTCCGCGATGGCGAGGCTGCGAAACTGGAGCCCGGCCATCGTGGTGAACGATCGGCTCCGTTCCCGCCAGTCGCGGAGGTTGGCGTACGACAGCCCGCTGCGGCGGATGCCGCTCGGCGGATGCGACTCGTTCAGCTCCACCAGGCGGTCCGGATCGGCGAAGGGCAGCGGCTGGATGAGCACGCCCTCGACGACGCTGAATATCATCGTGTTGACGCCAATCGCGAGCGACAGGCAGACGACCGCGACGGTCGTGAACAGGAGGTTGTGCCGAAGCGTACGCGCTGCGTAGCGGATGTCTTGGAGTAGCACGGTGGCTTAGACGTCGGCCGGATCGTACAGTTCCCAGGGAACGTCACTCCGCTTTGGGTGACTCTTCTCGAAATTACCGCTGCGGAAACGTGGAGGCCTGCTTGATCCGTTCAGCCTGCAGCACGTGCCGGCGCTGGTGCCTCCACAGGATCTCCAGGCCCGTTCCAACCGTGAAGCGCAGCAACGGAATGAAGGGATTCCCGAATCGAATGCGATTGATGTTGTAGGCACCCGCCCGGCGCACCAGATCGCGCGCGACCTCGTTGCTCCGGAGAAACAGGTCGAGCACTGAAGGGTCGATTCGTTCGGCCGGTGCAATTTTCCTCGGTGCTCGCGCCCGCCTGCCACGGGACGACGGGTCTATATACGTGCCGATGAACCATCGGCCCAACCATCCGGGAGTGATGTCTTGCACTGGAGATGGCGGCCGATCGTCCAGCGCACCCGCGATCGCCGGTACGTAGACTTCGTTGGCAACATAGAGATGCTGGAGGCACTGGCCCACGCTCCAGACGTCTTCTGCGGGCTTCCAGTTAAGCTGCTCCGGACTCAGCCCGCGCGCGAGATCGGTGGCCCGTCGGTCGATGGCATCCAGTTCATCGATCAGGCGTACCGACCAGGCGGGCAATTCGGGGGCTGACAAGAGGCCGGTTCCAAGCGTGCCGCCCCGACTTTAGCAGATGTCATCCGGCGCTCGCAGAGCCACGGCTCGGCCGGCTGGCAGGCGAGCGTCGTATAGGATTGACGCGCAACAGCGAGGACACATGTTGCAGGATTACAAGCTCGGACTCCGGATGCTCCTGAAGTACCCGGGCCTGACGATCGCTGGCGGGCTGGCGCTCGCCTTCGCGATCGGGATTGGCGCGGGCGCGTACGACCTCGTGGGCAAGATCCAGGCGCCAACGATCCCGCTCCCCGAAGGCGACCGCCTTGTCGTGATCGAGACGCAGAATACGCTGACCAACGAGCCCGAGGCACGCGTCGTGCGTGACTTCCTCGAATGGCGGCGCGAGCTGCGAACGATCGAGGACCTGGGAGCCTACCGCACGTACACCCGAAATCTCATCGTCGGCGACGCGGCTCCCGATCTGATCCAGATAGCGGAGGTGACGGCCGCCGCGTTCCGCACGGCACGTGTGCCGCCGTTGCTCGGTCGTCCGCTGCTCGACTCTGACGAGGTGCCCGGAGCCCCCGGCGTGGTCGTGCTCGGATACGACGCGTGGCACCGCTCCTTCGGCGGTCGGCACCACATCGTCGGCTCGGTCGTGAAGCTGGGGAACACACCAGCCACCGTGATCGGCGTCATGCCGGATGGTTTCGGGTATCCCGTCAACCACCAGGCCTGGACGCCACTGCAGCTCCGCACCGCGTACGGTGCGCTCGAGGGCGGCGCGATCGACGTCATCGGCAGGCTCGCTCCTGGCGTCACGCGGGAGCAGGCGAACGCCGAGCTGCGCGTGCTCGGCGAACGGACGGCGGCGGCGCTTCCGGCGACGCACGAGCATCTCCGCCCGCGCGTGATGCGACTCGGGGGAGCACCGGATGATCTCGGACATCGCGCAGCTCGCGCTGCGGAACCTGCCTGGGCTGCTGGTGCTGATCGTTGCGTGCATGAACGTCGGCACGCTGGTCTACGCGAGGACGGCGACACGGGAAGGGGAAATCGCCCTGCGCTCCGCGCTCGGCGCGAGCCGCGCGCGAATCATCGGTCAGCTCTTCGTCGAGGCCCTGGTGCTCGCGTCGATCGCGGCCGCCGTCGGCCTCATGGCCGCGGACCGGACGCTGACGTGGGGGATCGAAGGGGCGTTCGCCGACAAGGGAGGCGCACCTCCCTTCTGGATGACTCCCGGCCTGGAGCTCACGACGATCCTCTATGCCAGTGGCCTCGCGGTCGTCAGCGCGGCCATCTTGTCACTGCTGCCCGCGCTGAGAGCCACGCGGTCGCGCGTGCAAACGAACCTGGCGAATCTGGGCAGCGGGGGCGCCACGCTGCGGTTCGGGCGCGTCTGGACCAGCGCCATGATCGCGCAGGTCGCGCTGACGGCCATCGGCATCCCTGTCGCCATGGAGAGCGTGAGCCAGTCGATGCGCATGCGGAAGAGCCGCGCGGCATTTCCAAGCGTGGAGTATCTCGCCGCTCGCATCGATGTGGACCGGCCGTTCGACGAGGAGACCCCGTCGATGTTCGAGGATCGGCGGGCCCGGACGTTCGCGGCGCTCGAGCGGCGCATCGCGCAGGAACCCGGCGTGGTCGCGGTCACCTTCACCGACCGCGTGCCGGGGGCCACGCTCCCGAGAAGCCGGGTCGCGGAGATCGAGACGCTTGCCCGGCAACGATTCCCTGCGGACATCGGCGGTGGCCCCGGGAGTTTTTCGAGGCATTCGATCGTCCGATTGTCGCCGGGCGTGGCTTCCACGAGGGCGACCGGAGTCCGGCTGCGCGAACCGTGATCGTCAACGAGGCGTTCGCGCGCGAGTTCAAACGTCATGCGGGACGGGTGTCACCGATCGGCGCTCGCCTCCGGTATTTGACGTCATCCGCGCGATCGGACGCGGCGGCGGCGGAGCCGTGGCTCGAGATCGTCGGCGTCGTGCGCGACTTCGGCCTGGATCCTGACGAAGAGGGCAACGAGCAGCCGTATGCGTTTCGCGCGGCGCCGGCGGGAACGATGTCTCCGCTCGTGATGAGCGTGCGCGTACGCGGCAATCCGGCCCCGCTCGTGGCGCGTCTGCCGGTCATTGCGGCCGATGTCGATGCCGGATTGAACGTCCAGGAGGCGCGGCCGCTGGCGGAATGGATCCGGCGGCGGGAGATGGACATGGCCGTGCAGGTCGGAGCGCTGGCGGGCGTGACCGCGCTCGTCCTGTTTCTGTCGGCGCTGGGCATCTTCTCGCTGATGTCCGTCAGCGTCTCGCGGCGGACGCGCGAAATCGGCCTGCGCACGGCGCTTGGCGCCCACCCGCGCCATGTGCTCGCCGGAATCCTGTCGCGCGCGATGGTGCTCATGGGGAGCGGCATTGCAGCCGGAGGGGTTCTGCTGCTGTGGGCCGTCGCGCTCGCAGGACCCTCCGGCCGGCCTGCGGAAGACCTTGCGCAGTTCGCCATGTGGCTTGGAGCGACGGCCGCGGTGATGGCCGCCGCGGGTCTGCTCGCCTGCGTCGGGCCCGCCAGACGCGCCCTCAGGATCAATCCCATCGACGCCCTGAGGGAGGCCTGAACCGTGCGCGGCGCCATCCTTGCCGCTCTGGCTCTCATGCCGGTGCAGACGCCCGCGCCCTCAGTATCGGTGCCGCTCGATCTCACCCGGGTGAGGCCGGGGCCAATCGAGGTCGTTCGCGACGGCAACTCCGTGAGCCTGACGTGGCCGGACGAGACGGCGCGTGTCTGGCGCGCGACGTTCTCGCTCGATCCCGCGCAGCCGATCATCACCGCTATCGGGCCCGACGGCGAGCCTGTCGTCCGCGGCGCGCGGCCCTTCTATCGAGGTGAGACGGGAAAGCGCCGCGGCGGGTGGTACGCGTTCTTCGACGATCCGACAAGTCATCCCGAGGGGACCCGCCACGTGCAGAGCACGTTCGAGCTGCGCGCCGCCACGGTTCGCAGCGTCGGCGAACGTGTCGAGGTCCTGTTCGACGGCTTGCGCATGGGCGGCTTCGACGGCGGTCTCGCCTACACGTTCTACCCCGGCAGCCGGTTGATTCAGCAGGACGCGGTGCTGACGACCTACGATGCCGACGTCGCCTACTACTATGACGCGGGGCTCGAGATGGCCGCCGCCGCGGATCGTCAGCCGGGCAACAACATGCGCACCGAGGTGGCCTACTACGACACCGACGGGGCCCTGCGCCACACCACGCTGAATGGGTTACAGCCTGAACGCACGCCGGTCCAGGCGCGCTACCGCACGCTGGCGTTGAAGACGGCTGGCGGGAGCGTCGCGGTGTTCCCGGCGCCGCACCAGGTACCTTTTTCCCGCGCGACTTCACGTCGAATCTGGGCTTCGTCTGGCATCGGGCCTGGCGCGGGCGCGTGTCGCTCGGCATCAGGCAACTGCGCGACGAGAACTGGCAGTTCTACCCATGGGTGAACGCGCCGCCGGGACGGCAGCAGCGCATGAGCGTGTTCTTTGTGCTCTCAGCTGGCGCGCCGGAGACGGCCCTGACGCACGTGCTCCGCTACACGAACGGCGATCGCTTTCGACCCCTCGACGGCTACAAGACGCTCAGCACGCACTGGCATCTGGCCGACACCGTTCAGGCGATGGCCAACGGGGTCGACTGGACGCCGCCGTTCAAGCCGGTGCTGAAGGCCATGGGGGTCGACGCTTCGATGATCATGGACTTTCACGGCGATGGGCACCCGAACGATCTCACGGATCTGCGTCTCGACGAGCTGCACGCGTACTTTGCTGCGCTCCGCGCCCAATCAGATTCAGACTTCCTGCTGATTCCCGCCGAGGAAGCCAACGTCCACCTGGGCGGACACTGGGCGGTCGCGTTTCCGAAGCCGGTGTACTGGTTCTTGAATCGTCCGAAGAACGGCGCGTTTGTCTCGATGCACCCGAAATACGGGACGGTCTACAGCGTGGCCGACGCAAAGGAGATGCTGGACCTCGTGCGCCGCGAGGGCGGGTACATGTACCAGACGCATCCACGGACAAAAGGCTCGACAGGGTTTCCCGATCGGATTGTGACGACCGATCATTTCCGCGATGCCAGCTACCTTGGCGTCGGGTGGAAAGCGATGCCGGCCGATCTCTCGTCGCCGCGGCTCGGCGACCGCGTGTTCGATCTGGTCGACGAGTTGAACAATCAGGGCCTGCGGAAGCGCTTCCTCGGCGAGGTGGACGTGTTCCAGTTCGACCACACGCATGAGCTCTATGCGCACATGAACATCAACTACATCAAGCTCGGTCGTCTTCCGGCGTTCGATCAATGGGGAGAGGCGCTTGCGCCGCTGGCGAAAGGCGAGTTCTTCACCACGACCGGAGAAGTGCTGCTGCCGGACGTGAACCTTGCCTCATCGTCCGCGAACGAGATCGTGGCCAACGCCCGCGTGTCGTGGACGTTCCCGCTTCGGTTTGCCGAGATCGTCTGGGGCGACGGTCAGACGACGCATCGCGAGGTGATCGAATTGGCGGACACGCGGGAGTTCGGCAGCAAGACCTTCGAGTGGCGAGCCAAGGCAAACGGCTGGAAGTGGGCGCGGGTGGCGGTGTGGGATGTCGCCGCGAATGGCGCATTCGTGAACCCATTCTGGCGCCCGTGATTCACATGATGCCGCGGCCTCCTGATCGCATCCGCCGATGAACGACGGCGAAGAGGCCACCACGACGTCGCGCGAGCGGACACGCTCGCGCGCCCGGTGGCTTGTGCCCGGCTTGTTGATCACCGCCTTCCTCGCGCGCGGGCCGCTGTACCTGTCCGTGTTTCCGCCGTTCGAAGGGTGGGACGAACACCAGCATCTCGGGTACATCGCCCATCTCGAGGAAACGGGCTCGGTTCCGGTGCTGAACGACAGCGTGCTGCCCCGCGGCCTCCGTCCGCTGATGATCGCCGTACCGCACTCTTCATCGGGCGCCGAGCAGCTGCGGGATTGGGGCGCGTTGCCCTACGCCGCCTACTGGGAGGTGACGGCACCGCCCGCCGACGCGGATCGGGAAGCGTCGTTCTCGTTCCGACTGTATCAAGCGCAGCATCCGCCGCTCGCCTACCTACTGGCCGTCCCCATCTGGCGCGCGCTGAAGACGGCACATCCGCTGGAGGCGATCTACGCGATCCGGGCGATGAACCTGCTTCTCGTCGCGGCTGCGCTCGTGCTGTTTGCCGCCGCCCTCGAGCGCCTGATGCCGACGTTCGGGCCCAGGATGGCGGTCCTCGCGCTGGTGTGCCTGCATCCGCTGTTCTTTCAGAACGTCGCGCGCGTGGCGAACGATGCGCTCGCCGTTGCGACCGGCATGGCGGGGATCAGTCTCCTGGTGCTCGCCGGGGGGCGTACGCTGCTCACACGTGGCCTGCTGGCGGCCGGTTGCATCGCGGCGAGCATCTGGAGCAAACAAACCAGCCTCACCTTGATTCCCGCGCTCGTCCTGGGGCTGCCGTTGATCGCCTGGGCGCATAACCTGCCCGCCCGTCGGCTGTGGCGCGTGACGAGCATCGTGGGCGTCGCGTTTCTCCTCCTCGTGGCGCCGTTGTGGGTGTGGAGCTACCGGCACTACGGGTCGATCGTCACGACGCAGGACACGCTCGAGCTCGCCGCGAAAGGCTCGGTCGTCGCCGCGCTGGCGACCTCGCTCGTAAACCTGGCCTGGGGGCCGGTCGTCGGCACACTCTTCGTTCCCGGAAGGCCGTGGGTCGGCGGATGGAGCTATCTGCCGATGCACGAGACGCTCGCCGACCTTCACGGGTGGTACTGGGGCATCCTGCTGGCGGCCGCGGGGGTCGGTGCGGTGGTCGCGCTCCGCCGCGCACGGTCGGTCACAGACGGCGGGGTTGCGGCCGGATTAGCCGTATGCGCAGCCGTCGTGATCTTCACCGCGCTCGGCATGATCTATTACACGGTCCTCAGCCACGCGGTGTTCGGGCGGCCGATGACCAACCCGTGGTATTTCATGACGGCGCTGCCGTTCATGTTCGTGCTGCTGGTTCGCGGACTGGAGGCGATCAACGGCCGGCTGGCGGCGGCGGCCGGCGGCGCGTTGGCCGCGCTGTTTGTCGCCATCGATCTGCATGGCACCTGGGTCCAGATGCCGAGGCACTACGCGAGCACCACGGATGCGGCCCTCCAGTGGTCGCGCCTCACTGCGATTCATCCCGCGATACTGAGCGCCGACCTGCGGTGGTGGTTCCTGGCGATGCAGCTCGGGGCCCTCGGCCTGGTCGCCGGCGGGCTGGTGTACGCATCGCGACGTCGGGCGTAGCGGCGCGTGTTAATATCCCCCACAATGTGGTTTAAAAGCGGCACCGGTCCTCGGCGATTTCGAACAGCTCGTGCTTCTGGGTGTGTTGCGCCTCGAGCTCCAGGACTCCGCGTACGGAGCCGCCATCCGGCAGGAGATTCACGCCCGCTCGGGGCGGGATGTGTCGATCAACGCCGTCTACACCACCCTCGACCGGCTCGAGAGCAAGGGCTTTCTCAAATCCTGGGTCGGCGATCCCACCCCGCAGCGGGGCGGCCGCCGTCGGAAGTTCTATGCGCTGCGGCCCGCGGGTGTCGCGGCGCTGCGCCAGGCGTACCGTGCCTTTACCGCGATGGCGGACGGCCTCCAGAGCCGGCTGGAGCTGAAGTGAAGAAGACGACCGATCCGCCTCGGCTCGCGATCTGGCTGTTGACCAGGCGGCTGTCCGCCGAGTGGCGCGACTTCGTCGTCGGGGATCTCGAAGAAGAGTTCGCGACGCGCAGCGGCGATTCGCCGGTCGCGGCCCACGCCTGGTTCTGGTGGCAGACGATGCGCTGCCTGGCTGCGCCGCCACCCGTTCGCCCCAATCCATTGCTGCATGGATCGTCACAGGGAGACTCGAGGATGCGTACCTTGTTTGCCGATCTTCGTTATGCGTTCCGGGTGATGTCCCGGACACCATCGTTCGCCGTTGCGGTCGTCAGCGTGCTGGCGCTCGGCATCGGCGCCAACACCGCGATCTTCAGCATCGTCAACGCGGTCCTGCTGCGTCCCCTGCCTTTCGAGGAGCCGGAACGCCTGGTGCGGATCTTCACCAGGACGCCGGGCGGTCGACTCTTCGAGCTCTCGCCCGGCAAGTTCTACGACTGGCAGCGGGATGCGCAGTCGTTCGAGGGCATGGCGATGTATCCATGCTGCGGCTTCAGGGAGCTCGCGCTCACCGGCACGGGCACCGCGCGAACGGTACAGTGCGACAGCCGTCAGCGCGGGCTTTTTCGAGATCGTCAGAGCCCGGCCGGCGCTCGGACGCGTCTTTCGGCAAGAGGAGGACACGCCAGGCGGCAAGCACGTGGTCGTCCTGAGCGACCGGTTCTGGAGAACCGAATTCGGCGGCAACCCGGACGTGATCGGCCGCACGGTGAAGCTCAACGACGAAGCGTACACCATCGTCGGAGTCATGCCGGCCAGTGCCTCGGTCGCGTCATGGACCGCGATGGCGAGCGACGTCTGGGTCCCGCTCGCACTCACCGACGAGCAGCGCGCCGCCCGTGGGAATCACAATCTGGACGGCGTCGCGCGTCTGAAGAGAGATGTCGAACTCGCCCAGGCGCAAGCCGAGATGGACGCGATCTCGGCACGGCTCGCGCGTGAGTTCCCGAAATCAGACGACCGTTGGGGAGCCGTGGTCATCCCGATGCAGGAGGCAATCGTCGGCAATAGCCGCACGATGCTTCTCATGCTGCTCGGCGCCGTCGGGTTGGTCCTGCTCATCGCCTGCGCCAACGTCGGCAACCTGCTGTTCACTCGCGCCCTGAGCCGGCGCAAGGAGATCGCGATTCGCTCGGCGCTTGGCGCGGGACGCGGACGCGTGTTTCAGCAGCTGTTGACCGAAGCCTTGCTGCTCGCGGCCGCCGGTGGCGCGCTCGGGCTTCTGCTCGCGTACGGGACCCTCACGTCAGCCTCGACGCTGCTCGCCAGCCAGGTGCCGAGGGCGGAGGAAATCTCGATCGATGCGCGAGTGCTGCTGTTCGCGGTGGGGGTGTCGATGCTCACCGGCATGCTCGCCGGTACGCTGCCGGCCGTGCGCGCAGGCCGGTCCGACCTCAACGACGCGCTCAAGGAAGGTGGGCGCGGCGACGGTGCGATCGGTGTCGGCACGCGCCGCTTGCTGATCGTCTGCGAAGTCGCGCTGTCGCTGGTGTTGTTGATGGGCGCTGGCGTGATGGTCCAGAGCCTGCTGGCCCTCAGGCACGGCGACACCGGCTTCGATCCGAACAACGTGCTGACGATGAGTGTGAGGCTCGTGGACGCGCGGTACCCGACGCCGGCGCAGCGATCGGCATTCTTCGACGCGGCGTTGCAGCGCATTCGGGCACTTCCCGGCGTCGAGGCTGCGGGAACGATCGACGACCTGCCCTTCGCCGACGGATCCGCACAGACGCTCGAGCTCGAGGGATACCCGCCTCAGCGCGACCCGGTGGCGGTGCAGGTTCGGCAGATCACCCCCGGCTACCTGCGTGCCATGGGGATTCCGGTGCTGCGTGGACGCGACATCGTCGAGAGCGATGCGGAGGTGCTGCTCGTCAGTCGGGACGCCGCGAAGCTGTATTGGGGAGCAGACGATCCGATCGGACGCCGCGCCACCCTGCCGGCCGTGTCGAAGACGGTGCTTCGGCAGGTGGTCGGAATCGTGGGCGACGTCAAGCAGCGGAATCTCATTGAAGCCACCACGCCCACGGTGTACTTCTACACGCGCGAGCCGTATGGCAGGGCGACGTTCGCCATACGGACATCGGTGCCGCCCGCCACGCTCGCACAGCCTGCCGTCGCAGCGATCCGCGCGATCGATCCAGAGCAGCCGGTCGGAGATATCCGGACGATGGTGCAGGTGCTCGACGGGAAGCTGACGTCGCAGCGCTTCAGCGCGCTGCTGCTCGGAGTCTTTGCAGGAGTCGCGCTGCTGCTCGCCGCAGTCGGAATCTACAGCGTGCTCTCGTACATCGTGCGCGGACGCAGCCGCGAGATCGGGATCAGAACCGCGCTTGGCGCGCGGACGAGCCGACGTCCTTCGTCTGGTGATCGTCGAGGGCATGTCGCCCGCGCTCGTCGGCATCGCGGCCGGAACGATCGCCGCGCTCGCGTCGGCGAAGGTCATGGAAACGCTCGTCTTTGGCGTGAGCGCATCAGATCCGCTGACGCTTGCCGCCGTCGGGGCCACGCTGGCCCTTGTTGCGCTGATGGCCAGCCTGGTGCCCGCGTACCGCGCCTTACGGCTCGACCCGGTGAAAGTCTTGCGCGCGGACTAAGCGGGTCCGCACGGCGGAACGTTGCTCGGCGCTCTTATGGCGCCCACGATCGCGCGGATCGCGTCCACAACGGCCTGCGGCTGATCGATTGGCACAGCGTGACCCGATTGTTCGGCGATGATCTGGCAGCCCCGCTCCGAAAGCGTGACTTGATCACGTTGCAGGTCTCGCCATGTCGCATCGGCGCCGAGCGCACCGCTCACGACCACCACCGGAATCTCGAGCTTCCGGCGAGAAGCCCTGACTTCCGACGCGCTCTGCCGGATATGCATGATTTCGTCAGCGGCTGCCTGGTATCCCGCGGCACGGAACCTCGTTGCGCGTGCGAATCCTTGCGTGGACGGCGGCAGCGACTCCAAACTCACGCCGAACGAAACGCCGAACAATCGGAGGATCCCGACCGAGGAGAGGAGAGGTACAAATCGGGCAAGCCGCGGAACTTCATGCACGTCGTCTTCATGCGAGGCATCGACGAGGACGAGACCTGCCACGCGATCGGGATGATCCGATGCCAGGACGCGGGCGTTGAATCCACCGCTGGAGGCTGCGGCGAGGACCACCGGTCCTCCGATGCCGCTGCGGTCGACGAGTTCCACGAGCTCGGTGGCGATGCGGCGTGCGGTCCGGGGCGACGGCCCCGGATCGCTGTAACCCATGCCCGCGCGGTCGTACGAGCAGACGCGTGTGAACCGGGCGACCTCAGGCTGGACGAAACCCCAGGCAGCGGTGGAGCCGCCCAGACCGTTCTCGAGGATGACCGCAGGCGCGCCGGCGCCCGTGCACCACAGATGCAGCCGGTGTCCTCCGACGTCGACGAGGCGTCCTGGAGGTGGAGTCGACGCGAGGTCCTTGCGAGTCGCAAGCCGCTGATATGTCGCGCCGGCGACTGCAGCCAGGATGAGGAAGCCGGATAGAGCGACGAGAATGCGCCGCATCCAACGCCACAAGTCGCACCTCCTTGAGAACCGAATCCCCTGACGTCCTCACGCCTGGGTGCGTCGGATACTCGCGGACGGCAGCGGCGACTGCACGATCAGGTTCACCGCCAGCACGACGATGAAGATCGCGCCCGCGGGCGCGAGCACCCACGGAAAATCGCCGAGGACGGAGACGTTGGCCGCCTCGTGCAGCATCGATCCCCAGCTGGGCGTCCGGTCCGAGAAGCCGAGCCCCACGTACGACATCGTCGCTTCCGCGAGGATGAACGCCGGAATGAGGAGCGTCGCCTGGGTGAGGAGATACCCGCGCGTGGCGGGCAGGAGGTGGCGGGCGAGCATGCGCACCCGGCCGGCGCCGAGCGCGCGCGCGGCTTGCGCGTACTCGCTGCTGCGCTCCGTCGCGACGATGGCGCGGACACCACGCGCCACGAAGGGCCAGCCCACGGCCGCGAAGATGACGGCCATCAGCAGGAACACCGTGCCATCCGCCAGCACCAGCGGCATCACGGCGCGCAGCGCGAGCACCACGTAGATCGCCGGCAGCACGAGCACAAAGTCGGAGAATCGCGTCAGCACCTCGTCCACGACTCCGCCGGCGGCGCCCGCGGTTCCGCCGATGACCATTCCCACAGCAGCGCACCCACGGTCGCGGCGAACGCCAGCAGCAGCGAAATGCGCGCGGCGTACAGCAGGCGCGAGAAGACATCGCGGCCGAAGCTGTCGGCGCCGAGCAGGAAGAGCGGCGCACCGTCATAGCTGACCGCGGCAAGGCGGCCGTTGTAGAACCAGCGGATCGGCTGCGGCCGCGATCGATCCTCTTCATACTGCCGCTCGAGCCGGTTGACCACCCGCTGGGGATAGATGTACGGCGGCACGATGTTTCCGGCGGGATCGATCACGTAGATCGTTGACGGCGACGCGAACGACAGATCGCGATGCGCGCGATCCGGATCGTTCGGCGCGAGGAAGGGCGCGGCCACGGCGAGCACCACCACGAGCGAGAGAAGCGCGACACCTGCCTTCATGCGCCCGCCTTCATGCCGGCTCCCCGGCTCGCACCCGCGGGTCGGCGATCGACAGCAGGACGTCGGACACGAAGCTGCCGACGGCGAGGAAGAACGCGCCGGCGGCGGCGCATCCGGCGACGAGATAGATGTCGCGCGCCCGCAGCGCCTCGTACATCAGCCGGCCGAGCCCCGGCCACGACGTGACGTACTCGACGGCGAACGACCCGGAGAACAGCGCGCCGATGACGACCCCGTAGAGCGCGCAGACGGGCGGAAGCGACGCCCGCCAGGCATGTCGAATCACGGCCTGGTCGAGCGAGAGGCCGCGCGCGAGCGCCGCGCCGACGAACGGCTGCCGCACGGCGTCGCCGATCGACTGCGCCTGCAGGCGCTCGAGCGTCGCGGCCATCGGCAGCGCCAGCGCCAGCGCCGGCAGCGGCAGGTGCCAGGTCAGGTCGGAGAGCCACGGCCCCCACCCGAGCGCCGCCGCATCCACCGACGACATGCCGCCGACGGGGAACCACGCCGTGCGCGCGGCCACCCACGCGAACAGGAGCGACGCGAGGAGCGGAGGCACCGAGAGGCAGAGCACCGACGCGGCGCGGACGATCGCGGGGAGCATGCCGCCGCGCCGGCTTCCGGTGAACACGCCGAGCGGGATGCCGACGGCCGTCGCGAAGAACAGCGCCACCGTCGCCAGCGCCGCCGTGTTGAGGGCGCTTCGTGCCACCAGCTCGGTGACCGGCCGGTTGTAGAGGAACGACTCGCCGAAATCGAGGCGGACCACGCGCGAGATCCAGATCGCCCACTGCTCGCCGATGGCGCGGTCGAGATCGAAGCGCGCCCGCACGCGCGCGATCTCCTCCGGCGGCGCGAAGCCGAGCGAGACCGTGAGATCGCCGGGCGCCAGGCGCGTGAGCCAGAGCGCCGACGAGGACACGAACACGATGAGCACCAGCGCGAAGGCCAGCCGCCGCGCGAGGAAGCGAATCAATTCGTGCCGGACCGCGCCGCCGTCACGCGGATCGTGTCCGGATCCCAGAGCACGGGCGGGCGGAGGATCGACGGCGTGGTGCCGGCCACGCGCGCCGACTGCGCGTAGTAGAGGCGCGGCGCCACGAAGTAGAGGACGGGCAGGTTCTCGGCAAACAGCCGCTGCACGTCGTTGAAGAGCGCCCGCCGCTTCGCCTCGTCGATCGTCGACATCTGCTCCCGCATCAGCGCGTCGGCGCGGCGCTCCCACTCGGTGGAGGGCGCCTTCTGCGCGAGGTCCCAGAACCGCGACGAGCCGGAGCTCAGCCAGAAGTCGGCGATGAGGGCCGGATCGAGGTTCGGGATGAGGGGCCGATAGTACATCGCGTCGTAATCGGCGGCGAGCATCCGCCCGATCATCGCGTTGAACTCGAGCGGCGCGATCTCGAGCGCGATCCCGACCTTGGCGAGCTCGTCGCGCAGGAACGCCGTGCCGCGCTCGTAGTTGGTCACGCCGCGCTGCGTGAGCACGGTGAAGCGCGCCTCGGTCCCCTTGGCGTCTTCCACCACGCCGTTGCCGTTCCGGTCCTCGAGGCCGATGCCGCGCAGCAGCTCCCGCGAGCGGTTCGCATCGTATGCGTATCGGGGCACGTCGGGCCAGAACCAGAGTTTGTTGCCCGGCGTCACCGGACCCCACACCGGCACGGCCGCGCCGAGGAACACCGTGTTCGCGAACTCCTCGCGGTTGACCGCATGCGAGATCGCCTGGCGGAACGCGGGCTGCTGCACGAACGCAAAGCGCGGGTCGCGCTTCTTCGCCTCGGGCTTCAGGCAGAACCAGAACGCATCGGGGTCGGCCCCGACGCCGAGCTCCACGAGCTTCAGGGCGCCTTTGTCGGCGGCGCGCTTCGCCACCGCGTAGTCGTCGGCGCGGAGCTCGTTGCCCGTGAGGTCGACGGCGCCCGACTCGAGCCGGAGGATCTGGGCGTTGTCGTCGGGGATGATCTCCAGGACGATGCGGTCGAGATACGGCAACGGCTGGCCGCCGGCGTCACGGCGCCAGTAGCGCGCGTTGCGCTCGAGCACCACCCGCTGCCCCGGCTCGTAGCGGCCGACCGTGAAGGGCCCCATGCCGGCCATCTCCGATGGAGGCGTCTTCGTGCTCCACGCCGCCATCAGCGTGCCGGCGTTCAGCGCGGCCTCGAGCTTGTGCTTCGGATGGATCGGCAGCGTATCGAACACGCGGACGCCCGGGCCGAACGGCTTCGCGAAGGTGACTACCACCGTCTGCGCATCGGGCGCCGCCGCGCGGACCCGCTCTCCTCCGATGGTCAGCGTGCTGGAGAGCGATGTCTTCACCGTCGGGTGGAAGAGCACGTCGATGGTGAAGACCACGTCGGCGGAGGTGAACGGGGCACCGTCGGACCAGGTGAGGCCGGGCCGCAGGTGGAACGTGTGCGTCAGGCCGTCCGGCGAAGACTCCCACCGTTCGGCGAGCCATGGCTCCACCTCGAACGTGGCGCGGTTGATCCGCAGGAGGCGTCCCTGCGTGAGCATCGCGACGATATCGGTGGCCTGCCGCGCGTCGACGAGGCGGTTGAAGGTGGCGGGTTCGGCGCGAATGGCGGCAATCAGCTGCCCGCCCCGCGCGGGGGAGGCCACGCCGCCCGGCGCGCCTGAGCTCTCTGAGGGGGCGCGGCGCCAGAGCGCGTAGCCACCCACGATGACCGCCAGCGCGGCCAGCACCATCACGAAACGCGATCGCATTCGTTACTGCCTGTTATCGGACGACGCTTGTGTCCGCTGAATTTCTGGCCATGCGGCCAAGATCTTGGCCGCTGCACGCTAATACGGCAGTTCCTTCATGATTTCTTTGTAGTTTTTCTCCTGGCGTCCAGAGACGGCCGGCGCCGGGGTTAAGACGCTGGCCGTCGAGACGCTCCCGCTGGAAAGGCTGCGCGGCCATGGTAGCGCACCAAGCGGTTGGCTGCCAGCGACTTACGGATGCACGCCGAAGCGCGGCCGTTGTGGCACCGCCTGTGCCATAGGTCCTGGCCGGAGGCATTTATATGGATTCTCCAGCGGATAACGCGACGGGTTCCGAGCTCCGGCTCGGACGCAGCGTGTCGATCGATCAGGCGGCCCAGCTCCTCGGCGTGTCGCGGCGGACGGTTTACAACCGGATCAGGGATGGCCGTCTGCAGACCATTCGCACGCTTGGCGGATCGCAGCGCGTGCTGGTGGAGTCGCTCTACGACCTCGGGTTCAAGCCGCAGTCGTTTCCCGCGTCGGCCGCGGCGGCGCAGTTCGAGCCGAGGCCTGTCACGCGGAATTGAGTGAGATCCCGGGGCCCTAGGTTGTGGGCCCATGGCTTTCGGAGGGTGGCGTAATCGGCGGCGATCGGCGTTAGGCGGCGGGTAAGTCAGCTCCCCAATTCTTTTCGATCCCAATTCGAGGCCCGATCATGGCTGCTCTACAGCGCGCAGGGATTCTGTGTCTCGCGACAACGGTCGTGCTGGCTGGTTCTGCGACGCAGGCCAACGCAGGCGGCCGGCGTGCTCGCCTGTCCACGGATCTGGTGCAGCGGCTGGCGACGGGGGATCTGGCTGACACCGAGGCGATCGTGGCGGGCACTCCGGCGCAGGTGGCGGCGCTGGCGCTGCGGCACGGATTGACCATCCGCAAGCGTTTGAAGAACGGCGCCGCGGTGACGGTGCCCGCGGGGCGGCTCGAGGCGCTGGCGGCCGACACCGACCAGATCTCGGGCGATCACGACATCCGCTCGTCGATGGCGGTCACCAACGTGGCGATCGGCGCCGACCAGGTCTGGGAGGGGCTGAACGGTCTGCCCGGCGTCACCGGCGACGGCATCGGCGTGGCCATCATCGATTCCGGGATTGCCCCTCATCCCGCGCTCAACGGGCGCATCGTCGTCAGCAAGGACTTCACGCGCGAGGCGAAGCTGAATGGCGGCCGGGCGAACGACGGCTACGGCCACGGGACGCATGTGGCGGGCATCGTCGCGGCGTCGCGGCATCAGCAGTGGGATGAGACCACGGGCGTCGCTCCGCGCGCGCATCTGATCAACCTGAAGGTGCTCGACAGGAAGGGCGCGGGCAAGGCGAGCGATGTGATCGAAGCGATCGACTGGGCGATTGCGCACAAGGACGACTACAACATCAAGGTGATCAACCTGTCGCTCGGCGGGCCGGTGAACGAGTCGTGGCGGAGCGATCCGATGTGCCTGGCGGTGGAGCGCGCCTATCAGGCGGAGATCGTGGTGGTGGCGGCGGCCGGGAATCGGGGGAAGGCGCTGGACGGCCGTCCGATGTTCGGCTTCATCGAGTCGCCGGCGAACTCGCCGTATGCGATCACGGTGGGGGCGGTGAACACGAAGGGGACGGCGTACCGGTCGGACGACGTGATGGCGACGTACAGCTCGCGGGGTCCGACGCGGTTCGACCACCTGCTGAAGCCGGACGTGGCGGCGCCGGGGAACCGGATCCGGAGCCTGCTGGCGCCGGGGGCGACGCTGGGCCGGGAGCATCCGGAGCTGGTGGTGGGAAGCGGCAAGGACCGGCAGCTGGAGCTGTCCGGCACGAGCATGGCGGCGGCGGTCGTGAGCGGCGCCGCGGCGTTGATTACCGGTGACGCGGGCGAACCTCAAGCCGGCTACGGTTCGTTTCGCGTTGCAATGGTCTTCAGCCCGTATAGCAGGCCAGCCCGCCATTGCTATAGGCGCCGGCACCATTAACGTCCGTGCCGCCATAGGAATGACGTCCGCAAACCTCCGATCCGACGGGACCACAAATATTGCGGGCGAGTCCATGAGCCCGGGAAAGCTGGCATTTGCTGACAGAGCGTCGGCGGACGGCATCATCTGGGCGGACGCCATCATCTGGGCGGACGGCATCATCTGGGCGGACGGCATCATCTGGGCGGACGGCGTCATCTGGGCGGACGGCATCATTTGGTCGGACGCCGTCGTCTGGGCGGACGGCATCATCTGGGCCGACAGCATCGTTTGGGCGGACGGCATCATCTGGGCGGACGGCATCATCTGGGCGGACACCATCGTCTGGTCCGACACCGTCGTCTGGGCGGATACCGACGGGTATGCCCAAACGGACGGCGGCAGCTATCGAACTGTTTTAAGGAGGGGATATGAGACGGCTAATCATCTGGGGCGAATAGGCCGATAAGTCGCTCGCTGGTGGACTGTCGCGCCGAAATCGATGCCTGACGGCCAGAACGCCAACGCCGCGCTCGGTGGTATCTGGCGCTGATCTGCTTTGGCGGCAGCGCGGCTACTCGCTGCATCCCTTCCGTCCGTGATCCGGTGCTCGTCAGCAGACTGGCTCATCTTGGCGGCATTGACATTCTTGACGGGGTCATTCACCGTCAAGGTTCCGAGTGTGTCGGCGCGTCTCTCCGTTTCAGAGACGTTTGTCTTTGCCGCTGTTCTTCTGTATGGCCCTGGGATCGCCACGGTCATCGTCGCCTTGGACAGCTGCGTCATGTCGCTGCGGCTCCGTGCCGGCCAGCGATCGATGTATCGTGTTTTCTTCAATACCGCCAGCGGATCAGTTGCCATTTGGATCTCCGCCCACATCTTTTTTTGGCTCGCGGGTCCTGCCACTGTTCCAGTCAACTTTGCTCCCGAGCAACTGGAACCTTTTCCCGGTTGCAGCACTCGCCACTAGCTATTTCCTTCTGAACAGTTCTCTGATCTCGATCGCGCTAGCACGTTTCAGATCGCGAAGTGTCGGCCTACAGTATCTGGCGAACAAATTTCGTCTGGCTGATTCTCAATTACATCGGAGGAGCATCAGTCACGATCCTGTTGGTGTCCTATACGAAGAATCTAAACCTGACGGCGCTCGGAATCATCGTTCCGATTCTGCTCACGACTTACCTGACATTTCGCACGTCACTAGGGAGACTAGATGATGCGAATCGACACGTGAGCAGGTGAACGCTCTATACATGTCGGCGATTGAGGCGCTCGCGATGGCGGTCGATGCAAAGGACCAAATCACCCATGGCCATATTCGCCGAGTTCAGGTGTATGCGATTGAACTTGCGAAACGACTCGGCGTGACGGACCAGCAACAACTTCAATCGATTGAGGCCGCAGCCCTCCTGCATGACATGGGCAAGCTCGCAATTCCGGAGCATATCCTCAACAAGCCCGGCCGACTGACCGCGGCCGAGTTTGAAAAAATGAAGAGGCACTCGGATATCGGAGCGGATCTCCTTGCGTCAATACCGTTCCCGTATCCGGTTGTACCGATTGTTCGCCATCACCATGAAAACTGGGACGGAAGTGGATATCCGAACCGAATAGCTGGGACTGATATTCCACTAGGTGCGCGAATACTGGCAGTCGTGGACTGCTTCGACGCTCTCACTTCGGATCGACCGTACCGTCCCAGGCTGTCGGCTGAAGCCGCCTTCGACATACTCCGTGAGCGACGCGGAACAATGTACGATCCGCTGGTCGTCGATGCGTTCTCGGAGGCGTACACGCTCATCGAACCTCTGGCTACAGTCGCTGGGCACCAGGCACGCAGCCTCCTCCCCGCCGTCGCTACCGACACACCTGAACGTGCGCGAGCACTAGATGAGATCCAACTAGGTTCAAGCGAAAGCATCGCTCTGGGGGAGTTGCGTACCGCTCTGGTGCGTTCTCCGTCCATCGCAGAATTGAGCGCCGTCGCGTTGCCGATCGTCAGCCGATTTACTCCTGCCACTCTGCTGGTTGTGTACGTCGATTTTCTCGCGCAAGACGTAATGCGCTGCGTGTCAGCCGCGACTGACCCAGACGGGCTGATGGAGGGTTTCGAAATTCAGTGCGGCGAAAGGACTACCGGATGGGTGGCAGCAAATCAGAGAACCATCTTGAATTCCTCCGCGTCGCTAGACCTAGGAGATCGTGCCAACGCTTTCGCTCCGCCTCTTAGGACGGCACTAAGTACCGCCGATCCTTTCGAAAGGCACCTTGGATGGCGTCTTGACGGCGTATCGACTCTAGAGTCGCCATTCACGGCCCAGCATGCTTACTTCCTGGAGCAAGTGGCGGGAATCTTGGCAAGCAGACTGTGTGATGCCGAAAAAACCCATTCCTCTTTGCTTCGCTTCCCGGAAGCCCTGAAGGGCACACCAGTACGCGGATAGTGCGTACGCCACTCCGACGGTGCGGGAATTCTACGATAGACCTCCGAACCTTGTTGATCCTCGCGCGCTAGACCGCTAGTCTCCTCATCTGTCGAGTGAACTCCCGATCCCCTGCTCGGTCTGAGGACACTATGGACCACAAAGCAGCTAGTACCTCGAGAATTTGAAGCCGTCCAGAGCCTGTTTAATGCAGGACGTTTCGCCGACGTTCTCCGCATAACAACGCCATTTCTGGAGAACGGCGAGCTTAGCGTTCACGATCGATTATTGGTCGCTCGCGCGATGCTACACGCTGGCTATATTGAGCCCGCGATGCGCATCGCAGAAGGCGCGAACGAGCCGGGTGCCGATCTCGTGGTGCGGTCACGATGCGAGCTCATACTCGGGATAGCAGCCAAGCGCATCGGTGACCTTGCAGTTGCCCGCCGCAGGATGCAACACGCAATGCATTTCGCTAGAGAGGCGGCTGACACTAACCAACAGGCATGGTCGCAACTGAGTCTCTTTCGATTGCTAGCAGAAGGAGAGCCTGAAGAACTGATCAGCGCTATGCTCGCCGAAACCCGACGACTCGTTACACAAGCCGGTGATCCGCACGCGGTAGCTTATCTTCATGACTCGGTGTCCCTCCTTGAAGCTCAGACTGGCAGACTGGACGAAGCACGGCGTCACCTTCAGATTGCAACATCAATAGTCGGGCGTTATCCGAATGCTTGGATTGAACAGGTTGTGCACACGAGCCGTCTCTGCCTCGCCTGCCTTGAGCGCGACGTTGCGAATGCCGCCAAGCACGCAAAGAATGCTCGCAAGCTCAGTGATGTGACGGGCGGCTACAGTGATCAGTTTGTCGTGGACATAAATGAAGCCCATCTGAACATCTTTAGCGGGCGATTCGCTCGCGCCTATACCTCATTGCAGCGGGTCCTTAATCATGGTCGACGCTTCACGAAATTATCCGCGCTTGAAGAACTTGCTCGGATGCATTTTGCTTTGAACAGATTGAACGATTGTGACCTCACGCTCGGCCTAATCGCCGACGCAGCAACGGATCCGTCGGTCGCAAACTGCTATCCGGCCCGCAGAGCCGCGATCACCCGCGTGAAGCTGTTCATGCGGCGCGGTCTGTTTCGGCAGGCAATCGACTATGCCCGCGGCGAACAAGTTCGAGCGCGCTCACTGGGCGACGGGCCCCTGTCCGCAGCCCTGGCGTTTCTCGAAGCGGACGCGCTGGCGCACGCCGGCGACCTCGGACGGGCCAATCTCAAGATCTTCGAAGCCGGCGAATGCGGAGCGACACTATTTCGCGAATACGTCGGAACGTATTTCGAAACGTGCTCGCGCGTCCTCGAAGCCAACGCGTGCGACCTCGCACCGGCCCTGCGAGCTCGTGCGCACCGAATCTGGCAGTCGGAAGGCAACGTGTGCGCAGTCGTGGAGGCGACCTCGCGCAACGACCAGCCGCAGGCCATCCAGGACGCAGCGCCCGAATGCCGATTCGACCATCCCGCGTCGCGAATCGACGTGCAAGGCCATGCGCGCGTGACGGCTGCATACGTGCTCGACGCGGCATCAGCCGCCCTCGACCTGTGGTTCGCTCCGCGGCTCGTGGCTGCCGAGCTCCTCAACCTCGCCGCCGCGGCCGGGTGTGCCCCCCATATCAAAGTCGTCAATACCAGCACTCGGGTGGTGAGCTCCCCCGCGAAGCATGAGGAGGCCGAAGGCGTCGCCGTTCTCGGAATCACGGATGCGACGCGCATGGAACTGCGGTGCTCCCCCACCACCGACGTACTGGCGAATCTCGCAATGACGAGCATCCTTCGAATCGCTCGCGCCGTCGGCGCGCTCGCCGTCGCCCGGGCCGAAGAGCGCAACAGAGCCGCGCTCTGGCCAGCCGACCTCGCGTCGAATGACGAATCGCTCTTCATCTCGAGCGAGATGACCTCGCTCGCTGCCACGGCGCGAAAGGTGGCGCCGACCTCGATTCCGGTCCTCATCACCGGCGAAACCGGCACCGGCAAAGAAATCCTCGCGCGCGCGATCCACGCCGCGTCCACACGCGCCAAAGCGACCTTCCTGCCCTTCAACTGCTCGTCCGGTCCACGCGAGATGATTGATCCACAACTGTTCGGCCATCGCCGCGGCGCATTCACCGGCGCGACCGAACATGCCTCCGGCGTCATCCGCGCCGCCGCCGGGGGCACGCTCTTCCTCGACGAGATCGGCGACTCGCCGCTCGAAGTCCAGCCGAAGCTCCTGCGGTTCCTCGAGTCGGGAGAGGTCCACCCGGTCGGCGAACCGCTGCCCGTCAAGGTCGACGTTCGCGTGATTGCCGCCACCAACGTCGATCTCGATGCCGCTGTCTCCAGCGGCCGGTTTCGCGAGGATCTGTTCTACCGCCTCAACATCGTCCGCCTGCACCTCCCGGCGCTACGTGAACGTCGGGTCGAGATTCCAGTGTTCGCTCAGCACTACCTCCACAAGCACGCCCGCGACCTTGCGAAAGGAAACTTGCGTCTCGCCGAAGAAACGATGGAGTACCTGCTGGTCTACAGATGGCCCGGAAACGTGCGCCAGCTCGCGAACGAGATGCGCCGCCTCGCCGCCCTCGCCGAAACCGACGCCGTGCTCATGCCCGAGCACCTGTCTCCGCACATCGTCGCGTCGCGCCGCACCGTGCCGGCGTCCGAGCGGACGCTCGACTCGAACGAGCTCGTCGTGCGCCTCGATCAACCGCTTGCCGCGGCCACAGAACACGTCGAACGCGCGATGATCCCCTACGCCCTGAGGCAGAGCGGCGGCCGCGTCGAAGAAGCGGCGCAGAAGCTGGGACTCTCGAGGAAGGGCCTCTACCTGAAACGCATGCGGCTCGGACTCGACCTACCCGAGGCGCAGCCAAAGACCGCCTAGGGGCGACCGACATCATCGGCATAGAAGCATGATGCAACCGTCGGCACTCGCCTCGACCCTTACGCTTGGCGGCGCTGTCGTTTGCCAATCGCCAGCCTATAGTTGCCAGATGGTACGACGCATTGCCGCCGCTGACCGGATGGACCGCGTCAAGTTCCGCTCCGAAGTGGAGTACCTCGATCACGTCGTGCAGCTCGCCATCTATTGCTGCCCGCATTGTGGGACGGGAGTTGAGTTCCAAGGACGACACTTCTTCGGAGCGTTCGACGCAGCATCCGTCGACGTCGCTGGCACGCCGAGTTCGATACGGCGCGCCCATCGGCGGCTTTCGAACGGGCGCTTGAGTTCCACTGCCCTGGGTGTGCCGCACCGGTGCGGATCGTTTATGCGCAGATGAGCGGCCTCTCGAAGACCGTTGATTGGGGTCTCCTCGAGGTTCTGGAGGCCACAACATGGCCGGACGCCGAGACAACGGGGCGAATAGACGCCTCCGACTAATCAGGGCGTTTCACCACAAGCTGCTAGCGCACGCTCGTGCGCTCTGATCGTTCGCCGCCCGCGCGCCGCAGAACCTCGCGCGCCTTCGCCAGGTGGTGGTCGTCGTGCTCGGCGAGAAAGTACAGCCAGTCGACCAGGCGAAGCGGACGGCGCAGCCTTGGATGCTCCGACGCGATGCCCGCTTCGTCGGCGCTCAGCGCTTCGAGCCGCCGAACGAGCTCCAGCCGCCGCGCGCGAAAGGAATCGAGCAGCTCCGTCGCCGAGCGATCGTTGTGATGCGCCTCGTACGTGCCGCGGTTCGTCATGTCGGCGGCGGACAGCACCGGCGCGCGCGCGAGGAACTCCTCGAGCCGCGTCATGTCGAGCGCATGCAGGTCGTCGAGGTGGCCGATGTGCTCCAGCGCCGACCACCCGCCCCGCGCGGTCCGCACTTCCGCATCCGTGAACTCCGCCACCAGCGCCGCCGCCCTCGCCGGCGTCCCGCGCAGCCGCTCCACGATCCCGGGCAGTAGCTCCACGGCCCACTCGTGCTCGAATGTCCGCGCAGTCCAGGGCATCTGCTGCATCATCGTGTCCCGATCCTAAGGTCAGAGTCAGGCCAGAGTCGACTCTGACCTGACTCTGAGTCGACTCTGACCTGCCTCTGACCCTGACTCTGAGTCGACTCTGACTCTGAGTCGACTCTGACCTGACTCTGACCCTAACTCGCGGACATCACCGATAACATGTCCGGGGAACCCCGGTGGCCTACATCCGCGTCGCGCAGGTGAAGAAGGACGAGCAGGGCGCCGAGAGCTTCGTCATCCTCGTCGCGCCCGACGAGCTCCACCCCACCATCACCCTCACCGGCACCCGCGTCCACGGCCCCTACACCGAGGCCGCCGTCCGCCAGCGCCTCGCCGAGCTCGAGGTCCCCGCCGAGGAGATCGAATCGCTCCTCCGCCACGCGCGCGACGAGGCGTCCAAGCGGCACCCGTGACTGCGTATTGTCGAGATGTGGCTCTGTAGTCCTGCTCGGCACCTACCGATAGGCCTATCGGTCGAGGGCAAAACCATGAAAACGTTCCTTGCGGCCTACGGCTTCACGTCCGTCGCCCTGTTCCTGCTGATCTTCCTCGCCATCTGACCGCCTGCGGGGGCGGACACGGGCGAAGCGGATTGCACGGAAATCGTGTCGCTCCATCGCCGCCGTATCTTTTTCGCGGAGGCGGGTGCACAATCACTTGAACGGCTGAGTAACGCTTCCGCCTCGGCCGGTCGATACGCGATTCAGGTATCCCAAAAAACAGAATGCCCCTTCGCTCGGTCTCCCTGCGGGCGCAGCTGCTGGCTGCCTTCGTCATCGTGATCGTCGGCACCACCGCCGGCCTCACCTACGACGCCTACCGCACCAACCTCGCGAAGCTCGAGGCCGAGGCGCGCGAGGACTCGGCGGTCGCCGCCGACGCCCGCGTCCAGGCGCTCAACCGCATGCTCGCCAACCGGCAGCGCCGCACCGAAGGGTTCCTCGCCGGCGCGAAGCGACCTCTGCGGCGAGGCGAGCGCGCCGGGACGGATCGCCTGGGCGCCCGACTGCATGCAGCCGATGCTCAACGCCTTCCGCGCCGCCGAAGGCGCCTCGGGCGCCGCAATCACCTACCAGGATCAGCTCGTCGCCGCCTCCGGCGCCGAGGTGCCGAAGGAGCCGCCAAGCCGCGACGCCCTCGCGCGCATCACCTGGATCGCGGGGCGTCCGGCCTACGTGATGCGCGCGTCGAGAGACGGTCTCGTCATGCTCGTGCAGTACGGCAGCAGCGAGGTGGCGTCCATCTTCCGCGACAAGTCGAGCCTCGGCGCGCGCGGCGAAGTGTTCCTCATGGACGCGAACGGCCGCTTCCTCACGGCGCCGCGCTACGGCGTGGGAGGCGTCAGCACGCCCCCGGGCGCGCGCGACGTGGAGCCGGTGGCGGCCTGCCGCTTGAGCGCCGGCGAGCTGCTCGACGTCGACTATCGCGGCATCAAGACGCTGCACGCCTACGAGCCCGTCCCCACTATCCAGGGCGCGTGCGTGGACGCGCACGTCAACTGGGAGGAGGTGCTGCAGCCGGCGGAAGACCTGCGCGACCGCCTCCTCATGCGCGGGCTCGTCTTCATCCTCGCCGGCGCGCTCTACTCGCTGGTGGCGTCGCACGGCATCGCCAAGCCCGTGCAGCGGCTGGCGCGCGCCGCGCGCGGGCTGCGCGCGCGCCTCGACGAGCCGATTCCCGTCGACGGCCCGTCGGAGGTGCAGGCGCTCGGCCTCGCCCTGCGCGAAGCCTCGACCGACCTGGCGGCGCTCGTCGGCCGCGAGCAGACGGCCCGCCGCGAGGCGCAGGCGGCCAACCGCGCGAAAGACCGCTTCCTCGCCGCCGTCACCCACGAGCTGCGCACGCCGCTGACCGCCATCCTCGGATGGACGCACATCGTGCGGGCGCAGAAGCCGCGCGACACGGCGTTCGACCGCGGCCTCGACGCGATCGAGCGCAACGCGCAGACGCAGCACCGCCTGATCGAAGACCTCCTCGACGTCTCGCGCATCGTCACGGGCCGGCTCCGGATCGATCGCCAGATCGTCATGCTCGCGGCGGTGGTCGATCGCGCGCTCGACGCGATCCGCCCGCAGGCCGAGGGGAAGCAGATCGGCGTGCAGACGCTCGTCGAGAATCCGATGCTGGCGGTGGCCGGCGACCCGATGCGCCTCGAGCAGGTGGTGCTGAACCTGGTGGCCAACGCCGTGAAGTTCAGCCGCCCCGGCGGCAGCGTGCTCGTGACGGTCATGCGCGCCGGAACCGAGGTGCAGATCTCGGTGCGCGACGACGGCGAAGGCATCAGTCAGGATGCGCTGCCGCACGTCTTCGACTGGTTCTGGCAGGGCGAGTCGCCGCCCGGGCGCGAATCATCGGGGCTCGGCCTCGGCCTCGGCATCGTCCGGCAGCTCGTCGACAGCCACGGCGGCTCCGTCCGCGCCGAAAGCGACGGCCCCGGCCTCGGCTCGCGCTTCATCGTCACGCTGCCGCTCGTCTCGGAGTCCAGCGTCGAAGCCGGCATCGCATCCGAGGCGCCCCGCCAGATCATGTAGCCGCGCCCGGCTACGACCCGCTACTTACGGAACGACCGAGAGCTTGTCGAAGACGGCCGTTGCCAGGCCGGTGGTCGTATGGCTGCTGACCGCGAGCCCGACGAGGACGTTCGCGGGCATCCCGGTGCCGCCGCCGGCAAACGTCCGCGTGCCGATGTTCGCCCACGACGAGCCGTCCGGCGACACGGCAGCGGTGATCGAGGCGCCCGTGCGCGTCAGCCGGACCCATCGCGGCGCCGAGCCGGTGCCGCCCGCGACGGTCGACGTGGTCCCGCCGCTCGTGAGCCGATGCTGGAACGCGAGGCTGTCCTTCCTGACGAGCATGAATGCGTTCGCGGCGTTCGACGCGGTCGACGCACGGATCATCACGCCGCCCTTCACCAGCGTCTGCGCGCCCGTGAGCGACGCCACGCGGGCGGTGATGTGCCCGTCGCCCGAGAGCCATCGATACGAATAGCGGAACGCGTCGCTGGTGCCGTTGACGTCGGCGCCGGCGCCGCTCACGGTCCACGTTCCACCGCCCTCCGATGCGGAACCGGGCACGCCGACGCTGCCGATATCGCGCGAGTACCAGCCTTGCGGCCGTGGCGGCTGCGGCGGCGGCGGCGTCCCGTCCGATCGGACCGCGCGGATGGCGTCGGCGCTGATCGTGCCGGGGCCGCTCAGCGAGCGGGACATGAGGACCTTGGCGAACCCGGCGTAATTGAAGTCCCACGTCCCGAGCAGGTTCCACCGGCCGCCGTCGATGCGCTGGTCCTTCCTGCCGTCGAAGAGCCGCGTTCCCCCTTCTCTGTCGTACACGCGGTACGAGGCGGCCGCCGTCCGCGTGCTGTTGGACGTCCACCAGGCGTAGACGTGGTAGCGCCCGGGCTGCGGGACGTACCAGAAGAACTGGGCGCCGTCGTTCATCGGCCCCGCACCGGTGGTCACATGCTGGTTGTTCAGGATCGTCCCGAAGGCGGCAGCCGGAAGCCAGTTGGAGGTGACGCTGGACCGCGATCGCAGGAGATCGTTGTTGGCGTTGTCGTTGTCGACGATCGTCTCGCCCTGCGTCGAGACCATGCTGAGGCCGAAGTTCTGGCCGAGGAACACCTCGTAGATGCCGG
Organism: uncultured Acidobacteriota bacterium; assembly: GCA_963772065.1. GTDB lineage: Bacteria > Acidobacteriota > Vicinamibacteria > Vicinamibacterales > UBA2999 > CAVYVZ01. The sequence goes on from CAVYVZ010000005.1 coordinate 44,909, forward strand.
CGAGCGCCTCGGCGTAGTCCTTACGGTTCGCGGCCGTATCCCGGAGGCCGGCGTAATGATGCTCGAACTGCACCCCGCACACGTCGATCGACTCGCCGTCGGCGCCGCAGGCGTGCTTCTTCACGTTGAACCCGCCGCGGAAGTAGGGCTGCCCGGAGAGTGGCGCCCTGTCCTGCGCGCTGGGAACCGAGGGGTACATGGCGCTCGCCGTCAAGGTGCCAAGCGCCGTGGGGCCGCGGAGCAGCGCGGAAAACGGCCGCGGCGAATCCTCCGAAAAGATGCGAATCGTGCTCGTGTCCTCGTACGCCGCGCCGGCGTCGAGCTGCGCATCCGACAGCCGGAGGTCCGAGCCCGACAGCCGGTAGCCGACCTCGATCCGCGCGACGCCGTGCCCGTGGCCGTGCAGGTCGGTGTACCACCCCTTCCCGAACCGGGTCACGGCGGCGCGCTTGGCCACGTCGATGAAGTCGTGATAGTCGCGCCAGGCTTCCCCAGCCGCCGCATCACCGCAGGCGCCGCCCATCAGCGTGCGGTTCGCCTCGAGCTTGAGGCGGTCGAGCCGGTTGATGATGACGTGCGGGTGCCGGCCGGTCCGGGTGAAGAACTCGATGGCGATCCGCCGGGCGAGCTCCTGCGTGAACCAGTCGGTGGACGTCGAGAAGCCATCTTCATCCACGGAGTTGGCGCAGGCTGCGGCGGTCCGATCGCGGATCAGCGTGGCCGGCGGCCGCAGGCTTCCGCCGTGCGGCGCGGAAAAGATCGCCGGCGAGTTCCCGGCGATGTACTCGATGTAGCTGCTGCCCGAATAGCTTCCGGATCCGAAGTAGCTCCTCCCGGGCGTGAACGGTTCCGGGGGAATGGTCGCCTCGCCCGCTCCTGCCGCCAGTGTGCCGGCGAGCATGATCCAGACACGACTCCGCCAAGACCCGTGCAATCGCATGGGCGCTCCCTGGATTTCTGAGAGTGGAGTGCGCCGAACCTAAGCGCGACCGTAGGGTAGCACTGGCACTGGTGAGCAGTGCACGGAAAAAGACGAACGGAGGTGTTGAGTCAGCGGGCGCCGCGCAGGAGCAACCATTGGCGGCTGGAGAGGATCACCCTGGCGAGGACGCGCTTCGGCTGGTAAGGCCGCGGCGCGTTGTGCGTGATGTAGTAGCGGTAGGCACTCGCGTGGAAGGCGCGAATGGCGGCGGCGCGCGCCGTGCGGCTCGAGCCGCCCACGCGATGGATGGCGGTGGCGCCCGGGACGTAGCGCACGTGATGGCCGGCCGCGCGCAGCCGGCGGCAGAGATCCGCGTCCTCCCAGTAGAGGAAGTAGCGTTCGTCGAATCCACCGACCTTCGCGAGCGCGTCGCGGCGCGCCAGGATGCACGCGCCCGAGAGCCAGTCGACGACGACGCTCGGATGGCCGCTGCGGATGGCGGTGTCGCTCACCACGTTGCGGCGCGCCACTCCGGCCCAGGGCATCAGGCGGCCGAGCATGCCGGTGCGGCCGAAGAGCCCGGTGAGCATATCGGGATCGCCGCGGGCGCTCCCCTGCACCGAGCCGTCGGGGTTGAGGATGCGCGGCCCGGCGATCGCGCAGAACTCGTGCTCGTCGAGCGTGGCGCCGAGCGCGGCGATGGCGCCGGCGACCAGCCGGCAGTCGGGGTTCATGATGAGCACGCGCGCGGCGGTGGTGGCGGCGAGGCCCTGGTTCACGGCGCGCGCAAACCCGACGTTCTCCGCGTTCGCGATGAGCGACGCGAGCGGCGCGAACTCCGCGACGATGTCGGGGCTGTCGTCGATCGACGCGTTGTCGACGACCACGGCCTCCCACGCCTGCTGGTGCATCTCGTCGGCAATGGACTGCAGCGCGCGGCGAAGCTCGTCGCCCGCGTTGTAATTCACGAGGACCGCTGAAAGAACGGGCCTCATCGTGGCTGCCGCGCCAGGCCGGCGTCGAAGCGCTTCTCGCGCCGCTTCAGCGCCAGCCAGCGCGGCTCGAGCTGGTCCCAGATCACGCGCGCGGCGACGGTGCGCGCCTGCTGCACCCGCGCCCTCTTGCGGAGCGCGCGCGGCAGGCCGCGGATCGCGGCCACCTTCGCGGCCAGGAACGTGCCGAGCAGGCCCTGGCGCGCGAAGTAGATCGCCGCCGCCGCGTTGTAGAGCACGTGCCCCGGCAGCGTGCGGACGAGGATCGGCAGCGGCGTGTTCTGCACGTACACCCACTCGAGGTTGCGCTGCCCGTTGAACACCGCCATCCGGCTCGCGCGGCCGAGCGTGGAGCTCCCGCGGTGGCGCACGATCGACCCGGCGACGTAGCGGCACCGGTAGCCGCGCAGCTGCGCGCGGTAGGAGAGGTCCACGTCCTCGTGCGACGCGAAGAAATCCTGGTCGAAGCCGCCGAGCGCGTCGAAGAGCGTCTTCGGAACGATGAAGGCGGCGCCGCACGCGCCGAACACGTCGCGCGACTCGGTGGCATCCGCCGCGGGGCCGCCGTGGTGGCGCTTGAACGCCCCGCCCCACCGCGTCATGCCGTCGCCGGCGCTGTCCACCGTCGCGGGATCGTGCAGGTAGACGATCCGCGAGGTGGCCAGCGCGACGCCGCGCGCCTCGTCGAGGCCATCGCGCAGCGCGCGGAGCCAGTGCGGATCGGCAATCGTGTCGTTGTTGAGAAACGCCAGGTACCGTCCGCGCGCCTCGCGCGCGCCGGCGTTGCTGCCGCCGGCAAACCCGTGATTGCGATCGAGCGAGACGAAGCGCACCCACGGAAACCGCGCGCGCACGAAGTCCGACGTGCCGTCGGTGGAGGCGTTGTCGACGAGGATCGTCTCCGCATCCACGCCGTGCTGCGCGGCAACGGCCGTCAAGCACCCCTCGAGATGCTGGACACCGTTCCAGGTGACGATCACGATGGAGATGTCAGGCACTACTCACTAGGTCAAGGTCAAAGGTCAAAGGTCAAAAGTCAGGTGCTAGGTGTAGGTACGGGTGTGGGTATAGGTATAGGTATAGGTGCGTGTATCGCCCCAGCTCCTGGAGGCTTCCGCCAGATCCTCCACCCGGCTCGAGGAGCGTTGGAAGCGCGTCAAGGCTCGTTCGAGCCGCAGGTGGTGCAGCGACGCGATGTTGCGCCAGCAGCCCATGACCGCATCCACATCAGGTTCCACACGACGCTTGTACCTTGACCTTACTTTTGACCGTTGACCTTTGACCTAGGCGCGAGCCGCGCGCCTATAGGCTTGCGCGGTGAGCGCCGCCGTGCGCGCCCAGGTGAAGCTCGCGGCCCGGGCGAGTCCCCTGCTCCGCATCTCCGCTCGACGGTCCTCGTCGTTCACCACGTTGACGATCGCCTCAGTCCACGCGGCGACATCGAGCGGATCGAGGAGCATGCCCGCGTCGCCCGCCACCTCCGGAATCGACGCCGCCCGCGAGGCAATCACCGGCGTGCCGCACGCCATCGCCTCGAGCACCGGCAGGCCGAAGCCTTCGTAGAGCGACGGGTAGACGAGCGCCGTGGCGCAGCGGTAGAGCGATACGAGCAGCTCCTCGCTCACGGCGCCGAGCTTCACGACCGCCTCTGGAACGCCGGCCTGCGCGGCGATGGCACATATGGCATCGCCGACGCCGCGATCCACGCCGGCCAGGACCAGCGACACCGCGGACGCGCCGCCGAAGTGCCGGCGGGCGCCGAGCACGGCGTCCACGACGGTGGCCAGGTTCCGGCGCTCGTGCAGATCGCCCACGTGAAGAACGAACGGATCCGAGATCCCCTGCGGCAGCGCGCAGCGGCTGGCGGATCCTGCGGGCGTGAACGGCTCGCTCACGCCGAGCGGCGCGACGCCGATGCGGTTCCGCGGAATACGGTAGGCGGCCACGATCTCGCCGGCCGAGAACTCGGAGTCGGTGACCACCACCTGCGCGGCGCGCGCGCTCCGGCGGTAGAACGCGCGCCGCACGAGGTCGCGCCGGTACGGATACCACTCCGGCCGGCGCGCGTAGCTCACGTCGTGAATGGTGAGCACGACCGGCGGAATGCCGAGTCCGCCCGATACCGGCGGAGCGGTGTACGCGGGCGCGTGCAGCACGTCGACCCTGGCGTCGCGCGCGGCGAGGGGAAGGCCCACGATCGCCCATCCGAGATTGGTGGGCGGGTGGCGCGGCTCGTCGACGTGCGCAACGCCCGGCGGCACGAGGAGCGGATCGCCGCCGAGCGCCACCATGTCGAGGTCATCGCGCGCCGCGAGGGCGGGGAGCAGCGCCGAGGCGTAGCGCCGGACGCCCGCCGCCGGCGACGACAGCGCGCGCCCGTCGAAACCTACTCGAAGGCGCGGCACTACCGGATCGCCATGTGCAGCCGGCGCACCTTCTTCCGCCGCGCCGCGCAGACCTCGCGGATCCGATCCTCGATGCTGCCGTTGATCGCCGGGCTGCTGAGGATGACCTCGTCCACCTCGTAGCGGCCGAGCGCGTCCTCGAGCTCCTTCAGCGCGCCGCGCACGGGCACGCCGACGATCCACCGCCGCGCCTTCGCCGGGTCGTCGTCGATGAACGCGACCGGGTTCATGTTCCAGTCGGCGTTCGCGCGCATCTCGCGCACGAGGAGCTGGCCGAAGGCGCCGGCGCCGTACACGAGCACGCGGCGGTTGTGCTTGCTGCGCGTCGCGGTCACCAGGTTCATCGTCCGGAACGACGCGCGGGTGGCCACCACCGCGGCGCTGAGCAGCATGAAGTCGAGAATGAAGACCAGCCGCGAGAAGCCCTCGAGGCGGTAGAAGTACGCGGCCGCGAGGACCGACAGGATCGATCCGAGGCCGACGCCGCGGACCACGGCCGCGAGGTCGCGGAGGCCAAACGTGTCCCACGACCGTTGATAGAGGCCCGAGACGTACATCGAGGCGAGCTTGAGCCCGAGCACGAACGGCAGCGACGCCGTGAACGACGGCAGAAAATTCTCGAGCGTGCCGCCGTCGGAAAAGCGCATGCGGTAGGCGAGGTAATAGCACGCGGTGATCAGCACGAGATCGAGCATCACCTGCCCCGCGTGCCAGCGGAACGTCAGATCCTTGAGGAACGGCGCGAACGACGACTTCTGCAGCGCGACGAAGTCCTCGGCGTTGTAGGCCGGCACGCGCGCCAGATAGATCCCGAGGAGGGTCACGAGCACGCCGAAGAGGGCGGCGAGCGGCAGCATCGAGTCGACGCCGGAGAACTGCAGCGCCCACGCGGTCGCCCCGCCGGTCAGGCCGAGCAGGTAGAGCACGCGCACGGCGGAGCGCTCCGAGAAGCCGAGCGAGACGAGCCGGTGCGACACATGGTCCGTTCCGCCGCGCGTGGCCGGCCGTCCGGCCAGCCGCCGCAGCACGAGCACGAAGCCGGTATCGAAGAGCGGCACGACGAGGATGATCACGGCGAGGAGCGCCGGGTCGATGAAGGCGTCGCCCGCCGCGACGACCGGCACGAGCGCCGCGCCCGCCAGGAGCGAGCCGATGAAGAGGCTGCCGCAGTCGCCCATGAAGAGCCGCGCCCGGTTGCGGTTCCAGTAGAGGAACCCGAGCAGCGCCCCCGCGAGCGCGGTGAGCATGAGCACGAGCGCCGCACCGAGCGGCTCGAAGAGGAGAATCGCCAGGAGCAAGGCCGCGATCAGCGCCACGCCCGCGGCGAGGCCGTCCATGTTGTCGAGGAGGTTCACCGCATGGCAGAGGCCCGCGAACCACACGGTGGCGAGAAGCGTCTGGACCGACGTGAGCCCCCCGGGCTGCGTCCGCGACAGCGCGAACACGAGAAACGCGCCGACGATGAGGGACGAGACGAGCTTCGCGAGCGGCGAGAGCTGCAGCCGGTCGTCGAGCACGCCGACGACGAACATGGCGAGCGCGGCGAGCGGAACGGGCACCCACGTGTCCGGCCACGGCAACACGTCGGGCCTGATGAGGACGGCGAGGAACCCGATCGCCGTGGCGCCCGCGATCGCCACGCCGCCCATGGTCGGCGTCGGCTGATCGTGCCAGCGGTCGGCGCGCGGAGGCACCACGGCCCCGACCGCCGGCGCCGCCCGGCGCACGAACCCGCCCAGCGCCACCGCCGATGCCAGGGCCACGGCGAACGTGAGGATCAGGAGCACGAAATCATTCGGTGATTCGTTGATGGGTGATTCGGTGATTGATTGATTGTCGATCTGTTATTCGGAGATTTAATCAAAGAATCACGCAACAACGAATCAAAGAATGACCAGTTCCGGGGGCTTCGACGTGGCTTCGCGGTGGACGAACGACCCCTTCCCGAGAATGCCGCCGCAGATGGTATCGAGGCCCGGCGTCTGGCCCGGCATGAGCTGCTCGAGGCGTTCGAGCTTCAGCCGGTAGATGGGATACCCCGCCTTCGGCTCGATGAACGGCAGCGGGATCATGCGGTTGAAGAAGAAGTGATAGGCGTAGCGCCGGGCGCGGGCGAGCTGGTCGGCGGCGAGCGGGTGCGTCACGGGCAGCGTGTCGAGCAGCCGGAAGTACTCCTCCGGCGTGCTCGCGTCGAGCGTCAGCCCCTTGTTGCGGATCCACGCCTCGCCGGCCACGACCACCGGCAGCCCGACGCTCGTCAGCTCGACACCCATCTTGGTGCCGTAGATGATCGCGGCGTTGCACAGCGACATCAGGCCGTAGGTGCTGATGCCGCTCTGCGGCGGCACCACGATGACGTTGGCCGGCAGCCTCGGCACGCGCTTGCGCAGCTCGCCGAGGATTGGCTGGCGCGACGGCGGAAAGCCGCTGATCTCCGCCGGGTGCACGCGGATCAGGAGCTGGAGCTCGGGACGCCTGGCGAAGTACTCGCACGTCTGCACCAGCCATTCGAGCATGTTGGGGAACGCGTTCGCCGGATAGTGCAGCTGCGCGTCCCAGCTCACGTTGGTGAGCAGCCCGACCACCGGCCTCGACGGATCGAGCCCGATGCGCTTCGCGATGTCAGCCGGATCCTGCCGCGTCGGGCGGTGGAACACGATCCAGTCGAAGAGCCCCTCGCGGCGGCTCTTCAGATAGTTCAGCAGCTCGCGCTCCTGCGCCTCGGAGAGATCGAGATGCTCCCAGTGCTCGCGCGGCTCGCGCAGCAGCGTGTGGTGATACGTGTCGTCGTGGCTGAAGATGAAGCGGCGCTTCCGGTAGGCGACGTTCCAGGTGGCCACGTGCACGCGCTCCTGGCGCGCGACTTCTCCGACGATGCCCCAGGGAACGTAGATGCCGTGTGTGAAGACGGCCGACGAGAAGCCGATGCCGCGAAGGAGGCGCCGGGTCGCGTACGCCGTCAGCAGGGCCGCTTCCAGGTAACGGCGAAGAATCGGTTCGGCCAGCGCCTCGTCGTCGAGGGTGCCGGTCGCGAAGAAACGGAGCGCTCCGGCGTGCGCGTGCTCGCCCACCGCGAGGCCATTCAGGGTGAACGTCTCGATCTGATCGGCCGGGAGGGTTCGCGCGATCTGCGCCGCCTCCACGCGGTCCTCGGTCGTCAGCCAATCGCTGTAGCGGTGGACCTTGATGCCGAGCGCGGCGTAGACGCGCTCCGCGGGCCAGAGGCAGTCGCGGCACAGGTCGCGCTGGGGGCCGTGGTCCGCAAACGCCTGCAGGTTCGGGTAGAGCGAGGCTTCGCACTCGGCGCACGCCGGCATTTCCGCGTCGCACAGCAGCGCGTGCACTTCGGCGCCGCGGAACGTAAGGGCGGCGGCCAGTGCGCTTTCGAGCGAGATGGCATGGGCGTAGGAGCCGATCACGCTGGCCATCAGCACGCGGGGACCACCCTGCGCGGCGGATCGCGCCGAGGCCCACAGCGCCGGGCTTTGCGCGAGCGCCCGGCTCCAGTCGGGATACGCATCGACGCGCGCATGGTACCAGCGGCGCGCGAGCCGCGATGCGCGCCAGAGCGCCGGAATCCTCCGGATGCCCCGCTTCATACCTTCTGACCGACGCTGTCCGGAACCTCGAGCAGCCGTACGAAGTCGGCCGGCGGCGGCAGCGTTTCAAAGAGCCGCCACGGATTGTGCGGCCGGAGCTCGTCCACCGAGTAGCCGCCGGTGGCGATGGCAATAGTCTTCGCGCCAATCGGCTTCGCGCACTCGATGTCGTGCGGCGTATCGCCGATGACGAAGATCGTGTCGTCGCCCACGGGGCCGGCACGCCGGGCGAGCTCGAGCGCGCGGGCGGCGATCGTCGAGCGGTCGCCGGTGTCCTCGGCAAACGCGCCATCGGAGAAGAAGTGGTCGATGCCGTAGTAGGTCAGCTTCGCGTGCGCGCCCCGCCGGGTGTTGCCGGTGAGCAGGTACGAACGCACGTCCGGACGTTCGGCGCGCAGGTGATCGAGGATCTCCCGCACGTTGTCGAGCACCCGCCCCTGCTTGCGCGGCAGGCTGGCGGGCAGCAGGTCCTCGTAGCGGCGGAGAAACCGCTCGACGTTCGCGTCGGACGGCTCGACGCCGACGAGCTCGAGCGTCCGCTTCGAGATCTGATAGTCGGTCATCCCGGCCGTGCGGAAGTTCGACAGGTCGAAGTCGTTGACCGTCATCTCGCGCAGCGAGTCTTCCCACGCGAACATGCCCGCGCGTCCGTGGTGAGCAGAGTACCGTCGATATCCCAGAATAAGACAATCATGCGATTCGGCGATTACGCGATTTGGCGATTACGCGATTTGCGGCACAGCGTGCTTCAGGCTCTTCACCAGCCCGCCGACGTCGAGGCCGTGGTGCGCGAGCACTTCGTCGTTCGTCCCGCACTCCGGCAGCGACGTGACGCCGATGCGGACGATCTGCGGCGCCGGCTCGAGCGCGAGCCCGGCCACGGCGGCCGCCAGCATATCGCCCTGTCCGCCGTGCAGGTAATGATTGTCGAGCATCGCGATCATGCGGCGTGCGCCGATCACCTCGCGGAGCCACCGGTGATCGACCCGGTTCAGCCAGGGCAGGTTCACCAACCGGATGCTCCAGCCGGTCGTCTGCTCGATCTCCTCCGCGGCTTCGAACGCGTTCGAGAGGAGCCACGGGCCGTAGGCGAACGCCACCGCGTCGTTGCCGTCGCGCACGACGACGCCGCGGCCGATGTGCGGCTTGTAGCCCGCGGGCAGCTCGAACGCGAGCGGCCACTTCACTGAAACGAGCCTGAGATACCCGCTCTCACGGGTCCCTTCGGCGAGCAGCTCCAGCAGCGGACCGACCTCCCGCTCCGCGCACGGCTCGGCCATCAGGAGGTTGGGACACGCGGCGAGCGCGCTGATGTCGCGCACCGACTGGTGCGAGTGGCCGGGTCCGCCCGGCACCAGGCCGGCGAGCGAACCGACGTAGATCACCTTCGTCGCCTCGCTGCACTGGTTGTAGATCTGCTCGTTCGGCCGCGCGGCGAGGAAGCAGGCGAACGAGTGCACGATCGGCAAGCACGTCCGGCGCGCCATGCCCGCCGCCATCGACACCATGTCCTGCTCGGCGATGCCACACTCGACGAACCGATCCGGATACGTCTTGGAGAAGTTGATCAGGCCGCAGTCCTTGATGAGATCCGCATCGAGCACCACGACGCGCGGGTTCCGGCCGCCAAGCGCGACGAGCGCTCTGTCGTAGGCGGCAACCAGGTTGTCGGTCTGCCGCGGCTCGCGGCGCGGGTTGCGGACGCGCGTCTCCGTGGCCAGGTCGCCAAGGCCAAGCGCCGTCACGAGGCGCCTCGCCGACGCGAGGAGCTCACGCAGGCCGTCGGCGTACGCCTGCTCCGAGGGCGCGCCCGAGTGGTATCCGTACAGCTCGGCGGCCTTCATCGCCGGCCCCTCCATGAAGGAGACGCCCTTCCCCTTCACGGTGTCGGCGAGGACGATCTTCGGCCTGTCGGCGATCGCGTCGAGCGATCGGAACGTGCGCTCGAGCGCCGCGACGTCGTGGCCGTCCACGCGCGCGACGTGCCAGCCGAACGCGCGCAGCTTTGCCTCGACGTCGCCGAGATCGCTCACCTGCCGCACCCAGGTGTCCGACTGGATCTTGTTGTGGTCGACGATCGCCACGATCTCGCCGAGGCCGCGGTTCGCCGCCGAGGCGAGCGATTCCCAGAACTGCCCCTCCTGCAGCTCTCCGTCACCGGTGAGGACGAAGATGCGCCGCCGGCGTCCGAGAATGCGATTCGCGATCGCCATCCCCTTCGCCTTCGAGATCCCCATGCCGAGCGAGCCGGTGTTCGCCTGCACGTACGGCGTCTCGACGTGCGGGTGGCCCGGCAGGCCATGCAGCCGGCGGAGCTGATGCACCTTGTCTTCCGGGAGCAGGCCGAGCCCGATCAGGACGGCGTAGAGGGCGGGCGCGTCGTGTCCCTTCGACGAGAAGAACACGTCGCACTGCTCGGGCCCTCGGTCGAGATCGCGGAGCTCGTTCAGGAACAGCCAGCTCATGATCTCGAGCGAGCTGAAGCTCGTCCCGATGTGACCCGACCACGCGCCCGCGATCATGTAGAGCGTGTTGATCCGCGCGAGCGCCGCGAACGCCTCGCATCGTGCGGCGGCCGATCCGTCCGCGCGGCGAACGCGGCCGAACTCCGACGCGGGGACGTATGTCAGTTCGAGGCTTTCGCCCTGGTCGGTCTGAAGATCACCCATCGTTCACTCGTCGTTCATGTGGAGGCCCTGAAGGGCCGCCCTACACTGTCGCTACACTGCGCCCACACCAGGGGAGTATGGCGCCTGGGGCACGCGCGGCAACTCCACCGTCCCATCGGACAGCAAGCGCTCGGCCACCATCCAGTCGGTCAAATCGTTGATGTCGAACCCTTCATAGCCTTCGGTCTCGAACGGCACGATCACGTCGCCCGCGATCGTCCGGCCCTCGAACACGACGCGCGTCCACGCGATCTCGAGCGACGCATTCTGGATGTACACCGCCGGCAGCGCCTGATACGGGGTGCTGTGCCACGGCTGTTCCCGCGGCCCGAACGGGAGCAGCGGAAACATCCGATCGCCGCGAACCACCCACATCTTCCCCGGGTGCTGGGCGCACTTCTCGACCGCGCGCAGCGAATCGACGCCGTCCTGGTCGGTGAACCGGCCCCACGCGCGCCGAATCATGTCGGCGGTCCGGAACGGGCTCGTCGGCCGGAGCAGGCTGAAGCAGTCCCACGTCCGGCCGTGAGCCTTCAACACGTTCAGCATGTGCTCGAGCCACTCGATGTCCGGCGATGTGTCGCTCGCGAACTCGGCGGGCCGCAGGAACGGCACCTCGGCGCCGTAGTGCCGCGCGATGGCCGCGATCTCCTCCGAGTCGGTCGACACCATCACCGAGTCGAACACGCCGCTCTCCAGCGCCGGCGCAATCGTGTACGCGAGCATCGGGTGGCCCTGCACGACGCGCACGTTCTTGCCCGGAACCCGCTTCGATCCCTGTCTCGCCGGAATAGAGCTCGGCGTGTCGTTCGCACTTCAACGTTCTCGCTCCTGTTCGTGTTCTGGTTCGAGCTTCGGTACTTCGGTTCTGGTTCTGATTCCGGTTCGGCTCGACAACGAACCACACCGGAACGGTGAACCGAACCTGAACCTGAACACGAACCGAGCACCGTGCACCTGCAACAGCGAGACACGTTCTATACCGCCCCAGGATTGTGGTTGATGTACACGGTCTTCAGATCCGAATACACGTCCAGCGCCTGGGTCCCGGCTTCTCGCCATCCGTTGCCCGACTGCTTCAACCCCCCGAACGGCAGGTGCGGCTCGCTGCCGTACGTGCCGCCGTTCACCACGGCGACGCCGGCCTGAATGCGGCCGATGAAGGTCATCGCGCGGTGGATGTTCTGCGTGTGAATCGACGCCGTGAGGCCGAACGGCGAATCGTTGGCCATCGCGACCGCCTCTTCGAAGTCCTTCACCCGGTAGAGGCACGTGATCGGACCGAACAGCTCGCTGCGCGAGATCTCGTCGTTCGGCCCGGCGTGCTCGAGGATCGTCGGCGCGACGAAGAAGCCGTCGCGCCCCACGCGATGCCCGCCCGTGAGGATCGCGGCGCCATCCGCCTTCGCGCGCTCCACCGACGCGAGCATGTTCTTCATCTGCTGCTCGTTGATCACCGGACCGTAGTCATCCGTGTCGGCCGTGCCGACCTTCAGCCTGCCGGTCGCCTCCACGAGCAGCGCCTTGAACGTCGTCGTACACCGCATCGAACACGATGATGCGGCTGCCGGCGGCGCACCGCTGCCCCGCGTTGCTGAACGCCGAGCCCACGGTCCACGTCACCGCATTCTGCAGATCCGCATCGTCACAGACGATGAGCGGGTTCTTGCCGCCGAGCTCGAGGCACACTTTCGCGAGGCGCCGGCCCGCGGTTTCCGCAATCCAGCGGCCGACCTCGCACGAGCCGGTGAAGCTGACGACGGCGACGTCGGCGTGCTCGACGAGCGGCGCGCCGGCTTCCTCGCCGAAGCCGTGAATGGTGTTGTAGATCCCGTCGGGAACGCCGGCCTCGCGCGCAATCACGCCGAAGGCCCACGCCGAGAGCGGCGTGTCCTCCGACGCCTTCATGATGGCCGCGTTGCCGCAGAGGAGCGCCGGGAACGCCTTCCAGGCCACGTTCGCGATCGGCGTGTTGGCCGCGATGATGAGGCCCGCCACGCCGAGCGGCTGCCGCACGATCATCGCCGCCTTGTTGGGCGCGGCGCTCGTGGTGGTCTGGCCGTAGAACCGGCGGCCCTCCCCCGCCACGAAGAACCCCATCTCGATGGCCGCATCCGTCTCGCCGAGCGCGTCCTTCTTCGACTTGCCCGTCTCCATCGCGACGAGCGCGGCGATCGCGTCGCGGCGCTCCTGCATCAAGATGGCAATCCGCCGGAGGATCTCGCCCCGCTTCACGGCGGTGGTCGCGGCCCACGCGGGCTGCGCCCGTTTCGCCAGGTCCACGGCGCGGTCGACGTCCGCGCGCGTCGAGCGGGCGACCTCGCAAATCTCGCGACCGGTCGCGGGATCCACTTTCGAGAACGTCCGGCCGCAGCCGGCGGGCGCATCCGCGCCGCCGATCTGATTCGTCACGAGCGCCGGACAGACCAGCGCATGCTCCCTGCGAGTATCAGCGTGCAGCATTCTGAGAAGCCATCCGCAACATCCCGGCCCAGCGTTTGAACCGTCGGCGGCATTCCACGACTCCCGCCGCGAGTCGAACCGCGCCCAGCCGCTCGAGCGCCGGACGCGGTGCGGTCTGGTAATAGGCGCGCAGCGCGGACCGCGCCGGCCCGAGGGCGTTCGCAGGCGCAGGCACCTCTCCGCCGACGCGCCGTGCGAGCATCCGCAGCCGCGCCGTCGTTCGCCGGCCTCCCGAGATCGCAACCTCCGCCGGCGGCGCCTCCACGAGCTTCCAGCCGGCGCGCGCGAGGAGACTTTCCATGCACGTGCTCGTGTACGCCGTGACATGAACTCTGTTGAACACGTACCGATAGTCGCGGTGTGTCGGGAGCGTATCGAGCCGCGGAACCGCCACGAAGAGATATCCGCCGGGCCGCGCCGCCGCGGCCAGCTGCCGCAGGATCGCCAGCGGATTCGTAACGTGTTCGAGGACATGGTGCGCGATGACCAGATCGAACGTCGGCTCCGCGGGCGGCGACTCGAGGCGCTGGTGCCGGGGAAAGGCAGCGTCGAGCGCCGGTTCGATGCCGAACGTGCTCCACCCGCATTGCTGCAACACGTCGAGGAACTTCCCTCTGCCACAGCCGAAGTCGAGCACGCGCGACCCGGCGGGCGGTCGAGTCACGTCGAGATCGTCTCGAATCGCGTCAAAGAGACGGGGCCACGTGCCGGACCCCGGCCGCCTCGCGCCTCGAGCCGCGACAGCGGAGTCTTCGCCGGTGCGAGCCAGCCCCCATTCCCCCTTGGGCCCATACATTGACGCCAGCGCGTCATCGGATGGCAACGGGTTCACGAACACGAGACCGCAGTCCTCACAGCCGCTGATGAAACCCATGCGCCGGCCGGCCACGGGCTGGGCCAGCTTGTGAACGCCCAGCGCCACCAGTCGTCGCGACTCGCACGCGGGGCATCGCTCGAGCTCGCCCGGCGCTCTGAAAATCACGGATCGCGCGGCGCGATCGACGAGGCGCAGCAGGCCGCCCGCTATTGCCACAGCCACCCCACCGACACGGGGCCGATTCGATCGACACCTCGCTTCCAGCCGAATCGACCGGTTTGCCAGTCGAACACCTGCCGATCGCCTTCGAGGAGCACGTACTGAACCTCGCGCCTGCGTCCGAGACAGCGAGTCAGGATGCTCCGCATTCGCGTTCGCTCGACGCTGCCGCCGCGAGCGGCGGCGGTCAGCACCCGCGCGGCCTCGTCATCGACGTCACAACCGAGCTCCTGCGCGGCGCCTCCGCTGTTGATCGCGAGGACACGGTACGTCAGGTTGCTCGCCAGCTCGTACTCTTCGTCGCTGGCGTACGTCGTCGCGTACATGTCGTACGAAGAGATGATTGGACGGGCCTCGATCCGTGCCGACCAAGCGTAGATCTGGAAGAGGACGACCGCGGAAAGCACGGCACGCTGCGCGAAGCTCGTCGCTCCAACCGCGCTCAGGGCGGAGGCGGGCTGGATCCGATGCCAGGGCAGAAAGCCGACGAGCAGTATCCACCATCCCGGCCAGACGATCCCCTGGAACACGGCAAAGCCGGCCAGCATGGCGGCGACGCACAGGCCGACGATCAGTCGATATCGATCCGAGCGTGAGAACACCGCCGTCAGAACCAGGGCCTCGAGGACGACGGTGACTGCAGACACGGGGACCGCCAGGGCATCGTGACGCATCAGCCGCGGTCCCCACGGCACCCACGCGTGCTCGAGGTCGCTCACGAAGTGATACTTGACCGTACCGTTGAAGATCCAGTCGAGGCCTCCGCGGAGCTTCGATGCCGCTGCAGCGGCCAACGTGACCCCGAGCACGAAGACGGGGACCCACATCGCATAGCCGTAGCGCTTCGAGGCCGGCGATCGGTGCCCGGCCGCGATTCGCGACGCCCGCCACGCGTCGAAGCTCCACGCGTCCCCCCATCGCGACGGAATCAGGCAGATCATCGCAATCCCGAGGGCGGCCACGACATGGTGGGAGATGTTCAGCGTGTAGACGCTGGCCCACACCAGGAAGGTCGCGACGAACGCCATGTACGTGATGGTCGTGCCGATGCCGAGAATGAAGAGGCCGCCGAACGCCTTCACCGCAGGGTCGATCCACAGGACCACATCCTCGTGTTCCCCCAGCCACCGCATCAGACTGCCATACGGGCCCACGGCGCGCCCGAGCTCGTACGGGTTGAGGAGGTCTGGATAGACGGGATTGCGCACCAGGTACACGAGCACCAGACAGCCGAACGCGATACGAAAGATGCCGGCGGCTTCCGCCGACGCAACCGGGATGCCGCGTCCGAGCACCGACGGCTGGAGCGCGTCGCGCCGTACCCATCCACGCGCGTGCGCGGCAACCACGAGGAAAACGACACCTGCCGCCGCGAGAGCGCCGGCGAGGAGCTTGAACACGCGCGGCGCCCATGGCATCCCAACGATCCGGCCACCGCGCCGGTTCGTGAGCGGGGCGTTCGCCGCCATTCGGAACAGATTGCGATCGATGCCGTCCGTGTCCGCAACCTTCGGATGGCGGACCAGCGCTCGCAGCGCTTCCCGGGTTGTGTCCTGCGGAACGTAGGCCCATCGCCCGCCCGAGAGCTCAGCGGCTTCGGAGAGATGAAATCGGTGCTCCAGCGCCTCGCGTTCGGCGTGGTCGGCGTCGCGCCAGATGACATGAACCATCGGTTGGGGCGTGCCGAACAGCACCGGAATCGTTTCGACGAGAGCGATCGAGAGGACGAGACAGAGGCCGCCGGCGAGTAGACCGCGGCGAGGATCGATCGTCATACGGCTGTCGATCGCGAGGCCGCGTCCGGCTTTGGAGTCTTCCGCGCCGAGTACAAACGCCACAGGTGGGCTTGCAGCGCGGCGAAGCGGATCAGCCCGGCCCTCGCGAGGAGTGGGCGCGAGGTACCGGCGTAGTACGCGCGCAGGGCGACCCGCGCTTCGTCTCCCGGCCGTGCCACCCCTGACGCCGCATGTTCAGCGACATCGTCGACACGACGCGCGAGGACGCGCAGGCGGCTCGTCGTACGGCGGCCGCCACCACCCTTGCCGACCTCCGCGGGCGGAGGCGCGACGGGCTGCCAGCCGGCCCGCCTCAGCAGCTCCTGGAGACAGGCCCACGTGTAGGCGGTGATGTGCGCGCGGCCGTTCAACACGTACTTGTAGTCGCGATGAAGCGGCAGCGTGTCGAATCTCGGCACGCTCACGAGCAGGTGGCCTCCCACGCGGCAGGCGCCAGCCAGTTGACGGAGCAGATCCAACGGGTTCGCGACATGCTCGAGGACCTGCAGGAGCACGATGAGATCGAATTCCGCGGCCCGGGGAATGGCGTCGAGGCGGCGGTGACGCTGGAACGCCCGGTCGAGCGCCGGCTCGATTCCACACGTCTGCCAGCCACAGTTCTGCAGGAGATCGAGCAGCCTGCCCTCACCGCATCCGAAGTCGAGCACGGTAGCGCCTGACGGCGGCGATGCGACGTCGATCTCGCCGCGTATCGGGTCGAACATCTGCGTCCAGAGCCCGCCGACGCGCGACGCTGCATGGCTCGGGACGTCCGGCAGATCGCGACGCTCGTTCCCCCATGCCCCCGAGGGGCTGTAGAAATGCGCGAGGTCGTCCGGTGTTGGAATGGGATTGCTGAAGACAAGCCCGCAGTCATCGCACACGCAGGCGAAGCCGGTTTTCGCGGCGCGGAGCGAAAGGACGTCGAGGTTGACGATCTCGCACGAGCCGCACGCGGGGCAATCGTCACGCTCCCCGGGCGCGCGGTGGACAAACGTCTGGGACAGCCGCCGCAGGGCGAGCCGCAGCGGAGACCTTCGCGGCGGCGCGAGCCGCTGCTGTTTACCAGGCGGTGAAGCCACCATCGACCCGAAGCTCGTGACCGGTGACGTATGACGAAGCGCCCGAGGCAAGAAACACGAGCGGGCCCTTCAGGTCCTCGAAGGTCGCCATGCGCCCGAGCGGCACACGCGCTCCGTACTTCTGCTTGAACTCCTGATCCTGCGCGCCGAGGACGCCGCCCGGCGACAGCGTATTCACCCGCACGCCGCGCGGACCCCAGAGGGTCGAGAAGTACTTCGTCATGTTGACGACGCCGGCCTTCGACGCGCCGTAGGCGGGCGACTTCAGAAACGGCGGACTGCCGGCGAGATGTTCGTAGAACCGCTGGTCGGGCGAGACCGAGGCATAGAGCGATCCGATGTTGATGATCGACCCGCCGCCCTGCTCCGCCATGCGGCCGCCGAACACCTGCGTGACCTGGAACGTGCCGAGCAGATTCACCTCGATCATGCGCCGGAACTGCTCGAGCGGAAGGTCCTCGATGCGGCTGCGATTGCCGCCCGCGTCGGGGGGCTGATCCACGCCGGCGTTGTTCACGAGCACGACCGGCTCGCCCAGCGCGGCGCGCACCTGCTGAGCGGCCGCCTCAATCGATCCTCGGTGCGTGATGTCGCAATCGAAGCGCTGGAGCCGCCCGCTGGAACGCGACGCCAGGCGGGCGAATGCTTCCGATGCCGAGGCACCAGGCACATCGAGCGCGGCCACGCGCGCGCCGGCGTCGAGGAGCGCCTCGCTCCAGACGAGCCCCAGCTTGCCGCAGGCGCCCGTGACCACGGCCACGAGGCCGTCGAGAGTGAACAGGCCGTCGGTCTTGTCGATGCTCGCTTCCGTCACGAGCGCGCGAGTTCAGCGCCCGCGGGCTCGCCCAGGACCTCGAAGGACAGGAAATCGTCCGCGTGCAGCGGCTTGAGCGTGATGCGCCCGATCACCTTGTCGATCTCGTAGGGCGGAATACCGCCCGCCGGCGACTTCATCACGACGTCCGACGATCGAAGCACATATCCCGCCGGCACGTCGCGCGCGACAACGAGGCTCTTGCCCATCTTGATGATGGGAGCCTTTTCGCTGTCGTAGATCTTCTTGGCGCCGTCGCCGAGGGCCGCGGCCGTTCGCTCGAGGTCGCGCACCATCTTGCGGAGGCCGACCGGCTCGAGCGAGAACGCGTGATCGGTCCCCTTCATCGCGCGGTTCAGGGTGAAATGCTTTTCGACCACACGCGCGCCCAGCACGTAGGCGGCGACGGGCATCGCGATCCCGTTGTCATGGCCCGAGAACCCGATGACCGCCTTCGGGAACAGCTCGCGATACTGCGTGATGACGCGGAGATCGAGCTCCTCGAACGACGCCGGATAGCCGGCCGTGCACTGCAGGATGCACAGCTGCGGGTTGATCGGCACGATCGTGTCATAGGCCCGCTTGACGTCGTCGATGAGCGCGCCGCCCGTCGAGATGACGACCGGCTTTCCGAACTCGGCGACGTGCCGCAGCAGCGGCTCGCTCTTCAGGTCGCCCGAGGCGATCTTGTACGCGGGCACGTCGAGCGCCGCGAGAAAGTCGGCGCTGGTCATGTCGAAGGCGGTCGCGAAGAAATCGATGTCGAGCTCTTTCGCGTACGCCTGAAGCTCCTTGTACTCCTTCTGGCCGAACTCCAGGAACTCCCGGTGCTCGCCGTAGGTGGCGCCGAAGCTGTTCTCGTTGTCGTACGACTTGTCGTACGCCGCCTTCGTGTAGAGGCTCCGGTTGTGGCGCTTCTGCAGCTTCACCGCCTGGGCGCCGGCCAGCTTGGCTTCCCGGAACAGCTCGCGCGCCTTCTGCACGCTGCCCTGATGGTTGTGGCCGATCTCGGCGATGACGTAGCAGTGGCTGTCGTCGTTGATGGTGTGCTTGCCGATCGTGATGCTTCGCGCCAAGGGATCTCCTAAGTTCTGACGACGGGGCGCAGCTGCGCCACGAGCTGGTCCCATCCGTATTCAGCATGCGCGACGTCGCGCGCCGCCAGGCCGATGCGCTCGTTCTGCTCGCCCTCCGGCAGCCGGTCGCAGAAGTTGATGTCGATCACGTTCTTCATGTGCACAAACCCCTTCGGCGAAAACTCGTCGAGGTTCGTGATGACCGAGCACCCGCACTCCATGGCCGCATTGACGGTGGTGTTGTTGGCGCGCAGCCCCTTTTCGAAGAACGCCGCGAGATACGTGCAGTCCATCAGGTGATTGAAGACCGCCGTGTCGGACAGGTACCCCATGAAGAAGATCTGCCCGTTGAAGATCGCCTGCAGCTCCTCGAACCGCACCACGAACGAGCCATCGAAGCTCGTGTTCTCGTGCAGCGCGGTGGAGACGTACACGGAGTAGCTCTTTCCCGTCGCCTCGAGCAGATCGCGCAGCCGGGCATACAGGGGCACGCGGATCTTGTGCGCCATGCCGAACGTGAAAACTTTCAGATCCGAGTTCTGGAAGCGCGCGGGATTCAGGATGGTTCCGGGGCAGAAGAGCTCCTGGATGTCCGGGCGCGCCGGCCGCAGCATCTCGAACAGCTCTCGGTTGCCGCAGTACACGCGGCGCGCAGCCATCAGCAGCGCGGCCTCGATCTCGGTCCCGTCGAAGGCGTGAAAGAAGACGTCGAACTGCTCCGGGTGACACTTGCTCCACAGGTGCAGGTCGGCCGCATCACGCTCGGCGAACTCAGACAGCTTCAGTGAGAGCAACGGACGCCGGTAATTGCCGAGCTGTGCCTCGCGAATGGCGACGTGCGGCAGGTCGAGATGTCTGGCCAGGATCGCGTTGAACTTCGCGATGCCACACGTCCACGGGTTCAGGTGGTAACCGGCAATACAGTCGATCATCGTGTGCGTGATTGGGGTCCGCCCAGCTGAGCTGTTTCAGGCAGACCACTCATTCTATATGAGTTATCGGGCGCGGCCAGACCGAAAACAGGGCAGCGTGGTGTCACGGAACGTGCCGTTCGGACCCGGCGCGCGCCGCGCGAAGACGTGCAGCTTCTGGCCCCCGTCGATCTCGATCTCGCCCGCGATCTCGTATCTCTCGCGGAGGTACCTGTCGAGCAACGTGAACTCGCGCGCGTACTCCTCCAGCTCCGCGTCATCGACCAGCACGATCGGCACGGACTGGCGCTGCCAGCGATCGAGCGCGATGCGCTGATGCGCTTCCGCGGCAAACTCCTCGGGGATGACGCGCGACAGCCCGGCGGCGAAGAGCCGGCCCGACAGTCCCACGACCTCCGGCGCATACGCCATCACGAGGACGCGATCGCCCGCCTCCGTGCAGCGGTTCAGGTACTGCGCCGCGCGCACGCTTCCGGTCGCTTCGGGGTCGGTCCAGTAAGCCGCCGGCAGCGCGCCGAGCTCCTGCCAGCGGCGATGCGCCTGCTTGACGATCTTTTCTCCAGAGTCCGACCAGCCGGACGCATCCAGTTCGGTGCGAACGCTGCCGAGCGTCCAGATCGCCATCGCACCCGCGGCCACGACGGCAATCACGAGCGCCGCGCGTGCGACGAGCGCCATCACGCGCCCGCCGGACGATCGCCTCACGCACATCGCAATCGCGCCGGCCGCGAGAACGGATGTCAACGGGGCGATGTCGCCGAAACGCGCGCCGAGATTGCCGCGGAGCAGAAAGGGCGTCGCCACGACCGCCGCGACTGACAGCGCCACGAGCGAGCGGCGAGCGCCGGCCGGATCGGGCGCTCGCCGCATCACGAGCGCGATCAGCAGGACGGCCGCGGGAAGCGCGAGGTGCATGTAGTACAGAGCCGCGATCGCATTCTGCTCGACGCGCATATCGGTCGCGGCGACCGCTCGGCCCTCATCGTCGACTCGCGTGAAGCGCGGCCATTCGAGATCCGTGTGCGCGGCTTCCCGCGTGCTGATGGCGAACCCATCCTGAAGGTAGGCGGCAATCCCCTGACGCGACTGCACGTACCACAGGGACGGCGCAAGAAGCCCCAGCGCGACGACGGCGCAGATCGCGAGGTGACCGATCGCGCGCTGAAAGAGGCCGGCCCCGAGAGCCACCGCCGCCGCCAACGCCGCACCGGCGTAGACCGCATAGTCGTGGCGGAACAGGAAGGCGATCGCGAGCAGCGCACCCATGCCGGCCGCTCTGGCGCGCGTGGGGCGGCGCATGTAGGCCACGACCAGACATGCGGTCGCGGCGAAGACGAGCACCTTCGGGTAGTTGTAGAGCTTCGGCGCCTCGAAGACGCCGAGCAGGACACAGAGCGCGGCAATCGTCGCCGGCGCCACGGCGGCAGCCGCCGCATAGGTCAGGCCCGCGGCGAGCGCCATGGCTCCGACGCTCAACAGCGCTTCCGATCGCAGGTTGTCGCCGAACAACCGGAGCGCCGCCGCGCTCGCCTCGAACGTGAGCGACGGTGGCACCCCTTTCAAACCGACGGCAGCGAAATCACGCAGCGGCTGCTCCCCGGCGAGCACCTGCCGTGCGTAGGCGAAGTGCACGAAATGATCGTTGTCGAACCCGGCGTTCGACCCCCCGAGCGGGTTGAAACGGTACAGCCCAGTGAAGACGATGACGAACACCAGCAGGAGCCGCGCCCATCGAGAGGGTGGCGCGGCCCGGCCGGCGTCAGCGCGGCTGGAGTGCGTGGAGATATGAGTAGGCACGGAGGTCGAGCGGCGTGAAATCGGCCGCGCCGACGCGACGCCCCGCCAGCCGGGCCGCCATCAGGTGCGGCGACAGCTGCCGGTCGTCCGAATAGACCGCCACCGTCGGCACGCCGTAGAACGGCATGAGCCAGGCCAGTCCGCCGCAGGTCCCGAGGAACAGCCGCGCGTTGGCTGCGATCGCGTTCTGCACGCCGAGGTTGTTCCGCGCCTCCATCCAGTCGCGTGCGCTGATGACGCCGGGAATATCAGCGAGCAGATAGTCCTTGTGCTCGTCGACGGCGAGGCCGGCGTCCAGCGAGATCACGGGCGCGACTTCGGTGGCCTGTCGCACGAGCGCGCGAAGCGCGTCGCGATTCTCCGGCGAGCCCGGCAGCGCCGTGCCCGTGTACAGCTTCACCGCGATGTACTCGTCAGGAAGCGCCGCGCGCGGCGGCCGCGCGGGGGGCGGCAGCAGCTCGTAGTCCGTATGCGACCAGAGCCAATCCTGCGCCAGGCTTCCGTGCCACACATTTCGAAAGAGCCGGAACAGCAGCGACGGATGCAGCACGGCGTGGCCGCTGCCCGCCGTCCCGCGGCCGACGGTCTCGAGAATGGCCGTGTCGAACGCCCCCATCGCGCTCTGTTTGCGGCCACCCCCCTCCTCGGCCATCATGCGCGCCTCGTTCCGCGACGCGAGTTGAGCAGGCGACATGTGGTCGAAGATGTCCACGTACGAACCGGCGATGCCTCGATACCACTCCTCCACGCCGCCGCGCGAGACGACGGTGATCCGGTCGCGAGGCACACGAAGGACGTCCTGAAACCACCGCAGGAACGGCACCCAGTACAGCGCCTCGTATCCCACCTCCGCGAGCCAGGGACCCGCGACGATCGGCGTGGAGCCCGCCGCGATCGCTGCGATTTCCTCCTCGACGGCCTGCGCGTCGCGCGCGAACTGCGCCTGTTCCTCGGCGCGCGCCCGCTTGCGCGCGCCGCGCACGAACGGCTTGTGCACGGACGCAAGCCGCCGCAGGGCCTTGAAGCCGAGATTTCGCGCGGCGACCAGATATTCACTCATGAACTGGAACGCCCGCGGTCGGCTGCGGCACGGAGCCGGCGACCGCCTCGATGAGATACATCGGCCTGCGGCGCGTTTCGTCCAGCGCGCGCCAGACGTACTCGCCGACGATGCCGAGCGCGAGGAGTTGCACGCCCGCCAGGCCGATCACCAGCGCCAGCACGAGCGCCGGGCTCACCAGCGCGGCGACCAGACCGGCCACCATCAGCAGAATTCCCAGATACGAGCACAGGCGGATCGGCAGATCGGAGAAGCCGGTGACCGAATCGACGACCAGCTTCGCCTTCTTCGCGAGCGTCCAGCCGGAGCGCCCCGCGTGGCGCTGCTGCTTGTCGTACTGAACGAACGCCTGCCGGAACCCCATCCAGGTCACCAGGGCGAGCACGCTGACGTGGCGCTCGGGGAATCGGCGGAACGCGTCGATGACGAGGCGGTCGGCGAGGAAGAAGTCGGCGCCGGTGGCCGGCATCTCCTTCATGCCCACGATGTGTCGCATGATGAAGTAGTAGATCCGCGAGAAGCCGAGCGCCGGCACGCTCTCTCCCGCGCGCTGCCGGCGGACGGCCCACACCACCTGCGCCCCCGCGCGCCACTCCGCCAGCATCGCGGCGAGGGTCTCGGGCGGATCCTGCAGATCCCCGGCGAGGACGAGGGCAGCGTCCCCGACGGCGTGATGCAGGCCGCAGGCGATCGCCGTATGAGAGCCAGAGTTTCGCGCCAGCCTCACGCCAAGGACCCGTGGATCCCGCGCGGCCAGGCCTCGCAGCATCTCGAAGGTCGCGTCGCGCGAGTGGTCGTCCACGACGATCCACGTCCACTCGAGGCCGGCGCCCGCCGCGGCCGACGACAGCCGCGCGTACATCGCCTCGAGATTCTCGGCCTCGTTGAACGCGGGCGTGATGATCGACAGCCGCATCAGGCGGGCTGCCTTCTCTCCACCGGTGCCGGCGCCGCAGGACCGCACGCGGCGCGCAGGGCCGCCACCACCAGGTCCTGATCGTCGAACGTCATCTGGTAGAACATCGGGAGCGCGATCGCCGTGTCCTGTATCTCTTCGCCGGTACGCAGCCATCGGCATCCGCTGCCGGGACAGGTGCAGATATCGTGCGCGGGCCCGCACGACCAGGTCCCTTTCGGGTGCGCGGGCTCGCGATGGGCGTTCATGACACCGCGGCGGGTCGCGACCCCGGCGTCGAGCATCTGCTGCATGACGCGGCGCGGATCGAGGCCTTCCGCGAGCCGAATCGTGTAGGTCTGCCAGTTGGTGCGCGCCCACTCGGGCTCCACCGGGCACACGACGCCGGGCAGATCGGCGAGCACGTCGCGGTATCGCGCGGCGAGCTCTCGCCGCCGATCGATCAACGCCGGAAGCCGCTTCAGCTGCTCGCGCCCGACGGCGGCCTGGATGTCCGTCAACCGGTAATTGAACCCGAGGATCGGGTAGCTCTCGGCGATCACCGCCTTGGAGGCATGCCGGACGTGATCGGGCACGCTCATCCCGTGTTGCCGCAGGAGCCGGAACCGCGCATCGTAGTCGGCGCTGCGCGTCGTGAGCATGCCGCCGTCTCCGGTGGAAATGAGCTTGCGCGGGTGAAATGAAAAGCAGGCAATGTCGCCGTGCGGAGCGCCAACCGGCTCCCATTGCCCGTTCCGCCGGAGCT
Organism: uncultured Acidobacteriota bacterium; assembly: GCA_963772065.1. Classification (GTDB taxonomy): domain Bacteria; phylum Acidobacteriota; class Vicinamibacteria; order Vicinamibacterales; family UBA2999; genus CAVYVZ01. The sequence goes on from CAVYVZ010000005.1 coordinate 69,192, forward strand.
GGCTCCCGATTGCGCAGGCCGCATCTTCAACGACGGGCAGTCCTCGCGTGTGCGCAATCGACAGCAGCGCGTCGAGGTTGCAGGGCATGCCGAGCTGGTGAACCAGCAGCAGCGCGCGCGTGCGCGGAGTGATGGCCGCCTCGACACGCGACGGATCGATGTTGAACGTCGACGCGTCGACGTCGACGAACACGGGACGCGCGCCGCAGTACCGGATGCTGTTGGCGGTCGCGATGAACGAATGGCTCACCGTGACGACGTCATCGCCCGGGCGAACACCGACGGCGAGGAGCGCCATGTGCAGTGCCGTCGTGCAGCTCGACACCGCACACGCAAACGGCGCCCGCACCGCCTCGGCAAACTCGCGCTCGAACGCAAGGACTTCGGGTCCCTGGGTCACCCAGCCGGAGAGAATGACGCGGCGCGCGGCCTCGGCCTCGCGCTCGTCCATCCATGGACGCGCGAAGGGAACCTGTTTCATCTCACCGCCTGCCAGTTGTGGACGACCTCTTCCTCCAGCAGACGTTCAGGGGGTACGCCCTGCGCCTCGTACCAGGAAATCAGACGCCGCAATCCGTCCTCCAGCGAGACCGTTGGCGCGTATCCGAGCTTCTCGCGCGCGACCGATATGTCCGCGCAGAGGCGCAGCACGTCGCCGGGCCGCGGGCCGTCGTGGTGAATGTCGGCGTCCGGCCGCGCCGCGACGGATGCCACTGTTCGAGCGAGATCGTTCACGCTGACTTCCCGACCGCTGCCGAGATTGATCGTCTCGCCAATCGAGGCATCGGCGTCGCCGGCGAGGAGAATGCCGGCGGCCGTGTCAGAGACGTAGGTGAAATCACGCGTTTGCGTGCCGTCGCCGAACACGATCATCGGCCTGCCCGCCAGACATCGCAGGAGGAACTTCGGGATCACTTCGCCGCTGTCGCCCTCGTGATGGCTGCGCGGCCCGTACGTGTTGAACGGCCGCACGACGGTCGTCGGGTAGGCGTAGGTCCGAAAGTACGCGCGCGCATAGCATTCGCCTGCGAGCTTCGAGGCGCCGTAGACGGTGCACGGAAAGGCCGGATGCTCCTCCGTCATCGGCGCCCACCTGGCCGTGCCGTACACCTCCGAGCTGGACACGTGGACGAATTTCGGCACGCCGGCGTCCCGGCACGCCGCGAGCAGGCGCAGCGTGGCGGTGGCATTCACCTCGTGGTTCTCATGGGGCGAGTGCACCGAGTGGCGGACGCCGAGACATGCCAGGTGATACACGACCGTGACCTCGCGCAGACGCGGCCGGAAGGCGTCGACATCGCGGATATCGCCCCCGCCAAGCACGACATCGGGCGAGAGGACCTCTGCAATGTTCTCGCGCTTGCCGTTCACCAGGTTGTCGATGACGAGCACGCGCTCGCCCCGAGCCGCAAGCTGCCGCACGAGCTCGGACCCGATGAAGCCGGCGCCGCCGGTCACGAGGACAAGGTTCCTGCTCACCGTGGTTTCTCGCCCTCCGCGTCCGTCCGATAGCGCATGAGCCGCGCGGGCACGCCCGCGACCACCGCGAACGGCGGCACGTCGTCGGTGACGACGGCGCCGGCTCCGACAATCGCGCCCTTGCCGACGGTCACGCCGGGCAGGATGACCGCATTGACACCGATGTCCGCCCAGGCGCAGATCCGCACCGGCTTGATTTCGAGCTGCGTGTCGATGATCGGAACGTCCGGCGGCACGGCGGTGTGCGTCGAGCCGAGCACCTTCGCGCCAGGACCCCAGCCTACACGATCCTCGATCACCAGACTTCGCGCGTCGAGGAAGGCCTGCGGCCCGATCCACGCGTGATCGCCAATCGTGCACGACCCGTCGAAGCGGCCCTGGAGGACCGCATAGTCGCCGATGAAGACGCCGCTGCCGATGGTAAACGTCTCGAGATGGCGGCACACGACGCCGCGTCCGATGTGCACGCCGTCGCCAAACGCCCGGCTCGTCGCGCGCCAGATGATCCGGCGCATCGTCGCGTCGAACTCGGTCTCACCGTTCGCGAACCGGCCGTACAGATCCATCAGGGTTGCCGGCGTGCGGCTGCGCAGATGAGCGGCGAATTCCCTTTCGAACGGGGGATCGGGCTCGACGGCACGGCGGCCGTGCACCGCGGGCACCGTGCGCGCGCCCGCTCTGGTCATCGCGTCCTCAGTCATGGCTGGCCGCAACCTCCGGTCTGGATCGCGCGATGATGCGCTCGAGCGCGACGCCGCGCACACACCGCTCATCGGGTGCGAGATAGCTGGCGACCTCCGGCAGATCGAGGTCCCGCGCGAGGCACGCGAGCTGGCGGCGCTGATCGCCGTCGACGATCGCTCCTTCGCGGTCGAGAACACGAATCATCTCGATGTGACGCGACCACATCGCGGCCTCGAGGGTCGTGGCATGCTGGATCCGGGGCGAGATGATATCGCTTCGGATCGGATGAATCCGACTCGGGTTGTCACCCATGCGGAGGAAGCGGAGGGCGGTCGCGGCGTCACCGGCGGCGGCGGCTTCCGCGCTGTTCCGGAACGCTGGGGCGGCCAGGTAATTGCGTCCCCGCCACTCGCCGGCCGCCACCCACAACATCCCAGCCGCAACGGCCGCCACCGGCAGCGCGGTCGCGACGATTCCGATCGACCCGACGCGCATCAGTCGAGATCCAGCAGCCAGTGATCGGCAATCGGCAGCCGCGGGGGCGACGGATATCTGTAGATCGCATCATCGCGCAGGCGCTGCAGCAACGCCCGGTCCTGCGGACGCTCGAGCGCGACGTTCTGGGTGGCCAGCCAATCGTGGACGTATGCCCACTCGGCGCGGACCTTGCGGGCGGACTCGCGCAGCCCGAGCGGCACCGCCGCGAATCGCAGCGCCCATGTGACGCCGAGGAGCGCACACAGCGCGAGCGTCATCGCGGCCCCCGCGGCGCTCAGCGGGCGCGTGTCCGCCAGGAGACCACGCCCGGCGGCAAACACGGCGGCGGCGAAGAATGCCCCGGCCGGGCTCATGACGACGTCCTTCGTGTACGGATAGCTGATCGTCGCGTTCGCAACGAGCACCACGGCAAACAGCAACACCAGGCGATCGTCGTGGTCGAAGCGCCGCGCGAGCCACTCCCGTCGTCGTCGCCACGCATAGGCGCCGACCAACAGCGTGGCACACGTCGATGCGACGACGTTCACCATCGCCGGTGGATACGGATCGCCGATCGTGAACCCATAGACGAGGCCGAAGGTGCCGGCGCGCGGCTCGGCGAACAGCACCGAGAGCATCGAGGTGGCAATGTTGTAGGCGTAGAACCAATACGGGTTCTCGCCGAAGCGGGTCGTGAGCTCGTCGGGGTCCAGTATCCGGAAGCCGTATCCCGAGGACCGTTCGCTGAGGCCGGGCGACCCGACATCGAGAACCGAGAACCGGACGACGAAGTATGCCGCCAGCAGCAGCGCGACTGCCGCGAGCCCCGGCTTCGACACCCCACGCGCACCGGCGAGCGCCGCGCCGATGAAGATGACGGCGACCAGCAGGCCGCTCTCCACCGTGAGGGCGGCGATGAGGAACAGGATCGCCGCCAGCACGTCCACCCACCACCGGTGCGCCATGAATGCGAGCGCGGCGGCGGCAAAACAACACAACAGCACCGTCAGGAACGTGTTCACCGGAAACGCCTCGACCACCGTGCCCCTGAACGTGTGCATCCCGAGCAGCACCGCGATGCCGAGCGGCACGAGGGCCGCGTCGCGCCAGGTGCGCGGCCGGACGAGCGCGACGAAGAGCAGCAGGAGCCCGAGCACCTGGGCGACGTGGACCCCACGGAACCACGGATAGAAGTTGCCGCCGGACAGGTCGAACACGAGCTTCAGGTCGGCCCAGAGGAACGGTCGCAGGTAGGCGTGCGACGTGAACTCCTGCACCATCAGCTCCCGCCAGCTGGTGTCCAGCTTGAGCATGTTGCCGAAGCTGTCGGTCAGCTGAATCGGGATGCCGAGCAGGAAGTGGCCCACCCCGGCGGCGACCAATGCGGCGAACAGGTATGCCGCCGCACGAGGCGCGGCGGCGTGCCGCATCACGCCCGCGCTTCCGCGGCAGCGCAGTCGCGCACGGCCGCCGCCACCTGTTCGACCTGGCTGTCTGTCAGCTCGGCAAACATCGGGAGCGACAGCACCTCCGCGGCAGCCCGCTCGGCGTTCGGAAACGCGCCGGCCGTGTAGCCAAGGTCGGCATGCGCCGCCTGCAGATGAACGGGGATCGGATAGTGCACGCCGGTGTGAATGCCGCGGTCCGCGAGGAGCCGACGATATCGCTCGCGCTCGGCCGTCCGGATCGTGTAGACGTGAAACACGTGGCGCGCGCCCGGCCGTACGGCGGGGGTCCCCACGCCCGCGCCGGCCAGCAGCTGGTCGTACAGCGCCGCACGCGACCGCCGTGCCTCGGTCCACTGCTCGAGCCGGCGCAGCTTGACCCGCAGGATGGCGCCCTGGATGGCGTCCATGCGGTAGTTGAACCCTTTGTAGCGGTGTTCGTACTTCTTCTCCTGCCCCCAGTCACGCAGCACCCGGATCATCCGCGCGTACTCGGGATTGCTGGTGGTCAATGCGCCACCCTCGCCGTAGGCGCCGAGGTTCTTCCCGGGATAGAAGCTGAACGCGGCGATATCGCCGATCGAACCGCAGCGGCGACCGTGGTACTCGGCGCCGTGCGCCTGCGCGGCATCCTCGATGACGATCAGCCGCCGCCGGCGCGCGATCTCCATGATCGGATCCATGTCCGCCGCCTGCCCGTACAGGTGCACCGGGACGATCGCCTTCGTGCGTGGCGTAATCCTGGCTTCGACGGCGGCCACGTCCATCGTGAAGTGCACCGGATCGATATCCACGAAGACCGGCGTTGCGCCGGTGTAGACGATGGTCGATACCGTGGCGACGAAGGTGAACGGGACGGTAATCACCTCGTCGCCGGGACCGACACCGGCGGCGAGGAGCGCCAGATGCAACGCGCTCGTGCCGCTGTTCAGCGCGACGCATTCGTCCGCGCGGCAGTAGGCGGCGAATTCGCGCTCGAACGCCGCGACCTCCTCGCCGAGGATGAACTGCGCGCTGTCGAGCACGCGCAGGACCGCCGAATCGACTTCTGGCTTGATGGCGCGGTACTGCGCCTGCAAATCGACGAGAGGAATCATGGAACGCGCGCTCCCGCGGAAATGGTGACCGTGTTGCCCTGGCTCGCCATCGAGGCGGTGGCGGCCTCGAGGAGCCGGACGATGCGCAGCCCCGCATGGCCGTCGGTGATGGGCACCTTCCGATGCTCGATGCACTCGACGAAGTGCGTCGCCTCGGCATGCAGCGCTTCCCGGACGGCAAGCTGCGGGGCCCACATGTCGCCGGTGCGGTACCCGACCAGCATCTGGTACACGTTCTCCGGGCTGGGATTGACCGAAATGCCCCGGTCGTACACCTTGATCTTCTCGCTCGCCTCGAGGTCGTCGTAGACGACCATGCGCCTGCTGCCCCCGAGCAGCGTCCGCCTCACCTTGACCGGCGCCAGCCAGTTGACGTGCACGTGCGCGATCAGGCTGGCCTCGAAGAACATCGTCATGTAGGCGATGTTCTCGGGCTGCCGCGGCACGTGCGAGAGGCCGGTCGCGGACACCGCGAGGGGCTGTTGGCCGACCACGTAATCCATGATCGACAAATCGTGGACGGCCAGATCCCACAGCACGTTCACGTCGTGCTGAAACAGCCCGAGGTTGATGCGAACCGAATCGTAGTAGTAGAGATCGCCAAGGTCGCCTGCGGCGGTGAGCTCGTGCATCTTCACGACCGCCGGCGTGTACACGAACGTGTGGTCGACCATCAGCACGAGGCCGCGCCCGGCGGCGGCGTCGATCAGCCGCTGCGCCTGATCCGACGTCGACGTGAACGGCTTCTCCACGAGCACGTGCTTCCCGGCCGCGAGCGCGGCCATCGCCAGCTCGAAATGGCTTTCGACCGTCGTCGCGATCACGACGGCATCGACCTCGGAATCGTTGATGAGATCGCGATGGTCGGTGCTCGTCCGGATGTACGGATATCGTGCGCCGGCCACGTCGAGGCGTTCGCGGCGGAGGTCGGTCACGAACCGCACGCGGGCGCCGCGCACCTCCGCGAAGTTGCGCACGAGGTTCGGTCCCCAGTAGCCGTAGCCGATGACGCCAATGCCGATCATGCGCGCTCCGGCCGCGCGAGGACGCGCGCGGGGACTCCCGCGACCGTGGCGCCATCGGGCACATCGTGTGTGACGACGGCGCCGGCACCCACCATCGCGCGTTCTCCAATCGTGACGCCGCAGAGGATCACCGCGCCGCTGCCGATCGACGCGCGCCGCCGGACCCGCGTCGGCACCACCTGCCAGTCGGATTCATCCTGCAGCCGGCCCGATGCGGTCGCGCGCGGGTGGCGATCGTTGATGAACATCACACCGTGGCCGACGAAGACCTCGTCCTCGATCGCGACCCCCTCGCACACGAAGCTGTGCGACGAGATCTTGCACATCCGGCCGACCGACGCGTTCTTCTGGATTTCCACGAACGCGCCGATCTTCGTGTCGTCGCCGATCTCGCAGCCATACAGGTTCACGAGCTCGGGATGATGGATGACGACGCGGGCGCCGAGGCGGACGGACGAGGCAATCGGCACTAGATCTTCTCCAAGACCAGCACGCGTCCCTTGCCGCCCCAGTCCATCCTCGCCTCGAGGTCGGGCCGCGACCGGCACCCCTCGAGGACGAACATGAGCCGCAGCAGGTCCTTGTTGAGCAGGGTGATGTGGCTCGGATCGACGTCGAACTGCGTCGTGAAGTCGAGCAGGCTTGCCGGGCTCGGATGGAATCGCGTGGTCACGTAGATGAACCTCGAGGTCAGCCTCGCCATGTTGGCGACCGCCTGCTTCACCTGCAGCACCGTCAGATGTTCGAGCACTTCACGGCAGATCACAAGATCGTAGGCATGTGCCGGCTTGAGCGTCGGATCGGTGACCTGTCCGACCGTGATGCGGTCGCGGACCTGAGGCGTCGCGAGCTGCCTGCTGCTCTCGGCGAAATCGATGCCCTCGACGTCGACGCCGAGCTCCCAGAGCAGATGCATCAGCGCTCCCGGCCCGCATCCGAGGTCCAGTACTTTCCCGGGCTGAAACACCTCCTTGATGAGGGACGGGTTCCTGGCCTCGATCTGCCGGCGTGTCTCGAGCGAGTAGTTGTTGCCTTCGGCCCGCCACTCGCCGGTGAAGTACTCGGAGTCATAGTGGCCGGAGCCGACCGGCTTCTGATCGCGGACGCGCGTTTCGAACTCGGTGATGTTCATCGTTGGTTCTGCTGCTGCGAGGCAAACTGCTGGAGGAGGCGGGTGGACGAGTCGAGCACGGTGTCGAGATACACGATCCCGATGCCGTGCTCGCGGCAGATGATCACCTGCTCCTCGGGCAGCCGGCCCTCCCAGTCCTTCCCTTTCACGTAATACCGCGGCCGCAGCTCGCGCAGGACGGTTTCCGTGTCGAACCTGTTGACGTGCGTGAAGCTGATGTAGCGGATGGCGTCGACCACCGCGGCGCGCTGGTCTTCGGGCAAGAGCGGCGGATGCTTGGTGGCCACGTAGCGATCCGAGGCGAGGTTGCACAGCACCGGAACGCCGAGGCCGCCGGCGGCGCGGAAGTATTCGACGTGGCCGCGATGCAGCGGATCGAAGGCACCGTCGACCATCGCCACCTTGCCACGAAACTCGTGCAGCCGCTCGAACGCGAGGATCATCGGAAGCAGGGAATCCCAAGCTGCGGATCGACGCGACGCGCATCCCGAGCCGCCTCCACGAAGATCCGGAAGCGCGGTTCGTCGCCCGTCGGGATCACGCCAAGATCGCGATAGTGCTGCGCGAGGTGTCTCGCGAGCAGCGGATAGTTGCGGCCGAACTCATGCTCGTAGTCCGCGTCCATCACCGCCACGGGGACCGACTGGCGCTGGAGCCGTTCGAGGGCCAGCCGCTGGTCGGCCTCGCCGCGCGAGAATCCAAACGCGAACAGACCCTGGCCCGCGGCGAAGCGACGCCGAGCGTAGTACGGGATTTCGTCGGCGTAGGTTCCCATCAGCACGAAGTCCTCCGGCGCGGTGCACTCGGCGAGGTAGCGCGCGACCTTCAACGAGCCGCGGGTCTCATGGCCCGCCCAGCTCTCCGGCGGCAGCGACCGCAGCGTATCCCGGACCGCATGAAACCGGCGCTGCGCCGTCTCGGGAGAGACGAGGATCCCGCCCGTCTCGAGCTCTCGCGCGATGCTGTTGAACTGGACGAAGGCGCCGAAGACGGCCAGCAGCAGCAAGGCGGGACCGAGCGACAGCGCCGCGCGTGCGACGGGTGAGCCCGGCAGGACAGCGGTACCCGCGAGCCACGCGGCCGTGAGCACGACGGCGACGCTCGGGTCGCCGAATCGCGACGTGAGGTTGGAGCGGAGGAACAGGTAATTCACCGTGAGCGTCAACGCCACCAGCGCGCACCCGAAGGCGCGCTCCGGCGCGCGGCCTTCAGCCCCGGGCGCGCGCCACGACCACGCCAGCATCGCCAGCGCCGCCAGCGGCAGTATCCAGAATGCGTAGTAGGTGAACGCGACCAGGCTCTCCTCCGCAAACGGCGCGGCCGGATCGACAACCGGCCAGTCGTGGAGCCGGCGTGTGCCGACGTCGGTCTGGCTCGTGGCGATCGCTTCCTGCACGTAACGCCGGATGCCTGTGTAGCGAGCGACCCAGATGAGCGACGGCACGGACAGAAGGACCGTCAACCCGACATACGTCGCCACGCGGCGCGCCGCGATCTGCCACGGCCGCGGCTGGAGCCCGATCAGGCCGGCGACGGTGGCCACGGCGACGTAGGCGCCGTAGTCATGTCGAAACAACGCCGCGACCACGGTCCAGGCGGCAACCACGGCGAGCCGCAATCGCGTCGGGCGGCGCAGCGCCACGCCGATCGCCACGACGCCGAACGTGAGCGCGAGCACCTTCGGATAGTTGTACAGCTCGGCACCGCTGACGATGACCACCGCCGCCGCGAGCAGCGCGACGACCCATCGGCCCGAGAGGCGCCGCGCGATCAGAAACACCGCGCCGGCGCAGACCGCGAGCACGCCCACCGTCAAGTACGCGTGCGTGAGCAGACTGCGCCCCCATGTCCGCTGCGCCCACGCGGGCACCTCGTAGCCGAGTGCCGGCCACGCCCCGCGCAGCTTGGCGTCGGCGAAGTCGCGCAGCGGCTGCGCGCCGGCCAGCACCATGTCCACGCGCGTCAACGTGACGAAGTCGTCGTTGTCGAAGCCTCCGAGCGAACCTCCGAGCGCGTTGAACCTGTACAGGAACGCAAACGCCGCCAGACTCAACGCGACCAGAACGGCGAGCCCATGCCCCGCCGCCCTGCGCCACGTGCCTGCCTTCACGCCCGCTCCTCGACGAGCAGGCCCTTGGCTTTCAATTCGTCGAGGGCGCGGTCGAAGAAGTCCACCGCCACGTCGGGCGTCGTCTTCGCCCACTCGATCAGCTCCGAGAACCCCTGCTCGAGCGTCACCTTCGGCGCAAACCCGAGCGTCTCGCGTGCGCGCGAGATGTCGGCGGTGTTGTGCCGGATGTCGAACTTGCGTCCGGCCTGGGTCACCAACGGCTCAATCGAGGTTCCGAGCAGCCGGTTCAGCATCTGCGCGATCTGGAGGATGGTGACCGTCTCACCGGATCCCACGTTGACCGGCAGATAGTCCGCGCCCGGCTTCTCCAGCATCAGCACGAGGCACTCCACCACGTCGTGTATCGAGACGAAGTCGCGAAGCTGGCCGCCATCCTCGAAGACGACCGGCTGCTTCCCGTTCAAGAGGCGGCTGAGCCAGATTGCGGCCACGCCTGCATACGGATTGCTCAGGCTCTGGCGCGGACCGTAGACGTTGAAGAACCGCGGAGCGACTGCCGGAATGCCATACGTCTTGCCGATGAGCAGCACCATCTCTTCCTGGTGGTACTTCGTCATCGAGTAGATGTTGTCGCGATAGAGGGCCTTGTCCTCGGGCGTCGGAATCGACCGCACATGCTCGCTGACACTGCGGACACCGCTGCTCCCAGTCGCGCGCCGCCAGCTGCTGCTCCGGCCGAATCGCCGGCGCGACGCTGCCGTGGGTCGCGCAGCGGTACGCGCCCTTCGCCGTACACGCCGATGGACGACGCGACGATCACCTTCCCGACGTTGTGCTTGGCGTTGACCAGGATGTCGAGCAGCAGCGCCGTGCCGCGCGTGTTCACATCCACGTACCGGTCGACCTGGTACATGCTCTGGCCGACGCTGACGGCGGCGCCGAAATGGACGACGGCGTCGGCCGCAACGACGAGCGGCTCGAAGGCCGCGCGGTCGCGGACGTCGCCTTGCACGTAGACGGCTCGCGCGTTCGCGTACGACGGCCACGCCGCCCGAGCGATGCACCTGCGGTTCGAGGCTGTCGAGAACGGTGACGCGGTAGTCGCGCGCGACGAGCGCATCGACGAGATGCGAGCCGATGTAGCCGGCCCCACCGGTGACGAGAACGGTGCGTATCATGCGTGAATGGCCTTTGCCTCGAGCAGGTCCGGCCGTCCGAGCGACGCCAGCGCGGTCCGTGCCATCGTGAGGTGCGAGCGCGAGAACCCGCCGGGATCCCCGTAGTAAGCCGTGCAGGGTACGCCGTAGAACGGCGCGAGGTAGGCAAACCCGCCGTAGGTGCCCACGAACGCGCGCGCATGGGCCACGACGCCGCTCTGCACGTGCAGGTTGCGGGACGCCGGCGTGGCGCTGGCGAGCTCGATCACGCCGTGCGCGGCCAGATGGCAGGCTCCGTGATCGTCGAGGTCGATGCCGGCCGACAGCGACACGACGTCGACTTGCGATGACAACGAGGCGACGAGATCCCGCGCGAACGCCCGGTTCTCGTCCGACTCGGGAAAGCAGTCGTTGAAGTAGAACTTCACGGCCACGTAGGACGCGGGGAGCGCCGGCAGATCCTCGCGGCGCGGAGGCTCGAGCGCGCGATACCTCGCGTGGCGTTGAACCCAGTCGGGGCCGAGGTGGCCCCACCAGAACGGCCGCAGCACGCGGTACATCAGCGAGGGATGCAGCAGGGGCGCATCGCCCAGGCCGGCTTCGGCCGTCATGAGATCGAGCAGGTCGCGCTCGTGGGCGGTCATCCGCGTCTGCTTTTGCTCACCAATCTCCCGCACGCGCGCGTCGTGATGCGCCTTGAACCCCTCGGGTGTGATGTAGTCGAGCACGTCGCGGTAGTGCGCCGCGAACGGCTCGTACCACGAGCCGGTGCCGCCGCGCGACAGCACGTGCAGGCGCGACCGATCCACCGAGAACCGTTCCGCAAACCAGGCGAGGAACGGCACCCAGTACAGCAGCTCGAACCCGACTTCACCGAGCCAGGGACCGGCGACGATCGAGCCGCCCTTCGCCGCGAGCGCGGCCAGCTCGCGGTCGAGACGGCCGCTGTCGAGACGCGCGAGCTGCGCGCTGATGCCATGCTTCAACGGCGCCGGCACGAGCTGCTTCAGCGCTCGCATCAGAGAGCGCGCTCCGCCTCGTCCCAATCCGCGGGCGAGTCAATGGACAGCGACTCGGACGCGTCCACGACGAGCGGACGGCAGTTGTCACCGTAGATGTTGCCGTAGTTGTGCAGCGTCGAGTGCCAGAACACGTACACCGTGCCATCGCGGCGATAGGCGGGCCGCGCATCCTGCCGCCTTGCGATCCTGGCCCCTTCAGGGAGGAAGGGGCGCAGCACGCCGTTCTCGATCCGCATGACGTAGTCGGGCGAACTGTCGCGTGGCAGCTCGACGACCGTGACAACCGAATCGGCGCCGGTACTGCGCAGCATCTCGACGGCATTCCGTATGTGCTCGGGCCGCCGCCGCGGCGATGTCGGCTGGAGCAGCACGATCACATCGGCGAGCCAGCCGCCGGCTTCGAGCGCGTCGACGGCGTGCAGGACGACGGGAAGCATGGGCGTATCGTCCTGCGCCAATGCCGCGGGCCGCATGAACGGCACCTCCAGGCCCGCGCTCCGGCCCGCCTCGGCAATCTCCGGCGATTCAGTGGAAAGCACCACGCGGTTCAGCACGCCGGAGGCTCGCGCCGCGCGCGCGGCGTACTCCAGCAACGTGTGTCCCTTCAGCAGCCGCAGGTTCTTCCCCGGCACACCCTTTGACCCTGCCCGCGCCGGCACCAGGCCGAGCACATTGCTCATCGCGGCCGCGGCGCGTTCTGCACGTGGCGAACCTCGCGCAACAGCCCGTCGACCTGCGAGACGGTCGGCGTGGCGGCGGGATCGGCATTGCCTGGCGCGCAGACGTAACTGACGTGGAGGTGATCGGCCGCGTAGTCGGTGCGCATGGGCTCGAACCCCGCGCGGCGCAGATACGAGGTCATTGTTTCCTGTGTCAGGTAGTACGGATGATCGATCTTGATCGCGTCCTCCACCGACCACTCGCGCAGGTACGCCGCCCGGAAGTCGACGATGTCGATGAAGAGCAGCCCGTTGCCGGTCATCAGGTGCCGCACTCGTGCGAGGGTGCTCGACACGTCAAGCAGGTGGTCCACGGTCTGGCAGATGATGACGACGTCGAACGTGCGATAGCCGAAATCATGCTGCTCCACCAGGCCGGTGATCGTCTCGAGGCCGAAGCGACGCGCCTGCTCCAGCTCGAGGGGTGCCGGATCGATCACGGTCCCGTCGAGGCCGAACGCCTCGGCCACGTGATGCGCCACGACACCCGTGGATCCTCCAATATCGAGCATCGTCTTCAAGCCGGCCGTTTCCATGAAGGGCCGCAGCAGCTCGACCCGCTCGAGCGCGTACTCGCGCTGCTCGGCCTGAATCGTGTGCGCGTTGATCTCGCGCCCGTGAAACGCGCTCACCAGCGGCCGGTAGATCCCGTCGTAGAAGCGGCCGTAGGCTTCGGCGGTCATGCGCGGATTCAAGAACACGAGGCCGCAGTTGCAGCAGGCCTGCGCCTGCGCCGGATAGCCGTAACGGTCGCGGTGCGTGAGGACCACGAACGACGTGCCTCGACACAGATTGCAGATGCGTACGGCTTCCCGCGGCTGCGATGCGTAGTCGTATCCGACGGCGGCGATCCGTTCACGCCGATCGGCGGGGATCGTCGGAATCAATAGGTCAACCTCTTCTCGATGCGCAGCTCGGCGCGCGCGAGACAATCCGCGATGCGAGCGCCCGCGCGGCCGTCGCCGTACAGGTGATCGCTCGGCACCTTCCCGCGCTTGATGTGCCTCTCGATCGCGTCCGAGATCGCCGCGCGGTCGTGCCCGGCATCGACCACGTTGCGCCCGCGCTCGCGACCCTGCTGCCGCGACCCGATGTTCACCGCCGGCACACCGAGGTACGAGCATTCTCGAATCGCGACGCTGGAATTGCCGACGATGCCCGTCGAGTGCACGAGCAGCCGCAGGAAGTCCTCGGGGAACATGTTCCGGAACAAATGCAGGTTCGCCGGCCTCTCCTTCTCGCGGAACACGCGGATCCCCTTCGACGTTCCATCGGAGCCGGCATCGGCATTCGGCCAGAACCAGATCACCGGCAGGCCGACCTCCTTCACGGCGTACAGTGTTTCCTCCACCTGCCGCCGGGCTTCCTCGTATTCGGTGGTCACCGGATGCTGCATGACCACGAGATAGCCGCGCGAGAGGTCCGTCGTGGGCCCGACGCCGCCGTATTTCTCGAACGGGTCGAAGTCGAGCGCCGGCCGCGCCACCACTTCGGCCGCGATGTCGATCGATGGACAGCCGGTCACGACGACGCTGTCCGGCTCCTCGCCGAGCCTGATGACGCGCTCGCGCGCGAGCGTCGTCGACACGAGGTGCAGGTTCGACAGCTTCGTCACCGAATGCCGCACCTTCTCGTCTATCGAACCGGTCACCTCCCCGCCCTGCACGTGGACCACGGGAATGTTCATGTACGACGCCGCCACGGCCGTCGCCAGCGTTTCGTAGCGGTCACCCACCGTGACCACGGCGTCCGGGCCGAGGTTGTCGAACACCGTCGCCAGCTCGGACAGGCCGATGCCCGTGGACTTCGCCGACGTCACGAGGTTCTCGCCCTCGAGCACCATGTAGACCTTGTGCTTCGGCGTGAACCCATCCCGCTTGATCGTGTCGATGGCATTTCCGTAGCGATCGAGCAGCGCCGACGCCGCCACGACGAGCTGAAGCTCGAGCTCGGGATGATCGCGCACCGCGAACAGCGCGCTGCGGATGCGAGAGTAGCTGGGACGCGCGGTGACGAGGACGCAGATTTTTCGCTTCGACACTAGGCGGTGAACCCCTCGAGATCCTCGGGCGCGAGGAGTTGGTCCGCCGCCACTGGCCGAACGAGCCGTCGTCCGACGACATCGGCGAGCCGATCGGGCGAGAGGCCGGTACCCGGCTTCTTGATGACGAGGTGCTCCTGCGCCAGCACCGTGCCGGCCGGCAGGGCATCCTTCGCAACGATGCTCCGCGTGAAGAGGCGACGGAGCGGCGCGGTTTCCCGCGCCGAGGCGTCCTTGTCGAGCGGGTTGGCGCGCATGTGCTCGATGAAGCGGATGCCCTCGACGAGCTGCTTCAATTCTGCGGTCGTCACCGAGGCGATGACATCGGGGCCGAACATCTCGCGAGACAGCGCGACGTGCAGCTCCAGCATGTCCATGCCGACCGCGACGCCGGCGAGGCCCGGAAAGATCGTCGCCGAGTGATCCGAGAGTCCGACCCAGCAGCCATAGCGCTCGCGGTAGAACGCCACGAGGTTCAGACCAACTTTCTCGGGCGGGCACGGGTACGCCGTGGTGCACTGGAACACGCCTACCGCAGCGCGGCGCGATTTCACCCGCGCGACGGCGGCGTCGATCTCGTCGAGGGGGCTCATGCCGGTCGACAAGAGCACCGGCGACCCGGTGTCGAGCATCCGATCGAGCAACTGAGCGTTCGACGTTTCGCCGGAGGCGACCTTCCAGATCGGCTGGCCGATCCGCTCGAGCATCTCCACCGCCTGAATGGAGAACGGCGACGCGATGAACAGCACGCCGCGGTCGCGGCAATGCCCGGCGAGGCCGCGCCACTGGTCCTCCGTGAACTCCATGCGCCGCCAGTACTCGTATCGCGTTGCGTCCTGGCGGCTGAACTTCACGCGGAACGGCTCGGCAGGCGTGCTCTCGGCGGCGGCGATGTGCGCCTGAAACTTCACCGCATCCGCGCCCGCGTTGGCGATGGCGTCCACGAACGCGTGCGCGAGGCCGAGGCTGCCGTCGTGAGTCAGGGCCACCTCGCCGATCACCAGGCAGCGGCCGCGACCGAGAGCGGCGAGCGCGGGCGGTGTCGTGGCCGACGGGCTGCTCACGCCTTGTCCACCTGCTGGGCCCGCGTCGCCTCCGCGATCCGCGCGAGGCGCTCGGGGTCGAGCTCGCGCGGCGACCGCACGAGCGATTCGCCAGCCACGCGCGACGCAACGCGGGCGGCGCCCCCCAGCAACGCGCGTCGAACCTGGGCGAACGCCGACGGCGCGGCGGCCTCCACATGGCAGCGCGCCAGGTCCTCCACCGCGCGCACGAAGTCGGGAGTCGCCGGATGATCGAGTCCGCCCGGCCGAACGAAGGCCTCGAGGAAGGCGCGGTACGGATGCGTCCCGCCCGGCGTGCGGCGAATCGCCTCGGACAGCTGCGCGACGTGCTCGTCGCCGCTCCGGCTGACCGTGAGGAGACCTTCGCCGATCTGCATCAGATAGCGGAAGTGCGGCGTCCCTTCCTGCGTGTCCCGGTAGCGCGGCACCAGAATCGCCAGCACCGGTCGACCGACGATGCCCGCCTCGATGAAGGCGCTCGTGTTGAGCCCCACGACCGCGTCGCTGTGGTGGAGCGAATCGAAGTAATCGGTCCGCGTCTCCTCGTCGACCGGATTGGCGCCCCAGAGCGCGACCGGTCCGAAGTCGCGGAGATCCACGCCACGCCATTCGGGCGTGTGCGACGGATGCGGGCGAACGATGATGCTTGCCTGCGCGAGCCGCGGGTCCGCGCTGGCGCGCACCCACCCGAGCCATTCGCGCACGAACGACGGCTCCGGCGGGCTGCCTTTCGCCAGGCCGGAACAGACGAACAGCACGATCGGGCGATCGACGGGAAGGCCCAGCTGCGCGCAGAGCTCGCCGCGGCTGCGCGAGGGCCGGCGCACGAACCAGTGATCGAAGCACTGCGCTCCTGTCACCACGACGCGGTCGCCTGGGACGCCGTGATCGTCAATCGCCTCGCGGCGCTGCGTGTCGTTCCACACCAAGACGCGATCGGGGTACTCGCGAAGGCGCGCCTTGCTGGTCAGGTGATCCCAGCTCCAGACGGCGAGCCCGCACGGAATTCCGAGCTGCCGCGCCGCGCGGACGTAATCGATCTGCTGGGAGCCGAGGTCGACGAGCGGCGTGACGAGCACCGCATCCGGCCGCTGCGCGGCGACGAAATCGACGATCGTCTGCGGCGGCGGCACGCCGGCGTCGAGGCCGTGCAGGATCGATCCGAAGCGGTCGCGCCAGACAGGACCGGCGACAGAGGAGAGATCGGCGAGCGAGATCAGGAGGCGGGGCGTACGCTCGCGGGCCCGGATGCGCCGCAACGGAGACGTGTCGTACCACGGATCGAGAAAGCGGACGTAGTCGAGGCCGAGCCGCAGGCGCCGCGACACGCCGCTCCACGTATCCGCGCGCCGCCCCGGCACCATGCCGAGCGTGATCGTCGGACACTCGCGCGCGAGCGCCTCCATCGCGCGTTCGCCGCCGAGCAGCTCGCGGCGTTCGACCGCCAGGTGGAGATGGTGGCCGCGCGACGCGAGCTCCCGCAGCGCACTGTCGTAGTTGCGGAAGTAGGTGAAGTGCCGCGCGATGAAGAGCAGCTTCATGAGGTCTCGGCCGTATGATACTGCGCGGCGCCGAGGAGCCCCGGCGCCAGCGCGCGCAGATCGGCCGCCGCGAATCGTCCTGCCTCGAGCTTGTGATACGCGCGCATCGCGACCGCCAGGTGCGCGTGCAGCCACTTGGGATCGACGTACACGGCCGAGGTGTCCACGCCAAGGCGCGGCGCCAGCCATGCCAGGCTGCCGCACGTGCCGACGAAGGCCTTCGCGCCGGCCACGATCTGCGTCTGCACGCCGAGATTGTTCTGCGGTGTCATCCAGGGCTTCGCGCTGATCACGCTGCCCCCCGACGCGAAGCTGTAGTCCGCATGATCGTCCTCGAGCACGAGCCCGGTATCGAGCAGCACGACCGGCATGCGCTCGGCCAGGCCGGCGACCATCCCTCGCAGCATCGATCGGATTTCAGGGGTGTCCGGCAGCGACCTCGCCGCGTAGAACTTGACCGCGGCATACTCGGGCGGCAGCAGCGCCGGATCGATCATCGGCTGGACCGTATGCCGCGTGAACCGCGTATGCGAGTCGATGAACCCCATCGCCCGCTGGCCGGACCAGTACAGCGCGAAGAGGCGGTACATGACCGCCGGGTGGATGACGTCGAAGTCGTTCGTTCCGAGCCGCAGCGCGACGTTGTTGAGAATCTCCCGGTCGAGCGGCGACTGCTCGTACTGCTTCGCGACCCCACGCTCGGCGTTGCGCCGCGCGAAATCCGCGGGGTCGATGTCGTCCCACACCTCGATATACCGCCCCGCGATCCCCTCGTACCAGGATCCGACGCCGCCGCGCGAGACGGCCACGAGACGATCCGGATCGAGCCGGAACGCCGCCTTCAGCCAGTGCAGGAACGGCAGCCAGTACAACGTCTCGAAGCCGACTTCCGACAACCAGGGACCCACGACCAGCAGCCGGCCGCGCGCGACGATCGTCTCGAGCTCGCGCTCGATGGCCCACTCGGTGCGATAGAACGTCCACTGCTCTTCGAGCTGGTGCTTGCGGCGGGTGGCCCTGCGCACCGGCCGTCGGAGGCGGCGAAACGCGTCCTTCGCGGCGTTCGTGCCGACGTCGCGCAGGCTCTCGCCTGCTCTGCGCGCCTGCCCCGTCAGCCGGCGGCGCTGCTTCAGCGCAAGGTTCACAACCGCTTCGAAGACGTTCTTCACCCTTGGACCAGCGAACGAAGCACGCCGCCGAATCCCAGCTTGACCACGTCGAGGGCGCGCGTGTCGAGCTCGACGAACGCTCCACGCCGCAGGCCGGAGAACACCCGCTTGGCCACCTCGAGATGATCGAAGCGAAACCCGGTCGGGTGCGAATAGAACGCCAGCGTGTCCGTGCCGAGAAGCGGCGCCAGGTAGGAGAACCCGCCGTAGGTCCCGACAAACGCCTGGGCGTGTTTGATCACCTGCGTCTGCACGGTGAGGTTGTCTTCGGGACGCATCAGATGCTCGATGGTGTGCACGCGACCCTTGAACGCCGGCGCAAAGTCGTCGTGATCGTCGTAGCGATCAGCCGTATTGAGCAGCACGACATCGATGTGCTGCGTGAGCTCGGCGAGAAACGACGTGATGAACGCGCGGTTGTCGGGCGTGTCCGGCAGCGCGGTGTTGCCATAGAACTTCGCGGCGATGTAGCGCTCCGGCAGCTCACCCCGCAACCGCCACGGCTCGAGCGGCGGAATGGCGCTGAACGAGGCAAACGACTCGATCAGCGTCACCGGCGCCCGCTGGAACCAGAAATGCTCGAAGAGGCGGTACATCTCCGACGGATGCAGCAGCTTCGCCCCGCTCAGCCCCCGCTTCGCGATGACGCGATCGATGATCTCAGTGTCGAAGGCGGACACGTGCATGTGCTTGAGCCGCCCATGCTGCTCGTGAATCCGCTGCTCGTTCCTCCGGCGGAATTCGTCGGGCGAATAAAAGCCCAGCACGTCCTCGTAGTTCGTCGTCAGGTGCGTGTACCACGGGGCTGCGCCTCCCCGCGAGATGACGACGAGCTGCTCGTCGGTGAGATTCCCGTAGGCCTTGGCCCAGGCGAGAAAGGGGATCCAATACAAAAGCTCGAATCCCGTTTCCGACAGCCAGGGACCCGCAATAATCGGTCTGCCGCTGCGGCCGAGGAGCGTCACCAGCTCCCTGACCTCGTTGGCCTCTTCCACATCCCATCCCCACAGCCGCTTCGCGGGATCGCGATGTCGTCCCGGCTTCGGCGTGAGCGCCGAGGGAGGTGGCGCCAGAACGGCGCGCGTGCGGCCCGCGCGCAGGTGCTGGACGGCAAATCGCTTCAAGTCCTGGAGCACACGCCGCCGCCACGCCTTGTAGTCCTTGCGCAGCCGGTTGCGCGTGTGCTTGCGCCACAGCTGCGTCCGCAGCTGCAGCGCGATGGCCGCTGCCAGTGGATACAACGGCAGGCGAAGAATCACCGATCCGAAGCCGGCGCCCGCTGGAGGCGGCGCGGGCGCGGCGACAACGCGCTCCAGCGCGTCCACGAACCGCGGCGTCGCTGGGGCGTCGACGCCGAAGGGGCGGACGAAGCTCTCGGCGAATCGACGGGCTTTGGGATCTCCGCCCCCCACGCCGGCGAGCGAATCGGCGAGGAGGACCACATGCTCGTCGAGCGACCGCGCCGCGCGCAGAAGCCCGCCGTTCACTTCCAGCAGATAGTGAAAGTGAATCGTCCCTTCCTGATTGCGATCCGAGATCTCCGGCAGCAGGACCGTGTGCACGGGTTTCCCCACCACCGATGCTTCGATGAACGCGCTCGTGTTGAGGCCCACGACGGCCGCGCTGTAGTACATCGAATCGAAGTAGTCGTCCTTCGATTCCGCGTCGACCGGGTGCGCGCCCCAGAACGCCAGGTTCCGGTAGCCCGAGAGATCGGTCTGCTGCCATTCCTCCAGCCGAGCGGGATGCGGGCGGATGAGGATTCCGATCTCCGCCAGCCGCGGATCGGCGCTCGACCGCAGGGCGTGAATCCAGTCGAGGACGAACGACGGCTCGTCGGCCGTACCGCGGAAGAGCGATGAGCACACGTACAGGACAAACGGCTTGTCGCTGCGGAGCCCGACACGCCCGCAGAATGCCTCACGGCCGCGCGCGGGGGCGCGTCCCCACCATTGGTCGTAGCATTGCGCACCGGTCATGAGCACGTGGTCGGCCGGCACTCCGTGCATCTCCACCGCTTCCGCGCGCTGGACCTCGTTCCACACGAGCACCGCGTCGGGCATCACGCGCAGCAGCGCCTTGCTGGAAAGATGATCCCAGCTGCCAACGGGCAGCACGGTGCGGCGGCCGAGCACCTTGGCGGCGCGCAGCAGATCCAGCTGCCGGGACCCGATGTCTACGAGCGGCGTGATCAGCACCGCGTCCGCCTCGTGTGAGGCGATGTAGCGTTCGAGGTCCCGGCTGCGCGGCAGGCCGCGCTCCAGGGCCCTGAGAAGGCGCGCCAGCCTCGCGCGCCCGCGGTCGGTTCGAAACACACGCAGCCCGAGCAGGGCGAGCAGCGCACGCGGAGCGCGGTCTCGCGCGCGATCGCCCAGATGCGGCGTGCTGGCGTATCGCGGTTCGAGGAAGCGCAGATAGTCGAGCGCATGGCGGAGACGCCGGGCCAGCTCCGACCACGCGCCCAGTGCACGCCCCGGCGCGTTGCCCATCGACAACTGATCCGGGTAGCGCGCCACCAGCCGCTCGACCATCTGGCGGCCGCCGAGCGCTTCCTCGACGTCGACCGCCATGTGGAGCCGGTGCCCGCGCGCGGCCAGTGCCTCGATGGCCGACTCGAAGTTGCGCAGGTACGACCAGTGCCGCGCAAAGAACAATAATTTCATTCAGTCATTCAGCGATTGGTGATTCGTTGAGTGGTTGGATTCGTTGTTCGGATTCGTTGTTTCGTGATTCGCGCGATGTGACTCCGCTAGAATCACAATCCATTGCGAATTCTGTTTCTGGTCCACAATCTCGGTAAAACGCGCCACTTCGAGAGCGTGATCCGCGGCCTGACGGCGCGCGGCCACACGGTGGTCGTCGCCGCCGCTCGCAAGCGCAAGCCGCTGAGGCCGACCAAGAGCCTGCACGACGACCCGCGCGTCGAGGTGATTGCGTGCCCCACCAAACGCGTCGATGGATGGCAGGACGTCGCCCTGGCCGTGCGGCGCGCGCGCGATTACGTGCGATTCCTCGACCCGCGCTACGCGCGCTCCTCCAAGCTGGCGGCCCGCGCCGCCGACTACGCGCCGGAGGGCTGGAACAGCGCGCTGGATCGGTATCCGTTCCTTCGCCGGCACTGGCGGCTGACACAGCGCGCCCTCGCGCTGGTCGAGGCGGTCATGCCGACCGAGCGATACTTCGAGCTGTTCCTGAAGGCCGAGCGCGCCGATCTCTTGCTCGTGACGCCGCTCATCGACTTCGGGTCGTATCAGACGGACTACGTGAAGGCCGCGCACCGCATCGGCCTCCCTGTCGCGTTTCTTCCGTTCAGCTGGGACAACCTGACCAACCGGGGGCTGATTCGCGTGGCGCCGGACCGCGTGCTCGTGTGGAACGAGCACCAGCGGCGCGAGGCCGTGGAGCTGCACGACGTTCCCGCCGATCGCGTGATCGTCACGGGGGCGCCCCGCTTCGACGAGTTCTTCGCGCTGCGCCCTTCGACCTCGCGCGAGGAGTTCTGCGCTCGGATCGGACTCGACCCGTCGCGCCCGCTCATTCTGTATACCTGCTCGTCGAATTTCGTCGCGCCGCGCGAGGTGGAGTTCGTTCGCCGCTGGATCGCCGAGCTTCGGGCGTCGGACCAGCCGGTGCTGCGCGCGTGCGGCGTGCTCGTGCGCCCGCATCCGGCGCATCGGGAGCAATGGGCGGCGACGGACTTGTCCGACCTTCCCGGTGTCGCGCTCTGGTACGAGCAGTCCGAGATGAACGCCGACCAGGGCCTCTACGACTCCCTGCACCACGCGGCCGCCGTGGTCGGATTGAACACCAGCGCGATGATCGAAGCCGCCATCGTCGGGCGCGGCGTGTACACGATCGCCGCCGAGGAGTTCGCCGGGGGGCAGGGCGGGACGCTGCACTTTCAGTACCTGCTCGTCGAGCACGGTGGCGTGGTGCGGCTGGCCAGCTCGTTCGCAGAGCATGTCAGTCAGCTCGCGGCCGGCGTGAGCGGCGATCCGGCCGCGCTCGAGCGCTGCCGCCGGTTCGTGGAATCGTTCGCACGCCCGCGTGGTCTCGACCGGCCCGCCGCGCCGATCATGGTCGACGAAATCGAGCTCACCGCGAGGATTCGCAAGCGCCGCCGCAGCGGCTCGCCCTGGCACTACCCTCTCCGGTTGGCGCTGCTCGCCGCGGCGAAGGCCCGTTTCGCGCGCCCCTGAGCGCGCTTCCACCGCCGGCCGAGCGTCTTGACCGCCGCGCGCGAGGACTCGTACCAGGCGCGCCGGACGTTGCGCCGCGATCGCTTGATTGCGAGGCGCAGGCGCTCACGAACGGCCGTCCGCGTCCAGTACGCGACGGCCGCGATCCAGACGGCCGTCGTCACGAACGGCCGCGTGACATAGACCCACAGCGGCCGATCCTCCGCGAGGACGCGCGCGATACGCGCCAGCACGAACGCGACCGGACGGCCCGCCGAGATGAGCCAGGTGTCGGTGCGCGAAGTCAGCCGGGGCATCTGCCGCAGCTCATCGATCGCGCGGACGAACAACGGCGCCACCGGCGTATCGATGCCGTGAGGCCGGATGAACCAGCGAACGAACGCGCGGTTCGCCGCGGCCGCGGTCGACGCATCGCCGAGGGCGGCCGAGAGCTGCTGCACGTGCTCGTCCAGCGTGGCGGCAACCTGCACCAATCCGCCGGTCGACTGCGCGATGTGCCGGAAATGCAGCGTGCCCGCCTGTGCGTGCGCGAACTCGGGAGCACAGATGGTCAACACCGGTCGATTGAGGATGCCAGCCTCGAGCTGCGCGCTCGTGTTGATGCCGACGACCGCCGCGCTGTAGTAGAGCGAATCGAAGTAGTCGCGCCGGAAATCGGGGTCGTTCGGATCGGTGCCAATCGGGGGCCAGAGCGCGACATTGCCGAAGTCCGCGGCGTCGAACGTCCGCCACTGGCGTGAGTTGGCGGGGTGCGGACGAATGAGCGCTCCGAGGTGCGCGACCTCCGGGTTGTCGCTCGCGCGCAGCGCCGAGATCCAGCGCTCGGCAAACGGGACCTCGTCGGGTGCGATGAACATCGACGATCCCACGTAGAGCACGAACGGACGATCCCGATGGAGTCCAACGGCGCGGCAGAAGTCCTCGCGCGAGCGACTGGGCTCGCCGTCGAACCACTGATCGAACAGCTGCGCACCGGTGATGACCACCTGTCCGGGCGCGACGCCGTGCAGGTCGACCGCCTCGCGCTTCTGCGCCTCGTTCCAGACGACCACGTGATCCGGGATCACACGGATCAGCCCCTTGCTCGTCAGGTTGTCCCAGCTGGCGACGCAGAGTGCGCTGCGAACCCCCTGCTGCCGGGCGGCCTTGACGTAATCGACCTGTTGCGACCCGAGCTCGATGAGCGGCGTGACCAGCAGCAGATCCGGGTCGTGCTCGCGCAGGAACTCCTCGAGCGCGGGGCTCACCGGGATCAGGCGCTCCAGCGCGCGCAGCATCGAACCGAACCACCGCCGTGCCGGCGCGCCGCCCGCGAGGACCCGCCCGACGAGCGTTCTGTAGATGCGCGGGAGCCGTTTCTCGGCGCGGTCGCGAAGCTTCACCGCATCGGCGAACGCCGGCTCGAAGAAGCGCAGGTAATCGAGGAGCAGCCGAACGGTCGTCGCGAGGCTCTCCCACGTCTCCTGCCGCCGCTCTCGCGCGGTGGCCGGCCTGTGCGGGTCGCCGCTGCGAGTGGCGGAGCGATCCGCGCGCGCCAGGAAATCGCGGACGCTTTCCGCACGAGGCGGGGTGGTGCCGCACGTAATGCGATCGGAGCTCGACGCCAGCCGCTGAGCCGTGACGTCCTCGCCCAACTTGCTTCTGTTGATCTCGAACGCGACGTGCACGTGATGGCCCGCTGCCGCGAGCGCGTGCAGGGCCCCTTCGTAGTACCGGATGAATCCGGGGTGCAGCATCACGAACAGGATCCGGCTCACGCGGGAATCTCCGCCTGGACGCGCGCGAGCCGCCCGTCGCCGATGAATCCGTCCACCGGACCCCACTGGGCGACGTGCCGAACGCGCGGCGCCAACAACTCACCCGCCATGACCGCCGCAGCGCGATACCGCTTCTGCCCCTCGGCCTCGCGCCAGCCGTTTGCGAGCCCGTCCAGCATTTCGATCGCGGCATCGCGAATCTGGTCGCGTGTGTTGTCGCGGTAGCCGATGTTGCGCAGGTTGCGGTAGTAGCTTTCGGCGAGCCAGTCGTGAGGCGTCAGCACCCGGCCGGTGTCGAGATCGATCGCCGTCTTCAGCAGATAGATGCCGTGCTCGCGGACGGGATAGCACGTGAACGCGTCGGTGGCGTTCACCGTAACCGTCGGGGTGTTCGCGGCGTAGGCGAGCTGCTGCGCCTCGGAGCTGTCACACAGGAGGAACGCACACGAGCGCAGCAGATACGCGTCGCGTGTGCGGTCCTGTTGCAGCCGCACCACCGCGTAGCCGCGAGAGTCGAGCATCGCCACGGCGTCGTCGAAGGCGTCGTGACGGCCCCGAACGTCTGCGGCAACGAACGGTTGCCCGGGCCGAAGGCCGAGTCGTTCGGCAGCCGCACGCCCGGAGCGTGCCTCGTCCTCCGGCAGCTGCGTGGCAGCCCGCATCCGCACGAGCGTGCGCGGAAACGGCGAGACGGGTACTGTCACGTTGCGATCGATCGAGTGCTCGCTGCGCCGCCGTACGCAGGCGCGTCCGCAGGTCGAACGGCAGCCTCTCGTCTCCCGCGTGCCGTCGAAGCTCGCGGTGCATCTCCCTCCAGAAGGTCGAGAGGGGCATTGCCAGGCTCACGCCGACGGCGTCTCCCCGCGGCCGCGAAGGCCGAGGCGATGGGTGAGCATCAGAACTTCGTAGAGCGCGCGACGCGCGGCGCGGCGCAGCCTGCCGCGCGCGACGCGCGCACCCACCAGCGTGTTGTACACGGCGTGATGGTAGTGATGCCGCGTCATCTTCTTCGCCCAGACCACGTTGTTGATTCCGCGACCCACGGCGTGTGAGGTGTCGGTCTTCCGGAGGTGCCGCCACGCATAGGTGACCTGATACCGCGCGAGCATCCGCGCCCATTGCGCCCGCCCGACGGCTGCCGCGCCGGTGCGGCGATCGGCGTACTCCCGCCAGAGCACCAGCGTGTGCTGCAGCCACGGAGGCCAGACGAACCAGCGAGGCTCCGTTCCCGGCAGCATCAGCGTTGTGCTCTGCCGCTCGACGCTCGCGGCGTGGGAGCGCCGCCGGAACCAGAGCACCTCCGGCACCTGGCGAATGCGTCCCTGCAATGTCAGCTCGGCGATCAGCAGCCGATCGGGACGCAGGACCGGCCGGAAAATACCCGCCTGCCGCAGCGCATCGATGCGCATGAGGCCGTAGACCATGTCGCCCGGCGCCGACGCCTTCATGGCAGAAGTGTTTCCAGCGGGCGCCGAGATCGTCGTACCTGGCCGTATCGAACAGGCGATGACCTTTGTCGATCTCGTCACCATCCGGCGAGACCCGCCGCGTGATCGGGTACGCCAGCACGGCGCCCGAATCTTCGTCGAGCTCCGTGAGAAGCCTCTCCAGCCAGCGCGGATGCCACCAGTCGTGATCGCTTACCCATGCGAAGTATTCCGCCGAAGGGCACTGGCCGGCCGCGATCTCGACAACCTCCCGCCATGTGGCGATCATGGCCTGCCGCGCGGCGTGCCTGACATAGCGGACACGCGGATCCCTCCCGACGTACTGGCGCGCGACCTCCTCCGTTTCATCCGTCGATGCATCGTCCAGGAGCACGAGCGAGAAATCGGTCCAGGTCTGCGCCAGCAGCGATTCGAGGGCGTGCGGCAGGTGGCGCGCGTTGTTATAGAGCGTCATCCCGAGCACGACGCGCGGGCCCGAGGGCGCGCCGCTCGAAACCGTCGCACCCGTGCCTGCTCCAGCGCGCGCCGGCCGCCGTGCGGCGGGATCGAGCCGGCCGACCATGTGGCGATATCTCGGCTCCGCGGCGTCGACCGTCCGCGGCGCCTTGGGCGGCTTCTTCATGGCGAACGTGTAGTCGCTGTCGAGCACCGGCACCTCGGTCAGGCGGTACCAGTCCGACAGTGCCTCGCTGACGCTCACCAGCTCCGTGTTGTAGAGCGAACGCTCACGATTGAGGCTGTACAGCAGCGGGCAACCGGCCGAGGCCGCCATGGCGGCATAGCCACGCACCTGCGCATCCGTCATCTCCTGAAACGAGACCATGTTGACCACGAGGTCCAGCGGCAGAGCGGAGACGAGACGCGACAGCGTGTGGGGGACGAACACGAAATCGGCGTCACGCCACCCTTCGAGGGTCGCGGCGTCATCCGTCCCCGCGAAGAGGATCTTCGCGTCGGGAAACACGAGGCCAAGGTAGCTGGCGGAAAACAGGAACAACTCCGGGAAGTCGACGATCACGTAGGTCGCGCGCGGAAAGAGGGCCTTGAACTGATAGGCAAATCCTCCCCAGCCCGCGCCGATCTCGCAGACGAGCGGGCGATCGATGCCGCGGATCGCGCCCAGGACCCCGCCGCGCTCCATTCCGATCAACACCTCGTAGAACTTCAGCGTGTCGACATTGAAGATGCGGCCGCCAATGTGGTACCCAAAGCCGCCGAGCGCGGGCGACTCAGGAACCAGCAGCTTGTCGCCACCCAGCGCGCGAAGTTCCTCCAGCCGGCCCTCGAAGAGCTCCCGGCGGCCGTCGTTCTTGTTGCGATAGTCGTACGGCCGGACGTTGGTGATGTGAAACGCGTGATGCCGCAGCTTCCGGACGATGAGCGGCGTGGCGTCGATCATGTAGTCGATGTTCTCGAGCTCCTCCGCCCAGTACGCGCTCGGGCGGGCCGCGCCGGGCGCGCCTTTCATCCGCAGCACGGCGTCGCGCGCGCGCGCGTACGACTGGAACTCGGGCGTCGCTCTGAGTTCGTCGGTCATGCGTCTTCAGCCGGACCGGGCGGCGCGGACGCGGGCTCGCCAGCCGTGTACGGCGGCAGGTCGCGGGTATCCAGACGCGGCAGCTCGAATGGGTCGTCGCGGCCGATCTCGATCCGGCGGCGCTCGGTGTTGAAGGCCACCGAATAGCCGGATGCCGCAAGAATACGCCGCGTGTCGTTCGTGTACGTCCTGGGGCCGCCCCACGGATAACAGAACGGAACGCGCCGCTGTCCCGTGAGCCCCCGGATCCAGGGCACGCCGTCCCGAAGCTCGGCCTCCTGCTCAGCGCTCGCCAGGCGCGAGAGCATGCGATGCGATCGCGTGTGGTAGCCGAAGATCATGCCGGCGCGCGCCATCTCGGCAATCATCGGCTCACGCAGATACAGCTCGCCGGGCGAACGCGTCCTCCGCACCGATGTGGCGCGCGAACAGCGTATCCAGGACGCGGTCGGCCTCTTCGAAGGACAGCTCGTAATTCAAGAGGTTCTTGATGGCGCGCTCGTCGGCATGCTCCCAGCGATCCGCGCCAAACACACGCGCGCGCCCGGCGCCGTCGGCGGCCGCAAGCGCCGGTTCACAGGCCTCGAGCACCGCCTTCGCAAACGCGTCGGCGCCGAGCCGTGCCAGCAGGAGGTGCGTCTTGTGCACGCCGAGCACGCGCGGCGCGGGGCCGCACGTATCGTGTGCGAGAAAGAAGACCCCGCTCAGCCCGCGCTGCCGCAGCGCGGGGAGCACGGACGCATAGTGGTCGACGAACCCGTCATCGAACGTGAGCAAGGCCGCGTTCGTCGGCAGCGACGAACGGCCGTCCATGGCTGCTTCGAGCTCGGCCAGCTCGATCACGTGGTACTCACGCTCGAGCCAGTCGAGCTGCTGCTCGAACAGCTCCGGCGGAAGTGCCCGAATTGCAGGGAACCCGGTGGCGGCGCTGTCGCGCACGTAGTGGTACATCACCACCATGCACGTCGCCGCGCTCACTGGACGCGCGCCTCCATCGTCACGAGCGCGATCTTCGAGTCACGCGCCGCGCGGTTCTGCAGGTACGCGTCGATCATTCCGTCGGCGAAGTTCGCATACAGCCGGTTCACGGCGTCAGCGGAGAAATCCGCGCGCTTGTAGACTCGTCCGTCTCCGCGCTGCACGACGCCGCGCAGCGGCGAGATGGCGTGTGCAACGGCCGCCGTCGCGAGCGCATCCGCGGCGGCGACGATGGTCTTGTTGCCGATGTCGTGCGGGCCGTCCCCTCGTCTGATGTCCGGGCGCACGTGCGCGATGACCGGTCCCGTATCCACGCCGATATCGAGGAAGTGAATCGTCGCGCCGCAGTACCTCGGGCTCGCCGTTCACCAGCGGCCAGAAGTTCGTGCCGGCGCCGCGATAGTCGGCGAGAGCCCGAGGTGGATGTTGATGATGTGCCCATCGAACGCGTCGATGAGCGGCTGCTTCAGCAGGCCGGTCCCGAACACCAGCACGACGTCGGGCCGGGCGCTCCGCATCGCCTCGATTTCCGCCGGATGGTTGCAGCCGCCCGGCGGGAGCCGGCGCGCCGGAGCACGCAGTGCGCGGTGTTCGGCGAAGTACGCCTCCTCCGATGCGTCGCGCGCGTCGAAGTGCCGCGCGATGACGGCCTCGTCCTCAGGTGATGCGGCGTACTTCATCGGCTGAAACGACTTCTCCTCCTGCCACACGCCGAGCACGTCCATGTGCGCGGCCATCGTATTGGCGACGAACTGATGGCGCCGCAGCGTGCTGGTCAGAACGATCGCGCGCATCTCACTCAAAAACCCGGCTGTTCCATGTTCCTGGTTCCAAGTTCCTGGTTCTTGTTCGGAGTTCGGTTCTTGGTTCGGGGTTCGGGGTTCGGGGTTCGGCGTTCGCCATTGGAACCAAGAACCCTGAACCCGGAACCCCGAACCCCGAACAGAACCCCGAACGAGAACCGGGAACCTGGAACCAGGAACATGGAACTGTCTATTCTTTCCCCGTTGTTCCCGGGAGCTCGCCGCGCCACAATCCGGCGAGATACAGCGCGCGATAGACCGTCACCGCAGTCCGATGGCGGGCCCAGCGCAGGGCGCTCTTGATCCCCTTCGCCCGCCGCATCAAGGCGTCGCGCCGCTGCCGGCGTTCCTTCTCCCGCACCTTCTCGCGGATGCGCCCCGCCTTGGCCTCGCGCCGCGCCTGCTGCGATCTGACCGTATATTCCGCGCGCTCGTCCCACGCGTCGGCGCGCATGTCATTCATCAGCCAGCGTCCGACGCCGGTGCGCGACCACGACGCGGCCGGCACGATCAGGGGGCGCAGCCACGCGCCTTTCGTCAGCGACGGATCCGACCGGGCGCCTGCGCGACACAGCCGCTCGAGCGCATCGGCGAAGGCCGGCGTCGCGGGGACGTCGAGTCCGGCGGGACGCACGAACGCGGCCAGAAACCGCCGGTTGCGCTCGTCGCGCTCGCCGCCGAGCGCCACGGCATCGGCCAGCTGTCGAAGATGCGAATCGACATCCGACGCGGTATGGAGGAGTCCGCCCTCGACGGTCATGAGGTAGCGGAAATGAATCATCTCCTCCTGATGCATCCGGTACTCGGGCAGCGTGAACGTGAGCACCGGCCGGCCGACGATGGCAGCTTCGAGAAAGGCGCTGGTCACCAGGCCGACAACGGCGGCGCTGTAGTACAGGGAATCGAAATAGTCGGTCTTCGAGTCCGCATCAATCGGGTTGCGGCCGTGAAAGGCGACGTTCTCGAACCCTTCGAGGCTGACGCCCGCCCACTCCTTCAACCGCTCCGGGTGCGGACGCACCAGCACGCCGAGCGTGCGAAGGCGCGGGTCGCCGCTGCGGCGCAGCGCCTCGATCCAGCGGCGCACCAGCACGGGTTCCGGCGGCTCCGGCGTCGGGCTCAGCGCCGAGTGGACCCAGAGCGCGAACGGGCGAGCCGGATCGAGGCCGACGGTGCGGCAGAACTCGTCGCGGCTGCGCTCGGGCCTGCGCGTGAACCACTGGTCGTAGCACTGTGCGCCGGTCAGCACCACGCGGTCGGCGGGCAGGCCGTGCATCTCCACGGCCTCGCGCTTCTGCACGTCGTTCCAGACAATCACCATGTCCGGCACGACATGGAGCAGCGCCTTGCTGGACAGGTGGTCCCAGCTCATGATCGCGGCCGCGACCGGGATATTGAGCGCGCGCGCGGCCTTGAGCAGGTCCAGCTGCTGCGATCGCGAGTACGTGAGCGACGTCAGCACCACGACGTCGGGCGCGTGCCTACGAACGTAGTCCAGCATCGCCTCGCTCGCGGGCATGATCCGCTCGAACTGCTTCAAGGCGCCGACGGTCATGCGCGGGCCGATCCCCGGCGTCAGAGCCGCCCATCGCACCAGGCGCGCGGTCCGCTCCTTGGCTCGAAGCCGGAGCTTCGCGGGATAGCGGGGCTCCAGCACGCGCGCGTAGTCGAGGGCCACGCGCATGCGGCGCGCGGCGTCGAACCAGGGCTCGTGCTCGAGCGACGGAAGCATGTCCCAGCGGACGCTCGTGTGCTCGGCGGCGAGGCGCTCGGCAAGCTCCCGTCCGCCCATCGCTTCCGGCTCGTCGCCGGTCAAGTGCACCTCGTGACCCCTGGCCACCAGCTCCCGGACAACCGAGTCGAAGTTCCGGTAGTGAGCGAGGTGGAGCGCGGCAAAGAGGACCTTCATGCCGGCCGCTTCCGCGCGATGATCCGCAGGTTCTTCCCGTAGGCGCCGGCGTTCACGAAGAACTGCAGGACGTCGGCAATCTCCTGGATTCCCGCGTCTTCCTTGCCGTGCACCTCACGCCGGTACCACAGGTAGTCGACGATATCGAGCCCTTCGGTCGCGAGGTAGGCGGTCTCGAACCCCTCGCGCGTCATCAAATCCCGAATCGTGGCCGGCGTGTAGTAGTTGAGGTGATGCGTCGGCCAGATGAAGTGGGCATCCTTGCCCATCAGCAGCCGAGAGGCCGAATCGTAGTTCGGCACGTACAGAAACACGATGCCACCGGGCTTCAACAGGCGCGCGCAGGCGCGAAGCGTTCGAACCGGATCGATGAGGTGCTCGAGCACGTCGAAGAGCGAGACCGCGTCGAACGTTGCGGGAGCGAAATCGGACGCCTCGAGGTCGAGGGCGCGAAGGTCCAGACCGCGCGCCTTTCCAAATTCGATCGCCGACGGATTGAGATCGACGCCAGTCGCCTCCCACCCCGCGCCGCGAGCCGCTTCGACGACGAACCCGGTGCTGCACCCTACGTCGAGGTACCGCGGGACTGGCGCCGACAGGTGCGCCGCCATCAGCGCCACGCGTTCACGGCCGAAGCGCTGGACCCGATACTCATGGCTCTTGATCCCGAGGTCGCGGACGATCTCCTGGTATTCCTGGGACGCATACACCTGCTTGTAGTGGGCTTCGTCGAACGTCGGGCTCACGTACACGAGATCACACGCCGCACAGCGAACGAGCTGCATGTGGTCCTTGTCGAGCTCATGTCGGGCGTCGGCGCTCCCGCACGTCGGACAGGCGCGCGGGGTCAGCAGGTCGTCCGGAATTCTTCCGTGCGTCCGCACGAGCTCGTCCACCGGATGCGTCCGCTTCTCTATCAGCTGCCGGTACGAATTTCCCGGCCTCAGCTGCGAGATGTCGACGGCTTCGGTACTCGGATAGTCGGCGGTAGGGAATCTGCACGTCTTATCTGGGGGACCGGGCCAGGAGACGCTCGAGCGTGGCGAGATCGTCGGCCGAATCGACATCGACGGATTCCTCGGCGGACATGATGAGCGGCCGGCAATCATCGCCGTAGAGCGAGCCGCGCTCGAGGACCGCCGTTCGAACCACGAGCACCGCCGGCCCGTTGCGCGCGAAGGCGCGCGGCTTGTCCTGCCGGCGCAGGATCAGCGGGCCGTCGATGAAAGGCTTCAGCCGCTCGCCGTCGAGCCGCATGACCGACGCCGGATTGAACTGGTGTGGCACCTCCACTACCGTGACAACCGACTCGGCGCCGGTTGATTCGAGCAGGTCGATCGCGCGATCGATGTGCTCGCCCCGCCGCAGCGGCGATGTCGGCTGCAGCAGCACGACCGCATCGGCCGCGAACCCGTGCGTCGCCATCGCCCGGACCGCGTGCTGCAGGACAGGGAGCATCAGCGTGTCGTCCTGCGCCAGCTCCTTGGGCCGCAGGAACGGCACTTCCAGACGCAAGCCGCGCGCGACGTCGCGAATGGCTGGATCGTCGGTGCTCACGATCAGGCGCGACAGGCGGCGGCTTTCGCGTGCGGCATCGGCCGTGAATGCGATGAGTGGCCGGCCGGCAAGCGGCTGGAGGTTCTTCTTCGGAACGCCCTTCGAACCACCGCGCGCCGGAATGACTCCGAGGGTGCGCATCAGGCTGGTTGTGTGAACACGAGCCGCTTCTGGACGCGCAGCGGCACGCGCGCCAGGAGATTCGCAATCCGCGTCCCGGCCTTTCCGTCGCCATACAGGTGGTCCGGCGGATACCGGCCGTGCGCCAGCTGGCGGCGGATCGCGTCGACGATCTGCCGGCGGTCGTACCCGGCGTCGACGACATTCGGTCCCCGGTCGCGACCCATCTGGCGCGTGCCGATGTTCACCGCCGGCACCCCGAGGAACGCACCCTCTCGAATCGGCGCGCTGGAGTTCCCGACCGCACAGCCGCACGACAGCATCAGCCGGATGTAGGTCTCGATCGGGAAGTTCTTGTAGAACCGGATGTATTCGGGAGCGCGCTTCTCCCGGAACGTCCGCATTCCGCTGGCGATGTCCTCGGACCCGGCATCGACATTCGGCCAGAGCATCATCGTCGGCATCTTCAGCTCGTCGAGCGCCTCGAGCGTCTCCCAGATCTGCTCCTTGCCGTGACCGTACTCGGTGGTCACCGGGTGCTGGTTCACGAGCAGGAACGGCCGCGACGGATCGATGTGCGCGCCGACGCCTTCGCGGGTCAGCCACTCGGCGTGCGGAATCGCGCCAGCCGCGTGCGCAATCTCCGAGACGAGATCGATCCGCGGGCATCCAACCGCATGCACGGTATCGGGATGCTCTCCCATCCTGATGATGCGATCGGCTGCCGCCTCGTTCGCGGGAAAATGCACGTGCGAGAGCTTCGTGACCGCGTGCCTGATGCTCTCGTCGATGGTGCCGCTGACCTCGCCGCCCATGGTGTGCGCGACCGGAATGTTCATGTACGCGGCCGCGATCGCGGTCGACATCGTCTCGAAGCGATCGCCGACGCTCACCACGACGTCGGGCTTCAGCATCTCGAAGAGCGTCGGCAGCTCCAGGAGGCCGAGGCCGGTGGACTTGGCCATCGTCGCGGGGGTTTCACCCTCGACGATCATCGTGACCCTCGCGTCCGGCGTGAACCCATCGTCTTGAATGACATCGACAACGGAGCCGAAGCGGTCGAGGAGCGCGGACGCACCGACGATGAGCTGAAGCTGCAGATCGGGATGATCGGCAACGGCGCGCATGACCGATTTGATGCTGCTGTAGTTCGCGCGCGAGCCGATGAAGACGCAGACCTTTCTCACCGGTGGCGACGTTGTCACGCTCAGTTCTCCGGCTGCCCGCAGCTCACCGATGACCCGCCCGTCATTTTCGTCAGCATCTCGACCATCTCCGGAGCCGCCGCTGCGGCAACGGCGCGACACACGAGCGCCACGCGAGCTGGTCCGCTTCTTGGGACGGCCGCGCCGTGACGCACGAGAACGCGGACCAGCTCCGTGCGACGGACTGCGACTGCGGCCTCTAGGGGCGTGACGATCTCCGCCGGCCCCAGGATCCCTTCCCTCACGGGCCAGGCGAGGTTTGGATCGTGGCGCTCCGCCGTGATGAGTCGGACGACCTCGCCGGCGTTCCCGATTCCGGCCGCCTCGGACAGTGTCATCTGCGGATCGGGCCAGAACGGTGACGCGTCCGCCACCCACCCCAGCACGACCCAGGCTGAACCTAGAAATGTCAACAGCAGGGGCGCAATCGCCGCGACGGCCAGACCCGTCGCCGCCCGCGATGGACCCACGGACGTCGTCTCGCCTACCACGGCACCTCGAAGTAGCGCCACACATGGGCAGGGTAGAAATACGTGCCGGGGACGCGCATCCGGACGGCCTCATCGTACAGTTGGCGCGCCAGCGCCGTCCCTTCGGGATTGTCTTTCAAGTCAGGATCATTCGGCTCCCGTCCCATCCACATCCAGTCGTTTCTCACGATGAATGCTTTCTCGTGGAGCTGATAGTGGATGGCGACGAGCCTCACGGACCATCCCGCCGAGAGGAGCGCAAGTGCGAACGTGAGCGCCACGGCGGGCAGGCGAACCGGCTGTGGACGTCCGAGGCGCGCGAGCGCATGTGCGAAGGCCACGCTTCCCGCGACGGCATAGAACACCCCCGCAGGGCTGACGATGACGTCCTTGGTGTACGAGTAGCTGATCGCTGCGTTCGCGCCCAGGACGGCGACGAAAACCAACAGCAGCCTGTCTCCATGTTCGAAGAAACCCCGTCGCCAGTCCCGAAGGCGAGAGAACACGTGCGACACGATGAGAAGAGTCGCGCCGGTAGAACTCGCAATGCCGATGACGTGGCGCGGGAGAAGCTCACCGTCCAGCAGCGCGCGCGTCGCAACCCACACTCCGCCCTTCGGCTCTGCAAAGAGGACGGTCAGCACCTGGCACAGGACGTTGTAAGCGTAGAAGACCCATGGCCGGTCGCCGAACTTCGCAATGAGCTCCGGCGGATCGAGGATCCGGAACCCAAATCCGGAGCTGCGATCGACAAGCGACGGCACTCCAACGTTCAGCGGACCGAAGCGAAGGTAGAAGTAGGCCAGCATCGCGGCCGTCGTCGCCACGAGGGCCCTCCTCGACACGCCGCGGCATCCGGCGAACCACGCGGCGGCGAAGATGACCCACACGAGCAAGCCAGATTCCACGGTGAACGCCGCGAAAACAAACAGCCCCACGGCCGCGACATCCCGCCATCGCGCCGGCCTGCCGAACGACAGGTTGGCGGCTATGAGACAGCACACCACGATGGTCAGAAATGTATTGATGGGGAAGCCCTCGACGACCGTCCCGCCAAAGGTATGCGCCCCGAACAGCAGGGCCACACCAAACGGCACCGCAAGAGCCCCCGCCATCGAGTTCACGCGCAGCAGGTTGACGAAGAGGAGCGCCGCACTCACGAGTTGAAGCGTATGAATCGCCTTGTACGTCTGGTGGTAGTGCCCGTCCGCAAGGTTGAAGGACAGATCGAGCTGCGCCCAGAGGAGCGGACGAAGAAATGCCTTCGACGTGAACTGCGATTCAAGGAGCTCCCATATGCCCTTGCGCTGCACCTCGATCAGGTTGTCGAGGCAATCATTGATTTGCAGCGGGCTCTTCGAGATGAAGTACCCGATCCCCAGCGCCACGACGACGGCAAACACATGTGCCGCCACCGACCACCACGCGCCGATGCGCGGGGATTCGACGGAACTCTCAACGCTTCGGTCGTAGAGAATCGCCGCCACGCGTCAGGCCGCGACGTTCATCGAAAACAGGGGAATGCCGATGGACCGAACCGCCGCGTGGGCTGCCGTCGCGTGTCGACCAGCATCCGTCCATCGCTGCCTTCGATCTCTCTGTAGTGTGTGGTCAGGTATTCGCGAATGCGCGGATACCGCCTGAAGTCATCCAGCACACGGTTGTGCGTCGAGTAGGCGATCGGAACGGACTGGCGCTGGAGCAGCGCAAGCGATTGCGCTTCGTGCACCGGATCGGAACGCCACCCGTACTGCCAGTACAGATGGCCGCCTGCGATCGGCCGCTGAGCGTAGTAGCTCACATGGAAGGGCGTCGACCCGGTCACGATCAAGCGATCGCCTGGCACAGTGCAATCGCGGAAATATCGGAACGCCGGGTTACCGTCATCCGGCGGCGATGCCAGCAACTGGGCAAGCGAAACGGGAAGCGAATCGATGGCGTCAGACGGACGGAAAAGTAGCGTCTCTCGCGCCCAGACGACGGCGGCGACGCTCGTGAGAAGCAGGACAGCGATCACAACCACGCGTCGTAGCCTGGTTCCCCCAGGCAGAAACCAAGCGCTCAACGCGGCAGTCACAGGCGCGGCGACAACCATGTATGACGGCTGCCGGAACAGTGCCGAGTCGACAACGACGAGAAACGCCCCCGCAAGGACCATTCGCCATGTGTCGGGCTGCAGCGTGTCGACGTGATGCCGGCTCCTCCATACCTGCCGTCCCGCGGACACCAGCAGGAGCGCCGGAATCAGCAGCGCCATCTGCTGCAACCACAGCTCGACGTTCTCGTGTGCCGGAACACGCCATCGCATGTCCCGCAGCTGCTCCCACTTGAACCCGACGCCATCCCTGATATACGGGTCGAGCTGGAACAGCCGCCTGTCATAAACGTTCGACACTTCGTACTGCCACCGACCGATGGTGTCCCGCTCATCGAGCAGGCGCAGACCGAGCTCACGCTCCAGCTGATGACGCCGTTCCTCGTTCACGTCGTCGGCCCAGAAGAAGCGCACCACGGCCCGCCTGTCCTCCGGTAGCGGCGCCGGCTGCAGAGCCTGAACCGGATTCAGATCGAGCAACGATGCGTAGACGGCAGAACTGCGAGGTTCGTCGTACCGCCCCGCCCGGTTCCTCGCGTACTCCACAAGGCCTTCGTTCCTCTGAACGACGACGGCCCACGGCGTGACGACGATGATTACCGCGAGCGCGTACGCCACACAGTCGCGGACGATGGACCGGACGCGTCTCGATGCCGGAACCGGCACACGCGCGAGCGCACACGCCAGCACCGACGCAAATCCGATGTACACGCCGTAGTCGTGCCGGAACAGGAATGCGAACGCGGATACCGCGCCGAGGCCGGCCGCGCGGCGCACGCCCGGCGCGTCCATGTACCGCCAGGCGAGCCAGATCGTCAGAGGGAAGAAGAACAGCTTGGAGTAGTGATAGGTCGGCGTATTGGCGAGGATGACGAGCGCGAGCGCCATCATCACGACCGATGCACCGATGGACTGCGAGAGGCGAAGTCCCAGATGGAACGAGATCACCACGCCGGCCACGATGAAGATCCACTGAAGCAGGAACTCCCCGATCAGGCGGTAGCCCACGAGCAGCTGCGCGCCCGCTGAAACATAGGCCGCCAGCGGCGCACCCCATTCGAAGAAGTCGCGATAGGGGTGATCGCCGGCGAGCAGCGCCGTCGCCTCTGTCAGGAGGTTCACGTTCGAATCGTAGATTTGGCGGCCGACGGTGGCGACGAGGACTACGGCCGTGAGGTACTCCGACGAGCGCAAGAAAGGCGAGGTGCGTGCCGCGGCGAAGACTCACCACGCTTCCTCGAAGTAGCGCTTCCAGCGTGCGCCGGCCCTGGTGAGCCTCTTGCGCGCACGACGGCCGAACGAATCAAGACGCTTTCGCGCCCGGACCCATGTGGAGCGCTCTCGAAGCCGCTCGCCGACGGTCACGGGCAGCACGCCGGCCAGGAGCAGCGGTCGCACGAGGTGCCTCCACGCTGGCGCGTGGTCGGGACGGGGCGCGGGTGCGGTGCCAAGACGGACGACGGTGTCCGCGAAAATCGGAGTCGCTGGCTGCCCGATCCCATGAGGACGGACAAACGACGCCACGAAGCGGTCGATCTCCGCGCGCGTGGCCTTCGGATCGCGCAGGCACTCGCTGAGGTGCTGAACGTGCTGATCGACGGTCGACGCGATCCTCAGGAAGCCGCCGTTCTCGGGCAGCAGGTGGCGGAAGTGAATCGTGCCTTCCTGTGTTCCAGCGAACTCCGGGGCGAGGAGCGAGCAGACTGGGCGACCCACGATCGCCGCCTCGATCATCGCGCTCGTGTTGATCCCGACGACCGCGGCGCCGTGATACAGCGAGTCGAAGAAATCGTCGCGGTTCTCGGGGTGAACGGGGTTGTACCCGCGTCGCGGGAACACGCTGACACCGCGGAGGTCCGCAACCGGATCGTGCTCCCATTCGTGACAGTTATAGGGATGCGGCCGCACGAGCACGTTCATCGCGCGCAGCGTCGGATCTGCGCTCGTCCGCAGCGCGTCGATCCAGCGGCGCACGAACGCCACCTCGGCCCGGGACTCCGAGATGAAGCTCGAGGACCCGGTGAACAGCAGGAACGGACTGCTATCCGGGAGCCCGACTCGCCGGCAGAATGCCTCGCGGTCGCGCGTCACGCTCTTTTCGAACCACCGGTCGAACAGCTGGGCGCCCGTGACGGCCGTCTTCTCGGCGGGAATGTAGTGATACTCCTCCGCCTCGCGCCGCTGGGCCTCGTTCCACACGATCACGAGATCCGGCTCGATCCGGAGGAGCCCCTTGTTCGTGAGGTTGTCCCAGCTCGCGACGCAGACGGCGGTGCGGATGCCGCGCGCGCGGGCGGCTTTGATCCAGTCCACCTGCTCCGATGCTGCGGCCACGAGCGGCGACACGAGGAGGACGTCGGGCGCCTGGGCGCGCAGGAACTCGGCGATCGGCTCGCAGACGGGAATGGCGCGTTCGGCGGCCATCAACGCGCGTTCGACGCCGCGAACCGTGCCGGCGCCGAGCCGCGGAATCGCGTCGAGCCAGTGATATGCCCGAGGAAGCACCTTCCGCTTCATCCGCGCGCGCAGCGCCGGCGCCGCGGCAAACGCCGGGTGCAGGAACCGGACGAAGTCCATCGTCGCGCGCACGCTGTGCGCGACGTCGCTCCAGATGCCGCCGCTTTCCGGGACGACGCCCAGCACGACGACTCGATCCTCGTACGCCTGAAGCCCCTCGATCCCGACCGGCTTCTTGGACCGCTGATTGTTGACGGCAATCGCCACCGCATGACCCCGCGCGGCCAGCTCCTCGATCGCCGAGTCGTAGAAGCGCAGGTACTCGGGCGAGTCCATGAGAAACAGGATCTTCAGCGGCTTCATGCTCTTCGCAACGCGGCGGCGCCGGGGGCCGACGCCAGATTGAGCACGAGATGCAGCGCGCGCTGCACGGCCCGAACGTGCGCCGGGCGCCTGCGTGCAGGCGTTCGCAGCGTTCCCTGTTCCTCGATCGCCCGCACCACGCGCGGCGTCGCCGGTTCATCGAGACCGTACGGTCGCACGAACGACTGGATGAAGCCGCGCACGCGCTCCCGGTCGGCCTCGGCCGAGTCGAACGACCGATCGAGTTGGGTGACATGCTGCTCGAGGGTGTCCGCCAGTTGAAGCAGGCCGCCCCGCTCGAGGTGCCGAAAGTGCAAGGTGCCTTCCTGCGTTCCGGCGAGCTCGGGAACGCGGAACGAGTACACCAGCCGCCCGACAATGCCCGATTCGATGAGCGCGCTCGTGTTGACGCCGACCACCGTGTGCGCGTGATACATCGAGTCGAAATAGTCGCTCCGCGCGTCAAGGCCGATTGGATTCGCACCCGCTCGGGGCCAGATCACGACGTCGCCGAAGGCCGACAGGTCCACGTCGGCCCACTGCGCGGCATTCTGCGGATGCGGCCGCACCAGAATGCCCGCCGTTCGAAGCATGGCGCGGCCGCTCGCGCGGATCGCGTCGATCCAGCGGCGCACGACGTCGACCTCCTGGGGAGCGATGAACGGCGACGAGCACAGATACAGCAGGTAGGGACGCGCCGCAGGCAGGCCGACGCGCCCGCAGAACGCCTCCCGGTCCGTCGACGGACGCGAGGCGAACCAATGATCGTAGGCCTGGGCTCCGGTGACCACGACCTGTTCGTGCCGCGCACCGTGCAACTCTGCAGCCTCGGCACGCTGCAGCTCGTTCCACACGAGAATCCGGTCGGGCATCTCATGGATCAGACCCTTGGTCGTCAGGTGGTCCCAGCTGCCAACACCGAGCACGCTGCCGATGCCGCGGGCCCGCGCGCAGCGCACGTAGTCGACCTGTCTCGAGCCGAAGTACAGGAGCGGCGTGATCACAAGGAGATCCGGCCGCCACCGGTCGAACAGCGCCTCGACTTCGCCCCGCACGGGAATGACATCCTCGAGAAAGCGGAAGATCGTGGTGAGCATACGCAGGCCGGTGCCCGACCGAAGCACCGGCAAATCCGTGAACCAGACGACCGGCGCCGGCGCCTGCTTGCGCCCGCGAGCCCGGAGCTTCGGCGAGTCCGCAAAGGTCGGTGACAGATAACGCCAGTAGTTGAGCGCTTCACGAACCGTGGTTGCGAACGCGTACCACGGATCGCGCTTCGACGCCGTGGATCGTCTCCGACGTGAAAGCGTCGGGAAAGCGAGCTGTGAGCCGCTCCAGGATCGGCGTCCCATCGGTGACGCCACCGGATGCCCGACGATCGGTCACCAGGTGGATCGTGTGTCCGCGCTCGGCGAGCAGTGCCAGCGTCGACTCGAAGTTCCTCAGGAAACCGAGGTGACTGATTGCAAAGAGGATGCGCATCAGCAGGCCGGTAAAGAGGCGTACACACGCCCGTCCTCTCGGTTACATGACCGCCGACACAACGCCTTCGCTCCGGTTTCACGTAACACTACCATCACCGTTCGAGGACTTCGCGTCACGGTGCAAGCGTCGACAGCGCGGCAACAGGCGTGCTGCGCTTGACCAGAACGGCCTGCTCCGCCTGCAGCCTCCACGTCTGAAACGCCGGCATCCGCGCGAGGTATTCGCTCGCCGCGCGGCTCACGCCGGGACAGGTCGATGCTTCGTAGTCGTCCAACACCATGATTCCCCCCTCGGCGAGCCTTGGCCCGAAGTACTCGAGGCACTCGAGGGTTGGCCGATACAGATCGACATCGAGGTGGACGAGCCCGTACTGCCTGTCCGGCCAGCTGCGCACGACCGACGCGGCGTCTCCTTTGTGAACGTGCACGCGCGGAAATCCGGCGAGATACTCGCGGACGTCTTCGTCGCTGACGGTGCGAAACTTGCCTCGCTGCAGTTCGGGATCGTGTTCCGTGAACGTCGAGTCGAGGTGCCCTTCGAAGGTATCGACGACGTGGAGCTCGCGTTCCGTACCGGCAAAGGTCTTGAGCGCCTGGGCGAGCAGCGCCGCCGACCCGCCGCGGAAGGTTCCGATTTCGACCGCGGGAAGATCCAGGTGCGCCGTGTTGCCGGCCGCCTGCCACAACGTGAACAGCCGGTCGTACCCGAGCATCGTGCGCCTGGTTGCGACCAGCGGCTGAGCGACCTCCATGAATCGAGCATCGAGCGTCACGTCGAACGCGGCGCCGAGTCGGGCCAGCCGTCCGAGCAACCCCTTGAAATCGCGTGCCGCGCCCTTCTCGCTTCGCCTGGCCCGCTTGATCGTTCGGCCGAGGCCGTGCAGCATCGTCTCGATCTTCGCGAGCGAGTCGCCGCGGTGCGAGGCGTCGGCGCCTTCCGCCTCAGCGCGGGCCTCGAGCCGCGTACCGAGGCCAGCGAGCTGCTGCTCCAACCGCGTCATCCGGTCCGCCAGCGCCTCGAGCGCCGCCGCGTGCGTGTGGAGCGCCTCGAGCTGCGCGGCCGCGCTCGATTCAAGACGCGCGAGCCGTTCGCGTGTTTCCCGCCCGCTCGTCCACGGTCTCACGCGTATACCTTCGTCGGCACTCGTACCCCCTTGAAACGACGCGTCCGTTCCACCGTCAGCGTCCCCCACGCGGCGGAGGCGCCCGCCACCTCCAGACATGCGAGCTGGTCTGCCGGCAGCCGTTCGCTGTGATAGGTCATCGCGGGCGTCCCGCAGAACGCGGCGAGAATGGCGAGATCGCCGTAGCCGCCGACGAACGCTCGTGCCTGGGCCAGCGCCGCGGTCTGGACCTCGAGGCGACCCGCATCCGCCGTGAATGCATCCAGCCGCTGCAGGCGGCTCGAGGCCCCGCTCGGGAGATCGATCGACGGCGACGCGTCGACGACGACGACGTCGTGCTCCGCCGCAACCCGTCCAAGCATGTCGGTCAAGAAACGCTGGTTGTCCGCGCTCGCGGGGAGAACGGGCGTAAAGGCGGCGCCGACGGCCACGAACGACTTCGGAAGTCGATCGATGCTCTTCCGTGCAGAGTCCAGGCGCTCGTGCCGCAGGATGCGCCCGAGCTCCGCCAGATTCTGGTCCTTTTGAAGCCGGCGCAGCACTCGGAACAGCGACAACGGGTGCAGCACCTGGTAGTCGGACAAGTCGAACGCGCGCGCGGCGCGCTCGACGATCTCACGATCGAACGGCGACATGACCGCCTGTTTCGGATCCTGCTCGCTTTGCGGAACGGTCCGATGCATCCACCGCTCGAGCTCCGACCGGGAGAACAGGCTCTGTGCGTCCAGGAACCGCGGCGCGAGCGACCCGTACCATTCGCTCATCCCGCCATGGGAAATGACGATCATCCGCTCCGTGCGAAGGCCGTAGGTCGCCGACGCCCACCGCACGAACGGAACCCAGTAGAGCAGCTCGTTCCCCATGGAGTCGACCCAGGGACCGACGAATATGGGCGCCGTTCCCTGCTGGATTTCCTCGAGCGCGATCTTCACCGGGCGGAGCGACATCGAGGTGCCGACCACCGACGCGTCCTCTGTCGCGACGTGGCTGGCGCGCCGGCGCTGCATCGCCGCATGGAGCATCCGTCGCAGCGGATGGTGCCAAAGCGGCGTGGTGACCCTCGGACGCTCGATCGCAACCGCACGCTCGATCTCATCGGTGAGGATCGGCGACACGGGCCGGCTGATGCCGTGGGGGCGCAGGAACTGCTCCGCGAACGAGCGGCTCCGTTCGGATACTCTCGGCTCGCCGCGCAGAATCGGCGACAGCTGCCGATGATGTTCCGCGAAATCGGTCGCGATCGTCGCAAGGCCGCCGTACGCTTCGACGAGGTAATGGAAGTGCATCGTCCCGACCTGACCCTCGTCGAACCCCGGAATCACGAGCGTATGGACGGGCCTGCCGACGATGGCCGCCTCGAGCA
This sequence comes from uncultured Acidobacteriota bacterium, assembly GCA_963772065.1. GTDB lineage: Bacteria > Acidobacteriota > Vicinamibacteria > Vicinamibacterales > UBA2999 > CAVYVZ01. The sequence continues at coordinate 112,184 of CAVYVZ010000005.1, forward strand.
TCGCGCTCGTGTTCAGGCCAACGGCGGCGTGCGCGTGGTGCAGCGAGTCGAAGAGTTCCTGATCAGCGCCCCGGCTGGCGTCCAGCGACACACCGACACGCTCGAGATCGGAGAAGTCGAGGGAGATCCAGGAGCTCCTGAGCGCCGGGTGAGGTCGTATCAGAATGTTGCACGTGCGCAGGGCTTCGTCATCGGACGCACGAAACGACTCCGCCCATCGGCGCACCAGCTCCATCTCATTGGGGCCGGTCAGCTGCGACGATCCGAGATAGAGCACCATCGGCCGCGCCGGATCGAGTTCGAACTGGCTCAGAAAGTCCGCTCGCGTGGTCGACGCGGTGCTGCCGAAAAAATCGTCGAATCGCGCCGCGCCGGTGACGAAGACCCGATCCGCCGGGCAGCCGTGCAGCTCGATGGCCTCGCGCCGCTGTATGTCGTTCCACACGAGGACCCGATCCGGGTGAATCCGCATCAGCCCCTTGTTGGTGAGGTTGTCCCAGCTGAAGGGAATGAAGACGACGGGTATGCCCAGCCGGTGCGCGGCCTTGACGTAGTCGGTCTGGTACGACTCGAACGTCACGAGCGGCGTCACCAGGACGAGATCGGGACGCTCCTCCCGCAAGAACGCCTCGAACCCAGGATCGGCGGGGACCAGGTCCTCACAGCGCGCGAGGACCCACGACGCGAACCTCCACTGGCGCTTGATCCACGGATGACGCTCGCACAGCAGGACGAACTCCGTCGGCGCGATCTCGTACGCGCGGCGCACCAGCCTCGTGGCCTGCGCAAAACGCGGATCGAAGTATCGGAGATAGTCGCGGGCGCCGCGGAGGAGGTCGACAAGATCACGCCACCCGTCTATCCGCTGCGTGGGGTTCACCCGGGCGGAAATGCGTTCGTGTTCGACGGATTTCGGAAGCTCGAAGCTTCCCTTGCGTAGACGGCCCGTCAAGCGCACGTCGTGGCCACGTTCCGCCAGCGCCACGATCGTATGGTCGAAATTGCGGATCCGACTCGTGGCGCCGACCAGGAAGAGCATTCTCATTCCGTGGCTCCCGCCAGGTCGGCGCGAGACGCATTCGACACCCAGCGGCCGAGCGCGGTTCGTGCGAGCGCCACGCGCCACCGTGCGTCGTCCTTCAGGAGCTCCCGTTTCGTCGAGTACCAAAGCTGCGCAACCGCATACCATGCGCCGGCGAGACGACCGAACGAGGGACGCCCGCGTCCGCGGAGAACGAGATCCCACAACATGATCCCGAAATGCTGCAGGTTGGCCGGCAGGTACGTATGGAGCGGGCTTCGCGTCGGAAAGAACATCTGCCGCTGCCGCTTGTAGCTGAACGCGCCGGCCACTTCGCGATACCAGAGGACTTCCGGGACGTGCCTGAACTCACCAAGCAAGACGAGCTGGACGAGAACTTGTCGGTCAGGCGCCAGGACGGGCCGGAAGACACCAGCCTGCGTCAGCGAGCAGGTGCGAAACAGTCCATAGATGCAGTTGCCCGCCGTCATCCGGCTCGCTGCGACCCGCAGCCGTTCGACCGGACCCGTCAGGCCCGCCGTATCGAACCCGCGCGTGATCAGCCGCCGGCGCGTGGGGAACACCCGCTGCATCTGCGGATACGCCAGCACGACCTCCGGGTGGTCGTCGAGCACCCCCGCGAGGACCTCGAGCCACCGCGGATGCCAGATATCGTGGTCGCTGACCCATGCGAAGTACCTCGCTGCCCGGATACAGCGCGCGGCTTCGCGCGAACGCCTTCTGCCAGTTGCCAATCATGCCGAGACGAACAGGATTCGCCTCGTAGGTGATTCGTGGGTCCAACGCCGCGTACGCGTCGACGATGGCTCGGACTTCAGGAGACGGGCGATCGTCGACGATCACGATCGCGAAGTCCCCGTAGGTCTGCGAGAGAAGCGACTCCAGCGTCCGTCCCAGAGTGTCCGCACGGTTGTAGGCGGGCATGCCGAAGACCGCGCGCGGACGGGCTGTCATACGCGCATGCGCCTCCACCCGACCAGGTGTGCATAGTCGGCATCGGGCGCCACGCCTGGCTCCTCGTCCAGGAACGCTTCATCGGTTCGTGGCGGCACCGGATGAGTCCAATACCGCTGCTCGATCAGCTTCCAGGCGGAAGGGGGTTCCCCGGCGGAACTGGCGCCGGGCATCAGCGAGTAGAAATAACGAGAGCCGAGGGTGAAGGAGCGGTGCACATGGCAGCGCACGCGGCTCTCGCCCATGCTCCGCAGGGCCATGATATCGAGCGTGAGATCGATCCGCGGCGGCTGCAGTGCCGGCACCGCGCCTTCCGGTGCGAAGACGAAATCGATGTCCTCCCAATCCCGCCAGACGTCGCCAGCAGGTTCCTCGCCGAGAACGCGGCAGCGAGCACCTGGAAACGCAGTCATCAGGTACACGGCCGACAGCAGGAGCAGCTCCGGAATGCCCGTTATGAGGTACGTGACGTTTGGACAAATCGTCTTGAACTGATGCGCGAACCCGCCCCACCCGCCGCCGAGCTCCCACACGACGCGGCGCTGGCTCGCACGACGGAACTCGCCGAGCACGCCGCCATCGTGCAAGGCTGCCAGCGCCTTGAAGAATCGCACGGTGTCTTCGTTGTACCGGTCGCCATTCCGAACGCAGCCGAAGCCTCCGAGGATCGGCGGCTCCGAGACGAACACGTCCTGACCGATCTGCCGGCGCAGGAACGCGACCTCGCGCCTGAGCCGCGTCGCGAGGTCAGGCGATGGGAGTTCGTAATCGGCGGGACGAACGCCGCTGATAGATTCGCCGCAGCGGCGCAGGCTTGCGATCGTGGCGGGCGTGGCATCCCACAAGTGAGCCAGCGCGGCGGCCATCTGCCGCTCCGCCGGCGTGAGAGCCACGCTCGCGCGGTCGCTCTCGTCGCGCACGGATCGCAATCGCTCTCGCACCTCGAGGTAGTGCTGATAGGCCCTCGCCGTGACGGCTTCGCGTGCGACGCGCTCCGCTTCGACAAGGCGTTCCTCCTCCTGTCTGCGGAGCGCGCCTTCCGCGGCGGCCTGCTGCTTCGCCGCTCTCACCTCGGTCCTGCGGGCGACGAGCGCAGCCTTCCGCTCCTGCCTCAGGCGCTCCTGGCGCTCACCCTTCCGTTCGCGCGCGAGCGGCGGTCGCGCAAGAAACCCCCACAGACTCTTCATCGCGAGACGTACTGAACCGCGACCTCTCGCGGTGCGAGGCCTGCCTGCGGCTCTCGCGTAAACAGCCCGTACCACACGAGGTATTCACCTGCTTTGTTCCTGACGTTCACTTTGGTCTCGAGCGCGAGGCCACGCTTCACGAGCGCCTCCGTGATGTCGTCCGACAGCGGCGCGCTGATTTCGATCAGAATCGACCGCAGCGCTGGCGAGGCGAGAGCCGCGGCCGCTCCTTCGAGAACGGCCAGCTCACCACCGTCCACGTCGAGCTTGATGTGGTTCGGCAGCGGGAGCGCGAATCGATCGATCAGCTCGTCGAGACGAAACGTGACGACCGGCTGCCGGTACAGCGCAGGTCCTTCATCCGAGGAACGATCCTCCAGCGTATGGCGCGCGCTGCCAGGCTCCAGTCCGCGAAGGTTGAGAACCGACAGACCGTCGGCATTGGATAGGGCGAACGGCATCGGCGTGATGAGTTCGGCCGCATCGTTCAGGATGATGTTGGCGCACAACGAAGACACGTTCGCGTAGCTGGGCTCGAACGCGAACACCCGGGCGCCGCCGCCCGGTTTCTTGGCGGCGATGAGCGAGTACGCGCCGACATTGGCACCCACGTCGTAGAGCACTTCGCCCGGGCGCACCCAGCGATGAATCCAGTCGACGGTGAAAGGTTCCTTGGAGCACGCCTTGAGCCTCTCCCGCTCCTTCTTGGAGATGACGCGCAGATAGATCTCCGCATCTGGATAATCGAGCCGCTCGGGTCGTGCGTTCTCGAGGAGCAGCTCTCCGGGCAGGCAATCGAACGTCGCCTGGCCGAAGCGGACGCGGTCTTCGTAACCGAGCGCCCGCACCGCAGGTACCAGCTCCCGCCACGTGCGGCCGGCGTTCTTCGCCTTCGCCGGACGAGGTCCAGCCTCGCCCTCAACGGATTCAGCAGCGCCTTTCTTCCGCTTCCTCGCTGCCTTGGTTTCAAGAATCACGAGCGCTTCGCGCTGGAGGCGCGCCCCGCGTCGAGCGAGCGCCGGCTGCACCATCGGCGCCCAGAACGGAGCGCGAGCGGGTTGCGGCGCCGGCCTTTGCGCCAGCGACTCGAGGGCCTCGACGAGTCTGGGCGTAGCCGGCACGTCGATCCCGTGCGGGCGCACGAAGGCGTGAACAAACCGCCGGCATCGCTCGTCGTCGGCCCGCGGGTCGCGGATGGCCGCATCGAGCTGTTGCAGATGTTCCGCGAAGCTGTCCGCCGCATGCAGGAGACCGCCGTTCACGCGCCGCAGGTGCTCGAAGTGCAGCGTGCCTTCCTGCGTGTCACGGAAGTCCGGGCCGAGCAGCGTGAACACGCCGCGTCCGACGATCGCGCTCTCGATCTCCGCGGTGGTGTTGACGCCGACGACGGCCGCGCTGTGATGGATGGAATCGAAATAGTCTGCACGGCTCTTCGCATCCGAGGGAGCCGCACCGGCCGGCGGCCAGACCACGACGCGGCCGCCGTCGCTCACGTCGATGTTGCGCCACTGGTCCGCATTCTGCGGATGCGGGCGGACGAGCACGCCCGCCTGTCGGAGGGCGGGCGAGCCTGATTGCCGCAACTGCTGTACCCACGTGCGGACGAACGGGACTTCGTCCGGCGCGACGAACTTGGAGGAACACACGTAGAGGACGTACGGCTGGTCCGGAGGGAGCCCCACGCGACTGCAGAACGCCTCCCGCGTAGTGCTCGGACGCCAGTCGAACCAGTGGTCGAAGGGCTGGGCGCCGGTCACGGTGACACGCTCCGCCGGGACGCCATGGAGGCTCACCGCCTCCGTCTTCATCATGTCGTTCCAGACGGTGACGAGGTCGACGGCCCCGTGGATCAGCCCCTTGTTCGTCAGGTTGTCCCAGCTGGCTACGCAGAGAGCCGTCCGAATGCCGAGTGCGCGCGCGCTGCGGATGTACTCCGCCTGCGGCGCGCCGGGCTCGATGAGCGGCGTGATCGCCAGCACGTCCGGTCGATGAACTTCGAGGAACGCGTCGATGCGGGGGTCGGACGGTATCGCGCGAAGAAGGGATCGGAACCAGCGAGCCGTGGCGCCGCGGCCGATTCGCGTGCTGAGCGGCCCATGCTGCGTCCGCCGAAGGAGGCGCTCGGACACGTCGCGTGTCGCCCGCTCACGCAGCTTCGGCGCGTTGCGGTACTCTGGACCGAGATATCGCAGGTAATCGAGGCTCAGGCGGAGATCCCGCGCCGCAAATCCCCACGCGTCCTCGCGCATCGGAATCGTCGTCCGTGAGAACCCTGGGTATCGCTCGCAGAGCTCCTGCGCGACATCACCCGCATCGAGGAGCCAATGTGTGCCGGCAATCTGAAACGCGAGCTGAACCGTGTGGCCGCGGTCGCAGAGCATCCGCAGGGTCCATTCGAAGTTGCGGATGTACCCGGAATGCCGCATGACGAACAGAATCTTCATCAGCGCGGAACGAGGATGGTGATGCGCGGCGCCTTCAGCGTTTCACGAGCATCAGCTGCTCGGTTCGCATGTCCCAGACGTCGAACGCGTCGGTCCCCTCCAGGTACTCGACCACCGCCTTTGGTACGCCGGCACACTTTGGAGACGCGTAGTCATCGACGACGATCACCCCGCGCGGAGACATCCGCGGGGCGAAGTACTCCAGACACGCAATCGTGGGTTGGTACAAGTCGGTATCGATGTGCACGAGTCGATACGCAGCCTCCTCGAGATGGGGCAGCGATGCCGACACGTCACCCTTGTGAACCTGCAACAGTTGAAATGAGGAGAGATACGCACGCACGTCCTCATAACTGGTCTTGCTGAACTTCCCCGCCTCGTGGAATGGGTCGTGCTCGGTAATCGCCTGCTCGGGGTGCCCCTCGAACGTGTCGAAGACGTGCATCGGCACTTCCTCGCCGATCACGGACGCGAATCTGCTCGCCACGAAGTAGGCCGAGCCTCCGCGGTACGATCCGATTTCGGCAACGACCCCGGGCACATTGGCTACGTTGTGAATGACCTGCCAGAAGACATACAGACGGTCGTAGCTGAGAAGTGTGCGTTTCGACTGGACCAGCGGATCTGCAAGATCGAAGAAAGCCTGGCCTGGCCGGAACTCGACCGAGTACCTGTATTTCCGGTACTTCTCCGTCGAGCGGCGAGTCCACTGCTCGGGATCGCGGGGGCGTTGCTTGGCGTCACTCATTCATCGACTCCACACAATCATCGAGGACACCCAGCGGCCGGGTGTGTAATGCCAGATCTTCCGGCGCCATTGCGACTTCGGCTGGACGAGGTCGCGCACGAAAGAGAACCAGAGCTGAATCGCAGCATAGCGGATTCCCGCCAGCCGCCCGAACGCGGGGCGTCCCTTCCCGCGTATGCCAAAGTCCCACAGCAGCGTCGCGCAGTGCTGCACGTGCGACGGAAGATACGCGTACGCCGGAGCGCCCTCCGGAAAGAACACCTCGCGCTGCCGCTGCACGTTGAAGACGCGTACGAGCTCACGGTACCAAAGAACCTCGGGCACCTGCATGATCTGGCCGAACAGCGACAGCGCGAGCAGCACCTGACGGTCCGGCGTGATCACGCGGCGAAATACTCCGGCCGCCTCCAGCGCATCGGCGCGCATCAGTCCGTAGATCGTGTCGCCCGCGAGCATGTGCCGCGCCGATTGCCGAATGCGCCGGCTGGCGCTGATGACCCCGAACGTCTGGAAGCCCTTTCGCGCCATCTTGGCGTCATCCGGCAGCATCCGCAGATTCTCCGGATACGTCAGCACGACGTCGGGGTAGCGATCGAGCACCGAGACCATCTCGTGCAACCAGCGGGGATGCCAGACATCGTGATCGCTGACCCACGCGAAGTATTCGCTTCGCGGGTACAAGCGGCGCGAGAGCTCGAAGGTCTTGCGCCAGTTGCCGACCATGCCGAGCCGGGTGCTGTTGGCCTCGTAGCTCGCGCCAGGGAATTCGCGCGCATACGACTCGACGATGGCGGCTACGCGCGAAGATGGCGAGTCGTCGACGATCACCAGCGTGAAGTCGCGATATGTCTGCGACAACAGCGACTCGAGCGTCCGCGGGAGCGCGTCCGGCCGGTCGTAGGTCGGCATCCCCAGTACCACTCGGGGGTTGGCGGTCATACCCGCAGACGCCTCCACCCCAGGAGATAGGTCTTTCCGCCGCGCACGACCAGACGCCTGTCGAGATATGTCGGCGCCGAGACCGCGTGCGGCCAGTACAAGCGCTCCACAACGGGTCGAACCGGCGACGCCACTTGCTGGTCGGAGTCTCCAGAGGGACAGATCGAAAAGAAGTAGTGGCACCCCAGGTCGTACGCTCGCTGAACGTGGACGCCGATACGGTCCGGACTCATTCGCTCGAGTGTCTCGAGATCGATGGTGAGGTCGAGCGTCGGAGGCCGCATCGTCGCAACCACGTTCTGGGGGGCGAAGGCGAAGTCGACCGTATCCCAGTCGTCAAAGAATGCCTGCGGGCGCGCGTGTTCGTAGAATCGGAACCGGGCGTCAGGAAAGAGAGTCGTGAGGTAAGTCGCGGAGAGAAGCAGGAGTTCTGGGGTTCCGGTCATCAGATAGGTGACGCCGGGACAGACCGTCTTGAACTGGTATGCGAAGCCGCCCCAGCCGCCGCCAATCTCCCACACGGTTCGTCGTGGGCCGGCGTCGCGAAATTGCTTCAACAACGCTGCGTCCTCGAACAGCGAGAGCACTCTGAAAAACCGCAGCGTGTCTTCGTTGAACAGCTTTCCCGACCCGTTGAAGCCAAACCCGCCGAGCGCCGCAGGCTCCTCGATCCACAGCCGCGGGTCGCCCTTCTCGAGCAGTCGGAGCAGGTCGCGTTCGAGGCGTGCCCGAACGGCGGCAGCCCTCGGCCCTCTGTAGTTCGAGCGACGGACGCCGCTGATGACCTTGCAGTGGTGCCTGAGGTGGGCGATGGTTTCTGGTCCGGCGTCCCAGAGCGGCTCGAGGGCCGACGCGATCTGCTGCTCGGATGACGTGAGTGCATCGGTCGCCGATTCCGCCTCCTTCAGGCTGCGCGCGCATTCTCGAACGTGCAGGTAGCGAGCAAAAGCCTCGGACGAACCCGCGCCGGTGTCAGCCGCACCCGCCGCGGATTTTGCGGCCCGACGTTCCTTCTTTTGCTGCTTCCCGGATTCCTTGTCGTGCGCGGCGTGTGCGTTGCGCTGCTCCGCCACCGCCGCGGCTGCCCTGGCCAGCACGGGTCGAACGAGGGCGGCCAACACCCGCGGTCGCTCCGGCCGCGTCCGCCCCTGGCCGGCTGTCGCCTCGAGCGCGGCCACCAGCCGCGGGGTCGCGGCCTCCTCGATCCCGAAAGGACGCACGAAGGCGCCGATGAAGCGGCGGCATTTCTCGGCTGCCGCGTCGGGGTTGCGAACAGCCTCCTCGAGTTGCGCGACGTGCTCCTCGATCGTCGACGCCACGTGGAGAAGACCTCCGTTGACCTCCCGAAGATGTCGGAAGTGCAACGTCCCGTCCTGTGTCTCGCTGAACTCCGGCGCGAGCAGCGTGTACACACCGCGGCCGACGATTGCGCTCTCGATCTGCGCGCTCGTGTTCACGCCGACAACCGCGGCGCTGTGGTGGATCGAATCGTAATAGTCCGCCCTCGAGTCTTCGTCGACCGGATTCTCGCCGGCGCGCGGCCAGATCGCCACGTTGCCGAGATCGCCGAGGTCCGCCGCTCGCCAGGCATCGGTATTCTGTGGATGCGGCCGAACGAGCACCCCGACGTCGCGGAGCGTGGGGGACGCCGCTCGAATGTTCTGCATCCACTGCCGGACAAACGGCAGTTCGTCGGGCGCAATGAACTTCGACGAGCAGAGATACAACAAATACGGATGCCTCGCCTCGAGTCCCACGCGCGCGCAGAACCCCTCGCGGGTAGTGCGCGGCTTCCATCCAAACCAGTGGTCGTACGGAGCGGCGCCCGTGACGACCACGCGGGCGGGTGGAACGCGGTGGAACGAGACCGCTTCCTGCTTCATCGGTTCGTTCCAGACGGTCACGAGATCGAGCCGGTCGTGAATGAGCCCCTTGTTCGTGAGGTTGTCCCAGCTGTACACGCACAGGCCGGTCCGGATGCCATGCGCGCGCGCGCTCCGGACGTACTCGGACTGCGGCGATCCGGGCTCGACCAGCGGAGTCACGAGCACGAGGTCAGGGCGATGCTCCCGTACGAATGCGTCGACATCGGGATCGCGGGGCACGACCCCGTCGCACCAGCGGAGGATGCGGCCAAGAAGCCACCGGCCGGCGCGGGTATTCACGAGCGGCCGGCGGAGCGCGGCGGTGACGAACGCCGGTGCCTTGAGCTCCGCGCGGCGGCGCAGCTTCGGGGCGTCGCGATACTCAGGTCGCAGGTAGCGCAGATAGTCGAGCGCTCCTCGCAGCTCGAGGCCCAGCATCGACCACCGGTTCGCGCGCCGCGCAATCGCCGGGCTGTAGCGGATGCGCGGATAGTCGCGTGAGAGCCGCCCGATCAAGTCGGTCGGGTCCAACCGGCGGTGCGCATCGGCAACGACATGGACGTCGTGCCCCCGTTCGGCCAGCAGACGCAGCGTCGATTCGAAATTGCGCACGTACACCGTGCTGCGCATGAAGAACAGCACTTTCATGGGTCGTGAGGACTATCTCGCCACGGACTGTGCCTGATCGGCGGTGACCAGCGCGTCGGCGGATCGGCCGTTGCGCGCAAACAGGCCGTACCACACGGCATACTCGCCAGACTTGTTCTTCACGCTGATCTTCGAATCGAGTCGCAGCCCATGACGTTCGAGCAGATCGGTCACCGCGCCCGACTGCGACGTGGACACCTCGATCAGCATCGAGCGCAGCGCCGGCGACGCCAGCGTCCGCGACGCACCTTCGAGCACCTCCAGCTCGCCGCCGTCGACGTCGAGCTTGATGTGATTCGGCAGCGGCAGCCCGAACGAGTCGATCACGTCGTCGAGGCGAAACATCAAAACCGGCTGCTTGTACAGCGTGGGCCCATCTTCCGGCGGGTCCTCGCCGAGGGCGTGGCGCGCGGCGCCCGCCTTCAGATCGCGAAGGCTGAGGACGTTCATCCCCGTCGAGTGCGAGAGCGCAATCGGCAGGGGCGTAACCAGGTCGGCGACATCGTTCAGAATGATGTTCGCGCAGAGCGACGCCACGTTGGCGTAGCTCGCCTCGAAGCAGAACACCCTCGCGGCGCCACTCGGCTTCCTCGCGGCCACGAGCGAATAGACGCCGACGTTGGCGCCGATGTCGTAGAGCACGTCTCCGGCGCCGATCCGATTGTGAATCCAGTCGATGGTGAAGGGCTCCTTGGCGCACCCGCGCACCCGAACCATCTCGCCCTTGGTCGTGACGCGGATGTAGATGTCCGCGTGCTCGTAGTCGAGCCTCCGAGGCTTGGTGGCGGCATGCAGCTCGACGAACGAGTCGGCCGGGATGGCCTCGATCGCGCGGTGCAGAAAATCCCTGCGTTCAACTTCGCCGAGCCCTGAGAACTCCGCGACGAGCGCCTTGAGCCGGCCGCGTCTCGCCTCGAGCTCCACTTCTCCACGTTGAATGCGCGATTCCTCTTCGCGCCTCGCCTTCTCCGCCACCTGCACCCGCTGCTTCGCCTCACGCGCCTGACGTCGCGCCTCCCTCGCGGCCTTGGCCGCGCTGCGCGCCACCTTGGATTCGTGCACGACCCGCGCCTCGCGCTCGAGCTGTTCACGTCGCGGCGCGAGCGTTCGGCGGGCAAGCGGGGCCCACACCGGCTCGCGCGCGGGACGGAGCGGCGGCGCGGAGGCAAGCCGCTCGAGCGCGTCGACGAGCCGCGGCGTGGCTGGCACATCGATGCCGTACGGCCGCACGAATGCTTCGAGGAAGCGTCGGCTCTGAGGGTCCTCCGCGTGCGCGGCGCGAACCGCGACATCCAGCTGCGCCTGGTGCTCCTCGAAGTCGCGCGCCACATGCAGCAGTCCGCCGTTGACCTGCCGCAGGTGGTGGAAATGAAGAGTCCCTTCCTGCGTATCGCGAAACTCCGGCGCCAGGATGGTGAACACGGGACGCCGCAGGATCGCGCTTTCGACTTCGGCCGTCGTGTTGACGCCGACCACCGCCGCACTGTGATGGATCGAATCGAAGTAGTCGCTGCGACTCGCGGTGTCGACCGGCGCTGCTCCCGCGGGCGGCCAGACCACGACCGCGCCGAGGGCGCTCAGGTCCACGCCCTGCCACTGCTCTGCGTTCTGCGGATGCGGGCGCACGAGGATCCCGACGTCGCGCAATGCGCTCGACGCCGACCGGCGGAGTTGCTCCACCCAGTTGCGAACGAAGGGGACCTCCTCCGGCGCCACGAACTTCGAGGAGCAGACATAGAGCAGATACTGACGATCGGCGGGCAGGCCGATCCGCGCGCAGAATTCCTCCCGCGTGGTGCTGGGACGCCAGTCGAACCAGTGATCGAACGCCGCGGCTCCCGTCACCACGACCCGCTCAGCCGGGACGCCGTGGAGTTCTACGGCCTCGCGCTTCATCGCGTCGTTCCAGACCGTGACGAGATCAACAGGACCGTGAATCAGACCCTTGTTGCTCAGATTGTCCCAACTGGCCACACACAGCGCAGTGCGGATACCCTGCGCGCGGGCACTGCGGACGTACTCGGCCTGCGGCGAACCAGGCTCGATCAGCGGCGTGAGCGCGACGACATCCGGCTGCATCGTGCGGATGAATGCGTCGATCGCCGGGTCGCGCGGAATCGCTCGATTCATGCCCCGCAGCCACGTCGCCATCAGGCGCCGGCCGACGGCGGTGCGCAGGTGGCCGCGCTCGGTGTGTTCGAGCACGGCTCGCGGCGCCTCCCGTCTGGCCCGCTCTCGCAGCTTTGGCGCGTTGCGGTATTCCGGGCCCAGGTAGCGCAGGTAGTCCAGGCCAAGTCGCAGCTCACGGCCTAGCAGCCCCCACCCGTCCGCGCGAAGCGGGATATCGCCGTACGAGAACGTCGGATACTCACCGGCGAGCTGACGCGCAATGTCCGTCGGATCGAGCTGCGCGTATTTGACCTTGCCCTGGAACGCGAGGTGAACCCGGTGGCCGCGGTCGCACAGCATCCGCAGGGTCGACTCGAAATTGCGTACGTACCCGGAATGCCGCATGACGAAGAGGAGGTTCATTGCGGTGGAGCTCACGCGTTATTCGAGACGGGTCTTGTCACGAAAACTGGCCGCGAGGACGACTTCGGTCAGGCCCTCCTCCTCGGCTCTGCGCATGATCTGACGCGTCCGCAAGCCGCAAAGGGCGTGGAGATCGGCGTTCAGCCTGTCCGATTCACTGTCGGCAAGCAGGTGATTGCGCCGGGCCAGTGCGGCGATTTCAAACGCCAGGTCGTAATGCTGAAAGGCCAGGGCCAGACCGAGCAATCTGGCGACATCACGGCGCACGGTCTCGGAGTGTGCAGCGATGAGAGTCTCGGGCTCCCGCAGATACAGGCAATGAGCCCACGTGACTACCCGCCTCGAATACAGCGATTCCTGGTAGCCCGACCGGCGTAATGCCGTGCGACTGAGTGAGAACAGCGCAAACCCCTGCTGGCGAAGATAGCGGTCGACGTCCGCAAAAAGCGATTGGCCCTTGTAGAACGGCTGGAACAGCGACTCGGTATGGATGCCGAGCAGCGACTGGCTGACCAGCCGAGAGCCCGACTGAAGAATCTCCAACTCTGTTCCCTGTGTGTCCACTTTGAGAAAGGCGGCGTCCGCAAAACCGTAGTGGGCGGCTGCCTCGTCGAGCGGCAGCGTAGGGACTTTCATCGTCGAAACGACGCCGAAGGCCTTGGCCCCGCAGAAGCGCCGGGTCACCCCGACGTCCGGTTCGAGCAACGAGCTCATGCCCGGTTTGCGCGTCACATACAAGTCCGCTTCGCCGCGCCGCGCCGCGATGGCTTCGGCCATGACCGTCACGGCCCGCCACGGCGCATCGAGCGCGATCTGTTTTCTCAGCCGCTCGGCTTCCGGTGCGTCAGGCTCCGAAACGAAGTAATGAGCGAACGACGCCAGGGTGTTGAGCGGTGGAAACGCTGAACCACGGCCTCCGATGTCGACAAACTTCATGGCGGCATCGCTCAGGAGCGCAGTTAACGCCGCAAACCTCAGCGTCGTGTACGGTTTCTTGTGTCCGGGCATTGCGCGCTTCAGCGACGCGCCTGCGTGATGCCTGACGCGAGATTAGAATTGGACGCTTGGAATGGTCGCACTGAAGCCAGGGATGCCCTCTCACATGCACGAGGCGACCGCGACGCGAGAGAAAGGCCGCCGTTCGCGACGCGTCACGTTCATCCTAATCGGCTCGCTCACCGTCGTCATTCTCGTGTTGACGGCTGGACAGCAGATCTTTGATACGAACTTCTACACGTTGTGGGAAGCCACGGCGCTGCTGGCCGGTGATCACCCGTACCGAGACTTCTACGAATGGGGTGTACCGCTCCAGGCCACACTCTCGGCGGTGGCGCAAGTGGGCGCCGGCCACCGTCTCATCGGCGAGTTCGTCGTTCATTGGCTGTTCATCGTGGCCGGTGTGGTCGTGGCATTCCATCTGGCGATCCGACTCTCGCACTCGATCGCAGCGTCGCTGATCACGATGCTACTGGCCCTCGCCATTCTGGCTGCGACACCAACGTTCCACTACCCGAAGCTGTTCTTGTACCCGCTAGCCGTATGGGTCGGCTGGCGCTACATCGAACGGCCCGACGCAATTCGGAGTGGGATTCTCGGCCTTGTCACGGCGGTGGCGTTTCTTTTCAGACACGACCACGGGCTGTACAGCGGCGGCCTTGCGCTGGTCGCGTTCTGCCTCGCGCGACTGGCCGCGCCGGCCTCCCGAAATGTACGGTCGGCGCTCGCAGACGGTGCCACATACTGCGGAGCCGCTGCCGCGGTTCTCGCCCCGTGGCTGATGATCGTTCATCTGAGCGAGGGCGTGCCGGAGTACATCCGCATGCGCGCAGGCCTCTATCGGGAGTGGTCCGCCAAAGAGTCTCCCTATCGAACGCTCCTCACCATGAACCCCGTTCGGGTGCTCTCTCCGGAGAAACCAGCGCCGAAGCCGGCCGTTGTCAGCTTCGAGTGGACATCCAACGCAGACGAAGCGCGGCGGAAAGAGCTCGAGCAGCGGTATCGCCTTCGCCTCATCAGGGACCGGACGATGAAGGGCAATGGCGCTACGAAATTCGAAATGCATACGACGTGGGGCTGCTCGAGCTGAGGCCAATCATTTCCAACACCGACGGATTTGACTGGGATTGGCTGGAGCAGATGCGCCTGCGTCTTCCAGACCGCGCCGACGCTCTGATGTGGCTCCAGCAGACGGCGTTGCTGGTGCCTCTCCTGGTGCTGGTGACCGCGGGTGTCGACGCCATGCGAGGCTGGCACCGGTCGGAACCCGTCTCGACCGAGACATACTTCAGCATCCTGGCGGCAACATTCCTCGCGGCGATCAACGCTCGCCTCTTTCGCGAGCCCTCGTACGTGGTGGTCGTCGCGCCGCTGACCGCTGCGTTGAGCGCGCGCCTCATCGCGGGAACACGGCGGGTCGAACGCGGGCACGCAGGCCAGGCCGCGGTTCGCGGGCTTTATCGTCCGCATGGTCGCGACGATGGCGCTCACGGCGGGAATGCTGTTCGTCACTGGAATTTCGATCGTCGCCGTCTCGCGAGACACGGACATATTCGAGCCGTCCGCTCTGGCCGAGGGCGTGGCGCCCGCCTTCAGGCAACTGCTTGCCTCACCACCGATCGACGGCTACCAGCCCGCCGAGGCAGCGCTTCGATACGACCGCGCGGCATGGACCAGCGGCGGCGGCGACCAGCAGCGGCTCCTGATGCGCTACGTGCACGATTGCACACGAGCGGGGGACCGTGTGCTGGTAACCGGATCGACACCATACCAGGTCGCTACTACGTCGAGCGACCCATCGCAGGCGGGCCAGCTGTTCTGGCATCACGGATGGCGCAGCGACCTCGCGCATGAAATGCAGTCGCTCGCTCTACTCCAGAAGCAATCGGTACCCTTTGCGTTGTCCACTCACGATCCCGTTCTCGACGACTTCAAGAGCTACCCGCGAATTCGCGAATATCTCTGTAAGCACTACGCCGAGCTCGAAGGGAGCGGCGGCCTGCTGCTCGTCGACACGCGACGGCGGCCCACGGAGCGTTCGGAGCCTCGGGCTTCCCGTGCTTCCGATAGACAGGGCACGGTTGGCTCAGGACCACGCTTGCGACCGGCGAAGAGGAGCTTTCCCCAACGTTCCTGCTTTACCCGCGGTTCGAACCGGTCGCACAGAAGCGTCGAGATCAGAGCCGGCTGCTCCAGCCACCGCTGATAGGTCTCGCGACTCGTATTCGATCATCGTGGCGAGCGCGTCCATCTTCCGCCACAGGCGTCGGGCCGCCGGCGCTGCAGCCGACGGTGCGACGACGTCCAGGAAACAGCGTCCGCCACGGCTCGACGACGACGAAGAGACCTCCCGGCTTGAGGACTCGCTGGACTTCGGCAACGACGCGCTCCAGATCGTCCGGCAGCGCCGCCAGGTGATGGAGCCCGCCCTGCACGATCGCGACGTCGTGGCACGCCTCACGGACGGGAAGCGCCCGGCAGTCGCCGACCACGCAACGCGCGCGACCTCGATACAGCGCCACGAGCCGCTCCGACAGGTCGACGCCATGGATGTGTGTGAACCCGAGCTGCTCGAGCGCGACGAGACCCGTTGCCGCGCCCGCAGAACAGCTCCAGAATCCGTCGATATCCTCGGCCAGCCCTCCGCCCCGAGCTCGCCGCAGTCGGCGGATGAACTTCCGGATCTCCTCGTCGGGCGTCTCGAAGCGGAGTAGGCCGCCTCCCACGACTCGACGTGTGCGGGCGCTGCCTGGCTCATTCTCCTCAGGCCTGCTTCGAGACATCGAGTCGGGCCAGCACGTGCAGACCATCGCCGAACACAAGACTCGTCGGCCACGGATAGAGTCCGAGCCCACCGACCTGCCAATCGGCGCGCTCGAGGCGCAGCGCCTGGATCGCCGCGGACCACTGCGTCGAGCTCCAATAGTTGTGCGGCAGCGCCACGTGATGCCTCGCGTTGCCGACGTGGTCCATGACGCGCAGGATAAATCTCGCGACACTCGTGTTGCAGACATGGTCCTTGACCACGATGCACGAACGCGCGACCCTCACGCCTTCGCGCAAGAGCGCTGCCGGTTCGTCAGCGTGGTGCAGAACGTCGAAGAACGTGACCACGTCGACGCTGCCGGTCGCCTTCGGGATCATCCGGCCATCGAACGCCGAGACCGGAATGCTGGCATCATCGCGAACGAGGACGTCTATCCCTTCGATGTGAACGTCGGGACGCCGTACGGCGATCGCTGCAGTCAATTGCCCATCTCCACTTCCGACGTCGAGTACTCGGGCGCGTGGTGGGATGAGTCGCGCCGCATGGTCGGCCAGGACTCGAACCCGGCGAGGATGAATGAACCCGCCGTGAACGACGTCGACCGTTCTCATCGACGCCGCAAACCGAGAATGCTGATGAAGAAGCTCGCGAGAACCGTGTGAAGCCCAAGGGCGGTCAGAGTCGCTCCCGGGACGGCCCACCGCATCGTGCTCGCGTAGTCGAGCGGGCCAAAGGCGACTCGCCACCATTGAACGGCCACCGTGGCGAGAAGACACAGACCGAGAACGATGGACAGACCTCCGAACAGCAGGCCCCGCTCGAGCGTCGCGACCTGAAAGAAGCGGGCGGTTCGCGGGTCGAGCGGCAAGAGGCCCTCTCCTATTGCAAAGCTCTTCGTGAACAGGGCGAAGGAGACCGCCTGCTGTCCCGCGAGGACGGAGAGGCTTGCATAGAGCAGCGTGTGGACGTCGAAGGTGGCACCGGCGATCGTCAACCCGGGGAGCGCAATCGCGTAGCCCAGAACACCCAGGCAGATCAGGAAGATCCCTGGCACGAGAAACAGCCAACGCGGACTGAACAGCAGGAACAGGCGAAGCGTGCGCCAGCCGTCGCGAAAGGTTCGCAGGTGCGGCGGATGCAGCTTGCGGCCGTCTGGATGCAGCGTAATCGGCACCTCCGCGATACGCTCGCGATGGAGGCTGGCCTTGATGATCATCTCCGTGGCGAACTCCATGCCGGTGCAGCGCATCCCGAGGCGCCGGTAGCAGATCCACGGTAAAGCCGCGCATGCCGCAGTAGACGTCGTGCACGGGCGTCTGGAACCACCGCCGCGCGAGGAAGGACAATGCCGGATTGCCCAACCAGCGGTGCAGACGGGGCATGGCGGCCGGCAGGATCGTGCCGCCTCCGCTCGGCAGGCGGCATCCCTGGACCAGCTCGTGGCCCTCGCGCAGCCGCGCGACGAACTTGGCGATCTCGCCGAAGTTGTAGCTGTCGTCGGCATCGCCCATGATCACGTACCGACCGCGTGCCGCGTCGATGCCTCCCATCAGCGCGTTGCCATAGCCGCGAGCCTGCACGTGGACGACCCGCGCTCCCAGACTCTCGGCAATCGCCGGCGAGCCATCCGTGCTGCCGTTGTCGGCGACGATGACCTCTCCGCAAATCCTCGAATCACGCAGCGCCCGCTGGGCTTTCTGGATGCACACCGCGATGGTGTCCGCCTCGTTGAGGCAAGGCATGACGATGGACACCTCGATGGCCGAGTCCGGGATCGGGGCGGTCCTCTCCAGCGAAGGGGTGGGTTTTGCGAGGGGGTAAGTCACGCGTCTGCGGGATGTCAGGGCCGCACGAAGAGCGCGTCGACGATGCGAGGATACGTTCCGGGTGGACAGTGTTCGACGACCTCCGTGAGCTCGTATCCACGCCCGCGCAGGAAGCCGATCACATCGCGGACATGCGGATCGTCGGGGCCGGTCTCGACGAGTTCGGTGCACACGTCACAGCGCGTCGACGCCAGCACGTCGACGGCCCCGGCGAGCACCTTGTCCTCGACGCCGTCGACATCCAGCTTGATGCGAGTCGGCATCGGGAGCCCGAACGAACGCACGAGGTCGTCGAGCCGGAACGCCAGCACGTGCTCGACGGCCGCCGGCGTAAACGGCCGCCGGGCGTAGTCGAGTGCCTCCCCCACGGCGTGCAGCGCACTGCCGGCGCCGAGGCGGGATCGGTGAAGCGGCCTGATGCCCGTTTCATCGAACAACGCCACGTGAATCGGCGTGATCACGCGGGCAAGGTCGTTGAGCAGCACATTTCGCACGAGCGCCGCGAAGTTGTCGAACGCGGGCTCGAACGCCACGACCGGCACGCGCCCCTCGTGCGCACGCGCCGCAAACAGCGAGATCGAGCCGGTGTTGGCGCCGACGTCGAAGAACACATCGGTTGGACCGAACGAGGCGACCCACTTCGCGAGCCGCTCGTTGGCCACGCTGGGTTTCCTCGCCCGCTTGTACTCGACGAGCGACTCGAGGCTGAAGCGGAGACCGTCCTCGCGCTCGACGACCGCGGCCGATTTGAGGGCGTCGAGCAGCTCGAGACGCCGCTTCAGCGGGAGCTTCTTCGCTTCACGCAGGAGATGCTCAAACTCCGTCTGCTTGGTGCGCTCCACGACTTACACAGGGGTCGTGACCACATCGCGCTGTCGCGTGACGCGCCAGTCAAGCCGCGGCATCACCGTTCCCGACCACCCCGCTCCGCGATAGACGTCACGCGCCAGCAGGCTGCGGTGGCTGGGATCGTCTGCAGCGTAGACGCGGAAGGTCAGCGCGTTGTCCTGCACGAGCGTGCTCTCCTCGCCTTTGTGCTGGATCAGAATTCCTACCTTGACGGTGTAGATCGTGTCGGCCAGCAGATGGGGCGGGATTCGCACGCTGGCCGCGAAGATACCTGGGTCCGCGACCTCGATGTCCTCCGGTTGCGCCGTGCGAAATGCGACCACGCCTCGCGTCGTCAGCGACATGACGCAACGCACCACCGTGCCCCGGGTGAGCACACTGTGAGTGACGGTGACGTGCAGCTCTTCGTCGTTCCGCGCCGCCCCGATCTCTCGCCCCTCAGCCGACAGCAGGCGGACGGAAAGGATTTCGCCGTGTTGATTGGCGTACCCTCCCTTCTTGCCTTGCCTGTCGCCCCCGGTCGTGATGGTCCATGCCGCCTGCTCGTACTGGCTGACGACCGATTCCGCGGGGCCGTCCTGAACGATGCGGCCCGCATTGAGCCAGATGACCCGCTTGCACAGTCGCTGGATGGCCGCCATATCGTGCGAGACGAAGAAGACGGTCATGCCCGCCGCCCCAGCCTCCTCGACGCGCTGAAGGCAACGCTCCTGGAACGTCAAATCGCCGACCGCGAGGATCTCATCGGCCAGCAGAATGTCGGGCCGCATATTGACGGCGATCGAGAACGCGAGCCGGACGTACATCCCGCTCGAGAAGCGCTTCAGCGGCGTGTCGAGAAACTCCTCGATCTCCGCAAAGGCCACGATGTCGTCCATCCGCTGCTGCAGGTCGACGCGTGACACGCCGTGCCACGTCGAGTACACCGTGATGTTCTCGCGCGCCGTCAGCTCCGGCTGGAGGCCGGCGCCGAGCTCGAGCAGCGGCGCCACGGAACCGCGGCCGCTGATGCGCCCTTCGGTCGGCGGCGTGACGCGGGCCAGGACCTTCAGCAGCGTCGTCTTCCCCGCGCCGTTCGGCCCGATGATGCCGAGGATCGTTCCCTTGTCGACTGAGAACGACACGTCCTTGAGCGCCCAGATCTCACGGACGCGCTTGGTCGTGTCGGCGCCACGCCGGAACCGCGACATGAGCTGCTGCCACGGCGAGGGAGGCCGGCTCGTGCGGTAGCACTTTCCCAGTCCCTCGACTGTGATGCCTTCCATCTTCGTCTCGGAGAGCGTCAGGGCGTGACGATCAGATTCTGTCAACGGCATCGCCTTCGACGCGCCCGAAGTACCACAAGCCGGAGAACAGGACGATCGAGACGATCGCCGCGTCGGCGGCGAATGCCGCGCGATTCATGTCCTCGATGCCCAGGACACCCCACTTGAAGGCCTGGACGACGCCGGCCATCGGGTTCAGGAAAACGATCCACTGGTATTTCTGAGGAACGGCCGAGAGCGGATAGAGGATTGGCGTCAGCAGGGCCCAGAACTCGAGAATGTACATCAACGTGAATCTCACGTCTCTGGTACTCCGCGTTGAGCGGCGCCGTCCACAGGCCGATGCCGAGAGCGAGCGCGACCGCCATCACCACTGCACCAAGGGCCCAGACGATCTGCCCCGGGCCGCCAAGATACAGCCGCCCCTGCGCGACGTAGAAGTACCGCGAGCGCTGCCGCGAGGACGCCCATCACGATCAGGAAGTTCACGAACGCGATCGACATCGTGGCCGCCGGCACGATCAGGCGCGGAAAGTACATGCGTCCGAGGAAGCCCTTGTTCATCTGCAGGCTTCGCATCGCCCACATCAGGCAGCTGCTGAAGAGGTCCCAGATCGAGGAACCCACGAGGAGGAAGAGGAAGTACGGGACGCCGGGGGATTTGACCCCGAGCAGGCCGCCGAACACCAGCGTCCGCACGGTGAGCGGGAAGAGAGGTCGGATGAACAGCCACGCGATGCCGAGGAACGTGCCTCGATAAAGCCGCTCGACCGCTCGTTTGCCGAAGAACCTGAACAGCCGCCGGTACTGCCAGACCTCCCGCACCTGGGCGGACCAGCGGCGGCCGCGCGGCTCGATCACCCACTCGTCGGGCGCAGCCAGTGCCTCGTGTCGAGGAAGCGTGCTCATTGCGCCTGCATTTTCTGGCTGACCATGTCCGCCGGCCAGTCCGGACGAAGCATCAGCACCTTGTCTCGCGGCACTCCCAACTGACCCAACAGCTTCGCCGTTCCGGCGGGGCGTTCGAGCATGGCGACGATGAGCACGTCGTAACCGACGCTCGCGTGGGCCGCAATCGCCGTCACCGGCAGACCGAGGAACTTGCCGTCTTCTTCAAGCCCGAATACGGCCACCAGCTCCAGGCCCATGTCGCGAATCAGAAGGAATACGAGTTCAGCCGCGTCGCCCGTCCCATAGATTGCGACGCGCTTCCGCTCGGCAACGGCATGCGCGAGGCTGCGGCGGAGGTGCTGTCGGGCGTCGCGGTAGAAGTCCAACGAGTACTTCATGAATTCGTACGTCAGGCGGGCTTTCCGCGCGATCCCCTTCGGCGTCAGTGAATAGACCAGTCGGTTGGGCGAGACCGTCACACACTTCACGTAGCCCTTCCGAATGAGGCGTTTGAGGTACAAGTTCGTGAGGCCGAGGGCGATCCCCAGTCGCACAGCGAGCGATCGCTGGGTGATGCTGGATTCCTGCTCCAGCGCCTCGAGAAGCTGCAGGTCGCGACGAGATTCGAGGTCCATATCCGGGTGGGGACGTGAGGGAGGAACGGGGAGCGGAGAGACCTTCGGCCCGTCAGCTACAGGGCGGCGCCGCCAGCCTCGAAAGGGCCGTTCAAGAAATGAACGCGTTGTTCACGAATTGAACGCAGAGATTGTCTTGGATTTCAGCGGATCTGTCAACGGTAACAGGCAGAAAATCAGCATAAACAGGCCACTTGGCCGCCGAGGCAGACTGGCCGGCTGGCAACGACGCGCAGTCGCGTGAACAGGCGCCCCTTATAACGACGGGCTTGTCGGGACCGGGCCCAGGAGATCGATCTCGGCGAACGCGTTGATGTCGACCGGCGTGAAGGGAGCCGCGCGCATCGAACGGTACGCCGCGCGCGCAGCGTACAGATGCGGCCCGAGAAGGTCGTCATCCGAGTACAGCGCCACCGTGGGCGTACCCATCATCGGCGCCAGCCAGGCGACGCTGCCGCAGGTGCCGACGAGGCGCTCCGCGCGCCGTATCACCTCGGTCTGGACGGCAAGGTTGTTCGCGGGCGTCAGCCACTCGGCCGCGCTGACGACGTTCGACATGCCGCGAAAACGATAGTCCTCGTGTTCGTCGAGCGACATCGCGATGTCCAGCGTGACCACCGGCCCTCTCGCCGCAAGCCGTTCGATGAGCGCCCGCAGGATCCGGCGGTTCTCGGGCGTGTCCGGCAGGGCCTTACCGGTATACAGCTTCACCGCGGTGAAACGCTCCGGCAGATGTGGAATCGTGATCGCGGCCGGCCGCACGCTGTCATAGGAGAGATAGTGCTGGACATATTCGAGCGATTCGTTGCCGAGCCAGAACTGCCGAAGCAGCCGGAACATCACCGACGGGTGACAGACGGCCGCGGACGCAAGATCGCGCTGCGCACGCACGCGCGCGAGGATGCTCTCGTCGAACGCGGAAATCGCCTGCTGCTTCTGGTCTCCGGCCCCGTAGCGCGCGGCGTTCAGCGACGCGAACTCGTCCGGCGTGAACAGCTCCAGGAGCTCCACATAGCGATTCGAGATTTCCTGATACCAGCCGGCCACCCCTCCGCGCGAGACGACCACCAGTCGGGCCGGATCGATCCGATAGCGGTCGCAGAACCATCGAAGGAACGGGATCCAGTAAAGCACCTCGTACCCAACCTCGGACAGCCATGGGCCGACGATGATGGGCCCGGAACCATGCGCCGCCCGGCGCAGCTGCGCCGTTCGCTTCGATTTGCCGCTGCAGTCGAGACCAGACCTGCTGGTTCAGGCGGCGAACGGATCGTGCCGTGCGCACGCTCGCTCGATGACTGCCACGGGCCGCATCCCGGCTGGTCACGAATCCATGCCGCACGATCGCTCTGGCATTCTTCCCCGTCTCGGATGCCGCTTTCGCTCCGCGCCGCGTCCGGCGCTGCAGCTGGCGATACAGCTTGGCAGCGCGATTCACCACCACGAGCGAAAGGTTGCGAATCGCCAGCGAAAAATTCTTCGCCACGTCGCCTCAGCGGGCCACGAGCCGCAGCTGTCCCCGCTCGTCGAACTCGGCCACGCCGTTCGCGACAGCCTGCTCGACCACCTGTGTCCATTCGCCGGCGAGACGCGAGCGCACGCTTTCGTCCGCGCCCAGGACCGCGTACTCGAACGCCCGGCGATACGCGTCCACGCGCGACTCGCGTTCCTCGTCGGTGAGCGGGATGAACTTCGCTGCGCCGTAGGTGGCGAGGCAGAACTGCGTCTCGTTCTGCTGATGTTTCTGAAACACGGGCTGGAAGCCGTTGGCTTCGAGCGACCGCGCCAGCGACGCCGGATCGAACGCCTGCATGTGCAGCGGATTCAACGTCGCGAGCATCGACTGCTTTCCCTCCAGGAACTCCGCGTCGTCCGGTTCATTGTGGAGGTACAGGGATCCGCCCGGCTTCAGCTTGGCGCGCAGCTCGTTGAAAAAGGCTGCTGGGCGCAACACATGCGTGAACATGTGGTTGCAGATGATCAAATCGAACGGCCCGTCGAACGGGATCGTGAAGCGATCGAAGTCGATGAGGTCGGAGGTGTCGATCCCGTACACCTCGCGGAGCAGGAACTGCTGGCTTTCCCAGATCGGCATCGCATGGACCTGCGCTCCCCACGCCCGGCGGAGCCCGTCCAGAATGGATCCGGCCCTGGAACGCACTTCGAGCACCCGCCACCCGCGAGGCGAGAGCAGGGAGCCGATCACGTCCGTGTGGACGCTGTTCTCGAAGCGATCGCGCAGCAGCGGCGCCAGGTATTCGCTCTTGCGCAGGCCCAGGTGGTCGGAGACGAAGACGCCGCGCGCGGCAAGCCGGCGGAGCTCATCGCGATCGGCATCGATGAGCGGCTCGGGGTTCAGCACGCGGTTCGTGATTTTCCCGGTATATTCCGCGTTTCGACGTGACCTCACCGAAATGTTCGAGCAGGAACTGGTATCGATCGCCGACCGGACGACGTGAAGCGTAGAGCACGCCGCAGGCATGGCAGACGGCGTAGTCGTATCGCACGGACGAGGCGTCCGGCGCCTTTTCCAGCAGGATGAACTTGTTCCAGGGGCAGACAACGGTGCGCCGTTCGTGCCCGCAGACCGGGCACGAGTCGAGCGTCTGCCACTGCACGCTCTCCGGATCAGGACCGCCGCCGGCGCCTATCGCCGACCAGGGCGGCTGTTCTCCGGTGGGTGCCTCGACGGGAATCGAGCGGCCCGACAGCCGGACGTCTTCCGCGGCGTGTGACGCGTCCACGGCGCGCGCGAGGCGTCCCAGCTGATGGTGGTACTGGAGCATGCGGTCGTGCAACTCGCGGCGAAGGGCGCCCAATTCATCGCGCAGCGCCTGAAGGTCTTCATCGAGACTGCCGACCGTCTGCCGGAGCGCATCGGTCTTCTTCAGGACCTCCCGCCCAACCTTCACACCGCGCCGGCTTTCTTCGGACAGACGGTCGAGTCGCGGAACGCCGCCCGTGAGGAGCTGCAGCGAGCGTTTCGGAAACTGTAGAAGGCGGTTCACTATGGACATGTTCTCTACCGGCTGCGCGCTTTTACCGCGGCGCGCGTTTCGCGATCGATCTCGCGCCGACGAATGGTCTCGCGCTTATCGTGGGCCTGCTTGCCCTTGACGAGCGCCAATGCCACCTTGACGCGGCCGTTCTTGAAATACATCTGCAGCGGCACGAGCGTGAGCCCTTTCTGATTCACCTGGCCGGCCAGCTTCTGAATCTCATGGCGGTGCAGGAGAATTTTCCGCTGCCGGCGTTCATCGTGATGGGCGTATCCCGTGTGGCTGTACGGGCTGATGTGCACGTTCATCAGCCACACCTCTCCCCTGTCGAGGCGCGCGAAGCTGTCCCGTAGATTCACACGTCCTTCCCGGATCGCTTTGACTTCTGTGCCGAGCAGCGCGAGACCAGCCTCCCACGTGTCGAGCACGTGGTAATCGTGGAAGGCCTTGCGGTTGTCGGCAATGACCCGCTGTGCTTTTTCGCGGTCGCTCCGCTCGGCGGTCATCGGCGACGAATCGTACCATGTAGCTTCGAGGTCGTCGCCGGCGCCGTACGGAGATCGATCTCTTGGCAGTCAACCCTTGACAGCTCAGGGACATCCAGCGAGGATCAAGGTCGCGTTCCGAACCAGAATGTCCGTCGTCAGCAACCCGTTTGGCGGTTCCGAGGTCCGTGTGTCCGCAGGCGGACGGCCCCTGGTCTCGGTCGTGCTTCCGCTCTATGACGAGGCGGCAACCCTGCCGGAGCTCATCCATCGTCTGGGCGGCGTCGCCGATGATTTGCGCGCGCGATACGCGTTCGAGTTCGTGTGCGTCGATGATGGGAGTGAAGACGATACGGTTGCCGTCGCCGAGCGGCTCGCGGCAACCGACTCGCGTGTGGTCATTGTTCCCCTGCGCCGCAATTACGGACAGACGGCGGCCCTGCAGGCCGGCTTCGAGCGGGCGCGAGGCGCCATCATCATTTCGATGGATGCCGACCTGCAGCATTTCCCGGAGGACATCCCGCCGTTCCTCACCAAGATCTCCGAGGGTTATGACGTCGTCTGCGGATGGCGTGCGGAGCGCCACGAAGGGATCCGCCGCCGCTGGCCCTCGGCGGCCGCCAACTGGTTGATCCGAAAGCTGACCGGCACGACGATTCACGACATCGGCACGACCTTCCGCGCGTATCAGGGTGACTTCGCCCGTCAGCTCCAGCTGCTGGGCGAACATCACCGATTCATTCCCGTGCTTGCCCGCAACCTTGGCGCGCGGCTGACGGAAGTACAGATACGGAACATCGAGCGGCCCATGGGCTCGTCGAGCTACGGTCTGTCGCGAACGTTCAACGTTCTGCTGGACATTGCTTTTCTCGTTTTCTACACGAAGTACATCGATCGGCCGATCCGCGTTTTCGGCCGGCTTGCGCTCGCCACCCTCGCCGCCGCCGCGGTCATCATCGGCGTGCTCGGCACGATCAGCCTCGTCTACGACGTGCCCGTTGTGCGCGAGCGCAGCGGCTGGTTCCTCCTTGCGCTCGTGCTTGGCGTGAGCGGCGTGCAGTTTCTGCTCTTTGGCCTGATCTCAGAGGTCATTGTGCGGATGTACTACTTCCCGGGGCAGGCCAAGCCATACCTGGTGCGGAAGGCGTCGAGCGCAGTTTCCGCGGACGCGCACCGG
The DNA here is from genome assembly GCA_963772065.1 of uncultured Acidobacteriota bacterium. GTDB lineage: Bacteria > Acidobacteriota > Vicinamibacteria > Vicinamibacterales > UBA2999 > CAVYVZ01. Next base: position 138,433 of record CAVYVZ010000005.1, read on the forward strand.
TAAGGCAACGGGATGTGCGGCATCTTCGGGTACATCGGCCGCGATCTCCCGCCGGTGCGCGACCTCGCGCGCGTCACCAACCTTCTGGCGCATCGTGGCCCCGACGGCGGCGCCTGCTGGCACGAGCCCGGCGTCTTCCTCGGGCACCGCCGCTTGTCGATTATCGACCTCAACACCGGTGCGCAGCCGATGTTCAGCAGCGACGGCCGTTACGTGATTACGTTCAACGGCGAAATCTACAACTATCCCGAGCTGCGTGAGGACTTGCGCGCCGACGGCGCGGAGTTCAGGACTGCGTCGGATACGGAAGTCATCCTCGCCGGATACGCGCGCTGGGGCGTCGGCGTGGCCGAAAAGCTGGAGGGGATGTTCGCCTTCGCGGTGTACGACCGGCTGAAGCGGACAACATTTCTCGCGCGCGATCGTTTCGGGGAAAAGCCGCTTCTGCTGGCGGAGCCTGATGGCGCCCTGGTATTTGCGTCGGAGCTAGCGCCTCTGGCGGCACTCCGCGTCGGCGGCCGCGAGATTGATCGCGAGGCGCTCGGCGCGTATCTCTGCCTGAACTACGTGCCGGGCACGCGGACCATGCTACGCGGCGTGAGCCGCATCGCGCCCGCGGAGTGGCGGCTGTACGGCCCGGACGGTTTGCGACGGCGCGCGCGGTACTGGTCGCCGCACGCGGCGCCGAGGGAGACACGCGCTACGACTGGTGACCTTCTCGACGAGCTGCAGGAGCGAATCGATCGCGCCGTCCGATTCACCCTGCGCAGCGATGTGCCGGTCGGGTTGTTTCTCTCGGGCGGCGTCGACTCATCGTGCGTCGCGGAAAGCGCTGGGAGGCTTGGCCGCCTCGAGCACGCCTTCTGCATCGATATCAGCGCCTCGCCGAGTTTCTCTGAGTGGAACGCCGCTTCCCGTGTGGCGAACCGCATCGGCGTGCCGTCGACGCGCGTGGCGCTCGATCCGTCCGTTCTGGGTGAGTTCATAGAGGTAACACGCCATCTGGACGACCCCTTGGCGGATTCATCGGCCATGGCCGTATGGACCGTCGCGCGCGCGGCCGGACGTCACGTCAAGGTCGTGCTGAGTGGCGACGGCGGCGATGAGCTTTTCGGCGGCTACCTGACGTACGCCGCCTCGATGTGGCATCGGAGGCTTCGCCCGTGGCTTCCAGTCGGCGCGTGGAACGCATTGTCTCGGGCGTCGAGCCACGTCGGCGTCAACGACCGCGAGAAGGTGAGCCGCAGCTACAAGCTCCATCGCTTTCTTCGAGCGATGCCCCTGCCCACGCGTGAAGCGCACTTCACCTGGAACGGCACGTGGTTACCGGCCCAGGCCGCGGCGCTGGCGGCCGACGAGGGACTTCGAGACGCGGCCCGCCGTGCGCTGCGCGACTTGGTGCCCCATTCCGTTCGCGACGTGACAATCCACGACCTCCAGGTCGCGGACGTCCACGAGTACCTCACCAACGACATCCTCGCGAAGGTGGATCGCGCGACGATGGCGCACGGGCTCGAAAGCCGGGCGCCACTGCTCAACACCGCCGTCGCGGAATTCGCGCTCAGCCTGCCGCTCCATCGACGCGTGAAGAGAACAGTCACCAAGGTCCTGCTTCGCGAGCTCTGTGCCCGTCACTATGGCCGCGCACATGCGTACGCGCCGAAGCAGGGATTCAGCATTCCCGTGCACACGTGGCTGCGGCACGAGGGTCGCTCGCTGATGTCGAGCCTGCTGGCGCGTGAGCGTGTCGAGGCGATCGGGTTGCTCGACGCCGCAGCCGTGTCGAGGGCCGTCCACGAGCACCTGTCGGGTGCCGCGCTCGGGTGGGAGCTCTGGGGACTGATGGTGCTCGTCACTTGGTTCGAGGAGCGCGTCATTCGACCGCCTGACTACCGCGACCTGGCGGAGGTTCCGCCGATGTTGTCGCCGGTGACGATTCCGGTGCATGGCTGATCTGACGTTCCTGGAGAAGCGTCAGCGTTCATCCGCGTTGCGCACCGCCTGTGAGGTGTGCGGGGCGCCGGGCACACCGTGGCTCGAAAAGCGAGGCCGCAGGCTCGTCCGATGCTCCGCCTGCGGGTTCACGTGGGTTCGCGAAGGCCTGCTTCACACCTCCCGTGACGTGTCGATCTACGAAGACGACGAGCTGAACCTGTACGCGCAGGACCTCGACTACTACCGGGACGCCAGCGCCATCGACGCCGCACGGACGAAGCTCGAATGGGTGGCCCGGTTCATACCGGCAGGCGGACACGTGTTGGACGTCGGCGCGAACGTCGGCATCTTCGTGCGACAGGCGATGGACCGGTTCCACGCAATCGGCATCGATCCAAACACCGCAACGGTCGCGTGGGCCAGACGGAACCTTGGCGCCGCAGTCGAGGTCGGGTCGATCTTCGCAGAGATCCCTGCCTACGTCGGCCGATTCCATGCAGTGACGATGTTCGATGTCATCGAGCACCTCGAGGATCCAGCGGCCGCGGTCCGGCAGTGTCGGCGGTATCTCGCGCCCGGTGGCAGGCTGTTCGTGACCACGCCAGATATGGGCAGTGGCGGCGCACGACTGCTCGGGCGTGGCTGGTACTACGTCGACCTCGATCAGCACATCTCGATGTTCTCGACAGCGAATCTCACACGGCTCCTCGGCTCACAAGGATTGCAGGTGATCGACCGGCGCTCGTTCGGGCGGCGCTACCGCTTCTCCTACATCGAGCGCCGGCTGAAGGACCTCAGTCATCAGAATGGCTTTTTGCGCCTTGCCCACGCGCTCGCCTTGCCTCTGCGCCTTGCTCCCGACCGACATCTCGCCATCAATCTGGGTGATGTCGTCGGACTCGTCGCCGAGGTACGTGAGGTGTAGCTCTCTACGGGAGCATCCCGAACCCGCGCCAGCTATTTCCGCCACGCATGCTAATCGTGATATCGACGAGTCCCGCGGCGTCGAACCACTCGGCAAAGTCGGCGCGCGGGATGTACTCGGCGATCGTCGGGACCGCGTGGTCGAACACGATGATCGCCAGCGTCGCATAGTCGAACTGCGCGAGAAACGCCAGGTAGTCGAAATAAAACAGCCGCCTGCGCAACCAGGCGAGCGCCGGTCGCCGCGAGATGGGGGCGTACACGCCCTTCACGACGGCGTTCAGGGGAAGTGCCAGGGCATAGGAGGCTGCCAGCAGGACACGCCGCGGCAGACGGCTCGTCAACCTGCGGATCGGATTGATGCCGTACACAATCCAGCCATTGTTCTCTCGCCCGTAGACCCATGCGCTGACGCTGCCACCCTGCACCACCTTCGACACGAGATGCAGGAAGGCGCCGCGTGGATCGGCGGTGTGATGCAGCACGGCGACGCTGAATCCGTAGTCGATACCTCGCGCCAGCGGCAGCGCCAGGATGTCAGCCTGAATGACGACCACGTTCGGCAGGTGTCGAGTGTTCTCGAAGACAAGGTCTACGGAAGCGCTCAGGTCGACGGCGACGACAAGCTTCGCGCCAAAATGCGCCGACAAGGCCGTGAACCGCCCCAGCCCGCAGCCGGCATCAAGGACCACCTTCTCCCGAAACCAGGCGGGCTGCACCGGATGAATGAAGTCGAGCAGGACCTCCGGGGCGCTGAAGCGTGGATCCTTGAGGATCCGACTGGCCTGCTGCCATTGCCATCCAAAAGCGTCCACGGTCTCAACGACGTCGGCGGCGAGCGCCTTTGGCATCATCCGGGGAATGCCACGTCGGATCGGGTAGGCCGCGGCGCAGCCTCCGCAGCGCAGTTCGCTCTCCATGACGTGGCCGTCGGGATCGCTGATCGCCGCCCCGAGCGTCACGCGTCCGTCGCAGGTGGGACACCGAAGGAGATCGAGGACAAGCGGATCCGCGCGCATGGTGCGACGGCTACTTGCGGGCGAGCACCGCGAGATTGAGCATGAACGGCCCGAGGGTTCGGCCGTATGAATCGAGGGTTCGAAGCAGCGGCCGGATCGCCGGGATGATCGGCGGCACGAGGTGGAATCCGCGCAGCTGCTCGATACGGGCGCCGGCACTGCGCAGCTCATCGCGCAGCTCGCTCCAGCGAAGCCAGTTTTCGTAGCCGTGAAACGGACGCAGGTTCAGGGCATTCGCCAACGTGATCGCAAAGTGCCATCGCTGATTCGGCAGGGTGACCGCGAGCAATCCGCCACGCCGCGTCACCCGGTGAATCTCGCGAAGCGCGAGCCGTGGATCGGTCGTGTGCTCGATGCATTCGGAGGAGATCACGACGGCGAAGCTGTCGGATGCCAGCGGCAGATGGCACGCGTCTGCGGCAACAGGCCGCGTCGGACATCTCCGTCGCGTCTCGGCGAGGAGGCGCATGCCGATATCGAGTGAGGTGACGCGAGCGCCGCGCGATGCCGCCCACTGACTGAACCAGCCGGTACCACACCCGACGTCGAGCACGGATTTGCCGGAGAGGTCGGTGCCCGCCAGCAGCTCATCGAAGACGATCTCGAGCCGGCGCCGGGTATCGGTACTGATTGCTGAGCGCGTCGAAGTCGTCGGCGATTGTGTCGTAGAACCGCGCCTTCTGATCGGTCATGCCGCGCTCGACGCCGGAGCGCCCACCTTCGCGGCAACGCGCTGGCGTCGTAGGAGGCACACGGCCGCTGCGACGCTGAAGAACAGCACGCTGCTGAACCAGGTCAGCGCGATCTGCACGCGCGGCACGTAAGCCACGGTGATATCCGTGACATTCGGGGGGACCGTGACCCCCAGGAACGCTCCCGCAACGGGGCGCACCGGCAACGCGCCCGTCGCGGAGGTGGCTTCCCACTCAGGACGGTAACGTTGCCGAGATGAAGAGGAGACGCTCGCGATCCGCCGCAGGAATGCGGGCAAGGTAGTGCCCGTTCGAGGTACGCAGCCAGACCTCTCCAGGGACTCGAGCCCGCGCCAGCGCCTCATAGTCGCGGCACAGGGCGGCCTCATGTCCGCATCCCGCACGAACGGGCAGCGTCACCTTGTATGCGTCGGGTTCCATCAAGACAGCCTGTGGCCATGCGTCAGAGTTGCCGAGCAGCACGAGGTCACTCAGACGACTGTCCTGCACGCGAGGCCGGTCGGCAACCATCAGTCCGAGTGGAGTGCCGCTCTCCCGTGCTGTCGACAGGACCATGTTTATCCCGAGCACGTCAAGGAGCGTCCGATTGTGGATCACGTCGAGATCGCCGAGGATGGGGCTCTCCATGAGCGACCGCGGCGGGTAGAGCGACGGCCATCGACACGTTCTTGAACCAGCCGTTCACCGGATTGAGGCCGAGCAGGACGAGATCGGAGGAAAAATGCACTCCATCGACCGACAGGTCGGCGTACATGGCCCTCTCGACTTCCCGCGACAGGTACAGGCGCGGTCCAAACCGCCGTGCGTGATCGACGAGGGTGCGTCCGAGTCCGAATGCATGCCCCTGGTATCGATAAAACAACAGATCGCCGCGGTGCGCGAGCAGGCTCACGAAGTTCGGCCACATGATCACGACACCTTGTTGGACCAGCTGAAGCAGGATGAGGAACACGGCCGCGTGCCGGTACCGCCGACTTGGACCTCGAACGGCCCACTGCAGAACGCTGCCCGCGGCGAACAGACCGAAAAAGGTCATCGGGTCCCCGAACAGCCAGTTCCCAATCGCCGGTAGAACCCGATTGGACAGCGCGGGCGGCGTGACGTTGAACGCTGCGGCGGCGATGCACGCGATCGCACAGCCGCGCAGATGGGAGTCCCGCACTTTGGAGAATCTCAGAAAGAAGACGACTAGGGCGACGGCCACCCCGATACCGATGAATGGTCCCCGGTTTCCAAGCGTGGCAAAGGGCGCGGCGACAGCGCCGACGTACGCGCTCAGATTGGTTCCGTCTCGGGCGCCTCCGCCGGGGGGAAACAGACGTACTTCATACATCAGCGTGTAGATGCGTGCCGCCGCGATTGCGGTGCACAGCGCGCCGCTCACGCAAAGACACAGGTACACGCGACGGTCCAGCGGCGCCGCAACGATGGCATAGACCGTCAGTACCAGCCCCAACGGAATGATGTATCCGGGATGTGCGTTGATGACCCAGAACCCAAATAGGAGTGCGAGCCGCAGCGTCGTCGGCCAGAACGAGTCGCGCGCGTCACCCAGGATGGCGGACCGCAGATAGAACACCAGGACCGGATAGAGGCTCCAGGTGATGGCCATCTGGATCCAATCAGTGGCGTAGAAATAGAACGCGAACGCGATCGACCCGAGATAGCACGCCAGGAGCACGAGCCGAAGCGCCGGCATTCCGACCCCGGATACCGCAGCGAGCCGCAGAACGTACACGACCATGACGACCGTATGCGCAATCCAGACAGCGCTGAAAGTCATCCGGAGCGACGCGAAGGCGGCCAGCGGCGCGAACACCGGATGGAACATCAGCGGGTCGCCAAGAGGCATCGGCGTTCCAAAACCAAGATTGTTCAGCCAGTAGAGCCAATTTCCCCTGAACAACTCGCGATAGAACACCTGGTTGGGCATGATGGTCGCCTGGACGATTTCGTTCTCGTACGGGCCATACATCAGCAGGGGGACAAGCAACAACACGCCGAGCGTGATGCCCGCGGTCATCTCCCAGCGGCCGGGCCGGGCGCGCTCCGCCGTTCCCTCGACCACTGCGATCCTCAGTGTTGCGCGGAGCAGGCGAACCAGCGTGCCTGCAATCGTTCGTGTTGCTGCGCCCATGCGGACGAGCGCCCCTCGCGACCACCACGTGCTCAGAGCCGCCACCAGGGCGAGCGCGACCGCGACTGCGGGGAGCGTGTCCGTTTCCAAGAGCCACCGAACCCGCGCATCGAGGTCGGGCCGGTCAAGTTGGACCCGGAACGCCTCGCGATCGATGTGAAACGTGTCCTCCACACGCGGATCCGAGATGAGGCGCGCGATGTTGTCGCGTGAACGATCCTCCAGGAGATAACTCCAGGTCCGCAGCTCGCGTTCGACGCCTGCGCGCAGCCCCGCCCTCTGCTCCAGTTGGGACCGCTCCGCTGCGGAGACATTCGACGCCCATCGAACATGGATGCGCTGTGTCAGAGGCCCGTGCGTCAGATGCAGCCATCCGGCGAAGATGGCAACCGCCCACACCGCCACGGCGGCGATGAGCCACGCGCACTCGCGATAGAAGTGGACGAAACCTTTTGGCGGTGCCTTGACTCGTCTGGCCACGAAGTCTCCGAACGTCAATCGAGGCAACTACCGTCTAGGAGAAGCACGGCCAGGCGAACGGCTCATACGTCCCAGTCGGAGGCCTGTCCTTCCGCACGAACAGCTGGGCGCCGAATCGTTCATCGAACGCGCGCGTGCCCGCGAGCACGTAATGTTCGTCGAAGTACGCCGAAATCAGCGGGAACGAATCCCTGAAACCTGAATACCCGTCGCCGGTCTCGAGCAGCACGACGGGGACGCGCTGTTTTCGCAGCCGTTCGAGTGTGAGCCGCTGGGCCTCCGCCGGTACTGAAGAACCCCGGCCGCAGGTCCGCGTGTCCCCCCGCAAATGCACGGCGCGCGAGCGCGAGCACCTGCGGCGCGTAGTGTTGAATGAAGATCCGATCGTCCGGCCTGGTGCACGCGTTCAGATACAAGGCGAGGCTGATGAGATCGGGCCGGTCCTCGCGATGCTCCCACGAGGCGAGCTCCCACTCCTCGCGCAGCTGCCGCCGAATCCGGCCGACGCGCTCGAGCGGATCGGCGGACGATCCAACGAGGGCGGCCTTCTCGAGGCGGCGGTAGAAGCTGCGACTCAACCCCGTCCATAACACGAACGTACATGCGAGCGCGCCGACCACGACCGCCACCCGCGCGGCCCGCGGCTCGACGCCCGCGCGGGCCGAGCGGATGCTCGCAAGCGCCCTGAACGCCGCCGCGATCAACCATGCCAGCAGGATCGCGTGCGGCACCGACGGGTCCGCGAGCCGCGCTTCGAGAGGGTGCCTGAGAAAGCCGGCGTTCAGCACGACGCCGAGGGCCGCCACGCACGCGAGCTTCGGAACTGCGCGTGACCAGTCGGGACGAAACCCATCGCGCGACAGCGCCAGCACCCCGAGAGCGAACACCGGCAACCCAAGCTCCAGGTAATACATCCACGCAACGAAGTTGTCGCGGACTATCGCGGCCGTGTTTCCCGCTGTCTCCTCGAACAAGCCGGGCCAGACGACGGGCGCACGCGCACGATCGCGGGCGGCCCATGCGAACGCGTCGCGGAAGTACATCTCAAGGCCGCCATTCAGCTCGATGAATACCAGATAGGGCGCGAGCAACGCGAGCACGAGCGCCGCGTACATCGCGGCGTGCCGGATGCGGTCGCGCCACTTCAGCTCTCTCAGAGCAACCAGCAACGTCGCGAACGCGATGACAACGAACGCTCCGTGATCGTGGCGAAACAGAAACCCGAGCGCGGTAACCACCGCAATCCAGGACCTCGCCTTCGCGCCCGGCCGGTCGGCGAATCGCCACAACAACGGGATCGCGATGATGTACACGAGGATCTTCGGGTAGTTATAGAGGCGCGGCTCGAGCAGGATATGAAGGAGTGCGGCCGCGCAACCGCACACGAGCGATCCGGACGCGCGCGCCGCGAGCCAGAAGACGAGAGCGGCCGAGACGGACAGCACGGTGACGGCGAAGGTCAGTTCAGACAGCGTTCCGCGGCCGAACCACTGCTGCACGAGTGCGCCCACGTAGAAGTACAGAGGCGCGCCGTGGTCGGCGAAATCGCGAACCGGCAGATCGCGAAACAGGATCTGCCACGCGCGCACCAGGTAGAAGAAGTGATCGTCGGTGAGACCGGCGAACGAGCCCCCCGGGTCGTTGAAGCGCAGGAGCCAGGAAAAAGCCAAAACTATGAGGCCGACCACCCACGTCGCTGCCAGCCGGGCTGCCCGGGGAAGCCACGCGCCCACGACAGGGCGGCGTGCGATTCGCTTTTGCAGATTTGCGGCCGCGACTGGGTGGGCGTTCTCGAGCCCATTCTTCACGCGAACGTTATTATAGGGGCCGACACTCGGACGGGATTGCCGAGGAACGGCGTACAGAAAGCGGCCGTCTTCCACGGGGAGGACGGCCGGTCATTGCTTCGCGCGAGTGACGATCGGGATCAGGGCAGGATCGGGAACGGTATCGACTGATTCACAGCACTGTAGTCGACCGTCGACGACGATTCCCGTACCCATACACCGATGCGATAGCCAGCATGGGCCTGAGTTGGCGTCCACGTCCAGGTCGCGGAGGTGTTCCAGTCACTTTGAATGGACCAGTTCGAGCCGTCGTACAGCCACCATTTGTAGTGATACGAACCTGAACCACCAGCCGCCACCATGGTGAATGTGATCGGTGTTCCCACTCGCTGCGGACTCGACATGCTCGAGGTCATGAGACTGATCCGCAGCGGTCCGCCGACTGTGCCAGGGGCGACGACCGAGTAGACCACGGACGCGCTCGCGTCGGCCGCGTCTGCCGTCGTCGTGGCATTCCGCACCCAGACGGCAACCTGATAGTTGGCACTCCGTAACGGCGTCCAGGTGTGACTCGGACTGCCGTTCCAGTCGCGAGCCACTGTCCAATTCGCGCCATCGTGGACCCACCACTTATATTGATACGGCCCCGTGCCGCCTGCAGCGGTCGCCGTGAAGCTCACCGAAGTCCCGGGCGCTTGCGGGCTGGCCAGATTGCTGAGCAGCGTGCTCACGGTCAGTGGCGGTGGGCCGCCGGAGGGCGTAATCGTGTACGGCACCGACAGGTTCACATCGCTCCTGTCGGCGAGCGTCGTCGCGTTCCGTACCCACACGCCGATGCGGTAGCTTGGATTCGGTTGCGTCGGCGTCCACGTATACGTGTTGCTCCCCGTCCAGTCCTGGACGATCCCCCACGCGGAACCGTCGTACAGCCACCACTTGTACTGATACGGCGCCGCGCCGCCTGTCACCGCAGCCGTCCAGGTGATCGGCCGGCCCGTCGCCTGCGGACTTGCCACGTCGGGGGTCAGACCGTTGATCGTCAACTGCCCGGTCGACCCCGGTGACGTGATGATGTACGGCCGCGAGAGAAGGGCGTCGGCAACGTCGGCCGCCGTGGTTGCGTTCCGCACCCACAGGCGAACCTGGTAGTTCGCATTGGCGGCGTTCGGCCTCCACATGAAGGTGTTCAACGCAGACCAGTTCTGCATCACCGTCCACGTGGTCCCGTCGAACTGCCACCACTTGTACTGATACGGCGGTGTTCCACCTGCCGCGGTTCCGACGAAGGTGATTGCCGTTCCCACGACCTGCGGGCTGGCGGCGCTGCTCGAGAGGTTCGTGATCGAGAGAGGCGGCGCGCCCGCTGCCGCGGTGACCACGAACGGCACAGATACGTTGGCGTCGCTGACGTCGGTCGTCGTGGTCGCGTTGCGCACCCACACGCCGACCCGATAACCGGCACCCGCCTGGAGCGGCGTCCATGTATAGGTGCTGGCGCCGGACCAGTTCTGGACGATCGCCCACGTCGAACCGTCGTACAGCCACCACTTGAACTGATACGGCGCGGTGCCTTGTGTCACGTTCGCCGTGAAGGTGACCGAGGTTCCCGCGGACTGCGGGCTCGGCACGCTGCTGGCCAGCGCGTTGATCGTGATCGGTCCACCCGCAACAGGGACCGCGATGGCGAACGGAGCGACCTGGGCCGCATCGGCGACATCCGCTGCCGTCGTCGCGTTTCGCACCCAGACCCGGACCTGATAGTTGGCGTTGGCGGTCGTGGGTCTCCACGCGAACGTCGCCGATGTCGACCAGTTCTGCGAGATTGTCCACGTGCTGCCGTTGAACACCCACCACTTGTACTGATACGGAGGCGTTCCGCCCGCCGCGGCCGCCGAGAAGGTGACCGTCGTTCCCGGTGCCTGCGGACTCGCCAGGTTGCTCGTCAGACTGTTGATCGTTATCGGCGCCGCCGATGCCACGCCGGTCACCACGTACGGCACCGACAGGTTGTAGGCGCTCGAGTCCGTCGTCACGTTCCCGGGCCGCGCCCACACACCGATGCGGTAGTACAGGTTCGGCTGCGTAGGCGTCCAGGTGAACGTGCCAGGCGCCCAGTCACGCAGCAGCGACCAGGTGCTGCCATCGTAGAGCCACCACTTGAACTGATACGGAGTTTGGCCGCCGGCGGCTACCGCCGCAAACGTGATCGCCGTCCCGGTCGGCTGCGGGCTGACCACGCTGCTCGTGATTCCTGAGAGCGCGAAAGGCCCGGTGATCGTGTAGTTGACCGTTCGCAGGCCCTCAGCGACGTCAGCCGTCTGCCCGGCGTTGCGTACCCACACGGTGATGACGTAGGCGCCAGCTTGTGTTGGTATCCATGTGTACTGGGCGCTGGTCGACCACGTGCGCACCGTAGTGGTGCTGCCGCCATAGGTCACCAGGAATTTGTACTGGTATGGCGTTCGACCGCCGGTCGCAGCAGCGGTGAACGTCACGGACGTGTTCACCGCCTGCGGACTGGCGCGGTTCCCCGAGAGCTGGGTCACCGACACAGGAGGCGGCGGGTTGATCGTCCACGTGAACGTCGTCGCTGCGGAGAGCACTCCGTCTGAGACAGTGGCGGTCACCGTAGAAGTGCCGACGGCGGCCGGTGTGCCGCTGATGATGCCCGTCGCTCCATTGATCGCAAGACCCGATGGCAAACCGGACGCGGTGAAAGTCAGTGGATCGCCATCGTCTGTCGCGCTCAGCTGAAGAGAGGTTGGAACGCCGACGGAACCCGTCTGGCCCCCAGGCTGAGCCAGCGACGGCCCGACGTTGATTTTCCACGAGATGACATTCGACAAGGCGCTCGAGACATTCGACGCGTCGTAGGCGGACACAGCGAAGTAGTACCGCTGGCCCGGAATCGCCTGAGTAAAGAGGAACGTCGTCGTCGACGCGCCGGGGACGTCGAACTGCTGGCCGAAGACGCCGGGATTTATGCCGATATGGACGGTATAGCCGACAACCGCCGGATCCGTACTGGCGTCCCACGCGAGAGTGGCAGTCTGGGCGTTAACCGTTACTGGCGCGAGCGCGATCATCGCGAACAGTAAGATCGCTCTGGCCTTGCTGTTCGACTCGGCTGTTATCAACGCTCGCATTCGGAGAAACCTCGGCCTCCGTGACTACGGAGACAACTCGGCCGTTCTCTTGTGCAAGCAAGACACCATCAGCAGAGGTGTCACCAAATAGCTCCAGGCAAATGACTTATGCGCCGTGGCGCGCTGACGCCAATCTAGGGGAGCCTCCAATCTCCGCGTCGTTCTTACATTGCTGTTTATTTCTCATGTAATTCTTGCCTACGGTGGGCGAGAGGGCCCGGCAAGAGGGATGAGGCAGCGGTTACGCGCTGATCGGCTTGGCGGGGATTTATGACGGGCTGACGATCGACGGCGAGGCGAGACGCGCGGCGAGAAGCACGGCTTCCACCATGCTCGACGGATCTGCTCTGTTCTGCCCGGCGATGTCGAAAGCAGTGCCGTGGTCAACGGATGTGCGCACAATGGGCAACCCCAGCGTGACGTTCACGGCCCTGCCGAAGGCCGCCATCTTCACCGGGATCAGTCCCTGATCGTGGTAACAAGCGATCACACAGTCGAACTCCCCGCGGCAGGCGCGTACAAAGATTGTGTCGGCGGGAAACGGACCGTCGATCCCGATACCTGCCGCACGAGCCGCCTCGACCGCTGGACGGAGGACGCGATCCTCTTCAATGCCGAGCAGGCCTGCTTCGCCGGCATGCGGATTCAAACCGGCCAGCGCCAGACGCGGACGCGAGATACCAAATCGGGAAAGCTGCGAGGCAGTCAGCGCGATGACCTCATCGAGCCGCTCGCGTGTCAGAGCCCTCGGCACATCGGCCAGCGGCAGATGCACGGTCGCGAGGACGACCTTCAGCGGCTCGGACCAGAACAGCATCGCAACGGCTGGACTGCCCGTCAGGTGTGCGAGGAGGTCGGTGTGGCCCTTCCACGGAAGCCCCGCGCGCGCGAACGCCAGCTTGTTCAGCGGGGCGGTGGCGATGGCGTCCACGCGTCCGGCCTGCGCATCGCCAACGGCGGAGAGGACGGCGTCGTAGGCGGCGCGGCCGGCCTCGGCGCTCAGCACGCCGGGAGCGAACGACGCCGCATCCGCAGGACCATACGGCACGGGCGTGCACACCGCGATCACGCGCGGATCGTCGATCGCCTTGCGGACGATCTCGGGTCCGATGCCGGCGGGGTCGCCCATCGTCAGCGCGATGCGCGGTTTCATGTTCTCAGTGCCGGCACCCGCCGCCGCAGTTCGCGCACTTGTCGCCGCCAGAACAGCCGCCGCCGTCGCACCCACCTTCGTGCGCACAGCCGCCATGCGTCACGCCTTTGCCGTTCGGCAGCTCGTAGCGAAGACAGCATTTCAGTCGACCGCACAGTCCGGACAGCTTCGAGGGATTGAGACTCAGTTCCTGCTGCTTCGCCATCTTGATCGACACGGGCTGAAACGACTGCAGCCATGTCGTGCAGCAGAGCGGCCGGCCGCACGAGCCGTAGCCGCCGAGCATCTTCGCCTCGTCACGTACGCCGATCTGGCGCAGCTCGATCCGCGTGTGGAACTCGGCGGCGAGCTCGCGTACCAGCTCGCGGAAATCGACGCGTCCCTCGGCCGTGAAATGGAAAATCAGCTTCGACCCGTCGAAGAGCTGTTCCACGCGCGCCAGCTTCATCGGCAGGCCACGTTCGCGGATCTTCATGACCGCGATACGCATCGCTTCCTGCTCACGGTGCTGATGCTTCAACCGCATCACCACGTCGTCCCGCGACGCGCGGCGCAGGACCACGGGGCTGTCCGGAGACGAGCCGCGGCGATTGACGAGCGCGGGGATGGTCGGCACGACATGGCCCAGCGCAGGACCGGCTTCGGTCTGCACGACAATCGGCTCGCCGGGCCGCGGAGGCGGCGCTGAATCCTCGAGGCGGTACTGCTGCGTGCGCCCGATGTCGGAGAGCTTCACCGACACAAACACCAGCGGATATTCGCTCACCGGGATCACCCAATCTATGCGGCGGTGAGAATCAGGCGCCTAGAGCTGCAGCACGAGCCAGTCGGCGACCACCTTCGGGCTTGCGTTGCGCTCCAGAGCGGCGAGCGCCTGATCCACCGCGTTAAACGCGCGCATGCTGCGGGCGCTGTCGAATGCGGACGTCAGGCGCAACAACTCGTCCTGTACATCGGCATTGGCGACCGTCCGGGCATCCGCGCCGGTTGAAAGAATTCCGAGATCCCTCAGCAGCGAGGAGAGGGCACGCAGGCAGACTGCGAGCTGATCGCGTTCGCTGGCCGAAGATCCCTTCTTACCCACCAGGTCTTTCACCGCATCTATGCGTTTCACCGGGTCTGCAACCCGGGCAGTCTGCTCGAGGAGGCGGTGCGCGGTTGCGCGCGCATCCGCCAGGTCGGCCGAGGCGGCCTGCAGCGCGCGACCGAGGCTTCCCTGGGCATCGGCAGCCGTGGCGCGCGCTTCGGCTTCAGTGTAGCCATGGTCGCGCTTCAAAGCATCCGCGATTTCGCTCGGACTGAGCGGTCCGAACCGCAGTCGCGGGCAGCGCGAGCGAACCGTGGGGAGCAACGCGTCCGGCAGGGCCGACACCAGCGCGAACACAGACGCCGAGGGCGGCTCCTCCAGGATCTTCAACAGCGCATTCTGCGCGGCGGGAACCAGCGCATCCGCGTCGTCGATGATGACCACGCGCCGGCGTCCCTCGAAGGGTCGATACTGCGCGCGATCAATCACATCGCGTACGGCGTCGATCTTGATGGATCCGGTCTCCCCCGGCTCGACGATGATGACATCGGGATGGATGCCGCGCGCAATGCGCCGGCAGGAGGCGCATTCGCCGCACGCGTCACGTTCGAGGTCCGTCGTGACGATTGCCGCGAGGCAGTTGACCGTTTCGGCCAGCGCGATCGCCACGCGGCGCTTGCCCACGCCCGCCGGACCGGCAAGCAGCAGCGATGGCGGCATCGTGCCACGCGCCGCTGCTCGCGACAACAGCGCCACGAGCCGCCGATGGCCGATGATGGTACGGAACGGCACGTGGTGGGAATCCTATCAAATCCGAATCCTGGCCCGACCTGGTCCCCTGCCCGGGTGGTATAACATCACGTGCGCTCTCGCATACACCCCAGCTGCTGATGCAACCGCGAACAATCCCGGATCTGATCGGAAGCACGTACGTCTGGCCCGATGCTCCGTTGGATCGTGGCTTCGCCGGCAGGCACGGCAGCGTGTTCCGCAGCGCGAGACTCGACGAGACGCGGTCGTCGCTGACCGCGGACAGCCGGTGGCCTGCGTTCTTTCCCTCTCCGATCTGCCTCCTCACGGCTGATGGCGGCTCGCAGACGGCGCTCGAACGCGTCGTCGGACCGATGATCGTGAATCGGTTTCCTCTCATCATGGCGGTCAGCGTGTGCCGCGAGTCGCTGTCCGATCGTCACTACGCTCGCCACGCCACGATGCAGCGAATCGAGGAATCGGGCGCCGCGGCGGTGCAGTTTCTCGCGCCCGGTGCCGCCCTGGACGCCGCGCTCGAAGCCGTCACGCGGCTCCCCGATGCCCGCACGGCCGAGCGGATCCCGCAGGCAGGCCTCTCATGTCGCGATCTGTCGATCACCGGGACGGGCGCGCTCGAGGCCGCGTATCTCGTGTATGAGGGACGACTGGCGCAGCCGGCGGTGTCAATCGAAGGACACCGCATTTACGACGTCCCGTGGCTCGATGTCGGCAGCCACCGCATCTATTTCCTCGAGGTCGTCGCGATTCACCTGAAGACGTCGATCGCGCGCGGTGAACGGCAGATCGCATGGCAGAGCCTCCCCCTCTGGCACGGGGACGCGACGGTGTCATCGCCGAACTACGACGGGGCCGCGCTGCTGTCGCAGAAATACGTGAAGACGTACACGCCGCACTATCGGTTTCCCTCGGCCGGTACCGTCGCGTTCGAGCCGGACGAGACGGTCGGGGAGATGTCAACCAAGCACTTGCCGCCCCTGGCAACCGACCAGGTGATCGTCGACAACGAGCGCGCTCGATGGCCGTGCTTCTTTCCGTCGTCGGCGGGCATCGTCACGGCGTGGCGAGATGACGGCCGGGCGACGGCGATGCCATGCGGCTCGTCGGGCATCGTGAGCCGCTTCCCGCTCACGTTTGCGGCCTGCATCTCGAACAGCGCGATCAACGAACGATACGCGCCGCGAGCGTCGTTGGAGATCGTGCGCGCGCGGCGCCGCCTCGGCATCGGCGTGCCGTTCGACGACCCGCATGTCGTGCGCGCGATCAGCTATCTCGGCAACATCTCGGCGCGCGGGGATGCCGACAAGGTCCGGCATGCAGGGTTGACGGCGCTCGAGGGCGGCGACTCGCCGGTGCTCGCGGAGCTGCCGATCCATTTCGATTGTTCCGTCACGCGAGAGGTCAATCTCGGCACGCACATCATGGTGCTGGCCCAGGTGGAGGACATCCACGTGCGATGCGACGTCACGCCCGAGCATGCCCTCACATGGCTGCCATGGGCGACCGTCGTATGACGTCGGCGCCGCCCCGTCGCCCAACGTTCATCATCGGAGGTGCTCCCCGAAGCGGCACGACGCTCCTCTGCCATTTGCTCGATCGGCATCCCGACGTCTACATCATCAAGCCGTATGTTCCGGAGCCGAAGGTCTTTGTGACGCCCAATCCAGATGGCACCAGCGAGTACCTGCGCCGTTACGCCGAAGCGTTCGCGGCCGCCGGAAGCGCGACGGCGCTGGGCGAGAAGACCAGCTATTACCTCGAGAACGAAGACGTGCCACGGCGGATTGCGGGCACGCTCGGGCAGACCCGCATCCTCTTCATCGTGCGCGAGCCGGTGCAGCGTGCGTACTCGAACTACTTGTGGAGCCGAAAGAACGGACTCGAGACGCTTCCGTTCGAGGACGCGGTCCGTATGGAAGGCACGCGTCGCAGCCCGCTCGGGCCCGAACGGGAGTACGCTCGGCCCTTCGACTATCTGGCGCGCGGTGATTACGCCACGTTCGCGGAGCGCTACTATTCCCTGTTCGGCCGCGACAACGTGAAATTCGTGTTGTACGAAGACCTCGAGCGCCAGCCGACGACAATCATGCACGAGATCCAGACATTCATCGGCGTCACGCCCGTGCAAATGGATGCGCAGGCCCTCGGACGGATCAATGAGGCCCGTGACAGCGGCGCTCCGCTCGGCGCCGACCTCGAGGCGTCGCTGCGCGCCCGGATGGCGCCGCTCGTCCGCCGCTTCGGCGAGGTGAGCGGAATCGACATCTCGCCATGGGGTTACTGAGGTGAACCGTCCACGCGTCACGGTCATCACTCCCGTTTTCAACGAGGAAGCGGGCCTGGTGGAGTTCGAGCGCACGGTACGGTCGGTGCTTCTCGACAACACGGAGTTCGCGTTCGAGGTCCTGCTCGTCGACGATGGCAGCACCGACGCGAGCTGGGCGCGGATCGAAGAGATGCACGCACGCGACGGCCGGTTCCAGGCCGTACGCCTCTCGCGCAACTACGGCGCGCATGTCGCGCTCAGCGCGGGATTCGCACACGCGAGCGGCGACGCCGTCGCCACGCTCGCCTGCGATCTGCAGGATCCACCCGAAGCCGTGCTCGAGTTCGCGCGACGATGGCGCCAGGGGGGCGCCCAGATCGTGTGGGGCCGTCGTCGCACTCGAGAGGACGCGGGCTGGCGGATCGGGTTCAGCCGGCTGTTCGAGGCGCTGATTCGTCGCTTCGCCATGCCGCGCGACTCGCGCTTCACCGTCGGCAGCTTCCTGCTCGTGGATCGACTGGTTGCCGACTGCTTCCGCCAGTTCCAGGAACACAATCGTGTCACGTTCGCCCTCGTGGCGTGGACGGGGTTCACGCAAGAGGTCGTCGACTACGATCGGCGCCAGCGGCGCACGGGGACGTCCGGTTGGACATGGCGGCGGATGGTGAAGACGATGTACGACACATTCATCGGGTTCTCCTTCCTGCCGATTCGGCTGATGACGCTCGTCGGGATCCTGTTGTCGACCCTGACGCTCCCGTTCGCCACCTACCTCGTGCTCGTCTACCTGACCGGCCGCCCGCTGGCCGGATGGACGAGCGTGATGCTCGCGTTGACGCTCTTCTTCGGGATCCAGTTCCTGCTGATGGGGATCGTGGGCGAGGACCTGTACCGCATCTATGCGGAAGTCGTGAGGCGCCCGTTGGACTTCGTCAGCGCCCGGACCGCCGAGCGGCATGACCTCGAGCGCGTCGGCTGACGGCACGCTGATCCGCGTTCGGATCGCGCAGGCCGCAAGCGATCGGATGGCGTGGGCGGAGGGCCTCGACGTGACATCCCCGCGCCACGTTGTCCGCGACGGGGCTCGATCTCGCCGTGAACGCGCGCGGAGAGTTGCGGATTCCGCCGACTGCACCACCGATCGATGCGCGCGTCGGCGCCGAGCTTCGCCTGCGTGCGGCATTCACGAAAGCTCCGCGTCCTCGCGATCTGCCCTTCAGCTACCGATCCGTACCCGGCGGATCTGCGCCGGGCGATCGCTGGCGATCGGCCGCGTTCAGAGGCGTTGCGTCGATCGATGGGCGGCGTTCCCGGCGCGGCCGATCGATGTCAGCGCGGACGTGCTCGAGGACTGGGCGGCGGCGCCTGACGGCGCGACTGGCGCGATCCGCGCGTCGCGCGCCACGCCGGTCGTGCTGACGCATGACATCGACTCGCCCGAAGGCCTCCGTAACCTGATCGCCGACTTCCTGCCGCTGGAGGAAGCGACCGGCGCGCGTTCGACGAGCTACATCGTGCCGTGCGCGTGGCCCCTGGACGAGCCGCTGCTCCGGGAGGCGCGGTCGCGGGGACATCATCTCGGCATCCACGGGTACGACGACTCGAACCGGACTCCATTTGCGAGCGCGGCCGAGCGGCGGGCCCGACTCGATGCCGCGCGGCCGATGGCCGAGCGCTATGAGATGGTCGGCTACCGCTCGCCGTCGCTCCTTCGGACGCCGGAGCTACTGGCCGATGTGGCGGTCCGTTATCGATACGATTCGAGCGTGCCCACGTCGGGCGGCCTCTTTCCCGTGCCGAACAATGGATGCGCCAGCGCCCGACCATTTCGCATCGGCGATCTTCTGGAGCTTCCGATTTCGCTGCCGCGTGACGGCAGCCTTCGCTTTCTGGGCCACAGCCCAGTCGAGATCCTGCGCCTCTGGAAATCGTGCGCCGACGTCGTGGCTCGGGCCAGTGGCGTCGTCGTGCTGCTCACCCATTGCGAGCGGCACTTCTCGGGCAACGCCCCGATGCTCGATGCGTATCGCGGCTTTCTCGAGTGGATACGTGAGAATCCACGGTTCGTCTGGGCGACGCCAGCCGATGTCCTCTCGCGAAGCTGAAGCCGTCCGCAGCACCTTCCACGCGCCGGCTCCGCGAGTCGCGTGGTTCTCCGACGTGATCTGCCGAAGACTCGTGTCCACCGACGGGCCTCTTGCGCGTTCTCGATATCGGCTGCGGGACCGGCGATCAGCTGTTCGACCTGGCCCGACGGCTGCCTCGCGCGCGCTTCGTCGGCGTCGACATCGCTCCCGCAAACGTCGCCGTGGCGATGCGGCGGAAGGCCACGGATCCCGACGGCGAACGGTTCACGTTCGAAGCGACCGACTACCGGGCCTTCCGGGCGCCGGATCCGTTCCAGGTCGTGATCACCTACTCGGTGCTGCAATTCGTTCCGGGCGGCGCCGAGCTGCTGGCATCACGGATCGCCGAAGACGTCGCGCGCGGCGGGCTCTTCTTCAACGTCATGCCGTACCGCTGCGCGTACAACCAGGCGCTCGCGCTGGTGAGGCAGGGGCTGCGTGCGGTTCGAACCCCAGGCATCGATCGGTTGCTGCTCGGAGCAGCGCGCGCGCTGCACGGAGGTTCGTTCGATGATGAGCTGATGGCGGAGCGTGTGGATATACGCCTATGCGGTGCCGGATCAGTTCGAGGATGAGGTCGCCACCGCTCTGCGGGGGCGTGGATTCAGTTCCGAGCATCGCGAGCGTGCGGCCCACGCGAGCGCCGCACAGATGAAGCACGCGCTCCGCGTGATGCGGCGGGCCTAGCTACGGTTTCTTCGGCGGCTTCTTCTTCTCGTCGCCAACGCCGAAGAAGCGCGACCAGAAGCCACGCTTTTTCTTCGACTCTGCCTGCGCGGCCGGCGGAGGAAGCGGCTCGGATGGCGGCGCGGCGCCGATCTCGGGGGGCGATGCCGGCACGGCAGGTGGCGGGCTCACGACGTCGCCGGTAGTTCCCAGGATCAGATCTCCGGCGGCGGGTATCCCGTGCACGGGGCAGTAGTCGATGGGCTCCGTGCCACGAATGAAGTACTCGGTGTAGACCGCCGACCGCACGGTCAGCGTGCCGTCGTCCGCCGTGCTGAAGACGTTGCGACAACCGTCCACGGGCAGCTTGCCGCTGATGCGACAGATGTTCGCCGAGGACACGCCCGATGGCGGGCGGAACCACTTCGGCTCGTGACCCTCGCGTGGCGGTCTTCATGAACCGGCCCCAGAGCGGCACCGCGAGCTCGCCGGCATAGCCGTTCGCGATGATCGTGCGCGGCTGGTCGTAGCCGACCCAGACGCCGGTGACCAGCTTCGGCGTGTAGCCGACGAACCACGCGTCGTGGTAGTCGTTCGTCGTTCCGGTCTTTCCCGCGGCTGGCAGCGTGAACCCAACGCGCCGCGCCGGCCATGCGGTGCCCGCGTTGATCGACGTCGGCCATCATCGTGGTCATCAGGAACGCGGTGGCTTCGCTGACCGCGCGCTGCGCGCGCTGCGGCCGTCGTACAGCACCTCGCCATCGGTCGTCTCGACTGCGGCGGATGACGATCGGCATGCGGCACGCATGCCGCTTGTTCGCGAACGTCCCGAACGCCGCCGTCATCGAGAGCAGGGTCACTTCGCCGGAGCCGAGCGCCAGCGACGGCACGCTCGGCACCGACCCGACGCCGAGCCGCTGCGCGTAGCTGCACGGTTTCCGGAATCCCAACCTGCTGCAGCATCCGCACGGCCGCGCGATTGCTCGACGTCCTCAGCGCCGTCCTCATCGTGATCGCGCGCGCGCGAATGTTCGTCTTCCGGCACCCATGCGCCCTGCAGCGTCAGCACCGGATCGTCGAGGTTCGGTGATCAGCGTCGCCGGCGAGTAGCCGCGCTCGAGCGCGGCGGCGTAGACGAACGGCTTGAAGGCGGAGCCCGGCTGGCGGCGCGCCTGCATGGCGCGGTTGAAGTGGCTGTCGTCGAAATCGCGGCCGCCGACCATGGCGCGCACTTCGCCGGTCGCGGGATCCATCGCGACGAGCGCCGCCTGCAGCGGCGTCGGCGTCTGACGGGCTGCCCTTTCGCCGCGCGGCGCAGCTGCCGCTTCTCGATCTCCTCGAGCGCGCGCAGCGACCTCGGCTTCCGCCGCCTTCTGCATGTCGAGATCGATCGTCGTGTAGACCTTCAGGCCGCCCTGGTACACGCGCTCCCATCCGAACTGCTCGACGAGCTGCTTGCGGACTTCTTCCTTGAAGTACTGGCCGAAGGCTCTCTTCGCGCCGCAGCGCATCGTTGAGCCGCAACCGGCGCCTTGACGCGCCGCCTCGTACGTCGGCGCGGTCGATGGCGCCGCGATTCGCGCATCGCCTGCAGCACGACGTTGCGCCGGGCGACCGCGCGCTCGCGGCTCACCGTCGGCGCGTACGTCGACGGCGACTTCACCAGCCCGGCCAGCAGCGCCGCTTCGGCCACGTCGAGCATCCGCCGCGTGCTTGCCGAAGTAGCCGAGCGACGCCGCCTCGACGCCGTACAGGCCGTCGCCGAAATACGACCTTGTTCAGATACAGCTCGAGGATCTCGTCCTTCGCGAACTCGCCCTCGAGCCGCGCGGCGACGACGACCTCCTTCATCTTGCGCCGCAGCGTCTTGTCGGGCGTGAGAAAGCTCTGTGCGGGCCAGCTGCTGCGTGAGCGTGCTCCCGCCCTGCGCTCGACGTCCTTCGCGCAGGTTGTTCACGGCGGCGCCCAGGATCGCGAACGAGGTCGACGCCGGCGTGATCGTAGAAGCGCTGATCCTCGATCGCCACGATGGCGCGAACGAGGTGTGGCGATACGCGATCGAGCGGAACCTCGATGCGCTGTTCGCGGAAGATGGTGAACGCGGGCTT
This sequence comes from uncultured Acidobacteriota bacterium, assembly GCA_963772065.1. GTDB lineage: Bacteria > Acidobacteriota > Vicinamibacteria > Vicinamibacterales > UBA2999 > CAVYVZ01. The sequence continues at coordinate 160,688 of CAVYVZ010000005.1, forward strand.
GTCGTGCGCGTCGAGGAGCGTCGTCGACTGGGCCATCGTGCTCACGCCGCGCAACGCGTCCGTGTCGGGAAGACCCGTCAGAATGTCGCCGGCGAACCATGCGGCGCCGCCCACGGCGGCCCACATGAGCGCCGAGAGCGCGACCACGGCGCTCGCGAAGAGGCGGTGATGAGTTCGAATGGCTCGACGAACGAGGTCTGACGCGGTCACGAGGGGTCCTGCCGGAATGCAAAGGCAACGGTCGTGCCACCAGACGATCGCGTGGCACCAGCGTTGCTACCTTGGAGCGTCGGAAGCCGGACGCAATGAAGCAGAAGGTATACGCATCGCTCGGTGTCCTATGGCTGGGCTCGCTCCTCGCCGGGCAGGCTGTGTGGGGCCATGGCTTGTCGTCGCCTATCGCTGCGAGTTCGGCAGAAATTACTGCACAGCCGTCATGGGGTCCCGGTGAGGTAAAAAGCACGCCAGGAGTGGAAGCCGGCAACACCCCGGAACCGCGAGTCGACCTCCTCGGCAATGAAATCGAAGACGCGGTCGCCGACTACAGAGTCGATCTCGGCGGCGACGTGTACCGAGCGGCATTCGCCCGAAACCGCGGTTCCAAAGCTGGGCTCGCCTTCGAGCTGATTACACAGGGATCGATCGCGGCTCGCGGCTCCGCGCGTCTGCGGCGAGCGCGGCAACGACCGTGGCGTGCACGGAGCCGCGCTTCACCGGCTTGCTCAGGAACTGATCGCACGGTCTCATCAGCCTCGTCGACTCGTGTGCCGCACCGGCGACCGGAACGAGCATGATGAGCGGCGGTGCGCCGCGGGCCGCATCGCCATTCAGCGAGAAGGCGGGCATCTCCACATCGACGACCGCCAGCGCGTACCCGCCGTGGCTCGAGTCCTCGATAGCCTGCCACAGCGCCGACGCATCGGACACATCGTCGACGCGGAAGCCGAGCGCCTCGAGATGGCGCCTCACCACGAGCCGTACGGTCGCGTGCGCGCTCGCGACCAGCGCATTCCTTCCCTCCGCCTCCGCGAGCCGGTCGTCGGCCGGGCCCACGGACGTCTCAATCGGAAGGCTGACGAAGAACTGCGTGCCGTGACCGTCCTGTGAGCGGACGCTGATGCGGCCGCCCATCGCCTCGACGAGATGCTTGGATATCGCGAGGCCGAGACCCGTGCCCCTGCCCCGCATCGGGGCCGACCCGTCGATCTGGGCGAATGGCTTGAACACCCGATTCAACGCCTCGCGGGTGATGCCGATCCCGGTGTCGGCAACCTCGAACTCGATCGCGTCGCTGCGCGGCGTCACGCGGATGATCACTTCGCCGGCCGACGTGAATCGCACGGCATTGTTGAGAAGGTTCAGCAGCACCTGGCGCACGCGCGCCGGATCGCCGAACACGCAGCTCGGCACGCCTGGCGCGACGACCGCCGACAGCTCGAGGCCCTTCGCGTGAGCGTGCGGCGCGAGCAGATCGATGAGGTGCTCCACTTCGAGCCGCGGGTCGAAGGGCGCGTGTTCGAGCTGCAGCTTGCCCGCCTCGATCCGGGAGAAATCGAGAATGTCGTCGATGACGCCGACGAGAGCCCCGGCGGAGCACCGGATAATCTCGACGTACTCGCTCTGCACGGGATTCAGCTCGGTCTTGGAGAGCAGGTCGGTGACGCCCACGACGCCCTTCATGGGCGTGCGGATCTCGTGGCTCATGTTCGCGAGGAACTCCGCTTTGGCGCGCACCGTCTGCTCGGCGTTCACTTTCGCTTCCCGCAGCTGATGCTCGACGCGCGTCTGCTCGGTGATGTCGCGCACGAACGCCGTGAAGAGCGGCGCCCCGCCAGTGCGGATCCTGGTAATCGTCAGCTCCAGACGGAACTGACCGCTCGCGGGCCGGCGCCCGAACGTTTCGTGCCGCCGGTCGACCATCAGCTCGTCTTCGGTCTTCAGATACTTCAGGAACGCGTCTTCATTGGTCACGAACGACGGCGGCACGATGAGGTCCGTTATGAACAGCCGCATCGCATCCTGCCGCGGGACGCCGAAAATCCGTTCAGCGGCGGGATTGAACTCCAGAACGCGGCCGTCACTGCCGAACGTGATGATGCCGTCGAGCGACGACGCGACGATCGCGCTCTTTCGGGCCTCGCTCTCCTCGAGCGCGTCGGTGCGCTCGCGCAGGGCCATCGTCCGCGACTCCACGAGCCGTTCGAGACCGCTCCGCGCCGCCGCGAGCTCGTCGCTCATCGCATTCAGACAGGACGCCAGCTCGCCCAGCTCGTCGTGTCCGAGGCCCCGGACGCGATGTGACAAATCGCCCTTGGCGATGCGCCGCGTGGTGTCCATCAGCTGATGCAGCCGGCGCGACGCCCCCTTGGCGAGGACGAATGACGTGCCTCCCGCCAGGACGAGACCGACGAGGGCCGCGACCATGACGCTGCTGACGAAGATTCGCATCACCGACGACGTGGTGCTCTCGTCGCGGAAGGCGACCACGTGAAACGGCCGGCCGAGCCGCGAGCGAGCCGGACCGGCTTCCACGGCCATGAGCACGAAGCGGCCGCGATCGCCGACCGACGCGTGCATGACCGTCCCGGGCCGGCGAATCGCCGCGTCGATCGCCGGCGAAGGCGCGCCGCCGAGGAGCGCGCGGCCGGCCAGGAGATTCCCCGACGGGTCGAGCAGAACCGCGAACTCGTCGCCGCGATTCTCTTCCCGATGGCGACCCATGATCTCTTCGACCGGCTTCCAGGCGACGAACGCGACGAACGTGCCGATGGCATCGGAGCGCAGCCGCGATCGGATCGGATGCACGAAGACGAGCGCGGCGTTGCCATTTGGCAGCACCACCAGGCGGCTCGCGCGCGCCATCGACCCGTCGATCGGCTGCAGCGCGAACGGCGCGAGATCCAGCGGCAAGCCGATGCGGCCGCGCTGCGTCGAAGCCAGGACGCTGGCCGACGGATCGAGCACGCTGAGCTCGAGATAGTGCGTGGGAAACGCACGCTGCAGGCGGAGCAGGTGGTTCTGCACGCGCAGGTCGCGGTCGCCGATCAGCACGTCGTCCATCGCGGCATCGGCGCTCCAGAGCTCGACTTCCACCAGACGCTGATCGAGGAAGTGCTGCACCTCGGAGAGCACGACGAGCCCTTCCGACCGCAGGCTGGCGGTTGTCTGGCCCATGATGGCGCGGCGCCCGACGATGATCGAGACACCCGTCGCCACGGCGAACGACGCCAGCATCGTGGCCGCCAGCGGCCATGCGAGCTGCAGGACGAGGCTGCGTCGGAAGTCGCGAATCATTTGTCCACGAGGGGATATCCCGCCTGGCGCGGGAGCTTGCCATCGATGCGCAGGACCTTGACCTGCGTCAGGCGCGGAGCGCCGGCAGACACGACCGTGATCAGAGACCGTCCGGCTTTGACAAACGCCAACGCCTCGGCATCGGAGCCGACCACCTTGGGCGCGAAGTCGATCTCCGCCTGGAAGATGCGCTCGAGAATGAAGCGGCGCAGATCCTGTTCGGACATCCGGTAGACGTGACGGAGCAGGAACCCCCGTGCCGGCAGGCCGCTGTCGGGCAGCATGACGTTGACCGGCTGGCCGGGACGCCACACGCCGCGTTTGAACAGGAACACGCGGCGCAGCTCGTCGAGGGTCAGGTCGTCGACCGGGACTCCGCTGCTGGCGATCACGGCGAACTCGCCGCCGGTCTGCGGCGGCGCAGCTCCGGCGCGGTGGCCGAAGGCGAGCCACACGGCGACGGCGGCAACCAGCGCCAGCGCGCTAGAACGCGAATGCCGTGTTGATGAGCAGCGCATGCGAGTCCCCGGCGGAGCGTCGCTCGCGCCTGACCTCGAATTTCAGTGCGTTCAACGAATTGATGTCGTAGCGGATGCCGCCGAGGTATCGGCGGACGCCGGCGCCGCCTTCGAGGAAGTAGGGATCGCCGGCGTCGAACTCGGTCACGTCGATGCCGACGTACGGCTTCCAGCGCCACGGGCGCACCACCGCGATTGCGTACCAGCCCGTGTGATCGGTCCCGGCGCCGGTGGTGCGATTGTCGTGATGAATGTTGAAGTACTCCGACAGCAGCTCGAAGCGTGGATCGCGGTAGACGAAATGCGCGCCCGCGATGATCTCGTCGAGCTCGTCTTCCCGGCCGGGTCGCGAGGGATCCGACGGAATGATGTCGCGGTAGATCATCGGGCCAAACCTCACGGTGCGGTCCGTCTCGTGCGCAATGGAGAATTTGACCGCCGTGGCCTTTCCGTTGTTCACGTCCACCGCACCCTGGGTGGCGTTGAAGTCGCGCGCCCGACCGTTGCCGAGATTGCCGACGTAGTTGAACTCCCAGCCGCCGGCCGGCACGCGCCCGCTGACCTCCACACCGACGGAGTGCACCGGCATCACGCCGCCGAACCGCAGGATCTCCGGGCGCGCAACGGTCGGATGCAGCAGCGCACCGTGGTGATAGGCCTCGTTCCAGTAGCCCAGCGCCGTGTGCGTGCGTCCAATTGCCACCTTGAACGCGTCCGTCAGCACGTATTTGACGTACACGCGCTCGAGCGTCACCGACGTCGCCTGCCGCCCCTCGGTCGCCACCACGAGCGCGGTCTCGGAGACGACGCTGATGTTCGGCGCGACCTGCGCGGAGAGAAACAGGGAGAACTGTCCGAGTCCGAATGTCGACCTGGTCTCGGACGGTCCGGCGTCAGGCGCGAAGTGGTCGGCGCGGAACGTCACGTCCGAGAAGCCCTGGACCGCGAAACGGGTCGCTTCGAATCCACCGGCAGGAGCGTGATGCTCGTCCTCCTGGGCCGCAACCGCGGCTGGCATCAGCCCCATGCCGGCGGCGAGCAGCCCGGCTCTCACAGTGCGCCTCAAAAACGACTCCTCTAGCTACCTCCCTGCGATCGAGAGGCGCCGCCGACCGATCTGACAGGTGAACGGACGTGCGCGAGCCCGCACGCGATTGCACACGACACCGAACGGAACGTCACGCGGCATGGCGCGCACGACGCACTACTAAATGTCGGCAAATGTCACAAGGGGCTTTAAGCGGCAATTCCCAAAAACACAAGCGGGAGTTGGGTGCCGAACACAGCGGTACACCGCCCGCTGGCACCTCGGTTGCGTCATGCGACTGACACGATGATTCGCAAGCTCAAGTCGGGTGAATATCGCTTGTACTCCCGCAAACTCGATCCGAGAACCGGCAGGCGCCGTAATCTCGGGACGTTCAGGACGCGGGCCGCGGCCGAGAAGCACGAGCGAGCGGTTCAGTTCTTCAAACGCCACTAGCGTTTGCCCGGCGGCCCACCGGTCGGCTAAGCTCAGGACGATGACCTCGCTCCGCCGGCACCTCCGGTTGTGGGTGATTGCCTGGCTGACCTGTCAGGTGGCATCGCTGTCTGCGCTCGTACCTCGCGATTGCTGCTCCACTCATCGCCCGGCGGCGACCGTGAAGGACCGCGGCTGCCATGAGAGCGCGGCGGCTACGAGGTGCCCGATGCGTGCGGCCGACGGTACCCCGTGCCCGATGCATCGGGACAGCCAGCACGATCATGAGGGATCCAGTGACATGTGCTCCATGCGTGGCACATGCAACGGCCCAATGGCGGCGCTGCTGGCGCAACTGGCGAACATCGGAATCGTTGCCGCGTCCCCGTCGGTGCTCCCCGATCTGCACGCGAGCGGCATCATCTCCATCGAAGGCGAGAACCTGATCGGCCGGTTCACGCCTCCCGATACTCCACCACCCCGCACGTAGACGTCACGCGTTCACGCCGAGGCATACGTGTGCCTCGGGGCTGTCGTGCCGTTTTCACGTGGAGGTGCCTCTTGAAGTCTTTGAGGGTGCTGGCGCTCGCGAGCTCCATGCTCGTGTGCGTCCATCCAGTCTCGGCGCAGCAATCGATCGGCTACGCCAGCGTCGGTGGACGGGTGACCGACCCGTCAGGGGCGGTTGTAGGAGGCGCGCAGGTCAGCGCGCGTCACGCGAATACGAACGTCACAGGTACGACCATCACCGACCAGGACGGCCGCTTCCGATTCCCGTATCTCAAGGTCGGACCATACGAGATAACCGTCACCCAGCCGGGATTCAACGACGCGACTCGTCATCTGACGCTCACCGCGGGCGCCGCCTTCGAGCTACCCGTGATGCTCACGGTGGGCGCCGTAGACACGACGGTCACGGTGACCGGCGAAGCCACCGTGCTCGAGGCCGCTCGCAGCCAGATTTCCGGGACGGTGTCCGAATCGGAAGTCAGGAGCGTGCCGCTCAACGGCCGCAACTTCCTCGAGCTGGCGCTCCTCGTTCCAGGCGTGTCCCCGACCAACGTCGGGAGCACACAGCTCTTTCCCGAGACATCGGCGGTTCCCGGCGTCAGTCTGTCGGTCGGCAGCCAGCGCAATCTGTCGAACAACTTCATCGTTGATGGACTGTCCGCCAACGACGACGCCGCGGGCCTCAGCGGTATCACCTACGGCGTTGATGCGGTGGAACAGTTTCAGGTGGTGACGTCCGGCGGTCAGGCTGAACTCGGACGGGCTCTGGGCGGCTACGTCAACGTCGTCACGAAGAGCGGGACCAATGTCGTGCACGGGACCGTGTACGACTACATTCGCGATGATCGCTTCAACGCGACAAACGCGCTGTCCGGTACAAAGCTGCCGATGAACCAGGCTCAATATGGAGGCAGTCTGGGCGGCCCCATCGCGTCCGATCGGACCTTCTACTTCACGAACCTGGAGCAGCGCAGGCTCGATCAGACCGGCCTTGCGACGATCACGCCGGCCAATGTCAGTGCAGTGAACGCTCGGCTGGCGTCGGCCGGCTATCGCGGCCCCATGGTCAGCAGCGGCGTCTACCCCAATCCGGTCGATTCAACGAACGTACTCGCCAAGGTAGACCATCAGGTAAGCGGCCGGGATCAGTTTGGCGTTCGCTACAGTCTGTACGAGGTGAGCTCCGACAACTCGCGCGGGGCGGGCGGACTCAACGCGCCGAGCGCGTCGTCGGCGCTCGACAATCTTGACCAGACCGTGGCAGTAAGCAACACACTGACGCTCTCCACGCGAACGGTGCTTGAAACACGTGCCCAGGTTGCTCATAGCGATCTCAAGGCTCCGGCGACGGACCAAATCGGCCCGGCGGTCAGCATCGCGGGCGTCGCGTCGTTTGGCACCAGCTCCGGCAGCCCCACGCGCCGCGTGAACACGATGTACCAGGTCGTCAACAATCTGTCGCACCAGGCCGGGGCTCATGCGTTCAGAGTCGGAGTCGACTTCCTCTTCAACGACGTGCAGATCACCTATCCGCGCTCGGTTCGCGGCGGCTACACCTTCTCGTCACTGGCGAACTTTTTCACCGGCGCCTACAACAACGCCGGGTTTACCCAGACGTTCGGCACATCCGAGATCGCGCAGACGAATCCGAATGTCGGCCTGTACGTGCAGGACGAATGGAAAGTCAGTCCGCGGGTGACCTTGAATCTCGGCGTCCGGTACGACCTGCAATTCCTCGAGACGATCAACACCGACACCAACAACATCGCGCCGCGCGTAGGCGTCGCCTGGTCGCCCTTCGATTCGCGCCGCACGCTGGTCCGGGGCAGTGCGGGTCTCTTCTACGACCGCGTCCCCCTGCGCGCTCTCGCGAACGCGATCTTGTCGGCGGGCAACACGACCGATCTCGGCAACCTGCGCCAAATTGGGGTGAGCCTGTCTCCCACACAGACCGGAGCACCGGCGTTTCCGAACATCCTGAATGGAGTCGTCCCGTCAGTCACCCTGGTCAACCTGACGACGATGGACCGCGATCTCCAGAATGCCTACTCCCGTCAGACCAGCGTCGAGATCGAACAGCAACTCGGGGAGGACAGCACGGTCAGCATCGGGTACCAATATCTGCGCGGGTTCCATCTGCTGATGGCCGTGAATCAGAACGTGCCGACCTGCGTGGCCGCTGGCACGAACAATGGCTGTCGGCCGAACCCGAACTACGCGAACAATAGTCGGTACTCCTCGGTCGGAGACTCGAACTATCACGGGTTTCACGTCTCCTTCATGCAGCGGCCGACGCGGTGGGGCAACTATCGGATCTCGGTACACGTTGTCCAAGTCGATGAACAACCTCGGTGAGTTCTTCTTCAGCTCACCCATCGACCCGTTCGACCTGTCGAAGGACTGGGCACGCTCGGATGACGATCAGCGGCACCGTCTGGTCATCAACGGGGCCATTCACTCATCGATGGAGCCGGCCACCAAAGCCTGGGAGTACGTCACCAATGGATTTCAACTGAGCGGCATGCTGCAGGCCTACTCCAGGCTTCCATTCAACATCACCTCGGGCGTGACCACCATTCAGGGCACTGCCGGCAGGCCGATCATCAACGGTGAGTTCATCGAGCGCAATGCAGGTATCGGCAGCGACTTCTTCAGTGTGAGTCTGCGGCTGAGTCGTGCGTTTCGTGTTGCGCGTCGCGTCGACTTGGAGGGACTCGTCGAAGCATTCAACCTCACCGGCAGACGCAACGACCTGACACGGAACACGAATTTCGGATCCGGAGCGTACCCGACGAATCCCCTGCCGACCTTCGGTCAGGTCACGGCCGTCGGTGAACCGCGATCGTTGCAGTTCGGTCTGCGGGCCAGGTTCTAACGGGAGCGATGATGATGCGCGCCACACTTCATCCACGAGCGACAGCCATGGCGCTCGCCGCAGCGTCGATGCTGGGGCTCGTGCTCCGCGCGGCTCCTCCCACGGACGTCGTTTCGCTGACCGTGAATGGCCGCTCGAATACGAGCCCCTGGGTGGCCGCGATGGGATCGTTCGTCGCCGTCGTGTGGGGGGCCACAGCAACTGGCAAGAGTGATGTCTTTGTCGCGGTCAGCCGTGACGCAGGGCAGACCTTCGCGTCGCCGGTGCAGGTGAACGCCCTGTCTGGTGACGCGCGGCTCGGTGGAGAGCTTCCGCCGCGCGTGGCGCTTGCCTCCGCAGGAAGTTCCCGCGATCCGGAGCTCGCCGTCCTCTGGACGGCCCGCGGCGAAACAACCGAGGTAAGGATTGCGCGGTCCCGCAACGGCGGGAAGACATTCGAGGCGGCCGTCACGCTTCAGTCGCCGGGTGCACAGGGCGATCGTGGCTGGCCGGCGCTTGCGCTGGATAGGCAGGGCAAGGCGCACGCGGTCTGGCTGGATCATCGTGGACTGGCGGCCGGGCGACTGGCCGGCGCGCGTCATGGCGGCCATCAGACGGGTGCGGCGCACGACGGCGTGGCAATGGCGCAGAAATCAGGTTTGTACTACGCCGGCGCCGACGGACTCTCCGGCGAACGCGAGCTCGCCAAAGGCGTGTGCTACTGCTGCAAGACCGCGTTGGCTGTCGGCCCCGACGGTTCCGTGTATGCCGCTTGGCGGCACGTCTATCCAGGCGGCCTGCGTGACATCGCATTCACGCTCTCGCGCGACGGAGGTCGATCGTTCTCAACGCCCGCGCGCGTGAGCGAGGACGGTTGGGCCATCTCCGGGTGTCCAGACGATGGTCCGGCCATGGCGGTGGACGCCACAACGACAGTCCATCTCGTGTGGCCGACAGTCGTGAGCGGGCCAACTCCCGATGGTGCGCTGTTCTACGCGTCGACGCGCGAGGGCCGGGCGTTTACGCCGCGCACACGCATTCCGACGCTCGGTGGCCCGAAGCCCTCTCACCCGCAAATCGTCATCGACTCCTCTCGGCGAATCGTCATCGCATGGGACGAACTCGTCGACGGACGGCGCGTCGCAGCGGCGCGCGAGTTGAAGGCAAGGCCAAATCAGCCCGTCGAATTCGGACCGGCAGTCACGTTGCCATCACCGGGGTACGCGATGTACCCCGTTCTGGCGGCAACCGACCAGGGAGTGCTGGCCGTCTGGACGACTGGCGGCGAAGCATCGGTTATTCAGGCGAGCCGATTACGCCTGCCCTGAGCTGACGCTTCGGCCTTCCCGCTTCGAGCGCCGGCGCTGCCGCTAGCGTCTTCCGCCAACTTCATCGAGATGCTCGAGAAGGTCGGCGGGGTCCTCGTACACGCGATAGGCGCCCGCGCGTTCGAGCTCCTCGAGCCCGTACCCGCCGGACAGCAGGCCGATGCCGAGCATGCGTGCGCGTCTGGCGGCCAACATGTCCCACACGCTGTCGCCGACGACCGACGCGGCCTCGACGCCAACGGCCAGGCGTTCCACAGCCGCAAGGAACAGATCGGGTTCCGGCTTGGCGTACTTGACGAGGTCACGCGTGATCACCGGAACGCGTCCGAGGTCGACGCCGAGCGTCTCGAGCACGGGACCGGCGGTCTCCATCCGCCCGCTCGTCGCGACGGCCCATGGGATAGCCGCCGCGTCCAGGGCGGCGAGGAGTTCGCGCGCACCTGGAAGCGGCCGAATCTGTCTGGACCGTCGATTGTAGGCCTCCGCATGCAGCCGCTGGAGGCGCGCGATCCGGGCGGCGTCGAAATCCACGCCTGTCTCGCGGAGCAGCATGTTCGTGAAGAGCCCGCCGCTCATCCCGATCTTGCGGTGAATGCGCCAGACAGACAGCTCGATCCCTTCGGTCTCCAGCGCTTCATGCCATGCGAGGACGTGCTGGTACACGCTGTCGACCAGCGTGCCATCGAGATCGAACACGAACGCCGTCTGCTGTCGCGGAATGAGCTCGGTCATACGCCACTCGTCTTCATGCGCGTTCTCATCAGGGCAATGAGAATGCCACGTAGCTGCCGCCCGATGGCGCCTGCCACTTGCCGCCGCCGGCCGCGATGACGACGTACTGCTTGCCTTTCACCGCGTAGACGGCCGGCGTGGCGTTGCCGGCGGCAGGCAACGTCGCTTCCCACAGCACCCGGCCCGTCCGCGCGTCGAACGCGCGAAACTTCTTGTCGTAGTTCGTCGCGCCGATGAAGAGCAGACCGCTCGCGGTGACGACGGGCCCGCCGTAGTTCTCGCTGCCGGTGCCGGTGAGACCCGATCCGGGCCACTCGCCGAGCGGCACCTGCCACGCAATCGCGGCCCGATTCATGTCGATCGCCGTCAACGTGCCCCACGGCGGCGCGACCGCGGGGAAACCGTCAGGATCGGTGAAGCGAGTGTAGCCATCGAGTGTGTACTTCACGTCGAAGGGCGACGGCGCGTCGCGGCTCACCGTCTCCGATACACCGGTCATCACGTACTCGACGATGGCGCGGCGCACGGCCGCGTGCAGCGTCGCGTAGGCCGGCATGCGCCCGCCGCCTTCGCGCACGACCGCCCCGATCTCACCCACGTCGCGCCGGCTCCCGATGTCGACGAGCGACGGAAACTCGGGCGGGTTGCCGCGCAGGTCGTCCCGATGACATGACGCGCAGTGACGCTCGTAGAGCGCTTTCCCGTTGGTCGGCTCCCCATCCGGCATGTCGCGCTCGGTCAGCTTGACCCTCCAGGCCATTTCGTTCGCGTTGACATAGAGGAACCCGGACTTCGGATCGAATGCCGCGCCGCCCCACTCACCGCCGCCGTCCATGCCGGGAAACAGGATCGTCCCGTGCGTGCTCGGGGGCTCATATTCGCCGCGCTTGCGCAGCCTCGACCACTCGGCGCGCACCGCCTTCGCGGCTTCGGGCGTCCGGTTGGTGATGAGGTCTTCGGTGAACCGTTGTCGCGTGAACGGCGGCGGCAGCACGGGCAGCATCTGCGTCGCCGACAGCTTCTCGCCTTCCACGTCGGACGCAGGTGCCGGAATCTCCTCCATCGGAAACACCGGCTTGCCCGTCTCGCGATCGAGAACGTAGGTCCGTCCGTTCTTGGCGATCTGCGCCACGACGTCCACCCGCCGCCCATCACGAACGATCGTGATGAGCGAAGGCGCCGCCGGAAAGTCGCGGTCCCACACGTCGTGTTTGACCGCCTGGAAGTGCCAGACGCGTTCGCCGCTGGCCGCGCGCAGGCACAGGATCGTATTCGCGAACAGGTTGTCGCCGTGTCGATTCGCCCCGTAGAAGTCGTACGCCGCGGAACCGGTGGCGGCGTACAGGAGGCCGCGCCGCGCGTCGAGCGCGAGCCCCGACCACGCGTTGGCGCCGCCGCTGTACTTCCACGCGTCCTTCGGCCAGGTGTCGTAGCCGACCTCGCCGGGATGCGGAATCGTGTGGAACGCCCACTTCTGCCGGCCGCTGTGGATGTCGAACGCGCGGATGTCGCCCGGCGCCGACGGCAGGCCCTCGGGCACGATCGATCCCAGAATCAGCAGGTCGCCGTAGAACACTCCCGGCGTGTTCACGCCGACCGTGAGAGTACGCGGATCCCGGCCCTCGAAGCCCTGACGCAAATCGATCCGGCCGCTCTGTCCGAAGCCCGGCAGCGGCTTCCCCGTCCGCGCGTCGAGCGCATACAGCCAGTGGCGCGCCCCGAAGTAGAGACGCCGATCGTTGCCCCGCTGCCAGTACATGAGGCCGCGGATGCGCGTCCGCCCCCGCGGCTTTGCGTCCTCGGGCGGCTCGAAGCTCCACATCTGAGCGCCGGATGCCGCGTTCAGCGCGAACACCCGGAGCTTCGGAGACGTGGCGTAGAGCACTCCTCCCGCCACGACGGGCTGGCACTGCATCTCCGATCCCTCGAACGCGTCGCGCGTGTCGTACGTCCACGCAACCCGCAGACGATCCACGTTCGCCGGCGTGATTTGTGTCAGCGGCGAGTAGCGTGTCTGCTCCGGCCCGCCGCCATACTGCGGCCAGTCGGCGGAGAGAGTTGAGGCGACAAGGAGGACGAGCACGAATGGGGTGAGGCGCATTGGTGCGTTTCTACCGCGTTCGGCGGTGGTCCGCAAGCGAGCCGTCGTCGAGCGGGCGGCGGGAACTACCGATCCGGTATGAGGCCAGTTCGGATAAACGTGCGCACCGCGAGGTGCGCACCTTCCAGAGTGTCCACTGCGCCGTTCTGACGCCAGGCGGCGCTGGCAAACACGTACTCGCGATTGGCGGCGCCGAGGAGACCGACCAGCCAGCTGACGCGGTACTGTTCGGTCGTGGTCGCGCCGGTTTTCGCGTTCAGCGTCGCGTGCCGCCAGTTGCCGCTCAGCGGATGGATGCCAAGCGAGTTCTCCACGGTTCCAGGATTCTGCTGCAGGCCGTCCCGGACGGCGCGCAGATGTTCGGGCTTCACCGGCAGCGCTCCTCCATAGAAACGTCGCAGGAAGGCAACCTGCTCGGGCACCGAGATCTGCAGTGTTCCATTCGTCCAGTACTCCGTGATCGGACCGGACACCGCCCGGTTGCCGTAATCGAATCTCGCGAGCCATCCCGACATGCGCTCTGCGCCTATCCGCGGCGCGACGCGCTGAAACAGCCACAGCACCGACGGCCGCAGCGCGGAGATCACCGTGTGGTCACGGTTCCACTCGCGCTGCTGCTCGTAGCGCCGGCCGTCCCATGCTTCGACCGACGCAGCGGTCACCACGCCGGTTTCAAGCGCGACGAGCGCATGCGGAATCTTGAACGTCGATGCCGGGGACAGGCGCGTCGCACACCCGGTGCCGTGAGTGCCGACCGGCTGCTCGGCCGTCAGTGCCTGGATCACGACGCAGAACTGCTCGCCGGGACCCTGAGCGTCGAGCGTCGCCGTGGCAAGGCCGACCAGGGCGATCGTCAGCGCATGTGTCATGGTCACGTTGACAATATAGCTGTGGCTCGGCAGGCACGGTTGCACGGTCAAATTTGCGTTGAAGACTCGAGTGTTGGATCCTGGCGCCTCGGCGTTGCTGGATCCCTGGGTGGGACGGCAGACTCGGAGGCCGCCATGAGCGTCACCACTGAATCGGGTGGTTCCTTTCGCACTCGGGCGCGCGACAAGCAATCGGACTTTCTGCTGATCGGTACTCGCACGTGTCCGAGTCGCTCCTGCGGAACGAGGAATCGGGCGAGAAACGGGCGGCGTTTTTCGTCACCGCCGTCGGCGCCGCGGCCGGTGTGCTGGGGTTCGTGTTCGGCGGCGATCAGGCGATCGCCCCGCGCGAACACCTGGCCGCCGCAGGGACCGTATCGGCCGCGGTTCTCCTGTGCCTCGGCATCTTCACGGTGCGACGTCTCATCGAGCGCCACATCGTCACGGACCAGTACATCTTCGCGCTGCGCGCGCTGCGGCGCGTGTTTCTGTCGAAGGCCGACGCCGCGGCGATTTCGAATGCCTTCTTCGCACCGTACGCCCCGCCCAAGGCGAGGACGCTCAAGGTCCTCAGCTTCGGGAAAGGCGGGTGGCTCGAAACCGTGGCGGTGGTCAATGCGCTGCTGGCGGGCACCGTCTTGGCGTGCGCGCTGGTTGCGTTGGACGCACCGGCGTTATGGAACGCGATGCTCTCCGTCGGCGTGACACTGGCTGCCTGGATGCGCCAGATCCGCTATGCTCGTCGCCTGATCGCGACGAAGCACGCCGAACTGGCGTGCGCGGACGCCACCGAGCTCCGGAACACCGAATGACGCGAACCGAACGATGTGGGAGTATCGGCTGATCTGGCCGGCGGCATCCCCGCCATGGTGGGATGCCGCGTGGCAGCGTGGTGAGGCCGTTCTTCGACGGTACGGCAGATCCCTGGAAGCACGACCCGACACGTACCTCTTGATCGAGGGCCGCCCCGACGTGGGCCTGAAGCTCCGCGGCGGCGCAGAGGAAGAGTTCGACATCAAAGCCATTCACCACCGCGACCGCGCCTGGGAGCTGTGGGAGAAGATCACGTTCTTTCGCTGGAACGATCTCGAAGCCAAGCGGTTCGCGGCGATTCTCCAGCGCGATCTACCGCTGGACGACATCGCCGCCGCCACGACGCCCGCCCAGGGCGCAAGAATCCTGCTGGATGCCGCGGCGATCGAATCCCGCCTCTTAACGGTCGCGAAGAGGCGAATGCAGGCCAGAGCCGACGAGCTGCTGCCGCAGTTTCTGGGCCCGACGTTCAGCAGGTCCTGGCTCGTGGAGCTCGTCGAGTTCCGCGCAGAAGGCGCGGATTCACCTGTACGCTCGATCTGCATCGAAACGATGTCGCCGCTGCCTGGCGGCGAACCGCTGCCGCCGGACGGTGGGCTCTGCGCCGGCTACCCTGAGTTCCTGCTGCGCCACTTCGGGTAGTCGGCCGCCCCGACGGCACTATTCCTGCTTCCGCGTCTCGCCGGCGCGACATGCCAACCCGAGTCGTCCTGACCGCGCTCGGCGCGATTTTGGCCTTCCAATCGTTGACGACTGCCCGGGCGGATCTCCTGGCCATCCGATTCCGCTACGACCGCCTGCTTTCGTCGGCTGCGCGCGACCCGCTCGGGCTTCGGAAGCTTTTGCTGGTGCAACTCGACAGGACCGGGACGCGCGAGATCATCCACCTCGCCGGCCCGCTGGTGGAGATCTTCTTCAATCCAACCCGCCAGCGGTCCGCCTCGCCTGTGGGTCGTTTCCGTGTCGATGACAATCCCCGCGCCCTCGCAGCCGGCGACTTCAACGGCGATCGGTACACGGATCTCGCGGTTCTCTCCTTCGACGCCGAGCGCATCACCATTCTCTATGGCGACGGACGCGGACGGTTTCCGGGACGAGCGCATGTCTCATCCGGCGCCGAGCCACAGTCGCTGGTTGCTGCAGACTTCGACGGCGACGGCCGCACCGACTTCGCGCTGACCACGAAGCATGACGACACACGCCATGCGGTCAAGATTCTGATCAACCGCGGCGACGGAACGTTTGACGATGGTGCCCGAGTGATCGTGGGCGCAATCCCGTTCGGTCTCGTCGCCGCGGATCTGGATGGCGACGGCAGTCGCGACCTTGCGGTTGCCAACACCGGGTCTGACAGCGTTCACGTTCTGCTCAACAACGGCGCCGGGCACTTTCCCTTCGTGAAGAAGGTACGTGGTCGGACAGGGACCTTGGGACATTGCCGCGGGCGATCTCAATGGAGACGGGGTCGTCGACCTCGCGACAACCGATGCGTATGCGCGAACGGTGTCGGTGCTCCTGGGCCGTGCGGGCGGCGTATTTCGCGCCGCGCGATCCTTTCCAACAGAAGTCCTGTCGTTTCCGAGGTTCGCGGCTCAGACGCTTGCGCTGGGAGACCTCGACGGAGACACGCATCTCGACGTGATGCTCTCCAATGGATCGGCGCTGCGCGGCCGCGGCGACGGATCGCTCGCTCCGGCAACCGAGTTCGGCATCTCGGCCGGCGCCCTCGCGCTGCGGGATTCGACGGCGACGGGCGCGCGGAAGTGGTGTTCGACCACGACTTCACGTCGGCGCCGCACGTGACGGTCGGCTGGAACAACGTGCTCACCATGAACCGACCGCCGGTTGCGCGTCCCGCGGATGCCACGTGGGACTTCGGCGACGTCGCTCTCATCGACGGTCGCGCATCGAGCGATCCCGATGGTCACCTCATCGCCTACGAATGGCGCGACGAGCTCGGACGGGTGGTCGGTGACACACCGGTGCTCAGCGTCCAACGGCTGCCTGGCCAGTACATCTACTCGCTCACGGTCCGCGATCCGTTCGGTGCGGCATCGACCGGCAGCGCGACACTGACGATCGTCGGCGCGGCGCCGCCCTATGCCGACATCGTGCTCCACGCGGCGGATGCGACGGCAGTACGAGGCACCTGGCGGCGCGTCCGCGATCTTGCCGCGGCGAGCGGCATTCGCCTGCACCAGCCGGATGCGGGAGCAGCCAGGCTGAACGCGCCGCTTGCTCGTCCGTCGAACTACTTCGAGCTCCGATTCAAGGCGAACCCCGCGCTCGTGTACCAGCTCTGGATCCGGGCGCGCGCGGACCGAAACGCATGGCAGAACGACTCGGTGTTCCTTCAGTTCTCAGGTGCCATCGGAGCCGATGGCTCGCGCCAATGGCACATCGGCTCGACGAGCGCGCTGCTCTACCGCCTCGAGCGCTGCACGTCGTGCGGTCTCGATGGCTGGGGGTGGAACACCGACGGCTTCGTCGAGCTCTCGAACGTCGGGACGCCGCTGCGGTTCAACGACGACGCATGGCAGACGCTGCGGATCCAGCAGCGGGAAGACGGCGTGTCAATCGATCAGATCGTGCTGTCGTCGGTGACGTATCTGGGAGATCTCGCCCCGGGGACCGACATGCAGGACGTCATCGTTCTGCCGAAAACGCAATGAGGGCGCGCGCTGTGCAGTAGCATCTCTGACATCAGGAGCTGCACATGAAACGTGGAGGACCACTCCTCCTCCTCGGGTCGGCTGCTTTCGTCGGTATGACGATGGCCTCGGTCGGAGGCCACCAGGTTCGGCCGGTCGCGGCCGGCGGCTACACCGCCGCGCAAGCCGAGGCCGGACAGGTTGCATATGCGCGGCAATGTGCCGGCTGTCACTCGGCCGATTTTCGGGGAACCGGGGACGCGCCGGCTGTTGCGGGACCGGACTTCGCGGCGAAATGGGGACCGAGACCGGTGAACGAGTTATTTACCTACCTCGTTCAAACGATGCCGCCGACGAATCCGGGGTCGCTCGGTGACGCGGGCACGTTGGAAGTGACCGCGTACCTGCTCCGCATCAACGGGGCACGCGCCGGGAAACAGCCGTTGACAGCCACTATGCCGACGCCGATGAACGCGCTGCTCGGACAGCCTGGTGCCCAGGCGCCCGCATCGACCGCAGGCGGGGGAGACATGACGCCGCTGGTGCTGGGCGCCGGCACCGGCGCCGGCCAGACTCGCGGTGGGGCATCAGCAAATCGGGGCGTCACCGTTCGCGGCGAGGTGAAGAACTACGTACCGGTCACGTCGGAAATGCTCGGAAGCCCGCCGCCTGGCGACTGGCTGATGTTCCGCGGCAACTATCAGGCGCACAGCTACACCCCGTTGGATCAGATCACGCCAGCCAACGTCAAGGACCTGCAGCTGCAATGGGTCTGGGCGATGAACGACTCGGGCGCCAACCAGACGACCCCGATCGTCCACAACGGCGTGATCTATCTGGCGAGCCCGAGCAATTTCGTACAAGCGCTCGATGGAAAGTGGGAAACGCGGCTGGGTACGTCGGCTCAGGGATTCCCGGTGAGCTTCGCGATCGATGGCCGACAGTATATCGGCGTCATGTCGGGGCTCGGCGGCGGCAGCCCGCGCAACGTGCCAGCGGCGATCGTGCCCGACATCAAGATTCCACAGAGCGGACAAGCGCTCTACGTGTTCGCGCTGCCCGACGGTAAGTAACCCTTCCTACTCGAATCGTTCGAGGCCTCTCGGCTTCCACACGGTGTTCGACTCGGGTCGCAGCAGATACCGGATGAACGCGCGGGCATCGTCGGCATGCGTGGCTCTGGCCGATACCGCGACCGCGGTGTCGATCCACGCTCCAAGCGCGGCGGGCAGCGGGCCGACGAGCTCGATCTCCTTGTACGGAAGAATCTGGCTGATGGTCTGAATGGCCATGTCCCCTTCGCCGCGCGCGAGCGCCTGACCGCCTTCGCCTTTCGTGCTGGGTGGAGCGTTCACGCCAGCGAACTCCGGCCGCTTGAGCACGTCGTCGATCAGCAGTGCGACCATGGTGCGCGAAGCCGGATTCGACCGCATCACAGCCTTCGCGCTCTTGAGCGCGGCGGCGAACTTTTCGACGGTCGAGATGTCCGGCTTCGGCGCGCCCGCGCGCACGGCGAGGCCCATCCGCGTGCGGCCGAGCGGGTTGAACGTGCCCGGGGCGACGCCACCGTCCAGCGACAGCGTCGCCATCAACTGCAACGGCAGCACGATGACATCGGGCGGCGGGACTTTTTTCGTCATCTCCTCGACGATGGTGCCCATCCCGACGACGACGATGCCCACCTTCTTGCCGGTTTCCTTCGCAAAGGCGGCGGCGATGTCGGGCAGGCCCGACGAGAACACGACGCCTGGCGTGATGACCCGGATATCCGCAGTGGCATAGTCGCCGGCTGTCGGCGCAACCACTGCCGGTGCGTTTTGCCCCTGACCGCGAACCTCAGACGCGATCGACCAGGACGCGATGAACGCAATGGCGAGAGCGGACACATGAGTGCGGCGCACGTGCGTCTCCTTTGCGGTCACGAGTCACATCATTTGCGATGGATCGTCACGTGACTACTCGCTCGCGGCCACGCCCACGCCAGCCAGACGGCGAATAATCGGTTCGAGCTCTTCCTCCGTCATGCGGCCGGGATGATAGAGCCGAACGATCCCTTCGCGATCGACGAGCACAAGGGTGGGAGTCGTGCTGACGCCATAGCGTTGATGGTTCGTGGCACTGATCGGGACGGGTTGACCCTTCAGGAAACCGTAATGAGTATCGAGCACCTGATGGATGTAGCGCGGTTCCTCGTCTGCCGATGCTGCCTGGCCTCCAGCCACGTAGCCGTACCGTTGTGTCGGGGCACACACAGTGACGCCGCTTGGTCCTGTACTTCGCGAGCAGGCGGGCAAGAACGGGACCCTGCACCTTACAGTCGCCACACCAGTGGGCCCAGAAAAAGAGAATCACCACCTTGCCTTTCAATGTGCGCAGCGTGGGCGGCGGCGTGGATCCGACATAGTCGGCGGTCTCGATCGGCGGGGCGGTCTTTCCTTCCAGACTGAGAAGGTGAATGTTCTTCTGAATCCGCTTGGCAAGAGACGTGTCCTTGTACCGGCTCAACTCCTGGTTCAGGACATGTACCGCCTCTGACCGCTCCCCTCGCTCGGCCCTGACGTGTGCGAGCACTTCGATCGCAGCCCCGAGCGCGATCGGCAGGTGACGTTCCTGATCGACGCTGCGGTTCTTCAGTGCCGAGAGCGCGAGGTCATACGTTTCCTTCGCATAGCCCTCGGCACGGTCCCATTGCTTCGCGGCCAGGGCGCCGCGACCGAGCCAGGATAGAGCCTCCAGCATCTCCGGGGTGACGCCATTCGATGAACGATGGCTTTCGACAATCTTCTCGCCGCGCTCGAAATCCTGCCGAGCAATTGCCGCCCGCACCTCTCCAATCAGCGGTCGCGACTGCCCGGCCTGACCGGCCGTTCCACCGGCAAGCAACAGCGCCGCGATGACAACGAAGCTGCCCCGTCTGGTCTGCACTGGCTTCACGTGCATACCCGTTACGGCGCCTTCCTCGCGTGCAGTGCGAATGCGGCGCCTTGCGGATCCAACCCGTTCACGATCCAGTCGCCGCCGGGTACTTCCATCGGCCCATTGAGGATCTGGCCGCCGTTCGCTGTGATGCGCTCGACCGCCGACGTGATGTCAGGCACCCGGAAGTAGATCTGCCAGTTGGGCGGCACGTGCGCCATCTCGGGCGGCTGGTTCATCATGCCGCCGATCATCCCATGAGGGCGGTTGAACATGTGGTACTTGCCCATCTCCCCCATGTCGAGCGTTTCGCTCGGCTGCCAGCCGAACACCTCGGTGTAGAACTTCATCGCCGCGGGCGCATCGGTCGTCATCAGCTCGAGCCACGACGCCTCGCCCACTTCTGCGGCGGCCTCCGGCGGTTGCTGTTCGGGGTTCGCTGGCTGGTAGACATAGAAAGCGGCGCCTTGCGGGTCTTTCATCATCTGCATGCGGCCGACGGTGGGAATGTCGATCACGGGCGACATCGTATCCCCGCCGAGGCGTTCAATGTGTGTGACGGCGTCCTCGAGCTTCGGCACGCCGACGTACATGGCCCAGAACGGCGGCGCGTTCATCCCGTCGGGCCTGGTCATGAGGCCGGCGACAGGAATCTGCGCGCTGCGATTGAACGTCGTGTAGGGCTGCGGCGAGCCCTTGAAGGGCGCTGACGTCCAGCCGACCACGTTCCTGTAGAACGTTTCGGCGGCTTTCATGTCGGTCGTCATCAGTTCGTACCACAGGGGACGTCCGAGCAGAGTTGAAGTGGCTACCGTCATCGAAACCTCCCGTTGTGCGGACTAGCTCGACGTGTCGATCGATTGCAACGCATCGACACTCACGGAAGTGTGGCACAGCCGGGACACGGCCGCGCAACATGCATTCTGCACGCGATCGACTTCACCGGGACCAATGCTGTGACGAATGCAAGGCCCGCGCTCTTCGATAAAGACTGCTCGAGTCGACTGAAGTCATCGCGCGATACCTTCGCAGGGGTGCCTGTTACTTCCCCTTGGCGAACTGTCGAATCGAACTGATTGCAGCGCGATTCGATGCGGCACCGCGTGTTCCGCCTCTCCGAGCCGCGGTGGGCTTACTTTTGCTTTTGCCCCGGCGCGATGCGTCGCAACTCGTCAAAGAAATTCAGGATGAACGTAAGGTGGTTATGCCCGACCGCCTCGCCTTCGGAAAGCGGAGCTATTGCGACCCGCATGCCATCAGGGTGCAAAGCGTAGATGCGCTCAACAAGCAATTCGCGGAGTGCTGGGGCGCGCTCCGCCCAGAGGCGCGGTTTACTGGCGCGGAACGACTCGTTCTCCAGTCGGTACGGTGCCACCATGAGTACGTGGCGGTAATCAGGTACAGGGGCGGCAAACACGAGCTCTGGGCGCGCGCGGGACCATGACGACGTGTGGCCGCCAGCGCTCGACACGATCACCCTCGCGCCCGGTCCCGGAAACGGCCGCACGGAGACTTCAGCCCGCCCCGACTCCCTGGAGTGATACGCGAGCCATCTCCCGTCGGGTGAAAAAGTCGGCCCCGCTTCATTGGCAACGCTGTTGAGGAACGCGGTCGGTTGCCCGGGCTTCCATCCGCCGGCTTCATCACCCTCGACTGGCAGGATCATCACGTCGTCGCTGCTTGCAGGCATCGTTGCGACGTACGCGAATATTTTCTTGGTGGGATGCCACGATCCGGGCGTGAGCACGACGTTGCTCTGAATGAGCACCTGCGCGTCGCCCATGCCGTCCGCGCGCCTCCAGGACAGAGTATTGCCGGACGGATCTGTGGATGACCTGAATGATCGGTAAACAATGCGTCCGCCGTCCGGAGTCCACACCGGGCGTTCCGCATCGGTACCCTCGGACGTCAGGCGCGTCAGCGTGTCTCGCGCCCAGTCGTACACCCAAATATCGCTGTGCCCCCCGCCTCGAATGTCCATCGCGATTCGCTGTCCGTCGGGAGAGAATTCAGGGTTACTCCAGTCGGCCGGCGCGGCTCGCAGCGCGGCGATCGTCCCTGAGCGGTCCATCCACGCCATCGGCCGTGCGCTGAAAAGGTGTTCGTCCCGGAGATACACCAGCGTGCCCATCCGCGACAGGGCGAACTGCGCACTGCCCCTGCCCGCATCCGATATCACGCCGTCAATCGCGCGCCCCGCCGGGCCGGTCACCGCCAGCCGCTGACGGTCGAAGGGCATCGCGAACAGCGTGCCATCCTGGATGTAAACGATGTGGCCACTCGCCACATAGCGCCCGAAGTAGCCGCCGCGCTGGACGATGGTGCGCTCGCCGGACGGCAGGCGCTGCACCACCAGCGTCGCGTCAGCGCCGATGTTCACGTTCGTGCTTGCGGTATACAGCACAGCCCCGCCGCCGGGCAGCATCTGCGGAAAGCGATGCGTGATCTCACCCTCCGCGAGCATCGATAGCGGTTCCGCCTGTCCCCCGACCGCCGATACCCGCATCAAGTTCCCGCGGTTGTTCGGCGCGAACACGATGGTGCCATCCTCTGCCCACCAGCCGCCGCGCGGGCTCGGTGCGTCCGCGAGCGTCACCACTGCTCCGCCCGTCACGGGAACCTTCTTCAGCTTCAAGTCGGCGAAGAACGCCACCCATTGCCCATCGGGAGAGAAGAACGGGCCGCTCGCCCCTTGCGTCCCGTTGAGGGGCGTGGCCGTAAGCTGGTCAAGACGGCGCACGTGCAGTTGCGAGGCGCTTCTGCTCGTCCGCGCCACAAACCCGAGCAGGGTGCCATCCGGCGAAAGCGCGAACGGCGCATCGGTCGTCGGGAGTGTGCCGTCTACGCCAAGTTCGACGCTCAGCCGCTGCGGGGTAAGCAGGGGCGTGGTCCTCCACGGTGCCCAGCGCCCGAGCACCAGCACACATGTGACGCCCAGGATCGCGGCGATCGCCCACGGGAGAGCGCGCTGCCAGCGAGCGGGCCGCACCGGGGTCACGACCGATACGGCGGTCATACTATCGCTCGCAGGTGCGGTCAATACCTCGTCAATCTCGAGCCGCGCGTCCGCGATATCCGCGAGCCGCTGCGTCCGGTCTTTCTCCAAGCAGCGACGGAGGAGTCGGCGAATTGGCGTCGGAGTGATCGCGGGCAGTGCCGTCCAATCGGGCGCTTTCGTGAGTACGAACGCCAGTGTGTCAGACAGCCCGGCGCCAGCGAACGCACGAAGACCTGTCAACATCTCGTAGAGCACACAGCCGAACGCCCAGATATCCGCGCGCTTGTCGACGACCTTTCCGCGCGCTTGTTCCGGCGCCATGTACGCGGCCGTCCCCAAGATGAGGCCGGCTTCCGTGGCGTGGATCGAAACCGTGGGCGCTGCGCCGGCTGGGTCAAGCGCCTTCGCGAGACCGAAATCAAGCACCTTCACGGTCCCGTCGGATCTGACCTTGATGTTTGCGGGTTTCAGATCGCGATGAATGACTCCCTGCTCGTGCGCGGCTTCCAGCGCCTCGGCGATCTGCTTGGCGATTGGCAGCGCGTCGTCAAGGCGGATCGCGCCTTGGGCGATGCGATCTGCGAGCGTCGGGCCTTCGACGAGCTCCATCACCAGCGCGCGGACACCGTCCGATTCCTCGAAGCCGTGAATGTGCGCGATGTTCTGGTGGTTGAGCGCGGCGAGCACCCGCGCTTCGCGGCTGAAGCGCACGAGGCGTTCGGGGTCGTTCGTCACGGCCGCGAGTAGAACCTTGATCGCGACCTCCCGGTTCAGTTTTGTGTCACGCGCGCGATAGACTTCGCCCCCGCCTCCGAAGCCCAGAGGGGCGACGATTTCGTACGCGCCGAGGCGAGTGCCGGCGGTGATGCTCAAGTAAACGGTCCATGCCGAGTCACCGAACCCAGTCGAAACATACTTTGCGCTTCCCAATCGAGCCTTGTCGCGGCGTCGAGTCAGCCTGGGGTCTGCAAAAATCGGGGGGCCATTCTTCAGTTGGCGCGCACGGACACCGCTCCGAACGTCCATCGGCTTCGGATCGATCGGAATCGTTTCTACGGGGACAACGTCAGCCCACGCGGAATAGCCCGCAAGGACCACCAATGTCGTTTACGCCCGTACAAGCGCCATGATGGTAACGGCACCGCATTCAGGGGTCTGTTTCAAATTGAACGCCATGCTTCAGCGGCCGATCAGATGAGGGCTGCGTCCTCGACAACGAGTTCACCTCCTTTGTAAATTTGTTGGCGGGGTGGACGGGACTCGTGCCTGCTAGCGGCGCCGAAGGCGGCACTGCGTGGCCGGAGCACGTCAGCCCCGACAAGACACGAGCGAAGCGAGTGGATTGGCGGGGTGGACGGGACTCGAACCCGCGGCCTCCGGCGTGACAGGCCGGCGTTCTAACCAACTGAACTACCACCCCAAAAAGAATCGGCTCAGGGCTTATGGCTCAGGGCTTAAGCCAAGGCCCTGAGCCACGGCCTAAGCCGCAGGCCTTAAGCCATAAGCCGTTCTTGGTGGGCGGTACAGGATTCGAACCTGTGACAGCCGGCGTGTAAAGCCGGTGCTCTACCACTGAGCTAACCGCCCTCGGCCCGCCCCATGGCGCCTCAACCAAAGCTCCGATTATATCGGCTGCCTGATCCTCAGCGCAAGAAGCGCAAAGCCGACGATGAGGCCCAGCACCGCGCGATATTCGCGGTTCCGCATCACGCGCGCGAAGCTGAAGCGGCGATCCATCGGCTCGGCGCGCGCCGCCCGGGTACTCGTCGTACGTCGACCCGAACGTCTGTCGCAGGAACGCCTCCTCGGTTCGAATGGCGGCCGCGATCGTCGCGGTCATGTAGATCGTCGCGATCGCCGCGACGACGCCGCTGCGCGACGCGAGGACGACGCCGGCGGCGAGCACCGTGGACCCGACGTAGAGCGGATGCCGCGTGAAGCGATAGGGTCCCGAGCGCGTCACCTCGCGGCTCTTCTCCAGGTGACCGGCCGCCCACACACGGAGCGCTTCGCCGGCGAGAGCCACTGCCAGCCCGACGATCCACGACTGAAGCGTCGGCCGCGCAAGCGCCACGGTTGCCGCCGCGGCGGCGAACCCCAATGGCACGCGGCGTCGTGCCAGCAGCTGCGTCAGCCTGCTCATGCGCCGGCCGGGACCCGCGGCGCCTCGAGGCGGCGCGCCACGGCATCGAGCACTTCGTCCACGCCGATGCTTGTGATGCAGGGCATGCTGTCGCCCGATGCGCTCGCGCGCGAGCGCCGGCAGCGCCGCTCGTAGTGACACTCGCAGCGGTCCGTGCGCGAGATGGCAATGTCGTACAGCGCCCACGGGCCATTGCGCTCGGCCCGCGTCGGCCCGAAGAGCGATACGATCGGCGTGCCCACGGCGGCCGCCACGTGAAGCGGGCCGGTATCGCCCGAGATCATCAGGTGCGCCGCGCGCGATATGCCCGCGAGGTCCTGAATCGTGGTCGGCGGCGACACGTCGGCCGCGCCGCCCGAGGCGGCCGCCACTTCCTGAGCGAGTGCAAGCTCGCCCGGACCCCACAACACGAGCGAGCGCTTTCCGTACACATCGTGCAGCGCCGCCGCGACGGCGCCGAAGCACGCCGCCGGCCAGCGCTTGTTCGGCCACGCCGCGCCCGGGTTGATCAGCACATATCCATCCGGGAAACGCTCGACGACCGAATCCACCGTCGCAGACGAGGGAATGGTCAATGGAAACCGCGCCCGCCGATCGCGCGCGTCGACCGCCGACAGAAGCGCGAGGTTCATGTCGATCACGTGCGTCACGGGACCTGGATCCACGGAGCTCGTGTACAGCAGGCGCGCGAGCGGCTCGCGCAGGTGCTCGCGGGTGAAGCCCACGATGCGGCGGCCGCGTACGGCGCGCGCGAGGACCGCGGATTTCAGCAGCCCCTGCAGATCGAAGACCACGTCGTAGCGCACGCGGCGGAGGTCCGCGAGCACGCGGAGCAGGTGCCGCCGCTCGGCGTGGCGCAGCAGGAGGCGCGGGTCGACGCCGACGCGGCGGTCCACGATCGGCACCATGTCGAGCAGCTCCGTATAGCGCGGGTCGACCATCCAGTCGATGCGCGCGCCGGGAAACTGCGCCCGCAGCGCCGCCGCGAACGGGATCGCGTGCACGACGTCTCCGAGCGATCCGAGCCGGACGATCAGAAAGCTGTTCAAGACTTCGCGATGCGCGCGAGCAGGTCGCGCGTGGAGTGGTCCTTCGGATCGCCTACGATGGCGATGCGGCCACCATACGCCCGAACCGTCTCGCGCTCGGGCACGGTGTCGACCGTGTAATCGGTCCCCTTGCAGTGCACGTCGGGTCTGAGCATTTCGAGCAGCGGCGTGACCGTCGATTCGGAAAATACCGTGACGAGGTCGACCGCGCGAAGCGCCGCCACCAGCTCGGCCCGCTCCGCGGCCGCCAGCACCGGCCGCCCCTTCCCTTTCAACCCGCGCACCGAATCATCATCGTTGATCGCCACGAGGAGCACGTCGGCTTCGGCGGCGGCGGCTGCGAGATAGCGGACATGGCCCGCGTGCAGCAGGTCGAAACAGCCGTTGGCGAGCGCGACTGTCCGTCCCTCGGCGCGCAGGCGTGCCACGCGCGCGACGAGCGCCTCGCGAGCGAGGACCTCAGCCACGTTCGACCGCCTTGCGCAGCTCGGACGGGCTCACCGTCGCCGTGCCGCGCTTCATCACAACCAGGCCGCCGGCGAAATTCGCGAGCCGCGCGGCCTCCTCGAAGGTGCCGCCGGCCGCGAGCGCCAGCGTCATCGTGGCCATCACAGTGTCTCCAGCGCCGGTGACGTCCGCAATCTCGTCGGATCCGAAGATCGGAATGTGCACGGTCGGCTTGTCGGGCTCGAACAGTGCCATCCCGCGGCTGCCGCGCGTGACGAGCACCGCACTCATGGCGGTCTGCGTGAGGATCTCACGGCCGGCGCGCTCGAGCGTTCGAAGATTGTCGTTGATGCGCATGCCGAGCGCCTGCTCGACCTCCGACTCGTTCGGCGTACAGGCCGTGAGCCCGCGATACGCCGCGAGCCGGTAGCGTGTGTCGATGAGAATCGGTGGACGTGTGCCGTGGCTGGATGCAGTCCGCCGTGTCGAGGGCCACAACGCTTTGCGGAGGCGCGACACGAGCGCCGGCGTCACGAGACCCGAGCCGTAATCGGATACCAGCACGGCGTCCGCGTTCTTCACCGCCCGCAGTGCGGCTCGCTCGAACGCCGACCGCGTGCGCGCGTCCGACGGGCGCCGTACGCTCTTGTCGATGCGCACCACCTGCTGCTTGGCCGAGTGGATGCCGCCCGCGAGGATCCGCGTCTTGACCGGCGTCGCAGCACCGGGGAGACGAACGACCCCGCCGCGATCGACGCGGCGGTGCAGCGCGCCCATCAGCCGTGCGCCCGGCTCGTCCCGGCCGACCACGGCGGCAAGCCGCGCGCGCCCGCCAAGCGCGGCAACGTTGTTCGCCGCGTTGCCGGCGCCCCCGGGAACGACCTGCGTCGAGTCGTACTCCAGAATCAGGACCGGTGCCTCACGCGACACACGCGCCACGCGCCCGTACACGAACTCGTCGGCGACGACGTCACCGACCACGGCGACGCGGCACCGGGCGAACGCATCGATCAGCGCGAGGTACGGTCCCGCAGAATCCACCCGACGGCCTCCATCAAATTGTTGAGGATAGCATCGGCCCGGATTCCAGGGGCTGGAGCCTCCTCCACGCGTGCCGCATGACCGCTCCGGACCAGCACGCTTCGCACCGATGCCGCGTTTCCGGCGGCCACGTCAATCCAGCGATCGCCCACCATCCACGACCGCGAGAGATCGATCGAGAGGTCCCGGGCGGCATCCTCGAGCATTCCAGGCTCCGGCTTTCGACAGCGGCATTGCCGGCGGTACTGCTCGATCGTCGCGTCGGGATGGTGTGGACAGAAATAGAAGGCGTCGATGTGGGCGCCGCCGGGTTCGAGGCGGCGGTTCAACTCCGCGTGTGTCTCACGGACGAAGTCTTCCGTGACGATTCCGCGGGCGACCGCCGACTGGTTCGTCACGACGACCGTCAGATAGCCGGCGCGGGCGATCAGGCGCAGGGCGTCGACGGTCCACGGGAACAGCGCAATCTGATCGAAGCCGCTCAGGTAATCGACGTCTTCCATGAGCGTGCCGTCGCGATCGAGGAACACGGCGGCGTTCATGGCTCTTCGCCTCAGCCAAGGCTCGACGCGTCACGGCAGCGGAGTCGAGAGCGACAAAGACCGGTCCGGTGTGATGCCGGTCATGCAGCGGTGATCGATGGGGCACTCGCGCAGCATGCAGGGGCGGCACCACACGTCGTGGGTCAGCACGTGCGCGGCGCGGCCGGACCGCGGCAGCGGCCTGGTCGCATGCTCGTTGGTTGGCCCGAACGTCGCGATGACCGGCGCGCCCACGGCTGCGGCGAGGTGCATCGCGCCGGAGTCGTTGGACACGCACGCGTCGGCAACGGCCAGCACCCCGGCCAGCGCCTCGAGCGATGTGCGCCCGGTCAGGTCGATCAACCGGCCACCTCCGAGGTCAGGAATCGCCCGTCGGATCGCGCCCGCGACGGGCGCGTCGCCTCCGCCTCCGACCATGACGCAGGTGGCGCCGCGTTCCTGTATGACACGAGAGATCAGCGCGGCCACGTACGCCGGGATCCACTGCTTCGCCTTGCCGTAGGCCGCTCCTGGCGCGAGCACGATGAGCGGCGCGCCTGGCGGGTGCCCTTCGTTCGCGAGCAGCGCGCGCGCGCCGGCCCGCGCGGCGTCGGTGACGTCGATCTCGGGAATCGTGACGTGAGCCGGAATGCCGAGACCGTCGATGAGGCGCTGGTAATACTCGGCTTGATGACCGCCGATCGACCGAGGCACGGCGCGGGTGAGTAAGCGCACGCGTCCGTCCGACGCGTAGCCCCAGCGCTCGCGAATCCCCGCTGCCCTCGCCATCCACGCGCTCTGAAATGAGTTCGGCAGGAGGAGCGCGACGTCGAAATCATGCAGGCGCGCGACGTCGGTTCGGAACGCGGCGCGCCGCCACCACCGGCCGTCAGACTCCAGGGTCAGCACCGCGTCGATGACCGGGACGAGCCGGAACAGATCGGCCACGGATCGCCTTGCTGCGACAGCGAGATGCGCGTCTGCATGCGCGCGGCGCACCGCCCCGATCGCCGGCAGCGCCAGCACCGCGTCCCCGAGCCAGTTAGGTGCGACGACGACGATCCGCATCGTCTCTCCACCGGCGGTGCATCCAGAGCCAGAGCTCGGGATGCCGTCGCACGTACATCTCCAGAACGTCGGTGCAGCGCTGGGTGAACTCGCGGATCGCGTCGGGCGACTCTTCGCGGGGAGGCGGCACCGGCCGCTCGTAAATCAGCTTGTAGCGGCCGCCCGCCAGCGGCAGCGCGAACACCGGCATCACGGCTGCGCCGGTGCGCAGGGCGAGGATCGCCAGAGCCGAGGTCGTGGCCGCTGGACGATTGAAGAAGTCCACGAGGATCGCGTCGCGCTGGAGGTGCTGATCGATGAGCATCGCGACGCCGCGGTTCAACGCCAGCTCACGAATGATCTTCCGGATGGCGCCTTGACGGTAAATCACCTGGTTCCCCGTCATCGCCCGGATGTTCTCGAGCATGTCGTGCAGGTATGGATTGTCGAGCCGCCGCGCGAGCACCGAGAACGGCGCGAACCTCGCGGCGGAGGCGATCGCCTGGACCTCCCAGTAGCCGAAGTGGCCCGTGAAGCACAGCACGCCTTTGTGCGGCTCGATCGCTTTCCAGACGTGCTCGTCGCCTTCCGTTTCGCAGAGGGCGAGCAGCTCGCCGGGCTTCATCGTCGCGGTTTTCAGCAGCTCCAGGATGACGCTGCCGAAATGCTCGAACACACCGCGGGCGATCGCGTCGCGCTCGGCCGCCGAGCGGCCGGGAAAGGCCGCCGCCAGGTTCTCGAGCGCCACGCGCCGGTGCCGCCGGTCGAGCCAGTACGCCAGCCGGCCGAGCGCGGCGCCGAATGCGCGCACGCGCGCCATCGAGAACGGATGGACCAGCGCGGCTGCGGCGCGGACGGCGGCGTACTCGAGGCGATGCTTCATCGCGCGGCGGCGAGGCGGGCGCGCATGAAGTTGCCGAATTCCAGCGAAGGCTCGATGGCGACCGTCATCGGCAGATAGGCAAACGTTGGTGGAATCGGGCCGAGTGGCACGTCGAGCAGCCGCACGGCATCTTTCTCCGTCGTCAAAATGACGTCCGCGTTCTCCGCCCGCGCCGCCGCGCAGCATGCGATCGAGATCGCGCCTGGTGAACCAGTGATGATCGCGGAACTCGATCTCCCTCGTCACGTCCCACCCCTGCGCTCGAGCCGCGTCGAAGAAGCGCCGTGGCCGCGCGATGCCGGCGACGGCAACGGCGCGCATGCCGGTCCGCGGCATGATCGCGCCGAAGGGCTCCACGAGGCGCGGCGCGCCAAGACTTGGCACCACGCGGAAGGCCGGACCGACGTGCAGCCGCGCCGACAATTCAGCGAGGTCGGGGTCGGTTCCGGTCACGAGCAGCGCATCCGCGATTCGAGCCGCGTCGAGCGATTCACGCAGTCGGCCGGCGGGAAGCACCGCATCGTCAAGATCGTCGCGCGAGACGACCAGGAGGTCGACGTCGCGGTGCAACCGAAAGTGCTGGAAGCCGTCGTCGAGCAGGTGAATCGTGCAGTCGAGGCGGCGCTCCGCGATGCAGCCGGCAACGAACCGGTCAGCACCCGTGAGCAGCGGCACGCCCGGGAGCGCCCGCGCGAGCATCTGCGGCTCGTCGCCCGAACGCGCCGCCGGTTCGAGGACACGCTCGCGATCGCTGACGACGACAACGCCGTCGACGGCGCGTTTGCGCGCGTACCCGCGGCTCAGGATGGAAGGCCGTTCGCCGGCAGACAGCAGCCACCGCGCCAGCGCCGCCACCACGGGCGTCTTGCCGCTGCCGCCGACCGCGAGATTGCCGACGCTGATGACCGGGCGCGCGAGGCGGCGGCGCGCCTCGGGATGACGCACGTACCACGCCCGACGCCAGGCGGCGGCGCGCGCGTAGATCGGGGCGAGCGGCCTCAATGCACCACGCGGAAGGGACGCACGACGCCGCGGCCGCCACGGTCTGGCGGCAGCACGGCGGCGATCGCCGCGAGCGTGCGTTCTCTGGCGCCGCGGTTCGCCTCCACGAGCG
The DNA here is from genome assembly GCA_963772065.1 of uncultured Acidobacteriota bacterium. Taxonomy (GTDB): domain Bacteria; phylum Acidobacteriota; class Vicinamibacteria; order Vicinamibacterales; family UBA2999; genus CAVYVZ01. Next base: position 191,979 of record CAVYVZ010000005.1, read on the forward strand.
CTCTCGCCGCGGCGCCAAGGCGCGCGCGCCTCACCGGATCCGCCATCAATCCGACCATCGTCTCCTCGAGCTCGCGATCCGGTACGCACCTGGACGGCCGCGCCGTTGCGCAGGAACGTGTCGGCGATCTCACCGAAATTCTGCATGTGCGGACCGAAGGCGATCGGCTTTCCAAAGACGGCCGGCTCGAGGATGTTGTGGCCGCCGGCCGGTACGAGGCTGCCGCCGACGAACACCGCCGTCGCGATCTCGTAGAGGTGCGCGAGCTCGCCGATCGTATCGAGAATCACCGCGTCGGCCCGCGGCTCGGCATCGATCGGCAGCTCGCTGCGCCGAACGGTCGCGAGTCCTTCGTCGCGGCAGAGGCGCTCGACCTCGGCGAACCGCTCGGGATGTCTCGCGGCGATGACGAGCAGCGCGTTGTTGCCGGCCGTGCGCACGCGATTGAACGCGCGGATCACCGCTCCCTCCTCGCCTCGCAGCGTGCTCCCCGCCACGATCACGGGACGGCTCGGCGAGACGCGGAAGAACCGAAGGACGCGGTGGCGGCCCGGGGGCGACATCAGATCGACCGAGTCGAACTTCAGGCTGCCGGTGATCGTCACGCGGGCGGGGTCGGCCCCGAGATCGGCGAGCCGCCGCGCCGTTTCCTCGCCCTGCGCGCAGAAGCGATCGATGTCCGCCAGCACCCGGCGGAAGAGCGGCCGGACGATGCGGTATCGCGGGTAGGAGCGATACGAGATGCGGCCGTTGACGACCACGGTCTTGACGCCGCGCCGGCGGCATTCACGCAGCAGGTTCGGCCAGATCTCCGTTTCGACCATCACGAAGAGGCGCGGCCGGACCAGGCGCAGCGTGCGCTTTGCCGTGAATCGCCAGTCGAAGGGGAAATAAAACACGCCGTCCACGTCGCGCAGATCGCGCCGTGCGAGCTGCTGCCCGGAGAGCGTCGTCGTGGAGAGGAACAGCCGCAGGCCGGGGTAGCGGCGCCGCAGATCGGGGATGAGGGTGCGCGCGACGAGCACCTCCCCCACCGAGACCGCGTGGATCCAGATTGACTCGTCGCCATCGAGGTTGAACGAGACCGGCAGGTAGCCGAGGCGCTGCCCGAGGGTGCCGATGTACTTCTTGTGACGAATCGCCTGGTACAGGAAGGTACGGCGAGACCGCCAGGAACAAGACGAGCGAGAGAAAGCTGTAGAGAAGGTACAAACCGTTTGAAATGTGGGCCTTACAATCGTCGAAGTATAGCCCGGCAATTGACCCCGTTCAAGGCGGGTCATTAGAATCACTCTTTTGGCACTAGGCCCTCGGGCTGGGCATTGGGCTCGGAACGGCGCGCGGAGGAGGAACGATGGCGGTCAAGGTCGGGATCAACGGGTTCGGACGGATTGGGCGGAACATCATGCGGGCGGCGATGGGCCGCAAGGACATCGACTTCGTCGCGGTGAACGACTTGACGAGCGCCGCCACGCTCGCGCACCTCCTCAAGTACGACTCGGTGCTCGGCAACCTCGACGCCGATGTCAAAGCGACCTCGGACGGGATTACCGTGGAGGGCGACGAGTTCAAGGTCCTCTCGGTCAGGGATCCCGCACAGCTCCCGTGGAAGGACCTCGGCGTGGACATCGTGTTCGAGTCGACCGGCCTCTTCACCGATCGCGATGCCGCCGCCAAGCATCTCGCGGCCGGCGCGAAGAAGGTGATCATCACGGCGCCGGCGAAGAAACCGGACGTGACGCTGGTGCTCGGCGTCAACGACGCCATGTACGATCCGGCGAAACATCAGATCATCTCGAACGCGTCGTGCACCACCAACTGCCTGGCGCCGATGGCGCGGGTCATTCACGAGCGCTTTGGCATCCGCAAGGGATGGATGACGACCATCCACTCCTACACGAACGACCAGCAGCTGCTGGACCTGCCTCACAAGGACCTGCGGCGCGCGCGGGCGGCGGCGCTGTCGATGATTCCCACCACGACCGGCGCAGCCGTGGCCATGGGCGAGGTGCTGCCGGATCTCAAGGGCAGGCTCGACGGCTTCTCGATGCGGGTCCCGACGCCAAACGTTTCGGTCGTCGACCTGAACGTCCTCGTGGACAAGAAGACGAGCGCCGAGGAGTTGAACGCGGCGTTCAAGGCGGCAGCAGCCGGGGAATTGAAAGGCATCCTCGCTGTCTCCGAGGCCGAGCTCGTATCGATCGACTTCAAGCGCAATCCGAACTCCTCCATCATCGACGCGCCGTTCACGAAGGTGATGGACGGGGATTTCGTGAAGGTGCTCTCCTGGTACGACAACGAGTGGGGCTACTCGAACCGCTGTGTGGACCTGCTCGCCAGGATCGTGCAGCGCGGCTTGTAGGATGGCCAAACGCTCCATCCGACAACTCAACCTCAAAGGTCGGCGCGTGTTCATCCGCGTCGACTTCAACGTGCCGCTGAAGGCCGGCGTCATCGGCGACGACACACGCATCCGCGAAACGCTGCCGACCATCCGATACGCGATTGAGCAGGGCGCGTCGGTTGTCGTTCTCGCTTCGCACCTCGGACGGCCGAAGGGAAAGCCGAATCCGGCGATGAGCCTGCGTCCCGTTGCGACGCGCGTCGAGGAACTGATGCGCGTGCCGATCCTCTTCGCCGAGGACTGCGTGGGGCCTGCGGCCGAGGATGCGGTGAAACGCGCACAGCCAGGTGACGTCGTGCTCCTGGAGAACCTGCGTTTCCACCCCGAGGAGGAGGCCAACGACCCCGGGTTTGCGAAGCGGCTTGCGTCACTCGCCGACGTGTACGTGAACGACGCGTTTGGAGCCGCGCATCGCGCGCACGCGTCGGTGGAAGCGATCGTGAGGCGGATTCCCGACGCCGGTGCCGGGTTGCTGATGGAGCGCGAGCTGCAGTACCTCGGCGGCGTCCTGGGCAATCCCGAGAAGCCGTTCGTCGCGGTCATCGGCGGCGCGAAGGTCTCGGACAAGATCGAGGTGATCCAGAATCTGCTCGACCGCGTCGACCGCCTGCTCATCGGAGGAGCGATGGCCTACACGTTCTTCAAGGTGCGCGGGCTGCCGGTGGGGCGGTCGCTCGTGGAAGACGACAAGCTCGAGGCGGCCCGCGTCATCGCGGCGCGCGCCAAGGCGCGCGGCGACATGCTGCTCCTCCCGAGCGACCACGTCGTGGCGCCGAAGCTCGAAGCGGGGGAGCCGACCGAAACGCTGGCGGTCGACGACCCCGCCATCGGAAGCCGCATGGGCCTCGATATCGGCCCCGCAACCGCGTCGGCGTACGCGGAAGCCATCAAGGACGCCCGGACCGTCGTGTGGAACGGTCCGATGGGCGTCTTCGAGATCGATGCGTTCGCGCAGGGCACGATTGCCGTGGCGCACGCGGTGGCCGCCGTGCGCGGCACGACGATCATCGGCGGCGGCGATTCGATTGCGGCGGTGAAGAAGGCCGGTGTGGCCGATCGGATTACGCACATCTCGACCGGCGGCGGGGCTTCGCTGGAGTTCCTGGGCGGGCGTAAACTACCAGGCGTCGAGATTCTGCCAAACGCGTAGCGCACAGGGACTGGGCCATGAGGATTCCGTTCATCGCGGGCAACTGGAAGATGCACAAGTCGGTCGCCGACGCGGTGAAGTACGTGAAGGAATTCCGCGTGATGGTGAAGGACATCGACGACGTCGAGATCGTCGTCGCGCCGGCGTTCACGGCGATCCACGCGGCGGCCGAAGCGGCGCGCAACAGCAACGTCGGCATCAGCGGACAGGATCTGTTCTGGGAGCGCGAGGGGGCGTTCACCGGCGAAGTCAGCGGCCCCATGGTGCGCGAGGCCGGAGCCGAGTACGTGATCATCGGCCACTCGGAGCGCCGGACGCACTTCGGTGAAACCGACGCCACGGTCAACCGCAAGACCGCGTCGGCATTTGCCGCGTCGCTGACGCCGATCGTCTGCATCGGCGAGACGCTGGATCAGCGGGATCGCAACGAAACCCTCGACGTCCTCGACCGGCAGATCAAGGAGGGGTTCGCCGGCATCACGGGCGAGCAGCTCGGACAGCTCGTGATCGCCTATGAGCCCGTGTGGGCGATTGGCACCGGCCGGAACGCAACGCCGGCGCAGGCGGCGGAAGTTCACGGCCACATTCGCAAGCGCCTTCGGCAGTGGTTTGGCGCTGACGCGGCCGATGCGTGTCATGTCATCTACGGCGGCAGCGTGAAACCCGACAATATCCGCGATCTCGTGTCGCAGCCCGATGTCGACGGTGCGCTCGTGGGCGGGGCCAGTCTCGATGTCAAAAGCTTTTTCGACATCGTTTCACTGAGCCGAAAGGCCGTCGTATAATGAGTCCTTTCCGGCAGCCAGAAATATGTACTACGTCGTAGCAGCCATCTACGTGATCACGTGTCTCGTCCTCATGCTCGTCGTCCTGCTGCAGCAGGGCAAGGGCGGGGACATCGCGAATGCATTCGGCGGCGGCGCAAGCCAGGCGGCGTTCGGCGCACGCAGCGGGGCGACGGTGCTCTCGCGCGCCACGACGGTGTGCGCGGTGCTGTTCATGTTGGGCGCGCTGCTGCTCGGCGTGCTCGGCCAGCGCGGTCCCGGTTCGGTGGTGGGCGGCAGCACACCGGCGTCGAGGCCTGCGCAGAGCAAGCCGGCGCCGCCGCAACCGGCGCCGCCGCAGCCGCCGAAGTAGGCGGTAGGCCGTCGGCAGTAGGCCGTCGGCGGTAGGCGGTAGACGACCGAGCGTTTTCGTAACGCGAGGGTTCAGCCTCGCGAATTTCCTCCTCGCGGAAGTGGCGGAATTGGCAGACGCACCAGCTTGAGGGGCTGGCGGTAGCAATACCGTGGGGGTTCGAGTCCCCCCTTCCGCACCAATAAGTTACGGGCAGTTTACCGTCAGCCGGACGGTCAACTGGTCAAGTGACTGGTCAAGTTCGAGTTCCCTTGTAGACTCCGAGCCTATAATCGCGAACTGCGACCTCGAGGAGTGCCGCCTAAGTGCTTCATTTAGTGCTCATCAAAAACTGAGCGCAGGACCCGCCAGGAGGCCCGATGCGGAATCGTCTTTCGTCGACGCTCACCGCGTTGCTGTGTTCCGCCGCCGTTGCGTCGGCATTCTTATCGGCGGGCGTGGAAGCGCAGTCGGTCGCTTCGTTCCCGGATCGCGCGGAGACCTTGCTTCACATCGGTCCTCACCAAGTCGGATTCACCTCCGCTACCCTCGCGGACCCATCGTCGAACCGCCAACTTCATCTCTTGATCTGGTATCCCACAGAGGACGACGTCACATGGGCACCACTTGCGACCTACCCACAGGTCGTGCCGATAGGTACCTCGCTCGTCACCCTACCGTTTGAAATTACCGCGGGGGACTTCTCTTCGTTCGTCGAGGACAGGGTGGTATACCAAGGCGTCAACGTCAGCTCCGGTCCGCAGCCACTCATCGTCCATCTGGCCGGATCAGGCACTCCGGGCTTTGTGCACATCTATGAAGGTGTCAAGTTCGCATCTCACGGTTTCATCTTCGTTTCAGCGACGCAGCCGTTGGGCACGAATTGCGAGTTGGACGCCGATGGCCGCTTCATCCTCGATGAACTTCTCGCGTGGAATGCGACAACAGGCCATCCGCTCCAAGGCGCGATAGACGCTCGCATATACGGAGCAGGACACTCCCTCGGCGGCCGAACCTGGATAGCTCGTACGAGCGCGCACCAAGAATGCGGTTTTTCAGTGGAGGACCGGCTGCACGGTTTGGTCCTTAAGGACGCGACGCGCGAGACGCTGACGGTCGATCAAATGCAGTTGAACCGGATGCCGACGTTCTTGAACTCGCAACATGGAAGCCAGCGTCAGATTGAGCTGCAACGAAACCTCGGGAGCCGGCCGACGGCGCTGACGCTCGAAGGCATTACTCCCGAACCTTCAGCGAGGAATCACGCCTTGTTTGCACAGGTGTGCATGGCGTATCGGGCGAATCAGATCGCTGGCAATCCCGCAGACACGTTGTTTCCGCCGCTGGTAGTCGCCCGATGCCAGGACGAGCTGTTTGTGGCGTTCGAAGCCCTTTTCGCTCAGCAGACGAGCAAGTACAACCTGGCGTTCTTGAAAACGCTGATGGGTGACGGAGCCTTTCATGCGGTGCTTGCGCCCGGACAGGCTACCGACCCGCGCGTAGACATAGTCCAGTGGCGCCATCCAGAGTAGGCGATCGCATGCTCGCCATTCGAAGAGGCAGGGAAACCGTCTCTGAACTCCGCCTCTCGGGTAGTTCCGACTAACGGCGCTCTAATATTTTTTGCAGGCCGTTTCTATCAAGAGCCCTAGACGCGTCGTCTTGAGGGGCTGGCGGTAGCAATACCGTGGGGGTTCGAGTCCCCCCTTCCGCACCACGCCTTCGGCGTGGTGCTCCACGAGGTCCCCAGTCACGCGAGCGCCGCGCTCACGCGCGCCGCTCAGCGTGAACGAGTCCCCCCTTCCGCACCAACCTACCGCTGCGTCCAGAGCGTAAAGGCGTCATCCCCGCCAAGGCTCGTGGAATCGATGGGCAATATCTGACCGGTTTGCGCCTCGAGCAGGGTCGGCAGGTTCTGCACCACGCCCGTTGGGATGATCAGATGCGTATCGGCGTCCTTGGCTCTGTTCGAGGCACGGCCGAACTCGTGCGGACCCGGTCCTACGAAGCCTGCCGTCACGACCAGGCCGTTGCCGCTGACCACGACTGATTCCGCACTCGCGCTGAACTCCGGACTGCTGCCCCAGGAGTTGGCCTTCTTTGCCTTGCCGCCCGCCGTGAATTCCGCGACGAAGGCGAATCCGCCGAAGAAGTTCGGATCGTCGGCCAGCATGTTGCCGCTGACGAACACCGCCGTGCCGTCCGGCGAGACCGCGACATCGCGACCCGCACCGAAACCGGGGCCGCCGACTTTCGACCAGATCAGATCGCCCGCGCTGCTGAACTTCACGAGAACGATGTTGTTGAGGTGCCCGCTATCGGAGGTGCTGCCAGCGAAGTACACGTTCCCTGCACCGTCGGTCGTCACTCCGTAAGCCGCGGTGAGGCCGGTGAACGGTGCCTGCACGCCATCCACGCCCCAGTCGCGCTGCCACAGCAGGTTGCCGTCGAAATCGAATTTCACGAGGTAGGCGTCGTTGGCGAAGAAGTTATTCGTCTCGCCCACCATGTAGACGCCATCGGCGGCGGTCGCCACGCCGTGGCTCTGGTCGAACCCCGGAACCCCCGGCGCACCGATACCGCCCCATGCGCGAGCCCACACGAGATTGCCGTTCGAATCGAACTTCAGCAGGCGCGATTCGAGATGGTTCGGGTCCGAGCTGTTGAATCCGCCGAAATGGGCAGACACGTAGACATGGCCATCCGGTCCCGCGGCCGCGCCGGTTGCGATCGTACCGTTTTCGCCATATGTCCTGTCCCACACCAGGTTGCCGGCGGCATCGAACCTGGCGAGGAAGAGCACGCCAGTCCCGAGCATTCCGGCCAGGTAGGCGGATCCGTCAGATCCGACCGCCAGCCCCTCGATGAAATCGTCGTCGAGGCCATTTGTCGAGTCGAACGGCAGCCCGTACGCCCGTTCCCATTGCAGGACGCGGTTCGCGTCGTACTTCCGCAGGAACGCGTCGCCGTCACCGTCGGCCGATAGGGTCGTTCCGGCGACGTAGACGCCTCCATCCGGCGCGAGGGCGACTCGACGTGCGTCGTCGTGGTTCGGGCCTCCGAAAACGTCGGATTGAATGAGGGTCAAAGCCAGAAGCGGGGTCTGCACGAGACACAGAGCCACACCAAGCACAATTACTTTGCGCATCGACTATCTCCTTGAGGTCGCCCGAAGAAGATCAGCCCGAGGAACAGCAAGGCATGTTCCCGGCGCCGAGCCATAGCCGGCGCGGGATGTTTGGCGCGCGGGTGCAAGCGGGCGTGCGGGAATCGAAAGCGGGTTACTGCGGTCGAAACTGGAGCGGTTCGTCTGGCCGTGTGGCTCATCGTCTCTCAGCAAGCAACCGGATCGGACGCGCTACCGTCTCACGTTGAGTCGTCCACGTCCGAGGCGAGAGGTCTACGCCATGATCGAAGGTTGGTTTCGCGACTGTCTGCTCGGGCTGCGCAGCCTGCGGAAGAGTCCGGTGTTCGCGCTGACGGCCATACTGACGCTGGCCATCGGCATCGGCGCCAACACCGCCGTCTTCACGCTGCTCTACGGACTTCTGCTGCGGAGCCTGCCGGTGCGGGCGCCGGCCGAGCTCACGTACATCAACATGGTCAGCGCCGCCGACGCGCGACCGCGCCCCGCCGTTCCCATCCGCATGGTCCAGCAACTGCGCCAGGATCAGCGCTCGTTCGTCGACATCTCCTCTTGGATCGGCCCCGTCAACGTCACCGTCGCGGACGCCGACGGCGCAGTCCGAAACATCTCAGCGGGCTTCGTGAGCGGGAACGGCTTCGAGCTGATCGGCCTCCAGCCGTACGTTGGCCGGCTCCTCACGTCCAGCGACGATGTGCGCGGAGGGCCCGCCGAAGGGTGGCCAGTCGTCCTGAGCCATCGCCACTGGATCGAACGTTTTGCGGGCGACCCGTCCGTGATCGGCAAGCCGCTGCGCCTGTCGAATGCCGCCGCGGTGATCGTGGGCGTGACACCGCCGGCATTTGATGGCCTGTGGCCCGGGACCGATACGCGGCTGTACGTGCCTCAGCACTTCATGCCGGTGGCATTCGGCCTCCCGCCCGACGCAATCGATTCCCCAACGTCGTTCTTCTCCGCTGCCGCGATCGCGCGCCTGAAGCCCGGCGTCTCGCTCGACGAAGCGAACGCCGAGATCGCCGTGTATCAGGAGCGGCTGCTCGACACCTACATTCCCGCCGAGCTGCGGCGCCGGCCGGCATTCCGCGGGTTGAAGCTGCGAGTGGAGTCCGCGCGCACCGGACTGCCGACGTTCTTCGGGATCACCTACTCCGCCCCGCTGTACCTGATGCAGGCGCTCGTCGCGATCGTGCTGCTGCTCTGTTGTGTGAACGTGAGCGGACTTCTGCTGTCGAAGGTGCACCAGCGGCAGCACGAGTTCGCGATACGCCGTGCGATCGGCGCGCCGGCGGGACGACTCGTCCGCCAGTATCTGACCGAGAGCTTCGTCATCGCGCTCGCCGGCGCGACGCTCGGCGCGATAGCGGCGTGGAACGGCAGCACGCTGCTCCTGCAGTTCTTCCGCCACCCCAACATGGGGACGTGGATGTCGGTGCGGCCGGATCACACGGTATTTCTGGTCACCGCCGCGTTTGCCGTGGTGACGACGCTGTTTTTCGGCACGGTGCCGGCGCTGCGGGCCGGCCGGACGGATCCCGGCACCCTGCTCAAGACGCGCACGACGGCCAGCCGGCGGCTGCTTGGCCGCGGCTTCGTGACGGTCCAGGTCGCGCTTTCCATGGTCCTCGTCGCGCTCGCGACGCTCCTCTCGCAGAGCCTCGTCCGGCTGCGCACGGAGGATACCGGGTTCAATCGGAACCAGGTGACGATCCAGACGCCTCCGTTCCACCTGCTGCCGCAGAAACGCGACGCGAAGCTCGATGTGTATCAACGGATGGTGGACGGGATCCAGCAGGGCGCCGGCATCAAGTCGGCGGCCGTCACCTGGTACACGCCGATGACGGGCAGCCAGGCGACGGTGCGCGCGCAAGCGCTGGGCGGCGAACAGAGCGCTGCCTCCGAAAGCCCGCTCGCCTACAACCAGGTCGGGCCCGGTTACTTCCGCACCATGGAGATCGCGATCCTCGAGGGGCGCGAGTTCGAGCCCCGTGAGCGGACACGCGACGTGTGCGTGTTGAACCAGGCCGCCGCCCGGCACCTGTTCCCGAAACAGCAGGCGGTCGGCCGCTACGTGAGCACAACCGATCCGCAGCGCTTCCCACAGGGCGTGACGTGCCAGGTCGTCGGCATTGCCCGAGACGCCAAGTTCGCCAGCCTGCGCGAGCCGCCGCCGCGGACGCTGTACCATCCCGTCACCGCGGACCTGGCGGACGGCAACCTCGTGTTCCTCATCAACGCACCGACCAAGGCGCAGACGATGGCGGCATACCGTGACGCACTGCAGCGGATCGCCCCGACGATCCCGCTCGTGCTCTTCGCGACGCTGCGCGAGCAGATGGACGCGGCGCTCGGCAGCCAGCGCGCGATCACGTTCCTCAGCGCCTTCTTCGGCGTCGTGGCGCTGCTGCTCAGCGCGATTGGCTTGTACGGAATGCTGTCGACGAGCGTGACGCAGCGGACCGGCGAGATCGGCGTGCGCGTGGCCATCGGCGCGTCGCGGACGATGGTGCTGCGCATGATCGTGTCGGACGCGGTGCGAATGGTCGCCCTCGGCGTCGCGATCGGCGGAGTCGGGCTGGTGTTCGCGGTGCGCTGGGTGGAGCCGATGCTGTACGGCGTGGCGGCGTTCGATGCCGCGACGCTCGCGGGCAGCGTTGCCGTGTTGATGGTCGTCGCGCTCCTGGCAAGCTCGCTCCCGGCGCTCCGCGCCGCGTCGATCGATCCGATGCAGGCGATGCGGACGGAATGAGCGGAGGCGGCGAGAGTCTTCACACGGGCGCTCACGCGCCCATGAACCGGCGGGAAGAGGTTTTTCGAGCCCAGTCTTCATGAGGGCTCGTCCGGCTCGATCAACGTCGGCTTCCCACGATGCTCCACACCCTCGGCAGAGCGGCTGGCTCATGGCGCGCGAGCCCGTGCTGCCGCGTTCGACCGTGACGTGCTCGGCCTTGCCGCGCGTCGGACACCGGTCAGAGACGCGGAGACTGCGATTCGGCAGCGGACATTGGAGTGCCGGGCATCGGGGTCCTGCTTTCGGTTGTGAGGAGAAGCCGAAAGCAAGCGTACGTGATCGGGCCGATTGAGGATGTCAGCGCGCGCCACGCCGAGCGCTCACGTTTTGTAGGCGCTCCTCATGCAAACTGACCAGCAGTTCGCTGGCCGAAGTATATCGCCGGCTCCCTCTAGAACGTGCGCTCGGAAGTGCACATCGAACGCCCGATCGGCTCGATCGGATCGTCGTCGTGAAACCTCCGCGAAACGCTGCCTTGAGACCAAAGGCTGTTCGATGACTGACTGGAGAAGTCATCTATGAGGCAGACAAGTGAAGGAGGGCGCGCCGATTCACGGCGGGCCCGGTTTTGGAGGTCGGTTCTGTTCGGCGCAGACTTTTGTCTGTTTGTCACGGCTTTGACAAGGCGGCTTGGCTGGGGCGATCGCCGGATTCCCCGGCTATTCGGCCACTCCGGGCTGGCGGGACACGGCCCGCCATTTGCTGAAGAGCAAAGCAGTCGTCGTACACTCGAGTTGTCTATCAACCACGTGGAGGCCTTGGTGACTCGTAACCTCAGGAGAGTAGGGCCGTTAGTTGCGCTGGCCGCAGTCGTCTCGTTCCTGCCATCGCGGATCGAGGCGGCGCCGATTGGCGTAGCGCCGGGTACCGCCAAGCAGAGTGTGGCCGTGACGGCCTCCCAGAATATGGGTGCCGCGAATCCTGGAACCCTTCTCGCGACGATGACCGAGTCGTTTGACATCGGCGGCTATGTCGTGGGATCGGTGATTTCGGCTGTGTACCAGAACGCTGCCGGGTTCCTCGATTTCTACTACCAGGTGGTGAACACAACCCTTCCCGGAAATCAGAACTCCGCGATCTCAGGTATGTCCGGGTTCAACTTCGGCGGGGCTACGACGTCCGTCGGGTACTACACGGGCGCCGGCGTGTTCGGAGGCGTGTTCCAGAACCCCTTCTTCTTTGGGCCATCGTGGAACGCCGGCATTCCGAGATCGGCGGACCGCAGCGCCGACGGGAACGAGGTGCACGTGTGGTTCGGGCCACCCTGGGGCTCCACCAAGATCGATCCGGGTGAAGCGTCGGCCATTGTGATGATCGCGACGAACGCGACGACGTTCGGCTCAGGATGGGCGACCGTTCAGAACGGTGGTCCCGCTGCGCTCGACACCGTCCGCTCGTTCCAGGTTCCCGAACCGATGTCCGCCGCGCTGGCGCTCGTCGGGTTCGCGGTGCTGGCCACGGCTCGCCGCCGCAGGCAGCTCTAAAACCATTCGAGAGGCGCGGCGGACTGCCGCGCCCGACCTTCAGCCCCTCGCGCATGCGCCGCAGTCGCTATGCCGGGGGGCTAATCATGTACGGCCGCCCGCACCGAAGGTCCTTTTTGCGCAGTCAGTTCCGCCATCGCTGACGACGGCCACCAATCGGCGCGGCCGGTGCAATGCCCTGCTGTCAGAAACACGCGCTCGTGGATCAGCGCGCCGGAACAGATCCAGCGCAGGCCGAGCAGATGATGACGAGCATCAGCATCGCACCTCGCGGGCATGCGTAACCCAATTACGCGAGCAGTAAGCCTCGACGCCCGAGATCCTCGAATTCAGGCGCATTATCTGACTGGTATTGAGCTTGCTCAGTATTCGTCGCGCTGACCTCGGCTTGGAAAGGATGCAGGTCATGCGACTGCGAATGCTCACGGCGGCGGCGGCGACGCTCGTTCTCGCGAGCGCGTCTGGTTGCGGCGGCGGATCGAGTTCGGGCAGCCCGACGGGGCCATCTGCGGGCGGCGCGACGGGCCCTGCGTCCATCTCGATCACCAGCAACAATGGCGCGCGCTCGTTCACGCCGAATCCCGCGGCATTGGGCGGGATGATGGTGACGTTCAGGAATGCCGACACCGTCGTGCACCGTGTCAGGCTGAATGACGGCTCGCTCGACACCGGCGATCTCGCGCCCGGCGCGACGAGCGCCGCGCTTCTGATGCCCGCCGCAGGCGCGAACTATCATTGTTCGCTCCACACGACGATGATCGGAGCGGTGGGACCGAGCGGCGGCGCGCCGCCGCCGGCGTGTGTCGGCGAGTACCGCTCAGTACCGGCCGTAGATCGCGAGCGCTTTGAGCATGGACTTCTCGCTCTTGATGAGCGGGACCATCTTCGACTCGCGATCGTTGTAACCCTTGAGCAACCCGATCACCTTCTCGGCCGCCTGCTGCGGCACCACGACCACGCCGTCGGCGTCGCCGACAATGTAATCGCCGGGATGGACGATCACGTCGGCGCATGTCACGGGCGTCTGCTTCGCAACGCTCACCATGCGCCCCACTGACGTCGCCGGGCTGATGCGCCGCGCGAACACCGAGTGGCCGATCGCGCGAATTTCGGCGACGTCGCGCACCGCACCGTCGATGACCGTGCCTTCGAGCCCTCGCGCGTGGGCGGTCGTGGCCATCAGATTCCCCATCCCGGCAATCTCGAGCCCGCCTTCGAGCACGTAGACGAGCACGCTTCCGGCCGGCGCCTCGTCGAGAATCTGCAACTGGTAGTTGGGATACTCGCGCGTATCGTTCTTCAGCACCGGCCGCAGCAGCGCGGTCCACGCGCGGCCGACGATCTTGCCTTCCCTGATCGGCTTCATGTCGCTCGACATCCAGCCGCGCGCGCCGGTCGCCTCCTCGACCGCGTCGGCGATGTTGCCCGTGCTGTTCTCGGGCCTGCGCAGCGCGGCGACGACGTCGGTTGCGGTCATCGGAGGCGCGGCAGGCTGTGCCAGGAAGGCGAGCGTCAACACGGCGGCCGAGAGATGTGAGAACATGCGGTTCCTCCTATGGGAGAGTTGCGAACATGGATCGCCGAACATTCCTGGCTGCGATGGCCTCGGTTCCAGCCCTGCACGCGCTCGACACGCCAAGGCCCATCCCAAAGTACCGCATAGTCACCAGATACAAGCCGGCTTCACGGCCCGGCATGCCCGGCCCGTATCCCGGGCGCGTGGTCACCGTGCATGCGGCCAAGTGTATCGACGAGGCGACCGAGCAGGTAGACGTGCCGACCGTGCAGACGATGATCGCGCGCGGGATGACGGCACTGACCGGTGACAAGGACGCACGCGACAGCTGGGCGCGCTTCTTCACGCCCGACGACGTCGTCGGCATCAAGATCAACGCATCGGGCGCCCCGGGCGCGATGTCGATGCCGGATGTCGTGGCGGACATCGCGCGAAACCTGATGACGGTGGGCGTCAAGCCGACGAACATCGTCGTTCATGAGCGCCTGGACGGCCAAATCAGGCTTGCCCAGGTACAATTGATTCGTGCCCAAGGGCGTTCGCGTGGAGTCGGCCGAGTCGTGGCTCGGCTTCGACCCCGGCGTGTACGCCGAAGCCAACTTCTTCGGCGAGGACGACACGAGATCGTATTTGATTCGGATGGTGTCGGAGCAGTTCACGAAGATCATCAACGTGCCCAACATGAAGGACCACAGCGCCTCGGGCGTCACGGGGTGCCTCAAGAACATCTCGTACGGCGAGTTCAACAACGTGAACCGTACGCACTACAAGGCGCAGACGGAGACGCGGACATTCATCGGCACCCTGGCGGCGGTGGAGCCGGTGCGATCGCGCACGGTGCTGAACATCATGGACGGGCTGCGCGGTGTCTGGCATGCCGGACCTTTCTCGAGGGACAAGCGGTATCGCTTCTATCCGAAGCAGATGAAGTTCGGCACCGACCCCGTGGCGATGGATCGCTTCCTCATCGATGTCATCGACGACAAGCGGAAACAGGAAGGCGCGATCTCCGTCTGGGAACGCGACATGAAATACTTCGGCACCTCGGAGCAGTGGCAGGCAAGCCCGAACGTGAACCGCTTCATCCGTGAGACCGGCCACATCGAGTACGCGTCGACGCTCGGGCTCGGCGTGTACGACACGAAGAAGATAGAGCACGTCGCGCTCACGATATGAGATTCGTGGGTCTACTTGCCGCGGCGGTTCTCCTCGCCGGCACTGAACAGAGCACCCGCTTCTACGTGACGAGCGTGGCCTCCAGCCTCATCGACCAGGGCCTCGCATCTTCAGCACCCGCGGGTTCGGAGGTGTCTGCGTTTCAGGAGGTGTCTGTCCCGGGGATCCAGTTCCGGCCGAATCAGGCGCAGGCAACGGAGGCGCCGTGGGTGACCTCGAACGGCTGGCGTTTTCTGCGGGGCCTGGCCAGGGCGAATTACGCCAAGCTGCCGGCCGGAGCCGCACCTCTGGCCGCAGCCGAAGCCTTCACGTACGGCGTGGAAGCGATTCTCGATCCTGATCCGGCCGACATCGAGAGCCTGGGGCACATGCTGCGTTTCCTGAAGACGCAGGCCCAGCCGCCGCTGCCCGTCATGGCGAACATCGCGGTCGTGGACGATCGCTCACCCGAGATGAGCGAAGCCTTGAACATGCTGACGCGCCGCAACCTGCTCTACCGCGTCGTGTCGGCACCCGAGCCGGAGCTCCCGACCGTGCGGCTGGGCAGCGCCGACTTCCCTCGGGAGGGCGCGAAGAACCCGAGCGAGTTCGCCGCGCGCGTGCGCGAGAAAATCGGCGACGACAATCGCCTCGTCCGCGTGTACGGCACGAGCACCGCCATCGTCCACCTCACGGGCGATCGAGAACGCGTCCGTCTGTTCGTCCTCGGGTACGGCGGCAATCGGCGGCGGCAGGGACGGGAACAGCAGAACGTGCGCGTACGGGTGCTGGGACGCTACGCGCCTGCGTCGTTCGCGGCGTTCGGCGCCGCGCCGGAGGCGACGTTGGTCGATGTGGAGAATCCGGGAAACGCGACGGAGTTCTCGTTGCCGGCGTTTTCAGTCTGCGCCATCGTGGACCTGAAGGGAACGAAGTAAGCCTTCATTCGATCCACGCGCACGTCGAGCGCGGGTCGTCGGCGCAGAAAAATACGCGAACATTCTCTGGCTTGTGCGCCGCCGCCCACGCACGCCCGTTGATGAAGAAGGGCTTCGCCCAGGCCTCGCTGTCCAGGGTTCGAGCCGCCAGCACCGACACCGAGGCCGTGCCCTGGGCGGGATACCCGGTGCGGGGGTCGATGATGTGCGAGTATTGCCGGCCGCCTGCACGGAAGAACCGCTCGTAGCCGCCGGAAGTCGAGAGCGACATGTCCTCCAGCCACACCTCCGCTGCCGGCGCCTGCGGATCTCTGGGCGCGCGAATCGTGATCCGCCAGCCTCGCTCGCCGGGCGGCGCACCCATTGCGTAGAGGCTGCTCCCCCCTGCGGAGACGAGCGCAGCCATCACGCTCTCCTGCTTCAGTAGGCCGACCATCCGATCCACGGCGTAGCCCTTTCCGATGCCGCCCGGATCGAGCTCCATGCCCGGGCGATCGAATCGAACCGTTCTGGCGACGGGATCGAGTCGAACGTGCTCGTAGCCCACACTCGCGCGCGCATCTGACACTTCCTTGTCGCGCGGCAGCCGACCCTCACCTTTGTAGAAGCCCCAGACCTTCACCAGGGGGCCAACCGTGATGTCGAAAGCACCCCTGCTTCGCGCGCTGTATTCCGCGCATTCAGCCAGCAGCCGAAACAGCTCGTCCGATACCCGCACGGCGCGCTGGCCCGCGCTGCGGTTCATCTCGCTCCATTCACTGGAGGGCTGGTAGTTCGACAGTAACCGGTCGAGCCTGTGGGCTTCGTCGAACGCTGCGTCGGCAGCCTGGTCGAGCGCGACGGGATCGGTGCCATGGAGAATGACAGAAAACGTGGTTCCCATCGCCTCTTCGGCTCGCTCGAGCGCAGTGGTAAAACCACTCGACGCAGTCGGCGTCCACGCGGCGAGAACCATTGCCGGCATCATGAAGAGCACACGCCTCCCCATCGAGAATTGAATATATACTTGCGCCGTTTTTCTGCTTTGACTTGATTCTCAGACTCGGCCCACCAAGGAGTCGCACCATGCGTCCTCGTCCTCGGTTTCTACTGCCCTTGAGCTTCGTCCTGCTCGCCGCTTTCGGCTCGTCGGTTGCCAGCGCGCAGACCGGTCTGGCCACGATCACCGGGATCGTGTCCGACGCGTCGCGGGCGGCACTACCCGGCCTCACCGTCACCGCCACGAATCAGGCGACGAACGTCGCTTACACCGGCGTGACGAACGAGGCCGGCAACTACATCATCACCAGCGTTCCGATTGGCACGTATGTGATTGCGGCGGAGATGCAGGGGTTCAAGACCGTGCAATCGACGGTCTCGGTCTCTGCCAACCAGACCGCGCGTGTCGACTTCTCGCTCGAGCTCGGCACCGTCGAAGAGCGCATCGAGGTCGTAGCGACGACGGCGGTCCTGCAGACCGAGAATTCCGTGGTGGGCAACACGATGCAGCAGAAGCAGGTGGAGGCGCTCCCCGTCCAGGGTCGCAATCTGTCCACCGCCACGCTCTACTTCGCGGGCGTCGTCACACCCAATCCGGGCGCGTTCAACAGCCTGAAAAACACCGGCAGCGGCCGGCCCTTCGTGAACGGCCAGCGCGAGCAAGCCAACAACTTCAGCCTCGACGGCGTGGACATGAACGACGCGATTGACAATCTCATCGCGTATCAGCCGAGCCCCGACGCGGTCGAGGAGCTTCGGATCGAAACGAACAACTATTCGCCGGAACTCGGAAACGTGGCGGGCGGCCTGGTGAACATGGTGCTCAAGTCGGGCACGAACCAGTTCCGCGGCAACGGCTTCTACTACTGGCGCGACAACACGCTCGCGGCGACGCCCTGGGCGACCAATCGCGCCGGCGGCCGCAAGTCGGAATTCTCGCGCAACATTTTCGGCGGCACGATCGGCGGCCCGATTCTCCGCAACAAGGTGTTCTTCTTCGGCGATTACCAGGGGGCGCGTCAGGACGAGCCCCCGGCCGACGCCTTCGTGACCGTCGCGCCACCCGATTGGCGCCAGGGGGATCTGAGCAGCCTCCTCGCCAGAGGCATCATCGTGCGCGATCCGGTCACGGGCCAGCCGTTCCCGAACAACCAGATCCCGGTGAGCCGCTTCGGCGCGTTCGCACGGAACCTCTTTGCCGACTCGGCGTTGTACCCGGCGCCGAACGTCGAGCGGCCGCTGAGCGACTTCCGTCAGAACTACCGCGGGACGAGGGCCAGAAAGGAAGAAGCCGACCAGTTCGACGTGAAGGTGGATTGGAGCGCGTCGGCCAACGACAAGCTGTTCGTGCGCTATTCGAGGCAGGCGCACGAGTCGCGGCCCGAGGAAACGGCGATGGCGCTGGAGTTCGCGAACATCTCGAACAATCCATTCTGGAGCGTCGGCACAAACTGGAACCGGATCTTCGGCAGCTCCGTCGTCAACGACCTGCTCGTCGGGTACAACGACAACTCCTTCAACAGTGCGCCGCTGGACCTGCGAGGCGTCGGAGCGCTGAACAACCGCCTCGGCCTCGGCGGGGCACAGCCGATTCCGGGCCTCAGCTCCGTGGAGCTCGGCAACGACATTACGAACATCGGCACCAGCGCCGTGTCGAGCAACACGAACAACGGCACGTTCCAGATCAACGAGCGCTTGACGTGGGTCACGGGTCGGCACTCGCTGAAGTTCGGCGGGTCGTGGAACTACTACATCATGGACCGCTACTACTCGGGCAACAACGGCGTGCTCGGGTTGATCAACTACAGCGGGACGTTCAGCGGTTCCGCCTTCGCTGACTTCCTCCTCGATCAGGCGTCAGGGAAGGGACGAGGCTCGCTGTCGGAGGCGTGGACGCACCTCCAGAACCGCGTCGCGTTGTACGCGGCGGATGACCTCAAGGCCACCGACAACCTGACGCTGAATCTCGGCCTCCGGTGGGCCTACACGTCGCCGCTCGTCGAGAAGGACGACCGCCAGGCGAACGTCGACCTCACGAACGCGGCTCTGCTTGTGGCCGGCCAGAACGGCAACAGCCGCGCGCTCTACGAGCCGTACTACAAAGGGTGGGAGCCGCGGCTCGGCTTCGCCTATCAGCACGGCGAGAAGTGGGTGTACCGCGGCGGCTACGGCATCACGCAGTACATGGAAGGCACCGGCGCCAACCTGCGGCTGCCGCTGAACCCGCCGTACTTCTTCGAGTCGCAGGTGGCCTACGACCGCACGAGCGGCGCAGGAACGATCACCACCGGCTTCGAAGGCCTCCAGGGTACAACCGGCCTCTCCGGTCAGCCGCGCGCCTTCGACCCGAACCTGCGCCCGCAGTTCACGCAGCAGTGGAACCTGTTTGCCGAGTACCTGCTCGGAGCGCGGTCATCGATCAACATCGGCTACGTGGGCAGCAAATCGAAGCATCTCGTTACGCCGATCGAAGGTAATCAGCCGCTGCCCGGCACCGGCGATCCGAGCACCTGGGCGCCGCTCGATCAGCGCCGGCCGCTCTACCGGTTCAACCCGCTGATCACGAACATCAGCACGACGATGTCGCGCGGCCGCGCGAACTACAACGCGCTGCAGGCGTCGTTCAAGCAGCGCTTCTGGCAGGGTCTCGACTTCCAGGCCAACTACACCTGGAGCAAGGCGCTGACGAACAACCTCGGCTACTACGGCTCGGCGGGCGTGGCGGCCGAGGGCGCGTACCCGATGAACAGCTACGACATCGAGGCGAACTACGGCCGGGCCTTCTTCGACGCGCGGCACGTGTTCAACGTCGCGGGCAGCTACGAGCTGCCGTTCGGAAGGGAGCGGCAGTTCGGCGCCGACTGGAACCGCGCGCTGGATGCGGTCGCGGGCGGATGGCAGGTCAGCTTCGCGGCGATCGCGCGGACGGGATTCCCGATCACAGTGGTCGACGGCACGCGCCGGTCGCTGCAGGGCACGCGCTCGTCGGATCGCCCGCTTCGCCTCGGCAGCGGCAAAGTCGACAACCCGACGCTCGAACGCTGGCTCGATCGCGCCGCGTTCACCTCGGCGCCGCTCGGGCAGTTCGGCGACGCCGGTGTCGGAATCGTGGACGCGCCGGGCTACTGGAACATCGACCTGTCGATCGCGAAGCGCATCGCGACGTTCGGCAACCAGTACCTCATGTTCCGCGGGGAGATGTTCAACGTCCTCAACCATCCGAACTTCGGGCCGCCGCAGGCGAACATCCAGAGCGCGGTGTTCGGCACGATCACCAGCACCGTGGGTGATCCCCGCATCATCCAGCTGGTCGGCAAGTACTACTTCTGACCCTGGGGCGAGGGCGCGACATCTCGCGCCCTCGCCAATACCTCGGCGAGCTTCTCGTAGTTCGTGGCCGCGCCACTCTTGAGGCCCGCCTCGAGGACCGTGTCGCGCACCTCGCGTGACGGGAACAGCGTCGTGAGCGTCATCGTGGTCTTGCCCTGGCGCTCGACGAGGACAGTCGTGGCCCGCGTGTCGCCGGCGTCCCAATCCTCCCAGGATTCGGACGTCACGAGTCGTCCGGGTGGCGCGAGCTCGAGATAGGTACCGCGCGACCCCACGTCCTTTCTCCCCGGCCCGCGCCAGACGAAGCGGTAGGCGCCGCCCACCCGCAGATCGATGTCGCAGACCTCGAGCGATCGGCCGGGCGCCTCCATCCATCGTTTGAGCAGCTCGGGCCTCGTCAAAGCATCGAAGACCAGGCTGCGCGGAGCGTCGAAGACGCGCGTCATCACGACTTCGCGATCGGTGGGTGTCGTGATCGTCAAAGGTCCTGGGGTGGCCATCGATCGTCTCCTATGTAAGCACTCAGGCCTGCTCGTCGGCAGTCGGGCCGTACACGCCGGGCACGGGCACGTCGAGCAGGCGCAGGTAGACCGACATCTGCCCGCGGTGATGAATCAGGTGACTGAGAGTGAAGTCACGAAAGACCGCAACCCGCGGCTTCTCGAACCGCACCTTTCCCCTGATCGTGAGGCGCCAGCCCTGCACCAGCGCGGCATCGGTCACGCCTGCAAGAACTTCCTCGGACCTGGCCACATCGGCGTCGAAGGTGTCGATCAGTTCGGCCACCGACGCGGCCTGGTATGGCTTGAACGTCGTTGGATCCATCTCGAGCTCGTCGCGGCCGAAAATCGAATCGACCCAGCGGATGCACTCGACCATGTGGGACGCGAGCGCACCCGCCGTGAACGATTTCTCGTGGGGCCGCCACGCCAGCCGGTCGTCGGGCAGCCGCTCCAACAACCTGCGCGTCGCCTGCGCCTCGTGGGCAAATTCCAGCTTCAGAGAGTCGGCGGTCGTCATCGTTCGTTTCCTCTAGCGTTTCGTGCGCCGACGCTTGTTCTTGCCGGCCTTCAACTCGTCGAGCAAGGCGTCGAGGCGCTGGAAGCTGGCCTCCCACAATTGCCGGTAGCCCTCCAGCCAGCCCGTGGCTTCCGCGAGGGGCTTCGCCTCGAGCCGGCACGGGCGTCGCTGTGCATCACGCCCTCTCGAGACGAGGCCGGCGCGCTCGAGTACTTTCAGGTGCTTCGATATCGCCGGCTGGCTCATCTCGAACGGCTCGGCCAGTTCCATGACCGACGCATCGCCAGACACGAGGCGAGCGAGGATCGCCCGCCGCGTGGGATCGGCGAGCGCGGCAAAGGTGGCATCGAGGCGGTCGGATGGTGTCATGTAATAACCCTGAGGTTCTAGAACTATTTGGTTATATAACGGTGACGGGCTCCCGTCAAGCCGAGGGTGGGATCACGCCTGGATCGCGCCGGTCCCTTCCGCAACGAGGAGCTTGCGGGCGACGTCGCCCACGCGAATCGTGCCGGACTGCACGACCTTTGCGTTGATGCCGCGGAGGTTGTACCGCCTACCGGTCGGTGAGTTGACGAACTTCATGGCGGCGACGCCGAACCGTTCGACGAACTTTCCGCAGCCGAGATGCGGTTCGGGCGTCACCTCGATCACCGCGGTCCCGATGGCCAGGCGCGTGTACGCGGGAAGGTTCTCCGGCGTCAGGTCCAGATCGATGAAGAGCTGATCGCCGGACAGCGGCCACCGCTCCTTCATCGTCGCAATGAGCGCGACCGTTCGAGCGTTCATGATGTTCAACTGCATGTCCGGATGCGGCGAGCCGTCAGCCGTCCTGGCGCTCGAGCGCATGCCCCACGTGTCGCCGACGAGACCAACGTTCACGTCGAGCTCACCAACCGTCAGCACCTCGCGCGCGTTGACGGCCGGCCGCCGAACGATCAGCTCCAGCACGCCCTCGTCCTTCGGCGATCCCGCGATCTCCTTCAGGCCTTCCTCGAGCTCCTCCATCGTCAGATGCCGCGCCGCCAGTGTCATCATGTCCCCCGTCCTATTGTGACGCGGCGCGATGAGCCGCGCCAGAATCATGCGGTTGTGACGCGTACAATTCAGCCATGTCAAAGATGTACGAGGAGCTCGCTGCGTGGTGGCCGCTGCTGTCGCCGCCGGCGGACTACGAAGAGGAGGCGGCGTTCTATGGGAGAACGCTGGCGGCCGCGTGCGAGCGTCCGATTCGCACGCTGCTGGAGCTCGGGAGCGGCGGGGGCAACAACGCATCGCATCTGAAGGCGCATGTCGAGATGGTGCTCGTCGAGCCCTCGTCGCACATGCTGGCGGTGAGCCGCGCCTTGAATCCTGAATGCGAGCACATCGCGGGCGACATGCGAACCGTCAGGCTCGGCCGCCAGTTCGACGCCGTGTTCGTCCACGACGCCGTCTGTTACATGACCAACGAGTCCGATCTGCGCAAGGCGATCGATACGGCCTTCGTCCACTGCCGGCCTGGCGGGGCGGCGCTCTTCGCGCCGGACTTCGTCCGTGAGAACTTTCGACCCACGACCGAAGACGGCGGTTCCGACGGCCCGACGCATGCCCTGCGATTCCTCGAGTGGACGTGGGATCCCGATCCGGCTGACACGACGTACGTCGTCGATTACGCGTTCCTGCTGCGCGGCCCCGATGGCGGCACGCGTGTGGCGCACGATCGACACGTGGAAGGTCTGTTCAGCCGAGCCGACTGGCTGCGCCTGCTGGCGGATGCAGGCTTCGAACCGCGCGCGGTTCCGTTCGATCATTCCGAGCTCGAACCCGGCTCCCATGAAGTATTCGTGACAAGGAAACCGTCATGAGACACCTGCGTTCCAACGGAACCGCGCTCGTATCGACCGCGTTGCTGCTTGGCACCCTTCACCTTTGCACGTACGGCAGATCTGTTGGCGCCTCGCAGATTGAAGCGGCGCAGCCGGCGGAGATCCGGCCGCTGTTCGAGGCGCAGTGCGCCACGTGCCACGGCTCCGATGGTCGCGGTGCCGAGCGCGGTCCTGATATCGTCACCTCGTCAGGCGCCGCCACGCGACCCATCGAGGAAACCGCGCGAATCATTCGAGAAGGCATCCCGGCTGGCGGCATGCCGCCCTCCCGCCTTGACGCGGATGCAATTACGGCCCTGGCGCGTCACGTGCGCTCGATGGCCGAGAGCGCGCGTCAGCCTCGGACGTTTGCCCGCGTGCGGCTTCGACTGCGCGGCGGCCGGGGCCTCGAGGGGCTGGTGCAGAACGAGAGCAACTTCGACCTGCAATTGCTGACGGCTGCCGGTGAGCTGGCGACGCTCGCCCGCGACGAGATCGCCGACGTTGTCGATCTCGGCCGCGGCACGATGCCCGATCTGACGCCGCGCGACGTGGCCAACCAGCCAGGTCCTGGGGACTGGCCGACCTACAACGGAGATCCTGGCGGCAATCGGCACAGCGCGCTGCGACAGATCACGCCCGCGACGGTGGCGCACATGCGCCTCAAGTGGCTGTTCCCGGCCGGCAACGCGCGCAATCTGCGCACGACCCCGATCGTCGTCGGCGGCGTCATGTACGTGACGGCGCCCAACGAGGTGTTCGCGCTCGACGCGCGCACCGGCCGTCAGATCTGGCACTACAGCCGGCCGCGCACGAGCGGCGTCATCGGCGATGCCGGCGCCGGCGTCAACCGCGGCGTCGCGCTCCGTGGCGATCGCCTCTACTTCGTCACCGACGACGCGCGACTGGTGGCGCTGCATCGGGCGAACGGCCAGCTCCTCTGGGATGTCGTGATGGCGGACTATCGGAAGCACTATGGCGCCACGGCCGCTCCGCTGGTCGTCGGCGACCTCGTAATCTCCGGCGTGTCGGGCGGCGACGAAGGCGTTCGCGGGTTCGTCGCCGCGTTTCACGCGTCCACCGGGAAGGAAGCGTGGCGATTCTGGAGCGTGCCCGCGCCGGGCGAGCCCGGCTCCGAGACGTGGAAGGGGAAAGCGATCGAGTATCCCTGTGCCGCCACGTGGCTCACAGGTTCGTACGATGCGGCCACGAACCTGCTCTTCTGGACGACCGGGAATCCCTGTCCCGACTACAACGGCAGCGAGCGCGTGGGCGACAACCTGTGGTCGAACTCCGTCGTCGCGCTGGATCCCGGCACCGGCGCGATGCGCTGGCACTACCAGTTCACGCCGCACGATCTTCACGACTGGGATGCGGTGCAAACCGTCGTCGTCGCCGATGCCGCGTTTCAGGGCTCGAGGCGCAGCCTGCTGCTGCAGGCAAACCGGAACGGATTCTTCTACGTCCTGGACAGAACCACGGGAAAGCTGCTTCGCGCAACGCCGTTCGTCAAGAAGATGAACTGGGCCAGCGGCATCGGACCGGACGGCCGGCCGCGGCTCGTCGCGGGGGCCGAGCCAACCGTGCGGGGGACCACTGGGTGTCCTTCAGTCGTTGGCGCGACCAACTGGATGTCGCCGGCCTTCAGCCCCGAGACGGGCCTGTACTACGTGATGGCGCTCGAGCGATGCAGCATCTTCCGGAAATCGGCGGTCTGGTTCGAGCAGGGGGAGTCGTTCTATGGAGGCGCCACACGGAATGTGCCCGGGGAAGTCGGAAGGAAGTACCTCCGCGCGATCGACATTCAGACCGGCAAGGTCGCGTGGGAGTATCCGCAGATCGGCCCGAGCAATTCCTGGGGCGGGGTGCTCTCGACGGCAAGCGGCCTCGTGTTCTTCGGCGAGGACAGCGGCGCGTTTGCCGCGGTGGAGGCGCGCACCGGCAAGCTCCTGTGGCATGTTCCCGCGAACACCACATGGCGCGGATCGCCGATGACCTACCTGGCTGGCGGCCAGCAGTTCATCGCGATTGCCGGAGGCGGCAGCATCCTCGCGTTCGGGCTCTGACCGATCACTCGGCTCGCAACGCGAGGGCAGGATCGATCCGGGCCGCACGCCAGGCGGGACCAACGATCGATACCGCGGCCGTCAGGAGCAGCAGCAGGGTGACGGACGCGAAGGTCATCGAATCCAGCGGCTGGACGCCGAACAGCATGGTGGCCAGAAGCTGGCCCAGAGCCGCCGACAGGATCAGCCCGATGACCGTGCCGGCCGCTACCACGCGAACCGCGCTCGCCATCACGAGACGGAGCACGTCGCCCGTGGTGGCGCCGAGCGCTCTGCGCACGCCGAAATCACGCACGCGCTGCTGGACGGAGTACGCGAGGATGCCGAATACGCCGACCATTGCGAGCAGGAGCGCCAACGCCGCGAAGGTCATCACGAGCACCGCCCGGAAGCGATGCCGTGCGGTGGCTTCCCGTGCGACGTTTTCAAGTGTCATCACGTCCCGTACGCTTACCAGTTGCTCCTTGTCGACTTTGGCGATGGCCGCGCGGACGGAGCGGGCAAGGCCTTCGGCCGACCCGGACGCCGGTCGGACGAGCAGATAGATGTCATCCCGGAGGTTCTGGACCAACGGCGCGTAGATCTGAACGAACTCCTCTGTTTCATCGGGCCGGCCCTTCACCTGGCGGGCGACGCCAACGATCTCTCTCATGAAGGGCTTCGCCTGGGCGGAGCTGTTCGACCGGAAGGCGATACGTCCACCGATTGGCGATCGCCCCTGAAAGTGGCGGCGGACGAACGCTTCATTCACGATGCAGACGGGGACGCTGTCGCGCGTATCGCGGTCGTTGAAACGCCGGCCGGCAACGATAGGAAGATCGAGAGTCTCGAAGTACGTGGGGCTCACGATCTGATAATCGGCGGCCGGATACTGGCTCTCCTCGGGCGGCGGGTCACCCACGATCTCGTAACGGGTCTGCCCGGCGTCCGACGGGCCCAACGGCAACGTCGTTGCCCATCCCACGCTGCGCACTCCGGGAAGAGCCCTGATCTCAGCCTCGACGGCCGCGAAGAACTGCACCAGCGACTCTGGCGTTGGATAGCGCGAACCGAGCGGGTCGATCATCATCGTGAGCACGCGCTCGGCGCGGTACCCACGGTCGACGTTTTCGACAGCCAGCAGCGTGCGCAGCAGGAGACCGGCGCCGAAGAGCAGAGCCACCGCGGTCGCGACCTCTCCGGCGACGAGCAGGTTTCGGAACCTCCCGTCGTGTCTCGTCGCCGTGCGATTGTCGGAGGCGATGGCCTGCGCCGAGGAGAAATCGGTGGCCTGCCAGGCCGGCGCCAGACCGAACAGCAGCCCCACGAGCAGCGCGGCCGCGGCACAGAACGTGACCACGCGGATGTCGAACGTGAGCGATACAGCTCCGGGCAGCAGCCCGGCCGGAATCACCGATGGCGCCACATTCAGAATTGCCGCGCCGACACCCGCTCCCAATGCGCCGCCGACAGCTGAGAGCACGAGACTTTCTGTGAGGAGCTGACGGATGACGCGTCTGCGGCCCGCGCCGAGCGCTGACCGAATCGCCAGCTCGCGTGCACGGACCGTCGCGCGTGCCAGGAGCAGATTGGCCACGTTGGCGCAACAGATGAGCAGCACGAAGCCAACGACGCCGAGGAACAGGATCGAGGTCAAACGGAGCTCGCTGCCGATGACTGCATCGTGCATCGGCACCAGCGTGACGCCGCGCCGATTGTTCGTCTCAGGGAATTCTCGGGCCAGGCCTTCAGCAACGGTCGCCATGTCGGCATCCGCGGCTTCGAGCGTCACGCCGGCCTTCAAGCGTCCGATCCCGCGGAGAAAGTACGCCGTTCGCGCCGCAGGCGGTGCCCCCTGAATTGGAACCATTACCCAGATATTGCTCCGACCGATCAGCTGAGCCTCATTCGGAACGACGCCGACCACCGTATGCAACGAGCCATCGAGTCGAATGTCGCGACCGACGACACTCGGGTCGGCGTTGAAACGCGTTCGCCAGAACCCCTCGCTCAACACAGCGACCTTGGAGCGCTGGCTGTCGTCGGAGGGAGCGAAAGGTACGTCCGACAATTGCCCGGACGCCGAGCGCTTCAAAAATTCCGGCGAGCACCCACTGCCGAGAAACGGTTTCGGCAGTCCCGTCCGCGCCGGTCATCACCATGCCGCCAACGTCCGGAATGAACCCGGAGATCAGATCGAACGTGCGAGTTCGCTCGTTCCAGTCGCGAAGGTTGAGCGGCGCGACGCCGCCGCGGGCCGACCTGGGGTTACGCTCCCACACCATCACCACGCGCTCGGGCTCGGGAAACGGAAGCGGACGGAGCAGGGTGGCATCGACCAGGGCGAAGATCGCGCTGTTGGCGCCGATGCCGAGCGCGAGCGTGATCGCCGCGATCACCGCGAAGGCCGGCGACCGTCGCAGCTGCCGCATCGCGAACTTCACATCATCCCGGAGCTCCTCGATCCACAGCGTCAGACGCATTTCACGCTCTCTCTTTCTGCCAAGGTCCAGACACGTTCGTTTGAGGTCGGCGAGATCGCCCAATCGGCTGAGGGCCACATCGCGAGCGGTCCTCGGGTCCATCCCGCGCTCGACGAGCTCGCGTGTGCGCATCTCGAGATGAAAGGCGATTTCCTCGTCGACTTCCTGATCGAGCGGCACGCGCCACAGCCACGAGCGCAGGGAGCGCTTCATGTTGCGAGGACTCTCGATACGCCGGCAGCGAACCGGCGCCATGTGGCCATTTCGGCGGCCAGCTGCACGCGGCCGGCATCTGTGAGGCGATACAGCTTGGCGCGGCGGCCGAGCTCGGATGTCCCCCACTCGGCTTCGACCCAGCGGCGCCGTTCCATGCGATAGAGAGCCGGATACAGCGACCCGTCTTCCACGAGCACTGCGTCGCGGCTGGTGTCCTCGATGAACCGGGCGATGGCGTAGCCGTGGCGCGGACCAGACGCTAACGTCTTGAGAATCAAGGCATCTAGCGTCCCGTGCAGAAGGGCATTGGGGGTCTTCGGAGCCATCGACATGCGCCACCCATTACCAAGACATTCTTGGTAATGGAAGCTTTGACGGATCCACCGACTCAGAAGTTTGCCGGCCGCGCCCGAAGTTCGGCCAAGGCGCCGGCTAGCTGCGCTGACCGAACACGCGACGCCGCGCGGTCCACGAGGCGCCGAGGTACTCGCCCATGTCCAGGGTGCCCGACATGGCGTCGCCCGCGACCTTGCCGGTGAAGCGATACCTCAGCGCGTCTCCGTGCCGTTCGGTGACGTTGCTCGTGAGCGATACGGCATCGCCATTGATCGTCCCGGCGATCTCGCGAGCGAGAAAGTTGCCGCGATGCGTGCCTTGCAACTGGCTCGCGTTCTGTTCGAGGTGCATCGTATGGACGGTCTTGCTCGCGGCGTACTGAATCTCGACCTCCCATTGACCCGAGAGATTCGCCGCCGGCGCCTGCGGCTCTTCGACAGGCTTCGGCGCGCGTGGGGCCGAGAGCACTTGAGCCACCCGTTCGGCAACGATCTTCTCGTCACCGGCCGCCATCATCGACGACGTCAGCGAAATGCCCGTGTCGCTCGCCTGCTGCGACGCCGGGCGTCCGCCGCCGCCACCGAGCGCGATGCGAGGCTCGGTGTTGTAGAGGATGTCCGCCACCTCCGCGCCGGTGATTCCGAGGGCCTTGGCATCCCACCTGATGGAAACGCCGGGACTCCGATTGCTGCGGCCCTCGGACTCGTTCCGCACCACCGCGGTGACACCGGAGATCTTCGACACCCGCTTCGCGATGTGCTCGGCGCGAGCGACCCATTCCTTCCACTCGGCTTCCTGGTCGCGCTTCACCCAGCTCTCCACGGCCGTGATCATTCCCACGACCTCCTCACGGCCCACCTTCATGGCACGCGCGTATCCGTGATGCGGCGCGCTGTGAACCCATGCGGCCTGCACCAGATCCTTGCGGCCGAGCAGCAGCCCCGCGCTCTGCGGTCCGCGGATGATCTTGCCGCCGCTGTAGCCGACGAGCGTCGCGCCGCGCTGCAGGTGCACGTTCGGAATCGTGAGGATCTCCGCCGCGGCGTCGACCATGATCGGAATGTTGTGCGGCTTCGCGATCTGCGCCACCGCCTCGAGCGACATCGGGCCCGACTCGTTTCGTCCGTTGGCGAAGATGTAGATCATCGCGGTCCGCGGACCAATCGCGAGCTGCAGCTCCTCGGGCGAGTCGACTTCGACGATGCGGACACCCACGGCGCGGATTGCCGCGTCGTACACATTGCGCGAATGTCCCGGGATGATCACTTCGTCTTTGGGGAAGCCGGTGAGATCGGGAATGCGCACGTGGAGGTCCGGGTTGCCGCCCGCGACGCAGGCTGCCGTGACATGCGACATCGCGGCCGCGCACCCGGACGTCACGATCCCCCACTCGGCACCGGTCAACTCTGCCAATCGTTTCCCGGCCGCTTCCATCAGCTCGTCGAGCTGGACGTATTGCTGGTTCGCGAGGCTCTTGGCCGCTCGCACCTCCGGCAGCTCCATCGAACCGCCGATCACCGTCAGCGTCCCGCGGCAGTTGATCAGCGGCCGCACACCGAGCGCGCGGTACACGTTCGGCGCGTCGTTGGCGGCCGGGGGAAGGCCCGCCGCGGCCGACACGCGCGACGGCACGGCTCCTCCGAACAACATCAGGCTGGCAAGACGTCCGAGATCGCGGCGAGTGAACATGTCGGCCTCCAGGCGCGAGCAGAGTGTATCTAACTGCCTCATCGATGTCATGCGGACCTGGTGGCTGGACTTAGCGGGCCTCTTCGCACATAGTTCCGCACCAACTCAGTCTGGGAGGCCTGTATGCGCCATCCATCGATGATTCTCGCTACGTTGTTCTGCTCGTGCACGCTGTTCGTACCGGGTGCGTGGTCCCAATCAGCCGACACGGGCGTTCTCGGCAACGTCTCTGATACGAGCGGGGCGGTGATACCGGGGTCGAACATCACGGTCACCAGCGCCTCGAGAGGAGTCGTTCAGCACGCGGTTAGCGGCCCTGACGGCGCCTTCGAGGTCCGGTATCTGGTGCCCGGCGAGTACGTCGTCGAAGCCGGGCTCACGGGCTTCCGCGCCGAGCGCAGGGCCATCACGCTTCGCGTCGGCCAGATGGCGCGGCTCAACTTCGTGCTGGAAATCGGCCAGGTCGGCGAGGTGGTCGACGTGATCGCGCAAGGCCTGCTGCTCGAAACGCAGAGCGGGGTGACGGGCAACGTCGTCAGCGCCGATTCGCTCGTGAACCTGCCGCTGAGCGGCCGGAACTTCACGACGCTGGGCAACCTGACCGCCGGCGTCGTGGCGACCGGCACGCAGTTTCGCGCGAGCGGCGCCCGCGGCATGTATCAGCAGGTGTCGTTCGACGGGGTGAGCGCGCTCAACAACCGCGGGAACAACCTCTTCATCTATCCGTCCGTCGACGCGGTGCAGGAGTTCAAGGTGCAGGCCACGAACTACACCGCGGAGTACGGCGGACACGCCGGCGCCAACGTGCAGCTGCAGCTCAAGTCGGGCTCCAACGATTTTCACGGCTCGGCCTTCGACTACCTGCGAAACGACAGGCTCGACGCCCGCAACTTCTTCACGCCCGCCCCCAGACCGAAGCCGGTGCTGCGCCGAAACCAGTTTGGCGGCGTCCTCGGTGGACCCGTCCTTCGCCAGAAGACGTTCTTCATGGCGTCGTACGAAGGTCTGCGCGAGACGCGCGAGGTGGCGGGCCAGAGCAGCATGCTGACCGCGGAGATGCGGCGCGGCGATTTCTCGGGCGTGGCCGGGACGACGATCAGAGATCCGCTCACGAACCTGCCGTTCCCGGGAAACATCATCCCGGCCAACCGCCTCGATCCGATCGCGGTGGCGCTCGCCGAGAAATATATGCCGCTGCCGAACCAGTCCGGCGCCAACAACTACACCGGCGTCACCCAGAACAAGGACCGCCACGACCAGTTCCTCACCCGCGTCGATCACGTGCTCAGCGACACACAGCGGATCTTCGGCCACTACATCTACAACAAGCGGGACAACCCCTCGATTCCGCTCAACCCGAATTTCCCTGCTCCGCGGCTGTTCAGCAATCACAGCGGCGCCGTGCAGCACGTGACCACCTGGAGCGCCAATGTCCTCAACGAGGTTCGCTTCGGCTACATGCGCGGCGACCTCAATCGATTGAGCCCCCGGCGGACCACCGGCTTCTCCGTCGAGCGCGACCTCGGCATCCGCGGGATGCTGGTGGGCGGCCCGAGCGGCCGGCAGCCGAATGAGTTGGAGATTGGTTTCCCCTCGATCAACATTCAGGGGTACCAGGCCATGGGAGACAGCGTGGCCGGCGAAGGCGTCGACCTGAGCCAGACCTACCAGTTCGTCGATACGCTGACGTTGATTCGCGGACGCCACGCGCTGAAGATGGGCGCGGACATCCGCAGGCTGATGGGAGACGCCACCAGCACGAACGCGCCGTTCGGCGCGCTCGACTTCACCCGCGACATCACGGGCCATGCCGCTGCGGCATTCATGATGGGGTACCCGCGGACGGCTGGTACGCCCGAAGGCATTCCCATTGGCGGCATCCGCCAGTGGCGGCATGGGTTGTTCGTCCAGGATGACTGGCGGGTGACGCCGCAGCTCACGGTGAACCTGGGTCTTCGGTATGACCACAACCAGGTGCCGAAGGACGTCAATGGCGTGAGCCGCACCCTCCGCTTCGACCTCAATCCAGGCGGGCCGGTGCTGTGGCCAGGGCCCGGCGAAGTAGTGGACGCCCTCTACTTCAACGAGCATCGCCACTGGGCTCCGCGCCTGGGCGCCGCGTATCAGCTGACCGACAAGCTGGTGTTCCGGGCAGGCTACGGTGTGTTCAACATGGCGCTGCACCTCGACAACATCAACACGCTCGGCACGAACCCGCCGACCGCCAGCGTGCAGGTCACGAATCCCACCGTGAACCCAATCGCCACGTTCGCCGACCCGTTCCCGGCGTCGCTGGTGCCGACCAACACGATCTTCAACGTCACGTCCGCCGAGGTCGATCGCAATCACAAGGACGGCTACTATCAGAACTGGAACGTTGCGGTGGGGTATGAGTTTTCTCCAGCGGCGGTCGTCGAAGTGCGCTATGTCGGCGCGAAGGGTTCCGATCTCGATTCAAGCCTGACGAACTTCAACAGTCCCGATCCCGACCCGAACGCCGGAGCCGTGAGCCTTCAGTCGCGCCGGCCCTATCCCGCGTTCGGCCGCATCCGCATGTGGGTCACCGACGGCGAGAGCGACTACCACTCGTTGCAGACCGAGCTCAAGCATCGCGGCCCGTGGGGCCTGAACCTGAACCTCGCGTACACGCTCTCGCAGCTGAAAGACAATCAGCAGGGCGGGCTGAACGCCTCGCGGGCACGGCGCCAGAATCCCCGATCGCTCGATGGAGAATATGGAGTGTCGGCCGACGACGTGCGCAACAGGCTCGTCGCGGCGTTCGTGTGGGACATCCCGTTCGGCTCCGATTTGAGCGGAGCCGCGGCCGTGGCTCTGAAAGGATGGCAATTGAGCGGCATCACGACGCTCAGTTCAGGGTCGCCGCTCTTCATCAATCAGGACGGCGATACGCTGAACGTCGATTCCGAGGAGATTCGCCCGAACCTCGTGTCGGGACAGGATCCCCTCCTGTCAGGTTCGGAGCGGTCGCTCGCCCGATGGTTCAACACGGCCGCCTTCGCGCGCGCGACGACGTCGTACGGCAATTCGCCGCGGAACCCCGTGATCGGCCCGGGCCTGAAGACCCTCGACCTCTCGATCGCGAAGTCGTTTCCGGTGCGCGACGGACACCAGATTCAGTTCCGGTGGGAGGCGTTCAACGCCTTCAACACGCCGCAGTTCGGAAACCCGAACGGCACGCTGGGCAACGCGAACTTCGGCATCATCAGCAGCACGCGCGCGAACAATCGTGAGATGCAGATCTCTGTGAAGTATCTTTTCTGACGTCGACGTGACGAGACTGCGCCCTGTGCGCCGGCTGCTGCTGGCGGCGGTGATGACCATCGCCGCCGCCGGATGCAGCAGCGGCAAACAATATCCCGACGGACCGATTCTTCTCGTCTGCCCCTGGGCGGCAGGCGGCGGCACTGATCGCGTTGCGCGGCAGATTGCCGCGCTCCTCGAACAGGACCTCGGCGTCCCGGTGAACGTCGTGAACGTGACCGGCGGCGACGGCGTGACCGGCCACAGTCGCGGCGCGCTCGCACGGGGGGACGGCCACACGCTGACGCTCGTCACGGTCGAAATCGCGTCGCTCCACTGGCGCGGGATGACGAGCATCTCGCCCAACGACTTTGCTCCGGTCGGCCTCGTCAACCGCGACGCCGCGGCCGTGTTCGTGCGCGCCGACGCGCCCTGGAAGACGTTGGGCGACCTGGAGCAGGCGATTCGCGAGCGACCGCGCACGCTGCGGGGATCGGGAACGGCCGCAGCGGGCATCTGGCATCTGGCGGTGGCCGGGTGGCTCTCCACCGTGGGGCTTCGGCCGACCGACGTGATCTGGGTCTCGATCGCGGGTTCCGCGCCTTCGCTGCAGGAGTTGCTGGCAGGTGGCCTGGACGTGGTCTCGTGCAGCCTCGCCGAGGCGCAGGCGCTTCTTTCTGCCGGGCGCATCCGCAGCCTCGGCGTCATGTCCGAGACGCGAGTGCCGCAGTTCCCCGCGGTACCCACCTTCAAGGAGCTCGGCGTCGACTGGACGCTCGGCACCATTCGCGGCGTGGCCGTCCCGAGAGACACGCCGCCCGATCGCGTTCGCGTGCTCGCCGATGCCTTGAAGCGCGTCGTGGAGAGCGACGCCTACCAGACCACCATGCGGCGCGGCGGCTTCACGGCGGCGTACGAGGATCCGAAGCAGTTCGCCGCCACGCTCGCGGGAACCGATGAACGCCTCGGGGCGCTGCTCACGAGCGAGGCGTTTCGCGGTCTCGAGACGTCACGGTTCGGTCCGATGTTCTTCCCCACGCTGATCATCGGCGCTCTGGTGCTCGTCGTGGGCGCGCTGTGGTTCACGCGGGGCGGCCGTACCGCCGATGACGAATCGCACGAGCCCGTGTCCCTGCCACCTGGTGCGGCGTGGCGGTCTGCGGAGGTGCTGATCTGGATTGCGCTCTACCTCACGCTGGCAGAGGTCCTCGGCTTCGTGCTGACGGCGGGGTTCCTGCTGCTCGCGTACCTCGTCCGCCTCGGCACCCGCCCCCGGGTTGCGGCGCCGCTGACGGTCGCGCTCGTGCCCGCTGTCTACCACCTCTTTGCCGTGATCCTCCGCGTCCCGCTGCCGCGCGGGCTGCTCGGCTGGTGACATGGGAGGCACCCTCGCTCAGGCCTTCAGCCAGGTCCTCGATCCAACCGTCCTCGGCGTCATTGCCCTGGCGGCCGCGTACGGCACGCTCTTCGGTTCGATCCCCGGACTGTCGGCGACGATGGCCGTCGCGCTCGTCGTTCCACTGACGTACTTCCTTTCGCCACTGGCTGCGCTCGCGGCGGTCGTCACGCTCGAAGCGTGCGCCATCTCCGCCGGCGACATTCCCAGCGCGCTCGTTCGCATTCCGGGCACTCCGGCATCGGCGGCGTATGCGGACGACCTGTACCACCTCGCGCAGCGCGGCCACTATCACAGTGCGCTCGGGGTCTGCATTGCGTTCAGCGTCGTCGGGGGGCTGTTCGGCGTAGCGGTGCTGATGCTGTTCGCGCAGCCATTTGCGACGCTGGCGACCTGGTTCACGGTCGTCGAGTACTTCTGGCTGTACATCCTCGGGCTCGGGTGCGCCGTGGTCGTCTCGCGCGGGTCCGCGCTCAAAGGCGCGTTCGCGCTGCTCCTCGGCCTGCTGTTTTCAACCGTCGGCCTGAGTCCCGTGCACACGGCGGCGCGATTCACGTTCGGCCGTCCGGAGCTCTACCAGGGGATCAGCTTCATCCCCGCGCTGGTGGGCCTCTTCGGGCTCTCGGAGGTGCTGCGGAACGTGCGCACGCTCGGCGGCCCGGCCGCTGTTGCCTCTGTTCGTCCGCAGCCGCAGGATTCGGTGTTCGCCGGCGCACTCCGTATCCTGTGGAAGAGACCGGTCCAGGTGCTCCAGGCCAGCGCAATCGGAACGCTCATCGGCATTCTGCCCGGTGCCGGAGCCGATATCGCCGCCTGGGTGTCGTACGGGGTATCGAAGCGCCGCTCGCCGCGCCCGGACGAGTACGGCCGCGGATCGCTCGAAGGCGTTGCCGACGCAGGCGCCGCGAACAACTCGGCGCTCGCCGGCGCGTGGGTTCCCGCGCTGACGCTCGGCATACCCGGCGACTCAATCACCGCCATCGTGCTCGGCATCATGATGATGAAGAACCTCCAGCCGGGCCCGGAGATCTTCGAGAAGCAGGCGGTGCTGGTCCACAGCCTCTACCTGGTGTTCGTCCTCGCCAACCTCGCGTTGATCCCAGCGGGGTACCTCGCCGTTCGCGCGAGCGGAAGCCTTATCCGGGTGCCGCGCCACACCCTGCTGCCTATCATCGTGCTGTTTTGCGTGCTAGGCTCTTACGCAATCGCCGGAAGCTATTTCGACGTCGGCATCATGCTCGGCATGGGCGTGCTCGGATTCCTGCTCGAGCGCTGGCAGGTGCCGGTCGCTCCGGTCGTCCTCGGGATCATCCTTGGCGGGCCTCTCGAGGAGCGTTTCGTTCAAGCAATTACCGCCTCGCAGGGCTCTCTCGTCGTCTTCGTCGCTCGACCGGCCGCAGCCATTCTGGCGTTCCTGGCACTCACCGTCTGGCTCCTGCCGGCAATCAGTCGCAAGAAATTTTACGAGCAGGTCTAAAGTCCGGATCGGGAACAACCGAAAGTGTCGTGACGCGGTTCACCTCCTCTGACCGTCCATATGGCAAGACATGACTTCGGACGCCGGGGCGCCAGACGGCTGGCAGCTACTCTCCTTCTGATTCCTGTTCTTACCGCCGCACCCGATGCGGCCAATCGACGCAAGGAAGCCGCGTGGCACGCCGTCCAGATCTGGGGGCAGCCCGAAGGCCTGCCGCAGAACTCGGTCCTCTGTCTCCTCCAGACGCGCGACGGCTACCTGTGGATCGGCACGAAGGCAGGCGTCTCGCGGTTCGATGGCGTCCGGTTCACGACGTTCGACGACCGCGAAAAGAGCCAACTGAAGGAAAACGAGGTCTGGGCGCTCGCCGAGGGCGACGACTCCAGCCTGTGGATCGGAACGTCACGGCGGCGGGCTCAGCCGCCTGAAGGATGGCAAGTTCACCGTCTACACGACGGCCGACGGCCTCGTGAACGACTTCGTCGCCAGCCTGCACAAGGGTCCTGACGGCAGCATCTGGATCGGCACCGACGGCGGCCTGAGCCATTTCAAGGACGGACGTTTCAGGAACTATACGGTTGAACAGGGCCTGGCGAACAACGCCGTTCGAGCGTTGTACACCGATCCCGACGGCACGCTCTGGATCGGAACCACGCGTGGCGGCGTGCACCGGCTCAAGGGCGATCGCATTGTCGACGAGCGTCTCGATGCAGCCATGCCGCGAATCGACGTGTGGTCGATCTATCGCGACCAGGAACAGACGATCTGGGTAGGCTCCGCCGACGGCCTGTTCAAGATGAAGGACGGCCGATCGACTCACTACACGACGGCCGACGGGCTGTCGTCCAACAGGATCCGTTTCATCACTCAGGGTCCCGACGGCGCGCTCTGGATCGGCACCGCCAATGGGCTGGTGCGCCACGCCGACGGCATCTTCAGCTCCTACAACTTCGACGACTCGGGCCCATCACCGGACTTCATGGCCTTCTGCCGCGATCGGGAGGGAAGCTTCTGGCTCGGCTCGCGAAACCTCGGGCTCGCGCACCTGCGCCGCGGTCACTTCACCAGCTACACGACCAAGGATGGCCTCGCCGATCCGTACGTCGCCGCGTCGTTCGAGGACAGCACCGGCACGGTGTGGATCGGCACCCTCAACGGCCTCAACGCTCTGAAGGATGGCCGCATTGTCCTCTTCGGTCCGCGCAGCGGTCTCCCGCAGCGGATGATCTCCACGTTCCTCGAGGACCGAAATGGGTATTTGTGGGTGGGCACGGGCGTCGGCCTCTTTCGATCGAAGCAGCCCATACGCTGCCAGACCTGCGAGACGCAGTTCGTCGAGATCCGCGATCCCTCCGTGACATCCCACCTCGACATCCGGCTGGTTTACGAGGATCGGGACGGCACGATCTGGGTCGCCACCAATCTCGAGGGTCTCTTCGCCTATCGCCAGAACCGGTTCACCGGCTACACCACGAAGGACGGGTTGGCGAGCAACGCGGTCAGGGCGATCCAGCAGGATCGCGACGGTGCGCTGTGGATCGGATCGCGCGGCGGGCTGAACCGGTTCAAGGACGGACGCTTCACCCTCTACACCGCCAAGGATGGTCTTGCGAGCGGCAGCGTTCAGTCGCTGTTCCTCGATGCGGACCGCGCGCTGTGGATCGCGACACGCCAAGGCCTGAACCGGCTCAAGGACGGTCGATTCACCACCTACACGGTGAACGACGGCCTCTA
Source organism: uncultured Acidobacteriota bacterium (assembly GCA_963772065.1). Classification (GTDB taxonomy): domain Bacteria; phylum Acidobacteriota; class Vicinamibacteria; order Vicinamibacterales; family UBA2999; genus CAVYVZ01. Next base: position 229,487 of record CAVYVZ010000005.1, read on the forward strand.
CTCGAACTTCGTGTACGCGATCGTCGAGGACCGGCGCGGCCACTTGTGGATGACGTGCGCGAAAGGTGTCTTCGAGGTGAGCAAGCAGGAGCTCAATGACTTCGCCGACAAGAAGCGCACGTCGGTCACCTCGGTGCCCTACGGCCTGGAGCACGGCCTGAGCAGCACCGTCGGCACCGTTGGGCACTACCCGGGCGGCTTCAGGGCACGCGATGGCCGCCTCTGGTTCGCGATGGCGCTCGGCGCCAGCGTCGTCGATCCGCAGCGGCTGTCGGTCAACAAGCTGCCGCCCCCCGTGCACGTCGAGGGGGTGACGATCGATCAGCAGGCGTTCCACTCTCAGACGCACGAACAGGCGGACGCGAGGCCCGGGCGAGGCGACCTCGTCTTCCGCTATGCGGGGCTCAGCTTTCTGGCGCCCGAGAAGGTGCGCTTCAAGTACAAGCTCGAAGGATACGACCTCGACTGGGTCGACGCCGGCGATCGCCGCACCGCGTACTACAGCAACATTCCGCCGGGGCGGTACGTCTTCAACGTCAAGGCCGCGAACAACGACGGCGTGTGGAACGAGGCGGGTGACAGCTATCCGATCTACCTCGCGCCGCATTTCTATCAGACGCGCTGGTTCTACGCCGTCGCGTTCTGCGTCGTCGGAATCCTGGCGACGGGCGGGTATCGGCTCCGCGTGCGGACGATGGAGGTTCGCGAGCAGCAGCTGGCCTCGCTCGTCGATCAGCGCACCCAGGAACTGCAGGGGCAGCGCACCTTCCTCCGCAAGGTCATCGATCTCAATCCGAGCTTCATCTTCGCGAAGGAGCGATCGGGGCGGTTCACACTCGCGAACAAGGCATTCGCCGACGCCAACGGCATGACCGTGGACCAGGTGATCGGACGGACGGATGCCGAGGTCTGCGGCCGTCACTTCGACATGCGGAAGGTGAACTTCGACGACGTGCACGTGCTCGACTCGACGACGGAGCGGTTCTATCCGGAGCTTCAGCTGACCGACGCCACCGGGCAGCAGCATTGGGTGCAGCTCACGAAGATCCCGCTCGTCTCGCCGGGCGGCAAGGCCGAGCAGCTGCTCGGCGTCGCGACGGACATCACGCTGCAGAAGCAGGCCGCGATGGAGATGCAGAAGGCGAAGGAGGCGGCCGAAGCCGCCACCCGCGCCACCTCGGCGTTTCTCGCGAACATGAGCCACGAGATCCGCACGCCGATGAACGGCCTGCTCGGCATGACGGAGCTCGTCCTCGATACGGAGCTGCAGCCGATGCAGCGCGAGTATCTCGAGGTCGTGAGGCGATCGGCCGACTGCCTTCTGACCGTCATCAACGACGTCCTGGACTTCTCGAAGATCGAGGCGGGCCAGATCGCATTCGAGCAGCGCGAGTTCGATCTGCGCAGCACGGTGAGCATGACGGTGAAGAGCCTCGCGGTGCGTGCGAGGCAGAAGGGGCTCTACCTCCGCTCGGAAGTGGCGCCCGACGTACCGGATCGGCTCATCTCCGACCCGCATCGCCTCACCCAGGTGCTGATGAACCTGCTGGGCAACGCGATCAAGTTCACGCATCACGGGGGGATCACCCTTCGCATCTCGCCGGAGCCGTCCGCGACGATGGAGGATTCCGCGCCGTGGGAGCTCGAGCTGCACTTCGCGGTGCAGGACACCGGCATCGGAATTCCGGTCGACCAGCAGAAGAACATTTTCGACCCGTTCAAACAGGCCGACGGCTCGACGACACGCAAGTACGGCGGGACGGGACTCGGGCTCAGCATCTCCACGCGTCTGGTGGACGCGATGGGCGGGCGCCTCTGGGTCGAGAGCACCGAAGGACGCGGCAGCACGTTCCATTTCACGATTCACGCGCGCATGGTTGGCGTGCCGAGCGCACGGCCGGAGCCGGCGAAGACGGCGACCAAGCTCGCGTCCCGCCGCATTCTGCTCGCCGAGGACAACGAGGACAATCAGCGTCTGGCGGTTGCGCTCCTCGAGCGCGATGGGCACGTGGTGACCGTCGTCGACAACGGCGAGGCAGCCGTTGCCGCGGCCGCGAAAGCGACGTTCGATGTCATCCTCATGGACATTCAGATGCCGATGATGAGCGGCCTCGACGCCACCGCCGCAATCCGGGCGCACGAGCGCACGACCGGCGCGCACGTGCCGATCATCGCGATGACCGCGCACGCCCTGCAGGGCGATCGAGAGCGATGCCTGGCCGCGGGCATGGATGCGTACGTGCCGAAGCCGATCCGTCATCACGAGCTGCGCATGGTCCTCGCCTCTGTGTTCCCGGCTCATGTGATCGCGTCGTAACAACAAGCCCGTCTGCAGAAAATCCGCTCGACGCTGTGAACGCTCTCACGCTCACGGCCGTCTTACATGCGTACGCACCGCTGGATGAACGTTGCGCGGACGCCGACACACCTGTCCACGCACGGACAGTGTGCGCACGCGCACGATGCGGACGTGTCTCGCTCTTCTCGTCGTCGGTATGTTCGCGCTCGACGAGCGCGAACCGTGGACAACCGTCTCAGCGGCCGATCGCCAAGGCCTGCCCGCCAACATCATCATCAGCGAGCCGCTGAAAGAGCTCGCTCTCGAGATGCTGGAAGGCTCGCGCACGTTCCGGCATCAATGCCGAAGGCTTGGCATGGTCCGCGAGCTCCAAGTGGAGATGTCTCTCGATCACCAGACACGATGGGGCGGGCAGTCTGAATGCTACGCGCGGGGTGTCATCCAGCGATATCAGTACGGCCGCATCAAGGCTGCAGTCCGCTTGCTGACCCTCAAGGATGCGCAGCGTCTCATCGCGCACGAGCTCGAACACGTTCGCGAGTACGCGGATGGGATGAACTTTCTCGCAACGTCGGTGCAGCATCCAGCGCGCGCATGGCTCACGCGGGAGGGGCATTACGAAACGGCGCGCGCGATCGAGGTCGGTGAGCTGGTCGCGACCGAGATGGCACGATACAGTTCCACCGCCACGCTCGCGCGCAGAGCTCCGTAGCAGCTACCTCTGGATTGGCTGACTCTAGACGTAGTCGGACACTTTGCCCGCCCACTGGTCGCGCCGCTCCTCGGGGAGCATCGCGACGAGGCGGCGGATCGACTCGGCGGTGGGACCAATCCGGAACTGATAGATGTAACGCTCGAGGGTCGGCGGTTCGGCGGCAGCGGGGATCCTTGCGCCGTGGGCGCCGCGAGAGTTGAGGAACACGAGCGCGGAGTTCGCCCGGAAGGGTACATCCTTCACCAGGCGGCACCGCTCGGCGCGAATCCAGTGCGGCGCAACGCTCGTGGCTTCCGTATCTTCATCGACGGCGTAGAGCTGCGTACCCCACGACTGGCTGTCGCCCGGCCGCGCCAAATACAGCAGGCACGTGACGAACCCCCATTTCGGGTCGCGATGCGGCGGTATGACATAGCCTCGGCGTCGCAGCAGAATCCGTCCATCCGTGCTCTGCATGCGGACCACCGACTCGATGGGCTGGCCGGCGAGCTCGGGCCACGTGGTCGCGACCCATTCCGTCAGCGGCTCGCGCAGCTTCTGTAGCAGCGCCGGCCCGAGCGCGGCATCCACCACCTCGTGCAGCAGGAACGACCAGACGCGCCTGCTGAATGCCGGCGCCATCTCGAACGGCACGACGATGCGCTGCTTGTTCTCGACGCCGTCGAACAACTCGACCGGCGGAACCCCGCGCAGCACGGTGTCGTAGAAGCGCTGCGGAAACAGATGCTCCACCACGGTGTGAGGAAACGGCTCGTGGTGCAGGTCGGCCGACGCGACGGCGCGCTGCACGTGCGCGGCGATCGCGTCGGCGCACAGCACGTCGTCGAGACCCGCCACCAACGGCTGTTCCTCGACGTCACGCAGGTAAATGGCGGTGAGCCGCGACTCTCGGAGGCGCGTGTCGCCAACCGCGGTCTTCAGAGATCCGGCCTCGGCTTCGAGCACGGCCAGCCGCTCGCTGGTTTTCAGCGCGGCGTCTTCGAGCTGGTGGACACGGCGCCTGAGATCGCGGTTCGAGGCGAGCAGATCCTCGACGGACTTCACCGCTCGCGCGAGCGTGCGCGGCCGCATGGTGGCGAGGATCGCAGAAAGACGCCCGAGCACGGCGCTCCCGGTAGTATGTCACGGCTTCGCCGATCAGACGCCAGCCACTCGTGGTATATCCGTGACATGAAACGCCGCCGGACCCCCGGCCCCGTTGCGACGCTGTGGCAGCTTGCGTGGAACGACGAGCGCCTTCTCTGCGCGGTCTACCGCTCGGGGAAGGGGCTCGAGCTGCGGCTGGAGAGCGCTACGCGGACGTTGCTATCCGAGCCGTTCGAGCTGCAGCCACGCATGGTGTCCCGAACCGAAGCGCTGAAGCGATCGTTGAAGCGGCGAGGGTGGTCTGATATTCGCTAGCGATCAGCAGTTCAAGGAATGCCGTTCTACCGGCGGCCGGCTTTCTGCTGGTTGCGCAGGTTGTGAACCGCCAGGTACGCGCGGAAGGCGGTCATCGTCCACAGGCCCGCGGCCGCGAGGCGCGGATGGTTCCGTCCTACGCCGTAATGCCACGCGGCCACCGCGCCGACATCAATAGCGCCGCCGAGCAGCACCATCTTGGCGGGTGTCTCATCGAAGGATCGGAGCAGCGGGTTCGTCTCGCGCAGCCGGTAATACTTGAGCCCGTGATATGTCGTTGCCCAGTCCGCGGCCGCCGCGGCGGCGAACACCGTCGTCGGCAGCTTGAGTCCGGGCTCGCGCTCTTGAGCTGAGGCCGTCTGCGGGCAGGCGAGTGCCAGAATCAGAACAAGAAGACCCAGGTTGAGGTGGAACATGCCAGCCGGATTATCGACGGAACGCAAGCCCAGCGATAGAGGGAAATTGAAGCGATTAACCGATAATCATCGCGTGGTGCGGTTGGGCTCGGAGGTCCTTCTCGACTCGCGGCGGCTCGCAGGGAGCCGGGTTGGCATCGTCAGCAATCCCGCGTCAGTGGATGGACGGCTCAGCCATATCGTCGATCAGCTCGGCCGCGCCGAGAATGTGAAGCTGACCGCCATTTTCGGCCCGCAGCACGGCTTCCGCTCCGACGTGCAGGACAACATGGTCGAAACGCCGCACGCGAACGACGCGGACCGGCGCGTTCCCATCTACTCGCTCTACAGCGAGACGCGCGAGCCGACGGCGGAAATGCTGAAGGGCCTCGACGTCCTCGTCATCGACCTGCAGGACATCGGAGCGCGAATCTACACCTACATCTATACGCTGGCCAATTGCCTCCGGGCGTGCGCCCGTCACGGCGTGCCGGTGCTGGTGTGCGATCGACCGAATCCGATCGGCGGCGAGGAGGTCGAAGGCGCGTTGTTGCGTCCGGGATTCGAATCATTCGTCGGACAGTTCCCGATTCCGATGCGCCATGGGATGACGATCGGCGAGATCGCGCGCCTCTTCAACGACGACTTCGGCATCGGCGCGCAACTCGACGTGGTGAAGATGGAGGGGTGGACGAGAGGCATGTACTGGGACGACACCGGCCTGCCCTGGGTTTTGCCTTCGCCCAACATCCCCACGCTCGACAGCGCCATCGTCTTTCCCGGCGCGGTGCTCTTCGAGGGGACCATGCTGTCGGAGGGTCGAGGCACAACCCGCCCCTTCGAGCTGGTAGGAGCCCCTTGGATCGCCGCCGAGAGGTTTGCGGGCGCCATGAATGCGATGGACCTGCCCGGCGTCCACTGCAGGCCCGCGGTGTTCGAGCCTACGTTCCAGAAGCATGCGAAACAGCCGTGCGGTGGCTGCCAGATCCACGTAATCGATCGGCAGGCGTTCCGCCCCGTGCTCACCGGCGTGGCGGCCATCGATCAATTCCGGCGGTCCGATCGCGCCCGGTTCGCCTGGCGCCAACCGCCCTACGAGTACGAGCACGACAAGATGCCGTTCGACATTCTTTCCGGTTCCGACGAATTGCGGCGGCAGATCGATGCGGAGGTGCCGGTCGTTGAAATTGAGGAGAGCTGGCACGAGGACGAGATGACGTTTTTACGGCAAAAGGCTAGGTTTTTGCTGTATTAAAATGTTCCTCATTTATTCCCTGTGCTTTGGCACGCTGCCCGGTGTACTGTTCACGGGCTTGCGCTACGAGAGATTCGCCCATCCATGACGGTCCGTATCGTCAACCCCAGCCATGTATCGTTTGGCGTGGGGGTCATCACCCCCCGTTGGTTGTACGTTCTGGCGGGCGCCACACCGCGCCACTTCGGCGATCCCGTACTCGTCGACGAAACGCTCGAGCCGCTCGATCCGAAGACCATCGAATCGGGCGACATCGTGGGCATCGGCATCCACACCGGCAATGCGCTGCGCGGTTATGAAGTCGGCACCATGGCGCGCCGCGCCGGCGCGTATGTCGTGTATGGCGGCATCCACGCGACGCTCTACCCCGAGGAAGCACTCGAGCTCGGCGGCGCCCACGCGGTCGTGAAGGGTGACGGCGACGTCGTCTGGTCGCGAGTGGTGGAGGATTGCCTCCGCGGCGCGCCGCAGAGGCTGTACGACGGCGGCCGGGTCGAGCCCGAGACATTCGTGAAGGCCCGATGGGATCTGCTCCCACCCAACAGCTACATGTGGGCGTCGGTGCAGACCGTGCGCGGGTGCCCGAAGCATTGCTCCTTCTGCTCGGTGTGGAGGACGGACGGCCAGCGGCCGCGCCAGCGGACGACGGACGCCGTGCTCGAAGAGATCGTCGACCTGCGCAGGCGCGGGTTCCGATTCATTGCGCTTGCCGACGACAACTTCTATCCCGTCACGCTCGAAGACCTGCAGATGGCCGATCGGCGCCATGACAAGGCGCGATTCGAGCAGCTCAAGGCGCTGCGCGACGAGCGCTTCGAGCTGATGGCGCAGCTCGCGAGGCTGCCGAAAGACACGGTCTTCTTTACGCAGATCACGATGGAAGCGTCGGAAGACCCGGCGTTCCTCGAGGCGATGCGGGCGGCGCGCATCAAGGGCGCTCTCGTGGGGGTGGAGTCGGTCACCAAGGAAGGGCTGAAGGACATCTACAAGCCGTTCAACGCGGTTGGCGATCAGCTCGTCGAGCGGCTGCGGGCGTTTCGCCAGTACGACATCCACGTGCTCGGCTCATTCATCTTCGGCCTGCCGAGCGACAGCCCGTCGACGTTCGACGCCACGGCGGCGCTGGCCGCAAAGGCCGACGTCACGTTCGCCCAGTTCGTGATGCTCACTCCGTTCCCCGGCACCGTCGACTTCGCGGAGTGGGAGAAGACACTCGACCCCGCGAAGGATCGGATCGCGGGGATTCCGATCAGCCGTCACTGGCTCATTCCGCAGTCGAAGCGGCCGAAGGTGTACGTGCCGCATCCGAAGATGGATCCCGACGAGATCCGCGCGCGCACGCAAGGTGTGTGGGACAACTTCTACAGCATGCCGGCGATCTGGCAGCGATCGAAGTGCGTGAAGACGCTGAAGGCGAGGCTCGCCTTCATGCTGATCTCGAAGCTCTACCGTCAGATGTACGCGAATACCGGGATTGCCACCGACAGCGCGCGTGTGAACCGCTCCGCGCAGTGGGCGCGCCTCATCGCGAAGCCGTGCCGCAAGCTCTTCGCGGGGCAGCCGATGCCGGAGTTGGCCATGCCCACGCATTCGACGACTCACTGATTTCACGCGCGCGTCTTCGCGATGCCAGGCGCCTTCATCTCCTGCGCCACGGGCGGCGTCACGTGATGCTCCATGAGATGCTGCTTCAGCAGCTCGCACGCCTCGTTGCGGTGAGTTCGCTCGTGCGAGCAGCTCCCGATCGCGAGGTGCGATCGCGCCCCACTCCTCCATCGGATCCAGTTCGAGGATCTGATCCCAGTAGTCCGTCCCGTACAGGATGATCTGAATCTGCTTGGCGAGCTTGTTCGTCTGCATCAGCGTCAGGATCTCGAACATCTCGTCGAGCGTGCCGAAGCCGCCCGGAAAGATCACCAGCGACTTCGCCAGATACGCGAACCAGAACTTCCGCATGAAGAAATAGTGGAACTCGAAGTGCAGACCGGGCGAGATGTACTTGTTCGGACCCTGCTCGAACGGCAGGCTGATGTTCAGCCCGATCGACTTCGCGCCCGCCTCCGTGGCGCCACGGTTTGCCGCCTCCATGATGCCCGGCCCGCCCCCCGAGCAGACGACAAAACGGTGATTGGGTCCCTCCAGCGCCTTGGCCCACGTGGAGTGCAGCGCGGCCAGCTCCCGGGCCTCCTCGTAGTAGCGCGACCACTCCACGGCCTTGCGGCTGCGCCGCATGGCCTCCTCGTGTTCTGCCGCGTTGGCCCCCGATTTCCCGATCAAACCGGACAGCGTTCTTTCCGCGATTTCCCGGCTATGAATGCGCGCCGAGCCGAAGAACACGACCGTGTCCTGGATCTGTTCCTGGCGGAACCGCCGCAGCGGCTCCAGGTACTCCGCAAGGATGCGGATCGGGCGTGCTTCTTCGCTTTCGAGAAACTGTCGGTCGAGATACGCGAGCGGCTGCGGTTCCATGCGTCCATTTTGCTATGATCCGCGGCATGCGCACAGCTCGCTCCGTCCTCTTCCTCCTCATTGTTCTCTTCGCCCTCGTGGATCAGCGCGCGCCGCTCGCCCAGCAGGATGCGCGCGGGCCCGAGCACGCACGCCAGTACCGCCGTCTCCTGATCCGCAACGCAATGGTGATCTACGGCAACGCCAAGCCCGCGTACGGACCGATGGACATCGTGCTGCAGGATGGCCTGATCGCCGAGATCCGGCAAAGCGGCGCGAAGCCGCTCGACGCCGAGGTCGTCATCGACGCCTCGGGCAAGTACGTCATGCCGGGCATCGTGAACACGCACATGCACTGGCACGAGGAGCGCGCCGAGGGGATCCCGCAGCCGATCCAGTACGAACGCAACCTCTACCTCGCCTCGGGCGTCACGACCGCGCGCGAAGTCGGCGGCAACACCGCGAAGACGAAGCAGTGGCGCGACGAGAGCAACGCCCACACGATCGTGGCGCCGCGGATTCTGCTGTGGAACCGGCCGAACCTGGGCCGCAACCGCACGCCCGATGAGATCCGCGCCGGCGTGCGACAGGCGAAGGCCGACGGATTCGACGGCTTGAAAATCGGCGGCCTCGATCGCGATCAGCTCGAGGCGCTCCTCGACGAAGCGAAGAAACAGGGGCTGTGCACCACCACCCACATCGGCGTCGAGGAAACGACGGCGAAGGACTACGTCGATCTCGGCGTCTGCTCGATCGAGCATTTCTACGGCGTCGGAGACGCCGCGCTCGATGGCATTCAGGACTTTCCGCCGGCGACCAACTACAACAACGAAATCCACCGCTTCGGCCGGGCCGGCGAGCTGTACGGCCAGGCGAACCGCGAGAAGCTGATGGACTTCGTCGCCTACATGGCGGAGAAGAAGGTCGGCTGGAGCCCCACGATGTCGATCTACGAGGCCAGCCGCGACCTGCTCCGCAACCAGAACTTCCCCTGGCACAAGGACTATCTGCATCCCTCGATGGAGGAGTACTTCAAGGCCAGCATGCGCAACCACGGCTCGTACTTCTTCGGCTGGACGGTGTCGCAGGAAGTGAAGTGGAAGGAGATGTACCGCGTCTGGATGGACGCACTGCGGCACTTCGGCCTGAAGGGCGGCTTGATCACGACCGGTGACGATGCCGGATATATCTGGTCGTTGTACGGCTTCGGCATCATCCGCGAGCTCGAGCTCCATGAAGAAGCGGGCTTCCATCCGCTGGAGGTCCTCCAGCACGCCACGTGGAATGGCGCGCAGATGGTGGGGATGGCCGACCGTCTTGGCAAGGTTCGCCAGGGATGGATGGCGGATCTGCTCGTGGTCAACGGCAACCCGCTCGAGAACCTGCGCCTCCTGAACCCGTACGGCACCGAGGTCATGAGAATCAACGGCCGCGTGGTGCCCAACTACACGCCGGTGATGCCCGGCGACAAGGCCGAGAGCGTCCACGCCGGCGGCATCGAGTGGACGATCAAGGATGGCATCCCGTATCACGTCCCCACGCTGATGAAGGAAGTCAGGGACATCGTGGCGAAGGATCGCGGCGCCCGCGGCCGCCAGACCACCGCAGGGAAGTAGAAGGAAATAGGCGCTGGAGTACTCCACCAGCCTGGTCATCGCGGCGTCGCCCGTCTCGGTCGTCGACGCCTTCTTCGATCCGAATGCGCTGGCCGTCTGGTGGCACGTGACGCGGTCCGTCTGCATTCCGAAGCCGCTCGGCAGCTACGCCGTGGAGTGGGATCCCACCGAGTGGCGGGACGAGGTGCTGGGCCGCCTCGGCGGCGCCTTTCACGCCACGGTCATGGAGTTCAAGGCAGGGCGGGAGTTCTTCCTTGCCAACTGCTGGTGGCTGCCGCCCGACGGCGAGCCGGTCGGACCGATGGCGCTCGAGGCCACCTGCAGCCCGCAGGGGGCCGGCACGCTGCTCCACATCCGCCAGTCGGGACATGAAGAAGGCCCGCGCTGGAATCGCTACTACGAGGTGATCTCGCCAGGGTGGGAACGCGCCCTGCGCTCCATGAAGAACTACCTCGAGGTCCGGTGACCTTCATCAAGGCCCTGGGCCTCTGGGACGTCGTGGCGATGAACATCGTCGCGGTGGTGGGCCTGCGCTGGATCGCGCGGAGCGCACGCGTCGGCGCGCCGTCCGTCACACTCTGGGTTCTTGCCGCGGTCGCGTTCTTCATTCCCCTCGCGATTGCCGTCTCCCGCCTGGCCGAGCGCTACCCCGAGCAGGGGGGCATCTACGTCTGGGTGCGCCGCGCCTTCGGTCCGGTGAACGGGTTCATCTGCGGCTGGTGCGTCTGGGTCAACAATCTGTTCTACTTCCCGTCGCTGCTGCTTTTTGCCGCCGCGAACCTGCCGCTGGCGTTCGGGATCGACTCCGCCGCCCTTGCCGAGAATCGCCTCTACTCCGTCGGCTTCGTGTTGATCGTCCTGTGGGTGCTCATCGGCCTGAACATCATCGGCCTCACGCGCGCCAAGCACGTCCAGAATCTCGGCACGTACGCGACGTTCGTGCCTGCGGGGATCCTCATCGCGTTCGGCGCTTTGGCGTACGCGCGATTCGGCTCGGCCACCTCGTTCGCGCCATCGGAGCTGCTGCCCCGCGACGATGTGCTGAACACGGTCAGCCTGTGGTCCGCGATGTGTTTCGGCTTCTCTGGTTTCGAAATCACGTCGCTGGTGGGTCAGGAGGTGAAGGATCCGGAGCGGAACATTCCGCGTGGCATCTTCATCGCCGGACTCGTGGTGATGCTCATCTACATCGCCGGCTCCGTCTCGGTGCTCGTGGCGCTGCCCCCAGAGGCGTTGGCAGAGCGAAGCGGCATCAGCGACGCTGTGGATCTCGTGTCCGCGCGCCTCGGGTTCGTGGGATTCGGCGCGCTGACTGCCCTGCTGATCGCGATTGGCGCCATCGGCGGCACGAGCAGCTGGATTGCGGGCGCCGCGCGCGTGCCGTTCGCGGCGGGCGTCGACCACGTGCTGCCCCGCTCGTTTGCGGCCCTTCATCCGACGTATCGCACACCTCACGTGTCGCTTCTGGTGCAAGGCCTCGTCGCGACGTTCGTCTTCCTCGTCAGCGTGTTCCTCACCGTCACCGGCGGCCAGACGACGATTCAGGAGGCGTACGACATTCTGGTGAATCTGACGATCCTGATTTACTTCATTCCCTACCTGTACCTCTTCGTCGCGTTCGTTCGACTGATGCGGCCCGGAATCGGCGGCGTCGCGGCGGCGACTGCCGGTTTTCTCGCGACGTTCGTTTCACTTGCGCTCGTGTTCGTCCCGCCGGCGGGCACCGCCAACGTACTCAACTACGAGGCGAACCTGATCGGCCAGGCGCTCATCATCATGGCGATCGGCGCTCTGTTGTTCTGGCGAGCACAGCGTGGGCCGGCTGAAGCCGGCCCGTCCCGATGATCGGCACAGCCGACGTTGTCATCGTCGGAGGCGGCGTCGTCGGATCCAGCATCGGGTATCACCTTCGACAGGATGGCTTCGGCGGCCGCATCGTGATCGTCGAGCGCGACGAGACGTATGCGCGCGCATCGTCGAACCTGGCGATGGGTGGCATCCGCCAGCAGTTCGGCTCGGCCGTGAACATCCAGCTCGCGCAGTACAGCATCGCCTTCTACAGGGACTTCGATCGCCGCATGAGCGCCGGCGGCCATGCCGCACGCGCCTGGTTCCGGCAACGCGGCTACTTGTTTCTCGTCGACGCCTCGTCAGCGGAAATCTTCGAGCGGCGCTACGCCATCCTCACCAGGCGGGGGGCGCACGTGAAGCGGTTGAGCGTCGGAGAGATACGAGCGATGCTCCCGGACCTGTTCGTGGACGATCTCGTCTTCGGACTGATGGGGACAGACGATGGCTATGCGAACCCGAAGGAGGTGCTGCGTGGCTTTCGTGCCGGGGCACTGGCAGCCGGTGTCGAGTATCTCAACGACGAAGTGAACGCGGTGCACCAGGCCTCGGGCCAAGTGACAGGCGTGACGCTGGCGTCTGGTGAGCGCCTCGATTCGCCAGTGGTCGTCAACGCGGCCGGTCCGTACGCTGCGCGCGTAGCGGCGATGGCCGGCGTCGAGCAGCCGGTACACCCGATGCGCCAGCACCTGTTCCGCTGCGATCTCCCGAAGCGATGGCCCTACCGATGGCCGATGACGATCGACCCCGGCGGCGTGCACTGGCGGCACGACGATGCCATTTCGGATGAGCAGCCGGATCGCATCATCCTCGCGAAGACGAAACTCGATGAGCCGTACGGCGAGAACTTCGCCTGCGACGAGTCACGGTGGCTGGCCGACTTCTATCCGGATCTGGTGCGGCGCGTACCGGCGTTTCGCGATGTGCAACTCGCCGAAGGATGGGCAGGTCTCTACGAGATGACGCCCGATCACAACCCGATGATCGGCGAGCACCCCCGGCTCAAGGGCTTCTTCATGGCAAACGGCTTCAGCGGCCACGGCCTGATGATGGCGCCGGCGACCGGCAAGGTCGTGTCCGAGCTGATTCGAACGGGTCGAGCCGAGACCGTGGACGTGTCGGACCTGTCGGTCGACCGCTTCGCGCGCGGTCAGCTGTTCTGGGACGAGGCGATGATCTGACGTCTGCGGTCTTCAGTCTTTGGTCTCTAGACCAGAGACTGGAGACCAGCGACCGAGTCAGACCCTCAACAGGCGGAGAAAGTTCGCGTTCTCGTCTCTCAGCTCCGGACTGATGCTCACCAGCACGATGACCGACGATGGTGCGACTGCGCCTCGCTCGACGAGCATCCGCCCGATGCGGGCCGCGGCGGAATCGACGTCGCCGCTCAAGTCCGTCAGCACCGGCATCACTCCCCAGCACAGGACCAGACGACGGGAGATGTCTGGCTGGTTCGTGGCCGCGTAGATCGGCGTGCGCGGCCGCATCGCGGAGAGGACCCGCGCCGTCTTGCCGCCGCGCGTCACCGCTACGATGGCCGATGCCGGTCCGAGTTCGGCGAGCGTGACCGCCGCCTGGCACATCGCCCGGCCATGCTCGGCCAGCAGCGGCACGCCGACGAAGTCCGACAGCCGCCGGCGGGCCGATTCACCGGCTGGGAGCATCGACTCCGCATCGCGGATCACCGCGTCGAGGGTCTGGACGGCGCGCACGGGATGCACGCCAATCGCGGTCTCGCCAGACAACATGATCGCGTCCACGCCGTCGTCGACGGCATTGGCGGCGTCGCTCACCTCCGCGCGCGTCGGGCGAGGCTCCGTACGCATCGACTCGAGCACCTGCGTCGCCACGATCACCGGAATGCCGGCAGCGCGCGCCTTGCGGGTAATTTCCTTCTGCACGCGAGGCACGCGCTCGAGCGGTATCTCGAGCCCGAGATCGCCGCGCGCGACCATGACCGCATCGCTCGCCGCGATGATGTCGTCCAGGTGCGCGATCGCCTCCGGCCGTTCGAGCTTGGCGACGAGCGGAATGTCCGGCCGTCCGAGGCGGCTCACGGCGTCGCGTGCCTGGCGCACGTCGGCTGCACTCAACACGAAGCTCAGGGCGACCATGTCGACGCCAGCCTGAATCCCGAACGCGAGATCCTCGGCGTCCTTGGCGGTGAGCCCCGCCGCGGGCAGCGGCACGCCAGGCGCGTTGATGCCTTTGTGCTCGCCAAGCGGGCCGCCGTCGATCACCACCGTACGAAGCTCCGTCGGCGTGCTCTCCTCGACGCGCAGCTGCAGCCGGCCGTCGTCCAGCAGCAGGCTGTCGCCGCGTCGCACGGAGCGCGGCAGGTCTTCGTAGGTCGTCGACACGCGCCCCTTCCGGCCTTGGAAATCGCCGACGGCAATGCGCAGCTCGTCGCCAGGTTCGAGATCGATCGCCTGTCCTCCCTCGAGCGGGCCGGTGCGGATTTTAGGGCCGCTCAGGTCCTGGAGGATCGCGATGCATCGCCGCGCCTCGTCTCCCACCTTTCGGATGCGCTGGATGAGCGCGCCGTGGGTGTCGCGCGTCCCGTGCGAGAAGTTCAGGCGGAAGACGTCGACGCCGGAGGCCACGAGCGCGCGCAGCGTTGTGTCGTCACTGCTCGCGGGCCCGAGCGTCGCGACGATCTTCGTGTGCCGCACGTCCTCAGCTTACAATACGAGCTTCGATGAATTCGATGCGGGCATGACTGTCAAAGCATGGTTGGATGCCGCCGTGCAGGACGCCGAACGGCGCGGCCTCTCGGCGCTGAAGCCGCTGCTCGAGACCCTCGCGCGCGGCACGTCCGCGCTGCGGACGGCCGACTGGAACGACGATGCGGCGGGAGAGGTCGAGGGCGCGAAGGACGCGGATGGACGCTGAGCCGCGCACGATAGCCCAACTCGCGCGTGCGCTGCAGGCGCGCGAAACGACATCCGCATCGGTCACCGACCAGTGCCTCGAACAGATCGCGGACAAGAATCCGTCGCTGAACGCGTTCATCACCGTGCTCGCCGACGAGGCACGGCTGCAGGCGCAGGAGGCCGATCGCGAAATCGCCGCGGGCCGCTACCGCGGTCCGCTGCATGGCATCCCGATCTCGTTGAAGGACCTCATCAATCTGCGCGGAACGCCCACGACCGCGGGATCGCGCGTGCCCGACGCCCACCCCGCGCCATCCGATGCGCCGGCCGTGGCGCGCCTGCGGGACGCGGGCGCCGTCTTCGTGGGCAAATGCAACCTGCACGAGTTCGCGTTCGGAACCACCAACGAGGACTCCGCGTTTGGACCGGCCCGTCATCCGGTCGATCCAGGCCGCTCGCCGGGCGGCTCCTCGGGCGGTTCCGCGGTTTCGGTGGCGACCGGGATGGCGTTTGCTTCGATCGGAACCGACACCGGCGGCTCGATCCGTATTCCGGCCGCGGCTTGCGGCGTGGTGGGACTCAAGCCCGGTTACGGCGAAATTTCAACCAGCGGTGTCGTGCCCTTGAGCCGGACGCTGGACCACGTGGGTCCGCTATGCCGTTCGGCGGAGGACGCGGCGATTTTGTACGACGTCCTGCGCGGCGAACAGCCGCGCGAGCCGGCGCCATCGCCGCGACACGCGGGACATCCGGCTGGGCATCCCTCGCGAGTACTTTCTATCGCTGCTCGATTCGCAGGTGGCATCGTCGTTCGAAAGCGCGTGCGATCGCCTGCGCACGGCTGGAGTGACGCTCGAGCCGGTCGCAATCCCGCACGCGAACGACATCGCGCCGATCTATCTGCACATCGTCCTTCCGGAAGCGGCGGCGTTTCACGCGAAGACCCTCGAGAGCCGACCCGACCTGTACACGCCGAACGTGCGGCTGCGGCTCGAGATGGGCGGTACATCCTCGCGGAGGACTACGCACGCGCGTTTCGCGGACGTGACGTGCTGAAGCGGGAGGTCGATGCCGCGCTCGATGGCTGCGATGCCCTCCTGCTGCCGTCGCTGGCGGTTCCAGCGCCCAAGCTCGGCGCGGCAACGGTGAAGGTGGGTGCTTCCGAAGAGCCGGTTCGGAACATCACGCTGCGCCTCACCCAGTTGTTCAACCTCTCCGGCCATCCCGCGATCACGATGCCGTGCGGGCGCACGGTCGAGCGGCTTCCCGTAGGGGCGCAGCTCGTCGGCCGTCATGGACGAACCGGCGAGTTGCTCAGCGTGGCCCGCTCGCTCGAGCGTTACCTCGACCCCGGGATGTCGCGATGAGGGTCCGGATGGTCGGGCAGAGGCTCAGGCGGAATGTCGGGAGGCGGAACCGGATTGATATCCGGCTTCGGATGCGACACCACATCCATATCGGCAGGCGGCTGCGGAACGTCGGGCTTCGACGGCTGCTCGATCATGGATCCGGAGTCTGCAACCGCGTTGCCGGAGGCCGCGGGTGATCGCGCGGCTCTTCCATGCCTGGGAGCACAGGCTGGCGGACGCCACGACGGACCGTGTCGTGCGCGCGTTCGAATGGGGAACCGACTGGCTGCCCTCGAACGGCCATCACGCGCTGCCGCCCGACGCACACGTCGAGCGGTGGGTGGATGACGTCATGCGTGACACGGCGTCGTTCTTCGAGCCGCCGCCAACCACCGACTTCGAGCTGGCCGGCAACATGCTGCGCTTTCCAAGCGCGCTCGTGACCCCGCACGCGGAGAACAACACGGTGGTCGCACGATGGTTTCCCGCGAATGAACCCGCACGTCGTGCCGCTCCCGGCAAGCGAAGTCGGGCCGTGCTTGTGATGCCGCAGTGGAACTCCGACGCAGGCGGGCACATCGGGCTGGCGCAGCTCCTCTCGCGGTTCGGAATCTCCGCGCTGCGACTGAGCCTCCCCTACCACGACGCGCGTATGCCGCCCGAGCTCTCGCGCGCGGACTACATCGTCAGCTCCAACATCGCGCGGACGGTGCAGGTGTGCCGACAGGCCGTGCTCGACGCGAGGAGAGCGATCGCGTGGCTGGCGGCGCAGGGGTTCGAGCGCATCGGTATTCTCGGCACGAGCCTCGGATCGTGCCTGGCGATGCTGACGTCCGCGCACGAGCCGCTGATTCGCGCGCAGGCGCTCAACCACGTGTCGCCCTGGTTTGCCGACGTCGTCTGGCGCGGACTCTCGACGCGCCACGTGCGTGGAGGCCTCGACGGCCATATCGATCTCGAGCGGCTGCGCCATCTGTGGCGGCCGATCAGCCCATGGTCGTACCTCGACCGCATTCGCGACACGCGCACCCTGCTCGTGTATGCGAGGTACGATCTCACGTTCCCCGTCGATCTCTCGCGCACGCTCGTCGACGAGTTCGCCCGACGCGATCTGCCGCACGAAGTGGCCGTGTTGCCGTGCGGCCACTACAGCACGGGTTCAGCACCGTTCAAGTACCTGGACGGATACGTGCTCACGAGATTTCTGCTGCGGAGCCTCTGACGCAGAGGTCGTCCCATGTACGACGTCATCATCGTCGGTGCACGCTGCGCCGGCTCGCCGCTGGCCATGCTGCTGGCGCGCAACGGCGGACGGGTGCTGCTCCTCGACCGCGCGACATTCCCCAGCGACATCCCTCACGGACACTTCGTGCACCGCCAGGGGCCATCGCGCCTGCACAAATGGCGTCTGCTCGACAAAGTCGCGACGGTTTGCATCCCCGCCACCGAGCAGCTGGTCGATCTCGGCGACTTTCCGCTGGTGTCGCGCAATCTGGAGATCGAGGGGGTCGCGTGGGGCTATGGCCCGCGGCGCAGCATGCTCGACAAGGTGCTGGTTGACGCGGCCGTCGAGAGTGGCGCCGAACTGCGTGAAGGGTTCAATGTCGAGGAGTTCATCGTCGACGGCGACCGGTTGACGGGGATTCGAGGACGAACGCGCAATGGTGACGTGATCGAGGAGAAGGCCACGATCACTGTCGGTGCCGACGGCCGCAATTCCCGGCTCGCCGCGGCGGTGCGGGCGGAGGTCTACAACGCCGCGCCGACGATCCTCTGCTACTACTTCTCGTACTGGAGCGGTGTCGAGAGCTGCGCGTTCGAGCTCTACCAGCGGACGGCAGAGCGCCGGGTCATCTTCTCCTTCAGGACGGCACCCGACCTGTTCGCCGTTTTCGTCGGGTTCCCGATCGAGGAGCTTCACGCCATCCGGCCGGACATCGAGCGGCACTTCATGAGCGCGATCGATCTTCGCACCAGCCCTGTCCGACCGCGTTCGGAACGGACGCCGGGAGGAGCGCTTCTACGGCGCCTCCGATCTGCCGAACTTCTACCGCAAACCGTTCGGCCCTGGCTGGGCACTCGTCGGCGATGCCGGCTGCCACAAAGACCCATACATGGCGCTTGGAATCTCCGACGCGCTGCGTGATGCCGAGCTCCTCGCCGATGCAATCGGGGACGGGTTGACCGGCCGCGCCGGCATGCAAGACGCGCTGGCCGAGTATGAGCGGAAACGGAATGAGGCGTCTGCCGTCGAGTACCAACAGAACCTGGACGCGGCGCGTTTCGAGCCCGTTCCGCCAGACGTGTTGCGGATTCGGCAGGCCGTGAGGTCGGATCCGGCCCAGGCCACACGCCTGTCGATGGCCCGATCCGGCATGATCGACCCTCGGGAGTTCTTCAACCCCGGGAATCTTCAGCGACTGCTTGGATCGACGAGGTGACCGCCCTACAAGTAATCCAGCAGGCCCGCCATGGCGTTGTACAGGACCTGGGCGAGCTGACGCACGAGGGGTGAAATCTCACCTTCTTCGACCGACGTCGCAACTGTCACCGGGTCGGTCAGGAGCAGCCAGATCGCAGCGCCGGCGACGATCGCGGCCAGAATCGCAACGAGCCCCGCCACGCTGGCGGCGCGGCCCATGCCGGTATCGGCATCACGATCGGTCGCGTCTTCTGAGGATTCCACGGCCGGGATGTTGGGAACGGCCCTAGCGTACCACGTCGCCACGCCTGTAAGACGGGCGAGGACATGCGATGGTTCACAAAATCGCGGGCGGCCGCCTCAGCCGGCTGGAGCGGGCGGACCGACCCTTTATTAATCCGCGGGAAGGATAGCCGGGTCGCCGAGCCGCAGCGCCGCGAGCGAATCGCCGATCGCGTGGTGGTCGCCGACGATCAGCGTGATCATGCGGGAAGGGTCGAGATGCCGCTGCGCGGCCTCCGTGACCTCGTCTGCGGTGACGCCGCTGACCTTCGGCACGAAGTCCTCGAAGTAGCTGTCCGGCAGGTCGTACAGAACGAGCTGGGCGACCGAACGGGCTACCTGCTGTGCGGTCTCGAAGCTGCGTGGATAGCCGCGCGTCAGCGTCGCGCGTGCCAGGGACATCTCGCGGTCCTGCACCGGCCTGCCGCCGCGGATGCTTTCCAGCTCGGCGAGCGAGTCTGCGACGGCGTCGGCGGTCGCGGCTGTGTGCACGCTTGCCTGGAGCGAGAACGGCGAGATGCCGCGGCGCCAATCGAACCCTGTGCGCGCACCGTATGTGTAGCCTTTCTCTTCGCGCAGCTTCAGGTTCACACGGCTGACGAACTGGCCGCCAAGCACGGCGTTGAGCATCAGGAGCGCGGGATAGTCCGGCGTGTTGCGCCCCGTCGTGAGGTGACCGATCCGCAGCTCCGACTGCGACGCGCGCTCGCGCGGAACGACCGCAAGGCGCCTTCCGTTGACGCCATTCGGCTGTACAGGCCGCCGCAGCGCGGCGGACGCGATCGTCGCTCGCCGCGTTTTCCTGTGTGTCCCTCCATCCGCCAAAGGCGCGCTCGGTCAGCGAGCGCAGTTCGTCATGCGTGCCGTCGCCGGCGACGACGAGCGTGGCGCGGGTCGGGCGGTACGCGGCGCGATGAAACGCGCGGATGTCGTCGGGCGTCAACGCGCGCAATGACGCATCGCTGCCGATCGGAAGGTGGCCGTACGGGTGGTCGCCGTAGAGGAGGCGCAGGAACGCACGCTCCGCCACGGCGGGCGGTACGTCGCGCAGCTGCCGCAGCCGATCGAGCCGGAGCTGCCGCACGCGCGCGAAGTCCTCCTCCCGCATCGACGGCCGCACCAGGATGTCCGACAGGATCGATGCGCCGCGATCGGCGAATCGGGAGAGCGTGGTCAGCGCGAACGCGGTAGCGTCGGGCGCCACGTCGACGTCGAGCTCTGCCCCGATCGCCGCGAGCGCCTCCGAGACATCGATGGCCGACATCGTGCCGGTGCCCTCGTCCAGCATGTCGGCTGTGATCGCCGCGAGTCCCTGCTGGCGCTCCGGATCGGCGCCAGAACCATCCGCGACCTGGAGAACGAACGTCACGACGGGCACCGTGCGATGCTCGACGGTCCGCACCTGGAGGCCGTTCGGGAGCGTGTGCCTGACGATCGATGGGAATCGAAATGGCGGGTCGAGACCCAGGTCGGGCAGGCGGCTGCGATCGACCGCCATCAGGACACCGCCACACCGCTGGAGCCGGAAAGCGCCATCGCCGCCTCGCCCTTCGGCACCACGCTCAGCGTCACGCGTGCGTCGAAGCGCAGGTGAGCCTCCGCAGCGGCGCGGACCGTCTCCGGAGTGGCGTTCCGGTACCGCGCCAGATCGAGCATGAAGAAGCCCGGGTCCTGGCGGAACACGTTGTACGCATTCAGCTGGTCCGATTTCCCTCCGAAGCCGCCAACCGTCTGCAGGCGGTAGATGAAGTGCGCCTCGGCCTGTGCTTCCGCGCGCTCCATCTCGGCGGGCATCGGGCCTTTCGCGATCAACCTCGCCAATTCCGTGTCGATCGCGGCGGCGATATCCGCCAGCGACGCGCCGGGTGCAGCGGTCACGACCACCAGGAAGAAGCTCCCGAGCTCGCGCGAGTTCTGGAAGGCAGAGACGTCCAGCGCAATCCGGCGCTCATACACGAGCGTGCGATACAGACGCGACGTTTTTCCGTTCGCCAGGAGGTCGGCCAGCAGGTCCATCTCCGCATCGCCCGCGTCGAACATTGCCGGCGAGTGCCACGCCATGTAGAGCCGCGGCATCTCCACGCGATCCTCGAGCACGAGCCGCACCTCGCGGTGGAGCGCTGCCGCGGCCGCAACGGGAAGCGGCTTCGTGCCTGCAGGGATCTCGCTGAAGTACTGCTCCGCCAAGTCGAGCGCGCGGTTCGTCTCGATGTCCCCGGCGAGCGCCAGCGACGCGTTCGCGGGGTGGTAGTACGCGCGGAAGAAAGCCTGCACTTCCTCGAGCTGCATGGCCCGAATGTCGTCCGCGCCGCCGATCGTCAGCCAGTGGTACGGGTGGTCGGGCGGGAACAACGCCTCGATGACGGCCATCACCGCGAGGCCATAGGGCCTGTTCTCGTAGTTCTGCCGCCGCTCGTTCAGCACGACGTCGCGCTGCGTCTCGAAGCGCTCGCGCGTGAGCGCGGGGAGGAGATACCCCATGCGATCCGATTCCATCCACAGGGCGAGATCGATGGCGCTCGTCGGAACGACCTCCCAGTAGTTCGTCCGATCGGCGTTCGTCGATCCGTTCAGCAGCGCTCCCGCCTGCTGCAGGGGCGGAAAGTACCCCGCGTTGTGATGCTCCGATCCCTCGAACATCAGGTGCTCGAACAAATGCGCGAAGCCGGTGCGTCCCGGCCGTTCGTTCTTGGAGCCGACGTGGTACCAGACGTTGACAGCGACGATCGGAACGTGGTGGTCTTCGTGGACGAGCACGTCGAGCCCATTGCCGAGCGTGCGCTTCGTAAACGGCAGATCCATGATCCTTCCCGAGCAGCATAGTCCTGCACCCGCGCGCGCCACCGCCGCGAGGATGCTCGCGGTCCTGGCGGCCGCCGAGTTGCTCGGCATGACGCCCTGGTTTTCGGCGACGGCGGCGTCCGCGGCTCTCGTGGCGGAGTTCAGCCTCGATACTGGCGGCGCGTCCTGGCTCACGATGGCCGTGCAGGCGGGCTTCGTCGCGGGCACGCTCGTGAGCGCGCTGGCCAACCTGCCCGACGTCATCAATTCCCGGTACCTGTTCGCAGCCGGTTGCGCCGTAGCCGCGCTCGCCAACGCGCTCGTCACTCGCGCCGACAGCGCCGCCACGGCGTTCGCGCTTCGGCTGGTGACCGGCGCTGCGCTGGCGTGCGTCTATCCGCCCGGCCTGAA
Source organism: uncultured Acidobacteriota bacterium (assembly GCA_963772065.1). GTDB lineage: Bacteria > Acidobacteriota > Vicinamibacteria > Vicinamibacterales > UBA2999 > CAVYVZ01. The sequence continues at coordinate 251,582 of CAVYVZ010000005.1, forward strand.
GATCGCTGCAGGATGGTTCGCGCACCGACGTGCGCTCGCTCTCGGCGTGGTCGTCGGCGCGCTGACGGCCGGCAAAGCGCTCCCGCATCTACTGCAGGCTCTCTTCGGCGGAGCGGGGTGGCGGACGCCGATGCTGATCGCGTCGGCACTCACCGTGGTCGCGGGAGTGCTGGTGTTGGTCGTGGTGCGCGACGGACCGCACGTGCCCGCCACGTCACCGTTCGACCCGCACGCCGTGACGCGTCTCTTCAGGAACGCAGGGGCGCGTCAGGCGACGTTCGGGTACCTCGGGCACATGTGGGAGCTCTACGCGATGTGGACATGGATCGCCGCCTTTGGCGTTGCCAGCCTCGAGGCCGCGGGCTCAGCAGACCCCTTGCGCGGCGGATCGCTCGTGGCGTTCCTGGCGATCGCAAGCGGTACGGCCGGCTGCGTGGTGGCGGGGTATCTCGGAGACCGCCTGGGGAAAGCGCGCGTCGCTGCCGGCGCGATGGCGGTCAGCGCCGCGTGCTGTGCCCTGACACCCCTTGCCTTCGGTGCGCCCGCGCCGCTGCTCGTCGCCCTCGTTGCCGTGTGGGGGTTCGCTGTAGTCGCGGACTCGGCGCAGTTCTCCGCGCTCGTGGCGGAGCACAGCCGCGCGTACGTCGGTACGGCGTTGACCATTCAAATCTGCCTTGGGTTCCTCCTTACCGCGGTCACCATTCGACTGACCCCCGAAATCGCCGCGGCGGTCGGATGGAAATGGACGTTCCTCGCCCTTGTGCCGGGCCCGCTGGCCGGTATCTGGGCGCTGAGACCTCTCCTGTCGAGCAGACCCGACTGAATACAGTCGGATATTTTTTCTTGACCGACTAAGTTGGTCGGATATACATTCGCCGAGGTCTCTGAGACTGAGTCTCAGTTTAGGTTGGAGTTGCGATTCATGGCGGCGACGCGTTGTCCGATCCTGGTTCTGGCTGGTCTGTTCCTCCTTCCCGCATTCGCTGGCGCAAAGTCGCCGATCACGCAGTGGCCAACAGTCGCGACCGTTGAGATACGCGTCGTCGATACGACCGGCGCGGCGGTGGAGCGCGCCGAGGTGCTCATCGAATCGCCGGGCGGCACGCGGGCGGTCGCGCCGAGCGCGGCGTCGGGTCTTCACCGGGTGCAGCTCGGTGCCGGAACGCACCTCATCACGGTGTTCAAGCCCGGCTTCGAACCAGTCAGCCGGGAGCTCAGGATCGCCGCCAGCGGATCTCAGGTCGTCGAGTTCACTCTCCGCCCCGCGGGGCTCACGGAGCAGATCACGGTCATGGGTGCTCCGCGCTTCGAGGGACCGGCCCCTGTGTCGGGTGCGCGTATGCCGATCGCGACGCTCGACCTCCCGCAGTCCGTCGAAGTCGTTCCGCACGCCGTGCTGCAGACGCAGGGCGCGTTGTCGATGCAGGATGCGCTGCTGAACGTCACCGGCGTGACGCCCCAGCTCGGTGAAGGACGCCGCGATCAGGTGGCGCTGCGCGGCTTCTCCGCCATCAACGACAACTACATCGACGGCGTACGAGACGACGCGCGGTATCACCGGGATCTGTCGAACCTGGAGACGATCGAGGTGGTCAAGGGCTCCGCCTCGGCCCTGTACGGACGCGGTTCCATGGGCGGTCTGATCAACAGGGTCACCAAGAAGCCGCTCTTCGGTCAGTCGGTCACCGAAGTCTCGGTCACCGCCGGATCGTTCGAACGCCGGCGCGTGCAGGGCGACCTCGGACGCAGCTTCGCCGGCGATCGGTTCGCGTTTCGCCTGACCGGCGCGTACCGAGAACTCGGGCAGCCACCGGCCTTACTACGCGCTCGAGCGCGCCGCGGTGTCGCCGTCGCTGGCGTGGCGATCGACACGAGGCACCGAGGTGCTCGTCCAGACCGATTTTCTCGACGACAGCCGAGTGCCCGATCGCGGCATTCCGTCGTTCAATGGCGAACCCGTACATGCCGCGCGAGACACCTACTTCGGCACGCCGCAGGAGGACTTCCTCGACAACCGCGTGTCGAGCCAGGCCGTCACGGTGCAGCACCCGCTGTGGAACGGCTGGCGACTTCGGAGCGTGTTCCGCCATACCTGGTATGACAACGAATTCAGCAACACGCAACCGGGGACGACGCGGATGGTGTCCGGCCGTGTGATCGCAGCGCGCACGCAATACAACGTCGACGCGACGCAGCGGAACCTCTTCAACCAGACCGAGCTGCTCGCCACGGGCGTGCTCGGGCCGCTGGCGCACACGATGCTCGCCGGCGTCGAGGTCGGCCGCGAGACGACGCGCACGCAGCGCTTCACCGGATCGGCGCCTGACGTCGACGTGCTGAACCCTGTGCTGGGACGGCCCACCTACGCCGCGACACCGTCGATCAACAACGGCTTCACCGGCGATGTGGCGGCCGCGTACGTGCAGGAGCAGATCGTCCTCGGACCGTGGCGCGCGCTCATCGGCGGACGTTACGACCATTTCGATCAGCGGCTCGACGACCTCAATCCCGCGAACCTCGATCTCGCCCGCATCGACCGCGTGTTCAGTCCGCGCGCCGGCGTCGTGTACCGCACGACCGCGGCATCATCGGTGTACGCAAGCTACAGCCGCTCGTTTCAGCCTTCCGGCGAGGGGCTCTCGCTCGCGGCGAACACCAGCGAGCTGAAGCCCGAGGACACGCTGAGCTATGAGGTCGGAGCGAAGTCGGGACTCTTCGGCGATCGTCTCTCCGTCAGCGCGGCCATCTTCCGTCTCGACCGCCGGAACGTGCGAACGCGGGATCCGATCGATCCCAACAAGCTGGTGCTCGTTGGACGCCAGCGCAGCGAAGGCGTCGAGCTCAACGCGGCGGGGCGCCTGCTGCCCGGGTGGGACGTCCGCGGCGGAATCACGTTCCTGGATCCGCAGATTCTGCAGTCCAACGATGTTTCGAGTGGGGTCGCGGTCGAGGGCAACCGGATCGGATCCACCGCCACGCGGAACGCCAATCTCTGGACCACGTTCTCGATGAGAAACGGTGTGACGCTCGGCGGCGGCATCTTCCACATGGGCGACTGGTTCACCTCGAATGACAATCTGGTGCGACTCGAGGGCTACACGCGCGTGGACGCGATGGCGGCCTACCGCCTCGGCCGCTACGAGGTGGCGCTGAATCTCAAGAACCTCCTCGACGACGACTATTACGAGTCCTCGAACGGAAACACGCAGATCATGCCGGCGGCAGGGATCAACGGCCTCGTCAGCGTCAGGTACCGCTGGTAATGACCGTTCGTTCGTTTCTGTTCTGGTGCCACCTCGCGGCGGGTGTGTCCGCGGGGCTCGTGATTCTCCTGATGTCGTCGACCGGCGTGCTGCTCATGTACGAACGGCAGATTCTCGCCTGGGCCGATCGCGACTACACGTCCATCGCTCCCGCGCCAGCGGCCGCGCGCGTGCCGCTCGAGACGGCCCTTACGCGGCTCCGGGCTTCCGATCCGAAGCTTCCGCCATCCGCCGTCATCGTCCGCAGAGATCCGAGCGCGCCTCTGACAATTTCCGCGGGGCCGCGGACAGTGTTCGTGGACGCGTACACGGGAGCCGTTCTCGGCGAAGCGTCCCGCAGCGGCGTTCGAGCGGCCATGAGCACGCTTCGCGAGTGGCACCGATGGCTGGCGCTTTCCGGACAGCAGAGGGCCGCGGGCCGCGCGGTGACCGGATGGTCCACGGTGATCTTCCTCGGCATCATCTGTTCGGGGTTCTACCTGTGGCTGCCGCGCAGGTGGAGCTGGCAATCGGTGCGGGGCGTACTCCTGTTCCGGCGCGGTGTGCGTGGCAAGGCACGCAACTTCAACTGGCACAACGTCGCGGGGATTTGGTCGGCCGCGCCCCTGCTCCTCATCGTCCTGAGCGCGCTGCCGATCTCGTTTCCCTGGGCGAACGCCGCCGTCTACCGCATCGTCGGCGAGCAGCCGCCGCCCGCCGCCGCGCGGCCGCAGGCTGCGGGCCACCAGCCAGACCTTCGCGGGCTCGATCGAGCGTTCACCCGTGCGACGCAGCAGGTAGCCGCGTGGCGCAGCATTTCGGTTCGCCTTCCGGCCGGCGAAAGCGGGTACGTTTTCACGATCGATCGCGGCGACGGCGGCCAGCCGCAGTTGCGCGATACCCTGACCGTGGGTGTCTCGGGTGATGTGGTCCGGTTCGAGCCGTTTTCGGCTCAGACACCGGGACGACGACTTCGCAGCATCTCCCGGTTCACGCACACGGGCGAAGTGCTTGGAATCGCAGGCCAGACGGTTGCCGGGATCGCTTCGGCTGGCGCTGTGCTGCTCGTCTGGACGGGGCTGTCGCTCGCATGGCGGCGGTTCGTCGGCAGGCGCACCCCCGACGAGTCGAAACGCGAGCTTCAGCAAAACGCGGCCTAGTATGTCTCTGCGGTCGCTGCTCGCGGCGATCTTTCTGTTGGGTTCCGTCGGACTTGCCGCGGAATTGATTTTCATCGGCCACCTGGACGACATCGCGCAGCAGATCCCGCTCGCCCTCATCGCGGTGGCCACCGCCACTCTCGTGTGGGATGCGTCGCGTCCCACCGCGTGGAGCCTGAAGCTGGTTCGCGTGGGAGCGGTACTGCTCGTCGCCGGCGGCCTGCTCGGCCTGGCGTTGCATTATCAGAGCAACGTGGAGTTCGAGCGCGAAATGTACCCGGACCTCGCCGGGCTTAAGCTCGTTCGTGAGGCGCTGTCAGGCGCCATCCCGGCCCTGGCGCCGGGCGCGCTCGTTCAGCTCGGTCTCATCGGGTTGGCGTACGCACACAAGGAGAGGACGTCATGATTCGGACCCTGTTTCTCATCGTGGCGCTTGCCACGGTGACCGTGAACGCGCAGTCCGGACGACGGCTGGACGTCATCGATCCGAATGTCGCAACCGAGAAGGAGCTACTGGCGCTGCCCCATCTCACGCCGGCAGCCGTCAAGGCGATCCTCGACGGCCGGCCCTTTCTCAACATGACTGAGCTCGACGCATTGCTGGCGAAGTCGCTCACCCGCCCGCAGCTCACCGAGCTGTACAAACGCATCTTCATTCAGATCAATCTGAACACCGCCCCGCAGCCGGAGATCCTGCTCATCCCTGGCGTGGGCAAGCGCATGCTGCATGAGTTCGAGGAGTATCGCCCCTACAAGGCGATGGCGCAATTCCGCAAGGAAATCGGCAAGTACGTCGACGACAAGGAGCTGGCGCGCCTGGAGCAGTATGTCTTCGTCCCCATCAATCTCAATACCGCAACCGACGAGGACATCCTCAGCATCCCCGGTGTCGGCAAGCGAATGCTGCACGAGTTCAAGGAGTACCGCCCGTACAAGAGCATCGAGCAGTTCCGTCGCGAGATTGGGAAGTACGTCGATAAACGCGAGCTCGCGCGGCTCGAACGCTACGTGACGCTGAACTGAGTCGAATTACCGCACAGGGATCAGCGGGATCTTTCCCTTGTTGGCTTCCGCCGTCTTGTGCGCGGCGATCGAGACCTGTGCGGCGGTGCGCTCGGCCACCGCCGTGAACGCTCGACCCGCGGGTGAGCCGGGCTCGGCGATGACGAGGGGGACTCCGCTGTCGCTTCCCTCGCGAATGGCCTGGTAGAGCGGCAGCCGCCCCAGGAAGTTCACTCCCATGGCCTGCGCGAGTTGCTCGCCGCCCCCGTGACCGAAGATGTCGGCTTCGTGGTGGCAGTTGGTGCAGGCGTAGTAACTCATGTTCTCGACGATTCCGAGCGTCGGGATGTTGAGCTTCTGGTACATCCGCACCGCGCGGCGGCTGTCGGCCAGCGATACCTGCTGCGGCGTGGTCACGACGATCGCGCCGACGACCGGAACCGTCTGGCTGAGGCTGAGCGCGACGTCACCGGTTCCAGGCGGCATGTCGACGATCAGGTAGTCGAGATCTTTCCAGGCCACCTCGCGGAAGAATTGCTGGATGGCGCCATGGAGCATCGGACCCCGCCAGATCACCGGCGCGTCGTCAGACGTCAGGAACCCGATCGAGATCACCTGGACGCCGTATTTCTCGGCAGGCACGATCCGCTGACCATCGGTCGTCAGCTGCTGGCTGATCCCCAGCATGATCGGCACGTTGGGTCCGTAGATGTCGCCGTCGAGGATGCCCACGCGGCTCCCGCATTTCGCGAGTGCGATCGCAAGGTTCACCGCCACGGTGGTCTTGCCGACGCCGCCCTTGCCGGCACCGACGGCCAGCACGTTCTTGACGCCGGGAAGCGGCGTGCGCCCCGTCTCGGGCACGGAGGCCGACCGGACGTTGGCGGTCATCCGCACGTCGACGTCGCTCACGCCTGGCAGCGCGCGGACGGAGGCCGCCGCCTGGTCGCGCATCTGGTCCTTGACCGGGCATGCGGGCGTCGTCAGCTCGATCGTGAACCCGACGCGGCCCGCATCGATGGTGAGGTCCTTGACGAACCCGAGCGCCACGATGTCCTTGCGCAGATCCGGGTCGATGACGACGCGAAGCGCGTTGAGTACCGCGTCGCGGTCCAGCACAGCTGCCATGCGTTATGTACCTGTTGTGGTTTCTTGATTGTACTCAAACAGCCGTCTTCCCTCGTTCGTGAGCAGCACCCAGAGGGCGTAAATGCCGAGTGCGGTCCCGAACGGGAGGATGAGGAGGTTGACGAGCGCAAGGCCGAGGCAAAGCAGCCGCCCGAGCCCCTGCCGCCGGCTAATGAGCGTGGCGGCCCACAGATGCGCGCCTCCCCAGGCGAGCGCGAAGAGGCCGCACAGGGCGAACACGCCGGCCATGAACCCGGCCGCGAATCCGACGCTGTCTCCCTGCGGCGCGCTGAGAATGGCGACCGGGCCCACGGCAAGAAAGAGCATGGAGACGCCGATCAGGACCGCGAGCGCGCCCCAGATGGCGGTAAGGATCGCGAGGATGGTGGCGTGGCGGTCCATACGAACGGCTCAGGCCTTACGGCTTAAGTCTGAGGGCCTTGTCGGCCTAAGTCGTCAGGGCCTTTGGCCTTAAGCCTTAAGCCGTGAGCCTACGCGATCACGGCCACGTGCAGCTCCACCTTCGTCGGCGGATCGTGGCGAGTAGACACGCTGAAGCGGAATCGCGCGCCGTCCGCGACGCCCGCAGGCACCGAGACGTGCACCTGATGGGTCAGCAGCTCGATCCCGCTCGCGTCGCATGCGGCGCAGCGCTCCGACCACGTTTCGCCTCTGCCGCCACAGGTGCGGCATGTGGTGCGCACCGGCACGTCGAGCGACAGCGTCACGCCCTCGGCCGCTTCTCGGCCGGAGAGCTCGATGCGCGCGGAAAGAGCGGCGCCGTGCCCGCTCTCGACGAACGCGTGGCGCATCTTCTCCACGGCGGGCGCGACCGACGGAAAATCGATCACCACTTCGTCGGCGAAACAGTCACGATGCGCGCCGTGCCCCGGCTCTTCGGCCGCGAGCACCGCCATCGCATCACTGCCGCGCGGCCGGAACGTGTCTCCCTTCATCGACTGCTGGTACCATAGGGGTCACCCGGAGAGAAGTCAATGGTCAAGGAATGCCCGATGTGCGGCGAGAAGATGCGACTGACCGAACGCGAGCTCGTCGATCGCGTGCCGGGCACGTCGCAGACCAAAAGCACGAAATTACGTGAATGGGTCTGCCCTGAATGCGACTACTTCGAGGACGCCGACGAGGAACAGGGTTGACGCAAGGCGGGAAAATCAGGCGGGGCCCGCGGGTCTCGATCCTCAGCGCGCGCCGAGCGTGAGCATCAGCTCGCGGCGCAGTCCTTCGTCCAACTCGTCGAAATTGAGTGCGGTCTCGCACTCGTCGCACAGTACTTCGAGCACGGCCGGGCGGCTTTCTTCCGACACTTCCACGCGCGAATCGTCCAGGTGTACCACGTGCATCTGCAGTGTCTTCACCAGGAAATTCTGGTCGTTCCCGCAACTCGGACACGTCAGCGCCACGCGGGTCTCCTCTCCTCGCAACATCGTATCTCCTGAAAAGGGAATTGTACTGGACGGTTTACAGGCGGCGCAATGAAAACAATGAAGATGGGCTATAAGAGGTCCTCTGGCAGCCCGAGGCGCACGACGCCTCCCATCCGGTGCTCCACGAAGACGCAGTGCGGACCCTTGGCCTCCACGAGCTCCACCTCGAGGGCCATGGGCGTGGCCTGATAGACGCCGGAGACGCAGCCGCAGGGGAGCGATTCGAGCGTAATCAGGGACAAACTAGCCGCTCGCGAGAGGCGCTGGGTGGTCCCCTGAAGGTTCATCCTATCCCGTTAGACTGCGCGGGCAGGCGAATGGTTCCTTGAACCATGCGCAGAAAGGGAACTCCTACAGGAGCCCGGGGTAGGTTACCTGGCTGCCCTCGACGCGGCCGAACGGCGTGAGCTCGTGCGCCGGCGCGTCGCGCGGGGACATGATGTGATGCACCTCGACGCCTCGCGCGATCAGGGCATCCGCAATGAGCTGGCGATGGCATTCCCACCACTTCGCCTCGGCGCACATCACCGCAACGACGCTGGTCCGGCCGAACGCGAGGAGCTCGTCGATTGCCGAGCCGAACGCCAGCGTCGCCATGTGATCCGCGTAGCCGCGAAAGCCTTCGTGGCGCCACGCACGGTTCGGCGAATCGCTCCGCGGCTTTCGCAGTCCGCCAAGCGAAGGGAAATGACGATAGGCAACGCCCGCTGCGGGCAGCGACACTTCGAGCGAGTCTCTGGAAAAGTGAGGATGCCGCCGCGAGCGCGGCACCGTACGGACGTCGGCGAGTCCGGTCACACCATGCGCCTGCAGGAGCGTCAGGAACTCGTCGAAGCGACGCACCGAGTGGCCGACCGTGAAGACGGGCATCACCTACAGGGCAACAGCGTCCTGCGGATACACGAGCAGCCCTTCGACGCGTGATCCGGCGAATATCTGCTCGGCAGCGCGCTTGTACAGGCCCAGCTGAATGCGGTGTTCAGGACGCGGCCGTCCTGTCTTGAACTCGAGCACGTACACCGAGCCGTCGCGGCGGCGAATCACGCAATCGATCGTTCCACGAAGCACCCCACCATTGTCACGCATGGTGAACGGGACCTCGTGCAGCCTTTCCCCCGCCGCGCAGATCTCGCGGACGTCATCTCGCGCGCAGATCGTGGCGTAGACGCTTGCAATGCGCGCAGTCACCTGCGCGCGCGTCCTCCACATCCATGAGCTCGCCGGCAGCCGGTAACAGATCCAGGACTCGTCGCACATCGTCCGAGCTCACCGGCGATGCAAAACCGTGGCGCTGGATGAGAAGGTGCACCGCCGATCCGATCACGCGATCTGATTCGGCCCCATTCGCGTCTGCCGGCTGTTCTTCGACGCTCACCGCGGAGCCAATCGTCTGACGCACGATCGAGCTGTCGTGGAGCGGCTCGAAATCGTCCGGTCGTGCCTCGCTGAGCGACGCCGCAGGCAGCCCATCCACCTTCTCGGTTGAAGAGCAGATGTGAAAGCGGTGAGACGCGCCGCTTGCAGACTGCCAGGTGACGTCTCCGGCATGAGACGCGCCGGCGCAGCTGAACGTCTCTGCGAAAGTGGGCGGGATCACCTCCGCCAGACTGCCCCGGCCGGGCTGCAGGCGGCCGTCCTTCAGCACCGACCCGAGATACAACCGGTCGCGAGCGCGGGTCAGCGCCACGTAGAGAAGGCGCTTCGTCTCCTCTCGTTCCTTTCCGCCCGCGTCCTCGTCGGCGTCGGACTGGAAGTCACCGACCGACACCGACGCGGGACGCCCGGTACCATCGACCGGCACGACGCGAATCGGAGCGCGGCGACGACCCGTGCCGCGCGCGAGGTTTACGAGAAAGACGATCGGAAACTCGAGACCTTTCGCGGCGTGGACCGTCATGAGGCTCACGGCATCGAGCGCGTCGATGACGGCGTTCGATTCGTCGCCCGTGGACAGCCGATCGAGATGCGCGGCGATGCGGCCGAGCGTCGCGTACCCACGGTTCTGGATCCGCCGGACGATGGCGCGCATCTTCTTCAGGTTCTCGCGCGCCTGCCGCCAGCGCGGTCCGCGCACTTCTAGCCCGTATGCTGATTCCGCCAGCGCGAGATCGAAGAGCTCGGCCGGCGGCAGGCGATCGACGAGCCGCCGCCATCGAGAGGTGGCCTCGCGTGCGAGGTGAAGCGCGCGGGAGTCGTGGGCATCGAGCGGACCGGCTTGAGGCGGTGGCTCGGGACTTCGAAGCGCGTCCGCCAGCCTGGGTGCCAGGCGGCGGAGCCCTTCGTCGGACAGGCGCACGAACCGCGACCGCAGAAAGGCCGCGGCGCGCAGGTCCGACAGCGGATCCGCCAGGTACCAGAGCAGCGCGAGCGCGTCTTTGACTTCGTCTGCGTCGAAGAATCCAAGACCCTTGTAGACGTACGCGGGGATACCGCGCGCTTCGAGCGCCTCTTCGAACTCGCGGTGGCTCTCGCGCGTGCGGAAGAGAATCGCCACATCGGCGGGTCTCGCTCGCCGTCTCACGCCTGTGTCACGATCGCGAACCTCGCACTCGTCCAGCAGCCTTACGATCTCCGCCGCCGTCAGCTCCGCGCATCCTTCGGGCGTGTCGGACGTCACGAGGCCTAGAGCCGGGCGTTCGGAACCGGCCGGTCCTCGCGAATCCGCATCGATCGGGAATCGGTCCTGGTCGTCGTACCGAAACGCGTCCCCGCGTGCCGGCACCTTGTCGATCTCGGCGCACAGATCGTTGACGAACGCCAGCAGCTCCGGCGCCGCTCGAAAGCTCCGCGAGATCGCACGGCGCACGTCGCCGTCGGGACGCAGACGGCCGAGGTACCGGCTCGCCTCGTCGAGCACCGAGACGTCCGCATCCCGGAAGCCATAGATCGACTGCTTGCGATCGCCGACGATGAAGATGGACGGAGGAAGGGGACCCGAATGCGCCAGGCCCATCCCTTCGCCCCACGACTGGACGAGCAGGGACACGAGCTCCCATTGCGCGCGGCTCGTGTCCTGGAACTCGTCGACGAGGATGTGGTGATATCTCGATTCGAGGCGGTACCGGCTCTGGGCGAACTCGTCCATCTGCCGCAGGAGATCGAGGGCGCGCAGCAGGACGTCCGAGAAGTCGAGCACCGCATGCGCGTCGAGCGTCCGCCGGTATTCGGCGAGCGCGACCTGAAACATCCGCGAGATGCCGCGCGAGACGATGACATTCAAGTCGCGCCGATAGGCTTCGAGCACTGCGTCGACGCGCTCCGCGTTGCCGATCACGAGGTCACGGTGGCGCCGCCAGTCGGCCTCCGACGCAAAGTCCTCTTTCCGGTAGTCGAGCCTCCGCCGCGGGCTGCCCTCCTGGGTCAGGAAATGCTCGCGCGCGCGCGTGAACGCCGACTGCACTGCTGCAGGCGGTAGATCGTTCTCGTCGAGCAGCCGCCGGATGTCGCGCGCCAGCAGAATGAACGACGGCTCGAAGAGCGGACCGCTCTCGATGAAGACGGATGCTCCGCCCGGCATCGACTCGAGAACGTCAACGAGCGCCCGCGAAGCCCGCCGGCACGCATCGGCCACGTCCATGTTCGCCGGGCCCGCCGAGAGAAACGCACGCAGCGCCGCGGGCGCGATGAGGCGGCGGTTGAGCAGGACGGCCAGGCCGGCGCGTACCCGCCGCTCTCCGATCTGTGCGAAGGCGAGCGCGACGTTCTCGTCGTCGCGCGCGAGCGAGCGGCAGATGCGGAGCGCGCGGTCGAGCGCTTCGTCGATCAGTCGAGGCACTTCCGTCTCGTCGGCCATCGCGAATCCCGGATCGAGATCGGCCTCGAGCGGGAATTCCCGGAGCAGCGATAGGCAGAACGCGTCGATGGTGCTGATCGCGATGTCGCCGAGCCGGTCGCGAAGGTCGCGCCAGCGCGCCGGCGGAATGCCGCCCTCGGCGGCAACGGCGCGCAAGGTGCTCAGGATGCGCTCACGCATTTCGGCGGCCGCCTTGCGCGTGAACGTAATCGCCAGCACGTTCGCCGGGTCGACGCCCGCCTTCAACAGGTTGACGTAGCGGTCGACCAGCACGCGCGTCTTGCCGGTGCCGGCCGACGCTTCGAGCGCGACGTTGAAGCGCGGATCCACGGCCCGCTCCCGTGCCGCCTGGTCGACGGCAAACGGGGCCTGCACCTCGGCGGCCGACTCGACGGCGTCGAAGGGCAGCGTCAGGTTATTCGTCTTCAACGTAATCCTTCCGGCAGACGGATGGGTACGCGCACCACGTGCAGATCATCGGATCGTGCGGCCGCGCCGGAAACTCCCCGCGTCCGACGGCATCGAGGACGCCGAAGAGCCGCTCGCGGGCCGCATCGAGCGGTACGCCGGGATCCGACGCGCCGGCCCTGACAACGGGAACCAGCGCGCGCTTTCCCGAGAACGCCACATACGCGGCCTCATCCACCGTCCACGGCGCGCCATCACGCGATTCGAGCCGCTCGGTCGCACACAGCGCGTACACGGGAACCTGGAGGGCGCGCTTGACGTTCGGCGCCGAGCCGGACTTGTAGTCGATGACGCGCAACCGGCGACCCTCGAGCAGATCGATGCGGTCGGCGACGCCGCGCAGCGGCGCCAGACGCCCGCCGGAGGCCCCCAGCGAGAAGTCGCCGTCGAGCCGATACTCGAGCCATCGCTCGACGACTCGGACCGGCCGCGACGCTTCGATCCCGAGCACCACGTCGACGAGACCCGGCGCGATCGCCGAACCGAACAGCCGCGTCCGCTCGAGCGCCGCCTCGGCCTCGGGGAGAACGGCGAGGAGCGGCTCCGCCACGCGCTCGAAGAGCGCACGGGCGTCATCGATCCGACTTGGATCGATCGTGCCGGCACCTTGCCGATCCCATGCCTCGAAGAAGCGCTGGAAGACTTCGTGGATGAAGCGCCCGCGCGCGCGCGGAGAGAGACTTGGCTCGTCCTCCGGCGCCTCTTCGAGCTTCAGCACGTCGGCGGCGAAGAACTTGAACGGGCACTCCTGATAACGCTCCAGCCCGCTCAGCGAAAAGCCGGAGGCCGCATGACCCGACGTTGCGCCTCGATGGCGCGGGTCGCGCGTCGACGGCGCCTGCAGCCGGAACTCGGCCCAGGGCGCGGCGAGGGCGCTCAGCCGATCCGTCCGCACCGGGTCCAGCCCGAGCGCTTCCCACTGGAAAATGCGCGGGCGGACAGCCGGCGTCTGCTCGACGCTCTCGAGTCCCGCGCTCTCGACGTCGTCGAGAAACGGCGACGCGGCCACCATCGTGTCGTCCTCGAGCGTGAACGTCGAGACCACGAGCCGCTGCGCGGGCAGGCGGAGCAGGTCCATGAACGCGTTGCGTGCGCCTTCGATCCGCGTTTTCTCAGGAGCCCAGCCGAGCTGCTGCAGGACGCCCGAGGAATAGAAGATGCTGCGGCGCGGCCGCTCGGGCCACTCGCCCTCCACGAGGCCGGCGAGCTGCACGACGTCGAAGTCGCCGTAGCGCGCGCTCTCGGCGTCGAGCAGGTGCACGCCCGACTCTCCGGCACGAGGCGCGAACGTGTGGTTCTCGATCCAGCGTCGCACCATCGCGGCGACCGTCTCGAAGTCCTCGAAGGCCTCGTCATACGCGGCATGCGCCGCGCGGATGCCGTGCAATGCGCCGCGAACTGCTGCGCGTGCGCGAAGCTGCCGGGCGCGCAGCGGATCGTCCGGTCCTGGAATCGCGTCGTGGCGCTGGAGAACCGCCAGCAGGCAGTCGAGGTGCGCGGCAACTTGTTGCGGCTGGCGCAGCGCCGCCAGCCCGCGAACGACATCAACGGCGACCGCGCCCGCAAACGCTGCGCGTTCGGCGATCGGTCCTTCGCGCCCCTGCCATGACGCCACGATCGATTCAAGCGCCGACAGGTCGCCAAGGTAGCCGGCGTCGCTCAGCGCGCGGTCGAGCGCGGCAACATCCCGCGGGCCGAGGACGCGGCCGCCATGTTCGAAGCGCATATGCGGCGACTGGAGCAGCGCGACGAGCGGTGTGCGGGCGAAGTTCGCCGAAACGCAGGAGAACACGACATCGAGGGCGGCCGCGTACGGTTCTGCCGCCAGCGGCAGCGCGTCGAACATCTGACAGGGCACCCCCGCCGACTGCAGCACATCGCGCGTGAGATAGACATACGGCAGCGGTCGCGAGACCACCAGCGCGATGCGCTCCAGAGGAGGTGCATCGCCCTGGTTCGCCAGATCGCGAACGAGCGCCGCGAAGTCGGCAACCTCTTCCTCCCTGTCGCGCGTCAGGTGAATAGGGGTCTGGCCCCTATGGTGCCAGGCCTTGGGACCCGCTGATCGGAAGACCTGGCACCACAGGGGCCAGACCCCTAAATTGCTGCTCCTCGATTCCCGGGAAAAGCTGGTGGATGCGCTCGTGAAGCGCGCCAGCAAGGCACGTGTCGGTCACGACCAGGTCGATGCGCTCGAGGCCGGGAAGGCGCGCGAGCAGATCGAAGTCGCAGTTCCACAGGCCGTATGGATCCGATGCGCGGTCCCGAACCGTGACCACGACATGTCGCCACGGCATCACGGCGGACGTCGTCCGCAGGCGGGCGCGCAGCGCGTGCTCGTCGAGCGCGGCCTCGGCGGCGCATCGCGATTCGAAGATCCGGAACGCCGCCGCCAGGAACCGCGTCTGGCGCACGAGGCGCTCCGCGCCACGATCGGCGTCGGCGCCCGGTTCGAGAACATCGAGCGCCTTGCGCTCGAATGTCTCCACGTCGTTCTCATGGCGCCGAAGGTCGTCATAGAAGCCGAGGATCTCGGCGACGAGCCCGGGACGAAGGCGAAACGGCGGCGCATGGCCGTGTTCGGCCGCGTGGCGGCATGCCACGCCCATCAACGCCTCGCGTTCGAACGCGTTGAGCAGCCGGAGAGGCCCTGGCAGACGATTGGCGAGGCGCTCGTAGAACGTGTCGCGCGTGACGAAATCGGGGAGCAGCACGGCTCCGTCGCGCGAAAGCGTCCGTTCCTCGATCGCCCGGGTCAGCTGCGCGGCGGCCGCGCGCGTGGGAACGATGACGAGCCGGTGGCGCGCGGCGAAAGGATCCCCATCAGACGCAAGCGCGGAGCACGCATCTCGAAACGTCCGCAGATCCCCAGCCCGAACCAACCGGGTGGAGCGAGCATCGATCACCGGAGTTGCGGGGGCTCCAGAATGGAGCGGAGCTCGGCCTGGAGGCGCGTCAGCATCATCATGGCGCCCGCGGCGGCCGAAGAGGCACGCCATGCAGCCGTCATGTCGCCGGTTCCGATCGCGTCCTGGCGCACGCGGACCGCGGTGTCGGCGAATTGCCACGCGCCGACGAGCAGGTCGTGTGCGGTGCGCACCTCGTCGGGGACCGTGACACGCTGGAGCCGTTCGGCGCCGCCCATGAGCCGCAGCCGGAGGTTCGAGAGTGACGAGGGCGAGGGACCATCGAGTCGCTTGATCGCCTCGAGCGCCGGCTGCGCTTTGACGAGCTGCAGGACGCTTCCGGAAACGGACCGGTCGTACTCCCGGTAGGCCGCGCGGCGCGACTGCCACTGGTCGCGGAGCAGGCGGAGCTTGCGCGCGTTCTCCATGTGCGTGGTTATCGAAGCGTTGAGCGCGTGGATGACATCGGGCCGCCGGCTTCCGAGCTTGCGATCGTCTCGCGCGATTCGGGCGAGCACGGCTTCCAGATCCCGCACGCGCGCGAGCGCCGATGCCTTGGCTGCCGCCTGCAGCCATCGCTTCGACAGGCGCGCGTACTGCTCGTCGAGCCGCTGCTCGAGGCGAATCTGCGAGCTTATGAGCTCACGCAGACGTGCCGCGTCGGCAATCGTCGCCCCACCCTCGTCGAGGACGGTCAACGCCGACTGGAGGAGCGCGACGCGCTCGGAAGAGCGCTCCGCCAGCTTCGACACGGCGAGCAGCTGCGCCACGATGTCGCGTGGCGGCGGCATGCCCTGGATGGGCTCGAGTGGCACGTCGGGTGCCATGGCGACGAATGTGAGCTCGAAGGCGCTGATGCCCGCGGCCGAGCGAAGGTCGGTAATCGCCTCGTCGAGAAGGCCGACGACCTCGCGGACGTCCTTCTGGCGATACCCGAAGTGGGCCTGTGGCCAGTCAGCCATCGTCTGGCGCGCCTTCTCCGCGATCTGCAGAGCGCGCCGGGGCTCGGTCGTCAGCGCGATTTCGTTGAGCACCCGCGCCACCTCGCCGCTCAGCCGCGAGAAGTCCGCTTCGCCGCGCGTCGACGCATAGTGCTGATACCGGGCGGATGCGACGTACCGCTCCGTGCGAGCCCAGTCGACTGCCGCGGCTGGAATCGTGACCACCTGCAATCGCGGCTGATCGCCAGTTCCGCCCACCGGCATCGAGAAAATGACGCGGTCTTCGAGCCGGGCGAACTCGCCGTAGCTGACCACCGCCGTGCCGTCCGAGAGGAAGAGGCGAAGAAGGGTGCTCTCCGCCGCGGACGACACCCCAGCCAGACCGATGGTCACCATGAGGCCGACGGCGAAGAGGGTTCTGGTCACAGCTTTACAGGTGTTGCATTGTACCGCGCCGGCCAGCGTACCGCGCTCCTGAGCAACGCAGACGGGGGGCTGTGGAAAAAGTGTGGATGAAGCGTGCAAATCCTGTTGAGAACCAGACAGCCGTAAAAAATTTTGCCTTCCAATGTTCCGGGTTCGCCCCACGGCAGGCGTGTGGACGCGAGCTTCGCGTACCCCTTCGCTTGATCCGGTGTAACGTCCGCGTAAGATCGCACCGTCTTCCAGCCTTCACATTTCGGACACATCAAACGTGATTCACCGCTTCGAAGAGACCATTGGCGGCCGCAGGTACGAAATCGAAGTCACCCTCGTCAGCAACCGCTGGCGGGCGCAGATTCGCCGGGTACCCGGCATGCCGACGGCGCTGATGCCCTTCTACGGTCAGACGCCTGACGAAGCGGCGCAACAGCTCAGTAAGTGGCTGATCCTCGCAAACCGGCGTCACTCCTCCGCGCCCAGCTCGACCAGTACGCTATAGTGCCGCGCGTGAAGGCGCGTATCTTCGCGTCCCTTCTGCTTCTTATCGTCCACACGGCGGAGGCGCAGGAGGTTCCGCGCGTCAGGCTCGTCGCGACGGGCGGCACCATCTCGAACCGTCAGGGCGGTCGGCTCACTCACGAAGATCTCGTCAGGTCCGTCCCGAATCTCGACCGATACGCGCGCGTCGAGAGCGAGCAGTTCGCGAATGTTGCGAGCTCTCAGCTCTCCCTCGACCAGTGGCTTCAGCTCGCTCGGCGCCTCAACGAGCTGTTCGCCCGCGACGCCGACCTCGCCGGCATCGTCGTCACCAGCGGCACCGACACACTCGAGGAGATCGCGTACTTCCTCAACCTCACCGTTCGCGACGCGCGGCCCGTTGTGGTCGTCGGATCGATGCGCAATCCGAGCACGCTGGGCTATGAGGGTGCCGCGAACCTCCTGGAAGGGTTTCGCGTCGCGGCGGAGCCGGCATCGAGGAACAAGGGCGTGCTGGTCGTCCTCAACGACGAGGTCAATGCCGCCCGTGAGGTTACCAAGACCGACGCGTTGCGCCTGCACACCTTTCAGACGCGTGGATACGGCATTTTGGGCGTCGTGGACTCCGACCGCGTGGCGTACTACCGTGACGTGGTGCGGCGGCACACCATCAGGAGCGAGTTCGACATCTCCTCGGTCGTCGCGCTCCCGCGCGTCGACGTCGTCATGGTGTACCAGGGCGCACCAGGCGACCTGATCAAGGCCGCCGTGGATCTCGGCGCCAGGGGAATCGTACTTGCCACGGCGGGCGCGGGAGCCACGAGCGGGACTCAGCGCGAGGGGACTCGCTACGCGGCCGACAAAGGCGTGTTCGTCGTGTCGGGGACACGCGCGGGTGCGGGGCGAATCCCCGTACGCTCGCCGGCGCGCCCTCGTACCGAGAGCGAGGACAACGCAGACGCGCAGGGAGACGAGCTGCGCCGACGGTACATGCTCGGCGCCGACGATCTGTCGCCGATCAAAGCGCGGATTCTGCTGATGCTGGCGCTTACGAAGACTCAGGACCCCGCCGAAATCCAGCGGATGTTCACCGAGTACTGAAGGCCGTGCCCGCGGCCTGCGCGGCCAGGCGATCATGCAGCGTCCGCGCGGTCTCGCGAGCCAGATATGGGATGTCGACGCGGTGCGACCGCTCTCCGGCGCCGGCGGTGTCGACCCGAACGCGCGCCATCATCGCCCGCCGATCGAAGGGCGATTCGAGCTGCGTGACCGCCTGGATTCTGGCCACCCGCGCGAACGTCACGCGTTTCAACAGCCAGCCGCTGCGGAACGCCACCACGTGCTCGGTCGATGCCCATCCCAGGTTCTCGACGTACTTCCAGGTCGAGAAGATCGACCACGCCGCCATGAGCGGCGCCATGAGCAGCGACCACCAGCCGATCAGCATGGCCAGCCCACCGGTGAGCAGTGCCACCAGAACGATCGGAGGCTTGATCGCGCGACGGAAGGCGCGCGGATGCGCGCGGTGCCACGCGATCGCAGCGACGTCGAGCTCCGGCAGCACCTCGCCCGCGAAACGCGCGAGGTCGCGGTCGTGAAGAAGCGGCGCAAGCCATTCGCGCTCTCGCTTGCCCTGCTCCGGCCCCGGCTTTCCGCCGCCGGCCGTCTCAACCTGGACGGAACAGCGCTTCAAGAGGCGATGAAGCGGACCTTGCTTGACGGTCATCGTCTGAACTCGTCGCAACGGGACCGTCGTCGCGACTCGCGTGAGGAGACCGTACGTGGCATGCAGGTCCTCGCCGGTTTTCGTCAAACGGAAGTCGTAGAGGCGCACGGCCCCCCATGCCATCGAGATGACGCGCACGAGCACGAGCAGCCCCGCAACTCCCGCGATGAGAACGGCAACAGCGCCGATCGAGACCGTGCCTCGCCCGATCGTCTCGATGACGCGGGTCGGGGCGATGAACGGCGCATACCAGCGATTGTCGAAGAGGCCGCCCCAGACTCTCTCGAGCAGGCCGAACTCCCATGCCACGCCGTAGGCCGCGCCGATCAGCACCAATCCTCGGTTCTCGAGGAATCCGAACAGCAGGAGCTCCCGCAGCGGCAGATGCAGCAGCGACACACGCGCGGCGCGCTCTGCCGGCGCGTCGGGGCTGGCCATATGGTCCGGCACGGCAGCGGCGTATTCACGGCCCTCGAAGACGCGCCGCCGCATCTCGTCGAACGCCGCTGACGGCAGCACGCTGATCCTCGCCTCTGGCTCCCGGCCGCCGCCCGTTTCGACCCGCACCTCGACGACACCGAGGATGCGGTGCAACACGTTCTGCACCGCGTCGAGATTCTGGATGCGGGCGTATGGCACGTGGCGTTCGTTCCTGAAGATGATTCCGGATCGAATGACGAGCTCGGTCCCCTCGTAGCGGATGCGATAGGACAGGTAGCGGACGATCGCGGCCACTCCGCTCGGAATCATCAGCAGCATCAGCCAGAGCTCCCAGTTCACCGGGAGGCCTCCGAACATCCCCTCGGGACCGCCCGATGAACGGTTCGACGTGACCATCAGCACGAGGCCCGGAAGCAGGAAGGCCTTGGCGCTCTTCGCGAACGCGAACAGGATCGATGCGGGATGCAGCCGCTGCTCAAACGGCATCGGTGCGCTCCCTCGGCAAGAGGTGCTCCCGTATCTGGAGGGCCACGTCGTGAGCGAGGCCGGCGAGATCGACCTTCGCGTGGTCGGTGCCCGCCGTGTAGATGACGAGCGTACCCAGACCGAACCGGCGCTCGAGCGGCCCCTGCGACACATCGGTGTGCTGCACGCGCGATCGCGGCACGTTGATCACGACCCGCCAGTACACCCCGCGGCGGATCTCGATCCCCTCATCGTCCACGCGGTAGAACGTGTGGCGATGATCGATCGACGGCCACCGGTGGAAATGCCACGCCAGCGCGGCGTTCACCGCAAGCCAGGCCGGCGCGAGGCCGAGGAGGACGAGGGGGGAAAAACGATTCGCGGCCCAGACGATGAGCAGGCCGACGAGCGATCCGGCGGCGATGACGGCGGCGACGATCCAGCCGATGGCTTGATGAAGCGGAATGACGCGCGGGTCTAGCTGGCGATCGACACCGTCGGCGATCCTCGGCGGCTCGGCAGCTACCGGCGGCTCCGTGACGTCCATCAGCCGCGTATTGTGCAGCAAGTCCACCCGCTGAGACGGGCGTGTTACCATTGGAGTTCCACACGCGGTCACGAGGGCCTGTAGCGCAGTTGGGAGCGCGCCTGAATGGCATTCAGGAGGTCACCGGTTCGATCCCGGTCAGGTCCACCAACTCTCCGTCGTTGATTCTACACGGCTGAAATCGCCCGCCCGACTGTGGTCGCCCCAAACCTACTTCACCAACGAACATGGCGAGTGGTGAACCGAGCCGTTGCTGTCCCAGAACCGGGTGCGCGACTCCCAGAGCCAGCATGCCGGCTGAAAGGACGCGACGGCCCGAAGCACCTGACCTGTTTCCGACAATGCTTCGCCGTTCGGCGAACTCTGTCTTGACTCCTGCTATTACCGGTCGTCGCCCCTGCCGAATCGGGGAACAGTCCCCTCGATCTCCCCCACACTCGTCATGAATTTGACCGCGCCAGCGGAGTCGCGCAACACCACGCTCCTCTTCGCAGTCAATTGCAGTGTGCAATCCCCCGTCGTCACTCCGCAGCTCGCCGCTATGCCATCGAAACGCCCGGTTCCACCTGTAATCTGAAAGGTCTCAGTCAGATAGCCCACCGGACGTGCCGGGTCGGAAAGATCCACGCAAAGGACTCCCTCTGTGAGGCTGACCGTCAAGAGACTTCCGTCGTGGAAGCGAAACACGCCGCCGCCGATGACAAGTTGAAAGTTTGGGCCGAAACCAGTGCCGCAATTGCCCAAGGTCCGAGTGGCAGGATCGTCAGCCCACAAGCCACGATAGGTGAATGGTCCCAACGTACTGTTACCTGCCAGATGTTCTTCGTGGTTGAGTGTGTCGGGCTTTAAACTGAGCGGACTCGAGATGATGCTTCCCGAAAACCTCATCTTTACGCGCCGGCCGGTGGCGTGCTCTTCCCCGAACTGTTGTGCGTAGAGGCTTGCGACACCAAGATAGAGAACCAGAGCCGCGGTTGTCAGATGTCTCATTGGTACCCTCCTCGAGAGTGATTCGGTCGTGACCATCGCTACCGCTCCACACGCTGCTACGTGTTGTCGCCTCATTTGAGTTTCCTCTCGGTTGTGCGCGACCGCGGGCCGAGAAGGGGGCAGCTCGATCTGGCCTCGGCGCGCTTACCTTCCACATCCGACGCGGTGAGTTCGACTCGCCCCCTTGCTACTGTCTGGTCTCCTCGAAGAGCCAGACACTAACAGGCTGCGCTCACGAGCGGCAGACATGTACATGCGGTGAAGGAACGACGGACGTCAGACGATCAAGCCGCTGCGGAGCGCCTTGCTGACGGCTTCGGATTTCGAGTGGACGTGCAGCTTGTCGTACACGTTCCGGACGTAGCTGCGCACGGTATTCAGGCTGATCGCGAGGCGTTCGGCCGCGGTCTGATAGCTGTGACCATCCGCCAGCAGTTGCAGCAGGCGCAACTCCTGCGGGGTGAGCGCTTCGGAGGTACCTTCAGCGGCCGGGGCCTTGCGGAACAGCGTCACGACCTTCCGCGCAATTTCGGGGGACATAGGCGCACCGCCGCTCGCCGCCTCCCGAATGGCGTCGAGCAGCCGCGCCGGCGGCGTCTTCTTGAGCAGGTAGCCCACCGCACCGTTGCAGATGGACTCGAGAATTTTGTCCTGGTCGGCATACACGGTGAGCATCAGCACTTCCGTCGAGGGCCACCGCTCGCGGACGAGCCGAACGCCCTCGGCGCCGGAGATGCCAGGCAGGTTGATGTCGAGCAGGACGACGTCCGCCAGTCGATCGGGTGCCCTGCCCAGCAGCTCTTCGACCGAGCCGTACCGCCCGACGCACCGATACCCCGGCGTGCCCTCGATCAGCGCTGCGAGCCCATCGCGCGTCGTCACGTCGTCTTCGACGATCGCCACGCGAAGCGGTTCTGGAGAGGATGCCTCGCCCCGTGAGCCGTTCACGAGCGGCATGTTAGCGTTGCGATCCGATGTCGCCAATCGCATGAACATGCGGGTGCGTCACCGGCACATCCACGACGATTCGGGTGCCGCGACCCTGGGCGTGCGACACGATCCGGGCCGCCCCGCTAAGGGCGGCGGCTCTGCGCCGCATGTTCTCGAGCCCGCGGCCGGCACCTGGGCCAGGGGAACTGTTGCATGCCGTGCCATCGAGACCGATCCCGTCATCGGTCACTTCGATACGCAGGCGTCCTTGTGAAGCCGTGACGAGCACGACCACGTTCGTGGCCTGCGCGTGACGCAGCACGTTCGTGAGGGCCTCCTTGATGATCAGATAGACGTGGCGGCGCTGCTCCGATGCGAGCGGGACTTTCGAGGCGTCGTCCGGGGCCTCGACGCTCCATCGGATTGGCTGGCCGTCGAAGAGCTCCGACGCCATGGCCCTCGCGCGAATGACCACCTGCTGAAGGGTGTCGACGTGAGGATCGATGAACCACACCGCGTCGCTCATGTCGTCGATGACGGCGCGAGCGTTGTCGCTGATCGCGGTCAACGCAGGCATGGCGTCCGGCAGCGTCGAATGCGCCTGCTGCCGGACGACTTCGCTCAGGATCGCGATGCGCGACAGGCTCGCGCCGACGCCATCGTGCAGATCGGCGGCAATCTGGGAGCGGACCTGTTCGACGGCAATGGCGTGTCTGACCCGCGAGCGGTGGACCACGAATGCCATGGCGCACGTACAGACGGCCGCGAGGGCGAGGAACCATCGGCGCTGCCAGACCGGCGCCAGCACGGTGAACTCGACCGCCGCCGGGTCGGTCACGGTGCCGTCGGCAAAGACCGCACGAACGAGAAAGCGGTAGTTTCCTGGCGCGGCACCAGCGAGCGCAACCGTGCGTGCGTCCGTGGTCGTCCAGTCTCGATCGACGCCTGCGAGCTGATGCTGATACCGCAACCCGTCTGCGGTCTGCGCGCCCGGGCTGACGAAATCGATCTCGAGGCGACGATCGCCGGGCTGGACCGTGAACCCATCGAACCGCTGGGCGCCGTCAGCCCGTGTGGGCAGTGGCATGCCGGCGACGCGGATGGCGGTAATCAGTGTGACTGGCTGAAAATGCCGGTCGTCGGTCCGGGCGTCGAATCGCGCCACGCCGTCCGTTGTCGCCAGCCAGATCCGTCCCGATCGATCGCGAAGGCCTCCCCAGACCTCTCCGCGCGGCACTCCGTCGTCGGCGGAGTAGTGTGTGAAGCGATCCTTCGCAGGATCGAAGCGGTCGACGCCACGGCCGGTGCCGACGAACAGGTCGCCTGACAGGTCTTCCACGATCATCCAGGCCGTATCACTCGACAGGCCATCAGCCTTGCCATACCACCTGATCGCGGGCACTGCGGCTCGCGGGTCGTCGATACGGCCAAGGCCGTGCGCGGTGCTGGCCAGCCAGAGGCGACCCTGACGATCGGCAACAATCGACCCCACCGCCTCGTAGACTGGTGGTCCCTGCCCCGGTTGAAGAGGTCGGAGAGGAATCTCTTCGAACCGGTCGCGATACCGGAGCAATCGGCCCTCATCGACTCCAATCCATACAGCGCCGAACCGATCTTCGGCCAGGGCGTGCACGGGCGGCAGATTGTCCGGGACCCCATCGGGCGGACCGAACACGCGGACGGCGCCCGTGCGGGGATCGATACGGGCGAGTCCGTTGGCGCTTTCGGCGAAGGTCGCCACCCAGATCCCGCCCTGCGAATCTTCGAAGAGCCTGAAGATACTGTCCGATCGCAGTCCCTGGCGCCGCGTGTACGTCGACTCCGGGCGAGCCGTAGACAGTGATGACACCGGCCCTGGCGCGAAGCGAAGCACCCCCTCACTGGTAGGAATCCACCAGCCCCCGCGGCGGTCCTGCAGCGTCAATTGCGACCAGCCCCATCCGATATCGCGGATCCGTTCAATCGTCGCCGACCGGACGGGTCTGAAACGCCGGCCGTCAAAGCAATTGATCTCGCGACGGTACCCATCCATAGTCATCGCACACACCTCACCTCGCGATGTCTCGAAGAGCGACGTCACTCGCGCCACACTCAGGCCGTCGTCGGTGGAGTAGGTGATGAAGCCCCGTCGCGACAACCGTCGAGCCCCCGCTTCGGTGGCTACCCAGACGTTGCCCCGCAGATCGGTCGCGATTCCGTAGGAATAGAAGCCGACAAGCCTCCGTTCGACCCTCAGATCGCCTGACGCGGTGAGGGATGCCTCGGCCATACCGAATTCCGTTCCGATCCAGAGCGTGTGCCCCTCGGTGTGGAGGGACCTGACATTCTGGGCAGGCACACCGTCGCGCTCTCCGAACACACGGCGGACGACGTGCGAATCCCGCCGCAGGATCGCCTCACGATCGAGCAGAACCAACCCCTCCCGGGTTGCGGCGAATAAATTGCCCTGTACGTCGAGCGCCAGATTCCGGATCTCGTTCACTGGCAGACCCTGCGCAACGGTCACGCGGGTCACACGCCCCTCGGGCTCCCGCGCGTAGAGACCGCTGCCGGCGCCAACCCACAGGATGCCGCGCTCGTCTTCGAGCACCGCGCGCACGGCCCGATCGTTGTCGACCTCACGCGGCAGCCCGATATGCACTTCGACCAGGTGTGTGCCGCCGCCCGATTGGGAGAGATGGAAAAGCCCACCTCCCGTGCCACACCAGATCGTGCCATCGCGAGATTCTGCGAGCGCGTTGACCCCATGCGACCGTTGCCCATCATCGCGTTCGATGAAGCTGAACCGCACGGGGCTGGTCACTACGCCCGCATCGAATGCATAGAGACCATCCTCGACACCGACGAAGTAACGGTCGCCGCTGGTATTCAGGAAGGATTCTGACTCCTGGCGCCCTCAGGCCGTGGTCGCGGCCAAATGTCACGGCGCCCTGGCCATCGAACCGTACCAGTCCTTCAGCGGTGCAGAACCAGACGAATCCGCGCCGGTCGCTTCGAACGCACTGCAGCTGATCCCGCGGCAAGCCGTCGGCGGTCGTGAAGATGCGCACCGGCAGGCGCTCCGCGGACAGCGACGACGCGGCGGCGAGGGCGATCACGCCCGTGACGACCGCCGTCCGGAAGCCGAGGACTGTCGTCACTGCTTCATCACATCGGGTGAGAGATGCCGGGTATCGAGTCGCGCTGCCGGCTACCCGGTTTCCATGATGACCATCCGTCGTAACGTGACGGTTCCCGGGTTCGCTTGCCAGTGGCTCCCGTACGATCCCTGCCGCAGTTTGCGTGGCGGTGGCAACCGTGTGCCCAGAAGGCTGGTAGGTGGCCACGAACGGCCGTCGGCTTCGTAGAATATTTCATTGGGACGATGCGTGGAAGGCGGAGCTCAAGTCGGATGCGGGGTCGCGTTACGCATGATTCCATCTGGGGAAAATCTGGGCCACCATCCTTCGTTTGTGACATCCCAGGACAGGGGTTGAGCGCGGTCTTGGACTCTGCAATCGTTAGCGCCATCTGCGCGATGCCGCCATTCTGGCGGACGCGACTGTCCTAGAATTCAAGTTCAATCAATGGAGGATTGATGGCGAAGGTCACAGGAATCGGCGGTGTATTTTTCAAATCCACCAACGATCACAAGAAGCTCGCGGAGTGGTACAGCCAAAACTTGGGAATTCAGCTCGAGCCCTGGGGCGGCGCGATCCTCAAATGGACCGACGACAAATCCGAGGACCACGGCCTCACGGTGTGGCATGTCGCGGAGAAGAACACCGAATGGTTCAGCCCCAGCCCTTCCAGCTTCATGATCAACTACCGTGTCGACAACATGTCCGAAATGTTGGCGGATCTGAAGCGAAACGGCGTCGAAATCTGGAAAGGCCCTGAATCCCACGAAAACGGAAAATTCGCATGGATCCTCGATCCCGACGGAAACAAAGTCGAACTTTGGGAGCCCATGCCGTGGGACGAAAAAAACAAAACGAAGTGAAGTGGCTATCGGCGCACGGGCAAGAACCGCCGAACCGGCGGTGCACGAGAGTCTTATTGCCGCATTCGTTATTCAACCCGCACGTACTTGGAGGTCACGGGCGCCGCGATCGTTCCAGACTCAGTCTCCATCGGCGTCAGCCACAAGTTATTCCCATCGAGCTTGACGGTGAGTCGGGTGAAGTTCTTTTCTCTTTGAGCTCTGGGATTCTTCGCCACGATGGCGTGGAGAGTGAGGGTGGTCCCCGAAACCTCATACGTGCCGGCGTTGGCGGCAAATGGACCCCATTCAGCCTGTAACTCCTCCAGCGTCGGTTTCCCAGGTGTCTTGTAACCAGTCGTGGGACGCGGCTGCGCTGCGGTGTCGCTGGTCCGACTGTAATGTCTGTCTGTAAAGATCACCAAGGTTGTCTGGAGGTTGGTGTGTGTGCCCGCGGGGAACGCACCAAACGGATCTTGTCGGCCGGCAACCGAAGCGGGGATTGTCCTTTCAGACTCTCGCCAGACGCCTTGAATGGACCGCGTTGATTGACCAGCCATCGGCATCACGAGGGCCACAAGGAAGATGAGTGTCAACATCCGCTTCGCCACAACACACCTCCATGAATCCAGCAAGGCACAGCGGCCCGTCGACTCGCGAAGGAGCACGTGCCCGGCAAGATCGTGCTGCGGATACGCGGCCGTTAGCAACCGGAGCGGGAAGGCGGATCCCTATAATGTGCCTGCCAGCGGAGTGGGCGACTATGGGAACGGACTGGAAGACCAGACTGATTCACTCGGAGGCGCGCGTACCGCAAGGATTTAGCTCCCTCGTGCCTCCGGTGTTCCGAGCATCGACGACGGTATTCCCGCGCGCGTCCGCTATCGGGGATACCTGGAACCATGACGAGGTTCCGTATACCTACGGCTCGTACGGGACGCCGACCACGCTCGAACTGGCCGCGCGCGTTGCGGAGCTCGAGCGCGGCTATCGGTGCTTCATCACGCCGGGCGGCCAGTCCGCGCTCGCGGTCGTGTACTTTGCGTGCCTCGAGGCAGGCGACCACGTGCTCGTGCCCGAAAGCGTCTATGGACCCAGCCGAGCCTTCGCCGAGCGCATCCTCCGTCGTTACGGTGTCGAGGTCGAGTATTACCAGCCGCTCGAGGGCGCCGCGATCGCTTCGCGCATCGGCAGCCACACACGTCTGATCTGGTGTGAAAGCCCCGGCTCGATCACGATGGAGGTGCAGGACGTCCCCGCCATCGTCGACGCGGCGCACGAGCGTGGAGTGCTCGTTGTGCTGGACAACACCTGGGCCGCCGGCGTTCTCTTCGACGCATTCGGGCGCGGCGTGGACATCTCCGTGCAGGCGATCACGAAGTACATCGGAGGACACAGCGATCTCTTGCTCGGGTCGATCACGGTGCGGGACGAGACGGTGTACCAGCGAGTGGGGTCGGTGCTTCAACACCTGGGGCTCGCCGTGTCACCGGACGACTGCTCTCTCGCGCTCCGCGGGCTGCAGACGCTGCACGTTCGACTGCGGGCGATCGAGGAATCGGCGCTCACGGTGGCGTCCTGGTTTGCCGCGCGGCCGGATGTCGAGACCGTGCTCCATCCCGCACTGCCGTCCTGCCCCGGGCACGCGACGTGGAAGCGGGATTTCACAGGTTCGTCTGGACTCTTCTCAGTCGTATTCAGGGAGCCGCTGACGCGGTCCGACCTTCACGCGTCCATGGATCGCCTTCGGATCTTCCGAATGGGGTACAGCTGGGGCGGCGTCAGCAGCCTGGTGGTTACGCCCGATCTCAGCGGAAGCGCCGAATGCCCGCGCGTACGGCGACCGCCTCGTACGGTTCTACATTGGCCTCGAGGAGGTCGGGGATCTGGTCAAGGATCTCGAGCAAGCGTTCGGCTGACGTGCTCGCGGCGGAACACCGCCGGCGTCGTGCCGATCAGACGCTTGAACACCCGTGTGAAATGGCTCTGATCCGTGAAGCCCGCCTCGAGGGCCACCTCGGCCAGCGATGGCGAGGACTCACGAAGCCGCTCGCACGCCAGGGACACGCGCAAGCGCCGCTGGTACGCGCCGAGCGATTCACCGAAGGCCCGGCGGAACGCGCGCGACAGGCGGACCGCCGAGACCCCCAGATCCGCGGCCACCGACTCCACAGACAGCGCACGCCCCAGATCGTCATGCACGCGTTCGCGAGCGCGCTCGAGCCAGCGAGGATGCCGCGAGTCTGCCCGCGGCGTCGAGCGCAGGACCGCAGCGAGGATTTCGAGCGAGAGGCCCTCGATCGCCAGAGCCGACGCGGTGTCCGTCTGGCGGAACTCGCGATACAGGCTCAGCGACAGCGTCACCAATGGCCCGACCGTCAGGGCCCTGCTCTCGCCAAGCGCGCATCCTTCATCGTGCAACTGGTCGAGACATCGCGACGCGATCTCGACGTGAAAGAGCCGGGCGCCGGCGTTACCAAGACGGCCGTGCCGGACTTCATGAGACGGATGGAAGACGAACGACTGCGGCGCGAACGTGACCGCCTGCCGCCCAAGATGCTCCTGATAGCCGCCCGCCAGCAGAAACGCGAAGTACGGCAGCTCGTGCACGTGAGGCGGCACCAGGAGCCCGCCGCGGTAGTGCGTCTCGGAGAGAAGGAAGCCGGCCACGCGCCGCTCGAGGCGGTTCACGCCGAAGAAGTGTCCGCGGTCAAGGCAAGTGGGCTGCACAGGTTCAGCCTGTTCTTTTATTTGAATCGGGGCCGGCCGCCAGGTCTTGCACGGATTGGACGTTTGGCACGGCGGCGCCACTGGCCCGCCCGTGCCCTTCAGGAGCATGACAGGGCGTCGCGGACGCCGTCAACGAGCGCGTCGAGATCATCGCGGCCGGTCTGAAAGTGTGTGATTTGTGCCCGAAGCGCGGGGACGCGCCCTGGCAGCAGCGTTCGGGAGATCCACGCGATCTGGCGCTCCCGCAATGTTGCGCATATCCGATCGTGCGCGGCCACGTTTCCGGCGATCGTGCGCTGCGTGAAGAGGACCACCGGCAGCGGGGTGTCGTTCAGCAGGACGAAGCCCGCATCGAGCAGCCGCGTGCGCAGGGCGTCGCCGAGCGCCGCGTGCTGCTCGAGCCGCGCGGCCAGGCCAGGCTGCCCGCGCTCCGCGAGGAGCATGAACAGCTTGAGCCCGTTGAACCGGCGCGACCACTGCAGGCTGGTCACGAACGGGTACACGCGACCATCGGCCGCCCGCTCCGGCACATAGGCGGTCTCGGTGGCGAAGGCGGTTTCGACGCTGCGCCGAGCGCGGCAGAAGAACATTCCCGCGGCCACAGGCACCGAGAGCCATTTGTGCGCGTCGCAGGTAATCGAGTCGGCCTGCTCGATGCCCGCCAGCAGCGGCCGTAGTCGATCGGACACCGCCGCGGCACCGGCCCACGCCGCGTCGACGTGATACCAGAGGCCGTGCGCGCGCGCCACTTCCGCAAGCTCGCCCAACGGATCGATGACGCCAGCGCTGGTCGTCCCTGCCGTGCCGACAATCAGGAACGGGAGACAGCCCCGCGACCGGTCGCCGGCGATCTGCCGCGCGAGAGCTCCCGCGTCCATGCGCAGCCGCGCGTCCACGGGCACGAATCGCAGCGCCTCGCGGCCGAGCCCGGTCGCGTGCGCCACCTTCTCGAACGAGTGATGCCCTTCCGCCGAGAGATAGAACACCGGATTGCCGCCGAGGGCGCGAAGCCCCTGTCGTCCAATCTCGGGGAACGCCGTCGTCAACGCGGCGATCACAGCGGTGTGGTTCGACTCCTGACCGCCGGACGTGAACTGCGCGAGGCCGCTGTCGGGATCGAGGCCAAGGCGCCGCATCAGGAAGGCGAGTGTATGCCGCTCAATCTCGTTCGCGCCCGGCGCGAAGTCCCATGTCGCGAGATTCGCGTCATACGCCGCCACGAGCGTCTCGGCGATGACGCAGGTGGCATCGACGCCGGGACGGAACAGACCGAAGTGCCGAGGATTGCTCGCGTGCTCGGTCCATCGCCACAGCATCGCGGTCACATCGTCGAAGACCGTCTCGAGCGCGAGCGGCCCGGTGAACGGGTAGCGGTCGCGAAGGTGGGCTCGTATCTCTTCCGGGCTCACGCGTGCGGCCAGCGGCGCATCACGTTTCCTCTCCAGATGATCGGTCACGTGGCGGGCGACACGTTGAAAGTCCATGCGGCTCCTGCCTCGAAGCGTAGCGGAGCTGCGCGGGAGCGTCTTGCACGGCAGGGCCATGTCTGCTGGCTTACGTGTGCCCGACTGACCAAAGGTTCGAATCGTGCAAATCAGTGGTTCGACCGCAAGCAGCTGGTCCTCGCAGGACGCGGGCGGTCCTACCCCCTCCCTCCGAAATGCCAACCACGATCATTTCGTAGGCGCCCTGCACATCCACCGCTTCGCCGTCCGCGGCCTCGGCTTTCGTCATGAGCCGCTCCAGATTGAGGCGAGGGATGCCGAGCGCCTGGAACTTCGCTCCCTTCTTCGCCTTGGCAATCAAGGCGGCCGGCGGCGTGCCGGCCGCAAACACCATTCGTCGCGGCGTGTTGACCACGATCTTTCCATCAAGGTCCGCGACCTTCGCCAGGGCCATCAGCCCGTCGTCCACCGTCTTGGCGGCGCTGGTGAGGACCATGATGAATTCGGTGTAGTTGAAGCCAATCATCTTGGCATCGAACGAGGTGAAGGTCTGTCCCTTTGCCACCGTCACGATCATCTTCTCGTAACGACCGAACGCCGTGGCAGCAGGGTGCGCGGTGAACCCGTCGATCGGGACGAAACTCTCGTCGAGCGGATCGTCCTCCCACTGCGTGACCGGGTGGATCTCGAAGACGTGATCCGGATTGGTGTGAGGCGGCGCCGCGACCGGCTGTCCCTGCGTTTGCGGCTTCTTGCCCGGATGCTCGAACCACAACCGCCACGCGCCGGACATCTGCACGTTGGCCTTCTTACCGACCGCGGCTTTGATCGAGCCGAGCACGGGTTTGTGATCGTCCAACGCCGCATTCACGATCTCCACAACCATTGGCAGGCCCACCTGTTGTGACCGGCCCGCGAGGTGCATGTCACCGTCGTCGCTCTTCTCCCCTATGGGATTCGGCTTCTTGTGTGCCTTCTCCACTCGAAACGTGACATCCGTGGTGACCCGGTTCTTGTGCTTTTCGATCCAGGAGTTCTTCAGCAGGATCTCCGTTGCGCGGAGAGGGACCACGAGCATGGCGAACAGGACGAGGCTCAGCGCGACGCGGGTCATTGCTGGTCCTCCTTCGTCGGCGTCGCTTCGGCCTCGCGGGTGGTTCGTCTGTCTGATCTGATATCGCCCTTGTGCTTCGGCCGTTCCACGGGACCCGCACCTCGCAGGTTGATAAAGCGGCTCAAGGTGTCGAACCAGAAGGGCGCACCGAGGGACACGGCAGCGATGCTCAGCACCCATCCAACAAGGTGGCCGAAGACGATTGGGACAAGCGCGGCGGACGCGACGGCGCCGGAAGGAAAGACTGCCGTGGGCGCCAGCGCTCCCTGCAGCACTTCACAGCGTTTATCGATGGAGATCCGCTGCAGCACCGCCTCGCACGTCTGCTGGTCTCCGCGTTCCCGGCAGGCCTCATCGCGCTCCTTCTGAAGCAGCTCGCAATGCGCACCGTTGAACGCCTTGAAATCGTTCGTCCAACCCAGGAGGGATTCCAACGCCGCCCGGTCTTCAGCTGTGATGCCGTCCGGCTCGTCCTGGTCCTCGGCAGAATCGTCACTTTCCGACGGAACCGGGTCCTCCGGATTGGCATAGTTCGCATCGACGAGACCGCGCGGACGCCCCATCTGGACACGGCGCTCGGCCTGCGCCACGACTGCGGCACGGACCGCCGGTGCCGTCCAGAGCGTATGCGCGATGGCGAGCGTGTCAGCATTCGCCAGCACCACGACGAAAACGGCGAGCACGCCCGAGATTGCGGCCGCTCTCCTTTTGTACCACCCGGACGCTCGGTTCATGGTGTCCAGGAACCGCTCCTCGATGGTCTCCTGGTCGGGCGGAGTTCCAGCCATGAGCGGCACCTTCGTCGCATCCACGCCCGTTTTGGTGAGGTCCATCAGCACTTCGGCGAAGGTGTTGGAAGGGATATAGGAGGGTTTGCGCAGTCCTTCGGAGAGCGCCAGAATCCGGTCGTGTGCGTAGAACCGGTCTGTCACCGTGCGCTGGCCC
Source organism: uncultured Acidobacteriota bacterium (assembly GCA_963772065.1). Classification (GTDB taxonomy): domain Bacteria; phylum Acidobacteriota; class Vicinamibacteria; order Vicinamibacterales; family UBA2999; genus CAVYVZ01. The sequence goes on from CAVYVZ010000005.1 coordinate 283,861, forward strand.
GGTCGGTCCAACATCTGCCGGACCGCCGAATTCAGCACCCTGGCGCGCAACTTCGCGAGAGTGGACACCACTTCCGTCACGGCGGTGACCATCAACCCGAGGATCAGGTACACGAAGGCGAGGCCGATGAGAATCTCGAGACCTGCAAACATGCGCTACTCCTTGCCAGCCAGCCGAGCCGGAACAAGTCTCATCCTTAGTAGACGGACGGGCGTGTGTGTTTTCCGCCATCAAATTTGGTTCAAAATCGCCTCTCGCGATTCTCTCGTGTTCCGGACGAGCAGCAGCATCGCTGCCATCGCCACGAGCGGCAGGAAGCTGGCTCCGATCAGGATGGGCGCGAACGAGTACCGATCGCTCACCCAGCCCGTGATGTAAATCGCCGCGATCGTGCCGACCCCGGCACCCGTGCCGCCCAGGCCGCTGACGCTGGCGACCGATCCCGTCGGGTAGATGTCGGCCGGCAGATTCAGAATCACCGTCGAGAACGCCGCGTACGCAAACGTGGCCATCGCGAAACATGCGACCAGAATGACAAACGATGCCGTGAAGACGGTCGGAATCAGGAACATCATGCCGAGTCCACCGAAGATGCCGATGGCCTTCCGTGCCGAACCAACACTCCAGCCGCGCGAGATGAGCATGCTCGAAACGCCGCCACCGAAGAAGTTCCCGAGGTCCGCCGCGAGGAATGGCACCCAGAAGCCGGCAAGGCTCTCCTCGAGCTTGAAGCCGCGGGCAACCAGATAGATCGCAAACCAATCGGTGATGAAGAACCAGACGGGATCCGTGAAGCTCTTGGAGATGACGTACCCCCACGTCTGGGGCAGGCGCAGAAGGACACGGTATGGGAGCTGTTGGGACCCGGTGGTCGTCTGCGGGAGACGGTCTCCTCTGTTGGCGAGAATATCGGCACGCTCCTCGGCAGAAAGGCGCGGGTGATCCTCGGGCTTGCGGTATAGCCAGAGGAAGAGCATCAGCCACAGAAACCCGAGCGTGCCGGTAATCAGAAATGCCGGCCGCCAGCTGCCAAACGTGTGATAGATGCTCAGCACGATGAACGGCGCGACGGCGCCGCCGATCGACGAACCGCTGTCGAAAAGCGCAACGGCCCATCCGCTCTCACGCCGAGGAAACCACTCGGAGACGGCTTTCGTCGCGCCCGGCCAGTTGGCTGCTTCTCCAAGGCCCAGTGCGAACCGGAACGCGGCAAAGCTCCGGAGCCCGCCCGCCAGCGATGTGGCCATCGCGGCGATGGAATACCAGACCACGGCCAGGCTCAAGCCGCGTCGCGTGCCGAGACGATCGACGATCCGTCCGGCAATCGTTTGACCAACCGCGTACACAACACGGAACGCGATGAGCACCCAGGCAAAGTCTGTGTTCGACCACCCGTATTCGACTTTCAGGTACGGCGCCAGGACGCTCAGCGTCTGCCGGTCGATGTAGTTGATGACCGTCGACAGAAACAGCAGGCCGCCGATGTACCAGCGCAGATGCCGAATCGGTCTCATCAGCGAATGCGCCAGCCGTTCATAGGAACACCTCCGGGCAACAGGTGCACCAGACGACATCTGTTGCTGATGCGGTGCAGATCATAGTGCCTTGACAGCGGAATGCCTGATATAAACGGTGTGGAGATCAATATGGTCCGTTCTTTTTTGAACTTGTCGCTGAGTGTCGTGGTGCTTGCGAGCGGGACGCTGGTATCCGGGAACGACGTCCAGCGATCCGCCTTTCACGACTACCGCGTTGCGACGGCCGTCGACGGGCTCGAGCGTCCATGGTCGATCGCCTTCCTTCCCAAGGGCGACATGCTCGTCACGGAACGCGCGGGGCGCCTCCGCATCGTCCGGGACGGCAAGTTGCTCCCGGCGCCGGTGGCAGGTGTGCCGAGCGCGGTCTTCTCGTCGCAGGGTGGGCTCTTCGAGGTCATGCCCCATCCCAATTTCGCCGCGAACCGGTTCCTGTACCTGACCTACGCGAAGCCGCTGGCCGATCCGAAGCAGTCGACGACCGCTCTCATCCGTGGGCGTTTCGAAAACGATCGACTCACCGACGTCCAACAGCTGTTCGAGTCCGTGTCTCAGGGCCGCGGACACTTCGGCGGCAAGATCGCGTTCGACAAGAGCGGCTACCTCTTTCTCACGCTCGGCGACCGGCAGGCTCCACCGCAAGGCAATCTCGAGGCGCATCCGGCGCAGGATCTGTCGAACCATCACGGCAAGATGATTCGGCTGCATGACGATGGCCGCGTGCCCGCGGACAACCCGTTCGTCAACCGTCCGGGCGCTCGACCGGAGATCTGGAGCTACGGGCATCGAAACGTACAGGGCCTCGCCATTCATCCTGAAACCGGCGACGTGTGGACGCACGAGCATGGGCCGCAAGGCGGCGACGAGTTGAATCGCGTGCAGCCGGGCCACAACTACGGCTGGCCGGTCATCGGGTTCGGCGTGAACTACCGGACCGGCCTCGCCATTCACGCGGGTACGCATCGCGAGGGGATGGACCAGCCTGTCCACATCTGGGTGCCCTCCATCGGGATCTCGGGGCTCATGGTCTACACGGGCGATCGCTTCCCGCAGTGGCGCGGCAACCTGTTCGCCGGCGGCATGGCCGGTGAGCAGCTGGCGCGACTCACGTTGAAGGGACAGCACGTCGTCAATGAGGAAACGCTGGCGCAGAACCTCGGGCGGATTCGCGACGTTCGCCAGGGGCCGGACGGGCTCATCTACCTCGTGACCGAGGATGAGGATGGCAAGCCGACGCCGGTGTTGCGCATGGAGCCGGTCGAGCGAACGACGCTCAGGTAAGGGCGAGCGGCCCAGCGATGTTCGTCATCGAGCTGGTTTACAAAGCCTCCCTCGACGAGATCGACGCGCACATGGCGGCGCATGTGAGGTTCCTGAAGAAGTATTACGCCTCGGGACATTTCGTCGTGTCGGGCCGCAAGATCCCGCGCGACGGTGGAATCATCGTGGCCGTGGGCGAGAGCCGCGAGCGGATCGAGGTCATCATGAGCGAGGATCCGTTCTGCGCCCGCGGCCTCGCCGACGCTCGCGTCATCGAGTTCCGCGCGAGCCAGCAGGCCGACGACATCGAGCAGCGGATCGCTCGTTTCGCAGCAGGGAATCGGCGGCTGCGGCGGTGACTCGGGCTAGACGTCGCCCATGCTACAGCCTGGATCGCTTGTTACCGATACGTCATCCGGAGGATCCCGTTGCTCCGTGTAATACCCGCCCTCATGCTCGGCATGCTGTTCAGCGCGGCGCCTGTTCAGGGCCAGGAAACCTACAGAATCATCGTCAACGTCGCCAACCCGATCGAAGGGCTGACGAAGCCCGAAGCGGTGCGGCTGTTCCTCACGCGGGCCACGTGGGACAACGGCGAGCCGGCGTTTCCGGTGGACCTCACAGCGACGTCGCCCGTCCGGGAGGATTTCTCTCGTGACGTTCTCGGGATCGCCGTGGCCGCCGCCGTCCAGCAATGGAAGAAAGCGGCCGGGGAGCCGCCCCCGGCAGTCGCCACCGACCGTGAAGTGCTCGCGTTCGTCCGCTTGAAGCGCGGCGCAATCGGGTACGTCTCCTCCGCCGCGAACATTCAGGGCGTGAAGGTCGTGGCGATACTCAAGGCCACTAGGTAATCTGCGATTTTTGATTTTTGATTTTGGTTTTTGATTTCAAATCAAAAATCACAAATCAAAGATCAAAAATCAATCGACGAATCCGACCGCGTCGTGTCGGCTCGCCTCGCCTTCCGCATCGATCACGAGCGGCGGCGGCTCGTGCGCGACGAGATACTCGAACTGGTCGCGAAACTGCTCGAGCGACATGCGAACCGTCGCGGCGAATTTCGCGAGCTCGTGGGGATCGTTGAAGTCGTCGCGCCGCAGCCGGATCATGTAGCGGCGCGCGATCGCATAGCGCGTGGAGCGCGTGTCGACCAGCCGGATCTTGGTGCGTCCCGTTTCCCGGTCGATGAGCGCCGAGAACGGAATCGGCACGAAGTGGCCGCCCTGCATCGAGACCATCGCGGCGTTCCCGCCCGCCAGCAAGTACTTCGCGGCGCAATAGCCCAGATCGCGCGCGTACTCCATGTCGTACGGAATCGGATCGGCGCAGCGTAGCTCGTAGCCGATGTTCTTGGCGACGAGCGTCGCCTTCACGCCAAGCTCCTTCAGCCGGATCGCCACCTGCGCCTTGAGGATCTCGCCGATGTTCACCTCGGCGATCCGCAGATGTCCGTGCGCGTCGCGCTCGACCTCGTGCAGCGACGAGAGGTCGCTCGGATCGACGTCGAGCACCACCCCTTCGGCAATCATCGCCACCCCGTCGCGCCGGCCGTAGCTCAGGCGCTTGACGACCGCGCCGACGAGCGTGTCGACGATCGTCTTCAGCCGGAGCGGCTTGGGGAACTCCTCCGGAATCAGCGTGAGAGTCGCCCCCGCCGCCTTGCCGATCCCGAGCGCCAGATGTCCCGCCTTGCGCCCCATGGTGATCACGAAGTACCAGCGCGACGTGGTCTTCGCGTCGACCATCAGGTTCTTCACGATCTCGGCGCCGTAGTGCCGGGCCGTCTGGAACCCGAACGTGTTCACCATCGGCGGCAGATCGAGATCGTTGTCGATCGTCTTCGGCACGTGCACCACATGGATGCGGCCGGCCGCGCGCTCCTCGACCTTCATCGCCGAGAACGCCGTGTCGTCGCCGCCGATCGTCAGCAGGCGCGTCACGTCCATCCGCAGCAGCGAGATTACGACGTTCTCGAGATACTTCGGGTCCGAGGTCGGATTCGCGCGGGCGATGCCGATGTGCGAGCCGCCGCGGAAGTGGATGCGGCTGACGGCGTCGATCGTGAGCGGCGTCACGTGGTCGATGTCTCCTTGCATCAGCCACTCGAAGCCGTCGCGGATGCCCACGACGTCCATGCCTTCCAGGGCGGCGCGAATCGTCGCCGCCCCGATCACCGCGTTGATGCCGGGCGCCGGTCCACCGCCGACGAGGATGGCCAGTTTCTTGTGATGCTCCACGCATCAATCATAGGAGCACACACCCCAACTCCCAAATCTCTTCGCTTGATGATTCTCATGACTGCGCTTGTCAGAAGCACACCACGAAGCCACGGAGGTCACGAAGATCACGAAGGGGCGTTCGACTGACGAACGCCATTGATGTTGATGATTTTCCAGATTCTTCTTCGTGTTCTCCGTGGCTTCGTGGTGTACGTGACACGTGAAGTCACGAGAATCAGCGAGCGGAGCGGACACGTGCCGGCTCGAGCGACAACCAGGTACTGAGAAGCAGGAGGCCGAGCAGCAGCAGAAACTGTGGTTCGCGCGCAACGCGCGCGCCGGCGAGGGCGACGAACGCCGACGCCAGAATGGTCAGCGAGACGTTCCCCGCGACGCATGCCGGCGACACACCCGGCGCCACGCCCGCGTAGAGACGCTGCAGCACGTTGAGCGCTCCCCCGAGCGCCATCGCAATGCCGCCGCTGGCGAACCAGAGCGCGCGGCTGGTCAGATCCGCGTAGAGGAGCCAGGTCGCTCCGATGTGGACGAGGCCGAGCACGATGATGGCCCAGCCTATGGAAAGCTGGGCCCACGCCCGCCACGTGCCCTCGCGCCAACGCTCGCGGTGGATTGTCCGCGCCAGCACGATACCGATGACGAGGACGCCGCCGAGCACGAGCGGCATATCAGAGATCGCGCCTGCTGAAGCGCCAGTAGGCGACCGCCACCAGCACGGACGCGGCGGCGGCGAGCGTCAGGAGATCGCGCGCGGGATCCGTCAGACCGACCAGGATCCTGGTTCCCTGGTAGTAGTGAAAGGGCGACACCGTGTCGACAACGCGAGCGGGCGTCCACGAGGCAGCCAGCACGTTCACGAGGTACAGGGCGACCGCAGCCATCGCCGCCGGTGCGAAGCCCGCGGTCCGTCGTCGTGCGCCGGTCGAGAGCATCAGCGACAGCGCGCCGAAGCACGAGGCGACGAGCACCAGATGGGCGGACAACGTGAGGATGCTCGGCAGCGACGGCCACTGCGCCGAGCGCGGCGCCACGAGAGCGGTCGTCGTCCAGGTCGCCGTCATCATCAGCGTGGCAAGCATCGCCGGGCAGGCCGCGAGGAGGATGGCCGATCGGGTGACGATCAGGTGCCGCGCAACCGGCCGCGCGAGCAGGAGGTCCACGTAGCCTTCCTCGACATCGGCCGCCGGATCGGACGCCAGGAACGCCGTCGCGATCGACGTCATCAGCACGATGACGGGATGGAAGTACCCGAACGAGACGATGCCGCCGAACGAACCGAGGGCGAACATCGTGTCGCCGAGCCAGCGCTGAATGAAGCCGGGCACCATGCGGCCGGCGGCCTCGAACGTCTGCTGCTCGTGGAGCGACACCGCCTGGAAGACGAGCGCCACCTGAAAAGCGGCGAGGAGCGCCGCAACGCCTGCCAGCACGCCACGCGCCCGAGTGACCGATCGCACGACGAGCGCGGCGAGCATCAGGGCTTCTCCTCGCCCGAGTAGAACTGCCGAACGTACTGCTCGAGGCCAAACGGCTCGACATGGAGATCGCGTACCGGAAGATCTCGCATCGACTCGACGAGCGGCCCCAGTGGTCCGCGGACGTCGAGCGTCCACGAATCGGCGCCGCGAGTCACGAGTGTCACGCCGTCCAGCGCCGGCAGGTGTCCGTTCACCGCCGCCGCGAAGTCCACCACGACGCGCCTCGGCATGTCGCGGCGGATCTCGTCGACGTCTCGTAAGGCGACGAGGCGTCCTCGCCGAATCAGGCCGATGCGATCGCAGGTCTTCTCCACCTCCGACAGCACGTGGGACGACAGAAACACCGTCATGCCGCGTGCGCCCAGATCGCGGAGCGTCTCCTCGAATGCTTCGATCATCAACGGATCGAGGCCGGCGGTCGGCTCGTCCAGCACCACAATCGGCGGATCGCTCATGAGCGCCTGCACCAGTCCGAGCTTTCGCTTCATGCCTTGCGAGTACTGGGACATGCGGCGGCGCAGATCCGTGTCGCTCACGTCGAACCGGTGCAGCAGCCGCTCGAGCGTCGCGGACGCCACGGGCCGGCCGCCGATCCGCGCGAGAAATCGAAGGAACCCGTGCCCCGTGAGATCCGGATAGACAGGCAGCTCTCCCGGGAGATAGCCGACGAGAGCTCGCGCCCGGAGGCTCTCCCGCTGGCAGTCGAAGCCGCCGATCGATGCCGTGCCGGACGAAGGACGCAGGAGGTCGAGCAGCAGCCGAATCGTCGTCGTCTTCCCCGCGCCGTTCGGCCCGAGAAAGCCAAAGGTTTCCCCCTGCGGAACGGCGAGCGTCAGGTCTTCGACGCCGACGACGCGTCCGTAGTATTTCGTCAGTCCATCGGTACGAATCGCATCCGGCATAGAAGCGGCCGTATGTTACCGGCGCGACCGCGAGAGCTCGCGAAGCGCCGCTGCCAGCAGGTCGCGGCCGACATCATCCGTGCTGACGCCGTCGATGACCATCGCGTTGGAGGCAGCCGGGAGCTCGAACCGGCTTGGCGGCACTTCAGCGCTCGACCACGTCTGGCGATTTCGCAGGCGAAACGCCAGCGAGAACGCTTCGCCCAGGTATGAACCGGCCGCCGAGAGCTCGAGAATCTGATAGTCGTTCGCGTCGATGACCGCACGCGCCCGATTGAGCTCCCACAACCCCGATGCGTTCGCGTCGCCGGCGATGGCCGGCAACTCGACGACGTAGCGCTTCGCGCCATGCTCGTCGATCTCACGGAGCGTCTGCCCGGCCGTGACCTGAAGCAGCCGGATGACGGCCTGAATGTGATGCCGTTCGATGTCGCGCAGGCTCACCGCCCGCGGCGACGTGCTCGTCAATCGGAACGCGAACGGCTGTCCGTCGACCGTGACCACCACGGTGCGCCGCCCGGCAGCAGGCTCCTCGCTGATTCCCTCGGCCAGCGTGCCGTCCGGCGCGTACCACACCGCGCGATATCGGCCCGGTGTGTCGTGATCGACCAGCTGCTCGATGCGGTAGGTTCCGCTCCGCGCCGCGCCCAGGCTCGGGAGCTTGACGTCGAGATCGAACTCGCGCAGCTCGATTCCGCTCGTGGTGTTCAAGGTCTTGAGCGACCGGTCGAGGATCTCGGCCGCTGACATCGCGCGCGGCGCGTCGAGCGGCGGCAGCGCGAACACGACGAGCAGAACCGCCACCGCAACGGCGCCGGCCGTCGCCCACAGCCGTACGTTCGGGCGGAATTGCCGGTCGCGCAGCGTCGTCGCGCCGGAGCGGCGATGCCGCCTCAGGAGGGCGGCGTCGTTCAGCGACGCGGGCACGCTCAGGCTCGCCACCATCGAGGAGAGCTCGTGCGCTGCGCGCCGCGCGGCATCCACACGCGCTCGGCACTGATCGCACGTGTCGGCATGCTGCCGCTCGGAGCCGTGTGCCTCCTCGTCGGCCACCGCGCGGATTTGAGCTTCGTTCAGACACTTGGACATTGTTTTCCTCGGCGTTTTCCTCGGCGTTTCCTCGGCGCTTCCTCAGGCGTGCGACAGCGTGGCGCGCGCGCGTTCCCAGCGCGACATCGCGCGCGCGAGCAATCGCCCCACGGACGTTTCGCGTATTCCGGTGGCGGCGGCGATCTGGCGGTACGACAGACCCTGTGCCTTCAGCCCCAGGAGCATCCGGTCGCGCGGCGGAAGGGTTCCGACCGTCGCGAGAAACTGCGTCTCCGGATCGCGGGGCTCGAGGTCGGGTGGCGTTGTCAGGAGCCGGTCGTGCTCGGGCAGCCACGGCAGCCATCGCCTGCGCCGCCGCAGCTGGTCGTGACACAGGTTGGCCGTCACGGCGAACAGCCATCCTTTGAGGTTCGAGCGGCCGCCGTCGTTCTTCAGGTGCGTCAGCAGGCGAAGGAATGCCGTCTGCACCGCATCCTCGGCGTCCTGCGGCTCGCGCAGCATCACACGGGCGAACCGATACAGCGAGGCATTGTGCGCTCGAAACAGCTCCAGCGCCTCGTCTGGCCAGGCCTCGTCCACGGCCGCCGGGGTCGAACCGCTCAGCACAATGCTCGGAACTCCGATGCTGCCCATCCTGGCGATAGAACGCCGCCAGACCCGGTTTGTGACATAGGGGTCTGGCCCCTATGGTGCCAGGTCTCATTTCGATGTCGGGTTGAGGCCTGGCACCATAGGGGCCAGACCCCGTTACCCTGCCGGTTCCACGATCCAGTCGCCGGGCATCATTTCTACGCCCGCAATCAGCTCCGACCCGAGGAGCAGACGCGCGGGCGCGGCCGGCGACCAGAAACGGACGCGATACAACCGGTTCTCGTCGACGGTGAACCATTCCGGAAATTCGTTCAGCCGGACGTAGTTCGTCGACAGGTTCAGCGTGCGGCGATGCCGCGCGTAGTCGAGCTGAACGCGTCGAGGTGAGGGCATGTCGAGGTGCAGCCACAGCCGCTCCCCCTCGCGCGTCGCGCCAACCCGAAGGCCCGGCTCCCACCGCTCGGGCCGCACGCCCTGGCTCTTCATATACGCATGGAGCAGCGCCGTCCGGTTGAAGTTGCCCTCGCCGTACCAGTCTTCGATGTGGCCGTCGGGCCGCTGCATGCCGAGCATTACGTCCATCTCGGAATCGATCCAGTCGAACGCCTCGGACACCGGCTCGCGGCTGGCGAGGTAAATGGCGCCTTCGATCGCGTCCGCGTATCCGTCGAAGGACCCCAGGGGAAGCGCCGGATCGTCACGTGGCTCCCACACGTGCTTGCGGTACTTCGGAAGGTGTCGGAGCACGTGCCGGACCGCGTCGCGATAGCGCACGTCACCCGTGACCTGGTAATAACTGTAGACCGCGCCGTACACATAGCCCCAGTTGTCCGAAAGACGCCGATCGATCGGTTTCAGCGTATCGACGTTCACTTCGTTGTACAGGAGGCCGTCGGGATTCGCGGATGCGAGCACGCGATCGAGCATGCGCTGGATCACCGGACGATAGGCCGCGACACGAGGCGAGGCGAGCTGATGCTCGAGCGCCAGCAGCATCGTGAGCCCGACGATCGTCTCATTGCCGTGGTCGCGAAGGCGCAGGCGCCGTTCGCCCGCATGCGCCTGGAAGTCCCACTTGAATCCGGGAACGCCTCCGCTGCCGGGCAGCACTTCCTCGATGTAGGCATCGCCGATCCGGCGCGCCCATTCGAGAAAGCGGCGATCGCCCGTCATCGCGGCAATACGCACGAGCGCCTGCAGATAGTCGCCGTTCGTTTCCGCGTCAGCGGCGGGCAGCGGTCCAAACCGGGTTCGAACCGGCGCCTCCTCCATCGCGTCGGCGATCATGTCGACCATCCGGTGGAACCACGGCGTGCGGCCGAGGTATTCGGTGACCGCAATGAGGCCGTCCTTCGCGTACTCCGCCGCGCCGAACAGGCTGGGCGGCCCGAGGGTGCGTGTGGCGAGGTTGAAATCGCCCGGGATCGAGCGCCGTGCCGCCGTGAACCGTATCTCGTTGCGCAGCATCTCCAGCATGCGGCCGCGGTACAGGTCTGGATCGGTGAGGTGCGCGGTGAGAATCAGGTACGGATAGAGGTCGGCCCCGGAGTTGTGCGGCGTATAGACCCACCGCGACCTGTCGGGCACGGGTCGATCGGGCAGCAGCAGCGTCTCGGGGTCCGCGTGCTTCAACCAGGCGTGAAGCACACGCTGCGCGGCGGCGACGGAGCGCTCGAACTGCGCCGCGTTGGCGCGAGCGCGAGCGAAGGCCTGCTCGCGGACGTCGGTGCCTCCGTTGAGGTCGATGGCAGCTGAGAACGCCAGCAACCCGGCTAGCGCAAGAACACGAGGCGCCGGCGACAGACTGCGCACGGCGCCAAGTGTACGCTCACCGCTTCTTACGGTTCGAGCGGGAACTGCGGGCGGTCGACTTTCGCGATCGGCGGCGCGGCGAACGGTCGTGAGCGACCGCCCGGGACGTCCGATCGTCCTCGCTTCCAGCGGCGAGCAGCGCTTCCCGATTCACGCGCGACGCGGCGAGCGTGGTCAGCTTCTCGTCGGCCGCCTTCTCCTCCTCCAGTGTCTGCCCGAGGAGGTCCTTGGCGCGCGTCTCCCCGAGCAGCTCCGCGAAATACGCCACGGTGCCGTACCGACGCAATCTCGTAGTGCTCGACCTTTTGCGCTCCCGCGATGAGCGCGGCGTCGAGCACCGGCCCGTCCAGCTCCTGCATCGCCTGCTCGCCCTCTTCGACGATGCCCATGATCCCCTCGCACTTCTTGCCGCGGGGCGCTTCACCCAGGATCTTGAATACCTGCTCGAGGCGGACGATCTGACCTTCGGTTTCGCGAAGATGGGTCATGAATGCGGCCGAGAGCTCCTCACTGCTTGCGGCCTTCGCCATCTTCGGAAGCGCGCGGGTCAGCCGTTTCTCGCCGTCGTAGGCGTCGCGCAATTCTTCGATGAGGAGCTCGCTCAGGTTTTTCGCTGACATGTGCCATCACCCTCCACGTACGGGGGCGATGCATGATGTGTTCCCAAGCAATCAGCGAGTCACGCGTGCGGCAGGACGCTTTCGATCGCCTGCGCGAGCGCGTCGGGCAGGCAGGGTTTGTGGATGACGAGGTCACAGCCCGCGAGACGGGCGGCATCATCGTCCGTCGTGAAGACGTAGCCGGAGAGCACCACCACGGCGAGCTTTCTTGTGTGCGCGTCCTCTTTCAAGCGACGGGTCAACGTGAGGCCATCGTCGCTGCCGAGCAGCTTCACGTCCGTGATGACGACGTCGGGCGTCAGCTCCACGGCCATGCGATACGCGTCGGCGGCGTTCTCCGCCAGAAGCGTGCAGCAGCCCTGCTGGCGGAACCACTCGGCGTACATCTCCCGCTCGTCAGGAGAGTCGTTGACCAGAAGAACTCGCCGGATCGCGTGCGGCGCCGCCATGGGGAGACGTCACAATGGCACGAGGGCGCGGGCGGCGCCATTGGGGAGATCCCTAAGGTATTTGTCAGGTTTCCTTTAGCCAGCCATTCAGCACCGCATAGCGCACGACGTCGATCCGGCCGCGCAGGCCGAGCTTGCGCATGGCATTCGCCTTGTGCACCTCTACCGTCTTCACGCTGATCCCGAGCTGATCGGCAATCTCCTTGTTACTGTGACCGAGCGCCATCAAGCGCAGCACGTGGGCTTCGCGCTCGGTCGCGGCCGGACGAGTCGGCAGCCTGCGGCGGACGCCGGCGGGTTCGCCGCGCGCGGCGAGGGCCGCGTCCAGATAGCGCTGCCCCGCAGCGGCCGCCCGAATGGCGCGCAACAGCTCGCTGAAAGAGCTTTGCTTCAGCACATATCCAGACGCTCCGGCGCTGAGCAGCTCCTTGACGTACGCCTCATCGTCGTGGCGGGTCAACGCAACGACGGCGACGTCCGGTGTCGTCTCCTTCAGCATGCGCGTCGCGACCAGGCCGTTCATCGTCGGCATCGAGAGATCCATGACGACGACATGTGGTTTGAGCCGCTTGGCCCGGTCGACCGCCGCCGCGCCGTCGGCAACCTCGCCGACGACGTCGATGTCGGGCTGGGACTGCAACAACAGCTTGAGGCCGTCGCGAACCGTCTCATGGTCCTCGGCGAGCAGCACGCGGATGGCGCTGGTCATCGTCGATCACCCAGCGGGGGTGGCCGATCGTGCAGACCGCACGTATATCGACGTCCCATCGCCGGGCGCCGACTCGATCTGCAGCGACGCGCCGATCAGCGCGGCGCGCTCGCGCATCCCGACCAGGCCGATCCCGCGACCATCGCCCGCAATCGCGGCGGGATCGAACCCCACGCCGTCGTCTTCGACGACCAGCATGATCGAGCCGTCGCGGCTCTCGAGCATGACGTCCACGCGGCTGGCGTGCGCGTGCTTCGCGACGTTGTTCAGCGCCTCCTGCGCGATTCGATAGAACGCCACTTCAGCTTCACCTGGCAGGTGCCCGGTCTGGAACCCAGACCCACGATACTCGGCGGCTACTCCGTAATGTTCAGACCAATCCTTGACGAACCTGGGCAAAGCGGCGGCGAGGCCGAGATCGTCGAGGACGGCCGGCCTGAGCTCCCACGCGATGAACCCGAGCTCCGAGTCGATGTTCTTTGCGAGCGCGACCGCCCGCGTCAATTGCTCATCCGATCCGCGTTCGTCGGCAAGGCGCTCGAGGGTGAGCCGCAGGGCCGTCAGCTGCTGGCCGATCTGGTCGTGCAAATCGCGCGCGATACGGGCCCGTTCGTCTTCCTGCGACGTCACGAGCTTGCGAACGAGCTCGCTCGCGTGCTCGTGAGCGGTCGTGCGTTCCACAATCTGAAGCTGCAGCGCGCGCGTCCGATCCGTAACGCCCTGCTCGAGGCCGTCCTGCGCATCCCTCAACGCGTCCGCCGCCTTCCGCTGGTCCGTCAGGTCGCGCGCGATCTTTGCGAACCCCAGTCCCCCGGTTGGATCCAGCCGCGTCGTCACGGCGCTGCAGTAGAACTGCTTACCGCTCTTCCTAACGTGATATCGCTCATCCGCGGCGCGACCGTCCCGCGCCGCGCGCACGAGCTCCGCGGCGGGAACCCCGGCTGCGCGATCCACAGGTGTGAACAGGCGATCGCATGGCTGACCGACGATCTCGTTCGCGGTGTACTCGAACATCCGCTGTGCCCCTGCGTTCCACGAATCGATCGTGCCGTTCGGCGTCATCGTGAAGATCGCGTAATCGATGGTGCCGTCGATGAGCAGCCGCAGCCGCTCCTCGCTCTGCCGGACATCCCGTTCGGCGTTCCGCCGGTCCGTGATGTCCTGGAAGGTGATGACGACGCCGTCGATGCGATTGTCCGTCGTGCGGTAAGGCCGGAGACGCATCAAGTACCAGTGGCCGTCGTGCGTCTCGATCTCGCGGTCGACCGTCCGCAGGTCGTGAAGCACCTGCCGCGCGTCTTCCTGCAGCCCATTGTAGATGATGCGGCTGGTGATGTCCGATAGCGGCCGGCCGACGTCCGCGTCGAGGAGGTTGAAGATCGTTCGCGCCGCTGGCGTCGACAGTTTCACAAAGAGGTCGCGGTCGAGAAAGATCGTGCCGACATCCCTGGAGTTGATGAGATTCTGCAGATCGTTGTTGGCGCCGTGAAGCTCCTCAATCTTGATCTTCAGCTCCTGGTTGACGGTGCTCAGCTCCTCGTTGACTGACTGCAGCTCCTCTCTGCTCGTCTCGAGCTCCTCTGCCGAGGACCGAAGCTCCTCGTTCACCGCCTGCAGTTCTTCGTTCGACGCCTTCGCCTCCTCGACCTGCGTTTCGGACTGTTCGATCGTCGTGCGGAGCCGATCCTTGACGCGCGACAGCTCTTCCTCGAGGTGCACGGCGGTAGGGTCGCTGCCGGCCGTCAGCTGCCCCTCTTGCTCTCGCGCTTCGGCCGGGTCGGATTCGTCGAACACGATCAGAAAGAACCCACGCGCGGGGTCGCCTTCGTGCAGCACCGGTCTGACGCTGACGTTGACCGCTCGCTCCACTCCGTCCAGCGTAATGGGGAGAGCGCGCACCTGCACAGGTGCGCGACGGCGCGCCGCCTCATGAAGCGCGATGCGGAGATCGCCCCGAAGCTCGGGACGGATCAGGTGCATCAGATCCCCCGACGGTTCGCCGGGGCCCACGTGAAGGAACCGGCCAGCGCGGGCGGACATGTGCACCACTTGGTGCTGATCGGTCGCGACCAGCGATGGAGAGGCGTACTGCTCCAGCAACCGCTGATGGACGTCGGCGGGCGCGAATCGCTCGGTTCGGCGAACCTCCGGGTGAGGTGGCTGGAACAGCCGCCCGATTCCGACGGGTGGCTCGGCGACATGGAGCGGCGCACGGCTCGTGACCCCCCGGGCCTCGTAGACGTGCGCCTCCTTGTCGAACGGCAGGAACAGACCATGTCGGCCCTCGGGCGATTCGGATGCGCCGAGAAACAGATAGCCGCCGGGTCGAAGCGCGAAGTGGAACGTCTCGAGCACGCGGTCCTGCGCCGAGCGGTTCAAGTAGATGAGCAGATTGCGGCAGGCGATCAGATCTATGTGGGAGAAGGGCGGATCTTTGATCAGATTGTGATGCGCGAACAGCACTGTCTCGCGGAGGTCGCGGCGGACACGGAACCCCTCGGGCTCACGGCGAAAGAACCGCTTCAACCGCGCTTCGGATACGTCGGCCACTTCCGCATCTGTGTAAAACCCGTCCCGCGCCTTCGCGATCGCCCGCTCGTCGAGATCCGTGGCGAAGATCTGGATGGCAAGCGGATCGGCCGCGGTCGACGCATGTTCGGCCAGAAGGATGGCGAGCGAATACGCTTCCTCGCCCGTGGCGCACCCGGGCACCCACACACGAACCTGGCCGTGCCCCGCCCGCGCCTCGAACATGCGCGGCACGACGCCGACGGCAAGCGCTTCGAAGGCGGCCGGATCGCGGAAGAAGCTCGTCACGCTGATGAGGAGTTCCTTCATGAGCGCGATCGCTTCGTCCGGCTGTTCGCGCAGCAGCCGGTTGTAGTTCGCGGGGCCGGAAACCTCCCTCAAGTGGATACGGCGCTGGATACGGCGTCGCAACGTCCCCAGCTTGTAGTTGGAGAAATCGTGGCCGGTCCGGAGCCGCAGCGCGGTCAGAACGTCGCGCATCGCCTCGCCCTCGACCACCGGCGCTTCCGCGGCGTCGTCCGTCTCCTGATCGCGATTCAGATGCTCGCCGTACGCCACGAGCCGCGCGTGCATGTCTGCAATCGGAAGAACGAAGTCGACCATACCCGTCGCGATCGAGTTGCGCGGCATGTCGGGGTACTCGGCTTCGTTCGGATCCTGCGCGATCGTCAGGCCGCCGTACTCCTTGACGCGTTTGATGCCCGTCGATCCGTTCGGGCCGGTCCCCGACAGCACCACGGCCGACGACCGGACGCCGCGCGCATCCGCCAGCGCGCGGAAGAAAAAATCCACGGGCGCGCGGCGCTCCTCGGGCCGCGTCATCTCCGACAAGACGATGTGATCGTCGGCGATCGAGAGATTCTTGTTGGGAGGAACGACGTAAACGTGATCCGGCTCGATGCGGACCCCCTCGGTGACCTGCGAAACGGGAATCAGCGCCGAGACCTGCAGGACGGCGGCAAGCTGGCTCTCGTAGTCCGGGGACAGGTGAAGGATGACCACATACGCCAGGCCGCTGCCCGGCGCAACACCGGCGAAGAACTCCTTCAGGGCATGGATGCCACCAGCCGACGCCCCCAGCCCGACGACCAGCGCTGCGCCTCGCGGGTTTGCCTGAGCCGCCATCGTGCCGTCAGATAAGTCACTCATGAGCGCGCTGCGGCAAGGCGTCAGTATATGGAATCGGGGCCTCAGCGGGTGGATTGACCCCTACGGGTTTCCCCCAATGGCGCCCGGTCGCCCGTTAGTGCCATTTTTGACGTCAGATTTCCGTTCCTGGAGGCCGTCATGCGCGCGCATCCTGAACCCATCGGCCGTTACAGTCCTCTCTCTCGGCCGCTCGTTCAGCCTGTCCAGGCCTTCGTACCCACGGTTCTTTTCGTGGTCCCGGAGGCGGAGCGAACGTGTACCTGGGCGACGCATTCACGCGTGTGTTTGCCCACTCAGCCAACGAAGCCGTGAGGTTCATCCTCGCCAGCCAGCCGCGCCTGGCGGTGGTCGACATGGACGCGCCGGCGCTTGGAGGGATGGACGTCTGCGGGGCGGCGCATGGGTCGAACGCCAGCGTGCTCGTCACCACCGGGGCGGTCGAAAGCGTTCCCGCGATACTGAAGGCCGGGTGTCACGGCGTCCTGCTGAAGCCGTTCACACCAGTTCTTCTGGCCGCGCGCCTCGGCCGCGTGCTCAAGGAAACCGAGCGACCCTGGTCCGCAAGACCGCTCGCGCCCGGGTGGTCGACGGGCACGAATCGTGTCTGGCCCGATACCGCCTGTCCGAAATGCGGCGTGCGCGGCCCAACGAGCTTCGATTTTTCGAGCTATCGTCGCATGTGGTATGCGTGTCTCTCCTGCGACACCACCTGGCTCGGGCCCCGTCAGGAATAGGTTCACGAAGGGGTTATCGATCGCCGTCGCCAGCGATGTCGACGCATCCGCGATCGCCTCGCTGCGAAACGCCGCCGCGGAACACCTGACGCGGCGCTACGGCCGGGGACACTGGTCCGGATGCGTCACTGAGAAGGGGACGCTTCGCGACATCACTTCGTCGCGCGTCCTCATCGCCCGGAACGCCGATCGGATCGTCGGGACGCTGCAGCTGACGGCCAGGAAGCCGTGGGCGATCGACGTGAAGTACTTCGCGATCGTCAGCCGCCCTCTCTACCTGCTGAGCATGGCCGTCGATCCTCGCTGTCAGGGACAGGGCATCGGAAGGCGCCTGGTCGAAGAGGCACGGGTCGTATGTGCGGGCTGGCCGGCCGACGCGCTTCGGCTGGATGCGTACGACGCCGCAGCGGGCGCCGCCGGCTTCTACGAGAAGTGTGGGTTCCGCGACGTCGGACGCGTCACGTATCGAGGCGTGCCGCTCGTCTACCTCGAGCTGCTCCTGCGGTAGCCCCGCCTCACGTTTCGGAACGTAGCGTCACTGCCGGATCGATGCGCGCCGCGCGACGGGCGGGACCCGACGCCGCCAGCGCCGCCGCCCCCATGACGAGCGCGAGCCCCGTGCAGAATGCGCCGGCGTCGACCACCGACACGTTCGGGAGGTGAATGACGCTGCTGAGAACCGTCATCACACCAAAGGTGACGGCGATTCCAATCGCCGCGCCGATGCCTGCGAGCCTGCCGGACTGGCCAAGGACAAGGCGTACGATCGCGGCGGCGGTTGCGCCGAGGGCCATTCGGATGCCGATCTCCCGCGTCCGCTGGCCGAATGTATACGTGAGCACGCCGTAGAGCCCGGACAGGCTCAGGGCGAGGGCGACCGCGCCCAGGAGCGATCCGATCCACGACGCCGCCCGAAGCGGATACATCTGGAGCGCGACCGCTTCATCGAGCGTCAGAGCATCGAACGCAAGGCGGTCGGGGTGAACGGTTCGCAGGACCTCCTGCAGCACGTCTGGAGGAACCGTGCTCGACGAACGGCCACGGACGAGCAGCGACGCCGCGTGCGAGCCAGTCGGACTGGTGGGCAGGTACAGGTGCAGCAACTGGCGCCCTTCATAGACAGAGCCGCTCACGATGTCTTGCGCGACGCCGATGATGGTGACGTCAGACACGCGCTGCGTCGCGTCACCGGCGAACCGATTCAATCGAGTCAACCTCGACGCCGTGCGGGGTTGTGCCGGCTCGATCGGCATTCGGACGGTGCGACCAAGCGGATTTGCGCCGGGCCACAGCCTGGCCGCGCCAGCCGCGCTGATGATGGCAACGGGCGCCTCCGAGCGCGACTCCTCCGTTGTGAAGCCACGGCCGCTGACGAGCGAGATGCCCAGCATCCGAAAGTACTCGGGCGAGGCGTACATGTAGGACGCCGCAATGACGTCCCCCGCGTCGTTCCAGCGCAGCGGCGCCTTTGGCGCTTCGACCGCCAGCGGATTCCGGCTCGTCACTGCCAGGGCGGCAATGCGCGGGTCCAGCACGAGAGCGGCTGCAGCCGGCGCGACGAGCGAATCGCCTCTGGCGCGCTGCGTGAGCCACATCACCCCGCCGGTCTCGAATCCCAGGTCGGTCGCCTGCAGTGCCGCGCCATTGCGCACCAGCGTGGCGGCGCCAATCAACAGAAGCATCGAGACGGCCACCTGGCTGACGACGAGCCCGCTGCGCAGAGAGGAACCTCGCACTCCGGTGCTGACCTGATCGCGGAGCGCATCGGTCAGCTGGGAGCGCGTGGCGTGCAGCGCCGGCACGAGCGCGAAGATCGTGCATCCAGCCGCGGCCGCGATCAAGGCGAACAGGAACACACGATGATCGAAATCGAGGCGCACGACCCGCGCGATTGCGGCGACCGAAGGAGGCAGGGTCGCGATGAACAGCGCCGTCCCCACACGCAGAAGCGTCGCGGCGACTACCAGGCCTGCGGCAGCGGCGAGACCGGCAATCAGCAGTCCTTCGGTAACCAGTTGCTCGACGATTCTGCGGCGGGTGGCGCCGAGCGACAGGCGCATGCCGATCTCGCGGTGACGTGCGTTCGCGCGCGCGAGCATCACGTTCGATACGTTCGCGCACGCTCCAACGAGCACGAGGCCGAAGGCAGCAAAGACCGGCGACAGCACGACGAGGAGCTCGAGCGACAGCGGAGCGGGTGTGGCCCGTGACGAAAGGTCGGCACGGGCATCCTGTCGCCCTTCTCCGACGCGTACCATCAACTCTTTCAGCGCCGCCTGCGCGTGAGCGGGCCTCACATCGCGACGGAGTCGCCCAATCGCGGCGAGCTCGTGCGGCTGAGCGGCTCCAAACAGATCCTGAGACGTCAGGACGGTGTACATCGTCACAGGAACCCAGAGATCGCCCGGAGTGTCGTCGAGGCCTGCGAATCGGTCTCCCAGGATGCCGACGATGACGAACGGGTGGCCATTGAGATCGATCGTGCGGCCGAGAACTGACAGGTCGCGGTTGAACAGACGGGACCACAGTTGGTCGCTCAAAACGGCCACGGGCGCACCGCCGGCCGTGTGCGCATCGAACTGAGCGAGCGGTCGGCCAAGAGCCATGTCAGGGCCGAGGACGTCGAAGTAGTTGCCCGATACGAACGAGACGGCCACCCGCGTGCCGCTCGATGACACGTGCCGGGTCCGCTCGGCCACCACGTCGTCGAAGAGGTCGGTCCGGCCGCGCAGCTCGACGAACTCCTGCCAGCTGAACGTCCGCCCCGCGGCGTCTCGTGCTCCCCATCTGATTTCGTAGAGCGTGTGAGGATCGCGGACGGCAAACGGCCTCAGGACGTAGGCGTTGAAGATGGTGAACATCGCGGTGACGAGCCCGAGCCCCACCGCGAGCGTCAGAACTGACGTGGCCACGAACCCCGGGCTCCGCGACAAACCGCGCCACGCGTACCGAAGATCCTGCTTCAGCCGTTCGAGCATCAGCACGCGTGTCACTCCGCTCGCAGCGCGGTCAGTGGTTCGACGCGTACCGCGCGGCGGGCCGGGACGTAGATCGCTACCATCGCGACGGCGAGCAGCAGGGCCGAAGCCGCCGCCAGCGACAACGGATCCGTCGGCGTGACCTCGTAGAGAAAGCGCGCCAGGAGCCGAGTGAGCCCGATCGAGGCGATCAGCCCGAGCGTCACGCCGGCGACTGTCATCGCGAGCGCGTGCCGAAGCACGAGACGCAGCACGTCGGCGCGCTGCGCCCCGAGAGCCATCCGCACGCCGATCTCGCGCGTGCGTCGCGTGACCGCGTACGCGAGCACTCCAAGGATGCCGGTCGCAACCAGCAGCAGGGCGGCGGTCGCAAAGACGGTGAGCACCGCGCTTCGGAAACGAGGCTCGGCCACCGAGGTCGTCACAAGGTTCTCCATCGTTTCCAGGCGATCGATCGGCAGGAGCGGATCGATCGCGCGGATCTCGCGGCGAGCGGTCGCGGCGAGGGCGAGCGGGTCGCCGGCCGTGCGGAGGACGAAGGTTTGATCGCGCAGCAGAAACGGACGCGGCGCCTGGTCGATTGGCACGTAGACGGCGGGCTGCGGCTCTTCGCCGAGCTGAATCCCCCTCACCGCTCCGACCACTCCCACCACCGTGAGCCACGGCTGGCTATCTTCCGCGCCGAAGCCGAGCTTGAGCCGCTTTCCGATTGGATCCTCGCCCGGCCACCACCGCCGCGCGAGCTCCGCCGTGACGATCGCGACCCCTGGCGCATTCGCCGTGTCGCGTTCGCTGAACGCGCGACCGCGCATGACTGGGATTCCCAACGCGCGAAAGTAGTCGGCGGTCACCGCCGGTTTCGAGGCCCACAGCCCGCGCGTTGACTCCGGAATGCCTTCCACGATGATGCTGCCGGATATCAATGCGCCGCCGAGCGGGAGCCAGTTCACCGCGCCGGCGTGCGCGACGCCGGGCATCGCGCCAAGCCGCTCGAGGACCGCGCGCGTGAACGCGCGCATCGCCTCCGAGCTCTCGGTACGATCTCTCGGGCAGCGTGACGCTGAGCGTCAGCGTGTGGTCCGGTCTGAAGCCCGGGTCCACGGCGGCCAGCCGCACGAAGCTCCTGACCATCAGGCTCGCGCCGACCAGCAGCACGAACGCCAGCGCCACTTCGGTGACCACCAGGCCGTCGAGAATGCGCAGCCGCGGCCGCTCCGTGCTGGCGCCGTCCTTCAGCGATCCGACCAGGTTCGTCCCCGACGAGTGCCACGCCGGCGCGAGCCCGAATGCCAGGCCGCTCAGAATCGAGATCACCATGGTGAAGGCGAGCGCCTGCGGATCGAAGCCCGTCTCCTGGAGCCGGGGCAGGCTGCCCCCCGGCATCAGGACGAGCGCCAGATCGACGCCCCAGATCGCGACGAACACGCCGGCCGTGCCGCCGAGCACGCCGAGGAGCACGCTTTCGGTCACGAACTGGCGAATCAGACGCCACCGGCCCGAGCCCAGCGCGGCACGCACGGCAACTTCCCTCTGGCGGGCGGCGGCGCGCGCCAGCAGGAGGTTCGCAACGTTCACGCAGGCAATGAGGAGGACGAAGCCGACCGCACCGAGGAACAGCGTGAGGAGAGCCCTCACCTCCTGAACGATCCGTTCGTGCAGCGGCTCGATCCGAACGCCCGCGCGTCGCTCGGGCGGCAGCGTCTGGGCAATCCGCGCGGCGACGTGCTCGATGTCCGACTGTGCGAGCTCGAACGTGGCGTCGCGTCTGATGCGAGCCACGACCTGGAGCACCGAGTTGTTGCGATACCCGGGTTCGAGCACCGCAGAACGCCCAGAGATCCGGCGGCTGCCAGCCCCGGCCGCCCGGAAAGCGGGAGAGGTCGAGGGGAAAGGTGAAGTCGCCCGGCATGACGGCCACCACGGTGAATGGCTTGCCATCGAGCGTCAGCGGCTTGCCGAGAATGTTCGGATCGGAATTGAAGCGACGCCGCCAGAGATCCTCGCCGATGACGACAACATCGCCGAGCGCCTGTCCCCACGTGAACCCACCGGTCACCGCGACGCTGGCCTCGTCGTCGCTGCTGAACACGCGGCCCAGGATCGGCGCAACGCCCAGCGTCAGGAAGAAGTCGCTGGTCACCGTGGCGCCGGGCAGCCGCTCGGGCTCGCCCGCACCGGTCAGGCTGAAGGTGGCCATCGAGAAGCCGGCCATGCGCTCGATCGTGCGGGTCTGGGCGCGCCAATCGAGAAAATCGCCAGGGGTGACCGATGTGATCTCCGATGGGGTGCCATCGAGGTTGGCGCCCGCGACGAGCGCCAGCCGTGCGCTGTCGGCGTATGGCAGCGGCCTCACGATCACGGCGTTGACGAAGCTGAAGATCGCGGTGGTCCCGCCGATGCCGATCGCCAGCGTGAGGATGGCGACGGCCGTGAACCCCGGGTTCCGCGCGAGCATCCGCAGACCGTAGCGAATGTCCTGGAGAAACGTATCCATCGTGGACCTCGCCGGTATTCAGGCGCCGTGCCACGTGCCGGCTCGGCAGTACCCGTTCAGAGTGGATACTCCGAGTGGGTACTCCGAGCCGGCTGTTTGGTTGCGGGACGCGGACGTCCGATTGCGGACGGCGTGCCCCTGACCCCTGTCCCCTGACCCCTGACCCCTGACCCCTGTTTAGTTACCAGCCGAGTCGAACGCCGAACCTCACCTGACGTTCGCTTCCGTCGTTCGTCGCGGTCACGACCGCGTATCCGTTCAGATCACGGACCGTCCCGTCCTGATTGAGACGCAGGTTCGAGACGTTCGTGTTGCCGTTGCCGGGATTCTGGAATTTCGGACGATTGGTCACGTTGAACGTCTCGACGCGGAACTGCAGATCCATGTCCCGAGGCAGCTGGAACCCGCGCACGAGCATGAGGTCCCACGACGCGACGCCCGGCCCGCGCAGGACGTTGAACCCGGCGGTGCCAAACCGGGCCTCGGTCACCGGCGCGAAGGCCAGCGGATCGAAGTACGGGTTGTTGCGGCCGATCCCTCCGAGGATCTTCACGTCCGACTTGACCTGGTCGGCGCGCTGATCGTTTTCGGGGGCATTGAGCGATGTGTTTGCCGCGGTGACGCTGAACGGCGTGCCGCTGTAGAAGCTGAGGATGTTGTTGATCTGCCAGTTGCCCGCAATCTGCGCGAGCACCCCACCCTCGTTCAGCCAGCGCCGGCCCTGACCGAATGGAAGCTCGGTGATGTTCGTGATGTGCAGGCTGTGCGTCCGGTCGAAGTCGCTCAACGAACGATTCAAATCGAAGAACTCGGGAATGTTGATCCGCAGCGCGCTGTCGCTGTTGGCGTTCCCGGCGATGCCGGTCGCCTTCGACCACGTGTAGTTCACGCCAAACTGGAAGCCGTTCGCGTACCGCCGCTCGAGCCGCGTCTGGAGCGCGTCGTACTGGCTGTCGCCTATGGAGGTGATCAGACGCGTTTGTCCCGTGCGGCCGAACTGCCGGTTCAACTGACGGCCGGCCTGGCCGCCGTTGATCGGCGACCAGTTCAGCTCGCGGAAGCCGAGCTGATCGACCTGGCGCGTCGCCACGTACGCAGCTTCGCCGACGAATCCCCCGGGAAGCTCCTTCTGCACCGCCACGTTCCACGACTTGATGTGACCGCGTTCGAATTGATCGGGCAGCGTGAAGACCGTGATCGGACTCGGCACGGGAATCACGCCGTTGCCCAGATCGGCGGCGGGAATCTGCGGAATCCCGGCAGCCGTCGGGCCGACGAACGAGAAGGAGTTCGGCGCATCGACGAGAAGATTGAGGACCGCCGGATGGTTGGTACGCAGCGGGCGTGCGAGCGCGTAGGGATCGTTCGTGATGCCGAACCCTGCACGGAGCACCATGCCCTCGGTGACTCGATAGGTGGCGCCCAACCGCGGGGCGAAGAGCGTCTTGCTCACCTCGACGCCGAGGTTGGTCGGAACGGACCCGATCACCTCCGATCATCATCTGATTCGTGTTCACGTTGTACCGCTCGAGGCCGCGGTCGGCCCTCGTGGGTACGGGGAAGTACTCCCACCGGAGGCCATACGAGACGGTCAGCTTCGGCGTCGCCTCCCATTGATCGCGGGCATAGAGGCTGTACTGCCAATTGCGCGTCGTGTACGGCTCGTTGAGCCCGAGGCGGCCGATCTGATCGGGAAGTCCAAGGAGGAACGACGCGAAGGCGTTGTACTGATTGCCCGCGGGGCCGCCCACGATCTGCGTCGTTCCCGGCCGGTAGCGGAACCCGCCGCGCGCGCCGTAGCTCGTGCCGCCGCTGATCTCGGGCTGCGTGTGATTGAGCGCCTGGTAGTAGATGTCCGTGCCGAAGCGCAGGTTGTGCTGGCCTTTCAGCCAGTTGAAGTTCATGACCATCTGGTACTGGTCGTCGCTGCGGTAGTACGGCATGAACGTATCGACCGTGCCGATGTCCGCATAGGTGTCGAGATCGAAGAACGGCATCCCGCCTTCGTAGTCATGCGGGCCGTTCGTGCCCGGCAGCCGCAGCCAGTCGAGCCCTTTTCGCTCGTTGATGTCGGACTGCGCCACGCCCGTGTTCATGCGCACGAATCCGACGTGTGCGTCGAACAGCATCGAGGACGACAGCGCGTAGGTCGCGCCGGCCGAAACGTTATAGGTGTTCCCCTCGCCCGTGCCGGGGTTGCTCGTCCCGAGCGCCTGCCCCTGCAGCTGGTCGCCGAAGTTCGTGCCGTTCTCGGTGAAGAAATCCAGCACGCTGAAGCGGCCGAACACGTTCAGGCTGGGTGTGGCGAACCAGTTCACCTTGCTGTCCACGGTCCAGCGATTCAGGACGAACGGCGCCTGGACGAAGTAGTTGTCGTTCTCGGGAATCGAGCCGTCGGCGTTGCGCAGGTTGGGCTGCGGCAGCAGCGACAGGAGGAGCCGCGCGGTTGGATCGATCCGGTCGGCGGGAATCATGTTGTTCGCAAACGCCGTCCGTCCCGAACCGTTCGCCGCGCCGGTGAGCGGGTCGTAGATGGCCGACGGTGAGGCTCGCAGATCGCCCGCGCGCATTGCCGCCGTTGGCACCGACGCGGTTCGACTCAGCTGCTGCCGATCGCGGGTGCCTTCGTAGCTGACGAAGTAGAACAGCTTGTTGGGCACGATCGGCCCGCCGACGGTGCCGCCGTACTGGTTGTAGCTCCAGTCTCCTTTGGGAGTGCCCGCCGGAGCGAAGTAGTTCCGCGTGCGCAGCTGCTCGTTCGTGAAGATACTCGAACGCCGACCCGCGGATGTTGTTCGTTCCGCTCTTGATCTGCACGTTGATGGCGGAGCCGCCCGCCAGCCCCTGCTCCGCATCGAAGCTGCTCGTGACGATGTTGACCGCTTCGAGCGATTCGAGCGCGGGCACGTACGCCGCGACGTGTGGCAGCCAGACATTGGTGGTGCTCACGCCGTCGATCCGGATGTTGTTGGAGCTCCGGCTGGCGCCGTTGACGTTGAACACGAGCGCGCGCGACGGGTTCGAGGGCACCGAGTGCGCCTCGGCGGGCGGCGTGAACCCGGGCAGCACACGGAACAGGTACTGATAGTTCCGATTCAAGGACACCGGGAGATTCACGAAGTCGCGCGTCTTCAGCTCCGCGCGCACCTCGGCGCGCTCCGTCTGCAGCAGCGGCGTCTCGGCGCCGACCGTCACCGTTTCCGCGAGCTGTCCGACCGGCAGCGCCGCATCCACACGCGTGGCGTTGTTGAGCGTGACCGGAACGTCGGCACGCGAGAACGTCCGGAATCCCTCGAGCCGGACCAGGACTGTGTACGTGCCGGACGGCACGGTGAGAAAGCGGTACGCGCCGGTCGAATCAGTCGTGGTGTCGCGCGAGGCGCCTGTCTCGCGGTGTGTGATGGTGACCGTCGCTCCGGGAATGGCCGCACCGCTCTCGTCGGTCACGTTGCCGACCAGGGAACCGTACAGCACCTGGCCGCTGACGGGGAACGCCGATCCGCACAGCGCCAGCAGGACCACGACTGCGATCGTGAGGGGACTTCTCATGACACTCATACCTCCCAACTCCCGAACCGCAACGGCCGCGGGGGCGGCCGCCAAAGAAAGCCGCGCGTAAGGTAGGAGAGCCCGCCTGGGTTGTCAAGAAACTTGGATCAGGCGCCTCAGCTCCGACAGGTAGCGGGGGACGGCGACGAATGGATCCTCCTCGGCTTCGTACTCCAGCGCCACGAAGCCGCGGTACCCCGAGTCGCGGAGGATGCCGACCACCCTCGCGAGGTCTGCCGCCTGCGGCGTGCCGTTCGGCGAGACCTCCGACTTGACCTGCGCGACCACCGCGTACGGGGCCGCTTTGGCCAGATCGGCGTACGGATCGGCGCTCCGGAAGTTGCCGCTGTCCCAGTTCACCCCGAACCAGTCGGACTCGATCGCCGTCACGATCGACATGAGCTGGTCGACCGTCGAGACGATGCCGCCGTGGTTCTCGAGGGCGAGGATGACGCCGCGCGGGGCGGCGTACTCGCAGCATTGACGGATCGCGCCAATGCACCACTCCCGCGCCTGCGCTTCGGTCGTGCCCTTCTGCAGGTCGCCCGCGAATATCCGGATGGTCGGCGCGCCGAGGTCGACGGCGAGGTCGATCCACCGCTTGACGTGCGCGATTTCCTTGTCGAGCTGCGGTCCCGGCGGGTACGTGAACGTGTTGCGGATCGCGGTGCCCGAGATACCGAGGCCGAGCAGAAACGCCTGGCGCCGAAGCCGCCGGCAGTACTCCGGCGTCGGCGGGTCGGGGAAGTAATACGAGGTCGGCTCGACCGCATCGACATCCCACGTCGCGGCGCGATTCACGAAGTCCTCGAGCGTCATGGACTTCTTCGATCCGGCCAGCGCCTGGCGGAACGAGTATGCGGCGACGCTCAGTTTCATGCGCGCGGGGCCGACGCGTTTGATCGGACCGATGCCGAGGGCAGCGGCGCTGGCGAGAAAGGATCGTCGGGTCAGCATCACAACCTCACTTACCGCGCCGGCGACACGAGCCGCTTCAAGTCTTCCACCGGGATCTGGCGTCCGTACTGCGACAGCTGAAAGGCCTCGGCGTATCGCACTTTCCTGCCGGATTCGTCGCCGTACTGCGCAACCAGACGATCGCGATACTGATCGGCCACGGCGGCATGTCGCTTCTTCACCAGCTCGAGGAGATGCGCCTGCCGCTCGCGATCGCCATCAGGCACGTTCGGCAGCGTTCGGCCCTGCCAGGAGTCCTTGTCTCCGAACTGCGACGGCATCGCCGAAACGCACTGCCACTTCTTCTCCGCCACGTCGTCGATCCCGACCACGATCGTCGGGTTGAACGGCTTCGGGTCCTGGAATGCGTCGGAGTAGTACAGGTACACCGGATTCACTTTCGTCGGGTTGGTGTCAGGCACGAAGAACGGCGCGACCACGACCACGGCGGAGTCGTCGAGCAGCACGCCGGTGTAGCGATGATCGGGATGGTAGTCATACGGCCGATGGCCCAGCACGATGTCCGCCTGCCAGTCGCGAATCAGCCGCGCCACCGTCTTCCGGTTCTCGAGCGAAGGCACCAGCTCGCCGTCGTGGATGTCGAGCACCTCGGTCTCGATCCCGAAGATGCGTGCGCATTCCTGCACTTCCGCCTTCCGCCGGCGCGCGAGGGGACCGCCGGCCGTGGCGAAATGGCCCACGTCGCCGTTCGTCATGGCCACGAACTTCACCTTGTGCCCGCGCGCGGCCCACTGCGCCGCCACGCCCCCGGCTTTCAGCTCCGCATCGTCCGGATGCGCACCAAACGCGATGATTCGCAAGGGCTGGGACTGCGCGACGGACGCGGTCTGTTGAGCTGCAATCGCGAGAAGCACTACCGCAAGAAGCCGGCCCATGTAAACCCTCCGGCGGCTATACTACCGGCGATATGGAACAAGAGAAGCCGGATCTCACGCGTCGCGCGTTCATCGAGTCGATCGCCGCCGCGGGTGCAGTGGCCGTGTCGGCGTGCGCCACGGGCGCCAAGCCGGCGCCCCAGACGGCGCCCGTTCAGCCAGCGGCCGCGGCGTCGGCTACAGCAAAGGCGCCGGACGGGCCGCTCCTCAAGGCGGGGCTGATCGGCTGTGGAGGGCGCGGCCGAGGCGCGGCCGCGAACTTCCTCGACGCCGGCCCCAACCTCCAGATCACCGCGCTCGCGGACGTGTTTCCGGATCGCGTTGCCGAGGCTCGTCGTCTGTTGAAGGAGCACAAGGGCCAGGACATTCCCGAGTCGCGCTGCTTCGTCGGCTTCGACGCGTATCAGAAGCTGCTCGAGTCGGACGTCGAGCTGGTGCTGCATGCGACGCCGCCACACTTCCGCCCCAGCACATGTCGGCTGTCATAGACGCGCGCAAGCACCTGTTCATGGAGAAGCCCGTCTCGGTGGACGTGCCCGGCGCGAAGAAGGTGATGCAGGAGGCGGAGCGCGCCGCGAGCCTGGGGCTCAGCATCATGACCGGCACGCAGCTTCGGCGCGAGCTGCCGCGCATGGAAGTCCGGAAGCGGGTGCTCGACGGCGCGATTGGCGACATCCGATCGCTGCGCGTGATCAGGAACCAGGGCGCGCTCTGGTATCGCGTGCCGCAGCCCGGCTGGTCCGAGATGGAGGTACATGATCCGCGACTGGGTCAACTGGCAGTGGCTCTCGGGCGACATCATCGTGGAGCAGCACATCCATCATCTCGATGCGGTGCTGTGGGTCCTCGGCAAGACGCCGATCAGCGCCGTCGGCATGGGCGCGCACGTGCGGCGTAATACGGGCGACCAGGACCGATTTCTTCAGCATCGACTACGGATTCGACGGCGGCGTGCACATGCACACTACGATTCGCCAGCTCAATGGCTGCGCCAACGAGCGGGATGAAACGTTCATCGGAACGAAGGGCACGGCGAGCCTGGACGGCGCGATCTACGATCTCGCCGGGAAGCCGGTGTGGAAGTATGAGGGGCCGACGAACAACGCGCTCGTGCAGGAGCACGTCGACTGGGTGACGGCCATCCGAAGCGGGAAGCCGGTCAACACGGCGAAGGAGACGGCGCTGTCGACGCTGATGGCGATCATGGGCCGGGACTCGGCCTACACGGGCAAGGGCTTTTCGTGGAGCGAGCTGCTCGCGTCGAACGGGCGCCTGGGACCATCGACGTACGCGTGGGGCGCCGTGAACATCCCGGCGGAGGCTCCGCTCTCGGGGGTGGAGAATGGCCCGCCGCTCAACGCGACCACCGCGCCGCAGCAGTAACCGGGTTCCTGTTTCGGTTCAGAGTGCCTGTTCAGAGTAGTTACTCTGAACAGGCACTCTGAACAAGATTACCGCTTCAGCATCAGGGCGGTCGTGGCGACGAGCACCGCGACCACGACCCATCCGATCGCGAACCCGCCGAGATCCTCGCGGAACACGCGCCAGCCGCGGCCTGCGACCGCGCTGCGCACCTTCAGCAGGTTCACGAGCAGCAACGGTCCGCTCGAGGTCTCATCGCTCGGCGTCTGCAGGCGCGCGAAGAACGAATCGATCTGCGCCGCGGGCTCAGGCTGCGTCATCAGACTGACGACGACCAAGCGCGGCGATGCCCACGAGCAGCGCGGCAAGAAACACGTTCGCATCCCAGTAGTCGAGGCGCTGGCCGGTCATCGAGTAGAGGACGAAGTTCGTCGCAAGCGCCGTCACCAGGCTCGCCAGCGCGCCCCACCGGTTCGCTCGAGGCCACAGGATGCCGCCGAGCACGCTGATCCCGACGAACGTGGCGAGCGTCTCGGTCAGCAGGAACGTGTACAGCACGCTCTCGATCAGGTACATCGCATACAGCACGCCCAGCATCGTGATCGCGAAGCCGCTGATGCGCCCCACCCACAAGTAGTGGCGATCCGATCGGTCTCGCGCCACGCGGCGTCGATAGAGCCCCTCGGTGAAGAGCGCCCCGGCATCCACGAGAAACGCGGAGCATGTGGACATGTTGGCGGCGAGAATCGACGCGATCAGCAGGCCCAGTGCCCCCGGGAACAGGAGCTGCCGGCACGCGAAGCCGAACGCGTTCTCCGGGTCGCTGAGCGTCGCCCCGTCCGCCTTCCCCTGAGCGATCATCGCCGCCACGATCAGCCCCACGAGTGCCCAGCCGACCGTGCACACGCGCTTGACCATGTTCCCGCAGAGCATGCCGATACGGCAGGTCCGCTCGTCTCGCCCGGTGCCGACGGCGGCGAGCTGATGCGGCTGCGCCATGATGCCGACCAGGCCGTTGATCGTCAGCATCGCAATCACCCACGGGCCGATCCCCGAGGGCGTGGCCAGCGAGAAGAAGTGCGGCGGCAGCGATGCCTGCATCCCGTCCAACCCGCCAACGACCGTGAAGCCGAGCGGGATGAGCATGAACGAGAGCGCGATGATCAGAATGCCCTGGAAGAGATCGGTCCACGCCGCCGCCACCAGCCCGCCGACGAAGCTGTACAGGATGAACATCACCGTCATCGCGATCACGATCTCGTTCACCGCCACGTTGCCGCCGGTCGCCTGGCTGATCACCTTGCCGGCGCCGGCGAGCATGCTGCCCATGTTGATGACGAAGTAGCAGACGGCAAAGACGATGTAGATGGCGCTCATCCACGGGCCGTAGCGGTCCTCGGTGAACTCCGCCATCGTCGTGCGACGGATCCGGCGGAACACCGGCGCCATGATCCAGTAGAACGGCGTGATGAAGAGGTTCTTCCACTGAAACCAGATGCCCGAGGCGCCGGACGTGTAGACGGCGCCGGCGAGCGCCACCGGCATCTCGGCATGCGTACCGACGCCGAAGCTCTGACCGATCATGAGCCACGGCCCGAACTTCCGGTCGCCGAGGAAGTACTCGCCGCTGCGGCGAACCCGGTAGCCGACGATCAGTCCGATCGCGGTGATGGCGATGAAGTAGCCGACAACGACCGCCCAATCGAGCGTTGAGATGCTCATGTCGTCACGGACCGGATATGCAACTCGCCTCCTTCCGGATTCCAGTCGGCGATGACGCTGCCGGCTGGCGTCGTGCCCATGTAGGTCGCGGGGATCGTCGAGGCCATCGGGATCACGTCGTGGATCGACAGGTCCGTGAAGCGGACCGTGTTCGCGATCGCCCGATCGAGCGTCAGGGCGGAGCCCGCGAGATACGGCGTTCCCGGCAGCGATACGCGACCGTGCTCGTCGAGCGCGCAGTCGACGGCACCAATCGTATACCGGCCCGGAGCGGAGCCGGCGGCCGCGACCGCATCGGTCACGAGCAGCGTCCGATGCGCGCCCTTGGCACGCACCATGGCTTTCACCGTCGCCGGAGGCAGATGATGACCGTCGACAATCAGGCTGGCGAACACCGTGTCGGCCGCAAGGAGCTCCCAGATGACATTCGGATGCCTCGGGAGCATCTGCGCGCATCCGTTGCCGAGGTGCGTCGCCAGCGTGGCGCCGGCGCCAATGGCCTCCCCGATTCGAGCGGGCGATGCCGCGGTGTGCCCGAGCGCCACGCGCACGCCCGAGGCGACCAGGTGCTCGATGAGCCCCATTGCGCCCGGCGCTTCCGGCGCCAGCGTGACGAGCGCGATCCGGCCGCGGGCGGCATCCTGCCGCCGCAGGAAGTCGTCGACGCTGGCGCCCCGCACGTGCTCGCGCGGATGCGCGCCTCGCGCTCCGTCCTCCGGCGAGAGGTACGGCCCTTCCATATGGATGCCGGCAATCGCGTCATGCCCCATCGCGCCGATCGCCCGCGCGCTTCCCGCAAACTGCTCGAATGACGATGTGATCAGGGTGGGGAGACAGCGCGTCACGCCGGTGGCGCGCATCCGATCGAGCGCCTCGCACACGCGGTCTGCCGTCAAACCCGGAGCGTTGAAGTCGATTCCGCCGAAGCCGTTCACCTGCAGGTCGAAGAGGCCCGGCAGCTCGAGCCTCATTCGGCGTCGCTGTGAAGGATGGCGCCGCGCGTCTCGGGCTCGAGCTGCGCGGCCGACTCGCGATCGAGGTAGACGGTGGTGCTGGCATGCGTTCGCAGAATCGATGCGGGCGCCATCGGTGAGACCTCGCCTTCGAGACACGTCTTCACCGCTGCCGCCTTGCGCGCATCGGGCACGACGCAGACGATCTCGCGCGACTTCAGAATCTGACGCACCGACATCGAGATCGCCTGCGACGGAACGCTCGACACCGAGGGGAACCAACCCTCCCCGACCTGCTGGCGCCGGCAGGCTTCGTCGAGCGTGACCACCAGGTACGGTCGGTCCGTCTCGAAGTCCGCCGGCGGATCGTTGAAGGCAAGATGCCCGTTCTCGCCGATGCCGACGAACGCCACGTCTACGGGCGCCTTGAGGATCTCGCGGCCGACCTCGTCGGCCACCCGCGCCGCGTCGCGCTCGCCGTCGAGCAGGTGGTAGCGGACGATGCCGGTTCGGGCGATTAGGCGCTCGAGCAGGTACATCCGAAAGCTGGCCGGGTGGTCGATCGGGAGGCCGACGTATTCGTCGAGGTGAAACATCTCGACGCGCGTCCAGTCGATGCCCGGAGCGCTCGTGAGCGTCTCCAGAAAGTCGAGCTGCGACGCCCCGGTGGCGGCAATCAGCCGCGCGACGCCCCGCTCGTCGAGCGCATCCCGCAGCGCTCGAGCCGCATGTCGAGCGGCCGCCCGGCTCATGGTGAGGCGATCCACGTAGACCTTGATCCGCATGCGGTTCGTCCACGCAGTATACAAACGTCGGCCCGTTCAGCGTCACCAGGCCGCTCGGCGCCGGCTAGAATCCCGATGATGCTCAGTGGACGGCTCGTCCTCGCGGCGCTGCTCGCTTTGGGCACATGGTCTGCTGCGTACGCACAGCTCCAGCACGGGCTGATCCGCGGCACCGTCGTCGGACCCGATGGTCATCCGCTCGATGCCGCCATCGTCACGCTTCTCGACGGCCTCGGCGAGACGGTCACGTCCGTACCCGCGCGGGGCGGGCGGTTCGAGCTCGCGGGTGTCGCTCCCGGCACGTATTCGCTGCGCGCGGACGCGCCGCCGCTGCGAGGCGTTCTGCAGAAGCTGACGGTTTCGGGAGCGCTGCCGATCGCCGTCGAGTTGCGGCTTTCCGCAGCGCTGTCGGAGGAAATCGTCGTCTCCGCCGGAGAACGGGACGCAGTTCCCGCCATCAACCGCATCACCCTCGCGGGCGACACCATCCGGCGGGCGGCTCCGCGCCTCCGCAGCCGGGCGCTGCAAGACGCGGTGGCCACGACGCCCGGATGGGCCACCGAAGACAACGGCATCCTTCACGTGCGCGGCGTGGACGACGGCTTCTTGTACGTCATCGATGGAGTTCCCGTTTACGAGCGCATCGACGGTCTCTTTGGCATGGCGCCCGACCCGGCGACGATTGACTCGGTCAACGTCATCACCGGGTATGTCCCTCCGGAGTTCGGCCTCAAGTCCGGCGGCGTCATCGAGGTTCGATCCGCGGCCCGTACCGCGGACACCTGGGCCGGCACCGTGGACCTCGGCGCGGGGAGCGAGCGCGTGCGTGACTTCTCCGCGATCGCCGGCGGGCCGATCGGCCGCGCGGCGGCGCTGACGTCAGGCCTCAGCGGGCTCACGTCCGATCGCTTTCTCGATCCCGTTCATCCCGACAACCTTCACAACCGCGGCGGCAGCCTGAGTGGCGGCGGTCAGTTCGGATGGAATGCGTCGGCCGCGAACACGCTGACCGTGGTGGCGGGCTTCGGTCGATCCAGGTTCGATGTCCCGCACGGCGAGGCGCAGGAGGAGGCCGGGCAGGATCAGCGCCAGCGCATCCAGCAGCACTGGCAGACAGTGTCATGGCAGCGTTCCTGGTCTTCGAATGCGGTGTCGCAGGTGGCCGCCTATCATCGGCACGGATCCGCAAGGCTGGCTGGCAGCTCGCGCGACACACCGTTGTACACGGCCGCCGACCGCGCCGGGCGACGAGCCGGGGTGCTGGCAAGCCTCACCCGGCAGCTGGGTCACCACGTCGTGAAGATCGGCGGCGAAGCGGCGCGCCTCAGCCTGCGCGAGGCGTTTTCATTCGCGGTCACCGATCTGGCTGATATCGAGGACGCAAACCTGAGCCAGGCAGCCCTGCTGCATTCGGCGCAACGTCCGTTCGTGTTTGCCGGCACGGCCACGCCGAGGCTGCTGTCGCTCTACGCGCAGGACTCCATCAGGCCGTCGAACCGGCTGACCGTCGAACTCGGTGTTCGCGCCGACTGGAGCCGCATGCTCGTCGAGACATCGCAGTGGAGTCCACGAGTCGGAGCGGCGTATCGGTGGCCCTCCACGGGAACGACGCTGCGTGCGTCGGTCGGCCGGTTCTTCCAGCCGCCGCAGGCGGAGAACCTCCTGCTCGCGTCATCACCGGAGGCGCGCGCGCTGTCGCCGTTTGTCGCGGACGGCGAGGCCGGTGGCAGCGATCTGGAGCCCGAGCGACAGACGGCCTTTGACGTAGCGATCGATCAGATGGTGGGACCGAGGGTACGGCTCGATGTCTCGTATTGGCGCCGGCGCATCGAGGACGCGGCCGATCCGAACGTGTTCCTCGGCACGACGATCATCTTCCCCAACACGGTGGCGAAGGGCCGGGCGTCAGGTGTCGAGGCGCGTCTCGAGGTTCCGCGCGTGCGCGGGTGGTCCGGGTACGTGAGCTACGCGAATACGCATGTCGTGCAGTTCGGACCGATTACGGGCGGGCTGTTCCTGGAGGACGAGGTCATCGAGATCGGTCCGGGCACGGCGTTCACGCCCGACCACGACCAGCGGCACGTGGGCGCGGCGGGCCTGCTGTTCGACCACCAGCGGACGGGACTGTCGGCGTCGCTGACGGCTCGATACGAGAGCGGCACGCCGCTGGAAGTGGACGATGCCGCGATCGAGGAGCTTGACGAGCGCCCGGGCGCGGAGCTCGTGGACTTCAGGCGTGGCCGTGTGCACCCGCGGCGGGTGTTCGACGCGCGCGTCGGCGCACGACTTCTGCGAACGCGCCATGCCGACCTCGATCTTCGCGTCGCCGTTCTCAATCTCACCGCCCGGCGCTGGGCGTACAACTTCGGCAATCCGTTCAGCGGGACCCACTTCGGCCCCCGCCGCACAATCCAGCTCGGCGTCCGCGCCACCTTTCGATAGGGGATATTGTTCAGAGTACCGGTTCAGAGTACCGGTTCAGAGTGCCGACTCTGAACAAGTAGTCTGAACAGGTACGCCTCACGAGTGTCTGCTCAGGGCGTCGGCGGCCTTCTGAAGGTCTTCGGCGCGAACGAGCAACTCAATCGCGCCGAGAGCCGGATACATTCCGCCGGCGTTGTCGGCCCGCGTCATCGACTCGATTCCGGCCCTGTCGAGGACGCTCTTTGCGATCTGCGCGTCGGCCGTTGACGGGAACGTCGATACCACGACGAGATCTGAGGATTTCATCGGCACGCCTCGAGCGATTATGTGCATTTGACGGCGGCTCCGCGGAGGAGTAGCGTACGGGGTGCGCCTAAGACACCGGCAAAGCGGTGTCGCGGGGGAACCACGGTAGTGGGGCGAATTCGCGCCGTAGCCCAGGAGGGCGAACGGCGGATAGAGGACTCCAACCTCGAGCCCGTCAGCTAACTCCGTCGGCGCGATTGGAGGCCTGCCGTGTCTCTCTTCGACGTCCGTTCTCCCCTCGGTACTCGTGTATCTCCACTCCGCGCCGGACTGCTGTCGCTGGCACTCCTGCTGTTTGCGCTCGCGTCCCTCGTGTGGGCGGTCGGATCGCGCAACCCGTACACACCCGCGGGCTACGTCGGCTATCTCACCAAGGGCGCCGTGCTCGGCAAGTCGCGATTCCACGGCATTCAGCGCGGTCCCACGTCGCCCGGGCGCGGCTGGCTGCTCGGCGTGACGAACGTGAGCGTCACCCCGTACACGTACACCGAAGACTTCACGCGTGACGAAACCGTGCTGAGCCGCGACAACCTGAAGATCGCCTTCCGCGTCCACACCGTGTGGCGTGTCGACGATTCGAGGGTGCCGCTCTTCATGGAACGCTTCAGCACGACGGCCTCGAACGGCGAGCTCGAAAAGGATCCCGATGCAATCGTGAAGATCGCCTACGAGCACTTCGTACGCGAGCCGCTTCGCACCTACGCGCGCGACGAGGTGCAGCGCCGGAACGGCCTCGAGGTGAAGGATGCGCTCATCTCGATCGGCGAGGCGGTGCTCTCGCGAATTCGCGATTATGCGAAGGGCAGCCCGTTCGTCGTCAGCAGCGTGGTCGTCGGCAACATCCAGTATCCCGACGAGGTGGCCAATGCGGTGTCGCGCAAGCTGGCCGCGACGCAGGAGCTCCAGCGGAAGGACACCGAGATCGAGATCGAGCGAAAGGAGCGGACCAAGCGCGAGGTGCAGGCGCAGGGCATCGCGAATGCGATGAACATCATTCGCGGACAGCTCAGCCCGATGTACATCCAGCACGAAGCGATCGAGGCGCAGCGCCTGATGGTGAACTCGCCGAACCACACGGTGGTCTACATCCCGGTCGGCCCGATGGGCGTGCCTTTGACCGGCACCTTCACCGCGGGGGATCCACGGGTGCCACGGTAACCTCCATGGCAGAAGAAGGCCTGCTCTCTCAGATCAAGCAGCTCGTCGTCGGCAAGCCAATCCCGTCGCATCTGGCGCACCACGAGCGCCTCTCGCGCTTCACGGGTCTGGCGGTGTTGTCCTCCGACCCCCTCTCCTCGGTTGCCTATGCGACCGAGGAGATTCTGCGCGTCCTCATCCTCGTCGGCATGGGCGCGCTCAGCCTTTCGAGCCCGATCGCGTTCGTCATCGCGGCAATTCTCGCGATCGTCGTCTTCTCATATCGCCAGACCATTCACGCCTATCCAAGCGGCGGCGGCGCGTACATCGTCGCGAAGGACAATCTCGGCGAGACGCCGGCGCTCGTCGCCGCGGGCGCGCTCCTGATCGACTACGTCCTGACGGTCGCCGTCAGCATCGCGGCGGGCGTGGCGGCGATCACGTCGGCGTTTCCGGAATGGCACATCAACCGCGTCGAGATGACCCTCGGATTCGTGTTCGTGATCATGCTCGGCAATCTCCGCGGCATCCGCGAGTCGGGACGGATCTTCGCCCTGCCGACATATTTCTTCGTCGTCAGCCTGCTGATGCTCATCGCTGTTGGCGCGTGGCGCGCGATGAGCGGCACCGTTCAGCCCGTGGAGGTCGCCGAATCCGATGCAGCCCACCGGCCAGATGCTCACTCTGTTCCTGCTCCTCACCGCATTCTCGAACGGCTGCACGGCGATGACCGGCGTCGAGGCCGTCTCGAACGGTGTTCCTGCCTTCAAACCGCCCGAGTCGAAGAATGCGGCCGCGACGATGCTGACGATGGCGGCGCTGTCGATCACGATGTTCCTCGGCATCACGCTGCTCGCGCACGCGTATCACGTCGCTGCCCAGCGAGCAGGAGACAGTGGTGTCGCAGATCGCGCGAGGCGTTTTCGGCGGCCGAGGCCTGCCCTACTACCTCGTGCAGGCGGCAACGATGCTCATCCTGGTGCTGGCCGCGAACACCGCATACGCCGACTTTCCGCGACTGGCGTCGATCCTCGCGCGCGACCGGTACGTGCCGCGGCAGCTCATGAACCAGGGCGACCGCCTCGCCTTCTCGAACGGAATCGTCGGGCTGAGCATCTTCGCTGGCATTCTGCTCATCGCGTATGGCGGTGACACCCACTCGCTGATCCCGCTGTACATGATCGGCGTCTTCGTGTCGTTCACGCTGTCGCAGGCCGGCATGGTGGCGCATTGGCGACGGCTGCGTGGCCCTGGGTGGAGAACGAGCGCCATCATCAACGGCTTCGGCGCATTGGTCACCGGCATCGTGCTCGTCGTCGTCGCGGTGACCAAGGCGCACGAGGGGGCGTGGATCATCCTGCTGCTGATTCCGGTTCACGTCTTCTTCTTCCGGCTGACGAAGCGGCATTACGACGGTGTGGCCTCGCAGCTGTCGCTCAAGACGTGGGAAATGGAGACGCCGCGGCGTCACAACACCGTGCTGGTGCCGATCAGCGGGGTGCATCGGGCCGTCGTGCAGGCTGTGGAGTACGCGAAGACGCTCTCGCCCGACGTCCGCGCGATCTACGTGAACGTCGACCCGTTGATCACGGAGCAACTCCGCGGCCAGTGGGCGCAGTGGGGTCAAGGCGTGCCGCTCGTGATGCTCGAGTCGCCCTATCGCTCCCTCATGGAACCGTTCCTGGAGTACATCGAGGAGGTCGATGCCGAACGCCCGGATGACTTCCTCACCGTCGTCCTGCCCGAGTTCGTGCCCGCGAAATGGTGGCACCACCTCTTTCACAACCAGCGCGCGCTGCTCATCAAAGGCGCCCTGCTCTTCAAGCCGAACGTCGTCGTGACGAGCGTGCCGTTCCATTTGCGACGTTAAGAAGAGAATCTCACGCATGTGATAGGTTCGAACCCGTGCCGATCGACCGACAAGCGGTGAAGTGGGGGCCTGGTGCTCACTATGCGGTTGCCGTCCTCGTCACCGCGTTGGCGCTCTTCGTCCGATACCTGATGACGCCGGAGTGGGGTCTCAGCCTGCCCTTCATCACGCTGTACCCGGCAATCGCCTTCAGCGCATGGCTTGGAGGATTCGGGCCGGGTGTCCTGACCACGACCCTCGGCGCGCTGGCCGTGGCCTACTTCTGGCCAGATCATTTTGCCGGGAGCTCCGCGGCAGGCGACGCGCTCGCCCTGTCGCTCTTCATGTGCGTGGGCGTGTTCGTCAGCAGCCTGACGTGGGCGCTGCGGCAGGCCCGGACGCGAGCGGAGCTGACGGCGGACGACCTGCGACGCGCGCGCGAGGAGGCCGAACGGGCCAACCGCGCCAAAGATGAATTCCTCGCCGTCGTCGCCCACGAATTGAAGCAGCCGCTCAACGCGATGCTGCCGGCCGTCGCCTTGATGCGGCACCGCCTGAGTCCGGAGTCGCTGGCCGCGGCCGACCGGACGCTCGATCTGCTCAACCGCCAGATCGCGCACCTCCAGCATGTGGTCGGCGACCTGCTGGATGCATCACGCGTGGTGCGCGGGCAGGTGACGCTGCAGCCGCGCGGCGTGGATGCGCTCCAGATCATGCGCGATGCCATCGACGTCGTACGGCCGCGCGCAGAGGAGCGGCATCAGCGGATACACGTCGACCTCCCCGCGACGGGCGCTCCGCTCAACGCCGATCCGGTCCGGCTCCAGCAGGTGTTTCTCAACGTGCTGTCGAACGCGACGGCGTACACGCCGCCCGAGGGGGAGATTCGCGTGCAGGCCGACGCGGACGATACGCGTGTCGTGTTTCGTATTCGCGACAGCGGCGAGGGTATCGCCGCAGACGACCTGCCGCGCATTTTCGGCTTGTTCACGCGGGCAGGGGGCCGCCGCGAAGGAGGTTTCGGAATCGGGCTGGCGGTTGCGCGCAGCCTCGTGGAGCTGCACGGCGGAACCATCGAAGCGAAGAGCGATGGACCGGGCTGCGGCAGCGAGTTCCGAATCAGCCTTCCCGCGCATCACGTGACGGAAATGACCGCGGCGTCGTGATCAAAACAAGATCTTTGCCGCAAGCTGAACGACGCGAGGATCGCCGGCTGTGGTTATCGTTCCGAACGCAGCGGTTCCGAAGACACCGTTGGGCGGACCGAGAGGCGGGGTGTTGGTCACATTGAATATCTCTCCCCTGATCTCCAGCGCAAGAGTTCTGGTGAGCGGCACTCGGCGGATGACGGCAAAGTCGAGGTTCCGATAGGAGGGGCCGCGGACGGGATTTCGCGAACTGCTGCCGAGCGTGAATTGCGGCGCGACGCTGAAGGCCGAGGTGTCGAACCAGCGCGTCGCCGAGCGCTCGTCCGCAGGCAGCGTCAGGGTCGCCGACGAGGTTCGGCCGCTGCGTGCCGAATCCGGCGAACGCGTTGAAGTTGGTCGCCTGCGTGACCGGGATCGGCACGCCCGACTGCAGCGTGACGATGCCGGTGACGGTCCAGCCGTTCACGATCGCGCCGACGATGCCGCGCGGCTGATGCGGCGGCCCGCGCCCGAACGGAAGATCCCAACGACTGACGCCGACGAAAACGTGCGGAATGTCGCCGGTCGAGAAATCCCGTTCCAGAGCGCGATTGAAGCTGTCGGCGACCGGAAAGTTGGCCACCGGGCCCGTCAGGATCGACGCATCGAACACCGACGAGGCATCATCGACCAGCTTCGATCGCGTGTAACAGACGAGAAACGACAGCCCGCGCGACAGCCGCTGTTCCAGCTTCGCCTCGAGCCGTGATAGTGCGTCGTTCCCGACGTTGTTGCGATAGAGGCTGACGGTCGTGTACTCCGGAAACGGCTTGAGCAGCTGCGCGACCGTAATGGTCGGATCGCCGAGCGACGACGAGCGCGGGATGATGCCGAAGTACGGGATTCGGCACGCGCTGCAGGAGCGCTGACCCGAGCGCCAGCTGCTCGGCGGTGAGCTGGTTCATGTTGGTGTCGGGAATGCCGACACGCGTGATCTTCGAACCGACATAGGCGACTTCGAGGGACGATGTTCGTCGTCAGCTCGCGCTGCAGCGAGCGTTCCACTGTTGGACGTAGCCCGAGCCAAGATCGCGATCGACCGCGAATACACCCTGGCCCAAGTCCGGCATCGGCGTCAGCGGAATCGGCGCGACCGTCGGGCCCGTCGCGAGCACGAACGCCGGGGTGACGTTGTCGAGCGACCGCTGCGAGACCGTCTGGAGAAACGGAAACGACCGGGGTCGTGAACGGCGTCGTGATGCCCGCCTGCTCGATCCAGACCAGTCCATAGCCGGTGCGCGATGACCGTGTGTCGGTCGACGCGGCCCGCAATGCCGAGCCGCGGACCGAAGTTGAGCTTGTGCAGCTCGCGCGCGGCCGCGGCTGGCCGTCTCGCCCGAGATACTCGAGCTGCTGCGTCTGCGAGGTTGAAGACCGCGGCCTGGTCGTTCTCTTCGATGGACGGGAAGTTGAGCG
The DNA here is from genome assembly GCA_963772065.1 of uncultured Acidobacteriota bacterium. Lineage (GTDB taxonomy): Bacteria > Acidobacteriota > Vicinamibacteria > Vicinamibacterales > UBA2999 > CAVYVZ01. Next base: position 324,931 of record CAVYVZ010000005.1, read on the forward strand.
TGTAGCGCAGCCCGGCGTTGACCGTCAGCCGATTCGACATCCTCCAGTCGTCCTGGACGAAATACTCCTGGACGTGCGCCCGGTTGCGGATCTGCTGTGCTGGAGATCGATCGAGAAGCGTCTGCACCTGTCCGAGCAGGAAGCTCGCGAGCGGCGTTCCGGTATTCGGCGACGCCGGGCAGATCGCGTGAACAGGCTGGTGAACGTGAACGAGCCGGTGGGCGATGGCGGCTGCACGACGTTCGAGGCGGTCCCATCGCAGATCGGCACCAACCTTGACGGTGTGCTTGCCCGTTCACCCACGTCAGCGTGTCACAAGCTGCGTCACGCTGGTGCTGAAATCCGTCGCTGTATTCGCAGGCGAGCCGAGCTGCTGGTAGCCGCTGATCGAGAACGTCGGCAGCGTGGTTGGAAACTGGCGGTCGGACGGAATCCCCGGAAGGCCCAGAGCAGCCCGACGCCGACCGGCGAGCTGCGCCGCCTTGCGTGCCGACGCGCTCGCCGCGTGTCACCGACGCGCAGCTCGTTGAGCAGGCGGTCGGAGAATATGCGCTGATAGCTCGACGCGAATGACCATGCCTCGTGCGCTGCGGGTCCAAGCGTTCCCGATTGTCGAGCCACTCCCGTCCGGGAGAGGCGTGACCGGAACGAATCGTTCGTGGAAGTATGAAAGACGACCGAACATCTGATCTCGAGCCGCTGAGGCGCGATGATCGATGCGGACGTCGAACTGGTCCTGATCGACGGACTCGTCGCGACGCGCCGGATAGTTGTTGGCGGTCCCGGCGGTTGTCGGCAGCGGGTAGCGGCTGATGAGCGCGCGCGCCACGGAATCGATCCGTTCTGCCGGAATCGTGTTTCCGGGGAATGGCGATCGCACCGCGGCGCTTTCAGCGCGTCGTCGTGCCAGGGTCGTACAGGACAGGAACCCGGCCCGCCAATCGCTTCGGTGAAGACGCCCTGGCGCTGAAGAAGCGTCGGCACGGTCGAGATCACCGTCCGCCCTACGTTCTGCCGATGTGCCCTGGTAATCGATGAAGAAGAAGGTTCGGTCACGACGAACCGACCCGCCGATGACGCCACCGAGCTGATTGCGGCGGAATTTCGGCTTTGCCCCGGGTGGCGCGAAGAAGTTTCGCGCGTTGAGCGCCTCATGCCTGAAGAACTCGAAGAGCGTGCCGTGCAGATTGTTCGTGCCCGGATTTCGTGGTGAGGTTGATGACGCCGCCGTTGAACCGCCCGAACTCCGCCGGCGGGCTGTTGCTTTCGATCTTGAACTCCTGGATCGCGTCGATGATCGGGGAAGAACGCCACCTGGCCAGGCTCCGGCTGCAGAACCGAGATGCCGTCGAACAGGTACTCGTTCGTTCGCGGGCGTCCGCCGTTGATGCGCGGGAGGAGGAGCCGGGAGGCAGCGCTACGCCAGGAGCCAGCGCGGCGAGGGAGATGAAGCTTCGGCCGTTCAGCGGCAGCTGCTGAACCTTCTCCTGTGTCACGACCTGACCGAGGCTGCCCGTTTCGCCGCGGAGCAATGACGCATCGGCAGTGACGGTGACGGATTCGTGGAGCCCGCCTACTGCGAGCTCCAGATCGACTCGCACCGTCTCGCCCATCGTCAGCTGGATTCCCTGACGCTCCAGCCCGCGAAATCCGTCCATCGTGGCGGTCAGTCGGTATTCACCCGGCGGAAGGTCAGCCAGAACAAACGTGCCGTCCGCGCCGGTGACGACGGTTCGTGTTCGATTGGCTTCCCTTTCGTGGACGTCAAGGGTCGCGCCCGCAAGAGGCTGACCGCCTTGATCCCGAATCTCGACTACGAGCGCATACCCGAAATCTGGGCGTACGCATCCGAATAGATCACGAGTGAGCTCACCAGCGCGAAGACGGCGGTGCGTGGCACAGTCAGGCAGTTTATTTCGACTAAAGCCGTCGATCAAATCGACTTGAATCGACTCGACTTGCCGCACGCAGCTGAAATGTTACAAGAGCGGCACGCCACGATTACACGGAACGCCTAACCTCCAACGGCTGCTACTCGTGGCGGCCCTTGGAGGATCCGATGAACCGTCTTCGCCACACCGCGGCTACCGCGGCGTTCTGCCTTGCGCTCGCGGCGACTGCCGGGTCGCAGTCCGGAAGCGCTCCGCGGTCAAACCCGAATGGCAGCGGGAGGTTTTACCTTCGCGCTGATCGGTGACATGCCGTACGGCACGGAAGGCGACCTGAAGTTTCCGAACGTCATCGCCGACATCAACGCCGACCGCACGCTCTCCTTCGTCGCCCATGACGGCGACATCAAGGACGGAAGCTCGGTCTGCAGCGACGCAATGTTCTTCAACCGTCTCGACCTGTTCAACAGCTTCGCGCACCCGGTCATCTACATCCCCGGCGACAACGAATGGACCGACTGTCATCGTGCGAACAACGGCGCCTACGATCCGCTGGAACGCCTTGCCTTTCTGCGCTCGCTGTTCTTTCCCACGGACGCGAGCCTCGGCGCCCGCACCATGGCGCTCGAGCGTCAGAGCTCCGATCCGGCATACGCACCGTATCCGGAGCACGTGCGCTGGACCGTGAAGAACGTGCTGTTCGCAGGCTTGCACGTCGTCGGCAGCAACAACAACCTGGGGCGAACGCCGGAGTCCACGGCGGAATACGTCGCGCGGAACGAAGCCACGCTGAACTGGCTCCGAACCACGTTCGCGCGCGCCCAGGAGCAGAACATCCGGGCGGTCATGCTGATCATTCAGGCGAATCCAGGATTCGAGCAGGCTCCTTCGCAGCGCACCGGCTTCAACGATTTCCTTGCGGCCCTTGAAGCAGAAACGATCGCCTACGGCAGACCCGTGGTGCTGGTCCACGGTGACTCGCACTACTTCAGGATCGACAAGCCGCTCCTCGGCACGCGGAGCCGCCGGCGTGTCGAGAACTTCACGCGGGTCGAGACATTCGGGGAAAACGACAATCACTGGCTCCACGTCACCGTCGAGCCGGGCAGCCCGAACGTGTTCGTGTTCGATCAGCGCCTCGTTGCCGCGAATTTCATCCAACAGTAATTGCTACACCCTCTGCGGAGACACTTGTAAACGACGACGGGCCTCAGAGTTGCACGGCTGTCACGTACAAGACGGAGACAGCCGATGCGACGAACTCTTTCTCCACGATCCATTCTTCAACACCAGCTGTCCGTGCTCATCGGCTGCCTGCCGGGGATTCGCGAAGGGCTGGACGAAGCCATCCACGACGCCCGCGTGGCCACCCGTCGCGTCGGCGAAACACTCGCGCTACGCGCCGATGGCCTTGATGAGGACCAGCTGTCCAAGGCCGTTCGAGGGCTCGAGGGCGCACGTGGTGCGCTGGGGAAGGCGCGGGACTCTGACGTGATGCGCGATCTGCTGAGCCTTCTCGATAGCCGCGTTCCCGCGGCGTCGTCCCTGATCGCGACGCTTCGCCGCGAAAGCGGGCAAGCGCGACAGAAGGCAAGGCGGCGCCTCATCAAGGAAATTGAGGGGCTGGATTTGGCCGGGCTTCCGCAGCGAATCGCGCGCCCGCAGACCGTGCCCCTGATCTTCCACTTCGGACACGCAGACTGGCGAGCCAGGCTCCGCGAGCACATCGTCCAGCGAGCCGCCGATGTACGTCACTCGATGGAGCACGCCAGCGGCGTGTACTTTCCGAACCGATCACACGCCGCGCGCCTTGCGATGAAGAAGCTGCGCTACGCGCTGGAGCTGGGGCAGCAGACCGGCGCCTGGTCGACGCCGCGTGCCATCCGGCGGCTGCGAAAAGCCCAGGACACGCTTGGACAGGCGCACGACCGTCAGGTTCTCCTCGATCGGCTGAAGCCGTTCGCCAAGCAGAAGGGCGAGGGCCGCACGGCGGTCGAGGCGCTGACTGCCATTCTCCAGGCCGAGATCCTCACCTTGTATGACCGGTACCTCGCGAGGCGCTCCGACATCACCGCGATTTGTGACGCCTGCGAGCGATCCGCCCGCCGGCGTCGCTCGGGCGGCCGCGCGCTGCTTGCGGCGGGCGCCGCGCTTCCGGCGTTGATGCTGATCACCCGGAGGTCAACGCCAGCGACCCAGGCTACCGTCCCCGCATCGGGCGACCTGCAGGTCAAGGTGCGTGTTTCACCCACGCCGCAGCCAGCGCTCGGATCACGCACGTGACGTAACCGTCGCATTGCTGTCGCAACGCTCTGATACATGTGGCTCCGCCGTTCGTACGGCATGGAGGACACATGAACAGACCGAGACGACTGGGCGCGGGCGGTGTCGCACTCCTGGCGGTGTTTGCGGCCGGGGGACAGCAAGCGAGCGGTACGCCGCCCCCGAAAGGCATCGAGCTCGTGCCGCTCGGTGTCTATCGCACCGGCCTGTTCGATGAGGGTGCCGTCGAAATCGCTGCTTACGACGCCGGGACACGCCGGGCGTTCGTGACCTTTGCGGAACAGCCCAGACTGGAGGTCATCGACGTCTCCGATCCGTCGCATCCCTCGCTTGCGGCAACCATCGATCTGACGCCGTGGGGCAATGGCGCTCACGCGACGAGCGTCGCGGTTCATGACGGACTTGTTGCCGCCGCGGTGCCCCAAGGAGTAGACGACACGGGCCTGGGGAGAGTCCTCTTCTTCGATCCGTACGGCGTGCTGCTCAACCAGGTCACGGTCGGCGCCTTGCCCGACATGCTCACGTTCACGCCGAACGGCGCACAGGTTCTGACTGCCAACGAAGGCCAGCCTACCGACGACTACACGTTCGATCCCGACGGCAGCGTCAGCATCATCGATCTTCGCGGCGGCGTTGCATCGCTGACGGACGCCGACGTGACCACCGTCGGATTCGCTGCCTTCAATGACGTTCCGCTCGACCCTTCAATCCGCATCTTCGGCCCGGGCGCCACCGTTGCGCAGGATCTCGAACCCGAGTACCTGGCCGTCTCTCACGATTCCCGGACCGCCTGGGTCACGCTGCAGGAGAACAACGCACTCGCCGTCGTCGACCTGACCGCCAAGACAATCACCGGTCTCGTCGGTCTCGGGTTCAAGGATCATTTGTCGGCAGGCAACGGATTGGACGGCGGCCGCGACGATCGAGCCATCGCCATCAGACCGTGGCCGATTCGCGGCATCTATCAGCCGGATGGGATCGCGACGTTCAAACACCACGGGAGCACGTACCTCGTGACAGCCAATGAAGGCGACGTTCGTGAGTACGCCGGTCTGAATGCACCCAAGCCCACGGGAAAAGGAGACGAGAGCGTCGAGATTGAGGACATCACCCTCGACCCGAGCGCCTTCCCCAATGCCGCCACGCTGCAAAGCCGCACCGCCGGCATCGGCCGGCTGAAGGTGACGAGCTTCGACGGCGACGTCGACGGTGACGGCGACTACGACGAGCTGTACTTGTTCGGTGCGCGCTCGTTCTCCATCCGGGCGGCCGACGGCAGCCTCGTGTTCGACAGCGGCGATGGACTCGAACAGAGGACGGCGGCGGTATTTCCCTCGAACTTCAACGCAAGCAGCACGAACAATACACGCGACGACCGCAGCGATGACAAGGGTCCCGAGCCCGAAGGCGTGACCGTGGCTCACGTCTTCGGCCGCGACTACCTCTTCATCATGCTCGAGCGGATTGGCGGAATTGTGGTGTACGAGGTGATTGACCCGAGAGCGCCAAGGTTTGTTCAGGACATCAACACTCGTGATTTCGCCGCGGCGCCTGGAACCACGGCGGCTGGAGACTTGGGAGCCGAGGCGGCGCGGTTCATCCCGGCCGAATCGAGCCCCAACGGTCGACCGCTCCTGATGGTGTCGAACGAGGTCAGCGGCTCATTGCGAATTCTCCAAATCAACGCGAGGAAATAGCGCCGCGCGGGCTAGCGCTTCACGCTGCACGGGGAGCCCGGCTCGCGGCGGCACTCCCGGAAGAACGCGTGTGTCGGACGGATGAATGCAAGCCCCTGCGCGGCGGTATCCCATCCGTCGACAACGGAGAACTTGCCGGACTCGTGACGCTTGTAGCGATTGAAATAGTCCGCGATCCGGCGGCGATCGTCGTCCACGAGGTTGTGCTTGGGCCGGCCGTCGGTCTCGGATATCGAGATTACGACCTTCGAATCAAGCCCCTTCTCATCAGTCATGTGAAGCAGACCGACGATGGCCCCACGCACCATCGTCCCACCGTCCAGTGCGGGCCCGAGCACGAGCACATCGAACGGATCTCCGTCGGACCGAGATCGTCTGCGGGACGAAGCCGTAGTTCACGGGATAGCCGAGGTCGGGCGGCATCATCCTGTCGATCGCACGCGTGTTAAGCCGCATGTCGAATTCCCATTTGCGACGGTCACCGCGCGGAATTTCGACGTATGCGTTCACCGTGCCGTTGTCGTTGAGCGGTGGAACGTCACGCCAGATGTGGGAAGCTGCCGGCGCAGCCAGGGCGAGACTATTCGCGAGCTGTCGCGTCGCCGAACCGGGCAGCGTCTCCGGCGGTGCCGACGTCGCAGGGGCCCATGCGCGCACCACCAGCGCAATCAGCATCCACGGCAGCCCGCCAGCTAGCGCGAGTGCATACCTGCGCAGCCCGGCAGATTGCAGAGACGTCATCGAGGCTCAACGTGATGCTGAGGAAGTGTGCGCCATGGACGTAAACGCGATGTGACGGAGGTCGATCGCCTGTTGAAACACCAGCGAGTCGCACCACGCGGTACGATGCCGCATGCCGATCATCCGAGCGGACACGCACCTGCAGGAGAGCCTCGAAGCCATCGTGCGGCTCCTGGAACGACATCGCGTGCTGGAGGCGCTCGCCCAGCGGCACGAAGGGCCGCGCCGTGAACTGATCGAGCAGCTGCAGCGGCGGCAGAACCTGGCGGAGCTTCAGCGGCACCTCCGCGGGATGCATCCAGCCGACGTGGCGCACGTGCTCGAAGCGCTCCCGCTCGACGATCGGCGCACCGCCTGGGAGCAGCTCGAATCCGAGGCCGCCGCCGCCGCGTTCGTGGAGCTCTCCGACGCGGTGCGCTCCTCGCTCGTCGACGACATGCCGCACGAACGGCTCATCGACATCGTGACCCGGCTCGATCCCGAAGACCTGGCGTATGTGTCGGCGGGGCTGCCACCCGAAGTCCTGGGCGAGGCGTCACGCGTACTCGAGGCGACCGATCGAACGATCTTCGACGAGTCGGTTCGATACGCCCCGACATCGGTCGGGTATCTGATGACCCGCGAGTGGGTGGAAATCGGCGAAGCTCAGACAATCGACGATGCGCTGGTGGAGATGCGCGCCCGCGGCGCACTGCCCGCGCAGACCGATCATCTGTACGTGGTGGACGTGCGCCACATTCTGCGCGGGGCGGTTCCCTTTCACGTGCTCCTCGTCTCGAATCCGTCGGCGCCGATCGCGTCGGCGCTGCGCGACGACGTGCCGGTATTCCGCGCCCTTGACGACGTGCATGAAGTGGCCAAGGCGTTCGAACGCTACGACCTCGTCTCGGCGCCGGTCGTCGACGATCGCGGCAAGCTCGTCGGCCGCGTCACCGTCGAGGCCGTCATGGACCTCCTGCGGAAAGAGGCAGACCTGCGCGCGCTTCGAAGCGCCGGATTGTCGAGAGACGAGGACCTCTTCGCGGCTCCATGGGCCAGCGCGCGCAACCGCTGGCCCTGGCTGGGCTTGAACCTCATGACGGCATTCGCGGCCTCGCGCGTCATCGGCCAGTTCGAGCTCGCGATTCAACAATTGGCAGCCCTGGCTGCCCTCATGCCGATCGTCGCCAGCATCGGCGGCAACACCGGCAACCAGACCATGACGCTGGTGATTCGCGGGCTCGCCGTCGATCAGATACCAGCCGCCGGCGTGCGGCCGCTCCTGCGCAAGGAACTGCTCGTCGCGCTTCTCAACGGCGCGGTCTGGGGCGCCTTGGTCGGTCTTTTCGCCGTGGCAATCTATCTGGATGTGGAGCTGGGACTGGTGATGAGCGGCGCGGTCGTGCTGAACCTCGTCGTGGCCGCAGCGGCCGGCGTCGTCGTGCCGCTTGGGCTGCATGCGATCGGTCGCGATCCGGCGCACGGCTCGAGTGTGCTGGTCACGTTCATGACGGACGCGATGGGATTCTTCCTGTTCCTCGGCCTGGCGACGGTGTTCCTGATCTAGCGTTCTGAACGACAATTACAACTGGTTCAGCAACGGTGCGTTGTGAAGGACACGTAGCACTGCGGATTGCGGCGAGCGTTGCCGTCCTCCTGATGTGCGTTGCGGCTCCGGCCCTGCACGGCGGCGCCGGCCAGAGCGTGGTGGAGCGATTCGTCACACATCGAGAAGCCCTCCCTCTCACGCAGTATCGGGCCATCCGGCGGATGTGGGCGCGTAACGACCGCTTCAAGCGCGAAGCGCGCCTCACCGTCCGCACGCTGCTCGATCAGGCATCCGGGTTCCGCTACGAAGTGCTTGCGCAGGACGGATCGACATTGGTGCGTGATCGCGCGCTGCTGCCGATTCTGAAGACTGAAGCTCGTGCCATGTCCGACGGCACCGCCGCGCGATCGGCTCTCACGCCAACGAACTACGACTTCACTCCGGGTCATGAGGAGCAGTGGGTGCTGATTCGTCCGCTGCGGCGGGATTCGCTGCTGGTCCAGGGCACGATCCTCGTCCATCCCGCGGACGGCGACCTGCGGCGACTCGAAGGACGCCTGGCGAAGAGCCCGTCGTTCTGGACGAGCCGCGTCGAGGTCGTTCGCGAGTATCAGCGCATTGGTGGCGTGCGGGTTCCCATTCGTGTCGCGTCACTGGCCTGGATCAGGCTCGTGGGCGTCTCGATGTTCGAGATGACTTACCGAGTACCGAGGAGATCAACGGCAAACCGGCGGGCCACACACTGTCAATCAACCAACGGTGAACGTGGACGGCGGATCTGAAGGAGGCCTGCGAGCGCGACGGCACCAAACAAAAAGACCGCGGCCTTCTCGCCAGTGGTTGTTCCCTTCGTGCGAACCGTTGCCGGCTGAATCCACGCCATGCGGCCGTTGCTTTCGAGCACCCGCGCGCGAACGTAGCCTTCATTCCCGGTGAACGTGTAGGTGGCTGCGGGCTCGGTCGCTTCGTGAACGATGCGACCGCCTCGGCCGATGAACTGGATCCGGTGCTTCGCATCGCCGGCCGATTTGACGACGACGCGCATGCGGTCGGCGGTCACCTCTAACTCGGCGAGCTCGACGCCCGTGGACGCATAGAAATCGCCGCGCTCCAGCGCCGCCAGCAGCGCGCGCGCCTCGAGGCGCGGCGCGCGAACGTATATCCACCCGCGGCCGGGGCCCGGCACGTCGGGATTACCCGGCTGCTTGAACGTGTGGGCGTCGTCGACCGCGATGCCGTAGAGCAGCGTGCCGCTGGAGAGAATCGCGTCCCACACCTCTTCGAGGCCGGGCACGCCGCCGCCGCCAAGCTGGTTCACGTGTGGATGACCGTTGTAGATCTCGAAGAGTTTGTTGTTGCGAACCTGTTGAAGCTCGTCGCGGGTGATCGACCAGCGGAAGTTGGGGTGATTGATGTGAGGAACGCCGTTCTCGGCGCGGATCGCCGCGACCGTGCGATTCAGGACGTCCACGACCGACGTGCCGCCCTGCGGCTCGATCCGCCGGCCCACATCGAGGCCGTTGACGTGCAGGCTCTTTTCGCCGAAGCGGTCGGTGACCTCCTCGCCCTTGATCACGAGGAACTGTTCGTCGGCGCCATGGAGCGCGTTGAGCGCATCGACGGCCGTCAGATAGTTGTGATCCGTGAGCACGAGGAAGCGATAGCCATGCTCCCGGTACCAGCGCACAACCTCGTCTGGCGTCGAATCGCCGTCGGAGTTCAGCGTGTGCGTATGGGTGTTCCCCTTGTACCAGCGGGGCTGGGCGCCGGCGGCCGATGCCACGAGCGCCAGCGCGATCGCGAACCCGAGGATCTTATGGCTCACGGCTGTGAGGTCGCGGCGGCCGACCGGTCCTGATAGGGCCGGAGAATCCACTCGAAGAACACCCACGTGCGATTCCATGAATCGATCTGCTCGGGCGAGTCGACGCGCTGCAGCGTCTTCGGGTCCACGCGGCGGCTGAAGGCGTGGCCGCCGCTCGAGCCCCACGTCGGCGGATCGACGTAGACCTTCGTCTCGGCCAGATCGGATTTGCGCGACCGAAGCGCGTCGACGATCTGCTGGTCCTCCACGAAGTTCACGTCGAGATCGTTCGTCGCCACGTGCACGAGCACCGGCACCTTCAGCTTGTCCACCTGATACAGGGGCGAGCGTTCGATATAGATGTCCGGCTTCTCGAACGGCAGGCCCTGAATGCGTTCCTGCGTGGAGAAATCCCACTGATAGCCAGGACCTTTCATGGACAGGCGGAACACGAGGTTCGTCACGGGCACGATGGCGGCGCCCGCCGCGAAGGGATGCTGATCGCGGAAGATCGAGAGCAGCGTGATGTACCCGCCGTGGCTCCAACCCATGATGCCAACGCGCGCCGGATCGACGTGCGGCAGCGTCCTCAGGTAGTCCGCCGCGGAGATCACGTCGTCCACCTCGTAGCCGCCGTAGTCGATGGCCTTGTGGTGGGCCTCGCCGTAGCCGATGCTGCCGCGGTACTCCGGCGCGATGATCACGTAGCCGCGATCGACGGCTTCCTTGATGAACGGAAACAGGCCGATGCCCCAGCGGCCGTGGACACCGCCGTGGACCCACACCATCGCAGCGTGGCCCTTCGCGCGGCGCAGGTTGAGCGGCTGAAAGAGGTACGCCGGGATGTCGAGGCCGCCGACGCGGCTGCGATAAACGATCTTCCGGTAGTCGATGCGCCCTTTGCACACCTCCTGGTAGCGCGCATCATCCTTTTCCCGCTCGGCGACGTCGCGTGAGAAGTCGCGGCCGGTCGATTGCCATTGCGGATCCGTTGGCACGTACAGGCGCCGTGCACGCTCTTCGTCCACAGGCACTTGCTGCCGGGTACGCGCGGTCTCCTGCTGGGCCGAGCCAAGCGTGGACAGCAGACCGAATGAGACGACGATCAGCGCGGGCAGGCGACAGGCCACGGTTACATCCTCCCCTGAAGGCGAGATATCATCGCACGCGAATGACAATCCGCATCCTCGCCGTCGCGCTCGTTGCCGCATCGACCGTTCTGGCGCAGCAACCGTCTCCCGGGTTCGCCGATCCGGTGCTGGGTCGCTGGGACCTGACCGTTCAGGGCGCGGACGGCCCGTACCCGTCATGGTTGGAGGTGCTCCTCCGCAAGGAAACCGAGGTCATGGGCCGCTTCGTCGGCCGCTTCGGAAGCAACCGTCACGTGTCGGAAATCAGCTTCAACGCAGGCGACCTGTTCGTCCGGATTCCGGTGCAATACGAACGGAACAAGGCGGACCTCGTCTTCAAGGGGCGGCTCACGGGAGACCGTCTCGAGGGGACGACCGAAGACGAGACAGGCGCAACCCTGAAGTGGACAGGCGTGCGCGCTCCGGCCATGGAGCGGACCGCAGCCGCAAAGTGGGGTCCCCCAGTCGATCTCTTCAACGGGAAGGATCTCTCGGGCTGGAAGCTTCGCGGTACCGGCAACGGCAACTGCTGGAACGTCGCCGAAGGGGCGATGACGAACACGCCGCCGTGCGTCGACATCATCACCGAGCGCAGCTTCACGGACTTCAAGCTCCACACCGAGTTCAACTTCGTGCCGAAGAGCAACAGCGGCGTGTACCTCCGCGGCCGCCATGAAGTACAGATTCAGGATGACGCCGGGCGTGCGATGGACAGCCTGCGCATGGGTGGCGTGTACAGGATTCCTCCGGCCGGCCACGAATGCATCCGGCAAGCCCGGTGAGTGGCAGACGTTCGACGTCACTCTCGTCGGCAGGCGCGTCACCATCGTGCTGAACGGAAAGACGATCGTCGACGATGCGGAGATTCCGGGGATTACGGGTGGAGCACTCGACAGCAACGAAGGCGCGCCCGGGCCGCTGATGCTTCAGGGCGATCACGGGAAGATCTCGTTTCGAAAGATCGTCATCACGCCAGCGTCGTGAGGAGGCCCATGGTGCGAGCCGCGATTCGTTCGATGCTCCTCGTCGTCGCCACTGCCAGCTCCGCCGCCGCGCAGGACCTTCCGGTGCGGTGGGACGAGCTCACGGCGAGCGACTGGCCGAAGGCGCTCGAGAAGGCCGCCTACACGGCGATCCTGCCGATCGGCGTCCTCGAGAAGCATGGCCCGCACGCGCCGATCGGTTCCGATCTCATTCACGTGCGCGAGTGGGCGTCACGCGTGGCGAAGCGCGAGTATGCGGTGGTGTTTCCCGATTACTTCTACGGTCAGATCTACGAGGCACGCCACCAGCCCGGGACGTTCGCGCTGCCGAGCCGCCTCATATGGGAGCTGCTCGACGCCACGTGCGAGGAGATTGCGCGCAACGGGTTCAAGAAGATCCTGCTGGTGAACGGGCACGGCGGCAATCCGAATTTCCTGCGCTTCTTCGTTCAATCGCAGCTCGAGCGCCGGCGCGACTATGTCGTCTACTTCTACGATCCCGGGCCCGAGCCGGCGCTCACCGAGCAGATGAACAAGATGCGGAAGTCGGACCCGGCCGGTGACCAGCACGGCGGTGAGCGCGAAACGTCCACGCTGCTCTACCTGCGCCCGGAGCTCGTGCAGATGGATCGCGCCGCCGCCGAATCAGGGGCGAACCAGAAGCGCCTCGCGCTGCGCGACGTGTACACCGCGATTTGGTGGTATGGCAGCTATCCCAATCACTACGCCGGCGAAGGCGCGAAAGCGACACGCGAATTCGGCGAGCTCGTCACCGAGGCGCGCCTCGAGTCGCTCCGCAACGCGCTACGCGCCGTGAAAGCCGACGCCAGCGCGCCGGCGCTTCAGAAAGAATTCTTTGACCGGACGACGGGCCGCTGAGCCGTCGAGGTCTCGAGCACGATCACCGAGGCAATCGGGTCTGAGGCCCGTGACGGCAGCTTGATGCTGAATCCGTCGCTCGTCGTGCTCACGGTCAGCGCCGCCTGGCTGCCGCTGAGCAGCGTCGCCGATGTAACGGTGGCGCCGAAAGATGGGACGCGCAGCAGTCCGTCTGCAGGCCAATCAAAGACGTGCACGTATAGCTTCTCTCGCTTGCGCGTCGCGCGCCCCCAGGGAAGAGGAGTTGCGAACGGACTTGCCGTGGTGCCGTAAATCGACTCGCGGTTGACTTCATCCAGCGACCCATCGCCGCCAGCCGTTCGACGCTCGGCGCCGGAATCTCACCTTCGGCCGTCGGCCCGACGTTGAGCAGGTAGTTGCCACCCTTCGATGCGCTGTCGATCAGATTCCGAACCAGCGTCTCCGGCGACTTCCAGTTGTGATCGTACGACTTGAACCCCCACGTGTCGTTCATCGTCATGCAGCTCTCCCAGTCTAGCCCGGGGAGGCCTGACGCTGGGATCTGCTGCTCCGGCGTGCCGAAGTCGCCCGCGTACTCACGGTCGGTCTTGCTGAGGCCCTCCATCCCCTTGCGTCCCTTGCCGACGCGATTGTTGACGAGGATCGAAGGCTTGAGGCCACGGACGTACTTGTACAAGTCCTGGCCGTCCTCTTCGGTCCACCAGTTCACCCATTCGCCGTCGAACCAGAGCACCGCGGGATCGTAGTTCGCGATCAGCTCACGAAGCTGCGCCTTCATGTAGCTCACGTATTCGCCCTTGCGGCCCTCGTGCATCTTCGTCTGGCCGTGCCCGGCGTCGCGGTGTTTGCCGGGCTCATCCACGTATTGCGACGGATGATGCCAGTCCATGATCGAGTAGTAGAACGCGAACGCCAGGCCCTGGCGCCGGCTCTCGTCCGCGAGCGCGCGCATCGGGTCCTTCTTGTAGGGCGTCGCATCGACGATGTCATACGTGCTGACGGCGCTGTCGTACATCGAGAATCCGTCGTGGTGCTTCGACGTGATGACGATGTACTTCATGCCGGCGTCCTTCGCCGTGCGCACCCACTGCGCGGCATCGAACTTCACTGGATTGAAGCGCGGGGCGAACTGCTCGTAGTCGGCGCGCGGGATGTTTGCCCACGACATGATCCACTCGCCGATCTCCTTCGAGCGCGTGCCCCGGTAGTCGCCGGCGGGCACGGCGTAGAGACCCCAATGGATGAACATGCCGAAGCGCGCGTCGCGCCACCAGGCCATGCGCGCGTCGCGATCGGTTGGTGCGCGCTGGACGGCAGTGCCCGCAATCGTTGCGGCCACTACCGTCGCAGCGGCGATGACGAACGACGAACCGAGGAACCGAGGAACCAACGAACCTAGAACACGAACTTCAATCCCAGCTGGATCTGGCGCGAGTCCAGCCTGGTGCTGTTGATCACGCCGAAGTTCGGCGTGCGAAGCTGGTTGCCGGGCTGCCCCCAGATCGGCAGATTCGGCAGGTTGAACACTTCGACACGGAACTCGAGGTAGTCGTCGGCGAGGCGAAACTTCTTGTCGAACGACGCGTCGAAGCTGATGAACCCAGGCCCGGTGACCGTATTCCGCGGAACGGTGCCGTAGCGGAACGGCCCCGCCGTTGCGCGGTCGACGAACGCGTCCGTGTTGAACCAGCGCGTGCGGCTGCGCTCGCTGCTCGGCAGCTCCCAGTCGCCTCCCGCCGGGTTGAAGTCCGGATAGCAGATGCCGCCGCCGTTCTGGATGTTGCCGGGCCCGCACTGCACCGTGAGCGGGAAGCCGTCCTGCATCGTCAGAATGCCGCCAAGCTGCCAGCCACCGAGCACGAAGTCGGCGACGCCACCCTTGTTCAGGAACCGGCGCTCCCTGCCGAACGGCAGCTCCCACAACCATGACGTCGTCCAGCGCCGGCGGAAGTCGAACGCGGACAGACCGCGCTCGAGCCTGAGGTCGTACTGGTTCGACGGCGTGAGCGAGTCGCCATCGGTCGTCCGGATGCCGCTGCCGTTGTCGATCGATTTCCCGTACGAGAAGGAGCTGAGGAAGCTCAGGCCCTGCGAGAACCGGCGCTGAACCTTCAGATAGAGCGCGTGGTAGTTCGAGTGGCTCGGCGCGTTCATCACCTGGATGCTGCCGAACTGCGGAAACGGCCGCGCCAGGTTCGAGTTCGGCAACTGGCTCGGCTCGGGGTTGTTGTAGCTCATGAGGCGGCGGAGATGCACGCCCACCGATCCGAAGTAGGTCGCTTCCATCGACATCGACCCGGCGAGCTCGCGCTGCATGCCGAGGGACCACTGGCCGATGTAGGTCGACGGCTCGTCCCACTGGTTCGCGAGGATGAACGTCGGCGCCCCCGTGCGCGCGAACGGCTGTTCGTAGCTCAGATTCGGCCGGAAGCTCTCGGCGGGCTCGTCGCGGCGAATCGTGAACGGCGCGTTGCGGACGATGTCGAACGTGGCGTTGCCGATGTCGCGCACGTAGTAGATGCCGCCGCCGCCGCGGATGACCGTCTTCGGGGTGACCGTCCAGGCGACGCCGAGCCTCGGCGCGATGTCGTTGAAGTCGCTCCGGTAGGCGTTCCGGCCGAACCGGCCGTCACGCACGTACTGGATATCAGACCCCAGCCGGAACGCCGGGTTGTCTTCATAGGGATCGCCGGAGCCTGCGCGCACGAAGATCGGCGGGTGGGAGTTGTTCCAGTCGAAATCGATGTTCACGATCTTGTCGAACTTGTCGTAGTACGGCTGCTCGTACTCCCAGCGCAGCCCGAAGTCGATCGTGAGGTTCGGCCCCGCCTTCCAGTTGTCCTGGACGAAGAGCGAATAGTAGCCCGACCGAAAGTCGGCAATCGGTGCTCCGACCTGACCTTCGGAGCGGTTGAAGTGACCGAGCAGGAAGTCGGCGAACGGATGCCCGCCGCTTGCGCCGGTGGTGGCGCCGTTGTTCGTGTAGCGCCCGTCGAACGCCCACCGGCCGCGCGTGACCACGCCGCCGATCTGGTCGTAGAGCACGCGCCGCAGCTCGCCGCCGAACTTCACCGAATGCTCGCCGAAGATCCAGGAGAAGTTGTTCACCACCTGGATCGTCTTGTCGTTGTTGATGAACGGCGCGTCGCTCTCTTCTCCCAGGCCCGAAAGGCCCGTGATGCCGATGTTCGGAACGCCCCAGTAGAGCGGGTTGTCCGACGGCAGATTGATCCCGAGATTGCCGACCACGTTCTCGGTGTTGGCGCGCGGGGAAATATGCGCGTTGTACAGATACCCGTAGCCGACGCGCAGATCGTTCAGCTTGTTCGAGCCAAACGTCCGAGTGTTGCCGAGCACGAGCTGGTGCACGTCGGTGTCGGTATTGATCCCCATGTCGGGAATGGCAAACGGGTCGTAGCCGAGCTCGTACGAGAAGCTGTGGCGGAAGAACCAGCTCGACGCCGTGCCTTGCGTGTAATCGAAGCGATACGTGAACTGGTCGGAGTCGAGCTCCCGCGCTTCATGGTTCGTGAAGTTCGCGCCGGTCACCTCCGCTTCCGGGAGCGGATAGTAGTCGGTGAGCTGCCTCGAGATCGGATGAATCCGGTTCGCCGGGATGATGTTGCCCGGGAACGGCGTCGGCGCCTGAATCACGTTGCCGGCCGCATCGAAGACGCGCGTGCGCGGATCGTAAATCGGAATCAGGGCGCCGCTGGCGTTTCGCAGATTTGAAAAATCACCCGTGCGCCACGGCGTCAGCGGGACGGACGGACGGGCGGTGAGCGACTTCGTCTCGCGGAGGCCTTCCCAGTTGAACATGAAGAACAGCTTGTTGCGTCCGTCGACGACCTTCGGAACGATGACCGGCCCACCAATCGTCATCCCGTACTGGTTCCGCTTGAACGGCGGAATCGGCTGATTCGCCGGGTCGAAGTAGTTCTTCGCATCGAGCGACGAGTGGCGCAGGAACTCGAAGACGGTGCCGTGAAACTGGTTGGTCCCTGACTTCGTCGAGGCGTTGATCTGCGCGACCGCACGGCCGAACTCGGCGCCGAAGATGCCCGACTCCACCTTGAACTCTTCGAGCGCGTCCACCGACGGCAGCAGCATGTAGCTGTTGAAGTTGAGGTCGGTGTTCTCGATGCCGTCGAGCGAGTAGTGATTGAAGTGAACGCGCTGCCCCGCGACGTTGAGCGCAAAGCTGTTTCGCGCGCCTCCCATGCGCTGCCGGCCCTGGCTCGACGAGGGTCCGTTCGTCGTGGCGCCTGGGATCAGGGATGCGAGCTGGAGATAGTTGCGGCCGTTCAGCGGCAGCTCGACGATCGCGCGGTTCTCGATCACGGTGCCGATCGAGGCCGTCTCCGTCTGCAGCACCGGGGCGCCGCCAACGACCTGCACGACCTCCGCAAGCTGTCCGACCGCCAGCGTCAGCGCGATCCGGTTCGAGCTCCCGACCTGCACGCCGATATCGGCGCGTTCGATCGTGCGGAACCCTTCCAGTTCCGCCTTCAGGGTGTACCGCCCCGGTGGCACGGCGGGCATGACGTACAGCCCGGCGTCATTGGTCACGACCACTCGCATCGCGTTCGTGGCCTGATTCGTCAGCGTGACACGCACGCCCGGCAGCACCGATCCGCTCTCATCGGTGACCAGCCCGCTGATCTCGCCGGAGGGCGCCTGTGCGGAGGCCGAGACGGCAACCGCAAGGAAGAGAGCCACACCCAGGGACCTGAGGAACATACGCAAACCTCCAAGAGGGTCCGAGTAACGAAGTGACACCGGTGGCGTGAGCAATTCAGTGCGTCAGGTGATACGGGATAGCCGCCTCATGTGTCAAACACAAAGTTCGAACTGACACAAGCGGCGCGCTCATCAGATAGGTGCCATGCGGGCGGCTTCTGCTCCTGGCGGTGTAGGGCGGGCCTTCACGGCCCGCCAGCCTCTCTTGGCGCCCCGTGAAGGGGCGCCCTACACTGTCAGGGGTCATGGACGTTTATCTCCTCGACGGCACCTACGAGCTGTTCCGCCACTACTACGCCGTCCCGTCGACCCGTGACGCACACGGTCGCGAGATTGGCGCGGTACGCGGGGTCCTGGCCTCCGTCCTGTCGATGATCAACAACGGCGCGCGCTACGTCGGCGTCGCAACCGATCACGTCATCGAGTCGTTCAGGAATCGGCTGTGGCCGGCCTACAAGACCGGGGAAGGGATCGATCCCGACCTGCTGGCGCAGTTTCCGCTGCTCGAAGAGGCGCTCACGGCAATGGGCGTTGCGACCTGGCCGATGGTGGAATTCGAGGCTGACGACGCGCTCGCGTCTGCGGCGGCCGCCGCGGCGCGCGATCCGCACGTCGATCGCGTGATCATCTGCACACCCGACAAGGACCTTGCGCAGTGCGTGCGCGGCACCCGCGTCGTGCAGATGGACCGCCGGCGGCGCACGATCCGCGACGAAGCCGGCATCATCGCCAAGTTCGGCGTGCCACCCGCGTCCATTCCCGACTATCTGGCGCTCGTCGGCGACGCCGCTGACGGGTTTCCCGGGCTCCCCGGCTGGGGGGCGAAGTCGGCGGCCGCGGTGCTCGCCCGGTACGGCCACCTCGAAGCCATTCCGGCCGACTGGCGTACGTGGGGCGTCAACGCGGCAAACCCAGCCGCGCTGTCGGCGACGCTCGCGCGCGAACGCAATCGCGCGTTGCTGTTCAGGGATCTGGCGACGCTGAGGAGTGATATTACGCTCTTCGATTCTGTCGAGGAGCTCGAGTGGAAAGGTCCGACGCCGGCGTTCGCGTCGCTGAGCGCGATCCCCCGATGACCCGGTCGCGGGTCATCGGGGGAGCGGCCTGAACACTCAGTCGCGATGCGGCGCGCAGAGCATGCCGTTGTTGTAGTTGTCCATCAGGCGGTGCCACGGCTCGCCCACCTTCCACGCATAACTTGCGGCGTGCACACCAGCGCCGCTGCCCGGGGCTCCGTAGGTCGCCATCCACTCGTCGGCCTTCGCAATCGTGCTCGAGACACAACTGCTGTCGTTCCCGATCCCGACGTTCAGCTTCGCCGACACCAGCGAGGCGAACATGGTGACCCGCTTGTCCTTGGAGACGTTGCCGAACAAGGCCAGGGCCTGGTCTCGCGTGTACGTGACGCCGCCGACCATAATGGTCGCCGGCCACGCTTCCGGGTGATTCTTCCAATAGCCGGGCGTTCCCGTACCGGGCGAGGTGGTCGGTGGCTGCAGGAAGCCGAAGTCGGTGGACGAATCGAAACCGCCTTGGATGTCTGGCCGGATGGCGGTCGCGACGCTGTTCCCACTCATTATCGGACATGCCGTCGCTGTCCACAGCGTCGTCGCTGCCGCTGTTGCGCGTTGCCGGCTGCGTTCCCGGCGGTATCTGCACTGTTATCTCGTACGAGCCAGCCGGACCTGTGACGTCGTACACGCCCATCGAGTTCGTCGAGGTCACCACCGTCGTCCCATTAGGATACGTGATCGTGACGACCGCGGCGTCGATGGGCGTGTCGCCGGCATCCTGTATCCCGTTGTTGTTGCCATCGTAGAACACCACGCCGCACACGCCCGCCGAGAAGCAGGACTCGCCTGTCTGGACGTCGCCCGACGCGACCACGGCAGCCAGCGGCACCAGCGCCATCGAGAGCGCTGCTGCACGCGCGTGCTTCAGCGGTCCCTGCAGCAGCTGTTGCGTCTGTTCCCGAAGTTCGGTCTCGTCCAACATCCTCACGCATCGCTCTCTCCTTTTGCGGTCATCGCGTCCATGCCGTTGACGCGTCGTGGTTCGGTCGGTACGCTCAGTCGTGCGTTTTCTCCTGGTCAACAACCACTGCATCAGCGATCCGATCGCGGGCGTCACGCAGAGCCTGCGGACGATCATGGAGTGGCTGGCGGACGCCGGGCATGCGTGCCACATCCTCACGACGGCCCGTTTCGAGAGTCCCGTCACGTTCACCATCGAGGAGCATCTCGCCTCGCAGGGCGCCCACATTCCGCCGCCTGCTGCCACGCCCCGAGCGCGACGTCAGAAGAAAGCGCGGGCCGATCGACCCGTCGTCCACTACATGGTCCGCGACGTCCCCGTCACGCTCCTGCTGACGCGCTACAACGATGAAGCGCGACCCGATCGCGCCGAGGCCGCGCAGTTTCTGTCCGTGTTCGAGGGGCTGCTCGATGGCTTCCGCCCCGATCAGGTGATCGCTGCCAACGGCCATCCGATGATTCGCGAGGCGATGTCGTACGCGCGGCGGCGCGGGATCACGACGGCGTTTGCCGTTCGAGGCTTTGGCTACTACGAGCCGGAGTACTTCGCCGACGTGGACCACGTCTTCACGTGCAGCGAGGACTTGAGCCGCGTCTATCGAGACAAGATCGGTCTGATCAGCACGCCGATTGAACCGCCGATCGACTGGTCGACGGTCGTGGCTCCGACCGAATCGCGCGCGTTCGTCACGTTCGTCAATCCCTCGCCGCACAAAGGCCTGTTCCTCTTTGCGCGGCTCGCTGACATGCTGGGATCGCGGCGGCCGGACATCCCGCTTTTGGTCGTGCAATCCGGACAGAGCGGAGGCGGCCTCAATGCGATTCCGGGGATCGACTTCCGCAAATACCCGCAGATCATGGCTGCGCCGCCCGTCGCGAAGGCCGTCTGAGTACTTCGCTCTGACGCGGATCCTGCTCGTCCCCTCCGTGTGGGAGGAACCCTTCGGCCGCGTCGCAGCCGAAGCGATGATCAACGGCATTCCGGCCCTCGTCGGCGATCGCGGCGCGCTGCCGGACGTCGTCGGCGGCGACGAAGCGGCCGGCGGCGGCGGACGGGTGCTTCCGATCCCGGAGTGGATGACGCCCTCCACGACGACGCTGCCCGGCGAACGCGATGTCCAGGCATGGTACGAGGCCGTCTGTGCGTTGTGGGACGATGCCGCGCTCTACGAGTCGCTCGGAGCCAGAGCGCGCGAGATCGCGGACGCGCGCTACAGTGAGCGCGTGTCGCGCGCGCAGCACGTGAGCTACTTCACGTCGCTCGGGCCGGGGAGCTGCCCCCTCCCTGTTCACACGTCTGCCCGCTAGGCACACCATGGATGCCGGCCCGAGGTGCCACTTCAGTGCCAGCGCGCGGGCCTCGGAGTCCCGGCGGGTTTACCGACTTTTCGGAGGGCGTTGCCTGCGACCCTGTAATCGTTATGACGTAATTCGTCGATTGGGTCGATTGGACAGAATCGGTCGGGCCGTCGGAGACTGAATCACATGACCGCAGCGGTCATCGAATGCGACGTCGTGCTCTTCGACATGGACGGGACGCTCGTGGATTCCACGGAGGTGGTCGAGCGCCACTGGGCGCGCTGGGCGGCGCGCCGCGGGATCGACGTGTCGGAGATCCTCGCCGTCTCGCATGGGCGGCCGACCATCGATACGCTCCGCCTGGTTGCTCCACATCTCGCGACCGACGAGGAGGCGACACGCATCGACGCTGACGAAGCACGCGATGCCGATGGCGTGCGGCCGGTGCGCGGCGCATTGGAGCTCGTCGCCTCGCTGCCGCCGTCGCGCTGGGCGGTCGTCACATCGGCCAATCGTGCCCTTGCCGTCGCACGTCTCGCTGCGGCAGGATTCCCCCGGCCCGATGTGCTGGTGACTGTGGACGACGTCAGTCTCGGGAAGCCGAACCCGGCGCCATATCTCCATGCGGCACAGCAGCTGTCGGCGCCGGCGCACCGGTCGATCGTTCTCGAGGACACGCCCGTCGGCGTGCAGGCAGGCCTGGCCGCCGGCGCCACGGTGATTGGCGTCACGACCACGTACGCCAGCCTCGATGATTGCCACTACTGTGTGAAGGACCTCCGCGCGCTCCGCCGCCTGCACCACAAGGGTTCGCTCCGACTCGAGGTGAGCTGATGATGCCGAGACGATTCGGGCTGCCGTTTGCCCTCTCATGCCTCGCGGCGGCGATCGCCGCCCGTGCCGATGGCCAGAAGCTTCCACCCGGCTACCTCGATCCGCAACCGATTCTCGAGGCAGCCGCCAAGGCCATCGGAGCAGACGCGTTGTCGTGCGTCACGATCGCCGGCACGGCGTACGCCGGCGCCGTCGGCCAGCAGCGCGAGTCTGCCTGGAACGTCGACTGGCCCCGCATGGAGCTGGCCAACTACACGAGGACGATGAACTGGCAGACGAGGACGATGAAGGAGGAGTTCGACCGGAAGCCAGGGCTCAATCCGGCCGCGTGGAAGTACGGCGTGGGCTGGGTGGATGGTCCCCGCCAGCAGCATCCGCATCAGACGTTCGTCGTCTCGGGCACGCATGCCTGGCACATCGACGGACCAGCGGCGCAGCCGGTGGCCGTCCCGAAAGACCTGACGGAGATCTATCAGATGGACATGTGGCTGACGCCTCATGGCTTTCTGAAGGCCGCGCGGCTGCCGGGCGCGAATCCGAAAGCCACCTGGCGGTGGGAGCTCGGAGAAATGGGACGCGACGGCCCCGAGGTGAAGCCGGCGAAGGTGAAGGTGGTCTCGATCACCTTCGACGGCAAGTATCGCATCGACGCCACGGTCAATTCGGAGAACCTGCTCCAGCGAATCCACACCTGGGTCGCGCATCCGGTGCTGGGCGACATGAACTACGAGCACGAGTTCACGAACGACAGCTATATCGATCTCGGCGGCGGGATTCGGTTTCCGACCGGCTGGCATTCCCATCAGGGCTGGGACGACAATTACGGCGGCCAGAACATCAGCGCCGGCCACAATGCGTTCGGCGGCACGATGAAGGACGTGAGGGCCAACCAGTGCCCGGAGACGGCGGCCGTGCCCGGCGCGGTGCGGCAGGCCGCGTTCACCGTGCGCGTGGAGACGCGGAAGGTCGGCGACGGCGTGTACCTGATCGGCGGCGGATCACACAACAGCGTCGCGGTCGAGTTCAAGGACTTCGTGGCCGTCTATGAAGCGCCGCTCGACGAAGAGCGCAGCCTGGCCGTGATCGAGGAGGTCGTGCGGCTGATTCCAGACAAGCCGATCCGGTGGGTGATCAACTCGCATCAGCACTTCGACCATGCGGGAGGCCTGCGCACCTACATGCACATCGGCTCGACGATCGTGACGCACTGGAAGAACTACGACTTCTACAATCGCGACGTGCTGAACTACGCGCAGCGAACCGTGAAGCCCGACATGCTCTCGTTGTGGCCGCCGACGGAGCTGGCCGAGGGGTACTACTACGAGGCCATCCGGGAGAACTTCATCATCAGCGACGGCACGCGAAACCTGAACGTGCACTACGTGAATCCGCTCACGCACGTGGAGGGGATGCTGATCGCCTACCTGCCCAGGGAGAAGCTGCTGTTCGAGGCGGATCTGTTCGATACCGATCTCCCTCGCGCCGCCGAGCCGTCGAGGGATCAGAGGAGCTTCTACACCGCCGCCAGAAGGCTCGGGCTCGACGTCGAAACGATCGTTCCCGTTCACGGGCCGCCGGTGCCATGGACTGAATTCGAACGCTACGTCACGGGCGGCACGACGAGATCGGGACGCCATTGAGGCTGACCCTCGAACGCCCGGTCGAGGCGCCGTTGACCCGGCAGCAGGCGGTCAGCTGATCCCGACCGCCTTGTTGAGAAACGAGGGATCGACGGTCACACCGAGGCCCGGTCCGGTGGGGACGCGCAAGAGGCCCTTGACGCTGACGAGCGGCGACGTGTCGGACGACACGGGGAGCCCGTCGTCACGCCCCTTGTACTCCTGGAACGGTCCGGCGTTCGGCACGCACGACGCGTAGTGGGCGACGTACAGGTAGCCGAGGCCCCCATCGGACATGTGTGGAGTGCAGGGAATTCCCGCCGCGGCGGCCATCCGCGCCACGCGGATCGAGCGAACGAGTCCGCCGAAGTAGAAGAGATCGGGCTGCACGACGTCGACGCCGCGGTGCTCGATCATCCAGCGGAAGCGGCGCATGCTGCTCTCCTGCTCGCCGCCGGCCACGGGCAGCGTCAGATCGTCGGCCACCTGCTTGGTCTCGTCGTAATAATCGAACGGGACCGGCTCCTCCAGGAACGCGAGCCTCTGCTCGTGCATGAGGCGACCGATGCGCGCCGCCGTCGGCACGTCGTACGAGCCGTTGGCGTCGGCATAGATCGTCATGTCGTCGCCGAAGGTCTTGCGGGTGAGCGGAATCAACGTCAGGTCGCGGCGCGTCGACGCCTCGTCGAAGCGCATGCGCGCGCCGAGGCGGAACTTGATCGCCTTGGCGCCGGTTTCGCCGACCAGCTGCTGGAGGTACGAGATCTCGGCCTCGGGAGAGTTGCCGCGGTTCCCGCTGGCACGGTAGACGGCTATGTCGCGCCGCACCACGCCGCCGAGCAGTTCGCCGAGCGGCTTGCCCGCCGTCTGCCCGAGGAGATCGAGGATCGCGAACTCAACGCTGGCGACCGGCACCCAGAACGGAAGCCCCTGCCACTTGTAGTTCGAGCTCGTGAGATACACGCCGTCGACGAGCGCCTCGAGATCGCGGGCATCCTTGCCGACGAAGAACGGGGCGACACGCCGCGTGAGGATCGGCCACGTCGATTCGAGCACATCAGGATGGGCGACCGCGACGCCGGTGGCGCCGTCGCGCGATCGCGCGCGGACCAGAAACTGATCGCCCGCGCGGATCAGTTCGACCGACGCGATCGGAACCGGGTCCGGCCAGAGCGATCGCCGGAGAACGGGTTCGGCCAGCGCCTTGTCCAGCCGAATGCGCAGCCCCTCGTCGGGCGGCGCGAAGTCAGGCAGCGCCGCGGCATCGGCGGGCCGTGGCGTGACGGCAAGCCCGGCGGCGAGGGATCCGAGGCGCATGAAGGCGCGTCGCGTTGTCATGTATGCTCCGCACGCTATGAAACCACACACCGTCTTCCTTGGCGAGATGACAAATCTCGAGGTCGAAGCGTTCCTGAAAACGCATCACACCGTCATCATCCCGACCGGCGCGACCGAGCAGCATGGGCCGCACGGGCCGCTCCTGACAGACGTCCTCATCCCGAACGAAGTGGCGCGCCGCGTGGCGCCGCGGATCGGCGCCGTGGTGGCGCCGCCCATCAACTATGCGCTGTCCTATCCGCACGTCGGCTTCACGGGGCTGGTGCACATCCGGATTCCGACGTTCATGGCGCTCGTCGGCGATCTGTGCGCCTCGTTCGCCGCCTCGGGGTTCAAGCGCATCATCTTCCTGAACGGACATTACGACAACACCTACGCGATCGCGTACGGGTGCGCCGACGCGGCCGACCGGATACCGAAAGGCGTCAAGGCGTTTCCGATCAACTACTGGGACGGATTCACGGCTGAGGACGCCGACGAATTCTTCGGTCTGAAGAACGGCCTGCACGCCAACGCCGCGGAGACGTCGGCGGTGCTCGCGATCAACCCGGATCTCGTCGACATGGATCGCGCGAATGCCGAGTTTCCGCCCTTTCCGAAGTACACGGTGGCGAACACGGGCCGGTGCACACGGCGTTCTTCTTCACGTCGCCCGGGTCGGTCTACTGGGCGACGAAGTCTGGGACGTGGGGCGATGCGCGGAAGTCGACGCCGGAGCTCGGCGAGCGCTACATCGAGGCGGGCGTGCGCTCGACGCTGGCGGTGCTGGAGAACATCGAGAACACTTTCACCGCGATGCCGCCGCGGTAGGGTGCGTGCGCGCGATGTGATCGGCGCTCGGCATTTCACTCCGCCCAGGCCGGACGACGCCCACTTACGCTGCGACGAAATCTTCAGGCCTGGGCTCCGTGAAACGCCTCCGCGCCTCTGGAGCCGCGCCTGTCAGCCTACTGGTCGCATCCGCGGAAACCGCGCGGGCTGACGCCGAACTCGGCGCGGAACGCGCGGTTGAAGTTCGACACGTCACCGAAGCCGCAGTCGAGAGCAATGTCGAGGACCTTCGAGGGCTCCGCCGCCAGGCGCGTCGCGGCGGCGCGCAGGCGTGCCCGCAGCACGTATTGGTGCGGCGTCACGCCGGTAACGCGCTCGAAGGTGCGAAGGAAATGGTACGGACTCAGTTCGACCGCCCGCGCCATGCGATCGAGCGTCAGGCCGCCGTCCGGGTGCCGCTCGATGGCGCGGACGATGCGCGTGACGCGCGCCACGGCTTCGCGCGACGCGTCGCGGGTGTGTCGTGGGAGGGCGCCCGCCACCTGCAGACTGCGCGCCGCCAGCTTGACGCCAAGCTCCTCCCACGATGCGCCGCTCGCGCCGACGAGCCTCGCGCACGACAGCGCGATGACGGGTGACAGGGCACGCAGCGGTGGCAGGCGCAGCAGCCGAAAGCGGGACGTCGACACGCGAGCGCCGGCGTCAGCGGCGATGCGCGCGAAGAACTCCGGCTGGTAGTGAAACGAGATGCAGCGGTCGCCGGCTCCGTGTCGTGTGTTCGCACTCGAAAGACTGTCCTGGGTTCCCAAGCAGGAGCGACCCCGGCGTCATCAGCTCTGAACCCAGGCCCCCGCCTGCGTCGCCTGTGTACTCGAAAGCTCCCGGCCACGACGATTGCAATCGATACCGTCGAGTGTTGCTCCTCGAACGGCCGATCGTGCGGGCCGCACGCGCAGACCACGTCCTCGACGGTCCAGCCATTGCCTCGAGCCAGGAGCCGTGACGCAGGGCGACCTCGTCCGCCATCCACGCGCCGCCGCGCCAGTGCCTGCTCAACTTCGACAGCAATTTTTGCCAAGAAACCGCCTCCCCGACGGCGTACAACGATTCTTGCATGACCGATGGGAATCAGCACGGAGAGGTGAAGATGAGTAGTCGAACTCTGGAAAAAGAGGACTTTCAAACGGTTCTGCTGTCAACGGGACGCTCATCCGAGATCCCTGAATCGGCAGACGTGTACGGGTGGCTCGTCGGGAGCTGGGAGCTCGACGTGCTCCACTACTGGGCCGCCGACGTCTCCGCGCGCGGCATCAAGGGCGAGGCGCATTTCGGGTGGGTACTCGAGGGGCGCGCGGTGCAGGACGTCTGGATCATGCCGCGCCGATCGGAGCGCGGCGGCAGCGTGGACGAGAAGATGAACATGTACGGCACGACGCTCCGCGTGTGGGACGCGTCCATTCAGGCCTGGCGGATCACCTGGACCAACCCGATAGGCGGCCACGTCGAGCGGCAAATCGGCCGCAGAATCGGCAGCGACATCGTCCAGGTCGGCGCGCGGCCGGACGGCACGCCGACGCGGTGGCGATTCACCGAGATCACGCGAGACTCGTTCCACTGGATCGGCGAATCGCTGCAGGCGGACGGGAAGACATGGCTGCTCGAAGGCGAGTTCCGCGCGAGGCGGGTGCCACGATGACGACAAAGACCGCCATTCCGAATCAGCTCGACACGCGCGTGCTCGCGCGGATTCTCGAGGAAGGATATGGGCCGGGCGCATGGCACGGCGCAGATCTGAAAGCGGCGATCTCCGACGTTTCGCCGGAGCTGGCGTTCTGGCGGCCGTCGCCCGAGCGTCACAACATCGCGGAGATCGCGCTCCATCATGCGTACTTCGTCCGCGACGTTCGCAGCCGGCTCACCGGCGAGGATCCGGGGCCGTTCGTGCTCGATGGGGAAGAGTGGTTCGCATTGCCCGATGCGCGCCGTCTCGGCTGGCCAGCCGTCCGGGACGCTGTCGGCGACGAGCAGCGCCGCCTCCACGACGCCGTGGAGGCCTTGAACGATTCGGAGGCAACAGTGGCCGAGCGCCTGGATCTCGTGCTCGGCATCACATGCCATGCGGTCTATCACGCCGGGCAGGTGCAACTCTTGAAGAAGCTGGCGGAACCTAAATAAGGGAAAGGCAAAAGGTAAAAGGTAAAAGGAAAGCCCGGAGCATCACACGAGGGCAACACGATACCGGACCGCGTGAAGCGCAAACCCGGTGAGCGTGTCATCGTGCTTCTCGACGCCGTCGAGCCGCCAGCCCAGGGCTTCGTAAAACTGGCGTGCGCTCGCGTTCCCATGGAGAACCCAAAGAGTCGCTTCCGAGAACCCCCGCCCACGAAGCCGCTGTTGGGTCTCCCGAAGGAGTTCCCGACCCAGTCCCCGACGCCACCACGAAGGATGGAGATTGATCGCGATCACCTCCCCTTTCTCTGGCCAGCGTCGGGGTCCCGTGATGCACATACCGGCTGAAGCCGACGATGTCGCCGTCCAGCTCCAGCACGAGAACGATGGGTTCGCGCAAGGCCGCGTTCGAAATGCGGAGAGCCGCTTCCGCGTCCAGGCCAGCAAGATACCCTGCAGGCATGAGCCCTGGGTACGCGGCTTGCCACGCTGCCACCCAAACCCGCGCGATCGCGATACCATCCTCCACCACCGCGTCGCGACAGACCATTCCCTGATCGCCTACGTGTTGCTCCCCCGTTGAGTCGTGCGGCGGCGATCCAGAGGGCCTTTCTCGTCCCGGTATTCGATGGCACGTGATCTCGCCGTGTGATCAATATCGTGAGGCTCTGACCGGACTCGCCGACGTCCGTTTCTATGCGGACCTGGATCGGCCACTGCGTCAGGTTTCGAACAATCACGGATGGCTCACCGAATTGCCCGAGTTCGTCCCCGACGAATCCGAAGGCAGTACCAAACCCAGGGCACCCACTACAACGCCACCTGGAAAGTTACCTATCCGTTTCATACTAGGGCTGTTAATTGTATCGAGACTGTGAGAGGACGACGGTGGTGGTCGTCGTAGCCCTCGATCGCAACTAACGTTGCGAATGAGCCGTGCGCGAACTCAAGCCAGCGCGCGTCCGCTCCATTCGCGGGTTAGACCGCGTCAATGGGACCGCCGTGAGAACGCGTGGTCTCCATTTTCGAGTACGGCGTATCTAAGCGAGCGTGTCGGTTGTTACCGGAAACCCTCAGGCGACATCACGCGAGGGCAACACGATACCGGACCTCGTGAAGCCAAACCCGGTGAGCTTGTCATCGTGCTTCTCGACGCCGTCGAGCCGCCAGCCCTGGGCTTCGTAAAACTGGCGTGCGCTCGCGTTCCCATGGAGAACCCAAAGAGTCGCTTCCGAGAACCCCCGCCCACGAAGCCGCTGTTGGGTCTCCCGAAGGAGTTCCCGACCCAGTCCCCGACGCCACGCCACGAAGGATGGAGATTGATAGCGATCACCTCCCCGAAGATCTTGTCTGGCCCGCAGCGTCGGGGTCCCGTGATGCACCGTACCGGCTGAAGCCGACGATGTCGCCGTCCAGACTCCAGGCACGAGAACTGGTGGGTTCGCGCGAAGGCCCCGTTCGAAAAGTGGTAGAGCCGCTTCCGCGTCCAGGCCAGCAAGATACTCTGCAGGCATGAGCCCTGGGTACGCGGCTTGCCACGCTGCCACCCAAACCCGCGCGATCGCGATACCATCCTCCACCACCGCGTCGCGACAGACCATTCCCTGATCGCCTACTGCGTTGCGGTGATGCCGCCGTCCAGGTACAGCGTCTGGCCCGTCACGAACGAAGAGGCTGGCGAGATGAAGAACAGGACCGCGTGCCAGACGTCTTCGGGCTCCGCGATCCGGCCGAGCGGGATGCGCGCGACCAGCGTGTTGTAGAAGTTCTGATCGGACAGCATGTGCGCCACCTGCTGCGTGCGCACGAACGTCGGCGCCACGACGTTGACGTTGATCTTGTGCGGCGCCCACTCGGCCGCAAGCTGCTTGCAGAGAATCGCCAGGCCGCCTTTGCTGGCGCAGTAGGCTGCGTAACCGCGGCCGCGCAGCGCGAGGAGCGTCCGCACGGAGCCGATGTGCACCTGCTTGCCGCCGCCCCTGCTTGATCATGTGGCGCGCCGCCGCCTGCGCCTGGAACATCGCGCTCTTCAGGTTCACGTCGACGACGTGATCGAACATCGCTTCGGTGACCTCCTCGGCCTTCTCCTCGCGATTCAGCCCGACGCAGTTCACCAGGATGTCCACCGTCCCGAAATGCCGCGCCACATCGTCCACCATCCGCTGCGTCTCTGGCAACCGACACTGAATCGAAGGCGGCGGCGTACGCGTCGCTGCCGGCCTTCCTGAGCGCCTCGGCGAAGGCGTTCGCCTTGTCGGCGTTATGGCCGGCGACCGCGACCCTCGCTCCGAGACTCGCAAGCCCGCGGCTGACGGCCTCGCCGATGCCGCCGTAGCCGCCCGTCACGAGCGCAACTTTGCCGTCCAGCCGAAAGAGATCGTCGAGCGAGGCCATGCCGTTATGCCGGAACAATCGCGACCGCCCGAACGGGAGCGGCCGAGGCGCCGCGCCATTTCACGGGCAGCACGCTGACGGTGAATGAGTGATACGGCGCGGGAATCTCGTGCAGGTTGCACATGTTCTCGAGGTGGTAGTACTCGCGCTCGCGCATCACGCGGTGCGCCTCCCAGAACTTGCGCCGCTCGAACATCTTGGCCACCGGTGGATCGAACCCGATGGCATCGATGCCCATCACCTTGACGCCGCGATCGAGGACGTAATGAACGGCTTCCTTCGTCATCCCCGGATGGTCGGTCAGGTAGGCCTTCTCGGTCCGCTTTTTCGCCGCATCGGTGCGCAGCAGCACGATGTCGAGCGGCTTGATGCGGTAGCCGCCGAGCTTCCGCTCCGCCTCGTCGATGTCGTCCCGGCGTGATCTCGTCGCCCGGCTTCATGTGTGTCAGGTCGAGCACGACCCCATCGCCGTAGCAGTACTCGATCGGGATCCCTTCGGCGCGCGGCGCGTCGGGGTTCACGTGTCCCCACGAGTCGATGTGCGTCCCGATGTGATCGCCGGTGACGATCATGCAGTGGTTGGTGATCTCGTTGACGCCGTACTGGTCGGTGCCAACGCTCTTCGCCATCTGGCTGTAGGTTTCCATCTCGACGATGACGGGCTTGGCGACGTTGGGGTACGTCATCATGCCCTGATAGACCTCCATGCTGAGATCGATCAGCCTGACGCTGCTCATTTGCCTTCCCAGCCTCCGTCGACGTGAATCGGACTGTCCGGTCAGGTAGCTGGCTTCGTCTGATGCGAAGAACGCCGCGACGGTGCCGATCTCGCGCGGCTCGCCCGCGCGGCCCAGCGAGATCTGCGCGAGGACCAGCGGCAGGATGTCGGGACTCTTCATGACCCATTCGGTCATGTCGGTGTCGATCAGACCCGGGTGGACGCAGTTGACGCGGATGCCCTGCGGCGTCACCTCCGCCGACATGTTGCGCGTCAGCGCCTCGAGGCCGAGCTTCGTCGGCGCATAGTGCGTGCGGCCCGGCAGCACCTTCGCCGCCTGAATCGAGCCGATGTTCACGATGCTCCCTTTGCGCCCTTCGGCGATCGCCCGCCGGCAGAAGACCTGCGAGCAGAGCCACGCGCCGCGCAGGTTCACGTCGACGAGACGCGTCCACTGCTCGTCGGTCAGCTCGAGGAACGGCACGATCGTCTCGATGCCGGCGTTGTTCACCAGCATGTCGAGCGGCCCGAGCTCCTTCCACACTTTGTCGATCATCGGCTCGACGTCTTTGCGCGTCGCGACGTCGGCCTTGACCGTGATGGCGCGGCGGCCCTTCTTCCGGATCGCGTCGGCCACCTCCTCCGCCTTCTGGTCGCTGGCCACGTAGTTCACCGCCACGTCGGCGCCTTCGTCCGCGAACACTTCGGCGATGCCGCGGCCGATGCCGCGGCTGGCGCCCGTAATCAATGCGACTTTCCCTTTCAGCTTCACGATGCTCCTACTGGCTGGTTGTTGTTTTGGCGGGCAGCGCGAAGACGTAGTAGCCCTGCGCCTCCTGCTTGCCCGGGAAGACCGCGATGTTCGCCGGCCGCACGTCGGGCCAGTACGACGCGCAGAACGCGACGTACTGGCGGCCGCCGATTTCGTAGACGGCCGGCATGCCCTCGGGATTCGCGTCGAGCTCGCGCGCCCACAGCGATGTGCCGGTGTCCTTGTCGTACGCGCGCACGGTGCCGTCGGCGTTGGTGCCGACGAAAATCAATCCTCCCGCGGTGACGACGAGGCCGTTGCGATGGACGCGCTGTGCGTTCCCCGTGTCCTTGACGCCCTTGGCGGCGAGCGCGCGAACACCGCCGAGCGGCGCGCGCCACTTGATCGTGCCCGCGTTGAGATCGTAGGCGACGATGGACGACCACGGAGGGCTGATGGCCGGCAGACCGTTCGACGCGCGAAGCATCGACCCGAGCGGGCCGGTGTAGCGCGTGACGCCGTCCACATGCGGAAGCGGCGGACGCGGTCGCCCGGAATTGTTGCCCGCGGCCGCGGCGGGATTCGAGAGGTAGGTCATCAGCACATCGAGCTGCTGGGGCGAGAGACGGTCCTCGCTGAACGGCGGCATCTGCCCCTGGCCGGTGCGAACGGTCTTTCTGACGTGGTCCGCCCCGAGCGCGGGGATGTCGATGACGCTCGCCCGATCGTACGATTGGATGCCTCGCGCCGTCGCCTCCCCATGACACATCTCGCAGGTCTGCTGATACACCGCGCGCCCGCGCTGCGCCGGAGAACCATCGCCCCCGACACCCGGCGGTCTCAATCGATGGAAGCCGGGTTGATCCGCTGAACGCACGTACAGCATTCCGGTCGTCGGGTCGCCGGCGCTGCCGGCCCAGTTCGATCCGCCAAGCTCGCCGGGGACCGAGATCTGATCCCGCGTGAGCGTCTGCGGCGTGAACAATCCGTCGTTGCGCGCGCTCTGCAGGATCCCGCGGATCTTCTCCGTGTCAGCCGCGTCGATGTGCGGATTGATGTCGTCGGCGCCGAACTTCAGGCGCGCGAACGGCGGCACGTGCGTCGGAAAGGGCTGCGTCGGCCACGATTCCTCGCCGGGCACGTCGCTCTTCGGAACGGCGCGCTCTTCAATCGGCCAGAGCGGCTCGCCGGTCACGCGGTTGAAGACATACAGCAGGCCGAACTTCGTCGCCTGCGCCACGATGTCCACCGGTTTGCCCGCGTGCCGCACGGTCAGCAGCTTGGGCGCGGTGGTCAGGTCGTAGTCCCAGATGTCGTGATGCACCGTCTGGAAGTGCCAGAGGCGCTTGCCCGTGCGCGCCTCGAGCGCGACGAGCGAGTTGCCGAAGAGGTTCGCGCCCCTGCGATCGCCGCCGTACATGTCGTGCGTCGGCGACCCGAGCGGCACGTAGACGATCCCGCGCGCTACGTCGACCGACAGCTCGCCCCAGGCGTTGACGCCGCCGGCCCACTTGTACGCTCCTTCCGGCCACGTGTCGTACCCGAACTCGCCGGGATGTGGAATCGTGTGGAACGTCCACACCAGCTTCCCGGTCACGACATCGAACGCACGGATGTCGCCGGGCGTCGAGCCATATCCTTCACCCGTATTGGATCCGGTGATGAACAGATTCTCGAAGACGCGCCCCGGCGTGCCGCTCGGTCCACCCATCGGCCGCAGCGGCCCGTCGCGCATGTCCACGTGGCCGTCCTTGCCGAAGGTCTTGATGGGTGCGCCGGTGCGGGCATCGATCGCCCGGAGCGTGCCGGCCGCACCGAAGATCAACCGGCGGTCCGCACGGTCCTTGCTCTCCCAGTAGTTGATGCCGCGGTTGCCCGGCGCGCCGCCTTCTACTGGATGCGACCAGACCTCCTTGCCGGTGATCGCGTCGAGGGCGACGATCGCGTTGTTGGGGCCGAGGACGTACATGACGTTGTCCACGACCAGCGGATTGAACCCGAAATTTCCCTTCCGATCGGGAACCGGATAGAACCACGCGAGCTCGAGCTGACCGACGTTGTTCTTGTCGATCTGCTTCAGGGCGGAGGTACCTGCATCGAGTCGGCGGACCCGCCGTAGTCGCTCCACGTCGTGTACCTTGGTTTCGACTGGCTGCCGACGGTGATCGCCGCGACCTGAATCGCGAGAGCAATGGCCGAGAGCCGCACGGATGGCCGCATATTCGATGGCATACGAGCAGTATCGGCCGAGTAGTTTACTTTACCGTTCAAGTCAGATATCACTTCTGTTCGGGCGAATCTCAATCCAGCACGTGTAAAGAGTTGTGAACAACAGTTACCTGAAGTGGGTCATTGACAACACGCCGACCCAGTGGTGGCACGACTCCGCCGATCCGGCCGAATTGGACCTCGGCCTGCAGCGCGGAGCCGTTGGTGTCACGACGAATCCTGTCCTCGCCAGCGCGGCCTTCAAGAGGAACCGGGAGGTGTGGCGGCCGTCCATCGAGCGGACGCTCGCGCGCAACCTGCCGCCGGAGCAGAAGGCCGAGGCATTGATGGAGATCGTGGTGACGTCGGCGGCGGAACGACTGCTGCCCGCGTTCGAGGCGAGCGGCGGCCGGTCGGGGCTCGTATGCGGCCAGGTGAATCCGGCGCGCGCCGGCGACCGTGAGTGCATGCTGCCGATGGCGAAGCGGTTCCACGCGTGGGCGCCGAACATCGCGGTCAAGCTTCCCGCCACGGCCGCGGGGCTCGACGTGCTCGAGGCGTGCGTCGCCGAGGGGATCACCACGACGGCCACCGTCAGCTTCACCGTGCCCCAGGCGATTGCCATCGCCGAGCGGCATCGCGCCGGAATCGCGCGCGCGAAGGCCGCGGGCATCGAGCCCGGGCGTTGCTTCGCCGTCCTGATGATCGGCCGGCTGGACGACTACCTGCGCGAGGTCGCGCACGACACCCGCGCGCAGGTGAGCGAAGCAGACATCCGACAGGCCGGCCTTGCGGTGGCGAAACGCGCCTACTCCATGTACCAGCAGCGCGGCTACGACGCCGTGCTCCTGGTGGCGGCGTTGAGGGGCACGTACCATCTGACCGAGCTGGCAGGCGCGGCGCTGCTGATGTCGATTCATCCGAGCTATCAGGAACCGTTCGTGACGCAGGACTTCCCGCGCGAAGCGCGGATCGACCGGGAGGTGCCGGCCGACGTGATCGATCGTCTGTTGCAGATGCCCGACTTCGCGCGCGCCTACGAACCCGACGGCATGACACCGGCGGAGTTCGTGAGCTTCGGGACGACCCAGCGGACGCTGAGCCAGTTCGTCGAAGCCGGATGGAAGGACCTGGAGAACCTCCGATAGATGGCTACGGCAGTCGAGCTCCCGCAGCTGGGAAATACAGTCGAAGAATGTCTCATCACCAGGTGGGTCAAGCGCGCGGGCGATGCCGTTTCGCCGGGCGACATCGTCGCTGAAATCGAGACCGACAAGACGACGTTCGAGATTACGGCGCCGGTGGCGGGCACGGTGCTCGCGACGTTTTTCGACGAAGGCGCGCTCGTCAAGGTCTTCACGAACCTCTTCGTCATCGGCGCGCCGGGCGAAAGCACGGCGGCGTTCGATCCGCGATCCGCGGCCGCGGCACCAGGGTCCGCAGAGGCCGATCCGCAGCCCGCGCGAGCAGATGCCGTGGCCGATGCCGCTCCGCGAACGAGCGAGCGCGGGCCTGCAGCGTTCAGTCCGCGCGCGCGGCGCTTCGCGGCGCAGCACGATTTCCGTCCTGCGTCGGTGGCCGGATCCGGCCCGGGCGGACGAGTGCTCGAACGCGATGTGCGGCGGGCGTACGAGTCGGCGTCGACGGCACCCCCGCCGTCGAACCTGCGTGCCACGATCGCACGGCGGATGCGAGAGTCGCTCGCCTCCACCGCCCAGTACACGCTGAACGCGTCGGCCGGCGCGGCGGGGCTCGTCGCGCTGCGCGCGCGGCTGAAGAGCGCGGCCGCGTCATCCCACATCAACATCAACGACCTCGTCACCTTCTGTGTCGTTCGGGCGCTCGCCGAGGCCCCCGATGTGAACGCGGAGCTCATCGACGGGCGCATCGTGAAGCACGCCGAGGTGAACATCGGCTTCGCGGTCGATACGCCCCGCGGGCTTCTCGCGCCGGTCGTCCGGAATGCGCAAGCGCTCTCGGTATCCGATCTCGCGCTGCGCATGAAGGAGCTCGCCACCAAGGCGATCGACGGCACGATCGCGCCCGATGATTTGTCCGGCGGCACGTTCACGATCAGCAATCTGGGCGGCCTGGGGATCGAGTCGTTCACGCCGCTGATCAACGCGCCGCAGGTCGCGATCCTCGGCGTCGGCGCGATCCAGCTCAAAGCGGTGCGCGTGAAGGGGAAGGTGGAGTTCGTCGATTCGATCGGCCTGTCGCTCACCTGCGATCATCAGGCGATCGACGGCGCGCCGGGTGCGAGGTTCTTGAAGACGCTCAAGGACAAGATAGAGAGCGTCGAGTCTCTAATTTTTGATTTTTGATTTTTGATTTTTGATTGGACTTTGATTTGAAATCAAAGATCAAAGATCAAAAATCACAAATGGATTAACAGATGCCCAAGTCCATCGTCATCGAGCCGGACAAAGTCTTTACGCGATCTGCGATCCGGTTCAGCGACATCCCGGTCAACGCGTACGCGAAGACGCTTGCCGAGGAGCGCGCCACGTTCTCGACAGATGATCTCGTGAACATCTGGCGCGACATGTGCGGCATCCGGGAGTTCGAGACGGTGCTCAACGAGATCAAGACGAAGGGCACCTACAAGGGCGTGACCTACAACCACGCGGGGCCGGCCCACCTCTCGATTGGCCAGGAGGCCGCGGCGGTCGGCATGGCGTTCTCGCTGACGCCCGACGACCACATCTTCGGCTCGCACCGCAGCCACGGAGAGATCCTCGCCAAGGGATACTCGGCCATCCGTCAGCTGGACGATGCCCGCTTGATGGAGATCATGCGCTCCTACCGCGACGGCGCTCTGCTCGCGCCGGTCGAGAAGGGCTTCAGCGGAACGGTGAAGAACCTTGCCCTCCGGTTCTTCATCTACGGCGCGTACAGCGAAATCTTCGCGCGTGAAACCGGCTTCAATCGCGGCCTGGGCGGCTCGATGCACGCCTTCTTCGCGCCCTTCGGCATCTATCCGAACAATGCCATCGTCGGCGGCTCCGGCTCGATCGCACCCGGGGCGGCGCTCTTCAAGCGCGTCAACCGGAAGCCCGGCATCGTCGTAGCGAACATCGGCGACTCGTCGTTCGGCTGCGGCCCTGTCTGGGAAGGCATCACGTTCTCGGCGATGGAACAGTACCCGCAGGCTGTGGGACGAGTCGCTCGGCGGCGGCCTCCCGATCATCTTCAACTGCATGAACAACTTCTACGGCATGGGCGGCCAGCCGTTTGGCGAGACGATGGGCATGCAGCACATCGCGCGGCTCGGAGCCGGCGTGAACCCGGATCAGATGCACGCCGAGTGCGTCAACGGCTACGACCCGCTGCCGGTGATCGACGCCTTCCGCCGCAAGAAGCAGCTGCTCCTCGAAGGCCGCGGGCCCGTGCTGCTCGAGACCGTCACCTATCGCATCAGCGGCCATTCACCGTCCGACGCGTCCAGCTATCGCTCGAAGGAAGAGGTCGAGCGGTGGCAGCAGGCGGACTCCATCCGCGCGTTTCACACCGCGCTCGTCGAGCACGGCATTGCCACGGCAGACGCGCTCGAGGCCGTGCAGGCGGAGATTGGCGCGGCGACGTTCGACATGTTCGCGCTCGCCGTCGACCTCGAGGCCAGTCCGCGCATCACCATCGATTCCGAGCTGGTGGGCACCGTGATGTTCTCGAACCGGCGTGTCGAGAAGTTCGACGACCGCGCGCCGGAGCTCCTGCACGGCATCGCCGACAACCCGAGAGTGCAGCAGATCCGCGGCAAGATCCGCACGCCGACGCACGAGGGGAAGCCTGTTCCGAAGATGAAGGCCTACAACGTGCGCGACGCGATCTTCGAGGCGATGCTCCATCGGTTCTCCATCGATCCGACGATGGTCGCCTTCGGCGAGGAGAACCGCGACTGGGGTGGCGCGTTCGCGGTGTACCGCGGGCTCACCGAGGCGCTCCCCTATCACCGGCTGTTCAACTCGCCGATCTCGGAGGCGGCCATCGTGGGGGCCGCCGTCGGCTACGGCCTCGAAGGCGGCCGCGTGGTGGCGGAGCTGATGTACGCCGACTTCATGGGGCGCGCCGGCGACGAGATCTTCAACCAGCTCGCGAAATGGCAGGCGATGTCGGCGGGCCAGCTCCTCATGCCGGTGGTGCTGCGCGTCTCTGTCGGCGCGAAGTACGGAGCGCAGCACGCCCAGGACTTCACCGCGCTCGTCAACCACATCCCGGGCCTCAAGGTCGTCTACCCGGTCACGCCCTACGATGCGAAGGGGATGATGAATGCCGCCCTCGCCGGCACCGATCCCGTCGTCTTCTTCGAGAGCCAGAAGATCTACGACGTCGGCGAGATGTTCGAAGCGCAGGGGGTTCCCGAGGGGTACTACGAAATCGATCTGTCGGAACCCTCCGTGAAGCGCGCAGGCACGGACCTGACGCTCGTCACGCTAGGTCCGGCGCTGTACACGGCCGTCGCGGCAGCCGAGGAGCTGCAGGCCCGGTTCGGGGTCTCGGTGGAGATCGTCGACCTGCGGGCGGCGAATCCGCTGAACTACGGGCCCGTGGTCGAGTCGGTGCGGAAGACGGGGAACGTGCTGCTCGCCTCCGACGCGGTCGAGCGCGGTAACGTCCTGCAGACGATCGCGGCGACGCTCACGCAGCTCTGTTTCGACGATCTCGATGGACCTCCCGTCGTAGTGGGCTCCCGAAACTGGATTACGCCCGCCGCGGAACTGGAGGCGATGTTCTTCCCGCAGCCTTCCTGGCTGATCGATGCCGTCCACGAACGGATTCTGCCCCTCCCCGGCCATCGGCCGGGCACACGGCAGACACGTGAGGAACTGGTCAATCGCGCGAAATTCGGCGTTTAGTAACGGAAAACTGGAGTCTTTCGAAAAGTGGTTACACCACTTTTTCGTTTACTTTACCGCTGAAGGGTGGTATCTCAGCTGGGTCATATACGATTTCCCTGCGCCGGACTCATTAACCCGAGGGATGAACATGCGACAAGTGTTTTTGGTGGATGGATTTACCTGGGTCCTGCGGTGTCGACGAATGCTCGCAACGCTCCTCCTTGCCTTGCTCGTCGCAAGCCCCGCGCTTGCGCAGACGGGTCAGATTAACGGCGTCGTCTCCGACAACTCCGGCGGCGTCCTTCCCGGCGTGACCGTGAAGGCCGTTGAAACAGCGACCGGGTTGGCGAGAGACACCGTGACCGGCGTCGACGGTCGCTATACATTCACGTCGCTGCGACCGACCACCTATGACATCACCGCGGAGCTGACCGGCTTCAAGACGTCACAGCGGACGGGTGTGGTGCTCCAGGCGAACCAGAACATCACGGTGAACGTCTCGCTCGAGCTGGGTGCCCTCGCTGAAACGATCACGGTGTCCGGCGAAGCGGCCATCGTGGACGTCACGTCGTCCACCCTGAGCGAGGTCGTCGATTCGAAGCGCATCGTCGAACTGCCGTTGAACGGCCGCGATGCCGCAAAGCTCGCGACGCTGGTCTCGGGCATGGTGCTGACGGCGATCGACCAGGAATCGGCAAAGACGATTCCCGGCGCGCTGCGCCTCTCGACGAACGGGACCGAATCGCGGCAGGTATCGTTCCGCCTGGATGGCACGAGCCACACGGACCCGTACTTCCAGCAGAACCAGCCGTTCCCGTTCCCCGACGCGCTGCAGGAGTTCAGCATCCAGACGAGCAACTACAGCGCCGCGCAGGGTAACAGCGCCGGCGCCGTGGTCAACGCCGTCACGCGCTCTGGAACGAACGAATTCCACGGCGGCGCCTTCGGCTTCTTCCGCGACAACACCTTCAACTCGCGGAACTTCTTTTCGCCCACCGTGGACTTCCTGAAGCGCAAGCAGTACGGCGGCTTCGGCGGCGGTCCGATTCAGCGGAACAAGACGTTCTTCTTCGCGGGCTGGCAGCGCACCGACCTGCAGAACGTCGGCACCGCCCAGAGCGCGACCGTCCCGACCGTCGACCAGCGCAACGGCATCTTCACGACGGCGATCCGGGATCCGCTCACGGGGCTGCCGTTCGCGAACAACACGATTCCGGTGTCGCGGTTCGACCCGGCGTCGGTCAACGTGCTGAAGTACCTTCCGGTCGTCGCCGGCGACGGCCGCACGCAGATCCCGCGCCGCATCGGACAGGACGACAACCAGATCGTCGTCAAAGTCGATCAGATGGTCGGCCAGAAGAATCAGGTCAGCGGGCGGTACTTCTTCGATAACTTCACCAACGACCCGACCTACACCGAGGGGAATCTCCTCAGCTATCGGAATCCCACGCTTGGCGCGAGCACACGCATGCAGAACGGCGTCGGCTCGTGGACGCGGACGATCACGCCCACGCTGCTGAACGAGGTGCGCGTCGCGTACAACCGCGCCTTCTCGAGGCGCTACCCGCCCTCCGGCGTGCCCTCGATGCGGGACCTCGGCGTCCGGCTGCCGATCTACCCCACGCTGCCATCGATTTCACAGATCGAGGCCAACGGGTTCTTCAACATCGGCGACAACCTCGAAGCGTCGTTCTTTCGCGACGGCTGGGAGTTCAACGACCGCTTCACGATGGTCAAAGGCCGGCACAACATCCAGTTCGGCGGCGAGCTACAGCGGTACACGACGGAGATCGTCAACGAGTTCCGCCGCGCGGGCCACTTCACGTTCAACGGGAGCGTGACGGGCCACGCCATCGCCGACTTCCTGCTTGGACAGATCAACACGTTCGATCAGGGCACCGGCGAGTACAAGGACTACCTCGTGAACTACGGGTCGCTGTTCGCGCAGGACGATTTCAAGGTGTCGTCGAACGTGACCTTGAACCTGGGCGTCCGCTACGAGAACTCGCCACCGTGGCACGAGAAGGTCGGCCGGATCATGATGTTCTCGCTCGAGGATTACGCGAACAACGTGCGGTCGCAGGTGTTTCCGCAGGCGCCGCGAGGCGAGACGTTCCGCGGCGACCCGGGCTTCCCCGAGGACGGCACCGACCCGTCGGCGCACAACGTGGGTGCGCGCGCCGGCTTTGCGTGGGACATCACCGGCGACGGCAAGACGAGCCTCCGCGGCGGCGGCGGCACGTTCTACGATCAGCATCGCGATTCGGAATCGGGCAACGGCGCCGTGAACGCGCCACCGTGGAGCCTGCGGCTGGCCGTCACCCGTCCGGCGGGCCCGTTCTCCGATCCGTACCTTGGACGGACCGACTTCAACCTCATCACCGACGCGACAATCGGCACGCAGCAGGCTGTGTTCCCGCGGCCCGTCCTGATCGAAACGCTCGACCGGGA
This sequence comes from uncultured Acidobacteriota bacterium, assembly GCA_963772065.1. Taxonomy (GTDB): domain Bacteria; phylum Acidobacteriota; class Vicinamibacteria; order Vicinamibacterales; family UBA2999; genus CAVYVZ01. The sequence goes on from CAVYVZ010000005.1 coordinate 366,010, forward strand.
ATACCACACGCCGCGTACCTACAACTACAACCTGACGTTCGAACGCGAGGTAATGCCGCTCATCACCGCGCGCGCGGCGTACGTCGGGTCCCGGAATCGCAACGGCCGCTTCGGCGTCCAGCTGAACCCGGCCATCGCGACCATCCCTGGCGCGACGACGGGCAACACCGACGCGCGGCGCCAGTTCGCGGCCGACGGCATCGGGCAGGTGAACCTGCAGGTGCAGGATCGGAAGTCGAACTACAACTGGATGCAGCTCTCGCTGAGCAAGCGGTACTCGCACGGTTTCCAGATCGGCGGCAACTACACGCTCTCGAAGGTCGAAGGGGACTTCGCTAACGGTACGAATAACGGTGAACTGATCCCGTACTTCCTGCCGCAGGATCGGGCGCTCGCGTGGGGCCCCCTCGAATCAGGATCGGCGGCATCGACTGACGATGTCCTGGGTGTGGGAGCTTCCAGGCGCCAACATGGAAGGACCTGCGCGCTGGGTGCTCGGCGGCTGGCAGTGGTCGGGCCTGATGCAGTATCAGTCGGGCGCGCCTATCACCGTCATCAGCGGCGTCGACAATTCGCTCGACGGCATCGCCAACGATCGCGCGAAGATCACGGGCCAGCCATTCGACCCGCCCGCCGGTTCGGACAAGACGGTCTGGTTCAACGCGGCCGCCTTTGCGCGAAATGACCTCGGCACGTTCGGCGACACCGGCAAAGGCGCCTACTATGGGCCATACGTTGCAGATCTGGGACATGTCGTTGGCAAAGAACTTCCAGCTTGCCGGCTCATCCGTACGTGCAGTTCCGAGCCGACATCTTCAACGTCTTCAACCACGCCAACTTCGACAACCCGAACGCGAACGTCAGCGGCGCGAATTTCGGGAGGATTACGCGCACGATCGTGGGCGCCCTCGGCGATCCACGCATCATGCAGTTCGGGCTGAAGTTCGCGTTCTGACGCTTCGGGAGGGCCGGCTCGCCAAAGGGCCGGTCCTCCCGCTACAGGCCTCAAGTTACCCGCCCCCCGATTTTCGTCGTTGCAAGTCCCGTCTTCCTGTTGGACCATACAACCTGCTCAACCGGTCAAGTATCAATGTTTGGGGGACGTATGCATGCATTCATGAACCAGGGGGCATTCCGCGCCTTGTGGCGCGCGGCGGCCCTCGTGCTCGCCATGGCCGCCGCGGTTCACGCGCAGGTGCTGTCCGGCTCGCTCGTCGTGGACGTGCGGGATCAGAGCGGCGCGGCCGTTCCGGGCGCCGAGGTGACGATCACGCAGACCGGAACCAACTGGACGCGGAGCGGAACGTCGAACGAAGCCGGCACGGCGACGTTCGCAACCGTCCCGCTCGGGACGTACTCGGTCAAGGTCACGCTGTCGGGATTCAATGAGTCGGTGACGAACGACGTGAACGTCACGCAGGACAGCGTCATTCGCGTGCGAAGCGCGCTGACCGTCGGCCAACTGACAGACGTCGTCACGGTGAGCGCGGGCGTCGCGGTGCTGCAGACCGACAGGGCCGACGTGCGCACCGAGATCACATCGAAACAGCTCGAGAACCTGCCCGTTCCCCTGGGGCGCAACTATCAGAACCTGTTCGTCACGGTGCCAGGCATCTCACCGCCCGAGAACATGCACTCGGTGGCGGTGAACCCAGCACGTGGCCTTGGGTTCAACTCGAACGGCACCACGCGGAACGCCAACGCCATTCGTATCGAAGGCGCGATCTCGAATAACCTGTGGCTGCCTCACGTCGCCGCGTACATTCCAGCGCTCGAAGCGATCGAGACCGTCAGCGTCGTGACGAGCTCGTTCGACGCCGACCAGGGCCTCTCGGGAGGCATGTCGGCGAACGTGGTGATCAAGAGCGGCACCAATCAGTTCCGCGGATCGGCCTTCGAGTACTTTTACAACGAGAATCTGAAGTCGAGGCCGTACTTCCTGCCCGCCACTGAGAAGAAGCCCGAGGCGCGCCAGCATCAGTTCGGCGGCACGCTGGGCGGTCCCATTGTCCGGAACAAACTGTTCTTCTTCGGCAGCTACGAGGGCACCTACGACCGTCAGCGGGCGCAGCGATTCGGCACCGTGCCAACTGCCGCGATGCGCAGAGGCGACTTCTCCGCCTCGGCGACTCCGATTTACGACCCGCTGACTGGCGCGGCAAACGGCAGCGGGCGCACGGCGTTTGCCGGCAACGTCATTCCGGCCAACCGTCTCGATCCGATCGTCCAGAAGCTCATCACGGACCTGCCGCTGCCCACGTTTCCCGATCGGCTCGCGGACAACTACTTCACGACCGGGATGTTCGAGTTGACCCGCCGCAAGACGGATGCGAAGGTCACCTTCAACGCGTCCGACAAGCTGATTCTGTCCGGCCGGCTCGGCTGGCTGAACTACGACTTCGACAGCCCGCCGATGTTCGGCGACCTGGGTGGCCAACCGGTTCACAGCGTGGCGGCGAAGGCCGGCCACGGCCTCGGCGACACGTACACCATTACCGGCAGCGCGAACTATGCGCTCTCGCCGAGTGTTCTCATCGAGAGTTACACCGGGATCACGTTGATCCAGGTCCTGTCGGAGCCGTTCCGAATGGATGAGAACCTCGGACTCGATTTTCTCGGCATCCCCGGCACGAACGGGCCGGGCAGACTCTATGGTGGCTGGCCACACTTCGAGATCACCGGCTTCTCCAGAATCGGCTACGCCGGCAGCGAGAACTCGCCGTACGTCGACGACAACTGGCAGTACCGGTACTCGGCCAGCACTTCGTGGACGAAGGGTGCCCATACGTTCCGCTTCGGCGGCGACGTCGTTCGGCAGGCGATGAACCGCTTCGAAACAGGCAGCGGCTCCGGCTCCTTCACATTCGGCGGAGGCCCCACCACGACCGTCGGCGGGCCGTCGGCGAGCTTGTACAACAACTTCGCGACCTTCGTCCTCGGGCTGCCCACGCAGATCGCGACGAGCCGCATTCCGTTCGAGGACAATCAGACGCGAAGCCGCAACTGGCAGTTCAGTATTTTCGCGAAGGATCAGTGGCAGATCGGACGCGCGCTGACCGCATCGCTCGGCGCGCGCTGGGACTACTTCCCGATGGGCACGCGCACGACCCGCGGCATGGAGCGCTTCGACTACGTGAACAACCAGCAGTTGATCTGCGGCGTCGGCAGCGTCCCGACCGACTGCGGCTACGACATGGGGAAGGGCGACATCTCTCCACGCCTCGGCCTGGCGTATCGCGCGAGTGACACGATGGTGATTCGAGGCGGCTACGGCATCAACTACGACCCGTATCCGCTCGCGTTCGTTCGTGACCTCCTGGGCAACTACCCATCGTCCATCGGCCTGACCGTCACGTCGCCGAACGCATTCCAATTCGCGGGGCGGCTTGCCGACGGGATCCCGGAGGTACAAGTGCCGGACATCAGCAGCGGCGTGATTCCGGTTCCGCCGAACATCGGCGCCAGAACGCTGGATCCGAACCCGAAGCGCGGCTACATCCATTCGTTCAACGTGACCGTTCAGAAGGAGCTGCCCTGGGGATTTACGGGACAGGTTGCCTACGTCGGAACACGCCAGAGGGACATCAACCAGATCCTGAACCTCAACGCGGGACAGGTCATCGGCGCGGGCGACGCGGGCCGTCCGTACTTCGCGCAGTTCCGCAGGACCGCCGAGACCGGCCTGCTGACGAATGTGGGCTGGAGCGATTACGACGCGCTGCAGACCTCGCTCCAGCGGCGCTACTCGAACGGGTTCCAGATGAACGTCGCCTACACGTGGTCGAAAGCGTTCGGCATCTGCTGCGATCAGCTCGCCGACAACCCGCCACAGGTTCAGGCGATGCAGTTCTTCCACCTCAACGAGGCGACGCTCAGTCATGACCGGCCGCACAACTTCCAGGCGTCGTTCGTTTCCGAGCTTCCGTTCGGCCAAGGCAAGCCGTTCCTGAGTGACGGAGGAGCCGTCTCGGCCATCGCCGGAGGGTGGCAGGTGACGGGACTCCTCAGCCTCTACTCGGGCACGCCGTTTACCGTGTCGTCGGCTGCAACGTCTCTCAATCTGCCTAACAGCAATCAGATGGCCGACAGCGTTGGCGAGGTGAGAATCATTGGCGACATCGGCCCGGGCACCTCGTACTTCGATCCGCTGGCATTCCGAGCGGTGACAGAGCCTCGATTCGGCAACTCGGGATTCAATAGCGTGCGAGGGCCGGGGTTTGCCAACTTCGACTTCGCCGTGCACCGTACGTTCAACTTCCGCGATCGGTGGAACCTGCAGGTGCGCGCGGAGGTGTTCAACCTCACGAACACGCCCCACTTCGCGAACCCTGGCGATGCCAACCGCAACGTCTCGAACCTGCAGTTGAACCCGGATGGCACCATCCGGAACCTCGGCGGCTTCTCGTCGATCACCACCACGGCGAACAGCGGCCGCGACGGCATCGACGAACGCCTGATCCGATTCGGCGTGCGACTCGGGTTCTAGGGATCAGGAATCAGGATTCAGGGAGCAGGGCTGTCTCAGGGACCAGCCCTGCTCCTGTTTCTTCTGGAACGAGTACCTCAGCGACAACTGCATCCGCCGCTCGTTGCGGGCCTGACGTCACGGTGCCGAGGTTGGCGTCGGTCTGCCTTCCAGTTTGTGGAACGCGCTCGTGTCAGCACCACCGATAGCCCTGCACTTCCACTTCGGGCGGGGAGTGAGGGACCGTCAGCGCGACCGCAAAGCTTTCTGTGCCGGCTATGAGTGGTTGTTTGATGACGGTGGTCTTGCCATCAGTCGTGCGGAACTTGGTCATCAGCCGTGGGTCGACAACGAGTATGGTCCGGTGTTTGTCGATGTTGTCGAGTTCGCTCAGGACCCACAGCCACTCGGTATGCGAGGCAACGGGGTTTCGCTTGAACGGCTGCGCATCCAAGATTGCCGCGAATTGATCGGGGGACAGGAGCCGACGCAGATGGCTAACGCCCTTAGAGCTATTAAACAGGTTCTCGTCGATGTAGATGGGAGAGTGGATCTTTCGGAGCACTTTGGACTCGGTCGTTTGCGGCTGCGCGAGCGCGTAAACGATGCGATCAAGGCTCGCCCGCAATTGGTGAACCGCATCACCAAAGGCGAGTCGGCAATCGCGCGGTGGTGCTAAGAAGGCGGCGGGCGCGAGGTTCGATTGCCCTTCAAGGTCGTAGTGAAGGATGGTCGTCTTACGGGTGTCTACACCAGTGCTCCGTCCAAACAGAATGTCCTTGAAGTCACCGAAATGTTTTTCGGCCCATTGGACCTTCGCCTTAGCCGCATCGAGTGACGTCATATTGGTGCACTGCCGCCTATGACGAAACGACCTGAACGACGCACGCAGACGACGAAAGAGGGCGCGGAAACACCCGATTCCAAAGCGCGACGCCTCTTCAGCGATCTGAAGAAGGTCGCCACGCCACAGAAGCAATCAAAGCACCGTCGCGCGTCCAAGAAGCGTTGAGAACTTCGCAGGCGGGATTGTATTCCGAGGACAAGAAAAAGGCCCCGCAAGCCAAGCCTGCGGGGCCTTGACCGACGAACCTACGAACCTACGAACCTACGAACGTTTAGAAGCTATACCGCAAACCGAACTGCATGCGCCGCTCGGTGCGCGCCGATGTGACCTTCCCGAAGTTCGCGTCGGTCTGATTGCCGGCCGCGTCGAACTGCGCGGTGAGGTCGACCTCGTTGAACGACAACTGGTCGAACAGGTTGTAGATCTCCCACCGGAACTGGAGTTTGTGGTCGCCCTTCAACGGGAAGTTCTTGAAGATCGACAGGTCGTGGTTGTGGAACCCGGGCAGCGTGACGTGGTCGTTGCTGCACGTATTTCCGATGTCTCCGCGTCCCGTAGGCCGCGCGAAGGCCGACGTATTGAACCATCGATCGATCGCCCGGTCGCCGCGCGACAGCCGGGCATCGCCCGTGATGTTCGGGAACGAGCCGTTGTTGTTGCCGCAACGCTCGCCGCCGCCGGTGAAGTCGAAGTTATCCGTGGTCGCGAAGGTGACCGATCCGATGCCGCCGGTGGCGAAAGTGCTGATCCCCGACAGGCTCCAGTTGTCGAGCAGGCCTCGCGAGGCTTTGTTGTTTCCCAGCTTCGAGCCGACGTTGGGCAGGTCGATGGTGTAGCTGGTGACGACGACGTGCTCCTGAATGTTCTGGCGGAACCGGGACTTGTCGGCCGGAATCGGGTTGCCCGAATAGAGCGTCGCGTTCTGCGCCGCGTCGAGGAAGAAGCTCTGGTAGCCCTTCGCCCACGTGTAGCTTCCCGCCAGCTCGATACCGCCGGTGAAGCGGCGGGTCAGCTGCGTCTGAAGCGAGTTGTAGTCGGACTTCCCGGTCGGTTCCGTGATGGTGATATCGCCGAAGCCGAGGATGGGCCGCAGGAAGACATCCGGCAGCGCGCCCGGATTTGCCGCCGAAGCCGCCACCGTCGCATCGCGGTTCTGCTGGAGGAACCTGGCGCCCGCCGGGACCTGGTTCATGTTCCGCGTCGCCGGGAGGTGATGCGTCTTGTCGCCGATGAAGGCGACGTCGAGCACCGTGTTCCAGCCGATCTCTCGCTGCACACCGAAGGTGTACCGGTACGTGACGGGGCGTTTGTCTTCGCGCAGCACGCCGACCACGTTGCCCGGCGCCGTGGTGCCGACGCCAGAGGCATACGAGTTGAAGTCGGTGAAACGGACCACGCGGTCGAAGCGATACGCAGGCCCGCCAGTCGTGTAGAACCCGCCGGTGCCCTCGTGGAAGGAACCTCCCGCCACGCGGACGACCGTCTTGTCGTTCACGGCCCAGGCAGCGCCGACGCGCGGATCCCATGAGATCGGAATCTTGTCGACGAATCCCGATCCGCCTTCGACGTAGTTGCCGTTCTCCTGCGGTACGACACCGTTGATCTGACAGGGGGTCGTGGGTGTAATCGGCCCGCAGCTGTAGCCGGTGCCTGGAACCATCTGCCCGATGAAGGTCGACGGAACGATCTCGCCGGTGAGCGGATTCACTCCTCGGCGGCCCGCGGCGGTGTTCACAGGGTCGTAGAGGACTGGAGGCCGCCCGCCCCATCTCGGATCGAACCGCTCGAACGTGAAGATCGACTGCTCGCCGCTCGGATGGTACGGCAGGCGCGACTTGTACATCCGGAGGCCGAGGTCCACGGTCAGGTTGGACGCCGCCTTCCAGGTGTCCTGCACGAACCACGCGTAGGTCGTCTGGATTCGGTAGTCGCCGACGCGCCCCATCGACTCGGTGTAGCTGGTCACCTGGCCGAGCAGCATGTTGGAGAAAGCGAACCCGGTGTTGTTCGGGTTGTTCGTGTCGTTCGCAAAGCTGAACTCGCCGGAGAACTGACCGGAGCGCGCCTGCTGGAACATCTCGCGTTCACGCAGGGCGCCGCCCTTCAGCGTGTGGGCACCGCGCGTGTGCGTCACGTTGACGGCCATGGGAATCGCGTAATCGTGGCCGGTGATCGGCCAGCGGTTGTCATACGCGATGTTCGGATTCCAGTCGGTGCTTCCGCTGCTCTGAATCGTGCCGTACGTCGTCTTCGGAATCAGGTTCAGTGGATTGTTGGCCGGGGCGAACTGCGGCATGCCTGCCAGCGCCGGATAGCTCGATCGCTGAATCTTCGCGAGCTGCTGCGCGTTCTCGGGAGGCCCGTCTTCGTGGCTGTCGAACACGCCCCAGTTGGCTTCCAGCACGGTGTTCGAGCCGAGGATCCGCGTGTAGTCGACCTTCGCCTGATCCGCCGTGAAGTCGTAGCGCTGCCGCACGAGTCCCCACCGGGCCGACGCGCCGGCCACGTTGATTCCCACGCTCTTCGTGAACCACGTCTGGCCTTTCACCGACAACGTGTCGTTCGGCGTCGGACGGTAGTCGACGCGCAGCAGATGCTGCCGGCGCGGATGCGGAATGCTGTTTTCCTGGTCGACGAAGTTGAAGCCTGCGCCCGTGGTGTTGGGCATCGGCAGGAGGTTCGTCATCGCGACGCCGCGTGGATCGAGGCGGTTGGCCGGAATGACGTTCCCCGGGAACGGCTGGCCCGTGACCGGATCCCGGATGACGATCAACGCGCCGGTCGGCACGCCGCCAACCCTGGTCTGCGAGAAATCGCCGTTCCGCTCGGCTGCCGTGGGCATCAGGAACCGGCGGAGGATCTGCGGATTCTTCAGCCGCGTGTCGTCAACCGAGTAGAAGAAGAACAGCTTGTCGCCGTTCGGATTGACCTTGGCGACCTTCGGCACGGGACCGCCCAGGTTGCCGCCGATCGTCGAGTACCGGTACTCGGGTTTTGGAATTGGCGTCGCGAGGGGCGCACCGCCCACGCCATGTTCGTTGAAGTAGTTGATCGAATTGAACGACTTGTCGCGTTGATAGGTGTAGGCGGTGCCGTGGTACTCCGAGCCGCCGTGCTTCGTGATGAAGTTCACCTGCGCCCCGCCCTTCAACCCGTACTCGGCGGTGTACGCGGCCATCTGGACGTTCACTTCGGCGATCGCGTCGAGGTTGGTCGCGCCGCTGAAGTTGCCGCCGCCGCCGCCTGACCCGCCGCCGTCGCCGCCGTTCACCCCGTCAACGTACAGCGTCTGACCGCGTGTCGAGCCGCCCTGAATCGCGGGGACGCCCGTCGCGAAGCTGCCGCCAAACGTTTCCTGATCGTTGGCCTGGAGCTGGACGCCGGGGAGAATCTTCAGCAGCGAAATCGGGTCGCGGCCTCTGATCGACAGCTGCGAGACCTGCTTGAGATCGAGGACTGCCTGGTGGGCGGTGGTAGTCGTCTTCAGGGCTTCACCGACCGCGCTTACGCTCACGACTTCGGTGATCTGGCCGACCTCGAGCCTCAACGGCTCGACCGCGAGCCGCTGGTTCGCAAGGACGACGTTGTTCTTGACTTCGATCTGGCGGAAGCCGGCAAGCTCTGCGCGAACGGTGTACGGGCCTGGCATCAGCGCGGGAAACGAGAATAGGCCGACCTCGTTGGTCGTGCCGACGCGCTGTTCCGCCGTGCGTTCGTGAACGATCGTGACCGTGGCGCCCGGCAGGACCTGGCCGGTGGAGTCCACCACGGAGCCCGACATCGACCCTGTGGTTGTCTGCGCCGACGCGTTGACGGCGAAGAACAGAGAGAGCGCCACCAACACTCTGAACAGCCTCATACATCCCCCTGAAAAAGACAAAAACGATCTGTAGGTTTGAGCCTTGGTATACCGAACTGAAACGGTAAAGTAAACTCCTTTGGCGTTACAGTTTAGCAGTCGACTCAGCCGGAGGACGGTGAATGGGACGAGCGGGCGGAGGGGTAACGTGTGTCTTCGTTTGTCTCTTGGCGGTCGGTAGGGCACAGGTTGCCGGCCCTTATACATCGTGGCGCGACTATGGCGGGTCGGCCGACTCGATGCAGTATTCGGCGCTCGCGCAGATCAACAAGACCAACGTGAAACGGCTCGAGCCGGCATGGTTCTACCGCGTGCCAGGGGAGCCGGTCAGGCTCGCGTTCAGTCCGTTGATTGTGGACGACGTGATGTATGTGGCGGGGACGAAGGATCGTGTCGTCGCCCTCGACGCCACCGCCGGCAAGGAACTGTGGGTCTCTGAAGAAGAGGCGCCCGAGAGAGGTCTCACCTACTGGGAGAGCAAGGACCGATCGGACCGGCGACTGATCCTGACGGCGAACAACGGCCTTCGCGAGATCGACGCGAAAACCGGCAAGTTGATCACCGCGTTTGGCCGCAATGGCTTCGTCGACATGCGGACCGGCAGCCCCCGACGCCTCGGCGGCCCGAACAAGAGCCCGGCGCGCGTCTTCGAGAACCTCCTCATCGTGGGGTCGAACACGGGCGAGGGATACGGCTCGCCGCCCGGTGACATACGCGCGTACGACGTGATGACGGGCGCGCTCGTCTGGACGTTTCACACGATCCCGCGGCCCGGCGAAGAAGGATACGAGACGTGGCCGCCCGACGCGTGGCGGTACGCCGGAGGCGCGAACACGTGGGGCGACCTCACGCTCGACGCGAAGAACGGCATCGTCTTCCTGCCCACCGGTTCTCCCACGCACGACCTCTACGGCGCCGATCGAGCGGGCAACAATCTGTTCGGCAACTCGCTTCTGGCGCTCGATGCGCGTACGGGAAAGCGCCGCTGGCATTTCCAGATCGTGCATCACGACCTCTGGGACTACGACCTCGCGTCGGCTCCGAAGCTGCTGACCGTCCGGCACAACGGCAAGAGCGTGGACATCGTGGCGCAGGCGGGCAAGACCGGTTTCCTCTATGTCTTCGAGCGGCTGACGGGAAAACCGCTGTGGCCGATCGAGGAACGGCCGGTTCCGCGCAGTGAGGTCCCCGGCGAGGTCTCCTCGGCCACGCAGCCGTTTCCAACAAAGCCGCCGCCCTTCTCGCGGCAGACGTTTCAGCCCGGGGACGTGAACCCGTTCGTGAGCGCGGAGGAGCAGGAGCGTCTGCGGCAGGCCGTGCGCGAGGCAGCCAACACGGGGCTCTTCACGCCGTCGAGTCATCTGCGTCACCACATCCAGTTTCCGGGAGCGTGGGGAGGCGCGAACTGGGGCAGCACGGCCGGCGATCCCGCGACCGGCATGCTTTACGTCCGCAGCCTCGAGATGCCCAGCTACCGTCGCATGTCGATCAACACGCCGAAGGAGAATACGACCGCGTCACCGGTCGACCCGCGCCATCAGAAGGGCCTGGCCATCTACACGCAGCTCTGTTCCGCGTGCCATGGTCCAGGAGCGACGCCGATGACGGCACCCTCGAAGCTCGGCTCCGAGAATTTCCGGACGCTGGTGCGGCAGGGCAAGGAGCAGATGCCGGCGTTCTCGGAGCGGATGCTCTCCGACGAGAGCGTGAGCGAGCTCGAGACATATCTCGGCAGCCTGCCGGTCGCCGACGAACAGGTGGGCGACGAGGTGCTGCTGCAGCTCCCGCAGAATCCCGCGCGCTACGGCGGCCCTGCGGTACGCTACTCCGGCTCGTTTTCAGCAGGGTGGTACACGACGCACGGGATGCCCGCCGTGGGCCCGCCGTGGACGCAGCTCGTTGCGTACGATCTCAACACGGGCACGATCAAGTTCCGCGTACCGGACGGGTATACGCCCGGCCTGGCCGAGAAGGGCATCAAGAACACCGGAAGCGTGCGCCCGCGAAACGGACCGGTCGTGACTGCCGGAGGCCTGGTGTTCCTGCCGAACTCGCAGGACCGCACGCTGCGCGCCTACGACAAGGCAACGGGCGCGGTTCTGTGGGAGCACGAGCTGGAGGCGAACCCCGAAGGGATTCCCGCGGTGTACGCGGTACGCGGACGGCAGTACGTCGCGTTCGCCGTGGGCGCGTCCTGGGGCACGGGCGGCGATCCCGTCTGGAGGAACGCGTTTCATCGCAAGCAAGGAAGGATCGAGGCACAGGGATATCACGTCTTCGCATTGCCCTCTGGCGAAACCACGTCGGGGAAATGAGGACCACAACCACGAAAGCCACGAAAAGCACGAAAGTACATTTCGTGTATTTCGTGTGTTTCGTGGTTTGGTCTTCGATCACAAACGCAACCGCGCAGCAAGCGCCCACGCTGCGAGACGATGAAGTCCACGGGCGCAAGGCGTGGGTGATCGAGAACGGCAGCCTTCGAGTGGCTTTGCTCCAGAGCGGCGGCCACATCGCGGAGGTTCGGCTGATGTCCGACAACCCGCGCCTGGCGATCAATCCGATGTACGTGCCGCCCGGTCCCGGCTACATGGGCCACATCGTCTGCTTCCCGCATTTCGGTCCCGCGTCGCCCGACGAACGGCAGAACGGGCTTCGCGGGCATGGAGAAGCGGCCTGGGTCGAGTGGCGGCAGACGAAGCCGCCACAGACCACCGCGGAGGCGATCACGTTCTTCTATGGTGCCGAGCTGCCGAACACCGACTACCGGATCGAACGCGCGGTGTCGGTGCGGTCCGGCGAGGCGGTGGTCCACGTCGAGGAATGGGTCGAGAACCTCGCCTCGTACGATCGACCCTACAACCGGGATCAGCACGCGACGTTCGGCGCGCCGTTCGTGGCGCCGGGGAAGAACGTGCTCGACCTGTCCGGGATGAAAGCGATCACCGACGCGCGGCGGACCGGTGGCAACCAGTGGGCCGCGGGTCGCGAATTCAATTGGCCCGATGCACCCAGGGCCGACGGCACCACGGTGAGCCTCCGTGAGTTCCGTGCGGTTCCGGAGGGACAGGTCTACACGCCGGTCCTCGCGACGACATCGCGCGGCGCCGGATGGTTCACCCTCTACAACGCCGATTACCCGTTACTCGTGGGGTATCTCTTTCCGGTCGCCGATCATCCGTGGGTGATCGACTGGCAGAATCAGCCAAAGCCCGACAGCCCCGCCGGCACGGCGCGCGGCATAGAATTCGGCACGTCTCCGTTCGATGAAGGGCTGCGCCCGAGCATCGAGCGCGGCCAGATGTTCGGCGTGCCGACATACAAGTGGATCGGCGGCAGGCAGCGGGTGTCGACGACGTTCACGATTTTCCTGAGCGAGACGCCGGTGGCGTTCGCCGGCGTGCAGGACGTGCGGAGCGAGGACACCCGGATCGTGGTCACGGAGCGCGGTTCGGGGCGTGAGATGACGATCGCGCACACACGGCACTGACATGCGCGCCTCGATGATCATCGCGCTCCTCGGCGCCGGCCTCGCCGCCCAGCAGACTCCCATGTTTCGCACGGCGACGACGCTGATCGAGTTCAGCGTCGTAGCGCTCGATGGCGATGGCCATCCGGTCACGGATCTCACGAAAGACGACATCTCGATCGCCGAGCAGGGCCAGCCGCGGGACGTCGCGTTCTTCCGCTTCGTGGGCGCGGCGGGTGTTCACAAGCCGGAGCCGCTGCCGTGGGGCGTGTTCACGAACCGGGCGGAGTATACGGAAGGACCGCCGGCGAACATCATGGCCATCGTCATCGATGGCATCCTGATGCTGCCGTCCGATCAGATCGTCGCCCGCACGCAGCTGCTGCGTCACCTCGATTCGGTCGCGCCCAATACGCGCATTGCCGTCTACCACATGGGCTGGCGGACAACGGTGTTGCACGACTTCACCGATGACATCAGGTCGCTTCGAACCAGGATTGCCAGAATCGACGCCGACTCGCATGGGCACGCGACGGACCTGGAGATCGGGCTGCTCGATTCCTTGTCGCCCGAGGCCCAGGAGACGCTGCGCCAGGCGACGGCCGACATGAACGCGCAGGAGCAGGATTACCGCGAAACCGTGGCTGAAAGAAAACGCGCGCTCACGCTGTCGTCACTCGAATCACTGGGCAATCAGCTCGCCGGCATTCCAGGCCGCAAGAGTCTCGTGTGGATCACCTTGGGAACTCCGATCTACACCAACTACCGGTTTCGCGAGATCCACGCGAATCAGGTCCGCCGGACGGCGGAGCGGCTGGCGACACAGGGCATCACAATGTACCCGGTCGATGCCCACGGAGTTCTACCGCCTCCGATGCAGACCACGGCCACCGGGCGCGGATCGAATCGCGTACCAATCCCGAAGCCTCCGGTCGGCATTCCGGATCAACGGTTGTGGGCCATGCTCGACCTGTTTGCCGATGTGACCGGCGGCCGCGTGGCGAAGAACACCAACGACTTCACCCGAGGAGCGAAGGACGCCGCCGCCGACCTCCGAGGCGCCTACGTCGTCGGGTTCTACGCCGTCGGCGAACCCGACAACGCCTGGCACGACGTCGAGGTCAAGGTGAAACGGCGCGGCGTCAGGCTCTCGCATCGCAAGGGGTATCTGGCCGAGGCCACGAGGCCACAGCCCAATCATTGGTCGGCCCCGCAGTGGGGCTGGGCGATCGCCAACCCGCTCGGCTCCACGGTGATCCATCTGGACGCACGCTTCGACCCGGTGCCGAAGGCGGAAGCCGGCACATTCGATCTGCTGCTGCTGATTTCACCCGAGGAGCTTCACTTCCGCCGGATTGGGAACGGGGTGTCTGCAGACGTCGAGGTCGTCGTTGCGGAAAAGCTCTCCGATGGCCGCTTCAGCTACAAGGTCGAAGAGCGGACCGTGACGCTCCCCGAAGGCGCGGACAAGTCCGGTAACGTTGTGCGCTACAGAGAGCGCTGGCAATTGAGACCGGGGACATCGACAATTCGCCTGATCGTGCGCGACCGGGTGACCTCGAGATACGGCACGCTCGACGTGCCGGTGAGCCGGTTGGCGGCGAAATGAACGAACTCATCCAAAGGAAGAACACATGCGCAGTCGTGCCGCTCTCATTCTGATCACGTTACTCATTGGCTCGCTCGGTGCGCGCGCGCAGCAGCCGGGCGAGAAGCCGGCGTTCGACCGCGCGCCCGACGCGTTGGAGCGCGTCTCCTGGCGCACGCGGACCGTCGTCAACGACGATCGTCTGACGGGGTGGAAGTTCGCGCTTCCGGCGAACGGCGTCGGCGTCACGACGTTTCTCGACGCGATCGTCCGAGCCGATGCCGCGGGCGTGAACTTCGTCGAGGGATCGAGCGGGCAGACGGTGAGCGGCGACGTCGCGAAGAATCTCGATCCGGGCTTGACGGCCGCCGAGATCGCGTCGGTCCGCGCCCGCATGGGCAACATGCGGATGCTCGACCTATCGCGTCGAGACGCTGGGCGATGCGGCGGCGCAGCGAAAGCTGTTCGAGTTCGCCAAAGCGATGGGGGTGGACACGATCGTCACTCGCGCGGCCTCGGGACTGAGCGCCGTCGACACGCTTGCGGGCGAATTCGATGTCAAGGTGGCGCTGCTCGTGCCGGCCGCCGGGCCGGGCCGCCTGATGAAAGACCTCGAGGGCCGCAGCAAGCGCCTTGGCGTCGGCATCGACACGGGCGCGTGGGCGCAGGCAGGCGGCTCCGTGCGCGAAGGGCTCGCGAGCGTGAAGGACCGGCTGCTGCTACGTCAACCTCCGCGATCGATCGGATCGCGGACCGGCCGCGCGCAACGTGCTGCTCGGCCAGGGTGCCGGGAACATCAGTCGAGTTCTTCCACGAGCTGAACCGGCTCAACGTCGAAGCCGCTCGCGATGACGCTCGACACCACCGGCGTCGTCAGCGCGCCCGGTGATGTCTTCCGCGCCGTCGAGGCGTTCGAGGCCGCGGTGCAGCCGGCATTCGGCGCGCACTTCACCGAGTATTCCAAGACGCGGCCGATCCGCTGGGATCTCGTGCACGCCCGGCGGAACGAAACGCTCTCGCCCGAGAGTCATCGCGAAGCGGAGTGAAGAGACGCGGCAGCGCATCGACGCCGCCATTCCAACAGCCAGGTGGCCAAGCCGAAGAAGGCGCGGAAGCTCCTCGTGCTCGAAAGCCTGCACGGCATGTCGCACAACACGATCCCGCATACCAACGTGATGATCGAGCGGGTCGGGCAAGATCACCGGCGCGTGGGAGGCCGAGTTCAACAACGATCTGAACAATCTCAAGTATCCGAAGATCAAGGAATACGACGGCGTGTTCCTCAACAGCACCGTCGGCGAGATGCTGCCCGACCCGGCGGTGCGTGAGGGGCTGTCGCGATACGTGCGCGAAGGCGGCGGCCTCGGCGGGATCCACGGCACGCCGTGGGCGTCGCGCAACTGGGACGAGTTCGCCGAGATGATCGGATCGCAGGACGCGCCGCACCGCATCGAGCAGGGCGTCATGAAGGTCTACGATCCGGCCAGCCCGCTCGTGACGCCGTTTGGCGGCAAGGACCTCAACTTCCGCGAGGAGTACTACCGCTTCCGCCACGAAGGCTCGCGGCGCCTCCGGTGGGAACACGTGCGCGTCCTGCTGACCGTGGCCCTCGACGATCCGAAGATCGAGCCGAGGCCGTGGGATGGCTACAAGCGCCCGGACAACGTGTACCCGGTGACCTGGATCCGCACCTACGGCAAGGGCCGCGTCTTCTATTCCTCGCTCGGCCACATGCCGGAGACGTTCATGTCGCCGGAGCTCGTGGCGCACTTCGTCGCAGGCATTCAGTACCTCCTGGGCGATCTCGAAGCGGACGCCACGCCGAACCCGAGGCAGCTGACGACGCCGACAGCCGCGGCGCCGGCGCAGCCGGCGGCGCAACCGCAGGTGCCGTCGATCTCGCAGCGTCCGCAGGGCGGCGGGCTCATCCTGATTCGCGCCGGAGCGCAGGACAACAACATCTGGTTCGGCTGGCGCGTCGCGATGTCTGTCGGCGCGCTCAAGCCGGTCACGATGTCCGAGGCGGTCGCGACGGCGGACATGCTTGGCGTTCCCAACATCGACGTGTCCAGCCGCGACATCGTCAGCCCGGAAGTCCCGAAGCTGTTCGATCATCGGCTCCAGAAGGGCGAGCGCAGCGCAATCGTGTACCGCCTGCGCGAGCTGAACGAGCAGATCGCCGTGTATCGGGCCGAGGGGCTGGGATCCGACGCGGCGACGCGGCGCAAGACCTTCGAGCTCGCGAAGGCGCTCAACGCACCCACGATCGTCGTCGGCGCCGACGCCTCGTCCGTGGCGGAGCTCGACACACTCGCCGAGGAGTTCGGCATCAACGTCGCCCTCGAAAGCCGGAAGGACCCGAAGGCCGTGATGGCGGCGCTCGACGGACGCGGCAAGCGGATGGGCGTCGCGGCCGATCTTGACGCCTGGATGCAAGCGGGAATCAAGCCCGTGGATGCGCTGGCGATCGTGAAGCCGCGGCTCATGGCGGTGAGCGCGACGCCGGCCACGAATTCCGCGGCGCTCGGCGACTTCTTTCTCGCGACCTATCGCGCGGGTGTGAAGCCGCTGGCGATCACGCTGCATTCGACCGGCACGACGAAGGCCGACCTGCAGAAGAACCTCACCGCCTTCGAGCAGCTGATGTGGCCGGCAATGGCGGAGCGCGTGCGGGACATGGTGAACTCGCCTCCCGGAAAGATCCGCGGACCCGAGCGGCTCAAGCCGGAAGAGCGCCAGGCGATCGAAGCCGCGGCGCCGAAGCAGGCCATCGTCAAGCCGAAGAAGCCGCGGAAAGTGCTCGTGACCGATCTACAGATGTATTCGGGACACACCACCATCCCGCACGGGAACCTGCTCCTCGAGCTGATGGCCAAGAACACCGGCGCCTTCGAGGCGGTCTTCAGCAACGACCTGAACCTGTTGAAATACCCGGCGATCAAACAGTTCGACGCGGTCTATCTGAACAACGTCTGCGGCATGGTCCACAACGATCCCGAGGTTCGCGAGGGCATCCTCCGCTTCGTCCGCGAAGGCGGCGGCATCGGCGGCCATCACGCCGTCACGTTCGCGAACGACAACTGGCCGGAGTTTGCGGAGCTGATGGGCGGCTGGGCGGGCGAGCACCGCGTCGAGATGCAGATCGTCAAGGTGGACGATCCGCAGAGCCCGCTGACGAAAAGCTTCGGACCGGCGAGCTTCGAGCACACCGACGAGTTCTACCACTTCCCCACGTTCGCGCCGTATTCGCGCGAGAAACAGCGCGTGCTCCTGAGCATCGACGTGGAGAAATCGGACCGCGCGAACGGCAACCGCTTCTGCCAGTTCTGCACGCGTCCCGATCAGGACTACGGCCTCGCGTGGATCAAGACGTATGGGAAGGGCCGCGCGTATTTCACGCCGCTCGGCCACACCAACATCTTCTACACGGATCCGCGCTGGACGCAGCATCTCCTGGCGGCGATCCAGTACATCCTCGGCGACCTCGAAGCGGATGCGACGCCGAACCCGAAGCAGACCTCGAAGCGGGTGACGCAGTAGTGCGGTCGCTCGCGCTGCTGCTGGCACTTGTCAGTGTGGGGCGGGGCTTTAGCCCCGCCAACTCCGATGCCAAGGCTGGCGCCCCTACAGGGGCGCCCTACACCACGTGGAGCGACTACGGCGGGTCGGCGGACTCGATGCAGGTATCTCCGCCCTCAAACAGATCACCAAGAGCAACGTCGAACGCAGCTGGAGCTGGCGTGGTTCTTCCCGGTGCCGGACCGCAAGGGCCCGCTGGGATTCAATCCCGTGGTCGTCGACAACGTGATGTACGTGTTCGGCCCGAACACGGCGATCGTGGCGCTCGACGCGGCCACCGGCAAGCAGATCTGGTCGCATCGCCGTCGAAGGCGGCCGCCTGGAAATCGCGGGATCAACTACTGGGAGAGCAAGGACCGTTCGGACCGCCGCCTGATCTTCGGCGCCGGCGGAACGCTCCGGACGATCGACGCGCGGACCGGCGAACCGATCGAGACCTTCGGCGCGAACGGCCGCGTGAACATGCGAGAAGGGCCGCTCCGCCCGCTCGGCGGTCCGAGCGGCACGCCGGGGCGCGTCTTCGAGAACCTGTTCATCATCGGATCGCGACCGGCGAGTTGTACGGTTCCCCGCCGGGCGACATCCGCGCCTACGACGTCGTGACGCGGCAAGCTGGTGTGGACCTTCCACACGATTCCGCATCCCGGCGAGTTCGGCTACGAGACGTGGCCGAAGGACGCCTACAAGTGGGCCGGCGGCGCCAATGCGTGGGGCGAGCTCTCGATCGACGAGAAGCGCGGCATCGCGTACTTCCCGCTCGGCTCGCCGACGCACGATATGTATGGCGGCGACCGCAAGGGCGCGAACCTGTTCGGCAATTCCTGCTGGCGCTCGACGCGCGCACCGGGAAAGCGGCTCTGGCACTTCCAGACGGTCCACCACGATCTCTGGGACTACGACCTCACGACCGCGCCGAAGCTGCTGACCGTCCGGCACAACGGCAAGACCGTCGACATCGTCGCGCAGCCGACCAAGTTCGGATTCCTCTACGTGTTCGATCGCGTCACCGGCGAGCCGCTGTGGCCGATCGAGGAGCGGCCCGTCCCGAAGAGCGACGTGCCGGGTGAGGAGTCCTGGCCGACGCAGCCTTTCCCCACGCAAGCCGCCGCCCTTCGCGCGGCAGAAGTTCGCGCGTCGACGACATCAATCCGTATCTGGATGCGGCGGAGCAGGCGCGGCTGCGGGCGATGCTGCAGAACGCGCGCAACGAGGGCCTGTTCACGCCGCAGACGCTGACGCGCGATCAGATCTCGGTTCCTGGCGAATTCGGCGGCTCGAATTGGGGCGGCAGCGCGGCCGATCCGACCACCGGCATGCTCTACGTGCGAACGACCGATCTGCCCGCGCTCCACCGGCTGCGCGAGCCGGGAGCGCCGGGGACCGAAGAGGGATCTCCTCCCCAGCGCGGGCGCGTGATCTATCAGCGGACGTGCGAGGCCTGCCACGCGCAGCCGGAGCAAGGCGGCATCCGATCGATGGACCGCTCCATCATCATCAACCTCAAGGCGCTCGGAAACGATCGGATCAAGAAGACCATCCGGTCGGGCCAGGGACAGATGCCTGCCTTCCACGAGAGCATGCTCTCCGAACGGCAGCTGGATGCGCTGCTCGCGTATCTCGACGATCCGGCCGCCGGCGCCGCCCGCCGCGGCGCCGCAGCGCCGTCCGGTCCGCCGCGTCCGCCGCTCCCGTCGATTGATGGCGTGACGCGCTACACGGGACCGCTGGGATCGCTGCTGCGCGCGGCGAATGGCCTGCCGGTGATCGGTCCGCCATGGGCGGAGATCGTCGCGTACGACCTGAATGCCGGAACGATCAAATGGCGCTCGCCGCTTGGAACGGTGCCGGCGCTCGCCGCGAAAGGCATTCGGAACACCGGCAATCCCGAGCGTACGCATCGCAACGGACCTGTCGTCACGGCGGGCGGTCTCATCTTCGTGGGGACATGGGGCGACAGAACCGTGCGGGCATTCGACAAGGACACGGGGAAGGTGCTCTGGGAGCGCGAGCTCGAAGCGAATCCCGAAGGGATTGCGGCCGTGTACGAGATTGGCGGCCGCCAGTACGTCGCCTTCTGTGCCTCAGGCGGCGGCAGGGCGCCTGAGGGCAACATCGCCTACGTTCCGGGAAAGATCGAGGCGCAGGGTTACTACGTGTTCGCGCTTCAATCGCAAATCACAAATCAAAAATCACAAATCAAAAATCAATAATCGTCCCTGATGCAGTTTCTCACCATCTCGCGGCGTCGCACCGAGAGCTTCAGCGAATCTGAGTTCGCCGCCCTTCGCGATCAGGAAGTCGCGCAGGCGTGTGCGCTCTACGCGGAAGGCGTCCTGCGCCACCTCTGGACGCGCGGCGACGTCGCCGGCGCGTGCCTCCTCTTCGAAGCCGATTCAGAAGCGCAGGTTCGAGAGAAGCTCAATACCTTGCCGCTGTATCGAGCGGGGATGGTCGAGTTCTCGGTCATCCCGTTGAAGCCGTATGCCGGGTTTACGCGCTCGTAGCGGAACGGCCGTGGCGATCGCCGCGGCGCTGTGCACCATCAATGTGGGGCGCCCCTTTACGGGGCGCCCTGCGATGAGCAGCTGGGTGCATCCCGGCGACGATGGGCGGCTTCGCTACAGGACGGACGCGCGCGGGAATCGCGTCATGGACTTCTCGCATGCCGGCTACAAAGGCGGCGGCGTGCCGCTGCCGGATGTCGCTGCGGCGCGCATGCTCGAACACGCGTCCGGCGACAACACCGCACGCATCCAGGCGGCCATCGACGAAGTCTCCCTCCGCCTGCCCGACAGTAGAGGCATTCGCGGGGCGGTGCTGCTTCAGAAGGGCACATACGAAGTCGCGGCGCCGCTGCGCATCGGCGCGAGCGGCGTCGTCCTCCGCGGCAGCGGGTCCGGAGAGGACGGGACGGTCATCCGCGTCAGCGGTCCGCCACATCGAGTCTTCGACGTCGGCGGTGAGGGTACGTGGCAGCCTGCACGGCAAGGCGGCCGCGATCACCGACGCCTACGTGCCCTCGGGTGCCGACTCGTTCAGTGTTGATTCGGCGTCCGGCTTTCGCGCGGGAGACACGGTTCTCATCCAGCGTCCAGTCACCGAAGCGTGGATCCGCTTCATGGGCATGGACACGCTCGTTCGGAACGGCAAGCCTCAAACCTGGATCAAGCCGGGGACGCTGATCAACCACGACCGTGCAATCAAGTCAATCGACGGCAACCGGATCACGCTCGACGTACCGCTATCCGACTCGTTCGATGCGACGTACCTGAATCCGCCGGGCACCTCCGTCGTCAAATACACCTTTCCGGCGCGCATCGAGCAAGTCGGGATCGAGTCTTTGCGCGTCGTGGCGCCGGCGCAGGACAAGCCAATCAGCCAGAGTCAGTACACGCTGCTCCGCATGAACGCGGTCAGCGACGCCTGGGTGCGCGACGTCGTCTCGGTGGATACCCACAACAGCACGACCTTCGGACATTCGGTGCGGAGGGTGACCGTCGAGAACGTCCACGTGCGCCACACGATGCCTTTCACGGCTCCGGCGGCGCCCGCGGACTTCGGCATCTCCGGCACGCAGATTCTGCTCGACAGGTGCAGCGTCACCGGTCAGGGCGTGTGGCCCGTCGTCACGCAGATGGGCGTGACCGGCCCGAACGTCGTGCTCGACTTCAAGGCGGACACGGCGGGCGTGGCGCCGCATCAGCGCTGGGCGACGGGCCTGCTCGTCGACCGGAGCCAATTCACCGGAGGCACCGAGAGACGGCCGAGCATCGCGTTCTCGAACCGCGAGCACGCGGGTTCCGGCCACGGCTGGAGCGTCGGATGGGCGGTTGCGTGGAACGTGAAGGCCGACTATCTCGTTATCCAGCAGCCGCCCGGCGCGAAGAACTGGTGCATCGGGTGCACGGGTAAGCCGGCGTCGATCCTGTGGCACGGCAATCCGATCCCGATTCCCGAGATTCCATCCGAGACCTTCGAAGCTCCTGGCACGACCGTCAGTCCCGACAGTCTCTACTTTGCGCAGCTTCGCGACCGGCAGAAATCCGGTCCTCCGATCGCGATCGTCGGCGCGAGATTGATCGACGGCAGCGGCGCGAAGCCTCTCGACGACTCCGCCGTCGTCGTCGAGGGCGATCGGATCCGTGATGCCGGGCCGCGGAGCCGCGTACGGGTTCCGCGCGACGCACGCGTGATCGACGCCAAGGGCAAGGCCCTGATGCCGGGCCTCGTCGATGCGCACTGCCACATCAACCAGGAACCGGCGGACATGAAGCGGTACTGGATCGCCCAGCTGCGCTGGGGCGTGACGACGATGCGCTCGGCCGGGAACGACAAGCCTGATCGCGTGCCGCTCTTCCGCGGGACGAGGGAGGGCACGATTCCGGGGCCGCGAGCTTATACGGCTGGTCAGGGCTTCAGCGTGAGCGGCCCCTACCCCGGAGCGCCGACGTTCAAGCCCACCACTCCCGACGAGGCGCGCGCGAACGTGCAGAGCTTGAAGGCCCAGCGCGTCGACTTCCTGAAGATCTGGATGACGAACCCGAGGTTTCCGCCGGAGGTGATCTCGGCCATCGTGGACGAGGCGCAGAAGCAGGGCATTCCGGTCATCGCGCACGTGACCGACGCGGCGACGCTGCGGCAGCTCGCGGATCAGGGCGTGACCGACTTCCTCCACACGCCGCGCGAGCCTGTCACGCCCGACCTCGTGGCCTATGCGAAGGCGAAGAAGCTGTCGTTTGCGCCGACGCTCGCCAACGGCGAGGCGGCGTGGTTCTACTACGAGCACCCCGAGATCCTGAACATGCCGATGCTGCAGGATGCCCTCTATCCGCGCGGGCGGCAGATGCTCGCCGATGCCGAGCGCAAGCAGAAGACCCTCGCCTCGCCCGAGCTGGCGCAGCGGAAATCACGGCTGCGCGAGGCGTATCCGTTCATCAAGGCCATGTCGGACGCCGGCGTTCGAATCGTCACCGGCACCGATTGCGGCGCGGAGGCGTCGCAGGTGACGCCGTTCGGCCACGCGACGCATCGGGAGATGCAGATGTACGTCGAGGCGGGCATGTCGCCGCTCGCGGCCATTCGAGCCGCCACGCTCGACGCGGCTCGGGTGCTCACCCGTTCGGAGGACCCCGAGTACGGCGTCATCCGCGCGGGTAAAGCGGCGGACCTGCTGCTGCTCGACGCGGATCCGACCGTTGATATCAACAACTCGATCAAGATCAATAAGGTGATGCGCGCCGGGCAGTGGGTTCAATGATTCTCATGATTCAAGCGACTGCGCTTGCCACGGGCCACGAAGACACGAAGACACGAAGGCTTGTGCGTTCGACTGGCCTCGTGTAGGAGCGAAACCGCAAACGCAAGCCGTGGTCGATCAAGTCCGGCTTGCGTTTGTGGTTTCGTTCCTACACGAGCCGCTTCAGCGGCCGGCCTGCTCTGCAGGCCGGCCAGTCGAACGTATTGGTGATTCTCATGAGTCATCGTGATCTTCGTGTTTTCTGGCTTCGTGGTTTGCTTTTGACATGTGAAGTCATGAGAATCACCAGAATCACCAAAAGACGGAGTAGCTAAATAGATGCCTCATCGAACCCTTCTCGTCTGCCTCGCTCTCGCGGCCTGCGTGGCATCGGGGCCGAGCGCCTCGACGCAGCCGACGTTGCACATCGAGGACTTCCTCGTCATGCCGATGACAGGTGTCATCGAGGGCAAGACGACGAACGAGGTGCTGCTGGCGAGAGTGAACACGCTGCGCGAAGAGGTTGGCGGCGCGAAGCGTCTCTTCATCACCGACATGAACGGGCCTCTGTACATCCTCGACAAGGCCTCGAAGAAGCTCACGACCTATCTCGATTTCAACGGCAACAAGGGCAAGACCGGCATCTTTCAGAAGCTGACGATCGTCGTCGGGTACGGGAACGGACTGAACGGCTTCTACCTGGATCCGGAGTACGCGCGAAACGGGAAGTTCTATACCGTGCACATGGAGAATCCGAAGCTGCCTGGCTCCAGCCTGCCCGACAACTCGAGCTTCCCCGGGCTGAACGTCGCCGGGTACACGACGACTGAAACGATCAAGGTGCCAGGCCCATCCCAGAACGAGGGCATCCTGGTCGAGTGGACCGATTCGAAGCCGGCGAACTCCACGTTCGAGGGAACCGCGCGCGAGCTGCTCCGCGTGCAGCTCAATACGCCCAGCCACCCGATGGGCGATCTGATCTTCAATCCGGCGGCTCGCCGAGGCGACGCGGACTGGCGCGTCCTGTACATGGAATGCGGCGACGGCGCCTCCGGCGAATCGAAGAACCTCGAGATGCGGTGGAACCCGCTTCGCCTCGACAACCTCGAGGGCAAGATTCTCCGCATCATTCCCGATCTCGCGCTGCACACGGCGACGAGCCGCGTCAGCGAGAACGGCCGCTACCGGATTCCCAACGACAATCCGTTCGTGTCCACGCCCGGCGCGCGTCCCGAGATCTGGGCGTACGGCCTGCGCAATCCCCATCGCCTGACCTGGGCCGTCGATCCGAAGAACAAGGCGAACAACCGGCTGATCGCAAACTCCGTCGGGCTGCGCACCTGGGAGGCGGCGTACATCATTCACAAGGGAACCAACTACGGCTATCCGCTGCGCGAGGGCACGCAGGTGCTCAGGCAGGACAACACCCTCCATCCGCTGCCCGAGGACGACAGAATCCCGATCCAGATTGGCGAGCAGCCGACAGACCAGATGGTGGTGCCGACGTATCCCGTGATTCAGTACGGCCACAGCTCGAAGGGCGGCGACGCCATCGGCAGCGGCTTCGTCTACAACGGCAAGGCGATTCCGGCGCTTCGAGGCAAGTACATCTTCACGGACCTGACGACGGGGCGCGTGTGGTATGCGAACTATCGCGACATGCTGGCCGCCGACGACGGCAAACCCGAGACGCTCGCGCCGATCACCGAGGTGACGGTGACCTGGAACAAGGAAGTGTTCGAGTCCATGTTCCCAATCGTCCTGAAGACGTACCACGCGCGCGGCGGCAGGAGCCCGCTCCTGCCCACGCCGCAGGAGGTTGCGAACCGCGGACGCGCCGACGTCCGCTTCGCGGTCGATGCGGCGGGCGAGTTGTATCTCTACAGCAAGGGCGACGGCGTGATTCGCCGGCTCGTCGCCGCAACCGGATTCTGAGGCGTCATGCGTCTGAGCATCGTTCTCGCCTGTGCGTTCGCCACGGCGGCAATCGCGCATCAGGTCGACACGCGCAAGAACCCGTACGGGATGGAGCCCTCCGCCATCGCCGCGGGACAACGTACCTTCGATCAGACGTGTCAGGCGTGTCATGGGCCCGGGGGACAGGGCGATCGCGGCCCGGCACTCACCAAGCCCACCTTCACTCAGGGCGATTCGGACGAGGCGATCTTCCGGGCGATACGGGACGGCGTGCGCGGCACCGAGATGCCGCCGTTCACGGAGATTCCCGATGCCCAGGTCTGGGAGCTCGTGTCGTACATCCAGAGCCTCCGGCGAGCTTCCGATGCGGGCCCGGGTCGCGGCCGGCAAGCACAGCTCCAGGGGGTCGTCGCGAAGACGCGCGACGGACGCGAGATTCGCGGCGTGCGCCGCAACGAGGATACGTTCACGCTGCAGGTCGTCGATGCCGATGGCAAGCTCCACTCGCTCGACAAGCTCGCCCTCGCCGAGTACCGCGTCGAAGGACCCGTGCCTCCCGTGTCCGAGAAGGTCGAATCAGGCGGCGGCGTCACCTTCGAGCGACTGGTCAATGCGCAGGCCGAGCCTCACAACTGGCTCATGTACTGGGGCGACTATCGAGGCACGCATTATTCGCCGCTGAAGCAGGTCGACGCGACCAACGTGTCGAAGCTTCAGACGGCGTGGACGTTCGCGATGCCGGGCGAGAACATGCTCGAAGCGACGCCGCTCGTAGTCGACGGCGTGATGTACACGACGCAGCCTGGGGTCGTGGTCGCGCTCGACGCGCGCACCGGACGCGAGATCTGGAGATACACACGCAAGCAGAAGCAGAAGAACCCGGAGGAGATCAACCCGTTCAATCGCGGCGTCGCGATTCTGGGCAACCGGCTGTTCTTCGTGACGCTCGACGCGGCGCTGGTGGCGCTCGATGCGAGAACGGGCCGGGAGCTCTGGGAAACGCAGGTGGCCGACACGATGCTCGGCTACAGCCTGACCAGCGCGCCGCTCGTGCTCAAGGACAAAGTGATCGTCGGCATCACCGGCGGTGAATTCGGCGCTCGCGGATTCCTGGACGCCTACGACGCCGCCAAGGGCACGCGCGTCTGGCGGTGGTGGGCCGTGCCGGGCCCGGGGGAGTTCGGCAACGACACATGGCTCGGTGACAGCTGGAAGCAGGGCGGCAGCCCGATGTGGCTGACCGGCTCCTACGATCCCGAGTTGAATCTGGTCTACTGGACGGTCGGCAATCCAGGACCGCAGATCGATCGATCCGTTCGGGGCGATCTCGACAATCTGTTCAGCGACTCGGTGGTCGCGCTCGATGCGGATACCGGGCAGCGAAAATGGCACTACCAGTTCACGCCGAACGATGGCCACGACTGGGACTCGTGCCAGGACCTGATCCTCGTCGATCGGTTGTGGCGGGGACAGAAGCGCAAGCTGCTGCTGCACGCCGATCGCAACGGCATCTTCTACGTGCTCGACCGCACGACCGGCGAGTTCCTGTCAGGGACGCCGTTCGTGTACCAGAACTGGATGAAGGGATTCGACGCGAAGGGGCGGCCGATACAGGTCCCGGGATCGAATTCAAGCCCTTCGGGCAGCTTCCTCGTGTACCCCACGCTCGGCGGCGCGACGAACTTCCAGGCGCCGTCGTACAGTCCGCTCACCGGCTGGATGTACCTCGAGTACGCGGAAGGCGGGCAGCAGTATGTGAGTGCTCCCGAACCCTTCCGGCCCGGGAAACAGTACATCGGCAGGGCCGCGGCGTCCGGACGCGAAGTCGGCCCTCGACCCGGCGATCCCTCTCCTTCGGCCGGCATCAAGGCACTCGATCCCGATACCGGCAAGACGATGTGGGACTTCAAGATTTTTCAGCGATCGATCGCCGCCGGCGTGCTCGCGACGGGCGGCAACCTGGTGTTCGGCGCGATTCGCGATGGCAACATCGTTGCCCTCGACGCGAAGGCCGGCAAGCCGCTGTGGCATTTCCAGACGGGCACGACGATCGGAGCGTCGCCTATGAGCTACGCCGTTGATGGACGGCAATTCGTCGCGATTGCCGCGGGCAACACCGTGTACGCCTTCGCGCTTCCGCGGTGACTCGATTCCTCGCGGCCCTCGCGGTTTGGGCGATCGCCGTTCTCCAGCCCGGCGAGCCGCCTGTACTCCGCGCGACAGAGCGGCGACGTCGTGGAGCTCGTGGACACGGCATCGCACACCGCGGTCTCGATCGCTCCCAGCGCGGGTAACAACGCGTTCTCGATGAAGGTGAACGGTCATGACGTGCTGCACTGGCCGTACGCCTCGATAGACGAGTTCAAGCG
This sequence comes from uncultured Acidobacteriota bacterium, assembly GCA_963772065.1. Classification (GTDB taxonomy): domain Bacteria; phylum Acidobacteriota; class Vicinamibacteria; order Vicinamibacterales; family UBA2999; genus CAVYVZ01. Next base: position 393,339 of record CAVYVZ010000005.1, read on the forward strand.
AAAGCCCGGGCTCGCCGGCACTCCCTTGCTCGCGCCGTTCGCCAACCGGCTGGACGAACCGGCGCTCTACGCGAACGGAAAGCGCTACGCATTCGACACCGAGCTCGGGAACGTGCGATCACCGATTCCGATACATGGATTCGTGCAGTACACGGACCGCTGGAAAGTCGTGGACGCGAAGGCCGACAAGCGGTCGGCGTGGGTGACCAGCCGCCTCGAGTTCTTCCGTGAGCCGGCATGGATGAAGCAGTGGCCTTTCGCCCACACCATCGAGATGACGTACGTGCTGCAGGACGGGGTCCTCGAGGTGCGCACGAAGCTCACGAACATGAGCGCGGAGCCGATGCCGGTTGCGATCGGATTCCACCCGTACTTCAGGCTGACAGACTCGAGCCGTGACGAGTGGACGATCTCGGTCGGCGCGAAGACGCGCTGGCTCCTCGCGGCCAACAAGCTGCCGACGGGCGAGACCGAGCCGATCGAGCGGCTGTTCCCCAACCCGAAGGCGACCGCGCTGCGCGAACACGATCTGGACGACGTGTTTGGAGATCTCGTGCGCGACGCGCAGGGCCGCGCCAGTGCGTCGCTGATCGGAAAGTCGCAGCGGCTCGATGTCGTCGTCGGTCCGAACTACCGCTCGCTCGTGATCTGGTCTCCGCCTGGCCGGCCGTTCATCTGCTTCGAGCCGATGGCAGGCATCACGAACGCGGTCAACCTGGCCCACAAGGGCATCGTACAAAGAGCTGCAAAGCGTGGCGCCAGGCGGCACGTGGCAGGAGAGCTTCTGGGTGAAGCCGAGCGGATTCTAACGTCTCGAATCGAGAGCAAGAGGAGAACAGCCATGTTGGGAGACAAAATCGGTGAAGGTGCCGGAAAGGTAACAGCACGGCGAGTGTTGCCGAACCCCGCAGGTGGCGTGAAGATGGAGACGTCGTTCGAGGCGAGCGGAAAGCTGCTCAACGTGGACGAGACCGAGGTTGGCACCTACTGGTCAGTGGTGAGAGCCGACGGGACTCTCTACGGCGAAGGCCAGGGCATCATCATGGGCAAGGGAGGTGAGGCCGCGACGTGGGTCGGCCAGGGCGTCGGCAGGTTCACGAAGGACGGCGGGGTGAGCTATCGCGGCGCGGTCTACTACACGACAGCGGCCGCCGCATGGTCTCGTCTGAACCCCGTCGCCGCGGTCTTCGAATACGAGATCGACGCGCAGGGCAACAGCCGCTCGCAGCTCTGGGAATGGAAATAGGAACATGCTGACGCGACGGGAGCTCATCGGCGCGCTGGCCGCCGGCGCCGTGCTGCGCGGGCGGCTTGTGTCCGGCGAGCCTGCACAGCCGTCGACGCGTGTGAATTTCGAGGTGCCGCCAGGCGCGTGCGACTGCCACACGCACATTCATCCCGACCCGGCGAAGTTTCCGTTCTTCGCCGGGCGCAGCTACACCCCCGAGCCGGCGCTGGCCGAGCAGATGACGGCGCTGCACAAGGCGCTCGGCGTCCAGCGCGTCGTGATCGTCACGCCAAGCGTCTATGGCACCGATAATTCGGCCACGCTCCACGGCATCAAGGCCCGTGGAGCCGACGCACGCGGCGTCGCCGTCATCGACGCGAAGACGTCGGAGAGCGACCTCGACGCGATGGATCGTGCGGGCATCCGCGGCATTCGCCTCAATCTCCTCACCGCGGGGATCACCGATCCCAACGTCGGCCGAGAGCGGCTGCGCGACGCCATCCCGCGCGCGGCGAAGCGAAGGTGGCACGTGCAGATAAACACGTCGCCGGGAATGGTGGCCGCAATCAAGGACCTGGTCGCGGCGTCATCGGTGCCGGTGGTCTTCGACCATTTCGCCGGCGCGCAACCGGAGCGCGGACTCGATCAGCCAGGCTATCCGGAGCTGCTGGAGCTGGTCCGGTCGGGCCGGGCCTACATCAAGATCTCGGGGGTTTACAGATCCTCGAAGCTCGCGCCGGACTATCCAGACATGGCGCCGTTCGCGAAGGCGCTGATCGCGGCAAATCCGGAACGCGTCCTCTGGGGCACCGACTGGCCGCACCCGAATCCCGCGCCGCCGCCCGGCGGCAAAGCGACCGATGTGACGCCATTGCTCCAGATGGACGATGGCCGCCTGATGAATCTGCTTCCGACGTGGGCGCCGGATCCAGCCATCCGCAAGCGGATCCTCGTCGAGAACCCCACTCGCCTTTACGGTTTTTGAATTCGTGTTTTCGTGCGTTTCGTGGTTGTGAGGTTCCTATTCCCTATTCCGAGCGCAGCGCCTGCACCGCGTCCACGCGAGAAGCACGCGCGGCCGGCATGAGGGACGCCAGAACGGCGGCCCCGATCAGGATCGCTCCTGACGCCGTGATGGCGACCGTGCCGGGCATCTGCAGCTCTCCGACGAAGCCGCGCACGATCTGGGCGAGCAGGAACCCGCCCACCACGCCCGCGACAATGCCCGCGAAGGCAATCAGCGCGCCTTCGCCGAGCACACGTGTCAGCAGGTGTCGCGGCTCGGATCCAATCGCGAGCCGGATGCCGAACTCGCGCGTCCGCGCGCTCACCGAGAACGCGAGCACTCCCGCGACGCCGACGACCGCAATCAGCAGCGCCACGCCGGCGAAGCCGCCGAACACGAGCGCGTTGACGCGATTGGGCGCGAGCACCTCGGCGCGCACGTCGTCGAGCGTCGCCGCGCGTTCGACCGGCTGCTCGGCCGAGAGTCCGCGGATGACCCGTGTGATCGCCGGAACGAGCGCATAGGGATCCCCGGCCGCGTGAACGAAGAGGCGCCCGCCGATCAACTCCTGTTCGAGCGGGTGGTACACCGTCATCGCCGGGCCGGGTACGACGTTCTCGTCGTCCACATCGGCCACGACACCGACGATGCGGCGCGGCGCCGGGCTCACGTCGATGAACTTCATGACCGGATCGGTCCACAGAAAGCGGCGATTCACCGCGTCCTGGCCGGGGAACATCCGCCGCGCGAGGCTCTCGCTGACGATCACGACTTTCTCGGCATCGCGGCGGTCGCCGTCGTTGAAGTCCCGCCCGCTGACGACTGGCACCCCGAGCGCGGCAAAGAATCCCGGCGACACGGTCCGGAACCGGGCGCGCGGATCCTCTTCGCCGTTGGCCTTCGCGTAACCTTCCGCCGAAAACTGGGCCTCGAAGAAGCCGCCGTCGCGCCACGGGACCACGGTCCCCAGCGCCGCGCGGTTGACGCCCGGAAGCTCGGAGATCCGGCGCAGCGCTTCACGGTAGAACCCTGAAATCTGCTCCGGCTTCCTCGTGTAATCCACCACCGGAACGTTGACCGCCAGCACGTTGCGCGTCTGGAAGCCTGTCCGAACCGATTGCAGCGCCAGGAGCGTCGTGAGCAGCATGCCGGCGCCGGCGAGCAGGACGAAGGAGGCCGCGATCTGCGTGACGGCAAACAGGCGAAGCCGCCGACCCGTGCCGGAGGTGAGGCGAATGCTTCCGCTCGAGAGGCCCAGGCCCGTTGCGGCGTCCGCCGACGGCAGCCGCGGCACGAATGCCAGCAGGACGGCGGCGGAGAGCGCGAGCGTCACGCCGACCCAGAGCAACGTCGCGTCGACGGTGAGATCGAGTGCGCGGACCGAATACCGTGATGCGTATCGCGCGAGCACGGACACCATCGGCCGCGCGATGACGACGCCCAGAATCGCTCCGGCGCCGCAGAGCAGCAGGCTCTCGGCAAGGAGCGTTCGGCGAAGCGCGCCTGCGCTGGCGCCCAGGGCCGCGCGAATCGCGAGCTCGCCCTCCCGGCGCACCGACCGCGCGAGGATCAGGTTGGCGACATTGGAGCAGGCGATGACGAAGATCAGCGCCGACGCCGCGAGGAGTGACCAGGAGGACCGTTCTTGCGGGAGAGGTAATCTGGTCGCGAAGACGAACGGCATCGATCTGATAGCCCGCGTCCTTCGGGTACGCCTCGGGATACTGCTTGAGGATCGCACCGTGCGCGGCGCGAAGCTCCGCGCGCGCGGCTTCGAGGTCCGTGCCGGGCGCGAGCCGCCCGAACAGCTCGGTCATCCGGTGCACGCGGCCATCGACCATCGTGGCGTCGAGGTGATGAGGGCTCGTCACGACGTTCGCGATGATCTCGGTCTCCGCCGGATACGGCACCGATGGCTCGACGACGCCCACGATCGTTGCGGAGCGATCGCCGAGTCGTACCGTCCTGCCGACGATGGCCGGATCGCTCTTCCACGTGGTCGTCCAGAAGCGGTGTGTCAGCACCGCCGCGCCCGCGGCCTGCGGGCCATCGTCGGCCGGACCGAGCAGCCGGCCCAGCACCGGCCGGAGCCCCATCACCTCGAAGTACGTGCCGCCGACGACACCGGAGCGTACGACGCGGGGCTCGCCGAGGCCGATCATCGTGAACTCGATGACGGAGAAGTCGCCGAACGCGCTGATGGTCTTCACGCGCTCCTTGAGATCGCGGAGCTCCGGCACCGAGAAGTGGGAGTTCTCGACCTTGATGCGCGGCGCGCTCTGGCGGATGTAGATCAGACGATCCTCATCGCGATTGGCAAGCGGGCGGAGCAGCACGCCGCGAACCACGCTGAAGATCGCGGCGTTCGCGCCGATTCCGAGCGCCAGGGTGACGACGACGGTGATGGCGAGTCCCTTGACCCTGGTGAGGGAGCGCAGCGCAAAACGGAGGTCGGCCATGAAGCCGAGACCGAGCGTCCCTGAGAAACCGCCGCTATCTCTTGCCGCGCTTCCGTGCACTGTGTGTCCCCTTCTGACCTTTAGACTGCATCACGCGCAAATATTCATCGAGACGGTTGAGGCGCTCCTCCCAGATGCCGCGATAGCGGTCCACCCACTCCGACACGTCTTTGAGAGGCGCTGGCTCGAACCGGCACGGTCGCCACTGCGCCTCGCGGCCGCGCGCAATAAGACCAGCTTTCTCCAGCACTTTCAGGTGCTTGGAGATGGCCGGCATGCTCATGTCGAACGGCTCGGCCAGCTCGGTGACGGAGGCTTCGCCCGACGCGAGCCTGGCGAGGATGGCCCGCCGGGTGGGGTCGGCCAGCGCCGAGAACGTGGTGCTGAGGCGATCGGTCGACGTCATGGGTCTCAGCCTGCCTGTAATTAACTTATTAGTTTAATACAGGGCCGGATGCCATGCTGTCAAGCCGTCAGTGGATGATTGCCGCGGCCCCGGCCACTTCGTCGTTCCGTGTACGCGGCGAAGATGAAGGGCTGCGCCTCCAGAAACCTCGCGATCGACTCGAGGTCGAGACCAAGCTCGCGCAAGCGGCCGCGGTCGATCGCGATCTGCCCGTTCTCGGGCTCGTAGTGGGTCACCAGGCCGCTCCGCCCGGGATCGAATTTCTCGTGGATCCGCTTCACGACATCGTCGGCATAGTGCCGCCCGTGTCCCCTGCCCGTATCGGGCTCGTTCGGCATCCCGTGATCGGCGGTGATGGCCAGGACGTATCGCTCGCGCCCTATCTTCGCGTCCAGCGCCGCGACGAGGCGGGCGAGGTCGCGGTCGAGTGCGACCAGCGTTTCACGCAGCTCGGGGGAATCCGGACCGTACCGATGGCCGACGAAGTCCGGCGTTTTCAGGTTCGCGAACATGAGATCGGTGATGTCGTCCGCTCCGAGCGGCTCGCCGTCGATCATGAGGTTCATCGCGTCGGCCTCGAAGCGCGAGAAGAGCGCCGAACCGCGCACGTCGGCGGGAGTCGCGATTGGGTGTCCCATCCAGCTGTCGCTTCCCTCCCACAGCGCCCGCGCATTGGCGGCCTTCAAGTAGTCCGGCAAGCGATAGCAGTCAGGATTCGTCTCCCAGCGGCCGCTCTCGAGGCTGTAGCTGGCGGCGATGACCCGACGGCCGTTGGGCTGGCAGGCCCCGTGCCCGGCCAGCGGAAGTGCCGCGCGCCCGATGCTGCCCTGGCCGATGATCACGGCCCGCCCGTCGGTGTGCAGGTTCCAGACGTCCGCCAGCGTGAGCGCCATCAGGTAGCGCGGCGAGAGGCCGGGGTACGAGTCGGTGCCCGAGCCGGCAACCCGATCGAAGAACGAGTTCCCGACGATCCCGTGCACGCGGGCGTCGGCACCAGTCGCGATGGTGGCATGCGCGACGCTCGTGATCGTAGGCACGTAGTCGATCCGTGCGTTGTTGAACCACGCTCCCTCCCGGCGCAGGCGATCGAGCGTCGGCATGGCGGCGGCATGACGGTCGAAGTAATCCAGGCGCATGCCGTCGATGACCGCCAGCACGATCAGCCTGGGAGGGGCTGTTACGGGCTTGAGAATCGCCCTCACCGAACGGCCGGTGCTCGTAGCTGGCATCGGCACTCCCAGCAGCGAGGCCAGTGTGGGGGCCATATCCCGATGGCTCACGGCTTCGGGGAACGTTCCCTGACGGATGAAGGCAGCGCCGTGGAAGAAGAACGGGATCCGCGAGTCGTAGTCCCACGGGCTGCCGTGCATGTACTTCACCGTCGGATCCCGCCTCGTGATGATGTGGCCCTCCCTGGGGATGACGAGGATCTGACCGGTTCGCCCGGGGTAGTAGGTTCGCGCGAGCCGCTCGAGAAGCGCGTCACGCGAAACCGTCGGCGCGGCACCGTCCTGGGCGGCCAACGCCATCGATGTCAGAGCGGCCAGGAACCAGCCCGTGAGAGACTTCTTCATCGAGTGGAATCTATATCTCCAATATGAACGATTGCGAAATATTTCCCTTTCCTCGCGCGCTGGAGGCCATCCGCGCGGATACGGCACGCATCGGCTTCACGCTGGCTTCGGAGCCGAAGACCGGGGCACTGCTCCGCTCGCTGGCCGCATCGAAGCCGGGCGGACGGTTGCTGGAGCTCGGAACCGGAACCGGCGTCGGCACGGCGTGGCTGCTCGACGGAATGGATGCCCAGTCACGACTCATTTCCGTAGACAGTGATCCCCAGGCGCAGGCCGTCGCGGCGCGTCATCTCGGCGGCGATCCGCGCGTGACCTTTCATGCCGGCGACGGCGGAGCGTTTCTCGAAGAGTGTCGGCGATACGCGATTCGATCTGATCTACGCCGACGCGTGGCCTGGCAAGTTCACGCACCTCGATCTCGCGCTGTCGCTGCTGACTATCGGCGGCATCTACTTCATAGACGATCTGCTGCCGCAGCCGAACTGGCCCGACGGCCACGCGGCGAAGATCGCGCCGCTGGTCAGGGATCTGGAGAACCGGCCAGGCTTCATCGCACGAAGCTCGCGTGGGCCTCCGGTCTAATGCTGCTTGTGCGCTCAGGTTTTGCTGGTGCAAGTCGTGACTGAGAGCGCGCAGCGGCAGTCGGCGCTCGGCATTTCGCTCCGCGCCTCCCTCTGACGCCGCGCGTGCTGCGTGTGTGGCGCACCTGCAAAGGCGGCGGCCAGAAATGGCGCGAGTCAAGATGACCCGACCTGCGCGCCATTCATCAACTCGGTCCGGACCGAGTCGCGCCCGCGGGATGGTGGAAACGAAGTCGGATGATTCCGCAATCAGCACAGCTGGGTGCGCGTGTCGTCCGACACCCGGTGAGTCCGCTGGCGGCGATGTCGAAAACGTCGGCCGGCGCGGCGGTGGGAGGCGCGGAGGCGTTTCGCGGAGCCCAGGCCTGAAGATTTCGTCGCAGCGTAAGTAAGCGTCGTCCGGCCTGGGCGGAGCGAAATGCCGAGCGCCGACTGCCGCCGCGCTCTCAGTTAGTACCTGTCACGCCAGTGCCTATGGCGCCTGCGCTGCCTTGTGGTCGTAGCTGACGACACGCGAGAGCTTCCAGCCGCGTCTCGTCTGTCGCCAGACGTGCACAAACTTCGCGATGCCTACCAGCTTGTCCGGCTTCCCCGCCGCGACCTGATAGAAGCGGTGAACGCCCGTCTCCACCGCCCCGTGGTTCGGGATCGGATGCACCTCGAGGCTGTCTGACACGAGCTCCCGCCTGACCTTCCCGCAGATGTTGTTCTTGACCGCCTCGAGGACCTGCTGTTTCGTCTGGAGGCCGTCGCGGTCGTGATAGAACTCGAGGTCGTCAGCGGTAAGGGAAGCGAACCGCTCGAGGTTGCACGTGTTGAACGCGTCGAACAGCGCCGTGCTCGACTGGGCGACAGCGACGTCGAGCTTTTGCTGCGCACTTCCCGCCGACAGGACGAAGATCAGAACAGCGACAAAGGGCACTCCGCCTAGGACGGCGCCAGGCGAAGCGATGTTCCCCGGCTAGGCGAGGATGTCCTTCACGACCTGGCCTGACACATCCGTCAGGCGGAAGTCGCGGCCCGCGTAGCGGTACGTCAGCCGCTCGTGGTCGATGCCCAGCGGGTGCAGGATCGTGGCGTGCAGGTCGTGAATGCCGACGCGGTTCTCGACGGCCTTGAACCCGAACTCGTCGGTCGCGCCGTACGTCGTGCCGCCCTTCACGCCGCCGCCGGCCAGGAACATCGAGAAGCCGTACGGGTTGTGATCGCGGCCGTCGCCGCTCTCGGAGACCGGCGTGCGGCCGAACTCGCCGCCCCACACCACGAGCGTTTCGTCGAGGAGCCCGCGCCGCTTGAGATCGCGAATCAGCGCGGCGGACGCCCGGTCCATGTTGGGGCAGCGCTGGCGGAGGTTCTCGTCGATCTTCTTGTGGTCGTCCCACGGCTGGCCCGGCCCGTAGTGAACCACGACGAACCGCACGCCGCTCTCGACGAGACGGCGCGCCATCAGGCAGCCCTGCGCGAACGGCGTGGATCCGTACTCCTCACGCACGGATTCCGGTTCCTTCATGACGTCGAGCGTGTCCATCGCGGCGAACTGCATCTTGAACGCCGCTTCCATCGACGCGATGCGCCCCTCGAGGAACGAGTCGGCGCCGAACTGGCCCGCGTGCTGGCGGTTCAGCGCCTGCACGAGATCGAGCTGCGCGCGCTGCGCGTCGGTCGTCAGCTCGGTGTTCCGCAGGAACCGGATCATCTTGTCGGGCGCGGTCTCGAAGGTGTTGAACGACGTGCCCTGATACTCCGCGGGCAGGAAGCCCGCCGTCGTGAACCCGCCGCTGTCCGGCGCCAGCACCATGAACGCGGGGAGATTCTTGTTCTCCGTTCCCAGGCCGTACGAGATCCAGGAGCCCACCGTCGGGCGCGACAGGATCATGCTGCCCTGGTGGAACATGCTGCGCGCCTGCTCGTGATTCGGGTTCGTCGTATACATCGACCGGATCACGCACAGCTCGTCGGCCACGGTGGACAGCTGCGGCAGCAGCTCGCTCATCTCGATGCCGCCGCCGCCGTACTTCGCGAAGCTGAACTTGCTCGGCAGCAGCCCGGCGGTCGTCCGCTCGGTTCGCAGATCCGCCGTCGCCGGCCGTTGACCCTCGTATTTGAGCAGCGCCGGCTTCGGATCCCAGAGATCCACTTGCGATGGACCTCCTGTCATGAACAGGAGAATCACGTGCTTCGCGGTGGGCCGGAAGTGCGGGCCGATCGTATGCGCAGCCGCGGCAAACGCATCGTCGGCGAGCAAGTCGGCCAAGCCGAGCATGCCGAAGCCGCCGCACATGCACTTGAGCGCCTCGCGACGCGAGATCGCCGTAGGGTGAGATGCAGTCATGGCCAGAAAATCACCTCGTTCGCAGAGAGCAACGCCTGGGCATACTGCGGCACGCCGGCGGTTCTGAGATACTCCACGCCGAGCGTGAGCTCCTCGGGCTGAGCATCGCGCGCGAACACCTTCCGATAGAGCGCGCGGATCTTGTCTTCCGGCGCGGCAGTCGTGTCCACCGCTGCGGCCAGCGCCGACGCCTGCCGCTGGATGAACGGGCTGTTCATCACGAAGAGCGCCTGCAGTGGATTGATGGTGAGGTACCGCGTCGGGATGTGCGCCATCGGCTGCGGCACGTCGTACAGCTTCAGCACGTCCGCGCTGCTCCGGGTACGACTCAGGCTGCTGTACATCGTCCTGCGCGATGCGGTGTCGAGATCCGCTGACGGCCCATACAGCGTGGGATCGAGCTTCCCCGAGATCCGCAGAATCGAATCGCGATAGGCCTCGATGTCCATCCGGCGCGGGTTCATCCGCCAGAGGAGCTGATTGGTGGGATCGACGTCCATCGCCTCGGCTCGCGGCTGGCTCGCCTGGCGATACGTTGCCGACAGCATGATCTCGCGATGCAGCCACTTCAGCGACCAGCCGTTCGCGATGAAGCGCGCGGCGAGATCCTCGAGGAGCTCGGGGTGCGACGGCGCGAGCCCCTGCACGCCGAAGTCGCTCGGCGTGCCAACCAGGTGCTTGTCGAAGTGCCACCCCCACACGCGGTTGACGATCACGCGTGCGCTCAGCGGCGCGGCATCCGTGCAGATCTTCTCGGCGAGCTCCAGCCGGCCGGACCCTTTGGTGAAATCCGCCGTCGCTTTCGCGAGCACCAGCGGAAAGCCGCGCGGCGCCGGATCGCTCGGCGTCGAGAGATTTCCGCCGCGATAGAGCGGCAGGTCGCGCGGCATGCCCGGCTTCGCGTTGAAGAAGGTCAGGTCCGGCTCGGAATCGTCCCACCACACTCCCGCGTCATAGACTGAATTCAGGAACGGAGCTCGAGGGTCAATCTTCTTTTCGGGCCCGCCCGCGCGCCGGTCCGACGCCTGACGCTGGCTGTTCGGAATCAGGTCAGCCGGCAAGGGCTTCGCTTCAGCCGCCTTCTGCTGCTGGTCTCCTTGGCGCGCCGAAGCTTTCGCGGAGGCGGCGCGTTCACCCGGATAGGGCACCGTTTTGATGTAGGCGGCCATCGCCGGAAACCGCTTCGCCATCGCGTCCAGCTCCGACTGCAGCGACGCGAGCTCCGCGCGGAACTTCTTCACCTGACTCGCGGCCTGCTCCGGCTTCGAGCCGGGGTCGCTCTCCAGCAGGTTCGCGGTGTAGTGCAGGTCGAACATGCGCTGGTAGACCCACATGAAGCGGGTCTCGGTCGCGCGATCGATCCGGAAGAACGGCCGCGTGGCGCGCGCGGTCGACGCGAACACGCTCTGGAGCCGGTAATAGTCCTTCTGCCGGATCGGATCGAACTTGTGATCGTGGCAGCGCGCGCACGCCACCGAAAGACCCAGCAGCCCGCGGCTGACGGTGTCGAGCCGCTCGTCCCAGTCATTCAACTGGAGCGTGCCGACGACGTCCACGGATAAGCGGACGTCCTTGTGATCCTGCGGCCCGAGCGCGATGATGCCGAGCGCGCGCATGTCGCGCCGCGTGGTGCCCGGCATGAGATCGGCCGCCAGCTGCAGCTTCACGAACCGATCGTACGGCACGTCCTTGTTCAGGCTTTCGATCACCCAGTCGCGGTACCGCCACGCGTGCGGGTATGGCGGATTGGTGATGTTGCCCGGATTGTCTTCGGCATACCGCACCACGTCGAGCCAGTAGCGGGCCCATCGCTCGCCGTACTGCGGCGACGCGAGCAGCCGATCGACCAGCTTCTCGTAGCGGTTCGGCGCCGGGTCGTTCGCATACGCCTCGACCTCTTCGTAGGTCGGCTTCAATCCGATCAGATCGACATAGGCACGGCGAACCAGCGTTCTCGGATCCGCCTCCGGAGAGGGCGTCAGATTCTTCTCTTGCAGCTTCGCGAGCACGAACGCATCCAGCTTCGTCCGAATCACAGGGAGTTCTGGGAGATCAGGGAGAGAATTTCCAGTTCTTCCTGATCTCCCCGATCTCTCTGTGATGTCTCCATGAGCCGGCAGGGGAGCCGGCAGCTCGCGAAGCGCCTGAAAGGCCCACCACTGCCGGCCCTTCTCGAGATCCTGTTCGCTGATGACGCGTGGCCCTCGCGCGGCCGTCGCCGCCGGTGAATCAACCCGCGGATCGTTCGCGCCTGAGGCAATCCACTGCTCGAAGTCCGCGATGACCTGATCGGGCAGCTTTCCGGTGGGCGGCATCTGCAGATGCCGGTCGGTATACCGGATCGCCTGCAGCAACAGGCTGTCGTCGGGCTTCCCCGGCACGATCGCCACACCTCGCGACCCGCCTCGCAGCGTTCCAGCCTTGGTGTCGAGGACGAGGCCGCCGCCGGCGACCTTGGCACGGCTGGAATGGCAGATCGAGCACTTCGACGCGAGGACCGGCCGAATCTTCGTCTCGAAGAACTCGTCAGGCGACGATTGCGCGCGCAACGGTGCCGCAGCGTTGAGGATGACCGCCACGGCCAGGAGCGGTTAGGGGTCTGGCCCCTATGGTGCCAGGTCTCATCCGACCCTCACTGAGGCCTGGCACCATAGGGGCCAGACCCCGTCTGCGGCAGCGCAAAAGCGGTCAGCGTGCTTCCCGCCGGAACGAGGAGATACTGCCGGCCGTCGAGCATGTACGTCGTTCCACCCGTGGAGCGCATCTCGGAGCCGAGCTGGTGGTGCCAGAGGTGTTTTCCCGTGCGCGATTCGAGGGCAAGGATATTTCCGTCGCCGTCACCGGCAAAGACCAGACCCGCAGCGGTGCTCAACACGCCGGCGGAAGATGTCGACGGGTAGCGGAACTCCCACTTCCGCTCGCCGGTGAGCGGATCGATCGCGCGGAGCGCGCCGAAGTTCTTCTGCCCTCTCGGGCGCTGCGTGCCGCCCGCCTCCCATTGCTCGCCCGCCTTGAATGGCTGGTCCCAGGCGAAGTACACGGCGCACGTCTCGCGAGCGGTGACGAAGAAGAGCCGCGCCGCCGGATCGTAGGACGGCGACATGAAGTTGGTGCCTCCGCCGAGATCCGGGCAGGTCCGGACGCCCGTTTCGTTCGGCGTGTTGTCGGGCAGCAGCACCGGCCGCCCATCCTTGCCGATCTCCTTCGCCCAGGTCGTCTCGACGAACGGCTTCGCGAGAATCACCTTGCCGGTGACGCGATCGAGCACGTAGAAGAAGCCGTTCCGGTTGGCGAAGAGCACGACCTTCCGCGGCTTGCCGTCGATCGGCAGATCGGCGAGCACCGGCACCTGCGTCGCATCCCAGTCGTGCACGTCGTGCGGCGTGAACTGGTAGTGCCAGCGCAGCGCGCCGGTGTCGGCATCGAGCGCGACGAGCGACGCCGTATAGAGGTTATCGCCCTTCCGGTTGTGGCTGTAGTAATCGGGACCGGGATTGCCCGTTCCGAAGAACACCAGGTTCTGCTCCGGGTCGTACGTGCCGGTCACCCAGACCGATCCGCCCCCGCGCGTGTACGCGTCGCCTGGCGGCCACGTGTCGCCGCCCGGCTCACCCGGCCCGGGAATCGTGTAGAAGCGCCAGATGCGCTTGCCGGTTTGCGGGTCGTAGGCATCAATCCAGCCGCGCGTGCCGAACTCGGCGCCGGCAATGCCGATGATCACCTTGTCCTTGACCACGAGCGGAGCGATCGTCGCCGAGTACCCCACCTTGTAGTCCTCGAGCTCGTGGTCCCAGAGGACGGCGCCCGTCTTCATGTCGAGCGCAAGGAGGTGCGCGTCGATCGTCGTCATGAAGAGCCGATCGCCCAGCACGCCGAAGCCGCGGTTGACGGCGCCGCAGCACGTGCGCAGATCCTCGGGCACGGCCCGGCGATAGCGCCAGAATGACTTCCCCGACCGCGCGTCGATCGCCCAGGCGTTGTTGTTGAAGCCCGTGACGTACAGCACGCCATCGAGCAGGAGCGGCGTCGTCTGGAAGCTGCCGAGCGCGCCGGTCTGGAAGGTCCACTGCGCCGTGAGCTGGCTCACGTTGGCCGGCGTGATCTGTGTCAGCGGGCTGTGCCGGTGGCCGTTGTAGTCGCCGGCGTACGTCAGCCACCGGGTCGGATCCGTGAGACCGTTCATCAGGTCGCGCGAGGTCACGCCGCCGTTCTGGGCGGCCAGCGTGACCGAGCAGAGCACGAACGTCAGCAATGCGCGCATGGGCACCTTAACGGGCTGATGTGGCCGGCGCCGCCGGAGCTTCCCGCAGCGTGGTCAGGTATCCGACCAGATCGTTGAGCTGCGTCTCGTTGAGCCGCTCCGGGCCGTAGGCCGGCATCAGCGAGACCTTCTCGTAGACGACTTCCTTGAGCGTCGACTTGAGGTAGCCCTGGAGGCGCTCGCCGACGACATCCATGAGCAGAATCGAAAACGCATCCTCATCCTTCATCGCGCCGCGCACACGGCGGCCGTCGCTCATGACGAGCGTCACGGTCTCGTACCGCTCGGGGATCCATTCCGAGGGCGCCCGGATCTCGCGCACGAGCGCGGTGCGCGATCGCGCCGCGCCAATCCGCGTCAGGTCGGGACCGAGCCGCCCGCCGCGGCCAGCCACACGGTGGCAGAGCGAGCACTGCGCCGCGAAGAGCTTCTGGCCGCTTCCGACGTTTCCGATCGGCGTCTCCGGCGGCGCCACGGTACCGAGGTTGCGCAGATACGCAATCATCATCAGCACCACATCGTCCAACGCCCGGCTCGGCGACATCTCGGTGCCGGGCACGCCCTTGCGGATCGTTTGAAAGAGGCGCTCGTCATTCATGCCGCCGGCGATGGCGACCGTCAGATCGGGACCACGGTATCCCTTGGCGTCGAGACCGTGGCACTCCCCGCAGCGCATCCGGTACTGCATCATCCCCGTGCGGATCGACGCCTCGTTCTTCAGGTGAGGATTACCGCCGGGCGGATGCGTTTCCGAGCGTGGTTCGCGGTCCTGTGCGGCCAGCACGGCACCGAACGTCAGGATGAGCGCAAGGAGCCTCACAGATTCGCCAGCCGCGTCGTGGCGTCGCCGAACGGATCGAGCTTCACGCCCATGCGGTCCATGAGCGACAGATACAGGCTGCACAGCTTGCGGTTGTCGTCGCCCGCGTAGAGGTAGTCGAGCGAACGGCCGGTCTGCGAGCGTCCCGCCGAGACCGCCGGCCGTGACCACGGGCACCTTCATGTTGTCGTGCTTCCAGCCGGCCCACATGTTCGACAGCCACATCAGGCAGCAGTTGTCGAGCACCGTGCCCTCGCCTTCCGGCATCGCGTCGAGCTTCTGCGCGAGATACGCGAGCTGGCTCAGATGGAAGCGTGAGATTCGCTCGTACCCGTCGGACGAGATCGTCGTGCGACGCCCCGTGATGCCCTTCGCGCACGCTCGAGGAACGGGTAATAGAGCGATGACAGGTCGCGCGCGAGCAGCAGCGACGCGACGCGCGTCTTGTCGGTCTGGAACGCGAGCGCGATGATGTCGCACATCAGCCGCGTGTGGTCGCGGAGATCCTCGGGCAAGCCGTTCTGCGGGCGCTCCATCGTGAACACGGCGGCGGCCCTTGGTCTTGGCGCGATCGTCGGCCTTGTCCTTCGTGGCGCGCATGCGCTCGATGCGCTGCTCCACCTCGCGCACGCTGGTCAGATACTCGTCCAGCTTCGCCTTGTCGGTCGAGCTCACCTTCCGGCTCAGGCTCTGCGCGCGCTCCTTCACGCGGTCGAGAATGCTCGTGTTGCGGAGGCTGCCGCGGTTCTCGAAGAGGCTGTCGAACGCCAGCGACGGATACACTTCGTTCGGCACCGGCGAGTCGGCGCTCTGCCACGAGATGTGCGAGCTGTAGGCCATCGAGAAGTTCGTCTCGTGGTAGCCGGTCATCGGCTGCTCGCACGCGAGCACGATGCTCGACTGCGGCGTTTCCTGCCCGACGTGGTTGGCGAGCACCTGGTCCATCGTGATGCCGGCCTTCACGATGGCGCCCTTCTGGATCGGCACGCCTGACAGCAGGTTGCCCGTCTGGCCCGGGTGAATGCCCATGCCGACCGCCGGCTTGTTGAACAGGCCGTTGATGACGTTGATCTTCGTGCTTCAGCGGCTCGAGCGGCTGCAGCGACTTGCTGAGCTTCATCTCGGCGCCGTTGCCCTTGGCCCACCAGTGGTTGCCGTTGATGCCGTTGCCCATGAAGAGCACGGCGAACCGCTTCGGGAATGGACCTGGCGCCGGCGGACGCCGCCTGAGCTCGCCCATGCCGGAAGCGATTCCAGCCAGGGCAGGGCCATCGTGACGCCAACGCCGCGGAGAACGGTCCGCCTGGAGATCGGTCGCGTCATCACATCTACCTCGTCGCAGTGAGCTCGTGGTTCGCGAGCCTCTGCTTGTTGCGGAACTGCGGGCTCGTGACGATGCTTTCGATCAGGGTCTCGAATCGATAGCCGTTTGCCGCCAGCTTCGTACGCATCGCCTCGACCAGGAGCTCGTCGGAGAGCATCAGGCTGCGTCCGAGCGCGATACGCCAGGAGCTTGCGTGACAGATTGTCGACGAAGTCGTCCTGCCGGTGGTCGCGGATGTACGCTGCGAAGGCCCTCGACGCCCGGTCCGGCTGCTGCCGCCGGGGAACGTCGCCGAGTCATCGACCGGCACGGCCGCCAAGATCCTCGGTTCGCCGCTCGCCGATCGGCCCGTAGCCCTCGAACACGAGCCCGATCGAATCGAACCGCGCATGGCAGCTCGCGCAGGTCTTGTCCTCGCGATGGCGCGCCAGCATGTCGCGCAGCGGCAGCTCGATCTTCGCTTCGTCGCGCGGCAGCTCCGGCACCACGGCCGGCGGCGGAGGAATGTGCTCGCCGAGCACCTGCTTGACGACCCAGTAGCCGCGCTTCACCGGGCTCGTCCGCAGGCCCGGCGCGTTCTTCGTCAGGAAACGCGGCCATCGGCAGCAGCCCGCCGCGTCCGTACGCGATTCGCATCGTCGACGCGCACCCAGGTCTGCGCCATCGCCCGCGACCTCCGGCATGCCGTAGTGCTTGGCGAGGACGGATTGACGAACGTGTGGTTCGCGTAGACGAAATCGAGCACCGGGCGGTTCTCGCGGAACACGTCGAGCATGAACCGGACCGGCTCCTCGAACATCGCCTGCCGCAGATCGTTGTCGAAGCTGGCGAAACGCTCGCGATCGACGGTATTGTGCTCCTCGAAGCGGCGGAAGTCGAGCCAGTTGGCGCCGAACTCGGTCGCCAGGCCGCGCACGCGGTCGTCCTTCAGCATGCGCCGCGCCTGCGTCGACGAGCACCTCGGGACGCCGCAGCGTTGCCGGCCGCCGCCTGCGCGAGCAGCTCCGCGTCCGGCATGCTGGACCAGAGGAAGTAGCTCAAGCGGCTGGCGAGAGCGATAGTCCGACAGCGGCCGTATACCGGTCGCCTGACTCGATCAAGTCGATGCGATAGCGAAGTCCGGCGACATCAGCACGCTGACAATCGAGTCGCGCATCGCCTCTTCGTGATCGAGCCTCGCCTCGTCCCGGCGCGATTTGTAGAACGCCAGCAGCTCCGCGCGCTCCGCCTGCGTGAGCGGACGTCGATACGCGCGCGCGGCAAAATCCTGGAGCGCCTCGAGGTGCGTCGGCTCGGCCGCGACGCGCGCCGTTTCGACCCAGCGGATGCCGGCGTTCGTCCAGTCGAAGTGCTCCTCCATCGCTTTGACCGCCGTCGTCGTTGCCGCTTGCGCGCGCCCTCTCGAGATAATGGCTCCGCCACCTCCTTGATCGCCGCCTCCGACGTGATGTCCTTGTCGGGCGGCCGCGGACCTTCGGTTTCGCGACCGAGGCCCCGGCCCTCGCCGCTCTCGTTGAGGAAGAACTGAACGTAGGTGCGGATGTTCGCCGAGGCGACGAAATCGAGATCCTCCACAGCGCGTCGAGCTGCTTCTGTTCCTTCGCGTCGAGAATCAGCTCGTAGAACGGCTGGTCGTCGCGGAAGTACCCCATCAGGTTGTGGAAGCCCGCGCTCAAGTGCCGCCCTTTGTCCCTGGTGTTGTCGGGGAAGTAGCGGCCGCGCTCGGAGACGTAGAAGTCGTCCGGAAAGACCGCGCTGAAGCGCGCGAAAGCGGCTTCGTAGCGCGCCCGCTCGCCGGCAGGAACATGGAGATCGGGATCGGCCTGGGCTCCCTTCGTTTCGCCCTCGACCTGCAGCACTTCGGGGTCGTAGCTCGTGCGATGCGTCGCGTACTGCTTGTTCCTCCACATCAGGAACGGCTGCGAATCGCGGCGAATCCCCTTCACCGCGAGGTCGGGATGCTTCCACTCCATCTTCTTTCGGAGCTGAACGACGTAGTCGCCCATCGCGTCCGCGCCGGCCCGGGCACCCTGCGGCTGCTTGTCGGTCGGCGACGGCGCCGGCAGTTTCCGCCACATGGCCTGGAGCGTTGCGAGCGGTCCGATGGGCTCTTTCGTCTCTTCCAGCGTCCGCCAGACTGTCGTCAGATATTTCCCGCTGACGCTGCCGTCGGCGGCGACGTCGGCGAGCGTGGCCGTCGCCTTTCCGAGCGCCGCGCGATGTTTGTATCGCCATGCCGCGTGGAAATAATCCGCGTAGCTCGTGTTGCTGCCGGCTGTAGAAGTCGATGATCTGGCCGACGCAGTACTTGTCGCGATCCGTTTCCACGAGCATCGGATTCGTCGCGAACGCAAAGCCCCTCGGCTTGAGCACCAGGTGGCTGGCCACCTCTCTCGACGCCTGCAGGTACTTGGTCAGGAGCGCCGGCGACATCGAGAGCGACTCGCCCGAGTTGTCGAAGCCCGCCGGGTTGGCCGGATCCACCGGGAACTCCCGCGCCGGCCGGATGTCGGCGCCGGTCAGATCCCGAATCGTGTAGTTGAACTCGGCGTTGCTGAGACGCCGAGCCAGCACGATGCCCGGATCGCCCGCATGCTTCTTCGCCTCGTACCTGAGGAAGGCCTTCGCCCACCCCACCACCTTCTCGCGCGCTTCGGGCGCGGGGTGCCTGACGCCCTGCGGCGGCATCTCGTTCGCCTCGAGCTTCTCGAGCACGAGCGCCCATCGCGCGTGGTCACGCGTGACCGAGTCGAGATCCGTGTAGGTGCGCAGGTCGAACTGGGCTGCCGGGTTGGTCCCTCCGTGACACGCGACGCAGTAGGTATCCAGGAACGGACGCACGTCGGCAGTGAACTGCCGTTCCAGATCGCGCTCCGCAGGCTCTGTTGGTTTTGCGCCGATGGTCGTGAGACTTCCGAGGAGTGCGAGCGTGAGAATGGCGCCAGCGGTCCGAAACATTCGCTAATTATGCAATGGTAAAACCACTACGACGTTTCGAAAATGCATGGCTAGCGCGACGATGACGCAGGGGTCAGGAAGCCGCGATCGGCCATCCACTCGCGAAATCGTGCTGGCCAGGAGGTAATCGGTAACGGGCGGTCGCGCATGCCGAAGCCATGCCCGCCTGTGGCATAGACATGCAGTTCGGCGCTGACCCCCGCATCGCGGAGTTTCTGAAATAGCTCGACCGACGTACGGGCCGGGCCCTTGTCATCGAGTGCCACGCAGAAGAAAGCCGGAGGCGTGTCGGCCCGAGGCTCGGCTCCCTGCACGGAGCCTGAGTAGATCAAGGCCTGAAAGGCCGGGCGCGAGCTCGCCTGCTCGATTGCATCCGTCGAGTCCGCCTTGCCTGCATCGAAGCGCGTGGCGGCGTAGTACGCGAGCTGTCCGCCGGCGGAAAACCCTATGACGCCGATGCGATCGGGATCGATGTTCCAGTCCCTCGCGCGGCTGCGAACCAGGCGGATCGAGCGCTGCGCGTCGGCGACGGCATGCTGCTCCACCGTGTAGGTGGAACCTTCTTCGCGAGCGAGGCGGTACTTCAGCACGAAGCCGGCGATGCCGTGCTCGCTCAACCACTTCGCCACCGCAACGCCTTCGTTCTCGATGGTCACGTACTGGTGGCCGCCGCCCGGCATCACGATAACGGCGGCGCCCGTGGCATTCGCCTTCGCCGGCAGATACGCGGTGATGGATGGGTTGTGGATCGTCGCGACGCGGCGCAGACCGTCAGGACGCTCGACGAGCGTTTCCGGCCCGCTCTTCCCTTCCGACCCGGGCGCGCCGTTCGGCCACAGCCGAATCTCTTCCTGCGCCGATGCGCCAGCCGCCGTGCCAACGAACAGCAGGAGCGCAGCGAGCAGTCCGCGAATGTTCATGTGATTCAGCTTCCTGACTCCGGCGGCGGAAGGAACTTCAAGCACGCGGGCGACGGCACCGATGCAAAGACGCCGGATGGCTTGAGGCGTCCGTTCTCGGCGTCGATGCGGCACGCGAGCGCCTGGTCGGAATCCTGATTGCCGATCGCCAAGTGCTTGGCGGACGGCTCGATCCCGAAGTGCCGCGGCTTCTTGCCGCCGGTTCCCTGCTCCTCGACGTAGGTGAGCGTCCCCTTGTCCGGATCGACGTTGAAGAGCACCACGCTGTTGTGGCCGCGGTTCGACACGTACAGCCACTTTCCCGTGGGATGCACGTCGATTTCCGCCGTGCTGTTCGGACCGTCGTAGTACTCGGGAAGCGTCGAGACGGTCTGTATTTCCTTCAATGCGCCGGCGTTCGCGTCGTACGCAAACGTGTTGATCGTCGAATTCAGCTCGTTGGTGACGTATGCGAACCGGCCGTCCGGCCGGAACACCATGTGACGCGGGCCGGCGCCGGGCTTGATCTGCGTGAACGGCGGATCGCCGGGGGTGAGCTTGCCCTGTGCCGCGTCGAAGCGGTACGTCATCACCTTGTCGAGGCCGAGGTCGCAGATGAATGCAAAGCGATTGGCGGGATCCAGCGTCACGCAGTGGGCGTGCGGCGCCTTCTGGCGATCGGGATTGACGCTGCTGCCGGTGTGCTGCACGAACGACGAGGCCTCACCCAGGCGTCCGTCGGCCGCGACGGGCAGGACTGCCACGCTTCCGCCGACGTAGTTCGCCACCAGAACGTTCTTCCCCGCCTTGTCCAGAACGAGGTGGCACGGCCCGGCCCCCATCGATGAGCGCTGGTTGATGAGGGTCAGCTTGCCGCTGGCCGAGTCGACCGAAAACGCGCTGATGGCGCCAGCCCGCTTTCCTTCGAACTGATCGATCTCGTTCGCGACGAACAGGAGCCTGCGCTTCAGGTCGAATTCCAGCCACGACGGATTCGGAGTCTCCGCCACGACTCCAAGCGGCACCAGCGTGATGTTCTGTGAGACCTCGAGATTCTCGGTCTGCAGCCGGAAGAGATAAATGCCTTTGCCTGTCTTGGTGTATGTCCCGATGTAGACGTAGGTCGGAATCGCCACGGGCGCCTCAGTACTTGAGCTCGATTCGGATTGTATGACTCTGGGTCTTGCCGACGTTGCGCAGCTGGTGCAGGCTGCCTTCGCTCCAGTAAACCGTTCCGAGCTTTCTCTCGGAGCGCACCCAGTCCCCGTCAGGCAGCGCCTTCGACTCGATCGTGTACTCCGTCATGCACACGCTGACGCCGCGCATGTGCCGATGCGGCGCTTCCACGGTGCCCGGCGGCACGCGGGCTTCGATCACCCGCACGACCTTGTTCTCGAACAGCAGCTTGTAGTTCTCCGGAATCACCTTCAGCACGTCATCGTCCGGCTGGGACGAGGCGGGCCACGCGATCAGCGTGACCATCAGGAGCGCAAGGCCCGGGAGGACGAAGCGGAACGCCGCGCGTTTCAGTCGAATCATGTGGTTCCCAGCTTGAATCGGCAGATCATCCCCGGGGCGCTCCCCGGTCCGGGGGCGGTCAGGCCCGCGTCACAGTAGTACATGTAGCCGTTGCGGATGCACATCCCGTGGGGATCTGGGTCGGACGTGGGCGACAGCTTGATCACCTCGAGCACCCGTCCGTTGCTGGCGTCGAGCTTCTGCACGAGGCGGTCGCCTGCGAAGAGGCACCAGATGGCGCCGTTGTCCCACTCGAGGCCGTGCGCGCGATCGCCTTTGATCGCGATGAGACGTACGATCCGAAGGTTGTCCTTCGGATCCATCTCGGCGAGCGCATTGATGTACAACGCCGCGACCCACAGTGTCTGGGTTTCCTGAACGTACACGCCGCCGTGTATGCCGGCATTGCCCTGCGCGCCGCGCCACGGCAGGTTGTACGCTTTGATGGTTTTTCCGGTCTTCAGATCGGCCTGAATGATCTCGCCGAACGGCTTGTCCGTGGGGCGGGGCGGACGCCGTCCGCTCACGCCTCCGTTGGCGTTGAGCCAGAGATAGCCGCCGCCAATGGCGACGCCGCTGGTGTTATGCGATTCGGTCTGCAGCTCGTGCAGCACCTTGCCGGTTTCCCAGTCGACCTTGAACACCTTCTCCGACACCTGATCGCCAATCCACAGTCCGTCCGGCGCCGCTTCGAGCGCGTTCGGATGAATGTCCGGCGCCTTGTACAGGCGTTCCACCTGCGCCTGCCGCGTCGGCGGAGGCGCAGGCTTCTGTTGCGCGGCTTCCTGGCGAAGGGTGATTCCTGCCATCAGTGCCGGCGTTGTACCGATGAAATGTCGACGGCTGATACTCATGTATGTGTATGGCGCCCCTTTACGGGGCGCCAACTCCACTTGGCGGGCCGTAAAGGCCCGCCCTACTCCGCGCTCGTCTCCAGCGGCTTTGTACGCCTGAACGTCGCTTCGACCTTTTGGCCTGACCTCGTCTTTCCACGCAGCGTCAGCGTGTCGCCGTCCAAGGTGAACTGGCGCGGATCCTCATACCCGACAGAGCCTGGGTCGATATCGGCGACGTGCTTGCGGGTGAACACATTCCCCTCGACTGTGTACGTGCCGCGCGCCGCGCCGACGTTCGTGAAGCTTTGAGCGTAGTCATCAACGGCGTACTGCTCCATCGGCTTCTTGATCGGTTTTCTGCCGGTTGGCAGCTCCGTCTGTGAGAACCAGCCATCCTCGCCCAGGATCAGCATGAGCGGCGCCCGCGGTGGCTGCTGCGCTTTGCCGTCGATGGCGAGCGAGGTTCTTTCCCAGGTGCCCGCCAGGTTGTGAGCCTTCATCTGCTGCGCGGGCAGCCGCTTGAAGCGCGCCTGAGGAGAGCGATTGGCGCCCGTCCCGATGAGCGCCAGGATCTCTCCTTCGAAGCTGCAGAGGCGATCCTGGTTGCTCCCTTCGCCGCCGGGCGCGATGTTGACCACGTGCTTACGCGTGAGGGTGTCGCCCTTGAGCGTCCAGGTCCCATAGCCGCCTTCGACCTTGTCGAAGCGCGTGAAGAGCTCCTTGTCGGTGAGCTGATCGAACGGCTTGTCGACCTTCGGCCGATCCGGCATCTCCATCATCGACCAGTGGCCATCCGAGCTGAACTTCACGAAGAGCGGCGCATCGGGCGGCTGGACGGAGAGGGCATTTCGCAAGAGCGACACCCGTTCCCACGTGCCGACCAGGCGGCTCGGCGTGCATGGAGGGCCCTGACTGGCTGCAGGCGGCTGTGCCAGGACGGGCGACGCCAGGAGCACCAGCGGCAGGAGAACAGCGTTACGCATTGACCTCTCCGTTCACGCAACCCTCGCGCGATACGAGCGGGCGGCGGGCGAACAGGAGCCTAGCATAGACACCCTCCCTTGAGGATGGGGCGTACGCTACTATCCCGCGCGTAGCAGACTGACAGGAGGATCAGTGGGAAGAATCGAGGATCGCTGGCGGTTCAGCCTGACCCGTCGCGAGGCGCTCCTGAGCCTGGCCGGAATGCTGGCCGGCTCGCCGTTTCTCGGAGCGCAGCTCGACCCGCGTCCGCTGTCGGAGCACAAGCGCGTGCCTGGCCTCGACGAGATGCTGGACGCCTTCGACTTCGAGTCGGTCTGCTTCGGGAACCTCCCGCGGTTCGCGTACGACTACATGGCTCACGGCTGCGACGGCGAGTTCACGCTGCGCCGCAACCGTCAGGCCTTCGAGTGGGTCGACCTCGTGGAACGGCCCGGCGTGTCGCCGGACTCGGTCAATGCCTCGACGGAAGTCCTGGGCCTCAAGATGGAGTACCCAGTCCTGATCTCTCCCAGCACACGGCAACGGGATCTTCATCCCGAAGCGGACGCCGGGATGTACAAGGGAGCCACCGCCGCGAAGACGCCGATGATCGTGATCGGGACGCCCGGCGTTCCGCTCGAGAAGCTCGCAGCCGCCGCGGACGGTCCGAGATGGTCGCAGTTCTATCCGGCCCAGGATCTCGCCGCGAGCCGCGAGCAGATCGAGCGCGTGCAGGGGTTTGGCGCCAGGGCCATCGTTGTCACCGTCGATCAGCCGACGTCGTTGTACGAGCGCGACCTGCACAACCGGAATCTCGGTGGGACTCCGCGCCGGCCTGCCGCGGCGGGGTCCGCGCCCGCCGCGGCGAAGCGCGGGCCGTGGGTGTATCGGGTCAACCCCCGGCGGCTGTGGTACCACTGGAAGTATCTCGACGAGATCCGGCCGTTCGTGAAGGGGCCGATGATCGTCAAAGGCATCCTGACCGCTGAAGATGCGCGGCTGTGCCTCGACCACGGCGCCGACGGCATCATCGTGTCGAACCACGGCGGGCGGGCGATGGACTACAGCCCGTCCTCGCTCGAGGCGCTACCCGAAGTCGTGGAGGCGGTCGGCGGCAAAGTGCCTGTGTTGATCGACAGCGGCTTCCGCCGAGGAAGCGACATCGTCAAGGCGATCGCTCTCGGTGCGAGCGCGGTATGTCTCGGCCGGGCCCCGCGTTGGGGCCTTGGAGCCTTCGGTCCCGAGGGCGTTCAGCGCCTGCTCGAGATCGTGCAGCGCGAAATCCGCGAGGCGATGGCAACCGCCGGCTGCAGCACGCTGGCGTCACTGGATCGCAAGGTCATTCGGGCGAATTTCACGTGAGCAGACAATCTCCCCGCGTACGGATTCCTCCCCGCGACGAGCTCGTCAACGCTCCGGAGTTCGAGGAGGTCGCCCAGCTGAAGCTCGCGCCAGCGGTGTTCTCGACCATCGCGGGCGGCGACCGCGCCGCGTTCGAGCGGATCACCTTCCGGCCGCGCATGATGGTGCCCGCGCACGAGGCGATGGATCTGAGCGTCGAGCTCTTTGGCGACAGGCACTTCACGCCGATTCTCGTCGGTCCTGTCGCCGACCAGCGGCGCTATCACGCCGAGGGAGAGCTCGCCACGGTACGCGGAGCCAGTGCAGCCCAGGCCAGCGTCATCGTCAGCAGCCGCTCGAGCGTGCCGATCGATCAGATCGCCGCGCAGGCGAAGACGCCGCTCTGGTACTCCGTCTATGCCGAGGGAGACGACAACGCAGCCGCTCGCGTTCGGCAGGCCGCCGCGGCTGGCTGCAAGGCCGTCTGCGTCACCATCGGTGCGTCCGTCAACGGCGGCCGGACGACGCCCCGGCCTCGCGCCGACTGGAAGGCGATCGACCAGATCCGCAAGGGGCTCGACGTCCCGGTGCTCATCAAGGGTGTGATGTCAGCGCAGGACGCGCGAACGGCCGCCGAGCAAGGTGCGCACGGGATCGTCGTCTCGAACCACGGCGGCGCCGCATCGAGCGCGTTATCGCCAATCGAAGTCCTTCCCTCGATCGCCGACGCGGTCGGCGGCAAGATCCCCGTGCTGGTGGACGGCAGCTTCCGGCGGAACTCGGACATCGTGAAAGCACTCGTCTTCGGGGCGAAGGCCGTGCTCGTGGCGCGGCCGGTGATGTGGGGGCTGGCCGCCTATGGCGCCGAAGGCGTTCAGACAGTCATCGAGATACTTCAGACCGACGTCGCGCGCAACATGGGTGCGCTCGGCGCGCCCACGCTGAAGGACCTCACTCGGAGCATGGTGAAGATCCATCAGCGATAGTACCCGTTGACAGAGCTCACTCGTGGCGCAGCGCGGCCGCAGGTTCAATGCGCGTGGCGCGCCAGGCGGGAGCCACGCCAGCCAGCAGACCGGCGAGCGTCATCGCCAGGACGGCGGCACAGAGCGTCGGCACATCGTTCGCGCTCACGCCGAACAGGACGCCGCGGATATAGCCGGATGCCGCAACCGCGAGGGGGACGCCGACACCGATGCCGGCGGCGACCAGCGTCAGATCCTGTCCGACGATCATCATGAGCACCGTGCGGCGCCCGGCGCCGAAAGCCATGCGAACGCCGATTTCGCTGGTACGCCTCGCCACGCGATAGGCGAGGAGGCCATAGAGACCCACGCACGCGAGCACGACGGCCAGCGTCCCGAACGCCGCCGAGAGCGCCGCAACCAGCCGTTCCCTGACGAGCGCGCGATCGAAGAGCTGCGTGGCCTCGTCGATGCTGGCAATCGACAGGCGCGCGTCCTCCGCCCGAACCGTCTGCCGGAGCCGATCCACGATCGCATCGGGAGGGGCGATCGTTCGAAGCGCGAACCGCGCGCTGGCGAGCTCCCGCGTCGGATGCTGAAAGTACGGCACGTAGAATCGCAACTCGGCGTCGTCGCGAGGGCCGCGCTGCTTCACGTCGCGGACCACGGCCACCACTTCCATGTTCCGCTGGCCATCGCCGTAACCCCACAGCATCCGCCGGCCAAGCGGATTCTCGCTTCCGAAGAGCCGGCGCGCCATCTGCTCGTTGATCGCGACCACGGCGGGAGCGGCCGCAGTATCACGCTCGTCGATGTCCCGCCCGCGCAGACGCGAGATTCCCATCGTGCCGAAGTACTCGGGCCCCACGATGTCGTACTGGGCGTGCGGGATGCCTTCCGCTCCCGGCACGAAGTCATCCGGCCGCATCCGGTTGGTGCGGCTGTCCCGGCCGCCGAGCGCGCCGTTCTCGGAGAACGTGACCGACTCGACGCCGGACAGCGTTTTCATGCGCTGCAGGAGCCGCCGGCACAGCTCGGCGTACTCGGCGCCGGGGTATGCGGCGGATCGGTCGATATCGACGATCAGCAGCCGTTCGGGAGCGAAGCCGAGCTCGACACTGCGCAGGTTCGCGAGAGTGCGAAGGAAGAGTCCCGCGCCGGCGACCAGCACGAGCGATAGCGCCACCTGTCCGACCACCAGGAGCGAGTTCAGCGCGAGACGGCCGCCGCCGGCGTGCGGGTGGCGCAGCCGGCCGACCGACGTCACGAGATCGACGCGCGTCGCCTGCCGGCACGGCGCGAGGCCGAACACGATTCCGGTCACGAGGGCCAGGGCTGCGACGAAGAGGAGCAGGCGCGCATCCATCGCCACCGCCAGCGGCAGCCGCGAGCCGTCGTCGGATACGAGACGGAGCAAGCCCTCGCGAATCCACCACGCCAAGGCGAGGCCGGCAACTCCGCCCAGGCCTCCAAGCACGAGGCCCTCGGTCGTCAGCTGTCGAACGAGCCTGCCCCGGCTCATTCCAATCGCCAGACGCACGCCGATTTCACGGGTTCGCGTCGTGGCTCGTGCGAGAAGCAGGTTGGCGACGTTCGCGCAGGCAATCAGCAGGACGAGCGCCACAACCGCCATCAGAATCTGCAGCGGACGCGAGAACTCGGCGCGAAGGCCCGACAGTCCGTTGTACGCCGGAGTCAGCGTCACCGCCGCTCGCGCGAAGTCCCTGCGGTCGTCGTCGGCCATGTTGGGGCCGAGCATGTCGAGCAGAAACTGTCGAAAGACCGTCGTCAGCGCCGTTTCCGCTTCCGGAATGCTGACGCCGGACTTCACGCGGCCGACGATGTTCAACCAGCCGGTGCCGGGGCTCCGAAGCAGATTACGTCCCGGCACCACCTGGCCCCACATGGTGATCGGCACCCAGAGGTCCGGAGCAGCGCCCACGCGCTCGCCAAAAAAGCTCGGAGGCGTGATGCCGATGATCGTGATCGGCGTACCCGTGATCCGTATCGTTCTGCCAACGAGATCCGGATCGCGCGCGAATCTGCGTTGCCAGTAGCCGAAGCTGGCTACCGCAACCGGATGGCCTCCGGGCACCCGATCGTCCGCCGTCGTGAAGGTGCGTCCGAGGAGCGGCTGCACTCCGAGGACCGAGAAATACGAGCCGGTCACGAGGGAGACGCTGGCTCGCTCCGGCACAGCGTCCCCCACGTCGACGTCCAGCTTGCTGACGCCCGACGTCGCGAACAGATCCATGAACCATCGGTTCTGCTGTCGCACAGTCTGGTACATCGGATAGTGAGCGGTGCCTCGCAGCACGAACAGCTGCTCGGGAGCGTGGACCGGCAGCGGCTTCAAGAGCAGCGTGTCGAGCAGGCTGAAGATCGCGGTGTTGGCGCCGATGCCGAGCGCCATCGAGAGTACCGCCACGATTGTGAAGCCTGGAGCGCGACGCAGCATCCGCAGCCCGTACCGCAGATCGGCGGCGAAGTCTTCAATCAGGCGCACTCCACGTGCGTCTTGACACTCTTCCTTGCGCTGGTCGACGCCGCCGAAGGCGCGCAGGGCTGACACGCGTGCTTGCTCGCGCGTCATTCCACGAGCGAGGTTCTCCTGCGTCTGCTGCTCGAGGTGCAGTCGGATCTCTTCATCCAGCTCGCGCTCGACGACGCTGCGTCGGAAGAGCGAGCGAAGCCGAAGCGGCAGCGTATGGCGCCAGCGGGCCAGCGGCATCTCATGCCTCCGGGAGCTGCACGACGAGAGAGATCGCGGCGGAGAGCCTGTTCCAGCTCGCGGCCTCCTTCTCGAGGTGCCGTCTGCCGGGGCGGGTCAACGAGTAGAACTTCGCGCGGCGGTTGTTTTCGCTCGCTCTCCACTCGGCGGTGATCCAGCCTCCCTGCTCCAGCTTGTGGAGCGCGGGATAGAGCGACCCATCGCTCACCTGAAGCACCTGACCGGACACCTGTTTCAGTCGTTGACTGATGGCCCACCCGTTCAGAGGCTCGAGCGCGAGGATTTTCAGGATGAGGAGATCCAAGGTGCCCTGCACCAAATCCGATGGCTTGCTCATGCCCTCCCTCGGTTACCGAGCGAAGCATACACACCGTCCCCTCGGTAAGCAAGTGGAAAGCGTGCTTGACTCGACGTGGCAAAGCCTACATTGTAGGCTCAGCACACGTGGCAGACCTCCTCGGCGCATTCGAGCAGGCGGTCCTGCTCGCCATCATTCGGCTGCATGACGAGGCCTACGGCCGCGCGGTGCTGAAGGAAGTGCAGGCCCGGCTGGAGCGCGACGTGGCCGCGGGCGCGGTGCACGCCACGCTGGAACGGCTCGAACGGAAGAAGCTGATTGCCTCGCGCGAAGGACCGGGCACGGAGATCCGCGCGGGTCGCGCGCGGCGATTCTACCGGGTGAAGCCGGCGGGCCTCCGCGCGCTCAATGATGCACGCGAAGCGGTCGAGAGTCTCTGGCAGGGGCTCTCATGGCCGCTGAAAGGCAAGGTATGAACGCAACCCCACCACGTTGGGCAGAAGGGTTGTTGACGCTGGTGCTCCATCGCGAAGCCGTCGAGAGCGTGTCCGGCGAGCTCCTCGAGGAATATCGTGAGAGCGTGCTGCCGGTTCGCGGCGCACGAGGTGCGGACTGGTACGTGACGCAGGTCTTCGGATTCGTGTGGCGCAGCGCCTACGTCTGGGCTCTGCTCTTCGCTGCGGCATTCGTCGGCCGGACCGCGCTCGATTGGTTGCTGCCGCCGCTTACCTTTCAGACACGATCCGCCGTATCCACGCTGCTCGCCGCCTGCATTCTGGTCTGTGCGGGAGGCTGGGCGGCCTGGCGATCGGGTTCGTTCATCGCCGGCACGGTCGCCGGATTGGCGACGGCGGCGATCGGCGCAGTGGTCAGCATCGCCGGCGCGGCCATACTACTGGTGCTGCGGCACGAGCCGGCCACGATGGCGGCGATTCAGGCAAGCGGCGGCCTCGCGGAAGTCTTCACGCTGCCGTTCGCGCTCGTCATTCCAGCGGCGCTCGTCGCCACCGTCGGCGGCGTGGCGGGCACTGCAGTCCGACGCATGTTTTTTACGGCGTGAAAACCACTCGGTCCGGACCGAGTGGCGACGCGACCCTTCATCGCCCAGGTTGCAAAAACTGCAATGCTATAAACGGATATGACGCCGGCATTCGATTTCATCGGCCGACTATCCGATCAAGATCTTCTGGCTCATGTTGAGCGCGCTGCGTCGCAGGAGCGTCACGCGACGGCAAAACTGGTCGCGCTGCTGATGGAACTCGACGCCCGGCGATTGTATCTGGCACAGGGCTGCGCCTCGCTCTTTACATACTGCACTCAGGTGCTGCATCTGTCCGAGCATGCAGCGTATAGCCGGATCGAGGCCGCGCGGACAGCTCGACGCCTTCCAGCCGTTCTCGAACGACTCGCCGATGGCCGTCTCAGCCTGACCACCATCGGCCTACTCGCTCCTCACCTTACGCTCGCGAACCATCTCGAGATGCTCGAAGCCGCGGGGCACAGAAGTAAGCGTGACGTGGAGCAGCTCGTGGCACGCGTGAGGCCGAAACCAGATTCGCCGGCCGCGGTCCGGAAGCTACCGGCCTCACCGACGCCGGCCTCACGAGAGATCGCCGTAACCGTCCCGAGCTCGCCGGTACCGACTGCGAAAGTGAAGCCGCTCGCACCCGAACGCTACAGAATTCAGTTCACTGTCGGCCGCGAGACCTGCGAGCAGCTACGTCGCGTTCAGGACCTGCTGCGCCACAGCATTCCGAATGGAGATCCGGCTGCAATCTTCGAGCGTGCGCTGAGGCTGCTCCTTGGCGACCTGCTGAAACGGAAACTCGCCGCCACCGACCGGCCGCGAGCCTCGCGTGGTCAGGACTCGGCGTCACGACACATTCCGGCCGCGGTGAAGCGAGAGGTGTGGCGGCGCGACGGAGGGCGGTGCGCTTTCAGAGGAGCACAGGGGCGTTGCGCTGAAACGGGATTCCTCGAATTTCACCACGTCATCCCATTCGCCGAGGGAGGCGCGATGACGACCAACAACATCTTTTTTTCGTTTTTATGTGCATCTGCTTGACAACTACATATTGCTCATCAGCCTCGCCAATCGCCTCGTCGAGGAGCATCAAGCTGGAGGAGCGCTGCATCCTTCAGCATCGAGAAGGGCCATTCGTACGGATACGGAGCGGACGGAATCGCCTCGTGGCGCAGGATGCCGGCGGCTCCGTCTGGGACTGGGCTGGCACGGCGGTTCCGTCGGCCTCCTTGGTGCCGACCAGGCGTCCTTCCTCGACGGCCCGCTCGAAGAGGGCGCTCCCGGCGGAGCGGCCGCCAGTCCTCGAGTCCGGTCGAGCTGAGTATTCGGGGGAGCCGTGCCTCCCGGCAACGACGACGCGGCTGTCCGGGTCCCGAAACGAGCCGGGCTCGAACGCAGCTCGAGGGCGGCCGGTCTTCCTTCTTCCGGATGTGCAGGAACTCGAGAATCCGCCGCCAGAAGATCCGTCCGGCGACGGCCGCGGCTGCGACCCCGCCCACGATGGCCTGCAGGAGCATGCTCCCCGGTACCCGGGTCGAGGTATGCCTGCACGAACTGTCCGATCACCGCAAAAACCCTCCTGGAATACGACCCGGGCGACCCTGCAGAGCGGTTACCGGTCGGCTTCCCCACCGCTTTCCGGGATCGTCGCCACCAACGGCGATCTCGCTCGCTGGCGGGTGCAGCGAGGGCCAAGAACCCGTGGTCTAGTGGCCTAGGATGCCGCCCTCTCACGGCGGTGACACCGGTTCGAACCCGGTCGGGGGTATCGACAACGTGATTCGTGGCGACGCGACGGCAACCCGTCCGGGCCGTCGCGCTATCGTCGTTCCGTGGACGATGTTCGGGCGTTCGTCGATGCGTGTCAGGCCTTCTTCAGCCATCTGGCCGCCGTGTCGTGGACGGCGCTCGTCCTTGCTGTCGCGCTGCATCTGCTGGAGCGCGTTTCTTCGCGTGCGCGCATGGCAGAACATCCTCCGCGCGTCCTATCCGGACACCCGCGTGCGCTACCGCGACGTCCTGGGCGCCTACCTGGCCGGCGTCGGAGTCGATTCGGATCACGCCGGCTCGCGGCGGCGACCTCGTGAAGCTCTATCTTGTGAAGCGCCTCTGTCGGGGTCAGAGCACTCCGACACTGGGGTCGACTCTTCATCGTCGAGACGCTGTTCGATGCGGTCGTCGCGGGCGCCTTGCTCGTGTGGGCGATCCGAGCAGGGCGTGCTCCCGGGTGTCCCCGACCTGCCCCGTCTGCCTGTGGTTGGACTGGACCTTCGCGATCGAACATCCGACGGCCGCGGCGTTCATCTTCGGCTACGTCCTCCTGGCTGGCGCGGGTCATCCTGGCGGGCTCGGCGTCTGCGCGCGTCACCGCCCTGCGCGGGAGAGCTCGCCCTCGGGTTCGCGGCGCTCAAGCCACCATGAAAGTTTCGTCCGCGGCGTGGTCTCCTGGCCATGCCGCGAGCTGGGTGGCGCGCTTCGCTGCCGTGTACTTCTTCCTCCGAGCCTTCCACATCGAGGCGAGGGGAGCGTTGGGCGCGGCGCTCACCCGTTTTCCGTCGTGCCGAGAGCTGCTCGACGCTCCTGCCGTTCACTCCCGGCGGAGCCGGTGCCCAGCAGGCGGTCCTCGTCTTCGCGCTCGCGGGAAGCGCGAGCGCCGGGCGCACTGTGTTTCCTTCAGCGTCGGCATGCAGGTCGCAACCGTGCTCGCGAACGTCGTCGGCGGGCTTCGGCGCGATCGCGCTGATGCTGGGGACGCTGCGCTGGCGTTCGCGAGTGCGGGCGGACAACGGAGGAGGCGAGTGCCGAGGCCGCTATGGCAGAGGCAGCGGCCGCCCGGGAGCCAGCCGCCGTGCGATCTCCGCCAGGGTTCCTCCAGCGTGAACGGCTTCGACAGGACGCCGTCGGCCAGCGACTTGTCCTCCCCGACGACACGCGCGCTGCCGGTAAAGAACGCGATCGAAAGCTACGGATGGTCTTCCGCAGGCCGACGCAAGCAATGTCGAGCCCGTTGTCGGCTCCGAGGTGGATGTCGAGGAGGATCAGGGAGACCGGCTCGCGCACGAGGGTCTCGTCGACTTCCGTCGCGCTCGCCGCCTGGAGTCGCCGGGTGGCACATCGAACCCCAAATTGACGGTGCAGAGCGTCCTGAGCGCGGGATCATCATCCGCGACAAGGATGGTCGCCTGGCCCCCCCGGTCCATGCGCTTGAGTCTAGCGAGGGTATGATCGCGGCCTCATGGAGCGGACGCTCAGGAGCAGCGGGCGGCGGGAATACGCCGCAGCCATCACCGATCTCTGGGAGAACCTGGCGGACGCCCTCCAGCACCTCGAGCAAATCGCGGAAACAGGGGCGCACCTCGACGGCGAGGGGGTGTACGGCGAGCTGCCGCGGCTTCAGTACACCCTTCACACGGCGTCCGAGCTTGCGCTCGGGATCGAGCCGCCGCGCGGGGCCGGAGGTGGTGCACGAGGAGCTTGTCGATTCGCTCGTGCAGGCACGCGACGCGACCGCGCAGATTTCCGCGGGCCTGTCCGACGGCGACGTAGGACTGCGTCGAGCGCTCGCTGCCGGAATGGCCGGGGCTGTTTCTCAGGTACCACCTCGCCCGCCTGCGTGCGCTCGAGCGACTCTCCGTCCCGATCCGCTCCGAAGCACCGGCCGCTTTTCCGGAGCCCGCGGGCGGATCCCCAGGCCGCTGCGATCGCCGCCACCACTCTGGTCGTCGTGGGGGCGCTCCTCTTCACGTCCGGCGCCGTGCTCGCGGCCTGGCCGGTCTCGGCGGCCGGCCTCGCGCTGTTCGCCGGCGGCTTCGTCCTCTTTCGACCCTAGGAGGGCTTGAGCGCTGCGTCGAGCCGCGCCAGGGTCTCCTCGTCGTCCGAGCGAGCTCGATCGACTCGAAGAGCCAGGGTGAGATCTTCGACCCAGTGACGGCGACCCGGAGCGGCTGAAAAGCCTCGCGGGGCTTCAAGCCCGGGCGGTGGAGCCAGGCCGCGGAGCTCCGATTCGATCGCCTCCCGGTCCCACGTACCCGCAGGGAACGGGATGGCCTCGCGGGCGGCGTCGAGTACCGCCTCGCCTCCCGCCAGCAGCTCACGCGGCGGCTCGACTCGGTGAAACAGGAAGCCCGCGAACTCGGGGGAAACTGACCCAGGGTCATGAAATTCTCCTGGACGAGCGGTGCCGCCGTGCGGATCGTTGCCTCGTCTCCCTCGAACCCGATCTCGCGCAGGTAGGAGACCAGGACGTCCGCGTACTCCTCGGGCGGTAGTGCGCGCAGGTCAGACGCCGTTCAGGTGCTCGAGCTTGGCGTAATCAAAATCGCCGGGCTCGAGCCGGACGCGCTCGAGCGGGAAGCGCCTCGACAGACTCCTCCATGGACATGATCTCTGTGTGGTCGTCGTAGCTCCAGCCAGAGGAGCGCGAGGTAGTTGACCGGAAGAGCGAGATGGCCGGGCCCAGAACTCGGCCGCTGAAACGGCGCCGTGCCGCTCAAGAGCTCTGCCCGTCGGGCCCGAAGATCATCGCGAGATGGGCGTACACCGGCACCGGCGCTCCGAGCGCCTCGAGGACGCGAATCTGCTCGGCGTCTTCGAGATGTCGTCGTCGCCGGATCACGTGCGTGATGCCGTCGAGCGAGTCCTCGAGCGGCGACGCGAAGTTGTATGTGGGGCGCCCGTCCGCGCGGACGAGGACGAGGTCTTCGAGCTCGTCGAGGAACTCGATGCAGCCGGATCGCGTCGTACCAGGCGGTGACGCCCTCGTCTGGCGTCCGGATCGGATCGCGCCCTCCTCCTCGTACACCGTCCTCTTCGACGGCGAGGCATCCTCGTGCGCCGCTCCCGGCGGTCGAGCTGGAAGGTGGGCTCCCGTTCCAGACAGCCGAGCCAGCGGAGCAACTGAGGATGTGCTCGGTTGCCTCGGCGACCTCCGCCCCGTGTCCGTGTTCTCGATCCGAAGAAGTCCCCCTCATACCGGCGAAGAGCCAGTTGA
>CAVYVZ010000006.1:0-261627 GCA_963772065.1 uncultured Acidobacteriota bacterium
CTGCTCCGTTGGGTCCGAGCAGGCCGACGACCTCGCCTGAAGCAACCTGGAGGTTGACGCCGCGAACCACCGTCCGACCACTGTAGGACTTGGTGAGATCCTGCGTGCGCAGCGTGGACATTACGGCGTCGGCGTCATTGCGGCGGCGGCTGGGGGCATGGTCCGCCGCTCGTCGTCCGCGTGCGAATCTCCTCGTTGCCGTCGATGATGATGTTATCGGTCGATCTGAAGAAGGTCAACGTGCGTCCGGTTGTCTGGCGGCATCCTTCGACGATCGTGACCGGAACGCCGGTGGTGCTCGACATCTCGTATCGGCCGTCGGCGTAATACGTCATCCGCGCGCCGGTCACGACGCGCCGCTCGAGGCGGAGCGTCACGCTGTCGTGGGCCTCCAGCCGTTGGAGGCGGTTCTCGGTCTCATGGAGGACCGCGACGATGCGCTCGGCGGTGAGGTCGCCTTCGGGGCCGCTCACGTTGGCGAGCGCGCCGCGCGGCGCAACGGGTGCACCGGGTGTGCTGGGTGTGGGTGCGACCGCAGTGCTCGACGGCTTCGGATTGGCAGGGGCCGGCTTCGCGACGGGCCCGGGCGGCCCTTTGATGCCGACGAAGGTGATCTGCCGCGTCGCGTTGTCATAGGAGATTTCCTGTGCACGGCTGGTGGATGGCGCGTCGCCGAGGGCGAGCGTCGATCGGGCGTTTCCGACCGCAGTCAGGTTGCCCTTCTCCTGATCGATCGTGAGCGTATCGCCGCGGATCGCCGTGGCGCCCTGCGCGAGCTGCGCGGTGCCCGTATAGACGGCGCGTCCCGCATGCCCCTGGTACTGGAGCCGCGCCGCCGTAATGGTGGTGGGCCGCTCCTTGTCCAGCAGACCCGGCGTGTTCTTGTGGCTCTGCAAGCGGGTCTTCACGCCTCCGGCAGCTGCCATCTTCCGTCCTTCGAGCGTCACATCGATCGTTTCGGCTTCGATGGCGATCTGTTCGTCGGCGACGCGCGGTCCCCCTCCCTCATCTGCCCCTTTCAATCGCAGCACGCCGCTCGCCGGCTCGTAGCTGGCCTCGGCCGCCGAGGCACCGAACGGAAGCTCCTCGAACCGGACGCGGCCGCTGAAGACGGCGGTGCCGATCGCGTTGCCTTCGAGAGTGACCGTGAGCAGCCGTGCGTGAGCGGTCCGCGGCGTCTTGTGCTCCGGCGCGTCCTCGCGGTACTCGACGTCTGTGTCGAACCGCGCGCCGGTGAGGCCTTTCCCCGGCTCGCCCGTGGCGTCGAAGTTCTTCGCGCGGACGTGCCGGGAGGCGGCGCCCGCATCCGCCGGCAAGTCGAGCTGCGCGCGCTCACGGGCAACGGCGGAGGTGACCGAACCGTCGGGAGCCAGCGCGATCGTCAGCGACTCGCCCATCATCTGGCGGCCCGCCGCCCCATTCTGTCCCTTCAGCGCGATGGCGCCGCTTCCGGTCAAGACCACGCGCTCGATCGCCGCGCCATCCTCCGCGTAGTCGAGGTCGATGTCACGCGCGCTCATCGAATCGAATGCCGTCGAGCCGCCGGCGACCCGCGAGTTGCCTCGCAGCTCGATCGCGGTAATGGCCTGTTCGTTCTCCGTGAGTCGCGCGGTGGCGCGATCGGCGTCGATGGTCTGCTCGCCGCGGAGCGCGTGCACCACGCGGTCGAGCGCGAGGTAGTTCTCCACCCGCGCCAGCGTGGCGGTTCCCGCCGCGAACTCGCCCGTCGTGTTGTCGCCTTCGTCGACCAAGCGCACGTGCGCCTTCTCGATGATCGTCAACACGTCGGTGTTCTTGTCGTAGATCATGCCGACGCCGGTGCCGCTCATGGCGCCCTTCTTGAACGACACGTCGCCGGGAGCGCGAACGATCCCCTCGTGCTCGTTGAACGTCGCCGTCGCGGTCGACAGCTCGAAGCCGTCGCTGGCCAGCAGTCGAACGTTGTTGGAGAGGACGATCTCGCGGGATTTGTAATTGAGCAGCCCTTCCGCGCCGGTAATGAGGAAATCGCGTCCCTGCCGTTCCCTCACCTCGATGCGCGCGCCGAACAGTTTGGCCGTTTCGTTCTCGTAGCCGAGATATCGATCGCAGGTGACCGTGAAGTCCTTGCGCGTACCCGTGGTGCGCTTGAGCACGCACTTCGACGTCTCCATGATTGCGGAGGGGTCGAGCCTGGACGGCGGCGGCGCCGCCGCGGGCTTTTCCCGTTCACCGACCGCGAAGAACACGACGACGGCAAAGACGATCCCGAAGACCGCCACGCCGAGCCGCGCGCGCTTCTGCCACTTCATGAATTGCAGTACAGGATAACAGTCTCAGTGTCGCAGGAGCCACGCGCCGCCGAGGCACAGCAGCAGGCCCACAACCTTCACGAGCGACAGCCGCTCGCCGAACCAGGCGAGACCGACGACCACCAGCAGCGCGGCGACCATGACGTTGACCATCTGCGACGCCACGCTTACGGGCCAGGCGGCGCGATACATCAGCACATATCCGAGCTCGATCATCGCTGCGCCGACGCCAAGCCCCAGCACCGCAGGGTGCAGCAGGCGCGACGCGGCGGCACCGGAGACGGCACCGGAGACGGCACTGCCCTGAGAGGCCAGCCACAGATGCGCCACGCCGCTGACGGCCAATGCGGTCGCGTACGCCACGACGAGCACCAGCGCAGGTGCGAGATCCCTCGGAATCGACTTGGCCGAGATGTGATACAGCACGCCCCCGCCGACCGCCAGCAGGAGCGCGACGAGCGTCGACGTGCCCGTCATGGATGGCGCTCCGCCACGACCATCGTGAAGCGCACGGGCCGGCCGCCAAGGCAGCCGTATGAATGCGGTCGGTCCGTCAGCGCACTCGCCGATCGTCCGGTCGCGATGGCGAACGTGACCGCGCCGACCGTGAGCGCGAGCCGGCCGTGGGTGACGTGCAGAAGCTCCTGCGTGCCGGCCGGATGGGCGATCGCGTCATAACGGTCGCCCGGCCGCAGCTCCCAGGTCCAGAGCTCCAGCATGTCGGGGCCGGTCGAGCCCACGAGGAGCGTCGCGGAGCCTCCCTTCGGTCCCTTCCAGAGCACGCGGGGCCCTGCAGCCGGCACCACGCCCGCTCGCGACGGCCCGGCCGCGTCGACGAGGTCGGCGATTGACGCTCCGAGCGCCGCCGCCACCTTGCAGAGGGTGCCGACGGACGGGTTCGTCGCGCGCCGCTCGATCTGGACCAGCATGCCCTTGCTCACGCCCGAGCGTGCTGACAGCTGATCGAGCGAGAGGCGCCGCTCGCGGCGCCTGGCCTGAATACGGCGCGAAACGGTCTCCAGGACGTCGAGGTCCGGCGCACGGGCGGTTGATATATTGACCGTTGCGGTCATGATGCTGTATCTAAGCGCATGGTGACGCCGGAAGTCAATGCGGCGGTGTGGGCGCTTCGCCCCGACTTCGTCGCCTTGAGCATCGTCGTGCGCAGCGCCCGCAACGCCGCGAGCGACGCCTCCATCGCCGGCGTGTCGCGCGCCACGCCGCGCCCGCCGTGGGCCGACGCCCATCTCGCATCGTGGCGCGAGGCGTACGCGGCGTTTGGCGCGAAGCCCCAGCGGACCCCCTGCTCCGCGGAGGCGCTCTGGCGGCGCGTCGAGCGCGATGGCGCGTTGGCGCCGATCAACGCCGTCGTCGATCTCTACAACGAGGTGAGCGTGCGCTACGCCGTCCCCGTCGGCGGCGAAGACCTTTCCACCTACGTCGGCCGGCCGCGTCTCGTCCGCGCGTCAGGCGGCGAGCCGTTCGAGACGCTGCGCGACGGTCAGCCGGCGATCGAATCGGCCGACGCCGGCGAAGTGATCTGGCGCGACGAGAAAGGCGTGACCTGCCGTCGCTGGAATTGGCGGCAGACGCCGAGGACGCGTCTCCACGTCCTATCGACCGACATGTGGTTCGTGATCGAGCGGCTCGAGCCGATGCCGCTGCGGGCTCTCGTCGAAGCCGGCGAAACACTCGTGACCGGGTTGCGGCGTCTGTCGCCTGACGCGCAGGTGACGACGGAGATGATCGCGCGTTCTAGTCCGGCGCTCTGAAGTCTGCGATCGAGAGCTGCAGATAGCGCTCGCCGTTCCAGACATCCTGCTCGAGCGAGAAGGCGAGGTCGATGGCGGACTTGTGCTCCGCGACGAAGCTCTCGCGCTCCGACGCTCTCCAGGCGATACCGCGCATGACGCGGCCGTCCTGACGGAACGCCATCTTCAGATGCCGTTCCTTGAGGCGTCGAGGACCATCGACGATCTCGACGCGGCTGGCGCGGAAGACGGGTGTGGGATTGCCCGCGCCGTACGGCGCCAGCGCGGTGAGCTCCGAGGCCACCTGCGAACTGATGCCGCGGAACGACAGCGCGCCGTCGATCCAGAGCCGCGGCCGGAGATCGTCTGGCGTGAGGCACCCGTCGGCGTACGCGTTGACCCCCGCGCGCAGCTCCCGAATCCGGCGCGCGTCCATCGTCAGACCGGCCGCTTGTTTGTGGCCGCCGAATCGCGTCATGACCTCGCCGCACGACTCCAGCGCCCCCAGCATGTTGAACGACGGGATGCTGCGGCAGGAACCATGGGCCACATCGCCGTCGATCGAGATCACGATCGCCGGTCGATGGAACGCGTCGACGAGCTTCGACGCCACGATGCCGATGACGCCGCGGTGCCATCCGTCTCCAGCCACGACGATGACCGTGCGGGAGCCGACCTCGAGATCGGTTTCGACGACTTTCCGCGCCGCGGCGACGATCGCCGCTTCCTCCTCCTGCCGCCGGAGGTTTTCCGCGTTGAGCTGCTCCGCCAGGTCCTTCGCCTCGGCGCTCATGGCTTCGTCGGCGGCAAGGAGCAGTCGGGCCGCGATGTCGGGCGTGCTCATGCGGCCGGCCGCGTTGATGCGCGGCGCGATGACGAAGCTGACCTGATGGCTGTCGATGGCCGTGTTCAACAGCCCGGACGCCTCGAGCAACGCGCGCAGGCCAACCTTGTGCGGCCCCTTCGACAGCATCTCGAGCCCGAGCTTCGCGATGATCCGGTTCTCTCCGGTGAGCGGCACGACGTCGGCCAGCGTGCCGAGCGCGGCGACCTTGACGAACGCCGGGAGCCACGAGACGCGTCCGGACTTCGCGCAGAGCGCCTGCACGAGCTTCAGCGCCACGCCGACGCCCGCCAGGTTCTTGTCGGGTACCGGCAATCGTGGCGCTTCGGATTGATCACCGCCACACAAACGGGCAGCTCATCGTCCGGCTCGTGATGATCGGTGATGATCAGGTCGAGTCCGAGGCTGCAGGCGTGGCGCGCGGCATCCGCCGCGCGGATTCCGCAGTCGACGGAAATCACGAGGCGCACGCCCAGCGCGTGGAGGCGGTCGAGTGCGGCCGGCTGGAGGCCGTACCCGTCGCGCAGCCGCTCGGGAATGAAGTGGATGACATCGGCGCCCAGCAGTTCCAGGGCCCGGCGCAGGATCACCGTCGAGGTGACCCCATCCACGTCGTAATCGCCATGAATCGCGATGCGCTCCCTGCCCGCAATGGCGCCGAGAATGCGCTCCACGGCGACACCCATCCCGGCGAGCAGCATCGGGTCGTGGAGGTCGGCGAGCGACGGCGAGAGAAACCGCTGCGCGACGCCAGGCTCATCGAGACCTCGGATGCAGAGCAGGCGCGCCGTCACGGGCGAGACATGGAGATCCGCGGCGAGTCGCGCGACCGCGCCCTCGTCGCAGTTCAGCGCCTCCCAGATGCGGTCAGCTTTCCCCCGGCGAGGCCCACGTCACCCATACGTCGGAATTTCTGGTAGCGGCGATCGAGACGCGTCTGGGTCTCGAGGGCCATCGACTCCTTGAGCGCCCGTGCGATCGGCTCATCCAGGAGCGCGGCCGCCGCGTCCGGATTGGTGTGCGCGCCGCCTACTGGCTCCCTCACGATCTCGTCGATGACGCCGAGCCGCACGAGGTCCGGCGCGGTGAGCTTCAGGGCTGCGGCCGCTTCAATCTTCCGCCCGGCATCACGCCACAGGATCGCCGCACAGCCTTCGGGCGGAATCACGCTGTAAATCGCGAACTCCTGCATCAGAATCCGGTCGCCCACGGCCAGCCCGAGCGCGCCACCACTGCCCCCTTCGCCGTGAACCACGACAATAATCGGCACCTCGAGTGCCGCCATCTCCCGCAAGTTGAGGGCGATCGCCTCCGCGATTCCCCGCTCCTCCGACTCGATGCCGGGGTACGCCGCCGGCGTGTCGATGAACGCGATCACGGGCCGTCCGAATTTCTCCGCCAGCTTCATCGCACGCAGCGCCTTGCGGTAGCCTTCGGGACGGGCGTACCCGAAGTTCCGAAAAATCTTCTGCTTCGTGTCGCCGCCCTCGCCCTTGTGGTGGCCGACGACGAGCACGTGTTCGCCCTTGTACCTGGCGAATCCCGCGACGATCGCGTGGTCGTCCGCAAAGCGGCGATCGCCGCTGATCTCGGTGAACTCGGCGAACAACCGCGTCACGTAGTCGAGCACCATCGGGCGCGACGGGTGCCGGGCCACCAGTACCCGCTGCCACGGCGTGAGCCGGGTGTAGATGTCGGCGCGAATCGACTCGATTCGCCGATGCAGCCGCTCGATGTTCTGCTCGCGTTCCGGCGTCTGCGGCAGCATGGAGAGCGCTTCGATCTCCTTCAGCAGGACCGCAATCGGCTCTTCGAATTCAAGGGTATCTGGAGGCATGGACAGACTAGGTCACCGCAGGGTGACTGAACCGTTTCCGCAAATCCGCTCCACCTCGGCCACCAGCCGCTCCGACGGCCGGACTTTGATCTGCGGGGCGACGTCGAGCTTCACGCGCAGGTGGCGCTCGGTGTCGAGGAGCGTGACGGCCACTGGCCGATCGCCCTTGTGCGCGGCGATGACATCCCAGAGCTTCAGGAACGTGTCGCGATCGTGCGGCGGCGTCGACATCGTAATCGCCACCTTCCTTGCGAGCCGCTCGCTCACCAGGTCGATCGGCAGAATCTCCGACGCGACGATGCGCGCCGACTCGAGGTCCTTCTCGAACTTGCCCTTCACGAGCACCATGTTGCCGTTCTCGCCGAGGTGGCCGTACTGCTTGAATGCCTCGGGGAAAACCACCACCTCGAGGCTCCCGTCCTTGTCCTCGAGCAGGAACACGCTCATGCGGTCGCCTTTGCGCGTCTTGAGCGGACGGAGGCCAGAGACGATGCCGCCGATGCTGATCTCCTCGACGGTCGCTCCCGCGGGCCTGACAGTCTCCTCGCCCTCGGGCTCTTTCTTCAGACCGAGGTCCGCGATCGATTTCGCGCCATACTCGCGGAGGTCGTCGGCCCATCGGTCGATCGGATGTCCGGTCAAGTAGAGGCCGAGCGTCTCCTTCTCGTAGTTGAGGAGCTCGATCTCGGTCCACGCCACGGCGTCCGGCAGGCCCACGTGAGCGGGGCCGCCGGTGGAATCCTCGCCGCCTCCGAACAGATCGGTCTGTCCGAGCTCCTTGTCCCGCTGCGTACGGCTTCCGTGTTCGCACGCGCCATCGATCGAGGCGAACAACCGCGCGCGGATCTCCTGGAGCGGGCGCGTGCGTACGGCCGCGCGGAACCACCGAATCGCACGCGCCGGCCTTCACGAGCGCTTCGAACACGCGCTTGTTGGCGAGGCGCATGTCGAGGATCTCGCAGAGGGCATGAAGCGAGGGGATCCGGCCGCCAAGCTGGCGGCGAGCCTCGAGGATTGCCGTAATCGCTCCGTCGCCCAGTCCCTTGATCGCGGTGAGGCCGAAGCGAACGCCCCTGCCCTTCTCCACCGAGAAGCGGAGCTGGCTCTCGTTGACGTCCGGCGGGAGCACCGGAATGCCGCGCTCGCGGCACTCCCCGAGGTACAACGCGAGCTTGTCGGTGTTCTGCGCCTCGATCGTCAGCAGCGCCGAGGCGAAATGCCACGGGTAGTTCGCCTTCAGATACGCGGTCTGGTACGCCAGGAACGCGTACGCCGTCGAGTGCGACTTGTTGAAGCCGTACCCCGCGAAGTACCTCCATCAAGTCGAAGATCTTCGTGGCCTTCTTCTCGCCGATGCCGAGCCGCTTCGCGCCCGCCATGAACGCTGCGCGCTGCTTGGCCATGACTTTGGGATCCTTCTTCCCCATGGCCTTGCGCAGGACGTCGGCCTGACCGAGGGTGAACCCGGCGAGCGCCTGCGCGATGCGCATCACCTGTTCCTGGTACGCGATCACGCCGTAGGTGTCGGCCAGGATCGGCTCGAGCTGGGAGAGCTCGTATTTGATTTCCGTCTTCCCCTGCTTGCGCGCGATCCAGTCGTCGACCATGCCGCTCTTCAGCGGGCCGGGACGATAGAGCGCGTTCAAGGCGATGAGGTCGTCGAGGCGTTCGGGCTTCGCTTTGCGAAGCAGTTCCCGCATGCCCGAGCTCTCGAACTGGAAGATGCCGTAGGCGGCGCCATCGCCGAAGAGCTTGTAGGTCTTCGGATCGTCCAGCGGGATGTCGTCGATGTCGAGCGCGATCCCGTCGGTCCGTTTGATTTCCGCGAGGGCGTCCTGGATGAGCGTGAGCGTGCTCAGCCCGAGAAAATCCATCTTCAGGAGGCCGACCCGGTCCACCTCCTTCATGTTCCACTGCGTCGTGATCTCGTCCCGCTGCCCCTTGTAGAGCGGCGCGTAGTCGGTGATGGGTCCGGGCGCGATCACCACGCCCGCGGCGTGGACCGACGCGTGCCGGGACATCCCTTCGAGCCGCCGGCCGATCGCCAGGACCTCCTTGACCTTCGGATCCTGCCCTTCCATCTGCTTCAACACCGGGTTCTCGGCGAGCGCCTTCTCCAGCGTCATGTCGAGCGCCGCCGGGATCTGCTTCGCGATGCGGTCGACATCCGCGTACGGCATGTCGAGGACGCGGCCGACGTCGCGCACGACCGCCTTCGCCTTCATCGTCCCGAACGTGATGATCTGCGCCACGTTCTCGCGGCCGTACTTCCTCGTGACGTACTCGATGACCTCGCCGCGCCGGCGCTCACAGAAGTCCACGTCGATGTCGGGGAGGGACACGCGTTCGGGATTCAGGAAGCGCTCGAAGATCAGATCGAAGTCCATCGGATCGACGTCGGTGATACGCATCGACCACGCCACGATCGAACCGGCGGCGGATCCGCGGCCGGGTCCCACCGGGATGCCTTCCTCTCGCGCGTAGCGGATGAAGTCCCAGACGATCAGGAAGTAGCCGGCGTAGCCCATCTTCTTGATCATCTCGAGCTCGTAATCGAGCCGCCGCGCGTACTCGTCCAGCGTGCGCCGGAGCCGGCCCGCCCCGGCCAGCGCACGCAGCCGCGGGAGACGCTGCGCGAACCCTTCGCGGGCCACATGCTCGAAGTAGTCATCGAGCGTGAACCCGTCAGGCACGCCGAATGACGGCAGATGGTTCTGCCCCGTCGGAATCGTGACGTTGCATCGCTCCGCCACGAGCATCGTGTGGCGCAGCGCCTCGGGGTAATCGTTGAAGACGGCGGCCATCTGGTCGGCCGTCTTCAGGAAGAACTGATCTCCCGTGTACCGCAGGCGCTGCGCGTCGTTCACCGTTTTGCCGGTGCCGATGCACAGGAGCACGTCGTGCGGCTGATGGTCGCCCTGTCGCAGGTAGTGCACGTCGTTCGTGCATATGAGCGGCAGGCCCAGCTCCCGGGCGAGCGGAATGATGCCGCGGTTCACGACCTTCTGCTCCTCGATGCCCTGGTCCTGCATCTCGAGGAAGAAATTGTTCGGGCCGAGAATGTCGCGCAGCCGCGCGGCTGCCTCGAGCGCGGGGCGATGCTGCTCCACGCGAAGCGCGCTCGCCACTTCGCCTTTCAAACAGCTGCTGAGGCCGATCAGTCCTTCCGCATGCTGGGCCAGCAGCTCCTTGTCGATGCGCGGCCGGTAGTAGAAGCCCTCGGTGTACCCGGCCGACACCAGCTTGATCAGGTTCTTGTAGCCGCGGTCGGTTTCCGCGAGCAGCACGAGGTGATTCGTCTCCGTCTGCGGTCCGCTCTTCTCGAAGCGGCTGCCGGACGCCACATAGACCTCGCAGCCGAGGATCGGCTTGATCCCGCGATCCCGCGCGTGGTCGTGGAACACGAC
This sequence comes from uncultured Acidobacteriota bacterium, assembly GCA_963772065.1. Classification (GTDB taxonomy): domain Bacteria; phylum Acidobacteriota; class Vicinamibacteria; order Vicinamibacterales; family UBA2999; genus CAVYVZ01. The sequence goes on from CAVYVZ010000006.1 coordinate 10,131, forward strand.
CGACGAGAACATGTTCCCGTGCTCGGTGACGGCGAGCGCCGGCATCTTCAGCTTGACCGCTTCGTCGAGCAGTTCGTCTATGCGACAGGCGCCGTCGAGAAGTGAGAACTCAGTGTGAAGATGAAGATGGACGAAATCCGCCACTGCCTATTCCCACTCGATCGTGGACGGTGGCTTCGAGCTGATGTCGTAGACCACTCGATTGATACCGCGGACTTCGTTGACGATGCGCGACGAGATCGTGGCGAGCAGATCGTGCGGCAGCCGCGCCCAGTCGGCAGTCATGCCGTCGAGGCTCTCCACGGCACGAATCGCCACGGTGTACTCGTAGGTGCGTGCATCGCCCATCACGCCCACGCTCCGCACCGGCAGCAGGACGGCGAAGCTTTGCCACAGCCGCTCGTACCACCCCGCTTTGCGCACCTCCTCGGCGACGATCTTGTCCGCGAGTCGAAGCAGGTCGAGGCGGTCTTTCGTCAGCTCGCCGACCACACGCACGGCGAGCCCCGGGCCGGGAAACGGCTGCCGGACGACGAATTCCTTCTCCAGGCCGAGGTCGTACCCGACGCGGCGCACTTCGTCCTTGAAGAGATCGCGCAACGGCTCGACCAGTTTGAAGTTCATCTGATCCGGCAGCCCGCCGACGTTGTGGTGGCTCTTGATGACGACGGCGGGACCCAGCACCGAGGCCGACTCGATGACGTCGGGATACAGGGTTCCCTGCGCCAGAAAATCGAACCCGTCGAGCTCGTGGGCGCGCGTTTGGAACACGTCGATGAACGTGGCGCCGATGATCTTGCGCTTCTTCTCGGGGTCGGTCACGCCGGCCAGACGTTCGAGGAACAGCGCGCTCGCATCGACGAACTCGAGCGGCAGCCGCAGCTTCTCGCGGAACCGCTTCTGCACCTGGTTCGCTTCGTCGTGGCGGAGCAATCCGTTGTCGACGAAGATGCAGGTGAGGCGCTCGCCTATCGCGCGGTGAATGAGGAGCGCCGCCACCGTCGAGTCCACGCCACCAGACAGCGCACACACCACTCTCCCGCTGCCCACCTGTCGTCGGATGCGCTCCGTTGCTTCCTCGATGAACGTCTCGGTCGTCCAGTCGCCGACGCAGCCGCACACCGTGAACGCGAAGTTCCGCAGGATCGCGGCGCCATGCTCCGTGTGCGCCACCTCGGGGTGGAACAACAGGGCGTAGAGCGACCGCTCCGGCGCTTCCATCGCAGCGATCGGCGCCGTCGCGCTCGTCGCGGTCACCGCAAATCCAGGCGGCACGCCGGTCACGTCATCGCCATGACTCGCCCAGACGCGAAGCTGCGGCGGGATCTCAGTGAACAGGCGCGGCTGCTTCCCGTTGCCCTTCACCGTCACGTGGGCGTGTCCGAACTCGCGTTGACCCGAGCGTCGGACTTCCCCGCCGAGCACATCCGTCATGAGCTGCATGCCGTAGCAGATGCCGAGCACCGGCGCTCCGACTTCGAAGATCTCGGCCGTGCACTTCGGAGCGCCGGCTTCGGACACGCTCTTCGGCCCGCCCGAGAGAATGATCCCGACGGGCTCGCGCGCGCGTATCTCGACGACGGGCGTACTGAACGGGACGATCTCGCAGTAGACCGACATCTCGCGAAGACGACGGGCGATCAGTTGTGTGTACTGAGATCCGAAATCCAGGACGAGGATGGTCTGGTGGCGCACTTCAGTTGAGGGACCGTGATAGTGGCAACGAGGGACACGGTATTATAACCACGGTGACCCCAAGATATTGTGGCGGGTTGGCCCTGCTGCTCGCGATGGGGAGTTTGGGCTTGGCCCCAAAGATCAAGGAGCCTGAGCCCGGACCGCTTCCGATCCTTCCTGCCGAAGAAGTGTGGTTCGCCGAGTTCGAAGCTCCGCCTGCCGCCAACGCGTCGATGGACGACGAACGGGTGTATGTCGGACTGCGGGTCCGCGGCATTCGCGCGCTCTCACGCGAAACAGGCGCCCCGATATGGCAGGAGCCAAACGACATCACGCATCCGCCGCTCGCCATCGATGGTCAGCTGCTCATCGCGATGCCCGAGGAGGTTCGAGCGCTCGACCCGCGGACCGGACAGACGCGGTGGGCGCGGCCACTTCCGAAGCAGCTCGCCACCGGAATGGTCGCCTCGGGCGACGTCGCTCTTCTCGCCGACACGGCGGGCGAGCTCGTTGCCATTCGCGCGCGCGATGGTGGCGAGCTTTGGCGCCGCTCGCTCGGCGCGACGACATCACATCTGCCTGCGCGCCTGGAGCCGCATACCGTCGTGCTCACGATGTCCGACGCACGGGTCATCGCCCTCGACGACCAGAACGGCAAGGTGATCTGGGAGCGATCGCTGCCAGGCACGCTGAGTGCGCCGGCGACGGCGCGCGATCGGGTGTTCGTTGGATCGACAAACAACTTCTTCTATGCGCTCGACGCCAAGAGCGGCGGCGAACGATGGAGATGGCGCACCGGCGGCGACGTCGTCGGAGCCGCGGCCGCCGGTGACCGCGTGTACTTCGCGTCGTTCGACAACGTGCTCCGCGCCGTGAATCGCGACAATGGGAATCAGCTCTGGAAGGCCGCCATTCCGACACGGCCGTCGGCGCCGCCGATCGCGTTCGACGATGTGGTGGTGCTGAGCGGTATCGCGCCGCGGGTCGACGCCTACAACGGCAGGACCGGAGTTGCGCTCGGCACACTGTCAGCCCCGACGGACCTCGAGGGTGCGCCGGTCATCGACACGACGCCGGCGCCGTACGACGTGGCGATCGTGGCGCTGACCCGCGAGGGGCGCCTCAGCGCACTGCGGCCGACGGGCCTCATGTTCCCCGACCCTCCGCTCGTCCCGCTTCCGAGGCTGCCCGGACGCGAGCTCCCGCCCGACAGACCCGCGCGCGCGCCGAAGCCCCAACTGTCGACTTCCAAACACTAACTCCCAACTTGGGCGTTGGAAGCTTGGAGTTATGAGGTCGCCGGCCGCTGCTCCAGCGAAATGGGTCGTCGTTCGTCCTGATTGACACGTTGGGCGGCGTGGCCGCGATAGAGCTTCAGGTAGGCGCCGATGGCCGTGAGCCCGAGATACTGGAACACGACGCCTCGCAGCAGCCACGCCAGGATCTGGAGCGGCAGCACAGCGAGGCCGAAGAACGGCACGAACGCGATGAGGCCGAATGCGGCGGTCGCGAGGATCGAAGCGCCCGTGGCGCAGACCACGAGCGCCAGAATGATGCCGAACACCGCCGCGATGCTTCGCGTCTCCGCACGCACGAACGCCGTGACACGCCGGATGGCCGCTGGGATGTTGCAGCCGTCCGCGGCCACGACGATCTGCAGCAGCAGGTACATCAGATTCACGAGCGTGATCCAGGTGACGAAGAGCGCGGTGATGAGCGCCGTCAGTCCCCATCCGCCGGTCCAGATGAGCGAGAGGTAGACGATCCCGGAGAGCAGGTAGACCGTCATCAGCCCCGCACCGAGCCGCAGAAAGCGCGGAAAGAGGCGGCGGCACCCGTCGATGTAGCGCTCCGCCGAGAAGCGCCCTGCGCGAGCCACCTTCGACACGTGCAGCGGCGGGTGTTCGATCGGTCCCGCCCTCGCGTCGCCCTCGACGAGCGTCGCGACGGTGCCGGCTTTGACCAGGAATACGAAAATGGACCCACCCACGACGACCACGCTGAGCGACAGCAAGAATGCCGCGAGCACGATCGGATGCCACATCAGCGCCGCGATGATGGTGGTCGTGAGGTCGCGCCAATCGAGCGCGGCCAACTCCTTCGGCTCGGCGCCCAGCACGAGTCCGACGAGCAACATCCCCCCGAGGATCGGCACCGCAATCAGCAGTTTGAACAGTGAATCCGCGACCGACTGAATCAGCGTGACCTGCCAGTTGGCCGCGGCAATCAGCGCGCCGCGCTTGAGGGTCGGCTTGAGGAGCATCGGGGGGTAGGTCAATGGTAACTCGTCTCGGCGCTTACCGCCCACCGCCCATCGCCTACCGCCCACCGCCCATTGCCTACGCGCCCACCGCCCACATTGCCTACCGCCTAGAATGAAGTGAGTGCGTCTTCGTGACAATCAGGCGCTTTCGGGCGGAGCCGCGGCCGCGCCGCCGTGGCGCCGGCTCGCCCGGATTCTGATCGTTGGCGCGCTCGTCGCGGGCGCGGCGTGGGCGGGTGGACGCCTGCTCGAGCGCGGCGTCCTCGGCGCCGACGAGGACGCGGCGCGCCGTCGTGTCGAGGCCGACGTCCGGGCCTCGTTCGACGAGATGGCGCGTTCGCTTCGGGCGATGGCCGCGCCACTCACCGATCCCCTGGTCGTGCAAGCTGCGGCGCGTGGTGAGACGGCCGCATCACGGCAGCTCTTCGAGACCGCGGACGCATCGCTGCTCGAGGTGACGCCGGCCATTGGCGGCGGCGCGGCCAACTCGGAAGTGGCCGTGACCGTCTACGCCGACGCCGGCCGACCAGTCGCGTGGAGCGGCAGACCCTCCGAGCTTCCGGGCGATCGCCTTGCGGGGCCGGAGGCGTGGTTTTTCGCGCAGGGTCCCCTGGGGTTGAGGCTCGTGTACGTCACCCCCGTCAGCGCCTCCGGCGGCAGGGCCGGTACCGTGGCTGCCGAGCGCGCGCTCGCGCCCGCGGGCGTGCGATCGGGAGATGCGGCGCCATTTCAGGACCGAGGCGTCGCTGGCCCCCGTGTCGATCTTCCCCGCATTTCAGGGCGCGAGCACCACGGGCCGCGGTTTCGAGGTGCGCGCGCCGGACGGCAGCCGTCTCCTCGACGCCGCAATCGGAAGCGCGGATCTCGCCGCCGCCAGGCAGCAGTGGCGCCGCGCGACGGATTCAGTTGCGCTGCTGGCATTTGCCGGCGCCGTGCTCCTCCTCGCCGGCCCGCTGCTCGACTGGCGGAATCGCGCGCACCTCGCGGCGCCATATGTCACCGCGAGTCTGCTGATCGCTGCGGCGATCGTGATCGGCCGGCTGCTGCTGCGCCTTGCCTCTCCAGCTGACTGGTCCGAATCATCGCTCTTCTCCGCGTTCACGTACGCCTCGGCGCAGATTCGGCCGCTTCTCACGTCGCCCTTCGATTTCCTCGTCACCGCGGTCGCGGCGGGCACCATGGTGGCGCTCCTGTTCGCAGTCGTCGAGGCATGGCGCGTTGCGTGGCGTCATCGTCGGGTTGCCGCGACAGGCGCAGCGCGGGTCGGCTACGCCATCGCGCACCTCGCCGCGGGCGTCGTGGTGGCGGCGCTCATCGTCGGCTACGAGCGCTTTCTGCACGACACCGTCGGGAACACGACGCTCGACCTCCTCCATCTCTCGGTGCACCCGTGGAATCCGGCGCGGCTGGCGCTGCAGATGGGCCTCATCGTGTGGCACGCGTCGGCCCTCGCGCTCGCCGTTCTCGTGCTCCGTGCGGCGTCAGTGCTCTGGCGTGTGCCGCGGCGCACGCTGTCGATGCAGGCGTTGACGATTGTGCTCTGGGCCGCGCCGCTGGCGATCTGGGAGCTCGGGCGCGCCGGCGTCGGCCCGCAACGCCTTCCCTCGCTCGTCGCCGCCGCGGCGGTCATCGCCACGACGCTGCTGGCCACGCGCATCAAGGCGCGGTTCCGCCACGGGTCCCAGGCTTTCCGGCTGAGCATCCTCACGCTCGGCCTCGTGGTGCCGGCGCTCGTGTTCTACCCCGCCGTGTATCAGATGGCCTGGCGCGCCAAGGCGCAGCTCGTCGAGACGCGGTTCGCTCCGCAAGCCATCAACCAGCGGCAGACGATCCAGTCGCTGCTGTCGGAAAGCCTGGCGCAGATCGACCAGTTTCCGGGGATCTCCGACCTTCTGACGGTCGCCGGCGATGCCGCGGCTGAACAGGTGCCGATCGATCGCGCGTTTCAGGTGTGGCGCGTCACCAGCATGGCTGATTACCCGCTCACCTCGTCGGTCGAGCTGTATGCGATGGACGGCGCGCTCCTGAGCCGCTTCGCATTCAACCTGCCCGAGGATCTGTCGGCGGCCGCTCGATGGCAGGAGCCCACGTGCTCCTGGGGCGTCTTCGAGGAAGTCACGCCGTTCTTCGCGGAGGAGCGGCGCGTGCTGCACGCTGGCCGGGCCGTCTGCCTCCCCGACGGCCGCAAGGCCGGCTCCATTGTCGTGCACGCGATGCTCGACTACGAGAACCTGCCGTTCATCTCGTCGCAGAACCCGTACGTGGAGCTGCTCCGGCCCGAAGACCCGCTTCGCAGCGAAGACGTGTCGGGGCGCGACGTCGAGTTCGCCTTCTACGGATGGAGCCGCACACCGCTGTATCCGTACAGCGGCACGGCATGGCCGCTCGACGACGCGGTGTTCGAGCAGGTGCTGGCATCCCGTGAGCCGCGCTGGGCGGAGCTCGAGCGCGGCGATGAACGCTTCGATGTCTACCTGATGAACGACCGCGGCGGGATCTACGCCCTCGGCTTCCCGATCATCTCGCCGCTCGGTCACATGGTGAGCCTCGCGGAGCTGACCGTGCTCGCCGCCCTCACGTACTTCCTGCTGCTCGGCCTCAGCATGGTGTTCGGCGCCTTTGGCCGCCGGGGCACGACGGCCCGTGCGCTGCTGCGCGAGGTGCGGGCGAGCTTCTATCGCAAGCTGTTTCTGGCCTTCGTGCTCGCCGCCACGGTGCCGGTGATTGCGCTCGCCCTGGTGGCGCGTGCCTACGTCTCGAATCAGATGCTGTCGAACATCGAATCGGAGGCGGTGCGCACCGCGTCGGCCGCGCGCCGCGTCGTCGAAGACTTCGCCGCCCCGCGTGCCGCCGAGCAGGGCGTGGTCGTCGACGACAACCTGATGGTCTGGGTCAGCCGGCTGATCGATCAGGACGTCAACATCTTCAGCGGACCGCGGCTGCTCGCCACGAGCGAGCGGAATCTCTTCGCGTCGGGTCTGCTGCCGACGCGCACGCCGGGCGATGTGTATCAGGGGCTGGCGCTGCGGAACGAGGCGGCAACCGTCACGCGCGAGCGGATCGCCGCGCTCGACTACATGGTGGCGGCGTCGCCCGTGGACGCGCGCGATCTCGCAGGCGATGCTGACCGTGCCGCTCACGTCCCGGCAGCAGGAGATCGAACGGGAGATCGATACGCTCGATCGCCGGGTGCTGCTGGCGGCGCTGCTCTGCATCCTGGCTGGTGCCGGCATCGGCTACTCGATGGCGGAACGGATCGCGGATCCGGTGAACCGTCTTACGCGCGCCACACGGCGGCTCGCGCGCGGCGACCTCGACGCGCGCGTTGCCGCGACCTCGTCCGACGAGCTGCGCCGCCTCGTCGAGGACTTCAACAGCATGGCGGCAGACCTCCAGCGCCAGCGCGTGGAGCTGGAGCGCACGCACCGGCTCGAGGCCTGGGCGGAGATGGCGCGGCAGGTCGCGCACGAGATCAAGAACCCGCTCACGCCGATTCAGCTCAACGCGGAACACCTCCGCCGCGTCCATGCCGACCGAGGCGAGCCGCTCGGCGCCGTGCTCCAGGAGTGCGTCGGCACGATCCTGCAGCAGGTCACGCTGCTGCGACAGATCGCGTCAGAGTTCTCCAGCTTCGCCTCCTCGCCGACGGCGCGGCGGACGGCGGTGGATGTGACCGGCGCTCCTTCGGGACATCATCGATCCCTACCGCGCCGGCCTGAGCGACCGCATTCGCTTCGACGTCGACCTCTCCGACCGATACTCCGCCGGTGCAGGTCGATCGCACGCTGATCGGCCGTGCGCTCACGAACGTCATCGAGAACGCACTGCATGCGATGCCGGGGAATGGCTTGCTGCAGGTGCGCGCGGACCACGTCGAGGGCCACGTGCGGATTCGCGTCGCCGATACCGGCGCCGGGATGGACGAAGAAGCGTTGGCCCGGGCATTCGAGCCCTATTTCTCCACGAAGGCCACCGGCACCGGCCTCGGCTTGCCGATCGCGAAGCGCAACGTGGAGTTGAATGGAGGGACGATCACCGTCAAGAGCGAGCGTGGTCGCGGAACCGTGGTCGAAATCGCGCTGCCGGTCGCAGCCGACAAGGCCCTCAGCCTTAAGCCCTGAGCCTTAAGTCAAGATCTGAGATCGGGCTCTTCGAGTGCCTCGGGGGCCTCAGTCGTCGGCGGCGGCTCGGGTCCTCTCCTCCGCAGCTTGTGCCACGCCATTCCGATGAAGGCCGACGCGAGATACGTATAGGCAAGCGCCAGCAGAATCCAATCGGGATGTGAGGCGAGCAGGGCGAGGGCGGCCGCGAAGAGCACGAGCACGGGATAACTGCGACGCGCCTGGAGGTCGAATGTCTTGAAGCTCCGGAAACGAATCGTCGAGACCATCAGGAGCGCCGGCACGATGACCATCGCCAGCACCGGCAACGCTTCGGTGTAGTTGTTGAACCCGGCAGGATAGGCGAACACAGTGGCCGCCGGCACCGCGGCAGCCGCCGGGCTGGGCATGCCTACGAAGTAGCGCTTGTCATGCGGTGTGCCGGTCTGGATGTTGAAGCGGGCCAGCCGCACGGCGGCCGCGGCCGCGAAGATGAAGGCCGCCGCCCATCCGAGGCGCCCGAGCGGATAAAGTCCCCATGCAAACGCGAGAATCGACGGCGCCACGCCAAACGAGATCACGTCGGCCAACGAATCGAACTCCACGCCGAAGTCGCTCGTGGCGCCGGTGAGCCGCGCAATCCGGCCATCCAGCATGTCGAGCACGATCGCGAACCCGATGAACGGCGCCGCCGTCGCGAACTCCCCGCGCATGGCGAAGACGATGCAGGCGTAGCCGCAGAACATGTTCGCGAGCGTGAACAGGCTGGGCAGGAGGTAGACGCCGCGGCGGAGCTTCCGCGCCTGGACGTCGGATTGCCGCCGGAGCGGCCGAAGCATGCGCAGCCGGCGTCGGGCCTGTTCGCGATCGATCATGGTCTCAGCTCGGCGAGCACGGTCACGGCGCCGATCACCTTGTCGCCCACGTTCACGCGCAGCGCCGCCGTCACCGGCAGGAACAGATCCATCCGGGAGCCGAACTTCATGACGCCGAACCGATCGCCGGCTTTCACCGTGTCGCCCTCGCGCGCTCTGCAGACGATCCGCCGCGCCAGAATGCCGACAATCTGCCGGAACACGATCGGCTGCCCGTCATGGTCGACCCATACCTCGGTGTATTCGTTGAGGTCGCCGGCCTCGGCCTTGTACGCCGGAAGGAATCGGCCCGGATGATACTGCACCTTGGTCACCCGCCCGGTCACGGGCATACGGTTCACGTGCACGTCCATCGGCGAGAGGAAGATGCTGATCTGCTGCCAGGATCCCGGCGGCGCCTGCTGTCCGGTCATCGCGCCTGACACCATCACGCGCCCGTCGGCGGGTGAGATCACCGCATGAGGCGTATCGGTGACCTCACGATCCGGGTCGCGGAAGAAGAACAGGAAGAACGCGGCGAGGACGAGGAGCGGGACGGCCAGTGGCCAGCTCCAGAGCGAGCCGACGAGGATCGCGGCCGCCAGCGCGGCGAAAATGAAGGGGTACCCCGACGGGTCGATCCTCACCGATCCATTTTAGCGGGTACGTAGAACGAATCTGCAGGGGCGGACGCGAACCGCCCCCACGGGCGGAAATGGTTGGCGTGCAGCCGTATCAGGAGGCGCCGTTGCTGCGAAACTGACGCGCAATCTGTTCCATCTGGTCTTTCAAGGCCAGCTTGCGCTTCTTCAGAGTCACTTCTTCGAATTGTTCGTTGGTGCTGAGATAGTGCTTTTCGGAGAGTTCGTGAAGGCGGGTGTCCAGCTCATGGTGCCTGTTCGCGAGCTGGCGATAGGTATCGTCGCTCTGGAGCAGGAGAATCTTCACTTCCTGCGCTTCAGCTGCGCTCATAGCCGCCCCTCCTTTGTTTCTGGAAAGAGAAGATGAGAAGCATCCACTCGACCTACGCGCAAAATAGCACCCTCATCCCGCCTTGTCAAAGCCAACCTTGTCGAAATCGATCCAGAGGATGAGTGCATCCTCGACGGGATTTGTGTAGTAGTTCCGCCGGGTGCCGGAGACGTAGAACCCGAGGCGTTCGTAGAGGCGGCGGGCGGCGACGTTGGACGCGCGGACCTCGAGCGTCGCGCGGCCGGCGCCGAGGCGCCGCGCCTCGGCGAAGACGTGGTGCATCAGCGCCGTCCCGAGTCCATGGCCGCGCAGCGCGGGCCGAAGGGCGACGTTGTTGATGTGTATTTCGTCGAAGACGAGCCAGAAGGCGCAGAAGCCTGCAACCGTGTACTCCGCAGTGCGGACCACGTAGATATGACAGACGGCGCGGTTCTGAAGCTCCCATGCGTACATGTCGCGGGTCCAGGGGTTCGTGAACGACTCCTCCTCCACCTCGAGCACGCCCTCCAGATCGTGGTCGTCGGCGAGCGGCTCGATCGAAAAGGTCATCGGCGGCTCCTCGCCAGCTCCGCGTCGGGCCGGCGCACGTAGAGCGGCCGGATCGCGTGAGGCGGCGGGAGCTCCCCTGCATCCGCGCGGTCGCGCGCCAGCGTCGCCACGGCGCCGGCGATCAGTGGCGTCGGCTCGATGACGCGCGGAAGGCGATCGCGGTAGCGCACCGCGCCGTCGCCGAGGAAAACCGCGTCGCGATGGCGAATGGTGGCGAGCACCTCGTCGGGAGCGGCCACGATCGGCGGCCACAACGGGACCCGGTTCTCGTATTCCGTGGCGTATACCTCACCGCGCCACGCGTCGATCCAGACGCTGGCGCGCGGCGCATCGGCGAGCGACGCGAACGCGTCGAAGGCCGACACGCCGATCAGCGGCCGCTCGCGCGCCAGCGCAAGCCCCTGCATCGCCGCGATGCCGATCCGCAGTCCGGTGAACGATCCCGGTCCGGTTGCGACGGCGAAGAGGTCGATGCGCGGCAACGGCACGTCGCGTCGCGCGAGCAGCGCCATGAGATCGCCGGGCACGCGCGTGGCCACGGGCTGTGCAGGATCCAGGGCGGCGATCTCGAGTACTCCTGTCCGATCGGCCAGCGCGACGCTGCCCGCAGCCGTGGTGGTATCGAGCGCCAGGATGAACATCGGAGATGGACGATAATAACGTGATCCCATGAGCTCGACGGCCACGGCTACGCCTGCGATGCGCCAGTACCTCGAGGCCAAGCGCCAGCACCGAGACGCCATCGTGTTCTTCCGGATGGGCGATTTCTACGAGATGTTCTACGAGGACGCGCTCGTCGCCGCTCGCGCTCTCGACCTCACGCTCACGTCGCGCTCGAAGGACGCGGGCGGCAACGGTATTCCGATGTGCGGCGTTCCCTTTCACGCGATGGACGGCTACCTCGCGCGGCTGGTGCGGAAGGGGTTCCGCGTCGCGATCTGCGAACAAGTCGAGGACCCGAAGAAGGCGAAGGGCCTCGTCAAGCGCGAAGTCGTTCGCGTCGTCTCACCCGGCACGCTGACCGACGCCGGTTATCTCGATGCGCGCGAACCGGCATTTCTGATGGCGCTCGTCGCCGGCGGCGACGCGATCGGTGCGTCATTGCTCGACCTCTCGACGGGCGAATTCACCGCGGCCGAGTATCGAGGCGCCGTGGGACTCCAGGCGCTCGCCGACGACATCTCCGTGCTCCGGCCGCGTGAAATCGTCATCCCGGACGCCTCCGACGTCGCCTCGAAGCTGCCCGAGATCGCGCGCCTTGAGATCCCCGTGTCGACCGCGGAGGCGTGGAGCTTCGAGGCGGAGTCTGCGCGCCGCACGCTCCTCGATCAGCTGCGAACGCACGGCCTCGAGGGTTTCGGACTGGACGGACATGTGGCGGCCGTCCAGGCCGCCGGCGGGCTCCTCGCCCACCTCCGCGCCACGCAAAAAGCCGAACTGACGCACGTCCGGGCGATCAGCTACAAAGCCGTCGCCGACTGCCTCGTGATCGATCCGATCACGTTGAAGCATCTCGAGGTGGTGCAGGGCAGCGAGGGCGGTGCGGCGGGATCGCTGCTCGGCGAGATCGACAGAACGGTCACCGCGATGGCCGGTCGCATGCTGCGCGGATGGCTGCTCCGCCCGCTCGTGTCCCTCGAGCGGATTCGCGACCGGCTGGACGCCGTCGAGGAGCTGGCGTTTCGCGCGACCGACCGCGGCAGATTCCGCGACGCGCTGAAGAACGTCCAGGATCTCGAGCGGCTGATCGCCCGCGCGGCCCTCGGCACGGCGGGGCCGCGCGACTTGGTCGCGCTCAAGCAGTCGTTGGGCGCCGTCCCGCGCGTGAAGCTGGTGCTGGCGGAGGTGCAGGCTCCCTTGCTGCGCAGCCTGCTCGCGGAGCTCGACGAAATTCCGGACGTGCGGGAGCTGATCGAGCGCACGATTGTCGACGAGCCGCCGGCGCTGACTCGCGAGGGTGGGTTCACGCGCGACGGCATCGATGCGGAGCTCGACGACCTTCGAACGATCAGCCGATCGGGCCGAAAGGTCATCGCCGAGATGGAGGACCGCGAGCGCGCGCGCACGGGCATCGCCTCGCTGAAAGTGCGGTTCAACCGCGTGTTCGGCTACTACATCGAGATCTCGAAGGCCAACCTCCACGCCGCTCCCGCCGACTACCAGCGCAAGCAGACGATCGCGGGGGGAGAACGCTTCACGACGCCCGGGTTGAAGGAGTACGAGGAGAAGGTGCTCGGGGCCGACGAGCGGATCCTCGAGCGCGAGCTGGAAATCTACGAGCGCCTCCGCACCGGCGTGGCCGCGGAGGCGCCGCGTATCCAGGACACGGCGCGGGCGCTCGCGACGCTCGACGTGCTTGCCGGTCTTGCCGAGAGCGCGGCGGTCAGCAACTACACGAAGCCCCACGTCCATGATGGCGACGATATGGTCGTCAGCGAGGCCCGGCATCCCGTCGTCGAGCGCTCCGCGCCGGACGCGTTCGTGCCCAACGACGTCGACCTGAACGGCGCCACTCGGCAGCTCGTCATCCTGACCGGGCCCAACATGGGTGGCAAGTCGACCTACCTGCGGCAGACGGCGTTGCTGCCCCTCCTCGCGCAGGCTGGCTCGTTCGTCCCGGCGCGGGATGCCAAGCTTCCGATCGTCGACCGCATCTTCGCGCGCGTCGGCGCCTCCGACAACATCGCGCGCGGTCAGTCGACGTTCATGGTGGAGATGCAGGAGACGGCCAACATCCTGCACGCCGCCTCCTCGCGAAGCCTGGTGGTGCTCGACGAAATCGGCCGCGGCACCTCGACGTTCGACGGCCTGAGCATCGCGTGGGCTGTCGCCGAGTACCTCGCCACGAACGCGAAGGCGCGCCCCAAGACGCTGTTCGCGACGCACTATCACGAGCTGACCGACCTGGCCGACGCGCTGCCGGGTGTCGTGAACGCCCATGTATCCGCGCGCGAGTCCAAGGACGAGATCATCTTTCTGCGCAAGATCGTGCCGGGCCGGTCGGACCGGAGCTACGGGATCCAGGTGGCGCGGCTGGCCGGGCTGCCACCGCCCGTGGTCGCGCGCGCGAAGGAGATCCTCTCCGGCCTCGAGCGCGACGAGCTGACGCGCGGCGGCCGGCCGTCGCTCTCCGATGCGCCGCGTCAGGAGGCGACGCCGCAGCTGGGGCTGTTCGCGGTGCCTGGCGATGACCACGCCGAAGTCGTCCGGCGGCTCCGCGACCTCGATGTGAACGACACCACGCCGCTGCAGGCCCTGAGCCTCCTGGCGGAGCTCAAGCGGATGGTGGACGATTGAGGGCTAAAGGCTTACGGCTTAAGCCCTAAGCCCTAAGCCTTAAGTCATCCCTTGAGTGCCTCGAGTTGTTCTTTGGCCTCCGACGCATACGGCGAGTCGGGGTGCTCGTCCACGATCCTCGTGAACGTCTTCTGCGCCTCGGCCTTCTTTCCTGCCGCCGCGTACGTGCGTCCGAGCTGCATGAGGATGGCGTCGGTCGGCAGGTCGCCGTCCTTGCGTTCGGCGAGCTCCTTGTACGTCGCGATCGCCGCGTCGTGCTGGCCGGCGCGCGCCTGCGCTCCCGCCTTGCCGAGGCGCGCCATGTTCGCGTACAGCTCGTCGCCGCCGCGGCGGATCACCTCGTCGTAGGCCTGCATCGCCTCCTGCTGCTTGCCGAGCGCCGCAAGCGTGCCGGCCAGGTGGTACCGCGCAGTGATGCCGGCCGGGGTATCGGGATACGCGTCAGCCGCCGCGCGAAGCTTCGGCACGGCAGCCGTCAGCTTCTCCGTTTCCGTCGTGTAGGTTCCGCTGCCCGCCATGGCCGCTGCCGGTGGCTTGTCGCTCTTCGGATCGACGGGCTCGTTGGGGATCACTTCCGCGTCGAGAATGACCATGCCTTCCGCGAGGAGCCGCTGCGCGGCTTCCTGTGTCCGCTGGCGCATGACCAGAATGCCCAGCGCGGCGGCGGCGACGAGGAAGATGACGAACGCCGCCAGCCCGATCTGCTTGCGGCGCGGCTCGACGAACTCACGCGCCGCCGCCAGTGAATGCGCCAGCTCGTTCTCTTTCAGATGATGCCGTTCACGCGCTTTCATGAATCACCAAATAACGAGTAACCGAGTCAACTCACCGAATCACCAATCATCGAATCATTCAATGATTGTGGCGTCCCCGGGCAGAATTGAACTGCCGGCCTCGCGCTTAGGAGGCGCGCGCTCTATCCATCTGAGCTACGGGGACGCACCGAGGCGGTTGGCTGTAGGCGGTAGGCGGTAGCGGGTAGGCGGTAGCGGGTAGGCGGTAGGGAGTAGGCATGGCCATAGGCCAACCCCCTACCGTCCACCGCCTACCGCCTACCGCCAACCGCCAACCGCCAACCAGCCCACCGCCTCATTCTAGCAGGGCCTGCAGCGCCTTCGCGGTGCGCACGTACTCCTCGTAGCGTTGCTGGTAGCGCTCGATCTTCTCGTGCTGGACGCGATCCAGCCGCGCCCGCGCCAGAGCGGCGGCGTCGCCAGTGGAGGCGTTCAACTCCTGCTCCACGGCGGCCGCCTTGATGCGGTACTCCTCGTCGTGCGCTTTCTCCCAGGCGAGCCACTCGCTCGATACCTTCGCGTGCGCACGTTCGAGCAGCTCCTTCGGGAAGGGAAACCGCGCCCCCGCCGATCGATCGAGAACCTCGAATGCCCCAGGAAAGAGCTTTCTCGCAGTCTCCGCGACGGGATGCCAGGCCAGCAATTGCTTCGGGTCGGCTTGGACGGCGGCCTGCGCCGGCCCGAATGTGTGGACGATCGCGAGAACGGCGGCTTCATGCGCCCGGCGCCGCAGCTCACGTGTGATCACCCACGCGATTGCCAGCACTGGCACCACGTAGAAGGCCACGACGAACAGAAGCGGCAACATCGGGAACGCCATCTCCGCGAAGTCCACGATGTCAGTACCTGAAGAACCGAGTACACCTTCTCGCCGGACAGCTTGGCTCGTCCGCTCAGCGCGATCAGCTCGATGAGAAACGCCAGGCCATGCAGCTCGCCTCCCAGCTTCTTCACCAGCTGTGTCGCCGCGGCCGCCGTTCCGCCCGTCGCGAGCACGTCGTCGACGATGAGGACGCGCTGCCCTTTCTGGAGGGCATCGGCGTGGATCTCGAGCGCGTCCTTGCCGTATTCGAGGTCGTAGCTTTCCTTGATCGCGGCGGACGGGAGCTTCCCCGGCTTCCGAATGGGAACGAACCCAGCCGCGAGGCGCTCGGCGACCGCGCCTCCAAGAATGAACCCGCGGCTCTCGATCCCGACGACGACGTCGATGTGCTGGCCGATGTACGGCGTGGCCAGAAGATCGATCGTGGTCTTGAACCCCTCCGGCTCGCGAAGGAGCGTGGTGATGTCGTAGAAGAGGATGCCGGCCTTGGGGAAATCGGGGACGTGTCGGATATGCTGTTTGAGATCCATCAATGGGTCACTCTGAATGATCGGTAGGCGCCGCTCGGCTCGAGCAGGTCCACTTCGACATGCTCGACGCGCGCGCCGCCGGGCCCGGACCGTATCGCCCGCTCTACGCGTGTCACGGCTTCAGCCTCCCCCTCGACGAGTGCCTCGACCTGGCCGCCCGGGAGGTTCCGCACGTAGCCCGTCACGCTTTCGCGGGCCGCGGCATCCTGCACGAAGTAGCGGAAGCCGACCCCCTGCACGCGGCCGCTGACAAGATATCGGCGCGCGATGCGCATGCAAACGCGAAATTATACTTGACCGCTGATACGATTGATTCGCGCGGAGCGTATTTGCATCCCGATCTCGAGCAGGCCATCCAGTTTCACGACGCAATCCTCGCCGAGGCCGGCAAGGCGCTCGTTGGGTACGAGAGACCCAAGGCGCTGGCGAACGTCGTGCTCCTGTCGGAGATCCCGACGACCTACGACAAGAAGGAACAGCGGCAGGTGAACGCGGGCAACCTGCTGCTGCGGGGCGTGCCAGGCGTCGGCAAGACATTCTTCGGCGTCATCCTCGCCGCCATCAGCAACGCGAGGTTCGCGCGGCTGCAGGGACGCGCCGATCTGCAACCGACCGAGGTCGTCGGCTTCCAGATGATCAATCCAGCCACCGGCGAGCTCGTGACGGAGTTCGGCCCGCTGGCGGAGGCCGAGGTCATCCTCCTCGACGAGATCAACCGCATCCCGCTGAAGTCGCAGAGCGCCTTCCTCGAAGGGCTTCAGGACCGCACGGTCACGGTCGGCAAGACGACGTACGAGCTCCCCGCGTTCAGCTTCGCGATCGCCACGATGAATCCCGTCGAGCTCGGCCAGGGCACGTTTCCGCTGTCCGAGGCGGCGACGGACCGCTTCGCCATCATGGTGAACATCGGCTACCTGCCGGCTGAAGAGGAACGGAAGCTGGTGAGCTTCGACTTCAAGCAGGTGCGGCTCAATCCGCTGATGCGGAAGGAGCGGATCATCGAGCTCCGTTCCGCGATCAGCGCGCACGTGTTCCTGCACGAGCGGCTTGGCGAGTACATCCAGCGGCTGGTTGCGGCCACGCGCCCCTACAACCCCGAGATCGATTGGCGCATTCACTCGCGGTCCGAGCTCGTGGAGCGCGGCGTCGACCTCGGCGCATCCCCGCGCGCCATCATCGTCTGGGCGCGCCTGGCGAAGGTATGGGCACTGCTCGTCCGTCGGCGCGACGTCGTTTATCCCGAGGACATTCAGGACCTCGCGCCGTACATCCTGGGGCATCGCATCTGGCTCGGGCCGCACGCGGCAAGCCATGGGCTCACGACCGAAGCCGTGATCAACGACGTGGTCGAGCGGGTACCGATTCCATGAGCCGCCCGCTCACGTGGCTTGGCCCGGCGGATACGGCTGACGAAGGTCCGCTCGTCAGCCTGGCTGACATCACCGAGATCGAGCTCCTCATCGTCAAGCGGATGCGCGAGTTCACGATTGGCGAGCACTCGAGCGTGTTTCACGGCTCCGGCTTCGATTTCACCGGTACCCGCGAGTGGCAGGCGGGCGATCGATTCGCGGCGATCGACTGGCCGCAATCGTCGCTGACCAACTTCAGCCCGATGATCGTCCGCGAGTTCGATCAGCCGAGCACGTCGAGCGTGGTGATCGTCGCCGACAAGTCGGCCTCCACGCGGTGCGGTGTCGACGGTGTTCCGGTCGCAAGGATCGTGGCCAGGGCGATCGCGACCATTGGCATGTCGGCGGTGTTCTTCCAGGATGCGGTGGGGCTCCTGACGTTCGACGAAGGGTTCACCCATGTCGACGGCGTGCGCCCTCGCATCGGGAAAAACCAGGTGATCAGCTGTCTCGACCTCTACCAGCGCGGGGCGGCCGCGGGCGTTCGTCGCGGCGAGAGCGTGAGCGCCACGATCGGCGGGTTCATGCGAAAGACCTCGCTGGTGCCGTTCATTTCCGATTTCCTCTTCGACAGCGCGGACGACGTGATCGCAGAGCTCGCAAGGCTGAACACGCTGCATGACGTGTTTCTCACCATCGTCGACGCCTCGTTTGCGTACGACGTGCCGAAGGTCTCGGCCGGATGGGTGGAGATGCACGATGTCGAGACGGGCCGCTCACGGGTGATGTCGCGCCGCGAGGCCCGCCGCATGGCCACCCGCGTGCGGCAATGGCAGGACGACATCGTGCGCAAGGCGCGAGGCAGCGGCCTCGACGTGCTGCCTCTCGCGCTCGACCAGACCGAGTTCGATATCGCCCTCACCGAGTTCGTCATCCAGCGGCGATTGCGGCGGAAGACGGCATGAGGCGCATGCTCGTTCTGCTCGTCTTGATCGCGTGTGCTCAAGCCCACGCACTGCACGCGCAGACCCAGAACGTCGAAACCGAGCCCGTAACGTGCTGGTGGCGGACGACTGCCACGTCGGTGCGCGTGGGTGAGCCATTCACGGTCATTCTCACGTGCTCCCTGTTGCAGACGGAGGCGGCTCGCGCGATTGCCGACGAATCACGGCTGGAGCCCTCCGTCGTGCAACTTCCCCCGTTCGAGGTCGTCGGCGGCGCGCGCGCGAAGGATCTGACGACGGCGAGCCGGAGGTTCGTGCAGTTCGAGTACCAGCTCCGCACCATTGCCGAGAACGTATTTGCCTCCGAGGTCGCGCTGCCTCCGCTGGAGCTCACCTACCGTGTGGAGTCGCGCGTCGGCGGTGGAGATTCCCTCGCCGGCCGCGATCGGACGTACGCGCTGCCGCCGCTCACCATTCGGGTCCTGTCGCTCGTGCCGGACACGGCCGACGATATCCGCGAGGCGCCCGTCGCCACGTTCGCCGAGATCGACGCGAGCGAGTCATACGGGACCGCGTGGCGCGCTGCGGCCGTCGTGCTGCTCGCGCTTGGCGCGCTGGTGCTGACCCTGGCTCTTGCGGGCGTGATCCGGCGCCGGGGGGCATCACGTGCCCCCGCGCGACGCCTGCTGTCACCCGCGGCGATCCTTCGCGGAGTGCGGCACGAGCTCGCGCGGATTCAAAGCGACGTGCGATCGTCGGGGTGGACATCCGATCTGGCCGGCCGCGCGCTTGCCGCGGTGCGCATCGTCGCCTCATGCGCCGCTGGGCGGCCGGTGGCGCAGCGGTTCACGCCGGACGGGTCAGGCTTTGACAACGGAGAGGTCGTCGTCGCGGGCCGCCCCGGAGCCACCTGGGTGGCGTCGTCAGCCGCTGCGAGCGCTGACAACGATGAACTGCGGGACGCGCTGGCCCGGCTTTCGACGGCGTGCTATGGCCGCGAGGCTTCGTTCGACGGCCGGCTCGACGACACGCTGGAAGTGGCGATTCGGAGCGCGGATGGCCTGATTGCCGAGCGGCCCTGGACGGAGAGGCTGTGGCCGCGATAGCACGAGTTGTCGCGGCGATCGGCGCCACGGTCGAGGAGTTGATCGAGCTCTGTATGGCGGGGCTGTACGGCCCAAGCCTGGAGTTCACGCGGCTAAACGCCGCACGCACCTTCGCGATCCTCTTTGTCGGCCTGGTTCTTTCAGGCGTCCTCCTCCGCGCTCTCCTCCGCCATCGCAGGCGCCGGGTGCTCGTGCCGGCGCTGCTGCCGGGGCTGGCGATGGGCCGCGGCGCGATCCTCCGGCACGGCGCGCTCGTGCTTGCCCTCGCCGGCATCGCGTTCTTCGCCGTCGCGTTTGGCGATCCCCGGACCAGCCTGATGCGCCAGGACACCTCACATCCGGGCCGCCGCATCGCGATTCTGCTCGATGCGTCCTCGAGCATGCTGCAGTCGCTGCCGGCGAGCCGCCTGGCCAAAGGCGCGCCGAACGACGCGGCGTTCTTCACCACGGTCGGCGCCGCCCGGTACTTTCTCGAGCTCCGGATGAAAGGGAAATACCGCGACCTCGTGTCGCTCATCGAGTTCGGCGACGAGGCCTACGTCATCACGCCGTTCACGAGCGACTACGAAAGCGTGCTCCTGAGCATCTCACTCGTCGGCGACTGGACCGAGTTCATGAACTTCCCGGAGCAGGGCACGGTGATCGCGCGCGCCATCGATCAGGCGGCTGCCCTCTTCCGCGCGTTCGATTTCGCCGACGCGGCGGGCAACGCGATGGTGATCTTCACCGACGGCATGGACGCCGAGGTCCTGCAGGATGGCCGCAGCACGCTCGACGTCCTGCGCGAAGCGCGGCGTGCCGGGATTCCGGTGTACTTCATTCGCACCGGCCGACCCGATGCCCCGCAGGGAACCGTGCCCGATCGCGTGTGGGAGGCCGCGGTGGCGCGAACGGGCGGACGCTTCTACACCGCCGCCGACGAGGCGACGATCGTGCGGGCGATCCACGAGATCGATCGCCAGTCGGCCGGCCGCATCGAAGTGCGCCAGTACAGCACACGGATTCCCCGCTATGCGCCGTTTGCGTTCGCCGCGGTGGCGCTCTGGACGCTCGCGCTCGCGCTCAGGCTCGTGACGCCATGGTTCACGACATTCCCATGACCAAGAACATCGGTCTCCAGCTCGCGGCCGCCCTGGTCCTCTTCGTCACGGGTGCCTTGCTCTGGGCGCGCGGCAGCGATGCCGGGCGGCGCGCGGAGGCGCAGCGTGCGCTCGTGACACTGCAGTATGGCCGCGCCATGGCCGCCGCCGAGACGAGCGCGGCCGCCCGGTATTGGAGCGGAGACTACGCCGCGATCGATGCCGAGCAGGATCCGCTTCTCGCGGCGAACGCCGCATACCGGGCGGCGGTCGGCCCGGGAGGATCGGCGAAGGAGATGGTGACGCGGCTCGACGACGTGGTGAAGCGGTATGCGGAGGTTCTGCGCCGCGACCCGCGGAACGAAGAGGCGGCATTCAACTACGAGTACGTCGTGCGGTACCGCGCCGCGATCGCCGCACGCGGTCTCGCCGTTCCGCCCGAAGACGATGACGGCGGCGTCACGCCGCACGGGCGCGCCGGCGCGCCGCCGAAAGGCACGAGCCCGCAACAGTTCAAGATGCTCGTGCCGATGCGGCCCGACGAGCGTCGCGAAGCCGAAGAGGCAGGCAAGACGGGCCGCCGAACCCGCAAGGGCTAGTGCAGGGTCTGGATCTTTCCACCGTTCGCTTCGAAGAGCCCTTATGGCTGCCGCTGCTCGCGGCGCCGGTGCTGCTTCTCGTGTTGTGGCTGTGGCGGCTGGCGCAGCGCCAGAGCGACCGGCGCGCGTTCAAGCGACGCGGGCTCAGCCAATCATCGGGAGGGCGCGGCTTCAGCCGGCCCAAAATCCCTCTCTTCGGCGATCTGCTGGCCGCCTTCTTCCTCCTCCTCGCGCTGGCCGCGACGGCTCTCGCGCTCGCGCGGCCGGTCGTCGTCGTCTCGCTCGTGCGGACCGCGGGCATCGACCTCGTCGTCCTGCAGGATGCGTCGGCATCGATGCGCGTGGCCGACGTCCAGGGCGATCGCTGGCGGCGCTCGATTCGGTTTCTGCGCGCGCTCGGCCAGTCACTGCGCTGGGAGGACGATCGCGTGGCGCTGGCGCTCTTCGCGAGCATCGCCACACCGCAGATCCGGCTCACGCGCGACCCCAACACGTTCTTCTTCTTTCTCGACAATCTCGACGACGAGCCGCCCTTCCGGCTGCAGGACCCTGGCACGTGGGACACGAACATCGAGCGGGGGATCTACTGGGGACTGCGCCTCGTCGACAAGGACCGCGAGCTCCTCGGTCCGTCGAACAACGCGCGCGCGTTCGTGCTGATCTCGGACGGTCAGGCATGGAGCGGCCAGGTGGAGCAATCGCTGGAGCTCGCGCGGAAGCGACGGATCCCGGTGTATGTGATTGGGGTCGGTACAACGGCGGGCGGCGTGATCCCCGAACCGCAGCGCGTGTCGACGGAGGCGCCCGTGTCCTCGCGCCTCGATCGCAACTCGCTGGCGATGATCGCCACCGCCGCGGGCGGACGCTACTTCGAGCTCGATCGCGACCCTGACGCGGACATCGCGAACGCGATCATCTCCGCGACGCGCACGCAGTCCAGCGAGAACGCTGCGTCTGAGGGAACGGAGGAACTCTATCCGCAGTGCCTGCTCGCCGCCGCCGGGTTGCTCCTTCTCGCGGCCGCTGCGCGAATGTGAATGCCATGAGCCAGTTCTAGCAGGCTGTTGAAAAACTCAGCCGAGGGGGTACCCGAAGCATCCCCTCGGCGTACTACACTGCGCGCAGCCAGGAGGAGGCCTCGCTGATGCGCGGACACGACGAGCGATCGGATTTCCTGTTTAGCTACGTGGCCCCCGAGCATCGGGTGCCGAAAGATCATCCGCTGCGCACGGTACGGCAGCTGACCGATGCGGCGCTCGAGCGATTGTCGCCGCGGTTCGCGAAGCTGTACTCGGACATGGGCCGGCCGTCGATTCCGCCGGAGCAATTGCTGCGCGCGCTGGTGCTGCAGGTGCTCTATAGCGTGCGGAGCGAGCGGCTCTTGATCGAGCAGCTCGATTACAACCTGCTGTTCCGGTGGTTTGTGGGCCTGGGCATGGACGAGCCGATGTGGAATCACTCGACGTTCTCGAAAAACCGCGACCGGCTGCTGGCCGGCGACATCGCGCAGGCGTTCTTCGCGGAAGTGCTGGTCGAGGCGAAGACGCGGCGGCTGCTGTCTGACGAGCACTTCACGGTGGACGGCACGTTGCTGGAGGCGTGGGCGAGTCACAAGAGCGTGCGGCCGAAGGACGAGCGGCCGTCCGGTCCGCCGGACGATCCCAGGAATCCGACGGTGAATTTCCGCGGCGAGCGGCGGACCAATGCGACACATCAGTCGACGACGGATCCCGATGCCCGGCTCGCGAAGAAGGGCCGGGGCAGCCGGCGAAGCTCGCGTATCACGGGCACGTCTGCATGGAGAACCGCCACGGCTTGGTCGTCGACACGATGGTGACGCCGGCGGATGGGTACGCCGAGGTGGACGCTGCGCTCGTGATGGCGGAGCGGTTGCCGGGCGGGCGTGCCACCATGGGGATGGACAAGTACGACGACCAGCGGCGATTGATCACCGGGCTGCGCGAGATGGCCGATCACGCCGCACGTCGCGCAGTGGCCGACCACGCGCACACGGCGGAGTGGGATCGACGCCCGGACGACACGGCAGCCTGGCTACGCGCGTCAGTCAACGGAAACGGAAGCTCGTCGAAGAAGTCTTTGGCTGGATGAAGACGATCGGGCTGCTGCGCAAGCTGCGGCATCGCGGCGGACCGAAGGTCGGATGGATCTTCACCTTCACCGCGGCCGCGTACAACTTGGTGCGGCTGCGCACCTTGGTACCGCGCTATGCGTAGCGCGGGACGGCAGCCCGACTGGTCAGCGACCAGCCGGGCCGACGATAAACCGACGAAGGAGAGAGAACGAGCTCTCAGAATCACTAATTCAACAGCCTGCTAGAACCGTACTCCACGCCGAGGAGCGGCGAGAGTCGGTCGGTGAGCCCGCCCGCCGTGGCATTGAAGCGCAGGTTGAAGTTCACGAGCAGCCCCGCCGCGACGTTCAGCTTCAGGCCAATGGAACCGCTCGTCGTGAGATAGGACTCCTCGACGAACGCGATGTCGTCGAATACGGCCGATCCGAGCGGCCCCTGTACCTGGAACTGGTGCATCTGAAGCCTGGGTGACCTCGCAACGAAGTTGGTGAGCAGGTCGAACGCGAGCGTCATCCGGTCGCTCAGTCCGACGTCGGCGCCCAGGGCGGTCGTGACGCGGTCCGGCAGGTCCGCCTTCTCCCCCGTCTTCGGATCGCCGGCGAGCACGCTCGCGCCATTCCACTGGTAGCCGACGTTCACGTGCGGCGAGAACCGCCTGTATGCGAACGACACCACGGCGAACGGCCGCACGCCCCACGCGCCCGATCCGAGCAGATCGTCTTCGTCTCCGCTCGGCATCCGAACCTCCACGCCGGCCGCGATGCCGCGATGCCCGGTCCGGACGAGGGTGTGCTTCGCGCGGACGACGAGGTCGCCCACGCCCGTCGCGGACCCCTGGGCCGCGAACAGCTGATGATCGCCGATGCCGCCGGGTGCCGTGTCTTCCGGGAAATAGTGCACGGCGGTCCCCGGCTCTGTCCCAAAACGCCGGATGACGGCGTCGGACGCCACGGCCAGGCGCGTGTGCACCACGGGCACCGCCACCGACAGCTCGACGCGATCGTGCAGCCCATACGTGACGAGACCGGTGAACTGCGCCACGCTCGCCTCGATGGCGTTCGTCGTGGAGACGACGTCGGCGCGCCCTCCGCCCAGCCGGAAGTCGTCGTGCGTGAACAGCGCCGGAATGCGCCGCATGTCGATGCCCTCGAGGGCGTCGAATGAAAAGAACTGGTAGTTGTAGCCGAACACGATCTTGCCGCGGCCGATCGTCTCGGCGCGGTCCGCAAGGATCGGCCCGAAGCTTTGTGTCGATCGCGCGAATGTTCCGGTCGTCGCGTCGAACCGGTACGTGAATCCGGAGGCGGGCGATGGCAGAGGCACCGAAGTGAGCTGACTCGCCAGCGCAATGTTGAACTGACGGAAGTTCGACTGGAACGCGCTGTTGAAATGCGCGGAATGGGTCGAGCCGTCCGGCAGCAGGGCGTCGCTGTGCACGGTGAGGCCGCGGGGGCCGAAGATGTCCTGTACCAGGGTCGCGAGCGCGGCCGCATCCGTGCTCTGGGCCGCTGCCGCGACTGGCGCCGACAGCACGAGGAGCGCGAGAAGAAGCGTCCGCACAGGCACTACTGGTAGGTGACGCCGTCGATGGT
This sequence comes from uncultured Acidobacteriota bacterium, assembly GCA_963772065.1. Lineage (GTDB taxonomy): Bacteria > Acidobacteriota > Vicinamibacteria > Vicinamibacterales > UBA2999 > CAVYVZ01. The sequence continues at coordinate 34,751 of CAVYVZ010000006.1, forward strand.
CCATGCCTCCCCCATTCGGCGCATTCGCATCGTCATGCGGCTGGTGCTCGCGAGGCGGTGGTTTTCGCTCGTGACGATCTGGTATTGGCGCATCGCGGTGACGGTGGCCGTCGCGCCGTCGACGTCGATGCGAAGATCGGTCAGGCGGACCTGCAGGCTGCGTGCGTTGGCGAACTCGGAGCGAATCGCCCGCTCCTGCGCCGCCGGAAGTGACGGCCACAGCGCCTTCAGCGCAGCGAGGCTCCGCGCTTCGAGCGCCCCGACATACTGATTCACCACCGCGCGAATGGATTCGCGCGAATCCGGCGTTTCGGGAGCCGGTTCCGTGCGCGCCGGAGGAGGCGGCAGCTCCGCGCGTGGTGGAACCACGGTCGGAGGCTCTACTGGAGCCTCGGTCCGGACGGGTGGCGTCGGCGTCGACTCAGCGCGTAATCGCTCACGCGCGCCCTGTTCGGCGCGCGCCTCGATCTCCGCGCCGCGGTACATCGCTTCAGCTTCGAGGGCCCGCGCGGCGGCGCGGGCGAACTGGCCGGCGGCATACAAGCCTGCCGCCTCGCCCTCGGTTGAAATCGCCCGTCGATACGCGGCCAGGGCCTCCGCCCCCGCGGCGTCCGCGAGCGCGCGCGTCTTTCGCGCGCGCGAGATCGCCTCGTCGGCGCGGGTTCGGTCGGCCTGACTCGCGCCCGGCGCGTCCACCGGCCGCGCGATCGGAGGTCGCGTGACGGGCTCCGTGGCCACCGGCGGCTTCTCCGAAGACGCGGAAACAGGCGGCGGCGACGGCTGCGGCGCGGGCGCCGGTTGCGTGATCGCAGCCGGCGTCTCAGCGGCCGGAGGAGCGTCGCTCGGGTTCTTCTGCCAGGAGTCGAAGATCAAGAGAGCTCCGGCGATCCCCAGGACTCCGCCGACAACTGCCGTCGTGCGCACTCGCCTCGGCGACCACGGTGCGGAAGTGGGCAATGCGGCGTCGTCGGGCGCCGCAGCCGTGGCGGCGCGCCGTGGCACGACGGCCGTGGCAGCCAGCGTGGCCGGCACGACGGGCGTCGAACCGGTCCAATCGCGGCACGTGATGAGATCCTCCAGCAGCTCCGCCGCCGTCTGGTGCCGATCCTCGCGACGCTTGGCGATCGCCCGCTCGACGACGGCGACGAGCTTCGGCGGCAACTTGGGATCCAGCTCGTGGAGCGACGGAGGCGACACCTCGAGCACCTTGAAGAGCGTGTTGGCAAACGAGTTGCCCTCGAAGGCCTTCCGTCCGGACAGCAGCTCGTACAGGACGACGCCGGCGGCAAAGATATCCGTCCTTCGATCGACGCGCTCGCCCCTCACCTGTTCCGGCGACATGTAGTTCGCCGTTCCCATGATCGTCTCGCTGCGCGTCAACTCCGACGCGACGAGATGCGCCAGACCGAAATCGAGGATCTTCACTTCGTCGAGGTCCGTGACGAAGATGTTCGCAGGCGTGATGTCACGGTGTACGACCCCGCGCTCGTGCGCGTAGTCGAGCGCGTGACAGACCTGGATCATAACGTCGACGGCCCGGCGCACGGACAGCCGGCCTCCTCCGGTCATCCGCGTCGACAGCGCGGCCCCGGTCAGATACTCCATCGCAAGGAACGGCCGGCCGCCGTCTTCCCCGAGGTCGTGGATGACGATGATGTTCTTGTGTGAGAGCTGACCTGCAGATTGCGCTTCGCGGAAGAACCGTTCGCGAATCTCGGGCTTGGTGTCGAGGACGGCGGAGATCACCTTGACCGCCATCGTCCGGCGCAGCACGGGATCGAACGCCTTGTAAACAGCGCCCATCCCACCCTGGCCGATCTTCTCCAGGATCTCGTACCGTCCGACCGTTTCAGGCATTGCGGGCTTGAACCTGCACGTCGATTCTACCTCGACCAATTACGGTCCCGTCGGGCGTCATCAGCAACCTGTACAATCCCACGCGATGCTCATGCGCCGTATCCTCGTGGCTGTCGCGCTTGCCGCGGTCACGTTGTACGTGACTGTCACGGCGCCTGTACTTCGCCTGGATGCGCCCTACCTGCTGCCGATGGCCGCCGTGATGACCGCGGCCTGGTACGCGGGACTATGGTCGGGCCTGCTGACGAGTTTGATCGTCATGGTCGGCATCACGTACCTAGTCTTGCCGCCCGCATTCACGCTTCGGATCAAGTCCGCTGACGACATGTTCCGCCTGGCAATCTTCGCCGTCGTCACCGTGGTCATGAGCACGATCATCGAGCGCGGCCGTCGAACCTCCGCCACGCTGCGCGCCACGCTGTGGAGCATCGATGACGCGGTGATCGTCACGGACGGACAGGGACGGGTCACGTTCATGAATCCCGTGGCGGAACGGCTGACCGGATGGACGCTGGCCGACGCGGCGGGTCACGCCGTCGCGGATGTCTACCGAATCGTCGACGAAGCGTCGCGGGAGCCAACGACCAGCCGCATCGAAGGCATGCTGCGAGAGAGCGCGCTGCGCGAAGGCGCGATCCTCGGTCCGGCGAAGGAGCGGCTGCTCCTGTCGGCGCACGGCGCCGAGCACCCGGTGGTCGACAGCGGCTCCTCGGTGATCGACGAGAACGGGGATCGCATCGGCGCCGTTCTGGTCTTCAGGGATGTATCGGAGCAGCGTGCGGCGCGTCAGGCGGCGGAGCGGGCCAACCGCCTGAAGGACGAGTTCCTCGCCACGGTGTCGCACGAGCTGCGCACGCCGTTGAACGCGGTGCTCGGCTGGACCCGCATGCTGCGCACGGGCTCGGTTGCGCCGAGCGCGACGATGCGTGCCATCGAGGCGGTCGATCGCAACGCCGACGCGCTTGCAAACCTCGTGAACGACCTGCTGGACGTGTCGAGGATTGTGACCGGTCAACTCCGGCTCAACCCCGAGCCGACCGATGTGGCGGACCTCGTTCGCGATTCGCTCGAAGCGCTCGGACCGCCCCTCGTGGCGAAGCGGCTGAAGCTCGCCGCCGACATCGAACGAGTGCCGCGGCTTCTCGTCGACGCCAACCGCCTGCGACAGGTCGTGTGGAACCTGCTGACCAACGCGATCAAGTTCACACCGGCCGGTGGCGATATCTCGGTCCGTGTTTCGCAGGAAGACGTCTGGGTGCGAATCGTCGTCTCCGACACCGGCCAGGGCATCGACGGTGATCAGCTCCCCTACGTGTTCAATCGTTTCTGGCAGGCGGATGCGGCGCCTACGCGAACGGTTGGCGGCCTCGGTCTTGGCCTCGCCATCGTGCGGCACCTCGTCGAAGCGCATGCCGGCACCGTGACGGCGGACAGCCAGGGGGTCGGCCAGGGCGCCTCGTTCACGGTGTCGCTGCCGCTCTCGGCCGCGGTGGAGGAACCGGCTGGCGGCGAGGTGCCGAAAACCGAGCGGCGCTCCGCCCCTCCTTCACTCGAGGGTCTTCGCGTGCTCGCCGTGGACGATGATGAGGACTCGCTGGCGCTCGTGGCCGCAGCACTGCGCCGTGTCGGCGCCGACGTTCGAACCGCGCGCTCGGTCGACGACGCGATCGCGTCCTGCCGCGAGCGGATGCCCGACCTGCTCCTCGCGGACATCGCCATGCCGGGCAAGGACGGTTTCGCGCTCCTGTCGGAGCTGCGCGTGCATTTCGGCGCCAGCCCTCCCGCGCTGGCGCTGACGGCGTACGCCGGCAACCGGCATCGTCAGGCCGCGCTCGACGCCGGTTTCACGGAGCATCTCGAGAAGCCGATCAACCCCGACCAGCTCGCGGCGGTCGTCGAGGACATCACCCGCCGCCGCGCAATGCATAGGGTCTGGCCCCTATGGTGCCAGGCCTTGGAGAGGTTCCTCGCGAAGGCCTGGCACCATAGGGGCCAGACCCCTAACCTACACTCGGATCCGAATGACGATGCGGCGGTTCTGCGCGCGTCCGGCTTCGGTTCTGTTCGAGGTCACGGGCCTGTCCTCGCCGAAGCTGATGATGTTCATCTTGTGCAGCGGCACCTGGTGGACGTCATAGAGGTATTTCTGCACGGCCTGCGCGCGCGCCAATCCAACCTTCGCGTTCACGGAGTTCGTTCCACGGTCGTCGGTGTGGCCCTCGATCTCGATGTACACGTTCTTCGGGTCGTCCACGAGCTCGTGGATCATGCCGTCGATGCGCACCTTCGCGCCGTCGGGCAGTTCAGCTCCACCGAAGGCGAAGTTCGTCTCATCGGTGGTCATCGCGACGTCGTACAGAAGCTTCTTCGACGCCTTATCGAGAGCCTGGAGGCGCATGCCGGCCGTCTTGGCCGCGTTCGCGGCGCCGCTAGCGACGCCATGGGCGGCATCGGCGGAGCGCGCGGCCGCGCTCGACTTCGCGTCGACGTCCGCGATGCGGCGCTCGTGCCGCGCCGTCTGCGCCTGCGTTTCTTCGAGCGAATGAATGAGCGCGTTGACCTTCTGATTGGTCGCGCCGACGCTCGATCGCACGAACTTCTTCGATGCACACGCCGCCGAAGCGGAGACGGCAAGCGTGGTGACGATCGCGATAAATGTGAGCTTGCGCATGGCTCCCATCCCATCAAGCCGCCTGCCAACGGCAAACGTCAACGCGGAAAGGCGAGCCGGCCCGGAAGGGCGACGCGGAACTTTCAAATTTGGGAGTCGGGTTACGATGTCAGCCACATGGCTCCAAGGCTGCGAAGCGTCGGGAGAAATGTTCGCCGCAAGGACGGCGACGGAAAAGTCACCGGGGCAGCGCTCTACGTCGACGATCTGACCTTTCCGGGCATGCTCTACGGGACGACGATCCGTTCCAGCATTCCCTGCGGCGAGATCGCGGCGATGAGATTCCCGTTCGACACGAGCGCGTTCATCATCGTCGACGCGCGCGACATTCCCGGCCGGAACGTCATCGCCCTCATCACCGACGACCAGCCGGCGCTGGCGGAGCGGGTCATACGCCACGTCGCCGAGCCGATCGTGCTCATCGCGCACGAAGACCGCGAGGCGTTGGTCGAGGCCCGCGTGGACATCGACTACCACGCCGAGACGCCCGTTCTCGATCCGGTTCACTCACCCACCGTCTTCAAACGGATTCACCTCGAGAAGGGCGACGTCGCGCGCGGGTTTGCCGCCGCCCACACGATCGTCGAGGGCGAGTACCGGACCGGCCATCAGGAGCAGCTCTATATCGAGCCGAACGGCGTGATCGCGGTGCCCGAGCACGGCGGCATCACCGTGTATGGCTCGATGCAGTGCCCGTACTACGTGCACAAGGCGCTGAAGGCGCTGCTCGATCTGCCCGCGGAAAAGGTCCGCGTGGTGCAGGCCGAGACGGGCGGCGGCTTCGGAGGCAAGGAGGAATATCCCTCGATTCTCGCCGGCCACGCCGCGTTGCTGGCGCTCAAGGCAGGGCGTCCGGTCAAGATGATCTACGACCGCGTGGAGGACATGCTCTCGACGACGAAGCGACACCCGTCGATCGTGAGGCACCGCACGGGGGTCGCGCGCGACGGACGATTGACGGCGCTCGAGATGGACGTGGTGATGGATGGCGGCGCCTACGTCACGTTGAGTCCGGTGGTGCTCTCGCGCGGGATCATCCATGCGTCCGGTCCGTACCGGTGCGAACACGTCCGGATCGACGGACGCGTGGTGATGACCAACACGCCGCCGAATGGCGCCTTCCGCGGGTTCGGTGCGCCGCAGACGCAGTTCGCGATCGAAGCGCACATGGATGTGATCGCGGAGCGGCTCGGTGTGGATCCCGTGACGATCCGCGAGCGCAATGCGCTGCGTCCGGGTGATACGACGGCAACCGGCCAGGTGATGGGCCGGGATTGCAGCGCGTTGAAGGTGTTGCGAGCAGCGGTCAAGCGGACCAATTTCAAGAGGAAGCGCAAACAGTTCCGTGCGGTCACGAGCGGAGGTCGGCGAGGTATCGGCCTGGCCCTCTTCTTCCATGGCGCCGGCTTCACCGGCGCGGGCGAGGTGATGCTCGCATCGCGCGCCTCGCTGGAGCTCACCGAAAGCGGTGCGCGCGTGCTCGTGGCGAACACGGAGATTGGCCAGGGCACGCGGACGATGCTCGCCCAGATCGTCGCCGATACCCTGGCACTGCCCTACCAGGCCATCGAGGTCAGCGCCGCGGATACGGCCTACGTCCCCGACAGCGGGCCCACGGTGGCGTCGCGCACCTGCATGGTCGTGGGAGGGCTTCTCGAGCGCTGCGCGCGTGAGATGCGTCAGAAGCTTGGCCGTCTGTCGCCACGCCAGTACCTGCGCCGCCACGGTCCCCTCGTCGTGACCACCCAGTACGAGCGGCCGCCCGGCATTTCATGGGACGACGAAGCGTACCGCGGCCACGCGTACGCCACGTACGCCTGGGGCTGCGACGTCGCCGAGATCGAGGTGGACGAAGTGACCGGCGAAGTACGGCCGATCAAAGTGACAGCCGTCCAGGAGATCGGCAAGGCGATCCATCCCCGCCTCGCGGCGGGGCAGATCGAGGGCGGCACGGTGCAGGGGCTCGGCTACGCGCTGATTGAGGAGGTGGTGATGCGTGACGGCGCGATGGCCAACGCGCAGCTGACCAACTACACGATCCCGACAACGCTCGACACGCCGCCGATTGACGTCGTGATTCTCGAGAACCCGTACGCGCACGGTCCATTCGGGGCGAAAGGCGTGGGCGAGCTGCCGATGGACGGCCCCGCTCCCGCCGTGGTGAACGCATTGCGGCACGCGGGCGTCTGCGTGACCTCGATCCCCGCCACCCCCGAGCGAATCTTCGGCTGTGTATGGCGGCCCTTTACGGGCCGCCAAGGCGTGCGGCCAGGTGGGCGGGCCGTAAAGGCCCGCCCTACACTGCTATGACGACCTTCGTCGTCAACGGCCGCCGTGTTCGCATCAAGGGGCCGGCCATGAAGCGGCTTCTCGATGTGCTTCGCGAGGACTGTCAGCTCACCGGTACGAAGGAGGGCTGCGGCGAAGGCGAGTGCGGGGCATGCACGGTGCTCGTCGACGGGGTGCCGGTGAACTCCTGTCTCCTCCCCGTCGCGCAAGTGGCCGGCACGGAGGTCGTGACCATCGAGGGCCTCGGTCCGCACCACCCGCTGCAGGAAGCGTTCATCCAGGAGATCGGCGCGCAGTGCGGCATCTGCACGCCGGGCATGATTCTCGCCGCGGTGGCCCTCGGTCCAAACCCGAGCGTGGATCAGATTCGAAGCGGGCTCGCCGGCAACCTGTGTCGCTGCACGGGCTACACCGCGATCGTCCGCGCGGTCTCGAAGGCGCGCCGGGGGCGCCGTCAGCGATGAGGACCGGGGTCGCCGCGCTCGCGCTCCTGGAACCGCGATCGGTGCGCGAGGCATTGACCATGTTGCGGGACGAGGGCCCGCTGATGCCGATCGCGGGCTGCACCGATGTCTTCGTGGGCCTGAACTTCGGCACCGAGCGTGCGCGGCGATACCTGAACCTCTGGTCGCTCACCGGGCTTCGCGGCGTGTTCGTCCGCGACAGCCGCCTCGTCATCGGCGCGCTCGCCACCTACACCGATGTGATCCGATCGCCGCTCGTCCGCGAGCGTGTGCCGATGCTGGCCGCGGCCGCGCGGGAGATCGGCGGCGTGCAGATTCAAAACCGGGGCACCGTCGCTGGAAATGTCGCCAACGCGTCTCCGGCCGGCGATACGCTGCCGGTGCTGGCGGCGGCCGATGCGGTAATCGTGCTCCGCAGTGCCGCCCGCGACGAGCGCCATGTGCCAATCGGCGAGTTCTACTCGGGTTATCGCCAGACCGTGATGGCGCCGGACGAGCTGATCGCCGCAATCGAGATCCCGCCCATCGTCGGCCGGCAGTGGTTCCGCAAAGTCGGCACGCGCGCGGCGCAGGCGATCGCAAAAGTCACGCTCGCCGGCGTGGGCGGTCCGTCGCCTCGGGTTGCCCTGGGCAGTGTGGCGCCCACCGTCGTCCGCGCGCCGCGCACCGAGGCGCATCTTCAGGCGGGCGGCACTGTGGGCGACGCGGCGCGTCTGCTGCAGGAAGAGATCAGCCCGATCGACGACATCCGGTCGACGGCCGAGTATCGCCGCCGCGTCGCGGCGAACCTTCTCGCTCAGTTCTGGTCGGAAACGTCCTAGGCGTACGTGGGTCGGCGCGAGGCTTCCATCCACTCCGGTCCTTCGACATACGAGCGATCGAGCTCGCGCACCGATGAACAGGCGAGGAGCTTCATCGTCCGCATCAGATCCGTCCGCAGGATGTCGAGCGCCCGCGTCACGCCCGCTTCCCCACCCGCGGCGAGGCCGTAGGCGTAGGCGCGGCCGATCATCACGGCACGGGCGCCAAGCGCCAGCGCTTTCACGGCGTCGCCGCCGCGCCGGATGCCGCCGTCGATCAGTACCTCGACGCGCCCGTTGACCGCGGCCAGCACTTCCGGCAGCACGCGAAGCGTGGCTGCAACGCCATCGAGCTGGCGGCCGCCATGGTTCGACACGACAACGGCGTTCGCGCCCGCGTCCATCGCCCGACGCGCATCGTCTGCGGTGTGGACGCCTTTGACCACAATCGGGCCGTTCCAGAAGTCGCGAAGCCACCGCATGTCGTCCCAGCAGACGATGGCGCCGTCGAGCGCCGCCGTCACGTCGGCGTAGCCCATGGGACCCTCTGGCAGCATGACGTTTGGAAACGTCATCAAGCCGCCGTCTGCGTAGAAATCGAGCAGCCAGCCGGGCCGCGCCAGGATCTGCGGGAGGTACGGCAGCATCGCGAACGGCTTCTTGCTGATCAGCTCCTTCGCGCCGTTGCGCGGATCGCGCTCGCGCATGCCGGCCACCGGCGTATCGATCGTGACGACGAGCGCCGAGTAGCCCACCGCCTTGGCGCGTGCGATGGCACCCTGGGCGATATCGCGACCACCGCACAGATACACCTGGTACCAGCAGGGTCCCGTGGATGCTGCCTTCACTTCTTCGAGCCGTGTGCCGGAAAGCGTCGAGAGGGTATAGATGGTGCCCGCCTTGCCGGCGGCCGCCGAGGCGGCCGTCTCGCCGCGCGGCCAGAACATCCGGCTGCTGCCCACGGGCCCGAGAATGATCGGCATCGACAGCGTGTGGCCGAGGACCGTGGTGCTGAGATCCACGGTCGGCACCACGACGCCACTGCGCGGGCGGAACCGCACGTCCTCGAAGATGCGGCAGTTCTCCCGGAGGGTCACTTCGGCTTCGGCGCCGCCGTCGATGTAGTCGAATACCATCCGCGGCAGCCGGCGGCGGGCCAGCTCGCGGAGGTCGGCAATGTTGACGACGCGTGACGAGGTAACTGGGGATGCCATGAGCGCTTAGATTCTACCGTTTGTCTTTCTGGAATTCCGAGAACCTGTTCTGCACCAGGTCTCCGTTCCCCCCGCTTCGAGCGCGTTGGCGATCTGGCGTGAATGGGAAGCACTTCGTCGAGCGGGATGGGTCCGTTCGCGATGCGGTCGGCGAGTGTCGCCTTTGACCTTTGCCTTTGACCTTTGACCTTGCGCGGCGACGCCGCGCAAGGCCGCGCCCGAGTATAGCGGGGACCTATAATTCGGTCATGCGGAGCGCGTCACACATTGCAGTGGCCCTGCCGACCGGGGCCACCGATCAGGCCGACGTCCGCGCGTTCCTGCAGGATCGAATCAGGTTGTGGGCGTTCTGGGTGTTCGTCCTCTCGTTCGGCTTCTATCTCACCAACCTGGTGACGTTTCCATTCGTGCGCGCGCGGCCTGGACGGGGCCTTGGCGACGTCATATTCGAGTCGGGCAACCTCCTGCACCTCGCCGCCTCCTCGACATTCGCCGCGGTGTGGCTCGTGACCCGCCGAATGCGGTTCTCGATCGACGCGCTCCGTGTTCTCGAGGTCGTCGCGCTCGTGCTCGGTTGTCTGCTGTTCGCCTTGATGGGATTGAATCTCGTCGGCATGCAACGAGCGCTGGGGATCACCTTCTCAGTGGGGCTCTATGCCGGTCTGCTCGCGTGCGCGAATACGGTGATGGCGCGCGCCATCGCCGTGCCGAGCACCGCGCGCCGCACCCTCGTGGTCAGCAGCATCGCCATGCTCCCGCTCGTGCCCGCGACCTTCGCTGCCACCGGCTCCGCGGCTGCCGTCGTGAACGTGACCACCTGGTGTGCGGTGACGATCGCCATTGCCACCATGGGGTCGCGCGTGATCTTCGGGTTGCGCGTCGAAGCGGCGCGCGTGCGGCGGCTGGGCCAGTACACGCTCGAGGAGAAGATCGGCGCCGGCGGGATGGGCGTCGTCTATCGCGCGAGCCACGCGATGCTGCGCCGGCCGACCGCGATCAAGCTGCTGCCGCCCGAGCGCGCCGGCGACGTGAACCTGGTGCGCTTCGAGCGCGAAGTGCAAATGACCGCGCAGCTCAGTCACCCGAACACCGTCGCCATCTACGACTACGGGCGCACGCCGGACGGCGTCTTCTACTACGCGATGGAATACCTCGACGGAATCAACCTCGAGGACCTCGTGACGCATCGCACGGCCCCCTCCCGGCGGCCCGAGTGATCGCGATCCTCGAGCAGGTGTGCGGCGCGCTGGCCGAAGCGCACGCGGCCGGCCTCGTGCACCGCGACATCAAGCCCGCCAACATCATCCTGACCGAACGCGGCGGCGAGCCGGATGTGGTCAAGGTCGTGGACTTCGGCCTGGTCAAGCCGCTCGCGGCGACCAACTTGGAAGCGACGATGGCTGGCGCCAGCGTGCTGACGGGTACTCCGCTCTACATGTCACCCGAAGCGATGACGGCGCCCGAGACGGCGGATCCGCGCGGCGACCTGTATGCCGTCGGCGCGGTCGGCTATTTCCTGCTGACGGGCCGTCCCGTCTTCGAAGGCGGCAGCGTCGCCGAGATCATCGGTCACCACCTGCACACCACTCCCGTGCCGCCGTCTCAACGAGGCGCCTGGCCGGTGCCGGCAGACCTGGAGGCGCTGATCCTGAAATGCCTGGAGAAGCGGCCTGACGATCGGCCGCGGAGCGCGCGCGAGCTTCGCGACGAGTTGCGACGCTCGCGGCAGGCTCACGCGTGGACGGCCGATGACGCGGCGCAATGGTGGCGCGCGTTCCGCCGCCGCGGCGCGACGGTGTCGAACGAGCCGCTCAACGTGCCGCAGCCGGGCGAATTGACCGTCACGGTCGACATCTCCGAGCGCCTCACTCAGGCATAACGGGCAGACTATAATCCGCGCACACCGGACATGGGTCTTGAAGCCGGCGGACGTGTCGGCGCGTATGAGATTGTCGGTTTGCTCGGCGCCGGCGGCATGGGCGAGGTCTATCGCGCGCGCGATACCAGGCTGCACCGCGAGGTGGCGATCAAGATACTGCCCGACCTCTTTGCTCTCGATCCCGACCGCCGCGCGCGGTTCGAGCGCGAGGCGCAGGTGCTCGCCTCTCTGAATCATCCGCACATCGCCGCCATTTACGGGTTCGAGGAATCGAACTCGTCTGGCGCGATCGTGATGGAGCTGGTCGAAGGCCCGACGCTCGCGGACCGCATCGCCAAAGGTCCCGTGGCTCCTGACGAGGCGCTGCATCTCGCGCAACAGCTGGTCGGGGCGCTCGACGCCGCGCACGAAAAGGGGATCATCCACCGCGACCTGAAGCCAGCCAACGTCAAGCTGACATCCGACGGGACGGTGAAAGTGCTCGACTTCGGGTTGGCCAAGGCGCTGTCGAGCGACGCGGTCCGGGCGGACATCACGCAGTCACCGACGCTGTCGGCGGTCGGCACACGCGCGGGCGTGATTCTCGGCACCGCGGCGTACATGAGCCCGGAGCAGGCGCGCGGTCAAGTCACGGACAAACGCGCAGACATCTGGGCGTTCGGCTGTGTGGTCTACGAGCTGTTGACCGGCCGCAAGGCCTTCGATGGTACGACCGTATCCGACACGGTCGCTGCGATCCTCACGCGCGATCCCGATTGGTCCGCGCTGCCTGGCGCCACGCCGTCTCCCGTCCGGCGGCTCCTGCGAAGGTGCCTGGAGAAGGATCCAAAGAAGCGGTTGCGTGACATCGGCGACGCAGCGGTCATTCTCGAGGTTCCGGTCGTTCCCACTCGGAAGCGAAATGCGTGGCCCGTTCTCGCCGTGGCTCTTGCGGCCGCCGCAGCCGGAGCCATCGCGGCTGGATGGTGGCGCGAACGCCCCGCTCCGCCGACGGGAGTTGCGCTCTCGAACCACACCATCGCGACGCGCTTGACCGACTATGGCGGATCGGAGACCTGGCCCGCGATTTCACCAGACGGCCGATCGTTCGCGTTCGTCTCCGGCCACGCGGGCACACCGGATATCTGGTTGCGGCAAGTCACCGGAGGCGAACCGATTCGGCTCACCAACGATGGCGCCGAGGAATCGGAGCTGGTGTTCGCGCCAGACGGAGAAGCGATTTATTTCACGCGGACAGACGCCGACGGCTTCGGCGTATGGCAGGTCGGAGTCCTCGGCGGCCAACCCCGCAAGATCCTGACGGGCGCACGGTCCGCTGCGCCGTCGCCGGATGGACGGGATCTCGCCTACGCACAGCTGGACTCCGGCGGGTTCCATCTGGCGGTGCGCGGATTGAACGACCAGGAGCCGCGCGTCATAGCCAGACGCATCAACGTTGGAGGCTTCGCGGGCGGCTCCGTGCGTGCGGCATGGTCGCGCAACGGTCGTTGGCTGTCGTTTGTCCGCGCCGGTCTGTTCGCCCCGGCCAACGTGTTCGTCATCGACGCACGGACGGGTGAAGAGCGCCAGATCACCCGCTTCACGCGGGGCAACGAGGGTGTCAGCGGACATGTGTGGCTGACGGACAATCGCCACGTTGTCGTCACGTACGTCCCGTTTCCGCGTCAGCAGGCGATAACGGATCTCGGGATTCTGGATACGGAGACCGGATCAATCACCCGGATGACAATGACCGTGAACACGGCGTTTGCGACTCCCTCGGTCTCGGCCGACGGCTCGCGTCTTATCGTCAGCGCCGTCCGGAGTGTTCGTGGCGTCTGGAAGATCCCGATGAACCCGGGCGTGCCCGGGTCGCAGCTGATGGACGCGCAAGGCGATCCCATCTGGACCTTCGTGACCCGCGACGGCCACGCGCTCCTTGTGAATACGACACTCAGCGGCAGCCGCAATCTCTGGTTGAAGCCCCTCGGCCAGCAAGGCCCGATGCGGCAGATTACATATGTCCCCGGCGACGCCGTCGCGCATTCGTCCCTCTCACCCGATGGTACGCGCGTCGCCTTTGCGTCGGCGGCGGCTGGCCATTCGGACATCTGGGTGCAGAATGTCGACGGCACGGCACCACGCCAATTGACCAACGACGCGGCCGCAGACTCGTGGCCGGTCTGGTCACCGGACGGTGAGTGGATCGTCTTCCAGGCTATTTTCGCGGGCGAAGGTGGGCGTCAGACGTGGCGGGTGCGCTCGAGTGGGGGATCGGCGGAGAAACTTCTTGATGGTGGTTTCCGCGGCGACTGGATTCGCCAGCCATCAGGTTCGGGCACCTGGATTGTGACGTCCCTGGCCACGTCCAGAAATGTGGTGCGCTTGATCGATGTCGAGCGGCGGTCGACGGTCTGGGAGATTCAAGTACCGGGAAGCGATTTGTCGCTGCCGATGTTCAGTTCTGATGGTCGCACGTTCAGCATGCCTTACGCGGTCAGTCGAGGCAGCGATGCAATTGGAGTATTCGAGACGGAAACGGGTAAGCAGCTATCTGCGATCCCACTTCCGTTTCACGTGTTGTTCCGCGCCAGCTGGGTAGACGATGGAAAGGCGTTTCTTGTCAATCGTACGGATCAGCTGACCAACGTGGCGCTCTTCGACAAGTTCTGGCAACGGCCGTGAGCGGCTCGCCCCTCACCCGCGTCGCTTGCGCATCTGAACTTCGCGGCCGCCGTCGGCGAACGACACTTCGTCCATCAGGTGGTTGATCAGATAGACGCCGCGTCCGCTCGGTTTGAGCATGTTTTCCGGAGCGAGCGGATCGGGCACGACGCCCGGATCGAAGCCCGTCCCCGGATCGCGAACGACGATGACGACCTCGCCGCGATCGTCGATCGTCACGCAGCACTGCAGCTGCTTCGTCGGGTCGCCGCAGCAGCCGTGACGAATGGCGTTGGCGAGCGCTTCTTCGAGCGCGAGCTCGACGCGCATCATGTCGTTCTCCGGCCAGTGCTTTTCGGCGAGCATCTGCATGACGCCGGCCGAGATCGTGGGAATCTGCGACGGGTCGGCCGGAATCGTCATGTTGAACTGACACGCCGAACAGTACGGGATGAGGGCCGACAGCCGGCCGACGTTGGTCAGCGCGGATCGCAGCTGCGCGATCAGCTTCTCCTGCGCCTCCTCCGCGTGGTCGCGCGCGGCGAGCGCCTGTTTCAGCTCGATGAGGCTCCCCCGCAGCTCGATTTGCGCCTCGGCCTGACGCTTCAGCGCCTGCAGCGCTTCCTTTTGCTGCGCGGTCAGCGTGCGCGGCACGCGATCGACGATGCACAGCGTGCCGAGGGCGTGACCGTCGTGGGTCACGAGCGGTGCGCCCGCGTAGAAGCGGATGTGCGGGTGGCCCGCCACCATCGGATTGTCGCGGAACTCGCCGTCCTCCAATGCGTCGGGCACGACGAACAGGCCCTTCTGCCGGATGGCGCGCGTGCAGAAGGAGATGCTCCGTGAGGTCTCGACGATGGACACTCCCACGCGGGCCTTGAACCACTGCCGATTCGCGTCGACGAGCGTGATGAACGCCATCGGCGTTTCGCAGATCTGAGATGCAAGAAGGGCGAGGTCATCGAACGCCCGCTCCGGGTCGGTGTCGAGGATTCGATATCGGCGCAGCGCCGCCAGACGCCGCGCTTCGTCGTCACCTATGACGGCTTGAAGAGGAGCGGAAGGAACGCCGCCAGATTGCGTCGCCATACCATCCATGTGTGTCCTCCGCTCGTTTCAACAGGAGTGTGGGGGACCTGCTTCGCGGTGAGCCACCGCCAAACGGCGCGGTTGGTGTCGATCAGACGGTCGTCGGTCCCGCAGGCGATCCACAGGAGGCGCAGCCGTGCGCCGGCCTTCGCGTCGAGGCCCGGAAAGACCGCATCGAGGTTGTCGTCGAGGCCGCCCGTGCTGAATGCGCCGATCCACGCGAAGCGATCGAGCGCGTTGAGGCCGACGAACAGCGATTCGGCTCCGCCCATCGAGAGACCGGCAATCGCCCTGGCCGAACGATCCGTCATGACGCGGTACTGCTTCTCGACCGCGGGCATCACCTCGGTGAACAGCGCGTCGCGAAATCTCTCGTAGCTCCGGCGCCGCAGCGCCGGATCGCGCATGCCGCTGCCGCCGGGAGAGACGAGCTCCGGCGCGCCGTAACCGAGCGGCATCACGAGCAGCATCGGCCGCGCCGTTCCGCGTGCGATGAGGTTGTCGAGGATCACGTGCGCCCGCCCCACCGCCGTCCAGGCGGTCGCGTCGTCGCTGAACCCGTGCAGCAGATACAACACCGGGTACGTCCGGCCGGCGTTGGCGTCGTACCCGGGCGGCGTGTAGACGAAGAAGTCGCGGTCGTCGCCCACCACGGCCGAGCGATAGAAGTGATGGTGAATCGCCCCGCGCGCCGCGTCGCCGACTTCCCAGGGCAGCGACGCCGGTCCCGGCACGTGCAGCAGGCTGGAGAGATTCAACAGGTTCGGCTTCGTGGCGGCGTTCAGCGGATCGATCATGCGGGCACCGTCCGCGATGAACGAGTAGCCATAGAGATCGGGTTCGAGTGGCGCGCTCGTGAGTGTCCAGACGCCCTGATCGTCCTTCTGCATCGGGCGCCGCTCGGCGCCTTCGAGCGCGAGCAGCACCTCGCGCGCGTTTGGCGCGGAGAAGCGGAAGGTCACGCTGCGATCCGGCCGTACTTCAGGCGAGATGAGCCGTGCGGGCGCGGGCGCCTGCGCGGCGATCTGAACTACGGCTGCTGCGGCGACGGCGAGAACGGAGAGACCACGCATCGGGCGCATTGTGCCGCAAAAGTGTGCCGCAAGACGACCTATTCCCGTACTCGGCAGGCTTATCGCAATGGAAAACGGCGACGCGGGCCTACCGGCGCCAGAGGCACGAGAACTGTGATTCATGCGACGGTTCTGTCCGTGAACCGTCCCGAGCAGGAGGAAGCGTGACCAAATCGATCTGTGCGGTTCTGACGATCAGCATGATGGCATCGGCGTGTGGCAGCAGCGACACCACAGAGGTGTCGGCGGCGGCGGCGCCCGCGGCCGAAGCGCCGGCGGCTGCGCCCGCCGCCGTTCCCGACGAAACGCCTGCGCCTCGCCCGACCAAAGGCGAGTCGCGGCCGCGTCCCTTCACCCGTCCGGCGGAAGCACGGCACGAGCGGGCTGAGATGACTGCCGCCGCTCCGCGTTCCGCCGCGGCGCGGGCGGTCCCCGAGTATCGCGAGTTCACGCTGCCGACGGGGACGACCCTGCCGCTCGAGCTGAAATCGGCGGTCGCGTCCGATGTGAGTGAAGTGGAAGACACCGTCCGGGCCACGCTGCGCCAGCCGGTCACGATCGACGGCCACCAGGTGCTGCCCGCGGGCACCGAGCTGGCGGGCACCGTCATCCACGCGGAACGGGCGGGCCGGGTCAAGGGACGCGCACGCGTGGCGATTCAGTTCACCAGCGTGCGGTACGACGGCGAGCGTCTGCCGGTCCAGACGGAGCCGATCGAGCAGCTGGCCGAAGCAACCAAAGGTGAGGACGCCACCAAGGTTGGCGTCGGCGCAGGCGCGGGCGCGGTGATCGGCGGACTGCTTGGCGGCAAAGGGGGCGCACTGAAGGGCGCCGCGATCGGTGGCGCCGCGGGCACGGGCGCCGTGATGGCGACCCGCGGCAAAGAAGTGCGCCTCGAGCCCGGCACCGAACTGCCGACCACACTGACGGCCCCCCTGTCAGGTACGGGTACGTCAGAACTAACCCACCGCCGCCTGTTTTTGTTTCTGTTCAGAGTACCGGTTCAGAGTTGCGATTCTGAACCGGTACTCCGAACAGGTAATCTGAACAGAACGTACGCTTACCGCCGGCCGTGGATCACCCGGAGGATATCGCCGGGCGTCAGGAGCTCCGCGACGACAGGATCGGATGACACTTCATCCGCCCCACGATCCGGTGCCCCTGCGCGCGGTTGACCGTCGTGATCCACCGTTACCGCCGCATACTCACCGACGCCGCTGTCGATCGCGGGGCTTCCGGCCTGCGGACGGAATACGCCGTTGGCCTTCGGCTCCAGCAAGGGGTTCACTTCATCGTAGGTCCCCGGCGGCATCGCACCGGCGCCGGCCGTCTCCCAGATGATGTTTCCTTCCCACACGCCGCCCGTGTACGGTCCGCTCAAGCTGGACGCCGCGCCACCGCCCTGGATGATGTTGTTCGCGAAGACGGTGTTCGTAGCGCCCAGGCCACTCGTCCGCCCCGTCTGAAAGTAGTTGCGCGCGCTGTTCACCAGGGTGTTGAACGTAATCACCACATCATCCGGCCTGTCGTGCGTCGTCAGCGCCGCGCCGTCCGCAACCTCGCCGGCGCCGTTGCCGATGTTGATGCCAGTCGTGGCCTCGAGGTAGTTGCTGAAGATCTCATGCCGGTCGCCGAAAATCCGCATGCCCGCCGAATTGCGGAAGTAGTTGCCATAGACGACGCAGTCGTTGCCGTGGCGGAGCGTCAGCTCGCCTCCGGGTGAATCGAGGATCGTGTTGTACCGGTAGATATTCGCGCTCGACTTGTTCGAGATGAGCTCGTTTTCACCGGTACACCGGACGAACAGATTGTGCTCGATGAGCCCATAGCCGTTCGAGAGGCTCAGGCCGCTCAGACCGAAGCGGATGGTTTCCGCGCCGTTGCCGCCCGGGCTCGTGAAGTCGTGGAAGTAGTTGTGATGGATCCATACGTATTGCGCGATCTGACTGCCCGAGCCGCGCACATCGATCATGTTGCCGAGCGTGCTCTTGTTGCGGAACTCGTTGCGGTCGACCTGTGCGAAATGGCCGGCGACCACCAGATACGCGCCGTCACCTGTCGTTTCGAAAAAGTTCTGGGTGAAGCGGATGTGAGTTGCGCCCGATCGAATCTGATTGCGGCCGGACAGATGCGTGAACCGGAATCCTCGAATCTCGACGTAGGCGGCGGGGCTGACCACGTTGAAGCCATGCGTGCCGGTGATCTCGACGCCGCCGATCGTCTTGGCGACGATGCGGATCGGCGCGTCCCCGGTGCCCTGACGGTTGACGGTAATCGAGCCGCTCGTCGTATACACACCGTTGTGGACGACGATCGTGTCGCCGGCGACTGCACCGTCGATGGCTGCCTGAAGGTCCGGGATTGAGCTGACTTCATAGGTCGCGGCGGACGCCGTCGCCGCGCACAAGAGCATGGCCGCGACGACTGATGAGCGGAAGACACTCGCAATTTCGTTCATGCAGTCGATGCTACCGCGCGATCCCTCCGTCGAGCTTTCGCGTGGAGCCGTTACCTGCCGTTACGAAGCAGCAAACACCGCTTCGCGCTACAATCCGCGCCGATGGCCGCGCAGCTCAAGATTACGGAACGTCGTACGGGCGGTGTGATGGTGCTCGATCTCGACGGCCGGCTCGAGATAGGCGACGGCGACATCGAATTCGCGGCATGCATGGACGAGCTGATCCGCGCGGGCGAACGAAAGTTCGTGGTCAACCTGCGCGACGTCGTCCACATCGACAGCGGCGGGATCGGGGTCCTGGTGTCGAAGCAGGCAAGCCTGCGGAAGCGAGGCGGCGACCTTCGGCTCGCCGAACTGCCAGACAGCACACACCGGGCGCTGGCGGTCACGCGCCTCCTCACTGTTCTCGACACGTTCCAGTCGGAATCCGAGGCGGTCGCCAGCTTCGGCTCCGGCGCCGCCGGCTGATTCGAGCCCGAAGCCGTAGCTGCCTGTCGGCCCCGTTTGACGCATGCGCACCGTTCTTCCATTGCTGATCGCGGCCGTTAGCGCCGCCCAGTCTCCATACCGTGAGCCCGCGCGCGAACTGCTCCGCGAGCTCGTCGAGATCAACACCAGCGAGAAGTTTGGCACGCAGGCGGCGGCGGAGGCCGTGGCCGCGCGGCTGCGCAGCGCTGGATTCGTGGCCACTGACGTGCAGGTCGTCGGACCGCGAGCGCATCGAAGCAACGTCGTGGCGCGGCTTCGGGGGTCTGGTGCCGCACGCCCCATCCTGTTCCTCGCGCATCTCGACGTCGTCGACGCCCGCAAGGAAGACTGGTCGGAGGGCCTGGATCCGTTCAGGCTGACCGAGCGCGCGGGCTTCCTCTACGGGCGCGGCACGACGGACATCAAGCAGGAAGCCGCCGTGCTCATCACGACGCTCATCCGGCTCAAGCAAGAGCGGTTCACGCCGAACCGCGACATCATCGTGGCGCTGACGGCCGATGAAGAGGTCGGCGGCGCCGAGGGCATCGGCTGGCTGCTGCGCGAGCAGCGCCCGCTGATCGACGCAGCGTACACGCTCAATTCGGACGCCGGGAGCGGCCAGATCGAAAACGGGAAGCGGCTTCGCTACACCGTGCAGACGAGCGAAAAGGCCTCGGTGACCTTTCGACTGGAGGTCAATGACCGCGGCGGGCACAGCGCCCAGCCGACGAAAGAGAACGCGATCTACCGGCTCGCGGCCGCGCTGACGCGCATCTCGCAGCTGGAGTTCCCGATCAAGCTCAATGAAACCACACGGACATTTCTCGACCGCATGGCGCCGCCTGATACTCGTTCGCGCGAGGACTCGCCCTTCTTCAACAGCGTGATGCGCACCACGTGCGTCGCCACGATGCTCGAGGCCGGCCATGCGGCGAACGCGCTGCCGCAGCGGGCACGAGCCTCCGTCAACTGTCGGATCCTCCCCGAGGATTCCCTCGAAGCGGTGATGACGGCCCTCGCCGGAGCCGTGGCGGATCCGCGCGTTTCGATCACGCCGCTGAACGAGATGCGCGCGAGCCCGGCGTCGCCGCTCGTTCCGGAGGTGCTCCAACCGGTCGAGCACCTTGTCGCCGAGATGTGGCCGGGGATTCCGGTTGTTCCCGTGATGGATCCCTGGGCAACCGATGGCGTGCATCTCCGCCGCGCGGGCATTCCCGTCTACGGCGTGCCGTCGGTGTTCACAGAGATCGATCCGGTTCGTTCACACGGCCAGAACGAACGCGTCGGCGTGCAGGATTTCTACGAGGGCCTCGAGTTCATGCACCGCCTGATGAAGGCACTGACGCGTTAGACTTTCGCTGTGTTGTCCAGGGAAGCGGTGCTGAACCATTACCGTGTGCTGCGCCCGCTTGGCGCCGGCGGCATGGGCGAGGTCTACGAGGCGGAGGACACGCGGCTGAAGCGCCTCGTGGCATTGAAGGTTCTCCCAGAGCGGATCGCGTCCGATCCAGACCGCCGAGCGCGATTCGAGCGAGAGGCGCAGGCCGTCGCGGCACTCAATCATCCGAACATCGTCACGATCCATTCAGTCGAGGAATCCGATGGCATAAGGTTCCTGACGATGGAGATCGTCGATGGCCGAACAATCGACCAGCACGTGCCGTCGACGGGGCTGCCGCTGCCTGCGCTGCTGAAGTATGCCGTCCCCCTCGTGGACGCCGTGTGCGCTGCGCACGACCGGCAGATCGTCCACCGCGATTTGAAGCCATCGAACGTGATGGTCACGCGCGACGGTCGCGTGAAAGTGCTCGACTTCGGTCTCGCGAAACTCGAGGCTCCCGCGGTTGCGGACGTGACCGCCCCGACGATGACCGCCACGCCGGCGACGTCGATAGGACAGATCGTCGGCACGGTTGCCTACATGTCGCCGGAGCAGGCTGAAGGACGGCCGGTCGATCACCGGACCGATATCTTTTCGCTCGGGATACTCCTGTACGAGATGGCTACCGGAGTGCGCCCCTTCCGAGGCGATACGAGCATCTCGGTCTTGTCATCGATCATCAAGGACGTACCGGAGCCGATCACGAAGATTCGGCCCGGCGTGTCGCGCGATCTGGAACGCACCATCGATCACTGCCTCGCGAAGAATCCCGAACGACGCGTGCAGTCGGCACGGGACCTGCGCAACCTCCTGGAAGGCCTCGCGCCGCCGGCCGCAGCCGCTGGAACCTCTCGGTGGTCAACGCGCGCCATCCTTGCGATGTCGCTGGGAGTGATCGCGATCGCAGCCGCGGCGTACATGATTGCGGGCCGCCAGTTGCGGGAAGACGCCGCGGAGCCACTGCGGCCCACGTTCACGCGGCTGACGTTCGAGCGCGGTATCGAAACGTCTCCGAGCCTTTCGCCTGACGGCAGCGAAGTCGTCTATGCCGAGGCCTCCGCCGCGGGCCCCTCCGACATCTACATCAGGAGCATTGGAACCGACACCGCGGTGAACCTCACGAAGGATTCCCCGTCCGCTGATACGTCGCCGGCGTTTTCGCCGGACGGCTTGAGCATCGCGTTCAGCTCGGATCGAGACAACAGCTCCGGCATTTTCATCATGGGTCGGCGAGGCGAATCTGTGCGCCGGCTGACGAACGGCGGCGCCGATCCGGTATGGATGCCGGACGGCCGCCACATCGTCTTCGCGACCGAAATGGGCAGCGAACCCGACGGCCGGCTTGCCCCAAGCGAGCTGTGGGAGGTGAACGTCGAGTCGGGCGAGCGCCGGCGGATCGCAGCCGCCGATGCGGTGCAGCCTCGTGTGTCGCCGGACGGCCGCTTCGTTGCGTTCTGGGCGCTGCCGCTGAACGCAGCGAGCACCGCGTTCGTCGGCGCAAACCGCGATATCTGGGTTCAGCCGTTGGCCGGAGGTCCGCGGACGCGGATTACCACGGGCGAGTCGGTCGACTGGAGTCCTGCGTGGTCGCACGACGGGCGGCAGCTCTATTTCTCGAGCGACCGGGGCGGAAGCGTCAACATCTGGCGCGTGGCGATCGATTCCGCCACTGGAACGCCGGCGGGCGAGCCGGTTGCCATGGCGATGCCGGCGGAGTACGCCGCCTTCGCGAACGTCGGACGCGACGGCGCGGTTGTCTATGCCGCGCTGGCGTTCAGCACTCACGTGCGGTCGATCGGATTCGATCCCGCGATCGGGGCCGTCAGAGGTGTGCCCGTCGACGTCCTGACTGGGCAGCGCGCGTGGCTCCATCCGGATGTCTCACCCGATGGCCGCCTGATCACGCTTCGATCGATTCGCGCCCAGGAGGACGTGTGGATCGTCGGCGTGGATGGCTCCGGCTTGAAGGCGCTGACGCACGACGCCGCGCGCGATCGCGGGTCGCGCTGGGCGCCGGACGGGTCGTTGCTCTTCTACTCGTCGCGAAGCGGCGGTTATCAGTTCTGGACGATGCAGGCGGACGGCAGCGGAGCCCGGCAGTTGACACACGGCGACACCGTGCTGAACTACCCCTCCCCTCGCCCGATGGCCGCTGGGTCGGCGGTTCCAACCCCAGCACGGGCGAGCAGTTCATTTTCGACGCGCACGATTGGACGAGGCCGCCGGAGCGCCTGCCCTCTCCCCCGACGAAAAGTCCCACCTATCTCCGCGACTGGTCGCCCGATGGGAAGCGAATTGCTGCCGCGGACACCTCGGATGTGCTGTGGGTGTTCACAATCTCGGACAAGTCGTGGCAGCGCGTCGGCACGGGCGGGCTTCCGCGCTGGCTGCCGGACGGGCGCCGTCTGCTCGCGCAGTCACAAGGGCGCCTGAGGCTCGTGGACACGATCACTGGAGACGCCCGAGACGTTTACGCGGAAACGGAGCGCGCGATCGGATCGCACGCGCTCGCGCCCGACGCTCGGCGGTTGTATTTCACCGCCTCGATCGTCGAATCGGATATCTGGCTGATGCGCTTCGACGCTCAGAACCGATCGAGATCCGAACGATAGAACGACACGGCCGAGTCGGCGAACCCTCTCGGCCGCGTATCCAGCTACAACTCGAGCGCTCACGGTACGGGCCATGCTGCTAGCGCAGGTGGAGGGTAACGAGCTATGAACCGTGATGAGCTCGACGGGAAAGCCCAAGCGATAAAGGGCAAAGTCAAACAGGCCGCTGGTGATCTCACCGACGACGAAAAGTTGCGTGACGAGGGCGTCGTGGACGAGGCTCTCGGCAACGCTCAGGACGACCTCGGTCGCGCGCGCCGGAAGGTCGGCGAAACGATCGAAGACATCGGCAAAGGCATCAAGCGGTAGCTTGAGCACTCGCCAAGGAGGAGCGCAATGCTGTACACACTACGCGGTGATCCTGCTGATCGCGTGGTTGCTCGGAGTGGTTGGCACCTACACCATCGGCGCCTTCGTGCACGTGCTGCTCGTGATCGCACTCGTGCTGTTCGTGGTCGGACTGTTGAGCGGCCGTCGTACGGTCGTCTGACGCGGGCCGGCCGTTTGGCTGGAGTCTCCGAGGAGACTCCAGCAGCTATCGCAGAACGCGCCCGCCGAGCATCACCCAGCTGACGCGCTCGGTCGCGGTGATGTCCTGCAGCGGATCGCCAGGCATCGCCACGAGGTCTGCGAGCTTGCCGGCCGCGATGCTGCCGCGGTCGTCCTTGCCGAGGAGATCGGCCGCGTGCACCGTTGCGGTCCGCAGCGCCTCGAGCGGCGTCATGCCGAACTTCACGTAGACCGCGAACTCCTTCGCGTTCTCGCCGTGCGGGAAGACCGCCGCGTCGGTGCCGAACGCGATCTTCACCCCGGCCGCGATCGCCTTGCGCAGGCTCTCGCGCGCGACCGGCAGCACGCTCTCCGCCTTCTTTCTGACGAGCGGCGGCAAGCACGGCGAGGTTGATCCGGTCACCGAGATAGGTCGTCGGCACCAGGTACGTGCCGCGCTCCTTCATGAGCGCGATCGCCTCGTCATCGAGCATCGAGCCATGCTCGATGGAGGCAACGCCTGCGCGCACGGCGGCCTTGATGCCCTCGGTGCCATGCGCGTGCGCAGCGACCTTCACCCCGTGGCGCGCCGCCTCCTGCACCATCGCCTGAAGCTCTTCGAGCGTGTATTGCTGCGCGCCCACCGGGCCCTCGAGCGAGAGCACGCCGGCGGTGGCGCACGTCTTGATGACCTGCGCTCCATGCTTGATCTGGTGGCGAACCGCCTCGACGACCTCCCACGGACCGTTGGCGATTCCCTGGGCTCGGGCCCCGCTCGAGCACACCGGGCGCGAATCCCGTCACGTCGCAGTGCCCGCCTGTGATCCCGAGTGGATAGCGCGATGGGATCACGCGCGGTGCCGTGACGTCGCCGCGCTCGACGGCTTTCGCCAGCGCCACGGTGACGTCGCCGCCAAAGTCCCGCACCGTCGTGAAGCCGGCCATCACCGTCGTTCGGCCGTGCCGCGCCGCTTTGAAGGCCGCGTCGACTTCGGTATGCGTGACAGGCTCGACGAAGGTGGTGGGGCCGATCTCGAGCGCCAGATGCGTGTGCGCGTCGATGAAGCCGGGCATCAGCGTCACATCGCCGAGGTCGACGATCTGCGCTCCAGGCGGTGGAGACGTCGGGTTGACGGCGGTGATCCGATCACCCTGGACGACGACCGTGGCACCGCGGAGCATCTGTCCGCTGGCGACGTCGAGCAGCCGCGCAGCGCGCACCGCCACGGCGGGAGGCTGCTGCGGCTGCTGCGCGGCCAGCGTGACCGACGCCGCAAGCGTCAGGGCGGCCCCGCTCAGACGGGTGAAGGACATGCGCGCGAATGACACGGCTACGGTTGCGAAGACGTCTTCGCCGCCGGTTTCTTGGGCAGCCAGAAGGCCGGGTCCTGGGCGCGCACTTCCTTCGGCACGTAGCTCATCTCCGGATCGACGCGGAAGCGATGGGTCTCCTCGTTGACCAGCGCTTCCTTCCCGAACTTGTCCAGGGCCGCGCGCTCCTCCGCGTTCGCCCCCTTCATCGTCGCCTCGCCCGCGGCCATGATCTTGTCGAAGTCTCCGAAGCCCGCGGTCGAGCTGGAGAATCAGGTAGGTTGGCCCGGGCATTCCGGCGGTGACTTCGTAGACTCGGAAGTTCACGCCTGGCGCCGAGCGCCCGGCCGCCGAGCCGTACGCCTTGGCAGCCGCGGCGAATGTGGCCTGATGGCCCGGCCTGACCCGGAAGATCGTGATCTCGAAAAACCGCTGCTTCGCGATCTCGGGAAACGTGCCGTAGCTCAAGTCCTTGCGGGCCATGGCATGGATGGTTCGAACGCCGGTGATGTGCTCGGCATCCGCCCGCGACAGCCGCGCCAACTCCGCCGCGAGGACGGGATCGTCGCTGGATCGCTTCATCTCGTCCGCCATCGCGGCGTG
The DNA here is from genome assembly GCA_963772065.1 of uncultured Acidobacteriota bacterium. Classification (GTDB taxonomy): domain Bacteria; phylum Acidobacteriota; class Vicinamibacteria; order Vicinamibacterales; family UBA2999; genus CAVYVZ01. Next base: position 60,052 of record CAVYVZ010000006.1, read on the forward strand.
CGAGTCGTAGGGCACGACGAACCACGCCTCACCTGCGCCCGTGAGAGACACCAGGCCCAGTGAGTAGTACCGGGGACTTTGCCTTCTCGAACGCTGCCGGCCAGCCCGCCTCGATCTTGACATGCTCGGCGGCGTGACCGACCTTCACGTCTTCCCTGATGATCTGAAGGAGATTCGGCTGTGTCGTCGGGAGTCCCGCAGGCTGCGCGAACGCCGCTGTTCCGGTGACGACGATCGCCAGGGTCACGAACGAACTGATTCTGAACATAGTCCCACCTTCCGGAGGCGGAGCGAGAGAGATTGACGTGAGGGAGCCGCGCGGAGCCTGCCACCAGGCCCCGCGCCATGTCAATTGAAATCTGACATTTATTGCGTCGGATTGGCGGGCTTCGGCGGCGGAGGCGTCGGTTTCCTGGTCGGGTCGATCGGCTCGAGCCTCTCCCGCTTCAGCGCGGCGTTCAGTCGCTGCAGCCCCGCTTTCAGCGTGGCATCACGCCGCGCGAGCTGCTTGTCCAGCAGCGCCGACAGCTCCTTGAACACCTCGTAGCTCTGATCGGTTGGCTTGCTGTCCGCGCTCTCGATCACGCCGCTCAGCGCCGCGATCTTGTTGTTCAACCTGATCGGATAGTTCAACGGATCCTGGCTGCTGCGGTTCCGCACCTGATAGACCTCTTCCTCCACCATCGTGAGCGGCTTCATCAGGCCATCAGCCAGCGCCTGGATTTCCTTGCGCCGCCGCTCGGGCACCTTGGCGAGGCGGTCGTTCACCTGCTCACGAATCGAGCGAACCTGCAGCACGGCATTGTTCGCTTCGGTCACCTTGTCGCGCACCTCGACCGACAGCTTGTACTGCGCGTGCAGATCCGCTTCGGTGATGCCTTGCTTCGCGAGCCTCGAGTCGAGGCCGATCCGGAACTTCCGCATCGCGCTCTGGCCACCGGCGCTCACGCGCACGATGTACTCACCGGGCGGCGACGCCGGCCCGCGCTCGGGCCGCGCCGCCCACATGATCATGCCGGGAAACACGACCGCGCCGTCCTGCCGCATGTCCCACGTGAACCGGTTCATCCCCTTCTTCACGCCCACGCGCGGCGGCGGTCCGCCGCCGAAGAAGAAGTCGAGCTCACTGCGCTCCGGTTCCTTGTCCTTCGGAGTCCCCGTGAAGGAACGCAGTACCTTGCCGCTTCCGTCGACGATCTCGACCTTCACCTCCTCGGCGTCCTTGCCCAGGTAGTAGTCGAACGCGACGTTGCGATCGAGGCCGCGAAGCGGATTCTCGACCTCGAAAAGGTGCAGGGCGCTCGACGTGAGCTGCGGCGTCGCCTGACGGAGCACGCCGATATCGTCGAGGATGTAGAACCCGCGGCCGTGCGTTCCGATCACCAGGTCGCGGTCGTTCACCGCGATCCCATGCACCGGCGTGACCGGCAGATTCAAGCGCAGCGACTGCCAGGTCGCGCCGTCGTCGAACGACACGTACATGCCGTTCTCCATGCCGAGGTACAGCAGCCCCTTGCGCTTGACGTCCTCACGGATCGCGCGCGGGAAATCGTTGGCCGGGAGACCGTTGACGATCTTCGTCCACGTCTTGCCGAAGTCGGCGGTCCTGTAGACGTACGGCGCGCGGTCGGTGCGCTGATAGCGGTTGCCCGCGAGGTACGCGACGCCGTTCGTATGGGGCGATGCCTCGATGAGGCTGATGCGCGTGAAGTCGGGCAGATCCGGCGGCGTGACCTTCGTCCAGTTCTTGCCCCCGTCGCGCGTGATGTGCACGTACCCGTCGTCGGACCCGGTCCAGATCGTGTTGATGTCCTGCCGCGACGGCGCGATGGTGAAGATCGTCGCGTACGTCTCGACGCCGGTCTGGTCCTTCGTGATTGGCCCACCCGACGGTCCCATCGTGGCCTTGTCGGCGCGCGTGAGGTCGGGGCTGATCTTCGTCCAGCTCTGTCCTCCGTTCGTCGTCATGAACAGGTGCTGCGACGAGGCGTACAGGATTTTCGGATCGAGGGGCGAGTAGACGATCGGATACGTCCACTGGAAGCGTTCCTTGATGTCTTCCGACGAATGCCCCATCGGATTGCTTGGATAGACCGTGACGATGCGGCGCTGATCGGTGCTGCGATCGAGGCGCGTCATCAGGCCGCCATAGCTGCCGGCGAAGAAGACGTCCGGGTTCGTCGGATCGCTCGCGATGTAGCCGCTCTCGCCACCGCCTGGCGAATAGAAAATCGGCGGCAGGCTTCCCTCCCCCGCTCCCGGGTTCGCCTCGCTGCCGACGCATGCCGTGCTGTTGTCCTGCTGCGCACCGCACACGTGATACGGCACGTGTTTCGTCAGGAACACGTTGTAGAACTGCGACGTGGCGTACCCCTGGCCCGTCCAGGTCTTCCCTGCGTTCACGCTCACGTTGCCCCCGCCGTCGTTTCCCTGCACCATCCTGTTGCTGTCGTTCGGCGCGATCCAGAGGTCGTGGTTGTCGCCGTGAGGGGGACGAATCTGCGTGGGAAAGGTCTTGCCCGCGTCGTCGCTCCGCCAGAACTGGACGTTGAGGACGTACACGCGGTCCTTGATCATCGGATCGGCCGTGATGTGGGTGTAGTAGAACGCGCGCTGACGGAGCTTGCGATCCTGATCGCCGGCCTTCCACGTAGCGCCAGCGTCATCCGACACATAGACGCCGCCGTTCTCGTTTTCGATGATGGCGTACACGCGGTTGCCGTCGGCGCCGGACACGCTGACGCCGCTCCTGCCCCAGAGCCCGCCCGGCAGGCCTGGATTCCTGGTGATCTCCTTCCAGGTAGCGCCGCCGTCGGTGGATTTGAACAGGCCGCTTCCGGGACCGCCGCTTTCCATCGAGTGCGGCGTCCGATAGACCTGCCACATGGCCGCATACAGAACGTCGGGGTTCTTGGGATCGATCGAGAGATCGATCGCGCCGGTCTCGTTGTTGCGGAAGAGCACCTGCTGCCAGGTCTTGCCGCCATCGGCGCTGCGGTAGACGCCGCGCTCGGGGTTCGGTCCGTACGCGTGGCCGAGCACCGCCGCATACACGAGATCCGGTTTCGTCGGGTGCACGCGAATCTTGCTGACGGTCTCGGTGTTCTCGAGGCCGATGTGCGTCCAGGTCTTGCCCGCGTCGGTGGACTTGTAGACGCCATCTCCCTGGAGGATGTTGCCGCGGAAGCAGCTCTCCCCCATCCCGGCATAGACGACGTCGGGATTCGAAGGCGCCACGGCGAGAGCTCCGACCGATGAGGTCTTCAGAAAGGTGTCGGTGACCGGCGTCCACGTGTTGCCGTAATCGTCAGACTTGAACACGCCGCCGCCGACGGCGCCGAAGAAGTACTCGTTGGGTCGCGCCGCCGATCCGGCAACCGCGATCGATCGCCCGCCGCGATCCGGGCCGATCGACCGCCACTTCATGCCGGCGTAGATCGACGGATCGATTGTGCTGCCCGGCTGCGCCTGAACCACGGGCGCGGCGGTCATCACACTGAGCGCGAGCGCGGCGAGGACAGAAAATCCAATAGTTCGCATTCGCAAATTCTACCGTCCCGTTTGTCACCGCATGCAACGAGTTGGGGACCTGGCACCTTAGGGGCCAGGCCCCTATTAGAATCAGCGCATGACGATGCCCGGAAACCCTCCCTCCCCCGAGTTGTTTTTCGAGACGGTGAACGCGTACCAACGCACGGCGGCGCTCAAGTCGGCGCTGGAACTGGACGTATTCACGGCTATCGCCGACGGCGCCATGACGGTCGCAGCCGTAGCCGAGAAATCCGGCGCATCGCACCGCGGCATCCGCATACTGCTCGACTATGTGACGGTCCTCGGGTTTCTGACGAAGAGCGGTGACCGATACGAGCTCACGGCCGATTCAGCCATGTTCCTCAGCCGCCGTTCTCCGGCTTATGTGGGGGGCACGGTGCAGTTCCTCGCGACCCCGGGCCTTGTCGACCACTTCGCCGAGCTGACAGACACAATTCGCCGAGGGCACCGTGACCTGTCCCGTTCCACGGTGGCTCCGAACAACCCGGTCTGGATCGAGTTCGCGCGAGCCATGGTGCCAATGATGGCGCCGGCGGCGGAAGGAATGGCCGACGCGCTGGACGTAGCCTCGCGGGCGGAGCTCAAGGTGCTCGACCTCGCGGCCGGGCACGGCATCTTTGGCGTGACGGTTGCGTCGAAGAACCCGCGCGCGGAGGTGCATGCCGTGGACTGGCCCGGCGTGCTGGAGGTTGCACGTGAGAACGCGGCGCGCGCGGGCATCGAGAGGCGGTTCCATACGATTCCCGGCGATGCGTTCGACGTTGACTACGGTACCGGTACCACCTCGCGCTCGTCACCAACTTCCTCCACCACTTCGATCCGCCCACCAACGTGCGGCTGCTTCGGAAGATTCACGCCTCGCTGGCGCCTGGTGGCCGCGTGGCGGCACTCGAGTTCGTGCCGGACGAGGACCGCGTCTCGCCGCCGATCTCTGCCGGCTTTGCCATGATGATGCTCGGCAGCACTCCATCCGGCGATGCGTACACCTTCAAGGAGCTGCGCGGCATGATGGAGGAAAGCGGGTTCAGAGACGCGGAATACCACGCCCTGCCGATGTCCGCGGAAACGCTGGTTACCGCGACGAAGTAAAGAGGGCTGACGATCAGTTCACCGTGAACGTGACCTCGCTCGAGGGCGTGTCGTGCACGCAGTCCGTTTTCGCGAAGACACGCGCGTACTGCGTACCCCTGGCCGCTCCCCTCCACTGATACGTCGTCAGGCTCGTGAGGAAGGAGAGAGTATTCGAACCGCCCGGTGATGTTCCCGCGACGAGAAGGTAATTGGTGGCGGAGGGTGCGGCCGCCCAGCTGAACGTGACCCGCGTCCCCGAAACCGTCGCGCGCAAATTGGTCGGCGCCGGCGGCGCCATGCACGACCCGCCTTGCCTGAGCTGGACGTCAATTCGCGCATCTTGCAGGGCGTTGAGCTGCCGTTCAACGGTTTCGAATCCCGGGCGCGAGAAGCGGACCGGAAAGACACCCACCCTGACCCCGGTCATCGAATAATTCCCTGCGGCATCGGTCGTCGTCGCCTTCGTGAGGTCTGGCCCGCCGGCGATCTGCACATCGACGGCCCCGATTCCGGCGCCGCTTCCCGCATCGCGGACGCTCCCCGATAGCGTGATGGTGGCGGAGCTTGGTTGAAGCAGCGTGGTGGAGGGGGCCGTGGGGGTCGTCGACCCGCCGCATGCGGAAGCGAATATCCACACTGAGAACGCGAGGACGCAAATCAGGAAATTAAGAGCCAACTTTGGCCGCATCAAAGACCTCGGCCGCAGGCGATGCAATTTCGGAACCTGATCAATCGATCGAGGCGATGCCGAGGGCGCGACCAACGGCGCGGAGCTTGTCCTGGACCAGGCGCTGGTTGCGTGGGCCCATTCGCAGCAGCTGTTTCTGCGCCGCGCTGAGGCGCTCGATGCGCGGATCGACGAACTGATAGAACACCAATGCCCGGTGAACCTCCACCTCACGCTCCAGGATCGGCGCATCGAGCAGGCGCCCGATGGCGCGCTCGACGGCCGCGTCTACATTGCCCTCTGGATAACCCAGCTCGCGATAGGCGTCCTGGAGGCGCGGACGAAGCGTGGCGTATACGCGGGCCAGGCCTTGCGCATCGAGCCCCTCCACTGTCGCGGCGATGCCGTCGTAGCGTTCGTAGGATCGCGCGTCGATGATCGCGGCGTCCCCTCTGGAATGCACGGCGAAAGGACGGGCCGGCGCCAGCCGCTGAAGCTGGGCCGAGGGAGTCGCGCCGTTGGCGACGGCGTCCACGCTCGCGACGAAGTTGCGGATCAGACCATCCGTGGCCAGCCAGGCTGCAAGTTCCGGCCTCGACGAAAGGGCGCCCACGAGCTCACGCACGATCGTGTCTGTCAGGTCCAGCGGCGGCAGCTCGCGCGGCGGCACGTCGGGGCCGAGCGGTGAGCGGCTCTGCACGGCTTCTTTACCGGAAGGGCCGCTCGCCGGATCGGCAGCCGCAGTGCCCGGACGGTCCTGCCGCCGCATGACGAGAAAGGCCGCCAGCGCCGCCACGATGATGAGGGCGACGGCCGTGGCTCCCCAGACGCGCCACTGGCCGGACGGCGAACTTCGAACTGAAACGGTGTCTCGGTCGGAGCCGATTGGATAATCGTCCAGCGGTAGCATCACTGAGGTTCGCCGGTTTCCTGGCTGGAAGGAGGATCCGGGAAACCGACGAACCTGCGAACTGACGAACCCCTACGAACCTACCATGAAATGCGCGAGATGAGCTGGATGACCCGGCTCGTCTCGGTGCCGTTCAAATTGTCGAGCCGGAATTGATCGCGGCTGTTGTAGAGCGGAGTCTCGCGGAAATCGACGTTGTCGTTTCCACCGGGGCCATTCACGTTTCCGGTCGTTGCTTCGAACCATGGCGTGTTGAAGGCGTTCAGCAACTCCGCGCGGAACTCCAGCCTCACGTTTCCGGCGAGCGGCACGCGCTTGACGACGCTGAAGTCGTAGCGTCTGAGCGAAGGGCCCGTCACGATCACGCTGTTCAGCCCGCAGTCCCCGAAGCCTTGCGCGATCTCGACGCAGTCGGGTCCATTCGCCGGCGCGATATAGCGCCCGCTCGGCGGGCCCTCGGGCCCGTACCCGGTCGAGGATGTCGCGCTGACGCTCCATGCCTTGAACGTGTTGTCGATGATGTCGTCAGGCAGCATGTACACGGCACGGCCGGCATTGTCGAAGCGCAGCTTGAATTCCTTGCGGAGGTCGCCCGTCGACATGCCCACCAGCCGAACGTTGCCGAAGTCGAGCATGGTTCCGCTCGTGAGCCGCGCGACGCCGCCAATCGACCAGCCGCCGATCACGCGATCGAGCACGCCGCCGACGTTGCTTCCAAAGCGCCGGCCGCGCCCCATCGGCAGGTCGTAAACGAAGTTGGCCTTGAGCGCGTGCGTGACGCTGCCCTCTTCTCCGCCGTTGATGCGGCGCCTCGTCGGCGTGCGGAAGGAGAACATGCCGGTTTCCCACGCGTTCCCGAAGGCGTAGTTCGCCTGCATCGCCAACCCGTTCGAGTACCGCTTCGTGAGCTTGAGCTGCAGGCCGTGGTAGCGATTATCGCCGCCGTTTCCGAACACTTCGGCGCCGCCGAGGAGATCAGGGTTGGCAACGAGGAAGTTGGCGGGCAAGCCGGCCCGCAGCGCGTTCGCAATGCGAGTCGAGTCGGCATCCATACGGTCGGCGCTCGCCCGCGGCTGCGGATAGAACCGCGCGAGGTCATTCACGAACGCGGTGTCCTGGAAGAGCGCCGACGTGTAGCTCGTGGCGCTGCCCGCCTGCGGGGCGCCGAGCCCGCTGAAGTACGCGAGGTAGATCGGCAACGGCGATGTGCCGGTGCCGGGGCCGAAGTAGCGGAAATTCGAGCCGCGACCCGCCGCGATGTTCGCCTGCAGGTTGGCCTGCGCCAGGCGGAACTCGTTGAGGAATCCGTTTTCGACGATGTTGATCTCGTTGTAGTCGAACTCGATCCATGACTTCAGATGCCGCGTGCCGATGTAGCTGACATCGATCGCGAAGTTCTTTCCGAGCGAACGCTGCACGCCGGCCGACCACGATTGCGAATACGGCACCTCCAGGTTGGGATCGAAGATTTCCATGTCCTCGGTGATCGGCTCGGTCATCGGATACACCGGCGTGGTGTTGAAGGCCGGCGGACCGAGACTGGTCGTGTCACGAAGCAGCAACGGGAGCGCTCCGAGGTTGCCCAGGGTGTTGTTGCGGAACGTGTTGAGCGAGACACCGGGGTTGTCGCCGTAGACGCCCGTGAAGTCCACCATCCCGGGACGGGTGTAGCCGAGTGAGTATCCCGCGCGAAGAACGGTATCTCCCTCGTTGCCGACGATGCGGCCGAGCAGCCCGCCGCGCCGCGAAGGCGACCACGTGATCCCCACGCTCGGCGCCACGTTGTTCCAGTCTGTCGCGTAGCCCTTCGTTCCCTCCGTGTACCTGATCGAATGTCGGCCGCGTCCCTGTCTGCGTGCCCGGCGCGAAGAGATTGCCGACTCCCGACACGCCGAAGATGTCCTCGAGCGTGCCCGTGGTGTAGCTGCTGTTCAATGGGTAGAACGGCAGCTGCACCATGTACCTGAGCCCGTAATTGACGGTGAGGTTCGGACGCATGCGCCACGAATCGCCCGCGAAGATGTCGAACTCCCGCAAGCGGCCGCGCTGCGTGCCGGTTCCGAGATACTCGTACGTTTGATTCTCTTCGTTGAGCCGCGAGATGCCGCGCACCTCGCTGACGCTCCCCACCAGAATGGCGTACAGACGCCGCGCGTTCGTGAGAGTGTTCGTCGATGCCCCGGGGAAGCTCGTCGCATTGAACATCGCCGCGGCTGGCGTGCCGGCAATGGCATCGAACCGGAGCTCCGGCACCTGCAGCTGATTTCTCAGCCAGACGTCCGCTTGAGTAAAGGCACCGCCGAAGCTGAATGAGTGGCTTCCTTTCAGCCAGGTAACCGTGTTCTCGACGAACTTCGTGGATGCCTCACGCGAGCTGGTGCCGCCGGCCACGCCCGCATTCGTCAGCAGCGTCGAGCAGCACGCGTTGTTGATGTTCAGGTGGAAGCCACCCTGGCTCCCTGCGCCGCCGGTCCAGAGATCCGGCTTCAGCTCCGGCGAGAAGAACGTGGCACCTCCCGTGGCGCCGACTCGAAGGTCGTTGACGAGGCTTGCGTTCAGCGTGGAGCGGAGCGCGTTGGACGTCGTGTATCGCGTCGATTGCTGGCTGCCCGCGATCCCGAACCCGGGGAAGCGCGGCTCCACGCTGTTCGTGATGTCGGGCATGGAGTCGATCTTCTGGTAATTGAAGGACGCCGTGAGGCTGTGCTTCGCCGTCAGGTTGAAGTCGACTCTTCCGGTGGGATAGTGGTTGAGAGACTTCGCCGGCGTCTGGAACGTGAGCCGCTGCAGCAACGGATCGCTCAAATCGGCCAGCTGTCCCTGTGACGTCGATGATCGGATATCCCCCAGCAGCTTCCCCATCGTCGGGTCGATCGTGCTCACCTGGCCGTTCGCGGCGGCGAGCGCGAGCAGGTTCACCTGTTGCACGCCTCCCCCGGCCGTGTACCGGAACATGCCCTGCTCGGCGAGCGGGTGCAGGAGGACTCGCTCTCGCGTCACCTTGCGCGGATTGCGGAATTGCGTGTAGTTGAAGAAGAAAAACCCTTTGTCGTGACCGTCCCAGATCCCCGGGATCACGATGGGGCCGCCGATGTTGAAGCCGGGCTCGTACTGGCGCAGCTCGTCCTTCGGTGCCTTGCCCGTGGTCGGATCCGGCGCGAGATCGCGATTGTTGAACCAGTCGTTCGCGTTCAAGGCGTCGTGGCGGAAGTAGCTGTAGACGCTCCCGCGCAGCTCGTTGGACCCGCGGCGCGTGGCGAACCTCACCTGAATGGCGCCCTGACCGTTTGCGTCGACGTTGTTCGCCGCGGTGCTGATTGTGACCTCTTCGACCGCGTCGATCTGCGGGCTCAAACGGGCGTAGAAGCCGTCGGTCGACTTGTTGTAGTTGTCCTGAACGCTGGCGCCGTCCATGGTGATGTTGATCGCGCTCTGCGGGAGGCCGTTGACGATCGAGTCGCGCACGCCGCCGCCCGTCTGGACTCCCGGCATCGACGCCATGAACTCGAGCGCGTTGCGGCTCGCCAGCGGCAGGTTCGTCACCTGCTTGATGTCGAGGGTCGTCGATACGGCGGCGGTCTGCGTCTGCAGCAGCGACGACGCCGCTTCCACCACCACCGTTTCGGCGAGGGCTCCGACGTCGAGCACCGCTTTCACGGACGCCGGCACCCCCGCGTTGACGGCGACGTCGTTGAGGATGACCGTCTTGAAGCCCATGAGACTGATCGACACCGAGTACGTGCCCTGCTTCACCGCGGGGATCGTGAACGCCCCGTCGTTGGTCGTCACCGCTCGGAGCACCTCACGCGTGGCGGTGTTCGTGGCGGCGACATCGGCGCCGGGCAGAACGCCTCCCGACGTGTCGACGACGGTGCCCGTGATTGAGGAGCTGACGCCGCCCTGTGCGAGGGCGAAGGAAGGAAGACCAGCAATCAGATACACCGCGATTGCCAGCGTGATGCCCCGTTTCATTGCATCCTCCAAATGGAATTCAATGACGCGCGCCGCTAGGCGGAAGGGCGTCTTCAGGGGGGCAAACTACGCGTACGCGGATGAAGAGTCAATCCAGAAATGGGTCTGATGCACGTTACGCATGGCTCAGGGCCCGCCCGCCTCTGCCGTGGCGGGTCAGGCCCTGAGAGGAGAGGAAGAGCTACCGGGTGGGACCGCAGAACCGGATTCCACGGCCCGGCACGACGTCGTCCCCGTACAGCTGCCGATATTCGTTCGAGTTCACGATCGCGTCGACGACGGCGTCGAAACCGCTGGCAGCGGCCGTCCGCGCGTAGGTCTGCGCCGCGCGCCCATCGGGATTGCGCCCGAGCAGATGCCGATAGAGCGTCCGAACCGCTTCTTCGTACGCCGCATCGTCGATCTCGATGCTCGATGTGCCGGCGCGCTGCCGGTACTCCGGGCTCGTGACGATAGCGCGTGCAACCGATTCGATGCCGTCGCGGCGTGCCTGCTCCGTGAAGCCGCGGAGCCCCGCTTCGTCGGCTTCCCTGCCCAGCAGCCGGCGGTAGAGGATCCTCACGGCTTCCTCGTCCGAGTTGGCGGCGCGCCTCGCGGCCTGTGCGAGCACGTCGATGAGCTGCCGCCGCCCTGATGCAAGCTCCGAGGCCGTCTGCTGCAGCTCCTGCTGGCTCGGTTCCCGGTTCAAGACCTGTCGATACACTGTGGTCGTCACTGGGTTCCAGAAGTACCGATTGGCGTGCTCTTCCGATTTGGCGAGCTGGGCCACGACGTCCCGCACCGTCATTTGCCCGGACGCGAGGGCCTGCGTGTGGCCTGCGCTCGCCTGATCGGCCGGACGCTCGAGCACCTGCTGGTAGAGGTCGTCGACGATTCTCGCCCCGCTGGACTCGCAGTTGGCCCGGCCGGCCGTGCCGACGGCCGCGCCAGCGGGCGCCGTGCGTGAGTCTCGCGATACGGCGCCGCGATTGGCGCCGCGGCCAACCACCTCCCGGCGGCTGAGCACGCCGTCCCTGTTTCTATCCAGCCACTGGAATGAATCGGCGCTGTCGCGCCATTCGCTCCGCTCGATCTGATTGTTTCGATTCAGGTCCAGTTCTTCGAAGCTCTCCTGGCGCTCGCTTCGAATGCCCGTGTCTACCTGGTTCTGATCGGACGGTCGCGGCACGCCCGAGCGCACCTCGTCTCCCGACAGAATTCCGTCGCCGTTCCAGTCGTTTGCCCGGAACGAATCCTCGCTTCCCCGCCATTCGGCTCTGGTGATCACGTTGTCACGGTTCCGGTCCATCTCGCGGAACCGCATCGTCTCCGCAGCCTGGCTGGGGCGCGTGAATTGCGACTGCCCGAACGGCTCGCCAGCCGACGCGCCGGCGAACGCGGGTGCGATCAGTTGAGCAGCGAACGGCAGAGCAAGTAGCGCGGTGCGCATGGTGCCTCCTTCGATGCTGCAAGGTCGCATAACGCGTGCCCGGTCGACAGTTTGCAACACAGCCATGGCGATGTGGACGGGTAGAGCGATTGTGCGTAGCGCGACGGCTTCAGCCGTCGCGATTCTGCTGATCGCGTCGGACGGATTGGCTCAGACCGATCGCGGTGGTCTCATCGCCCGTGCACAGGTCTGGTCCGCGACGAATATCTCGCAGATGGACGTGAAGGCCGGTCCGCCTGGTCCCGGCTCGTTCGATCCCGGCCAGACCGTCAACTGCGACTATCTCGAGAAGGCCTTCGATGGCGCGTCGAAGAAGTTCGCGTGCCGCCTCGCGCCAGGCGACGAGGTCAAGGTCAAGTTCGGTATCGGCAACGGCGAGGTGCACGCGGAGGTGGCGGCCACTCGCCTGCTCTGGGCGTTGGGCTTCGGCGCGGATCGCATGTATCCGGTTCGAGTGGTGTGTCGCGGATGCCCGGCATCCGTCGGCGACGTCATCGATCCCGCGGTGATCGAGCGCAGGATGCCCGGACACGATCTACCGGACGACGGCTGGTCGTGGATGGAGCTCGATCTGATCGAGGAGTCGGCCGGCGGGTCGACGAAGGCGCAGGTCGATGCGCTGAAGCTCCTCGCGACGTTCCTCCAGCACACCGACAACAAGCGGGAGCAGCAGCGGCTCCTATGCCTCGACGAGGCGTGCGCCCGCCCGTTCATGATGATTGCCGACCTCGGCCTCACGTTCGGCCGAGCGAATCTGGCCAACGTGAACGCCACAGCAAGCGTGAACCTGCGCGAATGGTCGCAGGTGCAAGTCTGGAAGGGCCCGCTCGGCTGCATCGGCAATCTGCCGAAATCGCTCACGGGCACGTTAAAGGATCCCGTCATCAGCGACGCGGGGCGGCGCTTTCTCGCGAGCCTCCTCATGCAGCTCTCGGACCGGCAGCTCCACGACCTGTTCGAGGTGTCCGGCGTGGAGAACGTGGACGGCTGGGTCGGGACGTTCAAGGACAAGCGGCAGGAAGTCGTGTCGCGGCGCTGTCTGGACTCGTGGTCGACCGCGGCTCCCGCGACGTTCGGCGTCGAACCCATCATCTGGCTCCAGTCTCGCGGCACGCCCACGCTGACGTCCTTGATGTATTGGATATCGTTTGCCGGCTACACGGCCTGGTACGTCGCAGCCACCGTGGTTCTCGCCCTCGTGCACAGGCTTCGGGCGGGCGCGGCGCTGCTCATCCTGATCGCGCTGAACGGGCTGGTCGTCAACACGACCAAAGTGAGCGTGAGCTTTCCGCGTCCCGACGCGGTCGATACCAGAATCGAGCGCGTTGGCGTCGCAGCGACAAGTGAGGACACGGTCGGGACGTTGCGCGACCTTCTCGTGCAGGGCCAGTCGCCCGAGCGCGTCGACTACGGCGCGTATGGGTTTCCGTCCGGACACGTTGCCGTGGCGACGGTGTTCTGGCTTGGTCTCGTGTTCATCGTCGGATGGCGCTGGGCGTGGATAGGCGTGGTGGGGTGGGTCCCGCTCATGGCGTTGTCGCGCATGTATCTCGGTCGTCACTTTCTCGGCGACGTGCTCGGCGGCTTCGGCACGGCCGTGATCGTCACGGCGATCGGGCTGCTCGGCCTCAACCTCGCGCGTCTCGGCAATCCGGCCACGCCGCCCGACCGCGCGCGCCGGATCGCGCGTCGCGTCCTGCTGATCGCTGCCGCTCTTACCGCGTCGGGCATATTTCTGGACGTGCCCGATCCGCTGGACGCAAGCCGTCTGCTCGGTCTGGCGGCCGGCGCCATGTTGATTCTGGGGAGCGATCGCCAGTTCGACGCGGCATCCCCCGGCGTCCGGGTTGCGCGGCTGGCGGTGACCGCGATCCTCTTCCCTCTTGCTTCGTGGGCCATTTGGGTTGCGGTAAATCGCAGCGGCATGGAAGATGGTGCGAGGGCGTTGCTGACAGGCGCGCTTCCGGCGATGGTGCTGCTCCCCCTCGCCGTCCGCGCCTGGCCTCGGCCCGCTCGAGCGAGATGATTTCCATCACCGATACGATCGTCATCGACGAGCGTGAGCTCGATGAGCGTTTCGTGCGCGCCTCAGGCCCCGGCGGACAGAACGTCAACAAGGTCGCGACGGCCGTGGAGCTGCGCTTCGACGTCGGCGCCTCGTCATTGCCCGCCGAGGTCAAGGCTCGTCTCGCGGCGCTCGCGGGGAGCCGGATGACGACAGATGATGTGCTGCTCATCGACAGCCGCGAGCATCGGACCCAGGCGGCCAACCGCGAGGCGGCGCGGGCGCGGTTGGTTGCGTTGATTCAGCAGGCGGCCATCCGCCCGAAGAAGCGCCGGCCGACGAGGCCGGGGCGAGCGGAGAAAGAGAAGCGGCTGACCGCGAAGAAGATCCGCGCCCGGGTCAAGGGCACGCGCGCCCGACCCGGCCACGATGACTAGCTGCGGCGAGGCGCCTCCGGCGCTGCTGCTCGAGGGCATCGCACAGTTCAACCGCGGCGAGTTCTTCGAGCAGCACGAGACGCTCGAAACACTCTGGCGCGCCGAGCCACGCCCGATTCGGCGGCTCTATCAGGGCATCCTGCAGATCGGCGTCGCCTTCCATCATTTACGCCGGCGCAACTATCACGGCACGGTCTACATGCTCACGCGCGGGTCGATGTATCTCGCGCCGTTCGCGCCGATGTGCCAGACGGTGGATGTCCGATGCCTGCTCGACGACGCGGCGGCGGCGCTGAGGGCCGTCGAGCAGCTCGGCCCACAGCGCCTGGACCAGTTCGATTGGAGCCTGGTGCCGCGAGTATCGCTCCTCAAGGCGTGATGAAGGTTCCATTGCGCAGGTCGGATATCGCCTGCTGAATCTCCTGCTTCGTGTTCATCACGATCGGTCCATACCACGCGACCGGCTCGTCGATCGGCTTGCCTGAGACCAGCAGGAAGCGGATGCCGTGCTCCCCCGCCTGGACGACGACCTCGTCGCCGCGATCGAACAGCACGAGCGAGCGATTCCCGGTGTCGTCGCGGCGTACGTCTCCTTCGGCGGGCCCCTCCGTCAGCGGCGCTCGCGGATCGGATGCGTCGCGGAACGTACCGGTCCCTTCGAAGACGTATGCGAAGGCATGGCGCGTCGTCTCGACGGCGAGCGTGCGGCGTTTCCCGGGCGGCACCCATACGTCGAGGTAGCGCGGATCCGCGGCCACACCTTCCACCGGTCCCTTCCTGCCCCAGAAATCTCCGACGATCACGCGCACGCGCGTCCCGTCATCGTCCGTGATCTCCGGCACGTCGCGCGCCTGGATGTCCTGATAGCGCGGAGCCGTCATCTTCAGGGACGCGGGCAGGTTCGCCCAGAGCTGGAACCCGTGCATGCGTCCCTTCTCATCCCCGCGCGGCATCTCCTGGTGCATGATGCCGCGCCCGGCCGTCATCCATTGAATGTCGCCGGCGGCGAGCGACCCGCGGTTACCAAGGCTGTCGCCATGTTCCACCGTTCCGGCGAGCACGTACGTGATCGTCTCGATGCCCCGGTGCGGATGCCACGGGAAGCCCGCGAGGTAGTTCTGCGGAACGTCGTTGCGGAAGTCGTCGAACAGGAGAAATGGATCGAATTCGCTTGTGTCGCCGAAGCCGAACCCGCGCCGGAGCTTGACGCCCGCGCCTTCGATGTGCGGTGTGGATTCGATGATCTGCTTGACCGGTCGGATTGACATGGTCCCCCTCGTGCCTCGTTCTGTCTGACGCTACCGCCACGCTCATGGATCCCGTGGATATACTCGGAGACATGAAGGCGCTTCGAGCCTGGCTCGGGATCGACCAGAACCGAGAGCAAGAGCATACGCCGCTGCGGGAAGCGCTGGCGGCGCTGGATCACCTCGAGCCCGACCGCGCGCGCCACCTCGCGACGTTTGCGTACCTGCTCGGACGCGTGGCTCACGCCGATCAGCATGTGTCTGCGGCAGAGACCGAGGCCATGGAGACGCACCTCATGCAGGAGGGGCAGCTCACCCGCGAGCAGGCCATGCTGGTCGTCCAGCTCGCGAAGACGAGCAACCTGCTGTTCGGCGGCACCGCCAACTTCCTCGTCGCGCGCGATTTCGCGGACACCGCGTCATATGAGGAGAAGCTCGCGCTGATGCGGTGCCTCTTTGCGGTCTCGGCGACGGACGACACGATCTCCCTCTCGGAAGAGGGCGAGATCCACAAGCTCGCCCGCGAGCTGAAGATCCAGCACGAGGATCTCGTCAAGCTGCGCGTGGCGTACCGGCGTCATCTGCCCGGGCTGTCCCGGGGCTGAGCGGGGTAAGGTCTCAGAGTCAGGTCAGAGTCGACTCTGAGTCGACTCTGACCTGACTCTGACCTGACTCTGAGTCGATCGCGTCAGTGCCTCGGCGTCATGTAGTTCGCGACCGCAAAGGCGGCTACCTTCGGGCAGACCACCTGGCTGGCTTCCCCGTCGAACGAGTAGTGAATTCCGCCCCAGACGCGGCTGCGCTCCTGCTCCTGTGCGGCCTGCCAGAATCCCGCATAGTTGCGCACGGCGGCATTCGACAAATCGTCAGGGCTGCGCCAGACGATTGTGACCGGCATATCGTTCGTGTCGAGCACGCGCGCCAGTACCGGTGGCCGCGCTTGCCCCGACGCATGCCATGTTGCCCGCATACGCGGGATACGAGGGCGTCGTGATGAGCGGCAGCCAGCCGGGGTCCGGCGAGGTGAGCGGATTGAGGTCCTCATCGGCGCGTTGGATCGCGGTCACCGGACGCCACAATCCATAGACGAACTTGCTCGTTTGCGTCGTCAGCAAACCGTCATGAACCGAGATCCACAACAACGCGTAGAGTCGGGCGGTTTGCACCAGCGACAGTCCACGGGCTCGCGCCGCATCGCGCGCCACGTTGCTCCAGACGGCAAACAGGTTGGTTCGCGTAACCGTGGCCACGCCAGCCCACAGGCGCGACACGAGCGTCTGGTCAGCTGTGCGCGTAGCGCTCATGATCGACCCGATCGCTTTCACCTCGTTGAAGTCTTCGGTGTAACGGTCGCTGGTCAGCGTCGGGGGCGGAGGCGGAAGGTACTGCGTGCCTGTGAGGAGCGCAAACGGCCGGACTCCGAAGATACGCGTGAACGTCGCGACCGTCGATCCCGGTGTGACCTGCCACAGCCCTGGGAACGGCGGCAGTGAGTAGCCAGGCTCTGCGGCGCCCCACCCGTCGTTTGCTCTCGACGCGAGAATCGCGGACGCAACCTCCCGACCGAGTGCAACACCGTTCGCTCGCTGGCCGGGCGGGATCGTGGCCAGGCGCGCAGCCAAGGCGGCATCGAAGGTCGATTGGCCGGTAGGAATCAGCGCGAGCAGCACGTCGTGTGCGGCCTGCGCCGCGGCAGCCTCGGCCGACGCTCCATGCCGTCTTCGGATCCGGGTCTGATACTTGTGGAACGCCGGCTCGACCGAGTTCGCGGCGTCGAACATGGCCAGGTGCATCATCGCGTAAAACCGCGGGGACATGATTGCCGCCGTGCTTGGAATCGTCTTCTGGAGAATCCCGTTCCACTCGATCACGACGTCCGGCCGGTCCTCGTGACCACCCGGTTCCGAAGCCTCGGTAGGCCGTCCGCCCGAGATCGTGACAGCCAGCGCCAATCCGATGAGAAACCCATTCTTCATGCAACCCTCCTGAGGGGACGTTGACAATCGCGGCATCCAGACGCGGCCGCAAGCTGAAAAGCCGCTCAGAGAGCGCGTGAGGCGGTTTGACGCGCAATGACGCGCCATCGGGACACGCTGGCGGTAAAATCGCGGCCTCCAGAATGTGGACCGCACGCCATGAATGACGATCGTCCCGACGATCGACTCGACCTGTGGAAGGACATCGCCACCTACCTGAACAGGGGCGTGAGCACCGTCCAGCGCTGGGAGAAGCGCGAGGGAATGCCGGTGCACCGGCACCTTCACGACAAGCTGGGATCGGTCTACGCCTTCCGTTCAGAGCTCGACGAGTGGTGGGCCAGCAGACGGGCGCGGCTCGAGCAGGAGGATCCCGCGCTGCCCGACACCGGCGATGTGCCTCCACGACCGCCGGCTCGATCGATCGTTCCGGCTTTTGTGGCCGGTGCGCTCGTGGCGTTCATGCTCGGTCTGCTCTTTACCGCCGTTCGAACGCCCGCCGCATCGAAGGTCGGCGTGGTGCGGTTTCAGGTGCCCGCGCCCGCGGGCCTGACGTGGGACTCCGCTCCATCCGCGCCCTATCCGGCCGTTTCCCCCGATGGACGCCACATCGCCGTCATCGCAACGGGACCCGAGGGAAGGAATCATCTCTGGGTGCAGGCGCTCGACACGCAGGCGCCGCGGCTGGTCGCTGACACTGAGGATGCCAGCTATCCATTCTGGTCGCCGGACTCCCGGTTCGTTGCTTACCCGGCGCATGGCGCGCTGAGAAAGGTCCGCGCTTCCGGAGGGCCGCCCGAGACGATCTGCGTCCTATCGTCTGGCGGTTACGCCGCACGCGACAGCATCATCGGCAGCGGCACCTGGAGCGCCACGGGTCAGATCCTCTTCAGCGATGCGACCGGACTTTCGATGGTCGCGGCTTCTGGAGGAGAACCGGTCGCCATTACGAAGCTCGATGCCGCGCGCGGGGAGACGTCGCACCGATTCCCGCAGTTCCTGCCGGATGGTCGCCGGTTCATCTATCTGGTGAGAAGCACGCAGGCGGAGCATCAGGGCATCTACCTCGGGTCGCTCGACTCCACCGAGCGCACGCGTATCTCCGATGCCGATTCGAACGCGGCCTACGCAGACGACGGCTACCTGCTGTTCATTCGCGAGGCAACACTCATCGCGCAGCGTTTTGATCCCGACCGCCGCAGGCTCACAGGCGAGGCGTTGCCGCTCGGGACGGCGGTCGTTCGCGGCCCGACGGTCAGGTTTGCGCCGTTCTCTGCTTCCAGCACCGTGCTGGCGTTTCGCAGCGGAGCCGTGACACCTACGCAGCTCGTTCGCGTCGATCGGAGAGGCCGGACCCTGGCTGCGATCGGGGATCCGGGGCCATACCCCGCAAACCCCTCGCTCTCCCCTGACGGCACGCAGATCGCCATGGCGCTGTTGGATCTCCAGACCGGCCGATCCGACATCTGGCTGTTCGATGTGGTCCGGGGCGTGCGCTCGCGGTTCACCTCCCACCCGGCGTTCGAGCTGGCTCCGCTCTGGGCGGCCGATGGCCGCAGCATTTTGTTCGCCTCGAACCGCAACGGCCGCTGGGACATCTACGAACGGCGGCTCGGCGAAACCTCATCGCTCGACCGGGAAGCTGAACGTCCCGTTATCGAGTCGCCGACGAACAAGTACCCACTGACCTGGGGTGCGGATGGACGGACGCTGGTGTTCACGCGTCTGAACGCACAAACCGGCGAGGACCTGTGGCTCAAGGCACCGACAGGAGAGGAGACGATCTTCCTGCAGACCGCATTTGACGAGCGCGAGCCGCAACTTTCGCCCGATGGGCGCTGGATGGTGTACACGTCCAACGAATCTGGACAGCCGGAAGTTTATGTTCGTTCCTTCCCTGCCGCGGCCGGAGTGTGGAAGGTGTCGGTGAACGGCGGTGCGGAGCCGCGGTGGCGCGCAGATGCCCGAGAGTTGTTCTATGTGGGACCCGATCGCCGGATGATGGCTGTGTCCATCGCGGGTGGGACGACGTTCACCCCGGGCATGCCCGCAGCGCTCTTCCACGCGCGGATCGCGGAGACGCCGTGGTGGGACTACATCGTCCTGCCCGGCGGCCAGGAGTTCGTCATCAAACAGGCGTCCGCGATCCCCTCGTCGCCGCTGAGCGTGGTGCTGAACTGGCGGGAGGGGCTCAGACCGTAGCCGCCGGCCGGCAGCCACGCTGCTTGACACCATGTCGCGGCGCGACATATCGTTTGGCGGCATATGGCCGCACCCGCCGCCGAAGAGTTTCTGCCGCTTTCTCCTCCGATGTTCCACGTCCTCGTCTCCCTGGCCGACGAGGAACGGCACGGCTACGCGATTCTCAAGGAAGTGAACGACCGCACGGGAGGCCGCCTGCGCCTCAGCACCGGAACGCTCTACGGGATCATCAATCGGCTCCTGACGGACGGCCTCGCGGCCGACCGCACGACGCGCGACGGGAAGCGCCTGTATCGCCTGACACCACTCGGCCGCGGCGTGGCGCGCGCGGAGCTGGCGCGGCTCGAGGAGCTGGCGGGCATGGCGCGCGCGACGCGCGCGCTGCGGCGATCGCCGTCGACATAGCGTCATGCGCGCGAACTGGTGGTATCGGCTGCTGCTCCGCGTCTTTCCCTTCGACTTCCAGCGCGAGTACGCCGCCGAGATGTCCGATGTCTTCCGGGAACAGCAGCACGATGCGCGCGGGGAGGGACTGGTGGCTATGTTGAGGCTGTGGGCCGACACCCTGCGTGGCTTTGCGACCACCGCGCCGCGCGAGCACCTGGCGATGCTGCGGCAGGACGCCGCCTACGCGATCCGGATGATGCGGCAGTCTCCGCTCTTCACCATCGCCGCGATCCTGGCGCTCGGCCTCGGCATCGGGGCGAACACGGCGATCTTCAGCCTGCTCAACGCGACCGTCCTCAACCCGCTGCCCGTCCGGGAGCCGTCACGCCTGGTGTCGCTCCAGATGACGGATCGACAGACGCCTGGCTACTCGCCGATTTCGACGTACAACTTCCGCGACCTCCGCGACCAGGTTGCGGTCTTCGACGGGATGGCGGCGTTTGCGTTCGCCGCCGGGCGCCTGACCGGGCGCGATCGCGAGCCGGAGCAGCTGTTCGGCATATCCGTCACCGGCAACTACTTTCACGTGCTCGGCGTCGAGGCAGCCGTGGGGCGCACCTTCCTGCCCGCTGAAGATGCCACGCGGGGCGCGCATCCGGTGGTGGTGCTCAGCGACGGCGCCTGGACACGTCTGTTCGGCCGCGATCCGGCCCTCGTCGGTCGGATCATCCGTCTGAGCGGCCACAGCTTCACCGTGATCGGCATCACGCCGCCGCGATTCCAGGGAACCTTCGCGCTGTTCGCGCCCGACTTCTACGTACCTCTTGCGATGTACGACACGCTCGTGCCGGGGACGGAGTGGTATGAGAGTCGGCGCTGGCGATGGCTGAACGTGTTCGCGCGGCTCAAGCCAGGCATCGACATCGACGAAGCCCGCGCAGCCACCGACGTGGTGGCGAGCGGGCTCCAGCGCGCGTACCCCGACGTCAACAAGGGGCGCAGCGTCGCGGTGATTCCGTTGGCGCAGGCGCTCATCAACCCGGATCAGCACGACACGTTCCTGCGCACCGGCGTCCTGCTGTCCGCCCTCGTCGCGATGGTGCTGCTGATTGCATGCGCCAACCTCGCGAACCTGCTGCTCGCGCGGGCCGCGGCACGCACCCGCGAAGTCGCGCTGCGGCTCGCCCTCGGCGCGGGACGCGGCCGTATCGTCCGCCAGCTGCTGACGGAGAGCCTGCTGCTCGCCGGCGCAGGCGGTGCGCTCGGACTGCTGCTCGCGGCGTGGACGCACCGGCTGTTATGGGCGGCACGTCCCGTTCAGTTCCAGCAGCCAGCGGTGCGCCTCGAGATTGACGGTTACGTCCTCGCGTTCACGGCTGGCGTGTCGCTCGTGACGGGCGTGCTCTTCGGGTTGGCTCCGGCGCTGCACGTGTCCCGCGCCGACATCAACACGACGCTGAAGGAGTCGGGCCGGCAGCCGTCGGCCGGCGGACGGCAGCGCTTCCGCGCGGCGCTGATCGTCGGCGAAGTGGCGCTGTCGCTCTTCGCGCTCGTCGTGTCGGGGCTTTTCCTGCGCAGCCTCTGGCAGGCGCAGCAGATCGCGCCCGGGTTCAAGCCGGATCGCCTGGCGATCGGAAACATCAACCTCGGCACCGGCGGGTACACCGCAGAGCGGGCCCACGTCTTCTACGAGCGGCTCATCGCCGATCTGGACGCGCGGCCCGACGTCGAAGGCGTTGCGATCACCGATCGTCCGCCGCTGACGCCAGGAACCGCGTACACCATCAACGTCGAAGGGCGGCTGCCGCCGCCCGGCGCGATGGGTTTCACCACCGGCCTCGCCGAGGTCATGCCCGGGTACTTCCAGGTGATGGGGATTCCCCTGACGGCCGGCCGCGATTTCTCCGCTTCCGACCGCCGCGGCACGCGCGCCGTGGCCATCATCAACGAGTCGATGGCGCGACTGCACTGGCCCGGCGGCAATCCAATCGGGCAGCGGTTCGACTCGCTCGTGGGCGAGGCGTTCGAAGTGATCGGCATCGTGCGGGATTCGAAGTACAACACGCTCGGAGAAGGACCCACGCCGTTCTTCTACATCCCGACGCTCCAGCGGGCATCGCTTGGTTTCGGCGCCGTGAACCTGATCGTGCGGAGCCGCAGCGACGCCGTCGCGGTGCTGCCCACCGTCCGCGCCGTGCTGCGGGAGCTCGATCCCGATGTACCACTCGCGAATCCCGCGACGATGAACGACGTGCTGGCGCAGGCGCTCTGGGCGCCGCGGCTGATTACGGCGCTCGTGTCCGCGTTCGGTGTGCTCGCCACGCTGCTGGCAGCCATCGGCTTGTATGGCGTGATGGCGTACACCGTGACGCTGCGGGCGCACGAGATCGGCCTGCGCATGGCGCTCGGCGCCACACGGGGGAACATCCTGGGCGGCGTCGTTGGACGAGGCATGACCCTGACGGTCGTCGGCGTCGCGATCGGAGTCATCGGAGCGCTCGCCGCCGCCCGCGGCCTCGGCGGACTGCTCTACGATGTGGGCCCCACGGATCCCGTCGCGTTCGTCGGGATGCCGCTCCTCCTGGCGCTCGTCGCGTTCGCCGCCTGCTACTTCCCCGCCCGCCGTGCGTCGCGTGTCGACCCGCTCATTACCCTCCGCGGCGAGTAGAGGCCTTAAGCCGTGAGCCTTCAACTTACGGGAACGTTGACGTGTGAGACGTCATGAGCGCCGCCGCGGTCCGCGGTGTCGACGCTGATCGACAGCATGCCCTCTGCGGCCACGCCACACTCGAAGTCCAGCGCGAGGCCGAGCCCGTGGATGCCCGACCCGAACATGACGCCGTTGAACGGCAGCGTGCCCGGAATCGGAATCGGCGCCGCGCTTGGAAGCGCAACGGGCAGAGCGTTGGGAATCGTCGGACCCGTCACGGTGGTGGGAATCGGCAACGGCAGTGCCCGGCCACCCGAGCGGTCCCGGAACTCGAAGCCCAGCCCACGAAGGAAGAAATCGCGATCGGCGTGAATGAAGAGGTTGAAACGCGTTCGAAAGGGTCGGAAACCGCGGCAGCTCGGGCCGGAGAGGAACTCGGGACGAACCGCTGCCGGCCGCACCGAGACGGAGCCGGGTTGAGACGGACTTGGCGCGGTCACCAGCCGGGGCGGCGCATCGTTGCGGCTGTTGTCGTCGCAGCCAGCTGCGCCGACTGAGAGCACCACGAGGACCACCGATGCGAACGGGGATAGCCGGACGTGCATGGAACACCTCGCGCGCTCGGGTACGCAAACGACGTGCGCGCGATCGTGTGTTTGCACGCCGAATCGTGCCTCAGCTTCGGAGCGATGCGACGGGTGGTCAGCTCGCCGCGACCGATATCCCGCCTGCCACTGCCGGCTGGATGTTCTGGTTCAACCGGAACAGATTGTCTGGGTCGTACTTCGCCTTCAATGCCCTCAGCCGTTCGTATTTCGCCGGGCCGAACGCCGCCACGATGTTGTCCTGCGCCTCGGCGCCGAGGTAGTTCAGATACACCGTCTTGGCGAGGTACGGCGACATCGCGCCGAAGAACTCGCGCGTCCAGGCGATGTTTCGATCGGTGTCGCGGGCATCGGACCACGCCGAGGTCACGAGGAAGTTGTACGGCCAGCGCCGGTGTCCGAACGCCGTCGCGGACTCCGGCACCCGCTCGAGGGCGCCGTTGCCGTTGTGCTCGAGGATGACGACGGTGTGCTTCGACGGAACGCGCGAGAAGAAATCCGCGATGACCGCGGCGGCGTCGTCGCTCAAGGTCTCGAGGTAGCTCGACTTCCAGTAGCAGTGGAGCCCTGGCGGAAACAGGAAATCCGCCATCTTCTGCGCCGTGCCGTACGGCGTCGGCTGGAACAGGTCCACGATCGGAGGCCCGTACTCGCGCAGCGGTCGAAGGACTCGTTCCGCGTCTTCGATCGATCCGGCGTACACGCCGCCCAGTCCGCACAGCGCTGCGCCGCGCAGCGGCGGCGGCCCGTTCGGATCGTCGGGGAAATGGAACAGCAATGCGCCCTGCGTGGATTCCTCCGGCGCGGTGGCCTCGAAGTCGCGCCACCGGCGGATGGCATCGGCCGCCTTCGCGGCGGGATGGAGGACGATTCCCGCAAACACCGTCCCGGTCGGATGCACGCGGAACTCGAACCTCGTCACGATGCCGAAGTTACCGGAGCCGCCGCGGATGGCCCAGAAGAGATCGTCGTTTTCGCCCTCGCTCGCGGTGACGCGCCGGCCGTCGGCCAGTACCACCTCAGCGGAAAGCAGATTGTCGAGTGCGAGGCCGTGCTTGCGCACCAGCCAGCCGAGACCGCCGCCCAGCGTGAGGCCCGAGACGCCCGTCGTCGATACGAAGCCCCCGGTCGCCGCAAGCTCGTGTTTCTGCAGCTCGTCGTTCAGCTCTCCCCACGTGAGCCCAGGGCCCGCGCGAACGGTCTGGCCCACCGGATCCACGTCGATCGTCTTCATGCGCGACAGGTCGATCACCAGCCCGTCGTCGCACACCGCATACCCTGCGACGTTGTGCCCGGCGGCGCGCACGGCGACGACGAGATCCTGCTCGCGTCCGAAGTTCACGGCCGACTGCGACATCCTCAGCGTCGGCGCAACGGGCGATGAGCGCCGGCCGCCGAACGATCATCGCGTTGAAGACGGTGCGCGCCTGATCGTAGTCGGCATCGGCTGGCAGCAGCACGTCGCCGCGGAAGCGTGATCTGAATGCCAGAATCGCGGATGCGGTCAACATGGCGCGTTTCTCCTTTCGAAACGCCGGCGTGGACCAGCGGGTGGGGACCGACAGTATAGTCCTGACACGTTAGGCCGAATACTCGTCCCGACCGGCTCACCTGAATCTGGCGCTGACGAATTCGAATCGTGTCGAACGGATTTTGTCAGGAGACCGGGTCCATCGCCCCGGGTTCAGTGCAAAAAACCGGCCTCCCGCGCTGGCAGCGACCTTGCCCATGGATCGCCGACACCCGGGGAGGTGCTTGTGAAAAAACTGATTGGCACGCTGGCGATCGGACTGCTCCTGGCGGGCGGGGTTCTCGAAGCGGACCACGGCAAGAAGGGGAAGAAGCACGCGAAGACGCACGACGGCAACGCGGTTGCGGTGTCGTTCGCGTGGTCGAACCGCGAGGTCGTGGTGGTTCGCGAGCATTACGCGCCGCGTTATCGAAGCCTGCCGCCCGGACTGCAGAAGAAGTACGCGCGGCATGGCCACCTGCCGCCTGGATGGCAGAAGAAGATGGAGCCGCTGCCGGTCGTCATCGAGCGGGAAATGGTCGTGCTGCCCTCGGGCTACCGCCGCGGTGTCATCGACGGCCACATGGTGATCTGCAACTCGAGCGGCTTGATCGTCGACGTCGCCGTGCTCTTCTGATCGCGGTCAGCCGCGCGGCGGGTTCTTCTCGGGCTTGTTCGTGCCCTTGTGGCACGTGAAGCACTGCGTGCGCGCGGTCGGCGGCATGTATGGCTGCATGATGCCGAAGAGCGACAGCATACGCGGCACCATCTTGATCTTGTCGGTGTCTTTCCGCTTCCAGTCAGTCGTGTCGTGGCATTGGCCGCACCGCAGGCTGGTGCTCGCCGAGTAGACGGCCATCGTCTGCTTGGTGTCTGCGGGCGCGTCCGCGATGGATTTCGGCCACCGAGCGACTTCCGCATCGATTGCCTCGCGCGGGACTCGAGACGGCTGCGTCTGGCCGCGATGGCAGGTCCAGCAGCTCACCTCGCCAACGCCGCGCAGCTTGCCGTTCAGGAGCGGCACCATCTCCATCATCTTGCGGGCCGTCGCCTTCGGCGGCTTCGAATCGTCCTGCCACTGATCGGGCACGTGGCAGTGCGAGCACTCCACGCCGAGCCAGCGGTTGAAGTCATCCAGCTTGAAACTGCCATGGCTATCGGCGGGGGGTGGTGCCTGCGCGCCGGATGACGCGCCGGCGCCGGCGACGATGATCGATCCGAGGAGGACGACGCACGGGCGCATTCGGACCATGGCATGAAGCATAACGCGCATACGACTCCGAATGCCCGATGTGGTAGATTGCCCTCCCCCCCGCCCCCGGAGGTGCAAGCGTGCCGCCGATCGCGATCGTCATCGCTCTTCTGATCACCTCTGTTCTTGCGCCAGGTTCCGCTCTGGCGCAGGCGCCCGCGCCTGCATATGTCGCCGTTGGAGACTCAATCGAGTTCGGTCTCGGAGACGACATCCCGGGCGACAGCGTGGGCATCGGCTACGTGCCGCTCGTCGCCGCGTTCCTATCGTCGTTCTTCAAGCAGGCCGTGGAGCCGCACAACTTCGGAGAGCCGTTTGCGCAGACCCGCGACATATGGCGCGAGCAGGTGCCCCGTGCGGTGGCCGCCGCGGCGGGCCACGCGCCGGTCGTGGTGTCGTGGGGCGGCGGCGGAAACGATTTGGCCGAAGTCGCGACGGGTCCGCAGGCCGCGGCGTGTCGGCAGAGCCAGAGCTGCCTGGGAAGATTCAATGGGTTGCTCAACGAGGTTGAGCAGACGATTGATCGGACGATTCGAGCTCTGCGCGCGGCGCTGGGACCGGATGCGGTGATCCTGATGAGAACTCAGTACAACGCTTTCCTGCGGACGGGGTGCGCACCGCCGGAAGTCGCGGCGCTCGCGAATGTCACGCTCGAGGGCGCCCAGGGGACCGTGCTCGACCAGGGTCTCAACGATCGCATCAGGTCGGTCGCCGCGAAATACGATGCGCAGGTGGTCGACGTGTTTGTGCCGTTCGCGGTGAACGCCAATACGCTCGTATCGCCCGATTGCGTTCATCCGAGCGGCGTCGGGCATCAGGTAATCGCGACGCTCTCAGGCGCCGCATTTCTTGCGGCCGCCCAGTAGTCGGTACAGTCACTCCGAGGGACTCCGAGTGCACTCTCTGAACGGTTAGCCGCGCGGAGGGTTCCTCTCAGGTTTGTTCGTCCCCTTGTGGCAGGTGTAGCACTGGGTTCGCGACCCGGCTGGCATGAATGGCTGAATGACGCCAAAGACGCCCTGCATCCGCGGCACGATCTTGATCTTGTCGGTGTCCTTCCGCTTCCAGTCGGTCGCGTCGTGACACTGGGCGCACCGCAGGCCAGTGCTCGCCGAATACATGGCCATCGACAGCTTGACGGCCTGATTTGCCCCCGCGATCTCCTTGGGCCATCGCGTGAGCTCAGCATCGAGCGCTTCCCGCGGTAGCTGCGTCTGCTTTGGGTGGCCGCGATGGCAGCTCCAGCAGGTCACTTCTCCAACGCCTCGCAGCTTGCCATTGACGAGCGGCATCATCCCGATCATCTTGCGGGCCATGACTTTGGGCGGCTTCGAGTCGTCTGCCCACTTGTCGGGCACATGGCAGTGGGCGCACTCAACGCCGAGCCAGCGGTTGAAATCATCGAGCTTGTAGCTGCCGTGGCCGTCGGCCCGCGGTGTCGTCTGGGCCGACACCGCGCCGACCGCGATGGCCGCGACAATCAGGAACGTAGAGAAGATGAGTCGATTCATCACACGATGCATATATGGCCCACGCTGATGCTACGGCCGACCGATGGCCCTCAACGTTGCGTCGTCGTAGCCCGGGATCTCCCTTACCTTTTCGAGGTCGGATTCACCTTCGGCCAGCGTGGCATACGGACCAACAGACACCTGCCACCACGGCTCACCGTCGAGGGAGAACCGCGACTGGTAAGCGCGGTACCCCGCCGCGGCGAGCTGCGCCACGAGCTGACCTGAGCGCCCCTCGTCTTCGAAGGAGGCGACCTGAATGATGTACTTTCCCGCGGCTTCGCCGGGTGCTGCCTGCGCGGCGGTGCCGGCGTCGCTTCCCGCGGGTACGACTGCGAACGCCGCGGCTTTGGACAGCCGCGGGCGCGACGGCACATTCGGAAGCACGACCTCGCGCTCAGCGCGGGGGCCCGGTTCCAACCGATACCATGAGCTCGCTGCAATTGTGGCGGCGCACAAGACGGTCCCCGTCAGCGCCAGCATCGCAATCGGCTGGGGACGCCGGCCGATGCGTTCGCGCCACGATCTCTGAACAGGGAACGCCGTACCTTTCCGCACTGGCCGCGCGGCCTCGCTCGCGAACTCCGCCACGGCGCCCACGACGACGGGCGGTGCCGCTGGCAGCGGCTCGATCGGCGCTGCATCGGCCGGCGCGGTATGTGCCGGCTCCGGTTCGCGGTGCGCATCGGCAAGCGTGCTCTCGGCGACCGGCTCGGTCGATTCCGCCGGCACATCGTCCATCCCGAGATGCTTCAGCGCGCTCGCAACGTGACCCACGTCGATCGTGTTCACCTCGCAGCTGTAACCCTGATGCAACGCGCCGTCGCAAATGCGGTTGATCAGGCGCGGCACTCCGGCCGAGGCACGATGGACGAGGTCCAGTGCCGCCGGCGTGAATTGCACGCCATCGCCGTTGCCTCCGGAGGCGACGTTGAGACGCCAGTCGACGTAGCCGTGAACTTCCGCGCGCTTCAGCGGCGCAAGCTCACAACGGACCGACACACGCTGATCGACTTGCCGCATCTGCGGCAGCTTCAAGTTCGATCGAAGCTCGGGCTGCCCGATGAGGACCACCTGCAGCAGCTTCTCGCGCCCTTCGAGGTCCGCCAGAATCCGGATCTCCTCGAGCAGCGGGAGCGGAAGGTTCTGCGCCTCGTCGATGACGAGCACGGCAAACGCCTGCAGCGGGACCAGCGAGTTCAGGAACTCATACAGCGGATAGCTCAACTCGGGGCGCGATGCGTTCCGAAGCCTCCCGCTCTTGACATCGTCGATCGACATCACGCCGAAGTCGACGAGGAGCATCTTGAGGAGATCTTCCCGGGAGACGAACGGATCCGGGACGAACGTGCTGAACGTCCGCCGATCGAGCAGCTCGAGCACCGCGCGGCACAGCGTGGTCTTGCCCGTGCCGATCTCGCCCGAGAGGACGATGAGGCCTTCGCGCCGCCGGATTCCTGCGAGGAGCTGATCGAAGGCGGGCGCGTGGGTGGGGCTCCGATAGAGGAATCGCGGATCCGACGAGAGGCTGAACGGCTTCTCCCGGAGGCCGTAGTACGGCTCGTAGGTCAAGGACCCAGATCCAGCCGGCCGGCTGAGGCGATGCCCGTCCTGGGCCAAAGCGTGCAGGTTCGTGCTCACGGGGTCACCCGACTCCCTTCGAGTCTCGGTATCAAGGGGCTGTGCAGGTATTTATCGGCGGCGCGAATCCGCCCCTACAATTCGGCGTATGTGGACCATCGACACTCGCTGGTTCGACGTCGCCGTCGTGATGAGCATCTTCGCGTTCGGCAGCGTGCTGTTCGGCCGCTTCGAGCAGCACAAGCCCCGCGTTCGACGGGTCGCGAAGGTGGTGGTGGTGCTTGCGGTGACGCTGCTCCTCGCGGAAACGGCGGGGCGCATGGCCGCCTACGGAGTGC
This sequence comes from uncultured Acidobacteriota bacterium, assembly GCA_963772065.1. Lineage (GTDB taxonomy): Bacteria > Acidobacteriota > Vicinamibacteria > Vicinamibacterales > UBA2999 > CAVYVZ01. The sequence goes on from CAVYVZ010000006.1 coordinate 89,354, forward strand.
TCGCGATTCCCCTCATCGCCGCCGCCTACGTCCATCTTCGATGGCTGCCGGCCCATGGCATCAACGGCTGGACGGCCGAGCCGTACGACCGCTATCTCGCGCTGATCGAGGAGCGGTCGCGCCGGAGGCGTTGAGCGTGCTATGCTTTCTTTCGTCAAGGAAGCTAAGCCCGCCGCCTTACTCGCATCAGATCCGAAGCCTTCCAGCCTCGCCTCTCCTGCGTTCGTGATGCCCGAGCAATTCAGCTCAGGCTGGTTTCCGTCAGTGCATCCCAGGGATGCAGGAGTGAGTTCATGAGCACCAAGCTTTACGTTGGCAACCTTCCATTCGAGACGACCGAGGCCGATCTCCAGACGCTGTTTGCGCAGGCCGGCACCGTGCAGACGGTCAATGTCGTCCGAGATCGCGATACCGGCCGCGCACGCGGATTCGCGTTCGTCGAGATGGCCAATGACAGCGAAGCGCAGACGGCGATCGCACAGCTGAACGAGAAGTCGTTCGGCGGTCGCAATCTGACCGTCAACGAGGCGCGCCCGCAGACGCCACGCGCCGGCGGCGGGTTCGGCGGAAACCGCGGCGGACGCCGTTCCGAGCCGCGCTGGTAAACGACACTGAAGGGGTCAGGGATCCTTGATTCCTGACCCCGTAGGTTCTGAGGAGGTTGCTGTGAAGGTTTATTCCATCGGCGCGCGCGTCTCGCAAACGCAGTACGGCCCGGGCACCATCACGGTGGCCAACGAATATCACACGATCATCGACTTCGACGAGCACGGCAGCCGTACGTTTGCGACGCCTCTCGTGCAGCTCGCACAGAGCAACACCACCGCGCCGGTGCGGCCGACGCGCAGGCGTCGCAAGATCGCGGCACCCGCGAAGAGCTGACGTCAGGCGTTCGCGCGCGGCAGCGTGACCGTGAACGTGGCGCCGGAGCCATCGACTCGATTCGCGGCGGTCACCGTTCCGGCGTGGGCTTCGACGATGTGCCGGACGATGGCGAGGCCGAGCCCCATCCCCCCTTCGGCCGCGCGGCCCTGACGGAACTTGTCGAAGAGGTGCGGCAGCAGGCTGCCGTCGAGCCCTGGTCCCGTGTCGGCCACGACGATTCGCAGCTCCCCATCCGATTCAGCGAGCGCGATCGTGACGCGGCCTTCCGCCGGCGTGAACTTCACCGCGTTCGACACGAGATTCCAGAAGACCTGCTGCAGGCGCACCGCGTCGCCGCGTACGGCGGCGCCGGTCGTCACCTCCACGTGCAGCATCAGCCGCTTGGCCTCGGCGGCCGGCCTCAGCGACTCGCACGCGTTCTCGATCACGTCGCGGAGGTTCACCTCGTCCACGGTGAACCGCATGCGGCCCGTGACGAGCGCCGAGACGTCGAGGAGGTCCTCCACGAGCCGTGCCTGCACCTCCGCATTGCGATCGAGCCGCTCGACGATCTCCGCCACGCGATCCGGCGGCAGTGATCCAGCGGCGAGCATCTTGACCCAGCCGCGAATGGCGTTGACCGGCGTGCGGAGCTCGTGCGAGACCGTCGCGACGAACTCGTCCTTCGCGCGGTTCGCGGCTTCTGCGGCATCGCGCGCCGTGCGTTCGCGCGCCAGCAGGGCTTCGCGCTCCTGCTCGTAGCGCTGCCGCTCGGTCAGGTCGCGCAGGAACCCGATGAAGAGCGGCTCCTGCCGATCGATGCATCCGTGTGATCGTGAGCTCCACCGGAAATACAGAGCCGTCCGCGCGCAGCGCGCTGAGCTCGAGCCGCCGCGACAGAATCTGCGATGTGCCGCCGGTCCGCAGGCGGGTCAGCCCGGCGCGATGCGAGGACCGCAGGTTGGGCGGGATGATCGCGTCCGCCATGTCCAACCCCACGACCGCATCACGCGTGTGGCCAAACATCCGCTCCGCCGCCGGGTTGAAGTCGACGATGTGTCCCTTGATGTCCATCGCGACGATCGCATCGAGCGCGGTGTGTACGACGGCGCGATTCGCTTCTTCCGACTCGTGAAGATCGTCTTCGAGCCGGCGCCGCTGCAGAAACAGACCGAACCGATGGCCCAGCGTCTCCGCAAGCCGCAGGAGGTCGGGATCTCGCGGAAGCGGGCGCGTGGTGAAGAGCTCCACCACGGCGCTCACGGTCCCGTCGACCAGCACCGGAAAGGCGAGGCCGCCTTCGAGATGGGCGGCCTCTTTCCACCGCAGGCGGGGAAAGTTCAGGCGATCGACCACGTCACTGAGCCAGATCGCCTGGCACTCGCCCCAGACCGAACCGGGAAGGCCCTCGCCGTGGGCGAGCCGGTAGTCGTGCGAGCGCAGTGCGAACTCGTGAACGGCGGCGTCGGCGTCTCTTGCCAGCCACGTCTGATCGCAGACGATCGACCGGGCGTCGGCGCCGACGGTCCAGAAGCCGGCGTACGCCGCGCCGAACACAAGGCCGAGGCCCGAGAGCAGACCGTGGATGGCTTCATCCGCGTGCCGCGAGCGGGTGAGGATGTCGGTGAGGGCGAGCTGCGCCTCGGCGCGGCGCGCAGCCTCCACCGTGTCAGTCTGGTCTTCGATCGACAGCAGCACGTACGCGAGCGGCTCGGCCGGAAGCGTCGTGAAATGCGCGATCACATAGCGGCCCGTCCTGCGCTCGTCCGACGGCGCCGGGTCGTAGAACATGCGAGGCAGCGTGACGGTGGCGCCCGCGAACGCGGATTTGATCTGCGGTAGCACCCCTGAGCGCGCGAGCTGGTCGTCGTGAAGCACGTTGTAGCCGACCGCCGACGCCGAGGGCGCGCCCCACAGACGCTCCCACGCGTCGTTTGCGGCGACGCAGGTCCCGTCGTGAGTGAAGAGCTGGAGGCTGACAGGCGATGCGGCGAAAAGCGCCCAGAACCACTCGACTGTGCCTGCTTCGGTCACCGGACCTCGGCGATTCGACATCGGGACGAATATCTTACGCGACGTCCCGGCTTGCACTGTCTCTCGCGGCCTGCGTGCGTGCAGGTTGATCCGTCGTTCGCGTGCTGGCACACTGCTGCCACAATTCGCGAACAACACCATGCCTTCGAATCTGTTTGGACGCATCAGCGAATTCCTCGAGACGCGCCGGCCCTGGTACAAACTGCCCCGCGTCCTGGCGATGCCGCGGCTCATCGAGATCAGAAACGATCTGCGCGAGAAGAACCTCCACGACACGGAGGAGCCGCCGCTGCAGCGTCAGGTCGTCCCGTCCGACTTGGATCCGAAGCTCCGCGAAGAGCGGACCGTGGACGGGACGCACAACGATCTGAACTATCCGCAGATGGGAAGTTGCGGGAGGCGGTTCGGTCGCAACGTACCGCTCGAGCATGTGTTTCCGGACACGGCCAACCTGCTCAACCCGAATCCCCGGGTCGTGAGCCGCGACCTGATGACGCGCGATGAGTTCAAGCCGGTGACGGTCCTGAACCTCCTCGCGGCGTCCTGGATCCAGTTCATGGTGCACGACTGGTTCGTGCACAAGCGCTCGCCCGCCGACGAGGTGATCGAGATCCCCACCGCTCCGGGCGACGACTGGGGCGAGCCGACGATCAAGGCGCGGCGGACGGTTCCCGATCCGGCCCCGCCGGGATCGACGCGGCCGCCCGCCTACGCGAATCCGAACAGCCACTGGTGGGACGGCTCGCAGGTATACGGATCGGAAGCGAGCGTGGCCCAGAAGCTCCGCACGTTCCAGGGGGGCAAGCTTCGCGTCGAAGCCACCGGCCAGCTGCCCGTGGATCCCGCGTCGGGCATTCATTTCAGCGGCTTCACCGATAACTGGTGGGTGGGGCTGGCGATGCTCCACACGCTGTTCACGCTCGAGCACAACCACATCTGCGATCGTCTGGCCGAATTGCACCCGGATTGGGACGACGACCGTTTGTACGGGCGCGCAAAATCGATCAACTCAGCGCTGCTGGCGAAGATTCACACGCTGGAGTGGACGCCTGCGATCATCCCCCACCCGGTCATCAAAGTCGCGATGCGTGCGAACTGGACGGGTCTTGCCGGCGACGAGCTGCAGGACGTGTTCGAGTTCCTGCAGGACAACGAGATTCTGGGCGGGATTATTGGTTCGACGGCCGATCATCACGCCGCGCCGTACTCGCTGACCGAGGAGTTCGTGGCCGTCTACCGGATGCATCCGCTGATGCCGGACGATTTCACGTTCCGCGCGGCCGGCACCGGCGGCGTGCTCGAGACGCGGCAGCTGCCGGACATCGCGGGACGAAACACGCCTGCCGTGTGCGATCGGATCTCCATGCCGGATCTGTTCTACTCGTTCGGCGTGTCGCATCCGGGTGCAATCACGCTGCACAACTATCCGAAGCACCTTCAGAATCTACGCTTCGAGAACGGCGAACGGCTCGACCTGGCGGCGGTGGACATCCTCCGGGATCGAGAGCGCGGCGTGCCGCGCTACAACCAGTTCAGGCGCCTGATCAGAAAGCCCGCCCTCAAGTCGATCGACGAGCTGACTGACAACAGAGAATGGCGGAAGCAGATCCGCGACGTCTACGGCAACGACCTGGAGAAACTGGACTTGATGACGGGTCTCTTTGCCGAGCCGCTGCCCGAGGGTTTTGGCTTCAGCGAAACCGCGTTCCGGATCTTCGTTCTGATGGCGTCACGGCGCCTGAAGAGCGATCGGTTCTTCACGAACGACTGGAACGCGCAGGTCTACACCGAGTTCGGGCTGGACTACATCAAGAAGAACACCATGCTGTCGGTGCTGGCGCGACACTTTCCTGCCGTCGCCCCGGCGCTCGACGGCCTCGAGAACGCCTTTCATCCCTGGAAGCCTGTTGCGTAGTCGCTCATGGGCGATTTTCCGAGCGATGTCGTCGAGCAGGCGACCCATCGACCGTGGCCGCTGCCGGATGGCCCGTGGATCATGACGCAGACCTGGCACGACCTGCTCTTCGCGCATTGGCCGATATCCGCGCGCGAGCTGCGCGACCTCGTGCCGGCGGGACTCGATCTCGATCTCTTCGACCAGCAAGCGTGGGTGGGCGTGGTGCCGTTTCGGATGACGAACGTGGCGCCGCGAGGCACGCCGGCGCTGCCCTTCGTGTCGGCGTTCAACGAGCTGAACGTGCGGACGTACGTGACGCGCGACGGTAAGCCGGGCGTGTACTTCTTCAGCCTGGATGCCGACAGCCGGCTGGCGGTCAGCGTCGCGCGCTCGATGTTTCGCCTCCCCTACTACCTGGCGGAGATTGCGCTGAGCCGGAATGGCGGGAACATCGAGTACTCGGAGCCGCCGCACCTCTGCCGACGCGCGCGCCGAGCTGGAGATCGCGTACCGAGCCACCGGGCCGTTGTTCGAAGCACGGCGCGGGACGCTCGAATACTTCCTGACGGAGCGCTATTGCCTCTACACGGTGGACGAGGACTTCAAGGCGTACCGCCTCGAGATCCACCATCCGCCGTGGCCGCTTCAGACGGCGGAGGCCGAGATTCGCGTCAACACCATGGCCGACGCTGGAGACATCCGGCTGCCGGCAATCCGGCCGCTCCTCCACTTTGCGAGGAGGCAGGACATGGTGGCGTGGCCGCTCACGCCGATCTGACCGGTTCCCTTCGTCGTCCAACCGCATCCGGCCGGAAGGCGACCAGCAGCAGGATGGTGGCAATGACGGCCAGCCACGCGGGGCCGAGGAACAGCTTGCCGAAATCGACCTGGCCGTCGGGCGTCCGGAGCTGATCGCCCATCCATCCCCACAACAGCCCGCCGAAAAATGGCCCGATGCCGAGAATCAGCAGGTTGAACAGGCCCTGCGCGCTCGCGCGGACATCCTTCGGGAATCGCTCGTCGATGAAGATGTAGACCGCCGCGAAGAAGAACGCGTACGCCATCCCGTGGACGACGTTCACGGCAACGATCAGCCACAACGGCTCTCCGAGCGCGTAGATGAAAAAGCGCGCGGCGTGCGCCGCGATGCCGACCGCCATCGTCGTGCGCCAGCCGAACCGAGCGAGCACCATCCCGAGGATCGCCATCGTGCCGATCTCCGCAATCTGTCCGATGCTCATGGCCGGCATGATCCAGTTGGCCGGCAAGCCGGCGGCGGCGAGGAATGGGCTCGTCCATTGGAAGTACGCCTGATGCACCACGGCATCGAGGAACGTGACGATGAAGAGCACGAGGAAGGAGGGAATCGCGAGTAAGCGGATCGCTTCGAGCGGCGCGCTCCTGGCGCCTTCGGCCTTCGCCGGCGGCGTTGCCGGCAGCGACAGGGAGAACACGGCGAGGACGAAGGACGCGATACCGGAGACCCAGAAGATGCTTGGGAGCGCGGCGTGCAGCTCGGCGCCGGTCTTCCCCGCGAGGAGGAAGTAGAACGGCCAGCTCGCGGCGATCCAGCCAATCGTCCCCCACAGGCGGATCTTGCCGAAATCCTTCTGCGCGTCGGCGACGTGGTGAAACACGATCGCGTTCGTCAGCGACAGCGTCGGCATGAACACGAGCTGATACACCAGCATGATGACGAAGAAAGGCCAGAACGTCGTCGTGAAGGCCAGCGTGACCATCGCGATTCCGGCAATCGCGTGCGACAGGGCCAACACCTTCTCGGTCGACATGAAGCGATCGGCGACCTGGCCCCCTACGAAGAGGCCCACCACGGCGGCTATCGCCTGCGTGCCGAAGATCCACGCGATCTGCCACCCTGTGAAGTGGAGCACGTCCGACAGGTAGAGAGCCAGCAGCGGCAGCCATGATCCCCAGACCACGTACCTCGAGGAACATCATGACCGAGAGACGGAGCGTGAACCCGTTCGCCATAGGCGAAGGATGATACACGCTCCGCGTCAGAGGATGTGGTGAGATGTAGGAATCAGCGGGCTTCGGGGCGGCGCCGGCGTCCCCATGTGGCCAGCAGCAGGCCGACGCCCATCACCGACAACGTTGCGGGCTCGGGCACGTTGACGATCGTCAGCATGTCCTGCGCGTGCGTGGCGTAGTTGGGGCCCCGATAGAGATTCAGACCCGCACGTTGCCAATATGGTTGAGGCCCCAGCCGATCATCGCCATCCGCGCCTGGGCCTGGGCGATCAGGTTGCCGGCGGCGGCGCTGCGCGTCGTGCGTTCCTGCTCGAGGAACCAGATCGCCTCCTGCATCAGCGCGCCGTTCGTGTAGCCGGCCGTGTTCGACCGGAACATCGAGTAGAGAAACGCTGTGGTGCCCGAGATCGGGTCGCCGCTGTTGGTGTTGACGCCGCCCTGCTTCGCTTCATTGCGTGATGCTGCCGATCAGAAGGTTCTCGCCCGGCGTGAAGAACTCATCGGCTTCCAGGCAGAACGTCAGGAAGTCATTGACGACGCTGTTCGCCACGTCCAAGACGGAACGGTCCGCCGTTGCTGAAGCGCGTGATCGCCGAGCCACCGTTATGAGTGAGCCGAAGCTTGACGATGCTTCCGGCGCTGACCGCGTCTGCGGACGCGTTCGCAGCCACGAGAAGCATCGCGCCGACGAGGGGGACCAACAGGAACCTTCGCACTACCGCCTCCGATCGCAGAGCGGGGAGCTTCCCGCTGCGCCACGAGGGAGCAACGGCTGTGCCGCGGAGCTCGTCCGTATTCGCCGTGACCTGGCGTGCAGATTCGCGATGTCTGGCCCAGGCCGAGGCCCGTGACCCCCGAGGACCGGTAAAGACTTGAGACCTTTAGTCTGCGTCTGAGCTGGATGAGCGATTTGACTGAAACCAGCGCGGGCCCATGATTAGCGGCTACGGACAGCTTGGAGCTCTCAGAGATGCACACGGTTACACGACGAGACGCGCTGAAAGCGTTTGCCGCGGGGATGGGCGCCGTGATGTCCGCGCCTGCTCTGTCAGAGGCGGCGTGGGCGCAGGCGCTCGCGGTGCGGGAGCAGGCTGCGGCGGCACCCGCCACGGCGCTGAAGTTCTTCACCGCGGCGCAGCATCACACGGTTGATGTCCTGTCGGAGATGATCATCCCGGCCGACGGGCACTCGCCGGGCGCGTCGGCGGCAAAGGTCGCCGACTTCATCGACTACCTGCTCTCCGGATCCGCGGACGTCGAGCAAGCGGGTTGGCGCGATGGGCTGACGGCGCTCGACGCCACGGCCACGCAGCGGTTCGGCCGTGCCTTCGCGGAATGCGCGCCAGACCAGCAGGTAGCGCTGCTCACCGAGATCAGCGCGAACGAAGCGGATCCGAAGACGCCGCTCGAGCAGCTCTTCGTGTTTGCGAAGGAGCGCACGATCCAGGGGTACTGCACGCTCCGAGATCGGCATTCACAAAGAGCTTGGGTATCGCGGCCAGCAGTTCCTCAACGAATTCGTCGGCTGCACGCACCCGGAACATCAATCATAGGGCTCAGGGCTTAAGGCTCAGGGCTTAGGGCGCACGTCTTATGGCACTCCAACTGGTTTCTTCGAAATCGAATCAGCGGTACGACGTGATTGTCATCGGCTCCGGCGCCGCGGGCGGGATGGCCGGATTTCAGCTGGCCACCGCCGGCCTGAAGGTGCTGATGCTCGAGGCCGGGCGCAGGCTCGACCCGTTCAAAGAATTCAATACGATGGAATGGCCGTACGCGTCGCCCGACCGCGGCGGCGTTCCGCCGAGCGAGCACAGCCTCACCGCGGCCGAGTATCGGATGACGGATCGGCCCTATGGCACCGCAAAGGGATTCGAGAAATACAAGACCGTCTTCTGGTACTCGGGCAACCGCTACAGCAAGCACTCGGTGGTCGACGAGCGGCAGCATCCCTACACGGGGACGCCGTATGCGTGGGTGCGCGCGCGCGTGCTGGGCGGGAAAACAAACATCTGGGGGCGCGTGGCCCTGCGACTGTCGGACTACGACTTCAAGGCAAAAAGCCGCGACGGCATGGGCGAGGACTGGCCGATCTCGTACGCCGACGTCGCGCCGTACTACGACAAGGTCGATCGGCTGCTCGGCATCGCCGGCACGGTCGAGAATCTTCCGCAGCTCCCCGACAGCATCTATCAGCGTCCGATCAAGCTCAATTGCGGCGAGCAGATCCTCCGCAAAGCGATCGCGCCGATGGGCCGCCGGCTCATCCCGGGGCGGGCAGGGGTGACCACCGACGGCGTGGCCAACAAGTATCGCCACCCGTGCAAGGGGCGGGGCCGCTGCGGTCGGGGCTGCAACATCCACGCGGCGTTCCACTCGCCGACGGCGCTCGTGCTGCCGGCGATCGATACCGGCAATCTCGAGCTGCGGCCGAACTCCACGGTGGCGGAGATCACCGTCGATCCGAAGACGGGGCTGGCGAGCGGCGTTCGCGTCATCGACAGCGTCACCCGCCAGGAGCAGGAGTTCAAGGCGCGCGTCGTGATACTCGCGGCTTCGACGCTCGAGTCGACGCGGCTGATGCTCAACTCGAAGTCGCCGCAGCATCCGAACGGCATCGGCAACTCGTCGGGCGTGGTGGGCCACTACTTCTGCGAGCACATCATGGGGCCCGGCGCGCGCGGCTTCCTCCCCGTGCTTCGCGGAAAGGAAGTCACGAACGACGATGGCCGGCCGACGGGGCTGTACATCGCGCGATTCCGAAACATCACGGATCGGGACAAGCGCTTCGTTCGCGGCTACGGGTACCAGGGCGGCAGCGGGTGCTCACCCTTCCCCGGCTACGCCGCGTCGCTCCCCGGCTTTGGCGCGTCGCTGAAGTCGCGCGTGCGGGAGCTCTATCCGACGCCGGTCAACATCGGCGCGTTCGGCGAGGTCATCGCGCGATACGAGAATCAGGTCGATCTCGATCCGACCGTCAAGGATGCATGGGGCATTCCCGCGCTGCGCTTCAGTTACCGCTTTTCCGAGAACGAGCTCGCGATGGCGAAGGACATGTCCGAGACCGCGGCGGAGATGCTCAAGGCTGCCGGCTGCGAGGACATCCAGGTCACGCAGGAGCATCTGCCGGAAGGCTGGTCGATTCACGAGCTCGGCACGGCGCGGATGGGTGCGAATCCAAAGACATCGGCCACCAACGGCTTCGGTCAGACGCATGACGTGAAGAACCTGTTCGTCGTGGACGGTAGCACGTTCGTGTCGGCCGGCTGCCAGAATCCCACGTGGACGATCATGGCCCTCGCCTGGCGCGCGTCGGATTACCTGAAGGACGAGGCCAAGAAGGGCAATCTGTAAGCGGGTCAGAGTCGGGTCAGAGTCGACTCTGACCCGACTCTGAACCCCGAACTCAGGGTTGCCGTTTTTCCCACCCACCTAGTAGGTCACTCTCACGCGGTACTTCAGCGTCGCGCTTCCCTCCGCCGCGACGGGGACCGTGAACTGCGCCGCCCAGGCCGCCGTTTTCGTCCACTCGTGCGACGAGCGGATCATCCTCCACGTGCCCCCAATCGGCTCGTTGACCTCGATCGAGACCGGCGTCGACTTGTGGTTGCGCAGCGTGATCTGGTACTCGACCTCGTAGGTCGAGCTCGCGATCTTCTCCCAGTCGACCTGATTGCGCTCGCAGATCACGTCGAAGGCGTTGCCGATCTTCAGGCGGAGCGTTTCGTCCTTCGGCGTGTGATTGATGCGGTCTTCGCCGACGAACTGGATTCCGCCCTTCGAGTCGGCCTGGTAGACCCGCACGACGCCGGCGGGCATCGGCATGCCGAGATTCGCCTTCTCCTCGTTTTTGAACTGGTAGTACACCTGCACCACGTCTTTGATCGGCGCGCCCGGATGCCGCGCGTTGTGGTAGTAGAAGTCGTGACCGTCGACAACATAGCGCTTCAGGATCGGCACGCCGGTGCCGGCGAGCATGCTCACCTGCTTGGTCTGGTTGTTGTTGATCGTCGTCTTCCGGTCCAGCGAGTAAAGGTGATAGTCGGAGAATGCTTCCTGCGCCATCGGAGCGCTGGCCGCTCTCGCGTCGCGCTCCTCCATTCGTGCGAGCTTGGCCGCCAGCACCTCGCGCACGCGATTGAGATCGCCCGCGACGAGCTGCAGCTTCGCGTTGCGGAACGCGGTGCCGCTGCCGTTGGTCACCGTGACCCAGCCGTCGAGATCGCCGAGCTTGTCGTCGCGCGCGACGGTGAGCACGTAGTCCGCGTTCCATGACAGTTTCTGCGCCAGGTACGACGCCTCCACGCGATGGCGCAGGGCCCCGGCGTTCTGCAGCGTCCAGATCAGCGTCGGCCGTGTGTACAGGTTGTCCGGCAGCTCGGGGAACCGGATGTGATCCGAGCCGAGGCCGGTGACGATCTCGTTGCCAATCTTCCACACGGGTCCGCTGTTGTAGCTGAGAAGCGTGGCTTTCACTTCCTCCTGACGGGTGCTGCCGTCCTCGTACCTGTTCCGCACGAGCGTGACCTCGCGCCCGACGTATTTCCGGAGCAGCTTGTCGGGCTCGAGCAGGTCGTATTCGTAATTCTGCTCGAGCACGCTGACGCGCGAAGGCTCGGTGACCGATCGGAAATGTACGGTCGCCGGGTTTACAGTGGCGGCGATATCCATGAAGCGGAGATCGAACGACCCGCGCGGCAGCTGGAGGTTTCGGACGTCGCGCACGAGCGCGATATCGGAGTTGTAGACGGTCACCGCGAGCTCGGTCTGGTCGTCGAGCGTCGTCATCGAGCCCTGAGTCTCGTCGCGATGGGCCGACGCCGGACTCGACGCGAAGTTCGGATACACGAGGGCGCCGCCGGCGACCACGAGGGCAGCAATCAACACATGCGCACGCATGAAGGCTCCTTTTGGTAGCGCCTGTACGGCGCGTTGTCCCTAGAACGGAGCCGATGGAATTTCTTGCAGGCTATTTGCGCTGCCAGGTCAGGCCGCCGTCGGCGGTCGCGAAAATACGTGCATCGGCGGTCGTGACCGTCGCCGTGGTATCGCTCGACGCCTCGATGCCGGCCAGGTCGACGCTTTCCGGGAACGGGACGCGTTTCCAGGAACGGCTGTCAGTGGAGAGAAGGACAAGGCCATCTTTCCCGACGAGCCAGATGATGGACGGCGAGGGTGACGCGCCAGCCGTGAGCTGTGCGGAGATCCCTCCACTCTGGCTCTCCCACGTGACGCCGCCTTCGGGCGACCGCTGCACGACGAGGCCACCGATCGCCGAGGCATCAGCAGCACGCGCGGCGCGACTCTGGAGGGCCTCGCTCAGCGCGGCAGGCGGCGCTGCGGGTGCCGCTGCCGCGGGCGCCTCCCTCGCAGCATCTCCGCCTTCGAGTGACTTCTTCGGCGAGGCGAGGCGATCCCGGCGCTCCTCCTTCGCCAGCGCTCCCACTTTTTGCCGGGCGGCGGGATTCGCTGGAGCTGGCGCAATTGGCGTAATTGGAGCTGGCGTAATTGGAGCTGGCGCAATTGGAGCTGGCGCAATTGGAGCTGGCACTGCCATCGGCTTGTCAGCTTCCTCGCGTGCCAGCACCTGCGGCGCCTGCTGGTTCCGTTCGGGAGTGCGTGGGACCTGCTGCACCATCACCCATACCGTTACGGCCGCCGCGGCGCCAGCGGCGGGCACGAGCCAGGGCCACAGTCGGAGGCGCTTCTCCCGCGGCACCCGATGCGCGTCCGCTGCCGCCATTCGCGCCAGGGCTGCCAGTTGCGCCTGACATCGTCCGCAGGTTGCGGCGTGCTCCTCCAGCCGCGACCGCTCGCCCGCACCAAGGCCGCCTTCTGACCAGGCGGCCAGCAGCTCGGCGTCGGGGCATCCGATCGGATCGTGGCTATTGAACTGGTTCATCAACACGTCCTCACTGAGAACGCTCCGGATCGGAAATCTTGCACGCAAGGGCCTTTGCCAGCATGCGCTCGAGGTCGATCGGCCCGGCGTCGGCAACCGTGGCGTCGAGGCACTGGGTCATCTCCTCGCGCGTGAGGCCGGCCGATCGCAGCGATCGCTCGATGTCGCCTCGAATGGTTCGGCGGCTCCTGGCGAGCTGACGCGAGCACGTGGCTTCGTGCTCGCGCATCAACAGTCCGGTCTCCGCGAGGGTGAGCTGCTGAACGTAGTAGCACCCGAGCCTCAACTGTTCCCGCGCGGGCAGACGAGCAAGCGCGGAGGCGAGCGCCGCCTCGACGAGCGCTTGACAGCGTGCCGTCCCCGGTTGCGTTGTCGGCGTTGGCGCCGGAAGCGTTGCCTCGTCCTCGGGCAACGGGTCGAATCGTCGTCGCGAACGGGCGCGATCGACGTACCGCTGCGCCAGCACGGACCGCAGCCAGGTTGCGAGGCTGCTGCGCCCGTGGAAGTACCGGAACAGCGAACGCGTGTAGAGCTCGCCGTAGATCGCGTCGGCAAGCTCGCGCGCGCCGCCGGTTGGGTCGAGCACGTCGGCCGACCGGTAAAGGACGGGCCGATACTCACGCACCAGGTGCTCCCAGGCCGTCTCGCTGCCCTCGCCGCAGGCGCAGGCCAGCGCGAGATCCTCGAGGTGCAGCGACGAGAGATACGCATCGAGATCGCGAAATCCGGGCGACCGGCTCGAGAAGGCCCGCTGCACGCTGGATTCGAGCGTCTCGGCGAACCTCGCCGCCGACAGCCCCCACCGCTCAGCTTTTGCCGCGGCATACAGGCGCGACGCGCGTTTGTCGTCGAGGGCAGGCACGCGTGGGCCTCATTGTAGTAGTCTCTGCCCATGGCGGAGCTGACCCGTCGCGAGCTGATCGAAGGCGCTGCAATGCTGCCCATCGCGAGTTCCCTTGCCGCGCAGAGCGGAACGCGCGGTCGACTCAAACAATCTGTCTGCCGCTGGTGCTACCGGGACATTCCCCTCCGCGATTTGTGCCGCGGCGTGGCGGACATGGGCCTGACGGCGATGGATCTGCTCACGCCCGAGGAGTGGCCGGTCGCGAAGGAGTTTGGCCTCACGTGCTCGATGGGATCCGGGCTCGGCGGGCCGATCGAGCACGGCCTCAATGATCCGGCGAACCACGAGAAGATCGTCGGCAGCCTCACTGCAGGCATTCCGCTCGCCGCCAAGGCGGGCGTTCCGAACGTGATTACGTTCTTCGGCAATCGCCGTGGCCGGGCCGACGAGGAAGCGATCGCCAACTCGGTTGCCGCGCTCAACAAGGTGAAGCGGGTCGCTGAAGACCACGGCGTCACGGTGTGCATCGAGCTCCTGAACAGCAAGGTGAATCACAAGGACTATCAAGGCGACCGGACGCCGTATGGCGTCGCCGTGGTCTCCCAGGTGAACTCACCGCGCGTGAAGCTGCTCTACGACATCTACCACATGCAGATCATGGAGGGAGATGTCATTCGCACGATTCGCGACAACCAGCAATGGATCGCGCACTATCACACAGGCGGCGTGCCGGGCCGGAACGAGATCGATTCGTCACAGGAGCTCTTCTACCCCGCCATCGCGCAGGCGATTGCGGACACCGGCTTCAACGGCTATTTCGCACACGAATTCATACCAAAGCGTGAGCCGCTCGTCTCGCTGCGCGAGGCGGTCACGCTGTGTCAGGTCTAATCCATATCGAAGGAGTCGCAATGTTTCGAGGAACGATACTCGTTCTAGCGATGGCGTCAGGGAGCTCGTTAATGGCCCAGAATGGCGTGAACACGCTCACGCCTCAGGAGAAGGCGGAAGGCTGGCGGCTTCTGTTCGACGGAAAGTCGCTGGAAGGATGGCGCGGCTATCGGAAGGACGTCGCGCCCGATCCGTGGAAGGTCGTCGGCGGCGAGCTGACGCTGGCCGGAAAAGGCGGCGACCTCGTGAGCAAAGAGCAGTTCGCCGACTTCGAGCTGAAGCTCGAGTGGAAGCTCGTGAAACCGGGCGGCAACAGCGGTGTCTTCTTCCATGGCGTCGAAACCGACGATCCGATCTACTACTCGGCACCGGAGATCCAGATCATCGACAACGAACGACACAAGGACGCCGCCAACGTGACGCATACCGCGGGATCGAACTACGACCTGGATGCTCCGTCGCGCGACGCCACGAAGCCGGTTGGCGAATGGAACGAGCTGCGCGTGCTCGTGCGCGGGCCGCACGTCGAGCACTGGATGAACGGCGTGAAGATCGTCGAGTACGAGCTGTGGAGCCCCGAGTGGGAGGCCAAGGTCAAGGCCTCGAAGTTCGCGAAGTGGCCCGGCTATGGCCGCGCCAAAACCGGGCACATCGCTCTGCAGGACCACGGCGACCCCGTCGCGTTTCGAAACATCAAGATTCGAAAGCTGGGATCAACCTAGGCGTTTAGAGAGTCCACCCTTCTCGGGTACCTGACGACCGAGATACTCGTTTGCCGCGGCGTTGTTCGTCACGCGCATCGCCGCGCCGTCGTAGTGAATCTTCGTCCCGGCGCGGAGCGCGACGACGCCGAGCAGCATCACCTCGGTCAGCTTCGCGGCGTATTCGAAGGGGCATGACGCTTCCGTCTTGCCCTTCGCCGCATCCACCCAGTTCATCTCGTGACTCGTCTCGATGCGCGGGAGCTTCTTCGCCGGCATGCCGTAGGAGTCGTGCAGCGACTTCGGCAGCAGCCGCGGGTTGAGACCGTAGGTCTCGTGCATCAACTTGCCTTTGCTGCCGATGAACAGCACGCCGCCCGTCGGGTCGAGCTTTTCCTCCCCGAGTTCGGGCGGCCGCGGCGGGAGCAGGCCGCCGTCGTACCACGTCAGCTTCACCGCCGGCTTCGAGCCTCGCGCGGGGAACTCGTAGTACGTGGTCGTCGCCATCGGGAAGCATGCCGGCGTCTCGTTCGCGCGGAACGGCGTCGCCACGGTCTCGACCGTCGTGGGCAAACCGAGATCCAGGGCCCAGTACGGATGATCGATCAGGTGCGCGCCCATGTCGCCGATCGCGCCGCAGCCCCAGTCCACCCAGCCGCGCCAGTTGAACGGGTGATAAACCGGGTGATAGGCCACGTACGGCGCGGGACCGAGAAAGAGATCCCATGACAGCGTGTCGGGCACCGGATAGTTGCCGGCCATCGCGTTCGCGAGCCGCTCCATGACGCCGTTCATGTTCCAGCGGAGCTGATCGGGAGGCGTCTTCATCGGCTCTGGCTTCGGAATGCCCTGCGGCCAGTACGCGAGCGGACGGTTGGTCCACACATGCACTTCGCGAACGTCGCCGATGGCTCCGGCCCACACGTACTCGATCGCCCGACGGGCGTCGTCGAACGAGTGGCCCTGGTTGCCCATCTGCGTAACGACCTTCGTCTGCTTCGCCTTCGCCGCGAGCTGGCGCGCTTCCTGGACCGACCAGCACAACGGCTTCTGGACGTACACGTGCTTGCCCAGGTCCATCGCCGCCATCGCGATGGTGGCATGCAGGTGATCCGGCGTCGCCACGATCACCGCATCGATGTCCTTCTGCTTCGTCAGCATCTCGCGGAAGTCGCGATAGCGCTGCGCCTTCGGGATCTGCTCCTTCAACAGAAGCGCGCCGTCGATTTGCCCCTGAATGCGCTTCCGATCCTCATCGGTCGTGGCCTTCGCCAGCTGCTCCTGCATGCGGGACATGTTGGCGCCGACGCCGTCCATGGCGCGTCCCGCGTAGTCCCAGTCGACGTCGCACAGAGCGACGATGTTCTGGCTCCCGACGCTGAGGAGATTCGACCTGCCCATCCCGCCGACGCCCACGGCCGCGATGTTGAGCTTGTCGCTCGGCGGCGTGAAGCCGCGGCCGAGCACGTGCCGCGGCACGATGGTCAACGCCGCCGCGGTGGTGGCCACATTCGCAACGAAATCGCGCCTCGAGATCATGAAAGGTCCTTTCTGGTATTCCCGAACGGATGCTACTACAACCACGAAATCCACGAACGCACGAAATCTGATTTCGTGTATTTCGTGCTTTCGTGGTTTAGCTTCCGGTCAGAAATGCTTTCTTGATATCGAGACCGAACTGTGGCCTGGCGCGTGTGCCAGCGATCCGGATGGGCAGCTTCGATCCGCCGCCGGGTCTGCGGAAGAACGGCTGCGCCATCAGGGCGAGCACGGCCTTGAATCCGGATGTCGTATCCCGAAGGCTCGCGTCGAGCAGCAGGTGACCGGTGAAGTCGAGCGTTTCCGCTTCGAGGTGGTAGCGGCCCGCGAGTTGGACGACCGCGCCTGGGACCGCAAACGTCAGGTCCGAAAACCTCAGCGTCGAGTCGCGCAGCGCGAACCGCCCACGAAGCTTCGAGACGACGCTCTCGCCTGCCTCGGGCGTCTCGTCGCCGCGCCCTCGCTGGCTCAGCTCGCTGATGCGGCGCTGCACATCGAGGTTCATGAATTTTGCCTGGTCCAGGTCGAAGGTGCCGTCGAGTCGAAGCTTGCGAATGACGTCCTCGGGTCCGGCCGGCAGGAAGAACTTCGTCTTCATGCGGACGGCACCGATGAGCGGCGCCTTCGCATCCTTCATCGCAAGCTTGAGCAGGTCTTCGATGCGCGCCTTTTCAATGGTGATGTCGAGCGTGACGTGACGCCCCTTGACGTCCTCGGCGCGCACGACGGCGCCGCGCGCCTGGAGGTGCGACTCCTGCAGCGTGGCGTGCACGTCCTCGAGCCATGTATCGCCATTCGTTCCGTCGACGACGGCTTTGAAGCGCGTGGTGAGCGGGACCGGCTGGCCGGCGACGTCGATCGAAAAATCGGGCGTGTCGGTTTCGCCCTCGACTTCAATGCGCTCGAGCACACCGTCGTAGGTGCCGCGCGACGACAACGTGCCGCCGAGGCCTTTGATTGTGTTGAGGTCGGCCCGCTTGAACGTGTAGTTGCCGTGAAGCGGCGTGCGACGCGGGTCGTCGCTGCGCCACGGCCCGAAGCGTCCCACCGTCTGAACCCGTCCTTCCGGCGTTGGGTTCGTGAGAACCGCCTGGAAGTCGGCACCATCGTGCTGGCCGAACCCGAAGATGTGGAGATCGTGAATGTCGAAGCGGCGCGGCGGCTTGCCCGCTTTCTTCGAGGCGATCTCGAGACGCGCGGCATGGGCGACCACCTCGTCGATCGCGAGCGTGTCGTGCCTCAAACCGGGTGCGCGATCGTCCGTACGTGGCGCGGCGTCCCCACCATCCCTCACGCGAAAACCTCCCTGAGGCACATGGATCGCGAGAGAGTCCAGCTCGATCTTCCGCAGCCGTACGGGCGTTCCAATCAAGCCATAGATGCCAGCCGATGCGGAAAACTGGCCGATGTGGACGAGCGGCGGAACGTCCATCCGGCCTTTCCAGCGAAGCGCGAGGCCCGTCCCGCTCAGCCGCGGCTCTGGCCACGCGCTCACCTGCAGCGACTCGATCTCGGCCTTGCTGTCCAACCGCTCCTCGAGCGACGCGATCGCGAGGCTGCGGACGTGCGGCGTGACCTGAGACAGCTTGGCAAACAGGAAGGACGCCGCGATCACGGGTAACAGAATGGCGATGGCCAGCAGGGCGCGGCGGGGGCGCGTCACGCCACGGGATTATCACAACGCGTGCCGCTTCGCGTCCTCATTCTGGGGCCGTCCGTCATCCATCCAGGACGCAGCGCTCCCCGGTGGCAGAATGGTCAGATCGGCTCATCTGTATGTCTGTCAGCCATTTGCCGGGATGGGAGCGTCTGGCAGCCCGTTTGCCCCATCGCTGCCGGACTCCCCGTTCATTCGGAGGTGGGTGAAATGAAGCCGCTGATCTGCGTCATGCTCGCGACAGTGTTGCTCGGAGGGGCTACAGTCGGCGCCAGTGTCGCCGAGGCAAACGGACGCAAGCACTGGAAGCATCGGCACCACGACGACCGGGACTACCGAGACCGCCGAGACTATCGCGACTACCGCGATGACGGGTATCGCGGCAGCCGAGGGCGCTACGTGTCGGAGCGCGAGGTGTACCTGGTTCGTGAGGACCACCGGCCACACTATCGGTACGATCCCCGGCCGCGACACCGTTACTACAGGTCGGGCTACCTGCCGCACGGGTGGCACCGGCGCGTGAGACCGTATCCCGTCTACCTCGAGCGCGACCTCATCGTGCTGCCTCGCGGCTACCGGCGCGGCATCATCGACGGTCACGCCGTCGTGTACAGCGGAAGCGGCCTGATCATCGACGTCGCCGTGCTCTTCTGAACGCACGAACGGTCATAACCACGAAAGCACGAAACGCACGAAACTGTCTTTTCGTGTGTTTCGTGCATCTCGTGCTTCCAGTCTTTCGTGTTTCTACCTCGGCCGCGACCCCAACGGGGCCGTGAACAAGCTCCGTGTAGGCCATGCTAGACTAATGGTTCTTCTGGAAGCTAAGCCCACCGCCTTGCCCGCATCAGAGCGTTTTCCGACTTGCCTCTCCTGCGTTCCTGACGCCGAAGTTCGTTTCGGGCTGGTTTCCGCATCCGCGCCCGGAGGGGCTGCAGGAGTGAGTCAATGAGCACGAAGTTGTACGTCGGCAACCTGCCGTTCGAGACCAGCGAAAACGATCTGCAGGATCTGTTCGCCCAGGCCGGCACTGTGGAATCGGTCAATGTCATCCGCGACCGCGAGACCGGCCGCGCGCGGGGTTTCGCGTTCGTCGAGATGGCGAACGACAATGACGCGCAGAACGCGATCCAGAAATTCCACGACCGCCCGTTCGGCGGTCGCAATCTGACGGTGAACGAGGCGCGTCCGCAGGCCCCACGCGGCGGCGGAGGCGGCGGCTTTGGCGGGGGACGCGGCGGAGGCGGCGGCAATCGCGGACCACGGCGCTCTGAACCACGCTGGTAATTCTGAATTCCGATTCTCAATTCCGGTTTCACTCGGGACAGCCACAGGGAGATCGAAGAGATCGGGGAGGCAACCACATCCCCCGGTCTCGGTGACCTCCCTGTGAATCTCCCTGACCTTGCGAATTGGAATCGATACTAGAATCGGAATCGAGAATGGGAATCGGAATGGAGGACCGTGTGCGACCCTATGCCATCGGCGACCGCGTGTCGCAACCCCAGTACGGCGCCGGCACGATCACGGCCGTTGACGAGCATCACACCGTGATCGACTTCGACGAGCACGGTCCGCGCACGTTCTCCACACCGCTCGTAAAGCTCGAACGCTCCAGCACCGTCGCCCCCGTCCGCACCAAGACCACGAAGCGCAAGGCAACCCGAGCGGCGAAGGCCTAGCCTAGGTTTTCGCCGGCGCCCGTTCGGCCGTCGTCGGGTCGATCGCGCCGACGAGCTCGGTGACGCGCGTGACGGGAAATCCGCCGCGCCGCCCATGCTCGCGGATCGCCTCCTCATTCGGCGCGATGTACACGCAGTAGATCGCGTCCTTCGACAGGTAGCTCTGGACCCACTGGATCGACGGGCCCATCTCCGTCAGCACGTCGCACGATTTCTTCGAGATCTGCTGCAGCATATCCGCGCACAGTGATCCCGCCCCCTGCAGTTGACGTTCGATGAGGTATTTGGGCATACGCGGATTGTGTTTCGGCTCCCCCGCGCGTAGCAAGTATGCTTTCGCATGCCCGCCTCTCAAGTCGAGTCGCAGACTGCCGACGCGCCTTCCGCGCCGAGCTTCTGGAAGCTCGCGGGCCCAGGGCTCGTCGTCGCCGCCGCGGGCATCGGATCGGGCGACGTCGTGTCGGCCACCGTCGGTGGCGCGAACTACGGCGTCGTGCTGCTCTGGGGCATCGCGCTCGGCGCGTTCTTCAAGTTCGTGCTCAACGAAGGTATCGCGCGGTGGCAGCTCGCCACCGGCACCACGATGGTCGAGGGCTGGGCCGAATACCTGCCTGGGTGGGTCAAGCTGTACTTCGCAGCGTACCTGCTCCTGTGGACGATAGCGGTCAGCGCGGCGTTGACGAATGCCACCGGACTCGGCATCGCAAACCTTACCGGCAACGCGATCTCACAACCGTGGGGCGCGGTGCTGCACAGCCTCGCCGGATTCGCCTTCGTGCTCCTGGGCGGCTATGGGGGCTTCGAAAAGCTGGTGAAAACGCTCGTCGGGATCATGGGGTTCTGCATCCTGCTCTGCGCGGCCCTGACGTTCGACGACCCGGCCGGCACGCTGCGAGGTCTGCTCGTGCCGACGATCCCGCCAGGCAGCGGGCGGCACGTGCTGTCGCTCATCGGCGGCATCGGCGGGACGATCACGATCCTTTCCTACAACTATTGGATGCGCGAGGAAGGTTTGAGCGGCCCCGGCCACCTCGCCTACGTGCGGGGCGACGTCGGCATCGCCTATCTCTTCACCGCGATCTTCGGCATCTCCGTGATGCTCATCGCAAACCAGGCCTTCTTCACCGCCGGCGTCAAGATCACCGACGCGCAGGCAGTGCCGCGGATGGCCGAGATGCTCGGACGGATCCTGGGTCCGTTCGGGGCAATCTCCTACTCCGTTGGATTCTGGGCCGCGGTGTTCGCCTCGCTCCTCGGCGTCTGGCAGAGCGTGCCCTATCTATACGCGGACCTGTACGGAATCGCGAAAAAGCTGCCCGCAGCCGAGCGGGCGCGGCTCACGCGCGTGACCAGCGTGCCGTACCGGTTGGCGCTCGTCTTCATTACGCTCGTTCCGCTCCCCTTCGCCTTCATGCGAAGCCCGATCTTCATCATCGTGACGTTCACGATCGTGGGGAGCTTCTTCGTGCCGTTCCTCGCGGCGACCCTGCTCTACATGAACAATCGGGTGAGGTGGACGTCGGAGGTACCGCGGAACAAATGGCCAGCGAACGTGCTGCTCGCGATCATCCTCGCGCTGTTCGCGGTCATCGGGGCGCTGGAGATGGCGCGGTTCCTCCGTCAGTAGCGGCGCTTCTGCTGGCGTACCAGGTCGAACTTCGCCGTGTCCGCGACCGCCATCACGGCCATCACACCGGCCTGGACGGGATCCGAGACCACGAGATCGGCGGCGTCGGGCACGCTCCCGGCCATGTTCAGCGAAATCACGTAGACCCCGTTGGCGCGCACTTCCTCCACGGCTTTCGTGATCTCGCCTCCCATCAGCGAGCCGGCCAGGACGAGCAGCTTCACACGCGGGAGCCGGAACACGGCCCGCACGGCCGCGGCGAGCGTCTCCTCGCCGACGAGCGGAATCGTATCGACGGAGATGCGCTCGCCCCTCAGGTTATGGCGGTCGGCTTCGGCGATGGCGCCGAGGGCCACCTGCCCTACCTGTGCGCCGCCTCCCATCACGATGATCCGTTTTCCGTAGATCCTGGCGAAGGAGGGCACTTCCTCGACGCGCGTGACGCTGTCGACCTTCCGGAAATCGGCCAATACAAGGTCGAGGGCGGCGGCGTCCAGCGTGAACTCGAAGTACGTTTCGGTCGCGCTATCGACGGTATGGATATCGACGTACGTGATATTCGCGCCGTGATCCGCCAGGACGCGCGTGAGCCCCGAAAGGAGACCCGGACGATCGGCGGCCCCGACGAGCACCGCGTGAACGCTCACGGCCGCGCGACGCTTTAGGGAATGAAGGTGAACTTGGCCTGCGCGAGGAGCCCGGTGCTCCACGGCCACAGGAAGGAGCCGTTGCTCGGATAGGCCCGCGCTCGGACGCGGACGTAGTAGTCGCGATTCGGTTCGAGCCTGGTATTCCGGAAGAGCGCCAGGTGTGTAAACGTGGTCATGAACTCACGGACCCGGCGTTCTTCCTCCACCACCAGGTTGGCGTTGGGGTCGACGCGGCCATCGATGGTCCGCTGCAGCGTGTGCCGGCGAGTCAGGTTGTCGTATTCGGCGCTGTTGCTGACCGTCGTCGTAGCGATCGTCCGGTCAATCCAGCCCGGAACGACCATCCGCAGCTCCACGGAATAGACGAAGCTGGTTCGCAGTCCGCTCTTGATGACGGCCCGGACATCTTCGGTGAACCCATCCTCGAGGACGAACGAGACGAGCAGCTCCCCATCGCGGACCAGCGGCGTGAGCCTGCTGTTATCAGCCTCGAGCGCGGTCCCGGCCACTGTCAACAGCAGCGCGACACACAGAGTTGAGGACTGTATCAAAGTCGGACGCATGCAGGACGGCCCGCATAGTAGCACGATTCGATCCCACGAAATCACGCGGTTGCGCGGCCGTACCGCGGGGTTCCACGTACAGAAACCGTTCGGCACATACCAAAATGTCACGGCTCACCTTGCGCCGGCCGCTTGCCTCAGGTGTTATCATTCTGACGAGGTTCTCTCTCTATCGTGCAGGTCTTCAGGACGGCGCTTGTCGCACTGGCGGTCTTTGTGTCGTTGCAGCCGGAGATCCGTGCGCAGCAGAACCTCCCTCTCAGCCTGTTCGATCGTTCTCTCGAGCAGTTGCGCCAGGAGTCCGGCATTCCGGGACTCTCGGTTGTCATCCTTCACGGCAACGGGCGGTGGGGCCGAGGCCTCGGAATGGCCGACGTCGAACGCAACATCCAGGCAAGCGCTGACACCCCGTATCCCGTCGGGGATCTCACGCAGACGCTCGCCGCCGCGCTCGTGTTGCGGTGTATCGATCGAAACCAGCTCTCCATCAACGAGCGCATCCAGCGCTGGACCACGGCGATTCCGGAAACATCCGCCACGGTCGGCCAGGTGCTCCGACACACGTCGTCCGGTGAGTTCGACTACGACTCGGAACGCTTCGCCGCGTTGACGCCCGTGATCGAGCAGTACAATGGCCGCCTGCCATTTCGAAAGGTGCTGGCCGCTGAGATCCTTGAGCGGTTCATCATGCTCGATTCGGTGCCGGGCCACGACATGGAGCAGCCGGCACCTGTCGACCTCTCCTTTTTCGACGCCGACGACGTGAACCGGTACCGGGGCGTTCTCCAGCGACTTGCCGTCCCGTATCGAGTTGACATCCGCCGCCGGGCGACTCGCAGCGACTATCCTGCGCGCGGCATCACGGCCGCGAGTGGCTTGATTGCGTCGGCCAACGACCTGGCGAATTTCAACAGCGCGCTCGATGACGACGGGCTGCTGATCACCGCGGCGGCGAGGGCTGCGATGCAGGAGCGCGGGAGCGCAAATACTCCGACGGGTCTTGGGTGGTTCGTGCAGACGTACAACAACCAGCGGGTCGTCTGGCACTTTGGCAACATCCCGAATGCGTTCTCCTCGCTCATGATCCGGATTCCTGGCCGCGACCTCACCCTGATTCTGCTGGCCAACAGCGACGGCCTCACTGCGCCGTTCGCACTCGACCAGGGTGATGTCACCGCGTCGCTCTTCGCGCGGCTGTTCCTTCGGACTTTCCTCCCCTAGCGGTGGCCCGGCGCATTCTCAGCCTGGTCCTGATCACAACCTGCCTCGATGCCGCCACAGCGGCCGCTGAGGGATTCGTCTCTCCGTACATAGGTTTACGGTTCGCGTCGGACACGACCTTCAGGCGGCAGGAAGCCGATCACAACAAGATGACGTTTGGGTCGTCTGTCGGGCTATTGACACCGGGTGTACTGGGCGTAGAGGCGGATATCGGTTTCGTGCCCGGCTTCTTCGAGAGCGGCCTCATCAGCAGCGGCAGCGTCATGACCCTGATGGGCAACGTAATCGCTGCCACTCCGCTCGGCGTCTCGCAGTATGGGTTGCGGCCATATTTGGTCGGTGGCTTCGGACTGCTTCACGCTCGCGTCGCGAGCAGTTCGCTGGGGACCGGCAACAGCAGCCTATTCGGCCTCAACGTTGGAGGCGGCGCAATCGGGCCGCTGAGTCCGCGGACCAGCGTGCGATTCGACGTCCGGTATTTCAGAAACCTCAGCCACGATGAAAACGCAGTCGACCTCGCCGACAATCCGGCCAACCTCGGTTTCTGGCGCGGAACGGTTGGCCTGAGCTTCCGATTCTGACCTCACTTGAGGACGCATTTCGCACGAACGGCCGATCACACAGGTAACCGATCTGGTATGAGCCTTGATGTGGAAGCGGGCATGAGTACTTCTGTATCCTTCATGGCCCGTCGGTATGTGAGCTTCGTTCCGGCGATGCTGTTGGCGTGTGCGCTGGCCACGGCATCCGCGCAGACGAAGATCGTCCCGGACCGCAACAAGTACACTGCCGCGCAGGATGTCGAGCTCGGGCAGCGGGCGGCGGCAGAAGCGCGCCAGCAGCTTCCGTTGCTCAAGGACGACCGCGTCGACGACTATGTCGAGGACGTCGGGCGCCGTCTCGTCTCGGCGATTCCACCGGAGTTCCGACATCCCGAGTTCCGCTATACCTTCGACGTGATCAATCAGAAGGAGATCAACGCCTTTGCGCTCCCGGGCGGGCCGATGTTCCTGAACCGCGGCATGATTGAATCGTCGGCCAACGAAGCTGAGATGGCCGGCGTGATGGCGCACGAGATTTCGCACGTCGCGCTGCGGCATGGAACGGCGCAGGCCACGAAGGGCGAGAAGTTCCAGATCGGCGCCGTGGCCGGCCAGATTCTGGGTGCGATCGTCGGCGGCACCGCCGGCAGCGTGATCGCGCAGGGTTCGCAGTTCGGGCTCGGCGCCTACTTCTTGAAATACGGGCGCGAGTACGAGCGTCAGGCCGATCTGCTGGGCGCGCA
Source organism: uncultured Acidobacteriota bacterium (assembly GCA_963772065.1). Classification (GTDB taxonomy): domain Bacteria; phylum Acidobacteriota; class Vicinamibacteria; order Vicinamibacterales; family UBA2999; genus CAVYVZ01. The sequence continues at coordinate 114,703 of CAVYVZ010000006.1, forward strand.
GATCATGGCGCGCGCCGGATACGAGCCGCGGCACATGGCCAACATGTTCAAGACGATCGAGAAAGAGTCGGGGGGCCGCGGCGGTCCCGAGTGGCTGAGCAGCCACCCCAATCCAGGGAATCGATACGAAGCGATCAATCGCGAGGCGTCCATGCTGCGCGTCGAGGGGTCGGCGCCGTCCAACGCCGAGTTCCAGAACCTCCGCGCGCGGCTGGGAGGCATGAGTCCAGCCTATACCGCGGAGCAGATTGCCAAGGGGCAGGCGGGCGGCAAGCACGAGCCTGTTGGCACGACCGGGCGCGCGGTGAACGTGGAGCCGCCGGCAGGCCAGTTCCGTACCTATCAGCCGGGCAACTTCATGCGCGTTAGTGTTCCGGCCAACTGGGAACAGCTCGGTGGGGGGACGACGGTGACGTATGCCCCTCGAGGGGCTGTGTTCCAGGGACACAACGGCGGCACCGCGTTCACTCATGGCGTGGAGATCGGCGTGACGAGCAGCGGTACGGGAAACCTCGAGCGCGACACCGAAGCACTGCTGCAGAATTTCGCGCAGACGAACCCTCAGCTCCGGCGCGCCGGCGGTTACAACCGCGTGAGCGTCGACGGCCGGAATGGCCTGACCACGACGCTGCGAAATGTGTCGGAGGTGACCGGCAGCGCGGAGGTGGTAAACCTGACCACGACGCAGCTGCCCGACGGAAGCATGCTGTTCATGATCGGGGTGGCGCCCGAGGGTGAGGCGCGGACGTATCTGAACACGTTCGGCCGCGTTCGACAGACGATCGATATCGCGGAGCAGAGATAGGCTTAGAGGTTGCGGCTTCAGGCTCAAGGCTCAAGGCTCAGGGCTCGAGGCAAGAGCGATTCGAGCCAGCGGGGCCCGGAAAGGACTTCACGTTGTAGTCGGAGGTGGTGCTCGCGCGCGTCAAGAGATAGCTGGCGTATGCGTCGATCATTCGCCGGCGATGGAGGATCTGGCGCGGTGTGAGGTGCCGAGCGCGCATCAGGTAGCGGAACGGCGACACCGGCTCGCGAGGGCGCGGTTCAGCGCAGGGCGCTGGCGTCTGAGGCGTCAGGCCGCGGCGGCGCACCGGGAACACAAGAATTCGCGCGGTGGACATATCGACACGATAGGGCCTCGCCGTGACAGGGGAGGTCACTGTGGTACAGTCGCAAAGCCAGCCCTGTTCGAGGTTCTCGTGCGTCGTTCGTTCGTCGCGGTCGCGATCGTCTTTTTCCTCTCCCCTCTTGCCCTTCAAGCTCAGAGCGTTTCGGCGGGTGCGTCCTATACCCTGCTGTCGCTGGCCTACCCCGACCAGATCCCTAACGGCATTGGCGGCTGGATCAGCTGGGATCTCGCCGATGCGGGTCTGACGATTGGCGTGGATGCCGCCATCAACTTTTTTCCGGAGCATCACCCGATCATCGGGCGTCAGACTCAGGCAATGGTGGGCATCCGGAGCGGCATTCGCGCGGGCCCCGTCGGGGCATTCCTACGCATACGGCCGGGCGTGGTGCATTTCAGCGAGCGCTTCTTCGCGCCCGACATCGCGTGCATCCTCATCTTCCCGCCGCCCGAGTCGTGTCTCATCGAGTCGACGAACGCGGTGCTCGATCTCGGCGGGACCGTCGAGATGTACCCGACCCGGCGATCGCTCGTGCGTGTCGAGGTGGGCGACACGCTGATCCGCTTCGCCCGCAGCCAGCGGGACGCCGCCTGGAAGCATAACTTCCAGTTTTCAGCCGGCGCCGGCGTCCGCTTCTGACGCTGTCTGTTCAGAGCACCGGTTCAGAGTACCAGCTCGGATTAACGACTCTGAACTGGTACTCCGAACACCTACTCTGAGCTGCGATGTCTTTTGTTGTATTCGTGAGGCCGCCGCTGTTTGCCGATCCGCGTGCAGTGGGGCAAGATGACAGGACCGTGCGCGCACCGGCGATCTCCGCGATCTGGCTCCTCTCTCTGGCGGCGTCCGCCGCGTGCGGCGGGCCTTCGCAGCCGGTAGCCGCCCGCGACGCGGTTGCCGAACGGCGGACCGTCTCGATTGCGAACGCCCTGCAGCAACCGCTCGAACGCGCGGTCAGCGTGAGCGGCACGCTTGCGGCCGAAGAACAGGTCGCCCTTTCGTTCAAGGTCACGGGCCGCGTGCACCAGCTCCTCGTGGACCTGGGCAGCCCGGTGCGCCGCGGGCAGGTGCTCGCGCGGCTCACCCCAACCGACTTCGAGCTCCGCGTCCAGCAGGCGGACGCGGCACTCCAGCAGGCGCGTGCCCGACTGGGACTGTCCGCGCAGGCCGATGATGACGCCACCGTCAATCCCGAGCAGACAGCGCTGGTGCGTCAGAGCCGCGCCGTGCGCGACGAGGCACGCCTCACGCGCGACCGCGTCAAGACCTTCGTCGAGCGCGGCATCTCGTCCCGGGCCGATCTCGACGCCGCCGAAGCGTTGCTCGAAGTGGGCGAAGGCCGGTATCAGGACGCGCTCGAGGAAATCCGCAATCGTGAAGCCGTGTTGGCGCAGCGCCGATCCGAGCTTGCCCTCGCCCGCCAGGCCCTCGAAGACACCGTACTCCGCGCTCCAATCGACGGTGCCGTCCGCGAGCGCCAGGTCACGGAAGGCGAATTCCGCGAGCGCTGGAACCCCGGTGCTGACGATCGTGCGCACCGATCCTCTGCGGCTTCGCCTGGCTGTTCCCGAGCGCGCGGCGGCAGCGCTGCGCGCCGGTCAAAGCGTGCGCGTCCGCGTCGAAGGGGATCCCGCGACCTACGAAGGCAAGCTGGTCCGCCTCGGCGCCGCCATCGAGGAAGGCAACCGCACGTTGCCCGTCGAGGCGGTGGTCTCGAACCGCGCCGGTGCGCTGCGGCCCGGTATGTTCGCCGCGGCCGAGATCGTCATCGAACGTCAGGACAACGCGATCGTCGTCCCGGACGATGCGATCGTGACGTTTGCCGGCGTGCAGAAGGTGCTCCTCGGTCAAGGAAGGCAGGGCCCGCGAACAGCGCGTGCGCACCGGCCGCCGCGCCGGCGGGCGCGTGGAGATCGTCGAGGGCGTGAAGGCGGGCGACGTCGTGATCGTCAACCCGGGCGATGTCGTCGACGGTGTGCGCCGTCGTCGGAAAGCGGCCATGAAAACCCTCGCGGCGATCTGCATCCAGCGGCCGGTGTTCGCCGCGATGATCGTCCTCTCGCTCGTGGTGGTCGGCGCGGCAAGCTACTTCCGCCTCGGCGTCGACCGATTCCCGCGCGTCGATCTGCCGAACGTGAACGTCCGCACGGCGTTGCCAGGTGCGGCCATCGAAGAGGCCGAAACCCTCATCTCCGAGCGCGTCGAGGAGGTGGTCAACACCGTCGAGGGAATCGACGAGCTCCGCTCCATCGCGTGGCCCGGACAGTCGATGGTCATCGCGACCTTCAACCTTCAGCGCGACATCGACGTCGCGGCGCAGGACGTCCGCGATCGCGTGGCGACCGTCATCCGCGATCTGCCGGAAGACATCCTTCCGCCGGTGGTGTCGAAGTTCAACTCCGACAATTCGCCGTCGGTCTCGATCGCTCTGTCGGGCAGCCTGTCGGTGCGTGAATTGACGGAGGTCGCCGACAAGATCGTCAAGCCGCGCATCGAGCGGTCCAGTGGCGTCGGCGAGGTGCAGATCGTCGGCGGACTCGAGCGCGCGATCAACATCTGGGTCGACGCGGACCGCCTTGCGGCGTACAAGCTGCCCATCACCGAGGTGCAGGACGCGCTGACGCGGCAGAACGCCGACGTTCCCGGCGGCAACGTCACGAGCGGCACCAGCGAACAGGTGCTGCGGACGATGGGGCGGCTCGCGGAACGCCGATGCGTTCAACGATCTCGTCATCAAGACCGTGAACGGCGCGCCGATCCGCATTCGCGACATCGGCTGGGCCGAAGACGGCACCAAGGAACAGCGCTCGCTCTCCCGTCTCAATGGCGTGCCCACGGTGGTGCTCGACGTGCGCCGGCAGATCGGCGCGAACACGGTCGCGCTGATCGAAGGCGTGAAGGCGAACCTGGCGCGCGCCGCGGAGGAGCTGCCGCCAGGCGTCACGGCTCGAGGTCATACGCGATCAGTCGCGGTACATTCACGCGGCGCTGCACGAGATCAACCTGCACCTCGTCCTCGGCTCGATTCTGGCCTGCCTCGTCGTGTTCGCCTTCATGCGCAACCTGCGGTCAACCATCATCGCGGGCGTGGCGATTCCCTCGTCGGTCATCGCGACCTTCGGCATGATGGCCGCGCTCGACTTCACGCTCAACAGCGTGACGATGCTGGCGCTCGTCCTCATGGTGGGCATCGTCATCGACGATGCGATCGTGGTGCTGGAGAACATCTTCCGCTTCGTCGAGGAGAAGAAGCTCTCGCCGTTCGAGGCGGCGCGGGACGCGACGGCGGAGATTGCGCTCCCGGTGCTCGCGACCACGCTCTGCCTGGTCGTCATATTCATTCCCGTCTCGTTCATGTCGAGCATCTCGGGAAGGTTCCTGTATCAGTTCGGTCTGACGGCGGCCGTAGCGATTCTCGTGTCACTGCTCGTGTCGTTCACCCTCACGCCCATGATGAGCGCGCGGCTCTTCCGCCAGCAGGACCTCGATGCCGAGCACGCCGCCTCGCGCGGCGGTTTCTACCGGCACATCGACGAGTTCTACACGCGATCGCTCGCGTGGTCGCTGCGGCACCGCGTGGCGGTGGCGCTGATCGCCTGCGCGGTCGTCGTCGGCGGCTACCCCGCGTACCGCCTCGTGCGGCAGGAGTTCGTGCCCTCGGACGTCGACGAGGCCGAGTTCGAGGTGTACGTCACGGCTCCGGAAGGAACGAGCGCCGCGGCGATGGACGACATCATGCGCGCGATCGAGGCCGATGTCCGTGCCGTCCACGGCGTCACGACCATGCTGGCGGCCGTGGGAGGCATGTACAACGGCGCCGTCAACGAGGGGCATGCCTACGTCCGCATTGCGCCGCATGAGGAACGCATTTTCTCCATCGGCCGGTTCCTCAAGGGCGTCGTCACGCTCCAGCCGTTCGAGGCGTTCCGCGGCAACTTCACCCAGCGGGAGGTGATGCAGCAGATTCGAGGCAAGCTGCGGAAGTATCGTGAGCTGCGCACGTCGGTGCGCAACATCCAGGGCTTCAACATCGGCGGCGGGAACTTCGAGATCGACTTCATGATTCGCGGTCCGGAGCTGGAGAAGCTTGCCGAGTACGCCAACAAGCTGCGCGACCAGTCGTCGCAGCTGGGGCTGGTCGACATGGACGTGACGCTGAAGCTGGACAAGCCGGAGCTTCGGGCAGAGGTCGACCGCGAGCGCGCAGCCGATCTGGGAATCCGGACGCAGGACATCGCGGCGGCGTTGCGCCTGATGGTCGGCGGCGACGAGGAGGTGACGCGCTTCCGCGACGCGTCGGTGAGCGAGGACTACGACGTGCAGCTGCGGCTGCAGGAAGAAGATCGCGCCGATCCCGCCACGATCGAGCACCTGTACGTGCCGCGCAGCAACGGCGAGCTCGTGCGCCTCGACAGCGTCGTCAGCCTCGTGCCCGGACGCAGCCCGTCGCGGATCGACCGGCTCGATCGGCAGCGTCAGGTCGCGCTGCGCGGCGGCGTGGCGCCGGGCTATGCCCTCGGGGATCGCATGGAGGCGATCCGTGAGGCTGCCGATCGGCTCGGAATGCCGCCCGCGTACGGCGTGGCCGTTGCCGGTCGCGGACGCGAGCTGGAGCGGACGTTCCGCGAGTTCGGGTGGGCGTTCCTGCTGTCGATCATCTTTATGTACATGGTGCTCGCGTCCCAATACGAGAGCGTGTGGCATCCCCTCGTGATTCTGTTGTCGCTGCCGCTCTCGCTTCCGTTCGCGATGTTCTCGCTCTGGGTGACCGGCAGCACGCTGAACCTGTATTCGGCGCTCGGGATGCTCGTGCTGTTTGGGGTGGTCGCCAAGAACGCGATCCTCCAGGTGGATCACGCCAGGAACCTCCGGCAGCAAGGCCTGGATCTCGGCGCCGCCGTCACGCAGGCCAGCCGCGATCGCCTCCGGCCGATCCTGATGACGACCCTGGCGCTGGTAGGAGGCATGCTGCCGCTGGCCGTCGGGACCGGCCCAGGCGCGGAGGAGCGCCGCGCGATTGCAGTCGTGGTCATCGGCGGGCAAAGCCTCTCGCTCCTACTGACCCTCATCGTGACGCCCGTGGCGTTTTCGATGGTCGAACAGCTCCGCGAGCGCGTTCGCGAGCGCCGCCTGCCCGGCGAGCCCATCCGCGTCAGCTGAGTTTTAGGGATCCGCTCGAGTCAGATCGGGGACGAACCGGGTCAAAGTAGGCAAATCTTGCCCATCGTCCAGATTCCTCAAAAATTTCTTGTTCGTTTCTCGCCGCCGCGTCGTTTCTGAAAGAGGAAGGGGGCGGTGTAGCGACCGTGGCGAAGCGACGAATGTATGATTTGGCGCAATTCCATGGCGCAGGTGACGGAGATGAACAATGAGCGCTGATCCGTTGCGCCTCGACGCACTCCTCGAATCGGTGGCCGACGGTTCGGACGTCGACTGGGATGCGGCCGAGGCGGCCGCCGATGAAAACCAGAAGCGAATCGTTCGGAACCTTCGACTCGTCGCGAGCATTGCTAGGGTCCATCGCTCCATCTCCGACGAGGTCTCGGATCCCCCGACACCGCCACCAGGTCTGCCCGCGGCCGCCATGGCCCCGGGAGAGGGCCAGTGGGGTCACCTGGTCATACTCGAAACCATCGGCGAAGGCTCGTTCGGCGAGGTTTACCGCGCGCGCGACCCGTGGCTGGACCGAGAGGTTGCGCTCAAGCTCCTGAAGCCCAACATCGGCGCGCCGGCCCGTCTGATGGCGGAGGCGCAGGCCCTCGCGCGGATGCGCCATCCGAATGTCGTCACCGTGCACGGCGCGGATATGCGCGACGGCCGCGTCGGCCTGTGGATGGAGCTGGTGCGGGGCCGGACGCTGGCAGCGATTGTCGCCTCCGAGGGTCCATTCAGCGCCGCCGAGGCCGCCGTCATGGGCCAGGAACTCTGCCGGGCCGTGGCGGCCGTCCATGCAGCCGGTCTGGTGCACCGCGACATCAAAGCGCAAAACGTCACGCGCGAATCTGGTGGACGCCTCGTCCTGATGGACTTCGGCGCCGGCCATACCCCGCTGTACGCCGCGCCCGAGCTGACACACGGTGGCGAAGCCACCGTCGCCACAGACATCTACGCCCTCGGCGTTCTCCTCTATTACCTCGTGGTCGGCAAGTACCCGGTCGTGGGATCGTCGCGCGAGGAGCTCAAACAAGCGCACGTGCGCGGTGAACGGCGGCGGCTCCGTGACGTTCGTCCCGGTCTGCCGCTTTCCTTCATCGAAGCCGTCGAGCGCGCGCTCGAGCCCGACCCCGCGAACCGGTTTGCCACCGCTGGTGAGATGGAGCAAGCACTTACGCAGAGCGGTACCTGGGCGCCGAGTGGTCGGCCGAGTTGCGACCGCCGCTCGGCTCGAGACAGGCAGCGCGGGCCGTGATGCCACCGTTGGCGCTCTGCGGCGGCAGCCGCCGTGCCGTTCCGCGATGCCGCTGCGACTGGTGGTATACGCGCGACCCACTACCCGCCTGCGACCGGACACGCAATTGATCGCCGTGCTGCCCCTGCTCGGTCCGGCCAGCGGACGGGCCTATTTCGCCGACGGGATGACCGAGGCACTGATGCAGCAGCTGGCGACGCTTCGAGCGGTGCGGGTTGTGTCGCGCACGTCGGTCGATTTGGCGCGGAAGTCAGCGAGAAGAGCTGCCGGCGATTGCCCAGGCGCTCAATGCGAACGTCATCTCGGAAGGATCGGTCGGCAGTGTCGAGGACCGCGTGCCGAGTCAATCTGCGGCTCATCCACGCCGGGAGCGATACGGCAGTGTGGGCGCGGACGTTCGAACAGCCACTGCGGAACGTCTTTGCGCTGCAGCGGGACGTGGCGCAGGCGGTTGCCGAGGAGCTCGCCGTCCAGCTGTCCCCCGCAGGGGGCAACCCCAGGCGGTCAACACCGAGGCGCATGACGAATATCTGCGCGGCCGGTATTTCCTTCATCAGGAGCGACCAGCGACCGGTAAACAGGCCATCGCACTGTTCGAAGGAGCCACGGAAGGACGGCAAGCACGCCCGCGCTTACGCGGGGATCGCCGAGGCGTATCTGACGCTCGGGCCGGGTTTAACGTTATGCCGCGAGCGGAGGCATTTCGGCGGCCCGCGACGCGGTGACCCGGGCGCTCGAGCTGGATGATCGTGTTCCGGACGCGCACGCGGTGTTGGCTGAAATTCATTCGAGGGTGCGTGGGACTGGGCGGGCGCAGAAAAGGAGTTCAAGCAGGCCCTGTCACTCAACCCAGTCACGAATATGCCCGCGAGCGATACGCGATGTTTCTTGCTGCGCGCGGCCAAACCGAAGCCGCATTGGCGCAGATCGCCGAGGCGCGTCGCGTCGACCCACTGTCCGCGCTGATTGCATCGTCGGCTGGCGGAATCCTGAGGTACGCCCGTCGATACGACGATGCGATTACGCAGTACAACCAAGTGCTCGCACGTCATCCTGACTTCCTCAGCGCGAACGTGGGCCTGGCAAGGACCCTCAACGCCGCTGGCCGTCACGATGAAGCGATCGCGCGCTATCGAACGTTGACCGCTCGCGGCGTCAACGAGCCATTCTTTCTCCTCGAAATTGCGCAGGCGGACGCGGCAGCCGGCCGCACCGATGCGGCCAAGAAAACCGTGGACACCCTGCAACAGCGGTCACAGGCGGGGGGGATGTTCGTTCCGCCTGAATCGTATGCGTACGTCTACGCGCGCCTGGGCGACTTTGACCGGGCATTCAGTGGCTTGACGAGGCATTTCGAACCCGTTCCGGTACTGTCCTGTGGCTTCCGGTGGATCCTCGCGTCGATCCACTCCGTCGCGATCTGCGTTTCCCTCGCTACATCAAGCAGCTCGGACTCACACCATGACGCCATTTCGGCAATTCTTCACTTGACGCAACGTGCGAGCGTTCATACACTCGCGCGGTCGAGGTGGCCAGAATGGCTGACATGCCGGACGATATTTACCCTCTCGCATTGAGCGCCGATTGCACGGGCGAGTTTCCTGCCGCACCAATGAAGAGAGCCTGCGAAGAAAAAGAAGGCGCCTAGGAGGAAGGGTCCAAAGAAGAAGGCTCCCAAGCGCAAGACGCCCCGTAAACCGGCGTCACGCGGTGGGCGGAAGAAAACGGCCTCGCGGAAGCGTGCCGGCCGCAAGAAGACCGCGTCGCGGAAGAAATAACCCGCCCGCATCGTGATGCGGTTGCCGCGGTTCGGCTACCGCCGCTCGCCCTGTCTGGTTTCCTACTGGCGGGGCGAGCATTTCGTTCTTCACAACTACGCAACCGCCATCCGCGTGGGGGCGACGCCCGCCGTTGTCGGGTTGATCGATGCTCTCGATGACTGGCGTACGGTCGGTTCTCTCGCCGTGGAGTTTCCGAAGTACACGGCCGTTACCCTTTCCCGAAAGTTGCAACGTCTACATGAGCTCTCGCTCTTGCAACGCTCCGACCGCGGCGTGCCGGCCATCGAAGCCACGCTCGGCGGCTGGCGTGACTGGATGCCCGAAGCAGCCTTCTTTCACCTTTCCACAAAGAATCCACAGTACGGCGACGTCAGAGAAGATCGACCGGCGACGCTGCAGGAAAAATGCCAGGACATACCCCCACCGCCCGCCGTCAAACGTTATCAAGAAGGCACCACGATTGACCCTGCCGCCATCAGTCCACGGCGGCGAATTGCCTCAAACGCTGCTTTCCCGAAGAACATGGCGGATGTTTGCAACGGACTCGATTGATGTCACGCAACTGGCAACGTTGCTGGGCCTCACGTGGGGAATTCAGTACTGGGCACACTTCGAGCGGCTTTGGAAAGCTCGCATTCAGGACTTCCCCTTCTCCGGGGGCGCGACAGAATCTCGAGGCGTACGTGCTGGCGCTTCGCGATCCGAGGCCTCAAGCCCGGGCTCTACCACTACGACGCCGACGGGCATGCGCTCGAGTGGCTGAAGGATCGCCGCAGGCTGGGCAAAGTGTCGACCTACGTCCCCCGGCAGACGTGGTACGACGATGCGGCGGTCGTCGTGTTCATGACGGCGGTCTTCGGACGGGCGCAATGGAGATACAACTTTCCACGCGCCTATCGGTCGATACTGCTCGAAGCAGGCCACTTCTGCCAGACGTTCTGCCTGCTCGCCACATCGATGAACCTGGCGCCGTTCTGCACCGCGGCGTTTTCCGAGTCGAAGCTCGAACACGATCTGGGGATTGATGGGGTGAGTGAGTCGGTGATTTATGCGTGTGGCGCGGGAACGCGTCCATCGGGCGTTCAGTGGGCCCCATGGCCCCACACGACGAAGACACCGCGGCTCATACCGCCTAAGTCCGCAAAGATCCGCCGCGGCCGCTAGCCGCGCGCTCGACTTCGACGCGACGGAAGCAACCTTCGATGTGATCGTTCACCAGGCCCATCGCCTGCATGAAAGCGTAGACGGTGGTGGGGCCCACGAACGTCCAGCCGCGTTTCTTGAGGTCCTTGCCGAGCGCGATCGACGCCGCCGTCGTCGACATCTTCATCAACGCGTCTCTGGTCAGCCGGCGCGGGCGTGTCGCGGGAGCGGGCTGCCATCGCCAGAAGTAGGCTGCGAGGGATCCGCATTCATCGCGCAGCACGCGAGCCTGCCGCGCGTTGTTGATGGTGGATTCGATCTTCCCGCGGTGTCGAACGATGCCGGCGTCATTCAGGAGGCGGCGCACGTCGCGCGCGGTGAATCTGGCGATGCGATCGAAGTCGAAGGCAGCGAAGGCGCTGCGGAAATTCTCCCGCTTGCGGAGAATCGTCAGCCAGCTCAAACCTGACTGGAATCCCTCGAGACAGATCTTCTCGAAGAGGCGGTGATCGTCAACGACGGGAACGCCCCACTCCTCATCGTGATACCGCTGATACAGGGCATCCGAGCCCGGCCACCAGCATCTGACGCGGCCATCGGCGTCTCTGGAGAGGCCAGATGGCAATTTCTGCGCTCCGTTCATCCCTGAACCTTGAGTCGATCCGTACGTGTACCTCTGACCCGACTCTGACCCGACTCTGACTCGACTCTGACTCGACTCTGACCCCTACCCGGGGAAGCGGCCGATGGCGACGAGGAGCTCCAGGCGGGCGCGGCGGACGGCGTCCTCTCCAATCGCCGCGGCGGTGTCTGCGTCGCGTGCCTGGCGCTGGGCGTCGATCACCTCGATATTCGTCGTCGCCCCTTCGCGGAAGGCGACGTCGGTAATCTGCAGGACTTCGAGCGCCTGCTGCGCTGCGCTTCGCGCCCGCTCGAACGCCCGTTCCGTCCGCCGGACGGCTTCGCGCGCGGAGCGCACTTCACTCGATGCCTGCCGCTCGACGTCCGCGCGCTCGGCACGGACCGTGTCGAGCAGCGCCTGGCGCTCGCGTGCCCGCCCCCGCCGCTCCCCCATCTCGAAGATCGGCACCGATGCGAGGAACGACAGCGTCCAGCTCCGGTCCTGCGCGAACAGGCCCGACGGGGCGAGCACCTGCGGCTGGAAGAGTGTCGTCACCGACGGCAGGTACTCACGCCACGAATCGGTGAGCACTCGCTGCGCCGCCGACTCGCGCGCCGCGAACAATCGCACATCGGTCCGGCGGTTGAGAGCGTCCTTCTCGGCGACGCCCGTCTCAGAGAGACTCTCCTGCGGCAGGTCGAACGATGGATCGCCTGCGGTGTCCACGGGACCGTCGGCCGCGACCAGGACGCCCAGCGCCTCCTGCGCACGTCGGACGCCCAGCCCTGCTGCCTCCACCCTTGCCTCGTCGGTCGACAGTTCCTGCTGCGCACGGAGCGCATTCAGCCGGCTGCCCAGGCCCCCTTGGTACCGTTGCTGCGCATAGTCGAAGTGCGCCTTGGCGTTGTCACGGGCGCGCTCGTTCAGCTCCTGCTGGCGGCGCAGCGCGATAACTGCCAGGTATGCCTCCGCCGTTGCCACGGCAATCTCCCGGCGTACATCGTCAGAGGTGCGTTGCGACACCACGATCTGATCGGCAGCCTGGTTCCGCTGCGCCCAGCGAACCGGCTGGAGCACGGGCACCTCGAATCCAAGCGATGCGTTCAGCTGCGATCGCGGCACGATGCTCTGCCCGCCGAACTCCGGCACCGGCCCGATGACTCGCGTCGTCATCAGGGCGTCCACGGACGGAAGCGACAGCGCCCGAGTCTGCTGCAGCAGCGCCTCAGCCCGCAGGATCCCCGCGGCCGCCTGATGAATGGTGGGATTGTTCGCCACCGCGCGCTTGATCGCCTCCTCGAACGTGATCGCTTCGATGGTCTGCGCGTGGACGATTGAGGCGGCGTGCTCGGCCCCGGCCACGAGCAGAATCGCGAGCGCGAGCCTACGCATTCGCAGGGCTCTCGTCGCCGGCGTGCCCACGGGTGGTCGACCCGCGCATGGATTGAACGACGACATAGAGAATTGGGATGAAGATGCAGTTCAGGAACGTCGCAAAGAACATCCCGCCGGTCACGGCAGTGCCAACGGACCAGCGCCCCTCCTGCCCCGCACCCGACGCGAACACGAGCGGCATGACGCCGAGGATGAAGGCCAGCGAGGTCATGAGGATGGGCCGCAGCCGGATGCGTGCCGCTTCGATGGCGGCTTCCACGATCGTCAATCCTCGTTCGCGAAGCTGCTCGGCGAATTCGACGATCAGGATCGCATTCTTCGCCGCGAGGCCAGTCAGCATCACGAGGCCGATCTGACAGTAGATGTCGTTCTGCAGCCCGCGTGCCCACTGTGCCGAGAGGGCGCCGAGCACCGCAAGCGGAACGCCGAGCATGACGATGAACGGCAGCACGAACGATTCGGTACTGGGCGGCAAGCGTCAGATACACGAGCAGCAGCCCGATTCCGAAGATGGCGGCCGACTGTCCCCCCGCTTTGATCTCTTCGAGAGAGATTCCGGACCAGGCGAACCCGAACCCCTGTGGCAGCGACCGTGCGGCGAGCGCTTCCATCTCCTGAAGCGCCTGACCCGAGCTGAACCCGGGCGCCGCCGAGCCGTTGATCGTCGCCGACCGAAACAGGTTGAAGTGGCTGATCACCTGCGGCGACGTGGTCTCACGCACCCGGACCACGCTGGCCAGCGGCACCATGTCGCCGTCGATCGTGCGCGCGTAGTACTGCCCGAGGTCCTTCGGATCCGATCGATACGCCTTGTCCGCCTGCACGTACACGCGGTAGGCCCGATTGTTGAAATCGAAGTCGTTGACGTAGGCGGACCCGAGGTAGATCTGGAGCGCGTTGGTGACCTCGCTGATCGGGAGGCCGAGGCTTCGCGCCTTGTCGCGATCGATGTCGACCGCCAGCTGGGGGTCGTTGGCCGTGAACGGGCTGAAGAGTCCAGCAATCCTCGGCGACTGTCGTGCCGCGTCGACGAGCGAGCCGATGGCGTTCGAGAGTTGTCCGATCTCGGCCGCGCCGCCCTGGTCGAGAACCTCGAAGGTGAAGCCCCCGAGCGCGCTCACGCCTGGGATCGCGGGAGGAATGAACGGGACCACGATCGCGCCCTGCACGCCGAAGAGCGGGCCGCGAAGCCTCGCGACCACCTCCTGCAGTGAATGCTCACGGCCCTCCCGCTCCGCGAACGGCTTGAGCATCGTGAAGATCATTCCCTGGTTGGGCGCCGCGCCACTGAAGCTGAAGCCCATGACCGAGAAGACCGACCGCACCTCGGGGGTGCTCATCAGGATCTTCTCCACTTCCCGGGCGACGTTGCCGGTGTACTGCAGCGACGATCCCGCTGGCGCCTGAACCACCGTAAACAGGAACCCTCCGTCCTGCTCCGGCACGAACGCCTGCGGGATGCGCGTGTAGACGAAATACGTGAGCCCGAGGCCGACGACGAACAGCACGACCATCGCCGCGCGCACGGGCATCAATCGGCGCAGGATCCCGACATAGCCGTTGGTGCCTCTGGTGATCAGCGCCTCGACGGCGGCGAAGAACCAGTTCTTGCCGTGCTCGGCGCCCCGCTTCAGCAGCAGCGCCGAGAGCGATGGCGTGAGCGTGAGCGCGTTGAACGCGGAGATCGCAACCGCGAAGGCGATCGTCAGGGCGAACTGCGCGTACAGCCGGCCGGCCGTGCCTGGAAAAAACGCCACCGGTACGAACACGGCGATGAGGACCAGTGCGGTGGCGACGACGGCGCCGAAGACCTCCTTCATCGCCTCGGAGGCGGACGTCAGCGAGTTCTTTCGATACTGCTGAATGTGCCGCTCGATATTCTCAATCACCACAATCGCGTCGTCGACCACGATGCCGGTGGCGAGAACGATCGCGAAGAGGCTCAGCGTGTTGATCGAAAAGCCGAGGAGCTTCACGAACGCGAACGTTCCGATGAGCGACACGGGGAGGGTCAGCGCCGGGATGAGCGTGGCGCGCCAGCTCTGAAGGAAGAGGAACATCACCAGCACCACGAGCACCGTCGCCTCGATGAGCGTCAGCAGCACCTCGCGGATCGACTCGCGCATGACATCGGTCGTCGTGAAGGCGATCCGGTACTGCATCCCCGGCGGGAAGTTGGCCTCCAGGCGGTCGAGCTCGGCCTTGATGCCCCGGTCCACGTCGAGCGCGTTCGCGGTCGGCAGCGCGATCACGCCGAAGCCGACGGCGTCCAGGCCCTGAAACCGGAGCGCCGACGCGTACGTCTCGGCGCCAAGCTCCGCGGACCCGACGTCGCCGAGCCGGACCAGCGCTCCGCCCGGGCCGGCCTTGACGATGATGTCCTCGAACTCGGCACGATCGCGAAGGCGGCCGGCCGCACGGACGCTGATCTCGTAGCTCTGGCCCTCCCTCGCCGGCGTGGATCCCACGCTGCCAGCCGCGACCTGCACGTTTTGCTCGCGGAGCGCATTCACCACGTCGCCGGCCGTGAGCTGCCGGGCGGCGAGGCGCGCAGGGTCGAGCCAGAGACGCATGGAGTACTTGCGCTCGCCGAAGATCATGACGTCAGAGACGCCCGGCACGCGCTTCAGCGCGTCCTTTACGTACACGTCGATGTAGTTCGAGAGAAAGAGCGAGCTGTACTCGCCGCGCTCCGAGTACACACCCGCGCCCAGCACGAAGTTGGTCGCGCGCTTCTGAACCGTGACGCCGATCTGCCGCACTTCCGCTGGCAGACGGCCGAGCGCCTGGTTCACTCTGTTCTGCACGTCGACGGACGCAAGGTCCTGATTTCGCGTCACCTCGAAGAACACGCTGATGACACTGACGCCGCTGTTCGTGCTCGACGACGTCATGTACAGCATGCCCTCGACGCCGTTGATGGCCTGCTCGAGCGGCGTCGTGACGGCGGTCTCCACTGCCTCCGCGTTGGCGCCGGTGTAGATCGAAGTGACCTGGATTTGCGGCGGGGCCACTTCCGGATACTGGGCCACCGGCATCGTGGGAATGGCCAGAGCTCCGGCGAGCACGAACACGAGCGAGACGACCGTCGCGAGAATAGGCCGCTTGATGAAGGTGTCTACCATTGTTAAGCCGGTTTGACAGGTGCGCCGTCGCCGATCTTCTGAATGTTCGAAACGATGACCCGTTCGCCCGGTTTCAATCCGTCCCGCACGACGTAATCATCCCCCACCACCTCGCCGACCGTGACGGGCTTCTGGCGCGCCACAGTCCCCTTCGGTCCTGACTCGGCGACGAATACGAAGTACTGACCGCTGATCCGGTTCACGGCGACGATGGGAATTGTCAGCGTCGGGTCATTGCTCCAGACGATGCGCGCGCGGACGTATTGCATGACGCGCGTATCCGGCGGCCGATTTCGCAGCGTCGCCTTCACGAGCACGCTCTGCGTGTCGTCCTCCGCGCGCGGCGCGATGAACGTGATCGCATTCGTGGCGGTGACCTGTCCATTCCCGTCCAGCAGCTCCACAGGAAGGCCCGGTTTGAGCTCGGCGGCGCGCTCGAGCGGAACGTTGATATAGGCTTCGAGACCCTGGTTCGCGTCGATCGTCGTGATGAGCGTCGATTGTTCGACCCGGTCTCCCTCCCGTACGGAAATGTCGCCCACGATGCCGGCGCTGGGCGCGGTCACGCGGTAGTAATGCAGTTGAACCTCGCTCTCGCGGATCTGTGAGTCGATCGCTTTGAGCTGTGCCTGCGCCGTTTTGTACGCCGTTTCGGCCTGCTCCAACTCGGCCCGGCTTACTGCGCCCACCTCGTGCAGCTTCTGCATGCGGTCGAGCTGCTGCCGGGCGAACGCCACGTCGGCCTCCCGCGCCGCCCGCGTCGATTCGAAAGCGGCCACCGTCGCCTGCTGCTTGTCCGGATCGATTTGGACGAGAGGCTGCCCGGCTCGGACACGATCACCCGCTCTGATGAAGATCCGCCGGACGAAGCCTTCGACCTGAGGCTGAATAGTGGTCGAACGCAGCGAGCGAATCATGGCGACGAACTCCGAGGTGCGCGGCACGGGCTTCGCCGCCAGTGTGATCGTCTTGACGTCGGCAGGGGGCATCGCCCCAGGCCCGCCGGCGCCGGCCTGGGCCCCGCCCCCACCGCAGGCAGCCGCTGACGCCGCCAGAATAACGAGCGAAAGAACGGAGCGTTCCATGGTCATGGTCTTTACAGTTTCCCCGCGCGCCTGTACGGCAAGGAGGCAGGCGAAAGCCTGATGGAAGAGTTCTACTATACGACGGACTAGACCCGCGGAGGATTCAGAACTTCGTGGACGCGCTGAAGGAGCGCCGTCGTGCCGAACGGCTTTGGCAGGAACGCGTTGCCATCGCGCAAATCGTCGCCGCTCAGCGCGTTGCCGGTGTAACCCGAGATGAACAGCACGCGCGTGTGAGGCGACCGCGTCCGGATCCGGTTCGCGAGTTCGGGGCCGCTGATCTTCGGCAGGATCACATCCGTGACCAGGAGATCCACCGGGTGAACCGCCTCGAGGTCGAGGGCTTCTTCGGCGCTCCCCGCTGTTCGAACGTGGAAGCCCGCCCTGGTGAGCGCCGCGGCCACGAGATCCCGGACCGCTCGCTCATCATCGACTATCAGGATAGTCCGTTGAGTCACAAACACGACATTATAGTCACGTACTGTCAGTTCGTGACCTAAGTCAGGTGTCAAGTGTGTAAGGTTGTGAAGGGGTCAGTGCGAGGTCAGCATCCGCACGAATGCCTCCACGACCGCTGGATCGAACTGGGCATCGCGGCACCGGCACAGTTCGAGAATCGCGTCAGCCGAGGGGAGGGCGGCACGATGGGGTCGCCTGGTCATCATGCCCTGATAGGCGATGGCAACCGTCAGCACGCGGCTCGGCAGTGGAATCTCCTCGCCGCAAAGTCCCCGCGGATACCCGCCGCCCGCATATCGCTCGTAGGCGGACAGGATGATCGCGGCTGTCTCGGCAAGTTCATCGCATTGCTTGAGCATGTTGAAGGCGATCAGCGGGTGCTGCCGCACGAGTTCCCGTTCCTCCGAGGTGAAGTCGGCAGGTTTCGCCATCAGCGCCGGCGGTATCGTGATGAGGCCGATGTCGTGGAGAAGCGCGGCTCCCTTCAGCGCCTCGACCTGCCGCGCCGGCAGACCGAGCCGCGTCGCCGTGGCCAGAGCGAAGCGCATCACACGCGCCGCAGCGGCGTACCCATTCGGATCGGTCGCTCGACGCCATTCGAGGATTCTCGACAACGCGCCGCTGTTCCACGCACCGCTCGCCTCGAGCTCGAACTCCTGCAGGCGGAGGTCGGATTCGCAAGCGGCCGATTCGGATCCGAAGATCACGCCTTCGAGCTTCGTGCGCCGATCGACCTGTTCGGTGCGGAGACGGTCGACCCATCCGCGCACGGCGACGGCGTCTCGGTGCCAGTCGATCGCCCGTCGCAGCGCGCCGGCCAAACGGTCGCCGTCGAATGGCTTTACAAGATAGTCCATCGCGCCGAGATCGCGGCCGCGCCGTGCCACACGCCCATCGTCGGCGCCGGTGGCCAGGATCACTGCGATATCCGGGTGGCGGCCGCGGATTTCGCCCGCAAGCCACAGACCATCGTGTCCAGGCATCCGCACGTCGCAGACCGCGACACTGATTCTGGAGCCGTCCATCAATGACAGCGCAGTGTCTGCATCGGGCGCTTGATGCGCGACGTAACCGAAGCTCTCGGCCCAGCGGCTGATCACGGCCCGAATGTGCGGCTCGTCGTCGACCACGAGAATGGGTTCCATTGCGGATGCTCGGTCATCCCGGCAGCAACCCGCGGGCCAAAGGCGCCGCTTCGGAAATCACAGGTCAAGTTGAAGGCCCGATGTCGAACGGAGACGTGATGGCCGTGCGAGGCGTGCGGATGCGGCACGCTGCACGTTTATCGGAAGATGTCCTTGATACCGCGGCCCAGCGTGCCGAGGAAGCCTTCGATGGCGCGTCGCGCGCGCTGCTTCAGGCTGCCCTGGTGAATCGGGCACAGGCGGCCGGGGACCTGATCACCTTCCTTGAAATACTCGACGTAGGTCGGGCAACCGTCAACCGGCCGCAGATAGGACTCGCTGCACAACTCCTCGTCGCGAAGGGCCCCCGGGACCTCGAACGCCGTCGCAGGCAGGCGCCGCGCGGTCCGGCGCATGAAGTCGGCCCAGATTGGCAGCGCCATGCGTGACCCCGACGCGCCGCTGCGGATCTTCTGCGGCTGATCGAACCCGACCCACACACCGGCCACGACCGACGACGAGAAGCCGACGAACCAGGCGTCGTGGTAATCGTTCGTCGTGCCCGTTTTCCCGGCGATCGAGCCGCGGACGCCATAGCGCCGCGCTCCTGCGCCGGTCCCGCGCTCGACGACGTCCTGGAGCATGCTGACCATCTGATACGCAACGTCCTCGGGCAGGACCTGCTCCCGTTCGAGATGCATGCGGTGGACGACGTCGCCCGAGGCATCGGTCACAGAAACGAGGCCTCGGGGCCGGACGCGAAATCCGAGCGTCGGGAACACCGCAAAGGCCGCGGTGAGCTCCAGCGGCGATACCAGGCCGCTCCCAAGCGCGAGGGACGGGACCTCCGGCTGATCGCGTACGCCCAGATCATTCGCGAGGCGGATCACCGGACGCGCCCCGACCTGCTGCTGAAGCAGTACCGCCGCTGCGTTGTTCGACTCGAGCAGCGCTGCCCGCAGCGTCATCTCGTCTTGTTCGCTCGCGCGTTCATCGCGCGGAATCCAGACGCCTTCCGGCGCGTTGATGGCCACCTGCCGCAGGCCGCTGATCGTCGAAACGGGCGAAAGTCCTCGTTCAAGGGCCGCGGCGTAGACGAAAGGCTTGAAGGCCGAGCCGGGCTGCCGCCGGCTTCGAACCGCTCGGTTGAACGGCGTGGTCGCGTAATCGGCGCCGCCGACCATCGCGAGGATATTCCCGGTCGCCGGCTCCATGGCCACGAGGACGGCCTGCAGATCACGGATTCCGATCCGGCGCAGTCCGTCACGCACCGCGGCCTCGGCGGCGTCCTGCACCTCCGGGACGAACGTCGTGTGAACTTTCCAGTCGGGCGGGTTGTCGCCGCCATAGATGTTGCGGAACTGCTGGCGCAGGTAGTCCTTCGCATAGCCATGCCGGGCGTTCGTGATGCGCGGATGCGGATGAATCCGCAGCGGCGCGGCGCGGGCCGCGCGTTCCTGCTCCGGCGTGATCTTGCGCTCCTCGCGCATGCGCTGCAGCACGACCCAGCTACGCCTGCGCGCCGCATCGGGATGGTCCCACGGCGAGTACGACGCCGGCGCGCGAATGATTCCGGCCATGAGCGCGGCCTCGGCGAGATCGAGGTCCGACGCCGGCTTGCGGAAGAGCCGCTGCGACATTGTCTCGACGCCGTAGATGCCGGCGCTCAGGTAGACGCGGTTCAAGTAGAGCTCGAGGATCTCGCGCTTGCTCAGAAACAGCTCGAGCATCATCGACAGCCCCGCTTCCTTCCCCTTCCGGCCGTACGTGCGGACATTGGAGAGAAAGAGCGTGCGCGCGAGCTGCTGTGTGATCGTGCTCCCGCCCTGGCTGCGGTCGTCGGAGCGGATGTTGTAAAAAACGGCGCGTCCGAGCGCGATCGGATCGATGCCCGGATGCAGGTAGTAGCGGTGATCCTCGATTGCAATCACCGCGTCCTTCATGTAGGTCGAGATCCGGTCGAGCGGCACGTCCTGCCGCTGTTCATCCAGGCGGAACCACGCCCGTCCGGCGGCGTCGTAGAACACCGTGTCGCCGACGCCTCGATTCAGCTTGAAAATCGCCCACCCATGACGCACCGTCCACACGACCGTCACGGCGAGCAGAACGAGGACCGTCCCGCCGATGCCGGCGAGCAGCCAGCGCCGCCACGCCGGGCGCCACAGGTCTGGCAGCTTCATTTGTGGACGTTGCCGTCGACTGCGTCGAGCTCGGCGTCTTCTTCGGCCAGCAGATCTTCAGCCTTTTCGGCCATCGGCGGCGGTTCTTTCGGACCTTCGATCCGTGCCCAGATAAAGGCTATGACGAAGATCACGACCACAAGGCCGAGGGAGAGCCATTTCGGAATCTGAAAATGCACGTAGCCGGCCGAATGCAGGTACTCGAGCAGCAGCTTGATTCCGACCCACGCGATGATGATGAACGCGCCGTCCACGAGCGCCGGATAGCGGTTCACCAGCACGAGCAGCTGCCCGATCACCAGGCGCATCGCGATCACGCCCAGGATGCCGCCCGTAATGATGACCCAGGTCTTGTTCGACATCGCGACCGCGACGAGGATCGAGTCGATCGCGAAGACGATGTCGGTCAGCTCCACCTTCACCACAGTGGCCCAGAACGCCGAAAGGCCGAGCCAGGGCGTGGCCTTGCGCGCCGTCCGGCGCGTCTCCGCATCGGCATGGCTGAAAAAATGGCTGTAGGGCAGCCAGAGCAGGTACGCGGCGCCGACGAGCATCACCCACGTGATCTGGATGAGATAAACGGCCAGGAGAATGGCGATGATTCGGAACGCGAACGCCCCGATGATGCCGTATTGGAGGGCCTTGCGCTGCTCGCCTTTCGGGAGTCCGAGCACGAGCACCGCCAGCACCATGGCGTTGTCGGCGCTGAGGAGACCCTCGAGCGCGACGAGCAGCGCGACGGTCACTAGGTCGGTGGGTTGAATGTCCAACGGATTTCAATCCTAGCATCACCCTTTCCACGCGGCGGCGCCTGAACTTGACACGGCTCGTATCAAGGCACACACTGGATTTGTGTCATCGGATGTTTTCTTCATCAGCATGGCGGCGCAGATGCTCGGCATGCATCCGCAGACGCTGCGCAAGTACGAGCGGCTGGGGCTGGTACAGCCCTCGCGGACCATCGGCAGCATGCGGCTGTACTCGCGCGAGGAGCTCGAGCGGCTGCGGATGATCAAATACCTGGTCGACGAGCTGGGGATCAATCTGGCCGGCGTGCAGCGCCTGCTGTCGATCGCGGAGGTCATGCAGCGAATCCGTCCTCTCATGGACGAGTCCGCGCTGACCACCGGTTCAGGCCGACGCCAGCTGCTGAACGAGATGCGCCGGTTGAACGAGGCGCTCGGACTCTGATGGAATTCAAAGACTACTACTCCACGCTGGGCGTTCCGAAGTCCGCTTCGGAAAAGGAGATCAAGCAGGCGTTCCGGAAGCTCGCGCGGAAGCACCATCCGGACGTCAACCCCGGCGACAAGGCGGCCGAGACGAAGTTCAAGAACATCAATGAGGCGTACGAGGTGCTCGGCGACCCCGCCAAGCGCAAGAAGTACGACGAGCTGGGCGCGAACTGGCGCGCGTACGAACAAGCCGAGGCATCCGGTGCGGGTGCGGGTCCATTCGCCGGCCAATGGAATGCGAATTTCGGAGGCGGTGGCGGAGGCCGGAGCGGCGCCGGCTTCCGCACGATGACGCCGGAAGAAATGGAGGAGATGTTCGGCGACCAGAATCCCTTCTCCGATTTCTTCACGACATTCTTCGGCGGGGGCATGGGCGAGGGAACGACCGCGCGCCGCGGCGGCGCACGCGCCGGGCGCGCGCGCCATCGCGGTCGTGATGTCGAACACGAGATCGAGCTGACGCTCGAGGATGCGCACCGGGGCGTCACGCGCCGGCTTTCACTGCAGCATGACGGTCACGCGCGAACGGTGGACGTCCGCATCCCGCCAGGAGTCGGCGACGGCTCCCGCGTGCGCGTCTCGGGCGAGGGCGAGCAGGGCGCGGGCGGCGGAACGTCAGGCGATCTGTACCTGCGGGTCCGGCTCGCGCCGCATCCCTTGTTCGAACGTAAGGGGCGCGATCTCTACGTAAAAGTGCCGGTGTTCGTCACCACGGCGGTGCTTGGCGGTGAAGCGGAGGTGCCGACCATCTCCGGCAAGACCGTCCGGTTGCGCATCCCGCCGCTGACGCAGAGCGGGCAGGTGTTTCGGCTGAAAAGCTACGGGATGCCAGCCGTTGGCAAGCCTGACGAGACCGGCGACGCATACGCCCGCGTGGACGTGCAGCTTCCGACGGAGCTCTCCGCCGAAGACCGTGCGCACTGGGAAGCGCTGGCAAAGAGCCACGCCGCCGGGAAGAAAAACAGCGCAGCGTAAGGGTCGGATGACATGAACATCAACAAATTCACCGAGAAGGCCCAGGAAGCGGTGATCACCGCGCAGAAGTTGGCCACTGAGCTGAGCCACTCGGAGATCACGCCCGAACATCTCCTCGTCGCGCTGATCGAACAGGAGGGCGGCATCGTCCCGTCCGTTCTCCGGCGGCTGGAACTCGATCCCGCGCAGGTGGGTCGCGAGGCGCGCCAGCTGATGGACGCCATGCCGAAGGCGTACGGTGCCGATGTCCGATTCTCGCCGCGGACGAAGCTGGTCACCGATGCGGCGATGGCGGAAGCGCAGCGGCTCAAGGACGAGTACGTCAGCACCGAGCACCTGCTCCTCGCCATTGCGAGCGAAGCGGGCCGCTCCCCCGGTGCGCAGCTCCTGCAGCGTCTTGGCGCGAACCGCGACCGCATCCTTCAGGCGCTGACGGCGGTGCGCGGCAACCAGCGCGTGACGTCCCAGAATCCCGAGACGACGTACGAATCGCTCACCAAGTACGGCCGCGACCTCACGGAGCTGGCGCGCAAGGGCAAGCTCGATCCGGTCATCGGCCGCGACGAAGAAGTGCGGCGGGTGATTCAGGTCCTGTCGCGACGCACGAAGAACAATCCGGTCCTCATCGGCGAGCCCGGCGTCGGGAAGACGGCCATCGTCGAGGGGCTCGCGCAGCGCATCGTCCGCGGGGACGTGCCCGAGGGGCTCAAGAACAAGAAAATCTTCGCCCTCGACATGGGCGCACTGGTGGCCGGTGCGAAGTACCGCGGGGAGTTCGAAGAGCGCCTCAAGGCGGTGCTGAAGGAGATCGCCGAATCGGAAGGCCAGATCGTCCTCTTCATCGACGAGCTCCACACCGTGGTCGGCGCCGGCGCGGCCGAGGGCGCGATGGACGCGTCGCAAATGCTCAAGCCGATGCTCGCCCGCGGCGAGCTGCATACGATCGGCGCCACGACGCTCGACGAGTACCGCAAGCACATCGAGAAAGACGCGGCGCTCGAGCGGCGCTTCCAGCCCGTGCTGGTCACCGAGCCCACGGTCGAGGACACGATCTCGATTCTCCGCGGCCTCCGCGAGCGCTACGAGATCCACCACGGCGTGAAGTTCAAGGATGCGGCGCTGGTTGCCGCGGCGGTGCTGTCGCACCGCTACATCACCGATCGATTCCTTCCGGACAAGGCGATCGATCTCATCGACGAAGCGGCGTCAAAGCTCCGCACCGAGATCGATTCGATGCCGACGGAGCTCGACGAGGTGCGTCGCCGCATCATGCAGCTCGAAATCGAGCGTGAAGCGCTTCGCAAGGAGACCGACAAAGCGTCGAAGGAACGGCTGGAGAGGCTCGAACGCGAGCTCGCGAACCTGAAGGAAGAGCAGAACCGCCTGCAGGCGCATTGGGAGCAGGAGAAAGAAGCCATCCAGGCGATGCGCAAGGCGCGCGAAGAGCTCGAGCAGGTTCGCCTGCAAATCGAGACGGTTCAGCGCTCCGGCGACTACGCCAAGGCGTCGGAGCTCCAGTACGGAAGGCTGCCCGAGCTCGAACGCAGAATCCGCGAGCACGAAGCGAAGCTCGCGGACCTTCAGAAGAGCCAGCGGATGCTGAAGGAGGAGGTCGACGAGGAGGACATCGCCGAAGTCGTGGCGAAGTGGACGAACATTCCGGTCAGCCGTCTGATGGAGGGTGAGATCCAGAAACTGATCCACATGGAGGAGCGCCTGCACCAGCGTGTCGTTGGGCAGGACGAGGCGGTCAGGGCGGTTTCGAACGCCCTGCGTCGCGCGCGCGCCGGCCTGCAGGATCCGAACCGGCCGCTTGGCAGCTTCATCTTCCTTGGCCCCACGGGGGTCGGCAAGACGGAGCTGGCGCGAGCGCTCGCCGAGTTCATGTTCGACGACGAACACTCGATGATCCGGATCGACATGTCCGAGTACCAGGAGAAACACACGGTGTCGCGCATGATCGGCGCGCCTCCCGGTTACGTCGGGTACGAAGAGTCCGGGCAGCTCACGGAGGCCGTCCGGCGCCGCCCGTACTCCGTGGTGTTGTTCGACGAGGTCGAGAAGGCGCACCCGGATGTCCTGAACGTGCTGCTTCAGCTCCTGGACGACGGCCGGCTCACCGACGGCAAGGGACGAACCGTCGACTTCAAGAACGTCGTCGTGATCATGACGAGCAACATCGGCAGCCAGTACATCGCCGAGCATACGGGCGATCTCACCGAGGGCGTGAAGCGCCAGGTCACCGAGGCGCTCCGGCAGCATTTCCGGCCCGAGTTCATCAACCGCGTCGACGAGATCATCTTCTTCCATGCGCTCGGCCTCGACGAGATGAAGCACATCGTCGACATCCAGGTTCGCGGGCTCCTCAAGCGCCTCGAGGATCGCAAGATTCACGTCGAGCTCACCGATGCGGCGAGAGCGTTCATCGTGTCGGAGGGTTACGATCCTACCTACGGGGCAAGGCCCCTCAAGCGCACGATTCAGCGCCGCGTGCTGGATCCGCTCGCACTGCGCGTCCTCGAGGGCGATTTCCTGGAGGGCGATCGCATTGTCGTGGACGTCGACGGGGACGGTTTGACGTTCGAGAAGAAGCACGCGCTCACGACGTAAGGTCCAGATGCCGAACCCACGAGTTCCTCCCGGCTTGAACCCCCGCGATCGGCGGCCCGGGGATCGCCGCACGATCGGGCCGGGCTCGCGGCCGGGAAGCGCAATCTGGTACGTGCTCGGATTCCTGTTCCTGATGGTGCTGGCGCAGGCCTGGTTTCTCACGCCGTCGGGGCGGCAGGTCCCTTACAGCGAGTTCAAGCAGCTCGTGCGGAGCGGCCAGGTTGCCGAAGTCACCGTCGGAGAGACCGCGATTCGCGGCATGTTGAAGCGCGAACACAATGGCACCCGCAACTTCACCACGACCCGGATCGAGGACCCCAAACTCATCGAGGAGCTCGACGCGCACGGGGTCAAGTACACCGGCGAGCTGGTGAGCCGCTGGCTTCCTGAAATTCTCGGATGGGCCGTCCCCATCGTCTTCTTCCTGGCGATCTGGGGGTTCTTCTTCCGGCGCATGAGCGGAGCCGAGGGCGGCGTGATGTCGTTTGCCCGCAGCAAGGCCAAGGTGTTTGCCGAAGACGATGTGAAGGTGAGCTTCGCGGACGTGGCGGGCGTCGACGAAGCCGAGCAGGAGCTGAAGGAGATCGTCGAGTTCCTGCAGAATCCAAGAAAGTACACGCAGCTTGGCGGCCGCATTCCCAAGGGCGTGCTGCTCGTCGGTCCGCCCGGCACCGGCAAGACGCTGCTCGCGCGCGCGGTCGCGGGAGAAGCGAAGGTGCCGTTCTTCAGTCTGAGCGGCTCGGAATTCGTCGAGATGTTCGTCGGCGTCGGCGCGGCGCGCGTGCGGGACCTGTTCGCGCAGGCCGAGGCCAAAGCGCCCTGCATCATCTTCATCGACGAGCTCGACGCGCTGGGCAAGGTCCGCGTCCAGAGTCCCATGGGCAGTCATGAGGAGCGGGAACAGACGCTCAATCAGCTACTGGCGGAGATGGACGGCTTCGACTCGCGCAAGGCGATCATCATCATGGCGGCGACGAACCGGCCCGAAGTGCTCGACCCCGCTCTGCTGCGTCCGGGCCGCTTCGATCGGCAGGTGCTCGTCGACAAGCCGGACGTGAAAGGGCGCGAGGAGGTGCTGCGCATTCACGTCAAGAACGTCAAGCTCGCAGCCGACCGTCGACCTGCACGTCATCGCCTCACGCACGGCCGGGTTCGCCGGCGCCGACTTGGCGAACCTGGTGAACGAGGCTGCTCTGCTTGCGGCGCGCAAGGACAAGAGCGCCGTCGACATGCAGGACTTCGACGAGGCGATCGACCGGCTCATCGCCGGCCTCGAGAAGAAGCGCGTGATGAGCCACAAGGAGCGCGAGATCGTGGCGTACCACGAGTCGGGCCACGCGATCGTGGCGAGCGTGCTCCCGGACATGGATCCGGTCCACAAGATCTCCATCGTGCAGCGCGGGTTTGGTGCGTTGGGCTACACGATGCAGCTGCCGCTCGAGGACCGGTATTTGATGCAGAAGAAGGATCTGCTCCACCAGCTGACGGTGCTCCTGGGCGGCCGGACGGCCGAGGAAATCGCCCTCGGCGAGATCTCGACGGGTGCGCAGAACGACCTGCAGCGCGCGACGGACATCGCCCGCGCGATGGTCACCGAATGGGGCATGTCCGACGCGCTCGGCGCCGTCAACTACGACGGCCACAAGCGGAACAAGTTCCTCGACCTCCCGCTCGGTCCCGAGCGTGGCAATTACGCGGAGGAAACGGCGCGCCTCATCGACGCCGAAATAAAAGGGATCATGACGACCGTTCACGGCGAGGCGCGTCGAATCCTGACCGAGCAGCGGCAGATGCTCGAGACCGTCACGCGCCGACTCCTCGACGTGGAGGTCATGGAAGGCGAGGAGCTCAGGCGGATCCTTGGCCTGCCGCCGGCGAAACACGACCACATCCAGAGCATTCCCCTGCCGAAGGTCGATAGCTAGCTGGCGATTCGCGGTACACTGAGCCGCGACTCATGCTGCAGTCGTCCACGGAGGCCTCCGGCTCCGGCGTCATCAACTGCGCCGCGTACGTCGGCGGCGTGCGCGCGGAAGAGGTCCACGTCGATTCGATCGTCGATGCCCTCCGCAAGGGCGATCGCTTCGTGTGGCTCGGCCTCTACGAGCCCGAAGTCGATCTGCTGCGCCGGGTGCAGCAGCAGTTCCACCTCCACGACCTCGCCGTCGAGGACGCGTACAACGCCCACCAGAGGCCGAAGCTCGAGCAGGACCAGAACTCGCTCTTCGTCGTGCTCCGCACGGCGCAGCACGTGGGCACCCCGCCGCGGCTGGTCTTCGGCGAGACGCACGTGTTCGTCGGCACCAACTACATCGTGACCGTCCGGCACGGATCGCTGCAGTCGCACGTCGGCCTCCGCGCCCGCTGCGAGTGCACGCCTCACCTGCTGGCCAAGGGGCCCGGCTACGTCCTGTACGCCCTGATGGACTTCATCGTCGACCAGTTCTCTCCCATCGTCCAGCGCATCGAAGAGGCAGTGCAGGAGATCGAGGAGGAGATCCTCGACGGCAACGTCACCGGTGAGTCGACCGCGCGGATCTACCGTCTGAAGCGCGACCTGCTGGCCCTGCGACGGGCTGTGGCGCCGCTCGTCGAGGTGTGCAACCGGCTGATGCGATTCGACGTCCCGCAGATCCCCGACGATACCCGCGTCTACTTCCGCGACGTGTACGATCACGTGGTCCGACTCAACGAGACGATCGACGCGCAACGCGAGCTGCTGACGACTGCGCTCGAAGCAAAGCTGTCGCTCATGTCGGTCGCCCAGAACGAGCACATGAAGCGGCTTGCCGCGTGGGCGGCGATGATCGCCGTGCCGACCATGATCGCCGGCATCTACGGCATGAATTTCCAGCACATGCCGGAGCTCAACTGGCCGCTCGGCTATCCGCTGTCGCTCTTTACGATGGTGGCGGCCTGCGCCGGCCTCTACGTGGGATTCAAGCGGTCAGGCTGGCTCTGATTCTTGATTCGGATCGCTGCTCTCGGCATCGCCTACGCCGCCCTGACGGCCGTCGTCGTTCAGCCCCTCATCGACTTCCGCGATCTTGGCGCCGCCAGCTACGAGGGTGATGCGCGGCTGTTGATGTGGACGCTCGCCTGGGACGCCCGGGCGCTGCTGACCGGAACGCCGCTTTTCGACGCCAACATCTACTACCCCGAGGCCCACGCGCTGTCGTACGCCGAGCATCACATTGGCCTCGGGCTGTTCGCGACTCCCCTCTACGCTGTGACCTCGAATCCCGTGCTGACGTACTGGCTGTTGTGGCTGCTGGCGTTTCCGCTGAATGCGCTGGCGATGCACGCGCTCGCCTGGCGCGTGACGCGCAATCATGCGGCCGCATTCACGGCCGGATGCATCTACGCGTTCTGCTTCTTCCGAATGCACCATGCCCACGGGCACATTCAGCTCCTGTGGACGTGGATGCTTCCACTGGTTCCCCTGGCGCTCGACGACTGGCTCGAGCGGCCCAGCCCGGCACGCGCGGCGGCGGTGACCGGAGCGGTCTTGCTGGCGGCTCTCACGAGCTGGTACCTTGCCGTCTTCGTCACGCTTCTCGTCCTGGCGTCTCTGCTCTGCCTCGTCCCCGGGCGTACCCTCACGACGGCCCACGTGTGGCAGGCGATCGCGGCCGGCCTGTTTGGAGTCGCGATCGTGAGCTGGTTCGCGCGGCCTTATTTCGGGCTCGTGACGGGGCCGATCACCGAGGCAGCCGCCAACGCGGCCGACCTGAGGTCATACCTCGAGCCACCGGCCAATACCTGGCTCGGGCAGATGCTGATCCGCCACACGTCTGTCGCTCCGCGGTGGATCTGGGGCGAGCAGACGCTGTATCCCGGAGTGGCGGTGCTGACGCTCTCCGCGGCTGGCGCGGCGCGCCTTCTTGTTCGCAATGAAAAGCGGCCCGATGCGCTCCGGCTGGCCGCAGCCGTATTGATCACCGGCGGTGTGGCGCTGGGGCTTTCCTTTGGGCCGACCTCCTCGGGCCTTTCGCCGTTCGATCTGCTGTCGCGGGCGCCAGGCCTGGCGCTGTTGAGGGCCCCCGCGCGGTTCGCATTGCTCGTCATGATGGCGGCGGCGCTTCTGTCTGCCGTTGGGGCCGGCTGGCTCCTCGAAAGGTTCGCGCATGGTGGGCGGCTCGCCATGGCCGCGCTGGTGGGGGCCTTCTTCGTAGAGTCCTTTGTCGTCGCATTTCCCGCGGGCAAGCCGCAGCAGATCGAGGTGCCGGCGATGTACCGAAGGCTCGCTACGCTGCCGCGCGGCGCCGTGCTGTCGCTGCCCACGTACCGGGCCACACCGGAGGCGTTTCGGGAAGCCGACTACCTGCTCTTTTCTACCGTGCACTGGCAGCCGATCGTCAACGGCTTCGGCAGGCAGGAGCCTCCCGAGCACGCGGCGCGTATGAACGTCCTGGCCGGCTTTCCCTCATCGGAATCGATTGCGCTCATGCGCACGCTGAAGATCCGCTACGTCGTGGTGCATACACGCCGAGCGAGCGAGCTGGCCAGCCGCGTCCATGACGCACGCTCGCAGGCCGCCGTCCGGCTGCTGAACAGCGCGGACGGCGACTTCCTCTTCGAAGTGCGCTAACGGGCGAAGGTGGGTGATACGGCTCGCGTGGACGTCCCGCCGGAGCCGACCGCGACCACTGTGGCGAAGTAGTTTCCTCCCGGCAGGGCGGAGATCGTCGTGGAGATGTCGACCGTGCACGCGCCGTTGACGACCGACGGCTTGCCGAGATTCCGCGTGGCAATCGGGCGAAGCGGTCGCGGGGTTCGCGCCGGCCGTAAAGATGTCGAGGCTGTACCGTGTCACCGCCCCATGACTCGGTGACGGGCTGAAGACGGCGCTGCTTCGGCATGGGAGGGTCGAGATGGTGATGCTGCGGGCAGCCGACGTCGTCGTGGCACCGCCATTGTCGCGGGCGACCGCCACGATCGAGAACGATCCTGCCGGGGCGTTCTTCCAATTCACGCTGTACGGGCTCGTCGTGTCGGTGCCAATGAGCGTCGAGCCGGCGAAAAAGTCGACACGCGCGATGGTGCCGTTGGCGTCGGCGGCATTGGCGGCAATCGTCACGGACGCAGGCGCCATGTAGGTCGACCCGGTCGCGGGCGCGGTCAGCGACACGGTCGGCGGCGTATTGGAGGTGCTCCCGGCCTTCACCGTCACGCTGCGCGCGGCGGACCTGGCCACGGCGCCTTTGGTGTCACGGGCGACGGCCGTCAGCGAGTACGTGCCAGCGCCGACTCCGAACCAGGCGTACCCATATGGAACCTTCTTCGCGATGCCCAGCAGCGTGCCGTTCGCATAGAACTCGACCTGCGCGATGCCGTCCGGGTCGGATGCGCTCGCGACGAGGCCGATGGTGGCGGGTGCCGTGTACGTGACGCTCGTGGGACTGGTCAAAGACACGGTCGGCGGCGTCAGCCCCGGCGAGGGTGCCGGCGCTTTGCCTTTCACGGTGACGTTGTTGAACATTCCCGTCGCTCGTTGTCCGGTGTTGTAGCTCGCGACGGCAAGCCCGACGTAGACGGTCGCTTTCATCGAAATCTTCTCTCTGGCGATCGTCGTCCAGGTCGTTCCGTTCGTCGACCGCGCGGCCGTGAACGTGGAGCCGGATCGCACGAGGCGGAGCCACTCGGGGGCGGCGCCGCCGATGTTCGTGCCCCTGGTGCGGCCGCCGGTCGCCAACCGGCGATGAAAGCCGATCCCCCGCGCCGGCGTGACGAGCACGTACGCGTGTTTGGAACCGCCGGTGAGCGATTCCCGGATCATTACACCGGCCTTGGCCGACGCGTGGGTGTACTCCACCGAGGCGACGCGAGCGACGATCGTCACGTCGCCGGTGATCCGTTGGTACACGTAGTAGAACTGGTCGCCGGTGCGTCCGATGCGCCCGCCAGCGCCCTCCACGTTGAACGTGGCGCCTGAGTACGTGGCGCGACCGGAGACGGCCGGGCCGCCAACATTGGTGCCCGTCCAACCGGACGGAAGCGACTGTGCCTGCACGAACGTGGGGTTCAGCGCGGCAATGATCAGAATCAGCAACGGAAACAGCGCAGGTGCGACACGGATGCGCAGCCTGCCGTGGCCAGCGAATCGGCTCATGAAATCGGCCCCCATGGATTGGTTGTCTAACGCAGGCTGGGGTCTGCGCCCGCCGCGAGGGGCAACCAAGCTGCCAGCGCGCGCAGTCACAGCTCGACTGCACGCGCCGAACAAATTCGATGAGTGTCGATAAAGGTAGAGCTCGAATGAGCTATGGTCGTGTAAGTAAAAGTTGCGCTGTTACACGGCTGGCGAGCGGCGACGCGTCCCGACTGCGAGACAGCCGGGACGCGAAGCGCTCTTTGAACGCGTGACCGCGCTAGCGAGCGAACACCGCCGAAGTCGTCCGGGTGGACGTCCCTCCAGGGCTCACCGCCACGACGGTGGCAAAGTAGTTTCCTCCCGGCAGGCCCGAGATCGTCGCGGCGATGTCGACATTGCACTCGCCGTTCACGATCGGCGGCTTGCCGAGGTCTTGGGTGCCCATCGGGACCGCGCTCGCAGGATTGGCGCCGGCCGTGAAGACGTCGAGCGTGTAGCGCGTCACGGTGGCGTGATCCGGCGATGGGAGGAAGAGCGCGTGCTGAAGCAGGGGCGGGTTGTTGATGGTGATGCTCCGCGAGGCCGACGTGGTCGCCGCTCCAGCGTTGTCGTGAGCCACCGCCGTCAAGGTGAAGGACCCGGCCTGCGCGTTGTTCCAGGTCACGCTGTACGGACTTGTCGTGTCGGAGCCGACCAGGGTCGAGCCGGCGTAGAAGTCGACCTTCGTGACGTAGCCGTTGGTGTCGGCCGCGTTCGCAGCGATCGTCACCGACGCGGGCGCGGTGTACGCCGAGCCCGCCGCAGGCGCAGTCAGCGACACGGTCGGCGGCGTATTCGCGGGCGCGGTGTTGATGGTGATGTTGCGCGCCGCCGACGTGGTCGATGCGTTCTGGTTGTCGTAGGCCACAGCCGTCAGCGAGTAGGAGCCGGCTGGCGCGCTGCTCCACGTCACGCTGTATGGACTCGTCGTGTCGGAGCCGACCAAGGTCGACCCGGCATAGAAGTCGACGCGGGTGACGTAGCCGTTGGTGTCCGCGGCATTGGCGGTGACCGCCATCGACGCCGGGGCCGTGTATGTGGTTCCTGCCGCCGGTGCCGTCAGCGACACGGTTGGCGGCGTGTTCGTGGTCGTGGTGCTGACGGTGATGCTGCGGGCGGCGGAGACCGTCGCCGCATTCTGGTTGTCGCGTGCGACCGCCGTCAGCGAGTGTGAGCCGGCCGGCGCGTTGCTCCACGTTACGTCGTACGGACTCGTCGTATCGGACCCGACGAGCGTTGACCCGGCATAGAAGTCGACACGGACGACCGAGCCGTTCGCATCTGCCGCGTTCGCGGAGATCGTCACCGACGCGGGCGCGGCATACGTGGCTCCAGCCGCAGGTGCCGTCAGCGAAACGGTCGGCGGCGTGTTCGTCTGACCGCCCCCGTTGACGGTGATGCTGCGAGGGGCAGATGTCGCGACAGCACCGGCGGTGTCTCGAGCAACCGCGGTCAGGCTGTACGTTCCTGCCGCCGGCGTCCACGAGTGCGTATACGGGCTGGTCTTCGCGGTGCCGACCAGGTTGTTGTTCGCGTAAAACTCGACCTGGGCCACGCCGTTGTCCGCGTCGGTTGCCGTTGCCGCGAGGTTCACAATCGCCGGCGCCGTGAAGGTGGCCTTGTCTGCCGGACTCCACAGGGAGACCTGCGGTGGCGCGTTGACGGGAGATCCCGGAGCGGCCACCGTGACATTCGTGAATTGCGAGGTCGCCGTCTTAGGCTTGGATCCGGAAAGCGTCATGAGCCCCACGTAGAACGTGGCGGGCAGCGACACCGTCTCGCTTCCGATCATTTTCCAGGTCACGCCATCGGCGGATCGGAAGCTCGTGATTGCGCTTCCCCGTCGCTCGAGCTTGACCCAGACTGGCGGATATCCCGCGCCTGCGTTGGTGATCAGTGTAGAGAGCCCCGCCGCAGGACGCCGGCGGAACACGAGCTGACCGGAGATTTTTGCGTACATCGTCGCATGGGCGGCGCTTGGACTCAGCGAGGCGCGCACCATGATTCCCGCTTTGCTCCACGTCGACGACGACTGGATCGAAGCGACACGCGCGATGACATCGACGTCACCGGTCACCTGGCGGTAGACGAACGTGAACTGATCGGACGTTCCCGCGATGTCGGTGCCTTTGCCGACGATGGTAAAGCTCGATCCGGCTCCCGTCGCGCTGGTGGCGTCCGTGTTAAGGCCAACATCCGTGTGCGTCCATCCCGCTGGCAAACTCTGCGCGGTAGCCGCGATTGGCCACAGCGCGAACGCGGCGGCGAGGACGATCGATGACAGCCGGTTTGACGCGCACACGTGCGGCATATCCCGGCCCGTGAAATGGTTCATGAGCCCAACCCTTTGGTAGTTGTCGTTGTTGCAGTGCTGGGGAAAAACGCTGCGCGGACCTGAACGGCAATCAGGCTGCCAAGTGACGAGGTGTGCAGCTCAATTGCGAATCGCGGGCGTTCTGTGCAGCTGTGGAAACGGTCGGGCTCTCGACGCCGCCTCAGCCAGGAAGTAAAACTTTCGTCCTTACACGGTTCAGGTCGGCCGCTTACAGCTATCGCAGCCCGATCTCTGGCGCGATCCTTGATGAATGCGACCCTGAGGAGTCAATGATGAAGAGCTATCTCACATCCGCGGTCATACTCAGCCTCGTCCTCGCGGCAGGCTGCTCGGACCGAGGAGAGAACGCGCGAACCCCGGACGACACCAAAGCCGCTGCGCCATCGGAACCAGCCGCGGCGGATCGCGATGCTGCTCCGCGCCGCGACGCGGATGAGCCCGCCCGTGGCACGGCTGGCACGCCCGGCCGGGCTGCGGCGGCGCCGAGCCGGTCCGCGTCAGCCGCGCGCTCGGATGCCGCGCCGCGATCCGAGGCGGCGGGAGAGCCTTCGTCGACCGGGAGGCGCGGGGTCGAATGGCGCGAGCTGACGATTCCCGCCGGTACGGCGCTGCCGCTCGAGCTCGAAACCGCGCTGTCATCCGAAACGGCCCAGGTCGAAACGCCGGTGCGCGCGCGGCTCAAGCAGGCCGTGGCCGTCAACGGCGTCACGGCGCTGCCCGAGGGAGCGATTGTGAGCGGGCACGTCACCAGCGCAGAGCGCGCCGGCAAAGTGAAAGGCCGCGCGAGCCTCGCGTTCAGCTTCAGTCAGGTGCGGGCTGACAACATGAGCGCTGCGATCCGAACAGCGCCGCTGTCCTACGTTGGCGAAGCGAGCAAGGCCGCGGACGCCACCAAGATCGGCGCCGGCGCAATCGGCGGCGCGATCGTGGGCGGCATCGTGGGCGGCGGTGATGGCGCGGCCAAGGGAGCGGCCATCGGCGGCGCTGCGGGGACGGGTGTCGTGCTCGCCACACGCGGCAAGGAAGTTGAGCTCGCGAGCGGCACCGATCTCGCGGCTACGCTCGCCGCGCCGCTGATCATCCGCGTCCCGGTTCGCTAGCGCGAACACGCGTCCCGTTCGCTGGCGCGAACGGGACGCGAGGCTCAGGACTTAGGGCTTAAGGCTTAGGGCTATGGGGGCCTAAGTCGTCAAGGCCCTGAGCCTTAAGCCTTAAGCCCTGAGCCTAGTCCGTGACACAGCCTTCGGAGGCGGGGCGCACGAGCCTCACGTACTTCGCGAGAACTCCCGCCGTTGCCTTCGGAGGCGGCTGCGTCCACGCCGCGCGGCGGGCTGCCAGCTCGCCGGCATCGACATCCAACCTCAACTCATGCGCGCGCGCGTCGATCGTGATCGGATCGTTGTCGCGCACGAGTGCGATGAGGCCTCCGTCCTGCGCCTCGGGAGTGACGTGGCCGACGATGAACCCGTGCGATGCGCCTGAAAAGCGGCCATCGGTGATGAGGGCAACGTCGCGGCCGAGGCCGGCCCCCATGATGGCGGAAGTCGGAGTGAGCATTTCTGGCATTCCCGGTCCGCCCTTGGGGCCCTCATACCGGATTACCACGACGGTGCCCTTCACGATCTCGCCGCGTTCGAAGCCAGCCAGCATCGCCTCTTCTGAATCGTAGACGCGGGCAACTCCGGTGAAACGCTCGCCTTCCTTGCCGGTGATCTTCGCGACCGCACCGCCTGGAGCGAGGTTGCCGTAGAGGATCTGAATGTGCCCGTGTGACAGGATGGGCGATTCGATCGGACGGATTACTTCTTGACCGGGCGCGAGCCCCGGCACATTGGCCAGGTTCTCGCGAAGGGTCTTGCCCGTGCAGGTCATGCAATCGCCGTCGAGGAGCCCGCGCTCCAGCAGGTACTTCATGAGCGCCGGCGTGCCTCCGACGGCGTGGAAATCCTCCTGAACGAACCTGCCGCTTGGGCGCAGATCCCCCAGCAGTGGGACGCGGTCGCTCACGCGCTGGAAATCGTCGAGCGTCAGCGCGACGCCCGCGGCGCGCGCGATCGCGAGAAGGTGGAGGACGGCGTTGGTCGATCCGCCGACGGCCATGATCATGACCAGCGCATTCTCGAACGCGCGAGTGGTGAGGATGTCGAGCGGCTTCAGGTCGCGTTCGAGCAAAGTGCGGATCGCGATGCCTGCGCGCCGGCACTCGTCAGCCTTGGCCGATTCGTCAGCCGGCAGCGACGAGCTATATGGCAGCGACAGCCCCAGCGCCTCGATGGCCACCGCCATGGTGTTGGCCGTGAACATGCCGCCGCAGGCTCCCGCGCCGGGGCAGGCGTGGCGCACGATCGTCGCGCGCTGCTCATCCGTGATGACGCCCGCGAGATACTGGCCGTACGACTCCAGCGCCGATCCGATGTCGCGCGGCTTGCCCAGCGCGAATCCCGCGCGGATGGTGCCGCCATACACCATCAACGCCGGCCGGTTCAGGCGTGCCATCGCGATCACGCAGCCGGGCATGTTCTTGTCGCAGCCCGGCACGGTGACGACGGCGTCGTACCACTGCGCGCGCATCACCGTCTCGATCGAATCGGCAATCAGATCTCTCGAGGGCAGCGAACAGCTCATGCCGTCGGTCCCCATCGAGAGGCCGTCGCTGACGCCGATCGTGTTGAAGCGAAGCCCAACCAGGCCGGCGGCCTGCACGCCTTCCTTCACGTAGGCGGACAGCTGATCCAGATGCATGTTGCACGTGTTGCCTTCGTACCACATGCTGCAGATCCCGACCTGCGCCTTCTGGAGATCGGCGTCGGTGAGGCCGACCCCGTAGAGCATGGCCTGGGAGCCGCCCTGGCTGCGGGGTTGAGTGACTCGTGAGCTGTAACGGTTGATCACTGTCTTAAGGCTTAGGACTTATGGCTTAGGGCCTTAAGCCGTCAAGGCCCTACGCCTTGAGCCTTAAGCCCTAAGCCGGGTTTCAGACCGACACCGGCTGCGGCGGCTGCACGGGATCGAGGAACGGCATCATCGCACGGAGACGCGATCCGACTTGTTCGATCGGATGGTTCCTCTCGCGCTCGCGGGCCGCATTGAACCACGGCAGGCCCTTCTCGTTCTCGGCAATCCAGCCTTTCGCATAGGCGCCGGACTGAATGTCTTTCAGCATCTGACGCATGGCCTCGCGCGTGGCCTCCGTCACGACGCGCGGGCCGCCGGTGTAGTCCCCGTGCTCGGCCGTGTCGCTGACTCGAGTACCGCATATAGCCGAGGCCGCCGCGATACATCAGATCGACGATCAGCTTCAGCTCGTGCAGACACTCGAAGTACGCGATTTCAGGCTGATAGCCAGCCTCGACGAGCGTCTCGAAGCCCGCCTTCACCAGCGCACTGACGCCGCCGCAGAGCACCGCCTGCTCGCCGAACAGATCGGTCTCGGTTTCTTCGGCAAATGTCGTCTGGATGACCCCGGCGCGCGTGCAGCCGATCCCTCTGGCGTAGGCGAGGGCTTCGGCCTTCGCGCGGCCGCTGGCGTCCTGGTGTACGGCAAGCAGTCCCGGAGTGCCGCCTCCTTCCCGGAACACTTCACGAACGCGGTGCCCGGGTGCCTTCGGCGCGATCATCGTCACATCCACTTCCGGCGGCGGCACGATCGATCCGAAGCGGATGTTGAACCCGTGCGCGAACATGAGGGTCTTCCCCGACTGGAGGTGCGGGCGGATGGACGCCTCGTAGATCGCGGGCTGCTTCGTGTCCGGCACGAGCACCATGATCGTGTCGGCCCATTCGGCCGCTTCGGCGACCGTGGCCACGCGCAGTCCCGCCGCGCGCGCCTTCTCAGCCGACCCGCTCCCGCTCGCCAGACCGACGCAGACGCTGACGCCGCTCTCCTTGAGGTTGAGCGCGTGGGCATGGCCCTGCGACCCGTAGCCGATGATCGCTACCTTGCGTCGCCGAATCAGTTCGAGATCCGCGTCCTTGTCGTAATACATCGTTGCCATTCGTGCGCTCCTATACGGCCGCAGGATCTCCCCTGCGCATTGCAACCTGCCCCGTTCTGACCATTTCCACGATTCCAAGCGGCTCGAGCCGGCCGATCACGGCGTCGACATGCGGCGGTTCGCCGGTGATCTCGACGGTCATCGTCCGGTCGCTGGTGTCCACGATGTGCGCGCGCGTTTCGTCCACGATGCGCAACAGCGCCTGACGATCGCCGTTGCTGACCCCGACCTTCACGAGCGCGAGATCGCGCGAGATGCCCGGCTCGGCGCCGAGGTCGTCGACCTGCAGCACGTTCACGAGCTTGTACAGATATGCCGTCACGCGCTCCGCGCTGGCCTGGTCGCTGTCGATCACGATCGTCATGCGGGACACTCCGGGCTCGGAGGTGCGACCGACCGAGAGCGACTCGATGTTGAACGCGCGGCGCCGGAAGAGCGACGCGACGCGGTTCAGCACGCCCGGCTTGTCTTCGACGAGCGCCACGAGGGTGTGGTTCATATGAGGTCCGCCGCGGTTTCCGCGATCACCGACACCGGACGCCGGATCATCGCATGCAGATCGGCGCCGGCCGGCACCATCGGATACACGCTGTCCTCTTGTTCGACTCGGAAGTCGATCAGCACGGTGCCGTCGTTCTCGCGCGCCCGCGCGACGGTGTCGAGAACCTGGCCTCGGTTCTCCACCCTGAAGCCCGCCAGGCCGTGCGCCTCGGCGATCTTCACGAAGTCCGGGCTGCGCAGCGGCGTGGCCGCGTAGCGGCGTTCGTAGAAGAACTCCTGCCACTGCCGCACCATGCCCAGGTAGCCGTTGTTGATGATCGCGACGTTCACCTTGACGCCTTCCTGCGCGGCGGTGGTGAGCTCGGCCTGCGTCATCTGGAAACCGCCATCCCCCACGATCGCCCACACCTCGGCGTCGGGCTTCGCGAGCTTGGCGCCAATCGCCGCCGGCAGGCCGAACCCCATCGTCCCGAGCCCGCCGGACGTAATGAGCGATCTCGGCGACTCATGATGGTAGTACTGCGCCTCCCACATCTGATGCTGGCCGACATCGGTCACGACGAGCGCGTTGCCGTCGGTCGCGCGCCAGATGTCGTGGATCACGTGCGCCGCATAGAGATGCCCGCTGTCCGGCATCTTCTGGATGTCGCGCACCGCCGTGTCCCCCTTCATCGCGCCGATGTAGGCGATCCACGGCGCGTGGTCTGCGCGCTCGATGACGTCGAGCAGCTCGCGCAGCGTGTCGCGCAGGTCGCCGATGATCCCCACGTCGACCGGGACGTTCTTGTTGAGCTCCGACGGGTCGATGTCGATGTGAATCTTCTTCGCCTGGAGCGCGTAGGTGCGCGTGTTGCCAGTGACGCGGTCGTCGAATCGCATGCCGAACGCCAGGAGCAGGTCGGCCTCCTGAATCGCGTGATTCACCCACGCCTCGCCGTGCATGCCCATCATGCCGAGATTCAGCGGATGGCTCGCCGGCAGCGCCCCGATCCCGAGGAGCGTCAGCGCGACCGGCGTATCCGTGAGCTCGGCGAACTTCCGCAGCTCGTGTACGCCCCGCTCTGCAGCACACCCTGTCCTGCCAGGATCAGCGGCTTGCGCGCGCTGCGGATCAGATCGGCGGCCCGCTCCAGGCTCGCCGCCGTGGACGCGTGCCGCGATCGCTCCTTGCGCAGCTGAATCGGGCGTCCATCCCATTCCCAGTCGATGGAGGCCTGCTGCGCGTCCTTCGTGATGTCCACCAGCACCGGCCCCGGGCGCCCTGCCTGGGCGATGTACAGGGCCTCGCGGATCGCGGGCATGATGTCCTCGACGCGCGTCACGAGGTAGTTGTGCTTGGTGATCGGCAGCGTGATGCCCGTGATGTCGGTCTCCTGGAAGGCGTCGTACCCAATCAGCCGGCTAGGCACCTGGCCGGTGATGCACACCATGGGCGACGAGTCCATCTGCGCCGTGGCGATGCCCGTGACGAGATTCGTGGCGCCCGGTCCCGACGTCGCGATGGCCACGCCGACGCCGCCGCCGGCCCGCGCATAGCCGTCGGCCATGTGCGTTGCCCCCTGCTCGTGACGGACCAGCACGTGCCGGATCGGATAGTCGAGCATCGCGTCGTAGGCGGGCAGGATCGCGCCGCCCGGGTACCCGAAAACGGTGCTGATGCCCTCGCGAACCAGGCATTCCCAGATGATCTGCGCCCCCGTGCGTTTCACGGCATCCTCCCTCGAGGAGCATGGCGGAAAACGCCGATGCGAGTCAAATTGATACTTATTGGAAGAACATAATTGATATTTATTTACAAGGGAGGGCGGGCGGAAAAAGGGGGCGCGTTCCTGCCCGAGCGCGCCCCAAGGGATTTCGACTTCCCGGACGGAATTGATATATAAAACGCTCACGCCGAAGTAAACGGCTTTACCGTTACAGCCGGCTTTTCGAGCCTCTCGACCCAAGGAGCGGACGTGACCTCGACCACGATGCGGCGGATTGCCCAGGAGCTCGGCGTGTCGGTGACGACGGTCTCGAAGGTCCTGAACGATCACGCCGACATTGGACCAGCAACGCGCGCCCGCGTCCTGGCCCGCGTCGAGGAGCTGGGTTATCAGCCCAATGCCGTCGCCCGCAGCCTGTCGCTGCGCCGCACGAACACGCTTGGCGTCGTGATCCCCGACCTGATGCACTCCTTTTTCGTGGAGGTGATGAGCGGCATCGAGTCGGTCTCGAGCAGCCGGGGGTACGGCCTCTTGCTCTGCAGCTCTGGCGAAGACCCTCGAAAGGAGCGGCACGAGCTCGAGATGCTGCGCGCGCGGCAGGTCGACGGCATCGTCGTCGCCTCAGCCGACGCGGGGAACACGAATCTCCTGCGTCACATCGCCGAACTGGGCACGGCCGTCGTCATGATCGACCGTGACGATCATCCCGAGCTCCCCTGCCATCGCGTGCTGACCGACGATCTCCTCGTGGGACGGCTCGCAACCGAACATCTGATCGGGCTGGGCCGGCGAGCCATTGCGCACCTGGCCGGTCCGCCCTTCGTTCATTCGAAGCGGCGGACGGAAGGCTATCGGAAGGCGCTCGCTGCGCATGGGTTTCCCGTGCGACCCGAGCTGCTCGTCGAATCAGGCTTCCTCGAGGTGGGCGGCTACGAGGCGATGAAGCGGCTTCTCGCGTCGAATATCGCGCTCGATGCCGTCTTCGCCGCAAACGACCCCGGCGCGATCGGAGCGATGAAGGCCATCTGGGAGGCCGGTCTTCGCGTGCCCGAGGACGTGGCCGTCGTCGGTGCCGGGGACGTCTGGCACAGCGATCTCCTGCGCGTGCCGCTGACGACTGTCGGCTGGTCGAAGGAAGAGATCGGAAAGCGGGCCGCGCAGCTCATCCTCGATCAGATCGGCGCGCATCCCGAGGGACCCTTTCAGCGCATCGTCGTCCCGCCGCGGCTCGTCGTGCGAAAATCCTGCGGCGCGCAGTGAAGATCGTCAACGCGAAAGTCATTGTCTGTTCCCCGGGCCGCAACTTCGTCACGCTGAAAATCGAAACCGAGGACGGCCTCCACGGTCTCGGCGACGCCACGCTGAACGGGCGTGAGCTGGCGGTCGCCTCCTATCTCACAGAGCACGTCGTTCCCCTGTTGATCGGTCGCGACGCGAGGCGCATCGAGGATACGTGGCAGGTACCTGTACAAGGGCGTGTACTGGCGGCGAGGTTCGGTCACGATGACGGCCATCAGCGCCGTGGACATGGCGCTCTGGGACATCCTCGGAAAGTCGGTGAACCGCCCCGTGTACGAGCTGCTCGGTGGCGCCTCGCGGGAATCGGTGCTCGTGTATGGCCACGCCAATGGCGCCACGGTCGACGACACGGTGGCCGCCGTCGGGCGCTTCGTGTCGCTCGGCTACAAAGCGATCCGCGCGCAGTGCGGGGTTCCCGGCCTCGCGCATACATACGGCGTGGGAGGCCGTGGTGCGGTCTACGAGCCGGCGGCAGCGGGTCTGCCGCAAGAAACAGTGTGGAGCACTGAACGGTACTCTGAACTTCGCCCCGACGCTGTTCGAACGTCTTCGCCAGGAGTTCGGTCCCGACATTCACCTGCTGCACGACGTCCACCACCGGCTGACGCCGATCGAAGCGGCGCGGCTGGGTAAGAGCCTCGAGCCGTACCATCTGTTCTGGATGGAGGATCCCGTACCGGCGGAGCTGCAGGAAGGCTTCCGACTGATCCGTCAGCACACCACGACGCCGATTGCCGTCGGCGAGGTATTCGATTCAATCTACGACGCGCACCGGCTCATTCAGGAGCAGCTGATCGACTACATCCGGATGACCGTCGTCCACGGCGGTGGGATCAGTCACCTTCGGAAGGTCGCCAGCCTTGCCGAGCTGTATCACGTCCGAACCGGATGCCATGGCGCAACTGATCTGAGCCCCGTGTGCATGGCGGCGGCCCTGCACTTCGACCTCAACGTTCACAACTTCGGTATCCAGGAGTACATGCCGCACACGGACGAGGCCTCTCGTGTCTTCCCTCACGCGTATGCATACGCCGACGGTGCGCTCCATCCGGGTAACAGCCCGGGCCTCGGGGTTGACATCGACGAGGCGCTCGCCGCGCAGTATCCTTACGACCGCGCGTACTTGCCGGTGGCTCGAAGGGACGACGGCACCGTGCATAGTTGGTAGGAGGATTTGAAATGAACCGCCGCGAGTTTCTTGCTGCAGTCGGAGCCGTGTCGGCGATCGGCCCGGACGTGCTGACCGCCAATCGCCTGCCGCCTACCGCCAAGATCACATTTGGTTATGCATCGATCACCTGGCAGGGCAACGACCGTCTGGCGATCGAGGACGTGGCCTCGTCCGGGTACCGCGGCATTCAGCTTCGCTCGAACATCTTGCCGGAGTTCGGCGATCGGCCCGCAGCGCTCAAGGAAATCCTCGACCGGCACGGGCTTGCGCTCGTGGCGCTCTCGAGCGGCAACATGCGGATCGACCCGGCTGTCGAGCGCGAAGATCTCGACGCGCACGTGAAAAAGGCGCGGTTCGTCCGTGCGCTCGGCGGGTCGTTCCTCCAGCTCACCGACGAGCGGCCGAAGCGCGCCGTGACCGCTGACGACTTCAAGCGCATGGGCCGGCTGCTCACCGAGCTGGGCAAACGCACGGCTGATTTCGGCGTCACCGTCAGCTATCACAACCATATGAACAACCTCGGCGAGCGGCCCGAGGAAGTACGCGCTGTGCTCGATGCGGCGGACCCGAAGCTCGTGAAGCTGCAGCTGGATACCGCCCATTACCAGCAAGGCGGCGGCGATCCCGTGGCCGCGGTCCGCGAATACCGCGACCGGCTCTCCTTCCTGCACATCAAGGACCTGGAGGCACCGGTCCCCGGCGCCACTGGAGATCTCTCGCGTTCGTATCGCTTCGTGGAGCTCGGGCGCGGCAAGGTCGACCTCAAGAAAGTCTTCGCGGCGCTCGATGAGATCGGTTTCAGCGGATGGGCCGTCGTCGAGCTCGATCGCGTGCCCGATCCCGTCCGGACGCCGAAAGAGTCGGCCCTCATCAGCCGCTCCTACATCGAGAAGGATCTGGGGCGGAAGGTAGGTCCGCCGGCCATGACCATGGCCCCCGGCTGGACTCCGCTGTTCGACGGCAAGACGCTGAACGGATGGCGCGGCTACAAGAAACCGGACGCC
Organism: uncultured Acidobacteriota bacterium; assembly: GCA_963772065.1. Taxonomy (GTDB): domain Bacteria; phylum Acidobacteriota; class Vicinamibacteria; order Vicinamibacterales; family UBA2999; genus CAVYVZ01. The sequence goes on from CAVYVZ010000006.1 coordinate 158,117, forward strand.
GCGGCCACACGATGGCGTGTCGAGCACGGGATGCTGACCGTGCCGCCGACCGACGGCCAGGATACGCGCGGCGCGCGCGATCTGATCACGACGGCGACGTACGACCAGTTCGAGCTGGCGTTCGAGTGGCGCGTCGCGCCCGGTGGCAACAGCGGCGTCAAGTACTTCGTGCTCGAGGACATGGATTCGGCGATCGGGCACGAGTACCAGATCATCGACGATGAGAAGCATCCCGATGCGCTCATCGGCCCCGAGCGTCAGACCGGATCGTTCTACGACGTGTTGACCGCGTCGAGCCGGCCGGTGCGTCCGATCGGCGAATTCAACGAAAGCCGGGTCGTCGTCAACGGAACGCGCGTCGAGCACTGGCTGAACGGCACGCGCGTGCTGCAGTACCAGCTCGAGACTCCGGCGCTGAAGGCCGCCGTGGCCGACAGCAAGTTCAAGGGCGTCGCGAGGTTCGGAACCCGTCAGAAAGGACACCTGCTGCTGCAGGATCACGGCGACCAGGTCTGGTTTCGAAACATCCGGATTCGGCAGGGTTCAGCCTCATAGCGGCTGACGTGCACATCGGTATCCTCGGCGCGGGCAACATCAGCGACACGCACGCTCGCGCCGCGGCCGCCATCCCGGGGATGACGGTCGCCGCGGTCTGTGGCGCCAATCCGGAGAAGACGGCGGCGCTTGCGCAGCGGCATGGCGCCACGCCGTACCGGGACCTGGAATCATTCCTCGCGCATCGGCCGATGGGCCTCGTGGCAATCGGGTCGCCGTCCGGCCTCCACGCCGAGCAGGCGCTGGCGGCGGTCGGGCGCGGCCTGCATGTCATCGTCGAGAAGCCGCTGGATATCAACACGGATCGGATCGACCGGCTGATTGCGGCCGCCGACAGCGCGCGCGTGAAGATAGCGGTCTTCTTCCAGGATCGATTGAAGCCGGCGATGGTGGATCTCAAGGCTGCGCTGCGCGACGGCCGGCTTGGCGCTCCTGTTCTGGCCTCCGGCCGCGTGAAGTGGTATCGGCCGCCTGAGTACTACGGCCAGTCGCGGTGGCGCGGCACCTGGGCGCTCGACGGCGGCGGCGCGCTGATGAATCAGGGCATCCACACCGTCGATCTCCTGCTTTGGTTGCTCGGACCGGTTGCGCGCGTGCGTGCGGCGACCAGCACGCGGCTGCACACGATCGAGGTAGAAGACACGGCCGCTGCGATCCTCGAGTTCGAGAACGGCGCGCTCGGCGTCATCGAGGCGGCGACGTCGATCTATCCCGGTTACGCGCGCCGCGTCGAAGTCACCGGCACCGAAGGGACGATGGTGATCGAAGATGATCGCGTCATCCGCACCGACCTCCGATCATCGAGTGGCAGCGCCGTCACGGTCCCGCCGGCCGCCGAGAGCGCGGCCTCCCCGGTTGTGTCCGACGCTTCGGCCCATCAGCGGATCATCGAGGACTTCGTCCGCGGGATTGACAGCGGCGCTCCCCTGGCGTGCGATGCGCGCGAAGGCCGAAGGAGCGTCGCTGTCGTGCAGGCGATCTACGAAGCCGCGCGAACGGGGGCAGCAGTCGCCCCACGCTGAGGGCTTCCGCACCCTCACATCTTGATGCTGAAGTGCGGATTCTGAATCAGGCCGATCACGTTGCCGAACGGATCGGCCAACGCCGCAACCTTGATGTCGCCGCCAACATCCTTGACGGGCTCACGCGGCTCGGCGCCGTGCGCGATCAGATGCGCGTGCACCGTCTCGATATCGGCCACACCCCAGTATGCGACCGCGTTGTTGCCGACGCTCACCTCGCTGACGTCAGGATTGAGCCCGAGCTCGAACCCGCCGATTTCGAATCCTACGTAGAATGGTTCGTCGAAGTAGGGCGCGACGCCGAAGGCAGCGGTGTACCACGCTTTCGCTTTCGCAAGATCCGGTGCGTGATAGATCACGGTTCTGAGTCCCAGAAACATGGTGGCTCCTCGCGGGAGGCGACCGCGGCGTCGGCGTCGCAGCACACGTCTCCCGGTGCTCGCGTTGCCTACGTCCGCTGTCCTGCGAAGGGGATCGGCGGGTAGGGCCCTCCAGTTCGTGACCAGTTCGAGGACCCGCTAGGTACGCGGTCAGCATAGCACGGTAGGATGATCGAGAAGGCGCTCGGGTCGCGCGAGGAGGCGAGATGTACGGGCTGATTGGAAAAATGACGACGGTCCCCGGCAAGCGCGACGAGCTCATCGCGATTCTGCTCGAGGGGGTCGCCAACATGCCGGGATGTCTCAGCTACGTCGTCGCACAGGATCCCGGCAACGATGACGCCATCTGGATCACCGAGGCATGGGACAGGAAGGAGAGCCACGCAGCGTCGTTGTCGCTGCCTTCCGTGAAGGCCGCCATCGCGAAAGGCCGACCGCTGATCGCCGGCTTCAGCGACCATGTCATCACCACGCCGGTTGGTGGGCACGGGTTGATGACACCGGCGGTCCGATGAGGTGACCGCTGTGCGCGCGAATGAGTTCCGCCGGATTGCGTTGGGCATGGAAGGAGCTGTCGAAGGCTCACACATGGGCCATCCTGACTTCCGCGTCAACAACCGGATCTTCGCGACGCTGCACCATGACGACGAGTTCGGCATGGTGGCGCTCACACCAGACCAGCAAGAACAGTTCATACGCGCTCATCCCGACGCGTTCGCACCCGAAAGCGGGGCATGGGGACGGGCTGGATCTACGAGGGTACGGCTCGCTTCCGTTCATGAGGAAACGCTGGGAGAAGCGGTGACGCTCGCCTGGCAGAACACTGTGAACAAGGGTGCGCCACGGCCGACACGCAAACGATCGGCGAAACCGGTTCGGCGATCAAAGAAGCGCTGAGTGTAGAGCGGAGGACATGTGCTCAGCGCTGTGTGGAAGTCAGCGGAGGACGCGGTCGTCGGCGGCGATGTGGCGACGCTTGAACGTCTGCTTCGCGAACACCAGGAACTGTTTCGCACACGGCAACCGCAGTCATCGTGGTCTGGCGGTCTGACCCCGGACTATTCGGCGGCTGACGCGCGATCGATCATCGTAGGCAATCACGACTTCGAGAATTGGGATCAGTTCGCCGCCTACGCCGACGCGTTGAAGAACAGCACATCGGCCGTCGCACAATTCGAACGGACCGTGGATGCGATCGTGACCGGCGATGCCGTCGCCCTCGAACGATTGCTCCGCCACAACCCGGATCTCGTTCGCGCGCGGTCCACGCGCAGACACCACTCGACGCTCCTCCACTACGTGGGAGCGAATGGCATTGAGGGCTTTCGTCAGCGCACGCCGCCCAATGCGGTCCAGATTACCGAGATTCTTCTTGAAGCCGGTGCGGAAGTCGACGCGGTTGCTGACATGTACGGAGGGGGATGTACGACACTTGGCCTTGTCGCGACCAGCATTCATCCGAAAGTGGCGGGAGTGCTGCACGAATTGATCGATGTGCTGCTGGCGCACGGCGCGCGAATCGACGACGGAGGCTCCGGCCGTGCACACGTGCTCGTCAACGGCTGTCTGGCCAACGGACGCGACGATGCAGCAGCGTTTCTCGCCAGTCGCGGAGCGCCTCTCGACCTCGAAGGGGCCGCGGGAGTTGGACGACTGGATATCGTCAAGTCATTCTTCAATCCGGACGGCAGTCTGAAAGAAACCGCGACGATGGCGCAGATGAAGGACGGCTTCACGTGGGCGTGCGAGTACGGGCGCACAGACGTCGTCGAGTACCTTCTCGATCGCGGCATCGACGTGGGCGAGCTCCTCCCTCGTCCACATGGTCAGACAGGCCTGCACTGGGCCGCCTACGGTGGACATCTGGGTGCTGTGAAGACGCTCCTGAAGCGGCGCGCGCCCGTTGACGTGAAAGACCAGAGGTTTGGCGGAACCCCGCTCGGGTGGGCGCTTCACGGGTGGAACGAGAAGAAGAGGGATGCCGCGTCGAACGATGCCTACTATGACGTCGTGGCGCTCCTCGTCGCCGCAGGCGCACCTGTGGAACCGGCGTGGCTCAGTGATGAGAACGCCCGGGCCGACGCGCGGATGTTCGCGGCACTCGGTGGCACGACACACAATTCGTAACGATTGTTACGCTCTGTGCAGGGCGATCCCAGACCGGCGCTCGTCGAGCATGCGCCTGACGGTGCTTGCAATGGCGTCGACCGCGTGTGCTGGCCGCAAGCCGCGCTCGTTGATGCCGCAGATCGCCGTGGTGGCGGAATGGTCGAGGTCGGATCGCCAGCGTGACTGCCCCGCCGCGTCGCGGCCATAGGTCAGGTACGCCGACATCGTATTGAGGCCGGTGCCCGGTCGCTCGCCGATGAAGTGGACGACGCTCAGCGCCTCCACCAGCCCGCCGATGTGATATCCGGCGCGAACGCGCCCGTTCTGTACCACCACGTCGACCTCTCCAACGTGATGTCCCGCTTCGATGAGCCGGCGGCGAAGCGGCGGAAGCAGGAGCCGGAGCTGTTCGTTCACGGCGTCCGCGTTCAGCCCGTCGGAGATCACGAGCTGCACCTGCGGCCTTCGCGATGGATAGGCACGGCTGAGGACGTCGGCATCCTCGGGCCGAAGACGCTCGCCTGCTGGCGGATGTGCGAGGTAGTCTTCGCGATCGGCCGCCGTGGTCCGTACGCGGACGTAGCGCGGTGACGAATGGTCGACGGCCGCGTCGGCCAGCGCGGCATACAGCGCCCGGCGCGCGTGCTCGTAAATCGCCTCGAGCCGGGCGTCCACCGCGGCCGGGGGCGCGCAGTCCGTCCCGCAGCTGTACCCGAGGTCGAACCCGCGCCGCTGCAAGTCCTCGAGCGTCCGTCGTCCTTCCTCGGCAAGCGATGCCGCCGTGCGCGAATCGCCGCCGGCCTTCGCGTAGAGCGCAAAGAGCCGGGCCGTCGCATCAGGACGCCCGTCCGCGTCGCGCACGTCCATTTCACGAAGCCGGCGCTGCATGGCCGACGTCATCTGCGATCCGTACCGCCGGCGCATGCGCGGATGGTCGCGGAACGAAGTCGTCAGGTACCCGAGCATCGGGTCGGCGTTGCCCGCCACCGCCATGAGGTACGCCGGCGCGGCGTTCCCGACGATGCGCTCGGTGAGATCGCGCAGCTCCCTCGGTGGGATGCCCATATGGAACGTCGCGCAGACGTCGAGTCCCATCGTGACGCCGTGCAGCTTGGCCATGACGACATCCTCGAGGCACGCGCGCTCGAGCTGCTCCGCCGTCCGGAACACCTCGGGGCCGATGAACCCCGCGACGTCATTGACGATCATCCACGCGCCGGTTCGCCTGCCGATGTGCCGCGCCACGCCGTACGCGCGAGCCTCGAGCGTCACCATGTCGACGCCCTCTGCCGCTCCGTTCGTCACGGCGGATCCCTGCCCCGTTTCGAAGTAGAGGCCGCCGAAGCTGCGCGCGAGATCGAGGAGCGCATCGACATCGAGGCCCACCATCCCCGCCAGCGCGCGCGACGTTCCGGCAAGGCTCTGGAACCCGACGTCCACCCGCGTGCGTTCCCGCGCGCGGTGCTGCTTCACCATGTCCGATAGCACGCAATAGCGGGTCGGAAGCCGAAGGCGGCTCACGACGCGCTCCAGCAGCTCCTCGAGACGGACGATCGTGTCGAGGTCGTCGCTGGCCGGATTGAGGCCGAGGATGACGTCGCCGCAGCCGTACGCGAGGCCCTCGAAGATCGAGAAGAGGATCTCCGTCTCGTCGTCTCCTGGGCTGTTCGGCTGGATGCGGGAGCCGAAATGCGTGGGTGACCCGATCGTGACGCCCTCGCCCGGCAGCGGATTAAACATGACCCGGGCGACGGACGAGAGCTCCTCGTTCGTCATCACCTTGACGACCGCGGCAACGGCTTCGCTCGTCAATCCGTCGCGGTAGGCGTTCACCCAGTCAACCGCGCCGGGGCCGAGCAGCATGGCCTTGAGCTGTGCGACGGTGAAGTGATCAATCTGCCGCGCGAGCGAGGTATCGAGCGAGCTGGCGAGCGCATCGGTGACGCCGTCCTCGACGAGGACGGCGCCGCGAATATCGCGCAGGCTTGCGGCGAGGAGCGCAGCCCGCGCGCCACTCCGAACACCCTCATCGCGTGAGCCGCCTACGAGCAGGTCGCCTTCCTTGAAGGCGTTCGCAAGCGTCAGCGTCAGGCGCAGTTCGGCTGGATTCATGCCTCACCATGCGCGGAGCCTGACGCGCCCGGGCGGATCATCAACCACGAGACTCACGAAAAGCACGAAACGACCTTCGTGGGTTTCGTGCTTTCGTGGCTTCGTTACGACGACTTCAGTATCTCGAAGCCCTTTCGATACTCGCGTGTCAACAGCCGGTCCGCCTTCTTGTCGTCGACGAACGTTTCGGTCTTGCCGTCGAACGTCACCTCGTGCCCCACGCGGTATGCGATGTTCGCGAGATGCGGCAGCGCCGATGACAGATGCCCTTCGACGATGTTGCTGGCCAGCAGCTTCGAGTCGTCGGCCCTGATCGCGTCGACGAAGTTCCGGTAGTGAGGCGATTCCGTGCTCGTGAGCACGAGCGGATCGCTGCCGCTGGTCTTGTCGGCGACTTCGACGCCCGGTCCCTTCTCGTTCTTCGGCCCGAAGTAGGACTGCCAGGTGCTGCCGTCGCCGTCGATCCACAGCCAGCCCTTCGTGCCATAGAACAGGTTGCCGATCTTCTGCGTCCCTTCGTCGTTCGTGAACTGCCCGCGCGTGGCGAATTCGAAGATGGTCCCGTCCGCATACTCGAACAACGTCGTGTGCGTGTCGGGTGTCTCCTGCGAGGCCTCGGGTCCGAAATAGCCGCCGATCGATCGGATCGAGACCGGATGCTCCTGCTTGTTCAGGCCCCAGCGCGCGATGTCGAACTGGTGCGGCCCCTGGTTGCCGGTGTCGCCGTCGCCGTAGTCCCAGTGCCAGTGCCAGTTGTAATGGAAGCGATTGCGGTTGAACGCGCGCTTCGGCGCCGGTCCGAGCCACAGGTCGTAGTCGACCTTCGAGAGATACTGCTCGTCGTATGTCGGCTCGTAGTTGCTGGACGTGACCGTGAGGGCGAACTGCTCTCCCGGCGCCATCGGGCCGTCCGGGTACTTGCCGATCGGCGGGCGTGGCTTGTAGCAGAGGCCGCGCGCCATATAGACCTTGCCGATGCCGCCGTCGTGGATGAACTTGATGGCTTCGCGAACCGCGGGCCGGCTGCGGTTCATCGGTACCGACCTGCACGAGGCCCTTGTACTTGTTCGCTGCGTTGATCATCTGACGGCCTTCCCACACGGTGTGGGATGCCGGCTTCTCGACGAACACGTGCTTGCCCGCCTGCAAACCCCAGATGGTCGCGAGCGCATGCCAGTGATTTGGCGTTGCGACGATGATCGCGTCGATGTCCTTGTCGTCGAGGACCCGCCGGAGATCCTGGACGAAGCCGGGCTTGAACGTGGGCACGTCTGCCAGCTTCTCGTCGTTGATCCGCGAGGCGGCCAGGTTCGCGTCGATGTCGCAGAGAGTCTTGATCTCCACGTTCGCAAGTCGAGCGAACCCGCGCTTCAGCGAATTGCCCTGGCCGCGGATGCCGATGCTGGCCAGGACCACGCGATCGTTGGCCCCGATCACACGCCGGCTGACGATGGGCGCCGCGCTGGCGTGCACGCCGAGCAGCTCGCTTCCGGCCACCAGGCCGGCCGCGGCGCCGAGGCGCGACGCGAATTCGCGCCGTGAGATACCCGTCTCGTCATGTCGCTCGGCCACAGTAACCTCCTTTGTCCCGACGGGCCCTTCGACCTGCTCAGGGCCGGCAGGAACTCGGCCCTATCGTAAGCGATCTATCATGTCCGCGGCATCCAGATTCCGGCCACGAGGTTCCCATGCCCCTGCCCGATCCTGCGCCCGTTCTCGTGGTTGATGACGATGACCTCGTCCGCAGCATTCTGCTCAGCAGGCTGGAACGGTTGAACATACCCGTCGTCGCCGCGGCGACCGCGGAGGAAGCGCTTGCGAAAATGGAGATGATGCGGGTGGCCGCGCTGGTGCTCGACCTTCACATGCCGGGCCAGTCGGGCCTCGTTCTGGCGGAGTTCGTGCGCCTCTTCGGTGCGCACCTGACCGGCGTTCCGATTCTCATCTTCACCGGCACGGCGCTGACGCCGCAGACGCTGGAGCTGGCGAGGCGCTATAACGCCGACGTCTTCACGAAGCCGGTCGATCTCAACGCGCTCCTGCAGCGTCTCGCGGTCGTGGCGGATCCGACGCAGCAGCGGCTTCGCATGGAGCGGTTGATCTCGGGCGCCGGGCCCGACGGAGGCCTACCGGGGGACCCTCGGGAGCCCGAGAGCTAGCTCCTATTCGCCGCGCAGCGTGATCAGCGGATCGAGGCGGGCCGCCCGCCTGGCTGGCAGATACGCCGCCACCCACGCCGCCGCCGACAGCAGCACGACGATCGCAGCGAACACCGACGGATCCGTCGTGCTGACGCCAAACAGAAGTGCCGCGATCGCACGGCTCGTGAGCAGCGCGCCTGCCAGGCCGAATACGACGCCGAGCGCAACCATGTTGAGTCCCTGCCGCAGGACGAGTGTCACGACGTCCCGCCTGGCCGCTCCAAGCGCAAAGCGGATCCCGAACTCGCGCGCGCGCTGCGTCACGCTGTACGACATGACGCCATAGATTCCAATCGCCGCCAGCAGCACGGCCAATCCCGCGAACGCGCCGAGCACGTTCATCTGCAGGCGTGGCTGCGCGATCGACGCGGCGATGCGCGCGCTCATCGTCCGGATGTTCGCGACCGGCTGCTCGCGATCCACCTCGGCGATCCGATCGCGGATTGCGCCGGCCAGCAAGAGCGGATCGCCGTCGGTGCGGACGACCAGAAACATGTTCGTGGTTCCTTCCGATCCCTGGGCAAACGGCGCGTACACGAGTGGCAGCGCCGCCCGACTGAGCGCTCCGTAGCGAACATCGTCAGCAACGCCCACGACCGTAAACCTGTCCGGCTCGTAGCCTTCAGGGATCGTTCCATTGCGCCGTGCCTCGTCGATGACGGAGGCAGGAAGCAAATGCAAGGGCGGGTTGACGGACAGCACCCTTCCCACAGGGTCCTGCCCGTTCCAGTGGCGTCGGACCATTTCGCGGTTCACGATCACGACTTTTGGTGCGTCACGCGTGTCGCGATCCGTGAACGCGCGCCCGCTCACGATCCGGATCCCGAGCGCCCGGAAATAGTCCCCGGCGACCACGCGGTATTGGATCTGCGAGAGGGCGTCAACGCTGTTCGGCAGCGGCCGATCGAAAAGCGTCACGCGCTTGCTCCAGACCTCTCCCATGAGGGGCAGACCATTGATGGCTCCAACGGCATTCGCGCCGGGCACGCCTCTCACCCGATCGACGACGTCGGCGAAGAACCGAATCGAGCGCGTATACGCCAACGGCGAGAGCTGCCGCTCCAGATCCCGATCGATATACTTCTGCGGCGGCAGGTTGACCTGCATCGTCAGGACGCCATCGGGGTGGAAACCGGCCTCGACGTGCAGGAGCTGATAGAGGCTTTTCACCATCAGCCCGGCCCCACACAGCAGCACGAGCGACAACGCGACCTGCGCGACGACGAGCCCGCTTTGCAGACGCCGGCGTCGGGGCGCATCGGATCCGGCCCGCGCGCCATCCTTCAGGCTGTCGCTGACGTCCGCAGACGCCGTGTGTGATGCCGGCGCCAGGCCGAGAAGCATTCCGGCGAGCGTGGCGACTCCGAAGGTAAACGTCAGCACCACGGGGTCGAGTCGAATATCCTCCGCCCGAGGGAGCACCCGTTGACTCACCAGATTGAGGGCGTCCATCGAGACATAGGCGAGGCCGAGCCCGAGTGCACCGCCTGCGGCGGACAGCACGAGGCTCTCTATCAGAAACTGTCGAAACAGCCGGGTACGCGTCGCGCCCACCGCAAGGCGAACGGCGATCTCACGATGGCGGACGGATGCTCGCGCGAGCAGCAGGTTCGCGAGATTCGCACATGAAATCAGAAGAACGAACCCGACGGCGGACAGCATCACGAGCACGGCCTGGCGCACATCCCTGACCAGCACGTCGCGCAACGGCGTCACCTCGATCACCGTACCCTCGTTGACCGACTGCTCCGCGATAATCGCCTCGGATAGCCGGTTCAAGTCGATGGATGCATGCTCTCGCGAGACCTGTGGCTTGAGCCTGCCGATCATCGACAGGAAGTAATTGCTGTGAGAATTCATGTGGTCGCCGGCATCGAACGACATCGGTACGACCAGATCCGCCTCCAGGGCAAGAAATGAGAACGTGCGAGCGAGAACCCCGACAACCTCGTACGGCTCGCCGTTGAGGAGAATGCGTCGACCGAGGATCGCCGGATCCGCGCCGAAGCGACGCTGCCACAAGCCGTCGCTCAGGATCGCGACGCGATGCGAGCCCCACTGCTCCTCGCGCACGGCAAAGCCGCGGCCGAGCGCGGGCGCCGTTCCAAGCGTTCTGAAGAAGCCCGGCGAGACGATCAGCGTGGGGACGCGTTCTGGTTCGCGCCCGCCCGTCAGGTTGTAGGGCCGTGTGTAGAACGCATCCAGATCCAGCGTCCGGTTTTTTTCGCGATAGGTATAGAAGTCCGGCGGCGAGGTGGCCATCGAACGCCGGCCCTCGGCGTCGGCCGTTTGAACGAACATGAGCCGCTGCGGGTCGCCATAGGGCAGCGATCTCAGAAGCAGCGTGTTGACCACACTGAACATGACCGTGTTGGCGCCGATGCCGATCGCCAGGGTCAAGAGCACGACGGTGCTGAACCCAGGCGTTCGGCGCATCATCCGCAGCGCGAATTTGATGTCTTGTATTGCGTCATCCACGGGCGGAAGGCGGGCGCGATCTCGATACTGTTCCTTCACCTGCTCGACTCCGCCCAATTTGATGAGCGCATCCCGGCGCGCCTCCTCTGGGCTCATGCCCGCTCGACGGTTGTCGTCGACGTGCATCGCGAGATGGGCTTCGAGCTCGTCCGATATTTCGGCGTCCCGGTGCCTGCCACCGAATACACCGCCGAGTCTCCGAAGCGACGCGAGAAGAGCCCTCATTGGTTCACCTCCGTTCGGGAGACCGTCGCGTTGGGCTATTCAGTGCGCAGCGCCACCATGGGATCCACCCGCGATGCGCGATGCGCGGGGAGGTATCCCGACAGCATCCCGACGACGACCAGCGTGACTGCGGCGATTGCAATCGTCGACGGGTCATCGGCCTCCACCGCGAACAGGAGGCTTGAAACCAGTTGCGACGCCGCAACGACCAAGAGCACGCCCGCGATCAGCCCCGTCGAGACAAGCACCAGGGATTCGCCGAGCACCATCCACAGGACGCGTGATTGCGACGCGCCGAGCGCCATCCGAACGCCGAGTTCCGCGGTGCGTCGCTTCACCGCGTACGACATCAGGCCGTACAGCCCCAGGCAGGCGAGGCCCAGTGCCAGACCGCCGAGGATCGAGCTGAGGCCCGCGACGAGCCGCTCCTGGCCCAGGCCCTGGCTCGCCCGCACCGCCACGAGCCCGATGGACTCGATTGGCAGTCCGGGGGCGATCGCGGAGATCGTCTTGTGCAGCGTGGGAACGATCGCGTCCGCCTTCCCGGCAATCCGTACTTCCAGGACACCCGGACCCACCGGACCCTGCGCCAGCGGATAGAAGGCCATCGGAACCGGAGGCTCCCGCGTCGCGTTCACGCGCGCATCCTGCACGACGCCCACGATCTCGGTATCCGGCGCGTCGTATCCGAACCGCTCGCCCAGAGCGGAACGATTCCGGAAGTATCGCCGGACCATTGCCTCGTTGACGACCGCCACTCTGGGCGTCGAGGCGGTGTCGATGTCGTTGAGGCCGCGGCCGGCCACGAGCCGCATGCCGACCGTGGAGAAGTACGATGGGCCGACACGATTCTCCTGAACCATCACCTGCTCATCGCGCTGTGCCTGGTAGCCCGAGATATGAAGGCCGTCGACGTTGGCGCGGCATCCGGCCATCAAACCGCACATCGCAAACGCGGCCGAGCGAACGCCCGGCACGCTCTGCACGCCATCGAGCAGACGGCGGGAAAGTTCCGGCAGCTCCTTGGGGGTGTACGGGATGTTTCGGGTATCCAGGCGAACCGTAACGAGCTCATGCTGCTCGAAGCCGAGATTGATCCGCATCAGGTTTCCAAAGCTCTGCCCAAACAGCGCGGCGGCCACGACCAGCAAGAGCGATAGTGAGACCTGCGATACGACGAGCACCTTCGCGAGCGTCAGCCGCGAACCGTCGTGCACTCCACGGCTGCCGGTGCCCTTCAAGGCGGTGGCAACTTCCAGGTCCGTCGACCGCCACGCCGGTGCAACGCCGAAGATGAGGCTCGTGAGCACGGACACGATTACGGTGAACGTCAGCACGCGCGCGTCGATTCCGACCGAAAACGGCGTCGGACCTGACACCACGCCCATCGTTACCCGCACGAGCAGGTCGCTCGCCCACGGGGCGACCGCCAGGCCGGCGGTTCCCGCAATCGCTGCGAGGAGCAGGCTCTCGGTGAGGAGCTGCTGAATCATGCGGCCGCGGCTGGCGCCGATCGACAGACGGACCGCCATTTCCCGCTGCCGGGCGGCGGCTCTGGCCAGGAGCAGGTTCGCGGTGTTTGCGCACGCGATCAACAGCAGCAGCGACACCATCGCCATTAAGGCCAGCAAAGGCGCAAGAAAGCGCTGCCGCAGATTTGACGATCCCTGGGCGAACGACTCGAGCGCCAGGCGCTGCTGGAGAAACTGCGAACGTTGTGGTGAGTCCCCCACCCGGTCCGCCTCCTCGAGCAGCGATTGCCGGAACGCCGCGTTGAGCGCAACCACTTCAGGGCCATCGGGGCGCTGCGCGCGCAGAACGATCTCCAGCCAGCGAATGCCCTTCTGACCCAGCCACGGTTTATCGGGCTCGGAGTCCGAGGCGCTGTAGTTCTGCGAGTAGCGGACCTCCGCCTGCATGGCCACAGGTACCCACGTGTCAACGGGCGATTCGAGCCAGACGCCAGAGAACTCGTTCGCGGCAACACCCACGATCGTCATGTGCGTGCCATTCAATGTCAGGGATCGGCCAACCACGTCCGCGGCGGCGGCGAAGCGACGCTGCCAGAAGGCATGGCTGATCACGGCGACTGGATGTTGACCCGCGCGAACGTTGTCTGCGGCGGCGAACACCCGTCCGAGCGCGGGCCGCACCTGCAACACGCTGAAAAAGTCACCGGACACCAGCTGCACGGACGTGATTTCCGGCTCGCCCCGTCCATCGATGCGCGTCCGCATCCGCCCCACGCGGCTCATGGCAGCGAGGCCGCCATGCTCGGCGACGCGCTGGCGCAAACGTTCGAACAGTGGATAGGAGAACCGCTGCGTCACCGGTAGTCGCGACTCGACACGCACGACCCTGAGCTCCGATGGCCGCGGCAGGGGCAGCGATCGCAGAACGACCGCGTTGACGACCGAGAAGATGGCGGCCGTTGCACCGATGCCGATGGCAAGCGACAGGACCGTCACGAGCGTGAATCCAGGGCTTCTGCGCATCATCCGCGCACCGAAGCGGATATCGGCAAGCACGTGCTCGAGCGCGGGAAAGCTTCGGCGGTCGCGATACTCTTCCTTGACCTGTTCGACGCCGCCCAGTTTGACGAGCGCTTGACGCCGCGCTTCCTCCAGGCTCATACCTGCCCGCTGGTTGTCGTCGATGTGCATCGCGAGATGCGCCTCGAGCTCTTCCTGGAGGTCCCGATCGCGCCGATCTCGACCGAGCATGCCGCGCAAACGCCGGAACCAGACGAGTAGCGTCCTCAAGACGGTTGCTCCCCTGACAGGAATCGCCCAAGGATGGCGGACGTCCGTTCCCACTCCTTCGTTTCGCGCTGCACTCTCCGTCGTCCGGCGCGGGTGAGGCGGTAGAACTTGGCCTTGCGGTTGTTCTCGGACACGCCCCAGTCGGACGCGATGTAGCCCTCCTGCTCGAGCTTGAGCAGCGCGGGATAGAGCGTTCCGTAGTTGATCGCGAGCAGCTGCCCGCTGATCTGCTCGATGCGGCGGGCCACGCCGTAGCCGTGCATCGGTCCCATCGCCTCGAGCGTCTTCAGCACCATGAGGGCCAGCGTGCCCTGCTTCACGTCCGTGCGATCTGCCATCGTCTCGTCTCCTATTGGACGGCAATAGGATGACATCGGTTCCTATGGGGACGCAATACGAGACGGGCGGGCGACGAATTGACGGGCTGCGGATACTTCGCGCACAGTGAGGCTGGTGAAAACGTGGCTGGCAGTCGCGGTGGGCGGCGCCGTGGGCTCAGTGGCGCGCCACGCGGTCAATCACTTCGTGCACACGCGCGGTCTCATGACGACGTTTCCAGCCGCCACGCTCGTCGTGAACGTGACGGGATGCTTCGCGATCGGCGTGCTGGCCGGGCTGCTCGCGTCTGAACGGATCGCGCTCCGGTTCCATTGGCGGGAGTTCGTCTTTGTCGGCCTGCTCGGCGGGTTCACCACGTTCTCGACGTTCGGGCTGGATACCTTCGTGCTGGCGCGGACCCAGTCACTCACACTCGCTGCGGTGAACGTGATCGCCCAGGTCGCTGGCGGCCTGTTGGTTCTCTGGGTCGGCTACCGAATAGGTTCGTGAGGCTGCGTGCCGCGGGCTACGAGGTAGCGGTTACAGAACTGAATCCACAGTGCCAATGATGTTGCCGGCGCCGTAAAAAAGTGGGCGCCAGACCCGCAACAGACGGACCGCGGTTGGTTCGAGGTTTGCCTCAGAAGCCGCCATGCGAATCCGCGGATGTCTCGGTGCGCTGCTGGTCGTGTCCTCGACGCTCGCGCCCGTGCTCGCACAGGCCCCTCCTGCGTCCCTCGAAGAGGCGGAGCGTGCCTTCGCCGATGCACTCCTGCGCCACGATCGCACCGCGTTCGTCGCGATGTTCGCGCCCGATGCCGAGTCATCGTTCCCGGCGGCCAAGCAGGGCCCGGACGCCATCGCGAACTCTTGGCTGCCGTTTCTCATCGATCCCGGGACCACGATGCTTCTCACCACAGGCGTGATGACGGCGAAGTCAGACGAGATCGGCAACAGCACAGGAACCCTTGCCATTCGAGGCCGGACAGACAGCGGCATCCAGACAGTCCCTCTGGGCACCTACTCGATCACCTGGCGCTTCCTGGACGGGCAGTGGAAAATCGCCATGCTCGCTGGTGCCGTCAGCCCAACCAGCACGCCCTCACCCACGAGCACGTCACGCGACCGAGGCGGGGTCGGGCGGTTCCGTTTTGGTATGACTCGGAGCGAGGTGACCCAGATATCGGACTGCCAGCCGTACACCAACGTGTCGGTGACCGGGGGCCTCGAGTGTCCCCACTACACGTTCGAAGGGCGCGAGATGAATATCTCGTTTCTCTTCAACGGCGATCGGCTCCGGCGGATCCAGCTATGGTTCTACGAGGGTTCGTCGCAGCGAGAGGCGCACGAAGCACTCGCTCGCGTCGTCGAGTACCTGCAGCGAACGGCCGGCGGCGTGGCGATCGGAGCCCTGCCGGGCACGAAGGTGACGCCGGATCTCATCATGGAGATGTTGAACAGCGCTGCCGTCCAGCCTGGACGCGTGGTGCATTTCGAGATATGCACCCCCGCGGGCCCGAAGCCGGAGGTGTGGTTCTCGCGCGTTGGTCGGCATGAACAGGGCTACATGGTCATGCTGTTCGCCGACGCGCGCGAGGGCGCGTGAGCTACGGCGAGGCGTTCACCAGGACGACGTACATGTTGGCGGCGCCAGAGGCGGCATCGTTGTTCGAGCCGAGGGTCAGGCTCGCCTCCTGATCGACCCGTCGCGTGAAAAGCCTCATCGGCCTGCCGTTGACCGCGATAGTTCCCGCGGTCGACTGAAACTGCTTCGCCAGCCACTGAGGCGCAGCCGCGCGTGAGTCGTGGGCGATTGTTACGACCGTGCCGCCTTTCACGGCGAGCTCTATGAGATCCACGGCGCTGTAACTCTGGTCCCCATCGGCAACCTGGAGCCAATCCGCCCCGATCAGATCGGCCGGCAGCCCGCTGAACGTGTAGTCGCGATCGACGTAGACGTTCCGGCCGTCGCGCGCGTTGATCTCGACGTGCACGATTGACGCGCCCGGCCCGGTGTAGTTGAAGTTCCTGATGAAGTTGCCGGCCATCGCAGCGTCCCTGGACGCGGTGGCGGCGCCTGTCGCCGGTGCGCTCGAGAACGACGTATGGCGCGGCGCCTGTGCCGGCAGCGGCACCGCCGAACGGGCGGGCATCACGGCCGTGAGCCCATTCTCTACGCCAAAGGCCTTCGCGTCGATCGTGACGCTGCCCGGTTTCAATCCGGCGCTCCGGGCTCGAACCGTGATTGTGCCCGGCCTGCGCGTCGCGCGAATAGCTACGCGGTTGATCCCGGCCTCGAGATCGATGAAGGAATGGTTGATCGAACCGACCTTCCCGCTGTTGTAGCCTCCCCGCCAGGTGCCCGGGCCATCGGTCGTGAAGTCGACGCGCTGCTGGAGAGTCGGCACGTGCTCTCCTCGCGCATCGACAGCCTCGACGTCGATGAGCGCAACGTCGGAACCGTCCGCACGCAGCCCGCCTGGCGCCGTCATGGCGCTCAGCTTCAGGGCGACCGGTGCGCCGGCGGTGCGTTTCGTTTGTGTCGCGACGGCCGCGCCGCCTGTGGACGCGACGGCCTTGACCTCACCAGGCTCGAATGCGACGTCCTTGAACGTGAAAAGATACTTGTCGGAGAGAGTCCCCTGACCCAGCGACTTCCCATTCACGAAGAGCTCGACGACCTCCGCGTTCGAGACAACGAACACGTCTTTTCTCGTCGTCGCGGGATACGTCCAATGGCCGATGATGTGCACTTGCGGATCGCGACGGAACATCGTCGAAACGACGCGGTACGCCTCTTTCGGCAGCCGCACTCCATCGACCTCCCCGCTGGCACGTGCGACTTCCGCGGGCACGCGACCGCCGCTCGTTGAGTCGGAAAAGATCCAGTTGGCGCCGCCACTGTGCCCGGGAGCGCCAAGCTTTTTCACATACTGCCCGACCTGGTTGATGGCGAACTCCTCCGACGTGAGCTGGTAGGTCATGCCTTTGGCCTCGGGATAGCCAAAGTCCGGCGGCGACGCCTTGTCCCACACGCGGCGCGGCGACTCTTCGCGGTTGTATTCGCCTTCGAAGACCGGCAGCGACGCAATCTCGCGGCCGCCCTCCGTGCCGACGCCAACATCCATGAACTCGGCGGTAATCGCGTCGGCGCGGCGATGCGTGTAGACGCGGCCGCCGTGCGGGTCGTATGCGTCGACGATGCCGCGCAGCTCCTGCGCGTGCTCGCGGGTGACCTTCTGGTTGCCGCCTTCCCAGGCGAGGATCGAGGGACTGTTCCGGAAGTAAATGACCGTATCCCGAAACGCCATCACACGCAGCTGCCACGCCGCCTTTACGGTGTCGGACTCGCCGTCGACGCCGGGCTGGTCGGCGATCAGACCGAGCTGATCGCCCGCCTCGATCTGCGCCGGACCGCCCGCGGTGTGCCCCCAGCGGACGAAATTTCCGCCCGCATCCGTCATCATCTTCAGCGTGTAGAACTGCAGCCAGTCGGGCAGCGCCGCGCCGAGACCCGGCCACTCGTTGGTCGACTTCTGGCCCCAGCCACGAAGCTTCACGTGGTTGCCATTGATGAAGAAACCGTCCTTCACGTCCCAACGCGGCGCACGGATGCCGAGCGGGACCTCGATCTTGTCGACGACCTGGGTGCCGGTGCGCAGCGTGTTCGCCACGCGGTACAGGTGTGGGTAGCCCGGCTCCCAGAGCCGCGGGTTCGCAACCGCTCCGCTGACCTTGAACGCGACTGCGGCGCCGGCCGCGACCTGCTGCGCCTGTCGAAGATTGAGAACGGTTCGGCCGTCGGCATCGAGCACGGTGGTCCGCAGCTCGATCTGTTGCGCTGAAGACCGTCCGTTCCGTACAGGAACCTCGACGGTCACCTGCGCGGATGCGGGCGAGATGTCCGTCGCGTACGCGTACGGCCCCGTGGTTTGAAGGAAGCTGTACAGCGGAAGCGAAATGTGCAGCGGATCGGTGATGTAGAGGCGCACGTTCCGATACATCCCCCCGTGCGCCGGGTGCCAGTGCGGGTTGTTCCACGGGATCTGATCGGCCTGAAGATCCTCGAGGCGGTCTGGAATCGTCTTGTTGAACTCGTTGTGGAGCTGCGCGAGGTTGGGATTGGCCTGCGATGTCGGTGGCGCGGCCGCGCCGGCCTCGCCGTACCGGGCGGAGAGCTCCGCCTGTGTCTTGGGATCGATCGGGTCCTTCATGAACCGGTTGTCCACCATGACGGCGATGACGTTGCCGCCGACCCGAAGGTGCGGTGTGAGGTCAAAGCCGAACGGCGTGAAGCCGGTTTTGCTCACGCCCAAGAGCCGGCCGTTGAGGTACACCTCCGCAATCTGCCGCACCGCTTCGAACTCGATGAAGACTTTCTTTCCCTTCCACGTGGTCGGAGCGTCGAACCTCTTTCGGTACCAGGTCCGCCCGCTCCACTGAATCTGCTCGCCGCGATGGCCGGGCGTGGACCAGTTGTCGAAGGTGTCGACGTCATTGTAGGTATGCGGCGCCGACACGAGATCCCACCCGCTGTCATCGAAGTTCGGCGCCTGCGCGCCGGCCGGATCGTCCTTGATGAAGCGCCAGTCGGGATTGAAGTTCAGCGTCACGCGCTGGGCGAACGCGGGAGTGCTCGAGAGAACACTACAGAGAACGAATAGGAAGCAGCGCAAGGCCGTTATGTTAGCGCGTGACGCCTGCGTTCGAGGAAGGCGCGCTCACGCGCGTTGTCGGACCGAGCGATTGCCGCCGCGTAGGCGAGGGCCGCCTCGCCTTTCCGGCCTGCGCGCCGGAGCAAGTCTGCGCGGATCGCGTGGAACAGGTAGTAGCCATCGAGGTCGATGCCCTCCAGGAGCGCGAGCGCCGCGTCCGGCCCTTCGACCTCGGCCACCGCCACCGCGCGATTGAGCGCGACCACAGGGCTCGGCGTCACCGACACGAGCTGATCGTACAAACGCAGGATCTGCCTCCAGTCGGTGGCGGATGCGACCGAGGCATCGCTGTGAACAGCGTTGATCGCCGCCTGAATCTGGTACGGCCCGGTCTGATTGCGCGCGAGACACCGGCGGACGATCGCCTGGCCTTCGGAGATGAGACCTCGATTCCAGAGCCCGCGGTTCTGATCGGCGAGCGGCACGAGGTCGCCGTCGGCCGTGGCCCGGGCCGCCCGGCGTGACTCGGTCAGCAACATGAGCGCGAGCAGGCCCATCACCTCCGGCTCGTCCGGCATCAACCCGGCCAGAAGCCGTCCGAGACGGACTGCTTCGTTGGAGAGGTCATCGCGGACCAGGTCTTTGCCGGAGCTCGCCGTGTAGCCTTCGTTGAAGATCAGATAGACGACCGCCATCACGGCGCGAAGACGACCGGGCAGATCGGTCTCGCTCGGAACTCGATACGGGATCCTCGCGTCGCGGATTTTGCTCTTTGCCCGAACCAGCCGCTGCGCCATCGTCGGCTCGGGCACCAGAAACGCGCGGGCAATCTCCGCGGTCGTAAGGCCCCCAAGGAGCCGGAGGGTCAGCGCGACCTGAGCGCCGGTGCCGAGCGCGGGATGGCAGCACGTGAAGATCAGACGCAGTCGATCGTCGCGCACGGCGCCTTCCACGTCCTCCTCCTCGGGCGGTTCGCTGCTTGCGTGGAGCAGAGCGGCCTGGGCGTGCCGGTCTTCGCGGGATGCCTCACGGCGAAGGCGGTCGATCGCCCGGTTGCGGGCGGTGGTGATGATCCACCCTGCTGGCGTCGGCGGCAGTCCGGCGGACGGCCAGCGTTCCAGCGCCACCGTGAACGCATCCTGCACCGCATCCTCCGCGGCATCGATGTCGCCGAAGTGGCGGACCAGGACGGCCACCGCGCGACCGTACTCCTCGCGGAACACACGTTCAATCTCCGACGTGCTGAGAGTCGGCACGGACGCGATCAGCTCGCAACCTCTCCCTGGAACGGTCGGACTTCGATCGGCAGCCCGCCTTCGAGGTCGCGGCGGTCTTCGAGGGTCAGCGCTCGAGCAACCTTCCCGGCCCACTTGATCGCCGCGTCGAGATCCGGCGCCTTGATGATCAGAAAACCGCCGACGTGCTCTTTGCCCTCGGCGAACGGGCCGTCGGTGATGAGGACGTCACCACGCTGGAATCGGACAACCGTGGCCGCACTCGGCGGATGGAGGCCGCCGTCGAAGACCCACACGCCCGCGGCCTTGGCTTCCTGTATCAGCGCGTTTATGTCTCGCATCACTTTCTCCAGCATCTCGGGCGGAGGCGGTTCGCCGTCGGGCTGATAGATGCTGAGAAGATACTGCTTCATCGCTCGTTCTCCTGGACATCAGCGCCGCATCGTACCGCACCACATGGCGCGCTCGTCCGGCGCGAAACATAGATCTGCATCTGCCGACGTCCCGACTCGACGTCGACACTCCCATCACGAATGAAATCCCTCCACAGCTTCTCTTCACGCGCCTGCGCACCAGCTTCGCTGGCGCCGGCGATGTGCGCCATCTCATGCCACACGATTGCCGCCAGCACGTGGACGTCGAAGCGGCAGATTCGCGCGTCGGTCGTCGCCACGGCGCGCCGGAGCGTCGGGCTTTCGAGGTTGACGTACACGCCCTGCTTCCGCGGCAGCGTGAATGCCTCGAACCACCGAAGCGATTCCCGAACGCCGGGATCGGCTTGAGCACCCACGTCAATGAGGCTCACATACGCCGGTTGCTCGGGAAGGAGCACCAGAGCCGCACGTACAGACCTCCTCGGCCGAACGAACGGCCTGGTGGTTCGAGCATGGAGCGTCGACGCCGCTGCCCCGCGCCTCCGGACTCGTCGCGAGCATTACGAGAAGCCACAGGCTGGCGAATGCTGCGTCCCGACCTGGCGCCTGCATCACGCCATCCAGCGGCAGGTTCTCGACCACCACGATCGTGCTCATGTCGACTCTCCTCCGATGGCCCCCGGCGCCTTGCCGGCTGCTCACGCTTTATACGAATGAGGGTCGGTGGGATCGACAAACGGCAGGCTGAGATTCGGCCGCCGCCTCAGCTTCGACGCGTCTTGCGGCCGTAGGCGAGCTCGGCGCCGCCGCTGAGCACGTGATCGACGCCGGTCGTGAATGTGGCGTCGGCGGCGAGAAAGAGGCAGAGCCGCCCTGCCTCCTCGGTCGTCCCCATGCGTCCGAGCAGCTGCGCGGCGTCGCCGTCGGCCCGGCACTGCGCGGGGTCGGCCGCGGCATCGATCGCTTCCTGCCAGAGAGGGGTCAAGATGTTTCCGGGCGAGACCGAGTTCACCCGCACGTCGTGGGCCGCCTCGTCGACGGCCAGCGCCTTCGTCATCGATGTGAGAGCGCCTTTCGTGGCGACATACGTCGTGGCGCCGACCTGTCCGATCGACGCCACCAGGCTGGACATGTTGATGATGTTGCCTTTCGCCTTGCGCAAGTGCGGCAGCGCGAACTTGCACGCGGCGAAGCAGCTGACGACATTCAGCTCGAGCAGCGATCGAAACTCCTCAACAGAGAACTCGTCGATCGGCTTGTGTGGTGGATGCCAGCCGGCGTTGTTGATCAGGCAATCGATGCGACCGAAGCGCTCCGCGGTCGCATCGATCAGGCGCCGAATGTCATCGACTTTCGTGACGTCGGCGCGCATGAACACGGCGCGACCCGGGCCCTTCCGGTTTGCCTCCGTCTCGAAGGCCTTCCCTTCGTCCTCGTTGCGCGAACAGAAGACGACGGTCGCGCCGCCCTCTTCCACGAACACCTTCACGCATCCCGCGCCAATGCCCTTGGTTCCGCCGCTGATGATCGTGACCTTGCCCTGGTAACGCATGCTCATCGGGCCGACACGTGCGCGTCAACGATCGCGCGAATGTCGGCCGTGGCCCGCCGGACTGCCTCGACAGGGGAACACTCGCCCACCATGGCGCGCTGGACCGACTGCCAGATCGCGTCTTCACAGAGCGGGTACGCGGCAAAGCGAGGAGGGATGATCATGAAGCGTTCCGTTTCTGCGAGGAGCTCCCATCGATGGGCGTGCTCCGCGTCGCCGGCAGCCTCTTCGCGAATGCGCCGGAGCGCGCTGGCTCGGCATGGAATCGCCCCGCGCCGGGCCTCGCCGAGCTGCGCGTCGAACGACGTGAGAAAGCGCAGGAGCGCCGCGCCTCCCTCGTGATTGCGCGACCCCCGCGGCAAGGCAAACGAGTGGCATCCCGCATACGCGGCACGCGAGCCCGCGGGTCCTCGCGGGAGCAGCGCCAGGCCAAGCTGTGACGCGTGGGTGCACGTTTCGGGATTCGTGTACAGGTGGTAGCTGCCGGGCCAGTCGCAGACGAGCGCGGCGTGCCCCGCGCGAAAGGACGCCGAGATCTCGTCGTAGTGCCACGACGGGAGCTCGTGCGGCGTGACCCGGCGGATCCGGTGCATCTCGGCAATCATTGCCACGGCCCACTCGCCCGCTTCGGACTCGAAGGCCGGCCGAAGCGCTCCGTCGAAGAGATCCCCTCCCGCACCCACGAGCATCTCGTAAAACGTTCCGAACAAACCCGAGTCACGGCCGGGAAACAGGAATCCGTAGAGCCCCGGACGGGTCAAGGTACTCGCCAGATCCGCCAGCTCGTTCCAGGAATCGGGGACGCGATCGACGAGATCGCGGCGATAGTGCAGCAGCCGGACGTCGAGGTTGCGCGGGATCTGCAGGAGCTCTCCGCCGATGCGCGCGAGCTCGGCGGAGCGCGGCAGCAAATCGCCAACCACGTCCTGGGGCACTTCATCAGTGATCGAGGCGAGCCAGTGCGCCTGCGACGGTGCGTACTTCGTATGCGTGGAGAGGAGGTCGATGTCGGCGTCTCCCGACGAGAACGACGACTTGACGAACGCGTTCAACTCGGGATGCGGCATTTGCGCGACGATTTCGACTCTGAGTCCAGTCTCTCGCTCGAAGGCAGGTATGCCGGCGTAAAGCGGGTCGTACATCGGCCCACCCACGAGCGCCACGCGAACGATCGCATCGCGGACCCGCATCAGTACGCGCTCCAGCCGCCGTCGATCGACAGCGCACTGCCGGTGACGAACTCCGCTTCGTCGCTCGCAAGGTACAGCGCGGCGGCGGCTACTTCGTCCGGTCGGCCCATGCGACCGACGGGCTGCGTCGACGTCATCTCGCGGTACGCCTTCTCCGGGTCGGGATACTCCTTCAATCGCGCGCTCACGAACGGCGTCTCCACGCGTCCGGGACAGATGCAGTTGACGCGGATCCCGTCCTTGGCGTGATCCAGCGCCATGCTCTTCGTCAGACCCACCACGGCGAACTTGCTCACACAGTATGCGATGCGGTCGGGGATCCCGACGAGGCCGCCGATGGACGCCATATTGACGATGACGCCCGTGCGCCGCTCGAGCATGCGAGGCAGGAAGGCGCTCGTCACGTTGAACACGCCGCGCACGTTCACCGAGTACAGACGGTCGAGGTCGTCGCCGGTGGTCGTCAGCATGGTCCCGACGTGACCGATGCCCGCGTTGTTCACGAGGATGTCGATGTGCCCGGCCGCGGCGTGCGCGGCCGCCGACGCGGCTGCGCACGACGCCTCGTCCCGTACGTCGATTGACACGGCTTCGGCCTTTCCCTCGTTCCCCTGTATGCGCGCCGTCGTCGTAGCGGCCGCCGCCTCGTCGAGGTCCGCCACGAATACCCTGGCACCCGCGCGGGCAAACACCTCCGCGATGGCCGCACCGATTCCGGAGCCCCCGCCGGTGACGAAAGCGGTCTTGCCGGTCAGCGTAAACACGTTCGGCAAAGCATACACTGCGCGGGAGATACGGACACGGGAGTAACGTCGCGGCGCTTGTGACAACGAGCGTCCGTGCGGCATAAACTCTTCGCTGTGACCGGCATCGACTGGATCATCCTCACGATCTACTTCGTGTTCGTCCTCGGTGTCGGCGCCGCCCTCCGGCGCTTCACGCAAACAAGCACGGATTTCTTTCTCGCCGGCCGGGCCCTCCCCGCATGGGTCTGCGGGCTGGCGTTCATCTCGGCGAACCTCGGCGCCCAGGAAGTGATCGGAATGGGCGCGTCGGGCGCGAAGTACGGCATCGCGACGGGCCACTTCTACTGGATTGGCGCGATTCCCGCGATGGTCTTCGTCGGCATCTTCATGATGCCCTTCTATTACGGCTCTCGCGCTCGCTCGGTGCCCGAATACCTGCGGCTGCGCTTCGACGAGAAGACGCGCGCCTTCAACGCCATCTCCTTCGCGGCGATGACGGTCTTCTCCTCGGGCATCTCGATGTACGCGATGGCACGGCTCATCGTGGCGCTCGACCTCTTCAACGCGCCGGTGACGGCGCTCGGTCTGCCCGTGACCGCCGTGTTCGACGCCGGCATTCTCGTCTCGGCGGTCGTGGTGCTCATCTACATTCTCCTCGGCGGGCTCACGAGCGCCATTTACAACGAGGTGATTCAGTTCTTTCTGATCGTCGCCGGCCTGCTGCCGCTCGTGGCGATCGGCCTCGCCGACGTCGGCGGCATCGCGGGTCTGCAGGCGAAGCTCAGTCCCGCGATGACGCATGCATGGACCGGCTTTGGCAGCGCGTCGACGAGCCCGATGGGCGTCGAGTGGTTCGGCCTCGTGATGGGCCTGGGCTTCGTCCTCTCATTCGGCTACTGGTGCACGGACTTCCTCGTCGTGCAGCGGGCCATGGCGGCCCACTCCATGAGCGCGGCCATCCGCACGCCCCTCATTGCCGCGTTCCCGAAGATGCTCTTCCCCGTCCTCGTCATCCTGCCCGGTCTGCTCGCCCTCGCCGCCGGCGGTGGAGCCGGCGGGATCATCCCGCAGAGAGTCGACGCCGCCACGGGCCAGCTGACGCCGGACTACAACATGGCGATTCCGGCTCTGCTCCTCCACTATTTCCCGCCAGGACTCCTCGGCCTCGGCCTGACGGCGCTCCTGGCGAGCTTCATGTCGGGGATGGCGGGAAACGTCACCGCGTTCAACACGGTCTGGACGTATGACATCTACCAGACCTACATCAAGCCTGGCGCAAGCGACCGCCACTATCTGACGGTCGGCCGTCTCACCACGGTGTTCGGCATCGCGTTCTCGATCGGCGCGGCGTACCTGACCACGCGGTTCAACAACGTGATGGACATGCTGCAGCTCGTGTTCGCCTTCGTCAACGCGCCGCTCTTCGCGACCTTCCTGCTGGGCATGTTCTGGGCTCGCGCCACGGGGCATGGCGCGTTCTGGGGACTGGTCGCGGGGACGCTCGGCGCCGCGCTGCACCACGGGATCACCCTGCCTGCTGACGCGGTGGTCGGGATCAAGGGCGGCTGGTTCGGCGTACAGCACACCTACGCGAGCGAGATGGCGCAGAATTTCTGGACGGCGATCGTCGCCTGGACGATGTGCTTTGCGGTCACCATCGGCGTGTCCCTCGTCACGGCGCCGAGGCGTGCCGAGGAGCTCGCGGGTCTCGTGTACTCGTTGACGCCGAAGCCGCGCCTCGAGCCGCTCGCGTGGTACGCGCGGCCGTCGGTGCTGGCCGGAACGGCGCTGGCCGCCACGCTGGTCATCAACGTGCTCCTCTGGTGACCGTGATGGGGCTCGATGTGCGCGTGCCGGTCGGCCTGCTCTTCTCCGCAATCGGGTTGGCCCTGATCGCGTACGGGTTGGTCGCGGATCCGGCAATCTACGCCAAATCGCTCGGGATCAACGTGAACCTCTGGTGGGGGGTGGTGCTGCTGGCGTTCGGCGTGGTCATGCTGCTGTTCGGATGGAAGGATCCCGTCGTGCCGAAGCACGAGCGCGATTCGAAACCGGGGGGGCCTGTTGCTCGTTGACGCCCGCGGTGCACGCGCGCAGGAGCTGGCGTCTCGCTTCGAGCGCCGGTTCGGCGTTGCGCCGCGTGTCTACCGCGCCCCGGGCCGCGTCAACCTGATTGGCGAGCACACGGACTACAACGACGGCTACGTGCTGCCCGCCGCGATCGGCCTCTTCTGCTACGTCGCCGGCGCGCCACGTGACGACCGGCTGGTCGTCGTCGAGTCGGAAGAAGTCGGGCGGCGCGTCGAGTGGAGCATCGAGGATCCGGATCCCTCGCCCCGTGCCTCGTGGAGCCAGTATGTGCTCGGCGTCGCCGCGCTCCTCCGGCGGCGCGACCGCAACCTGCAGGGCGCCACGTTGCTCGTCAGCAGCGACGTCCCGATGGGCGCGGGACTGAGCTCGTCGGCGGCGATCGAGGTGGGATCGGCGCTCGCCCTCGCCGATCTCTCCGGCATCGAGATCGGGACGCGCGATGTGGCGCGAATCTGCCAGCAGGCAGAGGTCGACTTCGTCGGCGCGCGCGTCGGCATCATGGATCAGTTCGTCGCGACACACGCCCGCGCCGGCCACGCGCTGCTGCTGGATTGCCGCGCGCTCGAATCCCGCCACGTGTCGCTTCCGCCCGACGTGCGGCTCGTGGCGTGCAACACCATGGTGCGCCACAGTCATGCCGGCGGCGAATACAACCGGCGCCGCGCCGAGTGCGAGTCGGGCGTCGCGCGCATCGCCGCGCGCTTTGCCGACGTCCGCAGCCTGCGCGACGTCGACGCCGGCCGCCTCGAGGCATGCCGCGCCGATCTGCCGGAGGCGGTCTTCCGGCGCTGCCGCCATGTCGTCTCGGAAAACGCGCGCGTGCTGGCGTTCGTCCGCGCGCTCGAGCTGGGGCGGGCCGGCGACCTCGCCGCGCTGATGATGGAGTCGCACCGAAGCCTCAGGGATGACTATCAGGTGAGCTGTGCCGAGCTCGACGCGATGGTCGACGCCGCGGCCGGCGCGCCCGGATCGTTGGGGACGCGCATGACGGGCGGCGGCTTTGGCGGATCCACGGTCAGCCTCGTTCGCCGCAAGGACGTCGACGCGTTCCGCCGCGTCGTGAGCGACCGCTATGCCGCCGCGACGGGGCGTGCGCCCGATATTCACGTGATGGAAGCAGGAGATCGCGGCGCGCGAGTGCTGTGACCGCGTCACATCGCCGCTTCAACCCGCTGACCGGCAACTGGGTGCTCGTCTCACCGCAGCGGCTCGCCCGACCCTGGCTCGGTCGCACCGAAGGCACACGAGCGGTGCCCGGCGCATCGTACGACCCCGGCTGCTATCTATGCCCGGGGAATGCGCGTGCGGGCACCGCCCGCAACCCGATTTACGAGCGGACGTTCGTGTTCGACAACGATTTTCCCGCCTTGACGCCCGACGCGGGGGAATCGCGCGAGCTGCAGAACGAGCGCGGTCTCCTGCTGTCGCGCGCGGCGCCGGGCATCTGCCGGGTCGTCTGCTTTTCGCCACGGCATGACGCGTCGCTGTCCGATCTCTCGGTGGGTGAAGCCCGCGACGTGGTGGACGTGTGGACCCAGCAGTACGCGGATCTCGGTGCGATGCCGTGGGTGACCCACGTCCAGATCTTCGAGAACCGTGGCGCGGCCGTGGGGGCGAGCAATCCCCACCCGCACGGCCAGATTTGGGCGGATGCCGCGATGCCCGATATTCCGCGAACGGAGCACGACGCGCAGGCCGCCTGGACGGCGTCGAAAGGCACCTGCCTGCTGTGCGACTATCTCGCCGTGGAGCGGGCACAGGCAGAGCGCATCGTGTGGAGCAACGACACCTGCACCGCGCTCGTGCCGTATTGGGCCGTCTGGCCGTACGAGATGCTCCTGCTGCCGAACCGCCACGTCACGGGCCTCGATCAGCTCGACGATCGCGAGCGAAACGGCCTCGCCGAAGCGGTGCAGAACATTGTCCGGCGGTACGATCGGCTGTTCGCAGCCGAGTGTCCGTACTCGATGGGATTCCACCAGCGGCCGACCGATGGGGCCCCGCATGATGCATGGCACCTTCACGCGCATTACTATCCTCCGGTGCTCCGCTCGGCGGCCGTGCACAAGTTCATGGTCGGATACGAACTGCTCGCGACACCTCAGCGGGATCTGACGCCGGAGCTGGCCGCTGCAGCGCTTCGGGAGGCGCTGTGAAGGAGATACCGCTGTGAAGGAGATACCGCTGTGAAGGAGATACTGTGAAACTGATTCGGTTCGGACCGCCGGGCCAGGAACGACCCGGTGTTCAATTGGAAGACGGTACGCGGCTGGACGCCTCTGCCGCCGTCCGCGACTACGACGAAGCGTTCTTTGCCGGCGACGGCCTCGACTCCCTGGCCGGATGGCTGCGGCACAGTGCGGCGAGCGCGCAGCACGTCCCGGTGGGGACCCGCCTCGGGCCGCCGCTCGCACGTCCGAGCAAGATCGTCTGCATTGGCCTGAACTACCGCGATCACGCCGCGGAAAGCGGGGCCAGCGTGCCCAAGGAGCCCGTGCTCTTCTTCAAGGCGACGACGTCGCTCGCCGGTCCCGACGATCCGGTGATGATTCCGCGCAATGCCAAGAAGCTTGATTGGGAAGTCGAGCTCGCGGTGGTGATCGGCAGGCGCGCGAGCTACGTGCCGAAAGACGCGGCGCTCGATCACGTCGCCGGCTATGTGCTCCACAATGACTATTCCGAGCGCGAATTTCAGCTCGAACGCGGCGGGCAGTGGGCCAAGGGCAAGAGC
This sequence comes from uncultured Acidobacteriota bacterium, assembly GCA_963772065.1. Lineage (GTDB taxonomy): Bacteria > Acidobacteriota > Vicinamibacteria > Vicinamibacterales > UBA2999 > CAVYVZ01. The sequence goes on from CAVYVZ010000006.1 coordinate 186,853, forward strand.
GCCGATACGTTCGCGCCGATGGGACCATTCCTGGCCACGCGCGATGAGATCCCTGATCCGCAACAGCTGGACATGTGGCTGACGGTCAACGGCGAGATGCGTCAGAAGAGCAGCACCTCGCAGATGATCTTCGACGTCTCGACGCTGGTCAGTTATCTCAGCGACTTCATGACGCTGCTCCCGGGCGACGTGATCAGCACGGGAACACCCGCGGGAGTTGGTCTGGGGATCAAGCCGGAGCCGCGCTACCTGCGCGCGGGCGACGTCGTGGAGCTTGGCGTGGCGAGTCTAGGACAGGCACGTCAGCGAATCGTCGAGTATTCGCCAGTGGTGGTTGCCGTATGAGCTGCAAGGTTGGCGTCGGATTGCTGTTGGCGGCCGCGATCGGCACATCCTGCGGGGGCGGAAGCACGCCTTCCTCCGACCGACTCACGATCGCCGTCATTCCGAAGGGCACCTCTCACGTGTTCTGGCAGAGCATCCACGCCGGCGTCGCGGCGCGCGGGCAGCGAGCTCGGCGTCGATATCGTATGGCGCGGGCCGCTTCGTGAAGACGAACGCGACTCGCAAATCGCGGAGGTGGAGAACGCGGTCAGCCGCGGCGTATCAGGGATTGTGCTGGCTCCGCTCGATGAGGCCGCGCTTGCCGCGCCGGTGGCTGCGGCGACGCGAAGCGGAATTCCCGTGGTCATCATCGACTCGGGCCTGAAGAGCGATCAGTACGTCAGCTTCGTTGCGACCGACAACGAGGTGGGCGGCCGGCTCGGAGGCGAGCAGCTCGCAAAGTCCCTCGGCGGCAAGGGCGAAGTCGTACTGCTGCGCTACGCCGAAGGGAGCGAGAGCACGATCCGGCGCGAAGAGGGTTTCCTCACGGCGATGAAGGCGAATCCGGGCATTCAGGTGGTCAGCGACAACCAGTACGGCGGCGCGGATGTCGAAGGCGCCTACAAGAAGGGCGAGACGCTCCTGAGCCGATTCAAGAACCCGGACGGCGCGCTCAGCATCGATGGCATCTTCTGCCCCAACGAGTCGACCACATTCGCGATGATGCGCGTGCTGCAGGACAACGGCTGGGCAGGCAAGGTGCGGTTCGTCGGTTTCGATGCGTCCGACAACCTGGTCAAGGGTCTGCGCGACGGACACATCGACGGACTGGTCGTTCAGGACCCGATGCGCATGGGGTACCTCGGCGTGAAGACGATCGTCAGCCACATCAAGGGCGAGAAGGTCGAGCGGCGCATCGACACGGGGGTGCGGGTCGTCACGCGCGACACGATGGATCAGCCTGAGATGAAGGAGCTCCTGTCGCCCGATCTTTCGAAATGGTTGAAGTAGACGGCTTCGAGATGCGCGGGATCCGCAAGGTCTTCGGCGGCACGATTGCCGTCGACGAGGTGGCGCTGCGGGTCGCGCCGGGCGAAGTCTGCGCGCTCGTCGGCCAGAACGGCGCCGGCAAGAGCACGCTCATGAGCATCCTGTCCGGCGCGCTGCAGCCCGACGCCGGGGAGATGTCGCTGGCAGGCGCTCCGTATCGCCCTGCATCGCCGCTCGACGCCCGCAAGGCAGGCGTGGCGATGATCTATCAGGAGCTGTCGCTCGCGCCGCATCTGTCGGTCGCCGAGAACATCCTGCTCGGCGTCGAGCCGACGCGCCGGGGGCTGGTCGATTGGAGCGGGATGCGGACGATCGCCCGACAGGTGCTGGAGCGCCTCGGGCATCCTGAGATCGATCCCGACGCTCCCGTGTCTTCGCTCTCTGTTGCGGAGCAACAGCTCGTCGAGATCGGCCGCGCGCTCGCCGTGGGCTCGAAGGTGCTCGTCTTCGACGAGCCGACGAGCAGCCTCGGGCGCAAGGACGTCCTTCGGCTCTTCGAGCTCATTCGACAGCTCAAGGCGCAGCAGCACGCGATCGTCTACATCTCGCACTTCCTGGAGGAGGTCAAGGAGGTCGCGGACCGCATCGTGGTGCTGCGCGACGGCCGCGTAGCCGGCGAAGGGCGGGCGGCAGAGCTCGCACCGGCGGATCTGGTCAACTTGATGGTCGGACGCGCGGTGGATGACCTCTTCCCACGGTCGCCGCGAACCCGGGGAGAGGTGGTGCTCCAGTTCGAGGGCTTGGAGCTGCATCGCGGCGAAATTCTCGGCATCGCGGGGCTGGTCGGGGCCGGTCGGACGACGCTCCTCCGGCGGATTTTCACACCGCCGCGCATGCGGTGGCTTCGAGGCATGGGGATGGTGAGCGAGGACCGGAAAGGCGAAGGCCTCGCGGTTGGACTCGACATCGCCGACAACCTGACGCTGTCGAAGCTCGAGGCGCTCGGGCCGCGCGGGCTCGTGCTGCCTCGCCGCCAGGAGGCGGCGGCGCAGCGGTGGATCGAGCGTCTCGGCATCAGGGCCAGAACGGTCCGCCAGCGGGTCGGCGAGCTCTCGGGCGGCAACCAGCAGAAGGTTGCGATCGCACGACTGCTCCATCACGACGTCGACGTGCTGCTTCTCGACGAGCCGACACGCGGAATCGACGTCGGCAGCAAGGCGCAGATCTATGCCCTGATCGACGCGCTCGTCTCCGGCCCGAAGCCGAAGGCCGTGCTGCTCGTCAGCAGCTACTTTCCAGAGCTGCTCGGGCTCTGCGATCGCATCGCGGTCATGCACCGCGGCACGCTCGGCTCGGCGCGCCCGGTCGACGAGTGGACCGAGCACGGGCTGACGCTCGCGGCGACGGGCGCGAGCAGCGCGGCATGACGACCCGCACGCTCATCGACATCGGTGGGCCGCTTCTCGGGCTCGTCTTCGTCGCGACGCTCTTCGGCATCATGATCGGGCCGCATTTCTTCGCGCCGGCCAACCTCGACCTCCTCGCCCGCCAGTCGGCCATCGTCTGCACCGCGGCGCTGGGGATGACAATGGTGATCGTGTCGGGAGGAATCGACCTGTCGGTCGGGTCGGTGGTTGCGTTGACGACCGTCGCCATCGCGTTGCTTCTGCGGAACGACTTCAGCCCGGCGGTCGCCGCGGCCGGCGGGATCGGAGCTGCCGCGGCCTGCGGTCTCGCCAACGGCGTCCTCATCACGCGGCTTCGCATGGTGCCCTTCATCGTGACGCTCGGCATGATGATCCTGGTTCGCGGCGCCGCGAAGGGGCTCGCCGACGAGCGGCGGATCGAAGCGCCAACGACGTGGCTGAACGACCTGCTGCGTGCGCTCGGGCGCGGTGAGGGTGGCCTCGTGCCGCCGGGAATCTGGATTCTGGCGGGCCTTGCGCTGCTCGTGACGTTCGCGCTCCGCTACACGAGGTTCGGCCGTCACCTTTTCGCGATCGGCTCGAACGAACGGACGGCGCGGCTCTGCGGTGTGCCGGTCAACCGGGTGAAGGTGCTCGTCTACGTGATCGCCGCGGCGCTCGCGGGCATCGCCGGCGTGATGCAGTTCTCACGGTTGTCGGTCGGCGATCCGACCGTGGCGTTCGGGCTCGAGCTGGCCGTGATCGCCGCGGTGATCATCGGCGGCGGAAGCTTGCTCGGCGGCCGCGGGACCGTCGCCGGCACGATCCTGGGCGCGACCACGATGGCGGTGATCGCGATCGGCTGCTCGCAGAAGGGCCTCCCCAATTGGGTGCAGGAGATCGTCACCGGCGGGATCATTGTGCTGGCCGTAGCGCTGGATCGGTGGCGGGAGAGCTAGATAAACCACGAAAACACGAAAAGCACGAAACCAAGCATCCGATGAAAATTCTGGACCTCGAAGTCCTCGACCTGCGCTTCCCCACTTCCCGCACGAACGCGGGCACGGACGCGATGCATACGGATCCTGACTACTCCGCCGCGTACGTGATCCTGAAGACCGACGGCGACCTCGAGGGGCACGGCCTGACGTTCACCATCGGCCGCGGCAACGAGATCTGTGCGGCGGCGATCGGGGCGTTCCGCCATCATGTCGTGGGTCAGTCGCTGGCCGAGCTCACACTCGATCTGGGAGGGTTCTGGCGGAGGCTTGCCGGCGACTCGCAGCTTCGCTGGCTCGGCCCCGAGAAGGGTGTCATTCACCTGGCCCTGGCGGCTATCGTGAATGCCGTCTGGGATCTCTACGCCAAGTCCGAACGCAAGCCGCTCTGGAAACTCCTTGCGGACATGACGCCGCGCGAGATCGTGTCGTGCATCGACTTCCGTTACATGACCGACGCGCTCACACCGGAGGAGGCCACCGACATCCTCGAGCGGCAGCGCGCCACGCGCCCGGATCGCGAGCGCGAGCTGCTCAAGTCAGGCTACCCCGCTTACACCACGTCGGCGGGCTGGATGGGTTATTCGGACGACTACATTCGTCAGGCCTGCGGGCAGGCGCTTGCGGAGGGCTGGAGACACTTCAAGGTCAAGGTCGGCGGCAATCCCGCCGATGACGACCGTCGGCTGCGCATGGTTCGTGACGCCATCGGCCCCGACCGAACGCTGATGATCGACGCCAACCAGCGGTGGGACGTCGCTGAGGCGATTGCCCGCGTCGGCGAGCTCGCGCGATATCGCCCACTCTGGATCGAAGAGCCGACGAGCCCCGACGATGTCCTGGGGCATGCGGCGATCGCGAAGGCGGTGGCGCCGATCGGTGTCGCCACGGGTGAGCACTGTGCGAATCGTGTGGTCTTCAAGCAGCTCCTGCAGGCCCAGGCGATCAGCTACTGTCAGATCGACAGTTGTCGGCTGGGCGGAGTCAACGAGAACCTGGCGGTGATCCTCATGGCCGCGAAGTTCGGTGTCCCGGTCTGTCCGCACGCCGGGGGCGTGGGCCTCTGCGAGCACGTGCAGCACCTGTCGATGTTCGACTACATCGCCGTCTCGGCCAGCCTGCAGGGTCGCATCACCGAGTTCGTCGATCACCTGCACGAGCACTTCGTCGATCCCGTGGTGATACGCCGCGCCCGATATATGCCGCCGTCGCGGCCGGGGTACAGCACCGAGATTCTTCGCGAGTCGCGCGAGACGTACAAGTATCCCGACGGTCCGGTGTGGACCGCCGACGCACAAGGGGTTCATGTGTGATGCGCGCCCACCTGGTCATTGCTGTCGCCGCGCTCCTTGCCAACGTTCACGATGCCGCCGCGGACCAGACCCTCTGGTACCGGCGTCCGGTGCCGCAGTGGGATCACGCGCTGCCGCTTGGAAACGGGCGCCTCGGCGCGATGGTGTTCGGGCAGGTCAATCGCGAACGGATTCAACTGAACGAGAACACGCTGTGGATGGGTGGCCCGCGCGACGCGAACAACGCCAACGCGCTCGCGGCCCTGCCGGAAGTGCGGCGGCTGCTCTTCGCGGGTCAGCCCAACGAGGCGTACACCATCGCCGAGAAGCGGCTCATGGGCCGTCCGTTCCGTCTGGACTCATACCAGACGCTGGGCGATCTGCGGCTGTGGTTCGACCATGAGGGCGAAGTCAGCGACTATCGGCTCGCGCTCGATATCGACAGCGCCGTCGCGACGCTCACGTACCGAGTGGGAGGCGTCCGTTACACACGCGAAGTGTTTGCCAGCCATCCGGCCCAGGCGATCGTCATGCGCATCACCGCCGACAAGCCCGGACAGGTGTCGATGTCGACCTGGATCGAGCGGACGCAGGACGCGTCCACCGAGCTCGTCGGCAACAATCGCCTCGACCTCGTGGGCGGTCTGGGCGGCGGGAAGGGCCTGGCCTTTCGTGCGTCAGTCATGGTGGTTCCGGAGGGCGGACGCCTCGACGCGTTCCCCGAGCGAATTTTCACCGAGCGCGCCGACGCCGTGACCCTCGTCATCACCGCGGCCACGAGCTATCGCGGTCGTGATCCGCACGTCGCCTCGACGCAGCTCGCCGCGGCGGCCGCGACCCCGTATGAGAAATTGAAGGCCGACCACACGGCCGATCACCAGCGCTTGTTCCGGCGCGTGTCGCTGCGCCTCGGCTCGGCGGAGGCAGATCCGCACGCTGCGCTTCCGACCAACGAGCGGCTCGATCGCGTGAAGCGCGGAGAAACAGACCTCGGCCTCGAGGCGCTGTACTTCCAGTACGGGCGATACCTGCTGATCGCAAGCAGCCGCCCCGGGAACCTTCCCGCCAATCTCCAGGGTCTGTGGAACGACAGCATGAATCCGCCCTGGGACAGCGACTATCACCTGAACATCAACATTCAGATGAACTACTGGCCGGCGGAGGTCACAAACCTCGCGGAGCTGCACGAGCCACTCTTCGATCTGCTCGAGTCGTTGCGCGAGCCCGGCCGCAAGACGGCGAAGGTCCACTACGGCGCCCGCGGCTTCGTGGCGCACCACATCACAGACGTGTGGGGCTTCACCTCACCGGGCGATCACCCACGTTCGGGTCTGTGGCCGACCGGCGCCGCGTGGGTGGCGCAACACCTGTGGGAGCACTACCGATTCAGTCGCGACCGCGCGTTTCTCGCGCGGGCTTATCCGGTGATGAAGGAGTCGGCGGAATTCTTCCTCGACTATCTGGTGGAGGATGCGAAGGGGCGGCTGGTGAGCGGGCCGTCGGTCTCTCCTGAGAACCGCTATCGCCTGCCGAATGGGCAGGTCGGCATCCTGACAATGGGGCCGTCGATGGATCATCAGATCGTCGGCGCGCTGTTCTCCCAGGTGGTGGAGGCAAGCACGATTCTCGGTGTCGACGCGTCGCTGCGCGCACGGTTCGAGGCGGCGCGGAAGCGGCTGCCGCCGCCATCGATCGGCAAGCACGGACAAATCATGGAGTGGAGCGAGGACTACGACGAGCCCGAGCCGGGTCATCGCCACATCTCACAGCTGTTCGCGCTGCATCCCGGCGACGCGATCACCGTGCGCCGCACGCCGGAGCTGGCGCGCGCCGCGCGGGCGACCATCGAGAGGCGCCTGGCGCACGGCGGCGGGCACACGGGATGGAGCCGCGCGTGGATCATCAACTTCTGGGCGCGACTCGAGGACGGGGAGCAGGCGTACTCGAACTACCAGGCGCTGCTGGCCAAATCGACGCTGCCGAACCTGTGGGACCTTCATCCGCCTTTTCAGATCGACGGCAACTTCGGCGGCACGGCCGGCGTGGCCGAGATGCTGATTCAGAGTCACGATGGCACCATCCAGCTGCTGCCCGCGCTGCCTCGCGCGTGGGCGGATGGCTCGTTCAAAGGTCTTCGCGCCCGAGGTGGTGCCGAGCTCGAGGTTGCATGGCGGAACGGCCAGGTGACCAGCGTCAAGCTCCGCGCTACGGCGGATGGCGAGCACCGCCTCAGAGCGCCCGGCGGCCGGACGGCAACCATAAAGGCGCAAAAAGACCGCGTCTATGACGTTACGTTTTCCGAGGCGCCGAGCGCAGGAGGTATACCATATATGATCTTGAATTCCTCCGGCACAACCAGCCCTGAGCACTGAGGAGCATCGACGTGGCAGATCACAGCAGCGTAACCCGACGTGAGTTCGTGAAGACCACCGGTGGCGCCCTTGCCGGCACCTCATTGTTCGGTGTCGCTCCAGCGATCGTCGGACACGCCGCGGCGCCAAAGCGCCGTTACGCGATCGTCGGCACCGGCGACCGCGCCCAGGGCATGTGGGGGCGTCCCATCCTCAAGGAGTACTCGGACGTCGTCGACTTCGTCGGGCTGTGCGACATCAACCCGAAGCGTGCGGAAGCCGCCAAGCAACTCATCGGGACGACCTGCCCCACCTTCACGAGCTTCGACGAGATGATCGACAAGGCGAAGCCCGATCTCTTGATGGTGACAACCGTTGACGCCTTCCATAGCGACTACATCGTGAAGGCACTCGACCGCGGCCTCGACGTGATGACCGAAAAGCCGATGGTCATCGACGAGAAGCAGTGCCAGGCGGTGCTCGACGCGGAGGCGCGCAACAAGAAGAAGATCGTCGTCACCTTCAATTACCGGTACGCGCCGAAGCATCGCATTCTCAAGGAACTGCTGATGTCGGGTGAGATCGGGCGCATCAACTCCGTCGACTTCGCGTGGTATCTCGACGTGCAGCACGGGGCCGACTACTTCCGGCGCTGGCATCGTCTGCGCAACGGCGGCGGCAGCCTGTGGGTGCACAAGGCATCGCACCACTTCGACCTGATCAACTGGTGGCTGGCGGCCGATCCGGTGGAGGTTGTCGCCAATGGCGGGCTGAAGGTGTACGGGAAGAACAGCCCGTTCCGACACACGCATTGCCGCCCGTGCCCGCACAAGAGTCAATGCCGGTTCCACTACGACATGACGACGAACGAGACGCGCATGAAGCTGTACGCGTCAGCGGAGGACGTGGACCACTATTACCGCGACGGCTGCGTGTTCCGCGAGGATGTGGACATCTGGGACTCGATGTCGGCGATCGTGAAGTACTCGAACGGCGCGACGATGAGCTACGAGCTCGACGCGCATCTGCCGTACGAGGGATACGCCCTCGCCTTCAACGGCGAGTTCGGGCGCATCGACGTGCGCGACAACGAGCGCCAGCCGTGGAAGGTTGCCGAAGAGGACGAGACGGAGATCTACCTCACCAAGAGCTTTGGCGTTCGCAAACGCATTCCCATCACGGGAACGGCGGCGGGCGGCCACGGCGGCGGCGATACGCGTCTACGCGATCTGATTTTCCGGAAGGCCGACGCGCCGGATCACATGAAGCTGCCCGACTCGCGGGCGGGTGCCATGTCGTGTCTGACGGGCATCGCGGCGCGCAAGAGCATCGACGAGAAGCGCGCAATCAAGGTCGGCGACCTTGTCCGACTCTCTCGCGAGACGACGACGCAGGGGTAACTACGGTTTTTTGATCCGATAAGACCCGTCGTCGAACCGATCGCGATGGACACCGTGGCACGCCTGGCACGTCTTGCCAAGCGTTGCGACGTGGCTCTTGACGGCCTCCCAGCGGGTGGCCGCAGCGGACCGCTCCACATTCTCGGACGCTTTCCGCGCGTCCTGTGCCCACTCAACCGCGTCGCCTCGGCGTCGCCCCTTCCAGAACGCTTCGACATCGACGAAGGTCTTTCTGAGCACCGCGCTCTGCTCCACGGCGAGCTTTGCATCGGACGCCTCGACGGCCTTCCTCAGCGCGGCGTTCGACGAGCCGACCTGCTTCATCAGCTTCTGGTACGCTTCCTCTTCCGCGGTCATCGGCGGCGGAAGGCGGCGGGCGAGGTCGTTGCCGGCCGCGTCGATGACGTTGGTCGCGACGACAGCGGGCTTTCCGATATACGCCGCGGTCACGTCGGCCGCGAGATCCAGCTTGTAGTCCTTCAATCTGGCAGCAAGCGCTTCGGGATCGAATCGCACGACCTCGCCGATCACCGTCACGAACGAATTGAGCTCGACGGGGCGCTGAAGGGTGGGCGCCAGGACGAGCACGTCTTTCCCGGTGCTCGTCGTCCGGTCCTGATCGACGGAGAACGCCGTGCGCGACAGGCTGCGATCGATGACGCCGGCAAGCGAGACCGGTTCTCCGATGTACGAATCCGGGGCCGCGACCAGCGTGCTCGCCGCGACCGGCACGAGCGGCTTCACGGCCGGACTCGGCGGGGCGCTGGGCTGAGGCGGCTGCTGCGCGCCGGCCGCCGCGAGCATCGCGACGATCGCTGCCGCGCAGACGGCCGCCGCGCGTTTTCGACTGAGCCGCTCCACGATACTAGGACGTCTCCGCTCTGACCGCGGCGATCAGGGCCTTGATGTAGCCGAAGGCGTACGCGAACCCCTGAGCCTGGCCCTCGTCTCCCTCCACGCGCGGAACATGGTCGGGCATCATCATGCCGTCGTATCCGACCTCCTTGTAGACCCGCATCGCCTTCAGCATGTCGACATCGCCGTCGTCGATGAAGCTCTCGCGGAAGTTGAGGAACCCGCCCTGAATGTTGCGGAAGTGCACGTTGAAGATCTTCTTTCGCGAGCCGAAATGACGAATCACGTCGTAGATCTGCTCGCCCGGTTTTTCGAGCATCTCGGACACAGTGCCCTGGCAGAAGTTGAGGCCGTGATACGGGCTCTCCGCGATCGACACGAACCGCTTCAGGCCGTCGACGGATCCCAGCACCGTCTCGACCCCGCGCCATCCCTTACCCTTTGGCATGCCTGGGTCCTGGGGATGACAGGCGAGGCGCACCTTGTGCTCGGTCGCGACCGGCACGACGCGCTCGAGGAAGTAAGTGATGCGCTCCCAATAGAGGTCGGCATTCACCGGGCCGGCGATGGTCAGCGGCGGATCCTGTTTCGCGCCCTCGTAGACGAAGGTGCTCAGGCGCGCGCCCCCACGGCCACGCGTCGACTCGGTGCGCGGGATGCCGATAAGGGTCATGTTGTATTTGACTGACGGGATTCCCGCCTTCGCGGTGTTGCGGATCATCTGGCAGATGTCGTCGATCTGACGGTCGCGCTCGGCGCCTGCGAGGAGGATGGCCGGGTTCTCGCTCTTTGAGATCTCGTAGGAGCTCAGCGGGATGGGAATCATGTCGAGCGTGATGCCGAACGACTCGACGCGTTCGCGCAGCTTGATCAGCGACTCCACCGACCACGCGGCGTCCATCTTCTGGGACGGCAGCCGGCTGCAGATGTTGTTCACGCCGAAGGCGGCGCACGCGCGCAGGATCGCATCGCTGTCGCCGTGCTGCGTACCGACTTTCATCAGCGCCTTGCCCGCGACGGCGCCGCCGTTCCGGGCGCTCACCTGCGCGGCGACGATCGTTTCGGCCAATGCGGCTGCAGCGGCGCCGCTCCCCGAATAGCGAACGAAATCCCGACGGTTCATCGAGTCCCTCCTGTTGCCGGCGTCCCGCAGTCTGCCACAATCGCGCTGTAACGCATAGCCGGTTTACTTGACCTGGAGCGTCTGTTATTCATGATGCGGCGTGGATATCGATCGCCGTTCGTTCCTGGCGCTCACCGCGAGCGTGCTCGCGGCCGGCGACACCTTCGGCGACGCCCCCGTTGATGTCGCTCGCATCGATCGGCAGCGCATTCTCCGCGCCGCCGGTCGATACCTTCGCGATCAACCGATCACGATTACCGCCGTCCGCAGCCCACGAAGCGCCGGGGACAGTCATGAGTACTTCTCCGAGGGCGACTACTGGTGGCCGGATCCCGCGAATCCCGAGGGCCCGTACGTCCAGCGGGATGGCCACACGAATCCGGACAATTTCGTGGCACATCGCCACGCGCTCATTCGCCTGAGCGTCCATGTCCCGGCGCTGACCGCGGCGTGGATGGTGACGCGCGGCAAGCGATACGCGGCGCATGCGGCGCGCCATCTTCGGGCGTGGTTCATCGACTCTGCGACGAGTATGAGGCCGCATCTACTCTACGCGCAGGCCATCAAGGGACGGGTCACCGGCCGCGGCATCGGCATCATCGACACGCTCCACCTCGTGGAAGTGGTCCGTGCGATCGAGCGGCTCGAAGCGTCCGCCGCGCTCTCGAAGAGCGAGCGGGACTCGGTGAAGGAGTGGTTCAGCCGGTACGTGGACTGGATGACGACACACGAGTACGGGATCGCGGAGCGCGACGCCAAGAACAATCATGGAACGTGCTGGATCGTGCAGGCGGCGGAGTTCGCCCGGCTGACCGGCCGCGCCGATGTGACAGCGTTCTGCCGCGGGCGGGTCAAGGAAGTCCTCGTGCCGCAGCAGATGGCCTCCGACGGCAGCTTTCCCCTGGAGCTCGCTCGCACGAAGCCGTACGGCTACTCGCTGTTCAATCTCGACGCGATGGCCACGGCGTGCCAGATCCTCTCCACCGCCAGCGACAATCTGTGGACCTTCGAGCTGGCTGACGGCCGCGGCATGCGCAAAGCGCTGGCCTTCATGACACCGTTCATCGCGGACAAGACCGCGTGGCCGCACAAGCCCGACGTCATGTATCACGACGGCTGGCCGGTGCGGCACGTGAGCCTGCTCTTCGGAGGCCTGGCGCTGAACCGGCCCGACTACATCGCGCTCTGGCGCCAGCTGGACCCTGATCCCACGATCGACGAGATCATTCGCAACCACCCGATCCGCCAGCCGCTTCTGTGGGTGTGACGGGGTCAGCCGGCGCGCGATTTCAGATCGTCCGCAATGGAGGCGAGCAGCTTCTTCTCCTCCGCGGACACGCGGCCGATGCCGAAGACGCCGCCCGACGCGGCGGCAATGCGTTCGCAGTACTCGACGAGCTCGTCGGCTGAGAGATCGGACGTCTCCGGCGATCGCGAATCGAGCATCGCGCGAATCAGGCGTCCCGCGCGCGTGAAGACCGACTCGTCGGGTTGACGGGTCATCCAGGCGGTGAGCTGCCGGTCCGCCTCGCTGCCTTCCGGGATGCCGCGGCTGCGGGCCAGGCGCACGAGCAGGTCGCGCTCGGCGCCGGTAATCCCGCCCTCGGCCCAGGCCATCCGCAGCACAGGCACCAACGGAAGAAGGCTGACGGTGTCGGGCGTGAAGCCAAGCGTTTTGAGCTCCTGAAGCAGCGCCGGGTTGTCGACGCCAATCTTCTTCGCCATCTCCTGCCGATCCTGCTCGGTCGCGGAGGCCTGGCGCATCTTCTCGATCAGCTCGCGATCCTTCTTGCGGAAGTAATCGTCTTCGAGCGAGCGGCCGCGCTCGCGGATCATGTCCTTGTCAGGCATCCAGGAATCCTAGCATCACAGCGAATCTGGAATCAGGAATCAGGGATCAGGGATCACGGCTGTCTCAGGAAACTGGGAATCAGGGACCAGGACCCTAGGACGGCCCTGCTCCCTGCATCCTGATTTCTGTTCCCGTCAGAACGTGAGCCGCACGCCGAGCTGCACCTGACGCGGCGGCGCGGTGGCGTTGACGAACCCGAACCCCGAGTTCTGCAGGTTGCCTTCCGGATTGCGGAAGCTCACGCGATCGAACAGGTTGAAAACGTCCGCCTGAAACTGCAGCCGCGTGTCGCCGATGATGCGGAAGCCCTTCCGGAACGAAACGTCCCACACGTGAAGCCCGTGACCGCGGAACTCACCGCGGCCCGTGTTTCCGCGCCGATCCTCGGGTGAGGCCGAAAACGCCGCGATGTTGAGCCATCGAACTCGTCCGTCCGGCTGCACGCGCTCAGATTCGGGCGCGAACGGCTCGCCATTCAAATCGGCGCGCCTGACGCCGATGGAGGTCGGGCCCGTCACCGTGAACGGCTGGCCAGACTGGAACCGTGCGATGCCGCTGACTTCCCAGCCGCCAAGCACGCGCCCGACGATGCCCTGCTCGTCGCGGAAGATCGGCAGCTGCCATGTCCACGTTCCAACGAGGATATGCGGGCGATCGAAATCGCTCGGACCGTAGTTGAACGACCTGTTCTGGTAGTCCTCCGAGTTGTCGCCGTTGCCGCTCGCGTCGTCGCGGGCGCGGCTGAGCGTGTAGTTCAGCGTCCAGCGGAGCGCGCCTTTGCGGCGCGAGAGGAACAGCTGCAGCGCGTGGTAGTCGGATTCCGCGTCGGAGAGGCGCAGACGGATCGCGGAGTAGCCACGATACGGGCGCAGGAAGTTGTTGTTGGCGCGCTGTGCCGCCGGAAGCGCCGCGTTCGCCGCGGCATCCGCGAGCGACGGCTGATTGATGTCCGGCTGCCGCAGCAGGTTCTGGCCCTTGCTCCCCACGTAGCCGACTTCCCCGAAGATGCCCCAGCGCAGCTCCTTCTGAAGGGTCATGCTCCAGGTCCACGATTTCGGCACTTTCAGGTCCGGATCGATCGAACCGATCTCGGCGATCGGCGCGAGCGCCGGTACGGCGCCCCCTCCCGGTGCCGCAAGGTTGCCGTTCTCGTACTCCGAGCTGAGCGAATACGGCGGGTTGGTGATGATCGCCGGCGCGCCGAAATAGAGGTTTCCTTCCGGACGGTCATAGAAAAGACCCACGCCGCCGCGGATCGCCATGTCGCTCTCGTTGGTCGGCGTCCAGGCAAAGCTGAAGCGCGGCGCGAGCAGGTGCTGCGCATCGTAGAAGCCGCGCGGCGCTCCGTCGGGCACGGCGAGCACCAGCGGGCTGTTGCCGATCGGCACGCGGCCCAGTTCTTCCTCGGGAACCCCATCGCCCGCTCGGACCATTCCGTTGTACCGATCACCCACGCCAGGCACGAGCGTGCCGTTGCGGTTCACGGTCACGGCACGCGCCGGGTCGTACCGCGAGGGCACGAAGCTCGCCATGTTGTTCGACTGCGTGTAGATCGGCTGGTGCCACGTGTAGCGGAATCCAGCCTCGATGCTGACGTTCCGTGACAGGCGCCAGTTGTCGGACATGAAGCCCTCGGCCTGCCAGAAGCGGAACAGCCCGATCTGATCGAGCTGCGCTTCGCGGTACGTGCGGAAGTTCCCGAGCAACGCGTCTGCGAAACCGTTGCCCGTAGATTGCGGATTCCCCGAGGGGTTGAACGACACGAATCCCGCGTAGTTCGATCGGCTGTTCTGGTCCTTGCGATTCCGGATCGCCATGCCTCCGAACTTCAGCGTGTGCGCGCCCTTCAGCCACGTGAAGTTGTCCATGGCCGAAATGTCGGTGGTCGGAGAGATCAAAGACTGCTGGGCGCCGCGGAACGTCGCGTAGCCGGCCACATCGACGTCCGGAATGCTGTTCTCGAAGCGTCCGCCGCCGCTGAACAGCTGCGGGAATGCGAATCCATACGTGTCGCGTTCCCAGGCCTCGCCGAGCGGCGGGATGCGCTGCCCGTTCCACGATGCGTTCGCCTTGAACTCGTTCACCATGTTCGAGCCGAGCGTCCAGTTGTGCGCCCACCATGTAGTTCCGGCCCGGGCGCTTGCGGTTCGTCGGAATCGTCGGCAACTGCGACGTGATGAAGGTCCCGTACGGGTCGACGAGGTCGTAGTTGTCGCGGATCAGCCGTACCGTGTACCGCTGGGCGGCTCCGGCCATCCAGTCCAACCGCAGGAGATCCTGCCGGAAGTCGAACGGATTGTCCGCCTGGAACAGCGAGTTGTTCGAGCGGGCGGCGTCCTCGTAGAAGGCGGCCTGCTGCTCCATCGCCGTGTAAACGGCCGCCACCGCGCGCCCGTCGGGGGTGATTCGGCTTGCCGGAATGATGTTGCCCGGAAACGGCTGCCCGGTGAGCGGGTCGCGCAACACCGTGGCGACCGCGCTGAAGTCGCCTTGCCGCATCGCGCGCGTCGGCATGGTGCGCTGGGTCGGATTGGTCGACCGGCGGATGTAGCGCCACTCCTCGCCGGCGAAGAAGAACAGCTTCCCTTTGACGATCGGACCGCCGAGGCTTCCGCCAAAGTTGTTGTACTTCAGCGGCGCCTTGGCGACGTTCTGCACTTTCGCGAAGTACGTGTTCCCATCCAATCCGTCGTTGCGGTGGTATTCGAAGAGGCTTCCCGTCAGATCGTTGCTGCCGCTGCGCGTCACGACGTTGATCGCGGCGCCCGAGTTGCGGCCGTACTCAGCCGAGAAGTTCGACGTCTTGATGTTGACTTCCTCGATGAAGTCGATGCCGACGTTGCTGATCTGGCTGTTGTTGCTCCCGGAATCCATGTTGAAGCCGCCATCGACCGTCAGCAGGCTGGCGTTGTTGCGGCTCCCGTTCACCGACGTCGCAATGCTCAAGCCGGTCATGATGTTGAGGGCGTCGTCGTTGAGGAGCGGCGAACCGGGAATCAGTGACGCCAGCTGCATGTAGTTGCGCCCGTTCAGCGCGAGGTTCTGCACCTGCTCGCGATCGATCACCCGCGCGACCTCGCCGGAGACGGTGTTGACCGTTTCGCCGGCGGCGGACACCACCGTCACGACTTCCTCGACGGCGCCAACGGACAGGGCGAAGTCGACCGTCACGCGGCCGTCGGCGACGAGGTTGTAGCCGCTCTTGACCTCTTTCTTGAAGCCTGGCAGTTCGCTGGTCACGGTGTAGCTTCCGATCGGCAGCGACACGATCACGTACGCGCCGCGCTCGTCGGTAATTGCACTCTGCGTGTACCCGATCCGCGTCTCGGTCACGGTGACGGTGACGCCTGGCAGGACGCCACCTGACGAGTCCGCGACGGTGCCGGAAATACGGCCGGTGTTGCTCTGGGCCGCGGCGCTCGCGCCGCCAATCAGCGTGGCGAGCAGACAGAGCCACGCCGCCGAACGATAAAGACTGCTAGTCATCTCCCTGCTCCTGTCGCTATCAAGGTGTTTCAATACGATCGCCCGAGACTTCGACGACGACGACGGTTGCCATGGGATCGAGAATCGGTCGCTCGATGACGAGGAACGCCTTCCCGTTCTCCCTCTTGAGCTCGACGGGAGCCCCGTCAGCGAGGCGGTACGCGCGCTTCACCGTGTTCTTCATTGCCGGGATTTCGAACGGCGCGCGCGGTTCGTCGAAAAACGTGAAGTACAGCTTCCCGGGCTTCGCGGTCACGCGCCACTGTGTCTGTTGAAGAAAGAGCGGATTGCCGCGCACGTCTTTCGCGCCGCTGGAGCTGAGCTCGCCGAGCTCGGCGCCGAACGGGGACTGGCCCGCTCCGTAGACGGCCTCGCCGTTCACCTTCAGCCAGTCCCCGACGTGACGAAGCGCGTCCTGGCTGGCAGGGGGGATGACGCCGTCGGCCATGGGGCCGACGTTCAGCAGGTAGTTACCGCCCTTGCTGACGATGTCGATCAGCTTGAAGGTGATGAGACCGGGTGACTTCCAGTCCTTGTCGTAGGTCTTGTACCCCCACGTGTGATTGATCGTGGCGGGCACTTCCCACGCGGTCTTCTGGACCTCGGCGGGGATCACGTTGTCGCCCGTGCTCACATAATCACCCTCGACGCCCAATCGGCCGTCGATGAGCGTCCTGGGCTGCAGGGAACGAACGATGTCGACAAAGCGCTGTCCCCGCTCCTTCGTCATCAACCGCGGCGTGTCGAACCAGATCAGCGCCACCGGACCATAGCTGGTGAGGAGCTCGCGGACCTGCGGTTCGGCTTTTTCGCGAAGGTATTTGTCGTAGGCGCCGCTCTTGTCCTTCGTGTCGTCGGGGGGAAAGTCCCACTCGTTGCCCGCGCCGCCGGGCTCGTGCCAATCCTGCGCCTGCGAATAGTAGAAGCCGAGCCGCATCCCCTGCTTCGCGCACGCCGCGGCGAGCTCCTTCAGGACGTCACGCTTGAACGGCGTCGCCTCGACGACGTCGAAGGAACTGACCTTCGAGTCGAACAGCGCAAACCCATCGTGATGCTTGGAGGTGATGACGATGTACTTCATGCCCGCGTCCTTCGCCAGCCGCACCCACGCGTCCGCGTCGAACTTGACCGGGTTGAACTGCTTCGCGAGCTGCTCGTAGTCGCGCACCGGAATCCGCGCGCGGTTCATGATCCACTCGCCGATGCCCGGAATGCGCTTCCCCTTCCACTCGCCCGCGGGAATGGCGTACAGGCCCCAATGGATGAAGAGCCCGTACTTCGCCTCGTGGAACCACGCGAGACGCTCGCGCCGCGCGGCGTCCTCGGCCTGGCCCGCCGCGATCGACGACGCGGCCGCCATCGCAGCCGCGAGACAGAGTGCTCCCGCGACGATGCGCTGCTTCCACATGACGCCTCCTACGCGGCCGGGTTGGCGGCCGGCGCCTCGACGGCGTCTGTGCGCTCCGCGGGCGCCTCCGTGGCGACGTACCGCGGCACGTAGCTGCCCTTCGGCACTTCGATGCGGATGCGGGCGTCGGTGAGCTCGTTCGCGTACACCGACTCCAGCTTCTGCCGGAGCGCATAGGCCCGCCGGCGTACGCTCGAGTCGCTGTCGGTCGAGTACGCCGCGGGCCGGCCCATCGCCTCGACGGCGATCAGATACTCGTGCAGCGCTGCGCCGCGGCCTGCGATTTCCATCTCGCAGATGTAGCGCAGGAAGTTGCGCACCTGACTGGCGCGGGTGAAAGTGGCGCTCTGAAGAACCTGCTCCAGGGCGGCGCGCTTCTCGACGTCACGAAACTGCGGTGTCGTATTCATAGCTGCTCCCAGGGTTACCGATTCACGCGGCCGCTGGCGTCGCCGGCGGCAAGTCGATCGACTTCGTCCACGGACATCCGATTGAAATCTCCCGGTATGGTCTGCTTGAGGGCGCTGGCGGCCACGGCAAAGCGCAACGAGGCCGCGGGGTCGCGGCCCGTCAGCAGGCCGAAAATCAGGCCACCGGCGAAACTGTCGCCGCCGCCGACACGGTCCACGATTCGAACGTCGTACCGCTGGCTGCGGTGAAACGCGCCGGATGCGGCGTCGTAGAGCACCGCGCTCCAGCCGTTGTCGCTCGCCGACACGCTCTCGCGGAGCGTGACCGCCACCTGCTTCGCGCCGAGGTCGTTCGCGACCTGCGTGGCGGCCGTGCGGTAGCCCTCGACGTCGAGCTCGCCGGCGGTGACGTTCGCGTGCGGGACCGTGACGCCGAGCGACGCCTGCAAGTCTTCTTCGTTGGCGATGAGGAGGTCGGTCATCGACGCCAGCGGCCGCATGGTCTTCTGCGCCTCGGCCTCGGACCAGAGCTTCTTGCGGAAGTTGAGGTCGAGGCTCACGCGGGCTCCCGCCGCCTTGGCGGCCTCGATCGCTTCGCGCGTGCAGGCGGCCGCCGACGCACCGAGGGCCGGCGTAATCCCCGTACAGTGGAACCACGACGCGCCCGCAAAGACCTTGGCCCAGTCGACGGTGCCGGGCTTCATCTCGCTGATCGCGGAGCGTGCCCGGTCGTAGATGACGGTGGAGGCGCGCTGACTCGCGCCCGTTTCCACGAAGTAGACGCCGACCCGATCGCCGCCGCGCACGATGTGCTCGACGCGGACGCCTTCCGCACGGAGCGCCTTCACCGCGGCCTCGCCGATCGCATGCGCCGGCAGCCGCGTCACGTAGTGGCTTTCCAGCCCGAACTGCGCGAGGCTCACCGCGACGTTGGCCTCACCGCCTCCCCACGTCGCCTGGAACACGGGCGACTGCAGAAAGCGCTCGTACCCGGGCGGGTTGAGCCGCAGCATGATCTCGCCGAAGCACACGGTCTTGGCCATCTTGGCTCTGAACTCTCCGCTCTAGGCTCTGGGCCTGGCGCTCTCCCGCGCCTGCTGTACCGCGTTCACGAAATGTCGTGCGTTTTCGGTGACGACCTCGAAGCGCCGCTCCGCTACCGCCTTCGCATCGACCATCGACGTTCCAACTCCAAGCGCGACGGCTCCGGCCTTGATCCAGTCGCCGGCGTTCTCCTTCGTCACACCGCCGGTCGGCATCAGCTTCACCTGCGGCAGCGGCGCGAGCACGTCCTTGATGTATCCAGGCCCAAGCGCGGTTGCTGGAAACACTTTCACGACGTCGGCGCCGGCTTCCCACGCGGTGAGGATCTCCGTCGGACTGAAGCAGCCAGGCGCCGACACGACGTCCCGCTCACGGCAGACGTCGATGACCTCGCGCTTGTAGACCGGGCTCACAAGAAATCGCGCGCCGGCATCGATGACCTGCCGCGCCGTCTGTGCGTCGATCACCGTGCCCGCGCCGAGCAGGAACTCCGCCGGCAGCTTGGGCGCGATCTGCGCGATCAGCTCCACCGCGCGCGGCACGGTCATCGTGATTTCGAGCGCGCGCACGCCGCCCGCCAGCAGCGCGTCGACCACCCCCTGCACCAGCTCGGGGTCGCGCAGGCGGATCACCGCCACGACCCCGCTCGCTTCAATCGCCCGTAGAACGTCCGGCCGCGATCGGCCTGTTGCAGTGCTCATGTCAGCGTCCCATCCATCCGCCGTCCACGACTAGCACATGGCCGTGCACGTAGTCCGAGGCGCGCGATGCGAGAAAGAGCGCGGCGCCGGCGAGGTCCTGCGGCGCGCCCCAGCGTCCCGCGGGAATCCGGTCGACGATCTGCTTGTTCCGAACCGCATCGTCCTGCAGCGCGCGCGTGTTGTCGGTCTGCATGTATCCGGGGGCAATCGCGTTGACGTTGATCCCGTGCGGCGCCCATTCGTTGGCGAGCGCTTTCGTCAGCTGCGCGACGCCGCCCTTGGCCGCCGCGTATCCCGGCACGTTGATGCCGCCCTGAAACGACAGGAGCGACGCGACGTTGATGATCTTGCCGCCCTGCCCGCGCTCGATCATGTGCGTCGCCGCCGCACGCGAGAGCCTGAACATGCTGGTCAGGTTGACCTCGATCACCTCGTCCCAGAATGCGTCGGTGTGCTCCGCCGCCGGTTGCCGGCGGATGATGCCGGCGTTGTTCACCACGATGTCGAGCGCGCCGAATGCCGCGACCACCTCGGGCACGAGGCGATCGACGGCGGCCCGATCGCCGAGGTCTGCGGTGACGCAGCGCGTGCTGTCGCGGCGAATCTTCTCAATCGTGGCCGCGGTGTCGGCGCAGGGCCGCTCGCTCGCGTGGAGAGCCACCTGCGCCCCCGCCGTCGCCAGCGCGACGGCCATCGCGGCGCCGAGCCCGCGCGACGCGCCGGTCACGAGCGCCACCTTTCCGCCGAGGTCGAAAAGCTCATTCGCCACGCGTCCTCAACGGGTCTCCGGGAGAAAGTCTTCGCGCACCGGCGTGAAGATGTCGACGAGCACAACTTCCTCGTCGAGGATCGTCGCGCCATGCGGGAGCCCCGGCGGAAAATGCAGCACGTCGCCGGCCGCCGCGAGGCGTTCGGTGCCGTTGATCGTGAAGAGCACGCGTCCACGCTCGACGATCGTCATCTGCTCGTGCGGGTGCGTATGAACGGAGGTCACCACGCGGGGCCGGAACCGCAGGCGGCACACCATCAGGCGGTCGCCCCAGATCATTTGCCGCTCGATGCCGTCGGCAATCTGCTCGACAGGAATCGTCGACCAGTCGCGGTGCTGAAATGCGCTGACAGCTCCCGTGCTCATTTGCGATCCGCCCGTCCCTTGTCGATGCCCGACCCGCCGCTGGCAAACTCGGGCTGCACGTTGACGACCCCGAACTGACGATCTTCCGTCTCGCGATTCGCCGCCATCATCCAGAGGAAGTTGATGGGGGTTCCGGGCGCCGCCACGTTCGGGTGGTAGCCGGCCGGCATCAGCACGACGTCGCCCTCGCGGACGATCGTGGCGAGCTCCGGGTCTCGGGGGTTCGTGTACACCGAGTTGCACGCCGAAGCCGGGCGCCGGCATGTCGATGTACAGGTAGGCTTCCTCGAGCATCGCGGCGTGCTCGTGCGGCGGCCACGAGGTCCAGTTGCCTGGCTGGCTGAAGGTGATCCCGGCGAGGATGCGTCCCGCGTTGACGTTCTTGCCGATCAGGATGTTCAGCTCGCGCTGGCTGCCCGGTCCTCCGGCGGCGAAGTGCAATCCGGGATCTTTCTGAACGTCGCTGAATGCCACGAACTGCAGCGGATAGCGCTTCCCTACCGGCGCGGCGATCTCGGCGAGGTCGCAGCCCCCGGTTCCCGGCGTAACCTCGATCGACGCATCCCTCGGAACGTACAGCGAGTCGTACCGCACCAGCTCAAACGTCTGTCCTTCGGTCCGCACAGTGGCGGTACCCCGCAGGCAGATGAGACCAGTCTCCAGGTCCCCCGTATCGAAGCGGACGGGCGGGTCTCCCGCGTCGAGGATGATGCGACCGTAGTGGAGGTTCTTCGCTGCGGTACTCCCCGGCGCAACCGACTTGGACCGTCCCTTCTTGGAGGCGGTGTTTCGGACGATGCAGTTACTGGTGCTGATGGACATGGCTACGAACCCTCGACGCGCAACTGGAGCACCCACGACTTCGTCGCGCCGGGAGAAAGCGCGAGGTCGGTGCTCTCGATGTTCAGGTGAAGCGGGACGGCGCCGCGCGCCCCCCGTCCGAGCGGACTGTCCTCGCTGGCGCGGACACTGATCGACTGCGGCCAGTCGGTCTTGAGGACGGTGACGGCAAGGCGCCCTTCGCGTCCGTCGAAGTGGTCCGTGCGCCTCCCGTTCTCGGTGACGGTTCGCCACCGATTGGCCGTCGTGGGCACGGCCACGCTCCAGTGCTGGATCGCGACCTGGCGCGTCGCGGAAAGGCGCTCCGACCGGGTTAGCGCCGTGCCGTCGAGTCGCCACTCGACCTCGCTCGTGAGACCAGCGTCGACGAGCTCCGCGGGCTTGCCGCCGACAACCGCCCAGCGCGACCAGCGCGCTTTGACGCCGCGGCCGTCCGCGAATGGCTCAATGGCGTCCGCGCCGTCGGCTGCGACGAGGGTTCGACCATCCGCGAGCCGAACGAACGGCGTCAACGCGGGGATGACCTGCTCGACCGGCACCGCAAAGCCCGCCAGGCCGTGCGGCGCCGGCAGATAGTCGGCGACGCCCGGTTTCGTTCCCGTGGTCAGCGGCAGGGCGAAGGCCGCGGCGGGCTCGCGCACCACCCATACGCCCGCCTGGCGTCCCGTGCGCGTGAAGAACTCGAACCGCGCGGCTCCGGCAAGGGACGGCATGCCGGGGAACGCCGCCACGCTTTCGGCGCGCAGCCCGGACATCAGCTGCAGGTGCGCATGCGCGAGCTTGCCGAAGAATCCCGCCGTCTGTTGCCACTCGCGGTCCTTGCTGATGTAGGAATAGTTGCCGCGCCCATAGTCGAAGACCGAGAGCAGGTGTGTCTCGTCCTTGTAGTCTTTCCGCAGCCACAGCCATGCGCGGTAATACGCGGCGGCGACCTGCTCGAGCGGGACGGGCCGGAACTCGGGATGGATCGCGAGGAATCCCGGGATCTCCAGGGTGTCGAGGTAGCCGACGACCCCGAGGCTTCGCCCCCATGGATATCCGTAGCCGTCCGGCGAGACCAGATCCCACCAGAGGCGCATCTGCGTCTTCAGCGAGGGGCGCACCGCGTCCATGAGATCTTTTCGCCCGGCGATCTCCGCGGCCTCGAACACGTACCTCGCGTACTCGTTCGAATACCGGTCGTATCGCCCGGTCGGAAGCGCATCGTCCGCGTAGAGCGCGCCGGAGGTGAATTGGATCGCGGCCCGATCGAGGAGCGAGTCGAGCAGCGCGCGATCGTCCAGCAGCTTCGTGGCCCACGCGATTGCGGCGATGCGCGAGGCCACGCCAAGATAGTTCTCCGGCAGGTTGATCACCTGACGCTTCACCGGGTCGTAGAAGCGCGTCGCGTCGAGCAGGAAGCGCCACTTCTTCTGTTCCTCGGTCGTCAGCGACTGCCACAAGCGGTTCTTCGACAGGTCGGCGCCGTAGTGCCACAGCGACAACGCCGCGTAGAGCTGCGAGAACCGCGTGCCTCCGAGCTTCACTTCGAGGAGGCCGATGTCGGCGATGGTGCGCACGACATCGCGATCGCCGATTCTGTCGGCGCCGGTGAGCTGCGCGTAGGCGGCCACGGCACGGCCGAACGTTCCCCACGAGAATTCGCCGGTCGTCTGTGCGCCGACGATGCGGGCGGGCGGCGGATCGACCGTGCGGATATCCGCGACATGAGCCGAGAGCTCGCGGGTCAGAAACGCCTTCACGTCGGCGTCGAGCGCCGCCGTCGACACATTGCCGTCGGCGACCGGGGAGCCGGCGTGGAGCAACGCGACGACCGACGCGAGCAGCATGCGCGTCATCACGCCACCACCGGCGCCGCAAACGCGGGGGCGGTCACGAGCGCGGCGGCCCCCTGCAGACGCGGATACTCGGACGTCGCCACGGTGCGAATGTCGAGCCCGGCGGCGGCGGGCGTCAGCCCGCGCTCGGACAGGCCGGCACGCACGGTCGGCTCGATCAAGTCCCAGGCGGCGGTGATTTCGCCGCCGATGTACACACGCGCCGGGTCATAGGCGTTGACGACGGAGGCGAGGCCCAGGCCCAGAAATCGTCCGGTTGCCTGAATCGCGGCCACCGCCTTCACGTCGCCGGCACGCGCGCGGGCGATCAGATCGTCGATGCGGAAGTACTGCTCCTCCTCGGACGCGCCGCCGTCGACGTCGATCGATCGGCCGAAGTAACGCGCCAGCGTCGCGCGGTTCGACACGTACGCCTCCCAGCAGCCGGTCGCGCCGCAGGCGCAGCGCGGACCGTCGCCGGGCAGCGGGACGTGTCCGAATTCGCCGGCGATGTTGTTCCGCCCGCGCAGCATCTCCCCGTGGATGATCACCCCCACGCCGAGGCCGTCCGCGATGTTCACGAAGACGAGATCACCCGCGGCCGACGGCTGGCCGTGCATCGCCCAGAGCTGCGCCAGCGCGCAGGCGCGTCCGGAGTTCTCGATCTGAACGGGAAGGCCGATTGCCTCCGCCAGCGGCTCTCGCAGGTCCACGTTGCGCCAGCCGAGCGTCGGCGCATACACGATGCGCATCGTGTTCGGCTCAACCATGCCGGGCACGACGACGCCGACGCCGTCGCAGGCGTTCACGTCGCTGTGATCGGCGAGCAGCGCGCGAATGCGCGCGGCGATGGTGTTCACGAGCTGTTTCGGATCGCGCGGTGTCGGAATGCCGGTGACGCCGGCGATCGGCTTTCCGATCAGGTCCGCGAGCATCAGGTAGGTCTGGCTGGCCCGAATGTCGACCGCCGCGACGGCACGCCGCCGCGAGTCGATGTAGAGAAAGGTCGGCCTGCGCCCGCGAATCGTCTCACCGGCAGCCCCTTCGAAGACGAATCCATCCTTGAGCAGGTCGGTGACAATGAGGCTGACCGTGCCGCGGCGAACGCCCATCGCGCGCGCGAGGTCGGCGCGGGAGATCGGTTGATGGGTGCGAACGAGGTTCAACACGATGCGTCGGTTGATCTCGCGGGACGTGCCGCGCGTCGCAATCCGGAACCGAACGGGGTCAATCTTCCGCATTTCGTCTAATCGAAGGACAAAATAAGCCCAACGGAACCGCTAAAGGACGGAGACGGCGACCTGGGGCTCCCTGCCGGTAACGCTACGCCTCAGCGGCTTTTGGCCCAAGCCGAGACAAAATAGGTCCGCCGCCGGGTAAAGTCAATGTAAATGTTTATTTCGCCGGCTTATCGCCCGAGGCCGGCACGGCGATCTCCCCGGCGAGGAAGCCGATTGTCGAGTGGGTTCCGTCGCAGAACGGCTTGCGGCTCGACGCGCCGCACCGGCAGAGCGCGATCGGCATTCGATCGGCGTGGTACTCGGCGCCGTTCCAGTCCAGCACCTGCACGTCCTCGCCTTCCACCACATACGGCCCGTTCCGGCGGAGTCGAATCGTCGTCATCGTCAGCCCATTCTCTGCATGGCGGCGAGGAACTCGCCGTTGGTCTTTGTCTTCGCCAATTTGTCGAGCAGCAGCTCCATTCCTTCGACCGGCGAGAGGGGCGCCAGCACCTTGCGGAGCACCCAGATGCGATTGAGGTCCTCGCGCGCCAGCAACAGCTCCTCTTTCCGCGTGCCGCTCTTCTGCATGTCGATCGATGGGAACACGCGCTTGTCGGTGAGCTTGCGATCGAGATGGATCTCCATGTTGCCCGTGCCCTTGAACTCCTCGAAGATCACGTCGTCCATGCGCGAGCCGGTATCGATGAGCGCGGTCGCGATAATCGTGAGCGAGCCGCCCTCCTCGACGTTGCGCGCCGCGCCGAAGAACCGCTTCGGTTTCTGCAGCGCGTTCGAATCGAGACCGCCGGAGAGCACCTTGCCCGATGCCGGAATCACCGTGTTGTAGGCGCGCGCCAGGCGCGTAATCGAGTCGAGCAGGATGAGCACGTGCTTCGTATGCTCGACGAGGCGCTTGGCCTTTTCGATGACCATCTCCGCAACCTGCACGTGCCGCTGTGCGGGCTCGTCGAATGTCGACGAGATCACCTCGCCGGTCACCGACCGCTGCATGTCGGTCACCTCCTCGGGGCGCTCGTCAATCAGCAGAACGATGAGGTACACCTCGGGATGGTTCAGCGCGACGGACTGCGCGATGCTTTGAAGCAGCATCGTCTTTCCCGTGCGCGGCGGCGCAACGATGAGGCCGCGTTGGCCGCGGCCAATCGGCGTCATGAGGTCCATGACGCGGGCCGAGAGGTTCTCCGTCGCCGTTTCGAGCCGCAGGCGCTCCTGCGGATAGAGCGGGGTGAGGTTCTCGAAGAACAGCTTTTCGCGCGCGCGCTCGGGCGCCTCGAAATTGACCGCCTCGACCTTGATCAGCGCGAAGTAGCGCTCCCCCTCCTTCGGGGGCCGGATCTGACCCGAGACCGTGTCCCCTGTCTGCAGGTCGAACTTGCGGATTTGCGACGGCGAGACGTAGATGTCGTCGGGCCCGTGCAGGTAGTTGTAGTCCGGCGCCCTCAGGAAACCGAATCCGTCGGGGAGCGTTTCCAGCACGCCTTCCGAAAAGATCAGCCCGCTCTGCTCGGCCTGCGCTTTCAGAATCTGGAAGATCAGATCCTGCTTGCGCAGGCCGCCGGCGCCGCCCACGTTGAGATCCTTCGCGATCAACGTGAGCTTCTGGATGCCCATGTCCTTGAGGTCGGTGATGTTCAAGGACGTGCCCTTCCCTCCCGCCGCGGTGTCGGCTGGCTGGTCGGGAGTCGGCGGCGAGAGGGCGCCCTTGTCCCTGGGCGTGCTGGCCATGGGTGCCCCGCGGCGGTCAGAACTGGTACGGACTGCGACCGATGCCGATGATGCTGCACGCGGCGATGACGTTCAGGTCGAGCCGGCGCGCCTCGGCGAGCAGCTCGTCGTTCTCGGCGCCCGGGTTCATCCAGATTTCGGCGATCCCCTTCTGCGCGAACTGCGGCAGCAGCGTAATGCCGATTTCCGGCGGCACGTACACCGTGGCCATGTCGATGCGCTGAGGAACGTCGAGCACGGTGGCGTACGTTTTCATGCCTTCGACCTCGGCCTCGTTCGGATTCACCGCCACCACAGTGTAGCCTTCGGCCTGGAAGGCTCGAAGCGCCTTGTTGCCGAACTTCGCCCGGTTGCTCGACGCGCCGACGACGGCGACGACCTTGGACATCGATCCATTGTGACAAAATGAGCGCGCGTGCGTCGACCGGCCCTTCTGCTGCTCCTGCTGTGCGTCCTCACGTTCTTCCTGGGGCTTGGCTGCCCGGCGATCACCGACGCCGACGAGGCGTACTACGCGGAATCGGCGCGTGAAATGGTCGAGCGCGGCGACTGGCTGACGCCGTATTACAACTACGAGTACCGCTGGCAGAAGCCCGTTCTCTACTATTGGCTGACGGCGGTCACCTACATGATCGTTGGCATCGGCGAATGGTCGGCCCGATTCTGGTCGGCGCTGGCCGGAGTGGGGCTCGCCTTTGCTACGTGGCAGACCGGCGTCCGGCACATGAGGCGCGACGACGTCGGATGGCTTGGAGGGGCCATCGTCGCCACGACGTTCGGCTACTTCGCGATCGGCCGCATGTCGCTGCCCGACCTGCCGCTCGCGTTCTTCATCACGCTTGCGATTGCGTCCGCCTTCGAGGGGCGCTGGACGCTCGCGGGCGTGGCGGCGGGGCTCGGCTTCCTGGTGAAAGGGCCGCTGGCCGTGCTGCTGCCGGCACTCGTATTCGTCCCGGTGTGGTGGCGCGAGCGCGACACCCGCAGGGTAACCGCGGCGGATCTCGGTACGAGCAGGAGCCGCGTTCGCCCTCGTGGGTCTGCCGTGGTACGTCGCCATGACGCGGGAACATGGGACGGCGTATCTGGAAAGCTTTTTCATCGGCGACAACCTCGAGCGCTTCGCAACCGACCGATTCAACGAGCCACGGTCGCCCTTCTTCTATGCGCCGGTGCTCCTCGGCGGAATGCTGCCATGGACGGCGTACCTCGTCGTGAGCGCGTGGCGGCCGCTCCGCGCCCTCGCCGCGCGGCGCCTGAGGCTCACCGACGAGGAATGGCGGCTGGTCATCTGGGCGGCGGTGCCGTTCCTTTTCTTCTCCGCCTCGATCGGGAAGCAGCCCCGCTACATTCTGCCGATGCTGCCGCCGCTCGCCATACTCGGCGCGCGGGCGATCCTCGATCGGCTGGACGCCGCACGCCGCGGCGATCGCGCCGCGCAGCGCGAGCTGCGGGTCTCCACCTACGCGACGGCGGTCATTCTTGCGCTCGTGGCGCTGGTGCTGGTGCAGACGCGTGAGCTGCTCGTGTCCGCCATCCCTGCCCTGACGTGGATGGCGCTCGGTGCGCTTCTCACGTGCGCGACCGTACTCGTGGTTACAGCGCGGCGGGGGCAGCTTGCGCACCTTCCTGTGCTGCTGCCCGTGTGCGCCGCGATCACGCTGCTGGCGATTCAGTCGGGAACGCTGTCGGGGCGGCGGCCTGAACCGGTCGAGGATATGGCGTCACTCGTTCGCGCGAACCGGCGGGCGGATGAGCCAATCGGCGTCCACCATGTGTTCGTCCGAAACCTGATCTTCTACACCGGGCTGCAGCAGGACGATCTCTTCAGCGATGAGCGCGCGACGGCATTCATGCGCTCGCCCAATCGCGTGCTGATGGTCGTTCGCGATACCGATCTGCGCCGCCTGGAGGCTGTCGCGGGCGTGACGATGACCGAGCTCGGCGGGATCCGCTATTTCAACACCGCGAACGTGAAGTTTCGCTCGCTGATCTTTCCCGATCCGGATCGCGACATCCAACGAGTGCTCTTGGTCACCAATCGATAACGCTCTCGCCATCGCTGTCAGCGCGATCAGGCCGAAGTCGGATCGGCACCGAGGGTTAGGGGAATATCTTCCCCGGATTCAGAATGCCGTTCGGATCGAACGCCCTCTTGACGCGCTTCATGAGGGCGATCTCGGCGTCTGAGAGCTCGATTCCGAGGTATTTCGCTTTGGCGAAGCCGATGCCGTGCTCGCCGGTGATCGAACCCTCGAGCGCCACGACCTGCTCGAACAGCTTCCGTTCTGCGTGACGTGCCCGCTCGAGCTCCGCAGCGTCAGCTTTGTCGACCATGATGTTGACGTGGATGTTGCCGTCACCGGCATGGCCGAAGCACGCGATGCGCAGCGCGTGATCGCGCTTGAGCCCCGCGACGACCGTAAAGAGCTCGGGCACGCGGCCGCGCGGTACCACGACGTCGTGGTTGATCTTCAGCAGCCCGGTCGCGCGCAGCGCCAGCGAGAGCTGCCGCCGCAGCGTCCAGATCTGCTCGCGCTCGGACGCTGTCTCGGCGCGGACGACGACCACGGCGCCGCCTTCGGCGCACCCCTCCGCGACGCGGTTCATTTCGTCGGCAACCGCCGACGCGCCGCCGTCCACTTCCACGATGAGCGCGGCCTTCGCCTCGCGGGGCACGACCGATTGACCAAGGTAGTCGTGCACCGCCTGGAGCGAGTCGGCATCCACGAGCTCGATCGCGGCGGGCACCGCGCGCAGCCTGATCAATGCCGTGACGGCCTTTACCGCCGACTCGATGCCGTCGAAGAGCGCCAGCAGCGTCGCCTGAGCGGGAGGCTTCGGGATCAGGCGGAGCGTCGCTTTCGTGACGATCGCGAGCGTCCCTTCGGAGCCGACGATGAGCTGCGTGAGGTCGTACCCGACGACGTTCTTCACCGCTTTCGATCCGGTGTGGATGATTTCACCGGTGGGAAGCACGGCTTCGAGCGCGAGCACGTAGCGGCGCGTGGTGCCGTATTTGAAGGCGCGCGGTCCGCCGGCGCATTCGGCGATGTTTCCGCCGATGGCCGACCGGTCGAGGCTGGCTGGATCGGGCGGATAGAACAGGCCGCGCTCCTCGACCGCGCGCTGCAGATCGCCGGTGATCACGTTCGGCTCCACGACCGCGAGCAGATTGATTTCGTCGATCTCGAGGATGCGGTTCATCCGCTCCATCGACAGCACGACGCCGCCGCGTGTCGGGACGGCGCCGCCCGTGTATCCGGTGCCGGCGCCGCGAACGACGATCGGAAGGTGATGCCCGGCACACAACCGCACGACCGCAGCGACCTGCTGCGTGTCGGCGGGCAACACGATGAGATCCGGCGGATGACCCTGGCCGAGTGCGTCCTGGCCGTACAACTCGCGTGAGGCGGGATCGGTCCGAATCCACTCGGCGCCTGCCGCGTCACGGAGCGCGTACAGGAACGTGTCAGGTAGTTCCAACGCGTGACACGCTTTCCGCGAACTTCAGGATGCGGGTCGCGCCTTCGCGGAGCTGCTCCATGGACGTGGCGTACGAGATACGGATATGGCCCGGCGCGTCGAATGCTTCGCCCGGCGTGACGGCCACGCGCGCCTGCTCGAGGAGCGCCTGCGCGAACTCTCCCGCCGTCCGGATCCCGGTCGGCGACAGGATCTCCGAGATATCGGGGAAGAGATAGAACGCTCCGGACGGCTTCACGCAGCGGATGCCGGGGTGCGCCGTCAGCCAGGCGTGCACGCGATCGCGCCGCTCACCGGTACTCGTCGAGCATGTGCGTGACCGCGTCCTGAGGTCCGGTCAAGGCCACAACAGCGGCCTTCTGCGTCATCGAGGCGATATTCGACGTCGCATGGCCCTGGATGGTGTTGCACGCCGTGACGACCGCCGTCGGCGCGATGGTCCATCCGCATCGCCAGCCGGTCATGGCGTAGGCCTTCGAGGCGGAGCCGCAGAGAATCGCGCGATCGCGGTGCCGATCGAGGACGATGCTCACCAGGTTGTGGGGCACGGGCTCATAGATCAACCGCTCGTAGCAGAGGTCGATGATCACCCAGATCCCTCGCCGTGCCGCCGCATCGACGATCGCCCGCGTTGCCGCCTCGCTGATCAGCGCGCCCGTCGGGTTCGCGGGGGAGTTGAGCACGATGGCCTTGGTGCGCGGCGTGATCGCCGCCGCCAACCGTTCCGCGTCGATCGCGAAGCCATCCTCCGAGTACGTGCGCACGAGCACCGGTTTCGCACCAGCGAGCTTGATCTGCTCCGGAATCGTGGGCCAGCACGGCGCGTGGGTGATGACTTCGTCGCCCGGGTTGAAGAGCGCGAGCGCGACGTTGAACAGCGACTGCTTGCCGCCGGCCGTGATGACGACGTCGGCCGGTGCGATCTCCACTCCGTAGTCCGCCCGATAGCGGGCGCACACGGCTTGTCGAAGTTCGAGGATTCCTGCCGACGGTGTGTAGCGGGTGAAGTTCGCGCGGATCGCCTCGATGCCCGCCGCCTTCACATGTTCGGGCGTATTGAAATCCGGCTCGCCCGCACCGAAGTCCACGACGTCGACGCCGGCGCGTCGAAGACGGTCGGCCTCCGCGGCCACGGCCAGCGTGGCGGACCCTGCGATGTTCGACATTCTTTCAGCGAGCATTGACACGCCCCGATTTCTCCAGCATCCGTACCTCCACCGACGCGGGCACCAGCCCCCGCACTTCTCCACCGAGACTGAACACTTCCTTGATCAGACGGGAGCTCAAATAGGTGGTACTGCTCCGCGGGCATCATGAAGACCGTCTCGAGCGTCGGCTCGAGGTGCCGGTTCATCAGCGCCATCTGAAACTCGTACTCGAAGTCCGACACCGCGCGGATGCCCCGTACGATCGCACTGGCCCGCCGGCGCCGCGCGTAGTCGACCAGCAGCCCCTCGAACGTGTCGACCTCGACGTTTGGATACTCTCTGAAGACCTCGCGGATCATGTCGACGCGCTCATCGTCAGTGAACAGCGGGTTCTTCTCGGCGTTGACGAGGACGGCGACCAGGATGCGCTCGAAGAGATGCGCGCCGCGCAGCATGATGTCGACGTGCCCGTTGTGCAGCGGATCGAAAGACCCGGGATAGATCGCGAGGCGGCCGTTCGGCGGACCGGCTGGTGCCATGCCGGCAATTGTAGCGCGATGGAGGCGATCAGATTCTGCGTTCGAAGAACGTCAACGTGCTATCTCCGGATCTCACGTTACGCATGTGCATCAGAGATGCCGGAATGTCCGGCTCACGCCGTGCGGCACGTTCCAGCACGAGCACGCCGCCGGGCGCGAGCCGTGCGGCGGACGCGTCCAGCGTGTGCTCGATGCCGGCTGCGTCGTACGGAGGGTCCAGCACGATGACGTCGAACGCCCGCTCCTTCGGCAGCTTCCGCAGCACGTCGGCGAGATCGCCCGGCTCGATGGTGAATCCGGTCTCGATGCCGCACGATGAGACGTTCTGACGGATCAGCGACGCGGCGCGCCGGTCCTTCTCGACGAAGGTCACGTCGGCGGCGCCGCGGCTGAGCGCCTCGATGCCGATCGCGCCCGTGCCCGCGAAGCCGTCGAGTACACGCGCGCCTGCCATTCGCGGCGCGAGGATATTAAAGAGCGTCTCACGCAGCTTGTCGGAGGTCGGGCGTAGACCGCTCCAGGTCGGCGTCTTCAGGCGCCGACCCTTGAGGCTCCCGGCGATGACCCGCATCGAGAGGGAGCTAGTGCGAGGTCATGCGCGCGCCGCCGCGACTGAGGTCGGCCCGGTAGCGGATGGTCCATGTCTCACGATGAGCGATGGCGCGGCCGCTGCTCTCCGTGAGACGTGTCGCTTCCGCTTCGCCGACCGACTTCCGCAGCACGTCACCCGGGTTCGGCCAGGAATCCCGCTCTGCGAACTTGTTGAAGTACTGAACCGTGCTGAAGACGAATGCCGGGCCCTGCACCGTCGCGATCCGGATTGCGGTCGGATGGTTGGGCGTCTGCTCCTGCGCAGCCTTCAGTTTGGTGACGTACTCGTTGTACGCGGACACGCCCTCGGGCTTCACCTCGGTTCGTATCAGCTGCGCGTACGCCGGAATGGGATCGATCAGCTTGAAGTTCGTGCTCGCCTCCGGCCGATAACGGTGCACCTCGATCGTCGAGCTCTCGATGGCTGATCGCCCGGCTTTGATGATTTTCTGCCCTTCGGCGTCACCGTGTGCTTTCACGATCACCTCGCCGGGATTCGGCAGCGAGTCGAGCGCCGCCCAATTCTGCAGGCGTGCCGCGGACAGGTAGGTGTAGTTCCGGGTGCCGTGAGTCACCTGATACACCGACACGCGTTGGGTCTGTCCGATCTTCGCCGCCGCGGCGGCGACCTTCTTCACGTAGTCCTCGTATTCGGCAACCATGGATGGCTTCACGATCGTCGTCGTCACCTGAACGAGCGTCGGCGCGCCGGCCTGGGACCGGACCGCTCCCGCCGCGATCAGTACGAGCGCCAACGCGGCCGCGCAACTCCTCACGACTCGCATATGCCGCCTCCTTGTGTGGGCTGAAATGAGCCGCGGGGATTCTACTGCCGAACGCGGCGGGTCAGGGAAGTAAATACTTGACGATGTCTATCCGACCTCGATCAACCCGAACTGCTCCTGCCAGCGTTTCTGGACGAAGTGGATCAGCTCCGGCGTCAGCCCGCCCTCGTCGACGAGGCGACGCGCTTCTCGATGCGCTTCCTCCATCACGTCGCGGTCACGCACGAGATCGCCGGTGCGGAGCTTCGGCAGCCCCGATTGTCGCGTGCCGAAGAAATCGCCCGGGCCGCGCAGCTCCAAATCTCTCTCCGCAATCACGAACCCGTCGCTCGTGTCCGACATCGCCTTCAACCGCTCGCGCGCGTCGTCGGTCCACGGCGCCTGATAGAGCAGGATGCAGTGCGACTCGTGCGCGCCGCGGCCCACTCGGCCGCGCAGCTGATGGAGCTGGGAGAGACCGAAGCGCTCGGCGTGCTCGACGACCATCACCGTCGCATTCGGCACGTCGACGCCGACCTCGACGACCGTCGTCGAGACCAGGATGTGCACCTGCCCGGATGCGAACGCGTGCATCACACGGTCCTTCGCATCCTGCTTCATTCGGCCATGGAGGAGCGCTACGCGGTAGGCCGGGAAGACCTCTTGTTGGAGGTGGTCGGCCATCTCAGTGGCCGACTTGAGGTCGATCTTCTCGGACTCCTCGACCAGGGGATAGATGACATACGCCTGCCGTCCCGCATCGAGCTGGTCTCGGATGATCTGATAGATCTCGTCGCGCCGCGACTCGGGCTTCACCCAGGTCCGCACCGGCTTGCGGCCCGGCGGCAGGTCTGGAATCTTCGAGACGTCCAGCTCGCTGTAGTCGGTCAGCGCCAGCGTTCGGGGAATCGGCGTCGCCGTCATCAACAGCACATCGGGCCGCAGCCCCTTCTCCCGCAGCAGCGCACGCTGCGCGACGCCGAACCGGTGCTGCTCGTCGATCACGACGAGGCCGAGCTTGTGGAACCTCACGTGCTCCTGCACCAGCGCGTGGGTGCCCACGATCAGGTTCGTCGTGCCACGTTCGATATGCGCCAGCAGCGTGTGCTTGTGCAGCCCGGGCGTGCTGCCGGTGAGCAGATCGACGCGAAACCGCGATTGCGCGAGGAGCCTCGCAATCGTGCCGTAGTGCTGCGCCGCCAGGATCTCCGTGGGCGCCATGAACGCCGCCTGCAGGCCGTTCT
This sequence comes from uncultured Acidobacteriota bacterium, assembly GCA_963772065.1. GTDB lineage: Bacteria > Acidobacteriota > Vicinamibacteria > Vicinamibacterales > UBA2999 > CAVYVZ01. Next base: position 221,023 of record CAVYVZ010000006.1, read on the forward strand.
CCATCGCCACGAGCGCCGCCAGCAGCGCCACGATCGTCTTGCCGGCGCCGACGTCGCCCTGCAGCAGGCGATGCATCGGCTTCGGCAGCAGCATGTCGTCCACGATCTCCTTGACGGCCTGCTTCTGTCCCGGCGTGAGCTTGAACGGCAGCACCTTCGCCGCCGAGGCGCGGATGCGGTCGTCCACCTTCGCTACGTTCGGCTTCAGCTCGATGCTGGTCGCGTGGCGCCGCCACGCGTGCCCCACCTGAAAGAGAAAGAACTCCTCGAAGATCATCCGGCGCTGCGGCGGCGTGCGAAACGCATTGAGCCGCTCGACGGACGCCTCGTTTGGCGGGAAGTGCGCCTCCTCCATCGCGACGCGCCGCGGCACCAGCTGCAGCCGCTCCCGCAGCTCGGAGGGGATGACGTCGGGCACGGCCGCGGGAAGCTGATCGATCGCCTGGCGCACGATCTTCCGCTGCATGTTGGGAGTGACGGTGCCGGTCTTCTCGTAGAACGGGACGATCCGCGCCGTGTGGACGCCGGCGATCTCGTCTCCGACGAGCTCGTATTCCGGGTTCATGAAGTGGAGGCCGCTCGAGTCGAGCTTCACCTCCCCGAAGATGACGACCGTGAGATGGGGTTTGAGGATGTCGGCGAGGAACGCCTGGTTCATCCACGTGCCGCGGATCGCGCCGCTCGTGTCAGCGATGACGGCGTGGAAGATCTTGAAGCCGCGGCGGCGCGTGATCGCCAGGTTCGCGCTCTTGATCTCGCCGAGCACCGCCGCCTTCGTGCCCGGCCGCAGCGAGGCGATCGGCTGCATCCGGCTGCGATCCTCGTAGCGGAACGGCATCCGATACAGCAGGTCTTCGACGGTGATGAGGCCCGCCCGTTTGAGATCCGAGGCCTTTCGCGGCCCGACGCCTTTGAGGAATTGAAGCGGTGTGCTGAGAACGTCGTTCACTGAACGACGACGGCTTGCCCCTCTGCGACTTCGATGCGGCTGATGCCCGCCGGAAGCTCGAAAGGAGCCTCCATGTTGATGCCGTTTGGGTGATTCTCGGTGCGGGAGTAGTACCAGACGAGCTCCTGCAGCAGCGTCTTCGGGACGGGAACGCCCGATACCTCGGCGCTCTCGAGCTGGAAGCGACCGACGCCGTCCTTGGTGTGCAGGATGCCGGTGATGCTGACGGGAACGCGGCCGCCGATGTAGGCCCATGGGTCGAGCACGCCGCCCGTCGCCTTCTGCTTCGCAACCGCATCGAGATCGACGACGGCCTCAGCGCCCACCTTGCCGTTGCCGATGATGGAGATCTTCGGATCGGCCACGCCCTGCGGAATCAGCGGTTGGGCGTGGTACGCGAACCAGGAGTTCAGTTCGGATTCGGTCAGCGGCGTCCGGCGCGGAGCGGCGGATTTCACGGTGGCGCCTTCTCCCGCGGCAATCACCATGATCTTCTGCTGAAACGAATCGGCGTTCTGCCGCGACAGTTTCGCGTCGGCGCCCTGCGCGACGGCAACGGAGACCGCCACGATCGCAACGGTGGTCGGAAATCTGAACTCCATATCCTCTTTCTCGGAGCAGGCTGACATCGAGTGTAACAGCAATCACGCAGCCGAAGCGGAGTTGATTTTCGCCTTCTGTTCGCGTATAGTCGCGCCACCTCGACAAGGGAGGGGCCAAGTGCTACCGCTCACTAAACGTCAGCGTGAGATTCTCGATTACCTGAACGAGTTCATCCAGCAGCACGGCTATGCGCCGAGTCTGGAGGAAATCGGCCGGCGCTTCAATCTCTCGTCGCTGGCCACGGTGCACAAGCACCTGACGAACCTGCAGGAAAAGGGCTTCATCCGCCGCGCCTGGAATCGAAGCCGATCGGTCGAACTCGTCCCGACACGTGGAGGGGGTCGCGCCCTCGAGCTCCCGCTTCTCGGATTCGTGGCCGCGGGTCACCCGATCGAAGCCGTCGCGACCAGCGAAACGATCGCGGTGCCGGAATCGCTGGCCGGCAAGCGCGACAGCTACGTCCTGCGCGTCAAGGGCGACTCGATGATCGACGAGCAGATTCGCGATGGCGACTTCGTGATCGTCGAAGACCGCAAGTCGGCCGACAACGGCGAGATGGTGATTGCGCTCGTTGGTGGCCTCGACGTCACGCTGAAGAAGTTCTACAAGGAAAGCGGCCGCGTGCGTCTGCAACCGGCCAACCCCGCGATGCAGCCGATTCTGGTTGATCCGGATCAAGTGCAGATCCAGGGGGTCGTCGTCGGAGTCATGAGGAAATACTAGGTCAGAGGTCAACGGCGTTTAGGTTTAGGCTTAGGTCTATGTCCGACCAGCCTACTGAACGCAAACAGATCAACTTCACCATCGTTCCCGACGACCAGCCCGGGGAACCTCGAACCTACGCGAATTTCTGTTCTATTGCGCACACACCGTTTGATTTCACCCTCACCTTCTGCGAGGTGATGCCACTCTCCGAGAAGGAGCTGCGCGACGCCGAGTCGGAACACGTCGTGCGCGCCCCGGTCCGCGCGCGGGTCGTGGTCCCGGTCCAGTTCGTGCCGAACCTCGTCGCGGCGCTGCAAGAGCACATGCGCGTCTTCTCCGAGTCCTATTCAAACGTCGGCTGGTCCAAAGGTCCGGTGCATTGAAGAAACCTGCGACAGTTCGACGGATTATCGAGACGCTTGCGAAGCAGCACCCCAACGCCGATACGGAGCTGAACTACCGGAACGCGTTCGAGCTGCTCGTCGCGACGATCCTATCGGCACAGTCCACCGACGAACGCGTGAACATTGTCACGCCGGCGCTGTTCAAGCGGCATCCCGATGCGCACGCGCTGGCGCAGGCCGTGCCCACCGATCTCGAGAAGCAGATCATTTCGACGGGCTTCTTTCGTCAGAAGGCAAAATCGCTGATCGGCATGGCGCAGAAGCTCGTCGCCGAGCACGGTGGCGCGGTCCCGGCCGACATGGACGCGCTCACAGCTCTGCCCGGCGTCGGCCGCAAGACGGCCAACGTCGTCCTCGGTCACGCGCTCGGCGTTCCGGGACTTCCCGTCGATCGGCACGTGCTCCGCGTGTCGAATCGGATCGGGATCGCCGACAGCGAGGATCCCGTCAAAGTGGAAGCGCAGCTGTGCGCGGCGCTGCCGAAGGAGATGTGGACGCTCGCCTCAGACGTGCAGATCCTCCACGGCCGACGCATATGCCGGCCGAAGCCGCTCTGCGACCGATGCGCCGTGCGGAAAGACTGCGACTACTACCTGTCGCTGCGGCCGGCCAGGGCCGCCGCTCCGAAGGGTAAGCATGACGCGCCGCGAGTTCGAGCGCCTCGTCGCTGAAGCCGTCACCCTCATCCCGGCGAGGTTCCGTCGCGAGATGAAGAACCTCTCGATCGTGGTCGAGGAGGAGCCTCGCGCCGAGCTGCTCGCCGACATGGAAATCGAGCCGCCCGACTCGCTGTACGGCCTGTATCAGGGGACGCCGCTCACGGAGCGAACCTGGGCCTACGGGAATGCGCTGCCCGATCGGATCACCATCTACCAACGCCCGATCGAGGAAGACTGCGACGATGAAGACGAGATGCGCGCGGTCATCGGCGAGACGTTGATTCACGAGGTGGGACATTACTTTGGGTTGAGCGAGGAAGAGATCGAAGCGATCGAGGAAAAATACTGGCGCGGCGAAACGCTGGATCCGCCCGAGGATGAGGCGTGAATCCCGTCCGCAAGCGGTTCGGTCAGCATTTCCTCGAAGCCCCTTGGGTCGCGAAGCTGATCGAAAGCCTGGACATCGGGACCGGCGATACCTTTCTTGAGATCGGACCTGGGCGCGGAGCGCTCACGAGACCGCTGGCTGCGCGCGCCGCGCAGCTGATCGCCGTCGAGATCGATCGCGACCTTGCCTCCGATCTCGCGTCCGGAGCCCCCGCGAACGTGCAGATCGTCCGCGGCGACTTCCTCGAGATCGACCTCGAGGAGGCGCTGCGTGGGACGCGGCCTCCGGTTCGGGTCGTCGGCAACCTTCCCTACAACGTCTCTTCGCCGATTCTCTTCAGGCTCCTGGCAGAGCAGGACGCGGGGCGCCGGTTCAGCGACGCCACGCTGATGCTCCAGCGCGAGGTGGCGGACCGCCTCACCGCCGTGCCGGGCACGAGCGAGTACGGCGCGCTCGCAATCCAGGTCGCGCTCCATGCCGATGTGAAGCGGCTCATGACGCTGCCGCCCGGGGCCTTCCGCCCGCCTCCCAAAGTCACCTCGGCCGTGGTAAGGCTGCGTTTCCGGGGGCCGGCCGCCGATGTTGGCGACCCGGTGGTGTTCGAGCATCTGGTTCGGGGCATCTTCCACCAGCGGCGAAAGATGATCTCAAACGCGCTCAAACCGGTTGCCGACGCGCGCGGACGCTCGGCGGCAGAAGTGCTTCAGCGGGCGAGGATTGATGGGCGCCGCCGACCCGAGACGCTGACCCTCGACGAGATGTCCCAGCTCGCGCGAGCTGTGCTATAGTTTTCGCCGGAAGTCATTGAGCCTGCCGTAGTTTTGGACCTTCCCAGCGGTCCGAGTGTAGTTGGTTTGTAACGTACGACGAGATCCGTTTGCTGGGCTCTGAATGAATCAGTTCGGCACGATGCCCGTGTCTCCGAACGCCTTGGAGATCGTTCCTCTGGGTGGGCTCGGGGAGTTCGGGATGAACATGATGTCCCTCTCCTGGGGCGATACCACCATCGTCATCGACGCGGGTGTGATGTTCCCGGATCCCGACCAGCTGGGTGTCGATTTGATCGTCCCTGACCTCACGTGGCTCGAGCAGCGGCGCGGCCAGGTCAAGGCGCTCATCCTGACGCACGGCCACGAGGACCACATCGGCGGCGTTCCCTACGTGCTCCCGCACGTAGACGGCCCCGTATTCGGGACGGCGTTCACGCTGGCGCTGCTCGAGCCGAAGCTCGAGGAGCACGGCATCGACGCGAAGGGTCGACTCAAACCGGTGCGGCCGCGAGAATCTGTGACGATTGGACCGTTCACGGTTGAATTCATCCGCGTGACCCACAGCATGCCCGACTGCGTGGCGCTCGCCATTCAGACGCCGGTCGGGATGGTGATGCACACGGGGGACTTCAAGATCGACCAGACGCCGCTCGACGGCGAGCACTTCGATCTCCACCGCTTCTCCGAGCTCGGTGCGCACGGCGTGCTGGCGCTCTTCGCCGACAGCACCAACATCGACCGGCGCGGCTTTACCGGGTCCGAGATCGAAGTCATCGAGGCGTTCGAGGAAATCTTCACGAGCACGCACGGCAAGCTCGTGGTCGCGGCCTTCTCCTCCAGCATCTACCGTATGCAGGTGCTCGTGGATCTGGCGGCGCAGTTCGATCGGAAGGTGGCGTTCGTCGGGCGGAGCATGGCGCGGAACGCGGAGATCGCGCAGCGGCTGGGGTTTCTTCGCGTGCCGGCGGGTCTGCAAATCAAGGACACGGAGGTGGAGAGCTTTCCCGCCCAGGACGTGCTGTGCATCACCACCGGTTCGCAGGGCGAGCCGCAGTCGGCCCTCCCGCGTATCGCGATAGACGACCACCGCTTCGTCAAGCTCGGTCCGGACGACGTCGTGGTGTTCTCGGCGCGTGCAATTCCGGGCAACGAGAAAGCCATCGCGCGCACGATGAGTCATATTGCGCGGCGGGGCGCGGATGTGGTCACCGACAGCATGAAACATGTCCATGTTTCGGGGCATGGAAGCGCCGAGGAGCTGAAATTGGTGCTCTCGCTTGTAAGACCGCGCTATTTCGTGCCGATACACGGTGAGTACCGACAGCTCTCACAACACGCTCGCGTTGCCCGCCGGGTCATGTCCGGGCAGGGTCGCGGCGTCGAGGTGCTGCTCGCCGGCGATGGGGACCTCATCCGTTTCGACAATGAGGGCGGCCGCATCGACGGAAAGGCGCCGGCAGGTCGCGTCCTGATCGACACGACCCGTACTGGCGAAGTGGGCGACGAGGTGCTGCGCGATCGTCGCAATGTCGCGGCGGAGGGCATCGTGGTCGCCGTGCTGGCGATCAGCCAGCAGAATGGGGCGCTGGTTGGCGATCCGGAGATCATCCCCCGCGGGTTCGTGATGGATCCCGCCGAGGCTGACCCGCTGCTTCGCGAGGCGGCGCTCGTGCTGCGCGAGACGGTCGCCGCCACGAGCGTCGAGGAACGCACCGACCAGGGATTGATGGCGGAGAAGGTCCGGGTCGAGCTACGGCGGTTTTTCAAGAAGCGTTCGGGCCGGCGCCCGCTGGTGCTGCCGGTCCTGATGGAGATCTGACACGGTGGCTGAGTCCACACTCTCGCGGCGCATCAGCGAGTTCATGGGCGTGGCGCTCTTCGGCCTCGCGCTCATCTGGCTCGTGGCGCTGGTCACGTACGAACCGACCGATCCCGTCTGGTTCTTCACGACTGATTCGATCCATCCGCCCGCCAACTTCGTCGGCCGGGTCGGCGCCTTCCTGGCGGAGCTGTCGTTTCAGATAGCGGGCTACGCGTCCTATCTCATCCCCGTGGTCATCGGCGTGATGGCGTGGCATTACTTCTGGTGCGAGAAGTTCGACGCGGCCTACACCAAGCTTTTCGGAGTGAGCCTGCTGTTCGCGTGCTTCAGCGCGTTCCTGAGCATTGCATTCGGCAGCACGGAGGTCGCCGGCAAGGCGTTTCATGCCGGCGGCTCGCTCGGCGTGTGGCTCGGCGGATTGTTTGCCGATTACCTGAATCGCACTGGTTCCGTGATCGTGATTCTCACGCTCATGGCGCTGTCGGTGATTCTCTCGACGCAGTTCTCGTTCGGCCGCCTCTTCGCGGGAGCGTCGCGAGGCACGCGCGACCTGTCGGCGCGGGGGATCGGCACGCTCCGCGGCTGGATCGACGAGCGCCGCCGCGAGAAGCAGCGGCGCGAGGTGATTGCGAAGCACACGAAGAAAGCGGCCGCCGAGGGTGCGCCGCAGCCGGCGGTGCCGAGCCCGCCGCCGCGTCCCGCGCGCCCGCCCGAACTCGAGCCGCCGGCTGCCGCCGCTGGCCCGCGCACCTCGCCTCCAGTCGTGAAGCGGAAAGCCGAAGCCGCGCCCCCGCTGCCGCTGCCCGAACCCGAGCCGCTCAAGGCGCCCGCCGCCCGCAAACTGGGGTCCTATACCCTGCCTCCGCCCTCGCTGCTCGACCCTCCGAAAGCGGAGCGCAAGGTCGATGAACGCGAGCTGATGGATTCCGCGCGCCTGCTCGAAGAGAAATGCCGCGAGTTCGCGGTCGAGGGGCAAGTGGTGCAGATCCATCCGGGACCGGTCGTCACCACGTTCGAGCTGAAGCCGGACGCCGGTGTGAAGTATTCGAAGATCACCAGCCTGGCCGACGATCTCTGCCTCGCCATGCAGGCGGAATCGGTGCTCATCGATCGCATTCCGGGAAAATCCACGGTCGGCATCCAGATTCCGAACCCGAACCGGGAGGCGATCTCGCTGCGCGAGCTCCTCGACTGCGACGCCTACCAGCGATCGACGTCGAAGCTCACGCTGGCCCTTGGCAAGACGATTCACGGCGAGCCCTACGTGACCGACCTCGCCACGATGCCGCATCTGTTGATTGCGGGATCGACCGGCACCGGCAAATCCGTCGGGCTGAATGCGATGCTCACGAGCATCCTCTATCGCGCGACGCCCGACGACGTGCGGTTGATCATGATCGACCCGAAGCGCCTGGAGCTCGGGATGTACGAGGACATTCCGCACCTTCTCTCACCGGTGGTCGTGGATCCAAAGAAGGCGGCGAACGCGCTGCGATGGGCCGTACGCGAGATGGAGGAGCGCTACAAGACGCTGGCCGCGGAGGGCGTCCGCAACATCGAACAGTACAACCGCAACGTCCGCCACCTGCTCGAGGATCCCAGCGGCCCGAAGGGCGACGACGCGCCCAAAACGCTGCCGTTCGTCGTCGTCGTGATCGACGAGCTGGCGGACTTGATGATGGTCGCCAGCAATGAAGTCGAGGAGTCGATTGCCCGTCTCGCCCAGATGGCGCGTGCCGTAGGTATTCACCTGATTCTTGCGACGCAGAGGCCGTCCGTGGACGTCATCACGGGTCTCATCAAGGCGAACCTGCCGTCGCGGATCTCCTTTCGCGTGGCGTCGAAGATCGACTCGCGCACGATTCTCGACAGCAACGGCGCCGAGCAGCTGCTCGGGAAGGGCGACATGCTGTTCCTTCCGCCCGCCTCGTCACGCTGCGTGCGGCTCCACGGACCGTACATCTCCGAGCAGGAGAGCGCGCGGCTCGCAAGCTTCCTGCGTAAGCAGGGCAAGCCAACCTACGACGAGTCAATCACGGTCGGCGAGGACGACACGAAAGGACCCGGCGGCGTCGAGTTCGAGAAGGACGAGTTGTACGACGAGGCTGCCCGCATCGTCGTCGGCAGCGGCCAGGTCTCGATCTCGTACCTGCAGCGAAAGCTGCGAATCGGATTCAGCCGGGCCGCGCGGCTCGTGGACATGATGGAGGCCGAGGGCATCGTCTCGCCCGGCGCCGGCGGGAAGCCGCGCGAGGTGCTTGTGGATCGCAACTACTTCGAGGAAGTGGATGCTCACCTCCGCTAGGTTACGGACTGCGGTCGCGGCGATCGCCATCCTGACGGCGGCGGCGCCCCTCTCGGCGCAGGGCGTGAAGACGGAGTACGAACGGATCGTCGGCCGCGAAGACCTTCTGCGCAGGGACCTCGAGGTCCAGACGGGCCTCTCCGCTCCCCTGCTCCACCGCGTGAGGGGCCTCGTCGCCGAGTACGAACAGCTGGCCGGCCGCTTTCCGCGAAGCGGCTACAGCGACAATGCGCTGTACCGCGCCGCCGTGCTGTCAGCGGACGCATTCTGGCAGAACGGGGAGGATCACGACCGCCGGGTCGCGGTGCGCCTGTTCGCCGCGCTGGAGACCCGATTCCCGAAGAGCTCTTTGAACCGGCAGGTGCCGGAGTACACGGCGCGGCTGGAGGCAGCGCCGAAGCCGGCTGCCGCGGCGCCGGTTGCGGCTGCGCCCGTGTCCGATGGCGACCGAGGGACCGCGACGCTCAAAGCCATTCGGCGGGAGACCCTCCCTGAGGGCCATCGCGTGACCCTCGAGCTCGAGCGCGAGGCCTCGTTCCACGAAGAGCGCCTCGAAGGGCCACCGCGGGTGTTCATCGATCTGCAGAACACGCGGGTGCAGGCGGATCTGAAGGATGCGACGCTCGGATTCCCGGATGGCCTCGTCAGGCAGATCCGCGTAGGACGCCAGTCCACAGGGGCCACGCGCGTGGTGCTGGACCTCCGAACCACGGCGCGGCACAGCGTCTACGCGCTCTACAACCCCTATCGCATCGTCGTCGACGTCGAGCGTTCGGGTCCGGGGACCACGGTTCCCGCGCCGACGGCCGTGGCCAGCAACAAAGGCACGGGCGATCAACCGGGCGCTACATGGACGCCGGCCCCGTCCACGCCGGCGGTCGTTCCGACGACGGGGCCCGCTCCTGCGCCAGACGCGCCGCCGCCCGCTCCGCCTTCCGCGAACCGCAGCGGCGGGTTCTCGCTATCGCGCCAGCTCGGACTGGGAATCTCGCGCGTGGTGATTGACCCGGGGCACGGCGGCCACGACCCTGGGGCCCACGTCAAGGGGCTCAACGAAGCGGACCTCACGCTCGACGTCGCGCTCCGGCTCGAAAAGCTGCTCCTCAGCGTCCAGGGCGTCGAGGTCGTCATGACGCGGCGCACGGACGTCTTCATTCCGCTCGAGGAGCGAACGGCGATTGCGAACCGCGCGGGCGCCGACCTGTTCCTCTCGGTGCACGTCAATGCGAGCGCGACCGCGCGCGCACGCGGCATCGAGACCTACTTCCTGAATTTCGCGCCGAACCCGGAAGCCGAGGCGATCGCCGCGCGCGAGAACGCCGGCTCCTCCAAGACGATGCACGACCTGCCCGAGATCGTGAAGACGATCGCGCTGAACAACAAGATCGACGAGTCGCGCGACTTCGCGACGCTGGTGCAGAACGCGATGGTGGAGCGGCTGCGGAAAGCGAATCGCGACGCGCGCAACCTCGGCGTGAAGCAGGCCCCCTTCGTCGTCCTCATCGGCGCGACGATGCCGAGCGTGCTGGCGGAGATCTCGTTTCTGACGAACAGGCAGGAGGCGACGCTGCTGAGGCAGCAGGGTTATCGTCAGGCGATCGCCGAAGCGCTGTTCAACGGTGTTTCGAAGTATCAGCGATCGCTCAAGGCCGCTCAGTCGGTCGCCTCCCAGTAGCGCGAGGGTGCCGGCCCTCGGGACAGCCCGTCACTGGCGCGGCTGGCCGCACGCATCACCCACGCTCTCGGCGGAGGTGACCTCGAGCTTCGCTGGCTCTCCTTCCCTCACCTGACGGTTTGCATCGGGCGACTGGACCCCACCGCGATCCTCGAGCTTGCCCGTGACGCGGACCTGATGCCCCACCCAGTTGCGAAGATTGTCGGGACCGCCGCTCAGCCGATACGCGGCTGCCGGACCTTCTTGCCGGGGCCGGGTGTCCAGACGGGTCAGGACGAAATCACTCCCGCTTCCTCGCTCCAGGCATCCCGTCACGGTCATGGTCGCGGGATCGTTCGCGTCGGCAGCCGCCGCGGCCGTCGCGCCAGATGTTCCGGCCGATCCGGCCGTCACATCGCCTCGGTCGCGGTCGCCGCTGTCGCATCCGGCGATCATGATTGCCAACGCAACGGTCCAGGCCGCAATGCCCACCCTGCTCATGTTGTGGCTCCTCCCTCGGATACTTCGGCTGCACGCGGTGTGCCGGAGCAACACCACATCAGATCCGCAGCTGAGAATGGCCGGGATCGGTGGGAGGTGCGGCCGCGTCGCGTACCCGCTTGATCCAGATGAAGATGGCGCCGACGATCACGCCTGCGAGGAGTGCCGACAACATGATGACGCCGGTCAGGCCGAATGCGCTGACGATCACGTCCGCCATCGTGATCTCCTCTGTCAGGGGCGGCTGTTTCACGACGTCGACGACGATCGGGGCCTGCTGAAGGGTCAAACTGATCATGCAGTTCCGGGTTCCTGTCCTGGAACTATAGGTTACGCCATGAGCTGTCGAGGGCGAGCTCGGCGAGCGTGCGCACCGCGACGCCGGTGGCTCCCTTGGGCTGATACGGCTTCGCGTCTTCGGCCCACGCTGTGCCCGCCACGTCGAGGTGAGCCCACGGGAGCTCGCCCGCGAACTCCTTGATGAAGAGCGCCGCGGTGATGGCGCCACCCGGCCGGCCGCCGGTGTTCGAAAAGTCAGCGATCTCGCTCTTGAGCTGCTCGAAGTAGTCGGCGAACGTCGGCATCGGCCACGAGCGATCGCCGGCGCGTTCACTCGCGCGGAGCAGCGCCTGGACCCACGCGTCCGGCCGGCCGAAGAGGCCGGTCGTGGTTTTTCCAAGCGCAACGATGCACGCGCCCGTCAGGGTCGCCACGTCGACCAGATGCGTCGCGCCGAGTCGCCTCGCGTACCAGAGGCCGTCGCCGAGGATCAGCCTTCCCTCGGCATCGGTGTTGAGCACCTCGACCGTCTTTCCTTCGGCGCTGCGCAGGATGTCGCCCGGCTTGATCGCGGTTCCGCTCGGCATGTTCTCGGTCATCGGAATGACCGTGACGATGCGGACCGGCGCGCCGAGGCGCGCGGCGGCGATGGTCGCTCCCAGGACGGCGGCGCCGCCCGCCATGTCGTCCTTCATCCGGTCCATGTTCTCCGCCGGCTTGATCGAAATGCCCCCGGTGTCGAACGTGATGCCTTTGCCGATGAGGCCGAGCACGGGTGCGGCGGGTGCCCCTTTCGGTTCGTACTTCAGTGCGACAAGCCGCGGGGGCTCGACACTCCCCCTGGCGACGCCGAGTAGAAGCCCCATCCCGAGCTTCTCGATCTGTTTCTCGTCGAGCACCTCGACACCGAGGCCCGCGGCCTTCGCAAGCGCGGCGGCACGGTCGGCGAACACGCGCGGGGTGAGCGTGTTGCTCGGCTCGTTCGCCAGCTCTCGTGCCAGATTGCTGCATTCACCGAGGATGCGGCCGCGCTCAATCGCCTGCTCGAGCGCGCTCGACGAAACACCGCCGCCAGACGGAACGATGAGCTCCACGGAATTGACGAAGGGAGGAAGCTCCTCGCCAGTCTTGTACGGCGCGCCGTTGAAGTTCGCGAGCAGAACGCCTTCCGTCATCGCCTGCGCGGACTGAGCAGCGTCGAGGCCGGCCCGGTGAACGAGCGCAATCCGGCTGAGCCGCCGCTGGCGCGCCGCGAGTGCGGCTGTCGTTGCAATTCGGCGGAGGCGATCGGTCGAATACTCGTCGCGCGGGCCTGCGCCCGTCAGCATCACACGCGCGGCCTTCCATCCGTTCGCACCGGCAAGCGTGACGAACAGCTCGTACGGCTTGCCGCGGAACTCGCCGCGCTGACGGGCACGGCCCATTTCGCCCCTCGTCGCCGCATCCAGACCCTCGACATCTCCTACATCGTCCTGCTCGAAGACCGGAATCACCACGAGGTCGCTCGTGCTTTCAGAAGGTCCGGCTGTGGCGAGCGCCACGGCCGGTACCGCGTGAACCATCTGCATCAAGTCTCCGGTTCGGCTAGAATGCGGAAGTCAGTCCCAGGGGTGAACCAATGGACCACCGACGCGCGTTCGGTCCGCTCGCCGCGCTGCTTGCCGCTGCATTCCTCCACGGGACGTTCGCGCCGGCTGTCGGCACCGCCCCCGAGGATGAGAACAAGAAACCAAGTCTAACACTCAAGGCCTCACCGCCTATCGCATTCTCCCCCGTCCGAGTCCGTGTCGTTGCAGAGATCCGTGGCGGCGCCGACAACTACCAGGAGTATTACTGCCCCACCATCGAATGGGACTGGGGAGACGGCACGATCTCCGAGAACACGCAGGATTGCGACCCCTACGTAGCCGCGACGAGTACAATCAGGCGCCGCTTCAGCGCGGAGCACACGTATCGGATGTCGGGCAACTTCAAGGTTTTTTTCCGGCTCAAGCGGAAGGACAAGACCATGGGCGCCGCGAGCGCCAGCGTGCAGGTGCGACCTGGGCTGCGCGAGACGTTCCCGCCGAATTGACGGTTACCAGACCAGCGGAAGAATCCAGAAGGCAACGGACACGAGGGTGGCGTACACGACGAAGACCAGCGTGGCGTAGCCCATGATGTCGCGAAAGTCGAGGCGCGCCGCCGCGAGCAGCGGCAGCGCCCAGAATGGTTGGATGAGGTCGGTAGCCATGTCGCCCCACGCGTACGCCACGACGACCTGATCGATGCCGAGTCCGAGCCGCTGGGCCGCGTCAACGAGATACGGCGCCTCGATTGCCCACTTCGATCCGCCCGACGGCACGAAGTAGTTCACAATTCCCGAGTACCAATACAGCAAGAGCGGAAAGAGGCGCGGGTTGGCTGCGTCCGCGATCCAGCCTCCGAGACGTTCGGCGAGACCGGTGCCCTGGATCACGCCGTACATCCCAGCATAGAACGGAAACTGCAGTACGACTCCGGCCAGCAGGCTTGCGCCCTGTTCCGCTGCCACGAGTACCGACGCGGGACTCCGGTGCAGAAGGATGCCGAGCATCAGGAAGGCGAAGTTCAGAACATCGAGCGTCAGTGAAAAGCCGCGCGTGGCGAAGTACCACCCGAGCCATGTCAATCCGGCGGCGCCAATAAGGCCGTTCAGCCACCACGAGTGATCGATGAGCGCGGCGGGCGAACGCGAGGGGGGCGGCGACGGCGGCGTGAACCGCGTGAGCGATTCGAGCGCGGCGGCGTCGATGCAGACGGCGTCCGCATCGCGCGGGTGCAGCACGTACGCGAGCACCGCCAGCACCGCGACCACGATGGCCGTCAGGACCAGATTGAACGGGTGAAAGATGGTCTGGGTGATCGGTATCAGACCGATGCGCGGTTCGAGGAAATGCCCCGGCGTGGCGACGAGCAGAGGGGCAGAGGCGGACAGGCCGGAATGCCAGGTGGCCCCCATCCCGAAGTACGCGGCGGCGACGAGCAGCCGATAGTCGACGCGCGGCTGCGCCCGCGCGACGTGCCTCACGAACATCGCGCTGCCCACGATGCTCAGGCCCCAGTGGAACCACGCCAGCCCCATGGAGACGAGGGCCATCATCACCACCGCGGCGCGAGGTGACCGGGGCATCGAGGCAAGGCGATGGAAGAGCCGCTCCACTACCGGCGCCGCGGACACCATGTAGCCGGTGAGGATGACGAGCGCCATCTGCATGGCAAACGGCAGCAGCGTCCAGAAGCCATTGCCCCACGCGATGAGCGTCGCCGCCGGAGAGGCGCCGGCCGCGATCGAGATGGCGTACGTCACGAACGTCAGGATGATTGCGATCGCGAACGCGCTCGGAATCCAGCGCTGGCTGATCGCCGTCAGAGCCGTGGCAAGGCGAGCGAGGCCGGCAAGCATGCTGCGGTAAGATAGCGCGTCACATGGCCGCATTACAGCCTCCGGCGGTGCCGGTTGATACGGTGATGGCGGAGCTGCAGGATCGCGTGCGCGCCAGGCTGCGTGAGGAGCTGCTGCAGCACGGCGCGTCGAAAGCGCTCGAGGACCCGGGTGTCTTTGCCGACGTGGAGCGCGTGCTGCGTGCGGCCGTCGGCCGCACGAGCGTCAGGGCGCTGCTCCTCCCCGAGTTCCTGGGCGATCCCGCCGGCTGGCGCATCGAGCCCGCGCTCTCCTACCCGTCGCACCGCTCCGCCGGGGCAGCCACGATCATCCGCGGCATCAAGCAGCGCGTGCTCATGCCGGCGCTGCGTTGGCTCTTCGAGTACAGCCACGACAACTTCGTCCGGCAGCAGCGCGTCAACCACGTGCTCTTCGCGTGCCTGCAGGAGCTCGCCATCCAGAATGCCGAGCTGCGGCGCGACCTTCAGAACCTCGGCAAGCGGTGAAGCTCGCGTGCGTCATTCACCGCTACGGCCCTGACATCGCCGGCGGTTCCGAGGCGCATTGCCGCCAGCTCGCGGAACGACTGGCGGCGCGGCATCAGGTCACCGTCCTCACCACGCGCGCCCGCGACTACGTCACCTGGGCCAACGCCTACCCGGAAGGGCTGACGCGCGTCGGCGGCGTGGACGTCATCCGCTTCCCCGTGAGGCGGCCGCGGCGCCTCAAGGTGTTCGCCGATCTCAGCGATGAAGTATTCGACGCGCGCTCCCCCGCCGATCGTCAGGACGAATGGTTCCGCGAGAACGGACCCGACGTCCCGGAGCTCCTCGCTTACCTTCGCACGCGAGGCGCCGGCTACGACCTCGTCCTCTTCTGGTCGTACCGGTATTACACGTCCTACTTCGGCCTCCCGCTCGTGGCCGAACGCGCCGTGCTCGTGCCGACGGCGGAGGAAGATCCCGCGATCGGACTCGACGTGCTCGAGCCGTACTTTCAGAGGCCCGCGGGATATTTATTCCTGACGCCGGAAGAGGAGGCGCTCGTCTCGCGCCGCGCTGGCCGGCCGCTGGTCCCGGCGGCGATCATCGGGTCCGGCCTCGAACCTGCGCCGCCGCGCGCCGCAAGAGGCCCGCTCGATGCGCTGGGAATTCCCCGCACCTTCCTGCTCTACGTGGGCCGGATCGATCGCAACAAAGGCTGCCACACGCTGTTCGAGTACTTCATGCAGCACGTGGACGAGGGGGGCACAGACGCGGCGCTCGTGCTCGCCGGCCCGGCGAAGATTCCAGTGCCCGCGCATCCGCGCATCCGCGCCCTCGGCTTCGTCGACGAGGGGGTGCGCGACGCGCTTCTCGCCCACGCGCGCGCGCTCGTCGTTCCCTCCCCCTACGAGAGCCTGAGCATCGCACTGCTCGAAGCCTGGAACCACGCGGTCCCCGCTCTGGTAAACGGCGACTGCGGCGTGCTGCAAGGACAGGTCACGCGCGCCAACGGCGGCCTCTACTACCGGTCGGCGAAGGAGTTCTCGGAGGCCCTGACGTGGCTGCTCACGCGCGAGGAGCAGGCTCGAGCCCTCGGCTCGCAGGGCCTCGCCTACGTGGATAGCGAGTATCGCTGGCCGATCGTGATGGAGCGAACCGAGCGCCTGTTGAACGACGTCAGAGCACGCCGCTCCTGATCTCGCGCCCCGACACGCGACGGCTGGTGACGTCCGTCGTCGCGCTTTCGAGATATTTGCCCATGCGGAGCAGCGTTCGGAACACGAACCGGCCAAGCGATGCGACGCCTGCGCCCGACTGTTCGTCGCCGAAGATCGCCTGCCCCGCCCTGTCGATGTCCCGTTCGTCGACGGTGGCTGCCGTCACGATTGCGTTGACGTAGTAGGTCGCTTCATCCGACACACGCGCGGCCGGTCCGAGATCCACGCGCAGCGAGAGAGGCAGGCGGATGTCGGCATGTCGAACGAGGCCGCCATGCTGATCCTGCAGCACCACCCCGGCGCTTGCCGGATCGCGGTCCAGGCGCCACGTCGCCGGCGGAGCCGCAATGACGATGCGGTCGAAGACGCGGCGGTCTTCCCAGAGGGCGGTTTCGAGCTGAAGGAACACCGCGCGTCCCTCGCGCACCAGCTTCAGGAACCTGTCGCGCAGCAGGTCGCTGACTTCCACCGCGGCCGACACTCGAGGCCCGGCGATACGGAGGTTCGTGACGCGCACCTCGAGCGCCGCGATCGGCGCCGGCAGCGACACGATCGCCGCCCAGACGGCGATCGTGAACAGTCGGCGCTCGCGCACGTCAGGCGCGGGCGGAAGCGGCGGTGGGGACCGGCGGCGGGCCGAACTGCCAGCGCCGATGGATCGGCGCCAGGAGCGCCGCGCCAAGACCCACGGTCCATGCCAGGTACTCGATGACGAAGCCCGCGAGGCCAAACGCCGTCGCGATCGGGGCCATGAACGATGGGCCAAATGACAGCACGTTGCCGATGAACGTGACGAGGAAGAGGAGCATCACGCCCCAGGCAACGTCGATCACCGACGAGCCCGTGTGGCCGTGGACCCTCCGGGACCGCAGCCGGCCGCCAAGCTGCGCGGCCACGCCCACGAACCCGGCCAGCCACGTCAGAAGGAAGGCGAGGACCGCAAAGGGTACGAGGAGCAGCAGCGGAATGCCGACGATCGTGAGCACGAGGCCGGCAACGATGACGAGAAACAACGGCGCGACGAGCATCTCGCTCGCGAGGCCCGCGATCCCGGAGGCGAGCGGAGCGTCGCTCACCCGCTCCTCGATGCGGCGAGTCCACCCAGGGGCGACGAGCGCCATCAGGCACGCCGCCAGCATGATCAGGGTGAAGCGGCCAATCGTTCCGGCCAGCATCAGCGCGGCCCACCAGCCGTCGTCGAGTATCCCCATCCACTCGTGCAGGGCGAAGCGGATCTCGGGCCAGAAGACGCTGACGTCATGGATTTCCCCAGTGACCTCGGCGCCCTCCGCCACGTACACCTCGCCGCCAACCGAAACGACGTCGGCTCGGATCTGCGCCGATGGGCCGATGCGCACCGGTCCGCCGATCACGACGACGTCGTCCTCGACACGGCCGTCGATCGTGGCGGAGCCACCGATCACGACGACGGGCCAGCTCACACTCTGATCGGACGGCAGGTGGTAGTCCCTGCCGACGCGAATCTGCACACCGCCGCGGCGCCGCCACCGGCGATCGTGGTCCCAATCCTGGGCCGCGAGCGCCTGTATCCCTGCCACACACACGAGCATCGTTGCGACGAAGGTGCGTATCCGCATCGCTTCCCCTGGACGGGAGTTCGTTCGAATTGGCATCAGGGCCTTCTTCACGGGGAGATCCGGGAGTTCAGGAGACTTGAATTGCTCCCTGATCTCCCCGATCTCCGTGTGAACCGCCGCGACGCGGTCTCGATGAATCGCATCAACTCACGCGATCTCCAGCACTAGAAGGTCCGCCCCAGGCGGAACAGGACCTGGAGCGAGCCCGGGATGTCGTTCAGCCGCCAGCCAAACTCGAGGCGCGCGTCGCCCATTTCGAGTCCGACGCCGACACCTTTCAGCCACTCCTCCGTCGAGCCTGCGAGTGGACGGTACACGCGGCCGGCGTCGACAAACGCCAGGCCGGCGAGGCCCGACCGGCCGAACCGCTGTCGGAACTCACCGTTCAGCAGAATCATCCGCTCGCCAATTGACTGCTTGAACGGGTAGCCGTGGACGGAGCCGATGCCGCCCAGCCCGAAGACGCGCTGCGGCGGAAGCACACCGTCGCTGATGCCCGCCATGACGCGCGCGCCAATCATGCGGCCGGGCGACAACTCGCGCCACCCCCGCGCGTTCAGGACGTGGCGGCTGAAATCGAAATCGTGATCGAACGCCGACGGCGCGATCTCCGAAATCCATTCCACGCGCATTCCGTCGTCGCGGGGAGCGAAGGACCCGAAGAGGCTGTCCAGCTGGTGCCGGCGGTAGCGCTCGGCCGGGGACTCGTGTGTCAGGCCGCGCGTATCGAGCGTGTAGCCGATCACGAGCGCACGCAGGTCACCTTCCTGCGCGGGCGCGTTCGGCCGAAACGGATGATCGTCGCGGAAGAGGCCGTAGCTCGTCTCGTTCGCGAGCGAGAGATGCTCTTCCCCGCGCCACGCCATCAGCCATTCGTGATTCGCGAAGGGCCGGACGACGGCGTGCACCTGGTAGCCCTTACGACGGTAGTAGTCCCGAAACGTGTTGCGGAAGCCGAACACGACCAGGCTCTGTTCGTCGTGCGACAGGCGCCAGCGATCGTCGGAGGCGGTCATGTCCTGGATCGACCCGCCGACCTGGAGCACGCCGTCCGCAAAGAAGGGCCGTTCGATACCGAAGCCGTAACCGGGGCGGTCGGGGCCGAACTTGTACGAGACGTAGCCATTCACGTACGTGTGATTGAACCGGTCCGTGTCGAACAGCGTGTTCTGGAAACCGATCGCCGGATTGAAGCCGTCCACCGGCGAGTACCAGTCTTCACGTCCCTGTGTGCCCACGAACACGTCGGTGTCGCTGGAACGGGTGCGCAGGTTCACCTGCAGCACGCGCCGCCCGTGCTCGCGAATGAGGGTGAAGACGTCATGCGATCGCTTGCCTTCGATCGCGCCCTGCCCCACCTCGAGAGCCTGATCCAGGGCGCGTGTCGCCTGCGGACGATTGAAGACGTCGCCGGGGTGCACGGCGAACTCACTCCGCAGCCGGCTCGCCACGTCGTCGCTGACGCCGCGGAACTCGATCGCGTCGATCTGCCCCTCGTCGATCTCGATTGTCAGGACTTTCGCTTCGTCGAGGGTGGCCGTCACCTTCGCGAAGGAATACCCATCGCGGGCGTACCGCTTCTGGATGCGCTCGGCTACGCGCTCCGGTGGCTCTTTGAGGCGCATCCCCGCTGCAAGGTCATAACGGCGCTCGAGCTCTTCGGCGGTGTAGATCGACGCGCCGATGAAGCGGACGTCTGAAAGGACAGGTTGTTCGGGCTGGGACGCGGGGACGGATTCCTGTGGGAGGATGGCGGCTGCGTGAACGGTGCCGGCCATCATCCAGCCGGCGATCACGTACGTGGCTACACGTCTCACGTCTGGGGCTCCTGGGCATCAGGGACGAGAGGGATAGCCTGGAAGTTCCCCAAGGCCCATCGATACGCTCGGATCGGCGGCGGCAAGGCCGCCGTCACAGGGCCGGCAATGACATAGAGAAACGGGCCGAACGCTTCGGCACGGTCCGATTCGGACGGCTGTGCATCGGTTCGCGGGTGCGAATGGTAAGCGCCGATCACTGAGTTCAGCGTGCCACGGCAGCGCTTGACGGCGGCGAGGAAGTCGCGAGGATCGATTTCGTATCGGCGCTGCGGATCCACGGCGCGGTTCGCGACCGGTTCGGCCTCCTCGATGCGATCCTCGCGGCCGATGAGAAGGCCGCAGCATTCGCGCGGCGCCTCGCGGCGGGCGTGGTCCGCGATCGCGTCGAGCACGCCCGAAGCGCAGCTGATCACACGTCAATCACCATGGCGATGCCCATGCCGCCGCCGATGCAGAGCGCGGCGACGCCTCGGCCACCGCCTCGCTGCCGCAGAGCGTAAATGAGCGTCGCGAGGATCCGGGCGCCGCTCGCCCCGATTGGATGGCCGAGCGCAATCGCTCCGCCTCGAGTATTGACTTTCGCTGGATCGAGACCCAGCTCACGCGCCACGGCGAGGGACTGTGAGGCGAACGCCTCGTTCAGCTCGAACAGATCGATCTGCGAGGCGTCGAGCGAGGCCCGCTCCAGCGCCTTCCGAACCGCCGATACAGGGCCCATGCCCATGATCGCGGGATCGACGCCGGTCGTCGCGAACGAGAGGATCCTGGCAAGCGGCGACCGCCCGAGCTGGTGAGCACGCTCGGCCGTCGCGACGACAACGGCGGCAGCGCCATCATTGATTCCCGACGCATTGCCTGCCGTGACGCTCCCGTCCTTCTTGAACGCCGGCCGCAGCGCGGCGAGCTTCTCGACGGTGGACCCTGCGCGCGGATACTCGTCACGGTCGAAGATCGTCGGCGCCCCTTTCTTCTGTGGAATCTCGACGGGGACGATTTCATCCTTGAAGAGACCCTCCGCGATCGCGCGCTCCGCTCGACGCTGGCTCTCCGCGGCGAACGCGTCCTGATCCTCGCGGCTGATGTTGAAGCGCGCGACGATCTCCTCGGCGGTCACCCCCATATGGCAGCCGCCCATCGCGCAGGTGAGGCCTTCGGCGAGCATCGAGTCGATCGCCTCGGCGTGCCCCATGCGATATCCCCACCGCGCACCTGGCAGGATGTACGGCGCGTTGCTCATCGACTCGGTGCCGCCGGCAAGCACGATGTGCGTGTACCCCACACGGATCGCCTCGACCGCGTGCACGACGGCCTGCAGGCCGGAGCCGCACACGCGGTTCACCGTCTCGGCTGGCACCTCCTGCGGCACACCGGCTTTCAGCGCCGCCTGCCTGGCGACGTTCATCCCCGCCCCGGCCTGGAGCACGCACCCCATGATGACGTCGCCGAGATCCCGCGCCTCGACGCCGGCGCGCCTTACCGCCTCTCGGATCACCACGGCCCCGAGATCGGCGGCGCCGAGATCCTTGAGCGCCCCGCCGAACGATCCGATCGCGGTCCGGCACGCGCTGAGAATGACGGCTGGTTCGTAATCCGGCATCAGAATCTACCCGGTTGTCCGTCGAGATGAAGCACCGCGCCGGTTGCCTGACGAACGGCGTCCTCCGTAACGTCCGCGGCAACCTCGCGCAGGATCAGACCGCGCGGCGTGACCTCGATGACCGCCATCTCCGTCACGATCAGGTGCACCACCTGCACGCCGGTCAGCGGCAGCGTGCACGACGTGAGAATCTTGTGGCCGCCCTCTTTCGTGGTGTGCTCCATCGCAATGATGACCCGGCGAGCGCCAGCCACGAGGTCCATCGCACCGCCCATGCCCTTGACCATCTTGCCGGGAATCATCCAGTTCGCCAGGTTGCCCTGCTCGTCGACCTCGAGCGCGCCGAGCACGGTGACGTCGATGTGACCGCCGCGCACCATGGCAAACGAGTCGGCGCTGTTGAAGTACGAGCACCCGGCGAGCTCGGTGACGGTCTCTTTGCCGGCGTTGATGAGATCGGGATCCACGGCGTCTTCGCCCGGATAGGGACCAACGCCGAGCATGCCGTTCTCCGAGTGCAGCGTGATGTCGACGCCCGGCGGCACGAAGTTCGCCACGAGCGTCGGCATGCCGATGCCGAGGTTGACGTAGTCTCCGTCGCGAAGCTCCTGCGCCACGCGCCGGACGATCCGCTCCCGTTTATCCACGGCGCACCGTCCGCTTCTCGATGCGCTTCTCGTAGTTCGTTCCCCGAAGGACGTGCTTCACGAAAATGCCGGGCGTGATGATCGCGTCCGGATCGAGATGGCCGGGCTCGACGAGCTGCTCCACCTCGGCGATCGTCACGCGCGCGGCCGTCGCCATGATCGGATTGAAGTTCCGCGCGGTCTTGCGATACACGAGGTTGCCGAGTCGATCGCCTCGCCAGGCTTTGACGAACGCGAAGTCGGCGTGAAGCGGCATCTCGAGCACGAAGTGTTTGCCGCCGATCTGTCTCGTCTCCTTCCCTTCGGCGACGAGCGTCCCGTAGCCGGTCGGCGTGAAGAAGCCCCCGATGCCGGCGCCGGCGGCGCGGATGCGCTCCGAGAACGTGCCCTGGGGCACCAGCTCCACCTCGATCTCGCGCGCGAGGGCCTGGCGCTCGAACTCCTTGTTCTCGCCGACGTAGGTGCCGATGACCTTTCGAATCTGGCGCGCCTTGAGCAGCATTCCCGCGCCGAACTCATCGACGCCGGCGTTGTTGCTGATGAGGGTGAGGTTGCGGGTGCCGCGTGCGTGGAGGGCTCGAATCAGGTTTTCGGGAATGCCGCAGAGGCCGAAGCCTCCCATCATGATGCTCGCGCCGTCGGGAATCATCTCGACGGCTTCTGCCGCACTCGGCAGCACCTTGTTCATGGAGCGATTATAGTTCGCGCCCTTCCATCAGCTTGGCGCGATAGCGGGCGGCGTCCGCGAAGATGCGCTCGATGGCCTCGCCCTCCTCGAGATCGTCGCGCAGCTCCGTCAGCCGCGCGATCAACGCGTCGAGCGCGCGGCGGATCTGATCCGCGTTCGTGGCGCCGATGTCCTGCCAGATGCCCGCCGGACTTGCCGCGAGCCTCGTCGTATCCACGAGCCCGCGCCCGGCGAGCGTGAGCGCATCGCTCGTCGCATCGCCGATGGCCGCCATGAGCGCGCTCGCGGTGAGCTGCGGCAGGTGGCTCAGAAAGGCGAGCACGCGGTCGTGCTCCGACGCATCCATCGTCTTCGGCATCGCGCCGAGCGCCGCGACAAAGGCAAACAGCTTTTCGAGCGCGTCGCTGGAGGTGCCGGTATGGGGAGTGAAAATCCACGGGCGTCCCTTGAACAGTTCCGGACGCGCAGCCTCGAAGCCTCCCCGGGCGGCTCCGCCCATCGGATGGCCGCCGACGAACGTCAATCGGGATGGGAGGGCGCGCGCCGCCTCGACGATCGCGCGCTTCGTGCTCCCGACGTCCGTGATCACGGCTGCCTGCCCCACGTGCTCGTCGATGGTCGCCAGGAGCTTGAGGTTCTGCCGCACCGGAGCGGCAAGGATGACCAGATCGGCTTCGGCAATGACGTACGGTTCGTCGGCAGCCACGTCGATGGCGTGCCTCACCATCGCCTGCTCGAGAACGTCTTTGCTGTCGACGCCGATGACGAGCCCCTTCGGCCAGATCTGCCGCGCCGCCAGCGCGATCGACCCGCCAATCAGCCCGAGGCCAAGGATGGCGATCTTCTCGAAGATCGGCGGCTGGCCCGCATCACGCGGCTGTACGACAGGAAGCCTTACCTCGCCCATCCGCGGCGCGCCATGGGCTCGAGGCAGATGCTCCGACCGATCGCCGGCGCGATGATCCGCAGCTCCGCCATGAGACGGTCGAACTGCGACGGGAGCA
Source organism: uncultured Acidobacteriota bacterium (assembly GCA_963772065.1). Classification (GTDB taxonomy): domain Bacteria; phylum Acidobacteriota; class Vicinamibacteria; order Vicinamibacterales; family UBA2999; genus CAVYVZ01. Next base: position 244,521 of record CAVYVZ010000006.1, read on the forward strand.
GCGACTGGGCGCCGTCGCTCAGCGCGCGGTCGGGATCGTTGTGCACCTCGACGATCAGGCCATCGGCGCCGGCCGCAACGGCCGCGCGTGCCAGCTGCGCCACCATGTCCCGTCGTCCTGCGCCGTGGCTTGGATCCGCGACGACCGGCAGGTGGCTGAGCTTCTTGACGACGGCGATGGCTGAGATGTCGAAAGTGTTGCGTGTCGCGGTCTCGAAGGTTCGAATGCCGCGCTCGCAGAGGATCACACCCGTGTTGCCGCCCGACAGCACATACTCGGCCGACATCAGCCACTCCTCGATCGTGGCGGACAGACCGCGCTTGAGGAGCACAGGCTTTTTCTGATGCCCGAGCTCGCGCAGCAGCGTGAAGTTCTGCATGTTGCGCGCGCCGACCTGGAAGATGTCGCAGTACTTCGCGATGAGATCGATCTGGCTGATGTCCATGACCTCGGAGATCAGCTTCAGGTTGTGGGTGTTGGCCGCCGACCGGAGCAGCCGCAGCCCTTCCTCACCGAGACCCTGGAAGCTGTACGGCGAGCTGCGCGGCTTGAATGCGCCGCCGCGGAGCACCTTGGCGCCGGCGCGCTTGACCGCCGCCGCCGTGGCGTGAACCTGCGCCTCGTTCTCCGCGGAGCAGGGACCGGCCATCACGATCACCTCGTCGCCGCCGATGCGCACGTCATCGACGGTGACGACGGTGTCGTCGGGCTTGAATGTGCGGCTGGCGAGCTTGTACGGCTCGGTGATGCGGAGCACCTCGGCGACGCCGTCGAGGATCTCGATCATCTCCTTCTCGACCCTGCCGGTGCCCACGACGCCAAGGACGGTGCGCGTGGCGCCGGACGACCGGTGCACGTCCATGCCGTATTCCACGAGCCGCGCGATGACGGCGTCAATCTGCGCCTCGGTGGCCCGTTCCTTCATGACGACAACCATGGCTGTCTCCCGTACGGCGCCCATTACGGGGCGCCCTCCTGATTTGGCGGGCCTAAAGGCCCGCCCTACACTGTGTCGGTTCCCGTCGCCGCGATACGTTCCGCCCGCCGTGCTTCGTCGATGATGCGCTCGAAAATCCTCACGACGGCCTCGGCCTCGAGCGGCCCTGCGAGATTCGTCGCCGCCTTCCTCACCTGCTCCAGCACCTGTTTCTCCCGCTCCGGCTGATAGATCGGCAACCCCGCCTCGTGCTTGAGGCGTCCGATCTCCAGCGCGCACGCGACACGGACGTTCAGCAGTCTCACCAGCTGATCGTCGATGACGTCGATCCGGTGTCGCAGCTCGTCGATCTCGGTCACGACTTCAGCCACCGCACGTACTCCTCGACACGGGTTGTGAGATCGGGCGTCGCGTGATCGGAGGCTGCGCCCGCTTCTTCGATCACCTTCACCAGCGCGCTGCCGACGACGGCCGCGTCCGCCCACGTGCCGACCTCGCGCACGTGCTCGGGGCGGGAGATGCCGAAGCCGAGCGCCACCGGCAGATCGCTGGCCGCGCGCACTCGCTGGACCATCTCGCGCGCTCCGTCCGCAATTCGATCGTTCGCGCCCGTTACGCCGAGCCGCGAGATGGCGTAGAGAAACCCGCTCCCCAGCGCTGCCGCGGTGCGCAGGCGTTCGTCCGTTGTCGTCGGGCTGAGCAGGAAAATTGTATCAATGCCGCGATCGGCCAGGGTACCGCGGAAATCGCCCGCTTCCTCGATTGGCAGATCGAGGACCAGCACGCCGTCCACGCCAGCGGCAGCGGCTTCGTCGGCGAAGGTTTCGGCGCCCATGCGCAGAATCGGGTTCGCGTAGCTGAAGATCACGATCGGAGCGGCGATGTCCTTGCGCACCCTGGCGACCATATCGAGGACGCGTGGAAGTGTGCTCCCGGCCGCGAGCGCGCGCTCGGTCGCCCGCTGAATCACGGGACCGTCGGCGAGTGGGTCGGAGAATGGCACCCCCACTTCCAGGACGTCGGCTCCCGCGCGGTCGAGCGCGCGCAGAATCGCCTCGGATCGCGGCAGGTCCGGATCGCCTGCGGTGACATAGGTGACCAGGCCGGGATGGCCGTTGGACCGGATGCGTGAAAACGCGGCGCCGAGCCGGCTCACGCCGCACCTCCGGCGATGCTCTGGAGGTCCTTGTCGCCGCGGCCCGACAAGTTGATCAGGATCACCGTGCCGTCGGGCGCATCGCGTGCGAGGGTGATCGCATGCGCGACGGCATGCGCCGACTCGAGCGCCGGGATGATGCCCTCGAGGCGCGCGAGCGTGCGGCAGGCTTCGACGGCCTCGGCGTCGCCGACGTACGCATACTCGGCCCGCCCGAGGTCCCGCAGCCAGGCGTGCTCCGGGCCGACGGCCGCGTAGTCGAGGCCAGCGGAGATCGAATGCGTGAGCTCGATGTTGCCCACGGCGTCCTGCAACACGAACGTGCGCGTCCCCTGGAGCACGCCGGCGCTGCCGCCGGCAAAGCGGGCCGCGTGGCGGCCGGGCGCGATTCGCTCGCCGCCCGCTTCGACACCGACCAGTCGAACGTCGCGGTCTTCCATGAAGGCGTCGAAGATGCCGATGGCATTGCTGCCGCCGCCGACACACGCGACGATCATGTGCGGCAGCCGTCCAGCCTGTTCCAGGATCTGGCGGCGGGCCTCGCGGCCGATCACGGCCTGAAACTCACGGACCATCAGCGGGTACGGATGCGGACCGAGCACCGACCCGAGCACGTAGCTCGTGTCGTGGACGTTGGTCACCCAGTCGCGCATCGCTTCGTTGATCGCGTCCTTGAGCGTGCGGCTCCCGGCATCCACGCGCCGGACGGTGGCGCCGAGCAGCTCCATGCGGAGCACGTTCAAGGCTTGCCGCCGCATGTCCTCCGCTCCCATGTAGACGAGGCACTCGAGGCCGAGCAACGCGCAGGCGGTCGCCGTCGCGACGCCGTGCTGCCCCGCGCCCGTCTCCGCCACGACGCGGCGCTTTCCCATCTGCCGCGCCAGCAGCGCCTGCCCGAGCGCGTTGTTGATCTTGTGCGCTCCCGTGTGCGTGAGATCCTCGCGCTTGAGGAAGATGCGAGTCCGTCCGCCTGCGTGCGCCGCGAGACGGGCGGTCTCGTACACAGGCGTCGGGCGTCCCACGTAGTGCGCGAGCAGCCGGTCGAGCTCGGCGATGAACGAGGCATCTCCACGCGCGCACAGATAGGCCCTCGTCAGCTCTTCGACCGGGGCCACAAGGGTCTCGGGCACGAACCGCCCGCCGTACTCGCCGAAGTAGCCCCTGGCATCAGGGTCGCGCCGGCCGAAGACCGGTCGAATCAGTGACCATCGACATCCGCCCGGGCGCGTTCGAGGAACCGCGCCACCTTTTCGAAGTTCTTCACGCCGGGCGCCTCCTCGACGCCGGATGACACGTCCACGCCGTAGGGCCGTACGGTTGCAATCGCGTCCCGCACGTTGTCGGGTGTCAGGCCGCCTGCCAGCACCACGCGCCGGCTCCGCGCCACCGCCGCCGCCCGTGTCCAATCAATCGGCTGTCCCGTGCCGCCGCGCCGCACGGGATCGTGCGCGTCGAGCACGATCGTGGTGTCGAGCGGCCACGACGACAGCGTGCCGTTCGACGCGGCGGACAGCGACAGCGCGCGCCAGACAGGCCATTCAAGCGTCGCCGCGTACTCCGGCGGCTCGTCGCCGTGGAGCTGAATCGTCGCGATGCCGGCTGTCGCTGCGATGCGCGCGACCTCGTCGGCAGCCTGGTTCACGAACACGCCGACGGCCGTCACCGTCGGTGGCAGCTCGCGGACGATCGCCGCCGCGCCATCCGGCGCGATGCAGCGAGGGCTGGCCGGCCAGAACACGAACCCGAGGGCGCTTGCCCCGTGCTGCACGGCATGGAGCGCATCGGCCAGCCGAGTGATTCCGCAGACCTTGACGATCACGCGGGCACTCCAATCAACTCGCCGATCGCGCGCGCCGGGTCGGGATCGAGCATGAAGCGCTCGCCGATCAGAAACGCGTGGTATCCGTCGCCACGCAGGCGCTCCAGATCCGCTCGCGACTGGAGGCCGCTCTCGCTGACCGCCACGATGTCTCGAGGAATCAGTCGAGCCAGACGATGCGACGCCTCGACGTCGACGGCGAGCGTGCGCAGGTTGCGATTGTTCACCCCGATGAGCCGCGCGCCGGTATCCACGGCACGGCGCACTTCGACCTCGTCATGCACCTCGACGAGCGCCGCGAGGCCGAGGTCTCCGGCCCGTTCGTGGAGGAACGTCAGATCGGCCTGCCCCAAGGCGGCGACGATCAGCAGGATCGCGTCGGCGCCGCCAGCTCGTGCCTCATGAAGCTGGTATTCGTCGACGATGAAGTCTTTTCGTAGGATTGGCAGCCGCACCGTGCGCCGCACCGCCGCCAGATGATCGAGCGATCCATCGAAGAAAGTCGGTTCGGTGAGGACGGAGATCGCCGCCGCCCCTCCCCGCTCATAGGCGGCTGCGAGCGCGGCCGGGTCATAGCTGGCGGCCAGCACGCCCTTCGACGGCGACCGTCGCTTGCATTCCGCGATGACGTTCACACGTGCGGTCTGGCGCAAGGCGTCTTCGAACGCGTCGCCGCGCGGCGCGGTCTCCTCGGCACGTCGCGCCAGCGCGTCGAGGGATTCGCCGCTGCGCCGGGTCTCGACGATTCGGCGCGTCCCCTCCACGATGGCGCGCAGCAGGTCGGGGATCATGCCGTCGCCTCGACTTGCGACACGCGCGCCATGGCGTCGAGCGTGCGGCGGGCGGAGCCCGAATCGATCGCCTCGGCGGCACGGCGGATCCCGTCGCGGACCGACGCGGCCGCGCCCGCCACGAACAGCGCCGCGCCGGCGTTGAGGAGCACGACGTCGCGCGGCGCGCCGTCCGCACCCGCGAGCACGGACTCGATGATCGCGGCATTCTCAGCGGCGCAGCCGCCGGCGAGCGCCCCCGCGGCGCTCTTGGCCACGCCGAACTCGGCGGGATGGATGTAGAACGTGTGTACCGCGCCGTCGCGGCACTCGGCGACCTTGGTGTATCCGGCGATCGAAATCTCGTCGATGCCTTCGGCGCCGTGGACGACCCAGGCGCGCTCGGTGCCGAGCATGCGCAAGGCATGAGCCATCAGCTCGGTCAGCTCGGCTCGCGGCACGCCGACGATCTGCCGCGCCGCCCCGGCGGGGTTCGTCAGGGGCCCGAGCAGGTTGAATGCCGTGCGGATGCCGAGATCGCGCCGCGTCTGCGCCGCGTGCCGCATCGACGGGTGAAAGGTGGGCGCGAAGAAGAACGCGATGCCCGCCTCGTGCAGCAATCGCTCGACCACCGCCGGCGGCACTCCGACGTTGACGCCGAGCTGTTCGAAGACGTCGGCGCTTCCACACCGGCTCGACACCGAGCGGTTGCCGTGCTTCGCGACTCGAACGCCGCAGGCGGCGACGACAATCGCGGCGGCGGAGGAGATGTTGAACGTCCCGGAGCGGTCGCCGCCGGTGCCACAGGTATCGAACACGTCGCCCGCGGGCCGCGAGAGCTTCACGGCATGCTCGCGCATCGTGCGGGCGAAACCGACGATCTCCGACGGCCGCTCGCCCTTCATCACGAGCGCCGCCAGGAGCGCCGCCAGCTGCGCCGGCGCGGCGCGCCCCTCCATCACCTCGCGCATCGCGGCCGCGGCCTCGTCGGCGGTGAGGTCCTCATGGCGCGTCAGTTTGTCCAGCAGCGCCGCAAACATCACATCTCCAGAAAATTTCGAAGAATCCGCCTGCCCTCGCAGGTCAGCACCGACTCTGGATGAAACTGCACGCCGTGCACCGGATGCGTGCGATGGCGCACCGCCATGAGCGTCCCGTCTTCCTTGGTGTGGGCCGCGGCCTCGAGCTCCGCAGGCAGGTCGTTCGACGCCACGATCAGCGAGTGATAGCGTCCGGCCTCGAAGGGCGCGTTGATGCCGCGGAACACGCCCCGGCCGTCGTGCACCACCGTCGACGTCTTGCCGTGCATCGGCGTCCCCGCGCGGCAGACCGTGCCGCCATACGCCATGCCGATCGCCTGGTGCCCGAGGCACACACCAAGAATCGGCATCGTCGCCCCGAAGCGCCGGATCGCCTCCAGCGTGACGCCCGCCGACTCGGGCCGTCCCGGACCGGGCGAGATCAGGATCTTCGACGGCCGCATCGCCGCGATCTCGTCCCCGCTCACCTCGGTGTTGCGCCGTACGCACAACTCGGCCCCGAGCTCGCCGAGATACTGCACGAGGTTGTAGGTGAACGAATCGTAGTTATCGATGACGAGAATCATCAAAGACCTTGCTGCGCCAGTTCGAGTGCCTGAATCACCGCCCGCGCCTTGTCACGCGTCTCTTCGTACTCGGCCGCCGGGTTCGAGTCGGCAACAATGCCCGCGCCCGCCTGGACGTAGGCGCGCCCGTTCTCCATCACGACGGTCCGGATCGTGATGCAGAAATCGAGGTTGCCGGCGAAGTCGAGATACCCGACCGCGCCGGCGTATACGCCCCGGCGGCGGTTCTCCAGCTCCGAGATGATCTCCATGGCGCGCACCTTCGGAGCGCCAGAGACCGTTCCCGCGGGAAAGCACGAGGCCAGCGCATCGAGTCGATCGTTCTGCTCCGACAGCCGGCCCTCGACGGTCGACACCAGGTGCATCACGTGGGAGTACTCTCGAGCGCCATGAAAGTGGGCACGCGCACGCTCCCGTACTCCGAGACGCGGCCGATGTCGTTGCGCCCGAGATCGACCAGCATCACGTGTTCGGCCCGCTCCTTCTCGTTTCGCTTGAGCTCCTCGGCGAGACGCACGTCCTCGTCATCGTTCCTGCCGCGCGGGCGCGTCCCCGCAATCGGGTGGGTCTCGACGCGCCGGCCCTCCACGCGCACGAGCATTTCCGGCGACGAGCCGACGATCGAGCGGCCGCCCATCCGGATGAAATACATGTAGGGCGACGGGTTGACGTGGCGCAGCGCGCGATACACGGTGAAGGGGTCGGTCGGGTGTCGGCTTCGAAACGCTGCGAGAGCACCACCTGATAGATGTCGCCCGCCGCGATGTACTCCTTGGCGGTTCTGACCATGCGCTCGAACTCGTCGCGCGTGACGTTCGACGTCACGTCGAGCGTGCCTCCATCGGTCCGCTCGGGATGTGAGAGCCCCCGCGCCAGCTCGCGCTCGACGAATTCGATCTTGGCGCAGGCGAACTGGTAGAGCGACCCCAGGTCCTCGTCGCCCGTGATCCGCGCGTTCGCGATGATCAGAATGCGGTGCCGCACGTGATCGAACGCCAGCACCGTGTCGAACAGCATGAAGCCCGCTTCGTCCTGTGCTGGATCGGTCGATGCCTGCAGCGTCACCGGCTCGAACCACGACGCGGCGTCGTACCCGAGGTAGCCGACCGCTCCCCCGGTGAATCGCGGCAGTCCCGGCACGAAGGGCGAATGAAAGCTGGCCATCAGCTCTCGCAGCGTCGTGATGAACGGCTTGTCCGATTCCGTCGTCTGTCCGGCGCGATCGAGGATCGTCTTGCCATCGCCCGCGCGGAGAATCAGGAACGGGTCCTTTCCGAGGAACGAATACCGGCCCACGTGCTCGCCCCCCTCGACCGACTCGAGCAGGAACGCGTAGTCGGAATGCTCCGCGATCTTCAGGAATGCCGACACCGGCGTGAGCAGGTCCGCGACGATCTCCTTGCAGACGGGCACGAACGTGCCACGCTGGGCCAGCTCCTTGAACTCGTCGAAAGTCGTTATGCGCATACGGCGTTCGTCCACCATTCAAATTGCTTCCGCGCCTGGGCCTTGAGCATCGGCCAGCCGTTCATGACCGCGCAGCCGGCGGCCTTGGCTTCACGGAGCAGCCGCGTCTCGGCCGGGCGGTAGTTCAAGTCGTACACGAGCCGCCCGTCGAACGGGCCACCGGGAAGTGGTGACGCATCGGGACTCGAGATGCCGCCGACCGGCGTGCAGTTCACCAGCAACTCCAGGATCCCGGAGGCGGCGGCCACGGACCAATCCCGGCGCCGAGCGCCTCGAGCTCGCGCGCCTGGTCCACGCGACGCGCGCACACGGTGGGCTTCGCGCCGGCGGATGCAAGGGCTACGACGACGGCGCGCGCCGCGCCGCCCGCGCCGAGGATCGACACGCGCGCGTTGCGCAGATCGAAGCCGGCGAGCGGCGCCAGGAAGCCGGCGACGTCGGTATTCGCCGCCTCCCACCCGTCACGCCACGCCGAAGGGTGTTCGCCGCCCCGACCCGGCGCGCCTCGTCCGCCACCCGCACGGCGCACTGCAAAGCGTCCAGCTTGAACGGGATCGTCACCGCCGCTCCCGCCACCCCGAGCGCGTCCGCGAAGGTGAGAAAGTCATCGAAGTCAGGCGCCTGCATCGGCACCATCACCGCATCGATGCCTGCCGCCGCGAACCGCTCGTTGTGAATCGATGGTGACTTCGACTCCGAGGTCATCGTGCCGACCACGCCGTACACGGCGGTCGCGGCGGACACGTCACGGAATCTCAGTTCGTGAATCATGCGCGCAGCGGGCACCTGTCCAGGCGCGACCCCGTCGCCGGCGTAGGTCCACCGCGATCCGAAGTGCGCGGCGAGCACACGGCTCGGTATGCCGGAGGCTCCCATCGCGATGGCGACCGTATTCGCGTCAGGGCTAACGCGCAGCAGGGGCAGCGCATCCGAGAGCCGCCGCGCCGGGATCGCGATCTTCACGATCTCGGCTCCAAGGCCACGCATGGCGCGAACGCGCTCCCCGAGGTCGCCAGGGACGTGCTCGAACTCGTGCGACGAGAGGATGACGCGCGGCCCGCCCGTGCGGCGCACGAGCTCCTCGAAGCCCCCCCGCCATTCGACGTCGACGTAGTCCGCGCCGAGCGCCACGGCGTGGTCGATCATCGCCGGCGCTCCTCCTCCGATCCGTCGAACCGCCCGCCTTCCCATGACGGCCTGCTGGAACGACAGGATCGCCGGGCGCAGCGCCCGCGCGGCTTCTTCCATCGAGCAGTCCGCGCCGAGCGCCTTGCGCAAGCGCTGGATCGCGCGCGCATGAAGCTGCGAGACACGGGACTCGTTCACGCCGATCTCGGCGCCGATCTGTTTCATCGTGGCTTCGGCGTAGTAGTAGAGGCCGACGACCTTGCGCTCGCGCGGCGGCAGCGAGGCGATCGCGGCACGCACGCGATCGCGGACTTCGAGCTCTTCGTACGCGCGGTCCGGCGCGATGGGCTCCGACGGCACGAGCGCGGTCGGGAGCGTGGAGCCGTCGACGTGGTCGCCGGCCGAGAGCGGCGACGTGGATTCGATCGTATTGATGCGAACGATCGTCCGGCTGAGCCGCACTTCATCGGATCCGACGCGCGCGGCGAGGTCGGCGAGCGACGGTTCGGCGCCGAGCTCGCGGCGCAGCTCTTCGCGCGCAGCCTCGAGCTCGCGGCGCTGGCGGCGGACGCCGCGCGGCCACGCGTCACGCCGGAGCGCGTCGATCATCGCGCCGCGCACCCGGCGCTCGGCAAAGGTTTCGAACTTGATGCCGCGCGCTTCGTCGAAGCGGCACGCCGCGTCGATGAGGCCGAGCATGCCGTCCTGCACCAGATCCCCAGCTCGATGGAATGCGGCATCGACGAGGCGACCCGGCGCGCCAGCGATTCCACGAAGGGAAGACCGGCGGCGATCCGGGCGCGTTGACTGGCGACGAGAGGCTGACGCTGCATCTGAGGGCTCCTTGGGTTGACTGGCCCGCCACGCGGGCATGCCGGTCGTACCGCAACGAAGGGTCCAGCTCAAAAGCAAATTAAAAGCGAAAGCTCAAGTCTATAGCTAACCTGCTGTTGCTAAAGCAGTTAGTTTCGTGCCGTGCCGTGCAGGCCTGTGAAAACCTCGGCAATATTGCCAAATATTTGACAGTGCAAACTGCGTTAATGACGTTGTGATGACACTGCGATTGGGGACTGGAAGCCGGAGGCGGGGAGCCGGAGGCCGGAGGCCGGAGGCCGGAGGCCGGAGGCCGGAAGCCGGATGGCCGGAAGCCGGATGACCGGAAGCTGGAAGCTGGAAGCTGGAAGCTGGAAGCTGGAAGCTGAGATCTAGCGCGTCTTGAGGCGGATTTCGCGGGCGGTCGTCATTGCATCGAGCACGCTGGCGACAACCTGTGCGGCGCGGGCGCGCGCCATCTCGTCACTCGATTTCGCCTCGAGGAGCTCGGCGTTGGCGAGGATGATTCCGAGCTGGTTGTTCAGGCGATGGAACAGCAGCCCGATGTCGCCCGTGTCGTCGCCGGCAGTGGTGGTCCGATCGTCGGCGGCCGGCATCATGAGGCTTCTTTTCGCGTCAGCTCTCCGGCTCGGCTGGGGTCGCGCCACAGGGTGTCGACGAAGATACGCACCGAGCCGCCGGCGGTCCGGATGTACTCGACTTTCCCGCTGGCGATCCAGTTGTAGATGGTGCGGCGGCTGACCCCGACCAGCTCGCACGCCTTCATGATCGAAATGGTCTTGCGATCCATCATATCTTTCCCGAGGGGCTTCGCCCCTCGGACTCCCCTACACGCTCACTCGCTCGCCGCTTCGCCGGCTCGCTCCGTTCGCGTGGCTCGCTTCGCTCCGCTCGCTCGCAGTGAGTCGTCGGGATGGTTATCGGAGGCGCTCGCGCGCGGCTGTAGGGCGCGCGGCCGCAGTGTTTCGTTGACCCGGGCCGGACGGGTGTCAAAATACCGGCGCTCGACTAAATGGCTGAAAACGCAAAACATCTGCTTATCGTAGACGACGAGGCGCGCGCTGCGGGAAGCGATCGCCGAGCGGCTGGCCGACCACGGCTTTGTCGTCGAGCAGGCACGCAGCGGCGAAGAAGCCCTCGCGCGGCTGACCGATTTCGCCTTCGACATGATCGTCACCGACCTGCGGCTGCCCGGCATCGACGGCCGCGACGTGCTGGAGTCGGCCCTCGAGCGCTACCCCGACATCATCGCGATCATCATCACCGGCTTCGGCACGGTGAAGGACGCGGTCAATGCCATCAAGCAGGGGGCCGCGGACTTCATCACCAAGCCATTCCAGTTCGACGCGCTGCTGCACGTGCTGCAATTCGGCGCTCGAGCAGCGCCGGCTGCGCTCCGAGAACGCGTATCTGCGATCGCAGCTCGAGGATCGCTACCGCATCGACGGCCTGGTCGGGCAGCAGCCGCGTGATGCGCGATCTCTTCCAGCTGCTCGAGACCGTCGCGGCGACGTCGAGCACCGTCCTGATCACGGGCGAGACCGGCACCGGGAAGGAGCTCGCCGCGCGCGCCATCCATCACAGCAGTCCGCGCCGGGCGAACCGGTTCGTCGCGATCAACTGCAGCGCGATTCCCGAAACGCTCCTGGAAGCGGAGCTGTTCGGGCACGCGCGCGGCGCGTTCACCGGCGCGGTCGGCACGCGCCAGGGACGGCTCGAGCAGGCGCACAAGGGCACGCTCGTTTCTCGACGAGGTCGGGACGATGAGCCCGGCGCTGCAGGCGAAGCTGCTGCGCGTGCTGCAGGAGCGCGAGTTCGAGCGCGTCGGCGACGCGCACACGATCAAGATCGACGTCCGCGTGATCGCCGCGACACACTCGGACCTGGCGAAGATGGTCGCGGATGGCACGTTCCGCGAGGATTTGTTTTATCGCCTCAACGTGATCCCCGTGCAGTTGCCCCCGCTGCGCGAGCGTCGCGACGACATCCCGATCCTGGTGCAGCATTTCCTGCAGAAGCTCGGCGCGGAGCAGGTGCCGCCGCGCTCCGTCACGATGTCGCAGGAAGCGATGCGTCGGCTGATGGCTACGCGTGGCCGGGCAACGTCCGGCAGCTCGAGAACGTGGTCGAGCGCGCGCTGGCGTTCAGCCACGGACGGACGCAGATCGACGTGGCCGATCTCGGTCCGGAAATTCAGAACCTGCCCGTCGACGGCGGAGATCGGCACGGCGTGGTTTCCCGACGAAGGCATCGATTTCGAGCGCTACATCGGAGGGTGTCGAGCTGACGCTGATCAAGCGGTCGCTCGAACGCACGCAGGGGAATAAGCGGCAGGCAGCCCGCCTGCTGAATCTCAAGCGGACGACGTTAATCGAAAAGCTGAAGCGGCTCGAACGCGGCCAGCCCGGAGTACTCCTGATGCCTCCCCGCCACAACTACTGGACGATCATTTTCGGAGAAAGCCACGGCATTCCGCGCCGCGACGCAGGAGGAACTGCTGCCGACGCTGAAGCAACTGCAGGCAAAGCATCCCGATGCGGTGATGATGTGGTTCGCCAGCGGGCGGCTCTGGAAGTCGGAGGACGAGGCACGACAGGCGCGCGAGGCGCGGTGGTCCCGAGACAGGGACAGGCCGCGCGGCGATCGACCGCCCGCCTTCGCCCGGAAACCATTCAAGCCGGGCTTCGGCGTGCCTCCGCCCGGCCCGAGCAGGCCGCGCAGCGGCGAAGGCGGCAAGCCCGAGTGGCGCAATCGGGGGCCGAAGCCGGAGTGGAAAGATCGGGCGCCCCTTGGCCCGCCGCCTGCCTCGCCGAAGTCGCGCCGCGACGAAGGTTGGAAGCCGCGCGGCGACGAAGGCGGGAAGCCGCGCAGCGGCGAAGGCGGCAAACCGGAGTGGCGGGATCGTCCACCCGCCTACGCCCGGAAACCATTCACGCCGGGCGACGGCGGGCAGGGCGATCGACCCGCTGGCGCAAAGCCCGCGTGGCGCAATCGGGGGCCGAAGCCGGAGTGGAAAGATCGAGGGCCCCTTGGCCAGCCGCCTGCCTCGCCGAAGTCGCGCCGCGACGAAGGCGGGAAGCCGCGCAGCGGCGAAGGCGGCAAACCGGAGTGGCGAGATCGTCCACCCGCCTACGCCCGGAAACCATTCACGCCGGGCGACGGCGGGCTCGGCGATCGACCCGCTGGCGCAAAGCCCGCGTGGCGGAATCGGGGGCCGAAGCCGGAGTGGAAAGATCGGGCGCCCCATGGCCCGCCGCCTGCCTCGCCGAAGTCGCGCCGCGACGAAGGCGGGAGGCCGCGCAGCCGCGAAGGCGGCAAGCCCGAGTGGCGTGATAAGGGTCCGAAGCCTGACTGGAAAAATCGCGGGCCCAAACCGGAGTGGCGGGATCGTCCTCCCGCCTCCGCCCGGAAACCATTCAAGCCGGGCGACGGCGGCCCCCAGCGTCGGGAGGGCGGTGGATGGAAGGATCGTCCACAAGGCGATCGTACCGCCGGCGCCAAACCGGCGTGGAAAGACGGCGGCAAAGCTCCCTGGCAGAACCGCGGACCCAAGCCGCCATGGAAAGATCGCTCACAGCCGCCGCGACCGGACGGTCCGCGACCAGAAGGTAAAGATCGCTGGCGTGATCGACCGGGCGGGCCGCCTCAGGATCCCGATAAAAGGGGCCGCGACTGGCGGCCCGGCGGCCAGCACAAGGATCCGCGCGATCGCTTCAAGGTGCCGCGCGACGTCAAGCGCGCGCGCTACAAGGACAAGCTGCGCCGCGACCACACGAATCCGAAGCCTTCTTCGCCGCCTGCCTCGCCGAAGTCGCGTAGCGACGAAGGCGGGAAGAAAAAGGACGAGGAGTGATCGCGCACATCGTGCTGCTCCAGCCGCGCGCGGATCTGACCGCGGCCCAACGGCAGCACGCACTCGACACGCTCGCGCGCGCCGCCGCTGACGTGCCCGAGATCCGGAGGTTCCGCCTGGGACGGCGCGTGAAGCACGGTCTGCCGGGCTACGAGCAGCTCATGCCGCAGGACTTCGAGTTCGCCTTGATTATCGAGGTGGAGGACGTCGCGGCGCTGACGCGGGACCTGCAGGCGCCGGCGCACGCGGCGCTCGGCGACCTGTTCTACCGCGCGACCTCTGCGGCGCTCGCCTACGACTACGCGCTCGACGAGATCGTTTCTTCGACCTGAAAGAACTCCGCGATCACGTCGCGCAGCTGCGGGACCGACTCGGCGGCATTCACCTTCACGCGCAGGTGCGATCCGTTGTCGAGCCCCTTTGTGTACCACGAGTTGAGCGCGCGCAGCTTGTTGATCACCCACCGGTCGTGCCCGCGGGCGATCGTGACCGCGGGTGTCGGGATCGGGAATCGGGGATCGGGGCTGGGCTGCGTCGGCGCAACGTGGCGGAACCCGGCCGCCTCTCCGTTCCGTTCTTTCAGCAGAAGTTCGACGTACTCGAGCAGGAATTGTCCGCGCTCCTGCAGCGTGATCTCCCGCGGGCGCTCGCCGCGCGCCAGCGCCGCCGCCTGTTCGAAGATCCACGGATTGCGCAGCGCGCCGCGGCCGACCAGCACGCCCGACACGCGGCCGGACGCCATCTTCTCGACCAGCTGCGCTGGTTCGATGCAGTCGCCGCTCCCGAACACCGGAATGCCGATGCTGCCCGCGATCCGATCGATCAGCGCCCAGTCTGAGGATCCCGAATAGGACTGCGCCGCGGTGCGGCCGTGGACCGCGATCGCCCGCGCGCCGGCGTCTTCCATGCGGCGCGCGAGCTCCGGAGCGTTGATCTCCGCGTCGCTCCATCCCGCGCGCATCTTGACCGTCACCGGAATCTTCACGGCCTTGGCCATCGCGGTCACGACCGCCTGCGCATGCGCCGGCTCGCGCATCAGGCTGCAGCCCGCATTGTGCTTCGCGATCTTCGGCACCGGGCAGCCCATGTTGACGTCGACGATGTCGGCGCCCATGCCTTCGACGATCTGCGCCGCGTCGGCCATCTTCTCCGGATCGCCGCCGAAGATCTGGATCGAGACGGGACGCTCTTCCTCGGTGTATTCCGCGTACTCGAGCGTGCGGTCGATTCCGCGGACCAGCCCCTCGGAGCTGACCATCTCCGTCACGACCAGCCCGCACCCGCCGCGCCGCTTGACGAGCCGCCGGAAGGCGGTGTCCGTCATGCCCGCCATCGGGGCAAGCGCAAACGGCGCCGCAAGATTGATCGATCCGATTTTCATTCAGTACGCTTTGACGTCCGAGGCATCGACTTCGACGCTGACGGCCTGGCCGATCAGATCGACCGAAAGAATCAGGCGGGCGTGCGCCCCTTTGCGCACCAGCCGCCCGACGACCCCTTTGAGCGGGCCGTGGGTGACTTCGACCGTCATGCCTTCACGAATGAGCGGACACGGATCGAACTGGAGATCGCTTTCGACGAGCCGGCGGATGCTCTCGATCTCGTGCTCGGGGATCGGCACGATGTCGCCATCGAACGACACGATGTTGACGACGCCGGTGCATTTCAGCACCGGGAGACGGTCCAGACCGTTGAAGCGCACGAAGCAGTACCCGGGAAACAGCGGCCAGTCGATCTGCTTCTTCCGGTCTTTCCACCGGCTCCACTTCGTGATCGTCGGCAGGAAGGCTTCGATCCCCTTGCGCGCGAGCTGCTCGCGAACGACCTGCTCGTGTCTCGATCGCGTCCAGATGGCGTACCACGCCGTGCCCTGCTGCATGTTCTCGGCTTCCAGCTTCCGGCTTCCGGCTGACAGCGACGGGCGGCTCACGAGCCGCCCCTACGAGCCGCCGGCCGCGGGATCGCCCGCGATCTGCTTCTCGTACACTTTCTTCAGCTCGTCGTTCTTCCACTCGATAATCGCCTGGGCGCGCAGCCGTGCGAGGAACTTGCGCATCTCGGTCTGCGTACGGGCGCCGGCGACCTTGTCGGCGATCAGGTCGCGCACCGAGTCGAACGGCTGCAGCGCGGCGGTCTTGAGCGATTCGATCTTGAGAAGCTGATAACCCTTCCCGGTGCGGATCGGCTGGGTGATGTCACCCTGCTTCATCTTGTCGACAAGCTCCTGCAGCTGCGGCGACATGTCCGAGCGCGAGAACGGGCCGATGAGGCCGCCGTTCGCCTTCGACGGCGAGTCGGACGCCTCGGCCGCCAGCTTCGCGAAGTCTTCCCCCTTGAGCGCGCGCGCGCGCAGGTCGGCCGCTTTCTTCTGTGCCTCTTCGTCCTTCGTGACGCTCACGCCCCCCTCGGCCTCGGGCACCGTGATGAAGATCTCGCGGAGCGTCACCGACGGCGCCTCGGTGAAGTCTTCCGGATGCTTCGCGTAGTACTGCCGCGCTTCCTCCTCGGTGATCGTCAGTTTCGATCCGATCTCCTGGCGCTGGACCTGATCGACCAGCATCTGGCGCTCCAGCTGCTTCCGCAGGTCGTCCATCGTCATGCCTTCCTGCGCCAGCACCTCTTCGAACTTCTTGTCGTCCTGGAGATTGTTTTCCTTGCGGATATTGGCGACGACCTGCTTGAACTGATCGTCACCAAGCCGGAGACCGAGCTCCTTGCCGTGCTGGAGCAGGAGCAGCTCGTCGATCGCGCTGACGATCAGCTGGGGCGTCACGTCGGCGAGCATCTTCTTCAGCGTGGCGTCGTTCTTCATCGCCTCGGCGTCGACTTTGCCTTGCATCCGCTGACGGATCGCCGACACCTGGCGCGCCTCGAGCTCGGTCTTCGTGATGATGTCGCCGTTCACCTTCACGAGCACCTGCTCGATGATCTCCGCCCGCATCGGGACCACGAGGATCGCCGCGAACACGGTCGCCGCCGCGAAAAGCTGTTTCTGCATTATTTTCAATATTTTAGCGTATCCGGACGCCCTCGCTCAAGTCTCGCAGCAGGCCGGAAACCCTGCTGAAGACTCCCCCCTCGGCGCGGGGGTCTTCCGTCGCCGGCCGGAGGATCTCGTCCCTCGTGAACCCGCCGGTGACCTCGCCGGCGGTCGCCCGCGCCGTCCACCACGACGCCTTGGACGGCGATCCGGCCCGGCCAGCCCGGCTGGCCTTGCGGTCCTCGCCGATCCTCATATCCAGCCTAAGTGTCGCAGGTGGCGTGAGTTGGATGTCCTTGCGCTCCTGGACGACCTTGAACAGCCAGGTCGGATCCAGCTTCGCCTCGGGCCTGAACTTTAAGACGACCAGATGGGCCTCACGGTCGATGGATTCGACGCCCACCCGGTCGGCCAGCAGCCGGATAAAGGCGTACTCGGCCAGGTTCTCGATAGACGCGGGGGGTGGCCCATACCGATCCCTGGCCTCCTCGATGACCGTGCGCAGCTCGTCCTCGGACCGCACCCCGGCCATACGGCGATAGATCGTCAGCCGCTGG
>CAVYVZ010000007.1:0-373630 GCA_963772065.1 uncultured Acidobacteriota bacterium
GGTTTGGAGCCGAATTGTGGCTCCATATCTGTGATTTTTGGGCAGAGTGAACGCAAAATTGCCGTGTGTCGCGCGAGCCGCGGGCCTCGCATCGCGTGTGCAACGCGAGGCATAATTGTCAGCCGCAGCGAGAGAAACCGCAGGCGTTGCAAACCCAGCAACCTTCCTGCTGGACATAGTCTGCCGACGAGCATCTCGGGCACAGCCGCAGGCGCGTCGGCTGGCGCGCAGTATTGGCGCTTTGCGCGCTGCTCACCGCTTCGCCTTGCCGCCGAACTTCACCGAGCGCCAAACTGCTTCCTCGCTCTGCAGGAAACCGATGCGCCGCATGTGCGTCTCGATCACTTCGCCGATGGCGGCGAGCAGCGACGGACGTAGCGCCCGCCCATCCACTGGCCGCCGTGCGGATCGAACACGGCCTTGAGCTCCTCGACGACGAAGCTCACGTCGCCGCCGCGCCGGAACACCGCGCTGATCATGCGGGTGAGCGCCACCGTCCAGGCGTAGTGTTCCATGTCTTCGAGTTGATGAAGATCTCGAACGGCCGCTCCCGGCCGTCCTGCTCGATGTCGTTGATGGTGATGTAGAACGCGTGGTCGAGGTCCGGCCAGCGCACCTTGTAGGTATGCCCGGCAGCTCGCCCGGCGCGGTCGAGCGGCTGGGTCATGTAGACGAGTCGCCGCCCTCCGCGCGTTCGGCGTCCGCGGCGCGAGCGCGAGTGCGGTGCGTGCGACGGCCGTCTGCGGCCTGCGACGGCGCCGTCGGACGCCGGCTGCGCGCCGCCGGTCGCGGTCCGCCGCCAGCACCGCGCCGGTCACCGGGTTCGGCCGGTAGGTCGTGCAGCCCTTGCAGCCCTTCTCATAGGCCGTCCGGTAGACGTCCTTGAAGTCCTCGAACGAAATCCCCGGCGGACAGTTGATCGTCTTGGAGATCGAGGAGTCGACATAGGCCTGCGCCGCGGCCTGCACGGCCACGTGCTCGGCCGGCGACAGCGATTGCGCCGTCACGAAATAGCCCGGCAAGCTCCGTGTCCTCGCCGAACAGCTCGCGGAAACGCCCATAGGCATAGTCGGTCGCCTTCTCCTCGCGCCGCGTGCCGTCGGGCAGAAGCACATTGCGCGTGTAGCGAGTGGCGAACACCGGCTCGATGCCGCTCGAGACATTGTCCGGCGAACAGCGAGATCGTGCCGGTCGGCGCGATCGAGGTGAGGCAGCCGTTGCGGATGCCGTGCGCGGCGATCGCCGTCGCGGATGTCGTCGAGGCAGCGCCGCAATGTTCGGGCGCGCGAGGAAGCGCTCGCGATCGAACAGCGGAAACGCGCCCTTCTCGTGCGGCGAGCTCGGCCGATGGCTGCGATAGGCGGCGCTATCGCGACCATCCACGAGCCAGCGAGCATCGCCGGCTCTCCGCCGAGCCGTAGCGCGCGCGGCAGAAGATCAGCGCGTCCGCGAGCCCGGTGACGCCGAGACCGATCCGCCGCTTGGCCTTGGCCTCCGCCGCCTGGCCGGCAGCGGAAGCGCGAGATGTCGATCACATCGTCCAGGAACCGCACGGCGATCGCTGTCAACGCGCTTGAGCTCGTCTTCGTCCAGCCGCGCTTCATCCGTAAACGGACGATCGACCAGCTTCGCCAGATTGATCGAGCCCAGAAGGCACGCGCCATAGGGCGGCAGCGGCTGCTCGCCGCACGGATTGGTCGCCTGGATCGTCTCGCAATAGGCGAGATTGTTGAGCGCGTTCACCCGGTCGATGAAGATCACGCCCGGCTCGGCCGCGTCATAGGTCGCGCGCATGATGCGGTCCCACAGCGCGCGGGCCGACAGGGTCTTGTAGACCTTGCCCTCGAAGATCAGGTCCCACGGCTCGTCGCCGCGACCTCGCCATGAACGCGTCCGTCACCAGCACCGAGAGATTGAAATTGCGCAGCCGGTCGGGCGCGCGCTTGGCCTCGATGAAGGCCTCGATGTCGGGATGGGCGCAGGAGAGCGTGCCCATCATCGCGCCGCGCCTGGCGCCGGCCGACATGATCGTGCGGCACATCGAGTCCCACACGTCCATGAACGAGACCGGCCCCGACGCATCGGCGCCGACGCCGCGCACCTCCGCGCCCTTGGGTCTCAGCGTCGAGAAGTCGTAGCCGATGCCGCCGCCCTGCTGCATGGTGAGCGCGGCCTCCCTCAAATCGGCGAAAATGGCGCTAGGTCGTCGGGGATCGTCCCCATCACGAAGCAGTTGAACAGCGTCACCGCGCGGCCCGTGCCTGCGCCCGCGAGGATCGGCCCGCCGGCAGGAAGCCCAGATCGGCCATGCCGTCGTGGAGGCGCTTCGCCCACTGTTCGCGCATCCGCTTGCCGCCCTTTTCGACGGCTGCCGCGGCGCGGGCGACGCGCCAGAACGTGTCATCGAGCGACAAATCGACCGGCGCACCGTCTGTATCTTTCAGGCGGTACTTGAGCTCCCAGATATCGCGAGAAATCGGCGGGGGGATTTCGGC
Source organism: uncultured Acidobacteriota bacterium (assembly GCA_963772065.1). Classification (GTDB taxonomy): domain Bacteria; phylum Acidobacteriota; class Vicinamibacteria; order Vicinamibacterales; family UBA2999; genus CAVYVZ01. The sequence continues at coordinate 2,496 of CAVYVZ010000007.1, forward strand.
TGCGTCGGGCATCAGTCGGTCCTGCATCTCGGCCCACAAATATGGGGCCGAGGAGGCGCAAAGTCAACAAAATGTTCCTATTAAGTTCTCTATAAGTTCTTGTCGGTGGATCCCGCCGCGTTGGCCGCCAACCGCGTCAACCCGATGGCAGCGAAGGTGCCTCGATACCGTTCTGCACAACTTTGCACGCAGCGCACTGAATGGCCCCGCTGGACCATTGATAGAATGTGATACAGCCGCATTCGCAGCACCACATTTCGGGTTCGTGGTGCTCGTTGTTTTGTGCGTGGTTGCGACGCTTACGTTCGAAATCCAAATCGATGAGGTTCGACATGGCTAAAGCTTCCACCAAGGCCGCCGCGAAGGCCCGCCCCACCGGCAATTATATTCGCCGGCCTCCGCCAAGGCGAAGACCGCCGTCATTCAGCGCAAGCCGAAGGCGGCACCTGCCAAGGCTAAGCCGGCGGCCAAGAAAAAGTAGTTGTCGAATTCAGTTCAGTTTTCCGCATCGGACGATTTACCGCCGTGATGGAAGTGAATGCGTCGCCCGATAGGGCGGCGCTTTTACTTTTCTGGCGATGGAGAATGCGAAGTTTGGCCCGAATTTACGCGCAATCTTCGCCCGTCTGCGCAATTTGTTGATTAATATATTAAAATCTAGGTCACAGCTTGCCTGCCCAACTCAAGGAGTGGCTAACCCAAAGCGCTTTCAGCCCGGGCTAAAGTTTCATCCGGAATGGGTGGCGAATTGGGGGAGCGCGCAGCTTCCACGATGAGCCGGCTCGCCGCACCCTCGATACGCTGCTGCAACTCCGCTTTGAACTCGGCGCGCGGCAGACCAGGGGGCAGGGCGTCGAGGATTCGACGATGATCGTGCCCGGATAGCGGATCCACTCTCGCCGGGGCCAGTAGAGCCCCGAGTTGAGCGCAACCGGCACGCAGGGCAAGCCCAGACCTTCGTAGAGCGCCACGGCGCCCGGTTTGTAGTCGGGTTCAGCCCCTGGCGCACGCCGCGTGCCCTCGCGGAAAGAGGACGATCTCGCGGCCGGCGGCGGCACGGTCCTGCGCGTCACGCACGAGATGGCGTAGGGCCGCGGGCCCACGTTCGCGGCGGACGAAGACATGCTCGAACTTGCGCGAGAACCAGCCGTAGAAGGGAATGAGCGTCAGCTCCCATTTCATCACCATCGCCGGGTCGGTGAAGATCGGATCAGTGCGAACGTATCCCAGGCGGACTGGTGCTTTGAGGCGACGAGGTACGGCGGCTTCGGCAGCTCTCGCGACCGCGGACCTCCATGCGTGTGCCTACGACCCATCGCAACAGCCACAGCGAGACGATGGCGTGCGCCTTGAGGCCAGCCATAGCCCAACGGCGCGGGCCGAGGAGAAGGAAGGATCCGCCCACGACGAAGATCGCGGTGCTCAGGTAGAAAAGCACTGCGAACACGAGCGAGCGGATGAGCGTCAGAGACAAGGCTCAAAAGATCCCAGCTGCGGGATTCTCGGCCGGTACCTCGGCCACCGAATTGGGCTGCGTTGAACGCAGCAGGCGGGCGATGGTGAAATGCGCCGCCGCCGGAAGGAACTTGAAGTATTCCGAAACGAGCGTGCGGGTGACCGACGCATGCAGCCACCAGCGCGTCGGCGGGAAATTGTTGGGAATCACGGGGTGCGGAATGAGCTCCGCGGAGGGCAGTGCCAGCGCCAGCTCCGCGAGGCTGCGCGGCATGTGGTACCTCGCCGTCACGACTATGAGGCTGCCATAGCCGTGCGAGACCGCCCACGCGCGGGTCTCGTTGGCATTGCCGGCCGTATCGAGCGCGGCGTACCCGATGTCCACGCAGCAATCGAACTTGTCTTCGGGAAGGCCAGAGATCTCGAGTAGCGCCTTCTTGCCGGTGCGGCGGAAGACGCCGGAGATCAGCATGCGCTGGGCACGGCCCTCATCCAGCAGACGCGCGCCTTCGGCGATGCGCATGCTCTCGCCGGTGAGGACCACGATGCCGTCCGCATGAGGATTGTTGTCGGCAGGAAATCGCGTGACGACGCTCGCGAACAGGACAAAGCCCAGTGCCAGCAAGGACACTGCCGCTCCCAGCCCGATGATCAAAGCTCGCCGCAAGCTGCTCATCGCAAGCGCCGCCTACGTTGTCCGTCCTTAGTCGCCCGCGCCATTGAGCGTCGGCGCAGACTACCCGATTTGATCCCTATTTCGACAGGTCTCATTGCGCAGCCGAGCGAATACCGTTCTGCCCGGTTGTTTTGCTGCACCTGCGTGCTAGGCCTTGGAATTGAGAATGCGGTAGACGCCAAACCGCGACGTCAGCATGCACAGCGCCGCGATCACGATGACGACGATGCCGAGCAGCACATAGCCGGCAAGATCAAGCGAGCTTGTTCCCAGCAGCCGCTGCATCTCCGCCAGCGTCACGGCCCGCCGCCGAGCATCTCCACGATCGTCGGCATGACAAAAAAGATCGTCATCGCGCACAGCGCGCCGACGAGCCCCGCGCTGATGCCGAGGCTGAGGAAATGCCGCTCGAACTCATGTGCAATGAAGCGATCCGTGGCCCCGACGAAGTGCAGCACCTCGACGATCTCACGGTTCGAAGAAAGCGCACTGCGCGTCGCCGAAACGATGATGGCCGTGGTCGCGGCAGCCACCAGCAGCAAGATGCCAAGCCCGCCGAGCGCGAAGCCATGTGTGACCGTCCTGATCTGCCGCTGCCAGCCGCGATGATCATCGAGCGAGGCGCCCATGAACTGACTGCGACAGCGAAGCCCGCACGGCATCCAGGTCCGGCGGCGTGGCGCGGTCGAGCTCCAGCGCGATCAGGCGCGGCACCGGCAGCGTCTTCAGCGCGTCGGTTTTGCCAAGCCAGGGCTCGAGCAGCTGCGCGCTGTCCTCGACGGTGAGCGCGCGCACGCCGGCAATTCCGCGTTCCTTGCCAAGGAAGGCCGCCACGTCGGCGACGAGCTTATCGACATCTGCCGATTCGCGCGGCTCGATCTGCACAGTCACTTCGCTGGCAATGTCCTTCATCCACGCTTCGGCGGACTGGTGGATCATGTAGACGGCGCCCGGCCGTCAGGCAGGCCAGGAAGCACATGATCGAGATCACGAGCGTCAGCGAGCGGCCCGTGACGGAGCCCGCCGGCACGATGCCGGTGTTGAGTCGGCTCGGCGTTCGCCTTGGGCCGCGCGCGGTAGGCTGAAACTGTCCTGCGTCGAGGTCGTCATCTGCGGGGCGGCGCGGCGTCGCGCAAGCCGGTCTGACGCGTGCTGGCGTCGGCGGGCCCCGTCACGACATCGTCGTAGGGTCATCGGACGTGGTCGCACATGGCGCGCCGCGTTGCGCTGCCCAGCGCGCCGGTCGGCCTGTCATACGATCCGGACATGTCCGTCGTGCAGCTCCAGCCGCGGCGCTTTGAACTGCCGCATCAGTTGATGATCATGGGTGGCAATCAGAACCGACGTGCCGAGCCGGTTGAGCTCGATGAACAGGCGCAGCAGCCGCCGCGCCATCTGCGGGTCGACGTTACCCGTCGGCTCGTCGGCGAGCAGGATTTCCGGCTTGCGGATGACGCGCCCGCGCGATGGCCGCGCGCTGCTTCTCTCCGCCCGACAGCACGGACGGATAGGCGTGCATGCGATCACCCAGTCCCACCCACTGCAGCAGGTCGGTCACGTCCTCCTTGTAGTCGTTGATATTGCCGCTTGCCGACGACGCGCAGCGGGAGAGCTACATTCTGCCACGTGGTGAGGTGGTCGAGCAGCCGGAAATCCTGGAACACGATGCCGACCCGCCGCCGCAGCTGCGCGCGCTTGGTGGCGGATACACGGCTGACGTCCTGGCTGAACATATGGAGCTGGCCGCGCGTCGGCTCGATCGACATGAACAGCAGCCGCAGCAGCGACGTTTTGCCGGCGCCGGACGGTCCGGTCAGGAAGTGGAACGAGCCCAGGCTTCAAATGGAAAGCTGACGTCGGACAGAACCTCCGGGCCCTGGCCGTACTTCAACCCGACATTCGTCAAACGGATCACGTGTCGTCGTCCCAAATTCCAGTTGCGCGCGCGGCCAACCAAGGGTGCCGCGTGGTTTATTCCGAAGCTCTATATGCGAAAACGCGAACAGCGATCAATCTGTTAGGATTGTGGCAGGCTCGTGTGCACCCAGGTGGCCCCAGCTAGTATTGGCCTGGCCGCGTTCTGGCGGCACTTGCAGGGGCGATGCAAAGTGCGGCAACGTCTCCTAGCGGGCAGAAGTGATTTGGAAGAGACGTATGAAGAAGCGACAACTTCCGCCGAGGGACGTCGAGGTATTTTCTCGGCAGACCGGATCGCTGAGAGAATTCGCGCCCTTGCCCAGGAGATTGCCGCGCGCCGGTTTGAGCAGCTTCTGGTGGTTGCCGTCCTGAAAGGCAGCTTCGTTTTCGCAGCCGACCTTATCCGGGCGATGCACATGCGGGCATGGAGCCGGAGGTCGACTTCCTGACCCTGTCAAGCTACCGCAAGAGCCGCGTGTCGTCGGGCAAAGTCGAGATCCTGCGCGACCTTGATCTCAGTGTCGACGGCCGCAACGTGCTCCTCGTCGACGACGTGCTCGATTCCGGCCGCACGCTGGTCTTCGCCAAGGACCTGATCTCCGCGCGCGGTGCCAAGTCCATCCACACCTGCGTCCTGCTCGACAAAAAAATACCGCGCGCGGTCAATGTCGAGGCTGACTTCAGCGCCTTCGAATGCCCCAACGAATTCGTTGTCGGCTATGGCATGGACGTGGCACACCGCTACCGCGAGCTGCCCTTCGTCGGCCGCGTCGTGCGTCAGTAGGTGAGAAGGAAGGGGGCGCGCGATGGCGCGGATATTGTTAGCGGACGACGACGCAGCGACGCGCGAGCTCGTAAGGCGCGCCCTCGAGGCGGACGGGCATAGCGTGCATGTCACGCAGGATGGTAGCGAGGCGCTCGATTGCGTCGAAGGTGCCGGCGCACAGAAGTTCGACGTGCTCGTCAGCGACGTGGAGATGCCGTTGCTCGACGGCGTGGCGCTGGCGCAGCGGGCGCTGAAGCAGCCGAATATTCGCGTCCTACTGATGTCGGGCTTTGCCGAACAGCTCGATCGCGCTCGTGCGCTCAAGAGCGGGCACGTGGCGGTGCTGTCGAAGCCGTTCACGCTCGAGGAAGTTCGCACCAGCGTGCGCAAACTGCTCGCCTAGCTCACGGCGGCTTCGCAGGTGGCAGCGGTTGCGCCGGCGCTGCCGTTGCCGGCGTCGCTACGACTCCAGTGATTGGTGCAGGCGAGGCAGGTGAGGCGGCGGCTCGGGTGGCCGCGTGCAATTGGCCTTGATGTTGATCTCCGCCAGCCGCTTGCGCTCGGCCTTCGCATTCGAGAACGGCACGAACGACAGCCGCGTGAGCTTATAGAGTTCGTCGGTGAAGGTGGCGCCGCAATCGAGAATGAACTGGTGCAGTTGCCCTATGCCGCAGGCATCAAGCACCGGCACGACATCCTCGCCAGCGAGCTTCCGGTCGTAGGCCTTCGTAAGGCAGCGGTCGACATCGGCCATGCGCCGCGACCAGCTCGTCCTCGAACATCTTCTCCAGCGTGGCGAACTTCAGCTCGCCGCCCACTTCGCGGATGACGAACAGGTTGAGCAGGATGTTCTTGTTCCAGTCGACATAGGCTTCATCGTAGGCACGCTTACGGTACTAATCTCGTCCAACGCTGCATTGCGGCGCATGGCCAAAACGACCATGCCGGCGCGCGTGCGCCGCTCGTAGATGAGATGAGCCAGCGCCTCCACCGATTTCCGGCGGCTCTGTTGCGTCGCGTAAGTCTGCGCCAGCCACGTGCCGACGCAGGCAGTGACCACGCCATTTAGAACCGCTGATATCAGGGCGAACAGAATGAGCTGCCGGCGCGTCAGCCGCGCCGAGCGGATGAATCCCATGCCGTACTTGGACATGCTCCCCTCCCGTCCCCACGGGAATGGGAGCTTAGCAGACTATCCGCCGGTGACGCTCATGTGGCGGGCAACGGCGGGACGGCCGGCGCGGCGGTCGATGACGAAGTCGTGGCCCTTGGGCTTGCGGCGCGATCGCCTCGTCGATGGCCGCGTGCAGGAGCTCGTCGTCCTCGGAGCGCGCGCAGCGGCGCGCGCAGGTCGGCGGCGTCCTCCTGGCCGAGGCACATGTAGAGCGTGCCGGTGCAGGTCAGGCGGACGCGGTTGCAGCTCTCGCAGAAATTGTGCGTCAGCGGGGTGATGAAGCCGAGGCGGCCGCCGGTCTCCGCGCACCCGCACGTAGCGGGCCGGGCCGCCGGTGCGGTAGCGGGATGTCGTCCAGCGTCCAGCGGTCGAGCAGCCGCGCGCGCACGATCGACAGCGGCAGGTACTGGTCGATGCGGTCGCCGTCGATCTCGCCGAGCGGCATGGTCTCGATCAGCGTCAGGTCGAAGCCGCGGCCGTGCGCCCAGGCGATGAGGTCGTCGATCTCGTCCTCGTTGACGCCCTTGAGCGCCACGGCGTTGATCTTGACCCGAGGCCCGCCGCGTCGCGCCGCGTCGATGCCCGTCCATCACCTTGGCGAAGTCGCCCCAGCGGGTGATGGCGCGGAACTTGTCGGGGTCGAGCGTGTCGAGCGAGACGTTGATGCGCCGCACGCCGCAGCCGCGAGCTCGCGCGGCGAAGCGCGCGAGCTGGGTGCCGTTGGTGGTCAGCGTCAGCTCGTCGAGCGGCGCCGCGCTCGAGGTGGCGCGCCAGCGGCCGCGAACAGGCTCATGATGTCGCGCGGACCAGCGGCTCGCCGCCGGTGAGGCGCAGCTTGCGGACGCCGCGGGCGACGAAGGCCGTGCAGAGGCGGTCGAGCTCCTCGAGGGTCAGCAGGTCCGCCTTGGGCAGGAAGGTCATGTCCTCGGCCATGCAGTAGACGCAGCGGAAGTCGCAGCGGTCGGTGACCGAGACGCGCAGGTAGGTGATCGCCCGGCCGAACGGGTCGACGAGCGCTGGCAGAGGCGGCGAATTGAGTTGATCACCCACGTGTTGCGATGCGCTCCTGAAGCGTTGTGAATTGCCGTGGCATACGTGACATAGATGGTATCCCGGCTGCCGGTAAGCTAGCGACCGCGGCGGGGTGATCAAGGGTTTTGTCGCATTCGGCGCCCTAGGGGAAGGCCGTTTGACGTGTAACGGTCATGCAGGGTGCCGCTTACCGCGGGTAGGTGGACGGGACGAACAGCAATGCGTACGCTCGTCGCGCTCCTTGGGTGGCTCGCGGCACGTGCTGGAGCGGCTGATGCGCCGTCGACGGCGGACCGCGCTGGCCGGCTGGTACCCACACCCCACGAAGGGTTGGAGCCAGAGGTTAGCCGCTCGCTGGTCGAGCATTGGGCCCTCTGGCTCGCGGTCGGGCTCGTCTTGATCATAGTCGGCATGGGGTACGCGCGCCGCCGCTGGCGCGCGCGCGGTCAAACGCCGCCCGCGTGGCTCACCTGGTTAGGCCTGCGATGAAGGCCGCAATGGCATCGGCGTCGTCGAGATCGAATAGCGGCAGCCCTGCGGTGTCCGCTTGGTGATCGGCCGCCACGGCGACAATGCGGCTGTCGCTCGGGGCTAGCGGCTCGTTGGTCGGCGACGCGGTGCGCCGTACCTCAATCTTCGGTATTGGCGCCCGCTTGAACCCCTCGATGAGGACGATGTCAGCCTCGGCCACGTGCGGTGCGATTTCGGCGAGCGTCGGCGGTGGCCCCAACTGCCTCTTGCCGTCGATTTCCCACGCCTGCGGGGCGATCACGATGGTCCTGATGGCGCCGGCGCGCGCGTGCCGCTCACCATCGGTAGTGCCGTCGACGGCCGAAGGTCATGGTGGGTATGCTTCACGGTCATCACCCTCGGCCCGCGCGCCGCCAGCAAAGGAATGAGTCGCTCCACCGACGTCATCCAAGCGAGCCGTATACCTACGTCATCAACGAGCTCGACTCGACGATGACCGCGTTCGAGTTCGCTCCGGACAAGGGGGCGTTCAAGCCGCTGCAGACGCTGTCGACGCTGCCGTCGACGTTCACGGGCAACAACAGCACCGCGGAAGTAGTGGTCGCGCCCTCTGGCCGCTTCGTCTACGGCTCCAACCGCGGGCACGACAGCATCGTCATCTTCGCGGTCGAGAAGGGTACGGGATTGCTCACGCCGGTCGGCTGGGAACCGACGCAGGGCCGCACGCCGCGCTACTTCGGCCTCGACCCCACCGGGACGCACCTCTATGCGGCCAATCAGAATGGCGACACGGTCGTGATCTTCCGCGTCGACGAGAACACGGGAAAGCTGACGCCCACGAAGGAGATCGTGAAGGTCGTGGGCCCGTCGACTATCGTCTTTCGCTAATACCAACCACGAAAGCCACGAAATTCACGACATGAGGATCATTCGTTTCGTGCGTTTCGTGTTGTTCGTGGTTGGATCGACATCATTGGATGACGCCGCTCGTCGGTGACTTCCGACTCACCGTGGCCTCGGGAAGCGCGAAGACGAACATCGCGTTGCCGAGCGGAGGGCTCTGTATCCGGGAACCAGTTCCCCGGGAATGGTCGTCACCCATTGCCCACCGCCGGTGCCGACCGGCACGGCGATGTACTGCCGCCCCTTGACGGCGTACGTGATCGGATAGCCCTGAGGGGACGTCGACAGGCGCGTCTGGAACAGGATTTTGCCTGTCGTCGCGTCATGCGCGCTGAGATACCGGTCGAGATCTCCCACGATCACGAGGCCGCCGGCCGTGGTGAGGGCCGAGGTATTCGGCGGCATCCGCGTGCGATGGCGCCAGAGTACCTTCCCCGTCTTCGCATGCATCGCCAGGAACTCGCCGATGCCGTCGGGGCTCGCCGGGTGGGGGAGATTCGTGCGGCGCGCGCCACCGGAGCCGCCTCCGCCCGCCACACGCTTCACGTCCTGGAACGTACCCTTCTGACAGTTCAGAATCAGCGGGATGTAGAACGCCTGCGTATCGGGGTGGTAGGCCATCGCGCGGAGGCTCTTGAAGCCGGACGAGCTCGGACAGAACTCGAGCTCGACGCCCGACTGCGGAACCATGTTCGGCCGATACGTCGCGCGCCCGGTCTTTCGATCGACGTCCACGAGATTCTGATAACCGAGGTCGTGCGCATTGAGAAACGCGCCGGTCTTGCGATCGAGCTCCCACAGGATTCCGATCTTGCCCATCGTGAACATGGACGATCGGCCGTTCGAGTCGATGAGAATGCGCTCGAAGTTCTCGTCCATGTCGTGGGTTTCGCCAGGAACGTGCTGGAAGAACCACGCGAGCTTCCCGGTATCGGCGTCGATAGCGAGCGTGCAGTTGGTGAAGAGCGCGTCGCCGTCGGTGCCGCGCGCAAACCGGGTCCAGGGCTTCGCCTGCGACGTGCCCCAGAAGATCAGGTTTGATTGCTGATCGTAGCTGCCGGCGATCCAGGCATCGCCGCCGGCGCGAAACGTGAGCGGCAGGTCGCCCCAGGTGTCGCCGCCGCGTTCACCTGGCCGCGCGATGATCGGCGTTCGCCACACTTCCTTGCCGGTCGCGCCGTCATGCGCCGAGATGAAGCAGACATCGTCCTTGTACCGCGCGCAGCCGTTGATGCCGGCCACGACCATGCCTTTTGCGACGATGGGGCCGCTCGTATACCCGTAGCCGAGTTTCGAATCAGCAACCTGATGGTCCCATACGACCTCGCCCGTCCGGGCGTTCAGCGCGATGAGCCGTGCGTCTGCCGAGGTGATGTAGACCTTGTCCCCGTGGATCGCCAGGTTGCGCATGGGTCCGGTGCGCGCGCGGCCGTCCTTCGGCGTGCTCTTGTACTCCCACAGCAGATCTCCGCTCGCCGCGTCGAGCGCCTGGGCACCGCCGCCGGGAACCGGGATGTACATCACGCCGTTCACCACGATCGGGTTCGGCTGGCTTACCCCCGGCTGCAGCGACCACGACCAGGCGAGCTGGAGCTGGTGGACGTTCTGCCTGTTGATCTGATTCAGCGGACTGTATCCCCAGCCGTCGAGCGTCCGGCGCCAGTTTGGCCAGTCGGCCGGGTCCGGGTTCAGCAGCATCGCGTCCGTGACCGGCTTGAAGTCGCGGACTTGAGTGTGCGTGACAAAGCCTGCAAGGACGATCAGAATGGCGGCAACGGAAACTCGGACTCGAGGCCTCATGCGATATCTCCCTGCAGCAGCCGCCGCCATTCTAGTCTGGGGACACCTCATCGCAGCCGGTGATGTGGAGGTCTGGACCTTCGATCGCATCGATCGCGTCGGTGGTCGGCCCACGACGGTCGAAGGCAATCCGCGGCTGATCGACTCGCCGGTCGGAAAAGCCGTTGAGTTCGACGGCGTGGACGATGCGCTGTTCATGGACGTGCATCCGCTGGCCGGCGCGGAAGCGTTCACCTGGGAAGCGATCTTCCGACCCGACGGCGGCCAGGAGGCGCAGCGCTGGCTCCACCTGCAGGAGGCGGCCAGCGAAAACCGGATGCTCTTCGAGCTGCGCGTCATCAACGGCCGGTGGTGCTTCGACAGCTACGTCCACACCGGCGAGTCGAGTAAGGCACTGATCGACCGGAACAAGCTTCATCCCGTGCTCGCGTGGTATCACGTCGCCGCCGTGTACGACGGTCGCGAGTTCAGAAACTACGTGAACGGCGTTCAGGAAGGCGCCGCGGAGATTCACTTCGCTCCGCAGGGCACTGGCCGATCGTCGGTGGGCGTGCGGATCAATCGCGTCAACCATTTCCAGGGCGCCATCCGGGCGGCGCGCTTCACGCGGCGCGCGCTGGCTCCAGGCGAGTTCATGAAGATCGACGGCGCATGGAAGTCCGTGTCGTTTCCGACGCAGGATGGCGGCGTTATCCAGGGCGATTTATACGGGAAGGGAGATCGCGGCGTCGTGCTCGCTCACGGAGGCCGGTTCGACAAGGCGAGCTGGGGGGAGCAGGCATACGCGCTGACGAAGGCGGGGTTTCGAGTGCTCGCGATCGACCTGCGCGGTTACGGTCAGTCGAAGGGGCCCGGGCAGGCCGATATCTTCACCGCTCCGCTCCACCTGGACGTGCTGGCCGCGGTGCGTTACCTGCGCAAGGAAGGCGCGAGAACAGTCTCGGTGGTCGGGGGAAGCCTGGGCGGCGGCGCGGCGGGCGATGCGTCAGTCGAAGCGCCCGGCGAGATCGATCGGCTCGTGCTGCTCGCCGCGTCCATCTCGCACCCGCCGGAGAAGCTGACGGGGCGCAAGCTGTTCATCCTTGCGCGCGACGACACGAGCGGCGACGGGCCGCGGCTGCCCGGGATTCGCGCACAGGTACGAGAAGACGCCTGATCCGAAGGAGCTCGTGATCCTCGACGGCGACGCGCATGCGCAGTACCTCTTCGCGACGAATCAGCGCGAGCGGGTCATGCGCGAGATCCTCCGCTTCCTGTCGGAGAAGTGAGCTACTCGTGTCGCAGCGCCGTGAGCGGGTCGATCCGTGACGCGTGCCGGGCGGGCAGGTACGCCGCCACGAAGGCCATCGCCAGGAGCAACGCGGTGGCGCCACCGAGCGCCAACGGATCATGCGGCTCGATTCCGAAGAGCTGACTCTTGACGAGACCGACGACGGAGAACGCTCCACTCAATCCGGCGACCGCGCCCACGGCGACCGTCACCGCCGCCTCGCGCACGATCAGCCAGCGCACGGCAGCTGGTTGAGCGCCGAGAGCCATGCGCACGCCGATTTCTGCGGTTCGCTGCGTGACCGCATAACTCATCAAGCCGTACAGGCCGATGCACGCGAGGAGCACGGCGAAGCCTCCAAAGTACGTCGTCAGCAGCGCGAGCAGGCGCTCGCGCGAAAGTGAGTCCTGCGTCTGCGCCTCCAGGGTTCTGACTCCGAACATCTCCAGACCGGCGTCGACGCGAGACACGGCGCGGCGGATCGACTCGAGCACATCGGAGGGCGCGCCCGCGTAGCGGACTTCGAAGGTCGGCGCGAAAAAGAGGTCGCGCGGCTCTGACTGGAAGAATGGGTAGGTACAACACCTCTCGAGGCGCATCCTTGATCTTCGCGTAGCGCATGTCCTTGGCGACGCCGATGACCTCGCGCGCTCCAGGTCCTCTGCCGATGCGCTGACCGACGGGATTGCCTGTGAAGTGGCGGGCCATTCGTTCGCTGATGATGACCACTTTCGGCGCGAGCCCCGAGTCCCGCTCGTCGAAGTCCCGTCCGGCCATCAGCGGAATGCCAAGGGTGCCGAAATATCCGGGTGCCACGACGTTGAACGCAACCCGGATGCGTTGTTCACGAGACAACGTTCTCTCGCCGACGTGCGAAACGGAATCGACCAAATAGAGGTTGGTGCTGACCGGCCGTACCGCCGACGCGGTGACCGATCGGGCGCCTGGCACCGCGTGAAGCGCGTCGATCAGCCGGCGGTAGGCGATCGGCACGTCAGGTCCCTTCTTGCCGGCCAGCCGAGCGTCAACCGAGAACATGAGTACCTGCTGACGGTCGTATCCCGGTCTCCTGCGCCCAGAGCTTGCCGAGGGTGCGGACGAAGAGGCCTGCGGTCACGAGAAGGACAAGCGAAATCGCAACCTGCGACGCCACGAGCGTGCGATCGAGCACGCGCCGCTGACGCCCGCCGCCGAGCTGACGTCCCGCGAGGAGCCGCCCTGATGATGTGGCGCGAATGGCCGGGATCACACCGAACAGCAGGCAGGTCGCGGCGGCAATGATCCCGGTGAAGGCAACCAGTCGAACCGAGGGAGTGAGATCCAGCAGTAACCGCTCGCTCGTGGGTGTGGCGATGCGAAGCAGCGTCCTGCTGCCCCACGAAGCGATGACGACACCCAGCGCTCCGGCGAGACACGGCGAGAACCATAGACTCCGTCAGGAACTGACGGACGATGCGCCAGCGCCCCGCGCCAAGAGCCTGTCGGGTGGCGATCTCGCGCTGTCGTGCATCCGACCGCGACAGCAGGAGGGTTGCGACATTCAGGCTCGCCAGCAGCAGCACCGCTCCCAATACCATCGAGCAACAGCGTCAACCACCGCTCGTAGCGGACCCGCAAGTCGCTGCTGCTGCCCTTCGCTCCGTCCTCGAGCCTGAGCTGATGCTCGCGCGCGAGCCGCACCTGATTCGGATCTCGCGCGGCCTCTGTCCCCACTTGCGCGAAGATCACTTTCAATTCGCGCTCCGCCTCGACGAGGGACACGCCCGGTTTGAGCCGGCCCATGATGTAGATCCAGGTGGCGAACGCCTCGTTCCAGAGCGGCCTTCCCTCGCTCAGCACCTCGATCGCGCGCATCGGCACCGCGATGTCGTACGGACGTCCGACTTCGGTTCCAAAGAACCCTGCAGGTTCCACACCGACGATCGTGAAAGGAATCGTGTTGAGGCCGACGGTCGCACCGACGACGTCCGGGCGGCCACCGAAGCGTCGCTGCCAGTACGCATGACTGAGAACGGCAACGTTCTGCCCGGGCCGGTCGTCGTCGCGGGCGAGCAACCGCCCGATCGCTGGGCGCAAGCCCGAGGGTCCGATAGTAGTCGCCGGTCACGTACGTCCCATCGGCGGTCTCGGCCTGCCCTCGATGGCCGACGGTAACCCGGCCGAAGGGGTTTATCGCGAAGACGCCGGCGAGCGTCGTGTTGCGCGCGCGGATCTGGTCGAAGTGGGGGTACGGCAGCGAATAATTGAAGTTGCCGCCGGCCGGCCCGAACGACAGCACGACGAGCCGGTCCGGTTCAGGAACGGGAAGCTTCCGAAGGACGAGGCCGTCGAAGAGCGAGAAGATGGCGCTCGTGGCGCCGATGCCGAGCGCGAGCGACGCCGCCGCGAAGATCGTGAAGAGCGGAGTGCGGGCGAGCAGCCGCACTCCATAGCGGACGTCCTGCAGCAACGTCTCGACGAAGGCGCCGGCTCTGGCCTCCTGCACCTGCGCCTTGATGGATTCGACGCGGCCCAGCTCGATCGTCGCGGCCCTGCGGGCGGCCGCCGCGGACATGCCCGCGTGGACCTTCTCCTCGACCAGCAGGTCGAACGCGCCGCGCACCTCGTCATCGAGATCGCGTTCGACGCGGCGGCGGTGAACGAGGTTGCGCCAGAGACTGCGTACGTGAGACACCATGGATGTTTCCATCCCGACTAGGTTTCGAGGGCCTGCGCGATCGCGAGCGAGATCCGGTTCCAGTTCTCGGTCTCTTCGCCGAGCTGCTTCCGTCCAGTGCGGGTCAGGCGGTAGTACTTCGCACGGCGATTGTTCTCGGACGACTGCCAGAGGGAATCGAGCCATCCGGCTTCCTCGAGTCGATGGAGGGCTGGGAAGAGCGAGCCAGGCTGAACCGAGAATGTGCCATTCGTGATCTGCTCGATCCGGCGGGACACGCCAAGGCCGTGCAGCTCGCCGGAAGCGAGCGCCTTCAGAATCAATAGGTCGAGGGTTCCCTGTAACAGACTCGTTCGGGGCATATGGCTACTCGTATCGACGTCCGATACGAGAGTCTGATGTCAGTCCTATCGAATGTCAATAGGAACGAGGGGCACGGCACGATTCATGATGTTGAGGCTGATCATGAGACCGAAAGATGATCGCGAAGAGCCCGCGAATACCGAGAGCCCGCTGGCGGATTTCGTGGACGACAAGCTCAACAAACCGCTCTCCGAGCAGATTGCGGAAGAGCTCGAGAGAGGACCTGCAGGCCCGGCCCGCTCTGGCGCAACCGACTACGCGCGCGGAACGACCGAGCACGACGACGATCGGGAAACCTAGCCCCGATCGATTGCCGCCACGTACGGCAGCGCCCCGGCGTTCGGCTATCAGATCGAACGCCAGCAGAAACGACGCGTTGATCAACAGGCCGAGCGCGATGCCGGTCAGAACCGGCCGGTGTTTCTGTGTCAGCGCCACGAACGCGCAGACGACGATGATCGCCACCTCGACGTACTCGACGATGACGAAATTTCGCTGGACGCGCGCCATGCGGGCGCCCTCGGCCGCTCGAAGCGCTGCTGCGTCGGAGTCGAGCTGTTCGACCAGTCGATTGACCTGGGGCCCGGTGCGCAGATAGAGGCCAACGCCGAGCGCCACCTGCGCGAGCGCAAGCGCCGCGAGCGTCACCGCGAACGATCGCAGGTCCAGCCGCGCCCGGAAGATGACGAGCGCCGCGAGGAGCGCGGCCGCCGCCATGCAGGCCAGCAGCAGGCCCGCGTACTTCTCGCCGTCGAAGTAGACCGTCATCGCGTCGTGCATCAGCTTCCTCGTTCGGCCTTGTCGATCGGAACGGACTGCGCCCGGATCGCCGGTTCGCTGATCTTGATCCCGAGGCCCGTCGCCTCCGGTACCTTGAAGAAGGCGCGGCTGTCCTCCCACTCGCCAAACCACTCCTTGCAGACGAGCGGATCCGTGCGCCCCTCTTCGAAGATGACGAAGTTCGGTGTTGCCACGGAGAGGTGCAGCTGCGCGGCCAGGCACACCGGCCCGTTCGGATTGTGCGGTGCGACCGGAATGAAATAAGACTCGGCCATCGCCGCCATCTTCCGGTACTCCGTGATGCCGCCGACATGCGCCGCGTCGGGTTGAAACAGGCGGAAGGCCTGCTTCTCGAGGGTACTCGCGCAGGCCCAGGCGCGATTTGATCCGCTCGCCCGCCGCAATCGGCACGCTCGTGGCGCGCTGGACCTCGGCCATCGCATCCGGGTTCTCCGGCGCAACCGGTTCCTCGAAGTACATCGGGTTGTACGGCTCGATCGCCTTGGCAATGCGGACGGCGGAGCCGGTATTGAACTTCGCGTGCGCCTCGACGCAGATCTCGAAGTTCGGTCCTCCCTCGCGGATACCGCGCACCATCTCGACGACCTCGTTGATGGTCTTCAGCGTGGCCTGTCGATTCAGATCGACCGGATCGAAGAACGGATCCCATTTGCCGGCGCGGGCGCCCTCGGCAATGAGCTCGCGCGTGCGCGCGGCATACGCGTCCGCGGTTCGGGGGATGTCGCCCCAGCGATAGCTCGTGTAAATGGCAAGCTTGTCGTGCATCTTGCCGCCGAGCAGCTTATACACGGGCACGCCGAGGCGCTGCCCCACGATGTCCCACAGCGCGATGTCGATGCACGCCAGCGCGCTCTGCACCGTGCTGCCCCACTGCGAGTTCCTGGCGCGGTAAATCCGGTTCCAGATCAACTCGATGTCAAAGGCGCTCTGGCCGATGACGTAGGACTTCAGCAGGTCGATCTCCGTCGCGACGGTGGCCACGCGCGGGAAGTCGGTGCCTTCTCCCCAGCCGACGAGACCTTCGTCGGTCTCGACCCGGCACAGCATGTAGTGCCGGTTCCACGCGGCGCTCGGATTCCGCGACAGCGGATCGCCGGCGGGATTCTTCAGGCGCAGGATGAGCGGCTCGACCTTCACGATCTTCAGCGGCGAACGACCGTCGATCGGCCGCGCCTGATTCAGGATCGAGTTCGTCTCGAGGCCGGTCCACGCGCTGACCGCGCTCGCGCCGCGCCCCACGCTCACGAAACCGCTGCCCAGAATACCGGCCGCCATCGATGTCAGGAAACGCCGGCGGCTCGCTTCGGGATTCGGTGGATGACGCTTCAGGCTCATACGGTGTCGCCGAATGTATCAGATCATCAGCGCAACCCGCGCTTCTTGAGGAATCGATCGACGAGCCCCCAGAGCACGAGGAGCGGCATCAGCATGAACGCCGAGTAGATGGCAACCGTGACGCCGCCCGGTCCGGTGAGAACGGCGCCCATCTGATTACGGAAGGGGTCGTCGTTCACGAGGTACGTCCAGGTGGACGATGGCTTCTTGATGCCGATGGCCGTGAGGTCCAGGCCGCTGCCTGCGATGCGGACGCCGTCGATGGCGGCGAACACGGCCTCGTCGATTGCCTCCTCCATTCCGGCAAACACGCGCATCACCTCCCGGGTGAACCGCTGCAGCGGATCCTGACCGCCCAGGCGCGTGAGATGGATGCCTTCGCGCAGCGTCGCGCAGAAGTCCAGATGCTCGCGCCAGGCGCGATCGATGTGGAACAGCGTGACCGCCTGCTCGGCCCGCTGCACCGCATCGTCGCCGGCGGCGGCGACGAGCGCGGCGCGGCGTCCCGCCTGATGCCAGATGTCCGGCAGGCTTCTGCCGAGGAGGAGGGCCTGCCGCCGTTCCATGAGGCTCTCGTATTGGTCCTCGACCGCCGAGGCATAGCGTGACAGCGTGCGGCGGATCTCCAGATTCTGGCCCTCGACGATCCGCTGCGCTCGCGCGATCTCGCGGGACACGACGGGATGCTCAATCGCTTCGGAGCGCGGCTCGGGTATCAGGTGCGCCGGAATGAGCCGGCGAAGCCCGAAGCGCACCAGCAGCTCGTCGTCGAGGCTCAGAAAGAAACGCGACTCGCCCGGATCGCCTTGCCGTCCAGCGCGCCCGCGGAGCTGGAGGTCCACGCGGCGGCTCTCGTGCCGATTCGTGCCGATGACATACAGACCGCCCAGTGCCGCAACGCGGTCGTGCTCCTCCTCGTGCTCCCCGCCGAGGCGGATGTCGGTGCCGCGTCCCGCCATGTTCGTCGCTATCGTGACGGCGCCCAATGCTCCCGCGCCCGCGACAACGCGCGCTTCCTCCGCGTCGTTCTTCGCGTTCAGCACCTGACCGATCACGCCGGCGGCGCCGAGACGCGCAGCCAGCCGCTCCGACTCCTCGACGGTGGCCGTTCCGACGAGCACGGGCCGGCCGGACGCGTGCGCTCGTCGAATCTCCTCGACGACCGCGCGCTCCTTCGCCTCCCGATGCGTGAAGACCAGGTCGGGACGGTCGATGCGGATCATCGGCCGGTGCGTCGGGATGACGACGACCTCGACGCCGTAGAACTGCCGCAGCTCGAAGGCCGCGTCATGCGCCGTGCCGGTCATCCCGCAGACGTGTGGATACCGGCGCAGAAAGCGTTGCAGCGTGATCGAACCGAGAATCTGTCCGTCGCCACGGCGGGTCAAGCCTTCCTTCTCCTCGAGCGCCGCCTGCAGGCCGTCGGGCCACACGCGATCGCCAACCACGCGTCCGGTGAACTCGTCGACGATCTCGATGCGGGCGTTGCGCACGATGTAGTCGACGTCGCGCCGCAGAAGGACGTGCGCGTGGAGCGCGCAGTTGATCTCCGTCAGAAGCGCCAGGTGCTCCGGCGCATGAAGGCTGCCGACGCCGAGGGCGCGCTCGATGTGGTCGATGCCGGCCTCCGTCAGCTCGACGTCGCGGTCGTATTCATCCGTCTCGAAGTGGACGCCCGGCGTGAGCGACGCGATCAGCGTGGCGAGGCTGGGCCGCGAGGAACCGCCGCGCTCCACGCTGCCGGCGATCACGAGCGGGACCCGCGCCTCGTCGATCAAGAGGGAATCGGCTTCGTCCACGAGCGCGACGTGAAAGGCGCGATGAACCAGTTCGCCTGGATCGGTCGCCAGCAGATCCCGCAGGTAGTCGAATCCCGCTTCCTTTGCGGTGACGTACGTGACGTCTGCCCGGTACGCGGCGCGGCGCCGGGGCGGCGCCATGCCCTGATTGACGTAGTCGACCGAGAGCCCGAGCATCCGATAGACCGGCCCCATCCACTCGGCGTCGCGCTGGGCGAGGTAATCGTTGAAGGTCAGGACGTGAACGCCGCCGCCGGTCATCGCATTCAGCACCGCCGGCATCACCGCCGTGAGCGTTTTGCCTTCACCCGTCTGCATCTCCACGATGGCGCGATCGTCCAGGGCCAGCGCCGCTACGATCTGGACGTCGAAGGGCCGCAGCCCGAGCACACGCCGCGAGGCGTCACGCGCGAGCGCGAATGCTTCGCTGCGGAGGCTGGCGAGCCCAGCACCGGACAACGCACGCGTGCGGAGCTCCGCCGCGCGCGCTTCGATCTGCGCATCCGACACACCCCCGACATCCTTCCTCGAGCCGATTGATCTCGGCGAGCGGCGCATCGTACGCAGCCAGCTCGAATCTGACCGCGCCTCCCTGCAAGCGACTGAGATGCTGTCGCCAGCCGATCTTGTTTCGTACAGGCAAACCCTCCATAGACACTCCTCCAGACTTGCGCATCAGCGCACAGACGAACGCCTGAGCTGTTAGAGCGAGGTCGTTGGAGGTGCGCGCGAAGGAAGGACCGAGAGGAGCGAGCGTGGCTGCTCGTCAGCCGGCGCGGTGGCGACGGGAACGACGAGCGAGGAAAGATCCGGCAGCAGAACGAACGTGGGCTCGCACACCACGCAGTCCAGCGCCGGCGCACCGGGCAGGAACGCTGCCAGCGCGATGGCGGCAATGCAGAGGAATACGACCGATCGTCGCGGCCTCATCATGCGCACACGTATTGTAGCGTCATCAGGGATTCCTCGCGGGCGTGGTATTCTCCGCGCGCCGAATGCGTCCGAAAACGCTGACGATCGTGCTGACGATCGCCCTCGTTGCCAGCCTGGTGTCGCTCGCCACGGCCTGGCGTCTTCCAGGCGACAACCGTGGGTATCAGCCCGTCCAGCCGATCGCGTACTCTCATCGTCTTCATGCCGGCGACATGAGGATCGCGTGCCTCTACTGCCACTCGGCGGCCGAGCGCAGCCGTTACGCCGGCATCCCGGCGGTGAGCGTCTGTATGAACTGCCACCGCGTCGTCACGGCGCCGCTTTCCGTGGTCGAGCAGGAGAAGGCGGCTTCCGAGAAAGAAGGGCGCAAGCCGCAGCGCGTTGTCTCGCCGGAGCTGCGAAAGCTCTACGACGCCTTCGGTCTCGACGATCGCCTCTTCCCGCTGCAGGGACACGGGCGGACGGCGCGGCCCGTGTCATGGGTGCGAGTCCATACTCTGGCCGACTTCGTGCGTTTCGATCACAGCCCGCACGTCATCGCGGGCGTCACCTGTCAGACCTGCCATGGCCCGGTCGAGACGATGGAGCGCGTGCGGCAGATCGCGCCGCTGACGATGGGCTGGTGCGTCAACTGCCACAGAGACGCGAACGAGCAGGGCGTTGCCGGCAAGCGCGTCAACGCCTCGCTCGACTGCACGGCATGCCACTACTGAGATGACGAGTCCGCAAGCGGTATTGGATGACACTGGTTGAACGGGACGGCCCGTCTGCGCTGCAGCCGGAGTTCCCGACGCATCCGCAGCCCGACCTGCTTGCGACGCGACGTACTTTCCTCAAGGCGGCGGGGTTCTCATTTGCCGGGACTGATGGCGGCAAACTGCCGGCCGGCGCCCCAGCATGCGCTGCCGCAGATTCTGCAGCCCGAACTGACTCCCGGACGTGGCTATGTGTATGCGTCCACGTGCCGCGCATGCGAGGCGCGATGCGGGCTGCTCGTCACGACGCGCGACGGCCGGCCCACGAAGATCGAGGGCAATCCGGATCACCCGCTCTCCGGCGGCGCGACGTGTGCCGTCGGGCAGGCGTCGATCCTCGGGCTCTACGACAGCCACCGCCTCGCCCATCCGCTCAGAAACCACGCGCGCACGACGTGGCCGGATGTCGATGTCGAGATGGCGGCGAGGCTGGCCGAAGCGCGTTCGACCGGCGCGGCGGTTCGCCTCCTGACCGGCACGATTACGAGCCCGACCACCGCCTCGGTAATCGATGGCTTCATCGCCGGCTTCCCGAATGCCAGGCACGATCAGTACGACCCGATCTCGGCGTCCGCGGTGCTCGACGCCCATGCCCTGACGCATGGTGCGCCGATCCTTCCTCACTACCGCTTCGATCGCGCCGACCTGATCGTCAGCTTCGACGCTGACTTTCTCGGGACGTGGATCTCACCGGTCGAGTACGCACGCGCCTACACCGCCTCTCGTCGCGTCGCCGCCGACATCGTGCCGGAGCGGAGCCACATACAGATCGAGTCGCGTCTGTCGCTGACCGGCACGAAGGCCGACCTGCGACTGTGTGTCCACCCAGACGAGATTGGGGGGCTGGCCACGCAGCTGGCGGTGCGGCTCACGCAGCTTGCTGGTGAGCCCGCCGCGTGGCCGCTCCAGCCGGTTCGTGTCGACGATCCAAGGCTCGACGACCTTGCAGCGCGCATGTGGTCCGCGCGCGGTCGCACGCTCGTCGTGTCCGGCAGTCAGCACGTCGGCACGCAGGTCGTCTGCAACTTCATCAACGACCTTCTCGGCTCGTACGGAGCGACAATCGATCTCGACCGGCCGTCGAGCCAGCGTCGCGGCCGCGACTCCAGCCTCGAAACGCTGCGAGGCGAGCTGGCCCGCGGCGAAGTGGCCGTGCTCATCGTCGCCGGCGTGAATCCGGTGTACGACCTCCCCGGCCGGCAGGCGCTCGTCGAGGATCTGGGCCGGGTTCCGCTCCTCGTGAGCATCGCCGAACAGCTCGATGAGACCGCCAGCCTGGCGCACGTCATCTGCCCCGATCATCACTACCTCGAAAGCTGGGACGACGCCGAACCGGTGGCTGGCGTGGTGAGCCTTGCCCAGCCGACAATCCATCCGATGAACGACACGCGGCCGTTCATCGAGTCGCTCGCCACGTGGACCGGGGCGCCGCGCTCGGCCTACGACCTGATCCGTCAGCATTGGGAACAGGCCATCTACCCGCGCGCGGGCGCGACCGATCCATTTCCGGCGTTCTGGAATCGCGCGCTGGAGCGAGGCGTGCGCGGAGGTCGCTCCCGAACCACAGGAGAAGCGGTTCTTCAATCGAGGCGCTGTCCTCCCGCTCGGGCAGAGCGTCGCAAGCACGAACGCGCTCACGCTGGTGCTGTATCCCGCGGTCGGCATGCGCGACGGCCGCCATGCGCACAACCCGTGGCTCCACGAGCTGCCCGATCCGGTGACGAAGGTGACGTGGGACAACTACGCATGCCTCTCGCCGGCCACCGCGCGGCGCCTCGGCGTCGCCGAAGGTGAGGTCGTTCGCGTCTCGGATAGGGGTCTGACCCCTAAGGTGCCAGGCCTCGCCGTCGAATTGCCGGTTTTCGTCCAGCCGGGGCAACACGACGGCATTGTCGCGATCGCGCTTGGCTACGGCCGCGCAGGGACCGATCGGTTCACGACGGTTGGGCCGCCGTGGATCGGCGCACGCCCGCCGGAGGGGCCGGTCGGCCAGAACGTCGCCCCCTTCGTGACGATCGCGGGCGGAACGCGCGGCTATGAAGGCCGGCGCGTGGACGTCGCTCCGACGGGACGCTCGCACCGGCTCGCCTCGACACAGCTTCATCATTCGTTGACCCTGCCCGGCGCGGCCGCCGCGCTCAGCCTGGGAACCGACTCGATCGTCCAGGAAATCGCACCGGGTGAGCTTGCGCGCGAGCCCGGATCGAAGGAAGCGCACGCCGAGCTCTGGCCGCCGGACCACAGCTACGAGGGACATCGCTGGGGCATGGCGATCGACCTCGACTCGTGCACCGGCTGCTCGGCATGCGTCATCGCCTGCCAGGTGGAAAACAACATCCCCGTCGTCGGGTACGACGAGGTGAGCCGCCATCGAGAGATGCACTGGCTGCGCATCGACCGCTATTACTCCGGCGGCGATCGCGACGTCACGGTGGCGCACCAGCCGATGCTGTGCCAGCACTGCGAGCAGGCGCCGTGTGAAGTCGTCTGCCCCACGCTGGCCACGGTCCACAGCTCGGAGGGGCTCAACGAGCAGGTGTACAACCGCTGCGTCGGCACGCGCTACTGCGCGAACAACTGCCCGTACAAGGTGCGCCGATTCAACTGGTTCGATTACCCGCGGGCCGACAGCCGCCAGAACCTGGTGCTGAATCCGAACGTGACGGTCAGGTCGCGGGGCGTGATGGAGAAGTGCACGTTCTGCGTGCAGCGAATCGAGGAAGCGCGCAGCGACGCGCGCCACGACGGCCGCGCCATGTCGGACGGCGACGTTCAGACGGCGTGCCAGCAGACGTGCCCCGCGCAGGCGATCGTGTTCGGCGACCTGAACGATCCGAACAGCCGCGTCTCGCGCCTCTCGATGAGCCGCCGTGCCTACCGCGTGCTCGAGGAGATCAACACACGGCCGGCGGTGCGGTATCTGCAGATCGTCCGGCGCGACATGGAGCGTGTCGACAGTGACTGATCGCCGGCAGCCCGCGCAGGTCACGCGCGACATCATGCGTCCGCTCGAGGGGCCGCCGTCCACGACGTGGTGGATTGCGATGGCGCTCTCGATGCTGGCGCTCCTCGTCGGCGTGGTCGCCACCGCCTATCAGATGGCGATCGGCGTCGGCACCTGGGGGCTGAACCGCACCGTGGGCTGGGCGTTCGACATCACGAACTTCGTGTTCTGGATCGGCATCGGGCACGCGGGCACGCTCATCTCCGCGATCCTGTTCCTCCTGCGGCAGCAGTGGCGCACCTCGGTGCACCGGGCGGCCGAGGCGATGACGCTGTTCGCGGTGATCTGCGCCGCCATCTTTCCGCTGATTCATCTCGGCCGACCGTGGCTCGCCTTCTGGATGATGCCGTATCCGAACATGCGCGGGCCGCTCTGGGTCAACTTCCGATCGCCGCTCGTGTGGGACTTCTTCGCGGTCAATACCTACTTCGTCGTGTCAGCCGTCTTCTGGTACCTGGGTCTCATCCCCGACCTGGCGACGATGCGCGACCGTGCGCAGCCAGGCTTTCGCCGACGGCTGCTGGCCTGGTTCAGTCTGGGGTGGAACGGTTCCTACCGGACGTGGCACCGGTACGAGGTGGTCTACCTCCTGCTCGCCGGTCTCGCCACACCGCTCGTCGTATCCGTACACACGATCGTGAGCTGGGACTTCGCCACGACCGTGCTTCCCGGCTGGCACACCACGATCTTTCCGCCGTACTTCGTCGCCGGGGCAATCTTCTCAGGCATGGCGATGGTGCTGACGCTCACGCTCGTCGCTCGCAAGACGATGGGGCTCGAAGACTACATCCGAACGGAGCACATCGACGTGATGTGCAAGCTCCTGATGGTCACGAGCGGCCTGATCGGGCTCGCGTACCTCACAGAGGTGTTCACGGCGCTGTATTCCGGCAACCCCTACGAGCAGTTCGCGCTCATCAACCGCGCGCTCGGCCCGCTGGCGTGGGGCTATTGGATCATGGTGGCGTTCAACGTGCTGCTGCCGCAGCTGCTCTGGTTCACGCCGATCCGGCGCGCGCTGCTGGCGGTGTTCGTGATTTCGATTTGCGCGAACGTCGGCATGTGGTTCGAGCGGTTCATCATCATCGTCACGTCGCTCGAGCGATCGTTCGTCCCCTCGAGCTGGTCCTACTACGTGCCCACGCCGAACGAGGTCGCGATCCTCGTCGGGGGATTCGGCTTGTTCTTCACGCTGTTCCTGCTCTGCTGCCGGTTCGTCCCGATGATCGCGATCGCCGAAACGAAGGCCGTGACGCAGCCGCACGCCGTGCCGCAGCCCAGAACGCTGCGCGCCCCGACGGTTGCCGCCAAGGCGGAGGGCTGAGATGACGCGCGTCGTCTGCGTCTTCGACCGGGAGCAGGACATCGTGGCCGCGGCCGCCGCGTCGCGTGAGCGCGGCCTTGCGATCGAGGATGCGTACACGCCGTATCCGATCCACGGTCTGGCGTCGGCCATGCGCCTCGAGCCGTCGCGGCTGCCGTGGGTGTGCTTCTGGCTCGGAATCTTCAGCGGCGCCGCCATGCTGTTGTTTCAGTACCTGGGCGAGCGCGATCAGCTGGCCCACCAACGTGGGCGGCCGGCCGTGGAATTCGTTTCCGGCGTTCGTTCCCGTCACGTTCGAGCTGGTCGTGCTGGTTGCTGGCGTGGGCACCGTCGTTGCCTTTCTGGTCGCGGCGGGGCTTCAACCCTGGCGGCGCGCCGACGTGCCCGACGCGCGCGTCACCGACGACCGTTTTGCTTTGGTGCTGCTCGCCGAGGACGCGGACCAGCGGGCCGGCATCAACGCGCTGATGGCCCGGTTCGGACCGGCATCCATCGAGGAGCGTGAGACATGATCCGCCGCCACGGGCTGAACATCGGCCTCGCCGCGGCGCTCATCGTCAGCCTTGGCGTGAACTGGTACGTGCGCCGGCCTGCCGCACAGCCGAACATGGAGCTGGCCCAGCGCATGGCGCGCGACCCGGGATTCGACACGTTCGATCCGAATGCCAACTTCTCCAACGGCATGACGCTGCGCACCCCGGTCGCCGGTACCGATTCCGCGCGGCTTTCCGCCGCTCGGCTTCGGCCCGTCGGTTGTCGAAGGCGTCCGCGCCGGAAACGAGCTCGTGAATCCCTTCTCGTCCGACGACACGGGCCGCGTTGGCGCGGGGTGGGATCGTCTACAGCCGGTATTGCGAGCTGTGTCACGCAGCGGACGGAAAAGGCGCGGGGCCGGTGAGCGAGCATGGGTTCCGCGCGCCGCCGACGCTGCACCGCGAGTTCACGAGACAGATGAAAGACGGGCAGATGTTTCACCTCGTGACGTTCGGCCGCGGGGCCATGCCCGGACATGCCGGGCAGATTCCGGTGAATGACCGCTGGAAGGTCGTGCTCCACGTGCGTCGAATGCAGCAGGGTGAGAGGAGGCGCAGCGGCACAGACCACGGCGGGCGTCGAATGAGCTCGATGACCGTGATGCCGGTGCGGCTGTCGTCGACTGCGCGGTGGACGCTCGTGGCGCTGACAGCGGTCGGTGCGATCGCGGTGGCCGCGGGCGCCGCGATCGATCCTCATCGCATGTGGGCCAACTGGATGCTCGTCAGCTACTACGCGCTCACGCTCGCGCTCGGCGGGCTGTGCTTCGTGGCCATTCACTATGCATCAGGCGCCACGTGGGCCGTCGCCATCAGGCGCGTCCCCGAAGCGCTGGCGAGCGTCGTGCCGCTCGCAGCGGCCGCCACGGCGGTCGTGTTGATCGCCGATCCCGGCCTCTACCCGTGGACCGCCGGCGACTTCGGTCCGGCCGCAGGTGGGACCCTGGCGTTCAAGCGGACGTGGCTCGATTGGCCGTTCTTCCTCGTGCGCGCGGGCACCTATGCCGTGCTCTGGACGATCTTCGCGTGGGCGATCCTCCGTCACTCACGCCGGCAGGACCGCGGCGAGGACGGCCGCGGGAGCGCCGCCAACCGTCGCCTGTCCGGCGCATTTCTCGCGATCTTCGGCGTCACGTTTTCGCTCGCGTCGTTCGACTGGATCATGTCGCTCGAACCCGGCTGGTACAGCACGATCTTCGGCGTGTACCAGTTCGCCGGGCTGTTCCTGTCGGCGCTCGCCGCCGTCGTGCTGCTGGCGCTCTGGCTGGAGCGCGCGGGGCCGCTCGCCGGCGTGCTCCACGACGACCATCTGCACGACTTCGGCAAGCTCGTCTTCGCCTTCAGCACATTCTGGGCGTACATCTGGTTCAGCCAGTACATGCTGATCTGGTACGCGAACATTCCGGAGGAGACGACGTATTTCGTGGCACGCACGCATGGCGGGTGGTTCGTGCTCTTCGTGCTCAACGTGGTGCTGAACTGGGTCGTGCCATTCGCGGTGTTGATTCGGCGGGACACCAAGCGCGATCGGCGCGTGCTGGCGGCGGTGGCCGGCGTCGTGCTCGTCGGACGCTGGATCGATTTGTATCTGATGATTCTGCCGCCGATTGTCGGCGAGCACGCCCTCCCCGGCGCAGTGGAGCTGGGCATGGTCGCCGGCGGCGCAGGTCTGTTCGGACTCTTGCTCGCGCGCGCGCTTCGAGCGGCGCCCATCATCCCGGCCGGCGATCCCGATCTTGCGGCCAGCCTGCAGTACGAGTCGTAAACGATGACCACCATCGACACATCTGCGCCACCCGCCCCCGACGCCGCGTTTCACGAGCGCCGCCGAATCGCCGACCGCATCTTTCGCGGCGCCCTCCTGTTCAACGCGGCGCTCACGCTGTACTGGGTTGCCGTATTCCTGACCGGAGGCACGGCCTTCTATACCACGTTCGCCATCGACCGTGAGGCGCTGACGCGCATCGCCTTTGGCATTCTGATCTTCAACGTCGCATGGGGATTCATCTGGTACGGGTCAAGACGCTGCTGCTGAAGTACGTCGCGGGGTTTTCGAAGGCAGAGCGGCGACAGGCGTTCTCGTCGCGCATGCAGGAGCCGTTCGATGTGGCTGCGCTCGTTGCGCGCCACTCCGAGCGCAAAATCCGCATCATCGACATGATCGGGCGGCGCGGCCGCTTCATCACGCTGGCGTTCGCCGGGTTCTTCTACCTGTACGCCAATCAGCAATCGAATCCGTCGCCGGCGTTCGTGACCGGCTTCACGCAGGACAACCTCTTCGATGCGATCGCGTCGGGTTGGGTCTTTCTCGCGTTCTACTACGCGAACAACTTCGTCGCGGCCGCGATGTACGGGCCGCAGTCGCGCATCATGGACGGCGTGCTCGCCAGAGCCAACTGCCTGTTGATCACAACGCTGTGGGCGGCCTTCAAGTTCATCCTGGTCCCGCTGGGCGCACGGCTCGCGACCCTGTTTCATCCCAGCGAATTCGCGTCCATCTTCGCGATGATCTGGGGCTCGTACATCGCGTGCGACGCCCTGGCTGAGATTGGCGGATCGCTCTTCGGCAAGCAGAGCATTCGCGTGTGGGGCATCGGGGACGTGAACCGCAAGTCGGTCGGCGGCACGATCAGCGGATTCGCGGGGTCGCTCGCCTTGTGCCTGTGGGTGGTGCTCAGCCAATCCCTGCCCGCCTCGTGGATCGTCCTCGCAGTGGTGATCTCGATATCGAACACCGTTCTGGAACTGTGGTCTCCGCGCGGCACCGACGACTTCACGATGGCCACGAGCAACGCCCTCCTCTGCTGGGCTTTCGGAGTTCTCCGAACTACAGCTTAGGACTTAGGGCTTAGGGCACACGGCCTTGTCGGCTCAAGCCATCGAATTGTCACGCACGCATACCTAAACGAATTCAAGGGGTCCGTCGTCTACATAGGACGGGGCACTGCAGTGTCTTGCGTCAATGTGTTCGCTTTGGGACGGCGCAGCGTTGATCCAGATAGTCCAATTGAAACGCTGATGAGCAGGATCCCATTCTGGCTCTTGACGGTGTTGGCCGCAGGTTGCGGCGGGGCGCTGAACGCCCCGAGCGCGATCCCGCAGCTTGTCCAACCCGCGGCTGAGGTTTCTGTGATCAGCGGCCAGGTATACGCGAATGCGGTCGGAGATCGTCCGATTGTCGGGGCTCGCGTAGACGTGAACCAGGCCGACGGTTCCAGCACGAGCGTAGCCACCGACGCTGACGGTGCCTACCGAATATCGGTCCGGCGCGGTAGCGTCACGATTACGGCATCCAGCGAGGGCTACGAGGCAAAGCAATGGCAGTTCGACTTGTTGAACGACACGGTCTTGAATTTCAGCCTCACTCCGCAGTAAGGGCACCGGAGGATCCCCGGTCCCCGGCGAGGCATCTGCTCACGCCGATTCTGCCGGCGGCTTTGCGCCACATCGTCGGCGCCGCCGCACCTGCTCTCGCCGTTGGAGCGCTGGCCATCGCAGCGGTGTACGTGGCGGGCCGGGGATCAGCGCTGCCCGGCAGTGAGCATCCTGCGGCTCGGCTGGCGCTGGCAGCCGTCGTCGGCGTTGTCCTGAGCGCGGTGCATACCTACGTCCGAGGCAAACGCGCGGTGGGGCACTCTCTGGCGCGCGCCGAAACGCTCCTCTGCGTGGCCGGAGCGCTGACGATGATTCTGATCGACAACTCGGTCGCGCGCGCCTTCGGGATCGCGGGAGCAGCGAGCATCGTGCGCTTTCGAACGCCAGTCGACGATCCCACCGACGCAACGGTGCTGTTCCTCCTGATGGGGCTGGGGATGGCCAGCGGCGTGGGAGCATTCGGCTTGACACTCGCCGGCGCCGCCGGCGTCTGCCTGTTGCTGATGGCATTCGGAACGCTGGCCCCGGAGCCACGGCGCCGCAACGTGACGTTCGACCTGGTCGCCGGCGGGCACGATTTTCCAAGCGCGCACGTACAGCGCGTGTTCGCCCGGCACCGCGTCGCGGTCGAGCCCGCGGAGTGGTCGCAGGAAACGGACACACGCGTCAGGTATCGCGCGTCGGTGGACGAGAACGTGTCGCTCGAGGCGATCGGCTCCGAGCTGATGGAGCGCGGCGAGGCCGCGCTCCGATCGGTCACCTGGGAAATACGAAAAAACGGTTCTTAGTTCGTCGGTTCGTTGGTTCGTCGGTTCGTTAGTTCGAGCTGGGCTGAAGGCGCAGCTCCTGGCCCACGACCTTTGCCGGATCCGCGTTCTTCTTCGGCCGGAACTTCTGCACGCGGCCGTTGAACACCTCCGCGACGTACAGATTCCCCTCCTGATCCGTCGTGAGCTGATGCGGCCCGGCGAACTGCCCTGGCTCCCCTCCGCCCACGCCCCACCCATAGAGGTACTTTCCGTTCAAGTCGTACTTGACGATGCGGTGCGTGCCGCCGTCGGCGATCCACAGGAACTGGTCCTTGGTGATGATGTGCGCGTACGGAAGCGAGTGCACGCCCGTCGTCCACATGTCCAGGAACTTGCCGTTCTCGTCGAAGATCTGGATGCGATGATGCGCCCGGTCGACCACGAAGAGGCGGCGGTCCTTGCTGATCGCAATGCTGTGAACGGTGTTCCATTCGTTCGCGCCTGGATTCTTCGGGTCTTTCGGCGCGCTTCCCCAGTCCATCAGGAACTTGCCGTCCTTGTCGAACTTCGCGACCCGCTTCCCGCCGTACCCGTCGGTGATGAAGAACGTGCCGTCGGGCAGCCAGTCGATGTCCGTCGGTCGATCGAAGAGCCTCCCCGCGTCGCGCCCTCTCTGGCCCTTCGTGCCGAGCGTCATCACGAGCTTGCCGTCGTACGTGAACTTGTGGATGACGTGAAGCTGATCGTCGAAGACCCAGACATGCTTCTGCGGATCGTATGGGCTCATCTTGATCTTGTGCGGCCCGCGTCCGCACGACACGTCGAAGAGCTTGTCGTGCTGGGGCCAGTGCTGGACCTGCTTCCCGTTGCGATCGACCACGAAGATGACGTGGTGGTAGCGCCGCTGCCACCCGCGCTTCTCCGCCGGCTGACACGTGGCCGACATCCCGTCATCGTTTCCGGTCGCGATGCGCTCCGGATCGAGCATTCCGTACGGAGTCCAGGGCGCGGCGCCGGGCGGCAGCGGCAGTTCGCCGCGCATCGCGATCCAGATCCTGTCGGGCGTCTCGGCATAGACGGCGCCCATCGATCCCCACGTCCATCCCGCATGCGTCACGCCGTCGGGGCCGTCCGGTAAAGGCTGAGGCCAGTTCTGCACCGGCTCGTATGGGCCGAACTCCTCCTGCCCGCCGCGCTCCTGCGCGAGACCGACCACCGCGCCTGCCGCAACGATCGCCGCCAGACTCATGTAGGCCCACGTCCGTCCGTGCATGGTGATGCTCCTTTCCGCGGCGGCGATCCTACACAATAGGGGCGTGAG
Organism: uncultured Acidobacteriota bacterium; assembly: GCA_963772065.1. Taxonomy (GTDB): domain Bacteria; phylum Acidobacteriota; class Vicinamibacteria; order Vicinamibacterales; family UBA2999; genus CAVYVZ01. The sequence continues at coordinate 32,908 of CAVYVZ010000007.1, forward strand.
AGTCCTACTGGTCACGCTCCTCCTCGCCGCCACCGTCGGCGCCACGGCAGCGGACTGGCCCGAGTTTCGAGGTCCGGGCGGACAGGGCCACGCGGCCGAGAATGGCCTCCCGCTCGAATGGAGCGAATCGCGAAACGTGGCCTGGAAGACGCCGGTGCCGGGCGCGGGCTGGTCGTCGCCGGTCGTGGGCGGCGGCCGCGTCTGGTTGACCACGGCCACGGGTGATCGCGACGTGTCCCTGCGCGCGCTTGCGTTCGATGTGGCGACCGGACGCGAAGTGGTCAACGTCGAGGTTTTCAAGCTTCGCAATCTCCGGCCCATCAACCCGAAGAACAGCTGGGCGTCGCCAACGCCCGTCCTCGACGGCGATCGCGTGTACGTCCATTTCGGCGCCGACGGCACGGCCGCGTTGACGACGGGTGGCGAGATCGTGTGGAAGGCGCAGTTTCCGTACGACTCGCAACATGGCGCCGGCGGCTCGCCCGTCGTGCACGGCGATCTGCTCGTGTTCAGCGGCGACGGCTACGACACGGCGTTCGTCATCGCCGTCGATAAGCGCACGGGCAAGGCGCGGTGGAAGACGGGACGACGCCAGCCGTTCTCGCAGGCGTACACGACGCCGCTCGCGATCCGTGTCGGCGATCGCGATCAACTCGTGAGCGTGGGAGCCTTTCGAACGACCGCCTACGATCCGCAGACCGGGAAAGAGATCTGGCGCGTCAGCTACGGCGATGGCTTCTCGAACGTTCCGCGTCCTGTGTTCGGCCAGGGCCTCGTGTACATCGCCACCGGTTTTCACCAGCCCGCGTTGATGGCCGTGCGTCCGGACGGGACCGGCGATGTGACCCGGACGCACGTGGCGTGGACGATGCAGCGCGGGGTTCCGTTGACGCCTTCACCGCTCGTCGTGGGCGACGAGCTCTACATGGTGAACGACGGCGGCATCGCATCGTGCCTCGATGCGAAGACCGGTGAGGTGCGCTGGCAGCAGCGGCTCGGCGGCAATTACTCCGCGTCCCCGGTCTACGCCGATGGACGAATCTACTTACCCGGGGAGAACGGCGTCACGACGGTGATCGCTCCCGGGACGACGTTCCGCAAGCTCGCGTCGAACACGCTCGACGGCTCGCTGCTCGCCTCGATGGCCGTGGTGGACAAGTCGTTCATCATCCGGAGCGACAAACATCTATACCGGATTGGAGGCACGTCGAGCCTTGCGCGGCGATGACCTTCGCCGTGCACGCGTCGATACGTACCTGCCAGCCCATCGACAACAAATCACGCAGCGCATCGGGGTGAACTCGAGACAATCGCACCAGCACGCAGGCGTAGGCGACGTAGTGGTCCTTCAGATAGTAGGTGTCCGGGTCGGCCGCGATCAGCTCGTCACGCTGATCGAAGTCCATTCGCACCACGAGCGTGTTGGGTTCGGCCTGCTTGTTCGTGGCACCGCACGCGAACATCTGCCCGCCCACCTTCACCGCCATCGCACCCCATGACGTGCCGGCTTCCACGCCCGGGAGCGTGAGGGCGATCTCTCGCACCGTGTCCAAGGTGACCTTCTTCTTGCGCGGCATCGCACATAAATCATACGCTCGCAGCCGAATGCGTCGCCCGATCCGACCAATTGCGCTGATGGCAGCCGCGCTCGTGCTGATGAACGGCCACGCGTCGGACGCGCGCCGCCAGCGCGCGACGCCGCCGAACATCCTCCTCATTCAAGCCGACGATCTCGGGTACGGCGATGTGAGCGCGTACGGCCAGGCGAGGTTCCAGACGCCGTCGCTCGATCGCATCGCGCGTCAAGGCATCCGGTTCACCCAGTACTACGCCGGCAGCACGGTGTGCGCGCCGTCGCGGTGCGCGCTGATGACCGGGCTTCACACCGGTCATGCCTGGATTCGCGGCAACGGCGACATTCCGCTGCGTGACGAGGACGTCACGATCGCCGAAGTGCTGAAGGCGGGGGGCTATCGCACGGCGGTCATCGGCAAGTGGGGGCTCGGCAATCCCGAAACCCCCGGCCAGCCGGGTCGTCAGGGCTTCGAGTACTCATTCGGGTTTCTCGATCATCGTCATGCGCATCGGCAGTACACGGACCATCTGTGGCGGAACGCCGAGCGCGTGGGCGTGAACCTCGACCGCGATTACGTGAACGATCTGTTCACGCGGGAGACCGCGGCCTTCATCGAGCGCGACGATGCCCGGCCATTCTTCGTCTACCTGAATTACACCGTGCCGCATGCCGAGCTTCGTGTGCCCGAAGAATCGGTCGCGCCGTTCCGCGATCGGTTTCCCGAGAAGCCGTTCGAGAATGCGCCAGCGGATGCGAGATCCACGGGCGCGGGTCCGGACCTTCCGTCGCTCGGGTATCGATCGCAGCGGGCGCCGCTCGCCGCGTTCGCCGCCATGATTACGCGGATGGACCGCGACATCGGCCGGCTGTTGGATCTGCTCCGATCGCGCGGGGTCGAGCGTCGGACGCTCGTGATGTTCATCAGCGACAACGGCCCGCATCGCGAAGGGGGCGCGGATCCGGTTTTCTTCAAGAGCTCGGGCGGACTGCGCGGGATCAAGCGGGACCTGTACGAGGGAGGCATCCGCGTGCCGATGCTCGCGCAGTGGCCCGGAACGATTCCCGCCGGGCGCGTCAGCGATCACGTCTGGGCGCACTGGGACGTGCTGCCGACGCTTGCCGATGTCGCCGGCGCGGCCATGCCCCGAGCGCTCGACGGACTTCCCATGACACGTGCGCTTCGTGGGGAGGCGCAGCCGACGCACGAGTTTTTCTACTGGGAGTTTCACGAGCGAGGCTTTCAACAGGCGATACGAATGGGAAACTGGAAGGCGGTGCGGCTCAAGTCTGGTGCGCCGCTCGAGTTGTACGATCTCGCCTCCGATCCGGCGGAGGCGGAGGACATTGCGGCGTCTCACGCCGACATCGTCGCGAGGATCGAGAGGTACCTTCGAGACGCGCGAACAGAGTCGGCGCGATGGCCCGGCGCCGGCTCGCAAGACTGACCATTTCGCCGAGTGTGCAATTTCTGCGCTTGAGTCGGCCCGTACTCTTGCTCAGAGTCGACTCTGACCTGACTCTGAGTCGACTCTGAGTCGACTCTGAACGTCAATTCCTTACAATCCTCCGACGCGGACCCGGTAGTAGGATGCGGTCGATGTTGCGACGGCTGCGTGAGCGCAATGAGTGGAAGTTCTTCAGTGTGCTGCCGAAGGCCGATTACGGCCTTGCGGCGGCCTGGTGGGTGGTGCTCGTCCTGCGCGGTGTGCTGCCCGCGGCGTTCGCGGTCGCGATGGGCGCGCTCGTCGGCGCGGTCCAGGCCGGCGCGAGCCTCGCAGCTCCGCTCGCGCTCGTCGGCAGCCTCTTCCTCCTCCTTCAGGTGCTCACGCCGATTCACCAGGCGATCAGCGCAAATCTCGGAGACCGCACGGCGGCATGGCTGGTACGACCGGCTCACCGAGGCCTGCGTTCGCCTCCCGGGCATGGGACACCTCGAGGATCCGAAGCTCACGACGGATCTGACACTCGCTCGCGATTTCGACCGCGGCATGACCGGCCCGCCGCTGAACATCTCGGTGGACTTCATCGCAGGCGGTCTGGTCGAGATGATCGGTGGCCTGGCGTGTGCCGCCCTGCTCTTTGCATACGCCTGGTGGGCCCCGATCCTCCTCGCCGGCGCGTGGCTCAGCACGCACTGGCTCCTGCGCGAGAGCGCCGTCTGGCACGACCGCAACACCGACGTCGTCCGCGCCGCGCAGCGTGACGCCGACTACACCTATCGGCTCGCGGTCGATCCCGCCCCCGCCAAGGAAGTGCGCCTCTTCGGGCTCACGCCATGGATCATCGAACGTTTCATCGCGCGCCGGACGCGCCTGCATGAACTCCAGTACGAAGCCACCCGGCTTCGCGAGCGGCCAATGCTCTGGAGCCTGATGCTCGTCATGGGCGCCAACGTGGTGGTGTTCTGGTCGATTGCGCAGGCGGTCACCGCCGGCAGCCTGAGCCTCGCGCAGGCCGTGGTGTTTGCCCAGGGCGCCGTGAGCGCATCGACGATCGCCTTCGGCGGGCTCAACTGGGCCCTCGACGGAGCGGCGGCGCCTGTTGGCGCATCGCTGCGGCTCGAAACGGCCATGACGCCCGCGGGGGCGCTGCCTTCAGGCAGCCAGGCGGCCGGCCGCAGGCCCTCCCGCGACATCCGCTTTCGTGACCTCACGTTTTCGTACCCGGGCGGTCCGCCCGTGCTCGACGGCTTCGATCTCTCCATCCCCGCGGGGTCGTCGCTCGCCATCGTCGGCCAGAATGGCGCCGGCAAGACGACGCTCGCCAAGCTCCTCTGCCGGTTGGTACGACCCACAGTCGGGCGCCATCGAGATCGACGGCGTCGATCTGCGCGACCTCTCGCTCGATTCCTGGCGGCAGCGCGTGACCGCTGTCTTCCAGGACTTCACACGCTTCGAGCTGCCGCTGCGCGACAACGTCGCCCCCGCGGGCGCGCCGGACGACGCGGTGCGACGAGCGCTCGCATCCGCGGGCGCGGCGCACCTGGCTGCGCTCGATACGGTGCTGGCTCGCGGCTACGACGGTGGGACCGATCTGTCCGGCGGCCAGTGGCAGCGCGTCGCGCTCGCGCGCGCGCTCTGCGCCGTGGAGCTCGGGGCCAACGTCATCCTGCTCGACGAGCCCACCGCGCAGCTCGACGTGCGGGGCGAGGCCGAGATCTTCGACCGGATCCTCTCGACCACGCGCCACTGCACGACGATCCTGATCTCCCACCGCTTTTCCACCGTACGACACGCCGACCGCATCTGCGTGCTCGAAAAAGGCCGTGTCGTCGAGCTCGGGACGCACGACGAGCTGATGAGCGCGGGCGGACGCTATCGGACGATGTTCGATCTGCAGGCGCAACGGTTCACCGCCGCCGAGGACGAGGAGGGAACCGTCTATGACGTCCTCGGTTGAGCGCCGCATCCCCGACGATCTGCCGCCGGCATTGTCGTCGATGTGGCGACTGTGCAGGCTCGGATATCGTCACGAGCCGCGGCTCATGCTCGCCGCGTTCGCGCTGTCGCAGCTGGCGGCGCTGCCCGACGCGCTGCTGGCGCTCTGGCTCATGCTGCTCGGCAAAGGACTGCTCGAGAGCCAGCCCGCCCTCGTGCGCACCGCGGCGATCGGCCTGGCCGTGTCGGCCACGGCGACGTGGCTTCTGCAGACCGTGAGCACTCGCGTGCTGCGGCGTTTCCGCGACAGAATCACGATCGCGCTCGAATCACACGTCGCCCGGCTCCAGGCGTCGATCGCGACGATTGCGCACCACGAGCGGCCCGAATATCTCGACCGCCTCGCCATGCTGCGCGATCAGATCTTCGTGCTCGACCACATGTACATGTCCCTGTTCACGACGTGCGGCTGGATCCTGCGCCTTGTCGTGACGGTGGCGCTGCTCGCTTCAATCCATCCGGCACTCGTGCTTCTGGCCGTGTTCGCCCTGCCGACAGTCCTCACCTCCACCTGGCGCCCCGCGGTGGAGCGCGCCGCTCACGAGCGTGCTGCCCAGGCCAATCGGCTGGCGCGCCACCTGTTCACGATCGCGACCACGGCGCCGCCAGGCAAGGAGGTTCGCGTCACGGGCATCGGCCCGCGCCTCGTAGCCGAGCGGCGGAAAACCTGGGAGGGCGCGTACGCACCAATCGCCGCAGCCCGGTGGAGTTCGGCAAGGTGGTACACGCTGGCGTGGGCGCTCTTCGGCCTCGCATACGTGGCGGCCGTCGTGTTCGTCTCGTCGGGCCTCCGCGCGCCAGCGGGCGAGGTCCTGCTGGTGCTCGCGGCGGGATCGCGCCTCTCCGCGTACGTCGGCGCAACGGTCGGCGAGATTGGATTCCTGCGCGGCTTCTGGATGGACGGGTCGAGACGGCTCGCATGGCTGGAAGACTACGCCTCGGCTCTGACGGACTCGGCGGATCTGCGCGTGCCGTCCGCCGTCACCCGTGCCATCCGCCTCGAGCAGGTCTCGTTTATGTATCCAGGCACTTCCCGTCTGGTCCTCGACAAGGTGTCGCTGTCGCTTCCGGCTGGTGCGGTCGTCGCGATTGTCGGCGAGAACGGCGCCGGCAAGACCACACTGGTGAAGCTGCTCGCGAAGATGTACGAGCCGACATCCGGCTCCATCTACGTCGATGACGCGCCGCTGGCGCGGATGCCGGCCGACGAGTGGCGGGCGAGCCTCGCGGGCGCGTTTCAGGACTTCTTCCGCTTCGAGCTGCGCACTCGCCACACCGTCGGCCTCGGCGATGTGCCACGGCTCGACGACGAGCCAGCCGTCGTGGCGGCGGTCGAACGCGCCGGGGCCGCGGATGTCGTCGCGCGTCTGCCGTCCGGGCTCGACACGCAATTGGGCCCGACCTGGCCGGGCGGCGTCGAGGTGTCGTTCGGCCAATGGCAGAAGCTCGCGCTGGCGCGCGGCTTCATGCGCGAGACGCCGCTGGTGCTGGTGCTCGACGAGCCGACAGCGGCGCTCGACGCCGAGACCGAGCATGGGCTGTTCGAGCGCTATACCGCAGCGGCGCGCGGCGGGAATCACGACGGCCGCATCACGATCCTCGTCTCGCATCGCTTCTCCACCGTGCGCATGGCCGATCTGATCGTCGTCCTCGACGGCGCGCGCGTCGCGGAGGTGGGCAGCCACGATGAGCTGCTCGCACGCCGCGGACAATACGCGGAGCTCTACGGCATTCAGGCGGCCGCCTACCGATAAGACATCGTTGTGTAATGATCTCCCCGGCATGATCTTCAGGACGACTCTGACCACCGCTTCATTCTGGTGTGTCGTGGCGGCGACCCTTCTCGCGTCGCAGACCCCTCCGGCGAAACCCCCGGCAAGCGGCCAGCAACCGCCTCCGACGGCGCCGCCCGTGACCTACGGCGTCGAGGTCACACTCGTCGAAGTGGACGCCGTCGTGACCGACGGCGAGGGGCGGGTCGTCCGCGATCTGCGGAAGGAGGATTTCGAGATCTTCGAGAACGGCAGGCCGCAGACGATCGATCGCGTGTCATTCGTCGAGATACCGATCGAACGCGCGGGACTGCGGACGGCGGCAGCCCGCCCGCGGGCCGACGTCCAAACGAACCTGCAGCGCTTCGACGGCCGGCTCTACGTCCTGCTGCTCGACGACATGCAAACCTCGCCGGCGCGGGCCGGTCGCATCAAGAGTGCCGCACGCCGATTCGTGCGCGAGAACCTCGAGCCGGGTGATCTCGCCACGGTGGTCCACGTGTCCGGATCGGGAGCGGCCAATCAGGACTTCACGTCCGACGCGCAGCTCCTCCTGGCGTCGATCGAGCGATTTCAGGGGAGAAAAGCCAGATCCGAGACGCTGAACCGGATTGACGAGTACAACCGGCTGCGGCAACTCAAGTCTGGACCGCAGTCCCCGACCGCTGTCGATCCTGCCGAGGCCAAGGACCCGGATGATGCGGCGCGCGCCTACGATGCGCGCCGCGCATTCGAGGCCATCGCGACGGTCAGCCGGCGATTGGCCGCCGTCCGCGGCCGCCGCAAGGCGCTGCTCTGGTTTGGCGAGGCCGTGGCCTACAACATGTTCGATCTCTCACGCGCGCAGGCGCCCGTGGTGCTCGAGAGCGCCCGCGCCGCAGTGGCCGCGGCAACCCGCGCCAACCTCGTGATCTACGGCGTTGATGCGCGGGGTCTGGCCGGCCTGGGTGAGGAAACGGCGCAGTTGAGCGGCGTCGCGATCGATCCGGCGTCGAATCTCGGCGCCTCCGGGCTTCAGGAGGAGCTGCGCCGATCGCAGGACAACCTTCGCAAGGTCTCGATCGATACCGGCGGCTTCGCGGTGGTCAACACGGACGAGTTCGCGCGCGCGTTCGATCGCGTCGTCATGGAGAACAGCGCGTATTACCTGCTCGGATACCATCCGGCCGGCGGCGGGGGCGACGGAACCTACCGGAAGATCGACGTGAAGGTGAAGCGCCCCGGCGCGAGCGTTCGGGCCCGCTCAGGGTATCTCGCCGCGCGTCAGACGCCCGACGCCGGTCCCTCCGGCGCTCCGGCCCCCCTTCGCGACGCGCTGACCAGCCCGGTGCCGCAGTCGGCGCTGCAGATGGCGACGCATGCGGCCGCATTCAAGGGGAGCGGTGACAAGGCGTCCGTGCTGGTGACGGTTGAATACGGCGCTGCGGCCTTCGAGATTCCGCCGACGCAGGCGCCATCAGGCGACCGGCTGCAGGCTTCCGTCGTTGCGGTCGATGCGTTCGGCGCTGTCGGCGCGAGCGATCACTCCTCGATTGGCCTCGATGTGAAGCCGCAGACGCGGCAGGCGATGAAGGTGCTTGGCTTTCGGACGCAGACCCGTCTCGAGCTGCGGCCGGGGCGGTATCAGCTGCGCGTCGCCGGCGCCATGGCCAATGGGCTGGTCGGCTCGGTGCACCACGACGTCGAGGTGCCTGACTTCACGGCATCCACGCCCATGATGAGCGACATGGTGCTGACCTCGATCGTCGCCGGGCTGGTGCCGACGGCGCAAGTGGACGAACGCCTGCGGCAGGTGCTGCCGGCGCCGCCGAGCGCGATGCGCGACTTCAGACAGGACGAAGCGGTCGCGATCTTCGCCGAGACCTATGAGGCGGGCGGGCTGCCTGCACGCGACGTCACCTTTGCCACGACCGTGCGCGGCAAAGACGGTGCGGCCGTTTTCACGCGAAGCGACACGCGAACGGCCGATCAGCTCGCGAAGTCGAACGGCGGCTACTCCCTGCAGGTGCCCCTTCGTCAGTTCGCGCCGGGCGACTACTCTCTGCGCCTCGAGGCGACCATGGCGGGGGCCGCACCGATCGCGCGCGAAGCGCCTTTTCGCGTGTGGGCGGTGCCCGCTCAGACGTCAGATGCAGCGCAGCAGCCACGAGACCTGCCGATCGTCGTCGTGGCTCGTGGGGCGGTGAGCGGTGTGACGGAGCCGCGTCAAACCCTGGCTCGAAACGCCGAAGAGCTGCAGGCGCTGTGGGGCTCGCTGGCGCTTCGAGCGCCTCCGCCGCCGGTGGCGTTCTCGAACACCATGATCGCGGCGGTGTTTCTCGGCACCCGTCCGACCGCAGGCTATGAAGCGCAGGTGATTGCCGTCCGGCGAGACCAGGACACGCTCGTGGTCGAATGGCGCGAGCAGGCGCCGCCCGACGCCGGCAATCCGCCGGCGGCCACCACGCCCTTTGCGATCGTGGGCGTTCCCATGCACGCCGGCGCGGTACGCTTCGAACGCGTACCGTAGGGGTCAGAGGGCCCGGAGCGTCGTCGCGACGTTCGCGCGGGACGCGCGGATCGCCGGCGGCAAGCCGCCGAGCACCCCCATCACCAGAGCGAACCCAAGCCCGAGCACCAGCAGATCCGAGGTGATGCGGAAGGCGAACGACAGATGCGAAAACGTCTGCCAGTTCATGGTGCCCGTGGTCACGCCATTGACCGGCAGCACGACGATGCAGCCGATGATGCCGCCGACGACGGCAATGCAGACAGCCTCGACGACGAATGACAACACCACGCTGCCGCGGCCGAAGCCGAGCGCACGCAGCACGGCGATTTCGCGTGAGCGCTCGGCCACGGCCGAGTACATCGTATTCAGCGCGCCGATCACGGCGCCGAGCCCCATGACGACGGCCACCAGGCCGCCGAGCACCGTAATCAGCGTGGTCATCGTCTGCGACTGCCGCTCGTAGTACGCAGGCTCGCGGATGGCATTCACCTTCAACCGCGGGTCGCGCTCCAGAGAGGCCTTGAACGCATCGAAATCATCCGACGATCGCAGGCGCGCCGTCGCCGACTGAAAGATCCCGGGAGGGCGTTGATAGTTTCCGTTCAGCACATCGGCATCGGCCCAGATCTCCGAGTCGAAGGCGCTCCCGCCCGCGTCGAGGATGCCGACGACGCGCCAGCTGCCGGGTCCGATGCGGACGGTTGCGCCGAGGTCAAGACCTTCGTAGGCCCGCGCGGCGTTCGTCCCGACGACGATTTCATAGAGTCCCGGTTGAAAGAAGCGGCCCTGCGCGATGCGGATGTGGTCGCGAATCGCGCGTACGCGAGGCAGCACGCCCCGCATCTGCACGTTCGCGTCGCTGTCGGTGCCGCGCAGCGGAAGCGCCGCGATGACGACGACTTCCGGGCTCACGAGCGATTCCGATCCTCGCTTCGCAACCTGTGGCGCGTCTTCGATGACGCGCACATCAGCAATGGTCAGCGTGCTCGTCATCTCGGTGTCGGCTCCCGCACGCTGCACGATGACGTTCTGCGGCAGCCCCGACGAGGCCACCGTCGCCCTGAATCCCCGCGCCAGCGCCAGCATCGCCACGAACACGGCGACCGTGCCGGCGATGCCCACCACGGCCACGAGGGACGATGCCCAGCGTACGCGTGCGCTTCGAAGGTTGTAGGCGAGTGGGATCGCCATGGTCACACCCTCCGCAGCGCGGTCACGACGCTGAGCCGCATCGCCCCGATGGCAGGGATCAGGCCGGCGAGGATGCCGGTGGCCAGAGCGATCAGCGCGCCGGCAATCAACGCCGGAGGCGGCAGATACAACAGGATCAGGCCCTTCGTGAGGTCCTGCTGCACGAGCCCGCGCGCCAGCCACAACCCGATGACGCCGCCCAGCGCCGCAATGAAGAGGGACTCCGCCAGCACGAGGCCGAGCACGAAGCGGTCGGTGTAGCCGATCGCCTTCAGCACGGCCAGCTCGTTCGTCCGCTCCCGCACCGCAATCGCCATCGTATTGCCCGTCACCAGGAGGAGCGTGAAAAAGACGACCGAGCCGATCGCCATGATCAGGAACTCGATGTTTCCCATCTGCTTCACGAACGCGGCGGCGAAGGCCGACTCGGTCTGCGTGCGCGTCTCCGACGGGGAGTTCGCAAACTGGGAGTCGATCGCTTTGGCGATCGCCGTCGCCTGATCGGGGTTCGAGATCCGAACGACGTACCAGCCGACGAGCCCCTTCCAGAACGACGGCCCCTTCTCGTAGAGGTAGTCGTGCCGCAGCCAGAACTGCGTCTCGTCGTCGCTCGGGCGCGTCCCATGATAGATACCGCGGATGTTGAACTCCCAGCTGTTGCCGCCGAAGATCGGCGCCTGCAGCGGCACGCGGTCGCCGACCTTCCACCCGAAGCGGTCGATCAGCTTCTGACCGACGACGACGCCCTGGCGATCGGCGAGAAACGCTTTCCAGTGCGCCTCGCTGACCACGAATTCCGGGTACATCCGCAGCCAGTCGTCGGGCACGATGGCGAACTGCGGGAAGAAGTTCTTCGGGTCCTGGTAGATCCCGCCGAACCACGTCGCGTGCGCCACGTCCTTGACCCCGGGCAGCCGCTTGATCCGCTCGAGGTACGGCAGCGGCAGCGGCTGGATGATCGACGTTCGTCCGATGACGACCAGCCGGTCGGCGCCGGCCACATCAATGCTCTGGCGGAAGCCGTAGCGGATCGCGCCCAGGAGCCCGAAGAGGAAGAACGCCACGATGAACGAGCCCACCGTGAGAATCGTGCGGATCTTCTTGCGCCGCAGATTGGCGGCGAGCAGCGGAAAGAACTTCATGCGGAGGTCTCCTGCTGCGCGGGCCGCTCCACCGCTTCCTTCAAGACGCCCTTCTCGAGATGGAGCAGCGCGCTGGCGCGTTCGGCGGCGTGGGGATCGTGAGTGACCATGAGCACCGTGGTCTTGTGTTCGGTCACGAGGACCGAGAGAAGGTCCAGCACCGCGTCTCCACTGGCGCGATCGAGATCTCCCGTCGGCTCGTCGCAGAGCAGCACGGCCGGACTGGTCACGATCGCGCGGGCGATCGCGACGCGCTGCTCCTGGCCGCCCGAGAGCTGCCGCGGGTAGTGATGCAGGCGGTCCTGAAGGCCCACGATGCGCAGTGCCGTTTCGACACGCTGCCTGCGGCCGGCGCGCGACGTGGACGTGAGCAGGAGCGGCAGCTCGACGTTCTGAAACGCCGTGAGAACTGGAAGCAGGTTGTACAGCTGGAACACGAACCCGACGTTCCGCGCGCGCCACGCCGCGAGCTCGCGGCGCGTCATGCTCGTGATGTCCTTGTCGCCGACGCTCACGGTGCCCGCGGACGGCTTGTCGAGGCCGCCGAGCAGATTCAGCAGCGTCGTCTTGCCCGAGCCGCTCGGCCCCATGAACGCGACGAATTCGCCCGCGCCGATATCGAGGTCGAGCCCGCGAAGAACGTGGATCTCCTCGCTTCCGCGATGATAGGTTTTTGCGAGCCCGCGCGCCCGGATGAGCGCGCCGCCAGTCGTGCCGTCGCCAACTCTGACCATGCCGTGATCGATGATATCCCTATCGCAGCGGGACCCTGCAAGCTGCTGTCATTATGACGAACATTCCGAGTCGCTCGTTCGCCCGCCACTTCCGGCGTGACAGTAGACTCGCCCCCGGAGTGCAACTGATGCGCAGAATCGTGTTCCTGCTCGTCGCGCTTGCGACGATCCCGGTCTCGTCGTCGCAGTCGCCGGCGGCCGGCAAAGCGCTCGACATCTATTTCATCGACACCGAGGGCGGACAGGCGACGCTCTACGTCTCGCCCTCAGGTCAGACGCTGCTGGTCGACACCGGCAACGCAGGCGAGCGCGATCTGGGTCGAATCCTCGAGGTCCTCGGCGTGGCGGGCGTGACGCAGATCGATCACATGTTCCTCACGCACTACCACGGCGATCACTACGGCAGCCTGCCTGAGCTTTCCACGCGGCTCCCGATTCGGCACTTCTACGATCACGGCGAGTCGGTGGAGAAAGACCGACCGAACATCGCGAAGTTTCTACCGGTGTACTCCGACATCGTCAGCAAGGGCGTGCGAACCGTCGTAAAGCCCGGCGACAAGATTGCGTTTGCCGGCACGGATGTGACCGTCGTGATGAGCGATGGCAACCCTCTGCGGAAGCCGATCGCCAAGGCGCCGGGAGCGGGTCTGACGAATCCCGGCTGCGTGGGCTTCAAGGAGCGCGACGAGAGCAAGGTCGATCCCGACAATCATCAATCGGCGGGATTCGTGGTGGCGTACGGGAAGTTCAGGATGGTCAATCTCGGCGACCTCACCTGGAGCCGCGAGTTCAAGTTGATGTGCCCGAACAATCCGATCGGGACGGTCGACCTGTATTTGACGACGCATCATGGCCTCGACCAGTCCGGATCCGCGGCCTTCGTGCACGCCATACGGCCGCGGGTGGCGATCATGAACAACGGCACGCGCAAGGGAGGGCATGTGCAGACGTACCAGATTCTGGAAACCTCGCCGGGACTCGAGGACGTCTGGCAGCTGCACTGGTCGTACTGGGGCGGCGTCGAGCACAACGCGCCGGGCGTGATGGTGGCGAACGTCGACGAGCCCGCGCAGCTCGCGGCGATCGTCGGCGGCACGGCGGCAGGGGGTCAGACGGCTGCCACTCCCCCGCCGGCCGGCCCGGGCGGAAACGCGAATCATGCTCCGGCGCACTATCTCAAGGTGACCGCGCGGAACGATGGGTCCTTCACGGTCACGAACAGCCGGAACGCCTATGCAAAAACCTACCCAGTACGGAGGTAATGCGCGCCTTCGGTAAGCAGCCGGTAAGCGTCGCTCGATAGGCTGGAGTCTCACCTCCAGCCCGGAGCACTCGGTATGCACCAAAGCACGCTCAGTATCTCGTTCACCGTTCGGGCGGCGGAACTTCGCAATGGCGTCGTTTTGGAGTACGTCGATCAGGGAGACGCCTCCGGATTGCCGATCGTGTTCCTCCACGGCGTCACGGATTCCTGGCGGTCCTTCGAAGCGGTGCTCTCGCGCCTGCCCGCGTCGATCCGCGGGCTTGCGCTCAGCCAGCGCGGGCACGGCGAATCCAGCCGCCCCGCGTCAGGCTATCGCTTCGTCGATTTCTCGGAGGATCTGCGGGAGTTCCTCGATGCTCTCGACATCCCCGCTGCGCTCATCGTCGGGCACTCCATGGGGAGCTACGTCGCGCAACGTTTCGCCTTGGACCACCCAAGCCGCACGCTTGGGTTGGTGCTCATGGGCGCGTTTCCCACCATTCGAGGCAACCGCGGCGTTCAGGAGCTCTGGGATGCCCGGGTATCGTCTCTCGCCGATCCCGTCGACCCCGAGTTCGTCGTGGACTTTCAGCGGAGCACGCTGGCGCGTCCCATCGACCCCACGTCGCTCGATACGTTCGTGGGCGAAAGCCTCAAGGTGCCGGCACATGTGTGGCGCGCAACCTTCGAGGAGTTCCTGACCGCTGACTTCTCACAGGAGCTGAAAAGGATTACCGCACCAACGCTCATCGCGTGGGGAGACGAAGACGCGTTCTTTCCTTTGCGCGACCAGGTCGCCTTACGGGATTCGATTCCAGGCTCACAGCTCGTGGTCTACCACGGTGCCGGTCATGCCTTTCACTGGGAGAAGCCGACGCGATTCGTGTCCCATCTTCTGCGCTTCGCCGCGAGCGGCACGACGAAACAACGCTCTCAGCGATTTCCCAGCGTGAGCTCGGTCCGGGGGGGCGTCACGTCGACCACGCGCTCGACGGGTGTGACACCGCTGAAGGCGCGCGCGGTGTACTGACCGGGCTCGACGTCGGCGATCGAAAAGGCGCCCTTCGCGTCGGCAACGGCGGTGTACGGCGTCGGCGCGACGAGGATGTTCGCGCGCATGGCCGGATGCACGTCGCAGGATACGTTGTAGTACCCGGCCTTGTTGAAGGTGTGCGTGTAGGCCTCGAAGGGCGGCGTTGCGACGTTGAAGACGGGCGCCTGTGTGCCCGCCTCGTCCACGCGCACGTTGTGGAGCACGTCTTCGCTGCTCCGAAACTCCACGCGCTGGCCCACCTGGGCCACCACGAGCGACGGCAGAAACTGTTGTCCCGATTGATCGATGACCCGCGCATCGGCTGGCGCGGGAAACTCGCGCGGCGATTTCGGCTCGAGCGTGATGATCGTCCCCGGCGCCGCGGTGCCGGCCACGACGGCGTGGTGGCCGGCCGCCGGTGGCGGCGCAGCCGCGGGCTCAGCTGGCGGGGCTTCGCTCGAACATCCGGCAGCGACGAACGCAATGATCAGGTAAGGCAGACAAGGCAGGACGACCAGGGACTTCATCGTCCCATCATTCTGACGTACGAATCGCCTACGCCGCTTTGACCCTCAGTCTGCGGAACACCGCATTCACTCTCGACAGCAGAATCCCCGGATCGAACGGCTTCACGATGTAGTCGTCGGCGCCAAGCTCCAGGACGCGCCGCTCGACCCCCGCGCTTTCGTCGGCGGTCAGGACGAGTATGGGCAGCGCCGCCATCTCTGCATCGGTCCGCAGGTGGCTGATTGCCTCGTAGCCGTTCATCTCGGGCATGTTGAGGTCGATGATCAGAAGGTCCGGATGCTCGCGCATCGCGATATCGATCGCCTGCTGTCCCGTGGAGGCTTCGAGCACATCGAAGCCCTCGCGCCGCAGAAGGCTCTTCAGCATCGTGCGGGTCACCGGCTCGTCATCGGTCACCAGCACGCGAGCCGCCTGTTTCGTCGCCGGCACCGCCGGTCGCGCAGCGCCGAGGACGCGGTCGACTTCCTGAATCGACGTCATACCCTGCTCCACGAGGGCCAGCGCGCGATCCCGAAGCGTGGACGACCCTGACGCGGCGAACGCGGCACGAAGCTCCTGCGTGGTCGCCCGCCGCGCGATGGCCTCTCGAACTTCGTCCGTGACGGTCAGCAGTTCGGCAATCATGACGGGCGCGGCGTAGCCCGTTCGCTTGCACTGCCCGCACCCCGGTCCGGCGGACGCGCGCCCGCGGTGCACGATTCGGCAGCGCTCGCACAGCGTCCGCACCATCCGCTGCGCGACCACCGCCCGCAGAGAGGTGGACACCTTGACCGGGTCGAGCGCGAGATCGTTCAGGCGCGTCACCGCGGTCGCTGCGTCGTCGGCCGTGATCGATGAGAGCACGAGGTGTCCGTTGCGGGCGGCCTGGACTGCAATCTGGGCGACCTCATCGTCGCGGACCTCGTCCACCATGATGGCCTTCGGCTCGCGAAGAAGCATCGAACGGAGAGCCATTGGAACCGTGCGACCCGTCTTCGCGTTGACCGCAATCTGGTTCACGCCGGGCACGGTTCGTTCAATCGGGTCCTCGACCGTCACGACGTCGGAACGGTTCGCTCGAATGTCGGCAAGAGCGGCGTAGAGCGTCGTCGTGATCCCGGACCCGCCCGGTCCCGCCACGAGGACGAGCCCGTTGCGCGATGCGAGCGCCGCGCGCACGCCTGCCAGCATCGCTTCGTCATAGCCGATGGCGCTCAGATCCTGAAGCGGACTCTGGTTGCCGACGATCCGCATGACGATGCGCTCGCCGCCTGCCACCGGTTCGGTCGAGAAGCGGACGTCGGTCTCACGTCCACTCATGGTGAGCCGGAACGTGCCCTCCTGCGGCCTGTTGCGTACCGCAACGGCGACACGGGCCATCGTCTTGAACTGATCGCGAATCGGGAACGCCATCGCCACCGGCAGCTTGAGGACCGGTTCGAGAGCTCCGCCGATGCGATGCCGTACGGTGCCGCCGTCGGCGCCGCATTCGAACTGAACGTCGGTGGCGCCAGCGGCAAGCGCTCGCGCGATGATCTGCTGGCACCTCTCGATGACAACCGATGCGGCCGCACCGGAAACCGGCGCTGGCGCGCGCTCGATTGGGGCCTTGGCCCGGACCGGCTCCGGCGTGACCTCGACGAGCTGGGGTTTGGCGTAGGACTGGTCGAGCATTCGCATGATGGCGGCACGCGTTGCGACGACCATCTGTGTCCGTCGACCCGAGGCGAACCGGACATCGTTTTCCGCTTCGACCGCGAACGGCCGGCAGGTCGCGTAGGTCAGCGTCCGATTGTCGACGCTCACGGGGACCACGAGGTGACGCCGCGCAAGACGTTCGGGAACCAGCCGTGCCGCGAGCTCGCTGAGCACGATGTCGTCGAGGTCGACGAGGTCGACGCCTGCCGCGGCAGCCAGGGCGGCATACGCGCTTTCCTCCGATGTCAGGCCGAGCGCGACGAGCGCATCGGTCAGGTCGGTCTGAGCGCGAGCGCTATGCTCCTGAGCATTCCGCAGGCCGTCTGGCGTAACCAGGCCAAGTTCGACCATGAACGACGGCAGGCCGGCGGCTCCAATGGCCCTTTGCTTTCCCTCAGGGCAGGCCCTTCGATCCGGCTCAGGGCAGGCGCGCAAACCAGATTCCGTGTGCGTGGCAATCACGTTCTTGTTCCTCACCCGGGGCCAAATGCCCGGCGCTGTGACCTTGAGCAAGGCGCGAGCCACCTCCGCCGCACGGATCGCACGCAAAATCGGGGTCCCCGCGCGATGGTCCGTGCGGCGCTGTGTCGTGGGCGCACACGTCCGTCACGCCGCACGCTTGGGGGGCGCCGGTGGACAGTGCAGGGCCGTTGCGATTAGCGTTCACGGTCAGGTGGACACTTTCATCCAAACGCGCGTCAACAGACCCAGTCAGGTGCTCTTCGCCAGCCTCGTGGGGACGGCGATCGAGTTCTTCGACTTTTATATCTACGCCACGGCCGCCGTGCTCGTGTTCCCGCGGCTGTTCTTTCCTTCGGCAGACCCGGCCTCGGCCACGCTGGCATCGCTCGCGACGTTTGGAATCGCGTTCCTGGCGCGTCCGATTGGATCTGCGGTGTTCGGGCACTTCGGCGATCGCGTCGGGCGAAAAACGACGCTGGTCGCCGCGCTCCTGACGATGGGGGTGTCCACCGTGATGATCGGCGCGCTCCCGACCTACGGGACGATCGGTCTGGCTGCGCCGGTGCTGCTCTCGATCTGCCGATTCGGCCAGGGCCTCGGCCTGGGAGGCGAGTGGGGCGGCGCGGTGCTCCTGGCCACGGAGAATGCCCCACCCGGCCGGCGCGCGTGGTACGGCATGTTCCCGCAGCTCGGTGCGCCCATCGGGTTCATCTGCTCGGGCGGAGTGTTCCTGCTGCTCTCGCGGCAGCTCACCGACCAGCAGTTCTTCGAGTTCGGCTGGCGCATTCCGTTTCTCGCGAGCGCCGTGCTGGTGCTGCTCGGCCTCTATGTTCGGCTCACGATCACCGAGACGCCCGTCTTCCTGCAAGCCCTCGACCGGCGCGAGCGCGTGAAGGTGCCGATGCTGGTCGTGTTTCGCGAGCATACCCGTACGCTGGTCACGGGAACGCTGGTCTCCCTCTCCACCTTCGTGCTCTTCTACTTGATGACGGTCTTCGCGCTCTCATGGGGGACCACCGCGCTCGGCTACAGCCGCGAGCAGTTCCTCATGATTCAGCTGTTCGGCGTGCTCTGGTTCGCCGCGACGATTCCGATTGCGGCCGTTCTGGCGGAACGGGGACGGCGTCGTACGATGATGTGGGTTTCGGTGGCGATCGCGGCGTTCGGCATCGTGATGGCGGGGTTGTTCGAGGCCGGTACGACGGGCACGGTGGTGGCAATGGCGCTCGGGATGTCTCTGACCGGCCTCAGCTACGGACCGCTCGGCACGGTCCTCTCCGAGCTCTTTCCCACGACCGTGCGGTACACAGGCAGCTCGCTGACGTTCAACCTTGCGGGAATCTTCGGCGCCTCGCTCGCGCCGTACATCGCGACGTGGCTCGCCAAGACCTACGGCCTGCAGTTCGTGGGCTACTACCTGTCCGCCGCCGCGCTTCTCACGCTCGTGGGGCTCGCCGCGATACGTGAGACGAAAGACACCGACATGGCCGCGACGGAGCGTGCATGATGATCCTGAAACAGTTCTATCTCAATTGCCTGGCGCACGCGTCATATCTCATCGGCGACGAAGACACGCACACGGCGGCCGTCGTCGACCCGCAGCGTGACATCGATCAGTACCTGTCGTTCGCCGGTGATCACGGGCTCGAGATCCGCCACGTCTTCCTGACGCACTTTCACGCCGACTTCATCGCCGGGCATCTCGAGCTGCGCGATCGCGCGGGCGCGGTCGTGTACCTCGGCGCGGCCGCCAAGGCCGAATATCCCTTCATCCCGATGCGGGACGGCGATCGCATCGAGTTCGGCCGCGTGAGGCTGCAGGCCCTGGAGACACCGGGGCACACCCCGGAGTCGATCTCGCTGCTGGTCTTCGACCTCGATCGCAGCGGAACCGAGCCGCATGCGGTGCTCACGGGCGACACGCTGTTCGTCGGCGACGTGGGGCGTCCGGATCTGCGCGCTGCGCTTGGCTGGTCGGCGCCGGACCTCGGAAGGTTGCTGTACGACTCGCTGCGGACGAAGCTGCTGCCGCTGCCCGATCACAGCCTGGTTTACCCGGCGCACGGCGCAGGCTCACTCTGCGGGAAGGCGATCAGCCGCGAAACGGTCTCGACGATCGGCGAACAGCGGCGCTCGAACTACGCCCTGCAGCCGATGTCCAAGGAGACGTTCATCGAGCTGGTGACCGCCGATCAGCCCGACGCGCCGCCGTACTTCACCTACGACGCCGTGCTGAACAGCCGCGAGCGGCCGACGCTCGAGACCGCCCTCGCGCGCGAGCTCAATCCGCTCACCATGGACGCCGTCCTCGCCCTGCAGGCCGCCGGCGCGCAGCTCCTCGACACGCGCGAGCCCACGGAGTTCGCCGCGGCCCACCTCGCCGGCAGCATCAATATCGGACTCGGCGGCCAGTACGCGACGTGGGCCGGAACCGTTCTCAGCCGGGAGCGGCCGATTGTCGTCATCGCGGTGCCGGGAAGGGAATCGGAAGCCGCGATGCGGCTCGGGCGGATCGGTTTCGACAACGTGGCCGGCTATCTGCAGGATGGTCTGCAGGGTCTCGAGACGCGGCCCGAGCTCCTGCGAACCACTGACCGCGTGAGCGCCGAGCTCGCCGCGGGACGCCTCGCCTCGAGCGATCCGCCGGTCGCGGTCGACGTCCGAACGCCAGCCGAGCGGGCGGCCGTCCACATTTCGGGCAGCGTCCACATCCCGCTGACCCGCCTCGCCGAGCGGGTCGGCGAGCTGCCGAGGAACCGGTCGCTGCTCGTCCACTGCGCAGGGGGCTATCGCTCGTCCATTGCCGCGAGCCTGCTGCAGCGCGAGGGATTCGCCGACGTGAGCGAGATTGCCGGCGGCATCGCCGCATGGGAAACGGCGCAGTTGCCGGTCAACCGCGAGCGTTCGTCAGCTTCCGGATGAACGCCAGGTTCCGGCCCATGTCGGCCTCGACGTTCTTCGTCGGGTTCGTCGTTTCGAGCTGCGCCCACTGGCTGAAGCCGATGTCGGCGAGCGCGGCGATCACCGCCACGAAGTCGATCTTGCCTTCGCCGAGGTAATTCGGGTTGTCCTTCAGGTGCACCTCGCAGATGCGATCCCGTCCGAGCCAGCGGATTTCCTCGACGACGTTGAAGCCGTTCTGGGACGAGTTTCCGACGTCGTAGTAGGTGAGCACGGCCGGCGACTTCGACCGCTCCATGATGCGAACGTTGTCGCGGGCGGAGATCGTATCCTCCAGCCCGAGGATCACACCGGCCTTTTCCGCCTGGGGACCAAGCTCACGGAGGACGTCGCCCACGTAGTCCATCTCCTCCGGCGTCTTGATGGCTCCCTCGCCGAAGAAGGGGACGAGGATTACCTTGAAGCCAAGCGCCTTCGCGATCGGGATCGCCTCGGCGATCCACTTTGGCGCGAGCGGATCACGGCTTGGCAGGTAGTTGCGGTGGAGCATCTCGACGCGGCAGGAGGTGATCGGTACCGCGGCGCGGCGCGCCTCGTCGAGATAGGCCTTCTGGCGCGCGGCATCGCCGAGCGGCAGCGCGCCGTCCGCGGCGATCCCCAGGCTGATCTGAACGCCCTCGAAGCCGATCTTCGCCGCGAGCGGAATGGCCTCGATCTTCGCCGACTGGCCGAGACTCCAGTCGGGAACGCCCACACGCAGCTTGAGGCCGCGCTGAGCGGCCAGCGCCGGAACGGCGACCAGGCTGGTTCCAATGAACGTTCGCCGGGTGACTTTCATGCGCTCATACTACAACCGTCGGGCCCGACCGGTGATCTGGCCGTGCGCGACGGCGTACGAGCACCCGTCAGAATGTAAAGCGTAGACCCAGTTGTACCGTCCTCGGATCGTTGCTGACGATCGGCGCCATGAAATTCGCGCTGCGCCGGTTGCCGGTCGGGTTGCCGA
The DNA here is from genome assembly GCA_963772065.1 of uncultured Acidobacteriota bacterium. GTDB lineage: Bacteria > Acidobacteriota > Vicinamibacteria > Vicinamibacterales > UBA2999 > CAVYVZ01. The sequence continues at coordinate 54,101 of CAVYVZ010000007.1, forward strand.
AGTTCACCTGATTGGTGGCGTTGTAGATCTCCAGGAACCAGCCGACCTCATGCCGCCGAACGAGCCACTTGTACTGCAGCCGTCCGTCGAGAATGAGCTGGCTTTCTCCGTCGATCCCGTTTCGTACGGCGCGCCCGTTCGCGTCCAACGTCGACTCGATCGGCCGCTGGGCGTCGTCCACGCCGGCAACCGGCCGGTCGAGCGTGTCGCGATCGCGGTTCGCGTCGACGCCCACGAGCTCGTTGATGGGATAGCCGGAGTAGTATCGGAAGACCGTCCCGCCGCTCAGCCCGCGCCAGATCTCCACGTAGCCGCTCATCGCGAGCGCGTGCCGGTTGTCGAAGTTCGATCGGCCGTAGTCGCTGCGCGGGTTTTGATCGTCCGAGACGCGCTTCAGACTGATGTTGATTCCCGTGGATGTGGTTCCCACGTCGCGCGCCTGTGAGAGCGTGTAGCTGACTCGCCCCGACCAACGCCGCGCGTGACGCTTCTCGAGCGCGAGCTCGAGGGCGTTGTAGTCGCTGTTGAACTCGTCCCGCGTCTGCAGCTGCAGGACGCGCTGAAAGACGGTCGTGCGCGCGGCGGCAGGAATGAGCCGGCCGTCCGGATCGAAGCCGTTCACGCCGGGCCGCGCGCCGTTCACTGGCTCGTTGATGTCGACCAGCGCCGTCTGGTCGCGGCCGCGATTACCGACGTAGTCTGCCGACACCGCCAGGTTCCGGAGCAGCTCGCGCTCCACGCCTGCGCTGAACGACCAGAGATATCCCAGCTTCCGGGGGCCCTCGATCGTTGGCTCGGTGTTCACCAGGCTGCCGGCGGCGAGCTGATCACGCACACCGGTGAGGAGCGCCCGGCACGCGCCGCCGATGAGCGCCACCCCAGCTTGCCCGGCCGGCTGCAGGCAGGAATGTGCGGGCACAACTCCCGCCGACGCCGATCGGTCTTCGCCGGTGTCGAACAGGAACGACGGGCTGAGGACGCCACTCTGCGCCAAGGCGCTCGCGACCGTCAGCAGCTGATATTCGTAGAACTTTCCGAACCCGGCGCGCAGCATGGTGCGCCCGGTGCCGCTGATGTCATAGGCGAGGCCGACACGCGGCGCGAACGCGCCCTTCGTTTGCGGCGTGAGGTGCTGATAGTCGTAGCGCAGTCCGAGATTGAGCGTCAGGCGGTTGTCGAGCTGCCACTTGTCTTGAACATATCCGCTCGTGCGCCAGTCGGTCAGATCGAAGTAAATCTCCCCCAGGCGCATCGAAAATCGAGACGGATAGCTCACCGGATTGGCGGGATCGAAAGGCACGTTGCTCAGGAAGCTGAACGTGCCGTTGTCGTTCGCGCCGACGATCTGCGGCCGCGCGAGGTTGCGGCTGTAGCTGAACCCGGCCTTGAAGGTGTGATCGCCCCATCCCGATCGCAGGTACGTGACGGCATCGTCCACAGCGAAAGTGCGCAGGCGCGCCGAGCCATGGGCCGCCTTCGGGCCAGCCGCGAAGTCCAGATGGCGGTTCTCCGAGCCGATGTCGAACTGATCGCGCCCGTTCAGCTCGATGAAGTTCAGCGAGTCGTCGAAGTACTGCCGGTTGCCTTGCAGCAGGTTTTCCCGAACATGCGAGATCCGGAGCTCATGGGTCGCGCGGCTCCCGATGATCGAGGTCCAATTGCCGTTGAAAATCTGATCGCCGGTGTCGTTTTCGATGAAGACGTTGTCGGGCGTGCTGAGATTCGCCTCGAGGTCTTCGCCCACCGTGGGCGCAGCTTCCCGCAGCCACCGGAACGAGAGGCTCTGGTTCGGGGAAGGTTGGAGATCGGTCCGGATGAACGAGTTCAGCGCCTTGATGTCCGTCGTGCCGGCGTAAGACACCGCCACCGGTGCCGCTTCGGCCGGGAAACTGAGATTCGCCGCTTCCTGTGCCACGGTCCGCTCGATATTCGCGAACCAGAACGCGCGGTTCCTGACCAAGGGACCGCCGGCGCCGCCACCATAGATGTTGCTTTTCGCCGGCTGATTCTGCTCGCCAGCCTGCTGGAGGAAGTAGTCCGTAGCGTTGAGCGCGTTGTCCCGGTAGTACCAGAACGTCCGGCCTGACAACTGGTTCGAGCCGCTGCGGGTCACCGCGTTGACGATGACGCCGGAGGACCCGCCATATTCGGCCGGGTACTGATGCGTGAGCACCTGAAATTCGGCCATCGTATCCAGCGTGACTCGAGCCTGCGTGCCTTGGGCGCCGCCCTGACGGTCGTCGTTGTTATAGGCACCGTCGAGCAGGAACAAGTTGCTCCCCGTGTCGCGACCGTTGGCGTTGAATTGCCCGCCTTCGAACGTGCCGGGCGCGAGGCTTGGCGTCAGCCCCGGGACGAGCTGCATCAGGCTCAATTGACTGCGACCCTGGCTCGGAAGATTGTCGATTTCGCGATTGCTGATGTTCTCACCGAGCTTGCTGGAGGTGACTTCCATCAAAGGGGTTTGTGCCGACACCGTGACCAGCTCGGAGAGGCCCTGGAGGTGCATCGTGAACACAACGGTGATCTCCTGGCCGACGCCCGCTACGACGCTCGACTGCGTCTGCGCCTGAAAGCCAGGCATCTCGACGCGAAGCGTGTAGGTGCCCGGGGGAAGCGTCGGAATCGTGAAACGTCCTTCGGGGCCCGACGTTGCCGTACGCATCAGCCCGGTGGCGTCATTGACGGCGACGATGACCGCGCCGGCCAGAACGCTTTTGCCGGCATCGACGACGATGCCGCCAATCTCAGAACGGCCAGCCTGCGCAAACGCGGGAATGGCAGCGGCAACGATGGCGACGACGACGAGCATGCGCGCGAGGTGCTGCAGCGCGCGTCGGCGACAGGCGCGGATCAACATAGTGGCGTCCTTCTGAAAAACGTCGTTCACGTTGGCCATCGAAGGCCCGCTGGAAGCCACATCCGCACGCAACTGCATACGGTGGCTGCTGGGTCTTGCGCCGACGGCCGAGAGCGCCGCCTCTGAGGTTTCGTGTCAGAACTGCGGTACGAGTGCCCGTTGGACGTTATCGGCGGGAATCACGGAGGTGTTCATGTGCAGGAAGTGGGTGGATGGCGCGCGGAGCGTCATGACGCGCCATCACGTGCCTCATCCTGCACCGGAGTGCGGCCCCGGGGCGGGGCCGCAGGAGTGCGTGAGCTGCTCAGACCACATCCTTCTCGCCGGTGCGGATGTTGTAGCTGTGCTCGACCGGGAGCACAAAAACGCGCCCGTCGCCAATTTCTCCGGTCCGCGCGGCCTTGATGATCGTCGCGATCACCTCGTCGACGACGTCGTCCTCGACCACCACCTCGATCTTCATCTTCGGCAACAGCGTGACCGCGTACTCCTTGCCGCGGTACATCGCCGTGTGCCCCTTCTGCCGGCCGTGGCCGCGAACCTCGGTCACGGTCATGCCCGCGATGCTCAGCTTGCCGAGGGCTTCCTGCACCTCGTCCACCTTGTTGGGGCGGATGATGCTCTCAATGAGTTTCATGGCGTTGCTCCAACATGTCTTCGAGGCTGTGCTTCAAGGCCGCCTGCTCCGCCTGCGAGAGCTTGGCGCCGCGGCTGGTTACGTGGAACACGTCGATGGCCACGTGACCCTCCGTCGCGATGAGAACAAGATCGACGTCACATCGATGGCTCGAGATCGTGCGGCTGATGCGGTAGAGCAGACCGACCGCGTCATCCGCGATGATCTCGATCACGGTGTATTTCTGCGAGTGCTCGTTGTCGAAATGCACCACCGGCTTCGCGTGCTGCGAGCGACGGTGCAGGACGCTTCGGGCCCTGCCGCGAAGCAGCTTCGTCACGTCCTTCGTGCCCGCGACCACTTCTTCGAGGACCCGGCAGATCTGTGATGGCGCCGTGGGATTCTGCCGGAGAAAGCCTTCGGCGTCGGTGAACTCGAAGACATCCACGACCAGACCGTGCGGCGTCGTCATCGCCTGGCCGCGCAGAATGTCCATGCCGAAGGAGGACAGGACGCCTGAAATGTTGGAGAAAAGATAGGGCCTGTCCGCCGCAACGACCGTGAGCTCCCAGTTCGCATCCTTCTGCTCGAGGAACGGGTGCACCGCATCCGGGTGAATGTCGCGAGCGAGGCGGACCTGGCGATAGATCTGGGACGGCTCGAAGAGGGCGAGGTATCGCCGCGGCAGCCCCTCGAGGAACCGAGACAGCTCTTCGTCGTCGATGTCCGATGGGCGCGCGGCCTGAAGAGCGGCAAGGCCGGTCTGATCGTCTTCGATGAGCTCGTCGGCGTAGGCCAGCGTGAGGTGATTGTACGTGTCGACGTACACCCGCCACAGGAGCTCCTCCTTCCACGGCGTCAAGGTGCCCGGCCCCACGGCCTCGACGTCGACGAGCGTCATCAGGCAGAGCATCTTCAGGTGTTCTTCCGTTCCCACCAGCGCGCCAAAGCGGCGGACGACGTCCGGGTCCTCGGAATCGCGCCGGAACGCCACGTGCGACATCTGGAGATGATTCCGGATCAGGAACTCGACGGTGTCCCGCGCGTCGGGTGGCAGCTCGAGCCGGTCGAGCATCGTCTGGGCCAGCCTGACGCTCTCGACAACATGGTCATCGTCCTTCCACTTGCCGACGTCGTGGAAGAGGAGGGCCAGCGAGAGGAGCTCCGGCGCGTGCAGCTCCCGCAGTATGCCGCCAAAACGCTGCCGGCTGGCCGTGCCCGCCTCGAGCAGCGATTCGAGGTTGCGCAATGTGAGCAGCGTGTGCTCGTCCACGGTGTACTTGTGGTAGAAGTCGCGGATCACCCGGCAGTGGATCGCGTCGAACTCCGGAAAGATGCGGCCGAGCAGGCCGGCGTCGTGGAGCTCCGACAGATCGGCGTACAGACCCGGCCGCGGCCGCAGCAGATCTCGAACGAGGCGCCACTGCTCTTCGCCGCCGCCGGCATTCTCGAAGGTCCCCATCCATGCCGGCGCATCAAGGCCCCGCCGTGTGGGCTTGCCGAAGCCGCGCGCCGCGTCGACCGCCCGCGCGACCGTTCGCGCTCGCCGGAAGTACTCGCGCATCAGCGCTTCGACGCGCTGCTGCGCGGTCTCGCCGTCGAAGCCGAGCACGTCCGCCACCCGCTCCTGAAGCGGGTGACTGAGGACGTTCTTGTTCCGTCCGTACTCCACGTGGAGGATCGAGCGGATCTGCAGGAGGAAATCCTCCGACTCTTCGAGCTGTCGGAGATCGACGACCGAACCGCCGTGCCAGGCGTCGCCCGCGAGCTCCTGGATCCACCGCACCGACGCGATGTCACGCAGGCCGCTCGGCGCCTCCTTGATGTCCGGCTCGAGCTGATAGAACGTGCCGTTGAAGGACGCATGCCGCTCGGCGGTGAGCGACAGCAGCGCGTCGAGCAGGCTGCGCGCGTGCGGGCCATCGCCGCGAGGGAAGCGCGCGCGGGCGGCGTCGAACACCCGCTCGTCGCCGGCAACGAGACGCGCGTCGACGAGCGCGAGGAGGAACTCGGGGTTGCCCTCGTCCACGTCGTCGAGCTCGCGCAGCTCGCGGATCTGGTGACCGATGGTCAGCCGCAAATCCCACAATGGCTGGAGCAGCGCGTTGACGAATTGCTCCTCGGAGCGGGAGAGACGGCCGTCGAAGACGATCAAGAGATCGATGTCGGAGTGGAGGCAGAGCGCGCGGCGGCCGTACCCTCCGATCGCGCAGACGGCCCACGGGGTCGTGGTCTGGCGGGACGCAGCGTCGGCAATGTGGCGCACCAAGCCGTCCATGCGGTCGGCGTAGTGCGCCACCACCTTGCTGCCGCCGCGTCCTCGCAGGGACTCGGCGGCATATTCGTCCCTCGCCGCGGCGAGTATCGCGCTGGCGGGAACGATGGCGACTCCTCTCGTCAGTAGGTGAAGGTCATGCCGATGATTCCCACCGGCTTGAAGTCGTCGCCGGAGTTCAGCAACGCCATGTTGTCGCCGAGCCACAGGAAGTCCACGCCGCCGTGCACTTCCCACGAACCGCCGCCGAAGGACAGCGGCACGCTGGCAATGAGACCCGTGTCGAAGTACCCGAACCGGTTGCTCCCGGTCACGCCCTCATAATAGTCCTTCACGCTGAGGCCCACTTTCACCGGGACATAGATCGTCAATTTCGGCGCCGCTTTCAGCGCGGGCTTGATCCCGAGCTCGAGATAGGTCCCCTTGTTGGCGCCGCCGTCGGCCTGACCATCGCCGAGCTCGAACCCGAGGATCGCTTTCGGCGACAGCGGGAAGGGGCTGCTGCTGTCGTCGAAGGCGACCACGCCGGCGAGCTCATGCACCGTGGCAAAGACGTCGTTGGGGCTGGTGTAGGACGTGTACAGCACACCCGGCTTCACCTTGCCGAACGTAAACGTCACCGACCCGTAGTAGTCGGCCTCGTACCACGCGTTGCCGTGGCCGCTGTGCCCGCTCGGACCGGAATGCAGGCTCGACCAGTTGCCGAAGTTCAGGGTCACGCCCTTGTCCAGATTCACGCCGATATCGGCGTAGACCGGAGCAACGGTGCCGCTGTCTTCCTGATAGACGCCGCGAAACATGTACACCGTCGCGAAATCGAATCCCGTCGTGACGACGACGCGCTTCGGCGCGCCCGCCGGCTCCTGCGCCGTGCCGGCATCGACTGTGCCCGCATCGACAGCGGCGGCATCCGCCGCAGCAGCCGGAGCGACGGCGGCGGTGCCCGTCACGGCGGCCTGTGGCGGCGTCGCCGCATCCTGCGCCATCGAGGGGGTCGCCAGTAGTCCCGCTATCAGAAAGGTGCACGCAGTCTTTTGCATAATCTCCCCACCAGCTCGTGCCGGATCCGACGCTCGAACGCGTCGGAGGGCACGCGCACCGATCGACGTCGCGGCGCGTGGTTACTCGCGTATGTCTCGCGATTGAGGCTCCGCGGAGCAAGATGGACACCACGGAGCTGACTCGGGAGCGGTGGAGTTGGGCGGCCGTTTTTGCTCGGGAAACAACTACTTCTGCGCGTGCGTGCCTCGCCTCACGCGCTCGTCGCGAAGCCGACAATCGTGTCGAGAGGCCTTCGTGCGCCGACAGATTTGTGGAAAGAGATGGATGCGGTTCGTGGGTTCGTGGGTTCGTGAGTTCGTCGGTTCGTGGTGGGGAACTCACAAATGCGTCTGAAGACGCCTGCGTTCCACAAAAATGTTGCTCGGGACGAGCCGACGAACCGTCAAGAACGGTAACGCGAGCAGTCGATGTGGTACTTCTTGACCTTGTAGCTGATGATGCGCTCGGTCGAGTGCAGCAGCTTGGCGGCTTTCGATCGGTTGCCGCGGGCGGTCTTCAGTGCATCCTGGATGAGATCCTTCTCGTAGGCCGCCACCGCGTCCTCGAGCGCGGACTTGGTCACCGTCCCCGACGCCTCGGCGGTCTGCAGCGTCGGCGGCAGGTGGTGGCCGTGCACCACGTTCCCTTCGCATACGAGCACCGAGCGCTCGACGATGTTCTCGAGCTCGCGAACGTTGCCCGGCCAATGATAGGCGGTGAGCATGTCGATGGCGGCCGTCGAGATGCGCTTGATCGCCTTGTGATGCTCGATGGCGTACTTCTCGAGGAAATGATCGGCCAGCAGCAGGATGTCCGGCTTCCTCTCCCGCAGCGCCGGCACGCAGATCGTGAACACGTTCAGGCGGTAGTGCAGATCCTCGCGGAAGGCGCCCGCTGCGATCGCCTTCTCGAGATCCTTGTTCGTCGCGGCGATGAGCCGGACGTTGACTTTCACGGGCTCGGTCCCGCCCAGCCGCTCGAACTGCCGCTCCTGCAGCACGCGAAGGAGCTTGACCTGGGTCGACAGCGGCACGTCGCCAATCTCGTCGAGGAAAAGCGTCCCTCCGTCGGCCAGCTCGAATCGGCCCTTCTTCCGTGAGTCGGCGCCGGTGAACGCGCCCTTCTCGTAGCCGAACAGCTCCGACTCGATGAGCGAATCGGGAAGCGCGGCGCAACTGACCTTGATGAACGGCTTTCCCGAGCGCGGCGAGTTGTAATGAATCGCGTGCGCGATGAGCTCCTTGCCGGTGCCCGACTCGCCGCGGATGAGGACGGTGGTATTGGTCGCGGCGACCTGCGTGATCTGCTCGTACACCTGCCGCATCGGCCCGCTGTTGCCGATGATGTGCGAGAAGTCGTAGCGCGTGCGCAGCTCCTCGCGGAGGTGCGTGTTCTCTTCAATGAGCTTCTGGCGCTCGGCGTCGAGCAGCCGATCCACCTTGAGCGCCTGGGCGATCATCGACGCGACCACCTTGAAGAGCGCGACCCACTGGTCGTAGTCGCGGTCGGCCCTGAACGGCAGGTGACCCGACAGCGCGCCGGCGGTCTTCCGATTGAGCGTCACGGGGACGCAGATGAACGATGTCTCGTTGCGGACGGGGCCCTGGGCGGCGGCCCGGTTCCCGAACATCAGCTCGCGGCTGACCTGCGGGACCACCACCTGCTTGCCGCTCTCGATGACGCGAGTCGCCACGGCTTCGCCGAGCCGATCACGCGCGCGCTGCGCGTCGGCGGAGCCGCCGTGCGGAGGGTCGATGCGCACCTGCGCGGTCCCCTCGCCGACGAGCGTGATGGAGCTGCGGAGGCCGTCGTAATGATCGAGAATGTCGAGGACCCGGCGAAGCGCGGTGCGCAGGTTCGGCGTGGCGGTCAGCGCCTGATTCACCGCCAGCAGCATCGCGAGCTGTTTCGCGTCACGGGGCGCGTCCGCCGGGAGCGGAATGCTGGGAGCCGGCAAGCCGACGTGCTGCATAGAGTTTTATGAACGATCGGGATTCAGAAGCGAAACGGAATTTTCTGATTGGTCTCATGCATTGTACTTCTGACCGCTTCCGACAGTAAGGTAGGATTGACGCTTTCTGAAGCAGGAGACGCGTATGTTGCCCACACTTTCCCGTCGCAGCTTCCTCGCCACCACCGCTGGCGCGGCGACCTGGGCGTCGCTCGGCCGAGGCGCCGCCGCGGAGATCTCCCCGTTACCCGCGCCCCGAACGGCCCGCCTGAAGCTCGGCGTGGCCTCGTACTCGATGCGCGAGTTCACGCTCGACCAGGCGCTCGACATGGCGAAGGCGCTGGGCGTGACGCACATGACGTTCAAGGACGTGCACATCCCGCGCACCGACCCACCCGAGGCCACGCGGGCGCTGCGCGCGAAGATCGAGGCGGCCGGCATCACGATCATGGGCGGCGGGACGATCACGATCAACGATCCCGCAAAGGTCGAGAAGGAATTCGAGTACGCGAAGAACGCCGGCTTCCCCCTGATCTTCGTGGCGCCGGATCCGAAGGTGCTCGACGCGATCGAGCGACATGCGAAGACCTACGACATCAAGGTCGCGATTCACAATCACGGCCCCGAGGACAAGCTCTGGCCGCGCCCGCAGGACGCCTACGCGGCCGTGAAGTCCCGCGATAAACGGCTCGGCCTGTGCATCGACGTCGGCCACACGCTTCGCACCGGCGCGGATCCCGTGGCGGCCTGCCGCGAATGCCGCGATCGCCTGTACGACATGCACGTGAAGGATCTCGCCGTGGCGACGGACAAAGACAGCCAGGTGGCGGTGGGCCGAGGCGTCATCGATTTTCCAGGGCTGTTCAGGACGTTGCTCGAGATTGGCTATCAGGGGCAGGTCGGGCTGGAGTACGAGATCAACGCCAAGAACCCCCTTCCCGGCATGATCGAATCGATCGCGTACATGCGCGGCGTGCTCGACGCGATTCCAACGACATAACACGACCTGGAAAAGGTGCCCCGAGCCGTTGACGATCGGCAACGGCCCGGGGACCGGTCGAGGGCGAGGCTGCGTTAAATTGCGGGCACCGTTGACTTCACCGGGATGCGCGCCGGCGACGCTTCGACTTCGCGCGGAGCGACCGCAGTCATGCCACCCGTGTGCAGGTACGCCTCCTCACCGTGCATCGTGATGTCGAGACCGGTCGATTCATCGGCCGCGGTGGCGCGAAGCGGAATGGCGAGGGCGATCAGTTTCAGCAGCACGAAGCTCATCGCGCCGCTATACGCGATCGCCGCGAGCACCGCCGTCGCCTGAATGGCCAGCTGTCCCGGATTGCCGAAGAGCGCGCCGTCGAAGACGCCATTCAGGCTCTTCTGCGCGAAGACGCCCGTCAGGAGCGCGCCGACCGTTCCGCCGATTCCGTGCGCGGCCACGACATCGAGTGAATCGTCCAGCGACGTCTTGGCGCGGATGATCAGCGCAAAGTAGCTCGGCACCGCGGCAATCGCACCCAGAGCCAACGCGCTCATCGGGCTGATGAAGCCGGCGGCGGGGGTGACCGCCACGAGACCCACGACGATCGCCGTCGCGCAGCCGACCGCTGTCGGCTTGCCCGAACGAGTCATGTCCAGCAGTGTCCAGACGACCAACGTGGCCGCCGGCGCCAGCATCGTCGTGACGAACGCGAGGCTCGCGATTCCACTCGCCGCGAGAGCGCTGCCGGCATTGAACCCGAACCATCCGAACCACAGGAGCCCGGCACCGAGGAGAACCGTCGGAACGTTGTGCGGCAGGATCGACGTCTTGCCGTAGTCGGAGCGTTTGCCCACCACGATGGCGGCCACCAAGGCGGCGACGCCCGCGTTGACGTGCACCACCGTGCCGCCGGCGAAGTCCCACGCGCCCATGTCGGCCAGCCATCCACCGCCCCACACCCAGTGCGCCAGTGGGGCGTACACCACAACGGACCAGAGGCAGATGAAGACGAGATATGCGGAGAAGCGCATGCGTTCGACGATCGCGCCCGAGATGAGGGCGGCGGTGATGATGCAGAACGTCGCCTGATAGGCCATGTAGAGCGCGTGCGGAATGGTGATCGGCACGACGGCGCCCGTCGCCTCGAGCCCGACACCGTTCAGGAACGCAAGCGAGAGATCGCCGATCCAGTTATTTCCGGCGGTCAGCGCGAGCGAATACCCCACGGTCGCCCACAGCACGCCCACGAAGCCCAATGAGATGAAGCTCATCATCATGGTGTTGAGCGCGTTCTTGGACCGTACGAGCCCGCCATAGAAGAACGCGAGCGCGGGTGTCATGAGGAGCACCAGCGCCGTAGAAATCAACATCCATGCGGTGTCAGCCTGATTCATTACGCACCTCGATCGAGAAGTTTCGTTGCCGCGGCCGGGTCGCGGACGATGATTCAAGTTTGGCGCCACAGGGCACGAGGTGCGCCGCCTCGAATCGCTAGACTTTCTGCGCGATCCGAGCGGTGAGGCGAGTTGAGAGAACCGACATTAATGTCGGAGGCTCGAGATGCGCTACAAGGATGTCGAAAACTCACGCCTGCCGCCGGGAGTGTTTCTTCTCGTCAGCCGGCCGCGGCGTCGCCGGGGGGCGACATTTCCGTTTCAAGTTGGAGCGCCGCTACGTTTTTGTAGCGCCGGCCGGTCAGGAAGCGCGCTCCGCCACGAGTGCAGGAGCACCGCACGCACTGATGTTGCCCAGCGCGCGCCGCAGGTCGGGAGTGCGGATCGGTTTCGAGACGTAGTCGTCCATTCCCGCCGCGAGGCATCGTTCGCGATCGCCCTGCATGGCGTGTGCGGTCATTGCGATGATACGAATGTGAGCGGCGGTTCCCTGCTCCAGCACGCGAATCGCCGCCGTCGCCTCGAGGCCGCTCATTTCGGGCATCTGCACGTCCATGAGGATCGCGTCGAACGGCTCCTGGGCAACGGCGGCCACGGCGGCCTTGCCGTCTCCGACGATGGTGACATGATGGCCTTCGCGCTTCAGCAGCGCGGCAGCCAGCGTCTGGTTCACTCTGTTGTCCTCCGCGAGCAGGACGCGCAGCGGGCGTGAGGCGTGTACCGGCGAGGCGAGCCCGCGCGAGCGATCCTCGGCCTGCCGCGGGGCCTCGGCCAGCGCCGACACGATGGCGGTGAGCAGCTCGCGCTGCGTGAGCGGCTTCACCAGATAGCTCGATACCCCGAGGCTTCGGCACCGGGCGGCATCGCCGGCCCGATCGTCCGACGTCAGCATCAGAATCGTCGCGCCAGCCAGCGCGGGACGCCGGCGGATGTGTTCGGCGACGGCGAAACCGTCCATGCCCGGCATGTGCGCGTCCAGCAGCACGAGGCGGAAGGCGGTGTCGCGTTGATGGGCTGCTTCGAGCGCGGACATGGCCGCGTCGCCGCTGTCGGCCGTCGAGGCGCGCATCCGCCACTGCAGCACCATCGCTTCGATCACGCGGCGATTGGTCTCGTTGTCGTCGACGACGAGCACCGGAAGGTCGTCGAGCGCCACGGCGGTACGGACGACAGGTTGCGATGCAGGCAAGGCAGGCGCCAGCGGCAGCTCGACGTGGAAGGAGCTCCCATGGCCTTCCCTGCTCTCCACCCACAGGCGTCCCCCCATGCGCTCGACAAGTCTCATCGAGATGCTCAAGCCAAGGCCGGTTCCGCCGTACTTCCGCGTGATCGAACCATCCGCCTGCTTGAACGGCTCGAAGATCCGCGCCTGCTGCTCTTCTGAAATGCCGATGCCCGTGTCGCGCACGACGAAGTGCAGCGGCAGCGTCGCCGCGTCGGTCGGCTCAGGCGCGGTGACGGTCAAAGCAACTTCGCCCGCCTGCGTGAACTTGATCGCATTGCCGATCAGGTTGATCAGAATCTGGGCGACGCGATGAGCGTCGCCGACGAGGCGATCCGGAACGCTCGGGGCCACGTCGCAAACGAGCTCGAGGCCTTTCTGGTGCGCTCGAATGGCGAGCATCTTCGCGGTTGCTCCGAGTGATTCGCGCAGGTCGAACTCCACGGGATCGAGGTCGATCTGCCCGGCTTCGATCTTCGAGAAGTCGAGGATGTCGTTGATGATGGTCAGCAGGCTGTCGGCCGACGCCTTGGCCATGTCGAGGTATTCGCGCTGCATCGGCTCGAGCTCCGTGTCGAGCACGAGCTCGGTCATCCCCATCACGCCGTTCATCGGCGTGCGAATCTCGTGGCTCATGTTCGCGAGGAACTCGCTCTTCGCGCGGCTGGCCGCTTCGGCAACCTCTTTGGCCCGCTGCAGCTCCGTCTCGGCATGCCGGCGCTGGGCAATCTCCTGCGTGAGCTCGGCGGTCCGCTCTTCGACCCGCAGCGCCAGCTGGCGCTCGCGGTCATGGAGGTGCCGAACCCGCACGCGGTGTCCGCCGATCACAATCCCGCCGAAGAGGAGGAAGCACAACGCATAGAATGAATGCCGCTGATAGAAGTGCGGTAGCAGCTCGAACTCCTGCTGTGCCTCGACCGCGCTCCACGTACCTTCTTCGTTGCGGGCGAGGACGCGGAACCGGTACGTCCCCGGCGGAATATTCGTGTAATAGGCGACGCGGCGGGTTCCGACCTCGACCCAGTCGCGATCGAATCCGTCGAGCCGGTATTTGAACTGAACCTGGTCGCCAGCCGCAAAGCTGACCGCGGTGAACCGGAACTCGAGCTCGCCCTCGCCGGGCGCCAGTCGCGGTTCCTCACCCGCCAGCAGGGGACGCTTGTCGAACGCCGCACTTTCGATGACGACTCGAGGCACACGGCTTCGTTCGCCGAGATTGTCGGGGTCGATGACGATGAGACCGCGTTCGGTGGGCCACCACAGCGTTCCGTCAGGTGCAGTGGCTGCAGAGGGTGTCGATCCGCCGGCACCCTCCCCTTCCACGCCGTCCGCCCTTCCGTAGTACGTCGCATTGATGCGGGAAATCGCTCCGTCCGCCAACCTGTTGAGTTCGCCGCGATCCACGCGCCAAATTCCCTTGTTGCCGCCGATCCACAGGCGATCGTGCCGATCCTCCAGAATGTTCCAGACCACATCGTCGGGCAGGCCGTGGGTCTTGCGATACGACGTGAATCGGCCCTCCTTCAGCCGCGTCAGGCCGGAGCCGAGGGTTCCGATCCACAACGCACCGCCAAGGTCCTCGTGGAGTGCGCGAACGAGGTTCCCCGAAAGGCCGTCCTTCTGTGTGTAGGAGGTAAAGGTGCCGTTCTTCAGACGGCTCAATCCGCTGTTGGTGCCGAACCACATCGATCCGTCACGCGCCTGCGTGATCACCCGCACGACGTCACCCGCGAGCCCATCTTTCGTCGTGTAGCCGGTGAAGCGGCCGTTCGCGAAGCGGCTCACGCCTCCGCCGTCGGTTCCAACCCACACTCCGCCGTCGGCGTCCTCGAATAGCGCCCACACGACATTGTGCGGGAGGCCCTGACGTTGGGTGTAGCTGGTGAACGTCCCGTGCTTGAATCGAGTGAGACCGCCGCCGTCGAGCGCCGCCCACACACTGCCATCCTCCGATTCGAGCACAGCGCGCAGCACGGCGTGACTCGACCACTCCGGCGCCTTGAATCGCTCGAACCGGCCTTCGCGGAACCGCGTGAGCGTGCCTCCGTCACTGCCGATCCACATTCCCTGACGGCCAGGGAAGACGGACCACACCATATCGCTCGGGAGTCCTTCCACCGTCCGATACCGACGGAATCGACCGCTGCTGAACCGATCCACGCCGTCCACCGTACCGGTCCAGAGGCTTCCCTCGTCATCTTCGGTGAGGGAGTGCACCGCCGTGGCACGGCCAGGCACGGGGTTATACACGCTGAACCGACCGTCGGCCAGTCGGATCAGTCCGCCGAGCGTTCCGATCCAAAGGTTGGCGTCCCGGTCCTCCCGCAGGCAGTACACGAACTCGCTGACCAGGCCGTCCTTCGTCCTGAAGGCTGTCGCGCCGTCGTCCACGATGCGGTAGAGGCCGGCGCCGAAGGTGCCTACCCAGAGGGCGCCATCGCGGCGCTCGGTTATCGCGTACACGGGGATGTCCGCCGACGGCGTTCCTACTGTGAGCGGATGCTGCGTGAAACGACTTCCAACCATCCGGTCGAGACCGCGTCGCGTGCCAACCCATAACACGCCCGCACGGTCCTCGTGAACGGCGCGAATGTAGTTGCTCGACAATCCATCTCGCGTCGTATAGACGGTGAAGCGGCCTCCGTGAAATCTGTTCAGACCAGAATCCGTACCGATCCACAGGCTGCCGTCGCGCCCCTGCGCGATGGCGCGAATCATCGGATCTGAAAGGCCGTCCTTGCGATCGAAGGTGGTGAAGACCCCGTTCTTGTACCGGCTCAACCCTCCGCCGTAGGTGCCAATCCACAGGGCCCCCTCCCTGTCAACGAGGAGAGTCCACATGTAATCCTGTTTGATCGCCGCGGTGTTCGTCGTATCGAACAGCGTGAAGCGGACACCATCGAAGCGGAAGAGACCGTTCAGGGTACCGATCCAGAGATAGCCATCTGGGGTCTGCGCCATGGCGTACGCACGCTGAGCGAACCCCTGGTCCGAACCCCACCGCGTGTGGACGTACTGCGTGATCGCTTTCTGCGGGTCGAGCGCCCATGCGGTCGTCGAATCGACGACCATCACGAGGATGGCGATCGCGAGGGCGGCCGCCACGCGGCGCGGTCGGTCTTTTCGCATTCAGTTACCAGGTGAACCGGTGTGGGCCGATGTGCACGAGGCCTGCCACAGGCCTACGTATCTTTTCGGTCTAACGGGCGAGAGAACGCAGGGGCCACGTGCGGATGCGCACACGTGTGCGCGTGCGGGATGACGGCGCACGCGCGCGCACGCGGAGACAGACTACGAGATCATCACCTTTCGCGGATGCTGCGAGTTGTCCTCGAGAAACGTCTTCTTCACCTCGAGATCCTCGGCTGTCGGCTGGACCTTCCCTCTCATATCGGTGACACGCGAGACGAGCGTGTGCTCGCCCGGCGTGGCGCCGTTCCAGGTGTAGTTGAACAGCTTCCACGAGTACTTCGACGAGGTGGCCGGATCCATCGTGGCCGCCTGCCACGGCCCGTCGTCCACCTTCACCTCGACGGACTTGATCGGCGTGCCGTCGTGCAGCACGACGCCCATCACCTTGTGCCGGCTGCCGTCCTTCGTCACGCGCGCGATGAACGACTTCAGCTGCATGCGCGAGATGTCGGTTTCCTTCCACTGCATCTCGCCGTCGATCATCTCGCCGCGGAGCGTCCGGTACCAGCGCGCCTGGTACTTCCCGAGATAACGCTCCTCCTGCGCGTGAATGTGCGTGAGCCACTTCACGTTCGGCGCGCCGTACCACCCCGGAATGAGGAGTCGCAGCGGCGAGCCCTGGTGCCGCGTCAGCGGCGCGCCGTTCAAGGCGTAGGCGAGGAACGGCTCCGGCGAGAGCGCCTGATCGCGCGCCAGGCTCCGCCCGTACTGCTGATCCACCTTGTACTTCTGCGTGCGGAACTCGACCTCTTCCTCGCCGTGATCCGCGCCGAAGAACACGACCTCCCGCGCCTGCGGCTTCACGCCCGCCTGCTCGAGCACCGTGCGCAGCGGCACGCCCGTCCATCGGCCGTTCGAACAGAGGCCCTGCAGCGGCCGCCGGTTTCCCGAGCACTCGAAGCCGAAGATCAGCTCGGCGCTCTTCATTTTCTTGAGCTCGTCGAGCGAGAGCGACTTCGGCCGATCGACCAGGCCGGTGATCTTCAGCCGGAAGGCGGCGGGATCGATCTCGGGATGGCCGTAATGCTGCGTCGTGAAGAACTGGTCGGCCGGCGTGAACGGGCCGTCAATCGTGCGGATATCGATGATCCGTCGATCGGCCGCGGGCGCGAGCGTGATTTTCTCGGGCAGGTCGGTGAAAGGCACCAGCGTCTCGCCCTGGGCGATCGCAGGCAGGACCCAGTCCGGCAGGCCGGCCACGCTCAGCCCCGCCAGCGCCAGGCTGCTCTTGAGAACGTCGCGACGGGAATGCTGAGTCGTCATACGCGCCCCTCTCCGCCGGTAAAATACCCGACTCGAGGGGCGCGCCGATGTCTTTTCTTGTGTTGCTGATCAGGAGGCCTGCGACCGCGCCTCCGTCCTGAGCTTCATTTCCGTCTGACCGCGAAGGATCGAACACCAGTCTTTGTGCTCGGCCACCGGCATGCCGCACTCAACGCATACCCGGACCCGCTGCTTCGGTTGTTCGCTCTTGCCCAACAGTTTGCTCAGAAATGACATGCCGCCTCCAGGGCCGTTGTCCGTGAAATTAATACGTTGGACGTCCCGGGGAGGTTCAAGGTTGGGCGGCTACGACGTGGTTTTGCACGGGGTAGGCCAGCTCTGGCAGGGACCGACGCTCGCAGTTCGACGGTAGACCATCGTGCTCACGTGCTTCTCGCCGCCGATCGCTGCCGTCACCTCGATCGTGAGCGTGCCATCCGGGTTCATCGAGAAAGCTTCGCGCACGGCATCGACCACCTGCGACCCACCCGCGGTAGTTTCACGGGTCCCCGCGCTGACCAGCGTGCTGCCGTCCCAGCGTGAGGTGACGCTGATGGTGCCCGGCGGCCCCACCGTGACGGGAGTCGTGCTCGTGCCGCCGGGCCGGTACATCCGCGCGTGGCTCTCGTTGATCTGGCTTTCGACGACAAGGGTTCCGTTCGCGGGCTGAGTGATGTGCAGAAATGGCGGCGCGCCCGATCCGATCAGCCCAGCGAGCGTTGCTGATGCCGAAATCCGGCTGCGCCCCGCGTCAAGGCTCCACGTGCCGGCAAACCGCGGCGTCGCGGACGAGCGAGCGGAACCGCTTGCGTTCTCCCCGACTTCCCTGATTTCCCTGTGATGTGATGGATTGACCTCCCTGATCTCCCCGACCTCCCTGTGTTTGCCCCCGAGATCCAGCGCCACGATCTTCTCGCGATCGCGCGCGAACAGCGTCGTCCCCACGAGCGTCGGCACGGTCCACGACGGCGTGTCGAACACCTTCGCCTGCGACAGGATCGTCGCGGCGTCCGGCGAGAGCGTCGCCAGCGTCAGGTCGCCGTCCTCTTCCAGGATGATCGCCTTTCCATCGGCGTAGATGAGGCTCGCGCGGCTGAACCCGCGCTGCTGCCACTTCGCTTCCCCGGTCTTCACGTCGAGAGCCGTGAGAAACGCCGGTCCGAAGTCGCCCGTCGTCCCGTAGACGTGGTCTCCGATTCGAATGGCACTCAGGAACATGAACCGCGTGCGGTTCGTGAACCAGAGCTCCTCCGGCATCGTGGCCGTGCCACGCTGCACGAGGCGTATTGCGCGACTGCCCGCCTTGTACGCCGACGATACGATCAGGGTGTCGTCGTTTCCCCACTGCGGGGTCGCGCAATTGAGGTCGTTGCCTGGATCGTGCGGATGCGACCACAGCACGGCACCATTCGCCGGATCGAGCCCGTTCACGGTGCCGCCACCGACGACGACGAGCTGTGGCCGGCCCGCGAAGTCGATGAGGATCGGCGCAACCTCCGACGTGAGGAAATCGCCGCTCTTCCACACAACGCCGCCGTCGCTCTGCCGGAACGCCATCACCGACTGCCCGGGCCCACCGACACTGCAGATGATCGTGTCGCGGAACGCAATCGGGCTGCAGCCATAGCCGGCCTTCACCACGGGGCGAATGAGCAGCTCCGGCGCGTTGAACTCCTTCACGAGATCGTGCGACCACAGCACCTTCCCCGTGCTCGCATCGAACGCGTGCAGCTGCTTGTTCGTGCCGAACGTGAAGAGGCGGTTGCCGACGACGATCGGTGTGGAGTGCGGGCCTGCACCGAAGCCGAAGTCTTCACGCTTCGATGGGTACTTGTATTCCCACAACGTCCTCCCCGTCGCGGCGTCGAGCGCGATGACCACCTCTTCCGCGTCCCATGGACCGCGCCTGCCGCGGCCGTTGCCGGCGCGGTACATCGTGAACAGACGGCCTCCCATCGCCACGATCGCCGAGTGTCCCGTGCCGAGCGGCCGGCTCCAGATCGTGCGCGGCCCGTCAGCCGGCCATGTGTCCGCGAGCTTGGCGGCGGTGACGATGAAGTTCCGGTTCGGTCCGCCCCATTGCGGCCACTCTTCCCCGGCGCTCACGCCTGTCGAGGCCAGCAAGACGAACGCGATCAGCATGTGCCGCATCCTCACCCTCGCGCTGCGAGAGTACTACAGCGAACGCAGAATCCGCCGATACTCGTCCCGCGTGTCGACATCGAGCAACGAGCCTTCGTCGTCCACGTTTACATTCGATACAGAGGACGCGTGTCCGTGTACGACCGCTTTTGCACCCAAGGCAGGGTCGGCGCGGCGCAGCTCATCGAAGAGTCGCTTCGCAAACAGCACGGGATGACCGTGCCGATCGCCGCGTACCGGCCTCACGATTGGCGCAAGAGTCCGTTCGAATACATCAATGACAGCTCGCACCGTGCCCGGCCTCACGAACGGCACGTCGACAAGGGTGACCAGTACCGCCGTGACGCCTGGCGAATCGGCGGCGTCAAGGCCGCAGTGCAGCGAGGATAACTGTCCGCGCCCGGGATCCGGATTGCGCGCGAATCGAATCAGCGCATGCTTCGGGGCGTCAGCGGCGACTGCGGCGACGATACGCTCGTGCAGCGAGCCCGTGACAATGGTCACATCCGATACGCCGGCTGCGCAGAACGTGTGTAACACGCGCGTGACGAACGCGCGGCCGTTTTCATCGGGGAGGAGTGCCTTCGGCGATCCCATCCTCGTCGACTCGCCGGCAGCCAGCACAATCCCCCTGATCATTTGCGATTTCCGATTTGTGATTGGTGATTTCGCCCCCATCATGAATCAAAGAATCGCGAATCTGGAATGGTAAGATGCGCCCATGGCTGACCCGGGGCTGCAGATTCGATGTCAACGGTGCGGCGAGCAGATGGAGATGCGCGATCCCGCGCCGGGGCAGCCGTGGACACCGCAGCAGTTCTGGGTGTGCCACAAGTGCGGGCGTCATTTCTGGACGACGTATGCCTCGCTGCCCGGATCGAAGCCTGCAACGCCGCCACCCGCCACTGCCGGAGCAACCACACCGGCACCCCCCGCTCAGAAGCCCTGATCAACATGTTTTCTTTCGCCGACGAAGACGACCTCGACGACGACGATCCGGACGATGAAGACGAGGAAGTCGAGGAGGATGAGGAAGATGAGGGGGATGAGGAGGTCTGGCAGGTTCGCTTGACTTGACAGGGAGGAAATCCCTACACTGGCCGAGCTTTTGGGCGTTTTCCCCGGCGTGCGCCACGACCGCGACCTTACTACCGTGGCCTCATACGCTCCGCTTTCTTAGCGGTCCGTGGGCCCCTGGGATTACCCCGGGGTTTTCGCACATCGGAGGACACGGGTATGCCGACCGGGACAATCGCACGGCTCCTCATTGACAAGGGCTTCGGATTCATCCGCGATGAGGGCGGCATCGAGCACTTCTTTCATCGAAGCGCGGTGCGTGGTGCTGTCTTCGAGCTCTTGCGAGAAGGGCAGCGCGTCGAGTTCACGCCCGAAGACTCGACCAAGGGTCCACGCGCAGGCGACGTCCGGCTGATCGAAGGCTGATTCCCCGGTCGCGCCGCTACCCGGCCCCCGTATGCCGAGGGCCGGGACTCTCCTCACAGATCCTCGCCCGCCGGCCCCGCGGTTTTGAACAAGTGCGATAATTCGACGTTTGCGCCGTTCATCGGAACGCCCTGGCGGCGTTCCTTGTGTCAACCGGGGAAGCGAACGGGGCCCGGTGGCCCTCCCGGTCTTCAAAATCGGTCGCTCCCCGCTTTGCGGGGGGGCTGGGTTCGACTCCCAGGCGCTTCCGCCACTCCGCTAGGAATCGAAACGGATATTGCCCGCGCGTGGTCCCTTGGCCGACGGTTCCTCGTCGAAACTGACGCGCTGTCCCTCGTTGAGCTGTTCGAAACTGCCGGCCTTCACAGCGCTCCGGTGAAAGAACCACTCCTGTCCGCCATCGTCCCGGATGAACCCGAACCCGCGATCCCTCACCAAACGCTTAATCGTACCGCTCGCCATCGTCGATCGCCCTCCGCGGGGCCGCCGACATGCGACGGCCCCACATCGGGATGGACATCAAGTTCCGTTCCAACCCTACGAGCCGGACGGTAGCGTCGGACGCGGATAACGCTTTTTCGCATCAGACGGCGTCAGCGCACGAAGGAAAGCGATCAGATCTGCCCGCTGCTGAGGCGTCACCTCGTAGACCTGGAGCTTCTCGTCGAGGTTCGGATTCTTCCTGCCGCCCTTGAGCATGAAGTCGACGGCTTCCTCGAGCGTTTTCGTGTTGCCGTCGTGAAAAAACGGCCCCGTTAGCGCCACGCCGCGCAAGCTCGGCGTCTTGAACGCGCCCATCATCTTGGGATCGTTCGTCGATCACCTTGCCTCTTCCCGGGTCGGGCGTTTCCTTCTCGTAGCCAACTCCGACGTTATGGAACAACGTGTCGGACAAGAGCGGCGGGAGATGGCAATTGGTGCAGTGAGCAACGTCCGAGAACACGATGAAGCCGCGGCCGACCGCGGTCCGCTTGAGCGATGCGGGATCCTGCTTGGTGCGGTCCCATTCGGTGTCGCCGGCGTGAATCGTACGCACGAAGGACGCGAGGGCGTCCACGATGCGGGGTCCGGTGGCGGGGCCGTTGAACTCTTTCTCGAACGCCGCCTTGTACGGACGGAATGGCATTCAGTTCCGTGGCAATCGCTTCCGGATCAGCGCCCATCTGCCCTTTCCACGCGGCAAGAATCTGCGTCTCGAGACCTTTCGAGCGCCCGTCCCAGTACAAGTCGGGGTAATAGGCCACGCTGTATAGCGTGGGTGAGTGGCGCGTGTTCATGCTGCCGTCGAAGCGCGGAGAGAGCGCGAGACCGTCGGTCCAGCCCTTCTCTGGAACGTGACAGGTCTCGCACGACATCTTCTTCGTGCGCGAAAGGCGCTGATCGAAGAAGAGCTGTTTGCCGAGCGCGATGCGCGGCGCGGTCATCGGGTTGTTCGGCGGAACCGGGATGGGCATGGCGGCCAGGGCGCGTGGCGGCGTGAACGCCGGCTTTTGCGCCTGACGGGCCGTGACGGTTGCCATGGCCACGAGCAGCAGCACGAACGATCCAACGAAGAGCGCCGATAGACGCCGCATGAAGCCTCCTTGTGGGCAGTCCGCCACTCGCGGTCCGCGCCCCCGGATTCTATCTTCCCGCGAACCAGCGACGCCACCCTGTCGCGGATCTCAGTTCACCGGTGGCGGGCTGGAGCGTCAGAACCTCGTCCGCAACGGCGGCTGCAAAGGTGCGATCCACGGTAAGCGTGACGCTCGCGATGCCGCGCGCGGACACAATCTTCGTGAAGTCGGCGGCAAACGTCGGTACGTGGTCAGACGGCACCATCGCGTTGGGGTGCTCTGCCAGGATCACGACCGGGCCCAATGCGAGCGCACGGCCCAGCCGCACGCGCAGGCGCGCCGCCGGATCGAGGGCACCAACGGGCTTCGTCAGATCGGCGGCGTCGAGGCCAGCCTCGACGGCAAGCCGCCCGACCTGCGCGCGAATGTTCTCGGCGAGCGGGTCGACGTCGAGCGTGAGAGGCATCGCGAGATTCTGCAGCGCGGTCAGGGCGTCGAGCATCACCGCGCGCTCGCTGAGGATTCCGAAGCGGTCGAGCGATGCGAGCCAGGCGTCGGCGTCCGCGATCGTCGCCGTGGACTCGCCGAACACGCGCACCTCGCCCGCATCAGGCACCGTGGCGCCGGTTGCAAGGTCGACGAACACTTCGGCGGCGGCGCGGTCGAATCCGGCGAGCGCGAGGGTCTGTCCGCGTGCCACCGCCAACTGCTGAATGCGCAGCGGCCGCAGGCCGCCGTATGCCTTCTCGACGCTCCGGAACTCGAGAACGAGATCGCTCATCGAATGCGCGCGTTGACCTCGTCGACAACCCGTGCGCTGCCGGTCAAGGCGGCGAGCTCCGTGAAGAAGGCATAGAGCTGCGCGGCGATGCCCGCCGCCGCCAACGCGGCATGCGGCCATGCAGGGATCACGCGCACGTCGACGCTCGCACCGAGAATGCCCGCGGCCATCGTCAAGGCCATCGCCAGGGAGGCGCGCGAGAAGACGGGTGCACGCAGCCGCGAGATCCGCTGCACGTAGCTGCCGTCGAGTGCGCTCTCGGCCACCGCCTCACGAACCGCCTTACCCTTGCCGATCAAATAAAACATCATGAGCGAATGGGCGAGGAGGTTCAGCATCGTGCCGAAGACGCCGAACAGGACGTGAAGCGAGGTCGACGCCGGATCGGCGCGCAACCCGACGACGAACGCGGCGCCGATGCCGAGGATGGAGAGCGCGGTCAGTGTGATGAGCGCCGGGGCCATGCGGAGGGTCGCTCCCGTCGGACGCAGATCTATGGAAATCAGCGCGCGGCGCGGGCGGCGGCCGCGGCGCGGGGCTTGCGGTTGCGGCCCTGCCGCTTGACGAGCGCTTTGTATTCGCGGATCAACAGGTCGAGATGATTCCGCTCCTCGTCAGCGAACTCGAGGAAAATCTGCTTGCCGTCGGAGTCTTCGAACCGCTCGCCGTATTTCTTGAAGAAGCGGTGGGAGCCGCGCTCGCACCGGATGCCGATGAGCAGCGCCTGCTGATCGTTGACGCCCTGGCTGAGGCGGTCCGCGCCCTCGGCGAACAGGCCGTTTGCGGCGCCCTTGAAGAACAGGAACGTCGGGCGCGACTCGAGCTGCGGATCGCGCGTGAGCAGCGATTTGTAGCGCTCCTCGAGCTCCGAGAGGTGGTGCTTCTCTTCCTCGGCGAGCTTCTGGAAGACGGCGCGGCCGCGGGTGTCCTTCGTGATCCGCGCGGCGCGCGTATAGAACTCGAGGCCGCTCCGCTCGGTGGCAATCGCGATGCGAAGCGCGTCGCGCGCGAACAGGAGCTCCGTGTAGCCGTCAGGCCCCGTGCTCCGCTTTCCGGTGCGGCACTCCTCGCACGTGCCGTAGATCTGCACGACGCTCTGTGTGGCGGCGAAGTTGCGCGCGGCGGCCACCTCCTCCACGAGCCCCTCGATGTCGGAGCTGAGGAACTCGGACGACCGGTTACAGCTCTTGCAAATCAGGTGATAGTGCCGCGGGTGTCGATAGGAGTGCTCGAAGCGGAAGCGGCCTTCGCCGAAGTCCACTTTCCGCGCGATGCCGGCGTCGACCATCCACTGCAGCGTGCGGTAGACCGTGGCGCGGCTGATGCGCTGATCCTCGCGCCGGATCAGATCGACGAGGTCGTCGGCGCTGAGGTGTCCCTGCTGCTGGAGAAAGACGTTGAGGATCTGCTCGCGTTTGCTGGAGCGCTTGCCGCCCTCAGGCTTGAGGCGTTCGACTGGAAGAGGAAACGTCACTTCAAGGTCAAAGGTCAAAAGTCAAAGGTCAAGAGTCAGGTCAAAGGAACAAGGCCTAGGTCGAAGTATCAGGTTCAGGTACCTCCACTTCAAACCGAAACGTTTGACCGGACCTAGACCTCGAACCTTACTTTTGACCTATGACCTTTGACCTTTGACCTAGTAGTGTCCGCCACCCGCCTCGCCCGCGACGCTGAACGACTGGCCGCAGCCGCAGGTCGACGTCGCATTCGGGTTCTTGATCGTGAAGCCGCCGCCGGTCACGGTGTCGACAAAGTCGACCTCGGCACCCTTGAGATAGCTGATGCTCACCGGGTCGACGAACAGCCTGACGCCGTTCGATTCGTACAGCCTGATCCCCCACGCCGCCGCTTTCCTCGATCATCAATCCGTACTGGAAGCCCGAGCAGCCACCACCCTGCACGAACACCCGCAGGCCGCTTCCCGCCTTGCCCTCTTCCGAAAGCAGCTCACTGATCTTGGAGGCTGCTGCGCTGGACACGTTGATCATCGTCTGAATCTCCTGGAAACCCGCCCCTGGAATTATAACGCACTCCCGATCAGCCGCTATCTCATTGGCTACACTATACTTTCGGCCGATGGACCAGCTTCGCGCCAGGCTCGATCGTCGTCTGTCCGAGCTGGCTGCGGACCGGCCCGACCTCGATCGCGCGCGCGACCTCCAGCGCACGCTCCTCGGCCGGCAGATCGACATGCTCGACCTGTTCCGACAGGGGGGCGTGCCCAGCGTGTCCCTGCCGCCGCGCTATCTGGCCGCAAAACTGAAGCGAAGCATACCGGCCCTTCACGGCGAGCCCATCCCGCTTCCCGCGAAAGTGCTGGAGCTGAGCGCGCGCGAATACGCTGAGCACCTCGCGACGGGCGGCGCGGGCGAGGCGGCAGCCGGCGTGTGCCGGGCGCTCGACAGCCGCACGCTCGATGGTGCCGCGCTCATCTCCGCTTGTTTCGGACGCGACCAGCGGCGCGTGCGGTTCATGGCGGCGCAGCATGAGGTGTCGCCCGACATCGCGTGGCTGGTCGCGGAGCTCGCGTCCGCGCCCTTCGCTCATCTCCTGCAGCGTAAGGCGCTCGACGGCGCTGATGCGGCGGAGACCGTGCGCGCCTGGGATCGAGGCTACTGTCCGGCGTGCGGATCGTGGCCTGCGGTCACGGAGGTCGTCGCGGGCCGCCCCGCGCTGCGCTGCTCCTTCTGCGCCGCGAGCTGGGAGGTCTCGTCGTATCGCTGCATCTACTGCGCGAACGAGGGCGACACTTTCATCACCGCGGCGCCCAATCCCGAGCAGGCCGGTCGTCGTCTGCAGATGTGCAACGCCTGTGGAGGCTACCTGAAGGTACTGGAGCTCACCGCGCCGACGGAGTTCCCACTTGTGGCGATCGAAGATCTCGCCTCGATGGATCTCGACATGGCGGCGATCGAGCGGAAGTACATGCGGCCGGCGTTGCCGGACATCAAGCGGCGATAGCTCTTGGAAGCCGCAAGCTCAGGGTCTTCGCGTGCCCGGGGTGAGGGCCTGCGCCAGATCGTGCCGCATGATCGGACGAGCCGGCGTACGGCGTGCCACGATCGTGAATCCCGCGCGCGCGAAACTTGAGACGTAGCCTGTGCTCGACGTGCTCGGCGACACGGCTGCATCGAACGGATAGGCTTCGAGCGCGGGCGCCTTGGCGCGCCTGGCGGCTTTCAACGCCGCGGCAATCAGCGCAGCCGTGACGCCCTGCCTGCGATAGCCTTTGCGCACATAGAAGCAGGAGATTGACCAGACCGGCGCCTCGTCCACGCGTTTGAGCCGCCACATGCGGTCAAGCCCTGGCACGGCCGCGCGCGGCGTCAGCTGGCACCAGCCCACTGCCAGGTCCCCAGCGAAGGCGAGCAAGCCCGGCGGCGGCCCCCGCCTCACGACCTCTCGAAACGCCGCCTTGTTTTGCGCACGCGGCTTCGTGCGGTACACGCTGCCGATTCGCGGATACATGCACCAGCAGCCATTGCACGCGCCGTTCTTTCCGAACAGATCCTCGAGCACCGGCCACAGATCGGGCGTGAGCGGACGGATCGTGACCTTCACGCCACTCAGCTTCCGATCGCCGCGAGCCGTGCGGCCGATGCGGCCTCGACGTCCTTGTGCAGGCTGTTGCCGTGCGCGTCCATCGTGACGATCGCCGGAAAGCCCTCGACCTGCAGGTGCCACATCGCCTCGGGCGTCCCGAACTCCATGAGCGAGACCCCTTCGACCTTCGTGATCGTGCGCGCGTAGAACTGCGCGGCACCGCCGATCGCGTTCAGGTACACCGCGCCGGCTTCCTTCAGCGCGCCGAGGGTCTTCGCACCCATGCCGCCCTTGCCGATCACGGCTCGGACCCCGAACCGCTTGATGATGTCGGCCTGATACGGCTCCTCGCGGATGCTCGTCGTCGGTCCCGCCGCCGTGACACGCCAGCCGTCGCCGTCCTTCGCCACGACGGGGCCGCAGTGGTAAATGATCGAGCCGCGCAGATCCACCGGCGGATCGTGCTTCATCAGGTGCGCGTGCACCGCGTCGCGTCCAGTGTAGACGCGGCCCGACACGAGGACGACGTCGCCCACCTTGAGCGATCGGATCTGCTCGTCGGAGAGCGGCGTCCGAAGCACGACCTCGCGGCCGGTGCGCTGGAAGCCGGCTTGATCCGCCATCGCGAGGACGGGACTGGCTGGATCGCGATAGAGCCACCGCTTGATCGCGCCCGTGTGGGCGTCGAGCACGACACCAAGGCGACGGAAGGCCCAGCAGTCGTAGGCCACGGAGACGAAGAAGCTCGCGGGCAGACGATTGAGCGCGCCGATCTTGCAGCCGATGAGCGATACGCGCCCCCCGAAACCCATCGTGCCGATCCCGAGCGTGTTCACTTCGCCCATGATCGACGCCTCGAGCTCCGCGAGCCGCGAATCGGGATTCACGTCGTCGAGCGTCCGAAACAGCTGTTCCTTCGCATTGACGTAGCCCGACGTCCGGTCGCCGCCGATGCACACGCCGACCGCGCCGGGAGCGCACCCCTTCCCCTGGGCGTTCCACACCGCGTGCAGAATGCATTTGCGTACGCCTTCGAGCGTCCGGTCCGCACGACCGAGGTTCGGCAGCTCCACGGGCAGCGAGGTACTGCGCGTTCATGTTCTCGCAGCCGCCACCCTTCAGAATGAGCTTGATCTCGATCTCCTCGGCGTTCTCCCACTGGTCGAAGTGCACGATCGGCGTCCCCGGTCCGAGGTTCGACCCCGAGTTCTCGCCGGTGATCGAGTCAACCGAGTTCGGCCGCAGCTTGCCGCGTTTCGTGGCTTCCGCCACGGCCTCGCGGATCTGCTTCTTCATCGCGATCTGGTTGCCACCGACGGGCGCCTTCACCTCGAAGGTCGGCATGCCGGTGTCCTGACAGATCGCGCCTTCGCACTCGGCAGCCTGGTCGATGTTCTGCGCGATGATGCTGAGCGCCTGCCCCGACTGCGTCGCCGACGGCTCCTCCGCGAGCGCCACTTTCATCGCCGCTCGCACATCCGGCGGCAGATTCGTCGAGGTCTGCACGATCAGCGACACCACGCTCTCGAGGAAAGACTGCATGGGGCCAGTATAATTTGAACGTGACGGTCAGGACCGAGCGCGACCCGCTGGGTGAGAAGGAGGTTCCCGCCGACGCGTACCTACGGCATCCAGACGGCGCGCGCGATCGAGAATTTCCCGATCAGCGGCCTTCGCGCCCCCGCCGATCTCGTGCGGGCCACCGTTCTCATCAAGAAGGCATGCGCCCGCGCCAACGTGTCGTTGAAGCGGCTCGAGCCGCACATCGGCGAGGCGATCGCGCGCGCGGCGGACGAGGTGCTCGGCGGCGCGCTGCTCGATCAATTCGTCGTCGACGTGTACCAGGCAGGCGCCGGGACGTCGCACAACATGAACGCGAACGAAGTGCTCGCGAACCGGGCCGCGGAGCTCGTCGGCGGCACACGCGGCGAGTACCGGCTCGTCCACCCGAACGACCACGTCAACATGGGGCAGTCGACGAACGACGTGTACCCCACCGCCACGCGGCTGGCGCTGCTCTTCGGATGCGAGCCGCTCGTGCAGGCGGCGCGCGACCTTGCGGCGTCGCTCGACCGGAAGGCGGCCGAGTTCGACAAGGTCCTGAAAGTCGGGCGCACGCATCTGCAGGACGCCGTGCCGATGACGCTCGGACAGGAATTCGGCGGCTACGCCGCATGTATCGCTCGCGGCGCCGACGATGTGGAGCGGGCGTCGTGGCAGCTGCGTGAGCTGAACCTCGGCGCGACGGCCGTCGGCACGGGCCTGAATGCCGGGGATGACTTCACGAACCTGGCGATCAAGAACCTCTCGACGGAAACGGGGATCGATCTGAGACCCGCCGCCAACCGGTTTCGCGTCACGCAGAGCATGGGCGACGTGCTGGCCTATTCCGGCGCCGTACGCCGGCTCGCCGTGGAGCTCGCCAAGGTTGCCAGCGATCTGCGTCTGCTCAGCATGGGCCCGCGCGCGGGTCTCAGCGAGATCGCGCTGCCCGCCGTCCAACCGGGCTCCTCGATCATGCCCGGCAAAGTGAACCCCTCGATTCCGGAGATGGTCAATCAAGTGTGCTACCAGGTGATCGGCTGCGACACCGCGGTCTGCGCGGCCGCGGAAGGCGGGCAGCTCGAGCTGAACGTGATGATGCCGGTGATCGCCTGGAACGCTCTTCACGAGACGACGATCCTGCGCGAGGCGATGCGGTCGCTGAAGTCCCGGTGCGTGGACGGGATCGCCGCCGATGTCGAACGGAGCCGCGAGCTGCTCGACCGCAGCACGGCCGCGGCGACGGCGCTGAGCCCCTATATCGGCTACGCGAAGACCGCGGAGATCGCGAAGGAAGCGGTCGAGACGGGCAAGACCATCCGGCAGCTCGTGCTCGAGCGCGGCTTGCTCGATGCACGGCAGCTCGATCGAATTCTCTCGGTCGAGAGCATGACGCGGCCGGGCGTCCCCGGGGCCGAGACCAAGGCGTGAATCTCCTGGTTGCCATCCTCATGGCCGTGCAGGTGAGCACGACGCCCGCGGGCGCCGCACGCCCGCCTCTTTCCGCCTCAGGATCTCGGGCTGCTCGAGGGCCCCGACCGCGACAAGTGGCAGAAGCCCGATCAGATCATGGACGCGCTCAAGATCGCCGACGAGTCGACCGTCGCGGACATCGGCGCGGGCGCCGGCTGGTTCACCATCCAGCTCGCTCGGCGCGTCGGGCCGCGCGGCAAGGTGTACGCGCAGGACGTTCAGCGAGAGATGCTCGAAGCCATCCGCCGGCGCGTGGCGAAGGAAGGGCTCCAGAACGTCGAGACCCGCCTTGGAAAAGGGAGCGATCCGAACCTGCCGGCGTCGACGCTCGATGCGGTGCTCGTCGTCGACGTCTACCCGGAGGTCGAAGATCGCGTCACGCTCCTGCGCAATCTCGGCGCGTCGCTCAAGCCGAACGGACGGATCGGGATCGTGAACTACAAGCCTGGCAACGGCGGACCGGGCCCCGCCCCTGACGAAGGATTGCGCGTGGATGCGTCGGTCGTGGAAGCCGATGCAGCCGCCGCAGGGCTGCGCGTGCTTTCGCGCGAGACGTTTCTGCCCTATCAGTACTTGCTCGTGCTCGGGCGGTAGCCGAACAGCCGCCACAGGCCAGGCATGAAGGCGGCGGCGAGCGCCAGCTTGATCGTGTCTTTCACGACGAACGGATAGAAGCCGGTCGCCAGCGCGCCCGGCACGCCCACGAGCAGCGCGAGCCAGCCGACGCCCCCGGCAAACACGATCACGAGACCGGCGAACATCGCGAGACACGACGTGAGGTACCGGCGATCGAACCCGCGAGCGCCAAGATAGCCCGTCACGAAGGCTGCCAGCGGATACGCCATGAGGTATCCGCCCGTCGGACCAAGAAGACGCGCGGCGCCCTGAGGCAGCACCGGTGAGGCGGCAAACACCGGAAGGCCGGCAATGCCCGCGGCGAGGTACAGCACCTGGCTCGCCACGCCGAGGCGCGGGCCGAGCGCAAGGCCGCCGATGAGCACCACCATCGGCTGGAACGTGAACGGCACGTCGGTGAAGGGGAGCGGTATGCTGATCTGTGCGGCTGCCGCGGTGAGCGCGGCAACGAAGAGGACCGACACGGCACGAATCGCCGTCGTCAGCGGTGTCGACTCCCTGCCGGACGTAATCGTTTCTACAAGAGTCATGGCCGGCAGATCTTAGCGTATGCGTACAGCACTGACAATCGCCGGAAGCGACTCCGGCGGCGGCGCCGGCATCCAGGCCGACCTGAAGACATTCGCCGCGCACGGCGTGTACGGCACGACCGCGATCACGGCGGTGACCGCCCAGAACACCGTGGGCGTGAACTGTTTCGAGGCGCTCTCGGCGGATCTCGTCACCGCGCAGATTGAAGCGGTCGTCTCGGACATCGGCGCGCATGCGGCGAAAACCGGCATGCTCGCCAATGCCGCCATCGTCGAGGCGGTGGCGGCGGCGGTGGAAGCGCTCGAGATCCCGCTCCTCGTCGTCGACCCCGTCATGATCGCGAAGAGCGGCGACCGGCTCATCGACGACGAGGCCGTGGGCGCGATGCGGTCCGAGCTTCTCCGGAAGGCGTTCGTCGTGACGCCGAACATCCCGGAAGCCGAGACGCTCGCCGGCCTGACCATTCGCAGCGACGCAGATCGGCAGGAAGCCGCACGGCGCATTCTGAAGCTCGGCGCCTCCGCGGTCATCCTCAAGGGAGGGCACCTGCCATCACCGATCATCCAGGACCTGTTATACGACGGGCATCGCTTCGACGAATTCAAGGCGCCGCGGATCGAAGGACGTTGTACGCACGGAACCGGCTGTACATTCGCCGCGGCAATCACGTCCCACCTCGCGCTCGGCAGGGGACTGGCGGAGGCTGTGCCGCTCGCCCAGGAATATGTCGCCGGTGCGATCCGCCTCGGGCTGGATGTCGGACGAGGGCACGGACCGCTTCACCATTTCTGGCGGTCTACAATAGGGTGATGCCGGTCCCAGCGGTGGCGATTACCGCGGCGCCGCTCGATCTGCAGAGCCTCACGGCCCTGGTAACCGTGCAGGGGGATGGGGCCGTGGCGTCGTTCGTCGGCGTCGTCCGCGACGAGAACCTGGGACGACGGGTCTTGTTTCTCGAGTACGAGGCGTACGAGGCGCTCGCCATCAAAGCGATCGAGAGGATCGTCGGCGAGGCCCGCCTCGCCTGGCCCGATACCCGCCTCGCGCGTGCATCATCGGATCGGCCGGCTGGAGATCGGCGAGGCGAGCATCATCATCGCCGCCGCGTCGCCGCACCGCGCGCACGCGTTCGCGGCGTGCCGCTATGCGATTGAGCGTGTGAAGCAGATCGTCCCGATCTGGAAGCGGGAGCATTTCGAAGGCGGCGAGGTGTGGCTCGAGGGGGCGACGGCGGATCCACACGATGAGGCGGCGCGCGACCAGGCGTTCCGCATCGCATGCGCGTAACCGTGCGGCTGTTCGCCCGCCTGCGCGATCTGGCAGGCAGCGGGGAGATGGTCCGGGACGTCCGGGCTCCGGCGACCGTCCAAACGATCTGGAGGTCGCTGGTGGCGGACTTTCCCGCCATCGCGCACTATGAAGGTTCGATGTCGGTGGCCGTGAATGCCGACTACTCGAAAATGTCGGCGCCGGTGAACGATGGAGACGAGGTGGCGTTTCTGCCGCCGGTCTCCGGTGGGTAAATGAGCGTGTAAGGCGGCCTTTAGGCCCGCCATGATGTATGTTCGACAAGCTGAGCACGGTTGAATCGCGCTACGAAGAGCTGATGACGAGGCTCGGCACGGTCGAGGTGCAGTCGGATCCGGCCGAATACCGGAAGTCCGCCAAGGCGCTCTCCGAAATCGAACCGCTCGTCCAGAGGTTCCGCGAGTACAAGGCGGTTCAGAAGGACATCGAGGGCGCGCAGGAGCTCGTGAACGGCAGCGATGCAGAGATGCGCGCGCTGGCTGAAGAGGAGCTGACGTCGCTCGTACAGAAGCGCGAGGCGCTGCTCCAGGAGCTGAAGGTGCTCCTCATCCCGAAGGACCCGAACGACGAGAAGGACGTGATTCTCGAGGTCCGTGCGGGCACGGGCGGTGACGAGGCGGCGCTCTTCGCGGGCGATCTCTTCCGCATGTACACGCGGTACGCCGAGCGTCAGGGCTGGAAGCTCGACGTCATGTCGAGCAGCGAGACCGGAGCAGGCGGCCTGAAGGAAGCCATCGTGTCGATTGAAGGCCGGGGCGTGTACAGCCGGCTGAAATACGAGAGCGGCGTGCACCGCGTGCAACGCGTTCCGGCCACCGAAGCCAGCGGGCGCATTCACACGTCCACCGCCACGGTCGCCGTGCTGCCGGAAGCGGAGGAAGTCGACATCCAGATCCTCGAAAAGGACTTGCGCGTCGACACGTTCTGTTCGAGCGGGCCCGGCGGTCAGAGCGTGAACACGACCTACTCGGCGGTGCGCATCACGCACATCCCCACGGGCGTCGTGGTATCGCAGCAGGACGAGAAGTCGCAGATCAAGAACCGGGCGAAGGCGATGAAGGTGCTCCGCGCGCGCCTCTACGAGATGGAGATGCGCAAACAGCAGGAAGCCATTGCGAAGGACCGGCGCAGCCAGGTCGGTACCGGCGAGCGCTCCGAGAAGATCCGCACCTACAACTTTCCGCAGAGCCGCATCACGGATCACCGCATCAACTTCACGACGCACCAGCTCCACAACGTGCTCGAGGGCGACCTGCAGGAGCTCATCGACCAGGTCACCGCGTTCTACAACGCCGAGAAGCTGAAGGAAGCGTCGGCGGTCAATTGACACTCCACGAAACTCTGGCAGCCGCGCGCCGGCGGCTCGTTGCCGCCGGCATCACCGAGCACGAAGCGGCGATCGACGTCGACGTGTATGCGCGGACCATCCTCGGGTGGGATCGGGTTCGGCTCCTCACGGAGCAGCAGGCGCCGCCGCCCGCGGCGCTCGAGCCGCGCTTCTCCGAGTGGCTCTCGCGGCGCGAGCAGAAGGAGCCGTCGGCCTACATCCTCGGGCGCCGCGAATTCTGGGGGCTCGACTTCGAGGTCTCACCCGCCGTCCTCATCCCTCGCCCCGAGTCCGAGTTCATCGTCGAGGAAGCGCTGGCCACGGTCAACGGCAACCATGCGCCACGGATTGCCGACGTGGGCACGGGCAGCGGCTGCATCGCCGTGGCGATCGCGCACACGCTGCCCGGCGCGCGCGTCGTGGCCACCGATATCTCCGGCGACGCGCTGAAGGTGGCGCGCCGCAACGCGCGCAAGAATGGCGTCGCCGATCGCGTGCACTTCGTCGAGACGTCCTACATGGACGGCCTCGAAGGTCCGTTCGACATCATCACGTCGAATCCGCCTTACGTGAAGGAGCAGGATCGCAAGTTCGTCTCGCGCGCCGTCGTTCGCTACGAGCCGCACGTGGCGCTCTTCGGCGGCGACGATGGGCTGACCGGCGTGCGCGCGGTGCTCGACGGCGCCCGAAGCTGTCTGGCACCAGGCGGGTGGCTCATCTTCGAGTTCGGCCTCGGACAGGACGACGAAGTCGGCGAGCTCGTTGCCGGTTATGGGGAATACCGGCTCGACCGGATCAGGGCTGACCTCCAGGGCATTCCGCGAACGGCCGTCGTCCAGCTAAAATCGCGCGGATGAGCGACTGCCTGTTCTGCAAGATCATTGCAGGGGACATCCCCGGCAACTTCGTCCACCAGGACGAGGCGATGGTGGCGTTCAAGGACATCAACCCTCAGGCGCCGCTGCACGTGCTCATCGTGCCGCGCCGGCACGTCGCCACGCTGAACGACCTGTCGGTCGAAGACGACGCGCTCGTCGGGTCGCTCTTCCGCCGGGCGGCCGCGATCGCGAAGGAGCACGGGTACGACCAGCAGGGCTACCGGACAGTCTTCAATACGAACCGCGGCGCGGGCCAGACGGTCTTCCACATCCATCTGCACCTGCTCGCGGGGCGCGGGCTTGGCTGGCCGCCAGGTTAGTCTTTGAGTGCCAGCAGGTAGCGGCCGCGCCCTGCGGGTTTGTCGAGCACGAAATCCACGGCACGATAGCCACGGTCGAAGTAGGTGGTGAAGATGGCGCGTGTGGCCATCCGCCAGTCGAGCGCCAGCCCGGGATCCTCCGCCTGCATCTCGGTGAACCCCATCGGAATCTCCACCCAGAGGCGCCGCTCCGAGCAATCCAGCTCGTATGCGTCGCACGCCAGCCACTTCTGCAGCGCGCGCGTCCGGTTCACGAGCGGCGCCTCCGCGGCGTCGTGTGCGCGAACCTGCAACGCGCTCTTCGATTCGATCCGCCGGACGACGTGCGGCTCGCGGATCCACCACTGCGCCACGAAACGGTCGGTGGGCGTGCCCTTGTGCAGGCGGCTGGTCGATTCGCCGTAGACGTTGATTGCGTATTCCTCGACGACGACGCCGAGCTTGACGAAGTTCAGATGTGCGTTCGCCGCCTGCATCGGATCGTAGGTCCACTCGACGAGATCGCACCCGATCTCGATCGCGCGCAGCCGCTGTTCGAGCTTCAAGGTCCGGCCGAGCCCTGCATTCCGGTACTCATCGATGACGCCGAGCATGTGCGACCACTGAATCGGCTTCCCGTCCTTGATGCCGGGCAGCGAGTAGACGAATCCGACCATACGGTCGCCCTCGAATGCGCCGATGAGCACGCCGCCGCGCTTCACGGTGACCGTGAGGATCGGAACGGTCACCACATCGTCGTAGTCGACGCCCCAGATCTGACGTTCGAGCTCAACGACCTGCTTGAACTCGTCGATGGCCGTGAGGTCGCGCAGCTCCATCAGATCAGCGCCGGCAGCTCGGCAAGCGTGCGGATGACCGGAACGTCGGAGGGATGGTCGGTGCCGACGCCGCCGTTCTGCGCCCGTCGCACCAGCACCCCGCGCATGCCGACGCGCCGGGCGCCTTCGATGTCGTGCATGAGGCTGTCGCCGACCATCACCGCTTCTTCCGGCTGCACGCCGACGAGCCGCAGCCCCGCCTCGAAGATGCTCGGATGTGGCTTGAGAAAGCCGTGCTCCGAGGAGGAAATCGCCGCCGCGATGAGGCCGTGCAGCTCGAAGTGCTGCTGGAATGAGGCCAGGCACCGGTGCGAGTTCGAGATCAGCCCCACCTTGAACCCGCGTGCGTCCAGCTGCTGCAGCACGGGCGTGACGTCGTCGTACAGAAAGAAGTGCTGGCAGGCGGCCCACTCACGGACGATCTGCGCGGCGCAGGCATCGAGCGCATCGCCCGTGCCGCCCATCACCTCGATGATGCGTCGCGTGTAGCGGACGAAGAGCTCGTCCTGATACCGCAGTTCCTGCTCGTCGTTCAGGATCGGTGACGCCTCGATCACCGCGTCGAGAAACTTCTCCGGATCCACCTCGATCCCATGCGCCGCGCAGAACCGCTGGTAGCCCTCACCCTGAAACGTCGGCCCGGGATAGATCAGCGTGAAGTCAACGTCGAAGAATACTGCGCGAATCATTCTTCGTAGGGGCCGGCGATGACCACCGACGCCTTGGAGGCATCGAGTACGTTCCGGGCGGCCTCGTGCGCGGCCTCGCGCGTCACGGCGTTGATGAGGCCTGGAAGCCGGAGATCGTAATCGAGGCCGAGGCCGAAAAACTCCACCGTCTGCAGGAAGGTGGCGATGCCGGCGTTGGTCTCGAGCATGCGCGGCATCGAGCCGATCAGGAACTGCTTCGACTCGCGCACTTCCCGTTCGGTCGGTCCTTCGGCCGCCATCCGATCGACTTCGGCATCGATCGACGCGACGCGCGCGATCGACGTTCGCCGGGTCCACGCCGGCCCGAATCGTCAACGGGCCGGGCACCTTGTTCGCGTCGAGCGTGCTGAAGCACGTAGTACGCCATCCCCTGGCGCTCGCGGATGCTGTCGCCCAGCCGCCCGCCGAGCGCGTACTGCCCGAGGATGTTGTTCATGAGGTGATAGGCGTCGTACGCCGGGTCGGTCCGCACGACGGTGACGAACCCGTACGCCACGTCTGCCTGGGCCTTGTTCATCATCGGGATCACGAGCCGGCGACGCTCCGATGCGGGCGCCACCGTGGGGAGCGTTGCGGGCGCGCCAGGAGGTGTCTCCCACGTACCGAAAGTCCGTGCCGCGGACGCAATCGCCCGCTGCGGATCGACGTCGCCGACGATCGTCAACCTCAACGCGTTCGGTTTGAAGCGCTGCGCATGGAACGCCTGGAGCGCCGACCGTGGAATCCCCTCCACGCTCTCGACGGTGCCGCGCGGACGCGTGCCGTACGGGTGGCGCGGATAAAGCAGACCCAGCAGGTCGTCGAAGGCCATCGTGGCCGGATTGTCCTCGTCCTGGCGGATCATCGTGTTCGTCTCGGCCCGCCGCACGAGGAGCTCGGATTCGGGGAACGTCGCGTTCATCGCGATATCGCCCCCGAGGCCGAGAATCGCATCGAAATCCTCCGAGAGGCAGTTGCAGACGATCGAGATGACGTGGCGGTTGACGATCACGTTGAGCGACACGCCGCGGCCGTCGAGCTCGTCGGCAATCTGCGCCGCCGACCGGGTCTCGGTGCCGCGATCGAGCATTCGCGAGACGAGATGCGAGAGGCCCGGGTGGGCCGGTGGGTCGAAGATGATTCCCGCCTCGAACGAGGCGTGAATCGTCACCGCGGGCGTGGTGCGCGACTCCTTCGCCACGATCACCGCGCCGTTCTGAAGCTGCTCGCGGACCGGCGCGAGTCCACGCCCGACGACGGTTGTCATTCGCCGCTGGACGATGCAGGCAATGGCGCGGGCACCGGATCGAACCAGCCGACGGTGCGATTCGTCGCCGGCAGGTAGCGCGCGGCAGCGGCGTTGACTTGCTCCAGCGTCAGATCCTGGATGCGCGACAGCAGCGTCGGAAACAGCGACCAGCTGGCGACGGTCTCGAAATAGCCAATCTGATGGGCGATGTTCGTCACGCTGTCGTTCTCGAAGACCAGGCGTGCGCGCAGTTGATTCTTGACCTTCTCCAGCTCCTGCGGCGTCACGCCGCCGGTCCGCACCAGATCGATTTCGCGCAGCGTGGCCTCTTCCAGCGACGCCAGCGAGGTGCCTTCGGTCGCCGTCAACGAAATCGTATAGAGGAACGGATGCTGCGTCGGGAGAATCGCGCCGGCGACAGATGAGGCGAGGCCTTTGTCGACGAGCGCACGATAGAGCCGGGCCGAGCGCTGCGGCGGCGGCGTGCGGAAGCTGGACCAGAGGTTCATGCCCTTCGCGCCGGCGAGCACCGCGTCGAGGGCCACCATCGCGAAGAAATCGGCGTCGCCGACGGCAGGCGCGTGATAGCCGATCTTCAGGTAGGCGGTTGTGCCTGGCTTCGAAATCGTGAGGCGGCGCTCGCCCACCTGCATCGGCTCCTCGGTGTGCGCCGGGCGCGTCACCGGTTCGCGGCTCGATGCGTCCGAAGTGGTGCTCGACGCGCTTCAGCGCCTCGCGTGCGTCGACGTCGCCGACAATCACGAGCGTCGCGTTGTTCGGCACGTAGTACCGCCGGTAGTAACCGTACAGGTCGTCACGGCTCATCGTCTTGAGGTCCGACAGCCATCCGATCGTGGGGTGCCGGTACGGGTGGGCCTTGAACGCCGTCGCCGTCAGCTCCTGATCGAGGAGCTGGTCAGGATCGTTCTCGCCACCCTGCAGCTCGGAGATGATGACGGTCCGTTCGGACTCGCAGTCGTCGACGTCGTACAGACAGCTCGCCATCCGCTCCGACTCGATGAACAGCATCCGTTCGAGCGCATCGCGCGTCGCCGTCTCCACGTACGTCGTCTGATCGATCCACGTGTAGCCGTTCCAGGCCCCGCCGAACTGCTCGATGATGCCCTTGACCTGATCTCGCGGGATGTTCGTGGTGCCCTTGAAGTTCATGTGCTCGACCCAGTGCGAGACGCCGGTCAGACCCGCCCCCTCGTCCTTGGAGCCGACCTTGTACCAGCACCACACCGACGCGAGCGGCGCTGTGTGCTCTTCCTGAATCAACACTTTCAGGCCGTTGTCGAGCACCTGCTCGTGAACCATCTCTGAATTATGGCCTAGAGCCCGAAGCCTGGAGCCCGGAGCCTATACAATTGACGTCATGCCCGAGTGGAAAGACACGGTAAACCTGCCGAAAACAGGTTTTCCGATGAAGGCCAACCTCCCAACAGCCGAGCCGGAAGCGATCGCCCGCTGGAAGGCGATCGATCTGTACGCCCAGCTGCGCGAGGTGCGGCGCGGCGCGCCGCCCTTCGTCCTCCACGACGGCCCGCCGTACGCCAACGGCGCGATCCACATCGGGACCGCCTTCAACAAGATCCTCAAGGACCTCGTCGTGAAGAGTCGACACATGGCGGGGTACGACGCACCGTACGTGCCCGGCTACGACTGTCATGGTCTGCCCATCGAGCTCAAGGTCGATCGGGAACTCGGCTCGAAGAAACGCGGCATGACGACGGCGGAGTTCCGGCGCGCGTGCCGTGCGTACGCCAATCGCTTCATCGACACGATGAGCGAGGACTTCCAGCGGCTCGGGATCTTCGGCCTCTGGTCGAATCCCTACCTCACGATGAAGCCGCCGTATCAGGCGGCCATCGTGCGCGCGCTCGGCCGGTTTGTCGAACAGGGGATGGTCTACAAGGGCAAGAAGCCGGTCCACTGGTGCATCCACTGCCGGACGGCGCTGGCCGAGGCCGAGGTCGAGTACGAGCCGCATACCTCGCCGTCGATCTATGTCGAATTCCCGTTGGCGGCGGAGAGCGCGGCCGACCTCGCCTCGCGTGTGCCGGAACTGGCCGGTAAGAACGCGTCGGTCCTGATCTGGACGACGACGCCGTGGACGATTCCGTCGAATCTCGCCATCGCGTTTCACCCCGAGCTCGTCTACGGGGCGTACCGAGCGAACGACACGCACGTGATCGTCGCCGAGCCGCTGGCGGAACGCGTGGGGAACGCCATCGGACGAGCGCTCGGCGAGCCGGTGGCCAGGTTCCCCGGCGCCCTGATGGAGCGGCTCGTTTTCAAGCATCCGTTGTACGAGCGGCCGTCACTGGGTGTGCTCGGCGACTACGTGACGCTCGAGCAGGGCACGGGAGTGGTGCACACGGCCCCCGGGCATGGCGCGGATGACTTCCACACCGGCGTCAAGTATGGGCTCGACATCTACGCGCCGATCGCCGGGAACGGGCACTTCCTGGACGATGTGCCGCTCTTCGGCGGGCAGCGTGTCTTCGACGCCAACGCGAAAATCGAGGAGGCGCTGGCCGCGCGCGGCCGCCTGTGGCACCGGGAGACCTTCGAGCACTCGTACCCGCACTGCTGGCGGTGCCACAATCCCGTGATCTTTCTCGCGACGTCGCAGTGGTTCATCTCGATGGATTCGAACGACCTGCGCGGGCGCGCGCTCGAAGCGATCGAGCGTACGCGATGGATTCCATCATGGGGACGCGAACGGATCCACAACATGATCGCGTTCCGGCCCGACTGGTGCATCTCGCGGCAGCGCGCCTGGGGCGTGCCGATCCCTGCGCTCGTGTGCACGAGCTGTCAGACGCCGGTCCTGACGAAGGAACTCACCGAACGCGCCGCGCGCGTGTTCGAGCAGTACCAATGGGGCGCTGACGCATGGTACGAGAGCCCCGTCGAGGAGTTCGTCCCGAAGGGGCTCGCCTGCGCGTCGTGCGGCGGCGGGACCTTCGAGCGCGAGACGAACATCCTCGACGTCTGGTTCGACTCGGGATCGAGCCATGAGGCGGTGCTGCCGTTCTACGACGAGCTCAGGTGGCCGGCGGACATGTACCTCGAGGGCAGCGATCAGCATCGCGGATGGTTCCACAGCTCGCTGCTGATCGGGATCGGCACGCGCGGCCGTGCGCCGTTCGACCAGGTGCTCACGCACGGCTTCGTCGTGACGGAAGAAGGCAAGAAGATGTCGAAGTCGCTGGGCAACGCGATCGAGCCCGCCGAGGTGATCGGCCAGAGCGGCGCCGACGTGCTGCGCCTCTGGGTGGCGATGGTCGACTACGGCGAAGAGATCCGCCTTGGAAAGGAGATCCTCTCGCGCGTCGTGGAGGCATACCGCAAGCTCCGGAACACGTGCCGGATTCTCGTGGCAAACCTGTACGACTTCGATCCGGCGCGCGATATGGTCCCGCTCGACAAGATGGATGAAGTCGATCGCTTCGCGCTCTCGCGCTTCGCCGAGGCGGCCCAGCGGATGATCAAGGCCTACGACGCCTACGACTTCCCCTCGGTGTTCCAGGCGCTGAACACGCTGGCCACCGTGGACCTCAGCGCCTTCTACGTCGACGTGACGAAGGACCGGATGTACACGTTCGGCGCCCGCTCGGCGGGACGCCGTTCGGGCCAGACGGCGATGTACCTGATGGCCGACGGCCTTGCGCGCCTAATGGCGCCGATCCTTCCGTTCACGGCGGACGAGCTGTGGCGCTTCACGCCGGGTCCCCGCGCCGCATCCGTCCACCTCGAGCAGTTCCCCCACGTGGACCACCTGGTCAACCGGGAGCTGCTCGAACGGTGGACGCGCCTGCTCGCGGTGCGCGACGAGGTGAATGCCGCCCTCGAGGAGCAGCGAAAGAAGAAGGTCATCGGCAACTCGCTCAGCGCCAAGGTGCGGCTCACCGCGCAGGGCGCAATCGGAACGCTGCTCGAACGCTACCGCCACTCTCTCCCGATGCTGTTCATCGTCTCGGACGTCGCGCTCGACGTCGGAGCCGAAGATGCGGCCGACTCGGTGCGGGTCGACGTGGAGCGGGCGGGTGGCGTGAAGTGCGAGCGGTGCTGGCGCTATGTTGAAGCGGTGATGACCGAGCCGGACCGTGCCGGCATCTGCGACCGGTGCGTCGACGCGCTGGCCGAGCCGGTCAACCAGTGACCACGCTGGAAGGACAGAGGCCCAGCGGGCGGAATACCGAGATCTGGGTGGCGGCTCTCATCGTGCTGCTCGACCAGGGGACGAAGGCGATCGTCCGGCGCCGCTTCGAGCTGCACGACAGTATCGACATCGTTCCCGGGTTCTTCAGCCTCACGCGCGTGCACAATACCGGAGCGGCGTTCGGCATGCTCAACGACGTGGACTTCCCCTTCAAGTCGGTGGTACTGATGCTGGTGGCGACGGCCGCCTTGTCCGGCGTGGCGCTCTACGCGGCCATGCTTCCTCCGGCGCAGTGGGTGGCGCGGATCGGGCTCGCGTTCATTCTGGGCGGGGCCGCCGGAAACCTCATCGATCGGCTCACTCTGGGATACGTGGTGGATTTCTTCGACGTCTTCTGGCGCGGCTGGCACTTCTGGGCGTTCAATGTGGCGGACGCGGCGATCACCGTCGGCGTCGCCCTGATGATTCTCGATCTTCTAGGACTCGGCACACGTGTATCCAGAGCTGTTTAGGATCGGCCCCATCACCGTCTACACCTACGGCGTGCTGCTGGCCGCGTCGTACCTGCTGGGATTGCGCCTGGCGATGATGCGCGCGAAGGCGCGCGGTCTCGACGCCAATCGCGTGCTCGATCTCGGCATCTACATCATCATCGCGGCGCTCGTCGGCGCGAAGCTCCTGCTGTTCATCGTCGATTTCGACCAGTTCCGGCGATCGCCGGCCGAGCTCCTCACGCTGGCGCGGTCGGGGGGCGTCTTCTACGGCGGCCTCATCCTGGCCGTTGCGGTCGCGTTCTGGTACATCTGGAAGCACCGCCTGCCGTTCTGGACGACGTGCGACGTCTTTGCGCCCGGCATTGCGCTCGGGCACGTGACGGGACGCCTCGGCTGCCTGGCCGCCGGATGCTGCTACGGGCGGCAGACCGACGTGCCGTGGGCGATCACGTTCACCAATCCGCTCGCCGCGAGCAACGTCGGCACGCCGCTGGGGCTGCCGCTGCATCCGACGCAGCTCTACGAGGCCGGCGCCGCGTTGCTCATCCTGATATTTCTCCTTACGACGGAGCGCAAGGGCCGCTACTTCCCCGGCCGTACGTTCTGGTCCTACATGTTCCTGTACGCGGTGTCGCGCTTCGTGATCGAGTTCTACCGCGGCGACCCGCGCGGCATGATCATGGGCATGTCGACGTCGCAGTTCATCTCGCTGCTGCTCGCGCCGCTCAGCATCGCCATGCTCGTGTGGCTCGCGCGAACCGGCCCCGAGCCGAGCGTCGAGGCGCAGAAGAAGAGGAAAGCGGCTGCCTAGTACATCGAGGCGCTCGTGTCATATCGAACGCCTCGCATTGATTCTCATGATTCCAGTGTCACGGCACACGAAGACGCGAAGACACGAAGGGTTTTATAGAATCTTTTCTTTGTGCCTTCGTGCCTTCGTGTGCCGGTTCACTGGAGTCATTGGAATCTGTGTAGAGCGCTCCCCGCAGGCCCGGGATGCGCACCCACGAGTTCGTCGTTCACGCGGAATACGCAGGCCAGCGCCTCGATCGATTCCTCGCCTCGGTGCTGGACGGCTGTTCCCGGTCCCAAGTTCAAAAACTGATCGAAGACGGACGCGTCCGGCTCGATCGAAAATCGGCCAAAGCGAACCTGGCCCTGCGGGAGCACGACCACATCATCGTCGCGCTGCCGGAGCCAATGGCCGCGTCAGCAGAGGCCGAACCGTTGCCCCTCGAGATCCTGTTCCAGGATCCCGACCTGGCGGTGTTGAACAAACCGGCGGGCATGGTGGTGCATCCCGGCGCCGGGCACGCCTCGGGAACGCTCGTGAACGCGCTGCTCCACCACATCGGCGACCTGAGCGGCGTGGGCGGCGAGCTGCGGCCCGGCATCGTGCACCGGCTCGATCGGGGCACGTCGGGCGTGATGGTCGTTGCGAAGCATGACGCGGCGCACCAGGAGCTGGCGCGTCAGTTTCACGATCGCGAGGTAGAGAAAGAGTACATCGCGCTCGTGTGGGGACTGGTGCAGGCGGGGCGCCGCATCGACGCCGCCATCGGCCGCGACCCGAGCAACCGGCAGAAGATGTCGGCACGTGCGCGGCGCGCGCGACATGCCGTCACCCGCATCACGCGCGCCTATCAGATGCCGGCGCTCACGCTCTGCCACGTCGCGATCCACACCGGCCGCACGCATCAGATCCGCGTTCACCTCAGCGCGATCGGCCACCCGATCGTCGGAGACTCGATGTACGGCGGCATTCACCGCCGCGTCGCCGCCGACGTCAAAGCCGTGCAGCGGCTGGAGCGCCCCTTCCTGCACGCGCATCGGCTCGCGTTCACGCACCCGCGCGACGGGCGTCGGCTCGAGTTCACGGCGCCGCTCCCGCAGGACCTCCAGTCAGTCCTTGACGAGTTACCCGGCTGGCCACCAGAGGACGATGAGTAATGGACAAGCCAATCCTCCCGCACGAGATCAGGAAGATCTACAACGGCCGCATCTTCACCGTCGTCGCCGAGCGCGTGACCTTGCCAAACGGCCACGAGCTCGAAGTCGAGGTCATTCGTCACCCCGGGTCGGTTGTGATCGTCCCTATGACTCAGGACGGCCAGGTGATCCTCGTCCGGCAGTATCGACATGCGATTGGAAGGTCGCTGTGGGAACTGCCGGCAGGAAGCCTGAAGAAGAACGAAGACCCGGACCAGGCCGCGGTCCGGGAGTGTCACGAGGAAGTCGGGCTCGTGCCGGCGAACGTGGAGCGGCTGGGCAGCTTTTTCCCAACGCCCGGCTACTGTGACGAGAACATGATCTTCTACAAGGCCACTGGACTTCGTGAGCCTCGCACGGGCGATGAAGCGCACCCGGATGAAGACGAAGACATCGAAACCAAGGCATTCGCGGCCGGCGATCTGATGCGGATGATCGAGAGCGGCGAGATCTCCGACCTGAAGACCGTGGCCGGCGTCTTCTTGATCAGCCGTTGAGGAATATCGTTCGCTGGAGCCGCAGATCGGGAAGCGAGAGGGAGACGGCATAGGGCATCTCCTGACGCTTCCAGAACGCGAACGGCTCGACGCCCCCGGCCTCCGCGACAAAGAGCGCGATGACCGTCCCGTGGCTGACAGCCACCACGTCGCCGGCGGTGCCTGTGACGAGCCGCATCAGCGCCAGGGTGAACCGCCGTCGCGCCTGGTTCGCGGTTTCCGCACCGAAGACGAGCTCGTCGGGACGCGCGAACAGCTCGCGGATGTTCTGGTCGAACGCCTCCCGCGAGAGCATCTGCGCGAGCGGCCTCTCGTGTTCGTGAAGACCTGCCACGCGCTCGACGGTCAGGTTCAATTCCCCAGCAATCGCATCGGCTGTCCCGACCGCCTTCGGCTCGCGGCTCGTGAATACCCGGGAGGCTTCGGCGAGTGGCAACCGTTCGGCGAATGCGCGCGCGCGCGCCGACCCTTCGGGCGACAGGTGCCATTCCGCGGCGGGCACGTCGCGCCTGATCTCGGGCATGGAGTGGCGTACGAGGATCAGGGATCTCACTGAAAGACGCCGGCGGCTTCCTCGAAGCTTCCTCGATGGATGGCAACCGTATCGTCCACGCGGCGCGCGTAGCCCCCCGCCAGCGTGAGCACGGCGGGAACGCCCGCGTCGCGGCATGCCGTGAAGACGGCGCGGTCTCTCGCACGCAGCCCTGCGATCGACAAGCCGAGC
Organism: uncultured Acidobacteriota bacterium; assembly: GCA_963772065.1. Lineage (GTDB taxonomy): Bacteria > Acidobacteriota > Vicinamibacteria > Vicinamibacterales > UBA2999 > CAVYVZ01. The sequence continues at coordinate 99,002 of CAVYVZ010000007.1, forward strand.
CCTCCGAGCTGATCGTCTTCGTACGGATCCGCGCCTGCAAGGTAGAAGGCGATTTCGGGCTTGAACGCAAGCACGCGCGGCAGCGCGCCACGCAGCTTCGTGAGGTACTCCGCGTCTCCGGTGCTGTCCTCCACGCCGATGTCCAGGGAGCTGCGCGGCTTGAAGGCGGGGTAATTGTGCTGCTGGTGGATGGAGAACGTGAATACGCTCGGATCGCGATCGAAGATCATCGCGGTGCCGTTGCCGTGGTGGACGTCGCAGTCGACGACCGCCGCCCGGACGATGCGGCCCTCGCCCTGAAGTACGCGGATCGCGACGGCGACGTCGTTGAACAGGCAGAAGCCCTCGCCGTGATTGGCGAAGGCGTGATGGAATCCGCCACCCACATGTGCGCCGATCCCTGCTTTCAACGCATCGCGCGCGGCCGCAAGCGTACCGCCCGTCATCAGGCGGAAGCCCTCGACGACCTCCGGCGACCACGGCAGCTCGAGCTGCTGCAGCTCGTGAAGCGAGAAGAAGCCGCCCCGCACCTGCTCGAGGTATTCCGCGGTGTGAATCAGGGCAAGGTCTTCCCAGGCGGCCGGCGACGGCTCGACGAACTCGTACGCGCCCGTGGACGCGAGCGCGCGCTCCAGCAGCTGGTACTTGATCGTCGGATAGACGTGCGTTCCGATATCGATGTGATACCGCGTCGAGTACACGACACGCACGCTGCTTACTGCACGCGCGCCTGCGTGCGCCGGTCCGCCTTCCGGTCGCCTGCCTGCTTCGTCGACGGAAGCAGCGCCAGGAGCAGCACCTCGTCGATCGCCTGCACGAAGTGGATCGTCAGGTCGCGGCGCAGCTCCTCGGTGAGATCCTCTTTGACGTTCTTCTCGTTCTGACGCGGGAGGATCACCTCGCGGATCCCGACGCGGCGGGCCGCCAGCACCTTCTCCTTGATCCCGCCCACGGGAAGCACCCGGCCGGACAGCGTGATCTCGCCGGTCATCGCAAGGTCGCCGCGAACCGGACGCCGGGTCAGCTCCGATGCCAGCGCCGTGACCATCGTCACGCCGGCGGAGGGACCGTCCTTCGGGATCGCACCCGAGGGCACGTGCAGGTGGATCTCGGAGTTCTTGAAGAAGTCCGGGTCGGCGCCGTACGCCGCCGCATGCGCACGGAACCACGAGAGCGCCGCGCGTGCGGATTCCTTCATGACTTCGCCGAGCTGGCCCGTCAGCGTCACGGTCCCCGCGCCCGCCATCCGCGACGCTTCGATGAACAGCACGTCGCCGCCCGCGGGCGTCCAGGCGAGGCCGATCGCCACACCCGGCTCCTTGGTGCGCTCCTCCATCTCCTCGTCGAGGAACTTCGGCGCGCCGAGCATTTCGACGACCACATCGGGGGTGATGGCGAGAGACGACTCGTCTCCTTCCGCCCGCCGCCGCGCCGCCTTCCGGCACAGCGCGGCGATTTCGCGCTCGAGGTTCCGCACGCCCGCTTCACGCGTGTAACCCCGGATGACCGCACGCAGGGCGTCGTCTTCAATCTGCAGCTGCGCCGACGTCAGCCCGTGGTTCGCGATCTGCTTCTGCACGAGGTGGTCGCGCGCGATGGCGAGCTTTTCCTCCTCGGTGTAGCCCGGAATCTCCAGCACTTCCATCCGGTCGCGCAGCGCCGGCGGGACCGGGTCGAGCACGTTCGCCGTGGTGATGAAGAGCACCTCCGAGAGGTCGAACGGCACGTCGAGGTAGTGATCGCGGAAGGTACTGTTCTGTTCCGGGTCCAGCACCTCGAGGAGCGCAGAGGCAGGATCCCCGCGGAAATCGTTTCCCAGCTTGTCGATTTCGTCGAGGATGAACACCGGGTTCTTCGACTCCGCGCGGCGCAGGCCCTGAATGACCTGCCCGGGCAGGGCGCCGATGTACGTGCGTCGATGCCCGCGAATCTCCGCCTCATCGCGCATCCCGCCAAGCGAGACGCGCACGAACTTGCGGCCGAGCGACTGCGCAATCGAGCGCGCGAGCGACGTCTTGCCGACCCCCGGAGGCCCGGCGAAGCAGAGGATCGGCCCTTTCACGTCCGGATTGAGCTTCCGCACCGCCAGGTACTCGAGAATGCGGTCCTTGGCGCGTTCGAGACCCGAGTGATCATCGTCGAGCACCTGCTTCGTCTTCGGCAGATCGATCACCTCATCGGTGCGGCGGTTCCACGGCAGCGTGACGAGCCAGTCGAGGTACGTCCGTGAGACGGTGTACTCCGCGGCGGCGACCGGCATTTTCGAGAGGCGATCGAGCTCGCGGAGGGCCTCCTTCTTCACGGTCTCGGGCATCCCGGCGGCCTCGATCTTCTCCGTCAGCTCCTCGACGTCCTTCGTCTGATCGTCGCCTTCACCCAGCTCCTTCTGAATGGCTTTCATCTGTTCGCGCAGGAAGTACTCGCGCTGGTTCTTGCCGACCTCCGACTGCACCTGCGACTGGATCTTCGATCCGAGCTCCAGGACCTCGAGCTCCTTGATGAGGATCCGGTTCAGAGCGTCCATGCGCGCCCGCACGTCGAGCGTTTCGAGCACCTCCTGTTTCACCGCGGTGCTGATAGTCGTCAGGCTGGACGCAATGAAATCGGCGAGGCGGCCGGGCTCGACGATGTTCACCGCGAGCGTCTGCAGGTCGTCGGACAGCAGCGGCGAGAGCGACACGACCTGCTGAAAGTTCGTCTTGATGTTGCGCATCAGCGCGTCGATCTCGAGACGATCCTCCTCGGCGAGCGACTCGCTTGCGGTGCTCACGCGCGCCCGAAGATACGGGCGCGTCGCGGTGACCTCCTGCAGCGTGAGCCGCATCAGTCCCTGCACGATCAGCCGGAGGCTGCCATCGGGCAGCTTGAACATCTTGTGGATGTGGCTCGCCGTCCCCACGCGATACAGGTCATCCTGCTGAGGCTCCTCGACGGAGGCGTCGCGCTGGGTGAATACTCCGATCAGCTTGCCGCCGGTGATCGCCTCATCGATCAGCCGCACGGAGCTCTCGCGAGCAACCGCCAGCGGCATGAAGGAATTGGGAAAGAGCACTGTGTCCCGCAGCGGCAGGATCGGCAGTTCGTCAGGGACGATGACCGGCCGGTCGATGGTGACTTCTTCCAGGTCGAGGCTCTCGTCGCGTTCGCTCATGAACGGATGTTCTCCTATTCGGTGAGACGCGCGCTGGATGCGCCGGGATTGGTGTGGTGGCTGGGCGGTTCCGGGAGTTGGCGGCCCGTAAAGGGCCGCCCGACGCCGCCTGGTCACTGCGGATGCAGTGTAGGGCGCCCCGTACGGGGCGCCAGCGAATTCGACTTAATTTGACATATCGAAGAACAGCGCCGAGGAGCCGCGCCGCTGCGCCATCATGCGCTCGCGCTGCTCGGCGGTTTCACGCGCTTCCTCGCAGTCCTTGCAGCGGACCGCGAAGGGCAGCGCCCGCAGGCGCGCTTCCGCGATTTCGTCGCCGCACTCGAAACAGTCGCCGTAGGTCCCTTCTTCGAGCCGACGGAGCGCCGCGTCGATCTTGTTGAGCGTTTCCGCCTTCATCTGAATCAGCGCGAACTCGATGTCTTCCTGGATGTCGACCTCGGAGCTCTCCCCCTGATCGAGCACCTCGCGCTCCTTCGTGCCTTCCGAGCGTGCATCACGAATCTTGCCCTGCACCTCGTTCACCAACTCGCGGCGGCGGTCCTCGAGCATCCTCTTGAGCTCGTCATAGCGGCTGCTCTTTGCCACTGCCCGCGTCTTTGTTGTCGTCGCCATGTTGCCTGCCGCTCCTTCTCAGCGGGCCCCTCACGACCCGCCTGTTTATTGCTGTCACGTGAAGTGACTCGGTATGATTGCGCCCTTTAATGCAGTTACGGTGCCAATGAAACCGCGGATCTCAGAACTCGGGCAAACGGCGAAATTCAGGTGTTTTGACGGCTGAAACGAGAAGAAACGCCAGGTGGGACTATCTTTCTCGTATCGTGCGCTTTAGACCTGCCGCGCCATGCGCCCGGTCGAGCCCTGACCGGTGTTCAGGGGATTAGACGCGTGGTTTCAAAATTGGGTTTCTAGACGGGGTGTCGCCCGCCGAGGACAGGGCGGACTGACACGACCTGTTGCCAAGGCGCCTCAGGAACGCATCGGCAGGAAAGGGATGACGACACGGCGGGGTGATGACGTTGGCCGGGCGAATTCGTCAATCAGCCGCCGAAAACGGCGCGAATAGACGAGTTCATACGTTTCCGCGCCATCGGGGAAGAGCGTCAGAATGCGCTCGCGAACGTCGGCAACGAGCTGCTCTGCCTCCCGCCGGGTCATTCCAGCCTGCATGATGAGCGATGTGGCCAAATCGACAAGGTGTCGAACTTTCCGCACTCTGGCGGCTTCGTCATCGAGCTGTTCGCGGGTGACCACGACAGTTGCCCTACTGGATCAAGCGAGTGGTCACCGAAGCATTCGGAACGATTCCCTGGCGAGCGAGGAGGTCGCCGCTGCGCCGGCTTCTGGTTTTGAGCCACCGCTCGTAGAGCCGCAGCAGATCGCTGTTCGAGGTGAGGGCGGTGCGTTCGCTGACCTCTCCGAGCACGTCGACGAACCCCGAAAATTTCTCGGCGAGCTCGTCGAACACGTCCGAGAACGCGTCGTCGGTTCGCGCCAGCGATCCGTACGCTCGCTCGCCGAGCGCCATGTAGTAATCGATGTCGATCGAGCTTCGATTGAGGCTGTCGCTGAAATAGCCGGAGATGAAGAGCGACAGGTCACCGACACGTCGCAACCCATCGCGCTGCAGCGCGCCGCCGGCCTGCAGTGCCTTCACGAACCGCACCCCGAGGGCCTCGTCGGAGTCGACCGGATCGAGGTGCACGTAACCTGTGAGCAGCCTCACGAGATAGTAGGACGTCATCTCGCCGGCTGTCAGTCCCTGGTGCGATATCGCCGATTCGACGAGCTCCTTGAAGTATTCGACCGGCGATTCGTTGCGGACAAGCCCCTCGGCCATAGCCCTCCAATACCAGCGAATACTCGGGTTATCGACCCTTGCCCCGCCGGGCTGCAAAGCATATTCCGGTAAGTTGTCAGGGATTTCTGCGGCGATTATCGGCAAAACCCGCTGGAATGGCAACAACTTACATGCGAAGCTGAGGCATGCTGTGCCCTCTGTGCCGGACACGAAAGGCGAGGCGAAGTTGCCCAGCGCTGGGGCAAACCATCTGCGCGGTCTGTTGCGGCACCAAACGACTTACCGAAATTGCATGCCCGTCCGACTGCGTCTATCTTGCGAGCGCACGCGAGCACCCGGCGGCCGTCGTCCGGCGCCAGCAGGAGCGCGACGTCGCGCTTCTTCTCCCGACGATTCAGCACTTGAGCGAGCGCCAGTATCAGTTGTTCTTCCTGTTCCAGACGGCGATCGCGCGCCACAAGCCCGAAGGGTTCGCGCGCCTGGTGGATGAAGACGTAGCGGAGGCTGCCGCCGCGATGGCGGCCACGCTGGAAACCGCTGCGCGAGGGGTGATCTACGAGCACGGTACGCAGTCGCTCGTCGCGCAGCGACTTGTCACGGAGCTGAAGGCGCTGTTGACCGAGTTGCGCGAGCAGGGCGCCAAGGTGTACGACGGCGAGACGGCGATCGTTCTTCGCGCGATCGAAGCCGGCGCTCGCGAAGCGGCGGGCGGACGGAGGCGACGTCGCGTACCTGACGCTCATGACGCGACTGCTTCAGCAGAACAGCACGCAGCCCTCGACCGAGCCGGCGGCCCCGACCGGCGGCCCGACGCTGATCATGCCGTGAATACGGTATAATTCTACGTTTCAGCTCAACGAGGAATTCATGGCCAAGCGATGTGAAATCTGCGGGAAGGGTCCGGTTGTGGGGCGCACCGTGTCCCATGCCCATAACGTCGGCCCGCGGCGGTTCGAACCGAACCTGCAGACCGTGCGGGCGATCGTCAACGGCGCCACGAAGCGGATCCGCGTGTGCACGCGTTGCCTCCGCGGCGGCAAAGTCGTCAAGGCCGCGTAGTTGCGGCAGGCGATCTCCTCAGCAGGCGCGCCGAAAGCGATCGGACCCTACTCACAGGCAATCCGAGCCGGCAACCTCCTCTTTCTCTCCGGTCAGATTCCGCTCGACCCAGGAACGGGCGCGATCGTCGAGGGTGACATCACCGCGCAGACCGAGCGAGTCCTCGAGAACATCTCCGCCGTGCTGACCAGCGCCGGCGCGAGCTTCGCGAACGTCGTGCGCACCACGGTGTTCCTCGCGGACATGAACGACTTCGCCGCGATGAACGCCGTCTACGCGAAGTTCGTCGTCGATCCCCCGCCGGCACGCTCGACGGTGCAGGTGTCACGTCTGCCGAAAGACGTGCGCGTCGAGATCGACGTGATCGCGGTTCTGTAATAGGGGTCTGGCCCCTTAGGGGCCAGACCCCTATTACGCTCGCGCGGCGCGTTCGACGCCGATCACACCCTGCACTGCTTTGATCGACTTGATCACCTTCTCGAGGTGCTTCAGGTCGCTGATCTCGACCGTCATGTCGATGCGCGCCTGCATGTCGTCCCCGGTGCGCGCCTCCATGTTGGTGATGTTGGTGTTGATGTCCGACACCTTCGCGCTGATCTCCGCCAGCATCCCCTTGCGGTCCTCGACATGCATCGTCAGGCGCACGGTGTACGGTGCCTGGTCGCCGCTGGCCTTGTCCCACTCCACGTCGATGCGGCGCTCGGGGTCGTAGAGGAGGTTCAGCACGTTGGAGCAGCTGGCCGAGTGCACCGACACGCCCTTTCCGCGGGTGATGTAGCCGATGATCTTTTCACCGCGGATCGGGTTGCAGCATTTCGCCCGGAAGACCATCAGATCGTCGATGCCGCGCACCTTGATCTTGTCCGCCGTCGCGCCGCCCGGCCGCAGCACGCGCTTGACGGCCGACACGACGGCCGAATCCGGCGGCTTCTCCTTCAGCTGCTCGCTCGGCACGATCTTCTGCAGGAGCAGCCGAGGCGACATCTTGCCGTACCCGATCTGCGCGAGGAGCTCCTCGGGTTTCTGCGCGCCGTACTCGCGCGGCGTACTTCGCCAGCGCGTCCCCTTCGATCAGCTTCGCCGGGTTCAGGTCGAACCGCCGCGCCTCCTTCTCGAAGAGCCGCCGCCCGAGCTCGATGCTGCGCTCCCGCTCCTCGGCCTGCAGCACGTGCTTGATCTTGCTGCGCGCGCGCGACGTGACGACGAAAACCAGCCAGTCGCGGCTCGGCTTGTGCCCCGTCTGCGTGATGATCTCCACGATGTCGCCGTTCTGCAGCTTCGTGCGAAGCGGCACCATTTTGGTGTTCACGCGCGCGCCGACACACTGATGGCCGATGTCGGTGTGGATGCTGTACGCGAAGTCCACGGGCGTCGCGCCGCGCGGCAGCGAGCGCACCTCGCCCTTCGGCGTGAAGATGTAGACCTCGTCGGGGTACAGGTCGACCTTCAGGTTCTGCAGGAATTCCTGCGGGTCGCGGACCTCCTGCTGAACCTCGAGCAGCTGGCGAAGCCACTGGAAGTAACGCTCGTCGCGGTGGTCGCCGACGCGCCCTTCCTTGTACTTCCAGTGCGCCGCGATGCCCTCCTCCGCCCGACGGTGCATCTCCTCGGTCCGGATCTGCACCTCGAATGGAAAGCCGCGCTCGCTGATCACGGACGTGTGGAGCGACTGGTAGCCGTTCGGCCGCGTCATCGCGATGAAGTCCTTGATTCGGCCCGGCACGGGGGACCACGTCTGGTGGATGATGCCGAGCGCGGCGTAGCAGTCCTTCACGGACTGCGTGATCATTCGCAGCGCGACGAAGTCGTACACGCGGTCGAGGTCGATCTTCTGCCGCTTCAGCTTCAAGTGGATGCTGTACAGACGTTTGATGCGGCCGTCGATGTGCAGCACGGGCACCTGCGCGTCTGCCAGCTTCGCCGTGATCGTCTTCTTCAGCTCCTCGATCGTGACGTCGGCGCCGCGTCGCTTCGCATCCACGCGGGATCGCAGCGACTCGTAGGCCTTCGGCTCCAGGTATTTGAACGAGAGCTCCTCGAGCTCGTTCTTCACCTTGCTCATCCCGAGGCGATTCGCGATCGGCGCGTAGATGTCCAGCGTCTCCTGCGCGATCTTCGTGCGGCGATCTTCCGGCAGGTGATGGAGCGTCCGCATGTTGTGCAGGCGATCCGCGAGCTTGACCAGGATGACCCGAATGTCATCCACCATGGCGAGCAGCATCTTGCGGAAGTTCTCCGCCTGCCGCTCCTCGGACGAGGAGAAAGGAATCGCGCCGATCTTCGTGACGCCTTCGACGACGTGCGCGATCTCCTTGCCGAAGAGCTCGGCGATACGCTCGGGCGTGGTCAGGGTGTCCTCGACGACGTCGTGGAGGAGGCCGGCGGCCACCGCGACGACATCGAGCTTCATGTCTGCGAGGAAATCCGCCACCTCCAGCGGGTGCACGAGGTAGGGTTCGCCGGAATGGCGCACCTGCCCCTTGTGCTCCAGGGCCGAGAAGACGTACGCGCGACGGAGGAGCTCGACGTCGGCTTCGGGGCTGTAGCTCCGGACCTTCTCGAGGAGATTTTCGAACCGAATCATGGAACCGGTGTCTAACCCCATGATAAGGGCAAGCGACCGCCACCTTGACTCGCCGGAAACGGGATCAATACAATGGCCCGCTTGCGGCAGTTCGAGGCGTTTCTAGAGGGGGTTTCGATGCGGAAGTTTTCGATGGCGCCGGTAGCGCTCGCTGTGGCCCTCGGGGTTGCGCTTGCCGGCTGCGGTCAGGTCGCCAACCTCAAAGCCAGGATGGCGTTCAGGGATGCCAACGCCCTGTACCAGCAGCAGGACTACCGGAAAGCGGCCGAGAAGTACGAGGAAGCCATCCGCGAGGATCCGAATATCGGGAAGGAAGGCGCGTACTTCTTCGTCGGCAACAGCTACGACAACCTCTATAAGCCCGCGCGCAAGGGCGAGGCGGCGAACGACGAGCTCCTCGCCAAGGCTGTCGACTACTACAAGCGCGCGGCCGCCGAGGAGAAGGATCCCAAGATCAAGAAGCTGGCCCTGGAGTATCTCGTGGCGGCTTACGGTCCAGAAAAGCTGAACGATCCCACGCAGTCGGAGCCGATGGTCAAGCAGATGATCGAGCTCGACCCGAAGGACCCCGGGAACTACTTCGTCCTCGCCAAAATCTACGAGGACTCGGGGAACTACGAGCAGGCTGAGCAGACGCTCATTCAGGCGCGCGATGCGAAGCCGAACGATCCCGCGGTCTACATGCAGCTCGCCGGGTATTACAACCGGCAGGGCGAGTTCGACAAGACGATTCAATCGCTGGAAGCTCGCGCTCAGCAGGAGCCGAACAACCCCGAGGCGTATTACACGATAGCCACCTTCTACTGGGACAAGGCCTATCGCGATTTCCGCCTGCCCGACCCTGAGAAGAAGAAATACGTGGAGGCCGGCGTGGCGGCGGTCGACAAGGCGATCGCCCTCAAGAACGACTATATGGACGCGCTCGTCTACAAGAACCTGCTCCTCCGGCTCCAGGCCAATCTGGAGAAAAACCCGGCGCGGCAGCAGGCGCTCCTCAAGGAAGCTGATCAGCTTCGCGACCGCGCACAGGAGCTGCGCAAACAGAAGGCCGCCGGAGCGTCCTAGCAGGGAGCGCGAGGCCTCACTCCTCGGGGGCTGCACCGGAATCGACAAGGGCCACACGGCTTTTCCAGCCGCGTGGCCCTTTTTCGTGTACAATTTTCGCCATTCAACCCCCTGCAATCCTGCTTTTCCTAGCTCGGGCAGAACTCTTGGAGTGAATACATGAAGCGCATCAGAACCATGTTGTGCCTGATCGCCGTCTGCGTGTTCTCGTGCGCGGCAGGTGACGCGTACGCGCAAGGCGTCACGACAGGCTCGGTAACTGGGATCGTGACCAACGCGCAGCAGGCGCCCGTTGCGGGTGCCCAAGTGATCGCGATCCACGAGCCGTCGGGAACCGTGTACCAGACGGTCACCCGCGCGGACGGACGGTTTTCGCTCCCTAACATGAGGGTCGGCGGTCCCTACACCGTCACCGTGGCGTTCTCCGGCGCGGGCGCTGCCGCATTCGAGCCCCAGACCCAGGAGGGCGTTGTCGTGAACCTGGGTGTGGCCACAGACGTCCCGGTTACGGTCCGGCCGATCTCTGTTCAGGAGGAAGTCACCGTCGTCGCGAAATCAGATCCTGTCTTCAGCTCCGCGAGAACAGGGGCGGCAACGACGATCACGCGGCAGGAGCTCGCGTCCCTGCCGTCGGTGTCGCAGCAGCTTCGAGACATCACGAGATTGAATCCGCAGGCAGGTGGCAACATGACGTTCGGCGGGCAGGACAACCGTCTGAACAACATCACCGTCGACGGATCCTATTTCAACAACTCATTCGGCCTGGCGGGAACGCCAGGTGAACGAACCGGCGTAGCTCCGATCTCCCTCGACTCGATCGAAGAGATCCAGGTCAGCGTCGCGCCGTTCGACGTGCGGCAAGGCAATTTCGTCGGCGCTGCGGTGAATACCGTGACTCGCAGCGGAACCAACCAGTTCCGCGGATCCTTCTATCACCGCTTCCGCGACGAGGGGATGGTTGGAACCGATGCACACGGCTTGACCGTGAACCCCGGCACCTTCAATTTCCGGAACACCGGCGGTTACGGCTCCGGCCCCGTGGTGAAGAACAAGCTGTTCTTCTTCAGCAACTTCGAGGATGAATCGTTCACGCAGCCGGGCACGACGTTCGTCGCCAATACCGGCGGCCAGCCGGTCGGCGGAAACGTGACGCGCGTGCTGGCGTCGGATCTCGACCGAATCAGCTCGCTTCTGCAACAGAGATTCAATTACGAGACGGGCCCGTACCAGGCCTACGACGAAGAAAAACCCGCGCGCCGGTTCCTGGCGAAGGGCGACTACAACATCAACAACAACAACAAGTTCATCTTCCGGTACAACCACCTGAACTCGAACACCGACGTTCTGGCATCGAACTCCTCGTCGCTCGGCAACGGCAGCCGCCGAACCAGCACGCTGGCGCTCAACTTCCAGAACTCGAACTACCAGATTCTCGAGAACATCCGGTCGGGGATCGGCGAGTGGAACTCGATCTTCGGGACCAGCATGGCCAACTCCCTCATCGCCGGCTACACGCACCAGGATGAGAGCCGCGCTTCGAGAGGAACCTTCTTCCCCTTCGTCGACGTCCTCGAAGCCGGGTCCACGTACACATCATTCGGGTTCGAACCGTTCACGCCGAACAACGAGCTGCGGTACAACACGTTTCAGGTGCAGGACAACTTCACGAAGTACGGCGCGAACCACAGCCTGACGTTCGGCGGCAGCATGGAGCGCTACGAGTCTGAAAACGTCTTCTTCCCGGGGTCGCAGAGCGTCTACGTCTACAACACGCTCGCAGACTTCTTCACTGACGCAAACGACCAGGTGGCGAACCCGAACCGGGCGACGTCGCCGGTCACGCTGCGTCGCTTCCAGGTCCGCTGGAACAACATTCCCGGCATGGAGAAGCCGATCCAGCCGCTCGAAGTCTGGTATGCCGGCGGGTACGCGCAGGACGAGTGGCGGCCGAACACGAGCGTGACGCTGACGATGGGGTTGAGGCTCGACGTACCCTTCTTCGGCGAGACGGGCTTCGCGAACGCGAATGCCGACAGCCTGACGTTCCGGGACGAGGACGGCTCCGGCGTGCAGTACTCGACCGCGAAGCTGCCCGATCCCAACATCCTCTGGTCGCCGAGATTCGGCTTCAATTGGGACGTCAACGGCAATGGGACGACGCAGGTTCGAGGCGGTACCGGCGTGTTCACCGGCCGCCCCGCGTACGTGTGGATCTCGAACCAGATTGGAAACACCGGCGTGCTGACCGGGTTCGAACAGCTGGACAACACCACGGCCAGGCCGTTCAACCCGGATCCGAATCGCTACAAGCCCGCGAACGTGACAGGCGCTCCGGCGTCGACGTACGAGCTCGCGCTGACGGAGGACGCATTCAAGTTTCCGCAGCTCTGGCGGACGAATGTCGCCGTCGATCGTCGGCTGCCGGGAGGCCTCACCGGAACCGGCGAGTTCATCTACGGCCGCGATGTGAATGGGATCTACTACATCAACGCGAACCTGCCGGCCGCTCAAACCACCCTGGCTGGCGCTGACAGCCGCCCGCGCTGGACCAACAACCGCATTCACTCGCAAGTCCAGAACGCGATCGTCTTGAAGAATCAGAACGAGGGAACGTCCTGGAACCTCTCGGGAATGCTGACGCGCAATTTCGCGAACGGCTTTTTCATCAAGAGCGCCTACAGCTACGGTGAGTCGAAGAACACGATCGATCCGGGTTCGATCGCTTTCGGCTCCTGGACCGGCAACGCGATGTCGCGCGACCCGAACAACCCGGGCGTGGCGTACTCGACGAACTCGCCTGGACACCGTTTCTTCGTCGCAGGCACGTTCACCAAAGACTTCTTCCGCTTCGGCTCGACGATGGTGTCGGTGTTCTGGGAGTCGCGGACGATCGGCAACGCCAGCTACACCTTCGCCGGGGATCTGAACGGGGACGGCGGCGTGAACAACGACCTGCTCTACGTCCATCGCGACGTGTCCGAGATGAACTTCTCGCCGTTCACCGTCGGTACGCGAACGTTCACGGCCGCCGAGCAGGCGCAGGCCTGGGACGCGTACATCACCCAGGATCCGTACCTGAGCGGGCGAAGGGGCCAGTATGCCGAGCGGGGCGGCACGTTCCTGCCGCTCGTCAACAGGATGGATTTGAGCGTCTCGCAGAACGTGTTCGGGAACCTTGGCGGGCAGCGCAACGGGTTCGAGGTCAGAGTCGACGTCCTGAACTTCGGCAACCTGCTGAACAGCAACTGGGGCGTGGGCCAGCGCATCGCCGGCTCCACGACCTCGCCGCCGTTCTATGCGCAGCCGCTGACCAACGCGGCAGTCGACGCGACGGGGCGCGCCACTTACCGGCTCCGCGTCGTCAACAACGAGTTGCTCAGGGAAACCTACGAGCGGACGGCATTCCTGGACGACGTCTACAGGTTCCAGATCAGCCTGCGGTACAACTTCAACTAGTCCGGCTCAAGGCTTAGGGCTCAAGGCTCAGGCCTCCCAGGGCCGGCGCTCCTCACGGAGCGCCGGCCTTTTTTATTTCTTCGGTTCGCCTGGTTGCCAGCGGCCTGCCGCATGCCGTTCGTGGCGTGCGGATCCGCACGCGTCGCACGGCCAGCACCACCCCGCACGGCGCGACAGACCTGTAACCGCCCGGAACAGGCGGGTTTTCGCACATCATGCGGGCTCTCCGGGCGGCATCGGTCCTGCTGTCATTCAGGCCGAGACCGCCATGAAAAACATTCTTGTAGTGGACGACGATGCGGGCGTGCGCGGGCTGCTGACCCGCGTGATTGGGGACATGGGGTACCGGGTCACCGTGGCCGAGGACGCCGTCTCCGCGCTCGATGTGCTCGAACAGAAGGACGTGAGCCTGGCTCTCGTCGACGTGAGGATGCCCGGCCGCGACGGCGTGTGGCTGGTCGATCAGATCGTGACGCGTTTTCCAGGCACGCCGGTGGCCCTGGCAACGGGTCTTACCGAGATGGACCCACAGGTCACGCTCCGCGCGGGCGTCGTGGGCTACGTCGTGAAGCCGTTCAAGCGATCGGCCCTCGCCGACGTCATCAGCGCCGCGCTGGTCGCGCCGGCGCCGGAACCGGCACGGCCCTTCGACCTCACATCATTCGACCTGCTTTAGCGCGTTCGCGCTCCGACGCAAACAAAAAAGGCCGCCCTTGGGGCGGCCTTCTCACAGCGCGAATCGGGTAAGAACCTTAGTTGCTGCCGGTTGATGCCCCGCCGGCCCGCCGCATTCCTTCCGTGACGATACCCACTTTCTCGACGCCAGCGCCCTTGGCGGCATCGATGACCACCACGATTTCGCCGTAGCGAAGGCTGCCGGCGCCCATGATGAACATCGTCTTGTCCTTGCGTTCCTCGAAGATCGTGCGGAGCCGCTGTTCCAGCTCCTGTACGCTCACATCCTGCTTGTTGATCGAGATCTTGCGGTCGGCCGTGTAGTCGAGGACGACCTGGCTGACGTCGGGCGCCGCCTGCTGCGCCGAACGCGTCTCCGCGGGTAGATTGATGTCCAGGCCGCGCTGTGCCATCGGCAGGGCGGCCATGAAGATGACGAGCAGCACGAGCAGGACGTCGATCATCGGCGTCATGTTCATGTCGCACGTAGGCGGAGGAATCGTGGCCTTCTGGATCTTCTCCGCCCCGAAATGCTGATGCGCGTGCGCCATGACTACTTGCCTCCGGTCGTCTGCTGCCCCTGCCGCGCCCGCGGCTCGGTGATGAGGCCCATATCCTCGATGCCACTCTCACGCAGCGCGTCCATCGCGGCCATGACAGCGCCGTACTCGACATCCTCGTCAGCGCGGATGAGAATGATCTTCTGCTTCTTGGTCTCGAGGATTTCTTCGACGCGCGTGCGCAGCTCGCCCTCGCGCACGGGAACGCTGTTCACGAACAACGACTTGTCAGCCCTGATCGCGACCACCGTATCTTCCTGCGTTTCGGGCTTCGGCGCACCGTATGTCGCCATTGGCAGTCGAAGGTCTACGCCCCGCTGCAGCATGGGAGCTACGATCATCATGATGATGAGGAGCACGAGCATGACGTCGACGAGCGGGGTGACGTTGATTTCGGACTTGATCCCTCCGGAAGGGCCGCCCACCTGCATTGACATCTTTATTTCTCCATGGCCGGATTGAGATTTGTGACTTGTGATTTCAAATCACAAATCACAAATCGCAAATCACAAATCTTACGCCGTCTTCTTGATGAAGTAGTCGACGAGCTCCGACGAGGAGTTGTCCATTTCCACGTTGAAGTACTCGAGGCGACCGGTCAGATAGTTGTAGAACCACACGGCCGGAATTGCCACGAACAGGCCGAGCGCGGTCTCGATGAGCGCTTCCGCGATACCGGCCGACACGGCGCCGATGCCGCCCGATCCGGTCGAGGCAATGCCCGTGAACGCGTTGATGACGCCGACCACCGTTCCGAGAAGGCCGACGAATGGTGCGGTCGACCCGATCGTGGCGAGCGTGTTGACGCCCTTCTTCAGGTCGGAGGTGGTGAGAGCGGTCGCGCGCTGAATCGATCGGCGAACCGTATCGAGCAGGTCCTCGCGTCCGAGCTGGCCGCCGCTTTCCTGCTGGAACTGATACTCCTGGAGTCCGGCGAGCACGACCTTGGCGAGATGGCTGTACCGATAGTCCTTGGAGCTCGAGAGCGCGATGGCTTCCTTCAGGCGCCCGTCCTTCAGGTGCTTGGCCACCTGCGGCGCATAGAGCTTCGACTGCTTCCGCGCCTGGCTGTAGGTGTAGATGCGCTCGATCGCGACGCCCACGGACCAGAAGGACATGATGAAGAGCACGATGGCGACGCCCCACGCAATCGGCGTCATCTGCTGGAAAAGATCCATTAAGTTCAGCTCTTGCGCGAACGCCGGCGAGCTGACCAGAACCATGCCGAGCGCGGCGCTCGCGGTCCGTCCGAAATGACGCATCTTCCGACCCTCCATTACTGCACCCTCCGGTAGCCGTGGGCCTCAGGCGCCCGCGGGAAAAGTTACGAGCCTGCGTTACTGCAATGTAAATTGGACCGTCACGGTCATGATGACCGGCACGGGCACGCCGTTGAGCAGGGTCGGCGTGAATTCCCACTGGGCCACCGCGTCCTTTGCCGCCTGGTCGAGCAGCGGGATCGAGCGGAGGACGCGCGCATCCTGCACCTTGCCATTCGGGCCGATCGTCGCCTCGATGATGACGATGCCCTGCACGCGCGCCGACTGCGCGATCGCCGGGTAGACCGGCGCCACGTGGCGGGTCTTCTGCGGTGGCTTGATGTTGCCGCCGACGCGCACGGGCGCGCGTTGGTGGCGGGGGCGGAGGCGGCGCATCCGGCAAGCCGCCAACGACACCGCCGACGACGCCTCCGGGGACGCCGCCCTCGACGCCGCCGGCAACACCGCCTTCGAAGCCGGTATCGATGCCGCTCTCAGGCTTGATCTCGGACGGGGCCTCCACTGGCGCCGCGTTCGGGCTCACATCCATCACCGGCTTTGGCGCCGCGGCCGCAGCCGGCGGTGGGGGCGGCGGCGGTGGGGGCGGCGGGGGCGGCGGCGCCGCGACGAATGCCATCATCGACGGCGGCGTCGGCAGCACGTCGGTGGCTAGCAAGGGAATGATGACGAGGGCCGCGATGACTGCCGTGTGCACGAAGATCGACAGCGGAATCGTGTACCACTTCTGGCTGCCGATCTTGATGCTCGAATCGACGACGTCACCGAACAAGTCGCGTGGCACGTCTGACCTCCTGGAATCGTCCGTGCAAATGCGTGAAACCCTGTAGTGCTGCCCCGAACCGTGCGAACAAGCCGCCGATTATAGCCTATTCATGCGGCCCAACCGGACCCGCTTCGGCTTATCCGGCGAGAACTTTAGACACCGTTCGCAGAAAATTGCTCCCCGGGAACGGCTCAACAAAACCCGCGCATTCTAGATCGGTTCACGGCCGGGTCAACAGCAACATTTCGGCGACGCCGCCAGAGCTCGTCAGCCTCAGGCCGCCCCGATCCGCATGCCATAAAACGATCGATACACGAAGGTCAGCGCGATCCCGAAGAAAACAGCGGCCAGCGCGTGGCTGACCCCCGAGCCCATGTCATGCGTCAGCGAGACGGCGAGCTCGACGGCCAGCAGGCCGAAGAGCGTCGTGAACTTGATGACCGGATTCAACGCGACCGACGAGGTGTCCTTGAACGGGTCGCCCACCGTGTCGCCCACGACCGTGGCGGCATGCAGCGGCGTCCCCTTCATCTTCAGCTCGGTCTCGACAATCTTCTTGGCGTTGTCCCAGGCGCCGCCGGCATTGGCCATGAACACCGCCTGGTAGAGCCCGAAGAGGGCGATCGACACGAGGTACCCGATGAAGAAGTAAGGCTCCACGAACGCGAACGCGAGCGTGGCGAAGAAGACGGTCAGGAAGATGTTGAACATCCCCCGCTGCGCGTACTGCGTGCAGATCTCGACCACCTTCTTGCTGTCTTCGACCGACGCTTTCTCCACGCCTTCCAGCTTGATGTTCGCCTTGATGAACTCCACCGCCCGGTAAGCGCCCGTGGTCACGGCTTGCGTGGACGCGCCGGTGAACCAGTAGATCACCGAGCCGCCGGTCACCAGGCCGAGCAGAAACGGCGCGTGGAGCAGCGACAGCTTGTCCAGGTTCTCGGTGAGCCCAGCCGTCAACGCCACAATGGTCGAGAAGATCATCGTCGTCGCGCCCACGACCGCCGTTCCGATCAGCACGGGCTTCGCGGTCGCCTTGAAGGTGTTGCCGGCGCCGTCGTTTTCTTCGAGGAGATGTTTCGCCTTGTCGAACTCGACGGTGAGGCCGAAGTCCTTCTTGAGCTCCTGGTGAATGCCCGGAATGCCTTCGATGACCGACAGCTCGAACACCGACTGCGCGTTGTCGGTGACCGGGCCGTACGAGTCGACGGCAATGGTCACCGGGCCCATGCCGAGGAAGCCGAACGCGACCAGGCCGAAGGCAAACACGGCAGGCGCGAGCATCAGCGACGCCATCGACGGACCCGCGGCGCTCACCAGGTACGCGATCGACATCAGCGTCACGATGCTGAGGCCGAGCCAGAAGGCGCTGAAATTGCCGGCCACGAAGCCGGACAGGATGTTGAGCGACGCCCCGCCCTCGCGCGACGAGGTCACCACTTCCTTGACGTGCGCCGACTCCGTGGAGGTGAACACCTTCACGAGCTCCGGGATGATCGCCCCCGCCAGCGTGCCGCACGTGATGATCGTCCCCAGCTTCCACCAGAGCGTGCCGTCGCCGAGGTCTCGGATCAGCACGTACCGACACCACGAACGTGAGGATCACGGAGACGATCGACGTGAGCCACACCAGGAACGTGAGCGGCGCCTCGAAGTTGAAGCGCGCCACGGTGCCGTACCGGGCTTTGGCGATAGCCTCGTTGAGAAGATACGACCCCGCGCTCGCGACGATCATCATCACGCGCATCACGAAGATCCAGACGAGGAGCTGAATCTGGGTCGCCGGCTCGCGCACCGCGAGCATGATGAACATGATCAGCGCGACGCCGGTCACCCCGTAGGTCTCGAAGCCGTCGGCGCTCGGGCCCACCGAATCGCCCGCGTTGTCGCCCGTGCAGTCCGCAATTACGCCCGGGTTCCGCGCGTCGTCTTCCTTGATGTTGAAGACGATCTTCATCAGGTCGGAGCCGATGTCGGCGATCTTGGTGAAGATGCCGCCCGCGATCCGCAGGACGGACGCGCCGAGCGATTCGCCGATCGCGAACCCGATGAAGCACGGGCCCGCGTAGTCGCCCGGGATGAAGAGCAGGATGAAGAGCATGATGAACAGCTCGACGCTGATGAGCAGCATGCCGATGCTCATCCCCGCCTTGAGCGGAATCGCGTACACCGGATGGGCGCGCCCTGCGAGGCTGGCGAACGCCGTCCGCGAGTTCGCGTAGGTGTTCACGCGGATGCCGAACCATGCCACACCGTAGCTGCCCAGGATGCCAATCACGCTGAACAGCAGGATGACGACCACGCGATTCCAGCCGAGACCCGAGAGGACGCCGAAATAGAGCACGATGACGACGGCGATGAAGACCTCGAGGATCGCGATGAATCGTCCCTGCGTAATCAGGTACGTCTTGCACGTCTCATAGATCAGGTCGGAGATCTCGCGCATCGACCGGTGCACCGGCAGGTTCTTGATCTGGTTCAGGATGCCGAGGCCGAAGAGCATTCCGAGCACCGACACGACGAGGCCGCCGAGGAGCAGCGTGCGGCTGCTGTAGCCGCCGACGTCGGTCTGCGCGAGGTCCGGCAGCACGAGGTTCACCTCGCCGCCCGGACGATGCGTCGCGCGCTCAACCGGAAGCGTCTCCGGCTGCCACGCGCTGGCCGTAGCGCCGCCGAGCGCCAGCATGATCAGCAGGAGCGCGGCGGCTCCCACCGCTCTCCTCGTCAACGCCATCATGAGTGCTTCGTCTCCTTTATCCGCGACGGCAGCGACATGCCGCCGGTAAGAAAGACCCGAATGCCATCCTCGACGGAGACGTCCGGGAAAAAGGCCTTCTCGCGTGGGTACATCACCACATCGCCGAGATACAGGTGGTTGGTGGGGATGTACACGGCGACGAGCGACTCGGCGCCGTGGCCACGATCGACGGTGAACTCCTTGGTCAGAAATCCCATGATCCAGCCGCGCTGCGGATCCTCCACCATCACCACCCGCTTGAAGCCGTACTCGTTGTCGGGCGAGAACGCCGCGGTCAACTGCTTCACGGGCGCGTAGATCGCCCGGAAGACCGGCACCCGCATCAGCCAGCTCTCGCCGCGCGTCAGCACGCGCCGGCCGATCACGTTCGTCGCGATGGCGCCGATCACAAGCATGAACAGCAGCGTCAGGGCGATGCCGAGCCCTTGCACGCTGCGCCCCAACAGGTAGAACGCCACGGGCGCCGTGAAACGGTCCATGATATCGAAGATCCAGACCAGGGCCACGACGCTGATGAAGAGCGGCACCGTGACGAAGAAGCCGGCGATGAAACTGCGGCGCAGCCAGTGCATCACGACCGGGTCACCAGCCACGCCACCACGGACGGCTGCCAGGGCGAATCGGTAGTAGGCAAACACATCCAGCGAGTGGTTGGCGAGATACCTGATCAGGTATTTCACCGCCAGATATCCAACCACGCCGGCCACCAGAACGCCGACCGTGAACATCGTGACCGCCGAGGCGTCGAGGGTGACGTTCCTGAGCGCGACCGCTTCCCGCGACGCCGCGGCCACGACGGCTGGAACGCTCATGAGGAACGTGAAGCGCGCGGCGGCTTCGCGGCGGATACCCATCAACATCGCGATCGAAATCGTGGTGCCGGAACGCGACATGCCCGGAACGAGCGCCGCTGCCTGCCCGACGCCAATCAGAAACGCTTCCCCGGTGGTGATGTCCTGGTCGCCCCGGCTGGTCGGGCGAGCGCGCTCTGCGATCGATCATCAGGATGGCGCCGAGCGTGAGCATTGCCGCGCACACAGCCGGCTCGCGGAGGCGCTCGAGCCAGTCGAGGTCGGCGAGCAGCCCGACCAGCACGATGGGCACCGTGCCGGCCACCACGAGCCGCACGACGTGGCCTCGCTCGCCGCCACCGCCGGTCAGCGCGGCAGGTGCCGCCGCCGCAAGCGGCCACAGGTCGCTGCGAAAGTAGTAGAGCACCGCGGCAAGCGTGCCCACGTGCGTCGCGACGTCGAACGCGAGGCCGAGCCCCTGGGCGTCCCAGCCGAAAAACTCGCGCGCGAGTATCAGATGCGCGGAGCTCGACACGGGCAGGAACTCCGTGAGCCCCTGCACGATGCCGAGCAGCGTCGCGTAGAGGTAGTCCAACGCGCGTTACGACGCGCGCGCTCGGCCGCCCTTGCGCGCGGGACGGGTGGCGGCGTCGGCTGCCGCGGTCGCCGGCGTCCGGCGCTTCCGCTGGCTCAGGATGATGGCGATCGCCGCTGCGATGAACACGGTCGAATACGTGCCGCTGACGATGCCCACGAGCATCGTGAACGCGAAGCCCTTGAGGACCTCGCCGCCGAAGAGGTACAGCGACAGCACCGCCAGGAACGTGGTGCCGGCGGTGATGATCGTCCGCGACAGCGTCTGATTGACGCTGAGGTTCACCACCTGCTCGAGCGGCTCCTTCCGCATCGACCGCAGGTTCTCCCGCACACGGTCGAAGATGACGATCGTGTCGTTCACCGAATACCCGGTGATCGTCAGGATCGCCGCCACGACGTTGAGCGAGATCTCGTACCCGAAGAACGTCAGGAATGCGATGGTGACCAGCACGTCGTGCAGCGTCGCGACAATCGCGCCGATCGCGAACGACGGGCGGAAACGGAGCGCGATATACAGGGCAATCCCGACGATCGACGCGATCGTCGCGTAGATCCCCTTGCGCTGCAGCTCGGCGCCAATGACCGGGCCGACGATCTCGGTGCTGACGACCTCGAATTTCGGCAGACCTGCCTTCTGCAGTGCCTCCACGACTTGTCGAGCGCCCTGCTCCAGGCTCGTCCCCTGCTCGGCGGCCTTCGTCTGCGGCAGCTTGATCAGGATCTCGCGGTCGGCCGGATCGCCGTAGGTCTGCACGACGCTTTCCCTGGCCACCGCGGTGACCGCGCGCCTGACGTCCTCCTCGCTGACCGGCCGTTCGAACTTCGCGACCACGTTGGTGCCGCCGGCGAAGTCGATGCCGAGCGGAAGCCCCTTCATGGCGATCTGGACGGCGCCGGCGGTGATCACGACCAGCGACAGTGCAATGGCCTGCCACTTCCATCGAATGAAGTTGTAGTTGGCCTTGTCGAAGAACTGCGTCCGCCCGATCGAGAGCCCGGCGGCATGCCGCCGGGACAGCACCAGCTCGAACACCGTCCGAGACACGAACACGGCGGTGAACACGTTGGCCATCAAGCCGATGAAGAGCGTCGTGGCGAAGCCACGGATCGGACCCGTGCCGAACTGGAACAGGAACGCCGCGGCAATCAGCGATGCCACATGTGTGTCGACGATCGTCCACCACACGCGATCGAACCCGGCGTTCACCGCCGAGCGCACGCCCTTCGCCGTCGCCAGCTCCTCCTTGATGCGCTCGAAGATCAGCACGTTGGAGTCGACGCCCATGCCGATCGTCAGGATAAAGCCGGCGATGCCCGGCAGCGTCATCGTCGCGCCGAGGTACGCCATCATGCCGAGCAGGATGAGCAGGTTGACGACGATCGACGTGAGTGCGTTCAGCCCGGCCAGCCGGTAGTAGAAGAGCATGAACAGCACGACGAGGACGAGACCGCCGAGCGCGGCGGTCACGCCGGCGCGAATCGAGTCGGCGCCGAGCGATGGGCCGACCGTGCGCTCCTCGAGGTAGCTCGACGACGCCGGCAGCGCACCCGACTTGAGCGTGATCACCAGATCCTGCATCTCCTCGCGCGTGACGTTGGTGATCTGACCGTTGTCGGTGATGCGCCCCTGAATCGTCGGCGCCGACATCACGCGCTCGTCGAGCACGATGGCCAGCCGCCGGCCGATGTTCGTCTGCGTGAACTGGCCGAACCGCACGGCCGCGTCCTGCTTCAGCGTGAAGCTCACGGCCGGCTGGTTGAACTCATCGAGCGACTGCTGGGCGCTTCTGAGCTCGCGTCCCGCCACCGCTGGCACCTTCTTCACGACGTAGTAGACCGTTGCCGGCGCCCCGCCTGGCTGCCCCTCGTCGCTGCCCGGAGTGATCGTGAGGTCGGGGGAAGGTTGTTGGCGTACGCCTCCAGCGCCGCCTCGCGCGTTGGAAAGGGACCCTGCTCGACGAGCTTCAGCTCGAGCTGCGCCGTGGAGCGGATGATCTCCTTCGCGCGGTTCACGTCGCTCACGCCCGGGAGCTGCACGAGAATCTGGTCCGCCGCGCCGTGACGCGCGACGATGGGCTCGGCCACACCGAGCTCGTTGACACGCCGCTCGATCGTCTGCAGCGTCTGATTGACCGCTTCCTCACGAAGCTGGTTCACGATGCTCGGTCGCATCGTGTACGTGTAGCTGCCGGCGCCCGACGAACGGCTGAAGGTGATCTCGATGTCAGCGGCGGCGCGAAACGCCTGGTCGTTCTGCACGCCCTCGACGCGGATCTCCGTCGGGCTGACCGCCTCCACCTTCCCCACTTGCACCTTGGCGGCCGCGAGCGCCGCACGGAGCCGCTCGGCGGTCAGCTCGGTCTCGTGCCGAAGGGCATCATCGGTGTGGACCCGGAGCACGAGGTGCACGCCGCCCTTCAGGTCGAGACCAAGGTTGATCTTCTTGTCCGGCGGATAGAACCCCCACACGGACAAGCCGATGACACCCAGAATGATCAGAAGTTTGGTGCGAAGACTCATGATGGTTGGACCTACTTCTCCTCCGCCACAGGGGGCTGGCCCTGAAAGCCAACGACCGCATTGCGGGCGACGTCGATGCGCACCTTGTCGGCGATCTGGAGCTGCAGGATGCTCTCCTCGACGCGTGTGATGGTGCCGTAAATACCGCCGGACGTGATGACCTTGTCACCTGCCTTCAGCGCGGCCAGAAACGCCTGGACCTTGGACTGCCGCTTCCGCATCGGGAGGACGACCAGGAAAAAGAAGATCGCGACGATCAGCGCGATCGGCATGAGCTGCACGAGCGGGTTCGGCGCGCCCTGGGGCTGCGCCATGGCCAGAAAAAACGGGGCGGTCAGATTCATGAATCAGACGGCAGGCGGGAAGTCGAGCGAAGGAACTCCTGCCTGAACTTTTCGAAGGTCCCGAACGTAATAGCGTCCCTGATCTTCCGCATGGTGTCAAGGTAGAAGGTCAGATTATGCAACGTGTTAAGGGTGCCCGAGGTCATCTCGCCGGCCATGAACAGATGGCGCAGGTAGGCCCTCGAATGGACGCGGCAGGTATAGCACCCGCAGTCCGGATCCAGCGGCGCATCGTCTTCGGCGAAGCGCGCGTTCTTGATGTTGATGCGACCCTGGCTCGTGAAGAGCTGCCCGTTGCGGGCGTTGCGCGTCGGCAGCACGCAGTCGAACATGTCGATGCCCCGCGCGACGCACTCGACAAGATCTTCCGGCGTCCCGGCGCCCATCAAATACCGGGGGCGATCGACGGGGAGCCGTCGTGCGGTATCGCCCGCGACCGAGTACATGACGTCGATCGGCTCGCCCACGCTGAGTCCACCGATGGCGTATCCCTCGAAGCCGGCAGCAACCGTGGCCCCGGCGCTCTCATCGCGGAGGTCCTGGAACACGCCGCCCTGCACGATTCCGAACTGCGCCTGGAGGGCGCTGGTCGAGGCGAGCCGCTCCCTGCAGCGCCGTGCCCACCGCAACGAACGCTGCATCGAGCCGGCCACCGCGTCCTTCTCGGCGGGGTATGCGACGCATTCATCGAGCACCATCGCGATGTCCGAGCCCAAGCGCGATTGAATGTCGACGCTTCGCTCGGGTGTCAGCATGTGCAGCGACCCGTCGAGGTGCGATCGAAATTGCGCGCCTTCTTCGCTGATCACCCGCCGCTCGGCAAGGCTGAACACCTGAAATCCGCCGCTGTCGGTCAGGATCGGACGGTCCCATCCGATAAACCGATGTAGACCTCCGCGCCGGGCGATGAGCGCATCGCCGGGCCGCAGAAAAAGGTGATACGTGTTTCCGAGCATGATCTCGGCGCCGGCCGTTTCGAGGTCGGCGTGGCGCATCGCCTTGACCGCGCCCTGGGTGCCAACGGGCATGAAGGCGGGCGTCTGCACCACACCGTGAGGCGTGTGAAGCTCGCCGCGGCGCGCACGGCCGTCGGACGCGATCAGGTTGAAGCGGAACCGTGAAGACACCGTTTATATTAGTAACTTACCGTGAAGAAGCTGCGCGTCGGCGTTATCTACGGCGGGCGATCCGGAGAGCACGAAGTATCGGTTGCCTCCGCCGCCTCGATCATGAAGCACCTCGACCGGGGCCGCTATGAGCCGGTGCCAATCCGGATCGAAAAGGACGGCCGGTGGACCCTGGCCGACAAGCCGCCGACCGTCATCAAGGCGGCGGAGGTGATCGAGCATGCGCGGCTGCAGGCCGCGCGGCCCGTGCGGCCCGGGCGCGAGGCGCACATCGTGGCGCACCCGGGCGAAGAAACCGTGCTCACCATCGAGCGTGGCGACGCGAAGACGACCGCAGTCGTCACCGGCCTCGGTCTCGACGTGATCTTCCCGGTGCTGCACGGACCGTACGGCGAGGACGGCACAGTCCAGGGCCTCCTCGAGCTGGCCAACGTCGCCTACGTCGGCGCGGGCGTGCTGGGATCCGCCGTCGGCATGGACAAAGCCGTCATGAAGCAGCTCTTTGCGGCTCATGGCCTGCCGCTGGCCAGGTACATCGTCACGCGGCGGCGGGAATGGGATCGCGATGCAGCCGGTATCACCAGCCGGGTCGGCCGCGAGCTCGGGTATCCCGTGTTCGTGAAACCGGCCAACCTCGGATCCAGCGTGGGCATCTCGAAGGCCAAGAATGACGAGGAGCTGGCGACGGCGGTACGGCTGGCGGCGGAATTCGACCGCAAGATCGTCATCGAGGCCGCCGTGCCGCACGCGCGCGAGATCGAGTGCGCCGTGCTGGGCAACGACGAGCCGGAAGCGTCCATCGCCGGTGAGGTCGTTCCCTCACGGGAGTTCTACGACTACGAGGCGAAGTATCTCGACGAAGGATCGAAGCTGCTCATCCCCGCGCCGCTCACGGATCCGCAGATGGACGAGGTCCGGCGGCTCGCCATCGCCGCCTTCCGCGCGGTCGACGGCGCGGGCATGTCGCGCGTCGATTTTCTGATGGATGGCGGCAGCGGCGCGTTGTACCTGAACGAAGTCAACACGATCCCGGGCTTCACCACGATCAGCATGTATCCGAAGCTGTGGGAGGCCTCGGGGCTGTCCTATCGCGATCTGATCGATCGGCTCGTCACGCTGGCACTCGAGCGGCACGCCGAAAAGCAGCAGCTTCGCACGAGCGTGATGTGAGACTCATCGCGCTGGCGGGCGCCCTTGCCCTCGCCCTGCCGCCGCTGGCCAATCCGGAGCCGGTACGCGGGCTCACCGACGCGCCGCAGCTCGCCCGCGTGTACGACACGATCTTCGACGCCAAGTTCGACGAGGTCGCGGGTGAGCTCGACAAGGCATGCCCTCCGGCGCCACGGGAGGTCTGCCGCGTGCTCGATGCCGTCGCGCTCTGGTGGCAGATTCAGCTGAACCCCCTCGACCTCGCACTCGACAGGGAGTTCGAGCAGCGCATCAACTACGCGGTGGCAGGCGCGGAGACGTGGACCACGCGCGAGCCGCAGCGCGCCGAAGCGTGGTTCTACCTCGGAGGCGCCTACGGGGCGCGGGTGCAGTGGCGTGTGCTGCGCGGCGAGCGTCTGGCCGCGGCGCGTGACGGCAAGCGAATCAAGGACGCGCTCGACAGAGCGCTGGCTCTCGACCCCGAGATGCACGACGCATGGTTCGGCATCGGCCTCTACCACTACTACGCGGACGTGGCGCCCGCAGCGGCCAAGGTGCTCCGCTGGCTGCTGTTCCTGCCTGGAGGAGACCGCGTCAAGGGCCTGGAGGAGATGCTCCGCGCCCGCGACCAGGGCGCGCTGCGTGCGGAGTGAGGCCACCTATCAGCTCCAAATCATCTATCTCTGGTACGAAGACGCCCCGGCCCGGGCGCTGGAGTTGCTCGAGGCGCTGCGGCAGCGGCATGCGCGCAACCCGCATTTCCTGCAACTCATCGCGGAGGTGCAGGACGTCTACCAGCACGACCTGACGGCGAGCCTCCGGTCGTGGCGTGCCCTGTACGACGCGGCACGGCTGCGCGCGATCTCACACGCCGGGATGGCGGAGACGCGAGCCAGACTCGGGATGGCGCTGCAGCTCGATCGCCTCTTCGAGACGGATCTCGCCATCGACCATCTCCGGACCGTGATCGCCTCGAAACCACCGGCGCCGTTCGGGGCCGCGGCGGAGGCGAGCGTGCGCCTCGGCACCGCCCTGAGCCGGATGGGGCGGCGCGAGCAGGCGGTGGCCGCCTACGAGGCGGCGCTGGCGATGACGACGGGGTACGATCCGCTGGAGATCAGGGCGCGCGCGCGGGAAGGCCTGCGGGAGAGGGTTGATTCGCAGGCGGCGGCGGCGTACCGCCTGTCGATCGAGGGGTGGCGCGCGCTCGAGCGGGGCGATCTGTCCGACGCCGAGCACGCGATCGAGCAGTCACTGGCGCTGCGGCCGCGCGATCCGGTCACGCGCTACCGTCAAGCGAGGCTGCTCGCCGCGCAGAAGGACGAGGCGGGTGCCCTGCACGTGCTGGAGGCGATAGCGGCCGCGCGGGGCGCCACGCCGCCGACGGTTTACGCCACCGCGTGCGTCGAGGCGGCACGCCTGCTCGAACGTCGCGGCGATCGGACGCGCGCGATCGATCTCTATCGCACGGCGCGCGGCGTCTTCGGCGCCGATCAGCGCACGAAGGAGGCGGCGCAGCGCGCGCTCACGCGTCTCGCGCCGACGATCCCGTCACGATCGCCGCGCGCGCGTTGAAGTTCTTCACCACTCGATCCGAAAAATTTCTTCAGCGCGTCATCCAGATGCGCGCTTGACACGATGAGCGCGATTCGAGTCGCGAAGAGCGCGCGTTTTTTGACAACGCGCGTGCTTTTATGCTTGACATCGCGGAAATCTCACCCATAATCTACATCTGGTATGAGGGTGGATGGCTCAGCCCACCAGTAGTGACGACCCGCGTGGGCGTTCGAGGCTGAGTCGCACAACCTGAGGAGAAAACAATGGCGAAGAAGGCTGCCAAGGGCGGGAAGAAAAAGGCCGCGAAGAAGCGGTAAGTTCTTTCCGAAGGAACTTACGGGGTGCTCGGATGGAGCACCCCAATTTTTTTGCCCTGAAGACTGCTCTCCCGCGCTCCGCGGGAGTTAGCCGACGCGAGGTCGCCGACATCCAGGCCAACGTGCCGGACGGCAGAGAGCGCTGCGATGCTGCGGCGTGACGCTCGCGCAATCCACGCACTCGAAGGGGGGGATTCCGATGGCAAAGAAAGCCAAGGGCGGCAAGAAGGCGGCAAAGAAGAAGTAGGGCAAGGCTGCTCGAGACATCAGGGGACGCATCGCGCGTCCCCTTTTACTGTACCGGTCACTCCATCCCAAATCCGGATCCGGGTGATCACATCGCGCGGCTCGATCCGATCGACGATCTCCATCCCCTTCACCACCGAGCCGAACACCGTGTAGCGCGCGTCGAGGTGCGGCTGCGGCGAGTGCGTGATGAAGAACTGCGAACCGCCCGTGTCCTTCCAGTCGAGCGCCATGCCGACGGTGCCGCGCAGATAGGGGCGCTGATTGATCTCGTCGCGCAGCGTGTAGCCGGGGCCCCCTCGCCGTCGCCGCGCGGGTCGCCGTCCTGCACGACGAAGTCGGGCACCACGCGATGGATCGGCACGCCGTTGAAGAAGCCACGGCGGGCGAGATCCATGAAGCTCACCACCGTGAGCGGCGCGTCGAGCACGGCGAGCTCCACCTCGATCGTGCCGCGCGTGGTTTCGATGTAGGCGTGCGGCGAATACGGCGGCGCCGCCGCCCAGGCGCGTTCCCGTTCGCTCATCGGCCGCTCGGAGGGAGCCGGCCGAATCGACGCCGGGTCCGCCGGCGTCCCGAGCTCACGCAGAAGCGTGACCGCCCGCACACGGACCGCCCAGTCCCGGTCCCGGAGCCCCGCGTCGAGGAGCGGCCGCGCCGCAGCCCGGTCGATTTTCACGAGGGCGGCGAGCGCCGCCGCGCGCGCCACATAGGTGCTCTCGCTCTGCGCGGCCTGAAACGCTGCGACCAGCGCCGGCACCGCCGACGCGGCCTTCAGCTCACTCAGGCCGGACGCGGCAGCCGCACGAAGACCGAAGTCTTCGGACTTGAGGTGCGCCACGAGAACCGGCTCGATGCCCGGCGCCTTCACGGCCACCAGCGCATTGAGCACGGACGGCAGCACGCGCTGGTCGGTATCGCCAAGCATCATCGTCAGGCGCGGATGCGCCTCCTCCGCCGTCAACGTGCCGAGCGCGGCGGCCTGCGCCGCGCGCACGGTCCAGTCCCGGTCCGGGTCCAGACCGGACAGCGCCGAGAGTAACGTCGGCGCATCGAGGGACGCCAGCGCGCGCATGGCCGCCGCCCGGAGGGATGGCGCCGGATCCGAGGCGAGGTCGAGAAGAAGTTCGGTTGCGCTCCCGGCGCGAAGCACGCCGAGCGCCGAGAGCGCCTCGACGCGCAGCGCCGGATTCGCTTTGGCGTCGACCGCGATCGCCGAGAGTGCCGGGGATGCGGCCGCGTGACCGATGGCGGCCACGGCGCGAATCGCCTGGACGAGGACCGCCGGATCGCGGCGGCCTTCGTGGATGATGGCGGTCAGCGCCGCTCCAGACTGCGTCGCCTTGATGACGCCGAGACCCCTGGCGGCGAAAGCCGCCGTGAAGCGACCTTCCGTGTTCAGGAGCGCCATGAGCGCAGGGGCCGCTTTCGGATCCGCCGCGCGCTGCAGCGCAAACGCCACCGGCCACCAGCGGGAGACCGGGCTCCCCTTCGCGTCGAGCGCGGCGGATGCGAGCGCGGCGAAGTCGCCGAGCCGGACCAGCGCGTACAGCCCGAGGCGCGCGGCCTCGACTTCCGGGGCCAACGGGTAGGTGAGGTCGTCGGGCGAAAGCGTCGCGAGCACGCCGGCGCGCACGTGCGCCTGCACCATCGTGCTGACCGCCGGAGCGTCGCTGCGATCGGCGATGAGGCCGAGCGCTTCGGCGGCGCGCCCCTGCACGGCAGCCGCCGGTTGAGCGAGTGCGGCCTGAAGCACGGGCCGCGCCGACGGGTCGCCAATCAGGCCCAGCGCAAACGCCGCCATCTGGCGCACCTCGCTATCCTCATCGCCCGCGAGGAGCGCCGACAGCGGCTGTATTCCTTCGGCAAGCCCGACGCGTCCCGCCGCAAGCGCGGCACGACGCCGCACCCGCGCCTCGGAATCTTTCATCAGGCGGAGCAGATCGGACGGCGGCGGCGGGGCCACGATGGCGGGACGGCGGCCGGTGGCGGCGCGCAGCACCACCGGCGGCGGAGGATTCGGATCCCGAAGGACGCGATGATCCTCGAGCCGCATCATCCACTGCAGCTTCTCCTCCCACGTGATGGTGGGAGGCGCCGGCGGCGGCGCGGTGGCGCACGCCGTCACAACAAGGCTCAAGGCGCAAGGCCAAAGGCGCAGTTGACGTTTATGCGGCAACGGCTTCCAGCACGGCAAGACGGGTGGTCGCCGCGTCGATGCGCTCCTGAACATAGGTGACGCCAATGCCCGGCCCATCGGGCACGGCGATCGTGCCCCCGGCCGAAACCTCGATGGGCGGGTCCACCAGATCGGGGTTGAAGTAACGCTTGCTCGCGGCCACGTCGCCGGGCAGCGAGAAATTTGGCAGCGTCGACAGGTGGATGTTGTGCGCGCGGCCGATGCCCGATTCGAGCATGCCGCCGTGCCACACGGCGATGCCGCTCGCACGGCACACGTCGTGAAGCCGGATCGACTCGCGATGACCGCCCACGCGGCCCGGCTTGATGTTGATGATGCGGCACGCGTTGATCGCGATCGCCTCTTCGGCGATGCGCACGCTCTGGATCGACTCGTCGAGGCAGATCGGCGTGCGGATCTGCTCCTGCAGCCGCGCGTGATCGCGAATGTCGTCGTATTCGAGCGGCTGCTCGATCATCATGAGGTCGAAGGCGTCGAGCCGCGCCAGCTGCGCGGCGTCGGCCAGCGTGTACGCGGCGTTGGCGTCGACCATCAGCGGGATGTTGCCGAAGCGCGCGCGGATGCGCTCGACCGGATCGAGGTCCCATCCCGGCTTGATCTTGATCTTGATGCGGCGATATCCGGCGGCAAGCTCGCGGTCCACCTTCGCGAGCAGCTGGTCGAGGGAATCCTGGATGCCGACCGACACCCCCGACGCGATCTCGCTCCGGCTCCCGCCGAGGACGCGCGAAAGCGGTACGCCCCGCTGCCGCGCGTACAGGTCCCACGCAGCCATTTCCACGGCCGCCTTCGCCATGTTGTGACCGCGGACGGCGCTGAGCGCGGCGAACACGTCGCGTGGATGCTCGAAGGAAACGCCGAGCACGCGGGGCGCCACGAACTCGGTGATCACATGCCAGCAGGTCTCGTTGGTTTCGGCGCTGTAGTACGGATCGCTCTCGGCCACGCACTCACCGATGCCGGTGTGCCCGCCGCCATCGAGGGTCACCAGCAGAAAGTGCTTGGCGTCAATCCGACCGAAGCTGGTTTCGAAGAAATCGACGAGCGGAAGGCGCAGCAGGCGCAGCTCGAGGCGATCGATCCGCACAACCGGAGATGATAGCATTCGGTCTCCGTTGTGTTTCGCTACATCTCGATTGAAGGTCCCATCGGCGTCGGCAAGACGTCCCTTGCGGAGCGCGTGTCGACGCGACTCGACGCGACCGCGGTGCTCGAGGATCCCGAGAACCCCTTTCTCGCCGACTTCTACGCCGGGCGAGCCGGCGCCGCGCTGCAGGCGCAGCTGTTCTATCTCCTGAGCCGCCATCGCCAGCTGCTGGCGCTGCAGCAGGCGGATCTCTTCTCGCAGGCCACCGTCTGCGACTATCTGTTCGACAAGGACAAGATCTTCGCGTACCTGAATCTCGACGACAACGAGCTGTTCATCTACCAGCGTCTCTACGATCTGCTCGCGCGGGATGTCCCCTCACCGGATCTCGTGGTGTACCTCCAGGCCCCCACCGACGTCCTGATGCGCCGGGTGAGGGAGCGGGCGCGAACGTCGGACCCGGAGGTGCCCGAACCCGACGGCAATTACATTCGAGAGGTGAACGAGGCGTACCAGCATTTCTTCTTCCACTACACCGCCACGCCGCTGCTGGTCGTCGAGACCTCCCAGGTGGACCTGTACGCCGACGACGAGGCGCTCGACGATCTGATCCGGCAGATCAAGGCGATGAACAGAGGCACGCAGTACTACGTTCCCAGAACGTAATTCAATAGGCAAAAGGCAAAATGCAAACAAAAAGGCCGGTTTGGCTTTGCATTTTGCATTTTGAATTTTGAATTGCTGTAATCTCATCTGAATGGCGTGGTTCAAGAAGGCGAGAAAGCCGATCTCGCCGGTCGCCGAGAAGCCGCAAAGCCGGGTCCCCGAGGGTCTCTGGGTGAAGTGCCCCGGCTGCACGCAGGCCATCTACAACAAGGACCTCGGCACGAACCTGAACGTCTGCCCGAAGTGCGGCCACCACTTCCGCATCGCCGCCATCGAGCGCCTGAACGCGCTCTTCGACGACGGCCGATGGACCGAGCATCACGCGAACCTCACCTCGAACGACCCGCTGCAGTTCACCGATACGAAGCCGTACCGCGATCGCCTCCGCTCGACCATCAAGTCGACGGGGATGAAGGACGCCTGCGTGGTCGCCACCGGCAGACTGGATCGCCTCGACGTCGTGATTGCCGCGATGGAGTACAGCTTCATCGGCGGCAGCATGGGGGTCGTGGTGGGCGAGAAAATCACGCGCGCGATCGAGATGGCCCTCCACGGCCGGCAGCCCGTGATCGTGATCTCCTGCTCCGGCGGCGCGCGGATGATGGAAGGGGCGCTGTCGCTGATGCAGATGGCGAAGGTCTCGGCGGCGCTGGCGCGCCTCGATCATGCCCGGCTGCCGTTCATTTCGATTCTCACCGACCCGACCACCGGAGGCGTCACGGCCAGCTTCGCCATGCTCGGCGATCTGAACATCGCCGAGCCAAAGGCCCTCATCGGCTTTGCCGGTCCCCGCGTGATCGAGCAGACGATCCGGCAGAAGCTGCCCGAAGGATTCCAGACGAGTGAATTCCTCCTGGAGCACGGCTTCCTCGACCTGATCGTCGACCGCCGTGAAATGAAAGCGGCTCTTGGCCGCATCCTCCGTTTCATGGGGGCGAGCGAAGCCCCGGCAACACCGCAGATCCCGGCACCCGCCGTGGCTGCATCAGTCGATAGCCCATAGGCGTTGCTCGAACGGCTGTACGCGCTGGAGCAGTTCGGCATCAAGCTTGGTCTCACCAACATCGCGCTGCTCTGCGAGGCGCTCGACCATCCGGAGCGCGCGTTTGCATCGCTCCACATCGCCGGGACGAATGGCAAAGGGTCCGTCACCGCCATGGCGCACGCCGCGCTGCGAGCGGCGGGCATCCATGCCGCCCGCTATACGTCGCCGCATCTCGTCGGTTTGAACGAGCGGTTCGTCATCGGCGATGTACCCGCCCCCGACGCGGATGTGGAATCAGCGGCGTCACGCGTCCTCGACTGTGCGGACGCCCTCGTCGCACGCGGCCGGCTGCCCGGACCGCCCACGTTTTTCGAGGCCGCCACCGCCATCGCCTTCGAGCTCTTCCGACGTGCGGGCGTGCAGGTCGCGGTGCTCGAGGTCGGACTCGGCGGCCGATTCGACGCGACGAACGTCGTACATCCCGTGGCCGCGGCTATCACGTCGATTGGATTCGATCACCGTGAGCACCTCGGCGAGACGCTGGGAGAGATCGCCCGCGAGAAGGCGGGCATCATCAAGCCGGGCATTCCGGTCGTGGCAGGCGCTCTCCCCCCGGCGGCGTGGCCGGCCGTCCTGCGCACGGCGGACGATGAAGGGGCGCGGGTCATCCGTGCAGCCGACGACAGCGCGGTCACATGGCGTCTCGACAGCGGACGCTCGGTAATCGAGGTCACCACGCCGAATCATCGGTACGCGCCGATCAGGCTCGCGCTGCGCGGCGAGCATCAGATCGGCAATGCGGTCGTGGCGATCAGGCTCCTGGAGGAAGCCCGCGCTGCGGGCGTGGCCGTGACGTTCCGCGCGATCGAGCAGGGGCTCGCACAGACGGCATGGCCGGCGCGGCTCGAGGTGCTCCAGTTCTCCGATGGCAGGCAGCTCCTGATCGACGCCGCGCACAACGCAGACGGCGCTGCGGCGCTCGCGAAGTTTCTCCGGCACCACCATCGCGTGCCGCCGCCGCTCGTCTTTGCCGCGATGCGCGACAAGGACATCCGCGGCATTCTCGGATCGCTCCTGCCCGTGGTGGCCTCGATCGTGGTCACATCCGCACCTTCCTCGCGCGCGAGCGCGCCCGAGGAGCTGGCCCGTGCCGTCCAGGCGCTCGACGCCATGCGGCCGGTGGCCATCGAACCCGACCCCGTGCGGGCGGTCGAACACGCATGGACCCAGGGACGTATCGTGTGTGTGGCCGGCTCGATTTTCCTGGCTGGCGCGGTGCGCAGCGCTTTTTATCCGCGTGCTATCGTTGATTCTTCGCCCTGAATGGCTCTTCGGTTCATCTGCATCCTGACGCTTTCGCTTGTCTCTCTGTCTCAGATCGCCGCGGCGCAGACGGCTGCGCCGGCGCCGCGGGCATCTGGCCAGAAGCCTGCGCCTGCCGCGGCCTCCAGCGCCCCCCAAGCACCACCTGATTTCAAAGCGTTTGCCATGAAGTCCGAAGTCGTCTCGAGCACGCACTACCGCTGGACCGGTCAGGCAGAGTTCGAGTACGGCGGGGTCATGTTCTTCGCCGACAACATCGAGCTGCACACCGACACCCACCTGTTGACCGCAACAGGGAACGTCGTCCTCTCGAACGCGGAAGGACGGATCTCGGCGGAGCGGATCGAGTTCAACACCCAGAGCCGCACCGGCACGTTCTATCAGGCGTCGGGAATCATCTCGCTCGGTCCGAACGCCGACCGTGTGCAGTTCGGCAACCAGGATCCAGACGTGTACTTCTACGGCGAGGTGGTTTCCAAGATCGGCGAGAAGAAATACCGGATCACGCGCGGCGGATTCACGACGTGCGTGCAGCCGACCCCCCGCTGGGAGCTGACGGCAGGGACGCTGACGCTGAACCTGCAGGATTACGCCCTGCTGAAGAACACCGTGCTCCGCGTCAAGGGCGTACCGGTGTTCTACGTGCCGATGGCCTACTATCCGATGGACGAGAATCAGCGGAATACCGGGTTCCTGCTGCCGTCGTACGGCACGTCCACGCTCCGCGG
This sequence comes from uncultured Acidobacteriota bacterium, assembly GCA_963772065.1. GTDB lineage: Bacteria > Acidobacteriota > Vicinamibacteria > Vicinamibacterales > UBA2999 > CAVYVZ01. The sequence continues at coordinate 133,791 of CAVYVZ010000007.1, forward strand.
CCAGGCCATCAGCAACGCCTTCTTCTGGGCGATCAACCGCAGCCACGATGCCACGCTCTTCCACGACTGGTTCACGCGTACGGGCCAGGGGTACGGCTCCAGTACCGTTACGTGACGAACCCGCAGTCGTCGGGCAACTTTCGCGTCTATCGATTCGATCAACGGGCGACCCAATTCACCGAGGGCGACGCCACAGCGACGCTTCCGGAGAAAACGAGCTTCGAAGTACGCGCGAACGCGACCCAGACGATCGCCCGCGGACTTCGCGCCCGGGCGCGCGTGGACTATTTCTCCGACGTCGTCTCGCAGCAGCTGTATCACCAGAACCTGTATGACGCGTCGCGCCGGGGGCGCGTCATCCAGGGAGCCGTGACCGGCGCGTGGGGGCTCTACAACGCAGGCGTCGCCTACGACCAGACCGAATCGTTCAGCGACGAGCATCGCGCCTTCGTCTATGGAAGCACGCCGCGGATCAACGGAGGCATCGCACCCACGCGGCTCTTCGGCGGACCCGTATACGCCTCGATGACGGGCGAGTTCGCGAACATGCCGTACCGGACGGAGGTGGACGGCGAGACAGTGGCAGCCGACGACCGGGGCCTGACGCGGATGGAAGTCGCGCCGCTCGTGCGCATGCCCTTCTCGCGCTGGACCTTCCTGACGCTGAACACGTCGGCCGCCTACCGGCTGACCCGTTACAGCGAGAGCCTCAACGCGAACGGCGTTCAGGTGCCCGAGCCGTTCACCAGGTCGTATTTCGATGTGCGGGCCGAAGCCGTGGGGCCGGTGCTCACGAAGATCTGGGACGCAGGGCCGGACAGCGCGGCCGAGCGGTACAAGCACGTCATCGAGCCAGGGTTCAGCTACCAGCAGACGACGCCAATCGACAACTACCGGAGCACGCCGCTCCTGTCGAACACCGCCGACTTCGTGATCGGCGGCGCCGGACGGATCACGTACGGATTGACCAACCGCCTGCTCCGGCGTGACCGCCCCCGCGAGGGCGCGGCGGCGGGTGCGCGCGAGTTCCTGTCGGTCTCACTGCAGCAAACTTATTACTCCGAAGGCGAGGCGAGCCGCTACGACCCGACCTACGCGAGCAGCACGCCGGACCGCAGGGCGGTCGACCTCTCGCCCGTCGCGCTTACGGTGCGCTACTCGCCGGCGGTCTCGACGACCGCCTCGATGCGCATGGAGCACGATGTGAGCGGAGGCGGGCTGCAATCGCTCTCCGCGTCGGGCAACGTGAACGTCGGCAGACAGTCGTTCAATGCGAGCGTCAGCCGCCGCCGTTTCGACCGGACCAGAGACGCGGAAACGTATCTCAGCACGGGCGTGGTGACATCCGTGCTGGAGGGGCGGCTGACCGGCACGTATTCGCTGAGCTGGGACATCACGCGCAGCTACGTCCAGAGCCAGACGGCATCGGGCACGTACTTCGCGCAATGCTGCGGCTTCGGCGTCGAGTTCCAGAAGTACAACTACGCGCAGTTCAGCTCGGCCCCCATTGGAAACGATCGGCGGATCAACTTCTCCTTCACGCTGGCCGGGCTCGGGACCTTCTCCAACTTCTTCGGCGCGTTCGGCGGGAACACGGGGCGATAACCTTGCTGCTCCTCGGTTCTCCGTTCCGAGAACGACGAACCACGAACCACGAACCATGAACCCCGAACCGAACCTCGAACCAGAACCCGGAACCCGGAACCGGGAACCCGGAACGGTTCTCGTGACGGGCGCTGCGGGGTTCGCGGGCGGCTATGTCCTCGACCGGCTCGGGCGTGCCGGCGCACCCGTCGTCGGCTGGTCCCGGCACGACGTGGATCTGCTCGATCGCGAAAGCGTGCGTCGGCGCATCCGCGAGCTGAAACCGGCTGCCATCTATCACTGCGCCGGCGCGCCACACGTGGCTCATTCCTGGAGTGATACGACGCATCCGCTGCGCAGCAACGTCCTCGCGACACACAATCTGCTCGACGCGGTCCGCCGGGCCGGCATTGCGTGCCGCGTGCTCGTGACCGGCTCGGCCACCGTGTATCGCGACTCACCTGCACCGATCGACGAAGAGGGCGCGCTCGAGCCATCCAGTCCGTACGGGCTGAGCAAACTGGCCCAGGAACAGCTCGCGATTCGCGCGATGGCCGAGGACGGCGTCGACGTGGTCGTCACACGATCGTTCAACCACACCGGGCCCGGTCAGCGGCCGTCGTTCGCGGCGCCTGCCATGGCCCTGCAGCTGGCACTCATCGAGACGGGAAGGGCGCAACCGGTGATCCGCGTGGGAAATCTCGATGCGCTCCGTGACATCACCGACGTTCGCGACACCATCCGCGCGTACGAGCTCCTGATGTCGCGCGGCCGTTCCGGCGTGCCCTACAACGTTTGCTCTGGAGTGGCGCGCGCGATCCGTGACGTGCTCGACGGCCTCCGGAGGCGAGCTCGCGTTCCCGTGCGCGTCGAGATCGATCCCTCCCGCCTGCGGCGTAACGACACGCCGGTGCTCGTCGGCGATCCGGCACGGCTGCAGACCGATACCGGCTGGCGTCCCCAGATCTCGTTCGACCGGCTGCTCGACGACCTTATGGAGTACTGGCGTCGTCAGGTCGCCGGCTCCTGAGCTCATCCAGAAACCAGGCACCAAGCGTGCTAATCCTCCTCGCGGTATGAGGAGGAACACCATGCGTACAGCCGCGCTCGCGCTCGCTGCCATCCTGAGCCTCTGCGGCTCGGGCTGCGGCGCCACGACCACCCGCGACAACTCGATGTCGACCGACCCACGACTCGCGATTGCATCGGTCACGTTCATGACGCGCGACGACGGCAAGGACGAAGACAGCGCGGTCGCGGTGCAGATACTCGACGACGGCCGCCTCGCGGCCGAAGGAACGGTCGTTGACGTCGACTACGACGATCAGTCGGTGTCGGCGCCTCTCAACCTCACGGTCACACGCCCGCTGGCACCGCGCGATCTCAACGATGCCCAGGTGCGCCTCCGCTTCACCCCCGACGGCCGCGACACTTGGACGTTCGACATACGGCTGACGCTCGGAATGACGGACGGCTCTCAGCGGAGCTACTTCTGGAGCGGATTACGTCTCGATGAGAACACGCCGGAGCGGGTGTTGCCGTTGAGCTCGGGCCGTCTGCCGTAAGGCCTTGCCTCGCCGCCCTCTTTGGGGCAGGATCGCCGTGGCGAACATACGTCGAAGTAGCGCGGCTTTGCCATGGAAACTGCCCCACTTCTCTTCGATCTCGGTAAATCCAAACCGACGACCCGGCAGATTGCCGACCTGGTGAAAGCCGGGGGCGCGGAGGCGCTCACGGAAGCGATCCGCCGCGCCGATGCCGCTCGATATCAGGAGGTTGTCTGTCGTTCCGCGCTGAATCCCGTGAAGGGGATGCCCTTCGAGTGGACGCTGAACCCCTACCGCGGCTGCACCCACGGATGCCATTACTGCTACGCCCGACGCTACCAGACGCAGTTCGAGCTCGGCTCCGGAGACGAGTTCGCTTCGATCATCTTCGTGAAGACGAACTTCGTCGAAGTCCTCCGCCGCCAGCTGCAGAAGCCGTCCTGGACAGGCGAGTACGTCGCCGTCGGCACCGCGACCGACTGCTATCAGCCGATCGAGGGGCACTACAAGCTCACGAGGCACACGCTCGAGGCGCTCGCGAACGCGGCGAACCCGGCAGGAGTGGTCACCAAGGGCCCGATGGTCGTGCGAGACATCGACGTGCTTCAGGAGCTCGATCGCCGTGCGGGCTGTACCGTTTACATCAGCGTGCCGACCGTCGACGAGCATGCGTGGGAGCAGCTGGAACCAGGGACGGCGCACCCGCTGAAGCGCCTGCGCGCGGTGCGCGAGCTGAATGACGCGGGCGTCCGCTGCGGCGTGCTGATGAACCCCATCGTGCCCGGCATCTCGTCGAAGCCGGCGATCCTCGAGCGCACGGTGAGGGCCATCGCCGAATCGGGTGCGTCATTCGTCGGCTGCAACGTGATGTTCCTCGAAGGCGGCACGCGCGACCACTTCATGCGCTGGCTTGCGGACGCCTATCCGGATCTGGTCGATGGCTATCAGCAGCTCTACGCGCGCAAGTACGCTCCGAGCTCCTACCGGAAGGAAGTCAAGCGCGTCATCGGCCTGCTGCGGGCGAAATACGGTGTGAACAATCGAGAAGACCGCGATCGCGTGGGATCGGAGTCTCCTCAGGCCGTTGCCGAACAGCAGATGATTCAGTGGAGGGACTAGCTGGCGGGCCGTAAAGGCCCGCCCTACACCGCGATTGCGTCGGGGTCGCTGGTCACGATCAGGCGAGGCCCGACCGGTTCGACCGTGAGCTGGTCGTCCTTCACGCTCACACGGAACTGATTCGCTTCCTTCCAGCGCTGGCTGACAGGCAGCTTCACCTTGTCGTCGATCACGCGCTTCAGGAACCGCGCGCCGTAGGCGAGGCTGTAGCCTTGCTGGACCAGCTGCTCGAGCGCCTCGGGCTCGACGGTCAGCGTCTTGTTCCAGCGCTGCAAGGTTTCCTCGACCTCACCGATGTACTTCAGCGCGATCTGGCGAACTTCGTCCTTGGTCAGCGGCTGGAAGAGCACGATGCCGTCGATGCGGTTCCGGAATTCTGGCGGGAACCTCCGTTCGAGCTCGCGATCCACGTCCAGCTTCAGCTGTTCGATCGGCATCTGACCTGAGCGGAACCCCATCGGGCTCGTCAGCTTCCGGAAATACTCGGAGCCGACGTTCGACGTCATGATGACGATCGCGTCCGACAGATACACCCGCTTGCCGCGACCGTCGGTGATCCACCCTTCGTCGAACGCCTGCAGGAAAAGATTCAGCAGGCTCGGGCTCGCCTTCTCGATCTCGTCGAAGAGCACGACGGAACACGGGTTGTCCTTGAGCTGATTCGTCAGGAGGCCGCCGCGCTCGCTGCCGACGATCCCGCGGGGCATGCCGATCAACTTGTCCACCGACACGCCGCCGTCCTGGTAATCGGACATGTCGATCCGAATCATTTTCTTGTCGTCGCCGAACAGGAACTCGGCGATCGCCTTCGCGAGCTCGGTCTTGCCGACGCCGGTCGGCCCGAGGAACATCAGCACGCCGTCCGGGCGGTCGAACCCATCTTTCAGCGGCCCTTTGTTCAGCACGAGCCGGTGCGCCAGCGCCTGCACGGCCTTCTTCTGACCGACGACGCGCTGCTGGAGGCGCGTCTCAATCTCTTTGAATCGATCGCCGACGTCGCGGAACACCATGTCGCGCGGGATCTGCGCGGCATGCGAGATCACCTCGATCACGTCCGACGCCTTCACTTCCCAGCGCCGGTCGATCTCCGCACGCACGGCCGCCGTGTCGAGCCACCCGATCACCTTGTCCGGAAGGTGCAGATGGCGCTGGTAGCGCGGCGACATCTCGAGCGCGGTCTCCACGGCCTCGTCCATCAGGCGCACGGAATAGTTGCGCTCGAGCCGAGGGCGCAGGTTGTAGAGGATGCGGCGCGTCTCCTCGATGGTGGGCTCCGACACGTGCACCGTGCGGAACCGGCGGGCGAGCGCCTCGTCCTCCTGGATGTACTCCTTGTACTCGGTGAGCGTGGTGGCGCCGATCATGCGCACCTCGCCGCGCGCGAGGACGCTCTTGAACACATTCGCGGCGTCCGACGGCGCGCCCAGCGCGGAGCCGGCGCCGACCATCGTGTGCGCCTCGTCCACGAAGAGAATCAGGTTCGGCCGCTCCTTGATCTCGCGGATGACGTTCTGGATACGATCCTCGAACATCCCGCGCAGCATCGTCCCCGCCACCATCGTGTTCATCTGCAGGTTGACGACCTGGCAGTCGCGCAGCCGTACCGGCACCGACTCGGGCTCGAACTCGATCCGCCGCGCGAGGCCCTCGACGATGGCGGTCTTGCCCACGCCGGGCTCGCCGATGAGCATCACCGAATTGGACCGCTCGCGGTGGCAGAGGATCTCGAGCACCTGCTGGATCTCCACGTCGCGCCCGTACACCGGCGCCACCTTGTCCTGCCGCGCCAGCAGGTTCAGGTTCGTGGCGAAGTGCTTCAGGAACGGCGGCAGCTCGAAGCGCTTGCGCAGCCGCTCCTCCCTCAGTTCGTTGTCCCGCATCCGGGTGGCGATTCGCGACACGAGCACCTCCGGCTCAACGCCATGACGGCGGATGATCGATACCGGAACCCCCTGGCTCTCCTGGAAGATCGCTTCGAACAGGTCCGACGACTCGATCGTCTGGCGCCCGGAGCGGCTTGCCTGATGGAAGGCCAGCTTGAACACGAGCTTCGTCGCCGGCGCCACTCGCAGCTCGCGGCCGGAGAACGTCGGCAGCACTTGCAGGTGCTCTTCGATGCCCTGGAGGATTTCATGCGGGTTCAACTCGAGGTCGCGCATCACCTGTGAAAAGGTGTCCCACTCCACCTGCGCGAACGCGAGGAAGATGTGCTCGTTGGTCAGAAGCGCGTGATCGCGGCGGCGCGACTCCTCGACGGCTCGGTCGACGACACGTTGCGCTGACTCCCCAATCTTGCTCTGTGCGATGTCGAAGTCGTCCACGGGATCCGCCGCCTCCTGCGTCCCCCTTAGGCAAAACGTCGGCCAGTCCCCAGCCACCCCATGTAAGCGGATAACCGAAGCACAGACTTGGATTTTCGGGATTCGCTACAGACGAGCATGTAGGAAGTGGAAGGGCCGACACCCCGCTGGATGTGTGGAATTCAGGACAGGCGAATGAGGAGGCCGGCGATCAACGCCGCGCGCCACGGCAGATCTGTGACGTTCACGTGCTCATATAAGGCATGCGCGCCGTCGCCCATCGCCCCGAGTCCGTCAAGGGTCGGTATCCCAAGCGCGGCGGTGAAGTTCCCATCGGACCCACCGCCGGTGCTTCCTTCGGAGAGTCCATGGCCAAGCTCGGCTGCGACCTGTCGCGCAGTCTGGTACAACCCAACGACCATGTCCGTTCGTTCGAGCGGCGGGCGTTCCACTCCGCCGCGCAACTCGAGCGACGTCCCTGGAAGCTCCGGCGTCAGCCGACGCAAGGCCGCATCCACGTGTGCCGCATCTGCCATCCTCTCGACGCGCACATCGATCACCGCCCTGGCCAGGTCCGGGACGACATTGGGACGCGTGCCTCCTGAGATCACGCCAACGTTCAGCGTGACGCCTCGATCGGCATCCTGAATCGCATCGAGCCGCGCGATCTGGAGCACGAGCTCACGAATGGCGTTCGCGCCCTTGCCGGGCTCGATGCCGGCATGGGCCGCCTTGCCGCGGACGATCAGCTCGTATTCGCCGCACCCTTTCCGGCTGGTCTTTGCGGCGCCGCCGGGCAGCGACGGCTCCAGCACGAGCACGGCGTGGCTCTGCCGCGCTTCTGCCTCGATCGTCGCCCGCGACGCCTTGCTGCCGATCTCTTCGTCGGTCGTGAGCAGCATGACAACGCGAGAGGCAGGCATCATCCGACAGGCGTGCAGCGCGCGAATGGCCTGCAGGCCGATCGAGATGCCGGCCTTCATGTCGAACACGCCGGGGCCGTACAGGCGGTCGCCTTCCTGGCGCTGAGGCATGACCGCAAGCTGACCCACCTTCCAAACTGTGTCGAAGTGACCCAGCAGCAGCAGCTGGCGATCGCCCGATCCCCACTCGGCGCGCAGTGGATCGCCGCAGGTCGCCTGCGGAATGCGCGTCACGCGAGCGCCGCACTCCGCGAGCCGCGCGGCCAGCAGCCGCCCGCACGCGTCAACAGCCGTCTTGTCGTCGCTCGGAGACTCGGCCTCGACGAGCGTCGAAATCGTGTCCCGGAGCCACAACTGTTCGGCGTCGCAGAACCTCAGGATCTCGCGCATACTAGTCGCATGGATGTCCGCAGGGGATCGATCGCGCCGGTGGTCGTGGCGATGGCGCTGAGCTCGTTCGACGGTGCAGCAGCGCAGACCCCCCAGCCGTTTCCACGTCCCGGCACGCGTACGACTGCGCCAGCGCCAACGCAGCCGGCGCCGGCCCAGACCACGCCTCCTCCAGCACGCCCGGCCGATCCGAACGCGCCGACGGAGGCGACGCTCGGCTTCGTAATCTACCCGGCCGCACAGTTTATCGCGTCCTACGACGCGGGCCGCGGGCAGCGCTATTACCTCTTCGGCGCGGCAGCCCCGTTCGCGGAGCTCGTGAACTTCTACCGCTCCGTGCTCAAGGAGCGCGGCGATCTGGTGTTCGAGGAGCCGCCCACGCACATGTTCGAGGTGGGCCGCTTCAAGGACGATGCGATGGCGTTCCCGCCTGGCGTGACGATCAAGGACTACACGTGGGGAGGCTCGAAGGGGTACCCGAATCCGAGGCGGCCCGCGAACCCCGAGCGGTTCCCGACGGTCATCATGATCGTGCCGGCGCCGCCCGCGACGCCACAACAGTGAAATACCTCGCGGCCCCGCTCGCGTTCCTGGCGGCCGTTGCTCCGGCCAGCGCGCAACGCACCCACGAGCTTCCGCTCGCGCCCGCAAACGTTCACTGGGGCTACTACGACGCACGCCTCGCGCCGGTGCTCACGATCGCATCGGGCGACTCGGTGCGCGTGGAGACGATGGTGGCCCGCGGCGCGCAGCGGCTGCGGCTCGCGGGCGTCGCGGATGATGAAATCCCGGCGTCGCTGAAAGCCGTGGAAGCCGCCGTGAAAGAGCGTGGACCGGGCGCGCACCCGATGACCGGTCCGATCTTCGTCACCGGCGCGGAGCCGGGCGACGTCGTCGAAGTTCGTATCGGCCCCATCGAGTACCTCCACCCGTACGGCGTCGTCGGCTTCCTGCCAGGAGGCGGCACGCTGCCGGACGACTTTCCGCACGCGTACCTGAAGCTGATTCGATTCGACGCCGCGCGCAGGACGGCTACGTTCGCGCCGGGAGTGACGCTGCCGCTGGCCCCTTTCTTCGGCTCGATCGGCGTGGCGCCGCCGGTCCTGTCGGGGCGCGTCTCGAGCGGGCCGCCGGGATTTCATGTGGGCAATCTCGATCTCAAGGAGCTCGGCGAAGGATCGCGCATCTTCCTACCGGTCCATGTCGCCGGCGCGCTCGTCTCGATCGGCGACGGCCACGCCATGCAGGGCGACGGCGAAGTGTCGGGCACTGCCATCGAAACCTCGCTGAAGACCACGCTCCAGGTGCACCTGCACAAGAGGCTTCGGCTTCGCTCGCCGCGCGTGGAGACGGCCGCGCACGTGATTACCGTCGGGCTCGATCCCGATCTCGATCATGCTGCGCGGCTCGCCGTGCGCGAGATGATCGAGTACCTCGTTTCGGAGCGGAATCTCTCTCGAGACGACGCCTACGTCCTCTGTTCGATTGCCGTTGACCTGCGCGTCACGCAGACGGTGGACGACACCAAGGGTGTGCACGCGATGCTGCCGAAGGCCCTGTTCAGCGGAAGGTAAGGCAGACCCACGAGTCGCATTCGGAGTGTGCGGAGCTGGGACGCCTGCAAGCCGAAACCGGACGCCGCCTGATTACCGTGTGCGCCCAGCCGCGCTAAGCTCCTGAGCCGACACAGGATCGACGCAGGGCCGCCGTGGCACAGCTCTCGCTCAGAGGACGCGCATGGACGCACTCCTCCAGGACGTTCGCTACGCCGCGCGAGGACTCGCTCGCAGCCCCGGGTTCACCGCCGCCGTGCTGCTGACGCTTGCGATCGGCACCGGCGCCAACGCCGCGGTCTTCAGCCTCGTCGACGCGATGCTCCTCCGGCCGGCGCCAGTCGTCCGCGATCCATCCTCGCTGTATTCCATCTTCACGAGCGACTTCAGCAGCGGCCCATATGGCACCTCGTCATACCCGGATTACCTCACGCTGCGCGAATCAGCGTCCGCGTTCTCCGGACTGGCCGCCTACTGGGTTGCGCCCGCCGTAATGCGCGACGGGGAGACGACGGAGCGCATCGGCGTCATGACGGTGTCCGCGGAGTTCTTCGGGCTGCTTGGCCTGCAGCCTGTTGTGGGACGAGTGCTCCTGCCTTCGGATTTCGAGCCGAGCGCGGCAACCGCCGCGGTGATCTCCGATTACGTCTGGCAGCGCTTCTTCGGCGCCGACCCCGCCGTGCTCGGCCGGGCCGTGCTGCTCAACGGCCAGCCGGCCACGATCGTCGGCGTCGCGCCGCGGAATTTCGACGGATTGACCCTCGGCTCGATCACGGACGTCTGGAGCCCACACGTGCCTCCTGCCGCCAGTGCGGCTTCGCGCGGCAGCCGTGGACTTTCGATTGTCGGCCGCCTGCGCGACGGATCGTCCATCGCCGGCGCACAGGCGCAGCTCGATACGATCGCCGCAGATCTCGCGCGAGCGTATCCAAGGACCAACATGGGAACGCTCGGTAGTCCCGATCGCCCGCGCCCGATGGTGGTCACGCAGCATTCGCGTATGCACCCACGGTTCCGCGGGATGGCCGCCATGCTCGGCGCCGTGTTGATGTCCGCGGTCGGCCTCGTGTTCCTGGTGTCCTGCGCCAATGTGGCCGGTCTGCTTCTGTCGCGCGGCGCGGCCCGGAGCCGGGAGATCGTGACGCGAGTCGCGCTTGGCGCATCCCGTGTGAGGGTGCTGCGGCAGCTCCTCACGGAGAGCCTGTTGCTGGGGCTCACCGGCGGCGCGCTCGGTGTGCTGTTCGCGCTCTGGACGTCCGACGTGCTGCCGTCGTTCTTTCCCGCGGAGCAGGCCCGGATTCTCGACGCCGGCGTCGACGTCCGCGTGCTCGCGTTCACGGCGCTGATCTCGGTGGTCGCCGGAACGCTCTTCGGTCTCATTCCGGCGCTGAAGGTACTGCGAACCGCTCAGGGTCCGCTGCAGACCGGCACCGCACGAGCATCGGAAGCGAGAACGGGGTTCATGCGCGCCGGCCTGGTACTCTCGCAGGTCGCACTCACGTTCGTGCTGCTCGTCGCATGCGGGCTCTTCGTACGCAGCGTCTCGAACGCGTTGAGCGCCGACCTCGGATTCGGGGCACGCAAGGCGGTGCTCGCCAATCTCGAGATTCCGTCGGGCGAGCTCACGGCTCAGCAAGGGACGCTGTACTTCGAGCAGGTTCTGGATCGGGTCCGTGCGCTGCCTGGAGTGGAAGCCGCTTCGCTCGTGCGCACGCTCTCGCTGAGCAGAGGATCGCGACGCGTGTTCGCGCTGGAGGGATACGAGCCGCGACCGGGCGAGGACATGGGGCTCAATACCAACGTCGTGGACGGGCAGTACTTCGACACGATGCGCATCCCGACCGTGGAAGGCCGGAGCTTCGATCGTCGAGATGCCACCGGCACGCGCGTCGTGATCGTGAACGATGTCCTCGCCCAGCGGTACTTTGGCGGTCGCGCCCTGGGGCGGCGGATACAGGAAGGGCGAGGCACGATCCTGCAGATCGTCGGCGTCGTGAGAGCCGTCAAGCATCTCACCGTCCAGGACCCGCCCGTGCCCGTGGTCTTTTATCCGCTGACGCAGAGCTACACGCCCAGCATGACGCTGGTCGCACGCACGGGCGGTGATCCGGCCGCGTTCGCGAATACGATTCGCAACGCCGCGCAGGAGGTGAACCGGAGCGTGGCGGTCTTCCGCGTCATGACGCTCGAGTCACATATCTCCGAGGCGCTTGGCGGCGAGCGCCTGACAGCTGCGCTCGTGACCGCGTCAGGCGCCATGGCGCTGGCGCTGGCCGTCGTCGGTCTCTACGGAGTGATCGCCTACGGCGTCGTGCGGCGCCACAAGGAGATCGGCGTGCGGGTCGCGCTCGGCGCACGACCGATGGACGTCGTGCGGCTGGTCGTCCGCGAAGGAGTGGCGGTGGCGATTTACGGGATTGGCGCGGGCATCATCGCCGCCCTGGCCGCCACACGGCTGCTGGCGACGATGTTGTACGGCGTGGATGCGTGGGACGTATCGACGTTCGCCGGCGCGGCGGCTGTCCTTGCGGCTATCGCCGCGCTCGCAGCGTGGGTGCCGGCGCAGCGCGCCGTGCGCCTGGACCCGGTGGCGGCGCTCAGACAGGAATAGCGGTCACGAGGGCTGATCGAGAAAACGCCGGCGCACCGCGGGCGACGGCACGTAACACTGCTCACGGCCAGCAACGAGCTGGTGCCGATGGCGGGCGATGAAATCGTAGGCGGCGTCGCGAAGCGGACGGGGCACCACTCGGCCGAGCCGCGCCAGATGCCAGACACCGCCCATGTAGCGCGCGATCCGCAGGCCTGCATCCGACCGGATCAGGATGCGCTCGTCGGTACTGTCGGGATCTTCCACCCAGATCATCGAATCGACGTTCGCGGTTTCGGCATGGCGTGCGCGGACCTGACGACCCGTTTCGCTGTCGAGCGCGGCAAAGCGAAGCGCGTGCTGCCGTTCGTGCCGAAGGATGAACTGCACGCTGGCCGCGCAGAAGCCGCATGCGCCGTCGTAGAGGAGCAGCGGTGCGGCGCCGGCCGCGCCTGGCTCACTGCTTGACGTAGATCTCCCCTTTCTTCCGGAACTCGGCGGACATCTCCTGCATGCCGGCGTCGCGGATCTGCTGCGTCAGCTCCATGGAGCAGAACTTCGGCCCGCACATCGAGCAGAAATGCGCCACCTTGGCGCCGTCGGCGGGCAGCGTCTCGTCGTGGTAGGCGCGCGCCGTCACGGGATCCATCGCGAGGTTGAACTGATCCTCCCAGCGGAACTCGAACCGCGCCTTCGACAGCGCGTCGTCCCACGCCTGCGCGCGCGGATGTCCCTTCGCGAGATCCGCCGCATGCGCGGCAATCTTGTACGCGATCACGCCCGCCTTCACGTCGTCGCGGTTCGGAAGGCCCAGATGCTCCTTCGGCGTGACATAGCAGAGCATCGCGGTGCCGTACCAGCCGATCATCGCCGCGCCAATCGCAGACGTGATGTGGTCGTATCCCGGCGCCACGTCCGTCGTGAGCGGGCCGAGGGTGTAAAACGGCGCCTCGTCGCACCATTCGAGCTGCTTCTCCATGTTCTCCTTGATGAGATGCATGGGGATGTGCCCGGGACCCTCGTTCATCACCTGGACGTCGTGGTCCCAGGCGATTTTCGTCAGCTCGCCCTGCGTCTTCAGCTCGGCGAATTGCGCCTCGTCATTGGCGTCGGCAATCGAACCCGGGCGCAAGCCGTCGCCGAGCGAGAAGGACACGTCGTAGGCGCGCATGATCTCGCAGATCTCGGCGAAGCGCGTGTAGAGGAAGTTCTCCCGATGATGCGCGAGGCACCATTTGGCGAGAATCGATCCGCCGCGCGACACGATGCCGGTCATGCGGCGCGCCGTCATCGGGATGTAGCGCAGCAGCACGCCGGCGTGCACCGTGAAATAGTCGACGCCCTGCTCGCACTGCTCGATCAGCGTATCGCGGTAGATCTCCCAGGTGAGGTCCTCCGGACGGCCGCCGGCTTTTTCGAGCGCCTGGTAGATGGGCACGGTGCCGATCGGAACGGGCGCGTTGCGGATGATCCACTCGCGCGTCTCGTGAATGTTCTTCCCCGTCGAGAGATCCATCACCGTGTCCGCGCCCCACAACGTCGCCCAGCGGAGCTTCTCCACCTCCTCCTCGATTGACGAGCTCACCGCGGAGTTGCCGATGTTCGCGTTGATCTTCACGAGGAAGTTGCGGCCGATCACCATCGGCTCGAGCTCGAGGTGGTTGACGTTGGCGGGAATGATCGCACGGCCGCGCGCCACCTCGCTGCGCACGAACTCCGCCGGCAATCCCTCGCGCGCGGCGATGAACTCCATCTCCGGCGTGACCTCGCCTTTGCGCGCGTAATACAGCTGCGTGCCGACGAACCCCGTCCGCCGGCGGGCTTCGATCCACTCACGCCGCAGTTTCGGCAGGCCCTCGCGCACGTCGGCGTCCTGCGGGCCGCTCGTGTCGTACAGGCGAAGCGGTGCGTTGTCGCCGGCGAGGGTGACCTCGCGCATCGGCACGCGGAGCGCGGCCATCGTGCCGCCCGGCGTCAGCGGCGCCAGACGCTCCTCATAGACCTTCCGTGAGTTGGGATAAGACGTGGAATAGTCGTTCACCGCGCTCCCTCCGCCGGTTTCAACCGGATCAGGTTCCAAGGGTTTGTCTCAATCTACTCGGCGGTAGGCCATTGGCTGTAGGCGGTAGGTCGGCGGTCGCGAAGATCTACCAACTACAGCCGACCGCCTACCGCCGAGTAGATACCCCTGGCGGACGACCTGATTATACTTCGCGCCATGAGACGACCTCAGCTCGCCACCGCCGCGCTCGTGCTTGCATCCCTGGCGCCACTCGCACGCGAGAACGCGCCGCCCGCCACGAAGATGCGCTTCGCAGTGTCGTTTGGTCCGGCGGTCGCGAAGGATGCGCTCGATGGGCGCCTGCTCGTGATGATCTCGTCGCTGGCCGAGGGCGAACCGCGCCTGCAGATCAGCGACTCCGCGGACACGCAGCTCGTGTTCGGCATCGACGTCGAAGGACTGAAGCCGGGACAGGACGCGTTCGTCGACGACAGCGCGCTCGGATACCCTCTCGAATCGATTGCCGATATTCCGGCGGGGACGTACACGGTGCAGGCGCTGCTGCACAAGTACGAAACCTTCCATCGCGGTGATGGCAAGACCGTGAAGCTGCCGATGGACCGCGGCGAGGGCCAGCAGTGGAACCGCGCGCCCGGCAACCTGTTCAGCTCGCCGGCGAAGATCGCAATCGATCCGCGGAAGGGCGAGGTCGTGCGGCTGGCGCTCGACAAGGTCATTCCGCCCATTCCGCCGCCGGCGGACACGAAGTACATCCGTCACGAGACGATCCAGAGCGAGAAGCTGACGAAGTTCTGGGGCCGGCCGATGCATCTCGGCGCGAATGTCCTGCTGCCGGAGGGATGGGAGGAACACCCGAATGCACGCTATCCGCTGGTGATCTTTCACGGGCACTACCCGCACACGTTCTCCGGTTTTCGCGAGCAGCCGCCCGATCCCAACCTGCAGCCGGACTACAGCGAGCGATTCAAGTGGAAGGGCTACAACCGGACGCAGGAGGAATATGCGCACCGCTTCTACCGGGCGTGGACCGGCGCGGGCTTTCCCCGGCTGATCATCATCGAGATTCGCCATGCGAATCCGTTCTACGACGATTCGTATGCCGTGAACTCCCAGAACCTGGGGCCGTACGGCGACGCGATCAACGATGAGTTGATCCCGCTCATCGAACAGAAATACCGGGCGATCGGACAGCCGTGGGCGCGCTTCATGTACGGCGGATCGACTGGTGGATGGGAGGCGATGGGCGCGCAGGTTCTCTATCCCGACTTCTACAACGGCGCGTACATCGCGTGCCCCGACCCGATCGACTTCCGTGCGTTCACCGTCGTCAACATCTACGACGATACGAACGCGTACTATGCTGACAGCCGATGGAAGAAGACCCCGCGGCCAGGTCTCCGGAATTATCTCGGGCACGTGTCGGCCACGCTCGAAGAGATGAATCGCCGCGAGCTCGTGCTCGGCACGAAGACGCGCTCGGGCCAGCAGTGGGACATCTGGGAGGCGGTATATTCGCCGGTCGGCGTCGACGGCTACCCGAAACGGATCTGGGACAAGCGAACGGGTGCGATCGACAAAGCCGTGGCGGCGCACTGGCGCGACCACTACGACCTCTCGCACATCCTGCGCCGCGACTGGGACAAAGGGCTCGGGAAGAAGCTCGAGGGCAAATTGCATCTCTACGTCGGCGACATGGACAACTACTACTTGAACAACGCCGTGTACCTGACGGAGGCGTTCCTCGAGAAGACGACGAACCCGTACTACGCAGGCGAAGTGGACTACGGCGATCGCGCGGAGCACTGCTGGAACGGCGACCACACGCAGCCGAACGCCATCTCCCGGCTGCGATATCACGAGATGTTCGCGCCGAAGATCGTCAACAGGATCCTGAAGACCGCCCCGCCCGGCGCCGACGTGACAAGCTGGCGCTACTGACCCGAGGTTCCCGCTCAGAGTCAGGTCAGAGTCGACTCTGACCTGACTCTGAGCAAAAACTGTCCGCCTGCGGGATTCCGAGGTGCCGGGGCCGAACAGCCCACGCCACGGCCTCAGGCGGCGAAGCAGGGCAAGTTGTTGCAACGAAGGGGTCTTGTCGCCATGGCGCTCGCGGCACGCATCCCGCACTGATCGTTCGGCTCATGGACTCGCTCCGTCAGGACCTCCACTACGCACTGCGCCGGCTGCTCAAGAACCCGGGGTTCACCGCCGTCGCCGTCATGACGCTGGCCCTCGGCATCGGCGCGAACAGCGCGATCTTCAGCGTGATCAACGCCGTGCTCCTGCGACCGCTGCCGTACCCGGATTCCGACCGCCTGGTCGGGATGTACCACGTCTCGGAGGGCGACCGGGCGGTGATGTCGCCCGCCAACTTCCTCGATCTCCGCAAGCAGACGCGGACGCTCGAGGACGCCGCAGCCGTGGACCCGACCGAGGTGACGATCACCGGAGCCGGCAACCCGGTTCGCATTCGCGCCTCCGAGGTCAGCGCCAGCTTCTTCGACGTGCTGCGCGCGCGCCCCCTCCTCGGACGCACCTTCGCAGCTGATGAGAACGAGCCGGGCAAGGACAAAGTCGTCGTCCTTGCTTACGGGCTGTGGCAGCAGCGGTTCGGCGGCCGCGCCGACGTCGTCGGCTCGACGGTTGCCATCGACCGCGTGCCGCGAACGATCGTTGGCGTCATGCCGCGCGGCTTCGCCTATCCCGCGGAACACGAGTTGTGGCTTCCGATCGAGTACACCGAACAGACCAGGAACGCACGCGGCGCCTGGTATCTCCGCGTCATCGCGCGCCTGAGGCCCGGCGTTTCATCCGATCAATCCGCGAGCGAAATCGCCGCGCTCGGCGAAGCGCTGCAGAAGGCCTACCCGCGGCACAACACCAACGTGGGCTTCACCACATTTCCCCTGCACGAAGCGCTGGTCGGCGACCTCCGCCCCGCACTGCTCGTCCTGCTCGGCGCCGTCGGTTTCGTGCTTCTGATCGCGTGCGCCAACGTCGCGAACCTGCTGCTCGCCCGCGCGGTCGGCCGCGAGACGGAGCTCGCTGTTCGCACCGCGATGGGCGCAGGACGCGCGCGCCTCGTACGGCAACTGTTGACCGAAAGCGTCGTGCTTGGCCTGGCCGGCGGTCTGGCGGGTCTGCTCATCGCCGCATGGGGTGCAGACGTGCTCGTGGCGCTGCAGCCAGAGGGCGTTCCACGGCTCAACGAAATCGCCATCGATCGCACCGTCGCGTCGTTCACGGTCGGCATGTCGCTGCTGACGAGCCTCTTCTTCGGCGCCATTCCGGCGGTGCAGATGACGCGCGGTTCGCTGGCGGCGTCGCTGAAGGACGGAGCTCGCAGCGTCCTGGCTGCGCGCGGGAGCGCGCGGACGCGTGCGACGCTGGTCGTCGCGGAGATGGCGCTCGCGATGATGCTCCTCGCCGGCGCGGGGCTGCTCATCAAGAGCTTCAGCCGTCTGCAGGCGGTCGATCCGGGATTCCGATCAGAGCACGCCCTCTCGTTCGAGTTGTCGCTGCCGAACACCATCTACCGCGACCCGCCACAAATCATCAGCTTCTACGATCGCATGGTCGAGCGGATGCGCGCGTTGCCGGGCGTCACCGCCGCAGGCGGCGTGATGGGTCTGCCACTCAGCGGCCTGTCGTTCAACATCTCGTTCAAAGTCGCAGGCCGTCCGGAGCCGCCTCCGGGGCAGGTGCCGGATTTGGAAGTCCGCGTCGCCACGCCTGCCTACTTCGGTACGCTCGGAATCCCGCTGACCCGCGGCCGCCTGTTCACCGAAGCCGACCATGCACAGGGGACGAAGGTGGCGATCCTGAGCGAGGCCGCCGTCAGACGCCACTTCCCGAACGAGGACCCGATCGGCAAGCGAATCGAGCTCGGCTGGGGGAGAGGGCCGGGCACTCCGCGCGCGGGCGGCGAAGTGATCGGGGTCGTCGGCGACGTGCGCGAGTACCGGCTCGACGAGGCGTACCCCGCGGAAATCTACCTGCCGATGAAGCAGTGGCCGGTCGGGCGAATGACGATGGTCATGCGCACCGCCGTGCCGCCGCTCAGCCTCGCCGACGACGTGACGCAGGCCGTGAATGAGATCGATCCCAACCTTCCCGTCTCAGAGATTCGGACGGTCGACGATGTCGTCGCCGAATCGATCGCGCAGCCTCGCTTCTACATGCTGCTGCTCGCCGCATTCGCATCGGTCGCGCTCGTGCTCGCGGCCGTCGGCATTTTCGGCGTCATGTCGTACACCGTATCGCAGCGAACGCGCGAGATCGGCATCAGGATGGCCCTCGGGGCCGCCGAAGGGAAGGTCGTCTCGATGGTCGTACGCCAAGCGATGCGGCTGGCCCTGGTGGGTCTCACGCTCGGCGTCGTCGCGGCGCTCGCGCTGTCGCAGACCATGGCGACGCTGCTCTTCGACCTGAGCCCGACAAATCCACTCACGTTTGCCACCGTTGCGACGATCCTCGCAGTTGTTGCGTTCCTCGCCAGCTGGCTGCCGGCGCGACGCGCAGCCAGCGTCGACCCGATGGTCGCGCTGCGTGCCGAATAACGCGTCTTGACGCGTTTCTCGATTCAGCGGTTAGATGCGTGTATGCGCATTGTGCTGTTGCTCAGCTTGTTCGCCGTCCCCGCCTACGTCACCGCGCAAACACCGGCGCCGACGCCGACGCAGCCCGCGACGCCGCCGCCCGCGACGGCGCCCGCGCAGCCGAAGCCGAAGCCCGTGGCCCGGCCTCCCGCGCGGACGGCACTCGTGATCACCGCCACGAGCCCCGACGGGGCGACGTTGCCGGGGATCCGCGTCGACATTCTCGGTGCGGCCGACCGTAACGGCGAAACCGATTCCAGCGGCACGCTGCGGTTCGGGAACATGCGTGCAGGCACGTATCGCGTCCGTTTCTCCGGCCCCAGCGTGATCACATACGAGCGCGAAGCGGTCGTGCGCGCCGGCCAGACCGCCGATCTCGACGTCACGCTCAACCCGGCGCCTCAAGCACCGGAACCCGAGCCCGCTGCTCCGCAGCCGCAGGCGCAGGCGCCGGCCGCCGCGCCGCAGGGCCCCCCGGGTCAGCCGAAGCTTCAGTCGATCCTCGAGCTTCTCGAGAAGGAGTTCATCGGGCGCCAGCCGCGGAAAGAAACGCTGCTCGGCTGCAGCGGTACGATGCGCTCTACGATGATTCAGCTGAACGAGCCGCAGCCCGAGCGCCTTTACGAGAGCGCCGAATCGGCGTACTACGTGCTGGGCGGCGAAGGTTCGATACGCCTGAACGGCCGGGAATCGGCGCTCCTCACCGGAACCTTCGCGCTCGTGCCGCGCGGCACAGCGCACGCCTTCATTCGGAAGGGCCGGCGTCCTCTGATTCTGCTGGCCGTGCTCAGCGGCGAGGCGTGCGAGGCGACTCCGTGACGCCGTTACTCGGCGTGTTCTCGATCTCGTAGAAGAGCAGGTCGATTCCGTGGACCACCTCGCGGCGCAGGAAGCGCATGCCAAGGCGCTCCAGCACACGCACTGACGCCGCATTCGGCACATCGGCAGCGGCGGCGATCTTCGGCAGCTTGAGCGTTCTGAAGCCGTAGTCGATCAAGGCGCGCGCGCTCTCCGTCGCGTAGCCTCGGCCCCACACACTCGGCGCAAGCCCGTAGATCATCTCCGCGCGATCCTCTTCTTTGCGCGGAAGGAATCCGCAGAATCCGCATGCGGTATCCGCGTCCTTGCTCGTGGATGAGCCACATGCCGCGGCCATTGCGTTCGAAGCCGGCTACGATGGCGCGTACCATCTCTTCCGCGCGCTCACGCGCTATCACGACGTCGTCCCAGAGGTATCGACGCACATCGGGATCGGTCCATAGCGCGTGGACCTCGTCTACATCAGCGAGGGTGAACGGACGGAGCGTGAGACGGGCGGTTAGAATTGAAGTCATGGGTGCGCTGCAACTCGACAGTCGAGGCGTCCTGACGACTTGTCCGTCGTGCGGCCGAAAGAACCGCCTGGCCTACGCGGCGCTCGGCAAGCAGGGACGCTGCGCGGCGTGCAAAGCGCCGCTGCCAGCGCCTGATTCTCCCATCGAGGTTCCCTCCGCGGAAGCCTTCGATGGCCTCCTGCGTGCCTCGCGGCTGCCGATTGTCGTCGACTTCTGGGCCCCGTGGTGCGGACCCTGCCGCATGGTGGCGCCCGAGCTCGAAAAGGTGGCACGCATCGGAGCGGGCGAGTTCCTCGTCGTGAAGATCAACACCGAGGCGCTGCCGGAGCTCGGCGATCGGTTCGGCATCCGATCGATCCCGACGATGGCGGTGTTCAGCGGCGGTCGCGAGGTCACGCGCACGGCCGGTGCGCGACCGGCCGCGGACATCCATGCCTTCGTGCGCCAGGCGCTGCTTCAGCGCGCGTCGTAGCCCCAGCCGACGAAGTGCGGTGTCTGATCTTCGCGCAGCACGACGGTCGTGAACATGAACGTCAGCCCGTACCGTCCGTCCGGGAGGCGAGTCGTGCGAATCTCCTGGCGGTTCTTGACGTGCCAGTCGTAGACCGCTTCGAACGCGTCGACGCCCGCGTCGATGTAGTCGGGGTATTTCCTGTTCGCCCTCAGAAAGGTCTTCTGCTGCGTCCGGATGTTCGTGATCGGACCGCATGCTCCCAGCGCGCACCCGTTGGCCTGCTGTTCGATGACCTCGCGCAGCTTGTCGATCGCCGCCGCGGCTGCGTCGTCGCCGCCACGTTGTTCAGCCGCTGACGCAGCGACGGGCTTCGGCACCAACAGGGCCGACAGACCCGCCAGAAGAGTCCCACCCATCATTGCCCGTCGCGCCACCATGTCGATACCTCCGAAATCCGTAGTCCGTAGTCCGTAGTCCGTAGTCCGTGGTTCGTGGTTCGTCAAATCACTTGTTCTTCGTGGTTCGTTATTCGCCGATCGTGATCAAATCACGAATCACGCCCACCGACGCACGAACGACGAAAGACAAGTGTTTTGACGGACAACGGACTACGGACTACGGACTACGAGCTTCGGAACAGACTGAGAGGGCTGACGCGAGTCGCGCGCCAGGCTGGGAGGCAACTGGCCAGCAGGGCGACGCCGACGAGTACGGCCGGCACCGTCACAAAGGTGACCGGATCGTGCGGCGCAACGCCGTGCAGCAGCCCCTCGACGAACCTCGCCAGCGCCAGCGACCCGAGACTACCGGCCGCGACGCCGGACACGGCGAGCGCGAGACCTTGCCGCAGCACCATCGACCTGACACCCCTGGGATCGGCACCGATCGCCATGCGGATTCCGATTTCCTGCCGCCGCTCCGACACGACGTAGGAAAGCACGCCGTACAGCCCGATCGCCGCCAGCAGCATCGCTGTGGCGCCGAAGAGCACGAGGACCCACCGCGCGAGCCGCGGCTGCGACATCGCCGTCGCCACCACTTCGTCCATCGTCCGGACGTTCGCGATCGGAAGGTTCGGATCGATCGCACGGACTTCGGCGCGAATGGGGCCGACGAGCGCCATCGGGTCGCCCTGAGACTTGACGACGAGATGCATGTTGCGCACGGGGAACACGAACTGCGCGTGTGGCCGGTAGAACTTTTCCTTGATGGCGACTTCGAGGCCGTTGTGCCGCACATCGCCAACCACGCCGACGACCGTAATCCACGGCCGCGTAGGGTCGCCCTGCCGGATTCGGCGCCCGATCGGATCCTGACCGGGCCAGTAAGTGCGGGCCATCGTTTCGTTGATGAGCGCGACCTCGGGGGCGCCTTTCGCATCCGTTGCCGTGAGCACCCGCCCGCGGACCAGGCGTTCGCCAAGCGCCTCGAGCGCGCCTGACGAGACGACCTGCCAGTCGCCCTGAGGATTGTCCCCGGGACGTGATGGCGAATAGCCTTCGATCGTCAGGCCCCAGTCGCCGATGGTGGTCCCGAGCGGCAGCGCGCGCATGAGGCCCGCGTGCCGCACCCCTGGCAGCGCTCGCACGCGCGCCAGCAGGCCTTCGTAGGCGGCGACCACCTGGGCCGGCGTTTCGTAGCTCGCCTGCGGCAACGCGACGCGCATCGTGACGACATGGCTGGGATCGAACCCCAGCTCCACCCGCTGCAGCGCGAGCACGCTGCGAACCATCAGGCCCGCGCCGGTGACGAGCACGACCGCGAGCGCGGTTTCCGCAACGACGAGCGCCGCGCGGAGACGCCGACGCGAGCTGCCAGCGGTGGTTGTCACGCTACCGTCACGAAGCGCCTCGGTGAGGTGCACCTTCGAGGCGCGCAGCACCGGCGCCAGGCCGAACAACGTCGTCGTGGCCACGCCGACAAGAGTGGTGAAGGCAAGCACGCGCAGGTCGAGGTGAACGGCACCGATCTTCGGGAGGCTCGCGGGATCGATCGCTCGAATCACCTGCGCGGCGACAAACGCGATCGCCACGCCTCCCACGGTGCCGAGAACGGCGAGCACGAGGCTCTCGGTGAGAAGCTGGCGGGCGATGCGCCAGGGGCCCGCGCCGAGAGCGGCGCGCACCGCGATCTCGCGCTGCCTCCCCTCCGCGCGGGCCAGCAGCAGGTTGGCAACGTTGGCGCATGCGATCAGCAGCAGGCAGGCCACGGCAACGCTGAGGAGCAACAGGACCGGTCGGATCGCGCCGCGCACCTCCTCTTCGAGCGGCACGGCAAAGGTGTGGAATTCATCCTGGGGTGGATAGAGCCCTTCGCGCGTCCAGGCGGCGGCAATCGATCGGAGCTCGGCGGAAGCCTGTGCAGCCGTCGCACCCTTCGCAAGAGTCGCAGCGCCGTACAAGCCATGATTGCCGCGATCCTCCGTTGCGGGGTCGAGATAGAGCGGTATCCAGAGCTGCGTCGGCTCCGCGGCATCCTCGCCGAAATCCGTAGGGAGCCGGAAGCCGGTGGGCATGATGCCGACAATCGTGCGGCTGACGCCATCGAGCTGCAGCGTGCGGCCGACGACACCGGAGTCACCTCCGAAATACGACTGCCAGAGGCCATGGCTGATGACGGCCACTCGATCGAGACCCTCGCGATCCTCACCGTCTGCGAATGTGCGGCCGGCGAGTGGACGAGCTCCAAGCACCGCGAACGCGTTCGGCGTCACACCCGCGAGGCCGACTCGTACCGCGTCGCCTCCGCCGGTCAGGTTCGCCTGGCCGCTGCTCCACGCGGCGACAGCCTCCAGCGTCCGCGCAAGCCGACGGTAGTCGAGGACTTCGCGCTCGGATAGCCACGTCTTCTCGAAGCCGGTCCACTTGTTCCAGAGCACGACGCGACGCTCCGGTTCCGCGTACGGCAGCGGCGCGAGGAGCACGGCGTTCACGACGGCGAAGATCGTTGCGGTTGCGCCGATGCCAAGCGCAAGCGTCAACACGGCGGCCGCCGTGAAGCCCCCGGCGCTCCGGAGGCCACGCGCGGCGGCTCGAAGGTCCTGACGGAGCGTGTCGAGATCTCCCATGGCGCGTTAGACGGGTTGATCGCGCACGGCCGTTGCAACGTATAAATGGTTATGAACGAAATCGTAGTGGCAGATCCGCGGAGCCCTGGTCTGGCGGCTGTGCTCAGCCTCATCATTCCGGGCGTTGGCCAGATTTACAACGGCGACTTCCTGCGCGGAATCTTCTGGCTCATCATCACGCCGGGGTTCTGGGTGTTCAGCGCCGGCCTGTTCGGATGGCCTTTCCACTTGATGTCCTCGTACACGGCGTACCGCCGGGCAAAGCTGAAGAACCGCCGGCTCGCATGATCGGAGCCGTCAAGGACGTGAGGCGCGCAGCGTCGCGCGGTATTCGTCGGGTTGAATGGTGCGGCTGCTGAATGGATACGGCTGCAGGTTGATCAACTCGACGCGAAATCCAGCGTGCGTGATGCCCGCGCGGGACTCGTCGCCGGTGTGCAGCTCGTACTCGGAGGAGCCCCCGTCGATCGCGCGGATGTGGACCAGGGCGTCGCCGCCCTGAATGCAGACCGCGTCGGCCGGGCAGCGCGAGTCGCCCGTCACGCGCAGGAACTGAATCCGAAGGGATGTGTCCTGGATTGCCGCCGCCTCACCCGGCGCGAGAGCAAACTGCGCGTTCAAGGGAACCGAAGGGCCGGTTGGCCCCTTTTCATCGCAGGCCGTCGCCAAAAAGATACAGGAGAGGATAAGCGTCAATGACTTAGCGGGCACGCGTGTCTCCCTCAGCAGAGACCGTACCAGTCGGGGCGCCGTTCGGCCGATAAAGGATACGGGAAATTGTGAACCAGGAACCCGCCTCGCTCAGCCGGCGCGCAACGTTGTATGTGTCCGCCATCAGCCTGCTCGGCGCCGCGGTTCTGCTGTACTCGATCACCGATCTCATACGGCATCCCGTCGGGCCGGAGTGGCTCATTCTGATCGCGCTGACCGTGATCAGCGGATGGGCGACGCTGCGAAGCCCCTCGCTCCTCATCAGCTTTTCGATCTCCGACACGTTCAGCATCTCCGCGGCACTGCTCTTCGGACCCTCTGCAGGCGCCATCACGGCGGCGCTCGACGGCCTCGTGCTCTCCTATCGCATGCTGACGAGCCGCCGATCGGCCAACCGCGTGTTGTTCAACATGGCCACCCTCGCGGTCGCGACGTGGACGGCCGCCCAGGTGTTCTTCCTATTGGCCGGCGATCGTCCGCCGCTCGAGAGGCCCGGCGGCGGCCTCCGCCTGGTGGGGCTGCTGACGATCTTTGGCGTGATGGATTTCGGTCTGAACACCGGCATCGTGGCCACTGCGGTTGGCTTCGAGCATCGCCGCCCGGTCCTCGCCATCTGGCGCGAGCACTTCAGCGGTCTTGTGGGTGTCGTATTTCGGCGGCGTGTTCGGCGGCCATGCTGATGATGGTTCTCTCACGCCGGGCCACACCGCTGATGTCATCGTCCTGATCGCGCCGCTGCCGGTGCTGCTCTACATCACGTTCCGGCATGCGCTCGGCAGGGCCAGGATCAGATCGGCCATCTCGGGAAGTTGAACAAGGTTTACGTCGCGGCCATCGAGGCGCTCGCGCAGGCGATCGACGCAAAAGACCAGGTCACGCACGATCACATTCGGCGCGTGCAGGAGCAAGCCGTTCAGCTCGCTCGCGCGCTCGCGTCGATGACGACGCCGCCATCGAAGCGATCAAGGCCGCGGCGCTGCTGCACGATGTCGGCAAGCTGGCGATCCCCGAGCACATCCTGAACAAGCCTGGCCGGCTCACGCCGTCTGAGTACGAGATCATGAAACGGCATGCACCGATCGGCGCCGACATCCTCTCGGTGATCGAGTTTCCCTATCCGGTGGTGCCGATCGTGCGGCATCACCATGAGAACTGGGATGGCAGTGGCTATCCGGACCGTTTGAGCGGCGAGCAGATTCCGATCGGCGCTCGCATACTGCGGTCGTCGACTGCTTCGACGCGTTGACATCCGATCGGCCGTATCGTCCCCGCCTCGATGACCGCGATGCGCTCAAGATTCTGGCCGACCGACGCGGCTCCATGTACGACCCGCACGTCGTCGACACGTTCTTCGTGCTGCGGAGCAACGGGAAGATCGTGCCCGATGTGTCTCGAGCAGCGCCGCCTCCGTCGGCAGCCGTGATCGCGTCATCCACGGCGGAAGCTCCAAGGGAGGAGGATGCGCTGCTCCTCGCCTTCTACAAGTTGGGTCTTGCGCTCGCGACACAAGGTCCCACCGAGTCGGGAAACACACTCTGGGAGCATCTCGCACCCCACCTGCCGGCGGCCGCCTTCGTCGTATTCGAGTTACGACGATCGGACCGACTCCATTGTGGCGACGTGCGAGCTCGGACCGGGGGCTCCAGGAATACGAGGAGCGCGTATTCCGGTCGGCGAGCGCCTGAGCGGCTGGGTCGCGGCGACGGGTCAGCCGATCATGAATTCCGATGCGCGTCTCGACTTCGACGAGCCACGACGCGACCAGAGCCCGCTTCGGAGCGCACTGGCGGTTCCGATGATTGCGGACGGCCGAGTGTCCTCGGTCGGCTCAGCTTCTACGCGCTCGAACCCAATGCATTCGACGACGGCCATCGGCGGCTGCTATCGGCTGCCGCGCGCGCGCTGGCGGCACGAAAGAGCGAGCGACAGCAGGCGGCGGTTTAGGTGTGCGCGCCGGAGGTGTGCGGGTCCTACCTTGGAACAACGACACGAGCGAGGCACACGGCGTTCTCAACCCTCGATGAATCAATAGGTTCGACGACATGCGACAGCGCTTCGCTGTCGTACGACGAGACATCGGCCGATTCGCGCCTCTCTCGCGGCCTGGCCAATACTCCTGCTAACTGACTGACACACAACACCTCTGCGCCGATCGTCGGCGGCGGCTGCACTGGCTCATCGATTGCTGGATGACGGTCGCATCTCCGTGCAGAACCGGCGAGGTCTACGTTTGGCAATGATCACTCGTTCAGGGCGCGCCATCCGCGTCGCGGTCGCGACGCTGGCCGCCCTAGGCATACTTGCGAGCAGCAGCGCGCCCGCGGGCGCAGGCGGGCGCTCGCATCGACTCGAAACTCGATCAGCATGCTTCAGCGCGTACGCCGAGGCCGGCGACACCGGCGAAGCAGCGTGTGATCATCCGCGCGACATCCACGGCGCGTCGCGCATTACGCCAGACGCTCGAGGCTCACGGCGATCAGCATTGTGGCCGACCACGGAGAGATCGACGCGTTCACGGCAGTCGTGCACGGCAATGATCTCGCGTCGATCGCGGCGGCGAATGGCGTCATCTCGATTTCGACCGACGCCAGGGTGCGTCCGCACGGATTGCTCGGCGGCCTCCTGGGGCTCGTTGGATAATCTCGTAGAAGGTCGTTGGCAACGTCCTGCTGCCGAACGGTGCAGACACATCCGGCCCGCCGGTGCCGCCGGCGGTGCTGCGTTCGACGCTCGGCGTCGGCTCCACGTGGAGTCGGACGCGGCGTCGGCGTCGCGGTCATCGACTCGGGCCTTGAAATGTCGTCCGAGTTCAGGGATCGGTCGCGCCTTCTACGACTTCACGCGCGGCGGTATGCCGACCCCGCCGTACGACGACTATGGCCACGGCACGCACGTGGCGGGCACGATCGGCGGCTCGGGCGCACTCTCGGCGGACCGGGAGTACCGCGGCCTCGCGCCGAACGTGAAGTTCATCATCCTGAAGGCGCTGGACAGGAACGGCGCCGGCTAGACGAGCGACGTGATCCGCGCGATCGATTTCGCCGTCGATGAGCCGCGCGACGCTCGGCATCGACATCATCAACCTGTCGCTCGGCCATCCGATTTACGAGTCGGCGGCGACCGACCCGCTGGTGCAGGCGGTCGAGCGCGCGACGCGCGCGGGCATCATCGTCGTGGCTGCCGCCGGCAACTACGGCAAGAACCCCGAAACCGGCCTGCCCGGGTACGCCGGTGTCACGTCGCCGGGCAACGCGCCATCTGCGATCACGGTCGGCGCGGTCAGGACGCAGGAGACGGTGTCGCGCGGCGACGATCGCATCGCGGACTACAGTTCCGCGGGACCGACGTGGTACGACGGCCTGGTAAAGCCCGACGTCGTCGCGCCGGGACATAACATCATCGCCGCCGCCGCGAAGAACGGGACGCTCTACGCGACCTATCCGCAGCTGAAGGCCGCCGACAGCGACTACATGCGCCTCAGCGGCACGAGCATGGCGACGGCGGTGACGAGCGGTGTCATCTCGCTGATCGTGGAGGCGAACCGCAACGCGAACGGCTACCCGGCGCGTCCCTCGCTCACGCCGAACGCCGTCAAAGCGGTGCTGCAGTACACCGCGCTCGATGTCAGGGACGAGCATGGCCTCAGCTACAACGCGCTCAGGCAGGGCGCCGGCAGCCTCAACGGAAAGGGCGGCATCGAGTTCGGTCGCGCCGTCAATACGTCCACGAAGTCCGGTGGGATGTGGCTGACGTCTTCTCCTGCTCCGTGGACACGGATCGCTGGTCAGGATCTCGCCTGGAACCAGGGCGTGATCTGGGGCGCGGGAGTCATCTGGGGCGCGACACTCAACTACAACCAGCCCGCGTGGGCGACCGGCGTGATCTGGGGTGCCGACACGACATGGGGCACGGGCGTGATCTGGGGCGCGAACCTCGTGTGGACCGACTCGCAGTCGTGGGCCAGCGGCGTCATCTGGGGCGCCGATTCCATCGGCTATTCCAACGGATCCGGAGTCATCTGGGGGGCCAGCGGCGGCCTGACGGCGGAGACGACCGCCTGGAAGAGTCTCGAGGGTCAGACGGCCGGAACCAACGGGATGGTGAGCTCGTACACCGTGTACCGCTGACGCCGCGGCGCGAGGGCCTCGGCCCTCGCGAGTATCATGCTCCGAATGACCTTTGAAGGCGTCTATTCGGTCTTACCCACCCCATTCGATTCTTCGGGGAACCTGGACGAGCCGAGCCTGCGGCGCGTCGTCGGCCTCTTCATTTCCGCCGGCGTGAACGGCCTCACGGCGCTTGGCGTCACCGGCGAAGTTGCACGGCTCGACGAAGGCGAACGCCAACGCGTGCTCGAGGTCGTGATCGACGAGAGCGGAGGACGCGTCCCGGTTGTCGCGGGCACGAGCGCCGAGGGCACACGGACGTGCGTGACATACAGCCGCGCGGCGCAGCGCGCCGGCGCGGCCGGCGTGATGGTCAGCCCGCCTCGCATGCCGAAGCTGAACTCGGAGGCGGTGGTGCGGCACTACACCACGCTCGCCGAGGCGGTGGACATCCCGATCATCGTTCAGGACTACCCGCCGATCTCGGGATACGCGATGGAGCCGCAGCTGCTGGCCCGCATTGCCACCGAGGTCCCGCGCGCGCGCACGATCAAGCTCGAGGATCCGCCAACCCCGTTCAAGGCGGCGCGCATCATCGAGGCGGCGCAAGGCATCGAAGTACGAATCCTCGGAGGCCTCGGAGGAGTCTTCCTGCTCGAGGAACTGATGGCCGGCGCCGCCGGTGCGATGACGGGCTTCGCCTTTCCCGAGATTCTGGTTCGAATCGTGACGCTCTACCGCCAGGGAAAGGTCGACGAGGCCGCGGACGTCTTCTATCGGACCGTGCCGCTCATGCGGTTCGAGTTTCAGGAAGGCATCGGCATGGCGATTCGGAAAGAGGTGCTGCATCGGCGGGGCGCGCTCGCCACGGCGGCGATTCGCGCGCCCGGCGGGCGCCTCGATCCTCCTACGCTAGCGGCACTGGACCGGGTGCTGGCATGGGTGGAGACGCAGGAAACCACGTCTCTGGGACTTCGCACCGCCCCGACGCCGCCGATCGAAAAAGCGCCTCGATGACGGCCATGTTCCTCACCGAGTCCTCGAGCGGATAGGGCGCGCCCGACCCGGCGCGTATCGCCTGCGAAAAGATGTCCGCCTGGATGGCGTACTGGTCGCAGGTTTCCGTCTCGATGGTCTCGCCGTCGAGGAACAGCCGGCACGGGCGGTCGTTCGGCGCATTGAACGGTATCTCGATTTCGATTCGTCCGCTGGAGCCGAGGATCTGCACGCGCTGATACGGCGCCATCTGCGTGCTGCAGGTACCGACCGCGTGCGCCGACCCAAAGTCGAGCAGCATCGACGTGAGGCGGTCGGTCGCGAATCGGGCGTCGCGCTCGATCAGGGCAGCGACACGCTGCGGCTCGCGCCGAAAGAGGAGGCGAGCCGTGTTGACCAGATAGCAGCCGATATCCATGAGAGCGCCGCCGCCGATCTCGGCCATGTTGCGGATGTTCGCGGCATCCTCGTTGAAGTACGCGAAGGCGCCCATCATCGCGCGGATGCTCCCCAAGCGGCCCGACTCGACGATCTCCACCGCGCGACGCCATTGCGGGTGGCTGCGGATCATGAACGCTTCCTGAATCAGGACGCCGGTGCGATCGCGCACGGCCAGCAGCTCGGCGGCCTCGCGGGCCGTAAGGGCGATCGGCTTCTCGCAGAGCACGTGCTTGCCCCGCTCGGCGGCGCGGATCGACCACGGCACGTGGAGATGGTTTGGAAGCGGGTTGTAGACGGCTTCGATCTCCGGATCCGCGAGAAGCTCCTCGTACGATCCGTACGCCCGCGGTATCCCCAGCGCCGCCGCCGCGCGACGCGCCTTCTCGAGATCTCGCGAAGCGATCGCCGCGACCTCTGATGACTGGCAGCGCCGCATCGAGGGAATCACTTTCGTGGTGGCGATCTTCGCGGCGCCGAGCACGCCCCATCGAACCTTGGAGCCGGACGAGATTTCGGCGGCGTTCGCTGTGCGGGCCGTATTCACAGAGAGATCGGGAGACATGGTCTCATCAACCCTTTTTTCACAGGGAGGTCAGGGAGGTCAGGGAGGACAACGCCTCTTTTTCACAGGGAGCTCAAGGGCCAACGTCTTTGGGGAGCCTGGGACATTTTTTTCCTCGCGGAGATTAGCAAAATCGCAAACCGACAGAACCTCCCGATCTCCCCGATCTCCCTGTGAACTAACCCAGCGCTCCAAAACTGAAGACCGTGCGCGACCGGTAGATCCCGCCGGGCGTCAGAACCGTGGACGGGAAATGCGGCTTGTTCGGCGAGTCCGGAAAATGCTGCGTCTCGAGGCAGAAGCCATAGCGCTGCCTGTACACGCGACCCTCCTTGCCGGTGATGCTGCCGTCGAGACAGTTACCCGTGTACAGCTGCAATCCCGGCTCCGTCGTCACCACCTCGATCGTACGGCCGCTCGAGCGCTCCACCGCGCGCGCGGCGAGCTGCAGCCCGCCGGCCGGCCGCGTCAGCACGAGATTGTGGTCGTAGCCACGCCCGCGGCGCAATTGAACCTCGTCTCGTCCGATGTGTCGGCCGATCGGAGTTGGGATCCTGAAGTCGAACGGCGTCCCCTCGACGGTTGCGAGCTCCCCGGTCGGAATCAGCGCTTCGTCCACCGGCGTGTATCGATCGGCGTGGATCTGCAGCTCGTGATCGAGGACGTCTCGTGCGCCATGGCCCGCAAGGTTGAAGTACGTGTGCTGCGACAGATTCAGCACCGTGGGCCGATCGGTCGTCGCTGAATAATCCACGACGAGCGCGTCGGTGTCGGTCAGCCGGTAGCTGACGCTCGCCGCCACCGCGCCCGGATATCCGCCCTCACCATCAGGGCTCGTATGGGTGAAGACCACGGCTCCGCCGGAGGCAGGCTCACCGCGCCACACCGCGGTGTGGAAGCCCTTCACACCACCGTGCAGATGGTTGGGTCCGTCGTTGACGGAGAGCTCGTAGGTCCTGCCGGCGAGCTCGAACCGGCCTCCTGCGATCCGGTTTGCGTACCGCCCTGTTACCGCGCCAAAGCACGCATCACTGTTGACGGCATAGTCCGCGGCGGTTTCGAACCCGAGCACGACATCATCCAGCCGGCCGCGACGGTCCGGTACGCGCAGCGAGAGAATGATGGCGCCGTACGTCATCGCGCGAAGCTCGATGCCCCGAGCATTCCTGAGCGTGAAGACGTCGATCGCTGTGCCGTCAGGCAACCTGCCAAAGGGGGCACCAAAACTCGAAGGCTCCATGTTCCCGGTTCCAGGTTCCAGGTTCGTGGAGCGGACCTTAGAATCCCGGCCGAAGCAGGAAGCTCGTGCGCCATCCGTTGCGGCTGCGGTCGAAGGGCTTCGCGGCCGTTATCTCGAAGATGATGCCGCCGATGTTCAGCCGTCCGCCGGCGCCGACGCTGCGGAACCGATCGAACTCGAGCCCGCTGCCACGGAGCGCGACCCGCGATGGCACGGCAGTCCACAGAAAGCCGGCGTCGACAAACGCGAGCGCTTCGATCGGCAGCCGCCCGTAGTCGAACGAGCGGTTGAGGAGGCCAAAGAGAGGTGCCCGGAGCTCGAGATTCAGCAGCGCGAACCGGCTCCCGGCGAGCTCCTCCATCATCGAGCACGCGGTGGCACCGGCGCCGCACTCGTCGGCGGCAAAGGAACGGAGGTCGTAGCCCCGTACCGAGAGTCTGCAGACCGTAAACGAGCGGCGTGAGCCGCGAGTCCGCGGCGCCAGGCCCGTAGCGGCCAACGTGCTCGATGCGCGCCGCGAGCGTGAACGGGCGCATCGGGATGAAGTAGCGGCGGTAGTCCAGTCGAACGTCCGCGAACCGGACGCCGCCGAACGCGGGCTCCACCTCGAATCGATATCGCTGACCGAGAATCGGGCTCGTGGGACCGAAGACGGCCGTATCGTGGACGAACGCCGCGTGCGCTTCGGCCAGATGGATCGGCCGGCCAGCGGACAGTTCGCGCGCCTCGCGGCTCAGCTCCTCACCGGCGACCGAGTCGACGACGCGGCGGAATCGCTGCCACTCGAATCCGGTCCGGCGGACGCCCGCGCCGAACTCCACGCGTTGTGAGCGGTTCAGGCTGTACCTCGCGCTCAGCGCTCCCCAGGAATGGGCGTAGCGCAGGCTCGTCGTCTCACGGGTGACGAGCGCGCCTTCGCGTTCGATCGATCGGTGCGCGCCGAAGAACCGCGACGGCATGAAGCCGAGCGTCGCGCCCCAGTTCAGGCGGTGGCGGCGGTTCATGTACGCGACCTGGCCGGCGAAGTCGTCGGCGTCGGTGCCGACACGGAAGAGCGAATGCAGCTGCCGGTCCTTCAGCATGTCGCCGAACGACAGGCCGAAGCTGGCGCGGAGCGCGCCGCCGAACGTGTTGCCGGTCGATGCGCCCAGATACGGCTGCGAGATCGATTCGAGTCGAAGCCGGTCGTCGTACCTGGCGCGCTGAAAACTGCTCGCCGATGGAAGCCCTTCGACGGGATCGATGAGCATCTGCGAGACCGCGCTGTTGGTCGCCGCGGCAAGCGTCCCGCCGGCCGTGAATCCCCGCTGCGGTTCCATGGGAAGGCCCGCCATCGCCGCCGCCGCGTCGAGGGCGCGAATCTCGTAGCGGCCGTTTCGATACACGCTGTACGCCAGCGTCCCGCTTCGGGCGGCCACGGCAATGGCCGGACTCGTGGCCGTGATGCCTGTCACTCCTCCCCGAACGGCTGTCACCTGGTGCATCGAGCCATCCTCGAGGCGCGCGCGATATACGTTGCTCACGCCGCCGCGGTCGCTGACGAAGTACAGATGTCCGGCGTCGGGCGCCCACTGCGGATTGATCTGCTTCACACGCGCGCGCTCGGGTGCCAGCGCCCGCATCGCACCGGTCGACAGATCGAGGACGGCGATGCGCAGCGCGCCGAATTCGAGCGCGTCGAGCGAGCTGGTGAACCGGTCGGTCGCGAAGGCAATCGATCGACCGTCGGGCGACCATGCCGGATGCAGGTCGGCAAAGGCGTCCCTCGTCAGCCGCTCGACTGTCTTTGTCGCGGTCGTGAACACGAAGAGGTCGCTCAAGCCACCGTGCAGCGCCGAGAACACGACGCGAGCGCCATCGGGCGACCAGCTCGGGTTGTAGATCTCGTCGAGTGACGGCAGCACGTGATCCGCCCGCGCACCGCTCTCAACGTCGACGATGCTCAGGACAGGCTGGCCGGATCCGAGCGCGGCGAACGCAAATCGTCGTCCCGACTGGTCCCAGGCGCCGGCCGAGTGGATGTACTGCAGACTGTCGAAGTGCGGATCCGCCGCCGTGCCGACGATGCGCCGCACGATCGAGCCCGTGGAGGCATCGGCCATGTACAGGTCGAGCGAGAGCCGATCGCGCTCCGAGAGAAACATGATTCGCGATCCATCCGGATCGATCGCGGGCCCCACGTTCAGCCGCGTATGTCGGTCAC
Organism: uncultured Acidobacteriota bacterium; assembly: GCA_963772065.1. Classification (GTDB taxonomy): domain Bacteria; phylum Acidobacteriota; class Vicinamibacteria; order Vicinamibacterales; family UBA2999; genus CAVYVZ01. The sequence goes on from CAVYVZ010000007.1 coordinate 167,532, forward strand.
GCGCGGACACCACCGTGCGGCCCGGCACGATGCTCGCGACGGGCGCGGGGTCGACCGCCCGAATCGAGGCGTGCCAATCGCGTGTCAGCGTCTCCTGATCCAAACCGGTGAGCGCCTCGAGGCGTGCAACCACCGTGCGGCCGGTCGTGCGGAGCAATCGTCCGGCGATGTCGTCGCCGTAGCGGGTGGTGAGATACGACCAGAGGGCGTGGCCGAAGCGGTACGGGAAGTACCGTGGGTTGTCGAGTTGAGCGAGCGACGGCAGCGTGTCGTGCAGCCCCGCGTCGCGGAGCCACATCGCCGTATGGGCATTGGCCGGCCCGAGCGACAGGAACTCCGCCATCCCCTCGATGAACCATCCGGGCATGGCGAACGCGTTTTGCTTCGCGCGTCTCGCGACATCGATCTGGAAGACGTGGGCGATCTCGTGGCCGAGGACATGATCCGTCTCGCCGAGTCCAGCCGCGAACGGCATCGCGATACGCGATCGGGCGTGCTCGGTGAATCCGCCTACGCCTTCTCCAGGGGAACGCGCCGTGAGGTTCGTCTGCCTGAAGTGCGGGTGGCTCGCGTACAGCACCAGCACCTGGCGGTCATTGAAGCGATGGTTCAGGAGCGTCGAGAACCGCGCGTACCATCGTTCGGCCATTCGCGCAGCATGCCCCGCCGCCTCGGCTTCGTCGTCGTAGTAATGGACGTCGAAGTGTTCGGTGCGAAGCACGCGAAACTCGAGCCGGTCGTAGTGGACCTTGTTGCGTCCGAAGTACTGAGCGTGCGCCGGCGCAGCGGACAAGACGACCGCAAGCGCGGACAGGACGACCATCCGTGACATGCACACCCCTGGGCTCGGTCTGAAAGGGTGGCGAATCTTAACACACGGGTCCTATCCGGGAGTCCAGGCGACTGAGACAGCATTGCGGCCGTCACGGAGACCGTGGGCGAGATCCGCGCGGAACGTCCCGTGGCGGCCGGGGAGCGCGAGCCGGAAGCCGGCGCCGACGTCCACATCTCCGAGCGCACCCTGTGGTGCCGAGAACGGTCGATGGGTGACCCGCGCGGCGTCGAAGAAGATGGCCGCCCCGATCGGCGCCACGCCGGCCGCGCGCCACCAGTGCTGCGCCTCGGCGGTCGCCTGCAGCAGGTGTCGTCCGAGCCGGCCGACGCGAAGGCGACCCTCGCTCAGCACAGGGTGCGCCCGCAGCAGCGTGCGTCTGGCGTGGCCGGTGTCGCCGGCCGGCCACAGATCGAGTGGCGCGTCCGCAGCGACCGCTTCCACCGCGCCGGAAAGATCGAGCACGAAGCCGCGACGCGAGCCAGACGATCGCCAGGCGGCCTGGAGAAGGCCCGCGGCAAAGGTCGAACTACCGAGCCAGACGTCCGCCTCGGCGCCAACCCGCGCCGCGCCACGCTCGAATCGCGTCGCGGCGCCCACGATACCGAACGAGCCGACGTCGCGCCAGCGAGCCAACCCGCCGCGTGTTTCCCACCGGAACCCTGGCGTCGCCCAGTTCGCGACGCGAAGGCGGGTGGTGAGCCGTTCCGCATCCGGAATCTCAACGATGTCGAACGGCTGGCGCTCGCCCATGAGATCCAGCGAGAACAACCCGGCGGACGTCGGCACGTGAAGCACCACACCGGCGGCCGGCCGATTCTCCCAGAACCTCCAGCGGACATCGATGCGCTCGCCGCCGTGGCCAAGCCCCGAGACCGACGCCCCGAGCTCCCGCGACGCCGCGGCACGGAGGGCGAGGGCGGCCCACGTGAGCCGGCCTCGCGGAAGCACGGTACGCTCCACGACATGCGCGCGCACCTCGACGTTGCCGGATCCACGCGGGACGTATTCAAGCCCCGTCACGGCGGCAGCCGGCAGCTCGTCGAGACGGCGCCGCGCACGTTCACTGCCCGACCGCGTGAGCAGGGAGCCCGCCGCGATCCCGAGCACCTGCTCGACCACGCGGTGCGACGTGCGCTGCAGGCCGGCGACGCTCACCAGATCAACGGTTGGTTCCCCGGCCCTGTTCCAGGCGTCGAGCGCGGCCGCATGGTCACCGCTGATGTACCGGGCTGTTGCCAACAGGCGCCAGGCGTGTGCGTCGGCGGCGTCGGCCTCCACGGCGCGCCCCGCCAGGTCACGGACTTCCGGCCATCGGCGCTGGAGCAGTCGCACGCCGGCCAGCTCGCGAAGCGGGGCCGCGCCGGCGCAGCGGTAGACGGCGTCGGCCAGCAGCCGCTCCGCGCCGGCGAGGTCATTCCGCTGGGCCAGCTGGACGCCGTCGGCGACGAGTGCGTCACAGGCACCCTGAGCTGGTACTCCGAGCCGGTACTCCGAGTTGGTACTCCGAGCTGGTACTCCGAGCTGGGGAGTCACGGCCAGCATCCAGTGGCCGGCCGCCTTCCAGCGGCGGCCGAAGTCCTCCGGCTTCATGAGCACGTATGGCGTTCGAGCGGGGTCGTGGAGGACCACGGCGCGCGCATGCCAGCCCACGATCACCACATAGTGAAAGACGCCGGGCCGATCTTCGATGAGGGCGATGACCGGACGGCCGTCTGCGAGCTCGCGCTGAACGATCTCAGCCGTGCCCGCCGCAGCGTGCGTCTCGTACCCGCGCGCCTCCACGGCACGAGCGAGCGCAGCGGTGGGAATACCCCCTTTGCCGGGGTCGACGATGGGCGCGAAATCTTCTGCCCCGACGCCGGAAACGCCCCAATACCGAAGCACCATGGCCGCCGCAGCGCCACCGCACAGCGCTTCAGTTTGGGAAAGATAGGGAACATCGAGCAGTGAGAGGCGGGCCCCGTCGCCCGCCCCCTGCCCCTCGGTCTGCGAGGCTGCCTGCGCCGGAAGGACCGCGAGGGACGCCGCCAGCAGCAGCGTCCCCGTCACCGCGATCAATCGATGGCGACAATCAGCAGAATGATCACGAGGAGCGCGATGATGATGAGCGTCGTCGATATCCGGATGCTCCCCTGGCCGCCGGCCAGCTCCTGCTCGGCCTGACGCGCCTGCGAGGCGAGACGAGACAACTGGTCGCCGTCGAGCGTCGCAACGGCGGTCTGCGCCCGCCGGAGGTCGAGCCCCATCTCCGCGGCGAGCGCCTGTACGTCCGGCCTGGCGAGCAGCCGTTGCACGACCGCCCGATCGCCGTCGATGGCGGTGACATGCTGCTGGAGCGCCTGGTCGATCGCGGTCGGGGGCGCCGCGTGCGACTGCGCCGCGACGCGGGGAACCGCCATGAGGATGCAAAGCAGAACAACAAGGCCTGTGACGGACGTTCGCATGCGTGAAGTGCCTCCTCGGCCACCTATTTTACTCGCGGTTTCACAGCCGAGGTCCACTCGCAGGCTTCTTGCATCGTTCCTCACGCGGAGAAATTGCGATGACGAAACCCATCTCCACGCGCGTTCACGGCATCATCGACTACACCTGGGCCGCCGCGGCAGCGTCGCTGGCGGGGCGTATTGGTGGGGCTACCTCGACGGCGCGACTTCTCCGCGGCGCATCCAACGCAGCCACCGCCAGCGCCCTGGTGACGAATTACGAGTGCGGGGCGGTGCCGCTGGTGCCGATGAAAGGACACCTCGCGCTCGACGCCGCGTTGTGCGGTGCCCTCATCGCGTCCCCTCTGTTCCTGCCGGCCAGGGAGCGCCGCTACGCGACGATTCCGGTGCTGCTCGGCATCACCGGCCTGATTGCCGGCATGCTCACCGACACGCGTTCACCTGTGGAAACAGAGGAAGAATTCGGCGGGTTGTACGGTGGCGGGGAACGTTCCGTCGTCGATCTCGATCCTGAAGGCGCGCCGCCGCCGTATCTGCACTCGCACGCCGAGTAACGAAACGCTCACGCTTGCGCGCCGGGCGTCCACTCACGCTCGACGATGATCGCGTTCCCACCGCCCTGCCGCGCCCGTCTCATTGCGGCGCCGGCCAGGCGGATCATCTCGTCGGGGTCCGGACCAGCCGATGCGAAGCAGGCGATTCCGATGCTCGCCGTCGTGCGCGCCTCAGGATACGCGCGTCCGAGCTCCGCCACTTCGGCCACGAGGCGCTGCCCGACGCGCTCGGCGTCGTCGGGTCCGCAGCCATAGAGGAGGATCGCGAACTCGTCGTTCTCGAGCCGTGCGGCGAGATCGCCCATCCGCGTGGTCAAGGCGAGCGAGGTTGCCACGCCGCGAAGGAGCTGATCGCCGTCGGCACGCGAGTACGTTTCGTTCAGCGCGCGGAAATTGTCGATATCGAGGCGCGCGACGGCCAGGGCGCCGCCGCTGCGGCGGCTTCTCGCCTCGGCCTGCTGCAGCGCGTCGATGAACGCCCGGCGGTTGCACAGCGACGTCAGCGGATCGGTGCGCGCGAAGCTGTGCTCGATCTGAATGAGCTCGCCGACGCGGCTTTCGAGAGCGGCAATGACATCGCCGCGTGCGCGCGCCCGCGCGACCAGCAGCGCCAGCGCGACGAACGCGGCCGTCCACGCGAGCCCGTTCCAGGCGGTCAACGCATCCGAGGTGTGCCACCGGATGTCGGCGACGAGCCTCGCGGCACCTGCCGCGAAGGCGACGCCCATCCCCGCGCGCGCGCCCACATGCCACGCGGCGAGTGCGACGACCACGCCGAACATGGGCGTGAACGCGAGGCGAGGCGTGACAGTCGCATCAAAGACCCCGACGAGTGCGACGGCGCCGAGGGCCACGAGGGTCCGCACACCGGAGGACATCAGGCGCACGCAGTATAAACGGTTTGCAGGCTCATGAGATCGGCGCTTCGCGCTCCGGGAATGGAGTTATTTCGAATCGGCCCTCGGTCTCGTGCAGCCGCACGAGGTAGATCCGGTCGAAGCCTTCGGACGCATCGGGCGGCTCCAGACGCTTGCGCGCCGTGAAAATCGCCACGTCGGGCACGCGGTCGCGCCCCTCGCGGCGGCGGTTCCGGCGAAGCGCGTCGGAGGCAGCGGACTCGAAGTAGTACGCGGTCACCGGCACGCCGTGCTGCCGGGCGACGCCGACGATCGCGGCGCGAACGGATCGGCTCGGGTTCGTGTTATCGACGACCACCGAGCGTCCCGCGGCGAGGCTTGCTGCGATGAGCTGCTGCTGCCGTGCCTGAGGGCGCGCCGCGTTTCGCATCAGATCCCTGCTCACGTGATCGTGGGTCGCGGCAAATCGCTCACGAAAAAACGTGCTCTTGCCCGACGCGGGCAGCCCGATCAGAATCACTACTTCCATGGCGACCGATGTTCCGGCTGAATGGCTCGCCGCGCTCGAGGCGCGCCATCTCGCCGATCTCCGTATGCCCGAAGTGACCCGGGCCCTGCGCGCGCTCTCATCGGCGTACGTCGAGCGGCGGCACGCTCTCGCCCGCGGCGCCGCACTCGACAGCGCCGGGAAGCGCGCGGCGTTCGCGCTGTTCTACGCGCCCCTTCACTACCTCGTTGCACGCCATGTCGTCACGGCGCTGGGACCTGGCGCGCCGGCCACGATCGTCGATCTCGGATGCGGAACCGGCGCGGCGGGCGCGGCCTGGAGTGTCGCATGCAATCGGACGCCGCGCATGGTTGGCATCGATCGGCATCCGTGGGCCGTGGAGGAAACGCGCTGGGCGTATCGAACGCTCCGTCTGGATGGACGCGCCAAACAGACCGACGCGGTACGATTCCGCCCGCCTCCGGGAGACGTCGGGATCGTCGCCGCATACCTGTTGAACGAGCTGGCCGACGAGGCGCGCAGAGCTATCGTCGAGACGCTTGTCGGCGCCGCGCGCCGCGGCGGGCGCGTGCTGATCCTCGAGCCGATCGCGCGCCGAATCACTCCCTGGTGGAATGAGACGTGTTTGCACATCGAAGCGGCCGGCGGCCGTGCCGACGAATGGGACATTGCGATCGACCGGCCGCCGATCGTGGCCCGCCTGGACGAGGCGGCGGGATTGGACCACCGGACGGTGAAAGCGCGGTCGCTCTTCATCGCGAGCAGCAGATGACATACGCGGTGTGCGCTCCATCGCGGCTGCACGCGAGCTCCCAGCCGGCGGCCGTCTCGGCGGCGACCACGGGTCGGGAAGCCTTCATCTCGCCCGATGCGCAGCTTCCGCCACCACCGGTTGCAAGCTGACCGGCATCGCAGCTCGCTGACGCGCCGCGGCCGCGACCGGTGGCGCTGCGGACACTGCACGCCAGTGCGGGCGCCGGCGGTGGCTCACGCATCGGCACCCCGCCGACACTGAGCGAGCCCTCGACTTCCACATTGCCGCGCACGAGCAGGGCCGCATCGGGGCGCGCGTCGGGATTCGTGTCGTACCCGATCTCGAGCTGCCCCGTCGGATGCAATCTCACATGTCTGACCAGGTCCTCCGGAGCGTACGTTGAGCCGCTCCGGGTCACGCCTGACGTGCCCGTCACGGTCCCCAGGTCGAGATATCCCGTCTCGGCGTCGCGCACCGCGCCTTGTATCGCGGCGAAGTACCGAACCAAACCCGTTGGAATTCCACCGCACGAATCCCACCAGTCCCACGATGGTGCCCGGTTCGAGGGTCGACGTGAAATCAGGATCGTTTGGAAACCGCCCGGGGGCACGTCCGAGCCGCAGGTCGGCCGGATCGGCAACCTCGTGCAGCACCAGCGAGCGAGTCATCAAACGACGGTGGACGGCGTCGTACCAAAAATCCGCGACCACGGCGTTGTCGCCGGTACTGCCCTCCATTGGCCTGGGCGTGGTGACGCTCCAGAAACGCATCGGTGATCCGTACGCTGTCGAGGACCATGTGCACGGCGCCCCGCCGGTCCGCGCAGCCACTGCAGTCCCGAAACAAACGCTTGAACACCTGCGGCGATGGTTCGAACGTACCGGCCGGGCGAGGCTGCGCGGCTGCGTCGGCCGCTATGACAACGAGCAGCAGGCAGCATGCGAACAGGACGAATCGCTTCCACGATCTCCTCCAGGCCCAGCCTACAATGACCCGGTGATCGGCCGCGTGCTGCTGGCCATATGTGCTGGGGCAGTCTTTCTCGCGGCGCAAAGCTCGTCCATCCGCTTCGAGCTCGTTCAGCAGGAACTGTTTTCAGCTCCCGGCGCGCAGCCCAATGCCTGGGCCGACTACGACGGCGATGGCGATCTCGATCTGTTCGCGGCGTTTCGCGATGTGCCGAACCGCCGGCAGCGGCCACTGCTCGCAAAATGCGATGCCGGTGTTCATGGCGGCGCCGCAGGAAGGACGCGACGTGTGACCCGCTCAGCCGGTATCGATCCCGGTGCGTTGAAAGGAAAACGGCTTCTCGTGAAGACGGAAGCCGTGCGGGAAGCGCGCTGAGCGCTTCCCGCACCCACCGCTACGGACGATCGTCGGTTGTCCGGCGGCTCAGCGTCTCGTTCAGCTGCTTCGCCTTCTCGAGGTGCTGACGCACCGTCGGCAGCGTCTTCGCCGCCCACTGATTGACCTTGTTCTCGAACTGATTCTCACCGGCGCGCTCGTTCACGCGCGGCTCCAGCTTGTCGACCGTGTCCTCGTGCGCGTCGACCATCGCCTGGATGTATTCCTTGTCGAACTCGCGGCCCTCCAGCTTTGACAACCGCTCCTTCAAATCGCGATGCTTCTCCGCGATCTCGACAGGCGGCTGCAGATTGTGCTGCGCGGCGAGGCTCTTGAGCTCGTCGAGAGCCTTGGTGTGATCCTCGACCAGCATTTCCGCGAACTTCTTCACCTCGGCGTTCGGCGCTTTCTGAGCCGCGAGCCGGCCGAGCTCGATTTCGGCCATGTTGGCCTTCGCCACATCTTCAAAGAAGTTCTTCTCGCTGAGATTTACGTCGGTCTCGCGATTGGTACCGGCCGTGCCGACGGCCGGGGTGTCGCCGGCTGGTTTGGTCGCGTCGGTGTCGCGGTCTCCGCGGCAGCCGACTGTCAGCATCGCCGCACACACGACCGCTAGAATTCCGATCCGTTTCATGCTGCTTCCTCCTCGATGAGCTGTCACTCTGCTCCGGGTTGGAAGGTGCAAACGGCGCGCCCGGCTTCAAGCCGCGTATGCATGTGCCTCAATCCGCGCTGAGCCGTTCATCCGCACTCGAGCGTTCCAAGTTGACGGCACGATGCCATCGCACGATCGACTCCGCGGATCGGTCGATGTCCTCTTCGGTCGTACGCCAGCTCGAGATCGAGATGCGCATCGCCGGACGGCCGTTCCATTCAGTTCCGCCCAGCCAGCACACGCCTTCCTGCTGAACCCGCGCGATGACGGCGGCCGTGTCGCGACCGCACCGAACGAGCACCTGGTTCAGCACGACGTCGTTGAGAATCTCGATGCCGGGTTCGTGCCGCAGCGTCGCGGCCATGCGCGACGCGAGCGCGCAGCACCGTTCCACGAGCTCGGCAAGTCGGCGGCGTCCGAGCGCGCGCAGCGTGGCATACACCGGAACGGCCCGCGCCCGGCGTGATGCCTCCGGCACCCAATCCATGCCGTTGCGCTCTTCCTCCCCGCCTCGAACCAGATACGACGCGAACTGACTCATCGCCGCCCGATGTGCGCTCGAATGCGCGCAGATGACGATCCCGCAGTCGTACGGCACGTTCAGCCATTTGTGCGCATCGGTGGCCCACGAGTCGGCCCGCTCGACGCCCGCGGCAAGACCGCGCAACAGCGGCGAGGCCGCGGCCCACAGGCCGAACGCGCCGTCCACATGAACCCAGGCGCCACGCCGATGCGCAATCGAGACGATGGCGTCGAACGGGTCGAAGGCGCCGGTTGCCACGTGGCCGGCCTGAGCACAGACAATCGTCGGCCCGTCACACCGATCGAGCTCCTGTTCGAGCGCATCAGGACGCATGCGGCCCTGATCGTCGGCGGCCGCGCGGCGGACGGTGGCGGCGCCGAACCCGAGGAACCGCAGCGACGCATAGATGGACAGGTGGGCCTCGGCGCCGACGACCACGTGAATGCGCGGCGCGTCCTGCAGCCCGTGCGCCTCGACGTCCCAACCCACGCGGCGCAGCACATCGTGCCGCGCGGCGGCGAGCGCGGTCATGTTCGCCATCTGCGCGCCCGTGGCAAACCCGACGCTCGCGCCCGCCGGCAGCCCGAGCGCCTCGAGGACCCACGCGACGGCGACGTCTTCGATCACGGCGGCGGCAGGCGACAACACGTAGAGCGATGGGTTCTGATCCCACGCGGAGACCAGCCAGTCCGCGGCAAGGGCGGCAGGATGCACGCCACCGGTGACGAAGCCGAAGTAGCGCGGCCCAACGGTCGCCACGATGCCGGGGTCGGCACCGGCTGCGAGAACGTCAATCACGTCGGCGGGAGACGAGGGTGCCGCGGGAAGCGCCCCGCCGAGCGCCGCGAGCAGGGCGCTTCGCGACGCGCGAGTGCCGACGTGACGTGTGTCCACCGAGGAGAGGTAACGAAGCGCGTGCCCGCGCGCGCGCTCGAGCGGCTCGTCATACATGGCACGAGCGTACAACGGCTCAGGGCTCAAGGCTCAAGGCGCAGGGCCATGACGGCTTAAGCCTTGAGCCTTGCTATGCGGCTACTGCGATCCGAATCGAATCACCGCGCCGATCCCGACGCGCCAGAACTTGACCCGTTGGAGGTCGGCGACGAGCGGATCCGGAGACTCGAACGGATCCCGCAGACTCCAGAACTGCCGCACGTCGGCGCGCACGCCGAGGAACTCGGAGAGCTGGACGCGAATGCCCCCTCCGACGTTGAACGCCGGATCGTTTCGCGCCACCTCGATCAACCCCTCGCGGTCTCGCGCGCTCTGTCGCATGAGGCCGTAACCCGCGGTGACGTACGGAAAAAACCGATCGGCGTCGCGTCGTGCCGGCCACGTGAGGCCGGCCGTACCGGAGACCGTCAGCACATGGCTGGAGGCAATGAGGTCGCGGACGTTACCCGGCGGATCGAAGAAATCGGCAGCGTAGCCGACCTCACCGCCCACGAGCAGCCAGCCGGCCGCATACTCGACAGCCGCGCCGCCTCCCGGCAGCCAGCGAGCCGTCTCCGTGTTGCGCGTCCAGACCAGGAACGGCTCCACCAGAAAATCGGCGCGCGCCGTCGACGGCGTCAGCGTACAGATCAGCAGCGCCAACCCAGCAGCGCGAGCAGTCGTGATCATCATTCTTGTGTGTTGCAGAGGCCGATATACGGATCGAGCAGCCCCAGCACTTCCTCCCTCGAGCGCGGCGTGTCGGCGGGGGCGGGCGAGGGTGACTGCCCGTTCAGAATTCCGATGTACGCCGAGTGACGGGCTTCAACCGCCGCAATCGCCGCCACGGCGCCCTGCACCTGCGGGATGCGAAGGAGCGGCACGGCGCCCAGGTATGCGGAGACGCCGATATTCTCGATCGCGAACGCGGTCTGCATCATGTTCTGAGCCGCCGCGAACCGCGCGAACGTGACGGTACAGCGCGCGAGCGGTGTCCCTCCGAGGCGAGTGATGAGCAACCGCAAAATGTCCTGATGAGAGAGGTCCTGTTCGTGCAGCGAGCGAAGCTGATCGAACGTAGCCTGTCCCCCGTAGGCATCGAACTGGCGTATCCGGGCGGGCGTCGTGAAATCCAGCAGGCCCTCGCGGTACAGCTCCGCTTGAACGTACTCGACGCGCAGCAGGTAGTTCAGCACCGCGACGTCGAGCACGACACGCGGATCCTGCGCCGATACGCCAACGCTCGTCACGCCAACGCTCGTCACAATGGCCGCGCTGGCCACTGCGAGGACGCGCACGAATTTGCTACGTACTGTGGAGGTCGAAAGTTTGTTTCGCATGCGTGCTCTCGTCGCACCCGACCGCTCCGGCCGGCACAGCACGACCATATGCACGCCATATGCCGAGGTGTTACCTGAACCGTCGCTCCAACGCCTCACGCGCCGACGGCCACTCACTGTCGAGCATCGAGAACCATGCAGTGTCGCGGTTGCGGCCCTTCACGATCATGTGCTGTCGAAAGATGCCCTCGAACACAAAGCCGAGCTTGAGCGCCGCGCGACGCGATCGCTCGTTCAGCGCATTGCACTTCCATTCGACGCGTCGATAGCCCAAACGCTCGAACGCCTCCGACATCAGCATCCACGCCACTTCGACGCTGATGCCGCTGCCGTGCAGCGGCGGCGCATACCAGATGTGACCGATCTCGATCCGCTGCATCTCGGGAACCACGCTCATGAAGCTGCACATCCCGACGCGACGGCCCGTGCTTCGCTCGACGACGGCGTAGAAGAGCGGGTCCTCGGTCGCCGCACAGCTCGCGATCCAGCGGTGCATCGTCTCGCGATCGGCAAAGGGACCGTACGGCATGTAGGTCCAGAGCATGTCGGCTTCTGGCCCGTCGTGGCCCACCCGGTACAGGTCATCCGCATCCCGATCGGCGCTCAAGGGATGGAGCTCGAAGCGCTCCGCCGTGAGAGGCCGCCGCTGCGGCCGCGCAGCAGGCGAGGGTGTGGCGACGAGCGGGCCGATCGGAAGGACGACAGACATGACGTGGGAATCTATCCCAATTTCGGCTCTGTCATCACGGCTGACTCCCCAGATTCTCGGTTTCTTTGAGTAGTTCCTCCGCCTGGCGCACGACCTGCGAGGCCGGCGCGACATCAGCACTCTGCAGCGCGTTGTAGATCTGCAGCAGCTGGCCGTGAAGCGTGCGCGCGCGGCCGTTGGCGGCCCCCAGATCGAAAAGGCGATTCATCGCCGGCACGATCCGCATCGACAGCGTGAACTGCTGATTCAGTGCCGATAGAGTGGTCTTCACGCGCGGATCCATGCGCACGCGCAGCGGCGCCGTGAGCGTCTGACCCGCCGCGGTGAGGCGGACGGTGTAGCCGCCCGCCGGCGCCCACACGCCCGCGGGCACGCGGGGCGTGCTGCCCGGCGTCGCGGCGATCGGAAACGAATACACCGCCTTCGGCGGCGCGTAGTGCAGATCCCAGACGAACCGATGCATCCCGGCTGTCTTGCCCGGTGGCTGCGCGGGCCGGATCCAGTAACGCGGCGCATTTCCCTCGTCACGCGGAGGCTCCACTTTCTCCTCGCTCGTGTAGCGGCGCGCGACGCGCCCTGCCGTATCGAGGATCTCGACCACGACCGATGCCACCGGTGCCTTCAGCCAATAGTTGATGACGGCGCCATCCGGCGGGTTCTCGCCCGAGGGCTCGTCGGGAGGAACCGGTGTGTCGGTGTTCATGTTCCATCGCACGCGCCACGCGTCCTGCGGCCGATACAGGTGCACATCCGCCGCGGCGACTCGCGGGCCCACCTGCCGCAGCGGCGTGATGTCGTCGAGAATCCAGAACGAGCGGCCGTGCGTGCCAATCACGAGGTCGTCATCCTTGATGACCAGATCGCGGATCGAGGTTGCGGGCATGTTCAGCCGCAGGCTCTGCCACTCGTCGCCGTCGTCGAACGACACATAGACCGCCTGCTCCGTTCCCGCGAACAGCAGGCCGCGGCGCTGCGGGTCTTCGCGCACGGCGTTGACGATGCCACCGTCGGGAATGCCGGCGGTGATGTGCGTCCAGGTCTTGCCGGCGTCGCGGGTACGGTAGATGTGCGGGCGGAGATCGTCGAGGCGGAACGTGTTCACGGCCGCGTACGCCGTCTGGGCGTCGAAGTGCGAGGCATCCATCAGCGACACCTTCGCCCAGGGCGCGAGCTGCGAGGGCGTCACGTCGTTCCACGTCTTGCCACCGTCGCGCGTCAGGTGGATGAGGCCATCATCCGTTCCCGCCCATATCGTGTTGACGTCGAGCGGTGACGGCGCGACCGTGTAGATCACCCCGCGCCGCGACGGCTGCGCTTCGGGTCTGTCCCTGTATTTTCCGACGTTCGGCGGCACGTCCCACGTCTCACGGGATAAGTCGGGGCTGATCTGGGTCCAGCTCTGGCCGCCGTCGCCCGTTCGCCAGAGCACGTTGGATGCGAAGTACAGCGTGCGTGGGTCGCTCGGCGAGAACAGGATGGGCATCGTTCGAATCACGCGATAATCGCCGCGTCGCACCGGCATCGGCGATACGTCCTGCGTCTGCCCGGTACGCCAGTCGTAGCGCGTGACCTTGCCGCCGAAGTACACGTCACGGTTGTTCGGATCGGGCGCGACGTAGCCGTATTCCTCCACGCCCACCGGCCGCCAGTCGCGGAACGTGACGCGCCCGTGGTCGCCGCGGCTGGCAACGCACGCCGATCCGCTCTCCTGCTGCCCGCCGCAGACTCGGTATGGAAAGTTGTAGTCGGTGCTCACGTGGTAGAACTGCGCCGTCGGCTGGTTGTACCAGGAGCTCCACGTCGCGCCGCCATTCAGCGTCACGATCGTTCCCTGGTCCGACGCCATCAGCATGATGTCGGCGTTCCGCGGGTTGATCCAGATGCGGTGATAGTCGTCGCCGCCCGGCGCCCCGCGAAACGCCGTGAACGTCTTGCCGCCGTCGGCCGACTTCCAGGCCACGATGCTCCCGGTGAACACCACGTCGGGATTCGACGGGTGCACTTTTACTTCCGCGAAATCCGACGCGCGCATCGTCACGCGTGGATCCGCGTTCACCAGGTGCCAGCTTTCGCCGGCATCATCCGAGCGGTAGAGTCCCGCTTTCTGGTTCGCTTCGACGGTCGCAAAGAGCCGTTTCGGATCACTCGGTGCCACGGCGAGGCCGATGCGGCCGAGACGGTCTGGATCGAATGTCGGGAGCCCCTTGTTGAGTGGCCGCCACGTCGTGCCGGCATCCGTCGACTTGAACACGCCGCTGCCCGGGCCGCGAAAGTCGGCGTTCTCCCACGGCCCCTGCCGGGCTTCCCACATCGCGGCGTAGAGCACGTCCGGGTTCTTCGGATCGATCACGAGATCGGCGGCACCAGTGTCGGCGTCGACGTACAGCACCCTCTCGAACGTCTTCCCGCCGTCTCGCGAACGGAAGATGCCTCTCTCCTCGTTCGCTCCGTACGGATGCCCGAGCACCGCAACCCAGAAACGGTTCGGATCGGTTGGATGGACGACGATCTGCGGGATCTGCTGGCCGTCGCGCAGCCCGAGGTGCGTCCACGAGCGTCCGGCGTCGGACGATCGGTAGATGCCATTGCCGGTGGAAAGATCCGGACGCTGCAGGCCCTCGCCGCTTCCCACGTAGATCACGTTCGGGTCGGATGGTGCGACGGCAATGGCGCCGACCGATCCCGTGGGCTGATCGTCGAAGATCGGAATCCAGGTGCGTCCGGCGTCGGTCGTCTTCCACACGCCACCGTTCACGACCCCCATATAGAACGTGTGCGGCTGATCGGGGATTCCGGCGGCGGCCTTTGCCCGCCCTCCACGATGCGGACCGATCATGCGGTAGCGCATCTCGCCGCAGCACACGCGCACGAGGTCGGGCGGCCTGGGACTCTGAGCGGCTCCAATGAAGGCGATCACGACGAGGATCAAGCGCGCAAACATGCCGCCGCAGTCTATCTCAGCCGCGAGCGTGGTATTCTCGCGGCTTCGGATGGACGCTCAGCGGCAGTCGACCGCTCACAAACCCGGCCCGGCACTACTCCCGCTCACACTCACCGCGGTTGGCGTCGTCTACGGCGATATCGGTACGAGCCCGCTCTACGCGATGCGGGAGTGCTTCTTCGGTTCCCACTCCGTCCCTCCGACGCACGAGAACGTCCTCGGCGTGCTGTCGCTCATCATCTACTCCCTGGTGCTCGTCATCTCGGTCAAATACATCGCCATCGTGATGCGCGCCGACAACCAGGGCGAGGGGGGAATCCTCGCTCTCACCTCGCTGCTGCCGCGGGCGAACGGGAGCCTCGCGAAACCCGCGCTGGTGCTGCTCGGGATTTTCGGCGCCGCACTGTTGTACGGAGACGGGATGATTACGCCGTCGATCACGGTGTTGAGCGCGGTCGAAGGCCTGACACTGGCGACGCCGGTGTTCCAGCAGTACGTCGTGCCCATCGCGGTCGTCATCCTGTTCGTCATCTTTTCGATCCAGAAGCACGGAACGCATCGCGTCGGCGGTCTTTTCGGACCGGTGATGGTCGTCTGGTTCCTAACGCTGGCGACATTGGGCATCACGTGGATCGTTCAGGCGCCTCAGGTGCTCGACGCCATCAACCCGATCCACGGCTATACGTTCTTCCACGATCACGGATTCCACGGATTCGCGGTGCTTGGCGCGGTGTTCCTCGTCGTGACTGGCGGCGAAGCGCTGTACGCGGACATGGGCCACTTCGGCAAACGGCCCATTCGGTTCGCGTGGTTCGGCCTCGTGCTGCCGGGACTGCTGCTGAACTACTTCGGCCAGGGCGCGTTGCTCCTCCTGAACGAGAGCGCCGCGTCGCAGCCATTCTTCCTGCTGGCGCCGTCCTGGCTGCTGCTGCCTCTCGTGCTGCTCGCCACGATGGCGGCGGTCATTGCATCGCAGGCGCTCATCTCGGGCGCCTTCTCGCTGACGCGGCAGGCCATTCAGCTGGGTTACTGCCCGCGGCTGGACATCGATCACACGTCCTCCCACGAGATGGGACAGGTCTACGTACCTCAGGTGAATTGGGCGCTGATGCTGAGCACGATCATCATCGTCATCGGCTTCCGGTCGTCGGCCGCACTCGCCGCGGCATACGGCATCGCGGTCTCGATGACGATGATCATTACCGCCGTCCTCCTGCATGTCGTCGCCACCGAACGGTGGAAGTGGCCGCTCCCTGTGGCCCTCATGATCACTGGCACGTTCCTGCTGATCGACTGCGCGTTCCTCGGTGCGAACTTGTTGAAGTTCTTCCAGGGTGGGTGGCTTCCTCTCGCCATTGCGATCGCGATCTATACGCTCATGACGACGTGGAAGACGGGACGCCGCATCCTCGCCGACCGTCTCACGGCACGCGCGATTCCGCTCGAAGACTTCATGGCGGCGATCGAAGCGAACCCGCCCGTTCGCGTTCCGGGAACGTCTGTGTTCATGACGGCGCAGCCGCGCGGAACGCCGCCGGCGCTGGCGCACAATCTTCGCCACAACAAGGTGCTCCACGAGTACGTCGTGGTGCTGACCGTCACCACCCAGCCGATCCCGCATGTGGCGGTAGAGGATCAGGTCACGGTCCAGCCGCTCGGGCGGAGTGTCTTCAACGTCGTGGTCCGCTACGGCTTCATGCAGGACCCCGACGTGCCCGATGCGCTGGCGCTCGCAAGGGAACGTGGGCTCGTCATGGACGAGGAGGACGTGACGTTCTTTCTGGGGCGAGAGACCATTCTGGTGACGGGCCGCCCCGGGATGGCGATGTGGCGTGAAAAGCTGTTCGTGCTGATGGCGCGCAACGCGGTTCGCGCGACGGCGTTCTTCCGCCTCCCGCCCGAGCGCGTCGTCGAGCTGGGGGTTCAGGTCGAAATGTGACGTTCTTCCGCTGCCTCGTCCGCGTGCACTGGGCCGACACGGATGCGGCGGGCGTCGTGTGGCACGGCAACTTCTTCCGCTGGTTCGAGAGCGCCGAGGAGGAGCTCTATCGCGCGCTCGGACGGCCGCGGCAGGCGCTGCTCGGCGAGCTCGGCATCATGATGCCGCGTGTCGAAGTGCGAGCGCGCTTCAAGTCGCCAGCGAGGCCAGACGAGTTGCTGGCGATCGGGATCGCCCTTTCAGAGCTCTCCGAGCGGCGCATCGGATTCGCCTTCGAGGTGCACGAGCATCGGAGCGACCGGTTCCTCGCCGATGGAGGCTATCGCCTCGCCGTCGTGGAGACGGCCACCTTCAAGGGCGTCGCCGTTCCGTCCGCCCTCGCGGATCTGCTGCGCCGGGTGCCCGACGTCGCGGCGGCGCAGGGCACCCCTATCCTACTTGTAGCGCCCTATCCCAAAGGTGAGGTGCAGTGCGGGCAGCGCGTCGCCTTGATCGAGATCGTGGAGGCGCAGTACGGGCATTCCTTCGTCGACGGGGCCGCCGCCGGGGCGGGCCGATCGATCGAGCTCTTGATGCGATTCACCTGCTTGACGAGGAGGAAGATCGCCAGCGCCACGATCAGGAAGTTGATCACGTCGTTGACGAACTGGCCGAACGCGATCACGGGAATGCCCTTCGCCTTCGCATCCGAGAGCGACGCAGGCACACCCTTCGACGAGTCGAGCACGAAGAAGATGCTCGAAAAATCAATCCCGCCGACGATCTGCCCGATGGGCGGCATGATCACCCCCTCGACGAGGGTCGTGACGATCTTGCCGAAGGCGGCGCCGATGATGACGCCGACAGCCAGATCGACGACGTTGCCGCGCGCGATGAAATCGCGGAATTCTTTCCACATGGGCCGGGATTGTAGCTGATGGCTCATGGCTTACGACTCAAGACTCATGGCCTTGTCGGCCCAGGGCCCGTAAGCCTAGCCCTAAGCCGTGGGGATCAGGGAGATCAGGGAGGCCAGGCACAGGAAGGGGGCGCTCCTGATTCAGATGGAGGTCTGCGCATCAGGAGCGGTTGGCTCCCTGACCTCGCTGATCCCCATGGCTTCGGACTTAAGGCTTACGGCCCTGATGCGGAGGTCCGGCGGAGGGCGCCGGGGAGCAGGCGTCCCCGCCGGAGGGCGCAGCAGAGTGCGACCCGCCGACACATTGAGCAAGGCGAGGGCCGCGCCGCGTCGAACCCTGTAACCAGCTGACCTTGCTACAGATCGGCCGCACGCGACCCGAATCGAGCCTCCGCCACGATGTGCTGCTACGGCACACGCGTCCGACGCAGAGAACTCTAAAGCACGCTGCGACGAGGTGTTATGCCCGTGTGCCGGTACGACACAACCCGTCAGCGCTTTGAGACAACGTGTTGCCCGGAATTGTTCGCGGTTGCGCAGCGATCTACGCCGCGAGCTGGCTGCGGAAGGAGCTGGCGCGATCGCGCAGCGCGGCCAGCGTGCGTCGCGCGTCGGTCCAGCGCGTCTGCTCCGATCGGACGAAACGGCTGTACGGATCGACGGCCTGCGCGATGCGCGCCGCGCTCTGCTCCTGCGCCCGCTCGAACTCCGTGCGCAGTGCGACCGCGAGGCGCGCGCGAAGCGCGCTGATCTTCTCCTGCATCTCCGCCTTCGCCTTGCGGCGTCGCGCGGGGATCACGAGGAAGCCGAGCGCGGCTACCACGCTCGCCATGAGGATGCCGGTGACGTCGGCCGCCGCCGTGGACGCGGCGATGGTGACGAGCGTCCCCAGACCCAGCGCCGCGCCGCCGGCGGCGGCCGCCGTCGTCACGGCGGCTCGGGCGTGATCCGCAATGGCCGCCGCTTCGCGTTGCTTGTCGTAGGTCTCGACCACCCGCTGCGCTTCGCCGCCCACCGAATCGATCAGCCTGTGCGCGGTCCTGATGGAAGGTGCCGACCTCCGGCGCGCCGAGCACCCGCCCCGCGTGCTCCCGCGTCCGCTCCGACAGCCGCGACGTCACCGCCTGCCACTGCCGGAAGTCCTGGTCGATCAGCCAGTCGATCAGCTCGGTCACGCGGCGGTCGATGTGGCGCGGCGCATCGGCGACGACGCGATCCTCGAACTCCTTCTGAATGCGCGCGCGGTTCAGGAGATCCATCACGCGGCCGATGCGCAGCGTGTCTTCGAAGTACGCGTGGCCGCGCGCCTCCATGTCGACGAGGACCTTTTCGACCGCCGTCATCCGCAGCTCGAAGCCGCGCGCCAGATCGTCGCGGTACACCGCGAGCTGGCGCTCGATGTCCTCGAGGAGCGCGACGTCCTCTTTGAGGAGCACGAGCCGTTCATCGGCAATCGTGCCGTATCGATGGGCGAGCGCCTGGCCGACGCCGAGCGGGTTGGCAAGCTTGAGTCGAAAGCGGCTTCCTTCGTCGAGCGAGTCGCGGATGAACCGCTCCAGCGCCTCGAATCGGCTCGCGTTCCAGAGCGATGGCTCGCCTTGCTTCGCGCGCATGGCCAGCCGTGCGCTGGCGGGAAAGACCTCCGGTGTGATGCCGAGCAGGCTGCGCGCTGAATCGCGTACGAACGCCAGCACCTCCGCCAGCTCCGCCTCGCGCTCGAAGATGTCGACTTTGTTGACGACGATGACGATCTTCTTGCCCCAGTCGCGTATCGCCTCGAGGAAGCCGCGCTCCGTCTCCGTGAACGGGCGGTCGGCCGACGTCACGAAAATCACGAGGTCCGAGCGCGGCACGAACTCAGCCGTCAGCCGTTCGTGCTCGCGCATGATCGCGTTGGTGCCCGGCGTATCGACGATGTGCACGTCGCGGAGCAACTCGGCCGGTGCGGTCACGACCCGCATCCCGTGCTCGTCGAGGCCCGTGCTCGCGGTGTCGCCGTATCGCAGGACGTGGATCTGCGCCGTGGTCGGCGTCACGCCTTCCTCGAGGACACGCTGCCCCGCGAGAGCATTGATGAAAGCGCTCTTCCCCGCGTTGAACTCCCCAACCACCACGAGCAGGAAGAACTCGTCGAGCTGCCGGATCGACGCCGCCAGCGCCGACTGGTCGTCCTCGCTTGCGCCGAAGCGCGTCAGGGCGTCGCGGATGCCCGCCAGGAGGTGCCGCGCTTCACTGAGCTGACCCTGCAGCGCAGGGTCAAGGACGCGGTGCATGACGGCTGACGTGGCAAGAAACGCGCCGTCCAGCTGCCGGGCCTTCATGCTTCGGGTGCGGAAGGCTCATGCGTGAGTCACCGAAGCAGGTCGCCGCTCGGCGGGGATGAGCGCAGCTTCACGTTGATGCTGCCGCGGTCGTCGGCGGTCAACGCCGCCACCTCGCGATCGTCGATGAAGATCGAATGCTTCGTGTTGGGCCGCAGCTCGATGATGTCGATGTCGAGCTCCTGGCCCGACGACATCGCCGCAGGTCCCTGGATGCCGATCTCGATCTCCACCAATCACGTGGCGCCCGCCGCGCTCGACGAGATCCGCATCCTTCTCGACGTTCCCGAACGCGTCGATGTGCTCGCGAAACTCGCCACTCAAGACCGTGCGGCCGGAGACGTCGCGCACCTCCACGACTTGTGCAGTCGACAGATCCGGCAGGGTTGGCGGCGCGGACGGAGTGACCCGGCCTAACCGTGAGGCGGCCAGTCCCACCACGAGAAACGCGGCGAGCAGGCTGACAAGCCCCAGCGGAATTCGATCGTAGCCCCGGGATCGATCGCTCATCCAAGGCTGGAACGTGCAAGCGCACGGCCCACGCAAGCTCGACCGACTGTCCGGAACGTCTCTTGCTCGGGCCGGTTGAGCCGCATGTCGATAGACGATCTCTGGTACAAGAACGCAGTCATCTACTGTCTCGACGTCGAGAAGTACCAGGACGCGAACGGCGACGGCATCGGCGACTTCGAAGGGCTGATGCGACGCCTCGACTATCTGCAGGGCTTGGCGTCACCTGCGTGTGGCTGCAGCCGTTCTATCCATCGCCGAACCGCGACAACGGCTACGACGTGACGGACTTCTACGGCGTCCACGAGAAGCACGGGTCGCTCGGCGACTTCGTCGACTTCATGAAGCACGCCGATGCTCTGGGCCTTCGCGTCATCGTCGACCTCGTCGTGAACCACACATCGATCGACTGCCCGTGGTTCCAGCAGGCACGCGAGCGACCGCCGCTCGTTCTACCGCGACTGGTACGTATGGGCCGATCGAGCGCCCGAAGAACCACAAGGACGGCATCGTCTTTCCCGGAGAGCAGACGACCACGTGGGACCTCGATCGCCGCGCCGGCCAGGTACTACTTCCACCGCTTCTACAAGCACCAGGCGGACCTGAACACGTGGCATCCGTACGTGCGCGCCGAGATTCAGAAGATCATGGGCTTCTGGCTGCAGCTGGGAGTGTCGGGCTTCCGCATGGATGCCGTGCCCTTCCTCATCGAGAAGAAGGGCGCGGGGATCGAGCACCAGCAGGACTTCAACCTGCTGAAGGAGATGCGCGACTTTCTGCAGTGGCGATCGGGCGAGGCGATCCTGCTTGCCGAAGCCAACGTGCCGCCCGACGAGAGCATGCAGTACTTCGGCGACGAGGGCGAACGGCTGCAGATGATGCTGAACTTCCCGGTCAATCAGCGGCTGTTTTACGCACTCGCGACCGCCGATCTCGATCCGCTGGTGTGGGCGCTCGAACAGACGCGCAAGCGGCCGCCGAACGCGCAATGGGTGCAGTTCCTCCGCAGCCACGACGAGCTGGATCTGGGAAGGCTCACAGAGGAGCAGCGCGAGAGGGTGTTCGCGAAATTCGGTCCCGACAAGCGCATGCAGCTGTACGACCGCGGGATCCGGCGACGATTGGCGCCGATGCTGGGCAACGACCGCAAGCGGCTCGAGCTCGCGTTCAGCCTGCTCTTCTCGCTGCCCGGCACGCCGATGATGCAGTACGGCGACGAGATCGGAATCGGCGATGACCTGCGGCTGCCGGAACGCGAGTGCGCGCGCACGCCAATGCAATGGACCGACGAGCGGCACGGCGGGTTCTCGCGTGCGAAGCGTGTGGTTCGTCCCGTGATCGACGACCGCATCTACGGCTACCAGCGTGTCAACGTGAGCGACGCAGCGTCGCGATCCGCACTCGCTGCTCAACTGGACCGAGCGGATCATTCGCATGCGCAAGGAGTGCCCCGAGATCAGCTGGGGCGACTTCGTGGTGCTTCGCACGAACGTTCCATCGGTGCTGGCGCTGCGCTACGACTGGCGCGAGACCTCGCTGCTCACGCTGCACAACTTCAGCGATCGGCGCCAGCCGGTGCGCGTCGCGGTGGGCTGCTCCAACGACGGCGTGCTCGTGGACGTGTTCGACGGCCATCACAGCAAGGCCCAGAACGACGGCGCGCATCGCGTCCCCCTCGGTCCGTACGAATGGCGATGGTTCCGCGTCGGCGCGGCGGACAACGTCCTCAACCGATCCGAGCTCGATCTCGTAGGGGCGAGTGGGAAGGGGTGAGGCGCTGTCTCGCTGCTGACTGAGGCAGCCCTCGCCCTCGCCCCTGACCCCTCGCCCCTGTAAGATCTCCCCCGTGACGGCTCTGGTTGCAGTCTCTGCGCGGGTTCCTGCTCCGCTGACGCCGCTCATCGGCCGCGACGGGCGCGTCGACGCCGGCTGGCGGGCGCTGCAGGGCACCCGCTTGCTCACGCTGACCGGGGCCGGCGGCAGCGGCAAGACGCGGCTCGCGATCGAGCTCGCCTCGCGAGCGGAAGCGGCCGCCTGGGTTGAGCTCGCCGCGCTCGCCGACCCGCGGCTCATCGCGGAGCACGTGGCGGCGGCGCTTGGACTGTCCGACCGCTCGGGCAAACCCTCGTTCGCGCACCTCGTGGAGCGGTACGCGACGTCGGCGATGCTGCTCGTCCTCGACAACTGCGAGCACATCGTCGACGCGGCCGCGGCTTTCGTCGCCGAGGTGCTGCGCGACTGTCCAGCGGTGAAAGTCATGGTCACGAGCCGCGAGGCGCTGGGCGTCTGCGGCGAACGCACGCTGGCCGTCCTGCCGCTCTCGCTGCCGCAGAACGACACGCTCGAGGCCGCGGCCGGGTCCGATGCCATCGCGCTCTTCGTCGAGCGTGCGCAGGATGTGCGGGCCGGCTTCGAGCTGACCGCTCGAAACGTGCACGCGGTGACCCGCATCTGCCGGCGCCTCGACGGCATCCCACTCGCGATCGAGCTGGCGGCGGCGCGCGTGCGCGCGCTCGAGCCGGAGCACCTCGCCGATCGCCTCGACTCGAGCATCGGCTTGCTGGAAACCGGCTCGCGCACCGCGCTTCCGCGCCACCGCACGATCCGCGACACGCTCGACTGGAGCCATCGCCTGCTCTCGCCCGAGGAACGAACGGTCTTCCGGCGGCTTTCGGTCTTCATGGGCACGTTCTCGCTCGACGCGGTCGAATCGGTGTGCGCCGAGCCCGGGGAGCCGTCGCGCGGCGTCCTCGACCGCGTCACCGCGCTCGTCGACAAATCGCTGCTCGTGTACGACCCCGGCGATTCCGGCACCAGGTATCGGCTCCTCGAAACCGTTCGCGAGTACTCGGCCGAGCAGCTGACGGCCGCGGGCGAGACCGACGCCATTCGAGATCGTCACGCGAGGTTCTTCGTCGCCCTGGCCGAGCGCGCGGCGCCCGCGATCGTCGGCGGCGTCGGCGACGAAGGGTGGATGGCACGGCTCGACGAGGACAACGCGAACTTCCGCGAAGCGCACGATTGGTGCGAGCAGGATTCGGTTCGCCTCGAGCTGTCGCTCCGGCTCGCCGTGGCCCTTCACTGGTACTGGTTCGCTCGCGGCCGATTCAATGAGGGCCGGCTTCGTGTCGGTGTCGCGCTGACGTTCTCGGAGCGCATCGATCCGGCCTTGCGCGGACGCGCGCAGACGGTGCTCGGCCGGCTCGCGTTGTGGCAGGGGGATCACGCACAGGTGCACGCGCCGATGGCACAGGCCGTCCAGCTGCTGCGGCCGCACGGAGAGCGCGCATCCCTGGCGTACGCGCTGCAGGGCCTCGGCATCGCGTCGGCGCTCCAGGAGGATTTCGACGAGGCGCGCGGGCTGCTCGACGAGGCGGCACACGTCGTCGATTCGGAGGAGCCCGGGGCGTTGACGGCGTGGACCGAGGTACTGGCGCGGGCGTGTCGCCGAATGGGAGGGCGCCTCCGCGACGGCAGGCGAGTCGTATCAGAGGGCGATTGCCGCCGGGCGCCGTCTCGAACACCGAACCGTGGTCGCTCACTCGCTGTGCGCGCTGGGCCGCTTCTCCGCGGCGGCCGGCCGCCTCACCGAGGCTGAAAGCGCGCTGCGCGAGGGACTCGCCGTCTGCCGCGATATCGGCGACCGCTGGTGTGTCGCGTTCGCGCTGCAGGGCCTCGCGCGCGCAGCGGCGTCCG
Source organism: uncultured Acidobacteriota bacterium (assembly GCA_963772065.1). GTDB lineage: Bacteria > Acidobacteriota > Vicinamibacteria > Vicinamibacterales > UBA2999 > CAVYVZ01. The sequence goes on from CAVYVZ010000007.1 coordinate 191,293, forward strand.
CTGGACGGGGCGACCGCGCGGCGTCGCTGCTTGGCGCCGCGGACGTCATACGGGAAGAGCTCGGAATCGATCTCGACCCGCGCGCGAACGCCTATCAGGAGGCGACTATGGCGGCCGCCCGCGCGCACCTTGCGGAGCCGGCCTTCTGGGGCGCGTGGGCGGAAGGCAAGCATCGCGCGCTCGCTGAGGTGATCGCGGATGCCCTGACGCCGGAGGCGCCCTCCGCCGAACCCACGGCGGGTGCCGCGAGCGAACACGAGGCGGTGGAGCTGCGGATCCGCGCGCTCGGCGCGTTCGAGGTTCACGTCCGCAACCGCCGCATCGAAAAGCCGGAATGGGGATCGAGCCGTGCCCGCGAGCTGCTCGCGTTCCTGGCCTGTCATCCCGAGGGATGCACGAAGATGCAGATCGGCCTCGCCCTGTGGCCCGACGCATCTCCTGGTCAGCTTCGAAACATCTTCCATGTCACGATGCACCGGCTGCGAAACGCTCTCGCGCTGCCCGACGCGATTCAGGTCGACGCCGATCGCTACCGCCTGAATCCCTCGATCGCCCGCGAGTTCGACGCGGAGCTGTTCGAGCGCGAGGTCGACGCCGCCACGCGCGAGGTGCGCCGTTCGTCGGGCGCCGATCCGACAGCTGCGCTCGACACGGCCATCGGACGATATCGCGGTGATTTCCTGGCGGGTGAGGCCGTTGGCGAATGGGCCGATGAACGCCGCGACCGGCTTCGGGAACGTTACCTCCACGCGCTCGACGCGCTCGGTCGCGTGCGGATGGAGCGTGGACGCTACCTCGAGGCCGCGGATGCCTTCGGAATGCTGCTCGCCCGCGATTCGGTGAACGAGGACGCGTGCCGCCGGCAGATGATGTGCCTCACGCAGCTCGGCGATCGCGCCGCGGCGCTGCGAGCGTACGACGCGCTGGTGCGCGCGCTCCGCGACGAGCTCGGCGTGCGCCCCGAACGTGAAACCACCACCCTCCGCGACAAGCTCGTAAGCACGGCGTCGTAAGCAGCCCGTAATCCACGGCTGTGTAGGCTTGCTCCGTTCAACTCAAGAGCCAAGGAGCATGCGTATGCAGCGGACCTCGTCGAATATCACCTGGAATGCAGCCCGGGTCACGTGGATCGGCGGACTGGCCTTCATCCTGATAGTTCTCGGAACGCTGGCGACCGGGTGCGATGCCCGTGATGCCGCGGCCGCTCATCGCGCACCGGACAGCGTCGACGTGAACGCGCAGGTTGAGCGCGGCGCTTACCTCGTGACCATCGGCGGCTGCAACGACTGTCATACGCCGTGGAAGATGGGCAACAACGGTCCGGAGCCCGATACGAGCCGGATGCTGTCGGGTCACCCGGAGACGTACAGGATTACGCGGCCGGCCGCGGCGCCGAACGGCGAATGGCAGGACGCCGCGGTGATGGGTGCAACGAATACCGCGTTCTCGGGACCGTGGGGCGTGAGCTTCACCGCCAACCTGACGCCCGATCGGAACACGGGGATCGGGATCTGGACGGAGGACATGTTCATCAAGACGATCCGCACGGGCCGGCACTGGGGCGTGTCGCGTCCGATCCTGCCGCCCATGCCGTGGTTCAACTACCGCCAGATGACCGACGCGGATCTGAAGGCGGTCTTTGCCTACCTTCGTTCGATCCCGCCGGTCGTCAACCACGTACCGGATCCGATGCCGCCCGTGAGCACGACCAACTAGCTCGGAGGCGCGGGGCTAGGAACTGCCCTTCACGTGGCGCGCGACCTGCTCGTGCGTGGCGAACCAGACACCCGGCTTGCTGCGCATGTGCTGAATCAGCCTGTCGAGCAGCGCCACGCGCGAGCGATGGCCCATGATGTGCGGGTGCATCGTCAGCACGTAGAGGCCGCCTTCGTCGTAGGCGACGTCGAACTCCGACTGGAACACCTCGAGGACGGCTGCCGGCGCGGGGTTCGAGCCGTCGGCGTTGCCGCCGAAGTATGGGAAGTCGTCGAGGATGCGCTCGATCGGCAGCTCGACGACGTCTGAAGGTTTGCCGTCGATGAGGATCTCGTAGGCGTCGTCGCTCGCCATGAGGCTGCTGTCGTAGAGGAAGCCGGCCGCCTTGATCTGGCCGGGCGTCCACCGCGAGAACTGCCATGATGGCGCGCGGTAGCCGACGGGACGCTTGCCGATCGCCTTCGTCAGGTACTCGATTGCCTGATTCAGAAGGCGCTGCTCTTCGGCCTCGTTGTTCAGCGCGGGCAGCAGCTCGTGAATCCAGCCGTGCACGCCGATCTCGTGGCGAAGCGCGCTCGCCAGGATGTCCTTGATCATGTTCGGGTGCAGCGCGGCGCTGACCGCGGGAATGAAGAACGAGGCGGGCACCTGGTGCTTCTCGAGCAGGCGGAGGATCCGCGGCAAGCCGTCTACGGCGCCGTACTCACCGCGGGAGATCACCTCGTAGTTCAGAACGCCGCGCGCGAGCGTCGCCGACGCATTGTCGACGTCGAAGCTGAGAGCGACCGCGACACGGGCGTTGCCGGGCCACGACCGGGGTCTGAGGCGTCGGCCGGCGGACACGTGGAACATCTGGGCGCGGAGCTCGTCGAGTGACAGCGTTGTGCCGGGATGTGGAACCGGAGGCGGCTGCTGCGCCGACGGAAGGGACGAAACGGAAGCAACGAGCGCGAGGCAAGTGAATAATCTGCGCATGGAATAACTCCCAACCAATCAGCTCAGAGTCGACTCTGAGTCGACTCTGAGCTGACTCTGAACGACGAACACGCGCGCTCGGCCCCTCAGTCAGCGGAGCAGCGAACGGGCGACGGCCGGATCACCGTCATTCGGCGACGGCTCGACCCCAAGGACGCGACACATGACCTCGTACACGTGCACATTCTCGAATGGCGGCACGACGGTGTTCTGTTTGAACGCCGGACCGGCCGCCACGAAGAGGGCCTGCATCGACTGGATGCGCGGATCGTAGCCGTGGTTGCCGCCGACGCGACGGATGCTTCGCGCAAACGTGTCGATGAAGCTCGCCCGCCGCAGAATGGACCATCCCTCATCCGCGACGCCGACGATCGGCGCGATCCGTTCGTGATCGCGAAAGTACCAGTGCGCAGGCGTCTCCTTGCGCCGGTAGACCGTCAGCCGCGGATGCGCCGTCACCAGCACGCGGTACACGGCGTCTTCCCGCCCGGGCCTGGGCCACACTCCTAGCGTCGGATTCATGTCGACGACCTCTCCGTCCGCCGGCTTCACGAGGTCATCGATGAACACGACGCGCTGGCTGCTCGTCTCCGCCATCCCATGATCCGCCGTCACGATGATGTTGATCGCGTCGAGCATCCGCCGCTGCTCGAGACCGCGCAAGAGCCGGCCGAGCATGTCGTCCACGCGCTCGAGCGCGCGCTGCAGCTCGGGCGAGCTCGGCCCGAAGCTGTGGCCCGCCGCGTCCACGTCGCTCATGTAGAGGGTGATGAACGCCGGTCGGGCGTTCGCGGGCAGGTCGAACCACGCGAGCACCTGATCGACGCGCGCGCTATTCGGCCGGTCGTGCTCGTACGGCGTCCAGTGCCTGGGGCGCATGCCCCCAATCGGCGCCTCCGATCCGGGCCAGAACATCGCCGCCGATGGCCGTCCGGCGCGCTGGACGGCGTTCCAGATGGGATCGCCGCCCCACCACATCGCATCCGACACCTCTTCTCGCTTCTGCATCGTGAAGAGGCGTCCGGTGCGCGGATCGCGCATCGCGTTTCCGACGACGCCATGATGGCCCGGATAGAGGCCCGTCACGAGCGTGTAGTGATTGGGGAAGGTCTTGGTCGGAAAGCTCGGGATGAGCCCTTCGGCGCGAACACCGCGCTCCATCAGGCTGCGCAGGTTCTTCACGGACGACTTCGTGTGGTAGTCCCACCGCCATCCGTCGAGCGAAATCAGAAGGAGCGTGGGAGCTGGTGCGGCGATGAGCGCGACCGCGAGAGCCGCGATCGCGCTCACCGCCACCAGGAATCGTTTCACCTCACGTCAGATGTTACCGCATGGGTCGGGACGCGGCCGAAGCGTGACGCTGCCAGCGTGATGTCCGCCCGCTCCCACGCGCGCTTGAATCGCGCCTCGATGAGATCCGCTTCGTAGGTCTTCTTCTGCGCCTTCAACGCCTGCAGGAGACCTGCAAGCGCCCACCCGTTCTCGCGGTTGCGCCGCAGGTCCTCCCAGTACACGGTTTCCGCCTCCGCGGGACGCCCGGCCTCGAGCAGAATCGCGCCGAGCGCGTGGCGCGGCGGGTAGTGCCATTCGGACGGCTCCGTGTAGACCAGCGCATCCTCGAGCCGCACGGCCCTTTCAAGATGCGCGACCGCCTTGTCGTACTGACCGCGTGCGGCGGCAATCTCGCCGCCCAGCACCTCGGGTCCGATCGCGAGGATGTTGCGCATGACGTTCGGCGAGAACAACGGACCGTCGAGCGACTTGTCCTTGAGCACGGCGTTCAGCTGGGCGAGCTCGCGTTCCGCCTGCGCAAGCTGGTTCTTCGCGACGAACGAGATCCCGCGCGCGTAGAGCCACATGCCGCGGATGTAAGCGTTCGGGCCGGGATCGGGCTCCTTGAGCATCTCGTCGAACTTGCCGAAACGCGTGAGCGCCAGATAGGGCACGACACGGAACCCGGCGAGCACGGGCACAGCCTTCAGCGCTTCATCGGGGATCTTCGCGGCCACCTTGCGCGCCGATTCAATCGCCTTGGCGCTCTGCCCGTCGTAGGTCGCCGCGAACCAGAGGAAGTGGATGTTGTGCGGGTAGTAGCCCATTGGATAGAGGCCCTGCGCCCGGCACTGCGTGATGTAATCCTCGTCGGCGGTGATCGCGAGCTCGTTGGCGCGAATGGCGTCGTTGTAACGGCCGACGCGCTGGTAGATGTGACCCGGCATGTGCACCATGTGCCCCGCTCCCGGCAGCAGCGGAAGCAGTGCGTCGGCAGCGGCTTCGGCCCGGCCCGCGTGGTGCGCTTCCATCAGGTGGATATACATGTGCAGCGCGCCCGGATGCTTCGGGTTGCGCGCCATCACCTGTTCCGTGAGGGCGACGATCTCGGCGGTGCCCTCGTGCGGCTGGCCGTCGCGCATCCAGTAGCCCCACGGCCGAAGGTCCATCATCGATTCGACGTACATCGTCGCGATGTCGAGGTCGTCGGGGAACTTGTCGTGGACCTCCCGCATCGCGGCGGCGTAGGCCTTGTCGTTCACCTGGCGATGCTGCGCGTCGCCGGTGTAGCGCTTCGACAACGCCTCGATGAGCGCCTGCTCCCGCGGCGACGCGCTCGCCTTGAGCGACATCGCCTTCTGCACCATATCGAGCGCGTGAGGCTCCTCGGACGATTCCATCAAGGCATTGATGTTCGGGCCGAGCACGAGCGCCTGGCCCCAGTACGCCATCGCGAGCGTCGGGTCGAGCCGTGCCGCCTCGCGGAACGCCCGCCGGGCCTCGGCGTGATTGAAGGCATACGCCAGGTTCACCCCCTGGTTGATGAACAGCTGGGCGTCCTTGTTGGTCGTGCTGACCGCGAACGTGTGCGGCCCCAGGTTCTGCAGGCGCGGCGCGATCTCGCCGTTTGGCCCGGGCTGATTCGCGTCCTCGCTGTGCTCGTAGTGTTTATGACTGCCAGCCGCCTGCGGATCGGCCTGCGCCGACGCGCGGGCTGCCGCTGACACGATCAGCAGCACGACGGGCATCGCGCGAATGATTGACACGTGCATTCGTTCCTCCTATTGCGGACGGACAAGCAGACGCCGACACTGCTTACGTGACGCTTACGTGGCGGGAGAGCGGTGTCAATTCTAGCCCCACTGCCCGCTGTGCGAGGCGCGATATGCTCAGCGGCAGGGGCTAAAGCCCTGCTGGTCGTGTGCGCCGTGGTCGTCGGAGGATGCTCCGGCTCGCAGAACGTCAGTGTCCGCACGGGTGCGTTCAAAAAAGCCCCACTCATCCTGGTCTCGATCGACACACTTCGCGCCGATCACCTGCGGCTGTATGGCTACGCGAGCGGATCGACGCCGACCCTCGATCAGCTCGGCCGCGAGGGGATTGTCTTTGAAGAGGTGTACAGCCACATCCCGCTGACGCTCCCCGCGCATGCATCGCTGTTCACAGGGCTGCTCCCGTATCGGCACGGCGTCCGCGACAACATCGGCTACGCGGTCGAGCCTGGTCGTCGAACGCTTGCCGGCCGGCTCAAGGCCGCCGGCTACCGCACGGGAGCGGCGGTGTCGTCTTTCGTCCTGAGGCACCAAACGGGAATCGCCCAGGGGTTCGACTTTTTCGACGACCACATTCAGGTCATGGGCACCGGCGAGTCGCTGTCTGAATCGCAGCGGGATGGAGCGGCAAGCGCCGATGCGCTCGCCTCCTGGGTCGAGAGCCAGGGGGACGCACCGCTGTTGGCGTTCCTCCATCTGTATGAACCGCACACACCCTATACGCCCCCACCCGCGCACAGGATGGCGAAGCCGTACGACGGCGAGATTTCGTACGCCGACGCGATCGTCGGCCGCTTCCTCGACCGCCTCCGCGCGCGCGGGCTGCTCGATCGCGCGATCGTGTCCTGGTACTCTCCGATCACGGCGAAGGGCTTGGCGACCACGGTGAGGCGGAGCACGGAATCTTTCTCTATCGCGAAGCGCTGCATGTGCCGTGGGTCCTCCGGTTGCCGAAAGCGGCGAACCTCGCAGGCGCACGAATCGGAGGCACCATCGGTCACGTCGACGTCGCAGCGACGCTGCTCGACCTCGTCGGCGGTGACGTTTCAGGGATCGACGGCCGATCGATCGTCAATGAGCTGTCGGGTGGCCGAGTCGCCGACAGAAGCGTCGCCAGCGAAACGATGTATCCGCGCCTGCACTTCGGGTGGAGCGATCTCGCCTCGCTGACGGAGGGACGACATCGATTCATCCGCGCGCCGCGGCCGGAGCTGTTCGATCTCGCGGGCGATCCTCGCGAGCAGCACAACATGGGGGACTGCGGGAATCGAGAGGCGAATGGCTCCGGCGGCGCGTACGGGAAGTGCGGCTCGTAGACGTGCACCCATGCAAAGTATGGCGAGGGCGCGGGCGCCGCGCCGATCCACGCCAGAGCCGCGGACGCTGTGTCAACCGCCGATCGCTCGGGCACGCGGAACGCGTCGTGCTCTCCGCTCTTGCCGTAGCGGTCGTCGTAGATGTCGAATCCGCGGTCGAGCCCGAATCGTCGATCGAGTGGAAAGGCGCTCACGAACGCGCCGGTTCGATAGCCGCGCGCCTTGAGGAGCGTGGCCAGCGTCTCCATCGAGGCGGGAAACCTGAAGCCCGCGTTCTCGCGCACCCCGTGTCGGAACGGGTAGCGGCCCGACAGGATGTTGGCGTGCGAGGGAAGGGTGACGACCGTGTGCGCGCGTGCGTGCGAGAAGCGAACGCCGCCGGCCGCCAGCCGATCGAGGATCGGAGTGGCGGCGCGTGTGTTGCCGTACGAACCGAGGGCATCCGCCCGCAGCGTGTCGATCGTGACGAGGAGGACGTTCAGGCCTGCTTCGCGGGCGGCCTGTTCGCCGCGGGGTTCACGCCGGCATGCGGCGACGAGAACGAGGAGCGCGCACAGGACGAGGGTTCGGTACCTCAGCATGGTTGCGGATATATCCGCCAAGTCTACGGGAACATCGACGGAGTGCTCCGTGACGCTTCAGACGAGCTGTTCCTCGTCGAAGCCGGGGCGGACAAACTGACGGGCGCGCGGGAACTCGCGTTCGACGTCCCTGAGCAGCTGAGCAAGGTGGTCCGCCATCATCGAGGCGGCGTCGCCCGGCGCGCACGATGCCACCACGCGCCAGGCCGCCTCGGATCGCTCGATCGAAATCAGCGCGACCTTCGCCGAACCGTTCCAGTCGTTCTGCACCGGGTGATCGTCGCCGAATCCCTCGCCGTTCCTGTAGGCGTCGCGGCCGTGCAGCGCACGATGCAGCTTCGCCCCGATCAGGATGTGATCCCACGCGATGACGTCCAGGGCATCATGAACGACGGAATCACGCATCTGCTGGAGCGCCTCCGCCATTTCGCCGAGCCAGCGGAACGCGAGGATGGCGTACGCGCGCGTCGCGGGAGTGATGGGCGACGCGTCGACGCGGGCGTTGCGCTCGTCGGTACTCTCGCTCGAACTCCGCAGTCTTCTCGGGCCAAGGTCCGGGTGTCGCCTCGGTTCGAACGGGTCTGCCCAAGGCAAGTTCGAGGCCCGTCCTGACGTCTCCATCACACATCCCGATCGCCGTTCGAACGGCAAACGCCGAACACTGCTGCGTGAAGGCGCAGCGGTCACACCAGGAATCGCAGTAGGCCGAAATGAAGTCAATCCTCGTGGTGCTCACGCACGACTCAGGACGCAGGTTCCGAGCCACGCGGAAACAGGCGCGAATCAGCGGATCGCGCGTGCAGGTACGCAGATCACGCAACGCGCGATCGGCCTTCGTCGCGCAGATTCTGCGACGCTCAGGGGAACAGCGGGGGCGCCGTGCGCTTCTTCGTCGCCTGTTCGAAGGCGTAAGCCAGCTCAATGAGCTTCGGTTCACTGCATGCGCCGCCCGTGAAGCTGACGCCGTACGGCGCGGGCTTCGCGTTGAAGCTCTCAGGAACCGCGGGGCCGCCGCCGAACGGGGTGTTCGGCACGAAGGCAAACGGCACGGAGATCGTCGGGTGGCCAGGCTTTGCGGCAAGCGCCGACCCGCTCACGCCAGGGAACAGCAAGGCGTCGAGCTTTTCGGCCTTCATCACCTGGTCGATGCCGTGTGAGGCGCCGAGGTGGACATCCTTCTTCCGGTCGCGCTCGTAGCGCGCGCGATCGGCCTGCAGGCTCACCTCGTCGGACACGTCCAGGTTCGCCTGACCGTATTTGATGGCGCCCGCGCGCTGGTGCGCGATGTTCCATTGACGCAGCTCGGTGAGCGTCTTGACCGGCGCCCGTTCGCCGAGCGACTGCAGCCACTCGTTGAAGTCGCGCTTCATGCCGTACTTCAGGACGACCGAACACTTCTCGTCCATGCCCTTCCGGTTCTCGAGGCCGCCGCACGTGCTCCACGTGAGGAAATTGTTCGACTCGTCCTTGTCGATGATGCTCGGCACATCGGCCGGATCGACGATCACGGCGCCTTGCGCCTTGAGCACCGCAATCGCCTCGTCCATCACCTTGCGCTGCGCGTCGTTGAGCCCGCCGCGGCCCTCCTTCTCGCCGGGAGGCGTGACCTTGTCGTAGAAGAACGCGCGTGGGATGCCGATGCGGGCACCCTTCAGCCCCGCGGCGTTCAGGAACTTGGTGTAATCGCGTCCTGGCGGGACCGCGCAGGTTTTCGTGGCCGGGTCCTTCGGGTCGGGCGACGCGCCTTCCATCGCGCCGAGCATGATTGCGGCGTCGGCCACGGTGCGCGCCATCGGTCCCGGCGTGTCCTGATCGGCGGTGATGGGGATGACCCCGTACCGGCTGATCCGTCCGACGGTCGGCTTGATGCCGACCAGCATGTTCGCGTTGGACGGGCTCAGAATCGAGCCCGACGTCTCGGTGCCGACGTTCGCGGCCCAGAAGCTCACGGCGGTGCCGACTCCCGAGCTGGAGCCGCCGGTGGTGAGCACGGGCCGGCCGTCGAAGGTGTTCTCCCTCGGGTCGCGGCGCGGATCGTACGGGTTCATCCCGTATCCGGTGAGGGCGTTGTAGTTGGCCGGCATGCCGCTGGCGATGTAGTTGGCGAGCTCGGTGAGCTGCGTCTTGGCGATGATGATGGCGCCGGCGTCGCGCAGGTTCGTGGTGAGCGTGGCCTCGTAGGGCGGCACGAGGTCGACGAATGCGAGCGCGCCGCCGGTGGTCGGCATGTCGGTCGTGTGTATGTTGTCCTTGAGCGCGACGGGAATGCCGTGCAGCGGGCCGCGGAGCTTCCCGGCGGCGCGCTCGCGGTCGCGCTCGTCGGCCTGCGTCAGCGCGTTCGGGTTGACCGTGATCACGGCATTGAGTCGATCTTCGTAAAAAGCGATGCGCGTCAGGTACTGCTGGACGATGTCGCGCGAGGTCGTGCGTCGCTGCTCGAGGGCGGCGCGCATCTCCGGGATGCTCGCCTCGACAACGGAGAACGGCGGCGCGGCCGGCGGCGTCTTCGTGGCCGCTCGCCGCGCCTGTGCCGCCAGCGGCAGCTGCATGTCGACGACGATCGCCGCGCCCAGCGGCAGAACCAGCAGGAGGATGCCCAATCGTTTCATGCGCGGGATTCTAGTTCAGAGTCAGGTCAGAGTCGCCTCAGAGTCAGGTCAGAGTCGACTCCGAGTTCACTCGGGGCCGCGGAGCGACGGTTTTCGGTTGGGAGATCCTCCGCGCTTTAGGCATTTCAAGGATTGCGGTTCTTGCACAGGCGAGCGACTGTTCGAGAGGTGTAAGCCGATTTCTGGTGCATTTGGCGGGATCACGCCGTGAGTCCGATTCTTGCGTTGAAGAGAGCGTGTCTCCACCGCGTATGTTCATTCCTGGCATGAGTCATCATGTCTGGCACCGCGGCAACAATCGTTCTCGTGTGTTCGTGGACGACTGCGATCGCATCAACTTCTTGACGTTGCTTGGCCGCGCCGCTAGACGCGGCGGCGTAAGAATCCACGGCTACGCGCTGATGGACACCCACTACCACGCACTCGTGACCGCACCCGAAGAAAAGGCCCTCCCCCGGGCGCTGCAGAGGCTCGGGTGCGGTTACGTTCGGTACTTCAACGAGCGCCACGGACGGACGGGAACACTGTGGGAGGGGCGATACCAAGCCGCGCTGATCCTGGATGATCGCCGCTGGCTTACATGCTTGCGGTATATCGAGTTGAACCCGGTCGAGGCGCAGATGGTCAGCACACCGGACGAGTATCGGTGGAGCAGCTATCAACACCACGGGCTGGGCCGCGCCGATCCGCTGCTCACGTGGCATCCGCTGCTTGGCGTGCAGGGGCACAGTGCCTCGCAACAACAGGCGGAGTGGCGGGCGTTATGCGGACAAGAGATCAGCGCGGAGGACCGGGCCCTGATCGTGACCGCCCTTCGACGCAACGGTCCGCCGAGCGAGCCAGACGAGCCCGGGTCCCGCTCAGAGTCGACTCTGAGCCGACTCTGAGCTGACTCTGAGCTCTTACCGGCCCGCTTCCGTAGCAGGGGCCTTGAGGTACTTCTGCGCTTCCTGTACGGCCGGCGATGTCGGCGCCGCGCCGGGCATCGCCGCCAGCTCGGTGTAATGCTGGCGCGCCGCGGCCGCGTTCCCCGCCTTTGCCGACGCCCGCGCCAGGCCGAGCAGCGACGGCGTCCGCTTCGGCGTGCGAAGCAGCGACTGCGCGTACGCCGCTGACGCCTCCGCCGGCCGATCGACCGCGAGGAGCACGTCTCCGTACAGCTCCAGCGCGGGTTTCATCGGATCCGGCGGGCCAGACGGCGCGTCCGTCGTCAGCTCGATCTCCACCGCGTCCTTCGCCAGCTGCACGGCTTCGTCCTTGCGGCCCGCCGCCAGGCGCGCCAGCGCCGAGACTTCTTTCTCGAGGACGGCGATGCCTTTCGCGGCGTACGCATCACCGGCAGCGGTCTTCTCGCGCGACTCGCGCAGCCGCGCGGCTGCCGCCTCCGCGCCTGCCACGTCGCCGAGCTTCGCCGCGCTCACGCCCGCGATGAAGATCCACGCGTTGCTCGGATCCGCGTACGCCATCCCCGCCATGCCAGGCATGTGGGCATGTGCGTCGGCCGGAGCGGGCGCCCCCAGGTCCAGCGGGATCTTCTCCCACTGTCCGGTCTCCAGCATGTGGCGCGCGCGCATGGCGCGATAGCCGTTCTGCACGCCCCGGCTCGTCGCGTTGCGCTCGGCGGTGGCGCGCGCGAGCTCGACGTTGCGCATCGCGTCGTCGAAGCGCCCGAGCATCAGGTTGCCGTACGCCAGCCACGACAGCGTATGGAAATCCTCACGCCCCTCGGCCAGCTTCATGCGCGCGATCGTGGCCAGCGCCGCCTTGTACGCATCGACATTCGACGACACCACTTCCTTCCACATGCCCAGCTGCACGTAGATATGTGACGGCATGTGGAGCGCGTGCGCCGCCGCGGGTGCGATCTTCGCGTAGGCGTCCGCCGCCGGCAGCGCGATCGGCGCGTGGTCCGGATCGTCGAACGCGTGGATGATGAAGTGCGCCGCGCCAGGATGCTTCGGGTTCTCTGCGTAGATCCTCATCGCAATCGACGCGGCGCGCGCCTGACGCCGGAAGCCTTCGTCGCCCGGACGCACCATCCCGAGCAGCGACAGGGCGTAGAACGTGGCGATCTCGTGATCGTCCGGCCACTGAGCGTACAGCCGCGCCATCGCGTCGGAGTACGCGCGATCGCGCGCGAGCTTGTCGCCGGGCGAGAAGTACAGCGTCTGCATCGCCTCGAGGAACGCTTTCTCCTTCGGCAGCTTCGCCTTCGCGACCCGAGCCTCATGCGTCGGCGCGAGCTTCTCGAGCGCTTTCTTCGCGGCATCCACGTCCTGCTGCGCCCACAGCGGATGGTTGTAGCTCATGGCCTCGCCCCAGTACGCCAGCGCGAAGTCCGAATCCGCCTTCTGCGCCCGGCGGAATGCGTCGGCCGCGTCGTCGAACTGGAAGCTGTGAAGGGCTTTGACGCCTTCGAGGAAAGCCGGCTGCGCCGCAGCCGCGCCGGATGTGGGAAAGGCCACCGTGCCCAGCTCCTGGGCGGACGGAGCCACGACCGACAGCACGAGAGCCACGAACAGCAGACGTATGACACGCATCATGACGGTCCTCCGCGTCAGATGCGGATCATACGCCGGCAGGCGTCAGCTTACTTAGCGGCCAGCCGCGCCGGCAGCAGCTTCAGGTCACCCGCCCAGAGGCGCGCGCGAAGCTGGTACCGTCCAGGTCCGGTGCTCGCGAAGTTTCGGAAGAGACCCCCGGTTGAAAACCCGAACGGCCGGGCCGAGATGTCTCCGGCCGTCACCGAGGCGTTTACCTGTTTGTATTGCGTCGGATCCGCGACCTCGATGGTGAGGTCACCGGCGCGCAGGAAGACGTCCTTGTGCCCCTCGATGCCGGCGATCGTGAGGTCGCCCGCCGTCATGCGGAGGTGCAGATCGGTGCGGCGAGGGAGCTCGATATCGACGCGGAAACGGTTGCCGCCGAACCTGCGCGGCCCAGACGTGTTGATTGCGGCCTCTTTTCCGCGCACCGTTACGCCGACCCGGCTCTGGTTCAGCGATTCGACGTCGCGGGTCTCCCAGTTGACGCGAATCCGATCGTCCTCTCCGCGCGCGACCCGGTAATCGCCCGCCGAGAGGTCGAGGCGGACTATGCCAGCGGGCGCAAACGCACGCTCGAGGCTATCCGAGAACTTGGACGTCGTGTCGCGCTGTGCCTCGGGCGCGGCAACGAACGTGAGCAGCAACGCGGCGAGGGTGATCGTTCTCATCACCCTCCCCTACGAAAAGCGCCGGCTAAAGGTTTCCGCCGCTCAGTCGGGCGGCCGAGCCACGGCTGAACGGCCGGAGTCGCCTCCACCGCCTCCCGAATAGCCTTGCGAAGAGACGCCGCCCCCGCCCGAGCTCGAGCCGCCGGACGAGGACCCGCCGCCATCGCCTGACGCCATGCCGCCGGGGTTCCCCGGCAGGGGATCGCGCGAGCGCACGCGCGTGTAGCCCATCCCATCGACGACGCGGCCCTGGCCGCTCGACTGCGGCTCGTCGTTCGCGACGACGCCGCCGCCAGAGATGGCTCCGTAGTAGTAAGTGTCGTAAAAGCCCCACATGCCGTACCCGAACGGGGCGTAGCGGTACGGGAAGAGGTCGTATCCCATGTCCAACCAGCCGTACTCACCAATCGGGTAGCCACCGCCCGTCGCCATTACCGGAGCTGTCCGGCGCTCGACGACGAACTTGTTCGGGAACGAAAGCGCGATCATGAGGTCGAGCACGCGGTCGGCAACGCCGGCCGCGTCGAGCTCCTGGAGGCGCCGGGCGTTCAGCGGAAACCGCGCGTCGGTTTCAATCAAGGCGGCTTCCACGGTCGACGGCGTCACCTTCGCGCTCGCCTCCTTCACGTCCTCGAGGCTGAACGTTCGCGCCTGCCGCACAGCGGCAGCCGCGGCGGCGGAAAGCTGATCGCGCGACAGGCGCGAGCTGGCGTATGCCTGGTCGGGTGCGCGGCGGTACCGGCGGATGCGGATGCTCTCGCGCCCCTCGATGTTCACGACCTGAATCTCCAGCCACACGGGCCCGGGCGCGATCGTCGTCAGGCCGGAGATCGCTCGCTTCGTGCCGTCACCACAGGAGAGCTCCGCGTGCGCAAACAGGCGCGTGCCGTTCTCGGACCAGCGGGCGCGCTGCGATCCCTTGCATCCGGGCTCGTCGATCGCGCGGTTCGTTCCGTCGGCAAACACCGTCTCCTCGAGCGCGGCCTGCTTCTCGACGATGGTGCTCATCCTCACGCCCGCGGGATCGTCCGCCGGGGTCACGCACACGACGACGCCCGGCGTCGGTACGGCATCGCGCGGGTCCGCATCGAGAGGATTCTTGTCGCGTACGGTCTCTTCGAGCTGCTGCCAGCATCCGAGCCAGGCGGTCCAGCGCGCGTCGATGAATGCCCCTGAGGGCTGCTGCGCGAGCGCGGGTGCGGTGGCTGCCGCCACCGCGATGGTCACGATTGCGAAACAGGATTTCATACGCATGTCGTCTCTCCGCCTCGCGTCAGAACACCACGCTGATACCGGCCGTGGTCCTGAAGCCGGCAAGATCGATCGGATCGAAATCGATGAAGTCGGGGCCGAGCTCGCCCGACGACCATAAATAGCGCGCTTCCAGCTGCAGGAACATCAGTCGAAAAATCTGCAGGTCCGCACCACCGAACACGTGCGCGCTCGGCGCCCAGCCCTTCGACACGAAGAGATCGGGGAACACCGACAGGTCGACGAAGTCGACGAAGTCGCCGCTCTGCGTGAACTCGTACCGCACGGCGCCGGCGCCGGCTCCCACGTACGGCGTCACGCCTCTCGGGACCCACGCCAGCCGGCTGAGCGCCTGGCCGCGCGGCCGCAGCGCGAACCTGATGCTCCCGCTCACGTGAACGTTCTCCAGACTGGTCTCCTGCGTAATCGGCAGGTTGCTGTTGTCGACGAACCGCCGGTACTCGGACGGGGTCTTCGACTTGCTCCACTCGACGCCACCGAGCACCTCGATACGCGGCGTGACGATGAATCCTATCTCGCCGCTGATGGCTGGCGCGTTGAAATCGCCGTTTTCGAGGGTGAGCTGGTCGGTCACGAAATCGAAGAGATCGCTGCCAGCGCGGGCAAACACCCAGCTTCCGCGCACGGACGCGGTGCCCCGCGGGGCGCCGAAGAGGAAGTCAGCCGTGCTGCCCGGATGCTGCCTGGGGCGGCTCTGATCCTGAGCCACGGCGGGGGCGGCCGTTCCAATGGCAAGGATGTACAGAGCTAAAGCGCGAGCGTACCGACTTACACGCGATGTGTGCACGACGGCACCTCCGGCAGGCAGGCAACGATGATCCTGAACCTGTCCTCCGCCGCCGTCAAGTCAATCGTCCGGGCGTAGAATGCGGCCGTGAAGCGGCTCATCCCTGCGGTCGTCGCGTGCGTAGCGGCTTCGCTCGGGTGGGACGGCCCGCCAGCTGCCGCGCAAGACCGCGGCACGCGGCCTCGACACGCCATCGTGATCGAATACGACGGCATCATTCATCCCGTTGCGGCCGAATTCATCGACGAAGCGATTACGCGCGCCGATACGTCTGGCGCGGCAATCCTGGTCATCGTGCTGCGCACGCCGGGAGGACTGCTCGACTCGACCCGCAGCATCGTGTCACGCATGATCGCGGCGCGCACGCCGATCGCCGTGTTCGTGGGACCCTCCGGCGCGCGCGCGGCGTCGGCCGGCTTCATCATCGCGCTGGCCGCCGACGTGGCCGCGATGGCGCCCGGCACGCACATCGGCGCGGCGCATCCGGTCTCCGGCACGGGAGAGAAAGTCGACGAGACGATGGCAAAGAAGGTGACGGCGGATGCCGCCGCCTACGCGCGGACGCTGGCCGAGGCGCGCAAGCGAAATATCACGCTCGCCGCGGAAGCGGTGATCGACAGCCGCGCCTTCACCGAGTCGGAAGCGCTCAAGGCCTCGCCGCCATTGATTGATTTCATCGTACCGAGCGTGGACGAGTTGCTTCGGACGCTCGACGGGCGCACGATCGCGCGCTTCGATGGCCGCACGGTGACGTTGAACACCAAAGGGGCGCCGATCGAACGCGTGGAGATGACGGCGCGGCAGCGATTCCTGAGCGCCATTGCTCACCCGCAAATCGCGTATCTCCTCCTGACGCTTGGCATGCTGGGCCTGACGGTGGAGCTCTGGAACCCGGGCGCCATCCTGCCCGGAGTGGCCGGCGGGCTCTGCCTCCTGCTCGCGTTCTTCGCGTTTCAAGTGCTCCCGGTGAGTACGATCGGATTGCTCCTGGTGATGTTCGGCCTCGCGCTGCTCGTGCTGGAGCTGAAGGTACCGAGCTTCGGCGTGCTCGGCATCGGCGGCACGATCAGCCTGCTCTTTGGATCGCTGATGCTGACGCGGCAGGTGCCGGGCGTACAGGTCGGCTACGGCATCATCGTGCCCGCGGTGCTCGCGCTCGCGGGCATCGTGCTGGTGCTCGGGAGGCTTGCGCTCGCCGCGCAGCGCGCCCCGAGCGTCACGGGGCTCGACGCGCTCGTCGGCGAGCAGGGCCGAACACTCAGCGCCATCGCGCCGGGGCACGCCGGCCAGGTCGGCGTGCACGGCGAGATCTGGCGCGCGACGAGCCGCGACGCGATCGGCGCCGGAGCGCCTGTGCGGGTCGCCGGTGTGAACGGCCTCACCGTAATCGTTGAGCCATTGCGGTCGAACGGAGGCGATGCCCCATGAATCCGTCCTATTGGCTGATTCCAGCCGTCCTCATCGCGCTGTACGTCATCAGCTGCATTTACGTCCTCAACGAATACGAACGCGGGGTGATCTTTCGACTCGGAAACCTTCTGCCGCATCCCAAGGGCCCCGGCCTCATTCTCGTCGTCCGCCCGATCGATACGATCGTGAAGGTCAGCCTGCGGACCACGGTGCACGATGTGCCGCCCCAGGACATCATCACGCGCGACAACGTATCGGTGAAGGTCAACGCCGTTGTCTACTTCCGTGTCGTCGACCCGCGCAAGGCGATCGTCGAGGTCGAGAATTACATGTACGCCACGTCGCAGCTGGCGCAGACGACGCTGCGCAGTGTGCTCGGGCAGGCGGAGCTCGACGACCTGCTCGCGTCCCGCGACCGCCTGAACCAGGAGCTGCAGCAGATCCTCGACAACCAGACCGACCCTTGGGGCATCAAGGTGTCGGCCGTCGAAGTGAAGCATGTGGATCTGCCTGAGAACATGCAGCGGGCGATGGCGAGACAGGCCGAGGCCGAGCGTGAGAAGCGGGCGAAAATCATCCACGCGGAAGGCGAGTTGATCGCATCGGAGAAGCTGTCGCAGGCGGCGACCATCATCAGCAGCGCGCCGGGAGCGATGACGCTGCGCTATCTGCAGACGCTCAATGAGATCGCCAGCGAGAAGAACTCGACTATCGTGTTCCCGCTGCCGATCGAGCTGTTCGAGGCGATGAAGAAGTAAACGCCTCGAAGAACTGACGGTGGCCCTCGACGACGCGCTTCAGCTCGTCGTCGTTCGGCTCGAGGGTCCAGACGTCGCGCTCGCGTGTGCCGCCCAGGACGACGCCGTCCGCGCGAGGCATCATGTGCAGCCCGGCGCTCGGCATCTGCACGTTGACGCGGCCGGCTCCGATGGTCGCGTAATCGACTTCGGGCTGAGGCACGAGCACCGTGAGCTGACCCTTCAGCGGAACGAGCTCCGTGTCGCCGACGAGTTCGCGCGCGCCGAGGCCCGTGCAGTTGACGAGGACCGGTTCGTCAATCGACATCAGATCGCGCGGCGCCGCGAACTTGCGGATGACGACGCGCCCGCCGAACAGCGCGACGTCTCGCATCATGGCGTCGAGGTAGATCGACGGCTCAATCCGGATTCCCGGGAACCTGGCGGCGTACTTGGAAGGGAAAGGATGTTCTCCGGGTCCGAGCACCTCGGGCTCCGGTTCCAGATTCGCGGGCATCAGCAGGTTCTCGCCGGACGCAGTCTTCGGATCGTCCGTCGCATAGTAGTTGTAGAGCCACGACACGCCGTACCCGCGCCCCACGAGCAGCTGCAGCTGCCGGTACGCGATCGCCACGACATCCCGGAACTGCGCTTCCCATTCCGGCGTGCGCTTGTCGAGCGCCACCACCGCCGACGTCGGCGTGAAGCCGGCAAGCGACATGTTCGAGGTGGTGTCCGGCGGGACCGCGGCCGCGTAGATCGTCACGTCGAAGCCGCGACGTTGGAGCTGCCGCGCGGCCGCGAGGCCGAGCGCGCCGCACCCGATCACGGCCGCGCGCCTGGGGCTCGTGGAGGTGGCTTCGAGCGCCATTTCGGCGGCGCGCTGACCGCAGCCCCACGACAGCGACATTCCGCCGCCGCCGTGCCCGTAGTTGTGAATGATGGTTTTCGCATCCAGCTTTTCGGCTCGCAGCACGAATCCAGACGGCCGGTGTGGGCGCAGGCCGACCGTGGTCCTGATGATGCGCGTCGACGAGACGTTCACCGGCGCGAGCGACACGGACGCACGGGCGGGCCGTGGTGCGGGCCGCGCCGCGCACCCTTCGATGCCTGCTCCGAGCGCGGCCATCCCGCCGACCTTCAGCATCGTCCGCCGGTTCATGGAAGCGGGCTCATCATAGACCGTCCCGCCTCGCCGCCTCCACCGTCTGGACAATCGCGTCGATGACGATTGCCGGCTGGTCGAGCGGAACCCAATGTCCGCTGCCGCGTGCCTCGAGCACGCGACCACGCGATGACTGTCGCGCCAGCGTCTCGTGCAGCTGCCGGCGCCGATCGCTGCTCGCTGCCGAGATGACGGTCAGCGGAAGATCGCTGAACGCCGCGACGCCTGCATGGCGCGCTTCGGCGCCGCTCTCGCAGATCGATGCGATCTGGCTGCCGAGCGCCTCGAAGAATTTCGGCTCCGTCCAGAACTGGCGCAGGGGACGCCGCGTTTCGGGCGGCAGCTTCCAGATGGGCGCGAGGATCTGCTCGTCGGCCCTCCCCAGGCCGCCATGGCTCGCGGCCGCCGTGAGAGCGCGCGCCGGCGCAAGTGCGCCCAGGTCGACGAGCGCGGCGACGAGCCGCGCGAGGCCGAGGCGCGCCGCCGCGGCTCCGCGGCGGCACAGGCGTGTGCCACGCTCGATTTGCCGTCGCTCGTGCTCGCCCGGTTCCGCCCATTCCTCGGGGTGCGCCGGATCGACCAGCACCAGTCCACTCGTCATCTCGCGGTAGCGCGCCGCGAAGATGCGCATCACGAGGCCGCCGAACGAGTGGCCCACCAGGACGTAGGGAGGCGGAATCTCCGCCCGGCGCAGGAGCACGAGGAGCTCGTCGGCGACGCGGCCGGCGGTGCGCGGCATCGGACCCGCATCGCTCCACGCGAACCCCGCGCGATCGTAGGCGCACGTGCGTGTGATGCGCGCCACGTCCGGCTGCACATGCACCCAGCTCAATGAGGATGCGCCAAGCGCCGCATCGAAGATGACGGCCGGTGATCCCGTGCCGGCGCAATTCACGTGCAGCCGAAAACCACCGACGTCGATCAAACGACCGGGGGCTGCGATCCTCGCCACGTCGCAATCATAACGACTGTCGACCCCATATCTTGCGGTTGAGAGTGTCTGACGACGATGGCATCGTCGTCTGCATGGGTACCGTTGATTGGAGCTTGCTTCCACCATCACCATGGAGCGACGACGAACTATCGGAGTTCGTGCGAAAGGCGGCTGAAGAGAACCGCGCCAGACGCGGGTACAACCTGTCGCCCGAGGAGTGCCGCCGCATTTTGGGACCCTGCGTTGCCGAGGCGGATGCCACGCGCGGGTACAAGCTGACGCCGGAGCAGAAGGAACGGCAGATGTTCCAGTATGTCTTCGAGGGTCGAGTCGTGGAGGCACGGCGCCGAGCCGCGGCGGCGGGGGCGCCATTTGAGTACCGGTATCGCCCTCCGAGCGGGCCGCTCTTCGTGCGCGAGGGCCCGGGCGGGGAGACACAACTCGATCGTATCGAACGTGCAGTCTCCGCGACGCGAGTGCAACTCGAGGCGCTCGAAACAAAGGTCAACAACGTCGTCGATCAAAGCTTCAACATCGAGAGGAAGCTGGATGCGCTCGTCGTTCGCGTCGACGCGCTGACGGAAACCGTCGAACGTATCGATCTTCGTGTGCTGAGCCTCGAGAATCGCATGGGGCGGCTCGAGGACCGCGTGCAGGGCCTCGAGGACGCGAAGGACTCCTGACACAACGCTGTCAGGACGATCGCTCGAAGCGGTCAAGCTACTGGGGATTGGTCGCCGCTCCGGCGATCTTGTCTGCCTCCGCCTTCAGCGCCGCGAGCTCCTTCTCGAGATCCGCGAATCGCTCGTACGCATCCTTCCCTACCTTCTGATCCGCCTGATTCAGCATGCGGACGATGTTCTGGAGCTGATTGATCAGCACAGGTTTTGGATACGGAGCGGCCGCGTCCACGATGCGCGCCCAGACGCCCTGCGCCGGATGCTGATACTTCACCGTGCCGACGTCCTCCCCCGGGGCGGGTGCGGGCGGCGGCTTCAGCCCGGCCTTCGTCAACGCCTGCTCCATCCTCGTGGAGAGACGCCGCGCGTCGGCGATCGCGGCATTGACCTTCAGCAGGAAGTTCTGCTGCTCGACGAGGTCCGCGGCCGTGATGTTGTCCTTCAACACGCGCGGATCGACGGCGACCTCGAACGCGACGGTTTTCTCCGCACCGCCGCCTGTCAGCTTCGCCGTGTATTTGCCCGGGGCCGCCATCGGCGGCATTCCGCCCTCCGTCGCCCAGCGATAGTCCCAGAGGAACCGGTTGTGCCCCGCTTTCGTCGTCAACACGCTCGCGCCAGCGGCGGCGCGACGCGGACCACGCATGCCGGCGGCCGGCGCCCCGCTCTGCGCTCCGGCAGGCTGCACGGTCCGCACCACGCGGCCGCTCGCGTCGGTGATCTCCAGCTTGAGATCCGCCGGTGCGGTGGCGGGCAGGTAGTAGTCGATCCCCAGCGACACGGGTGGGTACTGCGGAACGGTGAAGTCGCCTGGCGTGGCGCCCGCGATGCCGCCGACGGTCGAATAGCGGAATCGCGCGTGTGTGCGGGGCGCCAGGATCTCGGCGCCCGAGGAGGTGCCCGCCCGCCGCGGTCATGGTCACGTCGCGACTGCCGATCCGCCGCAGCGGCGTGATGTCGTCCATGATCCAGAACGATCGCCCCATCGTTGCGATGATGAGGTCACCGCGGTGGACGCGGATGTCGGCCACCGGCGTCGCCGGCAGGTTCTGCTGCAGCGCCTGCCAGTTCCGGCCGTTGTTGAACGACACGAAGAAGCCGAACTCGGTGCCCGCGTACAGCAGCCCTTCACGCTCGGGATCTTCGCGGACGACGCGCACCGGGTGATCGATCGGGATACCGTTCCTGCCATCGGTGAGCTTCGTCCAGGTGCGACCATAGTCGCTCGTCGTGTAGACGTACGGCTGCAGGTCATGCTCGCGCAGGAAGCGATACGCAGCGATGTACGCCGAGCCTTTGCGGTGTGGCGAGTCTTCGATGTTCTGAATGCGCGCGCCGATCAGGTCCTTTGGCGTCACGTTCGTCCAGGTCTTGCCGGCATCGCGTGACACGTGCACCGGACCGTCGTTCGCACCGGCCCACAGCACACCCTTCTCGTTGCGCGCCTCGGTAAAGGCGTAGAGCGACGAGTAGACCTCTTCACCCGTGATGTCGCGGGTGATCGGATTGCCGGGAATGATCTGGTAATGCGGCTCGCGGGCGGTCAGATCGTCGCTGAGGCGCGTCCACGTCACACCATCATCCGTCGTCCGGTACACGCGATGCCCGCCGTGGTAGACCGTCTTCGGATCGTGCGGCGACACGTAGACGAACGACTGGCGCGGGAAGCGCTCGCGGATCTCGTCAGGGTCGTGGCCGTACCGGTTCTGCGGATAAATCCAGTAATGCTGCTCCTGACCCGTTTCGCGGTTGTAGCGGCCGACCTCGCCCTTGCACACCCCCCAGAGGATCTTTCCGTCGGGTGTCGGCGAGACCTGCCCCGTCTCGCAGCCGGAGAACTGCATCCACGACATCGCTGCGTGGTCGAACCCCCATGCGACCGGCGGAACGCTCGGGACGGCGATCGTGCTGTTGTCCTGCTGCGGCGCGTACAGCCAGTACGGCGTCTGGTTGTCGACGGCCGCCATGTACAGCTCCGCCGTGGGCTGATTGAGGATGGTCGACCATGAACGGCCATGATCGACCGAGACGTTGGCGCCGCCATCGTTCGACTGGATGATGTAGTCGGGATTGTCCGGGTTGAACCACATCCCCATGTTGTCGCCGTGCGGCGTCTCGACGGGCGTGAACGTCTTTCCACCGTCGGTGGACTTGTGGAGCCCGAGCTCGTTGACCCAGACCTCGTTCTCGTTCTTCGGATTCACGTCCACGTAGTGGAAGTAGAACGGCCGCGCGCGCAGGCGCTGGCTGTTGTTGACCAGGCGCCACGTCGCGCCTGCATCGTCGGACCGGTACAACCCGCCTTCGTCGCGCGGCGCTTCGACCATCGCGTAGACGACCTTCGAGTTGCTGCGTGCGATATCGATGTCGATCTTTCCGATGAGCCGCGACGGCAGGCCGCTCGAGAGCTTCGTCCACGTCTCGCCCGCGTCGGTCGACTTGTAGATGCCGCCCTTGTCGGCGGGGCCGCCGCTGATGATGTCCCAGCCCTTACGGAAGCCGCGATACATCGCCGCGTAGAGCACGTTCGGATCGTTCTTGTCGACGGCCACGGTACGGCCGCCGTGCTCGTCGTCGACGAAGAGGGTCTTCTTCCAGGTTCGGCCGCCGTCGGTCGTCTTGAAGATGCCGCGCTCCGCGTTCGGGCCGAATGGCGAGCCGAGCGCCGCCAGCCACGCCACGTCGGGATTCGACGGATGTACCCGAACCTCTCCAATCTGTCCGCTCTCCTTCAGACCGAGGAACTGCCACGTCTTGCCGGCATCGGTCGATTTGTAGGCGCCGCGTCCGATGATGACGTTCGAGCGGATGGCCGCGCTCCCCGTGCCGACGTACACGACGCTCGGATTCGACTCCGAGACGTCGATGGATCCGATCGATCCCGTCGCGATCTGACCGTCGCTCACGGGGGTCCAGATGTTGCCGCACGTCTCGGTCTTCCACACACCGCCGCCCGTGGCGCCCATGTAGAACGTACACGGCTGCTGCCGAACGCCGGCGATGGCCGTGACGCGCCCGCCCCGGTGCGGCCCTACATTGCGCCACTTCAGATCCTGGTAAAGGCTCGCGTCGACGGTCGGATCGGCGTCGCGTTGTGCGACCACCCGTGGCGGATCGGCCGTGACGACGATGGCCAGGAGCAGCAGCGGAACACGGTGAGTGATGACCATGCGAAACCTCTGTAAAGGCGCTGATCATATACTGCGGGCGCATGGACGGATCGACCGTATCGCGGCGGGAATTTCTCGTCTCCGCCGCCTCGCTCGCAGTCAGCAGACGAGTGCAGGCCCGCACGCGGCTCGTGCTGCTCGGCACGGCCGGTGGCCCGCGACCATCGCGCCTTCGTGCCGCGCCGGCACAGGCCATCTGCGTCGGCGACCGCACCTACCTGGTCGACTGCGGCGACGGAGTGGGCCGTCAGCTCGCGCTGGCGAACATTCCGCTGGCGACGCTGCGCGCCTTGTTCATCACGCACCAGCACTCCGACCACAACTCGGGATACGGACCGCTGCTGTCGATCGCCTGGAGCCAGCTGCAGCCGGTGCTCGAGGCCTACGGACCGCCGCCGATGGTCCAGATGACGAAGCTCTGGTTCGCCATGAACGCGTTCGATCTCGAGCTCCGGGTGTGGGACGAGGAAAGGCGGCCGCTCGGCGAGCTGGTGCGGGCGCACGACATCAGCGCCGACGGCATCGTCTTCAAGGATGATCGCGTGACCGTTCGTGCGGCGCACAACCGGCACCCGCCCATCGAGCATTCACTCGCCTACCGCATCGAGTCGGCGGACCGCGCGATCGTCATCTCCGGGGATACGACGTACTCGGACTCCGTGATTGCCCTCGCGAAGAACGCCGACGTGCTGGTGCACGAGGCGATCGATCGCGCCTACGTCGAGTCTGGGAAAGGTCCGTATTCTCCGGGCATCCGGCGCCATATCCTCACAACGCATACGACAACCGAAGATGTCGGCCGCGTCGCCGCCGCGGCCGGCGTCAAGACGGTCGTGCTCTCGCACATCATCCCGAGCGACAACCCGGAGATCACCGACGAGATGTGGACGGCCGGCGTGCGCAAGCACTTCACCGGCACGGTCATCGCGGGCCGCGACCTGATGGAGATCTGATGCGCATCCTTCTTCTCACCACGTTCGTACTCGCGCAGGCGATGCCGGCGGGCATCACGCGCACCGCCATTCTGGACAACGCGACGGTGATGGTGGCCCGGCTCACCCTCGCGCCCGGTGCGCGCGAACAGATGCACACCCACCCGTTCTCAGCCGTCGTGGTGCAGCTCGGTCCGGGGAATGTCGAAATGCGCCTCGGGCCGGCGGTCGACACGACGCGGCGGGATCTCGGGCACGTGGAGTTCATCGCGGCGGAGATGCCGCATGCGGCCGCCAACGTCGGCACGACGCCGTTCGACGTGGTCACGGTCGCCTTGAAGCCTTCCCGGCGGCGCGGAGGCGATCAGCCGCCTACCGCCGCGCGTCCCGATATCTCGCGGACGCTGATCCTCGACAACGGCGAGGCACGCGTCGGGCGGGCCGTGTTCGAGCCTGGCGCTCGCGAAGCGGTGCACTCGCACCCGTTCGACATGGTGATCGTGCAGCTCGAGGCAGGGCGGATGGACGTGCAGGTGGGCGAGGATCGAACGGACAAGGATTACGCGGTTGGAGAGGTCGTCTTTCTCCCGCGCGACATTCCGCATTCGGTGGCGAATTCCGGCGGCCGGCCGCGAGCCATCCTGAGCGTCGCGATCAAATAGACGCTCAAATAATCTCCGTTCGCGGCTCCTCCGGCGAGTCGTCGAAGATCGCTTCGGTCGAACCGAACGTCACCGTCATTCCGGCCACCAGCTTCGCAGGCGCCGTCACCCGCTTGCCGTTGACGAAGGTGCCGTTGGTGCTCCCGAGATCCTCGAGTGTCGCCGCGGAGTCCTGGACCGTGATGCGTGCGTGGCGTCGCGAGACATCGGTCGAATCCAGCCGCACCGCACAGTCCACCGACCGGCCCACGAGGTTCTCGCCGTTGGCGAGCACGATGACGCGGCCGTCCACAATCAGACGGCAGCTGCCCCTCGCCGTCAGCTCCACGCCGCCTTCCGGAACGAACGCGTAGCCGAAACCGTGCACGGTCCGGATGTACCGGGGCTCTCGCGCCGACTCTCCGAGCGCCGCCCGGAGGTCGAACACGAGGGCCGTCAGACTCGCATCCGACACGAACACCCCCGGCCAGATGTGCTCGTAAATCTCCTCTTTCGGCACCGGGCGGGGCCGCCGATCTACCAGCAACGCCAGCAGTTCCAGGGCTTTAGGGGTCAGGTGCACCGGTGTCCGGCGGCGGACCAGCAGCCGCACCGCCGGGTCGAAGACGAACTCGCCGAACGCAATAGGACCGGGCACCAAGGAATTCTAAGCCGAGCGCCGTCCGCCTTACACCGGGCCGTCATACGGAAAAAGTAATGTTTCCATGAGGACATCCAGCCGGTTCTTGCGTACCTTCTGAGGCAATAGAAGGAAATGCACATGTCGATGCAGGTCATAGGAGCGGCCGCCATGAGCGGAATCATTGACGACGAACGCAACGAATGGCGCAGGCGCGCGCCGGGCCCCCCGATAGGTGTCGAGTTCGAGGCGGACTTGCAGTGCGCGCTGACCAACACCTCGCCGGTGCTCATTACCGGACCGTCCGAGTTTGCCGAGGAGCTCGCGACGCGAATCCACCGTTACGGTTTGAACGGGCGAGGGGCATTTCTGACAATCGACTGCGGCCGGACGCACGGGCCCGAGCAGCTCGAGGTGATATTCGAGACCGCCGCGCCCCGCGGCACGGTCTTCCTTCGCGACGTCGATCGCCTCACGCCGGCGCTGCAGATGGCGCTGTACATCCGGATGGCTCCGCTTGGCGTGCGCGTGATCGCGGCGACGTCAGAGAGCCTCCTGACTGCGGCCGCCAAGGGAAACTTCGACGAGCGTCTGTTCTATCGCCTGAATCAGATCCATCTCATGGCCTCACCAGCGAGCGACCGCTTCCCGGCCGCATAGAATGGGCAGGTGCCCGAGTTCCACGCAGAACCATATCTGCACCTCGCGGGTCTCTCCCACAAAACAGCACTGATCACCTGGGGCGCCTTTTACTTCAAGACGCGCTCCAGGGGCGGATGGAAGCTCGTAGACGACAGCGACCTCCGCTACGTCCATCCCCCGCGCCGCGAGAGCATCGGCGCGCGGTCGGATCCGTACGGACCGGCGCGCGTGAACGTCTACGACATGCAGGGCGCGCTCGTGTCGACCACGTTCGTCGAGACCTGCAACTACTGCTGGGTGGCCGGCCTCGCGCCCGATACCCGCTATCGCTATGAAGTGATCGTCAAGGACGAGATGCTGGGCAGAGGGCGAGCGCTGGGACTGGTCGACGGGCGAGAGCCAGGGGCTCGCGCAGCGCGACAGCCGGTACGTGAATGAGTTCCGGACGCATCCCGATCCACTCCTGGAGCCCACGGAGCCGTTCACGTTCATCGTGCTCGGCGACTACGGCACGGGAATCCGCAGGAGCACGCCGAAGCGCCGCCAACGTGAGATTGCGCTCGCGATGGAGCAGACGTTCGCCACGCACGACGTGCGGCTGATCATCACGGCCGGCGACAACATCTACGCCGGCAATCGCATCCTCGGCATTCCGGTTGGCGCGCAGGGCGACGAAGACGACGACTGGTTCTTCACGTTCTTTCAGCCGTATCGCTACATGGTGAACCGGATTCCCGTGTACCCGTGCATCGGCAACCACGACAGCGGAGAGACCGAGGATCGCGACGACCGCGATCAGCTGGTCGACAACATGTATCTGAAGGAGCGTCTCGCCAACGACGAATCCGCCGGCCGCGCCTCCGTCGATCCCGGGTTGTTCTATCGATTCCGGTTCGGGCGTGACGTGGAGTTCATCTGCCTCGACACGTCGAAGGAGACCTTCTGGCGCCGGGGGCGCCTCTTCGAGTACCCGAAGCACTGGGAATGGATCGAGCAGACGTTCGCCGACAAGGGCTCGCGCTGGCGGATTGTGTTCTGCCATCACCCGCCGTTCTGCGCCGGCCCACAGCATTCGAACACCGATCACATGGAGAAACTCCTGCCGCTCTTCGCGCGCGGCGGAGCGCGCGTCGTCTTCAGCGGTCACGAGCACAACTTTCAGCACTCGCACCACGGGGGGATCGACTATTTCGTCACGGGCGCGGGCAGCAAAGTGCGCAAGGGAACGCCGACCGGCTTCGAGCGCGCGCATACCGTCTCCTGGTCCGACAACGCACACTTCCTCCTCGTCACCATCGACGGCGACGACATGCTCGTCCGGCCGATTGGAGAACCTGTCGACGGGAAGGTGGAGGACATTCCCCGCTACTCTCCCGCGCTCGAGAAAGTCACCGGTCCGCTGCTCATACACCTGTAGAGCTCCCCGACTCCCGCCGAGGCCGGCATTGACGTTGCACCGTCGAGCATGGCTCTCTGGAGGATCGGAAATGGCTGAAGTGTTCCTCTCATTCGACGCGCCGGTGACAGACGACTCTGGGACGTACCACGCTCGCGTCGTGGGACGCCGCGCTGATGACGGAATGTGGGAAGGCTGGCTGGAGTTCGATCCAATCGATCACACCGCCGAGACGGTCGTCGGACCCGTGGAATCGCGGCAGCCCGAGCGCGAGCACCTGACCTACTGGGCAACGGGCCTCACGCCTGTGTATCTCGAGGGTGCCTTGCGGCGGGCGCGGCGCCCAATCCTCGGTACGGACCCGTGTGGCCGAAGAGCCGGTTTCCGACGCGCCCGCGCCACGTGCGGTGGTCGTTCCCGTGTCACCGCACGTGCTGCACCGCGAAGCGGTGCTGGATCCGTTCGAAGTCGCGCGTCAGAGCGGGCTCGAGGTGCTCGAGCAGGAGCTCCACGCTCTCAACAGGCCGCGCCTGCTGAACATCATTGCGGAGTACGAGCTGAACCCCGGCAGCGAGGACATTACCTGGATGACCGACGCGCAGCTCGTGCGCTTTATCGTGGTAGCCGTGGAGACGCAGCTGCTCAATCGGGTGAGGTAGGACTCGTAGTCCGTAGTCCGTGGTCCGTCAGATCGCGAAGAACGAAGGACAAGTGATTTGACGAACTACGGTCTACGGACTACGGACAACGGGTACGAGTGTCCGCAGGACGCCGCGAGGTGACGCATCGACGAGGCGCGCATCTCGCCGTCATGGACGGAGCCGGTCATCGAGACGCGGTGCCCGACGTGATCCTTCAGCTTCAGCTTCTTCGACGCGTCGACGATGTCGAGGTCGCTGTTTCTCTTGCGGATGAAGCCCGTCTTCCAGCTCCGCTCCTTCGGCGCCTGGGCGCCGTTCGTCTCCCTCAGCCGGTATGCCGCGTCATCGCGCTCCAGACAGCCAGAGACGGTCACCGGCGTCGCCACGGCCGCCTTCTCCTTGGCCTTGGCGCTGGCGCCAGCAACCACGGTCGCGTTGACGGCGCAGACGACGATCGCAGCGATGGTATTGAAACGCATGCAGCCTTCCTCCACACCGGGAGGGGCAAATGGAGTGCCCGGATTGCAAAGCTGCTAAGTAGCTGCAAATCTGGCACGTTGACGCGGCCCGCCGGGCGCCGGCGGGCCGGTGCGCTATCAGTTTTGTAATCGAAGTAACTACTGCGGTTGTGTCGCCGGGGGCCGGATCGCTCCGACAACCTTGCCCAGGAACTGGTCGAGGGCATCGCCTCCGCCGATCCAGCGGACCACCACGACGAGATCGTTCTGCCAGTCGACGTAGATGATGTTGGCGCCGTTGCCGCGGAACGTGACGCTCGACTCGGGAACCGAAGGCAGCGGTTTACGCGCCGTGTTGAGATACCAGTTCATGTACCCGTAATCGGCATTCGCCGACCCGGGCGTGCGCGCCATCTGGATCCATTTCTCCGACACGAGCTGCTTGTCTCTCCATCTGCCGTTCCGGAGAAAGAGGTAGCCGAAGCGCGCCATGTCCCAGGCATTGATGAACATGCCGCCGCCCCAGTGGCCGCCGCCGGTCATCGACTGAATTTTCCGGCCATCGAGCTCGATCCAGGAGTTCTCGTACCCGTGCCAGCGCCAAGTGCTCGACGCGCCAATGGGCTCCATGATTTCATCGCGCAGCACGTCGGGAAGCGGACGCCTCAACACGTGCAGGGCCGCGAGCGCAAGAACGTTCACGCGCACGTCGTTGTACTCGAACCGCGTTCCCGCCTCGTATCGCTTCGGCTCGGCCCACTGATTGCGCTCGCCTTCGGGTCGATCCGCCCAATCGGGCTTGCCCCACAGCGTGCCCTTCCAATCGCTCGTCTGACGCAGCAGGTGGTCCCACGCGATTCCCTGGTTGTGCGGATCCTCGAAGAGATCGACGCCGGGCGGCATGTAGTCGCGCACTTTATGGTTCACATCGCCGATGAGCCCCTTGTGCCACGCGAGGCCGACGACAGTGGACAGAAACGTCTTCGTGACGCTGAACGTCATGTCCACGGCCTTCGTGTCGCCCCATTCCGCCACCACGTAGCCATTGCGGATGACAACGCCGTTGGTGGCGGCGCGCGGCTTCAGCGGGCCGATCGGATTGTCGAAGGGCTCGTTCGCGCCGAAGCTGATCGCGTGCGCAATCGTGAGGTCCTTGGGCGCCGGGTTCTCCCTCGCGATCGCGATCTTGATCGCCTCGTCGAGCGTCGCGGCATCCATTCCCGCCTGCGCAGGCGCGCGGCGCTGCCACTCGAAGCGTTCGGGGAAATAGCGGGGTTGCGCGAAGGCGCTCGATGCCTGGGTGACCAGAAGAACGGCGAGGAGGATGCGGGCGTTCATGGGGATCTCCAGACTCTATTCGTGACGCGAGGCGCGGCCGAGCTCGTCGGCCGCTGAGAGGATAGTCCAACGGAGCCGCTCGGGATACTCCGTCTGGCGGCGCAGGAACTCGCGGACGGTGGCCGCCGCCTCGGCACTGCGGTGCCCGCCGAGCGTCGCGTCCATCCATCGCTTCGGAAAAAAGATATCACCCGTCCGTTGGATCTCGCGCAGGAGGTCGAGGCTCGGCGCGATGAAGCGCCTGGCGTGCGCCTCGTGAAGCGGGTGATTCAGGTATTGCTGCGCCTCCAGCACCCACGGCTCCCGCCGTCGGTTCTGCAGCGACTTGAACCGCTCGAACGAGGCCTCGCGCTCGGCGGCGTTCGGTGACAAAGCCGGACGCACGAAGGCGAACCGCTGCTTGCGGTCAGGATTCCGGGTGCGTTCGTGCTGCGTGTCCAGAATGCGCGTGGACCCTGGCACGGCGCGCACGGCGAGCTCCATGGCCATGGTGATCTCGTCCGGCTCGGCAAAGGTGAGACCCGCGATCTTCTCCTCGCGCGCCCAGACCCGCTCGAGCCACGCGAGGCCTTCCCGCGTCTGTACGAGGTCGCGAAATGCGTTGAACCACGCGGACTTCTGGCTGGTGGTCTTCGCGCGCGCGATTCCGTCGCGCAGCAGCTGCTCGAGCGCGGCGGCGCGCTGAAGGCGCTCCGCCTGCGGGAGAAAGCGCCAGTACGCGCGGACCACGTAGTTGAGAATGCGCTGCGTGTTCTGCTCGTCGCTCTCGTCGGGGAGCGCACGAACCGCAAGATCGATGAGTGCGCGTGGATCGATGCGCCCCTCGAGCATGTTGTCCCAGAGCGTCACCCAGGCCGCGCCGCGAGTGAGCGCGTCGGGAATCTCGTGAAGGTGGCCGACCAGCCACGCACGGCTCGCGGGATCGAGCATGAAAAGTCCATAGCCGAGCCCGGCGCCATTGGGCAGGACGAACGCGGGCGCCGAATCGCCGAGCGCGAGCGTGGTCGTGCCGCCGGCCGCAAGCACCGGCTCTTGCCGGAGACCCGCCGGCGTGCCAATGGTCACGTTCAATCGCTGCGGCCACACGAGCCCCCGCCCGAGCGGATCGCGCGAGGCGAGCGTGACTATCCCCTGCGGAGTGGTCGACACGGTGAACTCGGGACGCCCGCGCTCCTCCACCCAGGCGCGGCTCCACGCGGCAAGGTCCTGCGTGGTCTTCGCGTCGAGAATGCGAATGAGATCGTTCCAGGTCGCGTTGCCGAAGGCGTACGACGTCAGGTATTCGCGCAGTCCCTCTCGGAACTTCGGCTCGCCAACCAGCATCTCGAGCTGACGCATGACGATCGGCGCCTTCTGATAAATGATGGCGCCATAGAGCTGGCCCGCCTCGTTCAGGTTCGACAGCGGCTGGCGAATCGGGTTCGCGCCCGCCGTGCGGTCGACGTCGTAGGCGGCCGGGTAATGGGACAACAGGAACCGGAGGTCGTGATTGACCTCCGGAAACGTGGGATTCACGATCTTCGCCGCCATGAAGTTCGCGAAGACCTCCTTCATCCACACGTCATCGAACCAGCGCATCGTCACGAGGTCGCCGAACCACATGTGCGCCGTCTCGTGCGCAATCAGGCTGGCGCGGCCGAGGTACTGGCTCTGCGTGGCGGATTCGTCGAGGAGCAGGCCCTGCGCGTTGTACAGGATCGCGCCCGCGTGCTCCATGCCGCCGAACTGAAACGACGGAATCAGCACGAAATCGAACTTGCCGAACGGGTACGGAATCGCCGTGTAGCTCTCGAGCCAGCTCAGGGCCGACGCATGCAGGTCGAAGATCGCCGCGCGGTTGCGGTCGACTTTCGCGGGATCCGTCTCGCGATGAAACATGCGGAGCGTGCGCCCGTTTCGCGTCGCGGTCTCGAGCTGAAACCTCCCTGCCGCGAACGAGAACAGATACGTCGGCAGCGGCTGGGTCTCGTCGAACGCGACACGATGGCGGCCGGCGGTGAGCGGAGTGGAAGGTCCCGCCAGGCCGTTCGCGACGGCCTGCCATCCCCCGGGAACGTCGAGTCGAAGCGTGTAGCGGGCCTTGAGATCCGGCTGGTCGAAACACGGAAACGCAAGGTGCGCGCGCGCCGGCACGAACAGCGTGTAGAGGAACTCGTCGTTGCGGTTCAGCGAGTCGTCGCCGGCGATGAACTCGATGGTGAAGGCGTTCTCGCCGCTGGTCGTGTGCCCCGCGGGGATGATGAGATGGTTGTCGCTGAACGCCGCCTCAATGGCCTGGCCGTCGCGCGTCACCGACAAGACGCGGTCCTTCGGTTGCGCGAAGTCGACCACGATCCGGTGCGGCGACGCCAGCCGGAAGCGCACGACCTCGCGGCCCCGCAGCGGCTGCGTCCGCGATTCGGGAATGCGCAGCTCGAGCTCGTAGCGAAGCGAGGTGATAACCGCGGCCCGCTCGCGGGCCAGCGCCTCCGGAATGCCGGCGCCGGGCGCGACGGCGGCGGCCAGGACCAACGGGAGCATCACCGGCGGATCATTTCCCCAGCTCGGCGTAGATCTTCGTCACGTTGTCCTTCACGCCGGTCATCTGATATCCGCTGAACTTCTCCGGAAGCTTGATCTCGGCGATCGCCTGCTCGGCCGTTTTGCCGCTCTTGATCGCTCCCTGCACGTAGGCCAGGAAGGCCCGATTGAACTCGGTGAACTCGGTGAGCGCAGGCCAGTCGGTCACGGGACTGTGACCCGGGATCACCGTGTCGACATTCCTGATCCCCTTGAGGGCCTTCTCCAGCGTGGCCGGGTACTCGACGCCGCTGCCGCCGTTGTTCATGTCGAGCAGTGGCGTGCCCTTCCGCGGAAAGAGGTCACCGGTGTGCACGACCCGAAGCTGCGGAAACACGATCCAGGCATCACCGTTGGTGTGGCCCCGTCCGAAGTAATACACGTCGACCTGCTCGCGGCCGCGGCCGAGCGTGAGGCGATCCTCGAAGGTGCGGTCCGGCATCGCGTGCGGCTTGCCTTTCAGCGAGTCCATCTTCTCCATGTTCGCTTTCGTGTTCACATGCGCGACGATCTCGACGCTGGGCTCGAAGAACTCATTGCTGCCCACATGGTCGCCGTGCGTGTGGGTGTTGATGATCGTGGTCACCGGCTTGTCGGTGACGCTGCGCACCTTCTCCATGATCCGCTCGCCCCAGTTCGGGTTTTTCGTGTCGACGAGCGTGACGCCCTTCTCGCCGACGAACACGGCGGTGTTGCCGCCGCCGTTGCTGATCACGTACAGGTTTTCCTTGACCTTCTGGATCTCGGCCGTCTGCGGCTGTGTCGACGGCGTCTGGGCCGCTTTGACGGCTACGGCGATGCTGCCCGCGCCCATCAACACCGCCAGGATCACGACTCGTTTCATCACACCCCTCCCGTAAAGAACACGCGCTCGACGAACCAGTATGCACCGGCCGCCATGACGACGACCGACCCGGCGAAAACGACGCGCCGCGCCGCAGCCTGATTGCGCTTTCGGACGAGCGCCAGCGCGCCCGCAACCGCCAGGACGATCATGAGCTGCCCTATCTCCACCCCGACATTGAACGAGAAGAGCGACCATGCCAGCGCTTCGCGCGGCAGGCCAAACTCCTTCAGGACGTACGCGAAGCCGAAACCGTGCACGAGGCCGAATGCCAGGGCAATCCATGCGCGCACGTCCCGCCCGCGAGCGCCGACCAGGAGATTGTCGGCGCCGACGAAGACGATGCTCAGCGCGATGGCGGGCTCGATCAACGTGGCCGGCGGCGTCACGACGTCCAGGGCGGCAAGCGACAGCGTGATGCTATGGCCAATCGTGAACGCCGTGACGATGCGGATGAGCGCCCACGGGCCGCCGCCGAGGAGCAACAGGCCAACGAGAAACAGGATGTGATCCGGTCCGATCAGGATGTGGTGGATACCCGCGGGCACGAACGTGCCGATCACCGCGAGCGCGCCCTGTGCGGTCCCCCGATAGTAGGTGCGCTCGTCGTCGGCCGCATTGAACACCATCTGCTGGCGCAGCGCCCCGGCTTCGTAGACGTTCACGAACGTCTGGTGGAGCGGGTCGTACTGAAACAGGCGTGCTCGAATGGTCATGTCGCCGCCGCTCGCCCTTGTCGCTCGAAACAGGAGCCGCACCGCGTCGCGCTCTGGAGCGGGCTCGAGTCGTTCCCAGTCGAGCATGAGCGCCTCACCGCCGGAGCGCAGCCACAGACGCGAGCTGACGAGTGCAATCACCCGATCCCGCTCGCGCTGGGCCACGGCCGGATCGAGGAGATCCTGGGCCTTTGGCATCCCGAGATCGTGCGCCACATCGATGACGTGCAGCGTGAGCGATCCCTCGACACGGGAGTCGCGGATGTGAAGGTCGAGATAACTGAACGGCGCTGGATGCGCGTCGGCGCTGCGCCCGGCCACGGCCAGGGCGGCGACGAGCAGGAGGACGAACCTCACGCGCGGGATTGTACAGAAAACCGGCCGGCACACTCCCCGAGGACGGTCGTCGCGCGGGACGGCTATTTGGCGGCTGTGCGCTCGGCGTTCGTCCCTTCCTGGCGCTGGTCCAGCCCATACGGGTCGTCGAAGTAGGTCACCGAGCCATCTTCCTCGACCCATGCGGTCCAGTAGCCGATATGGACGGGAATCGGTTTTCTCAGCTTCACAGCCTGCTCGTGCTTGCTGTTCATGGCCACGCGTATGCGCTCAGGCGTCCACTGCGCCTTGTCCTGCAGCACGTACTCCGCGAGCGCAACGGGGTTCTCTATGCGAATGCAGCCGTGGCTGAACGTCCGCTTCTCCTTGTTGAAGAGCGAATCGGTTGGCGTGTCATGGAGGTACACGTTGAAGTGGTTGGGGAAGATGAATTTGACGAGCCCCAGGGCGTTCTCCTCTCCGGGCGCCTGACGGAAGCGGAGTCCTTCTGTTGTGTCGACGTCACTCCAGTCCACGCCCGACGCGTCGAGAATCTCACCCGAGGTATCGACGACCTCGATGTTGTTCCGCGACAGATAGTCGGGATCGTCCACGAGCCTGGGGAGCGTCTCCTCGCGAAGAATCGATTCGGGGATGTTCCAGTACGGACTGAAGACGATGTACGTCATCTCGTCGCTGAAGAGCGGCGTCGGCGTGTCGGTAGCACCCACGATCACGCGCATGGCGAGTGCCGGCCTGCCCCCGTCGATGACCTGCATCGCATAGTTCGGCACGTTGATCAGCACGTACCGATCGCCGAGCTCACGCGGCGCCCAGCGCCAGCGCTCGAGGTTCATCGAGATTTTTGCGATGTCGAGACTCTCGCCCGCTCCCTTGCGCGCCCGTGCAAGCGCGGCCTGCAGCCCCTTGTACCTGAGGATGCGACGGGGCGATCGCGTCGAGCGTCTCCCGTACTTTGTTGCCTTTGAGCGCGTCGCGAAGATGCTGGAGCAGGTCCGCCCTCTTCGGCGATGGGAGCCAGTTGCGGTCGACCTCACGCGGCGACGATCGCCATCCAAGCAGATCGGCGGCGTGCGTGAGGAACGCATAGGTGAGCCGCAGATCGGTTTCTGGAATCACATCGGGGTCGAACGAGGCGCCGAACCACGCGCGTTCATCGGCCTTCGCGAGCGCGGCCGCCAGTGCGTCATATCCATAGCCGGCCGGTTCGAGCCCGTGCACCTCGGCATCACGAATCGCCCCAAGGAGCGACTCGAGCTGCGGTGTTGGATCGTCGCCCTCAATCCACGCCGGCACGTACTGACGCTCGGCATAGAACTTCTGCTCGAGCGCCCACAGGCGCCTGCCGGCCGCATCGCGATGAACCCACCGTGGAACGGACGACGCCGATTTCTTCA
Organism: uncultured Acidobacteriota bacterium; assembly: GCA_963772065.1. Taxonomy (GTDB): domain Bacteria; phylum Acidobacteriota; class Vicinamibacteria; order Vicinamibacterales; family UBA2999; genus CAVYVZ01. The sequence continues at coordinate 227,443 of CAVYVZ010000007.1, forward strand.
GGGCACCCGCGAACTGTTGGCTGTCCTTCTCCCCGCACGCAATCGACACAACCAGGGCCAGCGCAACTGCAAGGGTCCGTTTCACGCGAAGAGGTAGTGCAAGCTGAATACCGCGTCTTGTTATCTGTTTGCGAAGGAGGCGCGATGGAAGAGAGGAACCGCAGTCAGTCGGGGCGCTCGACGGATCGTGACGAGGGCATCCCCGAGTCCGGCCGCCTTGACGACGACCAGATGAGCGAGCGCTAGGCGCACTTGCGGAGGTGACGCATCGTCTGCTTCACCTCCCAGCCCGCGGCAAGTGTGTACACCACTGCGTTGGTCCTGAGATGGCGCTCGCGGCGGAAGCACCAGGCGGCGATGTTGTAAGCGGCCATCACCACGGCGATCGCACAGGCGGCTCCGTGCACGCCACCTTTGACGACCTCCTGGTTTCCGCTGTGGCAAAACTGTTCGACCGTCAAGCAGCCCTCCTGGGCACGGGCGAGCAGAGCAAGAGCAAATGAAATGCCACAGCGCTATGGTGCGAGAACGGGCAACTATTGGTTCTTTGGCAGGTAATAGCGCTCGAGCCAGCGACTGAGACCGTCCAAACCCGGAAACAGCGTTCGCTCGCTGATGTTCGCCTGGTCGAGCTTGTCGCGGACCTCCCACTTCAACTCCGCAGGAACCACGACGCGCCGGAATAGCTTCGGATGTCCTTCCAGCCAGTGATCCAGTCGCGCGGACGCCGTGGGCATGAGTGAGAAGAGGGCGAACTGGTTCAGGATTCGCGCGTCCAGCGACGGCGGCTCGATGAAGATCACGAAGGGATCGCGGCCGAGCGCGTCGAAGGAGCGAAGCGACGGAAACTCGCTGAGCATCTCCACCGTGAAGGTGTCGGAGTGCTCCTCCTCGAGGATCGTCTTCAGCCGCGGCGGCAGCAGACGGTTCGCCTCGACGAAGTTTACGCACCAGACGACGCCGTCGCCACGGAAGTCTCCGGGGCTCTCCGTGGCAAAGTGGAGCGCGACAAACGGCGAGTAGGTCCAGTCGACGAGACGAGTCGGCAGGCCGTGATGCTGACCGAGCGCGAGCCAGTGCCAGATCGAGTCGACGCGGTGCCACGGTTTGCGCGTACTTGCGGAAGTTGCGCACGAGCGAGAGCTCGAGCTTGCCCAGATCGATCCGGCCGGCCGCCAGCCGGATCAGACTGTTGGAGAGATCGTGATCGAAGAGGGACAGCCCTCGAAAGGCGAACGGCGAACGGAAGCGGCCGAGGTCAGGGCTCCATGAATCCGCAAAGAGCTGCTCGATCAGTTCGGTCCAGGTCCGGGGGCGCTCCACGGGTCAATTCTAGGCTGTAGGCGGTTGGCGGTAGGCGGTAGTTGGCGGTAGGCGGTAGGTTGCCGGTAGGCGGTAGGTGCCGGTAGGCGGTAGGTGCCGGTAGGCGGTAGGTGCCGGTAGGCGGTAGTTGCCGGTAGGCGGTAGTTGCCGGCAGGCGGTAGGTTCGTTCGTCCGACGGCCTACCGCCTACCGCCTACTCGTAGCGCAATGCCAGCATCGGGTCCACGCGCGTCGCGCGCCGCGCAGGCACGTAGCCGGCCAGCATGGCGACGCCGCTCAGCAACGTCGACGCGAGGACGAACGTCGCCGGATCCGTGGGCGACAGCCCGTACAACTGCGACTCGACGAAGCGGCTGAGGCCGATGGCCACTGGCAGGCCGATCACGATACCGACCGAGAGCATCACGGCGACCTCACGCAGCACCATCCACAGCACGGAGCCGCGCGCGGCACCGAGGGCCATGCGAATGCCAATCTCGCGCGTGCGGCGCGAGACGGTGTACGACATCACACCGTAGAGCCCGACGGCGGCCAGCACGGTGGCCAGCCCGCCGAACAGCATCGACAACGCCGCAACCAGCCGCTCGATGAACAGCGACTCGTCCACCTGCGCTTCCATCGTCTTCATGTTGAAGATTGGCAGGTTCGGGTCGAGGCGCTGAGCGACCTGTCGCGCGGATGCCGGCACGCCGCCGGCGTCGGGGTGCGATCGGACGTAGAACGTCATCTGATCGAGCGCTTCTTCCTGCATGTACGGCACGTACACGAACCGCGGGATCTCGTCGCGCATCGTGGTGAACTTCGAGTCGCGAACGACGCCGACCACCTCGATCGTGTTGTCGTTGTCGTCGCGTCCGAAGCCAAACCTGCGGCCGATCGGGTTCTGAGTTCCCCAGAAATACTTCGCCATCGTCTCATTGATGATCGCGACGCGCGGTGCGCCGAGGGCATCGGTCTCGCGGAACTCGCGTCCGAGCACGAGCGGCATCCCCAGCGTCGAGAAGTAACCGGGCGCCACGGCGTTGAAGGTCGGGTTCATGTCCTCGCCTTCCTTGCGAGTGTATCCCTGCACCTGCACGGTCGAACGCCATTCCGAGTCGGCCATCGCGGGTAGGACGGCCGCGGATGCCGCGGTGACGCCGGGCAGCGCGGCGAGCTGATCGTGGAGCTGGCGGAACAATGCGGCGCTCCGCTCGCGCGCGTACCCGCTCAACGCCGGATCCACGGAGAACTGCAGCAGGTCCTCGGCCACGAACCCCGGGTTGAGGCTGCGAAGGTTGTACAGGCTTCGCGTGAAGAGGCCCGCGCCCGCGAGGAGCAGCACCGACAACGCCACCTGCGCGACGACGAGCCCTTTGCGGAAGCGGGCCTGCCCGCCGGCGACGGCGCCCGCACCTTCCTTCAACGCCCCCGTCAGCGACGGCTTGGTCGCCTGGAATGCGGGCGCAAGGCCGAACAGCGTGGCCGTGATCGCGGAAATCGCAATCGCAAAGAGCACGACACGTAGATCGGGATCCGACGAGAGGTTCTGCACCGCGCGATCGAACGGGAGCGTGTCGATCAAGACGCTGGTCGTCCACCAGGCGAACAGCACGCCGACGATCGCACCGCCGAGCGCGAGCACGAAGCTCTCGGTGAGCCGCGTGCGCACGACGCGCCAGCGGCCGGCGCCGAGCGCCAGCCGGATCGCCACTTCCTTCTGCTGCCCCGCCGCTCGCGCGAGCAGCAGGTTGGCGACGTTCGCGCAGGCAATCAGCAGGACGAGACCCACCATCGCCATCAGCACGACGAGCGGTGTCGAGAACTCCGTGCGCAGGTCCGAGCGTCCCTGATGGCCGGGAAGGACGAGCAGGGTCTTGGCGAGAAAGCGCTTGCGGATGTTCTCGGGCATGCTCGCGCGGAGCGTCTTCGCGTCCTCCTGCAGCTGCTGGCGGTAGACGACGTTCATCGCCGCGCCTGCCTGCTCCATCGTCACGCCGGGCCTTCGGCGCCCCATGATGGTGACCCACCGGCTGCGCCACGTGTCGAGGTCGTTCCAGGTGGGCGTGAGCTGCGCCTTCATCATGATCGGCACGAAGAGATCCGCCGGCGAACCGGCGTCGAGGCCGCTGAAGCCGCGCGCGGCGACGCCGACGACCGTCATCGGATGATTGTTGATGCGGATCTCCTGGTTGAGGACGTTCGTCTGGCCGCCAAAGCGCCGCTGCCAGTAGCCATGGCTGAGCACCACGACCGGGTGACCGCTCGGCGTGCGGTCGTCTTCCGCGCCGAGCGTGCGGCCGACGACAGATCCAACGCCGAGGACATTGAAGTAGTGGCCCGTGACGAGCTCGACGAACACACGCTCCGAGCGCGTGCCGGTGGTGAGCGTCGCGCTCGTGTCGTAGCGCGCGAGCATCCCGGTCATCACGTCACGCGACCCGTGCTCGAGGCCGCGAAACATCGGCACGGAGAACGTCATGTTGTTGTTGGTCCGCCCCGAGAACGGTCCGGGGCCGTCGAAGAGCACCAGCTCCTCCGGCGCGCGGACGGGGAGGGTCCGCAACAGCACTTGATCCATCAACGAGAAAATCGCGGTGTTGGCGCCAATGCCGAGGCCGAGCGTGAGGATGATGATCACGGAGAACGCTGGCGCGCGGCGAAGCGACCGGAGGGCGAATCGAAAGTCCTGACGCAGCTGGTCCATAAGTGTTCTCGACGGAAATTAGACGTTGAGCAGGCCCCGTCGGTTGAGTGCGGTTACGCCTTGCGATAACGCGATGCGGCGCGGCGATTCATGGCATAGACCACGCGCTGAGGCAGCAGCCGCGACAGCGTCGCGATCGCCGCGTTTACTCGGCCAGGCACGAACGTGGGGCGGCCATCCATCACGGCCTCGTAGCCCTGCTGCGCCACGGCCTGGGCGTTCATCCACATGAACGAGGGCATGCGGCTGACGATCTGGCGTGTGCCGCTGACGTCGTGGAACTCGGTAAACGTGAACCCCGGACACACCGCCGTGACGTGAACGCCATGCTGCGCGGTTTCCGTAGAGAGCGACTCGGAGAACCTGATGAGGAACGACTTCGTGGCCGCGTACAGCGTGTGGCCGGCGACACCCGGCAGCAATCCGGCCAGCGATGCAACGTTGACGATGCGGCCGTAGCCGCGATCGAGCATCGCAGGCAGCAAGCGATGGGTCAGCTCGACGACTGCGATGAGCATGACCTGCAGGAACTCGGCATGCCGCGGCCAGTCGCTCTTCACAAACGATCCGGGCACTGCGAACCCGGCGTTGTTGACGAGCGCGTCGATGAGGATCCCCTCCGCGGTCAGCTGGTCGCACAGTCGGGCGGACGCGTCAGGACGCGCCAGGTCCGACGCGATCACGTGAACCCGCCCGCCGTGCCGCTGCTCGAGGGACGCGGCGAGCGCGCGAAGCCGATCGTCACGGCGGGCGACGACGACCAGGTCGAAGCCGTTGGCCGCAAATTCTTCGGCGAAGGCCTGGCCGATGCCAGCCGAGGCTCCGGTGATCAGTGCGGTTCGACGCTGGCTCATCGCTTCGCCACAGGGATCACGAACTTCTCGGCCGTGTGCGTGTCGGAGAACCGCGCGACCTTCACATCGACAAGGCCGGCAGCCTTGCCCGCCCGCATCACGTCCGCTTCGGTAATGGCCTGCGCACCCTTCGGCCTGATCACCCAGATCGCGCCGGCTCGCTTCAGATGCTTCTGCAGCGGCACGAGCTTGTCCAGCGCCGCTCGCGATGCGGCGGCGTAGAAGATCACGTCCGCCTGACCCGAGGCTTTCGTCGTCACTCGCGCGCCGCGGTGCGCGAGCTCGCCGGCGAACTCCGCATCGTCGACGCCGAGCACGAGCACCTCGTGCGACGGCTTCACGCCGAGCTTGTCGAGACGACTCGGCGGATTCAAAATCTTCGACGCCCACTTCGGAGCCGCGTCGCCGATGGCGAACACCGCCACGCCGTCAGGGAACGTCACCCGCAGCGCGCCCGCTTTCGCTTCGACCTTGGACATCTGTTTGTACGGCACCGACAGGCGAACGTCGCCCCCGCGAAAAATCAGCCCGTCCGTCTCGAGCAGCGCCTTGCCTTCTGCGCGCGTCTTGCCGAAGGTCAACGTGCATTTCGCTTCCGCTCCCATGCTCGTTCTTCCTTTTCCTTTTTCCTTTTTCCTTTTTCCTTTTCCTTGTTATTCCACACGTCGCAGAATGAAACATTTCAGATAGTACGTCTCGGGCACACCGACCAGCACGGGATGATCGCGCGACTGCAGGCGCTTCTCGACGATGGCCACCGACGTGTGACTGTCCACGGATGCGCTTTGGAGCATCTCGTCGAACAACGCCTCGTTCACGTTGTACGAGCAGCTGCACGTGATGAGGTACCCGCCAGGACTGAGCAGCCGAAGGGCGCGAAGATTGATCTCCTTGTACCCCGCGAGCGCGTTCGGCACCGATGCCTTGTTCTTCGCGAAGGCCGGCGGGTCGAGCACGATCGTGTCGTAGCGGGCGCCGGCCTTCTCGAGGCGACGCAGCTCGTCGAACACGTTCGCCTCTCGCGCCCGAAGCTGCGGCAGGTGGTTGCGCGCCGCGTTGGAGCGGAGCCGCGCCACGGCATCGGCGGAAATGTCGATCGCCTCCACTTCGGAACACTCGCGCGCCAGCCGCAGGGCGAACCCGCCGTGGTAGCTGAAGCAATCGAGCAGTTTTCCTCGCGCGTACCGCGCGGCCGCCTCACGGTTCTCGCGCTGATCGAGGAAGAGGCCGGTCTTCTGCCCTTTCCAGAGATCGACCTCGTATTCGATCGGCCCTTCCCGCACGATGATCGTGTCGGGAATGCTGCCGTGCAGCACTTCGACCTTCTGTTCGAGGCCCTCGAGCGCCCTCACGCGCGGGTCGTTGCGGGCCAGAATGCCGGCGGGCGACAGGAGATCGACGAGCTGCCTCGTAATCTCGGGCAGCATCCGATCGACACCCTGTGACAGCGTCTGCACGACCAGGTAATCGCCGTACCGATCGATCACGAGCGATGGCAGCAGGTCGGCCTCGCCGTGCACGAGGCGGTACGCGGTCGCGTCCAGCGCCAACGACTGGCGGAAACGAAGCGCCGCTTCCAGGCGGGTGCGCCAGAGCGCGCTTCCCGCGGGCGCGTCGCCGTGCGTGAGCATCCGCAGCGGTATCAGCGAGCGATCGCTGAAGAGCGCGTGGCCGAGCAGGCGATGGCGGGGGCCGATGACCGCCACTGTATCGCCGCCGGCGGCCTGCACGTCGCGGACGTCCGCGCGGTAAATCCAAGGATGGCCGCCGCGAATCCGCTGTTCACCCCTGGCCGAGACGATGACTGTCGGTGGAGACGATGGCTTGGCTTAAGGCGTTAAGGCCTTACGGCCTGAAGACCTTAAGCCGCTCGAGCCTGCATAGTACAATCAGCGGCCATGGCCGATGTGATGCTTTCGCTCATCCAGCGCACGCTCGCCGAGTCCGACCCCGAGATCGCGAAGGCGATCGCCAGCGAGGTGCGCCGGCAGGCGGACGGCCTCGAGCTGATCGCATCCGAGAACTTCGTCAGCAACGCGATCCTCGAAGCGGCCGGCTCGGTCTTGACGAACAAGTACGCCGAGGGGTACCCGGGCAAGCGGTACTACGGCGGCTGCGAGTTCGTCGACATCGCCGAATCGCTTGCCATCTCGCGCGCGAAGACGCTCTTCGGCGCCGACCACGCGAACGTCCAGCCGCACTCGGGCGCGCAAGCCAACATGGCGGTCTACTTGACGCTCCTCAAGCCGGGCGACAAGGTGCTCGGCATGAACCTGGCCCACGGCGGCCACCTCACACACGGCCATCCGCTGAATTTCTCCGGCAAGCTCTACACGATCGTTCCCTACGGCGTGCGGCAGGACGACGAGCGGATCGACTACGACGAGTTGGAGCGGCTGGCCGACGAGCACAAGCCGGGCATGATCATGGTCGGCGCGAGCGCCTATCCGCGGGTGATCGACTTCGAGCGGATCGCGCGCGTGGCGAAGCGCATCGGCGCGCCGATGGTGGTCGACATGGCGCACATCGCCGGACTCGTGGCCGCCGGCGTGCACCCGAGTCCCGTGCCGCACGCGGAATTCGTCACCACCACGACGCACAAGACGCTGCGCGGCCCGCGCGCGGGCCTCGTGCTCTGCCGCGAGCAGTTTGCGAAAGACCTCGACCGCACGGTGTTTCCCGGCGTGCAGGGCGGTCCGCTGATGCACATCATCGCGGCCAAGGCGGTCTGCTTCAAGGAAGCGATGGAGCCCGCATTCGCCGAGTATCAGCGCCAGATTGCCGCCAACGCGAAGCGGCTCGCCGCGTCAATCAGCAGCCACGGGTTCCGTCTGGTGAGCGGCGGCACCGACAACCACCTCATGCTCGTGGACGTCTTCAGCAAGGGGATCACCGGCAAGGTCGCCGAGGCGGCGCTCGGCAAGGCCGCGATCACCGTCAACAAGAATGCGATCCCGTTCGACAAGAATCCGCCGATGGTGGCGAGCGGCATTCGCCTGGGAACGCCCGCAGTGACGACGCGCGGCATGCGCGAGCCGGAGATGGATCAGATCGGCGAGCTCATCGCACGCGTCCTCGCCGCGCCGGACGACGACCGCGTCATTGGCATGGTCAAGGCGGACGTCGAGCGACTCTGCCGGAGATTTCCGCTGTACCCCGATAAACAATAGCGGTTCGTCGGTTCGCGGGTTCGACGGTTCGCGGGTTCCACGGTTCGTGAGATCGCTAGTGGGTCGGCGAACTGACGAACCCACGAACTGACGAACCCACGAACCGCTATGGTCTCGTTGCCGTGATGTTGCGCTTCGGGACCTGGCCGACCGGGAATCCTCGCAATTTCCTTGCGCGTCGCGATGTCCACCGCGGACACCGAGTTGGAGCCGGCGTTCGCGACGTAGACGCGCGTGCTGTCCGGCGTGAACGTCAGCCAGTCGGGATGATCGCCCACGTGCACGCCGCCGAGGAGCTTCAGGTCGGGCAGCGAGTAGCCGTAGATGTGGCTGTTGATCTTGCTGCACGCCCACAGCGTCTTGTTGTCGGGCGCGACGCCAATGCCGTGCGACGGTGATCCCTGAAGCGTGTCCAGATGGCGCTGCTCGGGCGGCACGTCCGGCAGCGTGATTCGTGACACCTCTTTCCGCTGCCCGAAATCCACGACGGCGAATCCGTGGAACAGCGAGATCTGGACGAACATCCGCTTCGTCGAGCCGTCGGGGTTCCTCTCGAAGGCGATCGGCCGTACGCCATCGTTGAACGACATCGTCCACAGCGGTTCCTCCGTCGTCGCATCGATGACCGTGAGATTCTTCCCGACGATCGAACCGGCGACGACATGCTTGCCGTCCGGTGTCATGAAGGTGTTGTGAATGCCGCCGGGCGTCGGGATCGTCTTTGCCTTCTTCACCGACGCCGTGTCGATCACATCGACCGCGCCAGGCGCCGAGACGATCGCCACATACACGCGGCGCCCGTCGAGGCTCACGGCCAGATTGTTCGGACGCCCGCTCAACGGAATCGAATTCGTGACCTTGAGGGTCTTGCCGTCGACCACGTCGAGCGTGTGATTCGCTTCGTTGGTGAAGTAGTAGCGGCTGCCGTCGGGCGCCGCGGCGGCGCCATGGTTCACTTCGATCCCCTTGATTTCGGCGACGACCGTGTTCGTGGCCGGATCGATGAGGTGGATGTTGTCGCCGGCCGCGTTGGTCTGCATGATGATCACGCGCCCACTGCTTGCCGTCAGCGGGAGCACCAGGAGAAAAGTCGCAGCGAGAGCGCGCGTCATGGCCCACCTCCGAGGTGCACACTCTAGCCGATCTTTGACGCTCCGGCGTCACCATGCTATAAGCCCGCCGGGACACCTCATGAAATCCGCCGCGTGGATTCTCGTCGCCGCAGCGATCGCCCCTGCCGTCGCGGGTGCGCAGGCGCCCGACTTCCAGACCTATCGCACGCATGTGGAACCGATCTTCGTGAAGCCGCGCGGACCGCTCAACGGTCCGTGCTTCGTCTGCCACACGAAGGTGACGAGCCGCCTGCGCCTGCAGCCGCTTCCTCCCGGCGGCTCGTGGACGGAGGAACAGTCGCGGCGGAACTTCGAAGCGGTGTCACGCGTCATCTCGCCGGGTCAACCGGCCCAGAGCAACCTCCTTCTGCTGCCGTTGGCTGTCGATGCCGGCGGCAGCCCCGTACATCCTGGCGGCAAGGTCTGGCAATCGCGCGACGATCTGGAGTGGCAAGCGGTCGCCGAGTGGATCCGGAGCGCGCCGGCCGGCGCGGCGTCGTCGCGGCGGGCGCTCGACTTCGAGGCGTTCAAGTCGCGCGTGCAGCCGATCTTCCTCGACAAGCGTGCGGGCTTCGCGCGCTGCTACGTCTGCCACTCGCAGGGCACGCCCTTCCGCCTGCAGCCGCTCGCGGCGGGCGCGACGTCGTGGACCGATGCGGAGTCGCGACAGAACTTCGACGCCATCCAGCGGCTCGTCGTCCCCGGCGATCCCTCGTCGAGCCGTCTGCTCATGATGCCGCTCGCCACCGCGGCGGGCGGCGATCCGTTCCACCCGGGCGGCAAGCGCTGGACGTCGAAAGAGGACGCGGAGTGGCAGATGCTGGCCGCGTGGGTTCGCGACGCGCGCGACTAGCTACTTCGGTATTCCCGAGGCGCCGACGGCGTAGGTCTGATGACAACTCGCGCAGACCTCATAGATGTCGCCGCCGACGGTGAATATCGCGTCCTTGTCCTTTGCCTCGGCAGCCTTCACTGCCCGGATCCCGGCATCGATCAACGCCTGCGACTGCTTCATCCATTCGCCGGTGTCCCGCACGCGACTGCCCATCATCATCAGGTTGCCCGATTCGGCGATCACGTACGCGCTGTTCACGACGGCGGCCCACTCCGCGTCCGTTTTCGGCGCCCGCTCCTCGGTGCCCTGCGCCGAGACAATGGTGCCGACCGATCCCCAGATCACATCGGCGGCCGGATCGATCACCGAGTTCATCAGCTGCTTGACGTCGGCGACCGGCCTGAACGGAGGAGGAGGCGACTCCTGGCGGCACCCGCACGCGAGCAGTGACAGGAGCGCGAGCGTCACGGGGCGTCTGCGCATGACATCGAGTAGACTACGCGCACTTCGGGGGCCTTGAGGAGGTTTCCTGCGTATGCGGAATCGGCTCACGTCGATGCTGAGCGCGCTGGCGGCGTCTGCAGTGACCGCCGTCTGGTTTGCCGGGATGCCGATCGCGGGCCAGAGTCCGCCGGATCGCATCCCGCGAACGCCGGAGGGCCGGCCCGACCTGAATGGGATCTGGCAGGTTCTCAACACCGCCAACTACGACTTGCAGCCGCACACGGCGCGCCCGGCGATGGCGCTCAGGCCCGGCCCCGCGGGCCCGGTGCCCGCCGCGCCGGTTGTCGCGCTCGGCGCCGTGGGCGCAGTCCCTGCCGGCATCGGCGTCGTCGAGGGCGGCGAAATCCCATACCAGCCGTGGGCCGCCAAGAAAAAACAGGAGAACCACGACGCCTGGCTCACGCTCGACCCGGAGATCAAATGCTACCTGCCGGGCGTGCCGCGCGCCACCTACATGCCGTTCCCGTTTCAGATCTTCCAGAGCGCGGCGGCCACGTTCATTGCGTACGAATACGCCGGCGCGGTTCGCAACATTCACATGAAGGACCCGGGGCCTGCGCCGCTCGATTCGTGGATGGGCCAGTCGGTCGGACGATGGGACGGCGACACGTTCGTGGTGGACGTCACAGCGCTCAACGATCAGAGCTGGTTCGATCGCGCAGGCAACTTCCACAGCGAAGCGCTGCACGTGGTGGAGCGCTACACGATGACGGATCGCGATCACATCCGGTACGAGGCGACCATCGAGGACCCGAAGGTGTTCACGAAGCCATGGACGATCGGCATGCCGCTCTACCGGCACGTGAACCCGGACGCGCGCCTGCAGCAGTTCAAATGCGTCGAGTTCGTCGAGGAGTTGATGTATGGGCACCTGCGGAAGACGCCGCTCCAGTAGGGCCGTCCTGACGATTGCAGTCGCCGGCCTCACCCTGGTGCCGGTCGCCGGCCAGGCGCCGTGGAAGGCGCCTCGCACCTCGGAGGGGCGTCCGGATCTGCAGGGCACGTGGAGCAACGCGACGATCACGCTGGTCGAGCGTCCGAAGGAATACGCGAGCCTGGTGCTGAGCAAAGAGGAGGCGGCGCGCCTCGAGAAAAGCGTCGCCGAGCGGATCGAGCTCCTCGCGCAGCCGAGCAGCCCGGAGCGTCCGGCTCCGCCAAAGGGTGGCGACGGATCCACCGGCGCCGCCGGCAACGTCGGCGGCTACAACGATTTCTGGATCGATTCGGGCACGACGGTCGCGGTGGTGAACGGCGAGCCGAGAAGCTCGCTGATCGTCGATCCGCCGGATGGCCGCATCCCGGCGCTCACGCAAGAGGGACAGAAGCGGGCGGCCGAACGGATCGCCGCGCTTCAGGCGCGCGGAAGTCAGTACGACCATCCCGAATACCGGCCGCTCGCCGAGCGGTGCCTGCTCTCGTTCGGCTCGAGCTCGGGTCCGCCCATGCTTCCCAACTATTTCTACAACAACAACTATCAGATCGTTCAGACGCCGGACCACATCATGATCCTCGTCGAGATGGTCCACGACGCCCGCATCATCCGGATGAACGCGACGCAGCACCCTCCGAAGCACGTTCGCCCGTGGATGGGCGACTCGATCGGCCGTTGGGAAGGCGACACGCTCGTCGTCGAGACGACCAACTTCCATCGCGCGCAGACCGAGGTCAGGAACTTTCATCCCTATCAGGCCATCAGGGGGGCTTCGGACGACCTCCGCGTGATCGAGCGCTTCACGCGCGTGGATGCGGACACGATCCTGTACAAGTTCACGATCGACGATCCGTCCACGTTCACGAGGCCGTGGAGCGGCGAGGTTCCGTTCAAGGCGACCCACGAGCCGATCTACGAGTACGCGTGCCACGAGGGGAACTACGCGCTCTCGAACGTGCTCAGCGGCGAGCGCAACCGCGAAGCTCGCAGCAAGACGCAGCAGAAATAGCGTGAGGTGATGCCATGCGCGTGATTGCGATTCTGCTCCTCGCCCTCGCGGCAGCCGGCGCTCGCGTGAGCGCGCATCACGCGTTCGGCGCGGAATTCGATCCCGATGCGCCCGTGAGGCTGCAGGGGAAGATCGTCAAAGTCGAGTGGGTCAACCCGCACGCCTGGATTCACGTAGAGATCAAGAAACCCGACGGCGCCAGCGAGGTCTGGATGGTGGAAGGCGGGACGCCCAACACGCTGCTCCGGCGCGGCCTGAACCGGGACACGCTGACGTACGGCACCGAGATCATCGTCGACGGCTATCAGACGAAAGACCACTCGCTGAAGCGCGCGAACGGACGTGACGTGACGTTCACCGACGGCCGCAAGCTGTTCATGGGGTCGTCCGGCACCGGCGCCCCGCGCGACGGGCGCGATCCCACCGAGTCCCGTCGGAAGCCACCCGGGAACTAACGTCGTCCGCTTCGCTCGATGAATCTCGTGACTTCGCCTGTCACGAGCCACGAAGCCACGAAGATGCGTTCGACTGCGGCCTGCGAAGCGAGCCGCCCTCGGCGGCTCAGTCGAACGCATTCTGACCGCAATGATTCTTCGTGCCCTTCGTGATCTTCGTGGCCTTCGTGGTTGCTTTGGAAAAGTGCGGTCGTGAGAGTCCGCGAGCGCAGCGCACAAGTAAAGGCTTAAGAAAATCCGATCCATCGCCCAGCCGCCGCGACGCCGAACCACAGCATCAGCGAGACGAGCGCGACGAGTCTGCTTCGATACGGCCCCGCGTACGTGTCGTCGGCCATCGTCACCCTTCGGCGGACGGTGAACGTGAACAGGATCGCCACGGGCAGCGTGCTGATCTTCACCCAGAACGCCGTGTTGTAGTAGCACTTGATCGACTCGGACAGGAAGAGCGGAACCCCGGTGGCCATCATCACCAGGAGCGCGCCGACGAGCCACGGGTGCGCGTCGCGGGCGAGCTGGCGAACGGACTGCTCGCGGAGGCCGGCGCCGAACAGGCGCAGGTCCACGACGAGCAGCGTCCCGCCCAGGACCGCGAGTGCGAGAAGGTGCACCGACTCGATCACGGGAAACAGCCACGACGACTCGCGAATCGCACTTCCGAGCGCCGTCGCCTCGCACCACTCGAAGAACGGGCAGCAGGTTCATCGACAGCCGGCGGCCCAGTTGATGAACGCCGACTGCGGCTGGATATCGCAGTCGAACCAGTTGTACGCCGTCATTCGGCCGGCGACGATGATGCCTGCCCACAGGACGAGGGACGCGATCGCGGCGACCCTGGCGCCTCGCGGCGGCACAGCCTGCAGGTCCCACGCCGCGACGGTGGGCCTGACCCGCGTGTGGAAGATCCACACGTTCAGCCCGGCGAGGATCAGCATCGCGACCTTCAGCCTGAAAAAGATGCTGTGATACGTCCTCACGGGAATGGCGAAGAACAGCAGCGCCCCGGTGACGACCATGATGGCGAAGCCCGCCCTCGTCCATGGCAGGAGGCGTCGAATGACCTCCGATGCCGGCACCTGTCGCATGGTCAGGCCGAGCAGCCGCAGATCGAGCATCACGGCCGTGCCGACGAAGAGGCACAGCGTCAGCACATGCGTCGACTCCACGAGGGGATACATGTACTGGGACTCGTGAAGCGCAATGCTGGCGCGCGTGCTCGCGAGCCACTGCACGAAGGTCACTTCCTCACCTCGAACGCCAGAAGCACGTTCCCGGGCTTGCCCAGGAACTGACCGTAGCCGGAGTTCGTGAACACCATCCCATCGACCGCCACCGGCCCAGCGGCATCGATGGAGCCTCCATTGGCCTTGACGCGATTGACTGTCTCGAACTCGCGTGCGGTGTCGAAGGCCCAGACGATGCTGCCGTCGCGTGTCGAGTAGGCGCGTAGATGACCGTCCAGCGAGCCGGCGAAGACCACGCCCGGAATGACCGTGATGGCTGCGGACTGCGCGCCCACGCAGCCCCGTCCGCCGCTGCAGCTCAGTGGAGGCGCGGGCGCGTGCCAGACCTGTTCGCCGGTGGCGATGCGCAGGGCAAAGAGGCCGCGCGGTGTCGCGCCGCGTTCGAGGACGTCGGACACCGGAACGTAGACATGTTCGTCATCGGACGCAATGCCCCATTCGATTCCGCCGAGGAGCCCACCTTTGCCGGCCCGGAACTGCCACACGACTGATCCTTCCTTGTCAGGATCCAGTCCGTACACCACACCTGACTTCTGCGCGACCACCAGCAGACTTCGGCCGGCAGACGTCCGGCGGAGGATCGGTGAGCTGCCGAAGTCGAAGTCGGGGCCAACCTCTTTCGGGCAGTTCGGGTTGTCGTCGCGGCAGTTCACGACGAAGACGTCGTTGGGCGTGAGCTGTCGTATCCAGCGGATGCTCCCGGTATCCACGTCGAGCGCGAGGATTGCGTCGCTCGTCCTCGTCGCCGGCTCCGAGTACGCGTTGCCGGTTCCGATGTAGAGGGTCCGGCGCGCAGCGTCGATGGTCGGCGCCGTCCACGTGGCCGCCCCCGACGGGCCGTGAAGCTGCGTACCGGTCGGCGTCTTTCGGGTCGGACGCGCGGGCTCGGCGAATCGTGTGCGTCTGCCAAATGACCGCGCCCGTTGCCGTATCGATCGCGGCCACGCTGCCGCGGAACGTGCAGCACTCGTACCCCGCCTTCGCGCCCGCGCCCTCCTCCCACGAGGACACCGGCACGTACAAGCGGTTGCCGTGCAACGCGGGCGCGCCCGTGATGCGCGCGGATTCGTGCGAATCGAGCCTCCGGGTCCAGAGGGGCGCACCCGTCGACGCGTCGAGCGCGTGGACCGTCGCGGCCAGGTCGCCGAAGAACACGGCGTACCTCGGCGGCGCCGCGCCGGAAATCGAGCCGATGCTGATCGCCGTGCGGACGCCGGCCGGCGCCGTGTACGACCAGTGAACGCAGCCGCGCCGGGCATCGAGCGAATACACCACTCCGGGAGCGCTGCCGACGAACACCCGGCCGGCGGCAACCGCGGGCTGCGCGTACGCGACGGTCGCGCCGGGGAACCCGAAGGCCCACTTCAAGGCCAGCTTCGGCACATCGGCGGCGTCGAGGCCCGCCTGTTTCTGGAAGCGGCTGTTCTCCGCGTCGAGGCCCCACCCACTCCAGCGAGGCCCCCCGGTCGGATCGCGCAAAGGCGCCGCCTCGCACAGCGGGGGCTGCCCCGCGCCCGCGCCGCGCTTTGCCGGCGTCCCCAGCATGTCGGCGATGGCCCGCTTGTCCGCCGCGCTCAGTCCTCGCGCCTGAACCGCCATCGTGCCGGCGATCATCACGGCAAGGATGTCCTCGGGCGTCTTCAGCTGGAGCGTCTGGCGATCGGGCGCGCGCACCTCCGAGCCGTCATGGCAGGCAGCGCAATTCGCCTTGTAGAGGGCGGCCGGATCGCTTTGAGCCAGCGCGGATGCGGACGACAGAACGGCCGCGGCAACGGCGGTCGAGAAAAGGGTCTTCATGCGTTGTCCGTGACACGCGAATCCTGCGCCGGACGACGGTAAACTGGCAAGGTGAATCTCCCCGCCGCGCCGGCTGATGCGCTGAAGATCGCCGTCGGTGCTGCATTCTCCGATACCGGCGCCCTCGCCCGTGCGGTGAATGGCTACGAGCCCCGAGCGGGGCAGCGCGCGATGGCGGAGGCGGTCGCATCGGTGATCGAGTCTGGCGGGACCTTGCTCGTCGAGGCAGGCACCGGGACGGGCAAGACGCTCGCGTATCTGATCCCGGCCATTCTCAGCGGCCGCCGCGTACTTGTCTCCACCGGAACGAAGAACCTGCAGGAGCAGATCTTCTTCAAGGATCTTCCGGCCCTGCGGAACGCGCTTGGACCTTCCGTTCACCGCCACGCTGATGAAAGGCCGGTCCAATTACCTCTGTCTCCACCGCTTCGAGCAGGTACAAGATGACCGAAGCGCCCGACACATTTCTTCTGCCGATGCTCGAGGACTGGGCGAAGGAGACGCAGACCGGCGATCGCGCGGAGCTCCGCGACCTCCCTGAAGATCTGCCGCTCTGGAAAGAGATCGCGGCGACCGCGGAAACCTGTCTCGGCGCGGAGTGCCCGCAGTTCGACACCTGCTTCGTCACCCGCATGCGCCAGCGCGCCGCCGAGTCCGACGTCGTCATCGTCAACCACCATTTGCTGTGTGCCGACGCGTCCATCCGGCAGAGCGCCTACGGCGAAGTGATTCCGAGCTGCCCGACCCTCGTGGTCGACGAGGCGCACCAGCTCGAGGACGTGGCGACGCAGGACTTCGGCGTGGCAGTCAGCAACTACCGAGTGGATGACTTGGTGCGCGATGCCGACAGCGTAGGGCGGGCCTTTGCGGCCCGCCAAGCCGACGAGGTGGCCCGCGATCTCGAACGCATCGCCGATCGCGCCCGCATATTCTTCGCTGGCCTGCAGCTCGCGCCGCGCAAGGAGGATCGCGCTCGTTACACCGCAGAATCAATCTCGGAGTTCTTCCAGGATGGCATGATGCTCGTCGGAGCGCTCGACGGGCTGGAGGCCACACTGGCGCTGGCGCTCAAGCGTCCCGCCGAACCCGGGGCGATCAGCGAAGCCAACGAAGATGCCGAAGCGCTCATGCGGCGCGCCGGGAGAGATCCGCGACGACCTGAAGCTCCTGCTTCGCGCGAGCGATCCAGACTTCGTCTACTACCTCGAGATGCGAGCCCGGGGGGTGTTCCTCCGGGCGGCCCCGATCGACGTCTCCCGGATCGTGCAGGATGCGCTGTTCAACCGCATGCGCGCCATCGTGCTCACCTCCGCCACGCTCGCCGTGGACGGATCGTTCGAGTACGTCCGCGGGCGCCTCGGCATCAGGCACCCCGAGGAGCTCCGCGTCGCATCGGAGTTCGACTACGCCAGCCAGGCGATTCTGTACCTGCCGCGTCGAATGCCGCCGCCACGCAACCCGAGGTTCGCCGAGTCGGTGGCCCGTGAAGTGATCGAGATCCTCAAGCGGACCGAAGGCCGCGCATTCGTCCTCTTCACGAGCTACTCGGTGCTGCACATCGTGCAGCAGTTCGTCGAGATGGCGGTCCCGTATCCGGTCTTCGTCCAGGGGACCCTCCCGCGATCGGCGCTCATCGAGCAGTTTCGGCGCACGTCGAATGCGGTCCTTCTCGCCACTTCGAGCTTCTGGCAGGGTGTCGACGTCGTCGGGGAAGCACTGAGCTGCGTCATCATCGACAAGCTGCCGTTCGCGTCGCCTTCCGACCCGGTCACGGGGGCACGCATCGAGGCGATTACGGCGCGCGGCGGCGACGCATTCAGCGAGTATCAGGTTCCGCTCGCGATCCTCACGCTTCAGCAGGGGCTCGGGCGTCTCATCCGCCACCGGCACGATCGGGGCGTGCTTGCCGTGCTCGATCCCAGGCTTCGGACCATGGGATACGGCCGCCGGTTCCTGGATTCGCTGCCGCCGGCGCCCGTCACCAGCGACATCCGCGATATCGACCAGTTCTTCCAGTAAGATGAACTGCAGGCGGAGCCAGTTCGCGACGTCAGCTCAGCTTTACAAATACGGAGGAGTCATATGCGGACGCATCTGAGCCGCGGCGTGCTTGCGCTCGTCGTGGCACTCGGCCTGGCCGCGCCGGCCGCCGCGCAGTCGACCGGCATGGTGAAGGGCAAGGTCGTGGACGCGAAGGGTGAGGTAGTCGAAGGCGCGAAAGTCCTGATCGAGTTCGCCGAAGGCACCAGCCGGAAGCACGAGACCAAGACGAACAAGAAGGGCGAGTTCATCCAGATCGGTCTATTCCCCGGCCCCTACAAGGTCACCGCCTCCAAGGAAGGCGTCGGCGCGCAGATGTTCGAGGTCCGCGTCCGGATCGGAGCGGCCGCTGAAGTGAACTTCCAGCTTTCGCCGCAGTCCGGCCTGAGCGACGAGGACAAGAAGAAGCAGGCCGCGTTGACAGGCTCGCTCACCGCCGGCGAGGCGCTGATCAAGGAAGGGAAGCACGACGAGGCGATCGCGAAGTTCAACGAGGCAATCGCCGTGCTGCCGGCGTGCCACGTCTGCTACTACTACATCGGCTTCGCGCACGCCCAGAAGCAGCAGTACGCCGAGGCGGAAGCCGCGTACAAGAAGGCCATCGAGGTGAAGCCCGATTTCGCCGAGGCCTACAACGCACTCGCCGGCGTGTACAACACGCAGAAGAAGTACGAAGAAGCGCTCGCGGCGAGCGCGAAGGCCGCGGAACTTGCGGGCGCGGGCGGCGCGGGCGGCGGCAATGCCTCGGCGATCTACAACCAGGGCGTCACGCTCTGGAACGCGCAGAAGTTCCCCGAGGCGAAGGCGCAATTCGAGAAGGCGGTCGCGCTCGATCCGAACATGGCCGAAGCGTGGTACCAGCTTGGTATGGCGAACCTGAATACCGGCGACATGACCGGCGCCGTGACAGCGTTCGAGGGGTACCTCAAGGCGGCTCCGAACGGACCCAAGGCGGCGGAAGCGAAGACGATCATTTCGCAACTCAAGAAATAGGCTTAGGGCTCAAGGCTCAAGCCTTAAGCCATGTCGTCCATTTCCAGCCGGTTGGCCGAGGTACGGGAGCGCATAGCCGCTGCCGCCCGGTCGGCCGGCCGGAACCCCTCCTCTATCCGGCTCGTTGCCGTCTCCAAGACTTTTCCTCTCGAGGCCGTCCGCGAGGCGTGGCTGGCGGGTCAGCGCGACTTCGGTGAAAACCGGGTCCAGGAAGCCCTACAGAAGATCGGCGCATCGGCCGACCTAACGATCAGGTGGCATCTCCTCGGCCACCTGCAGACGAACAAGGCGCGCAAGGCCGCTCTGGCGTTTTCGGTGATCCAATCAGTGGACAGCGTCGATCTGCTCCGGAAGCTGGACCAGGCGGCGATCGAGGCCGGGACGCGGCCGGAACTGCTCGTACAGGTGGATCTGGCCCGGGAGGCGACGAAGTTTGGAGCGCCGAGGGACGAGGCCCGCCGCGTGCTCGAGGCCGCAGCGGGCTGCCAGGCCGTCAGGGTGACCGGGCTCATGACGTTGCCTCCCTTGCCCGATATTCCGGAAGACGCTCGTCCCTGGTTTCGCCAGCTCCGGGAGCTGCGCGACGGCCTGAGGGCCGACGGCGTTCCCGGGGACATGCTCGAGGAGCTGTCGATGGGCATGAGCGGGGATTTCGAGGTCGCCGTCCAGGAAGGGGCGACGATCGTTCGCGTGGGAACGGCGATCTTTGGGAGCCGGGAGTGATGATGGACGACAAGCTGCAGCCCGAACGTCCGATGAAGGTCACGCCGCTCGATCTGCGGCAGTCGCGCTTCAAGACGGCGATGCGCGGCTACGACAAGACCGAGGTGACGGCGCTCCTCGAGGCGGTGGCCGATGACTACGAGAACACCCTGCGCGACAACGATCGGCTGCGCCAGGAGATGTCGCGCCTCGAGGCGGTGCTGACGCAGCATCGCGAGCTCGAGGGCAGCCTGAAAAGCACGCTGATCAGCGCGCAGAAAGTGGCCGACGACCTGCGCGACACGGCACAGGCCGAAGCGCTGCGGATCATCCGCGAGGCGGAAGGACGCGCCGAGCTGCTGCAGCACAAGGCGTTGTCGCGGCTCGAGGACGTGCAGCGCGAGATCGATGGCTTGAAGATGAAGCGGCGCGAGACCGAAACGGGCGTGGAAGCCCTCATCTCGACGCTGCAGAACACCCTCGAGTTCATCCGCGATCAGGAATCGCGTGACGATCGCCTCGTCGCGCACCGCCCCGTCGTCGAAATCGCCCGGCCTGCGTAACCAATTTTGATTTTTGGCTTTTGATTTTTGATTTCAACCAAATCAAAAATCAAAGATCAGAAATCAAAAATGGACAGCGTGATTCTGACCATTCGCGTGATCCCGCGGGCCGGTCGATCCGGACCCGCGGGCATCCGCGACCATGCCTTCCTGATTCGCCTCAACGCCCCGCCTGTCGAAGGCGCCGCCAACGCCGAGTTGATCGACGTCCTGGCGGACCTGCTCGACGTGCCGAAGCGCAACGTCACGATCGTCAGCGGCGAACGCAGCCGCCTGAAGCGCGTGCGAATAATCGGCATTACGCTCGAACGCGCGCGCGCGATTCTCCATTCCTGAACCACGAAAACACGAAAATCACGAAAACATCACAAACAGATTCGTGTCTTTCGTGCGTTTCGTGGTTTCAAATCTAGAATCAAGAACCAGGAATGAGACCCTCTGCGGATTTCGTCATCGACAACGCGGCGCTCATCGCGACCTGCGCGGGCGCCGCTCCGCGGCGCGGCCCCGCTCAGCACGACATCTCGCCCGTTCGACAGGCCTCGGTCGCGTCCGCCGGAGGCCGCATCGTGTACGTCGGACCGGCGGCCGGACTCGCTCGCGCCGTCGACGTCGCGGCGGATGCGCTTCGCGTGGACGCACGCGGCCGCGTCGTCGTGCCCGGCTTCGTCGACGCGCACACGCACGTCGTGTTCGCCGGCGATCGCCGGCAGGAGCTCCAGCGCCGGCTGGCGGGCGCGACCTATGCGGAGATTGCCGCCGACGGCGGGGGCATCCTGCGGACGGTGGAGGCGACGCGGCGCGCCTCGGAAGACGAGCTCGTCGCTGCCACGCGCGCGAGGCTCGACGAGATGCTGGCCTGCGGCACGACAACCGCGGAAGCCAAGAGCGGCTACGGCCTGACCACGGACTCCGAGCTGCAGCAGCTTCGCGTCATCCGGCGGCTCGATGCGGAACATGGCATCGACCTGGTCCCGACGTTCATGGGCGCGCACGACGTGCCCGTCGAATACCGCGCCAGGCGCGGCGCGTACGTCTCGCTGGTCATCAACGAGATGATCCCCCGGGTGCAGCGCGAGCGCCTCGCCGAGTGGTGCGACGTGTTCTGCGAGGACGGCGTCTTCACCCCCGACGAATCGGTCGCGATTCTGAAAGCGGGGGCCAGGGCGGGACTGAAGCCTCGCATCCACGCCGACGAGCTCGGCCCGAGCGGCGGATCGCGTGTCGCCGCCCGCGTCGCGGCGCGGTCCGCGGATCATCTTCTCTTCGTCGACGAGGAAGGCGCCGATGCGATGGCTGCGGCCGGCGTGTGCGCGACGCTCCTCCCCTCGGCGGCGTTCTATCTGAAGATCGGCCGCTTCGCGCCGGCGCGGATGCTCGATCGAGCGGGGCGTGCCGGTGGCGCTCGCCACCGATGTCAACCCGGGCGGTGGCTTCTCGCCGTCGATGCCGTTCGCGATCACGCTCGCCTGTTTCGCGATGCGGCTGACGATCGAGGAAGCGCTCGTGGCGGCGACGATCAACGCCGCGTGGTCGGTGGACCGGGCCGACCGCGTGGGGAGCCTCGAAGTCGGCAAGCTGATGGATGCCGTCATCCTCGACGGCGAGCTGGTCGATCTCATTCGCGTCGGCGCGCCGGCGATCCGTCACGTCATCAAAGCCGGACGCATCGTTCACACCCGCTGAAGGTATTAGCCGACTACAATCGCGGGATGCCGACGCTCACGACGATGGCTCTCGCGGACCTGCTGGATGCGTTTGCGTCGAACGATCCCGTGCCAGGAGGCGGATCCGCATCCGCCGTCACCGGCGCCCTCGGCGTCTCGCTGCTGCTGATGGTGGCGGGAATGCAGAGGACACGATCGGGCACGCCTGAAGAAACCGCGGACCTCGCGGAGGCGGCCGCGCGTCTGCGGCCGCTGCGCGACCGGTTGGCGACGCTCGCCGACGAGGACAGCGACGCCTACGCGACGGTCGCGGCGGCATTCAAGCTGCCCAAGGGATCGGACGAAGAGAAGGCGGCGCGTCGAGCCGCGATTCAAGCGGCCGGCCGCCGGGCCACCGACGTGCCGCTCGAGACGATGCGGGTGTGCCGCGATGCGCTGCGCCATTCGGTGATCGTGGCGCGCAACGGCAATCGCAACGCCACGAGCGACGTCGGCGTCGCGGTGGAGCTCCTGCTCGCCGGCCTCAAGGGCGCGGCCCTCAACGTCGACATCAACCTCGCCGGCCTGTCGGATCAGCCGTACGTGGAGCGCGCGCGATGGGAACGTCAGGACCTGGAGTTGACGGGTGCCGATGAAGCGGGCCGGGCGCGCGGGCTACTGAATAGTGCCTGACGCGATGTTCCGGCCTTCGACCGTGAACGAGAGCTTCAGCGGGTACTTCTGGTGCGGAAAATACTCGACGAGCTGCTCGTAGTTCGCTTCGATCAGCGTGATCGGACCATTGCGCGTGACAACGATCTGATCCTCGGTGATCGGAATGAACAGCTCATTCGCTTTCGAGAATGCCTGGCTGCGCAGGACTTCCGGCTGAGCCTGCCAGCCGAAGACCGCAAGCTGCTGCGCCGCATCCTTCAACTGGTAATAGCTCCAGTACACGAGCGCGGCACGCGCCGTCCCGTTGATGATCGCGACCACGAGCGCGATCCGGAGCACCGACATGAGGTAACGCATCAGTGAATCTGGTGCAGTAGCCGGTCCCAGCGCGTCCTGGTGAAGAAGTGTGCAACCGTCGAGAAGACACCCCCCACCTGATCGCCGAGATCGGTCCGCTGATAATCTTCTCGGTCAGCCTCGTAGGACCAATAGACCATCAGCGCCTTTCCTTTGATGTAGCTCCGGGGCAGGAAGCCCCAGTACCGGCTGTCTTGCGAGTTGTCGCGGTTGTCTCCCATCGCGAAATAGTGGTCGGCCGGCACGGTAACCGGACCGTACCGCCGCCGCACGTCGAAGTCGGTGTGGTCGGCGTCCCCGGGCTGGCTGTCGTCCGGCGGCTCGAGAAAATGGACGTATGGCTCGTCGAGGGGCCGTCCGTTTATGAACACCCGCTTGTTGCGCAGCTCGATGGTCTCGCCGGGCAGCCCGATGATCCGCTTGATGAAGTCCCGTTCCGGCTCCTCGGGGTACTTGAAGACCACGACGTCTTGCCGCCGGATCGGTTCGATCGGCAGCAGCGTCTGCTCGAGGCCGGTCATCGTCGGGCCGAAGATGAATTTGTTGACGAGCAGATGATCGCCGATGAGCAGGTTGTTCTCCATCGACCCGGTCGGAATCTTGAACGCCTGCACCACGAACGTGCGGATGAAGAGCGCCAGGATGACGGCGATGACGATGGATTCGAAGTACTCACGCGCCGTGGACTTCTTGAATCCCGGCTCCACGGCCGGTGATTCGGCGTCCGCAGCCTGCCTCGCCTTCATTCCGTCCCCACCTTGAGCACCGCGAGAAAGGCTTCCTGCGGGATCTCGACGCGCCCGACCCGTTTCATCCGCTTCTTCCCTTCCTTCTGCTTCTCGAGCAGCTTGCGCTTGCGGGTGATGTCGCCGCCGTAGCACTTCGCAAGGACGTTCTTTCGCAGCGCTTTCACGCTCTCGCGCGCGATCACCCGGTTGCCGATTGAAGCCTGGATCGCGATCTCGAACATCTGCCTCGGGATGAGCTCGCGCATCTTCGACGCCAGCGCACGCCCGCGCTCATAAGCGGCGTCGCGGTGCACGATGATCGAGAGCGCGTCCACGGGCTCGCCATTGACCAGGATATCCATTTTGACGAGCGGCGACTCCCAATAGCCGGTCACGTGATAGTCGAGCGACGCGTAGCCGCGCGAGATGGTCTTCAGCCGATCATAGAAGTCCATCACGACCTCGTTGAACGGAAGCTCGTAGGTGATCAGCACGCGATCGGACTTCAGGTATTCGAGCTTCTTCTGGACGCCGCGCTTGTCCTGGCAGAGCTGCAGGATCGGCCCGACGTGCTCCGACGGCGTGAGAATCATGGCCGTGATCACCGGCTCTTCGAGCTTCGCGATCCGGCCCGCGTCTGGCAGCTTCGCAGGACTGTCGATTTCCTCCACGACGCCATCGGTCGTTGTCACGCGATAGAGCACCCCCGGCGCCGTCGTGACGAGGTCCATGTCGTACTCGCGCTCGAGGCGCTCCTGGACGATCTCCATGTGCAGGAGCCCGAGGAAGCCGCAGCGGAACCCGAAGCCCAGCGCGGCCGACGTTTCCGGCTCGTAGAAGAACGACGCGTCGTTCAACCGGAGCTTCTCGAGCGCTTCGCGCAGCTCCGAGGTACTGATGGCTCTCAACCGGGTACAGGCCGGCGAAGACCATCGGCTTCAACTCCTTGAAGCCCGGAAACGGCTCCGTCGTAGGACGGTTCACCTCGGTGATCGTGTCGCCGATCTTCGCATCGGCCACGCGCTTGATGTTGGCGACCAGGAAGCCGACCTCGCCGACGCCAAGCTCCTCGACCGGTATGGCCTTCGGAGAAAAGACACCGAGGCCGTCGACCTCGTAGTCCTGTCCCTCTGCCATCAGCTTGATCTTCATCTTCGGCTTCATCACGCCGTCGATCACGCGCACGACGATGACGACCCCGCGGTACGCGTCGTACCAGGAGTCGAAGATGAGCGCCTTGAGCGGCGCGTCTGCGACGCCCGTTGGCGGATGGAAGCGAGCGATCACCGCCTCGAGGATGTCCTGAACGCCGGTGCCCTCCTTGGCGCTCGCCAGGATGGCGTGGGAACTGTCGAGGCCGATGATGTCTTCGATCTGACGCTTGCACTCGTCGGGCTGCGCGCTCGGCAGGTCGATCTTGTTGATGACCGGAATGATCTCCAGGTTGTTCTCGACGGCGAGGTACGCGTTGGCGAGCGTCTGCGCCTCGACGCCCTGCGAGGCATCGACCAGCAGCAGCGCCCCCTCGCAGGCTGCGAGCGACCGGGTCACTTCGTAGCTGAAGTCGACATGCCCCGGGGTGTCGATGAGGTTCAGGACGTACTGCTCACCCGACTTGCTCGTGTAGTTCAGGCGGACCGGATGCGCCTTGATCGTGATGCCGCGCTCCCGCTCGAGATCCATCGCGTCGAGGACCTGCGCCTCCATCTCGCGTGGTTGCAGGGCGCCGGTCAGCTCGAGGAAACGATCGGCCAGCGTCGACTTGCCATGGTCGATGTGCGCGATGATCGAGAAGTTGCGGATGTAGCGCTGGTCCATTGAGTTACGAACACTCAATTGTATCAGTCCGAACGCGTCGTCACGCTTTTCGTCCCTCGGTCCGCACATCGCCTCGACGATCTGCTAGCATGCGGGTCCTTCCCGGAGGTGTGGATATGCTCGCCTCACGAAAACGACGTCCTCGCATTCTCTTATTCGCCTTTCTGTTCATCGCTGCCGTCCGACCGGCCATCGCGCAGAACCCGACGTTTGCCGTCGAAGGCATCGTCGAGGACGCGCAGCAGGCGGTGCTGCCCGGCGCGACGGTGACCATTCAGAACGTGTCGACCGGGTTGAGTCGGACCATCACGACCGACGCGGGCGGCCGCTTCGTCGCCACCGCGCTGCCGCCGGAGGGCCGCTACAACATCAAGGTCGAGCTCACGGGGTTCGCGAGCGAGGTGCGCGAAAACCTGGTGTTCAACGCGGGTCAGCGCGTCGTGCTGAATTTCGCGCTGAAGCTATCGAGCGTTCAGGAAACGATCACCGTGGCGGGCGACGCGCCACTGGTGCAGACGACGTCCGCCGAGGTGACGAGCACGATCGATCAGCGCGCGTTCGAGACGCTGCCGGTGAAGGAGCGCAACTACTTCCGACTGCTGACGCTCGACTCCAACGTGGTGGCCGCGGGCACCGGCTCGAACGCCGTCAACGTCGGCGGCGGCGAGGTGTGGAACTTCGGGACGTACGTCGACGGCACCAACAATCACTCGAAGTGGCTGACGCTGCAGCGCGCGCCGCAGCTCGGGTCGAGCGGCTTCGCGATCGAGACCGTGAAGGAAGTGCAGCTCATCACCAACCAGTTCTCCGCCGAATTCGGCGGCCACTCCGCTGGCGTGGCGAGCATGATCACGAAGAGCGGCACGAACGCCGTGAACGGCAGCGCATTCGTCATGGCCCGCCCCGGCGACTGGGACGCGCGGCCGCCGCTGTCGCCGGTCAAGGCGCCGTACAACCAGCAGCAGTTCGGCGGCACGATCGGCGGGCCGATCGTCCGCGACCGCATCTTCTACTTCGGCAGCTACGAGCGCCGGCGCGAGCGAAGCTCGGTGACCGTCACGTCGGCCGAAGCATTCGGCATCGTCGTGCCGACTCCGGCGGACGAGCACCAGGGACATTTCAAGGGCGACATCCGCTTCTCGGAGAAGAACTCGCTCGGCGTGCGCTACAACATGGTTCGGTGGAAGAAGGACAACGAGAGCGGCGGCTTGAACCTGCCGGGGACCGGCTTCATGTGGGACAACAACGTGGACACGGTCCACGGCAACTTTCTGACCGTGGTGTCCGACCGCTTCCTGAACGAAGTGCGCGGCCAGTACTCACGCTACACCGATCGTCGCGCCGCGAAATGCGACTGCGTGTCCATTCAGCGTCAGGGCTTCAGCAACAGCGGCGGCTACGATCAGGGCACGTGGGGCGTGCTGCCGGAGCAGACCTACGACGTCTCCAACACCGTTTCGCTATGGATGGGCAATCACAGCATCAAGACGGGCGCATCGTTCACGTACGACGTCACCGATCAGCTCTTCCAGCCTCTGCAGAACGGCGTGTATACGTTCAGCGGCGCGCCCAACGTCGCTCCCAACCCGATTCGCTACCAGCAGTCGTTCGCGCTGACGCCCGAAGCGCGCCTGATGTTCCCCAAGGCGTACGTCTTCGCCGGCTTTCTCCAGGACGACTGGCGGGCGCGGAGCAACCTGACCCTCAATTTCGGCCTCCGTTACGAGGTGGAGACCATCAAGGACATCCCGGACTGGCCGGCGGGCACGGACGCGAACAACATCGACCCGCGCGTCGGATTCGCCTGGGATCCAAAGGGGGACCAGAAGTGGTCGATTCGCGGCGGCGTCGGCCGGTTCACGCAGCAGCATCCCATCTTCACGATCGTCAAGGGAGGCGTCGGCGGGCGCAACGGCCAGGTGACCGTGACACTGACGCCGGCCGACGCGCTCTTCCCGCCGTTCCCGAACGCGTTGCCGGCGTTCCCCCCGGGCGCCGTGCTGCCTGCGCGCAGCATCCAGGAGATCTCTCCCGACCTCGAGAACGAACACGCCTGGACCACCAGCTTCGGGTTCCAGCGCCAGCTCGGTTCGCGGACCGCGATTCAAGTGGACGCCAACATCAACCGCGGCAGGAAGCACGGGTTCCTCGACATCAATCAGCCCGTGCCCATCCCCAAAGACGTGCTCAACGCGGCGCTCAGCGCCAACCCGAACGCCGTCGTCCGCACGCTGGCGCAGGCGGATGCCACGCGACCGAGCCCTGCGGTGCCAAACGGTTTCCGGCACATGGATCTCCTGACAAATGAAGGACGCTTCTGGTACGAGGGCGTTCGGATTGCGATGCAGCATCGCACCGAGCCGCTGCAGATCACGGCGTCGTACACGGCGTCGCGCGCCGAGGATCGGCTGAATCACTGGTTCTCGCCCGAGGACAGCTCGGATCCGGAGCTCGATCGCGGCCCGAGCGGCGCCAGCACACCGCACAATTTCGTGACCAGCGCGATGTGGAACATGCCGGGCAGCGGACCGGTGTTGGCGAGGGTGGCAGCTCAGCATGGTTTCGCATCACCAGAGTGGTTCTCCGTACACGATCCGTTACGCCGGCGACCCCACGGGCGCCGGTGCCGGGCTGGGCGCCGCTTGCAACTCGCGCGGGTGCCAGTTCAGCAGACCAGGTGAGCGCGGTTCCGCCCGCGGCATGTTCATGAACTGGGCGGACATCTCGCTGGCGCGCACGTTTCCCGTCGGGCCGGACCGCCTCGAGTTCCGTGCCGACGTGTTCAATGTCCTCAACAACTGGAACCTGCTGTCGGGTGGCTACATCAACCTCGTGGGCAACCCGCGGTTCGGGCAGCACAGCGGCGGTTCGAACGTCCTGCCGGGCCGTCAGTTCCAGTTCGCCGGGACGTACCGGTTCTGATGCGACCGCTCCTCGTCGCGCTCGCCTTTCTGTTTGCATACCAGGACGCGCCGCTTCCGCGCGTCCTGGTCCAGACCGATCTCGGGGACATCGAGATCGCGGTCGATACCAAGCGGGCCCCGATCTCCGGCGGCTTGTTCCTGAAGCAGGTCGACGCGGGCATGTACAACGGCGGTCAGTTTCATCGCACGGTCAAGATGGACAACCAGCCGAACAACGACGTGAAGATCGAGGTCATCCAGGGGAGCATCGCCGCGGCCCGGGAAAAGGAGCTCGGCGATCCGATTCCGTTGGAGCGCACGACCGTGACGGGATTGAAGCATACCGACGGCTGCGTCTCGACGCCGCGAGGGGCACCCGAGAGCGCGCGGACGGGATTCTTCATCTGCATCAACGATCAGCCGTCGCTCGACTTCGGCGGCAAACGCAATCCCGACGGCCAAGGCTTCGCCGCTTTCGGGCGGGTCGTGCGTGGAATGGAGGTCGTCCGGAAGATTCAACAGGCGCCCAACAAGGACGCCCAACTGCTGACGCCGCCGATCACCATCACGTCGATCAAGAGGTTGTGATTCGTGACAGTCCCTGCGTATCAACTCGCTCAGCTCAACGTCGCGCGGATGACGGCGCCGCTGACCGATCCGGTCATGGCCGACTTCGTCGCCAACCTCGAACCGATCAACGCGCGTGCCGAGCGCAGCCCTGGCTTCGTCTGGCGGTTCCAGACCGACGGCGGCGACGCGACCGCAGTTCGCCCGTACGACGACGACCGGATCATCATCAACTTCTCCGTCTGGGAAGATGCGGCCTCGCTGCGCGAGTTCGTCTATCGTGGCGATCACGCTGGCATCATGAAGCGCCGCCGCGAATGGTTCGAGCGTCTCGACGATCTGTACCTCGTCCTCTGGTGGGTGCCAGCCGGCCATCGTCCGTCGGTGCAGGAAGCCGTCGAGCGACTCGAGCACCTGAAACAGCACGGCCCGTCGCGGGAGGCGTTCACGTTTCGCGAGCCGTATCCGATGCCCGGCGCGACGGCGAGCGACCTCGTCACCGGGATCGACGATGCCTGTTCCGCGTGGACCTAGAGCCAATGAGTGTGGACAGACGATTCTCCTCGACTCGCGCTCCAGCCGTGAGGAGCTCATTGGCGAGGTGAAGCGCCTGCGAGCCGGCATTCGCGAGCATCGCGACACTTCTCTCCACGCACTGTGCTGGCATCATCCGCAGCTGTGGGGACTTCTGCCGGAGCAATCCGACCCGCAGCCCGTGGTGCCCGACTGGCCGCAGTTCATGCGCGGCTGCATCCGGTATCGGCAGTCGCTCGACGAGCAGCTGCCTCACGCGCCGCGCAAGGGGACCGAATTCGGCGACAACACCTGACCGGGTCAGCGCGCGCGCAGCCGCTCACGCTGCGCGATGACCACCAGCGTCGAGGTGCACTTGGCGACCAGCGTCCGCTCGTCGCCGTCCAACGAGAACACCTCCGATTCGGCGACGACGATGGTCCGGCCGGCGCGCAGCGTCCGCCCGACGCATGTGAGTGGACGATTGGGCGCGGCGCGCAGGAAGTTCATCTTGAACTCCACCGTGAGGACGTCGGAGCCCTCTGGAACGCTCGCCCGGGCGGCGCCGCCAGCCGTGTGATCCGCCAGCGTGGTGATCAAGCCGGCATGGACGTATCCATGCTGCTGGAGATGCGCCGCCTGCGGCGTCAGCGCAGTCTCGCACCAGCCTGGACCGGCGGCCACGAGCACGATCCCAAGGTGGCTCACGAATGCCGCGTCTTCGAAGATCGGCGCGACACGCTCGACGAGGTTCGCGGAAGGGTCCTGACCCATCTTCAGATCATTCCCGAGATCGACCGGGCCGCGTCCTACTTACATCATGGCGCCCGCGATTGACGTCAGGGCTGCGACGTCGTGGTCGGCCGCACGACTGGCCACGGCACCGTGATCGGAAGAATCTTCAGTCGTGTGATCTGATCGTTCAGCTGCTTCAGCTCCGTCACGAGCACTCGATCGACCTCGGCCGACAGCTTCTCGACCTCCACCTGCGCCGCGGCAAGCCTGGCCGACTGCACGGTTGTGGGCCCGTGCAGCGTTCCCTGTTGCACGCCGGTACCGTCGATCTCGTTGACGAGCGTGTTGACCCGCGACCGCAGTCCACTGCCGCCGCCACCTTCCTCGTCGCCGCCTCCGCCACCGCCGATGCGACGTTGGACCTCCTCGATGGATGCCGCGAAGCGCGTCGCGGCATCCACGGTCCGTGCGGTCGCGCGCGCGGTCGTGAGCTGTTCCTGCACCGACGTCAGCTGCGTGCGCCCTTCTCCCAGTGCCACGCCTGCGGCCTGGAGCCTTCCCTGAAGAACGCCTGCGTCCGTCAGGAAGCGGAATCGCGACGCGCGCTCCTCGTCGGTCAGCGGAAACTCCGAGTCCCAGTCGACGCGCAGGGGCGCGGAGAGGCGATCTCCGGCCGCGGACAGGTGCACTCGATACGCGCCCGGCAGGACGAAGGGTCCGCGTGCATTCGGCACGTCGGGCCGGGTTGCGCGCAGGTCCCACACGGCGCGGTTCAGCCCCGCCTCTCCCGGCACGTCGAGCTCGCGCACGAGCACGCCTTTCTCGTCGCGTACGGCCAGCTTCATCCCCTGCCGTGCGGCCTTCATGTAGTAGTGCACGATCGCGCCCCGAGGAGGATTCGGACCGATGAACTGCCGTTGCGCGCCGTAGCTCTCGTGCTTCCAGAGCTGCATCACCGTGGCCGATCGCGGGAGGAACAACTGAAAGTCCAGCGTCCAGGTCTCGGCCGTGACGGCGCCGAGCCACGAGATGTCGTCCAGCACGTACAGCGAGCGGCCGTGCGTGGCGACGATCAGGTCGCCGTCGCGCGGGTGAATCACGAGGTCGTCCACCGGGACGGTCGGGAACGCGCCGGTGAACGGCGCCCAGCGGCGACCGCCGTCGACGCTGACAAACAGTCCCGTCTCGGTACCGACGAACAGCACCTGTGGGTTCGCGGGATGCTCGCGAACGACGTTGATCCATCCGCGCGGCGGCAGCCCGGCCGCGATGCTCGTCCACGTCTGTCCAAAGTCGCGCGTGACGTACAGGTACGGCGCGAAGTCGTCGTACTCATGACGATCGACGGCCAGGTACGCCGTGCCCGCGTTGACGTGTGACGGCTCGACGCGACTGATGCGGCCGCGGGTCTTCAGCGTCGGCACGTGGTCCTGCAGAAGCGTCCAGGTCGCCGCGGCGTCCCGCGACACCGCCACGCTGCCATCGTCGGTGCCGGCCCACAGCAGTCCGGGTGTCACGCGCGACTCGGCGAGCGTGGTGATCGTTCCCCACGCCGCTACGCCATCGTGCCGAGCGAGCATCTCGGCAGAGGGCAGCACGCCCATGATGGACTGCGTGTCACGGTCTTCCGCGCGTGTGAGATCGTTGCTGGCGGTCCACGTGTCGCCGCGATCGCGCGAAGTGAACACCCGGTTCCCCCCGAGATACACGCGTTTCGAATCGTGCGGTGAGATGACGATCGGCGCGGTCCAGTTGAAGCGGTAGGGCGGCTGCCCCGCGGGCGGGTGCGGCTTGATGGATCGGCGATCGCCCGTCGTGCGATGGAAGCGGACGATGTTTCCATCTTGCGACTCGGTGTAGACGATATCGGGATCGGACGGGTCGACCTGCGCGTACATCCCGTCGCCGAAGTTGATCTGGAACCAGTCGCCGTTCGTGATGCCGATCTGATGCCGCGTCGCGCTCGGGCCTCCCCACGAATGGGTGTCCTGAAGTCCGCCGTAGATGTTGTACGGCTTCGCCATGTCGACGCCGATGCCGTAGAACTGCGCGAGCGGAATGTTGGCGACCTTGTCCCACGTCACGCTCGCGTCGAAGGAGAAGTAGAGCCCGCCGTCATTGCCGAGAATCAAGTGCTTCGAGTTCGCCGGGTTGATCCAGAGCGCATGGTGATCGCCGTGGACGCCGACGTCGTAGGTCGGACTCATGCCCTGATTCGCTCCGGGGCGGCCGGTCGTCGGATCCACGAACGTCTTCCCGCCATCGTCGGAGACGAACATCGAGGCACCGAGCACGTAGATGCGCCGATCGTCCTGCGGGTCGATGTGGATTTTGCTGTAGTACATCGGCCGAGGGTTCAGCGAATTGATCTTGCGCCACGTCGCGCCGGCGTCGTCCGAGCGGAAGATGCCGCCGTTCTCGCGGTGTTCGACTGTCGCATACAGCACCTGCGGATTCCTGCGCCAGACGGCCAGGCCGATGCGACCGAGGATGCCTTGCGGCAGCCCGCCGGCCAGCTTCGTCCAGGTGCGGCCGCCGTCCGTGCTCTTGTGAATGCCTCCGCCGGGACCGCCCCCGTTGAAGCCCCATGGCGCGCGGCGGCGCTGATAGGCCGCGGCATAGAGCACCTCGCGGTTCTGCGCATCAATCGCCATGTCGACGACGCCCGTGTCTTCGTTGATGAAGAGAACGTTCGTCCACGTGCGACCGCCGTCGATCGTCTTGAAGACGCCGCGTTCCTTGTTCGGCCCCCACAAATGACCGAGCGCCGCCACGTACACGATGTCGGGATCGGATGGATCGACGATGACGCGGCCGATGTGATGGGAATCGCGCAGGCCGGCGTGCGTCCAGCTGCGGCCGCCGTCGCTCGACCGGTAGACGCCGTCGCCGAACGTGGAGCTCTGACGATTGTTCGGCTCGCCCGTTCCGACCCACACGATGTCGGGGTTCGACGGCGCAAGCGCGATGTCGCCGATCGATGAGACGCTCTGTCGATCGAACAGCGGCGTCCACGTCGTGCCCGCGTTGATGCTCTTCCACAAACCGCCCGACGCCGCGCCGACGTAGATCACGGACGGATTGCGTTCGTCCACCGCCACATCGTCGATCCGCCCCCCCATCACGGCGGGACCGATCGCGCGCCATGGAAGCCGGCTCAGAAAGCCGTCGTCGAGCTGCTGTGCGTCGACGCGATACGCGAAGGCGAGAACAACGAGCCACAACGTTGCCGATCGTGCGGTGCGGAGCATGGCACCTCGTTTCGCGCGGGATTCTACACGACGATTGACTCAGGTATTCGGCGGGGGCTAGTGTGAGCGCTCCGCTCAGGAGGTCCGCCCATGCTCCGCCGTCTCGCCGTGCTGACCGGGCTCTTGTTCGTCGCGTTTGAGGTCATCTCCCACAGCCAGGTAGCGCGCATCTCACCCGAGACTTACGGCGCGCTGCGTTGGCGCTACATCGGCCCCGAGGGAAATCGTTTCAGCGCCATCGCCGGCATCCCGGGCGACCCGCTGGTTGTCTATGCCGGATCCGCCTCGGGCGGCATCTTCAAGACAACCGACGGCGGCATCAACTGGGAGCCCATCTTCGACGAGCAAGCCGTCCATTCGATCGGTGACATCGCCGTCGCGCCCTCGGATCCAAGCATCGTGTGGGCGGGAACCGGCGAGTCGTGCATCCGCAGCCACATCTCCGTGGGCGAGGGCATCTTCAAGTCCACCGACGCCGGCCGCTCGTGGACGCGGATGGGCCTCGAGAAGACCGGCCGCATCGGCAAGGTCATCGTGCATCCGCAAGACCCTGACCGCGTGCTGGCATGCGCTCTCGGCCACGCGTACGGACCGCAGCAGGAGCGCGGGGTGTTCCGCACGACGGACGGCGGCAAAACCTGGGAGCGTACGCTCTTCGCGGACGAGAACACCGGCTGCTCGGACCTCGAGGTGGATCCGCGCAATCCTCGAAAGGTCTTCGCCGGCATGTGGACGCTCGACATCAAGACGTGGGTACGTGAAAGCGGCGGACCCGGCAGCGGTCTGTACGAATCGAACGACGCCGGCATCACGTGGCAGAAGCTGACCGGCCGCGGTCTGCCGACGAAGACCGTCGGCAAGACGATGGTCGCGATCGCCCCCTCGAATCCCGAGCGCGTGTACGCGCTCTTCGAGACGGGGGACGGCGTGCCATGGAAGGGCCAGGCGACCGAGACCGGTCAGCTCTGGCGGTCGGATGACGGCGGTCGGCAGTGGCAGCGGATCAGCAGCGATAGAAACTGGATGGGCCGAGCGCACTACTACTCCCACATGGAAGTCGCACCAGACAACGAGAATGAGACGTACGCCTTCAACGCTGCGTGGAACATCTCGCGCGACGGCGGCCGGACGCTCGATCAGGTAACGGGCCACGAGGCGCCGGGCGGCGACCATCACGACATGTGGATCGATCCGCGCGATCCGAGCCGGATGCTGGTGGCCCACGATCAGGGGCTATCGATCTCGACGAACCGCGGGCGCAGCTGGGTACGGGTGCGGCTCGCGAACGCGCAGATGTATCACGTGACAGTCGACAGCCAGGTGCCCTACTACGTGTACGGCAACAAGCAGGATGGTCCGTCCTACCGCGGCCCGAGCAACAGCAAGTCAGGTGGATTCGGCGCCGGTGCAGGTCGCATTCCGCGCTCCGCGTGGCACGGCGTGCTCGGCGGCGAAAGCGGCTGGGCGACCCCGGACCCGGGCGATCCGAACATCATCTGGTCGAGCGCGTCGGGCGCGGGCAGCGTGGGAGGCATCGTCGTCAGGTACGAGCTGGACAAGCGGCAGGGACGCAACGTCGAGGTCTGGCCCGATCAGACCAATGGCGTGCCTGCCGATCTGAAGTACCGATTCAACTGGACGACGCCGCTGACGATCTCGCCGCACGATCGCAACACGATCTACGTCGGCAGCCAGCACGTGCATCGGACGACGAACGGCGGCCAGAGCTGGGACCTCATCAGTCCCGACCTGTCGACCAACGACAAATCGCGGCAGCAGTTCTCGGGCGGGCTGACCGGCGACAACATCGGCGTCGAGTACGCGTTCGCCGTGATGGCGATTGCGGAGTCGCCGCGCGAAAAAGGAATGATTTGGGCGGGCACCAACGACGGCCAGGTGCAGCTCACGCGAGATGCCGGCAAGACGTGGGTCAACGTCACGAAGAACATCCCCAGCCTGCCGCCGTGGGGGACCGTCGGCAATATCGAGCCGTCCCGCCACGACGCGGGAACGGCCTACCTCACGGTGGATCTGCATCAGGTGAACAATCGCGACCCGTTCGTCTACCGGACGACCGACTACGGAAAGAGCTGGACGGCGATCACCAACGGCATCCCCCGGTCGATGCTCAGCTACGCGCACTGCATCCGCGAAGATCCCGTACGAAGGGGCTGCTGTACCTCGGGACCGAAAACGCGCTGTATGTGTCCTTCGACGACGGCGGGAACTGGCAGCCGCTGCAGTCGGGACTGCCGGCCGCGCCCGTGTACTGGCTCACGTTCGCCGAGCACATGAACGATCTGGTGATCGCGACGTACGGGCGAGGGTTCTGGGTGCTCGACGACCTCTCGCCGCTCCAGCAGCTCACCCCGCAAGTGGTGGCGTCGGAGGCCCACCTCTTCGCGCCGAAGCCCGCCTACCGCTTCCGCGAGGTGACGAACAACTACTCGATGCCGAACGATGCGACGAGCGGATTCGATCCGCCGTACGGCGCGGGCATCGACTTCTACCTGCGCGACGCGGCCAACGTGACCGTGACGATCCACGATGAAGCGGGCCAGCAGGTGCGGGCGCTGCGGGTGACCGGCCGCGCGGGCGTGAACCGGGTGATGTGGGACCTGCGGCACGAGCCGACGAAAGAGGTGCAGCTGCGCACGAAGCCGACCTACGTGAACGATTTCGCCATGCCGGCGAGCGGGTCGCGTTCCGGCGGCCAGCGCCTCTCGATTCTCGCCGCGCCCGGCACCTACACCGTGAAGCTCTCGGCGGCCGGCCGCGAGCTCACGCAGAAGATTGTCGTGCGAAAGGATCCAGGCTCAGGAGGCAGCGAGGCGGAGCTGACCGAGCAGACGAAGACACTGTTCCAGCTGCGCACGACGATCGAGCAGGCCGCCGACGTGATCAATCAGGCGGAGCTCGTGCGGAACCAGCTGCAGGAGCTGCCGAAGCTTGCCGGCGACGCCGACATTGCGCAGGTTGCGGCGTCGATCGAGCAGAAGTTCACGGACCTCGAGATGAAGCTCGTCGAGCTCCGCGCGACGGGCCGGGGACAGGACGCGGTGCGCTTCGGGGCAAAGCTCTATTCGAAGCTCACGTACCTCGCGAACGGCCTGATGAGCAACGACTACCGGCCCACGGCGCAGCAGCTCGAGGTGCAGAAGCTCCACGAGCAGCAGGTGAAGGAGCTTCAGGATCGGCTGAACACCCTGCTCAACACCGACGTCGCCATGTTCAACGAGAAGCTCCGCGCGCGGAAGCTCTCCACGATCATGGTTCAACCGACGCGACGCGGGACGTCTGAGCAGTAGGAGCGACTACGGACTGCGGACTACGGTAACCGTCGGCTCCCCGCGCCCCTGCCACACGTACTCGTAGTGTGCGGCCACGCGAACGTTGAGAACGAGCTTCGGCCGGAAACAGGCGAGGCATTCGCCGCCTTCGTGGCGGACGCTTCGATAGACGATGCCGTTGCCGCCGTGCTGGAGTAGACGCGCGCCGAAGCGCTGAGACTCGGCGTACGAATCCGGGTCGTAGAGCGGCGCGTATTCCCGGCGAGAACCACGGATGTCGTGAAACGTGGCGCGAAAGTCCGCGTGGTACAGGCGCATCTGCATCCGCGTCTCGAGCGCGCCCACCTCCGCGATCTCGAGCGTGCGCTGATAGGTCGACTCCGCGACCGCCGTCGCGAGCGTCCGCGCCGCGTACCACGCCCCGCGCTCGGCGCCCGAGAAGCGCGAGCCGCCGGGACGCGGATGGCAGAAGGCGGCCATGACGACCGTCGCATGCGGACGTCCCACGAGCCACTCGCCGCGCGGCACGACGTGGAGGATGCCGAGCTCGTTGCTCACGCGGTCGTTGGTCCACGCCTCGAGCTCGAGGAGCGCCTCGAGGTCAGCGGCCGCCGCGATCCGGTCGAAGGCGCCGACGGTCGGAAAGCGGCTGGGAATCAGGCGGCACGATTTCGTCCACCTGACTGCACTCACCGATGGCTCCACGTTCCGGGTTCCAGGTTCCGGGTTCTTGTTCTGGAACGGCTCAGCCCCTTCGGGCATCGAGCAGGCGCCGCAGTTGGAAGAGGCCGTCGATGCCCGCGTCGGCGAGGAACGCGATCGGCGCCCTGCCGGCGAACAGCGGGTTGACGTTGGGCATGCGGATCCACCGGTCGGCGAATGCCTGCTCGGGATAGAGGATCTGCAGCGATTTGTAGATGCCCAGCACGAGCGAGATGCGCGTCAGCGTGTCGAAGGACAGCGGTCCCGCGTCGCCGCTCTTGTACTTGTGGAAGGTGGACGAGGGCGGCCAGCCGAGGAGCGCGCGCTGCTCGGCGACCGTGAGCTGCCACGCGCGCGCGATGTTGAAGAACGCTCTCAGCGCCGGCGCCGACAGCCGGCGGCGCACCTCGGGGTCCTGGCGGTCGGCCGCGGGAAGCGGCATCCAGGAGACGTCCGGCGCGCGGGGCGCGCGCGCTCTCTGCATATGGAGAGCCTACTCCAAATATGGATTCGACGCAAAACCTAGCGCCGATCGAGCGGCACGAACCGCTGCGGGTACGCGGGACCCGTGTAGTCGGCGCGCGGCCGGATCAGACGGTTGTTCGCGTACTGCTCGAGGACGTGCGCCGTCCAGCCGGACATGCGGCTGACGGCAAAGATCGGCGTGTAGAGATCGATGGGAATGCCGAGCGCGTAGTAGGTGGAGGCCGAGTAGAAATCGACGTTCGGGTTGAGCTTCTTCTCGCCCTTCACGAGCGCCTCGATCCGCTGCGAGATGTCGAACCACGCGGTGCCGCCGGCCCGCTTCCCGAGCTCGCGCGACATCTGCCGCAGGTGTGTCGCGCGCGGGTCCTCGGTGCGGTATACGCGGTGTCCGAACCCGGGGATCTTCTCCTTCTTCGCCAGCTTGCCGCGGATCACCTGATCGACGCGGTCGCCGGTCGCCTGTTCGCCGAGCTCGAGGAGCAGCCGCATCACGTCGGCGTTCGCGCCGCCATGCAGCGGCCCTTTCAACGTGCCGATCGCCGCCACGATGGCGGAGTACATGTCGGTGAGCGTGGCTGCGGCCACGCGCGCCGCGAACGTCGAGGCGTTCAGCTCGTGATCGGCATGGAGCACCAGGGCGACATCGAACGCGCGCTCGGCGGTCGGGTTCGGCCGCTCGCCGGTGAGCATGTACAGGAAGTTCGCGGCGTGCCCGAGCACCGCGTCGGGCGCCACCGGTCCGGCGCCCGCCTGGAGCCGGCCCCACGTCGCCACCAGCGTCGCAACGCGTGCCGTGAGGCGAACGGCCTTTCGATACTGCGCCTGCGGCGACGGATCGTTGGCCTCTGGATCGTAATGCCCGAGCGCCGACGTCAGCGTCCGCAGCGCGTCCATGCCGTCGACGCTCGGCAGCGCGCGCATCAGGCGGAGGATCGGCTCGGGCAGCGGCCGCTCGGCCGCGAGCTGCGACTGGAGATCGCCGAGCTCGGCCCGCGTCGGCAGGCGCCGACGCCACAGCAGAAAGCACACTTCCTCGAACGACGCGTGCTGCGCCAGATCGTGGATGTCGTGCCCACAGTAGGCGAGCACCCCTCGATCGCCGTCGAGATAACAGATCGCTGAGCTCGTGGCGGTGACGTCTTCGAGGCCGCCTTTGGGCTTTACGTCGGTGCTCATACCGTGATCTTATGCTGTCTGCCGCTGGAGGGTGTGATGCTGCATGTGACCCC
Organism: uncultured Acidobacteriota bacterium; assembly: GCA_963772065.1. Classification (GTDB taxonomy): domain Bacteria; phylum Acidobacteriota; class Vicinamibacteria; order Vicinamibacterales; family UBA2999; genus CAVYVZ01. The sequence continues at coordinate 266,561 of CAVYVZ010000007.1, forward strand.
CCTGCTACTCATCCTGACCGCGAGTCCGGCGGTCCAGGCCACCGACGTTACGGTCGAGCGCGGGGTTGTCTTCGGGATGTACTCGGGGCTTGCGCTGCTGATGGATGTTCACCGGCCGCAGACGCCGAACGGGATCGGGATCGTCTATGTCCCCGGCAGCGGCTTCCACACGCCGCTCGGATACGATGCACAGCCGATCACGCGATTCACGGCGCCGTACCGTACCGGCGCTGACCCGAGCCGGCTACACCGTGTTCGTCGTCAACCATCGTGCGGCGCCGCGATTCAGATATCCGGCCGCCGTCGAGGACGTGCAGCGGGCCGTCCGATACGTGCGTCATAACGCGGCGCGGTATGGGGTCGCGCCGGACCGGATCGGTGCGATCGGCTACTCGTCCGGCGGGACGCTCGCGAGCCTCCTCGGCGTGCTCGGCGGTGAGGGCACTCCGAGCGATACGGATCCCGTCCAGCGCGAGAGCGCGCGCGTCCAGTGCGTCGTCGCCGGCGGCGCGGCCTTCGACTTCACGAAGGTGCAGACACTAGTCGGACTTCCGGTAATGGGCTCGTACCTCGGATCGACTATCGCTCTCGGCTATGGCGAGACGAGCCCTGGTACAAGACGTACCAGGAAGGTTCGCCGCAGTTCCATGTGAGCCGGGGCGACGCGCCGACGCTGCTCGTGCATGGCGACGCGGACGAGATTCTGCCGTTCGCGCAGGCCGAAGCCATGGAGCGCGCGCTGCGCGAGGCCGGTGTTCCCGTGAAGCTCCTGCGGATGCCCGGCGGCACGCATTTCAAGCCCCGCCCGCCGGGTGCGCCAGACGACGCTGCCGAGATTGCGCGGTGGTTCGATCAGTACTTGAAGGGCAAGAACTAAAGCTCTTTGGCTTCAGTGGCAGGCTTGAGCACCACGGAATCGCCGGCGTACTGCTGCACGATCGACAGCAGACCCGTATAGAGGAAGCCGATCTGGAACAGCACGAGGAACGGCAGCGTGCCGTAGATGCCGTTCGACAGCGCGTAGAAGACGGTCGCGGTGAAATAGAGACCGAGCGCCAGCTCGATCATCGGCTGCACGGTGAAGCTCTGGCGGTACTTCTTGCCGATCCACTCGTCCTCGGATCGCTCGATGCGGTATTTCGGCGTGCGGGCGAAATCGCTCTGGCGGTTGAACAGCGCCTCCAGCACCGCCTTCGTGTTGTTCACCGTCAGGCCAATCCCGATCGACATCAGGAACGGCAGGTACTTGAGGCGCGTGGCCCAGTCGGCGTGCAGCTCCCGTTGGCACACCATGTAGAAGTTGGCCACCGACGCGGTCGCCGCGAAGAACAGGGGGATGTCGATCAGCAGCATCTCGTACCAACCCATGTTGTAGCGGATGACCATCGACGGCGCCATCAGCACCGACAGCACGCACATGAGCAGGTAGTTGAAGTTCGCGGAGAGGTGAAAGAACGCCTCGGCCTTCACCCCGAGAGGGAGCTTCGACTGAAGAATCCGGGGTAGCAGCTTGCGGCACGTCTGAATCGAACCCTTGGCCCAGCGATGCTGCTGCGACTTGAACGCGTTCATCTCCACCGGCACTTCCGCCGGCGCCAGGAGATCCTGGAGGAAGACGAACCGCCAGCCGCGGAGCTGCGCCCGGTAGCTGAGGTCCAGATCCTCCGTCAGCGTATCGTGCTGCCAGCCCCCCGCATCGGCAATGGCGCTGCGCCTCCAGATGCCGGCGGTGCCGTTGAAGTTGAAGAACAGGCCGGCCCGGTTGCGGCCGCCGTGCTCGAGCACGAAATGCCCGTCGAGCAGAATCGACTGGATCTTCGTGAGGAGCGAATAGTCCTGATTGATATGCCCCCAGCGCGCCTGCACCATGCCGACGCGCGGGCCCGTGAAGTGATGAATCGTCCGGCGGAGGAAATCGGACGGCGGGATGAAGTCCGCGTCGAAGATCGCGATGTACTCACCGCGCGCGGACGCGAGGCCCGCTTCGAGCGCACCGGCCTTGAAGCCGCTTCGGTCGGTCCGGTGTATGTACTTGATGTCGACGCCGCGCGCGGCGTTGCGGCGCACGGCCTGCTCCGCCACGTTTCGCGTCTCGTCGATCGAGTCGTCCAGCACCTGGATTTCGAGCAGCTCGGTCGGATAGTCGAGCTCGCAGACGGCGTCGATGAGCCGGTCCGCCACGTACATCTCGTTGTAGATGGGAAGCTGGATCGTCACAACCGGCAGCGAATCGAACTGACCGGCCGGGACCGGCTGCCGATCCTTGTTCTTCATGTACAGGTAGACGAGGTAATAGCGGTGCCACCCGTAAACGGCGAGAATGACCAGAACGAAGAAGTATGTCGCGAGAATGAGGGTCTCGACGGGCGTCATAGAGTCAACAGGTTGGCAAACAGCACAAATCGCGATTATATGGTTGAGTCACGAAAACTTCAACGAACGGAGACCAATTCCGGCACGTGATGAATCCTTCCGACCTTCGACACCTGCTGGATCGCGTGCGCGATCGCGACGTCGATCCTGCGGCAGCGGCCGATCGCATCCTCGACGCCCTGCGCTCGGCGCCCTACGAGGACCTCGGCTTCGCTCGCGTCGACCACCACCGCGAAATCCGGCAGGGGTTCCCCGAAGTGATCCTCGGCTTAGGCAAAACTCCGGCCCAGATCGCCGCCATCGCCGAACGCATCGCCGTGCGCGGCCGTCCGCTGCTGGTCACGCGCGTTCAACCTGATGTGTTCGACGCCGTCCGAGCAGTCATTCCTCAAGCGACGTACCACCTCGAGGCGCGTGCCATCACGTTGAGCCAAGGGGACATCCCGCGCGGTAACGGCACAGTCCTGATCGTCAGCGCGGGGACCTCCGACATCCCTGTCGCAGAAGAAGCGGTCGTCACGGCCGAGCTGATGGGGAATACGATCGACCGTCTCTACGACGTGGGTGTGGCGGGCCTCCACCGTCTGCTTCGCGAACAGTCGCGCCTCCAAAGTGCACGAGTGGTAATCGTCGTCGCAGGAATGGAAGGCGCGCTACCCAGCGTCGTTGCGGGGCTGATCGCGGTTCCGGTCATCGCCGTTCCTACGAGCATCGGTTACGGCGCGAGCTTCGGCGGGATTGCCGCGCTGCTTGGAATGCTCAACAGCTGCGCCAACGGCGTCTCGGTGGTGAACATCGACAACGGCTTCGGGGCCGGCTGCATCGCCAGCCTCATCAATCATTTGTAGGTTCGTGGGTTCGTGGGTTCGTAGGTTCTGGGTTCCTCGGTTTTTCGGCCGAACCAACGAACTCGAACCGAGGAACCGACGAACTGACGAACCGCCCCGATCTAGTAGACTGGGACTTTCCAAAAATGTATCCGGGCGCCCTCAGAGCCCTTGAATTCGACCGCATCGTGTCGGTAGTCACCGGCCTGGCGGTCACCCCCACGGGAGCCGCACGGCTGGCGCAGCTGCGCCCGCTCACCGATCCGGGGCGCGTGATCGCCTCGCAGCGGGCGACCTCCGAGGGCGTGCGCTTTCTCGCTGACAATCCGGGGTTTCCACTCCGTGCCCCAGCCGACCTCGACGCGACGCTCGACGCACTCGGCATCGAAGGGCGGCCCCTCGAACCGCTGCGTCTGCTCGGTCTCGCCGATTATCTCGAGTCGATCGAGCAGTCGCGCGCCGCCATTGCGAAGCTGGGATCGTCGTTCCCGCTGCTCTCGAACCTCGTGGACGGGGTCGCGTCGTTCAAGGCGGAGATCGCCGACATCCGCCACAAGATCGATCCGGCCGGCGAGGTCGCCGACCATGCGAGCCCTGCGCTCGCGAGCATCCGCGACCGCCTGCGTCGCCAGAAGGCGCGCCTCCGCAGCACCCTCGAGTCGTTCCTGCGCGGCCGCGACACGTCGAAATACCTGCAGGACCAGGTCGTCACCGATCGCAACGGCCGATACGTGCTCGTCGTGCGGGCGGAGCATCGATCAGCCATCCCCGGCATCATCCATGGCGCTTCGGCCAGCGGCGCCAGCCTCTTCCTCGAGCCGCTCTCCACGGTGGAGATCAACAACGACATCGTGGCGACCGAAGAGCAGGAAGCGGAGGAGGTGCGGCGCATCCTGTCGCAGCTCACGAACGCGCTCCGCTCCAGGCCAGCCGACCTGCGCAGGACGCTCGACGTGGCCACCGAGCTCGACATGGTCCAGGCGAAGGCGCGCTTCTCTCGCATCGTTGCGGGCATCGAGCCGGCGATTGCCGCCGATTCGACCTTTGAGCTGCGCGGTGCGCGCCATCCGCTGCTGATGAAAGCCGTCAACGAGCGGCTCGAGGACGGCCGCGACGAAGGCATCGAGCCCGTGCCCGTGGACGTGCTGCTGATTCCCCCCGCCCGCGTCCTGGTGATTACCGGGCCGAACACCGGCGGCAAGACGGTGGCGCTGAAGACCGCCGGTCTGCTCGCCGTGATGGCGCAGGCGGGGCTGCACATCCCGGCGGAACACGGCTCGCGGCTGCCGGTGTTCCGGTCGGTTTTCGCCGATATCGGCGACGAGCAGTCGATCTCCGCGAGCCTCAGCACGTTCTCCGCGCATGTCAGCAACGTGGTCTCGATGGATCGCGACCTGCAGCTCCCCGCGCTGGTGCTGCTCGACGAGGTGGGCGCGGGCACCGATCCGGTGGAGGGTGGCGCGCTCGGGACGGCCGTGATCGACCACTTCAGGCAGCGGGGCGCGCATCTCATCGCCACCACTCACTACGATGCGCTGAAGTCGTACGCGTCAACCACAGCGGGCGTGCAAAGCGCCGCCTTCGGCTTCAACGCGGAGACGTTTGCCCCCACCTATCGCCTGATCTACGGGTCCCCCGGTCGCAGCCTCGCAATCGAGATTGCCGCGCGGCTCGGGATGCCCGCCAGCGTCATCGGGTCGGCCCGTGCGAATCTCGGCGAGCGCGAGAAGCAGCTGGCGGATCAGCTCGCGAAGATGGACGGCGAGCTGCGCGCGCTCGAGCACGAGCGGCGGCTCGTCGCGCGCGAGCGCCAGTCTGTTGGCGATACCGAGCAGAAGCTGCGCGCGCGCGAGGATGCGATCAGGGACCGTGAAACGACCGTCAAGCAGCGGCTCGACAAGCGGCTCGATGAGCAGCTGCGCGACGCGAGGCGCGAGATCGACGCGGTGATCGAGGGCCTCAAAGCGCGCGCGGCCGAGATGACGACGCAGGCGGCGCGATTGGTGATGCCCGCGATCAGCACCGGTCACTCGGGCGCCGCCAGAGCGGACGCGCGCGCCGCGGTCGAGCGGGTGGTGGACCGCGTCAGGGAAGGTACGTCCGGTTCATCGGCTGCGGCTCGCGGAGGCGCTGCTCCGGGCGAATCGCAGGCCGCCGTCATCGAAGGCGCCCGCGTGGCCGTGGGCGGGCTCGGCCTCGAGGGCGTCGTCATGCACGTGCACGAGGGTCACGCGGAAGTGGACGTGCGCGGCAAGCGGCTTCGGGCGGCCGTTTCCGAGCTGCACGTCCTCGGCCAGGCGCCTTCGCCGGCGTCCGCCCCATCGGTCAGGGTGAACGTGGATCTCCAACCTCGCCAAGGATCGCTGTCGGACTTGAACGTCATCGGCTGCTCGGTCGACGAGGCGATCACGCGCGCGGAAAAGTTCCTCGATGAGACGACGGTGAGCGATCAGCGCACCGTCCGCTTCATCCACGGATTCGGCACGGGGCAGCTTCGGCGTGCGCTGCAGGACTTCCTGAAAAACCACCCGCTCGTCGCGAGCTACCATCTGGCCCCGCAGGATCAAGGTGGCGGCGGCGTCACGGTTGTCGAACTGAAGGACTGATGGCGCTCTTCCCGCAGCAGTTCATCGACGACCTGAAGCAGCAGGCCGACATCGTCGTCGTGATTCAGGACTATGTGTCCTTGAAGAAGACGGGGGCGAGCTACAAGGGGCTCTGTCCGTTTCACGGTGAAAAGACTCCCTCGTTCATCGTCCACCGCGACAAGGGGTTCTTTCACTGCTTCGGCTGCAACGTCGGCGGCGACGTCATCAAGTTCATCGAGCTCCACGAGAAGGTGGGCTTTGCCGATGCGGTCAAGATGCTGGCACAGCGCTTCGGCATCCCGCTGCCCGAGCTCGAGGCAAGCGATGAGCAGCGGACCACTGCGATCGAGCGGGAGGCGCTGCTGAAGGTCCATGAGGCCGCCGCTGCCTTCTTTCGTCAACAGCTGGCGTCCAATGCGGGAGCGCGGGTTCGCCGGCAGATCGCCGATCGCGGGATCAGTCAGGCCACGAGCGATGCGCTCGGACTGGGCTATGCGCCGAACGCACGGGACTCTCTGAGGACCGCGCTGTTCGGGCAGGGGTTCTCCCAGCCACTCCTCCTGCGCGCCGGCCTCCTCGTGCAGCGGGACGATGGGACCGCGATCGACCGGTTCCGGCATCGGCTGATGATCCCGATCTGCCGCGACACGGGCTCGGTGATTGCCTTTGGCGGCCGCGCCATTGACGGGGATCAGCAGCCGAAGTACCTCAACTCGCCGGAAACGCCGATCTACTCGAAGAGTCGAACGCTCTATGGCCTGAACCTCTCGAAGGCGGCGATGCGTCAAGGCGGCTTCGCGGTGCTCGTCGAGGGGTATTTCGATTTCGCGCAGGTGTATCAGGCCGGCTTTCAGGCTGTGGTGGCATCGTGCGGAACGGCGCTGACGCCGCAGCAGGCGCAGCAGCTCCGGCGCTTCACCGGCAAGGTCGTTCTGAGCTTCGACCCGGACGCCGCGGGGCAGGGAGCGGCGGCCAAATCGTGCGAGATGCTCGTCGCCGAAGGCTTCGAGGTGAACGTCGCGGTGCTGCCGGCGGGCGATGACCCGGACACGTTCGTCCGGAAACAAGGTGGCGCCGGTTACGCCGAGCGCCTCCGCCGATCGATGCCCTACCTGGACTTCCTCCTCGACCGAACGGCAACCCGGTTCGACCTGAAAACTGCCGAAGGCAAGGCGCGCTACGTCCAAGAGATGCTGCCGGTCGGCAATCGACTCACGGAACGCACCCGGCGGGAGCTGTTCGCGGAGGCGCTGGCGGGACGGGCCGGTGTGTCCAGCGAAGCGGTGTTGAGCGAGCTGAGAAAGGTGGCCACGCAGGGCACGGTTACAAAACGGGAGGTCCCCAGCTTTGGGCAGGTCACCAAGGCAGAAAAGGGACTGATTTGGCTGTTAATCCATCGACCCCAGGAGGCGTTACCGGCGGTCGAAGGGCTCGAACCGGCCGATCTCGAGGGGCTGGCCGCCAGTTCGGTGCTGGACCTGACGAGGAAACTGAACGATGATAAGGGGTTCTCTCCATCTGTGCTCCTCGAGCGTCTAAGCATGGTAGAGGCGCAGCTGGTCACCGGGATTGCCGGGGGACAGCCTGAGCCGCACGTGCACGACGCCGACGGATGCGTGCGCAGCATCAAGCGTCTGAGGTACGAGCGGGAGCGCGCCGCGGTGCAAAGGGAGATCGATCGGTTGCAGCAGCTCGGGGCGGCGGAGCATGGAGCGCAGATCGACGCGCTCTGGTCGCGCAAGCAGGATCTGATACATCGCATCGAAGCACTCATCTGATTATTCGCGTCATACCGTCGGAGGAAGAGCGTCTTGTCCATCGAAGAAAAATACGACGAAGTCCGGCAGCTGATTAACGTCGGCAAGGAGAAGGGGTACCTGCTCTACGACGAGATCAACGAGCTGCTACCGTCGGAGGTCACCTCCTCTGAAGAGCTGGATGACCTCTTCAACGCGTTCGGCAGCGCGGGCATCGAGGTCGTCGATTCGGACAAGGCCTACCTGGGCGAAAAGGGATTCGATCGTGAGGGCTCGGGCGACGAGCCGGAGCTCGATCTCACGCCGGGCGCGCTCGACAAGACGAACGACCCCGTCCGCATGTACCTGCGCGAGATGGGCACCGTGCCGCTCCTCACCCGCGAGGGCGAGGTGGCGATCGCGAAGCGCATCGAGCAGGGCAAGCTCGCGGTGATCAAGTCGATCTCACGGACGCCGACGATCGCGAAGGCGATCATCAACATGGGCGATCAGCTCCGGGCCGGCGAGCGGACCGTGCGGGAGCTGATCATCTTCACCGACGAGGAGATCACCGACGACCTCATCGAGGAGCGCGCGCAGCACCTGCTCAAGCAGATTGAGGCGGTGAGGAAGGCGCGCGTCGACTATCAGAAGCTCGCGGAGAAGATGGAGGAGACGCCGCGGAAGGACAAGCGGAAGTTCCGCCGCGCCCGCTGGAAGGCGCTCCGCGCGCGAATCCGCGTGTCGCAGCTCATTCGGAAGATCGAGTTCACCGAGTCGGTGAAGCGGCGGCTTGTCGACGAAGTGAAGGAAGCGGTGGACGCGGTCCAGCGCGTGCAGCGCGAAGTGGACCTGATCGAACGGCAGCTGAATCCGCGCATCGCCGGCAAGATCAAGCCGGCGAAGATGAAGGACGAGGACCGCAAGAACCTTCAGAAGAAGCAGAAGGATCTCCGGACGAGCGTGAAGGCGCTCATCGACGAGCTCGAGGAAACGCCGGAGCGGCTGCGCCGCACGATCGAGGTGATCGCGCGCGGCGAGGCGCAGGCCGAGCAGGCCAAGAAGGAGCTCGTCGAAGCCAACCTCCGTCTCGTCGTCTCGATCGCGAAGAAGTACACGAACCGCGGCCTCCAGTTTCTCGACCTCATTCAGGAGGGCAACATCGGCCTGATGAAGGCGGTCGACAAGTTCGAGTACCGCCGCGGCTACAAGTTCTCCACGTACGCGACGTGGTGGATCCGGCAGGCAATCACCCGCGCGATCGCCGACCAGGCGCGGACGATTCGCATTCCCGTCCACATGATCGAGACGATCAACAAGCTGATTCGCACGTCGCGCGCGCTCGTGCAGGAGCTGGGTCGCGAGCCGACCTCCGAGGAGATCGCCAAGCGCATGGACATTCCGGTGGCGAAGGTCCGCAAGGTGCTGAAGATCGCGCAGGAGCCGATCTCCCTCGAGACGCCCATCGGCGAGGAGGAAGATTCGCATCTCGGCGACTTCATCGAGGACCGGAACATCGTGTCGCCGGCCGAGGCGGTGATCAATCTGAACCTCAAGGAGCAGACCGAGTCGGTGCTGAAGACGCTGACGCCGCGCGAGGAAAAGGTCATCAAGATGCGCTTCGGCGTCGGCGACGGCAGCGAGCACACGCTCGAGGAAGTGGGCCAGAGCTTCGCCGTCACGCGAGAACGCATACGTCAGATCGAGGCGAAGGCGCTGCGGAAGCTGCGCCACCCATCGCGGTCGCGTAAGCTGAAAGCGTTCCTCGAAGGACGCACGTAAGTGCGGGCCCGTAGCTCAGCGGTTAGAGCGGCCGGCTCATAATCGGTTGGTCCCAGGTTCGAATCCTGGCGGGCCCATTCAAGAAGTTGAAAAGTGGACAAGTTCAAAGTGCAAAGTAGGTCTTGCAAATTCAGGATTGCCGCGACTGACTTGCCCATTTTGCACTTTCGACTTTCGCATGTCCGTGATGTCCCCTGACTTAGAGCGCCTGATCAAGCTTCAGCATCTCGAATCTGCCATCGAGGAGGCGAAGCGGACGATTGCGTCTCAGCCCGAGCGTCTCGCCGCCGCCGATGCGCGGCTGAACGACGCGAAGCACGCGGTCGACCACGCCAAGCAGCGGCTGAAAGACAGCCAGGACGTCCGCCGGGCCCTCGAAAAGGACGCCGCCGTCTACCAGGGCCGCCTCACGAAATTCAAGGATCAGCTCTCCGCCGTCAAGACCAACCGCGAATACCAGGCGATGCAGCACGAGATCGCGACCGCGCAGCAGGAGCTCGGCGCCGTCGAGGAGAAGGTTCTCGAGCGCATGATGGAAGGCGACGCGCTCGCGGCGGAGATCAAGCAGGTGGAAGCGGCCCTCGCGGCGCGGCAGAAAGAGGTCGACGCGGAGAAGAAGGCGCTGGCCGCCGAGCTCGTGTCGACGGAAGCGGCGCTGAAGGACACGACCGCCGCGCGCAACGCGTTGATCACCGAGATCCCGAAGCCGCTCGTCGCGTTGTTCGAGCAGGTGTCGAAGGCCCGCAAGGGCGTGGCGATCTGCACCGCTACTCGCGAGGGGCTGTGCTCGGTATGCCACGTCCGGCTCCGGCCGCCCGTGTTCCAGCAGGTCCGGCACAACGACTCGATCGTGCAGTGCGAGGTGTGCCACCGGATCCTCTACTACGTCCCGCCTCCGCAGCCCGTCATCCCGCCCACCACGGTCACGTCGTAAGCTATCGGGGTGAGTCAGCTCTCGTTTTTCGGCTCCGCGGCCGGCGCGTCGGCCACGGCGAACGTGGACGGTGGCTCGCGCGGCAATCCCGGACCGGCCGGCTACGGCGTCCGTATCGAGCGAGACGATGGAACGATCGTCGAGCTCAAGGAATCACTCCCGCTCGCGACGAACAACGTCGCCGAGTACAACGGTCTGCTCGCCGCGCTGCGCTGGGCCGCCGAGCACGGCCTCTCCAGGCTGCACGTGCGAGCCGACTCCGAGCTGCTGGTGAAGCAGATGAAGGGCGAGTACCGGGTGAAGAATCCCGGGCTGCAGCCGCTCTACGAGGAGGCGCGCGCGCTCGCCCGCCAGATCGGCCGCGTGACGTTCGAGCACGTGCGGCGGGAATTCAACAAGGACGCTGATCGGCTCGCAAACGAGGCCATGGACGCCGCGGCTCTCGAAGGAAAAAGGTAAAAGGCTCTTCATTTTGCCTTGATGATTCCGGCGATTCTGCCGGCTCTCTCCTTCTCGACCCGGTACGACGGAAACAGTTCAACGTGGCTGGCGGTGCAGAGACCGCACGCGTGGACGTTCTGTTCGTCGAGGCCGGCGAGTACCAGCTGATCGCGATTCGCGGCCCAGGTATCGAGCCGGATTTTCGGTTTCTCGTATTCCCCGCGACGCGGTGGGGGCGCAACGAACCAGCGATCGATGAGATGCCGGGGATGGCCGGCTGCGGCGAACGCGTCCACCAGGTCGGTCCCCACCTCGTAGCAGCACGGGCCGATGCTCGGGCCGATCGCGGCGACCAGATCTGCGGGGCGAGCGCCGAACTCGCGCGCCAGGGCTTCGACCGCCGCCGTGGCTGCGCCCGCGGCCGTGCCTCGCCATCCGGCATGCGCCGCCGCAACGGCGCCCGTGCCTGGATCCGCGATGAGAATCGGCACGCAGTCGGCCGCCCGGACTGCGATGGCCACTTGCGAATCGTCTGAGACGAGAACATCCGCCTCGGGCCTGTCCCGTCCCTCGATGCTCATCCCCCGCCCCTTCCGAACGACGGCTACGCCACGGCCGTGCACCTGGGTGAGTGTTCGAACGCTCGTTGCGCCGATCGCCTCGGCAACCGTGCGCCACTGCTGCGCTGTCGACAACGCCAGTTGACGCGTCGTAAACAGGTGCGGCGCAATCGTCTGAAGCGGAATGCACCGCAGCGCCACGCCCCAGGACTCCTGGACCCACTGGAAGGTATCTGGAACGGAGGGAAGACTCATGTACGATGAAGGCGCATGGAGATTATAGGACTCGGCCTCGATGCCACCGAGATCCACCGTGTCGCGGAAGCCATCGAGCGCTACGGCGAGCGATTCGTGCGTCGCGTGTTCACCGAGGGCGAAATCGCGTATTGCCGGCGGAAGCGTGACGCCTCGTCATCGTTCGCGGCTCGCTTCGCGGCAAAGGAAGCGGCCATGAAGGCGCTCGGCACGGGGATGTCGCAGGGCGTGTACTGGACCGGCATCGAAGTCGTCAGGCGCCACGGTCCCCCCCAGCTCCGCTTCCATGACGGCGCGCTCGTTCGCTTCGAGGCGATGGGCGCGACGGGCTCGCTCCTCACGCTCACGCACTCGCGCGACCTCGCCATCGCCCACGTGATGCTCACGCGCGCCTAGACAACCCGCGTTCACGACCCGGCGATCGCGAGATGGCCCGCCTCTCGCACGCTCGTCGTCAGATCGCGGCGGCTGAAGCGGTTACGGCCGCGCCTCGCGCGATCGCTCCGGGCATCCGCCTTGCCTCCTTCGCCGGCAGCCAGCGAAACGAGGAGGCGCCCGTGACCGTCAAGATTGTTGCGAACGACAAACAGAATCCGCCAGGAAAGCTCGCGGATGCCGAACTGCATTTCACCGATGGCGCCCTCGAGGGGCTCAAGCTCATTGGCTTCGGCGTGTGGGAGCGCCGCGTCGGCGGCGGCCGGAACGTCACGTTTCCCGCGCGCCAGTACTCGGTGAACGGCGACCGCCGCAGCTTCTCGCTGCTCCGCCCGATCACGGATTCGACCGCGCAAGACCGCATTCGCCAGATGGTGCTGCAGGCCTACGCGGAGCACGAGGAACGGGCCGCTGTTGCGACCTAGGTCGTACGTCGCTGACGCGACGTAAGGTCAAAGGTCAAAGGTCAAAGGTAAGTGAGGTACAGGTTCGATTCGTGGTGAACCCACGCCTCTGGCCTTGCACCATTGACCTGCACCACTGACCTGCACCTTTGACCTACACCTTGATCTGCACCTTTGACCTACACCTAGACCTTTGAACCTGACTTTTGACCTTTGACCTTTGACCTTTGACCTATTGAAGAACAGGCAACAGCTTCAAGTTCTCTTTCGCCCGTTTCGGAGGAAGCGTCCATTCCTCCCGAAGCGCTTTGTCGAACTCGCTTCGGAAGAAGCTGTCCTTCATCCCGCCGTCGATGATGTCCCACGGCAGGACCGCGTCACCGGAGCGATCGCGGAAGACGTAGAAGTCTGCGTCGACGCCAACCTCCGCGCACGCCGCGCGCCAGTTGCCGCCGTTGCGTTCGGCGGCTTCGATGACGGGCGCGACCCGCCGGTCGCCGAGGGACAGCAACGCCTGGTAAAAGGAATGACGCTCCGACTTGATGTTGAAGTAGACGTTGTCGACGCCGCTCATCAGCGAGCGCATTCGCTTCATCTTCCGCTGAATGCTGGTGGAATCTTCCATCGGCAGCCGCTGATACGCCGTCCCGGGCTTTGGCACCAGCGGGTTCACGCTGCCAACGATCGTGCCGACCCGCCCGCGCGGCTTCGCGTGCGCCAGCATGATCGCGCGGAGCTGCAGCGTGAGGTCGCGAATGGCCACCAGGTCCTCGTCGGTCTCCGTCGGCAGGCCGATCATGTAGTACAGCTTCAGGCTCTCCATCCCCTGGCCGAAGATCGTCTCGGCGGCCGCCAGGATCTCGTCGTTGGTGACCGTCTTGTTGATGACGCGACGCAGCCGGTCCGAGCCGGTCTCGGGAGCGATGGTGATCGAGCGCTCGCCGCTCTCTCGAAGGAGGCGCACGATCGTCGGCGTGAGGTCGTCGAGGCGCAGCGACGCAGGGCTGATCGAATAGCCCATGCCGGCCAGGCGCGTGAGGATCTCCTCGATGTCCGGGTGATCGCACAGCGCGATCGACACGAGGCCGGCGCGGCGGGAGTAGGTCTTCGCGCGCTCCGCCAGCTCGAGGATCCGCTCCTTCGGAAAGGCGCGAACCGGCAGGTAGTTGTAGCCCGCCCAGCAGAAGCGGCACAGGTTCGCGCATCCACGAACGACCTCGACGAGAAACCGCGAGCCGAACTCCGTGTCGGGCGTGAAGATCGTCGTGGCCGGCGGATCCACCGCGTCGGTGGTCTTGAGGGCCGCTTTCTTCACCACGGCGGGCGCGCCCGTGCCGTCGCGCGGCACGAAGGCGCGAATCGCTCCGTCCACGTACTGGACGTCATAGAACGACGGCACGTAGAACCCGCGCTCCTGCGCCAGCCTGCGCAGAAGGTCGTCGCGGTCGGACGCCGCGTTGAACGCCTCCAGAAGCGACGGGATCAGCACCTCGCCCTCGCCGGCGGCGATCACGTCGGCAAAAGACGCGAGCGGCTCGGGGTTCACGAACGTGACGGCGCCGCCAATCATTACCAGCGGGTCGTGCTCGGTGCGAGCGTCCGCGCGCATGGGAATGCCGGCCATCCGCAGGATTGTGAGCACGTTCGTATAGTCCCATTCGAACGACACCGAGAACGCCACGATGTCGAACTCCGAAACGGGCGTCTGCGATTCGAGGCTCAGCAGCGGGCTGCCCGACTTGATCTGCGCGGCCAGCTCCTGCTTCGGCGGCAGGAACACCCGCTCGCAGACGATGCCATCCTGCGCGTTGAAGAGGGTGTAAACCGTCTGGAACCCGAGGTTCGACATCCCCACGAAGTAGGTGTTCGGGAACACCAGCGCGACGCGCAGCCGGCCGCCGTGCGGCTTGCGTACGTATCCCACCTCCTTCGAGAGGATCTCGCGCGCACGCTCACGCTGCTGCCAGTGGGTCATGAATACCGGTAGTGTGACAGGAACACGCTGAAACGGAGAACGACAGGAGCCCAGGTCCGCGAGCTCCGGCTGCGACGCCGGCGCTCGCGAACGCGCTGGATTTACTTAGTGTATCAGGCGAGGCAGACCCGCGGCCGCTCAGCTCTGGCGCCGCAGGAACGCGGGCACGTCCAGCGGCGATCTGAGCTCGAGGTCGTCGTCGTGCGTTGATTTCGCCCCTGACACCGCCCCCACTCCGGCCCCGGTGAGCGGGCCCGTGGTGGTATTGGGCAACGTAAGGTCAATCTGCGGCCGGCGCCCGACGTTCAGCGGCGCGCCACCCCCGCCCCCATGCGGGCCGCTCACATGCATCGTGCCCTGGCCGCTGGCATGCGCGAGCGGCTGCTCCATCTGGTGCTCCGCGACCCTCGCCGCCAGATGCGCCGTGTAATTGTGCAGGTCGACCGGCGTCTGCATCGCCGCCGCGGGCACGTGGCGCGCGCTGCCGCGCCGCTCGAACCCGGTGGCAATCACCGTGATCTTCACGCGGCCCTGCAGGCTGGGATCCACGACCGCGCCGAAGATGATGTTCGCGTCCTCGTGCGCCGCTTCCTGGATGATGCTCGACGCCTCGTTCACCTCCATCAGCGACATGTCGGCCCCGCCCGTGACGTTGATGATCACGCCGCGCGCGCCGTTCACGGAGCTGTCCTCGAGCAATGGGCTGGAGATGGCCTTCTGCGCGGCGGTGACGGCGCGGCCGTCGCCCTCCGCGGTCCCCGTCCCCATCATCGCGACGCCCATGCCCGACATGATCGTCTTGACGTCGGCGAAGTCGAGGTTGATGAGCCCGGGCACCAGAATCAGATCCGAGATCCCCTGAATCGCCTGACGCAGCACGTCGTCAGCCACGATGAACGCCTCGTGCATCGTGGTGCGGCGGTCGATGATGGAGAGCAGCCGCTCGTTGGGGATCGTGATCACCGTGTCCACGCACTCGCGCAGCGCCTCGAGCCCCGCTTCGGCTTGTATCGCGCGCTTCTTGCCCTCGAACTTGAACGGCTTCGTCACGACGGCAATGGTCAGCGCGCCGAGCTCGCTCGCCAGGCTCGCGATCACCGGAGCCGCGCCGGTGCCCGTGCCGCCGCCCATCCCCGTGGTGACGAAGATCATGTCGGCGCCGGACAGCACCTGAATCAGGTTGTCGGTGTCCTCGAGCGCCGCCTGGCGTCCGACGTTCGGATCGGCCCCCGCACCGAGCCCCTTCGTGAGCTTGCTGCCGATCTGAATCTTCTGACCTGCCTTGTTGTGATCGAGCGCCTGGAGGTCGGTGTTGGCGACGATGAACTCCACGCCCCCGAGCCCCTGGTCGACCATGCGGTTGACGGCGTTGCCTCCGCCACCGCCGACACCGATGACTTTGATCTTCGCGCCCGTCCGCGCGTCCGGGTCGATCGTGAGCCGCAGCCGTTCGTCTGCGCGCCCCTTTGGGCCTCGAGCTTAGCCATCCGTGCCTCCTGCCATTTGTGATCGCGATTTGTGATTTGTGATTTGTTCCGCAAGCCGCCAATCACAAATCCTCAAATCAATCAAAGAACTCCCTGAAGATTCCCCGCAGCCGGCCGGCCACACGGCCGAATGCGCCTGCTCCCACTCGCACCGGTTCTGGGGCGCGATTGCGGTGCGCATACAACGCGAGCCCCACCGGCGTGCCGAACGTCGGGCTGCTCACGTGATCCGCCAGGCCGCCGACCCCCGTCGGCGATCCACGACGGATCGGAAGATCGAAAATCTGTTCGGCGATCTCCGGCATGCCTTCGAGGATGGCGCCCCCTCCCGTCAGCACGATGCCGGAGTTCAACGACTTCTCGTATCCCGCTCGCCGAATCTCGTCCCACACCAGATGGAAGATCTCCTCTGCCCGCGGCTGAAGGATCTCGGAGAGGATCCGCCGCGCCATCACGCGCGGCTTGCGCCCGCCGACGCTCGCCACTTCGATTGTCTCGTCCTCGTCAACCATGGCCGACAACGCGCACCCATATTTGCGCTTGACTTTTTCCGCATCGGGGATCGGCGTCCGCAAACCGACGGCGATGTCGTTGGTGAAGTGATCGCCTCCGACCGGGACCACGCCCGTGTGCCACAGGCTGCCGCGCTCCCAGATGGCAATGTCCGCCGTGCCGCCGCCGATGTCCACCAGCGCGACGCCCAGCTCCTTCTCGTCCGGGGTGAGCACCGTCTCGCTCGCGGCCAGCTGCTCGGTGACCATGTCCTGCACACCCACGCTCGCGCGGTTGACGCACGCGATGATGTTCTGCGTCGAGGAAACCGCGCCGGTGACGATGTGGACGTTGACCTCGAGGCGGGCGCCGGTCATGCCGACCGGCGCGCCGATGCCGTCCTGCTCGTCGACCACGAAGTCCTGCGGCAGGACGTGGAGGATCTCGCGTCCCGTCGGCAGCGCCACGGCCTTGGCGGCGTCGATCGCGCGCCGCACGTCCTCCCGGGTGATCTCGCGGTTCTTGCCGGCCACGGCAATCACGCCGCGGCTGTTGAAGCCCTTGATGTGCGGTCCCGAGAGCGCCAGGTGGACCGAGTCCACCTCGACGCCCGCCATCAGCTCGGCCTCCTCGATCGCCTTCTTGATCGAGTCGACGGCCGTATCCACATTCACGACCACGCCGCGTTTGATCCCGCGCGATTCGGCCAGCCCGATCCCCACGATGTCCAGGCTCCCGTCGTCGAGGCTCTCCCCGACGACGGCGCAGACCTTCGACGTACCCACGTCGAGCCCGACGATGTAACGCTCTCTCCGCGCCACTAATCCTCCCCGCCTCGCCCCTGTCGCCTCGCCCCTGGCCGCTCGCGCCTCGCTTTGCGCCCCTCGCTCCTCGCTCCTCGCCCCTGAGGTGAGGCCTGCGGCCTCACGTAGATCCGGTCGTCGAAGCGCAAGTCGACGTAGTCGATGTCGGCCACGCGTTCGCGCAGTGCCGGCGCCAGATCGACGTACGACTGCAGGCGCTCGACGAACTGGTCGTCGCCGAGGCGTACGAGCGCCGGAT
The DNA here is from genome assembly GCA_963772065.1 of uncultured Acidobacteriota bacterium. Taxonomy (GTDB): domain Bacteria; phylum Acidobacteriota; class Vicinamibacteria; order Vicinamibacterales; family UBA2999; genus CAVYVZ01. The sequence goes on from CAVYVZ010000007.1 coordinate 283,912, forward strand.
CGCTTTTCAGGATCACCACGGCGTCTCGGGAATCGCGCACGTCCACCTGCGACACGCGCATGGCGAGGTCGGGGTGGGCTTCGAGCGAGAAGAGCAGGCGCGCCGCCAGCGCCGCGCGTGTCTCGTCGATGAGCGGGCTGCCGTCGCGCGGCGGGCCGGCGAGGCCGTCGATGATCGGCAGGTCGAACTCTGCGTAGTTCGGGCCGAACTCGTCAATGATCGTGCCCTGCTGATCGATGAGATACAGGTGGTCGCCCAGGCGCCCGATTCCCATCGGCTGACGCTCGACGATCGCGACGGCAATCGTCGAGGGCAGAACGCGCCGCATCGCCGCGCTGCCGACCCACGGCGACGCCATCAGCTTCCGCCGCCACGATTCCAGATCGGCCGTCACCATGCTCCGCCCGCGCAGGCCGTCCATCAGCGCCACGACTTCGCCCTTCGAGAGGCGCACGTTCCCGCTCACGGTGATGCGCGTCACCTGCAGCGCCTCGGCCGACAGCACGAGGTGCGCGCCGCGATACGCGCCGTACAGCGCGAGCGCCACCGCCACGGACAAACGCGCGACCGGCCATCCCCGCCCCGTCCACGGGCGGCGCCGCCGCGCGGGCCTCACGTGCGAGCGGCGGAAGCGCCTGTCGGACGGCGCGGCAACCGGCATCAGCGCGCTCCTCTCCGCTCGAGCGCCTCGACGAGACGCTTCGGCACGCTGCCGATCGATCCCGCGCCGAGTGTGATGACGGCGTCGCCGGGCTTTGCGAGCTCCAGCACCGTGGGCACCACATCGTCGAGCGCTTTCGCCAGCCGGACGGGCCTGCCGGATCCCGCCCGAATGGCATCGGCAAGCGCTTCCACCGTGATGCCGGGCAGCGGCTCCTCGCTCGCCGCGTAGATGTCGGTGAGCACGATGTCGTCGGCCTCGCGCAGGGCGGGGCCGAACTCCGCCATCAGCTGCTGCGTGCGGGAGTAGCGGTGCGGCTGGAAGGCCACGACCAACCGGCGCCCAAGAGAGGTCCTGGCCGCCTCGAGCACCGCCGCGATCTCGGTTGGATGATGTCCATAGTCGTCGATCACCAGGACGCCATCGCGCTCGGCGTACCGCTCGAACCGACGCTCCGCGCCCTGGAACTCTGCGAGCGCGGACGCGACCTTCGAGAACTCGACGCCGAGCTGGTCGGCGACGGCCACCGCGGCGAGCGCGTTCTGCAGATTGTGGCGGCCTGGAACAGGAAGCTGGAGCTCGCCCAGGCCGCTCGTCCGCCGCCGCTCCGCCGATGCACGCGGCACCGCCCGCCAAAGCTTCCGAGCCTGACGTCGGTCGCGAGGAAATCAGCGGTCGCGTTCTCCAACCCGTACGTCACCAACTTGCGCCGCACGCTCGCGAATATCTCGCGCAGATGCCGATCGTCCGCGCACGCCACGACGGCGCCGTAGAACGGCACCTTGTTCGCGAAGTCCGCGAACGCCTGCTGCAGGTCGGCAAAGCTGCCGTAGCTCTCCATGTGCTCGTGGTCGATGTTCGTAATCACCGCAATGGCGGGCGAGAGGGCCAGGAACGACCGGTCGCTCTCGTCCGCTTCCGCCACCAGATACTCGCCGCCGCCGAGCCGCGCGTTGCTTCCAAAGGCGCTCAGTCGTCCTCCGATCACCGCCGTCGGGTCGAGCCCCGCGCGCTCGAGCACCAACGCAATCATCGACGTCGTCGTGGTCTTGCCGTGCGCGCCCGCTACCGCGATCGAGAACCGGAGCCGCATCAACTCGGCGAGCATCTCGGCCCGTGGGATCACCGGAATCTTCCGGCGATGTGCCTCGGCCACTTCCGGATTCGCCGGCTTCACCGCCGATGTCACGACGACGACGTCCGCCGTCCCGACGTTCGCCGCCGCATGGCCCTGATGGACCACGATGCCGAAGCGCGACGACAACCGATCGGTGATCTCCGACTTCTTCGCATCCGACCCCGTGACCGTGTATCCCAGGTTCGCCAGCAGCTCCGCGATGCCGCTCATCCCAATTCCGCCGATGCCCACGAAATGCACCCAGCGCGTCTTGCCAAGCATCAACCTGCGAGCTCGAGGAGCTTGTCCACGATGTCTTTCGCCGCGCCGGGCCGCGCCAGCCTCCGCGCCGCCGTCGCCAGCTCCCGGCGGCGATGTGGATCGCCCGCGAGTGCGAACAACTCGTTCGCGAGCCGTTCACCATTCAGGTCCTTCTGCTCGACCATCACCGCTGCGCCCTGCCGCACGAACGCCTCCGCGTTCCTCCGCTGGTGATCGTCGGTGGCGGTTGGCAGCGGCACCAGGAGCGCCGGTCGTGCTGCCGCCGCCAGCTCGGCCAGCGTCGTCGCGCCCGCACGGGAGACGACGACGTCAGCGGCTTTCATCTCGCGGTCCATGCTGTAGAGAAACGGCTCGACGCGGGCCTGGAGACCGGCGCGCCGGTACCCGTCACGGACCATTTCCAGATCGCGTTCCCCAGTCTGGTGCGTGATTGCCACACGGCCTGCGGCGGCAGCCAGCCGCGGCGCTGCCTCCACCATGGCCATGTTGATCGCGTGCGCGCCCTGAGAGCCGCCAAAGACTAGGACCCGTGCCGCGCCCGGCGGCGATAGCTGTTCGTCATGCGCCTCCTCGAAGAACTCGGACCGGACTGGATTACCCGACACGAACGCCTTTCCGCCGAAGAACGCGATGGCCTCCTCGTAGGTCACCGCCGCCGCCTTCACGAACGGAGCGAGCCGGCGATTCGAGAACCCCGGCATCGCGTTCTGTTCCATCACCATCGTCGGTATTCCCCGCAGCGCCGCGAGCATCACGACCGGAGCCGAGCTGTACCCTCCAAGCCCCAGCACCACGTCCGGCATCCGTCGCGAGATCGCCCGCCAGGCGTCGATCGCGCTGAGCGGCAGCAGCGCGGCTCCTCGCATCGCGGCCCCCGGCGATTTGCCCTTCAGGCCAGCGCTGCGGATGACGTCGAGCGACAAGCGCTCGCGCGGCAGCACCCGCGCCTCGATGCCCTCGGCCGTGCCGACGAACGTCACCGCGGCGTCCGGCATCCGCGCGAGCAGCTCGCGCGCCACCGCGATCCCCGGATACAGATGGCCGCCCGTTCCTCCTCCTGCGATCAGCAGCCGCATTCATCCTGTGACCGACTCGTGCTGAGAAATATTCAGGAGCATTCCCGCACCCAGTAAGTTGATCAGCAGCGACGAACCTCCGGCGCTCACGAGCGGCAGCGGGATCCCCTTCGTCGGGAGCAGGCCGAGCACGACGCTCATGTTGATGAACGCCTGGACGACGATCATCGTGGTCAGGCCGATCGCCAGGAACGCGCCGAACGTGTCCTCCGCCCGCGTGGCGATGCGCAGGCCGCGCCAGGCGATGACGCCGAAGCAAATGAGCACGACGGTCGCTCCGATGAGCCCCAGCTCCTCGGCCACCACGGCGTAGATGAAGTCGGTGTGAGGCTCGGGCAGGTAGAACAGCTTCTGGACGCCGGCCATCACGCCCTTGCCGAAGACGCCGCCGGTGCCGACCGCGATGAGCGACTGGATGATCTGAAAGCCGTCGCCGAGCGGATCCGCCCAGGGATCCCAGAACGCCATCAGCCGCCGGCGCCGGTAAGGCGCGCTGACGAGCACGATGTAAATCACCGGCAGCACCGCGAGCACGGTGCCGATGAAGTAGCGGTAGTGAAGCCCGGCCGCGAAGACCATGGCCGCGGCGATGAGCAGCAGCGACATCGCGGTGCCGAAGTCGGGCTGCAGGACGATCAACCCGACCATCACGCCGACGACGATCCCGATCGGCAGGATCGAGTATGACAGCTCGTCGATCCGGTGCATGCGCCGCTCGAGGATGAGCGCCGTGAACAGGACGCAGGCGATTTTGGCGAGCTCGGACGGCTGAAGGCCCAGCCCCCCGACGCCGAACCAGCGTCGCGTGCCGTTCACCGGCGAGCTGAAGAGCACCGCCACGAGCATGACGGCCACGACGCCGATGACGCCCCAGATGAACGGTTCGTGGCGATACGTGCGGTAGTCGACGCGCATGGCCACGCCCAGGAGGGCGACACCGAGGACGGTCCACAGCCCCTGTCGGATGAGAAAGTGGTACGGCTGCTGGAACTTTTCGAGCGCCACCACCGCCGAGGCGCTGTACACCATCACGATGCTGGCGCAGACGAGGAGAAGCGTGGCGGTGAACAGAATTCGATCCGATTTGAGCTTTCGCGCCACGATTACCCTTCCGTCACCAAATCCAGGTTTTTGGCCATCGAACCCTAAAGCCGGATCCGCTCCGGCCGAAACTACAGGTCAGCGGATCGGGTAAGATCCCCGATCCTTGGGAGAGCGGTCAGCGGTCATCAGTCGGCCCGTGGGATGGGACACCCACCTCGCAGACCGGGGTAGTCTGCGTTCCCAGCGGTAGGCTCTCACCCGCGCCGAACCGACTGACGACTGCTCACCGCTCTCCTACTTCGCGCGCGCCGAGGCGTGCGGCTTCCTCCTTGAACACATTCCCTCTCTCCGCATAGTCGCGGAACCAGTCGAAGCTCGAACACGCGGGCGCCAGCAGGACCACGCCATCCGGCTGCGCCGCGTCATACCCTTTGCGAACCGCGTCCCCCATGGACGTGGCATCGACGACGGGAACGACGTCGGCGAGCGCCGCGCGCACGAGCGGCGCGGCTTCGCCAATGGCGATGACCCCGCGCCCGCGTGTCGCGAGCGCATCGCGGAGATCGCGAAAGTCCCCTCCCTTGAAGCGCCCGCCGACGATCGCGACGACCCCGCGTTCGAAGCTCTCGATGGATCGCAGTGCGGCCTCGACGTTCGTGGCTTTCGAGTCGTTCACGAATCGCACGCCGCGCACGCTGCCAGCCGGCTCCATCACGTGCTCGAGACCATGGAACCCGGCGAGGGCCTCGACCATCGCGGACGGCGACACGCCGGCGATGTGGGCCGCAGCCGTGGCGGCGAGCACGTTGTTCAGCATGTGCCGGCCGGTGAGCTGGACCGCGGAGACCGGAACGAGCCGCTCGTCGCCTGTCGTCGTGCGGCGTGCGATCCAGGTGTCGCTGACGACGAAGCCTTCGTTCACGCGCCCTGCGAGGGAATAGCTGACGCGAGTTGCTCGCGCCGCCGCCGTGCGCCGCATCACTTCGGCATCGTCCGCATTGACCACGAGGCTGTCGTCGCTGGTCTGATTCGCGATGATCCTGGCCTTGGCCGAGGCATACGCGTCGACGGTCGGATGTCGATCGAGATGATCCGCGGCGAAGTTGAGCCACACGGCAATCCACGGTCGGAACGTCGTCGTCGTCTCCAGCTGAAAGCTGCTCGCCTCGACCACGTGAATGGTGTTCGCGGTCGATTCCTCGACCTGCGCGCTCAACGGGACGCCGATGTTTCCGCCAACGAGGGCCCGGCGGCCGGCAGCGTGCAGCATGCGCCCGACGAGCGTGGTGGTCGTCGACTTGCCCTTGGTTCCGGTAATCGCAACCACCCGCCCTTTGAGCCACCGCCATGCAAGCTCGAGCTCGCCGATGATCTCCACGCCTCGCCCGCGAGCCGCGTCGAACACCTTCTGCTCGAGCGGTACGCCGGGGCTCGCCACCACGAGGTCGGCCGCGGCAAACGTGGGCTCGCGGTGTCCGCCGAGCTCCATCGCGACCCCGAGTCCGCGCAGGCGGTCGGCCGCGTCGAAGGCGTCGCGCGACTCGGTGAGCGTCACGCGCGCCCCCTTCCGGACGAGCAGCTCCGCGGCGGCAATGCCGCTCCGTGCCGCCCCGACCACCACCACATGTTTGCCTTCGACCGAGAACACATCACTCACCGCAGCTTCAACGTCGTCAGGCTCATCAACGCGAAGATGATCCCGACGATCAGGAACCGGCTGATGATCTTCGGCTCGCTCCAGCCGATCAGCTCGAAGTGATGGTGGAGCGGCGACATCTTGAACACGCGCTTGCCGGTCAGCTTGAACGAAGCCACCTGGATGATCACCGAGGCGGCCTCGAGCACCCACACGCCGCCGACGATCGGCAGCAGCAATTCCTGCTTGATCAGAATCGCCACGGTGCCGATCGCGCCGCCCAGCCCGAGCGAGCCGACGTCGCCCATGAAGATCTCTGCGGGATACGAGTTGTACCAAAGGAACCCGAGGCTCGCGCCGACGAGCGCCCCGCAGAAGATCGTCAGCTCGCCCGTCGGGGGAAACCGCACGAGCAGAAGGTACTCGGCGAGGACGCGGTGACCCGTCACGTACGCGAGGGCCGTGTAGGTGGCCGCGACGACCGCGAACGTGCTGATGGCGAGGCCGTCGAGGCCATCCGTGAGGTTCACCGCATTCGTTGCGCCAATCAGGACGATCACCGCAAACACCGCGTAGAACCACCCGAGATCGGGAATCAGATTCTTGAAGAACGGGAAGATCAGACGCGTGCTGTAGAGCAGCGGACTCTCTGACGCGATCGCGACGACGGCGATGCCGACGCCGAGCGACACCAGCAGCAGACCGCCCATCTTGTAGCGCGGCAGCAGACCGTGATGGGAGCTCCGCGTGATTTTCAGGTAATCGTCCAGGAACCCCACCGCGCCGAAGCCGATGGTGGCCAGGACGGCGACCCAGATGTACGGGTTGGTGAGATCCGCCCACAGCAGCGTCGGGATCAGCGCCGATGGAAGGATCAGCAGTCCTCCCATGGTGGGAGTGCCCGCCTTGGTGCGATGGGTCTGCGGCCCTTCCTGACGAATCACCTGCCCGATCTGGAACTCGCGCAGCTTCCGGATCAGCCACGGTCCGAGGAGCAGGCTGAGGGCGAGCGCGGTCATGCTCGCAACCGCCGTGCGGAACGTGATGTACCCCGTCACCCGCAGCGGCCCGAAGTAGGGCGCCAGCGACGGCAGCAGGTGGAAGAGCATCAGGCAAACTCCGCAACAATTTGCTCCACCACCAGTTCAGTTCGGATGCCGCGCGATCCCTTCACCAGCACCAGGTCGCCCGCGCGCAGCGTGCTCTTCACGACCGCCGCGGCCGATTCGCTCCGTTCGAAGTGGACCACCGCCGAGGCGGACATGCCGGCGGAAACCGCCGCGTTGGCGAGGGCACGTGCCGGCTGCCCTCCGACGGCGACCAGCACGCGCAGTCCCGCCTGTGCCGCCGCGCGCCCGCACTCTTCGTGCAGCGCTGCGGACGCGTCGCCGAGCTCGAGCATCTCACCGAGCACCGCGACCTTGCGCGCCGCGCGCGTTTCGCGCGCCACGACGTCGAGCGCCTGCCTCAACGCCGTCGGGCTCGAATTGTATGAATCGTCGATCAGCGTGACGCCGCCTTTCAGCCGGTGCACGGCGCCGCGATGATCCGCGGGCGGCAGCCCCGCCACCGCCGCGGCAATCGCGTCCAGCGCAATCCCTTCGTCCACAGCGACGGCAATTGCGGCGAGCACGTTCGAGAGGTTGCCGCGCCCGAGCAGCGGCGTGTCGATCGACGCCTCACCTGCCGGCGTGGTGACGCGCGCGCGCATGCCGTCGACGCCGCGGTCCTCGACCTCGGTGGCGCGCACGGTGGCTCCGGCGGACGTGCCGAACGTGATCACCCGTCCGCGGAACGCTCCGATCCGGGCCGTCACCCGTGGATCGTCAGCGTTGCAGACGAGGACCGTGGATGCCGTCGATCGCTCGAGGATTTCCGCCTTGGCGTCGGCAATGGCGTCCGGCGACGCAAAGAAACCGAGGTGCGCGTCGCCGACGTTCGTCCAGACCCGGACGTCGGGCTCGGCGATCGCCACGAGCGTGCTGATTTCCCCGGCGTGGTTCATCCCCAGTTCCATGACCGCCACATCGGGCCTGTCTCGAAGCTGCATCAGCGAGAGCGGGAGGCCGATGTGGTTGTTCAGATTGCCCCTGTTCTTCACGACCCGATACCGCAGCGCGAGCAGCGCCGCGATCGCTTCCTTCGTCGTCGTCTTCCCCGCGCTTCCCGTGATCGCAATCACGCGCGCCCCCGACGCCTTGCGCACCGCTCGCGCCAGGTCCTGCAGCCCCCTGGTCGTGTCGGCGACCTGCACGATCGCCGCGCGCGTGAGCACGTCGGCCCGCTCCTCGAACCCGGGATCCACGAGCGCGCCGACCGCCCCGTGATTGATCGCTTCCCCGACGAACGCGTGGCCGTCGAACCGGGCGCCGCGAAGCGCGACGAAAAAGTCGCCGCGCTCGAGGCGGCGCGTGTCGGTCGTCACCCTTCCCAGCGCCAGACCCTCGTCTCCCGAGAGCACGCGGCCACTCACGGCATTGGCCATCCAACCGAGGGTCATCAGCAGACCTTCGACTTCAGCCGCCGGGCCAGCGCGTCGCGAGCTACCGCAACGTCATCGAACGGCAGCACCGTCCCGCCGATCTCCTGATACTTCTCGTGCCCCTTGCCGGCGATGAGTACCACGTCGCCCGGCTGCGCACGTCGTACGGCCTCGGCAATCGCCTGCCGACGATCGACGATCGCCAGGAGCTCGGTGTCGCCGCTGCGCAGTTCGGGCTGCGCGCCCCGCTTGACCTCCTCGATGATCCGCGCCGGATCCTCGCTTCGCGGATTGTCGGAGGTGATCACCACCACGTCGCTCAAGCGCGCGGCCACCATGCCCATCAGCGGGCGCTTGCTGCGATCGCGATCGCCGCCGCAGCCGAACACGGTGATCAGATGGTGCTCCGCCAGCGGACGCGCGGTCTCGAGCAGGTTGCGCAGCGCGTCGTCGGTGTGCGCGTAGTCGACGACGACCGTGATGTCATCGTCCGGGCTCGATGCGAGCTCGAAGCGACCGGGGACCCCCGCGAGGTCGTCGAGCCCCTGCTCGATCGCATCGAGCGCCACGCCCAGCGCCGAGGCGGTGGCCGTGGCCGCCAGGATGTTGTAAACGTTCGGGCGGCCGACGAGACGCGAGCGCACGCGAATCGTGCCGTTCGGCATGCGGACATCGAACTTCAAGCCCGCGAGCGAGAACGACAACGGTCCCGGCGACACATCCGCTAGCCTGTTGATCGCGTAGGTGACGGGGCGAGCGCCGATTCGGCGAGCACCGTGTCGCACAGCATCACGCCGCGCGGATCGTCGAGATTCACGACGCCGGGGGCGCCGGCGGGCAGCATCTCGAAGAGACGCCGCTTCGCCGCGAAGTAGTCCTCCATGTTGGCGTGGAAGTCGAGATGGTCGCGGGTGAGATTCGTGAATACCGCCGCGGCGAAGCGCGTCCCGTCGACGCGCCGCAGCGCCAGGGCGTGCGAGGACACTTCCATCGCGCACGCACGGCACCCTTCATCGGCCATCTGACGAAGCATGGCCTGGAGCTCCGGCGCCTCGGGGGTCGTCCGCGTCGCGTCGATCTGCCGCGCGCCGGTCCGGTACGCCACCGTACCCATCAGACCGGTCCGCATGCCGGCTGCCTCGAACATCGCGCTCAGGAGGTAGCTCGTGGTGGTCTTGCCGTTCGTGCCGGTGATCCCGACGACCTGCATACGCCGGCTCGGATGGCCGTGGAATTCCGCCGCGAGCAGCGCGAGGGCAAGGCGCGCGTCGCTCACGAGCACCGATGGCACATCGTCTTGATCCGACAGGGAGCGCGGTCTCGGTCGACGATCGCGGCGGCGCCCTGAGCAAGGGCCTGTGACGCGAAGGCGGTGCCGTCGGCCTTCAGTCCGCGCAGCGCAACGAAGATCCATCCCGCCCCTGCCTGCCGTGAGTCGTGCGTGACGCCGCTGACCTCGACGTCGAGCGCACGGCCGACCGCCGCGGATGTCTGCGGCCGCTCGCCGGCCGGCAGCATCCTCTCGAAGGCCTGCAGCAGCGCACCGAGGGTCATGGGTGAGTTCCGTTCGTCACCTTTGCAGAGGGCGGATCTGGGGTCGCGTCGAGGACCTTGCCGGGCGCGAATTCCGCCGGGTTGCGATACAGCCACAGCTCACACGCGGCGCGGCTGTCGACTACAGCGCCGGGTTCGGGACGCTGAGTCACCACGACGCCCGCGCCGTGCATGCGTGCGACGAGACCCAGCCGCGCCAGCGCGCGCGCCGCTTCGCGCGCGCTCATCCCCCGCAGGTCCGGAAACCCAGGGCCGAGTGCGGCGGGGGAATCGCTGATCGTGAGCACGGCAGGCGCCGCCGCAGGGCCCGCGACCGGCAGCTCGGGCTGATCTCCCCGCCGCGCGACGAGGACGGGCGGCGCCGCATTGATCGTCGGAGGCACGCCCTGATGCCTGAGCGCGGCGTCCGCAATGCGCTGGAACACCGGAGCCGCCGCGAGACCGCCGTACTTGTGCACCCGCGGCGAGTCGATGACGACGATGATCGTGAAGACCGGCTTTCGCGAGGGCACGAAGCCGACGAACGAGGCGTTGTAGTCGGACCGCGAGTAGCGTCCGTTGACGAGCTTCTGCGCCGTGCCTGTCTTGCCCGCGACCGTGTAGCCGTCGAGACGCGCCAGAGTGGCCGTGCCGCCGGCTTCGACCACACCCTCCATGATCCGCGTCAACTCCGCCGCGGTCGTTGCGCTGATCGTGCGGCGCAAGACCTTGCGCGGCACGGGGATCCGCCTGCCGTCCTTGATCACCGCTCGCACGACGCGCGGTTGAATCAGCTCGCCGCCATTGGCGACCGAGCTGACCGCGGCCGCCATCTGCAGCGGCGTGACGCCAACCTGATATCCCATCGCGACCGACGCAAGCGCGCTGTCGTTCAGCTTCGCCGGATCCCAGACGATGCCGGGGCTTTCGCCGGGGAAATCGGGCGAGATCTGGGCGCCGAATCCGAATCGCCGCACGTAGGCGCCGAGCCGATCGCGCCCGACCTTCAGCCCGACCTTGATGGCGCCGACGTTGCTCGATTTGACGATGACGTCCGCGAACGTCAGCGCCCGATGGCGATGGTCGTCGTAGATCACGCGGCCGGGAAAGCGGATGTGGCCGGCGCTGACGTCAATCCAGTCATCCGGGCGCACGACCTTCTCTTCGATCGCCGCGGAGGCGGTGACGATCTTGAACGTCGAGCCCGGCTCGTAGAGATCCTGCACGGCGCGGTTGCGCCGCGAGTCCTCGCGCGCCTGGCGATAGGCGTTCGGGTTGAAGGCCGGCCAGTTCGCCATCGCGAGGATCTCGCCGGTCCAAGGATCCATCACGATCGCCGAGCCACCCTGAGCGCCGGTGGCTTCGACACCGGCACGGAGCTCGCGTTCGGCGACGTGCTGCAGATACTGATCGATCGTCAGCTCGAGCGTCGCGCCCGTGGTCGGCGGCCGTTCGAGGCGGCTGAAGGCATGACGCCGGGCGTCGGTCTGAATCAGCACCGTGCCCGGACGCCCTTTGATCAAGCCGTCATACGCGGACTCGATGCCGTCCAGGCCGGCGTTGTCGATGCCGACGTAGCCGAGCAGATGGGCCGCCAGCTCCTTGTTCGGATAGAAGCGGCGGCTCTCCTTCATGAAGCCGATGCCTTCGAGCTCGAGCGCCGCCACGCGGCGCGCCTGATCGGGCGAGACCTGCCGGCGCACATAGACGAACGCGCGCTGCCGGCCGAAGCGCTCGAGCATCTGCTCACGGTCCTTCGACGTGCAGTCTTCGAGGGCGGCACAGAGCGCGCCCACCGCCGTGTGCGCGTGCTCGATCTCGTTCGGCACGGCGTAGATCGAGTCGGCGTCGACGCTGTAGGCGAGCACGCGGCCGCGGCGATCGAGGATCTCGCCGCGCTTGGCGGGCGCCGCCGACGGTGCGCATCTGCTGCCGCTCGGCGCGCGCGGACAGCTCGGCGTGCCGCAGCACCTGCAGGTAGACGAGCCGCGCCTCGATCGCGGCCGTCCACAGGAGGAGCCGGCCGCGGCCACGACGAGGCGGCGCTTCAGTGTGGTGCGCCAGGACGGTGCGGGCTGGATTCGGCCACCGCGGGTTCCTATCTCCGTCGCTAACGCCGCGCGACGACGGACCGCGGCGGCGGCGTCGTCGACAGTACGCGCTCGATCACGGCCGCATCGTCGGGCCCCGGGGCGACCATGTGCAGCCGTCCGATCGCCAGCCGCTCGATGCGCGCCGGCGAGCGCAGCGTTTCGATCTCGAGCCGCAGGTGACGGTTGATCTCCTCCTCGGCGGCGCGCTCCTTCTGCATCTGCTCGAGCCGATAGCCGTGGCGCAGCAGCTCGAAGTGCTGCCACGCCGAGAACAGCAGCACCGACACGAGGAACACGCCGATCGCCGACCGAGCGCCACATCTCGCGGTGCCGCTCGCGATCGACCTCGCGGACGATCGGGTTGTTGCGAACGTCTTTCTTGATCGCGTATTCGAAGGTTTCGCCGCTGTGGCCATGGCCACTCCGTCGTCCGTGAGCCGTCAGTCCGCTTCCGCTCGGCCGCGCGCAGCTTCGCGCTGCGCGCGCGCGGGTTCCGTTCGACTTCGGCTTCCGTCGGCACCATCGGCCGCTTCGTCCGCACCCGCGACCGTGCCTTCCGACCTGCAGCGCGCGCAGCGTGTGCTTCACGACCCGGTCCTCGAGCGAATGGAACGTGATCACCGCCAGCCGCCCGCCGCGCTGCAAGCCGCCGCGCTGCGGCGCGCGAGAAAGCCGTCGAGCCCCTCGAGCTCGCGGTTCACCCAGATGCGGATCGCCTGAAACGTCCGCGTCGCCGGGTCGATCCGCGAGTACCCCTTGCGCGGGATCGCGCGCCGCACGATGTCGGCGAGCCGTCCCGTCGTCTCGATCGGCCGCTCCGCCGCGCGCCGCGACGATCGCCCGCGCGACGCGGCGCGAATGTCGCTCTTCGCCGAACTCGTAGATCACGTCGGCGAGCGTCTCGTTCGTCGACGTCGCGGAGCGCGTCGGCCGCGGTCGGCCCCGCGGTCGTGTCCATCCGCATGTCGAGCGGCTCGTCGCGCCGGAAGCTGAAGCCGCGTCCGGCGCGTCGAGCTGCATCGACGACACGCCCAGATCCGCCAGCATCCCGTCGACCGCTCGCGATCCCGCGCGCATCGAGCACGCGCTCGAAGTCGCGGTAGTCGCCGTGCACCAGCTCGACGCGATCGCCGATGCGGCGCCAGCACGCGTCGCGCGCTCGCCGCGAGCGCCGCCGGATCGCGATCGAGCCCGACCAGGCTCGACGCGCCCGCCTCGAGCAGCGCGCGCGCATGCCCGCCGAGTCCCACCGTGCAGTCGACGAAGACCCCGCCGCGTCCGGGCGCGAGGTGCTCCAGCACCTCGGCCACCATGACCGGTTCGTGCGCGCGCAGGTCTGTCGTCACGGCGCCCCACTAGATTCCGTGCTCCGACAGCCGCAGGCCGTCCTCGTCCGTCCACGGTTCGCGCTGCAGCTTCTGCACGAAGCGCTCCTCGTTCCAGACATCGAGATAGTCGATCCGGCCGAACACGCGGACGTCGCCGACAATCGACGCGCTGTCGCGCAGGTGCGGCCGGAATGACGCACGCGCCCCTGAGCGTCGAGCTCGCCCGCCTGGCCGTAGTAGTTGACGCGGTCGAGAAACTTCAGCCGCGAGGGGTGGTTGGCGGGCATGGCCGAGAGCTTCTGCTCGATTTCCAGCCAGACGGGCATCGGATAGATGCGGACGGACTCGCCCGTCAGGCTCGTGACGAAAACGTCCGGCCCGTGCTGGTCCTGGATGACCCCGCGGAAGATCGTCGGCACCTTCAGCCGGCCCTTGTCGTCGATCCGGGCCGGAGCGCTGCCGCGCAGCCCCTTTGCTCCACTGTGCTCCACAAAAATCCACTGGGATAGTATGCTTGGCCTGTTGCGTTGTCAACCGCAAATAGACAGATCGATCTAGAGTTACGCCCAACTTTCGCCATGTGTTCGGTAGCTCTGGGTATCTGCCCAACCTTGGGTCAGACTCAGAGTCGACTCTGAGTCGACTCTGAGCCCTGCGTCCGAGCCTGCGTGCTAGGCTGAGGCGCTCATGCTTCGCGCGGCTCTCATCGGCTTTCCTTCCAGCGGCAAGACCACCCTCTTTCAGCTCATGACGCAGCGCCAAGGACGCGCCGGCGGCAAGAGGAGACGTCGACATCGGCATCTCGAAGGTGCCCGACGCGCGGCTCGACACGCTGACGGCGATGTACAACCCGCGCAAGCGGGTGCCGGCGACGGTCGAGTTCACCGACATCATCGGAGCGGCGCGCACCGGCGCCGGCGCGCAGGCGCTCGTCGACGTCGCCGGCTACAAGAACGCCGACGCGCTCGTGCACGTCGTGCGCGCGTTTCGCGACGCGTCGGTTCCGCATCCGTCGGGCATCGGTCGACCCCGCGCGCGATGCGCAGGCGATGGAAGACGAGCTGATCCTCGCCGACCTCGGCGTCGTCGAACGCCGGCTCGAGCGCATCGAAAAGGACCTCAAGAAGGCGCGCACCGCGGAGCTCGAGAAGGAGCGCGATCTCGTGCAGCGCTGCAAAGCCGCGCTCGAGGACGGGCAGGCCGCTGCGCGCGCTCGAGCTGACGGGCGACGATCTCAAGCGGCTGCGCGGATTTCAGTTGCTCTCGGCGAAGCCGCTCCTCCTCGTCATCAACCTCGACGAGGCCGATCTCGCCGACGTCGGCTCGAGCGTCGAGCGCGCGGCGCAGAAAACCGGCCTCACCGACATTCCTCGCGCACGCCGCGACCGGCGCCGTCGCCGCTGTGCACCAAGATCGAGCTCGAGATCGCGCAACTCGAGGGCGCCGACGCCGACGGCGTTCCTCGCCGATCTCGGCCTGACCGAGTCGGGCCTCGATCGCGTGATCCGCGCCACCTACGACCTGCTCGGCTACATGTCGTTCTTCACCGTCGGCGAGGACGAATGCCGCGCGTGGTCGATGGCGCGCGGCACGCCCGCGCAGCTCGCGGCCGGCGAGATCCACAGCGACATCCAGCGCGGCTTCATCCGCGCCGAAGTCGTCGCCTACGACGCGCTCACGACCCGCGGCTCGATGGCCGGCCTGCCAGCGAGCACGGCGAGGTGCGCCTCGAAGGCAAGGAGTACATCGTCCAGGACGGCGATATCATCAACTTCCGCCACGCAACGTGAGTGTCCGCAGAGTCCTCAGTTCTCGAAGCCCAGGCGCCCTTCGTGCACGGCGGCGCGGAGATCCTGGTTCGCCAGCTCGTCGGCGCGCTGCGCGAGCGCGGCTACGATGCCGAGAACGTGGCGATCCCGTTCAAGGACGCAGCCGCGCGACGAGCTGCTGGCGCATGCGGCGGCGTGGCGGCTGCTCGACGTCAGCCAGTCGCTCGGACGGCCCGATCGATCTGCTGATCGCCACGAAATTCCCGACCTACTTCGCGCGGCATCCGGCGAAGGTCGCGTGGCTGGTGCACCAACACCGCGCCGCGTACGAGTTGTGCGGCACGCCGTTCAGCGACTTCGACCACACGGAGCGCGACGTCGGCCTGCGCAAGCGGCTGATGGAGCTCGATCGCGCAGGTGCTCGGCGAGTGCCGGCGCGTCTTCAGCATCGCGCGACACGGTGTCGGCGCGTCTCGCAGAAGTTCAACGGCGTCGCCGCGGCAGCCGCTGTACCATCCGCCGACGCTCGCCGGCCGCCTGCAGTCCGGGCCGTACGGCGACTACATACTCACGGTGACGCGACTCGAGCACGTCAAACGGGTCGACCTCGCGATCGAGGCGTTTCAGAAAGTCGATCGTTCGCTGCGCCTCGTGATCGCGGGCGACGGCAGCGTGCGGCCGCGACTCGAAGCGCGCATCGACGAGCTCGACCTGCGACATCGCGTGTCGCTGCTGGGCCGCGTCTCAGACGAGCGGCTCATCGAGCTGTACGCCGGCGCGCGCGGCGTGCTCTTCGCGCCGTTCGACGAGGACTACGGCTACGTGACGCTCGAGGCGTTCCTTGCGCGGAAGCCCGTGATCACCGCCTCCGACTCCGGCGGGACACTCGAGTTCGTCGTGGACGGCACGAATGGAATCGTCGCGGCACCGTCGGCCGAGGCGATCGCCGCCGCCATCAACCGCCTCGCCGCGGACGCGCGCGCCGCGGCGCGTCTCGGCGACAACGGCTACGAGCGCGCGCGCGCGGTGACGTGGGACGGCGTCGTGGAGCGTCTCGTCGGCGCGGCCGAGCGGCGCCAGACCGCCGCGCACACGGGGCCCTGACGTGGCCGTCCCCTCGTCCGTGTCGGTCGTCATCCCCGCGATGAACGAAGCGGACGCGATCGGCGACGTCGTCCGACAGCTTCGGGACGGCGGCGCCGTGGCACGAGATCATCGTCGTCGACGACGGTTCCGCCGACGGCACCGGAACCGAGCGCGGAGGCCGCCGGGGCGCGCGTCGTTCGGCATCCCTACAACAAAGGCAACGGCGCGGCGGTGAAAACAGGCATTCGCAGCGCCACCGGCGAGTTCGTGCTCATCGTTGACGCCGACGGCCAGCACCGAGCCGAGGACGCGCGGCGTCTCGTCGAGCGCCTCGGCGTGTACGACCTCGTCGTCGGCGCCCGCTCGCCCGCCACTCAGGCGAACATTCGACGCCGGCTCGGGCAACGCGCTGCTGAACTGGCTCGCCAGCTATCTGACGGGACGCCGGATTCCGGACCTCACGTGCGGATTTCGCGGCGCGCGCCGTGAGTATCTGCGCGAGTTCCTGCATCTGCTTCCGAACGGCTTCTCGACGCCGACCACCACGACGCTGGCGTTCATCAGGGCGGGCTACAACGTTGCGTTCGAGCCGATCGACGCCCTCCCGCGCGTCGGCCGTTCGAAGATCAGGTTCGCTCGCGACGGCGCGAAGTTCTTCCTCATTCTTCTTCGAGTGATCACCCTCTTCAGCCCGCTGCGGATTTTTCTTCCCGATCAGCGCGGCATCGCTGCTCCTCGGCATCGCCTATGGTGTGTGGAACGTCGCGATGCATTCGCGCATCCCCAATGGGTCGGTTCTCCTGATCCTGTTCGCGGTGGTGGTGTTCCTGGTCGGTCTGGTGTCGGAGCAGATCTCGTCGCTGCGCATTGAAAGGCATTGAGTTCGCGTGCGCGCGCTGGTGATCGTTCCCACGTACAACGAGCGGCACAATCTGCCCGTCATCACCGGCGAGCTGCTGGCCATTCCCGGCGTTCACGTCATGGTCGTCGACGACGGCTCGCCCGATGGTACGGGCGACGTCGCGAACATGCTCGCGGCCGCGCACCCCGAACGCATCGCGGTCATCCATCGGAGCGGCTGGCGCGGATTGGGACGCTCGTACGTCGAGGGAATGCAGTCATGCGCTCCAGCACACGGACGCGCCGCTGATCTGCCAGATGGACGCCGACTTCTCACACCTGCCGTCGGAGCTGCCGCGGCTGCTCGATGCCGCGGAGGACGCGGACCTCGTGATTGGCTCGCGCTACGTGCGAGGCGGCCGCGTGGTGAACTGGCCGCGGCCGCGCATCCTCCTCAGCACGTTCGCCAATCATTACGTGCGGATGTGGACGCGCATCCCGGTCAGTGACGTGACGAGCGGCTTCCGCTGCTGGCGCCGCGGCACGCTGCTCCAGATTCCGCTGGCGCTCCTCCGCTCCGACGGCTACGCGTTCCAGGTCGAAACGACGTGGCACGCGCGGGCCACGGGCGCCCGGATCGTCGAGGTGCCGGTGACGTTCGTCGAGCGGCGCCAGGGACAGTCGAAGCTGTCCGGCCGGGTCATCGTGGAGTCCGTGATCCTGCCGCTCCGCCTGGCGGCGCGGCGGTTGCCCGGAAACCGCGGCCGGTGTACGATTTAGCGGCCTGTCACCAAAATGCCATTGAGCGCCGGCACCCCTCCCGGCCTGTCGTTTTTCTTTCCCGCCTACAACGATGGAGGGACGATTGCGAGCCTCGTGATTCGCGCCGTCCAGGTGGTGAGCCGACTCACGCCCAACTTCGAAGTGATCGTCGTGAACGACGGAAGCACCGACGACACCGCCGCGATCATCGACGAGCTGGCGCGAACCTATCCGCAGGTGCGCGTCGTGCACCACGCGGCGAACCGCGGCTATGGCGGGGCGCTTCGAACCGGATTCAGCACGGCGACGAAGGAGCTGATCGCGTATACCGACGGTGACGCCCAGTACGATCCGGCGGAAGTGGAGCTCCTCTGGACGCAGCTGACGCCGGACGCCGACATGGTCAACGGCTACAAGATCAGCCGCGCCGATCCGCTTCATCGGATCATCATCGGCCGCCTCTATCACCACGCCGTGAAGCTGTTGTTCCGCCTTCAGGTCCGCGACGTCGACTGCGATTTCCGGCTGATGCGCCGCGAGATCTTCGATCGCGTACGTCTCGAGCGAGACACCGGCGTCATCTGCCTCGAGATGATGCGCAAGATCCAGGACGCCGGCTTCCGCATCGTGGAGGTGCCGGTGCACCACTACCACCGTGCGCACGGCCACTCGCAGTTCTTCAACTTCCGCCGCATCTTCTGGACCGCGATCGACGTGATGAAGCTCTGGGTGCACCTCGTGCTGCTTGGACAGCAGGGCGCGCGCGTGCTGCTCCGCAACCCTGTTGCCGGTCGGCTCCCTCCCGAGCCCCGACGGTAGTGCGAGGCGACTACCGAGCGTTCTACAACCGCCGTCGGGTGATGATCACCGGCGGCCTGGGATTCATCGGCAGCAACCTCGCTCATCACCTGGTCGCGTGCGGCGCCCACGTGCTCATCATCGATTCGCTCATCCCGGAGTACGGCGGCAACCTGTTCAACATCTCCGGCATCGAAGACGCCGTGCGCGTCAACGTCGCGGATGTGCGCCAGCAGAGCACGATGAATTACCTGGTGCGCGAGCAGGATGTGATCTTCAACCTCGCCGGGCAGGTGAGCCACATCGACAGCATGCAGGACCCGTACACCGACCTGGAGATCAACTGCCGCGCCCAGCTCTCGCTGCTCGAGGCCTGCCGGCGCCACAATCCGGGCGTGAAGGTCGTGTACGCGGGCACGCGTCAGGTCTACGGGCACCCCGACTCGCTGCCGGTGACCGAGGACCACCTCGTTCGACCGACCGACGTCAACGGCATCAACAAGGCGGCCGGCGAGTACTATCACCTCGTCTACAACAACGTGTTCAACGTTCGCAGCTGCTCGCTGCGGCTCACCAACACCTACGGTCCGCGTCAGCTGCTCAAGCACAATCGTCAGGGCTTCATCGGGTGGTTCATCCGCCTCGCCATCGAGGATCGCGAGATCGAGATCTACGGCGACGGCTCACAGGTGCGCGACTTCGTCTACGTCGACGATGCCGTGGACGCCTTCCTTCGGGCCGGCGCCTCGGACGCCGCCAACGGAGAGGTGTTCAACGTCGGCGGGGTTGGAGCCGACGGCACACCGCGACCTGGTCGCGCTGCTGATTCGCACCGCAGGCGCCGGGCGCTGCCGCTTCGTCGAGTGGCCGGCCGACAAGAAGGCGATCGACATCGGCAGCTTCTACGCGGACTCGCAACGCATCGCCCGCGCGCTCGGGTGGCAGCCGACGACAGCGCTCGCGACGGGCCTCGAGCGCACCATCGCCTACTATCGCGCGCACCTGCACCACTACCTTCCGGAAGGCGACCGGCCGCAGGTCTCGGTGTCGTGAACACGACGCCGCTTCCGTTCATCGACCTCAGGCCCGGAGAAGACGACGGCGCTCTTCGCGCGGCGATCGACCGCGTGCTGCGGCGCGGCTGGTTCGTGCTGGGCCCTGAAGTCGAAGCATTCGAAGCCGAGTTCGCGGCGGCGTCGGGCGCGCCATTCGCCGTGGGCGTCGCCAGCGGCACCGACGCGCTCGCGCTCGCGCTGCGGGCGCTCGGCATTGGCGCCGGCGACGAAGTGATTGTCCCGGCACTGACGGCCGCGTACACCGGGCTCGCCGTGCTGATGGCGGGGGCACAGCCGGTGTTCGCAGACGTCGAAGCCGATCGGCTCACGCTGGACCCCGTGGCCTGCGAGGCGTGCGTCGGCCCGCGGACCGCCGCGATGATCCCGGTTCACCTCTATGGCCAGCCGGCGAACCTCGCGGCGCTCCGAGCGCTCGCACATCGTCACTCGCTGGCCATTCTCGAGGACTGCTGCCAGGCGCACCTCGCGACGTGCGACGCCGTGCCTGTGGGCACCTCGACGGCTGCCGGCGCCTTCAGCTTCTACCCGACCAAGAACCTCGGCGCGCTCGGGGATGGCGGCGCCGTGATCACGAGCGATGCCGCGCTCGCCGATCGCGTGCGGCGTCTCCGCAACGGCGGGCAGATGACTCGCTATCACCACGCCGAAGCCGGTGTGAACAGCAGGCTCGACGAGCTCCAGGCGGCCGTGCTTCGCGCGCGGCTTCCACTCCTTCCTCAATGGACCGCGCGGCGGCGCGCACTTGCGCGGCTGTACCGCTCGGCTCTGCCTGATTCATTGACGATGACCGAGGCCGATCCCGGTCACGTGTATCATCTGTTTCCGGTTCGATCGGCCGGCCGCGACGACTTGCAGGCGCATCTGCGCACCGCGGGCATCGAGACCCTCGTCCACTACCCGATTCCGCTGCCGCGACAGGCGGCGTTCGCCGCTTCGGAACCACGGGAGGTGCCGGCGGCGGATCGCGCGGCACGCGAACTGCTGTCGCTTCCGCTGCATCCACGGTTGACCGAGGCCGACGTGAGCCGCGTCTCAGCCGCGGTCTGCGAGTACCAGAGAGGACGTGCATTCGCGTGAAAGCGCTCATTACAGGCGGCGCCGGTTTCGTGGGGTCGCACCTCGCGGAACATCTGCTCGCCCAGGGACATCAGGTCCTCGTCGTCGACAATCTGTCCACTGGCTCGATCGAGAACATCACGCATCTCAAGGGACGCGCTGGCTTCGACTACACGATCGATTCGGTCGCGAACGAGCCGCTCATCGCCGAGTTGATAGACCGCAGCGATGTCGTCTTTCACCTCGCCGCCGCGGTGGGCGTGAAACTGATCGTCGAGCAGCCCGTTCGGACGATCGAAACCAACGTGCACGGCACCGAGGTGGTGCTGAAGCACGCGAGCAAGAAGCGGAAGCTCGTGTTCATCGCGTCCACGTCGGAGGTCTACGGCAAGAGCTCGGACGTGCCATTCCGTGAAGATGCGGACTTGGTACTCGGAGCGTCCGAGAAACATAGATGGGCCTATGCGTGCAGCAAGCTGATCGACGAGTTCCTCGCCTTGGCCTATTGGAAAGAACGCAAGCTGCCCGTCGTCATCGCGCGTCTATTCAATACGGTGGGTCCTCGCCAGACGGGGCAGTATGGGATGGTGCTGCCGAATTTCGTGCGGCAGGCGCTCGCCGGCGAGCCGATTACCGTGTTCGGCGACGGGCGGCAGTCACGCAGCTTCACGTATGTGGGCGATGTCGTGGACGCCCTGGCAAAAATGGCGGACGATCCGCGGGCGGTTGGGCAGGTGTACAACATCGGAAGCACCGAGGAAATCACGATCACCGCGCTTGCCGAGCGGGTGCGTGCGCTCACCGACAGCCGTTCGGCCATTCGTTACGTACCGTATGACGAGGCCTACGAGGAGGGCTTCGAGGACATGCCGCGGCGGGTGCCCGACACGACGAAAATCAGGGAGCTCATCGGGTTCGAGCCGCGCGTGCCCCTCGACGAGACGATCCGCCGCGTGATTCGGCATATGAGCGTCGATCTGGGAATGCGCCGCTGAGCTGTTTGGAGCCGCTCTCAGCGCGCCGTACAATAGACCTCCCGAGGATAGCCATGAAGACCTCAACACTGCTCGCCGCGTTCGCGGTTCTGTGGCTCTTCCCTGTTCGCGCCGATGCGCAACAGATGACGCTTCAGATCCAGAACGGACTCGTCACGCTGGACGCACAGAACGTGTCGATCCGACAGATCCTCGCCGAATGGGCACGAATCGGCGGAGCGAAGATCGTGAACGGCGAAAAGGTGACGGGCAACCCCGTCACGCTGCAGCTCAATGGGATCCCCGAGCGCCAGGCCCTCGATACGATCCTGCGCGGCGTGAGCGGCTACATGCTCGCGTCTCGTCAGGCGGGAAGCGTGGGTGCCTCCGCGTTCGATCGGATTCTGATCCTGCCAACGAGCTCCGCCCCGCGGCCGACCGCAACGACCCCGAATGCGGCGTTCGTTCCGCGCCCGATGCCGGTGCAGGTGCAACCGGTGGAACCGGTCGAGACCGAGATCGTCCAGGACGACGATCACGACGAGGCCGATCCGGACGCCGGCGTCGATGGGAGCGAAGAGCCCGATCCGCCCGAGCCCAGCCCGAACCCGCAGTTCCAGCGGCGTCCGTTTCCGAACCCGATGGGCGCACAGGGGCAACCGTTCATCGTTCCGCAGGGTGCGTTTCCCGGCGCGCCGCAGCCGATTCAGGATGACGAGGAGGCGCCGAACAAGCAGCAGCCCTCCACGGCGCCGCTGAACGTGCCGCCAGGAGCATCCTCGACTCCCGGTGTGATCTCACCCGTTCCGCAGCAGCAGCAGGAGCCGCAACAGGTACCGATTCGGACGACACGTCCGCCGCCAGCCTGAGCGGTCCGCCTTCGCGCTTCGCGCTTCGGCGGGACAAGTACAATAGAAGCGATTGTCCGAGATCAATCGCTTCAGGCCCGAGGACCGACGCGGCGTCGAGACGTTGTATCGACGCACGCATGGACCTGACGCCGCGGAAGCGAGCCGGCTCCGCTGGGACTGGCAGCACGTACACAATCCTAACAATCCGACGCGTCAGCCGGGCATCTGGGTGGCGCGCGAAGGGCCGACGGTCGTTGGCCATTACCCGACGCTCCCCGTGCGCGTGTCGCTGCGCGGCATCGAGGTGGAGGGCGCGTGGGGCACCGACGCGCTCGTTGCGCCCGAGCGCGACCGCCAGGGTCTAGGCGAAGCGCTCCTGCGAACGTGGGATCGTCACGCGGGCGCGGCCATGGCGCTCGGCGTCTCACCCGAATCACGGAAGCTTCTCGACAAGCTGCACTGGCCGCACGGGCACATCGTCCCTTGCCTCGTGAAGCCGCTCACGCGCCGCGCGATTCGGCTGCCGAACTGGCCTCAAAGCATCAACCGGCTCGTGTCGGCGCTGACGGTCCCAGCGATCCGTGTCGTCGCCCGGTCACGGCCGCTCCGCGCCGAATGTGAGCCGATCCGGCGCTTCGACGCGGCCTACACGGCGCTCTGGGAACGGCTCGCGCCGAAATTCGACCTCGCCGTCCGGCGGGATGCCGCATACCTGAACTGGCGCTACATCGAGCCACCGCATGTCCGCTACTCAGTCGTGGCGCTCAAGCGCGAAGGCGAGGTGCACGGGTACGCGGTGTACCGCCATCGCTACGAGCCGCTCGGGAGGGTGACGCTCCTCGTCGACTTCCTCGTCGATCCTGACGACGTCTCGGGATTGAAGACGCTGCTGCGGTGGGTCGATCGCGAAGCGAACGCCGAAGACTCCGACAAGGTGCGCTGCTACGCGATGCACAACGCGTTCAGGCGGATTCTGCGCCGCAATGGGTACTTTCACGTGAAGTCGACGCTCGAGGTCAGCGTCAAGGTCAATGCCGTACAGGTTCCGAAAGGGTTCTACGAGGACACCGACGGCTGGCATATCACATACGGGGATTCGGACCAGGATCACTGATGAAGCTCTCCGACCGCGTCAACGGCGACATCACCGCCGCCATGAAGGCCAAGAACCAGAGCCGCCTGTCGGCTCTTCGCATGCTCAAGGCCGCGATCATGAACAAGGGCATCGAGAAGGGGCACGACCTCGACGACGCCGAAGTGGTGCAGGTAGTGGCGTCGCTCGTGAAGCAGCGGCGGGATTC
The DNA here is from genome assembly GCA_963772065.1 of uncultured Acidobacteriota bacterium. Lineage (GTDB taxonomy): Bacteria > Acidobacteriota > Vicinamibacteria > Vicinamibacterales > UBA2999 > CAVYVZ01. The sequence continues at coordinate 307,677 of CAVYVZ010000007.1, forward strand.
GATTGAGCAGTTCGCCAAGGCCGGTCGGACCGACCTCGTCGATAAAGAGACCGGTGAGATTGCGGTGCTGGAAGAGTACCAGCCACCCGCGGCAACGGCTGAGGAAATCGACGCCGCGGTGGCGGCGGCGATCGCCGAGACTGGAGCCACTACCCCGAAAGACATGGGGAAGGTGATGAAGGCGGTCATGCCGAGGCTGGCCGGGAAGACGGCAGACGGGAAGACGGTGAACGAGGCCGTTCGGCGGAAGCTCGCGTAGTGTTCGGTAACGGACGGCGTTCGCCCTTGTCTTCTCAGAGTTTTCTTATTCTTAACAACTCACGGCAAACATTTCGGCAGGGGCGTCCGTCTATACTCGGTGAAAGGCCTAGTCAGCCTCTCACCATCCTCCTTCGGGCCCTTGCTCAGCGAGGGCCCGTTTTTTTTTGACCGAACCTTCCTCCTCCACGTCCCGGCCTGCGGCGAGCGGAGCCGGACGACTCGCCCGTGCGGCTGGGGTAGCCGGCACGGCGACGATGGCGAGCCGCATTCTTGGCGTCGTGCGCGAGCAGGTGCTCGCCGCGTACTTCGGCGCCGGCAACGCGATGGACGCCTACAACGTCGCCTTCCGGATTCCGAATCTCGTGCGCGATCTGTTCGCTGAAGGCGCGATGAGCGCCGCGTTCGTCCCGACGTTCACCCGCCGGCTGACTGCCGATGGGCGAGACAGCGCATGGAGGCTCGGCAGCACGGTCATCACGGCGCTGCTCGTGATCACGACAGCCATGGTGATTGCTGGACTGGTGTTCGCGGAGCCGATCGTCAGGGCGTTCGCCGCCGACTACGCGGAGGTGCCCGGTAAGCTGGAGCTCACGGTCCTCCTCACCCGCATCATGCTGCCGTTCCTCACGCTCGTGGCGCTCGCCGCCGCGTTCATGGGGATGCTGAACTCGCTGCACCGGTTCTTCCTGCCCGCGCTCTCGCCGGCGATGTTCAACGTGGGAACGATCGTCTGCACGCTGGCGCTGGTCCCCGTGATGCCGCGGTTCGGATTGCCAGCAATCGCCGCGGTCGCCATCGGCACCGTTGTGGGCGGGTTCGGCCAGCTCGCGCTCCAGTGGCCGATTCTCCGGCGCGAAGGATTTCGCTACCGGCCGACGATCGATCTCCGCGATGAAGGGCTCCGGCGCGTTCTGCTGCTCATGGGTCCGGGCGCGATTGGATTGGCCGCAACGCAGGTCAACGTGTTCGTCAATACGGTGCTCGCCGCAGCCGAAGGGACCGGCGCGGTGTCGTGGCTGAACTACGCCTTCCGGCTGATGTATCTGCCCATCGGGCTGTTTGGGATCTCCATCGCCACCGCGGCGATGCCGACCGTCTCGCGGCATGCCGCCGCCGAAAATCGCGGTGGCATCAGGACGACGGTTGCGGACAGTCTGTCGTTGATGATGATGCTCAACGTTCCGGCAACCGTGGGGCTGATCGTCCTGGCTGTGCCGATCGTTCAGGTGATATTCGAGCGGCGCGCGTTCACGCACATCGATACGCTGGCCACAGCGGCGGCGCTGCAGTTGTACGCCGTCGGCCTCCTGGGCTACTCCGTCGTGCGCATCACGTCGCCGACGTTTTATGCGCTCGAGGAGAGCCGTGTTCCCGTGACGGTGAGCGTGATCACGGTGCTCGTGAACGCGGCCCTGAACGTCGCGCTGGCGCGGGCGATGGGATATCGCGGCCTTGCGCTCGGCACGTCGATCGCCGCGCTGCTCAACGGCGGTGCCCTGCTCTTTCTCCTCAATCGTCGACTCCACGGCATCGAAGGTCGGCGCGTGCTCGTATCATTCGGCAAGATTGCCGCTGCCTCCGCGCTGATGGGCGCGGCCGCCGTCGCTGCAGATCGGCTGCTGATCCAATGGGCGCCGGGCGCCGGCTTGAGTGCGCAGCTGGTACGGCTGGCCGCGTCGATCGCGACGGCACTGGCCGTGCTGGCGGCGTCTGCCCACATCATGCGCATCGACGAGTTCAGGCGGGGCGTGCGCCTCATCACGGCGAAGCTCGCCCGCGGGCGCTCATGAAACAGCGGATCCTCGGGCTCCACCCCACGGTTGCCTCGCTCGCCAGCACGCATTTCGTCGTCGACGGCTACGGCAACATCTATGCGCCGCTGCTCCCGCTGCTCATCCCGCAGCTCGGGCTCACGCTTGCCGCCGCAGGCACGCTGGCGATGTGCTTTCAGATGTCGAGCTCGGTCGCGCAGCTCGCGTTTGGACGGCTGGCGGACAGGTGGCGCCCCCGGCTGCTCCTGCTCGTCGGACCGATCGTGGCGGTCGCCATCCTGTCGCTCATCGGTCTGTGCACGAACGTGTGGACGCTCGCCGCGGTCCTGATCGTCGGTGGACTCGGGGGCGCGGCGTTCCATCCTCCGGCCGCGGCGATGGTGCATGTGCTCGGCGGCGATCGCAAAGGGCTGGCGATGTCGACGCACATCAGCGGTGGCTCCTTGGGGTTCGCGCTCGGTCCGCTGCTCTTTGCTCCGTTCGTCGAGCAGGTCGGCCTCCGGTGGACGCCGATGCTGATGCTGCCGGGACTCGTCGCGCTGACGATCTTCCTTCGGCGCGTACCGGCGATCGATCGGCTGCAGGAACACGACAGGCCCGGCGGCTTCTCCGAGCTTCGGGCGTACGCGAAGCCGCTCGCACTGCTCTACGCGATCGTCGTGCTGCGCACCCTCGCCTCTCTCAGCTTCGCCACGTTCATGCCCGTCATGCTGACGCGCCGCGGGATGTCGGTGGCTGGCGCGGGAACCGCCGTGGCGTTGTATCTCTTCGCAAGCGGCATCGGCGGGTTCCTTGGCGGCCCGGCGGCGGATCGATGGGGCGCGCGGCGTGTGATCATCGTGTCGCTCGTGGCGTCGGTGCCGTTCCTGGTGGTCGCGCCGGCACTGCGCGGCTGGACCTTTCTCTTGGTTCTTGCAATCGGCGGGTTCCTTCTTCAATCCACGCTTCCGGTGAACGTCACATTCGGGCAGACGCTCGCGCCGATCAGCGCCGCGACAGTGTCGTCGCTGATGATGGGCTTCGCGTGGGGTACGGGTGGACTGAGCGTGCCATTCGTGGGCATGCTCGCTGACCGAATCGGTATCGAAAGTGCGCTCGTCGTGATGGCATTCATGCCGCTCGTCGCAGCGCTGCTGGCCGTGCCGCTTCCTTCAGGGAAACACGCGGGCGCGCCGGCTCGAGCGTCCGAACTCGTGCCCGAATCGTCGGGCACGGAAGTTGCTGATTAGCGACCAGTTAGGACACACTGGACCGATGCGTTCCCGCTACTCCGGCGCCGGCAGTTTCGCCTACTCATTCGGACCTGGCCCGATCACGCCGGCCGTCAAAGCACTTCTCATCGCGAACACGGTGATGTTCGTCGCGTCCTACTTCATGCCGGAGCTGCTGATGCTGCTCGGCCTGAATCCCTCCGCGGTGTTCGGCCGGCTCGCCATCTGGCAGATCGTCACGTATCTGTTTCTGCACGGGAGTTTTTTTCACATCCTCTTCAACATGCTTTCGCTCTGGATGTTCGGCGTCGAGCTCGAGCGAATGTGGGGGACGAAATACTTCACGCAGTACTACTTCATCACGGGAGTAGGCGCAGGCCTGACGCAGATCATCCTGGGCGTCCTTCCGTTCCCCTTCGCGGAACAGTTCTATTCCTCGATCACGATCGGCGCGTCTGGCGCCGTGTACGGACTGCTGCTCGCGTACGGGCTGTATTTCCCGCATCGGCCGATCCTGATGTACTTCATCTTTCCGGTGCCCGCGAGGTACTTCGTGATGATCGTCGGCGGCATCGCCCTGCTGAGCGCCTCGGGCGATGTGGGAGGCGTCGCGCACACCGCGCACCTCGGAGGCATTGCGGCCGGTTATCTGTATCTGAAGAGCGGCCGGATCCATCCGATTTCAGAGCTCAAGTACCGGTTCCTGAAATGGCGGATCAACCGGATGCGGCGCAAGTTCGACGTCTATTCAGGCGGGCGTGCCGACGACGTCAATCGCAGGGTCCATTAGCCCGAACAACCACGAAAGCACGACATTCCCGAAATCATCCGTTTTCAAAAGGCGCGTGTTCGAGGGTTTGCGTGCTTTCGTGGGTTTCGTGTTTCGTGGTTTCTAGTTCCGAATGCTCCACGGCAGGCGTGAGCCGCCGATCGCGAGCGCGAGCAATCCACCCAGCACCGGCAAGCCGAATCCGTTGGTCAGGAAACGGGTACTGAAAGATCGCGCCGCTCGCGACGTGAAAGTTCAGGACCATCAGGAAGGCTGCGAACGCCGCGACGCGCGTCCAGAACCCCGCCAGCATTGCCGAGCCGCCGAGCAGTTCCCCGAGCGGCACCAGCCGCGCGAACATGGGGACGCCGGGAATGGCCAGCGTCTCGAGGTACCAGCGCGACGTCGGCGCCGCCTCCTTCAGCCAGCCCTGGAGCGCTCCCGCGAGCGGGCCGCTGTCGGTGAGCCACGCGATCTTCCCGAGCCCTTCGAAGATGAAGAAGACTCCGAGGAACATCGACAGCACGCGCAATCCTGTCGCGGCTGGTCCTGACGCCGCCGGCGCGCCCATGCGCGCGCGTCCCACCATAGCCATCAGAAAAGACTCCTTATATAGCCGCCGTCGACCTGCACGGTCGTTCCGGTGATGTACGCAGCTCGTTCCGACGCGAGGAACGCGATGACGGATGCGAGCTCGTGCGGTTCGCCGAGCCGCTTCATGGGGATGCTCGCGACCAGCCGCTCTTCCACCGCGCCCGCCGTCATATGCTCCCGCGCCGCATTCGCCGCATTCAGCTCTATGACGCGTTCGGTGCGCGTATAGCCGGGCGCGACGCAATTTACCGTGATCCCCTCGGCGGCGAGCTCGTTGGCGAGGCTCCGCGAGAAGCCCACGACCGCCGGGCGAACCGCGTTCGAAAGCATCAGATTGTCCACCGGCTGCTTGACGGTGACCGAGGTGATGTTGATGATGCGCCCGCCTCCGCGCTTCCGCATCAACGGCACCGCTTCGAGGCACGTGCGCACGACGCTCATGAACAGGAGTTCGACCGCCTGAGCATAGTCCTGCTCGCCGAGCCCATCGAAGCCGCCAGCCCTGGGTCCGCCGCTGTTGTTGACGAGGATGTCGAGCCCGCCGAAGTGCTGCGCGATCGTCTGGACCGAGCGCCGGACGTCGAGCCCGTTGCTCACGTCGCACACGAACGGCACCGCCTCGCCGCCGGTCGCTCGTCGAATGGCGGCCGCCGCATCGACCAGGGCGGGTTCGTGCCTCGCGACAATCGCCACGCGCGCGCCTTCCGCCGCCAGCGCTTCAGCGGCAGCGCGGCCGAGGCCGCGGCTGGCGCCGTAGACCGCCGCGATCTTTCCGCCAAGCCCAAGTTCCAAGCCTACCGCCTACCGCCTACCGCCTACCGCCCAGGCTGCCCGTCGTGAAAGTAATCGTCTGTGCCGTCGAGCCAATCCTGCCGGATGGGGCTGAAGAGATCGAGCTCGAAGGTGTCTTCGAGCGCTTCGGCCTGATGAGGGAGCCACGACGGAATGTGGAGCACTTCGCCTTCGCGGACGGTAATCTCCTCGCCACCGATGAGGAACTTCAGCGCGCCGCTCAGGATGTACGTCATCTGCTCGCTTTCGTGGGAGTGCATCGGCACGAGCGCGCCGCGTTTAAGGTAAATCTGCGCAAGCATCTCGCGCTCGCCGGTCACGATCTTGCGGGAGATCATCTCGGTGACTTTTTCGAGCGCAATTTCGTCCCAGCGGTGCAGTCGAACGGTGGCGGCCATGCGTCTCCTGAAATGTCCGGGTGGCGGCGCGATTGTGCCATAATTTTCCGTCTATGAAGGGCACGACCGTCGCGAACGGGGCGGAGTCGCGCGCGGCGGCGAAGGCAGGCTCGCGGAAGCACGAAGGGCTGTCGCGCGACGACCTGCTGACGGCGTATCGCTTCATGCTCCTGTCGCGGAAGATCGACGATAAGGAGATTCAGCTCAAGAACCAGAGCCACATCTTCTTCCAGATCAGCGGCGCCGGCCACGAGGCCGTTCTGGTCGCGGCGGGCAAGCACCTGCGTCCCGGCTACGACTGGTTCTTCCCGTACTATCGCGATCGCGCCCTGTGCCTCGTGCTCGGGATGACGCCGCTCGAGATGCTGCTGAGCGGCGTCGGCGCGAAAGACGACCCGAACTCCGGCGGCCGGCAGATGCCGTCGCACTGGGGTCACCGCGGGTTGAACATTCCGTCGCAGAGCAGCCCGACTGGCACGCAGGCGCTGCACGCGGTTGGCTCGGCGGAGGCGACGCAGATCTACGATCGCGTCACCACCATCCCCGATCGCGAATCGAAATACCGCCCCGACCAGATCACGTACCTGTCCGTGGGCGAGGGCGCCACCAGCGAAGGCGAGTTCTGGGAGACGCTCAATACCGCGTGCAGCCGGAAGGCGCCGCTCCTGATTCTCGTCGAGGACAACGGCTACGCGATCTCGGTGCCGGTGCAGGTGCAGACGGCTGGCGGCGACGTCTCGCGGCTCGTGGAGAGCTTCCCGAATATGCGTGTCTTCCGGTGTGACGGCACCGACTACCTTTCCAGCTACCGCACGATGCGCGATGCGGTCGCCTGGGTGCGCGAGGGGAAGGGCGTGGCATTCGTTCACGCCTCCGTCGTGAGGCCGTACTCGCACTCATTGTCCGACGACGAGAAGCTGTACAAGACCGCGGCGGAGCGCGAGGCCGAAGCGCGACGCGACCCGCTCACGCGGATGCGGCATTTTCTGAAGAGCGAAGGGCTGGCGACGGACGAGGAGCTCGCCGCCATGCTCAAGGATGTCGAGCTCGAGGTGAACGAGGCGGCCGAGAAGGCGCTGCACGCGGAGAAGCCGGACCCGTCGACGGCGATGGACTACGTCTTCTCGCCCGACGTCGATCCCACGTCTGCCGCGTTCGAAACGATCCACCAGCCAGAGGGCAAACCCGACACGATGGTGATCGCGATCAATCGCACCCTCAAGGACGAGATGGGGCGTGACCCGCGGATCGTCGTGTTCGGAGAGGACGTGGCCGACTGCAGCCGCGAGGAGGCGCTCGATCAGGTACCCGGCAAGGGCGGCGTGTTCAAGGTCACGCATGGCCTGCAGCGGCTCTATGGGAGCGATCGCGTCTTCAACTCTCCGCTGGCAGAGGCCAACATCATCGGCCGGGCGGTGGGGATGGCCATGCGCGGGCTGAAGCCGGTCGTCGAGATTCAGTTCTTCGACTACATCTGGCCGGCGATGATGCAGCTGCGCGACGAGATGTCGATGCTCCGCTACCGCTCGGCGAACAACTGGTCCTGCCCGATGGTGATACGCGTGCCGATTGGCGGCTATCTGCGCGGCGGCGCTCCATACCACAGCCAGTCGGGGGTCAGCATCTTCGCCCACTGCCCGGGCATCCGGATCGTCTTCCCCTCGAACGCGCAGGACGCCGCGGGACTGCTGCGCACCGCGATCCGGTGCGACGACCCGGTGATGTTCCTGGAGCACAAGCACCTGTACCGGCAGACGTACAACAAGGGCGAGTACGCGGGCGCGGAGTACATGACGCCGTTCGGCCGGGCCGCCGTGAAGCGCGAAGGCACCGACGTCGTCGTGTTCACGTGGGGCGCGCTCGTGCAGCGGTCGCTTCTCGCCGCGCAGCAGGCTGAACGGGACGGCATCAGCGCGGCGGTGGTGGACCTGCGATCGATCATTCCATACGACTGGAGCACGATCGCGGAGTACACGCGGAAGACCAATCGCGCGATCATCGCGCACGAGGATCAGCTCACGTGCGGGTTCGGCGCCGAGATCGCCGCGCGGATCTCCGACGAGCTGTTCGAGCATCTCGACGCGCCGGTGAGGCGGGTGGCGTCGCTCGACTGCCCGGTCGCGTATGCGCCGGTGCTCGAAGAGACAATCCTGCCTGGTTCGGCGGATGTTCTGCAGGCAATCCGCGATCTCGCTGCTTATTAGCTCGCTCGCGCTGGCGCCGCCGCTGGCGGCGGCGGTGCGCGTCGAGGTGCTCAAGTCCGTCTCGGGAATCCCTCCGCAGATCGTCGGTGAATTCGAGGAGCCGGTGGCCTTCCAACAGGCGGCCAACGGGCAGTACTTCGTGTTCGATCGCCGCGCGCACACGGTGTACGGAATCGACGAGAAGCGCACCGCCGCGTGGAAGTTGATTCAGATCGGCCAGGAGACCGGCCGCGTCATCGAGCCGCAGGCGTTCGATCTCGCGCCGAACGGCACCTTCGCGCTGGCCGATGCGCCGCGTGGCGTCGAGCGCGTGCAGATCTTCGGGCCGGGGGGCAACGTGGTCGGCGGCTTCACGCTACCCGGCCGCGCGGATGCCCGGGTGACCATCGGCAGCCTGGTGCTCAACGGCGTGGGTGCGCTGCAGTACACGGGAACGTCGTTTCTCATCAGCCACCCCGAGGCGGGAACGCTGTTCACGGAGTACTTGCCGAACGGAAGCGCCGTACGGGGCATCGGAAGGCTGCGCGCCACCGGCTTCGAACAAGACCGCCAGTTGCACATGGCGCTGAACACCGGTCTGCCGCTCGTCGATCCGAGCGGAGGCTTCATCTACGTCTTCCTCGCGGGTACCCCGTCCTTCCGCAAATACGATGCGGCCGGCGAGCTGCTCTTCGAGCGCCATATCGAGGGGCGCGAACTGGACGAGCACCTGCGCAATCTGCCGACCAAGTGGCCGAGGCGCAAGGTCGAGGAACGCGAGGTTCCGCTCGTGACGCCAACCGTCCGCGCCGCCGCCGTCGATGCCCGAGGGCAGGTCTGGATATCCCTGATGCTGCCCTACACGTACGTGTACGACAAGGACGGCGACAAGGTACGAGCGGTGCAGTTCCGGGCGGCGGGGATCATCGCGCCGACGAGCCTGTTCTTCACGCACACCGGCCGGCTGCTCGTGACGCCCGGCTGCTACGAGTTCAATCCCTAGACGGGAGTTCGGGTGAGCCAATTCGTCGCGTTGTTTCACAGGGAGGTCAGGGAGGCTTTAGTGTTACTCCCTGAACTCCCCGATCTCCCTGTGACGCAAGGCGGCGCCGCTTCGCAGGCCCTCCTGCCCCGATGCTGACGGCATTGCATCTGACGCGGCGCTTCGACGGCCGCGTCGCCGTGGACGATGTGTCGTTCGAGGTCGCACCGGGCGAGATCTTCGCGCTGCTCGGGCCCAACGGCGCCGGCAAGACCACGACGTTACGGATGCTCGCCGGATTGATCGAGCCAACCGACGGCGTCATCCGGATCGACGGCAGCGTGATGTCGCGGCAATCGGCCGCTCACCTCCGCGGCCGTATCGGCTTCCTCACGGAGGCGCCGGGTTTGTGGGATCGGCTGCCGGTCAGGAAGAACCTGCAGGTGTATGCGCGCCTCCACGGCTTGCCGGACCCGGATGTCGCCGTGGACGAGGCGCTCACGACCTTCGCGCTCTCCGCGCGGGCCGCCGAACCGGCTGCGCAGCTCTCGAAGGGGCTGAAACAACGCGTCGCGATTGCCCGCACGCTGCTCCACCATCCTTCCGTCGTTCTCCTCGACGAACCGACCTCCGGTCTGGATCCGGAAGCCGCGCGCGAGGTGCGCGAGCTGATCCTTCGGCTGCGCGAGAGTGGCCGCGCCATCGTGCTGTCAACCCACAACCTCGACGAGGTCGAACGCATCGCCGATCGCGTCGCGGTCCTGCGCGGCCACCTGGTCGCGTCCGGCACGCCACAGGCGCTCCGGGCCCGATTGTTCGGAGCGCGGCTCCAAATCGTGCTCGACGGCCCCGCGGCGCACTGGGCAGAGGTGCTGCGCCAGTCCGGAAGAGGCGACGTCGAGATCAATGGCTCGGTGCTTTCAATCGCCGTGAAGGACGGCGCGTCGGAGGCGCCGGCGATCGTGCGCGCGCTCGTCGAGGCTGGCGCGGGAATTATCTCGGTGACGCCGGATGAAGCGCCGCTCGAGGAAATCTATCTGAAGCTGCTGTCGGAGCGCCCATCGTGAGCCCCACGGCCCTTCGAGGCGCTCGCCAGCGGATCGCGGCGCTGCTCGGGAAGGAGCTCGCGGATGTTCGACAGAATCCATCCGTGTTCGTGCCGGCGATCATCGTCGCGCTCGCCTCGCTCCTGCTGCCCTTCTTCGTGGCGGTGATCGTCCCCGCATTGACCGGCGAGCGCCTGTCGGACTCCAGCGACTTTACAGTAGCGGTCGAGCTCTATCGCTTGCAGCCGGGGATGCGGAGCCTCGATCCCGAAACGGCCATCCAGGCGTGGGTATTCCAGCAGTTCTTGATTCTGCTGCTGCTGACACCGGTTGCGGGCTCGATGTCGGTGGCGGCGTACAGCGTCATTGGCGAGAAACAGGCGCGCACGCTGGAGCCGCTCCTGGCGACGCCGATTCGCACGTTCGAGCTGCTTGCGGCCAAGGTGCTCGGGTCGCTGATTCCCGCGCTCGCGCTGACCATTACATGCTTCGGGCTCTACGTGGTCGCGGCGGCGGCCTTCGCCCGCCCCGGCGCGTACAGGGCGCTTCTGACCGGCCACTCGCTCGCCATCGTCTTCCTGCTTGGTCCGCTCGCGGCGCTTGCCGCATTGCAGATGGCGGTCTGCGTCTCGTCGCGCGTGAACGACGCCCGCAGCGCGCAACAGATTGGAGCCCTCATCGTTCTGCCGATTGCGGGCCTGCTCGTCGCGCAGGTCACCGGCAGCGTCGTGCTGACGCCCGCGATTCTGCTGCTCATCGCCGTCGCGCTGATCGTGCTGAACGCCGGCCTGCTCGCGCTGGGGGTGGCGCTCTTCGACCGCGAGTCGATTCTGACGCGCTGGAAGTAGCCCGCTACGGCGCGATGATTCGCAGCCTGGGGAAGTACGAACGGAAGCGACGCGGATCGCGGGTCAGAAGGGTGAGGTCTTCCACTGCGGCGTGCGCCCCGATGAAGAAGTCAGGCAACGGCATCGCCCGCGTGCCGCCCGCTCGACGGTACCGACTGAAGCACTTCCCAGCCAGGAATGCAGCGGCCCACGGCAACGGGCGGCGCTGCACCAAGTCTTCGAGCTCCTCGTCGACATCCTCGATCGCATCGAAGCGCACCGAGACCTCGGCGTAGATGATGGGGTTGATGAACAGCCGCCCGTGCGTGCCTGCTGTTTCGAGCATCGCGGCCGACCAGTCGAGCCATTCGTCGTTCTCGATGAAAAGGTCGAGGAGGACGCTGCTATCGACCAGCACGTCGGGCATCAGTCCTCGCCGCGTGTAAGCGCCATGATTTCGTCGGTCGTCAGCTGCACTTTGGTGTGCTTCGCAGAGCCTCGGACGCGCGCTATCCACTGGCGGACCTGCTGTCGCCGGCGCTCCTGGCTGCCCGCTTTCCTGATGCGAACGCCGTCGTCGACGATGTCGAATTCGACCTCGGTGCCGGCCTGCAGGCCGAGCTTTTCACGGATTTCCTGCGGAATTGTGACCTGGCCCTTGCTGGTCAGCCTCATGGTATTACTCCAACAGTAAGAGTAACACCGGATGTCCTGAATCCGTTGTTGCCGAACCTTCGGTCCCCGGCATACACTGAATGAACGTTCATTCATCGGAGGCCGATGCCGCTCGCCGCCCCACGCCGCTCCGTCATCTCCACGGTCGACAAGCGAGACGCGATTCTCAGAGCCGCGACCGAAGTCTTCGCGCGCCGTGGCTACTTCCAGTCTCAGGTCGCCGACGTCGCGCGCGCGGCCGGCGTGGCCGCAGGCACGGTGTATCTCTATTTCCGCAGCAAGGACGACCTGCTCGTCTCGATTTTCGAACGGACGATGAAGGAGACCCTTGCCGAAGGGCACTCGGCGATCACGGGGGTCGCCGACCCGCGTGAACGGCTGCGGCGCATCGCGCGCCTCCACCTCGAGCGGATGGGACGCGACCGCGATCTCGCGGTGGTGTTCCAGGTGGAGCTGCGGCAGTCGACGAAGTTCATGGAGCGCTTCTCGTCGACGTATCTGCGCGACTACCTCGGCATCATTCGCGACACGATCGCCGACGGCCAGGCCGCGGGCGTCTTCCGCGGCACGCTCAACCCGACGATTGCCGCGAAGGCGCTCTTCGGCGCGCTCGACGAAATGGCCACGAACTGGATCCTCACGCGGCGGGAGTACTCGCTCGCCGCGCAGGCCGACGACGTCGTTGACCTGTTCCTGAACGGAGTCGTGCGTTGACGATTCGATCGGTGGCCGTGCTCGGCGCCGGCACCATGGGTGCCCAGATCGCCGCTCATTTCGCGAACGCGGGCGTGCCCGCGCTGCTGCTCGACGTCAGCGCCGACGCGGCAAAGCAGGGGCTCGACCGGGCCCGCGCGCTGAAGCCCGATCCGTTCTTCACGCCGGAGACGTGGAAGCTGATCGCGACAGGGAGCTTCGACGCCGACCTCGGGCGCCTCAAGGACGCCGACTGGATCATCGAAGCCGTGGTCGAACAGCTCGACATCAAACGCGGGCTCCTCGAGAAGGTCGACGCGCACCGGCGATCGGGATCCATCGTCAGCTCGAATACGTCAGGCATTCCAATCGCGACGCTCGCGGAAGGACGGAGCGACGACTTCCGGCGGCACTGGCTCGGGACGCATTTCTTCAATCCTCCCCGGTACCTGCGCCTGCTCGAGATCATTCCGACTGCAGAAACGTCGAAGGACGTGCTGGACCGCGTGGCGCGCTTCGCCGACGAGCGCCTCGGCAAAGGCGTGGTCATCGCCAAGGACTCGCCGAACTTCATCGGCAATCACATCGCCCTGTACGGCCTGATGAAGATCCTCGCGAAGGTTGCGGCCGGCGAATACACGATCGAGGAGGTGGACGCCATCACCGGCCCGGCAACCGGCCGACCGAAGAGCGCGACCTTCCGCACGATGGACCTGGCGGGCGTGGACATCCTCGGTCATGTCGTTCGGAATCTGCACGAACGGCTGCCGGACGCGAAGGATCGCGACACGTTCGTCCTGCCGGCGTTCGTCGAGAAGATGATTGCCGCCGGCGCCGTCGGCGAGAAAGCCGGGAAGGGGTTCTTCAAGCGCGTGAAGAACGCCAGCGGCGAATCCGACATCCTCACGATTGATCCGGCCACGCTCGAGTATCGGCCGAAGCAGTCCGCCAAGCTTGGCTCGATTGAGGCGGCGCGCTCGATCGAGAGCGTCGGCGAGCGCGTGAAGACGCTCTTCGGCGGCAAGGACAAGGTCGGCGCGTTTCTTCGCGACACACTTGCCCCAACGCTCGTCTACACCGCGCGCGTGACACCTCACATCGCGGAGTCGCCGGACGATGTCGATCGGGTGATGCAGTGGGGATTCGGGTGGGAGCTCGGTCCGTTCGAGCTCATCGATGCCATCGGCGCGCAGCAGGTCATCGACGCCGCGCGGCAGGCGGATCCGGATGTGCTCCGCGACGGCGTTCCTCGATTGCTGCAACAGCACGGAGTGAGAGAAGGGCGTGTTCCTCCCGCGGCGCCGGATCTCCAGATTCTACGTTCCGCCAAAGAGCGCTCTCGCGTGGTGAAGAAGAACCCGGGCGCCAGCCTGATCGATCTCGGCGACGGCGTTCTCTGTGTCGAGTTCCACTCGAAGATGAACGCCATCGGCGGCGACACGGTGCAGATGCTGCAGATCGGCGTGCGCGAGGCATCGCAGAACTTCGCGGCGCTGGTGGTGGGCAACGACGCACCGAACTTCTCCGCGGGCGCCAACCTGATGCTGGTCCTGCTCGAGGCGCAGGAAGAGAACTGGGACGAGATCGACCTGATGGTGCGCGCGTTTCAGCAGTCGGTGATGGCTCTGCGCTACGCCGACGTTCCCGTCGTGGTCGCGCCCGCGGGCCTGGCGATCGGCGGTGGATGCGAGATCGTGCTCCACGGCAACCGCGTGCAGGCCGCCGCGGAAACGTACCTGGGACTCGTGGAGGTTGGCGTCGGCGTGATTCCGGCGGGCGGCGGAACGAAGGAAATGGTGGTGCGCGCCATGGAGGACATGCCGACCGGAGCGTCGGACTATCTGCCGTACGTGCAGCGCGCGTTCGAGACGATTGCGTTTGCCAAGGTGTCGGCGAGCGGCCCTGACGCGCAGCGGCTCGGCTACCTCGCGCCGACCGACGCGTTCACGATGAACCGCGAGCGCCTCATCAGCGACGCCAAGGCGCGTGCGCTGCAGCGCGTGCGCGACGGGTACCAGCCGCCGGCACCGCGACGGGAGATTCCCGTCGGCGGCGACGCCGTGCTCGCGCCGCTCAAGCTGGGTGTCCACCTCGCGTGGCGCGCGGGTCGGATCAGCGATCACGACGCGCTCATCGGACGGAAGCTGGCGACGATCATGGCCGGCGGGAACCTGCCGCATCCGACGAAGGTGTGCGAACAGACGCTGCTGGATCTCGAGCGCGAAGCGTTCCTGAGCCTCGTGGGCGAACGGAAGACGCAGGAGCGCATTCAGCACACGTTGAAAACCGGGAAGCCGCTGAGGAACTAGTGAGAATCGTCGACAAAGGCAGCGGACCGCCGCTCGTCGTCATTCCGGGCATCCAGGGCCGGTGGGAGTGGATGAAGCCGGGTATCGACGCGCTGTCCGCGCGCTGCCGGGTCGTGACCTTCTCGCTTTCCGACGAGCCTACGTGCGGCGGAGATTTCGACGAGACGAGGGGGTTCGACTGCTATGTCGAGCAGGTGCGTGCCGCCCTCGATCAGGCGCGCATCGATCGGGCGACGATCTGCGGCGTCTGGTACGGCGGCCTCATCGCCTGCGCGTTTGCCGCGCGATATCCGGAGCGGACACAGGGCCTCGTGCTGATCTCGGCGCTGCCGCCGTCGTGGACACCCGATGCTCGCGTGCGGTTCTACCTGCGCGCGCCGCGGCTGCTGATGCCGGTGTTCATGGTGGCCTCGCTTCGGATGTACCGGGAGATTGCCGCCGCGCACCCTGGTCCGTGGGCCGGCGTTCGCGAGGCGCGGCGGCACGCGTGGAATGTCTTCGCACACATGTTTTCGCCGTCGCGGATGGCTCGCCGGGTCGACCTCCTCACCCGGGCGAACCTGGCGGCCATGACTCCGCCGCGCGTGCCTGCCCTGGTGATCACGGGGGATCACACGCTCGATCGCGTCGTGCCGGTCAGCGCCACGCGCGAGTATCTCGAGTGGCTTCCGCAGGCCCGCCTTGCAACCGTGGAGCGAACGGGCCACCTGGGATTCATCACGCGTCCCGAGATCTTCGGCGAGCTGGTAGCGCCGTTCGCCGCGGATATCGGCGACGCCGGGTCGAGGTGGCGCGTTGGCTGACGTGGTTCGCGAAATTCCCGGTCCTACCGGTGCCCTGGAGGCACTGCTCGAGGAGCCGAGAGACCGCGCGCCGCGCGCCGCCGTGGTCTTCGCGCATCCGCTGCCGACCGAGGGCGGCACGATGCACACGAAGATGGTGTTTCAAGGAGCGAAAGGGCTTCTTCGGAGCGGCTGCGCCGTGCTGCGCTTCAACTTCCGAGGCGTGGGGCGCAGTCCGGGCGAGTTCGACAGCGGCCGCGGCGAGCAGCTCGACGTTCGCGCGGCGGTCGATTTCATGGCCGCGCGCTACCCCGAGATCGAGATCTGGGCGGCGGGCGCGTCCTTCGGCGCGTACGTCGCGCTCACAGCGGGCGCGGCCGACGACCGCGTCTGCGCACTCATCGCAATCGCGCCGCCGGTCGACCGCTACGACTTCTCCACCGTGAAGCGGTCGACCAAGCCGAAGTTCATCGTGCATGGCGAGGAAGACGAGCTCATTCCGCTGAAGGCCGTGCGCGAGTTTTACGCGCAGCTTCAGGAACCAAAGGAGCTCGTCGTCATCGACCGCGCGAATCACTTGTTCGACGGCCAGGCGACGGAAGTAGGAGACGCGCTGGAAGAACTACTGGGGGATTTCTCATGCAAGACGCAGTAATCGTGTCCGCGGCGCGAACGGCCGTCGGCAAGGCGCCGAACGGCTCGTTGCGAACCGTCCGCCCGGACGATATGGCGGCCACCGCCATCGGCGAAGTGCTTCGGCGCGCGCCCGGCGTGCAGCCATCGGAGATCGACGATGTGATTCTCGGCTGCGCCATGCCCGAAGGCGAGCAGGGACTGAACGTGGCGCGAATCGCGAGCCTGCGGGCGGGCATTCCGGTCGAGGCCTCGGCGGTGACCGTGAATCGATTCTGCTCCTCGGGGCTGCAGTCGATCGCCTACGCGGCGGAGCGCGTGATGTGCGGGTTCGCGCGCGCGATCGTGGCCGGCGGCACCGAGTCGATGAGCATGGTGCCGATGGGCGGGAACAAGGTGTCGCCCAATCCGGCGCTCGTCGACAGCTATCCCGACGTGTACCTCAGCACCGGCCTGGTTGCCGAGAACCACGCCCGCGACCATCGCATCTCGCGCGAGGAACAGGACGCATTCGCGCTCCGCAGCCATCAGCGCGCCCTCGCGGCGATCGAGGGCGGACGCTTTCACGACGAGGTGGTGCCACTGGCGTTCAAGACGGTCGCGCCCGCGAACGGCAACGGTCGGCCGCAGACGCGCGACGTGACGTTCTCGCAGGACGAGGGGCCGCGCCGCGATACGTCGATGGAGGCGCTGGCCAAGCTCCGTCCCGCATTTCACGCGAGCGGCACAGTGACCGCCGGCAATTCCTCGCAGACGAGTGACGGCGCCGCGGCGGTGCTCGTCACTTCGGCCGACTTCGCCAGGGAACGCGGCCTCGCGCCCCTCGGCCGGTTCGTCGGCTTCGCGACCGCCGGCGTCGAGCCCGAGCGTTTCGGCATCGGTCCGGTCCCGGCAATCAGAAAAGTACTGAAGCTGGCCGGCCTGTCGCTGGATCAAATCGATCTCGTCGAGCTCAACGAAGCCTTCGCGGCGCAGGTGCTCGCCTGCCTGCGGGAGCTTCCCATCGACGCCGATAAGTTGAACGTCAACGGCGGCGCGATTGCGCTCGGGCACCCGCTCGGATGCACCGGCGCCAAGCTCACGACCACGCTCCTCTACGAGATGCGCCGGCGCGGCGCGCGCTATGGCCTGGTGACGATGTGTGTCGGCGGCGGCATGGGCGCCGCCGGCATTTTCGAAAGGATCTGACGATGACGACGACGACTACGCCCGCGGTGGCACGCGGCGGCGCCTGGCTGCTCGAGGAGACCGACCCGGCCGCGGTGTTCACGCCGGAGAAGCGCACCGAGGAGCACCGCCTGATGGCGCAGATGACCGACGAGTTCGTCACGAACGAGATCCTGACGCAGCTCGAAGAGCTCGAGAACAAGAACTGGGATGTCGCGCGTCAGCTCGTCAAGCGCTGCGGCGAGCTCGGGCTGATGGGCGTCAATATTCCCGAGGAGTACGGCGGCGTCAACCTCGACAAAGCCTCGTCGATGATCGTCTCGGAACACGTCGCACGGGTTCCCTCTTTCGGAGCGACGTTCGGCGGCTGCGCCAATCTCTGCATTCTGCCGATCTTCCTCTTCGGCACGCCGGAGCAGAAGGCCAGGTATCTGCCCAGGCTGGTGAAGGGCGAGATCGTCGGCGCGTACGCGCTCAGCGAGTCCGGATCGGGCTCCGACGCGCTCGGCGCCAAGGCGCGCGCTGTGAAACAGGCCGACGGCAGCTGGGTGCTGAACGGCGAGAAGATGTGGATCACCAACGGCGGCTTCGCCGACGTCATCATCGTCTTTGCAAAGGTCGACGGCGAGCACTTCACCGCGTTCATCGTCGAGAAGAGCTTTCCCGGCGTGAGCTCCGGGAAAGAAGAGCACAAGATGGGCCTGCACGGCTCATCGACCACGCCGATCCTCCTGCAGGAGGCGAAGGTCCCCGCGGAGAACGTCCTCGGCGAGATCGGCAAGGGCCACAAGGTGGCGCTGAACACGCTGAACTTCGGGCGCTTCAAGCTCGGCGCCATGTGCGCGGGCGGCTGCAAGGAGGCGATCGGCGAGGCGGCGAAATACGCCGCCCAACGGAAACAGTTCGGCCAGGCGATCGCCACGTTCGGCGCCATCAAGCACAAGCTCGGCGAGATGACGGCGCGGACCTATGCGATCGAAAGCCTCATGTACCGCACGGCGGGGCTCATCGACGCGACGCTGGCGGCCACTGCGCACGATCCGAACGACGGCGCCACGGTCGCCAAGGCAGTGGAGGAGTTCGTGGTCGAAGCATCGATCGCGAAGGTCGCGGGGAGCGAGGTGCTCGACTTCGTTCTCGACGAGAACGTGCAGATCCACGGCGGCAACGGGTTCGTGAAGGACTACAGCGCCGAGCGCTACTATCGCGACGCGCGCGTGAACCGCATCTTCGAGGGGACCAACGAGATCAACCGGATGCTGATCCCCGGCATGCTCATCCGCCGCGCGCTCAAGGGGGATCTGCCGCTGATTGCCGCCGCCAAGCGGCTGCAGGACGAGCTGCTCTCGCCATCGGTGCCGTCGGCGTCCTTCGGTGACGGCGGCGCGCTCGACGAAGAAGCGAAAGCCGTTGCGACGTTCAAGAAGGTCACCCTCATGGTCCTCGGCACGGCCATGCAGACGTACGGAGCGAAGTTGACCGACGAGCAGGAGGTCCTCACCTACGTCGCCGACATCGTGATGGATACCTACGCGGCGGAAAGCGCCGTGCTCCGCGCCAAGGACGCGGCGGGAAGCCCGCAGGCCGCACTCCATCAGGACGCCGCCCGCGTCTTCGTGAACGACGCGTCGCAGCGCGTCGAGATGGCGGCGAAGAGCGCGCTCGCCGCGATGAGCGAGGGCGACACGCTGCGGACCCTCCTCGCGGCGCTGCGCAGGCTGATGAAGGTCTCGACCATCAACACCGTCGCGCTCCGGCGCCGGCTCGCCGACGCCACCACGGCCAGGGGGAGTTATATATTTAGTTAGTGCGTTATCTGATCTTGGCGGCCGCCGCGATGCTCGCGGCGGCCTGCTCCTCCGGTCCGTCGGCGCCCGACGAGCGCTCCTACATCGACAGGATCGGGGCGGAGCGCGCCGAGAAGGAGCGGATGTTCCGCGAGTCGACTGACTCGCCGATCCCGCCGGGAAAGCACGGCGAGCTGCTCCCGCTCAGCTACTTCCCCATCGATTCGTCGTACGCGGCGCCGGCCGTTCTCAACCTGTCCGACGATCGCCCCGTCTTCGAGATGCCGACCTCGACGGGAAAGATGCGAAAGATGGAGCGCGTCGGCGTCCTGGCGTTCACGCTTGGCGGCGAGCCTCGCAGCCTCGGCGCGTTCGTCGAAGCGGGCACGCGCCGCGTGACGCGTCTCTTCGTACCCTTCAGCGACCTGACCAGCGGCACCGAAACCTATGCGGCCGGACGATACCTGGACCTCGACCCCACCAGCACGGGCCTCTACGAGATCGATTTCAATCGAGCGTACAACCCCTATTGCGCCTACAACGACTCGTACGACTGCCCCTTTCCTCCGCCCTCGAACCGCTTGAAGACTCCGATCCGCGCCGGCGAGCGGATGCGATCCCCCGCTCCCGCGACGGAGGATCGGTGACGCCGGCGAAGCACCTGCACGCCGTCATCTTCGATTTCGACGGTGTCATCGCGAACAGCGAGCCGCTCCACCTGCGGGCGTTCCAGGCGGCGCTCGGCGAGGAAGGCGTGTACTTCGGACCCGAGGAGTACTACGGGCGGTATCTGGGGTACGACGATGTGGGGTTGTTTCAGCGGCTCGCGGCCGATCGCGGCTTCGAGTGGAGCGAGCGGCACGTCACCGCGCTCGTGGCGCGGAAGGGGGTGAAGCTGCAGGAGCTGCTGCTCGCCGGCTCGGTGCTGTTTCCCGGCGCCGCGGACTTCATTCGACGCACGGCCGCCGTGGTCCCCGTCGCGATCGCGTCGGGCGCGTTGAAGCACGAGATTGTCGAAGTCGTGACCGCCGCCGGTGTCGGGACTCTCTTCTCGACGATCGTGGCCTCCGGCGATACCCCCGAGAGCAAGCCGTCACCGGAGCCATACAAGCTGGCATTCAACCAGCTCCGGGAGCGGACCGGCCTCAACCTGGACCCGCGGCGAACGGTGGCCATCGAGGACTCGCGATGGGGGCTCGCGTCGGCGCAGGGAGCCGGGTTACGCTGTGTGGGAGTCACGAGCAGCTATCCGGCGCACGAGCTGCCGGGTGCCGAGCTCACGGTGGCCGGTCTGGCGGACCTTCAGCTGGAAGCTCTCGAAGAACTCTGTAAGAAGGCGTAAGGCTCAGGGCTTATGGCTCAGGGCCTCAGGCCCTGAGCCATAAGCCTTGAGTAGCAAGTCCACGCTCGCTGACGCGCTGACGGCTGCCTCGAACCTTCCAGGCCCGAGTCTGGCGCACGCGGCGCTCGTCATCGCGCGGATCGAGTATCCGCGCCTGGATGAAGAGCGCTACCTCGCGCGGCTGGACGCCATGGGACGGGCCGCGCGCCGGCGCATCGACCGGAACGCCTCCGACGCCGGCGACGGGAGCGTGCTCTGCCGCGTGCGGGCGTTGAATGCGTACCTGTTCGATGAAGAACGCTTCGTCGGCAACCGCGAGAAGTACGAAGACCCCCGGAACAGCTGTCTGAACGAAGTGCTCGAGCGCCGCACCGGGATTCCCATCACGCTTTCGCTGCTCTACATGGAGGTGGCGCAGCGGGCCGGGCTGCAGGTGGACGGCGTGAACTTCCCGGGCCACTTTCTCGGTACGGTGTCCGAATGCGGGCGCAGCCGCCACCGGGATCATCATCGATCCGTTTCATGGCGGCGCGCTGCTCTCGGAGCACGATTGCCGGCTGCTGCTTCAGCAGCACGTCGGCTCCGAAGTCTCGTTCGACACGTCACTGCTCGCGCCGGCGACCCGTCCGCAGATCATCGTCCGGATGCTGCTGAACCTGAAGCGGATCTACGTGCACATGCGCTCGTTCCCGCAGGCGCGCGAGGTGACCGAGATGCTGCTCGCGTTGAGCCCGTCGGCGCTGAGCGAGCTCCGCGATCGCGGGTTGCTGGCATATCACCTCAACGACCTGACCGGCGCGCTGCGCGATCTGCAGACCTACCTGAAGCTCTCGGCGATGGGCGATCTCGACGACGAAGCGCGCGAGGAACACGAGCAGATCTGGGAGCACGTGAAAACGCTGCGCAGGCGAGTCGCGGCGCTGAACTGAGGCTCGACACCGCAAGGAGTCGCCATGCACGGGATCATTTTTGCGGAGCTCAAGAAGTTCGCGGACAGCGCTCTCGGCGCCGCGGCGTGGCCGGCGATTGCCGCCGAGGCCGGCGTCGGCCAGGTCAGCTACCTCGCGACCGAGACGTATCCGGATGAACAGCTGAGTGCGCTGGTCGGCGCGGCCGTGCGCCGCAGCGGCATTCCCGCTCCGCAGCTGCTCGAGCAGTTCGGCGCGTTCATCGTGCCGGACCTCGTCAAGGTGTTCGGCGCATTCGTCAAGCGCGAGTGGACGGCGTTGGATCTTCTGGAGAACACGGAGTCGGTGATTCACAAAGCGGTACGGCTGGGCGATCCCAAAGCGACGCCGCCGCAGCTGCGCATCAGCCGGCCAACCCCGTCCCAGGTGACGATCGAGTATTCCTCGCCGCGACGTCTCTGCGCCGTGGCGAAGGGAATCATGCGAGGCGTTGCGGCACACTACCGGGAGCCGCTCGTCATCAGCGAAACCACCTGCATGCATGTTGGGGCTCGAGTCTGCACGCTCGTGGCGACGCGCACGGGCGTCGGGCGTCCGTGAACATTGCAAGACGCATCGTCGCCCTCTAACGGCGTTCTGCGGAACAGAGGATGGTCATCATGTCACGACCGGCAATTGCCTCCACCAACGTGCTGAGTCCGGTCCAGCCCGACGAACGCATCGTCGTACTCGACGTGCTGCGCGGCTTCGCGCTCCTGGGCATCCTGGTCGTCAATCTGCCGGGCGCGGCCGCCTCGGGTTATGCCTGGGGGGCGGGACTCGATCCATTTCCCGCGTGGTGGGACAAGACCGCCGAATGGCTCGTCAACACTTTCTTCGCGGGAAAGTTCAACTCCATCTTCTCGTTCCTCTTCGGCCTCGGCTTCACCATCCAGCTGACGCGCGCCGCCGACCGAAACGCGAACGTGACGTCGGTGTACCTGCGACGCATGGGCATTCTCTTCGCCATCGGTGTCGCGCATTCGCTGCTGGTCTGGGACGGAGACGTGCTCCACATGTATGCACTTCTCGGCCTGGTGCTGCTGGCGATCCGCCGCGTCTCTGACAAGACGGTGGGTGTGCTGATCCTGCTGGCGCTTTTGTTGCCGGGCATGCGATCGGCGTATGCCGCCATCACGCAGGAACCGTGGCCCATCGCACGGGAGAGCATGCCCGCCCGGTACGCAGAAGAAACCCGCATCTACCAGAGCGGAACATATGCAGAGCAGGTGCAACACCGTTATCGACAGACGGCCGAAATCTACGGTTTCATCACCCAGCTCCGCGGTCCGGTCATGTTCTACTCCTCTCTGCTGTTGACGATGCTGTTCGGCTTTTACGTGGGACGCCGGCGGATCATTCAGGACTTATCGCAGCATGCCGCCTGGATACGACGGATGATGGTGTGGTGCCTCGTCGCCGGCCTTGCCGCCGCAGCGGGTGGGGCGACGATATTCCTGCTGCTCGAACCAACAGGCAGATCGTCGATGCTGGGCTTCCTCGGCGGACAGCTTCATGCCATCCAACGTCCGTTGTTGTGCCTGTTCTATGTTGCAGGAATCGCGCTGCTCTTCATGAAGAGCGAGCGCTGCCGAAGGCTGTTTGCGCCGCTGGCAACCGTGGGACGTATGCCGCTGACCAACTACCTCGCACAGAGCGTGATCTTCACCACGCTCTTCTACAGTTGGGGATTTGGTCTCTACGGTCGTTTCGGACCTGCAGCATGCCTCGCCCTGACCGCGGTCATCTTCACGATCCAGGTGCTGTACAGCCGCTGGTGGTTGGAGCGCTTCCGCTTTGGTCCGCTGGAGTGGATATGGCGCGGCGCCACATACGGACGTTTCCCTACGGTCCGGCTTGATCGGGCGGAGACCGCGAGCGCTGCTGTGAGCAACTGATCGCTCACACGATACCGACGCCAACCCTGCGTCATTTTTTCTCGTCTACTCTCGTCGAGACGATTGTGTCTCCGCGCTCAGGAGGCTGCAGATGCTCTCGGACCTTGGTCACGACGCGAGGCTCGGCCTGCGCGGCCTCCTGAGGGACCGCGGCTTCGCTCTCGCAGCGCTGCTGTCGATCGGATTAGGAGTCGGAGCCAACGCGGCCATCTTCTCGCTCGTGGATCAGGCGCTGTTTCGATTGCTTCCAGTGTCCGAACCGGAACGCCTCGTGTTGCTCGACTGGAGGGGCACGTTCGTCGGCTACGGTTGGGGAACGAGCAACCTGATGTCCTTCCCCTTCTATCAGCAGGTCCGCGCCGAGAACGAGGTTTTCGACGGAGTGTTCGGTCGGCATCCAACGCTCGTCAATCTGGCAGTCGAGACCACTCCCGAGCCGGTCAGCGCCGAAATCGTGACCGGGTCCTACTTCGCCGTTCTCGGCGTCCGGCCATTTCTTGGACGGCTCATCGCAGACTCCGACGACCTGGAGCCTGGAGCGCACCCGGTCGTCGCTGTTTCGTACGACTACTGGAGAACCCGCCTCGGGGCGGCGCGCGACATCATTGGCCGCACGGTTCGGGTGAACAACCATCCGATGACGGTGATTGGCGTCGCAGAGCCGGGCTTTCACGGAATCGACTGGGGAGAGGTTCCTTCGTTGTGGATTCCGACGATGATGAAGCGCCAGGCGACACCGAGTTTCGACTGGCTGCTGGATCGCCGCGGCCGCTGGCTTCATGTCTTCGGCCGGTTGAAGCCGGGGGTCACAGTTCAGCAGGCCAAGGCGGGCCTCCAGCCCTGGTTCACAGCGATGCTGGTCGATGACACGAGGCGTGAAGACTGGCCTCGCGTATCCGACGAACAGCGCCGGCGCTTCCTGGCATCGACGCTCGACGTCGTGCCCGCGTCTCACGGCCGCTCGGACATGCGCGGACGTCTGCAGCGACCGCTTGTCGTCCTGCTCGCCGCGACGGCACTCATCCTGTTGCTCGCGTGTTTGAATGTCGCGAACCTTTATCTCGCGCGCGGCTTTGCGCGCAGGAAGGAAGCTGCGCTGCAGCTGGCGCTCGGCGCTTCGCGTGGCCGCGTCGCGCGTGCGCTTCTCGTGCAGAGCGGCTTCGTCGCGCTCGGCGGCGCCGCGCTCGGCATTCTTCTCGCACCCCTGGTGATTCACGCGTTGATCTCCTTTCTTCCGGAATCTGCGGCCGCGGTCGATCTCAGCTCGGATATCAATCTGCGTGTCCTCCTCTTCGCGATAGGCCTGGCAATGCTGACCACCGTCCTGTTCGGCCTCGCGCCGGCCGTTCAGGCAGCGGGCGCACGGCCTGGCATCGTGCTCAAAGAGGACTCTGGGACCATCGGGACCGGTATCGGCCTGCGCAAAGCACTCGTGATCGGGCAGATCGCGTTGGCGCTCGTGCTGTTGATTGGGGCGGGCCTGTTCGTGCGCACGCTCATAACGCTTCGCGCGAAAGGGCCAGGGTTCATCACGACGAATCAGGTGATGGTCTCCATCGATCCGGCCAGGAACGGCTACTCGCTCCCGGAGTCGGACCGCCTGATCCGCATTCTGCTCGGCAATCTTCGTTCGCTTCCGGAAGTGGAGAGTGCAGGGCTGGCGATCGCCACGCTCCTCGCAGGCGGAAGTTGGAACCAGCCGCTGACACTCGAGGCCCGGCAACGACTGGTCACGAGAGGCGCGGTGCACTGCAATGCGGTGAGCGCGGGGTTCTTCGAGACGCTGGGCGTTCGAGTCGTTGCCGGCCGCGATTTCAACGAGCGCGATTCACACGATGTCGATGACCTCGTGAGCTCGAGTGGACCGCAAACGAATGAACGAACGTTTCGCTCCGCCATCATCAATCAGAGCCTCGCCAGACGGTACTTTGGCGACGTGAATCCGGTTGGCGCGCGCCTCGGCATCGGGGATCGCCCCGATACGAAGGCCAATGTCGTGATCGTGGGAGTCGTCGAAGACTTCAGTTACCGTGGTCTTCGCGAGATGGACGACCAGGTGTTCTTTCCATATTTCGAAGGAGGCGGCCGAGGCGGCACGTTCTGGGTTCGTACCCGCACGTCGTCGCAGGCGGCGATTGCAGCCGTTCGCGCCGCGGTCAAACAGCTCGATCCCTCGCTGCCGATCAGGCCCCTCACCGTGAACGATCAGCTGGACAGGTTGCTTGTGAACGAGCGGCTTCTCGCGTCGCTGGCGAGCGCATTTGCCGCGGTTGCGATCCTGCTCGCCATGATTGGTGTGTACGGTGTGATGTCCTTCGTCGTGACGGGTCGGACTCGCGAGATCGGCATTCGGCTTGCGCTCGGAGCATCGTCTCGGGCGACGGTCTGGCTGATCCTGCGCGACGGGATCATCATGCTGATTGCCGCCATTTCGCTGGCCCTGCCTGTGGTGTGGGGTCTTGGCCGCTTCATCGAGAGCCAGCTCTTTGGCGTCCGCGCGATGGACTGGCCGACGATGACCGCCGCCGCCGTCGTGATCGCGTTGGTTGCGCTCGCAGCGAGCGGCATGCCGGTACGCAGAGCGGTGTCAGTCAGCCCGGTGGAAGCATTGCGGTGCCAATAGGGGTCTGGCCCCTATCGGTGCCAGGTCTACCTGTCGCGTCCGCCTTCGGCGGCAGCGATGCGCCGCCTGCCATGCCGGGGACCCGTACGGGCGACCAGCTTCTGCGGAGTCTCGTAACGCGTCCAGATCGTCCGCACTGCACTCCTTCATTGACCTGGTCGCGCCAGTCAGGAGGGAGCTCGATTGGGTTCGCCAGCGAGATGCGGGGAGCTTCGGAAAGCCGATCGAACAGACTGGACCACTGCCAGTCCTCCGCCCGGGCTACCAGGTTCGCTCGTAACGCGTTCGCCTCCACATACTTCATCACGTTGTAGTAGTACACGCCGGTTTCCACTGGCAGCGATTTGAAACGGTCCTGGTAAACGTGACCCGATCCCACAGCGTTCCATCGGCGCCGAACACGCATGGCATGCACGCCTGAGACCCAGTGCATGAAGCAGGAGATGTCACCTTTTGTTGTCGGCAAAAGCACCAGGTGCCAATGATTCGGCATGAGGCAGAACGCGCAGATGCGCACGGGCACTCGTTCCGCAGCCGTTTCCAGTAACCCAAGAAACTCGTTGTAGTCATCAGGTTGCGAAAACAATCTGCGTCGATCGTTCGCCCGATTGATGACGTGGAACACAACGTTCGCGGGACAAATCCGTCTCGCTCGCGGCATCCTGATGGCTCCTGGAGCGAGACATCCGGATTTCAGTGCCGGCCAGGCCTGGCACCATAGGGGCCAGACCCCTATTGCCGTCGAATCCACTCGCAGTCGTAGGCGAGCGGGCAGACGGTGCAGTGCGGCGCCGCTTCGGTGCAAGTGGACAGCCCGTGATGCGTGAAGTACTGCGACAGGAGGCGGAGCGTCGCGACCTCACGGCCTGATTCCGCGATGAGCGCCTGTCGCGTGAGGCTCAACATGCGCGCAGGCGAGCGATCGCGCGCGTGTGCGGCGTAGCCGAGACGCTGCGCGACCCTGAGCGCGTGCTCGTCGAGCGGGAGAACCGGCGCGGCACCGGAGAACAGCAGCAAGCGGAGTGAAGACGCGCGGCCCAGATGCGGAACGCGCCGGGCGGCTCGCAACGCGCGGCCCGCGGGCCCGGCGAGGTCCTCGGCCAGTGACGGGTTCCGCCGAAACACATCGGCCCCTGCGCGCAGCGCCCGGATGCGCTCGTCCTTCATCGGTCCGGCAAGCGCCGCCGCGGCTTCGAGCTTCGCCTGCGGCACCCGTCCGATCGCGTCGCTCGTCAACGCGGGGACCTTCTTCAGCGCGGCGAAGGCGGCATCGCGACGCGCCGGCGTCGTCCCGACCGACAGGACTTCCCACACGTACACGGCGAACGGGAGCGGCGGCGGGACCGGCAGCGCGCCGTAGAAGGCGCGAAGCCGGTCGACGAGCCCCAGCGCCCGCCCTCGCGCTTCGCGCGTCGGCGCCGCGGGCGCGCTAGGACCCGCCGTTGAGCGACGCGATTTCCTCGTAGAGGAACGCCGAGGCAATGATGCCGTTGTGGAAGTTGCCGAGGTCGAGCTTCTCGTTGGGCGCGTGCGCGTTCTCGTCGGGCAGACCAATGCCGAACAGCACGCTCGGCAGGCCGAGCTCCTCCTGGAACGTCGACACCACCGGAATCGAGCCCCCCTCGCGGTTGAAGACGGGCCGCTGCCCGAAGCCGCGCTCGATCGCACGGCCAGCGGCGCGCACGTACTTGTTGTCGAACTCGGTCATCCACGGCTTGCCGCCGTGCATGCGCGTGATCTTCAGCTCCACGGTCTTCGGCGCGACCTTGCGGAGATACGCCTCGAAGAGGTCGCCGATCTTCTTCGGATCCTGATCGGGCACGAGGCGCATGCTCACTTTGGCCATCGCCGTCGCGGGCAGCACGGTCTTGGCGCCCTCGCCCGTGAAGCCGCTCAACAGGCCGTTGACCTCGAAGGTCGGCCGCGCCCACACCCGCTCGAGCGTCGTGTATCCGGTTTCGCCAAACAGCCTCGGAGCGCCGAGCTCCTTGCGGTACTTCGTCTCGTTGAACGGGCAGCTTCTTCCATTCCGCCCGCTCCGCCGGACTCAGCTCGCGCACATCGTCATAGAAGCCGGGAATCTTGATGCGGCCGCTGCGGTCCTTCATCTGGGTGAGAATCTGCGCCAGCACCATCGCCGGATTCGCCACCGCGCCGCCGAACGAGCCGGAATGGAGGTCGGTCTTCGTCCCGCGCACGTCGATCTGGAAATACGTGAGGCCGCGCAGCCCATAGCAGATCGACGGGATGCCGCGGTCGAACATCGGCGAATCTGGAGATCACCACGACGTCGGCCGCGAGGTCGGCCTTGTGCGACCGGACGAAGTCGTCGAGGTGCACGCTGCCCACCTCCTCCTCGCCCTCGATGAAGAACTTGATGTTCAGCGGCAACCGCCCCGTCTGTTTCAGGTGCGCTTCGACGGCCTTGATGTGCATGAACACCTGGCCCTTGTCGTCCGCCGAACCACGCGCGTAGATCTCGCCGTCGCGCACCGTTGCCTCGAACGGCGGGCTGATCCACTGATCGACGGGGTCGACCGGCTGCACGTCGTAATGGCCGTAGAAGAGAATCGTGGGCGCCCCTTCAGCGCCGCAGCCAGTCGCCGTACACGACCGGGTTCCCGGGTGTCTCGATCAGCCTGACGTTCTGCAGCCCGACGCGGCGCAGCTCGTCGGCGGTCCATTCGGCGGCGCGGCGGACGTCGGACGCATGCTGCGGCAGCGCGCTCACGCTCGGAATCGCGAGGTACTGTTTCAGCTCCTCGACGTACCGATCGCGGTTGACGTTGATGAAATCTACAACCCGTTCCATGGACTAGATGATATTCCAGCCGTCCGTGGAGGGGGCCACACGACCTTCGCGCTGCAGCTTGATGAGATGCGCCATGACGCTCTCGCCCGCCATGCCGACGAGCTCCGGAGACAAGCTGGTGTAGACGCGCGCCACGATGGCGTCGACGGTCCCGTCGCCAGTGCGCAGCGCCGCGAGTATCTGTTCTTCGCGCTCACGGCGGTGGGCCAGGTAGCGGCGAAGCAGCCGATCGGGTTCTTCGATGATTGGCCCGTGCCCCGGAAGCAGCCGGGACGGCCGCAGCGCCAGGACGCGTTCCAGCGAAGTCATGTACGACGCAAGGTCGCCGCCGCTCGTCGCCGGAATGACGACCGTCGATCCCTCAACGGCAAGATCCCCGCAGAAGACGGTTCGGCTCGCGTCGTGCCAGAAGCACAGATGGTCCGGGGCGTGTCCAGGCGTGTGAACGGCAGTCAGCTGCCCGTCGCCGGCGTGAATGGCGTCGCCGTCGGCGATCGGCTCCCAGGGCACAGCGTATCGCCCGTCGCGCTCGGGCCACGGCATCTTCGCGAAGCGCGCTTGCGGCATGCGCGCCGCGATCGCCGGCGCGCCGCTTGCGTGATCGGGGTGGGCATGCGTCACGAGCACGCGCGCGAGTGTCGCGTCGCCGAGCGCGGCACCGAGATCGTCGAGATGGCGCGGATCGCCCGTGCCGGCGTCGATGAGCACGGGCACACGGCCGGCGATCAGCCAGGTCGTATTGCCTTCGCCGGTCATGGGCCCCGGATTGTGCGCGCGAAGGGCGATCGGCTTCAAAAGTGGACCTTCAAGCGCAGATACAGGAAATCCCGGCGCGACAGCAGCGCCAGCACGTCGATGCCGCTCTGCGCGCCGGCCGCTGGCTCTCCGGTAAACCAGCCGGCTGAAGCTTCCACTGCCGCATTGTCGCGCAGGCTCCACGAGCCGATCCCGCGCACGAACGCGGTGTCATCGGACGGATCGTAGACCGCCAGCAGGCGAGCGGTGCGCGTCTCGCGCGCGAACGACCGCTCCGCGTAGCCGACGAGGCTGACGTCCGTGTCGTCGGCGCGTGTCACCACCGCATTCAGCGCGACCCTGTAGTTCCCTGCTCGGCGATCGGCGCCAACACCACCTTCGAACGATCGAGGGGAGGCGCTGTCGAACCAGGCCAGCTCGCCGCGAAGTCCCCATGGGCCTCGCACGGTTTCGAAGTCCGCGCCGACCATCGTGAAGCGCGGGAAGACGGCGGCGTAGCCGGCCGATGCAGGTATGTAGCTCGGAAAATGCTCGAAGCCACGCCACGCTGAGACGCCCCAGTCCAGCCGCTCGATCGTCGACGTGAACCGCGCGCCGCCCTGCACGTTCGACCACGACGTGCCGGGCTCCTGCCTATCGATCGGACCGGGCGGGGCCAGCCGGAATGGCGACGTGTCCTCATCGAGCTGGTCGAATCGGCCGGACCGAAACAAGGGAGCGACGATGCCTTCGAGCGTCGAGCTCCGAGGCAGGAACATCCGCGCGCGGACGAGCGCCACCGGAAGCCGCGCCTCGCTGCGGCCCTCGAGAACGAACCGGGATAGATCGACGGGATTGACGACGTCGGTCGGCTGGAACTCGTCGAGGCGCCCCCACACGATCCGCGACATGCCGGCCCGCACATCGAACGTAGCGCGTCGATACTCCACATAAAGGTCCGCGGGCCGGATGACGGCCGCGGTCGACGCGCCGTCGCCGCTGAATATCCCGCGGTCGGCCAGCAGCGCATCGACGAACACACCGGCGGTGATGTGCCACGCGTCCACCGGATCGAAGAGGCCCTCGGCGAAGAGCCGCGTCCGCACCTCTGCGATCGACTGTGCCCCGCCTGCAGGACTCACGTCAGGCATGACCGCAAACAGCGTGGAAACGTGGCCATCGAAGTCCTGCGCATGGAGGGCAGGCGCGGCCACGAGGAGCATCACCATCCACGCGAACGGTCTCATCACCCTGCGGTTCCGAGCGCGCGGGGGACGCGGTCGCCGTACACGTTCGGCAGCATGGTGATCACCGCCGGGACGACGAACACCTCGGCGATGAAGGCAACGGCCATCGTGAGCGCCAGCAGCCCGCCGAACCATGCGGTCGGCTTGTAGTCCACGAACATCATCAGGCCGAAGCCAAGGGAGTTGATGAGGGCGGTGGTCAGCGACGCGCGTCCCTCCTGGACGGATGCCACCTCGATCGCTCCGGCCGAATCGGCCCCCGCCGCCCTCTCCCTCCGATACCGATTGATGAAGTGAATCGTGTCGTCGTCCACGATTCCAAGCGCGACGCTGGCGACCATCACGGTGGCCACGTTGAGCGAGATGTCCATCCATCCCATGAGGCCGAGCACCGCAAGGACGGGCGCGGCGTTGGCGACGATGCCGAGAAACCCGAACTTCGCGGAACGGAAGACGAGGAAGATGACGATGAAGACGGTTACGAAGGCGGTGGCAAAGCTGCTCAACTGCGACACGACGAGATAGTGGTCGAGGGTCGCGAAGATGTGTCCCGACCCTGTCAGCGTGGGCGTGATCCCCGAGCCCGCGAACGCCGCGCCGGCAAGCCGGCCCGCTTCGTTGATCTGCTCGAACACGAGATCCGAGCTCATCGAGGCGAGCTTCACCGAAATCTGCGCCCGCGAGTAATCGCTCGCAACCATCCGTTCGAGCTCGAGCCGGCCGTCGTCGGAGAGGCCGAAGACGAAAAGCTCCTGAGCGATCGCTTCGGCGTTCGCGGGAACGACGGCGGCGCTCTCAGCTCCGCCATTGAGCTCCCGGTTCACGCGCTTGACGTAGTCGGCAACCGAGACCACCTTGCGCACGAACGGCAGCCGCTCCAGTTGCTCGCGCAGCCGCTCGATCCGCTGGAGGGCGTCGGGCGTCTTCAGCGAGTCCGGCGGTCCTTCGAGCAGGACGTTGAAGCTGTAGATTCCCGCGAGGTTGCGGTCGATCACGTCGGCCGACCGGCTGAGGGGATGCGTCTTCGCGAAGAAGTTGATGTGATTCGTATCCACGCGCAGCCGCGAGATGCCCGCGGTGGCAAGCGCCGCGGCGGCGAGGGACACGAGCACCACCGTCCGCGCGTGACCGATGGAGAAGCGGGCCACGGCACGCATCGGCCCTACCAGCCACCGCTCCTGCGGCGGAGGCGCGGTATCGGGCGGGACGAGCGTCAGCAGCGTGGGCACGAACACGAGCGACATCACGAAGTCGACCATCACGCCGGTGGCCGCGCCCAGGCCGAAGGCGCGGACCGCGTGCACGTCGCTGGTCGCCAGCGACATCAGGCCGAGCGCGGTCGTCACGCTGGCTCCGAGCAGCGGCGCGAAGAGATGCTCGACGCTCGAAACGAAGGCGTGCCGTCTGTCGCCCGTCTCGCGCAGCTCGTGCACGAAGTGCTGCACGATGTGCACGTCATCCGCGATCGCAAGCACGATCACGAGCGCCGGCATCATGCTGGCGAGCACGTTGTACTTGAACCCCATCAACACGTAGAGGCCCATCGTCCAGACGACGCTCACCAGGACCGAGATGGTGACCAGCCCCGTAACGCGCCAGGAGCGGAACATGGCGTACACCGCGAGGATCGTCACCAGCAGGATCGGCGGCGTGAGCTGCCGGATGCCCTGCAGCGTCACGCGGTTGTACGCTTCGCTGATCTCGAGGCTGCCGTTGTAGAAGGCCTCCATGCCGCGCGGCATCTGGCTTTCGACCGTCCGGTGGACCTTGTCGATGACCGCTCCGCGCACCTCGTCGATGCGGTCCTCGTCGAACGTCACGATGACGGCCGTCACCCTGCCGTCCTCCGAGACGAGATCGCCGCGCAGCAGGTGATCGTCCAGCGCCCTGCGCCGCGCGGCAGCGGCCGCCGACGGCGTGTCGACATCGTCGAGCAGCGGCTGGACCTCGATCCCGGCCGCCTCCTCGGCGTCGGCCGGCGGCAGCGCGCGGACGATGTTGGCCGTCGCCAGGCTCTGCACCCGCTGGACGTGCTCGATTCGCTCGATGTCGCGGGTGACCGATCGGATGAATTGGAGCGACTCCGGCGTGAACAGCCGGTCGCTCTTCAGCGCGATGATGAGGGAGCGCCCGCCGCCGAACTCACGCCGGAAGCGCTCGTACGTCTGGTAGACAGGGTCGTCCTTCGAAATCCACGCGCTGATGTCGTTGTCGAGCTCGGTGAAGTTCGTGCGGGGCGCGAGTGCGAAGAATCCAACGACGATCGCGGCACACGCCGGATAGCGGAACCGCCAGAGTATCCGCGCCAGCGCGGCGCTCATCGGCTCTGCTCGAGCCGCCGCCGCGTGAAATCGCTCTCGGTCAGGCCGACGTTGTACCGAATCGACGTGGTCTCGAGCTCGGTGCGCGTACGGTCACGCTCGTTGGCGACGACCAGCGACAGAGTGGTCCAGACGCTGTCGATCCGTTCGAGCTTTCTGACGTCGAACACCTTCACGCGCTCGTTGCGCGGGTTGAAGATGTCGGCATGGACGATCACGAAGTTGTCCTTGCGCACGAGCGACACCGTGCGCGGGTAGTCGGCATTGCTTGTCCTTCGCGCGCGATTCGAGGCTCCATGCCGGGTGCTTCGAGCCGTCGGGGGACGTCCAGGTAGCGTTGGGATCGGAGAACGCGTAGCGTGTAATCGGCGATGTCGCGCCCGCCGATGTCTTCGTAGCTCAGATCGCTGCCGACGAAGCTCTCCTGCTTCTCTTCCCCGGCGATCCGCCGCACGCGCCCCAGCGCAGGCAGGTAGAGAAACCGCTCGTCGTCGGCATCGGGATGCTCCCACACGAGGAAGGCCGTGTTCTTGATGTCGTTGGGATAGCTGAAGCGAACCAGGCGTCCTGTCGCCCGCGGCGGCGGCACCCTTCAGCACGAGCAGAGTCATCGTGCGCTCGCGAACGCGGCCGTGGCGATCGTGCAGGCGCATCCGCATCTCGGCGCGCGAATCGCGGCCCGTGTCGCGGTGTTCGATCTGCCGCGCCACCCAGTCCGGCGTGACGTCTTGGAACGAGACGATGACGAGGCCGCAGACTGCGGCCGTCAAACTCCTCATGTGCCGCCGAAACCGATGGTCACCTTCCCGCCATCCACGATGACAGGCACCGCGCGGCGGCCTTTCGAATAGTCCAGCATCCGGTCCAGCGCCGCGGGGTCCTTCTTCACGTTCACGTAGTCGAACGCGACCTGCCGCCTTTCATAGTCTTCACGGGCGGCCTGCGTGTACGGTCAGGTGTCCTTCCCGAAGATCTGGACCTTGGCGGCTGCCATACCTTTCATTGTGACACCTCCTCGCGGGAATTCGGTGCGGACGCCAGCCCGAGGCTGACCACGAAGGCAATCCCCATCAACGCCGCCGCGCTCATGTACGGCGTGACCGTGCCGTACCGATCGTAGACCCATCCACCCCATGCCGGCCCAACCACCCGTGCAAGGCTCGCGAGCGATTGCGACAACCCCAGCACGCCGCCTTGCTTGTCGGCGCCGGCGCCGCGCGAGATGAGCGCCATGATCGACGGACTGTGGAATCCCATTCCCACCGCCAGCAGCCCGCACGCGACCAGGAGCATGGCGATCGTTGACGCCAGCGGCACGAGCACGAGGCCGGCGATCAGCACGACGATGGCCGCCGGCACGACTCGATGCTCGCCCACGCGGGGAACGACGCGGCCCACCACGAACCCCTGAACCAGCGAGAGCACGACGCCAACGAAGGCGAAGACGTAGCCGATCGTCGACGCGCTGAAGCTGAAGCGGCGCTCGCTGTAGAGCGCGAACGTCGTCTCGAAGCTGGCAAACGAGGTGACGACGATGAAGTAGATGAGCAGCAGCTGCGGCAGCGCCGGCCGCGTCGCGGCGTACCGCAGCAGATCGAGGCGCGAGGCGCGGGCGGCCTCGCGATCGGCGCGCGGCCGCGTCTCGGGCAGCAGGAACCAGGCGGCGATGAAGTTCGCCAGCGACAACCCTGACGCGAAGAACGACGGCGCCTGATACCCCCAGCGGCTGAGAAACCCGCCGATCGCCGGACCGAAGATGAAGCCGAGCCCGAACGCCGCGCCGACGAGGCCCATGCCCTTGGCGCGGTTCTCCGCGGTCGTCAGGTCCGCCATGTACGCCTGCGCCGTGGGGATGTTCGCGCCGGCGATGCCGGCCGCGATCCGCGCCACGAACAGCAGCGTCAGCGACGTGGCCAGGCCGAACAACAGATACGACACGGCCGATCCGAAGAGACCGATCAGAATCACCGGTCTCCGCCCGATGCGATCGGAGAGCTGGCCCCAGAACGGCGCGAACAGGAACTGCATCAGGGAAAACGACGTCATCAGCAGCCCGACCGTGAACGCGCTCCCGCCGAACGTCTCCGCGTAGAACGGCATGAGCGGGATGATGATGCCGAACCCGAGGAGGTCGATGAAGACGGTGAGAAAGACGATCGTGACGGGGCTCATCGTCTCCGGATCTCGAGCCAGAGCGACAGCGCCGCGTAGTAGATCGGAAACACCAACGACGCCAGGAATACGCCGCGCGATACGGCGGGGAACTGCCACAGCATCACGAGCATCAGGGCGCCCCAGACGGCACCGAGCACGATGGTCGGCGTCTGGAATACCGGGCCGCGGGACGGATACAGGTATCGGATCGGCACGAACACAAGCACGGCGAACGTCAGCAGAATCGCCGCATTCACTTCAGACGGCCACCGCGCCACAAACAGGTAGAAGACCACGATGTTCCAGTAGGAGGGAAATCCCAGAAAGAAATGGTCGTCGGTCTTCGCATCGTCGCGGTTGAACCCGTACGCGCTGGACAGCAGCATCGCGGCGACGACCGGCACCGACCAGCGATCGGGCACCAGCAGCGCGCGCCAGACGACGACCGCCGGAATGAAGACGTAACAGAGGTAATCGACGATGTCGTCGAGCTTCGCGCCGTTGAACCAAGGCAGGCGCTGCTTGACGCGCAGCCGCCGCGCCAGCGCACCGTCGGTGGCGTCGACGACGACCTGCAGGTACAGCCAGAAAAAGGCTGTCCGATAGTCGTGCTCGAAGATGTCGGTGGCAGCGAGAAACGCGAGAACGGCGCCGCTTGCGGTGTAGAGATGCGCGATCCAGGCGCTCACAAGCGGCGTTCGACGTTCGGGAAATCACGCCACACGGGGACGCCGCAGAAATGCGTTCCTTCGGTGCAGCGGGGCGAGATCAGGCCGTTGCGGATGACGCACGGCGGTCCGATGTGGCGGCCGATGCGCGGATGCACCGCGCGCACCTGCTCGATCTCGTCCATCGAGGCGAGATAGATCTCCTCCTGCGCGTTGAAGCAGGTTCGCATCGTCCATTTGTGCAGGAGCGACAGGAGCGAACCGGACTCCACGAAGCGAAGCGTCTTCGCGTTGGGGAGCACGTAGAGCGCGTACTCCAGCGGGACGCCGAGCTCGAGCAGCCGGTTCTTGGCCGCCCATGCATCCTGCATCGCCTGATCGTAGACGGCGCGCGCGCGCGGATTGGCGGCAATCAGGCGCGGCGTGATGTAGTCCGGCCGCTTCGTGTCGGTGAACGTCATCAGCGGCCGGGACGCCGGCACCATGCGGTGCCGCTGATCCTGCGAATCCGCGGTGTGGCTGAGCCTCTTCTCGAACACGTAGGTCGCGTGGTTGAGCGTCCGCATCAGCGGCGAGTGGTGCGAGACGTTGATGACGTCGAGGCGGTATCGATTGCGCGCCGGGTTCATGACGCGATCGAGCGCTTCCTCGTTCGGCATCTCCTCATCGGTGAGACCAAACACCGAACGCACGGATTCGGCGACGACTGCCTCGGCGTCGGACGACGCATCCCGGAGCCGCGACCACCGGCCATTCAGCCGAGCGTCGAACTCCGCCGCGAAGCGATCGCCGTCACCACGCGGGCGAGGGAAGCTGCCTTCGGCCAGGTGCTGCGGGTCCATCGTGCCGGCGCCGATCTTCTCGAAGAACAGCGGGTCCCATTCCTTGACGAGCCGCACCATCTCGCCAACCACGAGGTCCGCTTCGTGCGGGGCGTCGCCGCTGTTGACCATGCGCAGCAGGCGGTGCAGCACGATGCCCGACACCGTGTGCACCATCGACGTGAACGCCGCGATCGGAATCACGTAGCGCGCCGTTTCGATGGCGCGCTTCTCGGCGTCCTTGTCGATCACCTTCAACCGCTCGGGCGAGCTCTTCGGCTGGATGTAGCGCAGCTCTTTCAGAATCCCGAACGCATCGTCTTTGAGAAGCGCCGAGAGCTCGGCGTAGCGGTTCCACGCCCGCAGGATCGCGCCCTCGTACACGTCGAGGGCCTCGCCCGTTATCGGCGGCACGAACGCGCGCGGCTCCTTCAGCTTCACATACCGCTGGCTCGACTGCTCCGAGTTGTAGAAGGGATACGAGTGGAGGAAGCTCCAGACGAACTGGCGTGAGATGTTCTCGAGGCCGAACTCGAAGTGGGCGTGCTGGTAAACGGTATGGTGGCCCGCATCGAACGTGAGTCGCCCGATCGATTCGCGCTGCTTCTCGGTGATCTCGCCCGCGCCGATCACACGCGGCGAATAGCACGTACGCGCGGCGGCAATCGCGCCGTCGTACGGCGTCGTGGGAGCGGTTCTGAGCGTGACGCTGGGTGGTGCGGTGGCGAGCACGAGCACGAGAATTATACGGCTTACGGCTTACGGCTTAAGACGTAGGGCCTTGACGGCTTCAGTCGTCAGGGCCATAAGCCCTAAGCCTTAAGCCCTAAGCCTCGTCTCTCGTCCAGTACCGCGAGAATTCTTCCAGAAAGGTCAGCGACTGCATCGACTGCATCCGATCGAAGAAGAGAACCCCATCCAGGTGATCTGTCTCGTGCTGCGCGACGCGAGCAGAAAAGCCCTTCAACTGGAGCTCGACGCTCTTCCCGCTTCGGTCGAGCGCCTTCAGCGTGATCTCCGTGTGGCGCGGCACCCTCCCGCGGATGTCGGGAATGCTGAGGCACCCTTCCCAGCCTTCTGCGACGGTCGTGCCGCTCGGGATGATTTCCGGGTTGATGACGACGGTCGCTTCGCTCTTCTCGTCGGGCTCCTCGTCGAGCATCGCGACGAACACGCGGAGGCTTTCGTGCACCTGAGGCGCGGCCAGTCCGACGCCGTTGTACTGGTACATCGTCTCGATCATGTCGTCGAAGAATTTCTGGAGGAGCGGATTCTTCAGGTCCGACCTGTCGAGCGCACGCCCGCGGCGGCGGAGGACCGGATGCCCCATGCGCGCGACTTTCAGAATGGACATGAAAGAAAATTATAGCCGTGCACCTTCACGACACGCCGGACTACCGGGTACTGCCCCGTGTGCGGCGGCCCGCTCGAGCCGCGCGTGCTCAAGGCGACCGAGCCGAAGCGGCTCGTCTGCGAAACGTGCGGATTCGTCTTCTACCTCGATCCGAAGCTCGCGGTCGGCACCATCATCAGCGACGACCAGGGACGCGTCGTCCTCGTGCGCCGGGCGATCGAGCCCGGGTACGGAAAATGGGTGTTTCCCGGAGGATATGTCGACCGCGGTGAGGAGGTGCAGCTCGCGGCGGTGCGGGAAGCGCGCGAAGAGTGCGGCCTGGAGGTGCGAATCGAGCGGCTGTTGAACATCTACTCATACCCGGGCCGCGCGCCCGTGATCGTGGTCTACACCGCGCGCATGACGGGCGGTTGCCTCGCGTGCGACGACGAAGGACTGGAAGCGAGATTCTTCGAGAAATCCGCGATTCCCTGGGACGAGCTGGCTTTCCGGAGCACGAGGGAAGCTCTTCGTGAATTCGTCGGCTGACCACGAAAATCACGAAACCACGAAAGTCTTGGATTTATACTTTTTCCATGCTGAAGAACATCGCTCCACTGCTCTGCATTTGTACGCTGCTGGCGCCGCCGGCATTGGCGGCCCAGCGACCAGAACCCGATGCGTGCGCAATCATTCCAGGCGCACAGCCGCTGCTGCCCGCCAAGCTCCTCCCAGGCATGGGCGACACCAACATGCCGGTCACGACGAAGTCGGAGGAGGCGCGAAAGTTCTTCAACCAGGGCGTCTCGCAGATTCATTCGTTCTGGTTCATCGAATCGGAGCGATCGTTCCTTCAGGCCGCCGAGCTCGATCCCGACATGGCGATGGCGTATTGGGGAATCTCGGTCAGCGCGGCGACCGACCATCGACCCGCGTTCCAGCTGATGCGCGATCCGAACGACGGGGGCCGCGGCGACACGCAGGCCTCCTCGTCAGGCGAGGCGGTCCAGCGCACCGCGAACGGTGCCGCGGTCGAGCGGCCGCATTCGTGCGCGCGAGTACATGGAGAAGGCGATGGCGCTGCGCGACAAGGTCACGCCGCGGGAGCGCCTGTACATCGAGGCGGAGTGGGCCCGCCGCAATCCCGCCTCGAAGACCAACGACGCCGATTACCTGGCCGCTCTTCGGAAGCTGGTGGCTGCCTATCCCGACGATGAGGAAGCGAAGTCGATCCTCGGCCTCGCGCTGCTCGATGGCTTCGATTCCGTCACGAAGGAGCCCCGCACCAACACGATGGAAGGGCTCCGGATGCTGACCGAGGTGGTGGCCAGGAACGACAATCACTTCGGCGCGCATCACTATCTGATTCACGGGTGGGAAGGCAGCAAGACGCCGGAGAAGGCATGGCATGCGTGCGAGCGGTACCCGGAGCTCGTCACCAACATCCCGCACGCGCTTCACATGCCGGGCCACATCTACGCCCAGAGCGACAAGATCGATGAGGCGATCAAGGCCTTTTCCGACACGGCGTCACTGGAGCTGTCGTACATGAATGGCGACGTGCTCTACCCGAACGGGCATCACGGGCACAACGTGCATTTCCTCATTCACTCGCTGAATCTCGACGGCCGCTTCAACGACTCGCTCGAGCGCGCCCGGCACCTGATGACGATCAAGGAGACGCCGCGCGAGCGCAATGGCTCGAGCCAGCGCGTGTCCTATCGGCAGGGGTATTACGCCCTCGTGAAGACGCTCGTGCGCTTCGAGCGGTGGGACATGATTCTCGACGGCAAGTCCATCCCGCTCTACGACAAGCCCGAGCAGAATGCCTGGCGGCTGTGGGCGACCGGCCTGGCCCGCGCGGCGCAGGGACGCCTGGACGACGCGAACAGGGCGCATGCGGAGATGAAAGAGCACGTCCTGAGGGCGACGGCATCGAAGCGGCCGCTGGAGATCGCGCGCATCGAGCTCGAAGCCACGATTGCCGCGCGCGGCCGCGACACGAACAAGGGGTGGTCGCTGTTCCGGAAGGCCGCCGAGATGGAAGCTGCGCTCATCTACACTGAGCCGCCGTCCTATCCGCGACCGGTGGTCGAAGGCTTCGCGATGACCGCGATGGCGATGGGTGACTTCGCCGCGGCCGAAAGCGCCTATCGCGAGGCGCTCTCACGCGAGCCGGGAAGCGGCAGGGCCTACTTCGGCATCGCCGCGGCGCTCCGCGGTCAGAACAAATCGGCCGAAGCGCAGCAGATGACGGCGAAGGGCGTGAAGGCGTGGGACAAGGCGGACGCCGATCTTCCGCAACTGCGCTCCGCGACTCATACAGCCGGCGCGCAACGGTGAACCTTTTGGGGCCGGCTCAGGCCGGCCCCAGCACACGCGCCACCAGATCGGTGAGCTGCTTGGCTGAATAGTCCTTCCCCTCGACCGACGCGACCAGCTTTCCTTCCCTGTCGATTACTGCCGTCTGCAGCGTGTGTGTGATGAGCCCTTCCTCGGGCCAGAACTCCACGCCGAATCGTCCACAGACGCGGCTCACGTCGTCGAGGGTCCCGGTGAGAAACTGCCAGCCCGGCCGGTCGGCGCGAAAGGCGCGCGCGTACTCCTTCATCCGCGGCGCGGTGTCGTGCTGCGGATCGAACGTGATCGCGGCCAGCACGAGGTCCTTCCCCACGCGCTCCGGAAATCGTCGCTCGATCGCCTGAAGGTTCGTGATCATCCGCGGGCAATAGTCAGGCAGCGGACATCGCGTATAGATGAACGTGACGGCGACGACCTGGCCCCGCAGCGACGAAAGGGATACAGCCTCGCCGTCCTGGTTGGTCAGCGTGAAGTCGGGAATCGCGCCGCCGATCGGCACGAGGACGGGAACCGCGGGGCTCTGGGTCAGGCCCGCATCGACTGGCGCGGCCGAGAGCAGCTGGAGCCGATCGATCCACGAGCGCTCGTCCCGGACGTTGAGCCGAAACGCGATGCGATCGCCCGGGCGCACGTCGGCCATCTGTGTCGGATTGCGGACGGTGAACGGCATCACCATCGCGTCCATGTAGCCGGGGATCGGGTCGTGCGAGACGGTCAGGGTCGACGCGGCGCGATCGACGTTGAGCACGAGGCCGCGTCCCTGGTGCCGCGCCGCGCATGAAGCCGTGAGGGCCGCGGCGATCACCAGGAACGCGATTCGCATCGCTAGTCGTGCAGTCCTTCGGCCTTGCGCTCCGCGGCGGTGATCTTGCCGCCGGCGGCGACGATCGCGGCGTCGCGGTCCAGCGTCATCTCCGGCGCCGTGACAAAGCGCCGGACGGGCTCCATGGTGTCGCGCACCTTCAGCTGCGTCATCAGGAACGTGAACTGGTCCTCGAGCGCCTTGCCGATTCGCTCGCGCTCGCCGGCGGGGAGGTTCCAGAGCTGATTCTTGAACGGACCGATGGCCTTCTTGCGGGCCTTGTAGAGGAACTGCTCCTCGGTGTCCTTCGGCTTGCGCTCCTCGGTCGCGTGCTCCCTCGTCCATCCGTACATCTCATCGCGCAGCGAGGCGGGGATGAGGTCGTACACCATGTTCTGGAAGTTCGTCGCCAGGTGAATCTCGCAGGCGCCGACCCGCGGGAAGGCGTCGAACGCATCGGGCGGCAGGGTCGACGCGCCGTGCTGCACGGCGCCGCCAAGCCCGTAGTCCTCGCGCGCCACGCGCGACAGCTCGCGCAGCGTCTCCAGATCGATCTTGACGTCGGTGAGGAGCTTCCCGCTGGCGTCGATGAACCCGCCATGGGCGGTGCCAGTCTGGACGCTGATCTTGCTGATGGCCGCAAGCTGCGCGCCGCGGCGCTTCAGCGCGGCGAGGTAGCCTTTCATGAACGCGTGCAGCTCCTCGACGGTGGAGTTCTTTCCGCCGACCTCGCCAATCTCGCCGCCCACCGACACCGTCACGCCCGACGGCTCGTGCCGGCGGATGAACTCCGTGAACTCCGCCGCGAGCTCGCAGTTGACGCGCTGCTGCTCCTCCAGGGTCGGCTTGTCGAGATCCACGAGCGTTGAGGTATCGATGTCGATGTTGTAGAACCCGGCGGCAATCTCCTCTTTGATGAGCGCGCGCAGGGTCTCGAGCTCCTTGTCGCGATCGGGGCTGTTGTATTTTTTTGCGTTCGTCTGGACGTGGTCGCCCTGCAGGAACAGGAAGCCCCGGAACCCTTCGCGCAGCGCCGCTGCGAGCATCACCGTGGCGTACTCGTTCGGCCGCTGCTCGGTGTAGCCGATCTCGGAGCGGGCGATCTCCAGGATGAACGCGCCGGCGTTGAGCTTCTTTGCCGCCCGGATGACGGCACGGCCGGTATCGTAGGCCATCGCCCGCACGTTGATGGCGGGCACGGTAAATCCGCCGGCCTCGCCGCGGCCCATCGCCTTGTAGAGATCGTGAATCGAGGCGAACCGGATTCCCGCGGCGTTGGCGATGCTCTGAATGATCCAGCGCGCCGTGCCCTTCAGCTCGGGATCGGCGCCGAACACCGCCGTGTGCGCCAGCGCGTCGATCGCCTCGGGCGACGGATCCCGCGACACCGTGACGCGATCGGTCATCACCGTCGCGAACGGCTTGATTCCTTCGGTCAGTTCTTTGACCGTCTGATACACCATGCTCATATCCTATACAACCCTCGATCGTATCATCGGGAACTCGTAGTCTTCCACGACGGCCGCCTCAACGGCACGATCCACCATCTCCGCGATCGGCAACGCGTGCTCCGCGGCCTCGATGTTCGCCGGTCGCGCGCGTGTGAGAGGATTCCGCGGGGTGAACAGGGTGCAGCAGTCCTGGTCCGGCACGATCGAGATGGGATACGTGCCGAGCCGGATCGCTTCCGCGGTGATCTCCTCCTTGTCCATCCCGATGAGCGGACGAAATACCGGCAGCGTCGCGACGCTGCCAATCACCGTGAGGTTCTCGAGCGTCTGCGAGGCTACCTGACCGATGACATCACCCGTCACGAGACCCTGCGCACCGCGCGCGCGGGCGATGCGTTCTGCGATCCGCATCATCAGCCGACGATAGATCACCACGCGCATGGGTCCGGGCACGGCCAGCAGCACCTGCTGCTGGAGGTCGCCGAACGGCACGACGTACAGCCGCGAGCGCTGCTGATAGCGCGTCAGCAGCTCCACGAGCTGCTTCGCCTTGTCGATCGACGCGCGCGACAGCACGGGATAACTGTGGAAGTGCACGAAGGTGACCGCGCAGCCGCGCTTCATGATGCGCCACGCCGCCACCGGCGAATCGATGCCGCCCGAGAGCAGGCAGGTGACGCGGCCCGCCGTGCCCGTCGGCAGCCCGCCCGCGCCGCGCTCCTTCCCGAAGAAATAAAAGACGTCGTTCGTCAGCATCTCGACGTGGATGACGAGCTCGGGATCGTCCAGGTCGACCATCCACCCCGTCGCCGCCTTGATGCGGCCGCCGATCTCACGCTCGATCTGCGGTGACGTCAACGGAAACCGCTTGTCGTCCCGGCGCGCCGACACGCGAAAGCTCCGCGGGGCACGCGGGCCGAGGTCGCCGAGGATGGCGTCGGCAATCGCGCCGAGCTCGTCCGAGGGGCCCAGGCCCTTCAGGCCCGAGCGATGGGCGTGGGAGTAGTTGGCGATGCCGAACGTCTGCCGGATGCGCTCGCCCACTTCCTCCGTATCCGCGAGCGGCCCGAGCGCAACCTCGAGACGACCGGAGAGCGCATGCACACCCGCCACATCGAGGTCGGCGGTCGCGGATCGGAGATTGCGCACGAGCCGGCCGAGGAACCATGGCCGGTTCTTCCCCTTGAGCGCGATCTCCTGGTAGTGCACGACGAAGGAGTTCAAGTCTTCGGTCTCTGGTCTTCGGTCATGCCTTGCGGGCGGCTTCCGCGGCCCAGTGGCCGCTGATCACGGCGCTTTCGATCGTAGCGGGCAGGCCGGTGTCGATCCAGTCGCCTGCGAGGAAGAGACCCTTGATTGGCGTGCGCGTTGCCGGCCGGGGCGGCATGCCCGGAGCGAGCGAGAACGTGGCGCGGCGTTCGCGGATGACCGTCGCGCGCCGGACGTTCGCGCTGCGCGCCGCGGGAATCGCGTCGCGGATCTCCAACAGCGCCAGGTCGATGAGCTCCTCGTTCGAGCGCGAGACAACCGAGGCGGCGCCGCTCGAGACGGTGGACAGGTGCGACGCACGCTCGCCGAGCGTCTCGCGCTTGTCGAACACCCATTGGTTGATGCGACCCGGAAGGCCGACGAACGCGGATTCGAGCACCACGCGGTCGAACCACAGGTGGACGGTCACGATGGGGCACGGCGGCGTCTTCGACGCCGCCTCTATGACAGGGGCGAGGGGCGAGGGATGAGGGGCGGAGGGATCAGGCACGAGGACCTCGCGAAGTGCATACCAGGGCACCGCGCAGATCACGGCGCCTGCGCGCAGCGTTTGGCCCTGGGCTTCCACGTGCGAGACGCTCTCGGTATCGACGATGATACGGGCCTGCGCCTGCGTGGCGACCGTGCCGCCGCGTCCCTCGATGAACGTGCGCGCGGGCTCGGCATACAGCTCGTCGAGCGGCTTGAGGGGAAGCGCCACCGCGGCATCGCGCGGATCGGACCCGAACATCAGCGCGAGCACGCGTGTGAAGGGCTCCGCCGCCGCCTGATCGATCGGTTGATTCAGCGCCGCCACCGCCAGCGGCTCCCACAGCATCTCGACCAGCTTCGGCGTCTGGCCGTTCCGCTCGAGCCATTGCCGCACGGTCTCACCTGGAGATGCCGCCATGCGGTCGG
This sequence comes from uncultured Acidobacteriota bacterium, assembly GCA_963772065.1. Classification (GTDB taxonomy): domain Bacteria; phylum Acidobacteriota; class Vicinamibacteria; order Vicinamibacterales; family UBA2999; genus CAVYVZ01. The sequence continues at coordinate 352,239 of CAVYVZ010000007.1, forward strand.
TGCGGCCGCGCAGCCGGGCGCGGGCATGCCGGAGCGGCTCACGCATGCGGAGCACCGAGAGACGATCGCGCCACCGGAGCGCGTCCCACTCGAACACGCCTCCCATGAGGTGCAGCGGCGATGGCAGCGGCGGACAGACGAGCCGCGACGGCCGTCCCGCGCGATCGATCACGTCGACGGCAAGCTGCGGCGACACGCGGACGTGCTCGTCCGTCCCAATCCGCCGCAGAAAGGCAAACGTCTCGCGGTAGGCGCCGATCAGGATGTGCTGCCCGTTGTCGACACGCTCGCCGGTCTGCCGGTCGGTGAAGGCCGTTGCGCGGCCGCCAAGCGTGGGCCGCGCCTCCAGCACCGTGACGCGCGCGCCACGATCGGCCAGCGCACAGGCCGCACTCAGCCCGGCGAAGCCGGCGCCGACCACAATGACGTCTGGGCTCAAGGCTTCAGGCTCATGGCTAGAGTCCGAGAACACATCGCTTGACGAAAATGCGCGCGGCAATCAGCGCGCGATGCGGGCGCGGCACGCGGACGCGGCGGGAGAAGACGTCGTAGCCCCGGCGCTCGATGCGCTGGAGAATCGCAAGGTAGATGGCACCCATGATCTCGGCCGCGACGAGGCTCCGCGTGTCCTCACGGGGAAGCGAGGCGGCGGCGCGCCGATAGTACTCACGCGCCCGCGCCCCCTCGTGCGCGAGCAGGGCCCGCACCGCGGGCGTCACGACCCCCGCGCGCAGCTGCGCTTCGTCCACGCCGAAGCGGACGAGATCTTCGGCCGGCAGGTACACACGGCCGCGCGTGAGGTCGGCGCCAACGTCGCGGATGATGTTCGTCAGCTGCAGCGCCATCCCAAGGTGTACCGCGTACTCCCGCGTGCCCGCATTCCGATAGCCAAAGATCTCGACGCAGATCAGCCCCACCGCCGACGCCACCCGCCTGCAGGTACTCCGACAACGCATCGAATGTCGGATAGCGCACCTGCCGGAGGTCCATCTCGACGCCGTCAATCAGGTCGTCGAATGGTTTCCGCGGGAGGTTGAATTCGCGCACGTACGGCTGCAGCGCCTGCGCCTGCGTCGTGCCGGGCCGAGAGCCGTTGTAGCACGAGGCCAGCTCCGCACGCCACGCCGCCAGCGCCTCCGCCGCGCGGTCTTCCCGTTCCTCCTCATCCACCGCGTCATCCACGGCGCGGCAGAAATCCCAGACTGCGATGACGGCGTTCCGCTTGCGCGGCGGCAGAACCAGGAAGGAGTAGTAGAAGGAAGTATCGCGGCTCACGACGTTCTCTTCACCATGTCACCCTCTTCACCATGTCACCATGCGCCAGATGAACCAGGGTCCGTCGGCAACGCCAAGCTGAGGGCGGATGAAGACCGGGTCGAAACCTGACTGCTCGAGGTGATCGAGGATCCGCATGCCGCCGAGCCAGGTGGCGCGCAGCTCATAGCGCAGCTGGCCTCGGACGACATCGCCGAGCGGCCGGCCGGCCACGAACAGCGCGCGGGTGCGGGCGGTCGCCGCCGCAAGCGTGTGCCGCCAGGCATCGCTGATGCGTCTCCCGAGCAGGTCTTCGTCGATGGCGCCGTGCGCGGCCCGCTCTACGGCAGGCATGTAGATCCGCCCGCGGCTGAAATCGACCCGGAGATCCTGCCAGAAATTCGTGAGCTGGAGGGCGGTGCACACCGCATCGGACTGCGCGTCGAGCGTCGCGTCGCGATAACCGGCAATCCTCAGCACGAGCCGGCCGACTGGGTTTGCCGAGCGCCGGCAATAGTCGAGCAGTTCCGTCCATGACCCGTAGCGCGTGGTGTGGATGTCCTGACGGAACGCGCTCACGAGATCCTCGAAGAGGCTCACGGGAAGGGCATGGGTGCGGATGGTCGCGCCCACCGCCATGAAGATCTCGGCGGCATTCGACGGCTCGCCTGGCCTCGGCGGGGGGCCGGGTTCGCCGCTCGACACGGCGTGATGCAGCCGGCGCAGCCATCCGTCGAGCAGCGCATGGCGCTCCTCGATGGACCGCGGCCCCTCGTCGGCGAAGTCGTCGGCCGCGCGCGCGAAGGCATACACAGCCGCCACGTGCGGCCGCATCGCTTTCGGAAGCAGCAGCGACGCCACGGGGAAGTTCTCGTAGTGCAGCCGGGCGTCGCGCTCGCACGACGCATACGCCGACGCGAGGGTCGCCGCAGTGGAGGCCATCGGAACGCGATATTGTACCTAAGGCTTAGGGCTCAAGGCTTAGGGCTTACGGCCTCGACGACCGAGATGAGAGATCTCCTTGCGTGGATCGTGGCGTTGCTGTTGCTGCTCGTGGCGGCAAGCCTGGCGACCACGCTGAACGTGTACCGCAAGCGGCGCCAGCGCGCGCGCGAATCCGAGCGGGCCCTCGGGCGGCGCATCATCGCGGAGCTGCCCACGAGCGAGGATCTCGTGTATTTCACCGAAGACGACGTTCGCTTCCATTACGGCGAGACGTCGATCGACAAGGATCTCATCGTGGCGGCGCGCGTGCTCATCAACGGCTCCCCGATTGCGGCCGCCGTGTCCGAGCGCCAGGCGGCGCACGCCCCGGTGCCGACGTCATTCGAGGATCGGCCCGACGGCATCGCGCGCGATCGGTGGGACGTGGCGATCGAGACGAAGCGGGGAACGATCCTGGTCGAGTGCGGCGCCATCCGGGAGCGCGTCTCGCAGGAGCTGGCGCGACAGGTGTTCGACGCGGTGAAGGCGGAGATCGAGCGGCGGGATCGGAGGTTCGTGTCTTGATTCACAGGGAGGTCGGGGAGATCAGGGAGATTCTTTCGGTCTCACAGGGAGGTAGGAGATCAGGGAGATCTGGCTTACAGGTCAGATGCGGCTCCGGTCCACCCTTATCGCCTTTGAGCCGGTTCAATCTCCCTGATCTCCCTGATCTCCTTGTAGCCTAAAAGAATCTCCCCGATCTCCCCGATCTCCCTGTGAACTCACCACTCCGTTTCGGGCGCGCGAGAGCGGTGATTCACCGCGCGAGCCATCACGAACAGCAGGTCGGACAGCCGATTCAGGTACACCACCGCGAGCCGATCGACCTCGCCCGCCCCGAGGGCCACCACCCGTCGCTCCGCCCGGCGGCAGACCGTCCGCGCGAGGTGCAACGCCGCACCTGGGAGCGAGCCGCCGGGAAGGATGAAGCGCCGCAGCGGCGGCAGCTCGCTCTCCAGCCGATCGATCGAGCGCTCGAGGCGCTCGATGTGCGCGTCGGTAATGGCCGCCTTCGTGACGCGTGCGGCGATCTTCGTTGAGGGATCGGCGAGCCTCGCCCCGAGGGCGAAGAGGTCCGTCTGCAGAACCTCGATCTCGGCGGCGACTTCGGCGTCCACGCCGGCCGCGCGCGCCAGGCCGAGACAGGCATTCAACTCGTCCACTTCGCCGTACGCATCGACCCGCGGATCCGACTTGAGCACCCGCGTCTGATCGAACAGCGACGTTTCCCCCGAGTCGCCGGTCTTCGTGTAGATTCTCACGGTCTTTCGTCTTCGGTCTCTTGTCTCTGGTGGTCTTTGGTCTTTGGTCTTTGGTCTCTCGTCCAGTCCGGATTATAGATGCCTAGCTCACTTCCCAGCGCCTCGGAACGCCGCCGGTTTCGCACGCGCCTGCTCGCCTGGTATCGTGCGAACGGGCGCGACCTGCCGTGGCGCAGGACCGACGATCCGTATCACATCCTCGTGTCAGAGGTGATGCTCCAGCAGACGCAGGTCGATCGCGTCGTGCCGAAGTATCACGAGTGGCTGGAGAAGTATCCGTCGCTCGCCGATCTCGCACGCGCGCGCATCCAGGACGTGTCGCGGACCTGGCGGCCGCTCGGCTACAACATCCGGCCGAAGCGCCTGCACGCGATCGCGCGCGAGTCGGTGGTCCGCTACGGCGGCACCCTGCCGTCCGACGAGGAGACGCTCCGGTCGTTCAAGGGCATCGGCGCCTACACCGCCGGCGCGATCCGCAGCTTCGCCTTTCGCCAGCGCGCCGCAATCGTCGACACCAACGTGGCACGCGTCCTCTTCCGCGTCTTCGTCGCGGACGGCGACGCGAAGGCGCACGCGACGAAACGCCACCTGTGGGCCGTGTCGGAGGCGCTCGTTCCCAGAAAGCACGTCTTCGACTTCAACCAGGGACTGATGGATCTCGGTGCCACGGTGTGCACCCCTCGCCGGCCCGACTGCCGGTGCTGCCCCGTTCGGAAAATGTGCCGTTCGATGCACGAATTCACAGAGTTGCTCTAGGAAAATCACCTGGTTGAGCTTCACGGGGTCGATGGCCGTGCTAGCTTAGCGGTGGGGATCCTCCCGGGGACCACGATGCATCGCGTGACCGCGACGCCAGAATCACGGCAGGGCAAGATAGACGACGGACCGAATCAGAAGACTGAACCCGTCCGGATTCTCGTCGTCGACGACGACCCGCAAGCCCATGCGCTGATCGAGATGGCGCTGGCGGATGCGCACTTCGACCGCGAGGTCGAAGTGGTGGGCACCGCATTCCACGGCCTGCGGCGCATCGAGGAATGCGGCCACGACGTCTACCTGGTCGACTACAAGCTTCCCGATCAGAATGGCCTCGAGCTCATCCGCGAGGCCAAGAGCAGGGGCGCCACGCGGCCGTTCATCCTGATGACGGGCCACGGGAGCGGAGACGTCGACGAAGCCGCGCTGAAGGAAGGCGCGGCCGACTACGTCGAAAAGCACATGCTCTCGGCGCACCTCGAGCGCTCGATCCGCTACGCGATCCGCGACTGGCATGCCGCGCAGGCGCTCCGCGAGCGTGAAGACCAGCTCCGCCAGGCGCAGAAGATGGAAGCGATCGGCCGGCTGGCCGGCGGCGTCGCGCACGACTTCAACAACCTGCTGACCGCCGTGATTGGCTACGCCGATGCGATCGCCGAGCGGGAAGCGACCGACGATGCCACGCTTCGCGACGTCGGGGAGATTCGCAAGGCGGCGGATCGGGCCGCGAACCTGACGCGCCAGCTCCTGGCGTTCGGTCGAAAACAGTTTCTGCGTCCGGTCGTGCTCGACCTGAACGAGACGGTGACGGGCCTCCTCCAGATGCTTCCGCGCGTCATCGGCGAGAACATCCAGACGCTGCCCCGCCTGGCGAAGGATCTCGCGCGCGTCACCGCGGACCCGAGCCAGATGGAACAGGTGCTCGTGAACCTGGTGCTCAATGCGCGCGACGCCATGCCGATGGGTGGGTCGATCTCGATCGACACGGCGAATGTGGAGCTCGCCGCGTCGGACCTGGCTGCCGACGGGCTCAGGCTGAAGCCAGGGTCGTACGTCATGCTGGCCGTGTCCGACACCGGGACCGGCATGGATCCGACCACGCGCGCGCGCGCCTTCGAACCGTTCTTCACGACGAAGCCAAAGGGGAAGGGGACCGGTCTCGGCCTGGCCACCGTCTACGGCATCGTCGACCAGACTGGCGGCGAGATCACGATCAAGACCGCGCTCGGGCACGGTACGGTCGTACGCATCTATCTTCCGGCCGTGGCCACGCCCGCCGACCGGCGCGAGGCAGAACCGCCGCGTCCGACGAAGACCTTCGGCAACGAGTCGGTGCTCGTCGTCGAAGACAACGACGCCGTTCGCGAGCTGGCGATCATGGCATTGCGGCAGCGCGGGTATGACGTGCTCGAGGCCGCCAGTGCGGAACAGGCGCTCGACCTGATCGCGCAGGGCGCCCGGCCGCAGCTGCTGCTCACCGACGTGGTGATGCCCGGCTTGAGCGGACCGAACCTCGCCGCGCGGCTCCTGCAGCACATCCCACGCCTCCGCGTGCTCTACATGTCGGGGTACAGCGAAGACGCCGCGGCCGCCCACGGCACCTTCTGGGGCGGCGTGCCGCTCCTGCAGAAGCCGTTCACCTCGAGTCAGCTCGCCGAGCGTGTGCGCGTGACCCTCGACACGGCAAACGGCCCCTCGTGACGGCCGTCGTCGCCGCCGTCATCCAAGATCGCGGGAAGTTCCTCATCACGCGCCGCCAGGCCGGCGTTCACCTGGCTGGCATGTGGGAGTTCCCCGGCGGCAAGATCGCCCCGGCGGAAACCCATGTCGATGCGCTTCGACGGGAGATCAGGGAGGAGTTGGGCGCCGATGTCGACGTGGGCGATCTCGTGCTCTCCACTAATCACGCCTACGCCGAAAGAGCTGTGTCGCTCTTCTTCTACCACTGCACGCTCATCGGAGCTCCGCGGCCTCTCCTCGGGCAGGAGATGCGCTGGGTGACCCGTGAGGAGATGGGCACGCTCGGCTTTCCCGCCGCCGACGCCGAGCTGATCAGGATTCTGACGCAGACGAGTTCACAGGGAGATCGTGGAGTTCAGGGAGATTTTGAGCTGGCTCCCTGATCTCCCTCGATCTCCCTGTGATTCTCCAACTCCAAACGGCAACGCGCTGACGACGGCTGCGGCGCGCCCGCTGCCGGCATCCACGTCGACCGCCGTCCCGGGTTCCACGAAATCGCGGTGGACGTAGCCGAGCGCGATCGGCCCGACGCGCGGAGACGTCGCACTCGACGTGACCACACCGATGTCCCGGCCGCTTGCGTGAACGCGCGCACCCCGTGACGGAGCCGCATCGGATGCGCGGAACCCGACCAGGCGGCGTGCAACGCGGCCGTGCCCCCGGTGCAGCACGCGGATGATGACTTCCTGGCCGACGTAGCACCCCTTCGTCATCGAGATCGCCCGGTCCTCGATCCCGGCCTCGAGCGGGATCGTGTCCTCGTCCATGTCGACGCCGAACAGCGGATAACCCGCTTCGACCCGTGCCACTTCGAGGGCTTCGGCTGACACGCGCAAGGCGCCGCCCGCCTCCAGCGCTCCTGTCAACTCCGCGGCGTGCGCCATATCGACGTACACCGTATAGCCTGGAACGCCAACCCGATCGAACCGCGCGACCACGATCGGCGAGCCTGAGAATTCCGCACGCGTGTTGGCGTACTGCGCCCACGCCGCAAGGCCGTTCGCGCCGACGACAATTCGCTCGATGACGCCCGCCGCGCCCGGTCCGTGCACGGTCACGTCGGCAAGCGCGCCTGTCAGATCGGCCAGCTGCACGTCTTCCGTGAAGATGAACTGGTCGAGACGCGCCAGCACGGATTCCCGGGTCGCGGCAGGCACGTCCAGCAGGATCATGTCTCCCGACTCGAGGACGTGCATGTCCGTGGTCATGCGACCCTGCGCGGTGAGCCAGGCGGCGTAGCAGCCGGTCCCGCGCGTCAGCGCGGGAATGTCATTCGTCAACAGCCCCTGCAGATAGGTGGCCCGGTCGCGGCCGGACACAGCGATCCGCCCACGATCCTGCGGGATCGCCAGGGCGGCGCCTTCCCTGATCGCGACGTAGTCGTCCTGAACAGTCATTCCGGCGTCTGATAAAGTGAAATCAATGCGTCCCCTCTATTTTATCTGCGCTCTTCTGGCCTTCGGCCGGCCGTTGGCGGCCCAGACACCGCCCGTGGATTCGCGCGCGTACCTGGTGTTCTTCCGGGGGTCCCCAATCGGGCGCGAAGACATCACCGTGCGAACCGACGGCGGCGATTTCGTGATCTCCGGAACCGGCCGCCTCTCGCCGCCGATCGACATCCTGACCAAACGTGCCGAGGTCCGATACGGCGCTGACTGGTCGCCGCGATCGATGGAGTTCGAGGGCATCGCCAACCTGCGCGAGCAGTTGGTCAAGATCACGTTCGCGAACGGCGAGGCCACGGTGGATGCGACGGTCGCTGGGAAGCCGCTGTCGAAGGTCGACAAGGTCTCACCGCAGACGCTCGTGCTGCCGAACGGCTTCTTCGGGTTTCACGAGGCGCTCGCCCGCCGCCTGGCAACCATCACGCCGCCAGCGGAGCTTCCCGCCTACATCGCGCCTCAGGTCGAGATTCGCATCCGTGTGAAATCGGTTGCCAGCGAGCGCGTTCAGACCGGCACGAGAACGTTCGACGTGCGCCGCTACGGCCTGGCGTTTGCCAATCCGGGAGGCGATCTCGATTTCCAGCTGACGACCGACGCACTCGGCAAGCTCATTCGCATCACCATCCCTGCCCAGGCGCTCGACGTCGTGCGCGACGACGTGGCCGCATCGACCTCTCGAACCCAGATCTACTCGACGCCCGGCGACGAGCCCGTCTCGATCCCGGCGAGCGGATTCAACATTGCGGCCACCGTCACGAAGCCGAAGGTCGCCGCCGATCGGTATCCGGCAATCGTGCTGCTGCCCGGCGCCGCCGCCGGCGACCGCGACGGTGTCACCGCCGGCGTGCCGATGCTGGGGCAGATCGCCGGCGCGCTGGCCGAGGCCGGCTTCCTCACGGTGCGGCACGACAAGCGTGGATTCGGGCAGACCGGCGGACGCGCCGAATCCGCCACGCTCGCCGACTTCGCCGAGGACGCGCGCGCGGTGGTCAGGTATCTCGATCGGCGCAAAGACGTCGACCCGAAGCGCATCATCGTGCTCGGCCACGCCGAGGGTGCCTGGGTCGCGCTGCTCGCAGCGTCGCGCGAGGACAAGATCGCCGGAGTCATTACCATTTCCGCCCCTGCGACGACCGGCGCGGAGCTCGTGCTCGAGCAGCAGCGGCACGCGCTCGATCAGATGAAGCTGCCCGACGAGGAGCGGAAGGCAAAAATCGAGCTGCAGAAGAAGATCCAGGCGGCGGTCGCCTCGGGCAAAGGATGGGACGGCATCCCGCCGGAGGTGAGGAAGCAGGCAGACACGCTCTGGTTCCAGAGCCTTCTCGCCTTCGATCCGGCACGGGTGATCAAGGACGTCGACCAGCCGATTCTGATCCTGCATCCGGATCTCGATCGACAGGTGCCGTTGGCGCATGCCGACAAGCTCGCCGAGCTCGCGAAGAAGAGCGACTCGAAGTCCGTCGAGGTGATCACCGTTCGCGGGGTCAATCACCTGCTCGTGCCGGCGGCGACCGGTGAAATCCAGCGAGTACGGATCGCTCGCGGATCGGAATGTCAGCCGGGACGTGACGAAAGCGATTGCGGACTGGCTGGCGAACGATGCCGCTTCAAAGCGCTGAACCCGGCATCACGAAAACCACGGCGTTTCTGGTTTTGCGATTAGGAAAGCTCTTCCGTGATCTCCAGCCCGCGATCGATGATCGCGAACGCCTCCTTCATCTCGGCCTCGGTGATGCACAGCGGCGGGTTCGTGAAGAAGGTGTTCCACCGCACGAAGGTGTAGAGTCCCTCATCGCGGAAGAACTTGTGGAGCGCCTGCATCTCGGGGGAGGTGCTGTTGAAGGGCGCCAGCGGCTCTCGCGTCTGACGGTTCCGAACGAGCTCGACGATCCCGAACAGACCGATATTCCGCGTCGCGCCGACCGACGGGTGACGCCGCTCGAGATCCTCGAGATGCGTCCGCATCACGCGGCCCATGCGGCGCGCGTTCTCGAGCAGACCGTCTTTCTCGTACACATCGAGGGTCGCCAGCGCCGCGGCGCAGGCCAGCGTGTGGCTGTTGTAGGTCAGGCCGCCATAGAAGACGTTCTTCTGGAAGTGGTCCGCGATCGAACGCCGCATGCCGACGGCGCCGAGCTGCACGTAGGCGCTCGTCAGGCCTTTCGCCATCGAGATGAGATCGGGCACGACGTTCCAGTGGTTGATCGCAAACCACTCGCCCGTGCGGCCGAAGCCCGACATCACCTCATCGACGATCAAGAGAATCCCATGCTTGTCGCAGAGCCTGCGCAGCCCCTGCATGTAGCCGTCGGGAGGAATCAGGATCCCATTCGTACCCGTGACCGGCTCCACGATGATCGCAGCGATCGTGTGCGGCCCTTCCATCTGCAGCACTTCTTCCGTCTGCGTGAGGACCTGTTCCGCCGTGTCGAATCCGCGCTGGATGCCGTGATAGAAGTCCGGGATCCGCACCACGCCGGGAAGGCCGGGCTCCGAGGCCCATCGCCGCGGGTCGCCGGTGAGTGACAGGCTGCCGGCCGTTCCGCCGTGGTACGAACGGTAGCGCGCGGCGATCTTGTGGCGGCCGGTCACGAGGCGGGCGAGGCGGATCGCATTCTCGTTGGCGTCGGCGCCGCCGTTGGTGAAGAAGAAGACGTCGATGTCGCCCGGCGCGATCTGCGCCAGCTTCGCGCCAAGCCGTGCGCGCGCTTCGGTTGCCATGAACGGGTTCGCGTAGGGAAGCGTCGCCGCCTGCTCCTGAATCGCGCGCACGACGCGCTCGTCCCCGTGCCCGATGTTCACGCACATCAACTGGCTGTTGAAATCGATGAACCGCTTTCCTTCCGGCGTCCAGAAGTAGATGCCCTTGGCGCGCGCCACTGGAATGGGATCCGCCGCCGACTGCGCCGCCCATTCGTAGATGGTGTGACGCCGGCAGAGATCGACCATCTCCTGACCGGTCATTTCAGCGGAAGTAACAGTCATGGGACCGCGATGCTAACGGACTGCCGGCTGTTTGGCAACATTACACCTCTCATATAATCAACACTCTCATGCGAGTGGCTGCTTCCACCACGGATCGGGTGCTGGCTGCGGTGGACGCGGCAACCGATGAGATCGTGGATTTGACGGCGGCGCTCATCCGCGTCCCGACGGTCAATCCGCCGGGCGACGCCTACCCTGACTGTGCCCGCCTCCTCGGCGAGAAGCTCACCGAGTGCGGCTTCGAGGTCGACTACCCCGCCGCCGATGGTCGCCCGGAGCATACCGCGGCTCACCCGCGCGTGAACGTCGTCGGGCTGACCCGCGGCCGCCATGAGCGTCCGGCGGTGCATCTCAACGGACACCTCGACGTCGTGCCGCCTGGCGAAGGCTGGACGATGGATCCGTTCGGTGGCGTCGTTCGCAACGGCCGCATCTACGGGCGCGGCGCGTGCGACATGAAGGGTGGTCTCGCGGCGGCGGTGTTCGCGGCTGAAGCAATCCGGCGGTCCGGCATCGAGCTGAACGGCTCGGTGGAGATCAGCGGCACGGTGGACGAAGAGAGCGGCGGCTTCGCCGGCGCCGCATGGCTCGCCGAGCAAGGGCGGCTCACCCGTGACCGCATCGATTACGTCATCATTCCGGAGCCGCTGAACGTCGACCGGATCTGCATGGGCCATCGCGGCGTCTACTGGTTCGAGATCGAAACCCGCGGACGGATCGCGCATGGCAGCATGCCGTTTCAGGGAGTGAGCGCGATCGACCACATGGCTCTCATCCTCGACCGGATGCGGACCGATCTGATGCCGGCGCTCGCCGCGAGGACCACGGCCGTACCGGTGGTGCCGGAAGCCGCGCGGCATGCGACGATCAACATCAACGGCCTCATGGGCGGCCAGCCCGTCGACGGGATGCAGACGCCGTGCGTCGCCGACGTCTGCCGCGCGGTCTTCGACCGGCGCTTCCTCCTCGAAGAGGGGTTCGATGCAACGAAGGCAGAAATCCACGCGCTGCTCGAGCATGCGGCGGCCGCGACACCATCGCTGCGCTACGAGCTCCGCGACCTGATGGTCGTGCACCCGGTGCGCACGCCAGACGACTCCCCGCTCGTGGCCGTGCTGGACCGGCACATCGAGCAGGTGATCGGTCACCGTGCGACGCACGTGGCCAGTCCCGGTACCTACGACCATAAGCACGTCGAACGCATCGGCGGCATCCGGGATTGCGTCGCATACGGGCCCGGTATTCTCGACCTCGCGCACCAACCCGACGAGTGGTGCGGCATCGACGATCTCGTCAGCGCAACGAAGGTGCTGGCGCTTTCCATCCTCGACCTCACAAGGACTGTGTAGCCATGTCTACGGTGCAGATTGAGCTCATTCCGAACTACGTCGGCGGCAGCTGGCACACGCCTTCCGACCGCGACGCGCTCGACGTGATCAACCCGGCCACGGGCGAGCCGCTCGCGCGCGTGCCGCTGTCCACGGCGGCGGACGTCGATCGCGTGGTGAAGGCGGCTGCCACCGCGTTCGAGACCTGGCGGCGCACGCCGCCGACCGAGCGCATTCAGTACCTGTTCAAGCTCAAGCAACTTCTCGAGGAGAACTTCGAGGACATCGCGCGCACGATCACGCTCGAGGCTGGGAAGACGATCGGCGAGGCGCGCGGCGAGCTCAGACGCGGCATCGAGAATGTGGAATGCGCGACCGGCATTCCGACGCTGTCGATGGGCTACAACCTCGAGGACATCGCCAGCGGCATCGACGAGATGATGATCCGCCAGCCGCTCGGGGTCGTCGCCGCGATCGTGCCGTTCAACTTCCCCGGCATGATTCCGCTCTGGTTCCTCCCGTACGCCATCGCGTGCGGCAACTGCTTCGTGCTCAAACCGTCGGAGCGGGTTCCGCTGACGATGCAGAAGGTGTTTGCGCTGCTGAACAAGACGGGGCTGCCGCCGGGCGTGGTGAGCCTCGTGAACGGCGCGAAGGAAGCGGTCGACGCAATCCTCGACCATCCCGAGATCCGTGCGATCTCGTTCGTCGGGTCCTCGCCCGTGGCGCGCTACATCTACGAGCGATCCGCGAAGGCCGGCAAGCGCGTGCAGTGCCAGGGCGGCGCCAAGAATCCGGTCGTGGTCATGCCCGACGCCGACATGGACGCCAGCCTGAAGGTCATTCTGGATTCGGCGTTCGGCTGCGCGGGACAGCGGTGCCTCGCGGCCTCCGTCGCCGTACCGATCGGCGACGCGCAGAAGACCTTCACGCCGCTGCTCCTCGATGCCGCGAGATCGCGCAAGGTCGGCTTCGGCCTCGATCCGGACGTCGAGCTCGGGCCCGTGATCACGCCCCAGAGCCGCGAGCGGATCGGCGGGCTGGTGGACCGCGGCGTCGCCGAAGGCGGCAAGGTGCTGGTGGATGGGCGCAGCGTGCGTGTGAAGGGCTACGAGAAGGGCAACTTCGTGGGTGCCACGGTCCTCGAGCTTCCGAAGGCGGGCGGCGAGCTGGCGCAGACCGAGATCTTCGGTCCGGTGCTCAGCCTGACGAACGCCGCGGACCTCGACGAAGCGATCGCCGCCGTGAACGCGTCGGCGTTCGGCAACATGGCGTGCATCTTCACGTCGAGCGGCGCAGCGGCCCGCAAATTCCGCTACGAAGCCCGCGTCGGCAATGTCGGCGTGAACATCGGCACGCCGGCGCCAATGGCGTTCTTCCCGTTCTCCGGCTGGAAAGGCAGCTTCTTCGGCGACCTCCACGCGCAGGGCAAGGACGCGATCGAGTTCTACATGGACAAGAAGATTGTGGTCGAAAGGTGGCCGAAGGAATGGTCGCGAAAGTTCTAAGGCGCCAAGACGCAGAGGCCAACAAAACCACGAAATGCACGACGCACACGAAATTGGATTTCGTGTTTTTCGTGTTTTCGTGGTTCCTGATTCCGATACTGGCTCCGACGGCCGTACTCGCGCAGGCAACGGGCGCGATCGTCGGCGTGGTCGCGGACGAATCCGGCGCGGTGCTGCCCGGCGTGACGATCGAGGTCACGAACACCGGTACGAACCAGGTGCGGACGGCAATCACGGGGGCGGACGGCTACTATTCCGTGCCCCTCCTGCAGCCGGGGCAGTACCAAGTCAGGAGCACGCTCCCGGGGTTCAAGGCCTTCGTGCGCGAGGGGGTTACCGTCACGGTCGAGAGCACGTCCCGCGTGGACATCCGCCTGTCGGTGGGTGGGGTCGAGGAAACGATCACCGTCAATGCGGATGCGCCGCTCGTCGAAACCTCGAACGCCGAGCTCGGCATCGTCGTCGACGAGAAGAAGGTCCAGGAGCTGCCGCTGAACGGCCGGAACTTCACGCAGCTCGGCACGCTGCTGCCCGGTGTGGTTGCACCTCCGTCTGGCCTCGGCGGCGCCGAGGGCAACGCCACACCGGGCGGGTTCGGCGCCACCACGGCGGGGTTCAGCGTGAACGGAATGCGCAATCAGTCGAACAACTTCCTGCTCGACGGCGCCAGCAACAACGACACGTTCAACACCGGCTTCGTGCTGCGCCCGCCGCCGGATGCGATCCAGGAGTTCAAGATCCTCACGCATTCCTACGGGGCCGAGTACGGCCGCAGCGCAGGATCCGTCGTCAACGTCGTGACCAAGAGCGGCACCAACGAGTTCCATGGCGGCGCCTGGATCTTCAACCGCGACGACGCCCTCCAGGCGCGAAACTTCTTTGCCGCGCCGAACCAGCCGAAACCGAAGCTGAAGCAGAATCAATTTGGCGGTGCGCTTGGCGGGCCGATCGTGCGCAACAAGCTGTTCGGCTTCGGATTTTACGAAGGGCACCGCAACACGACGGGCACGACGCACAACATCGTCGTGCTGAGCGACGCGCAGCGCCAGGGCGGCTTCGGGACGACCGCGATTCGCGATCCGCTGACGGGGCTGCCGTTTCCAAACAACACGATTCCCGCCGACCGCATCGATCCTGCCGCGCGGCGTCTCATCGACGCGTTCGTGCCTGCGGCGAACACGAGCGGCAATCGGTGGGTCGGGTCGCCGGATACGACCGATGATCGGAACCAGTTCGGGATCCGCTCCGACTTTCAGCTCTCGCAGGGCAACTCGATACTCGGCCGCTACATTCGCAGCCAGACGCACAGCGTCGCGCCGGCCATCACCAGGCCGATCGGAACCGACGCGCGCGCCACGCTGCAGGACTTCATGCTGGCGGACCAGCACGTCTTCAGCTCGAACGCGATCAACCAGGCGCGGTTCTCGTACAACCGCATTGGAGCGGTGCCGCAGGCGACGAGCGGCCTCACGAACGGCGACTTCGCGATCAACCTGCCGCACAACGTCGAATCGGCGCAGGGCCTGGCCAACATCGCGGTCACGGGCCTGTTCGGCGGCAACCTGCCGGGGCTGGGCGGCCTCGGCGACGTGCAGCAGCCGTTCGTCGAGCGTCTGAACGAAGTGATGCAGTTCACGAACGACTTCACCTGGATTCGCGGCGGACATTCGATGAAGTTCGGCGGCGACGTGCGCAAGGAGCACATGTTCATCGCGTTCGTGAACCGGCCGAACGGGGACTTCACGTTCAGCGGCGTGCACACCGGAAACGCCGTCTCCGATTTCCTGCTCGGCCTGCCGGCGCAGTTCCGCCGGACCACCGCCAATGCGAGCCAGGACGGCACCGGCTGGTCCTACGCGGCGTACCTGCAGGACGAGTTCCGACCGTTGACGAATGTGACGTTGAACCTCGGTCTGCGCTACGAGCTGGCGAAGCCGTTCGTGGAGTCGAACGACGCGCTCAACGCGTTCCATCCCGGGCAGCAGTCCACGCGGTTCCCGAACGCGCCCACGGGCCTCGTGTATCCCGGCGATCCCGGCGTGCCGCGCGGCACGTACGCCACGGACAAGAACAACGTCGCGCCGCGCGTCGGCCTTGCATGGGATCCGACCGGGACGGGCCGATCCAGTCTCCGCGCCGCGTGGGGCGTCTTCTACGACGTCCTCGCCGGGCAGGGCGACTTCTTCCAGAATGGCGTGCTCGCGCCGCCTTTCACGCCGCTCCTCGAAGTCAACGCGCCCCCGGCGCCGCTCACGCTGCGTAACCCGATGGGCGCGGTGGCGGGAGGGGCGAACCTGTTCCCTCCCGGACTCATCTTCATCGGCTGGGGCGAAGACTTCGTCTCTCCGTCGGCGCATCACTTCAACGTCACGTGGCAGCAGGAGATCGCGAGCCGATTCGGAGCGGAGGTGGGGTACGTGGGTTCCAGGGGCAGGAACCTGCCGATCTTCATCGAGGTGAACCCGGGCGTCTACGCGCCGGGGCAGGTCGCTCCAGGCGCCAGGCTCTTCCCCGCGTTCAGCCTGGTACGTCCGACATTCTCCGAGGCGAGGTCGTGGTACGACTCGCTGCAAGCCAGCTTGCGCATGCGCGAGACGCGCGGCGTGAGCTTCCTCGCGTCATACACGCTCGGTCACGCGGTCGATCACGTGTCCGGGTTGAACATCGGAGGCGAGAACCGCCCCGTGCTCCCCGTCACGATCGGCGACCAGGGATCCGTCGATCGTGCGCTCGAGCTCGAGAAGGGCGATGCGCTCTTCGACGTGCGGCACCGCTTCGTGGTCAGCTTCAACGCGCTGCTTCCAGGGCCCGACACTGGCGCGCTGCACTACCTGCTCGGCGGATGGCAGGTCAACGGCATCGTGCAGGCGCAGACAGGCTTTCCGTTCACCGTGGTGGACCCGGTCGGTACGATCCGCTACCTCACGAACCGTCCTGACATCACGTGCGACCCGAACGCGAACGCCCCGGGAACGGTGGACCAATGGTTCGACACCTCGTGCTTCACGCGGCGGCCCATTCCGCAGACCCCGGAGCCAGGCAACCAGCAGCGCAACACGGTTCGCGGCCCTGGCTTCGCGCGAACTGACCTGTCGTTCTTCAAGAACGTGCCGCTCGCGGGCACGCATCGCCTGCAGCTCCGCGTCGAGGCGTTCAACATCTTCAACCAGACGCGCTTCGCAAACCCGGGTAATCAGATCGGGGCCGCGACGTTCGGCCGGATCACGCAGGCGGAGGACGGACGGATTATTCAGCTGGCGGCGAAATACAGCTTCTGACGGACCGAGCATCATGAAAAAGATCGTCGTACTACTCTTCACCATCGCGATCGGGCGACCTGAGGCGAACGGTGTCTTCAAGGGTCTCACCGAGGTGCAAGGACTCAGAGTGGGACACCACACGCTCAGTGAGCGGCCAACTGGCTGCACGGTGATTCTCGTCGACGGGGAGGGCGCGGTCGGCGGCGTGTCGCAGCGCGGCGGCGCGCCGGGCACGCGCGAGACGGACCTGCTCGATCCGCTCAACATGGTCGACAAGGTCAACGCGGTCGTGCTCGCGGGCGGGAGCGCCTATGGTCTCGACGCGGCGCAGGGCGCAGTGCGCTACCTCGAAGAGCGCAAGATTGGCTGGAACGTGGGCGCCGCCGGCGTGGTGCCCATTGTTCCATCGGCGATTCTCATCGACCTGTGGTTTGGAGGAGACCCGAAGATTCGTCCCACAGCTGACTGCGGCTACAAAGCGGCGCTTGCCGCGACTGGCGGACGGGTGGCCGAAGGCAATGTCGGAGCGGGTGCGGGGGCGACAGTCGGCAAAATGGGAGGGCGCACGCGTTCCATGAAAGGCGGCGTCGGATCGGCCGCGATTGTTCTGCCGAACGGTCTTGCGGTGGCCGCGATCGTCGCGACGAATTCCGTGGGCGACATCGTCGATCCCGCGACGGGGCAAGTGATCGCCGGCATGCGCACTGAGGACGGCAAGGCGCTGGCTGATGTGCGGAAGCTGCTCCGCGACGGGTCGCTTCTCAAGCAGAAACCCCGCGCCGGCGAGAATACGACGATCGGCCTCGTCGCCACGAACGCAAAGCTCTCGAAGGCGGAGGTGAATCGCGTCGCCCTCATGGCGGACGACGGCTTCGCGAGGGCGATCAGCCCGTCACACACCGTGGGGGATGGCGACACGGTGTTCGCGCTGGCCACCGGCCGGTGGAGCGGCGAAGCCAACGTCACGGTCATCGGTGCGCTTGCCGCAGAAGCGATGGCTGATGCGATCGTCCGCGCCGTCGTCAAAGCCGAGAGCTCCCATGGCGTGCCCTCGGCTCGCGAGCTCCGCACCGTGCCCGCGCGCTTCAAGTGATCAGTCGACGCGATTTCCTCGCCGGCGCCGTACTCGCGCCGGCGATCGTCAAGGCGCAGAACGCGCGACCGCAGATGCCGCAAGGCGTCGCGGTTGGAGACGTCGCCGGCGGACGCGCGATCGTCTGGAGCCGCTGCGATCGCCCCGGCCGCATGTTCGTCGAGTACTCCACCACCGACGGCTTCCGTGACGTGCGTCGCGTGCCGGGGCCGGCAGCGCTCGAGTCATCCGACTTCACCGCCAGGACCGTGCTCACCGGGCTGCCCGACGGGCAGCGCATCTTCTACCGCGTGCTGTTCCAGGATCTCGGAGACCTCCGCTCGTGGAGCGAGCCGTCCAGCGGCACATTCACGACGGGTGCGCGCGGCGTCACGCTGGCGTGGTCCGGCGACACGGTTGGCCAGGGCTGGGGCATCAACCCGGATTGGGGCGGTCTTCGACTGTACGAGGCGATGCGCGCGGCATCGCCGGACGTCTTCGTCCACGTCGGCGACACGATTTACGCCGACCAGCCGGTGCACGCCGAGGTGAAGCTGGACGACGGCCGCGTGTGGAAGAACATCGTGACGCCGGCGAAGTCGAAGGTGGCGGAATCGCTGGGCGAGTATCGCGGGAACTACCAGTACAACCTGCTCGACGAGCACATGCGGCGATTCAATGCGAGCGCGTCGCAGGTCGTGATGTGGGACGACCACGAGGTCCGCGACAACTGGTACCTCGAGCGCGACCTGACGAGCGACGCGCGATACACCGTCAAGAGCGTACCGCTGCTCGCGGCGCGCGGACGGCAGGCCTTCTTCGAATACAACCCGGTGCCGTTCCTCGGCGACGATCCCGAGCGTGTCTATCGCAGCGTGCCGTACGGATCGGCCGTCGAGATCCTCGCGCTCGACATGCGGAGCTACCGCGGCGCGAACAGCGAGAACCGCCAGTCTGTCCTGGATGGTTCGTCGGCGATCCTTGGTGCCGACCAGGTTCAATGGCTGAAGAACCGGCTGGCGTCGAGCCGCGCGGCCTGGAAGGTGATCGCGAGCGACATGCCGATCGGACTCATCGTGCGGGATGCGCCGTCCCATTACGAAGCGGTGGCAAACGCAGATCACGGCAAGCCGCTCGGGCGTGAGCTCGAGATCGCAGACCTGCTGAAGTTCATCCGCGACCGGCAGGTCCGCAACGTCGTCTGGATCACGGCGGACGTTCACTATTGCGCCGCTCACGAGTACCACCCGTCGCGCGCGGTGTTCGCGGACTTCGATCCGTTCTGGGAGTTCGTGGCCGGACCGCTGAATGCGGGCACCTTCGGCCCCGGAGAGCTCGATAAGACCTTCGGCCCGGACGTGAAGTTCACCGGCGTGCCGCCCGGGATGAAACAGAACCGGCCGCCGAGCGATGGACTCCAGTTCTTCGGCACGCTGACGATCAATGCGCGCACGCTGGTTGCGCGGCTCCACAATCTCTCCGGCAAGCCGATTTATTCCGTGGAGCTGGAGGCGCGCTGATGGCCACGCGGCGCGCGCCGGCGGCAACGAACGGACGCTTCGGGTTTCTCACCGTCGGACAGACGGCGCGGATTCTCGGCGTGAGCCCCTCCACGCTGCGGCTCTGGGAGAACGTCGGGTTGATCACTCCAGTTCGGAGCAACGGCCGCTACCGGCTGTACAGCCCGGAGCTCCTCGAGGTGCTGAAGCGGATCAAGTACCTCCGCGACGTCAAGCAGCTGAACGTCCCCGGCATCAAGCACGAGCTCGGACCCGCGTCGGCCGGGCGGTCGCCGAACGGCAATGGCGCGACGCCCAATCTCGGCACGAAGCTCCGGAAGCTGCGGCAGCGCACCGGCCTTGGCGTCAACGCAGCGGCGCGGCTGGCGAGGATCTCGCCGGGGTTCCTGAGCGGCATCGAGCGCACGCGCTGCAACGCGTCGGTGGCGACGCTGCAGCGCCTTGCCGCCGCCTACGGCACAACGGTGGTCGAGCTGTTCGAGAAGAAGCCCAGGAAGCCCACGCGGCTGGTGCGCCCGAATGACACGCGCACGCTGGAAACGCAGTCGGGTGTCCGCATGGAGCTGCTTGCGAATGGCACCGCCATGCTGCAATGCATGCGGTTCCGCGTGCGCCCCGGATCAGGCAGCGACGGCACCTACTCGCATCAGGGCGAGGAGTTCATCCACATGCTCGAAGGGACGCTCGAGGTGTGGCTCGACGAGATCGAGTGCCACCTGCTGCAGGCGGGGGACAGCTTCTGGTTCGAGAGCACGCTCGGCCATCGGTGGTACAACCCGGGCAAGTCGGACGCCGTGCTGCTCTGGATCAACACGCCACCGACGTTCTAGCGGACGTGAATCTCCACCTCATACTCCTGGTCGCCTACTCCGTCGGCATCATTGCGTTCGGGCTGTGGACGGCGCGGTTCATCAGGCAGAGCAGCGATTTCTTCGTCGCGGGACGCTCGCTCGGCCCGGCTTGATCTTCGCGTCGATGCTCGCTGCGAACATCGGGGCAGGATCGACCGTCGGCGTCGCCGGGCTGGCCTATCGCGATGGCATCAGCGCCTGGTGGTGGGTGGGATCCGCGGGGCTCGCGTCGATCGTGTTTGGCCTCTGGGTCGCGCCCGCGCTGTGGCGGCTCGCGAAGACGCGTGATTTCCTGACCACGGGCGACTATCTGGAGTTCCGCTACGGTCGGTTTCACCGTCGTCGCCTTTCGGGCCTTCAGGACCTTCGGGACCCTGCGGGCCGGGGTCGGCCGCGGCGACGGCTTCGGAGGGACCCGCTTCGACTGTCTGTTCGCCGACGGCGTTTGACCGCCGTGACCCGACAGGCGAGGGTGCTGCTGACGTCGGCGGTGACCGGGACGTAGATCGCGTCGGTCTGGTCGGGAAGTGGTTCGCCGTCGCGGAGCCATTCGAAGGTGAGCTCGTCGACCTCGCGGTAGCCGCGGGTGATGCAGAACATCGGGACGCCGACCTTGGCCTGGCTGGTCAGCGACGCTTTGCCGGCGGGCACGTACATCCCTTCGCCGGTCAGGGGCAGTGTTGTTCACCGGGCTCGGTGTGTTGCTGATCAGGAATATCGACGCGTAGCGGTTCGCCCGCCTTGTTTGGCTGGAAGCCGACGGGTCGCTTCACATTCTTCTCCCCCGGTTCGAGGAAGTGCATGGTGCAGCCGTCGTTGGTCAGCGGGGGGAAGGCCTGCGGCGTCCCCGAGAGCACCAGCAGCTTGTTGCACCTGGAGGGCGAAGTCGCCGACGTTGGAGACGACGATCTGTTCGGTTCGCTGCAGCTTTGCCCACCTCGATCGGGCCGAATTCGACTTCGGCCGGGGTGATTTTCGCGATCGGGCCTTCCAGCGCTTCGACGACGAGCGGGATCACCAAGGTGCCCGCCGCGCTGTCGTTGGCGATCTTCGAGCTGCGCTTCGTAGGTGCGCGGCCCGGCAGTTCGAGTAGACGCAGACCGCACCCGTTTTCCACCCGTTGAGGGTTGTTTCTGCGCACCCGGGCCAGGCGATGCCGAACGAACCTGCGGGCCGGGGGGCCGGTGATCGAGACGGCACCGATGTGGAGGGCATTCGGGGGTGACGTTCTGGACGTTCACCTGCTGCTGCTGGGCCGGCCGTAGAAGTAGGGCTGCCTGTTGAAGTTCGGGCCGTTCTGGCTTCGATCGAGCCGACGACGCCCGTCCCGGTCACCGGAACTTCGAGCAGGAGGCTTTCTTCTCCGCCCGCGTAGAAGACGATCAGGTCGGACGCGAATTCGCCGGAGTTCGGAAGGGTCGACGATG
>CAVYVZ010000008.1:0-508674 GCA_963772065.1 uncultured Acidobacteriota bacterium
TGCCTTACCAGTCCTTGTACTTCGTGCCGTCGAGCGCGGTGGCGCCGCTCGTCGTGTGGACGTCGAAAACGTTCTGACCGCCCCAGCTCGTCGAATCGGGCTTGTCCTGATAGGAGCGCCTGCCCCACTCGGTGCCGTTGGTCATCGGATCGATCGGAATGCGCCGCAGGTACTTCAGCTTCCGTCCGGATGCGTCGTTGGCGGCACGGCACGCCGTCGACGAGCGTCTCCAGATCCGGCGGGTAGCCCTCGCTGCCCGGCTTCAGCTCCGTCGTCGCGATGAGGCCGCTGTCGACCGCGTCCTTGAACTTGTCGATCGCCGTCCGCATCTCACGCAGCGATCGGCGCAGCTCGACCTCCGCTGACGCTGCATCGTCACGCTGCGCGAGCGGCATCGACGGCGGACGGCCATGATGCCGAGGATCATGACCACGACCACTACCTCGATGAACGTGAACCCGCGCTGGGAACCGCGCATCATCAGCGAACGGTCACCGCCACCGGCGGCACGGTGATGGGGATCGGCCCGCCTCCGGGCCCGTTCGCGGTGGCCGTGGCGATCAGGTCCGCCGAGCCGGGCGCCACCGCATCGAAGAGCACGGCGGCGAGGAGGCCGGAACCGGACGCGCCGGTCGTGTCACCCACGCGCGTGACGGCAATGTCCACGCGACCCGCCGCCGCATCCACCTGCTGAGTGAACGGCGCATTGGCGCCGCCGCTCCGCATGAAGCTCCCCTCCTGCACCGACCGAACGCGCACAACCGCGGGGTTGAACGTAATCGTCACGGAGATGTTCGAGACTCGCGATACGTTGGCAATCGACACGGGGACCGTGTACGGCCCGCCGCCGACCCGGAATTCGGTGCCCGGGGGCGTCAGCAGAATCTGCGTCGCAGCCGCGGACGGCACGCCGGCGCCGGGCGGCGGAACGGTCTGCGCCGGCGCGGGTGAAAACGGATCCGGCGACTCCCGGCGCGGGGGCTGGCTGCGGCTTCGGCATAGCCGGCACGGCGGCCGTGGTGCCGGGCACAGCGGTACCTGCCGGGCGGCACGATGCCCATCGTGCTGCTTCCCGGCGGAGCCCCGGGCGGGCCCGCGGCCGCAGGCGCCGCCGCGGGCTGCAGCGCATCGCCGACGGGCGGCGCCGCGATCAGCGGAGGCGGACCGCCGAGACCGAGGTTCTGCTGCGTCCCGATGTATATCGGGCTGACGTCCTGCTGGGTGAGCTCGTGCGTCCGCACCAGGCGCGGAGTCAGGAGCATCACGATGTCCGTCTGCGCGATGCTCGTATCGTTGCTCGAAAAGAGCTGCTTGATGACGGGCAGCCGGAGGATGCCGGGAATGCCCCGCAGCGAGCGGCGTTCGTCTTCACGCAGCAGACCGGCAAGCAGGTTCGATTCGCCGTCGCGCAGCCGCAGCTTCGTCGTGACCTTTCTCGAGCCGAAGGACGGCAGGTTCGCTCCCGCGATGTTCACGTCGCGCCCGAGCGTGCTGCTCTCGACCAGCAGGTCGAGGATGATCTCGTTCTCGAACGTGACGCGGGGCGTGATCTCGAGGATGACGCCGACCGAGCGGTAGTTGAACGACGTGAGCGGATTCACGTTGCTGCCGCCCGTGGCGAGCGGCGTGAACACGGTTGACGGGACGGGGATATCGTCGCCGAGGTTGAGCGTCAGCTTCTGTCCTTCGGCGCCTCTCAGTTGGGGCTTCGCAATCAGCTTCGTCTCCGAATCGGTTTCGAGGAACCGGACGACGGCGGTCGGAACCGCGAGGTAGAAGTCCGAGAGGTTCACGCCGCGCGTGATCGAGTTCAGGTTGAAGGGCGGACTGCTAGCGTACCGGCGGTGGGCGCCGTCGGCGTCGCCGCACCCCCGCCGGCGCGGCGGCCGGGCGCGCGGCTCCTGCCAGACGCGGGTCCTGCTCCGGCGAGAACACCGCGTTGATCGAGTACGACGCAGAGGTCCAGCCCGAACTGTTTCGCGCGCGATCGGTTCACCTCGAGGATCTGCACGTCGACGACGATCTCCGCGCGCGGATTGTCGTTGGCCTCGATCACCTTCTCGATGATTGACGCCACGTTGGCCGTCGCGCGCACCGTGATGGTGTTCGCCGTCTTGTTCGGCGCAATCATCGGCTGCACCGCCATCGACGGCACGCCGGATGATCGTGTTGATCAGCTGCGCCAGCTCGGTGGCGTCGGCGTGCGAGACGAAGAACGTGCGGATGACCTGCTCTTCGTACTGCGCGCGCTTCGGCGGCGTGTCGGGGATCACCATGATGGTGCGATCGTTGAGCACCTTGTAGAACAGCTGGTTGGCCGACAGAATCTGGTTCAGCGCCTGCTCGAGCGTCACCCCGTCGAGCCTGCACGCTGTACGTGCGATCCTGGAAATCACGGTCGTAGGTGACGTTGATGCCCGACAGCGTGCCGATCGAATTGAAGATGTCGCGCAGCGTGGCGTTCCGGAACTCGACGACGAGCGGGTCGCGCGAGCCGGGGTTCAGCAGGGGCTCCGGCGACGCGCGCCGGGCCTGCTCGCGCATCTGCTGTGATGGTCGGCTTCGGCCGCGACGCCTCCATCGCCTCGCGCGTCTTCTTCTCGAGCTCCTGAACCTTGACGGCGATCTGCCGGTTCGTGGGATCGTACTCGCTCGCCCGCCGGTACTCGCGCAGCGCGTCGTCGACGTTCCCCGAGCCTCGAGGACGCGCGCATTGTCGAGATGCACGTGCGACGCGTTGATCATCGCCCGCTCGAGGGCGATCTTGTAGTCGGTGCGGTTCGGGTTCTGCTGCACCGCGCGGCGGTAGTGCTCCACGGCGGCGTCCCAGTTTCCGGCTGCGGGCCGCGGCGTCGCCGCGGCCGAACGAGCGCGACGCGCCGCAGGCAGAGGCCAGGAGGGCCAGCAGCAGCATCGCGATGATCGAATGAAATCGATTGTGTCTCATCATTGCCCCGACAGGCGAAGCGATTGCCGCCCCCGCCCGTCCACATAGGACAGGTCTATGGAATCCGGGCCAATCCTAATCACCGTGTAACGGCCGTCGATCACTTCGCCCTCACGTGCATGAAAGGTACTGCCGCGACCGTCGCTGAGAATAGCCACGCGGCCGGTGCCGCCCCGTTCGAGCAGCCCAATGACCTCAGGGGGATCGGTGGCACAGGTGGGGGGCCTGTGGGAGCCTGCGGTACAAATGTCGGTCGCTGGACCGCGGCGCGAGGCGGCGCAGGCGCCGCCTTCTGCCGGAACACGAATAGATTTCGCCGCGGGTCGGCCGGGGCCTCGTGCTCGGCCTTCAACGCCTCCAGGTTCACATCCGCGACCTCCGCAACCCCTGGCTCCCCGGTGGGACGTCCCGGCTGATTGGACGGAGACGCCGATGTTCCCGCGGGCCCTTCGCCGCGTGACACGACGACTATCACCACGACGAACAGCGCGACGAACACGCCGAGCAGCCCGAGCCGCTGCCTCGTCTGCGTGGTCATCGCGCCGGCACCTTCCGGTAGAACGTGGACAGCCGCATCGTGAGCTGATGGAGCCGCTCGTCAGCCGCCTGGTCCGAGAGGCTCACGTCGTCGATGATGACGAATTCCGGCGCGGTGTCGAGCTCGTAGATGAAGGCACGGATTTCCTGGTAGCCGCCCTCCAGCTGCAGCGAGATCTCGAGACGGTCGAGCGTGCTGTCTCGCTCCGGCTTGACGTCGAACTTGAGCATCGGCGGCTTGCGGATGCCTGCTTCGCGCGCGAGCTGGTTCAGTCTCAGATAGGTGAGACTGCGCGCGCCGGCGAGATCGGCCGGCAACACGTCCTTGTAGAACGTCGCCAGCTCCACGGAGGCGCGCTCCTTGCCGGTCAGCGCACCGCGGGCGGCGGCATGCTCGCGCCGCGCCTGGGCAAGCGCCTGCTCGGCCGCGCGGTCGCGCTGCTCGATGTTCGCCACGCGCTGCGCGAGCGGATACACGCCGGCCGCGTAGACGACGACGTTGATCGCGAAGACGACCGCGAGCGTCAGGATGAGGCGGCGGTGCTCGGCGAGCACGCGGCGCATCAACGCGACACCGCGCAGCTCGTCACTCACTGGTCTCTCCACGGGGCGTCTGCGCGCGATACTCGCCTTCGATCGCCACCTGAATCAGCCGCCCTCGTCCGTCTGCTGCTCGAGCGGCACGACGTTGCGGAAGGCGCCGGTCTTCTCGAGCGCCTCGATGAACGCCGCGATATCTTCGGCCTGCCGTGCCTCGGCGACGATGCCCACCTTGAAGACGTTTCGATCGAGCCTCGGCTGCACCGTCGTGATACGCACATCGTCGGGAAGCGTCGCCTCGAGCTGCTGCAGCAGCTCGGTCCACGAGAACGCACGGCGATCGATGATGCTGTTCGCCTCGCGCGCCGCGCTGGCGACGACTTCCAGCTCCTTCTGATTGATCTGGGTGCGAATGCGCGCCGCTTCACCGCGGAGGCGATCGGCTTCGCCTTCGGCGTCGGCGGCGCGGGCGCCCAGCGTCCGCTGGCTCGCCGTCAGGCGCACCAGCTCCACCGCGTTGAACAGCGTGAGCCCGAGCACGACCACGGCGAGCGCGATGATCGACGCGTGGACCGCGCGGACGTTGTAGAAGGGTCGCGTCGCGAGATTCGTGCGGAGGCTCACGCGGCGACCTCGCTCTGCGTTCGACAAAGCAGTCCAATGACAGGCCCCAGCACGTCCATCAATTCGGGTGGCGCGCTGATCCGATCGCTGAGGCTCGCGGCCCGCGTGGGATCGAGCGGCTGTACCGCGACGCCGAGCCGCTCCTCGATGCCTTTCCGGGCCGCCTCGGCGATCCCGGGCGCTCGGCCCCCCCCGGCGAGATAGACGCGGCCGAAGCTGCCGCCAGACAACCGATCCTGGTAGTACATCGACGTCTGGTGCACCAGATCGGGAAGGCCTTCCTGCCCGTCCTCCGGCCGGTTCCGGTAGAAGATCACCGAGCCGTCCCGCACGATCGCGATCGACGTGTAGTCGGGCCGCACGTGGATGAGCAGCCAGTCGCCGTCCGCGGCATTGGCGCCGGCGAAGATCCCGAGCAGGCTAAACGTCGCGATGTCCACGAGGCCGGCGTAGAGGCCAGCGTCCTCGCAGACCGATTCGTACTCGCGCACGCACTCGCGCCGCGCCACCTCCACGACGAACTCGCGGCCGCCTTCGGGTGGAGCCAGCGCCGCCGAGTACGTGACCGCCGCGGTCTCGACCGGAAACGGCGCGGCCTTTCGAAGTTGCCACCGCAGCAGCTGCTCGAAGTCGTCGCGGCGTGAGGGGACGTTGTCGAATCGCAGCAGCGACACCTTGACCGCGGTATCGGGAACCACGAGCGCGACACGGCGCGGGCGGCTGCCGAGGTTCTCGATGACACGCTGGATCGCGCCGATCACCGCGTGCCGGTCCTGCACGTTCGTCCCGGTGAGCGACGGCGTCACCACGCCGGGACGCAGCGGCTCGGATGCATACCCGCTGACAGCGGCGCCGCCACCGCGCAGATCGACCACGGCAGCCGTGACGCGATCGGCCGCGATCTCGATCGCCGCATCGGGCGGCGGGCTGGCCAGCCAGGACGCGAACAGATTCATTCGACGAACGTCACCTTGTTGATTTCGCGCAGTGTCGACAGGCCGCTGAGCACTTTCTCGACCGCCGACTCACGCAGGAACCGCATGCCCTCGTCGTGCGCCGCCCTCTTCACCTCGGAGGTCGGCCGCCGCTCGAGAATCATGTCGCGGATGCGATCGGTGAGGTCCAGGAGCTCGCAGATCGCCGTGCGGCCCTTGAATCCAGTACCGCCGCACTCGATGCATCCCGCGCCCTCGTAGAACTGGTGCGTTTCGCCCAGGCGCGGGTCCATCCCCGACTCTTCCAGTTGCTGCCGCGTCACCCGCGTCAGCCGCTTGCAGTGCGAGCAAATGAGGCGCACCAGCCGCTGCGCCATGACGCAGTTCAACGCAGAGACGAACTGGTACGGCTCGACGCCCATGTTCAAGAACCGGCCCAGCACGTCGATGACGTTGTTGGCGTGGACGGTCGTGAACACGAGGTGGCCGGTCAGGGCTGACTGAATCGCAATCTGCGCCGTCTCCGGGTCGCGGATCTCGCCCACCATGATCTTGTCGGGGTCGTGCCGCAGAATCGACCGGAGGCCGCGCGCGAATGTGAGCCCCTTCTTCTCGTTGATCGGAATCTGCGTGACCCCGCGGAGCTGATACTCGACCGGATCCTCGATCGTGATGATCTTGTCCTCGACGCTCTTGATCTCCGACAGCCCCGCGTAGAGCGTGGTCGTCTTGCCCGATCCCGTCGGTCCCGTCACGAGCACCATGCCGTACGGCTCCCGGATGTACTTCCGGAAGCGGCGCAGCTCCGGCTCCGGAAAGCCGAGGATGTCGAGCTTCAGCTCCGTGAACTGCTCGCTGATCGACTCCTTGTCCAGGATGCGGATGACGGCGTCTTCCCCGTGGACGCTGGGCATCACCGACACGCGGAAATCGATCGTCTTCGTGTTCGACATCCGCACCTTGAAACGGCCATCCTGCGGGACCCGCTTCTCGGCGATGTCGAGCTCCGCCATCACTTTGATGCGCGAGATGATCGAGCTGTGAAACTGCTTGGCGATCGGGCGCATCGCGGGCTGCAGCACACCGTCGATGCGGTACTTGACGTGTACCGCGTCTTCCCCGGTTTCGATGTGGATGTCGCTCGCCCGCCGCTGAATCGCCGTGAACACCGTCGAATCGACGAGGCGGATGATCGGGGAGATGTCGCTCGTGAGACGCTCGACCGTGAGGCTTTCCTCGCCCGAGTCGTCCTCCTTGAGCACCTGGAGGCGGAACCCTTCGGTCGCCTCCTCCAGCACGCGCGACGAGCTCTCGCTCTTTTTCAGAATCGATTCGATCGCCGAGGGCGCGCCGACGGTCACCTTGATCGGCGTGCCGAGGATCGTGCCGAGCTCGTCGATCATCGGCAGCTCGCGCGGATCCGAGACGACGATGACGAGCGACCGTCCCTCGCGGCGGTGCGGGACGAAGTTGTACCGCAGCATGAGATCGGCGGGGATCGCCCGGAACAGCTCCTGGTCGATCCGGAACTCGTCCATGTCGACGAACTCCACGCGATACCGGTCCGCCAGCGCGCGAGCGCGCGCGACTTCCGCGTGGTAGTCTTCCGGCGTCTGGATCAGGCTCGTCGGATCGATGGCCTGGCCGGCGTTCGGTCGAACGGTCTCGTGCATCGCGCTATGAACCCATCACCGAGCTAAGCTCGAAGAGCGGCATGTACAGCGCCAGCACGACGACGGCGATGACGATCCCCATGACCACCAGCAATACCGGCTCGATGAGCGTGATGTAGCGACCCACTTCGGTCTCGATGTCTTCGTCGTAGAAATCGGCGAGGCTGTTGAGCATCTCCTGAAGGGCGCCGGTCTGCTCGCCCACCTCCACCATCTTCACCGCCACGTCGGGGAATACGCCGCGAGCCAGCAGCGCGCGGGCGAAGCCTTCGCCTTCACGCACCCTCCGCCCCACTTCATCCAGCTCCCGCGCCAGGAACCGGTTGTTCATCGACCGGGCACCGATCTCCAGCGCATTCACCAGCGGTATACCGCCGCCGAGCAGCGTAGCCAGCGTCCGCGCCAGCTGCGATGTCGCGAACTTGCGCACCGTCGGCCCGATCCATGGCAACCGCAGCACCAGACCGTGGAAATGCGCCCGCCGCTTGAGCACCCACGTCCGGGCCGCGATGATGATGCCCGCCGCCGTCGCCAGCACCAGCACGAGGTTCTCTACCAGCAGCTTCGACAACCCCATGATCATCCGCGTCGAGAGCGGCAGTTCCCGATCGAATGTGCCGTAGAACTCGGAAAATGCCGGCACGACCTTCAAAACGATGATCCCGACCAGGAACGTCATCAGAACGACGAGCACTGCCGGGTAGAGCAGCGCCGAGATCGTGCGTCGGCGCACCGCGCCGATGATCTTCTCGTAGGCTACATATCGGCGGATCACCGAATCGAGATTGCCGCTCCGCTCCCCCGCCATCAAGGAAGCGGCGTACACCGGCGGAAACAGGTCCGCGTGCTCCCCGAATGCCTCCGACAGGGCGGTTCCCGCCCGCACCTTCTCGTAAACCCCGTCCAGCACCGCCTTGAACGTGGTGTTTTTCACCCGCTGGCGCAGAATGTCCAGCGATTGCACGAGTGGCATCCCGGCTTTCAGGAGCGTCGCGAGCTCCTGGTTGAACAGCAGGAATTCGTACTGGGAGACCTTGTGGCGGCGGCCCGCCATGAAACCGCCGAGCCCGGGCAGGGCCCCGCGGCGCTGGAGGGACAGGACGTACAGACCCTTCTCCTCCAGCTCTCGCCTCAGCCGGGCCTCGCTTTCGGCTACGTAGACGCCTTCAACGATCTCGCCGCCCGCCGTGGCGAGCCTACAGCGAAATTCCATCGTAAGAGCCTGTGCGGCAGGGCATTACAGTTTCGGCCGATTATACCCGCTTTCGCCGCATCTCCCCCTGCTCACAAGGGTTTAGACCGGGGTGAGGGACCCGCAGTCGGTCCTGGAAAGGCGTATCGTGCAGTTCAGCGCGGTTCTACATATGCCCGAAACACGCGGACGCCGAGCTCCCTCGGGTCGCGGCTGCCCATCGACGGAATGCTGGCGGGGATAAAGGTGCGGTCGACGACGATGCGCATCTCAACCGTGTCCGCCGCGCCCAGTTGGGCGGCCGACAGCGGGAATTTTCGTAGTTGGTGTTCGTGTGACCCGAGGGGGAACCGGTCCACGACCTGCTCGCCGACTCGAGCCTCTACCTGCTGCGGCTCGGGGAACGGCGCCGCCGGCCGGTCGAGTTCCAGGTAGAAGAGAACATCCCTCTTCGGATTCCGGAACGTCAGCGTGGCCTCTTTCTTCGACCACTGCCACTCGGTGCCGATCTGGTCGTCGGCGACTTCCGCGGGGTGCCAGCCCTGTTTGAAGACCACGAACTGATTCGCGCTCTGAAGCTCGAGATCGAACGTGGCCACTTCATACGAGCGCTGGCCGCGCGTCTTGCCGGTCATCGGGAGGCGCTGGCCCGTCTTCGGGGAGAACAGACCGACTTCCACGGTCGTCGGGCCGGTGTACGGGAACTTGGGAACGAACATCGTGCGCGCGTACTCGATCGTGTCGCCTGCCTTCCATCGCTCGGTCGGCGTCGGAGGCCGATGATCGTCCGTCCACATCAACTCACCGTCGCGGTCGAGAAAGTGGACGAACACCCAGTAATCGTCAGCGAACGCGCGGTCCTGTGCGTCGACCCTGAACCGGTATTTCATCTCGAGCGGGCTGCCGATGGGGACGGCGCTGTGCTGGAGCGTGACGCCCGGCGTAGCGATCGGCGGCGCGGTGTCCTCGGTGCGGCCGCACGCCACGAGACACAGCACCGCGAGGAACAGGCTGGCGCGAGAGAGGCGTGTCATGGAAGCTGGAATAATAACCCGCAACTCTGTAACATGGCGGCGCGACATGGCTGCGGATGCGCTCGGCATGGTGGAAACGAAGGGTCTCATCGGCTCCGTCGAAGCGGCGGATGCCATGGTGAAGGCCGCCAACGTCACTCTCATCGGCAAAGAGTACATCGGCGCGGGCTATGTGACGGTGCTCGTCCGGGGTGATGTCGGCGCGGTGAAAGCGGCGACTGATGCCGGCGCCGCGGCGGCGCGGCGTGTCGGCGAGCTGGTGTCGGTTCACGTCATCCCCCGGCCGCACGCTGAAGTCGAGAGGATCCTGCCAACAGCAAAGGCGTAGGGATGGCCGCGCCCGAGACCAAGCCCGCCAGCGATCGGGACCTCGCGTCGATTTCCGAGGCACGAACGCTCGCCCGGGCAGCCCGGCAGGCCCAGACGGCGCTCGCCGAGCTGACCCAACAGCAGATCGACGCCATCGTCTCGGCGATGGCTGATGCCGTCACACCGCATGCCGAGGCGCTCGCCCGCCTCGCTGTCGAAGAAACCGGCTACGGCGTCGTCGCGGACAAGGTTCAAAAGAATCTCTTCGGCTCGCGTGACGTCTACGAATTCATCAAGCCGATCAAGACGGTCGGTGTGGTCAACCGCGATGAGACCCGCCGCCTCGTCGAGATCGCGGAGCCCTTCGGCGTCGTTGCCGCGATCGTTCCGTCGACCAATCCGACGTCGACGGCCATCTACAAAATCCTGATCTCGCTCAAGGCCCGCTGCGCCATCGTGATCAGCCCCCATCCGGCTGCGGCGCGCTGCATTACACGGGTTGCGGAGATCATGTCCGACGCCGCGACCCGGGCCGGTGCGCCGACCGGAAGCATCGGCTGGATGACGACCGTCACGCTCGAAGGAACGCAGGAGCTGATGAAGGCGCGCGAGGTGTCGGTGATTCTGGCGACCGGCGGCATGGGCCTCGTACGCGCCGCGTACAGCGCCGGCAAGCCGGCATATGGAGTTGGACCCGGCAACGCTCCCTGCTATATCGAGCGAACCGCGGATCTCCGGAAAGCGGTGAGCGACATCATCATCGGCAAGTCGTTCGACAACGGCGTGCTGTGCTCGGCACCCAATTCCGTCGTCGTCGATGAAGCGGTCTCAGAGGAGGTTCGCCGCGAGTTCGTCGCAGGCGGGTCGCACTTTCTCAACGCGAACGAGCAGGACGCGCTGGCAAAGGCGCTGGTCACCCCGCAGCGTCTGCCGAACCCGGCGCTGGTCGGCAAGTCGGCCATGCACATCGCCCGGCAGCTCGGCATCGCGGTGCCCGACGGGACGCGCGTGCTCATCGCGCCGCTCGCCGGCGTCGGGAGGGAATACCCCCTTTCGATCGAGAAGCTGTGCCCCGTTCTTTCCTTCTACACCGTGAAAGACTGGCAGGAAGGGTGCGAGCGCTGCATTCAGATCCTGAGATACGGCGGCATGGGCCACACGATGTCGATTCACTCGAAGAACGACGAGGTGGTTCTTCAGTTTGGCTTGAAGAAGCCCGCCTACCGAATCTGCGTGAACACGCCCACGACGCACGGGTCGATCGGGCTGACCACGGGCCTCGATCCTGCGATGACGCTCGGATGCGGTGGGTGGGGCGGAAACATCACATCGGACAACATCGGTCCGCGCCATCTCCTGAATCTGAAGCGCCTCGCGTACGAAACGCGTCCGGCCGTGGACACCCATAAGAGCTCCCCTCGCGGCTCAGAGTCGACTCAGAGTCAACTCGGAGTCGACTCTGAGCTCAAAGCCGGACGCGGGCTGCCGAAAGCACCGAATCGAGCCGTTCCTGGAGGAATCCCGGCCCAGACGCTTGCCGCGCGCATCGACCAGTTCCTGGCGTCGCGCGGATATCGCCCTCCCGAGGGCGGCGCGCCCCTCCCGGCGGCGCCGGCAGCCACGAGTGCTGAAGACTCAAAGCCCCTCGAGTTCGTGGCGGAGTCAGACGTCCGAGACGCCCTCCGCGCGGGCAGGAAACTCCTCATCGGGGAGCGCACGATCGTGACCCCGGCAGCCCGGGAGCTTGGTGAAGACAAGAAGGTGTTCGCACGCGCGACCTGGCGTCCGTGAGGCGAGGTGCTCCCTAGACGTGCCAGGGTTTCGAACCGATAAGCAAGGGTAAGAAATCAGAGGCAGTCTTTCCCCGCAATTGCTGAGCCTGTTGGACTTATTGTTGACCATCGGTTTTCGCGAATGGTAGAGTACGCCTTCATGTTCAGACGGCGCCACGGCTTGTCCGGAGCGGTCCTCATGCTCGGGCTGCTCTCGGCAGCATGCGCGACGACGAAGGCTACGCCCGCAGCTGGCCCCACGCCTCGCGGCCAGACCCCGGCCCCTCAAGCAGTCGATCCTCAGCCGGAACCAGACCCGGTCGACGTTCTCATAGCCCTCTCCAACCGCCACTTCGAGACCGGTCAGGCCGAGCTGGAACAGGGCCATCTCGAGCGGGCCAAGGCGGAATTCAACCTGTCGGTTGAAGTCCTGCTCGAATCACCATTCGGCGCGCGGTCCGAGCCGCGCATTCGGGAGCATTTCGACCGTCTGGTCGAGAGAATCAGCGCCTACGAGGTGACGGCGCTCGCACGCGGCGACGGTTTCACCGAGAAGAAATACGAGCCGGCGACCATCGACGACCTGCTGGCGATCTCCACGTTCGAGAAGCCCGTGCCCACCGCCGAAACGAAGCAGGCGGTGGCCGAGGACCTGCAGACGACCGCCCACGACATCAACATTCCGATGAATGCGAGGGTGCTGTCGTACGTGCAGCTGTTCACCGGCCGGTTGAAGGGGTATCTCGAAGAGGGTCTGAGCCGGGGTGCGCGGTTCCTTCCGATGATTCAGGACGTCTTCCGCGCGGAGGGACTGCCGCTGGACCTCGCCTACGTGCCGCTCGTCGAAAGCGCATTCAAGACGAACGCGCTGTCGCGCGCGAAAGCGAAGGGCATGTGGCAGTTCATGCGCGGCACCGCGCTCGAGAACGGCCTGAAGCACGACTGGTACATCGATGAGCGCGCCGAGCCGGAGAAAGCCACGCGAGCCGCGGCCAAGTACCTGAAGACCCTGCACAAGATGTTCGACGGCGACTGGCACCTGGCGCTGGCGTCGTACAACGGCGGTCCCGGCCGCGTGCAACGGGCGATCAGACGCTCGGGCCGGGACGATTTCTGGCGCCTCACATCGACGAAGCGCTACCTGCCTCGCGAAACCCGCGAGTACGTCCCGCTGATCCTCGCCGCGATCATCATTGCCCGCAATCCAGCTCAGTACGGCATGAGCGTCTCGCCGGCGGCGCCGGCGGCGGTTGAAACCGTCACGCTTTCACAGGCGGTGGATCTCCGCCGCATCGCCGAATGGATCGGCACACCGGTCGACGCGATTCAGGAGCTGAACCCGGAGCTGCGACGCTGGACCACGCCGGTGCGCACGACCGATTACGACCTGCGCGTGCCCGCTGGCGCAGCCGACGTGATCCGCGCGCGGCTCGCGCAGACCAACTCCACGGATCTCGCGCCGCTCCGGTGGCACACGGTCAAAAAGGGCGAAACAATCGCCACGATCGCGCGGAAGCTGAAGGTCAGCCGCGCGGATCTCGCCGAAGCAAACTACTTGTCGGTCCGCAGCCGCGTGAACACCGGCCAGCAGCTCATCATCCCGCGCGCACCCGAGCTGCTCCTCGCCGCCCGCACGGACGCGGCCGCGATCCCGGTCGCGTCCCGGAAGGCCGACGCCGTCGTCGCTTCGTCCACCACCACCGCGCCTCGCGCGGAAAAGACGGACCAGACGAAGCTGTACCACCGCGTGAAGCGAGGCGACACGCTCTTCTCCATCGCAAAGCTGTACAAAACGACCGTGGCGTCATTGAAGACGTGGAACAGCATCCGCGGCAACTCGATTCAGCCGGGGCAACGCCTCATGATCCTCACAGGCCGCGCGGCGCGGACGAACGAATAGCGGCACTTGGCGGAGTTCGTCGAACAGGCGGGCGCGGTCGTCTATCGCCGAGGGGAAGACGGCTTCAGAGTGCTCCTCGTGAGGGCCCGCAAGAAGTCCCACCGACTGGATTTTTCCCAAAGGACACATCGAGGAAAACGAAACCGCGGCCGAGGCGGCCGTGCGTGAGGCCGAAGAGGAGGCCGGCGTGACGGGCCGTGTGGTGGCGGCGCTCTGGCCGGCACTGACGTTCGAGTCGGGGGGACGGCAGCTCAGAGTGCAGTACTTTCTGATTGAGTGCACGGGCACGCTGACCTCGAAGGAAGAGCGTGAGATCGCGTGGCTGCCGCCGTCGGGCGCGCGCGAGCAGCTCACCCACGCTGCCGCACGTGCATTGTTGACCGCGGCCCTCGACAATCTGCCCCGCGCCTAGGCGGTCACGGCCTTCTTCGCCGACGCCGCCG
Source organism: uncultured Acidobacteriota bacterium (assembly GCA_963772065.1). GTDB lineage: Bacteria > Acidobacteriota > Vicinamibacteria > Vicinamibacterales > UBA2999 > CAVYVZ01. The sequence goes on from CAVYVZ010000008.1 coordinate 13,907, forward strand.
GTGCGGTCCTGACGCGGAGCTGCTTGATGCTCTGCTCGATCCGCTGTGCCAGCTCGCGTTCGTGCTGGAGCGTGCGCACCGTCGTCTGCGCCTCCTGCATCATGAACTCGAGCCGGGCCAGCTTCTCGGCCACGTGGTCGATCACGGCCTTCTGCTCGCCGAGCGTTTCGAGGTTCACCCGGACGTCCTCGAGCAGGTTCGAGATCAGGCTCGTCTTTCCCTGAACCTCGTCGACGGTCCGGCGACGCGACTCGATGATCGCGATCTTCGCTTCCGCCTCCGATGCCTTGGCGAGCAGATCCTGCACCTGCCGCCGCAGCGCGGCGACGTCCTCGCGGTGGTCGCTCACGTACTGCAGATCGGCCCGGCTCTTCGCGCTGATCTCGTGGACGCTCTCGACTTCCGCCTTGACCGCAGCCACCACCGCGTCGCGGTCGGCGATCGCCTTCATCTTCTGGTCAACCTGGTCGGAGCTGTCCGCGAGTTGCGCGAGCTTCGATTCGACGGAGGCCACTTTCTTGTCGGCAAAGGCGATTTGCGTCCGGCGCTGCTCGAGCTGCTTGAACATCGCCTCGGCCCGCTTGATGTGATCCTCGGCGGCCTCGGCCTGCGCGATCGCGTCGCGCTGCCGCACTTGAACGCGCGCGAGCTCGCCCACGAGCTCGTCTTTGGCCGACCCGGCGCGCGCCAGCTCCTCGCTCAGCGCCTGCATCTGCTTGACGCGCTCGCCGGCCTCGGCCGCAAGGGCGCGCCCCTGCTCGACGAGCTCCACCAGACGAGCCTGCTGCTGGGCGATGACGGCTTCCTCGCGCTGCGCTTCTCTCGCGCGAGCCTGCGCCTTCTTCAGCTCGTCATTCAGTACGGACAGCTGCTCGGCGATCGGCAGCACCTTGCTCTGGAGCGTGCCGACGCGCTCGACCTTCTGGTGGGCATCGAGCATCTGCGCGGCGATGTCGTCGCACTGGCTCTTGAGCGTGTCGAGCTCTGCCCGCCGCGCAAGCTGCTCTGCGAGCTTCTGGCCGACGTCGCTCGTCACGGAGACGAGGGAGTTGATCCGGCCCTCGAGCTTCTCGACGAACTGCACGCGCGCGGTGACGCGGGCCAGCTGCGCATCCAGCTCGCCGGTGATCTGTCCCAGCCGCGTCGCAGCCAACGTGCCGGCATCGACCAGCGCCAGCTTCCCGCTGATCGCGTCCATCGTCGACTCGAGCTGAGGCGTCCGGGTCAGGAACGACGTCATGCGGTCGCCGAAGGCCTCGAGCGCGGCGCGGTCCGCTGCGAGCTTGTCGCCGAGATGCGCCACGTCCGCATGCATTTTGTGGAACTCGTGGATCTCCTTGCGGAGCGTTTCGAGGTCCTCGCGGCTCTGATGGAGGCTCTCATAGTGGGCGGCTGTACGCTTCGACAGCTCGTCGACCTGCGCCAGCCGCTCGGCGAGCGTCTCCAGGCCCGCCTGCTTCTTCGACAACTCGTCGGCCGCCCCCATCAGCGCGTCGAAATCCTTCGTCAATCCGTCGACCCGCTGGTTCAACAGCGAGAGGTTCTTCTCTTTCGCCGTGAGCGCCTGCATGCGCGCCTCGGCTTCGCCGACCGACTGCTGCAGCGTGTCGAGACGCCGATCGAAGGCCTCGAATTCCTTCTTCTCGAGCGCCAGCTTCTCCACGTGCGTCCGCATCACATCGACGAGCGCGCGGCCATCCTTCTCGAAGCGGGACGATTCGCGCGCGAGCTCGTCGCGCATCTTGGTCGCGGCGTCGGCTTTCGCGTTGGTTTCCTCGACCAGCTTTTCGATGCGCGCAACCGTCTCCTCGCTGCGCGAGGCCTGCTTCATCCCCTCGTGCAGCCGCGAGATCTGGACGTCCATGTTCCAGACCATCTCGTTGAGGCGGTTCGCCTCGACGATCGGCCCGCTCGACCGCCACCTTCTGGCTCTCGAGGGCCTTGCTCTTCGTCGAGACGTGCTCGGTCAGCGCGTTCAGCGAGGCGAGCTTCTCCTCGGTTGTCTTCGACAGCTCCTGGAGCTGCATGAGCGGACCGATCTTCTTCTCGACTTCCTTGACCGTCTCGGTGGCGACGTGCGAGTCCTCGCGCGCCTCGCGGGAAGCCTCGCGGATCTTGGCGTATTCCTGCGCGAGCTGGGTGGCCGTGCCGCGAACCTGATCGAGATCGGCCCTGAGCGCTGCGGCGCCATCGACCGACTGTTTGATGTCCGCCTGGCTCTTTCGCAGCTGCGTGCGGAACTCGTCGAGACCGGCGCGCTCCTTCATCAGCGCGTCAAGGCTCGCGTGCGTTTCGAGCGTTTCGGACGAGAGCTGTTGGACGGACTCGCGGTGCTTCTGCAAGCTCGCCGTCGGGGGCCATCAGTCGGTCGACGGAGTGCTGGGCCTGCGCCGCTGCGTCGAGGAGCGCCTGGATGCGCGCGTCGATCTCGCCGAACGAGCGCGCCCGCTCTTCGATCGATTCGATCCGGTTCACGAGATCATCGAGGCGGCTGCCCGCGGCGTCAGCCTTTTCATCCACGAGCTCCAGCGACTTCCCCATCTGCTGCAGCTTCGATGTGCGCATCGAAATCTGCGTCAGCATCGCGCTGAGGGCGTTGCGCTCTTCCCTCGCCGTGGCGATGAGGCCCTGGAGATCGTCGGATTGCTTCTGGGCCTTCGCGCCCCCGGTGAGTCCCTTGAATGCGTCAAGCATCGTGAATCCTGCTGGCCGTCTGCGCGGCCTGTAGGCGGGTCAAGAACTGCCACAAGCGGTCGAGTCCGACGCGTCAGTTTCTGCGCGGTTTCGCACGCGACAGCGCGACACACGCCGATTTACAACGGGTTTGATGGGGTTATCGGCGCGGGCTCAGCCTTGCACCAGTGAGCCGCATGCTCGCCAGCCTTCGCAGCGCCGCGGTGTTCGGCGTCGATGCCTACGCCGTGCATGTCGAGGTCGACGTGTCCTTCGGCTTCCCGTCGTTCTCGATGGTCGGCCTGCCGGATGCCACGGTTCGAGAGAGCCGGGATCGCGTGCGCGCCGCGATCCGCAATTCGGGCCTCGAGTTTCCACCGCATCGGATCACCGTGAACCTCGCACCCGCCGACGTGCGCAAAGCGGGCTCGTCGTTCGATCTGCCCATCGCGCTGGGCATCCTCGCCGGTTGCGGATGCGTGACGCGCCGCGTCATCGATGACACGGTCGTCCTCGGCGAGCTCTCACTCGACGGACGCATCAACGGAATTCGAGGCGTGCTTCCGGTCGCCGTCTCGACACGGCAGTCCGGCCTGCGCAGGCTCCTCCTGCCGCCGCAGAATGCGCTCGAAGCCTCGATCGTCGAGGGTCTGGAGGTCTGCACCGCGCGATCGCTGAACGAAGCGATCCAGACATTGAACCTGCCCGAGGCGGCGCCGATCTTTGTGAGACCCGCCGCGCCGGACGTCGACGAAGCGCCGCCGTGCGATGGCGACATGGCGGATGTGCGCGGTCAGCTCTTGCCACGCCGTGCGCTCGAGATTGCCGCCGCGGGCGGGCACAATCTGCTCCTCGTCGGCCCTCCCGGAGGCGGCAAGACGATGATGGCGCGGCGCCTGCCCGGGATTCTGCCGTCGCTCTCCTTCGATGAAGCGCTGGAATGCACCGCGATTCACTCGGTCGCCGGCATGTTGCCCCACGGCGGCGGGCTGTTGGCCGCGCGGCCGTTCCGCGCGCCGCATCACACGATCTCGAACGTCGCGCTGGTCGGCGGCGGCTCGATTCCGCGGCCGGGCGAAATCAGCCTCGCGCACAATGGCGTCCTCTTCCTCGACGAGATGCCTGAGTTCCACCGGCGGGTGCTCGAAGTGTTGCGTCAGCCACTCGAAGAGGGCCGCGTGACCATCTCGCGCGCCGCACGAACGGCGGTCTTTCCGTCCCGATTCGTCCTCGTCGCGGCGATGAACCCGTGTCCGTGCGGATACAACGGCGACGATCGTCGCTCGTGTCGCTGCACACCTAATCAGATTGAGAGCTATCGCGGCCGCCTCTCAGGTCCGCTGCGGGACCGCATCGACCTGGTGGCCGAAGTGCCCTCGGTCCCCGTGACGTTGCTGGCCGACGCGCCTCCCGGCGAGCGATCCGCGGACGTGCGAGCTCGAGTTCTCGCGGCGCGTGAACGTCAGCGCGCGCGCTATGACGGAACGGCGACGCGGATGAATGCGGGACTCCGCGCGGGAATGGTTGGAATGTACTGCCGGCCAGGGGCGGAAGGGCGACGCCTGCTGCACGTCGCCGCGGACCGTTTGAAGCTCACCGCCCGCGGATACGACCGCGTGCTGAAAGTGTCGAGGACGATTGCCGATCTCAGCGGATCCGCTGCGCTCGAAGCGGATCACATCGCGGAGGCGCTGCAGTTCCGACTGCTCGAGTGAGCCCCTCTCAGTTCGATTTCGAACGGTAATTCGCCCGATGATCGCCTCCGCTGTCGAATGACTTTGAAACAGCCGAAACGTCGTGATAGCCTCGGGCGTTCGGAATGCCATCCCGCCGATACACCATCATCGTCGCAGACCGGACCTCAGGCGTCGTGCGCCGAGTGACCGTCAGTATTCGGCCGGCAGCAATCGCAGGCTGCACGCTGCTGGCGCTTCCGATTCTGGTCGGGATGGGCGCGGCGTGGAAGGCCAAGAGCGAGGTCTCCGCCCTCCAGACCAGCCATCACACGCTCGAAATCGAGAACGCCAACTATCGCGCCGCGACAGAGTCACTCGCCGAGCAGACGTCCGCCCTGCAGTCGGTCATCACCGACATCGGCGCCCGCTCGGCACTCGACCCCAATCTGGCGCGCGCGATGGACAAGCTCCCGGCGGTCGTCAAGAGTCGGGCGATGGGTGGGAGTACCGAAGTCGCGAAGACCGCCCGGAAAACCCTTTCATCGATGATGACGCCGGACGATACCTTCGGCCTCCTTCGGACGTTGCTCGAAGGCATCGAGTCGGGTCTCAACGGCTTGCGGAAGAGCGTCGAGCAGCGGAACGCGCTTGCGAATGCGACACCGTCGATGTGGCCGGCGACGGGATGGCTCACATCGCGGATGGGACCGCGCGCGGATCCGGTTACCGGCGGCACCGACTATCACAACGGGCTCGATATCGCGGGAGAGCGCGGGCAGCCGGTGTACGCGACGGCCGCTGGTACGATCACGCACGTCGGCTACCAGGGAGCCTACGGCAAGCTCATCGTCATCGACCACGGCTTCGGTCTCGAGACGCGGTACGGCCACCTCTCCGAATACACCGTGAAGCACGGCGACCCAATCAAGCGCGGTGATGTCATCGGGAAAGTCGGCGCCACGGGCCGCGCCACCGGTTACCACCTGCACTATGAGGTGCTCGCCAACGGCAAGCTCCTCAACCCACTCCAGCTCCTCACGCAGCGGCCTCGCGACCAGTAGCGTTTCGTTCCGCGCTGTCCGTGCTGGTGTAGCGCCCGGGTGCCACCCGCGGCGATGCTACAATCGGTAGATTATTCCTTCGGTAATTCGCGTTTCCTTTAGATGATCGGACAACTCCTCGCCAAGGTCATCGGCACACAGAACGAACGTGAGCTGAAGCGGCTCCGGCCGCTGGTCGCCGATATCAACGCCCTCGAACCCACCATCCAGCCGCTCAGCGACGAACGCCTGCGGGCAAAAACCGAGGAGTTCAGAAAGCGGCTCGCCGACGGCGCGGCGCTGAACGATCTGCTGCCCGAGGCGTTCGCGGTCGTGCGCGAAGCCGGCCGCCGCGTCTTGAACATGCGCCACTTCGACGTGCAGCTCATCGGCGGCATGGTGCTGCACAACGGCGCGATCGCCGAAATGAAAACCGGCGAGGGCAAGACGCTCGTCGCCACGCTGCCGGCGTACCTGAACGCGCTCGAGGGTAAAGGGGTACATGTCGTCACGGTCAACGACTACCTCGCGCGCCGCGACTCCGAATGGATGGGACGCCTGTACCGGTTCCTCGGGATGAGCGTCGGCGTCATTCAGCACGAGCTCAACGACCAGCAGCGGCAGGTCGCCTACGCCGCCGACATCACGTACGGGACCAACAACGAATTCGGGTTCGACTACCTCCGCGACAACATGAAGTTCGAGCTCGCGTCGATGGTCCAGCGCGGGCACCACTTCGCCATCGTGGACGAAGTGGACAGCATCCTGATCGACGAGGCGCGAACGCCGCTCATCATCTCCGGCCCCGCGGAGGAATCAACCGACCTCTACTACGAGGTCGATCGGATCATCCCGCGCTTGAAGCCCGGCGCGGTCACGCGCGGCGACACCAAGGCCGAGGACCGCGAAGCGCTCGAAGCGACCGGCGACTTCATCGTCGACGAAAAGCACAAGACCGTCACGCTGACCGAGACCGGCATGGCCAAGGCCGAGCAGCTGCTCTCGCACCGGCTCGTGCCCGACTCGAAGGGTCTCTACGACCCTGCCAACATGCCGCTGCTCCACCACATCCATCAGGGGCTGCGGGCGCACACGCTGTTCCGCCTCGACGTGGACTACATGATCAAGGACGGCGGCGTGGTGATTGTCGACGAATTCACCGGCCGGCTCATGCCAGGGCGCCGATGGAGCGATGGGCTGCATCAGGCGGTGGAGGCCAAGGAGAAAGTGAAGATCGAGCGCGAGAACCAGACGCTCGCCACGATCACGTTCCAGAACTACTTCCGTAAGTACAAGAAGCTCTCGGGAATGACCGGCACCGCCGAGACCGAAGCGCCGGAGTTCGGCAAGATCTACAACCTCGAAGTGATCGTGGTGCCGACCAATCGGCCGCTGAAGCGCGTCGAGGAGCCGGATCTCGTCTACCGCACGGAACGGGAGAAGTACGAGGCAATTCTCAACGACATCGTCGAGAAGCAGCAGTCGGGACGGCCGACGCTCGTCGGCACGGTCTCAATCGAGAAGTCCGAGCGCCTCTCGGGGATGCTGCGAAAACGCGGCATCAAGCACGTCGTCCTGAACGCGAAGTATCACGCCCAGGAAGCCGAGATCGTCGCACAGGCGGGACGCAAGTCGAACGTGACGATCGCGACCAACATGGCCGGCCGCGGCACCGACATCCTGCTGGGCGGCAATGCCGAGCACATGGCGCGCCAGCAGGCCCTGTCCGAAGAGATCGCCGAGAAGCTTTCGAAGGGCGAAGAGAAGTTCGTCGACGACGAAGAGTTCGTCTACTTCTTCCACATCGACGGCTTCTACCGCGTGCCGCGTCCCGAATGGGAGCGCATCTACGCGCACTTCAAGCACGAAACCGAAGTCGAGCATGACGAGGTGGTGAACGAGAGCGGTCTGCACATCCTCGCGACCGAGCGGCACGAGGCGCGGCGGATCGACAACCAGCTTCGCGGCCGCGCCGGCCGCCAGGGCGATCCGGGGTCGTCGCGTTTCTACCTGTCCCTCGAAGACGACCTGATGCGCATCTTCGGATCCGACCGGATCTCCGGCCTCATGCAGCGGCTCGGCATGGAAGAAGGCGTGCCGATCGAGCACGGGATGGTGACGCGGGCGATCGAGCGCGCGCAGAAGCAGGTGGAAGCGCAGAACTTCTCCGTCCGCAAGCATCTCCTCGAGTACGACGACGTGATGAACAAGCAGCGCGAGAGCGTGTACACGCTGCGCCGCGAGATTCTCGAAGGCAAGGTGCACGTCACCGAAGAAGAAGTCGTAGACACCGGCGAGTACGTCCTGTCGCTGGCAGAGGATATCCTCGACGATTTGGTGGACCGGTTCGCCGGCAAGGAACTGGACGTGGAGGAGTGGGACCTCCCGGCGCTGAAGCGTGAAATCACGCGCGTCTACGGCCTCGAGTCTGCCTCGATCGAGTCACTGAAGCTGGACGACAAGAACAGCGTCGACATCGCGGACGACCTCTGGACGGCGATCAAGGCGAGCTACCGCGAACGAGAGACAATGGTGGGCAGCGATCTCTATCGCCGCGTCGAGCGCGACGTCATGCTGCAGATTGTCGATCAGCAGTGGAAGGACCACCTCTATTCGCTGGACCACCTGAAGGAAGGCATCGGACTTCGCGGCTACGGCCAGCGCGACCCGCTCGTCGAGTACAAAAAGGAAAGCTTCGCGCTGTTTCAGGACATGAAAGCGCGGATCGAGGAGGAGATCGTCCGGTATCTCTTCCATCTGCGCCCGGTGCTGTCCGAGGAGTCAGCGGCGCCGCGGCCGGTCGCTCGGCGCGCCACGCCTCTCAGCTACAACAGTCCCGGCGAATCGGCGCAGCCGTCCGCCTTCGGTCCACGAGCCGCTCAAGCCCCGCCCGCCGGCCGTCCGCCGCAGCCGGCCAGAACGGGCGGCGACGATGTCATCAAGACGTTCAAACACGAAGGGCCGAGGGTGGGCAGAAACGACCCCTGTCCATGCGGCAGCGGGAAGAAGTACAAGAAATGCCACGGCGCCGCGGCGTAACCCGCCTCCGCGCGGCTTCGGCGCGGCAAGGAGACACATGGAACTGAAATCGGGGACGCTCACGTTCGCTCCGGCCGACACGGACATCACCACGGCGCTGACCTTCGACGACGTGCTGCTCGTCCCGCAGCACTCCACCGTGCTGCCCACGCAGGTGGACGTGAGCACGCGGCTGACCCGGAACATCCGCTTGAATGTTCCGCTCCTCAGCGCCGCGATGGATACGGTGACGGAATCCAGCCTCGCCATCGCCATGGCGCAGCAGGGCGGCATGGGCGTCATTCACAAGAATCTCTCGGTCGAAGAGCAGGCATCGGAAGTCGACCGGGTCAAGCGCTCGGAGAGCGGCATGATCGTCAACCCGATCACGCTCTCCCCCACCAATCGCATCTATGAAGCGCTCGACCTGATGAAGAACTACCGGATCTCCGGCGTGCCAATCACCCAGGACGGCAGCAAGGAGGGCCGGCTCGTCGGCATCCTCACCAACCGCGACCTGCGCTTCGAGACCAACGTCAACCGGCCGATCTCGGAGGTGATGACATCCGAGCCGCTCTTCACGGTGCCCGTTGGCACCACGCTCGACGAGGCGCGCGAGATCCTGCACCGCCACAAAGTCGAGAAGCTCCTCGTCGTGGACAAGGACTACAGGCTGAAGGGGCTGATCACCGTCAAGGACATCCAGAAGATGGTCAAGTACCCGCTGGCGTGCAAGGACGCGCTCGGGAGGCTCCGCTGCGGCGCGGCGGTCGGCGTCGCAAAGGACACGGCCGAGCGTGCGGCGGCGCTCGTGGCCGCCGGCGTCGACGTGCTCGTCGTCGACACGGCGCACGGGCATTCGCAGGGAGTGCTCGACATGGTCGCGCGCCTCCGGCGCGAGTTCCCGAATACCGATCTGATCGCCGGCAACGTCGCGACCGCGGAGGCCACGGAAGCGCTGATCGCCGCCGGCGTCGATGCCGTGAAGGTCGGCATCGGGGGCGGATCGATCTGCACCACGCGCGTGGTGGCCGGCATCGGCGTGCCGATGATCAGCTCGATCATGGACTGCGCCCGCGCCGCCGCGGCGCGGAACATTCCCATCATCGGCGACGGTGGCATTCGCTACTCCGGCGATGTCGTCAAGGCCATCGCAGTGGGCGCGAGCTCCGCGATGATCGGCAACCTCTTTGCCGGCACCGACGAGAGCCCCGGCGAGCTGATTCTGTTCCAGGGCCGCAGCTACAAGGAGTATCGCGGGATGGGCTCGATCGGCGCGATGCGCCGCGGCAGCCGCGACCGCTACTTCCAGGACGAGTTCGATCTCGAGGGGGGCCGCCGGACGGACAAGCTGGTGCCCGAAGGGATTGAAGGCCGCGTCGCGCACAAGGGCAGCGTGGCTGCGATGATTCACCAGCTCGTGGGAGGGCTGCGCGCGGGCATGGGCTACACCGGCTGCGGCACCATCCCCGAGCTGCAGCGCAAGGCCAAGCTCATTCGCATCACGCCGGCGGGGGTCCGCGAGAGCCACGTGCACGACGTGCAGATAACGAAGGAAGCTCCTAACTATCGGATGGAATAACCCGTCGGTGGCGGCGTCATACCTCTCGCGGCGGCGAGCCTGACCTCGCGAATGTCAGGTCGGTCGTTTCACCGTGCGAGGGTCGGCCGGCGACGGCGAAACCAAGTTTCGCGAGCGCCTTCACGATTCGTTGCCCGGTCTTCGAGTGCTCGCGCATCTCAATGTGCAGCTCGCGCACTTCCTGCCGCGCGAGCGTCACGACGCCGCCGGCGATGATCTCCTCGGTCAGGCCCGGCACATCGATCTTGATGTAATTGGGGCAGGCCAGGCCGAACTCCTCGACGAGCTGATCCACGGAAAGTAGGATTGCAGCTTGTGGCCTGTACCGCCTGCCATCCGGTCTGTCTCGAAAGCTGAAGGACTCGGCGGGCGAGAACTGTGACACGTCCAGGCGTCCGATTGATTTTCCGCCACCGAGACCGACCAGCAAACAATCCACCTGCGCATCGAGTCGGTTCGTTTCGCAATTGGCGGCCAGCAGGAAGTAGTTGACGGCCGCCGGCTCGAACGCAACCACTCTCATGTCGCCTCGCAGGCTGGCGTAGAGTGTGTACACGCCGACATTCGCACCGACATCCCAGAAGACACTGTTTGCGCCGAACGAATCGATCCACTGGATAGTGGCCGGCTGCTTGGTCAGCAGGGATCTGGCGCGAATGCCCGTGCCTCGTCCAAGGAGCACGAAAGAGATTGGACCGCGCGGCGTGGAGACCTCGAACGTCTCCTCCAGGAGCGCCTGTGCGAATCGACTCTGTAGCCGGGCGCGGGCCGCCTCGGGCAGCTGGCGCAAGCGTTGAAGAGTGTTTGTGAATCTTTGCTTCGTGTCGGCACGCTCGGACATCGTTGACCCAGCAATTCTAGGTCTTCGGCGCCGCGATTACGATTCGGCGCGTGCCCTCGTCGACGATCTCGAGCCTGACGTCCCGCGCGCCGGGCAGGTCGTGCGTCAGCCGGTCCGGCCATTCGATGGCCAGCACGCCGTCCTTTACCCCCATTTCTTCGAGTCCGATATCCTCCGTCGCCGTTCGTTCCAGCCGGTACAGGTCAGCGTGATACAGCACCAGCCGGCCGCCGCGGTACTCGTGAACGATCGTGAACGTGGGGCTGCTCACCTCCGCGGGATCGACCCCTAACCCTGCGGCGAGGCCGCGGACGAACGCCGTCTTGCCCGCCCCGAGAGTCCCAGACAGGAGCACGACGTCTCCAGCCTGCAGCGTCGCGGCGAGGTCACGCGCAAGCGCCATCGTTTCATCCTCGGAGCCCGTCAGTCGCTCAATCACGGAATCGAGGCATCACGAATCGCGAACGGGCTTTTTGCCGGTGAGATCCAGAATCGCTTCGCCGATGCGGGCGAGCAAGTCCGACGCGGTCATCGCCACCTCGCCTTCGCTCTCCTGCGCAAGGTCGCCGGCCATGCCGTGCAGAAAGACGGCGAGCCGGCACGCGGCCTCGGCGTCGAGGAGCTGCGCCAGGAACGCCGCGATCATCCCGGTCAGCACGTCACCCGTGCCGCCCGTGGCCATGCCGGCGTTCCCCGTTGGATTGATGAACACGCGACCCTCGGGCGTCGCGATGACCGTGCGGTGGCCCTTCAACACCACGTATATGTGGTGCGTCGTCGCGAAGTCGCAGGCCACGTCGATGCGGCTGGCCTGCACTTCGTCGGCGGTGCCACCGACGAGCCGCGCCATCTCACCCGGATGAGGGGTGATGATGATGTCGCGATCGTCGCGGCCCACGAGGCGACCCGGGTCGTCCGCCAGCACCGTGAGCGCATCCGCGTCGAGCACGAGCGGCGTCTCCGATCGATCGAGCAGGCCGCGGACGAACTGACCGACGCTGTCACCCCCTCCGAGGCCGGGGCCGCAAGCGATCACGTCCTGTGTGAGCTCGCTCACGCGCTCCACGGCCGCACCGACCACCTGGCCATTGGGGCCTTCATCGAGCGGCTCGGTCATGAGCTCGGGTGACAAGGAGGCGACGATGGGCAGGCAGGACGCCGGCGTGGCGATCGTCACGAGCCCCGCCCCCGCGCGGAGCGCGCCCATTCCCGCCAGGTGCGCAGCGCCCGTCTTCCCGCGGGAGCCGCCCACCAGCAGGACGCGACCGAAGTCGCCCTTGTGCGAGTCGGCGGCGCGCGGCTCGAGGAGCGACCGGACGTCTTCGCGCGTCAGCAGCTCGATCGTCCGCCCTTCGAGCTCGTCGATGACCTCGGTCGGGATCCCGATGTCGGCGATCACGACGTCGCCGGCATGGGCTTCAGCCGGCGGCAGCACCAGCGGCAGCTTCGGCGCCGCGAGCGTGACCGTCATCGACGCATCGATGCAGTCGCCAATCAGGTGGGGCGTGTCGGCCGAGAGTCCGCTCGGCAAGTCGATGGACACGATCGGGATGCCAGACGCGTTGACGTCCGCGACGACGGTCTCGAGCATGCCCGCGAGCCCGGACTTCAGACCCGTCCCGAAGATCGCGTCGACGATGAGGGTGCACTGCGAGATCTCCGAGAAGTGGAGCTCCCACGTCTGCTCGTCGTTGATCTCGACCACGGTGACGCCCAGGCGGCCGAGGACGTCGAGGTTCGTCCGGGCTTCGCCGCGTACGTCCGCGAGCGCACCGACCACGAACACGGCGCACTCGACGCCGCGCTGCAGCAGGGTGCGCGCCACGACGAAGCCGTCGCCGCCGTTATTCCCCCGGCCGCACAACACGGCCACGCGGCCGTCGAGCCGCTCCTCGAAGGCCGCTTCCATCGCCGCCACCACCTGGCGGCCGGCGTTCTCCATGAGCACGAGCGACGGAATTCCGATCTCCTCGATGGTGTAGCGGTCGGCCTCGCGCATCTGCGCGGCAGTGAGGATTCTCATTAGGCGGTGGGCCGTAGGCGGTAGGCGGTAGGAGTAGGCCGTAGGCCCTCGGCGGCGCGCTTCCGTTGTGTTGCGCTCACTGTACTACAAAGGCTATCGTTGATTTCCCACCATGGCAGCAACGGTCAACGTCAACGGGCGGATCTCGGGCGAGCGCGACGCCGCGATCTCGATCTTCGACCACGGCTTCCTCTACGGCGAAGGCGTCTACGAGACGATGCGCACGTACAACAGCCAGCCGTTTCTCTACGACCGCCACATGCGCCGGCTTCGCCGCTCGGCACAGATGATCGTGCTGGATGTCCCCTTCACGGACGACGAGCTCGCGGATCGCATTGGTGAGACGATGAACGCCGGCGGCCTGAACGGATCCGAAGCGTACATTCGCGTCCTCCTCACGCGTGGCATCGGCGAGCTGACCTACGACCCGAAAGCGACCCCCGTTCCCTCGGTCGTCATCATCGTGAAACCGCACGTCGATCCGCCCGATGCCGCCTTCGAGCGCGGCGTGAAGGTGTGCCTCTCCCCGATCCTCCGGAACCATCCGCACTCGCTGAACCCGATGATCAAGAGCAACAACCTGCTCAACAACGCGCTCGCGATGCAGGAGGCGCTTCGCCGCGGCGGCACGGAAGCGATCATGCGAAACCATCGCGGCGAGCTAAGCGAGTGCAGTCAGTCGAACCTGTTCGTCGTCACGAACGGCGCGCTGCTGACGCCGCCGCTCGAGGCCGGGCTGCTGCCGGGTATCACGCGGGAGTTCGTGATGGAAATCGCGCGGGACCTCGGCGTCGACGCGCGGGAACAGACGCTTCGAGACGAAGATCTGTTCGCAGCCGACGAGTGCTTCCTGACGAGCACGACGAAGGAGCTGCTCCCGATCGTGCAGGTCGACGACCGGCGCATCGGCGGTGGAACGCCCGGGCCAGTCACGCGGAAGCTGCTTGGCGCGTTTCGAAATCGCGCCACGCACGCCGGCAGCCGCGCGGTTACGCAACCGCCGGTTGCGCCGTGAGCTGGCGCCAGTAGCGCAGGATGACCTCGATCTTGTCGAGGACACATCCAGGATCGAGCGTGCTTTCTCTCATCGAGCGAGCACCCAGCGCGAGACGCAGCGCTCCCGCGACGTCTCCTTCGCCCCACCCGATTCGGACCGGCTGGCCGATATGGCAGCGGACTGCCGCGAGGCTTCGCTCCGCCATCGTGGCCTGTGAGGGCAGCATCGCCGACACATCGCGGTTCAGCCAGATATACACCTGCCAGGCCTCGTCATAGCTCAGCACGCGGCGTTCGGCCCGAGCGTGGCGGTCCCGCTTCAACACGAACGTCCAGATGGTCTGACAGCCATCCCACGACTCTTCGACGCCATTCCGATCCGCCACCGGTGCCGCAACGATTTCCACAAAGCGGCGACGGCCGAGCTCGGACCGAAAATGCCGGGAGATCGCCTCGACCCGCTCGCGCCGCGCGTCGCGCCCGAAGGCCTCGAAGGCATGCATCTCCGCCAGCGCCGACCGCCACCGCAGCAGGAGGCCCAGATTCGGCGTTGACTGAAACGATGCCCGCCACCGCACCCACGGACGCGGCACGTCGAACGCGCTCAGGTACGCGCCAAGGCCGAGGGGGACGGCTGCCGCATTCGTGGCCCGAGCGGAAAACGCAGGAGGGACAAGGAGAGCGCCGGAGAACGGCGGTCCGGCGAAGAACTTCGATCCCGAGATCATCACGAGCCAGCCCGCCCGAACGTACTCGATAAGCGTTTCGCACCGCGTCCGCATCTGAGCAGCGTCGACGACCACGATGAGCGCCTCTCCGAGCTCGTGATGGAGCTTCCGTACTGCCCCGATGCTGGGCGCACGCAAACCGGTCTTGGAGCTGTCGACGACATGCAGCAGCACGCGCGCACCGCGGCCGACCGCCTCGCGCGCGAGTGCTTCGACCTTCGCATCGATATCGCCGATCGGCACAGGCCGCCCCGAGCGCTCGCGCAGCGGGACCGTTTCCGTATGCACGCGCCCGACCTCGAGTCCATCCAGCGGCTTCCCCACCGGCACAGGACGTTCCAGCGGCGTGAGGGCGTCGAAGTACCGGCCGCTCGCAGCGGAGAGGGAGCCGCCGCCGATTTCGTCTGGCCCGATCACGATCACGAGCAGGTCTCGATCGTGCCCCTCGAGTGCGAGCTGCAAAGCGCAGAGCTCGCAATCGGTGCCGGACGCCGCCAGCATGACTTCCGCCCGATCACGCGCGTCGAGCCCGATCACGGACGCGAGCTCAGAGCGCACCTCCTCGATCGCGGCGCCAAAGCGGTCGGCCACCGTCGTGCCGTGCAGCACGGATCCGATCAGTTCCTGGCGCGTGTGCTCGGCCGCTCGATAGCTCAATTCAGAGGGTGACGAAGCGGTGCACGAGGAGAATGAGACGGTGGAGGGTCGCGGGACGGCGCTGCATCCGTACTTGTTCACGCGCGCCGTGGCCTCCAGCGACACACGACTGTCGCCGCCGCGGGTGAGCAGCACCTCTGTCGGCAGCGCCGCCTCCATCAGCGCCGTCGTCACGTCGGCTGCCTGCGCGAGTGCTTCCCGATCGAGCGCAACGCCGCGCCGGGTCGCTCCCTGCAGGTCCAGGAGATGCGAGCCCAGGGTCACCAGTTCCGCGGCCACCGCCGCACGATCGCCGCCCTCGTCATGCTCGCGCGCGAGCCGGCGAAGTTGCCGAAGCCACGCCGGCAGCGCGTCGACCGCCGCCGCCGCTTCGCAGGACGGGAGCGTGTCGATGTACTGCGACGCGGTCCAGCACGCAAGGGCGGACACCGCCAGTTCGGTGACGATGGACCGTGGCGGCGGCACGAGGCGATGCCACATCGCGATCTCGAGTGCATGCCTGATGTGAATGGCGAGCGCCGGGCCTGAATGGGCGACGGTGGGAGAGATCTCGATCAGCGTGCCATTCGGCACGCGAAACGGGGAACCGAACACGGCGCCGACGCTGAACGTGACGCCGTCGGCCAGCACGCCCAGTTCAACGCGGCGGCGCAGGACGGCCTCGATGGGCGCGGCGTGCTGAGGCCACATGCCGCCGGAGGCAAGCAGAGTCTATGCCGGCTGAGACGACGCGCGTTTGCACGCCACGCGAGGATCTAAGAGGAAACCAACTTCCGTCTCGAGGGCGGGCGGCTTCACACTAGGCCGGCGACCAACTCAGCCGTCACGCGAAGGTTTCGATTGCAGGACATGAGCAGAACAGGTTCCGGTCGCCGTACGGATTGTCGATCCGTCCGACACTCGGCCAGTACTTGTTCGCCCTGACGAACGGCAGCGGAAACGCGGCTTCCTCGCGCGAGTACGGGTGCGTCCAGTCGCTCGCGGCCACGGCGGCCGCTGTGTGCGGCGCGTTCTTCAGAACGTTGTCCTGCCGGTCGGCACGGCCCGTCAGCACCGCCTCGACTTCCTTCCGGATCTGGGTCATCGCGTCGCAGAACCGATCGAGCTCCGCTTTGTCCTCGCTCTCGGTCGGCTCCACCATGAGCGTGCCCGCCACGGGGAACGACACGGTCGGCGCGTGGAAGCCGTAGTCCATCAGCCGCTTGGCCACGTCCATCTCTTCGATGCCCGACGCCTTGAAGGCGCGCAAGTCGAAGATCATCTCGTGGGCGACGCGGCCGTTGGCGCGGGCATACAGCACCGGGTAGTGCTGCTCGAGCCTCGCCTTGATGTAGTTCGCGTTGAGGATCGCGTACTTCGTCGCGTCGGTGACGCCGCTCGCGCCGAGCATTCGAATGTACGCGTAGGAGATGAGAAGGATGCTCGCGCTCCCGAACGGCGCAGCCGACACGGCATGGATCGCCTTCGCGCCGCCGGTTTTCACCAGCGGGTGTCCGGGCAGATACGGGGCCAGGTGCGCCGCCACGCCGATCGGTCCCATCCCTGGTCCGCCGCCGCCGTGCGGAATCGCGAACGTCTTGTGCAGATTGAGGTGGCAGACGTCCGCGCCGATCATCGAGGGGCTCGTCAGGCCGGACTGCGCGTTCATGTTCGCGCCATCCATGTAGACCTGGCCGCCGTGCTCGTGCACGATCCGGCAGATGTCGACGATGTCGTCCTCGAAGACGCCGTGCGTGGACGGATAGGTGATCATGAGGCAAGCGAGCCGATCGCGATGTTCGGTCGCCTTCTTCCGCAAGTCGGTGACGTCGACATTACCGTTCGGCGCGGTTGCCACCACGACCACGCGCATGCCGGCCATGGCCGCGCTGGCAGGGTTGGTGCCGTGCGCCGACGCCGGAATGAGCACGACATCGCGATGCCCCTCGCCGCGATCGCGATGGTACGCGCGGATGACCAACAGCCCGGCAAACTCGCCCTGAGCCCCCGAGTTCGGCTGCAGCGAGACCGCTGAGAATCCGGTAATCGCGCACAGCGCGGCCTCGAGCTCTCGCGCCACCTGTGCGTACCCCGCAGCCTGATCGACCGGCGCGAACGGGTGCATCCGGCTGAAGTGCTCCCACGTGATCGGGAGCATTTCCGTCGCCGCGTTCAGCTTCATGGTGCACGAGCCGAGCGGGATCATCGAGGTGTCGAGGCCGATGTCCTTCCGCTCCAGGCTCCGAACGTAGCGCATCATCTGCGTTTCCGAGCGGTGCGTGTTGAACACCGGATGCGTCAGGTACGCGCTCGTCCGCCGGAGCTCGCGCGGATACCCATCGTCGAGCGTTCGCGCCACGGAATCGACATCGATCGCCGGCGTGGCTGCGCCGGACGCGTCGGCAAAGATGCCGACGATCTCCTGGATGTCGCCGGTGCCGACCGTCTCGTTCAACGCGATCGCGACCGTCCGATCGTCGAGATAGCGGAAGTTGACGCCCTTCGCCAGCGCCTTCTCCGCACGGCCGCGGCGGACGGCACTTCAACCACGATGGTGTCGAAGTAGCACGGCGTTGCGCTGTGTGAAGCCGAGATGCTGCAGCTGCCTGTCGAGTACCCGCGCAAGCGTGTGCACGCGTGTCGCAATGCTCCGGAGCCCGTCGGGCCCGTGATACACCGCATACATCGCCGCGATGTTCGCCAGGAGCGCCTGTGCGGTGCAGATGTTCGACGTCGCCTTCTCGCGCCGGATGTGCTGCTCGCGCGTGGCCAGCGCCATCCGGTAGGCCTTGCGGCCGTGCACATCGACCGACACGCCGATGATGCGGCCCGGCGTTTGACGGACGAACGCGTTGCGTGTGGCAAAGAACGCGGCGTGAGGACCGCCGTAGCCGAGGGGCACGCCAAAGCGCTGGGAGTTGCCGAACACCACGTCCGCACCCATCTCACCGGGCGGCGTGATGAGGGTGAGCGCCAGCAGGTCCGACCCCACGGCCACGAGCGCGCCCGCGTCGTGCGCCTTCCGGATGAAGCCGCCGATCTCCTGGACGCTGCCGCGTTCGTCGGGGTACTGCAGGAGGACGCCGAAGACACGGCGGTCGAAGCTCATCGCGTCAATCGGCCCGACGTGAAGATCGATGTCGAGCGGTTCGGCCCGCGCTCTCAGCACATCGATCGTTTGCGGCAGGCAGCGATCGCTCACGAGAAACAGCCCGCGCTCGCCTGCTCCGCCCTTGTTGGTACGCACGCGGTGCAGGAGCGTCATCGCCTCGGCGGCTGCCGTCGCCTCGTCGAGGAGCGACGCGTTCGCCACTTCCATTCCTGTCAAATCGCTGACCATCGTCTGGAAGTTGAGCAGCGACTCGAGGCGTCCCTGGGCGATCTCAGGCTGATAGGGCGTGTAGGGCGTGTACCAACCCGGATTCTCCAGCACCATCCGGAGAATCACGCTCGGCGTGATGGTGTCGTGGTAGCCAAGGCCGATGTACGACCGGAACGTCTTGTTCTTGCGCGCGATCGCCGTGAGGCGCTGCAGGTACTGATGCTCGCTCTCGGGCGGGGGCAAGTCGAGCGGTTCGCGAAGGCGGATCGACGCGGGGATGACCTCATCAATCAGCGCGTCGAGCGACGCCGCTCCGACGGTCCGCAGCATCGACGCGGTGTCTTCGACCGACGGTCCGATATGGCGGGGGGGGAAGTAGTCGGTCGCGTCCAGTGAATTCATCTATTTGGTCAGGCCCTCGTAGGCGCCGCTATCCAACAGGCCGTCCTTCTCGTCGGCGTTCGACAGCCGCACCTTGATCATCCAGGTCCCGTGCGGGTCCTTGTTCACCACTTCGGGGTGGTCCTTGAGATGGCCGTTTACGTCGAGCACTTCCCCGCTCATGGGCGCATACAGCTCCGACACCGCCTTCACGGACTCGATGCTGCCGAACGATTCACCAGCGGCGACAGCCTTGCCGACCTCGGGCAGGTCCACGTAGACGACGTCGCCGAGCTGCTGCTGCGCGAAATCGGTGATGCCAATTTCCGCCGTGTCGCCCGAGATGCGAATCCATTCGTGGTCCTTCGTGTACTGTCGATCCGCCGGATACATCTCGTCTCCTATCGCGTGCGCTTGTAGAACGGAAGCGGAACCACCTGTGCCCTGCCCAGACGCCCGCGGATGTCGATCTGCAGCTGCGTCCCGGGCGCGGTCATGTCGGTCGGCACATATGCCATCCCGATCGCTTTCTTCAGAAATGGTGTCTGCGTACCGCTGGTGACGACGCCTACCGGGTTGTCGTGGCGCACCACGCGGTGGCCGTGACGTGCGATGCCGCGGTCGACCATCTCGAAGCCCACGAGCCTACGCGTCACACCCTGTTCCTTCTGTTCGCGCAACCGCTCGTGGCCGATGAAGGAGGGCTTGCTCCAGCCGACCACCCAGCCGAGATCCGCCTCGAGGACGGTTGTCGTCTCGTCGATGTCATTCCCATAGAGCCGCATCGCGGCCTCGAGGCGCAGCGTGTCACGCGCGGCGAGACCGCAGGGGATCACGTCGGCCGGACGGCCCGCTTCGAGCAGCGCCTGCCATACGCGGTCGGCCATGTTCGGCGGCACGAAGATCTCATAGCCGTCTTCACCGGTGTAGCCCGTGCGCGATACCGTGGCGCGCGCATTGGCGACTTCGCCATGGCTGAACCAGTAGTACTTGATGCTCGCGAGGTCGATGCCGGTGAGCTGCTGCAGCACTTCACGGGAGGCGGGACCCTGGATGGCGATCAGCGCGTAGCGGCTGCTCGCATCCACGGCAGCCGCCTGGCCCACCGTTCCGATCTGCGCCGCGATCCAGCTGTAGTCCTTCTCGATATTCGACGCGTTCACCACGACCATGAAGTGGCTCGGGGCCATCCGGTAGACGAGCATGTCGTCGACGAATGTGCCGTCGGGCGTCGTGAGCGCCGCGTAGTGTGCCTGCCCCACCTGGAGGCGGCTCGCGTCGTTGCTCGAGATGAGCTGCACGGCGGCCAGTGCGTCTTTGCCGCCGATCTCGATCTCGCCCATGTGGCTGACGTCGAAGACCCCGGCCCGCGTGCGCACGGCAAGATGCTCGTCCGTGACGCCGGAGTATTCCACCGGCATATCCCAGCCGGCGAACGGCACCATGCGCGCGCCGGACGCGCGATGGCGGGCGTTGAGCGGTGTTTTCTTGAGGGACGCCGCGGCGGTCTCGGTCATGAAGCGGTGGTCGCGCGCCGCGGCGGCGAATTCGGCTCAGGCGCGAAGCATGTAACGGTACTATGCGCCTGAACGCAGGGTCAAGAAAACTGCCGGAGGGCCATATGCTCCCGACGATCACGAGATCGCGCGGAAGCGCGCGGTGCCGCCACGCAAGCGATCGAACGTGTCGATGAGCGTCGCGGCCGTGACGGGCCCGACTGACGAGATCTCGTGCGCCTTGATCAGCGTTGCCGTCTGGTTGAACAGAAACAAATAGGCATCGCATACGCCGGCAAGGTCGTGCAGTCGATGTGACGAGAGCACCACCGCTGCGCCACGATCGCGCTTCGTTTCGAGCATCGTGGACAGCCATCGCGCGGCGTCGGGATCCAGGCCTTCCCAGGGCTCGTCGAGAACGACCAGTCGGAGCTGCTGACGGCCGAGGGCCGTGCGAAGTCCAAGCAGCTGCCGCGTACCGCGAGACAGGAGGCGCAGCCGCCGCCGCTCGGCCATCACGGCGTCGCCTGTGCCCAGTGTCCCCCACTGAGAAGCGCGCACGTTGCCGGGCAGCGTGGCTTCGCCCGCGAAGTACCCCACGCCGGATCGCGTCACTGCATGGCGGGGGTCGAGTCCGTCCACCAGGATCCGCCCGGATGCAGGTCTCAAGAGCCCCACGAGGATACGCAACAGCGTCGTCTTTCCGGTGCCGCTCGGGCCGACGACGCCGAGGGCCTGCCCGCCCCGAAGCTCGAACGACACGTCGTGAAAGATTTCGCGCTTCCTATAGCGGGCGGTGACATCACGCGCGAGCAGGAGTGTCGCTCCGGTCACTGTGCCGACTCGAGCGGAATGTCCATTCGCGCGATCCACCTCACCGCGCCGGCTGCCAGCACGGCCGCGAGCACGACGGCTGGCAGCGCCACGACGAGGTCGCTGGCAGACAGTCGCTTGCCGACCAGCACGAACGGACAGAGCGCGATGATGACCGCGCGCGTCAAGGCGTCGGCTCCGCCTTCGTCGCCGGCGCCGATGAGGCGCGCGCCGCCGGACCAGCCGACAATCCACATGGCAATTCCGAGCAGCCAGGCGATTCCGCCGCTCAACCGAGGCATCGGCACCGTCAGCGCCCACGCCAGCGCGGAGATGACCCACACCGACACGACGCTCCCCGACGCAAAGGCCAGCGGACGGAGCGTTCCTCCGACCAACATCTCGGCCATCCCGAGTGTCGCCCATACGATGATGCCCGGAAGCATCGAGAGACCAAGATGCACCAGCGCCACATTCACTCGGCCGGGGCCGGCCGTGAACAGCAGGTCGAAGTGCCCGCGGCGGGCCGCCACGGCAAAGCCCGTTGACGCAGCGAGCATCTGCAGAAGCGCGAGCGGCGCAAGCGCATCGGCACCTCTCGTCGGGTCGACGATCAGCATGACGATGCCAGAGGCGAGAACGACGCCCAGCGCGAGCAGCATGTAGGGCGAGTGGAGCGGCGCGATCGCGAAGAAACGCAGCGCTGAAATCACGGCACCACCTGCAGCGGCGGCACGTGTGGCTGCACCTCGGGCACCACCTCCGGCACCGGTTCCCCGCCCTTCACCCATGCGGGCATCTGCTTTCGCCCGCCCGGCTGTCCGCGCTGTGCATACCTGAGATACGCGTCCAGCGTGTGATAGCTGATGCCCAGCGCGCGGCACGCCTTTCGTTTGTTCTTTCCGCTGCGCTCGTAGACCAACCGAGCATACCGGCTGCCCCACGCTCGCATCGATTCCCCTGCGGCAACCGACGGCGCGAACACTTCCGCGTACTCGCCGCGAATCTGCGGCGGCAAGTCCGTGAGCTCGATGCGAGAGCCCGCCGTCAGGGCGACGGTCCGCTCGATCATCCGCTCGAGCTCGCGCACATTGCCCGGCCACGGATAAATCTGGAGCGCATCCGCGGCAGCGTCGGACAGCGTCAGGTCGCGGGAGCGATACCGCGCGAGGAAGTATCGCGCGAGCTCGAGGATGTCGTCGGGCCGCGAGGAGAGGCTCGGCACGTGCACTTCGACGCCGCTCAGGCGGTAGAAGAGATCCGCCCTGAACAGGCCCTTCGCCACGAGCGCCGACAATGGGCGGTTGGTGGCGGCCACGATGCGGACATCCACGCGCCGTGACGCCTGGCTGCCTACGCGCTCGATCACCAGATCCTGGATCGTCCGCAGCAGCTTGGCCTGCGCTGCGAGCGAGAGGTCCGACACCTCGTCCAGAAACAGCGTGCCGCCGTCCGCCTGCTCGAACTTGCCCCGTCGTCCTCTCACGCCGGTGGCGGTGCGATCCTCGATGCCGAACAGCTCCGACTCGACCAGTGTTTCGACGAGCGCCGCGCAATTCAGCGCGACGAACGGACCCTTGCGCCGCCAGCTCAATTCGTGAATCTGACGGGCGACGAGCTCCTTGCCGGTTCCGCTCTCTCCTTCGATCAGCGCCATGAAATCCGTGGCCGCGACACGCTCGACGCGCTCGCGCAGCGCGCGCATCACAGGCGTCGATCCGATCAGCGGAGCGGCGCCATCGAGCCGGCTGGCCGATGTGGATGGGCCACGACGCGCTTCGATGTCGAGCACGAGCGTCCCGAGACACGCGGCCGACGACAGCAGCTCGATGTTCCAGTCGTCGAGCGGCCGCCCTGGATCGAGCGTCGCCTCGAGCACGAACTGACGCTCCGGATCGGAGGTGGGGACGTCGAGCACTACTGCATCGCTGGTGCGCGTGGGCGTGACGAGCCGCGCTTGATACCGCGTCGGCACCTCGCGCAGGCGGACGGTGCGCGCGGGCACGATACGCGCGAGCACCTGCTCGAACACCGTCGGCAATGTCCGTTCGTCCTGCCGACTCACCAGCGTCGCCGCCACGGCACGCAGCACCTGGCGCAGGTCGACGCGTCGCTCGGCGCGCCTGACGCCGATCGGCGCCGCGGCTGCGACCGGCGCCATGCGCATGACGTATCCGGGGCAAACCTTGTCGTTCTCAACGCTCGACATCGCGGCCTCCAATGCTCTGGAGTCGAGCGCAGTAACAAACGAAGTGCCATCGCGCGTCACGTGAGATGTCCGCGAATTGCGGCCACATCTCGCGAGTGGAGACGGCTACGCGTCGATCAGCGGGTAGGTGGTCCCCGCTGCGGATTCCGGTGACTGAAAGAGGATGGGCACGCCTTACCCGCAGCGTGCCCGATGATCGAAGCGGAGGCCGATCCTATTGCGGCGCTGGTTCGCGCGTCGACTGGCGGCCGATCATCTGCCAGCCTTGCGGTCCT
The DNA here is from genome assembly GCA_963772065.1 of uncultured Acidobacteriota bacterium. Taxonomy (GTDB): domain Bacteria; phylum Acidobacteriota; class Vicinamibacteria; order Vicinamibacterales; family UBA2999; genus CAVYVZ01. The sequence continues at coordinate 37,616 of CAVYVZ010000008.1, forward strand.
CTCGTCCACACGTGCAGGACGATCAGCTTGACGTCGGTCGGCTTGCCATCGGTGACCTGCTTCATGTTCACCCTGCAGGTCACGAGAGCGAAATTCCCGTGCACCTTGACTTTCGTGTCGGCGAAGTCGACCGCGGCATAGTCGGCCTTTCCTGTCACGACGTGCTGGATGGCCTCGGGTTTCGTCTCAATCTGTCCATTCGAGTGGCCGTAGCTCAGGTCGGCGTGATACACGCGCTCGAATGCCGCGCTGTCTTTCTTCATCATCGCGTGTCGCCACGCCTCCATACCCGCCGTGATGTCGGCTTCGGCCTTCGAGTCGGGCGGTGGCGCCGCATACGAGAGTCCGGCGAACAGCGCGAGGGCAGCGAGCAGAATGGCGAGCGGCGTTTTCATAAGCCTCCTACGGATGTCGGGAGGCTAGCTCCATCTGCCGCTCGAATGCAAGCGCGCCCCGGTAGACGATGCGTTCGGCCGAGAGGCTCCAGACGAACGCCCGCACGACGCGGCTGCGAACCAGCTCCCGCCCCTCCGTGGTCATCACGTGTACATCGACGCCCGTTCCGGGCAGCAGTCGCCCCTCGGTCTCGACGAGCGCGCCCGTGGCCGCGACATCGACGACGGTGAGCTCGCGTCCGGTGCGGAGTCGAAGCCGTGCGGTCGGTTCGGAGGCGTCCGGCATGCGGCGCGGCGTGCGGCGGCGCTCCGCGCGCTCGGTCACGGCTGCTCCCACGTGTTCGTCGTCCGTTGATAGCGAAGGACGCGCGTCCGCCCGGTGGCACCGAGCACGCGGATGGCGAGCTGCGTGCCGTCACGGCCGAGGACGTACCACCGTCCCCGCGGTGGCCGAGCCCGCCGGCGAGAACGAGAGCAGCGTGGTGCCGCTCAGCCTGATGGGATCCACGCCGAGGCCGAGCGCGGGGTCGAGGGCGATGCGAGTCCCTGGAAAATCCGCTGACAGGCTGAAGCCGGCGCGCACCGGCGTGTCGATGCCCACGGCAATGTCGGCGGCTCTGACACCGTTGCGATTTCCGTCGGCGAACATCTCCGCCACGTAGTCGCTGCCGGCCGGGGTGAAACGAACCGCGACGTATCGTCCCTGGCCGGCCGCCTGGAGCCGCGCAATCCCGCACTGTTGCGCGAGGTATCGCGCGCCGGCAATTGCGCGCGATCGATCGAGACCCACCAGAAGCTGGGGAATCGCGGTCGCGGAGACGATCGCCACGATCGTCATGACGAACATGAGCTCCACGACCGTGAACCCCGCGGCTCGGGCTACCGCTGCCTCTATTGCTGTACTGCGCGATCGGCTTTCGGCGGCGTCACGGTGATGAGTGGCTTCAGCTTCAGAAAGCTCCTCTCCCCGACGCCGCGCACGTTCATGAGATCCTCGATCTTCTTGAAGGCGCCGTTCTTCTGGCGGTACTCGACGATCAGCGCCGCGGTGCGGGCGCCGATGCCGGGAAGCGATTCGAGCTGCGCCGCCGTCGCGGTGTTCAGGTTGACCGGCGCGCTGGACGCGGATTTCATGGCGGAGCGGTCGGCATCCTGGGCGACGGCGGGATGCGCGAGAAGGGCCAGAGCAACGAGAACGGCCCCAACGATGCGGATCATGACAACCTCCTGTCCGCACCTGGCAGGCAGCCGCGGCGGGCGGATGCGAGGACGTGCGGATTCGGTGAAGGTGAAGGTGAACGCGACTGCCTGCCACGTGGATCCCCGCTGTGCGTCAGGTCCCGGCAAGCCTTCAACCCTTGCAACGATGGGTCGGCGCGCGCCGCACGGGCGGCCCGCCGGGACGCTCGACCATGAGGCAAACGCGCGACCGCTCGCCGTCATTCGCCCCCGTCGTCTCAACCAGCCGCGAGCAAACGAGTTAGAGTTCGTGGGAGAAACCGCGCCGGGACGAGGTCATCGAAGGTGACAACGCCGCTTGCCGGAGAACGCTCGTGCCGTTCGCACATGGCCGACATCAGCGACAACAGTCGCAGGTTCGTAAGCGCGAAGGTTGACAGGGCGGCTTAAGTCGCGGCCGAAGAGGACTTCCTGCGCGAAGTATTGAAGATTTCGGTGTGTTTTGCGGATGAAGTTTTGCTAAGGTCCTCGCCGTGCGGCGTCAAGAGGTTCTGATCCTTGCCATCTTCCTCGTAGCGCAGGTGCTCGATGGCGCCTTGACCTACGTCGGCATCCGTCAGTTCGGCCTTGAAGCCGAGGGCAACGTTCTCCTCACGACCCTGATCCAGGCATGGGGTGCGGGTCCCGCGCTCGTGGCCGCCAAGCTCTTTTCGAGCGCATGCGGCCTGATGCTGTTTGCGGTGGCGGTGTACCGAGTGCTCGCGGCCGTCGCCGGCGCCTGCATCGGTTTTGCCGTGATTCCCTGGATCGCCCTGCTGGTGTCGATGTAATTACTCCCGGCGCCGATCGAGGCCGCGTGGGTTCGTCCGGCGGTCGCGTCCCGACCGGCGTTCGTGCGAGGCCCCGAGAAGCCACCCTTCCGCCAGCAGCCGCGCCTCATAGGTGCGCTGGAACTCGCCGACCTCCGCTTCATTCTTGAAGGCGTGGACTTCGCGCTCGTAGCCGGGACCATCGACGCGGAGCACGAACGCCCCGGGATCGCGAACGATCCGAATCGATTCCGAACCGCGCAGGAACAACCAGGCGAAAATCGCCATTACATGAAATATCGGCCGATCCGTCGGGTTTACACAGTTGCAGCCGGTTGGGTCTTGTACCAGGCCACGGTCCGCTCGAGCCCCTCTTCGAAGCTCACCGCCGGCTCGTACCCGAGGAGGCGGCGGGCCTTCGAGATATCCGCCTGTGAATCACGCACGTCGCCGGCACGTGGAGCGGCGTACTTCGGCTCGACATTCGCACCGACGAGCGCCCGCAGCGTGGTGAACAACTGGTTCAGCGACACGCGTCCGCCCGTGGCCACGTTGATCACTTCGCCCCTGGCGTCCCGCGCGTGGCAGGCGCGCAACACCCCGTCGACGACGTTCGCGACGTACGTGAAGTCGCGCGTGTGTTCGCCGTCGCCGTAGATCGTCGGCGCGCGCCCATCGCAGAGAGCGCTGATGAAGAGCGAGATCACGCCGGAGTACGCTGACGAGGGATCCTGGCGCGGCCCGAAGACGTTGAAGTACCGGATGGTCACCGTCTCCAGTCCGTACAACTGCGTGAACATCTGCGCGTACTGCTCGACCACGAGCTTCTGAAGCGCGTACGGCGACAGCGGCGCCGTGCCCATCGTCTCGACCTTCGGCAGCGTGGGCGTGTCGCCGTATGCCGAGGAGGAACCGGCATAGACCACGCGCTTCACGCCGGCATCGCGGGCCGCCACGAGCACGTTCAAGGAGGCGTCGATGTTGGCGCGGTTCGACGTCAGCGGATCCTCGACCGATCGCGGCACCGATGGAATCGCCGCCTGGTGGAGCACGTAGTCGACGCCGGCGACGCTGCGGCGCGCGACATCGAAGTCGGCGAGATCGCCGTGGATGAACTCGACCTCCCGCAGGTGGGCCAGGTTCTGGCGCTTCCCTGTCACGAGGCTGTCGACCACGCGGACGTTTTCGCCTCGGCGCAGAAGTTCCTCCGCCAGATGGGATCCGATGAAACCGGCGCCGCCGGTGACGAGGTATTGGGCCATACTCCTGGACCGTAGTGTCAGTTCGTGAACAGGCTCGACGGCAGCCCGGGCACGATCTTCAACGCGTTCTGGTAATAGAGCTTCTTCAACACCGCGTCCGGAAGCGCCATTCCGTACAGTTTCCAGAACGCGTGGTAATCCCGGTAGTAGTCGAAGTACTCATCTTTCGTCTCGAACACGCGCCAGTAATAGGGGAACTCGTCGGGTTGGAAGCTGTCTTTCCCGAACAGGATGCGGTCCTGGTACCTGACGAAGAAGGCATGTGCCGCGCGTGGCTGGCGACCGAGCTCTGCGAGGATGGCGCCGACCTCCGTGTAGACGTTCGGCATCTCGTCGAAGAGCTTTCCCATCCGCGCGAGGTCGTTCGCGTGATACGCGAAATGCGCGGCGATGAACGTCGTCTTGGGATGGCGCTTGAACATCCGGTTGCGCTCCGCGATCAGTTCCTCGAACCGCGGGAAGTCCGCGCTCTGATACCGGCGATCTCCGAAGAGCGCCAGCTCGAGCCAGCGCTCGTTGCGGTGATCGATCGGCTCGAAGAACTCCTGCGGCTCCGCGGTGTGAATGAGCACGGGCACGCCCAGCCGGCCGCACGTGTCCCAGACCGGATCGAGCTCGGGATCGTCGACCCGCAGCCGGGTCCCATCCGCCTTCTTGTAGCGCAGGCCGAGCCCCTTCGAGATCTCACCGAGGCCGAGCGCCCCCGCGCGAATGTCGGCTTCGAGTTGCTGGGCGGCGCTCCTGCCCCACCCGGGACCGACGTTCCGGAAGTCCACTTCGGCGAACTGCACCATCCGGTCCTTGTGGCGGCTCGCTCGAATCGCGTCGAGCGCCTGGCGCAGCCGCACGCCGGACGCGCCGCTCGAGTTCACGAGCACGCGCAGGTTGTTTCGATCCATGCCCTCCACGACGCGGTCGAAGTCCGCCGCCGAAATCGGCACGGGCTGATGGCTGTGCACGTCGATGGCCGGAAACTTGGCGCGCGGCGTCGCGTGCTGCGGCGTGACCAGCGTGGAGCGCGGCTTGTACTCGCGAATCGTGGGAGCTGGAAACTCGGGCTCCCGATTCGAGCCGGGGCGCGAGCGCAACGCGCCGTGACTCTGCTGACCTTCCGGCGCCTGCGCCGACGCGAACACGCTGGCGGCGCACACGGCAGCCAGAAGAGCGGCCTTTTTGAACATCGTCGAGAAGATTGTACCGGAAAGACAAAAATCGCAGTCGGCCGGTAAGCCGAATTCTGTCGTGTCCGCCATAGCGCCGAAGGCGCGACGGCGGATCGGACGACCATTCCTCTAGGCTCGCGATCGCTCGCGCGCTCCGGCGACCTACCCGGTGGCTTCGGACGGGCCGTCCTCGGTCGCCACCCTATTTGGTCTTGCTCCGTGAGGGGTTTTGCCTGCCACCCGTGTTACCACGGGCGCGGTGCGCTCTTACCGCACCTTTTCACCCTTACCCGCCTTCGCCCTCGCGGGCTTCAGCGGGCGGTATTTTTTCTGTGCCACTAATCCGTCAGGTTGCCCTGCCCGGGCGTTACCCGGCTCACTGCCCTATGGAGTTCGGACTTTCCTCCCGATCCGGCACTTCCCGCTTGCGCGGGGTTGCCGGACCCGGCGGTCGTCTGGCCGACTGCGACCTTTCATTATCGCATCTTCTCGATGATTGACTTGAGGGACACGGCCTTGTCGCGCATCGCTGGATGAGCCGCGGCGGCGTCCACGTGCGAAAGCGCCGGTTGTTTTTGTCCGAGGCGCAGATAGCACTGGGCGGCATTGAACGCCGACTGCGCGCCAAGTTGTTCCGATGAGGCGATGCGCTTCTCTTCGGCCGCGGCGAGCCGCGCCTTTCGATCGGGGGCCTGCGTCGACGTCTGAATCCGAACCAGTTCGGCTCGGGCCCTTGCGGCATCGGCCGCATAGCAGCTCATCGACCGGGAAAACGTCGTCGAAGCTTGCAGCCACGCCTGTCGTTCGACGTGCACCATCCCGCACGAAAACGCGGCAATGCAGTTCGTGCTGTCCAACGTGAACGCGCGATCGAAACGATCGACGGCCGTCGGCAGATCTTTCCTCGAATGCGCAATGAAACCGGCGAGCGTGTACACGCTCGTATTCGACTGCAGCGTGAGCGCCTGCTCCACGTCGGCCCACGCGGCATCCAGCTGACGCAGATGGTGTTCATTCCACGCGCGCCAGTAGTACGCGTCGCCGACATGCCAGGTGCCGAGCTCGATCATCCGCGAGGCCGTGAGCACGGCATCGTCGTGCCGGCTCAGATAGCTGAGGTTTTCGAGGCGCTTGAGCAGCGCGTCGCGGTGCGTCGGCACATCGGCGATCACGCTGTCCACGCTCGCCAGCGACGCCTCGTATTCACCGAGCGCCTGCTGCGCGCGCGCGAGCGCCAGGATCACCGCGTGCGAAGTGGGAAACGCCTCTCGTGCCGCGGCAAGGAGGGCCGCGGCTTTCACGGCGTCGCCCGCCCTCGATTCGATCTCGCGTCGCCCCTCAAAAAAGAGTGTATCGACCCAGCGGGAATCTGCTTCGCGCAGGGCTCCCACCGGCGCTGCGCCAACGGCGCCGCATGTGGCGAGGCGATAGCGCATCAGCGCGGGGCCTCCATGGCGAGCGAGCACGTCGCCTGCATTGACGGGGTTTGGCCGGGGGAAGCGCTCGCAATCCATGGACAGCGCCACGTAGGCCGCGGCGAGGCTGGTGTCGAGAACCGGATCGAGGGCGCGGCGGTGTGGGTTCTCGGCACGCGCCTCGGCTCTGGTGGCTTGGCCGCGCCGCTGTCGCTCCTCGGGATCGAACCCGGAGAGCTCACCCATCAGCCGTTCGGCCGCTTCGACGAGCTGTGGCGGCTGGAGAGCCGGAATCGCGATGGCCGGGAGCCGCGCTGCGAATGCGCGCGCCCGATCGAACGATGCCGCGCTGGGCAGTCCGAGCTCCTTTTCTCGAACAGCGAGGAGTAGCGCCGCTTCGAAGGCACCTCTCGGCGCGGAGGCAGGCGCCCGACGGGACGCCATCGCGCGCTCGTAAATGGCGAAAGCCTCCCCGAGGCAGCGGTAACATCCATCGCGGACGAGCGCGTCAGCCCGCCCGACGTCGGCGGTGAGCTGCGGCGACGGCCCGCGAGCGGCACAGGCGGCGCAGCTGCCGATGAACACCGCCGCCAGCAGAACGGATCGGGATCTGACTGGGCGCGACATGGCTCGGAAAGAGTCCTGCGTCCTTAGACACCAATTCCGGCCTAACCGTCGATTTCCTGCTTGATGCCGTACTGCTCCAGCTTCTTGTAGAGATTGCTGCGAGGCGTGTCGATCACTTCCGCCGTTTTGGAAATGTTCCAGTTGTTCTCACGCAGCTTCTGGACGAGGAACGCCCGCTCGGATGCGTCCTTGAATTCTCGAAGCGTGTTTCCGCCCTGTCCGCCGGTCGATGGCGCAGCCTGCATGGACGAGACGGGGCTCGGGTCCGACGCCGGGGCACTGCGTGCCTGACCTCCAGTCTGGCGGAAGATCGCCGGCGCCGATCACCTCGCGGTCGGTCATGATCACGAGGCGCTCGACGGCATTCCTCAACTCGCGGATGTTGCCGCGCCAGCGATAGTTCTGCATCGCCTCGAGGGCGCGCGCGTCGAAGCGCCGCCGCACGTTGTGCTCTTCGCTGAAGCGCCGGGCGAAGTGCTCGGCGAGCAGCGGGATGTCCTCACGCCGGTCCCGGAGCGGCGGCACCACGATCGGGATGACGTTCAGACGGAAGTACAGGTCTTCGCGGAACTCGCCCCGCTGGATGGCATCCTCGAGGTGCTTGTTCGTGGCGGCGATCACGCGCACGTCCACCTTGATCGTGCGGGCCGAGCCGAGCCGCTCCACCTCCTGCTCCTGCAGGACGCGGAGCACCTTGGCCTGGGTCTTCTGGCTCATGTCGCCCACTTCGTCGAGGAAGATCGTGCCCCGATCGGCCTGCTCGAACTTGCCGATCTGTTTCTCGGTGGCGCCCGTGAAGCGTCCCCTTCTCGTGGCCGAACAGCTCCGACTCGATCAGCTCTTCCGGGATGGCCGCGCAGTTCACCTGGATGAAGCGCTGCGCGGCGCGCCGGCTGTTCCGGTGAATGGCGCGCGCCACCAGCTCCTTGCCGACGCCGCTCTCGCCGAGGAGCATCACTGTCGCGTCGGTGGGGGCGGCGCGGCGGACAGCGTCGAGCACCTTGATGAGCGCCGGGACTCTTGCCGACGATCTCGTACTTCGCCTCCATCGCGAGCTTCAGCTCGCGGTTCTCCTGCCGCAGCTCGCGAAGCTCGAGCCCTTTGGAGATGGTGACGAGCACGCGCTCGCTCGTGAACGGCTTCTCGATGAAATCGAAGGCGCCGAGGCGCGTCGCCTGCATGGCGTCCGTGATGGTGCCGTGGCCGGAGATCATCGCGACGGGGAGCGCTTCGTCGATCTTCCGAATCTCCGCGCAGCGTCTCGAGGCCGTTCATGCCGGGCATCTTGATGTCGAGCAGGATCACGTCGGGCGGATCGCGCTTGATCGCGGCCACTCCGTCCGGCCCGCTCGACGCCCCGACGAACTCGTAGTGCTCGTACTCGAGGATCATCCGCAGCGAGTCGCGGATGGCCGCCTCGTCGTCAATCACGAGGATTTGGGGCTTCATCTGGTGATCTCGGGAATGATGATTTGAGTATCGATTGGCATATCGATCCATCGATTCATCGATGCAGCTACATCGATGATCAAATCATAGATATGTACATCGATGATCAAATCGGAGATGTCGAGATTACCAGACAGGGTGTCGATCAGCGTTCGTCAATGCGAACCGTCCGCAGCTGGCGCTGCTGGATCTCCGGCACGTAGGTGTAGACGGCGAGGATGTCGCCCGGCCGCGCCGCGTTGGTCAGCCGCCGGTACTCTTCGGGCGTGCGCACCGGGCGCCGATTCACTTCGAGCACGACATGGCCGCGGTCGATTTCGGCGTCGAACGCCGGGCTCATCGGCTCGACGCGCGCCACCACCACGCCTTCGAGATCCTCGGGCAGCCTGAAGCGCTCGATGAACTCGCGGTCCAGTTCCCGTACGCTCAGGCCCAGGGCGGCCGTTCCCGGCTGGCTGGAAGGCCGCGGCTGCCGCTCCTCGGAGCTGACGCCGTCCCGAACGTCGGAGACACGGCTCCCGCGCAGCGGCCGCTCGGACAGCTTCACGGGGACGCTCAGCGAACGCCCGTCGCGCACGATCGCGAGCGTTGCCGTCGTGCCGGGCTGGCGCGACGCGATCTCCCGGATGAGCGCGTCGTTGTTCGGCATCGGCTTGCCGTCGACGTGCGTGACGACGTCGTAGGTGCGGACACCGGCGCGCGCGCCAGGCGAATTCGGCGCGAGATCCTGCACGAGCGCTCCGTGCGTCGTCTTCAGGCCGAGCGACCGCTGGAGATCGGCGTCGACGTCCTTCAGCGTGACCCCGATGAAGCCGCGCGACACGCGGCCCTTCTCCCGCAGCTGCGGCAGGATCGCGCTCGCCTGATTGATCGGCACTGCAAAGCCGATATTGCTCGCCCGCGAGCTGATCGCCGCGTTGATCCCGATGACCTCCCCGCGGGCGTTGATCAGCGGGCCGCCGCTGTTGCCGAAGTTGATCGCGGCGTCGGTCTGGATGTAGTTGTCGAGCGACATGTCGAACAGCTTGCGGCCGACGTAGCTCACCACACCCACCGTGACGGTATGTTCGTACGCGAGCGGGTTGCCGATGGCGCACACCCACTCGCCCACGCGCAGCGTGTCGGAGTCGCCGAGGGTCGCGAAGGACATCGGGTTCGGCGAATCGACTTTGATGAGCGCGATGTCCGTGTCGGGGTCCGAGCCCACGCGCACCGCCCGCAGCGAGCGGCCGTCGGTCAGCCGCACGAGAATGCGTTCCGCGCCGTCGATGACGTGGTGATTGGTCAGGATCAGGCCCTCGTCATCGATCAGAAAGCCGGTTCCGGCGCCTTTGCGCGGACCTTCGCGCTCTCGCTCGAACGGCCGGTCGAAGAGATCCGGCCCCTCCGGCACCGGCACGGGCATCCCGAACCGACGCCGCCGGCTCTCGCTGCCGCGCGACGTGGCGTCGATGTTGACGACGGCGGGATTGAGCTTTTCAGCGATGTCGGCGAACGAGACGATGGGCGGCGCGAGCGCGGCAGCGGACGCGCGAGCCGGCCGGCTCTTGCTCGGCGCCGCGGAAACCATCGGCGCCGGCGTCATCGAACCGGCCACGATCAGGCCGACGAGAAACGCCACGACCGCGGTGAGGCAGACCGTCGCGACGAGAAACCGCCGGGTCATGGCTGCATTATAAGCTTGAGAAATGGGCGCGCGGCTCATCCAGCATCGGTACACCAAGGTCGCGGGCCTTCTCGGCCTTGCTCCCCGCGGCGGCCCCGACAATAACAGCCGCAGTCTTGCGGCTGACCGAGCCTGCAACTTTGCCGCCGAGCCGTTCGATCGCCGCCGCCGCCTGCTCGCGAGTCATCGACTCCAGCGTCCCCGTGATCACGTACGTGCGGCCGCTCAGGGCCCCTCCACCGGCTTCTGAACGCGCTGCTCGAGCGGCACTTCCATGCGAAGGCCCGCTGCGCGCAGCCGATCGATCAGCTCGCGGTTTCGAGGCTCCTCGAACCAGCTTCCACGGACTCCGCGAGCACCGGACCGACCTCGTGCGTTTGTTGCAGCCGCTCCTTACTCACGGCACAAAGTTCGTCAATTGAGGCAAAGGCGCGGGACAACACCTGAGCCGCACGCTCGCCGACGTGGCGAATCCCGAGGCCGTAGATCAGCCGCCAGAGCTCGTTGGTTTTGCTGTGCTCGATCTGCGCGCGCAGCTTGGCCGCCGACTTCTTGCCCATGCGCTCGAGCGTCTCGAGGCGCGCCTCGGTGAGCGTCCGTACACGTCCGCGTAGTCGCGGACCAGACCCGAGTCGACGAGCTGCGCGATGAGCGATTCGCCGAGCCCCTCGATGTTCATCGCCGAGCGCGACGCGAAATGCTCCAGACCGCGTCGCAGCTTCGCGGGGCACGACGTGTTCTCGCAGCGCCAGACCACCTCGCCTTCCGGGCGGTGCAGCGTGGCGCCGCATCGCGGACATGCGGTCGGCATGATCCAGGGTTGCGAGTCGGGCGGCCGCCGGCCGAGCACGGGACCGATGACTCTCGGGATCACGTCGCCCGCCTTCTCGACGAGCACCCAGTCGCGTTCGCGGATATCCTTTCGCGCGAGATCGTCGGCGTTGTGAAGGGTGGCCATCGAGACCGTCGTGCCCGCGAGGAAGACCGGCTCGAGCTCCGCGAAGGGAGTCACCGCGCCCGTGCGCCCGACGTTGACGTCGATCCTCTTCAGCAGCGTGGTCTTCTGCTCAGCCGGAAACTTGAACGCGACGGCCCAGCGGGGGAACTTGGATGTGCTCCCGAGGCGAGCGCGCAATGCAATCGAATCGACTTTGATGACGACACCGTCGGTGTCGAACTCGAGCGTCCGCCGCTTCTCGGCCCATTCCTCGCAGAAGGCAAGCAGCTCGTCGATGCCCGTGCATCGCCTCCAATGCGGTTCGACGGGCAGTCCCCAACCGCGCATCGTCTCCAGGGTCTCGGCGTGCGTGGGGAATGACGATCCGATCGTGTAGTAGGTGAAGGCCGACAATCCGCGCCTGGCGACCAGCTTCGGGTCCAGGTTGCGCATGGTCCCCGCCGCGACGTTTCGCGGGTTCGCGTACAGCGGCTCTCCGCTCTCTTCGCGCTCCTTGTTGATGCGCTCGAAATGCCGACGCGGGAGGTACACCTCACCGCGCACCTCGATCGTTCCCGGGACCCCATCGCGCAGCAGCAACGGGAGCGTCCGGATCGTCCGCACGTTCGACGTCACCTCCTCACCGCGGACGCCGTCCCCTCGCGTCGCCCCGCGCACGAGCTGCCCGTCGACGTAGGTCAGCGCCAGGCTCAATCCGTCGATCTTGAGCTCCGCCACGTAGGTGATCTCCTGCGTGTCCCCTACGCCGCGTCGCACCCGCTCGTCGAACGCGCGAAGCTCCGCCTCGGAATACGCGTTGTCGAGGCTGAGCATCGGCTCCGCGTGGACGACCGTCTCAAACCCCTCGACGGGCCGTCCCCCGACGCGCTGCGTCGGCGAATCAGCCGTGAGGAGATCGGGATTCTCCGCTTCGAGGCGCTCGAGCTCGTCCATGAGCGCATCGAACTCGGCGTCAGCGATCTCCGGCGTGCTCAGTACGTAGTAGCGCTCCTCGTGATAGCGGATAAGCGCCCGAAGTTCCTGGATCCGTTCGGAGGGATTCAACGAAATGGCTTAAGGCTTAAGCCGATCATCATCTATCGCGCGAAAGCACGTAATCAGGAAGCGCCATAAGGGCTTCGCGCTCCGGGCCCGCGGGGAACGAGTACAGCGCCTTCTTGGCGCGCTCGACGAAACCGACGGCGGCGCGATGGGCGTACTCGATCGAGTCGTATCGCTTGAGAAGCGCACGAAGCTCGCGCCACTCTTCGTTCGTCACGTTGCGCGTCTCCACCACGGCACGGACGAGTGCATCCGCCTGCTCGTCGTCGCGGCTGAGCAGGTGGATGACTGGAAGCGTCATCTTGCCTTCACGAAGGTCGCCTCCCACGGGCTTCCCGAGCACGTCCTCTTCGCCGGTGAAATCGAGGAGGTCGTCGACAATCTGAAATGCCATGCCGATGTTGAAGCCGTAGTCCCAGAGAGCATCCTGCTGCTCGAGCGTGGTCTCGCCGAGCATCCCGCCGATCTTCGCGCAGCCGGCGAAGAGATAGGCGGTCTTCCTGCGGATGATGTCGAAATGCTCTTCCTCGGTGAGATCCACGACGCCGTTCTTGGTGAGCTGGTACAGCTCGCCCTCGATCATGCGCAGCGTCACTTCACAGAGCAGGCGGATGATGTCGAGCCGGTCCTGCGTCAGGGCCAGCGACATCGACTTGATGTAGAGGAAGTCGCCGAGGAGAACGGTGACGTCGTTGCCCCAGCGCGAGTGCACTGCCTGGCGGCCGCGCCGCAGCTCCGCGTCGTCGATGATGTCGTCGTGCACGAGCGTGGCGGTGTGAATGAACTCCACCACCGAGCCGTACAGAATCGCCCGTTCGCCCTGATAGCCTGCCATGCGCGCCGCCATCAGCAGCACCGCCGGCCGGATCCGCTTGCCACCGCTGTCCTGGATGTAGCTGCCTATCGTCGGGATCAGCTGCACCTGCGACTGGACGTGATCGGCGAACGCACGCTCGACAGCGCGGAGATCTTCGCGTATCGGCTCGAACATCAGCGCGAGCGCGGCAGCCGAAGGTTTCTGCGCGGCGGGATTCAAGCTGGTCCGATCACACCATACCTGCGCGCGGAGTGTCAACGCAGCAACGCGCTAATCGACGCTCTCGGTTGGACTTACGGCTTGAATAGCTGCTCGAAGTTGGCGCGGGCCGCCTCGCCGATCGCTTCAGGGGACGTTCCTCGCAGCTCGCCGACGACCTCGGCCACGTGCGTGACGTTCGCCGGTTCGTTGCGCTTGCCGCGAAGCGGCACGGGCGCCAGATACGGGCTGTCGGTCTCGATCAGCAGCCGATCGAGCGGCACCAGCTTCGCCACCTCCCTCAGCTCGAGGGCGTTGGGGAACGTCACGATACCTGCCAGCGAAATGTGGAACCCGAGATCGAGGGCACGGCGCGCCATCGCCCGATCACCCGTAAAGCAGTGGAACACGCCGCCGACCTTTCCGGCGGATTCCTCGGCGAGAATCCGGACGGTGTCATCCTCGGCATCGCGGGTATGGATCACGATGGGGAGCTGCCGGCGTCGCGCGAGGCGGATCTGCTCGCGGAAGACGTGCTGCTGGATCTGCATCGGCGCGAAATCATAGTAGTAGTCGAGCCCGATCTCGCCGATCGCCCTGGCGTTCGGCTCGGCGTCGAGGCGCCTTTCGACGATGCGAGGCGCCTCCGTGGGGTCGGCGGAGTACTTGGCCGCCGCGTGGGGATGCACGCCGATCGAGAAGCGCGCGGCACTCCACAGCGCGGACACGCGGCTCGCCTGCTCGAACTCCCTGTCCTCGTCGGCGGCCAGAATGACGAGCGCGTGCGCCAGGCCCGCGTCGCGGGCGCGCTGGATGACGGACTCGAGGTCGCCGGCGAACTCCTCACCGGCGAGATGGCAGTGCGAGTCGACGCTCAACGGTGCACCATATCAGGTTGTGGTCCGACGGACGGACGCGCTCGTCGTCCGACGTCCGAATCCGTGTCATGACATCCGGGTGCGCCAGATCGCGCTGATCCGGGATGGCGCATCCTGTCACATGGAGGCCGCCGTCCCGAGAGATCAGGATGTAGTCGATCCGTGCACCACGCGTCCGTGTGCCGCCGCCCGGCGGGTTGTCAGGATACGCGACAGCCGCATTGTGGCGCACCGCCTCGTCCCACGCATCCGTGTAGGCCGCCAGCAGCGGCTGGATCTCGGCCGCCCTCGGCCCCGCGTTCAGGTCGGCGTTGACGATCCGCGGCGGTGCGAATTCGGCGAGGTACGGCAGGAGGATCCGTACCTGATCGGCGCGGCTCGCGCGCTGAAGGCCGCTCTCGATGTGCGTCGAAAACACGTTGATCGATTCTCCGCCGACGTCGACGGCGGCGTACGCAACACTCCGCTCGCGGGTGAGCATGCGGCCGCCGGACGCGCGAATCGGATGGCGCGTCAGAATGGCGTTCCCGTCGCGGCCGCGCACCGCCGCGACGTGGTGGAGAAACCAGGGGCGGCCCGTGGCCACGCGCAATCGTGCCTGATACTCGAACGCCGCGGATTCGGTGACCTCATTCAGCGTGACGATGTCAGGTGCCTGAGAGAGGATCCAGGTCACCTGGCGCGCGCGGTCGAGCACGCCATCCGTGCCGAAGCCGCCGTGCTGCACGTTCCAGTGAAGCACGCGGATGGACGGCGATTCGTCGAGGCGCGCGTGCGCCACCGCGATCAGGCAGCAGGCGGCGACGGTCAGACTCCCCGATTTAGCGCACCCGGGTTCCCGGCGCGATCTCCCCGTCAAACGCCACAAGCGTCGGCTTTCCTCCCTCGGGGCTGGCAGCCAGAACCATGCCGTTCGATTCGATACCCATCAGCTTGGCGGGCTTCAAGTTGAACACGATCGCGATCGTCCTGCCCACCAGTTGCTCCGGCGTGTAGGCTTCCGCGATACCCGCCACGATCGTCCGCTGGTCCGTCCCGACGTCGATCTTCAGCTTCACCAGCTTCTTCGACTTCGGCACCGCTTCGGCCTCCAGCACTTTCGCGACGCGCAACTCGACCTTCATGAAGTCGTCCATCGAGATGCGGTTGTCTTCGGCGCCGGTGGCGCCGGCACCGATGGCCTGGGTCGCTTTCGGCTCTGACAGACGCTGCTCTGACGGACTCTGCTCCGACAAATTCTGGTCGGACGGACTGCTCTCCCCCACGGTTTCCTCCGCTCGAGGCCACATCGCGGGCCCCTTGGTTATCTCTCGCACGCCCTCGTTGCGCCAGCGGCCGTCGCGCTCGAGCCGCTGCTCGCCGGCCGGTCGCGTTTCGCCGACACGGCGCAGAATCTCTTCGCACGACTTCGGCATCATCGGCAGGAGCAGCACCGCCGCCACACGGACCGCTTCGGCGACATCGAACAACACCTGATCGAGCGCTGGGCTGTTCACGGGGTCCTTCGCAAGCGTCCAGGGCGCCTGCTGCGCGATGTATTCGTTGGCAGCGTCGACCAGCTGAAACGCGGTCGTCGCGCCTTCGTGCAGCGCGAAGCCGTCCATAGCCGCACGATACCGGCCCAACACGTGGTCGGCCATCGTGGCCAGCGGTCCCCCTGCGCCCGCGGGCGCCAGGCGGCCGGCGCGGTACTTCTCGGCCATCGCTCCGAGACGGCTGACCAGGTTGCCAAGATTGTTGGCGAGATCCACGTTGTAGCGCTCGGCGTACCGCTCCCACGTGAAGTCGCCGTCGCTCCCGTACGTAATCTCCTTCACGAGATACAGGCGCAGCGGGTCGGCTCCGAACTGGGCGGCCACGTCGGCGGGATCGAGGCTCGTTCCGAGTGACTTGCTCATCCTCTGGCCCATGAAGTGGACCCATCCATGGCCGAATACCTGGCGCGGGAGCGGCAGACGGGCGCTCATCAGCATCGCGGGCCACACGACCGTGTGGAACCGCGTGATGTCCTTGCCCACGATGTGCAGGTCGGCGGGCCACTCGCTCGCGAAGCGAGTTGCGTCGCTGCCATATCCGACAGCCGCCGCGTAGTTGATCAGCGCGTCATACCAGACGTAGACGACGTTGTCGGGCGCGAACGGCAGTGGAATCCCCCACGCCTGACCCGCGCGGCTGACCGAGATGTCCTCGAGGCCGCCCTCGAGGAGCCGCAGCATCTCGTTGCGTCGAACGTCGGGCTGCAGGAACTCCGGATGTGCGAGGAAATGATCGAGCAGCGGCTGGCGGTACTTGGACAGCCGGAAGAAATAGTTCTTCTCCTTGATCCATGTCGCCTTGAGTGTCGGGTGCACCTGGCAGAAGCCGTCCACCAGGTCCTTGTCCTGCTTGAAGGCCTCGCAGGAGACACAGTACCAGCCTTCGTAGTAGCCCTCGTAGATGTCGCCCGCGCTGTGGTTCGCCTGCACCATCGCCTGGACCGCGGCCCGGTGCCGCGGCTCGGTGGTGCGGATGAAATCGTCGAACGAGATGTCGAGCTGCTTCCAGACGCCTCGGAACTCCTCCTCCATCTGATCGCAGTAGGCCAGCGGATCCATGCCGCGCTCGACGGCGCGCTTGTAGACGTTCTGCGAGTGTTCGTCATTGCCCATGAGGAAATGCGTCTCGAACCCCGCGAGACGCTTGTAGCGGGCAATGACGTCCGCAGTGATCTTCTCGTACGCCGTGCCGAGATGCGGCCGGCTGTTCACATAGTCAATCGCAGTAGTCAGAAAGAAGCGCATCTAGTCGCGATCCAGATAAGCCTTGAGTGCCGCCGCCTGTACATCTTTCAAGGGGACGCCATGCTCGCGCGCAAGGCGCTCGCAGTCGTCGAATTCCGGTGACGCGTTGAGCACCTGACCGCCGCGGCGAGCCACCTTCATCTGCACGGGGCCGAGGGGGGTAGCAACGGTCACCGACTCACGCTCCAGGCACTCGCGGGCCATCTCGCGGTAGCGCACACCGATGGTCGTCGTCTCGCTGAACACGAGCGACGTCAGGAGCTCCCGGCGATCCGGGGGCGCGATGACCGTCAGCAGGGTGCCCGGCCGGTTCTTCTTCATCTGCACCGACGTGTAGAACACGTCGAGCGCGCCCTCGGCAAGCAGCCGATCCATGAGGACGCCGAAAATCTGCGGGTTCATATCGTCGATCTCGCACTCGATGACGACAACCTCAGTGTAGAGGGCCCCTTTCGCGGCGCCAGCTCGCTCGGCCTCGCCAATCAGGACGCGCAACACGTTCGGCGTCTCTCCAAAATCGCGCGTGCCGGCGCCGTAGCCAATCTTCCTGATCGTCATCGGCGGCATCGGGCCGTACCAGCTCGCGTAGCTCGAAACTAGCAATGCCCCGGTCGGCGTCACCAGCTCCGCTTGCTGCTCCCCTGCGTACACCGGCACCCCTTCGAGGAGCCGCATCGTGGCGGGCGCCGGCACCGGATACAGGCCGTGCGCCACCTTGACCGTTCCACTTCCCACGTTCAATGGCGACGACACGACTTCGTCGGCACCGAGCCATTCGAGGGCGAACACTGACCCCACGATGTCGATAATCGAATCGAGCGCTCCCACCTCGTGCAGGTGCACCTTGTCCATCGTCGTTCCGTGAATCGCGGCCTCGGCCTCGCCCAGCCGCTCGAACAACACCTTTGCCCTCGCCTTTCCGGCGTCGCTCAGCGCAGATCCGTCAATCAGCTTGTAGACGCCCTTGAGGTGCCGGTGCGCATGCGCGCGCTCCCCGCCGTCCTCTCCCCGGACGCAGAACTTCGTGGCCGTCACGCCGGCGCGGACCACGCGGTCGGTCCACACCGCGTCGGGGTCGATCGCGAGGCTCCCGAGCGCGCGCCGCACCTCCTCGAGCGGCACGCCCGCATCGATGAGACTGCCGAGCACCATGTCGCCCGCGGCGCCCGAAAAGCAGTCGAAGTAGAGGACCTTCATCGTAGACGCAATCCCATCATCTTATCGCGAGCAACCCGGCTTCCTGCAGGCTGACGTAGCGGTGCGCCGTGAGGATGATGTGATCGACGACGTGAATGCCCATGACCTGGCCCGCCTCGAGCATGCGTTCCGTCAGCTCGAGGTCGTCGGCGCTCGGCGTCGGATCGCCCGAGGGATGGTTGTGAAACAGCACGATGGCGGCGGCCGACGCCACCGCGGCTTCGCGAAACACCTCGCGCGGATGCGCGACCGTTGCGTCGATGGATCCGATCGCGATGATCTTGATGCGCAGGATGTGGAGCTTCGAGTCGAGCAGCACGAGGCCGAACTGCTCCACCGGCGACGCGCCGAACTGCGGCAGCAGGTGTCGTGCAATCTGGCGGGGCGATGTGAGGCGCGCGCGGGCGATCGGCCCGCGCGTGAGGGTACGGCGGCCGAGTTCGACGGCGGCGAGCACCTGCGCGGCGCGGGCGCGGCCGATGCCGGATACGTGCATCAGCTCGGCGAGGTCCGTTCGCGTGAGGCCGTAGAGCCCGTCGACGTGCGTGAGCACCTGATTGGCGAGCGCGAGCGCACCAGCATCGCGCGAGCCGCTGCCGAGAATCACGGCGAGCAGCTCGTTGTCGCCGAGCGCGCCGGGACCGAGTCGTTCCAGCTTCTCACGCGGCCTGTCGTACGGCGCCAGGTGTTTCATCGGTATACTCAAGCTCTATGCTTCGCTGGTTCGCACCAGCAGTCCTTGCGGCCGCGCTCGCCGCGGGCGCATGCGCGGAACCCCCGAACACGGAGATGGACCAGGCACAGGGCGCGCTCGACGCCGCCAAGGCGGCTGGCGCCGAACAGTACGCCCGCGACGAGTACCGGGCCGCCGCCGACGCGCTCAAGCGCTCCCATGAGGCCGTGGCGCAGAGCGACTACCGTCTGGCGCTCAACCATGCTCTCGACAGCCGGGAGCGCGCGCAGAACGCCGCGCGCCAGGCGGCCGAAGGCAGGGCCCAGGCGCGCAGTGAAGCCGACCGCCTCATACTGGAAGTCACGGGACCGATCGTGCAGGCCAACGCGCGCCTCGAGACGGCCCGCCGTGCGCGTGTGCCGCGGTCCCGCCTCGCGGCGCCCGCCCAGGAAGTCGCCACGATCAGTGAAGAGGTGCAAAAGGCGCGCGCGATGCTGAACAGCGGTCAGTACATCGAAGCGCGAGACCTCCTGCAGGCGCTCAAGTTGCGCATGCAGAAGACTATGGCGGCCATCGACCAGGCGGCGAACCCGCCGTCGGCGCGGCGGCGGCGCTGAGCCGCCGCGCAGAAACTGCCAGGCGTCTCGTCGCCGTACGGCGCAGAATCTCTCTACCCTCGGCCCAGGATCGATTCGAGCTCGTCGCCGTGCGCGGCGCGCATGACGGCGTCCGTTCGCGCGAGACGCCCCTGCTGCACGAGGCGCGCGAGCGACTCCTCGAACGTGAACGAACCCGCCTTCCGCGTGATCGTGATCTCCTGGTGCAGGTGCTGCAACGCGTTCTTTCGGACGTGCTGCCGCGCGCCGTAGCTGACCATCAGCAGCTCGGCGGCCGGGACCAGCACCGCTGACGTGGTCACTACGAGCGTCTGCGTCAGCACCGCGGCCAGCGCCATCGCGAGCTCCTGGCGGACCGCGTTCTGCCGCTCCGCCGGGAAGGCGTCGGCGATGCGCGACACCGCGGCCGCGGCGTCCGTGGCGTGCACGGTTGCGAATACCAGATGGCCGGTCTCCGCGGCGTTGAGCGCGATCCGCATCGTCTCCGGATCGCGCATCTCGCCGACCACGATGACATCCGGAGCCTGCCGCAGCGCGGATCGCAGCGCGGTTGGAAAGTCCGGCGCATCGATCCCGATCTCGACCTGCTCGACGACGCATTTGCCGTGCGGGTGCTCGTACTCAATCGGATCTTCGATCGTGACGATGTGGCGCTCGGCGCGGGCATTGATGTCGGCGACGAGCGCGGCAAGCGTCGTGGTCTTGCCGGAACCTGTCGGGCCGCACACGAGCACGAGGCCGCGCGGCAGCCCGGCCAGCATGCTGATGTCGTGCGTGAACCCGAGCGCGGCGAGCGCCGGAATCCGCACCGGCAGCGCCCGGATGGCCGCCGCGGCATGCCCGCGCTCACGATGCAGGTTGACGCGGAGACGGCCCAGGCCGTCCGGATTCATCGCGAAATCCACCGCCTCGCCGTTGCGATAGCGCGCCTCTGCCGCCGCGGGCACGTGCGGCAGCACGGAGGCTTCGATCCGCTCGGTGTCCAGCGGCGTATCCGACACGGGAACCAGCCGGCCGCCCGCCCTCACCATCGGCGGCGCCCCTGCCACGAGCAGGAGGTCGGAGCCCTCGAGCTCACGTACGTGCCGGAGCCAGGTCACGAGGTCGTCTGCCATCAGATGACGACCGGCGCGAGGAGCAGCACGAGCGAGACGATGATCACGAACGCCACCAGGTCGAGCGCGATGCCGTACTTCATCATGGCGGTAATGGGCACGTAGCCGGAGCTGTACACGATCGCATTCGGCGCCGTGGAGATCGGCATCATGAAGCCCATGCTCGCGCCGAGCGTGGCGCCAAGCGCGGGCTCCACCGGCCGAACGCCGGCCGCCTGCGCCACGGCAATCGCGATCGGCACGATCATGTTGGCCGACGTTGTGTTCGAGGTTGCCTCCGACAGCACGATCGCGGTGGCGGTGAACAACAGCGTCAACGACATCGTGGTTTGCGACGGCAGCTGCGACGTGATGCCCTTGCCCATCGCTTCCGCCAGGCCGGTCGAGAACGCGAGCTCGCCCATCGCGAGGCCGCCGCCGTACAGGAAGATGATCCCCCAGTCGATTCTGACGGCTTCGTCCCACGTGAGCGTGAACTTGCGGGCGCGCCAATCGACCGGCAGCACGAAGAGCAGAATCGCTCCGAGCATCGCGGCAATGCCCTCTGGCAGCGACGCCGCGTAAGCTCGCGAGAACGCCGTGTCGCCGACGCCCGCGATGGCAAATATGCCGGGCGCCACCCACAAGAGCACCGTTGCGCCGAACGCGATCAAGACGTTCCGCTGTCCGCGCGTCGGCGGGCCAAGCCGCGCGAGCTCCTCCTTCACGAGCGCCGTGCTCCCCTCGCCGACCCGTACGCCGCGGACACCGCCGAAATGAAAGAGCGCGCACAGAAACACGAAGAGGAGCACCACCGCGGGCGTGCCGATCGCCATCCACTGAAAGAAGCTGATGTCGATGCCGGCGATCCGTTCGAGCATCCCGATGCCGATCAGGTTGGGCGGTGTCCCGACCGGCGTCGCCATGCCGCCGACCGAGGGTCCGAAGGCGGTGATCAGCATCATCGCAATCGCGAAGCTCCGCACTTTGACGCCCGTGCGCGCGAGGTGCGCGACGATCGAGAGCCCGATCGGAAACATCATCGCCGTCGTGGCGGTGTTGCTGATCCACATGGAGAGGGTCGTCGCCACGGCGCCGTACACGAAGAGGATGCGCGGCCCGCTCGCGCCGATCGCGCGCCACGACAGGGCCGTGTACGCAATCCGGCGGTCGACGCCGTGCACGAACATCGCCTGCGCCAGAATGAAGCTCCCCATGAACAGAAAGATGATGGGATCCGCGAACGGCGCGAGGGCGGTGCGCGCCGGCGCCACCTGGAACACGACGGCGAGCGCCGGCCCGAGCAGCGCCGTCACGGTGATCGGCAGCGCTTCCGTGATCCACAGCACGAACATCGTCGCCAGGATCGCCGCCAGCCGATGCGCGTGCCACGTCAGCGGCAGCGGCGCGGCCAGCATGACGACCAGGATCAAGGGTCCGGCGAACAACCCCGCCGTACGACGCCGGCGGTTGAACAGCTCTTCGCTGGGTGAGTAGACCTCCACGCCCGCCAGCGCCTCATGAAAGGTCCTCACGTCAGCCAGTGCCCTTCGAAAACGACCTCCGCCCATCCGGTGAGATACACACCGTCGTCGCGCCATTCGACGCGCTGCGTGCCGCCGGGCGCAATCACATCGAGCGCGCGGGCCGCACCTCCATGCGCGGCGGCGGCAACCCCGGACGCCGAGGCGCCCGTGCCCGACGCCAGCGTCGGGCCGACGCCGCGTTCCCAGATCAGGATGCGGACGCGATCGGGCGCTTCGACCTGGGCGAACTCCACGTTCGTGCCGGCGGGAAACATCGGGTGGGTTGCGAGCGCCGGGCCGAACCGTTGGAAGTCGTCGGCATCCGGCAGCGGCCCGAGGACGACGCATTGTGGGTTGCCCATCGAGAGCGCGCTCGCTGTCAGCGTTCGGCCAAGAACGGGAATCTGCACCTGCCGAACGTTTTCCGGAGGGCCGAGCGCGGCCCGGAACGTATAACGTTCCCCCTCGATCGACAGGAGCTCGAGCGTTTTGACTCCGGCATCGGTATCCGCCGTCACCACGGCGCCGAGCGGGAGGCGCTGCGCGCGTGCGACCAGGGCCGCGAGGCATCGGAGGCCGTTGCCGGAAAGCTCCGATGGACTGCCGTCGGCATTCAGCAGCTTCATCGTGGCCGTGCGTGGCCCGAGCGCGTAGAAGATCAGTCCGTCTGCTCCAACGCCGCGATGCCGATCGCACATGGCCCGCGCGAGCTCCGCGGCATCGCTGCCGACCTCATCGCGCGGAACGAACAGGAAGTCGTTGCCGAACGCGTGCGCCTTGGCAATCGTCAGCGGCATCAGGGCAGCCGGAACGCGTCGAACACGTACGTCGCGCCCACCATGAACCCGATGCCCGGGTCGCGCGACGTCAGGCCAATCACGATGCCCGCATCGAGCCGCGTCAGGCCCTGCGTGTAGCGGCCGCCGAAGCGCAGCGCCGATCGGCTCTCCGTGCCCACGGGAGGCACGCCGCTGGCCACATCCGCGCGGCCGTTCACCTCGCCGACAACCTCGATGGCGTTCGTCAGCGCGCGAGCGAACGACAGGCCGTACGCCAGCACGTCATTCTGCCGATCGCCGCGCGTGGGATCGCCCAGAATCCCGAGGCCCACGTTGCCGACGACGCGGATCGACTGCACCGTTTTCGCCACCAGGCCCGTCACGTAGAAATCCGTCGTGTCGAGCCCGATGCCGTTCTCGTTCGACGCGTTCGGGAGCTTCGTCGCGAACCGGACGCCGAGCGAGGGCCTGCGAGTCCCCTCCCCCAGGATGCGGACCTTGGTGGCGATGACGACATCCTCGATGTCCGACGTGCTCGTTCCATCGACATCGAGCATGTCCGACAGCGGCGCGGGCCGCCGGTCGGTGATCGACAGGTTGTTGAACAGGCCGCCATCGATCTGCAGCTCCGCGATCGAGCTCAGGCCGACGCTGATGCCGATGAGAGGCGCCCGCAGCAGGTTTCCCGTGAGGCCCGATGCGGGAAACAGCACATCGCGGTTGTAGTCGATGCCGCCCTCGAGGAGGACGCGGCCGGCGCCGATCGTTTCCGGATCTTCGGTGACGAGAGGACGCTGCTGCGCCATCGCCGGCGTCGCAGCGAGCACGAGAACACCCAGGATCGCTAGTCGCATATGTTCGTTGGACCGTACCTTACGTATGCCAGCGCGAGCGCGTCGTACACCGCGTGCGCCACGATCGGCGCCAGCAGGCCGCCAGTCTCCACCATCAGCCATCCAAACAACGCACCGATGCACGCGGCCCAGCATCCGTAGCCGATGAAGCCGCGGCCACCGACGTGCACGGCGCCAAAGATCGCACTCGCCGCCGGCAGCCCCACGAGCGGCTGAAGCACGCCCCGGAACAGGAGCTCTTCAGCCGCGCCGGCGAGCACGCTCACCGTGACGATCTGCGTCCCGTTCACGTGCTCGAACAGCGGCCGCACGATGACACGGCACACGTGCCGGAGCGAGTCGCCGGGCCAGCGGTTTCCGCGGGCGCGCAGCAGCGTCAGGTTCATCGCCGCCAGCGCCACGGCGGCCCCGACCCCCCAGAGCACTCCCGCCACGGGATTGCCCAACGTCAGCGGCAGCTGGACGTACCAGGCGCTCGCGTACACGATGACGAGCAGAATCCCTTCGCCCAGCACGACGATTGGCAGGATGCGGCGAGGGTCCACGTCAGAACGTTTTCTTGCTGTCCAGGAGGAGCGTGACGGGACCGTCGTTCACCAGCTCGACCCGCATCATGGCCTGGAACTCGCCGGTCGCCACCGGCACCGAAGCCGCGCGCAATTCTCTCACGAGATCTTCGTAGAGCGCGCGCGCCCGATCGGGAGCTGCGGCCTCGATGAACGAAGGCCGGCGCTGGCCCCGGGCGTCGCCGAAGAGCGTGAACTGCGAGACGACCAGCACCGACCCGCCGACATCGGCGACGGATCGATCGATGTCCTTTCCTTCGGCCCCCTGGAAGAGCCGAAGCGTCGCGATTTTTCCGGCGAGATACGTCGCGTCCTCCTGTCTATCGTCCTTACCGACGCCGACAAGCACCAGAAGGCCGTGGCCGATCTCGCCAACCACGCGATCGTCCACGCGAACGCGTGCTTCCGTTACGCGCTGCACCACCGCGCGCACTAGCGTGCGATCTGCAGAAGGGAGCCTTCTTCGCCGAGGCGCTCTGCGATGCTGTCGCGCAGCTCGCCGCTCGGGTTCAGGCGCGTGTCGAGGAGGTGACGGGGCATGACATTGCCGAGGGCCTTGAGCATCGACTGCTTCACGCCTGGATGCTCTCGCTCGAGGTCGAGGATCAAGCGCTTCACGCGCTGGCGCTGGAGGCTCAGGTCGCCGCACGCCGGGCAGCAGCAACCGATGATTGGCAGCTCGCGCTCCTTGGTGTACGCCCGTGCCTCGTCTTCCGTCACGTAGGCGAACGGCCGGATCACGACGTGTTCGCCGGTGTCGGAGACCAGCCGGGCGGGCATCGCCTTCAGCGCTCCGGCGAAGAACAGGTTGAGGAGCAGCGTTTCGATGAAGTCATCGAGATGGTGGCCGAGCGCAATCTTGGTCGCGCCAACCTCGTGCGCCAGCCGATAGAGGACGCCGCGCCGCAGCCGCGCGCACAGGGAGCACGGCGTCGCGTTCGCCTCGAGGATGTCGTCCATGACCTCCCCGATGGTGGTGTGCTCGATCTTCAACTCCCAGCCATGCTCGGCGCACGTCGCCGCGATGAGGTCGTGCTTGTATTCCTTGTAGCCCGAGTCGACGTTGACCGACACAATCGTGAAGTCGATTGGCGCCTTCTTCCGTAGGACATCGAGCATCTGGAGGAGCGCCCAGCTGTCCTTCCCTCCGGACAAGCCGACCATCACGCGGTCGCCGTCTTCAATCAGGTTGAAGTCGGTGATCGCTTTCGTGGTCTTCTTCGCGATTCTGGCTTCGAGCGCGCTCCGATACGACATTCGCCTTTCAGTGTAACCTGCCCGCTACCCTGGTTCCGAGTTATGCGGTTGCCTCGCGCACTTCGCGTATTTCGTAGAGCGGCTCGGCGGCCGTCTCCTCTTCGAGCGCCTCGCGCATCAGACGGCGGAGCGTCAGGAGATCGCCGATCACCCGGAACGTGCGGGACAGACCGTACTTCGATCGTCCGTGCTGCCGAGGGCGATGCGTGACCTCCAGCTCCGTCACGCGAGGGCCAATCTGACTGGCCAGGGCCGGCAGGTATCGGTGCATGCCGTGGCGCAGCTTCAGCGGCTTCACGACCTCCGCCCGGAACATTTTGAGCGAGCAGCCGTTGTCGTGGAGCCAGATCCCGGTGACGAGTCCAATCAACCAGTTCGCCACGACGGACGGCACGTGCCGCGTGAGGAAATCGTCCTTTCGCTTCCTCCGCCACCCCACGACGACATCGTGCGTGGACGCGAGGCTCAACATGCGGGGAATGTCGTTCGGATCGTTCTGCAGGTCGCCATCGCAGGTGACGATGAGGCGTCCGCGCGCGCGGGCAAAGCCGGCCGCGAATGCCGCCGTCTGGCCGAAATTCCGCCGGAACCGGACGACCCGTACGAACGGGTCGCGGCTCTGAACCTCGACGAGCTTCCCGAACGTTCCGTCGCCGCTGCCATCGTCGACCATGATGATCTCGTAGGCCGCGCCGGTGCGGCGCAGCACCGACGTGAGCTCCGCGTGCAATGGCTCGACGTTGCGCTCCTCGTCCATGAGGGGAATGACGATGGAGATGTCGGGGATCACGGCTTTGAATTGTAGCGATTCCAGCCCCACCAGCCGAGTGCGCCGAGCGCCAGGAGCGCCGCGAGCGCGATCGCCACGACGCGGCCCTTCGTACGCATCAGCTCGAGCGCGACATCGCCAAAGTAGATGGCCAGAACGCCGAGGGCGAGGTATCGCGCGCCCCGAGCCGCCGCGATGGCAATTACGAACTGGAGCGGGCGCACGCCGGCGACGCCGGCCAGCAGCACGAAGAGCTTGAAGGGGGCGGGCGGCGGCAGAATCGCCGGGATCATGAGCGCCATCAGACCGTGACGCTTATAGAGCGCCAGCGCCCGCTCGACGCTTTTTGCGGGGGCGCGTCTGCTGAGGAACGCCTCGCCGCCTTTCTCCGCCAGGTAGTAGATCGCGTAGCAGCCGGCGATCGAGCCGAGCGTCGCCATCAGCGCGTAGTACGGCATCCAGGCCTTGTGCTTGGTCACCATCAGCACCACGAGGATGTCGTTGATCTGGGGAAGCGAGATGAACGAGGAGTCGAGGAAGGCAATTGCGAGGAGGCCCGGGCCGCCGAGGCCCACGGCGAACCCATAGATCCAGCTGATGAACGATTTCACCTGATGTATGTTGGATCGGCCGTGATTATATCCGACCCTCACCGGCAGGTGTCGCGTCTGCTTGCCGTGATGGCCGGTGTGGCCGGCATCGCAGCGTGGACGATGCACGCCCAGCGCGGGCTCGTTCTCAGTCACTACGACGCGAAGGCGCATCTCGTCGTCGCCCGCCGCGTCTTCGACAATCTCACGCCCGGCTGGCAGCAGATCGGCGCGGTGTGGCTGCCGCTGCCGCACCTGCTCAACATGGTGCCTACTCAGGTCGACTGGTTCTACCAGACTGGAATCGCCGCGTCCGCGCTCTCGATCCTGAGCTTCTGCATCTGCGCGTGGGCGACCGCTCGATTGGTCCTTGCGGTGACCGGGTCGGTAGCGGGCGCAGCCGCCTCGGCTGCCGTGCTCGCCCTCAATCCGAACGTCCTCTACCTCCAGGCCACGCCGATGACGGAGCCGCTGCTCCTCGCCTTGTCGTCGCTGGCAGTGCTGTGGCTGTTCGAGTGGGCGCAGACGGATCGAGACGACGTACCGCGGCATCTCGGCCTGGCGCTCGCGGCGCTCGCCTGGACACGCTATGAAGGATGGGCCGTGATTGGCGCTGCCCTCGCTGCTGCGGCGTTCGCGACATGGCGGCGTGGCGCGTCAGCGCGCGTCGTGGCGATGCGCACGATGCGCCTCGCGTTATGGCCGGGTGTGGCCGTCATCGTGTTTCTGATCAACAGCCGGATCACTGTGGGCGCCTGGTTCGTGTCGGGCGGCTTTTACGTTCCCGATCCCACGTATCAAGGCAGGCTCGGGCGTTCGTTCGTGGCGATCTGGTGGGGCACGCACCAGTTGAGCGGCTATGTGATCGAGATCGTCGGGCTGGCCACGGCCGTCGTGCTGATCGCGCGCACGTTCGCCCGGCGGCAGGACGCGGCGCTGCTCCTGCCGACGGCGCTTCTTGCCGCCGCGGCGCTCCCGTTCTATGCGTTCTTCGAAGGCCACCCATATCGGATCCGCTACATGATGCCCGTCGTCGGCGCGTGCGCCGCACTCGCCGGAATCGGCGTCGGGATGTTCGGGCGCAAGGCCGCCGCCCTGGGCTGGGTGCTCGCGATTGGGCTCGTGGCTGCGACCGTCATCGAATCACCGCCGTGGTCGCGTGACGCCCCGCTTCTGCTGGAGGCGCAGTGGGACCGCCCGAACAGCGCCGCCCGCCGCCGCGTGAGCGCCTGCCTCGCCGGCGAGTACCAGGGCGAAAAGATCCTCGCGAGCATGGGGTCGCTTGCGCACTACATGCAGGAGCTCTCGCATGAGGGCCTCGACATTTCTGATTTCGTCAACGAAGGGAACGGCGTGATCTGGGAGATGGCGCTCGAGACGGGGCCGGCGCCGCACGCGGGCTGGATGCTGGTGGAGGAGCAGGCGGAAGGCGGCGACGTTCTCGCGCAACTCATCCGCCAGCGCCCAAACTTTCTGGACGGCATGACGCGCACCTGTGACGGCGGTGGAGTCACTCTCTATCGTAAGGCAAAAGGCAAAAGGCAAAAGGTAAAAGGTAAAAGGCAAATGATGATTCCTACGAGTTGCATCGAAGCGAGCGTGCTGCTTCGAAGGCACTCGCGTGAATCACAATTTACCTTTTACCTTTTACCTTTTGCCTTGTATCAACGTCCGAATCGCATACCGATGGTGAACGAGTAAGTCCAGCCACCGAGATCGATCTTCGGACCGAGGAACTCCTCGGGAAGGTCTGCCTCCGCCGAGTGATACCGCACTTCTCCGCCAACGGAGTACGAGTCCGCCGCGAAGCGAATCCCGCCGAACGCGATCGGGCCTGTCGCGTTGCCGTCGGCGACATAGCGCTCGCGGAAGATGCTGTCGTCCCGGAAATCGACGAACTCACCGTCTTCGCTGTACCGCCAGTTGAAGATGCCGAGCCCCGCGCCGAAGTAGGGCTGAACGCTGTTTGACTGGCCGAGCGGCAGCACGCGCACCGTGAAGCTGACGGGCACGAGGCGCAGCCGGAGATCCTGATCGATCTCCGTACCGTCGTCATCGACGAAATCTTCGTAGACCGTGGGCACCGTGCGCCGATAGAAGCCGATGCCCGCACCAGCCTCGAAGTGCTGTCCGATTGGAATCAGCCATTCACCGCTGACCGAGCCGCCGGTGAAGTCGCCCATCTCGAACACGAGGAAATCGCGATTCTCGACGAGCGTGTCGCCCGAGACGCGCGCGTCGAATCCGCGCGGCGAGAAACCGCCGAGCGTGAAGTTCAGTGTCTGTTGGGCCGCGACCGGGGCTGGTATGGCCGCGACGCACGCACCGGCGAGCAGCAATGAGGACGCAAGACGTGTCACCATGCCGCCCCAGAGAGCACGGCGTATGCCAGCGGCTCAGGTGAAAACACGCATGTTCCGAGGAGTGGCCTGTCGCTCCCGAAGGTCAGTCCGTCCTGTTTCGAGAACGAAACTCTCGGACTACGCCGAGCATCTGCGCGTGCAGCTGATCGTTGGCGGCGATCAGGTGCCCGGCCGCCGCGTCGAACGGCGCGCCATCGA
This sequence comes from uncultured Acidobacteriota bacterium, assembly GCA_963772065.1. Lineage (GTDB taxonomy): Bacteria > Acidobacteriota > Vicinamibacteria > Vicinamibacterales > UBA2999 > CAVYVZ01. Next base: position 66,736 of record CAVYVZ010000008.1, read on the forward strand.
TGCCGGTGATGCGTCCGCCCGCCTCCTCGATGAGGAGCGCGCCCGCCGACACGTCCCACGGCTTCAGATGCTGCTCCCAGAATCCGTCGAAGCGTCCCGCGGCGACGTAGCACATATCGATGGCGGCCGAACCCAGGCGCCGCACCGCACGCGCACGCGCGAGGAACTCGCCGAAGAGGGCGACGAGCTCGGTGGAGTTCCTGTGCACGTCATAGGGAAACCCCGTCACGAGCAGGGCGTCGAGCAGCTGGTCGGTCGGCGATACGCGCAGCGGAGTCCCGTTCATCCGCGCGCCCTCGCCCCGCTCGGCCGTGAACAGCTCCTTCCGAGTTGGATCGTAGATGGCGCCCACGACCGCCCGGCCGTCCGCCTCGAGCGCGAGCGACGAGCAGAAGATCGGAAGACCGTGCGCGTAGTTCGTCGTGCCATCGAGCGGATCGAAGACCCACCGGAATGGCGACGGCGTCCGCGCGCTGCTCGTGGCGCCGAGCTCCTCGGCAAGAATATCGTGCGTCGGAAAGCGCTCGGCGAGCACGGCCCGGCACATCCGCTCGCACTCGAGGTCCACCTCGGTGACGAGATCGATCGCGCCTTTCTTGTCGATGCGGAAGCCGGTGGCGCGCCGCTCCATCTGGATGGCGCCAGCCTTCAGCACGATCTCGGTCGCTGTGGCGAGGAAGAGGGGATCAGTCAGTGGCCTGGGATTCCGATGAGTGCGCCGCGACCCGCTTGATCATCACCATCTCCATGCCGCCTTCGGGCGCGCGCTGCAGCCGCATCTCGTCCATGAAATTGCGGATCAGGAAGATGCCCCGCCCGCTCGACTTCAGCATGTTCTCGGGCGCGAGCGGATCGGGCAGCGTGGCGGGGTCGAAGCCGGGTCCCTGGTCGCGGACCCGGATCGCGATGCCGGGCCCTTCGTGCGCCAGCGGCGTGAACTCCACGAAGACGCGCTTGTGCTCGTCGTTCGCATTGCCATGCTTGATGGCGTTGATCACCGACTCGCGCACCGCGACGCCCACCCAATGGAGCGAATCGTCATCCAGGCCCGCCATCCGCCCGACGTGGTCGCTGACCACCTGAACGAAATCGAGCATGTCGAACGCGCTTCGAAAATCGAGGCGGACCGTGGTCCCGTTGGTCATCGGGTGGCCCGATTATACGGAGTGCCGTGTGTTGGGCGCAAAGTCCTGAGTGCGCACTGGTGCACGTCGAGGCTGTTATAGTCTCGGATATGTCTTCGACCGGCGCCGTGACGGTCTACCCGACCGCTCGCGTGCGCGGCCGTGTCCGCCTGCCGGGCGACAAGTCGATCTCGCATCGCTACGCCATCCTCGCCGCCATTGCCGACGGGCCGTCGATTATCCACGGCTTCTCCACCGGCGCGGACTGTGCGTCGACGGTAACGTGCCTTCGATCCCTCGGCGTCGCCATCGATGATGCGGGCCGCGACTCGGAGCGCGGGCCTACCCTGCACATCGCGGGGCGCGGCCTCGGCGGCCTGCGGGCCCCTGCCACGGTGCTCGACGCCGGCAACTCCGGCAGCACCATGCGGATGCTCGCGGGCCTCCTCGCGGCGCACCCCTTCGATTCGACCCTCGACGGCGATAACTCGCTCCGCCGGCGGCCGATGCGCCGGGTGATCGCGCCGCTCGAGGGCATGGGCGCCCGTATCACGGCCACCGACAATCGGCCGCCGATCACGGGTACATGGGACTGCGGCGATTCGACCCATTGATTTCGCGCCCGAGGTTCCGAGCGCGCAGGTGAAGAGCGCGGTCCTCCTGGCCGGCCTGCAGACAGATGGCATCACACGCGTGCGCGAACGTGTCTCTACCCGTGATCATACGGAGCGCGCGCTCGAGGCGTTCGGCGCCCGCGTCGATCGCCAGGGGGATGCCGTCGCGCTCGCGGGGCGGCAGCGCCTGTCCGGCCGCATGCTCGATGTACCCGGCGACATTTCGTCGGCGGCCTTCTGGCTCTCCGCCGCGGCCGCGCTGCCGGGGTCGGACGTCGTGCTCGCCCATGTCGGCCTGAACCCGACGAGAACCTCCATGCTGGACGTCCTGCGCCGCATGGGGGCTCAGATTGACGCCGAGATCGACCACGAGCAGGCGCACGAACCCGTGGGGACGATCCGTGTGCGGCATCGAACCGTCGAACCCGCCGTGATTGTCCCGTCCGAAGTGCCAGGTATTATCGACGAGCTTCCCGTCCTCGCCGCGCTGGCCACGCACGGAGGCGACCTGGCGGTCAGTGGCGCGGAGGAGCTGCGCGTGAAAGAGAGCGACAGGATATCGGCCCTCGCCGCGGGGCTGCGGGCGCTCGGAGGCACGATCGACGAGCGGCACGACGGGTTCCACGTCCGCGGCGACACGCGGCTCACCGGCGGCGAGGCGGATGCGAACGGCGACCACCGCCTGGCGATGGCCTTCGCGATTGCGGCCCTGGGCGCCAGCGGTCCGACCACCATCCACGGAGCGGCCGCCGCCACGGTGTCCTATCCAGAATTCTTCGACGTGCTGGAGTCGCTGCGTGGGTGACGCACGAAGCGGATGAGGACCGACAAGCTGTATCTCGTCGGCTTCATGGGCGCGGGCAAGACCACGGTGGCGCGGGCGCTCGGCAAGCGGATCGGCTGGCGTGTCGAGGATGTGGACGAACGGATCGAGACGCGCGAGCGCCGCACGGTCGCCGCGATCTTCGCTCAGGAGGGCGAGTCGCGCTTCCGGCAGGTCGAGCGTGACGTGATCAGAGAGCTGTTGCCGATGCGGGACACGATCGTGGCGGCGGGCGGCGGCACTTTTGCGGAGGCGGACAACCGCTCCGCGATGCTGGCCGACGGAGCGGTGGCGTGGCTCGATGTGCCGTTCGAGCGTCTCGTCGATCGCGTTCCGCCGGACGGCCGACGTCCGCTGGCGTCGGATCGTTCGCAGATGGAGCAGCTGTACGAGCGACGGCAGCTCGCGTACAGGCAGGCGCACCTTCGCGTCGACGCGGTACAACCGGTCGACGAGATCGTCGAGCGCCTGCTCGAATGGATTGGGTACCAGCGTCCGATGCGCTACCTCGTTCTGAGTGACATTCACGCCAACCTGGAGGCGCTCGACGCAGCCATGGCGGCCAGCGCCGGCGCACAATGCGACCGCGTCCTGCTGCTTGGCGATCTCGTCGGCTATGGCGCCGACCCGAACGCCGTCGTCGATCGGGTTCGCGCGATGGCCGACGTCGTCGTCATCCGCGGCAATCACGACAAGGTTGCCGCGGGTGTGGAGTCCGTGGAGGGCTTCAACCATATGGCGCGGCTTGCGATCGCGTGGACCGCGAACGCCCTCACCGAGGACAACCGCGCGTACCTCGCCGGGCTCCCCTCGGGGCCCATCGACGTCGATCCGATGATCGAGATCTGCCACGGTACGCCGTTCGACGAAGACGTATACATCTTCGACGACCTCGACGCGTTACGGTCGATTCGCACGAGCCACCGGCCGCTTTGTCTGTACGGGCACACACACGTGCCGGCGGCCTTTCAGCTGCATGGCGATCAGCTACAGCTCATTGGTCCGCCCCGCGGCGAACGCTTCCGCCTGTCGATCGACGAGGATGGGCGGTATCTCGTCAACTGCGGCTCGGTCGGCCAGCCGCGTGACGGCGACCCGCGGGCGGCGTATGCGCTCGTCGACACCGACGCCCGCACGCTCACCGTCTTTCGGGTCGTCTACGACGTCGCCACTGCGCAAAACAAGATTCTTGCAGCGGGACTCCCCGAGGTCCTCGCCCAGCGTTTGGGTATGGGACGCTGAGCTCACGCGGCGTGTCCGCTTCGCTCGTTGATTCTCGTGACAATCCTTGTCACGTACGGGCCACGAAGAACACGAAGGTCACGAAGCACACGAAGCGCGTCTTGAATTTGATGATCTTCGTGTCTTCGTGATCTTCGTGGCCTTCGTGGTTGCTTTCGACCAGCGCGGCCATGAGAGTCATCGGAGTCTCAAGAATCTTCTCGAGACGTGGAAGTGGAAGACTGAGAATTTCGTCGAGACTGATCCCGCCGAGTCTGGACCGCGTACGCATCAGCCGCGGCGCGCGAGCCGAGGATCCACCCGATGACGATCCCGAGCAGCAGGATCGATGGGATGTAGATGAAGTGCGCGGCGGTCATGGCGCGATCAGCGGCTTCGTTTCGTCTCTGTTTCCAGGCGCTCGATCTCGCGCTGAACGTGGTCCAGCCGGCGCGCGATCGAGAGGACGTAGCCGCCGAGCGCCAGCCACGCAAACGCGTAGGCGCCGATGACGAGCGGCTGCGCGGGCAGCTGTTCCTCCGGCGGCAGCTCGGAGATCGGCACGAACTCGTCCTGCCGTTCGGGTTTCGGCTGCTGGGCGTTCGAGGCCGTCGTGAGGGCGGCGGCGAGCAGCAGGGCGATCAGCACGCGGCGTAGGCTCATCGGTCTTCCAGCGTAAGGTAGAGCGCGTCGACGAGGGCACGGTGCTCCTCCAGCCGGACGCGGAGCTCGAGGAGAAGGACGAACAGCAGCATGAAGGCGGCAAAGCAGAACCAGAACGGGAGGCCCATCGACGTCGGCAGCGTCGGCACGACGTTGGTCGTCGGGTGGATCGTGCGCCAGTAGTTCACCGAGATGTAGATGAACGGCACGTTGGCCATCCCGAAGAGCGCCAGGCCGGCGGCGAGCTTGTCCGATCCCGGGCCGCCGTACTTCCGCACGAGCAGATACGCGACTCCGATCATCCAGCCCATGAGGCTCGACGTGAGGCGCACATCCCACTGCCACCAGACGCCCCAGGCCTTCCGCGCCCACAGCGGGCCGGTGACGAGCGCAATCGCGCCGAAGAGCACCAGGAGCTCCGCCGCGGCCCACGCGAGCCTGTCGTGACGCGCGTCGCGACCCACGAGAAACCGCACGCTGGCATACCCGCATACGAGCGCGGCGACGAGAAACATCGACGCGGCCGGCATGTGGTAGTAGAAGATCTTCTGGACCAGTCCCATCGTGGCCTCGAACGGCGCGCTCGCAATGAGGGCCGGCGAAATCACGAACATCAGGACGCAAACGACGGACAAAGGTCTGAACCAGCGAGGCATCACTACTCGGTCATCAGGGGTCCGAACGTCCACAACGCGAGGGTCACGAACACCGCGTCGAATGTGGCGAGCAGCATGAGCCAGAAGCGCAGCATCGCGATGTCTGGCTGAGGCTCGAGGAGCGCGGCCGTGCCGCGGACTCCCGCAATAATCACCGGAATCGTGATTGGATACAACAGCACCGGGAGGAGCACGTCCCGGCTGCGCGCGCGGACCAGCATCGCCGCGAAGAGCGTGCCGACCGCGCAGTAGCCGAGCGTTCCGGCCAGCAGGATGGCGATCAGCCAGGACGGCCGCGCGACGAGCGCCGGCGCCTGGAACAGGAACGCGACGAGCGGCACCAGCACCGCCTCGGTCGCCAGCAGCAGCGCCATGATGCCGGCGAGCTTGCCGACGTAGATCGCCGGCCGGTCGGCGGGCGCGAGCAGCAGCGCGCGAAGCGTCTCGGACTGCCGCTCGCGCTCGAAGGTGCGGCCGAGCGCCAGCGTGCCGGCGAACGCGACGGCAATCCACAGGATGCCGGACGCGGCATCCTCCAGCGCGCGACCTTCCTTCACGAACGCCACGGAAAACACCAGGACGCATGACACGGCGAAGAACAGCGTCGTGTAGACGATTTCCCGGCTCCGCACCTCGACCGTGAGGTCCTTGCGCAGCACAATCCACGCGACGCGCGCGAATGCGGTCATGCGCGCGCTCTCTCCATCGCCGTGCGATAGGCGTCGCGGAGCGCGCCGCTGCCGTGCATCTCCTCGACCATGCGGCCGTCGCGAATGAAGATCACCTGGTCGAAGAGGCCCTCGGCGACGTCGAGGTCATGGGTCGCGAGCACGACAATCGCGCCCTGGCCGCGCAGCGCCCGCAGCCGCGTCACGAGCGCCGCGAGCGAAGCATCGTCGAGGCCCGTGAACGGCTCGTCGAGGAGCACCAGACGCGGATCGTGCACGAGCGCGCGCTCGAGAGCGACGCGCTGGCGCATGCCGCGCGAGAAGCTGGAGACCGGATCGCCGGCGCGGTCGGCGAGGCCGGCGCCCGTGAGGGCGCGGTCCGCCGTCGCGCGGGGGCTGCGGTCGCCGTACAGCTCCGCGAAGAAAGCCAGGTTCTCGCGCGCCGTGAGCTCGGGGTACAGATAGAGGTCGTGTCCAAGGAGGCCGATGCGCGCGCGGAGGGCGGCACCCGCGCCCGCGGCGTGAGACCCGTAGCGCACGCCTCCCGCGCTCGGCTCGAGGAGGGTCGCGAGAATCGCGAGCAGGGTCGACTTCCCGGCTCCGTTCGGTCCAAGCAGGCCGACAATCGATCCGCCACGGGCGACGAACGAGATCCGCGAGAGCGCCTTGCGTCGGCCGAAGTGGCGCGAGACGTCCTCGACCGCCACTTCGTCGAAGTCGAGACTCACGCGGCAGCCTCGGGGTCGTCGAGCTCGCCGTACACGCGCTCCAGCTGCGACAGCAGATGTCGCCGTCTCACCTGGTAGCGCTCGTCGTCGATGCGGCCCGCGCGGCGTTGCTCCTCCACTTTCACCAGCTCGCCGTACAGCGAGTCGCGATGCGCCACGAGCCGCCGGCGCTCGTCGCGCCGATCGTCGCGGCGCAATGCGAGCCACACCCCGACGGCGACGACTAACGCGGCGATGCCGAGGGCGACGTTTCGCGGCCAGGTGCTGTGGTGCGGCAGGTTCGTCAGCTGGATCGTCAGCTCCGATCCAGCGGCGAGGGCGCCGCCGCTGGCGCTCTGGAAGGGTGTGCCGTCTGCCGTCTTCACCTCTCCGCGATCGGGTAGTTGCGGCGACGTGAGCTCGAGAGCGCCGACTTTTTCCGCGAATACGGCAACCCGCTGCAGCGGCACAGGAAATGTCTGCCGGACGGTTGCGGCACCGCCGTCGTAGAGAAGCTGAAAACCGATCTGGATCGACGACGTGCCGGGCGGAAACGGACCGGCAATCGTGACGCGATCGCCCTGCGCCGTGGCACCGGCGAACGAGCCCTGCATCACGCGCACGCCGCCGGCGCCGGCCGGCAGATCGACGATCAGCGGTCCTCCGGTGTCCACGCGCGTGCGAGCCGTGTTCACGACATCGAGCAGGTAGAAGACGCTCAGCGCGTCGTTCTGGAATTCGAAGACGAATCGCGAGTCGCTCCCGAAGACCACCGACCCTCTCACGGCCGGCGCGCTCGCGGCGTCGGCGGCCTCCTTGTCGCGGCGCGCGCGCGCCCGCTCGAGACCGGCGATGAGGATGACGCGGACGCCTCCGCTGCCGGGCACCTGGAACGGCTGCGACGTCAGCGATTCGCCATCGACGACGGCATGGGCCGTGGCGCTCGCGCCTTTGGGCAGCCCGGTGATCCGTACGCGGCCGGAGTCGTCTGTTGTCGCCTTGCGCGTCGCGCCGCCGGCGGAAACCGTGACCTCGTGGCCGATGATGTTGTTGCCGAGAGACTCGCGTACGAGCCGCACCGAGACGTCGCCGTCCGGCAGTTCGGGAGCCGGAAGCGCCCGTCCGGCGATCTGCGACGGATCCGGCATGTTGATCTGCGCCAGCAGATGGCCCAGGGCCCAAGGCTCGAGCCCCAGGGCCCAAAGCCCAAGGCCCAGGGCCCAAGGCCTCATCACGCCTTTAGCCGTGAGCCTTGAGCTCTGAGCTTTCATTGAGCTGCTGACCGCAGGCTTTGCAGAACCGCGCGTCGCTGTCATTCGCCGTACCGCACGCGCAGGACGATCGGAGGCGGGCAGGCGGGACCTTCAGTCGGGTGGCGAGCTCACGCTCGATCTCGCTGCGGTATCCCGCGCCGCGATCGAGCTGCCGCAGCAGACCGGAGGCGCGGGCGCGCAAGCGCGCGCTCACCTCCGTAAAATCGCCGTCCGCCACTTTCCCCATTGCCCGATCGAACTCGAGATCCTTGATGGCGCGCAGCACCAGCGTCTTCTCGCGCTCGAGCGCATTGCGCGTCCGTCCGCCGAGGAGCTGCCCGCCCCGCGCCCGCTGCTCGCCCCCGAGCGGACCAAGCATCCGCCAGGCGGCGATGCCCACGCACGCCGCCGCGCCGACGATCAGGCTGAGGAGAACGACGGCGGCCGGAGTGGCCTCCCGCGTCACGAACACGACGGCCGTGGCGCCGGCCAGCCCCGCCAGCGTGAAGAACTGCCAGGGCTGGAGTTGCTCGTGCGAGGGCGCGGCATCCGCCGCGTCACCCTCGCGTCGATCAATCGAGGCTTCGGAGCTCATCGTCCAGGCGCTCGTCGACCTCGGAATCGAATCCGGGGCCGGCGCCTCCCGCAGGTACCGGGGTCGCGGTATGCGACCAGCGCCGTGCCATCACGGCAATGACGACCAGACCCGCAACGCCGAAAGCGTACGGGACGATCCACGCCAGACGGTTGAAGCCGCGATCGATCGGGGCGGCGAGAATCGACTGGCTGCCGAACTCGTCGACGAACGCGGCAATCACCGCGTCGTAGTCCTTTCCCGCCGCGAGGTGCGCCTCGAGCTTGGCCCGCTGGCTCTCCTCTCCGTGGCAGCGCATCATCGGGCAATTGCTCAATGAGCTCTTGCAGCCGCCGCAGCTGCAGAGAATCTGGTCTTCGAGCTTTCGCTGCAGCTCGGTGCGATGGAGCGGCGCGACGTCCTGCGCGGTCTGCGACTGCGCGGCAGCGGGCCACGTCACCAGCGCGAGAGCGAGCATCGATGTCGTGGCCGCTCCCGCCGGTATGCGCGCCGTGGCGAAGGCGAACGCCTGCTCGGGCAGCAGCGCGATGAAGATGCCGAGCGCCATCATGCCAAAGCCTGCCCAGATCCAGTTCACGAGCGGATTGACGTAGATCTCCATGCTCGCGGCCTGGTCCTCGAGCTGGAACGCGCCGAGCGCGATGTACAGGTCCTCGGCGAATCCACGCCGGATCGCCACCTCCGTGGTCGGTTGCTCCTCGTGCTTCCGGAAGAACCACTTCGCCGGGTACATCCGATCGAATTCGCGACCGTCTCTGAACACCGTCGTATGGGCGGTGACCATCTGCTTCGCGCCGTCGTCCGAGACGCGCAGCGCGTCGAGTCGCACGGTGAAGTCGCTCACCGTCGTTTGCTGTCCCGGCTTCAGGAGGACCTCTTCCCGCAGCTTGTAGCCTTCACCGGCGAAGCCGAGAAAGATGAGCACGATTCCAAGGTGGACCACGTAGCCGCCGTAGCGCCGCTTGTTGCGACCGACAAGACCGATCATCGCGGTGAGGACGTCGGTGCCCGTGTTCGCCTGCCGAACGCGCGCGCCGTGCCAGAACTCCTGTGCGACGGTGCCGGTCACGAAGCCGCAGAGCGCCCAGCAGATGCCGGACGTCCAGACCCGCACGCCGAGCGCGACGCAGCGTGCCCGACACGGCGAGGCCGACGGCGACGGGAAAGAGAAACTGATCGCGCAGGCTGATGAGCGTCGACTTCCGCCAGGCGAGCAGCGGGCCTACACCGGTCAGGGCCAGCAGCACGAGACCGATCGGCAGCATGAACTTGTTGAAGAACGGCGGACCCACCGTGAGGCGTTCTCCGGTCACGGCCTCGGAGATTGTCGGGAACAGCGTCCCGAAGAGGATGAAGAGCGCCGCACTGACCAGGATCCAGTTGTTGACCATGAACGCCGCTTCACGGGAGAGCACGGAATCGAGCTCGTTGCGCGCCTTCAACAACGGCAGGCGGTAGACGACGAACCCAAAGCTGACGACGAGGATCGTCACCATGAAGATCGTGAAGAGGCGCGTCAGCTCCGGATCCTCGCCGAACGCGTGCACCGACTGCACGACCCCCGACCGCGTCATGAACGTGGCGAAGATCGTGAGGAAGAACGTCAGAATGACGAGCGAGACGTTCCAGATGCGCAGCATGCCGCGCCGCTCCTGGACCATCACCGAGTGGAGAAAGGCCGTTGCCGTGAACCATGGCAGCGAGCCGGCGTTCTCCACCGGATCCCACATCCAGTAGCCGCCCCAGCCGAGCTCTTCGTACGCCCAGATCATCCCCAGCCCGAGCCCGACCGAGAGAAAGAGCCACGCCATCATCGTCCAGCGACGCACGGCGCGAAGCCACGAGTCGTCCAGGTACCCGGTGATCAGCGCCGCCATGCCGAAGGCGTACGGAATGGTGAGCCCCACGAAGCCGAGGTACAGCGTGGGGGGATGAATCACCATGTAGAAGTTCTGCAGCAGCGGAGTCAGCCCCTGGCCGTCGGCGTGCGTCTCGGTCAGGTAGGTCGAGAACGGATTGTTGTGAATGATCGTGAGGTACAGGAAAAACATCTGCACGACCGCGATCACCGCGACGACGTACGGAATCAACTCGCGGTGACGCTCCCTGTTCACGCGGACCGCGACGCTGCCGAAGATCGCCAGCAGCGTGATCCAGAACATGATCGAGCCGTCGAGTCCGCCCCAGTACCAGGTGATCTTGTAGAACAGTGGCAGCGCCGAGTCTGAGTAGCGCTGGACGTACTTGATCGCGTAGTTGCCGACGACGAAGGCGTGGATGATGACGCCGGAGGCGACGAGCATCAGCGCCGTCACGAGATGAAACGCGCCGATGCCGCTCTCGGTGAGGCGCGTGGAACGCCGGCGCGCGCCCGCGACGGAGATGGACGCGGCATATGCCGCGGTGACAAACGCGGCGAGGAGAATGAAGGAACCGAGCGAGGCCATGGGCGGCCTCTACTCGGTGCCGGGAGCGCCGGGCTTTGGTTCGTACTTCGAGGGGCACTTCGCCATCACGCCATCTTTCTCGACGTGGAAGCCCTCCGGCGAAAGGCGGCCCTTCAACACGACTTCAGCCTCGTCCTTGAACGTATCCGGCACGACGCCGCTGTAGCTCGCGCGAACCACGTGACCTTTGCTCTCGACGTCGAAGCGCCAGTCGAGCGAATTGGGCCGGCGGTGGATGGACTTCGGGACGACGAAGCCGTGAAGCTGAAGGTTCTTCCCGTGCCACGCATCGGGGTCGACCATCACCTCGTCCACGTGCTTGTAGTACGCAGTGCCTTCGCTCAGCGCGGAATACAGCAGGCCGCCGAACGCGGCCACGAGCACCGCCGCCGTGAGGCCAATTCTGACCGCTTTGTGTTTCATAAATAAGGCTTTGCAGGAATCTGCAAGGCTCAGGATAACCCCCGTGAGGGGGCGGGTCAATGTCGGGCTGTACGGGCGCGCCGGCGGATCAACCGCCGATTCGACGCCTCGACAGTGAGCTCGGCGCGTTGAGATTGGCTCCGTCGCTACGCGATTCGCGCGAAGACAGCGGCGACGATGCGATCGCAGCGCGTTTGATGGAAGGTGAACGCGTTTTCGGCCGCCAGCCCGGCCCGGTCGAAGAGATCGCGGCGCAGCGCCGCCTTCGCCCTCGAGAACCGGGTCTTCACGGCGTCGTCGCTGACGCCGAGAACCTGGGCCGTTTCGCTGGTGCTGAGCCCCTCGATCTGCCGCAGGACGAAGGCCTCGCGGCAGCCGTCCGGCAGATCGTCCACGGCCGCCTCGAGCAGCGCTCCGAGCTCGCGGCCGAAGGTCTCTCGCTCGGGATCAGGCACCCCACTCGTCGCCATCAATGGCTCCACGTTTTCGGCCGAGTCGATCTCGAGCGGCTCGTACCGGCCCTGGTGGCGTGCGCGCGCAATCGCCTCGTGCACGGCAATCTTCGTCAGCCATGTCGAGAATTTCGCGCGGCCTTCGAACTGCCGAAGGTGCGCGTACGCGTTCACGTATGCCTGCTGCATGACGTCCTCGGCTTCGCGATCGTCCCGCACGATGGCGCGCGCCGCGCGGTACAGCCGCTGGTTGTGCCGCCGCATCAGGACCTCGAAGAGCGCCGTCTGGCCCTGCACCACCTGAGCCACGATCTGCTCATCGGTGAGCTCGGTCCAGCGGTCGAGAACCGGTCCGCTTACCACGTGCATTGCAATCTCCTCAGTCATACAGAGTACCAAGCGATGAAAAGGTGACGTCAATTGAGTGCTGTCACGTTTGGGGCGTTCACGACTCCGTTCGATGGAGGCATACGCATGCACACCCGACGCTTCGCCGTCGCGGTCCTCCTGTGGACCTGCGGACTGGGCGCCATCGTGGCGTACCCCACTCTCACGCGCGCATCATCGCAAGCCAACGAGCGAGGCCTCGTAGCCGCGACGGCTCATGCCGCCAAGCTGATCAAGCAGGGTCAACGCATCTTCCGTTATGACACGTTCGGCGACGAGCAGTTCTGGGGCGGAGAGCTTCAGCTGCATCGCGCCATCGCGGGTGCCCGGTTTGGCGGGGTCGGCCCCGGCCTCAGTCCGGCGCAGGCGCTGGGCGTCGGGTTGAAAGTGGACTCCGACGCACTACCCTCCGAGCTGCTCCGTGCGATTCGCGCAGGAACGGTCAACTTGAAAGATCCCGCGACCACGCTGACCCTCCTGCGGCTCAACTCGGTCGTGGGTCTGACCGGCTTCTTCGATGGCCCACGCCTCTCGTCAGTGGGCATACAGTGCTCGCTCTGCCACTCCGATGTCGACAACCGGGTGGCGCCGGGCATCGGCCGGCGGCGGGACGGGTGGCCGAACCGCGATCTGAATGTCGGCGCGATCATCGCTCTTGCGCCGGATCTCTCGCCGCTCACATCACTCCTCGGCCTGAGCGATGCAACTCTGCGATCGGTGCTCAAGAGCTGGGGCCCCGGGCGATTCGACGCGTCGGTGATTCTCGACGGCAAGGCGTTTCGTCCCGACGGAAAGACGGCGGCGGTCATGATTCCCGCGGCGTTTGGTCTCGCCGGCGTAAACCTGCACACGAACACGGGGTGGGGCGGCGTGTCGCACTGGAACGCATTCGTCGCGAACCTCGAGATGCACGGCCAGGGCACGTTCTACGATCCGCGTCTGAACGACGAGGTCCGCTTCCCCGTGGCGGCCCGCGCCGGGTTCGGCAACGTGCGCGCGGAGCGCGACCTGATCACGTCGAAGCTGCCGGCACTCCAGCTCTATCAGCTGGCCCTCGAGGCGCCGAAGCCGCCGGAGGGGAGCTTCGATCGAGAGGCGGCGAGGAACGGGAAGCGTGTGTTCAACGGCCGCGCGCGGTGCGCGACTGCCACGTTCCGCCGATCTTCACCGAGCCTGGCTGGAACATGCACACGGCGGCCGAGATCGGCATCGACGATTTTCAGGCGCAGCGCGCGCCGGATGGCCACTATCGCACGACGCCGCTCCGTGGCCTCTTCACGCGGCTGAAGGGTGGCTTTTACCACGATGGGCGCTTCAAGACGTATGACGCCGTCGTGGACCACTACCAGCGTGTGTTCGGCCTGGGGCTCAGCGCGGACGAACGGCGGAATCTCGTGGAGTACTTGAAATCGCTGTGAGCCCGAGCTCGCGCAGCATCGCGTAGACGAGAGCCACCGGGAGACCGACGACGTTCGAGGACGAGCCGTCGATACGGGTGACGAAGCGGGCGGCCAGCCCCTGGACGGCGTAGGCGCCCGCTTTGTCGAAGGGCTCTCCTGTTGCGACGTACCACGCAACCTCCTCTTCGGAGAGTGGCGCGAACTCTACGTCGGTCACCGCAACCCGCGTCAGCATGCGCGCTGCCCGCGCGAGCGTCGACCGCCGTCAGCACCTGATGGCGCCGCGCCGACAGAAGCCGCAGCATACGCGACGCATCGGCCGCGTCGTTCGGCTTGCCGAGGATGTGATCGTCCGCGACGACGGTGGTGTCGGCTGCGAGCACGACGCGGTCGCCCGCGTCAGCAAGAACGGCGCGCGCCTTGGCGTCCGCCACACGCCGCACGTACTGTTCGGGCGATTCGCCGACGTGGACGGATTCATCGACGTGTGCGGGCTGGACGTCGAATTCGAGTCCCGCGGCACGCAGCAGCTCGGCGCGCCGCGGCGACGCCGACGCGAGCAGAAGCGTCATAATGTGAAGCGATGATACCGGTTCAACGGCTGGTGCCGGAGGCGCTTGCCGAGGTGCTTCGAAAGGCGCCGCTGAGCGCCGAGAAGGTGGCATTCGCCTGGCGCACGGCCGTTGGTGCGTCAGTCGATCGGGTCAGCAGCGTTCGTCTGGATGGCCACACGCTGCGGGTCCGCGCCCGGGACGCGAGCTGGCAGCGCGAGATCGAGCGCTCGGCGTCGCTCATCTGCGCGCGTCTCGACGCGCTCCTGGGAAAGGATGTCGTCCGCGGTCTGGACGTCAGTTTGGGGTCTGGCCCCTATGGTGCCAGGTCTCCCCAAGAACCCTCAGGAGGCCTGGCACCATAGGGGCCAGACCCCATGAACGAGTCCGTCATCATCTCCGCCGTCCGCACGCCCACGGGAAAGTTCCTCGGCGCGCTGAAAGGGTTCACGGCGCCCGAGCTCGGCGCAATGGTGGTGCGCGAAGCCGTTCGCCGCGCCGGCATCGAGGCGCAGTCGGTGGAGGAATGCATCCTGGGCAACGTCGTCTCGGCTGGCCTCGGCCAGGCGCCGGCGCGGCAGGCCGCGCTCCGCGGCGGCCTCTCCGATCACGTGGCGGCGCTCACGATCAACAAGGTGTGCGGCTCGGGCCTCAAGGCCGTGATGCTCGCCGCGCAGGGCATCGCCACGGGCGACATCGACATCGCGGTCGCCGGCGGCATGGAGTCGATGAGCAACTGCCCGTACCTGCTCACGCGCGTCCGCGACGGCTTGCGCATGGGACACGGCGAGGTGATCGACTCGATGATCAACGACGGCCTCTGGTGCTCGTTCGAGCAGTGCCACATGGGACACGCCGGTGAGGTGATCAGCACCGAGTACAACATCGCGCGCGCACCGCAGGACGAGTACGCGTATCACAGCCACCGCAAGGCGGCCGAGGCGACGCGGGCCGGGCATTTCAAAGCGGAGATGCTGCCCATCTCGATCCCACAGAAGAAAGGCGATCCGATCGTCATCGATGGCGATGAATCCATTCGCGCCGACACCACCGCTGAGAGCCTTGCCGCGCTGAAGCCGGCCTTCAAGAAGGATGGGACCGTTACCGCCGGCAACGCTCCGCCGGTCAACGATGGCGCTGCAGCCCTGGTGGTGATGTCGGCCGCGCGCGCGCAACAGCTCGGCGTCAAGCCGATGGCGCGCATCGTCGGCCAAGCCACGAGCGGTCTCGCGCCGAAGTACGTCCTGATGACACCGGTCGAAGCGGTGCGCCGCCTGTCGAAGAAGATTGGCTGGAAGCTCGAGGACGTCGATCTGTTCGAGCTGAACGAAGCATTTTCCGTTCAAGCGCTCGCCGTGCTGAAGGAGCTCGGGATCGATTCCACGAAGGTGAACGTGAACGGCGGCGCCGTGGCGCTCGGCCACGCGATCGGTTCGAGCGGCGCGCGCATTCTCACCACGCTGCTGTACGCACTGCAGCATCGCAACCTGAAACGCGGGATCGCAACACTTTGCCTCGGGGGAGGCAACGGTGTGGCGCTGGCGGTCGAACGAACTTAACGTTCCAGGTTCCAGGTTCCCCGTTCCAGGTTCGTGTTCTTTGTTCGGTTCTCGGTTCTCAGTTCTCGGTTCTCGGTTCTTTGTTCGTCCGTCACGTTGCATCGCCTGAGCGATGTAGCCGCGATCGACGGCGTCCCTCAGGTGCCCGCAACACTCCTTGAGCGAAGCGCGGGCGTTGACGACCATGCGTCCGAAATCTCTCGGGTAAAAGCGCGCGAATCCTTCCTCGATCTGGCTCACCGCCGACGCGGCGGACTCACGCGTTGATCGCGGAGTTTGAAGTCAGCGGCGATGGAACTCGTCCCCACAACCTCGTACACCGCGAGTTTGAAGCGATACGTGAGCTGCCACGCTCGAAGATCCTCAACACGGCCGGCGGTCATCCGATCCGCAAGTGCACATGGAATGCCGCGACGATCTGGGCCCGAATTCGCCGACAGGATGCCAAAGTACGCAGATTGCAAGCGCGTCAGCGTCAGTTCGGTACGATCAATTTGCGTCGAGACCAGAACCCCGAACCCAGAACCGCGAACCAAGAACCAAGAACAGAACGCAGAACACGAACCCGGAACCTGGAACCGGGAACCTGGAACCGGAGTGACGCGCTAGCGCTTCCTGAGCCGCGCGAGCAGGTCCGACGCGGCGTCGAACGTCGGGTCGAGTTGCAGCGCGGCCTTCAGGTGCTGCGTGGCCTCGGTCACGTTGCCCAGGGCGCTGAATGCTCTCGCCAGCAGGAACCGCGCGTCGGGACCCGCGTCTTCGGCTTCGACCAGCGGCTCGAGAATCGCGATGGCCCCGCGTGGATTCTTCGTGACCAGCAGCGCTGACGCGAGCCGTTCGATCAGCGCGCGATGGCGCAGCCCGCCGGCGCGCGCATTCCCGAGGATGGTCACGGCCTCCTTCGCCCGCCCCTCACCAATCAACAGCGCGCCCATGGCGTCGACCGCCGCCGCGAAGTCGGGACGCTGATCCACGATCGAGTGCAGCCGGCGGATGGCGGAATCCGGATCGGTCCCCGCCATCCCGAGCGCGGCTTCGTATTCGAGGTGAAGCGGCAGAAGCCGTTTCGGGTCGTCCTCCACTCGCGACGCGCCAAGGCGCCACGAGGCGGACCCCACGTAGCCGAGAGACCGCAGCCGGGCGCGCGCCTCCGGCTCGGCGAGCGAGACGGCCGGATCGGCGCGGGCGGCTCTCGTGCGCGCCTTCACCGTCGCGTCACGCATGGCCATCAGGCGCCGCGGTTCGGACCCTGCCAGATTGTTGCGCTCGCCCGGATCGGAGCCGAGGTCGTACAGCTCGGGAATCGGGAGATCGATGTACTTCCAGTCCCTCGCGATCACGCCCGTGAGCGGCGCTCCACCACGCATCAGCGCGGCGTCGAGCGCTTCGAAGTAAATCGGCTGGTCATCGAAGCGCTCGTCAGACACGAGCGTGCGCAACGACGGCCCGTCGAAGGCGCGCGGTGTGATGCCGAGCAGATCGAGCACGGTCGGGGCGATGCTGACGTGCGCGACGCCTGGCGTCGTGACCGTCCGCCGCGGAACGCCCGGACCGGCGACAATCAGCGGAACACGAAGCGTGCTCTCGTACGCGAATAGGCCATGCGTCCGCTCGCCATGCTCGCCGAGGCTCTCACCGTGGTCCCCGGTGACCACGACCAGCGTGCGACCGAGCAGGTCCTTGTGTGCGGGCGATGACAGAAACGCACCGAGCGCCGCATCCGCGGAGGCCACCGCGGCGTTGGTACGATTCGTACGGCGGCAGCGGGTCGCGCAGGTGCGCCCATGCAAACCACGGTTCGCGTTCCCGCGCGATCCACGCCGACGCGGCGGCAAGGACGCGCGCGGCGGGCCTGGCGCCGCGTCGGAGCGCCGCCGCTGCCGATGCGCCGGGCCTGTCCTGCGTGACGTCGTAGCGGTCGTCGTAACTCGTGGAAGCCCTGCGAGAGGCCGAAGCGCGCGTCGAGCGCGGATGCGCCTACGAAGGCGCCGGTTCGATACCCCGCCTCGGAGAGCAGTTCGGCGATCGTGACCACCGTGTCGTCGAGCCGGAAGCCGTTGTTGCGAACGCCGTGGGCCGGCGGCACCAGGCCCGTGAGGATCGACGCGTGCGACGGCAGCGTGAGCGGTGTGTGCGCGTATGCGCGCTCGAACCGCGTGCCGCGTGCGGCTAGCGTGGTCAGCGCGGGCGTCAGCTTCTCGGAAACGCGATCCGCCCTGAGCGCGTCGATGGTGACAAGGAGAACATTCGGCCGAGCGGAATCCTGCGCCGCAACGACCGCGACGAGCGCAAAAGGAAGGACACAGCTCAGCCTGCCCACGCGCGCAGTTTACCAGCCCGCAGATCGGAGAGCGACGAGCAACGAGCTACGAACGACGATCGGCCGACGCGGCGCGGGCGGGGATCGGCTTCACCTCGAGATCCGACACCGCCGGCCCGTTGATCACCCGTCCCTCGGGCGAGAATCGCGAGCCGTGGCATGGACAGTCCCACGACTGCTCCGCGCGGTTCCACGCCACGTCGCAGCCGAGGTGCGTGCACACGGGCGAGACGGCGTGCAACGTTCCCTCTCGATCGCGGCACACCGCAGCCTTGCCGCCCGGTCCCGCGAGAATGCCTCCCTCGCCCGGACGCAGATCCTCGGGCGACGTCACGTCGGCATTCGTGTTCGTGAGACGGTCCTTCACGAGGTGTGCGGGGAATGCCAGGTTCTCGGCGACGTAGTCGTAGGCGGACGCAATTGGCTTCACGCGGGTGGCGTCGAACAGCTCCGAATACGGGTTCTTCCGTCCCGAGACGTGGTCGGTGAACATCATGCCGGCCAGCGTCCCGTAGGTCATACCGTTGCCCGCAAACCCCGTGGCGACGAACACGTGACTGGAACCGCTGTTCGGGCCGATGAATGGCAGACCGTCCACGGACTCGATGATCTGTCCGGACCAGTGATACTTCACGGGCCCGCCCTCGAACCGGACGCGAGCGAACTCGAGCAGGTTGTCGTAGTGCACCTCCGTCTGCGTTTCCTCGCCGGTCCGGTGATCCTCGCCGCCGATGATGAGATATGTCCTGCCCTCGACGTCGTGCGTGCGCGTGTAGTGATACGGATCCACGGTGTCCCAGAACAGTCCTCGGACGTAGTCCGGCTCCACTTCAATCGCGAGCGCATAGCTCCGATAGGCGGCGATCTTGGTGTGCAGCAACACGCGATTGTTGACCGGGACGTTGGTCGCCACGAGCACGTGCCGCGCGGTGATCCGACGCGCATCCGTCTCGACGCGGCACGGCTCCCCCTCGTGAACGCCGGTCACCTTCGTCTGCTCGAAGATCTCGACACCACGGCGTGAGGCCTCCTTCGCGAGGCCTGCGAGATAGGCGGTCGCATGCACCTGCCCCTGACCGTCCCACCTGACGCCGCCCTTCGTGGCAAACGGCAGCGGCACCGCATCGACCCATTCGACCGCACAGCCAGCACGGCGGGCGGCATCGAGCTCGTCGGCGAGCGTGGCCAGATGAGCCGCGTCCTCGGTGTAGAGGTATCCGGGCGTGCGCTCGAAGCGAGCACCCAGCGTCGATGCCGCAAGGCTCTCGATCTGATCGATGGCATCGCGCTTCGATGCGCTCACGAGGCGCGCACCTTCGAGGCCGAAGTCCTTGATCACCGTCTGATAGCGCGCATCGATCGCTTCGGTGAGATGGCTCGTGGTATGGCCTGACTCGCCGCTGCCGATCCGGTCGTGCTCGAGGACGGCGACGCGAAGACCTCGACCGCTGAGCAGCACGGCCGCGGTGAGACCGGTCACACCGCCGCCGACGATGGCGACGTCGAGATCGAGATCCCGGGAGAGCGCGGAAAACGCGGGCGTCTGAGCTGTGGCGCGCCAAAGCGATTCGGTATCAGGAATCATGAAAAACGGCGTTGCGAAAACTGCGCCCATTTCACGCGGAGCCCGTAGCAAGACCTCCTACGGAGGAGATGAGGCGAAAGTCGGTCGTGTCTGTAAGTTGTTGACTTGATTAGGTCGATCCGCCGAGACTGCACGGATTTTCGCTTGACTTTCGCGCGGCACGACCCTAGGATCAACCCCGGCCGTGACCTCCTCTGTCACGGCCTCCCGAGACGATGGTGCAGGTCAATTAAGGAGAACGCATGCCGCTCGAAGATCTGAAGGAACGCAGCAAGGCCATCGACCTCGCGGTCGGACAAATCGAGAAACAGTTTGGCAAGGGCTCGATCATGCGCCTCGGCCAGAAGGGCGCCATCGCGCCGATCGAGGCAATTTCCACGGGCTCAATCAGCATCGACTACGCGCTCGGCGTCGGCGGCGTGCCCCGCGGCCGCGTCATCGAGATCTTCGGTCCCGAGTCGTCTGGCAAGACCACGCTTGCCTTGCAGGTCATCGCTGAAGCGCAGAAAACTGGCGGGATGGCGGCGTTCGTGGACGCCGAGCACGCGCTCGACGCGCAGTACGCGCAGAAGCTGGGGGTCGACCTCGAAAACCTTCTCGTCTCGCAGCCGGATCACGGCGAGCAGGCGCTCGAGATCGTCGAGGTCCTCATCCGCTCCAACGGCGTCGACGTCGTCGTCGTCGACTCGGTGGCGGCGCTCGTGCCGAAGGCGGAGATCGAAGGCGAGATGGGCGATGCGCAGATGGGCCTGCAGGCGCGCCTCATGTCGCAGGCACTGCGGAAGCTCACGGGCGTCGTCTCGAAGTCGAAGACCACGCTGATCTTCATCAACCAGCTCCGCGAGAAGATCGGCGTGATGTTCGGCAACCCGGAAACGACCACCGGCGGCCGCGCGCTGAAGTTCTATGCCTCGGTGCGCGTCGATATTCGACGCATCGCGAGCATCAAGGACGGCGATCAGGTGATCGGCGGCCGCACGCGCGTGAAGATCGTCAAGAACAAGGTGGCGCCGCCGTTCCGCGAAGCCGAGTTCGACGTGATGTACGGCGAGGGGATCTCCCGCGAGGGCGATCTGCTCGACCTCGCCGTCGAGAAGCGGATCATCGAGAAGAGCGGCGCCTGGTTTGCCTATGGCGGCGAGCGTCTCGGCCAGGGACGCGAGAACGTGAAGCAGTTCCTCAAGGACAACCCCGCGATGTTCCGCGCGATCGAGGATCGCGTGCGCCGCGAGCTGGGGTTGATCAGGGAATCCGCAGAAGCAATCGCCGTGTAAGCGACAGTTCGTCGACCGTGTGGGCGCCCCGTAAAAGGGGCGCCCTACACCGTCTATTTCACCATGGCGGTCGTGGCGGCCGTCGACGTCTGGCCTACTGAATCCGTCACCCAGATCCGTACTGGATACGCACCGCGCCGCCGCCAGGCGTGAACCGCGGTAATGCCTGTGTCCGCGCCCACGGATGTCGGCACGATCGTGGTGTCCGACTTGAGCGAGCCTGGCGACTTGCCGGAATACACGTTCGAGCTGATCACAATCTGATCGAACATCACGCCGTCTTCGCGCTGTTGGATTCTCAGTTTCTGCGGGCCGGCGGTCTGGAAGTATATCGGCGTGCCGACCGAGCACCAGCCGCCGTCGCTCCAGCCCCAGCCGGCAAGGCCGGCGTGGTCGCAGGCCTCCAGGATCATGTGCATGCTTCCCGTTGTGCCGATTCGATGGATCGCCGCTCCGCTGGCCGTCACGGCGCGATCGAACTGGAGGTGCAGCGAATCGCCCGTCCATAGGTCCCGTTCGGCCTTGAGGCGTACCCATATCCAGTACGGAACGCCCGCGCCAGCTTCGAAGGTCACCTCCACATAGCTCGAGGGAGCGGCGAGTGCCGTTACGCGCTTCGGCTCCGCCAGTCCCGGATTCTGGATCGCGACACCGCCCGCGGCGCCGCTCGCGTTCACGCGGCGCCACCTCGTTCCGTGAATGTTCGCGGCCGGGATGTCCGACGCGCGCAGGACGATGTCTTCTCCAAAATGCCAGTCGTACCGGACGAGCGGCGCCTCCGCGTCGGTCGACGCGCCACCATTCACGGTGGTCGCGGTCGCGGCCATTGTGGAATACGGGCCGCCCGCATTCGCCACTGGTGGCTGGTTCACCGACGGTTGGGGTGCGGGGGCAGGCGCCGGCGGCGGCGGAGGGGTGCTGCCTCCGGAGGCGGTCGACCACGTGCTCGACTTCTGGGCAGTCAGCAGCGTGCCGAGGTTGGCCCCGACATCCGTGCCATCCGTCGCCCTGTTGTTGTAGGTGCTCACCGACGCAAGGCGCCAATCGCCCGTTGACGGGCTGACGAACTGGGAAAGAAAGTCGGCCGCCGGCGGAAAGTAATTGCCGCTCGGGTACCACGACGCGGTGCCGCCTGCGAGCACATTCCCCTTGACGACCGCGCCTGGAAAGTACTTGGCCAGCGTCTGGTTTCCGCTGGCGGTGCCCTGACCCTTTATCCCGTAGGTGTTGTGCCTCGCGATATTGTTCGTGAACACGAATCCCGTTGCGCCCCCCGACATCGCCTCGACCACCGTGCCCTCGTTGTCGATCGTGTTGTGATCGACCACGACGCCCGCGGGGGTTTCGCTGATCTCCAGGAAGCGTCCCGTGTTGCCGAACACGTTGTCCAGGTCCTCGAAGAGATTGTTGCGGATGGTGATGTTGCGCGCCTGCTGGCTCGTGTATCCCGTCCGGTCGTCGCGTCCCAGGACGTAGATCCCCGCTGCAACATGCCGGACAGTGTTGTTGGTGAACGTCACATCGCGCACCACCGACCAGGGTGCTTTCCCCGATTGATTGCGCACCGTGAAGAGGATGGCCTGGCCCTGTTGGCCGGCCAGCCAGTTGTATTCCATCACGTTGCCGTCGATCGTCACCCGCTGCGCGTTTTTCAGCTCCAGCAGGTTCTTCACCGCCCACTTGTGGCCCGTGGTCCGCGGCGTTGCGGAGCCCTCGTTTGCGCCTTTGTAGGTGAAGTTCGTCTGCGTGCCGCTCGTGTCGAGATACACCTTCTGCGCGTTGGACGACGTTCCACGATAAATCCGGTACTTGTCGGCCCCCGGGACCGAGGACCACGACAGCGTGACCGAACGGCCCGCCGACACCGTGGCCTTCGTTTCGATTGAGCCGGCTGAATAGACGTATGCACCGCCCGTGGCCATCACGGCCGCGACCTTGAAGTAGTGCGTCCCGGCGGCGAGACTCCCTGTCGTGCTCGACGCGGCGGCGGCCGGCATCGCAGGCGCCGCCAGCGCAGGACTGCGCCATTTCAGATCCTTCGCCATGTAGTTCGCGCGGATCTGAATGTCGCTCGGAACGAGATTGAGGATCTTCGGATCGTCTCCGCCGAACTGAATGTTCTCGCCGGCGGCTTCGAGATGATTGTTGATGATCCGGAAGGGCCCCGGGCCGTTGGTGCTGCTGATCGCCTGGGAGTCGGCCAGACTCCAGAAATTCTCGAAGTAGCTGTTCAGAATGTCGGTCGACGCGCTGTTCAGATAAATCCCCCGCTTCATCCCTTTGACAGCGTGACCATGGAGCCACACCCTGTCGATGACCAGCGAGTGCGGTACCTGCGACAGCGACGTCTGACCAGTGCCCACGCCGAGCTCCACGAGCGTTTCGTAGCCGACGTTGGCGGTTCCATCGATCTCGACGAACTGGATGCGGTAGTGATGCGCACCGGCCGACGCTCTGAAGATCGCCGTCGACTTCGACGTTCCGCCGGCGCCCAGGAGCCGCGCCAGCGCGCTTCTCCGCGTGTTCCATCCGGGCTTCCCTTCGGGAATGAGCCGGACGCCTGCCGCCGGGAAGTTCGAGTCGGCCGCATCGGACCGGATCGTGATGAACTGCGTCGAGGAGGTGTTCTTGTTGCGCAGGACATAGTTGCCGACGAACGTCTGCCCCGCGCGCAGCAGAATCGTGTCGCCCGGCACCGCCGCATCGATGGCCGCCTGCACGTTCGAGTACCTGACAACCACTCGAGCAGACTGTGCGATTGGCCGCCTCGGCGGCTCCGGCGAGCATCAAGGCAGCAGAAGCGAACACACCGACGGCGAAGCGCATCAACGTCTCCGATTGAATGGTTGGGTTCTTGAACGGCCGGCTACAGGCAAGGAACCGGCCACACGGCAGGGTCGCCCTGTATTGAAGAATAACGCTGCTTGCCGGACGCCGGCCGATCGCACCGTCCGCCAACGCAACTGAGCAAAAAACCTTACTTACACGCTCACGGTTCGGGAAGGCGCCGAAGGAGGGCGAAGACGGGCCGGAGGCGCGCGCAATCGGCACCTTTTCCGGGCATCCATTCTTCGCAGGCGGTGCCGGCCAGCTTCTCGATCATCCGTTCGCGCGAGGCGCTCACGTTTGGAGCGCCGCCGTCTTTGTGCTTGTTGTAGTTCCCAAGGTGCGGGGGCGGCGCGTCGCCGATCACGTTCCCCGAGATCTGCAGGTCGGCGCCGACAAAAGCCTCGATACCGGCGCCGAAATGCGCGCCGTCGGGTGCGGTGATTCCGTATTTGCCGTTGCTGGTGATGACGTTGTCCACCAGCCTCAGGCCCTCCATGGCGCCGCCGGGCCCCAGCGTGTCCTTGTCCGACCACGCGCGACCGTAGGATCCGACGAGCCATGCGGGGCTCGCGTTGATGAACGTCGATCGCTCGATGCGGATATCGTGTCGCCCCAGCACGTTCGAGATGTGAATCGGCCGGCCGGGTCCCGAGATCTGGATATACGCGTTTCGAAGCGTCACGCCGCGCAGCTTCCCGTCGCTGTGCGTGCCGCGCTGCCACGCATAGCCTTGCAAGGAGACGCCGCCGCCGGCATTCAGCATCACGAGGTCCTCGACCAGGACGTTCTCGAGGTTTCCACACTCGCGGCAGAGGCCGTTGGTGGCGTAGGTGATGAGCACACCCATCCCATCCTGCGCCGCGCGCCAGTTGTTGACCGCAAGCACGCGCCGGGCGGTGATGTTCCTGCCATGCTTGAACTCGAGCAGGTTCTTGACCTGCCGGTTGCGGCCGTCTTCCTTCCAGCGAAGCGGCTTGTGCAGGATGACGTCCTCGATCACCCAGTCCTCCGGCGCCATCTCGGGCGATGCGATCGGAGCGCCCCCGATCATCAGGCTCTCCGCCCCCGCGGCGAGGTAGGAATGCCGGACCGTCACGCGCTTGCCGCCGTTCCAGGCGCCGATGCACTGCGCGTCCTGCCCCGGCGTGAAGACCTCCTCGCACCACACTTGCGCGATGTCGATGTCCTGGCCGTTGGCTGCGATCCCGCGCTTTTGCCCGAACGTCCGATCGCCCTGGATCAGCACCTGGCGGATTGAGATGCTCCGTGCCATGTTCGCGGCGCTCGCCTCGCGCCCGGTGCCGATCCGGATCACATCGCCCTGCCCCATCGGCGGGTTGGCCTCGAAGGACAGGCCAACGAGGGTGACGTACCCACCGCTGTCGCCGTTCCGGATGTCGACCGCGGCGGTTCCGCGCGCCGACCCGCGCAGCACGGCCATGCGCGGCTTGTCATCCGGCGTGACCAGGCCATCCCACGAAGGGCCCTTGTCTTTCCAGCCCCGCGTGGTGATGGTGAGGCGCTTGTCGGCCGCCGCGCCGATCTTCGGCTTGATGACGATGGTGCCGTCGTAGACCTTGGCCGGGTCGAGCGTCAGCGTGGTGCCAGCGGGAGCGGTATCGATCGCTTCCTGGAGGGCCTGGGCGCAGGCCTGTCCGCTCTCCGCGCACGGCACGTGGACCTCTGCGTGTGCTGCGCCGTCTCCCCACGTGGAGAGGATCAGCAGCGCGGCGATCACAACACCGGCGGGCACGGCTTGCGGAGCTCGAACACGGTCACGGTCGCGTACGTCCTGAGCCACGGGTATGCGGCGAGGAGACGTCCGTCGAGCGCCACGAGCCGTGCGTCGAGCGCCTTGGATGCGCCGAGCATCCTCGCAATGCGCACGAACGGCAGCATGAACTCGCGGCCGCGCAGGCGCTCGAACGGACGACTGAACGCTTCCATCTCTGAGGGCAGCAGCGGCCTCTCGTACGGCGAGACGTTCGGCTGCCGGTATGGAATCAACGGCCGCAGCGCGCGCATCAGGCGTGACTGGCGGATCGGCTCGCGGAAGATCGCCCGGCCTCCCGGGCGCAGGACGCGAAACACCTCGCGCGATGCGGCCGTGACATCGAGGTGATGCAGCACGACGTTGCCGACCACGAGGTCCATCGACGCGTCCGGAAGCGGAATCGCGTGCGCCGAACCGCACAGGAACCGAACGCTCTCCCGCACATCGTCTTCGACCGCCCGGCGCGCGGCCTGCTCCAGGAGATCGGGAGAGAGATCGAGTCCGTAGACACGGCACCCCCGCGCCGCCAGCAGCGCCGTATTGCAGCCGTCGCCGCATCCGAAGTCGAGCACGTCCCGGCCGCGGACGTCGCCGATCAGGTGATAGACGTATTCGAGGGGATACAGCGTGTCGGCTGGCGGGTTCGCGTAGCGCCGCAAAACACCGGGCGAGGTCGGCTGGACATCGCGACGCGCCGCCTGACCGCGGCTGCGCGCGATCTCGGCGCGCTCCCACTGAATCAGGCCGGATCGGCTAGCCATGCGCGGCCCGTTCATGCAAGGACCGAACCGGCCGTTGTGAGGCAGGGCATCCGGCACGATGCCAGACGCCCCGCCGAGCCACCTTATTTACAGAGGGGGCAGCAACCGGTCGCGGCGGTCTCGCGGCATCCTCTCAGATAGCGTGGCGGGTCATCCGACACCCTGTCAGCGTAGGGGCTCAAGTGGAGTGGAAGGTCAAGCTCTTGACCTTCAAGTCGTCTTGAGGGTGACAAAATAGGGGGATGGCAGGCTTGCTGATCGGCGACGTGGCGAAGCGTGCAGGCGTGTCGCCTCCGACGATCCGGTACTACGAAGAGATCGGACTGCTGCCGGCAACGTCGCGATCTGCCTCCGGATACCGGCGATACTGGGACACGGCGGTGGAAGACCTTCGCTTCATCCGGAAGGCGCAGGCGCTCGGATTTGCTCTCGATGAAGTGGGCGAGATCCTCCGGTTGTCGCGTTCGGGGAAGCCGCCATGTGAGCGCGTGCTCTCGCTGGCGCATGAGCATCTGGCTGCAATCGACGAACGCATCCGGCACCTTCAGAGCTGTCGCGATCATCTCGCGTCTGATCTCGCGAAATGGGACGCAGAGGGAACGTCCGTGACGTGCCGCGGCCTTTGCTAGTGGATCTCCGAAGCAGAGCCCGATTCGGAAAAGAGGAACGTCGCTGTCACGATGAAGCCGGTTCAGCGCGCCCGACGTGCACGGAGCGGCCGGCGATGAGCACGCGCGAGACTCGCGCTCGTGTTTTTGGGAGCTTCTGAATGTTCAAGCGAACAATCTGCGCCATGGTGATCGCGGGGGCGGTATGGGCATTGCCCGCGCCTGCTTCCGCGCAAATGACGTGAAGCGGCTGCGCCAATCCGTACCTGCCAGGCTGGCGGGGCGTACTGACCGAAGGCGTCTCAGGAAGCCGCGTCAAGATCGGCGCCTGGTACGTGGCCGAGGATCGCGACGAGGCGTACGACGGATCCTCGGAAGTCGAGAACCCGATGCGCGAGCGCACTCGCATTCAGGTCCCGCTGCTCACCGTCGACGTTCGCGTGACGCAGCAATTCGGCGTACAGGCCGCTGCCAGCATTCCCGACGTCACGCGCAGCGCCGTGGTGCCGCGTCCGACTGGTGCGATCGACTTCTCAGAAACATTCAGCGGAATTGGCGACACGTCGGTACTCGGCTGGTACAAACTGCGGCCGATGCGCGGCTGGTACACGGTGCTGAACGCGGGCGCGTCGCTGCCGACCGGAAAGACGGAAACCCCCCGCTTCCGCAGCGAGCTCGAGGGTGGCAGCCTCGTACCTCTTTCCCGTCTTCAGCGCGGTTCCGGTACGTTCGACCCGCTGTTTGGCTTGAACGTCGCCCGGCGCTTTCAACCGTTGACGGTGTTCAGCAGTGTCGCCGCGCGGACGCCTGTTGCGAAGAATGACGACGGGCTGCGAACCGGTGCATCGTGGGAGATCAACAGCGGGCTCGCCCGCGACGTCGGAACGTCTCGCGTCTCAGCGCTTGCGCGTGTCGGCTGGCTGCACCGTCAGCAGGATTCGTTTCGGGGGACGCCCGTTCTCGTCGGCGGCGGGAACTGGCTGTACGTGACGCCAGGTCTCGCCGCGCAGATCGGCAAGGGCGTCAACGTGCAGGCGGAAGTGAAGGTTCCGGTCTACCGGTCGCTCGCGAACAAGCAGCTGGATTCGTCGGCGATCTTCCAATTCGGGATCAGTCGCGCATTCTGAAAGGGCACATCAGAGAGGGCGATCAGAACAAGCCTGAATGGATTGGTGGTGGCCAGGGGCGGAATTGTGCCCGCTCGCGCGGCCGAGAGGCCGCGCGACGTGCTCGGAGCCTCCTTTTCCGCGGCGTTCATCTGCGAGGATCCGAATCCACCTGCGGAAGACGCTCACACCGAAACGTCTCACAGCTCTGCGCCCTGCCGGAGAACGCGCTCGGCCTGCGTTCGCGTCTGCGTGCCGGACGCAGCGCGCGAGGATGGGAACCTCTTGCGGGTGGGACTATAATCGCCGCCCTGCCTTGAGGTGCCCCTCATGCGGAAGACACTCGCGTTCGTTGGCGTCGCGTTCGTTCTGTTGTCCGCCTCGGCTCACGCGAAATCCGTGACACTCGACTTCGAGGGGAGCGGATGGGGCTTCAATGACCATGAGTGGAAATTTCTTGGCTGTGGCACCCTTCCCGAGCAGTGCTCCTTCTGGGAGGGGTTGGCGGCAATCGGCGTAACTGAAGGATCGAGTATCTATTGGTCCCTCACGTTCGATGACAGCCTTCCGCCTCTCGACACGTTCGGCACCTATAGCGCGCTAAGAGGGGAAGTCACAATCGGCAGGAACTCGTATGCGTTGATCTCGCCGACCTTTTCGTTGGCCCCCTCTGGATCAATCGGGATGTTCAACGGGATGACGGGACCCTCGCTACCGCCCTCCAATGGGTTGGCGCTGGTGCCGGGGTTCTTCCAATTCGGCTACTCATCAGCGGGCTTGATGGCCAGCCAGCTATCGTTAATCGACTGGACCAACCCTTCGCTCTTCACCTCAAGTAGCTCCAACCTGGCCTTCGTGGGCTTCAATCCAGGTAATAACATTGGCATCGTCCAGCCTCGCTTGATCAGCGTCCGCGTGCCCGAGCAGACGTCACTGCGCATGCTGATGAGCGGTCTACTTGTCCTCATGGTGTTCAGTGTCACACGCCCGAGTAGATCAGCCAGAAATTCAACCTGACCTATCGGAACAGCGATGCGGTTCCGACTAGACCGAGCCGCCTATCGCCACGGCGGGTGCTAAGCATACCGAGAGAATAGCTGTCGCTCGCTTGATCGCATCGATAGCGGGTGCGCGCGTGTCCTGAAATGGACCCCGACGGCCACTTTCGGCACAGTCGGTTCATCGGCTTGCGCGAAGACAGGCCCGCGCGAGAAGTGAGGCGCGAGTAAGCGCCGGCGATCTTTTTATCGCGGCCAGCGACGACGCTCTGAGGTGAACTGCTCAAGCACATAGCCAGACGCGATTAACTGCGCCTCGAGTTGCGTCTGATGCTCAATCAGCTGGAGGACATCCGGGAAATCGTATGCTGCTCTGTTTTTGCTCGGTCCCTTGACGGTGAGGCGGCCGCCGCTTCCGACAGCAGTGGCCTCTATGCGGACCGATTCAGGCCCTCGCGTGAAGAGCCATGCGACGCGGGGAGCTTCCGGCGCGAAAACCACTGGACACTGCGTATCGGATCTGCGGCCGCGTGGCTTCAACGGGTGTCCTTAATGAACCAAATGAACGCTCTACCCGTTGAGTTCGGCGTTCACGACAGCGCATTGGAACAAAGGCCGGGTTGTCGTCAGGACGCGCTCGGCCAGCACCCGAATAGCCCGAGCGACTTCAACACGCCGACATTCACCGAGCCGGCGTCACGCCAGGTATGGAAACTACTCTCACATCGCGATCCTGCTCTCGAATCGCGGAACTGAGCCAAGCGCCACGTCGATACACTTCCAACCGCCGGACACCCACCCAACGGCGCTCAGCGAGCTGCAACGCTTCGTCATGCGTGGAGGCTACGATGGAATCTTCCCGCCGGTTGTTGACCCAAACGTAAAACTCAATCGCCCCGTCCCGAACCTTGCCAGTCATGCGCCTTGCCTCTTCGGAAGAGATCCAAGCCACAGGCAAGCCCATGCGCAAAGAGGGCGCCTGCCGCTCAGTCAAACGCAGTATCGAAGAAAGCCCTCGGGCGCATTAGGGCATCTAACGGGGCCGATGCATTTTGTGAAGGCTGGATGGGGAGCTCTGTCGTCAAGGGTGAATCACCATTGATCAGGTTTGGTTCGCTCGACCGTGGGAGACCGAGGCGGCCTCGGAACCTCCTCGTCCATGTCATTCAGGGCTCGCCCCAAGAGCATCTGGCGAAGTTCGCGTAGTTCGTTGGCCGACCGGATTTGCTCCTGTTCGAGCTCAGCGATCCGTGACTCTATGTCGCCCAAGGTGAAGTGCGAGGTACCCATACCGGCGTTTACGATCCGGCAAGTGCCTCCGTTTAGCGACAATTCTGCGACGCTGAAGAGCGCGTGCAAGGAAGAGCGGCGAAGGGCACACGGGATCGGACCGCCGATGGGTGCGGCTCCGCCGGGCGGGGTGCTACCGGAACAGGTCGACGGCGGACAGCAGCGCCATAACCACGAACATGCCGATCAGCCACGCCCTTGTCCGCGGCGTCGCCGTTCGCGGCGGGCGCACGAACCACCAGATCGCAAACACCGAAAAGGCGATCAGTGAGATCCAGTCCTGCGTGGTTGCGCTCCACGGCAGCCTGAGGCCGAATGACACAGCGACAAGTACGGCGATGAACAATGCGGCGGACCAGAGAGTCGCCGTCAGCGTACTCATGGTTATCCCTCGCGATACCGCGTCACTTATGAACGCCTGGAGAATAGCGCGGGGCCTGCGCCGGCTGGCCCACGCTGAACGATCGGCCGGCGCCGCGAAGGCTTCCCAACCCGCGGCGCCGTCGCTCCTGAGGCGCGTATGGGCTGATCGACGGATAGGGCGGTACCGCCGTTTGCGAACTCCACGATCGCGCCATGCTCGTCGACGAGGAAGACACCGATCGCCGCTCCGCGGCCGACATTCTTGATAAGCAGTTTCGTGGGGTCGAGAAGGTTCGTTCCTTTGATGAATGCAGGGGCCAAGCGCAGCGCCGGAGAATGCGCGAGGCGCAATAACAGCCAGTGCCGTTCGGCATAAATGAGCGCGCCGGCTGACACGAAGGTCGTGGCGACAGCACCGACCATCGTCCACACGCCTTCGTCCGTCCAATCCACGCGCTCGTTACCCCTGCGTTACCCTAAGCCAAAAAAGGGTTTCATGGGCGGCCGTTGCATGGGCGACAAGTACTTGTGTGGTAATGGTTTGTTTTGGTGGCCAGGGACGGAATTGAACCGCCGACACCGTGATTTTCAGTCACGTGCTCTACCAACTGAGCTACCTGGCCGGGCTGCTACGGCGCGCAAAGAGCCTGCAGGAACAGACCTCCGAGTATAACAAGCCCCGCGCGTACAGAGAAACGCCGCCAGCACCGGACTGGCGGCGTTTCGACTTCCGTTAGAAGCCGTAGCGGATGTTGATCTGCGCCGTGCGGGTCGGGCTGCCGTCGACGACCTGTGTCAAGACCAGGAACGATGCCGGCACGCGACGATCGCTCGACGTGTTCGCGGTATTCGGACTCGCAAAGTTCGGCTCGTTGGTCGCGTTGAACAAGATCCAGGAACGCATCGAGCGTCCGGCCGCCTGCCATGCGGAACCGATAGCCGGCACGGAAGTCGAGCCGCTGGTAGTTGGGACCGCGCGCGCCGTTGCGTCCGCCCTTGTAGTCGATGCTAATGGAGTCCCGTCCGACACCACTGTAGCTGCCTGCCGGCAGGTACTCGTTCGTCGTCAGGCCGTTCCGATCGCTGTCCAGCGAGGTATCGACCAGCGAGAACGGCGTCCCGCTTCGCGCGCTGTACACAGCGCTGAGCTTCAGCCCTCCGGTCCGCGGCACGTCATACGAACCGCTCGCCGTCAGGATGTGCGGCCGGTCGACGTTCGTCGGCCCCTCCTCGGTATCCAGCCTCAGATCACCGAGGAACTGCGAGGGCTGAGTCAGGACTGCCTGACCGTCAGGCGTGTTGCCTCGGCCGCGCGACCACGCGTACGAAAGGCGCCCTTGCCAGCGGTCCGCGTACCGCTTCGTGCCCGACACCTGGACGGTGTCGTAATTGATCGTACCGTCGTTCGTCACGGTCAAGACGCTCGCCGCCCACTCGCCGACGCTGCCAATCAACGGGTTCGTCCGGGTCACCGTGCCCGTCGCCAGCGCCGTACTGCGAACGCCAGGGTTCAGCTCCTTCAGGATGTACTGGTTCCGCTGTTCGCTGCGGATGTAGTCGACGCTCAGGCCAATCGTGGAGCCAAACTGTCGCTCGTAGCCCAAGCTGTACTGCCGCGAGTACGAGTTCTTCCGGTCCGGGTTGTCGAAGCGAACCGTGCCGCTATTGCGCACGCGCGTGCCCGGAGGGAACAGCGCATCGACGGCGGCGTGGTTCACAGTTGGTCCGTTCACGAGCATCGGATCCGTTGGGAAGTTTCCCAGCCTCGGTCCTGGATCGACGTTGTTCGTCGGGAAGTTCACGAGGAAGGAATCCGAAAAGCGGCCGGCCGAGAACATGTTCGTCAGGAACGTGTATGACGTGCGCTGGTAGAACACGCCGAAGCCCCCGCGCATCGCCGAACGCCCAGCGTCGTCCAGCGCCCATGAGAAGCCGAGCCTCGGTGAGACGTTGTTCATGTCCCGTGGATACGAGCCGGCGTCACTCGCAAACAACGGGTTGTCCTGGTTGGGTGTCGGCAGAACCTCGAAGTCGTAGCGCGTGCCAAGGCTGAGCGTGAAGTTGTCGCGGACCTTCCACTTGTCCTGCGCGAACAGCCCCACGAAGTGACCCTTCATGTAGAAGTCGACGGGACCGGGCACCCGGATCTGGAGACGCTCGGGATACGTTCGCGGATTGTTTCGATCGAACGGAAGATCCGTGTTGAGCACGAACAGCCCGTTCTCGGTGCTGTAATCCTGAATGCGCAGCGAGGAATACAGGTAGCTGAACCCGAACTTCAGATCGTGGTCGCCGCCTTTGCCGGGGACGAACCACGCGAACACATCGTCGGCACCGTACGCCAGATCGAGGCGACGGTTCGCGCGTGCGCTCTGCTGATCCTGGAAGCTGAGGTAGTTCAGCTGCGGCAGCAGGATCTTCTGGTCGTGTCCGTTGGTGTTGAAATTCGGGTTGCCGAAGAACACGTCTTCGTTCACCGCCGACACGCGGAACGTATTCACTCTCGTCGAGCCGAGCACCGAGCTCAGGTTGCCGACAATCGTCCAGTCGACGTCGGTTTCCGCCTCATGGCGCGATGGGGTGTGGTTCTCAGCCTGTATCTGCAAAGGCTGCGGCGACGTTTCTCGCAGCCAGCGCATCCCGTAGGTGTTGCTGGCGTTGATCTGGTGATCGGCGCGCAGGAACGTATTCCACACGCGCGACTTCTCGAAGTCCGTGCGCGCCAGATCGGGACGGGTCGCGATGTTCGTTGTCACCGCCGCGTCGAGCACGATCCGTTCGAGGCTGAAGAAGTAGTGCGCCTTGTCCTTGATGATCGGACCGCCGATCGTGCCACCCCACTGCTGCTGCGTCGACTCCGCTTCCTCGAGACCGTCGCGCTTCGCGAAGTAGTCGATCGACGCCAGCTTCTCATCCTGATAGAAGAGAAATGCGCTGCCGTGGTACTGGTTCGTGCCCGTCTTCGAGACCGAGTTGACGATGCCGCCTGAGGCCAGGCCGTATTCGGCGTCGAACTGACTGGTGAGGAGCTGGAACTCCTGCACGGCCTCGACCGGCACGCGCGCCTGCGCGCCGCCGTTGCCGCCGTTGAAGGTGTCGTTGTTGTTCGAGCCGTCCATCGTGTAGTTGACGTTTCGAACGTTCTGTCCGGCGACGCTGATGGAGTCGGCGCCGAACGTCGTCGCGGAAATGCTGGCCACGACGCCCGGCAGCATTCCGAGATAGCCGGCGAAGTTACGGTTGAATGATGGCGTATCGACGAATTCCTGCGCGCTGATGTGCCCGCCGATCTCCTTCGACGTCGTGTCGACGAGCGGCGCCTCTGCGGTGACGGTGATCGATTCCGCAATCGCGCCGACCTCCAGCGGGATCTCGATTTGCGTGGTGCGGCCGACCTCGAGCCGAACGTCGCGCCGCTGGTACTTCTTGAATCCCTGCAACGATGCCTCGATCTCGTAGAGCGCGGGTGTCATCGCGCTCAAGAAGAACGAACCATCAGGGCCGCTCGTTGTCTCGCGGAATTGTCCGCTGGCCTGGTTGCGGACCACGATATTGACGCCAGGCAGAGCGGCCTGCTGCGCGTCCACGACGCGGCCGCTCATGTCGGCGGTGCCCTGCTGGGCGAGCACCGACGCCCCGACCGCCGTTGAAATCAGAAACGCCAGGACAATCACACGCCGCATGGGAATACCCTCCTGAAAAGCTCCGCACGCGACATTCGCGCGCTGAGGATCCGCAAAAACAACCGATCAAATGACCGAGACCGAAAGGCAAGGACGAGACGGCCCCCTCGAGGAAACCGTCTCGATCAACAAACGCAGCGGATAAGGGCAGCCGGCGTAGCGCGCCGAGTCATAAGCAGCACAGATGGAAACGCGCAGATAGTAGCATGGCTGCGGAAACCGCGCACGCCCGATGTGACGAGACGCTGCCAGGCGGTAACGGGCCATTTTCGTCAATAATCGCGGGGCGATGCGGATTTCTGCGGCGGCGCTCGCCCTGGCACTCGCCGGCGGCGCATGCGCAACCTCACATCCTGACACTTCAAAGGTTTCACGCGAGATCGAACGCCGCACGGGCGCCGCAATTCGTCCTGCCGGGTCCGAAGAAGCGCTCCCACCGGGCGCCACGATCGACGACGGTCTGACGCAGACGGAAGCGGTGGCCATCGCGCTCTGGAACAACGCCGAG
The DNA here is from genome assembly GCA_963772065.1 of uncultured Acidobacteriota bacterium. Classification (GTDB taxonomy): domain Bacteria; phylum Acidobacteriota; class Vicinamibacteria; order Vicinamibacterales; family UBA2999; genus CAVYVZ01. Next base: position 101,378 of record CAVYVZ010000008.1, read on the forward strand.
TTTCAGGCTAGCCTCACCGAGCTCGGCTTCGCGCGCGCGGACCTCGTGGAGGCAGGGTTGCTCCGGAATCCGGTGCTGTCGCTGCTGTTCCCTGTCGGACCGAAACAACTCGAGGCCACCCTCAAGTGGCCAATCGAGGCGCTGTGGGAACGGCCTCGACGCATCGCGGCGGCGGGACTTGCGCTCGACCGGGTTGCGGCGTCGCTCGAAGCGCGCGGCCTCGATCTCGCGGCGGCGGCCAAAACGGCCTACGCGGAGCTGGCGCTTGCGATCGACCGGCTTGGCCTCAGCGAGGAGGCGGCGGTGCAGCGTGAGCGTTTCGCCGGGCTGACCGACGCGCGCCTCCGCGCGGGAGACATCAGCGAGCTCGAAGCACGCACCGCGCGAATCGAGGCCGCCCGTGCGCAGCAGGACGCGGCCCGCGCACGGCTCGACGTCTCGGTGCGCTCGAGTGAGCTCCGCCAACTGCTCGGCCTCGCCCTCGATTCGCGACCGATTCAGCTGGCGGGCGGGCCTTCGCCGGTGGCCAGCTGCGGGACTATCGCGGCGATGCGGGAGGAAGCGTTCGCGTCGAGGCCAGACGTGCGCGCCGCGGAGATTGCGGTCGAGGAAGGCGGCCGTCGTCTGGGGTGGGAGCGCGCGCGAATCATCGCCTTGACCGGGGTGCTCGATGCAAACGGCCAGGGCAGCGAGGGATTCGAGATGGGGCCCGGGATTGAAATCGGCGCTCCGCTGTTCGACCGCAACCAGGGCGGCCGCGCGCGGGCGGCAGCGGCCCTGGAGCATGCAAGCCGCACGTACGTGGCCACGCGCGAGCGGGTAGCCACCGAGCTTCAGACAGCGGTCTCACAGCTCGAGTACGCGCGACAGGCGCAGTCGCTGTGGCGAGACAGCGTGGTGCTGCCGTCGGAACAGCAGGTTCAGGCGGCAGAACGCGCCTACGTCGAAGGCGATGTGTCGATGCTCTTCGTGCTCGACACCACGCAGCGCCTGACCGATGCGCGGCTGCGGGCGCGAGAGGCGCAGGCCGATGTGGACCGCGCCATGGCGCGACTCGAGCGAGCCATTGGACGGCGATGCGGTGCTGACGGTAAGGAGATTCGTGCGAATCAGTAGTCAAACCACGAAAGCCGCGACATGCACGGTAGCGAGTTCGTGGTTTTCGTGTGTTCCGTGGTTGAGCCATCTGCCGCTCGCGATGGGCGCAATGGTGGTCGCCGCAGGCTGCGGCGGCAGCGCCGAACCGGCCAAGTCGCCCGCGCCGGCAACCGTCTCCGCTCCCGTGAAGGAAGCCGATCTCAGCACCGTCACACTGACGCCTGAGGCCGAGAAGCGGCTCGGCATCGCAACCGCCGTCGTCGAGCGCCGACCGATTGCGCGCAATCGCGTCGTGGGCGGAGAAATCACCGCACCATCGGGTGCGCAGCTCGCGATCACTGCTCCTGTCGCAGGGACCCTGCAGGGTGGCGAGGTGCCGCGTGCCGGAATGGTGGTCTCGCGCGGCCAGACGCTCTTCCACCTGCTCCCGATTCAACCGGCCGAGCGCGATGCGCCCGTGGATGCGCAGCAGGCGCTCGACACCGCGCTCGCCAGGCAGGCCGCGGCTTCCGCGAAAGTGCGCCGCGCAGAACAGTTGCTGAAGGACGGCGCCGGGAGCCGCCGTGCCCTCGAGGAAGCGCAGGCCGAGCTCGCCATCGCTGAAGCCGATGCGAAGGCCGCGCGCGGGAAGGTGGCGCTCGCCTCCCGAAGCCGAACGACGGCGGGCGGCGTGACCATCGACGCGCCGGAAACCGCCGTCGTGCTCGCCGTGCACGTGACGAGCGGTCAAACCGTGGCCGCGTCTGCTCCGCTCGTGGACCTGGTGCAGCTCGACACCGCGTGGGTCAAGGTTCCGATCTATGCCGGCGAGCGAGCGGACATCGATCCGAGCGCCCCCGCGCACGTGCTCGCCCTCAGCGGTCCGATCGATGCCGAGGGTGTGCTCGCCCGCCCAATCGCGGCGCCACCATCCGCAAACGCCGCCGCGGCGGCGGTCGATCTGTACTACGCCTTCTCCAACCAGGGTCGACGCTTTCGACCCGGCGAGCGCGTCAGCGTCCGCCTGCCGCGACGAGCGGGCGCCGAGGCGCTCGTCGTGCCGAAGGCCGCGCTGCTGCACGATGCCTACGGCGGCACCTGGGTCTACGTGGCGCGCGCAGCCCACCAGTTCGCACGTCATCGTGTTGCGGTGGTCGACGTGACGGGCGAATTCGCCGTTCTCAGCCGCGGCCCGCAACCGGGCGCTCGCGTGGTCACCGAAGGCGCGGCCGAGCTGTTCGGCACCGAGTTCGGGACAGGGAAATGAGCACAGGGAGATCAGGGAGGCGGATCTTCACGGGGAAGTTCGAGAGATCAGGGATACCAAGATTCCTCCCTGACCTCCCTGATCTCCCTGTGACTCCGACTCCCGTATGATGACGTGGATCGTCGAGACGTCGCTGCGCCTGCGGCTCGTCGTGGTGATGCTTGCGCTCGTCCTGATGGTTGCCGGGACGCGCGCCGCGCGCACCACGCCGCTCGATGTCTTCCCCGAGTTCGCGCCCCCGCTCGTCGAGGTCCAGACCGAGGCGCCCGGCCTGTCAACGGCCGAAGTAGAGAGCCTGGTCACCGTGCCGCTCGAAACGGCGATGAACGGTGTGCCCCGCCTCAAGACCCTTCGCTCCAAATCGGTGCTGGGCCTCTCGTCCGTCGTCATGATCTTCGAAGAAGGCGCCGACCTCATGGCCGCGCGGCAGCTCGTTCAGGAACGGTTGCTGCGCGTCGCCGCCAGCCTGCCGAACGCCGCGCGCACGCCAGTCATGCTCTCGCCGCTCTCCTCGTTGAGCCGCGTGCTGAAGGTCGGGATGTCGTCGAAGCGACTCTCGCAGATGGAACTGACCACGCTCGCCAAATGGACCGTGCGTCCGCGGCTCATGTCGATCCCCGGCGTCGCGAACGTCGCCATCTGGGGGCAGCGCGATCGTCAGCTGCAAGTGCTCGTGGATCCCGACCGGCTGCGCGCGAGCAACGTCACGCTCACCGACGTCGTCGCCGCCGCGCGCGAGGGCACGGCGGTCGCGGCCGGCGGCTTCCTCGACACGCCCGCCCAGCGCCTTGCCGTGTCGCACGCGGCCGCCGTGGCAACAGCCGGCGACCTCGAACAGATGGTGATCAGCGCCACGCCCGGCGCGATCCTGCGTATCGGCGACGTGGCCGACGTCGTGGAGGGCTTCCCCGCTCCGATCGGCGATGGGGTGATCAACGGCGGCCCCGGCCTGCTGCTGATCGTCGAAAAGCAGCCGGACGGGAACACGCTGCAGGTCACCCGTGACGTGGAGTCGGCGCTGGACGCGCTCAGGCCGGGACTGAAGGACGTCGACATCGATTCCACGATCTTCCGTCCTGCCACGTTCATCGAGATGTCGCTCGAGAACCTGAACCAGGCACTGCTCGTCGGCTGCGTCCTCGTGATTCTGGTCCTGGCGGTCTTCCTCTACGACTGGAGGACGGCGCTGATCAGCGCCATCGCGATTCCGCTGTCGCTCATCACCGCGGCGCTCATCCTCAAGTATCGCGGCGGGACGCTGGACACGATGGTCATCGCGGGCCTGATCATCGCGCTGGGCGAAGTCGTGGACGACGCGATCATCGACGTGGAGAACATCGTGCGGCGCCTGCGCCTGAATGCGAGTGAGGGGCATCCGCGTTCGGCGTTTCAGGTCGTCCTCGATGCCTCCATCGAGGTCCGAAGCGCGGTCGTCTACGGAAGCATGATCGTCATCCTGGTGTTCCTGCCCGTGTTCCTTCTGCAGGGGCTGGCGGGGTCGTTCTTCCGCCCGCTCGCGCTTTCCTACGTGCTGGCGATCGTCGCGTCGCTGCTCGTGGCGCTGACCGTGACGCCGGCGCTGTCGTTACTGCTGCTGCCGAAGGCCACGCAGGCGCGCGAGGCACCGCTCGTCACCTGGCTGAAAGCGCGATACCGGCGGACGCTGCCCGCGCTCATCGAGGCGCCGCGACGCGCGATCGCCGTAATAGTGGTCGCTCTCATCGCAGCCGCGGCGGCGTTTCCGTTTCTCGGCGAGGAATTCCTTCCGCACTTCAAGGAGTACGACTTCCTGATGCACTGGGTGGAAAAGCCCGGGACCTCGCTGGACGCGATGCGGCGCATCACGGTGCGCGCGAGCGACGAGCTGCTCGCCATTCCGGGCGTGCGCAACTTCGGCGCGCACATCGGGCGCGCGGAGGTCGCCGATGAAGTCGTCGGCCCGAACTTCACCGAGCTGTGGATCAGCCTGGATCCCACGGTCGACTATGAACCAACGGTCGCGAAGATACAGGCCGTCGTCGATGGGTATCCGGGTCTGTATCGCGACCTGCTGACGTATCTGCGCGAACGGATCAAGGAAGTGCTCACCGGCGCGAGCGCCACGATCGTCGTCCGCATCTTCGGACCGAACCTGGATGAACTGAGCAGCAAGGCCGCGGAGGTCGGCAAAGCGCTCGCCGGCGTGCGTGGCGTCGTCGATCTGAAGGTGCAGCCGCAGACGCTCGTCCCGCAGGTGGAGGTGCGCATGCGTCCCGAGGCGGCGCAGATCGCCGGGGTGACGCCGGCGCGTCTGCGCGAGACGGTTGCGACGCTCCTCCGCGGCACGAAGGTCGGTGAAATCTACGACGAGCAGAAGATCTTCGACGTGGTGGTGTGGAGCACGCCCGCCGTCCGCGGCGATCTCTTCGCGATCAAGCGGCTGCCGATCGACACGCCGGGGGGCGGCTACGTGCCGCTGGACGCGATTGCCGACATTGCCCTCGTGCCAACGCCGAACGAAATCACCCGCGAAGGCGGGTCACGGCGCGTCGACGTCACGTGCAACGTGCGCGGCCGCGATCTCGGCGCGGTCGCCCGCGACATTCAGGCGGCGCTCGGCACCGTTCAATTCGATGCCGGCTATCACCCGGAGGTCCTGGGGGAATACGCGGCGCGCGAGGAATCTCAGAACCGCCTGATCGCGCTCGGCTTCCTGTCCCTGCTGGGCATCCTGCTCATCCTGCACATCGATTTTGGCTCGGTGCGTCTCGTATCCCTCGTGGCGCTCACGCTGCCGTTTGCCTTGATTGGCGGCGTGGCCGCGGCGTTTCTTTCGGGTGGCGTGCTGTCGCTCGGGTCGCTCGTCGGCTTCGTGACCGTTCTGGGCATCGCCGCCCGCAACGGCATCATGCTCGTGAGCCACTACCGGCATCTGCAGGAGGTTGAAGGCGTGCCGTTCGGGCGTGAGCTGGTGCTGCGCGGCGCCGAGGAACGCCTGGCGCCCATCCTGATGACGGCGCTCGTCACGGCGCTCGCGCTGGTGCCCATCGTGATTGGCGGCAGCCGCTCGGGTCAGGAGGTCGAACACCCGATGGCCGTCGTCATCGTCGGGGGCCTCTTCACCTCGACGGTCCTGAACCTGTTCCTGCTGCCGGCGATATTCCTTCGATATGGCCAGGCTGGCCCGAGCCTAACCGCCGGGTCGTAACCCCCGTCAAAATCACCAGATGCCGGGAAGTGACGCCGCCGCGGTCGCCAGCGCGCGCGGTGGAGACAGCGAGGCGTTCCGCCTGCTCGTCGAGCGCCACAGCCGGGGTGTCTACAAAGTTGCGTTTCGGATTACCGGGCGGGCCGAAGACGCCGAAGACGTCGTTCAGGAGACGTTCCTCAAGGCGTACCGACAGCTCGACCGATTCGAGGAGCGCTCCAGCTTCGGGACGTGGCTGCACCGGATCGCGTGGAATTGCGCGGTCGACCTGTTGCGGTCTCGACCCAAGCGAGAGCAAGCCGAGGAGACGGAGAAGTTGGAACACCTGGGCGCAGCGTCGGGGGGCACGGTGGGGGGCGGCGGCGGCGCGCCGTCGCCCGAGCGGCTGATGGCCAGTGTGCAGGTGGGCGATCGCGTGAAGGCGGCGATGGCCCGGCTCTCGGCGCTCGAGCGGGCGGCGTTCGTCATGCGGCACTACGAGGGGCGCACGATCGACGAAATCAGCCGCGCGCTCGACATTCGCGAGAACGCGGCGAAGCACAGCATCTTCCGCGCGGTGCGCAAGATGCGCGTGGCGTTGGAACCGTTCGTGTCGTGAGGCGATCGCGATTGGAGCCAAGCCTGATTATCAGGAGGGGCCGGCTGTAGCCGGCCCGAGAGAACGATGCATCTAACAGACGACGACCTCGTCCTTCACTACTACGGCGAGATGACCGAGGCCGCCGAAGCCAAGGCGTGCGAGCACCTCGATGGGTGCGCGGCATGCCGCGAGAACCTCACACGTCTGCAGCGCGTGATGTCGGCGATCGACGCCACGCCGGTACCGGAGCCGGACGCGTGGTTCGAGCAGCGTGCGTGGGCGCGCCTGGCACCGGCGCTCGTCGCCACCGACCGCCGCGTCCGGTGGCAGCTCCCCTGGCGTGCGATCGCGTGGGGCGCCGCCGCGGCGCTCGTGGTGATCGCGGCCTTCATTGCGGGCCAGTTCACGTCACGGCCGTCCGCTCCGATCCAGACCGCATCGACGCCGCAGGTCATGCCCGAACGCGTACTGCTCGTCGATCTTGGCGATCACCTGGATCGTACGGAGCTCGCGCTCGTTGAGTTCGTCACCGGCACCGATGGCCGGCAGAGCGCGGGGAGCCGCGAGCGCGTGCAGGAACTTGTCGCGGCGAACCGGCTGTATCGCCGCACGGCCGTGACGTCCGGCGATACCGCGGTGGCCGACGTGCTCGACGAGCTGGAGCGCGTGCTGATCGAGATTGCGGGAACCGCACCGACGGCATCGACCACGGATCTGGACGTCGTGCGTCAACGGATCGATACGCGCGGGCTGCTGTTCAAAGTGCGCGTCATGCGCGAGCAGCTTCAGGAGCGCGCTAAGGAAACACCACTCGTTAAGGGACAGGAAACAACGCTATGAAGACATCACGAGTGATCTGGGCGGCCGCGTTCGCGCTCTCGCTGGGAGGGCCCGTGCTGGCTCAGCCCGAGCTCCGAGAGGAGCAGGCGCGGGAGCGCGAAGCGCAGGACCGCGAGCGGGAGCGGCGCGATCGGGAACGGGAGCAGCGGGATCGCGAACGCGAACAGAAGGATCGCCAACGCGAGCAGGGCGAGCGGGATCGCGAACGCGTCGAACGCCAGAACGACCTCTACGACGACGGCCAGGAAGCGCTCGATGATGGCGAATGGGACAACGCGGCGCGCTTGTTCGGAGAGTTCGCCGCGTTGAAGGGGCCCCGAACCGATGCCGGCCTCTACTGGAAGGCCTACGCACAGAACCGCCTCGGGCAGCGCGCCGAGTCGCTGCAGACGCTGGCGGAGTTGATCAAGGCCTACCCTGCCAGTCGTTATCTCCAGCAGGCGCGGGTGCTCGAAGTCGAAGTACGTCGGGACGCCGGCCAGCCGGTACGCCCCGAGAGCCAGAGCGATGAAGAGCTGAAGCTGATGGCCATTCAGGGGCTGCAGCACTCGGATCCCGAGCGCGCGATCCCGCTCCTGGAGGGCATCCTGCAGGGCACCGGGTCGCCCAAGCTCAAAGGGCGCGCGCTGTTCGTGCTGGCGCAGATGAGCGAGCTGCGGGCGCGCACGGCGCTGGCGAACGTGGCCAAGGGCAACTCGCTTCCCGATCTCCAGGAGAAGGCGATCCAGTATCTCGGCGTCCACGGCGGGCGCGAAAACCGTGCGCTCCTCTCGGAGATCTATGCGGCCTCGAGCGACGTCGGCGTCAAGCGGCGGGTGCTGAGGGCGTTCATGGTCGCCGGTGAAAAGGATCGCGTCATGGCGGCCGCCACCGGCGAGCAGAACGCGGAGCTCCGCGCCGAGGCGGTGCGACAGCTGGGCGTCATGGGCGCGCACGCCGAGCTCGCACAGCTCTATCAGAAGGAGCCCTCGGTCGACGTCAAGAAACAGATCCTGCAGGCGATGTTCGTCGGCGGCGACTCGAACCGGCTGATCGAGCTGGCCCGAAATGAGCCGAATGCGGAACTGCGACGGACCGCGGTGCGGAACCTGGGCCTGATGGGATCGCAGCGGACCGGCCCGGCGCTCGTCGAGATCTACAGCAAGGAGAGCGACGCCGAGATCAAGCGAGCGGTCATCCAGGCGTTCTTCATCCAGAACAACGCCGAGTCCCTCGTGGCGCTGGCGCGCAAGGAGCCGAAGAACTCCGAGCTGCAGCGTGAGATGGTGCAGAAGCTCTCTCTCATGGGGCGAAACAAAGTGGCCCTCGATTACCTGATGGAGCTGCTGAAGTGAAATTGCTCTTTGGCGTCGCATTCATCGCGTGTGCTCTCCCGTGCGCGGCGCAGCCGCTGCTCAAGAACGCGAAGGTGACCGACCGTGCTGTATCGGGCGCCCTCGACGCAACCGTCCGTTCGATTGCCGAGCAGATCACCGAGCCCGCATGGATCGCCTGGGAGACTCCGGCCGTGCCCAGGCGGCACGGCGACAACTGGTGCTGGAGCGATGGCGCCCTCGTGCAGTCCAATCGTCTCGAACCGGTCGACACGCTCTTCGTGTTCATGCGGCTCGAGAACCGCCGCATCGAACGGATCCGCACGTTCGACGACGGATGCCCGATCGACGCCGGGAACCGACCGGTCACGTGGCTCCGCGACGTGAAGCCGGCAGAGAGCGTGGCGCTGCTGACGGCGATAGCCGCGGGCCAGGCACCGCTCGCTGTTGCGGGCGAAGAGCACCGGGTGTCGAAAGGAGCGCTCGCCGCGCTGGCTCAGCACGCGGGACCGGAGGCCGTTCGACCGCTCATCCGGCTCGCTCGTCAGTCGCCCGAGCCGAAGCTCCGCGGCGAGGCGCTCTTCTGGCTGGCACAGCGCGCCGGCGGCGAGGCGAGCGCCGCGATTACCGACGCACTGGCAAACGACCCCGACACCGCCGTCAAGAAACGCGCGGTCTTCGCCTTGTCGCAGCTGCCGGCGAACGAGGGCGTGCCGAAGCTGATCGAAGTGGCGCGCAGCCATCAGAACCCAGCCGTTCGCAAGCAGGCGATGTTCTGGCTCGGTCAGTCGAAGGACCCGCGGGCGCTGACATTCTTCGAGGAAGTGCTCAAGTAGCGCCGTTTGACCCGTCGTAGCAGCCGTCGGTACTCTGTACGAAATGCTCAGAGTGCTTTCGGTCATGCTTGTCGTGGTCCTGTCCGCCTGCTCGAAAGAGAACGCGGCATCGGCATCCGCCAACCCGGCATCTACCAACCCCGCGGCGAAGCAGAGCGCGCAGGCGCCCGCGGCTGGCGTCCAGCCCAAGCCGGTGCCGGCGCAGCTTCCCGACGTCATCGCGCGTGTCAACGGCGAGGCGATCGCCAAGGGTGACCTGGAGAAGGCAATCAAGAACGTCGAGGGGCGCGCCGGTCAGCCGGTGCCGGCCGCCGAGCGCGACCGCATCTATCGGGGCGTACTGGAACAGCTCATCGCCTACCGGCTGCTGAAACAGGAAAGCTCCTCGCGCAAGATCGAGGTGCCCGATGCCGAGGTCGATGCCCGCATGGCGCAGATCAAACAGCAGTTTCCCTCGGAGGACGTGTTCAAGCAGTCGCTCATCCAGCAGAACATGACGTTCGACCAGCTGCGCGAGGATGCGAAGAGCGACATGCGCGTCGCGAAGATGCTCCAGGGCGAGGTCAATGTGGGTGTTGGCGTGCAGCCGCAGGACGTGACCGCGTTCTATGAGAAGAACCCGGACAAGTTCAAGCAGGGCGAGCGCGTACGAGCGAGCCACATCCTGATCCGCGTCCCGGAGAAGGCGGATCCGAAGACGAAGGAGGAGGCGCGCACGAAAGTCGCAGGCGTCCTGAACGAGGTGAAGGCGGGCAAGGATTTCGGCGAGCTGGCGAAGAACTACTCCCAGGATCCCGGCAGCGCGGCCAATGGCGGCGATCTGGGCTACTTTGCCCAGGGCCAGATGGTCGGTCCCTTCGAGCAGGCGGCGTTTGCCCTGAAGCCCGGCGGGATCAGCGACATCGTCGAGACGCCGTTTGGCTTCCACATCATCAAGGTCGCCGACAAGCAGGCGGCGCGCACGGTGCCGCTCGATGAGGCCAAGCCGCAGATCGAGCAGTTCCTGCAGAATCAGCAGCGCCAGCAGAAAACCGAGGCTTTCATCAATTCGCTGAAAGCCAAGGGCAAGGTCGAAATCCTCATTTGAGTCGTTCACGCTTCTGTGTTCTCTCTGCTCGGTTCGTGTTCAGGTTCGGTTCGGTTCGGTTCGGTTCGTCGTTCGCATTCATCGTTCGTCGTTCGGAGGCCCGAACCGTGAAGGTTCGAACCCAGAACCCGAACCGAACGATGAAGCTGAAGATGAACCGAGCAGAGAGAACGCAGAAGCGTGAACGACGTACGCCTTGACGTGTGGCTGGATGTCGCCTGTCTTTTCAAGACCCGCTCCGAGGCGAAGCGGGCCTGCGAGGGCGGCAAGGTGGAGGTCAACGGCGAGCACGCGAAGCCGCACCGTGCCGTTCGCGAGGGCGACGAAATTCGCGTGAGCCGTGGATTCGGCCGCCACCAGATCGTCGTCGTGCGCGGCGTCATGGACGCGCACGTGAAGAAGTCCGACGCCCGCACGCTCTACGAAGACCTCACCCCCCGACCCACGCCTGAAGAAGTCGAGATTCGCCGCATGGATCGCATCTATCGCGCGGCCGCCGCGGCCGCCGGCACCGATCGCCGCAAGCGGCGGGAGATTCGGAGTGCGAAGCAGCGATACTAGACGTCGTTCACTCTTCTGAGTGCACGCTTCTCGGTTCGTGTTCAGCTTCGCCGTTCGATTCCTCGTTCGCGGTTCGCGGTTCGCGGTTCGTGGTTCTTGTTCTCTGTTCGGGGTTCGTGGTTCCCAAATCCTGCGCGCCGCGATGCCTTCCCGCGTGGCAGATCTTCGCATCCGCGAAGTGCTTTGTGTGTTTTCAACCAGCAATCCGTGCGGCATTATCCGTGCACTATGAGTCCGCATGGGAGTTCATCGTTTCACCGAATTGCGAGCGTGGCAGGTGTGCAACACCTACAAGCGAGCCATCTACCGGCTGTGCGCGGCCGGCGCGTTGTCGCGTGATTTTGAACGGCGAGACCAGCTCGAACGATCAGCCGCGAGCCGTGTGCGCATCTGTCGGAAGGGTTTGGTCGATTCAGCCCGCCAGATTTCGCGCGCTACTGCGTGATGGCGCGGTCGTCACTGATGGAGTCGCAGAACCACCTGATCGACATTGTCGACCGAGGCCACATCACCGAGGACGCGAGAGTCGAACATAATGCGATGGCCGAAGCGGCCCTCGAGGAAGTGACTGGCCTGATGGAGTACCTTCAGTCGCCCGAAGCGCTCCGAAATGCGCGTCGAGCGCGCGAACGGAGAATTGAGAACCGCGCGAAACGCGCGAACCAGGAACGCGAACCCCGAACCAAGAACCGCGAACCTCGAACAGCGAACCGCGAACCCCGAACAGAGAAGCGAACCCCGAAGCTGAACACGAACCGAGAAGCGAGAAGGCGAAGCGTGAACGACGACGAATGAGATTAGGATGAGTAAGTGCCGCGCAACCAGGAAGTCATCCGGCAGTGGAAGGTGCTGCACGCGCTGGAGTCGTCGCGGCATGGCGCCTCCATCGACTCGCTCGGCGGGCGATCTCGAGGTGACGACGCGGACGATCCGGCGCGACCTGGCGGCGCTGCAGGAAGCGGGGTTTCCGCTCTTCGACACGCGCGACGAGGACGGCCGCGTGCGCTGGCGGCTCGACGGCCAGGTGCTCAAGGGCCTCGATACCGGCTTCACCCTCGGCGAGCTGTGCGCGCTCTATTTGAGCCGGAACCTCCTCGAGTCGGTCGCCGGCACACCGTTTCAGCGCGACCTCGGTCACGCCTTCGCGCGGCTTCAGGGGGCGCTCTCCCCTCGCATGCGTCAGTTTCTCGATCGGCTGCCTGGTGTGCTCGCGGCCAAGCCGGGGCCGCGCGCGCGCGGCGGCGAGGCGGCGTCGGACATCGTGGCGCGCCTCCTCGAGGCGACCCTGCACTTTCGCATCGCGACGATGCGGTATCACTCGGTATCGAGCGCGAAGATTAAAGACTATGTGATCCACCCATACCGTCTCGCGTTCGCGCAAGGCGGGCTGTACCTGCTGGCGTACGTCCCCGCGTACGAGGACGTGCGCACGTTCGCGGTCGACCGCATCAAGGCGGTGTCTCTCGAGAAGCAGACGTTCACGCCGCGTCGCGACCTGCCGGAAGACGTCTTCGCCAATTCGCTGGGCGTGAACACGGGGCCGCCCGAACGCGTGGAGATCGCCTTCGACGCGCAGATCGCCCCCTACATCCGCGCGCGCGTCTGGCACGCATCGCAGGAGCTGCGCGACGAAACCGACGGCGCGCTGACGCTCACGATGCACGTGTGTCACGATTGGGCGTTGCGAAGCTGGATCCTCAGCTGGGGCCCGTTTGCCCGTATCCTCTCTCCTGCAAAGCTTGCTGCCCAGATCCGCGAAGACCTCGACGCCGCGAAAGCGAAATATGGGCCATAAGCCATGAGCCGTAAGCCATGAATAGACGTCCGCTTCGCTTCGCCATCCTCATCGCTGCCGGCCTGCTCTTCTTCCTTGGGCCGTCGATGCTCGGCTTCTACACCGACTGGCTCTGGTTCGGCGAGCTCGGGTACCCGCAGGTGTTCACGACGATGCTGCGGGCACAGACGACGACGTTCACCATCGTGTTCGGGGTGTCGGCGCTGTGGCTGGCGGGGAATCTCAACGTGGCGCTGCGCGCGATCGGCGACGCGCGACCGGTGTTCACGACGCGCGAAGGCCTCGAGGTGGTGCTCCCCGGACGCCAACAGCTTCGCGGGATCGCGCTTGGCGTCGCGGGGGTCGTCGCGCTGCTCATCGGGTTGTACGCGTCGAGCCGCTGGCTCACCTGGACGTCGTGGTACCACGCGGTTCCTTTCGGCCACGCCGATCCGATCCTCGGACATGATGTCGCGTTCTACGTGTTTTCCCTCCCGGTGCTGCAGATGGCCCGCGGGCTCGCGCAGGCGCTCGTCGTGCTTGCGGCGATCGGCTCGGGAATCGTGTACTTCGTGTCCGGGACGCTCGGTGCGGGCTTCGGAACCGCAATCCGCGTGTCACCCGGCGCGCGCCGCCATCTCGCCGCGCTTGCCGTCGTCTTCTTCGCGCTGCTCGCCTTCGGCGCGTGGCTCGGACGGGCCGAGCTGCTGACGGGTCAGTCCGGCATCATTCACGGCGCCTCCTATGCGGATGTGCACGGGAGAATGCCCGCTGCCCTGGTGCTCATCGCTGCGGGTGTGGTCGGCGCCGGCCTGGCCGCGTATCAGGCGGCGGTGGCGCGCAAGTGGCCGATTGCCGCGGCGGTGGCGCTCTACGCCGTGGCATCCGCGGCGGGCGAAGGCTACAGCACGCTCCTTCAGCGCTTCGTCGTCACGCCGAACGAACAGGCGCGCGAGTCGCCGTACATCCAGCACAACATCACCGCCACTCGCCGTGCCTTTGCGCTCGATCAGGTCGAGGCGCGTGAGCTGTCCGGCGACGATCGGCTGACGCGCGACGATATCGCGCGGAACGCGTCGACGCTGGACAACGTGCGCCTCTGGGATCACCAGCCGCTGCTCGACACGTTCGGGCAGCTTCAGGAGATCCGCACCTACTACGACTTCGCCTCCGTGGACAATGACCGCTACATGGTGAGCGGAGCGATCAGGCAGGTGATGCTCTCCGCGCGAGAGTTGAATTCCAACAGTCTGCCGAATCGAACGTGGGTCAACGAGCGGCTGATTTTCACCCACGGGTATGGGCTGACTCTCGGTCCTGTCAACGAGGTCACGGCCCAGGGCCTGCCGGTGTTGTTCATCCGCGACCTGCCACCGCAAAGCGTGGTCGCCGACCTTCAGGTGAACGAACCGAGTATCTACTTCGGCGAGCTCTCGAACGACTACGTGGTCGTCCGCACGCGCACGCGTGAGTTCCACTACCCGAAGGGCGACGAGAACGTCTTCACGTCCTACCAGGGGCGGGGCGGCGTATCCCTGGGCTCGCTGTGGCGAAAGGTGATCTTCGCGCTGCGGTTCGGCGCGTATCAGATCGTCCTCAGCGACGACATCACCGCCGAGAGCCGGATTCTGTTCAACCGCGACATCCGGACGCGCGCCCGCACGCTGGCGCCATTCCTCTCCTTTGACGGCGATCCGTACATGGTGCTCGCGGATGGCAGGCTGCACTGGATCTATGACGCCTACACCGTCAGCAGCCGCTATCCCTACTCATCGCCGTCGGCCGGAGGCGTGAACTACATCCGCAACGCGGTCAAGGTGACGATCGACGCCTTTCACGGCACGACGACGTTCTACCTCGCGGACGATCAGGATCCGATCGTCCGGACATACAGCCGGATCTTCCCCGGCATGTTCAAGCCGATGGCGGACATGCCGACCTCGATCCGCGCGCACGTCCGGTATCCGGAGGACATCTTCAGCATTCAAGCGTCGGTCTTTGCGACCTACCACATGCTCCAGCCGGAGGTGTTCTACAACCGCGAGGATCAGTGGGAGGTGCCGACGATCGAGACGGCACGCGAAGCGCAGGCCATGCAGCCGTACTACACGATCATGCGCTTGCCCGGGGAGTCGCAGGCGGAGTTCATCCAGATGCTGCCGTTCACGCCGCGGCGCCGCGACAATCTCGCCGCGTGGCTGGTCGCGCGGAGCGACATCGAACACTATGGCCACCTTCGCGTCTTCGCGTTCCCGAAGCAGAAGCTCGTGTTCGGTCCGCGGCAGGTGGTCGCGCGCATCAGCCAGGATCAGGTCATCTCGCCGCAGATCACGCTGTGGAACCAGCAGGGATCCGAGGTGATCTGGGGCACGCTGATGGTGATTCCCATCGAGGAGTCGCTGATCTACGTGCGGCCGCTCTACCTTCGCGGCGCGGGCAGCCGCATACCGGAGCTCACGCGCGTCATCGTCGCGTATCACGATCAGATCGTGATGGAGCGGACGCTCGACGAGGGCCTCACGCGGCTCTTCGGCGACAGCGGCCGGTTGCGCGGCCGCGCCGCGGCGTCGGTGGCAGAGGCACAGCCTTCACCCGCGCCCGGGCCGCAGGGGGCTCAGTCACCTCCGCCGCGACCGAGTGAATCCACCGAGCTCGGCGCCCTCGCCGCGGAAGCGCGCGCGCACTACGAGAAAGCACTCGCCGCCCAGCGCGCGGGAGATTGGGCGGCGTACGGCGAAGAGATCAAGAGACTCGGAGCTGTACTCGAGAGAATGAAACGATAGGTCAAGCGTCAGGGCTTACGGCTTAGGGCTCATGGCTCATGGCTCATGCCCTTGTCCAGCCATAAGCCATGAGCCATAAGCCTTAAGCCGTAGGTGGCTCCGTCGCGATCCACGCGCGCAGAACTTCCGCCACGCTCCACGCTTGCGCCACGCAGCCACGCGGCTGGTACGGGCTGTCGGCGTCGAAGATCTCGCTCAGCGTGCCGATCCCGGCGTCATTGAGGTGCGCTTCGAAGCCTTCGAGGCAGCTCCGCGCGCCGGCCTTGTCCCCGGGATGGACGCGCAGCCACGCGTCGACGAACGGGCCGGCGAGCCAGGCCCAGACGGTGCCCTGGTGGTACGCCGCGTCGCGCGCGCGGAGGTCGCCGTAGTACTGCGCCTTGTAGTCGCGGTGCTCGGGCGCGAGCGACCGGAGGCCCACCGGCGTCAGGAGCTTCTCCCGGACGACGGTGAACACCGGCAGCCAGCGCGCGCCATCGAGGACCGGGTGGTCCAGCGAAATGGCAAAGATCTGATTGGGCCGCAGCGCCGGATCGTCGCCGTGCTCGCCATCGACGACGTCGTAGAGATAGCCGCCTGACCTCGTACCAGAAGCGACGGTTGAAGGACGCGCGGGCCCGCTCGGCATGCTCCTCCATGTGCACGGCCTCGGGGTCACCTTCTTCGCGCAGCCATCCGGCCATCAGCTTCAGCGCGTTGTACCAGAGAGCGTTGATTTCCACCGCTTTCCCGCGGCGCGGAGTGACCACCCAATCTTCGACCTTGGCGTCCATCCAGGTGAGCTGGTAGCCCTCCGCGCCCTGCTGCAGGAGCCCATCCTCCGGATCGACGCGTATGCCGAACCTCGTGCCGCGCAGGTGGTGGTCGATGATCGACGCGAACTTCGGCAGCAACTGACGCAGCGTGGCCCGATCGCCGGTGGCCCTGAAGTACCGCTCGACGGCGTGGAAGAACCAGAGCGTGGCATCTGCGGTGTGATACAGCCCCTCCTTCGTCCCCTCCGGAAACATGTTCGGGATGAGGCCATCGCGAACGTAGTGGCCGAACGTGCGGAGGATATACCCCGCCTCGCGCTGGCGCCCGGTGCAGAGGGTCAGCCCTTCGAGGCCGATCATCGTGTCGCGCCCCCAGTCGGTGAACCAGTGGTAGCCGGCGATGACGGTCCGGACTTCGTCGCCGAACGCGCGAGCGCGCGCGGCCTCCTCGGCTCGACCCGCGGGTGTGACGATGAACTGGTCGGCCGCGAGCACCAGCTCCGCCGCCATGCCGGTCGGCGGCACGCGCTTCGCCGCATCGAGCAGGCGGCGCCGGCGGTGATGCTCCGCGGCGTGTGCCTGGTCGGGTGTGAGGGCTCCGATCGTCTCCCAGGATTCCGTCGAGGCGACGAGCGTTCCCGGATGTTCCGGGGCAAGACGAAGGCGGAAATAGCCTGGCGCCCAGAGCTTGCCGCAGCACTCATACCCGCGCAGCTGCTCGATGCCGTACAGCACCTCGTCGAACGTCGAGGGCTGCACCGTGAAGGCGTTGTCGCCGTCGTGATGCAGGAAGAGCCGCAGCGGCGGCAGGTCTTCGCCCGGCGCCAGCTCGAATCGATCGCCGTAGGCTTGCAGCGCATACGGCGCGCGTACCGGGTGATTCACCGGCGCCTCGTGCAGCCGAAACGCAACGAGCGGACGAAGCTCGAGCCGGACGGGTTGATCGGAGAGAAGCCGGTAGGCGATGTGCGTCGTGTTCTGGAGATGCGCCATGAGGACGCGCTTCTCGATCTGAATGCCGTCGACGTCGTAGGTCCAGACCGGCAGCCCCTGTTCGAGCCAGAAGCCGGTCAGGTAACGCGAGCTGTCGAGCTCGTGCCCGACGGTCGCCTCGTTGACCGATGCCAATGAGACGACGCGGCCATCGGGATACCGAAGCTGCTCCCAGAGATAGTTGAGCATCACCACGCGCCCGAACGGCGTGGGGAGCGCCGATACCAGCAGTCCGTGGTACCGGCGCGTGAGCGAGCCCGACACCGTGCCGGTCGCATAGCCGCCGAGGCCGTTGGTGACGAGCCACTCTTTCCACACCAGCGATCGGCGGGCCTCGTCGTTCGGCTCCCAGCGCACGCGCCGGATCAGTTCAGTCTCGTGCTGCTCGATCACTGGCATCCGTCATCTCCGGCATGAGAACGATCGCGGCGTGGCCGGGAACGCGCCACCCGGCGTCATTCACGATCGGCGGCGTCCCGGTGCCGCCGTACTGCGGATCCTCGCTCGACCAGCGCACGGTCCACGTGCCGCGCACGGGTGGGGCCACGAGCGGGTCGGCAAACGACCCCGCGACGATTTCCGGACCCAGGTTCACGACGAGCAGGCGCTCGTCACCTGGGATGTCCGCGAAGAACCGCAGCGCAAACGCCTCGCCGGCCAGAACGGCGCCGTCGACGCCGCCCACCGCCTGTCGAGCAAAAGTCGCCTCGTCGCGTCGGAGGCGTAGCAGGTCGCGGTGCAGCCACCAGGCGTGCTCGTGCGCGTTGCGTTCACGCCAGTCGATCTTGCAGCGCTCGAACGTCGAGGCGTCGTGCGGGACCGGAAGGGTCGCCTGTACCGATGGCGATGCCACGCTGGGGAATTGCGACAGGAACTCCGCTCGCCCCTTCTGCACGTTCAGCGCGAGCTCCGGGTTGTGGTCCGCGAAGTACAGGAATGGGGCCGACGAAGCGATCTCCTGTCCCTGAAAGAGCATCGGCGTCCCGGGCATCAGCAGGAGGAGCGCCGTCATGGCCCGCATGCGGCCGGGACTCGTGCGCGTGTGCAGGCGCGAGCCGTCGGCGGAATTCGCAACCTGATCGTGGTTCTCGATGAAGTTCACGAACGCGGCCGGCTGAACGCCCAGGGCCCGCGAGCCCCGTGGTGCGTTTTGCCAGTTGTATCGCTGGCCCTGGAAGAGGAATCCGTACTTCGCAGCGGAGACGAGCTCCTGCGGGGTCCCGCGATGATCGCTGTAATACGCTTCAGATCGCCCCGTCAGCGCGACCACTGCGGAATGGTGAAAATCATCGTTCCAGAGCGCATCGAGCCCGTAGCCGCCGTTCTCAGTGGGGCGCATGAGATCGACGAGCTGCGGCTCGTTCTCGGCAACCAGCAGCGTCCGCCGTCCGCCGGCCCGCGTGCGCACCGCGTGCGCGATGTCCATGATGACGTGGCGCTCGGAACCGTCGTGAATCGTCTGCGTCGCATCGAGGCGAAGGCCGTCCAGATGGTATTCGTCGATCCAGTAGCCGGCATTGGAGACGAAGAATTCCCGCACGGCTGCGCTGCCCGGACCGTCGAAGTTGATCGCATCTCCCCACTCGTTCGCGTACCGATCGCTGAAGTACGCTCTCGAGAATTTCCGGTGCACGCAACCATCCGGACCGAGGTGGTTGTAGACGACGTCGAGCACGACGGCGAGGCCAAGCTGATGCGCCCGGTCGATGAGTGCGCGAAAGTCGTCGGGCGTTCCATACAGCCGCGTGGGCGCGAATGGAAACACGCCGTCGTAGCCCCAGCCAAAGCGACCGGGAAACTCCGACACCGGCATGATCTCGACGACGGTGACGCCGAGCTCGGCGAGATACGGAAGCTGTTCCATCGCCGCGCGCCACGTCCCCTCGTGCGTGAACGTTCCGCAGTGCAGCTCGTACACCACAGCGCCCTGCAGCGACGGTCCCTTCCACTCGTCGTCCGTCCAGGCGAATGACGAGGGGTCGAAGATTTCCGACGGACCGAAGGGACCCTCCGGCTGCCAGCGCGACGCCGGATCGGCGTGCAGCTCGCGGCCGACGCGGAAACGGTAGCGGTCCCCCGCTGCCACACCGGCCACACTGGCCGAGGCGTATCCGTGAGGTTCGCGGCCCAGCCGCGCTTCGGCCACGCCGCCGCTCCTGCGCTCGACAACCACCGCGACGTCGGGTTGGTCCGGACACCACACTCGGAAGTGCGCGCCGCCCCCGGGCTGAAGCTCAGCTCCGACCGGCAGACGCCGAATTCGGCTCATCTGACGTAGAGAATTGCAGCTTTGGTGCCGGGAGATCGGGAGGATCGTTCACAGGGAGGTCAGGGAGATCGGGGAGGGGTTGGGCCGTCCGCTGCTTCTGGATCCGGCCCGACCTCGCAACCATGCAGCATGGGCTCACGAAGCGCAACGCGCCCACCCTTGAGCGCGTGCCGAGGGCGAAGGAAGCCCACGGATATTTCGAAGCGAATGCCCGCCGCGTTTGCGGTGGCCAGTGAACACCCTCGGCCACATCTAGCAGCAGACCTTCATCGACTGTCAGATCAGGTCCTGGCTTTCACAACTTCACGACGTCGCGGTGACCTTGCGCGCGACATCGTGGGGCACCTCCCGATCTCCCCGACCTCCCTGTGAATTGAGAGCAGCCTCCCTGATCTCCCTACGGGATGTACCCGACGGCGTCGATCTCGACGCGCAGGCCGCTACCTGGAAGCGCCGCCGCCTGAATCGTGGTGCGCGCGGGGCGATGGCCGCCGAACATGCGTTGGTACACGGCGTTCATCTCCTGGAACTCGGACATGTCGATCAAGAACACGCCGCAGCGCAGCACATGCTGCAGGCTGGAACCGGCCGCTTCCAGAATCGCCTCCACGTTCTTCAGGCACTGCTCCGTCTGCGTCGCGACGTCCGCGGCAACGAGCGCGCCCGTTGCGGGATCGATCGCCCCTTGGCCCGACACGAACACGAGGCGGTCGAGAATCATTCCAGGTGAATACGGCCCGACAGGTTTCGGCAGACGCTCACTCGTCACAGGTCGCGCAATCATGCGGCTCCTTTCGCTCGCAGTAGCATATCGGTGATGCGGTTCAAGCTGACAATCGATACGCCGGCACTCGATACAGCGGGTGGCAGATCCAGAAGAACGCGAAAACGGTTCAGGGCGAGCTCGATCGCGCCATCCGCGAGGCGACCGGGGCACGAGAATTCGAGCTGTACGGATCGGGACGTACCGACGCCGGCGTCCACGCGCTTCGCCAGGTGGCCCATCTCGACATTTCGACCACGATGCCACCCGAGACGCTGCGCCGCCGCGTCAACGACGCGCTCCCCTCAGACGTGAACCTGCTGCGTGTCGACAAGGTCCGTCACAAGTTCCACGCGCGCCATGACGCCGTGGCACGGAGCTACATCTATCAGATCGCGCGGCGTCGCACGGCCTTCACGAAGCCGTTCGTCTGGTGGGTGAAGGAGGATCTCGATCTCGCCTCGATGCGACGCGTGTGCGCCCGGTTCGTCGGCCTGCACGACTTCCAATCCTTCTCGGACGATGACCCGAATGAAAAGTCGACCGAGGTTCTCGTCGACAGTCTCGAGCTTCACGAAGACGGCGACCTCATCGTCGTTCACATCGAAGGCTCGCATTTCATCTGGCGCATGGTGAGGCGCCTGGTCGGCGTGCTCGTGGCGGTGGGCAAGGGCGATATGTCCGAACAGGACGCCGCGGGATTTCTCGAAGCGAAATCGGCACTGCCGGCGCGGCTGACCGCGCCGGCATCGGGGCTGTTTCTCGAGCGCGTGTACTATCCCGGCGATCCACGCGACCAGCCGGTGACCGCCGCGTCCGTCGTCCCTAAGGCCTAAAGCCTACCTACCGCCTACCGCCTACCGTATGAGATGAGGCCGTTCGTGATTGTAGAACTGAACGAAATGCTGTACCGCGACAGCCCGGTGGGCAAAGGTCCACCGGCGCTGAAGCGCCAGCATTCGTCGTGGATGATCAGAAAGAAGCGTTCGACTTTGCCGTTGGATTGCGGCTGCCGCGGGCGGAGCAGATGATGCGTGATCCCGAGGCTGCGACAGGCTTGTTGAAAGCGCGTCAGCCGCTCACCGTACCGGGATACCGCATCGTGAAGGCAAAGGCGTTATCGGTCAGCACCGCTTCGATCGAATAGGGCAACGCGGCGACAACCTGCTCGAGGAACGCGGTGGCGGCGAGACTGGTTTGGTCCTGGGTGATCGTCACGACGGCCTCACGGCTGAAGTCGTCGACGGCCGCAAATTCGTAGTCATACCGGGCATTTCGCAGCGATGGCAGCACTTTGATGTCGACGTGGAGCGACTCGCCGGGTCGGCTTTTCTCATATCGACGGGCCGGGCGGCGGCGCGGCCGCGGCAACCGAGACTGGCCGTGACGGACGAGGACACGATGCACCGTCTTCGCGCTGACGCCGACCAGGACGGCAATGCGCGCGGGCCCCAAGCGACGCCGTCGGAGCTGCAGAATCAGCCGCACTGTGGCCGCGGCGATCCGGCGCGAGTGCCGTGGCCGACGGGAGTGTGGCGTCAGCCCCGCCAACCCGTCCTGCTGGACTCGTTGCCACCAGCGCGACAGCACTTGGCGGGGCACCTGATAATCGCGACTCAGGTCGCTCAGCGATCGGCCTTGCGCATGCAGGCCCATCGAATAGGATCGTGTTTCTGGACTGTGGGCGACGCCTCGCGCCATGAACCGCCTCCGTGCGGCTCATCCTACGAGCTGTCACTTATGTCCTGACACATCACACCTACCGCCTAGAGTGCTTTGTACGGAGCGACGAGACCTGCACGCGTGGGCAGATAGATCGTCTTGTCCTGATTCTGCCGCACGAACACCGGAAAGCCCTGGTACTGGCCGATGGCGCGGAACTCGGAGGCCCGCAGCAGCACGGCCGGACCGGCACTCACCCACTTCATCCCCTGATAGTGAATCCACAGGCCCTGATTGCTTTCGGGTTTCATCAGCGACACCATCGGCGCGGCCGGCGAGCGCGCAGCGTCCACCGCCTGCGCGCCGTCGATGCCCACCGATCCGGCCGGCCTGGCGGACAAGGACAGCTCGCGGGCGGCTATTGCGCCGATCGGCACGGGCATCTCCGTGGGCGCTGCAGCGGCCCCGGGAAATTCACGGCCGTCAGGCTGGACACGAACCGGAAACGATGGCGTCCGGCTTCCCGTGGTGCCGGCCAGGTCGCCGCGCCGGATTCGCTCGGTACGGCTGCATGAGGCCGGTACGAATTGGCACCAGCACGACGCTGAAGGGCTCGATGGTCGCATCCATGTACAGCGGAACACCGTTGTAGTAGCCCGCCCGCACCATCACGTTGCCATCGAAGAAGACGGCCGGCCCGGCGCGGTAATACAGATCGCCCGCAAATTGAACGGGCTCGCGAAGCTGGTACCACAGCTCGTTGGCGGCCGTCACGAGTGGTGGTTCCGTGGGACGGCTCTGAATCTGCGCCACGAGCGGCGACGCGGTCACCGCCAGGAGCGCAATTGTCCCCGCGGCTTGTCTGAAAAGGGCGAGTCGCGACATGAAAACCCCCATTGGAACTGCCGAGTTCCAACATCCGTGCCGCAGACGCTACCTTACAGTCGAGCTTTGTTCAAGCAAATGTCCGTAACGGGGGGCCTTCATCCTTTCCTGACGGCCGCCTCCTTGACGGCGGCATGAGCGCCCGCCTTCGGGAGCATGTAGAGCACGGCCAGTCCCACGACGAGGGCGAGGCTCAGGGCCACATGGACGAACGACAACAGCGTTGCGGTGAGATAGAGCAGCGAGCCGGGGGCGTAGGCCCGCGTGATCGCGCTCACCGCCTCGTCGGAAACATGCGTGTGAATCAGCCGCCGGTTATGCGCGGCATGCCACCACATGAGGAAATAGAAGACAGCCGTCACCGTGAATGACCCGCAGTAGAAGGCGACCGCCACCGCGCGCTCGTGCTCGTCGGTGAGATGCTCCGCCATGACCGCCGTCGGAAACGGGATGAACGCCACGCACATCAGGAGCAGCAGGGTGAGCGTGATGAAGCCGTGGTCCACGCGGCCGATCAGCTTCATCAGGTTGTGATGATTGGCCCACATGATCCCGATGACGATGAAGCTCACGAGGTAGCCGAGATACGACGGCCACAGACGCAGGAGCGCCGCGCCAAGGCCCCCAATCCGAACGATCTCGTCGTGCGGCAGGAAGGCGGATCTCGATGATAAGGAGCGTGATGGCTATCGCGAAAACCGCGTCGGCGAAGGCTTCGAGGCGGAAGGTCTCCGAGGCGGCTGAAGACATGGCCCCACCGTAACCGGGCGCCTTTCGAGCGTCAACCCGCCCGATTGGGTAGGGCCCGTCGCGCGGCCTAGGGCACTGCTTTCGGCGTGCTGAAGCGGAATGACATACCTGCGCCGAACGAGACGATCGTTCCGCCTTCGTCGATGCTGGTCAGCGTCCGGCCTACGCTCGCGTAGACCGAGGCGATCCGTCCGACCGGGTGTCCAACGCCGGCCATCACGTCGACGCGATTCTTGCCGATGCCCTGCGTATCGAGGACCGCGTCGTCCTTCAGCGAGTAGGACTGGACGAATGCGCCTGTCAGCACCGTTCCCGAAGACATCGTCCTCTCGATGGCTCCGCCGGTGAAGACCGAGCCGCGTGAAAAGTAGCCGGCCGATCCGTAGACGCGGAACGGCTGACGCCGCAACTCCACGCTCACCGGCAGACCTACGTGCACGCGGCCATCAGCTGCGCCAGCGCTGAGCACCTCGATCGTAGGACTCACGGCGAAGCCGAATTCGCTCACGGTAAGCGTAGGGATCCAGGACGGTGTACTTCGCGCTGATGTACACGTCATCGAGGCCGCGGAATGTCGTCCCCGCAAAACTCGTATGGTAGAAGGGCACATTGACGCTGACCTGGAGCCGATCGGTCAGCCCGTAGCCGAGGTCGAGCATTGGCGCATTGAACTGGCTGGCGCCGGAGAGGCGCCAATAACCCACTCCAATGCCCGTGCGCCCCTCACCCGCCGTTGGCGCGCTCGCGTCGTCGAGCCAGGCGCCGAACTGCCTGAAGTTCGTGGCGGCGGTCGCACCGGTGGTCGTGATTGACTGGACGTTTGATGACGTTGATGTCGTCGTCGATGTCGATGTCTGCTGTGTGGTGGTCTTCGGTGTTTTCGGGCGGCCGCGGCCCTGAGCCGCGGCCGCCGTGGTCATCAGCAGCGATACCGTGAGAACCGCACACGTCAGGGGGAGCGTGCGGAATCTCACAGAGAGCCTCCGGGCGTGGTCGTCGTCGGTGCCGTCGGTGGCGGGGCTGCTTTCAGCTGCTTCACCGCCTGCCCGAGCGAGAGTCCATCGACCGTCATCGCCTTCTGCAGGTCAACGAACTTGACGCCGTGGTTTTTCGCGGCGTTCAGTGCGGCAATGAACTGACCCTGGTTTCTGAAGCCGGCGGATGCCTGCTCCAGCGTCATGCCCGCCGGCAGCATCGGCGTGATGCGCGCGAGCTGTTCGGCGTTTCCCGAGATCTTCGTCGCGATCGCGTTCGCCTCTACCGCGGTCGTCGCTGTCGTCGTCGACGGCGGTGTCGAAGGAGTCGTCGTCTCGCTCGACTTCTTCGACGCACCGATGGCCTTGCCCGACTTTGGCGCGTCGATCGGCTTCGAGGCAGCGACGTCACTCTTCGGCGCCTTTGTGCTGACCTTCGGCGCGTGCGCGCTGCCCTTCGGCGCCTGCGCGTTCGCTTTGGGTGCCTTCACGGTCGGCTTCGGGCCGGCGGGCATCGCCACCGATATGCTTGCGACTGACAGCGCCGCCACCGTTGCAATCGCTCGGAATGTCTTCATCTGGGACTCCTCCGGCCGTGGCTCTCACAATAGTGATGCCTGTCCAGCTGACTGTGGCGTGCTTGTATTTTCAGTAACTTAGAAGGTGCCGGCCGCAGGACGGACGTGCGGGAGGGTCGAGATCGTTACACGGTTTGCAAAAATGACCCGCTACGGTTCCGCTGGAGGCAGCGCCTCGTCATCGTCGGGGTTCGGCAGCGTCGAGGGTGGGTCGCTCGCCGGAAACGTATTCGCGAGCGTTTCGTCGAGTGCCGCCTCCCGAATGCGGCGTTCTTCCTCGACGGTGTGTGCGTGGGGATGGTCAACGGGCATTGCCTGGCTCCAGCAGCATGATAGCTGACCGGCGTGATGCGGCTTGAGGTACATTCGGCTTCACACTAGGATCACCCTGCCACGCTTCCCCACGAAGTGATGCATTTCAACCTGAAGCGATGAAGGACAACCGCAGCGCAGACCCGCAATCCAAGAGGCGCGGGCCTCGCGTCGTAGGCCCCTTCAAGGGTCGCTGGTGCGGGGCGTTGACGGTGCCGCTCGTCATCCATGACCTCAGTGTCGGCGGCTGTCTCATTCTGAGCTCGAACTTGAGGCTGCCGGGACAGGTCATGACGCTGGAGATCGACCTGCCCGGTGGCGACTGCATCCGAGTCGATGCGGAGCCGCTCTACGTTCGCAGCAACGTCGGGTTCGCCGTGAAGTTCGTCAACGTGCCGGACGCCACCGATATGCGTCTTCAGCGGCTGGTGACGGGCTTGGACCACGCCGAACGGAAGCGCCCTCCCAAACGCTGAGACGATCCCCGAACCGCGTATCAGGTGAACGCGCGAACGGTCGCGGCACGCTCTCCCGCCGACATGAATCTGGAGCTCCGCGATTCCTCGACCTGTATCACGCGCTCGCCCTGACGCTTCAAGCGAAACTCGAGGGTCAGGCCGTTCACCGACAGGAGGTCGCCTTCCTCGAGATGGTGGCGTCCGCGCAGCGGCTGGTTGTTCACCAGCGTCGTCCCTCCAAAGCGCGTTGCCACGTATCCGTCGCCGTTCCGCGCGATCGCGACGGCCACGTCAGGCTTGAACCAGCCTCTCAGTCGGACCAGCGCAGTGGCCGACTTGCCGATGAGGCACGTGTGAGCATTCAGTTCGTACTCGGCGCGATCGGCGGATCCGGACACGACCCGCAGCACGCCCAAGCCATCGGCGGTCGGCGTCACGCTGACCGTCGGCAAGGCCCCGGCGGCAGCGTCTGCTTCGGCACGCGCGGCGCGCAGCGTGGCGAGCAGCGCCCGGTGCTGCTTCGTGTCGAGATACATCGTGTCGCCGAGCGGCGCCAGCGCCGGCGCCGCCTGCGGCAGATGCGATCCGGTGTTGTCCGTTGTGTCGAACGCGAGCTGGTGCTTTCCCACGAGCACCACATCACCATGTCGCAGCACATGGCGATAGATATGCTGCTCGTTGACGAACGTTCCATTCGTGCTCCTCAGATCCTCGAGCACAAGGCGGTCGTCCTCACGGAACACGCGAGCGTGATGCCCCGACACGGCGGGATTGTCGATCACCACCGTGTTGTCAGGCAGGCGTCCAATGGTCACGCTCTTCCCGACGACGTACTCTTTCAACACGCGCCCTTCAAACTGCAGCGTCAGCTTCGCCATCGTGTCCTCGTCTGACAGATCGTGCCCATCGGCTCCAGAGGCGCGGCCACCACTGGCCCGCCACTTCCACCACCACTACGGTGATGTTGTCGGCGCCGCCATTGCCGTTGGCGGCCGCAATCAAGTAGTCGCAGATCCGTTGCGGGTCGCCGAGGCGACGGATGGCCTCCGCCATCGCCGATTCAGGGACCATGCGCGTGAGGCCGTCGCTGCACAACAGCACGTAGTCCCCGTCCTGGACCGGCACCTCGCTCAGCTCTACGTCGACGTCGGGTTCGCGCCCCAGCACGCGAACCAGCACGTTCGCGTGCGGGCCCGAGAGCGAATGGTCGCGAGTAAGCGGCTCGAGCCGGTCGTCGTGCCAGAGATACGCGCGGCTGTCGCCCACGTGCGCCACGCCGGCGATGTGCTGTTGAATCCAGGCGCCGACCATGGTCGTTCCCATGCCCGTGCGATCCGGCCGCTGTTGCGCCTGCTCGTAGATGAACGCGTTCGAGCGGCGGACGGCTTCCGCCAGGCGGTTCGTGTGCGGCAGGTAGGCGTCCTGCGCGCGCGCGTCGGAACGGTCATTCCGGATCCCATTCAACTGCCGCAGAATCGCATCGATCGCCATCTGGCTTGCGACCTCGCCCGCCGGTGCGCCGCCCATGCCGTCGCACACGACGAAGAGACCCTCCTCGGCGCGCAGCGCATAGGCATCCTCATTGAGATCGCGGACACGTCCCGTGTCCGTGCCCGCGCCAACCCGCAGCCGCATCCGCCTCGGTAATTACAAGGAGCGGGCCGTGGCCGGGATGCGCGTTGGCGATGACTGTCGTGCAGGGTGGTGAAAAGGACGCGGCGGAATTCGTGCGTGCGTTACAAAACCGGCACGGAGGGCGTCAGCGACCGTCCTTGGGTGCCGCCATCAGGTCGGGTTTGAGGCCGGTTCGTTCTTCGAGCGCCAGCAGCACCCTTCTGATCAGCACATCATGAAAGCGGATCGCCACGAACTGATCTCTCGTCGTGGTGCGCAGCGCGATCCAGTCGCGGACGACCGAGATTCCGAGCTTGCCGAGCGCGCCGCCGCCGCGCGTGAGCGGAAGCGGGCCTTCCGGAGAGTTCCACATCGGGTCGCGCCCGCGTGAGTACGTGATCGACAACACGCTGCTGTATGGAATCGCGTAGAACGGGTACTCCGATTCGATCTCGGGCGTGACCGTGATCCGGCCGTCGGCCAGGACGAGCTGCGCGTCGTGCTCGCGAGGCTTTTTCGTTCCGACGAGCGTCTTCGTCTCGAAGACAAGCAGCGGCTCGAGAACCTTCGTGGGAGTACGAACCACCCGCGGCGGCGCGACGGGCGCCGGATCGCGAGGCTCGGCGATCGCTGGCCGGGGCGCAGGCGCGGGTACCGTCACGGTCTCCACCGCCGGTGTGTCGTCGGGAGCGCTGGCGTCGTGCGGGACGGCCGCCACGCTCACAGGCTCCGAAGGTGCAGCGATTGCGGGGGCCAATGGCTGACGCTGCAGCGGAACATACCCGAGCGCCCCTGCGATCACGATCACCGCGGCCATGGCGTTCGCCCACAGAAGCGCCTTGCGCCATCCGCGTGAGGAGGACGTCGGCTGCTCCGGCACGGTCACGTCGACGTGAGGGAGCGAGAGATCGAGTGTCTCGTCCGCGGGTGCCTGAATGGCGAATGTCTGTGCGAACTCGCCGGTATCCAATGCCGCGGTCGCACGACGCAGCTCTTCGCGGAATGC
The DNA here is from genome assembly GCA_963772065.1 of uncultured Acidobacteriota bacterium. Lineage (GTDB taxonomy): Bacteria > Acidobacteriota > Vicinamibacteria > Vicinamibacterales > UBA2999 > CAVYVZ01. The sequence goes on from CAVYVZ010000008.1 coordinate 129,702, forward strand.
TTCGGCGGTTTGAAATCGATCGGCCGGCTCCTTGGCCAGCGCGCGCTGCACGATGGCATCGCACCAGTCGGGAAGTCCCTGACGGTGCGTGTGCAGCGGCGCCGGCGGCTCCAGGATCTGCCGCTGCATCATGGCAAGCGCCGTTTCGGCGTTGAACGGCAGGGCCGCCGTGAGCAGCCGGTAGAACACCACGCCAACGGAATAGAGGTCCGCGCGTCCGTCCACGTCCTGGCCGAGCACCTGCTCCGGCGGCATGTAGGCCGGCGTTCCCATCAGCCGCCCGTCGATCGTCATCTGCTCCGCCCCGAGCACCCGGGCGATGCCGAAGTCCATGATCTTGACGCCGCCGCCCTCGGTGACCATGACGTTCGCGGGCTTGATGTCGCGGTGCACGACCCCCTCGCGATGCGCGTGCTCGAGCGCCGAGAGCATCGAGTCGACGAGGTACGCGGCCGCTTCGGCCGGCATCGGCCCGACGCGCTGCGCCAGACGGTCGAGCGTCTCGCCGCGAACGAGCTCCATGACCATCAGGAGGTCGGCTTCGGATCGGAACAGCTCGTAGATGGTGGCGATGTGCGGGTGATTGAGCTTCGCGAGGATCGTCGCCTCGGCGCGGAAGCGCTTCATCACCTCGGTGTTGGCGAGGTCCGGATTCAACGTCTTGATCGCGACGTCGCGGTGGAGGGTTTCGTCAATCGCCCGGTAGACGATGCCCGCACCGCCGCGTCCGACGTGCCCAACAATCCGGTATTTGCCGATCGTCCTGCCGATCATCACAGTCTGGGGAGCGCAGGCCTGTGCACGCACACGCACGTGTGCGCAGGGCTCCAGCGTTCGAACCTGCCTCTAATGTCGGCCTGAGCAAGCTCGTGCTTCAGTAATTCGCCGGTCGAGGTTCTGATCGGGCAGGCGATCTGCAAACGCCGGTGAAAGCATATGGCTGCTCGCCGGTGTGTAAGCTCGACGACTCCGTTTTGCCATGTGGCGCTCACCGTCGCTGTCCTGGCAACCGCGACGTGCGCGAGGTCCGTGCCTCGCTCCGTGGAGGCGCCCTCGGGTCAGCCGGATCTCGCCACGCTGTGGGAGGACCCTCACGACCTCGAGAGCCGCGACTTGTTCCATGGCCCGGGCGGAACGGCGCGCATCCCGCCTGCCGATGATCAGATACGAATTGGTGGCGAAGGACAGGACGGGGTATAGCCCCGGCTACGACGTGCGCGGCTCTGACGGCACGGTCTGGAGCGTCAAGCTGGGGCCCGAAGCGCAGCCGGAGGTCGTGACGTCGCGCGTCCTGTGGGCCATCGGCTTCCATCAGCCTCCGACCTATTACCTCGAGAAATGGACGCTCGTCGACAAGACCACGACCCAACAGCCCGCGGGACGGTTCCGGCCGACACTGGCAGATCGGAAAGTCGTGGCTGACTGGTCGTGGTACGAAAATGAGTTCGTGTCCACGCGGCCGTTCAAGGCTCTTCTCGTTGCCAATGTAATCTTGAACAACTGGGATTGGAAGACATCGAACAACAAGGTGTACGAGATCCGCGGCGAGAATGGCCGGGCGCGCAGACTCTATGTCGTTCAGGACCTGGGCGCGTCACTGGGCAAGACGACGTTTCCGGCCTTGTTGAACTGGTTTCCGATGCGTGGTTTGGGCCAGGGAACCAGGAACGATCTCGGCGGATTCGAGTCGCAGCGCCTGCTCAAACGAGTGACGCCCAATGGTGTGCAATTCGACTATCGGGGGATTCACAAACCACTGCTCGACTCCGTGACCGTCCACGACACTGTCTGGACGTGTGAATTGCTGTCGCGGCTTTCCGACGCGCAGTGGCACGATGCCTTCAGAGCGGCCGGCTACAGCGACGACCAGACCCGACGCTACGTGACGAAGATCAAAGCGAAGATCGCCGAGGGGTTGAGCGTCAGTTAATCCGAACGAGTGCGATCCCGATGCCATCTCGTACCGGCATCGGCGCGACCGTGAACACCGATCGCCCGTGGCGGCCGACGACGGTCCAGCCGATTGACATACCTACTGCCGACCCGAAGACCACATCGCTCAGGTAGTGCTTGTTTTCGTGCAGCCGCGACGCAGCCACGTACGTCGCCAGCAACAATGTCGGCCACGCGGCGCGGTATCCGAAGTGGCGTTCCAGTACCGACGCTGCCGCGAACGCATTGGCGGCATGTCCAGAGGGAAACGAGCAGCAATCCCCCATCGGACGGTCGCGACGTACGGTGTTCTTGATACCGCGGACGAAAACCTGCGAGAGCAGTTGGGCGCGAAGCAGGTCGAACCCGAGATGTGACACCTTGTTGGTCTTCGGCGAACCCTCGGCCGGCGGCAGCACATATCGTCCGACGACATACAGACCGGCAGCCGTCCCCATCTGCACCGACGAAGCGCCCGCCCACTGGCCCGTCGCGAAGAATCGTTCCGTGCCGCGCGAGCCACGCAGCCGGCCGTTCACCGAGTCGTCGGCCGCGTGCGCGAGGGCCGCACCGGCGGCGCCGACCGCAAGAATGACCCATGTCGATTTGCGGCGTGGAAGCGCGACCACGTCGGACGCAATCGCACCGACGAACGCGCGCATACCGGTCCGTCGAGGCTTCGGCGGCGGCTCCGCCTGCTCTGGTTCGCTGAAGAGCAGATCCGGCGCGGTCAGTGTCGTGAGCTCCTGAGCGGACGCTGAGCCCGAGATCGCGGCAAGAAGCCATGCCACCACAGCGGCAATCGACATCCGACGGAGCCTGCGGTTCCTCACACCACCATCCTATGTCTTATGCACCGCGGCTTGACCGTGCTCATCGCCGAGCACCATGATGCGCCGTGTCCGTACCCGCTGCGACCGTTCCGCTGGGCGTTCTGCTCTCGCTTCTTACTTGTGCTCCGGCATGGTCTGAGCCGCTGCCGGCCGCGACGCCGGTCCGCGGCTGGACGATTCTCTCCGACAGCGAGCCCGACGCGCTGGCTGTCATCGCCGCCGCGCGCGCCTACGACATCAATCACCTCGAGCTGTCGCACGAGATCGTTCACGACCTGAGAGAGATTCGCGACGCCGGCAAGCAGGGTCTCGTCAGCAGGCTCACGGACGCGGCGCATCGCGCCGGGGTTCAGGAAGTCGTCGTGTGGGATCACGCGCTGTACGATCTCAATTACTACCCGGCCGAGTTCCGCACCGGCCCGGGCGGCACGATCGATCTCGACAACCCCGCATTCTGGGCGTGGTTCAAGGCCGACTACCGCGCCATGCTGGATCTCGCGCCGGGCGCGGACGGCCTCGTCCTCACCTTCATCGAGACCGGCGCGCGCGCCGAACGCCAGCATTCGACGACCCTTCGCACCAATCAGGAGAAGCTCGCCGCCGTCGTCAACGCGGTCGCCGACGTGGTGATCGGGGAGCGGAAGCTGGCGCTGTACGCGCGGACGTTTTCCTATACGCACGAGGAATACCGCAACATCGCCGGGGCCATCGCGAAGTTCCAGCGGCCGGAGATTCGGCTGCTGATGAAAGAGACGCCTCACGACTTCTTCCTCACGCACCCGGACGACTTCTTCGCCGGAACAATCGCCCGCCCCACGATCATCGAGTTCGACGTCGGCGCCGAGTTCAACGGCCAGGGGTTGATTGCCAACACATGGCCGGAGCACGTTCTCGCGCGCGCGGGCGGCTTGCTGCGCCGCCCGCACGTGATCGGTTACGTCGCTCGAACGGATCGCTACGGCGGCACGCGGGTCGTGGGCCGGCCCTCGGAGATCAATCTCCTTGCGTTGAAGCGCGTCGCTGACAATCCCAAGGTCGCGGCGGACGCCGTCTACGACGAGTTCATCACGGCGCGCTACGGACGCGGCGCGCTGCCCCACGTGAAGGCGGCGTTCAAGAACGCGTTCGACATCGTGACGTCGACGCTCTACACGCTGGGCACGAACACGGCGAACCACTCGAAGCTCGACTACGATCCCTATGCGTCGAGCTATTCACGCCACGTCTCGGGCAAGTGGCTCGATCCACCGAGTGTGTTCGTGCGGCACGGCGTGAACCGCCGGTTCCACTATTGGAAGGATGTGATCGACCGCCTCGCGCCGCCGTGGGCCAAGATCCTCCGCGGCACGCAGCTCGACGAGGTGCCGTGGGTGCTGCAGCGCGGCTGGCTCCAGCCCGGCGATCGCATCGATGCAACCTATCTGGCGTACGTCCGGAAGGAGAAGGAGTTCGGCGTCGGGCTTGCGGAAGCGTCTGCGGCCGCCATCGAAAACGCGCGACCGCTGCTGTCCGACGAGGCGTATCAGGATCTGCGCCACTACTTCGCGCGGACGCTGCTGACAGCGAAGGTTCATCGCGCGGTCGCCACCGCGTACTTTGGCTTCCGCGTCTACGCGCGGGGTCCGGCGCATCGCACGCCGGCCCTCCTGAGCCACGTGCGCGACGCGCTCGTCGAAATCCCGGAGCTCGCGCGGGCGATTCGGGCGTACCCGGTCAAGCCGCCAACTGGCGGCCAATGGAACTGGGTCGAAGATGCCGACGCCGCAATGCGGTACTACGACGCGATCGCCCGAAGCGGCTGGCCGAAAGAGACCCGCGGCTTCGCCAACCCGTACGGCGGGCTGACGTTTCCGCTCACGCCAGATCGACCGCCATCATCGTCCGCCGATCGCGGATGTACAGGCGCGTGCCCACGAGCACCGGCGGCGTCCACGACAGGCGCGTCAGCAGCGGCGCCTTCGCCGAGATCGTGAACTCCTTCGGCGACGGGTGCGCAATCATCAGATTGCCGTCCTGATCGAGCGTGATGAGCTTCTGATCCGCCCAGACGAACGTCGCCTTCTCGATGCTGCGCTGCTGCCAGCGGATTGTGCCGCTGCGCGCGTCGACCGCGCTCAGAATCGCCTGGCTCCCCTTCCCTCCACTGGAGAAATAGATCGTGTCGCCGACTCGAATCGCGTTGCCGTGATGAAGCCGCAACCGGTTGGAGCTCCACAACTCGGTCGCCTTGGTCTGCATGCCGTCTCGCTGCAGCTCGATCACCTTCGCGCCGCCCCCGTACTCGGAGGCGATGAAGAGGAGATTGTCAGGCCCGAAGAGCGGCGTCGCGACGGCGATCGAGTAATCGGCCTTGAACGGCACCTGCCACTGGAGATCGCCGTTGTGCGGGTTGACGCCGATGAGCGCTCCATCCATCAACACGGCCAGCTGTTCCAGCTTCCCCACGTCGATGAGAACCGGAGACGAGTAGACGTTGCCGAAGTCCTGCCGGCTCCAGGCGACCTTGCCGTCCGCCTGGCGAAAAGCGACGAGAGCTTTGCCGCGGCCGCCGACCGGGACGATCACGGTGTCCCGGAATGCAATCGGGCTGCAGGCGTAGCCGTACATCAATCGCGAGCCGTCATGGTCATCCCAGAGCTGCTGGGTCCAGAGGTACTCGGCCCGTTTTCCTGTCCAGGCACTGGAGACGCCCCCCGACCCCAGTCGTAAACATCCGATCCTTCACGAGGAGAGGTGTTGAGTACGGACCGTTCCCCATTTCGCGCGCGGCGTCGCTTTGAAAGGTAATCGGCGTGGCGTGCTCCCACAGCGTCTTCCCCGTCCCGGCGTCGGCCGCCACGACGACTTCTTCGCGCGGCCTGCCGTACATCGTGTAGAGGGTGCCGTTCTCCACCGCGGGCGACGAGTAGCCCTCGCCGAGCGGCCGCTTCCAGACGACGCGGGGTCCGCTGGCGGGCCAGGTATCCTTCAACCCGGCAGCGTCGGTGTGGAAGTTTCGATAGGGCCCGCCCCACTGTGTCCAGGGAAGAACCGGCGGCGTGCGCTGCGGAGCAGGCTTCACCGGCTTTGCCTGGCCGAGCGCCGGCGCCAGCAGGGCCATGTTCAGGAACGTTCGTCGGCCCATCATCCAATGCCCCCTTCCCGAAAGAATACGAACTTAGACGGACGGCGGGCGCCGCCGGTTTTATGATCGGCAATGTAAACCGGAGGAGCCGTTGCGACACCTCATATCAATTGCGTTCGTTGCTGGCGTAGTGTTCGGTCCTGAGACGGATGAGCCAGCCGCGCGAGCAGCAGGACAGCAATTCCGCACGCTGAACGATCGCTTCACCGTACCGGCCTACACGGCGCCGGAGTGGCAGCGCCGCGCGGCGTATCTGCGCGAGCACATTCTCGCGTCGGCGGGACTGCTGCCGATGCCGGAGAAGACTCCACTGCGCGCGCAACGTTTCGGTGAGCAGCGTCGCGAGCACTACTCCGTCTTCAAGGTTTACTTCGAGAGCCTGCCCGGGTTCTACGTCACCGGGAACCTGTATCGGCCAACTGGCGCCGGCCCCTTCCCCGCGATTCTGTCGCCTCACGGCCACTGGCAGTACGGGCGGCTCGAGAACACGGAGCTGACGTCGGCGCCCGCGCGCGCGATGAATCTCGCCGCTCAGGGGTTCGTCGTGTTCACGTATGACATGGTCGGCTACAACGACAGCCGCCAGCTGCCGCACACCACCAGTCACGGCTCGCAGAGTGACTTCGGGGGCCGGCGCGAGAACCTCTGGGGTCTCAGCCTCGCGGGGCTGCAGCTCTGGAACAGCATTCGCGCGCTCGACTTCCTCGAGTCGCTCCCTGAGGTCGACCGCGATCGCATCGGGTGCACCGGCGAGTCCGGCGGCGGCACGCAGACATTCCTCGTCTCGGCCGTCGACCAACGCATCAAAGTGTCGGTCCCCGTCAACATGATCTCGCTGCAGATGCAGGGCGGCTGCCTCTGTGAAAACCAGCCGGGGCTGCGCCTCGACACGAACAACGTGGAGCTTGGGGGAACGATTGCGCCGCGGCCTCTGCTGATGGTGTCCGCGACGGGCGACTGGACGAAGGAGACCCTCGAGGTCGAGTACCCGGCCATGCGGCGCCTCTACGCGCTCGCCGGCGCCGAAGACCGCGTCCACGCCGTGCGGATCGACGCCCAACACAACTACAACCGCGCCAGCCGCGAGGCGATGTATGCCTGGATGGCGCGCTGGCTGAAGAACGCGCCGCCCGACGTGCGCGTCGCCGAGCGCGAGTTTCGCGTCGAAGCGATGCCAGACCTTCTCGTCTTTTACGGACGGCCGCTGCCGGACGGAGCCGTGACCCGCGACCAGTTCACCGAGGCGTGGGTTGCGTCCGCCACGAAGCAGATCAAGGATGCCGATCCGCAGACACGTCAGACGACGCTCAAGCATGCTCTGGCCCTCGAGCCTCGCGGCGCGCCCGCCCGCTCGGGCCGCTCAAAGACGGTTCTGCTCGCCGGCGGGGATTCAGCGTTGGAGGCGGCACTGACGCGCGCGGGCCGCTCGGTGCGCCGTGTCGAGGTCACGCCGTTCGACGCCGCCGCGGCATCGAAGATCTCTCAGTTCGACACCTACAACCGGACGGAAGCGAGCCAGCGGGTCGCCGATATCGTCCGCGCGATCGGCGAGAATCCCAACGCAAGCATCGTCGCCGCCGGCGATTCGGCGCTCGCAGCGATCCTGGCGCTCGCGATCGCTCCCGTCGGACGGGCCGTTCTCGACGTCGATCAGTTCGACAACACCAGCGACGCCGCATTCCTCGAACGCCTGTACATCCCCGGCATCCGCCGGGCTGGCGATCTGCAAACGGCCGTATCAATGACCTCGGGAACGGTGGTGATCCACAACGCCGGGGACCGCTTCCGGCTCGATGGAGTGCGCGTGGAGCCGCGGCGGCTCACGGCGGACGAGATCGTCCGCCTGTTGACGCGTGACTAATCTCCCCTGAGCTCTGTTGTTGAAGGGCGCCGCTCGGCGAGCAGGAAGAGCATCACGAGTCCCATGACCAGGCCGCCGATCAGTTTCAGAAGGCCCGCATAGTTCACAAGCGCCATCTCGGGCGGCCGGTCGCGAACCAGCGCGGTCTGGCCAAGCACGTTGATCAGGGGCCACAGACCCCACGCGAACAACGATCCGGCGCAAACCCAGGTCATCGTCAGCGGCAACCAGAACGGGATGCTCTGCCTGACGCGATGGACCATCATGAGTACGCCGGCTGCGGCGCCGACGGCGATGACCGCGTCGAACGCGTCGAGGAGGGCACCGACCACGGTGCCTCGAGCCACCGCCCATGCGAGGTGCAACAGCCCCACCGCGATCGCGATCACTGCCGCCGTGTTGGCAAGAGGCACCTGCACGATGCGCGTGGCCCCGGGCGGGAACGTGTGTGTCGAGCCACGCAGCGCGCTGGCCCACCTCACCCTTGCGTAGAGAACAAACGCAATCATGAGACCGATGCCCAGTGCCGCGAACGACGTGTAGACGACGACGTAGACCCAAGGCTGGACGGGACCTCGTACCACGCGCGGCGCGTTGCCGGGCGCGAGCGCGCTGGCGAGCGCGGCGACAGGTACCGCGAGCACGAACTTCGCGAGCAGGCCGGTTGCGACCCACATCGGCGGCAGCACCAACCAGGCCGGCACGCGCTGGCCCCATCGATGGGTGAAGGCCAGCGCGATCGCAATGCCGACGAGATCCATCCCCGCCGTGAGCGCGTTGAGAGCGACCATGCTGCGGTGGCTCATCATGTCCGTGTCGGCGACCCCGAGGGTGCCGCCTCCGAGCCAGATGATCTTGAGAGCGAGGTACGGCAGCGCACACGCAATCGCGCCGTACCCCGCAATCCAGCGCGCCAGGCGCAGACGGCGAGTCAGCACATCGTCTGTGGCAAGAGAAGCTGTCATCACCTACGGTAACGGTCTTCGAGGGCGCTTATGACGTCCTGTTACACAGGTCGTGCGATTGTACGTAAGGGCTTGGCCCGACAAGACGACTGTGCAAAACTCCTTGGCGTCGAAAGGACAGCAAGCATGAACCGTCGAACGTTTTCGAAAACGATGGCGATGGCCGTCGCGTCGGGCGCGATCGCACCCGACAGCCTGTGGGCAGCGCCTCGCAAGCTGAAGATCGGAATCACCGGCCTGGTCTTCAGGGCCACGCCAGGCACGCCCGAAAACCTCGAGGAAGCGCTCAAGCACATGTCCGAGCTGGGCTACCACTGGTTCGAGACGTGGGGCTCGGTGCTGGAACATCACGACAAGGCGGGCGCCCTCGGCCCGATGATCGAGAAGTACGGCATACCGCTTCGCTCCGCTTTCATGGGCGTCAACGTGCACGATCCGTCCAAACTCAAGGAAAGCGTCGACCAGGTGGTGCGGTGGGGCACGGTGCTCAAGAAGCACGGCGGATCGTTCGCCGTCGTGAACGCCGGCGGTGTGAAGCGCGAAGCCTTTGACTTCAAGGGGGCGCGGCAGCACATCGTGGCGGGACTCAACGAGCACGGCAAGGCGCTGAACGACATCGGCCTCAGCGCCGGGCTGCACCAGCACACGGGCTCGGCGGTCGATTCGCCGGACGAAGTGTACGCCGTGATGGAGGCCGTCGATCCGAAGCTCATGAAGTTCGCGCCCGACACCGGCCAGCTTCAGAAAGCAGGCGGCGATGCCGCAAAGATCGTCAAGGACTTCAAGTCGATCGTCGCGCACATGCACCTGAAGGACTACAAAGGCTGGGAGCACTTCCAGGGATACTGCCCGCTCGGTGAGGGCAAAGTGGACCTGAAGGGGATCCTCGACACGATGGAGGAAGCGAACCCCAAGGCCGGCATCATGCACGAGCTCGACGGCTCGGCGAACCAGCCGTACACGGCGCGCGAGACCGCGGAGCGAAGCAAGGCGTACCTGCAGAAACTCGGATACGAGTTTCGAGCCGTGAAGGAAAGCCTGTGAAGAAGGGAATCGTGCTGCTCCTCGGCGTAGTTGTCCTCCAGGCCGCCGGTGCTGCCCAGAAGCAGCCCTACACGACGTGGAGCGACTACGGCGGGTCGGCCGATTCGATGCAGGTACTCGGCCCTCAAACAGATCGACAAGACGAACGTGACACGGCTCGATCTGGTCTGGTCCCATCTCGCACCGGGTCCGAGCGGGCGGTTTTCGTTCAGCCCGCTCGTGGTCGATGACGTGATGTACGTCGTCGGCAAGGACAACGCGGTCGTGGCGCTCGACGCCGCCAGCGGGAAGCAGATCTGGTCGCGGCCGGTCGAAGATACCCCGACGAACCGAGGCTTCAACTACTGGGAGAGCGCGGATCGCGCCGATCGGCGGCTCATCTTCGCGGCCAACAGCTACCTTCGCGAGATCGATGCTCGCACCGGAGAGTTCATCCAGTCGTTCGGCAACGGCGGGCGCGTCGATCTGCGCGAAGGCATTCCGCGCGCCGACAACATCCAGAGCGGCACGCCCGGAAAAGTGTTCGAGAATCTGATCATCCTCGGGTCGGCAACCGGGGAGACCTATGGATCCGCTCCGGGTGACCTGCGCGCGTTCGACGTGCGAAGCGGGAAGCTCGCGTGGACGTTCCACACGATTCCCCACCCGGGCGAGGTCGGCTACGACACCTGGCCGAAGGATGCGTGGAACTACGTCGGCGGCGCGAACACCTGGGGTGAAATCTCCGTCGACGAAAAGCGGGGCATCGTCTACTTCCCCACCGGGTCGCCGACCTTCGATCTCTATGGCGGCGATCGCCTCGGGGCAAACCTGTTCGGCAACTGCCTCCTGGCCCTGGACGCGCGAACGGGCAAACGGTTGTGGCACTACCAGCTCGTTCACCACGATCTCTGGGACTACGACCTCGTGTCCGCGCCGAAGCTGCTGACGGTGCGGCACAACGGGAAAGCGGTCGATGTCGTGGCGCAGGCCAGCAAGACGGGGATGCTGTACGTCTTCAACCGCGAGACGGGTGAACCGCTCTGGCCGATCGAAGAGCGCGCCATGCCGAAGAGCGATGTGCCCGGAGAAGAGACCTGGCCCACGCAGCCCTTCCCCACCAAGCCGCCGCCCTTCTCACGACAGGCGTTCAAGGTCGACGATCTGAATCCGTACGTCAGCGCCGAGGAACGGGAGCAGTTGAAGGAGCGGCTCCTGAAGACGCGCAACGAAGGGGTCTTCACGCCGCCGGCGTTGACGCGCGAGTTCATTACTGTGCCGGGCCAGCACGGCGGCGCCAACTTCGGCGCGGCAGCCGGCGATCCGCAGACCGGCATGGTCTACGTGCGCTCCATCGACGCGCCGGGCATTCACAAGCTGCGCGAGTTCGATCCGTCGGGTGTTCGCGTCGAGGGAGAGACGCAGTGAGGAGCGGGGCCTGTCGGCCTACGCGCAACTCTGCCAGTCATGTCACGGCGAGGTGGGGCCGTCGGGCATGCGGTCGTTCGACCGTGCCAGCGTGATTTCCGTCAAGGCGCTCGGCCCGGAACGGGTGCGAAGCCACGATCAGAAAGGGCCAGGGGCAGATGCCGGCGTTCTCGCAACGGCAACTGCCGGATCGCGAGCTCGCCTCGCTGCTGGCGTATCTTGCCGATCCGGCGGCCGCCCCGGGGCCCGCACGCATTCCGCCGCCGTTGTCGCTCTCGAAGGAACACGTTCGCTTCACCGGACCTCTGGGATCCAGGCTTCTGACGAAGAGTGGTCTGCCCGCGATCGGCCCGCCCTGGGCGAGCATCGTGGCCTACGATCTCAACGAAGGCACGATCGTGTGGAAGGCGCCGCTCGGAACCGTGCCCGCGCTCGCAGCCAAAGGGATCAAGGACACCGGCAACATCGAGCGCGTCCATCGCAATGGCCTCGTCGTCACTGCTGGAGGATTGATTTTCGTCGGCAGCCACGGCGATCGAACCGTGCGCGCGTACGACAAGGCGACCGGAAAGATCATCTGGGAGAGAGTGCTTCCTGCCGGTCCTGAGGGCATGCCGGCCGTGTTCGACGTGCGCGGCCGCCAGTACGTCGCGTTCTACGCGAGCGACTCGCCGGGCGAAGGCGAGAAGGTCCGCGCCCAGGGCTATTACGTGTTCGCGCTGCCCAAGCCCGGCGAGCCCACCGGCAGATAGCGGCCTTGCCTCGCCCGACACCGCGCCTGCGTCTGAAACAGTCCCGCGAGATTCCAGGCCCGCATTACCGCACGCCGAAGGAGGTCTGGGGCTTCGAGCTGCCCGCCGGGAGCGGCGCGCCGGCGGATGTCGCGAGCGCCGCGCTCGACGTCAATGCCGACGTGCTCGGGTTGGAGGGCGTGCCGCTCCGGCGTCGGCGCGTGATCCCGAGCCGTGGCGCGTGGCACATCATCTTCGACCAGCATCACCTTGGAACGCGGATTCATCGCGCTTATGTGACGGTGCACATGAACCGCAGCCGCCAGGTCTATCTGGTCAAGAACCGGGCCGTGCCGGCTGCGCTGCTGCCGGCGCGCAGCAAGAAAGAGGTCACGGCCGAGCGCGCGCAGAAGATCGCGAGGCGGGCCGTTGAGCGCCGCCCGGAGCGTGCCGCGCTTCTCGACCACGAGCAGGTCTGGTTCCCGCTCCAAAGCCGCCTGCGCCTCGCCCACAAGTTCCGCTTCCGGACGCGCAAACCGCGGCACGAGTGGATCATCTACATCGATGCCATCACCGGGAAGATCCTCTCGAAGTACGACAATCTGGCGGCCGCCACCGGACGCGCTCGGCGTGTTCGATCCGAATCCGGTCGTCGCGCTCGGCGACTGGAGGCCGCTTCTTCACGGCGATCAGCCGGTGCGGCGCGTTCCGATCACGACGTACAGGCGCGTCACGCTCAGAGACATCGGCGCATCGGGCGTGTTGACGGGGCCGCGCGTGACGACCAAGCCGACGCGTCGCCGGCTGCGGCGTCCGCAGCTCGACTTCATGTGCGCGAGTCATGAGCGCGGCTTCGAGGAAGTGATGGTGTACTTCCACCTGGAGCGAGCAATTCGTTACGTGGAGTCGCTGGGCTATCGTGGCGGCCAGGCGATCTTCACGCGGCCGCTGCCCGTCAACGCGCGGGCGACGAGCGACGACAACTCCTTCTATGCCCCGGGTGAAAAGTCTCTCGGCTTCGGGACCGGCTCGGTGGACGACGCCGAGGATGGCGAGACGATCCTGCACGAATTCGGGCACGCGCTGCAGGACGCCATCTGCCCGGACTTCGGCCAGTCGATCGAGGCCGCCGCAATGGGCGAGGGCTTCGGCGACTACTTCGCGGCGAGCTTCTTTGCGGACACCAAGATCGCGAACCGCGCTCGAAAGCTGCTGCCGGCCGTGATGACCTGGGACGGCATCACCACCCCGGACGATGACGAGACCAGGCCCCCATGCGTGCGCCGGCTCGACACGACGAGGACGTTCGAGAGCTTCAACCACTCGAACACGGCCAGCGAACACGAGAACGGACAGATCTGGTCGGCCACGCTCTGGGACATCTGGCGCCGCGTCGGCCGCGCGGTCGCCGACGCGATCATCGTCGAAAGTCACTTTCAGCTCGACGGCTTCACCACGTTCGCGCGCGGCGCGCGGGCGATTCTCGACGCCGATCGCAACCTGTTCCGCGGCCGCCACCTCACCACGCTGAAGCGCGTGTTTCGGCGGCGAGGGATTGGCCCGGTTGAATGAAGGAAACCTGACCGTAGGTGGTGATTCTTGAGACTGCGCTTGTCAAAAGCAGGCCACGAAGCCACGAAGGGCACGAAGATCACGAAGATCATGAGAATCACAATGCGTTCGACTAGCCGGCGCGCGGGGCGCGCCGCCGCCGAAGGCGGCTCGCGTAGCGAGGCCCAGTCGAACGCACAAGCCTTCGTGTCTTCGTGTCTTCGTGGCCCCTACGTGACGAGCGTCTCTGGAATCATAAACTCATGATCAATGCGAGCGTTCTGATAGTCGAATTCATGTCGTCGATGCGCCGATAGCGGCGGCTCACGACGGCATCATGACCTCGCGCACCGGATCGAACTGGATCCGGCGCTTCTCGACGTACGCGATGTTGCCGAGGTGCGAGGCCTGCGCCGAGCGGTGGCCGATCAGCACGTCGCCGTTCGGCAGCTTCCGCGACTTCATGCAGTCGAGGAAGTTCTGCATGTGATCCTGGTCCATGTTGCCGGACGCCTGCACCGTGGCGATGGCCGTGGCGCCTTTCGGCTCGAACACCTCGAAGCGCGCGCGTGAGATCGTCAGGCGTCCTTCGGTGCCGCAGAACTCGATGCCCGCCCCGGTGATGCTCGGCACGAGCGTCGCCTCGAAGGTCGCCGTGAACTCCGACGGATATTCGAGCAGGACGTTGATCGTGTCGGGCGCGGTGCGGCCATCCTTGTAGTGGTAGACGCCGCCCGCCGCCGACGCCGCTATCGGGATGTCCTGTCCCATGAACATGTGGACGACGTCGATCCAGTGCGTGAAGAGATCGGTGACCTGCCCGCCGCCGAAGTCGAGATACGCGCGCCAGTTGTAGTACTGCTGCGGATCCCAATCCCGCCACTTCACCGGTCCGAGGAAGCGGGCCCAATCGAGGTTGGCGGGCTGCGTCCGCAGCGAATCGGGCGCGCGGCGCAGGTGGAACGTGTTGCCGTGCCACCAGGTACGCGCGAGCGTGATCCTTCCGAGCTTGTCGGTGTCGAGATACTCCTGCTTCGCCTGCAGGTAGTGCCTCCCGGATCGCTGCTGCATCCCGACCTGGCAGATGCGCTGGTTCACGCGCGCCGCCTTGACGATCTCCGGCCCCTCCTCGATTCGCAGCGTCAGCGGCTTCTCGACGTAGACGTCCTTGCCCGCGTTCAGCGCGTCGATCGTGATCGGCGTGTGCCAGTGGTCGGGCACGGCGATGATCACGGCATCGAGGTCCTTCATGTCGAGGACGTGGCGATGATCCTTGAACGCCTTCGCGGCCGCGGCGCTCTTGCGAGCCTGATCGACCTGGGCGTCGTAGACGTCGCACAACGCGCCGACCTCGACGGCGTTGAGCTTCAGGAAGTTGTTCATGTTGCCAACGCCGCGCGAGCCGCAGCCGATCAGGCCGAGGCGCACGCGATCGTTCGCGCCCAGAATGCGTGAATAGGACAGGGCGGTCGCTGCGGCAGCGCCGCCAGCGGTCTTGACGAAGTCACGGCGATTGAGGGCCATGCCTACCTCCTCGGCGTCCACACAGTCTAGCCGGGGAACGTTCGAAGAACATCACCCAACAGGGCGATCCCCTCCCGGATGTCGCGTTCGGCCAGAGAGGCGTATCCGAACAGCAGGCCGGCACGACGCGGCGCGCGCACATAGTAAGGCGTCACGGGATAGATCCCGACGCTCCGCTCGGCCGCCCGCCTCTTCAGCTCGTCGAGCCGCGACACGTCGAAATCGCGCAGCCACACGACGACGTGCACGCCGGCATTGGCTCCAACCACCTCCGCGCGGTCGCCGAGATGGTCGCGAACCGCCTCCAGCAGCGCCTGACGCCGGCCGGCGTTCCGCCTGCGCGTCCGGCGCAGGTGGCGCTCGAAGTGGCCTTCGGCGATGAAATCGGCCAGCACCGCCTGCTCGAACGTGGGCGTGTGATAGTCCGTGAGAAACTTCAGCGCCGCAATCGCGGGCACGAGCGACGCTGGAACCACGAGATACGCAAGCCGCAGGGACGGAAACAGCACCTTCGAGAACGTCCCGATATAGACGACCCGCCCGGCCCGATCGAGGCCTTGCACCGCCTCGATCGGATGTCCCTCGTAGCGGAACTCGCTGTCGTAGTCGTCTTCCACGATGTACACCCGGGTCTCCTCGGCCCACTTCAGCAGCGTGAGCCGTCTGGCCAGCGGCAGCACCCCTCCGAGCGGAAACTGATGCGACGGCGTCACGTACGCGAGCCGCACGTCACGTCCGCGCGGAAGCCGCGACACGTCGAGTCCCGCGTCGTCGACGCGGGTTGGAATCACCCGGGCACCAGCGGCCACGAGCACCTGTCGCGCGCCCTGATAACCCGGCTCTTCGATGATCACGGCGTCACCCGGATCGACCAGCGAGCGGACGGTCAGGTCGAGCGCCTGCTGCGAGCCGTTCACGATCACGATCTGATCCTCGTTCGCGACCACGCCGCGCGCTCGCGTCAGGGTACTGCGCCATCACCTTGCGGAGGCCGTCGAACCCCAGGGTCCGGCCGTAGCGCAGGGTCCGCATCGACATGCCTCGCGCACGCTCGGCGACGAGGCGGCACCACGTGTCCTGGGGAAAGTCGGCAATCGCGGGACTCCCGTAATGGAATTCGTAGCGCAGCCCCTTTGCGGAGCGCACTCCCGGCGGTGGGAATGGCCGCTGGGCGAGCACGCGTCGCGCGTGCGACGACAGCCGGATCGGCGCCGCCTGCGTCAGCGGTGCACCGCGGCGTCCCTTCCACGGCGCGAGCGCGGCATCGGGCAACGTGGCTGACACGTACGTTCCAGCACCGACGCGTGCCTCGACGTAGCCTTCATCCACGAGACGCATGAAGGCGAAT
Organism: uncultured Acidobacteriota bacterium; assembly: GCA_963772065.1. Lineage (GTDB taxonomy): Bacteria > Acidobacteriota > Vicinamibacteria > Vicinamibacterales > UBA2999 > CAVYVZ01. The sequence continues at coordinate 146,022 of CAVYVZ010000008.1, forward strand.
GCCACCGCCTTCCGCGACACGCCGAGATCCACCGCGAGCGTTCGCGTTGACGGCAGCCGCGCGCCGGCGGCAACGCGGCCGTCGAGGATCGCGCGCCGCAGGCTGCGATACACGCGCTGATTGATCGGCCCATCGCCGCGCAGGCTCACGAGCATCCCGACACCCCGCGAAAGTGGCCCCTCGCAAGTCGCATGAAGTGGCCTCCCAGGGGGCCATTCTGACTCGTAGAATCGCTGCCGGCAACGGTTAAGCGAGGAGGCTTTCCATGATCGAATCCGTTCGCAGCGGGGCGCTGGCAATCGTGCTCGCTGGAAGCGTGTGTGTGGGTCCGTTGGTCGCCGAGCAGGCAGCGGCGGCTGACTGCAAGGCCGTGCACGCCGACCTGATCGAGAATGCCGCGACGACGGAATGTCGCCCGCCGCATACCTCGTGTTTCCTGGGTGAGGTGGACGGCAATCACGGGCTTCGGGGAACGACATACTTCAAAGGCGACAGCGCAGGCTCGCCACCCGCAACGTCACCGGAGTTCAGGGCCTATAGCGGCGTCTTCGAATACACCACCCCCCGTGGCACGCTGATCGCGCGCGAGAGCGGCGCCGTCAGCTCCATTCAAGGAGTCGTCACCGCCTATCAGAAGATCACCGACGCGACCGGCGAGTTCGCCGGAGTCACGGGCCACTTCTTCGTCAACGGATTCATGGGCGGAGGCCGCGTCGTGACCCAGGTGACCGGGCAACTCTGTTATCCATAAGACCGAGACGAGAGACCAGAGACCAGAGACCGGAGACCGGCTATTCCACCTCCAGGATCATCTCGATCTCGACCGGGATGTTGTTGGGCAGCTCCGCCATGCCCACGGCCGACCGCGCGTGTTTGCCAATGGATTCGCCGAACACTTCGACCATCAGATCGGAGAATCCATTGATCACTTTCGGATGATCGGCGAACCCCGGCGCCGAGTTGACCATCCCGAGAACCTTGACCACTCGTTTGACCTTGTCGAGGCTGCCGAGCGCGGCTCTCGCGGTCGCGAGGAGGTTCAGGCCGGTGGAACGCGCAGCCTGGTACCCCTGCTCGAGCGTCAGCTCTTTTCCGACCTTGCCGGCCGGCGTGCTGGCGCTCGGGCCATGCCCGGAGAGAAACAGCAGGTTGCCGACTCGGACGGATGTCACGTAGTTCGCGATAGGCGTTGGCGGCGTCGGCAAGGTAATGCTCTTTTTCTTCAGGTTCTCCTCCGCGCGGGGCGCGGTCTGCGCCCCGGCGACGCTTGCCGTCGCCAGCATCAGGAGCTGCACGCCGATTGCTGTTTTCATGTCTGTCATTACCTCTCTGGGGGCAATTGTATTGCGCCCGCGCGGTCATATGCGCGCCATGAATTACACGCGAATCGCCCTTGCCGCTGTCGCAGCGACCATCGTCGATTTCGTCTACGGGTTCCTGGTGTACGGCACGCTGTTGACGCCGTCGTTCGCGGCGCATCCCGATGTGTATCGACAGGGCGAAGCACAGCTTGCCTACATGCCGATTGGCGCCGCCGGCATTTTTCTGGCGATGCTCGCGGCGTCAGCGATCTATTCGAAGGGGTACGAGGGAGGAAGCGGCGTTCAGGAGGGGGCGCGGTTCGGCGTGCTGCTGGCGCTCTTCGTCATCGGTGGCTTCGTGCTCGTGAACCACGCGACCATCAACCTCGCGCCCGGCCACTCAGCGAGGATGGCGGCGGCAGCGCTGGGCGAATGGATCGTCGTCGGCGCCGCGATCGGCGCGGTCTACAAGCCAGCCTCCCCTGTCACGCGCGTGGGCAGCCGCGTATAAGTGGCGACGGCAAGACAGCCGCTCATCAGCAATCCGACGATGAACACGAACGTCGTCAGGAACTGAACACCAAACGGCAAGCGCAGACTGAGCATCGTGCATGCCATGACGCTCAGAGCGAAGACGCCGCGCGAGACGGCGTAGTGACGCTGGTGAAATCGGCTTATGAGCCATGCGGTCGGCACCGCGGCGGCAATCGCAACGACCGGCGCGTACATCGAGGCCAGCGCCGTGCGGATCACCTCGCTCGCAGAGGGTTCGACTCCCGTCGTCTGTGCCAGGTAGGCGTACCCTGTGATATTGGGCACCGGCGGACCGAACAGGAGGTGGAAGAACACGTTGGTGACGAAGACCGCCTCGAAACTTCCGAGCACCAGCACCGCCGTGCCGAGCACGAGCATGTGCCGGCTCTCCTCTGCCTGAAGCGGGCCCAGCCTCCGCTGGCAGACGACCGCGCCAATCACCTGCCGCCAGAGCCACCATTGCGATTGCCGGGCTGCGAACTCTTCGATCAGATCGCCTTTCAGCGGCTCGTTCCCCGCCGCGAGGCAGTCGAGGAACGCGAGCGCGAGACGGGATGGATGGTGAACCTTCATGCGGGACCTGCTTTCAGTTCAGGCAGATCTGCCCAGAGCGCGATCAGCGCACGTTGCGTGTCCTTCACCGACCGGAGCCCACGCGCCGTGACGCGGAAGTAGCGCCTGGCGCGGCCTCCGCGCTCCGGCGTCGGATCCCCGACGCTGGAGGCCACGAGCCCGCGGTCCTCGAGGCGGTCGAGCGCCGCATAGACCGCACCCAGCACAACGCTTCGGCCCGTTGTGTTCTCGATTTCACGAGCGATCGGGACGCCGTACGCGTCGCCGACGCGGAGCACCCCAAGCAGGATCATGAGCTCGAAATCGGTGAGAAGCTTGCGGCTCATTTATTCACATATTAAGAACATATTGGACGGCCGTGTCAACCTGTGCCGCCGAAACCGATCAACGCGAAGACACAGTTGATTTATCCGCGACATCCGGAACGAGCATCCGGATCATGCCGTCCTGCCGGGACGTGATGAAGAGCTCTCCGTCGCGGCTGCGGCTGATCTGCAGGTCGGCCCGGATGGCGGTCGCGCCGTTGGTTGCCTCGATGAGCTCCCGGAAGGTGACGTAGGTTCGATTGCCCGACCCGTCGCGCACGTAAAGCTGGACCTCCTCGACGGGCGCCACGGTCTGTGGAATTCCATCATCGGCCTTTTTCATCGCGGCGAGGTCGGCCACGAACAGACGGCCCCGTACGATGTCGCCGAAAACGAACTTGCCTCGGAGCGCGGGAATGCGCCCGTGGTAGGCAAATCCACCAGACACCGCCTGGCCCTCGCCATGGTCGTACATTGCGACCGGATAGGTGAACGCCTCCTTCACGCGTCCGTCCAGGATCTCCGCAGGCAGCCGGAACAACTGATTGAGCGCGCCGCCGGGCCGTGTGACGCCGCTGGCGAAGAATCCCTCGCGCTTCATCCACCCGTAGTTGCCGCCCTCACGAACGATGTTGATTTCCTCGATGTGGTTCATCCCGATGTCCGCCGCGAACATCGTCCCATCGGTGAGATCCCACGAGAGCCTGTGGGCGTTCCGGAATCCATAGGCGTAGATCTCGCCGAATGTCTTTGGGTCACCGTCCGCGGCGAACTTGTTGATCGCCGGAATCGTGTAGTCACCAAGCCCTTGCACTCCTCCAGACACCGACGGGCTGCGCGGGTCGATGCGCAGAATGGCGCCGATCACCGTGTCAAGGCGCTGCGTCTGTCCAGGATTGCCCGCGTTCGGGCCGCCGCCATTGCTGAACCCCAGGTCGCTGCCGCTCGTGTAGAGCAGGCCGTAATCGGGCGCGCCTGGCTTCGACGTCGGGTTGAACTCGAGATGCCCAAACGGGTGGCTCAAATTGTTGACGACGTGGGCCACGCGAAGCAGCTCACGCCTGGTGCCGTCGAACGTGCTCGCGGCCGGATTCGTGGCACGCCACTCCGTGATGACGTTGTGGTAGGTCACGTCGGCCCGGGTGAACCCCGGAGGGATGAAGCTCGGCGTCCCGGGATTGCCCGCCGCGCGCTCGCCGTGCACCGTGTAGAACAATCCGTTCCGCGCAAACTCAGGGTGGAAGTCGAATCCGATGAACCCGCTCTCCAGCCTGTTGTAGACAGCGAACGGAAACGCGGCGGCGATGCTCGCATACGCTGAGGGCTGGTTGTTGCGATCGAGCAGGTACAGGATCCCGCGCGAGTCGTTGGCGAACCGCCGGCCGTCTGCAACGTCGCGGACGTAGCTCACGCGCGCCCAGCCGGCTGGCACCACATCCTGATCCGCGGGGCGCAGCCCGCGCGTATCAGGCAGGCGCACGACATCGCGGACTTCGACCATCAGCCCGCGTTTGGTGATCGGCGCCGCAATGGGATTGCTGGTGACGGGCTCGTCACTGTGCGTGATGCCTGCGGCAGCGGCACAGACCGCCAGGAACAGAAGTGTGACAGCCGACAGCGCCTTAACCATCAAACCCTCCCACGCATGCGGGTCCTATCCTACGCTACCGGCCTGGCGTTCCCGAGGCATTGAGCGCGGACAGGTGCCGCGCTGCCTCGCGCTCCTGCTTGCGCACCTTTCGGCTTGCATCGGGCGGCACCTTCCCGGACGCGTAGTGCTCGTTGATGGTGCGGCGGAGCGCGGGTGGGACCGCGGCGAACTTCCTTCCTGCGAGCTTCGCAAGCAAATCGGCGTACGTTTCATCGGCCAGCGGATTCGCGCCGCGCGCCGACCGGTTGCCCGTGTCGAGATCCACGTCGCTCAGCGCCAGCGGCCCCGCTCGCAGCGCGCCGACCGACGCACGATACCGTGCGGCCGACGCCGAGAAGCTCTCGAGGAACATCCGCTCGGTCTCCGGCGTGAGCGGTTCGAACGCCAGCGGCTTGAACGGGCCGAATTTCGGCAGGACCTTGAAGACCATCACCACGAAGCGCGCGAGGAGGCCCGGCTTGCGGTATTTGGTCCCGAAGGTGTCTTCATATTGGCGTCGCGTCATGGTGTACACGACGTCCCGCTCGGTGATTCCTGGCGTCGCGGCAAGGATCTCGTCGCGCTTCTCCCGCCACGCCAGTCGCGTCATATCGGGGACCGTCTTGCTCACCGCATGGCGATACGTGCCGATCGCGAGGTCCGCGTCACCGAATAGGTCCTTCAACTCGAGACCATAGGTGTCATGAAACGCACGCTCGAGCAGCGGTGTGGCGACCTCGAAGCCGATCAGATTCTGATAGGCGTCCGACTTGAAGGAGCCGCGAGCGACCTCCAGCACGTCGAACGCGAACTCCACCATCACGTGCCGCGACGGCGAGTCGGCATACAAGGCGGCGGCCCCATGCTTCGCGCGGAGCTTGGGATAGAGGATCGGCACCGCCCGGTTCGCCGCCATCGGATGCCCCACGTGGTCGCTCGTGTAGTGCGCGAGCGCGCCGAGCGCAAACGCGTACTCGTTGACGTTGCGCGAATTCCGAACCAGCGCCTCGACGAAATCGCCGGAGCGGACGTAGTGCACCAGATTTGAGAAGAAGCGGCTGCCGAATGGGTAGTACCCGAGATCCTGGATGAGCGACCCGCCATACGCGTACGCACGAGCGCCGGCGAGCGCTCGCGCGGACGTGCTAGGAAACTTGTGCTTCAGCAGCGGCGCAAGATGGTCGCCCCACACCGCGTCGATCATCGCTTCGTGCGCGAGGACGGAATACGCCGAGGCGGTCGGCGGCGCAGCCAGCAGCCCGACGAACAACGCCACCGCCGTCAATCCAGAACCCCGACGTCTCATCCATGCCAGGGCCCATCAATTAGTGTGCCGTTCGGCCGCATCATCGGCTTTCTGCTCTGTCGCGGTGGGCAACGATGGCTTTCGCTGCGGTGTACGTGGTGATATCGATCAAATGGCGATGCCGAGGGCTCGGACGCCCAGGCGTGCGGAAGTACAACGCGAACGTACCGAGCACCCGTCGCTCCTCGTCGAGAATCGGCGTAGACCAGCAGGCGCGGAGGTCATGCTTCAGCGCGAGGTCGCGATACTCTGCCCATAGAGGGTCCGTGGCAATGTCGTCCACAATCACCGCTTCGCCGCGGTACGCGGCAGTGCCGCACGAGCCCGCGTGCGGTCCGATCGCCAGGCCGTCGATGGCGCGAACGTAGCTCTCGGGCAGGCTGGGGGCCGCGGCGTGCCGGACGTGCACGCCGTCCTCATCGAGCAGCAAGATCGACGACAGCATCCCGGGGGACTGCGCTTCGATGGCCCGCAGACAAAAATCCAGTGACTCGTTCAGCGGCGTTCCGCGAGCGACGAGCTCGAGCACTCGGTTCTGAGTCTGGAGCAGCTCCACCGACGCTTGAAAGACGGCGGCCGCCGTGCGGCTCTCGGTGAGCGGCGTGGGGATCTGCGTCGTTGCAGAGTCGCGGTCGGGCGGATCTGTTGGCGGCATAGCCAGCCTCCTGCTGCGTGTCGTCCGCCCATCACACTATATCCGGCGATTCAATTGAGCAACCATCGTGCGAAGCTCTCGAAAACCGCTCATTTCTTGAACGTGCACGTGCCACGGTAATCGACGAGACCGTTGCCTTCCGGCGTCTTGGCGCCGGTTCCGACCACCACCAGATCGCAACGGATCTTTGGACCGGCGATCCTGTTGGACAGGTGGACCTCGCCTGATTCCAGCCCACCAGTGTTGAGGTCGACCTCGAAGCGGAACTCGTCGTCATGGAGGAGAACCGGAGCGGACCCGAGCACGGTTCCAGAGAACACCTGGTGCCCGGTGTTCACCAACGTGCCCTTGGCGAAGTCGAAAACAGAGATGGGATGATACAGAACACGTCCCTTCAGATCGCCACTGAGCTCGATGATGTCCGTGCTGCGCTGGATCATTCCTGTTTCAGTCGGCGTCTGCGAATGGACGATCGCCGTCGTGAAGAAATGCACGGCGCTGCCGGAGACGGAGCGGGTTACTGGTTCCGCTCCGTCGTGAACCCCTGTGGCTGCAGCCATCGCGCACGTGAGACCAATCACGAAATGAGCGCTGTTAGAATCTGCCGCATGGTGACTCTCCTCCTCGGTGAGGCACGCTACGCGTCCGCCGAGGGTCCAGCAAGCGCCATGAAGGGCCATCGCGTCGACGGCTCACTTTGGCCACCTTTGGCCAGGTCGTGAGATAGAGACATTGTCAGGAGCTCCCGCCGACCGTCTCGAGTCGTGGAAGGAGATCGCCGCGTACCTCAATCGCGGCGTGCGGACGGTACGCCGATGGGAGACCGAGGAAGGTCTGCCGGTGCACCGCCATGTGCACCGCACGCTCGGCAGCGTCTACGCGTACAGGTCGGAGATCGACGCCTGGCGTGAGAGTCGTCCCGCTCGCCAGGGACGACCGGCGTCGATCGCGGTGCTGCCGTTCGCCAACCTGAGCATCGAACCGGAGAACGCCTACTTCGCGGATGGACTTACCGAGGAGGTGATTGCCGATCTGTCGAAGCTGCGGTCACTTCACGTCATCTCACGCACCTCGTCGATGGCGTTCAAGGACACGAAGAAGGACGTGAAGACGATTGCTCGCGAACTGGGCGTTCGCTACATCCTCCAGGGGAGCGTGCGACGGGCAGGCACGCAGCTGCGGATCGGCGCGCAGCTCATTGATGCGAGCACCGACGACCACTTGTGGGCCGAGAACTACGACGGCACGCTCGAAGACGTCTTTGCAATCCAGGAACAGCTCGCTCGAGTGATCGTCGCGGCCCTCGAGCTCCGGCTCACCGATGACGAACAACGACAGCTCGCGGAACGCCCGATCCCCGACCTGCACGCCTACGAATGCTATCTCCGAGCACGCCACGAAGCATGGCGCTGGCGGCGCGATGCGATCGACCATGCCATCCAGCTCCTGCGCAACGGCCTCGCGATCGTTGGCGACAACGCCCGGCTTTACGCCGCGCTCGGCCACGCGTATCTCCAGTACCGGGAAGCCGGCATCGACTTCAGCGAACGTCCGCTCGACGAGGCCGAGGTGTGCGCACGCAGGGTCTTCGCGCTCGAGCCAAGGTCCGCACCGGGATTTCGGCTGCGCGGCTGGATCCAGTACTCCCGCGGGCAGATTCAGGACGCCGTTCGCAACCTGAAAGCGGCGCTCGAGATCGATCCGAATGACGCCGACACGCTGCTTCTTCTGTGCAACTGCTACCTGATTTCAGGGAAGGTTCCGGCCGCCCGGCCGCTGATTGCCCGGTTACAAACGCTGGATCCCCTGACGCCCGTGACCCGCTGCCTGCCAGGGTTTGCCGATGCATCGGAAGGCAAGTTTCAGTCGGCGATCGAACCGTATCGGCAGATGTTCGACATGGATCCGGGCAATCCGATGGCGCGTCTGTTCTACCTCTGGGTCCTGGCCATCAATGGGCGCCACGATGCCGTCGCCACCACCCTGGAAGGCTTTCCACACGAGATGCGCGACACCGTTCCGGCTCGGGTGGCGCGGTTCCTCGCGCTTGCGCTTGCTGGCAATCGGCAGGACGCGTTGGCAATGGTGACGGCTGACATCGAGGCCGTCGCGACCGCCAGCGAGATGTTCGCGCGGTTTCTTGCGCAGGGCTACGCGAGGGCTGGCGTGCCGGACCGTGCGCTTCACTGGCTCGCGATCGCGATCGGTCGCGGCTTCATCAACTACCCCTTCCTCGCCCGATACGATCCTTCCTTCGAGAGCCTGCGGGGCGATCCGCGATTCCAGCAGTTGCTGGAGACCGTTCGCGAGCGGTGGCTGAGATTCGACGTCACATCAGCGAGCGAGTAGCGCAGCTCTGCTGGCACTGAGGCTTCATTGCAAGACTGTTAGGCCGGGCCGCATCCGACGTTAGGAGTTTGTACATCGAACCCAGACTAGGAGGCCTGCGATGACAAACAGCTACGGAAGATTGCTGAAGCGTGGAGTTTTGTGGACAGCCGCGTCACTGGTGCCGACCATGTGTGTTGCGCTGCTGCAGGCTCAGGACAACCTTATGCAGACGCCGGTGGTCAGCGGAGCCCAGGCGGCTGTCATGACGGACATGGCTCTCGTTGCCGCAGCACGCGGCTGGACGCTCGAGCAGGCTGTGGCGCATCGCGCCCTCGCCGACAGTTTCGGGCGGATTCAGGAGCAGCTGGCGACGGATCGGCCGGGTTTGTACGCTGGCGCCGAGCTCTCGGCGGTGCCGGACGGTGCGCCAACCCTGTACATCAAGGGCAGGGCCGATGAGTTCGTGCGGCAGGTGGTCCAGTCCGCCGGGTTCCCGATCGACGTGATTGAGGGCCGGCCGTTTTCCTGGAGAGAGCTCGAGGCGCGGTCGATTCGGTTGAACCGACGGCTCGCCGGCCTCGGTTTTCGGGACATCGTCACCTCCTTTGACGAGACGACATCCAACGTCGAGGCCGTCGTGAAACGTGGACCTGCCATGGCCGCCGTCCGTGCCGAGCACGTGCGGGCGAGGCTGCCCGCGGAGTTCCGCAGCGGTGTCAGGTTGCAGCTCGTCGACGAAGACATCGCCATCGACGAGCACGCGTATGGCGGTATGTGGGTGCGCGATGACGGGGTCAACCTGTGCACCAGTGGATGGGCGGTCACCAACGGCGTCACCACCGGCGTCACGACCGCCGGACACTGCACTGGCATCAACCAGATCGTCGAGCCCGGTGTCGGCGTCCACGCTCTCGCCCACCGGGCTGAGCATCGCGGGCAATGGGGCGACGTGGAATGGAAGACCTCCACTCACATCGAGCCGGACGATTTCTTTGCATCTGCCGCGGATATCCGTGACGTCGCCGCCGTCGAACCCCGGGCGAACATCACCGTCGGTGAGGCGATCTGCGTCTACGGCCGGTCATCCAACGCCCGGGACTGCAGCCACACGGTGTTCCGCACGTCGATCTCGTGCACCAACAACGGTGTGTTCAACGATCGTCTGGTTGCCATGAACGCGAAGAACACCACGATCGGTGGGGACAGCGGCGGCGGCTGGTCGTTCGGCGTCACCGCCTATGGGTCGCACAAGGGCGGCTGTACTGTCAACAATGTGTTGCGCAATGTGTTCAGCGTCGCCGACCTCTATGACGAGGCGCTCGGTGTCACGGTGCGCACGAACTAGCACCGCCGCGTCGGTAGCGCAGCTACTTGGGAGGCAGAATGATCTTGTCGACCGGGCGGATCCCATAGTCCTTCGGCATCTTCGTGTAGTCCGTGCCGGTGCGGGCGTTCCAGTCCCATTCGACCCGCCCGGCCTTCAAGGTCATCTCGCACGTGAGCCGCCGATCTCCTTCGAACGTTCCACGGGCTCCATCCGCATATCTGAACGGCCCTTGCAGAACGCGCAGGACGGCGATATCCGCCTCGGCGCCGACGGCGAGATGCCCCAGCTCCGGATGTTGAATCGCCTTGGCCGGACTGGCGGTGGACTGCCGGATCACCTCCTGCAGAGGCACGCCCATCACGAGGAGCTTCGACATCGTCGTGAGCATGTCCATCATCGCGCCGTTCATGCTGCCCGTATGGAGATCGGTGGAGATGGTGTCGGGATAGAACCCCTGCTGAACCGCCGGCACCGCGTTCCTGAACACGAAGCTCCCTCCGCCGTGACCGACGTCGAAGAGGACGCCGCGCGCGCGGGCCTGCTTCAGATACTCGAGCAGCTTGCCGTTCCCGTCGACGTACGGAACCGGGCCGCGGAACATGTGGGTGCTGATGTCGCCGGGCCGCAGACGCTCGGTGACCAGCTTGTAATAGGGCCGCTCCTCCCGGAAGTAGCCGAAGTCCACCATGACCGGGATCTTCGCCATGGTGCCGGCTTCAACCGCGCGATCCACGGAAACCCATTCCGGACCCTGATAGTGCGCGGATTTGATCCCGACCACCACGTCGCGATGCTTCGTCGCCATGTCGGCGGTGGCCTTCGCGTCCATGTCATGGACGTTCTGCTCCGGAACATCCGTCATCATTCCCAACCCGGCGATGTTCAGCATGGCGAAGACGCGCGTTCGGGCGCGATCGATCACGCGGTTTCGAAAGTCCTCGAAGTTGCGCCACCCCGAGCTCCCCGCGTCCACCATCGTCGTCACGCCCGAACGAAAGCTGAATCCGTCGGGCAGCACGCTGTTGTCGCCGGCCCAGGCGTCCTTCATGCCGGTCGTGGCGAAGACGTGGACGTGCGCGTCGATGAGACCCGGGGTGACGTACAGGCCGCCGACATCGACAACCGTGCGTGCCTCCGCCGGATTGATGCCGGCGCGCACCGCCGCGATCTTGCCGTCGGCGACCGCTACATCCATGACCGCATCGACCTGGTTGCGCGGATCGATGACGTGTCCGCCCTTGAGGAGGATCTGATAGCGCTGTTGAGCGTCGGCGGCTGGAACGGCGAGTAGGAGGACGATCAGCGCGAGCGAGAATCGGACAATCGGGTTCGGCATGCGCTCATTGTCGTTCATTTCAATTTGTGGTCCTCCCCTCTCGCCTCGTCGATCCCTTCCGGCTCCAGTTCTTCGACCGATCGATTCAGGCGGACGAACGCACCCCAGGCGGCGAGGAGCGCGGCGGCCCCAACGGCAATCGACGCGGCGTGTGGCAGCGTCTCGGGGCGTTCATGGAGCGCCTGCACGACGGCGACGAGGCTTTCGATCGCCAGCGCCACCACGACGACAACGAGAAACCTCGAAAGATATCGGCGCACGCGCGTCGGGGCGCTGACGTGAACCCGCCGCACCACCTCTTCCTCGATGACGGTCTGTGCCATCTCCAGGGCAAGAAGGGCGACGGCCAGCATCCCGATGCTCTCGATCGCCGTTGCGGCGCGAGCGGCTACGCCATGTGATTCGCGCGGGGCCACGGCGTCCCACAGTTCGAGGACCGCGAAGCCCGTGAGGGTGACAGCCGCGATACCGAAGAGAAGCGCTATGGCCGCGTAGGCGACGGTGAACAGCGGGAGGATCGCCTTCATGGCACCATCATCTGCTAAATCTTTCGGCTGTCGTAGACCCAGTGCAGGACTGCCTGGCGCTGTCTCCGCAGTCGAGGTCGCGTGTCTCGCAGTTCTTCTGAATCGCCCGCACCAGCTCGATGGAAACTCCTCGCAGCAGTCGGTCATGTACTTCCCACCGAACTGCAGCATCTGCCGCGGCGTCAGCTCGGGCTCGAAGCCTGGCGCGAAGTTGCGGCTTTCCGGCCTTCTTATCCTCGATCGATCAGAGGAGAATGTGCCCTGACAGGAATTTGGTTCAGCCGTCGCGGCATCTGGTCACAGCATTTGATCCTATGGCAAACCGCTACGCGCCCATTGAGGACTACGGGATCATCGGCGACCTCCACACAGTCGCGCTGGTGGGCAAGGACGGATCGATCGATTTCCTTTGCCTTCCGTCGTTCGACTCGCCGTCGGTCTTCGCTGCCCTCCTCGACGCCGATCGCGGCGGCCGCTTCCAGATCGCGCCGCAGCTCGACGATGCGGTGCATAGGCAGCTGTATCTGCCCGACACCAACGTGCTGCTCACCCGGTTCCTCTCCGACGGCGGCGTCGCCGAGGTGTCCGACTTCATGCCGGTAGAGGACGCGGGCATCGCACACAACCTGGTGCGTCGCGCGAAGACGGTCCGCGGCGAGCTCCGTTTCTCGATGCGCTGCGTTCCGCGCTTCGACTACGCCCGCGCCACGCACACGGCGGAGCGTCGCAGCGACACGGAAATCCTTTTCGTCGGCCGCTCTGGCGCGCGCGAGCTGGTGCTGCGGCTGCGCTCGTCGGTCCCGATGCAGCTCGCGGAAGGCGCCGCGGTGGCCGAATTCACGCTCGGCGCCGACGAATCGGCGTGGTTCGTCCTCGAGGTGGTGATGGCGGACGAGGCGTCACCCAGCGAGCACGCCGACTACGTGAGCGACGCGTTCAAGGAAACCGTGAACTTCTGGCGTGGCTGGATCGGTCGCAGCACCTACAAGAACCGCTGGCGCGAGATGGTCAATCGTTCCGCGCTCGTGTTGAAGCTCCTCACCTCGAGGGAGCACGGCTCGATCGTGGCGGCGCCCACTTTCGGGTTGCCCGAGAACATCGGCGGCGTGCGCAACTGGGACTACCGCTATTCGTGGATCCGCGACTCGTCGTTCACCCTCTACGGACTCATGCGGCTCGGCTACACCAGCGAGGCCGCGGAGTTCATGCGCTGGATGATGGCGCGCTGCCAGGAGCTGACACCGGACGGCTCGCTTCAGATCATGTACGCCATCGACGGCCGTCGCGTCCTCGGCGAGGAAACGCTGGACCACCTCGAAGGCTACATGGGCTCGCGTCCCGTCCGCATTGGCAACGCCGCTCACACTCACCTTCAGCTCGACATCTACGGTGAGTTGATGGACGCGGTGTACCTGTACGACAAGTACGGCTCTCCGATCGGCTACGACGAATGGATGACCATCGTCCGGCTGATCGACTGGGTGTGCGAGCACTGGCGGGAGAAGGACGAGAGCATCTGGGAGGTGCGAGGCGGTCGCCGCGAGTTCCTCTACTCCCGGGTGATGTGCTGGGTCGCGATCGACCGGGCGATCCGCCTCGCAAACAGACGCTCGTTCCCGGCGCCCTTCCCTCGCTGGTACGATGCGCGGGACACCATCTACCGCGACATCTACGAACGCTTCTGGGACCCGGCGCGCCGCGGCTTCGTCCAGCACCCGGGGGCGACGACGTTCGATGCCTCAGCGCTGCTCATGCCCCTGGTGCGCTTCGTGTCGCCGACCGACCCGCGGTGGATCGACACGCTGCGCGGCATCGAGCAGGAGCTGGTCAGCGACTCGTTGGTCTATCGCTATCGTCTCGGGGAGAGTTTCTCGGACGGCCTCACCGGTCAGGAGGGCACGTTCTCGATGTGCTCGTTCTGGTACGTCGAATGCCTGTCACGGATGGGCGATCTCCACAAGGCGCGGTTCTTCTTCGAGAAGATGCTCGGCTATGCGAATCACCTGGGGCTGTACGGCGAGGAGCTGGGCCCGCGTGCGCAGCACCTCGGCAACTTCCCGCAGGCCTTCACGCACCTCGCGCTGATCAGCGCCGCCTACGATCTCGATCGGCGGCTCTCGGCCGCTGGCCACGCCGGCTGATTCAGGTGTTCAACATTAGACAGACACCCAGGCGCGGCGCCGCCACCATCCGCACATCCCCCACGTGCGGCAACACCGGATTCGAGATCGGAGCGATTTATGAAAACTGCGGATTACACCGACCTGGACACACAACCGGCGGAGCACGCGCGCTCCGACTCCCCGGTCCTCGAGGCACGCGCCCACGCCGCCCTGCTGGCCGATGGGCTGCGGGTCGCCACCAAGTTCGGCCGCGTCGACGTCATCGGTCCGCGGGCGCTGCGAGGGGCGGTCAACGGTGTCTATTCGCTGGCGCAATGGCAATCGGGATTCAAACAGCAGAACGACCGCGGCAGCTGCTGGGCGTTTGCCGGCGCCGCGGCGCTGGAGGCGGCGTATCGGCGCAAATACAACATGCTGATTGACGTGTCGGAGGAATACGTCTTTCACATGGGCAAGGCGTTCGCGCTGAATCGCAACACCAGCGGCGCTGTGGTGCAACCAGTTGAAAACAACACATCCTTGACCGGGTTTCAGGGCAGCGGCGACATCGCGCAAAAAATTTCAGAGAACGCCGTTGCGCCGGAGGATACGGCGCCCTACCTGCAAAGCCAGCAGGCGCTGCTGGACATCCTGCCCGTGCTGGGGTTTGCCGGCATCGGGTCGTTGGCGAGCCAGGAGGATTTCGACGCCGTCGAGTTCTGCGAGCAGCACATTCCGCTGCTGGCACGCGTGAACGCACGCTACCGGGCGACCGGATGGGGATCGCTCGGCAACAGCCCGAGCGTCACCGCGCTGGAGAACACGATCCTCGCTGACCGCGAGGTCATCTGCGACGTCTTTCACTTGACGGCGCCGATGGGCGGGCATGTGCTGCTGCTCATCGGATTCGACCGCAACCGAAAGGTGTTCTTCGCAAAGAACCACTGGGGAGAGGGTCAGTTCATCGAGATTGCCTATAACAACGATCCGAACTGGCGGATTGATTCGGGCTGGTACATCACGGATGTCGTCGATCCCACCTACGTGCAGAGCGAGGCCTGTTGGCTGGGCAACTGGCGGGCCGATGTGGGGAATGCATCGTTCCGGATCCTCCTCCGGCGTTCCGAGGACTTCGCGAGCCCTGGCGCGCCGACCAAGCTGGGGACGGCTTACCTGGGCGACGGGCCGCATGACGTGAACGGCGTGTTCTCGAACGGCGGCGCGCATCTGCGCATGTTCGTGGCACCCACCACGGCGCCCGTCCCGACCGGCACGCTGAGCGGCTGGCAGATCGACGCCGATCTGAACTTCGCCGACATCTACAACGCTGCCGGCCACGCCGGAGCGGACGCCGTGGCGCTGTCGCGGTTCAACACCCGCTTTGCGGGGCTGTTCGACAAAGGTGACGGATCCGCCTGGCAGGCGCGGCACGGGATGACTGCGGAGGCCTATCAGGCGACGTTCGACGTATTGGTCCACCAGGGCTATCGGCTGACCTATGTCTGCGGCTACAGCGAGGGAACGAGGGCGCGGTACAACGCGGTCTGGCAGATGTCCGACGGCCCTGCGTGGCAGGCGCGGCACGGGCTGACGAACGATCAATATCAACTGGCGTTCGACACGCTGCTGCAGCAAGGCTTCCGCCTCGTGTGCGTCAGCGGGTATGCCGAGAACGGCGAGGCCCGATACGCCGGAATCTGGGAGCAGCGCGAAGGCGCCGACTGGCAGGCGCGGCACGGGCTGTCGCGAAGCCAGTACCAACAGACCTTCGACCAGATGGCGGCCGACGGCTTCGCGCCGGTGCAGGTCTGCGGCTACCGCGTGAATGTCGATGTACGTTTCGCGGCGATCTGGGAGCGGCGTCCCGGCCTCAGCTGGATCGGCCGGCACGGACTCACGTCGAGCGAATATCAGAAAGAGTTCGACCAGCAGCTGGCCGCGGGCTTCCGCCTGGTATCGGTGAGCGGCTACAGCGACACCGGGATCGCCCGGTATGCTGCAATCTGGTACGACGGCTACTCGGGCGAATGGCAGGCGCGCCACGGCCTGGACGCCGTCGCGTATCAGCACGCGTTCGACGACCTGGCCACGCATGGGTTCCGGCCAGTGCAGGTGTGCGGCTACGGTGATGGGTTCTATCCGGCGTAAGCCGAGCGACTACGTCGCGTCGATGGGCGCCGCGCCGAAACGCGGCGCCTATTCTGCGACGGTATGGGCCCAAAAATCAGCGCTTGCTACTCAAACTCTGCGTCTGTAGAAGAATCCGCCGCCGCCGAGTAGCAGCACCACGACGAGGACGATGAGCAAAGTGGTGGTGTCCATTTTCTCTCCTGTGTGTTTGGCGACCGCGGCCTGCGTGATGGCGTCCACTGACGCGCGTGACATACGAACGGCGATTCAGCGCCGTTATCAGGAACGCTTCTACTCCGATTCACAGGCTAGCAGCGGTCCCGGCTGCTGTCTGTTCCCTTCTGGACACCATTCGGAAGGCAAGAGGTGGGAGGCCCGTGATCGCTGAAGGATGAGTGTCCGTACGCAACAACGGCCCGCTTTCTGGCTGGCGGGCCGTAGTTACTTTCGGGAGCATCCCGGGAACCGTTTGCTCCCGGAAGAGCCGATCACGGTCGGTTAGCACCAGCCATGACGCCTAATCCCTAACGATTTTCGAGAATGTTTGGTCGGGGCGAGAGGATTTGAACCTCCGACCCCTCGGTCCCGAACCGAGTGCTCTACCAGACTGAGCCACGCCCCGACGGAATCAGCAGTCTAGCGTACCTGCACCCCCGCCACCAGAGGCAGCTCCTCCACGTACTTCAGCGCGTCGTGCGACGTCATGTCGGGCTGCAGCGGCGTGATCGAGATGTAGCCGTCGCGCACGGCCTGGTAGTCCGACCGGTCGTGCGGCTCCCAGTCGTCCTGCCCCTCCTCGATCCAGTAATACGGCTGACCGCGCGGGTCGATGCGCTCGGTGACCACGGTGATGTGGTTGCGCTTCGCCTGCACGGTCACGCGGAAGCCCTTGTTCGCACCCTGCGGCGTGTTGATGTTCAGCAGCGTGAACTTCGGCATGCCTCGCAGCAGCACGGCCTGCGCCACGGCAGCGGCGGCCTGCGCCGATGGCCCGAACTCGTAGCCGTTGTCGCGCCGCTTCTGCGTCGACACGGCAATGCTCGGGATTCCGAGCAGCGCGCCTTCGAGCGCCGCCGCTACGGTGCCCGAGTACGTCACGTCGTCGCCGAGATTCCATCCCTTGTTGATCCCCGACACGATCAGATCGGGCTTGTTCTTGAGGACGTGCGTGATTGCGATGTTCACGCAATCGGTCGGCGTGCCGTCGACCGCGAACACGCCGGGATGCACTGTTTCCACGCGGAGCGGACGCCGGAGCGTGAGCGCGTGACCGATGGCGCTGGCCTCCTGAATCGGTGCGACGACGGTGATGTCGCCAAACGGTTTCAAGACGTCGGCGAGCGCACGGATACCGTCGGAATGCACGCCGTCGTCATTGGTCACGAGAATTCGGGTCATGGGAATTTATGAGTATATCAGCCCGCCTCCGCTAAAGCTTCGGCGCGGCGAGCTGTCTCTACTCTTTATCGGTTCGCACGAGGAGGAGCAGCACAGCAGCGACGGCCGCGAGCGCGGCACCGGTGCTGAAAGCGACGGCGTGGCCGAAGCGCTCGTAGAGCAGGCCGAAGACAATGCTCGCCAGCAGCGCGCCGACGCCGAGCGCCGCGTTGTAGAAACCGAAGGCCGTGCCTCGTTGATCTGGGGGCGCCAGATCTGCGACGAGTGCTTTTTCCGTACCTTCCGCGAGGCCGAAGTACCACGCCGTACAACATGAACCATGCGACGAGCCATGCGGCGGACTCCACGGTGGCGAATCCCAGGTAGACGACCGCGTAGACGCTCCAGCCGGCGACGATCACGGCTTTCCGGCCGACACGATCCGAAAGGCCGCCGCCGTACGTCGACAACGATGCCTTCACGACGTGCAGCGACGACCACAGGAGCGGCAGATACGCGTCGTTGCCGAGCGCGCTCGAAAGGCGCAGGAGCAGAAACGCGTCCGCCGAGTTGCCCAGACTGAACACGAGGATTATGGAGAGGACGGCCCACAGCCGCGGAGGCAACCCCGGGGCGATTTCTGATTTTTGATTCTTGATTTGCGATTTATGACTTGGGGTTCGCGATTCCGGGCTAGCGGGCGCTTGCTCGGGGACTTTGAAGAGCATCCAGACGGCGAGCGCGCCAGGGATGATTGTCAGCGCGAAGAGCGTGCGGTACTGGCCTGGCCACCCGAGCAGAAAGGCTGCTGCGATCAGCGGCCCGATCACCGCACCCGCGTGATCCATGGCGCGATGGAATCCGTAGACGCGCCCGCGCGTCGCCGGCGTCGCAAACTCCGCGAGCATGGCGTCACGCGGGGCGCCGCGGATGCCCTTCCCGGTGCGATCGACGACGCGGATCGCCAGCACCTGCATCCAACTCGACGTGACGCCAATGAACGGGCGCGCGAGCGACGACAAGAGATACCCGGCGATGACGACCGGCTTGCGACGAGACCAGCGATCGGAGAGGCGGCCGGACGCAATCTTCAGAATGCTATTGACGCCCTCCGCCACGCCCTCGATCACGCCGAGCGAGACGGCCCCCGCGCCGAGCACCCGCGAGAGGTACACGGGCAGCAGCGGGTAGATCATCTCCGTCGCCGCGTCGGTGAACAGGCTCGCCCACCCGAGCAGCCAGACGGGGCGCGGAAGATCAGCCAATCGTGTCCTTGAGCAGCCGGTAGAAATTGCGGCCGAGGATCTTGTCGACGGCATCCGCGTTGTAGCCCTTCTTCGTCAGGCCGCTCGCAATCGTCTCCATGCGCCGGGGATGATTGAGCTCGGCGATGAAGAACGGCCAGCGGAAGCTCGCCGCATTCACCGGACGCAGGCGTGACAGCTCGTCGATCAGCCTCTGCTTCTGCTCCGGCGTGTCAGGGATCCGGCGGTGCTCGCGATCGCTGCCGATGCCGACGTGCTCCACGCCAGCCACCTTGACCGCATGGTCGATGTGCGCCAGGAAGTCGTCGAGCGTGTTGCGCTCCTTGCCGCCGATGTAGGGGTTGATCTGGAAGATGCCGATCACGCCGCCGCGCTCCGCGAGCGCGCGGAGGGTCTCGTCGGTCTTGTTACGAGGATGCGCGAAGAGCGACTTGCACGCCGAGTGCGTGATGGCGACGGGCTTCTTCGACGTCTTGATCCCGCCTAGCGTCGTCGCGTCGCCACAATGCGAGAGGTCGACGAGCAGCCCCATGTCGTTCATGCGCGCGACGAGCTCCACGCCGAAGTTGCTCAGGCCGCTGTTCTGGCGCTCGAGGCATCCATCCCCCACCAGGTTGCGCATGTTGTACGTAAGCTGGATGATCCGAATCCCTTTGTCCCGGAGGTCCTCGAGATTCTTCAGATCGTCGCCGATCAACGTGACGTTCTGCAGGTAGTAGATGAGACCGATGACGCCGCGCTGGGCGGCTGTGTCGAGATCCTTCGCGGACACCGCGCGCATCAGACGATCGGGCATCTGCTTCAACCGCGCCTCGTGCGCCTGCCGCTCCTTCTCCATGTCGGCGTACGCATCCGATGGCGTCTGCAGCGCCGGATTGCCAAGCGTGATCACGCAGCCGCGCATGCCGCTGGCGCGAATCTCATCGATCAGCCCGGCCTCGTAGTCGAGATTGATCTCGCCAAGAGCATCGATGACCATCCGCCCGCTGTTGACGCTCTGCGCAGACGCGGAGTCCGCGAACATCAGGCCGGCGCCCGCGGACGCGGCCGCCGCGCAAAATTCTCTGCGGTT
The DNA here is from genome assembly GCA_963772065.1 of uncultured Acidobacteriota bacterium. Taxonomy (GTDB): domain Bacteria; phylum Acidobacteriota; class Vicinamibacteria; order Vicinamibacterales; family UBA2999; genus CAVYVZ01. The sequence goes on from CAVYVZ010000008.1 coordinate 165,793, forward strand.
CATCAGTACACGCTCCTTTGCGGCGCGGTGCCTCTGGCAACCAGCGCGAACCTGGGCTCGCGCCTCGCGCTCCCCTGCACGAGACCCGCGACGTACTCACCGACGGCCGGGCCATGCTTGAAGCCATGACCCGAGCCGCCGCCGGCGATCCAGACGTTGTCGAAGTCAGGATGGCGATCGATCAGAAAATCTCCTGTATCGGTGTTCTCGTACTGGCAGACGCGCGTCTCGGTAATCGGGGCGTTCGCGAGCGCCGGCATCCGTCGGCCGAGCCACGTCCTCGCCATCTCGACGCTTGCCGCGTCAGCGATCCGATCGCCGCGATCTGGATCGAAGGGCGGACCGTGCCGATCGATTCCCACCTTCACGCCGCGATGCTCGAGATCGGGGATGCCGTAGATGCCGGCCGCGAAATCGATCCATGCCGGCGTGGATGCCGGACCGTAGCGCGCATCGCCAGGCGGGCTTCCGAAATACATCACGACCTGTCGCGTTGGCCGAATTCGATCGCCGAGGAGATCCGGAAAGACGGCGGGAAGCCACGGTCCGCACGCGAAGATGAACGCATCCGCGGCGACCTCGATTCCGGTCGTCGTGCGAACGCTCCGAATCCGTCCGCCGCCTTTCGGTGCGGCAACCTGGCCTCGCAGCACGCGCATGCCGGAGGACTCGAGATTCGCCGCCAGCGCCTGGACACTGCGGCGGGCCATGAGGACGCCGCCGTCAGGTTCAAACAGCGCGACGCCGACGTCATCGGCGCGAATCTGCGGAAAGCGCGCGCGCAGTTCCGCCGGCCCAAGCCGCTCGACCGGATAGCCACCGCGGCGGAGCGTGTCGAACGTCGCGGCCGTGTAGGCGTCGTCGCCGGCCAGCCAGAGGACGCCGCAGGGATGGAACAAGGGTGCATCGCACGCTGGCAGGCGGTCGATCGCGGCGCGCCATTGGGAGAGAGAGGTCCGAGCCCACTGCGAGTAGATCTCGTCGGCGCCGTAGCCGAATCGCACGATCCGCGATTCGTCGCCGGAGCTGGCCTTCGAGTTCGCGGGGCCGTAGGCGTCCACGAGCGTGACGCCGGCGCCCGAAGCACGTAGATGATGCGCGGTCCACACGCCGAAGACACCAGCGCCGACGACGACGATTTCCATGAAAGGCGGCCATTGTAGCCGACCGCCGGTGGCGGCTGAGCTTTGGTCAGAGTCGACTCTGAGTCAGCTCAGAGTCGACTCTGACCTGACTCTGAGAACCTGGGGGCCCTGCTCTGGTACGATCGGGAGGAAATGCCGACGTTGCAGGATGTGCTCACCGCGCGCACGCGGGAGGCGGCGCCGGAACTGGTCGAGCACATCGACAAGGGGCGCATCCGCTGTTACAGCTGCGGACATCAATGCCCGATCCCGGACGGCGCGGCCGGCGTGTGCAAGGTGCGCTTCAATGAGCGGCGGCCGCCTCATGGTCCCCTGGGGCTACGTCGGCGGCGTGCAGTGCGACCCGGTCGAGAAGAAGCCGTTCTTCCACGCCTACCCCGGCGCGCTGGCGTACAGCTTCGGGATGCTCGGCTGCGACCTGCACTGCTGGTACTGCCAGAACTGGGTGACCTCACAGGCGCTCCGCGATCCGCGCGCGGTGGCGCCGCCGCAGGACACCACGCCCGCGTCGCTCGTCCAGGCGGCTCTCGGCCAAGGCGCGAAGATCGTCGTCTCCACCTACAACGAGCCGCTCATCACCTCAGAGTGGGCCGTCGCGATCTTCAAGGAGGCGCGCGAGCAGGGCCTGGTCACGGCGTTCGTCTCGAACGGCAACGGGACGCCGCAGGTGCTGGAGTACCTGCGCCCCCACATCGATCTGTACAAGGTCGACCTCAAGAGCTTCGACGACCGCCACTACCGCGAGCTTGGCGGCCGGCTGCAGCCGATCCTCGACACGATCGCGTGGCTGCACCAGGCGGGCGTGTGGCTCGAGATCGTCACGCTGCTGATCCCTGGCTTCAACGACAGCGACGCGGAGGTGCGCGGCCTCACGCGATTCATCGCCAGCGTATCGCCCGACATCCCGTGGCACGTGACGGCGTTCCACCAGGACTACAAGATGACCGACCCCGCCAACACCACCGCCGCGGATCTCACACGCGCGGCGAGCATCGGGCGCGATGCGGGCCTCCGGTTCATCTACGCCGGCAACCTTCCGGGCCGCGTCGGCGACCTCGAAGACACGGCGTGCCCCTCGTGCCACGAAACGCTGATCGCGCGCTACGGGTACCTCATTCGCAGCTACAACCTGACGAAGGAGGGCGCGTGCCCACGCTGCGCCACGAAGATCCCCGGCCGCTGGAGCACTGGCTTCGAGGGCCAGCGTACGGCGTTCCCATTCCTGCCGAACGATCGCACACGCCTGTCAGTCTTCTAGCCCCGGAGCTCGGTTGAATCGACGATTGCCATCGAACCGGCTGGGCCTTGATTCACAGGGAGGTCGGGGAGATCAGGGAGAAATTCAAACTCCCTGATCTCCTCGATCTCCCTGTGAAGCCCGGTCCGATGACCGATTCAAGCGAACTCCTGTCTAAGCCTGCGCAGCGAGCGCCGAGTCGAGCGCCCGCAGCATCGTCGTCCAGCCTTCCTCCGTGCGCTTCGCGTAGTCCGCCCAGGCCGGGTGCAATTCATGCGTCAGCGTAACCTCGCATCCATCGGAGGTCGGCTCGATGTCGACCGTCACACGGCTGTCATCGGTGACGGGCGCCTTGATCGCCCACGTGAACACGAGACGTCGCGGCCGGTCGATTTCGAGATACGTCCCCACGTGATCGATCTCCTCGCCCTGCCGGCGCACGAGGAACGAGAAGGAGCCCCCGACGCGCGGGTCGAGCTCCAGTCTGACGATCTCCTCGTCGCGCAACGCAGGTCCGAACATCCACGTGCCGATCATCCGGGTGTCGAGAAACGCATCGAAGACGCGCTCCGCGAGAGAATCGGTACCGGCGGCTCACCCGTACGATCGGGTTCGGTGTGGTGCTCATCGAGGTAGCCCCTTCTTCCCCGGCGCGTTGCTGGCCTCGCGATCCTGAGCCTGAAGCGCGGCGTCGAGGGCGTCGAGGCGCGACGTCCAAATCGCGCGATGAGCGACGATCCAGCGCGCGGCTTCCTCGAGCGGCGCGGGATTGAACGACAGGAAGTGCTCCCGGCCCACGCGCCGCCGGCGCACGAGCTGCGCGCGCTCGAGGAGCAGAATGTGCTTCGACACCGAGTTGAGCGACATCGCGAACGGCTGCGCGATGTCGGTCACGCGCGCCTCGCCGTTCGAGAGACGATGGAGGATCGCCCTCCGTGTGGAATCGGCCAATGCCAGCAGCGTTTCGTCGAGGTCTGTACTGTGTTTTCAATATTCACCTAATGTGGTGAATATCATCCAACGGCGCGGCCGTGTCAAGCCTGATAGGCTGTAGAGGTGCTGCGCGATGTGTACCAGCGTCCGCTCGGCAACCTTCGCCTCTCGGTAACCGATCGCTGCAACCTGCGCTGCAGCTATTGCATGCCCGAGGCGGAGTACGTGTGGCTGCCGCGCGAGGACATCCTGCACTTCGAGGAGATCGAGCGGCTCGTCGACGTGTTCCTCGAGCTCGGCGTCGACAAGGTCCGCCTCACCGGCGGCGAGCCCCTCCTCCGCCGGGATCTGCCGACGCTCGTCGGGCGCCTCGCCGCGCGCTCTCACATTCGCGACCTGGCGCTGACAACCAATGCGGTGCTCCTCGAGGAGCACGCGGCTTCGTTGAAGGACGCCGGTCTGCACAGGCTGACCGTCAGCCTCGACACGCTGCATCGCGATCGCTTCAAATCCCTGACCCGCTCCGACGAGCTCGAGCGCGTGCTGCGGGGCATCGATGCCGCCGCGCGGCTCTTTCCCGGTTTCAAGATCGACACGGTCGTCATTCGCGGTGTCAACGACGACGAGCTGGAGACGCTCCTGGCGTTCGGCCGCGAGCGCGGCGCCGAGGTGCGGTTCATCGAATACATGGATGTCGGCGGCGCCACGCACTGGTCGATGGATCGCGTCGTCTCGCGGCAGGAGATGCTCGACCGTCTCGCCCGGCATCATGGCGCGATCGAGCCGATCGTCGAGCACACCTCCGCGCCCGCGGATCGCTATCGGCTCGGCGACGGCACCGTCTTCGGCATCATCTCGTCGACGACACAGCCGTTCTGTGCCGACTGCGATCGCAGCCGTCTCACCGCGGATGGGCTGTGGTATCTGTGTCTCTACGCGCGCAATGGCGTCGATCTTCGGAAGGCACTTCGTGGCGGCGCATCGCCCGACGAACTCCGTACGCTGATCGAGTCGGTGTGGACCCAACGTGCCGATCGCGGGGCCGAGGATCGCCTGGCTGCGCGCGATCGGAGCCCGCTCATTCCACTGGAAACGCTCAGACGAGACCCACATCTCGAAATGCACACGCGGGGCGGATAAGCGCGCGTACATGGCGAGGCGGGAGGCCAATCGCATGCCTCCCGTTCGAAACGGTGGGTAATCTGTTGACCACCAGGGTGGCGGTCAAGCGCGGTTACCCTTCTAAAAGCAACCTCGATGCCAACTAGTTGGTCGGTCCCTTTGGGGCAATGACCACCGGCGCCAGCTTCTGCGACGCCAGCGCCTTGTTGAAATTCGCGAGATCGCCGCGCTGGATCGCCGTCAGAGCTTCGAGCTGCTTCTGCAGCTCGGCGCTCAGGTCGTTGAAGACGACGTAGGCGGCATCGGTTGGCGGGTTGTCGCCGTTCTCCACGCTTCGTCGAAGCGCCGCGAGGCGGTTGTTGATCTTGATCGGAAAATTCAACGGGTCCTGATTGCTCTGGTTGCGGACCTGATAGATCTCCTCCTCCACCGTCGCCAGCCGCTTCGCCACGAGCTCGCCGGCCTCCCTCAGCCGCCGGTTCTTCGACTTGTCGAGGCGATCCTTGATCTGCGTCTTCAACTCCCGGATGTCGATCACCGCCTGGTTCGCTTCGCTCGTTCGATCGCGAATCTGAATCGCGAGATCGAACTGCTTCTGCAAATCCCCTTCGGACACGTGCGTGAACTCGGGATGCGGTCGAATCAGCAGCGGCTGCGTCTGCGTGCTGCCGTTGGCGGTGACCCGCACCTCATAACGGCCCGGCACGGCGAGCGGACCATTCTCCGGCCGCGCGCTCCAGATCACCAGGCCGGGAAACACAGTCGCTCCCGGATACCGCATGTCCCACGAAAAGCGATTCAGCCCGGCGCGCAATGTGGGCGGCAGCTGCGGCGGCGGACCAGGGAAATCCTCTTCGACGCCGGCCGTCTTCGCGCGTCCCTCTTCCGCCTTCTTCTCTTCTTCCGCCGTGCGCGTGAACGACCGCACCACCTTGCCCGAGCGGTCGGCAATCTCCACCGTGACGCGATCGGTCCCCGCCTTCAGGTAATAGTCGATCGCCGCGCGCTCCGCCGATCGGGCTGCATCTTTCGGCGTGAACAGGTGGAGCGCTGACGTCAGGATCTCCGGCTTCATCTGTCGCAGCGGCGTGATGTTCTCGAGGACCCACATCGATCGGCCGTGAGTACCCACCACGACGTCGTGCTCCTCGGCAACGATGTCGGAGACCTGCGTGTCGGGCAGGTTCAGGTTGAACCGACGCCATGCGGCGCCATTGTCGAACGACACATACACGCCATGCTCGGTGCCGGCGAAGAGCAGGCCAGGCCGCTTCACATCCTCACGGATCGAGTGAACGTAGTCTTCGCGCCCGATCCCGTTGACGATCTTCGTCCAACTCTTCCCGTAGTCGTCCGTGCGGAAGATGTACGGCGCGCGATCGCCGGGCGGCACGAGATACGCCTTCACCGCCACGTATGCCGTGCCGGCGCTGTGCGGCGACGGTTCGATGGTGCTCACGCGGCCGAGCGCGGGCAGCCCGGGCGGAGTCACATTCGCCCAGGTCTTGCCGTCATCGCGCGTCACGTGCACCACGCCATCGTCCGATCCCGCCCACATCAAGCCGCGCTCGATGCGCGACGGCGCGAGCGCAAACACGGTCGCGAAGATCTCAGGGCCGTTCATGTCGCCGGTGATAGGCCCTCCGGAATGACCCAGCGTCTTCGGATCGGCTCGTGTCAGATCCGGGCTGATGCGTGTCCCAGGCCTGGCCGTCGTTGGTGGTTCGCCAGACGTGCTGCGACGAGATGTACAGCGTCTTCGGATCGTGGGGCGAGAAGACGATCGGAAACGTCCACTGCCATCGCTCCGGCAGCGAGTTGGCGGGCTCGCCCGAAAAGAACCGCGGGTAGGGCTGGATGTCTCGGAGGTGTCCTATGCTGCGATCGAAGCGCGTGATGAGCGCGCCCTGACTGCCCGAATAGAAGAGATTCGTATGCAGGCGGGTGCGGCGTGACGTAGCCGCTCTCGCCGCCGCCCGCCGAAGTACATGTGAACGCCGAGCGTGCCGGGTGTGCTCGAGACCGGCACGCACACGGTCGTGTTGTCCTGCTGACCGCCGCACGCGTGGTACGGCCAATCCTTCGTCGTCGACAGCCGGTACAGCTGCGCGGTCGGATAGTCCTCGTCGGTCCACGTCTGCCCGCCGTTGACGCTCACCGTGCCGCCGCCGTCGTTGCCGCTGACGAGATGCGATGGATTGTTCGGATTGATCCAGAGGTCGTGATAGATCTCCGTGCGGGGGACGAATCGTCTGCAGCGTCTTGCCTCCGTCCGTCGACTTGAAGAAGCCGACGTTGAGGAGATAGACGGTGTCCTTCGACTTCGGGATCGGCATACACGTGGCTGTAATAGAACGCCCGCTGACGAAACCGCCGATCGCTGCCCGACAGCTTCCAGGTGGCGCCGGCGTCATCAGAGGTGAACAGACCTCCGTTTTCGTTCTCGACGAGCGCGAAGCACGCGATTCGAGTCGGCGCCGGACACGGCAATGCCGATGCGGCCGATCATGCCGGCAGGCATGCCCGGGTTGCGCGTCAGCTCCTTCCACGTGTCGCCGCCGTCGCTCGACTTGAACAGGCCGCTGCCCGGTCCGCCGCTCGACATCTGCCACGACATCCGGTGCGCCTCCCACAGGGAGGCGTAGATCACGTTCGGATTGTTCCGATCGATGACGAGGTCGATCGCCGCGGTCTTCGGATCGCGGAACAGGACCTGTTGCCAGGTCTTGCCGCCGTCCTTCGTGCGAAAGACGCCGCGTTCCTCGTCGGGCGACGTGACGTTGCCGAACACCGCGGCGAAGACGACGTCAGGCGTCGTGGGATGGATGCGAATGCGCGCGATGGTCTGGCCCGTCCACTTGTTGAATCCGACGTTCGTCCATGTCTTGCCGGCGTCGGTCGACTTGTAGATGCCGTCGCCCTGCATGATGTTGCCCCGGATGCACGACTCTCCCATGCCGATGTACACCACGTCAGGGTTCGATTCCGAGACGGCGACGGCACCCACCGAGGAGCTCTTGATCTGGCCGTCGGTGACCGGATTCCACGTCGTGCCGCCGTCGGTCGTCTTCCACAGGCCGCCGCCCACGGCGCCGAAATACGCTTCGTGCGGGCGAGAGATCGGCGCCGCGACGGCAATCGACCGTCCTCCACGAGTGGGACCGAACTGCCGCCATCGAAGCGCGGCGAAGGCAGCCGGATCGAACGGATCAGGCGTTTGGGCGTGGGAAACGCAGATGAGTGCGACGATCGCCACCGCGGAGCGGACCGCGATCGAGCGCGTCCGGGACTGTCTGTGCGCCATGGCCGGGCATTATAAATGCCCGGGAATGATCACCGTCATCCGTGTGCCGACGCCAAGCGTGCTGTCGACGTCGACCGAACCGTGGTGGGCGCGCACGATGCCCAGCGCCGCGGAGAGGCCAAGGCCGCGGCCGATGAACTTCGTCGTGAAGAAGGGATCGAAGATGCGGGGCTGGACGGCCGGATCGATCCCGGTGCCGGTATCGGTCACCCGTATCCGCACGGAGCCGGCGTCGGGCAGGACGTCGGCCTCGATCCGGACGAGGCCTCCGGTCTCGCGAACCGCCTCGCAGGCATTCAGCAGCATGTTGAGGAGCGCCTGCTGGAGCTGCGCGGCGTCGCCCTCGACGCGCGGGAGGACGCCGAGCGACACGACCTCGAGCCGTGTTTCCGGATAGCCGATCAGCGCCTGCTGCGCGGCCTGCCGTACCACCGCCGCGATATCGACGTCGTCGACGACGTACTTTCCGGATCCGGTGTAGGCGAGCATCTGTTGCGCCAGCTCCGCCGCGCCCTGGCTTGCGCGCTCGATCTCCTCGAGGCAGCGGGAGATGACGGAGCCCGACATCGCATGCTCGCGCGCGAGGGTGGTGAACCCGATCACCGAGGCCAGCCGGTTGTTGAAGTCGTGTGCGATCGATCCGGCAATCAGGTTCATGCTCGCCTGGCGCTCAAGCTCCGCGACGCGGCGCTCCGCCGCCAGACGTTCGGCCTCGAGCCACCGCTGCGACGTGAGATCCTGGACCTGGGACACGAAGTGTGCGGGGGTCCCGTCCGGATTGCGCACCAGCGCCACGCTGAGCAGCACCGGCAGCAGGCTCCCGTCGCGCCGCACGTAGCGCTTCTCCATGTGGTAGTGCGTGATCTGGCCTGCCACGAGCCTGCGCACGTACTCCAGATCCGTCTCGAGATCGTCCGGGTGGGTGATGGCCTGGAACGTCGTTCCGAGAAGCTCCGCTTCCGTGTAGCCCATCATGCGGCACAGCGCCTCGTTGACAAGCAGGTAGCGGCCGTCGAGGCTGGTCAGCGTCATGCCGATCGCGGCATGCGCGAATGCCTCGCGGAATGCCGCATCGTCTGGCGTGAGGCGCGTCATGGCGAAGCGCGTCAGTTCACTTCCAGGACCTGCCGCACCTTGCGCAGCAGATCGTCCGGCGTGAACGGCTTCTGCAGGAACGCGACGTCCTGCGAGAGCAGCCCGTCGCGAACGATCGCCATGTCGGTGAAGCCGGAAATGTACAGCACCGGGAACTCGCCATGCGTCGTCCGGAGCCGATCGGCGAGCTCGATGCCGTTGCGGCCCGGCATCACCACGTCGGTGACGAGCAGATCGATGGAGTCCGGCTGATTGCCGGCGACCTGCAGCGCCTCGTCGGCGCCGCCGGCTTCGAGGACGCGATAGCCGGCCCCGCTCAGCACGTCGCGCGCCAGACGCCGCACCATGTCCGTGTCGTCCACGAGAAGGATCGTCTCGGTTCCCCTGGCGACCTCACGCGAGACGGCCGCGGTCGTGGTTTCTTCCACGGCTTCGGGCGTCTCGGCCGGGAAGTACAGCTTGAACGTCGTGCCGAGGTTGGGCTCGCTGTACACCCAGATGTTCCCGCCGGTCTGTTTGACAATGCCGTAGACCGTCGACAAACCCAGGCCGGACGAAATGGCCTTGTCGCGCGTGGTGAAGAACGGCTCGAACACGCGCGGGAGCAGCTCGCGCGAGATGCCGACACCCGTGTCGGTGATGCACAGGCGCACGTGGCGTCCCGGCTTGGCCGACACATGGGACGCGCAGTACGACTGGTCGAGGATGACCTCGTCGAGCTCGATCATCAGGTGACCGCCGTCGGGCATCGCGTCGCGCGCGTTGATCGCGAGGTTGGTGATCGCCTGCTCGAGCTGCGCGCGGTCCGCCAGAATGAGCGACACGCGATCGGCGCACCGCACGTGCAGCTGGATGTGCGAGCCGATGACGCCGCCGATCATCCGGGCAAGCTGCGGCACGAGCTCGCCGAGCGCGACCGTCGTCGGACGGAGCACCTGGCGCCGGCTGAACGCGAGCAGGTCGCGCGTCAGCGTCGTCGCCCGCTCCGCGCCGGTGAGGATCTCCCGCACCTGCCCTGCGGCCGCTTCGTCGGCGGAAACGCGCTCCGCGAGCAGCGTGCCGAAACCGATGATCGCCGTCAGGACGTTGTTGAATTCGTGCGCGATGCCGCCCGCGAGCTGTCCCACGGTCTCCATGCGCTGGACGAGATGAAGCTGCCGCTGCAGGCGGCCGTGATCCCGCAGCGCCGCGGCGTGGCGCACGACGCGATCGAGGAGCGGCGCCGACAGCTCTTCCTTCCAGACGACATCCGCCGCGCCCGCCTCGAGAACATCCCGCTCGATGGCAACATCGCGGCTGCCGTCGAGCAGAACGACCGGACCATACCCGGCCGTCAGGGCTGCGCGCAGCAGCGCGCCACCGGCGGCGGCATCGAGCGCGTGCTCCATGAGGCAGACATCATGACTTCGCTCCTCGATGACGGGGAGCGCGGCATCGACGCTGCCGATGCACTCGATGCCCGACCCGTCGTGGTTCCGGCCGGCGAGCAGGATGCGCATGGCCGCCGCCGTATCGGGGTCTCGATCGACCAGCAGGACGCGCAGGAACGAAGAGGAAGCTGCGGCCACGTTTCTATACCGGCGACCGCTGTGCGGCGCGAAAAATCGGATAGGGGTGCGGCGTGATGTCGAGGAACACCTCGACGAACCGCTCGTTGTACTGACCGGCGCGAACGCCGGCCTGCAGCTCGCGCACGGCGGCGGTGTGCGGAAGGGCCATGCGATACGGCCGATCGGTCGTCAGCGCGTCGTACACGTCGACGATCGCCACGATCTGCGCGAGCAGCGGTATCTCCTCGCCGCGCAGGCGGCCGGGATATCCGCTGCCATCGAGCCGCTCGTGATGATGCCGGATGATCGGCCGGACGCGGCGCAGCGATTGGAGCGGCGCGCACAGCGCGTCGCCGATCTCGGTGTGACGCTTCATCACGTCGAACTCCTCGGGTGTGAGCGGGCCCTGCTTCAGCAGCACCGAATCCGGAACTCCCACCTTCCCGACATCGTGAAGATATCCGCCGCGATGCAGAGCGGCCAGCTCGTCGCCGCCGAGCCCGAGCTTCGTCCCGAGGTTCACGGCGTAGTGCGCCAGGCGCTCGCAGTGGCCGTTCGTCGACGGGTCGCGCGCTTCGATCGTTAGGGCGAGTGTCAGGAACGCCGCCTCGGCGCAGTCGAGCTCATCGATCAGCTGCTTCATCCGCGTGAGCACGCGCACCCGCGCGCGCAGCTCGTGCGGATTCACCGGCTTCGTCAGGAAGTCGTCGCAGCCCGCCTCGATCCCCTCCATGCGGTCCGAGCTGTCCGCCAGCCCCGTGATCAGAATGACGGGCGTGAGGCGCGTCTCCGGCGCCGCCTTCACGCGCCGGCAGATCTCGATTCCATCCGCCCCCGGCATTCGCACGTCGAGCAGCAGGACATGAGGCCGGCACCGGGCCGCGGTCTCGAGCGCCGCATCGCCATCGGCAGCGGTCAGCACCGTGTAGCCATCGCTCGCCAGCAATTGAGAGAACAATGTGCGGACATTCTCCGCGTCGTCGGCGACGAGCACCGTTGCAGGTGAAGGTTGAAGCGCCATTAGTCCGTCAGCGTCGCCTTCTCCGCGCCAAGCTCCCGCCCCGCAGGAACCGGGTGATGCAAACCATGACGTTCGAGCTGCCGGTAGAACGCGCGCCGGCTGATGCCGAGCAGCCGGGCGGCCACGGCCTTGTTGCCTTTCACCTGCTGAAGCGTACGGACGATGTGCTCGCGCTCGATCTCGGCAAGAGGTGCCGGACTGCTGCTCGGAACGCCCGGGATTCCTGGCGCGACGTCGGAGCGCACACCCGCAGTCGGCGCTGTCGGCATCTGCTCGAGCATGCTCCCTGCGAGATCCGATTCGGTGACGAAGTCCGCCTCGGCGAGAATGCACGCCCGCTCGATGACATTGCGAAGCTGGCGCACGTTGCCGTCCCATCGCGCCTCGCCAAGCATCCGCTCGGCGCCCGGCGTCAACCCGACGAGCGGCTTGTTGAACCGCTGCGAGAAGTTCCGGATGAAGGCCGCGGTGAGGTACGGGATGTCCTCGCGGCGATCGCGCAGCGGAGGCAGCTTGATCTCGACGATGTTCAGCCGGTAATAGAGGTCGTTGCGGAACCGGCCACCAGCGACTTCGGCGCGCAGGTCGCGATTGGTGGCCGCAACCAGCCTCACGTCCACCTTCCGCGGTTCGAGCGAGCCCACGCGCTGCACTTCGCCTTCTTCGAGCACGCGCAGCAGCTTGGCCTGCACGGCGGGCGGCAACTCCCCTACTTCGTCGAGGAACAGGGTGCCGCCGTCAGCGAGCTCGAACAGCCCCGCCTTGTGATCCGTCGCGCCGGTGAATGCGCCGCGCATGTGGCCGAAGAGCTCGCTTTCGAACAGCGTCTCCACGACGGCCGAGCAGTTCACGGTGATGAAGCGCTTCGCACTGCGAGGTCCGAGCTTGTGAAGCGCGCGGGCGACCAGCTCCTTGCCCGTCCCGGTTTCACCCGTGATGAGCGCGGTGCGAACATGCGGCGCAAGCCGTCGAATCAGACCGAATACGTCCTGAATCGCGGCGCCGCGGCCCACCATGCCGCAGAATTCGAGCCGCTGCGCCACGTCTCCCTCGAGCGCGAGCACGGCCCGGCGCTGTTCGGCCTCTTCGCGCACCGTCGCCAGCAGCTGGCGCAGGCGCGGCAGGTCGAACGGCTTCGTGAGGAAGTCCATGGCTCCGAGCTTCACGGCTTCGACCGCCGTGTCGATGGTGCCGAACCCCGTCATCAGAACGACTTTCACGCGGGGGTTCGCCTCACGGAGCGCCTTCAGCACATCGAGTCCGGTGATGCCGGGCATCCGGAGATCGACGAGCACGAGGTCGCTCGGGCGCTCACGAAGCTGCTTCATCGCGTCTTCGCCGCTCACTGTCGTCGCGACGTCGAAGCCTTCAGCCAGAGCAATCGTGCCGATGAGCGTCAGGATGGCCCGGTCGTCGTCTACGACGAGGAGCCGCGGTCGCTGAGTCTGCATAAGTCCTTGGGCACCCGCCCGCGTTGCTCCACGCGGAGGTGTGCGCGGAAACCGTGGTTGAACGATAACAGCACAGGTGTGCAAGGGATGCTCCAGCTGAGCCCGCCCCCGCCGCACACCACCTTAAGTAATTAATTCGGCTAGACTTCGGAGGATCTTTAGGGTGGCCGGCGCGGCGGGTGTCATTCCGTGGGTCCCGATCGGCGCCCGCAAAGCGTGCGGCTCGGGCACAGGTGGATGTGCCGGTACCGCACGATCGTGCGGTTTTTCAATCTCTTTGAAGCAACCGCGGAGCCCTCTCATCCGTCTTTTGATGGCGTGACCTGCCGACGATTCGAATTCCCCGACGGCTCACTCTACGAGGTCGTAGTCCCCGCCGGCGCTGGCGCCAAGTCGGAGGTCGAGATCACGCTTCCGCCCGCGTCGGTCATGCCGCCGCCCCACATTCATCCCCGGCAGCAGGAGACCTTCACTGTCGGCGACGGCACGCTCGATGTGATGGTCGACCGCCAATGGCGAAAGCTGCTGGCCGGCGAGTCGCTGACGATCCCGGCAGGATCGGTCCATACCTTCCGAAACCGATCCGGCCAGAACGTCACGTTCCGCAGCGAGCACACACCGGCGCTCGGATGCCAGCAATACCTCGAACGGCTGTACTGGCTGAGTGCGATGAACCGGATACGGGGGCGCCGCGACCTGACGTCGGCGCTCTACGCGAGCTTGCTCCTGGATACGCATCGCAGCGATCAGGTGCCCGCAGGCGCGGGCGCGCGCATCGGTGTCCGCGCGCTGGCGCGCGTGGCGAAGCTGCTTCGGATGCGCGTGGATCGTTAGCGCCTCATCGCGTCGAGGCCGACGACCGGTTCATCACCGATGACCGTGGCCGAGTGACGCACGCCGCGCGGAACCTCGACCCAATCCCCCGGACCGAGGACGGCCAGGTGCCCGGCTACTACCAGCCGGAAGCGGCCGGACACGACGGCGTCGATCTTGTCCAGGTCATGCGTGTGATCCGGAAACGTCGTGCCCGGCGGGTACGTGCAGCGGGCCACGAGATATCCGGCGGATTCGAGCTTGCGGCGCAGGGCGTCTTCGGAGCACGGGCCGTCGATGGTTTCGTTCCAGCGACGAACGGCCATTACTTGGATTTCTTGGCGAGCTCCTCGAGCCGCGCGTCCCGATTGCAGCCGAACCGGTAGTAGCGATACCGCAGAGGGTTTTTCTTGTAGTAGTCCTGGTGATATTCCTCGGCGCGGTAGAACGGGCCCGCCGCGACGACCTGGACGACAACCGGCTCCTTGAACCGCTGCTGCACCCGCGCCTTCGATTCCTCCGCCTCACGGCGCTGCGCGTCGTCGTGAACGAAGATCGCGGGACGATACTGATCGCCGACGTCGCAGAACTGGCGATGGGCCATCAGCGGATCCACGTTCTTCCAGAAGTGATCGAGGAGCTGGGCGTAGGTGACTTTGGCCGGGTCGTACACGATCTCCACGGCTTCCGTGTGGCCCGTCCCGCCGCGCGATACCTGTTCGTAGGTCGGGTTCTTCAGCGTTCCGCCCGCGTATCCGGATGTCGTCGAGATCACGCCCGACACTTTGTCGAAGTCGGCCTCCACGCACCAGAAGCATCCGGCGGCAAACGTGGCCTTCGCGGTGGTCTGAGCGGTTGCGACCGTTGCCGCTCCCAGGCAGACGTATCCCAACACGACGATACCGGCCACGAAAGCAATTCGGCGTCTCATAGCTACTTCGGCACGAACTTCATCGCGACGCCGTTCATGCAGTACCGCTGACCGGTTGGCCTGGGGCCGTCCGGAAATACGTGACCGAGATGACCGCCGCAGCGTGCGCAGTGCACCTCGGTGCGCACCATGAACCAGCTTCGGTCGGTTGTCGTCCCGACGGCGCCATCGAGCGGCTTGTAGAAGCTGGGCCACCCGGTGCCGCTCTCGAACTTCGTCTCCGAGGAGAAGAGCGGCTGTCCGCACCCGGCGCACACGAACATGCCGTCGCGCTTTTCGACGTTCAGCGGACTCGTGCCTGCCCGCTCGGTCCCATGCTTACGCAAGATGGCGTACTGATCGGGTGTCAGCGTGCTGCGCCACTCTTCGTCGGTCTTGGTTACGGCGAACTGCTCGTCGGTAGTTTTCATGGCTGCCCTGCTCGTGCCGGAACGTCCAGTCGAGGCCATCACGGCGGTCAGCCCGACTGTTGTCCCGACGAAGGAAAGAAATTGGCGGCGGCTGCTAGACATAATCCCGTCCTATAGCTTAGATGCAGAACCACCCCGACACGTTCCACGCCCCCGACACAGCAGCCTAGCGCAAACCCGGCCCGTTGCGGCGAAGCCACTCGCGCGCGGCCTCGTACTCCGGATAGGCAGCGGCGACGAGCTGCCAGTACTTCGGCGAATGGTCCATCCGCCGCAGGTGCATCAGCTCGTGAACGAGCACGTAATCCCGGACCCATTCGGGCATCAGCACAAGGCGCCAGTTCAAACTGATGTGGCCGTCGCGGCCACACGATCCCCATCGGCTCCGTTGATTCCGGACGCTGACGCGTGCCACTGTGAGCCCGAGTGCCGCGGCGACCTCCATCAGCCGCGCAGGAAGGACGCTCTCCGCGGTTGCGCGGAGACGTCGCGTCTCATCCACTGGGATTGTGGGTCCTGAATCGCGCAGCTGGCAATGCTCGCGAACCTTCTCGCGGATCCACTGCCTCTGCCGCTGCGCAAACGCATCAGCCTCGCGCCGCGAGCCGCCGCGCGGAATGGTCACGCGCACGCGACCATCCAGATCGAGCCGGAGCACGTATCGCCGCGCTCGCTGATGACGCACGTAATAGAACTCGAGCGGGGGTTCTTCGCGGATCTCGAAGGGCAGGCCGAGTTGCATTCGGGGCCACACAGAGAATAGCAGAGACCGGGTGGCCTTCATCCTGCACTCGATGATGGCCGGAGGAGGAAGCATGCACTCAACCGTCACTCGTTCCGTCCGTACTCTCGCGATTGCGGCATCGGCAGTGATCGCGGTGGCGTGCGGTGGAACCGACTACGGTGACCGCGATACCAATCCGCCGGCGACTACTACGCCAGGTGAAGCCGTCGGCACGTCGGGCACGAACAATCAACTCATTACCATCAGCGGCTGCGTCACGAAAGCCCAGCCAGATGGTTACATCCTGACGAGCAACGACGAAGCGTTGCTGCGTCGCGAAACCGGAACGGCCGGCCACCATCGCGACGACAAGGGCAGCTCGCCCTCGGAGCCGAATCGCGGCGCTGAGGATGAGCGCTTGCGCCACGCGCAGAACCCCTCGGCGGAGCTCGCCCGATATCGTCTCGAGGGCGACGCCGAGCGCATCGCGCTGCTCGCGAATCGCGAGGTCGAGGTGCACGGGCGCGTCCAGCGCAGCGAAGCAGAGAACAGCACGCCTGCAACCCTGAAGGTCGAAACCATCGACTCCACCGGCCCGAGCTGCGGGAAGAAGAAGTAAGCGCCCGCGCACGCGCCGCGACCGGCACGGCGGGCGCATCCCGCCCGCCGTGCAGCCCCGGGCGTCTCCTCGACGTCCGCTCAAAGAGGAGAGAAAGAACAATGCCAACTGGAAGCAGCACATTGGTCGATCGAGCTCAGAGCAATCAGCAGAGCGAAGCGCAGATCCGCCGCGAGATTGAGGATTGGGCGAAGGCGGTCCGCGCCAAGGACATAAACGGACTCATGGCCTACTATGCGCCCGACGTGGTGACGTTCGACTCCGTCCCCCCGCTGCAGTCACGTGGACCGGCGACATACCGAAAGAACTGGGAAGAATGCTTCGCGATGTTTCCCGGTCCTATCGGATTCGAGCATCGCGACCTGAAGATCACCGCGAGTGATGACCTGGCCTTTGCCCACACCGTCGCCAGACTCACCGGCACAACGATACAGGGCGAGAAGGCCGACATGGGGTTCCGGGCCACCGTTTGCTATCGCAAGATCGGCGACAAGTGGCTGGTCGTGCACGAACACGCCTCGGTGCCGTTCGATCCGAAGACGAACAAAGCCCTGTTGGATCTGAAGTCCTGACGCCGGACCTGGAGTAGTATTCCGGGCCATGCGCATTCTTCGCATGGCCCTTTTTTCTGCACTCGCCTTGTCGGCTGCACAGGCGCAGGCTCCCGCTGAACGAGTCTTCGTCGGCGCGCGGGTGATTGACGGCACCGGCGCGAAGCCGATCGAGAACGCCGCCATCGTGGTCCGCGGCGACCGGATCGTCGCGGTCACCACGGCGTCGGGAAAGATCCCCGCGAATGCCGAGCGTGTGGACGTGCGCGGCCGCACGATCCTGCCGGGCTTCATCAACGCGCACGGGCACGTGGCGGACACGAGCGGGCTCAAAGCAGGAGCCGAGTTCTACACGCGCGAAAACCTCGAACGGCAGCTGAAGCTCTACGCCAAGTACGGCGTCACCGCCGTGTACAGCCTCGGCGGCGACGGCCCGCCGGGTGTGGAGTTGCGTAACGAGGCGCCGCGCGGGCGCGCACGGCTCTTCATCGCCGGGCCTGTCATCACCGCAACAACGGCGGATGCCGCGGCGCAGTCAGTGGACACGATCACCGCGCTCGGGGTCGACTGGCTGAAGTTCCGCCTCGACGACAACCTCGGAACCGCAAAGAAGCTGCCGAAGGAGGCATGGAAGACGGTGATCGAGCGCGGCCACGCAAAGAAGCTCCCGGTGGCGGCGCACATGTTCTACCTCGACGACGCGAAGGATCTGTTGCGGGAAGGCGCGGACCTGCTCGCGCACAGCGTGCGCGACAAGCCGATCGATGACGAGTTCATCCGCCTCGCCAAGGAGCGCGACGTGTGCCTGGTGCCGACGCTGACGCGCGAGGTCTCGACGTTCGTCTACGAATCGACGCCCGCATGGTTCACGGACGAGTTCTTCCTGCGCCACGCCGACACGGCGACGGTCGAGCAGCTGAAGGACCCGAAGCGTCAGGAGGCCATGCGCACCAGCGTCTCCGCGCAGAAGTACAAGGTCGCGCTCGACGTCGCCAGCGCGAACCTGAAGAAGATGAAGGACGCCGGCGTGCGCATCGCATTCGGCACCGACAGCGGTCCGCCGGCGCGGTTCCAGGGCTACTTCGAGCACATGGAGCTCGAGATGATGGTCAAGGCCGGTCTCACGCCGATGGACACGATCGTCTCGGCGACGGGCGACGCGGCGCGCTGCATGAAAAACACAAGCGGCCTCGGCACGCTGAAGGCCGGAGCACCCGCCGACTTCGTCATCTATCGCGACGATCCGACGAAAGACATCCGCGCCACCCGCACGATCGAGTCGGTCTGGATTGCGGGCACTAGGGTGCCCTAGGTCAACGGTGACCTACGATTGCGTGCGCAGCAATCGTCGTCCCGCTCGCGCGCCTGTGTGGCCTTTCGGCGTGATCGTGACGACGCCGTTCACGATGACGTAGTCGATGCCGACCGGGTACTCGTGGGGCTTCTCGTAGGTCGCACGGTCGATCACGCGCGCGGGATCGAAGACGACGAGGTCGGCGTAGTATCCCTCGCGGATGATGCCGCGCAGCCGGATGCCGTACTGCGCCGCGGCGAGGCTGGTCATGCGGCGGACGGCCTCGCGCACGTCGATGACCTTCTGCTCGCGCACGTACCGACCGAGCACGCGAGGGAAGGTGCCATACGCGCGCGGGTGTGGCTGGCCGCGGCCCAGTTCACCCTCGGGACGCAGCGCGGCTGCATCCGTGCCGATCGTGACGAACCCGCGGACCAGCGCCGTGCGGATGTCTTCCTCGGACATCATGTGGTACAGCGCGCCCACGCGGCCGCCGGTGTCGCGCAGGAGCCGGAACAGGGTGTCCCACGGATCCTCGCGACGCTCGGCCGCAATCTGTGACAACCGCTTGCCGAGTGGAGTTTGATCGGCGTCGAGCGGGAGCGAGGCAACTTGAATACCTTCGAAGCCCGCCCCGGCGAGGAGGTTCTCCCACCCTTCCGTGTTCGATTCGACGTGGCGCCTGATCCGAGCGCGCACCATCGGATCCTCGAGCCGCTCGATCGTCTTCGCGCGTCCACCTTCCTGTGCCCAGTCCGGCAGGACCGCCAGAAGGCTCGTGCCGCCGGCCGTGTACGGATACTGCGTTGCCGTCACGTTCTGGCCGCGTGAGATGGCGGCCTCGATCATCTGCGCGATCTTCGGCATCGATCCCCAATGCCGGCGCGCCGCGACCTTGAGATGAAAGATGCCGACCGGGAGCTTCGCTTCATCGCCTATCCTGATCGCCTCGGCAACCGCCTGCTCGAGGCGGAAGCTCTCGCCGCGCACATGGGTGAGGTACGCGCCGTTGTGCCGCGCCGCCACGCGCGCCAGCGCAATCAGCTCCTCGGTGGTCGCGTACGAGCCAGGCGGGTAGATCAGCGCGCTCGACAACCCGAACGCACCGTCACGCATGCCGCGGTCGACGTACTCCTCCATTCGTCTCATCTCATCCGCGGTTGGCGGCCGGTTCTGCAGGCCCATCACTTCATGCCTCGCCAGCGTCGCCGGCACCAGCGTGCCGAGATTGAGGGAGATGCCGCGGTCTTCGAGGCGATCGAAGTAGCCGCTGAAATTCGTCCAGTCGAGTCGGAGGCGGTAGCGCTCCAGCACGTCCGCGTCCACGGTCTTCGCGGTCCAGAACGGAGGGCTGCTCGCCTCGCCGATGATCTCGCTCGTGATTCCCTGGCGGACATGACTCTCGGCGTTGCCGTCGACCAGGAGCGTTGTCCCCGACTGCCCCTGCGTGTCGATGAAGCCGGGCGCGACGATTCTGCCCGGCGCGTCAATCGTCTGGCCGGCTCGTCGTGTGCTGAGATCGCCGACCGCGGTGATCCGATCGCCCTTGATGCCGACGTCCGCGCGCCTCGCCTCCTGGCCCGTGCCGTCGAGCATCTCGCCCCCGCGGACGACGAGGTCGAACTCCGGTGGCCGACTGGAACAATGGAGGGCCCCGAAGCAGAGAGCGGCAATCAACAGGCGGCGCGGCATGTCCTCATATAATCGCGGATCGCGAAGGTCATGTACCACGTGAATGTGGCCGCGGCCAAGTGCGTGCGCGAGCCCTACTCCGACGAGGATCATGCCGATCTCGCGGCATTTTTTGCGCGGCGCCCGGAGCTTCGCCCTACCCCGCTCCGCTCCTTGCCTTCTTTCGCGCGCGCGCTGGGTGTGCGTGACCTCCACGTCAAGGACGAGTCCACCCGCTTCGGTCTGAATGCCTTCAAGTCGCTCGGCGTCCGCTACGCCGTCGATCGGCTGCAGCGCGCCGAGCGCATTCCGCCCGGGGCTACGCTCGTCTGCGCGAGCGCGGGCAATCACGGGCGCGCCGTGGCGCGCGTCGCCCGGGATCTCGGGCTGTCGGCCCGCGTGTACATGTCGAATGCCTCTTCTGAGGCGCCGCGGCAGGCGATCGCATCCGAGGGCGCCCTCGTCGTCGTGGTCGACGGCACGTACGAGGACGCCGTGCACCGCATGGCCGCCGATGCCGACGCGCAGGGCTGGATCGTCGTCTCCGACACCTCGTGGCCGGGTTATGAGGAGATTCCGTCGCTCATCATGCTCGGGTACACGCGGATCGTGTCGGAGATCCGGGAGCAACTGGACGGTGAGCCCGACGTCGTGTTCGCACAGGGAGGCGTCGGCGGCCTGGTGTGCGGCGTTGCAGCCGGCCTCGCGCACGAATGGCCGCGGCGGCGGCCGCGCCTTGTCGCCTGCGAGCCCACGCGGGCCGCCTGCCTGCTCGCATCGGCGCGCGCGGCCGGCATGACGACCCTCGACGGGCGGCTCGACACGATCATGGCCGGACTGTGCTGCGCCGAGCCCTCCCCTGCCGCGTGGCGCGTCGTCAGCGAGCTCGTCGACGCATTCGTGGCGATCGATGACAGCCAGGCGATCGCCGCGATGCGGATGCTGGCGCGGCCCCTCGGAAAGGACCCGGCGGTCGAGGCCGGGCCGTCAGGTGCGTGCGGCTTCGCGTCGCTCGTCGCGGTCATGCGGGACGAGGCGATGCGGCCCGTGCGCGAGGCCATGGCGCTCGGTCCAGCGTCCTGTGTCGTGGTGATCAACACCGAGGGAGCGACGGATCGCGAGCTGTACGACCGACTCGTCTCTGCGTGATCTGCAGGAGTCAGGGATCAGGATTCACGTATCAGGGCTGTCTCTGGGATCGCTGAGTCCTACGGGTACTTCACGTCAACCGGAACGTCTGTCCGCTCACACAACGCGAGCAATGCTCGAAGCACTCGCGTTTGCGTCTCGTTGTCCCCTGGCGATCCGAATGGGCAGCCCAGGCCGAACGGCACTACGAGCGTGCGCGGCAGGCCGACGGCTCTCGTGATCTCGGGCATGATCGACACTGACGCGGTCACGATCCCGCGCCGCTCGAGCTCCGCCGCAACCAGACCGACCGTCTGGTGACAGAACGGTCAAACGGGTGCGAGCAGCGCGATGTCGACCGCATCCTCCACGAGCAGGGCCGCCGCGGCCGGCGCATGCTCCTTCTTCAAACGCGCGGGCGCGGTGATCGAGCCCATGAACGAGAGATGACGTGGCGCGACCTCCCCAACCTCGCCAGCATCGGCACACGCGCGCAGCCGGTCGAGCGGAAAGGCGACATTGGCATCCGCGGCGACGGCGCGGCGATCGAACGCCTGGCTGCGATGGTGCAGCTCCAGCGCCGACACGTCGGCGTCGGCAGGAATGACGCGGAACGTCGGGTCGCCCCCGAGGCGGCCAAGGTCGAACGGTGGCGTCCCCGGCGTCAGGAGACCCGCCGTCGTCACGAGTGCCACGCGGCAGTCGCGAAGCGGCTTTCGGAGCGCGCTCCCCGGGACGGGAGTGACACGGCGCCAGTGATAGCTCGCAATCAGGGTGCGCTCCCAGAGCGGGAGCTCGTCGGCGCGCATTCGGGATTACATCGTCCCACAGGCGGACAGTTTTCCGCCTGCCTGGCCTTCGGTTCGTGGTATAAACCACTACAGGTCTGTCACTTACGTCTCGTTCTCGGGCTGGCATATCGTTTGACCCTTCAGGGGTGACAACTGGTGCGTCCGAATTGCCTCGCTCTTCCGTCTAAGGCAACGAAGCGACGCCCCAAACCATCAAACGTCTCGGGTCGCTGACCGGAGGCGGGAGACTCGAGAAGCATCAATGGTAGACATCGCAAGAGACCCGTCTTACGCGCGCAAAAAGAAGATCCGGCGCGTCGCGTTTGCGGCCGTCGGCGTCATGATCATCGTGCTGGTGTCCGTGGTCCTGGCTCAGATGAAGCCGGCGGCGCCGACCGTGGAACGAGCGACGGTCTGGGTGGACACCGTCAAGCGCGGTCCGATGGTGCGGCAACACCGCGGTCTCGGCACCCTGGTTCCCGAGGACACGCGCTGGCTGCCGGCCACCACCGAGGGCCGCGTCGAGCGCATCGTGCTTCGCCCCGGCGCGCAGGTCACGGCGAATTCCGTGATTCTCGAACTGAGCAACCCCCAGGTGGAACAGGAAGCGATCAACGCGCGGCTGGCGATGCAGGCGGCGGAAGCCAACCTCGCGAACCAGCGGGTCCAGCTGCAGAACGAGCTGCTGACGCAGCAGGCCGCGGCCGCAACGGTCAGCGCCGATTTCACGCAGGCCCGCCTCCAGGCGGAAGTCAACGAAGAGCTCGCGAAGCAGCAGCTGATCTCGGAGCTGGTGCGCAAGCAGTCGCAGGTGCGCGCGGAGGAGCTCAAGGTGAGGAACGACATCGAGGAGAAGCGGCTCTCGACCTCGCGTGAGTCGATCGAGGCTCGCATCCGCGTGCAGCAGGCCGCCGTCGACCAGGCGCGTGCGGTCATGGCGCTCTACGACAGCCGGCTGCAGGCGTTGAAGGTCCGGCCGGGATTCGACGGCGTCCTCCAGTCCGTGCCGGTTGAAGTGGGCGCGCGCGTCACGCCAGGCACCAACCTCGCCCGCGTGGCCGATCCGGGCCGCCTGAAGGCCGAGCTCCGCATCGCGGAAACGCAGGCCAAGGACATCGAAATCGGCCAGCTCGCGCAGATCGACACGCGCAACGGCATCATTCCCGGGAAGGTCAGCCGCAAGGACCCGGCTGCGGTCAACGGCACCGTGACCGTCGACGTGGCGCTCACGGGGCCGCTGCCTCGCGGCGCCGTGCCCGACTTGAGCGTCGACGGCACCGTTGAACTCGAGCGCCTGGATAACGTCCTCTACGTGGGGCGCCCGGCGTTCGGTCAGGAGATGAGCACCGTCGGCCTCTTCAAGGTCGTCAGCGAATCGGGCGACGCGGAGCGGACGCAGGTGAAGCTCGGTCGCAGCTCGGTGAACACGATCGAAATCCAGGGCGGCCTGAACGTCGGCGAGGCCGTCGTGCTGTCCGACATGTCCGCATGGGACGCGTTCGACCGCATCAGACTCCGGCCGTGGCCATAGACCCCTACGGAAGACGAAAGACTAAAGACCAAGAGGAGCAGTGATGAACGCTCAGCAGCCGCTGATCAAGCTCGAAAGTGTCAAGAAGGTGTTCTACACCGACGAGGTCGAGACGCACGCGCTCGACAACATCAACATGGAGATCCGCTCCGGCGAATACGTGGCCATCGCCGGGCCGTCAGGCTGCGGCAAGTCGACGCTGCTCTCGATTCTGGGCTTGCTCGACACGCCCTCGGAGGGACGGTACATCCTGAACGGTCAGCCCGTGACGGAGTTGCCGCTGTCGCAGCGGGCCCGCGTGCGCAACCGCGAGATCGGGTTCATCTTCCAGAGCTTCAATCTGATCGGCGACCTCACGGTCTACGAGAACGTCGAGCTCCCGCTCACCTACCGCGGGATGAAAAGCTCCGAACGCAAGGAGCGTTCGATGGCGGCGCTCGAACGCGTCGGCATGGCGCACCGCGCCAAGCACCTGCCCAGTCAGCTCTCGGGCGGTCAGCAGCAGCGCGTCGCCGTCGCCCGCGCGGTCGGCGGCGAGCCGTCGATCCTGCTGGCGGACGAGCCGACCGGAAACCTCGACTCGAAGAACGGCGAAGCCGTCATGGAGCTGCTGCGTGAGCTGCACAAGGCCGGCGCGACCATCTGCATGGTCACGCACGACGCCCGCTATGCCTCGCACGCCGAGCGCACGATTCACCTGTTCGACGGCCGCGTCGTCGAGGAGTCCGTGGGCGTCACGCATTAACCATGATCTTCAGACGTTCATCGACCTCATCTTCGACGCTGACGGACTACGAATCAGCGGCGGCGGCCAACGCGCCGCTGATGTCGCTCAAGAGCGTCGAGAAGTCGTTCCAGCACGGGGTCAGCCAGACCTACGTGCTGCGCCGCATCAACGTCGACATCAAGCGCGGCGAGTTCGTCTCGATCATGGGGCCGTCGGGCGCCGGCAAGTCGACGCTGCTGCACATCATGGGCATGCACGACAGTGCCTGGCGCGGCGAGTACTCGTTCATGGACCACCCGATTCATCAGCTCAGCCCGAAAGACCGCAGCGCGATTCAGAAGCGCTACGTCGGCTTCGTCTTCCAGAGCTACCACCTGCTCGACAACCTGACGGTCTACGAGAACATCGAGCTCCCGCTGTCGTACCGGGACGTGAAGAAGTCCGAGCGTCAGGGCATGGTGGCCGACATCCTCGACCGCTTCAACATGGTCGGGAAGAAGGACCTCTATCCCACACAGCTCTCCGGCGGCCAGCAGCAGCTCGTCGGCATCGCGCGCGCGGTCATCGCAAACCCGGCGGTCATTCTGGCGGACGAGCCGACGGGGAACCTGCACTCGTCGCAGGGCCAGGAGATCATGGAGCTGTTCAAGAAGCTCAATGACGCGGGCACCACCATCATCCAGGTCACCCACTCGGAAACCAATGCTTCCTACGGCTCTCGAGTCATACGCATCGTCGACGGCTGGATACAGACCGACTAGCGGGTCCATGGCGACGCCCGCGCGGATTCTGATCGCGGACGACCAGCCGGACGTCCTCGAGGCGCTCCGGCTGCTGCTCAAGAGCGAGGGATTTCAGATCGAGACCGCCAACTCGCCGGCGGGGATCCTGAAGGCGCTCGAGCTCCGCGACTACGACGTCGTGCTGATGGATCTGAACTACGCGCGCGACACGACGTCGGGCCAGGAGGGGCTGGATCTGCTCGCGCGCCTCCATTCAGCCGACGAATCGCTGCCGGTCGTGGTGATGACGGCGTGGGGCACCGTGAACGTCGCCGTGGAGGCGATGCGTCGAGGCGCACGCGACTTCATCCAGAAGCCGTGGGAGAACGAGCGTCTGCTGACCATCCTCCGCACGCAGACCGAGCTCGGGCGAGCGCTGCGCCGCTCGAACCGGCTCGAAGCGCAGAACCGCGTGCTGCAGGCCGAAGGAGGCCCGGCGCTCATCGCCGAAGCGCCGGCCATGCATCCCGTGCTGCAGATCATCGGGCGCGTCGGGCCGTCGGATGCGAACGTGCTGATCACCGGCGAGAACGGAACCGGCAAGGGGCTCGTGGCCCAGGCCCTCCACGTCGTGTCGCTGCGCGCCAGCCGCCCGATCGTGACGATCAACGCGGGCGGCGTGTCCGAGGGCGTCTTCGAGAGCGAGCTGTTCGGGCACGTGAAGGGCGCGTTCACGGACGCGAAACAGGATCGCGTCGGCCGGTTCGAGCTCGCCGATGGCAGCACGCTCTTCCTCGACGAGATCGCGAACGTGCCGCTCAGCCAGCAGCAGAAGCTGCTGCGGGTACTCGAGACGGGAGAGTTCGAGCGGCTCGGCTCATCGAAGACCCGGAAGGCGGACGTGCGGCTCATCTCCGCGACGAATTCCGACCTGAACGCCGAAGTCGCGGGAGGCCGCTTCCGGCAGGACCTCCTGTTCCGGCTGAACACGATCGAGATCAAGCTTCCCGCCCTGCGCGATCGCCGCGAAGACATCCCGCTGCTGGCGAAGCACTTCCTGAAGATGCACGCGCAGCGCTATCGGAAAGCGCTCACCGGATTCGATCCCGCGGCGCTGCAAACGCTGGTCGATCATCCATGGCCGGGCAACGTGCGTGAGCTCGATCACGCCGTCGAACGGGCCGTGCTCATGGCGCAGGGCAATACGATCCGTGTCGCCGACCTCGGCCTGCGGCCGACGACCGACGGCGGCGGACGCCTCGAGGACATGAGCCTCGAGGAGGTCGAGGCGTTCCTCATCAAGAAGGCGATGGCCCGGTTCGGCAACGTCAGCCACGCCGCGAAAGCGCTCGGTCTCTCGCGGTCCGCTCTTTACCGCCGTCTCGAACGATACAGGCTGTAAGGCGAATGTCGGGGGCACCTTTGACCTTTGCCCTTTGACCTTTGACCTTGCGAATGCTCACCCACGACCGGCGAGTCCTGCTGATGGCGTCCGCGGCGGGATTGCCGGCCATGGCGACCGCGCTCATCCTCCTCTGGACAGGCGACTACACGCCCAAGGTGCAGTGGACGCTCAGCGTGCTCATCCTGGGCGTTTTCCTCGGGTTCGTGTTCGCGCTCCGCGATCGCGTGGTGTATCCGCTGCAAACCATTTCGAATCTGCTCGCGGCCCTGCGCGAGGACGACTTCTCGATTCGCGCCCGCGTCGACGCCAGCGACGCGCTCGGCCAGGTGATGCTCGAAGTCAACGCGCTCTCGGAAACGCTCCGCTCGCAGCGGCTCGGCGCGCAGGAAGCGACCGCGCTGCTTCGCGCCGTGATGGCCGAGATCGACGTCGCCATTTTCGCCTTCGACAACGAGCATCGGCTGGTGCTGATCAACCGCTACGCGGAGCGATTGCTCGGCCGCGCCAGCGAGCAGCTTCTCGGACATCGGGCCGACGAGCTCGGGCTGCAGCCGACGCTCCGCGACGACGCGGGGATTCTCGACATCAGCTTTCCGGGGGGTGTCGGCCGCTGGGAGGTGCGGCGGTCGAAGTTCTGGCAGGGCGGGCTCCCCCACGAGCTCCTCGTCCTCACCGACGTGAGCCAGCCGCTGCGCGAGCAGGAACGGCAGGCGTGGCAGCGGCTCATTCGCGTGATCGGCCACGAGCTCAACAACTCGCTGGCGCCGATCAAGTCGATTGCGGGCAGCCTCGAAGGGCTGCTCGGCAGAGACCAGATGCCAACCGACTGGCGCGACGACATGCAGCGCGGGCTCGCTATCATCGCGGCACGATCGGACGCATTGAGCCGCTTCACCAACGCCTACGCGCGCCTCGCGCGGCTCCCGCAGCCAGACCTGAAGCCGGTTCGCTTCGAGCCGCTGGCGCAGCGGATCGCGGGGCTCGAGACGAGGACCTCGATCGCGATGAAGCGAGGCCCGGACGTGACGGTGAATGCGGATGCCGATCAGCTCGAGCAGCTGCTCATCAACGTCCTGCGAAACGCGGCCGACGCATCGCTCGAAACAGGCGGAAACGTGACGATGGGGTGGACGCGCAGCCGCCGGATGCTCGAGGTCTTCGTCGAGGATGAAGGCCCGGGGCTGCCGAACACCGGCAACCTGTTCGTGCCCTTCTTCACCACGAAGCCGGGCGGCTCCGGCATCGGACTCGTGCTCAGCCGCCACATCGCCGAGGGACATGGCGGTACGCTCACGCTCGAGAACCGCGCCAACGCGCGCGGCTGCCGCGCCACGCTGCGCATTCCCATCTAGCCGCGACGGTCAAACCAACCACGAGACACGAAAAACACGAAATCAAGGTAGATTCTGATTTTCGTGAATTTCGTGGTTTCGTGGTTTCGTGGTTTCGTGGTGCGTGACTCAAGTCCTCGATACAAGTGCAGCCTCGATCGCGCGTGCGGCTGACTGCCTGCGCCGGGGCGGGCTGGTGGCGTTCCCGACCGAGACGGTCTACGGGCTTGGCGTTCACGCGTTGGATGCCGCGGCCGTGCGCCGCCTGTTTGCCGCCAAGGACCGTCCCGCCAACGACCCGCTCATCATCCACGTGTCGTCGTTCGACGATGTGGCCGAACTTCTCGGGGAGGATCTGGAAACCGGACCGTACAGCCGGGCACGCAGGCTGGCGGCGCAATTCTGGCCGGGGCCGCTGACGCTCGTGCTGCCGAAGTCCGATCGTGTTCCACTCGAAGTCACGGCCGGTCTCTCAACGGTGGCGATCCGCGTGCCGGCGCATCCCGTGGCGCGCGCGCTGCTCGAGGCCGCGGCCATACCCGTTGCCGCCCCGAGCGCGAACCTCTTCTCGCGTCCGAGCCCGACGCGCGCCGAGCACGTGCTTCAGGATCTCGACGGCCGCATCGACATGATCATCGACGCGGGCGCGACCACCGTTGGCGTCGAGTCGACGGTCCTCGACCTGACCTGCCCCGAGCCAACCGTCCTGCGTCCCGGCGCCGTCACGCTCGAAACGCTGCGGACGGTGTTGCCTGTCGTACGGCTTCGGGACGCCGGCGATCGGTCGCCGGCCGCGTCGCCCGGCATGCTGTCGAAGCACTATGCTCCTCGCGCGCCGCTCACGATCTTCTGCGGAGAGCCAAGTGCGGCTCTGGCCGCCCTCGTCGGCCGCGCGCGAGATGCGTCGGCCGGCGGCGTGCGCGTTGGAGTGCTCGTCATGCGCGAGGATGTCGATGCCTTCGGCGATTTTCCCGTGCAACTCGTGGAGATGGGAACAGCCGGCGATCTCGAGCATGTCGGCGCTCGACTCTATGCGGCGCTCCGGCAGCTCGACGCGGCGGGAGTAGACGTCATCCTCGCGCGTGACGTCACCCGCGACGAGGGCCTCGGCCGCGCGATTCGCGATCGCCTGCGGCGCGCGGCGTCGGAGCACGTCGAAGTGGAGTAAGGCGATGACCATTACGATTGACGACTTCAACAAGGTCGACGTGCGCGTCGGCCGCATCGTCGAGGTCGAGGACTTCCCCGAAGCGCGCAAGCCTGCGTGGAAGCTGACGATCGACTTTGGCCCGGAGATCGGCAGGAAACGATCGTCAGCGCAGCTCAAGCCGCTCTACTCTCGAGAGGAGCTCATCGGCCGTCTGGTGCTGGCCGTCGTGAACTTCCCTCCCCGCCAGATCGGTCCGACCATGTCCGAAGTGCTCACGTTGGGCGTACCGAGCGCAAACGGCCCGACCGCGCTGATCCAACCCGATCGCGAGGTTCCGCTCGGGGCCCGACTGTTCTAGCACCAGAGCGTCATCGGGCCAGCCAGCCGGTACTGCTGGATCAGATCCTTGAGTGGCGCACAGTGGGCGAGGAGCGTTCCTCCGCGGCCGCAGATCACGCTGTCACTCGGGTCGGTGGCAACGGCATCGCTCGCGCCGATGGCGAGAAGGTCGCTGGCAATCGTGGTGTTCCAGTCGCGGCGGGAGACGAGCAGGCTGGCGACCCAGGCAATCGTTCCTGAAGGCAGCGGATTCCACATCGTGGAGCCGACGCCCGCTGCGACGATCACGCCCGTGAGCAGTGGTGGTACGTTCTGCGGTATCTCGGAGTCTCCCGGCAGATAGGGCACTTCGCTTTCCCATTCCCTCGTGTCGAGCGGTGCGGCCAACGGAACCTTGGCCCACACCGCAACTCCATCTTTGGTCTGGAGCTCGAGCGCCGCGGAGCTCGTGACAATGCCTCCACCCAACACGAGCAGGACAAGCCCGTCGATCCCATCGCCAACAGCACGGCCCCCTGCGACGCCGGGCATCGGGCTTCGCCCAATCAAGTAGTGCTCGTATCGCCCAAAGCCGACGCGCGCGAAGTAACCGCCGGCGCCAGCCGTTCCGGCGCCGTTATTCACAATCTGGTTCCCCGCGATGACGGTGCGGAGCGGCTGCCAGCCGTAGACGGGACCAAGGCCCGTGGCATGCGCGAGGAGCCCCTGGAAGATGCGAAGCCACTTGGGACGGCGCGACGGCGGCGGAGACATCAGTGGGCCGTTGGTGAAGAACACGTTCGGCGCGAGACACGGTTCCAGTTGGTACGCTCCGACGAACGGGCTCGCTTTCGTCCAGACATGGGCCGATCGGCGCCGCGGATCGAGGACGACATAGTGCAACCCCGAATCGTCTCCACCGTACGCCCCCGTCATCTGGAACAAGGGGTCGGCGAGCACGGAGGGGATGAGCGCCTGATCGAACTTGTAGCCGGGCATCTGAAGAGGTCGCGCGCCAAATCTACATCAGACCGGCACATAAGTTGCGATTAACTGAGCATGCCGAAAACAACGACATCTCTGGAAACGCCGCTCCGCGCGCAGCTCGACCGGCTGGCGGCGTTCGAGCCAACGGACCTTCCGGTGATCAGCCTTTATCTCGACATGCGACCCGATCAGCAGGGCAAGCGGCGCCATGAGCCATTCCTGCGGAAGACATTCAGCGAACGCCAGGCGACATTCGCCAGCGGCTCGCCCGGGCGCCTGAGCTTCGACGAAGACGTGCAGCGCATCAACGACTTCCTCGCCGAGGATGTGGAGCGCTCCGTCAACGGCCTCGCAATCTTCGCGTGTCATGGCGCCAGCCTCTTCGAAGCGATCCAGATGAACGTGCCAATCGACGATTACTGGTTGTTCATCGGCTCGGGGCCGCATCTGTATCCGCTCGCCCGCGTCAACGATCAGTTTCCGCGCTACGCGGCCCTGCTGGTTGACACGAATTCGGCGCGACTCTTCGTCTTCAGCCTCGGCGCCGCCGAGGCACAGGAGGCGGTTCAGAATGTGAAGACCCGCAAGACGTCGATGGGCGGATGGTCGCAGGCCCGCTATCAGCGCCACATCGAGAACTTCCACGTTCAGCACATGAAGGAAGTCGTCGACGTGCTCGACCGCGTCGTCCGCGAAGAGTCGATCAATCAAATCGTGATCTCGTGCGACGAGGTGGCGAAGCCGCTTCTGAACGACCAGCTTCCAAAGCACCTCGCCGAGAAGATCGTGGACATCGTTCCCATGAACGTGAAGGCGCCGGACCACGAGGTGCTGCGCAGCACGCTCGAGGCGCTGCGAGCCAAGGATGCCGAAACCGATCAGGAACGCGTCGGAGACATGATCGGCGCGTGGCGCGGCGGCGGCCTCGCGGTGGTGGGGGCGGAAGACACGCTGACCGCGCTGGAGATGGGCCAGGTGGAAGAGCTTCTGATCGCCGCCGCCCCCGCGGGCTTGCGCCCCCCGAGCGCCGTGCCTGCCGGCACCACGCCCGGTCCGGTGGAAGTGGATACGTCCGCCCCGGGCGCCGGGCCCGATCCGGACCGGTTGAAGCTGGCGGACGAACTCGTGACGCGGGCGCAAACGACTGGAGCGCGCATCCGCTTCATCGAGAATCCCGACCTGCTGTCGCCCGTCGGCGGCGTCGGCGCGTTGTTGCGATTCAGGATATGAACCCACGAACTGACGAACTGACGAACTCACGAACCAACGAACGTTATGAGCAGAAAAAACAAAGTCAACAAGACAAACTACGATCAGGCCGGCCGGCTGACGCCTGATGACATGGCGCGGGAACGCAAGCGTCAGGTCGACGCCGCGCAGGTGAAGGGCCGGGATCGCCTGCGGTCTAAGGCAGGTCCGGACGCACGCGCACGGGGCGCCGGCCGTCCTCGAAGCGCGCCCGAAGAATGAGGTTGACCACGACGCCGTAGCTGCGGACGCCTTCTTCAACGCGGTTTGCCTTCAGGTAGCTGTCGTACACCTTCCACGTCGCGCGGCGCAGGAGCGGCAGGTTGCCGCGCTGCAGGCGCGCGGCGATGGCGGCGATGTCGGCGCGCGGCCCGGCGTGCAGATCGCCCGCGACAAGGCTCCGCGCATCCGGCGGGAGCTCTCCAGCGATCTGCCAATACAGATACAGCCAGCCGCTGTATTGTGACGGCGGGTCTGCGCGCAACGCGGTGAGCCACCCGACGAAGCTGGCTTCTGCCTCGTCTGCATATCCGGCGAGATGGGCCCACTCGTGAGCGGCCACGAACGGCCGCTCGAACGGGAGCAGGTCCGGGTTCGCAAGGACCTCGAGACCGAAGGGATTCACCATTCCGTCCACAGCGGTCCAGCGGAAGAAGACGCCGAAGAGGGTCCACTTGAGCCGACCGGGTACCGCCGGCTGCGCATCCGCGAGCTGGCGCTGCACATCGGCAAACGCGGTGAGCATCGACTGGTTGTGCCACGGCTCCTCCACCCATCCCCTGTTGTGGGCCAACGCGTATGCGCTGTTGAGCCGCGCGGCGGCCTCGCGTCCAAGCGTCACGACATCCGTCGTGGAGGGTGGCCGATCGTCCATCGCGACGCGGCGTGTCATTGGCAGCCGCCGGTAGTTCAGCCCCCACAGTGCGAGGAACGCCAGATACGCCACCACCAGAATCGTGGTCGTCGTCAACGCCGCTCGTTTGATACGCCGCGCGAGTGGTTCGACGCCGGCCCGCAGGGCACGCCACCATAACCAGCAGAGCCCCGTCACCGCCGCGAGGCTGACGACATCGAGCCATGCCACGGACAATGCGTTCGATATCGGCGTCAGGACGCGCTGCATGTGCGGGTAGACGCCGGTCGAATACCAGCGCTCGACGATGAGCGGATCGAGTGGAAGCAACGCCGCCGCTGCGGCCACGACAATGAGGACGATCCGAAGCTTCACCTGCTCGATTTTAGGTGGACGGCAGCCCGTGCATACGGGTGCGTTGTCCGCTTACTCTCGCGCTCACGCCACAGCTCGGATCGCGGATCGCATCTCGTCAGCGGCATTTTCAGCTGCTCTGTATTATTGACGTCAAAATCGGCACCTCCCTTGCCTTGCGTTCCGTGGGGTCGATCGCGGGAGGAGGCAGGTGGAATGGCCGAGGAACGACGCAATATGAAGACGCGTGGCGCCGTGGTAAGGCGCGTCATCGACGGCGTCTTGCAGAATCCGAGCGTGACACTGCGGGTCGAAACGCTGCAGCAGTGGCTCGGGGTCCCCTTCGATGCCGCCGAGCGGATTCTCGGACGGCTCGCATCATCGGGGCTCGTCCGCGAGGTTCAGCGCGGCGTCTGGGCGCGCGGGACCTGGCCGGGTGCGCAACGCGAGTGGTACTAGGAGTCGACCGCTAGGGAGCCGCCGCCACACTGTGCGACGATGAGGGACGCACAGGGGCACAGGAGGGCGGCGGCAACCAGTGAGCACACAGCCTTTCACCATTGGCATCGTTCAGGACCACGCGACGGCTGACGTTGGCGCCAATGTCGAGCGGGCCGAGCGACTCGTGCGCGAGGCGGCGGGGCGTGGCGCGCAGATCATCTGCCTGAAAGAGCTCTTCAGCTCGGTGTACCTCTGCAAATCCCAGCAGTGTGACCGCTTCGATCTTGCCGAGCCCATCCCGGGCCCGACCACGGAGCGGATGCAGGCTCTCGCGCGTGAGCTCGAGGTCGTCCTGGTGGCCCCGCTCTTCGAGCGGCAGGCTGCCGGCCTCTACCGTAATTCTGCGGCGGTCATCGACGCGGATGGCTCGCTGCTCGGCGTCTACCGGAAGATGCATATCCCCGACGACCCGCTGTTCAACGAGAAGTACTACTTCACTCCGGGCGACGGCCACATGGACTATCACGGCGAGCGCCCCGGCGAGGCCAACGGCTTCAAGGTCTGGAGTACGCGCTACGCGAAGATTGGCGTCCTGATCTGCTGGGATCAGTGGTATCCCGAAGCGGCGCGGATCACGACGCTGCTCGGCGCTGACGTGCTGTTCTATCCGACGGCCATCGGCTGGCATCCCGCCGAGAAAGACGAGTGGGGCCAGGCGCAGATCGAGGCGTGGCGCACCATTCAGCGGTCGCACGCGATCGCGAACGGGGTGTACGTGGCGTCGCCGAACCGCGTCGGCCACGAGGACGAGCCCGGCACGAACGGGATCACGTTCTTCGGCCATTCGTTCGTCTGCGATCCGTTCGGGCGCTACGTCGCGGAAGGGACCGATCGCGAAGAAGTGCTCGTCGCCCGGTGCGATCCCGCGCTGCTCGAGTCCGTGCGGCGGAACTGGCCGTTTCTGCGCGACCGCCGCGTCGACGCATACGGACCGATCCTCAATCGCTACCTCGGCGCGTGACGGACTCTTCCCCTCCGCCGGGCGCGCGGATGCCCGCCGAATGGGAGCCTCACCGCGCGACGTGGATCAGCTGGCCGCACTACGAACCGGACTGGCCCGGAAAGTTCGCCGCGATCCCGTGGGTCTACACAGAGATTGCGCGCGTCATCGCCGGGCACGAAACACTCGAGATTCTCTGTCACTCCCCGGAGGTGATGGAGGAGGCCCGCGCCACGCTCGATGCGCACGCGGTCCCACGCGATCGGATACGCCTGCATCACGTCCCGACCGATCGTGTGTGGCTGCGCGACTCGGCGCCAACGGCGGTGGCCGACGCCGCCGGGCGGCGTGTCCTGGTGAACTGGGCGTTCAACGGCTGGGCGAAGTATCCGAATTGGGACGCACGATGCCGGCGTGGGCGCGGCGGTCGCGCGCATCACGGGGCTTCCGCGTCTCGAGCCACGCCGGCCGGATACCGGCGAGCGCCTCGTCCTGGAGGGCGGCGGGATCGAGGTCAATGGCAGCGGCCTGATGCTCGTGACGGAGGAATGGCTCCTCAGTGGCGTGCAGGTCCGAAACCCCGGGCTCACCCGCACCGACTACGAGCGCATCTTCCGAGAGTGGCTCGGCGTCATGCGGACCGTCTGGCTTGGCGAAGGGTGTGTCGGCGACGACACGCACGGCCATGTCGACGACATCGCACGGTTCGTCGATGCGAGCACGGTGGTGCTCGCCGTCGAACACGATCCGGCGGACGAGAATCACGCGCGCTCGATGGACAACCTCCGGCGAATGGAGTCGGCTGCCCGCGATGCCGCGATCGCGCCGCTCCGCATCGTGACGCTGCCGTTTCCCCGGCCGGTCATCATGAACGGCGAGCGGCTGCCCGCCAGCTACGCGAACTTCTACATCGCCAACGGCGCCGTGCTCGTGCCGACGTTCAACGATCCGAACGATCGAGTCGCGCTCAACACGCTCGCCGGCCTGATGCCCCGCCATCGCGTGGTCGGCATTCACGCCGTCGATCTGGTGTGGGGCCTCGGCACGCTGCACTGCCTGACGCAGCAGGAACCAATCTGAAAACTCATTGGTGGGATGTAGAAGTTCTATTTCCCTTATGGCAGCGGATCCGTCATAACGGCGTATGGTCGCTTTCGTCGCCGATCGGCGTGGACGCGCGAGCCGCGAGATCGTCGAGCGCGGCCTCGACGCGCTTCAGCGCCTCGCGCCAGGCGATGCGCGCGACGTTCGCGATCGGTCAGGTGACTGCGCCGGCATCCTGACGGCGATTCCCTGGGACTTTTTCGCGCCCGGGCTTCCTCCTCAACTCGCGGATCCCGCCGCTCCTCGAATCGCCGCGATGTTCGCGCTCGATCCGCGGCAGGCCGATCGCGCTATCGTTGCCGCCCGCTGGGCGTTGCGCCGCCTCGGCTGGCACGTCATGGCCTGGCGCGAGGTCCCGACCTGCCTCGATGCGCTGACGCCCGAACCACGCGCCGCGGCGCCGCGCATCGTGCAGTGCTTCGCGCGCGCGCCGCGTCATCGCCTGAAGCGCACGCCCTACCGGACGCGCCTGGCGATCGAGTCGCGATGGCTGCGGCTCGGGCTCGCGGGCTGCTCCGTCACCTCGCTTTCAGATGCCACGATCGTCTACAAGGCGCTCGTCGCGCCGTCGGAACTCCAGACGCTGTTTCCCGATCTCGCGGATCCCCGGTTCTCGTCGGCGTTCGCGCTGCTCCATTGCGGCTTCAGCGCCCACACACCACCGCGCTGGGATCTGGCGCAGCCTTTTCACGGGCTTGCGCACGATGGCGAGATCACGACGATCCGTGGCAACCGGCTCTGGATGGACGTGCGCATCGGCGATGCCGGCATCCGCGACGAGACCGACCTGCCCAAGGAGGGCGGAAGTGATTCGCAGACGCTGGACGCCGCGCTGCAGTGGCTGTGCGACGCGGGCCTGTCGATGCCGCACGCTCTCGCCAGGCTGCTGCCCCCGGCGTGGGATCGCGACGCCGCTTCGACGCCGGAGGTCCTCGCGTTCCATCGTCATGAAGCATGTTTCGCGGAGCCGTGGGATGGGCCGGCCGCCGTTGCGTTCGCCGACGGCCGCTACGTGGGCGCGATGCTCGACCGCCACAGCGCACGCCAGCTTTACATGAGCCAAACAGACGATGTCGTGTGCGTGGCGTCGGAGTCCCATGTCTTCCGCCTCCTCGAACCAGCCGTGACGACGCTTGGCCGGGTCGGCCGCGGCGAGATGCTCGTCGTCGATCTGGTCGCCGGCACGGTGCTGCATGGCGAGGCCGTGTGGCGATCGTTCGCGGCGGACAAGGACTACGTCGATCTGGCGGGCCGGCTCGTGCATCGCGTGCCGCGCGAGAGCCGGACGCCGCAACTGCGTACGCTGCTGGGCCGCCGGGGACAATGGACGCCTCATGGCCTCCCCCCGGTGTTGCTCGAGCTCGATTCGCCGGTGCTGCTCGAGACCGAGCTCGACGCCATACTCGGCCAGAGCCGCGTGCGCGCTGCCATTCTGCCGATCGGTTTCGACCCCGGCTCCCCGGCATTGCACGGCGACGCGCTGCGGCGGGCCCTGACCACTCTTCAACGAACCGCAACGGCACTCGCGGCGAACGGCACGCGCATCCTCGTTCTCTCCGACCGCCGGCTGGACCCGGGGCTTGCGGCGATTCCGTCGCTCCTCGCCACGAGCGCTGTCGACAGCGGCCTGCGGTCGGCGCGCCTTCGCCTTCGCGCGTCTATCGTCGCCGACGCAGCCGATATTCGCGATGCACACGACGCGGCAGCGCAGTGCAGCGTCGGCGCGTCGGCCGTCGTGCCCTACCTGCTCTCGGAGCAGGGCCGCCTCGAGCTCGAGACGGACCTGGGAGAGATCCTCCGGAGGCAAGGTGCCTGGTCGCTCGACGCGTACATCGGCGCGCGCCTGGACGGCACTGACCGCTCCGTCTCCCTCGAGGAGCTTGCCGACACCGCTGTCCCGATTCCCCAGCTCATCCTGACCACGTAGTCCTCGCCGCCTCGCCGGCCGAACCGAGACGGGAATCGCGCCGTCTTGCCTGCAGAACGTTGTGTAATGAGCCGATGCAGGACGTTGCCAGCGTGGCGGCGGCGGGCGTGATCAGCCCCGACCTCGAACGCGAATTCGAGGAACGGCTGATGGAGTGCTCCACGCTGGCGTTTCGTGTGGCGTATGGGGTGCTGCGGCAGCGCCAGGACGCGGAGGATGTGGCACAGGAGGCCTTCGTCCGGGCCCATCGGAGCTTCCATCGGCTTCGCGATCGCACGCGCTTTCGAGCCTGGCTGGTGAAGACGGCCTGGCGGCTGGCCATCGATCGATGGCGGGCCGAGCGCAGGCGTGCCGCGCGCGAGCAGAACAGCGAGACGCCCCCGATGTTGACGACGGCCCATGCCGTCGAGGCCGAAGAGCGCGCGACACGGCTGTGGAGAGCGATCGATGCCCTGCCGGACAAGCTGCGAAGCGCGATCGTGCTGGCGGGCATCGAGGGCCATGACATTCGCGAGGTCGCTGCCCTGCTCGATCTTCCCGAGGGCACGGTGAAGTCGCGGCTCTTCTCGGCGCGGCAAAAACTCAGAGAGCATCTGCTCTCGATGGGCGGAGGTGAAGGCCATGGATGACTCGATGCTCGAACGTGAGATCGAGGATCTGCTTGCCGTAGATCCGGCGCCCGAGTTCCGCGCGCACCTTCGACGGCGTATCGCGCAGGAGCCGCCGCTTCGCGCGGGTTGGCTCGCGTCGCGCGCGCTGTGGGCTCTTGGCGCAGGAGCCCTGGCCGCTGCGGCCGCAGCCGTCATCGTGGTTCGCCTCGATTCTCCGTCACCGCAGGTGCCGATGTTGGAGGCGCGCTCGCTTGGCCAATCCGTCTACGCGACCACGGCCCCATCGGTCGCTGCTCGCTCCGTGGTCCGCGCGACTGTGCCCCCGGTGTCCCGACGCAACTCGGTCGTGGCGGCGATGACGATGAT
The DNA here is from genome assembly GCA_963772065.1 of uncultured Acidobacteriota bacterium. Classification (GTDB taxonomy): domain Bacteria; phylum Acidobacteriota; class Vicinamibacteria; order Vicinamibacterales; family UBA2999; genus CAVYVZ01. The sequence goes on from CAVYVZ010000008.1 coordinate 203,658, forward strand.
CATTCATGCGCCCGAAGCGGCGGCCTGGCGGCAGCTGCTGGCGGATGTCGGGTCGGGCGAGGTTGACCTTCCGCGTCTCACTCGGTCCGTCGAGGAATCCACGGTGCCACCGGCCGTCGAATTCATGTTGGCTCCGATCGTGATCGAGCCGCTCACACCGGAATCGCAAGGAGTGCATCCGTGACTTTGCAGCCTCTTCGTGCTCTTGTCGTTCTTTCATTGGTCGCGTCTGCCGCGACGGCTGGATTCGCGCAAACGGCCTCTAAACCCCCGACCGAGACAGCTCGTGTCGCGACGATTGCGCCGGTGCGCGTGCAGGTGGTCATCGCGCGATACCAGGGAGACAAACGCATCAGCAGCCTGCCGTACACGATGTCGATCAACGCGGCAGCCCCCGGTCGGGGCGTCGGTCAGATCCGCATCGGGGCCGACGTGCCGCTTTCAACGAGCCTCACCGCAGCCAAGGACGGAGGCCAGAACCTCGTGACGGCACCGGCGTCGGTGAGCTACGAGCAGATAGGGACACAGATCGATTGCCGGGTCTCGCCAACCGACGATGGACGATATCTGCTCGAGCTGACGGTCGCGGAAAAGTCGGTGTACGCGGAGGGAGAAGGCCCCGCTGTGGCGCGGCCGGGAAGAAACCCACCATTCCGGTCGTTCAGAAGCAACAACACCATCGTTCTCAAGGATGGTCAGTCAGCCGAGTTCGCGGCCGCCGGGGATCGGCTCACCGGCGAGGTGGTGCGCGTGGAGGCCACGCTTCACGTCGTGAAGTGAAAGATCTGCCCGGTCCCTGACAAATGTGCTCGACGCGCCGCGGCCGACGCCCGCCGCGGCGCGGAAACCACGCGAGAAAGCACGCACTCCCGCATGGCACGCGCGTTGCCCCTCATCGCTGAATGCCCCGTCCCACGCCTGCGGTTCGCGTCGGCCTCGCCTGTGCGTGCGGCGCAGCCGCGACGGTCATCGTCGCCGCGACAGCGATCCTCAACGGCCCGCTTCCAGGACCGCTTCCGCTCTTTCCGCGCGACAACTGGTGGAACCTGAATATCTCCACGGCCCCCGTTGATGCGAATTCGGCTCCTTTCATCGCATTCATCAACAACGGGACGACGCGTCGGCTGCATCCTGACTTCGGCGGCGAGGCGTCACCAGGCAGCGTTGCGATCTACGGTTTCCCTTACGTTGTCGTCGACTCCGCGGTGCCGAAACGCGCCGTGGAGTTCCAGTACGCCTCGGAGAGCGACGGCGTGGATCGCACAACCGGCCGCGGCATTCCGTTCTACCCGATACCGGATGAAGCCATCACACAAGCGCACTGGATTGAGGGCGGAGAGCCGGGCAACATCGATCACCGCTCAAGCTCCGACCGCCACCTGCTGATTGTCGATCGCGACAATCGACACCTGTACGAGCTGTTCAACGTCTACTACGACGGCACGCGCTGGCTGGCGGGATCGGGTGCGTTCTTCGACCTGAACACGAACGGCCGCCGTCCGGACGGATGGACGTCGGCCGACGCGGCGGGGCTGGCAATTCTGCCCGGCCTCGTTCGATACGACGAAGTGTTCGGCCCGAACGAGATCGAGCATGCATTGCGCGTGACGGTGCGCGCGACCAACGGATACGTCTATCCCGCCTCGCATCGTGCCGGCGCCACGAACGGCGCGCTCCCGATGGGCGCGCGGCTGCGCCTCAAGGCCAGCGTCAATCTGTCTACCTTCCGGCCGGAGATTCAGAAGATCTTCCGCGCGATGCAGCGGTACGGCCTCATCGTCGCCGACAACGGCTCCGACATGTATATCAGCGGCGCGTTCGATCCACGCTGGGACAACGGGATCCTGAACCCGGCGTTCCGTTCGCTGACGGCAAGCGACTTCGAGGTGATCAGCCTCGGCTACCGTCCGAACGGGCCCGCGCCGCCGACGAACCTCCGCATCCTGCCGTAGCCCTCGCCTATACTTCGTCGATGCTGGATTCGCAACGCGCGATCGCCGTGGAGATCGGCATCCCGGTGGCTCGCCGTCATATTTTTCTTTGCTGCGACCAGACGACGCCAAAATGCTGCGAGAAGGAACGAGGCCTGGCGGCGTGGGATTTTCTGAAGCGCCGACTCAAGGAGCTGGGACTCTCCGAGCAGGGCGGCATTCTCCGGACCAAGGCCAACTGCCTGCGAATCTGCGAAGGCGGCCCCATCGCCGTCGTCTACCCCGAGGGCGCGTGGTACTCGGAGTGCGATCCGCCGGTCCTCGAACGAATCATCCAGGAACACTTGATCGGAGGGCGGCCGGTGACGACTCATCTCATCGAGCAGCATCGTTTGCCCGGCTGATCGACCGGAATGGCGACAGACCTCCAGGCCGTCCTGGCCGACATCACGACGCTCGAGGTCGACGCGATCGTGAACGCGGCGAACACATCGCTCCTTGGCGGTGGCGGTGTGGACGGCGCCATTCATCGGGCGGCAGGTCGTGAGCTGCTCGAGGAATGTCGAACGCTCGGAGGGTGCCCCACGGGCGACGCGAAGATCACCCGCGGGTACCGCCTGCCCGCGAAGCATGTGATTCACGCCGTCGGGCCCGTCTGGCACGGAGGACAGCAGGATGAGCCGCACCTGCTTGCCTCATGCTACGAGCGATCGCTCGAGATCGCCGTGGCGCATCAGCTCTCGTCGATCGCTTTCCCCTCGATCAGCACGGGAATCTACGGCTATCCGATCGAGCTAGCGGCGTTAGTGGCGGTCTCCACCGTCAAGCGATTCGTGCGTCACCCCTCGTCCCTGGCGCAGATCACGTTCTGTTGCTTCTCGGAGCGTGACCTCGCGACCTATCGACGCATGCTCGACTCAGTGGTCTGATCAAATTCGGTGCATTCCTGGTCAGTTCGGCGCAATCCGTCCCCGAGCTTCATGATCTGACGCGCGCGGACCTGCACTATCCTCTCAGCTCAACCTTTAACGGCCTTTGTCTCGAACCCCCCTTCGAGACAGGAGGACAGCATGCCCACTGTCAAAGCCGAGCCGGCTGTGCCGCGTCTCGCCGCAGCCGTCGTGTCCGCCGTCATCCTGTGCACCGTGCCGGCGCTCTTCGCGCAGGCAGGGGCGCAGGGCCGCTGGCGGACGCTCACGAACGAAGCGCCCATCAATCCGATCCACGTCGCCTTGATGCACAACGGCAAGGTCCTGGTCGTTGCCGGGTCCGGCAATCTGGCGACGGAAACGAACTTCCAGGCAGCTGTCTGGGATCCCGTATCGGAAACGTTTCAGACGCAGACGCTCGAGTGGGACATGTTCTGCAACGGCATGGTGGCGCTGCCCGACGGCCGCATCTTCGTCAACGGCGGCAATCTTCAGTACAGACCCATTCTTCGGCGAACCTCGCAACGCTGCGTACGATCCGGCCACGGGCCTCTTCACCAACCTGCAGAACATGGCGCACGGGCGCTGGTATCCAACGGTGACCACGCTCGGCGACGGCAGGATCCTGACATTCTCAGGGTTGCTGGAAACGGGCGGAACGAACAGCACGGTCGAGATCTATACCGATGGAGTGGGATGGAGCCCGGAGTATCCGGCGGGTTGGACTCCGCCGCTCTATCCGCGCATGCATCTCAGCACGGACGGGCGCGTCTTCTACGCTGGCTCGGGTCGTGGATCGAGGTTCTTCGATCCATCCACACGAACCTGGTCGGCTGTCGTCTCCAACACCATCTACACGGGGTCGCGCTCGTACGGCACGTCGGTGCTGCTGCCGCTCACGCCGGCGGACGGTTACCGGCCGCGCGTGATGATCCTGGGCGGCGGCAATCCGGCCACGCCCACCACGGAGATCATCGACCTGTCCGCCCCGACGCCAGCGTGGCAGAGCGGCCCGCCGATGTCGCAGCCGAGGATTCAGATCAGCACGACGATCCTTCCGAGCGGCAAAGTCCTGGCGGTTGGCGGATCAACCAACAACGAGGACGCGCTGACGGCGAGCCTGAACGCCGACCTGTACGATCCGATCGCCAACACATTTGCCTCGGCCGGAGCCAACGCCTATCCGCGTCTGTACCATTCCGCCTCGCTGCTCCTTCCGGACGCGACCGTTCTGCTGATTGGCGGCAACCCGCAGCGAGGAAGCTACGAGCGGCGGCTCGAGATCTACTCGCCCGCGTATCTCTTCAACGCCGACGGAACCGACGCGTTTCGTCCGACCATCACGAGCGTGACGCCGGGCAGCATCGGATACGGCGAGGCGTTTCAGGTGCAGACGCCGGATGCGTCCGAGATCGGATCGGTCGTGCTCGTGCGGCCCGGCGCGGCCACGCACGCCTTCGACATGGACCAGCGCCTGATTGGGCTGACCTATACGGCCGAAAGCGGCGTGCTGAACGTGACTGCGCCACCGACCGGCAACATCGCACCGCCGGGGTATTACATGCTGTTCGTGCTCAACGCGGCGGGCGTCCCATCCGTCGCGCGCTTCGTCAGACTGCAGGCGCCGGCCGTCAACCAGGCGCCAACCGCGACGATCACGAGCCCCTCGTCCAACGCAACCGTCAATCCAGGAGGGGCGGTGTCGTTCGCCGGGACGGGCAACGATCCGGACGGCGCGATCGTCAGCGACGCCTGGACATTCGCAGGCGGTAGTCCGGCCTCGAGCACGGCCGCTACACCGGGCGTCGTGACGTATTCGACGCCTGGCACGTACACGGCCTCCTTCATCGTCACCGACAATCGCGGGGCGGCGAGCCCGCCGGTGACGCGCACGATCACCGTCTCGGACTTCTCGCTGTCGGCCACGCCGGCATCGCGAACGATCAATCCGGGAGGCAGCGCCACCTACACGGCGACGGTGTCTCCACTGGCCGGGTTTACCGGAACGGTGGCCTTCACCGTGACGGGACTCCCAGCCGGAGCAACGGCTGCGTTCAGTCCGACGTCGGTCACGACGTCGGGGTCGACGACCCTCAGCATCTCGACGAGCGCATCGACGCCGGCCGGCAGCTACCCGCTTACGATTCGCGGCACGAGCGGCCCGCGCGTGCGAACGGTCAACGTCACGCTGATCGTCAACGGCGACTTCACCATGTCGGTGTCGCCGACCAGCCGCACGATTTCGCGCGGCGGCATCGCCACCTACGTCGTGACCATCGCGAGCAACGTGTTCGTAGGGACCGTCAACCTGTCGGTGAGCGGAGCACCCAGCCGCGCCACCAAGGTCTTCAACCCGACATCGATCGTCAACAGTGGGAGCTCAACGCTGACGATCGACACGAACTCGAACGTGCAGAAGGGTACGCGGACGATCACGATCACGGGCACGGGTGCAGGCCGCACTCACTCGGTCAACGCCACGCTGATCGTCCGGTAGCCGCCATGCCGATGACACGCAGAACGCTGCTGGAAACGTTGGGGGCCGGCGCCGTGGCCGCGATGGCCGCGCGGCGGGCGGAGGCGGCCCCTCCCACAATGTTGATTCGCCTCAATCGGAATGAGAACGCGTACGGACCGTCACCGCGGGCCATCGAAGCCATGCGGCAGACGACCGAGAGCGAAGCGAACCGATACCCTGACGTCGAAGCCGAAGATCTCCGGCGCCGGATTGCCAGCTTCCACCGTATCAGGCCCGAACAGATCGTGCTTGGCTGTGGGTCCGGGCACCTCCTGTCTCTCGCGATAGACGCGTTCGCCGGGCCGTCGCGGGTCGTCACGGCGGCGCGGCCGACATTCGATCTGGTCGGAGGATGCGCGCAGCGCCTTGGCGCGGCCGTCGGCGGCGTGCCCTTGAATCGCGACTACTCCCACGACCTCGACGCGATGCTCGCGCGCGGCGGCAGCGGCGCGGGGTTGGTCTACATCTGCAATCCACACAATCCGACCGGCAGCATCACGCAGCGGAAGGACCTCGACGCCTTTCTTCGCCGGCTTCCTTCGTCGGTCGTTGTCGTCATCGACGAGGCGTATCACGACTACGTCGGCGAATCATCCGAGTACCGTGTCGTTCATCGATCGTCCCGTCGATGATCCGCGGGTGATCGTCACGCGGACGTTTTCGAAGATCCATGGGTTGGCAGGCTTGCGCGTCGGCTACGCCGTGGCCTCGGCGGAGACCGCCCGTGCCTTGTCGGCCCGCGTGATGCCAGACGCCATCAACGTGGTGGCGGCTCGCGCTGCGGCCGCCGCCCTCGAGGACACGGATCACGTGCGCACGAGCGCGAGCAGGAACATCGACGATCGCCAGGAGTTCCTGAACGACGCGAACGCGCGCATGCTGCGGTGGATCGACTCGCTCACGAATTTCGTGATGCTGGACACCCTGCGTCCCGCGGCCGACGTGGTGGCGCGTCTTGCCGAGCACGGCATTCTCGTCGCGGGCCCGATTCCGGGCTTCAACGACTACATTCGCGTGTCGATCGGCAGCCGTTCGGCCATGCGCGAGTTCTGGCGCGTGTGGGATCACACGATGCCGCACAAGATGCCCATGTAGCGCGAATCGCGCAGGCGCGCTACGGCTCTCGCCCGACATCCTCCGGCGCCTTGTCCTCCCGCAGACCAAGGAAAGCGGAATGGCGCAGGTGATCGTCCGCCGTCCACTCGACGAATCGAACCTGGGCGACCAGCTTTGGCAGGACCCATTGCATTTCGCCCATTTCCTCCGCTGTCACTCCGCCGCCCCAATGCGACGTCGTGGTGTTTGGAAGGTCGACAAACGGACACCGCGACGTGTGGAGCGGCGTCAGCTCTCCAAACACTTCCCTTCGCAGGTGTGGAGTGAATCCTGCTCGCACCTTCGACGCAAATCGCAGCTTACGTCCCACGTAGAACCCGACGAGCAAGGCATCGATCCCGTGCGTTCCGGGCCGATAGCCGCCGATGACGAACTCCTGCTGACGGTCAAGCTTCAGCTTGAGCCACGTCTGCGCTCGCAGTGCCGGCTGGTACTTCGAGTCCTTGCGCTTGGCAATGACGCCTTCAAGACCAAGGCTTCGGACAGCCTCAATCACTTCTGCCGCTGTTCCCGGAAGAGGCGCTGAAAGCAACACGCCTGACCCGGCGACGACGGTCTCCAACTTCGCCTGGCGTTCCACAAGGGGATCACGGGTCAGATCCTCACCATCGACGTGAAGCAGGTCGAATGCGTAGAAGACGACCTTGTGTCCAGGATGGGCGCCGCGATGCTGCAGCGCCTGGAACGAGGGCCGGCCCTGGGAATCGACCGCGACAATCTCGCCGTCGACGATGGCACTCTCGGCGCGCAGGCGCGACGCGGCGGCGGCGACGCCCGGATACGTGCGGGTCAGGTCGTTATCGTTGCGCGACCGGACCTGAACCCGCTCGCCATCCTTGATCAGCAGTGCCCGGTAACCGTCGAACTTGACCTCGTAGCTCCAGTCGTTCCCTTCAGGCAGAGCCTGCACGATCTTCGCGACCATCGGTTGAATGAACGTAGGAGTCGGGCCAGGGCGATCGCGGCGACCGCCAACGCCCCGCGGCGCTCTCACGGCTGACGGCAGACGAAGTTCTCCGCTTCGTCCGTGCTGCCGGTGCCCCTATAGACGGCGCGTTGAGGATACGGACACAGCGGGCGTGTCCGTATCGTCGCCCCTTTGGATACCTTGCGTGCGACGATGTGTTCGGGGGCCTTTCCGCTCTCCACCCACGCGTCAAGCGCCGCCACCCAGTCCACGCTGTCGGGACCGGCTCCGCCGGAGCAATGAGCCACCCCTGGCGCCATGAACAAGAGGGCGTAGTCGTCCGCTTTCGGGTCGCGCGCCTTCACGTCTTCGTCGTACTCGATGGTCGCGAGCGCCGACAGAGCGGCATCGGACCACCCGTGCCAGAGCAGCAGCTTGTGACCTTTCGCTTTGAAGGCGTCGAGGTCGGGGTTCGTCGCATTCAGGAATGACGCGGTTCGCTTTGTATCAGCCTTCCAGGTCGACAGGTCGTACTTCGTGTAGTCCCAGTCAGGATCGTTGAACACCAGATACTTGAACAGTTGCGTTCCGAAGATGAACCGCAGGCTCGGTACCTGCGGTTGACCGGGCTTCGGAGGCGCGCCGGTGATCCACAACGGCCAGCCCATCGGCTCGCCTTCGCCGCCAAACGGCTGTGCAGCGAAGATCGTCTCTTCCGCGGCGCGCGTGGGCGCGTAGATCGCGTTCAGCGCGGTTTGCTGCGCAGCGCTCAATCCGGTCAACGCCGCGACGTCCACCTTGCACTGACGCGGATCTTCCATCACGGCGTCCTTCACGCCGTCGACCGCGTCGCATTTGCCGAGAATCTGCGTGGCGATCGATTGCATCGTCTCGAGCGGGAGGACCGGCGCCAGGTTCTTCGGGTCGGGAAACTGGGCGCGCGTGTCCTTGATGAACTGCGCGCCGATCCCCGTGAAATCCGCCGCCGGCGCCCCGGAGACGATCCCGTCGAAGTCGTCCGGAAACCGCTGCGCTTCCATGAGCCCCTGCCGCCCGCCGTTGGAACATCCGAAGAAGTACGAGCGTGTTTCGTTCGCGCCGTAGTAGCTGCGGAGGATCGACTTCGCGACTTCGGCGGTCCGATGCACGCCGAGATATCCGAAATTGACTTGCCGCTCGAGGTTGTTGAGCGCCCACGACGCGTCGATGGCGGTGCCCTGATGGCCGGTGTCGGTGCCGACCGTCGCGTATCCCGCATTGACGACCGGGGCAACGACGAACCGCAGTGAGAGTGCCTGGTTCTCGACCTCACCGACGAAGCCGCCGCCTCCGCCCATCAGGAACTTGCGATTCCATGCGTCGGGCAGGAGGAGCGAGAATTTAATCTCGGTGCCGATGACGCCGGCGACGCGGCAGTGCGCCGCGGTAATCGGCCCGGTCGTGGACGCCGGAACAGCGACCGCTTCGGTCACCTTCACGTCCGGCAGCTTCAGCGTGGTCAGTTGTGAGCACTGAGGGCGATCGGCCGCAACAACGGCCGGCGCGCTGAGCAGCGCCGTCGCGATAGATAGTCCGAGCACTCGGGATTTCATGGCCCGCCATCATATCCCTGGTGTCCAGTATCAGCATGCAGCGCCGAGCGCACCGCTAGAACTCCGTCCGGAACAGCGGCCGGCCAACGATGCGCCACGGCCACGGGATCGCCCACAGCGCGAGCGCGAAGAAGATGACCATCGCGACGAGCATCGTGCGGTGGCGGCGCCTTGAGTCGATCGCCCGTTTGGCGCGGGCGCGGCCAATGTACGCGGCGGTGGCCGCCAGGAGCATCGCCGTTTCATGCTCGACACCGAAGAAACGCGCGACGTCGCTCTGCATGGTCTCGCTGAAGGTCCGGTAGGTCGCGGGCCAGAACGGGCTGAAGCCGAAGTAAAGAATCAGGCCGATCATCACCTGGAGATCGAGCGCATTGCCGAAGGTCTTCGACGCGCGCTCGTCGGCGGAGGTCCATGGCTTGTGCGCCATGAACCCCGCGATCGCACGGAGGAGCACCACGATCGCAGTGGCAAGGACGACCCAGCGCCAGTAGCCGTGCGCGAGCCGCAAGAGGGTGTACGCGTTCATCGTAGCGTCAGGTGTGTGAGATCTTATTCGGGATGGCGGGATTCGTGCCCCATCGCGATGCGCGAATGCGCATTGCGTGGCGCCTGAAGACGCCAGCCCGCCCGCAAGACCGAGCGAAGCGAGTGTCCTTCCTGATTACGGGTTAACAGTTTATTCCGGAGACATGGGTGACACTTTGCCCCCGAGGAGGGGGCATGCCCTGGAAGGAGTGTCACGTCGTGGACGAGCGTCTCCGGTTCGTCGCCCGCCTGCTGGACGGCGAGAAGATGACGGCGCTGTGCGCCGAATTCGGGATCTCGAGGAAGACGGGCTACAAAATCTTCGATCGCTACAAGGACTATGGCGTCCACGGCCTCACCGACCGCAGTCGGCGTCCCTATCGGCATGCCAACCAGCTCCCGCTGGTCCTTGAAACGCAGATTGTCCGGCTGAAGAGGGACTACCCCGACTGGGGCGCGCCGAAGATCCGCGAGAAGCTGCGCGGCCGCTGCGGGCCGTTACGCTGTCCGGCCATCAGCACCGTCCACGCCGTGCTCGATCGCCATGGCTTGGTGCAGCGTCGGGGGCGCCGACGGTGCCGCGCGACCGGGACGCCGTTGTCGCAGGTCAGCACGCCCAATGCGCTCTGGTGTGCGGACTACAAGGGCGAGTTTCGACTCGGCAATCAGCGGTACTGCTACCCGCTGACCATTACCGACTTTGCCAGTCGCTACTTGCTGACGTGCGAAGCGCTGTCGACGACCCGCGAGCAGTACGCCTTCGCCGTCTTCGAGCGGACGTTCCAAGACAACGGGCTCCCGCGCGCGATTCGCACGGACAACGGCGTGCCCTTCGCGTCGGCGCACGCGCTCTACGGGCTGAGCAAGCTGGCGGTGTGGTGGCTCCGGCTCGGCGTCGGCATCGAACGCATCCGACCCGGTCACCCGGAGCAGAACGGTCGGCACGAGCGCATGCACCTCACCCTCAAGCAACAGGCTACGAAGCCGGCGGTGGCGAATCTGCTGCAACAGCAGGCGCGATTCGATGCCTTCATCCAGCAGGTACAACCACGAGCGCCCGCATCAAGCCCTGGCGATGAAAGTGCCGGCCGACGTCTACGTCGCGTCACATCGTCCGTATCGCGGCCTCGGTGAGCTCGACTACCCGCTGCACGATTGGGCCAGCACCGTCACGCACTGCGGCCGCATTTGCTTCAAAGGGCGGAAGGTCAATCTCAGCCAGGTGTTTGCGGGACAACAAGTGGGGATACGCCAGGTGGACGAGCACATTTGGCTCGTCACCTTCATGCATTACGATCTCGGATATTTCGACGATGAGACGTGCCGTCTCGAACCGATCGAAAATCCGTTTGGTCCAACCGTGTTACCCATGTCTCCGGAATAATCCGTTACCCATGTAACCCGAAAGGACCTCAATAGTGTGGTCGGGATGGCGGGATTCGAACCCACGACCCCCTGACCCCCAGTCAGGTGCGCTACCAGGCTGCGCTACATCCCGAAACGTGACGTTCCTGGTTCCAGGTTCAGTGTTCCTGGTTCCATCGCCAGATTCGTTGCCGACTCACTCGGTCCGGACCGAGTGGCGTCGTTACGGTTCAAGTCCGACGAGCCGAACCTGGAACCGCGAACACGAACCGGGAACCTGGAACCCGGAACGTGGAACCGCGCCGACGCGTTGCGTCAGCGCGAGGCGCGTGAGACGCGCTTTGCCGCGCTCTTGCCCCGCGGCGGCGGCATCGGCTTGCGGGCCGCCATCTTGGTCCGCGCTGGCGTGGACTTCCGCGCGGCAACCGGCCGCGGCTTCGGACGACCCGACGCAGCGGACGACGGCGTCAAGCTGTAGGTGTCCTTGCCTCCGTCGAGCAAGACCAGAATCGAACGGAGTCCGCTGCGGACGTGGTCGATCCGGTTGTGCACGTCGGCGCCGAGAGCCTCGATGACTTCTTCGACCTCCTCCGCGCTCGGCACCGGCGTCGGCGACGACTCTTCAATCTTGCGCCGGGCCCCGGCCAGCGTCAGCCCTTCTCCGAATACCAGCTGCTTGATGCGCAGCAACTGGTCGACATCGGACTGACGATACAGCCGCTGGCTGTCGCTCGATTTCTGCAGCCCGATGCCCGGAAACTCTTTCTCCCACGAGCGCAGCACAAACGGCTGCAGCTGTGCGAGGTCACACACTTCCGCTGCCTTGTACAGCTTTGGGGCCATTTCGAGGGCTAAGTATAGCAGGTGCCCTACGTCTTTTTCTCGCGACCTCTTCGACGAACGTGGAGCCGAATGGGCGTGCCCTCGAAGCCGAATCGCTCGCGGATCTGGTTGACCAGGAACCGCTCGTAGGAGAAGTGGAACGTCGTCGCGACGTTGGTGAAGAACACGAACGTCGGCGGCGCCACGCTGGTCTGCGCGGCGTACATCACCCGCACGTGGCGGCGCGTCGGGCTCGCAGGCGGGTGCACGGCGGTCGTTTCCGCGACGAAGCGGTTCAGCTCGCCGGTTGAAACGCGCTTCCGCCTCGACGCCGCGACCTTATCGATCCACTCCAGCAGCTTCGGCGTCCGCTCCCCGGTGGCCGCCGAGATGTGCAGCACGGGCACGTAGTCGAGGAACTTCAGCTGCCTCCGCAGCTCCTCGTCGAAGCGCTTCGAGTAATCCGGTCCCCGCTCTTTCATCAGGTCCCACTTGTTCGCCACGATGATGATGCCGCGGCCGGCGCGCTCGGCTTCGCCCGCGATGGCGGCATCCTGATCGGCCACGCCCGCGCTCGCATCGACGACCAGCACCACGATGTCCGCCTGCTCGATCGATCGGCGCGCCAGCAGCACGCTGATCGACTCCACCTGGCCGCCGCGCGCGACGCGTCCCGGTCGGCGGATCCCGGCGGTATCGACGATGCGGAACTGGCGGCGGTGCCAGGTGAGCACGCTGTCGACAGAGTCGCGCGTGGTGCCTGGCACCTCGCTGACGATCATCCGTTCCTCCCGCAGTAACCGATTGACCAGCGACGACTTCCCCGCGTTCGGCCGGCCGACGATGGCAATGGACACCTCGGGGGTTTTCGCGACCGGCTCCGCCGCCGCGGCGCGCGAGGGTCCTTTGCGCGCGCGCTCGGCGATCGCGTCGAGGAGGTCTCCGATGCCCTCCCCGTGCTCCGCGGAGATCTCGATCACCGGCTCGAACCCGAGCTGGTAGAACTCCAGCGCCCCGGCCCTCGCACGGTGGTCGTCGGTCTTGTTGATCGCGACCATGGCGGGCACATTGGCCTCGCGCATGTCGCGCGCGATGTCAGCGTCGCCTGGTACGAGCCCCTCGCGTCCATCCACCACGAGGACAAGAAGATCCGCGTCCTGGATCGCGCGCTGCCCGCGCTCGAGCACGAGCTGGTGCAGCGGGTCTTCGCTGGCGCCGAACATGCCGCCGGTGTCGGTCAGCTGAAACGTGACGCCTTCCCATGTGACGGGCTGGCTGATCACGTCGCGCGTGGTTCCTGCCACGGGGGTCACGATGGCGCGCCGCGAGCGCGTCAAGCGGTTGAAGAGGGTCGACTTGCCCACGTTGGGGCGGCCGACGAGCACGACGTTGACGGGCCGTTTCTGCACGCGCTCTCACACTCTCGCGCGGCGGCGAGGGCCGACGCCACCGGAAATCCCGCTAAATTGACTTTCCAAAGCCCGTCCTTGACAGCGTAAGTGACTCTTTCTATAGTAGTTACAGCCCTTCCGCAGAGGAATCCACATGATCAAGGTCGACATCGTCAACGAGGTCTCGAAGATCGCCGACATCACGAAGGTCAAGGCTGAGGTCGCCGTTGACGCAGTGTTCGACGCCATGCGCATCTCGATGCAGCGTGGGGACCGAATCGAGCTGCGCGGCTTCGGTGTCTTCCAGGTGAAGCCGCGAAAGCGCGGCATCGGCCGCAACCCCCGCACGGGCAAGGAAGTCCGCATCCCGCCGGGTCGGACGATCCGCTTCAAGCCGGGCAAGGATCTTCAGAACATCGGCTAGTGGTAGGCTGCATGCAGCCTACCCGAGCCCCTGATGCACTCGTCGTCGTCCGAGCTCCCCGAGTACCACCTTCCACCACCGCGCCCCGAACCGCGTCCCCGGCGGACGTGGAAGCACATCGCGCTGTTCCTTCTCACCTTCCTTACGACCACGACCGTCGGCGCGGGCCACTACTACAACTTCGCGATGGACTTCGGGACGAGCCCTGTGTCGTTCTCCGCTGCCGAACTGTATCTCAACGGTCTGTGGTACAGCGGGTCGATTCTCGGGATCCTCGGCGCTCACGAATTCGGGCATTACTACGCGTGCCGATACTACGGCATCGACGCGTCGCTGCCATATTTCCTGCCCGCGCCTCCGCCGATGCTGATGGGAACGTTCGGCGCCTTCATCCGCATCCGCCAGCCGATTCCGACGAAGCGCCAGCTGTTCGACGTCGGCATCGCCGGCCCGATCGCGGGGTTCGTCGTCGCGGTGCCGGTTCTGCTCACCGGCCTCAGCCTCTCACGCGTCGTGCCGCTGCCCCCGGAGTTCCATGGCATCGAGCTCGGTGAGCCGCTGCTCTTCCAGGGCTTGTCGTGGCTGCAATGGGGCACGCCGCCCGAAGGCCACTCGATCAACATGCACCCGATGGCGTTTGCCGCGTGGTTCGGCCTGCTGGCCACGCTGCTAAACCTCTTTCCCATCGGACAGCTCGATGGCGGCCACATTTCGTACGCGGTCCTTGGACGCCGATCGACGATTCTGAGCGTGGCGACTGTGCTCAGCCTTGTGGGGCTGACTGTATTCTCCCGTTCCTGGATCGTGTGGACCGTGCTGACGCTCGGATTGCTCATCATGTTCGGGGCGCGGCATCCTCAAACAATCGATGAGGACGTCCCACTCGACCGCGGCCGGATAATCCTGGCGGTCTTTGCCGTCATCATGTTCATTCTCTGTTTCACGCCGGCGCCGATCGAACCGCTCGACCTCGTGGCGGGCGGCTAGGGCGGAGCTTGATCAATCGGGATTTCGAGGAGGGGCCGGCGGTGGTGCACAAGGAGAACGGGGAGACCAGGGAGCATTTTCTCCCTGATCTCCCCGACCTCCCTGTGACTACTTCAAACGATCTCCCGCCTAGAGGACCGTCAGCGGATCCACATCGACGGTCGCTCGTCGCCTGATCTCCGGCATTCCTGCCAACACGGTTATCAACGCCTCGCGCATCGCGGCGCGCTTCTGCCCCTTCAGGAAGAACTGGACGCGGTGTTCGCCGCGGAGCTTGCCGAGCGGCGCGGGCGCCGGTCCGAGGATGGCGAAGCCGCTCGCCGCCGCCGCGGGCTCCAGGCTGCGGGTGACGTTCATCGCGTCGCCCATGGCGCGCTCGAAGCTGCGCCCGCGAATAACCACGTTGATCATCGCAAGGAGCGGAGGGTAGCGCATGCCTCTGCGATAGCGGAGCTCGCGGTCGAAGAAGGCGGGGTAATCCTGGCGGCAGGCGAGCTGAATGCTGTAGTGCTCCGGATACAGCGTTTGCACGAACGCCTCTCCTGCGCGCTCGCCGCGGCCCGCCCGGCCGGCAACCTGGGTGAGGAGCTGGAACGTTCGCTCCGCCGCGCGGAAGTCGGCGAGGCCCAGGCCCACGTCGGCCGAGATGACGCCGACGAGGGTGACACGTGGGAAATCGTGCCCTTTCGCAATCATCTGGGTGCCCACCAGGACGTCGATCTCGCCGCCGGCAAACTTCGTCAGCAGCCCGCTCAGGGCGCCTCGCCGCCGCACGGAATCGCGGTCGACGCGCCCGATGCGCGCGCTGGGAAAATGTTCTCGAAGCTGGTGCTCCACCTTCTCGGTGCCGAACCCCGCCTGTTCGAGATACGGCGCGGCGCATTTGCGGCACTGCTTCGGAACGGTCAGGGAGTAGTTGCAGTAGTGGCAGCGGGCTTTCCATCCGCTTCGCGCGGTATGAACCGTCAGCGACACGCTGCAGTTCGGGCATTCGAACGTGTCGCCGCATTGGCGGCAGAACACGGCGGTCGCATACCCGCGCCGGTTCAGGAGCACGAGCACCTGCTCGCGGCGGCCGAGCCGGTCTTCCACCGCGGCGACGAGATCCCGGCTCACCACCACGTCGGGTCCTATGTCGGCGTACTCCTCGCGCATGTTGACGAGGCGCACAGCGGCGAGTGGCCGATCCAGCACGCGCTTCCCGAGCGCGAGGTGGGCGTACCTTGCCCGACAGCGCGTTCTGGTAGGACTCGAGCGAGGGTGTGGCGGAGCCGAGCACGACGAGCGCGCGCTCGCGGCTCCCGCGGAGCACCGCCACGTCACGGCCGTGATACCGCGGTGATTCCTCCTGCTTGTACGACGTGTCGTGCTCCTCGTCCACGACAATCAGGCCGATGTCTGGAAGCGGCGTGAACACGGCCGACCGCGTGCCTACGACGACGTCGATCTCGCCCGCGCGGATGCGCTGCCACTGATCGTGACGCTCGCCGTGTGACAGGCCGCTGTGCTGGATCGCCACGCGCGCTCCGAACGAGGCGCGGAACTGCGACGCCACGGACGGCGTCAGCGCGATTTCGGGGACCATGATCAGCACCTGTCGTCCGCCGCGCACCACCGATGCGGCGAGCCGCAGATAGATCTCGGTCTTCCCGCTGCCGGTCACGCCGTGGAGCAGTGCGACCTGGAACGCGCCGGTGGCCGAGAGCCCGTCGAGCGTGCGCAGCGCATCCGACTGCTCCGCCGTCAGCTCGCGCACCTCGTCGGCCGCCGGCACCGGCATCGTGGCGCCCCCCTCGAACGGGTCGCGGTCCTCGCGTTCGTCGCGCAGCGTCACCAGGCCGCGCGCCATCAGGCGGGCGACGACGTCGGAGCCGAATCCGCGATCGCGCAGCGCGCCGCTCGGAAGCCCGGCGGGCGTTGCCGCCAGCTCCTTCAGCGCAGCGCGTTGCTTGCTGCCGAGGCTCGATTCGTCGGCGCTCGCGACGGACAGGCCGTGAGCCGTCGCGCTGATCACACGGTGCGTCTTGTAGCTCGAGGCCCTGCGCTGCGCGCCGGGCGGGAGCGCCGTGGCAATCGCATCCCCGATGCCGGCGATGTAGTAGTCCGCAACCCAGCGGCACAGATTGACGATCGGCGCCGGGAGAAACGGCGTCCGATCGATGGCTTCGACGATGTCCTTGACCTCCAGATTGGCGGGGACGGCCGCGGGCGCTTCCACCACGATGCCGGTAACCGTCCGCCGGCCCAGCGGAACCCGCACGCGCGCGCCCACCGGCGGCATCTCGAGCGAGTCGGGAACGGTATACGTGAGGAGATCGAGGAAAGGAACTGGTACGGCGACGGCGACCGATCTCACGCGCCTTCTTCGAGGATCGACTTCACGCGCTTCATGTCTTCCCAGACGTCGCGCTTCGCCGACGGCGTGCGAAGCAGGTAGGCCGGATGGTAGGTCGGCATGAGGATGGCATCGCGAAACTTGTACTCGCGGCCGCGCAGCCTCGTGATGGGATCGTTCGTCTTCAGCAGGCACTGTGCCGCGAACTTGCCGAGCGCCACGATGACCTTCGGCTTGATCTGATCGATCTGGCGGAGCAGGAACGGCTCGCACTGCTCCACTTCGTCGGGCTCCGGGTTCCGGTTGCCCGGCGGCCGGCATTTGAGCACGTTGGCGATGTAGACGTCTTCACGCCGCATCCCGATGGCTTCGATGATCTTCGTCAGGAGCTGACCGGCGCGGCCGACGAACGGCTCGCCCTGGATGTCCTCATCGGCTCCCGGCGCCTCGCCGACGAACATCAGATCGGCATTCGGGTTTCCGACGCCGAACACAATCTGCGTACGCCCCAGGCCGTGAAGCTTGCACCGAACGCAGTCGCCGATGTCCGCCCGGATCTCGCGGAGCGCCTCGTCGGGAGAGCGTGCTATCTGAATCGTCGCCGGTTCCGGCGCCGACGCGGACTCTGGTCGCATCGACCACGGACCATCCCGCCTGATGCCGTCGACGCCGAGCTCGGCGAAGAACTCCAGGTGATCCCGAAGCGCATCCGACATGAACTACGCCCGGGCCGGCGCGTGAGTGCGCGTCTCGAGGAGCCGCTCGACGCGATCGAGAATCACCGCCGCAACCGCGGTCTTGCTTTGCAGTGGGACCTCGTCGGCGTCGTCGGCCGAAACAATCGTCACCGCGTTGGTCTCGACGTCGAACCCGGCGTCCGACCGCGATACGTCGTTGGCCACGATGAGGTCGATCTGCTTCCGCGCGCGCTTGGCGCGGGCCTTTGCCACGACCTCACCGGTTTCGGCCGCAAACCCGACGAGCAGCGGCGTGCCGGCCGCGCGCGACGCCAGGCGGCCGAGATCGGCCAGGATGTCCGGCGTGCGCTCGAGCGTCAGCGTCAGCGGCGCATCGGTCTTCGATATCTTGTCGGCCGACCGGCGCGGCGGCGAGTAATCGGCCACGGCCGCGGCCATCACGACCACGTCAGCGTCCTTGGCAAGGCGCATGACCGCGGTATGCATGTCGGCGGCGCTGCGCACCGCCACCAACTCGTCGACCGGCGGAGGCTCGAGATGAGTCGGCCCCGCGACGAGCGCCACCCTGGCGCCGCGGCGGCGCGCCTCCTCGGCAATCGCGAAGCCCATGCGGCCGCTGGAGCGGTTGCCCACGTACCGAACCGGATCGATGTCTTCGTACGTCGGCCCCGCCGTGACAAGGATGCGGCGGCCTCGCAGGGAGGATCCCGTCGGTGCCAGCATCCGCTCGGCGGCGGCGACAATCATGTCGGGTTCCGCAAGACGTCCCTTGCCGATCCAGCCGCACGCCAGGTATCCCTCGCCCGGATCGACGAACCGGACGCCGCGGGCGGCGAGCGCCTCGAGGTTCCTCTGCACGGCCGGGTGCGCCAGCATGTTGGTGTTCATCGCCGGGGCGAGCAGCACCGGGGCCTTGGTCGCGAGGTAGAGGGATGTCAGGAAGTCGTCGGCGATCCCGTTCGCGAACTTGCCGATCACATTCGCCGTGCACGGCGCCACGAGCAGCAGCGCCGCGCCATCGGCCAGCGCAATGTGCTCGATATCGGCGTTCGCGCCGGGCTTCCACTGCGACGTGATGACCGGGTGCCGCGTGATCGCCTCGAACGTCACCGTCCCGACGAAGCGGGTCGCGGAACGCGTCATCACGGCCACCACGTCGTGGCCCTGCTTCTGCAGCCCGCGGCACACTTCAACGGCCTTGTACGCGCCGATGCCACCGGTGACGCCGAGCGCGACGAGGGCCATCTATTTCGTGTCGAGCTTCACGACCTTGCGGCGGAGGACTTCGCGCTGCGCGATGGTGACTTTCTTGATGCCGGTCTCGCGCGGCTCGGCGCCGCGCAGGAGCTGGCGCGCGCGCTGGCTGGCCGTGACCACGAACTCGAAGCGGTTTTCCTTGGGTGCGCGTTCCAATGCAGTGTTCCTTTCAGTAGGGGCTTTTCAGCGGCGTTTCTTGAACGTCCGCACAATGCCGTCGGCGTGAGCCCGCATCGCGCGCATCCGCGCGCGCTCGGCCACGACTATCGCCTTCATCCGATCGACGCATGACTCCAGCTCGTCGTTGATCACCACGTACTCGTACAACGCCACGTCGGTGACCTCGCGGCACGCAACCTCGAGGCGCCGTCGAATCTGCTCCTCGGTGTCCTTGCTGCGCCCCCGCAACCGCTGCTCCAGCGCATCCGCCGAGGGCGGGAGCACGAAGATCCCGATGTTCTCGAGGCCGCGGCTCCGCACCTGCCGCGCCCCCTGCACATCAATCACGAGCACGACGTCTTCGCCGCCGGTGAGCAGCCGCTCCGTGTCAGCCGCCGAGGTGCCGTAGTAGTTGCCGTAGATATCGGCCCATTCGAGAAACTCGCTCTCGCGGGCCATCCGTTCGAACTCGGCGCGGGTAATGAAATTATAGTCGACTCCGTCGCGCTCGCCCTCCCGCGCCCCGCGTGACGTGTAGGAGCGGGACATGCGCAGATTGGGCATGATCTTCACCAGTCGCTCCACGAGCGTCGTTTTTCCGGTGCCCGACGGGGCGGAAACGATGAAGAGCAGCCCGCGCCTGCTACTCGACATTCTGGACCTGTTCCCGCATCTTCTCGAGCTCCGCCTTGGCCGCGATGATAATCTCCGACACGCGCAGCCCATCGGCCTTCGCGCCGAGTGTGTTCACCTCGCGGTTCATTTCTTGAAGCAGGAAGTCGAGCTTGCGCCCGCACGCCTCATCGCCGTCGGCCAGCGCATCCCAGTGGGCGATGTGCCCGCGAAAGCGCGACACTTCCTCGCTGACGTCCGAGCGCTGCGCGGTGCGGACGATTTCCTGCGCCACCATCGCCTGGTCGACCGGAAGCTGCGCCGAGAGGTCACGCACGCGCTCGGCGAGACGTGACTCGAGGCTGGCCCGACCCTCGGCGGCCGCACCCGCGAGGCGCTCGATCAGCTCGGCGACCAGGACCTTTCGAGCGTTGAGATCCGTGCGCAGGTGGCTGCCCTCTCGCATGCGCATCGCATCGAGATCGGCCAGTGCCTGCTCGACCGCCGCTTCCACGCTGGCGGCCAGCTGCGCCTCTGCCTCCGGCTCCGCCTCACGCCCGCGATCGCGCACCGTGATCGCCTGCGGCATCCGCAGGAGGTCGCCGGGCGTGAGCGGCCCCGTCACGAGGCCGCGGTCGCGGGCGCGCTCGAGCGCCGCCGTGAGCGCATTCGCAAACTCCTCGTTGAGCTCCACCGTCGGCACGTTCGCCTGCCGGAGCTGCACCGAAATCGCCAGCTCCACCCGTCCGCGCGCCAGCCGCTTCTGCAGCAGCGCGCGCACACGCGGCTCCAGATCGCCGAACGATTGCGGAAGGCGAAGCTGAACGTCGAGAAAGCGATGGTTCACCGCGCGCACGGTGACCGCCGATCGTCGCCCGCTCATCCTCATGGGTGAGCGACGCAAACCCGGTCATCGACTTGATCATCGTCTTCGGTCTTCGGTCGCCGGTCTTTGGTCTTCGTCTCCGGTCTCGGCGTGGTCGTCCTTGGTCTCTCGGTCTCTGGTCGCTGGTCGCTCGTCCTTGGTCGCTCATCTCTGGTCCAAAGACTGGAGACCAAGAGGCTACCGGAGACCGGAGACTAGGGACCCGAATCTGCGCCTCGTCCAATGGTTCTTCCTGTAGCTGCAGCTCGTAGAGTTTGGCATACGGCCCGTCGCGCGAGAGGAGCTCTTCGTGCGTGCCAGCCTCCACGATCAGCCCGCGCTCGAGCACGACGATGGCGTCGGCCCGCCGCACCGTCGACAGGCGATGGGCGATGACGAACGACGTGCGATTGAGCATCAGCGTCGAAAGGGCGTCCTGCACCAGCATTTCGGACTCCGCGTCGAGTGACGAGGTCGCTTCGTCGAGGATGAGGATCGGCGAATCGCGGAGGATCGCGCGGGCGATCGCCAGCCGCTGGCGCTGGCCGCCGGACAGACGCTGCCCGCGCTCGCCGATCATGGTGTCGTAGCCGTCGGGCAGCGCCGCGATGAACTCGTGTGCATGCGCGGCGCGGGCGGCGGCCTCGATCTCCCCGCGCCCGGCGCTGGGGCGCCCGTATGCGATGTTTGCGGCGATGGTGTCGTCGAACAACACTGTTTCCTGCGTCACGATGCCGATCTGGGCTCGAAGGGACGCGAGCGTCACGTCGCGGATGTCGCGGCCGTCCACCAGGATGGCGCCGCCGGTGACGTCGTAGAACCGCGGGATCAGATTGACCAGCGTCGTCTTCCCCGCGCCGCTCCGGCCGACAACCGCCAGCATCTGACCCGACCCCACGGTGAGGCTCACGCCGCGGAGCGTGGCCTCGCCGTTGTTGCCCGCATAGCTGAACTGCACGTTCCGGAACTCGATGGCATCGCGGAAGGGCGCGAGAGGCGTGGCACCGCGGCGCTCCGTCACCTCGCTGTGCGTGTCGAGCATCTCGAAGATCCGCTCGGATGCGGCGATCGCCTGCTGCAGGTTCGCGTTGACGCGGCTCAGCTTCTTCGCCGGCCCGTACATCATGAACAGCGCCGCGATGAACGCGACGAACTCCCCCATCGTCAGCCGGCCGTCGGTGATCGCCCGGCTTCCGTACCAGAGCGCCGCGGCAAACGCGACCCCCCCGATGAACTCCATGAGCGGCGGCATCACCGACAGCACGCTCGTGACCTTCATGCTCGTCCGGTAGAAGTCGTGTGACGCCCGCCGGAACTTCTCCGTCTCCCGCGACTCGGCGCCGAACGCCTTCACGATCCGGTGTCCGGTGAACGCCTCGGCCGCGACGTGCGTGATCTCCTCGAGCGCTTCCTGGCTGCGGCGAGTCGTCCGGCGCACGCGCTGCCCCAGCCGCACGAGCGGATAGACGACGAGCGGCGCTCCGGTCAGACAGACGAGCGCCAGACGCGCGTCGTAATAGAAGAGGAGCGCGGCGAAGCCCACGAGCGCCAGCGATTCCCGCGCCAAGTCGCCCAGCGTCTCCGACACCGCCTGCTGGACCTGGCCGACATCGTTCGTGACGCGCGGAATCAGCTTGCCGCTCGTGTGGCCGGAGAAGAACGCCGCCGACTGGCCGAGGATGTGCGTGAACAGAAGGTTCCGGAGATCGCGCACCACGCGCTGCCCGACATCCGCCATCAGGTAGCCCGAGAGGTACGCGCCGATGCCCTTGACGAGATAGATGAAGACGATGGCGCCGGCGAGCAGCCCGACGTTCTCCCCCTGCGTGAGGCCTTCGTCGAGAATCGGCTGGATCAGGAACGCGACGCCCGCCGATGCCGCGCCGTACAGCACCATCGCCGTCGCGGCAGCGGCGAGACGCGCCCGGTGCGGGCGCGCGAAGGCGAGCAGGCGGAGAAACGGGTTCACGTCAACTCTTGGCGTCGTAGCCCGCGGGATGCTTCGAGTGCCAGTTCCAGGCATCCCGGACAATCGCATCGAGGTCCACGTATCGCGGCTCCCAGCCCAGCTCGCCGCGAATCTTCTCGGCCGAGGCGAAGAGCGCCGCGGGATCTCCAGGCCGCCGAGGCGCATGGCGCCGCTCCAGCGTCCTGCCGGTCACACGTTCAACGGCTCCGAGGACGTCGCGAACCGAGGTGGGGCGCTCGGTGCCGACGTTGTAGAACGCCGACGCGCCGCCCGACTCGAGCCGCTGCAGCGCCCTCACGTGCGCTTCGGCGAGATCCATCACGTGGACGTAGTCCCGCAGGCACGTGCCGTCCGGCGTCGGGTAATCGTCTCCGAAGACATCCATCGGCGTCCCATTCGCCGCCGCGGCCAGCGCGCGCGGGATCACATGAATCTCGGGCTCGTGATCTTCTCCGAGCTGACCGTCGGGATCCGCGCCGGCCGCGTTGAAGTACCGCAGGGCGACGAACCGGATGTCGTATGCGCGCTCGAAATGGGGCAGCGCCTGCTCGACCGCCAGCTTCGTCTGTCCGTACGAATTGATCGGGCGATGCGGATGTGACTCGCGAATCGGCGTTTCGAGCGGCTCACCATAGACCGCGCAGGTGGACGAGAAGACGAAATACCGGCAGCGCTCGTGAACCATCGCCTCGAGCACCGTCACGGCACCCATCACATTGTTCCGGTAATAGCCGATCGGGTTGCTGACCGAGTCGGGCACCGATAGCCACGCGGCGAAATGCATGACGGCGGTGGCGCCGCTCTGCCGGATGGCGCGGCGCACGGCTTCGAGGTCGCCGATGTCGCCGACGATGAGCGGATGGTCGAGGGCGGCCTGGCGGTGGCCGGCCGATAAGTTGTCGAAGATGATTGGGCGATGGCCCGCGGCGCGCAGGACCTTCGCGGCGTGGCTGCCGATGTAGCCCGCGCCGCCCGTCACGAGAACGCGTGCTAGCGGCCAATTGAGTAGTACGTGAAGCCGTTCGTCTTCATCTCATCGGGCGTGAACAGGTTCCGCCCATCGAAGATTACCGGAGTCCGCAGCAGCTTGCGCATGCGCGCGAAGTCCGGCCGCCGAAATTCGTTCCATTCGGTCGCGATGGCGAGCGCGTCGGCGCCCTTGAGCGCATCATAGGCCTTCGCGGCGTACGTGATTCTGCTCCCGAAAATGCCCCGTGCAACCTTTTGCGCCTCAGGATCGTACGCCTGTACCTTCGCACCGGCCTCGAGCAGCGATTGAAGCAGAGGGATGGAAGGCGCCTCTCGCATATCGTCGGTCTTCGGCTTGAACGCGAGGCCCCAGACTGCCAGCGTCTTTCCCTTGAGGTTCCCGAAATGGGCCTGCATCTTCGCGAACAGCCGCGTCTTTTGCCGCTGGTTCACCGCTTCCACGGCGGTCAGGATCTTGAAGTCGTAAGACTTCTCCGCCGCGAAGTGGACCATGGCCTGTACGTCCTTGGGAAAACAGCTCCCGCCGTAGCCCACACCCGGGAATAGAAACGACGTCCCGATGCGCCGATCCGAGCCGATTGCGCGGCGCACGTGGTCGACATCCGCCCCCACGAGCTCGCACACGTTCGCGACCTCGTTCATGAACGAGATGCGCGTCGCGAGCATTGCGTTCGCCGCGTACTTGGCGAGCTCGGCGCTGGCGCAATCCATCACCATGATGGGCGCGCCGGTCCGCATGAACGGCTGATACAGCTCCAGCATCAGCTCCGCGCCACGAGGATCCTCGGCGCCAATGACCACGCGATCCGGCTTCATGAAGTCTTCAATCGCCGCGCCCTGTTTCAGAAACTCCGGATTGCTGACCACGCTGAACGGATGTGTCGTCTCCCGCCGAATGACCTCGCGCACCTTGATCGCCGTGCCCACGGGCACCGTGCTTTTGTCGACGATCACTTTGTAGCCGTTCATCGCGCGAGCCACGTCACGGGCGACGGCCAGGACGTGCTGGAGATCGGCGGAGCCGTCCTCTCCCTGGGGCGTTCCGACCGCGATGAAGATGACGCTGGAATCGCGAACCGCCTTGCCGAGCGTGGTCGTAAATGTCAGACGCTTTTCCTGCCGATTGCGCTTCACTAGCTCTTCGAGACCGGGCTCATAGATGGGCATGCGGCCCCGGCGCAGCAGTCGGATCTTTGCGTCATCCCGGTCGACACAGACGACATCGTTGCCGCTCTCGGCGAAGCACGCGCCCGCGACGAGCCCCACGTATCCCGTGCCCACTATCGTGACCTTCATCCGCGCTCCAAACCCCGGAACGGTACCATATCGCTCAGAATACTGTCTAGCTCGCTGAGCAGAAAGGACTTGCGGCGTCCACGGCATGGCCGAGGCGCTGTGGTACTCTTCCGTGGCGTGCGGATTCTCGTCGACTATCGACCCGCCCTCCGGGAGCGGACCGGCGTCGGCGAATACGTGCACGAGCTGGTCCGGGCCTATACCGCGTTGCCGGCGGCGCGTGGCGATGAGGTCGTTCTTTTCACCAGCAGCTGGAAGGATCGTCCAGCCGCCGGGCTCGACCGCGAGCTGAACGCGCGCGTGGTGGACTGGCACATCCCGGTCACGGCGCTGAACTACGCATGGCATCAGCTCGAGTTCCCGCCTGTGGAATGGCTCGCGGGCCGTGCGGACATCGTCCATGGCCAGCACCCGCTGCTGATCCCTTCCCGCCGTGCCGCACAGGTCGTCACGATTCACGATCTGTTCTTTCTGACCTCCCCGGAACGGACGCGTGCCGAAATCCGGCGCGACTACGTGCATCTGACTCCGGCGCACGCGCGCCGCGCGCACGCGGTGGTGACCTCGTCGCACTACAGCGCCGGCCGGATCGTCCGCGAGCTTGGCGTGAATGCCGACGCGATCCACGTCTGTCCGCCGGGAGCGCCCGCATGGCGGACGCTGGGGCGCGCCCCGAACGTGCCGGCCGACGGCTACATCCTGTTTCTGGGAACGCTGGAGCCGCGGAAGAACATCGGCCTGCTGCTCGATGCGTACGCCCAGATCCTGGACCGGACGCGGCGCGCGCCAAAGCTCGTGCTCGTGGGGCGCGCGACGGCCGATGCGAGCGCGTGGATCGATCGCATCGCGCGGGCGCCGCTGGCCGGTCACGTCGAACACCGAGGTTACATTCCGGCGTCTGACCGCGAGGCGCTCCTTGCGGGCGCTCGCGTGCTGGTGCTTCCGTCGCTGGATGAAGGATTCGGCCTGCCGGTGCTCGAAGCGATGGCGGCCGGCGTGCCGGTCGTCGCGTCGAATCGAGGATCGCTGCCGGAAGTGGTCGGCGATGCGGGCGCGCTCGTGGATGCGCGCGACGCGAAGGCGCTGGCGGCTGCGATTGTGCACACCGTCGAGGACGAGGCCTACGCGCGTGCGTGCGCGGAGCGCGGCCTCGCGCGAGCCGCCACGTTCTCGTGGGCGCGCACGGCAGCCGCGATGCGCCGCACGTACTGCGCGGCGGCCGAGCGCCGCCGGACGCAATGACGCAGCCGCACATAGAGCAGATCGCGTAATGCGCATCGCCATCGACGCCCGCGAGCTCGCGGGCCAGCCCACCGGCGTCGGACGGTACCTCTCCGAGATCCTCCGCGAGTGGGAAGCGGCGACCGATGCGCGGGAGCACGACTATGTCTTCTGCGCGCCAGCGGAGATGTCTTACGACGGTTCGCTCGACGCAACGGTTGCCATCGAAGCCGGCGGGGGCACTGTGTGGGAGCAGCGGTCTCTGCCGCGCCTGGCACGGCGCGCGGAGGCCGACGTCCTCTTCTGTCCCGGCTATTCGGGCCCGGTATGGGGAGCGGGATTCCATCCAACCGTTGTCGCGGTTCACGACGTGTCGTTTGCCGCTCATCCCGAGTGGTTCGGCTGGCGCGAGGGGCTGAGGCGGCGGCTCATCACGCGGGCATCCGCGCGCCGCGCCGCCCGTGTGCTCACGCTCACGGAGTTCTCGAAGCGCGAGATCGTCGAGCACCTCGGCGTGGCACCAGATCGCGTGGAGGTTGTCTATCCGGGCGTCACGGCGATTGCGAATCGAAAGACGAGCGGCCCGGCAGCCGCAGGGCATGAATCCCTCGTGCTCTATGTCGGCTCGATCTTCAACCGCCGCCACGTCCCGGAAACGATCCGCGCGTTCGAGCGGCTGGCGCGACGCCGGCCCGACGTCAGCCTGACGATCGTCGGCGACAACCGCACGTTTCCGCATATCGACGTCGAGCGATACGTCCGAGATACGAACGGCGTCGAGATCGCGCGGTACGTCTCGGATCAGGCCCTCGCCGATCTCTACTCCCGCGCGCGCGCATTCGTGTTCCTGTCAGAGTACGAAGGGTTCGGGCTGACCCCGGTCGAAGCGCTCGCCGCCGGGGTTCCGATCGTGGTGCTCGACACCACGGTCGCCCGTGAGGTGTATGGGCGCGCGGCGCTGTACGTGAGCGCACCCGATCCGCGGCGCGTTGCGGAGGCGCTGGAGCTGGCGCTCTTCGACGAGGACGTGCGATCGACGCTGCTCGGGGAAGCAGGTCAGGTCGTCGCTCGATACTCCTGGGCCGAGTGCGCCCGGCAGGTGCTTCGCGCGCTCGTGGGTGCCGCGCGATGATCGGCATGGCCCGACTCTCGATCGTCATTGTCGCCTACAACATCCGCGGCGATCTCGAACGATGCCTGCAGTCGCTGGTCGCCGACAAGCCTCGAGTCGACCACGAGATCCTCGTCGTCGACAACGCATCCACCGATGACACCGTCGACGCGCTGCGTGCACGATGGCCCGGCGTCCGTCTCATCGAGGCCTGGTCGAATGTCGGATTCTCCAAGGCGAACAACATCGGCATCCGCCAGTCGTTCGGCGAGCTCGTGCTGCTCCTGAACGGCGACACCGTGGTGCCCGCCGGGGCCATCGACACGCTCGTCGCGGTGCTGGATCGGCGACCCGATGTGGCCGTGGCCGGTCCGCGCCTGGTCGACAGCGAGGGGCGCCCGGAACTGTCGTTCGGACGGATGATCTCGCCGTTCAACGAGCTCCGGCAGCAATGGCGCGCGCGGGGCAACGTGGAGCGGCTCACCTCGATCGAGCGCGAAGTGGACTGGGTCAGCGGCGCGTGTCTTCTCACCCGCCGCGCCGACGCCGAAGCAGTCGGACTCCTCGATGAGCGTTTCTTCATGTACACGGAAGACGTGGACTTCTGCGCCGCCGTGCGCGCGCGAGGACGCACGGTGCTGTTTACTCCCGCGGCGCAGGTGGTGCATCTTCGCGGCCGATCGCGGCAGACCGTCCCGCGCGCGGCCGAAGCGGCGTACCGGCGCAGTCAGGTTGCCTTCTATGAAAAGCACCATCCCCGATGGGCGCCGCTCCTGCGGCTCTATCTAAGGATGCGCCACCGACTACCCGATAAGCCGTGAACAGGTCATGGCTGAGATGCATGCGGTCTGGACGTGTCCCTCGTGCGCGCGGCGTGTGCCGAACCGCGTAATCGAGTGCCGATGCGGGTTTCGGCACGCGGATGCTCCGCCGCCTCTCCCGATGCGTCCAATCGGTCACGCGGACGGGCCGCCGAGGCGTCGCATTCCTGGCCGCGGGCGTGCTCGTCTGTGCAGTCGTTGCGCTTCTGGCTCTGCCCTCATCGCGCTCCGCGCCGGCTCCTGCGGCCGCCCCGCGCCGGCTGCGATCACGGTCGCAACCCGAGGATGGCACGTCTGCCGCGCTGGTGGCGCCGGTGATCGGGACCATCACGCCGCGTCGTGACACTGAAACGGCGGCCCCGGCAGCAAGCGCATCGAGCTGGGATCGCTCGAGGACGTCGTGCAGCGCGTCGTGCCGGCCGTCGTATCGGTCCACGCCGGCGGGTCGCGCGGGAGCGGCTTCTACGTCAAGCCAGGCGTCGTGGTCACCAACGTCCACGTCATCGAGGGGTACTCGACCGTCGACGTGAAGGCTGGCGAGACGAGCCGGACCGCACGCGTCATGTCGATGGTCGAGGGGCGCGGACCTGGCGGTGCTGCGAGGTGTACAACCCCGATCCGAATCAGCAGCTGCTGACGCTCGGCACCGCGAGCTCGCTGCGCGTGGGACAGGAAGTGATTGCCGTCGGCTCGGCGCTCGGCGTCCTCCCCAACACGGTGACGCGCGGCATCGTCAGCGCTCTCCGCCGCGCCGGCGACTTGGTCCTCATCCAGACCGATGCGGCCATCAATCCTGGGAACAGCGGCGGGACCGCTCGTCAATCGGTCGGGCCAGGTGATCGGCGTCAATACGATGAAGATAGCTCGGGTCGCGGAATCGCTCGGGATTTGCCGTGGCCATCGATCATGTGGGCGCGCTGCTGAACGGGCAGAAGCCGATGCTGGCGGCCGCGTCGCCCGCCTCGGGCCTCAACGACATTCTGCAAGGGCGGGGCGCGTCCCGAAGGCGAGCGCCTTCGCGAAGAAGGCGAGCAGGGATATGCCGCGGTCCTCGAGGCCGCGTCGCGCAGCGCCGATCAGATCGACAGCTACTGGAACCAGTACTCCAAGACGTGCGTGCTCAGCGTCCGGCGACAGACCGATCGCCCATGGTTCGGCGTCTTCGAGCCCAACGGCGTCTCCATCAACCTGCATTCGGCCTACGACTGCGAGCGCTTCCTCGACTCGGTACGGACGAATGCCGGAGCGTCTGAAGGCGGAGCTCGAGAAGGCATCCGAAGTCGCACGCCGAAAGGGCGTCTATCCCGGCGTCATCCGCGACCTGCGCCGGCGGCATCGGCTGGACTGGGAACGGTAGTCCGTATCCGTAGTCCGTAGTCCGTAGTCCGTAGGTCGTGGTTCCGTCGCTCGTTTCATTGAACGAACAGCGGTATTGTTTGACCCACGGACTACGGGGCCGACGGACGACGTGCGCTGTCCGATACGAACCACACATACGGACAACGGACCAAGGAGTACGAACGGGTATCATCTGCATTCATGCGCGTCGCCATCGATGCCCGCAAGCTGCACGATTTCGGCATCGGCACGTACATCCGGAACCTGGTTCGGCATCTGGCGCGGATCGATCGCGACACGGACTACGTGCTGCTCTGCCGGGACGCGGACCTCAACGTGCCCGCGCAGCTCGGCGAGAACTTCCGGGCGGTGCGCGAGACCTCGCGGAACTATTCGTTCCGCGAGCAGGTGCACATTCCTTACATGCTGCTTCGCGAGCGGCCCGACGTCTATCATGCGCCGCACTACGTGCTGCCTCTGGCGGTGCCGTGCCGATCGGTGGTCACGATTCACGACACGATTCACCTCAAGTTCCCGCAGTACCTGCCCAACCGCGGGGCGTACGCCTACGCCCGGTCGCTCATGTGGGCGGCGACGAAGCGCTCGGATCGCATCCTGACCGTGTCGGAATCGTCGAAGCGCGACATCATCCACTACTTCAACATCGATCCGGAGAAGATCGTCGTGGTGTACAACGCCCTCGACGAGCGGTTCACGACCGAGCCGCCGCCGGACGAGATCGCGCGCGTGCGCGAGCGCTTCCAGCTCGATCACGGGTTCGTGCTCTACGTCGGGAACATCAAGCCGCACAAGAACCTCGTGCGCCTGATCGAGGCGTTCGAAGCGCTGCGTCGCGAGGGATTCGAGGAGCTGAAGCTGCTGATCATCGGCGACGAGATCTCGAAATGGCCCGCGCTCCGCCGCGCCGTGCACCGGCTCAAGCTGCACAAGCACGTGCGGTTCCTCGGCTTCCAGTCCGACGAGACGCTCGCGAGCCTGTACCGGCTCGCCGCCGTGTTCGTGTTTCCGTCGCTCTACGAGGGCTTCGGCCTGCCGCCGCTCGAGGCGATGGCCAGCGGCACGCCCGTCGTCACATCGAACGTCTCGTCGCTGCCGGAAGTGGCCGGCGACGCGGCGGTTCTCGTGGATCCTTATGACTCGACCGCGATCAAGGAGGGCATCCAGCGCGTGCTCACCGATCCGGCGCTCCGCGACGACCTGCGACGGAAAGGGCTGCAGCGGGCGCGGGAGTTCTCGTGGGAGCGGTCCGTCGCGCGCACCCGCGAGATCTACCTCGAAGCGGCACGGGCCTGAATGAGAGTCGCCCTCGCGCACGACTGGCTCACCGGCATGCGGGGTGGAGAGAAGGTGCTCGAGGCCTTCTGCGAGATGTACCCCGATGCGGATCTCTTCACGCTTCTCCACGTCCCGGGCAGCGTGGCCCCGTCGATCGAGCGCCACCGCATCCGCACTTCCTTCGTGCAGTGGCTTCCCGCGTCCGCGACGAGGTATCGCTGGTATCTGCCCTTCTTTCCGGCCGCCGTGGAGCAGTTCGATCTCGACGGCTACGACCTCGTCATCAGCTCGTCGCACTGCGCGGTCAAGGCAGTCGTGCCGCGCGGCGACGCGCGACACGTCAGCTATTCGCACTCGCCGATGCGGTACGCGTGGGATCAGTTCGATGCGTATTTCGGTCCGGCGCGCGTCGGCGAGGGCCCGAGCCGCTGGTTCTACCGGCCGCTCCTCGCCAGGCTGGCGCGGTGGGACGCGGCCACCGCCCATCGCGTCCATCGGTTCGTCGCGAACTCGAACCACGTTGCGGGGCGGATCCGGCGGTACTATAATCGTCAGGCAACCACGGTGTATCCGCCGGTCGACACCGCCTTCTTCCAGCCAGACCACACGGCCTCCGGCTCACATTTCCTGATTGTGTCTGCGTTGGTTCCCTACAAACGGGTCGAGATCGCGATCGACGCGTGCGCGCGGGCCGGCGCGCCGCTCCGGATCGTCGGCGACGGTCCGGCGCGGGTAACACTCGAGCGCCACGCCGCCGGACATCATGGCGCGCAGGTCGAGTTCCTGGGCTGGCAGACGCCGGAGCAGATTCGTGATGAGTACCGCCGCGCCGCGGCGGTGCTGATGCCGGGCGAGGAGGATTTCGGCATCGTGCCCGTCGAAGCGCAGGCATGCGGCCGCCCGGTGGTGGCGCTGGCACGCGGCGGCGCGCTCGAGACCGTGACCGACGCCGAGACGGGTGTGCTCGTCGAACAGGCGACGGCCGAGGGGTTCGCCGCCGCGCTCGACCGGGTGTCGCGCACGACGTTCGACACCGGCCGCCTTCGCGCGCACGCGCTGCGCTTCTCGCGCGAGCGCCACATCGCCCACATGCGAGCCGTGATCGACGAAACGCTGGCGGCGCCATCCGGACAGCGATGGTAAGGCGCTACAACCGGCTGCTCGTCGCCTTCTACGTCATCACCGACGCCCTGCTGGCGATGTGGGCCTTCGTCTTCGCATACGGGATCCGGTTCGAGAGCGGTCTCATCCCGGTGACGAAGGGATACCCGCCGCTCTCGAACTACGTGAACGTCCTGCCGTTCGTGGCGATCCTCACGCCGCTCGCCTTTCAGCTCCAGGGGATCTACCGGCTGCGGCGCGGCCGTTCGCGCGTGGACGATTTCTTTGCGGTCCTCGTCGGCAGCATCCTCGCCGTCGTCTTTGGCGTCGTGTCGACGTTGTACGTGCAGGCCTACTACGTCTCCGAGGCAACAAAGGCCAGCGGCGCGTATGAGGTGTCGCAGCTCGTATGGGCACTCTTCTTCGGCCTCAACGTGCTGTTCACCTACTCCTCGCGCGAAGGCATCCGCTGGCTGCTCGAGCGGCGCTGGCGCGCCGGCATCGGGCTGAAGCGCGTGCTCATCGCGGGCTCCGGGGACCTCGGACGCATGGTTGCCGATCGCATCCTCCAGCATCGGGAGCTCGGCTACCAGGTGGTGGGGTTCGTCGACGACCGCGCTGCCGGCGATCACATCGGTTATCGCGGCCTTCCGCTGCTCGGCACGCTGGAGGACGTCATGGACGTCTCGCGGCGCGAGCGGGTCGATCATCTTTACGTGGCGCTGCCGCTCGAGGAGCACTCGAAGCTCCTCGACCTCGTCGAGGCCACGAGCCGCGAGTTCATCGACATCAAGGTGGTGCCCGATCTCCTGCAGTTCATCGCGTTGCGGGCGCGACTCGAAGATCTCGACGGCCTGCCGGTCATCAACCTCAACGACGTCCCGCTGCAGGGGTTCAACTCCTGGCTGAAGCGGGTGATCGACATCATGCTCTCGAGCGTCGCGCTCGCGCTGCTCGCCGCGCCGATGGCGATCATTGCGCTCCTCGTGAAGTGGACATCGCCGGGTCCGGTGTTCTACCGGCAGGAGCGCATGGGCCTCGATGGCAAGGGATTCAACGTCTACAAGTTTCGGTCGATGTTCCACGGCGCCGAAGAAGGGAGCGGCCCGATCTGGGCTCGCGAAGACGATCCGCGCGCGACCTCGCTCGGCCGATGGCTGCGCCGCTTCGACCTCGACGAGCTCCCGCAGTTCTGGAACGTCCTGCGCGGCGACATGTCGATTGTCGGCCCACGCCCGGAGCGCCCGTTCTTCGTCGAGCAGTTCAAGCACCGCATTCCCCAGTACATGCTGCGCCACAAGGTGAAGGCGGGCATCACCGGCTGGGCGCAGGTGAACGGCTGGCGCGGGAACACGTCGCTCGAGAAACGCATCGAGTACGACCTCTACTACATCGAAAACTGGTCGGTGACGCTCGACCTCAAGATCATGTGGCTCACCGTCGTCCGCGGATTGTTTCAACGGGCGTCCTGAACCATGCCAAGAACCGTCGTCACCGGAGCGGCCGGGTTCATCGGGTCGCATCTCTGCGAAGCCCTGCTTGATCGCGGCCACTCGGTTGTCGGTATCGACAACCTGCTCACCGGAGACTTGAGCAATGTGGGTCGCCTGCGCGACCGCGAGTTCGAGTTCATCCGCCACAACGTGACGCGGTACATCGACGTCGACGGACCGGTCGACTACGTGCTGCACTGGGCGAGCCCGGCGAGCCCGATCGACTACCTCGAGCTGCCGATTCAGACGCTGAAGGTCGGATCGCTCGGCACCCACAACGCGCTCGGCCTCGCCAAGTCGAAGAACGCGCGCTTCGTGCTCGCATCGACCTCTGAGGTCTACGGCGACCCGCTGGAGCATCCGCAGAAGGAGACGTACTGGGGCAACGTCAACCCGATCGGGCCGCGCGGGGTGTACGACGAGGCCAAGCGCTTCGCCGAGGCGATGACGCTCGCCTACCATCGCTTCCACGGGCTCGACACGCGCATCGTGCGGATCTTCAACACCTACGGGCCGCGCATGCGGCTCCGCGACGGCCGCGCGGTGCCGGCCTTCATGTCGCAGGCGTTGAAGCACGAGGACGTCACGGTCTTCGGCGACGGCACGCAGACGCGCAGCTTCACCTACGTCAGCGATCTGGTCGACGGCATCCTGCGGCTGATGGACGCGCCGACGAACGATCCGGTGAACCTCGGCAACCCGCAGGAGGTGACGATCGAGGAGATCGCCCGCGCGATCATCGGGATAACCGGATCGAGGAGCCGCATCGTCTACAAGCCGCTGCCCGTCGACGATCCGAAGCAGCGGCGGCCCGACATCACCCGCGCGCGGACGATCCTTGGTTGGGAACCGAAAGTGCAGCTCGAGGAAGGCCTCCAGAAGACGGTCGGCTTCTTCAGGGAGAAGCTCGGTCTGTAAGCTTCCCCCGTCGAAACTTCGTTACTTCCGTTCGTCTGCGACGCGCGTCGCCAGCCGCTGGCGTGCTCCGGCGGCATAGCGCCCGCAGGCGGTCGCGTCAATCAAGGGGTCAGGGAGCACGCCGGCGGTACGTTTCTCCAGCCTTTCCCACAAGCCGGTCGCGTCGGGATGTGGAGTCAGCAGAATGTCGCAGGGAAGCGCTTCAACGACGGCGAAGCTCTTCTCGAAATCAGTGAGCGCTTCCGGGTACTCACGACTGGCGGTGAACTTGAACCCTGGCGCGGCTACCGGCGTCAGACTGTCCGCGTACACCAGGTTCAGGCAGCGTCGCTCCTCGCACGACTGCCACGACCAGCTCGTGCCTCCGGGCGTGTGGCCGCCCGTTGCATGTGCCGTCACCGCAATCGGGCCGACGCGCAGGGGCTCACCGTGCTTCAGTACGGCGACGTTCGCGACCGGAGGGAACGGCGCCAGCGCACCGTACCTGCGGATCTCCAGGCGCTGAACGCCCGGTGCGGAGCACCCGCGCGCTCCAGCCGGTGGCCGCGACCTTCGCGCCGCTCAACCGCTGGAGCTCCGCGATCCCTCCGGCGTGGTCGAAGTGCGCATGGGAATTGACGATGAGCTCGATGTCCTCCACTCGAAAGCCGAGCGCGCGAATGCCGGCGGCGATCTTTGGCGCCGACTCCGGCAGCGCCCCGTCGATGAGAACGTGCCCTTCCGGCGACGTGATCAATATGGAACTGAGCCCGCGGACGCCAACGTAGTACGTGCCGCCGTACACACGAAACGGCTCCTGGGTCACGTTCCACTCGGGACAGTCCAGGCATGTGGAGGTGGGCTGCGCGGGCGCTGAGCCGGTCAGCAGCAACAACGCGCTCGCAAACAATCGGTTCACGAACATCTCCATCGGCACACGTCCCGTCAGTGCCCCTCGTTGATGAGTTTTCGCATCCTGACGAAATAGTCGCCTGACGAAATCAACGTCATCGCGAGAGCCGTATAGGCCGCCGCATCCACGAGCCACGAGCGCTCACGCCGCCAGTTGAAGTACATGAACACGATGATCACGAGCAGGTAGGTTGCAGTGGCCAGCTTGCCGAGAAAGGACGGCCGGAACGTCCGGGGACCGACGGCGAGATTGACGATCGCCACCACGCCGACGATCACGACGTCGCGGCTGATCAGCAGAATCGTGAGCCAGAGCGGGATGTGATTCGTCACGTCCACCGCGGGCAGCGTGAGGACGATGAACGTCGTCACGAGGAGCAGCTTGTCCGCCATCGGGTCGAGCCATGCGCCGAGGCTCGTCCGCTGATTCGCGCGGCGCGCGATCAGGCCGTCGAGCGCGTCGGTCAGGCCGGCGCCGATGAACGCGAGGAGCGCCCACCCGAGATAGCCGTAGGTGATGAGCAGGACGAATGCCGGGATGACGAGGATCCGCAGGAACGTGAGCTGATTGGCGACGGTCAGGATGCGCACAACACCTCATTGTTCCTCGTTCCGGGTTCCCGGTTCGCGGATGGCTTAAGGCTTAGGGCTTAAGCCGTCGGGCCTTGGCGGCTTAGGTCGTCACGGCCCTGAGCCTTGAGCCTTAAGCCGTGAGCCGTGACCCTTCGAACCAGGAACGAGGAACTGACCATGATCAACGCGCGTTGCGCGCGAGAGCGGCCACGCGCT
The DNA here is from genome assembly GCA_963772065.1 of uncultured Acidobacteriota bacterium. GTDB lineage: Bacteria > Acidobacteriota > Vicinamibacteria > Vicinamibacterales > UBA2999 > CAVYVZ01. The sequence goes on from CAVYVZ010000008.1 coordinate 239,328, forward strand.
CGACGACATCGATCGCCTCGGCGCCCGACACCGGCCGAGTGACGGCGAAGCGCTCGCCCTCATCCAGCGCCATCACACCGGAGGCAACCGCCACCGACACGGCCGGATAGCTCAGATGGCCCGGCGCCATGTCGGCGATCTTCGGACGAGCGGTCGTCCACGCGTCGCGCCGTTCGGCGTCGGCGGCAATCAGAACCAGGCGGCTAACCGCCGCAGCCAGATCCCCGCGACGGACGCGGCTCCGAGGCTGGAAGGTGTGGTTGGGAAATGGATCGAGGACGCCCGCGCGCGCGACCTGGGCGATCCATGGCGCGGCCCAGTGGCCGCGGGCGTCCGTGACGACGACCTGTCGATCCTGCGCGCGCTGCAGCAGCGGCTCCAGCCGGATGCCGATGAGCGCCGCCAGATCTCCACGCGTGATCTCCGGCGATTCGGGGATGGCGTGAAAGTCGGGTGGCAGCTTCGCGAGACGGCCCTTTTCAACCGCCGCCGCGATTCGATTCGAGAGCGCCTCGCTCGGCTCGATTTCCGCGGCCTCGCGGTACATCGATTCCGCGCCGACGAAATCGAGACGCTGCTCGAGAATCTCGCCGATGTGGACGAGCGACACGGCGTCGGAAGCGTCGAGCTCCACGGCCCTGCGGAGCTCGGCCAGCGCCGCCTGTGAGTCGCCACGGCGCCGCTCCACGACGCCCAGCTCGCGATGCAGCAACGGACTGTCGGGCGAGGCCTCGAGCGCTCGCCGGTACGCCGCGCGCGCATCGTCGAATCGCCCGGCCTTGGCAGCCGCGCGCGCGCCCTCGATGGCTTCCTGGGCGTCCCTGAAGCGCAGCACGTCGATGCGCCGTCTGACGTCCACGAGTGAGCCGTCCGCCGCAAGGGCCGCCTCGAAGGCTGCCACCGCTTCGTCCTCGCGCTTCAAGCCGAGAAGCGCGTGGCCGCGGCCGACGAGCGCCGGGGCGTACCGCGGCTCTGCGGCGAGCGCCGTGGTGAAGTCGGCAAGCGCGGCGTCGTAGGCGCGCCGGGCGAGATCCACGTAGCCGGAGCCGGCTCGTGCCGGGTAGAGGGATGGCGAGCGCTCAGCCGCGGTCGTGAACGCTCGGTCCGCGTTGCGGAGATCGCCCGCCTGCAGAAAGCGCCAGCCTGCGTCGACCCGATACGCCTCGGGCGTGGCTTTGAGGTTCTCAGGCACGACCGGGTAGACGAATTCAGGATGACGCAGCGTGTCCGGGAGCGGCGGCGGCACGCGTGCTGCGCACCCCGCTAGCGCGTAAGGAAAAAGGAAAAAGGCAAAAGGCAAAACCCTCCTCATGCCTTCCCCTCCGCAGCAGCCGTCGTGAGCCGCTCGATGAATCTGCGCGGCACGTCGGCTTCGATGACAACCCGCCCGTTCGTCGCAACGTGGCTGATGACCCGCGCCACGCGGTAGAGTCGCGCGATCTGCTGCCGATCGAATTCCTTCTCGCTATCGAAGGCGATCGTCACGCGCCGCGTGTCGAGCGCCAGCCGCGACGCGAGCACCTGCAGCAGGTCGTCGATGCCCGCCCCGCCCCGCGCGGAGATGAGGACGGCGGCGGGATCCGCCGCCTGAATTCTCCGCCGCTCCTCGGGATCGATGCGATCGATCTTGTTGTAGATCTCCACCATCGGCACGTCCTGCGCGCCGACCTCTTCGAGCACCCGGCGGACCGCCGCGATGTGACGCTCGCGATCGTCGCTCGCGGCATCGATCACGTGCAGCACGAGGTCGGCCTCGGCAACCTCTTCGAGCGTGGCGCGGAATGCCGCGACCAGCGCGTGCGGCAGGCGGTCGATGAATCCAACGGTATCGGACACGAGCAGCTCGCGATTGTCCGGCAGCCGCACCTGCCGCACGAGCGGGTCGAGCGTAACGAACAACGCATCGGATGCCGGCGCGTCTGCCGCCGTGAGCCGATTGAACAACGTCGTCTTGCCGGCGTTCGTGTAGCCGACGAGCGCCACCGTGGGCACCGACTGCTTCTGCCGGCGCTCGCGGAGCTGCGCGCGCCGCTGCCGGACGTGGTCGATCTCGCGCTGGATCGCCTGGATGCGCACGCGGATGCGCCGCCGGTCGGTTTCCAGCTTCGTTTCACCAGGACCGCGCGTCCCGATACCACCGCCGAGGCGCGACAGCATGACGCCCGCGCCCACCAGGCGCGGCAGCAAGTACTTGAGCTGCGCGAGCTCCACCTGCCACTTGCCTTCGCGCGTGCGAGCGCGCCGCGCGAAGATATCGAGAATCAGCTGCGTTCGATCGATCACCTTCCGCTCCAGCTTTTCTTCCAGCTGGCGGAGCTGTGCAGGACTGAGCTCGTTGTCGAAAATCACCACCGCCACGTCGGCCTCCGCGCACGCGGCCGCGAGCGAGGCCACCTTGCCGCTTCCGATGAACGTCGCGGGATCCGGTTTCGGGCGCTCCTGCAGCATGCGCACCACGACGTCGGCGCCGGCAGCGTCAGCAAGGCCGGCCAGTTCGTCCAGTGAGCGGTCGGCATCGATGCGGCGTGCGCTGGTGGTAACGAGCCCGACGAGGGCAGCTCTCTCCGAAGCGGAGGACGGACGGCGATCGGCCATAGCCGCGGGACAGGAATCGCAGAAATCTTAACGTACAATTCCGTGTTCCCCGGATGACTCACCTCCTGCAGCTCCTGCTGCTGCTCATCCTGATCATCGCGTCGGCGAAGCTGGCCGGCGCCCTCGCAAACAGGTTCGGCCAGCCGGCGGTTTTCGGCGAGATCCTCGCCGGGCTCCTTCTCGGTCCCACGCTCCTGAACGTGCTCGGCTGGCCGATATTCCATGCCGATTTCCTTCCATTCGTCCGCGACCTCGCCGAGCTCGGCGTGCTGCTGCTCATGTTCGTGGCCGGGCTCGAGACCGATCTCGACGAAATGCGGCGAGTCGGCAGGGTCGCGTTCTGGACCGCGTTCGGCGGCGTGATCTGCCCGATGGCCGGCGGCGCGGCCGTGGCAATGGCCTTCGGCCTTCCACTCTTCTGGGAAGGGCTCTTCATCGGCACGATCCTGACGGCCACCAGCGTCAGCATCTCCGCGCAGACGCTGATCGAGCTCGGCGCCCTGCGGTCGCGCGAGGGCTCCACGATTCTCGGCGCCGCGGTCATCGACGATGTGATGGGGATCATCGTGCTGTCGCTGGTGACCGCGTTCGCGAGGGCCACGGACACCGGCATCGATGCGATTCAGATCGCCAGCGTCGCCGGCCGGATCGCGCTCTTCTTCGCGGCCGGTGTGTTCGTCGGCCGCTGGATTACACCCTTCCTGCGGTGGGCGACGCAGCTCCAGGTCAGCCAGGGGTTGCTGGCGGCAACGTTGGTGGTGGCGTTCGTCTATGCCTGGGCGGCCGAGTTCGTCGGCGCCGTCGCCGCCATCACCGGGTCGTACATGGCGGGCGTGCTCATCGCGCAGACGCCGTTCAAGAAGAAGGTGGACGAAGGCATCCACCCGTTGACCTACTCGATGTTCGTGCCGATCTTCTTCATCAGCATCGGCCTGCAGGCGAATGGACGGGAGCTTGGTGACCGCGCCGCCTTCACCGTCCTCCTCGTCCTCGTCGCCATCGTCGCAAAGGCGGTTGGCTGCGGCGTCGCCGCCGCGCTGGCGGGCTTCTCGCGCCAGGAATCGATTCGCGTCGGCGCCGGGATGATCTCGCGAGGCGAGGTGGGGCTCATCGTCGCCGGTTACGGCCTCGCCAACGGGCTGATCAGCCGCGAAGTCTTCTCGGCCTCGGTGATCATGGTGCTCGTCACGACGATGGTCACGCCGCCGCTGCTGCGGCTCACGTTCCCACGCCCGCCGAGGCGCGTGGCAGAGGTCGCGGTTGATCAGACCGGGTAGCGCGGCGGCGGCGCTACTCGTCGCTTTCTGCGTGGCCTACGGCGTCGACGCCGGCCATGGGTTCATCAAGGACGACTTCCGCTGGATTCGCGAGACGCGAGTCGAGTCGCCTGCCGATCTCGCGCGCCTGTTCGAGCGAACCGACGGCTTCTATCGTCCGCTCGTCTCGCTGACGTTCGCGCTGAATTCCGCAACCGCCGGTCTGTCACCACGGGCATACGGTCTCACCAATCTCTCGATGGTCATCGCGAGCGCCGCGCTCGTCTGGCTGCTTGCCCGCAGGCTCGGCCTGGCGGCCGGGCCGGCGCTCGTCGCAGCCGGAGCCTGGGCCTTCAATTTCCACGGCATCAACATGTCGATCCTGTGGATCAGCGGCCGCACCGCTCTGATGGTGACGTTCTTTGCGCTGCTGGCCGGCATCGGCTGCGCCAGCGGCCGTATCTGGCTGGCCGCACTCGGTTGCCTGCTCGCGATGCTCTCCAAGGAAGAAGCCGTGCTGCTGCCGGTCGTGCTCGCGCTCTGGCTCCTCTATGACACTCCGGGACTGCCGACGAAGCGCGCTCTGATGAGCATTCGCCGGGGGTGGCCGTGCTTCGTCGCTGTCGCGGTGTATCTGGTGCTGCGGCTGCGAACCGACGCGTTCTGGCCCGCCGACGCACCGTCGTACTATCGGCTCACGTTCTCACCCCAGATCGTGGCCGCCAACGTGCTCCAGTACATCGACAGGGCCATCACCTGGCCGGCCTTCGTGGCGCTGGTCACGTTCGGCGCTTCGTCGGGCCGCGCGCGATTCGATCCGGCCGAGACGCGAGTCGTGGTCTTCGGAGCCATATGGCTGGCCGGACTGTTTGCCATCACGGTCTTCGTGCCCGCGCGGTCGAGCCTCTATGCCGTCCTACCGTCGGTAGGGGCGGCGCTTGCCGCGGGCGCCGTCGCGTCAGCAGCGCTGCGCGCGGCCCCGCAGCGCACAACGGCTGCCCTCGCCGTCCTCACGCTCGTGCCGCTGTTGCTGCTGCCGATCTACTGGCGGCGCAACGAACGATGGGTCCGCCTCGCCGACCTCTCGACCCACGTCGTCGCCAACGTGCGATCGGTGGCCGAGCGGCAGCCTGGCCGCCCGATCGTGATAGTCGACAACCCTTCGGACCGATTCAACATGGAGGCCGCGTTCGGGAGCCTGTGGTCCGATGCCGCGGCCCTTCTCCTCCCTCCAGGCACGATGGCGACCGTCACGCCTCATGCGCCGGCTCCCGCGGATGCAATTGTGCTGCGCCTCGACCAGGAGCGCCTGGTTCGGCCCTGATCAAGCCTCCTCGACGGCCGGTGCCTTGGTGGTGGGTCCGCGCTCGACCATCAGCCGGCGCACCGCCACCGCAAGGACGAGCAGGAGCGCAACCCCGCTCATGAACACGGCGCGGAGGCTGCGCGCGGCCACGAAGCCGCTCGCGATCGGACTGATGGCGAGGCCCGCAAGAGACGCGCTCGTCAGAAGGCTGAAGCCGGTCGTGTGCACCGACCGCGGGATCACGGTCCCCGCGGCCGTGTAGGCCGCCGTCGACCCTGCGCCGATGCAGATGCCGCAGAGCGTCATCGCGGCTATCAGCGCTGCCAGCGGAGGCCGGTCGATCACGGCGAAGACGCTGAGCGCGGCGCCGGCAAGGAGCGACGCGACGGCGATGATCGCGCGGGCGGACATCCGCTTCAGCAGCGCCACGGCCACGTGGTTGCCGGCTGCCCCCGCGAAGGCGAGAACGGAGAACAGCACACCGGAAACGACGGACACCTGCTCGGCCGCAAAGCGCTGCTCGACATAGAGCGGCAGCACGGGTCCGAAGCTGCGGTCGACGAACTGCAGCCCGAATATCACGACCATCAGCACGATGAAGTTCTCCAGCGAGAGGATCGTGCCGAATTTGATTCGCCCGCTGCCGTCATCGCGCGCGCGAGGCTCGATCGGTCCCTCGTCGTACAAGAAGAGGACCACGAGGAACGCGAGGCCGTAGACGGCCGCCGCGACGAAGAACGCATTGCGCAAACCCACCAGCGGCGCGAGCACGCCGCCGATCACCGGGCCGAGCGCCGGCCCCAGCCGATGAGCGGTCTGCACGGTGCCAATCGCCTGGGCCATGTGCTCGGGCGGCGCGGAACGCGCCGCCATCGAAAGCGTGAGTGCGCCGTACCCTGAAAAGAAGCCGAGCGCCGCCCGCAGCGCGAAAAGGTGCCAGGGGTGCTGCACGTACGCCATCGCGGACATCACCACCACGAAGCTGAGGAGCGCACGCTCGACCATCAGCTTCTGGCCGAATCGATCGGCGACGCGGCCCCAGAACGGAGCGCACAGCGCCGTCAGACCGGGCGTGACGCCGAGCGACAGCCCCGTCCACAGCGCCACCTCGCCGTCGTCCTGCACGCCAAGCTGCCGGATGTAGAGGGGAAGGAACGGCATCACCAGCGTAAAGCCGGTGAATCCGACGAAACTCGCAGCCGTGACGGCGAACTGGTTACGCCGCCAGCCCACTTAGAAGCGAATCCTCACATCGTCGCTTGTTTTCACGTGAATCGAGTCGATGAAGCGCACCTGGTGGTACGGGTGCGTCTGCATCACGAGCGATGTGGTGCGCGTGCCGTTGCTGAAGAACCTGTACGCCCTTCATCAGCGTGCCATCCGTCACGCCGGTCGCGGCAAAGACGATCCGATTGCCCGACGCGAGGTCCTTGGAGCGGTAAATCTTCTTGACGTCGGAAATCCCCATCATCCGGCACCGCTCCTCGTGCTCCGGCTTGCTGACGACGAGGCGCGCGTAGATCTCTCCGTTGAGACAGCGCATGGCGGCCGCGGTGAGCACGCCTTCCGGCGCGCCGCCGATCCCCATGACCGCGTGCACGCCGCTGCCGAGGATGGCGGCGCTGATGCCGGCCGAGAGGTCGCCGTCGCCAATCAGACGAATGCGCGCGCCGGTGGCGCGGATGTCGGCGATGAGCTGCTCGTGCCGCGGACGATCGAGCACGATGACGACCAGGTCTTCGACCTTGCGCCCGATGGACTGCGCGATGGCGCGAAGGTTGAACTTCACGGGCGCATCGAGATCGACGACGTCCCTGGAATCCGGGCCGACGACGAGCTTCTCCATGTAGAGGTCGGGCGCGTGCAGCAGCCCTCCTTGTTCTGACGCGGCGAGCACGGCGAGGGCGTTCGGCGCGCCCGTCGCGCAGAGGTTGGTGCCTTCGAGCGGATCGACGGCAATATCGATCGCCGGAAATTCCTCGCCGTCGCCCTTCTCGTTGTGGGCGAGCCCGACCTTCTCGCCGATGTAGAGCATCGGCGCCTCGTCGCGCTCGCCTTCCCCGATGACGATGGTGCCATCGATCGGGACGCTGTCCATTTCGCGGCGCATCGTTTCGACCGCCACTTGATCGGACTTGTGGCCGTCGCCCTGCCCCATCGTGTGAGCGCAGGCGATCGCCGCCTGCTCCACGACGCGCAGGAAATCCAACGACAGGTCGGTGCCCTGTTCGTTTCCGTTCGCTGGTTTGCCCATCAGGCCTTCGCAGTGCTGCCGGCTACCGCGCCGCCGGTCCAGGCCGGCAGCTCGCAGCGCGTGGGGCGATCCTGACGGTAGCCGAGCACGTAGTCGGCTTGCATCAGTTTGTGGATCTCGCGTGTGCCTTCGTAGATGACCGCGCCTTTGCAGTTTCGGTAAAAACGTCCCACAGGATACTCGTCGGAGTAACCGTTGGCGCCGTGGATCTGCACGGCGTCGCTGGCGGCCCGCTCGGATGCGACGGTGGAGAACCACTTGGCCAGCCCGGTCTCGCGCGTGTTGCGCTTGCCCTCGTTCTTCAGCCAGCCGGCGCGGAGCCAGAGCAGGCGCGACGCCTGATAGTCGGACTCCATCCCGGCGATCATCTCCTTCACGAGCTGGTGCTGCCCGATCTCGACGCCGAACGTCTTGCGCTCCCTCGCGTACGCCGCGCTCGCATCGCGGCACGCACGGATCAGCCCCGTTGCACCAGCTGCAACCGTGTAGCGGCCCTGGTCGAGCGCGAACATCGCGATCTTGAAGCCCTCGCCTTCGCGCCCCACGAGGTTCTCCGCCGGAACCTCGACCTCCTCCATTTTGAAGAAGCCCGTGTTGCCGGCGAGGATGCCCCACTTCTCCTTGAGCGTGCCGCTCGAGAAACCCTTGAAGCCGCGCTCGATGATGAAGGCGCTGATCCCGGACGTATCGCGATTCCTCTTCTTCTCCATGTCCGTCCACGCGAACACGAGGAAGTTGTCGGCGACGTCCGCCAGCGAGATCCACATCTTCTCGCCGGTCATGTAATACCGGTCTCCCTTCCGGATCGCGACCGTCTGGATCCCGCGTGCGTCGCTGCCGGCGGAAGGCTCCGTCAACCCGTAGGTGGCAATCTTCCGGCCCTGCGCCTGCGGCGTGAGATACCGCTTCTTCTGATCGTCGGTCCCCCACGAGAGGAGCGTCAGGCAATTGAGCCCGGCGTGCACCGACATGATGACGCGGAGCGAGGTATCGACGTACTCGAGCTCCTCGCACGCAAGGCCGAGGCAGATGTAGTCCATCCCGGCGCCGCCGTACTCCGGCGGCACCGAGATCCCGAGCAGGCCCAGCGACGCCATCTGCGGCAGGGTGTTGCGATCGAACCGGTGGGCGCGATCCAGCTCCCGGATTCGCGGGGCCATCTCGCGCGCGCCCCATTCGCGCACCGACTGCTCGAGCAGCCGCTGTTCCTCGTTCAAATCCAAATTGATCATGAAAGCCTCTTCGTCACGGAATGCTAGCACTCGCAACTCCCAATTCCCAACTTCCAATTCCCAACACGACTGCACTTGTCCGCTCGCTGAATCCAACCACGGAAACACGAAAGGCACGAAAGGACAACTTTCGTGATTTCGTGTCTTTCGTGGTTCGAGCGAAGCGGACAAGCGAAGTCGCGTTGGGAGTTGGGACCTGGGAGTTGGGCGTTCAGGAGCGAGTGACAACGACAGGAGCGCCGCGCGACAGCGCCAGGCGTTCGGCCGCGCTGCCGCCGTTCACGGCAATCTCGAGGCGGCCCGAGCTCCCAAAGAGCGCGCAGGTGGCGGCATGCGGCGCGTCGGCGTACGTGTCGACCACGCCGGCCAGGCGATGCGGACCGACGGCGATCTGCACAGGGCTCTCGCCCGCAAACCCTCCAAAGGTCGCACGGTCGATGCTCGTCACGAGATTGCCGAAACGATCGGCGAGCAGCACTTCTCCCCAGAGCTGATTTCCCGACACCGCCGCGCCGGGAACCCTCAGCTCGATCCGGTCGTGAACGGCCGGCCCGAGATCTGACAGCGCTACGCCGCGTGCAAGCCACGCAGCAGCCGGCGCGAACCGATCCCGTCCTTCGAACGTGCTGCTGACATGTGGCCGGGCGTACCGCGGATTCGTGAGCTCGACGACCGAGGCCGAGCCGAGGTCGCGAAGCACGACGCTCAGCAACCCATTGTCGGGCCCGACGAATTTGAGGCCCGCGGCCTCCGCCGCGATGCCCCGCCGGTCTGTTCCCACCCCCGGGTCCACGACCGCCACGAACACCGTCGCCGGAGGAAAAAACGGGCACGCCGCCGAAAGCTCCAGCGCACCGGTGAAGACATCCTGCGGTGGAATGTCGTGCGTGATGTCGACGAGCGTGGCGTCCGGGCAGACGGTGAGCGCCGCGCCTTTCATCGCCCCCACGTAGTGATCGCGCGTGCCGAAGTCTGTCAGGAACGCGATGATCGGTGCTGCCATGACTGGCTACACCGTCTTGCGGAACAGCACCTCGCGGACGTTGGTCTTGAGCAGGAACTGCTCGGTGACGCGCAGCGGTTCGAACATGCGGATGATGTCGCGGTTCAGGATCGGCTTGAGGCGGCCGCGCGTCGCCGGATAGGAACGCTGCTTCAGCGTCGTCGGATCGACCACGATGTTCTTCGTGTAGGTGGCGGCGCCGGGTTTTGGCTCCGACGCGTTGAAGATTGCGAGGAGCACGCCGTCCGGCTTCAGGAGGCGCGCCAGCTGGCCCGCCAGCGCCAGACCCGCTTTCTTCTCGAGGTAGTCGATGATGTCCCAGCAGAGGATGCCGTCGAAGCTCGCATCCGGCTGCGGGAACCGAGTGGCGAAGAAGGCCGGCAGCACATCGAGCTTGCCCTCCTTCGCGTGCCGCTCGAGATCGGCGGCAACGTCTTCGACGAAGATCTTGCAGCCGAGGTGCTCGCCGAAGAAGTTGACGTTGTTCCCCACAACCGGCCCGAGGTCGAGCAGCGTCGGCTGCGCGCGCGAGCGCAGACCCGCCAGGAACTTCGGGAGCGCCTTCGTGGGAACCGGAGGAAGGGCTTGAACGCCGGCGTCGGACGATTCGCCCTCGTCCTTACGCCGGCGGATGAACAAGTCTGAAAGGGCCATCGAGGGCCCTATCTTACCGCGCAGCGACCGGCTGGCCGTGCGTCTGCGCCTGGCTTGGCGCCTGCTGCGCCTGGGCCTGCGCCGGCTTCGCGGCTGGCTGCGCCTGGCCGGCCTTGCGCTGCATATCGACACTGCCCCGGAAGTGGGCGCCCTCGGCAATCGCCACGCGTGGCGAGATGATGTCGCCATCCACCGATCCGTTGTCGCGGATGTCGACCTTCTCGCTCGCCGTGACGTTTCCGTTAACCTCGCCCAGCACGATCACGGCCTTGGCGAAGACGGCAGCCTTGATCTTGCCGTTCGGGCCGATCGTCAGCACGTGATCCTTGAGCTCGATTTTGCCCTCGACGTGGCCCTCAATGGTCAGGTCTTCGCTGCCGTTGAGCTCACCTTTGATGACGACCGACTTGCCGATGTTCACAACGTCCCTCTCAATCTGCCGCCGGGTTTCCGACGAGGGTGCCTGGGCGCCGGCGGCCTGGCTGGTGGGGGTGACCGGCGTGGCCGGCGAGGCCGGCTGCCCTGTCGGTTTCACCGCTTCATCACGCTTCCACATGGTCTTTTTCTTCCTCCGCCTGCCGAGGCGTTGCCTGCGCCACAGCGAGTCCTGGAAAAGGGGGCGCGGTCGGGCGAGAGCGCCAAAGAGTATATCGGCCGGAAAAAATTTCTGTCTAGCCCTTTTATTGCTGAGACTTAGGCCGAATGCTACGATCCAGAGGATCGAGCGCCCCCGTGACACGCATATATCTGGACCACAACGCGACGACGCCGCTCCATCCCGAGGTGCTGGACCGCGTGACGGCCGTCCTCCGGGACGATTTCGGCAACCCGTCGAGTGTGCATCATTTCGGACAGAGAACCAAGGCGGTTGTCGACGACGCGCGGGCGTCCGTGGCGACCCTCATCGGCGCCGAGGCGTCGGATGTTGTCTTCACCAGCGGCGGAACGGAGAGCGACAACTTTGCGATCCGCGGCGTCGCCGAGGCCATGGAGGCGGCCGGCCGGCGGCATCTCATCGCGACCAGCATCGAGCACGAAGCGGTCCTGAACACGTTCAAGGCGCTGGCGCGCCGCGGGTGGCGGACGACGCTCCTTGCGGTCGATCAGACAGGCGTGGTATCGCCCGATTCCCTGCGCGCGGTCCTGACCGATGACACCGCCATCGTGTCGGTGATGCACGCCAACAACGAGGTCGGCACGATTCAGCCGGTGGCGGAGCTGGCCCGGATCGCGCACGAGCGCGGCGCGCTGATGCATTCGGATGCCGTGCAGTCGGCAGGAAAGATCCCTGTCAACGTCAAGGCGCTCGGCGTGGACCTCCTCTCGCTTTCGGCGCACAAGATGGGCGGACCGAAGGGCACCGGCGCGCTCTGGATGCGGCGCGGCGTGAGGCTCGCCCCGCTGCTGACAGGTGGGAGACACGAGCGCAGCCGCCGGGCGGGCACGGAGAACGTGGCCGGGATTGCCGGGTTCGGCGTCGCGGCGCGCAATCGCCGCGCGCAAGATGACGGTGGAGGCCGGGACCATGGCGGCCCTGCGCGATCGGCTGGAGCGCGGGGTGACCGCCTCGGTTCCCGGGACTTCGGTGAACGGCGCCGGCTCGCCGCGCGTGCCCAACACGACGAACATCAGCTTCGAGCGCGTGGAGGCGGAATCGCTCCTGATCGCGCTCGACCTGGCGGGGATTGCGGTATCGACCGGTTCGGCATGCTCGTCCGGAACGCTGGAGCCCTCGCACGTGCTGAAGGCGATGGGCTTTCCCGCGCATCGGACACAGAACTCGATCCGCTTCAGCCTCGGTCAGGGGAACACCGAGGCAGATGTCGATCGGGTCGTCAGTGTGATTCCGGGAATCGTCGAGAAGCTGCGAAGTCTGTCCCGGGCACCGGTACGCGTGTAGGGGTCTGGCCCCTATGGTGCCAGGCCTTGCGGAGCAGTCGTGCAAGGCCTGGCACCATAGGGGCCAGACCCCATTCGAATGCGAATCGTCGTAGCCATGTCGGGAGGCGTCGACTCCTCGGTCGCCGCGGCCCTGCTTCGCGAGCAGGGTCATGACGTCATCGGTCTGTCGATGCAGCTCTACGACCAGCGTGGCGCCGGGAGCGACACTGCGAGCTTCGGGAGTTGCTGCACCATCGACGATCTCCACGACGCGCGGCGGGTGGCCGGCATGCTCGGCTTTCCCCACTACATCGTCAACTTCGAGCAGCGCTTCGAGGAGACCGTCATCTCGAACTTCGTGCGTGAGTACGCGAGCGGCCGCACGCCGCTGCCCTGCGCGCACTGCAACAGCGACCTGAAGTTCTCGACGCTGCTGGATCGCGCGATCGGGTTCGGCGCCGAGCACGTGGCGACGGGGCACTACGCGCGTGTCGAGCGGCGCGACGACGGCCGCTGGCTGCTGAAGCGGAGCGCGGATCGCCAGAAGGATCAGTCCTACTTCCTCTTCTCTCTGACGCAGGCGCAGCTCGCACGCGCGCAGTTCCCGGTCGGCGGCCTGACGAAGTCGGAGGTGCGCGACGAAGCGCGGCGGCTCGGCCTGAAGGTTGCGGACAAGCCGGATAGTCAGGAGATCTGCTTCGTGCCGAGCGGTGACTATGCGGCGTTCGTGGCGACGAAGCAGCCGGACGTTGCGCGCGGCGGCGCCATCGTCGACGAGGACGGCGTGAAGCTCGGCGAGCACGGCGGCGTGCATCGCTACACCGTCGGCCAGCGCAAGGGGCTGGGCATCGCCGCGCCGCAGCCGCTCTACGTCCTGAAGCTCGATTCCGCCACGGGCACCGTCGTCGTCGGTGCCCGTGAGTCGCTCGAGCAGAGCCGACTCACCGCGTCAGGCGTGAACTGGATCTCGGCCAACGCGCCCAGCGACTGGACGTGCGTCGCCGCGCAGATTCGTCATCGTCATGCCGCCGCACCTGCTCGCGTGCGCGCGCTCGCCAATGCCGGCGCGGAGCTGGAATTCGATTCGCCACAGCCGGCGATCACACCCGGCCAGGCAGTGGTCTTCTACGATGGAGACGTGGTGGTGGGAGGCGGCTGGATCGACTGATCAGGACCGCGGGGAAAACGCATGATCAGATGGAATTCCGCTGGTTGGGTGTGTGTTCTCGTGGCTCTTTCGATCGTGCTCATCGCGACGAACTCCACCGCCGAGCGCCAGGCGCCGCCCTCGCCAGGTCGCACGCAAGTCGTGCTGCTGGGAACCGGGACTCCTCCGGCCGACCCTGACCGTTCCGGGCCGGCGACGGCTGTCGTGGTCAATGGCACACCGTACCTGGTGGACTTTGGCGCGGGAGTCGTGCGCCGCGCGAAGTCGGCGGCCGTCGATAGAGGCATCGCGGCGCTGGATCCCGTCAACCTGCGGGTGGTCTTTCTCACACACCTGCATTCCGACCACACCGTCGGCTACCCGGACCTGATTCTGACGCCGTGGGTGCTCGGACGGCGCGTTCCTCTCGAAGTGTACGGTCCCGCCGGAATCAAGGCGATGACCGAGCATGTGCTGGAAGCGTATCGTGCCGACTTCGAGACACGGACGAAAGACCGTGGGTTGTATACCGTGGGCGCATTTCCCGAGGGGCATGCCGTGAACGCATACGAAATCCGCGCGGGCGTCGTCTACAAGGACGCCAACGTGACGGTGACAGCGTTCGCGACGAAACACACGATGGAGAGCTACGGCTACCGATTCGACACCCCCGACCGCAGCGTTGTCATTTCTGGCGACACCAACCCCACCCAGGCGACGATCGACGCGTGCCGTGGGTGCGATGTGTTGGTGCATGAGGTCCTGACACTGGAATGGTTGGCGAAGCGGTCGGACTTTCAGGCGTATGCCAGGCAGTTTCATACAACCACGGTGCAGCTCGTCGAGTTGGCGACGAAGGCCAAGCCGCGTCTGTTGGTCCTCTACCACAGCTCGTTGTCCCTCCGACCGGCAGTCGACTCCGAACGGTCGTCGCCCGCCGCGTTCCTGCGTGAAATGTCGCAATACGCCGGACAGGTCGTTGTCGGCCGCGATTTGGACGTCTACTGAATTCAGCGGTGGCGCCGGGCTACGCCGAAGACTTCCGAAACAGGTGCGCCGCGAGCTGCGCGCCCATACCGCTCGCAACAAACACGAGCCGGCTGTTCGAAGCCAGGCGAGCGACCCAATCGAAGACCCCGCCGTCGATGAGCGGGATGTCGTCGCCATGTGTGCTCCCCGCCTGGATCATGAATCTGAGGCCGCCGTCGTAATAGGCGTGGTCGAGCGGGCTCCGGTCGATCGGAATCCCCTGCACGGTTGCCGCGATCCGATCGGCCAGGCCGGCGCGCTCCGCCCTCGCGAGGATCCGCACACGCCTGTTCGGAAACACGTAGCCATGCTGCTCGAGCCGATCGAGCGCGTGCAGATGCGTGGCGATGTGCTCCGCCAGCGCGTCGACGAGAAGACCGTGACCCTGGCGCTCGCGACCGGCCGTGGCGAGACAGAAGATTCGAAAGTGCTGCGCCAACCCGGGACGCTTGGGAAATTCCTGCCCGCGAACGCACCGGTGGCACGTGGCGAGGCGCACGATTTGATTCGAATCCCCACGCAGCCGCCGCGCGCACTCGAGGGCGAAGACGTTGGTTGGGTCCGCGACCACTTCTGTGCCGCGGAGCGCCGAGACGATCTTGTTCTGGCTGGCCGGCGCGATCGCCGAACAGGATCCGAGCGGCGCGAGCGGCGACAGCTCGATTGCCTCGAATGCCGACGCCGCGGCAAGCAGATGACCATCGAGGGCGTTGAGGGTGCGCTGATCGACAGGCGCGGGCCGCGTGAAGCCGTCACGTTCCCATTGGCGCATGACGTCAGCAACGGACCGCTGCGTCGCACGGCGATCCATCACCTCGAGGAGCAGCGACCAGACCTCCGACGCGGGCAGCTTCTCGAAGAGCGCGGCGATGGCCGCCGCGTCGAGTCCGGCCGTCGCCCACGATCGATCGTTCATCGCAGATATCCGCGCCGTGCCTGCACGCGCATCCCTCGCCCTCGTACCTTCACCTCTACGTCATGCCAGCCGTTCTCGGGTACGCCTTGGGGAACATAGGTGAGCACGTAGCGGCTCCGAAACTCGTTCACTACCCGCACGAAGGCGTCTTGAAGGGTTCCTGAGGTGGCCTGCTGTACTGCGCCGCCGGTGTCCTCAGCGAGCCGCCACAGATAAACGGTGTTGAAGAGATACGGCTCCTGGTCGAACTGGCGCCGCAGCCCGCCGTCTGGAACGGGGAGAGTCCCGGCGCCGGAGAACGGTCCGACGATCACCGCGTGCACGACGACGTCGCTGCGCTGCGCCGCGGCCAGAACGTCGTGAGGCTTGAGCCAACTCGTCGAGTCCTGACCATCGCTGAAGACGAGCATCAGCGTCCGGCCAGGGACCCGCTCGCGCACCGTCAGCGCGGCAAGCGTGGCGTCGTAAATCGAGGTGTCGCCGTCGGCTTCGAGCGCGTCGAGGTGCGGGTAAAGCGCTGACGCAGACGCGGGAGGTTCCACGACGAGGCGCACACGATGGCTGAACGCCAGCAGGCCGACACGGTCGACCGGTCTCAACGCCGCGACCACCGCTCGTGCGGCTGACTTCAGGTGCGCGAGCAGAGCGCCTTGAACGCTGGCGCTCGTGTCCAGAACCAACAGGAGCGTGACAGGCACGTCCTCGAGCATCGCTGACTTGATTTGCTGCCCGACGCCGTTGTCATGAAGCGTAAAGTCAGCGGCCGTCAGGCCCGAGACGGGTCGCCGATCGCGCGTCACGAGAACGTCCACGGCGACTCCGTCTACCGTCGTCTTGAACACTTGCCCGGCGGCCGAGGCTGTGACTGCACCGGCCAACATCGCAGCAGTGAGCCCGAGCGAGCGACGGCTCACTGCTGAACTTCCTTGCGAAGCGTTCGGCGAAAGGAGGCGGCACGCTCGATGTACGTCGTGAGGTATCCGTGCCACGGATCGTCAGCGGACGCGGACGACATCGCCTGCTGAAGCACAACGCTCGCGCCACGCACGTCGTTCGACGCATACAGGAGGCGCGCGAGGCCCATTCGCGCCGAAGCCGCGGCGGGGATCAGCTCGATAGCATCGCGATACAGCTCGATCGCGCGCATCGGGTTCTTCGTTTCCTCCATCGCACGCGCGAGGAACAGCCGTGCCGTGTACGCAACGCTCGGTTCGACATCGGTCCGTGCCGTAAGCGGCTCGAGTACGCGGACGGCGCCCTCGTGGTTCTCGCGCAGAATCCGGATTCGGCCCAAGCGGAGCGCCGCTTCGGGTGTCGACGGGGCGACTGTCAGAGCGGTCTCGAGCCGCTCCTCGGCCGACCTCAGATACAGCTGCTTCGCCCGCCCTGGATCGCTCGCAGGACGGTTGCGTCTGTTCCATGACACCGCGGCCAATGCCAAGCGCTCCTCGAGCCAGGCGGTGATCGTCAGAAGCGACTCGTCGTCCCGCAGCGTGCGACAGGCACGTTCGAAATGAACGAACGCGGGATCGACGTCGCCGTCTCCCGCGCCAGCTTCGACGAGCAGCAAGCCCGACGCGACGTACCACCGGCGCCGAAAGTCGGGCGCCTGCTCCTCGGCGGCGTCTGCCCAGGCGCGTGCGCGGTCGATGTGAGCCAGAGCGAGGCCCCTGTCGATCTGCCATAGGACCTCGGCGGTGTCGGTATGCAGCATCGCCGCTGCACGCAGGTCGACCGGAAGGCGCTTCCGCGCTCCGAACGCCTCGTTCGACTCGCCGATGGCGGAGCGACGGAGCAGGATCAGGGTTTCAACCGCCTGCGGCGACTGCCCGGTCTTGTAGCGCTCCACGGCCGAGCGAAACGTCGTCGACTCCCGCGCGTGCGAAGAGGACTGCGCGGCCGCGATGATGAAAATGAGAAGGAGGGCGCGCATCCGCGCGCCCATGGTACGTCAGGCGACGGTCTGCGCTTCGCCGATGTGCTGCGGAAGGCCTTCGAGAAACCGCTCGGCGTCGATCGCCGCCATGCAGCCGGAGCCCGCGGCGGTGATGGCCTGACGGTAGACGTGATCCTGTACGTCGCCCGCCGCGAAGACGCCCGGCACGCTCGTGCGGCTGCCGGCGTGGGTGACGATGTAGCCGGCCGGGTCCATCTCGATCTGCCCCTTGAAGAGGCTCGTGTTCGGCGTGTGCCCGATGGCGATGAACACTCCGTCGAGCGGCAGCTCCGAGAGCGAGCCGGTCTTCAGGTTCCGAACGATGACCGACGTGACCTCGCCCTTGCCGACGTCCATGACATCGGCAACCTCCGAATCCCAGATGAACTCGATCTTCGCGTTTGCGAACGCCTTGTCCTGCATGATCTTCGACGCCCGCAGCGCATCGCGGCGATGGATCACGGTCACCTTCGACGCGAACTTCGTGAGGTAGATCGCCTCCTCCATTGCGGAGTCGCCGCCGCCGACCACCGCAATCGGGCGACCGCGGAAGAAATAGCCATCGCACGTCGCGCACGTGGACACGCCGTGGCCGGAGAGCTTCCGGTCGGAACCGATCTCGAGCCAGCGAGCCGAGGCGCCCGTGGCGATGATCAGCGCCTCCGCCGTGAACGTGCGGCCGTCGGCGATCATCAGCTTGAACGGACGGTCCTGCAGGTCGACGGCTTCGACGTTGCCCTGCACGATGTCGGTCCCGAAATGCTGCGCCTGCTCGCGCATCTCGGTCATCAGCTCGGGGCCCATGATCCCCTTGCGGAAGCCGGGGTAGTTCTCGACCATCGTGGTGAGCATCAGCTGCCCGCCCGCTTCGAGGCCTTCGACCAGCAGCGGCCTGAGGTTCGCGCGCGCGGCGTAAAGAGCGGCCGTGAGGCCGGCCGGCCCTGACCCGATGATGATGACCTTGCGATCCGCCATGATCAGAGATAGCGCTCGATCGACTTGACGAGCTCTTCCTTCTGCCGCAGCCCCACGATCGTCTCGACGAGCTGACCGTCTTTCAGCAGCACGAGCGTGGGAATGCCGCGAACCTGAAACCGGTTCGTCGGGATGCTCGGGTTCTCGTCGACGTTCATCTTGCCGATCGTGGCGCGCCCATCGAACTGCGTTGCGAGCTCGTCGATGATTGGCGCGATGCGCCGGCAGGGGCCGCACCACTCGGCCCAGAAGTCCACCAACACCACGCCCGCCTTCGTCTGCTCGTCGAAATCGCCGTCCGTGAACGTCTTCACCTTTTCAGAGGCCATTCATCATCTCCCCGCCCGTTCGTACGCCTGGACGTAGCTCCGTGCTCTCGCGTCCCACGAATTGTCCTCGCGCATGCCGGCCCGCTGAATGCGCCGCCATGCCCCCTTGTCTTTATAGATGCCGAGCGCCCACCGCAGGGTTCCGAGCAGCGCCTGCGGCGAGTAGTCCTCGAACCTGAATCCCGTGCCCTCGCCCGATCGCGGATCGTAGTTGCGAACCGTATCGAACAAGCCGCCGGTCGCGCGCACGAGCGGGACCGTTCCGTACCGCAGGCTGTACATCTGATTCAGCCCGCACGGCTCGAAGCGCGACGGCATCAGAAAAATGTCGGCTCCTCCTTCGATGCGATGCGCCAGTGCCTCATCGAAGCCGATTCGCGCTCCGATCCGATCGCCGTGCCGGGCGGCCATCCCCCGCCACAGGTCTTCGTACCGGCGATCCCCAGTCCCGAGCACCACGAACGACGCGTCGACCCGCGAAAGGTCATCCGCGGCCGCCGCGAGGAGATCGAACCCCTTCTGATCCACCATGCGCGAGACCATCCCGACCAGCGGCCGCGCCAGCGTGGCCTCGGTGACCGGCAAGCCGTACGCCCCGAGCACGACCCGTTTCGCGGCAGCCTTCCCCTCCAGATTGGACGCGGTATACGGCTCTGGAAGGTGCGCGTCGCGTGCCGGATCCCATTGATCGTAGTCGATTCCGTTCAGGATGCCCACCAGGTCGCGAGACCGGTATCGCAGGATCCCGTCGAAGCGAAATCCGAACTCCGGCGTCTGGATCTCTTGCGCATACCGCGGGCTGACGGTGGTAATGAGGCGGCTGAAGGTAATGCCTCCTTTCAGGAAGCTGATGCCGCCCCAGAATTCGAGCGCGTCGACCCGCATCAGCTCCCACCCGAGGCCAAGCGCTGCCAGCCACTCGACGGGAAATGTCCCCTGATAGGCCAGATTGTGAATGGTGAACACCGCAGGCGTTCCCCCCAGGACGGGGTGCCGCGCGAAGGTCGTCCCGAGCATGACCGGCACGAGCCCGGCCTGCCAGTCGTGTGCGTGCACGACGTCGTAGCGCCGCCCGGCCGCCGCCGCCCACTCGAGGGCCGCCCGTCCGAGGAACGCAAACCGGAGCGGGTTGTCGGGGTAGTCGCGATTTCCTTCCCCGTATAGAGCAGGCCGATCGAAGTACCTCCGGCTGCTCCACGAAGAGCATCCGCACGCCGTCCGTGTCGAGCTCGAAGACCGGCGCATCAGCAACCCGGCCGCCGAGCGCCACCGTTACCCGGCCGGCCGCGCGGCCGCCGCTGATTCCGCGGTAGCGCGGGATGACCACATCGACATCGTGACCGAGCCTGACGAGCGCCTTCGGCAGGGCGGCGACGACGTCGGCAAGGCCGCCGGTCTTCGCAAACGGGATCGCCTCCGACGCGACCATCAGGATCCGCATGCCACGCCTAACTTACTCCAAGACTTCAACTTGTGTATGATCTGGACGTTGTCCGACGAAACGCAGCGCCCGCGCCGGAACCCGCGCTCCGAGACTCGCGAAGTGGCCGAGCTCCGTGCGATTCGCGAGCGACAGCCTGACCTCGCGGATGCCGTGGACATGCAGCTCGAGCTCGTCGAGCACCAGCGGCGGATCCAGTCGCGAATTCCGCTCCCCTGGTTCGAGCTGAACAGCGCGGCGATCGCGCGCCATCAGTCCGAAGCGCGGCCCCTGGTCCGCTTCGAAGACATCCCGCTTGACCTGACCGATCTCCGACTTCTCCTCCGGCAGACCGCCGATGTTCTGAGACGCCACGGGACGCTCGACGAGGCGGACTACGCCCGGGTACAGACGGCCGGCCGCGACATGAACCTGCTGACACTCGCCGGCGAGTGGTATCGACGCACCGCCGACCGTCACCTGGCGGCCGCGGCGGCGGTCGGCTCGGGAAC
Source organism: uncultured Acidobacteriota bacterium (assembly GCA_963772065.1). Classification (GTDB taxonomy): domain Bacteria; phylum Acidobacteriota; class Vicinamibacteria; order Vicinamibacterales; family UBA2999; genus CAVYVZ01. The sequence goes on from CAVYVZ010000008.1 coordinate 259,773, forward strand.
GAATGCGGCGCTCGACGGCGGCGCGGACGCCGTGCTCGACCAGGTGCTGTCGGTGGCGATGCGTCCCTTCCTCTCGCGCTGCGCGGAGGTTCTGCAGCGCGCGGACCTCTCTGCTTGGACCCACGGCCACTGCCCGCTGTGCGGCGGCGAACCGGACCTGGCGGTGATCACTCCGGCCGCGGAACGCCACTTGATCTGCAGCCGCTGCACGCTCCACTGGAAGTTCGAGTCGCTGACCTGCCCGTTCTGCAACAACAGCGACCGGTCGCGCATCACCTCCTTCGCCACACCGGACGGGCAGTACCGCGTCTACGCCTGCGACGTCTGCCACCGCTATCTCAAATGCTACGACGGCCGCCGCGCGTCGCGCCCCGTGATGCCGATCGTCGACTCCGTCGCGACGCTGCCGCTCGACGCGGCCGCCATCCAGCGCGGCTACACTTCTTAACTCTCGTAGTCCGGAGTCCGTTGTCCGTAGTTCGTGTGTCGTAGTCGGACAAACCCGTCCTTCGTTACTCGTGGTCCGTTCTCCGAACAACGAACTACGAGTGTGTTAAGGTTCTGCGCCGATGGAATGGATACAGGTTTACGACCCACTGCACAGCGAATGGTTGTCGACGATCGTGGCTGCGCTGCCGATCGTCGGGCTGCTCGTGACGCTGGCCTTCTTCGAATGGCGCGCTCAGTGGGCCGCCTTGACGGGCCTGGCGCTTGCGCTTCTGGTGGCAGTGGCCGTGTACGGAATGCCGATACCGTCCGCCGCCGCAACGGCCGTCTACGGCGCGGCGTACGGCCTTTTTCCGATCGGCTGGATCATCCTGAACGCGATATTTCTCTACAACATCGCGGTCGCGAGCGGCACGTTCGAAACGGTCAAGCGATCGGTGGCGGCGCTCTCGCCGGACAAGCGTATCCAGGCTCTCCTCATCGCCTTTTCTTTCGGCGCGTTCATTGAAGGCGCCGCCGGGTTCGGCACGCCGGTCGCAATTTCCGCCGCGCTGCTGATGGGCCTCGGGTTCACGCCCCTCTACGCCGCAGGGCTCGCATTGATTGCCAACACCTCGCCGGTGGCGTTTGGCGCGATCGGCACCCCGATTCTCACGCTTGGCGCGGTCACCGGTCTCGATCCGTACCTCCTCAGCGCCATGGCCGGCCGCCAGCTCCCGCTCGTGTCGCTCATCGTCCCTGCCTGGCTTGTCGCGACGATGAGCGGGTGGAACGGTCTGCGCGGCGTGTGGCCGGCCGTGCTCGTGTCGGGCGGTTCGTTCGCCATCGTTCAATTTCTGTGGAGCAACTACGTCGGCCCCGAGCTCGTGGACATCATGGGAGGCCTGACGTCGATCGTGTGCCTGGCGCTTTTCTGCCGCTGGTGGAAGCCGACGGAGTCATGGGATTTCCCGGAATCCAAACCGGCGGTGCCGATCGCAACGAGCGGCGTCGCCGTCGTCGCCAAGCCTGCCGCTATGCCGACGGCCACGGTCGTACGAGCGTGGATGCCATGGGTCTTCCTCAGCGTGTTCGTCACGCTGTGGGGGCTGACGCCGGTGAAAGCGGCGCTCACCCGTCAGTTCTGGATGGCGCCGGCGATCGAGGTCCCCGCGCTGCACCGCATGGTGTTCCGCGATGCACCGGTGGAACCGGAACCCGCGCGGCCCGATCTGCTCACCGACACCGCATACAAGGCGCGACGCGGCGAGGCCGCACGCTTCACGCTGAACTATCTGTCCGCCACAGGGACGGCACTCCTGCTGGCGGCGCTCGCATCGGCGCTCTTCCTGCGCATGCCGGCCTCACAGCTCGTGGCGATTGCCGGTCGCACGGTCTACCAGATGCGATGGCCGCTCACGACGATCGCCTTCATGCTGTCGCTTGGATTCGTCACGCGATACAGCGGAACCGACGCCACGCTCGGCCTCGCGTTCACACGAACCGGCTGGCTCTACCCGTTCTTCGCTGCGTACCTTGGCTGGCTGGGCGTTGCGCTGACGGGTTCAGACACGAGCTCGAACGTGCTCTTCGGGAACCTGCAGAAGATCACGGCGCAGCAGCTCGGCCTCGACCCGATCCTCATTACCACGGCGAATTCCACCGGTGGCGTGATGGGCAAGATGGTCGACGCCCAGAGCATCGTCGTCTCCACCGCCGCCACGAATCAAAGCGGCAGCGAAGGCATGATTCTCCGCTTCGTGTTCTGGCACAGCGTGGCGCTCGCCGCGATCATGGGACTCATCGTCCTCGCGCAGGCGTACTGGTTCCCGTGGATGATTCCGCACTAGCTCAAGGAAAAAGGAAAAAGGAAAAAGGAAAATTCTGATTCTCCGGATCACGCTCGGGCGAGCCACGTATTCAGAACGTAGCAACGCCGCTCGATCGTGATCACTGGAATCACGATTTTCCTTTTTCCTTTTTCCTTTTTCCTTGAGCTACTGCTGCGGAGTTTCCGGCTTGGTGCCGACGAGTTCTTGCGCTTTGCCCGAGAGCCAGTTGAAGAGATGCCGCGTTTCCCAGAAACGGCCGGCATTCGACTTGGCGCCGAGAACGACGACGGCTACTTGAGGGCCGCCCTGCGGGAGGCGCAGGAGCGTGGCGAGGCAGTAGCCGGCCTTGCCGATGAAGCCCGTCTTTCCGCCGAGCACATCGACATCGCCGCGCATCACGAGCTGGTTCGTGCTGTGGACCGTCACCGTGCGGCGGCCCATCGCAATCGTGTGATGCTGCTTCCGCATGACGCCGGCGATGCGACCGTCGCCCGACACGAAGGTGATCAACTTCGCCATGTCGTACGCCGACGACACGTTGTCCGCGAGCAGCCCCGATGGATCCGCGTAAGAGGTGTTCTCGAGCCCGAGCTCGATCGCCTTTTCGTTCATCCGATCGATGAAGCCTTCGGAGCCGTGCGGCGACACTCGCGCGAGCGCGCGTGCGGCGGCGTTGTCGGACGCGATGAGCAGCAGGTGAAGCAGGTCCCCGGTGGTGACCTTGTAACCGGCGCGCAGGTACGTGGTCGATGCGGCGCGCACGTCGCTCCGCTGGATCACGACTTCCTGATTGAGATCCGGACTGTTCTCGAGGAACACGGCGGCCGTCATCACTTTCGTGATGCTCGCAATCGACCGCTTCGCCGTGGAGTTCGACTCCCAGAGCACCTGTCCGTTTTCGGGGTTGTAGACGATTGCGGCTTCGGCGCGGAGATCCGGCACCAAGGCGCCGGTTTCGTCGAGCTTGAAGCGCGGAACCTGAGCCTCGCGCATTTCCTGCGCGCGCACGGCCGCCCGCGCGCGGGCGAGGCGAGCACGGCGGATACGCGACGCCCTGGCTGAGTAGGTTCTCTTCTTTAGGGTGACCTTATTACCCGTGGAGGCAGGACTTGCCGACTTTCGGGTTGTCGCGGCCGAGGCTTCCAGCGGGAAGCCAAATGATGCAACGGCTGTCAGCAGACAGATCAGCTGTGCAATCCTGGAAAGCCGGGCTCGGGTCACAGGCAAACCTTTGAGTCTCAGGGTGTTGCAGGAAGTATCGGCATTGTAGCAGCAAAACTTCACAACGCAAGGGAGATTGAACGCGACCGTGGTCGTCTGCGCTTCCCGTTGCGTATGCATTCGAGTCACCTCAGCAAGCCCGTGAGCGCGACCTTACCCAAACCCCATGCCAGAGGAGCTTCGATGGATGGCTTATTGATGCGCGAGTGCAATCGCGAGCAGCGTCGCCCGCTGTGTTCCCTGCCAGGAGTTCGTCGTATCGAAGGTCTCGCCGAGCGAGTGGGCGCCCGTTCCGCGGCCGCCGCCGTCGATGGTCACCGCGGGGATGCCGAGGCTCATGGGGATGTTGGAGTCCGTCGATCCTTCATCGAGGGTGACGGCCAATCCGAGCGCCTTGGTCACGGAGGCCGCCGCTTCCACGATCGCCGAGGTGGCGGGAGTTCGGCCCGCCGGACGTTCGCCGACCAGTTGCTTGTCGAGCGCCAGGCGGCCGCTGTTGTTCCAGCGTTCGTTCTCCTCGGCGAGCGCTGTGTCCACGGCCTTGTGGAAACTGGCATCGAGCGATTTCAGGGCGACGGGATCGGCCGACCGCATGTCGACCTCCATCCACGACTCGAAGGCAATGGAGTTCACCGACGTGCCGCCGCCGATGCGTCCCACGTTGAAGGTGGTCTTCGGATCGCGTGGCACTTCGAAGTCGCCGATCTTTCCTATGGCGCGCCCGAGCGCGTGAACCGGGTTGGCGAGGCCGAACGCACCGTAGCTGTGCCCGCCGGGGCCCTTGAACGCCACGCGGTAGCGAAGGCTGCCGACGCCGATGTGCGTCACGCCGAGGCCGGTTCCGTCGATCGACACGAACCGATCCACCTGGCCCTTGAGCGTGTCGCGGAAGAGTGCCTTCACGCCGCGCAGATCGCCCAGCCCTTCTTCGCCCACAGTACCGACGAACGTGATCGACCCCGGTGTCTGCACGCCTCCCTTGGCGAGCGCGCGAATCACGCCGAGGATGACGGCCAGGCCGCGGCAGTCGTCGCCGATGCCGGGGCCGCGGAGGACATTCCCCTCACGGGACACGTGCACGTTGGTCTCTTCCGGAAACACCGTATCGAGGTGCGCGCTGAAGACGAGGTGTGGCCGCGCCGCGAGGCCGGGCCGCTCGCCGAGCACGTTGCCTTCCTTGTCGATGCGTACGTTCTTCAGGCCGAGCGAGCGGAAGGTGTCGGCGTAAGCCTTCGCGCGGGCAGCCTCCTTGAAGGGGGGCGCGGGAATCTGGCAGAGCCGGATCTGGTCTTCCAACGTGTGAGCTTCGTCATCGCGCGCCGCCTGGACAGCCGCCTTGACCGCCGCGTCCTGCAACAGACGGCTGCCGATGTCCGGCCCCGTCTGGGCCTGCGGGCGGCCAAAAAGTAGTGAAATGCCGAGAAAAATGACGGAGCCGGCGAAGCGACGCATGGGCGCAGTCTAGCCGAAAACGATCTTGCTCCAGTCGTCCCTCGGGCTTACCATTGCCCATTCGCCACGTGTATCGCCGTTATCTGCCCGAGTCATGCTGCGGGCAGTTTGGGTCTTTTGAGGAGGACGCGATGAGGGTTTATCGGAAGTCCCTGCCCGGGTTGTTCGCCTGGGTGATCCCCCTGCTCGTGCTGTCCGCCATCGCGGCGCACGCCCAGGATTTCCGTGGTCGTATCAACGGCGTCGTGACGGACAACACAGGCGCGATTCTGCCGGGTGTGACGGTGACGGCGACGAGCCCCGCGTTGATCCAGCCGCAGGTGCAGACGACCGGTGCCGACGGTTCGTACCGGCTGATCGCACTGCCACCCGGGGTGTACGAGCTCGCGTTCGAGCTCCCGGGATTTCAGACGATCAAGCGCGAGAACATCCGCGTGGTCATCAACCAGACGCTTGCCGTCGACATGCAGATGCAGGTGGCGACGCTGCAGGAAACCGTCACCGTGACCGGTGAATCGCCGGTCGTGGACACGACGACGACGACGATGGGCACGAATTTCACGAAGGAGCTCCTGACGGAGATTCCGAACGCCCGCGACGTGTGGGCGGCGATGTCGCAGGCGCCCGGCATTCAGATGGCGCAGTATGACGTCGGTGGCTCGCGCACGGGCAACCAGTCGACCTTTATCACCTACGGTGTCGACGTACAGAATCAGACCAAAATCGAGGGCGTGGATACGACCGAAGGCGTCACCGCCAACGCGGGCTACTTCGACTTCGGCAGCTTCGAAGAGTTTCAGATTGGCGGCGCCGGCAACAGCGCGGAGAACTACGCGTCAGGCGCGTCGATGTCCATCACCGTGAAGTCCGGCGGCGATCGCCTGACCGGTAATTGGTACAGCGACTGGGAAGGTGATTCGACGATCAGCGACAACGTTCCGGACAATCTGCGCGTAGCCGGGCAGCGGGACGACAACGGGTTCTTCGCCTCGCGGGCGCTGAGTCGCGGGAATCCGACCGACCGCCAGTACGAAATCAACTTCAATGTCGGCGGACCGCTGTGGAAGCGGAAGGCGTGGATGTTCTACAGCTACCGGCTGAACGATCAGTACCGATTCATCATCGGCTCCGATCAGCTCGCGCGCTCGAAGCTGACCAACGACTACACGTTCAAGGGGACGTTCCAGCTCAATAAGAACAACCAGTTGATCGGCTTCCTGAACAAGCGCAACAAGCTCCAGAACCTGCGCGACTTTGGTCCAACGACGCCGGTCTCGGCCGCGCTCTACCAGGCATCGCGGAACTACCCGATGAAGGTGGAGTGGACGAGCATCCTCACGGACCGTATGTTCCTCGACGTGCTCGTCGGCCGCTGGGAAAACTTCTTCCCGCTGCGACCCACTCGCGACTTCGGACTGTACGAGGGTCCCTGGGGCCCGGGGCGAATCGATACGGCCAACAACCAGCGGTTCGATGGTGGCGCCAACGACGGGTATCAGAATCAGAAGCGCTGGAAGCCGCAGTTCTATGCATCGCTTGCGTACTTCAAGGATGGATGGGCCGGCAGCCACGACTTCAAGTTCGGATATGACTGGAAGCTCGACCGGCGGAATTTCTTCCGCGATCAGCCGTTCGACATCTTCTACCGCGACAACAGCAATGCCGGTGCGGCACAGCAGGTGGACTTGTACAACACCCCTGTCTCTCCGGTGAATGAAGTCGAGTACCAGTCGGCCTGGATCACGGACACGTGGAAGATCGGCAACCGCTTGTCAATCAATCTCGGCGGACGCCTGGAGTACTACAAGGATGGCTTCCCCGATCAGGAAGTCGTGCCCAACGGAATTCCCGGCCTTGCGAACTGGAACGATGCGAACTATCGCGCGCTGGTGGCTCCGCGTACGGTCGCGGCGCAAACAGTAGCAGAAACCACGACGTTCGCGCCTCGGGCCGGTTTCGCGTACGACCTCTCCGGCGACAACAAGACGGTGCTGAAGGTGTTCTTCGGGCAGTTCCGCTTCAATTCCGCGGACACGCTCGCCGACCAGTCGAATCCGGTGGGCCGCCAGCGCATTCGATACAACTTCCGCGACCTCAACGGCAATCGGCTCGTTGACAGTCCGGAAGAACTGATGCGCATCGATCCCGTCTCGGGCCAGCTCGTATCGGGCTTCGTGCAGTCGGTCGATGCAGGAGCCGGTCTCGTATCGGTGGATCCGAACATCAAGCGCCCGACGTCCTCCGAGGTCTCGACGAGCGTGGAGCGCGAAATCGTCCAGGGGTTCTCCGGCCGCGCATCGTATGTCTACAGGAACTTCCGCGACGTCTGGATCGACGTTGACCTGAATCGCGATCCGACCTACACGGTGCCGTTCCCATTCGTCGACATCGGGCCGGACGGCGTCCGCGCGACGGGTGACGATCGAACCATCACGTTGATCGATCGCACTCCGGGCGTTGCGGAGCGCCGGGTGTACACCAATCCGTCCGATCCAGAGAACGAGGCCGATTTCCACACCGTGGAGTTCGCGCTGAACCGGCGGTTCCAGGGGCGCTGGATGATGCTCACGTCCTTCGGCTACACGTGGCTCAACCAGATCCACAACATGACGTCCCCGACCGGTAACCAGGACGCCGCGGGCAATCGGCGCGAGTACTTCTACCGGCCGAGCCAGAACATGTTTGGCGACAACAGTCGTGAGACCACGACGACGTGGAACTACAAGATCATCGGCCGCTACACGATGCCCTGGGACATCGGGTTCTCTGGCTCGTGGCGCGTGCAGAGCGGCTATCAGTGGGGTCGCGTCACGAGCGTCGCGTTCCCCGTCGACGGCACGCAGAACATCCGGATGGAACCGGTCACGTCGAATCGGGCGCCGAACGTCTCGATTCTGGATTTCCGCGCTGACAAGAGCTTCCGCTTCGGGCGGTTCGGCAAGTTCACGGGAATGGTGGACGTGTTCAACGCATTGAACAGCAGCACGGTCACCAACTTCCGGACGACGACCGGCCTGACCTACAAGGAAGTGCTCGGCATCATCGACCCGCGCATCGTGCGGTTCGGTCTGAGGTACGACTTCTAAGACCGGGCTCACGGGCTCACGGCTCGAACTTTCGGGGGCGCGCCTCACCGGCGCGCCCTTTTCTTTTCTTTCCCGTTTCCCCGCCACAGAAAAGTCACGCAAGCGGGCAACGGCTGTGCTAGGCTGCGGCCGCGCAATCGATGTCGCACCGCTGGCTCCCCCACGCGCGCGCGATCCTGCTCTATGCCGTTGTTGCACTGGCCTTCGCGTGGCCGCTGCCGGTGCATCTCTCGACGCATCTGACAGGTCCGATTGACAGCGACGCCGCTGTCTATGTCTGGAACCAATGGGTGTTCCAGCACGAGCTCGTCGAGAACCGATCGCTCCCCTACTTCACCGGGAAAATCTTCTCGCTCACGCCGAGGGCGAACCTGAGCCTCCACAACTACACGACGTTCGCCAATCTGCTGGCGCTGCCGCTGATTCCGCGGCTGGGAGTCGTGGCGACGTTCAACGTGGTCTTTCTCGCGCTGACGGTTCTGACGGCGTACGCGATGTTTCTCCTGGCCCTGAAGCTCACGACCGGCGCCGAGGCGGAATCGTGGCTGGCAGGGCTGCTCTTCGCGTGGTGTCCCGTTCTGGTCACGCGAGGCGCCGGCCATTTCAGCCTCGTGGCGGCCGCGCCGCTGCCGATCTTCCTGATTCTCCTCTTGAGAATGGCCGGAGCATCGAGCTTGCGGAACAGCATGGCGCTCGGCCTCGTGATGGCGTGGGCCGCCTCGAGCGATGCGTACTACGGCGTGTTCTGCCTGATGATCGCCGCGGTCGTGATGACTGCGTCGGTCCTTCGCATGCGCCGGGCCGAGCCGACACGCGTGCTGGCAGCCGTCGGGCGGAGCATCGACGTCCTCATCGTGCTGCTGCTCGGTCTCATTGCGGCCATCCTCGTCAGCCGGGGGTGGCGCGTGACCGTGATGGGGCTCGCCGTGAGCTTCCGAAGCCTGTACACGCCCATGCTGCTCCTCACGGGGCTAGGTCTCGCCCGAGTCGGGATTCACTATCGGCCGGCGGTCATCAGATTCGAGGCCGTGCGAATCGTGCGCCTGGCGCGGCTGACGATGACCACGGCGCTCGTGTGCGCGGCGGTGCTGTCACCGGTCCTCTACGCCGTCGGCCACAGGATTGCCGAAGGCCGATGGTATGGGGACTCGTCCACGTTCTGGCGCAGCAGCCCGCCTGGGGTGGACCTCGCGGCGCTCGTCCTCCCCAACCCGAATCACCCCCTGGCCCCGAACGTGATTCAGGCGTGGCTCGCAAGCCGACCGAACGGATACCTGGAGAACGCCGCGTCAATCCCCTTCGTGGCTCTCCTGATGATGGCGCTCGCGTGGCGGCGGGGCTGGTCTCCACCGCGACTCTGGATGGTCATAGCCGGCGCTTTCGGCCTGCTGTCGCTCGGGCCCTTCATCCACGTCGGCGGCGCCAACACGTATGTGCCGGGACCGTGGGCGCTGCTGCGCTATGTCCCGATCGTCGGCCTCACCCGTTCTCCGGCTCGATTCACGGTGATTCTGATGCTCGCGATCGCGGCGCTGTTCGCGCTCGCCCTTCGCTGGGCGACGACCGAGTACCCGAACCGCCGGCGCGCCATCATCGCCCTTGTCGCCCTGTTCCTCGCGATCGAGCTGCTGCCGGCGCCGCGACCGTTGTACGCGGCGGCCATTCCCCCGTTTTACGCTCGCATTGCCGCCGACCCGCGACCGGATGTGCGGGTGCTCGAGTTGCCGTTTGGCGTCAGGGACGGCACGCGAAGCGTCGGCAATTTCACGGCCCGATCGCAGTTCTTCCAGACGTTCCATCGCAAGCCGCTCATCGGAGGCTACCTCTCCCGCGTTTCCCGCCGCCGCGTGGACGAGATTCGGCGGGTTCGGACACTCGACGCCCTGATCACGCTGAGCGAAGGACGAACGCTCCCGGAAAGCACTGTGGCAGAGCTCGAGCGCCGCGCCGCCACGTTCACCCACCGTGCCCAGGTTGGATACGTCGTCATCGACCGCACTCACGCGTCGAGCGACCTCGTGCGGCTTCGCGATGCGCGTCTTTCGCCTCGAGCTGCTCGCCCAACACGATTCCCTCGAGCTATACCGACCTGGAATCTGATTCGCGGGTTGTGATTCGTGATGATTGATTGATAGTCTTCAAATCGCATATCACCGAATCACAATCGCCGAATCACAGCATGATCTATTTCGCCTTCGCCTGCTCGGGCGCGGCCGCTCTGATCTACGAGATCACCTGGACTCGGCTCCTCACGCTTTTCATGGGGCACACGGTCGCTGCCGCGAGCACCGTGCTGGCCGCGTTCATGGGCGGACTTGCCGTCGGCGCCGCGCTTGCCGGCCGTGCGAGCGCTCGGCTCGACCGCGGCGCCGCGCTGCGTGCGTATGCCTTCGTGGAGCTCGCGATTGCCGGCTTGGCCGCGGCGCTGCCGTTCGAGCTCGAACTCCTCGAGCCGATCCTGGCGTCCGCGTACGCGGATGGCGACGGCGGTGCGGGCTTCGCGCTGACCCGCGTGGCGTGCGCGCTGCTCGTCGTCACGGTGCCGGCCATTGCGATGGGCGCGACCCTTCCGCTCGTGATCCGGTGGCATGCGCGTTCGGCGGCGCGAGCAGGACGCGATACCGGACTGATCTACGCAGCGAATACGATCGGCGCCGCGGCGGGCGCGGTCCTCAGCGGATTCGTGTTGCTGCCCGCTCTCGGCATGCGCAACACGACGGCGGTCGGGATCGCGCTCAACGTCGTCTCGGCCGGGCTCGCCTGGCGGCTTGCCCGACGGAGGGTCGAGGAGCGAGGGGCGAGGAGCGAGAAGACGAGCGAGGATGCCCCGACTCGGCACGGGCCGAAGCCTCGCCCCTCGCGCCTCAGGCCTGAACAGCCCTCGCCCCTCACCCCTCGCCCCTCGCCCCTGACCGCGATAGTGGCAGTGGCGGTGTCGGGCTGCGTGTCGCTGATTCTGCAGGTCGCATGGACCCGCATTCTCGCTCTCGTGCTCGGACCCACCACCTTTGCGTTCAGCGCGATGGTGGCGACCTTCATCACCGGCATCGCCCTCGGCGCGCTGCTGGGAAGCTGGGCGTCGAGGATGCGCGCCGCCCCATGGCTGCTGGCCGCCTGCCTCCTGGCGTCCGGTCTCGCCGCGGCGGCGGCCGCCTACTGGGCGCCAAGAGTTCCACTCATCGTGGCCGAGGCGGTCGCAGCTCCTGACGCGAGCTTCACAACCGTCGTCCGACTTCAGTCTGCGCTGATTGCCGCCCTGATGCTTCCGATGACCGTCGCCTTCGGCGCCGCGTTCCCGCTCGCCGTGGCCGTCGCCGCGCACGACGAGGATGCGGTGTCGCGCGACGTCGCGCATGTGTACGCCGCCAACACCGCCGGCGCGATCGTCGGCGCGCTGGCCGGCGGCTTCGTGCTGGTGCCGTGGTTCGGGCTGCAGCGCACCGTTGCGATCGCGGCGGCTCTTGCGTGCGTCGGCTTTGCGGCGGTGGGGCTGATGCTGCCAGACCGTCGCGCCGCCCGGACGATAGCGCTGGTGGCCATCACGTCGCTCGCGCTGGCGGCGTTGCTCTTCATGCCGCCGTGGAACCGCGAGATTCTCTCCAGCGGCGCCTACAAGTACGCACCGCTACATGGAGGGTCCGTATCGCGACGTGCTGCTTCGTGCCGGACGGCTTCTGTACTACCGGGAGGGTGCGGCGGCAACCGTGTCGGTCCGTGCGAGCACAGGCTCGCGCTCGCTGGCCATCGACGGAAAGGTGGATGCGTCGAACGGCGGCGACATGCTGACGCAGCGCCTGCTGGCTCACCTCCCGCTGCTGCTGCACCCGGCCCCGCGCCGTGTCGGGATCATCGGGCTTGGCAGCGGCGTGACGCTCGGAAGCGCGCTGCGTCACCCGATCGAACGCGCCGACACGCTCGAGATCTCTCCGGAGGTCGTGGCCGCGTCGCAGTTCTTCGAGCGCGAAAACCACGCCGCCCTGGCCGACAGACGCGCGCGACTCATCGTCGGCGATGGGCGTTCGCACCTGGCTTTCACGCGCCGCGACTACGACGTCATCATCTCGGAGCCGTCGAATCCCTGGATGGCGGGCGTGGCGGCGCTGTTCACGCGTCAGTTCTTCGACGCCGCGAAGGCGCGTCTCGCCTCAGGCGGCGTGATGTGCCAGTGGGCCCACGCATACGACATCAGCAACGAAGACCTCCGCTCGATCGTCGCAACCTTCGGCACGGTCTTCCCGCACGCATCGCTGTGGCTCGCCGGCGAGGGGGACGTGCTCCTCATCGGCTCTCTGGAGCCCCTCGAGGCAAAACTGCCTGGAATTCGGGAAGCCTGGTCGCGCGCGGGCGTGGCATCGGACCTTGCCGAGGTCGGCGTGCGCAATCCGGACACGCTCCTCACGCTGCTCGCCGCGGAAGGCGACGCCCTGATGCGTTACGCGGCCGACGCGGCGATCCAGGACGATGACCGGATGAGTCTCGAGTTCTCGGGCCCCCGAAGCATTTACGGGAAGAGCACCTACGACAACGCAGCCGCGCTCGGACAGCTCGCCGCGAGCGCGCCCATGCCCGCGATCGTTCGCGCCGCCTGGAAGGCGTCCTCAATAGCTGCAGACCGCGGCGCGATGCACTTGCGGGCCGGGGCGTTCCGTATTGCGTTCGACGATTTCAAGCGCGCGCTCGAGCAGAACCGCGCGAGTGGCGAGGCCGCCGAAGGGCTGGTTCGGGCCGCGGCCGGCGCGCGGCGTCTCGACGAGGCGAGGAGAATTCTCGAGGAACGCCTCGCGCGTAATTCCACGGACGCCGACACGGCAATCGCGCTGTCGCGACTGCTTGCCGCGCGCGGCGATTTCGCCGCGGCCGCTGAACCGCTGCGCCCGCTCTTTGCGCGGCCGAATCCTGACCTTGTCGCTATTGACCAGCTCGCCTCGATTTTCGCCGACGCCGGCGACGCAGAAAGCCTGAGCGCCGTCGTTCGGGATCTCGAGCGGATCGCCCCGGATTCGGAGCAGGCGCTCTACTACGCGGCCGCGCTGCATTTCATGGCCGGGAAGCCGTCCGAGGCCATTGCGGCCGCGGAGCGGTTGCGTGCGCGCAACGGTCGCCACGCACGATGCCTCAATCTGCTCGGCGCCGCATACGCAACGCTCGGCCGTGCGGATGCCGCACGACAAGCGTTCGAGGCGTCCATCGATGCGGACCCGCGCGATCCCGGCGCGTATGTCAATCTGGGCACATTCGAGCTGCAAGCGGGCCGGGCCACCGACGCGGAGAGCTACTTCGCGGAAGCGCTCTCGCTCGATCCGTCGTCGGAGCAGGCGCAGCAAGGGCTCGCGCAGGCGGCGACGGCATTGCGCTGACAATAGTCCTCCAACTGATTGAAGCCGATCCAAGGTGTTTGAGTTTGGAGACACACGTGTGCTATCCCGCAACGTCGCGTCAAGCAAACGTCACGTGACGCGTGGGCGTTTTGCTCGTTTTTTTGAGCATCGCGTTGCGTGCGTGCGCAATCCTTATGCGGATCTTTCAAAAACCTCAGCGGTACGGTTGTTGCTATTTCAGGGCGCCGGAGGGGTAAGGCCATGAGTCTGGTGCGGCTCCTGGGATTTCGGACACTCGGCTGCGGATGCGTGATCGGGCAGTATCGCGAGCTGGCGACGAGCCGCGAGCTGACCTATGTGGAAGAGAAAGGCGTTCAGTGCGAGACGCACGGACACCGGCGCAACCACACGATTCACGCCGAGCGCCTCGCCGCGGTGCCCGTGCTCGTCACCGCGAAAGCGTCCTAGCCGCAGCGAACGCATCCGGCCGCGAACGCCCCTGGATGCGAACGCTTCTTCCGACCGCACGTCGCTCGTACAATCACGTGCGGTGACCCGCTTCCCAAAACCGCATACGCAGTTCACGCTGGGCCGAGCCACATTCCGGTTCTATCTTGGGGATTGCCAGGACGTCTTCGGACGCCTGCCCGGTTCGTCCGTCGACGCCATCGTCACCTCGCCCCCGTACAACCTGGGCATTCGCTATCGCACCTACGATGATGCGATGCCCCGCGATCACTATCTCGAGTGGACGGGCCAATGGGTCCGCGGTGCGGCCCGCACGCTGTCGCCGGCAGGATCGCTCTTCCTGAATGTCGGCGCAAAGCCGACCGACCCGTGGACGGCGCTCGATATAGCCCAGGCGGTCCGGCCGCACCTCCAGCTGCAAAACACCATTCACTGGATCAAGTCGATCGCCATCGATCGGAAGAAGCTGGCGGTCGGGCACTACAAGCCGATTAACAGCCGGCGATTCGTCCACGATTGTCACGAGTTCGTCTTTCATTTCACGCCGGACGGGCAGACACCGCTCGAGCGGGAGGCGATCGGCGTGGAGTACCAGGACAAATCCAACGTCTCCCGCTGGCGGCAGGCCGCGAACGACGTCAGGTGCCGGGGCAACACCTGGTTCATTCCCTATGAGACCATTCAAAGCCGTGAAAAGGACCGCCCGCACCCAGCGACGTTTCCGCCGCGCCTTCCCGAGATGTGCCTGAGGCTGCACGGGCTGTCACGGCTGAAGGTGGTGGCGGACCCGTTTCTGGGCCTCGGCTCCACGGCGGTCGCGTGCGCGCGGCTTGGCGTCAGCTTCATCGGCGTCGAGCTGGACGAGGGGTATCTCGAAGAAGCCATCGAGCGAACGCGCGCCGCGGTGTAACATCCGCGCATGAAACGCATGGTCTCCACAGGGCTGGCCCTCTGGCTGGTGCTGAGCGCGTTCGCGCCGGCCGCGGCCCAGCAACCGGCGCCGTCGCAACCCACTCCTCAGGCGGCCCCTCCGCCGCCACCGCCACCGGCCGTGAAGGTCGGCGAGGCGATGCCCGATTTCACGCTGCCCTATCTGGAACCGCCCGCCGAAGCCGGCGGCCGGCCGCAGACGAAGCAGGTGAAGCTGAGCGACTACAAGGGAAAGCAGGCCGTCGTCCTGGCGTTCTTTCCCGCCGCCTTCTCACCAGGATGAACCACCGAGATGCAGCGGTATCGTGACAATGCCGCAGGATTCAACGCCGCCAACGCGGCGGTGTTCGGCGTGAGCGTGGACAGCACCTGGGCGAACAAGGCGTTCCGCGAGCAAGTCGGGGTCGAGTTTCCAATTCTCAGTGATTCGAAGAAGGACTACACGCGGCAGCTCGGGATTCTCGATGAGAACTCCGGGATGGCGCGCCGCACGACATTCGTCATCGACGCCAACGGCGTCCTTCAGCACATCGAGCAGGCATCAGCGGCGATGGACCCGGCCGGCGCGGTCGGCATGTGCTCGATGCTGAAGAAAAAGGCGTCCGGGCAATAGCGCACGGATGGACGGCAACCACGAAAGACACGAAATCAGCGTTTCGTGATTTCGTGTATTTCGTGGTTGATGCGATTAGGGCATCACACTTTTCATTGCATGCGCGAGCGGCATATAATCCTGGCGCATGGATCTCCGCCAGCTAGAAGTCATACGCGCGATCGCCGAGACCGGCTCCTTCACCGCGGCGGGCGAGAAGCTGCACGTCTCGCAGTCCGCGATCAGCCGTCAGGTGCTGCTGCTCGAGGAGGAGCTCGGCGAGCCGGTCTTTCACCGCGTGGGACGCCGGGTCCGCATCACCCCCGCGGGCGATTCGCTCCTGCAGCTCAGTCACCGCGTGTTCCAGGATCTGCAGGACACGATCGCCGGCATCAGCGATCGGCAGGAATCGCTGAAGGGCACGCTCCGTATGGTCGGCGGCATGACGGTGTGCCTCTACGTGTTCCCCACTCTGCTCACCGAGATCCGCCGCGTGCACCCGCAGCTCGATTTGAAGATCAGCGCGGGGAGCACGGATCGCTGCATCGCACAGCTCCGCGCCGGAACGGCGGAGCTCGGGATGCTCACCCTCCCGATTGACGTGCCGGACCTCGTGTCCGTCCCCGTCCTGCAGGAGGAGCTGCTCCTCGTCGGGGACGCGAAGCATGCGCTGGCCCGCAAGCGCAAGATCGCGCCGTCCGACCTGGCGCACCAGCCGTTCGTGCTGTTCGAGAGCGGCTCCAACACGCGGCGGGTCGTCGACGAGTTCTTCGTCAAGGAGCACATCGAGCCGCGCATCGTGATGGAAACCGAGAACGTGGAGATCCTGAAGGCGATGGTGAGGACGGGCCTCGGCATCACCATCATCCCGTATCAGGCCGTGGCGGCCGACGTGCGCTCGCGCCGCCTCTTCTCGCGCCGGATCCTGGGACACTCGCTGATCCGCGAGACGGGATGGATTTATCCGAAAATGAGCCGCCTGCCCCGAACCGTCTCGGAGGTGCTCACCGCCTTCGAGCGGGTCAAGCCGAAACTGCGGCAGCCGGTTCTATGATCGAATGCGATGGTCGCAATCGGATCATTCTATTTCCAAATGGCTGACCGAATCCTTAGCATTACTGAGCAGGAGGCCCCGGCAAGCATGCAAATCAGTTCCACTGACCGCGTCATCCACGTTCCGCTCAGCGAAGCCGATTGGAAGGCGTTCCTCGCGAGCCAGCCGCAGCCGGTGAACTGGTTGAGGGAGAAGATTCAGGAAGCCATTCAGTCTGCCCGCCGCCAGGCGAGCGCCGGCGAGCAGACCTTCAACTGGTACCGCTAGTCATTTTTGATCTTTGATTCTTGATTTTTGATTTGAAATCAAACATCAACGATCAAAGATCACAAATCATTTCGACGACGTCGAGCCCGGCGCGGGGCGCAGCGAGTAGGACGTCCTCGACCACACCTGCGTATTCGGCCGCTTCGCCTTCACTTCAATTCTGCGCGTCCGCTTCAGCGGGTCGGGGTTCTTCGAGTAGTACCCCAGCACGTAGTAGTCGCTCGTCTCCGCATCGATGCGCTTCAGGGCTTTGTCGAAGTCGTTCTGATTGACCACGGCGATGCCGCCGGTCAGATCCGCGAGCACCCGCAGGCTGTCCTGCGTCTTCCGCACGTGGTCGCCCCACTCCACCGGGTCGATCTGCTCGTCGATGTCCGCGCCCGCCACCAGGCCGCGCGGATCGATCGTGTACATCGTCGCGTTGGCGCGGTTCGCGGCGCGCGTCAGCTCCGCCACCTCGCGCGCGAGATCGGCGTCGGCGAACTGCTGTCCCTGACGCAGGTGCTGCGCGAACGGGTCGCTCTGGTCTTCTTCGCCCGTGCCGAACGTCCGGCCGAACATGTCTTCGCCGCGGCGCGCCTTCTCGAATGGGTTGAAGTCGTAGCCGTTCGAGACGTAAATCACCGCCTTGCGCCGGTTGTGCACTTTCTCCATGTTGCGCATCAGGTCGTACGCGGTCGAGAACGCCACGTGCGCGCGGTAGCGGACCTCGCTTGGCCCTTCCTGCGTTTCCGCGCCCTGGAGGATGTCGGACGGACGAAGCCCGTTGCCCGAGATCTTCTGGATGGCGGCATCGAGAACGACGCGGTCGTAGGTGAGATCGATCGCCAGCGACGAGGGACCGGTCGACACGATGCCGAACATGTCGCCATCGTGAATGAGGTTCTTCGAGATCTTGGTGAACAGCTGGCGGATGCGCGGCGTGTTGCGGAAATCGAGGTGCAGGTCGTCGACGAAAATCAGGAAGATGCGCCCCGCGGCATCGTTGGTGGGCCGCTGCGTCGGCAGAATGATCCCTTCCTGCGCCGGGGGAGGCGGCGGCGCCTGCATATTGAACGCGCGCCCGCCATGGATCAGCACCAGCGACGCGATGTCCTGCTTGACGCCGTCTTCGAACACGTCGAAGTCGCCTGCTTTGAGATCCGAGATGAACGTTCCCTTGTCGTCCCGGACGATGACGTCCGTCGTCACGAGATCCACGGCCACTCGAAACGTCGGCTGCTCGGGCGGCGCCGGTTTCTGGGGTTCGGGGGGCTTCTGTGCCGGCGCGGTCGCAGGCGGCTGAGCGCCTGCCTGGCTGCCCTGCGCGAGGAGACCTCCACCGAACAGGAGCGCGAACGCCCCGGCAGAAAAGAACTTAGCGGTGTTTCGCATGACCCCCAAGTATACCAACCTGCAGACGCCGGTCGCTGCGTTTAGACGTGCGTGGCCCCTGTAGAGCCTTCCACGATTTATAGTAGGAACCCCATGAAAATCGCGCTGGCAGCCGATCACGCTGGCTTCGAGATGAAGCGGGACCTCTCGGGAAAGCTCGCCAAGGACGGCCACGAGGTGCTCGACCTCGGGACCCACTCGAGCGCGGCGGTCGACTACCCCGACTACGCCGAAGCGGTCGCCGAGATGCTCCGTGAGGGACAGGCGGAGCGCGGCATCATCGTCTGCGGCAGCGGTGCCGGCGTCTCGATCGCGGCCAGCAAGTTCCCCGGGATCCGCGCCGCCGTCGCGCACGACGTCTACACCGCGCACCAGGCCGTCGAGCACGACGATATGAACGTGTTGTGCCTCGGCTCGCGCGTCATCGGCCAGGCGCTCGCGCGCGAAATCGTCGACGCCTTCCTGAACGCGCGCTTCAGCGGAGACGAGCGCCATCTGCGCCGGCTCGCGAAAATTCACGATTTCGAAACCCGATTCTCGGGCAACATCTGAGGCGGCGCGCTCGTCCTGGAACCATGTCAAGCGCTGAGCCTTGCATCCTCGTAATCTTCGGCGCGTCTGGCGACCTGACGCGCCGCAAGCTCCTCCCTGCGCTCTACAACCTCGCCGAAGCCGGTCTTCTGCCGGAGCCCTTCGCAGTGCTCGGCGTCGCGAGGCCGGCCATCTCGGAGGAGGACTATCGCGCACAGATGCAGCAGCGCGTCCGCGATGCCGAGGGCGAGCCGCTCGATTCCACGCTCTGGGCAAAGATCGTCGAGCGGCTTCACTACATCAACGGCGAATTCGACGATACCGACCTCTATGCGCGGCTGGGCGAGAAGCTGGCGGAGCTCGACGCGAAGTACGGGACCCCAGGCAACTACCTCTTCTACCTCGCCGTGCCCCCGGCGCTCTTCGGCACCGTGGTGCTGCACCTCGGCAGCGTGAGTTTGACCGACGAGCGCGGCGGCCGCTGGCGGCGCGTCATCGTGGAGAAGCCGTTCGGGCACGACCTCCAATCGGCGCGCGCCCTCAATGCGGAGCTCTCGACGAGCCTCGACGAGACGCAGATCTACCGGATCGATCACTATCTCGGAAAAGAGACCGTCCAGAACCTCCTCGCATTCCGGTTCGCGAATGGCATCTTCGAGCCGATCTGGAACCGCCGGTACGTCGACCACGTGCAGATGACCGTGGCCGAGGAGGTTGGCATCGAGGGACGCGGCGCATACTACGACAAGGCCGGCGCGCTGCGGGACATGGTGCAGAACCACATGTTCCAACTGCTCACGCTCGTCGCGATGGAGCCGCCGATCTCGTTCCGCGCCGACGATGTCCGTGACGAGAAGGTGAAGGTGCTGCACGCAGTACCTCCTTTCACTGCGGACGACGTCCGCCGATCGGTCGTCAGGGGCCAGTACATCGGATACCGGCAGGAGAAGAACGTCGGGCCGGAGTCGACGACGGAGACGTTCGTGGCGATGCGCCTCTGCATCGACAACTGGCGATGGGCGAACGTGCCGTTCTATCTTCGAACCGGCAAGAAAATGCAGAAGCGGCTGACCGAGATCGCCATTCAGTTCAAGCAACCGCCCTTCATGCTCTTCCGCGGGACGGCCATCGATCGCCTCAATCCAAACGTCTTAATCATCCGCATCCAGCCAGACGAAGGGATCTCGCTGGCGTTCGACGCGAAGGTGCCGGGTCCGCTCGACAAGCTCGGAACCGTGACGATGGATTTCTGGTACGCGAAGTACTTCGGGACGGAGCCGAGCACGGGGTACGAGACGCTGCTGTACGACGCGATGATCGGCGATCAGACGCTCTTCCACCGGATGGACATGGTGGAGGCGGGCTGGCAGGTGGTGGCGCCCATCCTCTCGACGTGGCGGCGCGACGGCCCGCGGGGGCTCTTCTTCCACGAACCGGGCACGCCCGGTCCCGCGGAGGCGCAGGAGCTCATTGAGCGGGATGGCCGGCAGTGGCGTTGCTGAGCGGGAGGCGGATCATCCCCGGCGCCGCTGCGCGAGACGGCTCTTCGCGGCGCGGGTAATCAGCACCGTCGCGCCGATCGTCGCGGCAAGCCCCACCGCGACCAGCGCGTAGGTACTCGGGGCCGCGCGGAGGCGCCGTGCCGGCGGCGAGCGCCGCCACGTCGCCGATCACCTTGCCGTAGTACGTGTAGAGCAGCGTGCCCGGCAGCATCCCGATGGAGCCGGCCAGGAAGTCGCGGTATCGGAGGCGGCTCGCGCCGAGCGCGTAGTTCAAGACGTTGTAGGGCACGACGGGAGAGAGGCGCAGCAAGAGCACGACCTTCAGCCCTTCTTCCCCCACGGCCTCATTCACCGCGGCCGCTCGCGCATCGCGTTCGAGCCAGCGGCCGACGCGATCGCGCAACAGCGTGCGCGCGATCCCGAAGGCTGCCGACGACCCGAGCACGGCGCTGACGAACACGAGCGGCACGCCGCGTGTGATCCCGAACACGGCGCCGGCGAGGAGCGTCAACAGCGCGCCGGGAATGAACGCGACCGATGCCACGACGTACGCGGCGATGAAGAGCAGCGGCGCGGCCCAGCCCCCGAGCGCGCCGAGTGCTTCGAGGCGTTCCGCAAACGCCTCAAGCAGGTTCATTCGAGGGCGGCGGCTCCGATTCCGGCTTCGCGCGCCGCGGGCGCCGGCGGCGCTTCGAGAACACGCGGGAGAGGCGGTGCAGCGCCTCGGCAGCAGTCCGAAGTCCGGCTGCGATTCTGGTCCTCGGTCTCCCACGCCGCCGCGTTCAACCTTTCCACGAGCGCGAAGAGCGCGTCCCGGCGAATCGGGTCCTGGGTGCGATGCGGTATGCGATCGCGCAGCTCGGGATACCAGCGCGCGAGAAATGCGAGCTGCAGCTCGCGCGTGTCCCCTTCGACCGTCATCGGCACCGCGGGCCGCGCGGGCGCCATCGAAGGCGCCGGCGCCTCGGGCGGGGGGCGGGGGCCGCCGCGGGTTTCTTTCTCGGCCGCTGTCGGCGGGGATCCGCGGCGTTGTCGATGATCTGCCGGTTGTCGAGGAGAGCTCGCCAGTCGAATTCGATCTCCGGATGCTGCGCCTCGATCTCACGCACGATCGCCGGCTCGAGTACATCGCGGCCCACGCGTACGCCTGGCGGCGTCCGAAACATGTAGAGGATCTTCGACCGCTGGCGGTTGCCGTCGCGGAACCAGTGAACGAGGTACGTGGTTTCGTAGCCGCGCTTGTCGCGGAGCACGCGCAGGAACGGCACGGATCGTCTACTTCCGCTTCTGCGTCCTCACCGAACGTGATGCGGCCTTCTTTTTGGCGGTCGCCCGCGCCTCGGGCTGGCGCGGCCTTGGCGGCAGCCGCCCTGCCGCGCGTTGCCGGTTTCGCGACGGGCGCCTTTCGCCGCGCGGGAGCGGCGGCGGGCGTCGCGCGCCGGGCGGGCCGCGCGGCCTCGCGAACCGCCGCGGCCGGTTTCGCCGGTTCGGGCGCAGGCGCTCGCGCTGCCTTCTCGACGGACGCAGCGGAACGCTGCACGAGCGTAAATCGCATCTGGTCGCCGACGGCATGAAACGTCCAGAGCTCGGCGACCGGAATCTGCATGTCCGCGCACAACCGCCGCGCGACGTCGATCATGTTCGCGGGAACGTAGAGATGAAACGGCGCTCGCAGCCGGCCGAACGAGACCCACTGCGACATCGCCTCGAGGTGGTTGACGGACTCCCCCGTTTCAACCTCGACGACCCCCATGAGTTTTCGGGATCGCTCGTTCGAGAGCAACACGAGATCCGGGTAAACAGCCGAGGTCCCTGTCCCGATTGGCGCCGACTGCTCCGCCCCGGGGTTCATGCCGACTTCAAATTTTCTCTTGTATTTCGCCTGCAACAGGCGAATGACCCGATCATGCTCGAGCTGCTCGCGGACCGGCCGCACGAGGATTGGCATAAACCGGGTGAATATAGCACAGGGAGATCAGAAGGCCCGGCCACAATCAGTGCAGGATCTTCAGAATCCGCGACAAAACCACGGTTAGGGCTATTGCCCACGACGTCCCCTCGGTCTTGACCGCCGTCTCGGCGGCCACCACAATGGGCCGTGCCTGCCAGCGCGACAAAAACCTCACGCATTCTGATCGTGGATGACGATGTCAGCGTGACCGACACGTTTTCGCGAATGCTGCGTCTCGAGGGCTATGAAGTGTGGGCAGCATTATCCGCCGACGAAGGGCTCACCCTGGCGCAGACGCATCAGCCCCACGCCGTGATCCTGGACCTGCGCATGCCGCTGACCAGTGGCCTTCAGTTTCTTCGAGCGGTTCGCGCGATCCCCGGCCTCACGAGCACGCCCGTGGCGATTGTGACGGGCGACTACTACCTCGACGAGGCACAGGCGGCGGAAATCAAGGCGCTCAACGCGGAGCTGCGCTACAAGCCGCTCTGGCTCGAAGAACTGGTGACCCTCGCGCGCGAACTCTTGAACGCGCCCGTTCGGGATTTGTGATTTGCGATCTGTGATCCTTGCTTTGAATCACACATCACAGATCGCAAATCGCAAATGATCAGCAACTCGCGATTTCTGAAAGCGTGCCGGCGCGAGCCCGTGGACGCGACGCCTGTGTGGTTCATGCGTCAGGCGGGACGGTACATGGCGGAGTATCGCGCGCTGCGTGAAAAGCACTCGCTCCTCGAGCTCTGTCGCGAGCCCGATCTCGCCACCGAGGTGACCCTTCAGCCCGTGCGTCGCATCGAGGTGGACGCGGCGATTCTGTTTTCCGATCTTCTGCTTCCGCTCGAGCCGATGGGATTGCCATTCGACTTCGTCAAAGGCGAGGGCCCCCAGCTCGAGCGCCCGATTGAATCGCCGGCCGACATCGATCGTCTCAAGGACTTCGAGCCTCGGGAAAAGCTCGGACACGTCCTCGAGGCGATCCGGCAGGTGCAGCGCGAGCTCGCCGGACGGGTTCCACTCATCGGCTTCGCGGGCGCCCCGTTCACGCTCGCCTCGTACGCGATCGAGGGCGGACACTCCAACAACTTCGCGCGAACGAAGTCGCTGATGTACGGCCACCCCGACGCGTGGCATCGCCTGTGTGCGCGCCTCGCCGGTCTCGTGGGAGACTATTTGCTCGCGCAGATCGAGGCCGGCGTGAATGCCGTTCAGGTCTTCGACTCCTGGGTCGGCGCGCTGAGCCCGTCGGACTACCGCGAGTTCGTGCAGCCGCATACCAAACGGATCTTCGAGATCGTCGGCCGCCGCGTCCCGACGATTCACTTCGGGACCGCCACGTCGACACTTCTCGAGGACCTCCGCGACGCGGGCGGCGACGTCATCGGCCTCGATTGGCGTATTCCACTGGACGAAGGCTGGCAGCGAGTCGGACACGACCGGGCCATCCAGGGCAATCTCGATCCGACGCTGCTGCTCGGCCCGGTGTCGCGCCTCGTCGACGCGGCCGACGAGGTGCTCGCGCGCGCGGCGGGACGGCCGGGACACATCTTCAATCTGGGCCACGGGATCCTTCCAAGTACGCCCCCCGAGCACGTGCAGATGCTGGCGCGGCACGTGCACAGCCGGTCGCGTCGATTCACGTGACGCACGCGGTCGACGTGGCCATCGTTGGCGGCGGCATCTCGGGGCTCGCGGGCGCCTGGGAACTGCAGCAGCGCGGCCTCGCCGCCTGCGTCCTCGAGGGATCGCCGCGAGCCGGCGGCGTCATTCAGACGGACCGCTTCGACGGGTGGACGATCGATGCGGGTCCCGACTCGCTGCTCGTGCAGAAGCCCGCTGCTGTGTCGCTCTGTCGCGAGCTCGGGATCGCGAGCCGTCTGGTCCCCACGCTGACGCCCCGAATTGCGTATGTGCTTCGCGACGGCCGCCTGCATCCGCTGCTCGAAGGATCGGCGCTTGGCTTTCCCATCCGGCTGATGCCGCTCGCGAGGTCGACGCTGTTCACCGCCGCCGGCAAGATGCGCATGGGCCTCGAGATGGTGGTGCCCAGGCGGGCGACCGACCCTTCGACCGCGCTCGGCACGGGCCCTTCGACCGGGCTCACTGTGGACGACGAGTCGATTGCGTCGTTCGTGCGGCGACGGTTCGGTCAGGAAGCCGTCGACTACCTTGCCGAGCCGCTGCTGGCCGGCATTCACGCCGGGGACGTCGAGCGACTCTCGACGAAGGCGTTGTTTCCGCGGCTGCTCGACGTCGAGCGCACGCACGGCAGCGTGATTCGTGGTTTCCGCGCGCTGCACGTCACGCCCTCGTCGCAGGGCGCGTTCGTGTCGCTGCCGGGAGGGCTCACGGAGCTGGTCGACTCGTTGGCGGCCGCGCTCGCGCCCGGCACGATTCGCGTGGACGCGCGCGTCTCAGAGCTTCGCAGGGCGAACGGGTTCGCGATCGAAGTCCCGGGCGGCACCGTGCACGCTCGCGCCGTGATCCTGGCAGTGCCCGCATACGCCGCCGCGGCGCTGCTGCGTGCCATCGACACCACGCTCGCCGGTCTGTGCGAGACGATTCCGTACGCATCGACCGCCACGGTCGCCTTCGGGTACCGCCGCGAGCAGGTCGACCATCCGCTGAACGGCAGCGGGTTCGTCGTGCCGCGCGTGGAACGCAGCCCCCTCCTGGCGGCCACGTGGGTGACGTCGAAGTGGCCGGGGCGCGCGCCCGAGGGTCATGTGCTGCTTCGCGCGTTTCTCGGGGGCGGGCGCGACCCCCACCGGCTCGACCGATCAGGTGGCGAGCTGATCGACGCCGCGCGTAACGAGCTCGCGGAGCTGCTGCGGATCAGCGGTGACCCGGCATTCGAGCCGCGCCTCTACCGGTGGACGCGTCAGAGTCCTCAGTACGAGGTCGGACATCTCGATCGCGTCGCGGCGATCGAGCGCCACCTGTCAACGGTGCCAGGCCTCTTCGTCGCCGGGAGCGGCTTCCGCGCGATCGGGATCCCCGACTGTGTTCAGGACGGCCGCATCCAGGCGGCGCGTGCGGCAGAGTTCGTTGCGGCTTCGACGCGCTCAGTCTGAGAAAGCTTGGCCACGAAGCACGAAGATCACGAAGAATGATGCATTGAACGCGTTCGACTGGCTGGCGTGCCGCCTGCTAAGCAGGCCGGCCAGTCGAACGCGTCTTCGTGTGCTTCGTGTGCTTCGTGTTCTTCGTGGCCATGCTTGCCGGCGGACGAAGCGGTACAATCCGCTGATGCCTCGGGAATCTACATTGAAGATACGAATCGTTGCGTTGTGTTTCGTGTGTTTCGTGTGTTTCGTGGTTGAAGATCGCGCGCAGACGCGACCAGCCGGAGCACTGACTCCGCAGATCGAATCGGTCCTCAAATCGATCAAGGCCGTTGACAAGGGTCAGCTCGCGGTCTCCGAAGAGGACGGACGCTTCCTGCGCGTGCTCGTCGCGACGCGCGGCGCGAAATCGGTCCTCGAGATCGGCGCGGCAAGCGGCTACAGCGGAATCTGGCTCGGCCTCGGGGCGCGCGAGAGCGGCGGCAAGGTCGTGGCCATCGAGTACGATCCGCAGCGGGCGCTCGAGGCGGCCGCCAACGTCAAGAAGGCCGGCCTCGACGATGTCGTGCGCGTCGTACATGCCGACGCCTTCAAGGAGATCCCCAGACTGTCGGGTGCGTTCGACCTGGTGTTCCTCGACGCGTGGAAGCCCGACTACAAGCGGTTCTTCGACCTCGTCTTTCCGCGCCTCAATACCGGCGGCCTCTTCGTCGCGCACAACGTCGTCAACAAGAAGAACGAGATGACGCCGTTCCTCGACACGATCCATTCCCATCCCGGATTGTTCACCACGATCGTGTCGCCCTCGGGCGAGGGGATGTCGCTGTCGTACAAAACACGATGAAGGCGGTCCACCTGATCGGCGTCCCGCTCGACCTCGGCGCCGGACGCCGGGGTGTGGACATGGGGCCATCCGCGTTTCGGATCGCGGGCATGCGGGACCAGATCGCGGCGCTCGGCTATGCCGTGACGGACAAAGGCGATCTCCCGGCGCCGATCCCTGAAACCAGGAGGCCCGAGCACGTCAACAAGAAGTACGCGAAGGAGATTGGCAAGGTCTGTCAGAAGCTGTACGAAGTTGCGCTGAAGTCGCTCGAGGACGCGGCGTTGCCGCTGGTGCTCGGTGGCGACCACAGCCTGGCGGCGGGCTCCGTCGCCGCGAGCGCGGCGTTCGTGCGCAAGACACAGCAGAAGCCGCTCGGGTTGATTTGGGTCGACGCGCATGGCGACATGAATACGCCGGAGACGACGAGCAGCGGCAATGTCCACGGCATGCCGCTCGCGGCGCTCCTCGGCCACGAGCCGATCGAGCTCTCGGCGATCGGCGGATCGCCCTCCGTACTGCCGCAGCACACCGTGCTCGTCGGCATCCGCAACCTGGACGATCAGGAGAAAGCACAGATTCGCGAGGCCGGCGTCCACGTCTTCACGATGAAGGACATCGACCGTGACGGCATCGCAAAAGTCGCCGAGCGCGCCCTCGCCGTCGCCAGCGAAGGCACGGGCGGCATCCATGTGTCATTCGATCTCGACGTCTGCGATCCGGCGATTGCTCCCGGCGTCGGCACCCCCGTCAAGGGAGGCTTCGACTACCGCGAAGCCCACATGATCATGGAGATGCTGGCCGACAGCCGCCGGCTCGTTGCCTTCGATTTGGTGGAGCTGAATCCAACGCTGGATGTGCGGAACGCGACAGCGGAGTTTGGAACGGAGCTCGCCCTCTCAGCCCTTGGGAAGGGCATTCTCTGAGCGGCTCAACATCTCCTCCAGCTGTTCGAGGAGCATGGTGAGGGAATAGGGCTTCTCAACGATGCGCGTCCGGGGCCGCAGACGCTCGAGCTCACTGCTTTCCGCGCGCATCCCCGAGAAGATGATGACCGGTACCCGCGCGGGGATCTTGACGATCACGTCGCGTCCGGAACCCTGCTTCAGGCACAGGTCCACGATTGCCGCGTCGGGCCGCCGTGCGCTCAGCAACTCGAGCGCGCCCTGAACGCTGTCCGCGCACACGACCGCAAAGCCCCGCATCTGCAGGAACTGCTCGAGCGGGTTCCGAATGCCAGGCTCGTCCTCCACGACCAGGACCAGACGAGGACCGCCCGCCTTTGGCGGCGTCGAACCGGGGCGCATGACGCGTGTATCGGCCTCCTGCGCGTCCGACCTTAACACGCCAGCCTCAGCTTGCCACCCGAAGGGGGCACTGTGGCGTGCAGCTTGCTCAGTTTCTCTGCCGTGCGTCGACGGCTTGCCACCGCGTTGCTCGTTGCCCTGCTCGCGATCGGCGCCTCCGCGTGGGTGCTGGCGACGGAGCACAGCGAGCGGGTCCATGCAGCAGGCGCCGCGCCGCGACCCGAATTGAAATGGCCCCTGAGCCCGGGAAATGCCAGCGCGGTCCGGCAGGATGCGCTCCGCCGGGCGCAGTTTCGAACCGGGGTGGCAAACCCGACGCTCGACGTCGGCACGCTCGAAGCTCCTTTGACGTGCCGGTTCCTTGCCGAAGCGCCGACCGGGACGTCGGCAAAGTTCGACTGCGTGCTCCCGAGCGGCGAAGTCGTGAAGGTCAAGTACGGAAGGAACCCGGAAGTTGCGGCGGAAGTCGCCGCCACACGGTTGGTGGAGGCGCTCGGCTTTGCCGCCGATCGGATGACGATTACGCCGCGGGTGCGATGCGACGGCTGCCCGCGTTTCCCGTTCTTCGCCATGCGGCTTCTGGAGTTCACGGGGCTGCGCACACGCTATCCCCCACACGGAAGCGACGATGGATACTCCGACTTCGAGTGGGTGGCTGTCGAGCGCAAATTCCCGGCGGCGGCGATCGAAACCATCGACGGCAAGGGCTGGGCGTGGTGGGAGCTCAAGCACGTGGACCCGCGCATCGGCGCGCCGCGCGAGGATCTCGACGCGCTCCGCCTGCTCGCGGTCTTTCTCGCGCACTGGGACAACAAGGCGGAGAATCAGCGCCTCGTCTGCCTCGACGAACCGGCCGCCCTCGATCGTCCGTGCGTTCGGCCCCTGGCGATGATGCAGGACCTCGGTGCGACGTTCGGACCGTCAAAGCTGAATCTCCACCGGTGGCACGACTTGCCGGTCTGGGCGGACCGCGCTTCGTGCACCGTCTCCATGCGACACCTGCCGTGGAGTGGCGCCACGTTTCCCGACGCGCAAATCAGCGAGGCGGGCCGCGCGCACCTGGCGCGCCGGCTCATGGCGATCACAGACGATGACGTGCGCGCGCTGTTCCAGGCAGCGCGATTTCCCGAGCACTACAGCGCCACGGATGACGCCAAGGACCTCGAGGCCTGGACAGCCGCCTTCCGCTATCGCGTCGAGCAGATCGCGTCGGCGACCTGCCCGACGTAGCCGACGCCACATCGCGTCATTCGTATCGAAGGGCGAGGATCGGATCGATTCGGCTCGCTCGCTGAGCAGGGATCAGGCCGGCCGCGGCGGATACGATCGCCAGGAGCGCGACCGTCGCGCCGCCAATCCAGGGATCGTTCGCCTGAATGCCGTAGAGCTGCGACGACACATATTGTCCGAGGCCCATCGCCGTCGGAATGCCGATCGCAAGGCCGATCGTCAGCAGCACGATCACTTCTCTCATCACCAGCCAGATGACGCCGGCGCGTTGCGCGCCGAGCGCGAGACGAAGTCCAAGCTCCTTCCTTCGCCGCGCAACAACGAACGCCATGACGCCATACAGACCCACGGAGGCGAGTACCGTCGCCAACAAACCAAATCCGGCGGACAGAAGCGCGATCAACCGCTCCGTGAGGAGCGTTTCATCCAGCTGCGCCTCCAGCGTCTTCATCCGGTACACGGGCATCGACGGATCGAGCTGCTTCACCTCATGTCGAAACGGACCATACGCGCTGGCCGAAGGTGTCGTGGTCCGAACGTAGAACGTCGCGCCCCCTTTACCCCACTTTGGAACGAAGACCTGGCGACGGACGCCTTCACGGGGACCTTCATAGAGTGAATCGGCGACCACGCCGACGATTTCGATGGTCAACTTCGTGTCCGGACCGGTGCCCCACCCGAGGCGTCGACCGAGTGCGCTCTTGCCTTTGAAGAAATGCTCGGCGAAGCGGCGGTTGACGATCGCGACCGTGGCGTCGTCCTTGACGTCCATCCGCGTGAAGTCGCGGCCCTCCAGAAGCGGAATCTGCATCGTGGCAAAGTAGCCGGGCGACAGCGCGTTCATGAACGCCTGCATGTCTTCGCCGTCGGCGGCGCGGTGACCTTCGACAGACATGGAGCTGTCCCATTCATTCCCCGCCAGAATGGGGACAGAGGCCAGGCCGGCCGATTTCACGCCTGGCGTCGCTCGGAGACGATCCAGGAGCTGCTCGTAGAAGCGCACCGTGCGCTCATCGTCGTAGCCACCGAGTTCGGGCGACAGCTGGAAGGTCACCAGATTGTCGAGCGTCACGCCTGTGTCGGTCGTTTGCAGGTTCTGAAGGCTTCGCACGAACAGGCCCGCGCCAAACAGCAGCAGAAAGCTGAGCGCGACCTGCACGGTCACGAGTCCCTTCCGGACGAACAACGATCCGCCGGCGCCGGCAATCGATCCCACCGTGTCTTTCAACGTCGTCCAGGGATCCGGCCGGCTCGCACGCATCGCGGGCAGCAGGCCGAAGACGATGCCGGTGACGAACGTCAGGCCAAACGTGAAGCCCAGGATTCGCAGGTCGGGATACGGGGTGATCAACAGCGGCTGCCCCTCCACCGGGACGAGCGCGATCAGCGCGCGCGTCAGCACGACGGCCAGCGCGAGCCCCGCGATGCCTCCGAGGCAGGAGAGCAGCAGGCTCTCCGCGAGCAGCTGCTTCACGAGGCGTCCGCGCGACGACCCGAGGGACAGGCGCACCGCGATTTCCTTCTGTCGCATGAACCCTCGAGCAATCAGGAGATTCGCGACGTTCGCGCAGGCAATGAGCAGCACGAGCCCGACCATGCACATCAGCACGATGAGAGCGGTGGAGAAATCGTTTCGCAGCCCTGAAAATCCGATGGC
This sequence comes from uncultured Acidobacteriota bacterium, assembly GCA_963772065.1. GTDB lineage: Bacteria > Acidobacteriota > Vicinamibacteria > Vicinamibacterales > UBA2999 > CAVYVZ01. Next base: position 289,859 of record CAVYVZ010000008.1, read on the forward strand.
GGCGCCCTCCACGAGCATGCGCCCCTTCATGAACTCCGCTCGTGAGTAGGCCGACCAGTCCTTCGCTTCCGGCAGCGTCGATTCGTACTGGCGGATCTGCGTGAAGAGGCCCTGCAGGGGCGCCGCCGCCGATTCCACGCTGTGCCCGGGCTTGAGTCGTCCGAACATCTGCACCCATCGTGATCGGCGGGCATCCATGTGCACCCATGACCAGGTCGGCTGAATGGCGCGCATCATCTGAACGGGCACGCGAATCTGGACGGCCTGAGCGGGATCGAGCCCGGCAAACCCTGCAGCCGAGACGCCGACGATGGTCATCGGATGGTTGTTGAGGAGAATTTTCTTGCCAATGATGCCGGGGTCGCGCGCGAACCGGTTGACCCAGTAGTCGTAACCGAGGACGACGACCGGATGCCCCTGATAGACCTGATCGTCCTCCTGCGAATGGAAGACGCGGCCAATGGCAGGTTTCACTCCGAGCATCGAAAAGTAGTTGCCGGAGACCATCTCGGCCAGGACGCGTTCCGTCTGGTTGTCAATGCTGACCGACGCACCGACCAGTCTGCGGCAGAGCACTTCGGCGAGCGGCTCAGCGCGCTTCTGAAAGTCCTGATAGATGGGATACGAGTGCATCCGCGTGCCCATGTTGCTGCCGTTGTGCGGACCCTCCTGATAGAGCATCACCAGCCGCTCGGGCTCCTTGACCGGCAGCTTTCGCAGGAGCACCTGGTCGAGCAGCGTGAAGATGGCCGTGTTGGCGCCGATGCCGAGTGCCAGCGACAGGATCGCCACTGTCGCGAAGAGCGGATTGCGGCGGAGGCCGCGAACGGCCAGTCGAAGGTCAGCGGTTGATGAGTTCATGCGCCTTGTTTGACGGAGCTCGAGGCACTCGGGTTGTCATCTCCGGCAGCTTGATCGAGCCGCTGTCGACAGAATGGCCGGTCCGGCTGATCGACTGGTAGAACAGCTCATCACCTGCGATTTCGAACAGCATGAAGGAGTAATCGGTGTCGAAGGCACGTGCCGTAACGGGCGAGAAACGCGCGTCATGGGGTCGCAGGGAGCCGGCGGCCCCGGAAATGAAATACGTAATTCCCTGTTGCGGGGTCGTGCGCTCATAGAAATGCTCGTGACCGGACAGCGCTACACGGACGCCGTGCCGCACGAATATCGGTTCGAGCGCCCCGCGGAAGATCCGCGCCGGCGCGCTGTAGCGCCCTGACGTGTAGATTGGCCGGTGGAACACCGGAATCTTCCATGCAGCGTCCGACTTTCCCAGCTCGCGATCGAGCCACGCGAGCTGCCGCTCGTCCAGCATCTCGGTGTCGAGCATGAAAAACCGCACCCGCGTGCGAAGCACTTCTGCAAGGAGCGGCACGTCCGGCTCGAACGTGTAGTAGCGGTGGCCCTGCATGTTGAAGGGCGCATACAACGGCTGATTCACATCGTCATGATTCCCAATGGCCGCATAGAACTCGACATCGTCGTCGAGGAACGGCTTGTAGGGGAGCTCGAACTTCTGGCGGTAATCCTCAGCCGTGCCGCCGTCGTACACGTTGTCGCCGAGCATCACGACGAACGGGAACTCGAACACCTTCCGGAAGGCCGCCATCGTGGCGGCCACTTCGTATTGCGGCTTATGACCGCGGCCAGCATCGCCAATCGCGGCAAACCTCACAGAGCCGGGCCGCTTGGGCAGTGTTAGAACCTTCTCGGGCGGCGCCGTCGGGATGGTGATGACGGGCGTCTGCGCTTTGTTGCGATCGGGTTCGCTTCCGCACGCGACGACGCACAGGGAAAGCAAGAGCGGGCCGAACAGAGACCGCATCCACCCATCTTACGTGGATGACAAGTTGTGACAAGTCGGGCGGTAGCATGGCCCAGCTTTGGAGACATGCGTGGAGGATGCATGCAGAGGAACCGTCGTTCGCCCCGCCGGCTCGTTGGTCTCGTTCTCGCCCTTGCCGCAAGCGCTCCGCTTGTAAATGCGCGCGGACATAGGGACGACAACGGCAAGGCGCCGCCGGGCGCCGAGTGGGCCTATTGGGGCGGCGATGCGGGAAGCACGCGCTACTCCGCTCTCGATCAAATCAACGCCGGCAACGTCGGCAAGCTCGAGGTGATCTGGCGATGGAGGGCCGCGAACTTCGGACCCGAGCCGGACAACATCCTTCGCGCCACGCCGCTCTACGTGAACGGCAAGCTCTACACGGTGGCGGGCATTCGCCGCACGGTGGTGTGCATCGAGCCGACGACCGGTGAGACGTTGTGGATGTGGCGCGAGAACACCGACGGCGATCCCCGCTGGGACGCGTCGACGCGCAAGAACTACGGTAAGGCGGTCGCTTTCGCGCGGGTCGACGGAAAGCCGGTCGTCTACTACCTCGGCGCGGGCTTCACGATGTGGGCGCTCGATGCCGATTCAGGCCAGCCAGTCCAGGCATTCGGCACGAACGGAAAAGTCGATCTCGCCTACGGCCTCGACAATCCGAACAACCCGGACGCGCCGAAGTACAAAGTGGATCCCAAGCGCGGGGTCATGGATTACGGCGACATCACGACCTCGTCGGCGCCGATCGTCGTCAACGGCGTCGTGGTCGTCGGCAATTCCCACGACCGCGGCTACTACCCCGAGAACAAGGAGAACATTCCGGGAATCATCCGCGGATACGACGCAAAGACCGGCAAGATGCTCTGGCGCTTCGACCCGGTGCCCAAGCCGGGCGAGCCATTCAACGAAACGTGGGGCGAGCGGTCGTGGTACTACACCGGCAACGTATCGCCGTGGGCCCCGCTTTCGGCCGACCTCGAGAAGGGCATCGTCTATGTGCCGACCGATACGCCGACGAACGACTACTACGGCGGTCATCGGCCTGGGCAGAACGTGTTCGGCACGAGCCTGATTGCGCTCGACGCCAAGACCGGCAAGCGCGTGTGGCACTTCCAGTTCGTGCACCACGACATCTGGAACTACGACACGCCAGATGCGCCGAAGGTGCTCGACATCACCGTGCAGGGCAAACGCATTCCCGTCGTGGCGCAGGCCACGAAGCAGGGCTACCTGTACGTCCTCAACCGGCACACGGGTGCACCGGTGTGGCCGATTGAAGAGCGTCCGGTTCCGACCGACTCGGATGTGCCCGGCGAAAAGCCGTGGCCGACGCAGCCGTACGTGACGAAGCCGCCCGCATTCGAAATGCAGGGTTTCACCGAAGATAGCCTCATCGACTTCACGCCGGAGCTTCGCGCCGAGGCGCTGCGGATAGCGAAGCGTCACCGCATGGGCCCCCACTACACGCCTCCCATGCTCGGAAAGGGGAAAGACAACGCTGAGGGCGGAGCGTTCGCGGCGCCGGGCGCCAACGGCGGCGCCAACATCCCGGGCGGCGCGGCGGCAGACCCGGAAACCGGATGGGTATACGTCGCCACACAACGTGGGTTCAGCGTGATCCGGATGATGGAAGCGAAGGCGAAATACCCCAATGCCAAAGCATGGCCCGGGTGGGGCGGCCAAGGCCCTACCTCCGCGTACGTGTCGGTTGGCCCCGGCGGGGTTGCTGGGCCTTCGGGCGGCGCGGGCAACGCGCCTCTCCCGTTGATCAAGCCGCCTTACGGCAGCATCGTGGCCTACGATCTGAACAAAGGCGAGATCGCGTGGCGGATCCCGAACGGCGACACGCCGGAGCGCATCAAGGAACACCCCGCCCTCAAGGGCGTCAAGATCGGCAACACCGGTCAGAACTCACATGCGAACCTGCTGGTGACCAAGACGCTGCTCTTCTACGGCGAGGGGCGCGGCGGCGATCGCTACTTCCACGCCCTCGACAAACAGAGTGGCAAGGAGATCGCCAAGGTCGAGCTGCCGGCGCAGACCAACACCGCGCCGATGACCTTCTTTCACAACGGGCATCAGTACATCGTGGTGGCTGTGGCAAGCGGGAACTTCGCACCGGAGTTCGTGGCACTCGGGCTGCCTGCCGCGAGGCCGCCGCGGGTGAATTTGGGGACCGGAAATTAGGCGATCGGCAGTTTAGGCGATCGCCGAGACGCTGTCGCGTGGCGCCGCCAGGTCGCGCCACGCCGACCAGTAGAACACGAGCTCGCGCGCGAACGTGTCCTCGTTCGTGCCGCGCGGCGCCGTGCGCTGCAAGTCTCGAATGCCGTCTGGGTTCAGGAACGGGTCGTCAAGGTCGACACGACTGATCGCGTTTGCGACAACGGCGCTCTCCGGCCGGGCAGGAGTGAGACCAATCCGTTTCAAGGCGTTTCCGATTCGCGGGTGCTCGACCACGGCGCTTCGCGCGGCCAGGAGGCCATAGCCCACAGTGCGACGTGTTCCGGGAAGCAGCTCGCCGCCGGAGCAAAACGGCAGCCGCGCCAGCCGGGGGAAATGCCGTTCGAAGATTCGCCTGTACAGCAGGTCGGGCGCCTTGACGGCGGACGGGATCGGGATCGCGCGCTCGTAGAACGCCTTCGTCAACCCCGGCATGAACGGCAGCAGGAAATTCGCATACACCTTCAGCGCATTCGGTGTCGTGCGGGTCCGCGCGCGATTGCGGATGAAGAACTGGGTCACGCCTGCCGGCCCTTCGTGGCAGCGTGCGACTTCCTCTGAGAGGGTGTGCCGCATTTCGCTCCACATACCGTCCACGAACGCCGGCGAGAACACACGTCGCGCCGCCTGCCACGCCGGCGCGGCGAGGGGCTTCAGCATCTTCTGCAGCCATGCGTCGAGTGAGGCTTCGGTCTTGCCCTTGATGGCAATGCCGTAGCAGACGCCATCCCAGCTCGCCTGCACGCCCGCGGCCTGCAGCTCGGCACACACCTGCGCGATGAACAGGTTCACGCTCGTGGTGCCGACGTCGCTCAGCCTCACGTACTCGACATACTTCTCCGTCGAAAAGAAGTTTGGATCGGGATCGCGGACGTCGTGGCGGATATCGAGCTCCCGCGCGACGCGCGCGGCGAACCGGCCGTCGATCTCGAGGTGCTCATATGGATTGCGCAGCGTTAGCGCCGAGGGCCGCGTGCCTGAGTGGACCAGGAGAGCCGCTAGGAGGCGCGATTCGTAGCCGCCGCTGAGCAGCAGCGTTCCTGCGGAACCGTACTCGCGGTAGGCGCCGATGCTCGCGGCGAGAAGGTCCAGCAGCTCGCCCGTGTCAGGCTCCGTGATCTGTGGCTGAACCTCGGGCCACTTCCAATAGGTGCGCGTGGACAACCGATCGCTGTCTGGCTCGTACTCGAGAATCGTCGCCGGCGGGACGCGCGTCACGTCGGCCACGGACGTGCGGTGACCGATGAAATTGCCGAACCCGACAAACGCGCCCCACCCCGCAGGATCGGGCCAGCCCGCGTCGGCAAGCTCGCCGATTGTGCCGGCGAACGCAATCTCACCGGGGGTCCGGCGCATATAAAGCGGCTGGGCGCCGAAGAAATCGGTGACGATCGCCAGCTTGCGAACCGCGGGGTCCCACACGAATGCGGCAAACGCGCCGTCCAGCGACGTCAATCTGTCGAGCGCGGCATCGAAGGTGCCGTCGACGACCGACGTCAACAGCTCGCGCAGGTTGCGGCCGGGTGCGATCGGAAGGCCAGCGATCGAGAGGTGTCGCCCCGTCGGCCCGACGAGAGCCGTCTCGATCGGGGTCGATCGAATTCGCCGCGCGTTCACATTTGCGGCGGAGGCGGGACTATTCGACGAAAAACGTGCCGTGACTTTGTACATGCAGCGGCTCTCGCTCCTGCCGCCTGCACAACCGTCGCCAAGTCAACCGTTCCGAAAGCTCAACCGGCCGTAGGTGGCAGTCCCTAGCTGGCGCCGAGGTATTCACATTGCAGACCTCGGCGTTCGTGAGAGTCCTCCTCGTTGTCATCGACGCCGCTTCGCCGCGCGTCGTCTGCCCGGCGATCCAGACCGGCCGGCTCAAGAACCTGAAGCGGATCGCGGATGCCGGAAGCCTCCATCCGGGTTCGGTCACCATATTCCCGTCGATTACACCCGCCGCCACGTCGTCCATCGTGACGGGGGCGTATCCGGCCGAGCATGGAATTGCAGGGGCCGCGTGGTACGACGAGGCGCGAAGCGAGGTCGCGTATTACGGGGATGACTTCTGGGTCATTGCCAAGGAGGGGCTCGGCCCGTTTCTTCGTGATTTTCTCGTGCGGCTGAACGGCGATCGGCTGAAGGCTCCGACTCTGTTCGAGCTGATCGAGCGCACAGGGCGGCGCGCGGCGTCGGTCAACTACCTCGTCTACCGCGGGAGCTTCGAGCACGCGGTCAACATGCCCTGGTTGCTGGGGGTCCTGCCTGGCGTGCCCGTCACGGAGTTCGTGCATGGGCCCTCGACACTTTGCCTCGGTGACTTCGTCAGGCCATCCACTCCGCGTGGAAAGGTGCGGGGACGCCGAGGTCCGCTTCACCGCTTCGGAATGGACGACGCGTCGAGCGCCGACATGCTGTGTCAGCTCGCTGCCGCCGACCAGCTCGGCGACTTCACGCTCGCATATTTCGCTGACAACGACTATCGGAGCCACGAGGTCGGACCATATGGCGCACTGAGCGCCGTCGAAGGCGTCGATTGCGCGCTCGGCCGGATGTTCGATGCCGCGGGTGGATTCGATCGGTTCATTCGCGAGACGTGCGTCATCGTCACGTCCGATCACGGCCACTGCGACATCCTCGCCGATGCGGACGAAGCGGTCATTCGGCTCGACGCGGTGCTCGGCGAATTCCGCCAGGCGGATGTGGGCCGCCCCTGGCGTGACAATGACGAAATCCTGATCTGTCCCAACATGCGCGCCGCGCAGATCTACCTGCGGGATTCGAGCACGATGCTCCTGGAGCGTGTGGTGCGGGCCGCGCTCGCCGATCCACGCGTGGACGTCGTGCTCCGGGAGGAACACTCGGGCCCGGGAGAAAGCACCGGATACGTCGTCGACAGTCAGCGGGGCCGGCTGGAGTTCTGGCGCACGGACCGGGGCACCGAGCAGGCCCGCGACGCCTTCGGCACGAGGTGGGGCTGGCGGGGCGATCGATCCGCATTGCAACTCGAACTGGACGGCGCTTTCGTTGACTCCACGGAGTACCCGAACGCATTCGAGCGGATCGCCGGGATCCTCGATGCCCCGAACAGCGGCCAGCTGTGGCTGAACGCGAAACCCGGATGTGAGTTCGAGGCGCCGGGCGGCAAAGCACATGTCGGCGGCGGTTCACACGGCGCGCTGCACGCGCTCGACTCCCTCAGCATCACAGTTGTCGGCGGGGCGAATGCACCGAGGCTGCCGCGCGTGATGCGTTCTGTGGATATCGCGCCGCTGTGCATGGAATTACTCGGCCTGCCGATGCGGTACCGCGTCGGCGACGGGCGGTATTCATCGACACGGACGGAGTCGGCGGCGCGCTGACCCCGATGAGCTCAGCGGCCCTGGGGAACAAGCCGTAGACGTTCTGCGTCTAAGGCCGTAGACCGTCTACAGCTATGGCCAAGACTCCCGACGACCGGCGCCTGGAGCTCCTCCAGGGCACCCTCGATATGCTCGTTCTCCGGACCCTTCTGTGGGGCCCCCAACACGGCCACGGCATCGGCCAGGCTATCCGCACGCAGTCGGAGGAGCTGCTCAAGGTCGAAACCGGATCGCTCTATCCCGCGCTGCATCGTCTCGAGAAGCACGGATGGCTCAAGTCCGAATGGGGCGTGAGCGAAGCCAACCAGCGGGCGAAGTACTACCGGCTGACCGCCGCCGGAAAGGCGCAGCTCACACGCGAACAGGATCGCTGGTCGCAGCTCGTGCACGCGATCGGACGCGTGATGAACCCGGCGCCGGCAAGCGAGGAGTAGTGCATGCGGCCCGACGAGCGCGACCTCGACGAGGAGATTCGCGGCCACCTGGCGATCAGCATCAAGGAACGCATCGAACGCGGCGAAGATCCGGAGGCCGCCCGGCTGGCGGCGCTCAGGGAATTCGGTTGGGTTCCGGCGATCCGCGACTCGATGCGGCGCGTCTGGTACAGCCGCTGGTTCGACGCGGCCACGGCACTCGGGCAGGACATGCGAATCGGCCTGCGCTCTCTCCTGCGCGCCAAGGGCCTCGCTGCCACCGTCGTGGTGACGCTCGCGCTCGGCATCGGCGCCAATGCCGCGATTTTCAGCGTCGTCCGCGGCGTGCTGCTGCGCCCCCTGGTCAATCGCGGCGAAGATCGACTGGTCTACATTCGACAGAGCGCGCCGGGGATCGGCGCCGAAAACACGACGTTCTCTGTTCCCGAAATCGAGGACCTGAAGTCACGCGCCAAGAGCATCGCTGCCTTCGGTGATTTCTCCACCGTCGACTTCACGCTGATCGGCCTCGGTGGCGAGCCCCGTCTCGTGAAGGCGGGCGTGGTCGGCGGATCGTTCTTCGACGTGATGGGCCTGCGCCCCGTGCTCGGGCGGCTGCTCAACGCGCACGACGATGGGCCGAAGGCGGCGGGCTCGGTGGTGCTGACGCACCGCTTCTGGGCCACGTCGCTCGACAGCGACCCAACCGTCATCGGAAAGACCATCCGCCTCGGTCCGCGCGGCGCGACCGTGGTGGGCGTGCTCGAGCCGTCAGTGCCCTATCCGGCTGACACCGAGATCATCGCCAATGTGGTAACCAGCCCGCATCACCTCGGCGCGACGATGAACACGAGCCGCACTCACCGCATGACGGAGCTCTTCGGCCGTCTTGCGCCAGGGGCGTCACTCGAGTCGGCGCGCGCGGAGCTGTCCGCCGTGTACGCGGCCGTCATTCGCGAGCACCCGGAGGCGTACTCGGCGAAAGCCGATGTCCAGTTGAGCGTTTCCATGCTGCGCGATCAGATCGCCTCGCCCGCGCGAACGATCCTGCTGGTGCTGCTTGCCGCCGCCGGCATTGTGTTCGTCATCGCATGCTCGAACGTGGCCAACCTGATCCTGGCGCGCTCGGTGCGCCGCGAAGGTGAGCTGGCCGTCCGCGCCGCGCTTGGCGCAAGCAACGGTGCCCTCCGGCGGACCTTGCTCGCTGAGAGTCTCGTGCTGTGCGGCGCCGGCGCGGTGCTGGGCGTGGCGCTGGCGCGCCCGCTCGTCAGCGTGGTCGCGCGGTTCGCCGCGCGCTTCTCCGTGCGCGCGCTCGAGGTCACGGTCGACTCGAGCCTCCTCTGGGTCGGCGCCAGCCTGGCGATCGCGGCCGCCGTGCTGCTCGCATATGTTCCGCGGCTTCCTTCGCCGCACGCGCCGACCGGGCTCGGGCTGGCGAGCGGAAGCGTGCGGATCACGCCGGGCACCAACCGCCGACTGCGAATCTTCGCGACGGCGCAGATCGCGTTCTCGTTCGTGCTCCTCGCCGGCGCGAGCACGCTCGTGGCGACGCTCATCGCGCTGCAGACCGCGCGCACCGGCTACGACATGCGGCAGGTGCTTGCGATCGACGTTCCGACGTCGGCGACGGGCGTCTTCGGCGCGCCGGTGATCAACTTCCTGCACGAGACGACCCGCCGCATCCGCGACTGCCAGGAGTGGAAGGCGTCGCGGCCGGGAGCTTCGTTCCATGGCGCGATGCCGGCAGCTTCGGCGTCGGCGTTCCGTTTGCCGTCGAGGGCTACAAACCCGCCGACGGCGAAGAGAACCCGCGCGCGCGGCTCCGGATCGTTACGCCCGGCTTCTTCGCGGTGCTCGGGGTCCGCACGCTCGCCGGGCGCGATTTCACCGACAGCGATCGCGGCAACAGCGAGCCCGTGGTGATCGTGAGCCACAGCGTCGCCCAGCGGCTGTTCCCGAACGGTGAGGCGCTGAACCGGAAGATGTGGTGGACCGATCCGTACTTCGGCAAGCCGCTGCCGCGGCGCATCATCGGCGTCGTCGCCGACGCCGACGACGAGAACGTCGTGCCGAGAGCGGCGCTCACGGTGTATCACCCTCTCCAGCAAATGGGTTACGGCAACCGCGTGTTCGTGCACGCGTCGGGCGATCCGTACGCGCTCGTGCCGGCCATCACGAAGATCATCCGCGGAATCTCGGCGAACCAACCCGTGGAGCGCGCCGCCACGCTCGAGGACGTGCGCGCGGAAGTGCTCGCCCCGCAGCGGCTGAACGCGTTCGTGCTGTCCGGATTCGCCGGCATCGCGCTGTTGATCGCCGTCGTTGGAGTGTCCGGCGTGCTGGCATTCGGCGTCAGCGCCCGCACGCGCGAGTTCGGCGTGCGGCTGGCGGTCGGCTCGACACCGCGTCACCTGCAGATGCGCGTCCTGCTGGAGGGCGCGCTCATCGTGGCGGTCGGCATTGCCGCCGGCGCCGCCGGCGGCTACGCGTTCGCGGGCGTGGCAGCGGGCTATGTCGAGAACCTACGGCTGCCCGGCGCCCTACCGATCGTCGGAGCGGCAGCCGTCCTCGCCGGCGCCGCAATCCTCGCGTCATTGATGCCGGCCGCGCGCGCGTCCCGCGTCGACGTGTTGCAGGCGCTGAGATCGGAGTAGCCGTGACGCGCAGCACGAACGCACGAATCGCCGGGGTCACGTTCTTTGTCTATCTCGGTGCCGGCATCGCCAGCCTGGTCCTGACCGGCGAGGCGCGCGCGACGGATCCCCTCGCCATGCTCACTTCCCTCTCCGCCCTGGTGCTGGGCGTGACGCTCTACGCCATCACCCGCGAGCAGGATCCCGATCTCGCCTTGTTCGGCCTGGTCTGTCGCGTCGTCGAGGGCGTTCCCGGCGAGGGCACGATCTACGTGGCGGTGAGCACCGCCGTGTTCTCCTGGCTGCTCTTCCGCGGCCGGATGATCCCGGTCGTGCTCGCCTGGCTTGGCATCCTCGCCTCACTCGTTCTCGTCGTCATCCTTCCCTTGCAGCGTGCCGGCGTGTTCGTTGAAGCGGTGAACTGGTTCAGCCGTGTCACGTGGCTGTTGTGGCTGCCCATGCTGGTGTTCCAGGTGGCGCTTGCCGTTTGGCTGATCGTGAAAGGCGTCGCCACGCCGGCGCGCGTGCAAGCGGTATGACAGTCGTTCCCGTCCACGTCGCCGCCGGCGTACTCGCTCTCGTCTTTGGCTATGTCGCGCTGTATGCGACGAAGGGAGCCAGGCTGCATCGGAAGAGCGGAATCCTCTTTGTCTACGCGATGGTCACGATGTCGCTGAGTGGTGCGCTGATGGCGTTCTTCAACGCCTCGTCGGTCAACGTGATTGCCGGCTTGCTGACCTTCTATTTCGTGACCACCGGGCTGCTCACGGTCCGGCCCTGGATTTACGCGTCTGAGCTGGATCGATGCGGCAGCCATGCTGTTTGCGCTGACGGTCGCTACGCTCGCCTTCAAGGCCGGTGTGGAGGTTGCGAGCAGTGGACGACCCGAGGCCGGTCCGATGTTCATCTTCGGCGGCATGGGGCTGCTGGCCGCCGCAGGCGACGTGCGCATGATACGGGCGCGTGGCCTTCAGGGGCCTCGTCGTATTGCGAGGCATCTCTGGCGCATGTGTTTTGCAATGTGGGTTGCCGCCGGCTCATTCTTCTGGGGCCCGCCCCGCAGGGTCCCTGAATTCATCCGCATCCCGGCTCTTCAGACATTTGCGGTGCTGTTGCCGGTCGCGGCGATGCTGTACTGGCTGTGGCGCATCCGCGTCAGAAAAACCCTGGTTACCGCGCTCGGAAATTCCTGATCCATGCGAATCACCTTGCTCGTTCACATCGTCGCGGGCGGCCTCGGCCTTCTGTCCGGATATGTCGCGCTCTCTGCCGCCAAGGGCGCCGCCTTGCATCGCAAGAGTGGAATCCTCTTCGTCTGCGTGATGCTCGTGATGTCGGTCACCGGGATGCTGATCTCGGCGGTCGAGGGCGTGGCGCCGGCGATCAACGTCCCGTCGGCGTTGCTGACGTTCTATCTGGTAACGACCGGACTGATGACCGTTCGGCCTCCTGCCGCCTGGTCGCGTCGATTCGATCTCGGGGCGATGATGATGGCGCTGGGCATCGGCCTGACGTGTATTGCGCTCGGTCTGGCGGCAATCGCCGCCGGAGGCGCGCAGGCCGGGATGGCGTTTCCGCTGTTCCTGTTTGCCGTGGTCGCACTGATCAGCGAGCGCAGGCGATCGGCGGGTGCTGCGAGCGGGCGGCCTTCAGGGCGCGCCTCGACTCGCACGTCATCTCTGGCGCATGTGTTTCGCGCTGTTCATCGCGTCGATCGCATTTTATGCAGGCGGAAGCCGGGTTCCCGAGGCGCTTCGCATGCCTGCTCTCCTCGCAACCGGAGTCTTGTTGCCGATCGTCGCGATGTCGTACTGGTTGTGGCGCCTCCGGAAACGATCCGCTCGCGGCGCCGTTCGCGTCAACGCACCTCACATAACTGCGGTGCACGCTTCCCGATAATGCATATGCACACCAACCAACTGCCTTCTCGAAAACCGCTTCGCCTGTGGCCGGGCGTCGCCTTCGCCATCGTGCTGATTGTCGGACGCTATGTCATCCCTGTCATCGCACCACCCGAGGCGGAAATTTTTTCGCTCCCGCTCGGGCTCATTGCGATGTTCGCGGGGATGCTGGCAGCGGTCGGCATCCTCGCCTGGTGGCTGTTCTTCAGTCGCGCGCCGTGGTCCGAGCGGCTGGGCGCGATCATCCTGATGGCTATCGCGGTGGTCGCGCTGAAGCCCATTGTGGACGTGTCGGTCAGGACCGGGAATATGGGGTACATGTTGATCTTCTACTCCATCCCGATTCTGAGCCTTGCCATCGTGGTCTGGGCGGTCGCGACACGTCGTCTGCCCGACGGACTTCGCCGCGTGTCGTTGGTCGCGGCCATGGTGCTCGCGGCCGTGCCCTTCGCCCTCATACGCACGGCTGGTGTCAGCGGCACGGGTGCCGAGCTCCATTGGCGGTGGACGCCGACGCCTGAGGATCGGCTCCTGGCTGAGGCGAAAGACGAGCCCGTGGCGGTCGTGCCACCGCCGGCGGCGGCACCGCCGGCTGCGGAACCAAAGGCGGAGATTCCAGTGGAGTCGCCCGCGACGAAGACCGCCGACAAACCGATCGCTGCACCGGAGGCGCCCGCGGCGCTGCCGAAGGCTGCGGCCACGACGAAGGCCGAACCCGCTCCTCGAGCCGCCACGGAAACGCCAGCGGAGTGGCCCGGCTTCCGCGGGCCCAACCGCGACAGCATCATCCGCGGCGTACGGATCAACACCGATTGGACTGCATCGCCGCCGGTCACAGATGTGGCGCCGGCCGATTGGACCGGGCTGGTCATCCTTTGCGGTCCACGGCGATCGTCTCTACACGCAGGAGCAGCGCGGGGACGACGAGGTCGTGGCCTGCTTACAAGATGTCCACGGGCGAACCTGTGTGGCGGCACCGCGATCGGGTACGGTTCTGGGAATCGAATGCCGGCGCCGGTCCACGTGGGACACCGACGCTCAGCAACGGTCGCGTCTACGCATTCGGCGCAACCGGAATCCTGAACGCCCTCGATGAAGGCAACGGGAAGGTGCTGTGGTCGCGCAATGCGGCGACCGACACTGGCGTCACGATCCCGGACTGGGGCTTCGCAAGCTCACCGCTGGTGATCGACGACATCGTGGTCATCGCCGCCAGCGGGCAGCTCGCCGCCTACGACGCGCGAACGGGTAGTCAACGCTGGATGGGCCCGAAGGGCGGCGCCGGCTACAGCTCGCCACATCTCGTGACGATCGACGGAGTTCCGCAAATCCTGCTGCTGAGGGGAAGCCGCACGATCAGCGTCGCGCCTGCCGACGGCAAGCTGCTCTGGGAGCACGTGTGGGATCCGGGCGTCGGCATCGTTCAACCGGCTCTGGCCGCGGACGGTGACATTCTGATCACGGTCGGCGGGGGAACAGGCGGGGCGGGCATCCGTCGCGTCGCGGCCTCGAAGGGACCCGCGGGGTGGAAGGTCGAAGAGCGCTGGACGTCGCGTGGATTGAAGCCCTACTTCAACGACTTCGTCGTTCACAAGGGCCATGCGTTCGGCTTCGACGGCAGCATTCTGTCGTGCATCGACCTCGCGGACGGGACGCGCAAGTGGAAGGGCGGGCGCTACGGGCAAGGCCAGCTCGTGCTGCTGGCCGAACAGGACGTGCTGCTGGTGCTCTCGGAGGAAGGCGAGCTGGCGCTGGTGGCGGCGACCCCGGACAAGTTCGCGGAGCTGGCGCGCTTCCCGGCAATGGACGCCAAGACATGGAATCATCCAGTGCTGGTCCGCGATGTCCTGCTGGTTCGCAACGGCGAGGAGATGGTCGCGTTCCGGCTGCCTCTCAGCGGGTCGCCGACGGGAACCACCTCGAGTCCTGCACCACAACCGAACGATTGAGGGCGGTTGCGATCCGCTTCGCGGCTGGCAGGGCAAACGCGACGACGGTCCGGCCCGGTGGCGACCGCAGCAAACCGTCACCGCCGGCGGCGATGACAACGTACTGGCGCTGGTCGCGGCCCATGAACGTCATCGGTGTTGCGTGACCGCTCGCCTGGAGCGCCGTTTCCCACAGGAGCGCGCCGGTTTCAGCATGGAACGCACGGAAGCGCCCGTCGATGGTGCCGGCGATGAAAATGAGGCCGCTTGCCGTGGCGATGGTTCCGCCGATGTTCGGTGTGCCGGTCTTGTCGAAGCCCCGCGTCTTCAGATCATCGAATACTCCGAGCGGGACACGCCATGCTACAGACGCGCGGTTCACATCGACCGCGACGAGCTCCCCGAACGGCGGCGCGGAGCATGGCACTCTCGTATCCGGGTTCCAGAAGCGTGCGTACGCGGAGTCCCAGGGCGAGCTTCGCTTGTAAGGCCCGAGGCGCTCGACCTGCGTCGTGCGTTTCTCCATCCGCACAACCTGCCCCAGGTTCATGATGTTCGTGAAGAGCAGGCCGCGCGAGGGATCGAACGAGAGGCCGCTCCAGTTGCCGCCTCCGAGAGTGCTGGGGAACATCACGATCGTCCGGTCGAGTTCGGGCGGGCTGAAGATGTCTCTCGCGTGCATCCTGTTCTTGTCCCAGAGGTCGCGGCAGTAGGCGGCGTGCTCCGGCGTCAGCGAATACAAGTCGGAGGCGGGATCGAAGGCGATCCGCGATAGCGGCGGCGGCTGAAGTGGAAATGGCTGCGTGGCTGACGTGGCTTCACCAGGCAATTCGCTCTGCCGCACGCGGCGTTCTTCCATCCCGAACAGCGGCTTGCCGCTCATCCGATCGAAGATGAAGAGCGTGCTCATCTTGGTGATCTGCGCGACGGCAGCGACCTTCCGGCCTGTGATCGTCACATCGATCAAGGTCGGCGCCGCAGGCAGGTCCCAGTCCCACAGGTCGTGGTGCACGAGCTGCTGGAACCATCTGAGCTTCCCGGTGTTCGCGTCGAGCGCGATCAGTGAGTTCGCGTACAGGTTGTTGCCCTTGCGATCCGCGCCGTAGAAATCGGACGTGGGCGATCCGGTTGCCGCAAAGACGACGCCGCGCTCGACGTCGACGGTCATGTACGTCCAGGCATTCGCCCCGGAGCGGTTCTTCCAGCTCTCGCCTTCCCATGTCTCGACGCCTGGTTCTCCCGCGCGTGGGACCGTATGAAATGACCACAGCAGCTTCCCGGTTCGGGCGTCCCATCCGCGAATGTCGCCGTAGAGGCCGGAACTCGGTTCCTGTTCGGTGTTGCTGCCACCGGTAATCACCACGTTCCGGTACACAGTCGGCGGGGAGTCGAGCATGAACGGACCGTCGACGCCGCGAATGCCCTCTTTCAAATCGACAAACCCGCGCTCGCCGAAGCCGCTCGCCGGTTCGCCCGTCATCGCCTCGAGCGCGACGAGGCGGCCGTCGGCCACACCTGAGTAGATCCGCGGCGCGGTCTTGCCATCTCCGGCCCAGTACGCCACACCGCGGCGAGCGACCTTGCTCCCCGCGTCGAACCTCCACACCTGTTTGCCGGTTTCCGGTTCGAGCGCAAACACGCTCGCGGCACCCGTCAGGTACATCAGCCCATTGACAACAATCGGCGTGACTTGGAGGTCGTTGGCACCGGTGTCGAAGGACCAGGCCCGCTCCAGCCGTGTGACGTTCTCAGGGGTGATTTGCGTCAGCGGTGAATACCGCTGTGCACCAGGATCGCGGCCGAACCAGGGCCATTCGCCGCCAGCATTTCGTTGCGCCGCGGGTGCGAGGGGCAGGACGATCACCACGATCGCAACGGCAGTCAGAGCTCGCCACATCGCTCGTGAGAGTTGCGCGTCACCGGGAATTCGTCAAGTGCGAACATCGATAGCATTCGGGTTCGGGGTACTATCTGGAGGCGAGGACATGATGACCGGCTGCGTGACCCGACGGGATTTCCTACGCACCGCCGCCGCGGCGGCGGCCGTCACGCTCGCTCCCCGTACCTCGCGAGCCGCTGACTCACGCATCGAGGTGGCGATCGGCGAGCCGATCGGCACCGTCACGCCCGATCTGTATGGCCATTTCGTCGAACATCTCGGCGGCGTCGTCTACGACGGCGTGTGGGTTGGGGAGAAGTCTTCGATCCCCAATACCGGCGGGATTCGCCAGGCGTTGATCGATCACATGCGGCGTCTGCCTCCGGGAGCGATCCGATGGCCGGGCGGCTGCTTTGCCGACAGCTACGACTGGCGGGATGGCGTTGGCGCCCGGACGTCTCGCCCGCGGCGCACGAACTTCTGGGCCAACGAGATGGTCAAGCTGCCGGACGGCGCCGGCAAGTACGATCCGAACCACTTCGGAACGAACGAATTCGTCCGCTTCTGCCGCCTCGCTGGCGGTGAACCCTACCTCGCGGCCAACCTGCGCAGCCTGCCCGCTCGCGATTTCTACCAATGGGTCGAGTACTGCAATAGTCCGGCGGGGAGCTCCACGCTCGCCGAGCTCCGAGCAGCGTCAGGCGACCGCGACCCGTTCCGCGTCCGCTTCTGGGGTGTGGGCAACGAGACCTGGGGCTGTGGAGGCAATCTGACGGCCGAGGAATACGCCACCGAGTACCGGCGATTCACGGCGTGGCTGCCCCGCTACGGAATGGATCTCGCGTTCATCGGAGCGGGACCCGGCAGCGGCGATGTGCGATGGACGCGCGGATTTTTCACGAAGCTCGCCGAGAAAGGGGAAGGGGCGCTTCGCAGCATCTGGGGATGGGCGCTTCACCACTACTCGTGGAACGTCAGCCGCGGCGCAACCACTGATTGGAACGAGGGGAAGGGCGACGCGGTTCGGTTCACGAACGACGAGTGGTACGAGCTGCTCAAGGAAGGAGCCAGGATCGACGATCTGATCACGTCGCACTGGGCCGTGATGGGCGAGTTCGATCGACGCCGCCGCGTGAAGCTCGTGGTCGACGAATGGGGCGCCTGGCATCGCTCTGGGACCGAAGTGCATCCCGCACATCTCTTCGGTCAGCAGTCGACGATGAGAGATGCGCTGCTGACGGCGTTGACGCTCGATGCGTTCCACCGCCATGCCGACAAGGTGGTCATGGCCAACGTGGCGCAGCTCGTCAACTGTCTGCATTCGCTGTTCCTGGCGCATGAAGACAAGTTCGTGGCGACGCCGGCATTTCACGTCTTCGACATGTATGGGCCGCACGTTGGCGGCCGGTCGCTTCGCACGATCGTGTCGGCGCCCACGATTGCCTATGAGCGCGTAGGATCGAGCGGATCTCTGTGGGGACTCGAAGGCTCTGCGTCGATAAAGGACCGAACGGTAACGCTGACGGTGGTCAACCCTCACGTGACCGAGCCGCGGGAAGCGGAGATTGCGCTGCGCGGCGCGGCCATCGCTTCGATCCGCGCCGATGTCCTGCGCGCGAATGACATTCACGCGGTGAATACGTTCGAGCACCCGAAGGTCGTTGCGCTTCAGCAGGAGCAGTCGGCGACGCCTCGGGGGAATGTCGCCATCCACCGGTTCGCGCCTGCGTCCGTCACCCGCCTGACGATCGGTCTGGCGTGAGCGCGTCTTCATCACTCTCGCAGGATCGCCTCACTGCGCGCTCTATCTGGTCCGACGGGGTGTTTCGGGAGCTGCGGAACGCAGCGCTTCGCTCAGGACACGGCCCACCGATCCCGACGGAATCTCGACTCCGGCGAGCGACGCAAGGGTCGGAGCCAGATCGTTCAGCGCGACATCGCCAGAATACTCACCAGGTTTTATTCGGCGCCCCATGAGAATCAAGGGGATATGTGCGTCGTAGCTGTACGGTGTCCCGTGCGTCGTGCCCTGCGCCTGACGGATCCAGTATGGCTCGAGAATGATTTCCAGATCGCCGGAGCGCTGCGCGTTGAAGCCGCGCAACACACGAGTGCCAATGCGGTCGTTTGGCACCTCCCCCCGTAGCAACTGGTCCCGCGTGTACACGCGAGCGACATGAGGCACCTTGACCGCGGCTGCGGCCGCAATGCGTCGGACCTCTGACGGATCAAGCTGGCGCTCTTCAACGAGCTCGTAGTTCAGGGACGGCGATGACCCTGCCGTCGCCGCGAGCCATTTGCCCTCGCCAAACGTCTTGGAGAGACCCTCGCGAATCGGGTCGAACAGCTCCTTCGTGGTCAGCCGTCCACCGGGCAGGGCTCGCTCACGGAGCGATTCCGGAAGGGGGGCGACGCCGTGGTCGGCTGTCAGCGCGACGAGCGTGCGCGGAAGCCCCACGGTTTTGTCGACCTGCGCCAGCAGACGCCCAATCGCCCGATCGGTCCTGATCGCGATGTCCCGCACCTGGGGGGAATCCGGTCCATAGGTGTGGCCGACTGAGTCGTTCGAGGAGAAGCTGACGGACAGCAGGTCTGTCGCGTTCCGCTGGCCCAGCCGCTCTCGGCCAAGGAGCTCGCCGGCGAAATCCAGAATCAGTTCGTTGCCGTACGGGCTGCCGTAGACCGCGTCGTACAGCGCAGCTCCGCGTTCAGCCGGGAACTGCCGAAGTGATGTGGTCGGCGCTGACAGCACGGTCCACGATGTGCCTGCGTGCGCGTCCGCGGCCTTGCGATCGTTGAAGGTACGCACCCAGCCAGGAGCCTCGGCAAATAGTACGTGCTCGTCACGAAGCTTCCAGTCTTCGTGTCCCACCAGAACGCCGCATCCGCGCCGCGACCAACCGGCAGGATTGCCGCTCGGTCCTTCAATGACACGCCAAATACCTTGGGGGCGTCGGTTGTTCCCCTGGGCGCCAGCGATGCCATTTTCAGCTCGTCTCCTACCGTGCTCACGAGCAGCCGCCGAGGCGACGCCGGCGAACCCGTGACCGCGCCCACTGGTTTTACGTCGGGATCCGACACGCTCGTGACAGTTGCACCGCTCTCCCGTTCGAACCAGTCGTTCCCGATAATCCCGCTGACCGACGGTGTGGCGCCCGAGAGCATCGTGGCGTGTCCGACGGCGGTCACCGTGGGATAGTGCTCCAGGTTGGCGTTCGTAAACACAGCGCCATCGGTCAACAGGCGCTTGATCCCGTCCGTGTAGTCCGCGCGAAATCTGGTCAGGTAGTCATAACGGAACTGATCGACCGCGATAAGGAGAACCAGTCGAATGTCCGGACCTGCGGCCGGCTGCGCCCTCGGCAGCGCAACCGCCACAGCGACGAACGCGAGCAGGATGACGCCAAGTTGTTTCATGTGGACCTCGATGGCCGAGCGAGAACGTTGTACGACGAACCCAAGGGCGACTTCCCCTTCACTTGAGTACACCATATCGGCGCTCGCCGCCCTGCTCCGAATCGTGTTCTCCAACGGCCCGCGGCCAGAGCAATGACGCTGCGATCGATGCCGCGAGCACGAGCACGATAACGCCCGAGCGACACCCCGATCGGGATCTTGTAGACGTCCAGCCAGCAGCATCTTGGCCCCGACGAACACCAGGACCGACCGACAGTCCGACCTTGAGATAGTGGAAGCGGTGGATCACGTCCGCCAGGAGAAAGTACAGCGCCCGCAGACCCAGAATCGCAAACACGTTGGAGCTGTAGACGATGAACGGATCCTGCGTGACGGCAAAGATCGCGGGAATCGAATCCACGGCGAAGATGCAGGTCGGTCGTCTCGACGAGCGCCAGCACGACGAACAGCGGCGTCGCGACCAGTCGCCAGCTGCCGCCCACCGCCTCTCGGACGAAGAACTGCTGACCGTGATAGACGGTCGGTGACGGGGAAGAGCCGGCGCACGATGCGAATGACGGGATTCGATTCCGGCTCGATGTCGTGCTCGATCTGCGTCGCCATGCGGATCCCGGTGAAGACCAGGAACGCTCCGAACACGTACATGACCCAGTGGAACTGCTGGATCAGGTAGGCGCCTGCGGCGATCATGGCGCCGCGCATCACCAGAGCGCCGAGGATCCCCCAGAACAGCACGCGATGCTGATAGCGCAGCGGAACGCGGAAGAAGCCGAAGATCAGGACGAAAACGAAGATGTTGTCGACCGAGAGCGCCTTTTCAATCACGTAGCCGGCGAAGTATTCCAGTCCGGCGTCGCGTCCCATGAAGGCATACACACCGGCGCCAAATATCAGCGCCAGCGCCACCCACACAACGGTCCATGTTGCCGCCTCCGCTCGACGTGACCTCGTGCGCCTCCTTGTGAAACACAAGACAGGTCGACTGCCAGCATCGCCAGGACGAATGCGTTGAACCCGACCCACAACCAGGTCTGATCCATGTCGGTCTTGCTCCCGTTCCGCGTGGCCGCTTCCGAGGCCCACGCAGGTGCAGTGGCAGCGGCACGTCGCACCGCCAACAAAAGAAAAGGCGAGACCCTCGCACCGGGGCTGTTCGCCGCTCGTGCGAAGGTCTCGCCTGTTTCCTCGGGAACTCGACCGAACCGTGCGCGTGTCCGCGCAGTGCTGACGATTCGGCCGCGCGGGCGTGTATCCCGCGTGGCTACTCCCCTTCCAAACCAACGATAGGCGGTCTGGCCGACCTATTCAAGACCCGAGTCAGTATCATTGCGCCGATGGATCCCGCAACGGTTGCCCGATCGCTCCCCGCAGGATGCATCCCGCGCGGAGCTGATCGGCCGCGTCTGGTCGCCGCAGGCGGAAGGCCCGGTCCTGGTGCGGGTCCAGGGCGATTCCGTTCACGATCTCTCAGCAGTCGCCGCCACGTGCAGCCAGCTGCTGAATCTGGACGATCCCCTGAACGCCGTCCGCACGTGCGGTCCCTTGCCGCGCCTCGCGTCGGTGGCCGAGGTCCTCGGCAACTCGGTCCTGAATCGCAGCGACGAGCGCGGGCCGTGGCTCCTGGCCCCCTGCGATCTCCAGACGGTCAAAGCCAGCGGCGTGACGTTCGTGGCCAGCCTCCTCGAGCGCGTGATCGAAGAGCAGGCACGCGGCGACGCGAGCAGAGCAGACTCTCTACGTGCGGCGATCCTCGCGGCCGTCGGCGACAGTCTCCTCGATGTTCGGCCCGGTTCCGCCAAGGCGCTTGCGTTGAAAGAGATGCTCATCGAGCAGGGGGTCTGGTCTCAGTATCTCGAGGTCGGAATCGGTCCCGATCCTGAGATCTTCACGAAGTGCTCGCCGATGGCTGCAGTCGGTACCGGGGCCGAGGTCGGAATTCATCCAGGGTCTGAGTGGAACAACCCGGAACCTGAAGTCGTGCTCGCGGTGGCGCGGAACGGCCGGACGGTGGGCGCGGCGCTCGGGAATGACGTCAACCTGCGTGACTTCGAGGGTCGCAGCGCGCTGCTGCTCGGCAAAGCAAAGGACAACAACGCATCGTGTGCCATCGGACCGTTCATCCGTCTCTTCGATGACCACTTCGGCCTGGACCATGTGCGACGGTGCGACGTGTCGCTCCACGTCCAGGGGCCGGACGGGTTCGAGTTCACCGGCCGAAGCTCGATGTCGCAGATCAGCCGCGACCCGCTCGAGCTCGTCGCGCAGGCCATCGGGCCGCACCACCAGTACCCGGACGGCCTCATGTTGTTCCTGGGAACGATGTTTGCCCCTACCATCGATCGTCATGCGGCCGGAAAGGGATTCACGCACATGATTGGGGACGTGGTTACCGTGGCCACGCCGACGCTCGGAGGGCTCGTGAACCGTGTGAATCACTGCGACAAAATTTCACCGTGGACGTTCGGCGTCGGGGCGCTGATGGAGAACCTCACCCGCCGGCGGGTGCTGAGATGATGAAGCGATTCTCCAACTACATCGGCGGCGAATGGACGACGACCGCGGCATCGTGGGCGCCGAATCGAAATCCGTCGGATCTGACCGATGTCATCGGCGAATACGCCCTGGCCGACGCGCGGGACGCCAACGCCGCGGTTGACGCGGCAGCCGCGGCGTTTCCGGCCTGGTCGCTCAGCTCCATCCAGGATCGCGCGAACGTTCTCGACAAGGTCGGGTCGGAGATCCTCGCGCGGAAGGACGACATCGGCCGGCTCCTGTCGCGCGAAGAGGGAAAGACGCTGGCCGAGGGGATTGGCGAGACCGTTCGCGCGGGCCACATTTTCAAGTTCTTTGCGGGCGAAGCGCTCCGCCTGTGCGGCGAGAAACTTCCCTCGGTGCGGCCCGGCGTCGACGTCGAGATCACGAGAGAGCCAGTCGGGGTCGTCGGCCTGATCACCCCATGGAACTTCCCTATCGCCATTCCAGCCTGGAAGATTGCGCCGGCCCTCGCCTTCGGCAATACGGTCGTCTTCAAACCCGCGCAGTGGACGCCGGGGTGCGCGTGGGCGCTTGCCGAGCTGGTTGCCGCCGCTGGCCTGCCGAAGGGCGTCTTCAACCTCGTCATGGGTTCCGGCTCGGTGGTCGGGGAGACGCTCGTGGCGCACCCTATGGTGGCGGCCATCAGCTTCACGGGATCGATGGAGACCGGACGCAATATCGCGCGCGAAGGCAGCGGCTCGCATGGCGAAGGTGCAGCTCGAGATGGGCAGCAAGAACCCGCTCATCGTGCTGGACGATGCCCATCTCGACACGGCGGTGAACGTGGCGGTGCAGGGCGCCTACTTCTCCACCGGCCAGCGATGCACCGCTTCGTCCCGACTTCTTGTGACCGAGGGGATTCACGATCGATTCGTGGCCGCGCTCACCGAGCGCCTGTCGTCCCTTCGCGTCGGCCATGCGCTCGCGCAGGACACGGAAATGGGGCCCGTCGTCGAGCAGCCGCAGCTCGACACGGATCTCGAGTACATCGGAATCGGGGAACGTGAGGGCGCCCGGCTCGCGTATGGCGGTGAACGGCTCGAGCGGAAGACCGACGGGTACTACCTCGCGCCAACGCTGTTCGTCGGTGCGACCAACGCGATGCGGATCGCACGCGAGGAGATTTTCGGACCGGTGGCATGCGTGATCCGCGTGACGAACTACGATGAAGCGCTCGCGGCGGCAAACGATACGAACACGGGACTCTCCTCCGGGATCGTGACGGCGTCGCTGAAGCATGCCACGCATTTCAAGCGGCACGCGCAGGCGGGCATGGTGATGGTGAACCTGCCCACTGCTGGCGTCGACTACCACGTGCCATTCGGCGGCCGCAAGGCCTCGAGCTACGGACCTCGCGAACAGGGGCGATACGCGGTGGAGTTCTATACGACCGTGAAGACCTCGTACATCGCGCCCGGACCCTGATCGATGCTCCTGCCGCAGACCAAAGTGAGATCGCATATGCCCTTCACAACCGTCGTCGATTCCGTTCTCAATGCGATTGGCCACACTCCGGTGGTTCGCCTCAACCGTCTTCCGGCGCCTGGCAGCGCCGACGTATTCGTGAAGCTCGAATTCTTCAATCCGACCGGATCGTACAAAGACCGCATGGCACTCGCCATGGTCGAGGGCGCCGAAGCCCGCGGGACACTGCGGCCGGGCATGCGCGTCGTCGAGTACACTGGCGGCAGCACCGGTTCCTCATTGGCGATGGTCTGCGCTGTCAAAGGCTACGCCTTCGTGCCCCTCTCGTCCGATGCGTTCGCGCGTGAAAAGATCCAGACGATGGAGGCATTCGGTGCCGACGTCGAGATCGTGCCGAGCGACGGTGGACAGGTGACCCCGGCGCTGTTCGATCGTTTCCGTGCGCGTATCGAGACGATGAAGGACGAGCCAGGGACGTTCTGGACCGACCAGTTCCATAATGCCGACGCGCTGAACGGATATCGCGAGATCGGCGTCGAGCTGCTGGAACAGGTCGGAAGAATCGACGCGTTCTGCGGCGCAACGGGAACTGCGGGCATGCTGGTCGGTGTATCGCGGGCGCTAAGGGCCGGTGGTAGTCGCGCGCGCATCGTGGCGCTGGAGCCGTCAGGATCGCCTGTGTTAACGGGTGGCCGTGGTGGTGCGCACCGCGTGGAGGGGACCGCGCCCGGCTTCGTGCCGCCACATCTGACCTCGGGCGATTACGACGAAGCACGTGCCATTGATGAAGGAGACGCGCGGAGGATGGCGCTTCGTCTGGCCCGCGAGGAAGGCATCTTCGCAGGCACGTCGACAGGGTTGAACGTGGTTGCCGCTCTCCAGCTCGCGCGCGAGCTGGGCCCGGGCCATCACGTCGCGACGGTGGCCGTGGACACCGGGCTGAAGTACCCTGGCGGGAGACCTCTTCGCGAAACCGAAGTAGCGGAGCCGAGTCATCACTGAACGAGTGTCGTTGGTCGTTCTTACACCCAGCGCCGCAGCCATTCCCAGGCCTCGGCCTGCATGTCGACGTTGAATTCGTGGGGCGCGTCGTAGAGCCGGCACCGCTGCCGCTCGGGCGCACCCGCCTTGGCGTAACACCGCTCGACCTTGTCGAACGCCGCCTTCACGCCGTCGAGCGCAAACAGCCGATCCCGCGATCCGTTTATCACCAGCACGGCACGGGGTGCGATCAACGCTGCCAAGTCAGGTAAATCCATGTACCGATACAAGCCGTTGATGTGAAACGAGAGGCCTACCGTGTGAATGACATGCTGTCTGAGCTGCGACGCGAAGGACGTCATCCAGCCCACATCTACCGCGGCCTTGATCCGCTCGTCGAGCGCCGCCAGCAGAAAACTTCGATATCCCCCTACCGACAGCCCGACACAACCAAGCCTGCTGGCGTCGACGTCCGGACGCGCCGCCAGGTAGTCGAGGGTTCTGATGTCGTCCCACAACAAGACACCAGGCCACGTGATCCCGGCGGTGAACAGGCTGCGGCCGACTAGTGACTCGTTCTGCGAGGCGCGCTGGTTGAACGCCTGAATCTCCGGCTCGGTGATCGTCGCGGCCGGTTGCCGGTACGAGGCTGGATCGTCCTCCAGGAGCATGCGTCGTTCGCCCCAGTAGAACATGTCGATCGCAATGACGACATACCCCTGCCGTGCTAACTCGGCGGCCATGCTCTTTCCACCGTAGCTGCGCCGCTTGAAAGCGGTCAGGTATGGATGTTCGTGTTCGTCCTCGACAACCTTTTCCTTGCCCCAGAGGTAGACGCCGTCATGACTGTGTAGCGCGACGATGCCCGGCGCTGGCAGGCGAGCTTTCTTGGGCACCAGCACGTACGCGGGTACACGCAGATCCGGCGTCGTCTGGAAGGTCAGGTACTCCTCGACGTAATCGCCCTTGTCCATGCGGCGGACCAGAAGCGGTTGCGGCGCGGTGCGCGGCGGTGCGTAGAAGAGATGCTCGAAGACTCTGGCGCGCGCGTCGGGCTGCCATTGCTGAAGGTTCTTGAATTCCGGCCGCAGGAAGGAGAGCTCGAGCGGCGAACGGTCGGCTTGTCCCTGCACGAAGGGATACAGACTGCCGAGGTGAGAGCCTGTACCCGCAGGCGCCGGACTCTGGAGGCCCTTTGCCGCACCATGGGCGTCGGCCGGCGCTGTCGACAGCAGCCCGGTGCCGGCCATCACACCCTCGCAGAACTGTCGTCGCGAAATCGCCATCTGCACGGCCTTGGACCGCGATCGCCGGGCCGCTCCGGCGTCGAGTGACGCGTCAGCGTACCTCGAACGTCACCATCAGCGGTTTGTGATCCGACATTCGGACCCCATTCGGGTCGCGCGCATCGTACACCCTCGCTGATTTCACCGCGAGCGCTGACGAGTCCCGGGCCGACAGTATGTAATCGATTCTGTAGTTGTGGGTGGCACCGTATCGTGTGTTGCCGGCGTAATCGACGGCGGCACCAGTCGCGTCGGCAGCCACCCATCCGTCGATGTATTCGGCCCAGATGGGCGCCAGGATCGAGTTGCCGGGGCTCGCGTTGAAGTCACCAGCGAAGATGCGCGGGCTCGAGAAAGTGCGCAGCCAGAACAGGATGTCGGCGATCTCCGAGACGCGGCACGAGGATGACTTGCTGTCAAGGTGAGTCGAAACGACGTTGATGTTCCGCCCGTTGACCGTGATTGTGGCGAGCCCCGCCGAGCGGTCGCAAATCATGTCGAGATCGGCGGTCGCGCCGATCGGAAAGCGCGACAGGATGAGGTTTCCACCGCCGTTCGCGGACCAGTTCCCGTAGCGCTGCGCGAAATGGTAGTACCAGGTCTGCCCGGTCTTCGCGCTCAGCATCGCCGCATATCGTGCCGGCTGATCCTCATTGCCGTGACCGGATACGTACTTCTCCACCTCGTTGAGCGACACGACGTCGGGGTTGACCCCTGCGACCCACGTGGCAATCCGATCGATGTTGTAGACGCCGTCGTAGTAGCCAATCCCGTAGTGTGTGTTCCAGTGGAGCACCTTCAACGTGCTGGTCGTCGTCGACGGAGGCGCACTGCTGCCGTAGGTGACGACCAATTGCGGCCGCAGCGCCGGATCGGTCGCCTCTGAGCTATAGAACTCCTTGTACGAGGAAGGAGAGGTGGCGCCAAGGTCGCGCAGCGCGATGCGTGTGTAGCGCGACCCGAAGGTCCCGTTGACGGTCTCCTGCACCAGCTGCGTGACGTTGAACGCGACGCGCAGGCCCGGTGTGGGTGGGACGGTTGCATCTGCGTACCGCGATCCCAGATCGCCGCCCGCTGTGCTCCAGTTGTACCCAATCTTGCGCCGGTGCCATGTGGCCGCGGGCTCATCGAACGACGTGGTCAGACGGTAGGCGCCGAGCGTCCGCGTGTCGGACTCACTGCTTCGCAGCGTCAGCGTGAGCGTCGCCGACTGGATCGCCGCGCCGACCGGCACGAAATTCTCCGTATCGAACTTGAGGAGCGTGTGTCGCCGGTAGCTTTCGTTGGAGTTCGCCTTCGTGACGAGCACGCCGTTATCGAAGACGTTGTTCGCGTATGTGCCGCCTCGAACGAAGCCGTCGCGAACCTCGGTGTCCGGCGCGTCCAGAACGACCACGGTTTGCGCGTGCGCCGGCGCGACAGCGCTGGCCAGCAGGAGCAGCACAGCCGTGGTGAACGAACGAACTCCGAGCGTCACGCGTCGATACATCTGGAAACCTCACTACTGGGCTGAGCGCGCGTGTGTGGCGAGATCAGTCCGGATCAGTTGGGGGTTTGGACACGCGTCGCGGGGCAAAGCTCTTGCCAGAGTTAGAAAACCATCCATTCGCCCGAATGGCGAGGAAATCCCGTTCTCCGCTTCCGGCCCGCCGAACAAAAGTGTTAGCCGACTTACAGCTCAGTCGACAGAGTCACGACGCGCAAGCAATGATGTGACGCCATGCCTCGAGTTCAATTCGCAGCTGGATTGTGCGTTCTGACGTTGACAGCGGTGGTCGGCCCGCATTCCGCAACGTCTGCGCAGCAGAAGCTTCCCGAACCTCGCTTCTCGATTGCTGAAATACAGCGGCTGGTTCTCGATTGGCCCAATCTTGCGCGCTTCCGCGAGGCCAATGCGACGCTGCCGCCTCCAGCGGTGGGTGAGAATCGCGTCGTGTTTTTCGGTGACTCCATCACCGAAGGATGGAGCCGGGACGGCGGTTTCTTTCCCGGCAAACCGTACGTCAATCGCGGCATCAGTGGGCAGACCACACCCCAGATGCTCGTTCGTTTCCGCCAGGACGTCGTTGCGCTGCGACCGAAAGTCGTGGTGATCCTTGCGGGAACGAACGACGTCGCGGGTAATACGGGACCCTCGACCCCTGAGATGATCGAAGACAACCTGGCATCGATGGCGGAGATTGCTTCCGCAAACGGCATTCGGGTCGTGCTCGCATCGATCCTTCCCGCGTTCGACTATCCATGGCGACCTGGCCTGCAGCCGGCGCCCAGGATTGCTGCGGTCAACGAGTGGATGAAGGAGTACGCGAGGGCCCATCAGCTCGTGTATCTCGACTACTACGCCGCTATGGTCGACTCGAGGCAGGGTCTCAGACAGGAGTACGGAACGGACGGTGTGCATCCGAGCAAGGCCGGCTACGACGTGATGGCGCCGCTCGCGGAAAAGGCAATCGCGGAGGCGCTTCGAGCGAAGTAGCGGATCGCGTCCTCAGCGATTCGAACTGCGCTTTGGTTCAGGGTGCGGCAGTGTGTCCGGCACCACACGCACGCCGCTCGTGACCTTCAACGGGTATGTCCCGCCACTCGCGAATGTCATCTCGACGAAGAATGCGGTCCATCCCTGCTGGGGCGGCGCGACCCGGGCGATCCAGGTGTTCGGTCCCGAGGGGCTCAAGGACGTGCTCGTGTACGCGCTGCCGATCACATCGTGCCGGAAATTGCGCGCCTTCGGATTCGTGGCTTGCCAGACGCGCACGTCGCCCGGCGGCTGCTTCGTCACGATCTTGATCGAACCGTCGCGCTCCAACGTCCATCGCACGTCCGGACGCGAACGGCCCTCGACCACTGATGCGTAGAACGCGTGAACACTCTCGATCGCGTCGGTCTTCTCGAGCGAGTGGCCCGTGTTGGGCACGTAGCGCAGCTGCTTCTCGCCCCGCAGGTCGTCGAAGTAGAACCGGGATGAATCGGGCAGGAAGAACTGATCGCCCGACGCATTCACGATGAACTTCGGCAGCGTCAGGCGATCGCGGTACTCGTAGGGCTCCTCGATCTTCATCAGCGCCCGGAACTGCGGGGTGCCCATCCAGTCCATGATGCCGTGCTCGACGTAATCCTTCACGGCATCCGACCACGCGCCATAGGCGCGCCAGTGATGCACGAACGACGGCTCGACGTTCAGCATGTCAATCACCATCGGGACGATGGCGACGACGCGCGCGTCCACGGCGGCGGTCGTCCACGTCGTCCAGCCGCGTTTGGATGCGCCCGCGACGACGAATCGCGCGACCTTTGACGCGCCACCCTCGGGCGATGCGGCAAATGCGGTGACTGCGTCCATCGCGCGGACGGCGCTCTTGGTCATCGGCAGCCGGGCCGGCCACTTCTCGTCGCCCGTGCGCAGGTACTTGTCCCAGGTGTAGGCGATGTAGTCGTCTTCGCTGCGCGGCTTGCGCTGCGGATCGCCGACGAACACGATCGGCTGGTTCGGCACCAGACGGAGCTCGGCGACCACCGTGCCGGTATCGCGCGAGAGATCGACCATCCACGCGGGCGGCTGCGCAGGCGGCTGACGCTCGAGGCTGCCGCCCGTGATGTAGAGGAAGCCGATGTCGCTCGTGACCCGATCGGGCCGCACCACGGTGAGCCAGTGCGTCCAGAGCGGCCGCACCACTTCCTGTTCTGTCAGCCACTTCTGCGACGTCATTTCGAGCAGCGTGGCGGTGACGCCCTGTGCCGGCAGCTCGCGCACGACCTTCCACGCGAAGCTCGAGTCGGGCGCCGCCACGTAGCGGTCGAGCGCCGTGCCCGACGCCCGCGCCTTTTCGGCCTGCCGAGGCACAGCTGCCGCTGCCACAGAGATGCACGCGACGAGTGTGAGCGTGGCGTGGTGCCGGAGCATCGGTGTCTTACCGCACGGAGTACCTAGCGCTGTGTGGCCGGCATTTTGGCCAGTAGCTTCTCCATCTCGTCGATGATCTGATTCATCCTCCGGATCGTGAGATCGAGCGGCTCGTCGGTGGTCATGTCCACGCCCGCGTCCTTCAGCAAGTCGATCGGGTATTTCGATCCTCCGGCTGACAGGAACGTGAGATAGCGCTTCTTCGCGGCTTCGTCTCCCGCCATCACCTTCTCCGCCAGCGCCAGGGACGCGGTGAACGACGTGGCGTACTGGAACACGTAGAAGTCGCGATAGAAGTGCGGGATGTAGCTCCATTCGTGCGCGACGTAGTCGTCGATGACACAGACGTTTGCATCGTGGCCGTAGTACTTCTTCGTGATGTCCGCGTAGAGCTTCGCGAGCGCATCCCCGGTCAGGGGCTCACCCTTCTGCGCCTTCTCGTGCATGCGCAGCTCGAACTCGGCGAACTGGGTCTGGCGGAACACCGTGGCCTTGATGTTCTCCAGGTAGTTCCCGAGCAGCGACAGCCGCGTCGCGTCGTCCTTGATCTGCTTCAGCAAGTGATCGATGAGCAGCGCCTCGTTGAACGTCGACGCCACCTCGGCGACGAAAATCGGATAGCCGGCCATCGGGTAGGGCTGGACCTTGTTCGAGTAGTAGCTCTGCATCGTGTGCCCCAGCTCGTGCGCGAGCGTGCTCACGTCGTTGTACTGCCCGAGGTAGTTGATCAGCATGTACGGGTGCACATCGTACGCGCTGCCATTCGAGTAGGCCCCCGATGTCTTTCCCTCGTTGGGGAACAGGTCGATCCAGCGTTCGCTGAACGCGCGCTGCAGGACTGAGACGTAGTCGGGGCCGAGCGGCGCGAGCGCCGACAGGATGTGCTTCTGTGCCTCCTCCGGCGTGTAGGTGAGATCCACCGAGGCGACGAGCGGCGCGTAGAGATCGTAGTAGTGCAGCTGCGCGACGCCCATCATCCGGCGGCGCAGCTTCAGGTACCGGTGAAACGTCGGGAGGCTCTTGTTCACGCCATCGACCAGCCGCCCATACACCGATACGGGATGTTCGCCGCGTCGAGCGACATCTCGAGCGTCGTCGGGTACTTCCTCGCCTTCGCGTAGAAGAGCGCCTTCTGCACGCTCGAGTTCATCGTCGTCCCGAAGGTGCGGCTGAAGCCCCCGAGTGCGCCGAAAAACGCCGACATCACCTTCTCGCGATCGCCGCGATTCGGAACCGTGCGGAGCGCGCCGTAGCCCGCCTGATCGACCTTGACAGTCTTTCCATCGCTCAACGGGACCGATGGGTACGGGAAATCGGCGTTGGAGAGGATTCCGTAGATGTTCGACGCCGAGCCCGCCAGCGGCGCGGCGTCGGCGAGAATTTTCTCCTCGTTGTCGCTGAGCGTGTGCGGCGCGCGCCGGAGCACGTCGCGCAGGTAGAAGGCGTACGTCTTCAGGCGCGGCTCCGTGGCGATGAACTTCTCGATGGTGTCGCTGCCGATCTTCAGGATCTCCGGCTCGACGTACGAAATCTGCGCGCCGAAGGATGCGGCGAGCTGCTGCATCTCCTGCTGCATGCCCTGGGGCGCCGATTCGCGTGTGTCCTGGTCGGCCAGCATGCTCGCGTACCAGTACAGCCGCGATATCTCCTTCTCCACGCGGTAAACGTGGTCGAGCGCGTCGGCCAGCGCTTGCGGCGACGATCCGAGCTTGCCCTGGTAGCTCCGGAGCTTCGGCAGCTCCGCCTCGACCTTCGCTTTGGCCGCGCGCCATGCAGCCACGTCGGGATAGATGTCCGCGAGATTCCACGTGTACTTCTCGGGAATCTTGGCGCGGTCGCGCTCCTGCGCGACGGCCACGAGCGTCAGCGCCGACAGCGCTACGACGGTCAGGGACAATCGAATGCTGCGCATATGGACAGTGTAGGGCGGGCCTTCACGGCCCGCCAGCTCAGACCGCCTGGAGCTGCGCGATGGCGGCCGGCTCGTCAGGGGCCGCGCTCAGCACGCGCATCAGCTTCGTCACCGTCAGCGCCTCGAGGACCCGTTCGTTGACGGAGGCGAGCAGGAGCCGCCCGCCCGTGCGGCTGACGGTCACGTGCGCGCTCGCGATCTCGCCCAGCCCCGAGCTATCGACGTAGGGCACGCCTGCGAGGTTGAGGACGAACCGCACGCGGCCGGCCTCCACGAGCGCGTTGACCGCGTTCTTGAGCGCGCCGTTGCTGTCGCTGAGCGTGAGCCGGCCCGCCGCTCGCACGACCGTGACGCCGTTGACTTCCGTATCCGACACCGACAGAGACATCGCTGCCACAGACTAGCATGGGTCGATTGCGCGGACGAGTTCTCGTATGATGCGAGCGATGGGAAGGGCGAAGGTTCCGCCTGATTGGGCGGATCTGCCGGACGAACAGCTCCTGGATCTCCGATTCGCCGACCTTCCCATCCAGATCGCGGGCACGACGCTCGGCGACCGCACGGCGCAGCTCCGCGACGAGCTCGCGTCGCAGAACCTCCATTTTCCCCTGCACTTCTACCTCTCCGACGAGTTCTACACGCCTGACGGCAGCTCGTCGATCGCCATCCCGTTTTATCTGGCTCACCCGCGGCTCGCGCGCCTCGAGGAGTCGCAGATGCTGGAGGTGGAGGGGGGAGAGCACGAGTGGTGCATGCGGATCCTGAGGCACGAGGCGGGGCATGCGATCGACAACGCCTACAAGCTCCGGCTTCGGCGGCAGCGGCGCGCGGTGTTCGGCTCGCCCACCAAGCCATACCCGGAGTTCTACACGCCGCGGCCGTACAGCCGCAGCTTCGTCCTCCATCTGGATGCGTGGTACGCGCAGAGCCACCCCGACGAGGACTTCGCCGAGACGTTTGCCGTGTGGCTCACGCCGAGCAGCGAGTGGCGGCAGCGCTACAAAGGATGGCCGGCGCTGAAGAAGCTCGAGTTCATGGACGGTTTGATGCGCATGCTGACGAAGGAGCGGCCGCGTGTCGAGAACCTGGACGAAGTCGATCCGCTCCATGGCATGAAGAAAACGCTTCGGCAGCACTACCGCCGCAAGCGCCGCTACTACGGGATCGACTATCCCAACTTCTACGACCGCGACCTGCGGCGCCTCTTCACCGATACGCCACAGCCCGACGGCCGCATGACGGCGGCGCAGTTCATCGCCCGCGTTCGGCGGCCCGTCCGGAAGCTCGTATCGGGCTGGACCGGCATTTATCAATACACGATCGATCAGGTCCTCGAGGACATGATCGCGCGCTGCCAGGAGCTCGAGCTGCGACTCGCCGTGCCCGAGGACCAGGCGCGCCAGGAATTCGCCGTGCTGCTCACGGTGCAGACGATGAACTACCTGCACAGCGGCGGGCATCGGGTCTTCCTGTGAAGAAGATGCGCATCCTCGCGCTCGTGCACGATCATCTCGTGCCGCCCGAGGACACCACCGGCATCGATGTGCGCGAGGCCGAGTGGAAGATGGAGTACGACGTCATCGAAACGCTGCGCGAGCGCGGGCACGAGGCGGCCGTGCTCGGCATCGATGACGACCTTACGGCCATTCGCCACCGCATCGGCAGCTTCAAGCCCCAGATCGTCTTCAACCTGCTGGAAGCCTTTGCCGGCGTGACCAGCTTCGACCAGAACGTCGTGAGCTATCTCGAGCTCCTGCGAATGCCGTACACGGGCTGCAACCCTCGCGGCCTGATCCTGGCGCGCGACAAGGCGCTCTCGAAGAAGCTGCTCGCCTACCACCGCATTCCAGTGCCGGAGTTCACGGTGGTGCGCCCCGGGCAGAAGCCGAAGCTCTCGCGGAAACTGCAGTTTCCGCTCATCGTGAAGTCGCTCTTCTTCGAGGCGTCGGTGGGCATCTCGCAGGCTTCCGTCGTGGAAAACGATGATCAGCTCGCGAAGCGTGTGCAGTTCATCCACGAGAGTCTCGGCACGGCTGCCATCGTGGAGCAGTTCATCGACGGCCGCGAGCTGTACGTGGGGTTGCTCGGCAACGATCGCCTGCGGGTGTTTCCGGTCTGGGAGATGTCGTTCGCGAAAATGCCGGAGAACCGCTGGCGCATCGCAACCGAGCGGGTGAAGTGGAGCACCAAATACCAGGAGCGCCACGGCATCATGACCGACATCGCAGAACTGCCGCAGGAGATCTACGGACAGGTGCAGCACCTGGCGAAGCGCGTGTACCGCGCGCTCGATCTGAACGGCTACGCGCGCATCGACCTGCGGCTCGGCAGCGACGGCCGCCCCTTCGTCCTCGAAGCCAACCCGAACCCGAACCTGGCCTACGGCGAAGACTTCGCCGAGTCCGCCGAAAAAGCAGGTGTCCCCTACGAACGCCTGCTCGAGCGCATCGTCACCCTCGGCCTGCAATGGGAACCCGAAAGAACCGGATGATTTCCCGACGCCTGCTGCTGCTCGCGGCGTTGTTGGCTCTCCTGTGGGCGCTGGCGATTTGGATCACCGGCGGCATCGCAATCGAAACTGGGTGGAAGCTGATCTCCTCGCGGAACCCGGTGCGGCCTCTGATCGCCGGCGTTGCCCTTTTCGCATGGTACGTCGCGATGTGGCGTCGCCATTGGCGCGAGGATCTCGGACCGTTCGCGTGCCCGGCCATTTGGCCGCCGGTCATCGCCGGCATCGCAACGGCCACCGCCCTCGTCGTCGGCGTCGGATGGGGCACCAGGATTGCCGCCGGACCGGATCCGTCCGGCTATGTCAGCCAGGCGGCGATGTTCGCGCGCGGCGAGCTCACGATCGAGGCACCGCTGTGGGCACAAGGCGGCCTGTGGGACGATGCGGCGTACAGCGCGTCGCCGGTGGGCTGGCACCCGACGTACCAGACGCACATTCTGGCGCCCACGTATTCGCCGGGCCTGCCGCTGATCATGGCCGCGGTGCAGAAGGTCGCCGGCTTCGATGCCATCTTCTACGTCGTACCGCTCCTGGGTGCCGTGCTGGTACCTGTCGACGTATTTACTGGGCTCGGCCCTCGCGGGACCGTGGGTCGGAGCCATCGCCGCCGCATCGGTCGTCGGCAGCCCCACGTTCCTTGCGCTTCAAGAGCAGGTCATGAGCGACGTTCCGGTCGCCGCGTTCATCACGCTGGCGATCGCAGGAGCGCTGCAGCGCGCTCACCCCTTGTTGACCGGGGCGGCTGCCGGCATGGCGGTGCTGACCCGCCCCAATCTCGTGCCGCTCGTCGTCGTGCCGCTCGTGCTCACGGCCGCGGGCGAGCGGCCGCTGCGCAGGCTGGCGGCGTTTGCCGCTCCGCTGGGCGTCGCCTGCGCCATCGTGGCGGCCCTCAACTGGCGCTATCACGGCTCGCCGCTCATCTCCGGCTACGGACCGCTGAGCGCGATGTATTCGCTCGCCCATGTCCCCGCCAATCTCGTCCAGTACGGCTTCTGGTTCGTGACGCTGCACACCCCGCTTCCGCTCGTCGGGCTGAGCGCGGCCGTCCTGGTGCAGGAGGATCGGTGGCGCATCGCGCTCGTGACGCTCGGCGTGCCGCTGGCCGTGCTCGCGCTCTATCTGCCGTTCCTCGTCTTCGATCGAGTTGACTGGGGCTACACGCGATTCCTGCTTCCGGCCTATCCGGCGCTCTTCGCTGGCTTCGGCATCGCCATCACCGCGGCGATCGCGCGAACGCCCCGCAGAGTCCTTGGCATCGCGGCGGCCGCGGCCGCGGTCGGCGTCGTCGTCGCGTACGGGTGGATCGTCTCCGTGCGCAGCGGTGTCTTCCTGCAGCGGGCCGGCGACGCGCGCTACGCGCGAGCCGTCGAGTACGTGCGCGGGCTGCCGGAGCGATCCATCGTGATCTCGAATGCGCACTCCGGCACCCTGCGGTTCTACACGGGGCGCGGCGTGCTGCGGTTCGAGGCGATACGGCCGGAGCAGCTCGACACCGCCGCGACCAACCTCCGGCGTCAGGGATACACGTTGTTCCTGTTGGGCGACGAGTTCGAGATCGACCAGTTCCGAACGCGCTTCGCCAGGACACGAACCGTCGCCGCGCTGCCGCGGGAGCCGCGGGTCAACCTGGCAGGAGTGGCCGTCTACAACCTCGACCCGTGAGCAGAGTGCCGCGACTCGAGTGTCAGCTCCCCCAGAGACGAAGGAAGAAGGGGATCACGATAAGCGCATTGACGAAGTCGATGAAGAACGCGCCAACGAGCGGCACGACGAGAAAGGCCTTCGGGGCGGGTCCATATCGCTCCACCAGCGCGCTCATGTTCGCCATTGCGTTCGCCGTGGTGCCCAGCATGAAGCCGCAGAAGCCGCCGGAGATCACCGCCGCATCGTAGTCGCGGCCCATGAGTCGCGGGATGACCGCGACGGCGAATGCCCGGCGATCATCACCACCTGGACGGCGAGGATGATCAGGAGCGGAACCACGAGCCCGGCAATCTCCCACAGTCGCAGCGTCATGAGCGCCATCGCCAGGAAGAGCGACAGCGCGACGGTGCCGATGTCATCGATCACGCGCTGCGACAGGCCGAACAGGTGGAGCCAGTCGTCGGCGTTGCGAATGACCGCAGCCACGATCATCGCGCCGATGTACACGGGGAGGTTCAATTCCCATTGCGCCAGAACCGGCGTCATCCAGGCACTCAGCCACAAGCCGAGCGCCACGGACAGCAGCACGATGACGAGATGCTTGGCGAGCACATACGACTCGACGTCCTCGCCCGGCGGGATCTCAATGACCGGCTCAACAAACTGCCTCTCCGCCAGGTTTTCGAGCGTGCTTCCAGGAGCGGGAGGACCGGCCTGGCGGCCGATCTTCTTCCGCTCGATCAGCAACGTTCCGATCGGACCACCGATGACGCCGCCCGCGACGATTCCGACCATCGCGGCGGCCACGGCCAGCGTTGCCGCACCGCTCACGCCCGCTTCCTGGAAGAACGGCGCGAACGCCAGACCGGTCGCGGGCCCGCCGGTGAGGGTGACCGAACCGGCGATGACGCCCATCAGCGGATGCTGGCCGAGCGCCAATGCGATCGCTCCGCCGACGACGTTTTGAAGAAACGCCACGACCGTCGCGATCACGAGGAAGAAGACGACCAGCATGCCTCCGCGCCACAGCAGGGCAACGCTCGCCCCGAATCCGATCGACGCGAAGAAGGCATTCTGCAGCGGAATCTGAAGCGTGCTGTCGAACTTGAACGGCTGAATGCCGTAGCCATGGAGCACGGCAAGAAGCGCGGCCACCAGCAGGCCGCCGCATACCGGCGCGGGGATGTTGACGCGCGCGAGAAAGGGGATCAAACCCCGCACGCCGTAGCCCAAGAAAAGAACGATGCCTGCAAACGCGACGGTTTGAACGAGGTCGAGCGTGAGAATCAATCGGGCGAGGCCTCCGGCACCGGGGAGTATAATCCGCAGGCCCTTCTCAGGAGCTGCCCATGCCGCGAACGGTTCGACTCTCGGCGCTCGTCGCCCTCACCGGCGCACTCGGTGCCGCTGCACTAGGAACGACTGCGCTCTCCGGTCAATCCGGCTACACGCCCGCCACGACGAAGGGTGATTGGACCCACTACACGGCCGACGTTCGCGGATCGAAGTATTCGCCGCTCGACCAGATCACTGCGGCGAACTTCAAGGAGCTCGAAGTCGCCTGGCGATTCAAGACCGACAATCTCGGCACGCGCGCGGAGTACAAGCTCGAAGGCACGCCGCTGGCGATCAAGGGAATCCTCTACACCACAGCCGGGACGCGCCGCTCGGTGATCGCGCTCGATGGGGCAAGTGGTGAGCTGCTGTGGACCCATCGCTATCCGGAAGGCAAGCGCGGCGCCGCCGCTCCCCGTCAGCTCTCGGGACGCGGTCTGTCGGTACTGGACCGACGGCAAGGGCGACGAACGGATCTTGTACGTGACGCCGGGCTATCGCCTGATCGCGCTCAACGCGAGAACGGGCCAGATCGTCCCTTCCTTCGGCACGGGCGGCGTCGTCGACATGAAGGTGGGCGTCACGTACGGCGACGGCAAGCAGATCGACCTCGAGACCGGCGAAATCGGGTTGCACTCGACACCGTCGATCGTGAAGGACGTCGTGCTCGTCGGTTCCGCGATGAAGGAAGGCATGACGGTCACCACGCACAACAACACCAAGGGCGTGGCGCGCGCCTACGACGTCAGAACCGGCCGGATGCTGTGGCAGTTCAATACGATTCCGCGTCCCGGCGAGTTCGGCAACGAGACCTGGTTGAACAACTCGTGGGCCATCAACGGTAACACCGGCGTGTGGACCCAGATCACCGTCGACGAGGAACTCGGGCTGGTGTATCTCCCCGTCGAGTCGCCAACCTCCGACTACTACGGCGGCAAGCGGCCGGGCAACAACCTGTTCGGCGAGAGTCTCGTCTGCGTGGACCTGAAAACCGGCCAGCGCAAATGGCACTTCCAGTTCGTGCACCATCCAATCTGGGATCACGACATGTCGTCCGCGCCGCTCATCGCCGACGTCACGATCGACGGCAAGCCGCGCAAGGTCGTGGCGGTGCCGAGCAAGCAGTCCTACTTGTACGTCTTCGACCGCGTCACCGGCGACCCGATCTGGCCAATCGTGGAGACGCCGGTTCCCCAGGGCGACGTCCCCGGCGAGTGGTACGCGAAGACGCAACCGATTCCCACAAAGCCGCCGGCGTACGGCCGTCCGGGGATGAACATTCCCGACGACGTGATCGACTTCACCCCGGAGCTGCGCGCGCAGGGGCTGGAGATGCTGAAGCGGTACAAGTGGGGCGGCGAATTTCCCCTACAGCGGCACGCTCTACAACCCGCCGATCGTCGGAGACGTCAAGGGAATCCTGGGCGCGGTGAACATTGGCAATGCGAGCGGCGGGACCAACTGGCCGGGCGCCGGCTACGATCCCGAAACGCACATCGTCTACGCCCAGGCGAACACCTCGTCATTCTCCCCGGAATCGATCGCGCCGCCGCCGGAAGGTTTCTCGGATATCCCCTACCAAGCCGGCACGGTGGGCCAGCCGTTCCGCGTGCGCGAGGCAGCGGGCACCGGCACGTACGCCGACGTGCCGCGACAGCGCGAAGCGCCGGCCCCGGCCGCTGCAACGCCGGCGACGAGCACACCGTCGACGCCCGGCGCCGCGGCGGGTGCCGCAGGATTTGCCGGTCGCGGCACCGTGGACGGACTGTCGGTGTTGAAGCCGCCCTACGGGGTCCTCGCCGCCGTTCATCTCGATCGTGGTGAGCTCCTGTGGCAGGTCCCGCACGGCGACACGCCGGACAACGTGCGGAACCACGCGAAGCTGAAGGGGCTCACCATTCCGAAGACCGGACAGACCGGCAGCGTCGGGCTGATGATCACCAAGACACTCGTCGTCCTTGGCGACCCGCAGGTCACGACGACTCCGGAACATCCGCGCGGGGCGATGCTACGCGCGTACGACAAGAAGACCGGAAAAGAAGTGGGCGCGGTATACATGCCCGCGCAGCAGAGCGGATCGCCGATGACCTATCTCGCCAACGGCCGGCAGCACATCGTGGTCGCCGTGAGCGGCGGCAACTACTCCGGCGAGTACATCGCGTTCAAGGCGCCGGATGGCCCGACGACAACTGCCAACCGGCAACCCTAGGCATGCGGCTCATTCCAGCAGCCATTGTCCTCGTCGCGGCCTTCACGCTGAGCGCCCAGGAGCCGCGGACCGTCTGGAGCGGCGTCTACACTGAGGCGCAGTCGAAGCGCGGCGAAGGGATCTACATCGAGATGTGCGCCAACTGCCATGGCGCGGAGCTCGAGGGGCTGGACATGTCCCCCGCACTGGCAGGTGCGACCTTCAGCTCGAACTGGAACGATTTGACGATGGGCGATCTCGCGGATCGAATCCGAATCTCGATGCCCGCGGATCGCCCGGGGACCCTGACGCGCGCGCAGGTTGCCGATGTCATGGCGTTCATGCTGAAGGCGAACCAATTTCCCACCGGCGGGTCCGACCTTCCGCAGGAGGTTCTCCTCCTCAAGCAGATCAGGATTGTTCCTGAGAAACCCGCGCCAGCGCACTGATCCGAGGTCAGCCGTATTCGTTGGCTGAAAGCGTGCATCTGCGCGCTGGGTGGGTTCAGGTCAGCCGTATCACAGCGTCACCACTGCGGCGATCGCGCGCCGTTTAGCGATCGCATCCCTCATCGCTATCGCTGCGGCGTCCGCGACCATGTGCGGCGGCGAGACGGCCGTCGAAACAATCGTAGGCCCTGATGGCGTCCGGTGCCAGACCACGCTTGGCGGACCTTCCGCACCGGTTCCACCGAGCGGCGGAGGCCGTCAACGTCAATATCACTGCGTCGCGCGACTGCACATGGACCGCGGCGAGCGATGTGGCGTGGATGCAGTTGAGTGCCACTTCAGGGCAGGGCACCGCCACTCTCGGCGTCACCGTCGCGGGAAACGAGCTCGGTAGCGCACGGACCGGCGGGATCGTCGTCAACAATCAGCGCGTCACCATTTCCCAGCAGGCTCGGCCCTGCACGTATGAGCTGAGAGCCTCGCCGCAGAACGTGGGGGCGGCTGGCGGACGCGGCAGCGTCTCTATCGATACGCTTGGCGGATGCGCCTGGACCGCCACGAGCTCGGCAGGATGGCTCCGGGTGCTGACCGCGGCCGGAAGCGGTCCCGGCTCTGCCGAGTTCGACGCCGGTGTCAACGACGGCGCAGCGCGCGACGCCACCATCACGATCGGCGGGCAGACGGTCACGATCACTCAGAGCGCCGCGAATCAGGGTGGTGGCGGAGGCGGAAATCTCTGTTCGCTCACCCTCGCTCCATCGACGGTGAATGCACCCGCGGCGGGAGGCACAAGCTCCATTTCGATTGCAGGGCCGCCGACGTGTGACTGGACTGCGACCGTGGCGCCGTCCAGCGCCTCGTGGCTCACGGTCGCGCCCGGCGGTGGACGTGGGTCAGGCTCGGTCGCCGTCACTTCCGCTCGAAATACCGGAAGCGCGCGAACCGGCACGGTGACGATCGGCGATCAAACCGCGACCGTGAACCAGGCGGCAGCGCCTGCGTGCACGGCGACGATCAGTCCCACGAGCGCCAGCTTCCCCGCCGTCGGCGGCGATGGAAGCGTGCACGTCACGACGCAGGACGGCTGCGACTGGACCGCCACCGGCGGAACACAGTGGACGCAGATCCTCACGCCTCGCGGCACGGGCAGCGGCGACGCGCGCTACGTCGTGGCCGCCAACACGACAGCGACGCCGCGCTCGACGACGCTTTCCATCGGCGGGCAGACCCACAGCGTCGCGCAGGAGGCCGCAGCGGTGCAGGCGTGCACCTACACGCTGCAGCCCACGTCGCAGGACCATCCTTTTGGCGGTGGCCCCGGGAACTTCAGCGTCACGACGCAGGCCAATTGCGCGTGGACTGCATCGAGCGGTCAGGGGTGGGCAACGACCACGTCGAGCGGCACGGGCAATGGCGCGGTCAGTTACACCGTGCAAGCGAACTCCGGTGGCGCACGCCAGGCCAGCATCACCGTGAGCGGCGGCGGCGGCAGTCAGTCGCACAGCGTTACACAGCAAGCCGCGCCGGCGCCGACGTGCACCTACACGCTGCAGCCCACGTCGCAGGACCATCCGTTTGGCGGCGGCCCGGGGAACTTCAGCGTCACGACGCAGGCCAATTGCGCGTGGACGGCATCGAGCAATCAGGGGTGGGCAACGACCACGTCGAGCGGCACGGGCAATGGCGCGGTCAGTTACTCCGTGCAGGCGAACTCCGGTGGCGCACGCCAGGCCAGCATCACCGTGAGCGGCGGCGGCGGCAGTCAGTCGCACAGCGTCACACAGCAAGCGGCGCCGGCGCCGACGTGCACCTACACGCTGCAGCCCACGTCGCAGGACCATCCGTTTGGCGGCGGCCCGGGGAACTTCAGCGTCACGACGCAGGCCAATTGCGCGTGGACTGCAGGGAGCAATCAGGGGTGGGCCACGACCTCGTCGAGCGGCACGGGCAATGGCGCGGTCAGTTACACCGTGCAGGCGAATTCCGGTGGCGCGCGCCAGGCCACCATCACGGTGAGCGGCGGCGGCGGCAGTGCATCGCACAGCGTCACACAGCAAGCGCAGCCGGCGCCGACGTGCACCTACTCGGCCCAACCGGGCAGTGCGCAGTTTCCGGCGGGGGGAGGCCCCGGCAGCTTCACCGTGGTCACGCAGCAGGGATGTGCCTGGACAGCGTCCGTCTCGGGGGCAAGTTGGATCTCGAACGTGACGGCAGCCGGCAACGGACAAGCATCGGTGTCGTACACCGTCCAGGCGAATACGAGTGGCTCGCAGCGCCAGGCGAGCATTACCGTGAACGGCACCGGTGGCAGCACGTCGCACACGGTAACGCAGTCGCCCTAATTGCCGCGTGAAGCTTAGTTGCTACCTCGCGAGGCCGGAGGTACCAGGCCGTTGAGGCGGTAATAGACCACGAGCTGTCCGTAGTGCTCGCTCGTGTGGCTGGTGAACGAGCTCCAGAGGCTGGTGGCGCGGGGCTCCGGTGCTGCTGGGGCCTTCTTCAGCTCCGCAGCCGCTGCGGCCAGGCTCGACTTGAGCACCGCCACGATCGCGGCCTTCGTCGCGTATTGCGCCTTCGGGAGCTCGTTCTGCTTTCCATCGGGTTTCTCACCGCGCGCCGCCTTTGCTACGTACTCGTTCCAGAACGCGACGTGTCGCAGCACGTCGGCAAAGCTGCGGACCGTGTCCACGGGCTTGTACTCATATTTCGCCTCGGGGAACTCTTCGGCCAGCTTCACGACTTTCTCGCCGATCTCGTTCCAGCCGGCCAACAGCACGTCGCGAGTGTTCTCGGGGCGTGGCGCCTGCTGCGCGTATGCCGGGCCGGCAACAACCGCGAGCGCGAAGATAGGGGCGATGCATCGCATTGAAATCTCCTTCGAACGCTCTTTGCCGCAGGCCGCGGGAAGGTTTCACGCCGCCTAGGCGATTCGTTCGGGTTCCAGCACCTTCTCTACCACGCGCCCGTCAACCACGCTGACGTAGTAGACCTTCGCCTCGGCACGCGTGGACACCACCCGTTTGACTGCGTTGTCTTCGAAATAGATCCCGGCGTCGTTGTCGCAGGCGTATCCGGGTTTCATCTGCCCCGAGCCGATCAGCTTCTGATAGAGCGGCCGCCGCCCCGCCTCGCGATCGTAGTGGGGCGAGTGGCTGCCTTTCAGGAATCCAAGGCACTTCACCGTCGACAGCTCCTTCGGCCTCGAATCGGTGGTCCCTTCCTCGAACCAGCAGAGGGAACCAGCGCTGGCTCCGCCGAGCACGATTCCACGATCCCATGCCTGCCGGAGCACGTCATCGATGCCCTGCGCCTTCCAGATCGCCTGCTGGTTGAGCGTGTTGCCACCGGACGCGACGATTCCGTCCATGGAAAGCAGCACTTCGTCCCAGCCCTTGGTCTGCCGGGTACTCGCAATGAAGCTCTCCTGCACGAGGGGCACGACGTCGAGCGGCGCGCAGTTTCGAAACCACGTGATGATGCCGTCAGGACGATCGGCTGCCGCGGTCGGCAGGTAACAGAGCCGTGGCCGCTTCTTTCCGGTGAGCGACGCCATGTATTTGATGAACGCTTCCCCGAACCCCCCGCCGGCGATCAGGATCTTGCGTGTTGCACCGGCGGGCGAGCGCTGCGGCTGTATCCCCTCGGACGCCGGGCCCAGGGCGGAGGGCGGGCGCTGCCTCGAGGCCGCGCCGATCGAAGTCAGCACGGAGGTGACGAGGAACTCTCTTCTGTTCATGGTCGGCCCTTTCGTGACATCGGGCATCGCAGAGGGCCCGAGTCCTGGGGGATTGTAGTTTCAGATGGGCCTGTCTCCCGAGCCCTCGCCAGGATTGAAGACGCCCCGCGTTCTTAACGCCGGACGTACCGG
The DNA here is from genome assembly GCA_963772065.1 of uncultured Acidobacteriota bacterium. Lineage (GTDB taxonomy): Bacteria > Acidobacteriota > Vicinamibacteria > Vicinamibacterales > UBA2999 > CAVYVZ01. The sequence goes on from CAVYVZ010000008.1 coordinate 333,467, forward strand.
GTCACGGGCGACTGGTGCAATGACCGGCGGGCGTCAACGGTAGCCGAACAGGGGCGGGAACAGTACAACGACCAGTGCGGCCCACGCGGAGTACACGGGCAAATAAGCGACCTGCCATCGCTCCAGGACCGCAAACGAGCAGCGGTGACGCAGGAAGCACGCATAGAACCACGCTGACCCCGCCAGGTTGACGAGCAGAATGAGATTCTCACCGAGAGCTGCCACTCGGTTGGGAGTGAAGCCAAACTCCGAGATGCGGGCTGCGATCGCCGCGAGCGCCACCCCATCGACCACGAGCGCGCTGACCACGAGGAGCAGCTGCAGGCCGTCGAAGAAGTCCGGCGGTGCCTGCGGGTCGCGCGCGGACGCGGCGTAAAGCACCAGTCCGACGACGACCGCCAGCAGCAGGTCGAAGCCAATCAGTACCTCCCGCTTCACGTTGATGGGGTTGCCTGTCCACACCATCGTGGCCAGGAACGCCAGGAGCAGAATCGTGAACAGCGGCGTGAACAGCCTGGTCAGCACCGGTGCCATGTTCTCGATGACACTTTGCTTCGCCTCCACAAGCCAGGATCCGATGATGACGGCCCCCGCCGCCCCGCACGGGATCAGCCAGCCCGCGACGAACCACGCAGGATTCATTTCGATGGCGGAGAACATCATGAACGTAAAGGCGGTGACGACGCCCCCGCCGAGCGCGATCAGCACGTAGTAAATCGCCAGCTCGCCCGAGAACCGGACGAAGTTCATGCGCCCACCGTCGGCGAACCAGCGCCCTGCGACATACGCGAAGCCAACGGCTAGCCATAGAGCGATTGGCAAGTGCAGGGCGGTAAGCACCTCAGTGTCGCCGCCAGTGCGGAAGGGGTAGATATTTGCGAACACAGCCCCCGCCGCGAAGGGCAACGCGAGCCAGAGGCCGGTTGCAACGCCCCACCCACGCTTCCACAGGAAGTAGACCGTCAGCAGTGGCAAGACGAACAGACTGGCGTTGCGGATGTAGAACGGCGGCAGTTCGTCATCAGGGCTGAGGGCAATACCGAACAGCGTCGGCACCTTGACGGCCAACGCCACGGCAACCACAAGGCCCAGGACGACGAACGTCTCGGCGTAGGAGGTTTTCGCCGACTCCTCACCGTCGGGCGCAATGACCAACTGCTTCCACAGTCGCTCGGAGTGCGCGCGCGCGAACTCGCGTGACAGCGCATCGAGGCTGCCCATGCGCTTGACTGCGACTAGAAACGCTTCATCCCCAGCCAGGCCGGCCTCGGTGAGCGCCACCAGCTGGTCGCGCAGATGTCCCTCGAGCTCCTCCACGTCGGGGCCGTTCAGAGCCTGCCGGCGGCGTAAGTACGCCCGCCACTGCGCGACTTGCTCCTCGAGCGGTTGATCGGTGAAGGTCGTCATACTGTGCACGCCTCCATCCAGATCCCCCGCAGGGTACTGTCCACGGCCTTCCATTGTTGCCGCTGGGCTGCGAGCTGCGCCCGACCTTCTTTCGTGATCCGGTAGTACTTGCGCCTGCGGCCGTTCTCGGACGCCGCCCACTTCGCCGCGACATGACCTTGGCGCTCAAGCCGGTGAAGCACGGGATAGAGCATGCCGTCGGTCCACTGCAGGTGCCCGCCTGACAACTCGGCCACTCGCTTGATGATGGCGTAGCCGTAACTGTCGCCTTCGGCAAGGATGGCGAGCACGAGCGGCGTGGCGGAAGCCGCAACCAGGTCCTTGCTCATGTCCATACGTAGAAGTTTTATACATTGCGGCTCTATGTATGTCAACAACTGGGGTCGAGCGCCTCGATCGATGAAGTCTTCAAAACGCACTCGCCCAGCGCAGCACGCGGAGCGCTCGAAGGGTGTTCCAGCGGCTCGGCTCGCCGGCGCGGCCTTCCATCTCGAAGTGCACCGGACCCGGATGCGGGTTCTCGAGCGGCCACCGTCCGTGTTCGTCGCGCTTCTTGCGCACCAGATCGATCGCCTCGGCCATGCGCCCGTCGGGGGCGACGCCGGCGCGCCGCAGGTAGTCCAGTCCCCACAGGATGTCGTAGTGCCAGCGCGTGGGGAACGAAATCTGGGTCCACGCCGGTTTGATTCCGGTCTTGCGGTCCGTTTCGATGATCTGTCCGGTTGATCGCGATCGGAACAGCCGGCGCTCGAGGAGGTACTCCTGTCCGCGAAGGCGAGCGCCAGTGACGTCGGGCCTCGGACCCTTCGCCGTCTCGTATTCCAGCAGTCCTTCGAGCACACAGATCGTCGTGTGGAACGACGATCGCCGGCTGCGCGGGGCATCGCAGTTCCAGCCGCCGTCGCTCAACTGCTCCTGGAGCAGACGGTCGGCGAGACGATCGCGTGCTTCGCCGAAATACGCGCCGATCGCCAGCACCCGTCCGTTGATACAGGGCTCGACCTCGCCTTCGAAGAACGGCGCGTCGCCGAACTCGTGGCCCCAGGTGCAGCGGTCGCGCACCTGGTCGATGGCCCTTCGCACCCGATCGCTCGTCGGGTCCACACCGAGATCTCGCAACAGCTGAAGCGTGTCCTTGGTGGAGATCCAGGCGCGCGGTACGAACGCCGCGCCGGCCCAATGGCCGTCCGATCCTTGAAGATCCAGCAGGCGAGCCCCCCAACCCTCCGCGGCCACACGGGATCGCTCACGCGCAACGGTCGCGTCCGGCTCGGCGATCAGGTCGCGCATGACCTGCCACCGAATCGACGGATCCGAGTCGAGCAGCCACTCGATGACGCTCATCCGCATACTCTAGTCTTAGGCCAGGTAACAGCCGGATTCCGCGATGTGATCGCTGTGACGAGGGCGGACGGCCGGAACGCTCGCCCTTGGCGACGGGACAAGAGTAATCTGGCAAGACAGACATGGGCGAGCTTCCCCGAGTTCGGCCGAAATCTCGCAAGGCATGGCGGGACTGGCTCCAGAAGAATCATGCATCGTCTACCGGTGTGTGGCTCGTCTATGCAAAGAAGCACTCTGGGCTGCCGTCGCTGACCTACAACGACGCCGTTGAAGAGGCGCTCTGCTTCGGATGGATCGACAGCAAGATCAATCCCATTGACGATGCCTTCTACCGGCAGATGTTCACACCACGGAAGCTGAAGAGCGCCTGGTCCCCGTTGAACAAAACGCGAGTCGAACGACTACAGGCTGCCGGGCTGATGACGCCTGCTGGCCTCGCAATGGTCAAGGCGGCGAAGAAGTCGGGCACTTGGGACGCGATGAAACACGTCGAGGAACTGACCGTCCCGCCGGATTTGGAGAAGGCGATCAAGGCCAACCCGGACGCCAGCCGCAACTGGTTGTCTTACAGTGCGAGCCGGCGGAAAGGTGTTCTCTACCGCCTGGCCGGCGCCAAGCGGCCCGATACCCGCGCGAGGTACCTTCAGGAGATCATTGAGAACATGGCCCGCAATATGTCCCGAGCGGAACGCATGGAGAGGGCCGGGTTCCGACCGAAGCCGAAGTCCTCACGGCCAGCGAAGCATTAGCCAGCCCCGCCCAGCGGCTTACCTTGCGGTCGTCGAACCCGCCTGGCCGTCCTCGATGAAGTAGGACTGGCAGACCAGGTCGAGCAGCTCCGGCGTCAACTCCACCTTCCGCTCTGCGTACTGACAGAGCGTCACGACCTGGTCGATCAGATCGCGCGGGTGGCACGCGCGGCGCTGCAGCCGGCGCGGCACGTAATACCGATCGTGGAGGTGCTCGACCATCGCGTGGTCGTACGGCAAGCCGTGGCGCCGGCAGTTCATCTCGAAGATGCGGCAGTACTGGTCGTAGGTCGGGTTCTTCGCGAAAATCTTGTACGGGATGCGGCGCAGGAACGCCTCGTCGGCCAGCGAGTGCGGCTCGAGGTTGGTCGCGAAGACGATCATCAGCTCGAACGGCACCTGGAACTTGCGTCCCGTGTGCAGGTTCAGATAGTCCACCTTGGCCTCGAGCGGCACGACCCACCGGTTCAGCAGGTCGCGGGCGGGCACACGCTGGCGGCCGAAGTCGTCGAGAACCAGCACGCCGCCATTCGCCTTCACCTGCAGCGGCGCCTCGTAGAACGCCGACATCGAGTTGTAGCGCAGGTCGAGCATCTCCAGCGTCAGCTCGCCGCCGACCGTGATCACCGGCCGCCGGATTCTCGCCCATCGGCCGTCAACGGCATCGTCCGTCCGGATCAGGGAGCGCTCGGCGTCGCGCGCGCGGATCTCGTGCGTGACCGGGTCGTAGATCGAAATCACCTGTCCGTCGACGTCGAGCGCGTGTGGAACGTAAATGTCTCCCCCGAGGACGCGCCCGATGCCCTCCCCCATCACGCTCTTGCCGTTGCCGGGAGGTCCGTACAGGAACAGCGCGCGTCCCGCGCTGATGGCGGGACCGAGCTGGTTGAGCATGGCAGGCTCGACGACCAGGTGTTCAAACCCTTCGGAGACGCGCTCCTGGTCAATCCGTGGGCGGTCCGCCGAGAGGGCCGCCATATAGGACGTGTATTGCTCGAGCGGCACCGGCGCCGGCCCGACGTAGCCGCAGGCGTCGAGGCACCGCCGGGCGCGGTCGCGCCCCGCATCGGTCAACGCGTATCGGTATCCGGCGGTTCCGATGCCGGCCGAGCTCTTGACTTCCACCAGCTGCTCGGTCCGCAGGTTCACGAGCAGAGGTTCGAGGATGCCGTACGGCAAGCGCACCGAGTCCGCGAGGTCGATCCCGCGCGTTTCGCCACGGTACAGCCACTTCATGACGAGCGCCGTGATCGCGTCGGGTGACAGACCGGTGCTTTCGAGCGTGGTTGACTTCTGAGGAGCCAGGACACGCTCGATCGCGGAGGCAGTGGTCAGCGCCACACTCATTGCGCCTCCCAGGCGGGTGTCAGCTGCAGCTCGATGCGGTGTCCGCACTCGGTATTCGTGCGGGAGAGGCTGCCCGCGGGGAGCTCGAGGACGCTGACGGCGCCGGGCCGCGGCAGGCGGACACGCCAGGGCCCGAGCTCCTGCACCGCATCGACGATGATGCCGTGCTCGTCCAGCGCGATGATGTCGATCGTGAAGCGCATGCCGCACGTGTGCACCCCGCGGCAGGGCGTGATGAGCAGCCCCTCGCCCGGCGCCAGGGCGCTGTGCTTCAGGAGGCCGACGGCCCGGTCCACCTTCTTGGTCGCCACCGTGACGCGGTTGGCCACCAGCTCGCCGGTATCCACATTGCGTGCGACAAGTCGCGTAGGCGTTTTCCTCATGGCCTTCCCTGACGCGGTGCCGGTTACCCGCCGACTTCGAGGGGCACCAGCACGCGGATGAACTTGATGGCCGCCGGGCCGATCGTCACCACCCAGATTGCGGGAAAGATGCAGAGCACCAGCGGAAACACCATCTTGACGCCGGTCTTCGCCGCCGCCTCTTCGGCGCGCTGGCGCCGCTTCGTGCGCAGCGTCTCCGAATACACGCGCAGCGAGTTCGCGACGCTGGTGCCGAACTTGTCCGTCTGCACCAGCATGGCGACGAGCGATTTGAGGTCCTCCACGCCCGTGCGATCGGCGAGGTTCTTCAGCGCGTCCGCGCGGCCCCGTCCGGCGAGCAGCTCGAGATTGGTGAGCCGCAGCTCGCTCGAGAGCTCTGGATGCGCGAGCGCGAGCTCCTGCCCGACACGCGCCATGGCCTGATCCAGCCCGAGGCCAGCCTCCACGCTCACGACAAGCAGATCGAGCGCGTCAGGGAGGGACAGCTGGATGCGATGCTGGCGCTTCTTGGCGATGCGCGCCAGCCACATCGCCGGCGCGACGTAGCCGATCGCGGCCGCCACCAGCGCAAGACCGACGCTGGGCTTCATCACGATCGGCGTCGCCATCAGCGCGAAGAATGCAAGGGCGCACGCACCGCGAATGCCGAGGAAGATGTACAGCGCATCCGGGCGGCGATAGCCCGCCTGCACCAGCCGCCCCTGAATCTTCGTCAGCTCCGCGGGCGATTTCGGCACACGCTCGCCGATGCGCTTGAGGAACGCCGCAATCTGCTGCGGCTCGGCGGTGTCCTCGTTTCGCCGCTCGGGAATGCCGACTTCACGGAGCCGCTGGTCGAGCACGACCGAGCGTTTCGACAGCACGACATAGGCGATCGCGGTGACGATCGTCGTGCCAAAGGCGAACGCCAGGATTGGAAGCAGCGTCAGCAGGTTACACCTCGATCTTGACGACCCGTGTGATCCAGATCCATCCGACGATTTGCATCACGATCGCGATGACGATCATCGTTTGGCCGATGCGATCCTTGAAGAGCATGTCCATGTGCTCCGGGTTGAGCATGGACAACGCCAGGCCGAGAAACGCCGGCAGCGCCAGCAGCACATATCCGGTGAACCGTCCGTGCGCCGTATGCACGCGGATCTGGCGTCGGATCTTGAAGCGCTCCCGGACGACGGCGGCGAGGTTGTCGAGAATCTCGGACAGGTTGCCGCCCGTCTCGCGCTGAATCAGCACGGCCGTGGCGAAAAAGCGGACGTCGAGCAGCGGCACGCGGAGGGCCAGGTTGTTCAACGATTCGGTCAGGGGCAGCCCGAAGTTCTGCTCTTCGAAGGTCTTTCGAAACTCAGGGCCGACGGGATCGCCCAGTTCGTCGGCGACCATCTTCAGCCCCGCGGAGAATGCATGGCCCGCCCGGATCGCACGTGAAATCAGGTCCAGCGCTTCGGGAAAATGCTCCTCGAACCGGTGCAGGCGTGACGTGCGCTTCTGACGCACGACGACGAACGGCACGGCCGCGCCGACGATGAACCCGAGCGCCACGAGCGGCGGACGATGCGTGAACTGCGCCGCGGTGAACAGGCCAATCACACCGAGGCCGATGGCGATCACCATCAGGGCGCTCAGACTCAGCTTCACGCCCGACTGTTCCAGCCAGCGATCGATGTGCAGGCCCCTGACAGCCCGATCGACGGCGGGCAGCGGACCGGTCGCGTGCGTGCGCAGCAACGATTCGCCGTCAGCGGCGATCGCCCCTCCGCCGCTGAGCTCGAGCAGCCTGTGGTCCACCGTCCGGCGCAGCGCGGTCTGCGATCGGCCCGCCACGAGCATGTAGAGCCCGACGATGCCGCTGGTCGACGCCAGGAACACGATGCAGACCAGCAGCGGCAGCGGCATCACCGTACCTCCGTGACACCGTCGAACATGTCCGGCGGCAACGAAACGCCGGCGGCGCGGAGCCGTTCGCACACCTTCGGCCGGACGCCCGTGGCCACGAAGCGGCCGATGACGCGGCCCTCTTGGCCGATGCCGAGCTTGTCGAACCGGAAGATCTCCTGCATGGTGATGATGTCGCCTTCCATGCCGGTGATCTCCGAGATGCTCGTCACCTTGCGCGTGCCGTCGCTCAGGCGCGCCTGCTGGACGACAATCTGAATCGCCGACGAGATCTGCTGGCGCAGCGCCTTGTCCGGCAGGTTCACGTCGGCCATGGCAATCATCGTTTCGAGCCGCGACAGCGCGTCACGCGGCGAGTTCGCGTGAACGGTGGTGAGCGATCCGTCGTGTCCCGTGTTCATCGCCTGCAGCATGTCGAGTGCTTCTTCGCCTCGAACCTCGCCGACCACGATGCGGTCGGGACGCATGCGCAGCGCGTTGATCACGAGTTGCCGCTGCCGCACGGCGCCCTTGCCTTCGACGTTCGGCGGCCGCGTTTCGAGACGCACCACGTGCTCCTGATGGAGCTGGAGCTCGGCTGCGTCCTCGATCGTCACGATGCGCTCGCGATCGGAGATGAATGACGACAGCACGTTGAGGAGCGTCGTCTTGCCGGCGCCCGTGCCGCCGCTGATCAGGCAATTGAGCTTCGAGTTGACGCAGTGCCTGAGGAACTCGAGCATGTTGGCCGTGAGTGCCCGGAACTCGACGAGGTTGTCGGCCTTGAGCCGTTCCGCCGGAAAGCGGCGGATCGAGAGCAGCGGACCGTCGACTGCGAGCGGCGCAATGACCGCGTTCACACGTGAGCCATCCGGCAGCCGCGCGTCCACCATTGGCGAGCTGTCGTCGATCCGGCGACCGACGCCGCTCACGATCCGATCGATCACCCGCAGCAGGTGCTGGTCGTCCTGGAAGGCGGCGGGGACGCGCTCGAGACGGCCCTGGCGCTCCACGAACACCTGCTTGTGGGTGTTCACGAGAATGTCGCTGACCGTTCGGTCGCGCAGCAGCGGCTCGAGCGGGCCGAAGCCGAACACCTCGTCCAGCACGTCGCCGACGATCGCTTCCCGCTCGCTGAGCGACAGCGGAATGCCGGACTCGACGATCAGCGATGAGACGAGGGGCCGGATCTCGGCTTCCACGCGACTTCGCTCGACGCTGGCGAGCTTCTCGAGGTTCAGCCGGGTGAGCAGCTTTCGATGAACGACGCCGCGAACCTCGAGATACTGGGCCTTCCGCGCGTCGGCCCTCGGGACGCCGACCTGGACGCTGGGAGAGGAATTCGAGACAACCGCCATGGCTTAGAACAATCCCAGGAAATGACCGCGGCGCCGCTCGCCGCCTGCCGCCGCCGGTAGTTCATCGGGGTGCAAGATGCCTTGCGTGAAGCGCGTGAACTGCGACGAGAGCTCCGTGTGGTTGCTGAGCGTCAGCGGCACGCCCGAGTTGAGCGCCGCCGACACCGTGTTGTAGTCGCTGGCGAAAGCCTGCGCAATCGGGTGGCCCAATGCCGTCTCTATCTGCTTCGGCGCAATGAGGTGCTGATCGGAGGTGCGGTTGAGGACCACACGCAGCCGATCGCGGTCGGCGCCAAGCTGGCTGATGCGGTCGACGAGCCGTTGCGTGTTGCGGATCGACGGCACGTCGGGGTTGGCGACGACGTAGATCGTGTCGGCGCCATAGACCGCGACTTCCGCGCAGGCGCTGGTCACCGTGCCGGCGTCGATCACGATGTACTGGTAGAACCGCGCGAGGATCTGCAGGAGCTGCTCAACCGCGGCGGCATCCTGCGGACCGGGACGGTCGACCTGCTCGGCGCCGGCGAGAATGTCGAGGCCCGACTTGTGGCGCGTGACGAGCTCCCGCAGGAAGTCCGCATCGATCCGGTGGAGGTTGTCGATGGCGTCCACGACCGTGAAGCGCGGCCGAACGCCGAGGAACAGCGCCACCTCGCCGAGGAACTGATGCAGATCGATGATGAGCGCAGGCTTCTTCGTGGTGCGGGCGATATCGATGGCCGTGTTCACCGCGAGCGTTGTGGTACCGGCGCCGCCCTTTGCTCCGAAGAATGAGAGCGTCTGCGCGGCCGGCCAATCGCCGACGCGGCTCTTCGCCCGCTCGGCGGCACGGGCCAGCGCCGATCGCAGGCTCTCGTCGAACGTCGAGATCTGCCCCTGCTCGAGCGGCCACGCGACGAACTCGTTCGCGCCGGCGCGCATCGCCTGGAGGATCTGCTCCGGCTCGGAGCCGCGGGCGACCGCGACGATGTCCGCCGACGCCCAGGCGGTCCGGACGCGCTCGACCGCCCATTGCACGGACGCGGCCCCGGCACGGATGTCGGCGATGACGAGGTCAGGGCCGCTGCCGGCGCCGAGGTGCCGTTCCTCGGCCACGCCAATCGACAGACCGCTCATCCGAAGACGGCGGGTGATGTTCGTGCGGAAGTCCTGGTCGCGGGTGGCGATGACGGCGGTGAGCTGTGCCATCGCGCCCTACCAGGTTCTGCGCGAGCGGAGCGGCGGATAGGGATCGCTGAGCGCGCGGCGCTTTGCCGCCCGCTGCTGCGCCTTCTTCTTGTCGTCGACCTTCTTGCGCTCCGCTTCCGCGCGCTGCTCGTCGAGCTTCTTCACGCGCTGCTCGGTTTCAGCCGTGGTCGGCGGATCGACCGGCGCCGGCTGATCGCTGACCAGCATCGACTGCTCGGAGTCGGGCTTCGGCTGCTCGGCGGATTTCTTCTGGAGCTCCGCGGCCTTCTTCTGCTGCTCGGCGAGCCGCTTCTGCTGCTCCTCGTCCTGCTTCTTCTGCTCGGCCTGAAGCTTCTTGAGCTGCGCCAGCTGTTTCTTCTGTTCCTCGACCTGCCGCTTGTGCTCCTCGGCCTGGCGCCTCGCGTCCACCTCGGCGGCCTCGCGGGCACGCTTCTCTTCGTCCCGCAGCCGCTTCTCGTCCTCGCGACGGGCACGTTCCTCCGCCTTCTTGTCCACCTTCGGCGCAGGCGCGTCGGGAACGGACGCGACGGCCGGCATCGGCGCAGGCGCGGCGGCCGAGCGCGCAGGCGCATTCGTTCCCGGAGGGTTCAGATCCGTCGGACGCTGCGGGGTGAACGCGGGCGACGGCGATCCGATGGTCTTGTTCTCGGGTCCCATGAAGGGTTCAACGAGGTCGGGGATCTTCGAGGTCACGCCGGTCGAATCGCGGCGCAGAATCTGCGGCGTGATCATGACCACGAGCTCCGTCGAGTTCTTCTGGTACGCGCGGCTGCGGAACAGATAGCCCAGAATCGGGATGTCGCCGATCCCCGGCACCTTGCTCATCGTCTGCGTGACTGTGTTGTCCATCAGGCCGGCGATGGCAAACGTCTGCCCGTCGCGCAGCTCGACCTCGGTCTCGGTGCGCCGCGTCGACAGCGCCGGCACGCGGAACCCCTCGAACGTGACCGCGTTGCCGAAGTCGAGCGCGCTCACCTCGGGCATGACCTTGAGATGCACGAGGTCGTTGCCAACCACCGTGGGGGTGAAGCGCAGCCTGATCCCGAACTCCTTGAAGACGATCGACACTGCCGCGAGGCCGCCCGTTCCCGAAACGACGGGATACGGATATTCGCCGCCCGCGAGGAAGCTCGCTTCCTTGCCGTTCTGCGTCACCAAGTTCGGCTCGGCGAGGCTCTGAAAGAGGCCCTTCTCCTTCAACGCGCGGATGACGGTGCCGATGTTCTCCTTGGTGTTGAACAAGAAGAGGTTCAGGAAATCGCTGAACACCAGGCCGCCCTTGTCAGTATCGAATTCGGGCGCCGCGAACTGCTGCGTGCCGACGCGGCCCACCCAATCCTTGTGACCGCTCGCCCCGGTGAAGAACGACGTGCCAAGCTCCTGCATGGCGCTGCGACTCACTTCGGCGAAGCGGACGCGCAGCAGAACCTGGTTGCTCGCCACGCCTTCCTGCTGGCGCAGCAGGTTGACGACGTTCTCAGCCTTCTCGACGTAGCCGGTCGCCAGGGAACTCGCTTTGTCGACGACGTATTTGCTGGTGACGATGCCCGACAGCACGACGTCGTCCCCATTGCTCGACACCAGGATGGGCTCACCGGGGAACAGCTGCCGGACGCGCTGCTCGAGCTCGCTGAGATCGCGGCGCACCACCACGTCGTACGTCGTGATGTCCCCGTTGTCGCCCCACACGAGGAGCGAGATCGTCCCGGGCAGCTTGCCGTGCACGAGCACTTCGTACGGCGAGGTCACCATGGCGTCGGCGATCTCGGGCTTCGGCAACGACACGCGCTTGATCGGGCGGCCGGTCCGGAGAACCGTCGAGCGTCCGACCAACAGATCGACGCGTTCGACGGGCGTGGCCGCGACGGCGTTGCCGGCCCGCGCCGCGAGCGGCGCCTGCGCCAGCGACGGCACAACCATGATCACGATCAAGGCTGCGGTCAGCCCAGCGCGGTAGACGGTTCGAAGGCTCTTCATCCTCAACTCCTATCCGACGACGGACTTCTCGCGCTTGTCGCCGCGAATGATTTCGACGGCGGGCGGCGGCACCGGCGCGGGTGCGGGGGCCGGCGCACGGCCTGCGACGCGCGGGCGCGGTGCGGGCGCCACACCCATCAATGCGGCGGGACGAATACCCGTGGTCGCCGGAGACTGCTTGTCGACGGGGTTGCGAAGCGCGAGATTGATTTGTCCTTCCGTGCTTGCCAGCGCGAGACGCTCGGATTCCTCCGGGGTCACGAGCAGCGTGACCACGGTCACCTGCATCGGCTTGCCATCCTGCTGGTTCTCCATGCGGGTGCCGGCGGTCAGCACCTGCACCTGTGTCAGCACGATTTTCGACGTCATCTCTTCCGGGCGTCCCGTGGGGCTCTGCGTGGCCAGGACGTCGACGAAGGTGCCGGGCAGGACATAGCCCGCCACGCTGATCACTTCATTGACCTTCACCGAGACGGCTCGCTTGCCCGGCGGAATGATCGGCGGCAGGCCAGCGCCCGCCTCCTTCGAGGCCAGCTTCGCAGGCAGGATCGGTTCGTTGCGCACCACGGAGGCGATGAGCCCTCGGCCGACGAGCTCCGACGGCTGCGAGAACGCGCCCTCCGGCACAGATTCTCTGGGCCATTCGACGGCGCTGAGATCGTCCTGCCGCAGCTCGGTGCCGAGCGCCAAGTCCGCGCGCGCGATCACCACCGTGCTCGTCGGCATGTTGACCGTCTTCACCGGCACACTCTGCAGATAGCTGTACGTGCCCGCCGCCAGCCCTCCGCCAGTGAGCAGCGCCACCATCAACACGACCATCACTCTGACGCGCGTCATAAGCTCTCTCCCTGTCCCCTGACCCCTACCGCCTACCGCCTACCGCCTACCGCCTACCGCTACCCCCGAAGACTGCGAGCACGCATCCGGCCGCAATCGCGGGACCGTACGCGAAGCGGTTGTTTTCAGCGGGCGACTCAATCACGGCGCGGACCTCGCTCGGGCGGCGCAGCAATCGAACCGTCTGCAGCACCGTGCGACCCAGCCGTCCACGCACACACGCAATCACCAGGGCGAGGACGCCGCCGGCAATCGCGACACAAATGAACGCTTCGAACACGCGTCCGGCGCCGATGACCGCTCCCGCTGCGCCGAACAGCTTCACGTCGCCCGCGCCGGTCGCGCCCAGCACGTGCCCCGGAAGCATGAGGAGCACGGCGACGGCGCACCCGACCAGCGACGCCGCAATGGAAATCCCGCTTGCACCCGTAGCCGCCAGCACCACGCCCACGCAGGCGAGGGAGAGCGAGAGCTCGTTCGGGATGCGTCTCGATCTCAGGTCGATGGCGGCCGCCAGACCGAGGCCCGCGCTCAATACCCCAAACACCAGCATGTCGGAGGCGGCCCAGGTCGAGGCGGACATCGTCAGAATCCCGTGGAGATGGCGAGCCAGACGTCGTTGAGTTGTTTGCCCAGCAACGTCAGCGCGCCGACCACGAACGTCGCGATCAGCGAGGTGAGAAGGCCGTATTCGAGCAGATCCTGGCCTTCGCTCTTGCGTGCGCGCCGTCCGAATGCCGCAACGGCAACGATGTTGCCCATGTCACTCTCCTGTGGCGATGAGGAGCGGAGCGCCGCAGCGCACCCGCTCCGAGCCGCCAACGCCGCAGCCCCTACGGCTTCGGGATCTTCGTCACGATCGCGTTGAACACTTCGTCGATCCTGACGCCCGCAGCCGTCACGGCCCCAACAGCGGCCAGAGCGACCAGTGCCACCAGGAGTGCGTACTCGGTCAGGTCCTGCCCGTCCTCACGACGAACGAGCGACTGTCGCAACTGCATGAACCAGCTCATGTCCCCCTCCTTGATTCAACGACCCCGCACCGCCTGCGCTCCACGTGCGTGTCACGTGATGCACGGTGCGGCGCGGGGCACCACAGCCGCATCGCGACCGCCGAACTACGGCTTGGGGATCTTCGTCACGATCGCGTTGAACACGTCGTTGATCCGGCCGCCCGCAGCCGTCACCGCCGCCACGGCGGCAAGCGCGACGAGCGCGACCAACAGCGCGTACTCGGTCAGGTCCTGACCCTCGACGCGGTAGACGAAGTTGCGAACCTTGTTCACCAAACGCTTCATGTCCTCCTCCTTCGAGCCGCCCTAGCGGCGTGCCGCGGCTACAGCACGTTTCGCGCCGTGGCGCGATCTCGCGATCGAGACACGACGGGCAAGTGATTCGTGCGGCAATGGGATAGGCGACAACGCGACGGCGCGCGTGTGCTGTTCCGCGGCACGGCGTCAGGCTGCGCGAGCACAGTGCCAGGCTGCGCGGGACGTCAACATTCGCGTGACTCGCTCCAATTCGTGATCGACCCGGCCGCGCCGTGCAGGCGCGCGCATCGCCCGCTGCCGGCGGCTGCGTACGGCCTCGAACAAGGTCGTCATGCGACCTTCAGAAATGGGATCGCGACACGCACACTCGCGCGCAATGTCGCGGGAAACAGCGCGGCACATGGCTTGCCACACGACCGCTTGGTACGGCTTCCCCGGGAGTGCACGATGCCGCAACGAATTCGTGATTACGGCGTAGCGGCGTTTGCGCTCGTCGCGGTTTTCGCGGCGCTCGCCGGCCTGGACGACCGCGTACCGGGGCGTATCAGTGACGCCTGGTCCGACCTGGCGAGCGGCCGGGTGACGGCGCCCGGCTCGCCGGTTGGCAATCTCATGGCCAGCGTCGTGGCCAGCCCCGCGGTCGATAACGTGTTCGTCGCGGCGCTGCTGGTGACCGCCGTCGTGTTGCTGTTCCTGATGGTAAGGACTCAATGAGCCTCGGTCCTGGCAATCGAGCCTGGCCGCGCCCAGGCCGAATTGCTGCGGGAGGTGCACACTACGCTCGGCGTGCAGCTCCTCATCGTGTCGTCGAAAGACGATGCCATCGACGCCATCGATCGCGAGGTGCCGGATCTCGTTCTCGTGAACGCGCTGCTGTCGCCGCGCGAGGAGAACGAGCTGGTGGCGCACCTCCGCTCGCTCGAGAACGCCTCGCACCTTCAGCTCCTGACGATTCCGCTTCTCTCGCGCGGCGAGGCGGCGCCACCGGGCAAATCGTCCCTGTTCGGCTTCGGGAAGAAGAAGCGGGCACCGGTGGTGTCCGACGGCTGCGACCTCGCGTCGTTTGGCGAACAGGTCGGCACCTATCTCGCGCGCGCGCAGGAAGTGAAAGCCAGGCCACGGCCGCGGCCGGCGCAGAATCCCGCGGCGAAGGTCCCGCCTCCACCGCCGGTGCCGGAGTATCAGGCGCCCGTCGAGGAGCCGCCCGCCGGGGTTCCCGCCTACGATCCATTCACCGCCGTCCCCGCCTACAACCCGATCGCCACGCTGCCGCTGCATCAACCCGCATCCGAGGAAGTGGCCGTCGGCGATGTCGACAGTCTCTTCGATCGGCTCGGGTTTGCGCCGGCCATCACCACGACCGAGGAGACGGCGCCCGCCCTTCCGATCGCGCTCGAACCGCCGCCGCCAGCCGCGGTCGAGAGCGAGGTGCTGATCGATCTCGACTCCGCGATTGACACGAGCTCCCCGAGCTTCGATCTGGCGCAGGTGCGCGCCGACGCGGAGGCGACGCTTGCCGCGGAAGTGCAGCGCATGCAGGCCGAGGCGGCGCAGGAACGCGAGCGCGAGCTGGTGCGCTGGCAGGCAGACGCCGAGGCGCTTCGTGAGGCGACCGAGGGCCGCGCGCGCGCGGACGCCGAGGCCGCGCTCACGGCGGAAGTCGAGCGGGTGCAGGCCGAGGCCGCGCAGGAACGCGAGCGCGAGCTGGCGCGGTGGCAGGCAGAGGCCGAGGCGCTTCGTGAGGAGACGGTAGGCCGCGCGCGCGCCGACGCGGAGGCGACGCTCGCGGCCGAAGTGCAACGCGTGCAGGCCGAGGCGGCGCAGCAGCGCGAGCGGGAGCTGGCGCGATGGCAGGCGGATGCCGAGGCGCTTCGCGAGGCCACGGTGGGCCGCGCGCGAGCGGAGGCAGAGGCGGCGCTCGCCGTCGAGCTCGATCGCGTCCAGGCGGAC
Organism: uncultured Acidobacteriota bacterium; assembly: GCA_963772065.1. Taxonomy (GTDB): domain Bacteria; phylum Acidobacteriota; class Vicinamibacteria; order Vicinamibacterales; family UBA2999; genus CAVYVZ01. The sequence continues at coordinate 349,153 of CAVYVZ010000008.1, forward strand.
ACGGCGCGGCAGCGGGAGCTGGAGCTCGCACAGTGGCAGGCGGAAGCCGAAGCCCTCCGCGAGGCCACCGTGGGACGCGCACGCGCCGAGGCCGAAGCGCAGGCGCGCGAGGCGCTGGCCGAGGAGCTCGCTCGGACCCGCGCCGACGCCGAGCAGGCGCGTCAGCACGAAATCGCGCGTCTGCAGGCGCAGGCCGATGAACGGCTCGAAGAGGTCTCGCGCCAGGCGCGGCAGGTGGCGGAAAGCGAGGCGGCGCGCGCGTTCGCCGAAGAGCTCGCGCGCGTGCGCACCGATTCCGAGGCGGCCGCAGCGCGCGCGATGAACGAGGAAGTATCGCGTGTACGGGCCGACGCCGACACGCGCCTTCAGGCCGAACTGGATCGCGTTCGGCGCGAAGCCGAGGAGGCCCGTCGCGCGGAGCAGGCGGTGGCGCGCGCGGAAGCAGAACGCATTCGCGAGGCGGCCGCGCGCGAGGCGCGCGAGGTCGCCGAAGCGGCCGCCGCGCGGACGCTCGACGCGGAGGTGCAGCGCGTGCGCGCCGAGGCGGAGGCGGTGCGGGCCGCCGCCGAAGCACGCCTGGCGGAACAGTCGAAGGCGCAGGCCGATGCCTCGCAGGCAATCGCCGAAGCCGAACGCGTGCGCGAAGCCGCGGCGCGCGAAGCACGGGAGATCGCCGAGGCCGCCGCCGCCCGGACGCTCGAAGCGGAGCTCCGGCGCGTGCGGGCCGAAGCCGACGCCCGCCTCAAGGAGCACAACGAGGCCCAGATCAAGGCCGAGAAAATACGCGAGGCCGCCGCGCGCGAAGCGCGCGCGATCGCCGAAGCCACCGCCGCACGGGCGCTCGAAGCGGAGATCCAGCGCGTGAAGGCGGACGCAGACACCCGGCTCAGTGCCGAGCTCGAGCAGCTCCGCGCCGACGCGGAGCGCCGCCGCGCCATCGAGCTCGAGGAAATGAAGCGGCAGGTCGCGATGATGCGTGAGGCCGCCGCGCAGCAGGCACGCGCCGCCGCATCGGAAGCCGTCGCCGCCGAAATGGCGCGCGTCTCGGCCCGCGGCGGACCGGCCCCGCTCGTACCCGTTGCCGTCGCCAAGGCCACAGTGGAAGCGCCGCAAGCGGCATTCCTGGCCCTCGAGCCGGACGAGCCGGCAGAGCCTTTCGAATCGCGCACGCCGTCGAGCAGCTACTACGACCTGTGGCAGGCCGAAGGCTCGCCGCCGGTTTCTCCGGGAGCGCAGGTGGTCGCGTCGACGGGGCCAAGCTGGTTCCGGGAAAAGCCATGGATGCTGCCCGCCGCGGCCGCCGCGCTGCTCGTCGTCTGCGGCAGCATCGGCGTCACCATCGATGCGAGCGCCTGGGCCGCGACGGCGCGGAAAGCCATCGCGTCGGCGATCCCCACCGCCAATGCGAAACCGGAGACGGCCGCCGCAGCGCCCGCTCCTCCCGCAACCGGCGACTTGCTGATCGAGACAACCCCAAAGGGGGCCGCGGTCAGCGTCGATGGCACCGCGCGGGGCAAGGCGCCGCTGACCGTCACCGGCCTCGCGCCGGGTCGCCACAAGGTGGTGCTGCAGTCGAATGACGGCGTCGTCATCACCCGCGACGTCACCGTTCGCGCAGGCGAGCGTGCGGTCGCGTCGGAGCTCATGGTAACCGGATGGCTGACCGTCTTCTCACGCGTGCCCGTCGAAGTGCACGTCGGCGGCCGCCGTGTCGGCGCCTCGGGAGATGAGCAGATCACCATGTCACCCGGCCGACACAAAGTGACATTCGTGAACAAGCAGTTCAACGTTCGCGAGACGCGCACGATCGACATCCAGGCAGGCTCGATCGCGTCGCACTCCGTCAAGCTGCCGACTGGAATACTCACGGTGGATGCGCCCGACGGCGCAGAAGTCCTGGTCGACGGCGACCGCATCGGCAGCGCCCCGATCCGCGGCGCCTCCATCGCCATCGGCACGCGCGACGTCCTCGTCCGCCACCGTTCCTTCGGCGACCTGCGCAAGGTCATCGACGTGCGGCACGGCGAGCACGTGAAAGTGACGCTCGACGCGCCGACGCCCGATCAGCCCGGCCAATCGTTCGACGGGCTGAAGGTGCTCACGGAATCAGCGGCGAACCCGGGGCTGAGAAAACGCCGCGCCCCGTAGACGAAATCCTTACTGGCCGAGCACCGACCGGATTCCGCCGAGGACGTGCTGCTGGAATCGCGTGTCGCGCCACAGGTCGATGCGGTGCCCCAGCGCCGTGTAGAACACGCGGCCGCTGCCGTGGCTCTTCGCCCAGGCGAGCGAAAGATCGCCGGGCTGCCCCCCTTGCGCAAGACCGTCGGCAGGATACCGATCGAGCGTGAGCACCGGCGTTACGTTTGTGCGGTTGTTCCGCTTGAACCGGTAGATCTCATCGAAGACCTTGTAGCGGGTGCCAAGATGAGAGGCCGCGGGATGGCCGGGCGCCTCGACGACCGCCTCGACCTCCGCCTGCTGCCCGTGCGTGTCGAACTCGTTCCCCAGCATGTCGAGAAACGCCGGCGCGTCATGGTACGTGTCGGAGGCGCTATGGACGCCGACGAACCCGTGCCCGGCGCCGATCCACGCGAGGAAGGCGTTGACGTCGGGGATGCCGATATTGCCCGTCGTGTTCGCGAAGACGACGGCGGCGACACCACTCAGCGACGCCGGCGTCAACATGCGCTGCACATCCTCCGCCGTGCGGCAGAACGCGACGTCGAACAGCCCGGAGTCGCGTCCGAGCTGCTGGATGGTCGCTTCGGCGATCGGGATCGAATCGTGTCGGAAGCCAGCCGTGTGCGTGACGACCACCACGCGTGTCGCGGGCGCTGACGGCTGAACGCTCGCAGGCGACAGCGGCGAGGTCGACCCGCCTCCGCACGCCAACGCGATGAGAACGAGAACAACCGGGGGAGCGGCTGGGGCGCTGGTGAATCTGACCACGCCCTATTGTAGGTCTTCTCGACTGGGTCGAGCCGCAGGCGAGTAGCCGCGACAGGCGAGCACTGGAAGCTGCGGATATCGGGGGAATGCCGGGTCAGTCAGCGACAGCTGGCACAGATAGAACACCGACCCGCGCGAGGACGTGATGACGCTGGCGTGACTGCACGACGCGCACAGGCCCGCCGCGCGCGCGGTCGGCCGCTGATCCGACGGGTCCATCCCGCGATCGTACGCGGATTTCAGTTGGTACGAGGACTCGGCTTATTGAGCGTTGGGGACGAGGCTGACCTGCACCAGCTTCCGGAAGCGCACCGGCACGCCCTGGAACGTGGCCGGCTGGTCACTGCCAGGACTTCGTCGCGTCGAGCACCAGCTTGTCGTAGGTCCCGTGCAGCGGCACCCGCATCCGGGACGATTCGACCGCGCCGGTCTCGTCGATGATGATTTCGAGGATTCCGGTCCCCTCCTTGAGCACCTTGCCGCGGAAGGAGGGCACGCGCTGCACGATGGTGATCGGCGCCACGACATTCGGTTCCCCGATGCCGTAGATGCGAGCAGCTGCCTGCGTGACGGCGGGTGCCACCGGTGCCGGCGCCGGCGCGGGCGGCGGCGCCGATGCCTTGACGCTCAGCTCATGGAAGCCAACGGCCAGCATCCGTAGATCGGACAGCGGAGACTGCGCGACCGCAGATCCCATGTCCGGATCCGAAAGGCCGTCGAGCACCTGCTTGAACCCCTCGACGGCGACGACGAACTCGCCGCGATCGAACGCCGCCTTCGCGCCGGTGTACTTCTGCTGGAGGATCGACGGGAGCAGCCGCTTCCGCGTCTCGGTGAACGTTGCGCGCATGCGCGGCGGGATGTCGTCGGTCGCGGGCCGATAGAGCGGGTCCTGCGTCACGAGCGTCTCGATCGCGCGATCGGCGTCTGCTCTCCGCCCGACCGCGAGGAGGCACAACGTGCGATACAGCTCGATCGATCGGCGATCCTCCTGCGAATTGTCCCCGTGCGAGAGCGTGTCGAGAAGCGTCAGCGCTTCGTGGTATTCGGCAGATGCGTACAGCTCGCGCGCCGCCACCAGCGACTGGGCCTCGACAGAGACCGCCATTCCCAGCACGAACGCCACAAGGGCGCAAACCCTGAGACCAGTTCTCGTCTGCATGGCTACTTCTTCCTGAGGTCGACGCTCAGTCGTGCAGGCGTCCCGACCGTCACGATGGTGTTCACGCGATGCTCACCAAGATCAGGATGCCGGAAGAGGATCTCGTGCGTGCCGACTGGAACGGCAATGCTCCCGATCGGCGTCTCGCCAATGAGCTTGCCGTCGATGAAGACGTCGGCCCACGGCAGTGCGTTGAGCGCCAGCGAGCCCTTCGGCCATTCGGGCCGCACGGAGGCGGTTTGCCCGGGCGACACCTGCACGCTCTGCGTATTGCGGTAGCCGAGCGATTCGTTGACAATCTCGAGCTCGTGACGGCCCACCGACACCATGATGCGGTCGCTCTTGCTGCTGCCGAGCAGGCGGCCGTTCTCGAAGATCTGAACGTCGGCCGGCGCATTCACGGCAATCCATCCCGATACGGGCGCATTCCCCGGCGCGCTCATCGGCACGACCAGCGACGCCGTTGTCCCTGCCTCGATCGTGACGGTCTCCTTCACCGTCCCGAGCTCGTTTTCGAGGGTGACCAGGTGCTCGCCCGGCGTCAACGATTCAATCGTCACCGGCGCCCGGCCGAACACATGCCCGTCGACGGTCACTCGCGCGCCTGATGGCTCGCTGCGAACCTGGAGCTTTCCGAGGACGGGACCGGCCTTCGGCAGCTCGATGAACTGCGACACCTGCCCGCCCACGGTGATCGTCACCGGGATCTTTCTCCGCTCGGTCTCCGATACGACGAGCTCCACGAGATGATCGCCGGGCGTCAGCGACGCCTGGAGCGGGGTGATACCGTGCGGCTTTCCGTCGACGACGACCGGCATGCCGGCCGGATCCGTCTTGACGATGAGCGTGCCGGTCTCGGCAGCGCCACCGCCCGGCATCAAGTAATGACGCGCGGCCAGCACGCCTCCCGATGCGAGGGCGACGAGCACGACGCCGGCAGCGACGAGGGAGTACCGCGATGACGACGTCTTCGTGGCCATGTCGGTGTGTGCCTCCTCGGCCGGGTTTCGCAGCGGGGCCGTCGAAGGCCCGTGGAGCTTCGGCGCCGGCGCCGGCATGACGACGTGTGGTGCGAACGTGTCGGCCTTTGGCACGGCGGGAGACGGCGTGGCAGCCGCCGGAACAGCTGTGGCCACCGGAGGCGTGATCGCGGGCACGGACGCCTTTGGCGCGGCGGGGGCCGGTGCCTTCGCGGCCGCGACAACCGGTGCGGGCTGTACAGGAACGATCGGGGCCATCTGCACAACGGGTGGCTGGCTGTCGACGCCGACGCAGGCGTCGGTACTGCGCCAGGAAGTTCTCGAGCGTCGCAGGCTCCGCGGCGTAGTCGGTCTCGCGCAGTGCCGCGTCGAGCTCCGTTCGCGCCTCGATCGCCGACGAGAAGGAGCTTCGCGGATCCAGCTGCAGCGCGCGCGCGAGCCACGAGCGCACGCCCGCGGGAAGCGGCTCGAGACCGCCAGTTGCCGACACGGCGCCGACCCGCTCCACGATTTCCGCAATTCTCGCAGGGTAATCGTCGTCCCCCAGAGGACGCCCGAGAATCAACGCGAGGGAGATGGCGCCAAGCTGTGTGACGTCGGCGCGGCAATCGAAGCGCGGCGAGCCGGCACGCGGCGGCATCGCGATGCGGAGATCCTTCCAGTAGTTCTCGCGCGAGAACAACAGCTGTCCGAGGGCCGCTCCGAGCACATGCTCGACGATGACGGCGCGCGCGTTCGGCGTGATGATGACCCGCTCGAGCGCAAGCGCACCGTGGCAGACGTCGGGCACCTGCTCGTGCAGCATGGCGACCGCCTGAACGAGCTGGCGAATGACACAGAGCGCCGCGTCAATCTCGACGGGCAGCAGCTGCTGCTCGGCGACGGCGAGAAGTTCCGACAGCCGCACACCTTCGATGCGATCGGACACGACCGCGAGCGTGCTGCCCGCCTTGTCGATGCCGCGCACGTGGCCGTAGGACGCGTGGCGGAAGCCCGCGAGCCGGCTGGCGCGTTCGCGCAAGGCGAACTCGAAGGACGGGACGGCGGTCAGCGGCTCGCGGAGCGTGAGAATCTCGAGCGGCTGATTGCCGGCGTCGGACGTGTGATGGCGTGTGCCGAGGCCATCTTCGAACACGAATGACGGAGCTGGCGTGCGTGCAATGGCTGGGTCCATGTAGGCGCTTCCTGCTTTTGCCCACACCTGTGCCATTTCTGTGCCCTGCCCGCGCGGACACGCGATGTGACGGCAAGTGACTCACACGAGAGAGGTTGCCTCGCAAAACCGCGAGCGCCCGCGCGGCCGGCGAGCATGGTGAGAGGAGGTGCGACTTACAAGACCGTTCGGCCCGATCCAAATTTTGTCAGCGGCGTGCGGCACAGGTGTGCACGAAATCGCCTTCCCGAAAATGCTTTCGCGGCCAGTAACCCGACGAGAAAGGATCGGTCGTTCTTTCCTAACGATTCATCGCCCTGTTCGTGGCACCTCGGTTGCGCGATGGTTCGGATGCCTCCCCCACGAGAAGAGAGGTAGACCGTGTCGAGTGAAAGCGAGAAGAACGACCTGATCGGCCGGCGAGAGTTCACTGTCGAGGCAGTTATGGCGCTCCTGGCCGGCGTCACGATCACTGTCAGCGGCTGCGGTGGAAGCAGCAGCCCCAGCACTCCCACATCGCCCACGCCGACCGGCTCCGGTGACGTCACGGGCAGTGTGAGCGCGAACCACGGGCATACGGCCACGATCAATTCGATGCAGATCACAGCCGCGGGTGCCGTTACGCTCAACATCCAGGGCTCGGCAACCCATCCCCATACGGTCGCTCTGACGGCCGACGAGGTGCGCGCCATCGGCGCGCGAACGCAGGTGACCAAGACGTCGAGCAGCGATGACGGCCATACGCACACGGTGACGTTCAACTAGCGCACGTTGACCGGGGCTGCGCTCGTGCGGCGCCATGGTGGTATCGTGCGTCCATGCGACGTCCATTCGAACGTCTCGGGTTCCTGATCACGCTGCTGTCGCTCGCGGTGCTGGCGACTCGCTATGATGGCGGCGTGCAGGCAGAACCCCCGGAACGACCGCAACTGTCAGTGAAGCCCGCCGCCGATTTCGAAGTCGACGGCAGCGGCGAGCATGCCGGCTGGCGGCAGGCGGAGTGGGTCACGCTCCGCCGCCGCCAGGCCGACGGGCATCCGTACGAGACCCGGCTCAAGACCCTCTACTCGGGCACCGGGATCTACTTTCTGATGGAGGGCACGGACCGGACGCTCACGGCCACCATGAAGGAAGACTTCATGAATCTGTGGAACGAGGACGTCTTCGAGGTGTTCCTCTGGACCGACGAGCGGCATCCGGTTTATTTCGAGTACCGAGATCTCGCCGCTCAATCGCGAGCTCCCGATTCTCATCCCGAATTTCGGCGGTCACTTTCTCGGATGGCGCCCCTGGCACTATGAAGGCGAGCGCCTCACACGCAAGGCCACCAGCATCATCGGCGGCCCGAAGGAACCGCACGCGTCGATTCAAGGCTGGCGCGCGGAGTTCTTCATCCCGTACGCGCTGCTCACGCCGCTGCAGAACGTCCCTCCGAAGCCGGGCACCCGATGGCGCGCCAACTTCTATCGAATGGACTATGACGCGGGCAAGCGTACGCAGTGGGAGTGGGCGCCGATCGCCAAGACCTTCCACGAGTACCGAGAAGTTCGGCGAGATCGTGTTCGCCGATCGATAGGAATCGATCGATCAGCAGGGGCCGACCGGAGGTCGGCCCCTGACCCGTCCTACGGCGTGCAGGTCGGCGACACGTGCGTGACCGTGTCGACCTTCAGCTTCGGCGCGCTCGCCGACATCGCTGCTCCCGTCGCGCTCGCCCGGTTCTCGACACTACCGGAGATCGTGACTTTGTGACCCACATGGGCTGTCAGCTTCGCGTCGTCGGCGTCGAGCTTGTACGAGCTGGCGGTCGGACGGGCCGATGCGCTGGCGGCCGCCCCGGTTGTGCCCGCCGTGGCCGACGCGGCCGACCCGGCCGTGACGTTGTTCAGCACGAACTTCGTGGTGTCGGCTGAAGCGGCCGCGCCGCTCGTGCCCGTTGGCGACGCACTTTCCTTCGCGCGCTCGAGACAGCCGGTGACCGTCACCTTGTTCGCCGTATCCATGGAAGGCGAGCTCTGCTTCGCCGTGGGCTGCTCAGTCGGCGGCGGCGGCGTCTGCGCCGACAGCGTCGCGCACGCGAGCAGAGCAAACACACCGGAAAGTACTTTCTTCATCTAAAGCCTCCTCCTGCTTTTTTTGACTGAATGACCGTGTGTGCAACGGTCGGGCCCGAACGAGGCGAGCCTGCACGGATATCGATCCGCTGAATCACGCGGAAAAGAGAGGTTCGGGCCGCGCGTGAGCGGCCCGACCCAGCGGTGCGTACAAACGACCGATGTAGAAAGCTCCGGCGGCGAATGATATGGCCGAGCCTAGTCGCTTACCGTGCTCGGCAGAAACGGGAACAGCTTCCGAATCGCCGCCTCGTCGGGGCGCGAGCCGTACTCACAGATCTCGAAGGCTTCGGCGTGGCGCACCGCCTTCCCCTGCTCCGGCCCGTACCATTTCACGAGCGTTGCGCGCACCGCGGCCGTGGGCTGTCCGGCCCTCGTTTCGCGAAGCCACCGCCGCCGCGCGGCCGCGTCCTTCGGAACGCTGTCGAGCGTATGCGCAACCCACGGCAGCCACTCGTACATCTGCGAGACGTGCGCATCGAGCATGTCCACCTTCTTCTCAATCACGTCGTCGATAGCCACGGCCACATCGGGGCTGAACGGCTGGGGCTTCTGAAATCCATCCTGGAAGTACATGAAGACCGGATTCCTGCGAAGCGCCGGCGTGTCGGGCGCGATGTTCGGCACGACCACCATATAGGCGGCGTCCTGCACGAGCATGCCTGTGTAGCGGTGGTCGGGATGATAGTCGTTCGGCCGCGGCGCCAGCACGACGTCGGCGTTCCATTGGCGGATCTGCCGGATGATCTCCTCGCGCGGCTTCAGTGTCGGCAGCAGCTCGCCGTCGTGATTGTCGAGCACGATGTATTCGATGCCGATCCGGCGGCCGGCCTCCTGTGCTTCCGCGCGCCGCCGGGCAGCGAGCGCACCGCCCCCCTCGGTCTGATGGCCCGCGTCGCCGTTGGTCACGGAGACGAATCGCACGCGATGCCCAAGCGCCGCATACTTCGCCGCAGTACCTCCGGCGCGCTGATCGCAGTCATCGGGATGCGCGCCGAACGCGATGATGTTGAGCTTGCCGTCGTTGCCCGGCTGCTGCGTGCGCTGCGGCTGTGACGCTTCGCCCTGCGCGAGTGCCAGAACACCAATCATCATCGTCGCGAGAACTCTCATGGGGACGCTCCTGTGCGGGCAGAGTCTACACCGTCGGCGTGATATGGAAGAGGTACGCCGACTCAGCCGCAAATATTTGCACGATGATCGCAAATTCTCGGGGTCCAAGGCCTTAAGATTTCCGCTCCCGGACCGAAACACCACCAGCAAGTACTGACTCGTCAGGCACGTCGCATCAAGTTCTGCCTTTAGTCCCCCCAAAAGCAGACGTGAGCGCCGAGGGAGCGTGTATGCGTTTCGCCGCGACGTTCGTTCGAGCCCCGGCGCTATTGTTCATCGTGGCCGCGCTCTGCGCATCCGCGCTCGACGCGAGTGCCGATCAGTCGAAACTCGATCGCGCCCTTCGGCAACGCACGTCGGACTCGACGGGCCGATCTCACGTCATCGTTCGAGTCAGGGACGATGTGCCCGCCGTGATCGCCGAGGCAACATTGCGCCGCCTGGGCGGCACTTCTTCGCGCGCATTGCGAAGCATCAACGCCCATGCCGGCGAACTGTCGAATGGAGCGCTCGCCGCGCTTGCGGACTCCCCGTGGATCGAGAGCGTTTCCGAGGATCGCCTCGTCGTGGGGACCATGGAACGAACCGCTGCGGTCGTTGGCGCTGCTGGCGTCTGGCAAGCGCTCGGCTACGACGGCACCGGCATCGGTGTCGCGATCATCGATTCGGGGATCACGCCATGGCATGACGATCTCATGGGCGCGCTGCCCTCGACTCAGCGCGTCACGCGCTTTGTCGATCTCGTCAACGGGCTCGACGCGGCGTACGACGATTACGGCCACGGCACGCACGTCGCCGGCATCGTCGCAGGGAATGGCCACGACTCCAGCGGCGCGCGCTCCGGCATCGCGCCCGGCGCGCATCTGATCGTGCTGAAGGCCCTCGATGCATCAGGAACGGGCCGCATCAGCAGCGTGATCGCCGCGCTCGACTACGTCATCGCGAACAAGTCCGAGCTCAATATCCGCGTGGTGAACCTGTCGCTCAGGGCCGGTGTCCACGAATCGTACGAAACCGATCCCCTGACGCTGGCCGCCAAGCGCGCCGTGCGCGAAGGAATTGTCGTGACCGCTGCGGCCGGCAATATGGGCCGCAGCACAGACGGTCACATGCAATACGGCGGCGTCACGGCGCCGGGGAATGCGCCGTGGGTCCTTACCGTCGGCGCATCCAGCCACATGGGAACGGCGGATCGCTCCGATGATGCCGTTGCAACCTTCAGCTCTCGCGGTCCCGGCGCAGGCGGTAATAGCGCCAAACCCGATATCGTCGCGCCGGGCGTGGGCATCGAGTCATTGAGCGTGCCCGACAGCACGCTGTATGCGACGCGATCGCAGATGCTCCTGAGCGGCACCATCCCGACGCCCTATCTGCCGTACCTGAGCCTCAGCGGAACGAGCATGTCTGCGCCCGTGGTCGCCGGAACGGTCGCATTGATGCTGCAGGCGAACCCGGCGCTTACGCCGAATCAGGTCAAAGCGATCCTGCAGTACACCGCCGAGGTTCGTCCGGCGTACGACCTGCTGACACAAGGCGCTGGCTTCCTCAACGCCAGAGGCGCCGTCGACCTCGCGGCGTACTTCAAGGCGCCCAACGGCACGCCTTATCCGGACACCGCCGGGTGGAGCCGGTCGGTCATTTGGGGAAACCGCCTCGTTCAGGGCGGCCGTCTCACGCCGGATGCGAACGCGTGGCCCATTTCGGTGATGTGGGGCAGCACTCCAGCCGGAAAGGACATCAAGGTCGGCACCATCTGCGTCGAGGCGGACTGCGCGGCGGCCGATGCCAAGTGGGGGTCCTGGCACGTCTCGAGCGGCGTTCAGAACGTCGTGTGGGGCTCACTCTGTGATGGCGCCAACTGCGACACGCAGTGGAGCCCCGGAACCGTTTTCACGTCCAACGACTCGGTCGTCTGGGGCATGGACCACGACGCGGTCGTCTGGGGCATGGAGAGCGACGCGGTCGTATGGGGCATGGAGAGCAACGACAGCGTGGTGTGGGGCATGAATTGCTCCGACCAGAGCTGCGAGCCGATGATCTGGGGTGTGCGGTGACCTTCAAAGCGACACCACCGGGGGTCGCATGGCGGGGTCTATCACGAACCGCGCAGCTGTACGTCGCGGCCGTCATTCTCGCGGGCGCCTACGCGCTGGGCACCACGTCGCTCTCCGCGTACCCCGATCCGATGTTGTTCGGCGCCATGCTGCTCGTGGCGGCCGTGGCGTCCATCTGGAAAGTGACGCTGCCGATCTCGGTGGCGGGCCACTCGACGCTGTCCGTGGGCTATGCGGCGGATCTCATGGCCCTGCTGCTCCTCGGACCGATGCCCGCGGTCGTCGTCGCCGCCGTCGGGGCCTGGGCGCAATGCACCATCAACGCCAAGGGTAGATACCCGGTCTATCGCACGGCGTTCAGCATGGCCGCCAAAGCGCTCACCATGCTTGCGGCGGGATTGACATACCGCTGGCTCGACGGGCCGTCGGCCAACCTCGACATGTGGCAGCTGACGAGGCCCATCGTCGGCATCACGGCAACCTACTTCGTGGTCAACACGGGGCTCGTCGCCGGCGCGATCGCCTTGTCCACCGGGCAACCGATCTGGACGATTTGGCGCGACGACTTTCTGTGGAGCGCCTCGAGCTTCATGGTCGGCGGCAGCGCGGGCGCGCTGGCGGCGGTGGTCGTGGCGCGCGGCGACCATTGGAAGGCGCTGGTGCTCGTTGCGCCGGTGTACCTGACGTATCGCACCTACGAGCTCTTCACCGGCCGTCTCGAGGACCAGAAGCGCCACGAGCAGGCGCTCGCCGAGGAGAAAGAGCGTGAGAAGGCTGCGCGCGCGAGCGCGGAGGAAGCGAACCGGCTGAAGGACGAGTTCCTCGCCATGGTGTCGCACGAGCTGCGGACGCCGCTCACCGCGATCCTCGGATGGGCGGAGATGCTCCGAAGCGGCAGGGTGGGCGAAGACCGCCGCGACCGTGCGTGCGAGGCGATCTACGACAGCGCGAAACGGCAGGCACGCATGATCGACGAGCTGCTCGACGTGGCGCGCATCACCTCCGGCAAGCTCGGCGTCTACCGGACGGCGGTCGATCTCTCGCTCGTGGTGCGCGACGCCCTTGAAGTCATACAGCCCGCCGCGGAAGCCAAACGGATCCACCTTACCGTCGACGTCGAACCGTCGCTTGCGGCTATCTACGGCGACGGCACGCGGCTGCAGCAGATCGCCTGGAACCTGCTGTCGAACGCCGTGAAGTTCACGCCGTCGGACGGCGTCGTCGACGTGAGTCTGCGCCGCGCGGGCGCGATGGCGGAACTGGTCGTGAGCGACAACGGCCCCGGGATCACGTCCGAGTTCCTTCCGTCGGTGTTCGACGCGTTTCGTCAGGGAGACGCATCGACCACGCGAAACCATGGCGGCCTCGGCGTCGGCCTCGCGATTGTCAAGCACCTCGTCGAGGCCCACGGAGGCACGGTCACGGCCGAGAGCCTGGGTGAAGGACGAGGCGCCACGTTTACCGTCCGCCTCCCGATGCTGCCGGTGCCGGCCGCGGCGTACGTGGAAACCCCGCGTGCGTCAGCGTCCCGCGCTTTCGCTCTCGACGGCATCTCCGTGCTCCTCGTCGACGATGACGCCGACACGCGACAGGTGATCGCGTCGCACCTGGAGGAGCATCACGCGATGGTGCTGACGGCCGCGTCCGTGTCGCAGGCGCTGGACGTGCTGCAGCGCGAGCATGTGGACGTGCTGCTGTCGGATATCGCGATGCCCGGCGAAGACGGCTACGCGCTCGTTCGCAAGGTGCGCGCGTCGACCACGCCGCATGTGGCATCGCTGCCGGCGGTCGCCCTCACCGCCCTCGCTCGCGATGAAGATCGCCAGCAGGCGCTTCAGGCCGGTTTCCAGCTGCACCTCGCCAAGCCGATCGAGGCGCTGCCGCTCGTCACCGCCATCGCCACGCTTGGACGGCCGGCGATGGCAACGTCAATCGGATCTATCTAGAACCGAACGCCGAAACCCGCGCGCACCTGGTGCGAGCGGAGCGATTGTCCAAGGCCAAGCACGGTGTCGAGCGGCTCCGGCGGGAAGAACTGTTTGTACCGGTAGCCAAGGTCGACAACGACCGGACCAACACTGACGAGGATGCCGCCACCGCCGCCGGCGACCGGACCCGTTCGGCCCAGGAGGCCAATCGCCGCGGACGTAAGGCCGCTGGCCAAGGGACCGAGCCTGTCGCTCGTGACGGTCAACCGCGCCACTCCGGCCGTGGCTTCGGCGTAGGGACTCACGCGCGCATGCGGAGCGAGACGAAACCGCACGCCGCCCTCACCGTAGAATGCGGAGGCTCGTATGCCGCTGTTCGTTGCCGAGAACAGCGTGTCCGCCAGGGATGGCAGCACGTTGCCGACCCGGCCGGCCTCGGCAATGAGGCCGATGCCCGGCGCGAGCTCGAACGAGAGGTTGCCGCCCACGTCCGGCGTGGTCGACGGGCTGCCGCTGATCGACACGCCTCCGAACCCGGCAATGGCGCCGGCGCCCTGCGCGTGCGCCGAAATCGGCACCAGTAGAGACACACCAAGAGCGATCACGAAGCGCAGTGCGCGTGTCATGGATACTCCCCGTCAGCGTGCAGGCAGTGGCACACGCTTCAGGGCAATTGCGGTACCAGTAGTTCGCGTCAAGGATCGGCGCGATCGCGGTCGCGCGGGAGCTGACGAACCGTCGGGCTGTCCGCACGAGATATCTGTCATCCGTCAGATAAGTGTCTGGCTGTCGAGGTCTGCCGTAATGACGAAGCGAGCAGCGGCGTGCAGATGTGCGATGCGGTGCGTTTTGCTATGTCGCCCCGGGCATGAAGCAGCTTTTCGTGCTGTGCCTTGCCGTGCTTGCCTGGACACCCGCGGTCAGCAACGCGCAGGAGCGCCAGGGCGCGCCGAGGAGCAGCGACCAGCGGCTCACCGACGCCGAAACCGAGATTCAGGCGTTGTGGCAGTCGTACTACGTGGTGGTGCGCGATGATCTCCCGAACACCAAGGGGGCTCTCGACTGCGGCGGCGCGCACTACGAGGAGATCAAGGCGACGAACTCCTTCCTCGTGTTCTTCGTCGCGTGCGAGCGGCTCGAGCCGTACCTGGACGGATACCGGGCGACCATTGCGATCGGCAATCCGCACACGTTCGCGTTCAACCGGGTCGGCGGCACGCTGAGCTACGGCGAGAACATCGCAGCCGCACTGGTCAAGGAATCGCAGCGGATTCCCTTCTCGTCGGCCAACGAGCTGCGGCCCGGAACGTGGACCCGCATTCAGGTGCCGCTCGAGCGGACCCTCGCCAAAGACCTCACCAAGATCGTCGTGCAGGTCGAGGTGTCGAAGATCACCGGCTTCGGCAGCCCTGCGCCGTCACGTTCGACCGACGCGCCGCAGCACGGCCTGCTCGGCCTCGGCCAGCACACGGTCAGTCCAGTCGCGCCGCGTTGATCTCGATCACGTTGCCATCCGGATCCAGGATGTAGATCTGCGGGAAGCCCGCCGGTCCGGCGGGGCTGAGACGCATGGGCAGCGGATTGTCCGGACTCGGCTTCGGTTTCCTGTCCGCGCTTGGCCGGTAGCCCTTTGATTCCAGGTGAGCGACCGCGTCAGCGTAGCGCTCCACGCGGATCGCGAAATGCGTGTCGTGGGAGTCGGCGCCCTTGCCATGCCTGAACGTCGGCTCGTCATCGCGTTCCGGCACGATCAGATGGAGGGTGCTGTCCCCCACGCGATACCACGCACCATCGAACGGGAAGTTCGGCCGCGGCAGCGGTTCCAGGCCAAGCACGCCTTCATAGAAGGTCGTTGCGCGATTGAGATTGCTGGCGGGCAGACTGACGTGGTGGATGGTCTGGATTTTCAGCATCGTGCATTCCGTCGCGTTTCGTGCGCGCGGCCTATTGTCTCAGGCGCTGGCGGATCGCGTTCACGTTCGCGTACCGGGCGGCAGAGGCGGATGTCTTTACGATCCAGTCGTACGTGGCCTCGAGGTTCGTGGGCGCCATCCCCGTCTGAGCCGCGTTCGCGGCCGAGGCGTGTGGACCGTAACGAACCGTGAACACCCAGAAGATGTGGTCTGCTGTCGACGGGTCGAGCGCTTCACCCTTCTGCCGCATCTCATCAGCCACGCGCAGGAGCTCGGCGTCGCCATCGCTGCCGCGGTTGGTGAGCGCGGCGAGCTGCAGGCGGCGGACGAACGCGCGCTTTCCGTCGGCGCCCGCGAGCGCGGTGGCGAACCGTTCGCGCCCGGCGTCGATCCCGGAGCTGCTCCGCATCAGCCAGTGCCCCAGCATGGCGTTCGCATAGACGTTCCCCGAGTCCGCTTCGAGCGCTTCACGGTATCGCGCGGCGGGATCGCCCTGGACCCCGTCACGCGACCGGAGGAATTCCGCCCAGCCGAGATGCGCGAGCAGGTCGGCGCGGCGCGGCCCGCTTGCGTTCACGAGCGCGCGATCCAGACTCGGCGTCACCGCGTCGGTGATGACGCCAAACGCCCGCCCCGGTCCGGGCCTCGCGTCCTGCAGCCAGGCGAACGCCACATCGATGCGCGCCGAATCGACCGCCTCTCCAGGGCGCAGCGCATCGGCGCGGTCGAGGCTCGCCCAGGCATCCGCGAACGCGCGCCGGGACGACTGCTGCCGGGCGAGATCGACCTGCGTGGCCGCTTCGCGCCGGCGATGCAGCGCGTCGCCAACCCATAGCGTCACCTGTCGCACGCCGACGATCAGCGAGATGACGGCCGTGATCGCGCCGACCCATTTGAGCGCGCGTGTACCGGGCCCGGAAGAGGATTCAGGCGCTGCCGCCTTGCGCCGCCGGCTCACGACGGCATCGTAGCATCAGCCGACGGTTCGACCGCGCTGCGTCGCTAACGGGAGTAACGCCGCGCCGAGCGACGGAGCGACATGACGAGCGCACCGACGACGAGGAGGAGGATGCCGATGGTCAAGGCCGTGGGCCTGGAGCGATGCCCGCGGTTGGCAGCCGACATCAGCTTGGCAAATGCGAAGACCGCCAGACCCGCGAGGAGAAGGTGCGCCACGGACGGCTCCCTTCGGGATGCGTAGCGCAGCCGATGAAGCCCTCCGAGACGATACCGGCCGGACATCGGTGGGAACATTGTCAGCAGGAGACGAGTGCGCATCGTTGGTTCATCCTAGCGGACCGGTATATCGAGCGTGCCGTAACGGCCCGTCAACCGATCGCGAACGAGCAGCCGGATTGTTGACGTTGCGGGCTTCAGCGTCAAGCGCCGCGAGTAGCCGGCCACCGGCGCCTCGCTTGCGTTGGCCGGGAGGCCGAGGGTGGCGCGCTCCACGCGGAACCCGAAGTCGCCGCTCGCCACCTTCTCCGCCGTCACGATGTCGACTTCCGCCATCGGCTTCCCGCCGGCCTCGCGAAACTGCAGATCGTCGAGGGCAATCCGTAGCCGCAGGTCGAAAGTGCCTCGCTCGGCGCCGCCTGCCGGTTCGAATTGCCCATCGAGGCGGACGGCGCTCGAGCCCAGCGGATCGCCGAGCGCCACACGCCACTCATCCTCGGTCCATTCGAGCGGCCGAGGCGCGGGAGCGTCCGAGAGATAACCCTGCCGGTGCCTCACGGTCACACCCGGCCGCTTCACTCGCACGTCAACCGGATGCCACTGATTGTCGGGAGAGCCGACGGCGTAGAAACCGACGGAGTACGTGGCGCGCTGATCGAGCGCCGACGTCCTCAGCCCCTCGGTCGGATCGTTCATCGTCAACGTGACCTTTCCCCCGGTCACCTCGGCGAAAAGCTCGAACGACGCGAGAACGCGTCCCTTGTCGCCCCGCGCAAGCATCGAGGTGACGGGATAGATTGCAACGCCCTGCGTGGCCAGCCGTTGCGCTGCCTGCCGCATCCGGGGCGCATGCGACTCGATCCAGTTTCCGGGACTGGTCAGGATGGGCATTCCTCCCCCGACCCAAACGATGTTCTTGCGCCCGGGAATGCCGGCAAGGTGATTGCCCAGCGCCTCCAGTCCAGCCAGCGTGAAGGCCAGGCGCCTGTCACGGATGTTGGCGTTGTGGAACGAGAGCGCCATCGCTTCGTCGGCGAGCATCGTGGATCGGGCCTCCGCGGCCTCCGCGGATCCGGTTGTCGACGATCGCTTTCCAGACGACGCCTTCCAACTCGAGCTCGCGTCCCAGCTATCACCGGCACGATAACCGGGCGTCGCGAACTTCTCCGGCACGACGACATCGATCTTCGCCACCTGTGCTCTCAGTGAATCGACATCGTCTGTAAACGCGTGGAGCTGCTTCACGTCGTAGCCGAGGCGGTAGAGGGCCACGTGCGTATTCGGCGGAATGGTGTCGAGGTAGCGGAGTATCTGCGCGCGGATCGAGGCCTGCGTCATCCCCTGCGTTTCCCCGACTGGCGCCGTGTTCATTCCATCCACGACAATCGCGGTGACGTGCTTCGCCGCATTCGGAGCGGTCTCAAATCGATTGGTAAAGCGTCCAGGCGGGAGCGGCTCACGCGTGCGGGGCTCCGGCGCGCCTTCGAATCGGAAGAACACCACGTCGCGCGGCTGTCCCTGCTCGGTGACGACGAGATCTTCCCTGCCGAGATCGGTGACCGGGTTCCCGTTCTCGTCGAACGCGACGAACGTGAACTCGATCAGCGTCGTTCCGGCGCGGAATGTCGGCCGATCCTGCGCACGAAGAGCGCGCTCTGGCGAGATCGCGACGACCAGGGTCAGGATGGTGAAGGCAAGACGCCGCATGATGCGGGTATGTCTATAACTGGCAGGCTGGCGCCACTAGTATATTCGCGATTGGGCGTTCTGGCTGCGGGCTATGCGGGCCAAGGATTCGACGACGGGCCCGACTACGTTGCACGTTGTTTTCGATCATCTTCCATCACAGTCGCCACGGATGGTCAAATGCCAAGGCTAGAGCTCGAGATGAACTACCGATTCCGTACGCGCGGACCGCTGAAGCCCACGCTGGGTTCACCACACGGCGAACTCCAGTATTGGGAGATGACCGAAGGAACCCTGACGGGCCCGCGCATCAACGCGACCATCGCCATGCCCGGTGGGGATTGGTATCGGCCGGGAAAGGGTGATTTGGGACGTCCCGACGTCAGGGTTCAACTCGTCACGGATGATCAGGAGGTCATTCTTCTGCATTACACGGGCCTCGTGCAGGCGAACGACCGATTCAAGGAGGCCGCGGAGCGTGGCGGCTCTACCCAGTACGAAGACCATTACATGCGCATGGTGATGTTCTTCGTCACGGGGGCCGCCAAGTACGCATGGCTCACTGAGAGTATGTTCATCGCAGAGGGGCGCATCGCCGGGAAGGATGAGATTGAATACCAGATTTATCGTGTGACGTGACGAAGTCGGGCTACCACTGCTCGAAATGCGAGGGACTCAAATGGGTGAGAAACATGCGTGGAACGGGCCCGCCAACGGTAAGACCTGGCGACGCAGATACTATGGATGAAAAGCAATCGCACGCCGCGTTCATGTCGGCGCTCACCACGGAGCACTTCGTCCTTCAGACAGCGGCGAACGCGACGGTCAGCGAGGCCGCGGCACGGTCGTCTCTGTACGTGTTCGCGCTCTCGAGCTCGCTCGTCGCCATGGGATTCGCGTCCCGATCCCGAGAGGTGTTCGTGCCGTTCATCGCCATCGTGCTCCCCGCAATCTTCGTGGTGGGTGTTTTTACGGTCATCCGCCTGGTGGATACGGCGCTCGAGAACATGCGATGTCTGGCAGGCATGGCTCGCATCCGTCGCTACTACCGCACACTGTCGCCAGAAGCGGGCATGTACTTCGCTGCCCGCCATGGACGCTGGCCGGAGGGGCACTCGGACCCCGCGCTTCGGCTGGGGCCACTCATGGCCTTTTTGTCGACCAGCGCCAGCATGATCGCCTTCATCAACAGCGTCGTCGCCGGTGTGGGTGTCGCCTTGCTCGCCGTGAATCGCTTCGGCGCCGATCAGACAGCATCGGCGATGTTGCTTGGCGTGTCCCTCGCGGCCGCTTTGATCGTCACGTTCATCGTCTACGAGCGATGGCGGTTTCGCGTCTTTGAACGTGTCGAGCCGAGTGAGGAGCAGGCCTCTTCCTCCTGATCCGGGGCTCTCGGTCCGAACAGGACATCACGGCATCGCATCGAGGGCGCTCCTCATGACCGTGAGCGCGTCGGCATGATCGACCGATACAAGCGAGGCCGTCTGGTCAGTCGCCATCCTTGGCAGTCGCACGACGCGGATGTCCAGGGTGTTGTCCTTCGCCATCATCTCGCGACAGAGCGCTTCCCCCGCCCTCTTCGCGGCGACGTACTCGGCCATGTCAGGTGGCGGATCGTCCAGGAACACGGACGAAGGATAGAACACCTTCAAACCCGAACCTGCCTCCGCCGTGGCCGTAGCGCGCTCGACGGTATGCCTCAGCCCATCTGCATACACGCGACGGAGACGTTCAAAACGCTCGTTCTGGAAGTGGCCCTTCGTGCCGGCGCCTATGTGCGGGGTCGCAAAATAGTAAACGTGGGTCAGTGCGCGAGGGAAACGACCCGGCTCCGTGCCGCACACGTCGAATGCCACGGCGTCTGCTCTTCCCCCGACAGACCGGATATCACGCACTACCGCTTCGGCATCGTCGTGGCCGGAATGGTATGTCGCGACGACGTAGGCACCTCCGGCCGCCAGTATCTTGGCCGTCAGTTCGCCGAGACCGCGCGATCCGCCGACGACCAGTGCGGTCTGGCGCGCATACGAGTGCGCGGGAATGAGCGTCTTGAGGTCGGCCATCGACGGTTGCCGCACCGGCGACGGGCGAACAAACGCCATGATCGTCCCACGCGCCCCTGGTGCTTCAATCTGCATGTCAACGACGTTGAAGCGAGAATCGAATTGCTCGACGATCCACTTCAGCTCCGGTGCCGCATGCGCGTCAGGAGCCGTGAACTGCAGCTTGAGCTCGCGATACAGCGAGTGCAGGCCGGGGCACGTCATTCCCACCAGGCGCGTGGTCGCCAGCAGGACGGCGAGTTGGTGAGCCGGAAATGAGCGAATCACGCTCGGGCAGAGCTGGTTCAGCGTTGCTCGTGAGAGGATCAGCTCCAGAGCGCCGGTCGCGTTCGGGTAGTCCTTCTCATCCCGAGCTAGACATTCGCCAAGGGGTGCAGGCCGATCGGGCACAGGATGGTCCGGCAGCGGGTCTTGAAGCGTCATCGTGATAGCAGCTGCCTTGAATCCGTCCGCGGTAATCAGAACCTTGACGGTACCCGCCTTTGTGTCGGCCTCGACGCCAGCCATCGCACCAACGGTCACGGGTGCCGTGAAACGCGCGGTCACGCTGCTCAGGGTGTTCCTGCCCGTCATCACCCGGTCGAGCGCCCAGAGAATGAGATGAACGCCGTGAACAACCGGTTTTCCGAACATGAGCCGTCGGGCCGCGACGGGATCGACGTGCATCGGGTTGCTGTCGCCCGACAGCGTGGCAAATGCCTGTTGATCGTCGAGGGTGAAAACCTTCGTTTCCACAGGGTGACAGTTTATTTTTGATCATCACCTGAGGCAATTTGGTGCGTGAGAGTTCGGATCGGCCGCCGTGAACGTTTGTACCTGACATAAGACGGTTTCCTGTCGAGGAACGCTATGGCAGAGCTGAAGAATCCCGCCTTGGCCGGTGATTTCTTGTTCGACACGGTGATCTATGCATCGGCCGGCAGCAACTACGCCGGCGTCCCTGCGCTCGTGCAATACACCATCTACGACACGCCGAATCCGGCTTTTGTCACCCCGCGCATCAATATTTCGCCGTTTGCCAATCTCGGGTCGGCGCCTTGGCCCTTTCCCAATACGAACGTGCCGCTCAACGGACACATCTGCATCCCTCGCGGTCGCGGCCCGTTTCCGCTCATGGTGTTCGTTCACGGCAACCATTCGCCCTTCGAGAATTCGACACCCGGCTATCTGTACCTCTGTCAGCTCATGGCCTCGCACGGCGTGATCGGGGCGACCATCGACGCCAATTTTCTGAACGGGTTCAACTTCGGCGAAAACGACGCGCGCGGGATCGTGCACCTCGAGCACCTCAAGCAGTTCCGCACCTGGAACAACACCGTCGCCCACCCGCTCCACGGCAAGGTCGATCTCAATCGGATCGTCATCGTCGGGCACTCGCGCGGTGGTGAAGGCGTGGGCCACGCGTCGTTCTTCAATCGGCTGGCGTCCATCAAGCCCGACATCCTCACGCCCGTGGTGCCGCTCGACGGCTCCGCGGGTCTCGGTCCGTATCGCTTCAACCTGACGGCGGCGGTAGCCATCGCGCCGACCGACCGGCAGTATCAGCCACTCACCGGTCCGACCGTGGTGCCTGACGCCTACTGTTTGATCCACGGCAGTCGCGACGGCGACGTCTCCAGCTTCGCGGGTTACAACACGTATAACCGCGCACACGCCGTGGACACGGCCAATCCCACGGTGTCGGACGGCGAGTTGAAGGCGCTGTTATGGGTGTACCGTGCAAACCACAACCAGTTCAACAGCATCTGGGCGTCGGAGACGCCGCCCGCCACGACGATGACCCGTGCCGATCAGGAACTCGTCGCGAAAGTGTTTCTGGGCACGATCGCGCAGGCGCTGTTGCTCGATCGGTCCGAATACCTGGAGGTGCTGAAAGATCATCGGCTGGCCGAGACGTGGATGCCCGTCAACGCGGATCTGGTGTCGCAGTATCAGGATCCCGAACGCATCTTCCTGCAACACAACCAGGAGGGGCTCTTCGCCCCGCAGGTCTCGCTGCCGGTGCAGGGCACCGCAGCGCTCGACGCGCTCGTCGCGGCGCGCCAATTCAAGGACCTCGTCAATGCCGGCGCTCCTGTGACGACGATCACACTTCGTCTCGAGTGGAGCGCGCCGGGAGCCCGGCTGCTGCTGAGACTCGAGCCAGGCACCGTGCCCATGGAGCGCTACGAGACGCTGTCGCTCCGGGTCGGCCAGTCCACCGAGGCGAAAAACGCGGCGAATCGGGATCAGGATTTCACGCTGGAAGTGTCGAGTGGCTCACGCACGGCGGCGATCGTGACGAGCAGCCTCCACCGGCTGCTCTATCCCGACGTGGTCTTCGGTGCAGGCAAGATCGTGATGCAGACGCTGCGGCTGCCGGTTCGGCAGCTTGTCGAGCTCGGCGTGGAGCCGCGTGACATCCGATCCATTGCGTTCCTGTTCAACCGGCCGGCGACGGGCGTCGTCTATGTGGGCGACGTGCAACTCTCCAACTGACAGTCTTTAGGCGAGGTCGATCATGGCGTCAACGGTCCCGAAAGTCGTAGCGGTGGAGGTCGTTCCCGCGCGGCCAACCGAGGAGGACAGAACGATGATCGCGCAGCTTGCGGCGGAAGCGACGCGCCCGATACCCGACACGGCCTTCATCGTCAAAATTCGCCTCGAGACGATCCCGCCAGCAACCGGCCATGGATGGGCCCTTTACGTCGGCGACACGCGCATTCCGAAGTACTGGGAGTATCCGGGCGGAATCTATTTCAAGGTGCTCGACGAGGAGTTTCTCGCAGATCATCAGGGACAGCGGCT
Organism: uncultured Acidobacteriota bacterium; assembly: GCA_963772065.1. Taxonomy (GTDB): domain Bacteria; phylum Acidobacteriota; class Vicinamibacteria; order Vicinamibacterales; family UBA2999; genus CAVYVZ01. Next base: position 372,234 of record CAVYVZ010000008.1, read on the forward strand.
GCGGTTCTCGGAGAACGGCAAGGACTTCATCGATACGGGCGTGAAACTCCCGCGCCTGGGAGCGCGCGCTGTCAAGCGCGTCGCGGCCGCGCGTGACCTGCCGCTTCAGTCGGAAGTTCTGGAGCAGCCGGTACCTGCACGAGCGGTTCGCACCCGCGCCGGGCGAAAGCGCGCTCGCCCCGCAGGGGCAAAGGCGACGCGGAAAGCCGTCCGCCGCAAAGGTCGCAAATCGAAGTGAGGTCCGTTCTCTGTTTGACTACACGTGTTGGTCGACCCGGGCCAGGAACGGTTGTCGCTGAGAGCTCTGTGATCAGCGACGTCGCGTCAGCCGCGTCTCAGGTACACGGTGAAGTCCTTGCCCGCCTCGGCCAACTCAAAGACTTCGACCAAGCTGTCGGGGCCGGTGATGCGCCACGTTTCACGCGCTCGCCAACCAGCCGGTATGTTCTCGAGGCTCTCACTGTTGAATACAATTTCGGACGAGCCGCTCGGCGTTGCAGCGTACGTCGTGACGAAGCCCTCGACATGGAACTGCCGCATCTTGAAGGCCTTGCTGCTCCGGTCGTAACTGAAGTACGCGATGTCCTCGTGAACCTCGCCTTTCAGATTTTTGTCCTGCGGAGGATACGTCGAGGTCGTACGGCCCTCAATAAAGCGGTCTCGTAGGACGAGACGGTATTCCCGCCGGACGGTGCCGCTGCCGGGCCGGCCACTGCTCGTGCCCTCCCAACTGCCGACAAGAAACCGGAGCGGTGCCCAGGTGTCCGTTGGATTCGCGGGAGACTTGGGGGACTGAGTCGGCTCTCCCGACGTCACTGATCAACGCGACGAGTGATAACGCGACGACTGCACCGACACGGAACATCGTGGGCTCCTGTTCTGGTCACGGCTCCATCGGCGGGGCATCGGTGGCGAGGTCTAGCCGCCGGTGCAAGGACGAGTCTTCGGCGCGGCCTCGGCCCCAGGTGGTTCGCTGAAAGGCTCCACGGGAATGCGCTCGTACCGCACCTCGAGGATCTGCAGTTGCTCCGTAGTCCCCGGCGCGTGAAGGACCACGTAGTCGCCGGGGCCTGACTTCATCAACGCGCGCGCCAGTGGCGACATCCAGCTGATGTGGTTGCGGTCCAGATCGACCTCGTCGACGCCGACGACACTCACCACCCGCTCCGTTCCAGCAGCGTTGGCGTAGCGCACTGTCGCCCCGAAGAAGACCTGCGTCGCCGACCGCCCACCTCGCGGAGCTTCCGGGTCCACCACCTCCGCGGCATCGATTCGTTTGGTGAGAAAGCGAATCCGCCGATCGATCTCGCGCAGCCGCCGTTTGCCGTACTGATAGTCGGCGTTTTCGCTGCGATCGCCGTTGCTCGCCGCCCAGGCCACCACCTCGGTCACCGCCCGCCGTTCCCTGGTGAGCAGAAACCGTCGCTCGTCTATGAGTCGCTGCAAACCGCTCGGTGTGATGTAGTTCTTGACTCCCACGAGCTGGGCGTGTTCGGCCTTTTCAGCGGCGTGTTCGTGCTCGTCGCCCCCGGCGTCGGATTCCTTCGTGAACGCCTTGCTCATGCGGCTCCATCTATTCAATCACGACTGTCCGTACTCGAACGAGCGCAGCGATGTTGCTCAGGTACCCTCTCGACCCTCGGGCTGGGAGTGCGTTGGGTCCGCGCTGGAAGGATCCCGTTTGATGCAGCCGAGTAACGGGCGCTAGAGCACGGCTTCCGGTATGCTCCTTTCAATGGCGCTGACGCCCGGCACGCGTCTCGGGCAGTACGAGATCCGCGACGCAATCGGCGCGGGCGGGATGGGCCACGTGTTTCGCGCGCGGGATCTGCGGCTGGATCGCGAGGTGGCGATCAAGGTCCTGTCGGCCCATATCGCGAGGCTCCCCGGCGCGATCGCCCGGTTCGAGCGCGAGGCGATGAGCGTCGCCAAGCTCTCGCACCCGAACATCGTCTCCATCTTCGAGTTCGGGCTGCACGGCGACACTGCGTTCGTCGTGACCGAGTTCCTCGATGGGGAGACCCTGCATGCCCGCCTCAGAGGCGGGGCGCTGCCACCGCGACGAGCGGTCGCGTACGCCCTTCAGATCGCCAGGGGCATCGCCGCCGCTCACGCGCGCGGGATCGTGCATCGCGATCTCAAGCCCGAGAACGTGATGATCACGCGCGACGACCAGGTCAAGATTCTCGACTTCGGTCTGGCCAAGACGCTGGCAACTGACGAGCCGGACTCGATGGGCGGCGCCCCCGCCGTGACCAGGGTCGGCGCGGTGCTGGGAACGTCCGGCTACATGGCCCCGGAGCAGGCGCGCGGCCAGGCGGTCGACCATCGCACGGACATCTTCGCGTTCGGTGCGGTGCTGTACGAGATGCTCAGCGGCGAACGCGCGTTCAAAGGTGCAAACTCCGCGGACACGACGACGGCGGTGCTCACCAAGGATCCGCCCGAGCTGGACACCGCGGGGGTGTCGATCTCCCCTGCTCTCGACCGCATCGTTCGCCGATGTCTCGAGAAGACACCGGATCTGCGTTTTCAGTCGGCTGACGATCTCGCGTTCGCGCTGGAGACCCTTTCGACGACCACCACTTCGTCTACGGCTGCAATCGATGTGACCGCTCCCGCTCGTCATCGCCGCGGGGTGTGGCTGCCGTGGACCATCATGGCAATCGCCGTAGCCGCCGCTGCGGCTTCGTGGCTGTTGCGAGGTGCCGTGCACCCAGCGGACGCGCGCTGGGACCGCTTCACGCGGATCAGCGAGTCGGCTGGCGAGGAGACTTCACCGAGCCTCTCGCCCGACGGCACCACGGTCGCGTACTCGGCGCGCGTGAACGGCAGCTGGAACATCTACTCGCAGCGAGTGGGCGGGCGGAATGCCACGCCAGTCGTCAACGATCCGCAGCGCGACGAGCGTGGAGCGGCTTACTCGCCCGATGGCTCGCTCATCGCCTTTCACGAATCGGACGATCTGGGAGGCGTTTTCGTCGCGGGCGCGACCGGCGAATCCGTGCGGCGGGTCACCGACGTTGGCTTCGACCCCGCCTGGTCGCCCGACGCCACGCAGATTGCATTCGCCACCGAGGAGATTACCGACCCCGCGGTACGCATGGGCGACAGCACGTTGTACGTCGTCGCGGCGGCCGGCGGCACGCCGCGCCGCGTCGCTGAGGGCGACGCAGTGCAGCCATCGTGGTCACCGTCGGGTGAGCGACTCGTGTACTGGAGCAACACCGGAGGGCAGCGCGACATCTACACGGTCGCCGCGGCGGGCGGCACGCGCATCGCTGTGACGCAGGATACGGCGGTCGACTGGTCCCCCGTGTGGTCGCCCGACGGGCGGTTCATCTACTTCTCCAGCGATCGCGGCGGCGCCATGAATGTCTGGCGGATCGCCGTTGACACATCGAGCGGCCGGCCGCTGGCGCCGCCGGAAGCAGTGACCACCGGTGTGCAGGCATCGGCAGCGCTTCCGCGATTTTCGAGGGATGGATCGCGCCTGGCGTTTCGATCGCGGGTCGCTTCCGTCAATCCGGTGGCCATTCCTTTCGACGCGGCAACGACTCGCGCGGGCGCCGCGGTTCTACTCGACACGCAGAACAACGTTCGCATCCCCAGCGACGTGTCGCGCGACGGGACACAGATAGCGTTCTACAGCCTGGGAGATCAGCAGGAAGATATTTTCATCGGATCCGCCGACGGCCGCATGCGCCGGGTCACGGACGACGCCGCTCGCGATCGCGCGCCGGTGTTCACGCCGGACGGCCGCTCGCTGGTCTTCTATTCGAACAGGGATGACAACTGGGCCCTCTGGATGGTTGCTATTGACGGGGGCAATCTGCGGAAGGTCGCCGGCGAAGATCCGGGCGCCGTTTACGCGAGTGTATCGCCGAAAGCGGACCTGGTGATTTTCGTCACGACCTCAGGCCGTGCCGTGTTTTCGACGCCGCTGGCCGCAGGCGCGGGCAGGTCACCCACCCTGCTGCGCGGCACCCAGACGGCCGGCAAGTACTTTACGCCGACCGCCTGGTCGCCCGACGCTACACGCCTGGCCGGCCCGCTGGTATCGGAAAGCGGGCGCTCGTCCGTCGTCGGCACCTATGATCTGGCCACGCAGACCACGACGATCATCTCTGCCGACGAGGCGTTTGCGGTCAAGTGGCTGGCCGATAGCCGTCGCGTCATGTACTTCACGAAGAACGGTTCGGAGCTCGTCGTGCTGGACACCGTGACGCGCAAGCGGACGGTTGTCGACGTTCGTCTGCCCGGACCTGCAACGCCTACGGAGATGTTCGCGATCAGCCCGGATAACCGGACGATTTACTACGGCGCGGCGCGCACGGAGGCGGACATCTGGATCGCGGAGCGGGATTGATCTCGGCCCGGCCCACGCCAGGGCGCGAATTGCTGAAGCCTTCGGACGTTTTGCCTTCAGGCACCATCAGGCCGAATCCGCTCCTCGAGTCGGCGTCCACGCCCGCCTCGATTGGAGCGGCGTTTCCGTCGACGCTCCGTCTCAAACCGCTCGAGCTCCCAGCCGGCACTTCGGAGCCGCCGTTCCAAATCCATCTCAAATACCGCCAGTTCAACGTGGTCGCGGAACACGCGATGCTGTCGTTCGATTCCTGGGCCTGCCACCAGAAGGGTGGGGCCCTGTTCATCCCGCTCGACGCGAATCGATTCCTCACCCCGCACGAAAAGCCACGCGAGCTTCACAAAAATTCATATCGGTGCAAGGTTCTTCCAACAGTAGGCGTGGACCGAGGCCGATCACAAAACCTGTCTACGGCTCAGCTTGCCCCTCACCGATAACCGTTGGGAGCGTCATGCGGGCGGAACAGCACGTCGGAAGGCTTTGACCTCCTGCCGACACGCCGCATGGCGCTCCCACAACAACCCTCGGAGATCGGCAGTCACGGGAGGCTCCCCATGCCCGCACCCACACCGCCGCCGACAGCACGAGTTCTCGTCGTCGATGATGACGAGGGCGTGCGCGTGATCTTCATGCGCCACCTAACCGCCGGAGGTTTCGATGTCGTGGCGGTGCCTGGTGGTGCCGAAGGTTTGCGCGTTCTGCGCGACGAAGGAAACTTTTCTTTGGTGCTCCTCGATCTCACGATGCCGGAGATGAACGGGCTGGAGTTCCGTCGGCAGCAGTTGGAGGATGAGCGGATCTCCGGCATTCCGGTCGTTATCGTGACGGGAATGCCCGTTGCCGCTGAAGACCGAGACCAGCTTCAGGCAGTTGATTACCTTGCGAAGCCAGTCGGGCGGGACGACTTGATCAGAGTCGTGGGCCGCTACTCCGCCGTGCGGAGCCGTGAGCGCAACCGCGTTCTGTTTGACCAGTCGGACCCGCCGCTCGCTGGCTCGTGACCCACTACTCTTTTCAGAACCTCGCACGGTCCACACGCGTAGTAGCATCGCGCGCATGGACTTCAACTCGGACTCATCGGCTCCGCACGCAATGCGCCTCATTACTTGGAACTGCGATGACGTATGCGTCGAAGAGTGTCTCGCGCAGCTGCGACGACTCTGCGAGCCATGTTTTCTTTGTAAGCGCCAACAGGGCAATCCGTTGGTCGATGTCGATTCCAGGCTTCGATCAACGCCGGCTTGTTCTCTTCGTGCCACCGACGAATCGAGCGGCGGTATCGACGCAGCCCGCCATTGAGCTGCTCGCAATCTGAAATGCGATAGTTTGCTGTGTCGTCGCCCCGTCGCACCCTGAAGTGCGGCGGCGGATGTTCGTCTGCGAACACTTCCACTCGTAGCCCTTGGAATTTGCCCACGAGTAGCTCCGGCGCGTGATCGGGAATGCCCTTCCGTCTACGGTGTGCTCGATCCTCTTCGTCCATGAATAACCGGAGACGCTGAACAAGCGGATCACCGACATCAACTGTCCACTCCATCGGTCCTCCCGACCATCGGACGATCCGTCGCCGTTCGCATCGCCCTATCAGCCAGATCCATGACCCGAACTCTCGTCCTCTTCGGCTCGCCCAGTCGACAGCGCAGGCTCGGGCACGAGAGCCTTATGGCGCGTCACGTTTGTTTGACTGATATTCATCGGCTGTCCCTGGCTTTGCTGCCAGCGTGAGGAGCGTGCTGCGCATTGGCCGGAACCCCAGTGATAAATCAAGAGCCGTCACTGCCAACGCCCCCGCCGCCATTCGATCGAACACTCTCGCGAGCCGAATCAAATCATCAGCCCGGCCGTCAAAAAGAATGGCGTCACCTCTCTTTGGGCGCCTTCGTCTTCGCCTTCTTTCGACGGTCGTGCGCAAGCGAACGGCCCGCGTCATCGCTTTCTTTGATCCTCCCGTCTTTCCGCCGCCTCACGAAACGCGTATTGCCACGCGGGGAAATGCGGGCGCGCTTGCTGCTGGTTTTCTTCGCCACGAAACCTCCGCACGATTGAGTAGCAACGGTGGTGCGCTTCTCGCACGGCTCGGCGGCAAGTAGCGCGTTCGCCTGGCACTGGTGTTCGTGGTCACTGCAACGCGAGCTGTGCTGCGAAACGCGACGGCACTGTACATGCTCCGACTACGTCGGCAGTCGCCACGCGCCGCACGTTGGCGGCTCATGGACATCAATCGGTAGGGGGACGCATGTATCACCATGTCAAGAAGCTTATGTATACCGTTCGCGTCGATGAGCCCGATCCCAAGTTTGGGAACATGCTCCTCGAACAGTTCGGAGGCGCAAACGGGGAACTCGCCGCAGCGATGCAGTATTCGATTCAAGGCCTCAACTGTGAGGATCCGGAGCGGAAAGATCTCCTGATGGATATCGGTACCGAAGAGTTGAGCCATCTTGAGATCGTCGGCGCCTTGGCGCGTCTTCACTTGAAGCCGATGAAATTCGACCGCGACGCCGCGGAGGCCGATCCCCTGATAGCAATTGCCGGCGGCGGTGGGGTCAACTTGTACAACTCGATGGGCAATGCGTGGACGGCTGACTATCTGAAGATCACGGGTGAACTGGACGTCGATCTGCGCAGCAATATCGCCGCGGAGGCGCGAGCGAAGATCGTCTATGAACGCCTCATCAAATTCACGACTGACGCGGGTACGAAGGACGCGCTGCAGTTCTTGATGACCCGCGAAATTACCCACATGAAGGCGTTTACCGCCGCGCTCGAGAGCATGAACAAGCCGCGTTTCTCGATCGGCCAGATTCCGCCGACACCTGGTCTTGTCGATCAATTTTTTAACGATTCGACAGGCGAAGGGGAAGACGGCGAGATTGATGCTCGTGGCCCGTGGAACGATGGCGAGGACTGGCAGGTCGTGGACTCGCCTGCGTTTCAAGCGCTCCAGCCCACCGCAAACCTCGATTCTGGCACGCGCCTGGACGACCGAACCACGAGCACGGCAAGCGAACCAGACATGATCGAAGAACTCCTGGTTGAACAACTGCGCGATTTGCTCAGTGCCGAGGGACAGCTCGTGAAGGCCTTGCCTAAGATCGTCAAGGCCGCGCAGGCAGAGGCATTGAAGTTCGCATTCGAGAATCACCTCGAGGAGACCAAGTCCCAGGTGGACCGGTTGAAAGAGGTATTCGGACTCATAGGCGTGCCGGCCAAAGCAAAACCTTGTAAGGGAATGGAGGGCCTGCTCGAAGAAGGAAATGAGGTGATCGAGGAAGGTAAAGAACAGGATGAGATCGCCGCTGATCTGGCGCTGATCGCGGCGGCTCAGAAAGTGGAGCACTATGAGATCTCGGCCTACGGAACTGCACGGACGATGGCGGGGCAAGCAGGTCTCCCAGCCGTGGCTATGCTCTTGAGTAAGTCATTAGCCGAGGAAGAAATCGCCGACAACCTCTTGACCCAGGTGGCGCGTGAACTGATGTCTGAAGCACGGACCGGCATCACGAAGCGACCGAAGCGTGCGACGGTTTATACGGCGGACGAAGACGAATAGACGACCCGCCGCTTGCGAGGGGCGATAGTGACAAACCGTCCCTCGTAAGCCTTCCGCAGCGGAGGGAACTACTCGCGAACCTCAGTGTCGAATCCGTCTAAATCTCGTTGACTGGTTCCCCACACCTCGCATTCGCCGCGCTCACTTCTCCTGCGCCGGTAGAACTTCACGCGGACACCCCCATTGACGTTTCGGGCCCTTGAATCAGGTTCGCGGAGGAGTCGCGGATAGCCGCGAAACGATAGACTCACAAGGCCCCAACCCTCCAGGTACTCGTGGCCCGCGCGGAAAGGCAGGGCCAACCGGCTTCGTCGGGGCCCCCGGTCCCGCGGGTAAGAACCACACCCGCGACATCGCTCGTTGAACGTCCTCGAGCAATGCAAACACCGGAACGTGATTTCGTCTCCTGTACGCCGCGCCTCCTGGATGTTCACCGACTCACAATGATGGCCGTCGCGTGTGTACTTCCTGTTCCGCTCTCCCCGGGCACGTTCGCATACTCGTCGGAGCCAGGACGTCCCGCACGCCTTGCACAATAGCACCGATGCAACGGCGCTGACGCGATGCACAGTTCGGATCCTCTTTGGGCTCTCAGCGATGCTGTGGGACTGCGGACGTTCTGTTTCGTGACGCGGATTCAGGATGCGTACGTGTTGTTAGTGAAGTATAGCGATGGGCGAGCGTTGGTGACAGAGCGGCACGAACAACCCCGCTCGCACTAGAAAGAGCCACGGCGATCTACCGTGAGCTTATCTCCGACGGCTGGAGTCCCATCTCTCCGTGAAGTTCGAGTTCGTCGAATGGATCCCGACACCCACCTCGGGGATTCTCGGTTCATCGGCCTCCCGCGTGGACAAGCCGGCATGGATGGCCGGGCGGGAATAGCCGAACCGGCCCTTCGTGACGGAACGGGCCGAGATAACTTCCAAATTACATTCTGTGAAAGCGCTACTCGAAACGCTTCCTGTGACGACAATTCTTCGAGAGTTGGACCTTCGTCATTACAGTTCGCGCGTGGACCTTGCTACAGTGTGCTCGATTGAGCTATGCGCAGGTCAACGCGCGCCGCGCTCCTCTTCGCCGACGCCGCTATCGCAGGGATGCTCTTCTACCGCGGGTGTGCGGCCCGTTGGCTGTCCTGAGTCCGTCGGTGCGCCTTCGCGCGGAGCCACGTCTACAACCGGAAGGGAAGAAGGACGCCGCGGTACTGACACAGCTTGTGCGTGGCGCTGACGAAGCCGTATTCAGAAAAAAATGGTGCGCGGCGGTGATCCAGAGGATTTACGCCGCTTTAGATCGGCCTGCCGTTGCATCGGCGCGAATGGTACAGCGATGTGCTGGGCGCCACCTATGAACGCCAACGCGATCGGATTCGCGAAGAAATTACGCTCGCCGAACTGGCACTCCATGACGCGCGAATCGAGACGATTGACATTGAAGGCGTGCTCGGCTTTGCGGAACACATGCTGACAAACGCTGCGCGGATGTGGCTCGAAGGTACGTTGGAACAGCGGCGAGCCCTTCAGCATGCAATCTTCCCCGACGGATTGCCATTCGACGGGGAGAACTTTGGAACCGCCGCAACATGCTTAGCGTTCAAGCAGTTGCAAGCACCAACGAAGAGAAATGAAGGTTTGGCGTCCCTGGCGGGAATGGAAACCCTTTGGAAGGTTGAATCTCGAAGGATTCTGCGCGCGGCTTGAGCCACTGTAGCCATCGAGAAGTGCGCGTGGTCCCCGACGCCGCGACACACTAAACCGTCGTGTCTCCGATCAATCTAACCTGCGACACTACCGACGATTTCTGAGATATCTCCCCTCAGGGCTGAAAGCCGATGCCGACCCGCCGCGGAACTAGGGCACGTAGCGCAGCCGTTGACATCCGGGCCGCACCCACCTACAGTCGCCGCGTTACGGCGCCCTAATCCCACAACTGCATAGGTCCACCAATGGCTGATGAGAACGTTGCTCCCCTGCACATCAAGTTCTCGCGACGCGCCAGCAAGACGACCCTCGCGGGCGGCGCAATGATGCTGCTGTTCGCGATCGTCGGGTTGCTGGTGAGCTTCGGCGGTCCAGGTCCGGCTACCCTGGCAACTGTCGTTTCGGCGATCGGGCTTCTGGCCTGCGCCGTCGTCGCCATCGCCGATCTTTTCTACGGCATGCGGCGTCTGCTTCGCCCCGAGCTTCTCGTGTGGGGACCGGACCCGTACGCCGACCCGAACGAGATCCACTCGGGAATGACGACCGGCAGGCTGACATCGCTGCAGAACCTGCCGGGCCGATTCCGCTGGCTGTTCGGCAGGAACATGGCGGCGTTGTCGCCAGTCGTCCGCGAAGTCGTCACCGCAAACGTCGATCGCATGCTCAGTCGGGTGCTCGTCATCGCCGCGCTGCTCGCGATCTGCTACGGCGTAGCCATCGGAGAGTGGGCCGGCACCGATCTTCTCCTGCCGCTGGTCCTGCTGCTCATCGCCAGCGCGGCGCTTGCAGCGGTCGAGTACTTGACGTCCGGCTGGCTGATCCCCGACGGCCCGCCGAGCGCGCGTGCGCACCAAAGCTCCGAGTACCTACAAGGGCTTCGGCCATCCCACGCACATCTTCGGGCGTCTCGCGATCCTCGCGAACGAGCTGCAGGTGCCGGGCTTCCCGAACCGCGTGCAGAAGTGGAACGAAACCGAAGAGGGCGGCAGCCTTCAGGACGTCGGCAAGTTCACAGGCACGCTGTTCGTGGAGAAGCAACCGCTTATCATGGACAACGAGGACAACCGGAGCGCGTTCCTCCTCTTGTACACGGCATGGGGTCTGCGATGCGTCGGCACGCTGCTGTTTGCGTTCGCGATTACACCGCCGACGGTGGCCAATGCGTCGCCTAGAATTTACGTCCTGCTGACGGCCGGCGTCGCCCTTCTTTTCCTTCACGAGGCGCAGCGGTTCAGGACACAAGCGACCTTCCTGCTCTCCATCCTTCAGTTCCGGTCGGTTGGCGTCCTGCTCTCGATGGCCGGCGACATGACGAAAGCCAACGTGCGGGTCGGTCGGGCGATGACCGACTCCTTGGAATCGGAGAACGTCACCACGCGCTCGAACTTCACGGGGCAGTTCTGGGCTGCTGAGCTGATCAGCGAAGCGCGCCACCTTGCTGATTCAAGGCACCTGCTCCTCGTCCGCCCCACGGATGAGGCCCTCAAATGGCTCGAGACGCTGCAGACTGGACTGCGTCATCTGCGCGACGAGCGCGTGCGCCCAATGGGGATCGACCTCGCCTCCGACGAGGCATCCGATCTCGCGCGCGTCAACCAGCTGCTGTACAAGGACCGCATGCGTGCGCCAGTCGCACGTGCGTCGCTGCCCGAGCTCGACGCGCTCGAACCGCCGCTGCTAAGCGGGGGGCCTCCGCACGCGCACGACGCGCCTGACGGTTCGGTCGGACCCGATGACGAGATGAAGGAGTGCCCGGAATGCGCGGAGAAAATCCGGGCGCGCGCAAAGAAATGCCGGTTCTGTGGCTTTCGTTTCGACGAGGCCACGATCGGCTAAACGTCGCGCTCGCAACCGGGACCATGGCGTCCGAGTCCGCCCGAACGCTGCATCTGCGTACTTGCAGTGAGCGCATCGGAATCTCAATGCGTCCATGTGAGCGACTGCCGGCGGGGCGGGATTCGTGCCCGCTCGGGTCGCGCGTCAGCGCGACGCGGCGTGCCTGGAGCGCGCCAGGACGACAAACGACCGAAGCGGAGCGGGGGAGTTTGGCGTCCCTGGCGGGAATGGAAACCCTTTGGAAGGTGGAACCTCGAAGAATTCTGCGCGCGGCTTGAGCGGAGGCGTTTACGAGTCGGGTGCAAGAGAAAGGATGGCTCATGTCAATCCAGAGGTTTGGCGAAGGGTTGCTCATGACCGCAATGACTCTCAATGAGCATCGACGTTTGCTCACGCCGCCGCGCAGGAGCACGCCGTAACGCGTAGCGCGCTTGACAGTCAGCTCCAGTGGGCGCCGTGTCCGTCTTTCATGCCTGTGGGTTGCGGTCTGGCGGTCCTCCACGGTGATCCCGCAAAAGCGAACGCTGGTGTATTCCTCAGGCTCCCGGCCAATACGACCACGACCATTCCGGAGCACTGGCACACGTCGGCCGAACAAATGGTGCTGGTAGCTGGGGAACTTTCAGTCAGCTACAGTGGTCAGCCGCGCATCGTACTCAAGCCTGGGACGTACGCCTACGGGCTCGCGAAGCTTCCGCATACGCCTCCTGTGCCGGCAGCGCTGCATGCGTCCTGTTCATCGCATTCGAGTCGCCTGTCGACGCTGTCCAAGTTGCAAAGTAGGTCGGGAGCGCGCGATTCGTACTCGCGCACGTGACCATGCCTCGCGCGAATTACGAAAAGAGAACACGAACCGGGAACCGGAGACGTGGAAGCGCGAACGACGGGCGAAGCGAGTAGTGGCGTCTCTGACCGTTCCGACTTGGAACCAGATCGCATATCCGCGTGATCGGGAGCCATTCTCAGGCTGCGGTCGAGAATACAATCTGTCCGTGAGCCCACTGGTGCGGTCGGCTGCGCTCGCGACCCTCATCGTGAGCGTTTCCTGTGGACCGACGAGCCCCTCAAAAACTGTGACAGGAAACTGGACCTTCACGGTGGCCAGGACCTACATTTACGCGATGTCTCTGACGCAGAGCGGCGACCGCATCTCGGGTACCACATGTGTGCGCCCGATCGGGTTGGTCCCAGACCCGGCGGTGCGCGAGGCGCCAGTGACGGGCGATTATCCGCGGCTGCGGTTCGCGGACCCGCGGCGCGCTGGCTGCATCTACGACATGAAGTACGAAGAAGACAGAGACCAGATCGCCGGTGACTGCGGGGCGCCTTTTGTTCGCTTCAATCGGGGAGGCAGCGGCCGGTGTGACTGACAGCGGCGGCCGTAAGAAGCAGCCTGCGCCGAGTGGAATGGCGTCCCTGGCGGGATTCGTGCCCGCTGGCGCACGCCAGAGCGTGCGCCGCGCGCCTGGAGCGCGCCAGGACGACAAACGACCGAAGCAGAGCGAGGGAGTTTGGCGTCCCTGGCGGGATTCGAACCCGCGGTCTTCGCCTTGAAAGGGCGACGTGTTGGGCCAGCTACACCACAGGGACAGCGGATGGATCAGACCGGGCGAAACTCGAGATCAGAAATGAATTTCAAAATCAGAAAATGAAAAGAAACCCGAAATCGCTGAATCGTCAAATTGTCTTGGTGGGCCCCCCGGGGATCGAACCCGGGACACCCTGATTAAAAGTCAGGTGCTCTACCACTGAGCTAGGGGCCCTCCGCGCTCGCCCGGGGAAGCGGGCTTGGCGCGCCGTAGCGCGAAGCGCGAAGGCGGCCAGAACATTCAATGCTACCACGAGCCCATCAGAACGACTGACCTCCGCCGGGCGCCGTCGCGCGTGAGGTAAACTGCGGAGGTGCCCGTGTCTGAACGGACCATCGCGGCGATCGCCTTCCTGTGCGTGATTGCCGGACCTGGCACCTCCCTGGCCGGCCAGCAGCCACCCGCCTCGGCGCTGTCGCTGGAACGAGTGCGACTCGCGTGGCAAAGTCAGGCTGAGATCCAGATCGCGCCTGAACCAGATCGGAAACTCGGCTTCCTGACACTCGTTCCACCGATCAGCACTGGTGAGGTGATCCGCGTCAGAGTTCCGATCGGTGAACTTGTCAGCCGCGCAGGACACGCGATCAATAAGGCGAGGCGTAGCCGTGCCGAAAGGGCTGCTCGCAACGAGGTTACGCGTTCACTCGCAGAGTTTCTGTCCAAGCAGCCTCGCTAGCTTCCAGAACCCGCTCGTCCTGGGCTCAACCCGCCAGGCAACGCGCTTGCAAAGCTGAGACGTTGGTATGCCCACGAAGTCGTCGTCTGCCCGAAAGACGCTGAAGTTTCGCAAAGGTGGCAGCCCTTCGCTCATCGACTGGAAAGATCCTGCAAACCAGGCGCACATCCTCGACTGGCGGCGCCGGACGCATGAGTTCGGCATCGGGCCGGAAGGCGATGGCGCACCGCTGGCCGAAGAGACACCTTTCGCGACGCAGCCCGAGCGCCTCCTCGAAGAAGAAGAACCTGAGGCGTTCCGGCAACAGTTCCCCGACGTGGACGAGTTCGACGTCGAGCAGCTCGACAAGGATCAGCCCGCAGCTAGCCGGATGTCGCACGAGGACGTCGACCTCGTTCGCGTGTACCTGCAGCACATCGGGAAGAGAAAGCTTCTCAAGAAGCAGGAAGAGGTCGCGATCGGCGAGCGCATCGAGCGCGCGGGCGCCGACCTGGTGGCGCGGCTGGCCGACGTTCCCGCGGCGCTCCAAACGCTCGTCGCCCTGGCCGATCGCATCCGCACGAACCACGATCCGCCCGCGGAGCTGATTCTGCTGCCAGAAGGCGGTGAGCTCCGCAACGAAGTCGTCCGGCCGGTCCTTCTCGCCTTCGCACGCATCAAGCGCCGCCGCGGCCTGATCGATCAGCTCCGGGAGCGCCTCGAAAATCCGCGGCTGAGCGTAAAGGCGCGCACGGCATACGAGCAGCAGCTCGAACGCACGCGAGCCACGCTCGTGAAGGAGCTCGCCGCGCAGCCGATTCGCCCGGCCCTCATCGACGAGATCTACACGGAGCTGAAGCACTACGACGAAGAGTTCCGCACGCTGGAACACACACCAAAGGCCGATCGCGCGGAGCGCTGCCGCGAGCTCGAAACGAAGGTCGGGCTGACCAAGCCCGAATTCCGGCGACAGTACGGGAAGATCGAGTCGGCGGAAGAGGCGGTGCGTGAAGCAAAGCGCGAGCTGATGGAGGCCAATCTCCGCCTGGTCGTGTCGATCGCGAAACGCTACATGAACCGCGGGCTTTCGTTTCTCGATCTGATCCAAGAAGGCAACATCGGCCTGATGAAAGCGGTCGATCGCTTTCAGTTCCGCCGGGGCTTCAAGTTCTCCACCTACGCGACCTGGTGGATCCGCCAGGCCATCACGCGCGCGATCGCCGACTACGGCCGCACCATCCGGCTGCCCGTGCACGTCATCGAATCGCTGAACCGGCTGGAAAAAGAGCGGAAGGCACTGCGCACCGAAAACCGGCGCGACCCGTCGGCCGAGGAGCTCGCCGTTCGCCTGAACATGCCCGCGGGCAAGGTCCGCCTGCTGCTCGACGCGCAGAAGACGCCCTACTCGCTCGAGATGAAGGTCGGCGAAGACGAAACGACCGAGCTCGGCGACCTCCTGCAGGATCGCACCGTGCGGTCCCCCGAAGAGAGCGTCATCGAGCACGACCTCGCCAACGAAGTCGAACGCGCGATGGCCCCGCTCGGCGACCGCGAGAAAGAAGTGCTGCGCCTGCGCTACGGCCTCGGGACCGACCGCGAGTACACGCTCGAGGAGATCGGCCGCCGCCTCTCGGTCACGCGCGAACGCGTACGGCAAATCGAAGCGCGCGCGCTCCAGAAGCTCCGCACCGCGCGGCAGCGCGACGAAGTCCCACGCCGCCGCCCCGCATGAAGGAATAGGGCCGTGAAAGAATAGGGCCGTGTCACGGCCCCCCGTGGTGATCGGCGTCGCCGGCGGCTCCGGCTCCGGCAAAACCACCGTCGTCCGCCGCATCGTCGAGAGCCTCGGTCCCGACCAGGTCACGGTGCTCGAGCACGATCGCTACTATCGCGACCGCAACGATCTCCGCTTCGAGGAGCGCCTCGCCCTCAACTACGACCACCCCGACGCGCTCGAGACGAACCTGCTGGTCCGCCACCTGCGGAGTCTCAAAGCGGGCGAGACCATCGAAGCCCCGCGATACGACTTCACCCTCTTCGCACGTCTCGACGCGACGGAAACGATCTCGCCGCGCAAGGCGATCATCGTCGAAGGCATCCTGATCTTCACGGATGCCTCACTGCGGGATCTGATGGACGTCAAGGTGTTCGTCGACGCCGACGCCGACACGCGATTCATCCGCCGCCTGCGGCGCGACGTCGCCGAACGGGGCCGGACGATGGACAACGTGGTGGAGCAGTACCCTGGGAACGGTGAAGCCGATGCACTTCGACTTCGTGGAGCCGACGAAGCGCTACGCGGATCTCATCATCCCGGTGGGCGGCCACAACACCGTCGCCATCGACATGATGCTTTCGTTGGTACGGAGCCTGACGGCGTGAGTGGTCGGTCATCGGTGATCAGGTAATCGGTGATCGGACCACCGATCACCGACCACCGATCACGCGAGTACTACTGAGAACAGCTGCCGCTGACTGACTTGAACGACACGACGTTGATCTGCTGCAGGTCGCCGAGGCGCTGCGACGCGCCCGCGGTGTCCGACGCCGGGGCGCCGGCGCTTGGCGTGGTGCCTGCACCTGACGTCATGCCCGCGCCGCTGCGCTCGAGCGTGCCGACGATCTCCACGCGCTTCCCGACGTGCTGCTCGAGGTCCTTTTCACGGTTGCCGGTGAGCGCGTACGCTTTGCCTCCGCTCCCCACCGACATGCCGCTCGACGCGCCGGCGCTCGGCGAAGAGGCCGTCGATGAAGGACTCGACGGTGAAGGTGTTGCCGTGGCGCTGGTCGTTCCCGTCGTACCGGCTGTGCCCGGGGCTGCGGGGGTGGTGCTCGTGGCGCCAGTTGGTGATGCTGGGGTCGACGTCCCAGCGCTTTCGCTGATCGAGGTCTGCGAGCCACTGCTGGGCGATGCGTTCACGAGCACGAACTCGTTGCCGACACCCACGCCCGTCCCCATCGTGCCGCCCTTGCCGCCGCCAGCAGCCTGGCGGTACTCGGCCTCACGCTGAATGCATCCGACGAGGGTCATCTGCTGTTGAGTCTGCGCGCGGTCGCCGCTCACCTGACGATCCGACGTCATGGTCGGCGACCCTGCCTGGCCGGTCGGATTCTGTCCAGTTGTCTGGGCGTACGCCACGGTGCCACATGCCAGCATCGCGGCGATACACGAACTGCTCACGACTTTTCTCATGTTGGTCCTCCATTCCAAAAGAGAGCTAAACGCCCTATTCGGTGCAACGGACAGACCACCACGCGGCGAGATGCCGTAAAGAAGAATCAGGACACGATGACGAAGCGGATCTGCTCATCAGCCGTCGAGCCCGACCGCTTGTCGACGACGCGTATCGCCAGCCGATAGGTTCCGGCTTTGTACGCGGTGAGTGGGAGCGACTGCATCGCGGCAAGCTGCTGCCCCGTTCGCAAGTCGAAGGATGTGGGCAGCGTCGACTGGTTCAGCACTTGCGGCGGCGCGGCGCCGAGCAGCCGGTCCGAGGCGAAGTTCTCCTGGTACAGGCGGTACTCAACCTGGACATCCGGCTTGCCTGCTGCGTCGATCGACGCATCGTAGATGAGAAATGCGATGTGCAGGATCTCATCCTGCCGCAGCTCGTCGTCGGCCGCCGGGACGAGCTCGGCCGCGCCGAAGGCGTACGGTCGTTCGGCCTGCTGGGCCACCGGCACGGGGGCCGCCAGCGGCGCGATGTTCTCCGCGAGAATCACGCTGCTCACGCGAAGCCCTTCGCCCTCGAAGCTCGGCACGGTGATGGCCTCTTTCAGCAGGGCCCACTTTTTTTGTCCGTTCGAGTCTCGCTCGAGAAGCGCGATATACAGATCGGTACTCGCCCGGCTTCACTTCGAACGCCCGCTGAACCGTCGCCATTTTGTCCGCCGCGTGCGATACCACGCCGTACGCGGCCTCGAACGGATACGCGCTGTTCACGTTTTTCGCGGTGAGGCTTCGCAGCATCAGCGACGCGTCACTGGCCGTCGGCGCTCCAGCGCCGCCCACTCGCCGTTCGGGAGAGTTCACCGGCAGATCGCCGATCGCCACTCCGGTCACGTTCTGCACGCCGTCGGCGCGTTTGCCCGCACGGCCCTCGTCGCCTCGCGGCGCGACGCGCACGTACATCGCGGCGCTGGCGAATGCACCGGGCGCTTCTTCGATTCTGAGCGTGAACGGAACGTAGGTCTTGCCGCCGGCGCCGCGAAGGAAATGCGGCGTCCACTTGAGCCACGCGTTGCCGGCGGTGGGGAGACCGGCAGCCGCGTCTTCAACGATCTTCTGCAGGAGGGCGTTTTCGTCGAGGCCGACGCGCCGCGGCTGCCTGCGGGACTGCCCGAGAGACGTGGAGGCGGCGAAGAGGATCAGGACGGCGACGAAGGCGCGAGACGTCATGACGCCACCTCCACGTTCAGCCGCACGAGTGTACTCGAAAACGCGTGCTCCGGCGGCCTCGCCATGCCGGCCTTGAAGGCGATGGGGCTCCAGGAACGACTCATGCAACTTGCCGCACGGAGGCCTTGATGGCTGAGTCGACGCGGACCCCGGATCCCAGTGCGCATCAGAACGCAGGTCAGAACCCTCCCCGCAGCGTGCTCAACAGGGACGTCCGCCGGTTCGCGCTCTGGACGTATCTCACGCCCCTCATTCTTTTCTTCGCCGGGGTGGCGATCATCCTGGCGTACTGGGGCACGTCACCGCCACGCCGTGACGCGGTCGAGGGGCCGCGCGTGGCGGGGACCAGCGGCACCGAACGGGCGCCGAGCGGCACGGATACACCAGGCGGCCACAACCCCGATCGCGCGATCTCGAGGCCGGCTCGTGAAATCGAACGCCGCGGCGGGCGCATCATCACCGCGCTCGATCAGATATTCGAGGACAACAGCCGCGACGCCATCGGACGCCGCGTCGAGATCGAGAACGTGGATGTGGAGCGCGTCGAGTCGGACACGCTCTTCTGGATTCGCGACGGCGACCTGCGGATAGCCGTGGTGGCGCCAACCGGCGCGGCGGTGCGCGCCGGACAGTCGGTGAATGTGATCGGCGCCGTGGAGCGATCGGGTGAGGGCGTCCGCATACGCAGCTCGCGCGTCGAGCCAAGCCGGTAGCGACGGCAGACTACTCGCAGACTACACAGACGGCCCGCGGCATGAAACACTTGGGCCGTGGACGATCCTCTCGCCTTCCTGTTGCTGATCGCCGCGGGTCTCGTCGCCAGCATCGTGAACGTCGTGGCGGCCGGCGGCTCCTTTCTCACGCTGCCGATTCTGATCTTCCTCGGCCTGCCCAGCGTCGTCGCCAACGGCACCAATCGCGTCGGCATTCTGATGCAGAACGCGAGCGCGATCTGGGGGTTCCACAACGCGCGCGTCCTCGATTGGCGTTGGGCGCTCACGGCAAGTGTGCCGGCTCTCGTGGGCGCGGCTCTCGGCTCATGGGCCGCGCTGTACGTCGGCGACGAGCTGTTCCGCCGCATTCTGGCGATCACGATGGTGGTCATCACGCTCGCGACGCTCTTCGCCCCCGATCCACGCCCCGATACTGCCGCACGGTCGTCGCAATCGTGGTTGGTCGCCGCCGGATTCCTGCTCGTCGGAATCTACGGCGGCTTTCTTCAGGCCGGCGTCGGATTCCTGATTCTCGCGATCACCACGTGGTCGGGGATCGACCTCGTGCGAGGCAATGCGATCAAGGTGGTCAGCGTGCTGCTGTTCACGGTTCTCTCGCTGGCCATCTTTGCGATCAACGGCAGCATTCACTGGCCGATGGGAATCGCGCTCGCGATCGGCAACACGCTTGGCGGTCTCATCGGCGTGCGCCTCGCCGTGACCAAGGGACACCGATGGCTCAAGGGGGTCGTCACCGCGACCATCATCGTGTTTGCGATTCGGCTGTGGTTCGAATGAGGCGATCTCGAAATTCGTGATTTTTGATTTGTGATTTTTGATTTGTGATTTTGTGATTCTTGATTGCGATTTTGATTGCGATTTGAAATCACAAATCAAAAATCAAAGATCGCAAATTCCTAGGCCGCCGTTGCCTGTGACGAGACGCCGAGCGACAGCGCCGTGCCGGACATCAGCACCATCCAGAGATCGAGCGCGCCGGCGCAGCCTTCCCACGGCTGGAGGCGCGTGTGCGTCCGCGGCAGCGCCGCGATCGTCGCGTGCGGGACGAAGACGTGCGGATGGCCAGCGACGTCGGGAAGCACGCACGCGACATCCACATCACGTGTGAGCACCGGGAGGTTGGGGCTGGGCCGTGACGCGGCGTCGCGCAGCGCCTTGCGGATGTC
Organism: uncultured Acidobacteriota bacterium; assembly: GCA_963772065.1. Lineage (GTDB taxonomy): Bacteria > Acidobacteriota > Vicinamibacteria > Vicinamibacterales > UBA2999 > CAVYVZ01. The sequence continues at coordinate 392,238 of CAVYVZ010000008.1, forward strand.
GATCGCCAGATACTGCTCTTCGCTGCCGGTGCCTCCCCGAGCGATGCAGAACGTCGGAAGCGTCGTGTCTTCGCGCGATCCGGGGTCCGCCCACGCATAGCACGCACCGGCCTTCAGCACCGCCAGCAGCACCACGGCAAGGTCCGTGGTTCGCGGCATCCGGACGAGGGCGAGCGATCCGCGCGCGAGTCCGCTTTCGCGGAGTCGCCGAGCGAGCGAGTTGGCCACTTGATTGAGCTCGCGGTACGTCGCGACCTTTGCTCCGTCGACAATGGCCAGGGCATCGGGCATTGTGGATGCGCGACGTTCCACGAGGCGATGAACGGCGTCAGTCACTACCTACGCCTTCAGCAAACGCTCGGCCACACGCTCGAGCCGGCCCGGATGATCGACCTGGTCCTTCACGGCGGTGACAAAAGTCGCTACGTCCGAGGCCCGGTTGAGTTGGTCGGGCTCCACCCGAACTCCAAAACGCTGTTCGAGCAATGACAACAATTGCTGCGGATCTCGTCGCCAGTAGTTGGCCACGAGCGTCTCGAACGGTGTTTTCCCGCGAGTCATAAATCACCCTCCGATGCAACGTATGGCCGGGGTGCAAGAGCCGAGCCCGCGGAAGCTCAGCTTCGACCGTGCGCGTATTCGAGAAATAGCGTGAGGGTGTTCAATCGCGAGACTTGTCGAGGACGTCTTCGATGGCGTGGAGCAGGCGATCGGGAGTGCACGGCTTTTCGAGCATGACGTCGCATCCCGCTTCGCGCACGCCCTCGGTGGGATTGCCGGTTACGGCAATGATCGGAACATCGCGCGTCGGCGGTTCGGCGCGAAGACGCCTCGAAAGCTCGAGCCCGTCCATGCCGGGCATCCAGATGTCAGTGACGACGACATCGGGCGTCTGCTCGCGGACGCGCTGGAGTGCGCGAAACCCCGTGGGCGCCTCGGTGACGCGCAATCCCGAGTAGCTGAGGTACTCGGAATACATCTCGCGCGTATCCGTATCGTCCTCGACGAGGAGGACGAGTGGCGCCTCCTTTTTGTGCATCGCGAGACTGTCAAGCAAAACCGGCTCCCACGTCGCGCTCAGCGGGAACACAGCGAGCGAAAGTCTGGCCGATCGGCGGTGGTCCGGTGCCGAAACGCCCGCATGACCCGGCCCCGGTGAATCAGGAATGCGCCCGGCATGCGGCGTACGTCGGCGCCCGTCCATCCTGCGCCCTGCCGTTTCACCAGCGCCGTAACGAGCCATCGCCAGACTACGCGCGGCCCCACCAGCTGGCTGATGCGGCCGCGGCTCAGGCCGCACGATTCATAGACCTCCGCGGACGGATCGCTGATCGTCGGCACGTCCCCGAGGCCGTAGCGCCGCAGCAGCGGCTCGGCGACCGGACGCGGCTCGAGGTGCACGATCATCACACGCGTGCCGCTCGCTTCGATCGCGCCGCGCTGATCGCGCAAGTCGGCCAGCGCCTGGCGCGAGAACGCGCATCCCAGATGACGCAGGCACACCAGCAGGAGCGGACGTTCCGCCGAGAGCGACTGCACCATCTGGTGATCGATCACGTGAGCGGTGAGGATCGATGCGTTCATCGGCTCAGCGCCGTCCCCGCCGCTCGTGCAGATTGGTGCAGCGGGCTCCAGCGGCATCACGCGATTGTAGCGTCAGCGGTCGCATGCACGGTTTTGAGTTAGACTTTCCATTCCGTGTCTTCGGAGATTGTGATCATCGGAGCGGCGCAGCATCTGTCTGCGCTGCAGGAGCGTCCGGAGTTTGCGAACGCGCAGACGTTCGCCGATTCCGACGCGCTGCGCGCGCTCGACGTGATCAGCCGCGACCAGCCGTCGGTGGTGGCGCTCGAGCGGCTCTTTGCCGCCACATCGCGCGGCGCGGCGCTCATCAACCGGATCAAGGCCGACCCGGCGCTTGCCTCGTGCGAGATCCGCATCGTCGCCCATGACAGCAACTACACGCGGGTGTCGCCCCGCAGGCCGGTGGATCCGGGTGCCGCTCCACCCGTGGCGGTCGAAGAGCCGCCCGCGCCGGCACCGGCGGCGCCGAACCTCGATTGGCGAGGCACGCGGCGCGCGCCGCGCTTCAAGATGCTGGATGGCCTCGAGGTGACGGTCGACGGCAAGCCGGCGATTCTGATGGACCTCTCGTCAATCGGCGCGATGGTGATCTCACCCACCACGCTGAAGCCGAATCAGCGCATCCGGATGTCGCTCCCGCAGCAGCCCCGTCCGATCCGCTTCAGCGCCGGCGTGGCCTGGGCCGCGTTCGAGATGCCGAAGGGCAGCCCCGCCCCGCAGTACCGCGCGGGCATCGAGTTCTTCGATGCGGACGCGGATGCGGTGCTGAAGTTTATTGAAAAGAAGAAGAAGGCTTAGGGCTCAAGGCTTAAGCCCAAGGGCCTTGACGGCCTAAGCCGACAAGGCCATAAGCCGTAAGCCCTAAGCCTTAAGCCCTAAGGCTTAAGCCATCGTTCCACCGCCGAGTCCTTCACGACAATCGTTTCGTTGCGGTCGGATCCGGTCGAGATGATCCCGCAGCGAACGCCGGTCACCTCCTCGAGACGCTGCACGTAGCGCCGGGCGTTGGCCGGCAGCTTCGCCTCGTCGGTGACGCCGCGCGTCGGCTCGGACCAGCCCGGGAGGGTTTCGTACCGAGGCTCCCCCGCCGAGAGGAGCCGGAGGTCGGCAGGAAACTCGGAGATGACGCCCGACCGCGTCGCGTAGCCGACGCAGATCTTCACCTCGGGCAAGCCGTCGAGGACGTCGAGCTTCGTGAGGGCCAGCGCATCGAGGCCATTGATGCGTGCGGAGTAACGGACGACGACCGCATCGAACCAACCGCACCGGCGCGGCCGGCCGGTTGACGCACCGTATTCCTGGCCGCTCTCGCGCAGCCGATCGGCGAGCGCGCCGGAGAGCTCCGTGGGCAGCGGGCCCTCCCCCACTCGCGTGGTGTACGCCTTCGCCACGCCCAGGACGCCATGGATCGCCCGCGGCGGGACGCCGAGTCCCGTGCAGATGCCTCCAACCGATGCATTCGACGAGGTGACGAAGGGATAGGTCCCGTGATCGATGTCGAGGTGCGTCGCCTGGGCGCCCTCGAACATGATGCGCTTCCCTTCGGCCATGTTGTTCGAGAGGTACAACGACACATCGGACACCCACGGCCGGATCCGCTCTCCGTACTCGAGGAGCTGGTCCAGCACCGGCTGCCACTCCAGCGTCGTCTCCTTGATCATGTGGTTGCGCGCGCTCACGTTCTCTCGCACTTCGTGCGCGAGCGCGTCGCGATCGCCGAGGAGGTCGCAGACGCGGATGCCGCGGCGACCGATCTTGTCCTCATAGGCGGGGCCGATGCCGCGCGACGTCGTGCCGATCTTCCGCTCGCCGCGCCGCGCTTCGGAGAGCACGTCGAGCTCGCGATGGTACGGCAGGATCAGATGCGCCTTTTCGCTCACGAGCAGGCGTCCATCGACGTCGATCCCCAGCCGGGCCAGCTCCTCGACCTCCTTGAAGAGCGCCAGCGGATCGATCACCACCCCGTTGCCGATGACGCATGCCACGCCCGGGTGCAGGATCCCCGAGGGAATCAGGTGCAGGACGAACTTCTTGCCTTGCACGTAGACCGTATGGCCGGCATTGTGCCCGCCCTGATACCGCGCGACGGTCGAGAAGTGCGGCGTGAGCAGGTCGACGATCTTGCCTTTGCCTTCGTCGCCCCATTGCGCGCCCAGCACCGCGATGTTTCCTGACATGCAGCCGTCTATCGTAGCTCACTCTCGTGGTTCGTAGTTCGTGGGTTGTTGGTTTTGTCTAGAGGCGACCCACGGACTACGGACTACGGACTACGGACTACGGATATGATCGCAATGCTCCATGATCGTCCTTGATGGCCACTCGCTGACGCTCGAGCAGATGATCGCGATCGCGCAGGGCTTCGAGCCGGTGGGGGTCGCGAACGCGGCGCTGGATCGCGTGCACGCGTCGCGGAAGGTCGTCGATCGATTCGCGCGGGGTGATGCGCCGGTCTACGGGATCAACACGGGCTTTGGATCGTTCGCGGAGGTCCGCATTCCGGCCGACTCCCTCGACACGCTGCAGGTCAACCTGCTGCGGAGCCACGCAGCCGGGGTGGGCGAGCCGCTCTCGATCGCGGCCGTGCGCGCGACGATGGCGCTCCGGGCGAACGTGCTCGCCAAGGGGTTTTCGGGCGTCGCGCCCGAAACCCTCCAGCACCTCGTCGAGCTGTTGAACCGCCGCGTCCATCCGGTGGTGCCTTCTCGAGGATCGGTCGGCGCGAGCGGCGACCTCGCGCCGCTCGCCCACCTGGGCCTGGTGCTCATCGGCGAAGGCGAAGCGTGGACCGACGCGGGAGCGCGTGAAACCGGGGCGGCGGCCCTCCAGCGCGCCGGGCTGACACCTCTTAACTTACGGCCGAAAGAGGGGTTGGCGCTCATCAACGGCACTCAGGCGTCGACCGCGCTCCTCGGGCTGGCGCTGGCGGCGGCGGAGCGCCTCGCGCGCGCCGCGGACATCATCGCGGCGCTGAGCATCGACGGACTGCGGGGGTCGATGAAGCCGTTCGACCCGCGGATTCACGAGGCGCGCGGCTTCGACGGCCAGCGCGCGTCGGCGGCAAACCTCGCGTCCCTGCTCGACGGCAGCCCCCTCAACGCGTCGCACGCCAACTGCGGCCGCGTGCAGGACGCGTACTCCATGCGCTGCGTTCCGCAGGTGCATGGCGCGGCGCGCGAGGCCTTCCGATTCGTGCGGCAGGTCTTCACCACCGAGGCCAACGCGGCCACGGACAACCCGATGGTGTTCATGGATCGCGCGACCGGCGGCGAGGCAGGTAGCGGCGACATCGTGTCGGGCGGCAACTTTCACGGCGCGCCGGTGGGGATCGCCGCGGATCTGCTGTGCATCGCGGCGGCGCAGCTCGCCACGATCAGCGAGCGCCGGTCGGAGCGGCTCGTCAACCCGGCGCTCAGCGGTCTGCCGGCGTTCCTGACGCGGCACGGCGGACAGGAATCCGGCCTGATGATGGCGCAGGTCACGGCCGCGGCGCTGGCGTCGGAGCTGAAGACGCTCGCGCATCCGGCGAGCGTCGATACGATTCCGACCTCCGCGAACAAGGAAGATCACGTGAGCATGAGCATGGCCGCCGCGCTCAAGGCCGCGCGCGCCGCGGAGCTCGCGTGCGACGTGCTCGCCGTCGAACTGCTGTGCGCGTGTCAGGCGATCGATCTGCTCGCGCCGCTCACCTCGTCGCCGCCGCTCACGCGCGTGCATGATTTCATTCGAACGCATGTGCCGACGCTCGAGCACGATCGTTCCACGTCGCGCGATCTCGCCGTGATTTGCAATCTGATCGCCGGCGGCGATCTCGAACGCGCGTGCGCGACGAAAGTCAACTGAAACTTTTTCTGAAATTCATTTGACAAGCTCACCCGCTGTTTTTAATTTCTATCCTTCGCTCGACGGATCCTTCCAGCGTTAGATCGATGAACACGTCCACGCGCCTCATCAGAGCGCCTCGCGGCGCAGCGTTGTCCTGCAAAGGATGGCCGCAGGAAGCCGCGCTCCGCATGCTGATGAACAATCTCGATCCGGACGTCGCCGAGCGACCGGACGAACTCATCGTCTATGGCGGCTCGGGGAAGGCCGCGCGCAGCTGGGAGGCGTTCGACGCCATCGTGGATGCGCTTCGCCGTCTCGAGCACGACGAGACGCTGCTCGTGCAGTCGGGCAAGCCGGTGGGCGTGTTCACGACGCATCCCGGCGCGCCCCGTGTGCTGATTTCGAACTCGATGCTCGTACCCGCCTGGGCGACGTGGGAGAACTTCCGCGACCTCGAGCACCGTGGCCTCACGATGTTCGGCCAGATGACGGCGGGCAGCTGGATTTACATCGGCACGCAGGGCATCCTGCAGGGCACGTACGAGACGTTCGCCGCGGCGGCCAGGCGTCACTTCGGCGGATCACTCGCCGGCTCGCTCGTGGTCACGGCGGGCCTCGGCGGGATGGGCGGCGCCCAGCCGTTGGCGGCCACGATGAACGGCGCGGCCGCGCTCGTCGTGGAGGTCGATCGGACGCGCATCGAGCGGCGGCTCGCGACCCGTTTCCTCGATGAAGCCACGACGAGTCTCGATGACGCATTGGCACGCGTGGCGCAGTGGAAGCGCGACCGCACCGCGCGATCGATCGCGCTCGAAGCGAACGCCGCCGACGTGCTGCCGGAGCTGGTGCGCCGCGGCGTGACACCGGAGGTGCTCACGGACCAGACGTCGGCGCACGACGCGCTCAACGGCTACATCCCGCACGGCATGTCGCTTGCTGAAGCCACAGTTTTGAGAGAGCGGCAACCGGACGCGTACCTCGCGCGCTCGATGGCGTCGATGGCGCGACATGTGGATGCGATGCTCACGCTTCAGCATCGCGGCGCGGTGACGTTCGACTACGGCAACAACATTCGTGCTCAGGCACGCATGGCCGGCATCGCGAATGCGTTTGACATTCCCGGCTTCGTGCCGGAATATGTGCGGCCTCTCTTCTGTGAAGGCAAAGGTCCATTCCGGTGGGCCGCACTCTCCGGAGATCCTGATGACATTCGCGCAACCGACGATGCCGCGCTCGAGATGTTCGGCGACAATGACGCGCTCTGCCGCTGGATCCATCTGGCGCGTGAGAAGGTGGCGTTCCAGGGGCTGCCCGCGCGCATCCTCTGGCTCGGGTATGGCGAGCGCGCGCGGTTCGGGCTGAAGATCAACGAGCTGGTGCGGCGAGGCGTGGTGAAAGCACCCATCGTCATCGGCCGCGATCATCTCGACACCGGTTCGGTGGCGTCGCCGAACCGCGAAACCGAAGCGATGCGCGACGGCAGCGATGCGATCGCCGACTGGCCCATTCTGAACGCCTTGCTCAACGCGTCCGCGGGAGCCACCTGGGTTTCGGTGCATCACGGCGGTGGCGTTGGCATCGGCTACTCGCTCCACGCGGGCATGGTCATCGTGGCCGACGGCTCGCGCGAAGCGGACGACAAACTCCAGCGCGTGCTGACGTGCGACCCCGGCATCGGCGTCGCCAGGCATGCGGACGCGGGATATCCGGAAGCAATCGCCACGGCTCAGGCGGGCGGCATTCGGATCCCCATGCAGCGGCGGTAGTTCTCACAGGCAAGGGGCGACGGACATGACGGGTTCACAGGCTGGGTTCGAACGACGTGTTCAAAGCGCTCTCGAGGCGTCTCCTTCGCGGATCCCGGTCATCCTCGGAGGATGTGGCACCGGCCGCACATTTCTGCTGCAGCGCCTGCGCGAACGCGCGGGCCGCGGCGCCGCCCAGTACATAGACATCGAGCGGTGCGCCACGACGCCCGAACGATTCCTCGAGGCCGTCGTGACCGCGTCGCCGTTCCCGCCGGTGGCGCGTCCCGAGGGGCGCACGCCGGTGAATGCGCGCGATGCGTTCGATGCGCTCCTCGCGTTTCTCGACACCTCGCGCACCCCCGCCGGTGAGCCGTGCACGTTCCTGATCGACGAGGTGCTCGAGCTGCGGACGTTCGAGAGCTTCCCCGGCCTTCGCCACGTGCTCCGCGATCTCATCGAAGCGCTCTCCGGGAGCGCCAACCGGTTCGTGCTGACCACCCGGTACGTGGCGCGGGCGCATCGCCTCCTGCGCGACGCCACGGCGCGCTTCGAGGTCATGCACCTCCCCGCGCTGGCGCCCGCGGACGTCACCGACATGCTCGCGCCGGCGTTCAACGGGTACGAGCAGATGGCGAGCGACGATCGCGACTACCTCGGACGCGCCGTCCAGGCGCTCACCGATGGCCGACCGGCGTACGTGCGCGCGATCGGCAGCGCGATGTCGCGCATGGGCGGACGAGGCGCGGATCCCATCAGCGCGCTCACCGCGCTGCTCTCGGCCGAGGGAGAGCTCACGAACTGGTGCCGCTTCTGCTACGAGCTGCGCCTCCACCGCGCACGCGGATACGGGGCCCTCAAGGCGATCCTGGACATCCTCGCCGGCGACGAGCCGCTCACGCTCACCGAGATCTCGCACCGCCTTCGCCGGACGCCGGGCTCGACGAAAGACTATCTCTCGTGGCTCGAGGACGTGGACCTCGTCACGGCGCGCCAGAAGCGCTACAGCTTCGCCGACCCGCTGCTCCGCGTCTGGGTGCGGCTCCACTGCCGCCCCAACCCGCCGAGCGAGGAAGACGTCGTCCGGGAAGTCCAGCGCTACGCTCTCGAGCGCGTGCCACAGCACGAGCCGGCGCCCGCGTTGGCGTACGCCGGACCCGGCGGCGAGCCGACGCCGGAGGAACGCCGCAGCTGGGGAATCATTGAAATAGACTGAACTCATTTTTGATTTTTGGTTTTTTTGATTTTTGATTGCGGTATTTCCAAATCAAAAATCAACGAGCAAAAATCAAAAATTGATTTTCGGTAGTTAGGGGCGAGGGGCGGCGAGCCGGGCGAGGGCGATCCGCGCCGCCTCCTGCTCCGCTTCCTTCTTCGCGCGGCCGCTGGCCGACGCGAGCGTCTCGCCCGCGGCGACCACGTCGACGTGGAAGACCTTCCGGTGATCCGGACCCTCTTCGTTGACGACGCGATATTCGGGCAGCGGACGGCCAAGCGACTGCAGCCGCTCCTGCAGCGCCGACTTGAAGTCCTGCCCGTGAAAGTCGGGATGCTGGCCCTCTTCGATCGCGTCTCCCAGCTCGCGTCGCAGAAAGGCCGTTGCCGCGTCGATGCCTCCATCGAGATAGATCGCCGCGATGAGGGCCTCGTAGGTGTCCGCCAGCAAGGCGGCCTTGAACCGCCCACCGGTCTTCTCCTCGCCGCGCCCGAGGATCAGGTGCTCGCCCAGGCCGAGGCGCTCGGCGTGGCGCGCCAGCGACTGCGTCGAGACGACCGACGCCTTGATCTTCGACTTCTGGCCCTCGTCGTATTCGGGGTATCGCTGAAAGAGCGCGTCCGCGACGACGAACCCGAGCACGGCGTCGCCGAGAAACTCGAGCGACTCGTTGTCGACGACGCCGCCCGACTGATCTTCGGCGGCGCGGGACTTGTGCGTGAGCGCATGCTCGAGGAGGCCGCGGTCCTTGAAGCGGTATCCCGTTCGCGTCTGCAAGTCCTCGAATTCGTCGCGTAAGCGGACGAGGCGTCCACCTACTTCGTCGCGGTGCGATTCGATGACGCTGGCGGCTTCGTCCGCCGAGTCGCGGTGCACGGCAATCCGTATCTCTCCGAGCGCATTCACCGCCATCGGCAGGATTGCCTGCGGGTTGCCCGAGATCCGCATGCTGTGAATGCCATGGCTCTCCAGCAGTGCGACGATGACGCTGGCCTCGATGTCGGAGCTCGTCCTGAAGATAACGACCGGCTCCACACGTCACCCAATCGCGGAATGCGCGACGGCGCCCACGTCGTCAATCTTCAGGAGGAGCATCGTCATGTCGTCATGCTGGCTCGCCGTGCCGACGAAGGTGCGGATCTCGCGCAGAATCCGCTCGCGCAGCTCCACGGAAGGGAGATGGCCGTGGTCGCGGACCAGGTCGCCGAGCTTCGTCTCGCCGAAGCATTCGTCGGCCGGGTTCATCGCCTCGCTCATGCCGTCGGTGAAGAACACGAAGAGGTCGCCCGGCGACAGCGCCACGGTATCCTCCTGCAACAGCCGCTCGAACATCTCGCCATTGTCGATCTTCAGCCCGAGCACCAGGCCGTCGGGCGCGAGAATCTGAACCGGCCGCGGCCCCGCGCCGTTCGGGGCGGGCAGATAAATCAGCGGACAGTGTCCCGCGCGAGCGTAGGTGAGCGTCCGCGCGTGAAGGTCCACGACGGCATAAGTCATCGTGATGAAGCTGCGGCTGTCGAGATGATGCGAGATGATCCGATTCGCTTCGATCAGGAGTGTGCGCGGCGAGGAATGACGCTCGCTGAGCGAGAGCATCAACCCTTTGAGCTCCGCCATGTAGAGCGCCGCCGACGTCCCCTTGCCCGAGACGTCGGCAATCAGGATGCCGAGCCGGTGGTCGTCGAGGGGCAGGAAATCGTAATAGTCGCCGCCTACCTCGCGCGCGGGTTCGCAATGCGCGGTGAGCGCCAGCCCCGGCATGAGCAGCGGACCCTGCGGCAGCAGGGACATCTGGATGCTCGCGCGCGATCTTCAGCTCCTGTTCCAGCCGCTCCTTTATGGCCTTCTGCTGCAGCAGGTCTTCGATGCTCGCGGTCATCTCGTTGAACGACTTCGCCAGCTCGCCGAGCTGATCGTGCGATCGGATCGGGATCTTGTGGTTGAAATCTCCCTGCTGCACCCGCTGCGTGCCGATGAAGAGCTCGTGCACCGACCCGGTGATCGACCGCGCCAGCGCAAACCCCATGAGGAAGGCCATGAACTGAATGACGAGGAACATGACGCCGATGAAGGCCACGGCGAAGAGCAGAAGGCGGCTGATGCTGAACGTGCCGATGCCGGGCGTCGCCGAAATGCGGTCGTAGATCTCGGCCGGGCTGATGCCGATCGACACCGTGAGGTTGCCCGTTGCGCCGCTGTTCCAGTCGATGAAATCGAGAAACGCGATCCATGGAAGCCGCTGCTCCAGGCGGTTCGGGGCGGGCGCGGCGCCGGTCGTCTGTGACGTGGCGGAGTCGGTGATGATCCGGCCGGCCACCGGCTGAACGCCGTCTCGGCTCGTATCGATCACGCCGACGCTGCCGAGCTCGATCCCCGTTTCGTCGCGGAGCTGGTGCGCGATCTCCGATGAGAGCGGCACGTCCACGACGACGGCGTAACCCGGAGCCGCCACGTCTGGCAGCGCAACGGCACGGACCGCGAGGCGTGTGCGTATCGGCGCGGGACCGTCGGGACGATTCCCCATCTCGTGGTACGCCAGGAGCGCGGCATGGCCGGCGCAGGTGACCCACGGTGGTATCACGCGCGGCGCTTCCATATGCGCCCACGGTCCGGCGATGACGGGCTGGTCCAGCACGATCGTGCGGCCGACGGCAGGCGCCGTCGACCGGCAGTCTTTCTTCACCGGAAGGACGGCGTACGATACGCCTGGGTAGCGGGACGAGGCGCCGATCTGCCGTCGCTCGATCGGACCATCGATCCCGGAGGAGCCCGGCATCCGCTGGAGCTCGACGGCCGCCGTCTGCGCGAGGAATCGCGTCTGATCCACGAGCGCCGCGACGCGGCTCTGCATCAGGTACGAGCTCACGTTGAAGAAGAGGAGCAGGCCGCAGAGGAGGAAGAAGGTGATGATGAGCAGCGCCGGCACGAAGCCGATGAAGATGTAGGAGAGCGTGAGCTTGCGGCGGACGCGCCAGAGCAGGCGGCGCTTGGCGCCGACGTACATGCGGTAGCCGACCGCAATCAAGCCGATCAGAAGGCTGACGCCGCCGATGACATCGATCCATTCCAGGGCGGCGGGCAGCGGATCCGAGACGGCGTTCGCGGCGGCGACGATCAGCTTGATGCACGCGCCGGCGAGCAGCGCGCGGCCGGCGAACGTGCTGGTGAACCACCGCCGCGCCTCGTCAGCGCGCGACGGAGAATCACCCGGCAGGGCTTTCACGCGGATACGATATCAGAGTACTCTTGGACATCAGGTCTGTCGGACATTCCGTGAAACTGCGCGAGCACGCACGCTTCCCCACCGTCTGCATCCACGCGGGTCAGACACCCGATCCTTCAACCGGCGCGATCATCACTCCGATTTATCAGACGTCGACGTACGTCCAGGAGGCGCTCGGCCAGCACAAGGGCTTCGAGTACGCGCGCACGCAGAACCCCACGCGCTCGGCGTTCGAGGCGAACATCGCCGCGATCGAAGGTGGCGGCGCCGGATTCGGGTTTGCGTCGGGCATGGCGGCCACGGGCGCGATCATGACGCTGCTCCAGTCGGGCGATCACGTCGTCGTGACCGACAACACCTACGGCGGCACGTATCGCCTCTTCGAGCGCGTCCTGCGCAAGTATCAGCTCGACTTCACCTACGTCGACACGTCTCAGCCGATCGAGATCGAGCGCGCGTTCCGTCCGAACACGAAGATGCTCTTCATCGAGACGCCGACCAACCCGGTGCTGCGAATCACCGACCTCCACGTCGCGTGCGAGCTCGCCCACGCGCGTCAGGCGTTCGTGGTCGTCGACAACACGTTCGCCAGCCCCTGGGTGCAGCGGCCGCTCGAGTTCGGCGCCGACATCGTGGTGCACAGCACGACAAAGTTCCTGAACGGGCACAGCGACAGCGTGGGCGGCGTGGTGGTGGCGACGCGCGACGATCAGATCGAGTGGCTGCGGTTCGTGCAGAACGCCGAGGGCGCCATCATCGGCCCGATGGACGCCTGGCTCGTGATGCGCGGCACCAAGACGCTGCACGTGCGGATGCCCGTGCACAACGCGAACGCGCTCGCCATCGCCGAGCACCTCGCCGCCAACCGGAAGGTGGAGCAGGTGCTCTATCCGGGACTCTCCTCTCATCCACAGCACGCGCTCGCGAAGCGGCAGATGCGCGGGTTCGGCGGCCTCGTCACGTTCGACGTCGGCTCGCTCGAGCGCGCCCGCACGGTGCTGAATAACGTCCGGCTGATGGCGCTCGCGGAAAGCCTCGGCGGCGTGGAGACGCTCATCAGCCACCCGGCGACGATGACGCACGCCTCGGTGCCGGAGGAGCGCCGGAAGCAGATCGGCATCACCGACGGCATGGTGCGCGTGTCCGCCGGCATCGAAGACATCGAGGACTTGAAGGAAGATCTCGACCATGCCCTCTCCCACCTCTGATGGCTGAGCTCGTTCAACTCGTCGAGAGCTTCTTTCGAACCGTCTACAACGTCCCGGAGCTGATTCGAATCGCGGGGCTGTTCGGGCTCATCCTGATTGTGTTCGCTGAAACCGGCTTGCTCGTCGGCTTCTTTCTGCCGGGCGACTCGCTGCTCATCACCGCGGGGCTCTTCGCCGCGCGCGGCGACTTCAACATCGTGACGCTGAACGTCACGCTGATTGCCGCCGCCATCATCGGGGACGCGACGGGATACTGGCTTGGCAAGCGCACCGGCGAGGCGCTCTACTCACGCCCGGATTCGTTCTTCTTCCGGCGCGAACACCTGCGCATCACCCACGAGTTCTACGAGAAGCATGGCGGCAAGACCATCGTGATGGCCCGCTTCATGCCCATCGTCCGGACGTTCGCGCCGATGGTGGCCGGCGTGGCGCAGATGGGCTATCGGCAGTTCGCCACCTACAACATCGTCGGCGGAGTGCTCTGGGTGATGAGCATGACGCTCGGCGGCTACTTCCTCGGGCAGGCGGTGCCGAACATCGAGGAGAACATCCACTACGTGGTGGCGGTGGTGATCTTCATCTCGCTGCTGCCGCCCGGTATCGCCTGGCTGCGGTTCAAGCTGCAGGAGCGGCGGGCGTCGTAGCGGCCCCGTTCGTCCCAGCCGTCCGGGCCCGTGCAACCGTAGAACGCCACACCTTGTCTGAAGGGCAAGGAGACGGACATGGGGCACACGGTTGGAGATGGCATCATCGTCGCTGCGCTCGCCGCGGCGTTCGTGGCGTATCTGTACTTCAGGCACATCGAGCGACAGCGTCGCCTCGAAATCGTCCACCAGGAGCGCCTGGCGGCCATGGAAAAGGGCGTTCCACTGCCGGAGCTCCCGCTCGATCCGCCAAAGGTCCCGACGCCGCGGGATCCGCGGGCCCCCTTGATTCATGGCATCGTGTGGTCCGCCCTGGGCGGCGGTGCCATGCTGGCGCTGGGATTGATCGGGCGGCGCCCGGATGACCCGGCGCTTTGGCCGCTGCCGCTGCCGATGGTGCTCCTGGGCATCGGGTTGATGCTGTACTACGCCCTTGCCTCCGAGCGCGCGCGCTGAGCCCACCTCGTACACCGATCGGACTGACGCGTGGCTCGTCGAGAGGTGTTGCGAGTCGGCCGACGACGGCGCGTTCGCCGAGCTCGTGCGGCGTTATCGTGGACCGGTGTTTCGTCTGGCGGTTTCCATTCTCGGACAGGAGTTCGCGCCCGAAGCCGAAGACGTGGCCCAGGACGTGATGCTGCGCGTGCATCTGCCCTCCGCTCGTTCCGAGGCGAGGCGAAGTTCGGGTCCTGGATCTACCGCATCGCGTTCAACCAGGCGCTCAACGTCAAGGCGCGCGACCCGTTATCGAGCACCTCACGTGAGCGATCAGGTGCTCGCGGCGACACCGTCGCGTGATCGCGGTCCGCACGATCAGTTGCAGGACGAGCGGCGCCAGCGCGCTGTCCTTGCGTGCGTCGGCGAGCTGCCCGAGGTGTACCAGTCCGCGTTGCGCCTGCACTACTGGCTGGGTGCAAGCGTGAGCGAAATCGCGGTGATGCTCGACGCGCCTGAGAACACGGTGAAGTCATACCTCCACCGTGCCAGACGGCTGCTGCACGCCATGCTTGCCGAGCGAGGTTTCGATGCACGATGACGAAGTGATGGACCAGCTATTGAGAGACGCCATGGCCGGGGATGCGCCGCAGCTCTCCTCCGCATTCGACGCCCGAGTCATGCGACGCGTGCGGCCGCGCCGCTTGACGCCGATACGGCGGCGTGGTGATGGCGGTTTATTTCGTGGTTGCGGCGGCGATGGCGGTGTGGTTGATGCGGGACCTGCCGCTGGAGTCGATCGCCGCGGCCGTCGCGATCGGTGTGCCGGTGGCCGCGGGTGTGAGTGCCTATGGGCGGCGACTCGCCGTCTAGGCGGTGGCGTCAGCAATCCATGCGAGATACGCCTGGCTGCTTTGGGCATTGAGCACCAGGAACTCGGGCAGCTCGTACGGATGCAGCTCTCGGAGTCGCGCCCGCAGCGCCTCGATGCTTTCCGCGCTCGTCTTGATCACCAGCTGCTGCTCACGGTCCTGCTCGATGTCGCCCTTCCACCGGTAGACCGACGTCATCTCGGGCAGCACGTTGACGCACGCCGCCAGGCGCTCCTCGACGAGCGTGCGCGCGAGCGCGGCAGCGTCGGCTTCGGCGGCCAGCGTCGTGAGCACAATGGCGGCGCCATCGTGGATTTGAGTTGTACTTTGCATCGGAGTCAGGTACAACCGCGTTGGAAGCCAACGGAATTTCGATACAGATGACTTGTACGCGCGATCGAAAACGCGCTATTCTCCCACGAGACATTCCTTGCGGAAGAAGGTAGCCGCCTCCACCGACGATGGCACGACGCGTCCGGCGCCGCGGACCCGCGGCCGGCGCGCGCTGCAGTACCTGCTGGTGTTCGTGGCCTGCGTGCTGGTGGTGGACGCCGTCGTGGGCGAGAAGGGTCTGATCGCGATGGTCAAGGCGCGCCAGGAGTACCGGGCGCTCGAGGAGTCGCTGGGCCATGCGCGCGCCGAGAATGCCCGCCTGCGCGAGGAGGCGCGCCGCCTCCGGGAAGATCCGATTACCGTCGAAGAAATCGCCCGCCGGGAACTCGGGCTGATGAAGCCGGGCGAGCGCCTCTTTATCATCCGGGACGTTCGGCCTCCCAAGCCGTAACCGTTGATCTGCCCCAATCCGCGTGTTACATTGAGGTTTCCTCAGCGGGCCGACCGGCCCGCCATCAGACAGCGTTCCTCGTTCCAGGTTCGTCAGTGACGCGGGGTGGAGCAGTCCGGTAGCTCGTTGGGCTCATAACCCAAAGGTCGGGGGTTCAAATCCCCCCCCCGCAACCACCACAATCTGCACGAGCTGCTCGTCGGTTGGCTTCGTGCCTCCGATCGGCACCCCGCCCACAACCTTCAGATTTTCCGAGGGTTCTGCGCCCGCGGCTCTACGAAGTAGTGCCGTGCGGGAAACGTGACGTTCCGGCCCGAGCCACTGCGGCGCTCCCAGATGTAGAAGCCGACCGGATTCAACCCGGCGAGGACACCTTCGGTGAAGTGCAACTCGGCATCCGCGAACCGGTCACTTCAGCGCCCCAGCCAGCCTCCGAATACCCTCGCGGATGTCTGCTGGCATAAGGGGAGCAAACCCGAGCAGGATGCCGGTCCGTTTGGGCGGCGTCGCATAGAAGGGGTCGACGGTGTACAGCCCCACACCGACGCGCTCCGCGCTCGCGTGGACGTCCCGAATCACGCCACCATGTCGTCCGCGCAGCCATACCAGCAGATGAAGTCCGGCACTCGCGCCACAGACGGTCGCCCGATTACCGAACAGCCCATCGATCGCGGCTGCGAGAGCGTGCCTTCTTGCCGCATTCGACGCGGTTGTTCGGCGGAGATGACGATCGAAGTGTCCCTCGGCGATGAAATCGGCAAGGGCGAGTTGCACCAATGCCGGCGTGCCGGTGTCCGCGATGGCCTTCGTCGCGACGATAGGCTCCACCAGCGGCGTCGGCAGGACGAGATAGCCCAGCCTCAGTGCCGGAAACAGGATCTTGGAGAAGGTGCCGACGTAGATCGTGCAGCCCGCGCGATCCATGCCGGTCAACGCCTGCAGCGGAGGTCCGTCATAGCGGTACTCGCCGTCGTAGTCGTCTTCGACGATGAAGGCACCCTCGCGCGCGGCCCAGGCAATGAGCCGAAGGCGGCGCTCCATCGACAGGACCGCGCCCGTCGGGAACTGATGAGAGGGCGTGACGTACGCCAGGCGGAACCGGCGCCTTCCGCCCGCGGTTGGCGGGACCCGCATACCGTCGTCGTCCACCGGAGAGAACACCAACTCGGCCCCCGCCGCCATGAAGGCACAGCGGGCGCCCGTGTAGTGAGGGTCCTCCATCAGCACACGGTCACCGGGATTCAAGAGCACGCGGCTGATCAAATCCAAGGCTTGCTGCGTGCCGTTCACGACCACGATGTTGTCGGGATCTGCGTCGAGTCCGCGCAGACGACGCAGCCGCGTGGAGATGGCCTCTCGCAGCTCGCGCCGTCCGGCGGGTGGGCCGTATTCGAGGTCTGTGACCTTGGCATCCCGGGCCCGTGCATTCAACAACCGACGCCAGAGGGCATAGGGCAGGTCGCCAAAGGAGGCGCGCCCGGGACGAAAGTCGAAGCGAATGGTAGGTGGCGTCAGTTCCCACGTGAGGGAGGGCAATCCGAGGCCGTCTGCGCACGCCCTGGCGGACTTCACATATCGATCGCCGACAGCCGCAAGCGTCGGTGCGGCGCCGAGGCGTCCCGGGCGTGTGGAGCCCGCCTCCGCCGAGGCTACGGCGGGCAAGCGCGGCCGTCTCGTCGGCCGGGCGACGTACCCGTCAGGCGGGAGAACGGGTGCGACGACTGTGCCGGCCGCACCTGATCGCGGAGTGATGAAGCCTTCGGCAAGCAGCTGCTCGTAGGCGAGCAACGCCGTGTTCCGCGACACCTTCAACAGGCCGGCCACGTGGCGTGTCGAGGGTACGCGCTCACCCGACGTCAGTCGTCCACCGAGGATCTCGCCGAGCAGCGCACGGTAGACCTGCTGATGCAGTCGTCCGACCCCATCGAGCTTCACAACGCTCCGGATTCTGTCACAACGGGATCGGAGCCCCTAGAGCAGCGATTCGCGAAACCGCGAATGGCCCTGAGCGAAAACGTCCGAATGGATCTGGCGTGGCCCAGGCGGTCGTGGCACGTTCGCTCGTACATGGAGGCAACTAGCGTGACCACCCGTTCCGCGCCCGTGCACGCGCGCTGGGTGCGGCTGACGCACTGGGTTGCGGCCGCCAGCGTGGTGGCGCTGGCGTTCAGCGGCGTCGAGATCCTGATGGTGCATCCGCGCCTCTACTGGGGCGAGGCGGGCAACGACCTGACGCCGCCGCTCCTGGAGCTGCCGATCAGCCGCAACCATCGGCACGGCGGCTGGACCACGCCAACACCGCTCCTCGATGGTCCCGGCGCGCCGGTGTCGGCCGGGCGCACGTTCCATATCTTCAATCAGAACGGCTGGGGGCGAAGCCTGCACTTCCTGGCGGCGTGGGTGCTGGTGGCCGCGGGCCTCGCCTACGTGCTGGCGGGAGTCATCGCCGGACACTTCCGTCGTCATTTCCTCGGCGGGCGCGAGGCGCTCTCGGTCGCGGCTCTGTGGCGAGACCTGCGGGAGCATCTGCGCGGCTTCGTGCCGTTGCCGACGGGCGGCCCAGACTACGGGCCGTTGCAACGCACCAGCTACGTCGTCGTGGTCTTTCTGGTGGCGCCGCTCCTGGTCCTGACGGGCCTGACGATGTCGCCCGCTGTCGCCGCCGCCGCCCCGGTGCTGCTCGACCTTTTCGGCGGACACCAGTCGGCGCGCACGCTGCACTTCGCTGCCTTCGCAGTGCTCATGCTCTTCTTCGTGGCGCACGTCGTCATGGTGATTCGGTCGGGACTCGGACGTCAGGTCCGCGCCATGACCGTGGGAGACCGGACATGACTGCTCGTCCTCGGCTCGTGACTCGACGAGAGGCCCTCGCCGCCGGTGTCGCCGCTGGCGGTGGCGTGCTGCTCGGCGGCTGCTCGCGTCCCATGCCGCCGACCTACGGCAGCCTGCTGCGCCTGGGCGACAACTTCACCTACGTGGCCCACCGCACGCTGCTCCCGGGCGAGTCGCTCGTCCGCGAGTACAGCCGCGCCGCTCTCTCGTCCTTTCCCGCCGTCGGCACGATCGATCCGGCATCGTCGAAACGAGCGGAGGTCGCCGAGACGTATCGCCGTTGGCTGACCAGTAGCTTCGGCGAGTGGCGACTGTCGGTGACCGGCGCCGTGGCGCGCCCGGGGACATGGTCGCTCGCGGAGTTGAAGCGCCTCCCGTCGCGCACGCAGATCACGAAACACACCTGCGAGGAGGGCTGGACGGCCATCGGCGAGTGGACGGGCGTGCCGCTGAGCCGCGTGCTGGACGCGGCGGGCCTGCAGCCGTCGGCGCGGTTCGTCACCTTCAAGTCGCTCGACCGCCGGTACGACAGCATCGACCTGCTCGACGCCCTCCATCCGCAGACGCTGCTGGCCTACGGCATGAACGGCCGCGACCTGCCGGTGGCGCATGGCGCGCCGCTGCGGCTCCGCGTGGAACGCCAGATCGGCTACAAGAGCATGAAGTACCTGACCGAGCTGATCGTCACCGAGCATCTCGACGATGGCGGCGATCGCGGCTACCGAAGAACGGCTGGGCCTGGTACAACGGGATCTGAACGCTCGCGTCCGCCGTCTCTGCGCGCCGAGTCACGAGTCCGCGTCACGAACAGGAGACAGACCAGATGAACAGACTCATTGGCCGGGTGCTCGTCGCCGTTGCATGCGTCGGCTTGGCGTCGGCAGGCTCAGCTCAGGCGCAGTGGAACGATCCGGCCGTCGTCGAGGCGCTCAAGCAAATCGAACGGGACATGGGGCAGGCGATGGTGGCCGTCGACCTCGAGAAGCTCAATCGGATCTTCGCCGACGATTGGACCAGCATCGGGGCCTCCGGCGCCGTTGTCACGAAAGAGAAAGTGCTGCAGCGACTTCAAGTCCGGCGTCGACCGGCTCGAAGCGTTCGAACTGGGACCCATGGACGTGCAAGTGAAGGGCAATGTCGCCGTGGTGCACGGCAGTGTGACCGAGAAGCGAACCCGGGCCGGAAAAGACGTTGGCGGCGAGTACGTCTGGATGGACCTCATGGAGAAGCGCAACGGCACATGGGTCGTTGTCCGCAGTGCGGGCGCGAAAGTGAGATGACGATCGGCAGTGCGGAAGTCGGGCGCCCAGGACTTCGCCGGCGAGCCGATCGCGACGATCTGGCTGCCTGTTCGCGTGCCGCACGGCTTCCATGGAGGTTGGGCGCCGGACACGATCCGTCGTCGAGTAGGAGTGGAGACATGGCGGCGCCATGCACGTCGAATGGCGCCGCCAGACTTTGCTCTGGCCACCATTCGGATCGAGATTGAACCGAATTTAGTCGCGACGGTCGTCGTCGCCACGGCCGACGGCCAGGTCATCTGCTTCGAATAACTCCAAACGCCAACAGTTGACAGCCTCTCCCCCAAGGGAGGAAACTTCCCACTTCCATAGTTCGTCTATGCAAAGAGAGGCTGATGAAAGAAGCCAAGACGAAGAGCAAGAGCGAGCTGCTTCCGGGCACGCTCGAGATGTTGATTCTGAAGACGCTGTCGATCGAGTCGATGCACGGCTACGGCATCGCGCAGCACATCCAGATGCTGTCGGCGGACGTGCTGACGATCGAAGAGGGATCGCTGTATCCGGCGCTGCAGCGGATGCTCGTCAAGCGATGGGTGTTGGCCGAGTGGAAGATTTCGGCGAACAACCGGCGAGCGCGCTTCTACACGCTCACGACTGCCGGGAAGAAGCAGCTCGGCGTCGAGGAATCGCGATTCTCCCAGATGTTCGGCGCGATCCTGCGCGTGATGAAGACGACGTAAGCGTCCTGAATCGCAGGAGGGTGCCGTGGGTTCTGTGCTCCGACGTCTGCTGTTTCTCTTCCAGCGGAATCAGTTCGATCGGGATCTGGAAGACGAGCTGCGCTTTCACGAGGAGATGAAGGCGCACACCCTCGCCGACGCGGAGGGCATGAGCGGCGACGAGGCGCGGGCGGCCGCGCGGCGGCGGATTGGCAATCCACTGCGGCTGCGCGAACAGTCGCGCGAACCGTGGAGCTTCGCGACGGTCGAAACGTTCGCCCAGGACGTGCGTCACTCGCTGCGATTGATGCGGCGCGATCCGGCGTTCACCTTCACCGCCCTCGCCACGCTCGCGCTCGGCATCGGCCTCAACACCGCGATTTTCTCCGTCGCCTACGGCGTGCTCTGGCGTCCGCTGCCGTATCCCGCTCCCGATCGCCTCATCATGATCTCGTCGGCGCAGCAGACCGAGACGGGCATCAAGACGTTCGGGCCCTGGGCGCCCGTGTCGTACGAGGGGCTGCGCACGCGCGTCACCACGCTCGATTCTCTCGCGGCCTACAACCCGATCAACGCGGAGCTCACCGGACGCGGCGAGCCGCTCCAGGTGCCCGGTCTCAACGTGAGTCCGAATTTCTTCGCCACGCTGGGTGTCACGCCCGCGCGCGGCCGCGCGTTCCTCACCGGCGCTGCGGCGACAGACGACGATGGCAGCGCGATCGTCAGCGATCGGCTGTGGCGCACGTCCCTCGAGGCCGATCCGGCCATCGTCGGACAGACCATCACCATCGACGGCCTCCCTCATACCGTCGTCGGCGTCCTGCCGCCGGAGTTCAGCTTCAGGCCGGTGATCCGGATCGGCGCGCTGCCGGAGGTGGACATCTTTCTGCCCAACCGCTGGCCCGGCGACACCGGCAAGAGCGCGTTTTTGTTCCTGCTGGGCCGCATGACGCCAGGCGCGACGCGGGAACGCGCGGAAGCGGAACTGACCGCGCTCTTGAACGGTTCGTCGATCGTGCCTGCCGGCGCGCTCTCGCAAGCCGGCGCGTTCGTGGCGAACGCCCGCACGCTCGCGCGCACGGTCAGCTTGCAGGAGTACGGCACGGAGTCGGTGCGCACGCTGCTGCTGATCCTGCTCGGGGCGGTGTCGTTCGTGCTGCTGATCGCCTGCGTCAACGTCGCGAACCTGCAGATGGCGCGCCTCACCGCGCGCCGCGGCGAACTGTCCGTCCGCATGGCCCTCGGCGCCGGACGCCGGCGGATCGTGCGTCAGTTGCTAACGGAAGCGGTCGTGTTGTCGCTTGTGGGCGCGTCGCTCGGCGTGATGCTTGCGCAGTTTGCGGTCCACATCACGCTGCCGCTCGTGCCGCAACTCGCGCTGCCACGCCTCGGCGGCATCGTGATCGACGCGCGCGTGATGGCGTTCTGCTTCGGCTTGTCGCTCGTCTCCACGCTGCTGATCGGCCTCGTGCCGGCACTGCGCGTCGGCGGGGCCGCCTTTGGCGAAGCCCAGGCACTGCACGCCGGCGAAGCGCGTTCGACGGGCGACCGCCAGGGCGAGCGGCTACGGACACTGCTGGTCGCCGCGCAGATCGCCATGACGCTCGTCCTCCTGATCGGCGCGGGCCTGCTGATTTACAGCTTCGTGCGTCTCACATCGGTGTCACCCGGCTTCGAATCACGCGGGAGCGACGGTGTCGTGCAGACCGTGAGGGTGACGCTACCCGAACGCCTTTACGACGAGCCCGAGCGCATCCAGGCGTTCGCACGCGGCGTGCTCGAGCGCATCCGGTATCTACCAGGCGTGAAGTCCGCGAGCCTGATCAACTCGGCGCCGTTCGGCATGATGTTCATCCAGAGCGACTTCGACATCGAGGGTCAGCCGAAGCCGACGCTCTATGCCGGGACGCCGAAGATCGACGCGGGCTATTTCACGACGATGGGGATCCCGCTGCGGGCGGGACGCGAGTTCACCGCACGGGACACGGCGGACGCGCCGAAAGTGGCGATCGTCAGCGAGCGCATCGTGCGCGAATACTTTCCCGGTGGTCCGACCGAGGCACTCGGCCGGCGCGTGCGGTTGGACGATCGCGGCGACTGGCTGACGGTGGTCGGCGTGGTCGCGGACATCCGTCAGCAGGGACTCGATCGGGACGTGAAGCCCATGATCTACGCGCCGTTCCAGCAGGAGCGCGCGGCGCCCTTCCTGCTGCGGTTCGTGTCGTTCGTCGCGCGCACGGCCGCACCCGCCACCGTGGTCGAAGGCATCCGCGCGGAAATTCGCCGCGCCGCGCCCGATCTGCCGATCGCGAGCACCCTGACGATGGACGAAGCGGTGGCGGCATCGGTGGCGCCGCCGCGTTTCCGGATGTTGCTGCTGGTCCTGTTCGCGACGACTGCCACGCTGATCGCGACGTGCGGCATCTACGGATTGATGGCCTACGCGGTGACGCAGCGCCGCCGCGAGATCGGCGTGCGCATGGCGCTCGGCGCTAAACGCCGCGACGTGCTCCGCCTCGTGCTCACGCGCGCGCTCGGCATCGTGCTCGCCGGCGTGATCGTCGGCCTCGCCGGGGCCGCCGGCGTGACGCGTGTGCTGCAGACGTTCCTGTTCGGGGTGACGCCGACCGAGCCGATCGTGTTCACGCTCGTCACGCTGCTGCTGATGGCGGTGGGACTGATGGCGGCATGGCTGCCCGCGCGCCGCGCGACAAGGATCGACCCGTGCGCCGCGCTGCGGGCGGAATAGCCGTCAACGGAAGGTCCTTCGGAAAGCGCTCGAAAAGCGCGCCTCCAATCGGCTTTCGATGAACGCGAGCACTGTGCAGTATGATGCGGGTCTCGTCCCTCGTCTCAAATAGAGGTTTCCGTGTCAGATCTGACGGCCGCGGGGTTCGGCGATCAGATCGCTGAGCGCATCAGCGCCGAACACGTCGCTATCTCCGTTCGGTGGCTGGAGCGATTGCGTGGCCTTTTGACGGTCGAGGCCAATGAGGTGTTCCCCACCGAGCAGCTCCTGGACCACATTCCAGCGTTGATTCAGGACGTAGCGGACTACATTCGGTCTCCCGAGGCTGAAGCAGTCGCGGCCAACACCTCGATCACGGCAAAAGCACGGGAGCTCGGACAGCTGCGGCACACCCAGCGGGCATCAGTGCACCAGCTCCTCGCAGAGTACCGCCTGCTCGGCAACATCCTGACATCCTTTGTGAAGGAGGAGCTCGAGCGGATCGGCATCAGCCCGTCCGCATCAGAAGCTATCGAGGTGCTCCGGCGGCTGAACGATGCGGTCTGGATCTTGATGCAGACGACCGTGGATACATTCGTGTCCGAGTACACAGCGACCATCGACAGCCATGCCACACGTTTGGAGAGCTTCAATCGCATGGTCAGCCACGAACTGCGCCAGCCGCTCGGAACCCTCATGTACGCCCTTCCGCTTTTGAAGGCCGAAGCGGATCGTGGCGAGATGGCGCGCCATGACCACTTCTTGAAAGTGATGGAACGGAACGTTGTCAGGCTGACCCAGCTGATGGAGCAACTGGAGGGGCTGTCACGATTGCAGACGAACCGAGGCGATGGCCCAGACGTCCAGCGCACTGACGTCGCATCGGTCGTGTGGGAGGTGGCGCGACAGCTTCGCGAAATGGCGGACGCGAGAGGAGTCGAGATTCGGGTGGGCGACGGAATGCCATCCCTGGTGATCGACATGGCACGGCTCGAACTGATTCTCATGAATCTGATCTCCAATGCGATCAAGTACTGCGACCCTGCCAAGCCGGATCGCTTCGTCACGATCGAGTCAGTCTCCGCTGAACGCGAAGATCTAGTCGGCATCATGGTCCGTGACAACGGCATTGGCATCCCTCAGGCACATCTGTCGACGGTCTTCCGTCGCTTCGTCAGAGCACATGCCTCTCGAGACTCTGAGCTGGGCGTCCGCGGTTCCGGCCTTGGCCTGGCGATCGCGGCCGAGTGCGCTGAGGCTGTCGGCGGGTCAATTCAAGTCGACTCCAGCGTCGGAGAAGGCACGAGCTTCCTGGTGACGGTCCCTCGTGATGCGGGACATGTTGTTGGCGCGGATGGAATGCCGTAGATCTATGGGCCGTTGTTGTCGTTCGATCCGCGAGAATCCGCGAAACGCCGCTATCGTCTCGCAAGACGGCCCACCTGAATCGGAATGAGCCTGTTAGAGTCAGGCCTCGACATTCAGAGCAGATGAGTGAGCTGGATTCGGCATACGACGTGTGCCTTCCCGTGCCGGAATTGCGGCCTTTCATCTCGCATTACGCCGGCTTCCGCGCGCACGGCGTGCCGCCGGGCACGCACGCGGGGCTGCCGTCCCGCCATGCGCATCTCATCATCAGCCTGGGCGCGCCGATCGACGTACTTCAGATGCCAAACTCCCATCAGCGCGCGGGATGCTTCACAGCGCTTGTCAGCGGTCTCCACGATGCGCCGGCCACCGTACGGCGCGGCGGCAGCGCCGAAGGCGTGCATGTGTTTCTGACGCCATTCGGCGTTCGGGCCATCCTGGGCGTGTCGGCCTCCGAGTTGGCGTCGCGCGTCTTCGAGCTGTCAGATCTGTGGGGGCGAGCCTCCACAGGCTTGATCGAGCGGCTCAGAGACGCGGTCACGTGGCAGATGCGGTTTGCGGTGCTGGATGACGTATTCGTACGGGCATTGATTCGCATCGAACACCGCCCCGCCGTCGTGTGGGCATGGAAGCAGCTCGCATCCCGTCACGGGCGCGGCTCGATCGACGAGCTCGCGCGTCACATCGGGTGGAGTCGACAACACTTCACGGAGCGCTTCCGCTGCGAGCTCGGCGTGGCCCCGAAGACGGCCGCTCGCATCTTCCGATTCGAGCGTGCGTGCCGGCTGATCAAACAGGTGCGACCAGCTCTTGCCGATGTCGCTGTCGCATGCGGCTACCATGACCAGGCGCACATGTCTCGAGAGTGGAATGCATTGGCCGGTTGTTCACCAAGAGCCTGGATCGCCAGCGAGCTTCCATTTTTACAAGACTATGAGCTCGCGGGCAGCGAGAATGACGCGCAGGGAACTCCCCTTCGCTGACTCGATGAAGCTGAATCCGCACATCTCGCTGGGGTTCAACGGCCAATGTGAGGCCGCATTCAGGTTGTACGAACAGTGCCTGGACGGCACCATTGCCTACATGCTCACGTGGGGCAATTCACCGGCGGCGGCCGATGCCCCTCCTGGTTGGGACACGAAGATCTACCACGCCACGCTCAAGATCGGAGACACCGCGATCGCGGGCGGAGATGTGCCTCCCAACCGGTACGAACCACCGAAGGGTTTTCAGATTCTGCTCAACATGGACGACCCAATCGCCGCGGAGCGCGTGTTTCAGGCGCTGGCGGACAACGGCACAATCGCAATGCCGCTGCAGGAAACGTTCTGGGCGAGCCGGTTCGGGGTCCTGGTCGATCAGTTCGGAATACCGTGGTCAATCAACTGCGAAAAAGCCGTCGAGCGAGGAGTGCCGTGAGCGCGGAGCTCTGGCAGGCACCCACCATCGTGCCGACGCTGGCGTACGAGGACGTGGCGACGGCTGTCGCATGGCTGACTCGCGTCTTCGGATTCCGCGAGCGCCGTGGAAGCCGACTGCAATGGGAAGGAGGAGCGACGACGTGGCTCGAGGTGGGCGATGCGCTCATCCACGTCTCGACAGCGGGTGGGCACATGATTCAGAGCCCGCAAGCCATGGGAGGCGTGAGCCAGCAATTGAAGGTGTACGTTGAAGACGTCGACGATCATTTTCGACGCGCCGCCGCGGGTGGTGCCACGATCATCTCGCAGCCCGAAGACGGTTTCTGGGGTGGCCGGATCTACAGAGCGAAGGATCTCGAGGGCCATCAGTGGGAGTTCTCGCAGCGCGGCAAGGATCTCGCCGCTGACCAATGGCGGCTCCCGCCGGGGGTGACCAGGCTGTGAGCGGTATGGGAGTCCCTACTCCGCTACCTCGTCCCTCTCGGCGTCATCGCCCTCCTCGGTCTCGATCTCGAGCAGACCGTATTCCTCGTCGGCCTCGGCATCCTGCGGAAGCTCCCGGTTGCCCCGTGTCGCCGGCCGCGGCTGATATGTCATCGCGCCGTTCGCGATCGTGACGGCTTCATAACCGGCGTCCGCGTTGATCCACGCGCGCAGGTCGTTCAGCATCCTCGCCGTCACCGGCATCGCCTTGTTGTGCCGTGCGTCATGCTTGTCGACGTGTACGCCCGCCAGGTGCAGCAGGTTGTCGATGTGGATCCCGACCGGCCCCCCGCTTTGCCCTTGATACGTGTCGGCGGTATGAAAGAAGACGACCGAATCGGCGCGCACGTCGGCAGTTCCCTCGCTTCGCCACTGCCTCGACGCCCACTCGTCGGGGCGGCGACGTAAGCAGTCTTCCATCTTCTTCAACTTCTCGGCCTCGGTCCCCGAGAACCTGTCCTTGCCGCACGTGTCGCCCGGGTACCCGACCACGATGACATCCCTCTGATGCAGCTCGGGACCCTGGATACCCGGATGACGGCGACACGCTGATCTCGACCCCAGTAGCCCAGCGTGCCGGTCATCTGCTTGTGAGTGGCCGAGTCTAGGTCCTTCTCGAGGATCACGAGCGCGTAGTCGTCAAGTTGCGTGAGCTCGACGACCGTCGCCTGCGAGCCTTGTCCAACTGTCCGGCGGACTCGATATGGTTGGGAAACGTGAACAGCAACGGACTTCACCGTGCCGAAGGGCCCGCTCCCGTTCCTCCCGTTGCGGCCCGGGCTCACCGTGTGCACCTTGGCGAGATGCGCCGCCCGATCGCCCGTCGGAAATACGTGGCGAGCCGTCAGGACGTACCGGGGTCCGATCAGGACGCCCGACGCCCGCGATCTCGAGAGATACCGCGGCTCCGACGTGCCGCCTCCCCACTTCGGGTTGTCGCTCATGATGTCGATCGCGCAGATCCACCGGTTCGGCACCTTGATCGTGTCGCCCACGAGCTTTCTGTCGTCCTGGCCGAGCACCTCTTCCTCCGCGCTGGCGAGCACAGGGCGCTGAGCAATCTCCTCGTGCAGAAAGGGGGACTCGAGCATCTCGAGCGAGTCGCTGTGGTTCCGCATCCGTCACCTCTCGGCCAGTACGTCAGGGATCAGGCTCCAGCTCTTGCCCTTCACCGTCAGCGGGTCGTACGAAATCACGCCTTCGCCGACCATCTTGTTCGGTGTCGTGAGATTCGCGTCGTTCGCCTTCGCCACCGCGTCCCACCGCGCCATGAAGTCGCCAATGGCCCACCCGGCAACCGTGGACTTCGGCACGTTGAGGTCATGCGACCAGATCTCATGACGGGCATCCCGCACGAGCGCAGAGTTGTCCACCAGTACATTGAGCTCGGAGTCGAGGAAGAAGCCGCGCGGGTTCGCGTTCGCCGATCCGATGGTGAGGGCACGGTCATCCACGAGCAGGAGCTTCGAGTGCACAAGCCGCCCGAACATCGCGTAGACACGCCGCCGCGCCGGCGGAATCCCGGCGAAGAGCCGCCTGAAGAACTCGTGCTGGAGCGAGCGGCCGTGCTGCGTCAGCATGTTGTCGGGATCGTCAGTCTCCTTGGACACCACGATGATGACGATCAGCTCGGGATTGGCTTGCGCCTGCACGACGATGGCATCCGCGAGCACCGGCTCGCGGATGTACTGGTTCTCCATGAAGAGGAACCGCCGCGCGCTGCCAACGAGCTTGAAGTAGCCCTGCCAGATGTCATCCCGCTTGATGTCGGTGACCCCGCCCCCCGTGCTGACCGTGCGCAGCATCTGTACGTTGTGCCGGTTTCGCTGCTCCAGCTGATCGGTGGCGTCCGCGGCGTCTGTGGTCAGCTCTTCGAACGGCTTCCAGTCCGGCAGCGTGCCCGCCGTCGTCTGGCCCTTCTCGCGATTCCAGCGCAACACGAACTCTCGCTCGAGATCGAGGGCGATCAGACCGTCCAGGCGGGCATGCACGTCGTGCCAGATGAAACCGGCAGCGGCCCAGCCGTCGGGCGTCCGCGGTGGAGAGATGTCGAGGCCGCCGCAGAAGGCCAGATGCGTCTTCCCCTTCCGGAGGACCATGAACTTGTGATGGTGCGTCGCGACGGGCGTTGGGCCGGGAATTCTGGGGTCGAACATCTTCGCCGGGTGCATGCTGACGATGTATTTCAGGTTGTCGCGCGCGGCAACCGGCAGCCGCGTGACGAGGGCCTTCATGCCGTTGACGTCGGACTTGAAGCCGACTGCGTCCTTCGGGAAGTCGGACATGATGATGCGAATCGTGACGCCCCGCTTCGCTGCCTCGACCAGAAGATCGCCCCAGTTCAGCACGCCAAAAAGAGGTGCGGTGAGCGGAACCAGGGTCGGCTTCAATTGCCAGGTCGTCAGGTACAAGTAGTCGCCGGTTCCGAGCGATTCGACCGCCTTCTGCATACTGTCGAACGCGCCCGTCTCGTCCACGCGCGGTCGCGCGCCCCCTACCGTTCGGCCGTTGAGAAGTAGCGTGACGAGGCCAGTGGTCGGGCTGGCGATGTATTGCTCGTAGTCGCTACTGGCAATGCCGGGGACAAAGACGGACGTCGGAGAGCTGCTTGGTTTGACGATACCCGCCGCGATCGTGCAGTAGAGATTCCAAAGCGCTCGAAGCTTGACAAAGTCTGCGTCCGTCCGTCCTAGCGCGGTCCCGACACCAGCCTTCATGCGACTCCGGTGGTGCATGAAGAAGATGAGATCGGCCAGCCTGGAAGGATCCTTGATGCCTGACTGAATGGCCGCTTTTACTGCGTCGCGCCAGGCACGCGGCCCCTTCTCGAACTGCTGCCTTGCCTTCGGAGGGAGACGATTGAGGCGGAACTCGCCTTCTTCCAGCTCAGCGCCAAGCGGTGGCGACACGTCGTCAGGAGCAGGCGCGCCGACAGCAGAAAAGCCGTAGCGCGACACAATCTCCTGGTTCAGGAAAGGAGATTCGAGCCGTCCCATGATCAAGAGATCGGATTCCGCGCGGGAAGCCCGACACCAGTCACGGAATCGATGTGGTCGACAATGTGTTCAGCATCGCGTCCCACACCTCCCAACAGCGCCGAGCTCAGCGAGTAGAGGAAGGGAAGCCCCACAAAGTAGAGACCGGGACAGGACTCGACGATGCCCCGATCGTGAATGGGAACGCCGTTGTGGGCGGGTAGCGAGAGATCGATCCAGTCATAATTCGGTGTGAATCCGGTACACCAAATGACGTTCGACACCTCGAGGGCCCTTCCATCCTCGAGGACTGGAAATCCGTTCCTCACCCCTGTCATTCGCGGCACTCTTTCGATGCCTGCAGCTGCAAAATCCTTCCGTCGCACCCGTCCCAGAGGGATGCCACGAGGGGGATCAAAAAAATGGTCGCGGACCTTTCTTCCAAATGGCGTGTTCACCGTCAACACCCGCGTCGCCGTGAACCACATGATCGGCGTGAACAGATGATCGGGAAGACTCCCGGCCCGCGTGGGTTCCTGGCCCGTGTCCCGGCCCGCCAACCATGTCTGGTGGTGGGGAGCGAGTTCGATTGCTATCTCGGCGCCGGAGTTGCCGGCGCCCACGACCAGCACGCCCCCTTCCTGAATCTGGGATGGGTTGCGGTACTCCTTGGAATGAAGCTGGACGATGCTCTCGTCGAGCTCGCGTGCGAATGGCGGGACCCTGGGGTTGTTGTAGGCGCCGGTAGCCACGACCACGTTGTCGGCGACAAGGGTGTACTCGTCGCAGATCACCTCGAATCGAGCCCCGACCTTGGAGAGTTTGTCGACTTTGACGCCGGTTCGCACAGGGAGCTCGAACTCGCGGGCATAAGCTTCTAGATAGTCGGCGGTCTCGTCCTTGGTCGGATAAGAGAAGGGCGATCCCGGAAAGGGCATCCCCGGTAGTCCGCTGTAACGGCCCGGCGTAAACAGACGCAGCGAATCCCACCTCTTCCGCCAGGCATCACCGATCCGGTCGTTGTCGTCCAGGATCACGAACGGCAGACGACGTTGCATCAGGTGATAGCCGACAGCCAGACCTGATTGGCTTCCACCGATGACCGCTGTTCCGAGTTGCTGATCACTCATTTGCAGTCCAACACCGCGGCACGTCAGCTTTCAATTCGATAGATTTCGCGCCGCCCGCTCTCCACGAGGTCGTGGTAGTCGGCCATCGTCTTCCGGAGCGTTTCGTTCCCCATGAGCGTGTGCTCCAACGTGAAGAAGTCATCGATCCGCTCGACCTTCGCCTCAGCGACGATCGTCCAGAACGGCTCACCCGTGACATCCGTGAGCAGACGAAGCGGTTCTTGTCCGATTTCTTTGAGCACGTTGGAGATGGCTCTGAACTTCTCGACCATCTGTCGGACCTTCCCGGGTTTGCAGTGCAGGACCTCACGGATGACGTACATGGGGCACTCCTCTCACATCTGGTTCACGCATGGAACTCCACTTTCTTCGCGACGGTTAGGATGCGGCCGAGGTTTTCGTCGGACATGAAATCAGGCAGCGGAATGGCGCCCGTGATCGCCGAGAGAAAGGCGTTCGTGGCATCCTGGTTGTAGCGCAGCGCACCGAAGAGGCCTTGCATCTCGGGCGGAGGCGGATGAAGTGTCGCGAGCTGGCTGGTGAACTCGTACATGGGTCGCACGCGCTCATTGCGCGCCGCTTCGTGAGCCTCCATCAGACCTTCGAACGTCCCATTGCCCGACAGCCAAATGGTCAGCGTCTCGGTCAACGCCGCCGCGTCGATGAATGCGTCACTGATGCCCTGTGCGGTGATCGGATCGCGGTTGTAGCTGGCGTCGCCGACGAGCGCCCATCCCCTGCCATACGGCTTCCGGAAGTACCCGGGCACGCCTGCCGTGCCGTACCACTTTTCTTCGCGATGGCCCTGGCGGACGCGAGCCAGAAAGTCGGGCGCCTTCTCGAGCGCCGTCCAGACGTGACCCTCGATATCGGCGCGGACTTCGGGAAAATCGCCGGTCGGCCAGTTCACCATCACGAGATGGAGACCGTCGTGGGTGGGCGCGCCACCAAGTGCGCAGCGGTCGCGCACGTACAGTTCGATGTCGTCCTGCGCGATGCCGCTGAAATACGAGTAATAGCAACAGGCGGCCACTGGCCGCACCTCGTACTCCGGCGCTCGTACCGCTCGGGCGACGAACGAGTTCACCCCGTCGGCGCCGATGATCACTCGCGCCCGCTCCTCGACCGCTGTGCCGCTCTTGCCATGCCCGCGCACGCCGACGACGGTGTCGCCTGTCATCAGCAACTCGTCGACGGTGAACGATTCGCGGACCTCGACACCGCATTCCGCGGCCGCTTTCACCAGAAGGCTGTCGAGTACGGTGCGGCGGGGACAGAACCCGCCCATGCCTTCATTCGCATCGGGAATCGTGCCACGGAGCGCGAAGGGTCCGACATCGAACGTCATCCGCAGGCAGATGGGCGGCAGACCCGTCGCAGCGAGTGTGTCGAGGAGTCCCCACCGCGCCAGGATCTCGGCGCCGTGAGGCCACAGAATGTGTGTCGAGATCGTATCGCTGGGGAACGTCGCCCTGTCGACGAGTAAGACCTTGAAACCCCGGCGAGCCATGAGCATGGCCGTTGATGAGCCGGCACAACGCGCGCCAACGATGATCGCGTCGTACATCACAGTCCTCCGCGTTGAGAGACACCCTATCCAACGCGGACGGCGCGGAGCATCGGACGGACTACCCAATTCGTGGTCGCCGCGAAATTGGGTAATTCTGCGTACGCCGTTTCAGATGAGGTCGTGCCGGTAGGCCCAGGCCGTGGCGCCGGTGCGGCTCGAGACGCCAAGCTTGTCGAAAATGTTGCTGACGTGGCGAGCGACGGTTTTCTCGCTGATGAACAGCGCCTCCGCGATATCGCGATTCGTCTTGCCGGCCGCGAGCTGGCGAAGGACCTGCGCCTCTCGTTCGCTGAGCGAACCAGCTGACTGGCGCGCCGCGCGCTCTGATTGCTTTGCGATGCGCGCAAGCCAGGGCTCGGCGTTGAGCTGCGTGAACAGCTTTCGCGCGGCATCGAGCTCGAGACGGCGCCCGTCCTGATCGCCGCGTCGTTCACACACAGCTGCCACCAAGAGGCAGGTCTGCGCTTCTTCGTACGGCGTCCCCAGGTCCCGCCAGATTTCCCACGCCTCGCGCAGCGACGTCGACGCGTCGGCAATGTCCCCTTCCGCAAGGCGGACTGCGCCGGTCGCGTGCGCCGACGCAGCGTGGAGAAGCGGCGCGCCGATGGTGCCTGCGATCTCCGCCAATTCTGCGGCGGCAGCGCGCGCGTTCTCGAGATCACGCGCGGCCAGCAGGATCTCGACGGCAGCGGCGAGCATTCTCGCGCGGGCGGCGCGAGCGCGCGCGTCGAGCAGAACACCGCGGATCGACGCGGCCGCGGCCTCGGTCTGACCCTGCGCGAGACGAAGCAGCGAGAGGCCCGGCTGTGGCTTTCGGCCGCGCTCGTTCGCGGTCGTGTAGGCCGCTTCAGCCTTCGCGAATTCACCCCGAAGCCGATGAATCTCCCCGACGCGATAGAACGCAGCACCCGCCGCGGGCCGGGACATGAGCAACTCGCACGCGTCCTGCACATCCCGTGCGGCCTCATCCCACTTGCCGCGTAGCTGCATGACTTCGGCACGGTAGAGCAGGCACTCGCCGCGATAGCGTACGAGGTCGGGCTGGGCGGCACACCATTCTGCGAGCGAGGCGGTCCACTCGTATGCGCGACGCAGATCGAAGGTCTCCTGACAAGCCTCGAGGACGATGCAATAGATGTCACCCGCGAGGATTGGCGTCACCTCGCCCGCAATCACCGCGACCATCGCTTCGTCGAGCAACGCAACACCGTCCGCCAGGTTTCCCAGTCGAATCAGCGCGCGCCCGCGGCCCGAGCGCGCAAGCGACGCGAGATCACGATCGCCAAATCGGCGAGCGATCTCCCCGCTTGCGTGAATGCGGCGTCGCCGGCCGCGGGATCGCCTTGCACAATGTGTTGGATGGCGGAAGGAATCAGCAGGTACCCGCGCACGACGCAGTCGAGGTGCGCCTCATCGAGGATACGTTCAGCTCTGGCGAACCATCCCGACGCTGGAGCAAGGGCGCCGCGTTGCAGCAGTTCAAATGCCAGCCAGGATGCGGATCGAGCGGCGCCTTCGCGGTCCCCTCGATCGAGGAATGTCTGATGCGCGCGCGCTCTGAGGGCCTCGCTCTCGGCATCGCGTCCCATGAGGTAGGCGGCCGTCGCAAGTCGTTCGAGGTCTTCGGGTTCCAAGGATGCTTCACGGTCGGCCGCTTCGAACAGGCGATACGATTCCCCCCACGCCTTTCGGTCGAACGACTTCCGAGCACGGCCAAGCGCCTGCACGTCGGTCATGTACTTCAGTGAGGATGGTAGATCGTTTGGCGTAGCCTCATCTCAACAACAGGAACTTGTTCCAAACTGCACAGACAGTTCAAGTTCGTTGTTCGATGATCGGCCGTTTTGTCGAGGACGTAGTCATCACCGCACGTGCGGGAGGAGGACGTAGATGTCCGTTGCCAAGGTGTCCGAAATCAGCGCGACGTCTCCGAAGAGTTTCGAGGACGCGATCCAGCAAGGTCTCACCAGGTCCGCAAAAACGCTGCGAAATGTTCGCGGCGCATGGATCAAGGAACAGCACGTGCGCTGCACCGACGGCCGCGTCACGGAATATCAGGTGAACATGATGGTGACGTTCATCCTGGATGACTAGTCGAAGCGGTCCGTAGGTCCCGCATCCCCCGTCGCGTCGCTCCCGCGCGGAATCATTGCGAACGCCTGGTATGTCACGATCGTGTGGACCGCGCACGCGAGAATGATCGCGGCCGGAGGGACGATCAGCACGACCAGCGCGTGCTCCACGAAAGCGCCGGACTGCGCCGCGCCGTTGGCGAGCGGAAGCGCGAGCGTGACGGCGTAGTACGACGGCCAGCGGCAGAGCCATGCGACGGAACGCGTGAGCGACCCTCGTCGTCGCGCGACGGTTCATGGCGCTGCCCAACCGGGCCGCGCTGCGATCGAGCCGGCGCACGAGCTCGTGGAGCAGCACCAGGCCCCCGAAATACACGGTGATCCCTTCGACGCGATGGACGTCGGCGGCACTGAATGCCGACAGCGCAGCCGGATGCGCGGCGAGCCACATCGCGATCGCAATCCGCACCGCGTTGACCAGCACGGCCGCCGAATAGCTCGCCAGCAGGCTCACACCCAGAACTCGCGCCGCCGACATGCCGGATCCGACACGATGAACGAGAGCGAGCATCAGCATGCCGAACGCGGCGACCATGAAGTTGATCCCCGCGCATGATTTCTCGATCAGGAACAGGCGGTCGCGCGAGAAATATCCTTCTCCCGGCTGCAGCGCGAAGGTGGTGCCGGTCATGACGCCGACCAACCGCGCCGTCGGACTCAATATCCACTCGAGATCGTCCGCGCGCGCGTCGGCGTAGTGTCGCTTCATACCCCAGGCGATCAGCACCGCGGCGGCCAGCACGCAGAGTTTCATCTTCACGCGACGACTCCCGATCCGCGCGGCGTCGCACGGCGCAGCAGACTCACACAACCGAGAATCGCCACGACGATCGCGCACACCCACACGATGTCTGGTTCGGGGCCCGCGGTGACGCCGACGGCGAGGTCGGACACGCCCGCTGGAAGCGGCAGCGGCTGGTCGACGTCGTCGGCACCCTCAGTGGTGCGCCGCACGATCTCCTGCACCGCGACGAACGACGTGTACCGCGTGAGCAAGCCATAGGTCAGCCCCAGAGAGGTGATCTCGGCGACACGTTCCTCGCTGGGAGCATCGGGACCGAAATCCGACAGGTCCGCGATACGGGTTCGTGCCCACAGATGCCGAAGCGCGCCGTGACGCGCGTCGGCGTTCGCCGGCGAGACGGCAATCGACGTCTGGTACACGCCGCGGCCGGTCTTGCCCGAGATCTCGATCGATCCAGCTGCGCCGCCTCGCCACTTTCCGAAGACGACAATCGGACGGCTGGCGAACAGGTCCGGGACGCTTCTGCGGCTCGACATCGTAGGCGTCGAATCCGTTGAACGTCACGTCGATGCCGGTGAGCACGGGCGTGTCGATGTAGCGCCGGAGCCGCGCCGCCGCTTCCGTCGCCTCGGCGGGTTCTGTCACGATGAACGGTTCCCCGAGCCCCGCACGCGCGACGCCCTCGATGAGGAACCGGTTCACGCTGCTGCCAATACCAAAGGCGAAGAAGTTGACATCGTCCAGTTGAGCGCGGACGTAGTCGAACACGTCCGATTCCGCCTCGATATAGCCGTCGGTCACCAGGACGATGCTGCGCGACGCCTCGCCGTTGACGCGGGACCGCTACCGCCCGTTCGAGCGCCGCCAGCAGCCGCGTCCCGCCGCCGCCGTTCTTCTGCCCGATGAACTGGAGCGCCCGTGTGAGATTCGGAGCGCGTCGCTGGAACAGACACTGGCGCGAACGTCTCGGAGCCGTCGGCAAACACGACGATGTTGAACGTGTCGGACGGGTCGAAGGACGTTCGCGAGGTCGCCCATCAGCTTCTTCGCCGTGTCCAGCGGAAAGCCGTTCATCGATCCCGACACGTCGAGCACGAAGATGTACTCGCGCGACGGCACCTCGTCGGGCTGGACCACCTGCGGCGGTTCCGCCATGAGCAGGAAGAAGTTTTCGTCCCGGCCCTGGTACAGCAGCAGTCCCGAGGCAATCTCCTCGCCGGCCAATCGGTAGCGAAGGATGAAGTCGCGATTGCCCGAGAATCGATCGGACTCGGCGAGCGTCATCTCCGAGCGCCCCGCGCCGCTCGCAGCGGACCACCAGCTGATGCGAGGGTGAGGCGAGCTCCTGAAGCGGCACGCCGGTGGACACCACGCCCGAGAGGTGGAACTCGCTGCGCGGCGCCTCGCCCTGGCGGGTGTACGGAGCCTTGACGAACTCGTCTCCCGGCGACGCCTGGCTTTCGCGCTTCTCGGAGTAGCGCGGTCCGACAACGGTCGGGTAGACGAACTCGTACACACCGTCGGTCGGCACGAGCAGCTCCGTGTATTTGAGCTCCACCGAGATCGTGTCGCCTGGAAGCACGTTGGCGACCTTCATCGTGAACACGTTGGGGCGGCTCTGTTCCAGGAGCGATGCGCTCTTCCCCTCGCGTCTTCGCGGCTTCGAATTCACGTGCCGCCTGCTTGCGCTCCCTGATTCTGGCCACGGTGCGCACGTCGCCGACGGTCATCGTCATGCCGTACACGGCCGCCCGCGTCGACGCAGGAAAGACGTAGCGGGCATGAATGGGCCGCGTTCCGCGATTCTCGTACACCTGCCGAACGGTCACGTCCGCAATCACGCCGGCGATCGCGACGTCAACTCGCGTGTCCTTCAACGGCAGACGATCGATGGCGGGATCGCCGCCTTCGACGAAGAAGTATGGGGAGAGCGTCTTGTCAGCAGGTACTCGATCGCCCTGCGCCGCGGCCTCGAGCGGCACGAGCAAGGCACAGATGGCGAGAGCGATGACGGTGCAGCGAGTTGAGAGTCTCATGTCCGTGGCCTCGACCCGGACTGATGTCGGCAACGATAGTGCCGACACGCCGGTCTCGAGACGTGAGCGCCTACTTGCTCGACGACCGCATGACGCGAGGCCTCACGTTCGAACGGTTCTTCAGAACCCACCTGACTGCTTCGACGCGCGCCAGGTTCCGCTTCGCCTTTTCGTAGCCAGGGTCGGCAGCGAGTGCGCCCTTGTACGCGGTGGCCGCCGCCTTGAAGCGCCCCGTGTGCTCGAGCGCCATGCCCAGGTTGTTGTGAAACGCCGGCACGTCCTGCCGCAACTCCACGGCTTTGGCGAGCAGCGGCAGCGCCTCGTCGGCGCGCTGCGTCTCGAGGAACAGGAGCCCGAGGTTGTTCATCGACCATGCGTCGAGCTCGTTCAGCTCGATCGCGCGACGATACGCAGTCACCGCCTCGTCTGTCTTGCCCTGCGCGTGGTAGGTGCGGCCGAGCAGCCGATACACCTCGGTCGACTCGGGATCGATTTCGGCCGCACGCGTCAGCCTGTCGAGCGGCGTCGTCATGCCGCTTCTGTTCGATGAAGACGCGGCTCAGGTTCACGAGGCTCTTGACGTGATGCGGGTCGATGCTCAGCGCCTTCTCGAAGGCCTGCTCGGACTTCGCGAGATCGCCGCTCTTCCACGCTGACAGGCCGAGCATGTAGTGTCCCCACGCGTTGGCGGGGCGCTGCACGGTGTAGTGATCGAAGATCGCCGTCGCGTCGCTGTACTTCCTCGCCTGGTATGCCGCCTGGCCATCGGCGAATGACACCGGACCGGTGATCTTCGGCGTCGCGTCCGGCACGAATCCTTCTCCGTCGCGCCGCGCTTCGGCAGGATTCGACTGCTCGCGACGGGTTTCGCCGGCGTGGCTGCCGACCCCGCCTTTGCCTTCGACGGTTCGCCGCGCTTCGAACAGCCGACGGCCGCGAATGCCGCCAGGAGCAGCACCGCCGTGACGTGTCGTGTGGGTTTCATCTGTCTTCTCCCTCTGGTTGGCCGACCGCTTCACGCGGTCGAGCGTTCGCCGGCCTTCAGGGCAAGCCGTGCAGCCACGGTGGGCGGGAGAAGACAGATGTCTCTAACTGACGAGAGCAGAGCGAGTTGTCGAATCGTCAGAACGCGGCCGGCGGGAAACTGTCGCGACCGTCGTGTCCGCGTGGACACGGTCCGGAGTCGGTGTCCGGGAACACTACGCGTGTCTACGCGTCCCGGTGCGTGCCCTTGCTCAGTCCGTGGCGGCGCATGATTTTCAGCAGGCTGGAGTGATCCGCAAGGCCGAGCGCCTCGGCGGTCCGCGTGACGTGCCAATCGTGTTTCTCGAGCGCGCCAAGCACGATCTGCCGTTCGGCCTGCGCCTTCAGCGCCTTGAGCGTCCCGGGCGGGGCGCGTCGCGTCAGCGGCCTCGTCCCTTTCCTCGCCGCGAATCTCCGGTGGAACATCAGCCGCGCCGATGACGGCGGCATCTGACGCAATCATCATCCGCTCCAGACAGTTTCGCAGCTCGCGGACGTTGTTTCTCCGCCAGTCGTAGGCGGCGAGCAGCGCGACCGCCTCCGGCGCGATCGTCTTCGAGCCGCATGCCAAGATGCGAGGCGATCGACCGAAGCAGATGATCGACGAGCGCCGGAACGTCGGACAACCGCTCGCGCAGCGGCGGAACCCGCAGCGTGTGGACGTTGAGGCGATAGTAGAGGTCCTGGCGAAAGCGGCCCGCCTCGACCTCGCGCTCGAGATCGCGGTTGGTGGCCGCGACGACGCGCGCGGTGACCTGGATGGCCCGGTCGCCGCCGACGCGCATCACCTTCCGTTCTTCGAGCACGCGAAGCAGCTTGGCCTGCGCCGGCAGCGGCAGCTCTCCGACCTCGTCGAGGAACAGCGTTCCGGCGCCCGCGTTCTCGAACGCGCCCCTGCGCAGGCGATCGGCACCGGTAAACGCGCCGCGCTCGTGGCCGAACAGCTCGCTCTCGACAAGCTGCTCGGGCAGCGCCGCGCTGTTCACGGCGACCAGCGGGGTTTTCGCGCCAGGTCCTCGCCGATGCAGCTCGCGCGCAACCAGTTCCTTGCCCGTCCCGCTCTCCCCCACGATCAGCACGCTGCTCGGAATCGGCGCGACGCGCGCGATCGCGTCACGGAGCGACCGCATCGGTGCGCTGTCGCCGATGAGCGGCGTCTCACCGTCGAACCGGGACCGCAGCGTTCGAAGCTCGTTCACCAGCCGCCCGCGTGAGACCGCGTTCTCGATCTCCTGAACGACGCGCTCAATCGGCTCGGCCTTGTCGACGAACCCGTACGCGCCGAGCCGCACGGCCTGGACGCAGCGGTCGTAGCTGCCGGTGCCGGTGTAGACGATGACCGGCGTGTCGATGCCGCGCTGCTGCAGCCGCCGCAGGACCTCGAAGCCATCGGTTCCGGGCATCTCGAGATCGAGGACGACGCAATCGATCGGCTCCCGGGCAAGGATGTCGAGCGCCTCGTCGCCGCCAGCGGCGACGATCGTGTGGTATCTGCCGACGCGTTTCAGGTCGTAGGCATATTGCTCGGCCATCGCCGGCACGTCATCGACCACCAGAACCTGCATCGTCATGTGCGCTTCGAACCTGCTGGAATGTCGATGATGATGCGCGTTCCCCGGCCAGGCGCACTGTCGACGCCGATCGTGCCGTGAAGGTCCATCACCAGTCGTCGAACGATGGAGAGCCCCAGACCTGTGCCGCCCTCCTTCGTCGTATAGAAATCGTTGAAGATCCGTCCCGCTTCGTCAGCGGACATTCCCCGACCGGTGTCGGCGACCGTCACCCGGACTGCCGGCAGATCACCGTCTCGATCAACCACCTGCGTGGAGACGGTGATGCGACCCGGCTTCGATTGCAGGCTGTCCACCGCGTTGGCGATCAGATTCTCGAGGATACGCCGGAACGCGACCGGGTCTCCCATAACCGGCGGGAGATTCGTCAGGTCGGTCCCGAACTCGACATGGTCGTGCCCCTGCGCGGCGCGAACGACGTCGGTGATCAGCGCGTTCAGATCGCACTCGCGCCGGTCCGACGGTGGCGACAGTCGCTGGTAGCTCGTGGCCAGCGTCTCGAGATACGCGATGCTGGAATCGACCGTGGGCCGCCGCTCGGCGAACACCGCCGGAAGAGCGCCTGGCTCGTCCCGTTCGACTTGCGCCAGATGGCGCATCACGTTCCGAAGCGGGATGAGGCCGTTCTTGATGTCGTGGTTGATCTGACGGGCCAGCTCGCCGACAGTCGCGCGCCGTTCGGCCTCGCGCACGCGGGCGGTGCTGGTGCGCAGCCGTGCGGCAAGGTCACCGAGAAGCCGGGACAATCTGCCGACTTCGTCGGTGCCGGGATCGAAGTCGACGTCGAGGCGATCGAGATCGAGCACGGCCGTCTTTTCAGCAAGAGCCGCCAGCGGTCCGCTGATTCGCGACGACACCCACACCGCCAGCAGCAGGGCGGCGACTCCGGTCCCCGCGGCGGTCACCAGGAACCATGAATCCGCGCTGCGCAGAAGCGTCCTGAGCGGCGTCAGAGGCTGAGTGACCTCGAGCCGCGCCTGGACGACCTCGAGCGGTGTTCCTGCTCCGGTCCGGATCACCGGAAGCTGCAGTTCGCCGACCGCCGAGTCGTCCGTCGTGTCCGGCTTTCGTGGAATCGTCAACAGCTCTCCCCCTGGGTAGCGCAGCGACACGACGATCGCTCGATCGCGAGCCAGCCGCGCGAGAAAGGCTTCGATCAACGGCCACACCACCGACCATGGCGAACGTCCGCCCGCCGATCACGAACGACTCGGCACGCGCGAGCGCCAGAAACTCACGCTCGGCGCCACGAGTGGTCACGAACGCGACGCCGCGCGCGTCGTGGAGCGCGGACGCCAGCCCACGCTCGACGCGGCCATGCTCGTTCCGGAAGTGACCGGAGCTGATAATCCGGTCGTCGCCATCCTGAATCTGAAGCATCGAGAGACCAGTGAGGCGCATCGCCGTGCCCGCGTAGTCGAGCAGATAGTTCCGTTCCGACTCGACGCCGGCAACCGCGGCGAGGCGAAACCTGTTGTCGTTCAGCAGCGCGCTCTCGAGCGACGCGAGCCGGTCGGCAATCCCGGCACTCTCGCGAGCGAGATCTTCGCGAATGATCTCGACCACGCCGTCGACACGAAGCTGGTACTCCGCCGAGAGACGTCTGGTCATCTCCTGCCGAAGTCCGAACGCCAGCAGCGCAATCGGGATCAGCACGACGGCGGCAAAGGCGAGGAGCAGGCGAGTACGCAGGCTCATCTCTTATCTCGGATCGTTCGCCCCGGCGATAACCAATCCTCCATCCCAGTCCGCAGTCACACCGGACCGCCCGCGCCGCACAATCGCCTGCAGCCGCGTCTCGACCAGCGGGACGATGGTCTCGGGATCGAGCCATGGAGCGTCATCTATCAGGGCCTGCAGGTCTCGGCACGGGTCAACCGGCCGGCTGTCGACGGACATCACGTAACCACCGTCGGCTCCCCGCCGCTGTGCCCGTGCCAGGGCCTCACCGGTCAACCCGGCGGCACGCTGGTATGCGGCGGAGGCCCGGAAGGAGCGCATCGAGACGTGCCAGCCGCCAGCCACAAGCGCTCGGCGAGATCGCGCGCCGCGGCGTCGCTCGCGTCGTACACGATCCGCGGAGTGGGCGAGGAATGGTCTCGCGGCGGAGAAAGAGCGACCTCGCAATCCGGCATCGTCTGCCACCAGAACGGACCGCGCGCCCCCCGCGCCTCGCCTCGAACCGCATCGTCGGCGAGAACCTGCCGCGCGTCTTCCGACAGCGAAGCCGCGGAGCGCGGCGCGGCCGGGTGTAAGGAGCAGGTGGGTTCGCTGCCATGCCAGCGGCACGGAATGAAATTGCGGCAGCGTGGCTGCATAGTCGAGCGCCGCGGGATCCCGTGTGAGCAGCAAGTCAACACCCTCGTCCAGGAGATCCCGCGGGTCGCCGGGAGCGACCGAGAAATCGAATGGCCGGCAGATTGTCTCGAGCGAGGGTAATCACCGTCGCGGCTCTGGCAACCGGCGTGTGACCTTCTGGTGCGATCCGAGCGGATCGTGTTCCGAGCGGCCACGGCGAATCGGCGACGGACTTGGCGATTGCCAGATCGGGATGCGCAAGCGCCAGGGGCACGTCTACGCGTTGACTCCGCAAAGTGATCGCAAGGGCCCGGTCGCCGACAAGCGCGATCGATTGAACGAGACGACTCACGTGCG
The DNA here is from genome assembly GCA_963772065.1 of uncultured Acidobacteriota bacterium. Classification (GTDB taxonomy): domain Bacteria; phylum Acidobacteriota; class Vicinamibacteria; order Vicinamibacterales; family UBA2999; genus CAVYVZ01. The sequence goes on from CAVYVZ010000008.1 coordinate 434,400, forward strand.
GCCGCAGCTCGTCTGCCGATGCCGTCACGGGTCCAACTCGCCTGCACGTCAGCCGCCGTGACCGGCGCGCCGTCGGAGAACCGGGCGTTCTCCCGCAATGTGACGATCCAGGTACGGCCGTTTGCGTCGAGCTGCCACGACGCTGCCAGGCCGGGACCCGCACGTCCATGGCAATCCGCTCGGACCAGCGTCTCGTAGAGCTGACGGAACAGCAATCGCTCGCTCTCGTTCGACGGGTGGGGGGCGTTCGACGGATCGATTCGGTCACTGAGGGCAACGGTCGAAACCGGTTCGCCCGGTTCAGCGATCAGCGCACAGTCGGCGGATCCGGCCTGGGGACGCACCGCCGACGCCGCCGGGGTGACACGCGGGCTGCACGCCCAAGTCATCGCCTGAAGGCACACGATGAACCCGAACGCGGCACATCCCCGGACTCTCAGCTTCACGTCTTTCGCCCATGATAGTGCGAAGCTAAAATGGGTGGCGGCGACAAGGGTGACGAAGATGCTCAAAAAGGCAATCGTAGGTCTTGCCACCGGCGCACTGCTCTCGACGTCGTCGACTGCGACGGCTCAAGTCCGGGGAGAAGGGCCTACTCCTTCGGAAGGCGCATGTTTCTACCGGGACGCCAACTACCGAGGCCAGTACTTCTGCGTCGCGGCCGGTGACGAGCTGAGTACCATGCCGTCGGGCGCGAACGACCGCGTGTCCTCGATCAGACTCTTCGGCAGAGCGGAGGTCACGGTCTTCGAGGATGTGCGGTTCCGGGGGGAATCGCTGCGATTCGATTCCGACGTGCGTGACCTGCAGAGCGAAAACTTCAACGACGCGATCTCGTCCATCCAGGTCGAGCGCAAATCGTTTGGCGGCCGCCGCGGTCGCGGCAACCAACAATCATCCGGTTCGCAGGGGAGTCCGGAGCTGATCGTTCGGCGCGCGTATCAAGACATCCTCGAACGGGATCCCGATCCGGCTGGCATGCGCACCTACCGCAGCCACATCATCGATGACGGGTGGACCGAGCAGGATGTCCGCGACGCCCTCCGGAAGAGTCCCGAGTACCGGGAAAAGACCACCATGACGCGGGCGAAAGCGGAAGAGATCGTCCGACAGGCGTATCTCTCCGTGCTCAAGCGGGAACCGGACCCGGCGAGCCAGCGTTACGTGAACAACGTAATGCGCGACAAGTGGACACAGCAGGACGTGGAACGCGAGCTCCGCAAGAGTCCTGAATACCGCAGCAGAAAGCCCTCGGACTTCTAACCAAGCGAGTTGGGGCGAGGGGACAGCGAGCGAGTAACATATCGGCGTTTTCCCCGATCCAGGAGCGCCGCATGTCTGTTGTTCGTAACGATCCGTATTCCGCACTCAATTTCCACGTGGTCATCGCCGGGGTGTTCGATGATGGCCAGGCGATCCGTGGTTCGTTCGCCGAGGTGTCCGGACTGGATGTCGAAATTTCGCCGATCGAGTACCGGAATGGCTCGGAGGACATCACCGTCCGCAAGATACCGGGCCTGAAGAAGTTCTCCAACATCATCCTCAAGCGGGGTGTAATCGGCGACCTTGCCTTCTGGACGTGGATCAAGTCGGTGCTCGACGGGAACGTGCAGCGCGCCGACGGCACGATTACGCTGCTCGACGAGAGTCGCCAGGCAGTGATGCAGTGGAGATTCCGCCGCGCGTGGCCGTGCCGCTGGACCGGCCCGACGCTGAACGCGAAGAACAATGAGGTCGCGATCGAAACGCTCGAGATCTGTCATGAAGGACTTGACGTCGAGTAGCGAAGGCGCGCGATGATGGCCCGTCGACCTACATCACGCAAAGCTGCTCCACGCAAGAGGCCAGCCGCTGGCCCGCCTCCGCGCTCGGTGCCTTCCGGGTTCCGGTCCGCGGAGGTCGTGCTCGATGTCGAAGTCGAGCGCGATCGGGTGCACCTCATCCTGACAAATTGCGGCGACGCCGTGGCGACCGAGATCCACGTCGAGTTTTCGCGCGCGCTCATCGGCATCGGCGGCTCGCTCGGCGTCTCTGGTTTGCCGGTCTTCAAACACCTGGGCGTGCTCCGGCCCGGACGCGCGCTACGTATCTTCTGGGACGCTGCTCCCACGCTGCTCGCGCGCCGCGGTGAAACCGCTCCATTCGTCGCGACCGTCTCGTGGAACGAGCGGTTGCGCCCCCGCCAGCGCGCCGAGTATCACCACGATCTGTCGATCTACCAGCAATGGCCCGAGTGTCTCGAACCGTAAAAGGGCTCCGCACGAGTCCTGAATACCGCAGCAGAAAGCCCTCGGACTTCTAGCCAAGGTCCTTCGGCCGCCAGAGCGCCACCAGCGTCCCACCGGTCGACGCCTTGAGATCGCGCCAGCGATCGATCGGCAGCACGATCTGCGCAAGGGCGGCGGTCGGCATGTCGGGGTGCTCGCCGGTCAGCCCGGCGATGATCCCCTCGAGACCGGGATTGTGGCCAACGATCATCACCGTCTCGGCTTTTGTGTCGGGTACCGTTTGCAGCACCGCGACGATGCTGTCGGGGCTGGCCAGGTAAAGGCGCGGGTCGAACAGTATCTTTCCTGCGTAGCGGGCCGCTTCTGCAACGGCCTCGGCCGTCAGACGCGCTCGGACGGCGTCGGAGCTGATGATGACGTCGGGCGACAGCCTGATCTCACGAACGAGATCGCCCATCCGCGGCGCATCGCGGCGACCACGCTGGTTCAGCGTCCGCTGATGGTCATCGAGCCCCGGATCGGCCCAGCTCGATTTGGCGTGTCTGAGAAGCAGAAGGGTCTTCAACCGAAGCGCCTACTTCGGCGTCTTTTTCGCCGACGCGTCGGAAGTTTTCTTTTCCTGGGCACGGTGGCCACGCAGAATGCCTTCGAGTCCATAGTTGGCCTCGTGACATGCGTATTCGTAGATCTCGCCCTCGCTCCGCCGCGTGGGCAATTCAATCGTCCATGGACGAGTGAATACGGTGGGGTCGTCTACCGTCACCTGATACATGAGAATGTCAGGCGCAGTACGCCGGAAGCGCTCCACCAGGCGCAGGTTCTCGGCCGATCCGCGGTAATTCGTCTTCTCGCTGAAATTCGTGGTCTCGACGACGAGCGAGTCGCCTTCCCAGCGTCCAACTGAATCGCCCATCCAGAAACGGAGAGAAGCCGGTGGGTGCGGTCGGCCGTTCAGCGGGATGATCCGCGCGTCGTGGATCATCTCGGCCAGGATCACCACGTGGTCACGCGTCTGGAAGATTTGATAGTGGCCGTTGTACACCTGCGGAAGCATCACGGTCGGCAGACCGCGCGTAATGCATCGCTCCCACAGATTTCGGTCCTCCGGGTTGTCAGCGGGACCGCGCGCCTTCCGGGCTTCGGCGAGCGCGCTCTGTCGCTGCTGCGCCTGCGGCGTCAGCGACGGCACGCGGCCGTCGGATGGATCGATGATGAGCGCCGTACGCCGCGTCGGCACGACCCGCGTTCCGCTGTCCCACCAGAAGTCGTTGTAGGCGCGCCCGACGTCCACTTCAGCGCCGCCATCCCGCCGATCACGGTTCGTGCGCTCGAGCGTCCGCCGCTCGAAGTCCGCCGCTTCCTCTTCGGTGAAGAATTCCTTTCCGGCGAGGTCGATGGGCCGCTCGAGTGGCGTAATCGTCGCCGTCGACCACACGCCCTGAAGGTCTGGGTGATTCCACGGCGTCCGTGGAACACGCCACGTCTGGCCGGAGGCGAGACCCGGCTGCAACCCTGCGAGAGGCCCCAGCACGAGCAGAATCACCCACGCCGGTACGAAGCGAGCCATACACAACTCCTCAGCGAAACGCGGTGTTTCGGCCGACTATCCGGATGTGACGGTCGTCAGCCATCCGTGCGGATCATAGGATACGAGGGCAACCGTTCGAGACCCACGAGCTTCCAGCCGTCAGCCTGTCGGCGGAAGTGCGTGCGGATTGGCTGCTTCCACGTCGGGTATGCAGGATTGTCCGCGGAAATCGACACTTCGATGAAGCTGCCGGCGGCGGTCGGCAGGCCGCTCGGCGCGTCGATCGTCGTCGTGGTGCTCTGCGTTTCGGAAAGCGGCGCGAGTCTGCCCCGTGGCGTTGTCGAACAGCGCCCACGAGGCCCGGTAGGTCACCGCGCCCTTGGCCACGCCAGCCGCGACGGCCGCGTTCTCGAACGTCAACCGGTTGTTCGCATCCAGCCGAAGGGAGACGATGGGGTTCACCGCCGTCAGGTAGACGCTGGCAATCTTGTCGCGGCGCTTGATCAGCACGTCGCCAAGATGCTTCTCGGCAACGGGATCGCTGAACTCGCCGGTGTGGACCGCGGCTCTGATCAAGTCGTCGGTGAACGCCACGCACCCGTCGCGCCGCCCAGAACGCGTCGTCATCACGCATCTCCACATAGGCCGGCGTCGGGATCTGAGGCCGCCACTTCCGGGGATCGAATCGATCGCCCTCGAACTTGCCGATCGACGGATATTCGACGTAATCGATCGTCTGCCACGGGCTCAGCGCAAAACCGAAGGAGAAGAAGCGCTTTCGCGTCGTGTCTCCCTGATAGAAGTGCTCGTAGCTGAGGTCCCATTCGTGCAGGTCGTTGTTGAGGCCGAAGGTCGAGCCGACGTCCTGCAGATAGTGCTTCACGACCGTGCGGCCATTCGACGTTGCCAGAGCGTCGAGCGTGTTTGCCGCCTTCCAATCCGTGAGGTTCGTCCACGCCCCGAAGACGCGCAATGCGCGGAGCTCGCGGCGATGCTCGTGCGGGACGATGTCGTTGGGATCGTCGGGACGAGTGCCGGAATAGAGGAAATTGCCCAGGATCTTGCCGGGGATCAGTCGGCCGGCGACGACGCGATAGGTGCCGTCCTGGCTTCCGCGCGACCCTTTCGAGGATGTGGTTGATATCGTCCGGAAGTGAACGGCGTCCGCGCGCCGGACGGACGACGCAGCGTCGCCTTCGGGTCGAATTCGACGCGCTTCGGATCGAACGTCGTCAGGAACGATTCGACCTGGTTGTAGCCAAACGCCCAGAAGATCTTGCTCGCGATCTCCACGACCGACGTCGCCCCTTCCGGAAAATACGGGGGATCGAACTGGAGGAACCAGGTCTCGCCTTTGCCATCCCGCGCCGTGAAGCCGGGGTGAACGCCCGACGTCTTTTCCCTGATCACCACCCACTTTGACGGGTCGGGCGGCGCGCCGACGTTGGGTCCGCGCACCAGCTCTTCGGCCGTGACCGTGGTCGTGCCGATCCGGTTCGTGAACCAGCTCGAATCCGGCACCTCGTCGATCGTGTTGATGTTCTGTGCGCGCGTGCCGGATGGCTTGTCGCCGGAGACGACGAACAGGTCGTAGATCTGCTCGTACAACTGCTGGACGAAATGGGGCTGCAGCGTTCGACGCATCCTGTGACTCAGGTTCGCGGGCAATCGGGTCGTCGTCATAGAAGCGCGGCGTCTGGGTCGAGACGACGCCGGCGAACAGGACGAGCGCGGCGGCGACCAGAACAAGCGCCGACGCCGCGCAGGATGCGTGTCGTGAATGATGATGTCCGCATGAGAGGCAACCTCAGAAGACAGCGGAAGTCGCGACGACGAGGATCAGTCCGTCACTGCCCTTGGCCAACTCGACGCGGAGCGGCGTAAAGAAGGGGCCGTGAAAACGGAGTCCGAAGCCGTAGTCGTGCTTCATCCCGTCGAAGTCGAGATCGGACCTGCGCGCGGTCACCTTTCCGGCGTCGAAAAACACCGCCGAGTCGAGATAGCGGCTCGCCATGATGCGCCACTCCCCCTGAAGCAGCAGGCTGTTGCGATCGCGGAACCGCAGGCTCGTATAGCCCCGCAGCGTCGAGCTGCCGCCGAGGGTGGGCAGCATGAAGAACGGGATCTGCTGATCGCTCTTGTCGACCGTGGTGACGGCGCGTGCGCGGAAGGAGAAGGCCCAGGTTTCGCGCAGGACAGGAAAGTGCTGGATAAGCTCGTACTCGACCTGCTGGAAGCCGAACGCCTTGTCCCTGTCGTTGTAGTCGTGCCCGGTGATGCGGTAGTAGCCCCCCCGTCGCGAATAACCGGGTGAGGTGCGCCAGTCGAAGCCAACCGTGGCCTGCGTGTGCACGTAGGTGGGGTCGGCGCCAAGACCGGGCAGCGTCACCGGCGTAAACACAGTGTCGACCGACGGAAAGCGGCCGAGACCGGGTTCCTGCGACCACCTCGTCCACTCGACGCCTCCTCGAAGCAGCACATTACGCCGGGTCGGCCGGAGGGTGAGGAGTCCAGACGCGTACGGACGCTTGAATCGGTAGCTCGTACGGTCGTCTTTCGAGCTGTCGATCCCCAGCCCGTAGAAGCCGACTTGGGTCGCATCGCGCCAGCCGCCGAGCAAAGACAACTCGCCGCGGCGGTGGAAAAGGCGAGGGGCGACAAACTCGATCTCGGCGCGCTTGTAGTTGGACAGCGAATAGCTGCCCCGCACGTCCACGAAGTTGTACGAGCTCACGTGCTGCGCGTAGCCAGCGCCCAAGGCGAAGCCACCGCCCGAATACGCCGATTCGAAGAACGGGTGCAGGTGCTTGCCTTCGCCGGTCAGGATGCGCTCAATCCTGGCGGCCAGCCGCTCGCCCTTGGTCGGGACGTACGGGCGCAGTGCCTTGAGCTTTTCCGCTTGCGCCTGCTCGATGACGGCCTGCCGCGTCGTGGGCTCGGGCTGCTGCGCCAGTGCGACGCCCGCGGATCCCGTCAGTGCGACGAATATGAATAGACTCGACAACCCAAGACAGCGCATGGATGACGTAGGTCCGAGTATACGTGCGCTCCCAGGTGTTATTCGACCACAGCCGCGCCGTTGATGCGGATCAGCGCCGCGCCTGCGTCGAGCTTTGAAAGTTGACGCTGATCCTCGATTCCAGTGTCCCGGGCGCCTTGGGCACCCCATGTAACCAATCTTCCTGACAGCGGCCGCCCATCACGATCAGATCTCCAGATCGAGGTGCGAGGGCGACTGAGGGGCCCCCGTGTCTCGGCTTCAACAGAAAGCGGCGTGTGGCCCCAAGCGTGAGCACGGGAACCACGCAGTACGGTCTGCGACACGAAAACCGATCACGGTGCCAACCCGTGCTGTCGCGCCCGTCGCGATAGAGATTCAGCCACGCGCTGTCGTAGCCGACCGCGTAGTGCTTGGATAACGCAGCGGCGATCTCGACGAGTTGAGGCGGTGCGTCGCGGAGGTCGCGGTACTCCGCCGTAAGCCTCGGCTCCAGAAATGTCTGATCGAAGAGTCGTCGCGTGTGCTGTTTCCACGCCACCGCCTTCGCAAGAAGTTCGAGGAGCGTCGAAGGGCCCGACAGCCAGCCGGGCACCACCTCAATCCACGAATGTGCGTCGAGGATGCTGCGATTCGCAGTGTCAAACGTGCGATCGATCGCGAAATCGCCGCAACTCGTAAATAGGTCTGCCTGCAAGATGGCCTCGCTACGCGGGGGCGCGAACAAACCCTCGGCCTCGCCAAAGCCGTAGAAGGTTCGTTCGATCGACCGCCACGTTCCGCGCTGAATCAATTCGTCAGCGATGTCCCTGACCGATCCGAGTGCTGCCAGCATGGCCGTCTGGCCGATGCTGACTCTGGCGGCACCTGCCGCGAAGAGCTCCCCGGCCGACGGTGCGCCAGGCAGCGCCATCAGGCTGAGCGCTCCTCGCAGCTCGCCGGCGAGGCGCGCCACAACCGGGGTGTCGACCAACAGAGGAACAAAGACGAGATCCGCACCCGCTCGCAGGTACCGCGTGCCACGCTCCACGGTCATCCCGACCCGGGTGTCGATATCAGCGCCAAGATTGAGCAGAAACGTGTCCGTCCGTGCGTTGATGACCAGCGGCACACCGCGACGGTCCGCAACCTCTCGCGCCGCGGAAATGCGTACGCACTGCTCGTCGACGCCGAGCAGGGGCGCCGCGCCGCGGCCGTGAGCGTTGTCTTCGAGGTTGATGCCTACGGGCCCGGCGTCCAAGACGGCCTCAACCGTCTGGGCGACATCAGCGACGCTGGCGCCATACCCAGCCTCGATATCCGCGCTGACCGGACACGAGACCGCCCTGGCGATCGTCGCCACGGCGCGGATCATGGCATCGCGACCGATCTGCTCCGCGTCCCGAAATCCCTGGGTATACGCAATGCCGGCGCTCGTGGTGCCAATGGCGGCGAAGCCTGCTTCCTCGAAGATGCGTGCGCTGGCGGCGTCCCACGCGTTCGGCAAGAGCAGCCGGCCAGCGCGATTCTGCTCGCGAAAACGAGTCGCGAGCGATGCCTGCTCGTCCTGCATGCGCGAAGGTGTCACGACGTTTCCTGCCAGTGCGCCCGTAGTTCCTTGTTGAACTCCGCCCAGCGCTCCTCCGGGAAGAAGATCCTGGCCCCCTCGAGCTCCACGCGCCGCCGCGTCCCCGGGATCGTGTTCGCCAACCAGCGCGACCACGTCACATCGAAATACACGTCATCCGCGCCCCAGACGATGAGCGTCGGCGCCTTCAGCGTCTTCAATCGGCCTTCGATGGCGAGCGTGTGCTTGTTGTCGAAGGCTGCAAGGAAACGCTGAAAGTCCCGCGTGCGCTGCTCCGTTCTGATCAGAGGACGCAGATACGTTTCGATGGTGTCGTCGCTCACCCGTTCCGGATGTTCGTATGCTGGCCCCAGCGCTTGCGGCGATCGATAGATGCCCTTGTCCGACAACATCGCGCTGAGCGTTCCCGGCAAGCCGCCATTGGCTGCCATCGCCAGAAAGGGCTTGAAGGGCTCGGGCGGCCAGTTGTCGTGAGCGTCACAATTGGTGAGCGTGAGGCTGCGCACGCGTTCAGGATGCGAGGCCGCGAAAATCTGCGCGATGCCGCCGCCGCTGTCGTTGCCGACCAGATCGATTCGCTCAATGCTCAAGGCATCGAGAAACTCGGTGAGCATGTCGGCGTTGGCCGTCACGGAGACGTCCTGATTGCCGATGATTTCCGTGTCGCCATGCGCGAGCAGATCCACGGCAATGCACCGCCGGATATCGGACAGGTGCGCCAGCTGATGTCGCCACAGATGTCCGTTCAGCAGCACGCCATGGACGAACAGCGCCACCGGACCTGTGCCCTGCTCGGTACAGGCGATACGGCCCGAGGGGGTCCGAACACTCCTCTTGATCGTCTTGATCGCCGATGGCTGATTCGCGTGCATGTAGTCAGCCCTTTCTCGGCGCCATCGCGGAAGCGTGTGCTTCCTTCAACTGTTGGGCACAGTCATCGCAGCAGACCTCGACGGTCTTGCCGCCGATCGTCACTTTGATGGAATTCGCATCCAGCTCGCAGTCGCAAGCCGCACAAGTGCTCTCTTTCATGACGTCCTCCACTGAACAGCACAACGTTCGGACGTGCGCAGTAGAGCACGCAGGAAGAGAGGGCCGCTTCCAAGATCTTTAGCGGCTGGCTTGCACAGAACCTAACGGTGGAGGGCCGCCTGTCGGAACTCGGAGGGCGAGCGCCCATACGCCTGTCGAAAAGCGGTGCTGAAATGGCTGTGGCTGTAGAAGCCGAGCTCCAGGCTCAGGGCGGTCAGGTCGTCATACTGCGCGAGAAGGTCCAAGGCCTGCGCCAGTCGCAGCCGCAACTGGTAGCGATACAGAGGCACGCCTTCCACGTGTTGAAAGACCTGCGTGAGATAGACCGGGGAGCCGCCCACTTCAGCGGCGATGTCAGCCAACGTCCAGCGCCGCCCCAGATCGCTCGTCAACACCAGCTTGATTCGATCCACGAGCCGACGCCGTGTCGGGCTGGCCGCCGGAGCGTGTGTGGTCCGCAGCCCCAACGCTCGCCGCACGAGGGTCAAGGCCAGATTTTCCGCTTCCAGATACTCCGCGATGTTCTGCCGCAGGCTGTGCCGAAGCAGCGCCACGAGCGCCTGTGCCCGCGGATCAATTCGCAGCCGTTGCTGCCGAAACGCCAGCCCCGGGCCGTCGCGCAGAAAGGATCGTGGTGCCAGCTCACGCAGGAGCGGTTCGCTGATGACCAGGTCCAGGCTGGCGTCGCCACCCGGCACCGGATGGCTGACCCGGTAGCCTTCGCCGGGATTGAAAAACAGCACCTGATTTGCCTCGGCGACGGCCTCGTCACGCCCCAGATGCCTCACATAGACGCCGCGATACGGAAACACGAGATGCATGGCGGTCGCGCATTCTTCCGCGCTCTGATGCCTGCAGGTTCCCTGGCAGCACACGTCGCGGATCGCGACGGTCTGGGTTTTCAGCAGAGATTGAACCGCCATTTCAGGCACGCGCATCACGATGCCATTTATACCGACAGTGTCTCTTGTTGGCTATGTTGCTTTTTCGGGCCATCTGATCTTCGTCCGCGGTCTCAGAGACCTAGCGCGCGCCTTCGGCAGCGAAAACAGCCGGCAGCGACCGTCTAGTGAAAATGGAGGGGGAAGTTATGGCCACACGTTTCGACGGCAAAGTCTTCACGTTCACGCAGCCTGATGGCAGCACGATCCAGCTGCGCGGCTTTGGCGACCAGCACTACGCCGTCTTCGAGACGCTCGACGGCTTCACCGTGACCAAGAATCCGGTGACTGGGTACTACGAGGTGGCACGCGTCAGCGCCGACGGGTCCGCGCTGGAGCCGGCGCCGAGCGCGGCGGGCAGGCTCAACGGCCCCGCTGCCGGACTGGAACGCGGGCTGCGGGTGCGGCGCGACAGCGCCGTGGCCGCGGCGCGGGCCTCTGCGCTCGCCACGGCAGGTCGTCGCTGCGACCAGCGGCGCGAGGAACGGCGGCGGCGGTGGCAGGCGATGCGGGCGATGGCGGAGGCCGGCGGTCCGCTGCTGGCGCCGCCCGAGCGTGAGACGGTCGGTGATTTCGTGGGCCTCTGCCTGCTGATCGATTTCAGCGACGTGCCGGCCACGATTCCACGCGATGAGGTGGAGCGCTTCTGCAATCAGGCGGGCTACACCGGGTTCGGCAACAACGGGTCGGTCTCGGAATACTTCCGAGACAATTCGATCGGTCGCTGTCGCTACACGAACATCGTCGCTCCCTACTACCGCGCGCTGCACCCGAAGACCTATTACACCGACCGTACCGATTCCGCAGCCACAGCGCGCCGTCGAGCTGATCAACGAAGCGCTCGCGCATCACCTGGCGAACGGTTTCAACTTCTCCGGTTTGACCCCCGACAGTCAAGGCTTCGTCTACGCGACGAACGTCTACTACGCCGGGCCGGTGACCAACAACTGGGCCGAGGGACTGTGGCCGCATGCCCACCATCTCGGTACGATGGTCCCGCTGGCGCCCGGCCGAGTCGGCGTTCGATTACCAGTTCACGGCGATGGGCGCGGAGCTGGAATTGGGCACGTTCTGCCACGAGAACGGCCACATGCTGTGCGACTACCCGGATCTGTACGACTACGGAAGTGAGTCGAGCGGCGTCGGCGCGTATTGCCTGATGTGCGCGGGCAACAACGCCAGCGAGAAGAACCCGATCGCGGTCAATGCGTACCTGAAGCGCCTGTCGGGCTGGGCGCGTACGGTCACGCCGCTGGAGCACGATCGCACGGTCACGCTGAACGCCGATACGAACGATTTCGCCATCTACTCGCGCAGCGGGCGCGAGTACTTCCTGATCGAGAACCGCCGCCGGACGGGCCGGGACGCCGCGCTCCCCGACGAAGGCCTGGCGATCTGGCATGTCGACGAAGACGGCGACAACAGCCACGAGCATATGACGGGCGCGAAGCACTACGAGCTCTCGCTGGAACAGGCGGACGGCTTGTTTCAGCTCGAGCGCCTCAGAAACCAGATGGGTGATGGCAACGACCTCTTCGCCGGCGCCGGCGCGCGGTTCGGCGATGGCACGGTGCCGAGCAGCAGATGGTGGAACGGCACGGCGTCGAACCTGACCATCGACCAGGTCACAGCGGCCGGCGCATCGATGACGTTCCGCTGCCTGCTGTCGGATACGGTGGCGCCGCCCCACACGCTGAATCCGGTCTCGATACCCAACCGCCCGATCCCGGACAACAACCCGAGCGGCATCAGCGACACGATCGCCATCAGCGATGCGCTGACGATCTCCAGCATCAAGGTCGCGGTCGATATCACGCACACTTACCGCGGCGATCTGCGCGTCTCGCTGATCACTCCGTGGGGCGTGACGATCGAGCTGCATCCCAAGGGCCGCGGCGGCAGTGCCGATGACCTGAAAGTGACGTTCGACGAGACCACCGTGCCGGCCTTGGCAACGCTTCGCGGGCGCAATACGCAAGGCGCATGGCAGCTCAGGGTGCAGGATCTGGCGCCGGCCGATGGGGGGCGACTGAATCGCTGGTCTCTGGCGATCTCGTCGGCCGCGCCAGCGGTCGCCCCAATCGACCTGCAGGAATCTCCAGGCGTGCCAATCCCGGACGCTCCACATGCCGGCATCGAACGCGTGCTGGCGACGGCCAGCGCAGGGCGCGTGGGCAACGTCGAAGTGTCCGTGGACATTTCGCACACCTGGATTGGCGACCTGCTCGTGAGCCTGGTGTCGCCAGCGGGCACCGAGGTGCCTCTGCACAACCGCAGCGGCGGATCCAGCGACAACCTCGTTCGCACGTTCACGTCGGCCAATACGCCGCCAATGGCGGCGCTCGTGGGGCAGGCGAGCGGCAGGGACGTGGCGATTGAAGATCGCCGACGTCGAGACGCAGGATGTGGGCAAACTCAATCAGTGGCGCCTCCTCGTCAAACCACCGGCGTGAGGAGGCTCCACGAGCAACTCGCGCGTTCGAACGCGACGCGTCAGCCCTCTCGTGTTCGGTCCGGCACCGAACCGGGAGGGCGCGCATACCAGCCGGCGGGAGTGACGAAGAGGAGCGTTCCGTCGCCCACACCGCTCTCGATGCGCCAGCCCCACTTACTCGGACTGCCGTCGTACGACAGAGCTGCGTCTTCGAGCCTGAGATCGGGATACTGGCTTCGGGCGCTGCTCACCAGCGCGGCCGGTGGGCGCTCGAAAAACGCCACCTCCGGCCAACTCGCCGAGTCGGTGGGACTGCTTCCGAATGTCGCGATCTGAACGACCCGTCCATTTCGATCGATCAAGGCGAACCCGCACACTCGTTCCTCGAGCACGAAGGGCACGACCCAGTACGCCGGCGTCCCGTCTGGCGCCGATACCATTGCGGGACGTCCGGTTCGCCCGCGTCTTACTGCGTCGAACTGCGGATCGGTCGCGACAGGCGGTCGCCTCCGCTCCTGTTCCGCAGCGCGCCGCGCTACGTCCTCGTCAGGGGCAGTCGACCCGCGTGTAGACATAGTTCGTGTGCGTGATCGCGCCCCAGTCCTCCCACACGACGGCGCCACCGAGCGCGAAATCCGCATTCCACGGCCACGGATCGTAGATGTAGAGCTTTTCCTGCGTGCCTCCCAGGAGCGAGACCGTGCGTGAGTACCCCGCGCAGGCTCGAGCGTGGCCGGGCACGCCGCTCTTGAACGGACGCCGCAGGTCTATCTGATCGCGCGCCTTCTGCCATGTTGGCGATGCGTCGAACGTCGCGTCGAGATGGCTGCACGAAAGTGATTCGTACCCGGGACTCTGATCGGCCGGACAACCGCTCCCAGCAGAATAGCCGCACGGTGGCGCGATGTCGTCCTGCGCGTAGTAATAGCGGTAGTAGCAGAGGATCATCTGGCACGTGGCCACCGCGCAGTAGTCGTTCACCTGCTGGGCATGCAGGCTGAAACAGTGATGTCCGCGCGCGTGGGTGTACGGATAGTGACTGCAGTACTCGAGCAGTTTGGTGACGGTGAACTTGAATCGCCAGTCAATCTTGGCGATTGCCGCCTGCAGCGAGCGGGCCGAAGAGATGGCGGCGCGGGTGCGGCGGGGCAGCTTCTGGCGTGCCGCGTCAACCTGTGTGAAGCGACGCAACCTCGCGCGGCGATCGGAGTCCGACAGTGTGTCGTAGAAGGACCATGCGTACCGATCCTTCCCTGTCCAGCTTCTCCGGACTCTCGGGAATGCGCGCCAGATCCGCCACATCGAAAATGAGCCTGCGGCTGTCCTGGCCACGTGTCGCGCGGAACATCACACCCAGCTTCGGATAGCTGTAGCACACGAGCGTCGGTTCTGAGATGTCGGCTCCGGGGAACTCCTTCTTCACACGTGGCTTCAACCGCCGGACGGCAGCCGCAAAATCCCAGTATCTCGGACCGATCTCGATGGCCACAACCGGCGGGCCGACGACCTTGCTGGCCGCCGTGCGCACGTAGCCGGCGGTTTCGCCGCCGCGGCCAATCGGAAAATCAAGAAACAGGAGTGTGCCGTTGATGTCGAAGATGCGGATGGGCTCTTTCCGGACGCGACCCGCCAGGAGAACGGATAGCCCGGGAACGCCGGCGGCCGCGTCGTGCAGCACGCCGAGCGCGGCATGTTCGTAGAGCACGTCTCTGGAAACGAGGTTCGGCTCCTCTGCGAATCGATCTGCTGCCATCGCTCATCCGCCTTTCTTCTTGTGCCGCCGTACGCGTAGAGGATACGGCAAGCGGCCGGCGCGCTTTGCACGCCGAGAAGACGGACTAGCGCAACTCTTTGTACATGATCGTCGTCGGTTCCAGGTCGGGCGTCAGAGACCCGCGCGCGAAGCGCGGTATCACGCCCGCCACGGTATAGCCGAGAGACCGATAGAGCGCTTCGGCGCTGCCGTCGGTCCAGGTGTCGAGCGTGAGCAGCGTCCGGCCTTCGGCCTGCGCGATCGCTTCGAGCTCCAGCATCAGCGCTCGGGCGATTCCTCGACGCCGAGCAGCGGGGTGAACGAGCAGCTTTGACACGTCTGCGCGGTGCTGCTGGTTCGGTGGCCAGGCGAGCTCGAGCTGGACAGTCCCGACGATGCGCGTACCCCGACGCGCGACGATGAGGCGCCGCGTGCGCGCGTGCACGCCGGGCAACACCTTCTCGCGCCAGAACGCACGAGCTTCGTCGAGCGAGAACGGCAAAATGAAGCTGACGCCGGCGCCATCGTGCACGACGGCGTGCAGGACCTCGCTCAGCATGTCGAGATCCTGTTCGAGGGAGTCCACGCGATCTGGCCGCCACTCTTCGATGCGAACCTCGGCCAGCGTGTTCACAGCCTCACTCACGGATGCACCATCGCGATGACATAGCGCGCCTCGCGTTTGCCGGTGCTCTGAAACCGCGCCGGGCCCACCAGCACGTATCGGAGGGAGTCGCCTACGCGCAGTTGGAAGAAGGAGCCCTCTATTTCGAGATTCAGTGAGCCTTCGAGCATCCACAGATGATGCTCGAGCCCCGCGACAGGCGACGCGTCGAACGACACGGACGCTCCCGCGGGCATACGCACTTCGACGAGCTCGCCGCGGAGGCCGGGCCCTGGCGGGGAGACCACTCGGCGGCGATACCCGCTGCCCGGATCGCTCCACTCAGGCTGCGCGGCTGCGGGCACGAGGTTCGGGGGCCGGGTCTCGGCTTCGGCCATGAAGCGCGAGAGCGTCCAGCCGTAGATCGTGCAGAGTTTGCCGAGCATCGCCGCGGTTGGACTCAGCTCGGATCGTTCGAGCCTCGACAGCGTCGCGCGGCTGATGCCGGTGCGCTCGGACAGCGCTTCGAGCGACCATCCACGTTCGGCGCGCAACCGGGCAAGCCGCCGTGCGATCCGACGCTCGATTTCGTGGTCTGCGGCGGCGCGAGGCGGCGAGGCTGGTGTCATCTCCAATTGGAGATGCTATCTCGTATTAGAGATGACGGCAACAGGCTGCCGCCAAGCCCAACGAATACGCACTCCTTCGAAATCACTGAAATCCCTGTGTGTACTGGCTTGACCACCCTGGTCATATACGATATATCCCCACCTCGTCGGGCGGCGTTCTCACCGCCCGCTCTTCCCCATGCCGTGTGAAACGTCCGGGTTCAAATCGCCCCGACGAGCCCCACCTCATGCTCCCCAATCGCAGAAGGAGTATCGATGATGTCGCGCTGCCTGCCATCGCTTGCCACCCGGTGCCTGCTCTTCCTGATGGTCAGCCTCGTGCTGCCGTCAGACCTCTCCGCCCAATCGACCGCGGAGGTCCGCGGCGTTGTCCAGGACGAGACCGGCGGAATCATCCCGGGCGCGACGGTCACGGCCATCAATGAGCTGACCGGCCTCGAGCGGTCGACGTCATCCGATGACGGAGGACGCTTCATCTTTCCGAGGCTGCCGGTCGGCAGCTATCGCGTCGAAGCGACGCTGCAGGGCTTTCGCAAGTTCGCGACTGCGACGTTTCGACTGAACGTCGAGGACGTTCAGCAGGTCAACGTCGTCATGGCCGTGGGCCAGCTGTCCGATGCGGTGACGGTATCCGGTTCGGCGCTCGCCGTCGAAACGGTCGGCGGCGCGATCAGCGAAGTCGTCGACGAACGACGGATCCGCGAGCTGCCACTGAACGGCAGAGACCCGCTGCAGTTGCAGTTGCTTCTGCCGGGCGTCGTCCCGGGGCAAGGGTCGACAACCATGCAGCAGCAGGGGGGCATCTCGGTTCACGGACTTCGTGGCATCTCCAACAACTACATGCTCGATGGCGGAGACAACAACGACGCACTCGGCGGTGTGGCGGCGATCGTCCCCAATCCCGACGCGCTGGAGGAGTTCACCGTTCTGACGAGCAACTTCAGCGCCGAGTACGGACGGAACATGGGAGCCGTCATCAACGCGGTCACCAAGTCCGGCACCAACCAGTTCCGAGGAAGCGTCTATGAGTTCCTCCGGAACGACGCGCTCGACGCCAAGCAGTTCTTCGCGCTCGAGAAAGGCAAGCTGCGGCGCAACCAGTATGGCGGGTCCCTCGGAGGGCCGATCACCCGCGATCGCACCTTCTTCTTCTTCTCGTACGAGGGCCTTCGGGAGCGGCGGGGCGTCAGCACGTCGAACACGATCGTGCCGACGGCGGCCGAGCGAGCCGGCGACTTTTCTTTATCGAGCATCAAGCCCAGAGACCCGCTGACCGGGCTGCCATTTCTGAACAACCAGATCCCCGCGGCGCGGTTCGATCGGGCGGCGGTCAACTTCCTTGAGAAGCTCGTTCCCCTGCCCAACCAGCCGTCGGGCCAGCACATCTACAATCGCCCGGCTGAAAAAGACGGCGAGCAGTTCATGGGCCGCGTCGACAATCAGCTCACCTCCAAGCAACGCCTGTTCGGCCGGTTCTTCTACGACACAAACGCGTCGATGCTCGGGGCATTCAATGCCGAGGGCGTTGGAAGCCTGCCGATCCTGAAGCAGGAAGTGAACTTCGCGACGTGGAACCTCGCCGCGAACCACACCTACATCATGAGTCCGAGGCTCGTGAATTCCCTGCAGTTCGCCTACGCCGAGACCGACCTCGATCGCGGGCCGCTGCCGACGGGCGACAACATCTCCTACCAGAGCCTCGGCGTGAACGTGAACAACGCCACGGCGGATCCGGGCGTCCAGCTCGTTCCGATGTTTCGAGGAAGCGTGTCCGGGTACTGGAACATGAACCAGGACGCGTACGAGCCGGACGATCGACCGATCGTTCAACTCAAGAACGACACGACCTACAGCCGCGGCGGCCACGTCGTGAAGTTCGGCGGGGAGTATCGCTGGATGGCGAACAATCGGACGGCCGCCAACTGCAACGACCCCTGCTTCGACTTCAACGGCCAGTACCTGGGAAACGCGTTCGCCGACTTCCTCCTGGGACGGGCGAGCCAGGTGCAACAGTTCTCGGTGCGGCAGAACAAGGGACGAGCTCAGACGTTCTCGCTCTACATGCAGGATGACTGGCAGGTTCGCGCGCCTGTCACGCTCTCGCTCGGAGTGCGTTGGGAGCCGTTCTTCGCCTTCTATGAGGCAGACCAGCCGCAGCCGGTCTTCCGTCCCGGCCAGCAGTCGACGATATTCCCCACGGCACCGCTCGGCCTGCTCTACGCGGGTGATCCAGGTGTTCCGCGGGGCGGACATCCAACGAAGTGGAACCATTTCGCTCCGCGCATGGCGGTGGCTTGGAGCCTCAACCCGAAGACCAGCGTTCGAACCGCGTACGGGATCTTCTACGACACGGCCCGCTTCTTCACGTTCCCGAAGACCCTGGTCTTTACGCCTCCCTACTCGCTGAGCCGGACCACGCCGGGCGTCCAGTTCAGCGATCCATACGGGGGCATGGTGAACCCGTATCCGTATAAAGCGCCGCAGACGCCACAGGAGATTGCCAGCTACCAGTTCTCGCGGCCGGTGCGCGTCACCTCGGTTCCCGAGGATTCATCGCACGGATACAGCCAGCAGTGGAACGTCAGCATCGAGCGCGAGCTCATGGGTGATGTCGTCGTGAAAGCGGCCTACGTGGGCACCAAGGGACACGACCTGCCCACCACGCGGCAGATCAATCCGGCGGTGTTCGGGCCGGGCGCGACGTTGGCCAATCGTCAGCAGCGACGCATCTACCCGGAGTACGAAAGCATCTCGAGCTTCGATCCGATCGGCGAATCCTCGTATCACGGTCTCGAGTTGACCGCCAACAAGCGATTCGCCGGCGGATACTCGATCCTGGCCAACTACGGGTTCAGCAAGGCGTACGACAACTCGAGCAATGACGATCTCGCGACGCAGGATCCGCTGAATCCCCGCGACAGCTGGGGCCTGGCGGATTCGGACCGGCGGCATCGGCTGGTCACGTCGTTCGTGTGGCAATTGCCATCGCCGGAATCCCGAGCGGCCAAGATGGTGCTCGGAGGCTGGCAGTTCAATGGCATCGTGACGCTGATGAGCGGCACACCCTTCACGATCACCAGCGGCCGCGACACGATGCTGTCGTTCATCAACTCACGGGCCAACCTCGTCGGCGATCCCGATCTCCCGACGGATCGATCGCGTGCCGAGCTGATTCAGCGCTACTTCAATCCGCAGGCGTTCGCGATACCGGCCAACGGCAGCCTGGGCAGCTCGGCGCGAAACCTGCTGATCGGTCCGGGGTCCAAGAACGTCGACCTGTCATTGTTCCGCACGTTGGAACCGCGGGCGGGTCTGCAGATGCAGTTCCGGGTCGAGGCGTTCAACGCCTTCAACTTCGTCAACCTGGGGAATCCCAGGAACAACGCGAGCGCGGCGGACCTGGGTCGCATCACGACGGCCGGCGATGCGCGCGTGATGCAGTTCGGACTGAGAATGATGTTCTGAGCACCGGGCACGACTCACTCGATTTCAAAGCGTGCCTGCTGCGACGCGCTGGTGCCCGCAACGCGATCGACGACGGTCACCTCGAGGGCGTAGCGGCCGGAAGGGAGATCGGCGAGCGAGAGATCTGCGGCGTACGGCACACCGCCGGATTCCGCCGTCGCCGCGGTCATCCTCGTCAGGCCAGTCTTGTAGATCGTTCGACTGTCCTGCAGAAGGTGCACTTGAATGGCGAGGTCCGGCTTCGAGTCGGAGGCTCCCCGGGCGGCGTTGTACGCGAAGACGAAGAGCCGTATCCCGGAGTTGCGCTGAAACCGGCTGCCGACGCTGATGTTTGCCAGCGCCGGCAGCTCATCGCCTGCCGTGGCCGCGGCGGCCCGCGGCGCGCCGACGATGATGCTGCTCAACGCGAGATCGCGGCCTGCCAGATTCGGAACTTCGATCCAGGAATGCGCGCTGCCGATTCGGCCGCTGCCTTCATCCCGCGCCGCGACCTGGACCCGATAGAGTCCCGGCTGGAGCAGGACCTGGTGGCTGTACCTGACATCGCCCCCCGGCCCGTTCGACCGCGTCACCCCTCCCCCGCTTACGGTGACCACCTCGTCGAACTGTCCGCCGCTCTGGCCGCGATCGTTGAAGATGATGCCGGCCACGCGAACCGCCGCGTTCTGCTTGCCGTCCTTCTCGCTGAACGAGAGGAACCCGCTCGGGATGCGCATCGAGGCTGTCAGCGTCAGCCCTCGCTCAGTAAGGAGATAGTTCACGTTCACCGAGATGGGAAAGGCACGCTCGGGATACGGGCTGCTGATCGCTTCCTGCAGCGCGGACGCCGGCGCCGGTCGCGCCGGCTGTGCGTTCTTGCTCTTTGTCGCAATCGCGGGCTCCGGCTCGACGCCGAAGAAGCCTCGGCGCACGCGCACCATCAGGTCCGGCTTCCCGATCAACTTGATGTCGATCTGTCGAAACATGCCCGGCTTCGGCGCGTCGGCGTCCGGTTCCCACGCCACGACGTAGTACTCCGAGGTTTCTCGCAAGGCGTCCGACAGACCGGCGCCAAGCGCGTTCGTATTGAGGATCGCTCGACCTCCGGTGTCTCTCGCGAGGGCGCCGAGGCTGTCCTGCGTGGCGCTCAACTCGCCCAGTGACACCCGAGCGAGCCGCCCCGAGAGGTCGAACGTCGGCGTGGCGCTCGGATCCAGGAGGCCAGCGACCAGGCCGCGCGCGTCGATGGCGTAGATCACGGTCCCCATGCGAGCCGCGGCGCTCGTGATCCGCCGCATGTCGCCGCTCCCGCCGGAGTTGCCCGACAGGAATCCTCCCGAGAGAAAGAACACGAGCTTGCGCCCCGGGACCTTGCCCGAGGCGCGAATGAGATTCTCCAGCCCGGATAGTGTATGCAGGGTGATCTGCTCCGCCTGCTGCATGAGCGCGCGCGAGCGCCCCCTCACCAGGGCTTCAGCCTGCGGAGCCATGATGCCGGGGTTGTTTCGCATCGTCTCCTGGACGAACACGGCCATGACGTCGCGATCGAACCTTTCGATCAGCAGGGCCTGGTATTCAGTCATCGGCGGACGATCGAGATCGCGAATGCGGCTGGGCTGCTGCTGGATTCGCCGCACCGCCTGACGGAGAACGGTCTTGTTGTCCGTGAGCTGCTGGAGAAAGCCGACCTGGCCGCTGGCTGACGTAATGGCGACCTGGTCGTCCTGGCTCATCTCCTCTTCGACGAAGTCGAGAATGAGATCCAGCGTCGCAGTGAGGCCGGCGAGGTCGAGGTGCAGATCGTCGACGTAGAAGAATATGGTCCGTCCGCGATAGGACGCACTCGGCGTGACACCGCCTCGCCCCGGCGCGGGCGACCCGCGAGCGGCGGCAAGCTGCGACTCCTCGTTGGCGGCGCCGGCCGAGACGCGCTCGAAGAACTGGATCGGCCTGACCTTGCCATCGATGCGCAGCTCGAAGTCTCCGCGGCGCAGACCTTCGACGAACTTGCCGTCTCCGTCGAGCACCGTGACGTCGGTCTGCACCAGCTCGGTCGTCGCCCGGAATACCGGCCGCTGTTCCGACGCCGGCGATCCGGCGGGCGTTTGACCGATCGCTCCCGCCGGCGCGAGCAATGCGATCACGCCGACGAGCGCGAATTGTCTTGTGATGTCGTCGAACATGAATATTGAGGCATATATCAAATGCGCGAAGGGTTGCCAATCGGCCGATCCGGTTCCAATCGAGGGCGACGAATGCTAAGATGCCCGACAGATTCCATCGGCAATCGAGACGAACCGGGGGGAGATGATGCTCTACTGGTCGCGTAAAGGCGAAGTGGCGTGTCGTGATCACGCGCCGACGGCCGCGTCCGAGAAATGGACGGCCGAGGGCTGGCGACCGATTGTGCCTGCCGACGATCCACGTGTCCGCTATCAGTGCCAGCATTGCTCGCACCGGGCGATTCAGCACCGATCGCGCGCTTCTCGTCCGGACGAAGACGCCCCGCTCGTGCTCAATGTCGACGACCAGCCGGCCAACCTGTACGCGCGTGATCGCACGCTGCGCAAGCACGGTTTCACCGTGGCGAATGCCGACACCGGCCGATCGGCGCTCGATGTGGCACGGCGGCTGAAGCCGCAGTTGATTCTGCTCGATGTTCACCTGCCCGATATGGACGGCCGGGAGGTGTGTCAGAGGCTGAAGGCAGACGCCGAGCTCGGGGACGTTTCCGTGGTCCTCATTTCGGCCACGCTGCGAGGACACGTCAGCCAGCTCGAAACGGTGCAGTGGGCCAACGCCGATGCGTTCATCGCGGAGCCGGTCGAGCCGGAGGCGCTCGCCGCGACGCTGTGGAGGGTTCTGCGCGCCTGATTCAGCGGCGCACGCGCTCCGTGAGCGATCCCGCAACGGCCCGCACGAGGGCGGCCGGATTCACCGGCTTCGCCACGTGGGTGTGAAATCCCCTATCGAGAATTCGACGACGATCATCCGCGCTCGCGTACGCCGTGACGGCGATGGCGGGCATGCCGTAGCCGAGGGCGCGGACCCTCTCCAGCAATTGCAGTCCGTCCCACTCGGGAAGCCCTATGTCGCTCACCAGGACGTCGATCGGCTGATCGCGCAGCACTTCGAGCGCGCGCGTGGCGGACGGCACCGTCGTTGTCTTGGCGCCTGAGGACTCGAGCATCGCTGCGAGGAGATCGCGGGTCTCGGGCTCGTCCTCGACGATGAGCACGTTGATGTCCGTGAGCAGAGGATTCGCCGAACTCAAGGCGTCGAGCTGCTGCACGTCGGCGGCCTTCGGCAGCACGACGGTGAAGGTCGACCCGCGTCCGTGTCCCTCGCTGTAGACCGATACGGTGCCGTCGTGCAGTTCGACGAGCTGTCGAACGATGGCCAGCCCGAGCCCCATGCCGCTGTGCCTCCGATTGATCCCGCCCTCCGCCTGCCGGAACTGATCGAACACGTGCGGCTGAAAGACCGGATCGATTCCGATGCCGGTATCTCTGACCTCGAGGATGGCGTGCGTGTCGTCGGTCGCAAGCGACACCGTGACGCGACCGCCGTCCGGCGTGAACTTCAATGCGTTCGCCAGCAGGTTGCCGATGACCTGCTCGAGCCGTCCTTCGTCCCCGGTCACGATCGCGGATGTCGTCGACACATCCAGGTCGAGCCGCCTCCGCCTCGCTTCGTCCCGGACCGATTCCGCGGCACTCTCCACCAATGCCTGCACATCGATGACTCGCAGCTCGAGCTGCAACTTCCCTTTCGCGATCCGCGAGACGTCCAGCAGGTCGTTGATGATCTGCGCCTGCAGGCGCGTGCTCCGGGCGAGCGCCTCGAGCGCGCGATCGCGCGCGGCGTCCGTGAGGTGTCCGCTTTGCAGCTGCCAGATCCACCCCATCATCGTGTTGAGCGGCGTGCGCAGCTCGTGCGAGAGGGTTGCGAGGAATTCATCCTTGACGCGATTCGCCGCTTCGGCCGCTTGCCTGGCGGTCCGCTCGCGGTCGACGGCGGCGGCGAGGGCTACTTCGGCCTGCCGCGTCCGGATCAGCGCGTTCACCGTGGCCAGCAGCAGCTGAGGGTGGACCGGCTCGGTGAGGTACACGTCGGCGCCTTGCTGCAGCCCTTGAATGCGATCGCCGTCGCTGACGGCCGTATTGGAGATCTGAAGCACCAGGACCGGCTGCGATCGCGCGTGCTCGCTCTTCAGCCGACGGCACACCTCGAAGCCATGAATGTCCGGAAGGTTGACGTCGAGCACAGCCACGTCCACTGCCTGCGCGCTGGCGATCTCGAGGGCCTCGGTGCCCGTCGCCGCCTCGAGGACGCGAAACCCTGCCCCCCGCAGCACCCTCGCCTTGACGTACCGTCCTGACTCCTGGTCGTCGACGACGAGAACCAGCGGACCGTCCGGCGTCATGGCGCCACGCGTGCCACCGCGACCACCGAATGGATGGCGGCGTGAAGGCTGTCCCGCGTCAGGGCCGCCTTCGAGAGGATCGCGGTGTTTCCGATGCGCTGGAGATCTTCGGCGGACAGGCGCTGCGAGGTCACCATGACGATCGGAAGGCGCGCCGTCTCCGAGCGCTCGACGAGCCGCTGATAGACATCGATCCCCGTCATGTCGGTCAGACGCACGTCGAGGAGGATCACGTCCGGAGCGACCTCGCCGACCTTGTCGAGCGCTTCGCGCCCAGAGGCGGCCTCGACGACCTCGAAGCGCGTGTCGTTCAGCATCTCGCGAATGATGTACCTCGAAGCCTCCTCGTCGTCTACGGTCAGGACGCGCAGGATCTGACCGGCCGGAACCAGCGCTTCGAGCGTGTTGACCAGCCACTGCCGCGCGACCGGCTTCACGACGTAGGCATCGGCGCCGAGGGCAAGGCCCTTTCGCCGATCGTCCACGGTCGAGGCCACGATGACGGGCACGCGCGCCGTGGCTTCGTCACGTTTGAGCTTCGCGAGCAGATCCCACGTCTGCTGGCCGTGCATCCGGATATCCAGGATGATCGCCGCCGGTCGAATGGCCTCGAGCACGGCGACCGCCGCCTCGACCGAGCGCGCCGGAACAACTTGAAAGCGCGTCGACGCAAGCGCGCGTTCGTAGAGCAGCATGTCCTCGTCGGTGTCTTCGATGACGAGCACCGGAAAGCGATCGGGCGCGAGCGGGCCGAGCGCAAGGTGGGCGCGCTCGCGGTACGCCAGCGGCACGACCACCGAGAAGGTCGAGCCCGCACCGAGAGTGCTCTCCACGCTGATGCGGCCGCCCAGCAGCTCCGCCAGCCGCTTCGACAGCGGGAGGCCGAGCCCTGTCCCCTTGGTGCGCCGCTGGAGCGGGTTCTCGATCTGCACGAACTCGTCGAACACCCGCCCGACGTCCTGCTCGGGGATTCCGATGCCGGTATCGGACACCAGGAACTCGACGGCGTCGCGCGCCGGCGTCGGCCGTGCCGTCACGCGTATTTCGCCGTGCTCCGTGTACTTCAGCGCGTTCGAGATGAAGTTGCGCAGGATCTGCGACACCTTGCTCTCGTCGGAGTAGATGGGCGGGACGTCGTCGGGCTCCTCGAAGACGAGTGAGAGGGACTGATTGACGAGGAGCGGGCGCAGCATGCCGCGCAGCGCGCCGAACAACCCGCTCACTTCGAACGTCGCAGGGCGAACCTCGGTCTTCCCCGCTTCGACCTTCGCGATGTCGAGCAGGTCATCCACGATCTGCGACAGCTGCTGCGCCGACTTGCGGATGTAGTAGACCTCGTCCTTCTGATCCTCGGTGGCTCCCAAGCGGTCCGCCAGAAGGCTCGTCAGGGCAAGAATGGAGTTCACCGGCGTCCGGAACTCGTGCGTCATGTTCGACAGGAACCGCGTCTTGAGCTCGTCGGCTCGTCGCAGATGGTCGGCCCGCTCGTCCAGCTCCGCGTAGAGCGCAACGACGCCGCGGTTGGTGTCTTCCAGCTCGCGATTGACCCGTTCCAGCTCCTCCTGGCGGGCCTGGAGCTGCTCGAGCGTGCGCAGCAGCTCCTGGTTCTGCTGCTGAACTTCCTCGATGGGACCGCGCGGCCGCTCCGTGGAGAGCCGATCCGCGATCTGCGTCAGCTCGCTGCGCCTGAGCAGAGCAGCACGGCGCGGCAGAATCTTCTTGAGGCTGACCGTCGTCCCGGTGGACGTCGACTGAATGTCGAAGTGATCCATGAGCCGGCGCGCGCCGACGATGCCAAGCCCCATTCCCGTTTCGGAACGATAGCGGCCTGAAAGGATGTCATCGAGATTCCTGATGCCCGCGCCCGAATCGCTCACCCGCACGATGAGCAGCTGTGGAGGCGCGGTGCCCTCCACCAGATAGTCCACACGCCCGCCGCCGGCATACGTGAAGGCGTTGCGCGCGATTTCCGATACCGCGGTGGCTATGCGCGTCTGCTCGGTTGCGTCGAAGCCGAGCGCGGCGGCAATCTGGCGGGCGCGCTGCCGGGCGCCGACGATGTCGTGCTCGTGATGGATGCGCACCGTCAGCAGTGGAGTGTTCATGCGGCCTCCCGAGCCACGACGACGGTCACGTCGTCGCGCTGGCGGCTGAAATCCCGGTACAGGACGGCTGCCACGAGTGCCGGCCGGCGCATGCGCAGTCCGGGATACGCATCCAGCGACCAATGCGAGGTGAGGCCGTCGGAGTGCATGACGAGCAGCGTGTCCGCGTCCCACGGATACGCATATTCCCGGAAGTGGCGCACCTGATGGCCGAGCGTGCCGTCCTGCGATACGGCGCGGCGCGTCGCGCCGCTGCCGTGCATCGACGCAGAAATGTTCCCCACGCCGGCAAACTTGAGCAGCGGAGGCGCCCGCTGGATCAGCGCAACGGCCACCGCCGCACCGCGGGTGTGGCGGATGCCGTCATGGACGGCCTCCAGCAGGGCGGTCGACCCGGCAAACACGCGGGACGAGGACGTGCTAATGGCAGCTTCGGCCGCATCCGCCGCACCGAGGCCATGGCCGAGACCGTCGGCAACGACGATGGCGGCCTCGTCGGGCCGCTGCTGTACGTGCCAGCTGTCGCCGCAGACGTCCTCACCAGGCTTTGCGACGGACACCACGCCGATCTCGAACGCCTGCCGCGCCACACGCCGCGCGCGATTCATCCGCAGCCTCGCGAGCACGACCGTACCGCGGCCCACCGTCGAATAGATGTCGAAGTCATCGGACAGGCGCTGAATCGCGCCCAGACCGTTCCCCGGCGATCCAGCCGTCGAGTGCCCATCGCTCAGACTCCGCCCGACGTCGGGGATGCCCGGCCCGCGGTCTATGGCGATCAGCTCGATTTCCGCGGGCTCCGCCGCCGACACGGTGCGGAGCAGGATCTCCCCGCCGCTCGAGTGTTTGACGAGGTTCGTCGCCAGTTCCGTCGCGACGAGACCAACGCGATGCCCGTCGGCTTCGTCGAAGCCGAGGCGATCTGCCAGTTCCCGCGCCGACGCCCTCGCCGCCGAGGGCTGGCTCGGCTCGCTCACGGCGACGGCCTGATGCGCCCTTCTCATTTCCACCGTGTGATCGTGACCCGTGTTCCCTCCCCTGGCGCAGAGGTGATGGTGAATTCGTTTGACAGCCGTTTGGCGCCCGACAACCCGAGCCCCAGTCCGCCAGCCGTCGAGAAGCCGTCTCGCATAGCCTGCTGAATGTCCTCAATCCCCGGGCCGGCGTCCTCGAACGTCAGACGCAACCCGCGCCGGGAGCCGTCGTGAATGACTTCGATCACCGCCTTCCCGCCGCCGCCATGCATCAGCGCGTTGCGCGCGAGCTCGCTCGCGGCCGTCACGATCTTCGTCTGGTCGACCAGACTGAACCCTAGATCCACCGATCGCTGGCGGACCGCCTGGCGAACGATGACGATGTGCTCTGAGCTCGCGATCGGAAGCGACTCAGAAGGCGCCAGTGCCAGCATCGCGCTCAGCTGCCGCCGACCGGGACAACAGCTCCATTCCCTTTTCCACGTCGAGCGCCGTACGCACCCCCGCCAGCGACATCCCGAGCTCGACGAGCGTGATGGCCACCGCCGGCCGCATTCCCACGACCACTGTTTCCGCGTCGAGCACCCTCGACATCGCGGCGATGTTCCCGAGCATCCGCCCGATGAAGGAGTCCACCATTTCCAGCGAGGAAATGTCGATCAGCACGCCATGCGCTCCCGTCGCCGCAATCCGCGACGTCAGATCGTCCTGCAGCTGAAGGGCGAGCTGGTCGTGCATGTCGACTTGAATCGACACGAGGAGGAACTCCCCCATCTTCAGGATCGGGATCCGCTCCACGTCAGCGTTCCTGTCTCTTCGCTGCTGATTCGGCCGACCCCTGATTCGACCCGTTCTTCCGTATGACGCCGAGGCCCGCGCGCGCGAGCGCGATCGCAAACGCGTCGGCCAGCGTTGCCTTGGTGATCACCGAGTTGAGATCCACGCCAAGATGGACGATGGTCTGCGCGATCTGAGGTCTGATGCCGCTGATGATGCAGTCGGCCCCCATCAGCCTGGCGGCCGCGACGGTCTTGAGCAGATGCTGGGCGACGAGCGTGTCGACCATGGGAACGCCCGTGATGTCGAGGATGGCGATGATCGATCCCGTGTCGACGATGCGCTGAAGCAGGCTCTCCATCACCACCTGCGTGCGGGCGCTGTCGAGCGTCCCGATGAGCGGCAGCGCCAGAATGCCGTCCCACAGCGTCACCACCGGGGTCGAGAGCTCGAGCATCTCCTGCTGCTGTCGAACGATCACCTGCTCGCGGGTCTTCTGGAATACCTCCGTCGTGAACAACCCCAACGCGTCGAGCGTCGCGGTCGCCGTCCACGTTTCGTCGGCACGCGCCTGCGGATCGGGAACCTTCGCGCGGATGAGCGAGAAGATCGGTTGCTTCAGCGAAAAGACGAACGTGGCCGTCTCGATCGGGCTGAACCCCTGCTGCGCGCGCGACTGTGACACGCGCGCGAGAAGCTCGCGAACGGGCGCCCATTTCGCGCCCTGTATGTCCGTGCCGGCGTCGTCGAGCGCGCGGGCAAACGCGTCGAGAAACTCCGATGACTGCTTCCGCAGCTCCGCGTCGTTCATGAGATCCCGCCGCATCGCGACGCTCTGCAGCTGGAGCGACATCCACTCGTTGAGCACGTCCTGCTGGCTCGCGCGGACGAGCGCCGACAGACGAGTGGAACTGACTTGTGTCATGTCTCGATCTCCCAAAGGACTGATCACTATAGTCCATTGCCCGACGGCATTCAGTGTGCCGACCTCGTCCCCGATTCTCGGGCGTTCTTTCCATAACGATGAGACACGCTGCTAGCGCTTCAGCGTCACCCTCTGCACACGCCAGTTCGTCATCTCTCCGACGAGCAGCTCGTTCTCGTTGCGGCAGTCGATCGAGTTCGCGAGACCGAATTCCTTCGGCAGCTTGCCAGCGGACCCGAACCTGCCGACGACCTTTCCATCGAGCTGCACCTTGTAGATGGCCGCGTCGTCCATGCCGTCCTCGTCGCCGGCGTGCGAGACGTAGAGGTGCTGAATGGAACCGCGTGTGATGCACATCGCGAGCGGTGTCCCGACGTTTCCGAACTCCGACTTGAACGTGCCCTGCCCGTCGAACACCTGGATGCGCTTGTTGCCCGCGTCGGCGACGTACACGTTCCCCTGCGCGTCGATCGCGATCGCCTTCACGCCGTTGAACTCGCCCCGGCCCGCACCTGTGGAACCCCAGTGCGTGATGAAGCGGCCCTCCTGATCGAATTTCGCGACGCGGTTGTTCGTGCCGATGCCGTCGGCGACGTAGATGTTGCCCGCGCGGTCCCACGCGACATCGGTGGGCTGGTTGAAACTGGATCCGGGAACGCCAGAGCCCGGCGGAGCGGCCGAGGCCGGAGGCGTCGCCGCCGGCGCGCCGCCAGGGGCCGCGGGCGGATTCGGGCGAACGGGGATCGTCTCCGGCTTTCGTCCGAGCACCAGCGTGACGCGCCCGTCGGAATCGAACTTCACCACCTGATTGGCCGCCGCGTCGATCGTCCAGACGTTGTCACGCGGATCGACGCGCAGCCCGATCGCCGCGTTGAACCCGTAGACATCCTGGCCGAGCTCGCGGACGAACTTGCCGTTCTGATCGAACTGGAAGAGGCGCGATCCGCCACGTGAGAACGTGCGGTTGTCCCCGACCGTGGCGTAGGGATGGCCCGTTCGCGTGTAGACGAAGATCTGTCCCTTCGAATTGGCGCCGACGCCAGCCACCTCGCCGACGTACATGTCGTTCGGCGTTTTCAGCAGGTCGGCGTTGACGTCGAATGCCACCTCGGGCACCGGCGATTGGGCGGCAAGCGACCCGCCCAGAGCCAGGACCGCGGCCAACGCGAGAGCGATGAACGTGCGTGCCATGGCGTCTCCTACTCCTGACTCGTCGGCTTGATCGCCTGCGGCCGCAGCAGAATTTTCTGCGAGCGCCAGTTGTTGATCTCGGCGGTGTAGATGACATCGGGATCGCGGCAGTCCATCTGGTGGATGGTCGCGAATTCGCCGGCGGCCTTCCCCGCTCGGCCGAACTTCCCGACGATGGTGCCGTCGAGCTCCATCTTGTACACCTCGCCCGTGAACTCGGCGGCGGCGGCCGGTGCGCTGTCGGGCCAGGAGTTCGAGACATAGAGATACTGCTTCCCCGGGTTCTTCGGGCCGGGACCGCCCGACACGCAGACCGCCCAGGGGTTCCCGACGTTGGTGTAGTTCGCCTTCCAGTTCAGGTCGTTGTCGAGCACCTGGACGCGGGCATTCCCGCGGTCACCGACGTAGACATTTCCCTGGAAGTCCGTGGCGATCGAGTGCGGCGTGTTGAACTGCAGGTTGCCGTTGCCGCGCGTGCCGACGGCCTTCATGAAGCGGCCGTTCTTGTCGTACTTGACGACGCGCGCATCGAAGTAGCCGTCGGAGACGAAGATGTGGCCCTGCTGGTCGAAGGCGACGTCGGTCTGCCGGCCGAAGCGGTACTTCGCGTTCCGGCCGTGGAAGCGGCCGCCGCCAGGCATGTTCGACAGCATGGCCACTGGATCCTCCCGCCGGCCGATCGTCAACAGCACCTTGCCTTCCGGGCTGAACTTGATGAGCATGTCGGTCCCTTCGTCGACGGCCCAGACGTTGTCCTGCGCGTCGACGCGCACCGAATGCGCGAAGGCGAAGCCGTAGTTGTTCCGACCGATCTCTCGCACGAAGCTGCCGTGCGGGGTGTACTCGAAGAGCCGCGTCTCGTAGGCGCGGTGGTAGATGTAAATCGTGCCCTTCGAGCTCGTGGCGATTCCCATGTTCTCGCCCGTGTAGATGCCGGGCGGGTTCTTGAAGAAATTCGCCACCGCCTCGTGCGGAATCACGGGGACGTTCGTCGCCGTCGCCTTCGTCTGGGCGGAGACGGGATGAAAGAGGAGCGATACCGTGCCGGCGAGCACGATCGCGCCCACGGACGCGGTCACGTAGGACTTCATGGAATCTCCCAGGGAGGCGGGCGTTGCGCCGCTGAGGCCTTTACCGTTCGAAGGTGTAGTCGACGGACACCGACGGCGTCAGCCTCGAGCGCAGTCCGGCGTCGGTGACCCGGATGAGCAAGTTCGTGTTC
Organism: uncultured Acidobacteriota bacterium; assembly: GCA_963772065.1. GTDB lineage: Bacteria > Acidobacteriota > Vicinamibacteria > Vicinamibacterales > UBA2999 > CAVYVZ01. The sequence continues at coordinate 465,178 of CAVYVZ010000008.1, forward strand.
AGCAGCCAGGTGCGGGCGACGTTCCACTTCGCACCGGTCGCGACGAACATGGTGTGGATACCGCGGTCTGCCGGCAGCCATCGCATCGTTTCCACACCCTGCAACACCGGATGCGGCTGATACACATCGCGCACGTGGCCAAGCTCCGCAAGGCGACGGCCCATCAGCTCGCCGATAATCGTCACATGCGAGCTGGCGGCAAACGTCGTTGCCGTGCTCCAGAACACCTCGCGCGAGACGCCACCGACGCCGAATCCGCCGTTGAGGTGCACAGCGAGCTGGCCTTCCTCCCACGATCCGACGGCGAGCGTGCGCAGCGCGCCCTTTTCCGTTCCCAACAAATCGATTTGCCGACCCGTGGGCATCCGCCAGTCGGCGCCAACCGATAGTCCACGACCACCGCTCCCTGCGACCAGATACCGCCCGTTCACGACAATGTCGCCAAGACCGGTTGACGAGCCTGACTGCCGCGACTGAAGCGACGGCACGCCGTTGACCGTGCGCACGCGCGTGCCGCTGAACCTGACATTGGCGAACGGCACGATCGCACCGACCGTCAGCCTGTCGGTGACGCCATAGGTGACAAATGGCGTGATGGTGCGCGCGACGAGATCGAGCTGCAGCGTATCGACGCTGAACGGATCGACGGCGCCGGTGTTTCTCGCCGCATTGGTTGGAAAGGTCCCATTCTGCAGATCGGCTCCCTGCAGCGTGGCGAAGTTCGCATATTGATATCCCACGCCGAACGATGCCTGGCCGCGGCTGTTCCGCCGTGCCCGTTCCGTGAAGAACGGACCGAATTCATTGCTGGCCCGTTCGAACATGCCGAGATCGGGTCGGAACTGGTACACAAAGCCGCCGGTCGACGCCGCAGTCGGCACCGTGGCCAGCTCGATCAGGAACAGCGCCGCGACCGTGTCGCGCGTCGCATCGGCGGCTGCCTGGTCGGGGACATAGACGCCGGACGCCTGCTGCTGCGTCAACAGGTCGGACAAGCGTCCCAGCAGGGGCTGCGCCGTGGCAACCGTGCTGCTGAGGAGGCAAAGCGCGAATGTGAGCGCGGCGACAACGCCTTTCGCCATGTTCTCTCCTGCGATGAACTGATGATTCAAACCGGAGTGGACTTCGCGCGGTCCGCACCCGAACTCATGACTCGCTGCGGGACGGCGGGGGGCCCGAAATCTCTGACGCGACGATCTCGTCGATCTTCCACTCGTCTCCAAGTTTGCGCATCCGGAACAGCCACTGCTGATGCGCCGAGCGCGGAACGGGGCTGCCAATCCTTCTCACGTACTGAATCGTTCCCCGGCAGCGCGCCGTCGCTACTGAATCGACGACCTGCACGTCGCACTGCTCGAACGCCAAGCCCTGCGACTTGATCGTCGCGAAGGCGCGCGCCAGCGCGCGGCGATCGACGGAGGGCCAGATCGCCGCCGTGGCCTGCACGTCGAGCGCCTTGTACGCCTGCTCGTAGTCGCGCAGGGTCCCGAGCACACCATTCCGCTCTATCGCTGCGCGGGATATCACCGCGGCGGTCGCGGCGGCGGGAATCTCGCGAGCCGGCGCAGCAGGCGGGGGCGCAGCATCCAAGAGGCCCGGTGACGAGGGAATGACGACCGGCGGCGTGGCAGCGACCCCCGGCACCACGAGTGTCGTGTGCGTACCGGCGATCTTGCCCGCACTCAACGTCGCTGCGCTCGCGCGATTGGTGCCTGGAGCTGGTGTCTCGTGTCGGACCGTCCCCATGTTGGACGTGGGGGTCGCCACGACAGTGGATGCTGTCGCCACGACCTCCCGTGTCGTGAATGCCGGCGTGCCCGCATCCGGAGCCAACTCGATCATGATGGGGTGCGCCGTATTCGGCAGCAGGCCCGCGCGAGTCGGTGAAGCAGGAGCGCCCTTGGTCCACGCTGAATCGAGCGGTACGGAGCAGCCCCCAGGCGAACGTCACTCCGAGAGCGAAGGCGAGCATGACCAGAGCGCCGCGCCGAACGGTGATCGCGTGAAGCACGCGCGCGGGCCTCGAGGAAGCGCCCGTCTCCACGAGGGGATCACTCTCATCTGACTTCTGTCGAGAGAGATCTGCCTCGCTAGCAAACGCATCCAGCGGCTGTTGGTCCTTGTCGTTTGCCATGGTCCAGGCCCCCCTGGGGAACTGAAATATTAAGTCAAGACAGGGCTCCGCTGCGCACGAATCCGTTCCCTCCAGCTATCTCGTCCATTGCTCCGAACAACAGGTCAGCCGTCCAGCGGCCTTAAGTCGCTGTGCGGCAGGATTACCCACCGCACAGCGAAGGAGAGGCTCCTGTTTAGAACTCGACGCGCAGCGTGTACTGCAGCTGCCGGCCGAAGTAGGCATCGGCCTGGCGAAGCACCTGACCGAAGTCGGATGCGCCGATCGTGGTCGACGGGTTCGCCCAGTTCATGCCGTTCAGCAGGTTGTAGGCCTCCAATCGCAGGTTCAGCCTCACGTTCTGTCTGAGCGGAACGCGCTTGGAGAGCGCAAGGTCCACGTTCGTATAGCTCGGTCCCGTGAGGCCGTCGTACTGCCACGGGTTGGCGCGCCGGGTGAACGCGGGCAGCCGATCGAAGCCGGCGGTGTCGAACCAGAACTTGCCCGCCCCGACGTCACCGACCGTGTTCGGAGTCGCGGACGGCGCGAGCATGCTGTTGAAGCGCAGGAACTGTCCCGACTCGTAGCGATAGACGGCGGCGATTTCCCAGCCGCCGACCACCGCGTTGAGGGCGGGGCTCATGTTGCGTGCCGAGCAGCCGATCACGGCCGATCGGCACGTCCAGGACGGTCGAGATGTTCATCCGGTGACGCGGATCCTGGAAGTCGGTCCACGTCCAGTTCTCGTCGTATTCGTCGACGTTGTCGTAGAACTCCTGGCGCGATCCGCGCACGTAGGCGTAGCCGGCGAGCACCGACAGACCCTGAAGGAACGGCCGCTGCGCCCGAAGTTCGAACGTGTGATAGCGCGACTCCCGGCCGTTCGTCCAGTCCTGCATCAGGCTGAGATACTGCGGGTACGGCTTGAGCAGGTCAGACCGAGGCACGGTTGGGCGCGTGCGGAGCTGACCCGGGAACGTCTCCACCGTGCCGTAGTTGAAGAACGGGTTGGGCACGGCCTGAGTCAGTTGCGCGCCGTACTGGAAGCTCAGACGCGGGTCCATCATGTTGAGGTTCTTCGTATAGCCGTCACGGCCGATGAAGTTCAGCAGATACGAGACATCGAGGATCGTGCGCGCCCACACCTCGCGCTGCACGGAGAAGCTCACGCGATCGCTGATCGCGGGCCGCTGCTGATACTCGTCCCACCGCACGTTGTCGCCGAGCCCCGTGTAGGTCCCGTATCGCTTGCCGTAGGCGAGGCGTGAGACCCTGCGGAAACGGGTTCGAGAGCTGCGCCTGCGGCACGCCCTGAACTTCGGGCGGCACCGAGGTGACAGGGCTGAACGCCGCGAGATTCGAGCTGGCCCATGGTGTCGTTCTGATCGACCAGCATCTGCGGCGTGTAGAACCGGCCATAGCCAACGCGAACCGCCGTCTTGTCGTCGAGGCTCCACGCGAGCCCCAGCCGCGGCATGAACTGCGTGAGCCTGGCCTTGACGTTGCGCGGGTTGTCCTCGTCGGTGAAGTAGAAGGCGCCGTTGTAGTTGTAGGTTTTCTGCCCGGCCGACTGCGCCATGATCGCGCGCACATCGGCGGGAATGCGCGGGTCGATCGCCTGCTGCATGCCTGGGATCGGCTGCGCGAGATCCATGTCGCGCGGCAACGGTAGGACGGGTCGAACAGACCGCCCTCGTATTCCCAGCGCACGCCCAGGTTCAGCGTCAGCTTGTCGCGAATCCGGAAATCGTCCTGGATGTAGAGCGCGTACATCTCGGTGTCCGACTTCTGCATCGGCACGTATTCGGCGGTCGAGGTCGGCTTGCGCCGGTTGTGTCGAGCGCGCCGAGCAGGAAGCTCGCCCACGGATGTCCCACGCGCTGCAGGTTCGGTGCGTTCGTCGTATCCGCCGTCGCATTCCCATTGACGAAGAAGTTGAAGAAGCGGAAGCGGGCCGCCTCGCCGCGTTTCCAGCGGACTTCGCTGCCGGCCTTGATCGAGTGGCGCTGCAGGTACTTGTTGAAGCGGCCGTGCAGGCTGTAGCCCTCGGGAATCTGCCACCACGCGCTGTCCACGCCGTAGGTGCCGTAGTTCCCCATGTTGATCGCGGGGAAGTAGAGAATCGGCCGGCCGCTCCATGTACGGCTCGGTACCAGCCGTTCGGCCACAGATCGCGGTAGTCATCGGGCGTGAGCGACAGGTCCGGGTAGTCGCGCTTGTCCTCGACCTGGTAGTACGCGCCGCGCAGGTTGAACGCCGTGTTCGCGTTCATGGTGTAGACGGCGTCGGCGGCGATGTTCCAGCCGTTGCGCTTGCTGCCTTGCTGCGGCCGAAGCTTGAACGGGTCGCCGCCGCCCGTGTAGTCGGGCATGTCCTGATCGGTCTTGAACCGGCTCACTCGAGCGAACGTCTTCCAGCGATCGCTGATGTTCCAGTCGAGTCGCGTGGAGAAGTTCAAGTAGCAGAAAGTCCATCTCCTGGTTGTATTGAAGTTGTTCAACCCGGTGAGGTCGTCGCCCGGCGCTGTTCGGGCGTCCAGAAGCTGCCAATGAGGCGCGCGGCGAGCGGATCCCATCGCTCGCGCGGAATGCGGTTGCCCGGAAACGGATCGCGGATGATCGTCCGGCCGTCGGCGGCGAAGCGTGACGTCCACGGGTCGTAGATCACGCGCAGCGAGCCGTCGCGGTTGATCGACTGCGAGAAGTCGCCCTGCCGCTCGAGCTCGGTCGGCAGCGTCAGCGTTCGCGGCAGCACCTCCGTGACGCGCGCGAGACTCGAACGTGCCGAACAGAAACACCCTGTTGCGGCGGAGCGGCATGCCGAGCGTGCCGCCCACCTGCCCGTAGGTATTGTCGCTGTGCTGCCGCGTACACCCGGTTGGTCACGGCATTCCAGTCGGGATTGCGTCCGACGAAGTAGCCCGAGCCGCGGTACTGGTTCGTCCCCGACTTCATCGACATCGCTGATGATGCCGCCGGCGCTGTGGCCGAACTCCGCGTCGACCGCATTGGTGGCCACGTTGAACTCGGCGATGGCATCCATCGGCGGCGTGTAGGCGACTTTCGGCCCCGCCTCGAGCGGCGTGCCATCGAGCAGGACATCGTTGCGCCGAAAGGTGCCGCCGCCCACGTCCATGTCGTTGCCGGCCCAGTGGTGGTACGGCGACGTCTCGTTCTTGTTGCCGGCGTTGCGGACGACGGGGCTGAGATAGGCAAGCTGCGTGGGGTTGCGGCTGATGATCGGTAGCGACTGCACCGCCTTCTGGTCGAGCGTGAGATCCTTGCTGCTGGTGTTGAACTGAATCGCGACCGGGCTGTGCTCGACCGTCACCGTTTCGGTCAGGCCGGCGATCTTCATCGTGACGTCGACGGTGACGTCGCCGCGCGCCTGGACGAGCACGTTGCGCTGCACCACCGTCGCGAAGCCGCTGAGCTCCGCGGTGAGCGTGTAGGTGCCGGGGTCGACGTAGTCGAAGAGATACCGTCCCTCGGGCCCGGTCGTCCTCGTGACGACGACGCCGGTCGCGTCGTTGCGCAGCGTGACCTGCGCGCCAGGCAGTGCGAGCCTGCGCCTCGTCGGTGAGGCTGCCCTGCACACGGCCGCGGTACTCCTGCTGCGGAGCGCGGGCGCGGTCAGCAGCAGGGCCGCCGCGAACGCCCACAGCCATCGACGCATCGACCTCATCGCTCCTCCTCTGTATCGCGCCAAGGCGGGAAACACGCCCCAGCCGGGCCGGAAATTACGCCTGTTATGGGTGGGTGTCAAACAACCTGCGTTACGCGACGCCGGGTGGCGGGATCAAATCTGGTGCGCCCAGCGCTCAGCGCATCGATATGATTACGTCCGTGGATGTCTTGACGTTCGAAGCGTCGCTGAAGCAGCCCGCTCCCCCGGCGGGCGTCTCGCGCGCGCTGGAGGCGCTCTGGCACGAACGCCACGGCGACTGGGACCGTGCGCACACCCTCGCGCAGGAGATTGCCGGCGCGGAGGGCGCCTGGGTCCACGCGTACCTGCACCGCCGCGAAGGCGATCAGTCCAACGCCGAATACTGGTATCGCCAGGCGTCGAAGCCAGTCATGGCCGGCGACCTCGATGACGAGTGGCGCGCGATGGTCGAAGCGCTGCTGGATCAGGCGACGGAGAGCGACGCCGCCACACCCAGAAAGCGCCCGTAGCGCGCCGCCTCTTCAGCGAGTGCTCCGCGCTCGGGTTTCGTCAGACGTCGCAGCGGGGCGACGTTCAGAAGAACCTGGTTCGATGCCGTCGCCGTTCTCCATGCGCCGGCGACCTGACCGGCGACGACCAGCGGATGCACGAACATCATGGCTCCCGTGGGAGCTGTCACCATCGACGGCCCATGCGGCACCGCGTCACGATCGCGGTATGCGATCAGGTACTCGTCGTACACGGGAAGCAGATGAACACCGGCTCCACTCGGCGCGCCGCGCGGCGGGCGACCGAGCGTCCAGTAGACGAGGCCATCGACGCTTTCTTGCCGCGCCCGGTTGATCTCGAGCCCGCGCTTCGTGTCGGCCGTCCGAAGGCCGGACCACCAGACGAAATCACGAATCGTCGCCGGACCGTGGCTGGTGAAAAATCGCCGCGTCAACTCGGCGAGCGCTTCGTCGCGCGGCAGCCGGCGCGCGAGCGGCGCGCGCTCGGCGACGAGCGCGTACGTGAGTTTCTTGTCTCGTCGCGGCCCGCTGCAGATCACACCCTCGAGCTCGGCGTGCATCGTCATGTGCGCCAGACGCTGGCCTTTCATCGGCGCCAGGCCGGCGCGTTCGAGACGAAGGCCCAGTTCCGGACGCGTCAGGTAGGTGCCGTCCCGCAGGGACCGCTCGATCACGGTGGTGCCCCGCGTCAGGATTCTCGCGTCCAAATCGAGGTGCCGATTGTAGTGCGCCATCGTGCGATGCACGTGCGGCGCGGTGAGCTCCAGCATCCACCGGATATCCGACGGCGTCACGAAGTGCCATGTCGGGCGCATCACGTGGGTGCGGAGGATCCGGCCCTCGTCGCATTCGCGCTCGATGTCGGCGTCGATGGTGCCTTCGGGCATGCGCAGCGCGAGCCCCCACCGCGCGAAGGGATACTCCTGCGCCTGCACGGCGCCCAGCCATGCCACGATATCGGCAGGGCGCCGCCGCCCTGCCCGGGTGATGTACTGGTTCCGAAGTCTCTGCTCGGCGATTGCGCTCTTCACGGACGACGACGGCTCCGGGCTCGCGCTTCGTTTTCCTTGACCCGCGCCTTCACGAGCTTTCGAATGAGGCCGGCGGGGAGCGGCCGTTCCGGAGTGAAGCGAATCGTTCCTTTCGACGTCTCGTGACGATGCGAGCTCGCGTTGAAAGCCGTCCAGGAACGTCGAGCTCATCACGAAGAAACTGCAGCCTGCCTTCGATGCGCCGAAGCCTACGAGCATGCCGTGATGTTTGTACGCCGGGACGCCATAACTGATTCCCTCAGACGCCTCCGGTGCCACGGCCTTGATGGCCTTCCGGATGTTCTGGAGTGTCTTCCGCACTTTATCAGGCACGGCCGCCAGGTACCGATCGACCTCATTGATCTGATTCATGGAGCTGCTCCTAACCGAACAGCACCGGGATCTGGTGAATTTGCAGCTCGTCCAGCACACCGGCCTCGAGCGCCCGCTGCGCCGTGTACGCGCCCTGCACCAGCACGTTCCGGTCCCCGGCGGCTGCCTTCGCCTGTGCCATCGCGCTGGCGATCCCATCGGTCACGTACGTCACCAACGGATAGTTCGCGACAGACACGCCAGGCGGCCGGTGACTGGGCACGAAAATCGGGACTCCGTGAACATCACCTTTCCAGTGATCGATCTCTCCGCGGTACGCCGACCCACCAGCACCGCGCCGGTCGCGTTCCATTCGTCCCACAATTGTCCGGCCGGCCCGGACGGCCGGCCGAACTCCCCGTCCGGAGCGACGATCCACTCGTGCAGCCGGTCGAAGCCGTCGCCGCCGGGGTGGCCCGGTTCGTCGTTCTGACCCGCGATGTACCCGTCGAGGGACATCGACATGTAGAGCACTGATGCAGACACTTCGACCTCCGGTGGTCTCGATCCAAACTGGTTTACAGGACACGCGCTAGGCGGCCTTGGGATCCATCCAGAAGACTTCCCAGTGGTGTCCGTCGAGATCGTAGAAGCTCCAGCCGTACATGAAGCCGTGGTCCTGCGGATCCATGGCGTGCGTGGCACCGGCGGCAACGGCCTTCTTCACGAGATCGTCCACCTCCGCCCTGCTCTGACACGAGAGCGCGAAGAGTCCTTCGGTCTGCCGGAACGGGTCGCACAGCTCACGCCTGGTAAACGTCCTGAAGTACGGCTCGCGAAGGAGCATGACGAACGCGTCGTCGCTGACGATCATGCAGGCGGCGTTGTCGTCGGTGAACTTCGGATTGAACGTGAAGCCAAGCTTCGCGAAGAAATCTATCGATTTCTTCACGTCGCGAACGGCCAGGTTGACGAAGATCTTGCGATGCGATTCTGCCATGGTGCTCTCCGTGGTGTACCTGATCTCGGTTCGACAGATTGGACTCCGGCGAGGAGCCGAATTCATCGATCGCTCGATCAGCCTCGCTACGCGGAGAGGTGTGGCGGCAATCCGAATAGTGGGAACAGCTTCTCGGTATCAAGGAAGGAATTCCACGCCGCGATCCCGCTGCCGGAAAGCTCGAGGACGATGAGCGCCCACGGCTGATACGTTCCGTCCGGTCCGCCCGCCCGGTATTGACCGAACGCGGGTGAGCCGCACGCTCCGGTGGGTACGAGTCGAGACCCGCGGCATCCGACACCGCGTCCCAGCAGCCAGGTTCTGATCGTGTCCGGACCGCGCAGCCACAGCGTGTACGGAGGCATCGAGAGCGTGGCATCTTCGCAGAGCAGCGCCACCAGCGCGTCGACGTCATACCGGTGGAAGGCGTCGACGTACCGGTCGAGGAGCACCGCCTGCGGTTCGGAGAGCGGCTCGCGCGAAACGGCCACGTCGCGGCTCGCGAGCGTCGCACGGGCGCGCTGCAGCGCGCTGTTCACGGCCGCGACAGACGTTTCGAGAGACTCCGCGACTTCCGCCGCCGACCAGCCAACGCACGTCGGTCAACACGAGGACCGCGCGCTGCCGCGGCGGCAGGTGCTGAAGCGCCGCCACAAAGGCGAGGCGGATGCTCTGACGAAGCACGGCGACTTCAAAGGGATCGCCGTCGGCCGGAATCGCACGAGCGTCGGGGATCGGCTCGAGCCAATGCGTCCGCGGGCGAGCTTCGAGCGCATCGTCGGTCGAACCCACCGGACCTTCTTCAAACGGGCGCGCGCGGCGGGAACGGTCGGACAGCGCGTCGAGGCAGACGTTGGTCGCGATTCGGTACAACCACGTCCGCACCGACGCGCGCTCCTCGAAGCGATCGAGGCTCCGCCACGCCCGGACCATCGTCTCCTGCACCGCGTCCTCGGCGTCGGCGGCCGAACCGAGCATGCGATAGCAATGGCCCGTCAGAACGGCGCGATGCGTTTCCAGCTGAGATACGTCCACCGCCATCCGATTCTGATACCACTCGCGGCGCGAGCCGGTCAATGACGCGTGCCGAAGCACCGGTTTTCGCCCTACAATCGCGCTGCGCTCAAACGGGACAGGAAATGAGGACGGGACTGGTCGGCCAGCGGTTCGGGCCCTACGAGATCACTTCCCTACTCGGAGCCGGCGGGATGGGCGAGGTGTATCGCGCCCATGACACGGCGCTCGGGCGCGACGTCGCGATCAAGATCCTGCCCGACCTGTTCGCGCTGGATGCCGAGCGGCGCGCGCGCTTCGAGCGTGAAGCGAGGCTCCTGGCGTCGCTGAACCATCCGCGGATCGGCGCCATCTACGGGTTCGAGCAACGTGACGGCGCCTACGGCCTCGTGCTCGAGCTCGTCGAGGGCGAAACCCTCGCACAGCATCTGCGCGCGGGCCCGATGCCCGTGCGCGAGGCGCTTGCCGTCGCGCGTCAGATTGCGGAGGCCCTCGAGGCCGCGCACGAGAAGGGCATCGTTCACCGCGATCTCAAGCCGGCGAACGTCGTCCTCTCGCCGGATGGCGCGATCAAGGTCCTCGACTTCGGCCTGGCCAAAGCGCGCCTCGACGAATCCGCCCAGGAGTTGTCCCACTCGCCGACGATCACGCTGGGCGGCACGCGAGCCGGCGTGCTTCTCGGGACCGCGGCGTACATGAGCCCGGAGCAGGCGCGCGGGAAGGCCGTTGACAAGCGCACCGACGTCTGGGCGTTCGGCTGCCTGCTGTACGAGTTGTTGACAGGCCGGAAGGCGTTCCCAGGCGAGACGGTGTCGGACACGCTCGCGGGCATCCTCGAGCGCGCTCCCGAGTGGAACGCGTTGCCGTCGACCACACCACCGAACGTGCGACGGTTGCTGCGGCGGTGCCTCGAAAAGGATCCGAAGCGCCGGCTGCATGACATCGCCGACGCCCGCCTCGAGATAGACGACGCGTTCGAAACGCCGCCTGAAGCGGCCACGGTCGCACCCGGCCGGAGGCGAGTGCTGCGCACTGTGCTGTGGATGGTGCCGGTCCTGTTCGGCGCTGCCCTCATAGCCGGCTTCGCAATCCGAGCCATCACACCCGCTCGTTCCGCCGGCGTGACACGCTTCGCGATTCAGTTGCCCGATGCGGTGGAGCTCGGTTTCGGCATGGCGCTGTCGCCTGACGGACGAACGCTCGTCTACAGCGGCGCTGACGCGACGGGGCGCCGGTTATATCGGCGACCGCTCGACACGCTGGAATCCACCCCCCTCCGCGGGACCGAGGGCGCGACATTGCCGTTCTTCTCCCCCGACGGGAGATCGATCGGATTCGTAGTGAACCGCAGCATTCGACGGGTTCCGCTGCAGGGGGGCGCGCCCGCCACGATCGCGGAGCGCGAGGGTGGCGGAGGCGCGCCGGCATGGCTGCCGGACGACACGATTGTGTACGGAGCCGAAGGACGCGGCCTGATGCGCACGTCCGCGTCAGGCGGCCAGGCGCGGCCGCTCACCGAGCTCGCCATCGGAAAGAGCGAGCTCGAGCATCGCTGGCCGATGGCCATGCCCGGCGGACGCGCGGTGTCATTCACCGTTCACTACGGCGGGCGGGATTCGCAGCGAACACACGCCGTGTCGCTCGCATCGGGCCAGCGTGTCGATCTCGTCGAGGGGAACGGAGCCCGAGTCCTGCCGACCGGCCACATCGTCTTTCAACGCGGGGGATCCCTCTGGGCCGCGCCGTTCGACGAAGCGGCGCTGAGGCTCACCGGCCCCCCCACGGCGGTTCTCGAAAACGTCGGGATCGGCGCCGACTGGAGCCCGAAGTACGCGGTCGCGCTGAACGGGTCGCTCGCGTTTGCAACCGGGGGATATCCATATCCACCCCGGTCGCTCGTATGGGTCGACATGGGTGGCGGAGAGCAGGCCATCGATGCACCCGGCCGATCCTGGTACTGGCCTCAAATCTCCCCGGACGGAAAGCGGCTCGGTTTCCACATCATGGATCCCGTGAACATGGACGCGTGGATCTATGAGCTCGATCACGGGCCGCTCGTGAGAATGACCTACCACGCGCATCAGGATGGCTACCCGCTGTGGACACCAGACGGCAAGCAGGTCGTATTCTGGTCGAGGCAGAGTGGCGGCCCCGGCGATCTCTATCTGCGTTCTGCCGATCTTGCGGGGGAGGAGCGGCGCCTGACCACCAGCCAGACGTTCACTCCCCATACCCCGTTCGCGTGGGCGGACCGCGGCAGGCTTCTCGTATTCCAGCAAGCGTCACGCGATGCGGGGCTCGACATCGGTGTGATTCCGATCGACGGCAGCCAGCCGTCGCGACCGATCATCAATGGACCGTCCGACGAGGCAAAACCCGCCATGTCAGAGGACGGACGATGGATCGCCTACCAGTCGAATTCCTCGGGACAATGGGAGGTGTACGTGCAACCGTTTCCGGGTCTCTCGGGACGCTGGCAGGTATCGTCGCAGGGAGGCGTCGCCCCAATCTGGGCGCCAAACGGCCAGCAGCTCTATTACCGGAGCGCTCAGGCTGTCATGAGCGTGCCGGTTGACACGAACGGGACGACGTTCAGGTACGGCAATCCACGCAAGCTTTTCGAGGGGCCGTACGTGCCCGAGTCGGAGACTCCATTCGATGCGCGCAGCTACGTGCTCGCGCCCGACGGACGACGATTTCTGATGATGAAGGAACCGACGCCGCCGCCAACGCAGGTCGTGGTCATCGACAACTGGGTCGAGGAAGTGAAGCGCCTCGTGCCGACCATACGCTGATTCGACGCGAGCTGACGATCTCCTGCTACATCGTCGCGATCGTCGGATCGCGGCGGAACTTCGCCACGCGCTCGGCCATCGAATGCGGATCCAGCGCGGCCACTCGACACCAGTGAACCAGCATGGTGGACTCGGCGAAAAAGAGGCGCGCGCTTTCGCGGTCCGCCACCGATCCGGTCGAGCTCGTCACGTCCCGGAGCGCGCGATCGATCACCTGGATCGCGAGATGGCGGTAGGGCAAGAACGCCTCGTGGTCGGTGAGCAGTCGGGCCGGCCGTGCTTTCACGGTGACATCATCGCTCGGCGGCTCGAACCGCGCTGTTCACAAACGAACTGCGTCCTGCGCCGCTCGCGCTCGATCATGCGGCATGGAACGTCAGCGCGCCCTCAACTACGGCATCCTGACGGCCGGTGGCGCAGTCGTGGGCCTGGTGCTCCTGCGCGCGGCGTTCTCGTCCGCGGAGTCCGTGTCGGCGGACTTCTTCTCGAACCGTTTCACCTACATCTACGTGTTCGCGGCGACGGCCGTGACCTTCCTCGTGCTCGGATACGTCCTCGGGCGTCAGGCTGATGAACTGCGTCGCTTGTCTGGGACAGATGCGCTCACCGGCCTGTGCAATCGGCGAGCGCTGCAGGATCGTCTCGGCGATGAGTGCCGGCGATCGGCACGCTACCGATTCCCCCTGGCCCTGCTGCTCATCGACGTCGACGAGCTCAAGCGCGTCAATGATGGAGAGGGTCATGGCGCGGGCGACGACCTGCTTCGCCGAACGGCCACGGCTATCCAACAAAGCCTGCGCACCATGGACTGCGGAGCCCGTTGGGGCGGAGATGAGTTCGCGATCGTCGCGCCTCATACCTCCCTCGAGGCCGGCCGCCGGCTGGGTGAGCGGCTGCTGATTCAGTTGAGGAACCAGGTTGACGGGGAGCACTCCGGAATCTCCGCGTCGGTCGGTGTCGCGGTCTTCGATCCCAGGCAGCACAAGGAGATGACGCCCGACTCGCTGATGCGCGCCGCGGACCTTGCCTTGTACTCGGCGAAAACCAGAGGGCGCAATCAGGTGAGGATCGCCTGAGCCACGGGACTGTGGCGCCGCCCTGTGTCGAACTGAACAGCGCTCCAGGGCCGAAATCGCTACCATCCGGCCATGAATATTCGCCCGCTCCACGACCGCATCATCGTTCATCGCCTCGAGGAGGGTGAACAGCAGATCGGCGGAATCATCATCCCCGACACCGCCAAGGAGAAACCGCGGCAAGGCACGGTCATCGCCGCCGGAAACGGGAAGACGAAGGACGATGGCACGCGGGTTCCTCTCGACGTCAAAGCGCAGGACCGGATCCTCTTCGCCAAGTACGCGGGGCAGGAGATCACATTGGACGGCGAGGAGTACCTCATCTTGAAAGAGGACGAGGTCCTCGCGGTCATTACCGGCAACGGCGCGGTCCAGGAGATGAAGTAATGGCAAAACAGGTCGTATACGCAGACTCCGCGCGCCAGGCCGTCCTGCGGGGCATCAATCAGCTGGCCGACGCCGTGAAGGTGACGCTCGGTCCGAAGGGGCGCAACGTGATCCTGGACAAGCACTTCGGGTCGCCAACGATCACGAAGGACGGCGTGACCGTCGCCAAGGAGATTCAACTGAAGGACCCGCTCGAGAACATGGGCGCGCAAATGGCGCGTGAGGTCGCGAGCAAGACATCCGACATCGCCGGAGATGGCACGACGACCGCGACGGTGCTCGCCCAGGCCATCTATCGCGAGGGCGTGAAGAACGTCGCCGCGGGCGCGAACCCGATGGAGATCAAGCGCGGCATCGATCGGGCGATCGAGGCGCTCACGGAAGAGCTGAAGAAGATGTCGAAGCCCGTCACCGGCAAGATGGTGGCGCAGGTCGGAACGATCTCCGCCAACAACGATGAGACCATCGGCACGATCATCGCCGAGGCGATGGACAAGGTCGGTAAAGACGGCGTGATCACCGTCGAAGAGGCGAGGACGATTGAAACGACGCTCGACATCGTCGAAGGCATGCAGTTCGATCGCGGGTACCTGTCGCCGTATTTCGTGACCGACCCGGAACGCATGGAGGTCGTGCTCGAGGATGCGTGCATTCTGATCGATGAGAAGAAGGTGTCGAGCCTGAAGAATCTGCTCCCGCTCCTCGAGCGGGTCGCGCAAAGCGGCCAGGCGCTGCTGGTCGTCGCCGAAGACGTCGAAGGCGAGGTTCTGGCGACGCTCGTCGTCAACAAGCTGCGCGGAACGCTGAAGATCGCAGCCGTCAAGGCGCCGGGGTTCGGTGACCGGCGGAAGGCCATGCTCGAGGACCTCGCGATCGTGACCAACGGCCGCGCGATCACGGAAGACCTCGGTATTACGCTCGAAAGCGTCACGCTGGAAGACCTCGGCCGCGCGAAGAAGATCACCATCACCAAGGACCTGACGACGATCATCGAAGGCGCCGGCACGAAGGCCGCGATCGAGGGCCGCGTGCGGCAGCTCCGCACGCAGATCGAGGCGGCGACGTCCGACTACGACCGCGAGAAACTGCAGGAGCGGCTTGCGAAACTCGTCGGCGGCGTGGCGGTGATCAAGGTGGGTGCGGCCACCGAGACCGAGATGAAGGAGCGGAAGGCACGCGTGGAGGATGCCATGCACGCCACGAAGGCGGCCGTCGAAGAAGGCATCGTGCCGGGCGGGGGCGTCGCGCTGCTCCGCGCATCGAAGGTGCTCGCCGGGCTCACGCTCGAAGGCGAACAGCAGATCGGCGTCAGAATTGTCGCTCGCGCCGTGGAGGAACCGCTCCGCTGGATCGCCACGAACGCCGGCCACGAGGGCTCTATCGTGGTCGCGAAGGTGAGAGACATGCCCTTCGAGGAAGGCTTCAACGCGTTGACCGACACGTATGAGAACCTCGTGCACGCCGGTGTCATCGATCCCACCAAGGTGGTGCGAACGGCCCTTCAGAACTCGGCGTCGATCGCGTCGCTGGTGCTGACGACTGAAGCCCTCGTGTCAGAGCTTCCCGACGGCAGGCGCCGGCAGACGGCGGGTTACAGGTAACTGCGCCGCCACGAACGCCGCCAGGGCCCAAAAACGCCTGTTCTGTATTGCACAGCAGCGACTGCCCCGAGGCGCTACCGTAGCAGCGTCCGCGCTCAGCTGTAAGGAGCCGGCTTCGCTTCAACAACCATGGCCCCAATCGCTGAACGACCAAGACCAATCATGGACGGCGTCCTGCTCCCGCCACTGCCGCAGGTTCGCGAGCTACCCAAAACGCCGACGGGAATCCGTGGCCTCGACGAGATTACGCGCGGCGGACTGCCGAAAGGCCGGCCGACCCTCGTCTGCGGCGGTCCCGGGTCCGGCAAAACGCTGCTGGCGCTCACGTTCCTCGTGAACGGCGCCGTTCAGTTCGACGAACCGGGGGTGCTCCTCACCTTCGAGGAGAACCAGGATGAAATCGCGAGCGACGTCGCGTCGCTGGGCTTCGATCTTCCGGCGCTGATCGAGGCGCGGAAGCTGGCGATCGATTACGTCCGCGTGGAGCGCAGCGAGATCGAGGAGACCGGCGACTACGACCTCGACGGGTTGTTCGTCCGGCTCAACTACGCGATTCAATCGACCGGGGCGAAGCGCATCGTCCTCGATACCATCGAAGCGCTGTTCGCGGGCTTGTCGAATGGCGGGATCCTGCGGGCCGAGTTGCGGCGATTGTTCCGATGGCTGAAGGACCAGGGAGTGACCGCCGTGATTACTGGCGAGCGCGGCGAGGGCCTCCTGACCCGGCAGGGGCTCGAGGAGTACGTGTCCGATGCGGTGATCCTCCTCGACCATCGCGTTCACGACCAGGTGTCAACACGCCGCCTGCGCGTCGTCAAGTACCGCGGCTCCTACCACGGCACGAACGAGTATCCGTTCCTCATCAATACCGAGGGCATCAGCGTTCTGCCCGTTTCCTCGCTTGCCCTCCAGCACGACGCCCCGATGGATCGGGTGTCGGCCGGCGTGGCCCGCCTCGATGAGATGCTCAGCGGCAAGGGTTACTATCGCGGAAGCACGATTCTCGTCTCCGGCACCGCCGGAACCGGGAAGACCAGCCTGGCGGCTCACTTCCTCGAGGCGGCCTGCCGTCGGGGCGAACGCTGCCTGTGCTTTCTCTTCGAGGAGTCGCCGCAGCAGCTCCTCCGGAACATGCGGTCCATCGGCATCGACCTCGAACCGTGGGCCGGCAACGGGCTGCTCCAATTCCACGCGGACAGGCCGTCGCGCTATGGGCTCGAGACCCATCTCGTGACGATGCATCAGGCCGTCGCGGACTTCAAGCCGAGCGTGACCGTCATCGACCCCGTGACGAACCTCATGACCGTCGGCACGCACTCCGACGTCCAGGCGATGCTGACGCGCATGATCGACCATCTGAAGTCCGAGAACATCACCGCGCTGTTGACGAGTCTGACGCCAGGACAGACGGAGATCGAGCGGACCGAGACGACCATCTCGTCGCTGATGGACACGTGGATCCTGCTGGCGAACGACGCCGCCAACGGTGCGCACCATCGCGGGCTGTACGTGCTCAAGTCCCGCGGCATGGCGCACTCGAACGAGGTTCGCGAGTTCGCGTTGACCGATCAGGGGTTACAGGTGCTCGATGCGGCCAGCGCCGCGCGGGGCACCACGCGCCCGACATCTCCCCCTGGAAGGACGCAATCGTCATGAAGAAGTCGAACGGTACACGCGAACTACCGGTTGCGCCTCTACGTCGCGGGACAGACACCGAGGTCGATCGGTGCCTTCACGAACCTGAAAAGAATTTGCGACGAGCATCTCAAAGGACGCTACGAGCTCGAGATCATCGATTTGCTGGAGAGGCCGCAGCTCGCGCGCGGAGACCAGATCCTGGCGGTGCCGACGCTCGTGCGCCGGCTGCCCGAACCGGTCAAGAAAATCATCGGCGATCTCTCCAACACCGAACGCGTCCTGGTCGGGTTGGATCTGCGTCCGGGCCGGTGACGTCGATGGCCGAGAAGCCCCGCAATGGGTTCAGGGCGACATTCGAGCGGGTCACGCGAACGCGTGGCACCGAACGATACGTCCTTCGTCTGTACGTGGCGGGCATGACGGCCCGAGCGACGCGCGCGATCGAGAACGTGCGCGAGATTTGCGACGCGCATCTCGAGGGACGGTACGACCTCGAGGTGGTCGACGTGTACCAGCAGCCAGTTCTGGCGAAAGACGAGCAGATTATCGCGGCGCCGACGCTCATCAAGAAGCTGCCGCTGCCGTTGCGCCGGATCATCGGCGACATGTCGCAGCGCGATCGCGTGCTCCTGGGGCTCGATCTCATTCGCCCCTACGGCGTCGGGAGGCATACGTGATCCACAATGCCACGCGTCACGACCGCAGGGCGACGCAGCCCGAACGACGGGAGAACCTCCTCGCCCGCCTCGCGGAAGCCGAGGAAACGCTTCAGGCGCTTCGGGAAGGTGAGGTCGACGCGCTCGTCATCCGCGGCGCGGGAGGCGACCAGGTCTACACGCTGCACGGCGCCGAGGAGCCATACCGCAACCTCGTGGAACAGATGCGCGAGGGCGCCGTCGTCCTCGCGCAGTCCGGCGACATTCTGTACTCCAACGCGCGATTCGCGGCACTCGTCGGCGAGCCGCTGGAGTCGGTGCTTGGCGGGCACATCGGCCGCTTCATGGCCGAAGCCGACAGAGTCGATTTCACGACGCTCTTGAGCTCCGGCAACGGAACCCGGCGGGGCCGATTGGCGTCCTCGGACGGGACGACCGTCGAGGTCTATCTCTCGCTCACGACGACCGTGTCGTCGAAGGGTATCGGCAACCTGAGCCTGATCGTCACCGACCTGAGCGAGCTGCTCGAAGCCCGGAGCGATCGCGACCGCGCGGTGCGCGACAGCGACACCAAGAACGAGTTCCTGACGATGCTCGCGCACGAGTTGCGCAATCCGCTCGGCGCGATCCGCAGCGCCGTCGGAGTGCTGGGGCGCGTGGACACACAGGAGAGTCCCGCGGCCCAGGCGCGTGAGGTGATCGGGCGGCAGGTCGGACACCTCTCGCACCTCATCGACGATCTGCTCGACGTCGAGCGCGTCGCCTCCGGCAAGATCCGACTGCATCGCCATCCCCTCGACATGGCCGAGATGGTGAGGCGGGCCGTCGCCAGCTTCACTGGAAACAGCGGGCTCGATCGACACATCGAAATCAGTGTCGAGCCGGTATGGGTCGATGGAGACGCCGTCCGCCTCGAGCAGGTCCTCGCCAACATCGTGACCAACGCGGTGAAGTACACGCCCGCCGGCGGACGGATTCGCGTGTCGTTGCGCGGCGACGAGCAACGACGCGGTGCTCAGCGTCGAAGACACCGGGTTCGGCATCGCGCCCGAGCTGCTTTCCTCCATCTTCGACATGTTCGTACAGGGCGAGCGCACCCTGGACCGTGCGCAGGGCGGCCTTGGCATCGGCCTGACGCTCGTCCGGCGCCTCGTCGAGCTGCACGGAGGGACCGTCACCGCGTCGAGCCTGGGCGCGGGGTACGGCAGCACATTCACCGTGCGGCTGCCAATAGTTCGCGAGACGACAGCCACCGCGGGTGTCGCGTGGTCGCTCGATCGTGTGGTGCCAAAACGGGTGCTTCTCATCGAGGACAGCCGCGACGCACGGGAGATGTTTCGCATGATGCTCGAGCTCGCAGGGCACCATGTATTCGAAGCGGCGGACGGCGTCGACGGGCTGCGCTTGTTGGAGACCGAGCATCTGGAGGTGGCGATCATCGATATCGGGCTTCCGGGCATCGATGGCTACGAGGTCGCCAGACGCATCCGCGAGCGGCCGAATGGCCGCGCGATGCTGCTGCTCGCACTCACGGGATATGGCTTTCCGAGCGACTACGAACGATCGGCCGCGGCGGGATTCGATTATCACCTCGTGAAACCCGTCGACCCGTACGAGCTCGCACGACTGCTCAGCGGGAAGCGGGCGGCGACGGGCGTGGAAGCACAGGCCTGAATCCGGCGTCTTTTTAGTTTGTGGCCGCCCGCGCCATTCCGTAAGATTCGCGTATGAGCACTCTAGGAATCGATCGGCGCGACTTCTTGGCGGCCGGTGTCGGCCTCGCTGCGGCCGCGCTGCCCGCTCACGGACGCGTGCTCGGCGCAAACGATCGCATCGGCCTCGGGCTGATTGGCTGCGGCGTACGCGGCACTTATCTGTTTCAGGAGGCGCTTGCCGCCGCGCCGGGCCGCCTGCAGGTGGTCGCCGCGTGTGACGTGTGGGCGCCCGCGCGGGAAAAATTCGCGGCGCTCGTCGGCGAGAAGCTGCCGGGACAACACCCACGGCTGGTCCCGCGGTATCAGGACCTCCTGACCACGCCGGGGCTCGACGCGGTCATCATCGCAACGCCCGATCACGCGCACTGCCACGTGCTCATCGACGCGGTCAGAGCGGGAAAAGACGCGTTCGTCGAGAAGCCGCTGTCGGTGAGGCTCGAGGACGCGGTGGCCGCCCTCGACGTCGTCAAAGCGAGCACACAGCTCGTGCAGGTTGGCACCCAGCGCAGGAGCAGCCCGCGCTTCATGGCCGCGCGCGAGTACGTGCGGTCGGGCGCCCTCGGAACAATCTGCAAGATTGAAACGGCGTGGAACCGCAACGTGGCCAGCTGGGCGCGGCCGTTCGACACGATCACGCCGGAGAACTTCGACTGGGATCAGTACCAGATGTATCTGCCCCGACGCGCGTTCGATCCGATGCGCGCCCGCCGCTGGCAGTGCTTCTACGACTACACGACCGGCCTCGTCGGCCTGCTCGGCAGCCACATGATCGACGTCGCGATCTGGTTCATGGACGATCCGTTCCCGACCTCCGCGGTGGCGCTCGGGCGCACGCTGTCCTGGAAGGACGGACGGGAGATCAGCGACACGGCGGAGTACATGTTCGAGTTTCCCAAGGGGTGGCTGCTGACGTTCTCCTCGCGCCTCGGCTCGGGACCGGAATCCGACTTCGAGGTGTTCTACGGTCAGGAGCGCACGCTCGATTCGCGCGACTGGATCAGCCGGCCTGCCGCCAACGCGCGCCCTGCCAACGCGCGCGACATTGCGCTGCCCGATCCGGCGCGCGAGACGAACGGATCGCTCACGCAAGGCGGCGCGAGCGAGCACGTCGCCAATTGGATCGAGTGCCTGACGACGCGCCGGCAGCCGAACGGTCCAATCGACGTCGGCTACGCGCATGCCGTGGCCTGCTGCCTCGCCCGCGAAGCGGAGCGCACCGGCAGACGCATGCGCTACGATGCGGCCGGCCGCCGGATCGTGACCGCCTGAGCCACCTCGGCCGCTGCACCAACGAGGATCTCGGGTTACTCTAGATCCGCGAAGCTGGAGGACCTATGAAGCGCTGCGGATTGTTGGTGCTCGCCACGTGTCTCGTTGCGATCGGCTGCGGCGATGATGACGCCGCGACGTCGCCCTCCAGTATTCCGATCGTATTCACGGCGTACTTGAGCCCGGCGAACGAAGTGCCGCCCATCGCCAACGCCGAGTCCGGCGGAACTGGCGTGGTCCAGATCACGATCGACCAGACGACCCGGACGCCAAGGTTCTACTACCAGCTCACCGGCTTCCCCTCCGGGACGTCGGCGATCGCCGCGCACATCCATAGCGCCGGTCCCGGCGTCAACGGCCCCATCGTCGTGAACACCGGCATGCCGACGACGCCGTTGACGAACCGAATTACCGAGATCACGACGCAGGGGCAGCCGATCGATCCGGCCCTCCTTCAGGCGATCGTCAACAACCCGGCGGCTTACTACTTCAACGTGCACTCGCCGCTGAACCCCGGCGGTTTCACGCGCGGACAACTGGTCAGAACTCAATAGGCTGTAGTCGGTAGGGGTAGGCGGTAGGCGAGGCGGTAGGCGGTAGGCGGTAGGGGTAGGCGGTAGGCCTATGGCCTGGGCCTATCACCTACTGCCGACCACCGCCTACGCCCACGGCCTACCGCCGAGGGCTTTCACACCCAACGGTCCCCGGCCCCGGCGCGTCCAAACTCCGATTCCGAGGGTCACGGAGACCGTTTGCAACCCGATTTACCCGCCTTCGAGGCCCTCTTCACGTCGCATGGCGCACGGATGAAGAGTCTCGCATTCAACATGCTCGGAAACGCGGCGGACGCCGAAGACGCCGTCCAGGAGGCCTTCCTGCGGGCCTACCGCGCCCGGCGTGAGTTTCGCGCGGGGGCGGCGCTTAATACCTGGGTCACCCGGATTCTGATCAACACGTGCTACGACGTCGGACGCCGGCGCGCCACACGGCGCGGCGACACGTCGATGGATGGGGATATGCCGCTCGAGGTGGCGATACCGGCCTCCGATCATCCGCTGCGGCTGACGCTCGAGAGGGCGATCGAGCAGCTCTCGCCGATCTACCGCGACGTCTTTCTGCTGTGCGAGGTGGAGGGGTTCACGCATCGCGAGGTGGCGGCGGTGCTGGCCATCCCGGAGGGGACGTCCAAGGCGCGACTCTTCGAGGCACGGCGGCAGCTGCGCACCACGATTCGCGGCCCGGAGGTCGCGTCATGATGTCCGACGAAGAGCTCTCCGCTGCCGCCCGAAGCCTTCACCGTGAGTGGGAAAGTCCGGATCTCTGGCCGGCCATCGCGGCGGAAATGGCCGCGATCGATCGGGCCGAGCGAAACGCGAGCGTGACGCGCCGGCTCTGGCAGGTTGCAGCCGCCGCGGCCGTCGTCATGCTCGCGGTCAGCGCGTCGGTGTGGATGGTGCGTCACGGCTCAGGCACCAGTCGAACGGTGCCGCAGACCGCGATCGCAGGTGAACGCCTCCTCAGCGACGAGGCGCTCCTGGAGGTTGAGCGCGCCGAGGCCCAGTACATCGCCACCATCGAGGCGCTCGCGAGGAAGACGGCGGCCGCAACCAACGCATCGGCGTCGCCCGTGCTCGCCAATCTGCGCGAGCGGCTCCTCGTGATCGACGCGGCCATCGCCGACTGCCGCGCGGAAATCGAACGCAACCGGTTCAACGCCCATCTGCGCCGACAGCTGCTGTCCATCTACCAGGAGAAGCGGCGCACACTCGAACAGATCCTGGAACAGGAGCACCATGTGTCCTAACCATCGGGTCGCGCACAGCGGCCCCCGTGTCCTCGCGCTCGCGTTGACGGTCCTCGCATCCGGCGGCGCCGCCCGCGCCGTCGAACAGCGCCAGGAATCGACGCGATCGTTCGATCGCACGATCGCCGTCACTTCCGGCCAGACGCTGAGCCTGGAGAACAGACACGGAGACGTCCGCATCACGACGCATGCGAGGCCGGAGCTGCGGCTGCGGGCGAACATCCGCGTGTCGGCGCCGTCACAGAGCGACGCCGCCGAGTTCGTCGACCGCATCGACATCGAGGTGGCCGAAACCCCGTCGGCCATCATCGTGCGCACCCGCTACCCCGAGCAGCAGCGACGTACCCGACGCAACCTCTCCTTCTCTGTCGACTACGACGTCCTGATGCCCGAACGCATGCTGCTCCACGCGCGCAACAGCTTCGGGAACACGTCCGTGGTGGGCCTCAAGTCGGATTCCACCGTCGTCAACGCTCACGGGACGCTGACCGCGTCAGACGGCGGCGGGCGGCAGTCTCTCGAGAATTCGTTTGGCGCCGTCGATGTGACACGGATGGCCGGCGACGTCACCATCACCGGCGCCAACGGCAACGTTTCGGCCACGACGATCGCGGGGGCCCTGAACGTCACGAACCGGTTCGGACGCGTGATCGTCGGAGCAGGTACAAGGAACGGCGCTGGTGGCGAACGCGAACGGTCAGGTTGACATCACCGATGCCGGCTCGGCCACCGTGACCAATTCGTTCGGCGGCGTGACCGTCAAGGACGTGCGCGGCGCCCTGACGGTGACCAACTCGAACGGCAGCGTCACGGCCGCCGGCGTCAAAGGCGGCGCGAAGGTGACCAGCAGCTTCGCGACGATCGACGTGAGGGACGTCGGCGCCGACATCACGGTCGAGAATGCGAACGGCGCCGTGAAGCTCGCCACCGTGCGCGGCGCGGCCACCGTGAGGACCAGCTTTGCCGGCATGGAAGTGATCGGCGTCACAGGTACGTTGAATGCGACGAACTCGAACGGGAACGTCCTGCTCCGCGACGTCGGCGGCGCGGCGGACATTCGCGGCAGCTTCGGCCGGATCGACGCCGAAGACATGAAGGCCGGCATCCGCGTGACGACCGGCAACGGCGGCGTCCGCATCAGCAACGCGCGCGGCCCCGTGATGGTCACGACCACGTTCGGCCCGGTGGAGCTGCGGAACGTCGACGGCAAGGTCGACGTGCGAAATCAGAATGGCGCGATCGACGCCGCTCCGAACACCAAGCCTCGGCCGTGTCATGACATCACGCTGGAGACGACGTTCTCCCACATTCAGCTCCAGTTGCCCGACGCGGGCTATGCCGTGACGGCCCAGACGTCGTTCGGCAAGATACACAGTGACGTTCCCATCACCGCAAGCGGGACGATCGGCGAGGGGCGCCTCTCGGGAACGATTGGCGGCGGCGGCTGCGCGCTGCGGCTCACCAACACGAACGGCGACATCCGGATCCTGAAACTGCCCTAGCCAGGGGTCAGGGGTCAGGGGCGAGGGGCGAGGGCTGTCTCAGGAACCAGGATCCTATGCTTCACAACCATGCCGATTGACGCTTCCCCGCGACAATGCCCACCAGCCCGTTAGGATTGCCCAGCCCCCCCTCTAGAGCTATAGCCTGAGACAGCCCTCGCCCCTGACCCCTGGCCCTTGGCCCCTAGTTAGCGGCCAGAATGGCCGCTGCGATGTAATCGGCGAGGAGCCGGTTTCCGCGCACTGTGTAGTGGCAGCAGTCGTCGACGTAGACTTGCGATGGCTCGCGATCGAAGAGGCGTGTCGCGTCGATGAACCGCACGCGATTCTTTTGCCACACGCCGGATGCGGCGTTCTCCAGGAGCACCGGGTACCCCTTCTCGACGCCGTCCTTGAAGGGTGACTGATCGTTCAGCGCCACCCGCGCCTCGTCGGCGCCGAACCGCCGCTGTGTGTAGTACTGGTTCGGCTGCAGCACGTGGAAGTACGGCACCGACCGTGCCGACAGCAGATCGTTCATCATCGTCGACGCGCTGACCCACGTCCGCGCGATGTCGCCGAAGAGCTCCGGGTCCGAACGCTCCTTCGTTTTCGGCGTGACGTACAGGACCGAGCTCTCGGATGGATTCGACGGCAGCCCCGCGAAGACGTAGAGCTCGGCCACGTGCCGGTTCGAGAGGATCCGGAAGTACAGTTCGAGGACCAGGTTCACCGACGCGATCCTGTTCCGGTTGATCCGATCGGCGAGCGCGTTCAGCTGACGCTTGTAGCGGCTGATCCGTGCGAGCGACTCGAGCTTGTCGGGCGTCAGCGTCGACTGGTTCACCAGATTGATCAGCGGATCGATGTGCATCACGCTCGGCATCGAGACGTCGAGCCCGTGTCGATCGTTCAGACGTCCCAGCGCCACCTCGTTGAAGCCGTCGATGTTGAGGACGAGGTCGAACTCCTGCCCGATGGACAGAAAGTAGGCGAGGACGAGCACCTGCTGCGGCTGCTTGTAGCCTTCGTGGCTGAAGCAGAGAGGGGTGACCTCGCGACCCTTGAAGGCATCCTGCTGCTTCAGGTCCGCGACCAGGCGGTCCATGCCAAGCTGGCAGAACCACACGCCGACCGAACCGCCGAAGACCCCGATGATGAACTCGTTGTCGCGCTTCTTCTGGTAGGGGTAGGAGTGTGGCGATACAAATCCGAAATTGTTCGTGACCGAGCGCGACGAAGACTGGTGCTCCAGCGCCGCAGGCATGCTGAATGGATGACCGGGTCGATGCGTCTGGCCGAAGTAAGGATGCAGCGCATCCGGCGTCAGCCTCTGGTTCTGCGTTTCAGGAATCTGCGCGTACGGCTTCTGGTGAATGTAAAAGAGGCCGCCGTTCTGAACGTAATAGACGGCAAGCGAGACGACTTCAGCGAGAACGATCAGGACGGCGACGTTGATCGCAATCGTCGCGATGCTCCGTTTTGACACGCGGGGAATTATCCTGCAATCCGCGTTTTCGGACGGGACTCCACGCCGCTGGATTCCGGTCTCACTCCATCCCCTGATCTCTCTTGCGATTCCGCGTGTCTAACGCTGCAACGTCGGGTGAGCGATTTGCAGATACGCGCAGAGCCGGCGTTCTGAGTCCCACGCACGTCTGAACGTGAGGAGGACGCTATGAGTCGAGCACGCCTGGTTCTGGCGGCGATGGTGGTGTGTGCATGTGGCGGCGCGGCCACGGCACAGACGGTTACGGCGCCCGAAGGTTGGGTTGTTCTTCCCGTCGACGAGTATCGTGCGCTGCGCGAAAAGGCACTGCCGCCCGACGCGCCGCCGCCGGGACCGCCAGTGGAGGCCACGCTCACACGCGTCGATTACGAGCTTCGCGTCGAGGGCGATTCCATCGCCGGGCGGGCGCTGTTGACGATCGACGTTCTGCGAGAGGGCTGGGCCCGCGTTCAGATTCCATCCGGGCTGCTGGTCCGCGATGCGCGGCTCGAGGGCCAACCGCTGCCGCTCGTTGAAGGCCCTCCCCCGCACGTCCTGCTGTCACGGGCCGGGCGCTCGGTCCTCACGCTCGACATCGTGCTTCGTCTCGACGCCTCCGCGGGAACCGAATCGCTCTCGCTTCCGCCTTCACTAGCGCCCATCTCGCGCGCCGCATTGGTGCTTCCGCGCGGCGGCGTGGATCTGACGGTAGCGGGCGGCTTCGTCGCCGAGCATACGGAAGCCGCCAACGAAAACCGCTGGATCGCGTTCGGGCGACCCAATCAGCCGCTCGTGCTGTCCTGGAAGCGCCGGGCCGACGACCGGCGCGCCGAGCAGCCGCTGCGCGTGCGGGCGCGCGTGACCGAGATGGTGACATTGGGCGAGGACGCAAGCCAGATGATTGCCACCGTGCGCGTCGAGGTGATCCAGGGCCTTACGCGCGAGATCACCGTCGCGTTGCCGCCGGGACTCATCGTCAATCAGGTGGACGGCGCTACCGTTGCTGACTGGCAGACTGGTACCGGTACGTTGAACGTTCGCCTGCTGGAGCCGGTGGCGACCGCGGTGTCCTTCGTCGTGCATGCGGAGGCGCGGTCCACGCGCGACGGCGCGATCGGCGTGCCCCTCGTGAGGGTTCCTTCCGCCGAACGCGAGACCGGCGGGATCGCCGTCGACGTCGTCGGCGCCGGGGAAATCGGGGCGCCCCAGACCCGCGGGTTCGAGCCCGCCGATCCGTCCGAGCTCGGAGACATCGTGGCCGGGCGTGAGTCTCCGTCGATGGTCGCGTTCCGCCACAAACCGCTTACGGGCACCGACGTTCGGTCACTCACCGTGAACGTCGTCCGCTACACGCCTCAGCCAGTGCTCATCGCCAACATCGAAGAGGCGCGATACCGCGCGCTTGCATCCGAGGATGGCCGCCTCCTCGTCCAGGCGAGCTATGCCATTCGAAACAACCAGCGCAGCTTTCTCAAGGTGACGATGCCTGCTGGTGCCGCCGTGTGGAGCGCAACCGTCGCAGGGCGTCCGATTCGAGCAGGACTCGCCGAATCGGACGCGGTGCTCCTGCCGCTGGAGAAAGGCCGGGCCACCGAGGAAGCACCGACCTTTGTCGTCGAGTTGACCTACCTGCAGCGGATCGACGCGTGGGACGGCCGGGAACGCGCCCGCATCGATCTTCCGGCGGTTGACCTGCCGGTGTCGCGCACGGCACTCAACTTTCACTACTCGCCGCGATACCGCATCGAACCGCAGCCGGGTGCCTTCAGGCTCGATACCGATCCTGGCCCGTTCGCCGAGGCGTTGCAGGCGCCCGCAGCGCCCGCAGCGAACCTGAAAGGGCGAGAGAAGTCTGGCGACCGGGCCGCAGCCGGCCTGCAGGCGCTCGTCGATCGATTCCGGAACGAACCGGGCGGGCGGACCGTCGTCGGCTCGCTGCCAGTGACCATCGCGTTCCCGGCATTCGGACCGTCTATCTTCCTGGCGTCGGAGCTGACGGCAGAGGGACGCGCGCCGTCGGTGGAGCTCGTCATTCGGCGGGCGAGGAGCTGACCATGCCCAGACTCACAGCGGCAATCATCGCGACAGCACTCGCCGGGCTTGCTTCGACGGTCTCGGCGCAACAGCCGCGGCCAATTGAAGCGGCTCGCACCGTGACGCTATCGCTCCCCGAGTACAACCGCCTGATCGACCTCGCGGCGAGGCCGCCGCAGCGGCCAACGCCCCCGCCCATGCCTGCCGTCCTTGCCAGTGCCGATCTCCGTGTCCGCGTCGATCGCGACACCGCGCGCGGGGTGTTCGGTCTCACCGGCACTGTCTTGCGGTCGGGGGTGAGCCGCGTGACGCTGCTGTCAGGCGCGACGGTGCTGGAGGCCAGCGCAGCGGGGCGGCCGCTGCCGCTCATTGCAGATGGCAACGCGCACGCAGCGCTGCTGCCCGGGCCCGGCCCGTTTTCGGTCGCGCTCGAATGGGGAGCGCCCCTCACGTTCGCTCCCGGCCGGGCGGCGTTCGTCCTGCCGGTACCGCCATCAGGAGCGGCGAGGGCCACCATCGACGTGCCAGGCGACCAGGCCGACGTTCGCCTGTCGGCCGGCCTCATCACGCGACGGTCGACGGCTGCCGGTCGCACGATCGTCGAAGCGACGCTCGATCCGGGATCGGCGACCGAGGTGTGGTGGTCCATGCGCGACAGCGCGCCGGTTGCGGCCGCACGCGAAGCGCGCGTGCTCGGCGACGTGATGACGCTCGTGACGCTCGGCGACTCCGACGTGCGAATGGTGGCCCTGGTCGACATGGCGGTCATGCAGGGTGAGCCGCGCACGTTCGAGCTGACGCTGCCCCCGCACTATGAGCTCACGAGCATCTCGGGAACGTCGCTCGACGCAAGCGAACAGCGCGACCGGGTGGCGGTCGTCACCGTCGCCGATCCGGCCCTGCGGCGCCACCAGTTCCTGGTCAGCCTCGAGCGGCAGCACGAGGGCGGCTCGTTCGCCCTCGACACGGAGTTCGTCACGCTTCGCGACGTTCAGCGGGAGCGTGGCGAGGTGGCCATCGAAGGCGTCGGGACACTGGAGCTCACCGCTGCCGAACGCGCCGGCATGCATCGCATC
Source organism: uncultured Acidobacteriota bacterium (assembly GCA_963772065.1). Lineage (GTDB taxonomy): Bacteria > Acidobacteriota > Vicinamibacteria > Vicinamibacterales > UBA2999 > CAVYVZ01. The sequence goes on from CAVYVZ010000008.1 coordinate 493,844, forward strand.
GATATACGCGAGCTCAACGAGGCACTGCAGTCCCTCGCGAGGCTTCCGGTGCTCTCCGCGTTCCGCTATCAGCGCGGCGCCGCTGCGTCTGCCGGATTGTCGCTTCAGGTGAAACGGTTTCCGGACGCGGGTGTGCTCGCGGCTGTCGCCGACCGCGCCGTCGCCACAACGCTGGTCACGACCGAGGGACGGACGCTGACGGAGATCGCGCTCACCGTGCGGAATCGCGCGCAGCCATTCCTCAAGGTCACCCTTCCCACCGGTGCCTCGATCGTCTCGGTCGAGGTCGAGGGGCAGGCCGCGAAGCCGGTGCTCGGCGCCGATGGGACACGCGTACCGCTGCTGCGCCCGGGATTTCGCCCGATGGGACCGTACGCGGTCAGCTTCGTCTATCTGCACGCCGGCGTACCGTTCGCCCGAAAGGGCGACCTGCAGATGACGCTGCCGCGGATGGACATCCCGGTCAGCATCGTCGAATGGGAAGTCTTCGCGCCGGAGAGCTATTCCCTCCGCGCGGTCGATGGCAACGTGATCGAATGGCGAGGGAAGAATGCTGGAACTGGTCTCGGCCCTGGCTTGGGCGGCGGGGTCGCTGGCGGCGTCACTGCGGGGCAGGCGGCCGTAGCGGAAACTATGATCGTCGTGACTGAGTCGCAGGTGGCTGATAAGCAAGCGGGGCGCGCATACGACCGGCCGCCCGAACCCTCGCAGAACGTCGTCAACCTGCAGCGCCGCGCGGCAGGCGTGCTGCCGGTTCGAGTGGACGTGCCGCGCGCCGGCACGTCGCATCAGTTCGTGAAGCCGCTGGTCGTGGATCAGGAAGCGACAGTCAGCTTCCGCTACAAGCGGCGGTAAGACCAGGGCCTCGCCGGACGGCCGGCCCTAGCTGCGATACGGCTGCCGCCCGACGCCCTGGATCGGAATGTCCTGCGCCTTGAGCACCTCGTGCTGCAGGGCGTACATGCAGGCGGCGGCGTGATCGATATTGCGCACGAACGCGATCGAGCCCTGCAGGATCGGGGCGAGCCGCTCGCGATCCTGGAGCCGCGCCTTCGGATATTCGTGCTCCACGACGAGGTGCGTGTTCGCCACGTCCAGCGGCAGCAGCTCCCGCGCGGCAAGCTGGTGATCGAGCCAGTCGACCGTTCGATTCTGCAGGTAGGCCAGCGGATCGTGCCGGGCCGTGCCCGGGAGCTCGTGCTCGCAGAGAACGGTCTGCTTCTTCCACGCGTTCACCTGGTCCGCGGGGCGCGGCGACGGCGCGCCCTTGTCCCAGTCACCCCGCTGCATCGTCTGGCCGCCGTATCCCCACGCGGTCACGCCTTTGGGATCGATGACCTGGCCCTTCACGTGGAAGCCGCCGATGAGGAACGCATAGCCGGCATCCTTGAGGTACTGGAAGATCGACCGCGTGTCCTGACCCATGAGGATGGCGTGTGACGGGTCGTAGTGGATCCGAAACCGGTCGCCGACGCCATGCTTCTCGCACATCCGGTGCAGCGCAATCCATGAGCCCGGCGTGTACGCGATGTTGTTGTGCCACGTGTCGGCGGTCGTCCACCCCGGCATCGGGCATTGCTCGACGCGGTAGGTGAGCTTCCGCTCGTGCGCCGCCTTGAGCAGCGGGATGAAGTGCTCCTCGAAGTCGAGGAGGTTCTGATCCATGCTGCGCTGCTGGTTGCGACCGACGAACCCGCACACCGCATCGACGCCGAGCAGCACCGCCGCATCGAACACGCGAAGCATGAAGTCATGCTTCTGCTTCCTGACGGCTGCGTCGTGGTGCAGCATGTTGTCGAAATATCCAAGGTCCGAGATACCGACGCCGTTGGCCTCGAGCACGGCCCGAACGCGCCGCGCGCGCGCGGCGTCGAACGGCTTGCGCAGATCCAGCGTATTCGCCACGGGGTCGAGCATCGCCTCGGGCGCGACGTCGGTGACCGTCGGATGCAACGCGGCCGAAAGCTGGATGTACTCGGCGCCGATGTCGCGCGCGAACTCCACCCACTCCTCGATCGCCCGATCCGGATCGGGGTCGCGTACGTCGCGCGGGGTCAGCTCCTGGAGCGCCGCGGTCAGCACTCCAACCTTCATGAATTTGGGCTCGAATCGTCGTATCGCCATCAGCGTCAGTATGAGACGTCGGTCCAGGCGCCGCCGCGCTTCGCGCTCGCGAGAATCGACTCGACGATGCAGTTGGCGCGGTAGCCGTCTTCGAATGTCGCAAACGCGGGGGGATGGGGGTCGCCTGCACCCTTGCCCGCGGCGATGAACCCATAGATATCGCGCATCACGTTGCAGAACGCATCGGCCCACCCCTCCTGATGGCCGCCGGGCAGATGCGCGTAACCCCGCGGCTCGGCGTCGAGCAGCGACGGATCCTTGTGCAGGAGCTCGTTCGCCTTGTCGCGATGACCGATCCAGAGCTCGTTCTGGTGCTCCTGACGCCACCGGATGGATGACGTCGTGCCGCAGACCTCGAGGACGACATCGTTCTTGTGGCCGGCGCACACCTGGCCGACATAGAAGGCGCCTTTGGCGCCGCTGTCGAAGCGAACCATCACGGACGCGAGGTCCTCGACCTCGATCTCGACCAGCTCGAATGCGTCGGCCGCGCCCGCGGCCTGGAACGCTTCGCGCGCGGCCGTGGGACGTCTGCGCTTGGGCAGCGTCGTCGTCAGATCGCTCAGAACATGAGTGATGCGAAGGCCGCTGATGTGCTGCGCCAGGTCGCACCAGTGCGATCCGATGTCACCGATGGCGGAGGAGGCGCCGCCCTTGTCGGGCTCGAGCCGCCATGAATAATCCGACTCCTTGAGGAGCCAGTCCTGCAGGTAGTGCCCGTGCACGAAGTGAGGTCGGCCGACGTCGCCTTTCTTCACCGCCACGCGCGCCTGCTGGACGAGTGGATTGCCGCGGTAGTTGAAGGTGACCGCGTGCACGATTCCGGCGCGCGTGGCGCGGTCGCGCAGGTCCTTCGCTTCAGCCGCCGTCATGGCGAGCGGCTTGTCCGAGACGACGTGCTTCCCCTTCGCGATCGCGGCGGCGTTGACCGGGTAATGGAGATAGTTCGGCGTGGCGTTGTGCACGACCTGCACATCGGGATCGGCGATGAGCGCTTCGTAACTGCCGTACGCGCGGCGCGCGCCGAGTGCCTCGGCCTTGCGCGCCGCCGAGGCCTCGCTGCTGCCCGCGACGGCGATCACGTCGACGAATCCAAGGCGGCGCACCGCGTCCACGTGGTGCGGGCCGACGAAGCCGGCCCCGACAATGCCCATCCCGATACGCTTCACGCGGTCCGTCCGTCCGTACGCACGGGCGTCATCATACCCGGGTCGAGGTTGCGGGTCACCCTTCATCCTGCTAGCATCGCCACCACTTGAGGGGGCCCATGTGGACAAACAGACGCGAGTTCGGCAAACTGGCTCTGGCCGCCGTCACGCTTCCCGGCGCGGTCCGACTCTCGGCGCAGGAGGTTGCGGGCGTTCGGCTCGGCGTACAGACCTACAGCTTCCGCGACGTTCCGCGCGCGGCCGACGGCGACGGCGTCGGTCCGACGATCAACGCCATGAAGGAGGCCGGCTTCACCGAATGCGAGCTGTGGGCCAGCCAGCTGGAGCCCCCGCGACCCCGTGGCCGCGTGGCGCGGGAGTCGCCCGAAGCGAAGCAGGCGCGGGAGGCCCTCCGCAAGTGGCGCGTCGAGACGCCGATGGATCACTTTCGCGCGACCGGCAAACGCTTCAAGGACGCCGGCATCACGGTCTACGGCTACAACTACAGCTTCAGCGCCGACATGTCGGATGCCGAGATCAATCGCGGGTTCGAGGTCGCGCGCGCGCTCGGCGCCGAGATCATCACCGCGTCGACGCGGCTCGATGTCATTCCGCGCGTCGTGCCGCACGCCGAAAAGCACGCGATGGTCGTGGCGATGCACAACCACTCGAACCTGGAGGACCCCAACGAGTTCGCGACGCCAGCCAGCTTCGCCGCGGCGAGGAAGATGTCGAAGTACTTCAAGGTCAACCTCGACATCGCCCACTTCACCGCCGCCAACTTCGATGCGCTGAAGTACATCCGCGAAAATCACGACGCGATCACGAACCTTCACCTCAAGGACCGGAAGAAGAATCAGGGCGATACCGTGGCCTGGGGCACCGGTGACGCCCCGATTCGAGAGGTGCTGCAGTTGCTCAAGCGCGAAAAGTGGCCGATTCGCGGGTACGTCGAGTACGAGTACCAGGGCAAGGGGACGCCGGTCGAGGAATCACGCAAGTGTCTCGAATACGCCAAGCAAGCGCTGGCCTCGACATAGATCGTTGCCCGTTCTACGTCCGCTTGGGTCCACCGGCCTCACGGTAAGCCGAATCGGTCTGGGGCTGGCTGCGCTCGGCCGCCCCGCCTACATCACGCTCGGCCGGGATCGGGATCTCGGCGGCGATCGCTCGGTGCCTACTCTGGAGCGCCTCTGCCACGAGATGCTCGATGCCGCCTACGCCGCGAGCATCCGATACATCGACGCCGCCCGGTCGTACGGGCTGGCCGAGCGGTTTCTCGCCTCGTGGCTCGACACACGGAATCTCTCGCCGGGCCGCGTCACGGTGGGATCGAAGTGGGGCTACGAGTACACCGGCGAATGGGCGCTGAACGCGGCGGCCCACGAACAGAAGAACCTGTCGGCCGACATGCTGCGGCGCCAGCTCCCGGAGAGCCGATCGCTCCTCGGGCCGGATCTCGGCCTCTACCAGATTCACTCTGCCACGCTGGAGAGCGGCGTGCTCGACGACCGCGGCGTGCTCGAGGAGCTAGCGCGGCTGCGCGCCGAGGGTATCGCCATCGGCCTGACCGTGAGCGGCCCGCGCCAGGCAGACACGATCAGACGCGCGCTCGATGTCGATGTGGATGGCGTCAACCCGTTCCAGTGCGTCCAGGCCACGTGGAATCTGCTCGAGACGTCGGCGGGATCGGCGCTCGCCGACGCGCGTGCACGGGGCTGGGGCGTGATCGTGAAAGAAGCGGTGGCCAACGGCCGCCTGACAGATCACCATGCGGACGAATCGGTCGCTCCGCTCGTTCGTCATGCAGCGGCGCTCGGAACCACGCTCGATGCGCTGTCGATTGCCGCAGCGCTGTCGCAGCCCTGGGTCGATGTGGTGCTCTCCGGCGCCGTGTCACCGGCGCAGCTTCACAGCCACGTCTCGGCGCTGTCTGTTCGCGTCGATGCCGGAGCGTGGCCCGACGTCGCCGAGCGTCCCGATGAATACTGGCAGCGGCGGGGCACCTTAGGCTGGCACTAGAGCGGAGTCACAGGGAGATAGGGAGATGGGGGAGACCAGATGGCTCCCGATCTCCCCGACCTCCGAATCACGCCCTTCGATGAAAGCCCACGGTTCAAGTGAGCTCCGGCACCAGCGCGCGGAGCGCCTCCAGCGTCGCGGCATCGGCAGGAAAGAATGCCTCGATGGCGAGCTCGGACAGCGTCACGTCGACGGGCGTCCCGAACACCATCGTCGTCGTGTAGAACGACAGCACCCCGGCGTCTGACCTCAACTGAAAACGCACCGCCACGTCAGAGTGATCGGGCGGAGCCGCGGCCGCGCCGTGCGCCGCTTCGGGCGGCGCGTATCCTTCCACCTCCTGAAGCAGCTCTGCCAGCACCGGGTCGGCGGTGACCTGGCATTGTCGTTTCAAGCGGGCGACGACATGAGCATGCCATTCCGATGCATTCGCGATCCGGGACGCGAGACCTCCGGGATTCAGACTGAGACGCAGCACGTTGAGAGGCGGCCGCAAGAGCGACGGATCCACGCCCGCGAGAAACGCCGTCGCACCGCGATTGGCGGAGATGAGATTCCAGTGACGGTCGATGGCGAGCGCCGGAAACGGCTCGTAGCCTCGGAGGACGAGCTCCACGACCCGACGCGCAGCGTCGAGCGCGGGATCGGTCAGGGGTCGTTCCGGGAACATCGGGGCGAAGCCCGCTGCCACCAGCAGCTCGTTGCGTTCCCGCAGCGGAACCTCGAGCTCTTCGGCCAGCGCGAGGACCATGTCACGGCTCGGAGCCGACCGACCGGTCTCGAGGAAACTGAGGTGGCGCGTCGAAATGTTCGCGTCGCATGCGAGCGCGAGCTGGCTCTTGCGACGGCGCTGGCGCCAATCGCGCAGCAGGTCCCCCACCGGCCGCCGCATCGTCATCGTCACCATGCGATCACCATAGCCCAGATGGGCGACGTCTCCCAATTACCTGCCAGGTAATCGACGCCGCGGCGCGACCGCGCAACGATGGCGCAGGAGGCAACCGATGGCACTACCGCAGACATCTACGTTTCTCCGGCGGGCGCTGATGGCCGACGCCGTTGTCACTGGCATGACCGCCCTGGCGCTCGTCGCGGGAGCGGCGACGCTGGAGCATCTCCTCGGGCTCCCCGCCGCCTTGCTGCGAGGCGCGGGCCTGAGCCTCGTCCCATTCACGGCGCTGCTCGTCTACCTGCTTCGAAAGGAGCGCCTGCCGCGCGGAGCCGCGTGGTTCGTCATCGCCTGCAATGCGCTATGGGCGATCGACAGCATCGCGCTGCTGATGACCGACTGGGTCGACCCGACGCTCATCGGCCAGGTCTTCGTAGTACTGCAGGCGATCGTCGTCGCCATATTCGCCGAAGCGCAGTACGTGGCACTTCGCCGGCTGGCTCCGGCGGCGTAGACCTAGCGGCCGCCGGCGAGCAGCGATCGGAGGCGCGCCATCAGCACACGAGACGCGAAGGGCTTCTGGAGGAACGTCGCTTCATCGCCGAATTCAGCGACATCCGGCACGGCGTTGCCAGCGTAGCCGGACATGAACAGCACGCGCATGGCGGGAAACCGGCGGCGTACGCGGCGCGCAAGCTCGGGCCCGCTCATCCCCGGGAGCATGACGTCGGTGAGGAGGACGTCGAAGGTCGCCGTGTCGAGCATTTCGAGAGCACTCTCCGCCGATGGCGCGCTGCTGACCGCGAACCCATGTCGATCGAGGATGGTGGCGAGCACGTGTCGCACGCCATCTTCGTCTTCCACCAGCAGCACGCGGCCGGGGACGACCGCGGCGCGGCTGCTGCGACGGGCGCGGTAGCCGCGCGCTGGGCCGGAGGAAGGAGGATGGTCACCCGGGCGCCGGCGCCCGGGTCGCTCTGAATCCACACGAAGCCGTCGCTCTGCTTCACGATTCCATAAACCGTCGACAGCCCCAGCCCGGTCGCCGGACCCGCGTCCTTCGTGGAGAAGAACGGCTCGAAGACATGCGGCAGGACCTCCGGCGCGATGCCTGGCCCAGTATCGGTCATCTGCAGTCGAACCCAGCTGCCGCCCGGGAGCCATGGCCGTCCCTCTCGCATCGAGGCGTCGGCTTCGACGAGGTCGGTGGCAATCGTCAGAGAGCCACGGCCACCCATCGCATCGCGGGCGTTGGAGATGAGGTTGATCAAAACCTGTTCGAGCCGCGAGCGATCGACGCTGACCGGCGGCAGGTCCGGCGTGAGATGGGTGGAGATGCCCGCGCCTTGATGCCCAAGAAGCACAGGCAGATCGAGCACGACCTCATTCAGGTCCACGGGACGCGCAATCAGCACCTGCCGGCGGCCGAACGCCAGCAACTGCTGCGTCAGCGAAGCGGCGCGGTCGGCGGCGCGCGCGATCTCGTGCACCGACGTGCGCAGCGGGCTCTCATGCGGCAGACGGTCCAGCAGGCTCTCGGTCTCGCCGCTGATCACCGTCAGCAGGTTGTTGAAATCATGGGCAACACCGCCCGCGAGCCGGCCGATGGCCTCGAGCTGCCGCCCCTGCTGCGTCCGCTGCTCGAGCCGCCTGCGCTCGGTGACCTCGATTCCGGTCCCCACCACGGCCGCGCCACTTTCGTACACGACCTGGGTGGTCGTGAGATCGATCCAGCATTCGTCGCCGGTCCTCGTGTGAATGCGGACCTCGGAATGGGCCTCTCCGTGTTTGCCGGGGACGTCGCGATGCGTTTCGGCCCCCACGCGATCGGCGGCGTGCACCAGATCGAGCGGGTCCATCCCTATCAGCTCCGCGGGCTCGAGACGGGTCAATGCGGCCAGGGCCGGATTCGCGTATGAAATTCTGCCGTTCTGGGCGATGAAGATCGCCGCGGCGCTTGCTTCGGCAAGCGCCCGAAATCTCGCTTCGTCCTGGCGGAGCGATGGCTCGGACAGGGCTTTTGTGTCGGACACGCGCACTCCACGATGTTGGGCGGGAAGGAGTGCAAGCCATAAGCCGCGTCCCAACAGATGATCCCGAGCCCGGGACCACTGAAGGAACGTGGCTCCGGCAAACGCCCGAGAAGTCGTCGGCGCGAAGATTCTTCCCGACGTGCACACAATTCAGTGCATTCGGGACAAAAAAAGGCCAACGGACGTGCCGGCTCCTGTATAATCAGCGCCTCGTTTTCCCTACATATTCAGTCGGAGGCTACCGATGCCGCGCCGTCGTAAACCGGCAGGGCTCGAGTGTCTTGTGGAACTCGCCCGAAAGGCCGCGATTCTCGAACGCGAGATGTCCGTCCAGCGAGATGCGATCGAACGCCTCAGGGAGCGGGCCGTGCAGCCGCGGGACAAGCCCGCTCGCCGGACTAGCCCCGCCAGACCGATGCCTTCTTCGCCCAACTGGTGTCCTGAAACCGCTCGGTGAATTTGCGCGCGGTCTCCTTGAGCGCCGCAGCGTCGCCGGTGGCCTTGTAGCGCGACACCCCTGCCCAGGTCCTGCGCTTCCGGCGCCGCATCGGTCGACGGAAACGAATTCATAACCTGCTCGAACAAGCGCTCCGCCCTCGCGAAATCGCCGGCGGCGAAAGCCGCATGCGCTGACCCGAGGATAAGCTGCGACAGAAAGTCATCCGCGGGCAGGAACCCCTCGATCCGGTGGCGCTCCTGCCCTTCGCGATCCACGATGAGGATCGTGGGAGTCCACTGCGCACCGAAGCGATCGCCCAGCCGCTTGAAATCAGACGCGTTGTCTTTGACGTGTACCCGAACGGGAACGAAGGACTGCTCGACGAGATCGATCACTCGCGGATCTGTGTACACCTCGGCATCCAGCCGAGCGCAGCCGCCTCACATCGGCGCGGCGCTGAAATCGAGCAGCACCGGGCGCTGCGGCGCCGCGTCGCGCAGCGCCGCCTCGAAGTCATGTCGCCAGGAGATCTCACGGGAGGTCGTGGGCATGGCGCTTTCCTTTCACATTGCGATCAGTATGAAGCGGGCGGAGCCATCTGTCACATGAGCTGCCGGATCGATCAATCGTGCGCGAGCTGCCGGACGGCCGTGATCAGCCGATCGAAGTCGACAGGCTTCTGAAAGTACTCGGTCGCGTGCATGCTTCGCGCGCGCTGCGGGCCGTCGTGCGCGGCCGTCATGCAGATCACCGGCACGCCGGCATACTCCGGCTCGGCCAGCTGACGCCTGCGAAACTCGTCGCCGCTCATCACCGGCATCATCAGGTCGAGCACGATGACGGCGGGACGCGTCGCGTGCATCGCCGTCAGCGCTTCGGCGCCGTTGGCGGCCGTCTGCACACGGAACCCCTCCGACTCGAGCAGCACAGCGAGCATCTCACGAAGGTCAGCGTGATCTTCGACAACGAGGACGTTTGGCACGAGTTGGTCTTTATCGCGGCGCGACGGACGGGGGAGATCCGTTCCGCTCGAGCAACCTGCGCAGTTCGCGGACGATCAGGTCCGGAGAGCATGGCTTGACGAGCACGCTCGCTATACCCGCCTGCTCGAACCGGTCAGGTTGCTGAAGGTACTCCGCATGACCGGTCACTGCCAGGATGGGGATGTCCTGCATGCCGGCCGACTGTTTCAGTTTGCGGCAGAACTCGAAGCCGTCCATTCCAGGGACAGCAAGGTCGGTCACGATCGCATCCGGCGGCCGCTCACGCGCCTTGGCGAGCGCCTGGTGTCCATTGTGGGCATCGACGATCTGAAATCCGGAACCCGTCAGGTACTCGCGGTACATCACACGCGTGCCGAGATCGTCTTCGACGATCAGGACAAGCGGCGAGGTCAAGGGCGCCGAGTGGTCGGCAGGGACCGGATGCACCGAAACAACGGCCAAGCTTAGAACGCGTTGCACTCTCAGACAAGAGGATTCACAGCTCAGCCATAGATCTTGAGCGTCCACCACGCGCGCAGCCCCAGCAGCACCGTCAGCGCGGCGGCCCAGCGCTGCGGCTCGGTCACGTCGGCTTTTACCAGCCACCAGAAATGGACGACGCCCGCGATTGCCGCGACGTACGTCAGCCGATGCAGAGTCTGCCATCGACGCCCGAGCCGGCGGATCATCGCGGTGGTCGACGTCAGCGCGAGCGGCACCATGCAAAGGAAGCCGGCCATGCCGACGGTGATGTAGGGCCGCTTGAAGACGTCTTCGATCATCGCCGGCGCATCGAAGAACTGGTCGAGCACGATCCACGTAAGGAGGTGGAGCGACGCATAGAAGAACGCGAACAGGCCCAGCATGCGCCGCAGCCGGATGACTTCGTTCCAGCCGGTTGCCCGGCGGATCGGCGTGACCGAGAGAGTCACCATGAGGAAGGCGAGCGCGAACGTCCCGGTCCTGTGCGTAATGAACTCGATCGGATTCGCGCCGAGGTTGTCCGTCATGGCGCCGACGATGAGCAGGCCCGCCGGCAGCAGGCCCGCGATGACGATCAGACCAGGCGAATCGGCGCGCCATTCTGACCCGGCAGCATCTCTCCGTAGAGGCCGACGGCGAGGATCGTCAACGGATGCATCGCCTCGTCCATGCGCAACCCTTCGACGTACAGGCCACCGCAGCACCGGCTCACGCTGCCCGGGCATGCGGACAAGGTCCAGGAGTGTCGTGAGCTCTACGTATTTGGCTTTCGAGGTTGGCTCGACGCGCTTGATCACGTCGGCGAGCGGGATTCCCACCCACGGAATGACCATCGACCACGCTTCGACGCAGCGCATGCGGTAGATGCGTTCCTCGAGGTTGTATGGCTTGACAAACTCGTCGATGTCGTACGAGGCCGGCTTCGCGACGTGTCCTTCGATCGCCAGCTTCCACGGTCGCGCCTTGAAGCCGCGCGCGTTCCGGTGCGGCTCGTCCTTCGCCGTGCCGAACTCATAGAAGTTGTTGTAGGTTGTGACGTCCTCGTAGGCGTTCACCGGCTCATCGGTGCTCAGCGGGCTCTTCCGGACGTTCGGAAGCTTCGGCCCAGCCTGAGCGGCCGCATCCCGCACGACGCCGGGCGCCAGGGCACCGCTGCCGCGACCGCCGCACCGGACGCCGCCTGTATGAACTCACGTCGCCGGAGGCAGCCGGCGGCGGCCGTCTTGATTCGTCATGATACCGCCGAGGTGGTCCGCTGGCATCGCAATTGATCAGCGTCCCTCCTGCAATGGACCGCCCGGGCTCCCCTCCCATTCCGCGCGTCAGCGTGATCACGCCGGCCTACAACGCCGCGCGCTTTCTCGGCGAGACGATCAAATCGGTTCGCCGGCAGACGTTCGAAGACTGGGAACTGGTCATCGTCGATGACGGTTCGACGGACGAGACCGTCGCGATCGTCGAGCGCTGCATCGCGGCGGATGGGCGCATCCGACTGCTGCGGCAACCGAATGCGGGACCGTCGGCGGCGCGGAACCACGGGATGCGGGCGGCGCGCGGGGCCTTCTTCGCGTTTCTCGACAGCGATGACCAGTGGCTGCCGTCGTTTCTCGAACATCAGCTCGGCGTGTTCGACGTGCATCCCGAGACCTCGCTGGTCACCACGACCGCATACGATCTCGGCGGCCCGCGCGACGGCCAGTCGCGCCGGCAACCCGCCGCCGACCGCTCTGTCCTGACGCTCGAGGACATCATTCGGGACGATTCCGCCGTTTTCATCATGACGGTGTTTCGCCGCGAGGTCTTCGAGCGCATCGGCGGACTCGACGAGGCACAGTGGACCAGCGAGGACTACGACTTCTGGATCCGAGCCGCACTCGCCGGCTTCTTATTTCGCGTCAGCACGCAGCCGCTCGCCATCTACCGGCGCCACGAAGGCAGCCTTTCGTCCGACAACGCGCGAATGTTGCGCGGCATCCTGCACACGTACAGCAAGACGCGGCGGGCGTGTCCAAGCGGGTCGACCGCGCGCGCCGCCGTCGACGTACAGATCGCGCACTTCGAGCGCGAGCTCCTTCTCGTCGAAGCCAAGCAGGCGCTCGAACGCGGCGACTACGAACGCGCCGCCAACCGCCTCAACGCGCTGCGCGGACTTGGCGCCGGCGCGCTCGTCGGCCTGACCGCGTGGCTGAGCGAGCACGCACCGGCCGCCGCCAGTCTCGCCTACCGTTTCCGGCGCTTCCGGAAGCTGCCGCGTCGGAACGCCTGACCTTAATTTAGGCAATGGAGTTCACACGGAGATCGGGGAGATCGCGGAGGCATGATTTTCTCCCTGACCTCCCTGACCTCCCTGTGACTCCAAAAAACGAGAGGCGGTGAGCTGCCCACGAGGCAGCCGCACCGCCCGCGTCGGAGCCTGTTGCGCGACTGTGTGCGAACGATGCGTCGCGGAGTCGCGGCTCCGAACCTGGTTTCCTTGGGCTGGTCCTAGGTTGTGCGGCGGACCAGCGCCGCGAGACCGATGAGCGATGACCCGACGAGCACGAGCATTCCGGATTCAGGAAGCATCGGGTTCGATCCACCCCGGCGCGAAGCTGCCACGAGCGGCGTCGCCGCCAGCGGCTGTGCAATCGCGACGGACACCGAGGAATCGCGCACCGATGTCGACGCCTCGGGCGACACCGCTGCAATCATCGGCAGCAGCGCCATCGCCAGGATGGCCGTCTTCATCATCAGTTTCCGCGTCCCTCGCATGATCGGTCGCTCCATAGCTCGGTCGTGGTCCGAGGCTTCAAGGGGTATGCCACGCGAAATCGTTGCGGATTGCGGATTTCCGCTTACGCTCGAGCATTTCGTAGCCCGCGGTTTGCCGTTACGGGGCAATTCATTTCCGCTGCCGCGCGTGGCCGAGCTTCTCGTTGTCGAGAGCGTGATAGCCTGACGGACGGAAACGCTTCGAATTGTTGAGCGACTGTATGACCGCCGAACACGACCCGCTCCCACTCGCCCTCTCACTGGCCGTGCATGAGCTCCGGACTCCGCTCTCGGTGGCGCTTGGGTACGTTCGAATGCTGATGAGGGAGCAAGCGGGACCGTTCTCGGAAAAACAGAAGAGAATGCTCGAAGAAGTGGAGCGGGCGTGCGGACGGCTCGGCACGCTGGTCGACGAAATCAGCGATCTTCGGAAGGTGGAATTGCGCCAGCTGGCGCTTGCGCGGCAGCCATTTGATCTCGCCACGCTTGTTGCGGAGGTGGCTGGCGATATGCATGAGGGCCACGACCGAAACGTTCGCTTGGTGGTACGTGGCACTGACCGGCCGTTGCAGGTCGCCGGCGACCGGGCACGAATCGGCGCAGCAGTGCGGATACTGCTTCACCTCATCATGCGGGAACGCGCGGACGGCGTTGTCGTAGCGGAATGTTCGCTGGTGGAAGGCGCACAGCCGATGGCACTGGTGGTCATCAGCGAGGAATCGAAGGCGCAGGAGCTCGCTCGAACGCGCGCGGCGGGGGCGATGGTCGGGGAGTGGAAAGCCGGAACGGGTTTCGGGCTTCCGCTCGCGCGGCGCGTCGTGGAGGCGCATGGCGGCACGATCTCGTCGGCCCCGGGAGACGACCCCGAGAAGCCGCGTTCAGGCATGATCCTTCGCATCCCAACCACGTCAACCTAGGTCCTATACCCAGAGCCCATGACAACAGTAGCGGGTGCGACCCCCGTCGGAGCGGCAGCAGACGATCGGCGTGCTTCGATCGCCGTCGTAGACGACGATTCCGGATTTTCCGGCTACCTCCGTACGTTTCTCGCGCTTCGCGGATACGAGGCGCGGTCCTACACGCGCGGGGACGAAATCGTGGCCGCGATCCGTCAGGGCGAGCCACCCGACATCGTGCTGCTCGACGTCGCGATGCCCGGCATGGACGGCATCCAGACGCTGAAGGCGCTCAAGAGCGCGAGGCCGGAGCTGCAGGTCATCATGCTGTCCGGCCGCGAGCAGGCCAACATCATCGTCGAGGCGGTACGCCTCGGCGCCGCCGACTACGTGGTGAAGCCGGGCGATCCGGAGGGACTCGGAGAGATCGCCCTCGACGCGGCGATCAAGCAGGCCATCGAACGCAACAGGCTCGTCACCGAGCTGACCGATCTGCGGCGTCAATTGAGCGTCGACCAGGACGAGGCGTTCATCGGCTGGGGCGAGAGCCCGGCGATGCACCAGGTCGCGATGATCATCGAGCAGGTCGCCGACAGCGACGTCACGGTGCTCGTCCGCGGCGAGAGCGGCGTCGGTAAGGAGCTCGTGGCGCGCGCGATTCACCATCGGTCCAACCGCCGCGCCAAACCGTTCGTCAAGGTGAATTGCGCGGCGCTGCCGGCGGAGCTGCTCGAGAGCGAGCTGTTCGGACACGAGCGCGGCGCGTTCACCGGCGCGGCCACGACGCGAATCGGCAAGTTCGAGCAGGCCAACTTCGGCACGATTCTCCTCGACGAGATCGCCGAGATGAAGCCGCCCCTCCAGGCGAAGCTGCTCCACGTCCTGCAGGACGCCGAATTCACGAAGCTCGGAAGCAACAAGCGCATCAACATCGACGTGCGCGTCGTCGCCGCGACGAACCGCGATCTCGAGCAGATGATGTTGAAGGGCGATTTCCGCGAGGACTTGTACTACCGGCTCAAGGTGATCGACGCCTTCGTTCCGCCGCTGCGCGAGCGTCCCG
>CAVYVZ010000009.1:0-200000 GCA_963772065.1 uncultured Acidobacteriota bacterium
TTCATGAAGATCGGCTTGTCGTTGGCGACCACTTTGTTCTTGTTCAGGTGCTGCACGAACGACACGATGCCCGCCGTCGTACCTGGAACCGGTGGCTCTTGCCGTCGCGCTCGTCGTCGATGGTGATCAGGATGCCGCCGTTCAGGAAGGCGAGCTCGCGCAGCCGCTGCGCCAGCGTGTCGAAGCTGAACTCGGTGGTCTCGAAGATCTGCGCGTCCGGCTTGAACGTCACCTTGGTGCCGCGCCGCTGGGTCGTGCCGGTGACCTCGAGGTCGCCGAGCGGGGTGCCGCGCTCGTAGGTACTGCTGATACACCTGCGCGTTGCGCCAAATCTCGAGGTCGAGGCGCTCCGACAGCCCGTTGACGACGACACGCCGACGCCGTGCAGGCCGCCTGAAACCTTGTAGCTGAGTCGTCGAACTTGCCGCCGGCATGCAGGACGGTGAGCACGACTTCGGGGCGGACTTGCCGCTCGGGTGGTGATCAACGGGGATACCACGGCCATTGTCGATCCACGGGCCACCAATGTCGATCTGGATCGCGACCTTGAGCGGTCGCAGTAACCGGCGAGCGCCTCGTCGATCGAGTTGTCGACGACTCGTACACGAGGTGGTGCGGGCCCGGGCGCCCGTGGACCCGATGTACATGGCGGGCCGCTTGCGAACCGCTTCCAGGCCTTCGAGGACCTGGATCTTGTCGGCACCATAAGCGTCGGCCCAGCCGTTGCCGTTGTTATCCGTCGATCCCGATCTGTCGGCGGGGTCGGGCGTAGGCGGGGCGCTGCTCGTCGTCTTGGTGTTCGATTTGCGAGGCATGAAGGGATTCAGACCCGCATTGGCATGATGACGTAGGTGTAATCGTAGCCTTCGGCGCCCACCGGCTCAGGACCGCCTGGCTCATCTCGTCCTTCAGGGAGAGCGAGACGATGTCGGTCTCCACCACGTTGAGGAAATCCAGGACGTATTGCGCGTTGAACGAGATCGTCATGCGCCGCCGCCGTGTAATCCACCGGCAGCTGCTCGTGGGCCTCGCCGAATTCCGAACTGCTCGACGTGACTTCGACCTTGCCCTTTTCGATCTCGAACTTGACCGCACGCGATCGCTCGTTCGACAGGAGCGCCACGCGCTTCACCGCGTTGGTGAGCCGCTCGCGCTCGAACTCGATCAGTTTGTCGTTGCCCTTCGGGATCACCCGCTCGTACGCCGGAAACTGGCCGTCGATCATCCGGGAGATCAGCACACGGCCGCCGACTTCGAAGAAGAGATGGTTCTCTCCGGCCTCGTACTGAATGTCCCCCTCGCCTTCGGTCAGCAGCTTTCCCAATTCGAGCAGCGTCTTCTTCGGCAGAATCCGCTTCACCTCGTCGCCGGTCTTGATCGTGTCGTCCTTGCCGTCACGCGCAACGCTGACGAGCGCGAGACGATGACCGTCGGTGGCGACCAGGCTCATGGAGTCTGCTCGCAGCACGAACAACGCACCGTTGAGAAAGAAGCGCGTGTCCTCGCCCGTGATCGCGAACTGCGTCTTCGCGACCATTTCCTTCAAGGCGGCGCGGCCGAGCGATCGCACGCGCCGTTCCGGTCGACTCGGGCAGCGTGGGGAAGTCCTCGCGCGGGAGCGTCTGCATGCGCGAATCGAAACGATCGGCGGCAACCTTCACGCCGTTCTTGTCCTCTTCGATTCGAACATCCGTCTCGGGAAGCGACTTCACGATTTCGTACAGCTTCTTTGCCGGCAGCGTCAGCGATCCGCTCTTCGCGACCGATGCCTGGCAGCGGCTCCTCAGCGCCACCTCGAGATCCGTGGCCAGCATGCGCACCTCATCGCCCTTCGCTTCGAGGAGGACGTTCGCGAGAATCGGGATCGTGTTCTTCCGTTCCACGATGCCCTGGAAAAGTTGCAGTTCTCGCAGAAGCTCATTCTTGCGAACAACGAGTTCCATAGGTGCGGTGACCTCGGCGCGGAGTGGTGGCGCCCTTCAGTAAAGAGCTAACAAGAGGATGAGGAGAAATAAGAAATTATACAGGAAAATAGGTGCTGTGCAAAACTTCAGGAGCTGCTTTTAACCCTTACCCGTCAATAATTTACGGTGTGGAGAAATCTGCTGGTTCGCGCGTCGCCGACGGTGCGGTTTCTGTGGGTAATCCGGGGAGCGAAAACATGCACAAGGGACGCATGGCTCCACTCTGTGCACGGCTTCGGAAATCACTTGAATGACTCCAGAAAACTGCCCATGAGGTTGTTGAAATCCGTATCGCGTTTTCGCATCTCCTCGATCTTCTTGATCGAATGGATCACCGTCGAATGGTGCTTTCCCCCGAAACTTCGTCCGATTTCCGGCAGCGATGCGTGTGTGAGCGATTTGCACAGATACATCGCGATCTGACGCGGCGTGGCAACTGACTTCGAGTTGTTCCGCGACTTCAACTCGCCGACCTTGAGCTGATAGTAGTCCGACACGAACTTCTGAATGGTCTCGATCGTGATCGCGCGGATCGTCCTGATCGAGGACGTTCTTCAGCACTTCCTGCGCAAGGTCGAGCGTCAGCTCCCGTCCCGTCAGCGAGGCGTAAGCAATCAGCCGGATCAGCGATCCTTCGAGCTCGCGGATGTTCGACTTGATGCGCCCCGCGATGTAGATCGCGACGTTGTCGGGAAGCGGAATCGCCTCACTTTCAGCCTTTTTTTCAGGATCGCGACCTTCGTCTCCAGATCTGGGGCTGGATGTCGGCGATGAGCCCCCACTCGAAACGGGAGGCAAGCGCTCCTCGAGCGCGGGTATCTCGTGCGGCGGGCCGTGCTGCTCGACGATCTGCTTCGCGCGTCGTACAGCGCATTGAAGGTGTCAAAGAATTCCTCTGCGTCCCTTTCTTGCCCGACACGAACTGGATGTCGTCGACGAGCAGCACATCGACCGTGCGGTAGCGCTCGCGGAAATCAAAATCCGGTCGTATCGAACCGCGTTGATCATCTCGTTCATGAAGCGCTCGGACGAGATGTACGTCGGCTTCAACGACGGATCGTGGTGCAGCACGTAATGTCCGACGGCGTGCATCAAGTGCGTTTTGCCCAGCCCCACGCCGCGTAGATGAACAGCGGATTGTAGGAGCGCGATGGCGCCTCCGCGACCGCGCGGCAGGCGGCGTGCGCGAACTGGTTCGAGGTTCCGACGATGAACGTGTCGAAGGTGTAGCGCGGGTTCAGGCTCCCATGGGATACCGCGGCGCCGGAGGCCTGCTCCGGGGGTGCGGCGGCCGGCGGGACCTCCTCGATCGGCGGCGAGGCTGCCGGAGCTGCTTCCGAGACGAACGTGACCTTGCTGTCGCTTCGCTGGACTTCGGTGAGCGCCTCCGTGAGGACCACCGAGTAGTGCTTCGTCAGCCAGTCTTTGAACAGCGAATTCGGCACCAGGACCGTAATCGTCTGTCCCGAGTCCTTCACCAAGCTCGTGGGTTTGAACCAGGTGTAAAAACTGTGGCGGTTTACCTTGGTCTCAATTCGACCCAGGACTTGCTCCCAGATGCTCGCGGCCATAGGGGGTGTTCTGCGCGAAAAATGGGTTGCCTTCAGCCCCCGTTGACGCTTTTGGGCTTTTCCACAGCGTTTTCCACAGTTGTGGAAAACTTGGGGAACAAACCCAGCTCTCGGTCTCGGGACGGCGTCGGAGCTGTTGACGAACGCGGGACTGTAGCACAAGCGGGCCGGACCCCGGCAATCGCGGCGGTTTAATTGACACTTTGATTCAGCCACGAATAGTATTGGAGGTTCATCCCGGCCCGGCCGGTATCACCGAGATCAGCGAAATATCATGCCGAAGGGTAAGCGCACGTTTCAGCCAAACACTCGCCGCCGGAAGAAAACCCACGGGTTCCGGGTGCGAATGTCCACGAAAAACGGACGGATTGTCCTCAAGCGCCGGCGGGCGAAAGGGCGCAAGCGCCTGACCGTCGCCGACGAGTGACCGCGGAGGGCCTGAGCGCAAGCGAGCGGATCCGTCGGCGTCCCGAGTTCGAGCGCGTCTATAACGAGGGCACGCGCATCTCTGGCCGGTTCATGACGGTGTTCCTGCTCCCGAATGCTCGCGAGACCCAACGGTGCGGCGTCGCCGCGACGCGAAAGCTGGGTTCCGCCGTCGAACGCAACCGCGCCAAGCGCCTGGCGCGGGAAATCTTCAGGCGCCACAAGGCAGCGCCCGGCTACGACGTCGTGATCGTGCCGCGCCGTGAAATGCTCGATGCCCCCTTCGCCAACCTCGAAGCCGACTATGACCGAGCCCTCGAACGCCGCGGCATCGCCAGGCCGGATGCCCAGTCCGGGCGCCGCCGCCGTGGCCGTTCTGGCGCTGCTCCGCGCGTATAAGATCCTGATTTCACCGCTGTTTGCGGGCTGCTGCCGCTTTCACCCTCGTGTGCCGACTACATGTCGGAGGCCGTCCGCTCGCACGGAGCGGGGGTCGGCGTCTACCTTGGGCTGCGCCGGCTGGCTCGCTGCCATCCGTTCGGCGGCTTCGGCATCGACCCGGTTCCGCACAAGCACTGATGGAACGCCGGATTTTCCTCGCAGTCTTCCTTTCGTTTGTCGTCGTCTATGCGTTCCAGACGCTGTTTGTGCCCCCGGAGCCTCCGAAACCCGCGGCTCAGCAGGCTCAAGCCAAGGCGGTACCTCCTACCCTCGCGGAGCAGCCGCGCGTACCGGCCGAGCCCGCGGCAGCCGCGCGGCCTCTTGTCTCGGAGACGGCGGAACGCGACATCGTGGTGGACACCGACACCGTGCGCGCGGTGTTCACCAACCGCGGCGGTCGCATCAAGCAGTGGCTCCTGAAGCACTACGCCCAGGATGCATCCGGTCGCCCCGTTGATTTGGTGCCGACGAGCCTGCCCGCAGATCAGCCGCTTCCGTTCTCTCTGCGCATCGATGAGGGCGGTCTCACGCAGACCCTCAACACGGCGATCTATCGCGCATCCCAGTCCGCACAGACAATCACGTTCGAGTATGAGGACGCATCCGGCCTTCGCGTTCGAAAGCAATTCACGCTCGATCCGCATCGGTACCTGATTACGTTTGGCGTGCAGGTACAGCAGGGCGACCGCGAGTTGAATCCCTACGTGCAGTGGGGACCCGGCCTTGGCGATGCCGGCGCAACGAGCGGAGGGGGCAGCATCTTCACGGGCAACTACGTAGCCGCCACACGCAATCGTTCACGACGGCAGGGACGTGGCCCGCATCACGGCCAGTGAGATCGCCGCGCGCGCCGTGCACGAGGGAGACTTCCGCTTCGCTGGCGTCGACGATCACTACTTCATCGCCGCGGCGATCAATCCCGGCCGCGCTCGCGTCGAGTACCGGGCACTCACGCTGCCCGCTGGCAGCGATCCGAACACGCAGCGTCAATTCGTCGCGCACACATATCGCTTCGCCCAGCCTCCTCGCGACACGAAGTTCTTCTTCGGCCCGAAGTCATTCGACACGCTCAAGAGCGTGGATGCGGAGTTCGTGCGCGCGATCCACTTCGGCGTTTTCGCGATGCTGGCTGTCCCGCTCCTCGGCGCGCTGCAGTGGGTCTACGCATCCCTCGGCAACTACGGGTGGGCGATCGTCACGCTCACGGTCTTGATCAACCTTGCCATTTCGCCGTTCCGCCACTGGAGCGTGGTGTCGATGCGGAAGATGCAGGCCATCCAACCGCAGATCAAGGCGATCCAGGATCGTTATGCGGATCTGAAAGTCACCGATCCCGCGCGGCAGAAGATGAACACCGAGGTGATGAACCTCTATCGCGAGAAGGGCGTGAATCCGGCGACTGGTTGCGTTCCGATGCTGCTCACGCTGCCGGTGCTGTTTGCCTTCTATTCATTCCTCTCCGTCGCCATCGAGCTCCGCGGCGCCAGGTTCGGATTGTGGATCCAGGATTTGTCTCAGCCGGATCCCTACTACGTCACGCCGCTCCTGATGGCCGCGACGATGTTCTGGCAGCAGAAAATCACGCCGACGAGCGCCGACCCCACGCAGCAGCGAATCATGATGATCATGCCGATCATGATGAGCGTCATGTTCCTGTCCGCGCCAAGCGGCCTCGTGCTGTATTGGTTCGTGGGCAACCTCTGGGCGATCGGCCAGCAGTACTTCACGAACTGGCTGTGGGACCGGCGCCTCAAGCCACGTCGCGGCCGCCGGCGGAGCGTCGCCTCAAGAACGCGGGTTCCGGGCGCACCGCAGGAGCCAAAAAATAATCATCCGCCTATGTCACTCAACGAGCGCATCTCCGAGTTCGTTCAACACGTCGTCAGCTCGATGGGTCTCGTGCTGAGCGCCAGCATCGAAGAGACACCCGAAGCCACACGCATCAATCTCGAGGGCGAGGACGGTGGCGTGCTGATTCGCCACGGCGGGGAAGGCCTTCAGGCGCTGCAGCACATCGTCGCCACGGCTTTTCGCAAGCAGCTTGGCGACGACAATCGGATCGTGATCGACTGCATGGGATTCCGGCGCGACAAGGACGCCGAGCTGCGGCAGATGGCGAAGTTCATGGCCGACAAGGCGCGGAGCACCGGCGCACCGCAGGAGATGGGACCGTTGAATCCGTACGAGCGGCGGATCGTCCACCTCGCAATCGCCGAGCAGGACAACATGACGTCCGAGAGCATCGGCGATGCGCACATGAAAACTGTGATCATCAGCACGAAACGATGACGTGATCGGTGATCAGTGGTCCGTGGATCACGGCGCCACCGCTCACCGGCACGACATGTTTTCGACAGACGACACGATCGTCGCGATTGCGACACCTCCAGGCAGAGGCGGAATCGGTGTCGTCCGAATCAGCGGGCCGGCCAGCCTCGCGATCGCGCAATCGATGCTCGGGCGGCCCGATCCCCTCCAACCACGCCACGCCACGCTCGCCCGGATCCGCGGCATCGACGAAGTGATTGCCACCTTCTTTGCCGCGCCGCATTCCTATACCGGGCAGGACGTCGTTGAGATCAGCGCGCACGGAAGTCCGGTCGTGCTGCGCGCGATTCTCGACGTCGCCACGGCCGCTGGCGCCAGGCTCGCCGAGCCGGGCGAGTTCACGCTGCGCGCGTTCCTCGAAGGACGGCTCGATCTGATCCAATCGGAAGCGGTTGCGGATCTCATCGATGCCGCGACGCCGCTCCAGGCGCGCACTGCGTTCGATCAACTCGAAGGCACGCTGACGAGCCGCATTGCCGGAATCGACGCGTCACTCTTCGATCTCACCGCGCGGCTCGAGGCATCGCTCGACTTTCCTGAGGAGGGCTATCACTTCATCGACGCGAGTGGGATTCAGCCGGCGCTCACGCAGATCATCGCCGCCCTGGACACGCTCCTGGCTGACGCGAACCGCGGGCGCACTATCCGCGAGGGAGCACACCTCGTCGTCGCGGGCCGGCCAAATGTAGGTAAGTCAAGCATTTTCAATATGTTAGCTGGGCACGACCGGGCAATCGTAACCGCGGTCGCGGGCACGACGCGCGACCTCGTCAGCGAGACGGTCGACTTGCAGGGGATTCCCGTCGTGCTCGTCGATACCGCCGGCGTGCGCGAAACCACGGACGTCGTCGAACGCGAAGGCGTCGATCGGGCACGACAGGCGATGAATGTCGCGACGCTGCTGCTCCTGGTGCTGGATCACTCTGAGCCGCTGCGAGAAGATGATTGGAGCGTGCTTGCGACGACGCGGGGACGCGAGCGGATCGTGCTCCGCAACAAGATCGATCTTCCGCCCGCATGGGGACCGGACGTCCTTGACGACGTGTCGACAGCGATCTCGGCTGCGACCGGTGCCGGGCTGAAGGATCTTCGCGCGGCCATAGTCACAAGGCTCACCGGGCGCGACGAGCTTCGTGATGCTCCGGCTGTTTCAAACGCCAGACACATCGCGTTGCTCGGTCGCGCGCGTGAGCATCTGGCGCGCGCGGCGGAGGCGGCAGGCGACACCGCACGCATTCCGGAGGAGTTCCTGCTCGCCGATCTGGAAGGCGCGCGCTCTTCGCTGGAAGAGATCACGGGCCGGCGAACGGCGGACGACCTCCTGCGTCACATCTTCGAGCGGTTCTGTATTGGCAAATGAGTTCGATGTGATCGTGATTGGCGCCGGGCACGCCGGCGTGGAGGCTGCGTACGCCGCCGCTCGGCTTGGCTGCCGCGTCGGCCTGTGCACGCTGTCGCGCGACACGACGGCGCACATGCCCTGCAATCCCGCCGTCGGAGGAACTGCGAAGGGCCACCTCGTTCGCGAGATCGATGCGCTCGGCGGCCTGATGGGTCTTGCGATCGACGCCACCGGGCTTCAGTTCAAGCTGCTCAACCGCAGCCGCGGTCCCGCGGTGTGGTCGCCGCGTGCGCAAGCAGACAAGCGACGCTACGCGCATTGGGTGCTGGCGACGCTCGACGCCGAGCCGAACATCTGCTGGCTCGAAGGCGAGGCCGGACGCATTCTCGTCGAACGCGGTCGCGTGGCCGGCCTCGCCATGCAAGGCAGCGATCGGCATGCCTGCGACGCCCTCGTCGTCACGACCGGGACGTTCCTCAACGGACTCGTCCACGTCGGGACCGAGCAGAGGCCGGCTGGCCGCGCCGACGAACCTCCATCGCACGAGCTCGCGGTGTCGTTGAAGTCTCTTGGCTTCGAGTGGGGCCGCCTGAAGACCGGCACGCCGCCACGGCTGCATCGCGGAAGCATCGACTTCGATCGGCTGACGCAGGCGGGAGTCTTCGTCGAGGAGCGCGGCGATGACGTCCCGGTGCCGTTCTCCTTCACCACGGCGCGACCGCTGTCGAACACGATTCGCTGCTGGCTGACGTACACCAACGATCGCGTGCGCGATCTCGTCCGCCGGCACATCGACAAGAGCCCGCTTTACAACGGCCAGATCAGCGGCATCGGTCCCCGGTATTGTCCGTCGCTCGAAGACAAGATCATGCGCTTCCCGGAGCGGGAGCGACATCAGATTTACCTCGAGCCCGAAGGTCTCGACGTCGATGAGATTTACGTCAACGGTTTCTCCATGAGCCTTCCGCGCGCGGTGCAGGAGGAGCTCGTACGTGCTCTGCCAGGCCTCGAGGACGCGGCGGTCATACGTCCCGGATACGCCGTGGAATACGACTTCATCCAGCCCACCGAGCTTCGGGCCTCCCTCGAGGCGCATCGAATCGGCGGCCTTTTCCTGGCCGGTCAGATCAACGGAACATCGGGTTACGAAGAAGCTGCCGCGCAGGGACTCATGGCGGGTATCAATGCGGCTCGCGCGGTCAGGAACCAGCCTCCGTTCACGCTGGGCCGGGACGAGGCGTACATCGGCATCCTGGTCGACGATCTGGTTACTCGCGGCTGCCTCGAGCCCTACCGGATGTTCACGTCGCGAGCGGAGCATCGGCTGCTCCTGCGGATCGACAACGCGGATCTGCGTCTGACTCCCGCCGGCCGCTCAATCGGGCTCGTCGACGATCGGCGGTGGGAGAGATTCACGAGCCGCCGCGAACGGTTCGCGCGGAACCTCGCGGCGCTCGATCGAACGATGGTCCGGACAGGACGCGGCGATCGCGTTCCGGCCGCGCAGGCGCTCAAGACTCCGGATGTTCGACTTGCATCGCTTGCGCGCGCCGGTGACGTCTCGCTCGACCTCGCGCCGGATTCCTCCGCTCTCGATCTCGCGAGCGTGGAAACGGCCGTGAAGTACGCCGGGTATCTCAAGCAGGAGGCCGCGCGCGCCGAGCGTGCGCGCCGCCAGGAGCGCCGGCGCATCCCGGCCGGATTCAACTACGGCCGCGTTCCGGGTCTTTCTCGCGAGGTCGTCCACCGTCTCTCGCAGGTCCAGCCGGAGAGCCTGGGCCAGGCTTCCCGGGTTCCTGGCATCACGCCGGCGGCCGTGGCCGTCCTCGGCGCGTTCCTTGGGAAGCTGTCTCCCGAGGCGCCTCCGGCGCTCCCGTGAACTCGCGCGAGTTCAAAGCGCGGCTGCAGCGCCGGGCAACGCGCGCCGGCCTCGGCGTCGAGCCGGCATTATTGGCGCAGCTCGAAATCTATTACCGGCTGCTCGCCACCTGGAACCAGAAGATCAACCTCACGTCGCTCAATCTGAGCGACGCAAGCGACGAAGCGTTCGATCGCCTCCTGGTGGAGCCTCTGGTCGCGGCCCGCCACGCACCGCCAGCTTTGCACAGGATGATGGACGTCGGAAGCGGAGGCGGCTCGCCGGCGGTCCCTTTCGCGCTTGCCGTGCCCGGACTGTCGATGTTGATGGTGGAGTCGAAGACGAGAAAGTCGGTATTCCTGCGCGAGGCAGTGCGCGCACTGGATCTGAAGGGCGCGGAGGTGGCAACGGCGAGATTCGAGGAGCTGCTCGCGCGCCCGGATCTCCATGAGGCTCACGATCTGGTGACGATACGTGCCGTCCGGGTCGAGTCACGGGTGCTACTCGGGCTGCAGGCATTCTTACGGCCTGGGGGCCAGCTGTTCCTTTTTCGAGGTCCCGCGTCGACCGATCCGGCGGATGCCGCGCCGCCGCCGCTCCGATGGCAGGCCACCTTTCCGCTCATTGAGTCTCTCCGCAGCCGATTGGTGATTCTGGAAAAACAACGCCTATAGGTTGTGTTCCACGTGAAACAGAACTCAGCCGATCGCTTTTTGATCGCCAACAGTGTTTCACGTGAAACACCGCTTGACGACGGGATCGTCACGTACCTATCCTGCCACATCCCCCGTCCATAAATAGGGACAATGACCGAAACTGCCCGCGCGCTCGTCTTGAACACATCACCCCGCAAAGCACGCGTTCTCGCAGTCACGAACCAGAAGGGAGGCGTCGGAAAGACCACGACCGCCCTCAACGTCGCGACCGCGCTCGCACTCGCCGGCCAGCGCGTGCTCATTGTCGATGTCGACCCGCAGGGCAACCTCACGAGCGGAATGGGCCAGAAGGGCCAGCGCGGACCGGCCGGCTCCGCCTACGAGGCCGTCACCACCGACTCCGAGACGCCCGACGACTTCGTCGTCCCAACGAGCGTTGCGAACCTGTTCCTGATTCCCGCCGATCGCAATCTCACCGGCGCCGAGATCGAGATGGTGATGCTGCCCGAGCGCGAACGGCGGCTCCGGCGCGTGCTCGACCCACTGCGCGATCGGTTCGAGTACATCCTCATCGACTGTCCGCCGTCGCTCGGCCTGCTGACGCTCAACGCGCTCGTGGCGGCCGACGCCGTGTTGATCCCTCTGCACTGCGAGTACTTCGCGCTCGAGGGCCTTGCCGATCTCGTGGCAACGCTGCGCCGCGTGCGCGGCGCGTACAACCCGGTGCTCGACATCGAGGGTGTGCTGCTCACGATGTACGACGAGCGGACCAATCTCGGCCAGCAAGTCGCGCGCGACGTGCGCGAGTTCTTCAAGGACAAAGTCTTCAACACGGTCATTCCACGCAACGTGCGCCTCGGCGAGGCGCCGAGCCACGGAATCCCCGGCGTGCTCTATGACGCGCGGTCGCGTGGCGCCGAATCGTACGTCGCGCTCGCGCGCGAGATCCTCGCGCGCGGTGCCACCCCGTCCAACGAGGAGTGAAGATGCTCGAGAGAAGACCTGCATTGGGAAAAGGCCTGAGCGCGCTGATACCGGACGTTCCCGAGCCCGCGCGCCAGGGTGCGATCGAGATCGACATCGATCGGCTCGCACCCAACGAAGACCAGCCGCGCCTGCAGATGGACGATCAGAAGCTGGAGGAGCTGACGCGATCCATCAAGGCGAACGGCATCATTCAGCCGATCCTCGTGCGCAAGTCGGGCGACGGATATCGGATCATCGCCGGCGAGCGCCGATGGCGCGCGGCCCAGCGCGCGGGCCTGCTGAAGGTCCCCGTGGTCGTCCGCGATGTGCCGGAGGGGTCGCACCAGCAGCTGCTCGAGCTCGCCTTGATCGAGAACGTGCAGCGCGAGGATCTGAACCCGGTCGAAGAGGCTGCCGCGTACCAGCGGCTGACCGAGGAGTTTGCGCTCACGCAGGAGCAGATCGCGGTTGCCGTGGGCAAGGATCGAAGCTCGGTCGCCAACTATCTTCGGCTCCTCAGGCTCCCCGAGGAAGTGCGAGCCGATCTCGCCTCGGGCGCGTTGTCGATGGGCCATGCCCGGGCGCTGCTCGCCCTTGCCGACGCCGCGGGGCAGCGTCACGCGGCGCGAGAAGTAATTGCGCGCGGCTTGTCCGTGCGCGACACCGAGGCGCTGGTCAAAAGGCTGGCAACCGAGAACAGCAAGAACAAGAACCAGGAGGCCGGAACCGGGAACACGGAACTGCCGAAGGCCGCCGACGTGCACACGCGCGCCGCGGAAGACCGCATGCGCTTCGCGCTCGGCACCAAGGTGCGAATTTCGAGGCGAGGGCCGGGAGGTACAGATCGAGATCGATTTCGTGTCCGAGGCGGAACTGAATCGCATTTACGAGTTCATCACGGAGAGACGATGAGTATTTTTGGAAAGCAGAAGCGGCTCACCGAAATGGTGAGCTGCGCGGGTTGAGCGAGTAAACTCGCCGCTGGCGAGCTCGCTCAGGTCCTGAGCGACATCCCTCCGCAGGCTGACGCACGGATTCTGGTCGACTTCCGGAATTCGGACGATGCCGGTGTGTACAAGTGGGATGGCGGCTCGGCGCTCGTGCAGACCGTCGACTTCTTCACGCCGATCGTCGACGACCCGTTCGTTTACGGTGAAATCGCGGCCGCCAATGCGGTGAGCGACATCTATGCGATGGGCGGCCGTCCTGTCACCGCCCTCGCCATTGCGGCGTTTCCGGAGAACGGCCTCGAGCGGGACGTCATCGCCGCCATCTTCCGCGGCGGCTTCGAGATGCTGCGCTCGGCCGGCGTGGCACTCCTCGGCGGCCACACGGTGCAGGATCCGGAAATCAAGTTCGGGTACACCGTCACCGGCGCGATCGACCCCGCCCGCATCCTGTCGAATGCGGGCGCGCGAGCTGGCGACGTCCTCTTCCTGACGAAGCCGCTCGGAACGGGAGTGATCGCCACGGCGATCAAATTCGACCGCATCGCCGAGCGCCAGATGGCGAACGCAATCCGATCGATGCGCACGCTGAACCGCGCCGCCGCCGAGGCGATGGTCACGGTTCCCGGCGTCTCGGCGTGCACGGACGTCACCGGCTTTGGCCTTGCCGGTCACGGCTCCGAGATGGCCGCCGCCAGCAAGGTCTCGCTGGTTGTGGACGCGGCGCGGCTGCCCGTGCTCGACGGCGCGCGCGAGCTGCTGCCACGAAACAAGACGCGAGGCATGGCGACCAACAAGGAGCACTTTTCACCGGTGACGCGTGTATCGACGGGCGTCGATCCGGTCCTCGTCGATCTTTGCTACGACCCGCAGACCTCGGGTGGGCTGTTGATTGCCGTGGCGGCGTCCGGCGCGGACGCGCTGGCGGCTGAACTCGATCGCAATGGCGTGCAGGCCTCGCGTATCGGCGAGGTCACCGCGCCCCAGCACGGCCGGGTCATCCTGAGATAGCGGGCGTTCGTGATATAAAAAGATGTTTGCCCGGCCGCTGGATGCCGAGCAGTAGCCCTCCCTCATGAGCAATCAGGCCTCCGCGAACCGCTACGCCAAAGCGCTGCTCGACATCGCCATCAAGGAAGCAGATCCCGTCACAGTCGAACATGATCTCGCGGCATTTGCGGACCTGTTCGCCACGTACGAGGAGCTGCGCCGCTCGCTGACCAATCCCGTCGTGCCGGTCCAGGCCAAGCGCGCCGTCATCGACCAGTTGAGCGCGCGCCTCACCCCGGCGCAGCCGGTGGCGAAGCTGATGCGGCTCCTCGCGGATCGCGACCGGCTCGAGCTCGTGCCGGACCTGCTCCACGCTTACCGTGCGCGCCTCATGGACCATCAGAACATCGTGCGGGCCGAGGTCGTGACCGCGATCCCGCTGGCGCAGGATCGCGCCGCGGTGCTCCAGCGCAAGCTCGGTGCGGTGACCGGTCGGACCGTGAACCTCGAGGCGCGAGTCGATCCGTCGATCCTCGGCGGCCTCGTCGCGCGGGTGGGGACGGTCGTGTACGACGGCAGCATCGCGACGCAGCTGGCCAAGATGAGAGAACGCCTCTCGGAGACCAGTTAGTGGTATGTCCTTCCCAAATCACTACCGGCCGCGCCGTTGTCGCGGCCGGCAGATCGAGCTCGGAGGCTTGTGGTGACTAACACTCAATCAGTTCGAACGGTCCGCTAGATGGACATCCGGGCCGAAGAGATTTCCAAGATCATCCGCGATCAGATCGGCAGCTATGCCGTCGATGTCGACGTTGCCGAAGTGGGCAGCGTGATTTCGATCGGCGACGGCATCGCCCGCGTGCACGGGGTCGACCGCGCCATGGCGGGCGAGATGCTCGAGTTCCCGCACGGCGTGTTCGGGATCGCGCTGAACCTCGAGGAGGAGAGCGTCGGCGCCGTGCTGCTCGGTGAATTCAAGGCGATCAAGGAAGGCGACCAGGTGAAGCGCACCGGGCGCATCATCTCCGTCCCCGTCGGCGACGAGATGCTCGGCCGCGTCGTCAACGCGCTCGGCCAGCCGATTGACGGCAAGGGTCCGATCGTCACGAATCAGTTCCTGCCCATCGAGCGCATCGCGCCAGGCGTCGTGGATCGCCAGTCGGTGAAGGAACCGATTCAGACCGGTCTCAAGGCGATCGACGCCATGGTTCCGATCGGCCGCGGCCAGCGCGAGCTGATTATCGGCGACCGCCAGACGGGCAAGACGGCCGTCGCCGTCGACGCGATCATCAACCAGAAGGGCAAGGACGTCGTCTGCATCTACAACGCGATCGGTCAGAAGCAGTCGACCGTCGCGCAGGTGGTCCGCACCCTCGAAGAGTACGACGCGATGAGCTACACCATCGTCGTCGCGGCCGCCGCGGCCGATCCGGCGCCGATGCTCTACATCAGCCCGTACTCCGCCTGTGCGATCGGCGAGTTCTTCCGCGACAGCCACCGCCATGCGCTCGTCGTCTACGACGATCTCTCGAAGCACGCGCAGGCCTATCGCGAGATCTCGCTGCTGCTGCGCCGGCCGCCGGGACGCGAGGCGTATCCCGGTGACGTCTTCTACCTGCACTCGCGCCTGCTGGAGCGCGCGGCGAAGCTGAACAATCAGCTGGGAGCGGGCTCGCTGACCGCGCTGCCGATCATCGAGACGCAGGCGGGCGACCTTTCCGCGTACATCCCGACGAACGTGATTTCGATCACCGACGGCCAGATCTTCCTCGAGGCGGACCTCTTTCACCAGGGCGTGCGCCCGGCGATCAACGTCGGCAACTCGGTGTCGCGCGTCGGCGGTTCGGCGCAGATCAAGGCGATGCGGCAGGTGGCGGGGTCGCTGCGGCTCGACCTCGCGCAATACCGCGAGCTCGCGGCGTTCGCGCAGTTCGGCTCCGATCTCGACAAGGCCACGCAGGCGCAGCTCAATCGCGGCCGCCGGATGGTGGAGATTCTGAAGCAGCCTCAGTATCAGCCGCTGCCGGTCGAGAAGCAGGTCGCCATCATCTTTGCGGCGACGAACGGCTTGCTCGATGCGGTGGCGGTCGAAGACGTGCAGCGCTACGAGGAGGAGCTGTATCGGTTCCTCGAAACGCGCCACCCCGCGGTGCTCAACGGCATTCGCGACAAGAAGATACTGGACGACGAGCTCAAGGCCGCGCTGGTGGCGGCACTCGAGGAGTTCGGCGCGACGTTCGTCGCCGCGAGACAGGCGGCCGCGGTCGCGTAATGCCGTCGCTGATCGACCTCCGCCGCCGGATCCGCGCCGTCAAGTCGACGCAGCAGATCACCAAGGCGATGAAGATGATCGCCGCGTCGCGCCTGAGGCGCTCGCAGGAGCGCGTGGTCGGCGCGCGTCCGTTCGCGCAGCGGATGCTGCGCGTCTTGAACGGTCTCGTGACCCGCGTCGAGCAGGAGGCGCATCCGCTGCTTCGCATTCCGGAGGCCGGAGCGGGCGGCCGCCCGCTGCTCATCGTCATCACCGCCGATCGCGGGTTGTGCGGCAGCTTCAACTCCAACGTCATCAAGGCGGCGAGTCAGTTCATCGTCACCGACGGCGATCAAGGCCGGAACGTCGCCCTCGGTCTCATCGGCCGCAAGGGACGCGACTTCTTCCGGCGCCGCGGCTTCGATGTGAAGTACGAACAGGTGAACGTCTTCGCCAGGCTGAAGTTCAGCGACGCGGCCGAGATCGCGAACGCCGCGATGGAGGCGTTCACGTCCGGCGAGGCGTCGAGCGTCCATCTCGTCTACAACGAGTTCAAGTCGGTGATGTCGCAGCGGGTCGTCGTCGAGCGCCTCTTGCCGATCCCGCGCCTCGAGGCGAAGGACATCGGCGACGCGGGACCGACCGTCGAGTACCTGTACGAGCCGTCGCCCGAGGAGATCTTCCGGGACCTGATTCCTCGCCACGTGCAGGTGCAGGTGTACCGCGCGCTGCTCGAGTCCGCCGCCGCCGAGCACGCGGCCCGCATGACGGCAATGGACGCGGCCACACGCAACTCGGCGGACATGATCGAGAACCTCACGCTCTATATGAACAAGGTGAGGCAGGCAGCCATCACGCGCGAAATCATCGAGGTCGTCTCCGGAGCGTCCGCAACGTAGGCATTTCATCTATGGCAACAGCGACAGCACAGCGAACCGGCAAAGTCGTCCAGGTCATCGGTCCCGTCATCGATATCGAGTTCCCGAGGGGCCTGCCGGAGATCTACAACGCCGTGCGCATCGTCTCCGACGAGGCGGCCGGTGCGGCAAAGATCGACATCGTGGCCGAAGTGGAACAGCACCTCGGCGAAAACCGCGTGCGTGCGGTGGCGATGAAGCCGACCGACGGCATGACGCGTGGGATGACCGTCATCGACACGGGTGCGCCCATCTCGGTGCCGGTCGGACCCGAGACGCTCGGCCGCGTGCTGAACGTGCTGGGCGAGCCGGTGGACTTTCCCGATCGCCCGGTGCTCTCGAAGGAGCGATGGCCGATTCACCGAAAGGCGCCAACGCTCGAACAGCAGTCGACCGAGCTGAAGATGTTCGAGACGGGCATCAAGGTCATCGATCTGCTCGAGCCCTATCTGCAGGGCGGCAAGATCGGCCTCTTCGGCGGCGCCGGCGTCGGCAAGACCGTGATCATCATGGAGTTGATCAACAACATCGCCATGAAGCACGGCGGCGTGTCGGTGTTCGGCGGCGTGGGCGAACGCACCCGCGAGGGCAACGACCTGTGGATCGAGTTCCAGGAGTCTGGCGTCATCGACATGAAAGACATGTCGAAGTCGCGCGCCGCGCTCGTGTACGGCCAGATGACGGAGCCGCCGGGCGCGCGCCTTCGCGTCGGCCTCTCGGCGCTCACCGTCGCCGAGTACTTCCGCGACGCCGAAGGCAAGGACGTGCTCCTCTTCATCGACAACATCTTTCGATTCACGCAGGCCGGATCCGAAGTCTCCGCGCTCCTCGGCCGCATGCCGTCCGCGGTCGGCTACCAGCCGACGCTGCTGACCGAGATGGGGGAGCTGCAGGAGCGCATCACGTCCACGAAGAAGGGCTCGATCACCTCGGTGCAGGCGATCTACGTGCCGGCTGACGACTACACGGATCCGGCGCCGGCCACGACCTTCGCGCACCTCGATGCGACGACGAACCTCTCGCGTCAGATCGCCGAGCTGGGCATCTATCCCGCCGTCGATCCGCTGGCGTCCACGTCGCGGATTCTCGATCCGCGCGTGCTGGGGGAGGAGCACTACGCGGTCGCGCGATCGGTCAAGCAGATCCTGCAGCGCTACAAGGACCTGCAGGACATCATCGCGATTCTCGGGATCGACGAGCTGTCCGAGGACGACAAGCTCACGGTGGCGCGGGCGCGCAAGATCCAGCGCTTCCTGTCGCAGCCATTCTTCGTGGCCGAGCAGTTCACCGGCTTCAAAGGCAAGTACGTCGCGATTGCCGACACGATCCGCGGCTTCAAGGCCATCGTCGACGGCAAGCACGACGACCTGCCGGAGCAGGCCTTCTACATGGTCGGGACCATCGAGGAAGCCGTCGAGAAGGCTCGTACCATGAAGGCTGCCTGACATGGCTGTCGAAGGTCTGCCGACGGCGCTGCTGCTCGAGATCGTCACGCCGGATCGCGCGCTCGTGACCGATCAGGTGGACGAGGTCGTGGCGCCGGCGGCCGAGGGGTACCTCGGCGTGCTGCCAGGCCACACGCCTTTGCTGGCCACGCTGTCCGCAGGCGAGCTCTGGTTCCGGAAGGGGAGTCAGAAGTTCTTCCTCGCCATCATCGGAGGGTTCCTGGAAGTCCTGCCGGACAAGGTCACCGTCCTCGCGCAGATTGCCGAGCGGGCGGAGGACATCGACGTGCCGCGCGCGCAGCGGGCGAAGGCGCGCGCCGAGGAACGGCTCGCGAAGCCGGCAGGGGAGACCGACGTCGCGCGCGCGCAGGCCTCGCTGCTTCGCGCGACGGTGCGGCTCCAGGTGGCTGCTTTGGCTGCGACCGGAAAGGGTTCATCCGCTACGCCGGCACCAACGTCGATGCCCGCTTGAAGCCATTTTTGATTTGCGATTTGTGGTTTTCGATTTCAAATCACAGATCACAAATCAGCAATCAAAAATGTTGGATCGCCTCCGGCAGCTCGTCCGATATCGCGCTCTGATCCAAAGCCTGGTCGCGCGCGAGCTGAAGGCCCGCTACCGCGGATCGCTCCTCGGCGTCTTCTGGTCGTTCGTCAACCCGCTGCTCCTGCTTCTCATCTACACCTTCGTCTTCACCGTCGCGATGCCGGGTGCGCGCAGCGCCGGGCTCGAGCCGTACGGCGTGTTCCTGTTCTGCGGCATTCTGCCCTGGACGTGGTTTTCGTCGGCGCTCCTCGAATCGTCGGGGGTCCTGATTGCTGGAGCGAATCTGATCAAGAAGGTGGTATTCCCGGCAGAGGTCCTGCCTATCGTGACCGTGCTCGCCGGGCTGGTGCACTTCGCGCTCGGGCTGCCGATTCTGGCCGCGTTCCTCGTGTATTACCGCACGCCGGTCGCACCGCTCGATCTCGCGTGGTTCCCGCTGATCGTCTGCATTCAGCTGGTCCTGACGACCGGCCTGGCGCTGCTGGTGTCGGCGCTGACGGTGCACTTCCGGGACGTGCGCGACCTGCTGCAGAACCTGCTGATCGTCTGGTTCTTCGCGACGCCGATCATCTATCCGTTGTGGAACGCCCCCGAGCGGTGGCGCCGGGTGCTCGAGCTGAACCCGTTCACGCACATCGCGGTCGCGTATCAGGAGGTGCTGTTTCGTCCCGGCCCGTTCACGGGGTGGCCGCGATTGCTCGCCGTCGGCGCCGTCTCGGTGTTGATTCTCGCGTTCGGCTACTTCGTGTTCGATCGGCTTCGCGACACCCTCGCGGAGGAAGTGTGAGGGCGATCGAAGTCATCGACGTGCACAAGGTGTATCGCCGCTACGGCCGCCGAAAGCACTTTGCCACTTTGAAGAGCGCCTTGCTGTCGGGCGAGCTGATTCGCGATCTGAAGCCGGACGAAACGTTCCATGCGCTCCGCGGCGTCTCGTTTCACGTCGACACGGGACGCACGTTCGGCATCATCGGCCGCAACGGGTCGGGTAAGAGCACGATGCTGAAGCTGATCGCCGGGATCGGCAAGCCCTCGTCTGGCCGCGTGGCCGTCACCGGCCGGGTGTCAGCGCTCATCGAGCTCGGCGCGGGATTTCATCCGGAAATCTCCGGCCGGGAGAACGTGTTCATCAACGGGATGATCCTCGGCCTCACCAAGCGGCAAATCGCGGACCGCTTCGACGACATCGTCGCCTTCGCCGAGCTCCAGGAGTTCATCGAGGCGCCGGTGAAGACGTATTCGTCGGGCATGTACATGCGGCTCGGGTTCGCGGTCGCGGTGAACGTCGATCCCGACGTGCTGGTCGTCGACGAGGTGCTCGCCGTCGGTGACGAGGCGTTCACGCACAAGTGCCTCGACAAGTTCGCGGAGTTCAGGCAGCGGGGGAAGACGATTCTCATCGTGACGCATCAGCTCGAGCTCGTCGAGCGCTTCTGCGATGAGGCGCTGTGGCTCGACCATGGCGTGTCGAAGGCGCAGGGCGATCCGAAGCGCGTCATCGACGCGTATCTGCTCGACGTCGCGGGAGCGGCGAATCGCGACGCATCGGCGGATCATCGGCCACCGGGTGCCGATCAGGGCCGGTGGGGGTCGCGCGAGGTGGAGATCTCCGGAGTCGAGCTGTTCGGAGACAGCGGCCCGACCCGCGTCTTCAACTCCGGCGACCGTGCCGAGATCCGTTTCCGCACCCACGCCGCGCAGCGGATCACGGACTTCGTGTTCGGCGTCGCCATCTTCAACGCCGATGGCGTCTGCTGTTACGGAACCAACACACATCTCGAAGGGGCGCGTCCCGGCGAGCTCGTCGGCGATGCCGACGTTCGGTTCGCCATCGAGAACCTCGACCTGGTCGATGGCACCTACATGGTCGATGTCGCCGTGCACCGCGAGAACGGCGCGCCCTATGACTATCACCGCAGGCTGTACACGTTCCGCGTCGTCTCCCGAGTGAAGGACATCGGCGTGTTTCGTCCCCGCCACCGATGGCATTTCGACGGCGGCGTCACGATGTCGGACATCGGATGAACGCCGCCGCCTCCCGCGTCCTCACGACGGCAGCCGCCGCCGCGTGGGCCGAGCATGCGCGTCGCGCTGGACAGCGGGTGGTCTTCACGAATGGCGTGTTCGACCTCGTCCATCCCGGGCACGTCCGGTACCTTCGGGACGCAAGAGCTCTTGGTGACGTGCTTCTGGTGGGCGTCAATTCCGATCGCTCGGCGCGAGCCAACAAGGGGCCGGGCCGCCCGATCAATCCGGAAGGCGACCGCGCCGAGGTGCTGGCCGCGCTGGGCGTCGTGGACGCGGTCGTCGTATTCGACGAGGACACACCCTTTGAGATCATCGCCCTGGTTCAGCCCGACGTGCTGGTCAAGGGCGCGGACTGGGGCGCCGACAGCATTGTGGGTCGAGACATCGTGGAGGCGAGAGGCGGCCGTGTCGTGAGGATTGAGCTCGCGCCCGGCTTCTCGACGAGTAAGCTCATCGAGAAGATCAGGCACAGCGACTGATACACTTGAAGGTTCCCGATTCGTCGGGAGACTCCACCGTGCAAGCCACCACTTCCCTGACGCTCCAGGCGCTGTTCAAATCAGCGATTACCCGCGCGGGCCTCGATAGACCGGCCGCGGTCACGGCAGGCCTGTCTCCGGCGGCGAAAGCGCTGGCGATCGTGGCGGAAGCGCGCTCGACGCAGGACATCGTGCTGGCGATCGTTCCCACGGACAAGGACGTCGAACAGCTGCTCAACGACGTCCGGTTCTTCTGGCGCGCCATCGAAGGTGCCGATGAGCAGGCGGTCGAGCGCGCTGTGATGCCCTTCCCGTCGCACCAGGTCGATCCCTATCGCGGAATGACGCCGCATTTTCGCGTAACAGCGGCGCGGGCCGGCGCCCTGCATGGCGCGGCAACGGGCAGCACGCGCATCATCGTCGCGTCCACCGCCGCGCTCCTGCCCCGCGTGAGCGCTCCGGAGCGGCTCAAGAGCGCTTCAATCGATCTGAAGTCCGGTTCGGAGATCGAGCCGCTCGCGCTAGCCGATCTCCTCGTCGACGCCGGGTTCGATCGACAGGATCCGGTCGACGAGCACGGCGAGTTCACGGTCCGCGGCGGGATCGTGGATGTGTTTCCGGCGGGCGATGCGCAGCCGGTGCGCATCGAGTTCGTCGGCGACATGGTGGAATCGCTTCGACGGTTCGACCCCGCGACGCAGCGATCGACGGAAGCTGTCGATCGGCTCGCGGTCGTCCCCATCCGCGAGAAGTTCGCCGACGACGGGGATGGCGTCACACTGCTCGAGTACCTCGCTGCCTCGGGCCTCCGCGTCATCGTGTCGGAGTTCGAGCAGGTCGAGGAGCTGGCGCTGAAGCTGCGCGGGCAGTTCAACGAGAGCTTCCAGGACGCGATAACGGCACGGCAGGCGGCGCCGCCGCCGTCGCAGCTCTTCACGGATTGGGAGGAGATCGGACCGCGAATCATCGCGTCCCGCCGCCTCGAGGAGCTCGCGATCGAGGACGGTACCGCGATTCGCCACGTCGCGTGCCAGCCGGCGCTGGAGTTTCGCGGCCGCATCTCCGACTGGATTGCCGATATCGCACAGGCGCGCGAGCGCAACGAGACCGTTCTGTTCGTGGCCGAGAGCGGCGGACGCGCCGAGCGGACCATCGAGATCCTCCACGAGTACGACATCGTCGCCGTGCCCGTCGAACACTCCGAGGATGCCCACGCCGCGTCCGTGCTCGTCGCGATCGGCTCGATATCGCGGGGGTTCCGGCTCCCCGACGCGGGTCTTCAGATCTACAGCGAAGCCGACATCTTCGAGGAAGAGCGCCGCGCGACCGAAAAGCGCCGTGACCTCGCGCGGACGTTTCTCTCCGATCTCCGGGACCTGAAGATCGGCGACCTCGTCGTGCATGTCGATCATGGCATCGGCGAGTTCGTCGGCCTCAAGCAGCTCGGCGTGGCGGGCACAGCCGCGGCCGTCCAGGAGTTCCTCGAGCTGCGCTACGCGGGGGACGACAAGCTGTTCGTGCCGGTGGAACGCCTCGACCTCGTTCAGAAATACACCGGCGGCACGCGGCCCGCGCTCGACCGGCTCGGCGGCACCACCTGGGAGAAGGCCAAGACGCGCGTCAAGAAGGCGATGCGCGACATGGCCGAGGAGCTGCTCAAGCTCTACGCGCAGCGCAAGGCCGTTCCAGGCCACACGTTCTCGCCCGACACCCACTGGCAGGAAGAATTCGAGGACGCCTTCCCGTACAAGCTGACCCCCGACCAGACGTCAGCGATCGCCGACATCAAGAGGGACATGGAGTCGCCGACTCCAATGGACCGGCTGCTTTGCGGCGACGTGGGGTATGGCAAGACGGAAGTGTCGATCCGTGCCGCCTTCAAGGCCGTGATGGACGGCAAGCAGGTGGCCTTCCTCGCGCCGACGACAATCCTTGCGTTTCAGCACCTGAAGACGCTGCGCGAGCGATTCGCGGGCTTCCCGGTCACCGTCGATATGGTCAGCCGGTTCCGGACGCCGCAGGAAACCAAGGAGGTGCTTGCGGGCCTCGCGTCGGGCAAGGTCGACATCATCGTCGGCACGCATCGCCTGCTTTCAAAGGACGTCCTGTTCAAGGACCTCGGCCTCCTCGTGGTCGACGAGGAGCAGCGATTCGGCGTGGCGCACAAGGAGCGCATCAAGCAGATGCGCAAGAAAGTCGACGTGCTCACGATGACGGCGACGCCGATCCCGCGGACGCTGAACATGTCGCTCGTCGGGATCCGCGACATGTCCATCATCGAGACGCCACCGAAGGATCGGCTGTCGATCCAGACCAACGTCGTCAAATTCGATGCGCAGGTCATCCAGCGGGCCGTGCGGAATGAGCTCGCGCGCGGCGGGCAGGTGTACTTCGTCCACAATCGCGTGGAATCGATCTTCTCGATCGGGAGCCTCCTGCAGCGGCTCGTGCCGGAAGCGCGCATCGTCATCGGCCACGGCCAGATGAGCGAGCACGAGCTCGAACGCGCGATGCTCGGATTCGTGGAAAGGAAGTACGACGTCCTGCTGGCGACGACCATCGTGGAGAACGGGCTCGATATTCCGAACGCGAACACGATGGTCATCAATCGGGCGGATCGATACGGTCTGTCGCAGCTGTACCAGCTGCGCGGACGCGTGGGGCGAAGCGACCGGCCCGCCTACGCGTACTTGTTGATTCCTCCGCAGGAGTCTCTATCGCCCGTGGCCCGGAAGCGGCTGGCCGCGATCCGCGAATTCAGCGACCTCGGCAGCGGCTTCCGTGTCGCGGCGCTGGACCTGGAGATCCGCGGCGCGGGCAATCTGCTGGGTGGCGAGCAGAGCGGGCATATCGACGCCGTCGGCTTCGAGATGTACATGAAGCTCCTCGAGGAAACGGTGCGCGAGCTGAAGGGCGAGGAGATCGAAGACGACGCCCGAGCCACCGTGAACCTGCGCATCGATCTGAAGATCGACGACGGGTATGTGCCGGAGATGAATCAGCGCCTCATGGTGTACCGGAAGGTGGCTGCGGCGCGCACCGTGCCGGAGCTCGAGTCCACCCTCGCGGAGATACGGGATCGGTACGGACCACTTCCCGATTCAGTGCTCAATCTGTCGGAATACGGCCGGATCCGCATCATGGCCGATCGCCTGGGCATCGACAGCATCGACCGGGATGGCCGGCTGGTCGTCCTAAGGTTCAGGCAGAACACGAAGGTCGATCCGATGCGCCTGATCAAAATCGTCCACGATTTCCCGGGTGCGCGGCTCGTCCCGCCGTCCTCGCTGAAGCTGGACCTCGAGGCAGTGCGGGAAAACCCGAAGCCTCAGCCGGCGCCTCAGCCGGCGCAGGCCCGCGCCGCGCGGCGGCCTATAGGGGCGCGGCCGTCCACAGAGGGTGCCCCCGGATGGTGGACGGCGCGCGCCACGGCCGGGGAGGTACGGCCCGGCTTCTCGAAAGAGGCGATTCTGCGGAAGCCCGAAACAGATCCTCGCGAGAAGGGCGGCGTGTTCGATCGAGTGGGGGAGCTGCTCGATGCGCTGGGTGGTGGCGTGACCCGTTAGGGCTACGATAAAATACTGATTCTCAAGGAATTGTCATGTTCAAGACGCTGACTGCGGCGGCGCTCCTCGCGCTGGTCGCGTTCGTTCCCGCCCGCGCCGACATCATCGAGCAGGTGCTCGTGAAGGTGAACGGCGATATCGTCACGAAAACGGAGTTCGAGCAACGCCAGATCTCGGCGCTTCGCCAGCGGCAGGAGCTCGCGAACGTCTCGCCGGACAGCCCGGAATTGAAGAAGGCGATCGCGGAGATTACTCCGGATTTGATTCTGAGCGCCGTCGACGAGCTGCTGCTCGTGCAGCGGGGACGCGAGCTCGGCTATGCGCTCGGCGACGAGCAGTTCGCGACCATTCTCGAGAACATCAAGAAAGAGAACAAGCTCGAGACCGATGAGCAATTCCAGGCGGCGCTGAAGCAGGAAGGCCTGACGCTGGTGGAGCTCCGGCGCTCGCTGGAGCGCCAGATGCTCATCTCGCGGGTTCAGCAGACCGAGGTCACGAGCAAGATTTCGGTGACCGAGGAGGAGGCGAAGGCGTATTACGAGAAGCACCAGGACCAGTTCACCACGCCCTCCTCGATTACCCTTCGGGAAATTCTGATCGAAGTGCCTCGGAGCGACAAGGGGATCAACGCGGCGCAGGACGAGGAGGCGCGCGCGCGCGCCGAGGACGTGCGCAAGCGCGCTCTCGCCGGCGAACCCTTTGCGCGCCTCGCAGCGGACCTTTCGGATGCGCCGTCGAAGGCGAACGGAGGGCTCGTCGGACCGCTCAGCAGCGCGGACCTCGCTCCGGCGCTCCGCGACATGATCCGGAAGATGAAGCCCGGCGATCTCACGGAGATCGTCCGCACGACGCGCGGCTACCAGATCCTGAAGCTCGAATCCAAGACGGACGAAGCGACCAAGTCGTTCGACGCGGCGCGCAGCGACATCGGCGACAGGGTTGCCGACGAGAAGAGGCGCGGCGAGATGCAGAAGTACATCGAGAAGCTGCGTGCCCAGGCGATCGTCAGCTGGAAGAACGATGAGCTCAAGAAGGCGTACGAGCAGGCGCTCGCCGACCGCAAGGTGCGCCTCGATACACCGACTCAATGATCGAGCTTCCGGACACAGGCCTCGAGCCGCCCAGTGATCGCGAGGTGCATTGGTTCGCGCTGTGGACGCGCTCCCGTCACGAGCAGGTCGTGCGCGAGCAGCTCGAACAGAAAGGCGTCGAGGCCTTTCTGCCGACCGTCACCCGGTGGAGCCGGTGGAAGGACCGGAAGAAGAAGATCGACTGGCCGCTCTTTCCCGGCTACTGCTTCGCCCGCTTTCATCCGCGCGAGCGGCTGCCGGTGTTGAAGTGCATGGGTGTGGTCAATATCATCTCGTTCGAAGGCGAGCCGGCGCCGATTCCAGAACACGAGATCGACGGCATCCGTCAGCTCGTCGAGAGCGACCTGGCGTACGACCCGTGCCCGATGATTCGCGAGGGCATGATGGTCGAGGTCGTCCACGGGCCGCTGAAAGGCGTCACCGGGCGCCTCGTGCGCAAGAATGAAAAAGCACGCCTGGTCTTGTCCGTGGACCTGATCGGACAGGCCGTCAGCGTCGAAGTGGATGCCGCCGACGTGCGCCCGTACCTAGTCAAACCACGAAAACACGGAATGCACGAAATCCGGTTCGTGCTTTTCGTGAGTTTCGTGGTTGAGAGATCGATGAAGATTGGAAACGTCACGCTTCAATCGCCATTTGTCGTGGCGCCCATGGCGGGCATGACCGACACCGCATTCCGCCGGCTCGTGAAGCGCCACGGCGGGTGCGGGCTCGTGGTGACGGAAATGGTCTCGTCCGACGGGCTCGTCCGCGGCATCGATCGCACGCTGGAGTACGCGGAATACACCGAGGAGGAGCGCCCGGTCTCCATTCAGATCTTCGGCGGCGATCCCGAGAAGATGGCCGCCGCCGCTCAAGTGGTGGAAGGCATGGGCGCCGACATCGTCGACGTGAACATGGGCTGTCCCGTGCCGAAGATCGCGAAGCACAACGCCGGGTGCAGCCTGATGCGTGAGCCTCAGCACGCGGCCACCGTGATCGGGGCGATGGTGAACGCGGTGAAGATTCCCGTGACCGTCAAGATGCGGGCGGGGTGGAACGACGCCGAACGAAATGCGTCAGAGCTCGCGAAGCGAGTCCAGGACGCCGGCGCCGCGGCGGTGACGATTCATGGGCGCACGGCGCAGCAGTCGTATACGGGTTCTGCGGATTGGGATCTCGTGTCGAGCGTCGCCCGGGAGCTCGCGATTCCGGTCATGGGCAGCGGCGACTGCATCGACCCGCAGCAGGTGATCGATCGGCTTCAGTCGGGCGTGAGCGGCGTGCTGGTTGGCCGCGGCGTGCTGCGCAATCCCTGGATTCTGGCGCAGGCCGCCGACATTGCAGATGGACGGCCGCCCCGTGCGGTCAGCCTGGAACAGCGCGGCCGCTTCCTCCTCGACTACGTCGAACTGCTGCTGAACGAGCGCGTGAACGAGGCGGACGGCTTCCGACACGCCGCGCCGGGGACGGGCAGCGCCACGGTCGCGAGAGGCCGCGAACGCTGGGTGATCAACAAGATTCGCGCGCTCTGTTCCTGGTACATCGAAAGGACTGGACGGCGGGTCGCACCTGCGCGTCCGTGTCAACAGCGCCCAGTCGATCGCGGAACTGCGCGAGATCGTCGACGAATTCTTCCTCACGTCGCCTGCCGTTCCGGTGTGACGCCCGTTCGGATCCCGCCGCGCGCGGCGCGGATCGTCCCCGCACAATTCGACGTGCTCAACTCCCGCGCCGCGGCGCTGCGGGCGGAAGGCTGCGACGTGATCTCGCTCGGCCAGGCGATCCCCGGCTTCGGGCCGCCGCCGACCGCGATCGAGGCGGCGCGTCAGGCGCTCGACCGCGCGGACACGCATATCTATTCCGCAGACGCGGGGCAAGAGAGCTTGCGTCAAGCCCTCTGCGACCAGCTGGAGAGAACCCAGGGCGTGCGCGTGACGCCAGATGAAGTGATCATCACGGCGGGCGGCAATCAGGCGTTCATGCTGGCGCTCATGACCCTCGTCGACCCAGGCGACGAGGTGCTGCTGCCCTCGCCGTACTTCGTGAACCACGAGATGGCGATCGCTGCGTTTGGGGCCGTCCCCCGCGAAGTGCCCCTCGACGAGGGGCGGGGCTTCGCCTTGCGGTGGCAGGACCTCGAGCCGTGCATGTCGAGCCGCACGCGGGCGGTGGTGCTGTGTACACCGAGCAATCCCACCGGAGCCGTCGTGGCGCGCGCCGAGATGGCGCGGGTCGCGAGCGAGCTCGCCGCGCGGGACATCGTGCTCTTCTGTGACGAGACGTATTCCAGGTTCGTGTACGACGGCGAGTTCACGAGCCTCGCCGCCGTTGACGGATGGCGGCATAGCGGCGTCGTGGTCAATACGTTCTCGAAGTCGTTCGGGATGACGGGATGGCGGGTCGGGTATCTCCTCGCCTCGCGCCCGGTATGCGATGCGGCGATCCGCATTCAGGATGCGATGATCATCTGCGCCCCAGTGATCGCGCAGGCCGCTGTCGAAGCGGCCGTGCGTGCGAGCTGGGACTATCCGGCGTCCTTCATGCCCGAACTCATCGCGCGGCGCCAGCTGTTGTCCGACGAGCTCGTCCAGATACCGCGTCTTCGCTGGACACCCACGGCGGGGGGCTTCTTCGCGTTCGTCGGCGTGGAGGGTTGCACCGACTCCGCGGCGCTGGCGGCCGATCTCCTCGAACGTGCACATGTCGTCACGATTCCCGGCTCCACATTCGGGCGTGCGGGCGAAGGATTCTTCCGGCTCTCCTATTCGGCCGCGTCGCGCGACGAATTGCGCGTCGCGCTCAACCGGCTCCGCGAGTTCTTCAAGAATTAGAGGACGCGTCGCTCTGCGGCGGCGCGCGCGCCGGCCTACACCGGCCTCGACCCGCGGCCGATACTCCGGCTTGGATGGGTCCTTCCAGTCGCATCTTCGTTGCCGGACATACGGGTCTCGTCGGCTCGGCGATAATCCGCCGCCTTCAGGCGGACGGCCACACACAGTTGCTCACGGCGACACGCGAACAGCTCGATCTGCGCGACCAGGCCGCGGTGAACTACTGGTTCAAGGCGAACAGGCCGGAGTACGTGTTCCTGGTCGCGGGGACGGTCGGCGGAATCCTCGCCAACTCGACGCGGCCGGCAGAATTCATCTACGACAACTTGATGATCCACGCCACCGTGGTTCACGCCAGCCATCTGTTCGATGCGACGAAGCTCCTCTATCTGGGAAGCTCGTGCATCTACCCGCGCGACGCGGCGCAGCCGATGGCCGAGGACGCGCTGCTCGGTGCTCCGCTCGAACCGACGAACGAGCCCTACGCGATTGCGAAGATTGCCGGCATCAAGCTGTGTGAGTCGTATCGAAGGCAGTACGGATGCGATTTCATCTCGGCGATGCCGACTAATCTGTACGGCCCGCAGGACAACTTCGATCTCACGAGCTCGCACGTGCTGCCGGCGCTGATGCGCAAGTTCCACGACGCGAAAATCGAAGGCCGGCGTGACGTGACGATCTGGGGGAGCGGCGCGCCGAAGCGCGAGTTCCTGCACGTGGACGATCTGGCCGACGCGTGCGTGTTCGTCATGCACCGCTACAGCGATACGCGGCACGTCAACGTCGGGACCGGCGAGGATCTGACCATTCGCGAGCTCGCGGAGATGGTCCGCGACACCGTGTATCCGGAGGCGCGACTGCTGTTCGATCCGACGAAGCCGGACGGCGCTCCACGAAAGCTGCTGAACGTGAGCAAGCTGCACGGGCTCGGATGGCGCCACCGGATTCCGCTCCGGGTGGGCATCGAGTCCACCTACCAGTGGTTTCTCCA
Organism: uncultured Acidobacteriota bacterium; assembly: GCA_963772065.1. Classification (GTDB taxonomy): domain Bacteria; phylum Acidobacteriota; class Vicinamibacteria; order Vicinamibacterales; family UBA2999; genus CAVYVZ01. The sequence goes on from CAVYVZ010000009.1 coordinate 29,618, forward strand.
GCAGGCCGTCGCGGCCTGATCACGAAATCGGTACGACTGATCGCTGGTACGAGATAAGTCCATGGCCCTTCGCATCGCGTGCGACCTCGACGGTACTCTCGCCGACATGGATTCGGCGCTCGAGGCGGAGGCGGAGCGGCTCTTCGGTCCTGGAATCGACCTTCGCGCGAGCCTCCGCGGGAGATCCGAAGGTCCAGCGAGCGCTGAGTCGCCTGACCCGACTGCCACCAGCCCCGGGATGCGGCCCGTACTGCCCGTGAGCAGCGGGAAACGTCTGACGGATCGCCAGCAGCGTCAGCTCTGGGCCCGCGTCCGAGGCATCGAGAACTTCTGGTCCTCCCTGAGTGAGATTGAGCCTGGCGCCGTGGCGCGCCTCGCACACGCCGCCGCCGAACATGCCTGGGACGTCCTCTTCATCACCACGCGTCCGGCCGCCGCCGGCGAAACGACGCAAATCCAGTCGCAACGCTGGCTGCAGGCGCACGGCTTCGAGCTGCCGAGCGTCTACGTCGTCTCGGGATCGCGCGGGCGGATCGCCGCGGCGCTCGCGCTGGATGCGGTGCTCGACGACCGGCCTGAAAACTGCCTGGACGTGGCCACCGACTCGAACGCGAAGTCGATTCTCGTGTGGCGCGACATGCCGGAAGCCGTTCCGCAGGGCGCCTCTCGGCTCGGCATCAAGGTGGTGTTCTCGATCGCCGAGGCGCTGCAGCATCTCGAAACGCCGCGCGCGCGCGCGCGCGGGCTCATCGGGCGCCTCAAGGGAGCGCTCGGCGTCTGACCCGGAGTTCACACCAGGCCGGCAAGCCCGCTCACACCGTCGATCATCTCGTAGTCGTAGATCAGCGCCGCCTCGAACGAGGCGAAAAACCGTTGTCCGAGATCGTCGTGGGCGGGGTGCTCGAGATATTGGGTGAGCGCGCCGAGATCGTCGAACTCCAGCACTGCGGCGAACTCGTAATCCTCGTCCATGAGGCGCTCGTAGCGACGTCCGTGCGTGACACGGCGTCCAACGCTCACGCGCCGTACCTCCCGGTATGTCGCGCAGCGCGCGAGAGAAGGCTTCCACGAGCGCGTGGCGCTGGTCGCGCGCGAGCCCCGCGCGGGGACGGAACAACACGACGTGCGCAACCACACTATTCCTCGCGCCGGCGCTTGCGACGGGTGCTGTCGGCTTTGGATTCGTGCCCGCGCTCAGGTGGGCCGGGCGGCTTGATGGCGGGCTCGCTCGGCCGCGGCGGCGGCCCCGGCTTCGGTTCGCGTCCCGGCGGCGGCTCACGATCGGGTCGGGGAGGCCGCGGCGGCGGTTTCTCCTTGCGCTCGAACCGTCGAGGAGCATCGAACGTCTTCCGCTGAGCACCCGGCTGCGATCGGCCCGGACCGTGACTTCGGCCGTGTCGCGATCCCTGCACGGCCGGCCGCCGGTTCGGCCGCTGCGCGAGCGGATCACCATGCGGCCTCGTGGCGGGCGCTGGCGGAAGCGGCCCGCGATCCTGATTCTTTCGGGTCCAACGCTGATCACGGCGCTCCTGATTCCGCGTTTTCTGTGCGTCCTTGAACCGCTGCCGCGGATCCCGATGCTCGCCGCCGGGCCGCCAGTCGCGTCCGCGCCCGGGAGGCCGGTCGGGCGCCGCCAGCGCGCGACGCGCCTCGTCGGGCGAGTTCCACAGCTTGCCTCGCGCGAAGTACTTCATCTCCGCGTCCGGATGCTTGTCCTTCAGCCTTCGAAACGTCGGCATCAACTCGTCTTTGTCCGCCGCGCGAAACGACGTCGGCAGGCCGCCGGCGAGAATCGTCCAGTACGCGAATCGTGGAGGCATCAGCACTCACGCTCAGGGGCGAGGAGTGAGGGGCGGGGGGCGAGAGCTGAGTCAGTCATCCAGTCACCTAGGAGGATGTGCCGTCCAATCGTTTCAGCTTCTCGACGAGCGTGGTGCGCTTGATCCGGAGGAGCTCCGCCGCGCGATTGCGGTTGCCGCCCGTTCGCTCCAGCGAGCGCTGAATGAGGTCCTTTTCAATCGACGAGAGGTAGGCCGGCATGTCGAGGCCGTCGTCCGGGAACTCGACGACCGGCGACATCACCGGGTCCGGCGAGGTCTGAATCTCCGGCGGAAGGTCGACCGCCTCAATCTGCTCGCGACCCGCGCTGAGCGCGACCGCGCGCTCGACGGCGTTCTCGAGCTGACGGACGTTGCCGGGCCACGTAAACGCCATGAGGCGGCGCATCGCGCCCTGCGACAGATGCAGCTTCATGTCGCCGCCGAACTTGTCGAGAAAATGCTGCACGAGCAGCGGAATATCGTCGCGACGCTCGCGCAGCGGCGGCAGCTCTATCGGGATCACATTCAGCCGGTAGAACAGATCCTCACGGAACGTCCCGGCCCTCACCATCGACGCGAGGTCGGAGTTCGTGGCCGCGATGACCCGGACGTCGACCTTGATCGTCTGGTTGTCCCCGACGCGCTCGAACTCGCGTTCCTGAAGCGCGCGCAGCAGCTTCATCTGCAGCGCCGTGCTCATCGTCCCGACTTCATCGAGGAACAGCGTGCCTTTGTGCGCCTGCTCGAAGCGACCCTGCCGCATGCCGACAGCCCCGGTGAACGCCCCGCGCACGTGCCCGAAGAGCTCCGCCTCGAGCAGCGTCTCCGGTATCGCGCTGCAATTGAGCGCAACGAACCGGTGAGCGCGGCGCGGGCTGTTGTGATGGATCGCCCGCGCGACGACTTCCTTTCCCGTTCCGGTCTCACCCGCGATCAGGATCGTGCTGTTTGCGCGCGCCACCGTCTCGAGCATCTGAAAGAGCGCGAGCATCGGACGGCTCTTGCCGAGGATGCCGCCGAACTTGTACCGCTCTTCGAGCTGCGAGCGAAGGTAGGCGTTCTCGGACTTGAGCCGGCGCTGTTCGAGCGCCTTCTGCAGGACGTGCATCAACTCGTCGAACTGAAACGGCTTCGCCACGAAGTCCGCCGCGCCGCGCTTGATCGCTTCCACCGCGTCCCGCACCGTGCCGTAGCCGGTGATCACGATCGCCACGATGCCGGGATAGCGCTCGAGCGCCGCGCCGATCACCTGGCCGCCATCGATCCCCGGCATGCGCAGGTCGGTGATGACGACATCGAACGCAAACTGCTCGAGCAGGTGGAGCGCCCGTTCACCGCTGTCGGCCTGTTCCACCTCGAACCCGCGCTCGGCCAGGCGTTCGGCCATCAACGAACGCAAGGCCGGTTCGTCGTCTACAAAGAGGAGATGTCCCTGCGGTGCAGTCATTTAACTTGAGGCGCCAAATTGTTGACGATCGAGGTGGCGCTCGTCAACAGTCGAGCCCTAACGGGTACCCGAGATATGGCCGATACCCCTCTCAGATAAGGGGCTAGGGGCGAGGAGCGAGCAGCGAGGAGCGAGCGGCTAGGAGCTCGGGGAGCCCCCCGGCCTTACGAGGATTTCAGACATGGATCGACAGACCGTTTCGATCATGAAGGCGTGTGAGGTGGTCGGCGTCAGCCGCCGCACAATCTACAATTGGATCTCCGCTGGGAAGGTGGAGTACGTGCGCACTGCGGGCGGATCCATTCGAATCTTTGCCGACACGCTCTGGCGCGAGCCGAGCGAGGCGCCACGGCAGACGCCGCCGGGCCCCGTACCGGCCGGACAGCACGCGTGAACGACAAGCCCGTTGCGCCCGCGCGGGTCGGTGCCCCCGCGGCGCCGGCTTCCGAGAATCCGCTCGCCCCACCGACGGATGTCGACCTCCGCGCGCTGTTCCACCGCCTGAACAACCAACTGGGGATCATTCTCGCCCACGCCGAACTGCTCGAAGCCCGCGCCGGCGACGATGTTGGCCGGGCGCGGGCCGCCCAGGTCGTATCGAGCGTCCTCGACGCGATGGGAACGGCCAGGGAGATTCGGCGACGCACAGAAGTCGAGCGAATTGGGGCCTGAATCGACCTGTTTGCTAGGAATGAAACACTTTTCCTGCCTGAAGTTTCAATAAAGAACACTTTTCCGCGATTTGCAGGGGGTCATGTTCTAAATATGAGCGACACCCCAAAAACGTGATCCATTCTGTCAACGTATTGGCGTCAGAAACACTCAAAACGCCAAAATAATGGCGAATTGGGCTCTTTGCTCGCCATTCCCGGCTCTGCTCCAACGACCCATAATTTCCCGCATATGTCTGAAAAATAATCCACTTGCGCCTCGCGGCCCTGTTTGGGCGACAAAGCGCGCCGGTGAATCTCGGCCGTTGGCAATCCAATTGCCCTAAGACTGCGCCGGAGGTCACGTAAATGCGCGCCCAGACAGGCAAAGAGAACCCCCGCGTCGTAGCCAGCCTTCCGTTCGTCGAACAGCTCGCCCGTCGCGTCGCGGCCACCATGCCGCACTCGATCGATATCGGCGATCTGGTTCAGGACGGCGTGATCGGACTCATCGACGCAGCGCACCGGTTCGATGAGGCGCGTGGCATCAAGTTCGAGACCTTTGCCGAGCGGCGCATTCGCGGCGCGATGATCGACGCGCTGCGCAAGGATGCATGGCCGCGCGGCGTCCGCCGCCAGCGGCGCGAGCTCGAGAGCGCACGTGAGGAGCTTCGTCGCGAACTCGGCGGCGAGCCGTCGCTCGCCGATCTTGCGGCGAAGATGGGCACCGACGAGAAGCGCCTGGGCCGCACCATCGTTCGCATCAACGCCATCGAGGCGACCTCCCCGCTGGCGACTGCCGAGAATCACGACGAATCCACGATGCCTGCCGCGCTGATCCCCTCGGAACCCGAGCAGCCCGACATGGCCTACGAGCGCAACGAAACGAAGGACCGCGTGCAGGCGGCGATCTCGTCGCTGCCCCTGCGCGAGCAGAAGGTCATCGGCCTCTACTATTACGGCGAAGCGACGATGAAGCAGATTGGCGCCGAGATTGGCGTCAACGAGTCGCGAGTGTCGCAGCTTCACGCGCGCGCCATTCGACGCCTGCGCGATGCCCTGAGCGCCACGATGAAGCCCGCCGAGGCGGCCAAGGCGCCTGGTGCTCGCGTTCCAGCAGAAGCCCAAGATGGCGAAGGCGACCCTCGACAGCAGCGTCTGGTCGATGGGCGGGAGCGCCACGAACGGCATCACGCACCCGGGCGTGGTCGTGCGGCTGGCGTCCGAAGCGCGAACCGCGAAGGTTTCTTACGCGAGCGTCTCGCGCACCGCGCGCAGCAAGTCGGCGAGCCTGAAGGGCTTGGCGAGCCAGCGGCAGCCGCTTTCCTCGAGGAAGCGCTCCGCGTCCGTGCCGGCCACGTCGCCGGTCACGAAGATGACGCGCCGCGCGAGCTCCGGCGCGGCCGCCGCGATCGCGCGATAGAGCGTCATCCCGTCGACGCGGGGCATCTTGAGATCGCAGATCACGAGATCATAGTCCTGCGTCTCCCGCAGCCGGGCGAGGGCATCGTGGCCGTCGCCCGCGTGATCCACCTGAAGGCCCGAGTCGCGCAGCGCCTCGGACACCGCCGTGGCGAGCGCGTGTTCGTCTTCGACGAGCAGCACTGACGCGCCGCGAACGACTTCCATCGGCGGCGCGGTCACCGGCGGCTTCTTCACAACGGATTTCTCCGCCGTGACCGGCAACTCGACGTAGAAGGATGCACCGCCATTGGGGTGCGACTCGACGCGAATGCGGCCGCCATGCTCCTGAATAATCGCGTAGGCGACCGTCAGACCGAGGCCGGTCCCCTGGCCCACTTCCTTCGTGGTGAAGAACGGGTCGAAGATCTTGCTCTTCACCTCCTGCGGCACGCCCGGCCCATCGTCGTTGACCTCCACACAGACGGCCTCCCGCTCCATGTCGTGCCACGAGCGGACGACGAGCGAGCCGCGGCCGTTGGCGGCCAGCATCGCGTGTTCGGCGTTGATGATGAGATTCAGCAGCACCTGCTGAATCTGGTGTGGATCGACGAGCACCTGGGGCAGGCCGCCGGCGAGCGCCTCGATGACGACGACGTTCGACACGCGCTGCTCGTAGGCGCGGAGCGACAGCGTTTCGCGAACGACGGTGTTGATGTCGATCAGGTGCCGCGTCGATTGCCGCTTGCGTGCGAAGGTCAGAAGGCTGCGCACGATCCGTGCGGCGCGCTCCGCCTCGCCAAGAATCACTTCGACGCCGCGCTTGGTGCCTTCGTCGAGCGGCCGCTCGGCGAGGCGCTCGGACCAGCTCAGGATGGTCGCAAGCGGGTTGTTCAGCTCGTGCGCGACGCCTGAAATCGTCTGGCCGAGCGCCGCCATTTTTTCAGCCTGGAGGAGTTGCTGGTACAGGTCGCGCGATTGATCGTCCAGCTTCTTGCGCTCGCTGACATCGCGCACGAGCGCTTCGACGCGCATGCCGCCTTTTGAGTCGGGCGCATCGGCCCGGGCGGTCACTTCGACCCAGACCGGCGACTCGTCGACCCGCCGCATGCGCAGCAGATAGTCGGTGACCGAGCCGTCGTTCGTCAGCCGCTCGAGGAAGCTCTCGCGGGCACTTCCGTCGCCGAAGCGCTCGGCGGCGAAAGGCGTGACGTCCTTCTCCTTCGTCTCGGGAGGGTAGCCGAAGATCAGCTTCAGATGCGCGTTCGTGGCGAGCGTGACGCCGCCGCGCCGAGCGGCGGCCGGCGAGAGGGTGCCGATGAAGACGCCTTCGTGAACCGCTTCGAAGAGCCGCTCGAATGCTTCGGCGCGTGAGGCAACAGGCGCTGGCGCCTCCCGCCGCGCGGGTGCCCGAGTTTTCACCAGCGCATTATAGAAGGGCTTCGGCTTTCATTTCTTGGCGGCGGCGGGCGGCTTCGGCGTCGGCGTGGCTGTCGGAAAGCGCGACGCATACTTCTGATCGATCGCTGTGCGAATCTGCGCAGCCGATGCGCCCGAATTGAACATCTGCATCGCCGAGTACGCGACGTCGATGCAGATCGCGCATCCATAGCCGTGCGAGTCCCACGTGACCTTGCCGCTCGCGTCCCGCGACCGAACGAAGCAGTCATGATTGCCCGCGTGGCCGCCGCGCTCACAGCCGCAGAAGCAGGGCACGTACTGCAGGACTTCAGGATGGCGCGCTGCAAATTCGTAAGCGGCCTGAACGATCGGCATGGGCCGGGGCGCGGGGTAGCCTTCGTAGGGAATCGGAGGCAGAGGGCCGACGTGCGGCTTCATGGGACTCCGCGACACCACTGGCCTGAGGGGCGCCGCCCCGTGATCGTGCGCCTGGCCTGCGAACGACAGACTGGACGCGGTCAAGAAGCCGATGAGAGCGATAAACGCAGGAAACCGGAACACACGCATGGCTTTATGCTATCTGATGCCGAGCGCCTTTCTCCACCCCTGAACCACCTGGATTTGCGGTCCGTTGGCGGCGATGTACGCCGCTGCATAGTCCCGGAATCGGTCGAGCTCCGACGTATCCGACCGCTCCCCTGATGCGAATGCCTCGTAGATCATGTGCATCGTCAGGTAGAGGATGTCGATGTCTCCCGGCTGCTTTGCAAGATGTGCGTGGGCGAGCGGGAGGGCGTCCGCGACCCGTCCCAGGAGCGCGTAGGCCTGCACGCGGCGGCGTTCGTACTGAGCGCGATCGGTGAAGGTCGGCTCGGCCTCGTTCAGGAGGTCGAGCGCGTGTTCGGCTTCGCCGAGGCGCAAGAGACCGTCGACCAGGACTGGGTAGACGCCAGCCGTCCCAACCTCTCCGATGAGTGCCGTCTGCCATGCGCCAACCGCGTCGCGGTCCTTGCCGGAGGCCGCAAGGGTCGCGCCGAGGTAGAAGGCCGCGCCAATGAAGTCGGACTCCGAGCGGAGCGCCGCCCGAAAATAGGCGCTTGCTTCGGCCGCCCGATTCTCCGCGAGCAGGCAGAGGCCTCGAGCGAACGACAGGCCGACATCACCCACCTGCGCATCGAGCTTCTTCGAGTGAAGATCGCCCGCCTTGATCGCTGTCAACGCTTCGCGCGCGGCGGCTGATGGCGAGTAGCGCGTGAGCACGTGATCGATGAATGGCTCGACCACCGCCGGCGCAAGCACGTCCTGCGGCTTGAACGGAGGAATCGGCGGGCGCATCCGGCCACGTGATACGGAGGGCGCCGGAGATCGCGCGGTCTCCACGGGTTTCGCGGCGCGCGCCCTGGCGGCGATCTGGAACGGCCGCGTTGCGATCACCGGCTCGTGCCCTGGAACGGCAATCGTCGCGCGCGCGATGTATTCCCCCGGCGGCAGCACACCGACATGGAGAGCCACGCCGGCGGCTCTGACGCGCTCGTCGCTCCTCTGCGGCACCGCGCGCTCGCTCACGATTGCCGCGCCGCCCTCTTTCTCGGCAACCGCAAACGTGACCTGCGTATCGTTCAACAGACGGGCATCGCTCGCCGACAGCTCCAGCATGGCCCGGAGCGTCTCTCCCTCGAGGTTGACGTGCACCTCGGGCCGTACCTCGCCGCCACGGCCGGACCCCGCGAGGATCAGGTCCGATACGCCGACGTTGCCCGCCTCCCTCAATCTCGCGATGACCGGATGGTGGACGCTGCCAATGCGGCCCTCCGGATCGACGGCCGCAAACCGCACCGTGTATTCACCGGGAGGTACTTCAGCGTTGGCGACGTACAAGAGCGAGGACGCGTTGTCCCCTCGATCCATTTTCGCGGTCGACACGAACTGGTTCGCGATGACCTTGCCGTTGGCGTCGAGAACGAGAAAGCCGATCTCGAGGCCGGCTTGCGAAGCAGTCGGCGTACCGATGTCGGCGCTGACGATCACCTTGATGCGGTCTGCGACCGTAGCCGGCGCGGCGAATGCCGCGACGCGCAGAGGGATGCCGGCGGCGGGCGTGGCGGAGCGAAGCACCTCTACGAGGCGACCGCCGGGCGCGCTCGAAGCGGGTTCCACCGCCACGGCGTCGATGGTGAACTGCGCCCGCGCCCTGACAGTTGTCGCCGGTCGCTTCACGTCCACCTTGATGCGATGCGGCTTCCCGTCGCGATCGGCATCGGTCGGCTCGACGCCGATCAAGTAATAGCCGGAAAGCTCGCGTGCCACGCGCGCGAAGATGTTCTCGCCGCTCCCTACGATCCGGAAGCGTGCGCCGCGAGCGGCACCCGCCAGGTCCTGGGGCCCGTCGGCCAGGAGCCGCTCGTCGTCGGACCGGGTGAAGGACGGTTCGGTGGCATCGACGTCTCTCCCCGACATGTCTATGTGCACGGCGTACACCGCGACGCGCGCGGCAGCCGCCATGTCGCCAAGTCGGGAGATCTCGAGCCGAATGTCGTGGCTCAGGAATCCTTGAGAAAGCAGAATCAGCGTCTTCGGCCCCGGCGTCGCGCGGAGGTTCGACAGAATCTGGCCGATGCCGCTCACCGTCTCGCGGGCGCGCTGGCGGTAGGTCGCGATCTTCTCGACCGCATCGGTTTCCGAGGTTTGTCTGCAGATCGCCAGGTCTGAGTCTGGCGCCGCGGTGACGCCGCCCCCACCGCCGCCCGGGGTCGACATAGTCCCCGGCGCCGTGCGCCCGCAGATGCGCGTGAGCGCACGTTCCCAGCCGAGCGAGTCGTTCCTGTCGAACGCGACCGCTTCCGAGATCGTGACCCGTCCCAGGCCGACGCGGTCCGCCTTGCCGATCGTTCTTTTGACCGCATCCAGGACGCGCTGGCGATCCAGCGTGAAGTCGACCGATCCCTCGAACCGTGGCAAGCGAATGAATCCAAGGCGGTCGGCGGGCGACAAGCCGTTGACGAGCCGGTCGACCGACGCGAGCACCGAGCGCGCGGCGCCCGGAGGAATGCTGTTCTCGTCGACCAAGATCATGATGCGGCGCGCATCGGACTCGCCCTCGTTCGAGGAGTAGTGCGACGCCCTCGGCCGCGCCGGCGCGTTGGCGGGACCGGAGGTCTTCACGAACTGCAGCGAGGCGATCGCCCGGGGCTGGCCATCGATCGACACGACGAAGTCTTCGGGTGCAAGGTCGCCGACCGGAGTGCCGTTGCCGTCGACAACCGTGGCGTCGACGAGAATCAAATCCGCGCGCGCCTCGAATTGAACGGGAGGCTGCTGGGCCGCGGGGGCAATCACCGCGACGGTCAGCAGCGAAGCGGCCGTTATCCAGATGTTCATGGACTGTTCCCGCCGGGTGCCTTGTAGCCTTGGCGCGCGCGCACGCGGTACCGCGTGTTCGGCACCTGGACGGTGATGGTGTGCCACTTGCCGTCATGCTTCGGATCGATCGCGAGCATGTACTGATTTGAAAGGTCGTCGACGATTTCGGCGAAGGGCTGGTCGAGCTGGTCGCTCCGCTGAACGAACAGGGCACGGCCGCCGCTCGCCTCCGCGAGTCGTTCCATCTTCTCTTTGAGAGCCTCGATCGTCGCGCCCCGCCCTAACCCCACCATGAAGAGGGTTGCGTCGCTCTCGCGCACCAGTCGTTCGACCTGGTCGTAGCTCGCCTGACTCGAGCGGTCCTCGCCGTCGCTGAACACGACGAGGGCGCGGCGCCCGACTTGCCGGGAGAGAATCTCGAGCGATCGGACCACGACGTCGTACAACGCGGTGCCGCCCCAGGCGCTCAGGCGATCGACCGCGCGCGCGCGTGCGGCCGGATCGGATTCGCGGCGAACGAGCGTGAACAGGTTGTCGTTGAACGCGACGAGTGTGACCTGATCCTTGGGTCCGAGCGCCGCGAGAAACGTGCGTACCGCCGCCTTCACATCCGGCAGCGCGCCGGCCATGCTGCCGCTGACGTCGATCGCCACGACGAGCTCGAGGGCGGTGCCGATCGGCTGGAAACCGGTGATCGGCCGCGGCTGTCCGTCGTCGAGGATGCGGAACTGGTCGCGGGTCAGACCCTTCACGAACCGCGCGCCGTCGGTCACGACGGTATTCACCTGCACGACCTCGACGGTCACGGACTCCGTGTAGCCCAGCTCCTTCGTGCGGACGTTCGCGACGACGCGGCCGCCGGTGTGAAGTCGCGCGACCGCGCGGATCGCATGCTCAACGACATTCGCGCCCGCGTCCCACGCGCATTCGGGCCGGCGAGCGGGAACGACGCAGACCTGCCGGCCGTCCGCAAAGAACGCGATGTCCGCGATCTGCGACGCCGATCCAGCTGGCTCGATGGCAATCTTCAACATCACGGCGCCGCTCAGGTACGTGTCTGCGGTCGGAGAGATGAAACGGAGCACCGGCTCCGTCTGCGTCCCTCCGGGCGCGGACGTGGCCAGGGCGAGCGCGACGACGAACGCACCCCAGGTTCGCACCGTCGTCACCGCTGATGCGATGCGGCCGGCCGCAGCGGGCCCGTCGCCGTGAGCGAGGCGATGTAATCCTCGACGCGCTCTCGCGACACGGCCCGTGCATAGTCGACCGCCGCCGCCCAGTCGTCGCCGTAGAGAGCTGGAACCTCATGGATGAAGTCGTGCGTCGCCAGCGAGAGCACCCACGGCAACAGAACCGCCGGCGCCTTCAGTTCATCGAGCAGCTCGGTGAGCCGCAGCGTCAGGTCGGGTATGCGCGTCGCAAGTTGCCCCGTGGCCGGTCTGCCTGAAAAGATCTCCCATGGCCCGGCCGATGGAAACCGGACGCAGTAGCACCCGGTGAGCGGTTCCTCCGCCACGCCCAACGCGTGGCGACGGGCGTCGTCTTCGCCCGGCGCACCTATCTCGAGCAGCTCGGCGATCGAGAACAGGCTTGGCACCTTGGCCAAGTCGTGTTTCGCGCCCCACCTCAGAAGCTGGCGGCGGGCCGCGCTCATGCGTGCGGCGGCGGCGAGCGCCTCCAGCCGGGCGACGTCGGAGCCGGCCTCGACCACGCGTCGGCGACCCTCCCTGACGCCGGCCGCGGCATGGCGCAGACCTGCGTCGCTCAGACGACGGGGGTTCATCAAGACCACCGATGTGGCAAAGGCCTCGCAATCGTTTTCGTTGAGGCGCGGGAGCTCGGGGACGCGATCCCCCGCGAGCCGGCGGAGCACGCGCGGTGCGAGCACCAGATCGAGCCCGAGGGCGGCGCCGACCACTCCCGATGCGGTGAAGCGCGGGCGCATCCAGGGACCGCGCGTTCGCGCCTCTTCGATCACCGCGGTTGCGACGGCGAAGTCGTGCTTGTGTGACACATCGGCCTCGCCGCCCAGCACGCTCTCGGGGTCGCCGAGGACCGGTGCGTACGCCAGCGCCACGAGGGTTTCGCCGAGCAGATAATCTGCGGCCGCGATGAGCGGCGTCGCAATGCGAGTCGCCCGGGTCGCGTCTTTGGGTTTCTTGATTTTCGAGAGATCGCGCACCGCCCGGTCCACGAGTCGGTTGATGTTCGGTGCGTCGTCGCCGTTCAGTCCGGGCCAGGCTTTCGCCGGTGTGAGCGTCGCGGCTCGGCTCTTCAGCGACGCGGCGGCAGGCCTTACGCGTTCGACGGTGAAGGCCGGCTTGTCGAATGCGGCCAGCTCGCGCGAGAACGCAAGCACCGCATCGAGGGAATTGCCCCCCTGCTTTTCCCGAATCGCTTCAATCCTGCGCCTCTCCGACGTGGCAATGCTCACATCGTACGCGAGGCCCTCCCACTCGAACCGGCCAACGCCGTCGGCGTCAGGGTCGGCGAACGCCGTCACGAGGTCGTGTTCTGCGCCTCCCGAAGAGCCCGTGTCGCCGCGGCGGATTGCGGGAAGAAGCCTGTCGTCAATCCACGCGGCGACCCGGCCGCCGTACCCGACCGAACCCACGGGCATCATCGCGGAGAGAGCCCCGAGCAGCTGCTCGGCGGCGTCGCGGTCCAGGTGTCCAGTGCGCACCAGTCGATCGAGTGTTGCGAGCGCGCCCTGGAACTGAGCCTGTAGTGGAATCTGGCGGCTGGGATCATCGACCCGCTCGATCGCCAGCGCGTGTCTCGCGATCGAGGCGTACACCTGAGGAGACGTGACCCCCAGCCGTTCGAGGATCAGCATCACGGCCGGGTACCGCGCAAACGCGCGAATCGCGACCAGCACGTCCCCCTGGTGCGCGGCTGTCGCGCCGCCGAATACACGCTGGCCAAACGCGAATGCTTCGAAGCGCTGGCGCCGGTGCCGCGCAGGCGCGAGCGCGACGAGCTCGGCCAGGCTGGCCGCATCGAGTGCGCCCCGCTCGGCGACGTCGCGGACTTCGCGGGCGGGTTCCTCGGGAAGGTCAGTGGTATCGAAGGCCATTCGCCAGAGCCCGCGTGATGCGGGAGCGGCGAGCGTTCCGTCGGGCGCAACGCGCGCGACCTGCAGCAGGGTGCCGGCGTCGTACATGGGCCGCGCGAACGGCACCGACCACTGCGACCACTCCGCTTCGATGCCGGCGAACGCTCGATAGAGCGCCCGCAGGCGCTCGACGCGACCGTCGGCGTCATCGCTCGCGAGGCCGAGCGCGAAATTCTGGCGCGGCCCATCGAGCGCATCGATGGACTCGTACAGGTACGCGAGCCGGCCCTCGTCCCGGCCCAGTACCTGCTTGAGGAAGTCGACGGGCATCGTAACGGGTGCACCAATCAACGCTTCCCACAGCGGGCGTGCTGCCTCACCTCCAGGGACGTCCACGCGACCATTCGCCACGCGAAGGCTGCCGCCGTAGGCGGCCAGCGTGCCGGGTCGCTCGCGATAGAGCCAGCGAAGCAGGTCGGGATGCTTGCTCAGGAGAGCCCGCGTTTCCGGCGTGAGGGCGCACAAACCGTAGTACAGGAGAGATGCGTTGCGGTCCCCGATGATGGCGCTGAACAAGGTGCGTGGCGGCACTGCGTGCTGGAAGACGGCGTCGGCCCACACCTCCGGCGCGAGCGGAAGCGGCACCTCGATCACGGCGGGTGAAACGCGCACTGCCTCGCCTGCATTGAGGCCGTCGACCATCCTGGTGGCATCGATGCCCACACGCGCGAGGTGTTCGCGTCGACGGACCTGATCGTCGCTGCCGTCGAGCTCCGCGAAGAGCCGCTCGTCTTGCTCGCGCAAACGTAACCCTGCGGCCTCGAGCACCGCCTTGACCGCGTCGCGCGCGGGGCGCGCATGGGTCCCCGCCAGTGTGACCTCCGCATTCGGCAGACGGCCGACAGCGTCGAGCAGGGCATTCGTGTCTTGGAGAACCACGGACAGCTGCCGCCGCGCCGGGTCCACCGTCGCGTTCACGCCGTCCGGCAATGAGTGGATTCGCCGAATGAGGCGCAGCATGAGTTGCGCACGGTCGTCCTGGAGGGACACGCCCGCCATCTCGAACGCGGCACTGGGCGCCGCCAGGCTGTGCCAGGTCTCCTCCGGCTGCGCGACAGCGGGACCCGCCGCAATCGTCAAAAGCGTGACAAACAGTGCGGTTCGGGTGGCCGTGGACATACCGGTAGAGGAAGAGCGGTTTGTAGCACCCGCCCTGCTGGCCGTCAAGGCGGCCGCGCGGCAACCGGCTTGTCCTACATACATCAGAATAATCCGTTTAATATCAGGCCATCTTCAGAATAAAATTCTGCCATTGTGGGTAGTGAGCGAAGTATCGACGAGATCGACCGTCGGATCCTCAGTCTTCTCCAGGACAACGCGAGGATGCCGCAGACCGAGGTCGCCAAGGCGGTCGGGCTCGCGCCCTCGGCGGTTCTGGAGCGGATTCGCAAGCTCGAAGCACGCGGCGTCATCGCAGGTTACGTGGCACTGGTCGACCCGCACGTCGTCGACTTGCGGATGCTGGCTTTCGTTGCCGTTCGAACGAACGTGGTCGGCGACCAGGAGCGTGAAGCCGCGTCTCGGCTCGCGGCGATTCCCGAGGTGCTCGAGGTGCATCACGTCGCGGGAGAGGATTGTCTCCTGTTGAAGATGCGCGCCCGCGACGCGGAGCATGTCGGCGAGCTCCTGAGGAACCAGGTCAGCGCCGTGCCCGGCGTCAGCTCGACGCGGACCACCATCGTGCTTGGCAGCATGAAGGAGTCGCCGCGCCTGCCGATCGCCGTTGCAGAAGGCGATGAAGAACCGGTCAGCGTGGCTGGAGGGCGGGCGTCGTGACCTCTCGTGATGAACCTCTTCGCAGCGCGTACCTCGCGTGGATTGCGGTATGCCTGATCTGGGGAACCACGTATGTCGCGATCCGTGTGGCTCTCGAAACGATTCCACCGGCGCTGGTGGGCGGGCTGCGCTACATCGTGGCCGGATCAGCGCTCGCCATCGTGCTCGTGGCGCGCGGTGAGCGCCTGCCGGGCGTGGCGCACTGGAAGGGCCTGGCGCTCCTCGGATTCCTGATGATCGCGATCGGCAACGGTGGCGTGATCTGGGCGGAACAGTGGGTACCCAGCGGCATCGCCGCCGTGGTCGTCGCGGCGTCGCCGTTCTGGATGGCGGGCTTCGAAGCGATGCTGCCTGGGGGCGAGCGATTGACGCCGCGTGGAGTCGGCGGCCTGGTCATTGGCTTCATCGGAATCCTGATGCTGGTCTGGCCCGATTTGAGTGCGGAAGGTGCGGCGGGCCGCCGGTTCGGTGTCGGCGTCGTGGCGCTGCAGCTCGCGTGTGTCGGATGGGCGCTCGGCTCGTCTTACTCGCGGCGTCACGCCCGCGAGGAGAATGCCCTCGGTGCCGCCGCGCTGCAGATGCTCTTCGGCGGTGTGTTCATGACCCTCGCGGCGACCATGCGAGGCGAGTGGTCCGCGCTGGCGTTCACGTGGCGGTCCGCGCTGGCGGAGGCGTACCTGATCGTGTTCGGATCGCTCGTCGGATACTCGGCGTACGTCTACGCGCTCAAGCATCTGCCGATGTCGACGGTTTCCCTTTACGCGTACATCAACCCGGTGATCGCGGTTGTCCTCGGCACGCTGATGCTGGGCGAGCCATTCGGATGGCGCGTCGTCATCGCGGCCGCGGTGGTCTTCACAGGTGTGGCCGCCGTTCGTTTCGCCGGCGCCGGCCGAACTGCGGCGCAGGCCAAGAGGGCCCGCGCCGCTGCCTGAGAGCCGTCAGACGACGCGTCGGCCGCTGACGAGCCGGACGAGGAACAGCACCACGGCAATCACCAGCAGGATCCAGATGAAATTGCCGAGGGTGTAGCCGCTGACCATCCCGAGTAGCCACAGGACGATCAGGATTA
Organism: uncultured Acidobacteriota bacterium; assembly: GCA_963772065.1. Classification (GTDB taxonomy): domain Bacteria; phylum Acidobacteriota; class Vicinamibacteria; order Vicinamibacterales; family UBA2999; genus CAVYVZ01. Next base: position 45,660 of record CAVYVZ010000009.1, read on the forward strand.
TCGCAATTGTCTCGAGCACGTTCTCAGCCCTCCCGAGTGGCGCTGGCTGCAACGTTAGTGCCCGAGCTGAAGCCCGGCCGCGGCTACGGCCCAGCAGGAACGGCCGAGCGCGGTCCGAGCGCGAAAGTCATGCGGCCTTCCACGACAACGCGGCCGTTGACGCGTGCAAAGCCTTCGAACTGCCCCATCTTGCTCCGCAGCCGCCTCACTCGGGCTTCAATCTCGACCACGTCGCCAGGGTAAACGGGGAGCTTATAACGGACACGCTCGATGCCCATGAAGAAGATCAGCTTCTCACGGTTCTCTGGCTTCGACAGGATGAGAATGGCGCCTACCTGGGCCACCGCCTCGGTCAGGATCGTCGGCGGCAAAGCGGGGGGTGCTCCGTGCTGGCGCGAGAGATACCGCTCGTTCAGCGACACGTTCTTGATGCCGACGATGCGCTTATCGGGCTCGAGCTGCGTAATCCGATCGACGAGCAGAAACGGATACCGGTGCGGCAGGATCCGCTCGATCGCCGTGTAGTCCAGGGGAAGTGACAGCTCGTGAGTCAACGCCGGTGAAAAGTATAATCCGTGAAGACGTGACGCAATGACCGAGTCGACGCGCGTGTCGAGCGCCGCCGACGCAGAGATTCTTTCTACCCTCTTCGAGCTCGGACGCGAGGTTACATCGGTCCTCGACCTTGACGAGCTGCTCCCAAAGATTCCGCAGCTCATCGCGAGGCTCACGCCGTTCAATGCGTTCTCCGTGTATTTGCTTGACGAGCGCCGGAAGGAGCTGCGCATCGCGTACGCGGTCGGTTATCCCGAGGAGGCGGTCAAGACCCTGCGGCTCGCGGTGGGGCAGGGCATCGTGGGGGCCGCCGTCGAGCAGGGCCGTCCCATCCTCGTCGACGACGTTCGCCAGGATCCGCGCTGGGTGGGCACCGTCGCGACCGCGGTGTCGCAGCTCGCCGTGCCGCTGCGGCGGAAGGGTCGCGTGATTGGCGCGCTGAATCTGCTGAGCGAGCGACCGGGCGCGTTCACGCTTCGCGATGAGGCGCTGCTGCGGCAGTTCGGCGCCCACGTCGCCGTCGCGATTGAAAACGCACGCCTCTTCGAGTCCGAGCGCCATCACGTGGAGATGATGGATACGCTCGCGGAGATCGGCCGGGAGGTGTCGTCCATTCTCGACCTCGACGCACTGCTCACACGCATCGCCAGCCTGACGAAGCGGATCATCGCTTATCGCACCTTCGGCATCCTCTTGTTGAACGACGACACGCAGGAGCTGGAGATGAAGCTCGCGGTCAGCTACGGCGAGGATGCCGCGCTCACGTCCGTGAAGCTGGGCGTCGGACTGATCGGCTGGGCGGCTCAGCACAAAGAACCGGTGCTCGTCTCGGACGTCTCGACGGATCCCCGCTACATCCACGCGGTCAAGGACGTGCGGTCGGAGCTCGTCATCCCGTTGCTCGTGAAGGATCGCGTCATCGGTGTGTTCGATCTCGAGAGCCCTGAGCTGGACGCATTCACCAAGGAGCACGCCGAGCTGCTGACGCTGCTCGCGAGCCAGGCGGCCGTCGCCATCGAGAACGCGCGCCTCTACGACGAGATCCGCCGCAACGAAGTCCGCATCGAGAAGGAGCTCCGGTTCGCCCAGCGGGTGCAGCAGGCGCTGCTGCCGACGGAACTGCCCAAGCGGATGCGTGGCGTCGACATCGCCGCCCGGTTTGCGCCGGCGCGCGAGCTCGGAGGAGACCTGTACGACTTTCTCGTGCCCGATTCGAACACGCTCGTCGTTGCCGTGGGCGATGTCTCGGGAAAGGGCGTGCCGGCCGCGCTCTACAGCGCGTTCGCGGGCGAGCTGGTCCGCTCCCGCACGTACAGGCGGCGCTACGCACCGGAGCGCTTCAGCGTGGCCGGCGTCCTTCAGGCGATGAACACGATTCTGCACGAACGCCAGCTCGAGGAGTACTACTGCACGCTCTGTTACGCACTATTCGACTTGAAGCGGCACACGCTGGTGCTCGCGAACTCGGGTCTTCCGTACCCCGTGCGGTGCACCGCCGATGGTTGCGGCCAGATCGAGCTGCCGGGCCTGCCGCTCGGCTCCTTCCCAGGAGTCACGTACGATCAGATCACGCTGCCGCTGGCGATCGGCGACGTGTTCGTCTTCTGCACGGACGGCATATTCGAGGCCTTCAATGAGCAGGGGCAGGAATTCGGCGCCCGCCGCCTCATCGACGTCGTCCAGTCGGCTCGCACCCGCACCGGCCGCGAGATCGTGGACGCGGTATTCGAGGAGGTGCGGATCTTCCGCGGCGATGCACCTCAAAACGACGACATGACCGCCGTCGTCGTGAAGCTCACCGCGTAATGAGGTCTGCGGTCGTTGCCCTCACGTGCCTCATCGTCCAGCAGCCTGCGACGACGCTCCCGCAGGAGCTGCGGCGCGTCCTCGATCGGCAACTCGAATCGATTGTCGAACGCCTCGACGGGGTGATCGGTTACGCAGCGCTCGATCTGACGACGGGAGAGGAGATCGGCCGTCTCGAGCGAGAGTCGTTTCCGACGGCATCGACGATCAAGCTTGCCGTCCTGTACGAATTGTTCAAGCAGGCCGACGAGGGCCGCGTGCGCCTGGATACCGCCGAGCGGCTCGATCGGTCACACGTCGTCGGGGGCACCGGCATTCTTCACGCCCTTGGCACGCCGGTGCTCACGCTGCAGGATCACGCGGTTCTCATGATCTCGATCAGCGACAACACAGCAACGAACGTGCTGATCGATCGCCTCATGCTCGCGTCGATTTCCGCGCGCATGCAGTCGCTCAGCCTGAACGGCATCCGGCTGCGCCGCAAGATGATGGACGCTGCCGCCGCAGCCCGAGGGGACGAAAACGTCGCAACGCCCCGTGACCTCGTTCGCCTGCTGCGCGCGCTGCACGCGGGGGAAGGTCTGACGCCGGAAAGCAAAGCGGGCGTCTTGACGATTCTCGAGGTCGGCGCCGGCGGCTATCTCCGAAGGGGCATTCCCGCTGGGGTGCCCGTGCTCAACAAACCCGGTGAGCTCGAAGGCGTGCGCGTGGACGCCGCGATTGTCCGCGCGCAGCATCGCCCGTATGCGATTGCGGTGGCAACGACGTATCTCGATGATGAAGTGGAGGGTGAGCGCGCGATCGCGGACGTGTCGCGCGCCTTCTACGATTATTTCCGTCGACTGGGATTGGGTTCGCAGTACGGGCGCCAGTTGAAGCGCCCGTAAGTCTCAATAGCGGTCGCGGTAGTCGCGATCCTCTTCCTGGATGTGAAGGCCGATCGATTTGCCGCCGAACGCCGCGACCTCACTGACCTTCCCCTTGACCCGCACCCGCTGACCCTTGCCCGGCGTGCGGCCGTATCTCGAGACAACCGTGATCTCGCCCGTCCCGTCGTCAATCTTGTATAGCTGGAACGGGACCATAGGGATGCCCCAACTGGTGGTCACGGTGCCGGTCACGGCGACGGTCTTCCGGTCGTATCGGCCTGGTTGATCCTTCAGCTGGGCGATCTTCACGCCACGGGCGGCGCACCCTACGATCAGCACGGCACCCAGAACCGCCACCGTCAATCTTGATGCTCTCTTCATGACGCTCTCCAGGGCCTACACCAGCAAAACGGAATCCAGAACGGGGTCTGGCCCCTAAGGTGCCAGGCCTTGCTTCGAAAAACAGCCAAGACCTGGCACCATAGGGGCCAGACCCCTAATCGCGCTCGGATCGTGAACCTGCCAGGCCGGAGAGCGGCGATGCCAGCGCCTGCCTGAAGTTAACGCCCCCCGGTGACCCGGCGCGACCGACAGCCATTTCATCAAGCGCTGTGCCGTCGAGAAACACACGATTTTCCCGGGATTCGTTCGCGCCGATCGCGGCGCCGTCACTTCACGGGGACAGCGTTGTCCTTAGTAGGTGTTCAGGTAGCGGTCGACTTCCCACGGCGAAACGTGCCGGATGTAGCTGTCCCATTCCGCGCGCTTGGCCGCAACGAAGTGATCGAAGATGTGATCGCCGAGCGTTTCGCGCATCAAGTCGCTCTTCTCCAGCTCGTCCAGCGCCTCGCTCAGATTGCTCGGCAGCTCGTCGATCCGGAGATGCCGGCGCTCGCGGTGGCTCATCGTGTAGATGTTCTTGTTCACCGGAGGGCCCGGATCGAGCTCCTTCTCGATTCCGTCCAGGCCAGCCCGGAGCATCACCGCAAAAGCAAGATACGGGTTGCACGAGGGATCCGGCATCCGCAGCTCGATTCTGGTCTCGCTGCCTCGCGCAGCCGGCACGCGGACGAGCGGGCTGCGATTGCGTTCGGACCATGCAATCGCGGTCGGGGCCTCGTAGCCCGGCACGAGGCGCTTGAACGAATTCACCAGCGGATTCGTGATCGCGCAGAACGCCCGCGCGTGCCGCAGCGTTCCGCCGATGTAGGAGAGGCACGTCTTACTGAGCTGCCACTCCGCCTTGTCGTCGAAAAAGATGTTCTTGCCCTGCGAGAACAGTGACTGGTGCGTGTGCATCCCGCTGCCGTTGATGCCAAAGACCGGCTTGGGCATGAACGTCGCGTGCAGGCCGTTGCGGATCGCCACGTTCTTCACGACGAAGCGGAACGTGCTCACGTTGTCCGCCGTCGGCAGCACATCGTCATAGCGAAAGTCGATTTCGTGCTGGCCGGGAGCGACCTCGTGGTGCGCGGCCTCCACGTGAAACCCCATCTGCTCGAGCGCCAGGACGATCTCGCGGCGGACATCCTCGCCGAGGTCGACGGGCGTGAGGTCGAAGTACCCGCCCGCATCGTGCGTCTCGGTCGTCGGCTCGCCGTTCCTCGTCTGGAACAGGAAGAACTCGGCCTCGGGACCCGCATTCATGGTGAAGCCTCGATCCGCCGCCAGCGCGATGACGCGCTTGAGCGTCGTGCGCGGGCATCCCGCAAACGGCGTCCCGTCGGGATTGGCGATATCGCAGATGATTCGGGCCACGCGATCGGCGCCGCCGTAGGTCCATGGAAAGACCTGAAATGTGCTGAGGTCGGGCTTGAGGTACATGTCGGATTCTTCGATCCGCACGAACCCCTCAATGGACGAGCCGTCGAACATGATCCGGCCGTCGATGGCCTCGCCGAACTGGCGGTCCGGGACCTCGACGTTCTTGATCGCCCCAAGAATGTCGGTGAACTGGAGGCGCAGGAATTTCACCTTGTCCTTCTCGATCCGTTCGAGAATGCGCGCCTTGCGGTCGTCCTTCGCCATGCTCGGATTATCGCCCAACTTTTTTGAGAGGGGTCTCGTCTGACGATCTGGAACGCACTCAGAGGCGCGGGGATTGTCCGCCCTTCGCGGGAGGTTTGGCTATGCGTAAGGCACTCGTGGCGGGAGCGGCGGTCGTGGTTGTGGCGGCGGCCGCCTATGCGCTCGCGCCGTCGGTTCGGTCGCAGACCACAGCGTCGGACGACAAGGCCGATCGTCGCGTGTTCATGCTCGATGGCCGCGGCAGTCAGATTGGCGTCTCGATCCGGGATCTCGACGCGAACGACATCGCCAAGGCGAAGCTTGGGCAGCCCGGCGGCGTGATGATCGAGGATGTCGACGAGAACAGCCCGGCGGCTCGAGCCGGTCTCCGCGGCGGCGACGTCATCGTGGAGTTCGACGGCGAGCGGGTCCGCAGTGCACGCCACTTCGCGCGGCTGGTACAGGAAACGGCGGAGGGGCGTGCAGTGCGCGCGACGGTCCTGCGCGCAGGCTCGCGGCAGACGCTGGATCTCACGCCGGAACGCGGGGGACGCTGGTCGGGCGATCTGATGCACCTGCCGCACATGGCCGACGACATTCAGCGTGAAGTGGAGCGAGGGATGCGGTCGCTGCCCCGCGATTTCGCGTTCGATTTCAAGTGGGACGGCGAGTACCCCGCCGCCAAGGTCTGGCCGCGAGGCCGCCTCGGCGCGCAGCTTTCGCCGCTGACCGATCAACTGGCGGAGTACTTCGGCACGAAAGCCGGCGTGCTCGTCTCGTCCGTCGACACAGACTCGGTGGCCGCCAAGGCAGGGCTGAAGGCCGGCGACATCATCACCGCGATCGACGGGAAGGCCGTGGAGACGCCGCGTGACGTTGCCGAGGGGCTGCGGACCGCAGACTCAAACGAAATTGCCATCGCGGTCACGCGCGACAGGAAGTCGCTGACTCTCAAAGCGCCGCTGCCGGTGCGGCCGCGAGCGAAAACGATCCGCAGCGTTCGTCCGGCGTAGAGGCCGGCGCGATTACGCGCTGGCTGCGGTGCGCTGGGGGGCCGTCGGCTCCGCGGGTTGATCTCCAACCGCGGCGGCGGCCCCGTCATCCCTGCCCTCGCCCTCGCTTGGACCAGGCCATGGTGCGACAACGACCGAGAGCTGCGCGGCAATCATCGCGGCGACGGCCCGGGTCGCCTCGTCGCTTTCGCGGCCGTGCCGGACTTCTGCCGTAAGCACCCCGAAACAACCCGCGCGGCCCACGAGCGGTTGCACGATCGCGCCGTTCGCTCCCTCCATACCCGCAACGATCGAGGATTGTGCCGTACGCCAGGTTGCGGCCGCGGCATTGTCACCGGAACGCGGAATCGGGCCGAGCCGCGCCAGCGTCCGCGGTCCGTAGCCGTAAGCGCTCGCTGGAAACAGCTCCTCGCCGGCGCCAAGCCACAGGATGACGCCAGGTGCATCGAGCACCCTCGCCGCGCGGCGAAGTGCCGGGGGGAGCGCCGTGGCGTTCGTCAATCGCGACAGCTCCGTGCAAACCGAGGCTGCTGCATTGAGATCCAGAGGGGGCACCACGGAGAGGTCGGGTGCGATGCCCTCGGCCTGGCCCGAGCTGACGGCGGGCTCAGCGGATCGAGCGCGGGGCACGCGGACGAGCAGGAGCACACAAGCGAGCCAGAAGATCGCCACGCCGCCGAGGACCGTCGCAAGCCGTGCGAGCAGCACGTTCCGTTCAGCTTCAACGAACCGGCCCTCCGACGCCCTGAGGGCATCGAGCTGCGCGCGCATCGACGCGATCGCCTGCCGGGCCTCGGTATAGACGAGGTCGGCGGCCATCAGCTGCTGTTCCTCGCGTAAATGATCGCGCGCGCGGTCGTCCACATTCACCAGCGTGTCCATCGCCTGGCCGAAGGCGAGCAGCGACGCGGCCGCCTCGCTGGATCGTGCCGCGAGACGAAGCGCGGCAATCGCGTCGTACAACTGCTGGACGAGAACGCTTGCGTGCGTCAACGCGTCGCCGCGCTGCTGTCCCGGGGCCACGTATGCCTGCTGCGAAGCGCCAAGCGCGGCGGTCGCTGCGGTCATTCGATCGAGACGCGCGTCAACGTCCCGCTCGTGCAGGAGTCCGCCGCGCAGTCTGCTTTGGATTTCCCAGGTGAGGTAGGCCGCGCCGAGCCCAGTGACGACGAGCAGCGCGAGGAGCGTCAAGCGGACAGCGCGCTTCTGCATTGTCCGCCACAGGATAACATCCCGCAGATCGAACTCCGAGCGGATTAGAAGATTATCTGAAGCCGTGCGATGAAGGTCGCACTGGGAATGTCGCGATCGTCCACCGGCACGATCGCATTCGCCATGAAGCGGACATTGCGGTTGACGTGGTAGTTGCCGCCGAACTGAAACTCGTTCGTCGTCTCGGGAATGAAGCTGCGAATCGGCGTCGCGAGCCGTGCACCTGAGGGATCGTCGAGAGACGAGTACCGCGCTACGAACTCCGCCATGCGGAAATGCGGCGTCACCTGTTTTGGATGCAGCCGGTAGACGCCGGACACATAGAAGCCGTCGCGGTCGGGACCCGTCCCATCGCTCTCCTCCACGAGCCCCTCGACCACGAACTTGAATGCATGCTTGTCGATCGAGATGTCGACGCCGCCGCGGTTCCGGGTGCCCGTCGGCTGCTCACCGCTCGAGCCGTTGATGCCGATGCTGAACCCACGCAGGAGCGGATGCGAGATGACGAGCCGGCCCGTGACGTCCTTGGCATCGTTGTTGTCGGCGACGTTCTGGCCCGTGCCGTTCGACACATCGAGCGAATAGGACAGCCAACCAAAGAACGGGCGCGCATTGAACACCATGACGCCGGGATCGCGGGTGAGAGCGATTCGTTCGGTCATCTGCGTCCGGTCGATGATCTCGAGCCGGGACGTCGAAGTCAGGCGTTCAAGGCCGAACGGCTGGTAAAACTGGCCGAATCGCACATTGGCCCAGTCAACAAAGCGCAGCGTGACGTGGGCGTCGCGAATGTGGGGGGTGCCGACCGCCTCGAGGCTGAAGACCCAGCCAATCTTGGGCGCCAGATCGCCGGATAGTCCCACGCGCATCCGGCGGATCCTGAAGGTGTCGTTGTTCTCCTCCAGGTCGTCCCCGGTGACCGTCAGAGCATCAGCCTGTAAATAACCCGTCAGCGTCACCGGGCCGATGCGGAGCGGCGGCGGATCGGGCGACGGAGTCGCCGGGGGCGGCGTTTGCGCTCGGGCGGTTGAGCCGATTGCGAGAATCAGGATCGCGAGCCGCAGGCGGAGCACAGATGCCGCTAGTGTAAACGAAAGTCAGAAGGAGGACGCCGCCGGCTTGGGATGGAGAATGACGTACGTCGGCAGACCGACGGCGTCGAATCGCTGCATGATCGACTTCGCGGGCTCTTCGTCGGGCTGCTCGGCCTGAAACTTGATCTTCACGTAGCCATCGAGCGCCGCCTCCACCGCCGGGTCCGCCAGCGTCGTCTTGTCCATCGTCAGGCAGTTCTTGCACCAGGTGGCCCACAGGTCGATGAGGACGGGCTTTTGCTGCTGCTGCGCGACAATCAGGCCCTCTGTAAGTGACGAGTGCCAGCCTGCCTTGATCTTTTCCTGAACGCTCGACGCCACCTCGCCTGCATCGACCCACCGGTTCTCGAACAGCCGGTACGCCTGATAGCCGTAGTAGGCGGCCGTGATGAGAATGACGACGCCAAAGGCCTGCTTCACGCGGACCATCCAGGCTCCAGGCTTTGGAAGCGCCGCGAGGCCCGCGCCGGCAATCGGCCACGGCACCGCCATCCCGACGCCAAGCAGGAACGGCAGGGCGAGGGCGATCGCCGTGCCCTGCGCGTACAGATCGCTCGAGAACAACACCACCTGAATCACCACCGGCGCGACGCATGCCCCTGCAAGCAGCGCCGCCACCGCGCCCATCGTGAACGCCAGCACCAGCGATCCCTGGTTGCCCCCCGAGCCAATCGATGCCGAGAAGCGCGAGAAGTCAATCACCACCACGTCGAACATCGCGAGCGCGAGCGCTCCGAACACGATCGCAATCACGAGATTGAACCAGGGCGAGGCGTTGATCGTGCCGAACGTTCCCGCGGTGAGGATGACGATGAGCCCGAGAACGCCGTAGACGAGCGCCATCGCCGCTCCATAGACGCCGCCCAGCAGAAACCCCCGCGAGCGCGATCCCGCTCGTGCGCCCGCACCGATGATCGCCAGGTTGATGGGGATCATCGGGAGCACGCAGGGTGTGAGGTTCAGCGCAAGGCCGCCGAGAAACACGATCAGGAGGATGGCCAGAGGCCCCCGCCCCTCGAACAGGCCGGCTTCCTTGACGCCCGTTTCAGCGTTGCGAACGAACTCGAGGAAGTCGTCGCTCCCGAGGTATCCCCCGGTCGTCGCGCGGATTGTGAACTTGTCGAGTTGTGCCAGGCCCTGCGGTCCCGGCTGTCCAGCGGCCGCGGAAGCGTTCGGCTTCGTCGTCGGAGACGGGAGAGGCGCGTCGCCGGTGCCAAAACGGATCTGTTCGAAGACCGGCGACGGATACTTCCTGACTTGTGCAGTGGCCGGAACGACTTCGAGGGTCCAGCGGACGTTGGCGGTCGCGGGCGCGTAGCAGAGGTTTTCGTCGCACGCCTGATAACGAAGTTTGCCGGGAATCTCGATCGGTCCCGGCGGAGCCTCACGGCTCACATCGAAGCGGACGCCGATCGCGAACTCGCTGCCAAAGACCGCCAGCGGCTCCGGCTGGCCGATCTGCGCGAGGTCCATAGCCGGCGGGAAGACGATTTCACCCACGCTGGTGCCCGGCGGCGCATCGATCGTGAGCACTGTCGGAATGAGCGTCGGATCTCGCGGCTTGTTCGACTGAACGTGAAGCTCCTTCGGCAGGCGCACCTGCAGCGCCGCCGTGACGCTGCCCCCCATCGGCGCGTCGGACGCCACGAGCGGCGTCAACTCCGCCTTGATGCCGCGGAGCTGCGCGAGCGCAACGCCCGGTGCGAGCAGCAGAACGACCGCGGCGGCTGCGGCACGCATGGTCACTCGCCGACCGGCTTGAGCGGTATCACGCGGCCCTCGGTGCTGCCGACCTCCGTCTGGACGGAGTGCCCCTTCACGGGCGGCAGGTCCTGGAACATGAAGTCCCACTTCCAGCGCTCCGATGGATTCGAGGCCTGCAGCCAGGTCCGCGCGCTGATGGACCGTGTGAACGACCGCTTGTCCGCCTCCTCGTACGGCGTGCCGCGCATGGCGGCTGCCAGCGCGCGCCGCACGTCGCCGCCCGATCGGTAGGGCAGGCGACACGCCGAGCGACATCGCCAGGCTCGCCAGGATCTCCCAGTCCTCCCGTGCCTCTCCGGGCGGTGCGATGACGAACGACGCCGCCTGCACATGCCCCTGGTCGTTCGTGTACAGCGCGTCCTTCTCCACGTACGTGGCCCCGGGCAACACGATGTCCGCGGCCGCTGCGAGCGGGGTCATCAGGACGCCTTGCACCACGAGCAGCGGCAGCCGCCCGGAGGCGCGCGCCTCGATCAGCCATGACACGTCGCCAAGCGAACCGTTCGGCCCCGGGTCCAGAACATACAGAGCTTTGACGCGGCCAGCCTGGACCGCGGTACGAAGGGCGCCGATCTCCGGCAGCCCGTCGTTGCCGGCCGCTACCGAATAGCCAAGGTCTCGTGCCCCGTTCACGTTCGGCGCATCTGTCGCCGGCACCTTGAACTTCACCCCCGAAGGCTGGCGCTTGTCGCTCCGCGTCCACGTGACGGTGACGGCAGCCAGACCGCCGCCGGAACCGAGCACGCCTTCAACCAGCTGCTTCAGCACGAACAGCTCTTCTGTCGCCGCGTGGGCGGACACGAGGAACCGAACGGATGCGGGGTCGACGCTCCCCGCAGCCTGCAACCGATCGCGCAGAAGCGGTTCGGCATCGTGCCATGCCGCGCGCTTCAGCTCGTTGTCGCGCCGGACCAGCGGCCGGCGCAGCCGCTCCTCGCTCTCCACCCAGTGATAGTCGAACCGGCCGATGTCGCACATCCAGTAGCTGTTCACGTCAGGGTTGTAGCGAGGCGTCATGCGAATCAGCTGCGAACCCTTGGCCCACTCCGGCTTCGCCTTCAACCACGCGCTCGTGCTGCACCCCTTCGAGCACAGCGTGCAGATCGTGTCCACGACGCCCGGGATTGTCCCAGGGGCGGCTCTTGAACCGATAGTCCCTGGTCGTGATGGCGCCGACAGGGCAGACGTCCATGAGATTTCCCGACAGCATCGAATGGACGCCCTCTTCCTCGAACGTGGCTATCTCGCTGCCGCTCCCCCGGTCCACGATGTTGATCTGCGCGTCGGTGTCGACCTCTTTCATGAAGCGGACGCACCGCGTGCAGAGGATGCAGCGCTGGCGGTTGAGCATGAGCGTCGGGCCGAAATCGACGTCTCCCTTGACGCCTTCACCGTCGAAGACGCGCCGCGGAAAATCCATGCGGCTCTGCGCCGGCCCGAAGGTGTACCAGAAGTCCTGCAGCGGGCATTCGCCGCCCTTGTCGCAGACCGGGCAGTCGAGCGGATGGTTGACCAGCAGGAACTCGAAGACGCCCGCCCGTGCGGCGACGACCTCGGGATCGCGCGTCGAGACCACCATGCCGTCGGTGCAGGTCGTGGAGCACGACGTCTGCAGCTTCGGCATCTTTTCGATCTTGACGACGCAGACGCGGCACGAGCCGTCGATGCCCAGGCCGGGGTGATAACAGTAGTAGGGAACCGAAATCCCGTTCTCGATGGCCGCCTGCAGGACCGTCTTGCCCTTGTCGACCGAAACCGGCCGGCCATCGATGGTCAGCGAGACCGTGTCCGCCATAACCTCTAATTCTATTTCACGATTTCTGCGATTTCCTGATTTGACGATTGCCATCGCCAATGGCAAATCCCCAATGAAATCGTTCAATCACAAATCGTCAAATCACCAAATAGTTCTGCTTGATCTTTGGTAACGGGCGGGCCTAGAGTCCTCTCGCAGGGAGGCCGGGTATGGAGGCGACGCGCGCTCGGTTCGGGTCCGCGATCGAATGGGTGCTCGCCGCCGCCTTCATCGTCGGCGGGGTCGCCGTAGCATCGATCGTCGTGCGCGAGCTCCGCACGGTCAGCGCCTCGATGCCGGTCATCGCCCGCGAGGCTCAGGCTCCTGCCGTCGTCCCTGCCGGGGTTCCCGCGCGCGCCGTCTCGGTTCCGGTGCTCCTCCTGCCGGGAAAGAAAGAAGTGCGCGTCGGCGACACGTTCTCGGCAATCGCCGCGCGGCTTGGCCGGGACGCCGAAGTGGGCTCACAGACCGTGGAGCGGTCTCGATTCGGCGAGCGCCTCACGCGCTTCTACGAGCTGGGCGGCACGCGGTTCGTCCTGGTGATCGAGGCGTTCGAGGCGAAAGGCGAGCCGAGGGTCGCTGCGATCTATCTGCAATAGACCTCGACGCTATTTGACGACTCTGAGCGTCACCTCGATCTTCACGACCTCACCGCTAATACGGTCGGTTGCCGCCGTGAACTGGCGCGTCTGGCCATCCCTGAGCAGCAGTGTGTTCTTCGACTTGAACGAACGAAGCACGGGCATCTCCTTGACGCTTGGAGTTGTCGTGTCCTGAACGTTCGTATAGACCGACGAGTCCTCCACCGACACGAAAACCTGGAACCGGCCGTCGTCAAGCGTTCTTGCATTGCAGTCGATGGCGGTTCCGACATCCTGGTAGTTCCACGACGCGAGCGGTTTGTTGACCGCGTCGGGCGGCCCTGGAGCGAATACGGACGCCGGCACCGGCACGTGCGCGTTCATTCGCAGCTGCGACGGGCCAGGATCGTTGGCGTTTACGGCGACCGAAAAAGGCAAGCTGGTGACCTTCTTCTCACCCTGAAACCGTGAGACGACGATTTGAATGTCGAGCGGAACCAGCGGTTTCTCAGCCGGCGGCAAATCCTGCGCGAGCGGGCGAGCGCCGGCAAGCATTGCTGTCAGCGCGACGATGACGAATGGCATCTGGGATTTCTTCACGGACGAACTCCTTCCAGCCGCGCAATCTCAGGAAGCGACTCGATGGTCACGCGGGGAATCTCGATAGTCGAAACCATTACGCCCTGGCCGGCGGACCGTCGCGGTGGCAGCGATTCGGCAGAAAGGCGGCCCTCCCGAACAGTTCTCACCAGGAATTGAAACGCACGCGCGTCGTCGGGAGAAATCAGCGCCTCGGGAAGGCTCGAAGCTTCCGTCGCCCGGCGTTTGACGTTTGGCGTGCGCCGCGTCTCCACGACGTTCGGCGGCGGCTCGGCGGCGAAGTCAGCCATCACCCGAATCGTTGGCGGCCGCGGAGGCGCTGGTAATTCCTGGCGCACGGGCCACATGGCAATTGCCGCGATCACGGCAGCGGCGGACGCGGCGGTGGCTACCGGGCCAAGCAGCCAGCGGCGCGACCACTTCGGCGTCCGCTTCTCCCCGACTCGTGCGCGAACATGCGCGAGGAATTCCGGCGAGTGGTCGACGTTGACGGCAGCGCGCAACACACGGGCGAGCTCCTGGTCGTTCATTGCAGCGCCTCCTTCAACCGCTGTCGCGCGAGGAACAGCCGAGACTTGACCGTCCCCTCCGGGATTCCCAGCAGGCCTGCCACCTCGCGCACGTCATGGCCTTCGATGCTCGCCAGGACGATGGCGACCCGCAGTTTCTCGGGCAGCGCATCGATGGCCGCCCACAGATCGGCGAGGGTCTCATGCGCCGGATCCGTCGCCGACCGCGAGTCGCTTCCCTCGGTGACGCCGGAGGCATCAGCGGGCAGCTCGCGAACGCCACGTCGACGATTCGCGCGTTGCCGATCGAGCGCGGCCCGCCAGGTCGTTCGCACCAGCCATGCTCGAAACCGATCGCGGTCCCTGAGCTGTCGAAAGCCGCGGTACGCCTTGGCAAATGCTTCTTGCGCGACATCTTCTGCATCCTGCTGGTGCCGCAACACGCTGAACGCGACCCGAAACGCCAGCGTAGAGGTCTCGACGAGCCGCGCCTCGAACTCCCGATCGAGGTCCTCGGTGAGCGTCACGAAGCTGCCAGCCAACTCGGCACGTGTGTGCATCCCGCCTCACATCGCCAGACGCCCGGACCGCGTCAGCGGTTCACAAGTTTCGAGGAAGCCACGAGCCACGGTTGGGAACAGGACACCTCAGAAGGGCCACGCGCATGTGGTCCAAGCGCGGCCGTTGGACGTCAGCGGCGAGCTGGGCGGACAAGCGCAAATCACAAGAACCGCATTGGGAGTTGGGCGTTGGGAGTTGAGCTCAGCTCTGATCGAAATGCGCGATCGCCGCGGAGTCGCGGTTGATCTGCACGCCGCGTACGGCGCCTTCCACCGGAATCTTGTGAACGACCTCCTTCTCCGTGATTGGAACGACAACGTCCGTCGCCCGTCCGTCGGCGTACGTCACGGTCACCGTCACGGGAAGATCGAACACCAGCGTGCCCAGCTGTTCGAAGCGGACCGTGACCTCGCGCTCGCCGATGGTTGCGCCGTAGCGCAGCCGCGGGAGCGCCGATCCGTAGATCCAGCGCTCGAAGAACCGCGCCAGCGACCGGCCGGTTTCCGCCTCGAACGCGCGCTGTAGATCGTCGGTTCCCGCCTTTTCGAACTTCTGCTCGAAGTAGAAGCGGCGCAGAGCGTTGAAGAACGTCTCGTCGCCGACGAGGCGCCGGAGCATGTGCAGAACGGCCGCACCTTTGTTATAGAGCAGCGCGCGAAATACCTTCGGATCGCCGCGGATGTGCCCGAGCCGATAGCCAAGATACACGGGCCCCTCGTCGGATTCCGCGAGCGCCCATCTGCGGAACTGGCGCAGCATCTCGATGAACGTCTCGTCCCCGTGCGCCTTCTGCGCATACAGCGCGGAAAAGTACTGCGCAAAACCTTCGCTGATCCACTGCTCGTGATAGTTCTTCCAGCCCACCGCCTGGCCCCACCACTGGTGCGCCAGCTCGTGCGCCAGGAAGAATTCCGGGAAGCCGCTGAACGCAGCCGGGTCGTTCCGCCACGCGAAGGGACTCGACGGCAATTGATTGTTGAGAACCGCGAAGTACGCGGGGCTGTGGCCGCCGGGCAGATCGTGTTCGACCAGCGCCAGCGACATCGTCGAATACGGCGCTTCACCAATCAGGTCCGAATAGAAGCGCAGAATGTCGGCCGCCCATGGCGCCATCTCGCGGGCCCGGCCCTGCTGCCGCGGATTGGCGTCGATGCTCAGGCTGATGCGATCGCGAACGCGGAACCCGGCGGCGCGCTGGCCATCGGGCTTCACGGCTCGCGGAAGCGGCGCCTGACTGGCCCCCTCCGCGAGCGCCACGGTGCTTTCGCTGACGCGCACGAATCGGCTGACCACGAGCGAGAGATAGCGAAGCGGATCGAGCGCGGTGAAGACGAAAAGTCGCTTGGCACCACCTTGGCTCGCCGACGAGTCCTTCAGCGGGGCTGGAGACCCCACCGCCGGCTCGCCGCTGGCCACGCACCCGAAGCCGTCCGGCACGGTTATTCGCAACGTCGCCGTTGCATAGTCGGTGACCTGCCCTTGCGGATGCCAGTACGCCCGATTGCTGAGGAGGTAATTCGGCTCGGGAGCGACGAACGGTATCTCCTGCGTCCGCTGCGGCGGACCCTGCAGCGCCTCTCGGTCGACCCCCTGCGACACGAGCCGTCCCGAGTACACGACGAGCAGGGTGATCTCACTGTCGCGCGGCATGCTCACGGGAAGGTTGACGACAATGCTGTTCTGGTTCTTGACGCGCAGGTGCAAGAGGCGCCCATGTTCGAGGCTCCCGATGCCCGTGACGACGAGCGGCTCGGCGAGCTTGATGGTCAGCGCCCCCACGGCGTACGCGCGCACGCGAATGCGCATGCGGGCGCGCCCTTCGATGAACTCACGATCGGGTGAAATGCTCGCGTCGATCTGATAGTCGAGCACGTCGTAGTCGCTGAGCTCGTCCTCGTCGTAGAACCGGCCGCGCGAGGCAAACTTCTGCGCCGACGCGTAGATCGCGATGTTGCGGTGTCGCGTGCGGTCGAAGAGCGTCACGTCTTCCGCTTCGTTCATCGAGCGCGCGTACGTGAGCGTGCCGTGCTTCCGCGTGCGCACTTCGGCGAGGAAATCGCCGTACCCGGGCAGCAGGTACCAGGGGTCGCGGCTCAAATCACTCAGATCGAGGCTGAACGACTTCGGCGCCTCTTCCGCGAAAATTTCGCGCGCGCGGCGCATGAGGCGTGGGTCGACCGCCACTTTGGTCAGGCTCGCGGCCGAAACGCGCGACTGATACTCGCCAGGGTTCATGCGGACGAAGGCCGTTCCGAACCGCGCGGTCAGCGTTTCGGACCCACCAAAGATCCGCACCTGCCCGCGCTCCGCCTCCGGTTTCGGCGTGAACTGCATCTCGCCACGGCCCATCAGCACCAGGCCGGCCACGCCGTCGGCGCTGTCGACCTGGAAGACATCGCCCTCCTGCAGCACGAGCTTGAGATCTTCCGCCTCGATCGAAAGATTGCGCGCCGAGAACTGCGTGCTCGCATTCACTGAGAGCCGGTACAGGCCGTCGACGACGGTGAGACGCTCCGCGGCCGCGATGCGCCACTCCGCGTCGCTCGCCGACGCCCGAGGTTTCCGCACCTCGACGCCCGCCGTGACGATACGGGCACGCTCGCTGCCCTCGGTGAAGAAATCGACGATCAGACGGTAGCCGTCGCCTGGCAGCACACCTTCGAGCGGCGCGCGGTCGCGCTCGCGGACGACAGCGCGGGTCGTGCCGGGCAGCACGAGGTCTCGCGCGAACGATTGAAGTGGTTCCGCGCGCGCCGTGGGCCAGAAGAGCGCGTCGAAGGCGTCGGCGTTCCCTGCCAGCAGCAGCTTCTCCGCGCGGTTCATCAGCACGACGATGCCGTCGGACGCGGCGGCAGGCGTCTGCGCGCGCGATTCCGCCGCGTAGATCGCCGGCACCAGCAGCACGAGAAGGCGCACCAGCCGCAGGGACATGGATTCAGTGGAGCGGAGCGCGCGCGGGCCCGCTCAGCGCCGCGCAACCAGGTAGAGAATATTAGACGCCAACGGCGGCTGTTTGGGCCACGGCCGAAGGCAGCGGGTGCAGACGCCGCACGATGAGCACCGTCAGGTCATCGAGGAGCCGACGCTCGTCGGTGTGGCGCTCCACCGCCTCGAATGTAGCCCATCCCAGTTCTTTTGCCGTCCCCCACGACTTCGTATCGACGACGTGCTGAAGCCCCTCCTCGTCGAACGGCTGCCCCATTCCGTTCTCCGCCTCTGTGATGCCGTCGCTGTACATCACGAGCACGTCGAGCGGGTCCAGCGTCGTTCGTCCCTCGACGTACTGTGACCGCTCGAACATACCGAGCGCCACGCCTCCTTCGCGCAGCGACTCGAAGGGGCCGGCCTCGGAAGAGCTGTGAGCGCGCCGCAGGAGCGGGGGGTTCTGGCCGGCGTTCACATAGGTGAGCTGCCCCGTCGCCGGGTCGAAGATCCCCAGAAACAGCGTGATGAAGCGCGTGGTGGGTGCCTGCTTCATGATCTGCACGTTCAACCGCCTGACGAGCTCTGCCGGAGCCAGATCGTCGTCGACGAGCGTGCGCATGATGGCGAGCAGCAGCGCCATCAGGAGAGCCGCGGGACTTCCCTTGCCGGCGACGTCCCCAAGCGCGAGGAGCACCCGCCCGTCGCGCAGTGGAATCACATCGTAAAAATCGCCACCGACCGTGTTGGCCGGCCGGGTCATGCCGAACGCCTCGATGCCCTCCGCCTGAAAGGCAGCCCTCGGCAGCATCGCCTGCTGAATATCGCGTGCAATCTCGAGGTCGTTCTTGAGCGAGAGGCGGTCCGCGACCTCGAGCAGCACCAGCAGGTTCACCATCAGGAAACCGGTCAGGAGCCAGAGCGTTCCCGGCACGAACGCCGGGTGCGGCAGGGGCAGCCAATGGAATCCGCCCCACAGCTCGATCAGGCCGATGAACGTGCACAGCAGCGCCATTCCATAAATGGCGCGGCGCTCGGGTGTGAGCTTGAGCGTGAAGGCCAGGAACAGCAGTCGCAGCTGCGTGAACGTGCGCTTGTGCCAGGGAAGATGCTCGATCGCCTTGAAATCGATATGCCGCGCGAAGAAGCGATACGCGTCGGGCGTATCGCGCGTGAACAGCCGCTCGAGCTCCTGCGTCGTGAGCCCGTGCGTGTACGCGTCGAAGAAGCGGCGGGCGCCGCCGGGCGTACGCGGGAGCGGCGGCGGTGTACTCATACCCACGTTGTTACGCCCTCAGATGATACCGAGTTCCCGGCCGACCTTCGCGAAAGAGTCCAGGGCGAACTGCAGCTCGTCCCTGCCATGGGTCGCCGTGACGATGGTCCTGACCCGGGCCTTGCCCTTTGGAACGGTCGGAAACGCGATTCCCTGAGCAAAAACGCCTTCCTCGAAGAGCCGATCCGACAGTTTCATCGCCAGCGGGCCGTCGCCGGCGATGACCGGAGTAATCGGGCTCTCGCTCAGTCCGGTGTCGAAACCGAGCGCCTGCAGCCCCGCCTTGAAGAACCGCGTGTTCTCCCACAGCCGCTCGATCAACTGGGGCTCCGTTTCCAGCACATCGATCGCCGCCAGACATGCGGCGGCCACCGCCGGAGGGTGCGATGTCGAGAAGAGAAATGGCCGCGCCCGATGGTAGAGAAACTCTATCAGCGCGCGGCTGCCGGCCACGTATCCGCCGAGCGCGCCGATCGCCTTGGACAGCGTGCCGACCTGGATGTCGACGCGGCCGTGCAGGCCGAAATGATCGACGGTTCCGCGGCCGCTCTTCCCGAACACGCCGCTTGCGTGCGCATCGTCGACCATCATCACGCAGCCGAATTCGTCGGCGACATCGCACAGGCCCGGCAGCGCGCCGATGTCGCCATCCATGCTGAAGACGCCGTCGGTGATCAGGAGCTTGCGTCCCGGCTTCGGCAGCTCCTGCAGCACGCGGCGGGCGGCGTCCACGTCCTTGTGGGGGAAGACCTTGATCGTGGCGCGGCTGAGACGCGCGCCGTCGATGATGCTCGCGTGATTGAGCTCGTCGGAAATGATGAAGTCGTCCTTCGTCAGCACCGACGACACGGTGCCCGCATTCGCGGCGAAGCCGCTCTGGAACACGACCGCCGCCTCGGTGTGCTTGAAAGCGGCGAGCCTGGCCTCGAGCTCCATGTGGATCGCCATCGTGCCGGCGATCGTGCGGACCGATCCCGAGCCGACGCCGAGGTCCTTGACCGCCTGCAGCGCGCGGTCCCGCAGTCGTGGATGCGTCGTCAGTCCGAGGTAGTTGTTCGACGAGAGATTGACGACCGAACGATGGTCGACCGACGTCCTCGCGGTCTGTTCTCCATCGAGAATACGCAGCCGGCGATACAGGCCCTGTTCCTTCAGGGAACCGAGTTCGTCTGCAAGGTACCGGAGCGGATCCTGACGCATGACGCGGAGTTTACAACGTGACCGCGTGGCGCCCTCAAGGCGCGGCTCAGAAAAAGAGGAGGGCAGTCCAGGGAACGATCGCGGCGGCGATGTAAAACCCCGTCAGCAGCGCGACCGCGCCATGGATCTCTCGGAGATGCAGGCACATGCCGAGCGCGGCGGCCACCAGCTTGGCGCCGGTCAACGCCACGCCCTGGCCGAACGTGGTCATGAGCGAAACGATGATTGGATTCGCCTCGACCGAGATGCCGAACGAAGCCACGCCCACGTAGGTGAACACGCCGTCGAAGCACTGCGCCAGCAGGAAGAGGGTCACCGCCACGTCTCCGAAGAGCGATCGGCGGGCGGGCCGGCTCCATACAGTCGGAACCGTGCTGCCGAACATCGGTGTGGAAACTATGTACGCTTCACCCGCCATGTGGCTCTCACGCGATACGAGGCAACGCGCGTACCAGGCCGCTCAGCGCGGCAATGCGATGAGCGCATCTCGACCGTCGCGGAATACCTCCACCGCGCCGCGCCCGCGCAGCCATTCGGCGAATCTGGCACCTTCATCGTCGAGGTAGGCGGCTTCGTGCACGACCACGTGTGTGACCCCGAGCGTTCGCAGCGTGTCCCACGCCGCATCGCCGCCGCGCGCGCCCGCCGAGACGATCGCAATCGTGCCACCGTAGTGGGGAGGAAAGAACCCGCTGTAACCGTTGACGAGGCGGCGCCAATGCACCGTGCTGTAGTAGACGCTGCGCACATCGTAGTCCGGCTGACCGAACGGAATCTCGAGGACCACCGCATCGCGAGGCGTCTTCGCCAGCTCCTTGTAAACCGAAGGCGCTCTCGCTGGACGATACACGCGCGCCTCGAGTGTCGCCAGCCCTCTCACGGGGGCGACGCCGTTCACCGAGAGTGGCGGAACGCTCGTCTCGACCAGGAAGAGGCAGGATGCGATGATTGCGGCCGCCGCGCCGGCGCGACTCCGGTCGAGCAGGGCGACTGCGCAGCCGCCGAGCATCGAGAGTCCGAACGCAACGACCATTGCCAGGCGCGCGGGCGCCCGCACGCCATCGAACCCGGGGACGAATTCGTAGAGAAACCGGTACGGCGACCAGAGTTGCAGCGGACGGCCCATGACGCGCGGGGATGGTCCGAGCGACAGCCACCACGCCACGACGACGAACATCAGCAGAATCGCTTCCGGCCGTCGCGCGATCGCAGCGAGCCGGGCGCGCAAGCTTGGCCGCAGAACGCACATCGCGATGAATGCGACGACGGTCGGGCCAAGCAGTCGCGTCACGTTCGTCGCCCGCACCGCGAACGGACCGATCTCGAAATCCAATCGCCGCGCGAACACCGTCATCACGGCCAACACCGCGTAGAGGGATCCCACGCCCGCAATGCCCGCGAGCACCCACCCAGGCGCACGCGGAGGTCGACTGCTCACGCCTCTTGCTGCGCGCGCGGCGCCTGCGATCGCCACCACGGCGAGCAGGATCGGCACGGCGCCGGGAAACAAGTCCCCTTCCGGCTTTGAATACACATTGGCGACATCGCGCCAGATGCGGTTCGTGGTCGGTGCCGTCAGGTACGAATACACATCGGCGGAATACCGAACGACTTCGCTCGTCTCACGCGAGAGCTGAAGGCTGTCGCGCACGCTCTTGTAAGGAAGGAGGAACGGTACGGTGACCACGCCCACGGTCACAGCCGCGGCGGTCAGGTGGAGCCACGTCGAGCGAAGGCGCCACATGCCGCGCGTTGCGATCTCCCATGCCGTATAGAGCACGACGATTGGCGCGAAGTACAAGAGGTAGTACCCGCACGACAGGTTCTGCGCGACGAGCGCCGCCGCGGCTCCCGCCAGCGGCCGGAAGCGGCCTGTCGTGAAGTATCGGCGCAGTCCGTACAACGACGAACGGCATCCACTGCGCCGAGAGCACCTGCATGTGCGAGAGCTGGGTCCAGCGGTACAGCGCGAAGGCAAACAGCACGCCGGCGACGAACCCCGCGCGGCTGCTCCCGGTGAGCTCGCGAACGAACAGGAAGCCGCCGAGTCCCGACAAGACGAACGTGGAGAGGAACAGCAGGTTGTAGCAGAGGATCGGGTCGCGCGTGACCGCGTACACCGGCAGGATCTGAAACGCCTGCGCGACCAGATGCTCGGAGTACGCGAGCGTCAGCGGTGCCGGGTGAAAGATGTTCGCATCGAAGAATCGCGGGATGCGCGCGAAATCGCCGCCGGCGATCGCGAGAAGCTGCTCCGCGTCCCAGGCGAGGATCCACATGTTGAGGAGCGGATCGCCGAGATCCGCAGGCACGTCGCGAGTGAGACCGCGCGCAAGCGGCCACGTCAGGACGAGCGTGAGGAGCAGGTACGCTGCGGCAGCGATCGCCGCTTGTCGTGGCGGATCAACTTTCGGCAATGTCGGGCCTGAGCTCCTGCACCAGGACGTGCAGGATGGCGGCCGTCGGGACTGCGAGCACGGCGCCGACGACGCCGAGCAGCGAACCTCCGACCAGCAGCGCGACGACGACGACGACCGCGCTCACGCCGACCTGCCGCTCCATCACCTTCGGCACGAGCACGTGATTCTCGAATTGCTGCTGCGCCACGAAGAAGATCGTCACGCCCAACGCCAGCCCGGGCGACACGGAGAACGCGACGGCAATCGCAGGCAGCGCGGCCAGCAGCGGTCCCACGATCGGAATCAGCTCGCCAATCGCTGCAATGAGCGCGAGCACGTAGAAGTAAGGGACGCCCATCAACCACAGGCCAAGCGCCGCCGTTGCGCCGATGATCCCGCCGAGCAGCAGCTGGCCCGCGAGCCAGGCGCTGACCTTCGTCGTGATGCGACGGCAGGCGTCGTCGGCTTGGCGCCGCTTTCCGCGCGGAAACAGGCGGACGAACGTGTTCACGAGCGTGTCTGCTTCCAGCAGGAAGTAAAACGCGAGGATGAGAATCGTGACCAGTCCCGCCAGTCCGCCGACGAGGCCCCACAGCGCATCGAACAGCGTGTTCACCGCATCGCCGCCGCCGACAGGCGCTCGCTCGACCGCCTCGCGCACGCTCAACTCGCGACCGATCAGGCCGCGATCGATCAACCATTGCTGGCCGCGATGGATCAGCTCCGGAACGGCCGTCCACAGGTCCCGCATCTGCTTGGCGAGCGGCGGCATCACGAGCATCCCGATGGCGACGAGCGTACCGAGGATCAGGAGATAGATCGTCAGGATGGCCAACCAGCGCGGCACACGGTTGCGCGTGAGGGCGTCCTCGCGACGCTCGATAGCGGTGACCAGAGGGGACACACCGATCGCCACCACCGCGGCGACGTAGATGAGCAGCAGCGCGCCACGGACGTGATAGAGCATCCACATCATCACGACCGTGAACGCGGCGCCCGCGAGGGCGTAGCGCACGATCGCGCGCGGGTCGTCGCCGTTGGCGTTCACGACTGCTGGAGGTAGACGCGGGTGAACGCCGCGATGTCGTCGTAGATCGACGCAAGCTCCGTGGGGCTCGCCAGGAAGACGACGCGGAAGAAGCCTGCCTCGGGCGGCAGGCCAAAGCCCGAGCCGTAGACGCAGAGGATGCCGGTCCGACGAAGGAGCGCGAGCACGAAGTCCTCATCCGTGCGTCCCGGTGGCAGCGCGACGGAGGGCATCGCGTAGAACGCCGCGCGCGGCGCGACGCATCGCATTCCCTCGATGGCGTTCAGCCGCTCGGTGGTGAGCTGCGCCCGGACACGCAGCTCGCGGCGGAATACGTCCTGGTGCGATCGATCGCCTGTGAGCGCCGCGGCGATTGCGTACTGCATCGGCCCCGTGCTGCACAGGCGGCCATCCGCGAGCTTCTTGATGGCGCTCAGCACGGCGTCGAGACGAGGCGTCGTGCCCACCACCATCCAGCCCGCCCGCCAGCCGGGCGCGAGATACGCCTTCGACAGGCTCGAGAACGAAATGATCGGCGCGTCGAGGTCGAGCGTGCCGAGCAGCGGAACGTTGCCGTCGAACCCCAGATCGCCGTACACCTCGTCGGCCAGAATGACCAGGCCGTGCTGCTCGGCGAGCTCGATGATCGTCCGGCGAATGGCGGCCGGGTACACCGCGCCGGTCGGGTTGTTGGGATCGATCGCGACGATGGCTCGCGTGCGCGGCGAGACGAGGCTGCGCATGTGATCCAGGTCGGGCAGCCAGTTGTCGTCCGGATTCGTCCGATAGTAGCGAGGCACCGCGCCGATTTTCGCGAGCACCGCCGTGTACAGCGGATACGTCGGGGAGGGAACCAGGACCTCGTCTCCAATATCCGCGACCGCGTTCAGGGCGATCTCGATGCCTTCGGATGTGCCTGCGGTGATCAGCACGCGATCCGCATCGACGGGAATGCCCCGGGCCCTGTAATCCCCGGCGACGGCTTCGCGCGCTTCGGAGATGCCGGCTGACGCCACGTACGTGTTGCGACCCGCGCGCATCGCACGCTCCACCGCCTCGACAAGATGCGGCGGTGTGTTGAAGCCGAATGCGACGGGGTCGCCGATGTTCAGGTAGCGGACGGGTGTCCCCTGGGCTTCCACGGCCCGAGCTTCGGCAACAATTTGCCTGATCGCGTACGTAAAACGGTTCACCCTGGCCGCGACCGGAATCGCCTGGCCGGCGCCTGCCGGGGCGGTTTTCGAAGTCATCGCGCCCATCTTAGCCACTTGCCCGATGGCTGCACAGTCTGACATGGGCCTCTAGCGTAGTAAGAGTTACACGGCCGCGACTAAGGGGGTAATACTTACACATCCCTGGGTGTTTGCAGACGAGTCAGGTGAGGGGGAAGATCACCGTAAAATTGCGAAATACGGAGTCTTTTCGTATGGCAAGCGCATTGAAGGATGGGGTCGGCGTGAGGCGCGGATCGGTCGTGGGGGTCCTCTCGACTTTGATGGTGGTGACGGGTGCTGCGGTGACAGAGCAAACGGTGACTGGACAATCAGCGGCCGGGCAGCAACCCACCGTGACGTTCCGGTCGGGCGTCGAGGCTGTCACCGTGTCCGCCATCGTGCGCGACGCACGTGGCCGCGTCATCAGGGACCTGAAGAAGACGGATTTCGAGGTCGTCGACGGCGGAACGACGCGCGTGATCACCGATTTCTACAAGGGCGAGTCGGCGGTGAGCCTCGCGGTGCTGCTCGACATCAGCGGCAGCATGTCGGTGGGGGGCAACATGGACCGCGCTCGCCAGGCCGTGAACGTGGCGCTCGGCCATCTGCGACCGAAGCAGGACGAGGCGGCGCTGTTCACGTTCGACAGCGAATTGAAGGAGGTTCGCCCGTTCACGACGGATCTCGAGCGGATCACATCGGTCAGCCTGGAAGGAAAGCCCTGGGGCCTCACGTCGCTCTACGACGCGATCGGCACCATGGCCCGCCGGGTGGCCGAGCGCAGGAACCGACACCGCGCGCTGCTCGTGATCACCGACGGCGTTGACACAGGGAGCCGGATGACGCCGCCACAGGTTTCGTACGTCGCGAGCTCGATCGACGTGCCGGTTTACCTGTTGGTGGTGTCGAACCCCGTGGACAACCCTGGGCACGAACTGGCGGTGCTGGCCGCGGCCGGACAGACCGAGGACAACACTGCAACTCTCGCCGACCTGGCGCGCTGGACCGGCGGCGAGATGGCGATCACCAGCGAGCTCGAAGACAGTTCGAAGGCGCTGCGCGAGTTGATGGGGAACCTCAGGCACCAGTACTTGCTTTCGTTCGAGCCGGGCGCCCGTCCGGGGTGGCACCGGTTGGAAATACGGACCCGGAAGAAGAACCTTATCGTTCACGCCCGTAGCGGATACCTCGCCGGTTCGGCACGCACGGGAAGCTAGCAGTCGTTTAGGAGGAGAAGTGATCATGCGGAAATCTCTGTTCGCGGCCTCGATCCTGGCGCTCTCGGTGGCCGTGGCCCCGGCGTGCGCGACGAAGAAGTTCGTTCGCGGTCAGGTCGGCGAGGTCAACACCAAGGTAGACACGCTCAGCGGCTCCCTCGAGGAAACGCAGGAGCGCACTCGGAAGAACGAGGAGCGAATTGGCTCGGTGGATCAGAAGGCCGAAGCGGCCGGGAAGTCGGCGTCTGATGCCCGCAGCGCAGCCGATGCGGCAGCAGCGTCGGCCAAGGAAGTCGGCAGCCGCGTCGAGGCCGTCGACAAGTACAACCGTCGCCTCGTGTACGAAGTCACCCTCAGCGAGGATCAGGGCAACTTCAAGTTCGGCCGCACTGAGCTGCCGGACCAGGCCAAGGCTCGTCTCGACGAGGTCATCAACCAGCTGAAGGCCGACCCCAAGGGCGTCTTCATCGAGGTCGAGGGACACACGGACAACGTCGGCACGAAGGAAATCAACGAGAAGATCGGCATGGAACGCGCCGAAGCCGTGAAGCGATACATCTACGAATCGCACCAGGTGCCGCTGCACAAGATCAACGTGATCAGCTACGGCGAAGAGAAGCCCGTGGCGCCGAACAAGACCCGCGACGGCCGCGCCCAGAACCGCCGCGTCGTCATTCGTGTACTTTCGTAGGTAGCAGGTTTCAGGGGTCAGGGATCAGGGCCCTGACCCCTGGCCCTGACCACTGACCCCTTACACGGTTTTTCACAGCTAGTGTGGGGCGATCCCCTGAAGTTCTTTCACCTCCTTACCGATAACGCCTGTTGCCTGGAGGCGAATCGATGGGTGCGCGCAAGAAATTCGTGTGGACTGCGATGGTTATGGCCGGATTGGCGGTATTCCTTGCCGTCCGGCGCAGTCTGTCCCCGGTCTGCTGAGGGCTGGTATCCCGCGGCATCATGAGGCTCTACGTCGAGCCGATGGACGCGGTGCTGGTCGAGTTCGATGACCAGGGTCGCGTCCGGTTCCACGACGAGGACTGGTCGACGCCCTCACTCCAGGAAACGCGGGCGATACTCTACGCCGCGCGCAACGAGCTCGCGCAACTCGGCGAACTCGTCGAAATCCTAGACAAAACCTAACGCAGCCGCCAGAAATCGACTCGGGCCCGCCCCAGCTCCTTCTCGCCATCCCGGACGATCACCGCATAACCGGCCTGTGGATCGAGCTGGGTCCCGGAGATGCGCGCGATGAGCGTCCCGCCAAGCAGCGGCTCGCTGCCCGCACGGGCTCTGGCGCCGGCCGGCGGCGGGTAGGGGAACGGGTACCGGGCGTCGTCGACGCGGGGTCCGAACCGCGGCAGCCTGTCGATCGCCTCCGGAAGGACCGCTGCGCCGCGAGCCGTCACCGGCTCCAGCTGAATCGCGTAGCCGGGCACCCCGATGAACGTGTTGTGCGGGTGAAAGGTGAGCTCGGCGTACACCTCGAACCGGTCGGGATCCGGCCGGAGGGCGGCCATCGCCTCCCGCTGCCCGAACATGCGCCGGCCGAGCAGCATCTCCGTTTCCGCGGAGAGCACCAGGCGCCGGAACGGCGACACGATGCTGATGAAGTCGACCGGCGCCTTGCTCACCGGGAAGCGATAATCGGCGTGGAACTGCCGGTGCGTCGACTCGAGCGAGGAGTTGGCGATGGCCAGCGCCTGCTGGATCGCGAGATGGTCCAACGGAAGAACGACGCCGCCCGCGAGCAGCGCGAGCACGAGTGCGCGCATATCTCATGACCCCTTTCGAATGGCTCGCCCTGGCGTACTTCGCCGTTCTCCTCGCCGCAGCGCCTCGAGCGCCGCGACCGCGGCGAGCGGCGCTCGCCGTGTCAGGCGCGATCGCGCTCGTCATTGTCGCGCGGTTCGCGCTCCCCTGGGCGGCGCGCGCCTGGCTCCCGCACCTATATCTGATCCTGGGCTACTGGATTCCGGCCGCGCTCGTGCCGGCCGTGCCGAACCAATGGTTCCAACGCTGGCTGGCGCGTACCGACGTGACGCGTTCCTGGCGCGTGCGGGGCATCGCGGCGCGCCATGTTCTGGAGCTCGCGTATCTGTGTTGCTATCCGCTCGTCCCCGCGGCGTTCGCGGTCGTCTTTGCGTTCGGTTCCGCGGCTGACGTCGGGTCGTTCTGGCTGAACGTGCTCGGCGCGGGCTATGCCTGCTACGTCACGCTGCCATGGACGAGCGCCCTTCCGCCGCGACTTCTCGACGGCGAGCGGTCGGTCCCGCCGCACGCGGTCGCCGCGCTGAATGCAAGGGTGCTCGGCCGGTTCAGCCATCGGCGCGTCACGTTTCCGAGCGGTCACGTGGCGGTCTCGGTGGCGGCGTCTTTCAGCGTCTGGTGCGTCTGGCCCGAAGCAGGCGCGGCGTTCGGCGTAACGAGTGTGCTGATAGCAGTAGCGGCCGTTGCCGGCCGCTACCACTACGCAGTGGACGTCGTGCTGGGGGCAGGTGTCGGCGTATTGGTATCTGCGGTTACTGGTTGCCGCGGTCTAGAATGAGCTGCCCGCGCACCTCACCGCCGGGGTACTGCGTGCTGTGCACGTTCACGTAGCCGTTTCCCGCCGCAATGGCCTGCAGCGCATCCGACAGCGTGTTGATTCCGATTTCAGGACGCGCCCTGAAGGCCGATTGGCCCAGACGGAGGTTCACCGCGAAGTCCCCCGTCACGCCCGTCGGTAACGTGAAGTCCATGATCACCGGGCCCGGCGTTCCCCGCGCGCCTGCGTGGATGTGACCGGCGGTCGTGCCCGTGGGCAGATTCCACACACGAAGGTCGACAGTCACCTCCGCGCTGGCCGAATCGACTTCGACGATCGCGGTGCCGAACGCGCCGGTATTGAGGCCAGGGGCCGGCGTTTCCTCGCCGCCATTGAGGTTCGCGGTGAGCCTCACTTTTCCTTGTGCCGAGGCGGTTGTAACGAGAAGCATGACGACGCCAGCGGCCATGACGCACGCATACAGCGCTTTCTTCAGCATAACGGGGGGTTCTCCTTCCTGGTGTGAGCGGCGATCCAAAGCTCGAATCGCAGAGCAGGAAGGAGGCCAGGGGACGGCGACGCAGGATCAGCGGTTTAGCGCCGATCCCGCGTATCAGGCGTTACGTGCCGCGAAAACGCTTACGCAGTTTCTTTGGGAAGACCGGTGCGCACCAGATCTTCGATCGCCGACGCGAACGCGTCGATCTCCTCGAGCGTGGTGTAGATGTTCGGCGTCACGCGCAGGCCCTGATACTGGCCCTGCACGCCAGCGGTGGTGACGACGATCCGGTGCTTCGCCCAGAGGTGGTCGACGACCTTCCGCAGGTCGAAGTTGTCGAGTGCGACGTTGACCAGGCCGCACGACTGCTCCGGGTCGTTGGACGTCAGGATGCGCACGCCGGGCAGCTTCTCGACCCGTGTCTGCCAGCGCGCGCGCAGGTACCGCATGCGCGCGGCCCGCCGTTCGGTGCCGATGGCCTGATGGAACTGCAGCGCCTCCGCGATGGCGTTGTGATTCGCCGCCGGGTGAGTGCCAATTTCCTCGAATTTGCGGATATCGGAGTCCTTTGACGTCGGCGCCGCCTGGAGCGGCCACGTGGTGGCGATGTTCTCCTTCCGGACGTAGAGGAAGCCGGTCCCCACCGGTGCCAGCAGCCACTTGTGCAGGCTGACGCCGTAATAGTCGCACTCGAGATCGCGCAGCTTGTAGGGGAATTGCGCGAAGGCGTGCGCCCCGTCAACGATCGACTTGATGCCCCGAGCCCGTGCCATCCGGGAAATGTCCCGTACGGGGAAAATCTGTCCGGTCAGGTTCGTGATGTGGCAGAAGTGAACCACCTTCGTCTTCGGTGTCACGGCTTGCTCGATGCGTGACTTGAGCTCCGCCAGGCCGCCCGGAGGCGGCACCGGGAACCCGACCTTCACGATCTTGATGCCCTCGCGACGCGCGCGCTGGTCCCAGGTGGTCAGCATGCGTGGGTAGTCCTGCTCGGTCGTCACGACCTCGTCACCGGCCTTGAGGTCGATGCCCATCTGGGCGATCTGAAGCGCCTCGCTCGAGTTTCGCGTGATCGCCATCTCCTCGGGGTCGCAACCGGCTTCGGCCGCGAGATTCCGGCGGACGGTCTCGATGCCCGGCTCGAGAAGCCGGTTCATGTAGGTGTAAGGCGACTGGTTCGACAGGTCCAGGTACCGCTTCAACGCCTCATGGACGACCCGCGGCGAAGGGCACGTGTACCCGTTGTTGAGGTTGATGAAGGTGCGATCGAGGGTGAAGGCCTGTTGGATTTCACGCCAATAGTTCTCATCCGCGGCCACGTCAGCCACGGAGCGGTCGGCGATCGCCGCTGTGGCATCAGTCACGCGGGCAAGCGCATCGGCGCGGAACAGGGAAAACGCCGTCCCAACGGTGCTTCCGGTCTGCAGGAATTCGCGGCGGGTCCACATGGGTCGTGCTCCTTGCTGTCGCGCGGTATGGTATCGCGATCCCCTCGCACGAATCGTGAAATCTTGCTAGTATTCGCGACCGAAAGCGAGGTCAGCCCCATGACGAGCACGGGGGTTCCGCAAGTCTCCCGGAGAGACTTCATCAAAGGTGTGATTGCGGCGGGCGCCGCCGTATCCACCACCGCTTATTTGTTCAGGGCGTCGATCCTGGGTCAGCCGTCAGCGCCGGGCGCCGTCGAGCGCCTGATCACGCTCAACGTCAACGGTCAGCTGCGCCGCGTCGACGTCATGAAGCAGGAAACGCTGGCGATGACCCTGCGCTACAAGCTCGGTCTCACCGGCACCAAGCTTGGCTGCGATCGCGCGGAGTGCGGCGCCTGCACCGTCCTCATCGACGATGTGCCGCACTACGGGTGCTCGATTCTCACGCATTCGGTACGCGGCCGGAAGGTCGTGACGATCGAGGGTCTGGCGAGCGCCGATGGGACGCTGCACCCGGTTCAGCAGGGCGTCGTCGACGAGCAGGGCTTCCAGTGCGCGTTCTGCATGCCCGGATTCGTGATGGCGGCCACGGGCTTCCTCAAGACGAACCCGAACCCGACGCGTGCGGAGCTCGCGCACGGCGTATCCGGCAACCTGTGTCGCTGTCAGGACTACGACAAGATTCTCACGGCCCTGATGCGCGGCGCCGAGTACATGCGGAGGGCCTGACGTGGCTGACTACAAGTACATCGGAAAGGACTACTCGACGCCGGATCTCGTGGCCAAGGTCACGGGCAAGGCGAAGTACGCGGAAGACCATCGGGCCGAAGGGATGCTGTTCTGCAAACTGCTCCTGAGCCCGATGCCGCACGCGCGCGTGCGAAGCGTCGACGCGAGCCGCGCGCTTGCGCTACCAGGCGTGAAGGCGATCTTGCGCGCCTCTGAGGTTCCGGTTCCGCCGCTGCCTCCTCCGCCTCCCGGTCAGGCCCCGCTGCCGCCGGGCCCGCCTCCCGAGGTCGCCCTCTCCGACGAGCCCGTCTATCAGGGCGAGCCAATCCTCGCCGTCGCGGCCGTCGATGAAACCACCGCGTCCGAAGCCATCGAGCTCATCGAGGTCGACTTCGAGCCGCTGCCGTTCGTCGTCGATGCGCTCGACAGTCTGCGGCCGAATGGACCGAACGCGCGCACGCAGGGCAACGTGTTCGTCGGGCGAGAGCTCAAGACCATCAAGTGGACGGAGCAGGATTTCGCCGAGGCGCGCGAAGGCCGTCTGCCGATGGGGGAGGCGCCCGATACCTGGAGCTTCGGCGACCTCGACGCCGGCTTCAAGCAGGCCGATCTCGTCCTCGACGAAACGTTCCTCACGCAATCGACCGGTCATCAGCCGCTCGAGACGCGCAGCGCGATGGCGTACTGGCAGAACGGGAAGCTGTACCTGCACTGCTCCACACAGAGCACGGTCCAGACCGTCGCCAACGTCGCGCGCTGGGTCGGCATCAAGCCGAACGACGTCGTGGTCATCAGCGAGTACACCGGCGGCGGTTTCGGCAGCAAAATTCCTGGCACGCTGAGCACAGCGATTCCGGCGCTGCTCGCAAAGAAAACGGGCATGCCAGTGATGATGCGCCTCACGCGCGAAGAGGAGCACTACATCGGCCGCGCGCGCACAGGTCTGCACGGCCGCGCGAAGATCGGCTTCCGCAAGGACGGCCGCATCACCGCGCTCGATCTCTTCATCGTCCAGGACAACGGGCCGTACGCCTCGCAGGGCGATTTCCGGTCCGCTGGCTCGATCTCGTCGCTGGCCTACCAGCCGATGGCGATGCGCTGGCGCGGAGTGTCGGTGGTCACGAACACGCCGCCGCGGTCGGCGCAGCGCTCGCCGGGCGGCATGCAGGTGAACGCGATCATCGAGCCGATTCTCAGCAAGGCAGCGCGGAAGCTGGGCATCGACCAGGTCGCGATGCGCCATATCAATGCGCCTTCCGGGAAGGCGCCGTTCGGCGCGCCGGATGCGAAGACCGGCAAGCAGAACTACGTCACCAGCGCGTTCGTCCGCGAAGCGCTGGATCGCGGCGCCGAGCTGTTCGGCTGGGAAGAGAAGAAGCAGCGGAGCGGCAAGCGTCAGGGCTCCAAGGCGCGCGGCGTCGGCGTGGCCGTGGGTCCATACGTCGGCGGCTCGATCGGCTTCGATGGCCTGCTCGTGATCAAACCCGACGGCAAGGTTCACGTGCAGTCCGGGATCGGCAACCTCGGAACGGAGTCGGTGTTCGACTCGATGCGCATCGTGTCCGATGTGCTCGACACGCCGTGGGAGCAGATCGAGATCACGTTCGGCAACACGGCCAAGCATCTGCCATGGACGTGCGTCTCGGCGGGCAGTCAGACGATTCACGCGATGACGCGCGCGAACCATGCCGCAGCGATGGACATGAAGAAGAAGCTGCAGGAGATCGCCGCGAAGGATCTCGGTGGCGCTCCGGAGGCGTACGAGGTCGGCAATGGCCGGGTGTTCCGAAAGGGCGGAGGCCGCGGCCTCACCTTCGCTCAGGCGGCCGAGCGCGCGATTGCGCTTGGAGGGACGTACGACGGCCATGAGTTGCCCGAGAACATCAACGCGTTCACGAAGACGTCCGCCTCGGCGCTCGCCGGGCAGGGTCTCATGGGCGTCGCGAAGGATGCGTACCCGCGCGATGGCGCGACGCACTCGTACGTCATCGCATTCGCCGAAGTGGAAGTCGACGTCGAGACCGGGGCCTACACGATTCTCGACTACACGGCCGTCGGCGACGTCGGGACGGTGGTGCATCCGCGCAACGTCAGGGGACAGATCTTCGGCGGGTCGATGCTCGGCATCGGCCACACGATCGGTCAGAAGTGGGTGTACGACAAGCAGTACGGCCTGCCGCTCGCGAAGCGCTTCCACTACAACAAGCCGCCGACGATTCTCGACATCCCGCACAACGTGAAGCTCGACGCGCTGAATATTCCGGATCCCGAAACGCCGGTCGGCGCGCGAGGCGTCGGCGAACCGCCGGTCGGCGCCGGCTGCGCCGCGGTTCTGAACGCGTTGTCCGCCGCGCTGGGCGACGATCTCTTCAAACGCATACCGGTGACACCCGATCTGGTGCTCACCTCGCTGGAGTCCGGCAGCCCGCAGCACGATGGGCTGACCGCACATCTCTAAAGGAGCAGCAGCAATGGCAGTCATACACGACATGATGGCGCCCTTCGAGCTGTTCCAGCCGGTGAGCGTCGACGATGCGATGACGCTGCTGGATCGGTACGGCAGCGACGCCTGGGTGATGGCGGGAGGTCTCGACAGCTTCGACTGGCTCAAGGATCGCATTCGAAAGCCGCGCTACGTCGTCGATCTCGGGGGCGTGGCGGAGCTGAAGGGCGTGCGGGCGACGAGCGACGGCCTCGAGATCGGCGCCATGACGACGCTGACCGAGGTGGTCCGGCACGCGGCGGTGAAGGAGAAGTACGGAATCCTGCTCGAGGCCGCGGAAGCCGCGGCGTCGCCGCAGATTCGGAACCAGGGAACCATCGGCGGCAACGTGTCGCAGGACACGCGCTGCTGGTACTACCGCAACGGATGGACGTGCTACCGCGCGGGCGGCAACATCTGCTACGCCGACACGCCGACGGCCATCAACCGCGAGCACGCGATCTTCGACGCCGATCGCTGCGTGGCCGTCAATCCATCGGACACAGCGCCGGCACTCATCGCGCTGGACGCGAAGATGGTGCTTCGCACGCCGGACGGCGAGCGGGTCGTGGACGCGCAGGATTACTTCATCGGGCCGGGCATCGACATCATGCGGATGACGATCCTCCAGCCGGGGCAGCTCCTCACCGCGATCCGCATCCCGGGGACGTGGGCCGGCAAGCAGTTCTACTTCGAGAAGGTCGCCGATCGAAAGGTCTGGGACTTCCCGCTCGTGAACGTCGCGTCCGCGATGGAAACGTCGGGGCAGACCATTCAGCGGATGCGGCTCGCCGTCAACGGAGTGGCCGCTCAT
The DNA here is from genome assembly GCA_963772065.1 of uncultured Acidobacteriota bacterium. Lineage (GTDB taxonomy): Bacteria > Acidobacteriota > Vicinamibacteria > Vicinamibacterales > UBA2999 > CAVYVZ01. Next base: position 79,759 of record CAVYVZ010000009.1, read on the forward strand.
CCGATGCGCCTCGCGGCGGTTGAAGCGTTCGTCGCCGGCAAGCCGCGGAATGAAGAGACCGCCGAGGCCGCCGGCCGCATTGCGGTCGAAGGCGCTGTGCCGCTGCAGCACAACGGGTACAAGGTGCCGCTGATGAAGAACCTCGTGAAGCGGGCGATCCGGGGCGTGGAGGGATCATGGACTTCCTGACGTGGGGCCGCAGTCCCTGGGGCCAGTGGATCCTGACCCATATTTCATGGGATCTGTTCTGGGCTTCGCTGTTTGCCGGCGTCGTGTTCTTCGTCGCCCACGCGAGCTACGTCTTTCTGTCCGCGCACCGGAAGCGTGCCGCACATGAGACCGATGCCCTCGAGGCAACGTTGACGGATCTGCCCGAGCGCGTGGCGCGGCATTCGCTGATGGCCCGGCTGTTCCACTGGGTCATGGCCGCGGCGATGTTCGTCCTGCTCTTCAGCGCGTTCCTGCCGATCGCCGGCATCCGCTTTCCCTGGGTGCAGTGGCACTGGATGGCGGGGCTCGTCCTGACCGCGTCGATTCTCTATCACATCATCCACGCCACCTTCTGGCTCGACTTCTGGTCGATCTGGGTCGGCCCGAAGGACATCCCCGAGTTCAAGGCGGAGATGATGCGCGAGTTCGGGCACGACGTGCCGGGACCGAAGCCCGGCAAGTACCCGCTCGGAAACCGCCTCTATCACACGGCCATCGTGCTGGCCGCCGTTGCGGTCGTGGCGACGGGACTCTTCATGATGAAGCGGATCCAGACGCCGCTCTTCACGCGCGACCCGTACATCTTCGGCGATTCAGCCTGGGGCTTCACGTATGTCCTCCACGGCCTCGCCGGGGTGGCGCTCGTCGGCCTGGTCATCGCGCACGTGTACTTCGCGGTGCGTCCCGACAAGTGGTGGATCACGAAGTCGATGATCTTCGGCTTCATCACGCGGCGGCAGTATCTCGAGCATCATGAGCCGTCGCGCTGGGCGGTCGCTGGCTCCGCGGCTCCGAAGACGACGAAGTCGCATTGAGCGAGCGAAGCGAGCTGGCAGCCCGATGCAACAGCATCGAGGAGGCCTATGAGTTCATGCTCGCGTACGCGGCGCAGGGCCTGGCAAGCGATCGCGGTTCCGGCGCCGGCTCGCAGCTGCGTGAGTTCCTTCGAAAGTCTGATGCGGCGTTGACCGGGCTCGCGGATCTCTTCCGCGAGCTCGTGCGCGGCGAGCAGGTTCAACCCGCCGACCCCTATCACGCGTTCATCGCCGTGCTCGAGCGCGACGCTCGCGACGCGCAGGCCGCGATTCAGCTCGTGCTCGCGCAGCCGTCGATCTCGTCACAGCTCGTCGACAATCTGAACGCGTCGATTCATCTGCGGGCGCTGCTGACGGATCTCTTTCTCATCGACGAGATTTTGAAGACAACCGCGACGTGATTTCAGCGCGGGAAGCACTCGAGCGCCTCACCGAGGGTAATCGCCGCTTCGTGGCTGGCGTTCGCAGCCACGACATCCTCGCGAGCGAGACACGGCGCAGCGCGCTCGCCGCGGGCCAGGAGCCGTTCGCCATCGTGCTCGGGTGCTCGGACTCGCGCGTGCCGGCGGAAATCGTCTTCGACCAGGGCCTCGGGGACCTGTTCGTGATCCGCGTCGCAGGAAACATCGTCGCGTCGTCGCAGATCGGCAGCGTCGAGTTCGCCGCGGAGCGGTTTCGCACTCCGCTCGTCGTGGTGCTGGGCCACTCCCGCTGTGGGGCCGTCCTCGCGACGCTCGAAGAGCTCATGCGGCCGAGGGAGAACCAGTCGCGCAATCTACGGTCGATCGTCGACCGCATTCGACCGTCGGTCGAGGAACTGCTGGCCACGGAGCTCAGACACGACGGCGACGCGCTCGTCGGTCACGCCATTCGCACGAACGTCCGTGTCTCGGCAAACCAGCTGCGACACGGCTCCGAAGTCCTCGAGCATCTGATTCAGAGAGGCAAGCTCCTCGTGGTGGGCGCCGAGTATTCCCTGGAGACCGGCATCGTGGATTTCTTCGACGGCGTGCCTGGGCTCGACTGAACATGCGACCGTGTGCCGTCCCGTCAGCGCGCGAACTCGGTCTGGTGTTGGACCGGCCTTACCGGTGCGTGAGACGCTGACGCATGCCGAAGGACTACATCAATCCACCGTCGTTATTCCGTAGCCGAGACATTGGGTTCTCGCAGGCAGTCGCGGCGAGCGGGACACGAACTCTGTACGTGTCGGGGCAGACGGCATGGGATGCGAACAGGCAGCTCGTCGGCGGCACCAACCTGGCGGATCAGGCGAGACAGGCGTTTCGGAACGTCCAGACCGTCGTCGAGGCGAGTGGAGGCACCATCAGCGACGTGGTCAGTCTGCGGATCTACGTCGTGGACTACGGCCCGGAAAAGGCGCAAGCCGTGGGTGACGCCCTTCGAGAGTTTTTCAGTGGTCCCGCCAAGCCGGCAACCACGTGGATTGGTGTCGTCTCCCTTGCCGATCCCGGGTTCTTGATCGAGATCGAAGCCACGGCGGTGCTCGAGTGAACTCTCAGGCGCGGGCGGGCAACTACGCGATGAAGTTGACGGCGCCTGGCCAATTGAAGCGCTGCAGCTAAGCGCGGCGATCGACATCAGGTCGAGGACCCATGCAGCCACAGCCCGTCACCATCGCGCGCCATCACCAAGAGGGGACGGAGGCGTTTCGCGGAGCCCAGGCCTGAAGATTTCGTCGCAGCGTCAGGGAGCGTCTCTCGGCCTGGGTGGAGCGAAATGCCGAGTCCCCGTGGTGCGGCGCGCGTCATAGACTACGTCCCTATGCGGAGACTGGACGTCTTCAATCACATCTATCCCGCGCCGTACTTCAAACGGATGATGGAGGTCGCACCCGACTACAAAGACATCGGCAAGCGGATGCGGAACATCCCGATGCTGATCGATCTCGACGTGCGCTTCCGGGTCATGGATGCGTTCGACGGATATCAGCAGGTGCTCTCGATTGCGACGCCGCCGATCGAGGCGTACGCCGCGCCGAAGGATGCGATCGATCTGGCTCGAGCCGCCAACGACGGGATGGCGGAGCTGGTCGCACGGCATCCGGACCGGTTCCCCGCTTTCGTCGCGTCGCTGCCGCTGAACGACCCTGAAGCGGCGGCCGTCGAAGCGCACCGCGCGGTCGAGCAGCTCGGCGCCCGGGGCATCCAGATGTTTTCGAACGTGAACGGAACGCCGATCGATGCGCCGCCGTTTCTCGCGCTGTTCGAGCTGATGGCCCGATACGATCTGCCGGTCTGGCTGCATCCGTACCGCGGCGCGGACGTCAGCGATTACGTAACGGAGGAGAAGTCGAAGTACGAGATCTGGTGGACCTTCGGCTGGCCATACGAGACGAGCGCCGCGATGGCCCGGCTGGTCTTCGCCGGACTCTTCGATCGCTTCCCGGCGATGAAGATCATCACGCACCACATGGGCGCGATGGCGCCGTACTTCGCGGGCCGCGTCGGGCCGGGGTGGGACCAGCTCGGCACGCGCACGTCGGACGAGGACCTGACTGGCTTGCTCCGACGCCTGAAGAAGCGGCCGGTGGACTACTTTCGCATGTTCTACGGCGATACGGCGCTCTTCGGTGCCTACGACGCGACGGTCTGCGGGCTCGCCTTCTTCGGGCCCGAGCGGGTGGTCTTCGCCTCCGACGCACCATTCGACCCCGAGCGCGGGCCGATGTACATCCGCGAGACGATCGCCGTGCTCGACAGACTCCCGATCTCGAACGAAGATCGGGAGTCGATCTACTGGCGCAACGCGGTTCGCCTGTTGCGCCTCGAGACGGACTAAAATCACCTCGGTTCGGTGACCGGACGGCTGTCGACCTTCTTGGCGAGCTCGAGCGCCTCGTCCAGCTCGCTCATCGTCCCAGTTTTTCCGTGCACGCCCGCGAGCTTGTCGACGTTGAATCCGAGCGCGCGGATTCGCGCGGCAAACTCCTGCGTCGTTTCCTGGGCGAAGCCGAGCTGCTGACCCTCGTACGGCGAGAAGAACAGAATCTCCCTGGAAGACGATTCGTTGCTTCGGCAGATAAGCGACGAGCATCTCGCGCGCATGTGGGCTGGGGCCGATGTCGTGCAGCTCCAGTGTCTGCGTCGCGTCGCTGAAGACGAGCTTCTTGTTCTCGACGAACTCCAGCTTCAGCGCCTTCGGGCTCTTCGCCAGTCCGTCCTTCAGCTCCTTCGACGCGACGAGCGACTTCACGTATCCGGCGTTGCCCTGTGCGGTAACCACGGTCGCCCCTTCGGCCACGAACGCTCGCAACCCGCCGGAATGGTCGCTGTGATGGTGCGTGATGGCGACGTGCGTGATCGGCTTGTTCGGTATGGCCTTCTTGATCTCCGCGATCGCCTGCTCGCCCACCGGCGAGCTGAGCGGCGCCTCGATGGCGACGATGTGGTTGGCGAACTCGACGGCCATCACGTTGTAGACGCCGCCGCCGAGATTGTTCACGAGATACACGCCGTCGCCGAGCTTTTCGACGGCCACGCGGCGCTGCTGCGCAGCCTGCCCGGGATTGACAGCCAGCACCTGGAAGCCATCGGTGCTGTCGTTGAACGTCGCTTCGGCGAGCTGCGGGTTGAAGGCCACGTCGTACGTCCACTTCGCTACGATGTCGTCGGCTTGCTTCCACCGGAACGTCGCCGGCACCATCAGATCTCCCACCTTGCGGTAATCGTCGAAGTAGATCTCGCTCGCCTCGTCGCCGGTGACGGTGTCCGGGTAGATCAGCTCGTACTTGCTGATCAAGTTGGTCTTGGCGTTCACGTACAGCGCCATCTGCAAGGCGTCGACGTGCACGAAGGTGATGACGTTGTGCGGGGCCCCGTTCACCGTGTCCTCGCCGACATAGCGCAGCGTGGTATCACGCTGCAACGCCGTGCGCAGGATGAGCGACGGGAGCCGGCGCTGGTATTGGGCGAACTGCTGCTGCTGGGCGGTCGTGGCGTCGATCGACGTGGCGGTGCGGTTGAGCAAATCGAACGTCTGCCCCTTGTTGCCGGCCAGCACGATGCGGGCGTTGCCGCGGAACCCCGCGCCTCGCGTGGTCTGCACCACCGCCAGACGGTTCTGTTCGAGGTCGATGACCGTCTCCTCCTGGAAGCGACCTGGCGAATACGGAGGCTCCGGGGTCGTCATTTGAAGGCGGGGCGTCGTCTCGCCGTTCAGCCGGATTCGAACGGCTTTCACACTTTCGACGGCTGCCCGGCCCCCGATGGCGTCCACGGCGGCGTCCAGCACCCGCTTCGCGCGCTCGTGCGAACGCTCCACCGCCGTCTCAGGATTGTCTGCTGCCAGCGGTGCAGCGAGGACGGTCGCTGCGAGCAGCGTCATCAGTATTCTCATGGTGCACCTCGAAGAATGAGTCCCGCGGGTTGACGTGGACGCCGATCAGACATCATCGGCCGTAGAGCCGCCACACTTCTGGGACGAGCACGCGTCTGGCAGGGACCAACGGCCGAAGTGGCGCGTTCCGGATGTGTTGCCTCGTTCGCGGGGCGTTCGATATAGTGCATTGTCCTTTTCGTTCCCTTTCGACGGAGATCCGGATGGCAAGGAAAGACCAGAGCGGCACCGAAGACGCCGGGCCAGTCTCCCGGCGGGATTTCTTCAAGACCGTCGGCGTCGGCACACTCGCGACGAGCGTGGTCGCGGCGGTCGAAGCCGAAGCGCAGGGCGGCGCGCCGCGCGCGTTCGGGCCGGGCGACGTCCCCATCAAGCTCACGATCAACGGACGCGCTCACGCCTTGAACGTCGAGCCGCGCATGACGCTGCTCGACGCGGTCCGGAACAAGCTCGACTTCACCGGGTCGAAGCGCGTCTGCGACCACGGGTCGTGCGGCGCGTGCACGATGATCGTCGACGGCCGGGCGATCTATTCGTGCTCCACGCTCGCCATCGACACGCAGGGGAAGAACGTCCGCACGATCGAGGGGCTTGCGCAGGGAACGGCGCTTCATCCCGTGCAGCAGGCCTTCTGCGACACCGATGGCCTCATGTGCGGCTTCTGCACGCCGGGGTTCGTGGTCGCCGCGGTGGCGTTTCTGGAGAAGATTCCCAACCCGACGCCGGAACAGGCGCGAAAGCATCTGGACGGCAACATCTGCCGCTGCGGGACATACGTGGGCGTACTCGAGGCAGCGTTGAAGACCAAGGGGGTGGCCCGTGGCTGAGGACATGCGCCCACGAGCAGAACAAGTGCCGGAAGTGCAGGCCGCGGCGAAGCCCGCGAAGCACGAGAAGTACCCCTGGCCCGACAAGCCGACGATTCTCGGCACGGCCGTGAAGCGGCTCGATGGTCCCGTCAAGGCGACCGGCCGCGCGAAGTATCCGTACGACATCAAGCGGCCGGGCATGCTGTGGGGCAAAATCCTGCGCTCGCCGCACCCGCACGCGCGCGTGGTCGCAATCGACGTCTCTGCCGCCGAAAAGGCCCCGGGCGTCAAGGCCGTCCTGCCGTGGCGCAAACCCGGCGAGAAGGTCCTCTATCAGGGCGACGAGGTGGCCTGCCTGGCGGCGCAGACGGAGGAGCAGGCGCTCGACGCGCTTCGCCTGATCAAAGTGCAGTACGAGCCGCTGCCGCATCTCGCCACCGTCGAGCAGGCCATGCGTCCCGAAGCCCCCGCGGTGTTCGAGGGTGGCAACGTCAAGGTCGGCAGCGCCGAGGAGAATGGTGATCTGGCCGCCGGGTTCAAGGCCGCCGCGCACCTCGTGGAGAACACGTACAACACGCAGGTCCAGACGCACGTGTGCCTCGAAACGCACGGGTGCGTCGTCGAGTGGCAGGGCGACAACCTCACGGCGTGGGCATCGACACAGGCGGTGCATGGAACACGCGAGGGTTTTGCGAAGGCGCTCGACATCCCCATGAACAACGTGCGGGTGATCACCGAGTACATGGGCGGCGGCTTCGGCAGCAAGTTCGGGCCCGACGTGCAGGGCATCATGGCCGCGCAGCTCGCGAAAAAAGCGGGTGCGGCCGTGCACATGATGCTCGATCGCAAGGAAGAGCACCTGGCCAGCGGCAATCGGCCGTCGGCCTACGCGAGGATCAAAGCTGGCGTCGCCGCCGACGGCATGCTCACGGCGTTCGACTCGGAAACCTGGGGCACGGGCGGCGCGAACGCGGGCTCCGGCTTTCCGCTGCCGTACATCTATCAGTTCCCGAATCGCCGCCGCGTTCACAAGGACGTCTACATCAACGGCGGCCAGCAGCGAGCGATGCGCGCCCCCGGGCATCCACAGGGCTGCTTCATCACCGAAGTGCTGATGGACGAGCTCGCGGACCGCGTGCGCATGGACCCGGTCGCGTTCCGGCTGAAGAACCTGCCGCCCGAGGCGCCGAACGCCATGTGGCGGACGTACTTCCCGATGGCGGCGGAGATGATCAACTGGAAGGCACGCCATCCGACGGGCGATCCCACCCCCGGCCCGATCAAGCGCGGCCTCGGCTGCGCCGCCAATCGGTGGGGCGGTGCCGGCCAAGGCACCCAGGCGCACTGCGAGATCAACCCCGACGGCAGCGTGCTGATTCGCTCCGGCACGCAGGACATCGGCGTCGGCACGCGGACGATCATGGCGATGATCACCGCGGAAACGCTCGGCATCCCGATGGACCTCGTGAAGGTGGAGCTCGGCGACAGCAACTATCCGGTCAGCGGGGGAAGCGGAGGGAGCACCACGGCGGCGTCCGTGTCGCCCGCGATCCGCGTCACCACGGGCAAGGCCCGCGACGCGTTGTTCGCCCGAATCGCTCCCCAGCTCGGAGGCACGCCGGAAACGCTCAGCGTTCAGGACGGTCGCGTGATCGCGCGGGGCGGGAAGAGCGTCGCCTGGAGGGACGCCTGCAAGCTGCTCGGCACGCAACCCATCTCGATCGACGGCGAGTGGGAGAAGGGTCTGTCGGCCAGCGGCACGAGCGGCGTGCAGATGTCCGAGGTCGAAGTGGACATCGAGACCGGCATCACCCGCGTCAAGCGCGTCGTGTGCGTTCAGGACATGGGCTTCGTCGTCGATTCGATGACCGCGGAGACGCAAATCAACGGCGGCATCATCATGGGCGTGAACTACGCGCTCTACGAGGACCGCATTCTCGATCGCAACACCGCGCAGATGGTGAACCCCGACATGGAGTTCTACCTGATCGCGGGCATGTCCGACCTGCCGAAGATCGACGTCAAGATCGTGAACCAGCCGGACCGCGGCGTGATCGGCATCGGCGAGCCGCCGGCAATCTCCACCGCGGCGGCCATCGCCAACGCAGTCCGGAACGCGACGGGCGTGACCATCCGCAGCCTGCCGCTTACACCGGACAAGATCCTGAGCGCGCTGGAGAGATCAGGAGGCACGAATTGAAGGCCTTTGCGTACGTCAACGCCGCGAGCGAGGCCGAGGCGGTCGCCGCGCTCGACGCCCAGCGCGGGCGCGTGCTGCCGCTCGCCGGCGGCATGGACCTGCTCGGGCTCATGAAGAACTACGTCGCCCAGCCCGAGCGCGTCGTGAACATCAAGAGCCTCGACAAGACGATCACGGTGAGCGCGTCGGGCGCACGGATCGGGGCCGCCGCCACCCTGGTCGAGCTCATGGAACACCAGGCGCTCGCCAAGGCGTACCCCGCCTTGATTCAGTCGGCCGAGGAAGTCGGCACGCCGCAGATCCGCAACGCGGGCACGATCGGCGGGAACATCATGCAGCGGCCCCGTTGCTGGTACTTCCGCAATGAGGACTTCAACTGTCTGAAGAAAGGCGGCCCTCGCTGCTTCGCGGTGGATGGGGAGAACCAGTACCACGCCATCTTCGGCGGTGGCCCGTGCCACATCGTCCATCCGTCCAGCCTCGCCGTGCCGCTCATCGCGTACGGCGCGAAGTTCCGCGTGGTCGGACGGAATGGCGAGAGGGAGGTCGACGCCGGCGAGTTCTTCGAGCTGCCGGCGGAGAACCTGATGGGCGAAACGGTGTTGCGCTCGAACGAGCTGCTCACCCACGTGACCTTGCCGGCCGCATCGACGCTCAGGTCCGCCGCATACGAGGTGCGATTCAAACAGTCGCACGACTGGCCGCTCGCGGCGGCCACGGCGGTCCTGACGATGGACGGCAAGACGGTGAAGAGCGCGCGCATCGTCATGGGCGCGGTGGCGCCGATCCCGTGGCGCGTGCCCGCCGCGGAGCAAGCGCTCGCGGGCAAGACGATCACGGAGGCGGTCGCGATGGAGGCGGCGAACGCTGCCCTCGCCGGCGCGACGCCAATGTCGCAGAACAGCTACAAAGTGCAGGTCGCGCGCACCGCCGTGAAGCGCGCCATACTTCGGGCCGCCGGCATTCAAACGGCGTAAGGGGCTACGTCATGGATCACCCGAAACCGGCTTCGCCGCTCGTTGGCGCGCATCATTGCGACCATCTGCGACACAAAGGGATGTACGTGCTCACCGTTGTCGATCCCGATGAGCACAAGTTCTACGACCCGTACAGACGCCACGGCGTACTGGTGCATCAAGACCATGCGCGGAATCGGGCCGGACGGAAAGGGAGTACATCGCGATCACTGCCAGGGTGGTCGCTCATGTTGCCAGCACTAATCGTCGGTTCGTCGGTTCGTCGGTTCTGGGTTCCTGAGTTCGGTTGGAACCTCGAACTGGCGAACTAACGAACCAACGAACCCCCCTGATTACCCGCTCTCGCGCAGTCGTTGATCGCGAGAGCGGGAACCTCTACCTTCTCGGTAGCTCCCGCCCGCAACACTCCCCAGAAAGACGACTTCGCTACGTGTCCGCTCAGCGGTACTGCTTCATCCCTATCGTGGTGTCGTGTGGAGGAGGCGATGCCGGCGGCAGTCGACCACGCCTACGCCCAGCCCATCACCGCCTGTTGAGGCCCTCCTCAGGGCTTAAGGCTTATGGACCTGACGGCTTAGGCCGCCAAGGTCCTGAGCCGTAAGCCTTGAGCCGTGAGCCGTTCGGGCTTGATACAATCGTGCTACCGGAGATATCGAACATGAAGCACGTGTTTATGGCGGCGGGTATCTGGGCTCTCGCGGCGGGGACGATGACCGCGGGCTCCAGCGGGACCATTTCTGGCGAATACGTCGAGGCACGCACCGCGGAGGTGTTTGCCGGCGGCTGCGTCATGAACAGCGAAGCGGAAACTACGGGCCGGCAGGCGGTGATGGCCTGGAAGATCGATCGCGGCAGCTATCAGGGAGTATCGCTGGACGGATTGTCGGTCGTGGCGGCCGTCAACGGCGATCGGAACCTCGGCATGCGCGAGATGGGCGGCGAAGCACCCCAGAACGTTCGCGCCGCGCTCGTCGTCGACGCGCGCGCGACTGATGCGCAGCGCGAGGCGCTCGTCGCGATGGCGCGCGACCTGTCGAAGGGTGTGGTCAAAGAGATCGTCAGCATCACTCCCGCGCCGATTTCATACTGGGGCGACAAGGATCGCATCGCCGTATCCGCGCCGAACGTGCAGCTGACCGTCAACAAGCAGTTGACGCACGACCCCAGCTGCGGCGCGACGCAGTGGTTCCGTCCGCTCACCACCGTCCGGCAGGGCGCGCTCGGCGTGGCCGAAGCGCATGCGTTCTCCGGCGGCTCGCTCGGCACCAAGTGGAGCGACCCGAACAAGCGCTCCGCGTTCTTCGCGAAGTTCACCTACTAGGCCGCCGGCCTCTGGATTCCTGGTTGGCGCTGGCCCGCGGCCAGCGCCTTTTTCTGTACCGCATCACGATGGTTTACCGAGTCTTCACGCTTGTCTCGATGGTCGCTCTCGCCGCGGTGTCTTCGCTGGCCAACGGCGTGACCGTCACGAAGCACACGAATCCTGTTCCCGACGAGATCGCGGCGCCGGTGAAGGCGGTGCTGGCGCCCGGAGGCGCGACCGCGAAGTTGGCCGATACCTCCATCGATTTCTGGTGGGTGAAAGCGCTCGATGCCAAGGGCAAGGGCTGGAGCGGCGTTCCCGAAGGCACGCTCGTGGGCGCGATGAAGCTCCCGGCTGTGCTGAAGGACATCCGGGGTCGCACGATCAAGCCAGGGACGTACCTCCTGCGCTACGCGGCGCAGCCGCAGAACGGCGATCACCTGGGCGTCTCGCCATATCGGGAGTTCCTGCTCATCACGCCGGCCTCGGAGGACACGACGCCGACAGCAGTTGGCCACGAACCTGCCGTGGAGCTCGGGGCGAAGACGACCGGCATTGCCCACCCTGCCGTGCTCAGCGTCGACCCGCCCGTCGCATCTGAGGCGCCGTTGACGGTCGTGCAGACCGATGCCGGCCACACCGCCGTTGTCTTCGAAGTGCCGACCACAGGCGGCGCGCTGAGGTTCGGCCTGATCCTCGTGGGGCGCATCGAGGCCTGATTGCTGCTCGCCGATCGCGTCGCGCTGATCACCGGCGGCAAGCGCATTGGCGCGGTTGTCGCGACGGAGCTGGCCCGGAGAGGCGCGGACATCGCGCTCACGTATCATTCCTCTCAATCTGAAGCTGAGGAGACCGCGGCGTCGGTGCGCGCGCTCGGCCGCCGCGCGACGACGATCCACGCCAACCTGAGCGAACCCGCCGCGTGCGCCCGCGCCGTCGAGGAAGCGGTGTCTGCGCTGGGGCGTCTCGACGTCCTCGTCAACATGGCGTCTGTCTACAGGTCGAGGACCTTCGACGAATTGACCGAGCGCGACTGGCGGCTACAACTCGATGTGGATCTCGGCGCCACGTACTTCTGCTCGAAGGCAGCCGTCCCTCACCTGCGCCGGCAAGGCGGCGGCCGGATCATCAATTTCGCGGACTGGGTGGCGAGGAGCGGACGGCCGCGGTACCTCGGGTTCCTTCCGTACTACGTCGCCAAGGCAGCCGTGATTGCGCTGACGGAGGCGCTGGCGCTGGAGCTCGCCGGGGATCAGATCCTCGTCAATGCGGTTGCGCCCGGCCCCATCGTCGCGCCGCCCGGGACGAGCGATGAAGAATTCGATAAGGTGGAACAGGCCACGCCCCTCGGCCGGTGGGGCGGCGAGATCGAGATCGCGAAGGTGGTCCTGGCATTCATCGAGAGCGACTTCATCACGGGCGAGACGGTGCGCGTGGATGGCGGGCGCCATATCAGGTAGCTTGGAAGTGGAGGTCCTATGAGGTTCATCGCGGTCGTGACGTTGGCGCTCCTGGCGACTCAGCCCGCGCGGCTGACCTACCCTCCGTCGGCGAAGGCTGACGTCGCGGATGATTATCACGGCACGCGCGTAGCGGATCCGTATCGCTGGATGGAAGACCTCGAGTCTCCCGACGTGGCGCGATGGATCAAGGCGCAGAACGACGTCACCTTCGGGTACCTCGAAGGGCTCCCGATGCGCGAGCACTTCAAGCGCCGGATCACGGAGCTGTGGAACTATCCGAAGACGGGCGTTCCGGTTCGCGAGGGCGGGCGGCTCTTCTACACCCGCAACACCGGCCTTCAGAAGCAGGCGCCGGTTTACGTGCGCGAAACGCTCACATCCGCCCCGAGGGTGCTGCTCGATCCGAACGTGCTGTCGCAGGACGGGTCGCTGTCGCTGAGCCAGTGGAAGCCATCGCCGGATGGCCGCTTGTTCGCATACACGCTTTCAGAAGGCGGCGCCGACTGGCGTACCATCCACGTCCGCGACATTCAGCAGAATCGGGACCTTCGGATCGGGTCAAGTGGATGCGGTTTTCAGCCCTCGCGTGGACGCGGGACAGCCGCGGCTTCTTCTATTCGCGCTACCCGGAGCCCCCTGCCGGCAAAGTCCTGGAAGCGGCGCTTTCGGGACAGGCCATCTACTACCACCGCGTGGGCACGCCGCAGTCGGAAGACCGGCTGATTTACGAGCGGAAGGATCTGCCGACATGGTTCCTCGGCGGAGTCACCACCGAGGACGGCCGCTACCTGCTCATCTCGATGGCCAAGGGATCCGGAAACGAGAACCGCCTGTACTACGCGGATCTACGCGACCCGATGAATCCCGACATCGCCGCAGCCAATCAAGCCTGTCATCGAGGCTGACGACGCGGAGTTCACGCCGCTCGGAAACGACGGTTCAATCGTCTACCTGAGGACCGACCGTGACGCGCCGAACCGCGCGATCATCGCGGTCGATTTGCGGAACGCCGATCCGAAGGCGTGGAAGACAGTCATGGCCGAGCGGAAAGAGGCGATCGAGGACGCGGCCCTCATTGGCGGGCGGCTCGTCGTTCATTACCTTGTCGACGTGAAGAGCCGACTGTCTCTCGTCGGCACCAACGGCGCGGCGCAAGGCGAGGTCACGCTGCCCGGAACAGGCACGGTGGCTCAAGTGTCCGGCCGCGAGGACTCGGTTGAGATCTTCTTCGCCTTCTCGTCTGCGCTCTACCCGACGACGGTGTTTGCGTACGATCCGGCAGCGAAGCGGAGCACGCCGTTCGAAGCGGCCGATCCGCCGGTTGATGCGGCGAAATTCGAAACGGTGCAGCTCTTCGCCACGTCGAAGGACGGCACGCGGGTGCCGTTCTTCCTGACGGCGCGCAAGGGCCTTCCGCGCAACGGCGGCAATCCGGCGATGGTGTACGGCTACGGTGGATTCTCGATCAGCATGACACCGACCTATCGGCCCGACGTGCCGGCGTGGCTGGAGCTGGGCGGAATCTGGGTCGTCGCGAACATGCGCGGTGGGGCCGAGTACGGCGAGACGTGGCATCGCGCCGGCATGCTCGAGAAGAAGCAGAACGTCTTCGACGACTTCGTCGCCGTCGCCGAGCATCTGGTCAACGAGAAATGGACATCGCCCTCGAAGCTCGCCATCATGGGCGGCTCGAACGGCGGATTGCTCGTCGGCGCCGCGATGGAGCAGCGTCCCGATCTGTATGCGGTGGCGCTGCCGGCCGTCGGCGTCATGGACATGCTCCGCTACGACCGATTCACCGGCGGCCGCGCGTGGGTGCCGGAGTACGGCACGGCGTCGAACCCGGAGCAGTTCAAGTTCCTGTTCAAGTACTCGCCGCTGCACAACCTGAAAGCCGGGACGTGCTATCCGGCGACGCTCGTGACCACGGCGGACCACGATGACCGCGTCGTGCCCAGTCACTCGTTCAAGTTCGCGGCCGCGCTGCAGGCGGCGCAGGCGCCGGGATGCTCGAAGCCGGTGTTGATCCGCGTCGAGACGCAGGGCTCGCATGGCTACCGGCCCACGGACAAGCGCATCGCGGAGCTGGCCGACCAGTGGGCGTTTACCGCGGCGCAGGTGGGCCTGACGCGCGCCGGGACGACCAGCACCTCGTCAGGGCGGGCCCGGCCGTGACGAGTTAGTATTGCGCGTGCCGTGGCGCTCGAAAGAGCCCTCGCGTATTGAAGGTTTCAGCGACGCCGTCTTCGGCTTCGCGCTGACGCTGCTCATTGTCTCCGTCGAGGTCCCTCAGACCTTCGACGAGCTGATGACCGTGGTCCGCGGCTTCCTGCCCTTCGCGATCACGTTCGCCACGATCGCGTGGCTCTGGTACGAGCACTATTACTTCTTCAGGCTTTTCGACCCGGACGACCGCGTCACGATCGCCCTCAACTGCGCGCTCCTCTTTACCGTGCTCTTCTACGTGTATCCCCTCAAGTTCATGTTCACGCTCGTCGTGAACGGGATGCTCGGTCTGCCGTCATTCGAGACGGCTAACTGGCGGGAGGGCGAAGGCAGCACGCTGATGATCGTCTACGGCGTGGGCTACATCGTCGTGTTCGTCACGTTTGCGGCGATGTACTTCAACGTGCTGCGCCGCCGCGCGTCCATGCAGCTGAATCGCCTCGAGGCGTTCGAGGCCAGGGCCGGCGTGGTGGGCTTTCTCGCGCTGGCTGGCGTGGGTGTCGTCTCGATTTCGATCGTTCTCATCGGCGGTGACGATGCCGCCCCCTGGTCCGGAATGTCGTACTCGCTGATCGGCGTGGTCAAGGGCGCCTTTGGCTGGATCCACGGGTCGGAGCGCGTGCGGCTACGGGCCGAGGAGAATCTGGCGGTTTGACTCCTCGACGCGGTGCGTGCCGATCTTCTTCGTGGCCGGCCCGCATTTCACCTCGCCGGTCTTCACGTCGAATTGCGACCCGTGCCAGGGGCACTGCACGGTGCCGCAGATGAGAACGCCGTCCGAGAGCGGCCCGCCTTTGTGCGTGCAGCGATCGTCGAAGGCCGCGTAGCCTTCCTCGGTGCGCGCGACCACCACGCGCGCGTCGCCGGCATGCACCAGCCGCATCTGGTTGACTTCCAAATCGCTCTCGCCCGCAACGGCCAGTGCGGACCCGGTGGACCGGGCTGACTCCTCGCTCCACTTTCCCGCGCCGGCGTAGCGATGGTCGACGCCGATCTGATTGCGATAGACGAGCGTTCCGCCCAACCACCCGCCGACCGATATCAGGCTGAGTCCTGCCGCCTGTGCCGTGAGCGTGGCGCCTGTGGCGGTTCGCCCGCGCCGCATGGCCCAGCTCAGGCCAAAGAGCGTGAGGGCCGTCACGTTCGCGATGGCGTGCTTCGTCGCGCGCGCGCTGGCCGAGCTCCTGGGAGGAATCGTGCCGAAGTAATCCACGGCGCCGGGCACCGCAGCCAGGAGGCCCGCGCCAACCCCGGCTGCCGTCAGATGCCGCCCCGTCTGCCCCAGTTCAGGATTTCGCAGCCAGCGCCCTGCGATGTTGAAGAGGAATGCCCCGGTCAGAAACGCGAACGGGAACGACACGAGCATCGGATGAATCGGATGCCCTTTGACGGAAGCGCGGCTCTGCATACGCGGCCGCGCTGCAAAACATCAGCCGCCTTACGTCGTTGCAGGTACACCGAAGAGTTGCCGCATTGAGTCGAGCGCCCCAGATAGTTCCTTCCGCTCGCGGGCGAAGCAGAACCGGATGTGTCCTTCGCCCGCGTCGCCGAAATCGACCCCCGGGACGCATCCGATGCGCCCGTGCTTGATGAGGTGCTCGGCCATTCCCCAGGAGAGCGACGTTGCCTCGGGCGCCCCATTCCACGCGGGATTGATCCTGAGGAACGCGTAGAACGCGCCGTCCGGCGGCTCGCCGGTGAACATCCCGCCAAGACCGCGGATGCCGTCATAAAACAGATCGCGTCTCGCGCGGAGCTCGGTGGCGTACTCAGGGATGATGTCTTGCGGCCCTTCCAATCCGCCGATCGCGCCGTACTGGGCGATCGAGCAGACGTTGCTGGTCGTATAGAGCAGGATCTTCTTGGCCCGATCCCGAACCTTCTCGTCCTTCACGGCGAGATAGCCGATGCGGACGCCGGTCATCGCGTACGACTTGCTCATCGTGAACATCGGGATGGTGCGGTCGTACATGCCGGGCAGCGACCCGATGCTCACGTGCTCGCCCTTGAAGAGGACGTCCTCGTAGGCTTCGTCCGAGAAGACCCACAGGTTCCGCTCGCGCGCGATGTCGGCAATCGTTTCGACGTCGGCTCGCGTGAGCACGCCGCCGGTCGGGTTGTGCGGCGAGTTGATGTAAATCGCGCGCGTCCTCGGCGTGACCGCCGCCCGCAGCTCGTCGAGGATCGTACCGCCACGCCATCGACTCGTTCAGCCGCGCGAACACCGGTGTCGCACGCGCCCCGATCGCGTGGCCGACGGTCGGAGGCCACGCCGGGTTCGGCAGCAGCACCTCGTCGCCGGGCTCGAGGAGCGCCTGGAACATCACGTAGAGGGCGTGGGTGCCGCCGTTCGTGACGAGCACTTCGTCCACATCGCCGATGGGAATGCGGTTCTTCGTCCGCATCTTCGCGGCCATCAGCTCGCGAAGGCGTGGCAAACCGGTCGACTGAATGTAGTGGGTCCTGTTCTCCGCAACCGCGCGCGTCATCGCGGTTTTCACCGAATCGGGGGCGTCGAAGCTGACGTCTCCCTGGTCGAGCCGGTACGGATCCTTGACCGAGAACATCATGTCGCGAATGCGGATGATGCCCGACCAGGGAACAGTGTCGATGTATACGCCCAACGTGAACTCCTCTATGCGGTGACGCCGACGCGTTCCATGATCGCATGCAGCGTGGCAGTGGCTCGTCCGAGCGGCAGGTTGCTGATGTAGAAGTGCCGCGCGCCGATGTCCATCAGCGCACGGAGCGTCCGCGCGCAGACGTCAACCGGTGTCGCACCCGCGGCGAACTCGGCAACGAGCTGTTCCGCCGGCACCGGGAGGAAGTCGCGCAGGACCTCCAGCGTCTTTGGATTCGCGCTCCGGTAGTAGAAGACGCCGAACATGCCTGGAATCGTCGCGCCGCGCGTCCGCGCTTCGGTCATGAAGCGCTCCACCGGCGCCAAATCGAGGTGGCTCACCACCTGCGTCAGGTAGAACTCTGCCGGTGAAGTGCTCATCGAGCAGGTAGTCGACTTGCGTCGACGCCGTGCCGTGCGGGTTGGCCCAGCCGCCAAGCGCCAGGCGCGGCTGCCGCGCGCGAATCTCCTTCCGCAGTTGCCAGGCGTGCTCCACGCATCGCGGGCGTCCAACCGTCTTGTCACCGCCGAGCACGACGAGCGAGGCGAAGCCATGCTGCCATGCCTGCTCGGCATACGTGAGGCAGTAATCGAGCGAGTGCTTGCTGGTGAGAAACGGCATGACGCGCTCGCGCGCGACGTCCGTCCCCAGGTTCGCCACCAGGTGGCGCAGGTTGTTCTCTTCCTGCGTGCCGACCGCGCTGTCGGTGAGGAACACCCGCACGTCCTGCCGCGTCAGGCTTCGGACCGCGTGGTACATGTCGATCCACGCGTCCATGCCTTCCACAGATCCCAGCTCGGCCCGCGGCGGCCGCAGTTCGGCCGCGATGACGGAGGCGTCGCCGTTGAGGGCATCCAGCAGCTGCATAGGGGCCAGGCCCCTAAGTCTACCGTGAGGCGGTCTGGCTCGACGCGGGCGCCCCTTTTCCGCCGATTGTCCGCATGACGAAGTCGAACATGGTCTGCCGGAGGTGCGCGGTCGAGCCGCGGGTCGCGAGAACCCGTGGCGCGAGCGTGGATAGAGCATCATCTCGAACGGCTTCCCGGCTTTCTGCAGCTCGTACGCGAACTGCACCGAGTTCTGCACGTGCACGTTGTCGTCGGTCGTTCCGTGCAGCAGCAGGAGCCGCCCGTGCAGCTTCGACGCCGCCTTCACCGGCGACGTGGCCTCGTAGCCCTGCGGGTTGTTCTGCGGCATCTTCATGTACCGCTCGGTGTAGATCGTGTCGTAGTTGCGAAAGTCGGTCACCGGCGCGCCGACGATGCCGGCCGCGAAGCTCGTGCTGTGCGTGAGCGCATACGCGGTCATGAAGCCGCCGTAGCTCCAGCCCTCGAGCAGGATCCGCGAGCCGTCGACGTATGGCTGCTGCTTCAGCCACGCGACGCCGTCCTCGATGTCGCGCAGCTCCAGCTCGCCCAGCCGCCCGTAGATCGGCCACTGCGACTCGACGCCTTTGCCGCTCGCGCTCCGGTTGTCGCAGATCCAGACGATGACTCCGTGCTGCGCAAGCAACTGATGGAACAGATAGCTGGAGCCTCCCCACCGGTTGGTGACTTGCTGCGCACCAGGCCCGCCGTACGTGTGCTGGAACACCGGGTATCGCCGTGACGGGTCGAAGTCCGGCGGCTTGATCATCATCGCTTCCATGACGAAGCCGTCGCGCGTCTTCACCTGCAGCAGCTCGGGCTTCGACAGCCGGTACTCCGTCAGCGCCGGGACCGGGTTCGCGTCGATGACCCGCACCTCGGATCCGTCGGCGGCATGCAGGCGTACCTGCGTCGGCGTCGTCAGGTTGGTCCAGGCATCGATGTAATGGCGATACGACGGACTGAACGTGGCTCGGTGCGTGCCCTCCGCGCGTGACAGGCGCGTCATGCCGCTGCCATCCATCTTCACGCGATAGATGTCGACGCCTATCGCGCTCCGTTCCGTTCCGGCGAAATAGATGGATCCAGCCGATTCATCCGCGCCGTAGAGGGTGCGCAGCTCCCAACGGCCCGTCGTGAGCTGACGGACCTGCGTGCCGTCAGCCCGGTACTGATACAGGTGTTTGAACCCGCTGCGCTCGCTGAGCCACAGGAAGGTGCCGTCCTTCAGCCACACCGGGTTGCCGTTCTCGTTCACCCACGCTTCCGTGGTCTCGCGCAGCACGCGCTTCGGTGTGCCGCTCGTTGAGTCTGCGAGGTTCAGGTCGAGCCACGTCTGCTCCCGGTTCTGGACCTGATAGACGATCTGTCTCGCATCCGGCGTCCAGTCCACGTTCACGATCAGGAACTCGGACGCTGCGTATCCGCTCAGATCGATCCACCTCGGCGTGCCGCCGGCCACGCGAGCAACGCCCAGCTTCGCCGTGGGATTCGGATCGCCTGCCTTGGGATAGCCGTACACCTCGAGCGCCGGCCGGTACGGGATGTGGTCGACGACGGTGTATTTCGGCACGGGCCGCTCGTCGATTTGCAGGAATGCCACGCGTTTGGAGTCGGGACTCCACCAGTACGCGCGAAACCGGCCGCGCCCGTAGATTTCCTCCTGGTACACCCAATCGAGCTTTCCGTTCAGCAGATCGTCGCTGCCGTCGCTCGTGAGCGCCCGCTCGCGCTGCGCGGCGACGTCGACGACATACAGGTTGTTCCGCCGCACGAATGCGACCAGCGCGCCGTCGGGGCTGAACGTGGCCTCCTCCTCTTCCTCGGCGCTCGTGGTGAGGCGCGCGGCGCGGCCGGCGGCGAAGTCGTAGAAGTAGAGGTCGTCGGCGATGGTGATGAGGGCTCCGCTGTTCGACGGGTTGAGCGTCAGGTCCCCATGGCGCACCACGAACGACGCTTCCTCGCGTGTCACGCCGGGCAGCGATGCGAGCGCCTGCTCGAAGCGAGCCGCGTCAAACAACGGCGTCGAACGTCCCGTGGCGGCGTCGACCACCAGCCACTCGCGGCCTCGCGCGGCCGGAGTTGACGCGTCACGTCCCGAACGCCAGAGGTATCGGCTGTCGTCGATCCAGGTCAGATCCGTCGGCGGCGAGCCACTGAATTCGACCCGCTTGTCGGGATCGTAGATGGCCTCGATCGAGAGCAGTTTCTGCTGGGCGCCGGTGGTAGCAGCCGTCAGCAGGAGCACGCAGGATGCGGCGGCACGCGCGCACGTGGATCGCGTAAACCTCATTCGCGAAGCTTAACAAATGGGAGTCACAGGGAGATCAAGGAGGTCGGGGAGACAAACCTTTTCTTCAATCCACAGGGAGATCAGGGAGGCCGGGGAAACAAACCTCTTCTTCAATCCACAGGGAGATCAGGGAGGCCGGGGAGACAAACCTCTTCTTCAATCCACAGGGAGATCAGGGAGGCCGGGGAGGCAAACTCTTCTTCAATCCACAGGGAGATCAGGGAGGTCGGGGAGACAAACTCTCCTTCAATCCACACAGCGAGATCAGGGAGGCCGGGGAGACAAACTCTTCTTCAATCCACAGGGAGATCAGGGAGGCCGGGGAGACAAACTCTCCACAATCACAGGGATCAGGGAGGTCAGCGAGACCGCAGGAGGGTGTCCGAAATTTTGTGTGTGGGGCATAGCATGAGGAGACTGTATGCCCCGGAAACCCAAATCGGAGAAGCCGCCGGCGAAGGTGTTGGCGCCGATCCCTGCTGAAATCCTTGATCAGATCGTCCGTGACGGTCCGCTGACCGCCGAAGAAATCGAGACCGCGTCGCGGCGGTTCAAGAAGGCGCTGATTGAGCGGGCGCTGGGCGGCGAGCTGACCCACCACCTCGGCTACCCATCCAGAGCCGCGAAGCCGGAGCTGGCCACCAATCATCGCAACGGCACCAGCGGGAAGACCGTCCTCACCGACGATGGGCCGGTCGCGATCGAGGTCCCGCGCGATCGCGAGGGGACGTTCGAGCCGCAGCTGATTGGCAAACACGAGCGGCGCTTCACCGGCTTCGACGACAAAGTCATTGCGCTCTACGCCCGCGGGCTGACGGTCCGCGAGATTCAAGCCTTCCTGAAAGAGGCGTATGCGGTGGACGTCTCGCCCGATCTGATTAGCACGGTCACCGATGCGATCGTCGCCGAGGTGACGGCCTGGCAAAGCCGCCGCTCGAGCCGCTCTATCCGGTGGTCTTCTTCGATGCCCTGCGCGTGAAGATTCGCGACGAGGCGACGGTGCGGATCAAAGCGGTCTATCTCGCCTTGGCGGTCCTCCCCGATGGGAGCCGCGACATTCTCGGCATCTGGATCGAGCAAACGGAGGGTGCCAAATTCTGGATGAAAGTCTTCACCGACCTGAAAACGCGCGGTTGCCAGGACCTCCTCATTGCCGTGACCGACGGCCTCAAGGGCATGGAGGAGGCGCTGGCCGCGGTCTTCCCGCGGACCACGCTGCAGACGTGCATCGTGCATCTGCTGCGTCAGAGCCTCGACTTCGCGAATTGGAAACAACGTAAGCCGCTGGCGGTCGCGCTGCGAGCGATCTACACGGCGCCCAGTGCGGACCTGGCCCTCGGGGCGCTGGACGCGTTCGAGCACGGCGAATGGGGCCAACGATTTCCGACGATCGGCGCCGCCTGGCGCCGCGCGTGGCCGCGCGTGATTCCGTTCTTCGCGTTTCCGCCCGAGATTCGGCGCGTCATCTACACCACCAACGCGCTCGAAAGCGTCCACGCCCAGCTCCGCAAGATCATCAAGACCCGTGGCCATTTTCCGAACGACGAAGCGGCCACGAAATTGATCTGGCTGGCGCTGCGCAACATCACGGCGACGTGGGAGCGCGCCGCGACCCACGTGGCGCCAGGCCATGAATCAATTCGCGATTCTCTACGGCGGATCGCTTTATTTCGCCGACGACGTAAAATGCACCCGCGCATGGACGCCGCCGTCCCCGTGGACGCACAGAACGCGCCCACCGGGACTTGGAAAACCGCACAGAACGCGGTTTCCCACAGCGCCCACACGCATCGTCATCTAACAGCTCTACACACAGAAATCCTGACACTCCCGACCGCAGCGCGGCCGCCCTCGCGTCGGGCGATCACAGCACACTCGGGTGTGAATGACCGGCCTTCCGTTAGTCTCCCGAATGCTCTGGGTGAATCCGCAGATGCCGCCCCCCTGGTCTCCCCGATCTCCCAGTGAACCGAGAATGGGTTCTCCCTGGTCTCCCCGATCTCCCTGTGAACCCAAGAATAGGTTCTCCCTGGTCTCCCCGATCTCCCAGTGAACCGAGAATGGGTTCTCCCTGGTCTCCCCGATCTCCCTGTGACCCGAGAATGGGTTCTCCCTGGTCTCCCGGATCTCACTGTGAACCCGAAAATAGGTTCTCCCTGGTCTCCCCGACCTCCCTGTGAACCCGAGAATGGACCCTCCCTGACCTCCCCGTGAAGCCTCCATCTCCATTCTGATATCGTCGGTAAGTGGCTGAGCTGACGTTTCTCGGTGCGGCGCGCACTGTCACCGGTTCGAAGTACCTCCTCGATGCCGGCGGCTCGCGCGTGCTCGTCGACTGCGGTCTGTTTCAGGGCCTCAAGGACCTCCGAGAGCGGAACTGGCAGCCCTTCCCGGTGCCGCCGGAATCGCTTCATGCGATTGTCCTGACGCACGCCCATCTCGATCACGTCGGGTATCTTCCTCGCCTCGTCGCCCAGGGATTCCGCGGAACGGTCTTCTGCACGGCAGGAACGGCGGATCTGTGCCGGCTCGTGCTGCCCGACTCCGCCCGCATTCAGGAGGAGGACGCGAAGCAAGCGAACCGGCACGGCTACACGAAGCACGAGCCGGCGCTCCCGCTCTACACCGAGGCCGACGCGTTTCGCGCGCTGTCGCAGATGCATCCGGTCAGTTACGGTGCGCGTCTGGAGATCGCCAACGGCGTGTCCGTGGAGTTCACGCAGGCGGGCCACCTGCTCGGATCCGCCTTCGTGACGTGCGTGCTTGCCGAAGGCAAGCGCATCCTGTTCGGAGGCGATCTGGGGCGCTACGGCCGGCCGGTGCTGCCCGATCCCGGCGTCGGCGCGGCGGCGGATCTCGCGCTCGTGGAATCCACGTACGGCGACCGCGACCACGAGGCGGATGACGAGGGCAACGCGCTTGCCGCGGTGATTCGCGACACCGTGGAGCGCAAGGGGAAGGTGATCATCCCCGCGTTTGCGATCGGGCGCGTGGAGGAGCTGCTGTACTGGGTACGACGACTCGAGCGGGAGCAGCGCATTCCCGTGATGCCGGTCTACGTCGACAGCCCGATGGCGACCGACGCGTTGAAGTTCTACACCGCGCGCGTCGCCGAGCTGGATCCCGACATGCGCCCGACACAGAAGGACGTCAACACCTTCGCCACGGCCCGGTTTCAAACGGTCGCCTCTTCGCAGCAGTCCAAGGAGCTCACGGCCAGCCGCCGAAGCGCCATCGTCATCTCGGCGAGCGGCATGGCGACGGGCGGCAGGGTGCTGCATCACATGGAAGCCACGCTGCCGGATCCGAGGAATACGATTCTGTTCGTCGGGTACCAGGCCGCGGGCACCCGCGGGCGAGCGCTCGTGGACGGCGCACCGGAAGTACGGATCCATGGCCGCATGATTCCCGTTGGCGCCAGGATTGCGAAGATCGATTCGATGTCGGCTCATGCCGACCGCAATGAAATCCTGCGGTGGCTCGGCGCGCTGCCCACTCCGCCCGGGCGACTGTGCCTGGTGCACGGAGAGCCGGCGCCCATGGACGCGCTCAAGGCACTCATCGAGCGGCGCCTTGGCTGGAGCGTGCACGCGCCAACCCATGGCGAGCGAATCGTTATCTGAGGCCAAATGCAGCCACTTCAGCCTGTTGCGCCTGCGCCCCTGGACACCCGCCCCCACCTCCTCGAGAAGGTCGACGATGCGGCGGTTGTGCAGCTGTACGCCGACGGCTTCGCCGATCTGTCGCTCCGTGAGAAAACGCTGATCTGGCACCTCTATCTGGCGGCGATCGCGGGGCGCGACATCTTCTACGATCAGCGCTACGCCCATAACCTCGCGATGCGCGACATCCTCGAGGCCGTGCTCGTGTGCTCCGACGGCATCGACGATCAGGTCCTGCGCGAAGTCCGGAGGTACGCCAAGCTGTTCTGGATCAATACCGGGCCGTACAACAACCTGACAGCCCGGAAATCCGTGCTGAATCTGCCGCAGGACGTCTTCTGCGCGGCGGTGAGCCGCGCGGCCGCGAATGGCGCGCGCCTGCCGCTCCGCGACGGCGAGGCGGTCGAGCGCCTGTGCGAGCGCTACGCTCCGATGTTCTTCGACCCCTCCTTCGAGCCGCTGGCGACGAGCAAGACGCCGGGCGCCGGCCGCGACATGCTCGAGGCGAGCGCAAACAACCTCTACGACGGCGTACGCATGTCCGATCTGGACGGGTTCGTCGAGCGCTATCCGCTCAACTCGAGGCTCGTGAAAACCGACCGGGGCCTCGTCGAGGAGGTGTATCGCGCCGGCGGCAAGTACGACGAGCCCATCGCGCGCATCGTGCGGCATCTCGAGGACGCCGTGCCCTACGCGCCGCCGGCAATGGCCGATGCGCTGCGGGCATTGATCCGCTTCTATCGGACCGGCGACGAGGGAGACCGCGAGCGGTACGACATCGCGTGGGTGCGCGACCAGGACTCTTCCGTCGATACGATCAACGGGTTCGTCGAGGTTTACATGGACGCCCGGGGAACGAAGGGCGCGTGGGAGGCGCTGGTCTATTACGTCAATGCGGAAAAGACGCGGAAGATCCAGATGCTGGCCGCGCACGCCCAGTGGTTCGAGGACCATATGCCCTGGGAGCCACGCTTTCGCAAGCCGAACGTGCGCGGCGTCACCGCAAAGGCGATCGAGGTGGTGATCGAGACGGGCGATTCGGGCCCGATCACGCCGGTGGGCATCAACCTGCCGAACGATCAGTCCATCCGCGAGTCGGTACGGCAGCAAGTCGGTGTCCCTGTCGAACGTCAACGAGGCGTACGACAAGGCAACGCCCGAAGACATGAGGGTCGAGTTCTCGTGGAACCTCGAGGAAGCCGAGCGCGCGAAGCGCTGGGGCGCGTTTTCGAGCGAGTTGACCACGGAGATGCACGAGGTCATTGGGCATGGATCGGGCCGCATGGCCGACGCCGTGACCGCGCCGCCGCAGCAGCTCTTGAAGGAGCAGTTTTCCGCCATCGAAGAGTCGAGAGCGGATCTCGTGGCGTTGTACTTCCTTCCCGATCCAAAGCTCGTCGAGCTCGGCATCGTGGCGGAGGAGGACCACGCCGAGGTCGTCAGGACGGAGTACGAGCACTACGCGCGTACCGCGCTCGTACAGCTGCGGCGCGTTCGTGAGGGCACCTCGATCGAAGAAGACCACATGCGCAACCGCCACATGATCGTGAGCTGGCTGATGGCGCACACGACGGCGATCGAGCGCCGCAAGCGCGACGGCAAGACGTATTTCGTCATGCGCGACGTGGAGGCGTTCCGCAGCGGCGTGGCGAAGCTCCTCGCGGAGGTACAGCGCATGAAGGCCGAGGGCGACTACGAAGCAGCGAAGAGGCTCGTCGAGACCTACGGGGTTCACTTCGATCCCTCGCTTCGCGATGAGATCGTGGCGCGCGTCGACGCCCTGAATCTGCCTTCGTACACGGGGTTCGTCATGCCTCGCCTCGAAGCGAAACGGGCAGCCGACGGATCGATCGCCGACGTTGAGATCTCGTACCCGCTCGATCTCGAGAAGCAGATGCTCGAGGTACCTCGCGGATGAGCCGGAACGGTTGATGCCTCGCGCACTTCTCGTGCTCCTCGCGCTGGCTGCGCAGGCGCAGGGATCGTCGCTGCGCGAGCGCATGCTCGCGGTCGAGGATGCCCGCGCGTCGAGTGCTTCCGAGATGGCGCCGCTCCTCCAGGGTCTTCGCGCCGGCGATTCGAAAGTGGTCATCCAGGCGGTACGGGCCCTGGGTCGATTCGAACGGCCTCATCTCGTACCGCAGCTGCTGCCCTTCGCCACCCATCGTCGCGCCGACGTTCGTGCCGAGGCCGTCAACGCGCTCGGGCAGGCCCTCGCATCGATTTCTCGCGCGGTGGATGACGCCACGCCGCTTCCGCCTGAAGTGGCGACGGTCAGTAAGACGCTGCTTGCGAGGCTGAAATCCGAAACGGATCCCTACGTGACCGGCGTTGCCGCCGAAACGCTGGGGCGCTTGCCGTTCCGCACGGCGGACTCGCTTCGCGATGCCGAGGCGGTGCTCGCCTCTCTATTGCCGGTTGCACAGGGCGCAGCGGCCATCCAGCCCGGCACCGAGCCGCTTGCGCGCACATTGCATCCGGCATCGGTGACTGGGGCAGTGAAGGCCCTCGAGGTGCGCATTCGCGTGTACCGGAAGCTGGCGCCGGTGGCACCCACGACACTCGAGCGGCTGCGCGGCGCCGCAACGCTCGGCTCGGATCCGTCCGACACCGACTTCGCCTTCATACGGCGGCTCGCATGGAGCGCGCTGAATTCCGCGGCCGGCGCGGACGCCACGCTTGTGGACGCCGGTCTCGAGGATCCCGACCCGCAGGTCCGCCGGCTTGCGGTTGCCGCCCTCGGCAGTGAGCACATCCCAACCGCCGAACGGACACCCCGTGTGCTCCGCGCCCTGCGCGATGCCTCGTTCATGGTTCGAAACGATGCCATGCGCGTCTACAACCGCACACTGCAGTCCGGGGGTTGCGGGGCGGTGCTGGCGGCCGTGGACGACGCCAGCATGCACGTTGCTTTATCGGCGATTGACGCGCTGGGCGACGGGTGCCCGGCCGGGCCAAGCCCGATCGGGAAGCTGCTCCAGCTGGCCGATTCGGTGAATCGGAACGCAACGTCGCCGCGCGGCGCGGAGTGGCACAGGCCGGCGCATGCGTTCGTATCCCTCGCGCGTGTGGCGCCCGACCATGCGGCGGGCCGGATGACGGCCTTTGCCGAGAGCCCGGTCTGGCAGGTTCGTATGTATGCCGCGCGCGCGGCGGCGGCCATCGGATTGGAGGCGCGGCTCGAGCGGCTCTCGAACGACGCGCACGACAACGTGCGGGAGGCGGCGATCACCGGCCTCCTCACGCTTCGCGGCCACCGGGCCGACACGTTCTACATCGGCGCGCTCGCGCGCCCCGACTATCAGCTCGTGCTCACCGCAGCGAACGCCCTGAAGGGCTCGCCCAGTCGAGACCGCGCGGTGCCGGAGCTGATCAAGGCGCTGGCGCGCCTCACCAGCGAGAAGCGCGACACTTCTCGCGATCCGCGCGTCGCGATCCTGGAGCGGCTGCAGGAGCTCGGCGACCGTCGGCAGGTGCCCTCACTGCAGCCGTGCCTCACGGATTTCGATCCCGTGGTCGCGCAGCAGTGCGCGCGGACATTGAGCGCCTGGACTGGTGCGCCTGTTGCTGCGCGGCCGCTCGCGCGGGGCGCAGCGCCGGCGCTCGGCAGCGTCGCGCGGCGAGCCCGAGTGACGATGCAGCGCGGCGGCGCGTTCGAGCTGCAGCTCCTCGCCGACGACGCGCCGGCGACAGTGGCGCGGTTCGTCCGCCTTGCGCGGCAGGGTTACTACAACGGCCTGACGTTTCACCGTGTCGTGCCGAACTTCGTTCTCCAGGGGGGCAGTCCGGGCGCGAACGAGTACATGGGCGACGGCCCATTCATGCGCGACGAGGTTGGCCTGCGTACGCACGCGCGCGGCACGCTCGGCATCTCCACGCGCGGGCGCGACACGGGCGACGCCCAGATCTTCGTCAACCTGGTCGACAACCCGCGCCTCGATCATCAATACACGGTCTTCGCGGCCGTGGCGACCGGCATGGACGTCGTGGACGGCATCGTCGAGGGCGATGTCATCGAGCGTGTCGATGTTCTCGAACCGGCTTCCTCCGAATCCCGCCGCTAACGCCGTCAGCCGTCGCCTGGCCGCACTGCGCGCCTCGGGAGAGCCGTGGGTCGATCTCACCGAGTCGAACCCGACACGTGCCGGGTTCGACTACCCGGCGGACCTGCTCGCCGGGCTCGCGAACGGCCGCGCGCTCGCGTACGAGCCGCAGCCGTGCGGGATTCAATCCGCCCGCGAAGCGGTGGCGCTCGACCATGCACGCCGCGGCGCGCGGATCGATCCCGCGCATGTCGTGCTGACGTCCAGCACGAGCGAGGCTTACGCGTGGCTGTTCAAGCTGCTGTGCGGTACCGGCGAGAACGTGCTCGTGCCTCGACCGAGCTACCCGTTGTTCGAGCACCTCACGCAGCTCGAAGCCGTCGAGGCGCGTCCATACGATCTCGAGTATCACGGCCGCTGGCAGGTTCACGCCGAGGTCGTGGCGGCTCGCGCCACGCCCGCCACGAAGGCCGTACTGCTCGTGAGCCCGAACAATCCGACCGGGTCGTACATGACGGCGGGTGAGCTCGAGCGGCTGTCGGCGTTCTGCGCGGAGCGGCGCATCGCGCTCATCGTCGACGAAGTGTTTGTTGATTACCCGCTCGATGTACCCGCGGGCGTGGTGACCGACATCGCCGCGTCGAGCCGCCCGCTCGCGTTCACGCTCGGCGGGCTTTCGAAGACGGCGGGACTGCCGCAGGTGAAGCTCGGCTGGATTGTGGCCGGCGGTGAAGAGCGGCTTCGGAACGAGGCGCTCGCCGCGCTGGAGTTGATTGCTGACACCTACCTTTCGGTCTCCACGCCGGTCCAGGTCGCCGCCGCCGACCTGCTCCGCCGTGGCGCGGCGATTCGTTCCGGAATTCTGGAGCGCATTCGCGGCAACCTCGCCGCGTTGCGCCGCGTCGCCGCAGATTTCAGTGCGGCCACGGTGCTCACGTGCGAAGGAGGATGGTACGCTGTCATTCGAGTTCCGTCGACGCGCTCGGAGGAGCAGTTGATGTTGGAGCTTCTCGAGCGGGAGCGCGTGCTGGTGCATCCGGGCTACTTCTTCGACTTCCCACACGAGGCGTACGTGATCGTGAGCCTGCTGCCGCGGCCCGACGTGTTTGCCGACGCCGCGGCGCGCATGTTGCACTTCGCCACCACCGTCGTATGAGCCGAGGGCCGTTACGCCGCGCGGGCATCCTGGTCCCGCTCTTTTCCATCCCAACCTCACGCAGCTGGGGCATCGGCGAGATTGCCGACGTCGAGCCGATGGTGCGCTGGCTCGAAGCGGCCGGGCACCGCGTACTGCAGCTGCTGCCGATCAACGAGATGCCGCCGGGAGAGACATCGCCGTACTCCGCGCTCAGCGCCATGGCGATCGATCCGCAGTTCATCTCGATGGAGGACGTGGCGGACTTCGGCGAGATTGGCGGCGAGGCGGCCCTCGATCGGGAGGCGCGGACCGAGCTCGACGATCTGCGCTCGGCGCCGTCGATCAACTACTGTCGCGTGCGCGCCCTCAAGAACACCGTGCTTCGGCGCTGTTTCGCGCATTTCGTCGAACGCGAGTGGTCGAGCGGCTCCCGCCGCTCCGCGGCCCTCGAGGCGTACATCAGGGAGCAGAGCTGGTGGCTCGAGGACTACGCGCTCTATCGCGCGCTCAAAGCGAAGCACGGCGAGCGGGCATGGATGGAGTGGCCCGAGCCGCTGCGATCCCGTGACCCGGCGGCGCTGGCCGCCGCGCGCGACGAGCTCGCCGGCGACATTCTCTACCGGCAGTACCTGCAGTGGCTTGCGGGTGATCAGTGGGGAACGGCGCGCGACCGCGCGGCCGGCGTCGCCCTGTTCGGTGACCTCCCCTTCATGGTGAGCGGCGACAGCGCCGATGTCTGGGCGCGCCAGGACGAATTCCGGCTCGACGCATCGGTTGGCGTGCCGCCCGACGCGTTCAGCGAAACGGGACAGGATTGGGGGCTGCCCGTCTATCGATGGGACGTGCTCGTTGCCCGCGACTACGACTGGCTGCGCAATCGCGCGCGGCGCAATGCGGACATCTACGACGGCTATCGCGTCGATCACCTGGTCGGCTTCTATCGCACCTATTTCCGGCCGCACGACGGAGGCAAGGCCCAGTTCGTTCCCTCGGAAGAGGTCGAGCAGGTGAAGCAAGGGGAAGCCGTGCTCGCCGTGTTCCGCGAGCCCGGCACCGAGATCATCGCGGAGGACCTCGGCCTGGTGCCAGATTTCGTCCGTAAGTCCCTGTCCGGGCTGGAGGTGCCTGGCTACAAGGTCTTTCGCTGGGAACGGGAGTGGGACGTCGACGGGCAGCCGTTCAGGGACCCGCGCGCGTACCCCGCCGTTTCGGTGGCCACATCAGGCACGCACGATACCGAGCCCATGAAGATCTGGTGGGAAGGCGCGCCGAGCGAGGAGAAGGAGGCCGTCCTTGCGATTCCGTCGATCGGCGAGCACCTCACGCCGGAAGACATCGCCGCCGCAGTGGAGTCGAAGGCGCTTCCCCATCCCGTCCGCGAAGCGATGCTCGAGTCGCTCTACGCGTCGGGCTCGAATCTGCTGATCCTGCCGATTCAGGACGCCTTCGGCTGGCGGGATCGCATCAATCAGCCGGCTACCGTGAGCGCGGACAACTGGACGTGGCGCCTGCCGTGGCCCGCGGATCGCCTCTTGGCAGAGCCCGCGGCAATAGCTGTGGCGCGACAGCTTGCCGAATGGTCGCGTCGGCACCGGCGCTGATCAACTCCCAACTTCCAATCCCAACTCCCAAACGGACTTCACATGTCCGCTTCGCTCGCTGATTCACATGACTCCTCTGACTCTACTGTCACGTCACACGAAGGCCCGAAGGCACGAAGCGGTACTGACTGTTCCCTGAAATGCCGAGCGGTAAAATGCGAATCGCGCCCGAATGAAGAGGCATCGCAGCCGCTCCTCGCGTCACCGCTATCGGGAGTTCGTCGAGAACTACAGACGCCGCCGGCTCGACGAATCAACGGAAGCAGGTGGGAAACCTGTCGAATCGACGCCGCCGTCTGAGGATTCGCCCGCGTCGAGCGCGCGGTTCCTGCCGCGGGGCAAGCAGCGAGAGTACCTGCGCGAGTACCTGCGGTGGCTGTTGCCGCATCGTGCCGCGGTTGCTGCGGTGTTCGTTCTGGCCCTGACGGCGGCTGGGCTGCAGATGATCGAACCGCTGTTCATGCGGTTCATCATCGATCGCGTGCTGTTGAACGAGGCGTTGGACCCGCCGTCCCGCCTGACACGGCTTCACACGACTGGCGCGGCGTTCCTGGTCGTGATCCTGCTCTTCAATCTGGTCGGCGCATTCAAGGACTACCGCCAGCGCCTGCTGAACGCCCGGGTGATGCTGTCGCTCCGCCGGTCGCTGTTCGACCGCTTGCTGCACCTGCCGCTGCCCAGCCTCTGGGACATGAAGACCGGCGGCATCCTGTCACGTCTCACCGGCGACATCGATACCACGACCGGACTGCTCCAGATGGCGATTGTGTCGCCGGCCATCTCGATCATCCGTCTCGTGATTGCGGTGGCGGTATTGGTCGCCCTCAACTGGCGCCTCGCATTGATGGCCATGGCGATCATCCCCGGCGCGATGGTCCTCAGCTTTGTGTTCGCGCGTCGCGTGAGGCCGATCTATCGATCCGTCCGCAAGGAGGTCGAGCAGATCGACGGCCGCGTCGGCGAGGTCTTCTCTGGGATTCGCGTCGTCCGGGCGTTCGCGCGCGAAATGCACGAGCTGCTCGACTACATGCGCGGCCGCCACGCCGTGACGCGCAAGGAGCTGTTCGCCCAGCGGCGGGAGCTCGCGCTGTGGACGTCCTGGGGCCTCCTGGTCGCCGGCGTCAACGTGATCATCGTCTGGTACGGCGGATACCTGAACATCGCGGGACGCGCGTCAATCGGCGACATCATGGCGTTCCAGTGGTACACGTTCCTCCTGATGACTCCGGTCTGGAACATCGTCAACTCCTTCTCCGAGCTCCAGCGGTCGCTCGCGGCGATGGAGCGGGTGTTCGAGGTGCTGGCGATGGAGGACGACAAACCTGACAGCCCGGACGCCCGCGACGCGCCGCGTGTCGTGGAGGAGATCCGGTTCGAGGACGTGGAGTTCGAGTATCGCGAAGGCCGGCCGGTCGTTTGCGACTTCAGCGTCCGCGTGCCAGGTGGCTCGGTCGTGGCACTCGTTGGCCGCAGCGGCGCCGGCAAGACGACCGTGACAGACCTGGTGGCTCGGTTTCACGACCCGACACGCGGCCGGATTCTCGTCAACGGCTCCGACGTACGCGACTTTCGGCTGCGCAGCTACCGCGATCTGCTCGCCATCGTGCAACAAGACGTGTTCCTCTTCGACGGATCGGTGCGCGACAACATCGCCTATGGCCGCCGCGACGCCACGGACGCGGAGGTCGAAGACGCGGCCCAGCGCGCCAACGCGCACGAGTTCATCGAGAAGCTGCCCGAGGGATATGAGACGTTCATCGGGGAGCGTGGCGTCAAGCTGTCGGGCGGCCAGCAGCAGCGGCTGGCGATTGCGAGGGCGATTCTCGCGCGGCCGCAGATTCTCATTCTCGACGAGGCCACGAGCAATCTCGACACGGAGAGCGAGCAGCTGATACAGGCGTCGATGGGCACGCTGCTCGCCGGCCGAACGACCTTCGTGATCGCCCACCGTCTCTCCACGATCCGGCGCGCCACGCTGATACTGCTCATGGAAGACGGACGCGTGATCGAGCGCGGAACGCACGCCGAGCTCATGGATGCGAGGGGGACGTACTACGAGATGGTCCTGCGGCAGATGGAGTTCGAGAGTCGGAGAGAGGAAGCGCTGTTTGGCTCGTGACCAGATCGATCTGCAGCTCGGGATTGGTGGCGGGTATCGCCGTGACCGGTAACCCCAGCTCGCTACGGACGATATTGCATCCCTGGGCGATCGCCGAGGCTTTGTAGAACGCGATCTCCCGATTGCACCCCTGACGGCCGAAACCGCAGTCGCTCGAAACGATCAAACGCTCCGGCGGAATGTACTTCAGCGCCGCGCGCACTTCATGGGCCACGTCCTCCGCCCGGTCTGCCTGCAGCGAACGATGGCTGACCGCGCCGATGCAGATCTTCTTCTTCAGCTCGTGCTTGAGCGGCCCGAACAGCTCGAGGTCCCTCTGGTTGCGGTCCTTCATCTCGAGCGTCCAGACGTCGCCCTTGCAGCGCTCGAGGTACAGCTCGATCGAGTTCGCGTAGCCCGTATCCTCCATCACGCGCTGCATGTTGGGATTGCCCCAGCACGTGTGGATCCACACCTCCACATCGTCGAGCCCCTGCACCTCCCGGTTGAACGCGTCGATCATGAACTTGACCTGCTCGTTGTCCTTCCCGAAGGTGTTCGCCATGAAATGCAGCGTCGGTTCCTCCACCTGGATGCACGTGCATCCCGCCGCTCGCAGCGCGAGCAGCTCCTTGTTCATGGCCTCCGCCATGTCCCAGATGACCTGCCGCTTGTCCTTGTATTTCGGCGTGTGGATGTCGAGGAAGAGCGCCATCACCTGCGAGGAGCACGTGCCGAACCGCACGGGCTTGCGTGTCTTCGCCTGCGCGATGCGCCAGATCTTCGGATAGTCGAGCGGCCGGTGCTCGATCGTGTCGACGACGTGCGGCCAGCGCCAGCCGGTGTAGATCTCGTTCAGCAGCGTTCCGGGCGGATAGTGCAGCCACGGCGCGCGCGTCTCCTCCGGTTGCAGGTGATCGCCCGCGAACCCGGCCCAGCGCTGCAGCGGGTAGTGGTGCCAGGCGCGCCCCGCCATGTCCTCGTCGCAGTGAAAGTCGCCGTGCGTGAGCAGATCGAGCCCGGCGCGCTCCTGATCGCTGATGAGGACCGCCATCGCGTCCTGGAATTTCTCGCGAAAGCGGACGTCCATCATGCAGGTGTCGAGCGGCCGCCCCCACATGCTGACGTCGAACCATCGCGGCCGCGGCCACGAGCCGGTGACGGTTGCTGGCAGAATCACGTCCGCGGTGACGGTGAACATGTGTCCTCCTGGCTGACGGCTACACGTTACCGCACCAGGCTACGCGAAGTGTGTGTCATCAGCGGATGGTCCGTAGATCGCTGGCACGGCTGCGCCGTTGAGCCGCAGGTACACCGTCAACTGCCCGCGATGATGTGACAAGTGCATGAACGTATCGCGAATGGCAACATGTCGTGGTTCTTCGTTGACCGTTCGGCCGGAGACGAGCAGGCGCCATGTCTTCATCAGATGGTCATCCGCGGTCTCTGACAGAGCACGTCGCGCGCCGGCGATGCCTTCGTCAAGTGCCTCGACGAGCGCGCGACTCGTTCGCAACGGGCGCTGATCCACGTTCGATCCGCCAGGCGGGTTCAGATCCAGCGCGT
Source organism: uncultured Acidobacteriota bacterium (assembly GCA_963772065.1). Taxonomy (GTDB): domain Bacteria; phylum Acidobacteriota; class Vicinamibacteria; order Vicinamibacterales; family UBA2999; genus CAVYVZ01. Next base: position 114,009 of record CAVYVZ010000009.1, read on the forward strand.
CCTGGTTGATGATCAGGGACACCCATGACGGCATTCTCGCAATCAGCATCGCGAGACGTCCGAGCGGCATCGACTTGTCGTGTGGCTTCCAGTCGTCGCGGCCCTCAGGTACCCGTTCGAGCGCCCGGCGCGTGCGCCCGGCTTCCTGTTCCAGTTGAGCCAGAAACAGCTCGGTCAGTTTCATTCGTGACCTCCAGACCAGAGGCCGATCAATTCTGACGCCGTCCTATTTTCGGTTGAGTTCGCGCGGAGGAATGCTACGCTCGCCGTTCAATTCTTGCCCACGTGTCTTTGAGCGTGACAGTCCGGTTGAAGACAGGCCGGCCGGGCCTGGAATCGGCGTCGACGGCAAAGTACCCCGTCCGTTCGAACTGATAGCGCGCGCCGGCGGGTGCATCGGCGAGCGAGGGCTCGACCTTGCCGGTCACGAGTTCCAGCGAGTGCGGGTTCACATTGGAGAGCGGATCGCCGCCTTCTCCGGGGGCCTCGGACTGGAACAGCCGATCGTAGAGCCGCATCTCGGCGTCCTTCGCATGGGGCGCGGACACCCAGTGGATCGTCCCCTTCACACGCCGCTGCGCCGTCGAACCATGGAGCGACCCGGGATCGATCGTGCAGCGCAGCTCGGCGATCGAACCGTCCGCGTGCTTCACCACGCGCTCGCACTTCAGGATGTACGCGTAGCGAAGGCGCACTTCGTTCCCCGGCGAGAGCCGGAAGAACTTCTTCGGCGGGTCCTCGCGGAAGTCGTCCTGCTCGATGTACAGCTCCCGCGAAAACGGAATCCGGCGGCTGCCGGCTGACGGGTCCTCGGGGTTGTTGATCGCCTCCACCTCTTCGACGTGCCCTTCGGGGACGTTCTCGATTACGACCTTGAGCGGCCGCACGACCGCCATCGCGCGCCGCGCGCGCCGGTTGAGATCCTCGCGCACCGTGTGCTCGAGGAGCGCGACGTCGATGACGTTCTCCTTCTTCGCCACGCCGATGCGGTTGCAGAAGTCGCGGATGGCTTCGGGCGTGTAGCCGCGGCGGCGAAAGCCGGCAATCGTCGGCATCCGCGGGTCGTCCCAGCCGGACACCTGCTGCCGTTCGACGACCGCCAGCAGCCGCCGCTTGCTCAACACGGTGTAATTCAGATTGAGCCGGGCGAACTCGATCTGCTGCGGCCGCGACGGGAACCTGGCCGTCGCCTTCAGGTTGTCGACGATCCAGTCGTAGAGCGGCCGGTGATCCTCGAACTCCAGCGTGCAGAGTGAGTGCGTGATCCCCTCGATCGCGTCCGACAGCGGGTGGGCGTAGTCGTAGGTCGGATAGATCGACCACGCGTCGCCCGTCCGGTGATGATGCGCGTGCCGGATCCGATAGAGCGTGGGGTCGCGCATGTTGACGTTCGGCGACCCCATGTCGATCTTCGCCCGCAGGACGTGCGTGCCGTCCGGGAACTCGCCGGCACGCATGCGGTGGAACAGGTCGAGGTTCTCGGCAACTGGCCGGTCGCGGTACGGACTGTTGCGTCCTGGTTCCGTCAGCGTGCCCCGATACTCCCGGATCTCGTCGGCGGTCAGGCTGTCCACGTACGCCTTGCCGTCCCGGATCAGTTGCTCGGCCAGCTCGTACAGCCGCTCGAAGTAGTCCGACGCGAAGTAGATGCCCGCCCAGTCGAAGCCGAGCCAGCGAACGTCCTCCTCGATCGACTCGACGTACTCGACGTCCTCCTTGGTCGGGTTCGTATCGTCGAACCGCAGGTTGCAGGTCCCGCCGAACTCTTCCGCGACGCCGAAATTCAGACAGATCGACTTGGCATGGCCGATGTGCAGGTAGCCGTTCGGCTCCGGAGGAAATCGCGTACGCACGTGCCCGCTGTGGCGGCCGGCCCGCACATCGTCGGCGACCATCTCGCGAATGAAGTCGAGAGAGGCGGGTGCCTCGCTCGTCGGGTCAGTCGGTACTCACAGACTCTCGATCATACCCTCAGGGCCCGGCATGGTCGTACATCCGCTTCAGGTCGACTTCCGCCGCGATGTAGCCGAACGCCGCCCACTGGCGTCCCTGGACCACTTTCTCGAAGATCTCGCGCGCCTTCGCCGCGTCGCCTTCGACGAAATACCAGTTACCCACACCGTAACCCTGCGTGGCAACGGTGAGGTCGTCGGCATTCGTGTCGAGCAACTGCTCCGGCCGGAGGGCGCCCTTGTACATCAGCAGCCGCCGATGGTAGGAGTCGTTCTCCAGGATCTCCATCTTGTCGGAGACCTCGTCGAGCAGCAGCTTCGCCGCGCCGTGGCGTCCGAGACGACGGTAGGTCATGTAGAGCCAATCGAGCGTGGCCACACGCATGTCGTCGTTGGCGGAGAACTTCATGCACTCCTGATACGCGCGCAGCGCGTTGGTGAAGTCCCCTTTCAAGTAGTACGCAAGCCCGAGGTGATACCAGATGTTCGAGTGCGACGTGCTGCGCGGCTTCCCGTGCTTGTTCGGCGCGCCGTCCGGCTCGACCTCGTCGGGCACGTTGGCAATCAACGCGGCAGCGCGTTCGAAGTCGGCGACCGCCCGATCGAAGTCCCGTACGGTGATGTACCGATGCCCGCGATGACGATAGAGCCGGAACGACTGCGGGTGGATCGCGAGACCTTTCGAGAACGTGTCGATCGCATCCCGGTAGCGCCAGAGGTACGCCTGGCGCCGGCCCAGCCAGATGAAGCTCTCTTCGCTCGCAGGGTTCTTCGCATGCTCCGCTTCAGCCGCCGCGAGGTTTGCGTCGAGGGAACGTCGCGTCTCGGCCGAAAGCTCCATCGGATAGAGCGGCTTGCCGAAGATGGACGTCGCTTCGGGCGGACCGCTCTGGGCAGCGAGCAGCACGGTGAGGAGGCTAAGAAGCCAGGAGGTCATCGGTCTCCGGATTCTCCTCGGTCGTGGCGCCGTCGGGGAGGCCGAGCAGGTTGGCCTGCTTCAATACCCGCGGAACCTTGTCGATGCTTTCCACGGCGGGAATGTCGGCGCCCGTGGTGACCTCGAGGTCCTTCAGCTTCCGCGCTGCCACGAGCACGCGCGACTCGAAGGATCCCGCCGCCTCGTTGTACGCCTGGACCGCGCCGTCCAGTCTCTTCCGCACGTCGTCGAACCTCTCGGCAAAGATCGCGAGGCGCTCGTAGAACTGCTTGCCGAGCCGCGCGACCTCGCGGTAGTTGTCGGCAAGCGCTTCCTGGCGCCACGTGTGCGCAACGGTCGTCAGCAGCGCAATCAGGGTGATCGGGCTCGCCAGCAGCACGCGCTGCCGCAGGCCGTGCTCGATCAGGCCGACGTCGCCCTGAAGCGCCGCGCTGAAGAGCGTTTCGCCGGGCAGGAACATCACCACCATCTCCGGTGAGTCGCCAAGCTGCTCCCAATATCCCTTGTTTCCCAGGCCGTCCATGTGCTCGCGCACCTGCCGGGCATGGGCCTGCAGCTTCGCCGTGCGCGCCTCTTCGTCCGGCATTTCCTGCGCGTCGAGAAACGCCTCGAGCGGCGCCTTCGCATCCACGACGATCTTCTTGCCGCCGGGAAGGTGCACGATCAAATCGGGCCGCAGCCGCCCGTTGTCGCCCTGCATGGCCGGCTGCTCGTCGAAGTCGCACCGGTGCAGCATGCCGGCGATCTCGACGACGCGCCGCAGCTGCATCTCGCCCCAGCGGCCGCGCACCGCGGGCGTGCGAAGCGCGCGCGACAGCGTGCTGGCCGACTGGCCGAGCGCGGTCACCTGCTCCGTCAGCCGCGTATACGCCTGCAGCCGCTCCTTCTCCACGTCGGCCAGCTTGCGATCGACCTGCTTGAGCATGCCGAGCATCGGCTCGATCATCCCGTCGATCGCCTTCCGGCGGGCCTCGAGGTCGTGCGCGGCGTCTTTCTGAACGCCATTGAACGAAGCCTTCGCAAGGTCGAGGAACGCCGCGTTGTTGGCGTGCAGCGCCTCCGCCGCCACGGCTTTCACCGCGTCGCGCACGTCGACGCGCGCCTTCTCGAGCAGGTCGCGCATGATCGCGTACACGATCGCCGCCGCACCCAGTGCAGCGGCGGCGGCGATTCCGAGGGTTGTGAAGTCCATCTAGTGCGATGCCGTGGTGGCGGGTCTTGGAGCGCGTGGCTTCGGCAGCGTCTTCCTCGGCAGCAGCTCGTCGCGGTTCGCCGCATGGTAGACGAACGACGCGATGATCACCGCGTTCTTCATCATGTCGGCCGGCTGCACGCGCTCGTAGAGATCCATGTTGGTGTGATGTGAATGTGAGCTGTACTCCACCGGGTCCTGAATGAACTGGAAGCCGGGCAGCCCCACCTCGTCGAACGCGACGTGGTCGGTCGATCCCGTGCTGCGGATTGCGAGCGTGGTCATCCCCAGGCTGCGAAAGGGCGCCATCCACGCCGAGAAGATCGGCCGCACCGCTTCATTGCCTTGCAGATACACGCCGCGGATCGCGCCGGTGCCATTGTCCATGTTGAAGTACGTGGCCAGCTTGCCATGCCCCGGTTTGAGCTGCATGGTCTCGGGGTCCGCGAACTGCTGCTTGACGTACGCGCGCGCGCCGAGAAGACCCTGTTCTTCTCCCGTCCACAATGCCATCCGCACCGTGCGGCGCATCTTCACGCCAGTGGCTTTCAGAATCCTCATCGCCTCCATCATCGCCGCCGACCCGGCAGCGTTGTCGGTGGCGCCGGTGCCGGAATGCCACGAATCGAAATGCGCGCCGAGCATCACCACTTCGTCGGCCTTGTCGCTCCCCGGTATCTCGCCGAGGATGTTGAACGAGTCGAGCGTCTCGTCGTGGAACTGGTTCTGGACGTTCAGCTCGATCTTAACAGGCAGGTTCTTCTCGAGCGTCCGCGCAATGCGGCCGTAGTGTTCGGTGGCGACGACAATCTGCGGCGGCTGCGCCGCGGCTTTCGCGTCGCGCAGGTCGCGCGGCCCCGACACGAGAATGGCGCCGTGATCGTTGCGGCCGCTGCCGGGCTCCAGCACCGCCACGACTCCTTCGCGCGCAAAGAACTCCATCCGCCTGCGTGTCTGCTGTTGTGTGCCCTGAAAATTCGGGCGGCCGTCACGCCGTTCGGGGTCGATCTGCTGGAGCTCCATGCCGGCCAGGTCCTGGTCGCTGAAGCGGCGGCCGGTCGGTTCGAACAGCGGTTTCACGGGAAGCGGCTTGGACGCAAGCACGATCTTGCCTTTGAGCTTTCCCGTCCATTGCTTGTAGTCGGCCTCGTCCTGGACGACGGCCATCACGGCGTCCGCCGAGACCATCCCGCTCGTTCCAGGCGTCCACGCCTTCGCGAAGGCAATCATCGGAAACGGCTGCGGCGAGACGACGTTCGCGGTGAACTTCTCGTTCGACCAGCCGCGTCCGAACGGTCCCCAGGTCTCGAGGCGAACGGCGGAAACGCCCCACGCGGTCAGGCGCTTTGTTGTCCACTCAGCGGCTTTGCGGATGTTGGGCGAGTTCGTCAGGCGCGGACCGTGAATGTCCGTCAGATAGCCGAGCGTCTCCATCACCTCGGATCGCTGAAGGCCTTCGTCCTTGATCTTGTAGACAGCCTCGAGGTCGACCTGCTCACCAGCCTGCGCCCACGCGGCGGCAGACGCGACGGCCAGCATCAGGACGCCGGCGATGCCCGTTAACGTTCGTGTTTTCACGGTCGCTCCTTCAAAAATCGCCATCGCAGTGTAAGGCATTGATGGCCGGCGCACGAGGGCGCAATAGGCCTGACCGATCTGTAAGACGCCGGCGCCGGCCGTGCCTGCGGTGCTGCGTAACTCGCTGAAGCGGCGGGCATTGTCCTGCCGGGCTCATCGGTACGGCCGTTGCACCGCGGGGTCACGTGAACTGGGGCTCCGACGCTGCCGCGATCCCGCCGCTCGAGGACGGCCTAGGCGCGCGCCGTTTCGAGACCGGCGCTTCCGGCGCGAGCCTCGAGGTGCTCGACGTCTCGCCCGTGCTCGCCGCGAACGGCGAATTCGAGGCGGCGGTCCGCGCTCGAGCCGAGCGCCTGTCGGTGGCACCGATCGAAGGCATTGCCGCCGTACATCGCGTGGAGCGCGCGGGCGCCAGGCTTCGCGTCGTCTCGGAGCACGTCGAGGGGCTCCGGCTCCCCGATTTTCTCCGCGAGGCGATCAAGAACAACATTCCGTTGTCTCAGCCTGCGGCGCTGGAGCTGGCGGGCCGCCTGCTCCGCGTGGTCGCCGGGCTGCATCAGGCGCCTGGGATGTCGCATGGCGCCATCACGGCGTCGCACGTCGTGATCAGGCGCGATGGCGCGGTGGTGTTGACCGATGCCGCCTTCGGACCCGCGCTCGAAACGCTGCAGCGAAATCGCGAGCAGCTCTGGCGCGAGTTCCGGCTCGCGCTGCCGGCGTCAGCGAGCCTTCCACGATTCGATCAGCGCGCCGATGTGGCGCAGCTGGGCGCGACGGTTCTCGCGATTGCGCTCGGCCGGCCGCTGCGCGAGAGCGAGTATCCACGATCGATCAACGCGGCGGTGTTTGCGGCCACGCTGGCGGCACGTCACGGAGAGTCGGGCACCTCGGCATCGGCGCTTCGCATGTGGCTCCAGGAAGCGCTGCACCTCCATCCCCGCGCCAGCTTTGCTTCGGCCGTCGACGCTCAGAAGGCGTATCACGAGACGCTGGGGCGCGTGTCGTCGCGCCGCGGCGGAGTGGACGCGTTCGAATCGTCGGTGTGCCGGATCTTCGGCGACACGCCGGCTTCGGCTGAAGTGGCCGAGCTCGCCGCCGCATGGTCACACCCTGCCGTCATCCATCACGTGCCGCAGCCTGTTGCTCCCACGCAGCCAGTTGCGCGCACACCTCTGCCGCCCCCTCCGCGCGACGAGAGAAGCGCGCTCGGCTCGATCCTCCGCTACGTCGTCCCGCTGTTCCGAGCGACCTGAGGCTGATACCTGAGCCAGCGCTCGCCCCGAGCCCTCGCCCCGAGCCCTCGCCCCGAGCCCCTCGATCCTCGCCCCTTCTTGTTGGTAGTATCCAGACCCATCCGTCGGGCCATGCGTCTGACGGTTTGAAAGGAGCGGTCTCATGAAGCATGTATGGCGGCTAGCGCTGCTGGCGAGCCTCGCGGCGACCCCGGCGGCGGCTCAGGCTCAGGAGGCGTCAGCCGATCCGTTGACCGGAGCGCTGAAGCGGCAGTTCGATAACGTGTCGCGCAACGTCAAGGAAGCAGCGGAAAAGATGCCCGAGGACAAGTTCACGTACCAGGCGACGAAGGACGTGCGCACCTTCGGCGGTTTCGTCGGCCACGTCGCCGCCTCGCAGTACAACGGCTGTTCGCGGGCGAAGGGCGAACCGAACCCCAACAAGGAAGACCTCGAGAAGCTGACGGGCAAAGCGGCTCTCGTGAAAGCCATCACGGCATCCAACGAGGTACTGCGCGTCAGTCTTCAGCGGGGCGAACGACAAGTGGATACTCGAGACGATCGCTCAGGGACAGGCGCCAAACCAGTTGCAGGTGCCACGCGCCGCGATTCTTGCGGGCACGACGAGCCACTCGAACGAGCACTACGGTAACCTCGTCACGTACATGCGCCTCAACAACCTCGTGCCGCCGTCCACCGAGCGCGCGCAGGCACCGCGCAAGCCAACCCCATAGCGATGCGCGCGATGAGGATGCCGCGTCTCATACTCATCGCGCTGTTCATGTCGGGAGCGGCAGCGTGTCGCGACAGCGCGCCGCCGCCCCTGCCCGCTTCGACCGGCACGGACATCTTTCTCGAGCCGGATACTGAATTCATTCGTGGCGTCGTGCCGCAGCGCACGACGCTCGACGTGCTGCTGCGATCCCATGGCCTGGCGGCGCACGCCGTGCAACGAGTGGTTGCCGCAGCGCACACCGTGTTCGACCCGCGGCGTCTGCGTGCGACGCAGCCGTTCTCGCTGCTGCGCACGCTCGAGGGCGAGATCCGCGAGTTCGAGTACCAGGTCGACAACGAGATGTTCCTTCGCGTCGCGCGGACCGGGGAGCAGATCCTCGCGGCGCTCGTGCCGATTCCCAGGCAGCGGCACGACGCCGTCGTCGGAGGCGCCATCACCAGCGCGGTACCGTCGCTGTTCCAGGCAATGGAGGCGGCGGGCGAAGGGCCGGATCTCTCCATCGCGCTCGCCGAGATCTTTTCGGGCGAGATCGACTTCAACACGGAGCTGCAGCCCGGCGATCGATTCGGCCTCGCGTTCGAGAAGTTCACGCGCGACGAGCGTCCGGCGACATACGGCGAGGTGGCGGCCGCCGAATTCCAGAACGACGGCCGCGTGCTGCGCGCGATCCGCTTCACGCCGCCCGGAGGCAGGCCCGGGTACTACGACGAACAAGGCCGGTCGCTGCGCCGGTTCTTTCTGCGCTCGCCGCTGAAGTTCGAGCCGCGTATCACGTCGGGCTTTTCGCGCAGGCGCTTTCATCCGGTGCTGCACACGTATCGCGCGCACCTCGGCGTCGACTACGGTGCGCCGACCGGTGCGCCCGTGGTGGCGGTGTCGTCAGGAACGGTTGTTGGCGCGACGTTCGATCGGGCCAATGGCAGGATGGTTCGGCTCCGCCACGCGGGCGGCTACGAGACGTACTATCTCCACCTGTCCGCATTCGGCTCCGGCGTCCGCGCTGGAGCGCATGTCTCGCAGGGGCAGATCATCGGCCGCGTCGGTTCGACAGGACTGGCGAGCGGCCCGCACCTCGATTACCGCCTTCGGAAGAACGGTACATTCGTGAATCCGCTCGCCGAGCATCGCCGGATGCCGCCCGGAGAGCCGATTCCCGCCGCCGCGATGGCAGCCTTCGAGGGCACCCGTGCGGCGGCGCTTGCGCGGCTTCGACCCGCAATGAATTGAGTCGCAGCCGACGGCCTGACTGGCTGGGCTCTTGCACCTGTCGCGCGACAGAAACAGCTCGACCGAGCTGGAATTCGCGATGGAGCTCGACCATGTCCACTCGTGCAAACGTCTTCGCAGTCCTGATTTCCACCTGCATCTTTGCGGCGTGCAGTAGTCCCCCCACCGCCGAGATGGACGCCGCCCGCAGCTCGCTGGCGAGTGCGACGCAAGCAGATGCCGGCAAACACGCATCTCAATCTCTCAAGGAGGCGGAAGCGGCGCAAGCGGCGCTCGACGCCGAGCTGAGAGCGCAGGACGCGAAATGGATAAAGTCCTACGGTCGCGCCCGCGAGCTGGCTGTCGCCGCAAAAGCAGCCGCCGACAAGGCGGCAACCGACGCGGCGAGCAGCCGAGAACGCGCCGAGGTGGCCGCCAGAGAGAAAGCCGCGGCACGCGCGAAGCTGGCACGCGCGCCGATTCGGGTTGGCGGTCAGATCAGGCCGCCCGTCAAGATCAAGGATGTGACGCCCGTGTACCCGGCCGTGGCACGGTCCGCGCGCGTAGAGGGTGAAGTGGTGATCGAGGCGACGGTCGGCGAAGACGGCAAGGTCGCCGACGCGCGGGTCGTGAAGTCCATTCCGCTGCTCGACCAAGCCGCGCTCGACGCGGTCAAGCAGTGGGAATATCAACCGCCGCTGCTCAACGGCGTGCCGACTCCCGTCGTGGTGACCGTCACGATCAATTTCACCAGGCCGTAAAGATATAGCAATTGACATATTGCAGTCGCTGCAATATAGATCAATTGCTATGTCATCTCTAGCCGGCAGCTGGCTGCTGCTGGTTCATCAAATTCCGCCCAAGCCGGCCTACCTGCGCGCCAAGGTGATGCGTCGCCTGGTGCAATTGGGCGCGATTCCACTCAAGAAATCGGCTTATCTGCTGCCTGCGGGCGATGGGCCGCTCGAGGACTTCGAGTGGCTGCGCCGCGAAATCGTCGAGCAGGGTGGCGATGCCTGGATTCTCCAGGGCGGGCTGCGCGCGGGAATGACCGACGAGGAGGCGCGCGAGGCGTTCCGGCGCGTCCGGGCCGAAGAGTTCGCTGCGCTCACTGAACAGGCACGCGGACTCCTCGACCGGGCGCGCGGCGCGGAGCCGGACCGGGACGCGCTCACCACCGAATGGCGAAAGCTCGGCCGGCGCGTCGAGGCGGCAGCGCGCCTCGATTTTTTCGACGCGCCCGGTCGCGAAGAGCTGGAGGTATTGATGGAGACCATCGATCGCACGCTGAATCCTCAGACGCCGGTCCGGTCATCGGGCGAGGCGCTACGCGGCCGCACGTGGATGACGCGGCGCGGGGTGAAAGTCGATCGCATCTCGTCGGCGTGGCTGATTCGCAGGTTCATCGATCCTGCGGCCACGTTCGTGTTTGCCGATCCCAATGGCGGGCCGGCGCCCTCCGACGTGGTGCGGTTCGACATGTTCGAGGGCGAGTTCACGCACGACGGAGACCTCTGCACGTTCGAGGTGCTCCTCCGTGCCTCGGCGCGCGCCGACGATCCCGGGCTCCAGGCGATCTCGCAGGTCGTTCACGATCTCGATCTCAAGGACGATCGATATCAGCGGCCCGAGACCTCGGGCGTCGCCGCACTGATCCAGGGCATCACCGCGCGCCACGCAGACGACGAACGGCGACTTGCCGAAGGCGCGACGCTGCTCGATGCGCTGTACGCCGGTTTCACAGGAGCCGCCGCATGACGCCGGCGCTGACGCGGCGGACATTCATGCTCTCGTGCGCCGCGCTCGGAACGATCGCGCGTCCGGCGGACCTGTCACCATCGCGCTGGCGCTCTCTCTTCCCGGCGCTTCAGGCCGCCGACGCCGGCACGATCTATCTCGACAGCGCCGCTACCACGCACCGCGCGCAGCCGGTCCTCGATGCGATCCTCGAGTACTACCGGGAGGACAACGCGAACCCGGCCCGCGTTCACGCGCGCGCGAGACGCGCCGCGCAGCGCCTCGCCGACGCTCGTCAGACTATTGCCACATTCGTGAACGCCGCCGACCCGCTCGAGGTGATCTTCACGCGCGGCACGACGGAAGCGGTCAACCTGGCGGCCTCGTCGTGGGGTGGCGCGAACCTGAAATCGGGCGACGAGGTGCTGCTGACCGTCGCCGAGCATTGCTCGAACCTGCTGCCGTGGACCACGGCCGCGCGCCGCGCCGGCGCGAAGGTCGTCGTCGTCGACGTCGACGACGAAGGGCAGCTTCGTCTCGACGATCTCGCCAGGAAGTTGTCCCCCCGCACGCGGATCGTGGCGTTCAGCCACGTCTCGAACGTGCTTGGGATCGTCAATCCGGCGCGCGAGATTTGCCGCCTCGCGCGCGAGGCCGGCGCTCGTGTATTCATCGACGGCGCCCAGGCCGCACCGCACGTCCTCGTCGACGTGCGCGACCTGCAGTGCGACTTCTATGCGCTGTCGGGACACAAGATGTGTGGGCCGATGGGCTCAGGTGTGCTGTGGGCGCGCCGCGAGATTCTCGAGACGATGCCGCCGTACCACGTGGGCAGCAACATGGCGCACGATGTCGAGTTCGATCGCGCGACGTTCGAGCATGGGGCGCTGAAGTTTCAGGCTGGGACGCCTGATGTCGCGCAGGCAGTCGGCGTCGCGGCGGCCGCTCGGCTGTTGATGTCCTCCCGCGAAGCGCTTCAGCGCGAGGACGAAGCGCTCGTCCGCCGCGGGCTGCGGAGGCTTCGTGAGGTCCGCGGCCTGCGTCTCCTCGGCCGCGGCATGTCCGATCACCGCGTGCCGGTGTTCGCGTTCGCGCTGAATGGATGGAAGGCGTCCGAGGTGGCCGCCATGCTCGACGCGCGGGGCATCGCCGTCCGCGCGGGGGACATGGCAGCGCTCCCGCTGTTGAAGCGATTCGGCCTCGCCGAGGCCGTTCGCGCGTCGGCGTACGTGTACAACACGCCGGAGGACTTGGATCGGCTGTCGGACGCACTGCAGGATCTCAGTTGAGGATCGTCAGAACGATAACCGCGCCGCCACCTGTGTTCTGCGCCCATCCACACGCAGCTGCGCTGTCAGGACGTCGTAGGTCGGGCTCCAGAACGTGTAGTTCGACCGGTCCAGCAGGTTGAATGCTTCCCACAAAACCGTCACGCGCGTGCCCCGCTTGAGCGCGATGTCGCGTGCGATACGAGGATCGAGTGAAACCCACGCCGGCACGCTCGATCCCACGCCGCTCTGTGCCGTGTAGATTCCGCTGAGCGTCCAATCCCTGACGACCGACTCGAGGACGCCGCTGAACCGATCCGCGAAGCGATTGCTGGACAAAATTACGCTGCCGGCGAATCGGTGGCGCCCCGTGCCAAAGATATCGGACATCTGTCCATCGGTTTTGGCCAGTGTGTATGACACGCGATACTGGTGGCCCTGCGCAAATCGCCGCGTCATTTCGATCGCGAGGCCGTCGTAACGCGATTCCGTGGTGCGTTCGCTGAAGACAGCAGCGCGGGGGAAACGATCGCCCCGGATCATCAGATAGTTCACCGAGATCGCCGTGTTCGGCATCCATTCCCACTCGAAGCCCGTGCCCGCCTGGTGGACGCGCGGGCTCCGGTATTCCGTATCGAGCGCGATGATGGGGGAGCGCAGGATCGGCCAGGGAGTGCTGCCGTATACGAGGCCATAGCCGCCGCGGACGACGAAGGCTCTCCCGAGTGGCGCCCACGCAATGCCGAGCCGCGGGCCGAAGTTGTTGTAATCCGAGCGAATGGGGCTCGCGTCGAGCCCTGAAAAGGTCTGGGCGTCGTAGCGGAGGCCCAGATTGACCGTGAGCTCCGGATCGACGTGCCACTCGTCCTGGGCGAAGAGCGAATACTCGCCCACATAGGGCCGATCGAGCTGCATGTCGAAGCCGGTCTTCACCTTGTGCGCGCCCCGCACCCAAATGAGCGTATCGGCAACCTGAAAGCGGTTCATGTCGGCTTCACCGAGGAGGTCCTCTCGATCTCGCCCGGCATGAACGCGCGCCTCGTTCACCAGCGTCGATCCGATCGCGCTGGTTGCAGTCGCACTGAACGTGCGCGACGAACCATCGGCAAGGCTCCCCGCCCCTTGTCCGATGCGCCACCCTCGAGAGCTGTAGCGAAGCGACAAACGGTGCGTCTCGGCGAGCTGGTGGTCGGTCTTCGCCAGGAACAGCCGCCGGTCGTGTTCCGGCGCGTAGCGCAGGTCGTCGTAGATGCCGTACGCGAAGTGCCGGTTGCGCGCCAGCGGACCGCCGGCGGACCCGCCGAACTGGTTCGCGCCGCTTCCAGTCATGCCGAACACGGAGCCCTCGGTCTCGTTCGATCCCGCCTTCGTCACGACCTCGATGATTCCACCGAGCGCACGGCCGTATTCAGCCGCGTATGCACTCGTGCTCACGCGAATGCCCTGTGTGGCTTCCTGGCTGATCCACGTCGGCGCCGCGAACAGCGGGCCGCCGCCGTCGTAGCCGTCCCAGAGGACGCGATTGACGGGCATCACGCTCGGCATGATCAGCGCGAACGCGACGGCGTTGCGATCGCGCACCGGCAGATGTTCGATCTCCGTGGGGGTGACAAAGGAGCTGAGCTGCGTTCTCGTCGGCTCCACCATCGGCGGCGCGTCCGCAACCGTGATCGTTTCCGGGGCCCGCGCGCCGCCAAGCTCGAGACGCAGCGTGATCACCTGTCCGGGCTGCAGGCGGAGGTTGGGTTGCCGGCGCGTCGCAAATCCGTCGCGCGACGCCTGCACTTTGTACGGACCGACCGGCAGGCCCGGAGCCACGAAGGTGCCCTCGTCGGCGGTAATCGCCTCGCGCGTGGCGTTGGTCGCCGTATTCGTGATTGTCACCGTGACACCGGGCAGCACGGTGCCAGCTGTGTCTACGATGGTGCCCTGAATGTCGCCGGCGGCGCTTTGGGCTGCAGTGGTCGAGGTGGATGCCCAGAAGAAGAAGAAAAGTACCGCGAAGATGGCCGCCATCCGGGCAGATGCCGGAGCAGATATCAAGCGGACAGACGGCATGATCCCTCCGCCGACACGCCCTGCAAGGTGAACGCCGAACTATAATTTTCTTTCCCTATGGCCCTGCTGGCGCCGTTCCGGGCGCTTCGTCCCACGCCGGACGCTGCCGCACATGTGGCCGCCGTTCCCTACGATGTCGTCAGCGCCGACGAAGCCGCAGCGCTGGCGGCGGGCAATCCTCTCAGCTTCCTGCGGATCTCGCGCGCCGAAATCGATCTGCCACGCGACACGAACCCGTACTCGGAGGCGGTGTATCGAAAGGCGCGGGAGAACTTCGACGCGCTTCGAGAGATGGCGCTCGTGGTGGAAGATGCGCCAACCGTCTACGTCTATCGTTTGAAAATGGGGGCCCACGAGCAGACCGGCGTGGCGGCGTGCTTCTCCCTCGAGGAGTACGAGCGTGACATCATCCGGAAGCACGAGCGCACGCGTCGCGACAAGGAAGACGACCGAACGCGTCACATGCTCGAGCTCCGCGCGCAGACCGGCCCGGTGTTCCTCACCTACAAGGCGTCGCCGGCGATCGATGCGGTCGTGTCGCGCAGCATCGCCTCGAGGGCGCCGCTCTTCGATTTCCCGGCATCCGACGGCGTGCAGCATACGATCTGGCGGGTCGATCCGCGCGACGAGCGCGACCTGACGGCGGCGTTCGATCGTGTGCCTGCGCTGTACATCGCCGACGGGCACCACCGTGCCGCCAGCGCGGCGCGCGCGCGCCAGCAGCTTCGGGGCAGCGGCGGCGTCGCGGGCGAGTGGGACACGTTTCTGGCGGTCGCCTTTCCGGACAACCAGATGCAGATCCTCCCCTACAACCGTGTGGTCAAGGATCTCGGGTCATTCACACCTGACGCATTGCTCGCGACCCTGCGCGAACGCTTCATCGTCACGAACGGCCCGGCGCGTCCCGTGAAGAGTGGTGCCGTCGCGATGTACGTCGCCGGACGCTGGCACACGATCGTCCTTGGCGATGCCTCGGCTGTCGCAGGCACGGCGGAGCGCCTCGATGTGCAGCGGCTTCAAGACAGCATCCTGGCGCCGCTGCTTGGGATCGGCGACGTGCGGTCCGACAAACGCATCGACTTCGTGGGCGGCGCCCGCGGCACCGCGGAGCTCGAGAAGGTCGTGAACTCGGGGAGCGCGGCGGTGGCGTTTTCTCTCTACCCGGTCGGCGTCGACGACTTGATGGCGATCTCCGATGCCGGAGGCATCATGCCGCCGAAGTCGACGTGGTTCGAGCCGAAGCTGCGCGACGGTTTGCTTTCGCACGTAATCTAAAACCACGAAACACACGAAATACACGAAAGGTCATTCGAGCGTCATTTCGTGGCTTTCGTGTTTTCGTGGTTTGAATGGATATGAGGGTACTGGTCGCCGACAAATTCGAGCAGAGCGGCCTCGACGGCCTGAAGACCGCCGGCTGCGACGTGGTGTACGAGCCGGAGCTCGTCGATGCGCCGCTTGCCGACGCCATTCGCCGCACCGGCGCGGACGTGCTGGTCGTGCGGTCGACCAAAGTCACCGCGCCGATGCTCGACGCCGGCGGCCTGTCGCTCATTGTCCGCGCCGGCGCCGGCGTCAACACGATTGACGTGTCGGCCGCGTCGAAGCGCGGCATCTATGTGTCGAACTGTCCGGGCAAGAACTCGATTGCCGTCGCGGAGCTCGCCTTCGGTCTGGTGTTGTCGCTCGATCGCCGGATTCCCGACAACGTGGCGGACCTGCGTGCGGGGAAGTGGAACAAGAAGGAGTACTCAAAGGCAAAGGGACTCTTCGGCCGCACGCTCGGACTCCTGGGCTTCGGGAGCATCGGGCAGGAGATGGCGCGGCGCGGCCGCTCGTTCGGCATGCCCGTCCTCGTGTGGAGCCGCCGGTTCACGGCTCGGGGCGCGGCGGCGCGCGATCAGTTGCCTCCAGATCTCGAGATCACGGTGATCAACTCGCCCGAGGAGGTCGTCGAGCGCGCGGACGTCGTGAGCGTCCACCTCGCGCTGACGGACGAGACGAAGGGCCTCGTCGGCGCGCCGCTCTTCAACCGCATGAAGCGCGGCGCCTTCTTCGTGAACACGGCGCGCGCCGAGGTAGTGGACTATGCCGCGCTGGCCGACGCCGTCAAGAATCGAGACATCCGTGTGGCGCTCGACGTGTACGCCGCGGAACCCGCCGGCGCCACGGGCGATTTCACGGAGCCGGTCGTCGCGCTGCCGAATGTGTACGGCACCCACCACATCGGCGCGTCCACGGACCAGGCGCAGGAGGCGATTGCCGCCGAATCGGTCCGGATCATCCGGACGTACAAGGACACCGGCAAGGTGCTCAACGTCGTGAACCTGTCGTCGAAGACGCCGGCCACGCACAGCCTGGTCGTGCGCCATCGCGACCGCCCCGGCGTGCTGGCGCACGTCTTCGAGCACCTGCGGGGCGGCAACATCAACGTGCAGGAAACGGAGAACATCATCTTCGAAGGCGCCGAAGCGGCGATCGCGCGGATCAATCTCGATCGCGAGCCGCCGCCGCCGCTTCTGAAGGCGATCGAATCGGGAAATGCGGATATCCTCCATCTCCATCTGGTGAAGATATGACGACGACCACGCACACGACGACCCATCGAATCTTCAACTTCGCGGCCGGTCCCGCGGTGCTTCCGCTGCCGGTGCTCGAGGAAGCGCAGCGTGACCTCCTCGCCCTGCCGGGGGTCGGCATGTCGGTGATGGAGATCAGCCATCGCTCGAAGACCTTCGAGGACATCCTGCATCGCGCGATCGAGGACATGCGCGCGCTCGGCAACGTTCCACCCAACTACAAGGTTCTGCTCCTCCAGGGCGGCGCGAGCCTCCAGTTCTCGATGGTGCCGATGAACCTTCTCACGGCCGGCGCCACCGCCGACTACATCGTCACCGGCGGCTGGGCGCAGAAGGCGGTGAAGGAGGCGAAGAAGGTCGGCAAGACGAACGTCGCGTGGACGGAAGGCGGCGAGGTCTTCACGCGGATCCCGCGGCAGGACGAGCTGAAGCTCACCCCCGGCGCCGCTTACGTGCACATGACGTCGAACAACACGCTCTTCGGGACACAGTGGACCTCGCTGCCGGATGTGGGTGACGCGCCGCTCGTGAACGACACGTCCTCGGACATGTTCAGCCGGCCGATCGACATTTCCCGGCACGCACTGATCTACGCGGGCGCGCAGAAGAACCTCGGGCCGTCCGGCGTGACGGTCGTGATCGTCCGCGAGGACATGCTCGCGCGGTCGGCCGACACGCTCCCGTCGATGCTGAACTACAAGCTGCTGGCGGAGAACGATTCGCTGTACAACACGCCGCCGACGTTCGGCGTGTACGTCCTCGGCCTCACCATGAAGTGGCTGCGCAGCATTGGCGGGCTCGCGGCGATTGCCCAGATCAACGAGCGGAAGGCCGCGACCTTGTACGCTGAGATCGATCGGACCGGCTTCTACCGGGGCACGGCGCACAAAGACTCCCGGTCGCTCATGAACGTCACGTTCCGGTTGCCGAGCGAGGAGCTGGAAAAGCTGTTCGTGAAGGAGACAACGTCGGCGGGGCTCGACGGCCTCAAGGGCCATCGCTCGGTTGGCGGGATCCGGGCCTCCATCTACAACGCGTTTCCGGAGGAGGGCGTCGATGCACTTGTCCAGTTCATGCGGGAGTTCGAACGCAGGCACGGCTAGGACGCTCTGCGCGCTCGTTGCGCTGTTGACGAGCGCGGCAGAGGCCCAGCAGCGGTCGTTTACCCTCGACGACATCGCGGCGTTCACATCGATCGCCGACGTGGCGCTGTCGCCCGACGGCCGCCACGCGGTCCTGGCCGTGCGGAGCACGATCCTGCCGGAGAACCGCACGCAGACGGATCTCTGGCGCGTCCCGACGGATGCGTCGTCGGCCGCGCGCCAGCTCACGTTCGATCGCGCCGGTGAAAGCGGCCTGAGCTGGTCGCCGGACGGGAGCCGCGTTGCGTTCCTCGCAGACCGGGACGGCTCCCGGCAGGTGTGGGCGCTCCCGGTCGGTGGCGGCGAGGCGGTGAAGCTCACGACGCACGGCGACTCGGTCTCGGCATTCGCCTGGAGTCCCGACGGCAAGCAGATCGCCTTCGTGGCGCCTGTGCCGAAGACGGACGACGAGAAGCGTCGCGAGCGCGAGAAGGACGATGGGTACCTGCTCGGGGAGCAGTGGAGAAACCATCGCGTCTGGATCGACAAGCGTCAGCTCACCGATGGCCGGATGCACGTGCGGGCGCTCGCGTGGGCGCCGGACGGCCGCCGCATCGCAATCTCGGTCGCGCCGACTGCCGAAGCCGACGCGTCGGAGGATGCGAAAGCGCAGCTGCTGGACGTCCAGTCGGCCGAGACGCAGGACGTCCCCGGCGGCGGCCTTGCCGCGAGCCTCACATGGTCGCCCGGGGGCCAGCAGCTCGCGTTTGCCCGGGCGTTCGACGGTCACGGCATCTCGCGCGAGGACGTTCACGTGTGGGACGTGGGGAGCAACGAGCCGGCCCGCAATCTATCCGCCGCGCTCGATCGCGACATCGAGGACCTCTTCTGGGCAAGCGATGGCCTCGCGATCGACGTTCGCATCGCGCACGGCGTGACGCATTCCGTCGCGCGCGTTCACGTGAAGGGCGCGAGCCGGGCGCCCGAGGTACTCGAGCGCTTCAACCACCCGATTGGGCTGATGCGGCGCGCCGGCTCTACCCAGGTGTTCACGCGCACCGATCGGCCCGCCGAGCTCTATGCCTGGGCGCCCGAGGGAAAGTCGCGCCAGCTGACGAGCCTCAATGCCGCGGCGTCGCAGCTGCCGTTGCCAGCCGTCGAAGCCGCCCGCTGGAAGGGGCCGATCGGCGAGGTGGAAGGCGCCTTGTTCAAGCCGTCCGCGTACGACCCGAAGCGTCCGTACCCGCTCATCGTGAATCCGCATGGCGGCCCTCGCGGGCACTCGACGCTCGACTTCGATCCGGTGGCGGCGTACTGGACGTCGCTGGGTTATCTCGTGCTCAAGCCGAATTTCCGCGGCAGCACCGGCTACGGCGACAAGTTCACGAAAGGCAACGTCGAAGACTGGGGCGACGGACCGTTCCAGGACGTCATGTCGGGCGTCGACGCGCTGGTCTCGCGGGGCATTGCCGATGCCGACCGGCTCTTCATGTACGGATGGAGCTACGGCGGCATCATGGCGAACTGGACGGCTACGCATACCGACCGGTTCAAGGCGATCGTCAGCGGGGCGTCGGTGGCCGATGGCCGCCTGCAGGTACTCGATCAGCGACTCACGGCGCTGGCGGTTCGATTACTTCCGCGGCAGCCCCTTCCTCGACGCTCACTACCCGCTCTATCAGCGGGAATCGGCGGTCACGCATGCGAAGAACGCCAGGACGCCGACGCTGTTCATCGTGGGGGCGGAGGACAAGCGCTGTCCCCTCGAGCAGAGCCTGATGATGTATCGCGCGTTCAAGGACCAC
Organism: uncultured Acidobacteriota bacterium; assembly: GCA_963772065.1. Classification (GTDB taxonomy): domain Bacteria; phylum Acidobacteriota; class Vicinamibacteria; order Vicinamibacterales; family UBA2999; genus CAVYVZ01. The sequence goes on from CAVYVZ010000009.1 coordinate 133,371, forward strand.
GGCGTCACGACAGATTTGCTGATCTACCCGCGCGAGGATCATGGGTTCGTCGAGCCGCGGCACATCCTCGATCGCGCGAAGCGCGCGGCGGAGTGGATCAGGCGCTTCGATCGCAAGGCGCCGCCCGCTACGTCGTCGGGGTCTTGAAGGGACCTCGTCGGCGTCGGCGGCGCCGCCGCCGACGGCTCGGCGGCGCGTCGGCGGCATCGGCGTGCGGCGCCCCCGCGTCGGCGGCCTCGATGAAGCCGCGCCAGTGCTCGAGCACCTGCGGGGCGTCGCCGTGCATTTCGAGCCAGGTCAGCGCCTCGCGGAACGGCCCCCGAAACATCAACGCGCGTCGGGCGCGCGGCGACAGGTTCGCGTCCAGCAGCCGCCGCTGCAGCGTGAGGATCTGCCGCAGCCGTTCGACGTCGCGCCGCGCGAGCGGCAGCATGCCGAGCGCGAGGCGGGGTTCGCGGCGGAACTCGCCGTCGGGTTCGGGCTGGCCGACGAGCGTGCGGGCGTTGTAGCCGAGCGGCACGAGCAGCGAGCCGAGCAGGAGGGCGTTCGTCAGCGTGTCGGGCGTGGCCTCGAAGCGCTGCCGGTAGCCATCGAGCGCCGCAAGGGATTGCCACAGCGCCGGCCCGGCCGCTTCTTGAAGCGGCGGAGCAATGGGCTCGAGCATCCGGCGCTCGGCCATCATGCGGAAGGCCTGCTCGGCATGTCCCGCGCGGAGAATCTTGTAGAACTCCTCGATCAGTCGTGCGGGGGCCGCGCGGCTGATCTCGCCGCGATGCGCGTCGATGGCGGTGTCGATCGGCGGGTCGATCGTGAACCCGAGCCGCGCCGCCATGGCGACGGCCCGCGTCATGCGGACCGGATCCTCGCGGAACCGCTCGTTCGGGTCGCCGATGGAGCGAATCACGCGCGCCTGCAGATCCTCGAGCCCGCCGGTGTAGTCGATGATCGAGAAGTCGGCGATGTTGTAGAAGAGCGCGTTCACAGTGAAGTCGCGCCGGAACGCGTCCTCTTCGGGCGAGCCGAACGTGTTGTCGCGATGCACCAGGCGGTCGCGATCGTCGCCTGCGTCCAGCGGGATGCCGTGCGGCTCGGCCGGCGGCGCGGGCTCCGCCAACGCCTCGTCCGCCTGCGCCTGCTCGTCGGCCGTGACCAGCCGCCTGAAAGTGGCCACTTCGATGGCCTTCATGCCGAAGCGAACGTGCGCGAGACGGAAGCGCCGGCCGATGATCCAGCAGTTGCGGAACAGCCGCTTGACCTGGTAGGGGTGCGCGGACGTGCCGATATCGAAGTCCTTGGGCCGGCGTCCGAGCAGGAGGTCGCGTACACTGCCGCCAACGAGGTAGGCGGTGTAGTTGTACTGGTGCAACCGGTAGAGCACTTTCAACGCGTCGGCGTCGATCTGCCTGCGCGAGATCGGGTGCGCCTCACGCGGCACGATGACCGGTTCACTCATTGGATGGCCATCGTACAGGGCTCAAGGCTTACGGCTCAAGGCTTAGGGCCTTGACGACCTAAGACCCGACGCCTTGGGCCGTCAAGGCCATAAGCCTTGAGCCGTAAGCCCTAGGCCTATAGGATGACGAGGTTATGCGTTACGCCTGTGCCGTTGTGCTGCTTCTGCTCGCCTGCGTCCCCGCCGGGGCCGCGGAGCCGGCGGCGCTGGCGCGCGCGCGCACGCTGTACAACGAGGGGAACTACGACGCCGCCATCGAATCGGCCACCGAGGCATCGAAAGTGGCGGCGGCGTCGGACGCCGCGTCGCTGGTGCTGGCGCGCGCGCATCTCGAGCGGTACCGTCAGCGCGCCGACCCGGCCGATCTCACATCGGCGCGCGAGATTCTGCATCGCGTCCGGCAGCAGGGACTGACGCCTCGTGACCGCGTGGATCTGCTGATCGGTCTCGGGCAGCTGCTGTTTCTCGGCGAGGCCTTCGGCGCCGCGGCCGAGCTCTTCGACACGGCGCTGGCGCAGACCGGGCCGACATCCTCGCGGACGCGAACGCTGCTCCTCGATTGGTGGGCGAGCGCGCTCGACCGCGAGGCGCAGTCGCGTCCGGCGGACAAGCGGGCAGCGGTGTTCGAGCGAATGGTCGAGCGGATGGAGCACGAGCTCAACACCGATCCCAGCAACGCCCCCGCCGCGTACTGGCTGACCGTCGCCGCCCGAGGAGTCGGCGATCTCGACCGCGCGTGGGACCTCGCGATTGCCGGCTGGGTGCTCGCCTCGCTCAATCCCGATACGGCGCCTTCACTTCGCGCGGACCTCGATCGCCTCGTCACGCAGGCGCTCGTCACCGAGCGCGCGCGTCAACGCCCCATTCCAGGACGCGACGCCTCGGAAACCACGACCGCGCTCGTGAGCGAGTGGGACCTCATCAAGTCGCAGTGGCCTTAATCACAAATCACAAATCGTCTGATTAGCTTCCAGTCGTCGTAACCGTCACCGCCGACGACCACACGCGATTGCCGTCGATGTCATAGGCCCGCGCCTGGATCTTGTGCGCGCCCGCCGGGACCGTTCTCGAGTCCCAGCTATACGAGTACGTCGCGGTGCGATCGAGCCTGCGCAGCACACCGTCGATCCAGAAATCCACCTTCTCCACGCGCACGTCGTCGGAAGCGGTCGCGTAGACGTTCACGACGCCCGACACGGTCCGCCCGTTGATCGGTGATGTGATGCGAACGGTTGGGGGCCCCGCGTCGGACGCCTGAGCGCATCGATCCAGCGTGAACGGGTCGCTGACCACCCCGGAGGTGTCGATCGTGTCGGTTCGCAGCACGCAATCGTCGACGACGTTGACGCGCAAATAGTGGTGCTTCGAAACGGAATAGGCCGTCCACGCCGCAATGCCCGCCGGGTACAACCTGGCGCCGCCGCCGCCGCTGATCACGTAGGTCACCGCCTGTCGCGCAGAGCTCGTGCTCTCACGCCAGGGCACGGTCCGCTCGTAGAGATGTTCGTGGGCCGTCAGCGCAAGCTGAACGCCGTACTGCTCCATCACGGGCCCAAATGCCTGACGGACAGCGAGGTCCGATCCATGTTCCCCTTTCGCGCTGTACGGCGGACGGTGCCAGAACGCGATCTTCCAGAGCTTCGAGGTTGACGACAGATCGGCGCGGAGCCAGGCGAGTTGTGTCTGCCGACGTGACGGATCCTGGAACGCGAACTCGGTGTCGAGCGCGACGAAATGAACCGGGCCGTAGTCGAAGCTGTAATACCGCTCCGCGTGATCCGGGTATGCGCTCGCGCCCGCGTCGTCGGGCAGCACGAAGAGGTCGAGGTACGCCTGCCCGTTGCTGTTGTCCGATCGCGAGTCGTGATTGCCCATCGACGGAAAGAAGGCCTTCCGTTTCAGCCAGTCGCGGTAGATGTCGAAGAACCACGACTGATACCCGCCATACGAGGCGGGGCCCGACGTGCTCGACGACCCATAGACGATATCGCCCAAGTGGATCGCCAAGTCGAAGGTGTCGGCATTCATTCGCGACGCGAGGTTCCGCTGTGCGGTCGACCCGATGCCGCTGTCTCCGAAGGCAATGAACCGAATTGACCCGCTCCCCGGAGCCGTGCGAACGCTGCTCCCCGACGCCGCGACGGTCCCGTTGACCCGCAGTTCGTAGGGATACGAAGTGGCTGGGCTCAGGCCGGTGACCGTCGCCTCATGCTGGTAGTAATCGTAGGTCAGCTTGGTGCGCGCCTTGGAAAAGAGCGTGGAGACCGCGTTGAATGTGCGACCGTTGACGCGCGCCGTGGCCGCTCCGCTCTCGCGCGTCGCCCACACGAGAATCACAGAGCGGTCCGAGGCCTGCTGGAGGTACGGCTGGCGGACCACGGTCAGGGATGGCGGCGGAGCCCCGACGAGGTAGGTCGCATCGTTCTTGTTTGCGCCCGGCGAGGACGTCAGATACCTCGATGCCGATAGGACAATCTGGTCGATGTAGAAACCATCCTCGCGGTTCTGCACGCGGAGCGTCTGCGGCCCGTCCGTGGCGAAGCGAATCTGCGGACCGAGCGCGCCAACCGAGCCCCACCCGTTGTCCTCCCACCCCCACCCTGAGTTGCCGCACCCGGAGCAGTCCTCGAGGTTCACCTCCGCGCTGCTGGTCGAACCAATTCGCCATCGGGCCGCGCCGGATGCGTCAACCGAATTCGTGAACTGCACGTGGGCCGAATCGTTGACGTTCGCCTCACCGTCGGCGCGGCCGCGGACCCACAGGCGGTACGGCACATCCTTCGCGACGTTGAAGGTGAGCTCGAAATAGTCAGCCGGGTTCGCGAGCGGCGTGATCACTTTGGCGCGACCCGTATCGGGCAGGACAGCGGCGGTGCCGCCGGCTGCGCCAGAGATGCTGAGCACGCGCCACGCACCGGCGAGCCGCGCGGTGGAAGCCAGCAGGATGACATCCGGCGGCGTGCTCTGAGCCTCAACGAGCCGGGAGGCCAGTCTATCGGTGCCGACGATGGCCAGAAAGGAAACAGCCGCGAACAGCGCGGACCTGAGCCGTAGCGATTTCATTATGAACAGTAGCGTTCAGCTGATAGGTCCGCAAGGTCAGCTTTTGGCGTCGCGCCAGTTCTCCGCGATCCCGACGTCGACGGTGAGCGGTACGACCAGGTTCGTGGCGCCTTCCATGCGTTCCTTGACGACCTGCGCGGCTTCCTCGGCTTCGTCGCGCGGCGCCTCGAACAGGAGCTCGTCATGCACGGTCAGGATCATGCGCGTCTTCAGCCGGCGTCGCAGCAGCTCCGCATGCAAGTCGATCATCGCCCGCTTCAGGATGTCGGCGGCCGTCCCCTGCACCGGCATGTTCACGGTCTCGCGCTCCGACTGGCCGCGCATCTGAAAATTGCGGCTCGTCAGGTTCGGCACGAGCCGCCGCCGGCCGAACATCGTTTTGACGACGCCGGTGCGGCGCGCCTCTTCGAGCGTCTGGTCGATGTACTCGCGCACGCGCGGAAACCCGGCGAAGTATGCGTCGATGAACGACTGCGCCGCCTCCTGCGAGACGTTGATGTCCTTGGCGAGCGTGAACGACGTCTTCCCGTACAGGACTGCGTAGTTCACCATCTTCGACCGGCTGCGGAGCTCGTAGAGGTCGAGACCGCTGTCGGGGCCGAACAGCTTCAACGCCGTGCGCTCGTGGATGTCCTCGCCGCTGCGAAACGCGTCGATGAGCGCTTCCTCGCCCGAGAGGTGGGCGAGCACGCGAAGCTCGATCTGCGAGTAGTCGGCTGAGATCAGGACGTTCCCGGCATCGGCCACGAACGACCGGCGGATCTCCCGGCCAAGCTCCGTGCGGATCGGGATGTTCTGCAGGTTGGGGTCAGAGCTGCTCAAACGCCCCGTCGCGGCAACCGCCTGGTTGAAGCACGTGTGCACGCGGCCGGTTTCCGGGTTCATCATCAGCGGCAGCGCATCGATGTACGTGCTCTTCAGCTTGTGCAGCGCGCGCCATTCGAGCACGAGGCGCGGCAGCTCGTGCGACAGCGCCAGCTCCTCGAGGACTTCCGCCGCCGTCGAGAACGAGCGCGTCTTGCCCGTCTTCTTGAGCGTGGGGAGCTGCAGCCGCTCGAACAGGACTTCACCGAGCTGCTTCGGCGAGTTGATGTTGAACTCGACGTCCGCGAGCTCGTAGATGCGAGCCGTGTAGCGTGCGAGCTCCAGCTCGATCCGCTGCGACTGCGCGGCGAGCGCCGGGCCGTCGATGCGGATGCCGGCGCGTTCGATGTCCGCCAGCACCGGGATCAGCGGCATCTCGAGCTCGCGCGCCACGCCGTCGAGATGGTCCGTGACGAGCAGCGGGGCCAGCCGGTTCGACAGCTGGCGGGCGAGGTCGGCGCGCTCACCGGCGTAGGTGAGGAGCGCCTCGGGCGAGAGGCGCGCCAGCGGCTGCGCTTTCGCTCCGCGCCCGCACACATCCTCTTCCGTCAGCGCTTTGTAGCCCAGATGCTCGAGCGACGTCTCCTCCAGCGGATGGCCCGGGCGCGTGGCGTCGAGGAGGTAGCTCGCGATCATCGAATCGAATCCGAGGCCGCGAAGCGAGACGCCGTGGCGCGCAAGCACCTCCATATCGAACTTCAGGTCGTGGCCGACCTTTCGAAGCGATTCGTCCTCCAGCAGCGGCTTCAGCCTCGACATCGCCGCGTTCAGATCCACCTGCGCCGGTGCGCTGGCCGCTGACAGGAGGTCCGCTCCGGCCCCATCTTCGCCCACGTGTCCGAGCGGCAGGTAGCGCGCCTTCCGGTCGGCGGTGGAAAACGAGATGCCGACGATGGCGGCGCGCATCGCGGACGGCTGGTCGGGGATCACGCGAAGGGCGAACTCGCCGGCCGCCCGAAGCTCCGCGACGAGGGCCTCGAGCGCGTCCTCCGTCGAGACGAGCGCGTAGTCCTTGCTGATCGAGTCGGCAGTCGGCGCGTATTCGTTGACGAGCGACCGGAACGCAAGCCGCGAGAAGAGCTCGTAGCAGCGCTCGCGTGAGGCGCCCCGATAGCGCAGCAGGTCGAACTCGACTTCCACGGGCACGTCGGTCCGGATGGTGACCAGCTCGCGGCTCTGCAGCGCATCGGATCGGTGGTTGGCCAGCGCCTCGCGTGCTTTGGGTTTCAGCTCGCTGCTGCGCTCGAGCAGCGCATCGAGGCTGCCGTACTGCGTGATCAGATCGACGGCGCCCTTCTTGCCGATTCCCGGCACGCCGGCGACGTTGTCGCTGGTATCGCCGACCAGCGCGAGCACGTCGACGACCTGTGCCGGCTTCACGCCGAACTTCTCCACGACGCCCTGCTCGTCGAACCAGGCCCCGTCCTCGCGAGGGTCGTAGACGCGGACGCCGTCGTGAACGAGCTGGAAGAAGTCCTTGTCGATCGACACGATCGCGACCTCGAACCCCTCTCCGGACGCCCGCTTCGCGATCGTTCCGATCACATCGTCGGCCTCGTATCCGGCCGCCGTGACGATCGGCACGCCCAGCGCCTCGCACGCCTCGTGGACCCAGTTGATCTGCTCCTGCAGGTCGTCGGGCATCGCGCTGCGCGTGGCCTTGTAGTCGGAGACGATGCGATCGCGAAACGTGGGGCCGGCGAGATCGAACGACGCCGCGAGATACGCCGGACGGTGGTCGGCGATCAGCTTGCGCAGCATGGTGACGAACACGTACACCGCGTGCGTCGTGTGTCCTTCCTGATTCGACAGTCCGCGTCCGCGAAACGCGTGATAGGCGCGGTACATCTGCGAGCTGCCGTCGATGAGGAAGAGCGTGGGCCGAGCCATGGTGTGGAAGCTATCAGGATATCATTGCGCTTCATGCCCCTTCGACGCTGCTCAAGGCGGAGCGTGTGGGTCGGCGTGGTGCTCGCGCTCGCCGTCGCGGCCGCGTCGTGCCGCGGCGTGTTGAAGAAAGAGTACGAGTACGAAGAGGAGCTGTACCTGGATCTCGACGGCTCGGCCACGCTCTATGTGAACGCCTCGGTGCCGGCGCTCGTGGCGCTGCGCGGCATCGACCTCGACACGAACCCGCGCGCGCGCTTCCCTCGCGAGCGCGTGCGCGCGAGCTTCGAGGGGCCGAACGTGACCGTGCGCACGCCCACGACGTCGCGGCGGCATGGCCGCCGCTTCGTCCATGTGCGCGTGGACGCGCAGCGGCTCGCCGACCTGCAGCAGCTCGCGCCGTTCGCGTGGTCCACGTACTCGATCCGTCGGCGCGACGAGGTCATCGAGTTCCGGCAGCTGGTGGGAGCACCCGCCGCGAAGCCGGTGGGTGACGTCGGCTGGACGGGCAAGGAGCTCGTGGCGTTCCGGATGCACCTGCCCAGCGAGATCTCCTACCACAACGCTCCGTCGAAGAAGACGCAGCGCGGCAACATCCTCGAATGGGAGCAGCCGCTCAGCGACCGCTTGCAGGGTGCGCCCCTCGACATCCAGGCGCACATGGCGACGCAGTCGATTCTCTACTCGACGCTGCTGCTCTTCGGCGGCACCATCGTGGCGGCGGCGGCTTCGTTTGCGATGGTGATCTGGTGGATCGCGAGGAAGGGTCGGAATATTGAAATGATTCATTGAGTGGTGATTCGGCGATCGATGTCCATTGACCGACTTGATCAATCGAACCAGTCAATCGCCGAACCACTAGTCGCCGAATCATCGAGTGACCTTAGTCGAGCTTTTCGAGCGCGGTTCGCATTTCGGCGTCGGTCTTCAGATTGTTCGTGACCGAGAACGCCAGGTGCTGGCTCGCCAGCGACCGCACGAGCATCCGCTCGACGTTGCTGTTCACGACGCCTTCGAGCGTCACGTGGCCGCGCTCGACGATGACGTGAATCGGCGGATTCGCCATCGCCGCGTAGTTCCAGAACGAGGAGTTCCCGTAGATCGACCGCGCAATCCGGTAGCGCAGCTCGTCGTCGAAAATCGACACGGGGAGCACCTCGATGCTGTTGTGGACTTCGCGCACCCCCTCGACCTTCGACACGCGCCGTGCGATGTCGTTGCTCTTGAACGGCATCGTGACTTTGCCTGTCAGCGTGACGACACCCTCATCCACCGAGGCGTGCACGCTGTCGAAGATGGTGAAGCGCGAGTAGCTGAGCACTTGCTTCGAGACGTCGCGGAACACCTGCAGGTCTTCCCGCTCTGCGGCGTAAGCGCTTACGGAGAGACCCAGAACCAGGACCAACGAACTGATCAATCGCGTCAACATATTCAACCTCCCGGCTGACGCATCACCTCATCTCAAGGGTTGTGCCAGCACGGATCGCCGCAACCCGCTGCAAGTGCGTGAATCGTCGTCGCGGATGCGTCCCCGGACGCAGACGCAGCGTCCTAGAGGTACGAACACTCGTCTAAAGGGCGAGTATCGTCGCGACGCCGGCGGCGACGAGCAGCACCTGTCGAAGCGAGCTGCCGTCGGTGCGGCCGCGATGGAGGCCCGGGATAAGGTCGGCCATCGCCACGTAGAGGAAGCTTGCCGCGGCCAGGGCGAGGCAGTACGGCAGCAGGCGCGGCACCACGTCGAGGAACAACACGGCGAGCAGCGCGCCGACCGCTCCCGCGCCGGCCGTGAGCGCGTTGAGAACGAGCGCACGGCGCCGCGAGAAGCCGGCGTGCAGGAGGATGGCAAAGTCGCCGACTTCCTGCGGGATCTCATGGGCCGCGACGGCAATCGCGGTGCTCACGCCGAGCGGAATCGAGGTCATCACCGCCGCCGCGATCACCGCTCCGTCCACGAAGTTGTGAAACGCATCGCCGATCAGCACCACGCTGGCGGCGTTCTCATGAACCTCGCACTCGTGGGTGTGGCAGTGGCGCCAGAGCACGAGCTTCTCGAGCACGAAGAAGAGCAGGATGCCCGCGAGCAGCGTCGCGAAGACGCGCGTCGGAGGCAGGGCATCGAGCGCTTCGGGAAGCATCGCCAGCAGCGATACGCCGAGCAGGGCGCCCACCGCATAGCTGACCAGCCACGGCACGAGCCGGGCCCGCGCTGAATCCGTGAACAACAGGACGCCGGACGCAACGAGAAATCCGCCAAGGCCGCCGAGCAGGCTCAATCCCAGCGCGATCGCAACCGTCGGCACTTGGGGATGATACTGGTACCTTCTATGTCCGTAGTCCGTAGTCCGTAGTCCGTCAAATCACTTGTACTTCGTTACCCGTTGTACGTGGTCCGTCAACCGCGTCACGAACAACGAGCAACGACCAACGAGGTACAAGTGATTTGACGGACTACGGACTACGGACTACGGGCTACGGACTACGGTTCACGAAGCGACGTACCCTCGACGCGCGCGGACGGTGAGCCGGCGATCGCGCACTTCGACTTTGATCGAGTGCCAGCGTCCGTCCTTCTTCCCCGGACTCGCGTAACCCAGGTAGTACCTGCTTGCTCAACTCGTCGGCGATCCGTTCGGTTGCGCCGTCGAGATCGGTGAAGTCGCGCACGATCTCCGTGCGGCCGCCGGTGTCGTCGGTCACCTGCCGCAGCGCGCCCGCATCCAGGCCCTCGCCCCCCGAGCCGCGGCCGAACGTGCCGCCGCCGCCGCCGATGGGTGGTGGAACCGGGAACCCGCGGCCGCCGCGGCCGGGAACCGGGAACGGGAGCGGGAACGGCGTCCGCGGCGGATAACCGCCCCTCGTCGAGGTGTGCAGCCGCCCGTCGACGCCGATGGCGTACACGAGCACTTCGCTCTGACGGATCATCTCCTTCAGCTCGCGCGGCGTCGTGGCGCTGCTCGTGTCGTTGCCGTCCGAGATCACGACGATTGCTTTCTTTCGATTCCTTCCGCGCTGGGCCATCGGCAGCGCATCCGCGATGCCGTCGTAGAGCGCGGTGCCGCCGCCCGCATACATGCTGTCGAGACCGCGGGCGAGGAGCCGTCGGTCGTTCGTCCACCCTTGGACTACCTCGGGCACGTTCGCAAACCGCGCCAGGAACATCTCATCGTCCGCTCCGAGCATGCGGATGAAACGCTCGATGGCGCCGCGTGCCGAGGACATCTTGTCCGGCGTCATGCTGCCGCTGGTGTCGAGCAGAATCCCGAGACTGACCGGCACGCGCTCGTTGCTGAAGTGCGTGATGTCGACGCGGTCGGTGTCGTCGTAGACGACGAAGTCTTCCTTCCGCAGCCCCGACACGAACCGGCCGTCGTCGTCGCTGACGGTGGCGGTGACGTTGACGAGCTCGACGCCGCTGCGGAAGCGAAAGCTCTCTGGCGACCGTTGTTCCTGCGCGGGAAGGGCGGCCACGACGGTCGCTGCGAGCGCAGTGGCTAACGACGCAACGCGGATGTTCGGATGCATCAGGTCCTGACCCTTCTGGCCTGCCCGAGTGTCCGCCGACGCTGCAAGCCGCGACTGTTCGGCGCGGCGATCGACGTGCTGCACGACCCCTGTTTCTGTGCGGAAGCTTACGCGATACCGTCCGACGTCGGCCACGCCCGGCACGGTCACCACGAACGGCGATTCGTCCCCCGGCTCGAGCGTGGTGAAGTCGAGGCCGGCGCGCCCGCTCGCCACGAACGCGCCGGCGCGATTGAAGGCAAAGACCACGGCGCTCACGCGGACCATCGCGTGACCGGCTCTCGGGTTGCGGACAAGGCCGGACACCTTCAGCGTCTCACCCGCGCGCTCGTGCCGCATCGATATCAGCTCCAGCGGAGCCGCGGCGCGCGCGGCCGCCGGCCGCGGCCCCTCGTCTCCGGAACCGGCGTCAGCGGCCGTTCCGCGATTGTTCATCGCGATCGCCACCAGCAGCACGATGCCCATCGCCGCGCCGGCGGCAAGCTTGATGACCGGCGCTCCCTTGCCGGCCGCCGAATGCTCGGGGGCAAAAAGGTCGTTGACCGCAACCGGTCCACTCTGCGTGTGCGCGGGGGCATGCGAGGCCCACTCGATCGAGTCGATGGCGCTCGAGAGCGCGGCGACACGTGCGTTCGACCGGCGGCGCTCATCGTCACGAAGGCGCCACGCGAACCATGCGCAGGCGCCGGCGGCGATCACGGAGACGATTGTCAGAAACAGAAGCAAGATGTTCATTGCATCCTCTATCGCAAGATGAACTCGACCGCGACCTCCACGAGCACGTCCACCGGGACCCCTTTGCGGCGTGCCGGATCGAAGCGCCATTGCCTGACGGCCTGCACCGCCCGCTGGTCGAGGCCCGCCCCCAGGCCGCGGAGAAGGCGTACATCGCCGACGCCGCCGTCGGACCTGACCACAATCTCGAGCAGCACGTCGCCTGTGACATTCTTCCGCCGCGCCTCTTCGGTGTAGTCCGCCTTCACCTCGCGCAGCAGACGTGGCGGTTCGATCCCGCTGCCGGGACGGTACGGTCCACCGCCTGTTCCCCCTCCCGATCCATCGCCGATGCCGGACCCGAGTCCCTCCCCGTTGCCCGTGCCATGACCCGTTCCGGCGCCCCCGCCAGTACCGCTGCCCTGACTGTTGGCGCTGCCCTGCCCGCGCTCGATGACGCCCTCCCGGTCTCGCGCATCGGATGCGGCAGTTACTACAGGTGCCACGAGGACGTTCGACGGGAGCGGCTCCGGCTCCTTCTGCGGCGGCTTGGGTGCAACCGTCGGCGCGGCCGCGGGTGTCGGCCGCTTTGGCGGCGTGATGTCACGCTTCGGCGTCGTCACGGCCGGCCGGAGCGTGACCGCCGGAACGCTGACAGCGCGACGGGGCACAGGTGACTTGCGCTCGATCTTCGGCGCGGGCAGAGGATTCCGGAGGCCGCCGCCGCCCCCGCCTCCACCGGGCCCCGGCGAAACCAGGAAGACGAGTCGCACGGGCTCGTGCGTGGTGACGTCGGTGGCGGCCGTATCCACGTCCATCGATGACAGCAGCACGACGAGGCCCAGCAGCATCGCGTGAACGAACGACGACGCGAATGCGGGAATCGCCGGCGTTCGAGCGGAGCCGCCGCCCGCCGAAAACAGTTCAGCAGGCACAGTCACGACGGCTGGTGCGCCGCGCCGCAGCCGTCGACCCACGCGCACGGCCTCATCCGCGGAAATGAAGCGAGTGCCCGTTACCCGCTGCAGCTCGCCGTCGGCGATCAGCGCATCGAGCTGCTCGCGCGCGACGCCGGTCGCGCGGGACAGCTCATCGACCGTAAAGACTTCGGGGAGTTGAACTTCGGCCATGTGCGGCGGGGGGGTCAGGGTCAAAATGCTTGCCATCGGTGTTCCGCCGAATCGCGCCGGATCTCGTCGATCGATCGAGGCCTGGCCTCACTGCGGGACAGTCCAGCTGTCCTAGAATCCGGGCCATGGACTTCAAAGGGAGAGTAGTCATTATCACCGGCGCGTCGAGTGGCATCGGTCGTCAGACGGCGCTTGCATTCGCACGCCAGGCCGCGACGGTCGTCGCCGTCGCACGGGAGGAAGGCGCGCTGGCGGACGTCGTCAAGGACGTCTCCAACGAAGGCGGTTCGGGCCTTGTGTGCGCGCGCGATGTCACGGCGGCCGGTGCGGCCGACGCCATCGTCGCCTTCGCGCTCGAGCGGTTCGGTCGTCTCGATGCCCTCGTCAACGCGGCGGGCATCATCGCGATGGGGAGCGTCGATCAGACCGACGACGCGTTGTGGGACCGCGTCATGGAACTGAACGTCAACGCGCCGTTCCGGCTGATGCGGGCGGCCATACCGGCGCTCAAGGCGCAGCGCGGCGCCATCGTCAACGTGTCGAGCGTGAACGGCCGGCGCGTGTTTCCGGGTCTCGCCGCGTACAACGTGAGTAAAGGCGCGCTCGATCACCTGACTCGGTGCGCGGCGATCGAGCTGGCCGCATCCGGGGTGCGTGTGAACGCGGTCAATCCCGGCGTCACCGTCACCAATCTTCACCGCCGTGGAGGAATGGGCGAGGAGCAGTACGGCGCGTTTCTCACTCGCGCGAAGGAAACGCATCCGCTCGGACGCCCGGGACGGCCCGAGGAGGTCGCCGACCTGATCCTGTTTCTCGCGTCGGAACGCGCGTCGTTCATCACCGGCGAAACGATCGCCGTCGACGGAGGGCGCCATCTGACCTGCGCGCGCTAGGTCGGGGTCAGAGTGGGGTCAGAGTCAGGTCAGAGTCGACTCTGACCTGACTCTGACCCCACTCTGACTCGAACCTGAGTTACGTATTGAGTCCCTCAGTAAATCTGTACCCTTCGACTTCGCCGAGGATGCGCACCGGTTTGTAGCCCTCGGCCTTGAGCGCGCCCTCGGCGCCGCCGGTCCTCGCGTAGTGCTCGTCGACGGCGTGGCCGCGAAAGAGCGCAGCCAGCCCGCCGCGGCGGGCCGCTTCGATGATGACGATGCGACCGCCGTGACGCAGCATGCGGCGCCCCTCCTGCAGACACCAGACGCGATGCTCCGGGGACATCGACGCGAGCAGACCGCGCGTCGCGTGCACGACGACGATGTCGAACGAGCCGGCGTCGAAGGGCAGCGCGTTCCACTGCGTCACCTGCACGTCGATCAGCACGCCCGCGGCATCCGCAGCCGACGTCGCTCGTCGCGCCTCCGCGTCGCTCGTGACCGCCAGGGCGTTGACGCCGCTCAAGCCGACCTTCTTGGCGAGCGCGCCGATGGTAACGGGATCGTCGATGCCGATCTGCAGGAGCCGCTCGCCCATGCGGACGCCCGTCATCGTGATGGGAAGCGGCTCGAGTCGCGCTGCGCGAAAGAGTAACTGCCGGAGAGGCATGCGGTTTTCCCGATGATATGATGGCCGATTGTGACTCCACCACTCGATATTGCCCCTGCGCGCGGCAAGCTTGGCGTCTTGCTCGTCGGCCTGGGCGCGGTCAGCACCACGACGATTGCCGGAGCCGCCGCGATCCGCAAGGGCATCGCGCCGCCGATCGGCTCGCTCACGCAGATGGGCACGATCCGGCTCGGCAAACGCTCGGAGGGACGCTCGCCGAAAATCAAAGAGGTCGTGCCCTTGTCCGAGCTCTCCGACATCGCCTTCGGCGGCTGGGACATCTTCGAGGAAGACTGCTATGCCGCGGCGTGCACGGCCGGCGTGCTCGAGCCGTCGCTCCTGAACCAGGTTCGGCCGGAGCTCGAGGCGATCAAGCCGATGCCCGCGGTCTTCGATCAAAAGTACGTGAAGCGGCTCGACGGGCCGAACGTCAAGAAGGGGAAGAACAAGCGCGACCTCGCCGAGCAGCTGATCGCCGATATCCGCGGCTTCAAGCAGCAGCACGGCTGCGATCGCCTCGTGTTGATCTGGTGCGGCAGCACCGAGGTCTACATGAAGGAGTCCGCCGCGCATGCGAGCATCGGCGCGTTCGAGAAGGCGCTCGAACAGGATGACGAGGCGATTCCGTCGAGCATGGTGTACGCGTACGCGGCGCTGCGCGAAGGCATTCCGTACGCGAACGCCGCACCGAATCTGTCGGCCGACATCCCCGCGCTCCTGGAGCTCGCGGCGCGCACGCAGGCTCCGGTTGCCGGCAAGGACTTGAAGACCGGCCAGACGCTCATCAAGACCATCGTGGCGCCGGGACTGAAGGCGCGCCTCCTCGGCGTTCAGGGGTGGTATTCGACGAACATTCTCGGCAACCGCGACGGCGAAGTGCTCGACGATCCGGAATCGTTCAAGACGAAGGAAGTGAGCAAGCAGTCGGTGCTGGATTACATCCTGCAGCCGAAGTTGTATCCGGGACTCTACGACAATCTCTGTCACGTCGTTCGCATCAACTACTATCCGCCGCGCGGCGACAACAAGGAAGGCTGGGACAACATCGATCTCGTCGGCTGGCTCGGTTATCCGATGCAGCTGAAGATCAACTTCCTCTGCCGCGACAGCATTCTCGCGGCGCCGATCGTGCTCGATACGGCTCTCTTCCTCGATCTCGCCAAGCGCGCCGGCCTGTCGGGCATCCAGGAGTGGCTGTCGTTTTATTTCAAGAGCCCGATGCACGCGCCCGAGGTGTACCCTGAGCACGATCTGTTCATTCAGCTGATGAAGCTGAAGAACACGCTGCGATACATGAAGGGCGAGGAGCTGATTACTCACCTCGGCCGCGAATACTACGACTGATGCCGCTTCAGCCGGCGCTCCTCGGCGGCGTGTTCATCGGTGTGCTGTCGGCCCTGCCGGTGGTGAACATCGGGAACTGCTGCTGCCTGTGGATCATCGGCGGGGGCATGCTCGCGGCCTACCTCGATCAGGCGCCCGGCCGGCCGCCCAATCTCGGCCGGGGCGCGCTCGATGGACTGTTCGCCGGCATCGTGGGCGCGTTCGTCTTCCTGATGGCGTCGTCGGTGATCACCTCGGTGATGGCGCCGTTCCAGCAGCGCATCATCGAGGAGCTGCTTGGCGGAGCCTACGACATGCCGGACGACGTGCGCGCCTGGTTCGAGATGTTGCGCGAGCGGGACACGGGCTTCTTCGGGCATCTTCTCGGATTCGTGTTTCAGCTGATGGCCGGGATCATCTTCGCCACGCTGGGCGGCCTGCTCGGCGCCCTCTTCTTCTGGCGCAACGATGTGCCGCCGGCGCTCGGCGGCCCCCAGCCGCCTCCTCCAATCCCGCCGCAATACTGATTCACAGGGAGATCTCCCCGATCTCCCTGTGCTCGGTTATGCTGGGCGGCGCCATGGGCGACCCAAAGACCGCTGAAATAGCCGACCTCCTGCAGGAAGACCGGACGTTTTCGCCTCCGGACGCATTCCGCGCCGCCGCGCACGTACGCGACGAAGAGGTCTACGCGCGCGCCGACGGCGATCCCGAAGCGTTCTGGGCCGGATTCGCGTCGGAGCTCGAATGGTTTTCACCGTGGTCGCGCGTGCTCGAGTGGAACGCGCCGCACGCGAAGTGGTTCGTGGGCGGCACGCTGAATGTCAGCGTGAATTGCGTCGATCGGCACGCCAGGACCGCGCGTCGCAACAAGGCCGCGATCGTCTGGGAAGGCGAGCCGGGCGATCGCCGCACGCTGACCTATTGGGATCTGTACCGGCAGGTGAGTCAGTTCGCCAACGTGCTGCGCTCGCTCGGCGTGACACGCGGCGACCGCGTGGCGATCTACCTGCCGCTGATCCCGGAGCTTGCGATCGCGATGCTCGCGTGCGCGCGTATCGGCGCGGTGCACTCCGTGGTCTTCGGCGGGTTCAGCTCGGAGTCGCTGCGCGATCGGATCAACGACGCGCAGGCGACGGTGTTGATTACGGCGGACGGCGGATGGCGGCGCGGCCAGGTCGTGCCGCTCAAGCAGATGGCCGACGAGGCGCTGCGAGAGACACCGTCAATCAAGAACGTCGTCGTCGTGCAGCGCATGCACGGTGGTCCGGTACCCGTCTCGGTCAAGGAAGGCCGCGACCATTGGTATCACCGGCTGATGCAGGACGCGCCCTACACGTGCGAGCCCGAGCGCATGGACGCGGAGGACATGCTCTACATCCTCTACACATCCGGCACGACCGGGAAGCCGAAGGGCATCGTCCACACCACGGCGGGCTATCTCACGCACGTGTACGCCACGACGAAGTGGGTCTTCGATCTGAAGGACGAGGACGTCTTCTGGTGCACGGCCGACATCGGCTGGGTGACGGGCCACAGCTACGTCGTGTATGGTCCGCTCGCCAACGGCGCGACGGTGGTGATGTACGAGGGGGCGCCGGACTGGCCGCGCAAGGATCGCTTCTGGGAGATCGTCGAGCGCTACGGCGTGACGATCTTCTACACCGCGCCCACGGCGATTCGCGCGTTCATGCGTTGGGGCACCGAGTGGCCGAAGGGCAGGAACCTCTCGAGCGTGCGGCTTCTCGGATCGGTTGGAGAACCGATCAATCCAGAAGCGTGGGTCTGGTATCACCGGCACATCGGCGGGGAGCGCTGCCCGATCGTCGATACGTGGTGGCAGACCGAAACCGGCGGCATCATGATCACGCCGCTCCCGGGGGTGACGCGGACGAAACCGGGCAGCGCCACCAAGGCGTTTCCCGGTATCCGGCCCGAGGTCAAAACGGACAAGGGTGACCCGATTGCCGTGGGCGGCGGCCTGCTCGCGATCACCCGGCCGTGGCCTGGCATGCTTCGCGGCATCTATGGCGATCCAGACCGATACGTGAAGCAGGTACTGGAGCCGCTGGACGAAGGACATCTACTTCACCGGCGACGGCGCCAAGCGCGATCAGGACGGCTTTTTCTGGCTGCTCGGGCGCGTGGACGACGTGCTCAACGTGGCGGGGCACCGGATCGGCACCATGGAGGTCGAGAGTGCGCTCGTGGACCATGCCCGCGTGGCTGAAGCCGCCGTCGTCGGGCGGCCGCACGAGATCAAAGGCCAGGCGATCTCGGCGTTCGTCACATTGAAGGAAGGCAACGCCACGAGCGAAACGCTCATGAACGAGCTCAAGGAGCACGTGGCGAAGAAAATAGGGGCCATTGCGCGGCCGGACGACGTCATATTTGCTGCGGATCTACCGAAGACGCGTTCCGGTAAGATCATGCGGCGGCTGCTGCGAGACATTGCAGAGGGGAGGGCCCTCGGCGACACGACCACTCTTGCGGATCCGGCCGTAGTGGCAAAACTGAAAGAGCAGTACCAGGACGAACACTAGTCCGGGAACCGCCTTCTGGCGGCTCCCGTATGGAAACTGAGATGGCCCTAATCGAAACCCGCGACCTGTGGAAGACCTACGTGATGGGATCCGAGGAGATCCATGCGCTCCGCGGCGTCACAATCGAGATCGAGCGCGGCGAGTACGTGGCCATCATGGGGCCGTCCGGCTCCGGCAAGTCGACCCTCATGAACCTGATTGGGTGCCTCGACACGCCGAGCAAGGGCAACTACCTCCTCAACGGGAAGGAGGTCAGCCAGATGAACGACAACGAGCTGGCCCGAATCCGCAACGAGGAGATCGGGTTCGTGTTTCAGACGTTCAATCTGCTGCCGCGGGCGACGGCGCTGCACAACGTGGAGCTGCCGCTGGTCTACGCGGGCGTGCCCTCGAAGGATCGTCAGGACCGCGCCAAGAACGCGCTCGACAAGGTGGAGCTGACCTCGCGGATGACGCACCGTCCCAACGAGCTCTCCGGCGGTCAGCGGCAGCGCGTGGCGATTGCCCGTGCCCTCGTGAACAACCCCTCGATTCTGCTGGCGGACGAGCCGACCGGAAATCTCGACTCGAAGACCGGCGCCGAGATCATGGCGCTCTTCGCGCGGCTCCATCAGGGGGGCAATACCATCGTGCTCGTCACGCACGAAGCCGACGTCGCGGCGTTTGCCCATCGGACGATTCACATCCGCGACGGCCAGGTGGAAAGAGACGTCAAGCAGGCCGCGTAGGTCGAACCGATTGGGTCGTGCCCTCGTACGGATCGCCAGCACCCTTGTCGTCCTGATTGCCTGCGCGGCGCTGGCCGTCGTCGTGGTTCGCCGCACCGCGTCCCTTCCTGCGATCTACGAGCTCGACACGCGTCTGTGGTTTCTCGAACTGAAGCTTCGCGGTGAGCTGCCGCACATCGGCTGGGGCGACGCGATCCGGCTGGTGGGTCCTGAATGGACGCGGCGCGGCCGATTCGACGTGGCAAGGGTTGTCGGCCGCGGTGCGGCTCCGTGCCCCATCCAGTGGGAGACTCCGCTCGGCCGCTTCTGGGGTGGCGAGAGCGACGGACGCGAGCTCGACTTGCTGACACTCGAGCAGGTTGCCGGCGACATCTACGAGAGACGAGACGTCACGGTGCGTGACAGCGACGTCGTGGTCGACGTCGGGGCCCATCTGGGGACCTTCACGCGCGTGGCCCTGCAGCGCGGCGCGCGCGTCGTGGTTGCCATCGAGCCCAATCCCGTGAATACCACGTGTATGGAGCGGACGTTTGCCAGCGAGATTGCCGCCGGGCGCGTCCGGCTCGTCAGAGCCGCGGCCTGGCATTCGCCAGGATCGTTGACCTTCGAGTTCGGCGACTCCAGCCAGATGGGGCACGTGGGGGCGGCGGCCAACGCGCGCTCGCGTGCGAAGGCCCTGCCCGTGCGCGCGGTGACGCTCGATCAACTCCCCGGCGAGCTGAAACTCGATCGCGTGGACTTCATCAAGATGGACATCGAGGGCGCGGAGCGCCACGCGCTGGCCGGCGCGTCGCGGCTGCTCGCGCAGCACAAGCCGCGCCTGGCCATCTGCATCTATCACACGCCCGACGATCGCGACGTCGTACCGCGCGTCGTGCGCTCAGCGAACGACGCGTATCAGATGTTCACACGCGGCGGTTTTCAGGCCTACTTTTACTAGCGTAAGTAAAAGGTAAAAGGAAATCATGCTTCACTGAACCACGCGCGAACGTCCCGCTGGTTTCGAACCAACGTTCACGCGGGAGCGCGGTCACGTGATTCACAATTGTCCCTTTGCCTTTTGCCTTTTTCCTTTGTTTTAGAGGGCCGCCCAGTGCCGCGCCGCGACCTCGCGCAGCGGCGCTTCCCGATCGAATGACTTCGGGTCGAGCTCGATGCGCTGGCGCGGCGCGTCGGGATCCAGCACCGGGACCGCGCTGAGAAGCGCCTGCGTGTAGGGATGCCGCGGCGCCGCGAAGAGCGCCCGGGTCTCGCCCATCTCTACGATCCTTCCGAGATACATCACCGCGACCCTGCTGCAGATGTGCTCCACGAGTCGCAGGTCGTGCGCGATGAAGAGGTACGTCAGCTTGAAGCGCGCCCTCAGATCCATCAGGAGCGCGACCACCTGCGCCTGGATCGACACGTCCAACGCCGACACGGCCTCGTCGGCGACAATGAGCGCCGGATTGAGCGCGAGCGCACGTGCGATGCCGATCCGCTGCCGCTGTCCTCCGCTGAACTCGCGGGGGAATCGACGCAGGTGATCCGGATCCAACCCGACCAGTCGGAACAACTCTGCCACCCGCTCGCGACGCTCGGCACGCGTGCCAAGCTTGTGGATGACGAGCGGCTCCTCGACGATGGTGCCGGCGCGCATGCGCGGATTGAGGGACGAGTATGGGTCCTGAAACACGATCTGCATGTCGCGGCGCGCCAGCCGCATGCGCGTGCGGGAGAACTGCAGAACGTTCTCGTCGCGGAACCGCACCTCCCCCGAGGTCGGTTCGACGAGCCTCAGGATGCAGCGGCCCGTCGTGCTCTTGCCGCTTCCCGATTCGCCGACCAGCCCGAACATTTCGCCTTCCTCGATCGTGAAGCTCACATCGTCGACTGCCTTCACCACCGACGGCTTCCGAAACAGCCCTTGACCGCGCACGAAGTGCTTGACGAGATGGCGAACGTCGAGGAGCGGCATCACCGGGCTCTTGAGAGGCCGGGTACCGCGGCGAGCAGCGCGCGCGTGTACTCGTGCTGCGGGCTGCGAAGGATCTGCCGTACGGGACCTTCTTCGGCGATCCGTCCCTTGTACATCACGGCGACGCGGTCTGCCATTTCGGCGATGACACCGAAGTCGTGCGTGATGATGAGGAGCGCCAGGTTGAACTGCGTCTTCAGGTCGCGCATCAGATCGAGCACTTGCGCCTGAATGGTGACGTCCAGCGCGGTCGTCGGCTCGTCTGCGATCACGAGCGGCGGGCGGCACGCGAGGGCGACGGCGATCATGACGCGCTGGCGCATCCCTCCCGAGAGCTGATGCGGGTAGTCGCGGACGCGCCGGGCCGCGTCCGGAATGCGCACGGAGTCGAGCAGCTCGATCGCGGCGGCGCGAGCCGCTCCGCGCGTGGCGATGCCGTGGACGGTGAGCGCCTCCGCGATCTGTTCGCCCACTCGCATCACGGGGTTCAACGCCGTCATCGGCTCCTGGAAGATCAGCGAGATGCCCGCGCCGCGTACGTCGCGCATCGCGTCCTCTGACAGGGTCAGGAGGTCACGGCCCTTGAAGAGGATGCGGCCCGCCGTCACCCGTCCGGACGGCGGCAGGAGCCGCAGAACCGAGAACGCTGTCATCGACTTGCCGCTGCCCGACTCTCCGACGAGGCCGAGGGTCTCTCCCGCCGCGATCGAGAAGCTCACGTCGTCGACGGCCACGACCGGTCCGGCGGCCGTATCGAATACCACCGACAGGTGCTCGACGTCGAGCAACGGTGTGTGTCGGCCCGTCGCGGCGTCGGCGTCTTGCCCGCCGGAGTCTTGACGAAGGCGGGTCATTCCTGCGAGGCGTACTCACCGAACACGTGGCGGAGCGTGTCGGCGATCTCGCCGAGCGTCGCGTGCTTCTCGACGGCGGCGATGATGGGCGGGACGAGGTTCTGGCCGCCGCGTGCCGCCGCCTCGACCTGCCCCAGCGCGGCGCGCCACTCGCTCTCGCTGCGGCCGGCGCGAACGGCGGCGACCCGCTCGATCTGCTGCCGCTCGATCTCGGGATCGACGCGAAACACGGGGATCGCACTCGCGGCCTGGCTCGCCGAGTTGAAGCGGTTCACACCGACGACGACGGCCTGCTGCGCATCGATGGCCTGCTGGGCCTTGTAGGCCGCATCCTGGATCTGCCGCTGGA
Source organism: uncultured Acidobacteriota bacterium (assembly GCA_963772065.1). GTDB lineage: Bacteria > Acidobacteriota > Vicinamibacteria > Vicinamibacterales > UBA2999 > CAVYVZ01. The sequence goes on from CAVYVZ010000009.1 coordinate 155,306, forward strand.
TGTAGCCGCCCTCGATCGCGTTCAGCGTACCGCCGAGTGCTTCGATTCGATCGAGCAGCACCACCGCTTCCCGCTCGATCTCGCCGGTGCGGTGCTCGATCGCGTGGGCGCCGGCAACCGGATCCACGGTGTTGGCGACGCCGCTCTCGTGCAGGATGACCTGCTGCGTCCGCAGTGCGATGGTCGCCGACTCCTCGGTCGGGAGCGCGAGCGCCTCGTCGCGACCGTTGCAGTGGAGCGACTGCGTGCCGCCGAGCACCGCCGCCAGTGCCTGGAGCGCGACGCGGACGATGTTGTTGTCGGGCTGCTGGGCGGTGAGCGTGCTGCCCGCGGTCTGCGTGTGGAAGCGCAGCTGCTGCGCGCGTGGATTGGTTGCCCCGAACCGATCGCGCATGATCCGCGCCCACAGCCGGCGCGCCGCACGGAATTTCGCGATCTCTTCGAGGAAGTCGTTGTGGGCGTTGAAGAAGAACGAGACGCGCTGTCCGAAGGCGTTCACGTCGAGACCCGCATCGAGCGCTGCCTGCACGTACGCGATCGCGTTCGCAATCGTGAACGCCGCCTCCTGGACCGCGGTCGAGCCCGCTTCGCGGATGTGATAGCCGCTGATCGAGATCGTGTTCCACAGCGGCAGCTCGCGCTCGCAGAACGCGAAGATGTCCGTCACGATTCGGAGCGACGGCCGCGGAGGGTAGATGTACGTGCCTCGGGCCACGTACTCCTTCAGGATGTCGTTTTGAATGGTGCCTGCGAGCGCGCGAGGCGCCACGCCCTGCCGCTTCGCTGCAGCGACATACAGCGACAGCAGGATGATGGCCGTCGCATTGATGGTCATCGACGTCGATACGCGATCGAGCGGGATGCCGTCGACGAGCGCCGCCATGTCCTCGATCGAGTCGATCGCGACGCCGACTTTCCCCACCTCGCCTGCCGCGAGCGGATGGTCCGAGTCGTAGCCGATTTGCGTCGGCAGGTCGAACGCGACACTGAGGCCCGTCACCCCCTGCGACAGCAAATATCGATAGCGCTCATTCGACTCGGCCGCCGTGCCGAATCCGGCGTATTGGCGCATCGTCCAGGGCCGGCCGCGGTACATCGTCGGCTGGATACCCCGGGTGAACGGAAAAACTCCGGGAAAGCCGATAACCCTTTCGGGGTCATCAGGCAGGTCGGCTGGGTCGAAGAAATAGCGGTGCTCGGTCACGGACACGCAGATTTTACCCGAAGCCCTTCTGTAGCTGTTGTTTACGGGATGAGCGGGCAGGTCGTCTGTTGACACTCCGTGATCATGCCTCTACAATGCGTCCAGCCTACCTCTGAAGGCTAAGCCCCTTATTTATGAGTCACTTTGGCGCTCGATCCCTGCCACGCCTCCCCGGTGCGCGCAGGTTCGGATCGGGAGACGCCCCGGATCCCGGCCCGGTGGCGCGATAGGAGGAGCAGGAATGGATGACGTCGTGAACCGGTTCGCAAAGGAGCTGGCCGACGCGATCGCCGCCGCCGTTGCCGACAATCCGCAGGTGGAAGCCTGCCGTGCGCGAGCCCGCGAAGCCGGGTTCGACATGCGGGTCACGCTCGAGGCCATTGTCGGGTTCGTCAACCGGACCAACGGAGGCGCCGTGACGAAGATCACGACCCCCTCGCGCTTGCTGCCGGCCAAGCGCCAGTTCGACCTGAGCTCCAACGACCGCCGCTTCCTCCGATCGCTGCGGATCTCCGCGGACGAAGCCAAGGAAGCCGTCGAATAAACATTTCCGGGGGGTCGACTCACAGGGTCGGCCCCTACGCAACGCCTAATCCCATCCGACGCAGCAGCGCTCCAAATCGAGGGTCCGCGCGCAGCGGATCGAACATTGGATCAGCGTTCAATTCATTGAACGGTCCTGTCCGTTCCTGAAGACTTTTCTCGAGCCACTCGAACGCCTTATCGTTCTCGCCCAGGCCCATATGGGCGATGGCTACGTAGTAGGCGGGCGCCTCCCCCCGGGATAGCATTTCGGACAACAGCGCTCGAGCCTCTCGCGTGTTGCCCATGCGTCCGTAGATGTACGCGAGGATGGCTGTCTCCGGGGGTCCCGCTCCCGACAGTGCGCGCTGTTTCTGCATCTCGGCGAGTGCTTCGGCGTACATCCCCTTCCCGATGTATCCCATCGTCATGTACCCATGAAGCACCCGGTAGTTTCTGTGCATTTCCAGCGCGTTACGCCAGTGCGCCAGCGCCGCATCGAACTGTCGGGCGGCATAGAAACAGAATCCGATGTTCGCGTTGATGATAGGCGATAGCGGATCGAGCTCCAGCGCTCGGCGCATCTCGGCTTCAGCTTCCCTCAGCCGGCCGGTCAACAGTAGGTAGTAGCCGTACCAGTGGTGCGCATTCGCGTAGCCGGGGTTCAGCTCGAGCGCGCGCCGGTAACCTTTTTCCGCCTTCGCCCAATCCAGTTCGTGATTCATGGCGATGCCGGCCCGGGACGTGTGCCCGTCGGCGAGATGCTCGTCGAGCTCCAACGCCTTCTCCGCCGCAGCAATGGCTCGCGGCCATGCATCATCGCCATCCAAATTCCAGCCCAGGGCTCCGTACACCGTGTACGAATCCGCGAGGCCAGCGTACGCAGGCGCGTATCCCGGATCGTGTCGGAGAGCTTCCTCGAAATGATCGATCGCCTGGCGCATATCTGGTTCCGATCGTCGGTTCCAGAAATAACGGCCCTTCAGATACGCTTCGTAAACCTTCGGGTTCACCTGCCGCGCTGCCGCGAGGCGGGCGCTCTCGCGCGGGGTCAGCGTGATCGCGATCCGGCCGGCGATGTCTCGCGCGATCTCGTTCTGCAGTTCAACCGCATTCTCCAGATTGCGCTCATAGCTTTGCGCCCACAGGGTGCGATCGGTCGACGCCTCGATCAATTTGAGGTTCAGCCGCACGCGCTCCCCTGAGCGCTGGACGGTTCCCTCCACGACGGCATCCACGCTGAGCTCGCGCGCAATCTCGGGCAGGGTCTTTCGCGTGCTCTTGTAGGTCATCGCCGATGTGCGGGAGATGACGCGCAGTCCGCTGATTTGTCCCAGGTTCGTGATGAGCGCGTCGGTCATTCCGTCGACGAAGTAATTCTGTTCCGCGTCGCCCGAAAGATTTCCGAACGGGAGTACGACGAGCGACTCGACATGCGAGGGAGGGCCGCCCCACCACTTCCGCGTGGTGCCGAACCACGCGAGCGCGGCCACGGCAACGGCGACTGCGGCGATCCAGGGCCCGCGTGAGCGCCACGAGGCTCCTCGTTGCACTTGAACCGGCCCCGCCATTTCTTGCTGCACGTCGGCAGCGAAGCGATAGCCGCGACGGGGCACCGTGTCGATGAATGCACGGCCGTCTGGCGCTTCGCCGAGCGTCTTTCGCAGGACGAAGATCGTCTGCGACAGGTTGGCCTCCTCGACGAAGCTGTCCGGCCACACGAGTTGCATCAATTCGGATTTGTCGACGACTCGGTCTCGTCGTTCGATGAGGGCCAGGAGGGTGTCGAACGCTTTCGGCGTCAGCGCGATCGGCTCGTTGTCTCGGAGCAGCCGGCGTGTCCGCCTTTCCAACCGGTAGGCCCCGAACCTGTAAGCCTGCGGCGCGGCCGCGGAACGTTCGTCCGGCGCTGGCGTGTCCATCGACCCCGCTTTGACCACCATTTGAGCCCGTCTTGAAGCCGCTTTGAAGACTTCAACGCCGTCCGCCGCCTAAGGTTGCCGACCCACGCACCTGTTCAGGGCGGTGATTCTAACGCGCCTGCCGGGCGATTTGGAGGTACCAGCATGCGGCTCAAAGGGAAACAAGCCTTCATCACGGGCAGTTCGCGAGGTATCGGACGGGGGATCGCGCTGAAGCTCGCTCAGGAAGGCGCCACGGTGGCCATTCATTACTTCCAGAACCACGAAGCCGCCGCCGACACGCTCGCCCAGGTCCGTGAGCTGGGGTCGGACGGCGTGATCGTCCAGGCCGACGTGTCACGTGTCGAGGACCTGCGCCGGATGTTCGCCGAGATCCGAGACACGTTCGGGACGCTCGACATCTTCGTCAGCAATGCGCGCAGCGAGCTGGCGACTTTCTACGAGCCGCCGCTGGACATCACGCTCGACAAATGGGCGATGGCTGTCGACACACAGGCACGCGCGTTCCTGATCGCCGCCAAGGAAGCGGCCTCGCTGATGTCGCCTGGCGGCCGGATTCTGGCGATTACGTTCGCGCCTGGCGGCCGTACCGGCAGCTGGCAGCCGTGGATTGCCATGGGCGCCGCGAAGGCCGCCTTGGAGTCCGCGTGCCGTTACTTCGGGGTCGCACTCGCGCCGCGCGGCATCACCGTCAACGCCATCAGTCCGGGGCTGACCGAAGACAGCGTGCTGAACAGTCTGCCCGAGGAAGCGGTGCAGCTCGCGAGGGCGTGGCACCAACGCTGGACGCCGATGGGTCGACTGGGGACGCCCGCCGATATCGGCAACGTCGTCGCCCTTATGTGTTCGGACGAAGCGGCGTGGATCACCGGTCAGGTGATATCGGCCGACGGCGGCGCCTCACTCATGGACACCGTACTTCCGCTCGAATTGCAGATGCCGCAGATGGTCGCGGTCTAAGAGGAGAGCATATGCATCGCTCAGTCTTCATCTTCGCGGTGGTCGTTGCGCTGACGGTTCTCACGATCGCGCCGTCCGCATTCGCCAATCAGCCGCCCAAGGCTGTGGCTTCCGCCGGTGTGGATTTGAGCACAGGACAAGTGCTCAACCAGGTCACACTCTTCATTGGACCCAGCGACAGCGGTATCGCTTACACAATTACCGGAGGCGGTTCATCCGATCCCGATGGCGATGCATTGACGTACCGATGGGACTGCACCGACCAGGCAGCGAACGGAAAATGCATTTTTCTTCTTTTTGTGGCGGCAAACCAGGTGAACTTCCGCCCGACGTTTCCAGCGGGGACGTTTGACATCACGCTGACTGTCGACGACGGCCACGGCCACACCGCCACCGATTTCGTCCGCGTGAAGGTCCTCGTGGATCTCAGCCCGCCTACGGTGACACCGCCGGACGACGAATCAGTCTCGGCCACCGAGGCGGGCGGCGCGCGGGGCTCCGCCTCGTCTCAGCTTCACCACTTCCTCTTCGACAGCGCGATGGCGAACGACAATTCCACCGCCGTCTTCACGCATTTGCCGCCGCGGGTGAACGGCGTGGATGTCGACGACAACACGCTCTTTCCCCATGGGACGACGAAGGTGACATTCCGCATCGCTGATACTTTTGGGAATGTCGGCACCGCGACGGCTGATGTCTTTGTGACCGACCTGCAATCAGGCGATCTGTTTGTGGGCGTGCAGTCTCCGGTTGCCGGCGGGCCAACGAAAGGTCTGGTGCAACGAATTCGCGCCGGCGTTGTCACCGATTTTTGCGAGAGTCCGGATCCTCCGAGGGCTTCCTTACAACCTGGGGACCCTGTTTTTTGGAACAGGCCCGATCAAATCGTGGTGGATTCGAAGGGAAGAGTCACGTTTCTCGCCGCTCTGAATTTCGGCGGCTCCTTTTCCCCGTCAGCCCAGAATGGCTGGGGGCTCCTGCGCTGCGGTCTCCCGGGGCAGCCGCCCGAGCAACTTGGCATCTTCCCGCAGGGGAGCCACATTGACCCTGGCTGGCCCGAACCTCTCCCGGGGAGAACGTTTTTCAGTGCGATTCCGACCACTGGTCTGCACCTGCGGAAAACCAAGCACGTCCTGATCGATGACAACGTGAACAACGGAAACCCGCAAATCGTCACGGAAGAAAAATACGTTCTGGCTTTTCAGGACTCTTTCGACCCTGCAAGCAGAGGCAGTGGCGGACATATCGGAAGCTTGAGCCTGAACACGAAGTCTCTTGTCTTCGCAGAAGATGACCTTTCCCCGGTTGGTGTTGGATTCACTACGACGGATCAGCAGGACCTGCTGCCTGAGATGTTTTTTCATTCCAAGATAGAAACTATTTCGTCTCTGGGTCTGACCTTCTCGGCGCCCGTGGCGAAGACGTATGTGACCAAGTTCGGCGTCATGCGCCGAATCCATCAGCCGTTTGAAATCCAGCTGACGGCGGATACCTTAGCCGGCACCGTGCAGCTCGGCGTGCAGGCATTCGGCGGGTTCACGGAAATGCCGAGCACTCCCATCACCGATGACGTCACCATTCCCAATGCCAGCTCGGGCTGCAATCCTTTCCCGCCGATTCGGGGCGATTGGCCAACCCGGTTGGGGAGCTACTCCGTCCTCCAGTCGGGTGGCGTCATCTTCGAAAAGGACTCCGGATTGATGATTACCTCCGGGTTCTCGATGCCTGCGTGGTCCGGTCACCTGGATGAAGCGCTGTTCGATCTCGACGCGCAGAATGATCCTCAGGGCCTCTTTGCCCGTCCCGAATCCGGCTGCGCAGTCGAGCCTGTCGTCAATTTCACGCCGCTGGCCGGACGCATACCCAGTCCTTACACGGGCCCGTATGACAGAGGTTCCACGGGGCAGTTCATTCCTGCCCCCGATCGAATGGCCGCCTCCCCGAACGGATTGTTCGGCACGATAGCCAGCCAGGGCCGCGTTGTCCACGCGAACGGAGGGCAAGACCTGATTGACGTAGCCACCGGATTGCTCGCCCCGAGGGGCCTCGGCGCTTTTCCGCCACAACTCGGGAACGTTCAACTGACCGCATTGATCATCCGAATCGATTCGCCAGTGGACGTGGTGCTCATCGATGCCCTCGGCCGCCGCGTCGGAGTCCAGAACGGACAAACGATCAACGAGTTTGGTTCGCAGGCCCACGATAGCGGCGCCCAGACCCATCCTCGCTTGTACATCGTTCAGCATCCGCAGCCCGGCTCCTACGCCCTCCGCAGCACGGGTACCGGCAGTGGTCCTTTCAAGGTGCACGTCTATTCCGTCGACAGCGAAAAACATGTGGCGGAGCACATCGTTCACTCGGGAGATGCACAACCAGGCAGCGCCGGCACGCACGATTTCGAGTTGAGCGCGCGCGGGAGCATCTCGTTCGCGAACTCCTCGCCCATCGCCGATGCCGGCTTCGACAAAACCGCGAATGGGGACTCATCCGGCAACGCCACCTTCGTGCTCGATGGCTCGCGTTCGAGCAATCCCGACGGCGATACGCTCACCTTTACCTGGGCTGGTCCATTCGGCATTCTTTCTGCCGCGCAGACGAACGCGACGCTGGGTGTCGGCGAGCACGTGCTCACGTTGACAGTAGACGACGGCAAGGGCGGCGTCGCGGAGGACGAGGTCATCGTCACGGTCAATGCGGTCGTCAGCGTCAGCGCCAACGCCGGGCCGGATAAGACCGTGCGTTTGGGCAGCGTGGTGACGCTTCAGGGTGCTGGCGCGTCGGACGGACCCGGGCCTCTCAGCTTCAGCTGGACGCAGACGGGTGGACCTGCGGTGACGGCCAACGGCGCCAACACGGCGACGCTGACGTTTACACCGACGCAAGCAGGGATCCATACATTCGGACTCGTTGTCAGTGACGGCCCCGCTATTGCGGCTGACGGTGCGACGATTGCTGTCCCGAGGCTGGGCGATATCGACGTGGATGATGACGTCGATCGCGATGACCTGAAGATCGTCACTGGACGAAACGGCACGCCTGCCGACGGCCCGAACGATCTTAAGGATGTGAATGGAGACGGGAATATCAACGTGGCGGATGCGCGACGGCTGACGCTGTTGTGCACTCGTCCACAATGCGCGGTGCAGTAGAGCTCGCTCCGAGCGAGCCTATCCTCTGATCGTGCCTTGTTGGGCTACGGCCGCCGCCTTTCTGGCGGCGGCCTCTTGATCTCCCAGATAGAACCTCCGCAGCGGCTTCAACTCGCCATTCAGCTCGTAGACGAGCGGGATTCCCGTTGGGATGTTCAGCTCGAGGATTTCACTCTCGGAAACGTTGTCGAGGTACTTCACCAGCGCGCGGAGGCTGTTGCCGTGCGCCGCGATGAGCACTCTGCTTCCTGACCTGATGACCGGCGCGATCACCTCGTGCCAGTAAGGGAGGAAGCGAGCGACGGTGTCCTTGAGCGACTCGGTGAGCGGCAAGAGCTCGCGCGGCACGTTGGCGTAGCGGCGATCGCGGGCCGGGTCGCGCTCGTCGTCCCGTGAGAGCGGCGGCGGCGGGACGTCGTAGCTGCGGCGCCAGATCTTCACTTGCGCCTCGCCGTGCTTCGCGGCGGTCTCGGCCTTGTTGAGCCCCTGCAGCGCGCCGTAATGACGCTCGTTGAGCCGCCAGCTCTTTTCCACCGGGATCCACAGCAGATCCATTTCGTCCGATGCGATCCACAACGTGCGGAGGGCTCGCCTCAACACCGACGTGTACGCAATGTCGAACTCGTACCCTTCGGCCCGCAGGACGCGGCCGGCCTCGCGCGCTTCCTCGCACCCCTTCTCGGTGAGGTCGACATCCGTCCAGCCGGTGAATCGGTTCTCACGGTTCCAGGTGCTCTCACCGTGCCGCAACAGCACAAGACGATGCACGGCTACACCCGGGAGGCCAACTGCCGGATGGCCTCGCGTCCCGCGTACTTCGCAGCCGATCCCAGCTCCTCTTCGATCCGGAGCAACTGGTTGTACTTCGCGACGCGGTCGCTGCGGCTTGCCGACCCGGTCTTGATCTGGCCGGCTGACGTGCCTACGGCGAGGTCCGCAATCGTGCTGTCTTCCGTCTCGCCCGAGCGGTGCGAAATGATGCACGCGTAGCCGGCGCGTCGCGCCATCGCGATCGCATCGAGCGTCTCAGCGACCGTGCCGATCTGATTGAGCTTCACGAGCAGCGCGTTGCCGACACCCTCCTTGATCCCTCTCTGAAGGATCTCCGGGTTGGTCACGAACACATCGTCTCCGACGAGCTGCACGCGGTCGCCAATCGCGCGGGTCAGCGCTGTCCAGCCGTTCCAGTCCTCTTCCGCGACGCCGTCTTCGATCGACGCGATCGGATACTGGCGCACCCAGTCGGCGTACATCTCGACCATCTGCTCCGGTGAGCGCGTTGGCTCGCCCGACTTCTTGAAGACGTACTTGCCGTGGTCCCACAGCTCGCTCGACGCGACGTCGAGGGCCAGGAAGATCTCCTCGCCCGCCTTATAGCCCGCCTTGCCGACGGCTTCGAGGACGACGTCGAGCGCTTCACGGTTCGACTTCAGGTTCGGAGCGAAGCCGCCTTCGTCGCCGACGCCGGTCGAATGGCCCGCTTTCTTCAGGATCGCCCGAAGCGCGTGGAAGATCTCGGCGCCGGCGCGCAGTGCCTCCGCGAACGTCGGCAGCCCGACCGGCATGACCATGAACTCCTGCAGGTCCACGCTGCTGTCGGCGTGGGCGCCGCCGTTCAGGATGTTCATCATCGGCACCGGGAGCAGGTACGTCGCTGGTACGCCGCTGAGCACCGCCAGGTGTTCGTAAAGCGGGCGCCGCGACGCCATTGCTTCGGCCCGCACCGCCGCCATCGACACGCCAAGCAGCGCGTTGGCACCAAGGCGGCTCTTCGTCGGGGTGCCGTCGAGCGCGATGAGCCGCTCATCGAGCGCGCGCTGATCGACCGTGTTGCCGACCAACGCACTGGCAATCTCCCCGTTCACGTGCGCAACCGCCTTCCGCACGCCCTTGCCGTTGTAGCGCCGGGGGTCGCCGTCGCGCAGCTCCAGGGCCTCGCGAATACCGGTGGACGCTCCGGACGGCACCGCCGCGCGTCCGAGCACGCCGCCGCTCAGCTCGACGTCGACTTCAACAGTGGGATTGCCGCGCGAATCGAGAATCTCGCGGCCATGGATACGGGTAATCTGCATTAACGAAACACCTACCTTAAGGAAAAAGGAAAAAGGCAAAAGGCAAAAGGAAAATTGTGATTCACGAGGGCACGCTCGAGCGTTCGACCATCCCGGAGCATTGCCGCCCGTTCGAGCGTGATCCAGGGAGTCACGATTTTCCTTTTACCTTTTTCCTTTTTCCTTACGTTTTGATCTGAGTGGAGAGCTACGTTTGCGCAGCCCCGCGCCGATCGGCCTCCGCCTCGGCGCGTAGCGCCTCGTCGCTGATCGGCCCGATCAGGGGCTCGTCCTCGACCGTTACGACGACGACGCCGCCTTCGGTGACGGTGTGGCGCCGGCGATCCTCTTCTGCATTGTGACCGATGAGCGCACCGCGTGGAATGAGCACGTCGCGATCGATGATCGCCCGCCGGATCTTCGCGTGCCGGCCCACTCGGACGCCGGGCATCAGAATGGACTGATCGATTTCACAGAAGCTGTGCACGCGCACGTTCGGGCAGAGGATGCTGCCGAGAATCCGGCTCCCCGAGATGATGCAGCCGCCCGAGATCATGGAGTCGAGCGCCTGGCCGCAGCGCTTTCCCTCTTCCGCGAAGACGAACTTCGCCGGCGGCGCCTGCGGCTGATACGTCCGCAGCGGCCACTCGGGATCGTACAGGTTGAACTCGGGATTGACGTGGCACAGATCCAGGTTGGCTTCGAAATAGGCATCCAGCGTGCCGATGTCGCGCCAGTACTTCGACGCCTTCTTGTTCTCGTCGTAGAAGCGATAGGAGACGACGGGCGCCGTGGCGATGAGCGACGGGATGATGTCCTTCCCGAAGTCGTGCGCGCTTTCCTCCCTGGCGGCGTCCTCCTCCAGCGCGCGGATGAGGATGTCCGCCTTGAAGATGTAGATCCCCATCGACGCGAGAGCAACCGCGGTCGAGCCGGGCATCGGCGTGGGCCGCTCCGGCTTCTCGTCGAAACCGGTCACCCGTCCCGACTCGTCGACGCTGACGATGCCGAATCGCTGTCCGTCGGCGAGCGGCACCTCGATGGTCGCGATCGTGACTTCGGCTCCCTTGTCCATGTGGAACCGCAGCATCTTCGAGTAGTCCATCTTGTAGACGTGATCGCCCGACAGGATCAGAACGTTCGCCGGCTCCTCGCGTGTGATGGAGTACAGGTTCTGGTAGACGGCGTCGGCCGTGCCGAGGTACCAATGCTCGCCGACGCGTTTTTGCGGCGGCAGGATCTCCACGAACTCCCCGAGCTCTTCCGACACGATGCTCCAGCCCATTCGAATGTGGCGGTTCAGGGAGAGCGACTTGTACTGCGTGGCGATGAAGATCCGGCGCAGCCCCGAGTTGATGCAGTTGCTGAGCGTGAAGTCGATGATGCGGTACGGTCCGCCGAAATAGACCGCAGGTTTCGCCCGGTCCTTGGTCAGCGGGGCGAGGCGCTCGCCGGCGCCTCCGGCGAGCAGAATGACCAGCGTGTCGTCGAGGGCCAAGGGACGGCGATGATAGCACGGCCGAAATCTCGAACCTGGACGGTTCAGGCCTGTTTTTGACCAAAACTCGTCATTCGCACGGTTTGACTTGCCCCGGTAACATGCCTATGATCAACCGATTCGGATTTTTGGACGTGTCCGACATGGACGTAATTCTTCTTCCGCGAAGAGAGGCTGTCATGCAGATCCGGCGGGTCCCGGCGCTTTGTTTTGCACTGGTCCTTGCGCTCCCTTCCTTCACGCTTGCGCAGAACGCACCGAAGGACGAGAAGAAGCGCAACAAGCAGGAGCAGCAGGACATCGAAGCGCTTGCCAAGCTCGTGGACGGCGTGAGCATGGGGCAGCAGCAGGCGCCTGCGGACGTATCGATGGTCTGGGACAGCAATCATTTCGTCAAGGGACAGGACGGCAAGACCTACGTTCCGTTTACCGTGAAGATCGATAGCAGCAAGCTCTCCGCTCCTGGTCTTGCGATGTTCGTGCGCGTCATGTCGAAGCAGGGCGCCGCACCGACGACCGCGGGGACCGCCGGCGAGAAGAAGGACGAGGACAAGAAGAAGAACGAACGCATCGAGTACCCGTGGGAAAACGTGCACTTCCTGGACGTTCCGGAGCACGGAAAGGTCTCGCGGGCGATGGCGGTTCCCGGTGGCGATTACGAAGTCTTCGTGGCCGTCAAGGAGAAGGGCACCGGCGACAAGAAGCAGCAAGCCAAGGTGGGCCTGTTGCGCAAGGACCTGACGGTCCCTGATTTCGCGGCGTCCGACCTCAATACGAGCAGCGTGATCATCGCGGATACCGTCGAGCAGGTGCAGGCCTCGCTGAACAACGAGCAGCAGCAGGAGAATCCCTACACCTTCGGCAGCATGAAGATCATCCCGAGCGGCGATCCCAAGTTCAAGAAAGAGGGCGAGCTGCAGGTGGTGTTCTGGATTTACGGCGCGACGCCGGATGCCAGCAAGAAGCCCGACGTCCAGATTGAGTACAACTTCCATCAGAAGACGGCGGAAGGCGAGAAGTACTTCAACAAGACGGCGCCGCAGCAGCTGAACGCGTCCACGTTGCCGCCGCAGTTCGACACGGCGCTCGGGCACCAGCTCCCCGGCAGTCTCGTGGTGCCGCTCGGGTCGTTCCCGGCTGGCGACTACAGACTCGAGATCAAGATTACGGATAAGCCCTCGGGTAAGACCCTCACTCGCGACGTCACGTTCAGCGTCGTCGGGTAGGGCTCGGCGCGGCGGGATCCTTCCGTCCCGGCCGCGTCCTTTGATGAGCGGAGACCGAATGCTATGACCCGCGTCACGTCCTTCCCCGTGGCGGTGGTGGTATGTCTGGCAGGGTTCAGTGCTCAGGCGTCGGCGCAGGTGCCGCCGCCGATTGCCGCGGTGGCACAGGTCGCCGCCGCCCACGGCGAGTTCCAGGGCACCGTCACAGACGCTCGCGGCGAGCCGCTCGCGGGAGCGGTTGTTTCCGCGCTCGGTTCCACGACTGCGTTTGCCGTGACCGATCGCGCGGGCCGGTTCACGTTTCGAACCTTGCCGCCGGGCTCGTATCTCGTTCGCGCCCATCTCAAGGGTTACACGCCTCCTCGGGCGCGAGTCGTCCACGTGAGCAGCGCGGCGCGCGTGACGTCGGAAATCGCGCTGGCGCAGCGGCCGGGGCCCGATGCGCCTCCGCAGGTCCTGGCGGCCAGCGTGGGCGCCGGCGAAAGCGCTCCCGTCACTGTCGCGGACGACGACCACGATCACGGCGAAGGGGCGTGGCGGCTGCGGCACTTGAAGCGCAGCGTGCTGAAAGAGGTGGAGACCGCTATCGCGGCTGAGGACGAGGACTCGTTCCTCGAGGAGTCGTTCGAGACGCTCGGCCGGGCGATGGGTTATCCGGCGCGCGCCGCGTCATCGCTCTTCAACGAGCTGCCGGCGCTCTCAGGCGAGGTGAACTTCCTCACGACCCGGTCGTTCGATTCACCGCACGACTTGTTCTCGGTCGACGGCCCGCCGCGGGGAGTGGCGTTCGTGTCGTTGAATGCGCCGACCGACGGCGGCGACTGGAACGTTCGCGCCGCGATGACTCAGGGCGATCTCGCGTCGTGGGTGCTGGCGGGATCGTACGTGCGGCGGTTGCCGGCGACACACCAGTACGAGGCGGGCATGCTCTACAGCATGCAGCGCTACGACGGCGGCAATCCCGCGGCGCTCGTCGCGGCGACCGACGGCGGCCGGAATGCCGGCGAGGTGTTCGCCTACGACCGGTGGCGCCTCGGCCGCGCCGTGACGCTGCAGTACGGCGCACGCTACGCGCGCTACGATTACCTCGACGAAGCCGCGCTGTTCAGCCCCCGTGTTGCGGTCACGCTCGGACCGATGCAGGGATTGCGGATCCGCGCCGCCGCCTCGCGGCGGCAACTGGCGCCCGGCGCAGAAGAGTTCGCGCCTCAAGGCGCCGTCGGCGTGTGGCTTCCGCCGGAGCGCACGTTCTCACCCATCTCCGGTCCGCACGGGTTCAGGGCCGAGCGGGTTGAACATTACGAGGTCGGGGCCGAGCAGGACGTCGGCGGCGGCATCGTGCTCGGCGCGCGCGCGTTTCGTCAGGCGGTCAGCGACCAGATGGTCACGGTGTTCGGTATCTCGCTTCCACATCGAGCCGCGACCGACGTCGGACACTACTACGTCGCTTCGGGTGGCGATCTCGGATGCACGCGGCTGGGGCGTGAGCCTCAGCGGCGAATTGAGCGGCCATTTCCGCGGATCGCTCGACTACACGCTGAGCGACGCTCGCTGGAACCATGAAGGGCCCGACGCGCGGCTCGTCTCCCTGGTCGCACGATCCGCGAACCGAACCGACACCGAGACCATTCACGCCTTCACGACGTCGCTGCAGACCGAGATTCCCCTGACGTCGACCCGGGTCTACATGCTGTACAAGCTCGGGAGCGGGTTTGCAATGCCCGAGGCCCTCGAAGGGACGGGAGAGGTCAGCGCCCGGTTCGATGTCCAGGTCAATCAGGCGCTCCCATTTCTGAACTTCACGACCGCGCAGTGGGAGATGCTGCTCACCATCCGGAATCTGTTCCGAGAAGATTCTCTGGATGCTTCGATCTACGACGAGTTGCTCGTCGTCAAGCCGCCCAAGCGCATCGTGGGTGGCCTGACCGTCCGGTTCTGAGCGCGACCCGGACCCGGTCTCGTACCTTGCCCGCCGAAGCCGGAGGCGTAGGCGGGTTTTTTTGTCGAATTTTCTGGCGTCCGGCCGTTTGGATACGACGTCCTGTGATTTGGATCCGAGCTCGATCGAGCGGTGGTTGTTGGAGACAACCCAAGATTTAACTGTGACTTACGAGGATCCTGGCACATCGGGTAGTGGTATATCGTTTGCTCGGTCGAGGGCGACCGCGGATTCTCTGTCGGATCTCTTTTCGCCAACCATGCTCGGAGTGCAGCAGACCGTTCAGCCCGCCAACGTCCGACATGCGGCATGGCGGAAACCAGCCTTGCCGCTGATCGTCGTCACAGGTCTGCTTTGCCTGGGCGTCGCCAACATCGCCACGCTCGCGGCATTTCGCGAGCTCGAGGACGGCGTGCTGTGGACGCTGCGCGACGAAGGCGTTATCGCGAGCGAGATCGTGAACGGCAGTCCGGCGGAGCGCGTCGGGATCCAGCCTGGCGACCTGCTGCTCGCGATCGACGATCGCCCCGTTCAGCAGGTCAGGGAGGTGGTCGACGCGCTGCATTCGGCAGACCCGGAGTCGGCCCTTCGCTACACCATTCTGCGTCTCGGCACGCGCGAGGTCGTCGACGTGCGCCTTGCGCCGATTCCCAACAATCGCGGCGCCCTCTATTTCCTTCTGGCGGCGGTCGGGATCTTTTCCCTGCTGGTCGGAGGCGCCGTTCGGATGCGGCGGCCCACGGACGAGGCGACGCTGCACTTCTTCTGGCTGTCGGTAGCGTTCTTCGGCGTCTTCACCTTCTCCTTCAGCGGACGGCTCGACAAGCTCGATTGGGTCTTCTACTGGGGCGACGCGATCTCGATTCTCGTTCTGCCGCCGTTGTTCCTTCATTTCTCGCTGGTATTCCCGCAGAGGCCCATGCCCTGGACGCGCGGGCGGGCGAGCCGGCTGGTTCTGCCGCTCGTCTACGCGCCGGCTGTGGCCCTGGGAATCGCGCGCGTGATCGCGCTCGCGCGGAACAGCGTCGACCCGGTGCTCTTCACGCGCGTGATTGCCGCGGTCGATCGATTCGAGCTGCTCTATCTCGGCCTCTGCTTCATCGGCGGTGTGGGCGTCCTGATCCGCGCGCTCGGCGAGGTGCGGTCGATCACCGCGCGCCGCCAGCTCCGGTGGATCGCCTGGGGCACCGCGCTCGGAGCGGGACCGTTCGCGGTGGGATACGCCCTGCCGTATGCGTTCGGGATCGACCCGTCGCTGTCGATGGGGCTCTCCGCGATCCCGCTCAGTCTGGTCCCCCTCTCATTTGCCTGTGCGATCGTGCGGTACCGGCTGCTCGACATCGAGGTCATCGTGAAACGTGGCCTCGTGTATGCGGCGGCGCTCACCGCGATCGTCGCCATTTATGCGCTCCTCCTCCAGGGAGTGGAGCGCCTCTTCGTGCGGAACGAGGATGGCCACAACTGGATCATCGCGTTCCTGGCCACGCTCGTGGCGGTGCTGCTGGCGCCGCCCGTGAAGGAGGCGGTGCAGAACGTCCTCGACCGCGCCTTCTACCGGGACCGCTACGACTACCGCCGCGCCCTCGTCGGCTTCGCGCGCGACCTCAACAGCGACCTTGACCTTCATCGGCTCTCCGAGCGGCTCGTATCGCGCGTCGTCGAGACGCTGCTCATCGATCGCATGGCGCTCATGCTCGCCGACGAGGACGCACCGCAGTTCGCGTCGATCCGCCATTCCGGGTTCGGCGACGGAGAACCGCCGGCCATCCTGCAGCGTTCGGGTCTCGGCCTGCGCCTGGCCGGCGGCAACATCGTGGCCCTCGACGACCCGATGGCGGTGAGCCGGTACGCCGTGGAGGAGATTGAGTTCTGGCGCGATGCCGGCCTCTATTACTTCGTGCCGTGCGTGGCCAAGGAAGGGACGATCGCAGTGCTGGCGCTCGGCCGCAAGGACACGGGCGAGCCGTTGAACAGCGAAGACACGGCGCTCCTGGCGGCGGCGGCCGGGCAAATCGCCACCACGCTCGAAAACGCGCGGCTTTATCGACAGCTCCATCTCAAAGCGCTCGAGCTCGATCGCCTGCGCGCCTTCAACGAGAACATCCTCGAGTCGCTGGACGACGGGCTGCTGGTGGTCGACCTCAACGACCGCGTGGTGCGGTGGAACTCCGCGCTGGAGAAGCTGTATGGCGTCACGCGCGGCGAGGCCGCCGGCGTACAGCTCCACACGCTGTTCGACACGACGTTCGTCGAGGCGATCTACGCGGCGCGGCGTGACTCGCCGGAAGGCGCCACGCTCTCCCGGATTCCACTGGCCGGGCGGGGAACCGCCGAGGGCCATCGGCTGCTCGTCAATGCGGCCGTGGTGCCGCTGCGCGCCGTCGACGGCCCCGCCACCGTCACCGTCGGGACCATCGTCATCGTCGAGGACATCACCAGCCGCGTTCACCTCGAGGAGCAGCTGCAAATCTCCGAGAAGATGGCGTCGATCGGTCTGCTCGCCGCCGGCGTGGCGCACGAAGTGAACACGCCGCTGACCGGCATCTCGAGCTTCACGCAGATGCTGCTCGACGGGGCCGACCCGAACGATCATCGCACCCGGCTGCTCGAGAAGATCGAGCGGCAGACGTTCCGCGCCGCGAAGATCGTGAACTCCCTGCTGAACCTCTCGCGTCCCGCGGCCGGCGCGTCGACCGATTGCTCGCAAGTCGATCTCAACGCGGTGATTTCCGACGTTCTGTCGCTGCTCGAGCACCAGTTCGAAATGGGCAGCATCAAGGTCCGGCGCGAGCTGTCCGCCGAGGCGCCGGTGGTGGTCGGCACGGAGCACAAGCTGCAGCAGGTGTTTCTGAACCTGTTCCTGAACGCGCGCGACGCCATGCCGAAGGGCGGGTGGCTCTCGATCGCGACGCGGATCGACGGCCGCCGCGTCGTCGCCGAGGTGTCCGACACCGGTTCCGGCATCCCGAGCGAGCACCTTGCGCGCATCTACGATCCGTTCTTCACGACGAAGGCGATCGGCCAGGGCACGGGGCTGGGCCTGTCGATCGCCTACGGCATCGTCCGGGAGCACGACGGATCGATCAAGTGCGAGAGCGGCGTGGGCGTCGGCACACGGTTCATTCTCGGTTTCCCGGCCGCGTCAGCCGCGGAGCGCGCGCCCCGTGGCGCGGTCGGCGGACAGGGCTAGAAGGGTTTTATGCGTCGGAACGGCTCGATCCTGGTCATCGACGACGAAGAGATCATGCGGGAGATCCTCGAGACCCTTCTCGTGCGAGAGGGGTACGAGGTGCGGCTTGCCGCCAACGCGGCCGAGGGCCTCGAGCTCGCGAAGACCCTGCCCTTCGACGCCGCCATCGTCGACGTGATGATGCCCGGAATGGACGGCGTGCAGACGCTCGACGAGCTCAAGAGGATCGACGACGAGCTTCCCGTCCTGATGATCACTGCGTTCGCCTCGGTCGAGAACGCCATCGCGGCGATGAAGCGCGGGGCGTTCGACTACGTCACGAAGCCCTTCAAGAACGACGAAGTGCTCGCTGTGTTGCGCAACGCCGTGGAGCGCCGCCGCCTCATGGCGGAGAACACCGCCCTTCGGCAGAACCTCCAGGCCCAGTACCACAAGTTCTCCGGCATCATCGGCCGGAGCCCGCGGATGAAGCAGGTGTTCGACCTGATCATTCAGGCTGCCCCGAGCCGGTCGACGATCCTGATCACCGGCGAGAGCGGCACGGGCAAAGAGCTGATTGCTCGCGCGATCCATACGAACTCTCCTCGGGCGGACCGCGCGTTCGTGACGGTCAACTCCGGCAATCTTCCGCCGGACCTGCTCGAGTCGACGCTCTTCGGCCACGTCAAAGGCGCCTTCACCGGGGCGGTCTACCCGAAGAAGGGGCTGTGTGACATGGCCGACAAGGGCAGCATCTTCTTCGACGAGATCGGCAATATCCCGGTCGAAACGCAGGCCAAGCTGCTGCGCGTGATGCAGGAACGCGAGTTCATGCGCCTCGGCGGCATGGAGACGATCAGGGTCGACGTGCGCATCATCGCCGCCACGAACTGCAACCTGCGGCAGATGATGGAAGAGGGCCGCTTTCGCGAGGACCTCTACTACCGGCTCCACGTGATCAGCGTCTTTCTGCCGCCGCTTCGCGAGCGCAAGGAAGACATCCCGCTCCTTGCCCAGCATTTCCTCGAGAAGTACGGCGTCGAAAACAACCGGCCGGGGCTCGAGCTCACGCCGGATGCGCTCGACCTCATGATGGAGTACGACTGGCCGGGCAATGTCCGCGAGGTGGAAAACGTGATCGAGCGGGCCGTCGTGCTGACGTCAGGCCCGCGAATCGACGCGAACCTGATTCCCGATCACGTCCGCAAGACGCCGTCGTTCCAGATTCCGCAGTTCGTCGTCCCGCCGGAAGGGATCTCGTTCAAGGACGTGATCACCGATTTCGAGAAGCGGCTGATCGAGTCGACGCTGGAAGCCGCCGGCGGCGTGCAGAAGCGGGCGGCCGAGCTGCTTCACATCAAGCCGACGACGCTCAACGAGATGATCAAGAGATACGACATCAGGCCGCGGCGGAAGAAGGCCGGATCCGCTGGCGGCGATGATCCCGCGCCTGCGGCATCCTCGTCGCGGCAGTCGGTACTCCACCACCGAGCTGACGCGGGACTGATTCACCGACCCTTCACTCTCGAGATCAGCCTTTCGAAGCGTCCGAGCACGGCGTCCCACCGATAGTGCTGCTGCACGTAGCGGCGGCCGTTGCGGCCGAGCGCGACGCGCAGGCGATCGTTCGACATCACGAGCCGCATCGCCTCGACGAACTCGTCACGGTTGGCGTGGTACAGGCCTCCGCTGGACCGGCGAACGTGGTCCACCGCCGCCGGGTTGCGCGCGCTCGCCAGCACGGGCGTTCCCACGGCCATCGCTTCGAGTGTGTGCTGCCCGATCATGTCGGCCGGATCGGGTGCGAGCACCACGTCGGCGGCTTCGAGCGCAGCCAGCCGGTCCCGCTCCGGCAGGACGCCCGCGGACCGCAGCCACGGTTCCGACGGGAGCTTCATCATCTTCACGCCGAGCAGCAGGAGCGACGTTTCGGCGTCGAGCGCCGCGTAGCCGTCGAAGTACTCGATCAGTTCTTCCGTGCCGTTGTCCGACGCCACCGCACCGCCATAGAGCGCAAAGCGCCCGTGCAGACGATGGCGGCGGCGGAAAGGTACGCCACGGCCCGTGAGGTGCGCGGGCGGCGCGTCGGCGGTCCCGGCTTCCGCATCCTCCTCGGCGTCAGCCTCGAGAGACCCCTCGTCGACGCGTGGATACCGTGATTCGTGCACGGCGCCGACACCTACGCCGACGATCTCTTCGGCACGTGGATGCTGCGACACGTAGGTGCGCACGACGCGCCGTTCCGCCGCCGAAGCGTACCCAACTGCCGCCGGCGCGGCGACCGCGTCCTGACATACCCACAACCGAAGCGCCGGTTCGAGGGTCGCCCCGGGGAAGAGGACGCTCCGTTCCGGTGCCACGCTGATGCCGTGGATCGTCGTGCCCGCGCTGTACGAGAAGAAAACGAGCGCGTCGTAGTTGCGGTGGGACCGCCTGATGAAATCCACGAGCCCCGCGCTGGACGTACCGCTGCGCCGCACCCACTCCAGCTCCTCGGCCCGTGAGTGGGCCGTGGTGAAGAGGCGCTTCGAGAGTGCGTCGAACGCGGCCGCGTCGCGTCCGCCGCTGGCGGCAAACCGGCGCACGAGGACGCCTCGGATGCGGTCGGCGCCTTCTGGGTACTCGTTCGCCCACGTCAGCGGGTTTCGCACGCACGTGGTGAGAGCATCGACTTCATGGCGGTCGGCGAGCTCCTCGGCGATCAGACGGCACGCGTGTTCCGCTCCATGTGTGATCTCCGCCCCGTATCGCGGCGTAATCAGCGCGAACCTCATGTGACGTCCTCGACCGCTCGACGCTCGCGGTTCGGAACCGCGCCTGCCGGCGCCGCGCGCACGACATCGGCCGCCGGGGGGACCGTCGCGCGCCGCCGCGCCCACCAGCCCGGCAACGGCTCCATGCTGTTTCGCGCGTCCGACGCACGCTCGTCGTCGAGCCGGGCGAACATCTCGAGGTATTTCCGCTCGATGACCGGCCACGCGTAGTGCCGCTCGTAATAGCCGCGCCCGTTGGCACCCAGCGTCGAAGCGAGCGACCGATCGCTCAGGATGCGGTCGAGCGCACCGGCGAATTCGATCGAATCCTCGTAGTAGAGACCCGCGTTGCTGCGCAGACACTGCCCGAGCAGCACGTCGCACCTCGCGTTGGCGACGACAGGACGTCCGAGCGCCCATGCTTCGAGCACCACCATCGAGAGACTCTCGTAGTGAGATGGCATCACCAGCGCCTCAGCCGCGGCGATGGCGTCGAACTTGTCCGCGTCGCTGACATGTCCGAGGTGCCGAATTCCGGGGTGCGTCGGAATCTCGCAAACCGCCGTGCCGATCAGGACGAGCAACAGCGGCCGCGGTGTCCCCGCGACGTATCGGATGAAGTAGTCGAACAGCTCCGGGCATCCTTTGTTCTCGTCGATCCGCCCGACGTAGATGACGAACGGCGATTCGATCCCGTACTTCGCCCTGAATCGGTTCGGATCGACATCGCGCGGGATCTCGGACCCGACGCCCACGACCACGCCTGGCACGTGCTGATTTGCCGCCAACGCCTGGATCACCGCGCGTTCCTCGAAAGAGTTGTACATGATCCCGCGAACCCCCCGGAAGAGCGGTCGAGCGATCGCCAGGCCGAGCACCGGATCCCGCTCGGCGGTCGGCACGAGCACCGCCCGGTCGGCAGCGGCGCGCGCGCCATGAAGCGTCTGGTAATACCGGGCGCTGAAGAACACGACATAGTCCACGCTGGGCAGCACGCGTCTGACGCCGGCGACCAGCGCGGGACTGAACGGCCCCTGGCTGTCCAGCCATCGCAGCTCGTCATTGATGGAATGCCGCGAGCGAAAGACGCGCGCCGAATGGGTGCCGAACTCGTGGGGGTCGCGTTCGCGAGCCACGGGAAATCGCTCGACCGGCACGCCGTTGACTGTATCCGTTCCCGCCGGGAGCTCGTTTCGCCATGTGACGTAGTCGCGGGCGCATGTGGCGAGCACGCGCACCTCGGCATGCTTCGAGAGATGTTCGGCGATGTAGCGCGCATGCAGCTCAGCGCCTCCGCTGATCTCGGTGCCGTAGCGCTGAACGACAATAGCCAGCTTCACTGCACCAGTGTCATCGCGGCTCGTCTGGCTCCGCCTCGGGGGGCGGCGTCGGAGTTGGCGGCACGTCGGGGGCAGCCTCTTCCCGCACGCTCGGCTCGGTCGTCGTCAGCTGGGGCGTCACTCGCTCGGGCGCGGCTTCGGCGATTGGCTGATGCTCGCCGCCTGGTTCGACTTGATCGATGGCCTCGATGCCCGTCGTGACCGTGTCCGGCGAGTCAATCAGGTCGGGCTCGCCTTCGTCGATCTCGTCACCGTGGAAAGCCTCTGATCCGGCCGGTGACGCGGGCAAGGTGGCCGCGACCATTTCGCTGGCGCCGCCGCCTCGTCGTCCTCGGCGCCGCCGGCGGCGCCGGCGGGGGACATCGCCCGGCGGAGGTTCAGTCCCGGCCGCCGTGGGCTGGAGTGTGCTCGCCTCCGCGGCCGGCGTAGGCGCGGGTTGCTGAGCCGTCGGGGCCGTATCACGCTCGCGCTCCCGCTCGCGATCGCGGTTCCCACCGGGACGCGCCTGTTGCGCGAGGCCCTCGACCCCGCGGACTCGGCGCTCGTTGAAATCCACCTTCGCCGCCAACGACTCGACTTTGAGGGCAAGGCTTTGGACTTCGAGGCTCACCTTCGCTGTCTCGGTGACGATCCGGTGAAGGATGGTGTAGTGGAGCGCGTTCCATTCGGCCTGGCGTTCGTCGCGCTCGGCTTCGCGCCTGGTCGCTTCCGCATTCAGCCCGGCCTGGATGTGGAGCGCGCGGATGAGCGGGTTCGGATTGAAAAAGAGCTTCAGGATCGGGTTAAGCAGCTTGCGGAGAAAGCGCGTAAGCGCGCTCGGCGAGTCGTAGAGCGTGGTGTCCTCGAACTCGTATGGCACCGACGCGCGATCCGCCGCCGCCACGGTGTCAGGCCGGGCGCCAGCGCTTCGGCGAAGCTGGTCCAGCAGTGAGGGCTTCATGGTCCTCGGGTCGAGGATCGATTCCAGTCTGCGTGCAGCGAGCTCCTGCACCTGCTGGTCGGTCAACTCGACGCCCTGCCGCTGGGCGATCTTCGCGCGAATGTCACGCATGATCTGCTCGACATCCACGTGATCGCCGCGCGGCGCCTGGTCGTGTGGCTGCGACTGGTGCTGCTGCTGCTGGGGAAACCCGCGTCGATCGCCGCCCCGCCGGTCATGGCCGCGCCGTCCGCGGTGGAAGGGACGCCGGCCGCCTTGTGAAGGTGAGTCGCTTGGCATCGGTAGTTCCGAAAAACGGGCGCCGCTAGCGCCCCATGGGCGTATAGAGCATCAACACAACGCAGGCCGCCCACAGGCCCACGCAGACGAGCAGCGGCCGGTCCGTCAGCAGCATCTCAGTCGGGCTGCCGCCGCCGCGCTTCTGGTGCACTAGATAGAGATATCGAAAGATCCCGTAGAGCACAAACGGGATTGTGAGGCCAAGCCGGTCCGTGCCGAGCCGAGCGGCCGTCTCGGCACTCGTGGCGTAATTCGCGTAGGCGACGAGCGTCGACGCCGTGACCACGCCGACCATCTGGTCGAGCAGGTATGGGCTGTATTCCTGAAGAATGCGGC
Organism: uncultured Acidobacteriota bacterium; assembly: GCA_963772065.1. Classification (GTDB taxonomy): domain Bacteria; phylum Acidobacteriota; class Vicinamibacteria; order Vicinamibacterales; family UBA2999; genus CAVYVZ01. Next base: position 178,594 of record CAVYVZ010000009.1, read on the forward strand.
GATGCTCCGTCGCGCCGGCTGCGAGCAGCGTCAGCTCGTGGCGCCGCTTGCTCAAGGCCAAAAAGAGCGCAAGCAGGGTGGTGCACACGAGGAGCCACTGACTGATTGGGACGCTGACGGCGATGGCACCGGCTACGGCGCGCAGCACGAATCCGGCGGCGATCGTCAGCACGTCCAGGATGACGATGTGCTTGAACCACATCGAGTAGACCCCGAGCAGGAGCACGTACGCCGCAGCGACCAGACCGAGAGCCGGGCGGACGATGAGGGCCGCCTGTATCGAGGCCACGCTGAGAATCCCCGCGGCGATCAGGGCCGTTCGTGCGTCGAGGGCGCCCGACGCAATCGGGCGCCTGCTTTTCAGCGGGTGAACGCGGTCCGCCTCGCGGTCGAGGACATCGTTGAAGAGGTAGACCGCGCTCGAGAGCGCGCAGAAGATCCCGAAGGCGGCGGCAGCGAGCAACACGGACTCGGGATCGAGCAGACGGCGGCCAAACAGCAGGCCTGCCAGGACGAGCAGGTTCTTCGTCCATTGAGTGGGCCGCAGCGATTGAACGAGAAGCGCGACGCTGGAGCGGCCGATGGCCCCGTCCGTTGGCGGGGCCCCGAGCAACGCTTTCGAGGAACGCGCCGTCACAGCGCGGGGATCAGACGACGGAGGACGAGAAGCTCCGGACGGCGTCCGCCTCCGAGTCGTAGGTTTCGAACACCGTCAGCAGTTTCGTGATGGACAGAAGATCCGTGATGCGCTTCGTCAGGTTGAGGAGCTTCAGGCTGCCGCCCTGACGGCTGACGGTGGTGTACGTCCGGACGATTTCCCCAAGGCCCGCGCTATCGATGTAGGGCACGCCTTCGAGGTTCAGGACGAGCTTCTTGCGCCCTTGCAGCACAAGGCTGTTGATTTTGTCCTTCAGGAGCTCGTCGCCCTCGCCAAGCGTCATCTTCCCCTTGAGGTCGAGGATCGTGACGTCGCCCGCGGCTCGCTCATCGATCTGCATGGCCTATCCCCTTAATATTCAGGCGCAAATTCAAAGGCCGGATTCTAGCATGCCGGCTCTGAACGTCCAAAAAAAGGGCCAGACGCAGTGTCTAGCATCGTGCGTCTGGCCCCCTACCGTCTCACCGTGTGTCGTTAGTATCGGGAACGACCTGGTGGAGTCCGTCGACTACAGTCCCCCAGCGCCAGCGAACTTCCGCTGCTGGAAACACTCCTTGCAGAAGACGGGTCGGCCCTGCGTCGGACGGAACGGCACGGTCGTCTCCTTGCCGCACGCCGAGCAGTTGGTGGTGGTCTCGACGCGCTCGCGCATCATCGGCCCCGCCGCCGCCCTGTTTGCCCGTTTAGCCTTGCACGCCTTGCAGCGCTTCGGCTCGTTCTTGAACTGCTTGTCGGCAAAAAACAGCTGCTCGCCGGCCGTCCAGATAAAGTCTGTTCCGCAGTCCACGCACCTCAGGGATTTGTCTTGGAACTCCATCGGTCGCCACCTTTGCTCGTCGATCTACCCGCCGCCCACCGGGGCCGCGGCTACTCCAGCTCCCGCCGAAGCTTCTTCCGGTTCCGCTTGCGCGCAAGGGCCTGCTTGGCCCGACGCTTGTCACCTGGTTTCAGATAGAAGGAGTGCTTCTTGATGTCCTTGATGATGTCTTCCTGCTGAACCTTGCGCTTGAAGCGGCGGAGGGCGCTTTCGATCGACTCGCCTTCCTGAATCTTGACCTCAGCCACGCCTGAATACACCCCCTCACCGGCCTGGTGGCTCCGTGATACCTACTGTCGAACCCATCGAAAAGTGGCGAATATGCTAGGCTATCACAGGCAGGCGCGGATTCTAGGCGCAAACCCAGCCGAGGTCAACGAAATAAGCGGGATTTTCGCGCGAGTTTCACAGCCCGTAACGTCGCGCTGTGCTGACACCTCTAACCCTCTCACCCCACGCTCCTTAGGCCGTTCCAAGGATGAAGGTACTCGTCGTCGGCGCCGGTGCACGCGAACACGCCTTCGCGTGGAAGCTCGCTGGCGAGCGCGGTGTCGGGGAAGTCGTGTGTACGCCGGGCAATCCAGGCATCGCCTCGATCGCTCGCTGTGTGCCAAGCGATCCGTCTGACCCCGCGTCGCTGCTGGCGCTCGCCGATCGGGAGCGCATCGAGCTCACGCTCGTCGGACCCGAACTGCCCCTCAGCCGCGGGGTCGTCGATGCCTTTGCCGCCGAGAGTCGAGCCATCGTCGGACCTTCGAAGGCCGCTGCCGCGCTGGAGTCGAGCAAGGCATTTGCGAAGGCGTTCATGGCGCGACACGGCGTGCCGACGGCGCGTTTTCGCATCTGTGATTCCGCGGAGGACGCGCTCGCCGCCCTGGAGCGCGGTGAGTTCTCCTACCCGCTGGTCATCAAGGCCGACGGCCTGGCCGCCGGGAAGGGCGTCGTGATTGCCGACGATCGTGAGTCGGCGAGCGCGGCAATCCGAGCCGCGATGGTCGATCGGCGCTTCGGGTCCGCGGGCGAACGCATCGTCCTCGAAGAGTTCATGGTCGGCGACGAGGCGTCGTACTTCGTGCTCACCGACGGCCGCTCCGTGATGACGCTGGCGTCCGCGCAGGATCACAAGCGCATCTTCGACGACGACCGCGGGCCCAACACCGGAGGCATGGGCGCGTTCGCGCCGAGCCCGCTGGTCACGGCCGACATCGAGCGGCGGATTCAACGCGAGATCGTCCGACCGGTGCTCGATGGGATGTCATCAGAGGGTTGTCCGTTCCGCGGGTTCCTCTACGTCGGACTCATGCTGACCGCATCGGGTCCCCGCGTCGTCGAGTTCAACGTGCGCTTCGGCGATCCGGAAGCGCAGGTCGTGCTGCCGTTGCTCGACGAGGATTTGTCGACGCTGCTGTGGGCGGCGGCCTCGGGCGCGCTGCCGGACCGGGCGGCTCGTTTCCGCCCCGAGCGTCACGTCGGGGTCGTGCTGGCATCGGCGGGATATCCGGAGTCCACGGACAGCGGCCGCGTCATCAGCGGTCTGGACGCGGCTGCGAAGGTGCCGGGGGCGCTCGTCTTCCACGCAGGCACGACAAAGCGCGACGGTCAGACCGTCAGCGCTGGCGGCCGCGTACTCACCGTGGTCGGTCGCGGTCGAACCTACCGTGACGCGATCGATACCGCATACCAGGCCGCGGGTGCGATTCATTTCGACGGGATGCAGTATCGCAGCGATATCGGACGCAAAGCTCTCGCGCCGAATCCGCAGATCGTCCAATGAAGTACGCCGTCGTCACGTTCGGATGCCGTGTCAACCAGGCCGATTCGCTGGCGATGGAGGACGAGCTCCGCGCGCGAGGTGCGGAGAGCTCGCCGCCTCAGGACGCGGACCTCGTCATCGTCAATACCTGCTCCGTAACTGCCTCTGCGGATCAAGGCGCGCGCCAGACGATTCGGCGCATCGCCCGCGACAATCCGCGTGCACGAGTGATCGTCACCGGCTGTTACGCCACCCGGCGGCCGGATGACGTTGCGAGTCTGCCCAACGTGCTGCGCGTGATCCCGAACGATCGCAAGGAAACGCTCGTACAGGAGGTCACGACCGCCGAGCGATTCGGCGGCGGTGATGGACCCTGTGGGGCGTGCATCGGGCCGGGAGTCGCTGGGCGCACCGCCATGACGCTCCGCGTCCAGACCGGCTGTGACGAACGCTGCAGCTACTGCATCATTCCGAAGACACGTGGCCGCGGGCGCAGCCGCCCGCTGAGTCTTGTGCAGAGCGATATCCATCGGGCCGTGGGCGCCGGCTACAAGGAGATCGCGATCACGGGCGTCCATCTCGGTTCCTACGGCCGGGACTTCGACGACGGCACTACCCTCGAAACACTCGTGAAAATGCTGGCTGAATGGCCGGATGACGTGCTGTTTCGAATCAGCTCCCTCGAGCCGATGGACTGTTCCGACGCGATCGTGGACCTCGTCGCCGCGTCGCCAAGGCTGGCGCCGCATTTTCACCTGCCACTGCAACACGGGTCGGACGAGATCCTGAGGGCGATGCAGCGGCCTTACACGTCGTCGTTCTATCGCCGACTCGTCGAGCGCATCCGGGAGCGGATACCAGACGCGGCGATCGGCTCCGACGTGATCGTCGGGTTTCCCGGTGAAGATTCGGCCCACGCCGCGCATCTGACGTCGCTTCTGGACCTGCTGCCGCTGACCCACCTCCACGTGTTTCCCTATTCCGATCGTCCGGGCACGCAGGCGGCCGCCTGCGAGCGCAAGGTTTCGGGCACTGAGATTCGCGAACGGGGTGCGGCGGTGCGTGCGGTCGGAGCAACATTGACGCGACGATTTCAGCAATCGCAGGTGGGATCGCTGCGGCGTGCGCTGACCGTCGAAGACGGCTCGCACGTCGTGACGGACAATTACCTGAAGCTTCGGATTGCGCCCGGCGGCGCGCGCAACGAGTGGGTTCAGGTGCGAATCGGCGGCGCGCCGGGGGCCCTCGAAGCGTCTCCGATCGCCGCGCGCAGCTTGTAACGCTGGATTTTTCCGGTCGCGGTCTTCGGCAGTTCGGGCACGAACTCGATCCACCGCGGGTACTTGTAAACCGCCAGCCGTGTTTTTACATGTGCCTTGAGAGCGTCGGCAAGGTCGGATGATTCCGCGCGCCCGTTCTTGAGGACCACGAACGCCAGTGGCTTGACGAGGCGCTCCTCATCCTCGCAACCGACGACCGCGCATTCGAGCACCGCCGGGTGCGTGACGATCGCTGATTCCACTTCCGTCGGCGATACCCAGTAGCCGCCGCACTTCAGCATGTCGTCCGATCGGCCCTGATACCAGAAGTAGCCGTCTTCGTCTCGAACGTACTTGTCTCCCGTGCGCACCCATTCGCCGACGATCGTTCGGCGGGTCTGTTCCTGTTTGTTCCAGTAGCACGAGCACGCCGATTCGCCCTTGACGAGGAGATCCCCCACCTCGCCGGTCGGCACGTCGCGGTCCTCGCCGTCGACGATGCGCGCGTCGTAACCCGGAACGAGCTCGCCGCTCGAGCCTGGCCGGACTCGTCCGGGTCGGTTGGCGATGAACGTGTGAAGCATCTCGGTGGATCCGATGCCGTCGAGGATCTCGATGCCGGTGCGTGCAAGCCAGCGGTCGTAAAGCGACGAGGCGAGGGGCTCGCCTGCCGAACTGCATACTCGGACGCTGGTGAAATCGTACGGCGTTTCGCCGTCCATCTCGGCGAGCATGGCGCTGTACGCGGTGGGCACCGCGTAGAAGATGGTAGGCCGGTGGCGCCGCACCATATCGAAGATGCGGCGCGGGTCGGGCTTGTCCGCCAGAAGGACGGTTGAGGCACCGACCGCGAATGGAAAATAGAGCGCGTTTCCGAGACCGTATGCGAAGAACAGCTTTGCAATCGAGAACGTGCGGTCGCGCGACGTAATCCCGAGAACGCCGCGGCCGAACGACTCCACACAGCAGTGCATATCGTGCTGCAGGTGCACCGTGCCCTTGGGAAACCCCGTCGTGCCCGACGAATACAGCCAGAACGCCGCGGCATCCGGACTCATGTCCTCCGCGGGCAGGTGGTCCGCTTCATCGGCAAGCGCGGCGGAGAAGCGATCGTTTACGACGATGGTGTGTTCGAGATATCTCGATGGCAGCGACACGCGATCTCGCAGACGGTCGTGGACGACGAGTACGCGCGTTCGGCTGTCGTTGAGGAGGTACTCGTAGTCCGTCGATGTCAGCAGCGTGTTGACCGGCAACGCGACGGCGCCAATCTTGATGGCGCCGAAGAACGCGTAGATGAACTCCGGACAGTCTGGGAGCAGGATCATGACGCGCTCCTCCGGACGGACGCCGAGCCGCCTGAGCGCGTGGCCCATGCGGTTGACGTTTCCGCACACGGCGTCGTACGTGAGCTCCCGATCGGTCGCGGCGTCCACGACGGCGGTCTGCGAGCCACGCCCCGCGAGGATGTTGGCGTCGATGAATTCGGTCGCCGCGTTCATGCGGGGGCCAGCGCGAGCACGCGGAGCGGGCTCCCGCTGCCATTCACCAGCTTGAGAGGTGCAGCGATGACGATCGACCCGGTTGGCGGCAGCTGATCGAGGTTGCAGAGGCTCGCAAGCCCGAACTTCCCCGCGCCGTGCATGATCGAGTGGTTCGGGAACGGCGGATCGAAGCGGCCGGCCTGCCCGGCGTCCGTGCCGATCGTTTCGACTCCCACGCCGAGCACATCCCGCTCGTGCGCCAGGAGCTTCGAGGTTGCGGCGTCGAACCCCGGGCTGTGCGGTCCGTCGGCGCCGACATTGAGGAACGCAGCGGCGTCGCGGCGCTTGCTCCAGCCCGTACGCAGCAGCACCCACGCGCGGGGCGGTATGCGCCCGTGCTCGCTTTCCCACGACTCGAGGCCGTCGGTGCCAAGCAGGAAATCCGGGTTCCGCTCGACATCCGACGTCACGTCGATCACGCATCCCGGCCCAACGAAGCGATCGGGTGGGATCGAGTCCGTGGTGTTTGCTGGAAGGTCGCGACCGGTGATCCAGTGGACAGGAGCGTCGAAGTGCGTTCCGGTGTGTTCTCCCATCCTGATTGTGTTCCAATACCACCCGGGTCCCTTTTCGTCGTACCTCGAGATCACCTCCATCGACACGCCGGGAGACGACGCGAATATCGGCGGCAGCCCGATCACCGGCGTGTCGGCACCGAGCGGCTGCGTGAGGTCGACGACCTTGACCTTGCCGGCCACGAGCTCGGCGAGCAGCGTTTCGAGGACAGTCGTTGCGATACCGGTCATACACGCTCCGCTTGGATCCGCTTGAGATGCTGTGCGAACGCGAAGCGGTTCTCCAGCAGCCCGAGCTCCGTCACGAATTTCGCCGGGCCCACCGCCTCCACTTTGGCGACGATCGTAGTCAAGCTGCACGCCGCGCGAGCGGCATCGAATTCGGCGACGAACGCCTCCACCGAATGCACCATCGCGGTTCGCGGAACCCCCGCGGCCTTGGCCACGGCCGCGAGGTCCGTGCCCGCGCCGGTTGCCGTCGGAAAGCCGCCCACCGAGAGCAGCGATTCGTTGTCGAAGATCACGTGCACGAGATTGGAAGGACGGTACCGGCCCAGCGTCGTCAGCCCGCCAAGGTTCATCAGCACCGACCCGTCACCATCGAACACCACCACCGGCAGCTCCGGCCGGCTGAGTGCGATTCCGAGACCGACCGACGAGGCGAGTCCCATGCCGTGCTGAAGGTAGAAGAAATTCTGGCGATGACCGATCGCCTGGAGCTCCGCGGCAACCGCGCCCATGATCGTGACGACGGCCGCGTCATCCAGCCGATCGTAGATTGCCCGAAGCGCCTCGGCCCTCAGCATCAGTCCTCCCACATCAGTTCACGGCCGAGAAGCAGCGCCGCCGGTTTATTGGACGCATACGCGAGGGTTTGTGCGTCCGCGACTCGACGGCCCACGTGCTCCGGACGCTCCAGGCATGCGAACGGGATGCGAAGCGTGCGCAGCATGTCCTCGGTCAGCGCACCGCCCTCCGTCTGCCATGGATCCCGCTCACCGAACGTCCCCCGATGGCTTATCACCATGAGTAGCGGTATGCGGTAGAGCTGCGCGCACGACACGATGCCGTTGATCGAGGCGAGAAAGCCGTGATTCTGCATCAGCATCGCGGACTTGACCCCGGCGAGATGTGCGCCGGTGGAGATGCCGACGCCTTCCTCTTCCTTGGCAAGGCGCACGAGCGCGACCTCCGGGTCTTCATCGGCCATGCGAATCAGGTGCACGAGCCACGTTTCCGGCAGCGCCGACATCAACCGGACGCCGCACGCTTTCAACGCATCGAACACGACCTTGGAATTTGCGAGTGAAACAGGCACGGGGCCTCCGAGGGGCCGCTATCATAATGCCGACATGGCCAAGAAGAAACGGGCCCCGCGGCGGAAGAAGGCGACGCCCGGATCCGTCGGCTTATCAGCAGATCAGGTTCGCGCCGCCGACGATTCGCGCGTCAAGGAGCTGGGCAGGCAGGTCGAGGGTGACAGCGGCGCCGTGCTCGGGTCGTACAACGATCCGTTCGGGGGCAATGCGGTCCTGCTGGTTGCGCTTCCCATCGACAAGGTCGAGCCCACGCCGTACCAGCGCGATCCGTCGGAGCCGCACGTGAAGCGCCTGATGACCGTGATTGAAAAGGTCGGCCGCTTTCTCGACCCGCTCGTGCTCATTCGTCACGATGATGCGTACTGGACGCCGAACGGCAACCATCGGCTTCAGGCGATGCGCAAGCTCGGCGCGAAGACGATCGTGGGGCTGCTGGTGCCGGAGCCGGAAGTGGCGTTCAAGATTCTGGCGCTGAACACCGAGAAGGCGCACAACGTGAAGGAGAAGTCGCTCGAGACGATCCGGATGGCGCGCGCCCTGGCCGAGCGGAAGGCGGGCCAGGAGAGCGATTACGGGTTCGAGTTCGAGCAGGCGCCGTACCTCACCCTTGGCGCGGCGTACGAAGAACGCCGCAGCCTGAGCGGCGGCGCCTACCACTCGGTGCTGCGCCGCATCGACGACTTCCTCGACGAGCCGATGCAGAAGGCGCTCAAGGAGCGCCAGCGTCGCGGCGCGAAGGTCCTGAAGCTCGACGACGCGGTCGGCAAGGTTGTGGCGGCGCTCAAGGAAAAAGGCCTCACGAGTCCGTACCTCAAACCGTTCGTCGTGGCCCGGATCAATCCCATCCGCTTCTCGAAGAGCACCGAGTTCGATTTCGACGAGGTCATGGACAAGATGATCGCGTCGGCAGTGAAGTTCAACGTCGATCGTGTGAAGCAGGAAGATGTCGCGAAGATCGGCGGAGGACCGCCCGAGGACTAGCGCATCAGAAGCGCAAGCTGCTGCCCGGCGCTCTTCTTCGTGCCGCCTTCGACAATCAACTGACCGCATGCAGCGCGGATGTCGCGGCCGCGGCTCTTCCGGACCGATACCGTGATGTGGCGATCGGCCAGGATCTGCGCGAACCGATCGACGCGCGCGTCGGACGGCCGGTCGTACGGAATTCCCGGGGCCGGGTTCAGCGGAATCAGATTGACCTTCGCTTTGATGTTCGCGAGCAGCCTCACGAGGCGGCGCGCGTCTTCTGGCGTGTCGTTCACGCCGTCGAGCAGCACGTACTCGAACGTGATCCGGTTGCGTTTCTTGAGCGGGAACCGCTGGCACGCGTCGAGGATGTCGGCGAGCGGATACTTGCGATTCGGCGGGACCAGTTTCGTTCGCTGCTCCTCCGTGGTGGCGTGCAGCGAAACCGCCAGGTTCGGCATCAGCGGCTCATGCGCGAGGCGCTGGAGGCCCGGCACGATCCCGACCGTGGAGAGCGTCACGCGCCGCGGCGACACCGCCAGACCATGCTCGGCATGGAGCATCCGCAGCGCCTTCATCGTGGCGTCATAGTTGTGCAGCGGCTCGCCCATTCCCATCAGGACGATGTTGAACGGGTGCTCGAGCAGACTGGTCGCCGCCGCGAGCACGCGGACCTGCCCGGCAATCTCGCCGGCCGTCAGATTGCGGACGAGGCCCATCTTCCCGGTCAGGCAGAAGTCGCAGGCCATCGCGCAACCCACCTGCGTGGAGATGCAGAAGGTCATCGCCGGGGTGTCGGGGATGAAGACCGCCTCGATGCGACGGGCGTCATCGAGCTCGAGCAAGAACTTGCGCGTCCCGTCGGCTGAACGGTCGTCGGAAACGACCCGTGGTGTCTTGAGCGTGAACAACGTGGGGAGCTGCTCCCGGAGCGTCCGGGAGAGGTCGGTCATGCGGTCGAAGTCAGTCACGCCGCGCCGGTAGATCCAGCGGTAGAGCTGACGGGCGTGATAGCGCTCGTGGCCGCGATTTTCGAGGGCGGCTTCCAGCTCGGTCAGGTCCAGCTCGGCGATGTCCATGCTATCTCCCGCATTTTCAGGAGAATGCGAGCACTCCATTCTAGCGCAGCGCACCGTGTTATAATGCGCACGTTCTTCTAATTGCCTGTCTGCTAACGGTTTGCGGGTTCCAGAGCGGAATTTCCGTGGCCGGTATCCCGAAAACTTACGTGCCCCAACCGGTGATCGCCCGCGACGTGCTTCCCAATGGTCTCCGTCTCCTCACGGAGCGGATGCCGCATGTGCGATCGGTCAGCATCGGCGTCTGGCTCGCGCGCGGATCGCGTCACGAGCCGGAGGAGCAGAGCGGGATTGCTCACTTCGTCGAGCACATGCTCTTCAAGGGGACGGCTCAGCGCACCGCCGAAGACATCGCCCAGGCCATCGATTCGATCGGCGGGCAGATGGACGCCTTCACCGCGAAGGAATACGCGAGCTACTACATCAAGGTGCTCGACGAGCACCTGCCGCTTGCGATTGACGTGCTGGCCGACATCGTTCGGCGGCCGGCGTTCAGCCTGGAGGACATCAACCGCGAGAAAAAGGTGGTGCTCGAGGAAATCAAGATGGTGGAGGACACGCCGGACGACCTCGTGCACGAGCTGTTCACCGAGAATTTCTGGCATAACCACCCGCTCGGTCGCCCCATCCTGGGAACGCCCGAGACCGTCGAGGGTCTCACCGGCGACAAGCTGCGCGCGTACTTCAGCGATGCGTACGCAGCGGAGAACATGATTCTGGCCGCCGTCGGCAACATCGAGCACGCTGCGGTTCGAGCGCTCGTCGATCGCTACTTCGGGGACGTCCCGCGGCGTAGCACGCCAATCGTCGATCAGCCGCCGCACGTCGTTCCCCGGATCGTGATTCGGAACAAGGAGCTCGAGCAGAGCCACGTGTGCCTGGGCACCAACGGGTACCGTCAGGATCACGAGGACCGGTATGCGAGCTATGTGCTCAACACGGTTCTTGGCGGTTCGATGAGCTCGCGGCTGTTCCAGAACGTGCGTGAGAAGCGCGGGCTCGCCTACGCCGTCTTCAGCGGCCTGAGCGCATACCGCGATGCCGGCTCGGTGACGGTGTATGCCGGCTGTGCCAATAGTGCGGTGGGCGAGCTCGTCGACGTGGTCGTCGCCGAGTTACGCCGGCTCAAGGAGGAGCCGCCGCCAGAGTCCGAGCTGCGCCGCGCAAAGGATCATTTGAAGGGGAGCCTCATGCTCAACCTGGAGAGCACCTCCAGCCGCATGTCGCACCTCGCACGGCAGGAGATCTACTTCGACCGCCAGTTCGGCCTCGATGAAACCCTCCAAGGGGTGGAGCGCGTGACGCAGACCGACGTGCAGCGCGTCGCGCAGGACCTGTTCGCCGACGGCGCGCTCGCCGCGACCGTGCTTGGCGCCGTGAATGGATTGGAGCTTCCAAGAGAGCGACTTTCACTGGGATGATTCGACGCTACACGAACCCGGAGATGGGTCGCATCTGGAGCGACCAGCGGAAGTACGAAACGTGGCTGCAGGTCGAGATTGCCGCAGTCGAAGCGATGGCCCACGCCGGGATCGTGCCCGAAGACGCGGCGCGGGAGATCAAAGCGCGCGCGGCATTCAGCATCGAGCGGATCGAGGAGATCGAGGAGACCACCCAGCACGACGTCATCGCCTTCACCACGGCCGTTGCCGAGCACGTCGGCCCGTCGGCGCGATGGCTTCACTTCGGCCTGACCTCATCAGACGTCATCGATACCGCGCAGGCGCTGCAGATGCGCGAGGCGTGCGATCTCATTCTGACGCTGCTCGACGGCCTCATGCAGGCCATTCGCGCGCGCGCCGACGAGCACCGCCGTACGCCGATGATCGGCCGCACGCATGGCGTGCACGCGGAGCCGATGACCTTCGGTTTGAAGCTGGCGCTCTGGTACGCCGAGCTGGCGCGCGATGTGGCGCGGGTCCGGCGCGTGCGGGAGGTGGTCAGCGTCGGCAAGCTGTCGGGCGCCGTGGGGACCTTCGCCCATCTGCCGCCGGCGATCGAAGAAGCCGTCTGCCGCCGCCTGGGACTCGAGCCCGCTCCCGTCACGTCGCAGGTGATTCAGCGCGACCGGCACGCCGAGCTTCTCTGTGCGCTCGCGATCACAGGGTCCTCGCTCGAGAAATTCGCCCTCGAGATCCGCGGCCTGCAGAAGACCGAGATTGGCGAGGTCGAGGAGCCATTCGGGAAGGGGCAGAAGGGCTCGTCGGCGATGCCGCACAAGCGCAACCCGATCGGCTGCGAGCAGATCGTCGGGCTGGCGCGGCTCCTGCGGGGGAATGCCCATGCCGCGCTCGAGAACAATGCGCTCTGGCACGAGCGGGACATCTCGCACTCCTCGGTCGAGCGCGTGATCCTGCCCGACACCTTCATCGCGCTCGACCACATGCTGCGGCGCTGCACGCGGATCGTGTCGGGGATGGTCGTCTACCCCGAGCGGATGCGTGAGAACCTCGATCGCTCGCGCGGCGTGGTGTTTTCGGGCACCGTGCTCCTCGAGTTGGCGCAGCGCGGCGTCTCGCGAGAGCAGGCGTACGAGTGGGTGCAGCGGAATGCCATGCGGGCGTTTCACGAGAAGACCGATTTCAAGGCGCTGCTGCAGGCCGACCCCGACGTGTCTTCGGTGCTGTCGGCGGCCGACATCGAGAAGGCGTTCGACCTGAACGATCAGCTTCGCCATGTCGACGACGTATTTCAGAGAGTGTTTCAGGAGGTACCCGCCTGATGCGTGCGCGCGTATTCGTGACGTTGAAGCCGTCCGTGTTCGATCCGCAGGGGACGACGGTGACGGAAGCGCTCCATTCGCTCGGCTACGACGCCGTGAAGGACGTCCGCCAGGGCAAGTACTTCGAGCTCGAGATCGACGCAAAGAGCGCCGCCGAAGCAAGGCGCCTCGTGTCGGAGGCCGCGGACAAGCTGCTCGCGAATCCGGTCATCGAGAGCTACCGCATCGAGGTCGAGGAAGGAGTCGTCGCATGAAGTTCGCGGTCGTGGTGTTCCCAGGCTCCAACGGAGATCACGATGCCTACTACGCGGCGAAGCATGTTCTCGGCGCCGACGCCGACTACATCTGGCACAAGGAGACGAGCCTCAAGGGTGCCGACGTCGTGGTCCTGCCGGGCGGATTCGCGCACGGCGACTACCTGCGGACCGGAGCGATCGCACGCTTCTCACCGATCATGGGCGAGGTGACGCGCTTCGCCGCCGCCGGTGGGCCGGTGATCGGCTTCTGCAACGGCTTCCAGGTGCTGCTCGAGGCGGGCCTGCTGCCCGGGGCGATGCTCCGCAATCAGAGCCTCAAGTTTCAGTGCGAGCACGTACACGTGAAGGTCGAGCAGACGGACACTCCGTTTACGCTGAACTGTCATCCGGGCCAGGTTCTGCGCATTCCGATCGCGCACGGCGAAGGCAACTACTACGCCGAGCCTGACGTGCTGGAGCGCATCGAACGGAATCGGCAGGTGGTGTTTCGCTACGCGACGGCGTCGGGTGAGGTGACGGCAGCGGCCAACGTCAACGGATCCGTGAACAGCATCGCCGGCCTCTGCAACGAGGCCAGGAACGTCGTCGGCCTGATGCCGCATCCCGAGCGGGCGTGCGAGCGCGCGGTGGGGAGCGCAGACGGCCTTGTCGTGCTGCAGTCGGTGATGAAGGCGGTATCGGAGGGGGCGGTCGTACGCTGATGGCGGTCATCGATTCCCAGGTCCTCGACCGGCACGGGCTTACACAGGAGGAGTACGAGCGCATTCTCACGGCGCTCGGCCGCGAGCCGTCGCTCACCGAGCTCGGCATCTTCTCGGTGATGTGGTCGGAGCACTGCAGCTACAAGAGCTCGCGCGTGCACCTGAAGACCCTTCCGACGACCGGCCCGCGTGTGCTGCAGGGACCTGGCGAAAACGCCGGCGCCGTGGACATCGGCGACGGACTGGCGGCGGTTTTCAAGATCGAGTCGCACAACCATCCGTCGTTCATCGAGCCCTATCAGGGCGCGGCGACCGGTGTCGGAGGAATCATCCGCGACATCTTCACCATGGGCGCGAGGCCGATTGCGCTCCTGAACTCACTGCGCTTCGGATCGCTGGACGAGCCCCTGGTCCGCCGCACGCTCACCGGCGTCGTGGCCGGGATCGGCGGATACGGCAACAGCATCGGGATCCCGACGGTGGGCGGCGAGATCGGCTTCGACGAGAGCTATACCGGCAATCCGCTCGTCAACGTCTTCTGCCTCGGCATCGCGCGGGCGGACGAAATCATCAAAGCCGCCGCGTCTGGCGCCGGCAATCCGGTGTATTACGTCGGCGCGAAGACCGGGCGCGACGGCATCCACGGCGCGACGATGGCCTCGGCGGAGTTCGACGAGAAGTCGGCGGAGAAGCGACCCGCGGTGCAGGTCGGCGATCCTTTCATGGAGAAGCTGCTCCTCGAGGCGTGTCTCGAGGTCATGAAGAGCGACGCGCTCGTCGGCATCCAGGATATGGGCGCAGCCGGACTGACGTGTTCCACCTGCGAGATGGGCGCCCGCGGCGGGGTCGGTGTCGAGATCGACGTGGCGCACGTGCCGCAGCGCGAGAGCGGCATGACGCCCTATGAGATCATGTTGTCCGAGTCGCAGGAACGGATGCTTCTTGTCGTCAAACGCGGCCGCGAGGCCGAGGTGGAGCGCATCTTCGAGAAGTGGGACCTCCACGCCGTGAAGATTGGCGAGGTGACGACCGACAGCCGCATGCGCGTGAAAGACCACGGGAAGATCGTGGCCGACATCCCGAACCGCGCGCTCACGGACGAGGCGCCCGTCTATCGCCGACCGATGACCGAGCCTGCATACATCCGGGAAGCGCAACAGCTGTCGCTCGCATCGCTCGGCACGCCGGCCCCCGCGCCCGAGGTGTTCCGGAGGCTGCTGGCGTCACCGAACGTCGCGAGCAAGCGCTGGGTGTACCGCCAGTACGACCACATGGTCCGGACGAATACGGTGGTGATTCCAGGCATGGGCGCCGGCACGGTCCGGATCAAGGGGACGAAGCGCGCGCTGGCGCTCTCCGTCGACTGCAACGCGCGCTTCGTGTACCTCGACCCGCAGCGCGGCGCGCAGCTGGCGGTGGCGGAAGCGGCGCGCAACGTGGCGTGCGTCGGCGGCCTGCCGATCGGCGCGACCAACTGCCTCAACTTCGGCAACCCGGAGAAGCCGGAAATCATGTGGCAGTTCGCCAGGGCGGTGGAGGGAATGGGGGCCGCATGCCGCGCCCTGGACATTCCAATCACCGGCGGCAACGTCAGCCTCTACAACGAAACCGACGGCACCGCCGTCCTGCCGACGCCGACGATCGGGATGGTCGGTCTCGTCGAGGATGCCGATCGCGTCGTCACCCGTGCGTTCAAGGCCGCGGGTGATGTCGTCGTGCTGCTCGGGGGAAGCGCCGACGAGCTCGGCGGGAGCGAGTACCTCAAGGTGATGCACGGTCTCATTCGCGGTGTTCCGCCGGCGCTCGATCTCGAGCGCGAACGCCGCTTACAGCAGTTGCTCGTCGAGGCTGCGTCGTCTGGGCTCGCGGCATCGGCGCACGACTGCGCCGAAGGCGGCCTTGCGATCGCGCTCGCCGAGTGCAGCTTCGACACCGGACTTGGAGTGGAAGCAAACCTCGCTGGCGTCCAGTCGGCTTCGGCGGCCATGAGCGACGTTGCGACGCTCTTCGGTGAATCGGCCTCGCGCGTCATCATGTCTACGGCGCCTGCGAAAGCGCACGAGCTGCTCGCACGTGCCTCCGCAGCCGGCGTTCCGGCCGCGGTCGTCGGCCGCGTGGGCGGCAGTCACATCCGAATCGCCATCGACGGCCGTGCGGTCATCGATGAGGCGCTCGAAGCGTGCGAACAGATCTGGTCAACATCCATCGAGCGGTCCCTGGCAAGAAAGAAAGCGATCGCGTGATGTTCGATAAGTTCAAAGACGAGTGCGGAGTGTTCGGGATCTACGGACATCCCGAAGCCTCCAACCTGACCTATCTCGGGCTCTATGCTCTCCAGCATCGGGGGCAGGAGAGCGCCGGCATCGCTGCGTCGGACGGCGTGCGCATCCGGCATTCGAAGGCAATGGGGCACGTCAACGAGGCGTTCGACGAGGAGGCGCTGGCGAAGCTCCCGGGGACGCAGGCGATTGGACACGTGCGCTACTCGACGGCGGGGGACAGCAAGCTCTTGAATGCGCAGCCCATCGTGATCGACTGCATGCATGGGTCGCTCGCGCTCTGCCACAACGGCAACCTCGTGAACGCCAACGAGGTCAGGGACGCGCTGGTGAGCCAGGGCGCCATCTTCCAGACGACCACCGACAGCGAGGTCGTCGTCCATCTGTACGCGCGTTCGCGCGAGGAGTCGGTCGAGCAGGCCGTCGTGGACGCCGTGTCGCAGGTGCGGGGCGCGTTCTCGTTCGTGATGATGACGAAGGACCGCGTGCTCGGCGTGCGGGATCCACATGGTTTCCGCCCGCTCGCGATCGGCCGTCTCGGCAACGCCCTGGTGATCTGCTCGGAAACGTGCGCGATGGATCTCATCGGCGCCACCTACGTCCGCGACGTGGAGCCGGGGGAGCTCGTGGTGCTGAGCGCGCAGGGCATCAAGTCGATCAAGCCGTTCGCGCCCGCGCCGCAATCCCAGTGCATCTTCGAGCACGTCTACTTCGCGCGGCCCGACAGCTACGTCTTCGGCGAGAGCGTCAACGAAAACCGCACCGAGTTCGGCCGCCGGCTCGCGCGCGAATCCCACGTCGACGCCGACGTCGTGGTGCCGGTCCCCGACTCGGGCGTCTGCGCCGCCATCGGATTCTCGGAGGCCTCCGGCATTCCGATGCGGATGGGGCTCATTCGCAACCATTACATTGGCCGCACGTTCATTCAGCCGCAGCAATCGATCCGCCACTTCGGCGTGAAGGTGAAGCTGAATCCCGTTCGCAGCATTCTCGAGGGCAAGCGCGTCATCCTCGTCGACGACTCGATCGTTCGCGGGACGACGAGCCGCAAGATCGTCAAGATGGTACGCAGCGCCGGTGCGAAGGAAGTGCACATGCGCATCAGCTGCCCGCCGACGATTTCGCCGTGCTTCTACGGCGTCGACACGCCGCGCCGCTCGGAGCTCATCGCGGCCACGCACACGCTCGAGGAGATCCGGAAGTACCTCAACGCGGACAGCATCGCGTATCTGAGCCTGGAGGGCATGACGGGTGCCGTCAACGGCGGACGCACGAAGTACTGCACGTCGTGCTACACAGGCGTGTATCCAGTTGCCTTCCCACGCGACGAGGCGGCCTACCTGCAGCTCGCGCTGAAACTGAACGAGGGCGCGCCACCAATCGAGGGGGAAGGGGAGCCTGAATCGCTCCAGCGTGTCGCGCACGTGCCGATCGCTGAGAAAGACCCCGTCGCCGGCTAAATGGACTACAGAGCTTCCGGCGTTGATATCGACGCCGGCAACGAAACCGTCCGCCGCATCCGCGGCCTCGCGCGCTCCACGTTCACGCCCGGCGTGCTCTCGGACATCGGTTCCTTCGGCGGCCTCTTCCGCTTCGAACAGGGCCGCTTTCGGGACCCGGTCCTCGTGTCGAGCGCCGACGGCGTCGGAACGAAGCTCAAGGTCGCCTTCATGGCCGGCCGTCACGACACCGTCGGCGTCGATCTCGTGAACCACTGCGTGAACGACATCCTCGTGCAGGGGGCCGAACCGCTGTTTTTCCTCGATTACCTCGCGACCGGCCGGCTCTCGCCATCCGTGGCGGAGGCGATTATCGGCGGCATGGCATCGGCCTGCCGCGACAACGGCTGCGCGCTCCTTGGCGGTGAGACCGCCGAGATGCCGGGCTTCTACGCGGACGGCGAGTACGACCTCGCCGGCTTCATCATCGGCGTCGTGGAGAAAGAACGGATCGTCAGCGGCCGCGGCGTCGCGCCGGGCGACGCGCTGGTGGGCGTGCCCTCGTCGGGCCTTCACACGAACGGATACTCACTCGCCCGCCGGATTGCGTTCGACCACCTGAAGCTGCGGGTCGACAGCCACGTGCCGGAGCTGGGACGCTCCGTCGGCGAGGCCTTCCTCGAGCCGCACCGCTCGTATCTCTCGATGGTCCGACCGATGCTCGACTATGGCAGCATCAAGGCGATGGCGCACATCACGGGCGGCGGCATCACCGACAACCTGCCGCGCGTGCTTCCGCACGGCACGGCGGCGGTCGTGGATTGTTCGGCGTGGGAGGTGCCGCCGCTCTTCCAGTGGCTGCGGCGGGCCGGCGACGTTCCAGCCGACGACATGATGCGGACCTTCAACGTGGGCATCGGATTGATCCTTGTCGTCGCCCGCGAGCGGGCGGAGCAGACCGTAGAGGAGCTGGCGGCGCGCGGTGGGCGCGACGCGCGTGTCATCGGCGAGGTCGTCGCCGGCGATTCGCCCTCGGTGGTCTACGCGCACCTGTCGTGAACCGCCGGCTCGGCGTTCTCATTTCCGGGCGAGGCAGCAACCTCCAGGCGATCGTCGATGCCATTCGAGAACGTCGCCTCGATGCCGAGATCGCGGTCGTGATCTCGAATCGCGCTCAAGCGGCCGGCCTCGACCGGGCGCGCGAGGCGGGCATCGAAACGCTCTACATCAGCCACCGTGCCTTCCCCGTGCGCGACGACTTCGATCGGGCGCTCGTCGACGCGCTGCGCGCGCGTGACGTCGGCCTCGTGTGCCTGGCTGGATTCATGCGCCTCGTCGGCAGCCCGATGCTCGAAGCCTTTCCCAACGCCGTCCTCAACATCCATCCGTCTCTCCTCCCCGCCTTTCCCGGCGTCGAGGCGCAGCGTCAGGCTCTCGAATACGGCGCGAAGGTCACCGGCGTGACGGTCCACCTCGTCACCCCGGAGCTCGATGGCGGCCCGATCATCCTGCAGCGCAGCGTGCCGGTGCTGGACCACGACACCGTGGATTCATTGTCGGCGCGCATCCTGGTCGAGGAACACCACGCGTACCCCGCGGCCATCAAAGCCGTCCTCGACGGCACCTGGCGACTCGACGGTCGCAGGTTCTTCGGCACTCCGTTGGGGATTGGGAATTGACTAGATGTCCGAGTGTCGCCTCAGGGTGAGGATGGCAACCTCGGGGGGACAGTTGAGTCGGATGGTACGTAGACCGTGCCCATTCCGCGGCTGACGAAAATGCGGGTGTTGTCGCGCTGGCCGATCCCTTCGAGAATCGGGAAGCGGCGCCGGGCGATGGCGCCGACGCCGGGGACGACGACCTGGCCTCCGTGCGTGTGGCCGGAGAGCACGGCGGGTACTCCAAGGGCCGCGGCTTCGACGAGCCGCCGCGGGTCATGGGCCAACAGGATCGTCGTGTCGCGAGTCTGCCTCAGCACCCGGGCGATGTCCTGCGCGCGCCGCGTCCAGAACCGGATGCCGGCAATCTCGAGGCCTTCGCCGCGGATCGCGACCCGCGTCCGCTGATCCCGGAGGACGACGAACCGCTTCGCGGCCAATGCAGCCGACATCTCGCGGTCGTCGTCGTGGTTTCCGAGAATCGCGAAGACGCCGTGCGGCGCGGTGAGCGGGGCCAGCAGCTCCGTCACCGGTCCGACGTAGCCTCGTTCCCCCCAGGTCACGTAGTCGCCGCCGAGGACGATCAAGTCCGGCGCGGCGGCGAGCACGAGTCGCACCGCCGCGGCCACGTCGTCGGCAGGCACCATCGTGCTGTGGTGGATGTCGGTGATGAGGCCGATGCGGACGCCATCGAGCGCGGGCGGCAGGCCCGAGACGGGGAGCGACGCTTCCGTGACGCCGATCCGGTGTCGCTCGTAGCCGACCCCGTAGATCCCTGCGCCGGTGATCGCGCCCACAGCCGATGCGAGTACGCCCTTGAGTGCCGCGCGCCGCGTGAGCACGTTCGGTATAGTAACGGCGATGGACCTGTACAGCGAACTGGAGTGGCGCGGCCTCGTCTACGGCGCCACCGAGGGCGCGCGCGACGTGCTCGCGCGCGAGAAGGTCACCGGCTACATCGGCTTCGACCCGACCGCTCCAAGCCTGCACGTCGGTTCGCTGCTCGTGATCATGGCGCTCGCGCACATGCAGCGCCACGGTCATTGCCCGATCGCTCTCGTGGGAGGCGGCACGGGCCTCATCGGCGACCCGAGCGGAAAGACCGTCGAGCGGCAGCTGCTCACCGTGAGCAGGTCGAGGCCAACGTCGAAGGCATCCGCGGACAGTTCGCGCGGTTTCTCGATTTCGAGAGCACCGCGGCGCCGGCGCGTCTCCTCAACAACGCGGAGTGGCTGACGAAGCTCGGCGCCGTCGAGTTCATGCGGGACGTCGGCAAGTACTTCACCGTGAATGCCATGCTGGCGAAGGACTCGGTGAAGCGGCGCATCGAGAGCGAGGAGGGAATCACATATACCGAGTTCAGTTATTCATTGCTTCAGGCGTACGACTACCTGGTCCTCTACGATCGCTTCTCGTGCACGCTGCAGATGGGGGGCAGCGATCAGTGGGGGAACATTACCGCCGGCATGGATCTCGTCCGGCGCCTGCGCGGCGCGAAGGCACACGGCCTGGTGCTGCCGCTCATCACCACGGCGTCGGGCACGAAATTCGGCAAGACCGAAGCGGGAACCGTGTGGCTCGATCCGAAGCTGACCACGCCGTACCAGTTCTACCAGTTCTGGCTGAACGCCGACGACCGCGATGCGGTGAAGTACCTCAACTTCTTCACGTTTCTCGGCGCGGATCGGATCGCGGAGATCACCGCCGCCAGCGAGCGCGAGCCCGAGAAGCGGCACGCGCAGCGCGAGGTGGCGCGCGAGGTCACGCGCCTGGTGCATGGTGCAGAAGCCGTTCGCGACGCCGAGGCCGCGTCTGAGAAGTTGTTCGGCGGCGACGTGAATCGGATGTCGGCTCGAGAACTGCTGCAGGCCTTCGCCAATGTACCTTCGTCCGAGATCCAGCTTCACGACGGCAGCATCCCCGTCGTCGAGCTCCTGTCGTCGACCGGTGTCACGAGCTCGAAGGGTGAGGCCACGCGCTTGATCCGCGGCGGCGGCATCTATATCAACGAGCGGCGCATCACGGACGAAAAGGAGCGCGTCCGCACGGATCAGGCGATTGACGGCCAGCTTTTCGTCGTGCGGAAGGGGAAGCGCGAGAATTTTCTCATCCGTATCTCGCCGGTTGACCGCACAGGTTGACAAGGTCGGAATTGGCCCGCAGGACCCGCAGTCCCGTCCGCAAGCGTGCGCCGATGTGTGCAGTTGCGGCTAAGGTTGACACGGCTACGGCTGAAACGTAGTATTGGAAGGTTCGCCTGACGGGCACCCAGCCCGCAGGGCACCAGAGGTCGGCACAGTAAGGCTGAAGCGCCGAGCTCGGGTGAAGGTGAACACCTCAGCTAGAGCGCCTGAATCCTGGATGTCGGAGACGACAAAAGGGTTGACGGCATCGGCGAGCGGTAGTAACCTTGAAAGGTTCCCCCAAAGACGGACGGCATCGGG
>CAVYVZ010000009.1:202500-815341 GCA_963772065.1 uncultured Acidobacteriota bacterium
TAAGGGTGTACGGTGAATGCCTTGGCGCCAGAAGTCGATGAAGGACGCGGTAAGCTGCGATAAGCCTCGGTGAGCTGCAAACAAGCTTTGACCCGAGGATTTCCGAATGGGGAAACCCCTTCCAGTTAATCCTGGGAGATCCCCGGCTGAATCCATAGGCCGGTGGAGGGCAACGGAGGGAAGTGAACCATCTCAGTACCTCCAGGAGAAGAAAACAACAGTGATTCCGCTAGTAGCGGCGAGCGAACGCGGAGGAGCCCAAACCGTCGTGCATGCACGGCGGGGTTGTAGGGCCTGTCGGGCCGCAAGGCCGGCGAGTAAGAAACCAGTGAACTAGTCGAAAGGTCTGGAATGACCTGCCAGAGAGGGTGACAGCCCCGTAGGCGACAGTTCGCTGGCTCGCTGGACAGGTTCCTGAGTACCGCGGGACACGTGAAATCCCGTGGGAATCTACGAGGACCATCTCGTAAGGCTAAATACTCTCTGGCGACCGATAGTGAACCAGTACCGTGAGGGAAAGGTGAAAAGCACCCCTGTGAGGGGAGTGAAAGAGTACCTGAAACCGTATGCCTACAAGCAGTGGGAGGGCTATGCCGATTCCAGCAATGGAGTCGGAATGCCTGACCGCGTGCCTTTTGCATAATGAGCCGGCTAGTTAATCTCAGTGGCAAGGTTAAGCGAAAGCGAGCCGCAGCGAAAGCGAGTCCGAAATGGGCGCTCAGTCGCTGGGATTAGACGCGAAGCGAGGTGATCTACCCTTGGCCAGGGTGAAGTACGGGTAACACCGTATGGAGGCCCGAACCAGTGTTGGTTGAAAACAGCTTGGATGAGCTGAGGGTAGGGGTGAAAGGCTAATCAAACTTCGTGATTGCCCGTTCTCCTCGAAATGCTTTTAGGAGCAGCCTCGGGAGGTCGGCGTTGGTGGTAGAGAACTGAATGGACTAAGGGGCTTACCAGCTTACTGAATCCAATCAAACTGCGAATGCCAACGACACGTATCCCGGGAGTGAGACGGTGGGGGCTAAGCTTCATCGTCGAAAGGGAAACAGCCCAGACTACCGGCTAAGGTCCCTAAGTGTGTGCTAAGTGGTAAAGGATCTGAAGACGCTTAGACAACCAGGAGGTTGGCTTAGAAGCAGCCATCCTTTAAAGAAAGCGTAATAGCTCACTGGTCAAGCGGCTTTGGGCCGACAATACAACGGGGCTCAAGCACACCACCGAAGCCGTAGAATGCACGTCCTTGCGAGGATGTGTTTTGGTAGAGGAGCGTTCTCTTCTGCCGTGAAGCCAGATCGAAAGAACTGGTGGAGTGGAGAGAAGTGACCCTGCCGGCATAAGTAGCGATAAGGGAAGTGAGAATCTTCCCCGCCGTAAGCCTAAGGTTTCCTGAGGTAGGTTCGTCCGCTCAGGGTTAGTCGGGAGCTAACGCGAGGCCGAAAGGCGTAGCGGATGCACATCCGGTTAATATTCCGGAACTACCTATTCCACGTTATTACGATGGGGGGACGCAGGAGGCTAACCAGGCCTGCTATTGGACATGCAGGTTGAGGGTCGTAGGGAGATCCGCCAGGAAAATCCGGTGGGTCATCAATCCTGAGGACTCGAAGCGAGAGCCGCAAGGCTCATAAAGCTGGTGACGCCACGCTGCCGAGAAAAGCCTCTAAGGAGTGGGATGGGTACCCGTACCGCAAACCGACACAGGTAGGCGAGGAGAAAATCCTCAGGCGCAAGTGTGATCCCCCGTTTAGGAACTCGGCAAATTGGCCCCGTAACTTCGGAAGAAGGGGTGCTCCGTTTCGTGATCCGGCTTGCCCGGTGAGCGAAATGGAGTTGCAATAAAGAGGCTCAGGCGACTGTTTACTAAAAACACAGGACTCTGCAAAGTCGAACACGACGTATAGGGTCTGACGCCTGCCCGGTGCCGGAAGGTTAAAGGGAGAGGTTAGCCGCAAGGCGACGCTTCGAACTGAAGCCCCGGTAAACGGCGGCCGTAACTATAACGGTCCTAAGGTAGCGAAATTCCTTGTCGGGTAAGTTCCGACCTGCACGAATGGCGTAACGATCTGAGCGCTGTCTCAACGGGGAGCACTGCGAATTTGTGGTACCGGTGAAGACGCCGGTTGCCCGTCACAAGACGAAAAGACCCCGTGCACCTTTACTACATCCTAGTAGTGAATGCTGGCGCAGTATGCGCAGGATAGGTGGGAGGCTTTGAACCCGGGATTTCGGTCTCGGGGGAGCCAACGGTGAGATACCACCCTTACTGCTCCGGCGTTCTAACCTCGTTCTGTTATCCAGATCAGGGACACTGCTAGGTGGGTAGTTTGACTGGGGCGGTCGCCTCCTAAACTGTAACGGAGGCGCTCGAAGGTTCGCTCAGGCTGTTTGGAAATCAGCCTTAGAGTGCAAAGGCATAAGCGAGCTTGACTGCGAGACCTACAAGTCGAGCAGGTGGGAAACCAGGACTTAGTGATCCGGTGGTTCCGCATGGAAGGGCCATCGCTCAACGGATAAAAGGTACGCCGGGGATAACAGGCTGATCTGAGCCAAGAGTTCACATCGACGCTCAGGTTTGGCACCTCGATGTCGGCTCATCGCATCCTGGAGCTGTAGCAGGTTCCAAGGGTCCGGCTGTTCGCCGGTTAAAGCGGTACGTGAGCTGGGTTTAGAACGTCGCGAGACAGTTCGGTCTCTATCTGTGATGGGCGCAGGAGATTTGAGTGGGGCTGACCTTAGTACGAGAGGACCGGGTTGGACGGACCTCTAGTGTATCGGTTGTCGCGCCAGCGGCAGCGCCGAGTAGCTACGTCCGGAAGGGAGAAACGCTGAAGGCATCTAAGCGTGAAACCCTCCACGAGATGAGATCTCCCAGGCCGCAAGGCCTCTAAAGGCTCCTGGTAGACGACCAGGTTGATAGGCCAGGTGTGGAAGCGCAGCGATGCGTTAAGCTAACTGGTACTAATGAGCCGTGAGGCTTGACCATATTTCTCTTCCTTCGCACCGCGTGGGCGTCAGCCCGCGCGTTACAAAGCGCTGTGAGGAAGGACGAGAACTACCGTTTGCAGGATATTCAGTTGCTTGTTCTTTGACATCGTTCGGGACGATCGTGCTGTGCGACGCGGCGCGGCTGCTAGCTGCGCTCCGCACAGCCGGACCCCGAACAACCAGTTTCCCGGTGGTCATAGGGGCAGGGTTCCACCCGTTCCCATTCCGAACACGGAAGTTAAGCCTGCCACCGCCGATGGTACTGCATGCGTAGGTGTGTGGGAGAGTAGGTCGCTGCCGGGATTATTTTTTCGAGGCCCGCTGTGAGTCATTCACAGCGGGCCTTTTTGTCGTACCCGCTCCCTGTCAGCGAGATGACGGGCGCATAGTAAATTGAGAGCGATGAGCCCGAACGCGAACAGCGTCGCCGCGCTCGAGGCGTCGGCGCGCGCGCAGGCGCTCGGTGACCGGATTGGCCCCGCATGCTTCCGCCTGGGCGTGACGGCGCTGTGGGCGTACGCCTGCTCGCTGTTCCCATTCGGCAGGATGTTCGGCGGCCGCGCCACCCTGGGTGCGCTCGCGATCTTCATCGCGGGCTGTGTGTTCATCCTGATCGCGCCCCGCTCGCGCACCCTGCGGCGATGGCTCCCGACGACCAGACTGCTGGGGATCGGTATGGCGAGCCTGGCGCTCTCCCTCGTCCTTCTCGCGGCGGATGTGCTGTTCACGGTCCGCGATAACTGGGCCCGCTCCAAATCGGAACGGCTCATCGCATCGGATGCGCGGGTGGCCGATAGCACCGTATGGCACGGCGAGCTGTATCCGCGGATGTACCGCCCCGCGGGCACGAGCTTCTTCTTGTACAAGCCCAACGTCCGGCTGACAGGTGAGACGTACGGCGAGCGCTACGTGCCTGCGATGCTCGCGTCTCCCACATTGAAGGAGTCGGTGCTCGAGCGCCGCCGGCTGTCGGTACTTCATCGGGCCCGATGGTCTGCGCGAGCTCGAACCGCTGGCCAGGAGCCGTATCTTCGCGCTCGGCGACTCATTCGCATTCGGCTTTGCCACAGACGAGGGCAGGATCTGGCCCGACCTTCTGGGCGCCTCGCTCGGCGAGCCCGTCTACAACCTCGGGGTCTCCGCCACAGGGCCGAAGCCTCAGCTCGACCTGCTGAAGTACATGTTGAAGACCCATGGTGACTCGATGCGTGTGGGTCACCTGCTCTGGATGATTTTCGAGGGCAACGATCTCGAGAACTCATACGGTGAAGGGGTCGAGTTCTCGCCGGCGGATCGTCGGGGGCTGTTCGCGGGAACGGTCATCGAGCCGTTTCTCTCGCTGCCGGCGCGCGTCCGAAGCAGCAGCATGGTGGGCCGGCTGGCGCGTGGCGAACTGACGCTATCTGCGCGAGCCGCGCGGCACGGTCAATACCAGATCGACGGCGTCGATCTTCCGATTCCACTCTTTCGCTCGAAACAGTTCGGATATCGCCTGTTCGTTCCAGCCGACATGGATGCGGCGACCCGGCCGCGGGAATACGTCCTGAATCATCCCCATCGACCGCTGCTCGATCGGACGTTCGGCGAGATGCGGGACCTCGGTCGGGCACGGGGCTTCAGGGTCACGGTGGTCGTCGCGCCGTCCGACGCCCGCGTCCACGGAGCGTCGTTCGAGGGATTTCCAACCCTTTCATCGGAGCCCCACTTCATCGACTACGTCGTCAGGCTTTCGGAGAAGATGGGTTTCTCCGTCGTGAACCTGCTTCCGCTGCTTCAGCCGGTCGCGAAAAACGAACTGCTCTATTACCGTGACGACCATCATTGGAACGAGCGCGGGAACGCGGTCGTGGCGGACGTCATCGCGAAGGAAATCGCGGCGCGGTAGTCATGCCCCCTCTGCGGAAGGCTGCGCTCCTGGCGTTCGCAACCGTGCTCGCCTCCTGGCCGCTGGCGTACGGCCGCGTGGAACCGCGCGTGCTCTTGCGGCAGCCATTTCATCCTTTTCGGGTGATCGGCAACGTGTACTTCGTCGGCCTCTCGGGAGTGAGCTCCTTTCTGATTTCGACGCCTGAGGGATCGATTCTTCTGGACGGAACGTTCAAGGAGAGCGCGTCGCAGATCGCCGACAACATCGCCGCGCTGGGGTTTCGACTCAGCGATGTGAAGTACCTGCTGAACAGTCACGTCCACTACGATCACGCCGGGGGTCTCGCGGAATTGAAGCGCCGCAGCGGCGGCCGCATGGTGGCGAGCCGCGCAGACGGCTACTGGCTGCAGATCGGCGGCGCGGATGTGCCGCCGGTCGTCGTCGATCGCACGGTCGGTGACGGCGACACGCTGCAGCTTGGCGGCACGACGCTCACTGCTCGTATCACGCCCGGGCACACGCCGGGGTGCACGACATGGACGATGACGGCGGTTGAAGACGGCAAGCCGCATGACGTCGTCTTCTACTGCAGCACGGCTACTGTCGACACAGGCCGGATCGTCGGCAGCAAAGCCCGGTACCCCGGCGTGGTCGCGGACTACGAACGCAGCTTTCAAGTCCTTCGCGACATGCCGTGCGACGTGTTTCTCCACGACCACCCCGATCAGTTCGACATGTACCGCAAGCGGAA
Organism: uncultured Acidobacteriota bacterium; assembly: GCA_963772065.1. GTDB lineage: Bacteria > Acidobacteriota > Vicinamibacteria > Vicinamibacterales > UBA2999 > CAVYVZ01. Next base: position 208,104 of record CAVYVZ010000009.1, read on the forward strand.
GCAGATGAAGTCCGGTGCGCCGAATCCCTTCGTTGACGCTGCGGCGCTCCGCCGGCACGTCGACGCGTCAGAGCGGGAGTTCCGCGCGGAGCTGGCCAGGCAGGAGGGATCTGAGCGCTGATCGCGCAGGTTTTGCCGCGTCCGGGCTCCCCTGAATGCGTGGAAAAAAGGCTGCCGTACAGCGGACTTTCGGGGTACAAACCGCTTCGGCCCGGCCTGGCAGCCGCCCAGGCTGGGTACTGCCTTTGCTCCAGCCGTAACCCCAGGCCTTTGTTGAATATGACACCGAATGACCCGGCTCTTACCGGGCCCAGCCAAGCCCTGCGATGAAGCTCCTCTCGCTCGAGTTCATCGTGTTGGCCGTGGCGCTCGTGTTCTGGGTGCGCTTCGTCCGCGGACCCTTGCGGCTGATCGGCTTCCTGGCCGGCTCCGCGATCTACGCTTCGACGTTCCTCACACCGGTGGGCCGCGTCACCATCGCGATCTTCCTGCTCGCGGGCTACGCCTTGGCCCGTGTGGCGCAGCGATGGCCTCGCCTGACCGCGCCTTCGGTCGCGCTGCTGATTGCCGGCTTCGTCTACCTCCGTGGATACGACGTGGTCGTGGCGTTTCTCCCCGAACGATTCTGGAGCGTCGCGCTGTCGATCGCCGGCCTGAGCTACCTCCTCTTCAAAGTCGTTCACGTCGTCGTCGATGCTGCCGGCGGACGCCTGCCGCACCTGGGGCTGCTTTCGTACCTTGCGTACTGTCTCAACTTCACGACGTTCCTGCTCGGACCTATTCAGCGGTATCAGAGCTTCGTCGAGCAGTGGGAAGGACGACAGGAGCCGCTCGAGCCCGACATGGCGTCGCATTTCGACGCGGTCAATCGCGTGCTGCGGGGGTTTCTCAAGAAGTGGGTGGTGGCGACGGTGCTCGCGAAGTGGGCTCTTCTCCCAGGCGAGTCCATCGCGGGAATGGGATTCAGCGAAGTGATGCTGGGCGCCTGGCTGTTCTACGTGTATCTGTACTTCGACTTCTCAGGTTACTGCGACGTGGTGATTGGAATCGGCCGCCTGATGGGCATTGCGCCTCCGGAGAACTTCTGGCTGCCGTTCTTCTCGCCGAACATCGCTCAGTACCTGGCTGCGCGTGCATCGCTCGCTCACCGAGTGGCTGACCGACTACGTCTTCCATCCTCTGTATACGGGCTTGCTGCGATCCAGGCTGCTTCGCGGTCACAGGCTCGCGTCGCGGAACGTCGCCATCGGGGCCACGATGCTGATCGCTGGAGTCTGGCATGGGACGACGCTGTCATTTGTGCTGTTCGGCCTCGTGCACGCGCTCTATCAGGTGGTGTATCGCACGACCGAGCATATGTTGACCGGGCGGCTGGGCGCCGAAGGGCTGCTTGCCCTGCGCGCGCGCCGCAGCTGGGCCGTCGCCGGCACCGTCGTGACGTTCATCGCGACCGCGAGTGCGTATGTGTTCTTCGTGCTGACGCCCTCGCAGCTCGTGTCGCTCATCGTGGCAACAACGGAGGTCCGATGAAGCTCGCGTGGCGGTTCGCGCTGCTCGGAATGCAGATCGCTCTACTCACGTTATTCGCAAGGGGCGAGCTTGATTTCGTCTACCGCGCGTTCTAGACGCGCGCGTTCACTTGCGGGGGCTCTGGCGAGCTGCGTGGTCGCCTGGGTACTGGTGTGCGCGGCGGCGGAGTGGCTGGCGCGTCAGGTCGAGACGCGTCTCGATGCGAACCTCTGGCGCTATGAAGAGTGGATGCAGCTGATGTCGCCCGCGCGCTATCCCGTGGGTGAGCGGGGCCGCATCCTGGTCATCGGGCCGTCCGAAGCGCGCGAGGCGTTCTGGCCGGAGCCTTTCCAGCAGGCACTCGACGGCGCCACGCTCGTGAACGATTCGCTGAGCCTGTCGACCTTCGAGGATGCGCTGACGCAGCTGGACTACATCGAGCGGGTGTACGGCCGAGGCGCCTTTGGCGATCTATTGCTCGTGGCGGTGACGCCCCGTCTTCTGCAGGGATATGCGCCAGGCGAGCGGCCGCTGCCGATCGTGCTCAACCGGTACAGTCCGCACTTCGCGCTCGATGAGCGCGTCGAGCCGCAGGCGCTCGTCGAGAAGAGCCTCGCCGCGTCGCTGCTCGGTCGAGCGCGTCTTGCTGCCCACTCCGGTGTCCGCTATCAACGCGCCCTTCGTGCGATGCTGCTGGCCGCTCGCGCTCGGATACGCGGCGAAGACCTCGATATGCTGTTCCGCGCGCACGGACTGGTAGGGTCGCGCTTCTTCGACACACAGCCGCTCGACAAGCAGCAGGTACGACGAGTGGGCGCGGACCGGGACCGGGATCCTTCGGTCGATGGAGTATTTCTTCGAGCTTCGGACCATGGACGCACGGTCGCGGCGCACGACGATTGTCGGGCAGTTCGCGCGCCTGCGGGCGATTGCGGCTCGAAACGACTGCCGGATCCTCGTCGTCAACATGCCGGAGGGCGGCTGGGCCCGGCAGCTGTTTTATAAACCGGGAATTCACGAGGCGTACATGGAGGTGTTGCGCGAGGCGGTCGGCGATCTGCCGTTCGTGGATTTGCGCGAGGAACTACCGGACGAAGGTTTCTTCGACTGGATGCATCCCACGAGGGATGCGGCGTTGACGCTGTCGCGGAGAGTGGCGGCTGAGATTCGACAGAGGACTTCCGATGAGCGAGTGGAACGCCATTATCGGCGCCGCCAGGGCGGCGACCGGCCGGGCGCCTGAGTTCCGAAGGCTGGCACGGCGGGCGCGTCAGCTCCTCGGTGAGGGCAGCCGTCCGGTCGATGCGCGACAGGTCCGCGTTGCGCTCCTGGGGCGTTCGACGCTCGACATGATCGCTCCGCAGCTCGAGCTCTCGCTGCTCGTCAGGGGCTTTGCGCCCGAGCTCCTCACGGCGCCGTACGGGTCGTTCATGCAGGAGCTCCTGGATCCGGACAGCGCGACGTCCAAGGCGCGTCCACAGTTTGCGGTTGTCGTCCTGACACCGTTCGACGTGCCCGAATGGCCGCAGCCGATGGCGACGCCGCAGGAAGCCGACGACCTGGCGGAGCGGGTGGCGCGTCACCTCGTCGGCGCCTGCGAGCAGCTGCACGTGCGCTGCGGCACCGAGGTGTTGATAGACAATTTTCACGCGCTGCCGGTCCGGCCGCTTGGAAACGTTGGCGCGCGCATCCCCGAAGATCCGAACAACTTCATCCAGCGTTTGAACGTCAAGCTCGGCGATCTGGTTCCGCCTGGCGTTCACCTGATCGACACGGCGGGCCTCGCCGCGCGGCACGGAATCGCGCGGTGGCACGACGGCCGGCTCTGGTACGAGGCCAAGCAGCCGGTATCGCTCGAGCTCACGACCGAATACGCGCAGACCGTCGCGGCCGTGATCGCGGGCGCGCTCGGAGGCAGCCGCAAATGCCTGGTGCTCGATCTCGACGACACGCTCTGGGGCGGCGTGATCGGAGATGCCGGCCTCTCCGGCATCGAGCTCGGCGAAGGAAACCCGCGCGGCGAAGCGTTCAAGGCCTTTCAGCAATACCTTCGCGCCCTGCGCGAGCGAGGTGTGCTGCTGGCCGTCTGCAGCAAGAACGAGCCGGCCAACGCCCGGCTTCCGTTCGAGCGGCATGCGGAGACGGTGCTTCGGCTCTCCGACTTCGCTGCGTTCCGCGCGTCATGGGATCCCAAAGCCGACAACATCCGCGCGATCGCGGCGGATCTCGACCTGGGCCTCGACTCATTCGTCTTCGTCGACGACAACCCCGCGGAGCGCGAGCTCGTCCGGCAGGCGCTGCCGGAAGTTGCCGTGATCGACCTGCCGGAGGATCCGGCGGAGTACGCCCGTGCGATCGAGGCAAGCCGGTGGCTCGAAGTGCCCCGTGTGACGGGAGACGACCGCGCCCGCGCGCGTCAGTATGAGAGCCGCGCGGAGGCACAGGCTCTGGCCGGGACGATGGATCTGTCGGAGTTTCTCGCGTCGCTCCAGATGCGCGCGCGAGTTGAGCCCATAGACGCGCAGTCGCTCGGTCGCGCCACGCAGCTCATGAACAAGACGAACCAATTCAATCTGACGACGCGGCGACTGACGGAGGGTGCTCTCGGCTCGCTCGTCGCCGATCCGAACGTTTGCACGCGCACGGTGCGACTCGCCGACCGCTTCGGCGATCACGGCCTGATCGGGGTCCTTGATTGCGACGCGAAAGGGGCAGGTCGTAGAAGTAGACGACTGGTTGATGAGTTGTCGCGTGTTGAAGCGCGGCGTCGAGAGGATGTTGCTGGGCGAGCTGGCGGAGTGGGCCATGGCTCATGGCGCAAGTGAGCTCCAGGGTCGGTTCATTCCGACGGGTCGCAACGAGCTCGTTCGCGGGCTGTTCGAGGAGCTCGGGTTCGAGCGCACGGGCGAATCCGATGCTGAGACGCGCTATCGATTGCTGCTCGACGGCTTCACGCCCCCCTCGCACTTTATCGACGTCCACCGGGAGGAACGCGCGCATGTCGGATGACGCAGCGATCCTTGCCCGTCTGCGCGACGTGCTCGCAGGATTCTTCAACAACCCGGGCCTTGCCGTCGATGCGTCGACGACCGCGCGGGACGTACGAGGCTGGGACTCGCTCGCCAACGTCGAGTTGATGGTTGAGATCGAGGAAGCCTTTGGCATTCGCTTTCGGACCGGTGAGGTCGCCGGGCTGAAGAATGTCGGCGAGCTCGTCGGTGTGATCGCGCGGCGAACCAGATGAAGAACCCCAGAATCCTTCGTCGCATCGCGATCCTCGTGACCGGCGCGGTGCTCGTGGGCGCGATGCTGGCGGTGGCGTTTGTCATCGGCCTGCAGGCGGGGGCGGACCGATCCAGACTCTACTATCGCGCTCGGTATATCAAAGCCATCGACCGGCTGCTCACAAACACGCCGCAGGTTGCATCGGATGCCGCGAACGGCGGCGGGAAGAGCATTGTCGTCCTGGATTCCGCAGCCATCACGCAGGCGCAGGCGCGGCAGGTGGCTCCCGCAAACGCTCCCGATTGGGCCGGCTTCTATCGCGTCGTCAACGCGGAAAAGGACCTGGCCGGCTTGCAACCGCTCAACCAGTGGCTGCCATCCGCCATTTGGCCGCGACTGCAGCCCTGGGCCCGGGCGAAGATGGATGCGACTGATGGTGTCGCCGACGATGCCGGACAGATCTGCCAGCCAATCGGGCTCTTCAGGACGACCGCTTTTTCGGGTTCGTTTCTGTGGGTGCCTGGTTCCGACAAGGTCCTGATCGTCCATGCGCCGATCGAGACTGCCGGCGTCCAGCGCGTCTATTTGAATCGGCCTCATCCCAGCAATCTTCTGCCGACCTGGAACGGCGATTCCGTCGGCTATTGGGAAGGGGATACGCTCGTCGTGGACACGATTGGATTCAACGACAAGTCGTGGCTGCATCCCACGATGGAACCGCACACCGAGGAAGCGCGCTTCGTGCAGCGCTTCCGGCAGGTCAGGGGCGGGGAGTTCATCGAGGCACACTACACCGTCGAGGACCGGCACGCGCTGACCTCGGCATACACCTACAGTCGCTACTACAAGCGGGTTGGCGACCAGATGCCGGAAGACGTCTGCAACGACGACGTGCAGATTTTCCGGGAGTTCAGGGATCAGGCTCTGAAGGCGCAGCTGCAGCGCGCTCGAAGGATCGAGTAGTCGATGACACAGCGCGCGTCTGTTCTCGCCGTTCTCGTCGCCATCGCCGCCACCGCACTGTCGGCGGCGCAGAAGGACGCCTCCCTCACTGCTCCGCCGGAGCTTGCCGGCGTGTACCAATCAATCGCCGGCGGCGTGACGCTTCCAGGCGGCCTTCGAAACACCGGTTCTCCGGAAGAAGTGGTGCTGGCGCCCGGGGGAATCGAGCAGATCAAGTCGATCGACCTCACGCAGGATCCCGAAAAGCAGTGCCAGCCGATCGGCCCTTTCCGGATGATGGCGCGAGCGGGCGTGAGAATCGAGCTGGCGAGCGCGAAAGGCGCGATCGTCATGCTCTTCGAGGACATCTCGCGAGGCCACATCCGCACGATTCAGCTGAATCGTGCGCATCCCCAGGAAGCGACGCCCACGTGGCAGGGCGATTCCGTGGCGCGCTGGGACGGCGGCACGCTCGTCATCGACACGGTCGGCTTCAACGAGAGGACGTGGCTCAATGCCGCGGGCGCGCAGCACAGCGCTGCGATGCATCTGGTCGAGCGGGTCACGCCGATCCTGAGCGGAAGCTACCTGAAATACGAAGTCACGGTCGAGGATCCGCAGGCGCTGGCGAGACCATACACCTACACTCGCTACTTCGAAAGGACCCGGACGGAGATTTCGGAAGATCTCTGCGAGCAGTAAGGAGCTCGCGAGCTCTCACACCGCCACAGCCGGCTGCTCGAGCGAACGTGAAGCAGGGCGTCGGTGCTTCCACTGCATGAATGGCCGCTCGATCAAGTAGTAAGAGAGCGAAGCCACCACAATCGTGAACGCAACCGCAGCAATCAGCTGAATCGGGACGGGGTAGGCTGCAAGGAGACGCCGGACCGGATAGAGCGTCACCTGCTGATACAGGTAAAGCGAATACGAGATCCTTCCCAGATAGCGCACCGGAGCCGCGTCGAGCCACGCCCAGACGCGTGTGGAGCTCAGCGCGATGACCTGCGCCAGGAACACTGCCATCAGCAGCGGCTCCAGCGTGAAGCCGACGACATGACGATACCGCGGGAACAGAGTGGGGCCGAGGTAGATCGACGCCACGATGGAGGCCACCGTCAGGAGCGGCATCATGGCGTGGGAGCAGGCAACGTTCCAGAATGAAACCAGCAGGCGTCGTCTGAGGGCGACGGCGAGGAGGCAGCCGATCATCAGCTGATCGATCCGTGTATCGAACGCCGAGTAGACGTAACTCTGGTTCACCTCGAACACTGTGCTGAGCACTGTTCGATGAATGCCGACTATCGCGATGACCGCGACCAGAATCTTCGTCATCAAGCGAAGGTTCTGTCGGCACAGCAGGAAGGCGAGCGGCCAGAGTAGGTAGAACTGCTCCTCGATGGCCAGCGACCATGTGTGGCTGAACGCGTTCTCGGGGTGACCCTGCAGCGCGCTGTAATAATTGCTGACGTAAAAGAACGCCGACCAGGCAGGCGCCCACGACCCGTCGTTGCCCCCCATGAGGCTCCGGGCGACGACACACAACCAGAACGCGTAGAACGCCGGGAAGATGCGGACCGTCCGCCGCCGATAGAAGCCGCGCAGCGAGATCGTGCCGGTGCTTTCCTGCTCCTGCAGGAGGAGCCACGTGATCAGAAACCCGCTGAGGACGAAGAAGATCATCACGCCGTGCGCCCCGGGCACACCGCGCAAGCCAAAGTGAAAGAAGATCACGAGGAATACGGCCAGCATCCGGACGCCGTCGAGCGCCGGCAGATGCCTGTATCCCAGGCGGGAGTGGAGTAGTTCGGATCCCAGCAATCGATTCACGAGTATCCGTCTTGCCCTTGCAAGCCGAACGCCCGCGGAGGCGTGGATTTTCAGCCAGTTTTGGCTGGCGGGTCCGGGACGGGAGGACTATTGTCGCCGTCCCGGGAGAAAAGATGGCTCAGGCCGCGGACGCCTGCGGTCGAAGCCCCGGCTCCGCGTCTGGCATGATGAACCAGGCGATGAGATAGGCCGCGACGCCGAACACGATCGCGCCCGGCATGATCGTCAGGATGGCCCAGATCAGACGCATGACGGTCGAATCGATTCCGAAGTACGCGGCGAGGCCGCCGCATACGCCACCGATCTGACGATCCGTCGTCGACCGGGTCAGGCGGCGTCCGCTCGCGCGGGCCATCACGGGTCCTGGCACGGCTGGAATGATCAGCCACGCCGCGAGATAGGCAATCAGTCCACCCAGAATCGCTCCGGGGACGAGCGTGAGGATGACCCACGCCAGCCGCATCAGCGTGACGTCGGTCTCGAAATACTCGGCCATGCCGGCGCAGACGCCGCCGAGGCGCCCTTCGTCTGGCCGTCGAACCAGCCGCCGGTGAGCTGGCGGCTGCGGGGCGCCGGCCGCCGCGCCGCAGAACCTGCAGAATGACGACTCGATCTCGATGGCTTTCCCGCATTGCGCACAATTCATGGTGAGCCTCTAAGCATTGTGACGAGCAGCCCCCCGACCGAGTTCGGTCACGGGCGGAGACGGCTCAGCGGTATTTGTGTTGACAGCGGCCGGCGGCGATGGTCGAATGCGCCGGATTCCACCACTCACGCTCATGGAGGGCCAGATGACAGGCATCAACGTTGGTCGTGTGGTGCTCGGCGGGCTCCTCGCGGGCCTCGTAATCGATATTGGCGAATCGTTCCTGAACGGCTGGTTGCTGGCCGCCGACATGGAGGCGGCGATGGCCCGATTGAACCTTCCGCCGATTGGTGGCAGCGCGATCGCCACCTTCATCATGCTGGGCTTCGCGCTCGGCATCGCGACCGTCTGGTTGTACGCCGCGATCCGTCCCCGGTACGGCGCCGGCGTAAACACCGCCCTCTGCGCGGGCGCAGCCGTGTGGTTTTTCGCGTACGCCTATCCGTCGATCGGCTTTGCGGTGATGGGGTTCTTTCCCATGCGCCTCATCGTCATCGGCCTGGTGTGGGGCCTCGGTGAGCTGATGATTGCGGCAGTGGCCGGCGCCTGGCTGTACCGGGAGGCCGAGCCGGTCGGGGCGTGCGACGCGCGTCTAGGGAGCCGTAGCGGGTACGATCGGATCCTTCATGGACGGCATCGACTTCCTGACCGCGTCTATCTGGTTCGTGTCCTTCCTCTTCTCGACGACGGTGCACGAGGCGATGCATGCGTTCGCGGCGTGGCGGCTTGGCGATCCCACGGCTTATCACGGGGGCCAGGTGTCGCTCTCGCCCGTGCCGCACGTCGCGCGCGAGCCGATCGGCATGCTCGTGCTGCCGCTCATCACGTCGTTCACGCAGGGATGGGCGATCGGCTGGGCCAGCGCGCCGTACGATCCGGTCTGGGCCGCCCGCTATCCGAAACGCGCCGCCGTGATGGCGGCGGCGGGACCGGTTGGGAATTTCCTGATCGCGCTGGTGGCGTTTGCGATCCTGCGCGCCGGTCTGGCGTCAGGATGGTTTGCCGCTCCCGACCGCGCGAACTTCGAAGCGCTCGTGGAGCTCGCCGGCGGAGGCGCGAGTTTCATCACGACGCTGCTGTCGGTGCTGCTGGTGCAGAACGTCTTTCTTGGCGTCTTCAATCTCTTGCCGCTTCCGCCGCTCGACGGCGCGTCGGTCCTCCGTGGCTTTGCGACCCGCCGGTTCGCAGACGTGTTCGACAGTCTGTCTACCAATCCCGCGTTCTCGATGGTCGGCCTCATCGTCGCCTGGCAGGTGTTTCCGATGTTTGCCGGTCGTCTCTTTTCCGTCGTGCTCGCCGCGCTTCATCCTGATGTGAGGTACGGCTGAGTGCCGCGCCGGCGGATGACGAGCGTGTACACCGCCGCATTCAGCAGGATCACGCCGACGCCCAGCCACAGCTGGCTTTTCCTCGTCAGTCCGTCCGGATACAGCGCCGGCACGATGTATCGCGCCACGAAGTCCCCCGCGTAGACGTCCGCTCCGGCGCGTTCTCGCAGCTGATTCTCGAGCGGGGTCAGCGGGCAGATCCATCCCGTGATCTCGACGATGGCTCCCCATGCCGCCGCCGGCAGGTGCACCCACGCCAGCTTCGGCCAGCGAAGCACGAGCAGTCCGCCTGCGACGACGAACACGACGAACGCGAGATGGATGATGACAAGGAGATCAGCGGCTGCCGCGAGACCCATGCTTCGCAAATATCTCCTGAACGATCGCGTCTCGTACGTCATCGTCCACGGATCGCGTGCTGCGGCGGCCTGGCGCCGCGGCAGTGTTCGTGTTGAAGGACACGACGTATCCCGACCGGGACGGTGGGTGGATGTACACGTGCGAGATGAAGCCGTTCTGGTCGCCGCTGTGCCCAACCAGCTCGACGCCATGATGCCGCTCGATGAAACACGACAGGCCCGCCGACACGTCGTTGCCGCTGCCGCCCTCGCCGTCCACGGCCCGAATCTGGCGGGTGAACATCTCGTGGATCGATGCGCGCGTCAGCACGTTCTCGTACACCGCGCGCCGCCGCTCGTCGCCGATGAGAAACGCGAGGTACGCAGCCATGTCGCCGAGGGGCGCGTTCAGGCCCCCGTTGGACACGGTGATGCCGGTGTCGAAGTCGAACCGCGCCTCGCGAACTCCCGCGTCGTCGCGGTGGTAGCTGTGCGAACGATGTTGAAGAAGGTGCCTGGGCGCACGATCGAAGAATGTCCGGTGCATCTCGAGCGGCATGAGGATGTTCTTGGTGATGTACATCTCGTAGTCGTCGCCTGACAGGGATTCGATGATGCGTCCGAGGAAGATGACGCCGGGATTCGAATAGCTGTATTGCGTGCCCGGTTTGAACAGCACCTGCGTGTACGGGAACATCGCAGCCACCTGAGACCATTCGGTCGGTTCGAATGGATGCCATGGCTCGTCGCCGCCCCAGGGCCACGTGCCGGCGCGGAAGCCGCCGCTGTGAGACATCAAATGTCGGATGGTGACCTGCGAGATGTCTCCGTGCGGGTTGTGCACGCGCCGCAGCTCGGGAACGTACTTCACGACCGGATCGTCCAGGGCCAGCAGGCCTCGGTCGCGAAGCTGCATGATCGCCACGCCGGTGAACGTCTTCGTTATCGAGGCCCAGTGATAGATGGTGTGTTGGTCGACGGGCTGCTTCGTCTGGAGATCCTGGTAGCCTTCCATCGCTTTCGCCACCACCGAGCCGTCGCGAACCAGGAACAAGCTGCTGCCGACAATGCCGGCCTCCGACAGCCGCTGCCGGTACAGAGCTGCGACCGCCGGCCACCCTTCTTCTACCGAGGCGGCTTGCGGAGCCGCCATCACGACGATCAGCAATCCGAGCGACGCGTGAACTCGCATGAGAAGCGCTCCGTGATCATTGCGGTGATGGCGGCTTCAGCCGATCGAACAAACTCTTGAGGCGTCGTTGCATCTCGTTCTCAAGGCCGCGCTTCACGGCCGCGGCTGCGTCGATCATGACGCGCGGCGCGTCGACCGTGCCGCCGATGGTCGCCGGCAGCACCACGCGGTTGCCTTCACGCGTATAGCGAACGAGATCCGTGCCCGCCTGCGACGAGAGCGATTCAGACAGGCGCAGCTCCGCGCGCCCGTCGAGCGCTTTCGTCGGGATAGTCAGTGTCCCGTTGCCGGAGATGTCGGCGTCGGGCGAGCTCATCGCGAACGAGTCGGCGTTGACGATCTGCCGTGCGAGTGAGAACGAGGCGGTGAGGCGATCGAAGCGGTCGCCGCCTCCGGCTGGCGCATCGGCGGCGGGCCGGCCGAAGAAGAGCACCACCGTGCGAACGAGGTTCAGGCGCTGCACCGTACCGTCGACGATCGAGGCGGAGCCACTTCCGGCCGCTGCGGCCAGCAGCGCCGCCATGTCCGCGCCTCGGGCCGTGAATCGCCCGTTACCAGACAGCCGGCCGCTGACAGAGCCGGCGACGCCGCCAAACGCCGCGAGCTGCGCGACGTCGAGGTTCTCGATGCGCGACGTCAGCGTCAGCGCGAGGTTCTCGCGAACATCCACCTGCAGTGCACCCTGATACCGTCCGCCGAAGAGCTCGAACGACGCCGGCGACAACGCAACGCGGTTGCCCTCTGCGACGAGCGTGCTCGCGAGATTGGCCAGCTCCACGCGCGCCGCGCGGACCCGTCGTGCCGTGAGCTTTGCACTGATCCGACCCGGTGCGAGCGTACCGCTCGCTGCTCCGGAGCGCCTCGGCGTAGCCGGCGGAGTAAACGCGTCGGCGAGCGCGAGAAGGTCATCGAGGTCCAGCTCGTTGGCGGACGCCTGGAGGTTCGCATTCAGCGCCGGCGCAAGCTCCACGACGCCGCTCGCCTCGAGCGAGGTTCGGCCGGCGCGCGCCGTGAAGCGTGCGACGTCGAGGCGTGAACCGGTGAGCGACGACTCGGCCGAGACGACGATCTCCCGTCCGCGGCTCACGATTCGAATGTCGCGCAGCGTGATCGCGCGAATCGACGCGACGGTGACGCCACTGCCCGCGCCTTCGCCAGGCTTGGGCGCGGCACCTGACGGAGAGGCGGCGTCCGACTCGGGAATCGAGAACGGAAGCGGCATGTCCACGCGGCTGTCGGACACGATGATTTCGGCCTCCTCGACACGGCGCGACAGCAGTGGCTGCAGGCCGGTCGACACCTCGACGTCCGCAAGCGAGAGGCGAACCGGTTCGCCGACCCGCACGTCACGAAGCTGGATCGCCACGCGAGGAAAAAGTCCTGCTGTGGCGCTCCCGATGCGGACAGGCTGCCCAAGCCATTGCGTGGCCTGGCGTTCGAGGGATCGGCGCATGCCGTCGCCGCTGAAGAACCAGTACACGGCCGCGGCAGCCGCCGCCCCCAGCACAATAAGGACTAGGAGTGCACGGCGCAGCACACGTCTAGCTTACCCCTGCGGGGCAGCTATGCTATTTTCCAGCTGGGGGTCCCATGATGGTCCGAGCTTCACTCGCCTCGCTGACCGCGGTCGTGCTCCTCTGCGGGTCTCCCACGGCGGCCTGGGCGCAGTGGCGCCTCACGGGCTGCGACGCCACCAGCAAAAATCTGTTCGTGCGCGACGTGATGTCGGACATCTATCTGTGGTACTGGGCGATGCCGGCTGTCGATCCCGCGTCCTTCGGAACGCCCGAGGAGTATCTGGAAGCCGTGCGGCATCGCCCGCTCGACGATCACTTCAGCTACATCACCGCGCGCGCCTCGAACCGTGCCTTTTTTGGCGAGAGTCAGTACGTGGGATTGGGGCTCTCGTGGGACTTCGTGGGCCGGCAGCTTCGAGTGCTGCAGGTATTCCCTGACAGCCCCGCCAGCGAGGCCGGACTGTCGCGGGGTGATCGCGTGACCGCGCTGGCGGGCGAGGCGGTCGAGGATCTGATCGTCAGCGGAAGGCTTGGCGACGTGATTGGACCCGACGAGATCGGCATCTCCCTCCGCATCGACTTCATCGATGCGAGCGGCGCCCGCCGCGGCGCGCGATCTCACCAAGCGCGTCGTGACGATTCCGACCGTCTCGCACACCGCGAAGGTACCAGGCCAACGGCCGCCGCGTCGGGTACATCTTCTTCCGCAACTTCGTCGAGCCGTCCAATGCGGCGCTCGATAGCGCGTTCACGCAGCTGACCGGCGTCGACGATCTCGTCCTCGACATGCGCTACAACGGCGGCGGCCTGGTGAGCGTCGCACGGCATCTCGCGAGCATCATCGGCGGCGTGCGCACGCGCGGGCAGGTGTTCGCCGAGTACTTCCACAACGACAAGAATCTCTTCCGCAACGAAGTGCTGCGGTTCGAGGATGCGACGAACGCCGCGAGCCTGAACCGCCTCATCGTCATCACGACGCCCGATTCAGCCTCGGCGAGCGAGCTCGTCATCAATGCGCTGCGTCCGTTCATCCCGGTCGTCGTCATCGGCGATCGCACCTACGGAAAGCCTGTCGGGCAATACCAGGTCGAGTTCTGCGACAAGATGCTCGCCCCCGTGTCGTTCTCGCTCCGGAATGCCAATGGTGAAGGTGACTTCTTCGGAGGGATTCCCGCGGATTGCCCCGCCCCGGACGACATCGGCCGGGCGCTCGGCGATCCGGCGGAAGCTTCGCTTCGTGAAGCGCTGACCTTTGTCGCCACCGGCGCGTGCAGCCGGGCGACCTCCACGCTGCAGCGCTTCACGCCCGAGCCGCGCGCGACGCGGACAACCGGTTGGCGGTCGGTCCTCAACGCCTACTAGCTGGAGGTATCCATGGCTGTCACGTACGAGGAGCTGCAGAGAAAGACCGTCGCGGAGCTTCGCGAGATTGCCAAAGGCATCGACGATGAAGCCGTGCACGGGTTCACGCAGATGAACAAGGAGCACCTGATTCCTGCAATCTGCAAAGCGCTCAGCATCGACACCTACGCCCATCACCACGTGGCGACCGGGTTCGACAAGGGCAAGATCAAGGCGCGCATCCGCGCGCTGAAAGCGGAGCGCGACCGGGCGATCCAGTCGCACGACGACGACCGCGTGCACGACCTGCGCCGCGAGCTGCACACGCTCAATCACCGCATACGCGCGCACACTGTTTGAGGACCCTCCTCTTCAGCCTTGCGCACCCCGACGACGAGAGCTTCTCCGGCGCCGGCCTCGCCTGCTGGTGTCTGGCGCGCGGGATGCGCGTGGTCCTCGTCTGCGCCACGCGGGGCGAAGCCGGTAAAGCGGGAGATGCGCACATCAGCGGCGCGCCGGCCGACATCGGCGCCGCTCGCGAGCGAGAACTGCGCGAGGCGGCGCGGATCATCGGCATCGAGACACTGCACCTGCTCGACTATCGCGACCGCGAGCTCGCGAATGCCGATCCTGCAGAAGTGCGACACCAGCTGGTTGGCTTCCTCCGCGAGTACCGGCCTGACGTGGTGATGACGTTCGATCCGAACGGCTTCAACCGCCATCCGGACCATCTTGCCATCAGCCGGTTCACCATGGATGCGGTCGCGGCCGCGGCCGATCCCCGCTGGCATCCGGAGGCGGGATCCGCGCACAGCGTCGCGCGCGTGCTCTGGACGCCGCCGCTTCCGCCATGGGACGCCGCGCGCTCGGCGAACCTTCGGGGCGAACCGGGCGCGGACTTCATCATCGACATCTCGCCGTGGCGGGATCGAAAGGCCGCGGCGCTGCGGGCGCACAAGACGCAGCACCAGTCGATCGATACGCACTTCTTCAACCAGCCGGACGTGGACCGGATTCTCGAAACCGAAACCTACCGCCAGGGGTTCGGTCCAGCGCTGGCGGTTCGTCCGTCAGCCGACCCGTTCGACGGTATCGACGATCAGTAGATCGAACCGCCGGGCTGAGTCGAGCTCACGGCGCCAGCCTGCACGTTCAGCGTGTACGCGGTGACGCCGCTGCCCCTCCACGTTGCAATTGTGAATCGGCTCCCCGGCCGCGCCCGCTGGACCTCGATGTTCATGTACGTCAGCGGCGTATCCGGTGCGACGACCTGGGGCCTTCCGCCGCGCAGGAAATATGCGTAGGGTGTCGGGTGATTCGGGTTGGCGACGATCGTCGCGCGCCCCGCGGCGTCGACGAGAACCGCGGTCTCTCGATCGATCGCGATCGCGTTGCTTTCAACCGCCCAGCCGTCCGCCACGATGCGCGCCATGAACGTGAGGGTCCGGCCGAGGCGATCGCGCTCGATCAGGTGCTGGTCGGTGACGAGGCCTCCCATGTGCGGCAGCAGCAGGAAGTCCCGCTCCAGCGTGATGTCGCGATTGAACGGATTGGCGAGCGCGTCGGCCGACGTCGCGGAGAACTTCTGGGCCGAGTAGACGAACTCGCTGAGGATCGCCGTTCCGGCGCTGGTGCCGGCGATCGGGATGCCTCGTGCCGCGAGCTCGTGGATCGCGTCCTCGACCGGCGTACCCTTCCATTGATTCACGTAGTTCGATTGATCGCCGCCGGCAATGAACAGCGCCTCGGCGCCGCGAATGACCTGGAGTACGAACGGATCGAACGATGTGGAGCGGTTCTTGAGGACGAGCGTCTCGACCGAATCGAAACTCCCGAGGTCGTAGACGTACTGGTTGTAGCCGTCCGCGCCCGAGGCCCGTATGACGACGAAGTCGCCGCCGCCCGCGCGGGCGCTCATCCACGTAAAGAGGGCGTCGACATCGGTGCCTCCCCCCATCAACCCCAAGCCGAACTCTGTCGCGCCGAGCGCGTTGGCTCCGCTGCCGGTGAGGTAGTAGTCGAACTGCGCGCGCGGCGCGCCCCCGAGAGGCGCAACGAATATGGCTGCGAAGACCGTGACGAGGGCGAACCGGTTCATGGGACCTCCTGGAAAGGCGCACATTGTATGCTCTGTCCTCATGAAACGACTCGTGTCGATTGTCATCGCGTTCTGTGCGCTGGCGGGCGGCGTCGGCGGTCAGGCCAGGACGATCAAGGCGCTCGTGGGCGGCACGCTGATCGATGGCTTCGGCGGCAGGCCCATCCGCAACAGCGTCATCCTCATCGAAGGCGAGCGCATCACCGCCGTCGGCCAGGTGGGGACGCTTGCCGTCCCCGCCGGGGCCGAAGTGATCTCCACCGAAGCGATGAGCGTGCTTCCCGGCCTGTGGGATATGCACGTGCACCTGATGATCAACGGGCACAGTGACTACCCGCACTGGGACCGGACGTATCCACCGCTCTTCGAGTCGACCATCATGCCGGCGAGCGCGAAGCAATTGCTCCTCGCCGGCGTGACGAGCGCGAGAGATCTCGGCGCGCCGCTCCGGCCGAGCATCAACGTTCGCGATCGCATCAACGCCGGCACGCTCCCGGGACCGACGATGTACATGTCGGGACCCTTCATCCAGCATGCGCCCTATCCGGGGACTGAGGAATTCCGGTGGGGCGTGGCCGGGGACGAAGACGCGCGCGCGAAGGTGCGCACGCTGGCCGATGCCGGCGTGAACTGCATCAAGCTGATCGATCAGGACCAGATGACGCCCGACGAGGTGCGCGCCGTCGTCGACGAGGCGCACCGCCGCGGGCTGATGGTGGTGGCCCACTCCCACAGGCCCGAGGAGATCCGGCGCGGGCTGGCGGCCGGCGTGGACAACTTCGAGCACACGGGGCTCTCGAGCGCGCCCGAGTATCCCGAGGACATCATCAAGGCGATTCGCGAGCGCACCGCCGACATGAGCCGCGGGCCGCTCTTCTGGACGCCGACGATCGAGGGGCTCTTCAACTACGAGTACCTGCGTGACAACCCGGAGCAGCTCGACGATCCGGCATGGCACGAAGGGCTGCCGCCGAATGTCATCGAAGACATCCGCAAGTCGATCCAGCACCCCGATCGGATGCCGTACTTTCAGCTCACGCCCGTGCGGCGGCCGACGCTGGCGCGCAAGTTCAAGCAGCTCCAGGAAGCGGGTGTGGTCCTGCTCATCGGAACCGACAGCGGCATTCCGATGAAGTTCCACAGCGGTTCCACCTGGCGCGAGCTCGACGCCTGGGTGAACATCCTCGGCGTGGACCCCATGACGGCGATCCGCGGCGCGACCTACTGGCCGTCGCTCGCGATGAAGGTCGATCGCGATGTGGGGACCATCACGCCGGGCAAGTACGCGGACATCATCGCCGTCAAAGGCGACGTGCTGCGCTACATCGCGCTTCTCCAGCGCGTCGATCTCGTGATGAAGCGAGGCAAGAAATACAAGGGCTAGATGCCGGAGCTGCCCGACATCCTGCTCTACCTCCACGCGCTGCGGCCGAGGGTGGTCGGGCATCGCGTGGAGGCAGTACCGGCTGGCGAGTCCGTTTCTGCTCCGGTCGATCGATCCGCCTCTCTCGTCGATCGAGGGGCGCGCGATCGTCGGGCTGCTGCGGCTCGGCAAGCGCGTCGTGTTCGAAGCGGACGGCGATCTCTTTCTCGTGTTTCATCTGATGATCGCCGGGCGCTTCCGATGGAAAGAGCGAGGTACGCGGATTCCCGGCAAGGTCGGCCTGCTGGCGATCGATTTCGAGCACGGGACCCTGATCCTCACCGAGGCCGGCACGAAGCGCCAGGCGTCGCTCCACGTGGTCTCGGGTCGCGCGGCGCTCGCGCAGCACGATCCTGGCGGCCTCGACGTGATGACCGCGACGCTGCCTGAGTTTGCGGAAGCGCTGACGCGCGAGAACCACACCCTGAAGCGCGCCCTCACCGACCCGCATCTGTTCAGCGGCATCGGCAACGCCTACTCCGATGAGATCCTTCATGCGGCCCGGCTGTCGCCGTTCAAGCAGACGCGCGCGCTGCCGGACGAGGAGGTGCGGCGCCTGCACGACGCGACGCGGCAGACTCTGTCGCGATGGATCGCGCGGCTGCAGCAGGAAACCGGCGACGGCTTCCCCGAGAAGGTCACCGCGTTCCGCGACGGAATGGCGGTGCACGGCCGGTACAATGAACCGTGTCCCGACTGCGGTACACCTGTCCAGCGCGTCGTGTATGCGGCCAATGAAGCGAACTACTGTCCCAGCTGCCAGACGGGTGGACGGCTGCTCGCGGATCGTTCGCTCTCGCGCCTGTTGAAGGAAGATTGGCCGCGGACGCTCGAGGAGTTGGAGCGGAAGAAGAAAGGCTGACATGCCCTCGGCGGATACCAAGCAGGCGGAGAAGGAGTATCTGTTCCGCACGGGCTCGTCGGAATGGGAGCGGGTGAAGCCGTTTTCCCACGAGGGGGCAGACACGCTCATCGACAGCGCGCGGCTCCTGCACGACTTCGCCGCCGCGATGCTGGCGCTGCAACCGGCGCCAACCGACCTGATTCTCGATCTCGGCGCCGGCGGATGCTGGTGCTCCGACCTGCTTCGGAAGTTGAACCGGCGATCGGTGGCGGTCGACATTTCGTGGGACATGCTCCGCGCCGGCCGGTCCCGGCCCGCCGGCTCGAGCCTCGTCGCGGCGGCGGGCGATATGGAGCGCCTGCCGTTTCGTGACGGCGCGTTCGACAAGGCGGTGTGCCTGAACGCGCTGCATCACGTGCCAGACATGCGCGCCGCTGTACGCGAGATCGCGCGCGTGCTGAACGACGAGGGGGTGGTGTTGTTCTCGGAGCCGGGAAAGGGTCACGCGGATGCGCCGGTGGCCGTTGCGGCCGTCCGCGATTTCGGCGTCCTCGAGCAGGAGGTCCTGGTCCCCGAGCTCTTTGACGCGTGTTGGGAGGCCGGCTTCCACGACGTCCGATTGAAGCCGATGTCGTACTCGCTCCCAGAATTCGATCTCAGCCTCCGCGAATGGCATGCGTGGTCTCGAACCGCTCGGTCGAAGCGGCCGATGCGCGCGCTCGGCAAGATGCGGCGCGCGATGGCAGAGTTCTTCGGTCTGGGAAAGCAGGGCGCCCTCTTCGAGGATGCGTTCGGGATTACGGCCGTGCGCGTGCTGCGAGGCGCCATGGAGGCGCACCCGGTCGTGGTGGCGGCCAAGGCTCCCCAGGCGTTGTCATCGAAATCCACGTACGCGGCGGCGATCGCTGTGGAGCCGGGGGCGGACCGCGCACCCGCTGGACGGCCGATCTCGTTCCGCGTCCGTCTCAAAAACGTCGGCGCCGCGACATGGCGCGCGCGCGATCCCCGCGACGTCGGACACGTCACGCTCGGCATTCAGGTTCTGGACGCGGAACAGCGCCTCCTCGCCCGCGATCATCAGCGTGTCGCGCTGCCGCACGACGTTCGGCCCCGAGAGACGATCGTCCTTTCGTTCGACTGCCAGGCGCCGTCGACGCCCGGCACGTATCATCTGAAGTTCGACCTCGTGGCCGAGGGCGTCACGTGGTTCGAAGCGACCGGCTCGCGGCCGGCGTCGCGCCAGCTGGACGTGACGAGCGCCTCGACGTCGTGAAGGTCACTCGCTACCTCTCACGGCTGTCGCGAGCGTTCTGGTTGAGCCTTGCCGCGTACGCGTGCGTGGCGACATGGCAGGGGCGGGATGTCCTGCGAGGCCTCTACTCTGGCATCGCCAGCGACGCGGGCGATCCGCTCCTGAACGCCACGGTGATCTCGTGGAGCGCGCAGCACGTGCCGTGGACGCAAGCGTGGTGGAACCTGCCCACCTACGCACCGACCCCGGACGCCATGACGTTTGCCGAGCATCTGCTCGGCATCGCGCCGATCTCGACGCCGCTGTACTGGCTGACCGGCAGCGGGCTCGCCGCCTACAACCTCACGCTGCTGCTCACGTTTCCGCTCTGCGGAGCGGCAATGTTCCTGCTCGTCCATCACCTCACTCGAAATGGAGCGGCGTCGTTCGTGTCCGGGCTCGCTTATGCCTTCGCGCCGTACCGAATCGCTCATCTGTGGCATGTGCAGATTCTCGCGTCGTTCTGGCTGCCGCTTGCCTTCCTCGGCCTTCACCAGTACCTGGACACGGGGAGGCGATCGTGGCTCCTGCTCTTCGGGCTGGCGTGGGCATTTCAGGCCGCTGCGAATGGGTATTACCTGGTTTTTTCGTCCGTTCTGATCGGCTTGTGGATTCTGTGGTTCGTGGTCTTCTCGCGCCGATGGTCCGCGTTGTGGCGCATTGCCGCGGCGGCCGTGATTGCGTCGGTGCCGCTCTGGCCGATCGTGCTCCGCTATGCCGCTGTGCATACCTTCCATGGCTTCTCTCGAAGCCTCGACGAAGTGATGGTCTTCAGCCCGGACATTGCGGGCGTACTGTGCGCATCGGCGCGGTTACAGTTCTGGGGATGGCTGCAGGTTGGCTGCAAGCTCGAAGGGGAGCTCTTTCCAGGCCTCACGATCCCGTTGTTCTCCGCGCTCGCCGTCGTGCTTCTCTGGCGTTCCGCTGTTGCGCTGCCGCGGATGCGATGGCTGCGAGCCGCCGTGTGGATCGCGATCGCCATCGCATCGATCTATTTCGCCATCGCCATCAGCGTGTGGTGGGCAGGACGCTGGCGTCTCGAGCTCGGACCGATCACCGCCACGGCTTCTTCGTTCAAACGATTCTTCTCGGTTGCGCTATGGGCCGCGATCGTCGCGTTCGCACTCACCGCGCGGTTCGGCCGCATCGCCGTGACGGCCACGAGCTGGTTCTACGCGGCCGCTGCGTTGGCCACATGGCTGCTGGCGCTTGGCCCCGTCCCGATGCTCGCCGGCGCTCGTGCCTTCGGGATGGCGCCGTACTCCTGGCTGATGGTCCTGCCCGGCGTGGACGCCCTCCGCGTTCCGTCGCGGTTCTGGATGATGACGGTGTTCTGTCTGGCCGTCTTGTCGGGTCTGCTCGTGAGCCGGGTCCTCGCCGCTCTCGGTCCTCGAATCGGAGCCGTACTCGTCGCTCTGGTCGCGTCAGGCATTGTGCTTGACGGCTGGATTGCTCGAATCCCTATCGACAGGGCGCCCGACATGCTATGGGCCGATCGCCTGTCGGGCTCGACGGTCCTCGAGCTGCCCTTTCAGCACATCGACACCCCGCCGGGGTTTCGCGCCGCTGAAGGAGGCTGGCGAAGCGTGAACGGATACAGCGGCTTCGATCCGCCCTCGTATGCCGTGCTGCGAGCCGCGGCGCGAGCGGAAGACGGCTCCTTTCTCCGACACCTGCTTCGATCGGGCGATGCGAGCGTGATCGTTCGGAAGGATGCCCCGCGGCAGGTCGACATGGTGCAGCGCGAGGCCCGCTCGGCGGCGATCGCCGAGACAGACGACCGATTGCTCTACGTCATTCCGCAGCGTTCGCCTCTTCCTCGCGTCGGCCGGCGTGTCGCCGTTGCCCGCGTGACATCCTCGTGCGCAGCCGACCTCGTGCACCAGGTGGTCGACGGCCGACGGACTACTGCATGGGACTGCGGACCTCAGTTCAGGGAGGAACATCTGGTCCTGGATATCGGCCAGGTCCAGAACGTCGGAGCGGTGCGGCAGGCCCTTGGACGCCGCACCGTCGACCACCCACGCGAGCTCGTGATTGAAACGTCGGAGGATCACGTTGCGTGGCGGCCCGCATGGTCCGGCGGCACCGCGGGGCTCGTCTTCCAGGCGGCTGTCGAACAGCCTCTGAACGTGTCCATCGTCGTGCCGTTCGAACCGCGCCCCGCGCGTTATGTCAGGCTGCGTCAGGTCGCCATCGACCCGCACTCGCATTGGTCGGTCGCCGAGATTGAGCTGTACGAATCTACGGACGCTGCGCCGCGAGATTGAGCCTCCAGTAGTCCAACTCGAACGGCGGTGAGTCGAGCGCGGCCTGCTCGGTCAGCCGCTCCATGAAGCGCTCGCGCAGCGATGCGTCGCGAAGGTGTTCCAGGTGCGGCCGGCAGATGACGTGTTCGACGAATTCGCTGTACGCGCCAGCATCGGGCTGCAGGACCGGGCTGGCTTGAAGACTGGTCTGGATCTGCGCGAACCCTGCCTTCTCGAGGCGACGTGCGGTGGTGTCGGCGTCCGCAAATTCCCACGGGTGCGTCCATCGGGTGAAGTGCGGCGCAAAGACCGGCTCGCGCATGAGACGCGCGCATCGTTCGTGGACGCGGTGCAGGTTCGGACCGCCTCCGCACTGCGCCACGAGCCGGCCGCCGGGCCTGAGCGCCGTGACCAGGCTGGCGAAGAGGCGCTCGTGGTCGAGTACCCAGTGGAACGTCGCGGTGCTGAAGATGGCGTCGGCGGCGCGTGCGAACGGCAGCGCCGCGGCGTCGGCGCAGACAAACATCACGCGGTCGGCGAAACGCGCCGCGAGGTGCTCGCGAGCGGTCCGGAGCATGTTCCCGGATTGATCGACGCCGACCGCCCGTCCTCGGGGCAACCGCTCGGCCAGCTTTTCTGTGAGTCGGCCGGTCCCGCACCCGACGTCGAGCACGGTTTCTTCGCCGGAGAGCGGCAGCCGCTCCAGCACGGGCAGTCCCCAGTCGAGCTGAGGGTTGGAGACCTTGTGATACACCCCTGCGTTCCACTCGCGCATCGCTCGTAACCTTTCGACCGCCTCGGACGTGTTGTCGATGAGAGGTTCAATCATGCGCGAAATCCCCAAGAACATCGATGCCGCCGTGGTCGGCGGAGGCCTGGCTGGACTGACCGCCGCCGTACTGCTGGCCGAGAGCGGGCAGCGCGTCGCGGTGTTCGAACGTTCGGAATCGATCGGCGGTCGTGCCGTGACACAGGTCAAGGACGGCTTTCATTTCAATCTGGGCCCTCACGCCTGGTACACCGGGGGGCCGGGAACCGGCGTGCTGGCGCGCCTCGGCGTTCGCCTTCCGGGTCGCTCTCCAAAACCGGCGGGAGCATTTGCTCTCCTCGACGACCGGCTGCACACGCTCCCGATCGGCTTCGTCTCTCTGCTCACCACGGATCTGCTCGGTGTGCACGGAAAGATCGAGGCTGCCCGAATGCTCGCGCGACTGTCGCGGCTGGACACCGCTCCGTTCGACGGCCAGACGTTCTCGGAGTGGCTCGACGCGCACGTTCGCGATCCTCGCGTTCGCGACGTACTCAGCATGTTCGTGCGCGTCGCGGTGTACGCGAACGCGGCGGAACTCATGAGCGCGGGGACGAGTCTCTCATCGTTCCAGCTGGTGCTTCGGCACAACGTGCTGTACCTCGATCGCGGGTGGCAGTCCATCGTCGACGCGTTGCGCGCCCTCGCGGATGCGCGCAAGGTGCAGGTGATTCGCTCCGCACCCGTCGCGGAGGTGATTCGCGAGGATGTCGTGCGCGGCGTTCGACTGAGTGGCGGGGAAACAGTTTCCGCGCCGAATGTGGTGCTCGCTGTTCCTCCCGACGTTGTCGCCGGGCTGGTCCCCGACATGCCGGCGCGGGTCGTGGAGCGATGGAGCGGCGTTGCATCGAAGGCGGCATGCCTGGACCTTGGTCTGGCCCGCCTGCCGAAGCACGCGCACACGGTGGCGTTTGGAGTGGACCGTCCGTTGTACTATTCCGTCCATTCTGCAACCGCGGATCTCGCGCCCGCCATGGGCGCGACCATTCACGTCGCGAAGTACCTGGATCCGATGACGAGCCACGATCCTTCCGCCGATCGAGGTGAGCTCGAGGACTGCCTCGATCTGCTTCAGCCAGGTTGGCGGTCCGAGATCGTCGTGCAGCGGTATCTTCCCGCCATGACCGTCGCCAACGCGATACCGCTTGCGGCGGCCAATGGACTGAAGGGTCGCCCGGGCGTGGAGGTCTCCGAGCTGCCGGGGCTGTTCCTGGCGGGAGACTGGGTCGGGCCGGAGGGCACGCTGGCGAACGCATCCATTGCCAGTGCCGCACAGGCGGCGAAGTTGATCGGCGAACGCCGGTGCGCCGCGCGACCGCGTCCGCTCAAGGCTGGCGCCGTGGCATGAACGACCGTTCCGACGAGACGGTCCGCGCGACCGCGGCGCGGGAATTCCAGGCGCACCGCCGTTTTCTGTGGGGCCTCTGCTACCGGATCACCGGCAGCGCAGCCGATGCCGACGATCTCGTGCAGGAAACGTTCGTGCGCGCGATCGAGCGGCCTCCGCGCGATCCCGACAACAGCTGGCGCGCGTGGCTCGCACGCGTGGCTGCGAATCTGGCGCTCGACGCGCTCCGGCGCCGCAAACGCCGCGAGTACGTCGGACCGTGGCTGCCCTCGCCGATCGACACGGGAAACGAGGCCTCGCCGCCCGGACACGAGCCTGCCTCGCCCGACGCCACCACCGAACACCGGTACGACCTCGTCGAGAGCGTGTCGATCGCGTTTCTGCTGGCGCTCGAGCACCTGACGCCGCGGCAGCGCGCGGTGCTGATCCTGCGCGACGTATTCGACTACACCGTTCAGGAAACCGCGAAAGCCCTCGACCTGACGCAGACGAACGTCAAGGTGACGCATCACCGCGCCCGCGAAGCCATGAAGGGATATGACGCCTCGCGCCTGCGCCCCACGCGCGACCGCCAGTCCCGGACGGCGGAGCAACTGCGGACCTTTCTCGAATGTCTGCGGAACCAGGATGTCGCCGGCGTCGAGGCACTGCTCGCGGCCGACGCCTGCGCGCTCAGCGACGGCGGGGGCGAGTACCACGCAGCCCAGCTCCCCATCCTCGGACGACGGAAGGTGGCGCGTTTCCTCGTAGGCCTCTCGGCCAAAGGAGGCACGAAGCTTCAGCTCGGATTTCGAATGCTCAACGGGCTCCCGGCAGTGCTCGTCGAGGCGCCGCCAAGACCTGGCTTTGCGTCGCGGTTCACCTTCCAAGTCGCGCTGGACCAGAGCGGGACCATCGCGGCGGTCTATTCGGTGCTTGCGTCGCGCAAGCTTCTGGCGATACCCGAGTCGACATAGAATCCAATCCCACCTGCTGACGATTCTCTTCTTCGTCTGCGCCGCGGCGGCCGCCGCTTCCGCGCAGCCCGCGGCGCCGGAACTTCGCTGGGGCGGCGATGCGGAAGGCGGTGCGCCGTTTGTCGAGGCCGATCCCCGCGACCCGACGCGCGTGGTCGGATTCGACGTCGAGATCGCGGCGCTCCTCGCCCAGGAGCTCGGTCGCACTCCGCGCTTCGTGCAGGCGGGCTTCACGAGCCTCGAGGCCGCGGTCGCGCGCGGTGACTTCGACATCGGCCTGAGCGGTCTCGAGGACACGCCGGCCAGACGCGCGCGGCTCGCGGTCACGATTCCGTACTATGAGTTCCGGGAGATCCTCACCGTTCGCGACGCCGATCGCGCCCGCTTTCGCACGTTGAACGACCTTCGCGGCCGGCGCGTCGCGACGCTCGGTTCCACCCTCGCTTACGACGTGCTGCGCGACGCCGAACGGTCGATCGGGATTCAGCCGATCGTCTACGAGGACGACGTCCATCCGTACGGCGATCTGGCGCTCGGCCGCGTCGACGCCGTGCTCCTCGACCAGGTGCTCGCCGAGCGCGGGGTGCGGCGCAATCCGACGCTGATCAACCAGGACACGACGATCGCGACGGGCCGCTACGTCGGCATCCTCGCCCCGAACAACATCGCGCTTCGCGATCGGGTCGACGACATCCTGCGCCGGGCGATGCGCGATGGCCGGCTCGAAGCGATCTTCCGCCGATGGAACATGTGGAACGACGATCAGCCGACGCTGTACGCGCGGATGCCGCTCGGCGAGCAGCCCACCGACATCAGGATCGTCGAGCCCTCGACATGGGACGCGGCGCGTCGCTACCTGCCAGCGCTGCTGCGGGCCGCTGCCGTCACGATCGTGCTGTCGTGTCTCTCCATGATGCTCGCCGTGGTGCTCGGCGCGATGATCGCCAGCGGCCGTGTGTACGGCGGGCGGCCGCTCCAGGTGGTCCTCACGGCGTGGGTGGAGATCATCCGGGGCACGCCGCTCCTGCTGCAGTTGTTCGCGTTGTATTTCGGACTGGCCGCCGTGATCCAGCTCCCGGCGTTCGCCGCCGGCATCATCGGGCTGGGCGTGAACTATGCCGCCTACGAGAGCGAGATCTATCGCGGTGCGCTCGAAGCCGTTCCGCGTGGGCAGCTCGACGCCGCGCGCACGCTCGGATTCAGCGAGCGGCAGATTCTGGTGCTGGTGCGCGCGCCGCAGGCGTTCCGCCTGGCGCTGGCGCCGATGACCAACGACTTCGTCGCCCTGCTGAAGGACAGCTCGCTCGTATCCGTCATCACCGTGGTGGAGCTGACCAAGCAGACGCAGATCTTCGCGGCCAACATCGGGAGCTGGGTCGTCCCGGGCGCGATGTGCGCGGCGCTCTACCTGGTGCTGTCGCTGCCGCTCGCGCGCCTGGCGCGCCGCATCGAGAAGGGGTGGAAGCGGGCGTGAGCGTCCCGGTTCTGGTGGTCCACGACATGCGCATCTCGCGCGGCGCGCGCGCGATCGCCGACGGCGTGACGCTCGAGGTCCGGCGCGGCGAGATCGTCGCGGTGATGGGGCCTTCCGGCTCGGGGAAGACGACCATCCTCCGCGCCGTCGCGGGGCTGGATCGCTTCCAGGAGGGCAGCGTCCACGTCGAGGGGCGCGTGGGCATGGTCTTCCAGTTTCATCACCTGTTCGCGCACATGAGCGCCCTCGACAACGTGTGCCTCGCGCCCGTGCACGTGCATGGTGTGCCGCGAGCGCGGGCCCGGGTCGAAGCGCGCCAGCTGTTCGACGTGCTGGGCGTCGGCCACGTCGCCGGCGCGATGCCGCACAAGCTCTCCGGCGGCGAGGCCCAGCGCGTGGCGATCGCCCGCGCGCTCGCGGTGAATCCGCCGCTCCTGCTCATGGATGAGCCCACCGCGTCGCTCGACGCCGACCGGCGCGGAGACCTTGCCGCGACGCTGCGCGATCTCGCCGCTCGCGGCCGGGCGCTCGTCGTTGCCACGCACGACGAAGCCTTCGCGCGAGCCTGCGCGACGCGTATGGTGAAGTTGGTGAACGGGCGTCTGGTGGACGGGCCGTAGAGACCCGCCTTACACGGCGTATGAAGTATCCTGATGCTCCACGATGGCCAACGGGACGCTGGATCAGGTCAACACAGACGCGCTGTACATCGAGCTCGACACCGATCGCAGGATTCGCCACCGGAACAAGCTGTACTACCGCCTCAACCACTGGCCCATCTGGATCTTCGTGTTCCTCATCGCGCCCGGACCGCTCACGTTCGCGCTGTTCGAGCGTGGGTTCAACAGCCGCATCCTCGCCTGGCTCGGCTTGGTTCTGCTGGGGACGGCTGTTGCCGGCCTCCGTGGCCGGCTTCCCGGATGCGAGCCGCGGCCCTACATCATCCGTTTCACCGAGGATCGTCCGAACCCGCTGTACCGCCGCGTCTGCTATACGACGGCGTGGGGGGAGATTGTCGCCTTCGCGCTCCTGAACAGCGCCGGCCTCGCATGGGCCGTGGCGACCGGCGAGTGGCGGCTGAAGCAGATGTACGACGCGGCGTACTTTCCGATTGCGGGCACCATGTGGATCCTCGGCGCGTATGGCGTCCTGCCACGCGTAAGACCGTCCACTCAGGGGGAGGGGCACGAGCGCCGGTACTTCTACGGTTCGGTCTGGGCGGTGGCGATGGCTCACCCCGTCCTCTGGGTGCTCTGGAAGATGCTGCCGCATACACGCGAGGCCGACCTCGCGAAGCTCGTGGTCTTCGTCGGCATCCTTGTCGCGGCCGGCCAGCTGGCCCGCCTCGGCCTCCTGCCTCGCACCAGGCCGATCGTGCCCGGCGAATTCGCGGTTTCTGATTGATCGATTACATTGATTTGGTGAATGAGTGATCGGATTTGAATTCCCGATGCCTGCCGGAATCGACGCGCTCACCTCACCGACCCTGAAGCATCTGCGCGAGCACTGGTGGAACGACGAGTTCACCGGCTTTCTCAAGGACACGCTGCGGCCGAGGCCCGGCAACCGGATCCTCGACGTCGGCTGCGGCACGGGCACGGGCGAAATCAGCATCGGAGGTCTGCGTCTGTCGCAGATTCGCCTGTTCGGCGTCGACCTCGTCATGCAGCATCTGACCACAGCGAAGCAGGAGACCGCGGCGCACAACCAGCGCGCTCGATTTGCCGCGGCGGATGCGTGCAAGCTTCCGTTCGCGAGCGCCAGCTTCGACTCGACCTACTGCGTCGCCGTCCTCCAGCACATCGGCGACGTCGATTCCGCGATGCAGGAGTTCGCCCGCGTGACGAGAGCCGGCGGCCGCATCGTCGCCGTCGAACCCGACAACGGCGCCCGCTACTGGTACAGTTCCTCGCGCGCCGGCATGCGCGCCTTCGAGGCCGCCACGCGATTCTTTTCCGCTCTCGCCCGGGCGCGCGACGCCGGCGGCGACCCGTCGGTCGGACCGAAGCTCCCGACGCTGTTCGTGAAGCATGGGATCGAGGCCGAGTCGGTGCGCCTGTTTCCCGTCTCGCAGACCACGCTTGGCGCGCCCGAGGAGGCGGTCTGGCAGAACCGGCGCTTGCGCATCCAGCGCGCGATCGAGAACGCGCCCGAGCCCGCGCGCGCGGCGGGACTCGAGTACCTCGAGGCCCTTGCGGCATACGAGGCGGATGCCGCGAACGCCGGCCCCGGGTTCGTAGAGATCCAGACCACGATGCTCTTCGCCACCGTTGGCCAAAAAGCTGAGTAAATCAAAAATCAAAGAGCAGAAATCACCGATGCCAGCCGAAGGCTGGCATGGCTGGGACGACTACGCGCCCTTTTATGACTGGGAGAACGCGCGTACGCTCGGCCGCCGGGACGTGCCGTTCTGGCGCCAGCTCGCCTCGAGCGCTCGCGGCGCGGTCCTGGAGCTCGGGTGCGGAACTGGCCGCATCTCGCTGCCCCTGGGGCGCGCAGGCTCGCGGGTGGTCGGCATCGACCGATCCGAAGCGATGCTCTCGCACGCATGGCGGCGTGTGCGACGCGGGCGGCTGCAACATCGCGTACAGCTCGTTCGCGGCGACATCCGCTCGCTCCCGTTTGCCGCGCGCTTCGAGCTCGTGATGGCGCCGTACGGCATCCTTCAATCGCTCCTGCGCGAGCGCGATCTCAAAGCCACGCTGTCGGCGGTCCACGAGGTCCTCGAGCCGGGCGGCACGTTCGGCATCGAGCTCGTGGCCGATCTCCCGTCCTGGCAGGAGTACCGGAAGCGCATCAGCTTGAAGGGCTGGCGCACGCGGCGCGGGGGATCGCAAATCACGCTTGTTGAGACGGTCCGCCAGGACCCGGCCCGCCGGCTGACGATCTTCGATCAGGAATTCACCGAAACGCGCCGCCAGCGGCGCCGCACTCATCGGTTTTCCCTAACCTTTCGCACGCTGACCGTGCCGCAGATGACGCGGCGCCTCGAGACCGCCGGGTTCGAAATCACGGCGCTCCTCGGTGATTACCGAGGGGCGGCGTGGGATTCACGGGCGGATGTCTGGATCGTCCTGGCCCGGAAACGGTGAGGTTGCCGTGACCTTCCACTGGGACTAGAATCGCGGAGACTTACCAACCGGGCGCGTCACTCGCTTGCTTTCCCACGCCGAGCTTCAGGGCCGGGCGCGGAGGGCGTCCCATGAAAAGCACACCTCGTTACCCGGGGATCCGGGTCACGGCGAACGGCAATCAGCTCGTTTCCTATCACACCGAGACTCGAATCGCGGACGGCGGCATCTTTTATCCGATCACGCCCTCCACTGAAGGCGGCGAGCTGTACCAGCAGTCGTTCGCTGAAGGCCGCCTCAACGTTTTCGGTCGCAACTCGATCGCCGTCGAAGCGGAGGGCGAGCACGCCGCGCAAGGCGGTGCCATTGCCTATTCGGTTTGCGGCAATCGCGTCGTCAATTTCACGTCCGGTCAGGGCGTCGTCTACGGCGTCGAGCAGTACTACCACGCGCCGGGCAAGTGCTCGACGATGGTGCTCGAAGTCGCGGCGCGGGCGCTGACGAAGCATGCGCTCAACGTGCACTGCGGGCACGATGATGTCTACGGAGCGCTCGACACCGGCTGGATCATCGTCTTTGCCAAGGACGCGCAGCAGGCGGCCGACCAGGCGCTGATTCTCCGGCGCGTCACCGAGCTGAGCCTGACACCCGGCATGAACGTGCAGGACGGTTTCCTCACGTCGCACCTGGAACGGACGTTCTACAAGCACGAAGCGGCGATGATCCGCGAATACCTCGGCGCGCCCGACGACATCATCGAATGTCCGACGGCAAGCCAGCGGGTGCTCTTCGGACCGACCCGCCGGCGTGTGCCGCGCATGATCGATCTCAAGAATCCGGTGCTCCTCGG
The DNA here is from genome assembly GCA_963772065.1 of uncultured Acidobacteriota bacterium. Lineage (GTDB taxonomy): Bacteria > Acidobacteriota > Vicinamibacteria > Vicinamibacterales > UBA2999 > CAVYVZ01. Next base: position 238,381 of record CAVYVZ010000009.1, read on the forward strand.
CCCGGTCCAGAACCAGGAGCACTACATGCAGGGCGTGGTCGCCCGGCGGAACAACTTTACCGAGCCGATTCTCGAGTTCCTCGAGAAAGCGCACAGGGACTTCGGCGACCTCACGGGCCGCTACTACGGGCTGATCACGCAGTACAAGACCGACGACGCCGATACCGTCTTCGTGTCGCTCGGCTCGGCAGCCGAGAACATCGAGGCCGCCGTCGACTACATGCGCGAGAAGAGCGGCGCGACCGTCGGGTCGATTCATCTGAACGTGTTCCGCCCCTTCCCGGAAGCGGCTGTGGTCGAGGCGCTCGCCGGCAAGAAGAACGTGATCGTGCTCGAGCGGACGGATGAGCCGTTGGCGGGTGACAACCCGATGGGCCGCGACATCCGCACCGCGCTGAACAAAGCGCTTCAGCATGAGACAGGGCTTCCCGCGATCGGCGCGGACCAGATGCCGCGGCTCTTCTCGGGTGTGTACGGGCTGGGCTCGCGCGATTTTCGGCCGGAGCACGTTCTTGGCGCTTACGAGTTCGTGACCGGCGCGCGCAGCCGGAAGGACGGTAAGCGGGCCGCCGACGGCGATTCGTTCATGGTGCTCGGCGTCGATCACCCGTACGAGGTGAAGTCGGACGATCGGCCGTCGCTGCTTCCTCACCATGCGATTGCGGTGCGCTTCCATTCCATCGGCGGCTGGGGCGCGATCACGACCGGCAAGAACCTCGGTGCGATCATCGGAGACTTCAACGACTTTCTCTACGAGCGCGACAAACAGGTCGACGAGCTGGGGAACCCGAAGGAGATCATCCACGTCAGCGCCAACCCCAAGTACGGCTCCGAGAAAAAGGGGGCGCCGACGGCCTACTTCATGGTCGCCGCTCCAGAGAGGATTCGAGTCAACTGCGACCTCCGTCACGTCACCGTGGTCCTCTGCTGCGATCCGAAGGCGTTCACGCACACGAACCCGCTCGACGGCATGTCAGAAGGTGGGTGCCTCGTGTGGGAGTCCGAGGAGGAGCCGGAGCGCGCGTGGGAACGGCTGCCGATCTGGGCTCGGCAGCAGATCATCGAGAAGAAGATTCGCGTGTTCACGCTGCCGGGCTTTCAGATCGCCCGCCGCGCGACCGACCGTTCCGACCTTCAGCTGCGCATGCAGGGGAACGCATTCCTCGGCGCGTTCTTCCGCGTGTCGCCGCTTCTCGAAGAGTTTGCCATCAGCCGCCAGCAGTTCGAAGAGGTCGTCCACAAGCAGTACGTCAAGAAGTTCGGGCGGCTTGGCGATGCGGTCGTGAAGTCGAACATGGAGGTCATGACACAGGGGTTCGATCTCGTTCGGGAAATTCCAATCGGCGAGCTGGCGGCGGCGGATCGATCGACCCTGCGTGGAAAGCCGTTGCTCCCGATGGTTGCGGGCGACGCCGAGCGAGGGAACTGCGGTTGCCGGGCGACGCCGCCTCCGGAGGAGCAGGCCGAGCGCACGCCGCTGACGCGTGTTGCGGCGTTCGACGCGGAGTTCCGCTCGAGCTACGGCTACAACCAGCCGGCTTCGCCGCTGTCGTCCCTGGGCGTCATGGCGGCCGGCAGCGGCGACACGGCCTCGAAGTATGTCGCCCGCCGCGAAACGCCGCTGTACATTCCCGAGAACTGCACGCAGTGCATGGAGTGCATCGCGGTCTGTCCGGATACCGCGCTTCCGAACTGCTCGCAGGATCTCGACACGATCCTGCGGACCGCCATCACGAATTACGTCGACGACGCCTCCGAGCGTCAGAAGATGCTGCGCCTCGTGCCCGATATCGATCGGCGCACGCACGAGCTGATGCGGGAGTCGGTGGCGAAGAACGCCGGGACGCCCTTGCAGCAGTTCATTCACCAGGTCACGCACGACGTCGACGGCTTCTCGGATTCGGCGAAGGAGCAGTTCTTCAGCGTCATCGACAAGATCCCGATGGCGTACCAGAAGGCAAACGCGATTTTCGCGACGCCCGAAAAGCGGTCGCCCGGCGCCGGCGGAATCTTTTCGATCTTCGTCTCGGACTTGTGCAAGGGATGCGCGGCCTGCGTGACGGCCTGCGGTGAGCACCGTGCGCTGCGCATGGTGCAGGAGACGGAAGACGTCAACACGGAGCATGAAACCGGCACGGCGTTCCTCGATCTTCTGCCCGATACCTCACAGAAGTTCCTGGGGCTCTACAACGACGTGCGTCCGCAGGACTCGAAGACGGCCACGCTCCGCAACATGCTGATGGTGCGGCGCAACTACGACGCGCTGGTCTCGGGGGACGGCGCCTGCGCCGGATGCGGCGAGAAGAGCATCCTGCGGGCGATCGCCGCGGTGACCGAGGCCTACATGCGTCCGCTCTATCACGCGAAGGCGGAGCGGCTGCGGCAGAAGGCCGCGGAGCTCGACGCCGTGGGCCCGCAGCGCCTCGAGGCGCTGCGCGATCGGGATCGCAACGAGTACGACCTGTTGCGCCAGGCGGTTGCGCATCTCCTGATGGGCCTCGGCGGCGAAGACGATGCCGATACGCGGGCCCGCATGGCCGCGCATGGATCGATTTCGGATCGGGACGTGGTCGACGCGATCACGGCGGTCATGCGGCAGGAAGCGTTCAACCATCAGCACCTGCAGCCGATTGACGGCCGCATCGCCAACGGCATGTCGGTGATGGCGATGGCCGCCCACACGGGATGCAACACCGTCTACGGGTCCACGCCGCCGAACAATCCCCACCCGTATCCGTGGATGAACTCGCTCTTCCAGGACGGCATCACGGTGGGCTGGCTGATGGGCGAGAGCTTCATCGTGGACCACGCGCGGCGCTCGGTCATTCCCGAGCGGCTGGCCGACGCCCTGATCGGCCGCGATCGCGACGTCATCACGCCGCGCGAGTACCACGAGTACGCGCACTTCAGCGACGCGTTGATGACCGACAAGGAGATCCTCGAGCTGCCGAAGGTCTGGGTCGTCGGCGGCGACGGCGGCATGGGCGACATCGGCTACCAGAACACGTCGAAAGTCGTGCTGCAGAACCGTCCCAACGTCAAGGCGGTGATGCTCGACACGCAGGTCTACTCGAACACCGGCGGGCAGAACTCCGACTCGACGCCGATGCTCGGCGGCAGCGACATGAACATGTTCGGCGCGGCGACGCAGGGAAAGAGCGTCGAGAAGAAGACCGTCGCCGAGACGTTCCTCGCCGGTCACGGGTCGCCGTTCATCGCGCAGGTCTCGATCGCCAACGCCCCGAAGCTGTACCGGGCCATCCTCGATGGCATCGAGTACCGGGGAACGGCCTTCCTGCAGTGCTTCACGACGTGCCAGCCGGAGCATGGCGTGGCTGACGATCTGTCGCTCACGCAGGCTCAGCGCGTACGCGATTCGCGCGGCGCACCCGAGTTCGTCTTCAACCCCCGCCTCGGCGAGAGCTACCACGAGGCGCTCGACTTGAAAGGGAATCCGTCAATCGACCTGGACTGGTACGAGGCGAAGCTCAAGGCGGCCGGCGAGCCGTACCGCTTCACGGTTGCGCATTGGTGCGCGACCGAGGCGAGGTTCCGCAACCATCTGAAGAAGATCAAGAAGGAAGATGCCGAGCGCCTGATCCCGCTCGAGAACATGCTCGTTCGCATCACGCAGCAGGACGTCGTGTACCGCCGTCACCTGCAGTGCGATCACCGATCGTTCGTGCCCGACTTCGGCGTGTACATCAAGGTGCAGGGAGCGAACGATCAGACGGAGTACCGGGCGATCTCGCGACAGCTGGTGCTCTTCTGCGTCGAGCGGCGGAAGGCGTGGCGGATGTTGCAGAGCAAGGCGGGCATCGAGAACCGCGAGTACAAGGCGCAGCGCGCGCTGCTCGCCGACGTCGACGCCGGGCGGATCTCGAAGGAGGATCTCTTCGCGCACGCCGAGGAGCTGATGCGGGCAAGGCTGCCGCGTCCGGTCGCGCACGCCGCGCCGGCGCCGCCCGCAGCGCGACCCGTGGCCGGAGCGGTGGCACCACCTCCGTCGGCGGCGCACGTGAACTGAACTTACTCTTTACGACTGGTCGTGCAGGATCTGCAGGATGTGACTTCGCCTGCCACGGCACACGAAGACACGAAGACACGAAGGTGGTTCGGGTTTCCGTCTTGTCAACTCGACGTGTGCGCGGGAGGTGGCGTCCTCGACTGAGCCGCACGATTTGGCCACGACGACCAAAGAACCTTCGTGTCTTCGTGCCTTCGTGTTCGTACGCAGATCCTGCACGTGAATCACATCCTGCCGATCCGGCCGCTCCACGGTCACGAATTGCGCCGCACGCCGAACGGCCCCACCGTCGGATGCGCCACGTGCGCGTAGTCGCCGTAGTGCATCCGGATGCAGTCGGTGTGCGTGCCGGCGTTGAACACCATCTCCGGCTCTCCGACCAGACTTTGATCCACGAAGACCCGCTGCAGGTACAAGTCGCCGAACGGCGGCATGGCGCCTTCTTCGCAGTCGGGATACAACGTCTTCATCTCGTCTGGCGTTGCGAGGCGAAGCGCAGCAGCGCCCGACAGCGCACGCAGCCGCTCGAGATCGATCGTGTAGTGTGCCGGCAGCACCGCGAAAATCGGCTCATCGTCCGCGAAGCAGACTACCGTTTTCGCCCACGATCGTCCGGGCACGTGCGACGCCGCCGCGCTCTGCTCGGCGGTGAACGTCGGCCGGTGCTGAAATGTGGTGTACGGGATTCTGGCCTTCTTGAGGAATTCGTCCAGGGAGCGCGGTCTCATGGTGCCTCCGCGTCTGAGCGGCCGACTATACCGCAGTCCGTGTGTTAAAATCCTGTGTTTTCTGGAGTTTCCGCATGTCAGGCCATTCCAAGTGGCACACGATCAAGCATAAAAAGGGCGCCGCCGATGCGAAGCGGGGCAAGATCTTCACCCGCATCATCAAGGAGCTGACGGTCGCCGCGCGCAACGGGGGGGGCGACCAGGCCACCAACCCGCGTCTGCGCACGATCATCGCGGAAGCCAAGGCCAACAATATGCCGCGCGAGAACATCGAGCGCGCCATTCGCCGCGGCACGGGGGAGGAGCCGGGTGTCTCCTACGAGGAAATCACCTACGAGGGCTACGGACCCGGCGGCGCGGCCCTGCTCATCCAGTCCCTCACCGACAACAAGAACCGCACCGTCGGCGAGATCCGCCACCTGCTCGCGAAGTGGAACGGCAACCTCGCCGCCGAGAACAGCGTCGCCTGGATGTTCTCCCGCAAAGGGCAGGTCGTCGTCGAGAAAAGCAAGGCGGACGAGGACAAGCTGCTGAACGCCGCCCTCGACGCCGGCGCCGATGACATGAACGACGATGGAAGCGCGTGGGAGATTGTGAGCGCGCCCGAAGCCTTCGAGAGGCGTTCTGGAGGCCGTCAAGGCGCTCGGCGTCGAGCCGGCCGCGGCGGAGATCGCGATGATCCCGCAGAACTACGTGAAGCTCGAAGGGAAAGACGCGCAGCAGATGCTGAAGCTCATGGAAGCGCTCGACGACCATGACGACGTGCAGCACGTCTGGGCGAATTTCGACATCGAGGAAAAGGAGATCGAGGCCTCCCTCGCGTGAGGATTTTCGGGATCGACCCCGGCTCCGAGCGCACCGGCTACGGATGCGTGGAAACCAACGGGAGCCGGCATCATCTGGTGGCGTGCGGCGCGATCTCGTCCCGGTCCTCTGATGCCTTTCCAAACCGTCTGGCGCGCATCCATCACGAGCTGGCGGCCCTTCTCTCAACCTGGCGCCCCGACTGCGTCGCGATCGAAAACCTGTTCCACGCCACCAACGTGCGGAGCGCGCTCCTGCTGGGCCACGCCCGCGGAGTCGCGATGCTCGCGGCGGTGGAAGCAGGCTGCGAGGTGGTGGAATACACGCCGGCCGAAATCAAGCGCGCGGTCGTCGGCTATGGCCGCGCCGAGAAGCACCAGGTTGCGGAGATGGTCAAGCTGCTCCTCGGCCTCGACAAGGCGCCGTCGCCCTTCGACGCCGCCGACGCGCTCCGCGCGTCGCAATGTGCCAGCCTCCGTTCCCGCTCCCGAGGAACTCCCGCACGCTTCGCCCGTCCGAGCCTGCGACCGGGATTTCACGGACGGCAAACAGTTTCACGCAGCTGGCGTCACTTACAGACCCGGGCAGCGCATGATTGCCTTCCTCAGGGGACGTGTCCTCGACAAGCAGCCCAATCGGTTGATCGTCGACGTCCAGGGCGTCGGCTACGACGTGCATGTGCCGCTGTCGACGTTCTATGAAGCCGGGGAGGCTGGCGCCGACATCACGCTCCGCGTGCACACGCACGTGCGCGAAGACGCGCTTCAGTTGTTCGGCTTCCTGACCGTGCTCGAGCAGCAGGTCTTCGAACGGCTGATCGCGATCAGCGGCATCGGGCCGCGGCTGGCGATCGCGGTGCTGTCGGGCATCGATCCCCGTGAGCTCGTGGGCGCCGTGCAGCGCGGCGACGTGGCGCGCCTGACGGCGATCCCCGGCATCGGGAAGAAGACCGCCGAGCGGATCGTCCTCGAGCTCAAGGACCGCTTGAAGCAGCTCGATGCGGGACCCGCCGGCGGCGCGATGGCGGCGGCGCCGGCCGATCGCCTGCGCGACGACCTCGTCTCGGCTCTCGTGAACCTGGGCTATCATCGGCCGCAGGCCGAGAAATCCGTTGAAGCCGCCCTCTCATCCGACCCGCCGCTCGCATTCGATCAGGCGCTCCGCCGTGTCCTCAAGGATCCGATCCGCGCATGACGGAACGTGTCATCACGCCGGGCCGGACCGACGAGGAGGCGCAGTACGAAGCGGGTCTCCGCCCGCGGTCGCTCGACGACTACATCGGCCAGGATCGCGTGCGCAACAACCTGCAGGTGTCGATTGCCGCGGCGCGGCAGCGCGCGGAGGCGCTCGACCACGTGCTGCTCTACGGTCCGCCCGGCCTCGGCAAGACCACGCTGGCGTACGTGATTGGCAACGAGCTGGGGGTCGCCGTACGGGCAACCGCCGGACCGGTCATCGAGAAGCCGGGCGATCTCGCCGCGATGCTCACGAACCTGCAGCAGCACGAGGTGCTGTTCATCGACGAGATCCACCGGCTGCCGTCGGCGATCGAGGAGATCCTCTATCCCGCGATGGAAGACTACGAGCTCGACATCATGATCGGCCAGGGGCCGAGCGCGCGATCGGTGAAGGTGCCGCTGCAGAAGTTCACGTTGATTGGCGCGACCACCCGCGCCGGGCTGCTGACCGCGCCGCTGCGCGCACGGTTCGGGATCGTCCACCGGCTCGACTTCTACACCGATGCCGACGTCGAGGAGATCGTGCGGCGCTCGGCGCGCATTCTCGACGTGGGCCTGGACGCCGATGCCGCGGCCGAGATCGCGCGGCGATCGCGCGGCACGCCGCGCATCGCGAACCGGCTGCTGCGCCGCGTTCGTGACTACGCGCAGGTCCGCGCCGATGGGCGGATTACGGCCGACGTCGCCCGCGGCGGCCTGGCGCTGCTCGAAGTCGACGACCAGGGCTTCGACGAGGTCGATCGGAAGCTGCTGCGGACGATCATCGACAAGTTCGGCGGCGGGCCCGTCGGGCTGAACAGCATTGCCGCCGCCATCAACGAAGAGAAGGACGCGATCGAGGACATGTACGAGCCGTTCCTGATCCAGGCGGGGTTCCTCGACCGCACGCCGCGCGGCCGGGTGGCCACGCCGCGGGCGTACCAGTATTTCGGGCTCACGGCTCCGGGAAGGGATTCGCGATTGTGGTAAACACGTCCGCCGCATCCGGGCGGCGCGCCCGCATCTCCAGCCTCGCGACCTACGTGCCGCCGCGCCAACTGACCAACGCGGATCTCGAGAAGATGGTCGACACGACCGATGAATGGATCCTGCAGCGCACCGGCATCCGCACGCGGCACATCGTCGATCCCGGCGTCGGCACGTCGGACTTGAGCAAAGAGGCCGCGCTGAAGGCGATCGCGCTCGCCGGCCTCACTCCGAGTGATATCGACTTCATCGTGGTGGGCACCACGACCCCGGACATGGTCTTTCCGAGCACCGCGTGCCTCGTGCAGACGAAGATCGGCGCGAAGAGAGCGTGGGGCTACGACCTCATGGCCGCCTGTTCCGGGTTCACCTATGCGCTCACCACCGCGGCCAAGCTGGTGGAATCGGGCGCAAGCCGGTATGCCCTGGTCATCGGCGCCGATGCGATGTCGACGATCATCGACTACACCGACCGGACGACGTGCGTGCTGTTCGGCGACGGGGCCGGCGCGGCTGTCGTGGAGGCCGCCGACGAGGACGGCATCGGCTTCATCGATTTCGAGAGCTACGTCGACGGCAGCGGCGGACACGCGTTGTGCATGCCCGCCGGAGGGAGCCTCAGGCCCGCCTCTCATGAAACCGTGGACCAGCGGCTGCACTACGTGAAGCAGGACGGTCAGATGGTGTTCAAGTTCGCCGTTCGCAACACCGAGGACGCCTGCCGGCGGTTGCTCGAGCGCAACGGCGTGACGCCGAACGACGTCGACCTGTTCGTGTCGCACCAGGCGAACCGGCGCATCATCAGCTCGGCGGCTGACAAGCTGGGGCTCGCGCCTGAAAAAGTGGTCATCAACATCGAGAAGTTCGGCAACACCACGGCGGGAACCATTCCCCTCGCCCTCAACGACGCGATCCTCGATGGCCGCCTCAAGAAGGGAGACCTGGTCCTCCTTGCCTCCGTCGGCGCGGGCTTCACGGTCGGAGCCATTCTGCTGCGCTGGGGTCTGAAGCATTAACTCTGTAGGATCGTCGAGATGGTGCGCAAGGGCCGGCTCACGCGGCTGCGTCAGCTCACACCCGAGCAGGAACGGCGCCTGTCGGGCCTGCGGTGGATTGCCGACCTGCTCGACAACGCGTTCGTCGTTCCCGGGACGTCGTATCGCGTCGGCCTCGACCCGATCGTCGGCTTGCTCCCCGGCATCGGCGATCTCGTCTCACCGCTCTTCGCGATCGGGATGCTGCTGCAGGCGCGCCAACTCGGCGTGCCGAGGGTCGTGCAGATGCGCATGGTGATCAATGTCGCCATCGACGCGCTCGTCGGCGTCGTTCCGGTTCTGGGCGACCTGTTCGATTTCGCGTGGAAGGCGAACGACATGAACCTCGCGCTGCTCGAGCTGCACGCGCGTGAGGAGCGGCGCGGGTCGCGCGGCGACTATGCGTTCGTCACGCTGATGATTGCGCTCGTCGCCGGTCTTGCCGTGATTCCGTTCCTGATCCTTGGCTGGCTCATGTCGGCGATCGGCGCGAAGTTGTTCTAAGTGGCGAGAAAACGTCCGCCGCCGCCTCGCATTTTTCTTCTGTCGCCTGCGAACTGCGGCGGCATCCGTGCGCGCATGGTGGCGTCGCCGGCCGCGCAGTTCGATCTCGCCACCAGGCTGCGCAGCCGGGGAGGGGCACCGCTCGGAGAGGTCTTCAGCTTCGTGAGCGGCTTGTACTTTCGCGGGAAGCTCGCCTACGCCCGGCGGTTTGCCCGCCCGCCCGATCCCGGCGATCCGGTCGTGGCAGGAGGCGTGCTCGCGATCACGCCCAGTGCCGGCCTGCGGTCGGTGGACACGCCGCTGACGCTCGACTCGTTCAGCGCATTCGCACGCGTGCCGATCGCGCGCGACAACGCCAGCTATCGTGAGCCGCTCGTGCGCGGCGCGCGGGCGCTCGATCGCGCGGCCGGACCCGACTGCGAGGTCGTGCTGCTGGGGAGCATCGCCTCGGGGAAGTACGTCGAGCTCCTGCTGCCGATCTTCGGAGACCGCCTGCTCTTTCCTCCCGACTTCATCGGACGGGGAGACATGAGCCGCGGCGGGCTGATGCTGCGCTGCGTGACGGCCGACCTCGAGCTCCCGTACGTGCCGCTGCGAGGCGCCGTCCGCCACGGCGCGCGTCCGCCGAAGCTGGAGCCGCTCAGGAGACGCTGAGGAAAACGCTGAGCCGATTCGACATGCGCACGCCGCAGATTCCGCGCGACGCCAACGACGTGGTCGTCAAGGTCGACGGCCGCGAGGTGAGGCTGACCAACCTTCACAAGCCGTTCTGGCCCGAGCTCGGGATCACGAAGGGCGACCTCATTCAGGACCTACACCGACGTGTCGCCCCTGCTCCTGCCGCATATCCGCGATCGCGCGATGGTGATGAAACGCTACCCCCATGGCGCCGCCGGCGAGTTCTTCTTCATGAAGCGCGCGCCGACGCCTCGTCCGGACTGGATCCGGACGTGCGAGATCGACCACGGCTCGGAGAACATCATCGACTTCCCAGTGATCGACGACCTCCCGTCGTTGCTGTGGGTGATCAATCTCGGGTGCATCGATCTCAACCAGTGGTACGCCCGCTGCGACGAGGTCGACCGGCCTGACTACGTGCATTTCGATCTGGATCCGGGCGAGGGCGCGTCCTTCGCGCAGGTACGTGAGGCGGCCCTCATCCTCCGCGACGCGCTCGAGACCCTCGGCATGGGCCCGGTGGTGAAGACGACCGGCTCGAGGGGGATGCACGTGTACGTGCCAATCGTCCGTGGCCCGGAGCAAAAGGCGGTGTGGACCTTTGCCAAGGCGCTCTCCATCGAGATGGCGTCGAGGCACCGCGCGCTCATGACGTCCGAGTACCGCGTCGCGAATCGTCCGAAGGGCCGCGTGCTCGTGGACTACAACCAGAACAGATGGGGGAGTACGCTGGCGAGCGTGTACTCCTTGCGCCCCCGTCCGCGCGCGACGGTGTCGGCGCCCGTCACGTGGAACGAGGTGACGCGCGGGGTCGAGATCGAGGATTTCAGAATCGACAACGTGCGGAGCCGGTTCGCGAAGGTCGGCGATCTGTGGAAGCCATTGCTCGCCGCACGCGGGCGAACCGATCTCGACAAGCTCCTGACGCCTACTCGCCGAGCAGCTCGCCCACGGGCTTGAGATCCTCGATCCGATCGCAGAAGGCCTTCACGACGACGAGCATCGGCACGGCGAGGAGCGTCCCCCACAGACCCCAGACGAATCCCCAGAAGATCAGCCCGATGAACACCGCCACCTCATTGGTGCGCGCCGTCCGGCTCGTCAGCCACGGCGTCAGCAGCCATCCCTCGATGCTCGTGATGACGAGGGAGATCCCGGACACGTACAGCATCATCGAGATCGTGCCGAACTGCGCCAGCGCGATCACCGCCGTGCCGGCGGCGACGATGACCGGGCCGAAGTAGGGAATGGTGTTGAACACGCCCGCGAGGATGGCCCACACCGCGGCTTCCTGCAGGCCCAGCATTTTGAACGCAATGTAGGTGGCGACGCCGACGACGACGCTCGTGAGAACGCGCACGAACAGAAACCGTTCGATCTGCGAGTTGATCTCGTTGAGGATTTGAACCGTGATCTTCTTTTTCTCGAGGGACGGCCCCGCGATGCGCACCAGCTTTCGCTTGAACAGATCGCCCGTGGCCAGCAGGAAGAAGACGAAGAAGAGCACCAGCATCAGCTGGCCGGCGAACGCGACGACGTTCGCCGATCCCCAGAACAGATATTCACGAAAGTCGATGGCGGGCGAGTCGATCTGCACGCGCTGAACGCCGCGCGGCGCCGGCGTCGGTGGTCCCGTGGTCGCGTCGGCCGTTTTTTGCAGCTCGTCGGCCGCCTTCTGCATCTGCTCGATGGTGCCAGTCTCGCCGCGGCCGATCTTCATGCCCTGTCTCAGCTTCTGGGCGGCCTGCGGCAGACGCGCCACGACGTCCGCCGCGTCGTCGCTCAGCGCCCACGCCGTGTACCCGAGGCCGCACGCGAGCGTCAGAACCACCACCGCGGCGGCGACCGCACGCGGCAATTTCGCGCGCGTCAGGCCGATCACGAGCGGGTCGAGGGCATAGCTGATCAGGACGCTGAGCACGACGGGGATGAAAACTTCCTGCGCCCACCAGAGCACCGCCATCCCGGCCGAAATCGCGAGCACGGTGAGCGCGACGCTCCGGACGTTGATCGAGGCCGGCGCGACAAGATCCTCGGACATCAGGATTGGGCCGGGGCCGCGGCAAGACCCGCGCTCGCCTGCAGCCGCTTGTTGATGGCCACCGCGGCCTTGGCGCCTTCGGAAGCGGCCACGATCACGAACTGCACGTCGCGCGACGCATCCCCAACCACGTAGAGGCCCGGCACGCACGTCTGGCCGAGGCGATCCGTCTTCACCGTTCCCTTCGACGTGAGGTCGCACCCGAGGCGCTTCGGAAGATCGGATTGCTGCGACTGTCCCGTGGAGAAGAACACCGCCTCGCAGGCCACGGGCTCCCCGTGGTCCATGACCAGCCCGCGCACGCGGCCGTCGGCGTGGTCGACCCTGGAGATCCGTCCCGCCGCGATCGGGATCCCGTGCGCCGCGAGCTGGTTGCGATGCTTGCCGCTGATCCGGGCACGCCCGTTGGTGCACAGCACGACGCAGTCGCTCCACGTCTTCAACGACAGCGCGAGACTCGTCGCGCCGGCGCCCTGACCGATCACCGCGAGTGCCCGATCGCGCGCTTCCCATCCGTCGCAGTAGGGGCAGTGGTGCACGCTGATGCCATAACACGCATCGAGACCGGGGATGTCCGGGAGATGGTCGCGGACGCCGGTCGCGAGGAGCAACGTCCGCGCGGTGAGCCGCTCGCCGGTTTCGAGGCGGACCTCGAAGCCGTCGGGTCCCTGGGCCACATCGGTCACGAGCACCTGCCGGAGCTCGACGCCGTACGGGCGCAGCTCCTCGCGGCCCAGTCGCAGCAGTTCGGCCGGCGCCGTCCCGTCGCGGGTCAGGTACCCGTGCAAGGCGGTCGCAGGCGCATTCCGCGGCCGACCGGCATCACACACAACCACGCGGCGGCGACATCGGCCCAGCAGGAGCGCTGCGCTGAGGCCCGCCGCACCACCGCCAATCACGACGACGTCGAGCACGCCAACCGCGGTGCAAAGGGGTCGCCACGGCTGTGCCCGATCCGCACGTGTCCTCAACTTGGCCATGCGGCTTCGGGCTGGAAGCCGTGGCTAGCTTTAACTGACAGATTAAAAAGGGTTTATGTCGATTGATAAAAGCGGTTGCTCGTGTGTTGATCCAGAACAACTGCTCTGGAATGGAACACGATGCTAAATCCATATGGATCAACAGCTTAGGACTGATGTCATGGCTGCGGTGCAATTCTGTGTGCGCTGTTGCAGCACACGCCCCGCACGCGGTGTGCGCACGCACGACGGAGTCTGAGTGCGTCTAACTGCTTTATCTCCAGTCGTTTGAGGGTAGCCCATCCCACCTCGGCCGTCGTGGCCTTCCAATTGCTCTGTTGGCACTCGCATGAATCGCCCGATCCCTGTCGCCTCGCTTTCAGGCGCCCTAACCGAAGGAGCACGACGCGTGGTGGGCTTCAACATCGACAACGTGGGCGTGAGTCGGCTTGATTCGCCGGCCACGTCGCAGAACGAGCAGGGACAGCCGTCCCTGCAGTCGGCACCGGTCGGCATTGTCTGCCCGGTTCGACCGCAGCAACTTGACCAGGCGCGCTGGTCGATTCTCGACACAGAGTGGCGCCACGCCAAGGCCGTCTGGGGTCCGAAGGTGCATTGATGAGACGTCTTCTTACTAACCACCTCATGAAGCGCGCCGCGAGCGCGTTCGCGCTGGGAGCACTGCTCCTGGCGGGAGCGGAGCCCGCGCACGCGCAGAAGCAGAAACGCAAGCCGCGCGTCGATCGCATGATCGAGGAAGCGCTCCAGGACGGCCGGGACATTCCGGTCATCGTCCGCTACAAGGACGCTGCGGCCGGTGAGCGCGTCAAGCAGCAGAAGAGCGGGAACCGCCAGGTGCGCCGGCAGCACAAGTCCCTCGGGGCTATGTCGCTGAAGGTCAACCACCGCGCGCTCCGCGAGCTGCTCGAGGACGAATCGGACGACGTGTTGTCGGTGTCGTACGACGCGCCAGTGCAGGGGCAGTTGCTCGGCAGCCTGCTCAACACCGTCACCAACACCGTCGGCAATCTGCTCAGCGGCCCGCCGCACACGACCGTCGATTCGAGCGGCGCGGCGGCGGCGCGGAGCCGGTACGGCGTGACGGGCGCGGGCGTCACCGTCGCCGTGATCGATTCGGGCGTGAAGCCGCACGCGGATCTTCCCGCGACGCGCATCAAGGCCTTCGTCGATTTCGTCAGAGGCCAGACGACGCCCTACGACGACTACGGCCACGGCACGCACGTCGCCGGGATCATCGCCGGCAGCGGCGCCACGCACTCGTCCTACAAGGGCGTGGCTCCCGGCGCCTCAATTGTCGCGCTGAAGGTCCTCGCTGCCGACGGCACCGGGAAGACCAGCGACGTCATGGCGGCGCTCGAGTGGGTGCTGGCGAATCACGTTGCCTACAACATTCGCATCGTGAACCTGTCGCTGGGTCATCCCATTTACGAGGCGGCGGCCACCGACCCGCTGGTGCAGCTCGTCGAGCAGCTGACGAAGCGCGGCTTGCTGGTGGTGGTCTCGGCCGGCAACATGGGCCGCAACGCCGTCGGCCAGACGGTGTACGGAAGCGTCACGTCGCCCGGAAACGCGCAGGGCGCGATGACGGTCGGTGCCGCGGACAATAAGCTGACGCTGCCGCGCAGCGACGATGGCGCCGCACCCTTCAGCTCACGCGGGCCGACGCGGTTCGATCTGTTCCTCAAGCCCGACGTCCTGGCGCCCGGATACCAGATGGCGTCGCTGCGTTCAGTAGGCAGCACACTCGATCTGCGGTATCCAACGCTGAAGATCGGCACGTCGTACTTCCGCTTGAACGGCACGAGCCAGGCGGCCCCGGTCGTGGCGGGGGGCGCCGCGCTGCTGTTCCAAGCGAATCCGCGGCTGACGTCGCACACGGCAAAGGCGATTCTGCAGTTCACCGCGCAGCGTCTTACCAACGTCGACCTGTTCACGCAGGGAGCCGGCGAAGTGAACCTCGCCGGTGCGGTGCGGTTCGCCAAGCTGATCGAACCCAGCGCGCGGGCCGGCATGCGCTGGACGAAAGGCAGCCGTCAGATGGTCCGCATGGACCTCCTCTTCGGCGAGGCGGTCTACTGGGGTCGCGCGATCGTCTGGGGTGGAAAGATCAAGACCAACACGACGTCGCTCTACATGCGCCTCGCGCAGTGGGACGACAACATCGTCTGGGGCTATCTGGACGACAACATCGTCTGGAGCATGGACGAGAACATCGTCTGGAGCATGCTCGACGAGAACATCGTGTGGAGCATGGCCGACGAGAACATCGTCTGGGGCGCCACGGATGACAACATCGTGTGGGGCTGCGACGACAACATCGTCTGGGGTGCTGACAACATCGTCTGGGGCGCCGACGACAACATCGTCTGGGGCATGAGCCAGGATTCGGTGCTGGCCTTCAGCGAAGGAACCGACCAGCTCGCAGGTCAGTCCTTCATCGACGAAGGGGGGCGGTAGTCATGGAAAAAATGCCATACACCCCCGAGATGGATCGCGAGATCGCGATGCTGAATCAGCCGACTGTTGACACGACCTCGGTCGTGACGACGGACTGGAAGACGGGGCTGCCGATGCTGACGGGTTCGCAGATTACGCTCCGCGAGCTGCGGGTCTCGGACGCACCGTCACTCTTCGCCATGCTGACGACCGAGGAAGTTGCGCGGTTCATTTCGCCGCCGCCGACCACGGTCGAGGGCTTCGAGCGGTTCATCGTGTGGGCGAACCGCGAGCGCGAGGCGGGCAACTACTGCTGCTTCGCGGTCGTGCCGCACGGCATGGACACCGCGATCGGACTGTTCCAGCTGCGCCAGCTCGAGCCGGGCTGGGGCACGGCGGAATGGGGCTTCGCGCTCGGCTCCGCGTTCTGGGGCACGGGCATGTTCGCCGACGGCGCGCAGATGGTCCTGGAGTTCGCGTTCGAAACCGTCGGCGTGCATCGACTCGAAGCGCGCGCGGCGGTCCAGAACGGCCGCGGCAACGGCGCGCTCCGCAAGCTCGGCGCGGTCTGCGAAGGCGTGCTGCGGCGCTCCTTCCTCCGCAACGGGCAGTATCTCGACCAGGCGCTCTGGGCGATCCTGGCCGACGACTACCGGGTGTCGAAGAACATCATCATTCCGACCATTCACTGAGTCGGCAGAGTTCCTCTCTCCCATTCACCCGGCGGTCCTCACCGCCGGGTGTTTTTTTGTACATTTGCGATTTGTGATTTGTGGACGTTAGCGATTTCGATTTCGAACTTCCCGGCGAGCTGATCGCGCAAGCGCCGTCAGCCGTGCGCGGCGAGTCGCGGCTGCTCGTGCTGTCGCAGGCGACGGGGGCGGTCGAGCACGTGCGCTTCGACCGCATCGGTGAGTTCCTGCGGGCCGGCGATCTGCTCGTCGTCAACAACACGCGGGTGTTTCCGGCGCGGCTTCTGGGCCACCGCGTGCCAAGCGGCGGCGCGGTCGAGTGTCTGCTCCTCGAGCGCCGTTCCGTCGCAGATGGCGAGGTGTGGGATGCCCTGATGCATCCGGGCCAGAAGCTGAAGCCCGGCGCACGGGTGCTTTTCCGCCGAGACGATGTGGTGCTGTACGGAGAAGTGCTCGAGCGGCACTTTCACGGCAGACGGACGGTGCGTCTCTGGACCACCGAGGAGCGCGACGTCGGCGCCGCCATCGATGCGATCGGCCACATTCCCCTCCCTCCCTACATTCACCGCGACGACACGACCGACGATCGCACCCGCTACCAGACCGTTTACGCGCACGAGCGCGGCTCGGTGGCCGCTCCCACGGCGGGCCTTCACTTCACCGACGCGATACTCTCCGAGCTCGATCGGCGCGGCATCGAGCGAGTCGACGTGACGCTGCACGTGGGCTACGGGACGTTCCAGCCGGTTCGCGTGGAACGGGTCGAAGACCACGTGATGGAGCCGGAGACGTTCACGGTAGACGAGCGCGCCGCGGACGCGCTCACCCGAGCGCTTCACGAGCAGCGACGGATCATCGCCGTCGGAACGACGACGGTTCGGACGCTGGAATCGCTGAGCACTGACGCGGAAGGCGCGGTGCATCCGTTGAGCGGGCGGACGGCGCTCTTCATCCATCCCGGCCGGCCGTTCCGCATCGTGTCGGGCATGGTCACGAACTTCCATCTCCCGCGCTCCTCGCTGCTGATGCTGGTTGCAGCCCTTGCCGGCCGCGAACGCCTGCTGGGCGCGTATGCTGACGCGATTGCGCGGGGCTACCGTTTCTACAGCTATGGCGACGCCATGCTGATCCTCTAGGGAACAGGGATCAGGGGGCAGAGAGCAGGGAGCAGGGAGGAGGGCTGTCCCAGGAGATCAGGAGACAGGCAGGAGTGCTAAGTTACGACGCCATGCCGTTTGATTACGAAGAGTTCGATCTGGCCGATGTCCGTACCTACCCCCTCGCCTCGCGGAACAGTAAGGCGAGAGCCGAGCTTTTCGGCAGGCCTCATCACCGCGGCGCCTCGTTCGTCGAGTGGGTCGGCTCGCTGCCGGACATCCTTGGCGCCCGCGACCTCAAGGCCGTGATCGCGGCGCTGCGCGCTGCGAAGCAGGGCGGCGCCGGAATCGTCTGGGGGCTCGGCGCGCACGTCATCAAGACCGGCGTGTCTCCGATCATTGTCGACTTGATGCGTCGGGGCTATGTGTCAGCCATTGCCATGAACGGCGCCGGCATCATTCACGACTTCGAGGTAGCGCTTTCCGGGGGGACGTCCGAGGACGTGGACGAGGCACTCGGCCCCGGACGCTTCGGCATGGCCGAGGAAACCGGACGGCTGCTCAACGAGGCGATTGCCACCGCGGCGCAGCAGTCGCGAGGGCTGGGCCAGTCGGTCGCCGCGATGCTCGCCTCGATGAACCCGGCACACGCGGATGCCAGCATCGCGGTGGCGGCACACCGGCTGTCGATTCCCCTGACGGTTCACGTCGCATTGGGCACGGACGTCATTCACATGCATCCGGCCGCGTCGGGCGCCGCGCTTGGGGATGCGAGTCTCAGGGATTTTCGGTACTTTGCGTCGTCAATCTCGAAACTCGCCGGTGGTGTCTACCTTAACTGCGGTTCCGCGGTCGTTCTGCCGGAAGTGTTTTTGAAAGCCGTGGCGCTCGCGAGGAATCGGGGCATCTCCCTCGAACCGCTGACCACTGTGAACATCGATTTCATGCGGCTGTATCGTCCCCAGACGAATGTCGTCACCCGCCCCGTGGCGGGAACAGGGCACGGTTACTCGCTGGTCGGCCACCACGAGATCCTGATCCCTCTGCTCGCCGCCGCTTTGATCGATTCCTGATCCCTGAGTCCTGCTTCTTCGTGTAGTAAAATCATGAGTTCACGCCGGAGTAGCTCAGGTGGTTAGAGCATGCGTCTCATAAGCGCAGGGTCGGCAGTTCGAGTCTGCCCTCCGGCACCAATCTTTGACAGCTATTCAGCAGAAAGTCCGGCGCACGATTCAGCGGCACGGGCTCTGTCCGGCGGGCACCCGTGTGCTCATCGGGCTCTCCGGTGGCTCTGATTCCGTCGCGCTGACCTTCCTGCTCCGCGAGCTCGCCCCGAATATGGATTTCGCGGTGGCGGGTCTCGCGCACGTCAACCATCAGCTGCGCGAGACCGCCGATCGCGATGAGTCCTTCTGCCGGAATCTCGCGGATCGTGTCGGGCTTGCGATCCTCGTGACCCGCGCCAACGTCAAAGAAGTAGCGGAGTCGAAGGGGCTGTCGATCGAGGACGCCGCGCGGCGAGTGCGATATGAGTTCTTCGAGCAGGCGGCGTTGCGGCTCGAGGCGAGTCGCATCGCGGTCGGGCACACGCTCGACGATCAGGCCGAGACGTTTCTCTTGAAGCTGCTGCGAGGCGCCGGCGCCACCGGCCTGGGGGGAATCTACCCGCAGAAGGATCGGCTCATCAGGCCGGCGCTCGAGGCCAGCCGTGTCGAACTGCAGGGATATCTGCGGACGCTGGGGGAGTCGTGGGTCGAGGACGAGACGAATGCAGATATGAGCAATCCTCGCAATCGCGTGCGGCACGAGGTCCTGCCACGGCTCGAGGCGTCGCTCGGTCTGCCGGCGCGCCGGGCGATCGCGAGGGCCGCGGGGCTGCTTGGCGAGGACGCCCGCTGGTTGGACGAGCTCGCGGCCGATAAGCTGGTCACAGTGTCCACGCCGACCGCGCACGGCCTCGAGCTCGACGCGGACGAGCTGCGGGCGTCGCCGCTCCCGCTCGCCCGGCGGATTCTGCTGCGGGCGATGCGCAGCTGCGCGAATGGGAGAGAAGTAGGTCTCGATCACGTGCAGACAGCCCTGGACGTTCTTACAGGCCTGTCGGCCGCCGGCGAAGTGCCCGGCTCGCGCGTGGAACTTCGCGGCAAAAAGCTGGTCTTATTACAGTAGGTTACCGTGATACGCTGGTTACTCACCCGGGTGGGAGGCAAGGCTTGAACTCAACGCTCAAGAGTCTCGTGTTCTGGATGGTCCTCATCGTCGTCGGGGTCATCGTCTGGAACGTGTCCACACGCTTCCAGCCGAGCTTCAAGACGCAGAGCTTCAGCGAGTTCATGCAGGCCGTGGAAAACGGTTCCGTCGCCCGCGTGACCATCACCGGCAACGAAATCACCGGCGCCACGAAGGCGAACGAACCTTTCCGGACGTACGCCCCCGCGCAGTTCGAGGGGCTCGCCAACCGGCTGCACGAGCGCGGCGTGGCAATCACGGCGAAGGAACCGACGACAAGCCCCTGG
Organism: uncultured Acidobacteriota bacterium; assembly: GCA_963772065.1. GTDB lineage: Bacteria > Acidobacteriota > Vicinamibacteria > Vicinamibacterales > UBA2999 > CAVYVZ01. The sequence goes on from CAVYVZ010000009.1 coordinate 258,122, forward strand.
GCGGCCCTTCTCTACTCCTGGGCGCCGATTCTGCTGATGATCGGGTTCTGGATCTTCTTCATGCGGCAGATGCAGAGCGGTGGCAACAAGGCGCTCTCATTCGGCAAGAGCAAGGCGAAGCTGTCGTCGAGCGCTCAGAAGAAGGTGACGTTCAAGGACGTCGCCGGCGTCGACGAAGCGAAGGACGAGCTCCAGGAGATCATCGAGTTCCTGCGTGAGCCGCAGAAGTTCCAGAAGCTCGGAGGCCGCATCCCCAAGGGCGTGCTGCTCATGGGCCCGCCGGGAACGGGGAAGACGCTGCTGGCCCGCGCGGTCGCCGGCGAGGCGAACGTGCCGTTCTTCTCGATCAGCGGCTCCGACTTCGTGGAGATGTTCGTCGGCGTGGGTGCCTCGCGCGTGCGCGACCTCTTCGAGCAGGGGAAGAAGAACGCCCCGTGCATCGTGTTCATCGACGAGATCGACGCGGTCGGCCGCCACCGCGGCGCCGGCCTCGGCGGCGGTCATGACGAGCGCGAGCAGACGCTGAATCAGCTGCTCGTCGAGATGGACGGGTTCGAGTCGAACGAAGGCGTGATCCTCGTCGCCGCGACGAACCGCCCGGATGTCCTCGACCCGGCGCTGCTGCGTCCCGGCCGCTTCGACCGACGCATCGTCGTCAACCGTCCGGACGTGAAGGGGCGCGAGGGCATTCTCGCCGTCCACACGAAGAAGATTCCGCTCTCCGACGACGTCGATATCGCGATTCTGGCGCGGGGCTCATCGGGCTTCTCCGGCGCCGACCTCGCGAATCTGGTCAACGAGGCTGCGTTGAACGCCGCGCGCTACAACCAGAAGGTCGTTCGCATGCTCGACTTCGAGTTTGCGAAGGACAAGGTGCTCATGGGCGCCGAGCGGCGCTCGATGATCATCAGCGAGAGCGAGAAGCGCGTGACGGCGATTCACGAGGCGGGCCATGCGCTGCTCACCGTCATGCTCCCGCACGCGGATCCGATCCACAAGGTGACGATCATCCCGCGCGGCATGGCGCTCGGGCTCACGCAGCAGCTTCCGATCGACGAGAAGCACAACTACTCCCGCGAGTACCTTGAGGATCAGATCGCGATCCTGCTCGGCGGCCGCATCGCCGAAGAGATCACCATCGGCAGCATCACCACCGGCGCCGGCAACGATCTCGAGCGCGCGACCGACCTGGCCCGCCGCATGGTGTGCGAATGGGGCATGAGCAACGCGATGGGCCCCCTCACCTTCGGCAAGAAGGAGGAGCAGATCTTCCTCGGCCGCGAGATCGCGCAGCATCAGGACTACAGCGAGGACACGGCGCTCCGCATCGATCAGGAAGTCAAGCGCTTCGTCACGGACAACTACACGCGCGCCCAGAAGGTGCTGATGCAGCACAAGCAGAAGCTGCTCGACATGGCCGATGCGCTTCTGGCGCGTGAAACGCTCGACGCCGACCAGGTGAATCGTCTTGCGGCCGGCCAGCCGATCGATGAGCCGCTGCCCGCGCCTGCGGCCACGGCGCCTCAGCCCCAGCCCGACGTTCGGGGCCGCGCGAAGGAACGGCCCGCGCCGTCAATCGTGCCGCCGATTCCGCCGAGGCCGCTCACTCAGGAATAGGCTTAGGGCTTAAGGCTCAGGGCCAGGATCAATAATGGGCCCGCGACACATCACAGTGTCGCGGGCCTTTTCTGTTCATGCACGCGCGACGACGATTCACGGTGCCACTGCCGGGGGGCAAGTCGCTGCCCCTCGGAGATCGCACATTGGTGATGGGGGTTATCAACGTGACCCCCGATTCGTTCTCCGACGGCGGCGAGCGGCTCGATCCGTTGAAGGCGGTTGAAGCGGGCGTACGCATGGTCGAGGCCGGCGCGGATATCCTCGACGTGGGAGGCGAGTCGACGCGGCCCGGCGCCGGGGCGCTCAGCGCAGACGGAGAGAGCGCGCGCGTGGTGCCGGTGATCGAGGCGCTTGCGAAGCGAGTCACCGTGCCGCTGTCCGTGGATACCTACAAAGCCAGCGTCGCCCGGAGCGCGCTCGCCGCAGGCGCCGGGATCATCAACGACGTGAGCGGCCTGCGGTACGACCCGTCGCTCGGCGAGGTCGCCGCCACGCACCGCGCCGCGCTGGTGCTGATGCACATGCGCGGCCGGCCGAAGGACATGTACCAGCAGGCGACGTATCACGACGTCGTCGGCGAGGTGTTGGACGAGTTGCGGGAAAGCATCGCGTTTGCCACTGGAGCCGGCGTCGCGCGCGATGCGCTGGTCGTCGATCCCGGACTCGGATTCGCCAAGGAAGCGCCGCACACGTATGAGGCGCTCGCACGCATTCACGAGTTCGCCGAGCTCGGCCGCCCCATTCTCGCCGGACCGTCCCGCAAATCGTTCCTCGCGAAGGCGCTCGGATCGTCGGTGCCGGCCAGCGGCCGCGATTGGGGAACGGCGGCCGCCGTGACCGCCGCGGTCCTCGCAGGCGCTCACATCGTCCGCGTACATGCGGTCGCCGAGATGGTCCACGTGGTGCGCGTGGCCGATGAGATTCGGAAGTATCATCGCGACGAATGACCTGGCTGACCGAGCTGCTCCAGCGCCCCTCGCTGTCGATCGAGTGGTGGGATGTGCTCGACATCGCCATCGTGTCCTTCCTCATCTACGAGCTGCTGCTGCTCATCCGGGGGACGCGGGCCGTCCAGATGGCGGTGGGGGGCGGCTTCCTCATCGGTCTCTTCTTCCTCTCGCGATGGCTGCACCTGGAGACGGTCAACTGGGTGATTCGCAACCTGGCCGGGTACGTCGTGTTCGCCGTCATCGTGCTGTTCCAGTCCGACATCCGGCGGGCCCTGGCGCACTTCGGCCGCGCGCCGTTCTTCCGGTATTTCGCCAGGACGCTCGAGGACGAGGAGGACGTCGTCGAGGAGCTCGTCGTGGCGAGCACGTCGCTGGCTGCGCGGCGCATCGGCGCAATCATCGTGTTCGAGCGCGAGATCGGCCTTCGCAACTACATCGAAGGCGGGATTCCCCTCGACGCGACGGTCACCTACGACCTGCTCGCGAGCATCTTTCAGCCCGGCTCACCGCTGCACGACGGCGCCGTCATCATTCAGGGCGAGCGCATTGCCGCCGCCGCGTGCTTCCTGCCGCTCTCCGTGAACCCACGCCTCAGCAAGGATCTCGGCACGCGGCACCGCGCGGCGCTCGGCCTGACCGAGGAGAACGACGCGCTGGCGATTGTCGTGTCGGAGGAGACCGGGTCGATCTCGCTGGTGACGGGCGGCGGCATCGAGCGCGGCGTCACGGCCGACCGCATGCGTACGCGTCTCCGCGACCTGCTTGGACCGCGTCGGGCAACGGCGGGGCGGCGTGACACCAGGAGAGCGCTGGCCTGATGGCGGTTCGCGGGTTTCGGCACCTCGGCCTCAAGTTCGTCTCGATCGCGCTGGCGGCGCTTCTCTGGCTCGTTGTTTCGGGGGAGCAGATTGTGGAACGCGCGCTGCGCATCCCGCTCGAGTTCACGAACCTGCCGCCCCAGCTGGAGCTGGTGGGCGACACGCCGACCGTGGCCGACGTGCGCGTGCGCGGGTCCTCCGGCTCGCTGACACGCCTCGCTCAGGGCGATCTCGTGGCGGTACTGGATCTGCGCGCGGCGCGCACGGGCCGGCGGCTGTTCCACCTCACCCCGGCCGATGTGCGCCGCCCCTTTGGCGTCGATGTCGTGCACGTCAACCCGTCGAACGTGTCGATGGGATTCGAGCAGTCGGAGTCGAAGTCGGTGCCGGTTGTGCCGGCCGTCGAAGGGGACCCCGCCGAGGGGTATGTGGTGGGCACGATCGCCGCGGACCCCGCGACCGTCGAGGTCGTCGGGCCCGTATCGAAGATCCGTAGTCTGACCGAAGCGATCACCGAGCCCATCAGCGTGGACGGATCGTCGGCACCCGTGCGTGAGTCCGTGACGATCGGCGTCTCCGATCCGGCCGTACGACTGCGCAAGCCGCAGAGCGCCATCGTCACGGTCAACGTGGCCGCGGCTCCCGTGGAGCGGCGCTTCATCGGCGTGTCGGTGACCTCCAAGGGGGATCGCGCCGGCGCGCGGGTGCGGCCGGCGGAGGTGAGCCTAGTCGTACGCGGCGCGCGCGAGGTGCTCGAGGCCACGAGTTCCGCGGCCTTCGAGGCGATCGTGGACCTCGAGGGTCTGGGCCAGGGTCAGTTCCAGCTTCCGGTTCGCGTCACGCCTCCCCAGCACCTGACCGTCGTTCGGGTGGAGCCGCCGCAGGTCCAGGTGCGCATTCCCTGAGTCGCGAACCACGAAAGCACGAAAATCACGAAATCAAATACAAATCAGAAATCCAAAATCACAAATCGCAAATTAATCGCTCAATCACAAATCACATAATGGCGAAATTGTTTGGCACAGACGGCATTCGCGGCACAGCGGGCCAGTATCCACTCGACGTTCTGACGATCCGGAGGTTGGGCGCGGCGCTCGTCCGCGCGCTGCGTCATGGGAACGAGGGCGCCGATGGCCGCGAGCGGTTTCTCGCCGGTCGCGACACGCGCGAGTCGGGTGCCTGGATCGAGCGGGAGCTGGCGCACGGGATGCGCTCGCAGGGGGCCACGCTGACGAGCGCCGGTATCATTCCCACGCCGGCGATCGCATACCTCACGCCGCGCATGGGCTACGCCGCCGGCGTGGTCATCTCCGCCTCGCACAATCCGTTCGAAGACAACGGAATCAAGGTGTTCTCCGGCGCCGGCGAGAAGTTCACCGAAGCGCTCGAGCAGCAGGTCGAAGGCATCATCGCGGATGCGTCATGGCAGGTTCCAGCCGGCGACGCGCAGGCGGTTGAGGTCATCGATTATCGCGCGGAATACGTCGGGCACCTGAAGGCCATCCTCGGGGACGCGAACGCCGCCTCTGGCATGCGCATCGCGATCGATTGCGCCAACGGTGCGACAACGACCGTGGCTCCGAGGCTGTTTCAGGATCTCGGCTTCGACGTTCGCTGCATCGGATGCGAGCCCGACGGCCGCAACATCAACCTGCGCTGCGGGTCGACCGCCCCGGACACCCTGAGGAAGCTGGTCGTCGACGGCGGGTACCGCCTGGGGATCGCCTATGACGGCGACGGCGATCGCGCCATCCTCGTCGACGCGCAGGGCGGGCTGGTCGACGGCGACGCCATGATGCTGATGTGCTCTAAACAGATGAAAGCCGAGGGGCGCCTGAAGGGGAACGCCGTCGTCGCCACGGTGATGAGCAACATCGGCCTGGAGATCGCCCTTCGCGAGGCCGGCATCTCCATCGTCCGGTGCCCGGTGGGGGACAAGTACGTGATGGAGGAGATGATTCAGCGGGACCTCTCGCTCGGCGGCGAACAGTCGGGTCACGTGATCTTCTCCGACTACCTCTTTACCGGCGACGGCCTTGCCACGTCGCTGAACGTCCTGCGGACGATGACCGCAACCGGGCGCGAGCTCGGGGATCTGGCGTCGGACCTCACGACCTATCCGCAGGTGCTGCTCAACCTTCGCGTCGAGCGAAAGATCGATCTCCGCACCGTGCCCGAAGTGGCGGCGGTGATGTCGTCCGTGGAATCCCGCCTTGCCGGCAACGGGCGCCTGCTCGTCCGGTACTCGGGCACCGAGCCGCTGCTGCGCGTGATGCTCGAAGGGCGCGACCAGGACGAGATTCGCCGCTGGGGCCAGGAGATCGTCGACGCCGTCAAGCGGCACGTCGGCGCAAGCGTGTGAAATGGCCATGAGCCGATGATCAACCTTTCCGTCAACGTCAACAAAGTGGCGACGGTGAGAAACGCCCGCGGCGGGCGCGTGCCGTCGGTCGCGGAAGCCGTCCGCGTGTGCATCCGCGCCGGCGTGCCGGGGATTACCGTCCACCCACGGGCCGACGCCAGGCACATCACTCCAGAAGACGTCCGGGAAGTGGCGGGCCTGCTGGCGCCGTATCGAGGAACCATCGAGCTCAACATCGAAGGGGATCCACGCCCCGACCTCCTCGCGCTCGTTCGCCAGGTGCGTCCGCATCAGTGCACCCTGGTGCCGGTGCGTCCTGGAGAGATCACGAGCCAGGCGGGCTGGTCACCGGACACACCGCCGGACGTCCTGGCGCGAACGATCGCCGGCTTGAAATCCGACGGCGTCCGCGTCAGCTTGTTCGTCGACCCGCTGCTCGCGCCGATCAAGTGGGCGTCGGAGCTGGGCGCCGATCGGGTCGAGCTCTATACGGAACCCTACGCGCGCGCGTTCGATCGGGGCGTTGACGAAGCGCACGAGTCGTTTGGTGAATACGTGGAGGCCGCCGAATATGCGCACGCCCTCGGACTGGGCGTCAACGCAGGCCACGACCTCGACCTCGACAACCTGGTGATCTTCCGCCGGCTTCCGAACCTGGCCGAAGTATCGATCGGCCATGCGCTCATCAGTCATGCGCTGTTCGTCGGTTTGGGACAGGCGGTTCGCGAGTACCTCGACGTCCTGGCGGAATACTGATGTTCCTCGCTCCCGGTTCCAGGTTCCTGGTTCTTGTTCATAGTTCCGTTCTCGGTTCCGTGTTCGGCGTTCCGGGTTTTTCGTTCTCTGGCTTTTTGGTGCCTAGAGCCGCGAACCTTGAACCCCGAACAACGAACCTTGAACCCCGAACAACGAACCTCGAACAGAACATCGAACACGAACCTGGAACCGGGAACCTGGAACGAGGAACAGAGTGGGTACGCGAAGTCGCGCGGCTCCGCCTGGTTAGCTGCGCGATGGCCTTGATCCTGATGCTGAAGCCCGGTGTTGAGGCAGCCGGCCGCCTGGTGACGTTCCGCACCGCTGACGGCCGTACCTATCGCCGGTTTGTTCGTGGAGGCGTCGCGGCGGCCGGCGCCCGCTGTGGTGCTCGTACCGATGCTTGGCCGGTCCAAGGAGGACTGGCAGAGCGTGGCGCAGCGCCTCGCGGAGGCCAACATCTCTTCACTCGCCATCGACCTTCCCGGTGCATCTCTTCCCGGAGACGCCGCCGCTCTTGTCGCCTGGCACACCGATGTGCGCGCCGCCGTCGAGCATCTGTCCGGCCGGCCGGATGTGCGCGTGGTCGGTGTTGCCGGAGCGTCGCTCGGCGCGAACCTGGCCGTCCTCGCCGCCGCAGCCGATCCACGCGTCCGGTCGCTCGCGCTCGTCTCGCCGTCGCTCGATTACCGCGGGGTCCGAATCGAAGCTCCCATGCGCCAGTACGGCGGACGTCCGGCGCTTCTCATCGCGAGCCTCCGAGACCCGCTCGCCGCGCGAACCGTGCGGGAGCTGACGAAGGAGGCGCCCGGCCCTCGCGAGGCGCGCTGGGCCGACACGATGGCCCATGGCGCGACGCTCCTCGCGCGCGAGCCAGACCTCGTCCGCGCGCTGGTGGACTGGTTTCAGCGGACGCTGGGGTGACATAAGATCGTCTTCGTCTCGCTTCTTGGTCCTCATGAAAACCGAATCGGTTGTGTTCGCCGTTGCCGGGATGTTGTTCGGGCTCATCGTCGGCTGGGTCATCGGGAGCCAGCAGCAGGTGGCGCCGCAGCCCGCCCGCGCGGCCGTGGACGCACCGGCGCAGGCCCCCGAGCAGCGCGCGGGACAACAGGAGCGGCCGGCGGTCATCGATGAGGCGCGCGTCAAGGCGCTCCAGACCATCATCGCGAGCGACCCGAAGAACGCGACCGCCCGTGCGGAGCTCGCGAACACCTATTTCGACGGCGAACGATATCAGGACGCGATCAAGTGGTATGAGGAGGCCCTTCGTCTCGATCCGAAGAACGTGAACCTGAGCACCGACCTGGGCGTGAGCTACTACTACACGAACCAGCCGGATCGCGCGCTGAAGCAGTTCGATCACTCGCTGTCGCTCGACTCGCGGCACACGAAAACGCTGTTGAATCAGGGCATCGTGCGCGCGTTCGGCAAGCAGGATCTGGCCGGCGCGACCGCCTCGTGGCAGCGCGTCGTCGAGCTTGCGCCGGAGAGCCCCGAGGGGCAGGCGGCGAAGCGCGCGCTCGACACCATGCGCTCGGCGCATCCGGGCACTTCGTAGGATGCCATAAGCCTTGAGCCTTAAGCCCTGAGCCCATGTTAAGGATCATCCTCCTCGGCGTCCTGCTGATCATCGTCGCGCGCATCTTCTGGCGCCTCGTGGACGGAATCATCGAAGGAGCGACGGGCCGACCGCGGCGTCAGGTTCGAACCGGCGTGAAGCTGCAGCGCGATCCGGTGTGCGGCACATACGTCTCGCCGGGATCCGCCCTCTCGTTGACCGCGGGCGGGACGACGCAGGTACTTCTGCTCCGAGAGATGCCGAAATGAGTTCATCGCGCGCTGAAGAACAGACACGGGCCGAGATCGTCGAGGTCGGCCGCCGTCTGTACGCGCGCGCCTACGTCGCCAGCAACGACGGCAACATCAGCGTCCGGCTCGATGAGACGCGGCTCATCACCACGCCCAAGAGCGTCTCGAAGGGGTTCATGACCCCCGACATGATGGTGATCGTGGACTACGCCGGAAAGAAGCTGTCCGGCGATCGCGATCCGTCATCCGAGCTGCCGATGCACCTCGAGATCTATCGAAGCCGGCCGGACGTGAACGCCGTCGTCCATGCGCACCCGCCGCTCGCGACCGGCTTTGCCGTGGCAGGCATTCCGCTCACACGCGCGGTGCTGGCGGAGGTCGATCACGACCCTCGGGAGCATTCCAATCGCCGAATACGGCACCCCCTCCACGTCGGAGCTGCCGGAGGCGGTGCGCAAGTACATCAAGGCGCACGACGGCCTGCTGCTCGCGAACCATGGCGCCGTGACCTGCTGCCGGACGTTGATGTCCGCCTACTACAAGATGGAAACGATCGAGCACTTCGCCAAGATCAGCCTCGTGGCCCGCCTGCTGGGCCGCGAGCATCTGCTCTCGCGCGAGGAGGTCGACCGGCTCCAGGGGCTGCGCGGCATGTACGGAATCGCGGCGCCCGCGGCGATCTGCACCGACCCGTCGCAGGCGGCCGGCGACGAGGCACTCTGCCAGGTGCTCGAGGCACCGGCGTCGCCGACCGAACGGCTCGTGCCCGACGTCTCGCGGCTGCTCCAGCAGGCGAGCAGAGACGGTGAAATTCGGCTAACATACCGCGAGCTCACGGCATTGATCGCTGACGCCGTCCGTAACCTTCGCGAGTAATCCCGCGAAGAGAACCGACGAACCTACGAACCGGCGAACCAACGAACGGATTGCGAGAGGATCGACAGATGGGTGAGGCGTTGGGAATGGTGGAGACCAAGGGACTCGTCGCCATGATCGAGGCGGCCGATGCCATGGTCAAGGCCGCGAAGGTGACGTTGGTGGGCTGGGAGAAGATTGGAGCCGGCTACGTGACCGCGATTGTCCGCGGCGACGTCGCGGCAGTGAAGGCGGCGACCGACGCGGGAGCCGCGGCCGCCCGCCGCGTGGGCGAGCTCGTCTCCGTCCACGTGATCCCGCGCCCGCACGCCAACCTCGAAGACGCGCTTCCGATCGGCAAGGCGACCGCCGGGGCCGGAAAGTCTTAAGACCCAGGGCTCCCGGTGATACTTGCTCGCATCGTCGGGACCGTCGTCGCCACGCGCAAGGATCCGAAGCTGGTGAGCAGCAAGCTGCTCGTGGCGCGGCCGATGGATCCGCATGGGAAGGCCGAAGGCAACTATCTCGTCGCGCTCGACACCGTCGACGCGGGCGTTGGCGAGACGGTGCTGATCGTGAGCGGCAGCTCGGCGCGGATGGCGGCGGGGATGAAAGACTGCCCGGTCGACGCCGCGATCGTTGGCATCGTCGATACCGTCGAAGTCACGTCCGGCGATTAACCCTCCACGTCGGTGCAGCTCGCTCGAGTCATCGGTGATGTCGTGACGACTCGCAAGGACGAGAACCTTGCAGGCGTGCCGCTGCTCCTGCTGCAGCCGATTGACGCCGAAGGCAAGCCGACTGGCCGCACCCTCGTCGCCGCTGACTCGGTTGGAGCGGGCGTGGGCGAGGTTGTCTTCTTCGTGCGGGGGAAGGAAGCGAGCTTTCCCTTCTATCCGACCGAGGTGCCGGTCGACGCGGGCATCGTCGGGATCGTCGATCACTGGGACATCGGCTGATGCAGATCGCGCGGGTCGTCGGCACCGTCGTCTCGACGCAGAAGCACCGCAAGTTCGAAGGTGCGAAGCTCCTGCTCGTCCAGCCGGTGACGCTCGACGACCAGCCGAGAGGGCCCGCGCTGCTCGCGGTCGACTCCGTGGGCGCCGGCATTCACGAGAGAGTGCTCGTGGTGATCGAAGGGCGCGCCGCCGGTGAGGCGCTCGGCAGAAAAGCCGCGCCGGTCGATGCGGCGATCATTGGTATCATCGACAGCGTGGACGTGACGGAATGACAGATCAGGAAATGCGGGCGCTGGTGCGCGAGGCGATCGCGCGGCAGCTCGGGCACGCTCCCGCCTTCGCTCGCGATGCGAGCTTCGGCGGGCAAGCGCAGCGCCGAGGGGTTTCCGCAAGCTTCGGACAATTCGCGGTGCCATCCGGCCCGGAAGGCACGTGCATCATCGAACCGGCGGTCATGTGCAATCACTGCGGTTACTGTAAGTCCTACGGCCATTGAAACCTCCAGTCCTCCTCACCAGACGGATTCCCGCGTCGGCCATGGCGCACCTCGAGGCAGCATGCGAGGTGGACCGCTACGTCGGCGAAACGGCCATTCCACGCAACGAGCTGATCGAACGTCTGCGGGGCAAGCAGGCGCTGATTTGTCTCCTCACAGAGGCAGTGGATCAGTGCGGTCATCGATGCGGGCACCGACCTTCGCGTCATCGCCAACATCGCGGTCGGGTACAACAACATCGATGTTCCAGCCGCACGACGCCGCGGGATCGTCGTGACGAACACGCCCGACGTGCTCACGGAAGCAACCGCCGATTTCGCCTGGACGCTGATCCTTGCGATCACCCGGCGGGTGTCGGAGGGCGAGCGCGTGGTCAGGCGGGGCGAGTGGAAAGGGTGGGCGCTCGACTTCATGCTCGGAATGGAGCCGCGCGGGAAGCAACTCGGGATTGTGGGATTCGGCAGAATCGGCCGCGCAGTTGCGGCGCGGGCGGGGGCGTTTGGCATGAGCGTCGCCTGTACAGACATCCGGCCGGATGGCTCCTACGACATGTCTCTGCCGGGCGCCATGCCCTTGGATCAGCTGCTGGCGACCTCGGACGTCGTATCGCTGCACGTGCCGCTGACGCCGCAAACGACGCACCTGATCGATCAGCCCGCTCTGGCGCGAATGAAACGCGGCGCCTACCTCGTGAACACCGCACGCGGGCCCGTGGTGGACGAGGCCGCGCTCGCGTGGGCGTTGCGCGAGCGGATCATCTCGGGCGCGGCGCTCGACGTCTACGAGCGCGAGCCCGAGGTTCATCCGGATCTGCTCAAGCTCGAGAACGTCCTGCTGGCCCCTCACCTCGCCAGCGCAACGGTTGAAACACGAACCGCGATGGCGGAGCTCGCCGTGAAGAACGTCCTCGCAGTGCTCGAGGGAAAGCCGCCGATCACGCCGGTTCCTTGAGACCGAGAAAGCCACCCGGAGCAGTCGTCGAGAAGGTCATGCGGTCGCTGGCGCGCGCGATCACGGGTCTCGAGCTGCCGGCGGTCGAGAAGATCTCGGAGGAGCAGGCCGAGGATCCCTTCCAGATTCTGATCGCGACGATCCTGTCGGCGCGCACTCAGGACGCCACGACCCACGCTGCCTCCACGCGTCTGTTCAAGCGCGCTCGCACGCCACGGACGATGGCGCGCCTTCGCGTGAAGGAGATTGAAAAGCTCATCTACCCGGTGAGCTTCTATCGCTACAAGGCGCGCTACGTGAAGGCCTGTTGCGAGATGCTCGTGGCGAGGTTCGACGGGCGCGTGCCGGGCACGATGGAGGAGCTCGTCATGCTCCCCGGCGTTGGCCGGAAGACCGCGAACCTGGTGCTCATCCTCGGGTTCAAGAGCCTCCAGAACATCTGCGTCGACACGCACGTGCATCGCATCGCGAATCGGCTCGGATGGGTGACGACGAAGCTTCCCGACGAGACCGAGCAGGCGCTGTACCGCAACACCGACCGCCGCTGGTGGCCGTGCATCAACCTCTACCTGGTGACCTGGGGACAGAACGTCTGCCGGCCGGTGTATCCGCGCTGTGGGGATTGCGTCATCGCCGATCAATGTCCAAGAATTGGAGTGGTTCGAACAGGGAGGAGCCCGCAATGATTCGATTCGCGCTCGTCGTTCTCGCGTGCGCCGTGATGGCCGCGCCCGCTGCCGGCCAGACCGGCAAGACCTCACCCGGCGCGGGGCCCGTGGTCGTGCTCGAAACGAGCAAGGGAACGATCGAGATCGAGACGTATCCCAACGAGGCGCCGAAGACCGTGGCCCACATCCTGGCGCTCGTCAAGCGCAACTTCTACAACGGCATCCGGGTCCATCGCGTCGTCCCGAATTTCGTCGTCCAGTTTGGCGACCCGCAGACGCGCGACATGACGAAGAAGGACAGATGGGGCGCGGGTCCAGGCGCCGGCAGCGGAAAGCCGATCGGGGTCGGCGAGCCGCACAAGAATCGCCCTCACAAGCTCGGGTCGGTCGCGATGGCGCATGCGGGGAACATGGCCGGGGCGGACAGTCAGATGTACATCACCCTGCGGCCGACGACGGAGCTGAATGGCAAGTACACCGTGTTCGGCCAGGTGATCTCCGGAATGGACGTCGTTCAGAAGATCGAGGTTGGCGACGTCATCAAGAAAGCAAGCGTGAGGTCTGCATCGCCGGCGACGAAGTAGTCACGAGCTCCTCGATTTCGGGATAACGCTCCACCAGCTCCGGCGGGTACTCACCTTCGATCGGCTCGCCAAGCTGCGCTTTCAGCATCACCGCGTTGACGACCGACTTCGCGGAGAAGTGGTTGTTCGTGTAGAGATAGCTTTTCTTGACGAGCTCCTTCGCCGCGCCGGCGTCCTCGGCAAATTCCTGCAGCTCCGCGGCCGAATACAGATAGTCATATCGGTCGTCGCGGTGGTCGTGGCGCCACCACTGCGCGGCGTTCCGTCCGTGCAGGCGCATGTAGTAGAAGCCCTTGACGTTCGGCAGCCGGTTCTGGCGGATTGAGAGCTTGAACTTCGGCTCGTCGATCTGGACGAGGGCGGCGCCGAACCCGTTGAGCAGCGAGAGCGTGTCGCCGAAGGCGTCGCTCCAGCTCTTGTGACGCAATTCCACGGCGACCGGATAATCCGCGAACGCACGCAGCAGCTGCGTCAGATACTCGCGCGCGCCCGGCGTGTCCTTGAAGCTGGCTGGAAACTGCGCGAGCAGCGCGCCGAGGCGTCCGCTCGACGCGAGCGGCTCGATGCCCGCCCTGTATTCGTCGATGTCGGACTGTGTGACCTGCGCAAGCAGGTCCAGCAGCGGACCCTCCGAGCCCGGCGCGCGTTTGAGGGCCTGATCCTTGAACATCTTCGGGTGCGTGAACTTCTGGTACAGCTTCATCGAGAACTCGAAGCCGCTCGGCGTACGCTCGGCCCACGCCTGCGTGACCTCCGCTTTCGGCTGGCCATAGAAGGTCGAGTTCACTTCGACCGTATCGAAGTGCTCCGCGTAGAAGCGAAGCTCGTCGAAGTCCTTGGTGCCCGCCTTCTTCGACCGGGTCTTCGGATAGAAGACGCCGTTCCACGTTCCCTTGCCGGACGGATAGTTCCAGCCTGAAGTACCGATCCGAATCTCGCCCATGATGCTCCTTGACCTCAGCGGAGGCGGGCGTACGCGTCTTTGTCGAACCCGAACGTGACCTTGCCGCCTTTCACCAGAACCGGCCGCCGGATCAGGTTCGGCTGCTCCAGCATGAGGTCGATGGCTTCCTTCTTCGACTTCGGCAGCGGCCGGGTCTTGAAGACCGGGCTCCGCTTGCTGACGTAGTCGAGGAAATGCGCGGCGTCGACGTGCTTTTCGAGGAACTCGCGGGACGGGGGTTTCCGGTTGATATCGATCTCCTCGACATCGACGCCCTGCTCGGCCAGAAAACTTCTGGCGTTCTTGCAGGTGGTTCAGGTTGGTTTGGTGTAGAAGACCGGTTTGGCCACGCGCCCTCCTCCCTCGATAATAGAGAGATTGCTGACGATTAACGAGATCTTCTACTCCATTCAGGGCGAGTCGACCTACGCCGGCCGGCCGTGCGTCTTCGTGCGCCTGACCGCGTGCGACCTGCGCTGCACGTGGTGCGACACGGCGTATGCCTTCCACGAAGGGCGCAAGCAGACGCTGGACGAGGTGCTGGCCGAAGTGAACCGGTACGCCTGTCCGTTGGTCGAGGTGACGGGTGGTGAGCCGCTGCTGCAGGACGAGGTGTATCCGCTCATGGAGAGGCTTCTCGAGCACGGCCGCACGGTGCTGATCGAAACGGGCGGGCACCGGACGACCGAGCGGGTTCCCGAGCAGGTGATCACGATTCTCGACGTGAAGTGCCCGGGCAGCGGCGAGGCGCACCGCAACGACTGGTCCAACCTCGCCCGCCTGCGGCCGCACGACGAAGTGAAGTTCGTCATCAAGGACCGCGCGGACTACGAGTACGCGCGAGACGTCATCGCGCGGCACGCCCTTGCCGGCCGGGCCGCTGCGCTCCTGTTCTCACCCGTCCACGGAGTGCTCGATCCGAAACAGCTGTCGGAGTGGGTTCTCGCGGATCGTCTCCCTGTGCGCGTCCAGCTTCAGGTCCACAAGTACATCTGGGATCCCAATACGCGTGGCGTCTAAGCGGGCAGTTGTTCTTCTCAGCGGAGGGCTCGACTCGTACACCGCGGCGGCCATGGCGCGAGCCGATGGCTTCGAGCTGTGTGCCCTCACGATCCGGTACGGCCAGCGACACGCGCACGAGATCGAGGCGGCGCGCGCGGTGGCGAGAGCGCTCGGGGTCGAGCGTCATGTCGAGCTCGATGTAGACCTTCGTGTGTTCGGCGGCTCCTCCCTCACAAGCGATGCGCCCGTTCCCAAGGATCGCCCGATCGATCCCGCCGAGATTCCTTCGACGTACGTCCCCGCGCGGAACACCGTGTTTCTCTCGCTCGCGCTGGCGTGGGCCGAAACCCTCGGCGCGACCGACATCGTCATCGGCGTGAACGCGCTCGACTACTCGGGCTATCCAGACTGTCGACCCGAGTACATCGCCGCTTTCGAGCGGATGGCGGCGCTCGCAACGCGCGCCGGAGTCGGGGGCGCGCACGTCACGATTCACACGCCGCTGCTGACGCTGTCGAAGGCCGACATCATCCGGCGGGGTGTTGCGCTCGGGCTCGACTATGGCCTCACGCACAGCTGCTACGATCCGGATCCAGCAGGACGGCCCTGCGGACGATGCGACAGCTGCGTGCTGCGCGCCGCTGGGTTTGCACAGGCAGGTGTCGCCGATCCCGTGCGGGCGCATTGAATCCTGCTAACATGCCCAGCCCTGAGGAATGACCCTGCAGCCCGGACGGCTGCGCCAATCCCCCATGCAGCGGTTCTGGTCGCAACCCCTTCTCCGGCAGCTTCTCATCGCGGTCCTGGTCCTGCTCCTGCCTCTGCTCGGCGCCGCGATGTGGTCGGGCACACGTGCGTTCGACGAGCGCGTGGCCGACATGCGCGAGCAGGCCGTGGTCGCCTCCTCGACAGCTGCGGCGTACCTCAACCGGTACCTCGGAAGCCTCGACCTGATGGCCACCGCCCTCACGCTGCATCCCGGCGTGCAGGCGCTCGATGGGACGATCGCATCGGAGCTCTTCGAGCGCACGCGTCCTCAGGAGCCCGCGCTCCTCAATCTCGTGCTGGTTGCGGCCAACCGCCGGCACATCGCGCACGCGTCGGACCCGTCGGTCGAGATCGTCGGGCACGAGGAATGGGCCGAACCGGTGATCTCCTCGGGAAAGCGGTTGGTCATGCCGCTGCAGACGGCGCCGAAGACCGGCGTGAAGTTCGTCGTCATCGGCTATCCCGTGAGGAACCAGCAGGGCGCGATCGCCGGCGCGCTCGGCTTTCACCTCGGCCTCCAGACGATCCAGTCCCTGTTCGAACAGCTGCCGCTCCCCGAGGGATCGGTCGTGACCGTGACCGATCAGAAGGGGATGATCCTCGCACGGACGGTGGATGCCGAGCGCTACGTGGGCACGGCGATCTCGCAGTCGCCTCGACAGCTCGAGCAGATTCAAACGGCCGAAGAGCTCCTCGGCGTCGACGGCGTACGGCGGATGTACGGCAATGCGTTCGTCGCGGGCGGGCCGTGGGTGGTGAGCGTCGGCATCCCGATGGACGTCGCGCTCACCCGATCGGCATGGCTGTGGGGCCGCAGCTTCGCGATCCTCCTGTTTGGCCTGATTGGCTGGGTCCTCATCGCGATGCTCCTCTCGCGTCGCTTCGTCAGGTCGGTGGGCCATCTCGAGGACGCCGCGCAGCGCGTCGCCGCGGGCGACCTGCGCCCGCTCGATCCGATGCCGATGCCCAGCCATGAGCTCGCGCAGCTCCAACGGGCGTTCGACCTGATGGTGCAGCGGCTCGACGAGGCACGCCAGGCCCTCGACCGTCAGGTGGCCGACGAGCGCAGGATGAGCGAGGAGCTCCAGTCGCTGCAGCGTCAGGTGATCCGACAGGAGCGCCTTGCCGCCGTGGGGTTGCTCGTGTCGGGTGTGGCGCACGAGATCAACAACCCGCTTCAGGCGATCCTCGGCTTCGCCGAGCTGCTGCAGATGCAGCACAAGCTCCCCGACTCCGTGACCTCCGACCTCAAGCTCATTCAGAAGGAGAGCGCACGCGCGTGCGGGATCATTCGGAACCTCGCGCTCTTCGCGCGGCAGCAGCCCGGAGAGGCAGCACCGGTCCGCCCCTATGACGTGTTTTCCTCGGTCGCGGAGCTCCGCCAGCGGCGGCTCGAGTCGGAGGACATCGAGCTCGTCGTACGCGACCGCTCCACGCACCACGTCACCGCCGTGTTCACGGAGCTCCAGCAGGTGGTCCTCAACTGCGTCGTCAACGCGGAGCAGGCGATTGTGATGTCGGGACGGCTGCCCGGCCGGATTACGATTCGCGCGGAGGATGCGGGCGACCGCGTGGTCATCGAGGTCGAGGACACGGGACCCGGCGTCCCGCCCGGCGACGAAGCCAAGTTGTTCCAGCCTTTCTTCACGACGAAGCCCGTCGGCCAGGGCACGGGACTCGGGCTTTCCGTGAGTTACGGCATCATCGACTCGATGGGAGGAACGATGGGGTACCGGCGTGCGCCGGCCGGCGGCGCCGTCTTCTACTTCGATCTCCCCGCCTGCGCGACAGCTGCCTAATGACTGATGACTGATCGGATCTATTACACCGATCCCTACTGCGCGTCGTTCGATGCCGTCGTCACGCGCGTGTTCACGCACGAAGGGCGGCCCGCGGCAGCGCTCGATCGCACCGCGTTCTATCCGACATCCGGAGGCCAGCCGTTCGACACGGGGACGATCGGGGGCGCACGCGTGGTCGACGTCATCGATGCCGACGATGGATCGATCGCGCACGTGCTCGACGCGCCGCTGAGCGAAAGGGCGAGCGTCGAGGGCGCGATCGACTGGACGCGGCGGTTCGATCACATGCAGCAGCACACGGGGCAGCACGTGTTGTCGGCGGCCTTCGACCACCTCTTCGCCAATCGCACGATGAGCTTTCACATGAGCGCCGAGATTTCGACGATCGACCTCGCCGGCGAGGCGGCGCCCGACGCGATCGATGCGGCTGAACACGAGGCGAACCGGATCGTGTGGGAGGACCGTCCTGTCTCGATCCGCTTCGTGTCTGCCGAGGAGGCCGCCGCGTTGAAGCTGCGGAAGGAGCCCGCGCGCGGCGGCACGCTGCGGCTCATCGAAGTGGCCGACTTCGATCTCTCCGCGTGCGGCGGAACGCACGTGGCACGGACGGGCGCGATTGGGATGATCGCGGTCTCCGGGGCCGAGCGCTTTCGCGGCGGCACGCGCCTCGCGTTCGTCTGCGGCAGCCGCGCGCTGCGGATGTTTCGAACCTACCGCGGCGCCGTGGCGGGCAGCATACGGTCGCTCTCGGTGCTCCCGGAGGAGCTTCCGGCCGCCATCGACCGTATCCAGGGCGAATCGAAGGACCTTCGGCGAACGCTGAAGACGATGCAGGAGGCGCTTGCGACGCACGAGGCGTCGCGGCTGGTGGCCGACGCCGCCGTCGTGAACGGCGTGCGGGTGGTTGTGCACCGCCTCGAGGGATGGGATGCCGCCGGATTGAAAACGATCGCCGCCGCAGCGGCGGCGACCGATCGCGTCGCCGTCGCGCTCTTTTCCACCGCCTCGCCGGTCGTGGCGGTCGTCGCGCGCTCGAGAGATGTCCCCGTCGACGCGCAAGCCGTGCTGAAGGCGCTTGTGGGTGAGTTCGGCGGCCGCGGAGGCGGCAAGCCGGACCTGGCTCAGGGCGGTGGATTGGAGGGAGATGTGACGAGGATCGTCGAGGCCGCGCGTGCCGCCCTCGAGACGCAGGTGGCGCGAGCCTAGCGAGAAAACGATGCGAGGCGTGAGACGAGGCGATCGATGGTCTGCGTCACGCCGGAGCCCGGACCCTCGAAGTTGTTCGCCATGATGGCGAACGCGAGCGGCTCGCCGTCCGTGGTCTTCACATATCCCGCGAGCGTCCGAACGTTCGACATCGAGCCCGTCTTCCCGACGGCGTTTCCCTCGGCGGACGTGCCCTTCATCCGGGAGGCCAGCGTGCCGTCGCGTCCGGCGATGGCCTGCGCCTGCATGAACGGCGTCGCGCCGCTGTCGTCGTAAAACCGCTGGAGAATCGCCAGCAGCGTCTGCGGGGCAATGACGTTCCGGCGCGAGAGGCCGGAGCCATCGACGATCTGGATCCCTTCCTTCGGGACACCCCACGATTCCAGCCGAGCGCGCACGGCATCCAGCCCGGCCCCGGTCGTCCGCGGTCCGGACGGACCGGTCGCGAGGCGAAGCACAGCCTCGGCGTACAGATTGATGCTGTCTTTCAGGAGCGGCTTTGCGATCTCGGCCAGGCGGGGCGATCGATGCGAGTGCATCAGCGTGGCGCCAGACCAGTCGGGTCTGACGGGCAGGTCGTCCACGTCCACCGCGCGACCGGTCACGTCGATGCCGGCCGCCAGCACGCGGTTGCGAACCACGCGAGCGAACCACTCCGTTGGATTACCCGCCGCCACGGATATCGCGATCGGCTTCTCGCCGACGGCGATCGTGCCGTTGAGCGTGAGCGCTGAGTGGCCCGGTCGGAACTCGGGCCATAGGTTCGTGGGTGAGCCGGCCGGCCCGGTTCGCGCGGCGTTCTCGACCGGCAGATCGCGCGCGTCGGCGGGAAGCTCTATCGTCGCGGGCAGGCCCTCGAGCGTGGCAGGAGAGACGAGGATGTCGAGCGTGTTCTCGGCGACGTTGAGCGCGCCCGGAATTGCGCCGTACGTGTAGCCGAGATCCTCCCACGACCACGCGTAGCCGGGTTGCGGCTCCTCCTGCGCGTCATCGTCCGCGACGACGCGCCCCTCGATTCGGGTGATGCCGCGCGCGCGGAGGGCATTGATCCACGCCTCGAGTGCGTCGCCGCCGGGACGTCCCAGCATGCTCGGGTCGCCGCTGCCGACGATCGCGAGATCACCCTTCAGCACGCCGTCGACCACGGGACCTGCCGCACGCAGAGTCGTCTCGAAGGTGTGGTCCCAGCCAACCGCCTCGGACGCGGCGGCCAGGCTGACCAGCTTCATCGTCGACGCAGGTACGAGGAGCGTGCGCGGATTCCGTTCGTACAGCCGCTCGTTGCGCGCGAGCGAGTGGATGACGATCCCCCAGATGCCATGCAGGTGACCGGGCCGATCGACGAGCGCATCGATATCGTTTCTGAGCCGGTCGATTGAACTTGGAGGAGGAGGGGCGGCGACGATGGTGGGAGGTCGTTTGGCGCAGCCGATCGCGATGGCTAAGGCCATCGCGCTGCACGCCATTGCCCTATTTGAGCGCATCGAGCGCTTTCAGCGCATCCTCGTACGGCGTCGTCTCGAGCTTCGCCGAGCCTGGCTCGTCGGTCCGGCCTGCGTAGGCGTCGGTTCCGGCGCGGCCGAACTGCACGGTCTCCGATTTGCCGTCGTAGGTCGCGGTGACGACCAGCTCGGGGGCCTTCAACGCAGCATGCGTCGCGGTTTCGAACGATTGTGCTCTGAGGTTCGAGAGCTTCGTCAGGAGGTCTTCCACCTTCGCCGTGTCGGCGTTCTGACCGCCTTTCTTCCACACTTCCTTGCCGTCTTTGTCTTTCGTCTTTTCGAACGCGTACGTTTCCGTGCCGCGCTTGATCTCCACGCGCTGAGCGTTGAAGGCGCGGAAGTCGAACACGTCCTTGCGGCGGAATTCGCCGACGTCCTTCTTCAGGTCCGTAGCCAGCGTTTCTTCGACCGCGAACACCATCGGCCGCGACGCATCCTTCGCGTAGACAGACCCGCCTTCGGTTTTTCCAAGCATGAGGGCGGCACGTGCGCTCCCGGTGTTGATCGTCGCCGTGAGCGACGGCTTGTCGAGGCCGTACTGCTTCAGGTCGGCGGGCTCCGCGTCGACGATCCGCTGCATCTGGCCGGACGAGAGCCGAGTGACCACCGCCTCGATCGCGCCGTAATCGCCTCGCGCCGCAATCGGCTTCGCGATCTTCCAGTCGGTGCCGCTCCGTGCGAACTGAACCGTCGTGGACCCCGTCGCGATCTCGACGGAGTCGGTCTTCTCGCGATCGAACTCGAGGATGCTCTTGTCTCGCAGGTCGAACGGCGTGCGGTTGAACGTGCCGTCGAGATGCGACGAGACGAGGAACACCCGCTTCCCGTCCTGAAGCTTCGCGTAGAGATCGCTGCCCGTCGGCGTCTTCTCCCCGAGCAGCAGGTGCCGGAAGCTCTTTTCGCCTTTCAGCCGGAACCCGACGTCAACGCGGGGCGGGTTCAGTCCGTACTTTGCGAGATCGGCGGGTGCTTCGTCGACCACGCGCTGCACTTCGAGTGAGCTCAGATTGCTGGTGACGGCCGATAACTCTGAGGGGTCGGCCTCAGCCTTGGCCGGCTCCACGAGCTGCCAACCGGCTTCCGTTTTCGTGGCGCGCGCTGTCTCGCCGCCCGCGGCCCTGATCTGTACCTCCTCGATCGCCTCGGACTGGACTCCGCCGAACGCCTTTTCCTTCGCCGCGGCCGTATCCGCGGGGGCGTCCCATTCGTACAGATAGATGTAGCCGCCGAGCACGACGAGGACGATCACGGCGGCGAGCGTCGATGCGAATCTGCGCACGCCTAAGCCCTCCTGCGCCTCGACCACGCGTAGATGCCGGCCAGTACGATCAGGGCTGGCATGAACAGGACGGAGAACCACCACACCCTGTTCATCTGCTGCGGCGTAATCGTCAGCCGCGAATCGCCGGCCTCCCGAGGCCGAATCGCGATCAGGTTTTCCTGCGCGGTCAACCAATTGACCGTGTTCATGAAAAAATCGGCGTTCCCAACCGTGCCGGCGTACGCGTTGCTCCCAAAGTCCGAATCGCCGACCACCGCAATCCGGGTCTGTGGCGGCTTCGCAGGTTCCTGCGTTTCCTTCTTCGCGCCGTCGGCCGCGGGTGGCTCTGGTGCGGCGGTGGTCACCGTGGCCGCGACCCCGACCGGGCCCTGCTTGTCCCCGCGATCCTGATTCAATTCCGGCTGGGCACCCTCACGCAGCTGCTTCACATCCGTTTCAGCCCACGCGGCCGGCGCCGTTTCGACGAGCTTCTCGACGGTTCTGCCGGCCGGCGGCGACGACACCGGCGTAATCGAGCGGGCGAGTGGAAAGACCGTGCTCACGCGGAACCCTTGCGTGACGGGATGCGACGGATAGGGCGGTGCGGCGACCGCGAACGTCGCGCTCGTCGAGCGCCCGCTCAGATCGAGCACCACGTCGTTGCCGACGTCCACTCCCCACTCCTTTGCGAGCGCGCCAAGCTTCACGAGCGGCTGATCCCGCTCCCCGACGGCGGGATCCAGCATGAGCAGGAGCCGGCCGCCCCGCTCGAGATAGCGCTTCACCGCGTCGATCTCCGTATCGAGGAAGTCGGCCGTCGGCCCCGCAATTGCCAGCACGGTGGCGTCCGCGGGCACATCCTTGTGCTGCGTGAGCACCAGCGGTTCGACCACGATGTTGTCGCCCTTCAGCAGGCCGGCAACTCCCGCGTATCCCGGACCGTCGGAGCCGGCAGGGTCCTTTTCGCCGTGCCCCTGCACGAAGTACATCTTGCGCTGCTGCCCAGTGACGGCCCTGATCACCGCGCCCGTGATGTCGCGCTCTTCGATCGATGAGACCTTTTCGGTCTTTCCCTTGTACTCGACGACCAGCGTCGGGTACGACTGCACCTGGTACTGTTTCGTCCGGGCGGGGTCCCGATCGCCGTCGACGTAGTCGATCGTCACGCGGTCGGACGCATAGCTGTACTGCGAGAGACGCTCCCGGTGACGATCGAAGTTCACGTTCTGATCGAACAGCGTGAACTTCATCGGCGCGTCGAGTCCGCGGAGGACTTTTTCAGTCTGTTCCGACAGGCTGTTGACCTGATTCTCCGTCAGGTCCCAGCGCTTGGTGCGCCTGGCGGCGAGATAGTTCACGGCGATCAGAATCAGGAGCACGACGATCACGCTCACGCCCGCGAGCGCGCCGTACCGCGTCTGGCGGCGCTGGAACGACGTCCGGATCTCCCGCCATTGCGACGCCGTGTAGACGAGGACGCAGGCGAGGCCCGCCATCGCCATCCACGTTCCGATCTTGTCTGGACTCGGTTCCGTGATCGTCACGAAGCGACCGAACGGGCCGAAACGCAGGCCAAACGCCAGCACCACCAGGACGACGCCGACCCATCCAAGCACATCGAAGAAACGCTTCATCGGTCAGCCTCTCCAGCGTTCGCTGTCAACCGATCGGACGGTCAGGAACAATCCGAACGTGATGAAGCTCAAGTAGTAGACGAGATGCTTGGTGTCCAGCACGCCTTTGGTGAAGTCGTCGAAATGGCCGGTGATCGAAAGGTATTCGTAGATCGCCTTGGAGCGCGGCCCCCCGAACGATCCCATCCAGTCGACCACCCACAGCATCAGGAAGACGCCGAAGGTCGCCACGCCGGCGACGATCTGGTTGCGCGTCAGGCTCGAGATGAACAGGCCCACGGCGACGAAGCAGCCGGTCATGAGCAGATAGCCCAGATACGCGAGCATAAGCGGACGCCACTCCGGATCGGAGTAGAACGAGAGCAGGAAGATGTGCGGCAGCGTAATGGCGAGCATCGCGGCGATGAGGCCCATGGCGCCGAGAAACTTGCCGACGACAATCTGCACGTCGGTCAGCGGCGATGTGAGGAGCAGCTCGATGGTGCCGCTCCGCTTCTCCTCGGCGTACGACCGCATCGTGATGAGCGGCAGGATGAACAGCATGATGACGCTGACGTTCATCAACACCGGCCGGATCAGCTGCTGGTTGATGTTCACGTTCTGTGGCCCCATGCCCATCATGCCCATCTGCGAGCTCTGTCGCTCGAAGAAGAGCAGGATCGCGCCGAAGAACCACCCGTAGAGCACGGCGAAGACGCCGAGCAGCACATACGCAATCGGCGAGGCGAAGTACGACTTGAGCTCCTTGTGCGCGATGGCGAGGATGTTCGTCACTGCGCCACCTCCTGCGGCGCCGCCGCGGTTGCCGCATCCTCGGTCGTCAGGCTGAGGAAGATGTCTTCGAGGCTCATGCGCATCGGCCGCAGCTCCAGCAGGCCCCACCCGCGCGTCACGATCGCCGCGGCGAGCTCGCGGCGAACGTCGCGCCCCTTTTCGCTGTCCACCTCGAAGCCGACGACGCGGTCGCGAGTGTCGGCCGCGACGACGCGCGTGACACCCGGCACGCCCTGCAACGCCGTCCCCACGTCGCCGTTTCCGCCGTCCACCTGCACGTACATCGTCTCCGAGCCGCGGAGCCTCGCGGTCAGGTTGTCGGGCGTGTCCACCGCCACGACGCGTCCCTTGTTGATGATCACGACGCGCTGGCAGGTCTGCGAGACCTCTGGAAGGATGTGCGTGCTGAGGATGATCGTGTGATCGCCAGCGAGCTCCTTGATCAGCTTTCGGGTCTCGATGATCTGCTTCGGATCGAGGCCGGCCGTCGGCTCGTCGAGGATGAGGACGTCGGGATTGTGGAGCAGCGCCTGCGCCAGCCCGACCCGCTGGCGATAGCCTTTCGACAGCTTGCCGCAATGCCGCTTGGCGACGTCGGCGATCCGCGTGCGCTCCATCACCGCGCCAATCCGCGCCTTGCGGTCGTGCCGCGGCACTCCCTTGATGCGCGCCACGAAGTCGAGATAGTCGCGCACGGCCATGTCGGGGTAGAGCGGCGGCGTTTCCGGGAGGTACCCGGTGCGCCGCTTCGCTTCGATCGGCTGGTCGAGCACGTCGAACCCGGCCACGATCGCTTTCCCCTCGGTGGGCGGCATGTAGCCGGTCAGGACGCGCATGGTGGTCGTCTTCCCCGCGCCGTTCGGACCGAGAAAGCCGAGGATCTCCCCGCGCTCCACCCGGAAGGTGACGTCATCCACAGCCGTAAAGAGGCCGTAGCGCTTCGTGAGGTGCTGTACCTCAATCACTGCATCTGCTCCGATCTATTCGAATGTTCCTTCGGCGCGGCGCCTGTCGGCCGCTCCAACCGACAATCGTAACCAAGAGAGTCGAGGCTCGGCAAGGCAGGCGGCCTAGGATACAGTCTTGGGGCAAAGGAGACTCGCATGTCCGCCGACGTTGGAAGCAAGGCCCCCGACTTC
This sequence comes from uncultured Acidobacteriota bacterium, assembly GCA_963772065.1. Taxonomy (GTDB): domain Bacteria; phylum Acidobacteriota; class Vicinamibacteria; order Vicinamibacterales; family UBA2999; genus CAVYVZ01. The sequence continues at coordinate 282,984 of CAVYVZ010000009.1, forward strand.
ACCCTTCCGAACCAGGATCGCCAACCCGTGACGCTGCGCGCGGAGACCGCCAATGCCCCCGTCGTGCTGGCGTTCTTCCCGGCCGCCTTCAGCTCCGTCTGCACGAAGGAGCTCTGCACCTTTCGCGACCAGCTCGGTCCGATGAACCACCTGGCCAAGGCCCGGGTACTCGGGATCAGCGTCGATACGCCGTTCGCGCTGAAGGCCTTTGCGAACGCCGAACGGCTGCAGTTTCCGCTTCTGAGCGATTTCAACAAAGAGACGATTCGCGCCTATGACGTCGTCAATCCCGACATGATCGGGTTGAAAGGCATCTCGAAGCGCGCGGTGTTCGTCATCGATCGCGACGGCACCGTGCGCTACAAGGAAGTCCTCGACGACGCGCGGAACGAGCCCAACTACGACAAGCTGAACGGCGCGCTCGCGGTGCTTTAGGGGATCCGACGTCCGCTTGCGGCGTCCGGCCGGGATCCCCTAACATATGAACAATTGCTCATATGTCACATCCTGACCGCGCCCAGCTCCTGCACCCCGATACGGTCGGGGCGCTTGCGGACATCTTCAAGGTCCTCGGGGATCCCACGCGGGTTCGTATTCTCGACGTGCTGTCGCGCGGCGAGCTGTGCGTCTGCCATCTTGCCCAGCTCCTTGGCTTGACGGAATCCGCCGTGTCGCACCAGCTGCGCCTTCTCAGGAACACCAGGGTGGTCCGCCCCCGGCGCCAAGGCCGGCTCATTTACTACGCGCTCGACGACAAGCACGTCCTGACGCTGTTCCGTCAGGGCCTGAAGCACGTGGAGGAGCATGGCTAGCCCTTCCTGCGCGGTCTGCGAGCTCCACGCGGAAGCGGTCTTCCGCGTCGAAGGCATGGACTGCAACGAGGAGGTGGTCATCCTCGAGCGCCGGCTGAAGCCGATTACGGGCGTCGAATCGATCGCCGCCGACCTGCTGGGGCAGCGGCTGCACGTGAAGTACGACGCCGCGAAGCTGACCACGGCCACCCTCGTCGACGCGATCGGCGACACCGGCATGCGGATGTGGCTCGAGCACGAGGAGCCTCTGGCAAGCCCGGCCGTGCTCGAGTGGCGGGCACGCCTGATGGGCGTTTCCGGCGCCGCTCTCGTCGCTGGATGGTGGACCGGCCGCTGGGATCCACAGGTGGGTGCGATCTTGTACATGGTTGCGATCGCCGCCGGCTCCGTCTACCCGGTCCGGCGCGCGGTCAGCGCCATTCGCTCGAGAACGCTTGATATCAACGTGCTGATGGTTGTGGCCGTCGCGGGGGCCGTCGCCATCGGGGAGTGGTTCGAGGCCGCCAGCGTCGTGTTCCTGTTCTCGGTGGCGCAGTGGCTCGAGGTGCGCACGCTCGAGCGCGCGCGCCAGGCGATCCGCGCGCTGATCGACCTCTCGCCGCAGGATGCTCTCGTCAAGCGCCACGGACATGAGCATCGCGTTCCGCTGGACGACATCAGCGTGGGCGACGAGATCGTGATCCGGCCGGGCGACAAGGTCCCCCTCGACGGCGAGATCGTGCACGGGCAGAGCGATCTCAACGAAGCGCCGATCACGGGCGAGTCGCTGCCGGTCGACAAATCACCCGGCGACGAGATCTACGCCGGCACCATCAACGGTCATGGAGCGCTCGAGGTGCGGGTCACACGGCTGCGCCGCGACACCAGGCTGGCGCGTATCACCCATCTCATCGAAACCGCACAGGCGCAACGCGCGCCCGTACAGACGTTCGTCGATCGCTTCGCGCGTGTCTACACTCCGGCGGTCATCGTCCTCGCGCTGGCGCTGATGGCGGTGCCGGTGCTGGCCGGCGGGGATCCGTCGGTCTGGTTCTATCGTTCCCTCGTCCTGCTCGTGATCTCGTGCCCGTGTGCGCTCGTCATTTCGACGCCCGTGTCGATCGTCGCCGCGCTTGCGGGGGCCGCGCGCAACGGTGTGCTCATCAAGGGCGGCGCGTATCTGGAACGTCTGGCGGCTGTGCGGACAGTGGCCTTCGACAAGACCGGCACCCTCACGCGGGCCGAGCCGCGGGTCATCGGCGTCGTGCCGCTCAACGGGGCGGCGGAGCTGGAGGTGGTCGAGATGGCGGCCGCGCTCGAGTCGCGTTCGGCGCATCCGATTGCCCGCGCCATCGGGCAGCACGCCGTCCGAGTGGGTTTGAAGCCGCGGCCCGCAGCGTCATTTGCCGCGCTGCACGGGCTGGGCGCCGAGGGCTTCGTCGGCGACCGGCGGGTCGTGGTCGGCAGCGAGCGCCTTTTTGCCGAGCGCGGCCTGGCTGTCGGAGGAAGCCACGACGTCATGGCGCCGCACCGCCAGGCGGGCCGCACGCTCGTCCTGCTCGCCGTCGACGGTACGACGCGCGGCGCCATTTCACTGGCCGACCGCCCGCGCGAAACCGCGCGCGAGGCGGTGGAGCTGCTTCGGGGGCAGGGTGTCCGGCGCGTCGTGATGCTGACCGGCGATCACCCCGACACGGCGCGTACGATTGCCCACGAGCTCGGGGTCGACGAGGTTCGGGCGGCGTTGATGCCGGAACACAAGCACGCGGCCGTGCGAGACCTTCACGACGCGCACGGGGCGGTGATGATGGTGGGCGATGGCGTGAACGACGCGCCGGCCCTCGCCGCAGCCGACGTGGGCGTCGCGATGGGGGCGGCGGCATCCGATGCCGCGCTCGAGACGGCGGATGTGGCACTGATGTCCGGCGAGTTGCTGAAGCTCCCCTACGCGCTCCGCCTGGCCCGGGCGACCCTGCGCAACATCCGCACGAACGTCGCGATCTCGCTCGTGCTGAAAGCCGCATTCCTGGTCCTCGCGATGACGGGCCACGCTACGCTGTGGATGGCGATCCTCGCGGACACGGGCGCGTCAGTCATCGTCGTGGGGAACGCGCTGCGCTTGCTACGCGCGCGGTAAACTCAAACTCCACGAACCACGAAAACACGAAATGCACGAAAGCCGGATCCTTTTCGTGGGCTTCGTGCTTTCGTGGTTTGAGAGAGAAAACGAGACGGCGCGGAGAACGGGCTAGGCTTTTCGATTCGAAAAGAAGTGCGCGTCGACGAACTCGTCGATCGCGGTCTGGTCGGCCGGCTCGACTTTCTCGAACTGCATCCCCATCCCCACGCGACGGTCGGTCCACGCCACGCGCGCTTCGGCGTCGATGTCCTTCTTGGATCCGGGCAGGCGGAAGCGAAGCCGCGCTCGCGTGTTCTGTTCGAGCGGGCTCGTGGTGCGGATCGCGATGCCGCCGTGGCTCAGGTTCAACGTGAGCGCGGCCGCGATGGTGTTGCCATAACGGTAGGCGATCGGAATCCCGAGCACCACCCGCGGGCTCTTGCGGCGATTGTAGTTGTCCGGGAACAGGTGCGGCGCCAGCGAAGGAAGGATGTGTTGCACCGCGCTGTACTCGTTCACGTATCCCGACACGCCGAGCGAGGCGAGCTCACGCACTTCCTCGGCGCTCGCAATCGTGCCGCTGAACACCAGGATCGGCACCTTGCCCGAGTCGAGCTTGCGGATGGTCCGCACCACCTCGACGCCGTTGGCATTCGGCAGCCGAAGATCGAGAACGAGCAGGTCGATCTCGGCCATGTCGGCGCGGAGCCGCAGCAGCAGTTCGGCCGCCGTTCGGACCGTGACCGCGCGGTGACCGGCGCCCTCGAGCGCCGCCTTGAACCGGTCGCGCACGAAGGCCGTGTCGTCGGCGACGACGACGGTCTTCGCGGTCACAGGCGTGGTGCCGGTCATCGCTTTTTCTATCGGATCCGAGCGCGGTTGACCTTAGGCTTGATTGCAGACTTTATCAGGTTCTCGTTATAATCCGACGTCTGTCACGACGCGGCACTGCGCCGCATGGAGCCCGTATGGCGACGTGCCCGGAATGCGACTACGACGAGATCGACACGGAGGACTTCGAGGAGGGCGATAAGCTCAGTTGTCCCGAGTGTGGAAAGAACCTCGTCCTGGTGGGTCCGGACGAGGTCGATTTCGCGGCCGGCGACGACGACGACGACGATGATGACGACGATCTCGAGGATGAAGACGAGGATCTCGACGACGAAGACGACCTGGACGACGAGGACGAGGACGAAGAGACGGAGGACTACGACGAGTGAATCCTGAGGCGAAGGAGCGGCGGCTCTTCGAGCTGCTCGCGAGCCTCGACTCCGCAATCGTCGCATTCAGCGGCGGCGTCGACAGCGCCTACCTCGCCTGGGCGGCCACCACAATCCTCGGCCCGCGCGCCCTGTGCATCACGGCAGACAGCCCCAGCTACCCCGATCGCCATCGGCAACTCGCGCTGCGCATCGCGCGCGACTTCAGCCTGCATCATGAAATCGTCGGCACCGCGGAGTTGGAGCGGCCCGAGTATCGCGCCAACCCGGTGGACCGCTGCTACTACTGCAAGCAGGAGTTGTACACGGCGCTGACCGACATCGCTCGCGCGCGCGGCATCGCGGCCGTCGTCGACGGCAACAACGCCGACGATCGCGGCGACTACCGGCCGGGCCGCAAGGCGGCGCGTGAGTTCGGCGTCCGCAGCCCGCTCGACGAGGCGGATCTGCTGAAGGATGACATCCGCGAGCTCTCACGACGCGTCGGCCTGCCAACGTGGGACGAGCCGGCCTCGGCCTGTCTGTCATCGCGGATTCCGTACCACTCCGAGGTCACGGGCGAGAAGCTGCGGATGATCGAGCGCGCGGAAGTGGTCCTGCACGATCTGGGCTTCCGTGTCTGCCGCGTCCGCCACCATGACACGCTTGCCCGACTCGAGATCGGTCGCGAGGAGCTTGTCCGCGCCCTCGAACCCGAGTTGCGCGATCGCATCGTTCGAGAGCTGCGGGCCATTGGCTACCAGCACGTCACGATCGATCTACAGGGATACCGGATGGGCAGCCTGAATGAAGGCGTCCTCCTCCGCCCCGCTTGATTCAACTCCCATTCACAACGCCCATCTCCCAAAGCGACTCTCGAGACTCACCACGAAACGCACGAAAACGCGAAGAGTTCGAATTCGTGTATTTCGTGCTTCCGTGGTTTGTTGAACGCCCAGCCGCATAGAGGTCATGTAGAGTCGTGGGCGTCAGCGAGCGAAGCGGACAGGTGCAGACACAAGAATCGTCGGAGTCAAGCGAAGTCGCGTTGGGAGTTGGGAGTTGGCGATGGGCAGTTGCTCCATGGCTCCTAGCCACCATTTACTTCGTCGCGCACCTGTTCACGCTGGCACCGTCTCTCGAAGACATCGATTCCATCAACTTCGCGCTGGGACTCAGGGAGTTCGACGTTGCCCAGCATCAGCCCCATCCCCCGGGCTACCCGGTGTACATCGCTTTCGGCCGGCTGTCGCTCGCGATCGTGCGTGCGGTGCGGCCGGGGCTGGATCGCGTCGCGGCGGAAGCGGCGGCCCTGTCCCTCGTATCCGCCATTGCGGGCGCGCTGGCGCTGGTGTTCGCGTGGCGTGTGTTCGGCCTGCTCGCACGTGACGAGCCCCCCGAAGCGCGAGGCCGCGTCCGTCTGTGGGGCACCGGTACTCCTCGGAGTCTGTCCGCTCTTCTGGGTGACCGGCGTCCGACCGATGAGCGATATGCCTGGCCTGGCTGCGGCGCTCGCGGCCCAGGCGCTGCTCCTGGCCGGACGCGTGCGGGCCGGCGCCTTTCTCGCGGGCCTGGCGCTCGGCGTCCGCTCGCAGACACTCTGGCTCACGGCACCGTTGATCGCAGTTGAGCTGTGGGGCCGTCGAGGTCCTGCAGCGGCCCGCGACCGGGTCGTGATCGTTCTTCTCGCGGCCGCGGGCGCGCTGTGCTGGGCGATTCCGCTCGTCGCCGCCGTAGGCGGGGTGGACGCGTATCTAGCCGTTCTTGGCGCGCAAGCCGGTGAAGACTTCACCTTCGTGGACATGTTGTGGGCGAACCCCACGCCGCGGCGCCTTGCGTTTGGCCTCATCCAGACGCTCGTGTTGCCGTGGGGCACGCTTCCGTTCGCCGGAGTAGTGATCGCCCTCGCGATGACGGGCGGGCTGTTCATGCTGGTGAGGGAACGCCGGTCGTTGGCCCTCACGCTCGCGGCCTTCGGACCGTATGCGGTGTTCCACCTTGTGTTCCAGGAAACCGTCACCGTGCGGTATGCGTTGCCGGTGGTCGCGGCGGTCGCTTTCCTCGTCGCGCGAGGCGTGGCGGTAGCCGGGAAGGCGACCAACATGATCGCCATGCCCATCGCCGTGGTATCCCTGCTCATCGCCGTGCCTTGCGTCCGCGGCTACGCCAGCGGACCTCATCCCGCATTCCGCGCAATCGCCGACGCATCCCGACGCGCGGAGGCGGATCGCCCGGCCATGGTGACGTCACATTTCGAGCTGCGGCGGCCGCTGCGGGCCGTCGAGCCGGCGTCGCTGCCCGTGGTCTTCGCACCGCACCAGCGCGAATGGCTCGAGCTGGTGAAGTACTGGGCGGGCGGTGGCCGCGGCCCCGTGTGGTTTCTCGCCAATCCCCGTCGGACCGACCTGGATCTGATCGATCCGCACAGCCGTCGCGACGTCGTGCGCTATCGCTGGCAGGTGGAGGGCCGCCCGGAGCTGAGCGGCACGCGACCCGCCGCGGTGGACTGGTACCGCCTCCGGCCGCCCGGCTGGTTTCTGGCGGAAGGCTGGTCACTCACGCCGGAGACCGGTGGCCTCGCCCAGGCGAACGGTACGACCCCGGATCGGAAACCTGTCCTCGGCCACGTGCGCCGGCAGGCGGGCCCCATGCATGCGGTGATCGGCGGGCGTCATCTCGGAACGGCGGCCGACGCGCCAGCGGAGTTCGAGATGACCCTCGACGGCGCCGCCATCGATCGCTGGACAGTCACGGCTGCCGACCCGGGCTTTCTGCGGTTCGTGGAGTTGCCTGCCGGGACCGGCGGGCCGGACGGGACCTACGCCACGCTGAGCATTCGCGCGTCGTCGTCACCCGTGGCGGTAAGGCGATTCGACATCCAGCCGGTCTCGCGCGCCATCTTTGGCTTCGGCCCGGGCTGGCATGAAGAGGAATACGACGCGGCCACCGGCTTGCGCTGGCGATGGACGAGCGATTCGGCGGTCGTGCACGTTCGCGCGCCGGGCGCGTCCATCCGCCTGCGCCTCCGTGGCGAATCGCCACTGAAGTACTTCGATTCGCCACCGATACTAGTGTTGTCGGCCGCCGATCGCGTCCTCGCGCGCCTGGAGCCATCGTCGGATTGGACGTGGGACGTCGTGGTGCCGGCCGACGCGATTGCGGCGGCCCACGGTGAGCTGGTTGTCAGAACCAATCATGTGTTCGTCCCGTCCGAAATAGAGCGTTCACCCGATACGCGACGTCTCGGCTTGCGCGTCTTTGCAATCGACGTCGAAACCGCGCGTTGACATGAGGCGATCCGGACGCTAAGCTCGGTCCGATCGTGCAACAACTAAATGTTCGATGAGGAGAGCTCGATGAGTGTGCGCCGACGTCTGTCTTACCTAGCCGCTTGCCTGGTGATTGTGATCGGGTTCGAGGCCTGCGCCAAGAAGGTGCCGCCACCGCCGCCGCCGCCGCCCGAGCCGCCTGCCGCGCCGGCCCCGCCGCCACCGCCTCCTCCTCCACCGCCGCCCCCGCCGCCGCCAGCGCCGAAGCCGCTGACCGAGGAGGAAATCTTCGCGAAGAAGTCACTCGACGAGCTCAATCGCGAGCGACCGCTCGCCGACGTCCGCTTCGACTACGACGCGGCCACGCTCGACGAAGAGGACCGGTCGACGCTGCAGAAGAATGCCGAGTGGTTGAAGCGGTGGGCGTCCACGCGCGTGTCGATCGAGGGGCATTGCGACGCGCGCGGCACCAATGAGTACAACCTCGCGCTCGGTGAGCGGCGGGCCAACGCCGTAAGGGAATACCTCACGAGCCTCGGGGTCACCGGCGATCGGATGACCGGCGTCAGCAAGGGCGAGGAAACTCCGGTCTGTAAGGAAGAGGCCGAGTCCTGCTGGTCGCAGAACCGGCGCGGGACATTCATCATTACGGCGAAGTGATTGGGGTGGGCGGGGCGTTAACAGCCCCGCCCTACACTGTGGAAGATCCGCAGATCACCTGCGCCCTCGCAGCTTCTGCTCCAGTTCCCTTTCCGTCAGGCGGTGCTTCGCCGCCTTCTTCCCTTCGATGAGCAGCACCGGTATCTCGAGCCCATAGCGATCCACGAGCGTGCGATCCGTCGAGATGTCCACGACGTCGAGCGTGAGCGGCACGCGCATCGCTACCGCCTCGATGACCTGCTTCATGTCATCGCAGAGATGACAACCCGGCTTGGAGTAGAGCGTCAGGCGCGGCGCGGCCGTCATACCGCCGCGAGCTCCGACGCGATCGCTTCAGCCGCAGCTCGCGGATCCCCTGCTGCAATGATCGGTCGTCCGACGACGATGTAGCTCGCGCCGGCGCGGACGGCTTCGGCCGGCCCCATCGTGCGCGCCTGGTCGTTCCTCGCCTCGCCGGCGGATGCCCCGCGGATGCCGGGTGTGACGATGGTGAACGACGGACCGCATGCGAGCCGGATGGCCGCCGTTTCCTGTGGCGAGGCGACCACGCCATCGAGCCCCGCCTGCTTGGCGAGCCGGGCGAGCGCGAGCACCTGATCGATCACCGGACGCTCCACGCCAACCTGCTCGAGCGTCGCCTGGTCGATGCTCGTCAGCACCGTCACGGCGATCAGGACGGGCCGCGGCCGGCCAAGCCGCGCGGCGGCCTCGTGGCCGGCGCGCGCCGCAGCCTGCATCATCGGCGCGCCGCCGGCGGCGTGGACGTTGATCATCCAGGCCCCGGTCTGGACGGCGGCGTCCACGGACTGCGCAACCTGATTGGGGATGTCGTGGAACTTGAGGTCGAGGAACACACGATGCCCGGCATCCACCAGCCGCCGCACCAGCGAGGGCCCTTCGAGGGTGAAGAGCCGGCTGCCCACCTTGACGCCGCCCGCGACGCCGCGGAGCGCCGCCGCCAGCTGCAGCGCGCGCTCGCCGCTCTCGACGTCGAGCGCGACTAGGAGCTGATCCACTGCTTCTCGCGCGCGCTCGTGTCGATCGTGCCCACGAGATCGACGATGCGAGCGATGTTGTGCCGCTCCATGTAGTGCTCGATGCCCGTGAGCAGCTTGGCCCAGATGAACGGGTCGACGAAGTTCGCCGTGCCGACCTGCACCGCGTTGGCTCCGGCGATGATGAACTCCAACGCGTCGGAGGCGGTGGCGATGCCTCCCATGCCGATGATCGGAATCTTCACCGCGCGGCGGCACTCGTAAACCATGCGGATCGCAATGGGCCGGATCGCCGGTCCGCTCAGGCCGCCGACGATGTTCGACAGTCGGGGGCGCCGGGTTTCCACGTCGATGGCCATGGCGAGAAACGTGTTCACGAGCGACACGGCATCCGCTCCCGCCTCCTCGGCCTTTCGCGCGAAGCTGGCCACATCGGTGACGTTCGGCGTGAGCTTCGGGATGACCGGCAGCGGCGTCACCTTGCGGACGGCGCTGACGACATCGAACGTGCCGGGCAGGCTGCAGCCGAACGTGATGCCGCCTTCCTTGATGTTCGGGCAGGAGATGTTCAGCTCGAGCGCGGCGACGCCCTCGGCGTCCGACAGCACTCTCGCCAGCTCGACGTACTCGTCGATCGTGCTGCCGCAGATGTTGACGATGACGGTTGCGCGCAGGTCGCGCAGCTCGGGAAGCTTCTCGCGGATGAACCGGTGAACCCCGATGCCCTGCAGCCCGATGGCGTTGAGCATGCCCGCGGGCGTTTCGACGATCCGCTCGGGCGGGTGGCCCTCGCGCTCCGTCAGGAAGAGCCCTTTGACGGCGACGCCGCCGAGCGATGACAGGTCGACCGCGTGCGCGTACTCGACGCCATATCCGAAGCAGCCGCTGGCGGCAATCAGCGGGTTGGCGAGGCGAAGCGAGCCGATCTGAACTGAAAGGTCCGGCACCTCAGTCCCACACGATGTCGGCGCCGTCGAATACGGGGCCGTTGAGGCACGAGCGCACGAAATGGTGTCCGCCCTTGCCGTTCCGCACCGGGATGACGCAGCTGTAGCAGCCGCCCAGGCCGCACCCCATCACGCGTTCGACGGACACCTGCGACCGGCGGCCGTACCGGTGCGCCAGCGCCGCCACCGCCTCGAGCATCGGCTCGGGGCCGCACGCGTAGATCATCACGTTGCGCCGCGCATCCGCGCGAGCCGCCTGCAGCTCGCGCTCGAGCGGGGTCGTGACGCGCCCGTGGTCGCCGCGGCTGCCGTCTTCGGTGGCGAATACGAGCCGAAGGTCGGGACGCTCGAACCAGTCCGCGTAGAAGAGCTCGGCGGCGGAGCGCGCCCCGTAGAACAGCGTCATCTGCGTGCCGTGCGCCCGCAGCGCCATGGTCAGCGTCGCGAACGGCGCCAGCCCGACGCCGCCAGCCACCATCCAGGCCTCCGATGGAGGATCGACGAGCTCGAACGAACGTCCGAGCGGCCCGAGGCACGAGACGACGTCGCCCTCGACGAGGTCGTAGAGCATCGCCGTGGTCACGCCGATCCGTTTGCTCAGAAGCGAGAGGCCGACAACCTGTGCGCGATCGTCGTACAACATTTCGAACACGGAGAACGGACGGCGCAGGAGCGGATCCGAGCCGCGCCCGGCCTTGACCATCACGAACTGTCCGGGCTGCGTGGCGGCAGCGATGTCGGGAGCGGCGAGCTCGACGACGTTGTAGTCCTTCGAGAGGCGGGTATTGCGAATGACTCTCGCCTCGATGTCGACGACCATCGTACGGAGTATATGCGTATAGCCGATTCAGATGTCGAGCCAGTGAACCCGCTGTGACAAGGGCAGTCACAGGAGTGGTATAGTTATTCGACTCTTTAACTGCGGGCCTGAGAGCCCGCGAAGAGGTGCCGAATGAAGTATCACGGAGCATCCGCATGCCAGTAGTCATGGATGCGGATCGCATTGCCCGGTCCCTCACCCGCATCGCCCACGAGATCGTTGAGCGCAACAAAGGCGTCGATGGCGTCGCGCTGGTCGGGATCCGTACGCGCGGCGTGCCGATCGCACGGCGCGTGGCGCGCACGCTCAAGGAAATCACCGGCGACGAGGTGCCGACGGGCGCGCTCGACATCACGCTGTACCGCGACGACCTGATGCGGCATGCGGTGGGCCCCCAGCCCGTCGTGCGCAGCACCGAGATCACCTTCTCGATCGACGATCGCAAGATCATCCTCGTCGACGACGTCCTCTACACGGGCCGCACGATCCGGGCGGCGCTCGACGCGCTCATCGACTTCGGCAGGCCCAAGGCCATTCAGCTCATCTGCCTCGTGGATCGCGGCCATCGGGAGCTGCCGATCAAAGCCGACTACGTGGGCAAGAACCTGCCGACGTCGCTCAGCGAGAGCGTGCAGGTCAAGCTGCTGGAAATCGACGGGAACGACGAGGTGATTCTGCAGCAGGAGGCTCAGGCATGAAGACGACCACCGAAGCGCCGCCTGCGATCACCTCGCTCCGGAGCAAGGATCTGCTCGGGATCGCGGATCTGTCGCCCGACGAGATCAACCTGATTCTCGATACCGCGGACGCGATGAAGGAGATCGGCTCGCGGCCCATCAAGAAGGTGCCGGCGCTGCGCGGCAAGACGGTCGTCAACCTGTTCTTCGAGCCGAGCACGCGCACGCGGACCTCGTTCGAGATCGCCGAGAAGCGGTTGAGCGCCGACACGCTGAGCATCGCCGTCGCCTCGTCGAGCGTGGTCAAGGGCGAAACGCTCGCCGACACGGCGATGAACCTCGAGGCGATGCAGCCCGACATGATCGTGCTGCGCCACGCCTCGTCGGGCGCCTGTCATCTGCTCTCGCGGATCTGCAAGTCGGCCATCATCAACGCCGGCGACGGCATGCACGAGCACCCGACGCAGGCGCTGCTCGATGCGTTCACAATCCGCGAGCGCAAGAAGCGCGTCGCCGGCCTGAAGGTGGCGATCGTCGGCGACCTGCTCCACAGCCGCGTGCTCCGTTCGAACATCCACCTCCTCACGAAGCTTGGCGCCGAGGTCTGGGTGTGCGGACCACCGACACTCTTTCCCGCCGACATCGCGCGGTTCGGCGTGAAGGCGACGAGCCGCGTCGAGGAGGCCGTCGAGGACGCGGACGTCATCATGATGCTGCGCATACAGCTCGAGCGGATGGAGGGGGCGTTCTTCCCGTCGCTCCGCGAGTACTTCAACGTGTTTGGCATGACGGAGGCGCGCGTCGGACGCGCCAAGCCCGACGCCATCATCATGCATCCCGGACCGATGAATCGCGGCGTCGAGATTGCGTCGGAGGTGGCGGACGGTCCTTATTCGGTGATTCTCGACCAGGTTGCCAACGGCGTCGCCGTGCGCATGGCTGTGCTGTACCTGCTGGCGGGCGGAGCGGAACATGAAGCAGCTGCTTAAGGGAGGGCGCGTCGTGGATCCCGCCAACGGGATCGACGGCACGCTCGACATACTGATCGAAGGCGGCCGCATCGCGCGCGTCGGGCGGAGCCTGCCGGTGGACGCCGCGGAGGTCATGGAGATTCCCGCGGGTCTCGTCGTGTGCCCCGGGTTCATCGACATGCACGTCCACCTGCGCGAGCCGGGGCAGGAGCACAAGGAAACGGTGGCCACCGGCACGGCGTCCGCCGTGGCCGGCGGGTTCACCGCCGTGGCCTGCATGCCCAACACGGATCCGATCAACGACGACGCGAACGTGACGACCTACATCGTCAACAAGGCGAAGGAAGCCGCGCTGGCGCGCGTGTATCCGATTGGCGCCGTGTCACGCGGCTCGAAGGGCGAGCTGCTGTCGGACATCGCGGAGCTGAAGGCGGCCGGCTGTGTGGCGCTCTCGGACGACGGCCGGCCCGTGGCGACGGCGCTGCTGATGCGCCGCGCGCTCGAGTACGCCGCCATGTTCGGCATGCCGGTGATCGATCACTGTGAAGACCAGTCGCTCAAGGGGGACGGCGTGGCACACGAGGGCTATCAGGCCGCCACGCTCGGGCTGCGCGGCATCCCCGGCGCCGCCGAGGCCATCATGATCGAGCGCGACGTCCTGTGCAGCGAGATCACCAGCGGGGCGGTGCACGTGGCGCACATGAGCGCGCGCGCGTCGCTGCGTGCTGTCCGCAAGGGGAAGGAGGCCGGCGTGAAGGTGACGTGCGAGGTGACGCCGCATCACTTCACCCTCACCGACGACGCGCTCGCATCCCCGGTGGCTTACGACACGAATGTGAAGATGAACCCGCCGCTCCGGGAGGCCGCCGACCGCGACGCGATGCTGCAGGGGATCGCCGACGGGACCATCGACGCGATTGCCAGCGACCACGCGCCGCACCACTACGACGAGAAGAAAGTGGAGTTCGACCGCGCGCCGTTCGGCATCGTCGGCCTGGAGACGGCCGTGTCGTTGTCCCTCGATCGGCTCGTGCACACCGGCCTCATCCGGCTGTCGCGCCTCGTCGAGCTCCTGTCGGTGAACCCCGCGCGCATCCTGCGCGTGCCCGGCGGCACATTGGCCGAGGGCGCGCCGGCGGACATCACCATTCTGGCGCCGGACCTCAAGGTCCGCGTCGAGGCGGCGAAGATGCGCAGCCGATCGAAGAACACGCCGTTCGACGGCTGGGAGCTGAGAGGCGGAGTGGCTGCAACGATCGTGGGCGGGCGAACGCTCTACATGAACGACGCCGTCGTCGCGCGAGGCCTTTAGCTCCCGAGACCAAATCATGCTGATGACACGACAGGACGAAATCCGCGAAAAGGCCCTGCAGGACCTGCAGCAGTACGAAGTGCTCATGCTCAACGGGCACTTCGACTTCGGCAACGGTTATCACGGGCGCGCCTACCTCAACCCGCACCAGCTCTTTCGATACCCGTCGACGATCTGGAGGTTTGCTCAGGACCTGCTCGACATCGTTCCCGCCGCCATTCTCGAGACCACGGAAGTCGTGGCCGGTCCCGTGACCGGCGGCGCGCTGCTGGCGCATACCATGGCCGGCCTGCTCGACAGCCGGCGCGATCTGCGGCGTCCGCCCACGATGTTCGCGCCCTTCGCCGACGATGGCCGTGGCGGGCACTCGCTGAGCAACTTCTACCGCCGGCAGGTGGCGGGCAAACGCGTGCTGCTCGCCGATGACGTGCGGAACACCGGCCGCACGTTCGCCGAATGCGCCGCGCTCGTGCGAGACGCAGGCGGGACCGTCGTCGCCACGTGTGAGATCTACGATCGGCTCGAGGCCGAGGTCGAGATCGGCGTGCCGAACTTCGCGCTCGCGGGCTACCGCGCGCCCGAGAACTACAAGGCCGAGTCGTGCCCGCTGTGTCAGGCCGGAACGCCCATCAACTCGTTCTGATCCGGGATCCGCTCGAGGGCCTGTACCGCACGTTCGACCACCTCGACTCTGCCGCCGACCCGGTTCATATCGTCCGCCGTTTCCGCCCGCCCGAGGATCGCGAGGTCGTCGGCTTCTGCGCCGCGGCGCTGGCCTTCGGCCGCGTGGCCAGCGTGCTGCAGTCGATCGAAGCGTTGCTGCGGATCATGGGCCCCGCCCCCGCCGCGTTCGTGCGCGGATTCGATCCGGCGCGCGACGCGCCTGCGCTCCGGCCGCTGGTGCATCGGTGGATCCGCGGCGTCGACCTCGCGGCGCTGATGATCATCCTCCAGCGCATGCTGCGGGACTCGGGGTCGATCGAGAGCTTCTTCCTCGCGGGCGACGATCCGGCGACACCGGACATCGGCCCGGCGCTCGACGCGTTCTCCGTTCGGGCGATGGAGACGGATCTCCGTCCCGCGTATGGCCGCATGCCGAAGCGGCCCGGCGTCTGCTACTTCTTTCCGCGGCCGTCGGCCGGGAGCGCGTGCAAGCGCCTCAATCTGTTCCTGCGGTGGATGGTCCGCAAGGACGCGATCGACCTTGGCGTCTGGACGAAGCTCTCGCCGTCGCGGCTGGTGATTCCCCTCGACACGCACGTGATCCGAGTCGGCCGTTGCCTGAGGCTGACGAAATACATGAGCCCGGGATGGAAAATGGCGTCGGACGTCACCGCCTCGCTGCGAGCGCTCGATCCGGCCGACCCCGTGCGTTACGATTTCTCGCTGTGCCACATCGGGATGATGAACGCCTGTGGTTACGCGCGATCGCAGAAGGACACGCAGTGTCCGCTGCGGGGCGTGTGCCGGCCGCGGGGGCGTTGAGATGAACACGGCAGCCTATCTCGAGCGCATCAACTATCGCGGGTCGTTGAGGCCCACCGCCGACACGCTCCGGAAGCTGCAGGTTGCACACCTGCTGTCGGTTCCATTCGAGAACCTGAGCATCCACGCGGGCGAGCCGATCGTGCTGGAGGACGAGCCGCTCTTCGAGAAGGTCGTCGTGCGCCGGCGGGGAGGATTCTGCTATGAGCTGAATGGCCTCTTCGCCTGCCTGCTGCGTGCGCTCGGCTTCCGCGTCACGATGCTCGCGGCGGAGGTGATGAACGCAGACGGGGAATGGGGGCTGCCGTTCGATCACATGGCGCTGCTCGTGACGCTCCAGGATCGATGGCTCGTGGACGTCGGATTCGGCGACTCGTTCATCGAGCCGCTCAAGTTCGAGATGCACGCGGAGCAGGCGCAGGGCCGCTATCTCTATCGGCTCGATCCGGAAGGGGCCCGCTTCATGGTGATGCGGAGCCACGAGGACGCGCCCTGGAAGCCGCAGTACCGCTTCGACCTGACGCCCTGCGAATATGCCGACTATGCGGAGATGTGCCGCTATCACCAGACGTCTCCCGACTCGCACTTCACGCGCGGCCGCATCTGTTCCATGGCCACGCGCGAAGGACGCGTGACGATCAGCGGCACGCGCCTGATCGTGAGGACGGATGACTGGCGGCAGGAGTGGGAGCTGCCGGGCGAGGACGACTACGTCGACGCGCTTCGCGACCGCTTCGGGATCGTGATGACCGCGGCGTAGACGGCCGCGGTTTCCTCGACCATCCGTTCGACGCTGAACTCCGCGCGGGCGCGCGCCTGTCCGGCGGTGCCCATCCGCCCCCGCAACCGCTCATCCTCGAGCAGTGTCACGACCCGCTCCGCCATCGCGTGGTGATCGCGCGGCTCCACGAGGAACCCTGTCCCGCCGTTTACGAGGACCTCCGGAATGCCGCCGGCGCGCGACGCCACGGCCGGCTTTCCGGCGGCCATGGCGTCAACGAGCGGCAGGCACATACCCTCGTGAATCGGACACGTCGCAAAGACGTCGAAGCTTCGAACGAGCTCCAGAGCATCCAGACGGAACCCGGCCAGGAAGACGTGCCGCTCGAGATGCTTGTCGCGAATCTGTTTCTCGAGCACCGCGCGCTGCTCGCCGTCGCCGACGATGACGAAGCGGGCATCCGGCGCCTGGCGCAGCACGAGCGCCGCGGCCTCGATCAGGTGGTGATGGCCTTTGTGCGGTGAAAGCGCCGCCACGTTGCCGACGATCGGCGAGCCGACGGGCAGGTAGAACGCGGCGTGCACGTTCGCCGGCTCGAGGCGAGCGATCCGGTCGACGTCCACGCCGTCGTGGACGATCTCGATCCGCTCGCGCGCGATCCCATCCGCGACGAGGCGGCCGCGCACGGCCTCGCACGTGGCGATGAACCGGTCGACCTGCGAGTATTTCCATCGCGAGAATGAATTGTGCGCGATGCGGAACTCGGAACGGCGCGAGGCGACGAACGCGGGCCGTGGCCTGCCGAGGATCGAGAGGGCCGTCGCCGCCATCGAGACGGCGTGCGGGTCGTGCGCGTGGACGATCTCCGGTTTCAACTGCTTCAGCAGGCGGGAGAGGCTCCACGCCGCCGAGAGATCGACGTCCGACTTCGGGGCGAGCGGCATGAGGTCGTGCCCCTGCCCCATCCGGCGAAACAGCTCGCCGGCCGGGTGCGCGATCAGCACCGCCCGATGCCCGGCGGCGCGCAGCCCGGTAATGGTATTGAAGACCTGACTCTGTCCTCCGCGCCAGCCGCGCCCGCTGTCTACGTGGACGGAGAACACCGTTCGAGTTCCCGCAGCTTGGCAAATTTCAGGAACACCGAGTAGGCGTTGACGACCGAGATCTGAAGGCCCGCCGAGCCGTCGAGGAATCCGCGCCGCAGGACGTAATTGCGCAGGAACGCGGCCGCGGGGTGCACGAGCAGATCCACGAACGACGCGCGGCGCCCCGCGGCGTGCAGCTGGCGCGCGGCGAGCGTGCTGTAGTGATTGACGCGCGCCACGTGGTCGCTCAGGTCACGGAACGAGTGGTGCTGCAGCTCGCCGCGAAGGTAGCCGACGCCGCCGTCGACCTGCACCGACTCGTGCACGAGGTCGCCGCGCCACCTGCCGGCGCGTCGATCGTAGAGACGCGCCTGATAGTCGGGATAGAAGTCGGTGGTGCGAATCCAGCGGCCCAGGTGAAAGGTCACCCGCGGCACGCGATAGCCGCGCCGCGGCGGCTCCGTGCGCAAGAGCGCCTGAATCTCGGCCGCCAGCTCCGGCGTCACGCGCTCGTCGGCATCGATCGAAACGATCCAGTCGTGCGATGCCAGCGATGCCGCGTGGTTCTTCTGGTCGACGTATCCCGTCCACGCCCGCGCGCTCACGCGAGTGCCACGCGCGCGGGCGATGTCGACGGTACCGTCAGTGCTTCCCGAATCGACGACGACGATCTCGTCGGCCCATGAGACGCTGTCGAGCGCGGCGCCAATGTGCTCCGCTTCGTTCAGCGTGATGATCGTCGCCGTCACCTTTGGCACCGGGGGGATCTTACTCAAAGGAAAAAGGTAAAAGGCAAAAGGAAAAAGGAATTCCTCGCACGTACGCAGCAACGGGGTGAAAGGCGACGCGCCTTCCACCCCGTTGCCTCAAGCCGCTTCCGGTTTGCCTTTTACCTTTTGCCCTTTTCCTTACAAGGTAGTGCAGAGTTATTGTTGGCGCTGCCCCTGCGTGACGCCGTTGTTGCCGGTGCCGCCGTTGCCGCCGGTAATGCCGCCCGTGTTGATCCCGCCGGCCGCGGAGCCTCCGCCGCCGAGCGGCGCTTCCTGCACGGTCTCGAAATCGACGAGCGATCGGTTGTAGTCGGTGATCGCGCGAAGCTCGTTGGCGCGCGCCTGTGAGAGATCACGCTGCGCCTGGAACACGAAGAAGCTCGTCGACATGCCGGCCTGAAACTTCTTCTCCTCGGCCTCGAGCCGCCGCTCGGCGAGCGTCCGCGACACACGGGTCGCTTCGACGCGCTTCTGGTTCGTCTGCACCTGTCTCGACACGTCCCGGACCTGCGTGGCGACCTGCAGCTGCTGGTTCTTCAGCTGCGTCTGTGACTGGCTGTGCTGCAGCCGCGCGCGCGCGAGTCCTGCTTCCGAAGTGCTCGTGCCGAGCGGGTAGCCGACGTTCAGCGAGACGGTCCAGACCGGATAGCGGTTGTTGAACAAGTCGCCGACCACGGAGCCGAAGTTGCGTTGCGTGCGGCCGAGGATGTCGCCGGTCCCGGGACCGAGCGGCCCCACTCCGCGCTGGAAACCCGTGCCGCCGAGGCCCGAGAGCCCGTAATCGAACTGCGCGTTGACGTCGGGCATGGTCTGGTTCCGGAAATAGCGGATGCTGACGTCGTTCGCCTCGAGCGATTTGCGCGTCGACCGCAGGTCGGTTCGGCGGTCGAGCGCGGTGCGGACCGCCTCGTCGGTGTTGACCGCAATGGGCTGGAACGGTGGCATCTCTGTCGGCTCGATCCGCATCGTCCAGAAGTCGGGCATCGCGGGGTCGTAAATCAGCGCGCGCAGGGTGTCCTCCGAACGCTGGATCTGCGCTTCCGCAAGGATCACCGACTCCTCGCGCTGCGCGACTTCGGCCTCGGCCTCCACGATGTCGATCGGCGCCATGGTGCCGATCTCCACCCGGGCGCGGTTGTTGCGGAGCGACTCGCGCGCGAGCTCCAGCGATTCCTTCGTCACGGCGAGCGACGCGATCGAGTAGGACAGATCCCAGTACGCGTTCCGCACGCTACGCGACGTGTTCGCGATCGTCTCCTGCAGATCGATGTCGGCAATCTCGCGGTTCTTGTGACCCACGAGCACCTGCTGGCGGATCGCATCGATATTGAAGTTGCGGAGCAACGGCTGGATGAACTGCAGGTTCAGGTTCGACGACAGGACCGGATCGAACAGCGTGAAGGAGCTCGACGTCGTCGACCGGTTGTTGTTCCAGCTGGCGCTGTAGAACCCGCCGCCCCAGGGCAGGTTCTGGTCCACGCCGAACCCGCCCGATGTGCGTTCGTTCGTGACTCGACCTTGGCTGCCGGCAAACACGTCGCGCGGAGGGTTCGTGTTGCTGTTCGTCGCAAAGTTGGAGGTCAGATTGGGCGCCCAGTTCGCGCGTGCCTGCGCGATGGTGTAGTCCTGAATCTGCGGGTTCACCCGCGCGACCTGCACGCCGAGGTTGTGTTCGAGGGCGAGCTTCACCGCGTCCTCCACGGTGAGCCGCCTCGTTGTCGCCTCCGGCGGTGTCGCCGGCTGCGCCAGCGGGTTCGGCGTGGTCTGTGCGAAAACGGACACCGGCGTCCCGGTCACGGTCAGGGCGAGCACCAGCATCAACGAACGAGACAAAATCCTAGGCATTGCAGTGTTCTCCAAAAACGGGCGTGCTCCGGGGAGGTCCGCTCCCGGGCGATCAGAGTCTTAAGACGGTCACGGGGCAGCAGCAGTTCGCGACGAATCCGCGGTTGCTGCAAAATGTATACTAACGAGTTTTTTCACCGGTTTTTCGTGCCAAACCTCACATCGCGCGAGTGATATTCCTGTGACCGTCTCGACCTCGGCATCAGTCATCGACCTTTTTCGCAGGGTGGGCGCCCTCCTCGAGGGCCATTTTCGTCTGACCTCCGGCCTGCACAGCCCGGGCTATCTTCAGTGCGCGCTCGTGCTGCAGCATCCGCGGGAGGCCGAACTGTGCGGCCGGCTCCTCGCCGAGCGCGTGCGCGATCTCGGCGTGCAGGCGGTCCTCTCGCCGGCGCTCGGCGGGATCGTGATCGGCCACGAGGTCGGACGTGCCCTCGGCGTACGAGCCGTGTTCGCGGAGCGGCAGGACGGCAAGCTCATGCTGCGCCGCGGCTTCACGCTCTCACCCGGCGAGAAGGTGCTCGTCGTCGAAGACGTCGTCACCACAGGGGGATCGACGCGCGAGACGATCGACGTGGCGCGCGCCGCTGGTGCCACCGTCGTCGCGGCCGGAGCGATCTTCGATCGGAGCGGAGGCAATCCGGGCCTCGACGTGCCCTTCCACGCCCTGGCTACCGTCTCGCTCCCCACCTATCAGCCGGAATCGTGTCCGTTGTGCGCCGCAGGGTCGCCAGTGGTGAAGCCCGGCTCCAGGACTTGACCACGAAATTCACGAAACTCACGAAGCATGTGGTGCTTTCGATTTCGTGTGTTTCGTGCTTTCGTGGTTGAAGGATGGAGAGGAACCTCAAGCTGACGCTCGCGTACGATGGAACGCGATTCGTCGGCTGGCAGAAGCAGACGCGAGGCGAGTCGATCCAGGGATTGCTCGAGGACGCGATGTCGCGGCTCGAGGGCGAACCGGTCACGGCGCACGGAGCGGGGCGTACGGACGCCGGCGTTCATGCGGAGGGGCAGGTCGCGAGCGCGCGCGTGACCTTCGACCACGACGCGGCCACCGTGGCTCGGGCGCTCAACGCGATCCTTCCGCCCGACGTTCGCGTCCTCGCGGTCGAGGATGCGGCCGCTGACTTCCACGCCCGGTTCAGCGCGCGGTCGAAATCGTATCGCTACCAACTTGCCACCACGCCGATCATGAGCCCGTTCGTCCGCGCCTACGCCTGGCACGTTCCCGAGCCGCTCGACCTCGCCGCGATGCGCGCCGCCGCCGCCGCGCTCCTCGGCACGCATGACTTCGCGGCTTTTCAAAGCGCGGGCAGCGACGTGGCGAGTACCCGAGCGGACGGTGACGCGGTCTGAGCTCGTCGACCGCAGCGGCTTGCTGGCCTATGAAGTTTCGGGAAATGGCTTCCTTCGCCACATGGTCCGCGCCGTGGTCGGCACCCTCGTCGAGGTAGGCCGCGGCTGGAGGCCGCCCGGCGATATGCAGGCTCTCGTGGCCGGACGCTCCAGAAGCGACGCCGGACCGACCGCGCCGGCCCATGGACTGACCCTCGTGAAGGTGGAGTATTGAACGGCTGCCCGGTATGATCGACTTCCTGGTGAGCCGCGAGAGCCGGAATGTCGCTTGAGAAGTTGCTGTCCTGGATTCCGCCGGGACACGCCGACGAGGCGCTGGCGCGGCAGGTGAACTTCGAGCGGTTGCCTGCCCATGTGGCCATCATCATGGACGGCAATGGTCGCTGGGCTGCGCAGCGTCACCTCCCTCGAGTGGAAGGGCATCGCGCGGGCATCGACTCCGTGCGCGACACCGTCGAAACCGCGGCGCGCCTCGGCATCCGGGTGCTCACCCTGTACGCGTTCTCGGTGGAGAACTGGAAGCGGCCGGCGGCGGAAATCAGCACGCTCATGATGCTGCTCAAGCGATACCTGCGTCTCGAGCTGAACACGCTCCTCAAGAACGACATCCGGTTTCAAGTCATCGGCCGGACCGAGGACCTCGCACCGGATGTGCAGGAAGAGCTCCGGAACGGCATCGACCGGACGGCGGACCGCGGCGGCATGCTGTTCAACATCGCGCTCAATTACGGCGGCCGCGCGGAAATCGTCGACGCCGCGCGCCGCGCGATCGAGAGCGGCGTCGCCCCCGCCGATCTCGACGAGCGGATGTTCGGCGCGTTCATGTACACGGCGGGGCAGCCGGATCCCGACCTGCTGATCCGTACGAGCGGCGAGATGCGCGTGAGCAACTTTCTCCTGTGGCAGATCGCCTACGCCGAGATCTACGTCACCGAAACGCTCTGGCCGGACTTCCGGCGCCGGCATCTGCTCGAGGCCGTCCTCGCGTACCAGAAACGCGAGCGGCGATACGGCGGGATCACGCCCGCTCCGGAGCCCGTCGTCAGATAGCATGGTGCGGCTCCTGAGTGGGGTCGTCCTGGCCGCCGGGGCGGTGGCGGCGGTCCTGTTCCTTCCGACGGCCGGACTCCTCGTCGTGGCGGGTGTCCTGGCGTTCCTCACCGGCCTCGAGTACCAGCGCATCGTCGGCGCGTCGGCGGGCCTGCCGTGGGCGGCCACGGTCGTGTGCTATGTGGTTGGCAGCCGCGCCTTCGACGAAGGCGCATTCGGCGTGCTGCTGATCGTCGTGGGTTACGCGGTGGTGGGGTCGGTGCTGCTGCGCGACGATTCGCTGGAGCGGGCGGCGGTCACGGCGTTCGGCCTCATCTACACCGGTGTGCCGCTCGGCACGCTCGTCCTCATCCATGGCCTGGGTGGCCGCGAAGCGATACTGCTCCTCCTGTTTACGATCGTCGTGAGCGATTCCGCGCAGTACCTACACCGGGCGCCTGTTCGGGCGGCGGCCGCTGGCGCCGGCAATCAGTCCGAAAAAGACGGTCGAGGGCGCGGTAGGTGGCCTGGTGATTGGCACGGTGTTCGTCGTCGTCGCGGGTCGCTTCGTGTTTCCGTTCGTCCACGCGACGTCGCTCTTCGTGCTCGGGGTGGGGCTCGTCGCGCTCGGGATCGCGGGCGACCTGTTCGAGTCGCGTCTGAAGCGCACGGCTGGCGTGAAGGACAGCTCGACGATGATTCCCGGCCATGGCGGCTTCCTCGATCGCTTCGACGCGCTGCTGCTTGCAACTCCGGCGTTCTACGTGTTCCTCCTCGAGGTGATGTGAAGCGGCTCGCGATTCTCGGCTCCACGGGATCAATCGGCCGGAGCGCTCTGGCCGTCGTGGATGCGCACCCGCAGCGCCTGTCGGTTGTGGCGCTCGCGGCCGGTGACAACGATGCGCTCCTCGCGCAGCAGGTCGAGAAATACACGCCCGACGTCGTCGCGATGGCCACCGGCGACGCGGTCGACCGGCTGCGGACGTCTGGCGTTCGGCTGCCGATCGTGGGCAGCGGCGCAGCCGGGCTGATCGCCGTCGCCACCCATCCCTCCGCAGACATCGTGATCTGCGCCTCGTCGGGAACAGCGGGCCTCGAAGCGGTGCTTGCCGCGATCGAGGCGGGCAAGACGATCGCGCTCGCGAACAAGGAAGTGCTGGTGATGGCCGGCGCGCTGGTTACCTCGGCCGCGCGGAGGCGGGGCGTTGCGATTCTGCCAGTCGACAGCGAGCACAACGCCATCCATCAATGCCTGCATGGCCGCCGCGCATCGGAAATCAAGCGGCTGATCCTGACTGCCTCCGGCGGTCCATTCCGGGACCACTCGACCGACGCGCTCGAGCGGGTGACCCCGGAGGCCGCCCTGCGCCATCCCACGTGGCAGATGGGCCGGAAGATCACCGTCGATTCCGCCACGCTGATGAACAAGGGTCTCGAGGTGATCGAGGCGCACTGGCTGTTCGGCGTCACGGCCGCGCAGATCGAGGTCGTCATTCACCCGCAGTCCGTCGTCCATTCGATGGTGGAGCTGACGGACGGGTCGATCATCGCGCAGCTTGGCGTGACAGACATGCGCCTGCCCATCCAGTACGCATGCTCGTACCCCGATCGATGGGCCGCCGCGCTTCCCTCGCTGGATCTGGCCCGCTGCGGGCGCCTGGACTTCCTGGAGCCGCCGCACGAGCGGTTTCCGTGCCTCGGCCTCGCCTACCGGGCGCTTCGAGGCGAGGGCAGCCTGCCCGTCGTGCTGAACGCCGCCAACGAAGTGGCCGTCGAGGCGTTTCTGGATGGAAAGCTCGGCTTTACGTCGATCCCGCGCGTCATCGAACGGACGCTCGACGGGCATGAGATCGCCGACGTGGACACGCTCGGCGTCGTCCGTCGAGTGGATGCGTGGGCCCGCGAATACGCGCGACGCATTGCGCGCGAGTTAGAATTGACGGTCTAGGCCAGAGGTCCTGAGTGCTGCAGACCATAGTCGCGTTCCTGTTCGTCCTCGGCGTACTGATTTTCGTTCATGAGCTCGGCCACTTCTGGATGGCGCGGCGGCTCGGCGTGCGCGTTCTGACGTTCTCGCTGGGATTCGGACCGAAGATCCTGAAGTTCCGCCGCGGCGACACCGAGTACGCCATCAGCGCGATTCCGCTCGGCGGCTACGTGAAGATGGCGGGCGAGAACCCCGACGATCCCCGCAGCGGCAGCCCTGACGAGTTCCTCTCGAAGACCAAGTGGGAGCGCTTTCAGATCCTCATCATGGGCCCCGTGATGAACATCGCGCTCGCCGTCGTGGTGATGGCGCTGGTGCTCATGCAGGGCGCCGAGGTGCCTGCGTATCAGGATCAGCCGCCCGTGGTAGGCGTGGTGATGCCGGGATCGCCCGCGGAGAAAGTCGGCATCCGCCGCGGCGATCGCATCGTCACCATCGCGGGCGACGGCATCGACACCTGGGAAGACCTCTTCGTGGCGATCGGGACCCGGGCCGACCGCGACGTCTCCCTCACGCTGCTGCGCGACGGGAAGCCCGTGAGCGTGACGGTTCGACCGAACGCGCAGACGCGCTTCGAGGTGGGCGACATCGGCGTGCTGCCAGACGTCAATCCGCTCGTCGATTCAGTGGTCAAAGGCGACCCGGCCGACCGCGCCGGTGTGAAGCCGGGCGACGTGATCACGGCGGTGAACGGTGAGCGCGTGGTGTTCCGCTCGCAGCTCATGGAGGCGATCTCGCGCAACGCCGGCCACGAGATCGACCTCAGGATCCTTCGCGAAAGCCGCGAGCTGCATATTGCCGTCACGCCCGAGAAGCGAGGCGACCGGGGCATGATCGGCGTGTCGCTGCGGGAGGCCACGAAGTCCTTCCAGCCGTCGCCGCTGGAGGCGATCGCGCTCAGCGTTCAGCGCAACATCGAGTTCGGCGGCCTGATTTTCAGAACCCTTGGCGGGCTGTTCATCGGCGAGACCTCGCCGCGGCAGCTGATGGGTCCCGTGGCGATCGCCCAGCTTTCCGGTGAATCGGCGGCCGCGGGATGGATCGCGCTCTTCACGCTGATGGCGTCGATCAGCCTGAATCTCGGCCTGCTCAACCTGCTCCCCATCCCGGTGCTCGACGGCGGGCACATCTTCATCATGTTGCTCGAAGGCATCGCCCGCCGCGACTTCAGCATGGCGGTCAAGGAGAAGATGTTCCTCGCCGGCTTCGTCCTGCTGATGATGCTGATGGTGACGGTGATCTACAACGACCTGACGCGCATCGCCTGGATCGAGCGCCTCATGCCGTGGCGAAACTAGCGGCGCGCAACTAGCAGGAGGTTCCATGTCTCATATCCGTGTGGGGACGCTGGCCGCGGCGCTCGCCCTCGTCGTTTCGCATCCCGCGGCGGCTCAGTACAGCGTGACGCGGTCTGATATTCAGCGCCTTCAGGACAGCGTGTACCAGGCGGACCGCGATGTGTCGGCGCTCCGCAGCCGCGATGCCACTCGCGCGGATCAGCTGCTGGCAGAGCTCGACGAGCTGCGCGAGGAAGTGATCTACCTCAAGGTCAAGCTGCGAAAGGAGAATACGCTCCCGCGCGTCGAGTACAGCGATGTACGCGATCGCATCGAGGATCTCCGGTCGCGCGCACGTGGCGACGCCACAGGCGCCTACTCGACGCCGCCTCCGGCCGCGCCGGCCGCCACTCCCGCTCCGGCACCGCGCGCCTCGACTCCGCCGCCGTCGTCACCGGCCGCGGCGGCAGATGTCCCGGCCGGCACGGAGATCGACGTGCGGCTGCAAAACTCCCTCAACTCCGGCACCGCGCAGGTCGAGGATCGCTTCGAGGCGACGACGCTCGTCGACCTCGCCGTCGATGGACGGACGGTCATTCCCGCCGGCGCGCTGATGCGCGGCGTGGTGTCGTCGGTGGAATCCGCCACGCGTACGAACCGCACCGCGAAGATGACCGTGAGCTTCGATCAGATCACGGTGAGAGGCCGCGAGTATCCCATCAGGGCGACCGTGACGCAGGCGATCAAGGGAGAAGGGATCAAAGGCGAGGTGGGCCGCGTGGGTGTGGGCGCAGGTGTCGGGGCCGTGATCGGCGGGCTCCTCGGCGGCGTCAAGGGCGCGCTGGCAGGCATCCTCATCGGCGGCGGCGGCACGATCGCGGCCACCGAAGGTAAGGAAGTGGAGCTTCCGCAGGGCACCTGTACTCCGCGTCAGATTCGATTCGCCAGCTCAGCTCGGACGCTAGCTATCCAACCACGAAACGCACGAAACACACGAAATCGATTCGTGCTTTTCGTGTTTTCGTGGTTCTAGCGAGCCTTGGCGACGTCGCGCATCGCGGCCTGCGCGGCGCGAATTGTCGCGGTGATGTCGCGATCCGAATGCGCGGCCGACAGGAACCACGCCTCGAATTGTGACGGGGGACCGTAGATGCCCCGCGTCAGCATCCCCCTGAAGAACGTCGCGTATGCGGCCGTGTTCACCGCGAGTGCGGACGGGTAGTCGCGCACCGGCGACGTCGTGAAGAACGGCGTGACGAGAGAGCCGAACGCGTTGACCTGCAGCGGGACGTTGGCGGCGCGCGCGGCGTCGGCAAGACCGGCCGCGAGGATCGACCCGCGTCTCGCGAGATCCTTGTACAGCTTCGGCGTGAGCCGCTTCAGGGCCCACAGCCCGGCTGTCATCGCCAGCGGATTGCCGGACAGGGTGCCGGCCTGATAGACCGGTCCCGCGGGCGACACCATGTCCATCAAGTCGGCGCGTCCGCCATAGGCGCCGACCGGCAGGCCGCCGCCGATGATCTTCCCGAGGCATGTCAGGTCGGGCGTGATGCCGAACACCTCCTGCGCGCCGCCCGCCGAGGCGCGGAAGCCCGAGATCACCTCGTCGAAGACGAGGAGGATGCCGCGCCGCGCGCACAGCTCGCTGAGGCTGTTCAGAAACCCACGAACCGGCGGGACGACCCCCATGTTGCCGGCAATCGGCTCCACGATCACGGCCGCAATTCGATCGGAGTGGGCATCGCACGCGTCCTCCACCGACCGCAGATCGTTGTACGTCGCGAGTATGGTGTCGGCGGCCACGGCCGCCGGGATTCCGGGGCTCGTCGGCACGCCGAGCGTCATCGCACCGGAGCCGGCTTTGACGAGAAAGGCGTCCGCGTGGCCGTGGTAGCAGCCTTCGAACTTGACGATCAGGTCGCGGCGCGTGGCCGCCCGCGCCACGCGCACCGCGCTCATCGTCGCTTCGGTGCCCGAGCTGACGAACCGGACGCGCTTCATCGACGGCACGAGCGCGCGCACCTGCTCGGCGAGCTCGTGCTCGAGCGGGCTCGGCGCACCGAAGCTCGTGCCCAGGCGGGCCACGCTCGCCACCGCCTTCACCAGTCCCTTCGGCGCGTGGCCGTGAATCAACGGACCCCATGACATCACGTAGTCGATGAAGGTGTTCCCGTCGACGTCCTCGATGCGCGCGCCCGACGCGCGTCGAATGAACAGCGGCGCGCCGCCGACCGCCTGAAACGCCCGCACGGGACTATCTACTCCGCCTGGTAGAACCTTTCTTGCTCTCTCGAACAACGCTCTGCTCTTCGAAGGCTTCTTCATCTCAAAAACCAGTAAGGAAAAAGGCAAAAGGAAAAAGGAAAAAGGAAAACGTTGATTCTTGTGATCACGCTCGAGCGCGGTCGGAAGAATCAGTATTTGCCTTTTTTCTTTTACCTTTTTCCTTCGCGCAGCGCGCGCGCTGCATCGCGCGCGTAGTAAGTGATGACAATGTCCGCCCCGGCACGGACGATGGACGTAAGTGTTTCCAGCATGGCGCGGCGCTCGTCGATCCAGCCGTTCGCCGCCGCCGCCTTCAGCATCGCGTATTCGCCGCTGACGTGATACGCGGCCGTCGGCAGGCCGAATCGCGCTTTCACTTTGCTGACGACGTCGAGGTAGGGCAGGGCGGGCTTCACCAGCACGATGTCGGCGCCCTCGTCGATGTCCTGCGCGACCTCGCGAAGCGCCTCGTCGACGTTGGCGGGATCCATCTGGTGGCTGCGGCGGTCGCCGAACTGCGGCGCGGAGTCGGCCGCCTCACGGAAGGGGCCGTAGAACGCGGAGCAGTACTTCGCCGCGTAGGACATGATCGCCACCCGATCGAAGCCGCGCGCATCGAGCGCTTTTCGGATGGCGCCGACGCGTCCGTCCATCATGTCCGACGGCGCCACGATGTCGGCTCCCGCGACGGCGTGCGACACGGCCGCCTCCACGAGGCTCTCGACGGTGAGGTCGTTGACGATCTCGTCGCCCTCGACGATCCCGCAGTGCCCATGCGAGGTGTACTCGCACAGGCACACGTCGGTGATGACGACGAGGTCCTTCACCTCGCGTTTGAGCGCGCGCACCGCCGTCTGGACCGGAGCATCCGCGTCCGACGCGAGCGTGCCCGCCGCATCCTTGTGCGAGGGCAGCCCGAACAGCAGGACGGCGGGCACGCCGTCGGCCTTCGCGCCCGTCGCCTCCTTGACCGCTTCGTCGACCGACAGCTGGCAGACGCCCGGCATCGATCGCACGTCGCGCCGCACGCCCTCACCCTCACAGACGAACAGCGGATACACCAGCGACTCGGCCGAAAGGCGCGTTTCACGCACGAGGCCGCGAATGCCCTCGGTGCGGCGGAGGCGCCGCAGTCGTTTTGTCAGCTGCAGTGAGGCACGGGTGGTGGTTGCCATAAATCGCAATTATTGAACCGCTCTTGTTGCTGAGAAATGGCCGGCGATGGCGTCGACGAGCGCCGGGATGCTGTACGCGCCGGGCTGAATCGACACTCGAATCCCGAGCTGCTGCGCCGCCTGCGCGGTGACGGGGCCGATGACCGCCACCTCGGTATTGCGGAGGAGGTCGGCCGCCTGCTCTTCACCGTATACCTTGGCGAAATTGCGCACCGCCGATCCGCTGGTGAAGGTGACGACGTCGATCTTCCGGTCGAGCAGCATGCCGTAGATGTCGGGCTCGCCCTCCCTTTGCGCGTCGTCGATGATCGTTCGGTAGGCGATGACCTCGGTGACCTCCGCGCCCGCGCGTCGGAGCTCGTCGCTGACCACCTCCCGGGCGATGTCGCCGCGCGGGAAGAGCACTCGCGCGCCGTGGAGCGAACCCTGAGCGACGAGCGCCTGCGCGAGCGCTTCGGCGCGAAACTCGGACGGGACGAAGTCCACCTTGATCCCGAACGACGTCAGCTTCTCGGCTGTCGACGTGCCCACGGTGCAGAGCTTCGGCCCCTTCAGCGCGCGCACGTCCTGATCGCCGGCCAGGAGCGCTTCCATGAACATCTGCACGGCGTTGCCGCTGGTGAAGACGATCCAGTCGAAATCCGCGGCCCGCGACACCGCGTCCCGCAGCGGCGCGGGATCCTCGGGCGGGACGATGCGGATCATCGGCGCTTCGATCGTCTCGGCGCCGAGGGTGGCGAGGGCATCGCACAGCTCCGCCGACTGCTCGCGCGGCCGTGTGACCAGCACGCGCTTGCCGAAGAGCGGCCGTACGTCGAACCAGCGAAGGTGATCGCGGAAGGCGACCACGCGGCCGACGACGAGGATGGCCGGATGCCGGCGTGGTCTATCGTGAACTTGTTCCACGAGCTCGGCGAGCGTGCCGGCCACCGATTCCTGGCTCGTATGCGTTCCGTTCCAGACGATCATCGCGGGCGTGTCGGCCGCCCATCCGTGCGAGATCAGCGCATCGAGAATCCCCTGGAGCTGCTGTGCGCCCGCATAGCAGACGAGCGTTCCATCCAGCCGCGCGAGGCTCGTCCAATCCACGTCCGGGACCTTCTTGCTCTCGTCCTCGTATCCGCGGACCATCGTCAGCGTGTCGCCGCCGCCCGGGTATGTGATGGGGACGCCCGCGTATGCAGGTACGCCGATGCCGGCCGGGATGCCTGGAATCACCTCGAACGCCACGCCCTGCTCGTGCAGGAACAGCGCTTCCTCGCCGCCCCGATCGAAGACGAACGGATCGCCCCACTTCAGCCGCGCCACGACCTTGCCCTCGCGCGCCTTCTCCGCAAGCAGGTAGCAGATCGCCTCCTGCGCCATCGGCTGCGGCGCCGCGGTGCCGACGTCGATCACTTCGGCGCCCGGCCGCGCATGGCGGAGCAGCCGCTCGTGAACGAGCCGATCGTGCAGCACCACATCCGCGCGGCGAAGGCACTCCAGTCCGCGCGCGGTGATGAGCCCTGGATCTCCGGGGCCGGCGCCGATCAGGAAGACTTGAGGCCGTCTCATGGTTGCAGCCCTTCAACCGGTGCGTGCGCGCGTTGCACCTCGGCGAGGATGTCAGCCGCGCCGCGTGCGAGCAGTTGCTCCGCCACACGCGCGCCCAGCGCTTCCGGCTCGCCGGCCTCGCCCGAGGCGTCTGCGCGCACGGCCTCGGCGCCATCGAGCGAGATGACCACTCCGGCCAAATCCATCTGCCCGCCGTTGATGGCCGCATGAGCGCCGATCGGCATTTGACAGCCGCCTCCGAGACGCCGAACGACCGCGCGTTCCGCCGCAAGCGCGGCGGCGGCGCTCCAATCATTGATCCGCGCGGCGAGCTCGTGTGCACGCGCGTCGCTCTCGCGCGCTTCCAGCGCGATGATCCCCTGGCCGGGCGCCGGTACGCACGCGTCAGCGGGCATGGTCGAGGAAATCCGACTGCCTCGGCCGAGACGCTTCAGCCCGGCCGCCGCGAGGATCAGGGCATCGAACTCTCCGGCGTCCAGCTTCCGGAGACGGGTGTCGAGGTTCCCACGCACGGGCAGGAAGCGCGCAGCGGGAAAGACGCGACCGAGCTGCGCGGTACGGCGCACGCTGCTCGTGCCGATTCGCGGCGAGTTACCGAGATGCGCCACCAGGTCCTCGATGAAGCGGAACGTCGGGCTCCCGTCTCCACGCAGAACGACCGCATCGAACGGATCCTCGCGCTCCAGCGCCGCGGCAATGCCGAGCCCGTCGGGGAGGATCACCGGCATGTCTTTGCTGCTGTGCACCGCGAGATCGATCGACCCGTCGAGGAGCGCGTCTTCGATTTCCTTGACGAACAGCCGCTTGCCGCCAACGTCCGACAGCGTCGCTTCGGCGAGCCGGTCGCCAGATGTCTTGATGACCACGATCTCGATCGCCACACCCGCGTGGGCCTCGAGGAGCGCCTTCGCGGCGTTCGCCTGGTAGAGTGCGAGCTGGCTGCCGCGGGTGCCGAGTCGGAGGGTGTTCATTCGCTACACCCGCATCCTACCGTGGTTTGGCGGCCGGTCTAGTCGCGCGGCGTCCGATCGTCCGAGCGCAGGCCGAACAGCCGATTGATGGCTTCGGTGTAAACGCCCTGCGTTTCCTCGTCGGGCAGCGCCTTCAACTGCTCGGTGGGCTCGAGCAGGAGCTTTTCCATGATCAGCCGGGTGACCTCGTCGACCCTTGCGCGGGCTTCGGGTGGGAGGCCGGCCAGCTTGCTGTCGAGCCGCTGGAGCTCGGCGCGGCGAATGGCGTCGAACCGCTGCCGCAGGGCGACGACGGTTGGAATCGCGCCACGGGACCGGTGCCAGACCATGAAGCGCCCCACGTCTTCCGCGACGATGGCTTCCGCGTGCTGGATTTCCGACGTGCGGCGCGACAGATTCTCCTGCACCACCGTCTGCAGATCGTCGACGTTGTACAGGAACACCTGCTCGATCTCGGCGGCCGCCGGATGGACGTCGCGCGGGATCGCGATATCGATGATGAAGAGCGGATCCCGCCGGCCGCGTCCCATCACCGACTCGATGTGCGCGCGGTCGAGGATCGGCTTCGGCGATCCGGTCGCGGTGATGACGATGTCGGCTCGGGCGAGGGTGGGCATCAGGTCGCCCCAGGGTACGCAGGCGCCGTCGACCGCGCGCGCCAAAGCCTCCGCATGTCCCAGCGTGCGGCTCGTGATCACGATTTCGCCCACGCCTTGCGCGCGGAGGTGCTGGGCCGTGAGCTTGCCCATCTCTCCGGCGCCGATCACGAGCACGCGCCGGCCGGTGAGCCGTCCGAAGATCTTCCGCGCGAGCTGCACGGCGGCGAAGCTGACCGACACGGCGCCCTCGCCAAGCGAGGTCTCCGTTCGCACCCGTTTGCCCACGGCGAACGAGGCGTGAAAGAGCTTGTTCAGGAGCGGCCCGGTGCAGCGCCGCTCTGCCGCGATCGACCACGACTCCTTGACCTGTCCGAGGATCTGCGGCTCGCCCACGACGAGTGAATCGAGGCCTGCCGCCACGCGGAACAGGTGGTGGACCGCTTCGGCCTCCTGCCGCTCGAAGAGATGCGGCGAGAAGGCGGTTCTCGGCACGTGATGGTACTCGCCGAGGAACTCGAGCAGCCCCTCGCGGCCCTGATCGATGTTGTCCGTGACCGCGTAGATCTCCGCGCGGTTGCAAGTCGACAGCACGACCGATTCGGCGAGGCCGGGGCGCGCCCCGAGCGCTTCCACGGCCGCCCCCACGTCGCGGCTGGCGAAGTCGAGGCGCTCCCGCAGCTCCACGGGCGCGGTGCGGTGCGTCACGCCGAGC
Organism: uncultured Acidobacteriota bacterium; assembly: GCA_963772065.1. GTDB lineage: Bacteria > Acidobacteriota > Vicinamibacteria > Vicinamibacterales > UBA2999 > CAVYVZ01. The sequence continues at coordinate 315,578 of CAVYVZ010000009.1, forward strand.
AGCAGCAGATGCATCAGAAGCTATGGCTCGTCGTGACGAAGTAGTTGATCGGGATGAAATTCAGCAGCACGATCGCGAAGCCGGCCGCGGAGAGCCACGCGGCCCTGGGTCCGTGCCATCCCATGGTGCGCCGCGCGACGACGGCGAACGAGTACACGGCCCACGCCACGACGGCGAAGAACACCTTCGGGTCTGCAAACGAGAACAGCTGCAGGCGTGCGTCGTACGGCGCCGCGGCCCGTGCCTGCGTCGCCCAGATGAAGCCGACGACGATGCCGATCGTCATGAAGAGCCAGCCCACGGCAACCGCGCGGGAGTTCATCACGTCGAGGATCTGCAGCGAGGGGAGCCTCGTATGGAAGAACCCGAGCCGCTTCTTCTTGATCGCCTTGAACTGCAGCACGTAGGTGAGTCCGAGGACACCGGCGAGGGCGAAGCTCGCGTAGGCGAAGAGAAGCGAGAACGTGTGGATCCAGAACCACGGGCTGTCGAGCAGCGGGTCGGAGCGTTCGACCCCTGGATCCAGCGCGGGGATCACCATGAGCGCCACGGCAATCGGCAGAATGAAGACACCCATCGCCCGTTCGTCGGCCGTCATCTCCAGATACAGGTACGACAGCGCGAGCAGCCAGACGAATGTCGAGATCGCACGCGACGGGTTCGCAAACGGCACGTGCCGCACTTCCATCGTCTGCATGCCGATGACGAACGTGTGCACGAACGCCCCCGCCAGGAGCAGCGTGGTCGCGAGCCGCCCCATCGAGGCCTGCCGCCTGGTGAAGTGGACGCCATAGGCTGCGCCAGCGGCCAGGTATAGGACGAGAGGGAGCGCGTTCATTGAAGCATTCTGTGATTTGTGATTCGGCGATTGCTTGGCGATTCTCGTATTCGCGATTGGTTATCTAGTCTCGATTCCCGACCAATCACCAATGAATAACCAAATCAAGAATCACCAGATAACAAAGCAATCACCAAATCACAAATCACCGAATCATTGAATACGACTACGAGCCCCCTTGCACGGGCGCGTAATAGCCTTTCTTCGTGCGGGGCGTCGCATTCGGCCGCGCCACCTGGACGACGACCCGCCGCCAGGCGCCGTTGCGAATGCTGTTCTTCGACGTGTAGCCGATCGTGTACTGGCTCGAGAGCTCGTTGCCGATCTGGGCGTAGACGCCCGTCAGATCCTCGATGCGGGCGGGAAAGAACGCGCGGCCGCCGGTTTCCTGCGCGAGCTGGCGCATCACGAACTCCGCCTCGCGAAAGCCTTTCGACTGCGACGGCTCGGTGGACCGCAGCGCGATGGTGTAGATCGCCGTCTCCGACCGCTTCGCGAGGTCCATGACCTCTTCGAACGAGACCAGGCTGGACGTGTCCTCGCCGTCGCTGAACACGACGAGCGCCTGGCGCCGCACGTCTTCCTCCGACTGCGCGCGAACCTTCCGGAGCTCCTTCAGCGAGATGTAGATAGCGTTGTGCAGCGACGTGGAGCCGCCGGCGGCGGTGTCCAGGATCGCCCCTTCGAGGTCCTCCTTCTTCGACGTGAATGCCTGGCGGATCTCGACGCGGCTGTCGAAGTCGATCACCTGGGCGATGTCCTGCGGCTTCAGCGTGCGGATGAACTCGGTGGCGGCGCGCTGCAGCGTCGGCAGCTTGTCTTCCATGCTCGCGCTGCTGTCGAGCAGCAGGGACAAGGCAATCGGCTGCTGCCGCTTGTTGAAGAACGTCACCTCCTGCTTCACGCCGTCCTCGAAGATGAGGAAATCGCCTTGGTCCAGGTCCGTGAGGTACCGGTTGCTCCCCGGTTCCATGACGGTCACATTCAGCGAGACGATGTCGACCCCGGCGCGGAACGACGGGCGCGACGGGACGGGCTGCTGAGCAGACGCACCGATCGCGGACAGGGTGACGAACAGGGCGGCAGCCAACCGACGGCGAGACATGTCAGGCTCCTGGTTTCCGGCGTTCCGGGGTTCCGCGGGCCGTGAGCCCCGGCCGGTTCACGGTGACCGCAATGGTCTCGGGCTGAATGAGCGAGTCGGGCCGGCCGTAGACGACCTTGTACTGGTTTTTGAGTTCACGCGCGACTTTTCCAAGCGTCGTGCTGACCCCCATGCTGCTCAGCAGTGGATGCCGTTCGCCGCCGCTGCGCCGCGGGCCGAGATCGAGCACCATCCCGCGGTTGCGGAGCTCATCGCTCATGGAGGCGGCGAAGGTGCCGATCGCCACTACGCGGAGCGCCGCGCCGCCCGCCTTCAAGGAATCCAACACCTCGTTGTAGTGCTGGGTGCTGAATTCGGGGCCATCGGTGAGGATTGCGACGATGTTCGCCCGCGGCTCGTCGCGCTTTGTCAGGCCGCGGCTCACCTCGATGATCGCCTCGAGGAACATCATGCCGCTGGACGGCTGTGCGAACACGCGGCCGACGGCCGCCTTCAGCAGCTCGCCGTTGCGCGTGTAATCCTGCAGAATCGTCGGACGGTCGGCCAGGCCGACGACGGCGATGTCGCTCTCGCCGAGCATCTCTTCGAGGAACTTCGTCAGGCCGTCCCGGATATTCTGGATGTCGTCCTCGGCCGACTTGCTGTTGTCCACCAGGATGGCGAGAGCCATCGGCTCGGCGGCACGCGAGACGCGGAGCACCTCGCGCCGCGTGTTGTCCTCGCGAACGATGAAGTCGTCGGCCGTCAGGCCGCTGACAGGCTCGCCGTTCTTATCGACGACGCTTGCATAGAGCGTGCGCTCGCGCGGTCCTTGGGTGGAAATGACGGAGGTGGAGGCGACGGAGATCGCGGCGGCGATGAACAGCGCCGGCAGTAACAGAGATCGACGAGACATGTATGCTCTTGGAAGCAGGCGGCCAGCAACGCCAGTATAGGTGCCACCGCAAAGGGCCGTCAAGGCGGATGGCAACCGAAACATGCTGAAAATAGGGCACTTATGGATTCGTGCCGGTCGCCCCTGGAGGGGCGGGCCGGATGTTTGACACCCCATAGGTCGCGTGTTATAAACCACGCGACTTCCGGCCCGGATCGGCCCGTTTTCCGCGGTTCCCGGCCTTTTCCAGCACAAGTCCCGACTGATGCCGCAAGAGTTCGTACCTGTCGTGCTGCTCCTCGCCGTCGCGATCGGGTTCGCGTTCGTCACCCTGCTGCCGTCGCGGCTGCTCCAGACCAATCGTTACAACAAGGTGAAGCTCGACCCCTACGAGTGCGGGATCGAGCCGGTGACCGACGCCCGGGATCGCTACAGCATCCGCTACTACCTGATCGCGATGCTGTTCGTGATTTTCGACGTCGAGACGGTATTCATGTTTCCCTGGGCCGTCATTCTCGAGAAGCTGGGCGTCTTCGGGTTGATCGAGATGATGGTCTTCCTGTTCATCCTCGTTGTCGGCTTCGTCTACGCGTGGAAAAAAGGCGCCCTCGAATGGGCCTGAGCTACGCTAGGTCACTGCAGCTACGCTAGGTCACTGAGCTACGCTAGGTCAAAGGTCAAAGGTCAAAAGTCAGGTTCACGTTGAGCGATCAAGAAAATCCGGCATCCAAGCCGCCGGCGCCGCCGCCGAAGCCGCCCGCGCCGCCGGCTGCGGCAGGCGGCGCAGCCAAAGCGGAACACAAGCCGCCCGTGGCCGCGGCCCCCACGGGTCCGACCGATCCCCCGGTTCCAGCCGACAAGCCGCTGCCCGATGTGGTGACGGCGCTTCAGGCCGCGCTCCCCGGAGCGGTCGCGCAGGTGAGCTTCTGGGTCGGTGATTGGACGGTGATCGTGCCGGTCGCGCGGCTGCTCGACGTGGCGCGTCATCTGCGATCGGCGGGCTTCGACTTCTGCTCCGACGTGACGGCCAGCGACTGGCCGCAGCGTGCGCAGCGCTTCGACGTCATCTACGCGCTCTATTCCATCCGGGACAAGCAGCGGATTCGCGTCAAGGTGCGGGCGGCGGAGAACGAACCTGTTGCGTCGGTCACCGGCATCTGGCCCGCGGCGAACTGGCTCGAGCGGGAGGTCTACGACCTGTTTGGCGTCGTCTTCACCGGCCACCCCGACCTGCGGCGCATTCTGATGCCCGAGGACTGGCAGGGCTATCCGCAGCGAAAGGACTATCCGCTCGAGGGCCCGGGCGAGCTGCTCATGGAGAGCCCGCTCGAGTGGCTCAAGCTGCGCCAGGCCGCTGCGGAAGCCGAGATCGAATGATGGCGACCGACATCCAGGACCAGTTCGACACGAACGAGCTCGTCATCAACATGGGGCCGCAGCATCCCAGCACGCACGGCGTGCTGCGCGTGGTGCTGAAGCTCGATGGCGAGCGAGTCCTCGACGCCGACGTGGTGATCGGCTACCTGCACCGCGGCATCGAGAAGCTGTGCGAGAACCGCGACTGGACGCAGATCATCCTGCTCACGGACCGCATGGACTACGTGGCGGCGGCGACCAACAACGTCGGCTATTGCCAGACGGTCGAGAAGCTGATGTCGATCGAGGTGCCGCGCCGCGCGCGATACCTGCGCACGGTGATGTGCGAGCTGCAGCGGATCGCGAGTCACTGCCTGTGGCTCGGCACGCATGCGATGGACATCGGTGCGATGACGGTGTTCCTGTACGCATTTCGCGAGCGCGAGCTGATCCTCGATCTCTTCGAGGAGTTCTGCGGCGCGCGGCTCACGTACAACTCGATGCGCATCGGAGGGCTTCCGCTCGACATTCCGCCCGGCTGGGACAAGAAGGTGCTCGCCTTCTGCGACATCATGGCCACGAAGCTCGTGGAGTACGAGCAGCTGCTCACGCACAATCGCATCTGGCTCGAGCGCACGAAGGGCATCGGCGTCATCCCCGCCGATGAAGCGATCGCCATCGGCTTGAGCGGACCCGCCCTGCGCGGATCCGGCGTGAAGCGCGACATCCGGAAGGACGAGCCGTACGCGGCCTACGACGAGATGGACTTCGAGGTGCCGGTCGGCGCCGCGTGCGACACCTACGACCGGTATCTCGTGCGCATCGAGGAGTTCCGCCAGTCGCTCCGCATCATCCGGCAGGCGATCCAGGGCGTTCCCGAAGGGCCCTTCATCGGAAAGGTGCCGCGCCTCATCAAGCCGCCGGCGGGTGAGACGTACCACGCCATCGAATCGCCGAAGGGTGAGATCGGCTACTTCATCGTGGCGGATGGGAAGTCGACGGCGCCCTACCGCTTCCGCGTGCGGCCGCCGTCGTTCTGCAACCTGCAGGCGCTGCCGCGGCTGATCAAGGGCCATCTCGTGGCCGACGTGGTGGCGCTCATCGGCTCGATCGACATCGTGCTCGGCGAGGTGGACCGGTGATCGACACGGTCGTCATCCCGCTCCTGAAGATCCTCGTCGTGCTCAACTCGGTGCTGGTGGCGGTCACCTTCATGGTGCTGCTCGAGCGGAAGGTCATCGCCTGGGTGCAGGTGCGTCTCGGGCCGATGCGGGTGGGGCCGTGGGGCGTCCTCCAGCCGGTCGCCGACGTCGTGAAGCTGATGACGAAGGAGGACATCACGCCGGTCAAAGCCGACCGCGTGCTGTTCACGGCCGCGCCGATGATCGCGCTCATTCCCGCCTTCCTCGTGTTCGCCGTGATCCCATTCGGACCGGAGGTTTCGCTCTTCGGCCGCCGGATTACGCTGTACATCACCGACATGAACGTCGGCCTGCTGTACATCGTGTCGGTGGCGTCGATTGGCGTCTACGGGATCATCCTCGCGGGCTGGGCATCGAACAGCAAATACCCGCTGCTCGCCAGCCTGCGCGCGTCGGCACAGTTGATCAGCTACGAGGTGGCGGTCACGATGACGCTGGTCAGCGTCATCGTGACGACGGGCACGATGAGCATGGTCGGCATCGTGAACGCGCAGTACAACCACGGCTGGTGGTACCTCTTCATCCAGCCGCTCGCGTTCTTCATCTACTTCGTCGGGGGGCTCGCCGAGACGAACCGTGCGCCCTTCGACCTTCCCGAGGCGGAGCAGGAGCTCACCGGCGGATTCCACACCGAGTACAGCGGCATGCGGTTCGCGCTGTTCTTCCTCGCCGAATACGCGAACATGATCGTCGTCTCTTCCGTCGCCACGACGGTCTTTCTGGGGGGGTGGCTCCGTCCATTCCCGAATGTCGAGGCGCTGGCGTTTCTCGACGTCATCCCCGGGTGGATCTGGTTCCTCCTGAAGACGTTCATCTGGCTCTACATCTTCCTGTGGGTCCGCGCGACGCTCCCACGCTACCGGTACGACCAGTTGATGCGTCTCGGGTGGAAGGTGCTGATCCCGCTCGCGATCGCCAACGTGGTCGTCACGGCGATCTTCAAGGTGCTGCTGTAAGGAAGCGATGGCTGACGCGATCACCTTCTACTCGCTGGCTGCATTGATTCTGCTGTTCGCGGTGTTCGTCGTCACCGTGAAGAACACGCTGTACAGCGCCATTCTGCTCGCGGCCGACTTCCTGTTCGTGGCGCTGCTGTATGCGTCGATGAACAACCTGCTGCTGGCCGTGTTCCAGGTGATGGTCTACGCCGCCGGCATCGTGCTCGTGTATGTGTTCGTCGTGATCCTCGTGAATCTGAAGCGAGCTCCGGAGCAGCACGTCGATCCCAACCGGCGAAGCGCGCTGGGAGGGATTCTGGCGGTCGTCGTGCTCGCCGAGCTTGTGGTGGTCGGCGTGTCCAACGCCATTCGGCCGCCGGCGGCGGCTGGCGTGGTGGCCGGGGCAGGGTCGGTCGAGAAGGTGGCCATGGCGCTCTTCACCAACTATCTGATTCCCTTCGAGGTCGCATCGATGCTCCTGCTCGTGGCGATGGTCGGCGCAATCGTCCTGTCGAAGAAGGAACTGTAATGGGCGATGTGGTGATTCTGTGATTACGCCGACCCACTACCTGGTGCTGTCGGCCGCGCTCTTCATGATCGGCGTGTTCGGCGTGCTCACGCGCCGGAACGTGATCGTCATCTTCCTGTCGATCGAGCTGATCCTGAACGCGGTGAACATCAACCTGGTCGCGTTCGCCGAACAGTGGGGCAACTCGTCGGGCCAGGTGTTCGCGATCTTCGTCATCGCCGTCGCGGTGGCGGAGGCGGCCGTCGGCCTGGGCATCATCGTCGCGTTCTATCGCAACAAAGAGACGATCAACATCGACGAAATGAACATCATGAAATGGTGAACACGAACGCGGACGTGACATGGATCTGATCTGGTTGATCCCGGTCCTCCCGGGCCTCGGCGCGGCGCTCAACGGCCTGGTTGGGATTCGCTACTTCGGGAAGCAGGCGGCGGCGTTCGTCGCCTGCGCCACGATGGCGGGGGCGTTGGGGCTCTCGCTGTACGCCTTCTGGCAGCTTCTCGGAGTCGAGGCGGTCCACCGGTCGCACGACGTCGTCGTGGCGACGTGGATCCCGGGTCTGCCGCTGCAGCTCGCCGACGGCAGCATCGGCACATTCGAGGTTCCCTGGGGATTCAGGCTCGATCCGTTGTCCGCGATGATGATCCTCGTCGTGACGGGGATCGGGTTTCTCATTCACGTGTATTCCACCGCCTACATGCAGGATGAGCCGCGCGGCGGCTACGCGCGCTTCTTCTGCTACCTGAACCTGTTCTGCTTTTTCATGCTCATGCTCGTCCTGGGGAGCAACTTCCCGGTGATGTTCGTGGGATGGGAAGGCGTCGGCCTCTGCTCCTACCTGCTGATCGGCTACTGGTACGAGAAGAAGAGCGCCGCGGACGCGGGCAAGAAGGCGTTCATCACGAACCGCGTCGGCGACTGGGGATTCATCCTCGGCATGTTCCTGGTGTTCACGACGTTCGGCAGCCTCGATTTCAAGGTGGTGGCCGAGCGTGCGGCGGCGATGCCGGTCGAGACCGCCACGTTCGGCACGCTGTCGCTCATCTGCCTGCTGCTCTTCGTCGGCGCGACCGGCAAGAGTGCGCAGATTCCGCTGTACGTCTGGCTGCCCGACGCCATGGAAGGACCGACGCCGGTGTCGGCCCTCATCCATGCCGCCACGATGGTGACCGCGGGCGTGTACATGGTCGGCCGCAACGCGGCCCTCTTTTCGCACGCGCCTATGGTGATGGAGGTGGTGACGATCGTCGGCGTGCTCACGGCGATCATGGCGGCGTCGATCGGCCTCGTGCAGAACGACATCAAGCGCGTGCTCGCGTACTCCACGGTGTCGCAGCTCGGGTACATGTTCACCGCGATGGGCCTCGGCGCCTTCGCCGCCGGCGCGTTCCACCTGATGACGCACGCTTTCTTCAAGGCCCTGCTCTTCCTCGGCAGCGGCTCGGTCATCCACGCGATGGCCGGCGAGCAGGACATGCAGCGCATGGGCGGCCTGAAGAAGTACATGCCGGTCACCTACCTGACGATGTTCATCGGCACGCTGGCGATCGCGGGGATCCCGCCGCTCGCCGGCTTCTTCAGCAAGGACGAGATTCTGCTCAACGCCTTTCTCGGGAACAAGGCGGTCTGGGTGATTGCGGTCGTGACGGCGCTCATGACGGCGTTTTACATGTTCCGCCTGGTCTCGCTCACGTTCTATGGTCAGTATCGCGGGCCGGCGTGGGCCCATGCGCCCCATGGCGCGGTGGGCGTCCAGGCCAGAGCGCTGGATGTGAAGGAAGCGGCCGTGCACGGCACGCCGCATCCGGCCGATCCGCACGCGCATGGGAAGGCTCACCACGACGATCACGAGGTGTCGCACGGTCCGGCGGACGCTACCTCCGGGCATGGCGGCTCCGGGCATGGCGGCCACGGCGAATGGCACGGCCCGCACGAGTCGCCCCGCGCGATGACGATGCCGCTGATGGTGCTCGCGGTCGGGTCGATGGTGGCCGGGTTCGTCGGGATTCCCGCGGCGCTGATGGGGAGCAACGCGATCGGGGCGTTCCTGGAGCCGAGCTTCCACGGCGCCGTTCACGAGCCGCACCACGTCTCGCACGCCGCAGAGTACGCGCTGATGGCGTTCTCGGTTGGCATCGCCGCCGCCGGCATCTTTCTCGCGATTCGCTTCTACGTTCGCGACCTGTCGATCGCCGACCGTCTGGCGCGCCGGTGGGCGGGCGCGCATGCCGTGTTGTTCAACAAGTACCTACGTCGACGAGGCGTACGACGCCACGGTCATCCGCGGCACGATGGCGAGCGCCCGCGGCCTGTGGGCCGTCGATCGCGGCGTCGTCGACGGCGCCGTGAACGGCACTGGCAGCCTGACGGTGATCGCGTCATGGCTCTCCGGCCTCACCGACAAGTCCGTCGTGGACGGGCTGGTGAACGCCGTCGCGCGCGTCATCGAAGAGGCCAGCTTCTCGTTCCGGCGGCTGCAGACCGGGCTCGTGCAGAACTACGCGCTCTTCATGCTCTTCGGCGTGTTCGCATTCGTCACGGTGTATCTGTTCGCCCGATAAATCTATGTCAAACATCCTGTCGCTGATCCTGTTCACGCCGCTTGCCGGGGCGATCGTGCTGCTGTTCGTCAGCCAGCGGAGCGAGAACGCGATCAAGTGGATCGCCAACCTGTTTGCGGTCGCCGGGTTTCTCGTGTCGGTGCCCCTCTGGTTCTGGTACAACCCGCAGGACCCCGCCTACCAGTTCCAGGAACGGCTGCCGTGGATTCCGTCGATCGGCGCCGAGTATTTCCTCGGCGTCGATGGCTTCAGCGTGCTGCTGATCCTGCTGACGACGCTCATCGGCGTCATCGCCGTGCTGTCGTCGTGGGATGCCATTACGGAGCGCGTCAAGGAGTACTACATCTTCCTGCTCGTCCTGCAGACGGGCATGCTCGGCGCGTTCATGTCGCTCGACTTCCTGCTGTTCTTCCTGTTCTGGGAAGTCATGCTGGTGCCGATGTATTTCCTCATCGGCATCTGGGGCAGCGCGAACCGGCTCTACTCCGCGATCAAGTTCTTCCTGTACACCCTCGTCGGCAGCGTCGTGATGCTCCTCGGCATCCTCGCGCTGTACCTTGCGTACCACAGCGCGACGGGCGAGTACACGTTCGATATCACTCGCTATCAGACCCACAACTTCCCGACCGACCTGCAGTGGTGGGTGTTCCTCGCCTTCTTCCTGGGCTTCGCCATCAAAGTGCCGATGTTCCCGTTCCATACGTGGCTGCCCGACGCGCACACCGACGCGCCGACTGCGGGGTCGGTCATCCTGGCCGCCGTGCTCCTGAAGATGGGCACCTACGGGTTCATCCGCTTCAGCCTGCCGATCCTGCCCGACGCCACACGTGCGTTCGTGCCGATGATGGTCACCCTCTCGATCATCGGAATCATCTACGGCGCGCTCGTCGCCATGGCGCAGCGCGACTGGAAGCGCCTCGTCGCCTATTCGAGCGTCAGCCACATGGCGATGGTGATGCTCGGAATGTTCGCGCTCAATCCGATCGGCATCACCGGAAGCATCATCCAGCAGCTCAATCACGGCATCTCGACCGGCGCGCTCTTCCTCCTCGTCGGCGTCGTCTACGAGCGGCGCCATACGCGCGAGATCTCGGAGTACGGCGGCCTCTCGAAGGTGATGCCGGTCTACGCCGCGATCTTCCTTCTGATGACGATGTCGTCGATCGGGCTGCCGGCGCTGAACGGGTTCATCGGTGAGCTGCTGATCCTGCAGGGGATCTTCGCCGTCAGCATGGCGTGGGCCGGCGTCGCCGCCGCGGGCATCGTCCTCGGCGCGGCCTACATGCTGTGGCTGTATCAGCGGACGATGTTCGGCAAGGTGGAGAACCCGAAGAACGAAGGACTGGCGGACGTCGGCCTTCGCGAGTTCGCGCTGTTCGTGCCGCTGATCATCCTGGCCGTCTGGATCGGGCTCTATCCGTCGCCGTTTCTGCGTCGGCTCGATACATCGGTCTCGCGCGTCATCGCGCGCGTGAGCCCGCACTACCAGCAGCAGGCTGCCGCCGACTGCCTGCCGCCGCAGACGGCAGAATCGAAAGCGCCGGAAGCCGTCGCCGCGGCCCAGTTCACTACTCCTCCCTGCGAAGACACGACGAAAAAGCCGGAGGGGGCGTCCCACTAATGCCGCCGGGACTGTCGCTCTCCGACTTCTGGTACATCCTTCCCGAGATCGTCCTGACCGTCGGCTCGATGCTCGTGTTGATGGCGGACCTCTTCGTTCCGCGCGAACGGCGAAGCGTGCTCACGGGGCTCTCGATCGCCATGCTCGCCGCCACCGGCGCCGCCCTCGTCATCGTGGGCGGCCCGAACGTCACGGTCTCGGGTGGGCTGCTGTCGATCGACGCGTTCGGCGTGTTCTTCAAGCTGCTGTTCCTCGGCGCGGCGGCGATCACGCTGCTCATGTCGGGGCCGTACCTCGAGGTCGAAGCGACTTCCGCAGGCGCCTACTGCTTCCTCGTGCTCGCCGCCACGCTCGGCATGATGTTCATGGCCTCCGGCGTCGAGCTCGTCACGATCTTCATCGGCCTGGAAACGATGGCGGTGTCGTTCTACATCCTGGCCGGCTACCTCAAGCCCAGCCCGCGATCCAACGAAGCCGCGGTCAAGTACTTCCTGCTCGGCGCGTTTTCGCTCGGCATTCTTCTGTACGGGATGTCGATCCTCTACGGGCTCACCGGCTCGACGAACCTGAAGGAGATCGCCACCGCCCTCGCGGATGGGGGTGGTGCCAATGAGCAGATGCTGCTCGTCGGCGTCCTGCTCATTGCCGCCGGCGTCGGCTTCAAGATCGCGGCCGTCCCGTTCCACATGTGGGCGCCCGACGTGTACGAGGGCGCCCCCACGCCGATTACCGCGTTCTTGTCCGTGGGCTCCAAGGCGGCGTCCTTTGCGATGCTGATCCGCATCTTCGTCGAGGGACTTCCCTCGATGAGCGCCGACTGGCAGCTCCTGTTCTATTGGCTCGCCATTCTGACCATGACGGTAGGCAATGTCGCGGCGATCACGCAGAGCAACATCAAGCGGATGCTCGCGTATTCCTCGATCGCGCAGGCCGGCTACGTGCTCATCGGCTTCGTCGTCGGGACGCAGCGAGGCATTGCTGCCGCGCTGATTTACCTGGCCGTCTATTCGTTCATGCAGCTCGGCGCATTCGCCGTGATCGTGATGATGCGCCGCAGCGACGCGGTTGGAGACGAGCTCAAGGACTTCAACGGTCTTTATTTCAGGAGCCCGCTTGCCGCGGTCGCGATGCTGCTGTTCATGCTGTCGCTGGGCGGGATTCCGCCCACGGCCGGCTTCATGGGCAAGCTGTGGCTGTTCGGCGCGGCGATCGATCGTGGCTACATCTGGCTTGCCGTGATCGGCGTCCTGAACAGCGCCGTGTCGCTCTATTACTACATCCGCGTGGTCGTCTACATGTGGCTCAAGAACGAGCCGGCCGGTTCCGAACCGCACCTGAGCCCCGGGGTGGCCACGGCGCTTGCGGTGACCCTCTTTGCCACGCTGGCGCTCGGTCTCTACCCGCGTCCGCTCTTCGATCTCGCGGAGGTCTCCGCGCGCGCCCTCGGCACCGTCGGGCTGACCGCGATCCGGTGAGCGGCCGGGGTTGCGTGAAGAGTTTCACAAGGTTTGGTATACTCGGTCAGTTCGGTTGGTCGACGTGATGCCGGACGACGACAACGGTCTGGTTTTCGCGCGTTCTCTGAGATTTCTCCAGGAGAATTTACGGCGCTCGGGACCAGCGGTCGTTGCGGGGTACACGCTGATCGGCGCGATTCTGCTGTTCGGCGGCGCGGGCTACGCGATCGACGCGTGGCAGGGGACGTCGCCATGGTTCCTCGTCTCGGGCCTCCTCCTGGGCGTCGTCGTCGGCTTCTACGAGCTGGCGAAGCTGGTCTTCCGTCGATGATGCTCGCCGTGGTGCTCGGAGTCGTCGGACCGCTGCTCGTCGCGAGCGCGTCGTGGGTGATCGCCGAGCGCACCTGGCGCCGCGAGCCCCAGCGCCTGACAGCCGTGATGGCGGCCGCGTTCGGCGGCAAGATGGTGTTTTACGCTGCGTACGTCGCGTTTATGCTGAGCGTCCTTTCGCTGCGCCCCGTACCGTTCGTCGCGAGCTTCACGACTTCCTTCATTGCCCTGCATTTTGCCGAGGCGTTGGCGCTCAGGCGTCTGCTGCGATGACGGTCCAGGAGCACGCCCCGGCCGGCGCCTTCAATGCCGGCGAGGTGATCATCGGGCACGTGTCGAACAGCGACGTTCACCACCCGCTGATTCACCTGCCCACTCTCTTCGGCATCGATTTCTCCGTGACCAAGCACGTGCTGATGGTCTGGCTGGTCGCGGCACTGGCGTTCGTCATCGTGACGTTCACGGTCCGCCGCTATCTTCGACAGGACCGCCGCGTGCCCTCGGGCTTCATGAACGGTCTCGAGGCCGTCGTCGAGTTCGTTCGCGACACGATCGTGGCGCCGAACGTCGGGAAGAAGTGGGTCAACACGTGGGCGCCGCTCGTGCTCACGCTGTTCGTCTTCATCCTCAGCGCGAATGCGATCGGGCTCGTCCCCGTCTTCGAGGTTCTCGGCCTGCTCGACCACCTCGTGCTGCACAGCCCGGCCGATTCATTCGTGAAGCAGGTCCTGCACGGCGGCACCACCGCGACCGGAAACTTCAACGTCACCGCCGCGCTGGCCACGGTCACGTTCGGCGCGATCATCCTCGCCGGCAGCAAGGCGCACGGGTTCGTCCAGCACTGGAAGAACCTCGTTCCGCACGGGCTCGCATGGCCGATCTACATTCTCCTGATCCCGATCGAATTGATGGGGATGTTCGTCAGGCCGTTCGCGCTCACCATGCGACTTGCGGCGAACATGACGGGCGGCCACATCGCTCTCCTCGCCATCCTGTCGTTCGTGTTTCTCTTCGCGGAGAAGTTCGAGACGGCCATTGCCGGGATCGGCGTCGGGCTGGCGGTTTCGATTCCGCTGGCCACGGGGATCATGGCGCTGGAGATCATCGTCGTTCTGGTCCAGGCCTACGTATTCACGCTGCTGACGGCCGTGTTCGTGGGCATGGCCATCCACGCACATCACTGAGACCACGCGCACACGAAAGGACTACGAGCATGAGCGGAGCAGGATTGTTGGGCCGGGGGGCGATGGGTGCGCTCCTGACTGTCGTCGCGGTACTGGTGTTCAGTCCCGCCGTGTTCGCGCAGGAGGCCGCGGCGGCCGAAGCCGGACCGGTGTGGCATCTGGCCGCCTCGGCGATCGGCCTCGGCATGATCGTCATTGGCGCGGCGCTGGGGATCGGCCGGTTCGCGGCGGCCGCGGCGGAGAGCATCGCGCGGCAACCGAATGCGGCGGCCCAGATTACCGGCGCGGTGAACCTGCCGCTGTTCCTTCTCGAAGGCGTCGCGATTCTCGCCGAGGTCTTCGTGCTGCTGATCGTCCTGACGTAATGCGGTGAGGCGGACGCCATGAACAACCCGCTGGTCCAGCTCGATCCCGGGCTGTACATCTGGACGATCGCCACGTTCCTCGTGCTGCTGACGCTGCTCGCGAAGTTCGCGTGGCGGCCGCTGCTGCAGGCTCTCGAGGAGCGGCAGGCGCAGATCCGGAAGTCGCTCGACGACGCGCAGCAGGCGCGCCTGGAGCTGGAGCGCGTGCAGCACGAGTCCGCGCAGCTCATCGCGCGCGCGCGGGTCGACGCCGACACGATCATTTCACAGGGCCGGTCAGACGCCGAGCGGCTTCGGCAGGAGCTGCGCGATACCGCGCGCGCCGAGGCCGCTACCATCCTGCGCAACGCCGAGAAGCAGATCGAGCTGCAGACGCTGCAGGCGGTCAGACAGATCCGGAGCGAGGCGGCGGACCTGTCGGTGATGATCGCGGAGAAGCTGATCGGCCGTCATCTCTCGAAGGAAGACAACGAACGGCTCATCGCGCAAACGATCGAACAATTCGACGCTCAACGATAAGGAAACTTTTTGCCTTTCTCCTTTGAGTAAGTACAGACTCAAGTTCCACAAGATCGACGCGTTGCTGCTCCTCATGACGGTGATCTGGGGCACCAACTTCACCGTCGTCAAGATCGCCATCCGCTACATCGCCGAGCTCCCGTTCAACAGTTTGCGCCTGCTGGTGGCGTCGGCGGCATTTCTGGTCGCGATCGCCGTGCTGGAAGGCTGGCCCAGGCTGAGCCGGGCCGAGTGGCGCCGCGTCATCGAGCTCGCGATCGTCGGGCACGTCATCTATCAGTTGTGTTTCGTCGCGGCGCTCGGGCGGACCACCGTCGCGAACGGCGCGCTGATCTTCGCCTTCACGCCGATCGTCGTCGCGATACTGACGTCGATGATCGGCCACGAGCGGATTGGGCTCGCGCGCTGGGTCGGAGCTCTGATTTCACTTGGTGGCATTTATCTCGTGGTGGGGGGCGGCGCCCAGACGGCTGCCGCCACCATGACCGGCAACCTGCTCGCAGCCGGCGCGATGTTCTGCTGGGCCCTCTACACCGTGGGCGCGCGGCCGTTGCTGGCTACGCGCTCGCCCTTGACGATTACCGGCTATTCGATGGCGGTCGGCAGCGCGCTCTACCTGCCGCTGGCGTGGGGCGCGCTCCGCGATCTTCACTGGAGTACCGTGCCGATGGCCGCATGGGTGGCGCTCGTGCTCTCCGCACTTCTCGCGCTCTTCGTCGCCTACATGATTTGGTATACCGCGGTGCAGACGATCGGCGGGACGCGGACGGCGGTGTACTCGAACGTCACGCCGATCGTGGCCATGATCACGGCGGCGGTCTGGATCGGTGAGCCGATCAGCCTGCGCAAGGTCGCGGGTGCCGCCGCGGTCATCGCCGGCCTGGCGGTCACGAGGCTCGAGCTGCGGCCGGCGGCGCGAGCAGAGACATAAAACGTGCCTTCCCGAAGGCGTCAGGCGCTCCTCGTGTCGGCAGGCGTCATCGTGGGCGCGGCGCTGTTCGCCTACGCGGTCCGCCGCGTGGGCGTCGACGTCCTCGCCGACGGTATCCGCCGTGTGGGATGGGGTCTCGTCGCGATCCTCGTCCTGGGCGGCGTTCGGTTGGCGTTGCGCGCCCAATGCTGGCGATGGTGCCTGCCGCCGGGCGTGGCGCTCGATTTTCCGCACGCCTTCCGCGCATTCCTCGCCGGAGATGCCGTCGGCAGCGTGACGCCACTCGGGCTGCTGGCCAGCGAGCCGACCAAGGTGCTCCTGGTTCGTCACCATCTTGCGACCGTCGCCTCGGTGGCGTCGCTGACGCTGGAGAACATCCTCTACGCCGTCTCGGTGCTGGCGATGCTTGCGTTCGGCTTTGGCCTGCTGCTCGCGACGACGACCGTTCCAGGGGCCGCGTGGTGGATAGCGGTCGCGGCACTCGGTGCCGCCGTCGCCGTGGGTGGAGCAGCGATTCTGCTGCTGCGGTCGCCACGTCTGCTGACGATTCGGAGCGAGCTCCGGCGCTTTGCCGTCGATCATCCCGGACGACTCGCGCGCGTCTTCTCGCTTCAGCTCTGCTTCCACGCGCTCGCGATCGGAGAAACGTTCCTCACGCTTCAATGGCTCCTGGGCGACAGAAGCCCCACTGCCGTGCAGGCGGTCGTTTTCGAGACGGTCAACCGGTTCACCACCGTGGCGTTCAAGTTCGTGCCGTTCCGGATCGGTGTCGACGAGGCGGCTGCGGGCGCCATCGCGCCGATCATCGCGACCACCGCCGCCGCCGGCGTGACGCTGGCCGTCGTCCGTAAGGCGCGAATGCTGTTTTGGAGCGGCGTCGGCCTGCTGCTCGTGGCGACGCATCCCGCCGGTCAGCGAGCGGACGAAAATCCGTAAGGACACTTACCGAAAAATTCAAAACACCGAATCCGGTTTGATACCCGCCCGGCGTGGGCAAGGCCAACTCGAAGCTGGCTAACGAGTTAGCGCTTCGGCCCGAGCGGCCGCCACGGGCACAGCGATTGCTCTGCTTGGCGCCAGAACTCGTATCGAGTGTGGCGTCAGAGGTTGACTAGGCCTGGACGCCAATTTGCGGGTCTGGGAGAGCCCGAGCTCCCGGACCCGCTTTTTATTTGTTGGAGGTCTGGGAGGATTTCACAGGGAGATCGGGGAGATCAGGGAGGTATTTTTTCAAACTGGTTTCTCCCCGATCTCCCGGATCTCCCTGTGATTCCCTCCCCGATCTCCCGATCTCCCTGTGAGTTTAGAATCCACGAGATGAGCAGGACCCGGGGCCTGATCCTGCTGGCGATCGTGGCGTTCGGTGCGACGATCACGTCGCGCGCCGCCGATACACCCGGCCTTCCTCTTCCGGTCAGACAGGCAGACATTTCGAAAGACTTCGCTGGCTCCGCTTCGTGTCAACGCTGCCATCAGGAGGAACACGCGCAATGGGCGCGTTCGCTGCACGTGCAGATGACCAGGCCCGCGGCGGAAGCGAGAATCCTCGGCGACTTCAACGCCGTATCGTTTGCCGATCACGGCCGCGCCTACACGATGAACACCCGGGATGGCCGTCGCGTCATCTCCGTGTCGCACGGCGGGCGGCCGCCTGAATCGTTCGAGGTTCACTACACGCTCGGCGCCAAGCGCTTTCAGGGCTATCTCACCCGTCTGCCCGAGGGCCGCATCTATGTATTGCCCGTGTTCTGGCACGTGGCGCAGCAGCGTTGGGTGGACTGGAAGGAAATCACGCCGGTGCCCGATGGCGACCACGACCTCCGCCAGATCTGGAACGCCTCGTGTTTCAACTGCCACGCGACGAACCTCGATGCGAAGTTCGACGTGGCATCGAAGACCTTCGGGACCGCGTGGACCGAGATGGGTGTGACGTGCGAAGCGTGCCATGGCCCAGGCCGTCCGCACATCGCCCTCATGGAGGCGTGGCAGAAGAACGGCAAGCCTTCGGCCAAGGCGCCGATCGGAATCTTTGCGCCTCGAAGCGCAACGCCGCGGCAGGTGTTCGACATGTGCGCGTATTGCCACGGCAACAAGAACAATCTGTTTCTCGGCTTCCTCCCCGGCGAGCGCCTGGAGCAGTTCGCGCTGCCGTTCCTCGTCAGCCAGCCGATGCCGTCCGACGATCCGCAGGGAGACTTCTGGCCGGATGGCCGTCCGAGCCGCTTCAACCGGCCGCAGGCGCTGACGCTGTCCGGCTGCTTCATGAAAGGCAACGCGACGTGCACGAACTGTCACGTGGCCCACGGCTCGCGGCAGGAGCATTCCCTCAAGGTTTCAATCGCCGAAAGCGATCGGCTGTGCACGCAGTGCCACCAGCCGCTTGCCGCAGCAGAGAACGTCGAGCGGCACACGCATCATCCGGCCAAGTCGCCCGGGAGCCGCTGCATCGACTGCCACATGAGCAACGTGAACTGGCGGCTCCTGATTCGGCGGCGCGATCACACTTTTGCCGCGCCCGTGCCGGAGATGACGGCGAGGTATGGCGTGCCGAACGGGTGCACCACGTGTCACGACGGACGTACGCCCGAGTGGGCGGCCGAGACGCTCGACAAGTGGTACGGCGACCGGGCGCGGCGCACTCGCGCCATGGCCGTGGCCGATGCGTTCTACCTTGCCGGCGCGAACGATCCTGCGGCGCTTCCCGGACTGGCCTCGCTCGCGATCGATCGCAGCCGGGGAATGCTCGTTCGGGCGAGCGCCGCGGAGTACATGGGCCAGGTCTATCTCGCCGCGTCGAACGCCCCCGGTCAGCTCGGTCGCGCCGCTCCCAGCCAGACGTCCGTGGAGGGCACCAAGGTGGAGAGGCCTGCGGTCGCAAACGCGTCAGCGCCCGCGCCCGAGGTGACGACGCGCGTTGTGAACACACTCATCGGGGCCGTCAACGATCCGGAGCCGACCGTGCGTGCGGTTGCGGTGCGGTCGCTCGGAGCCATCCGGGATCGCCGCGCCACCATGGCGATCGTCGGCCGGTTGCGCGACGAGATCCGCGCCGTGCGCGTGTCGGCTGCGGAGGCGCTGCTGTGGATGGGTGTGAGCACGCTGCCTGGGACGGCTGGGGAGCTCCTGACGAAGGCACAGGATGAGTACGGCGAGTCACTCGTCATGTTTCCCGACGTCGCAAGCAATCAGGCGTCGCGGGGATGGCTCGAGTCGGAGCGTGGCCGTCAATCGGACGCGGCACGCGCGCTGGACGTGGCCCTCGAGCTCGAGCCGAAGTACGCGCGCGCCCATGTCTACCGCGGCATCGTGTACGCGCGAACCGGTCAGCTCGACGAAGCCATCAAACACTGGGAGACAGCCAGGTCGATCGACCCGGCTTACCCCAACGTCAATCGCCTCATAGAAGAGGCACGTCGTCGTAGTCCGTAGTTACTTCCTGAGTTCTTTCAAGAACGCGTTGGCCTGAGCGGCTTCGGGCGCGTTCGGGTCGGCCGCGACGATGCTGTCGAAGATCTTGATTGCGTTCTCCTTGTCGCCCTTGTTGAAGGCGACGAGCCCCAGCTTCAGCTTGGGCATCAGCCATGACGGGTCGATCTCGGAAGCGCGCGCGAACATCGCCTCCGCGGCTGCGTTGTCGCCCTTGCTGAACTTGATCTCGCCGAGGCTGTAGAACACCTCGCGGGACGCGGAGGCCGACCGGGCCAGCGGCTCGAGCGACTGGGCGGCCGCGTCCACGTTTCCGGCCTGCAGGTGCGTCATGCCGATCTCGACCTTCGCGCGTTCGCTGTTCGGATCGGCCTTCAGCATTTCCTGGTAGGCAGCGAGCGCGTGATCGAACGACGCCTGCCGCGCCGCGGCATCGGTCTCTTTTGCCGCCTTCTGCCGGTACGTGCCGCCGACCACCATGTTGATCATGGTCAGCGCGGGGTTCTTCGTTCTGACGGCGGTGTAAGCCGCGATGGCCTGATCGAATTGACCGCTGTTGCGCAGGTCATCTGCCGCCTTGAGCTCGGCCTGAACCTCCTTGCTCAGTCCAACGGGCCCTGCGGGGATGCCCGGCGACAGCGTGAACTCCAGCGGCGGGTTGGGCGCGCCGATCGTGCGGATGTTCGCCATGCCGCTCTGCGCATCGAATCCTGGAGCCTCGGCGGTGAACTTCCACGGCCCGCTGCGAAGACCGATGATCGACCATCGGCCCTTGTCGTCGCTCGTGGCGGTGTACTCCCCCGGCGCGAAGTTCGGATTCTGCGCTTTCACGGTGGCGCCCTTGATTGGCTTGCCGTCTGTGCTCTTGACGACGCCGCCGACGCGTCCGGTTTGCGCGAGCACCGGTGCGGCCAGGCACATCGTGAGAATAGCCGTGCGGAAGAGATGAAGACGTAGCATGGTGCGACCCTCGAGACGAAGTATCTTATAGCACAGCAACTTAGCCCGATGCGTCACGTTGCGGTCCTTGCCGCCTGCGTCCACCTTGCCTGCGCGCCCCATCACGTCGCGCCAGGCGCTCCGGCGCCAGCCATCGCTGCAGACTTCGACGCGGGCCGGCTCGCCCGCATCGACGGACTCGTCGACGGCGCAATCCGGGCCGGCCTGCTGCCTGGAGCCGTGGTCCTCGTCGGCCGCGGGGACCGCACGGTCTTCCTGAAGGCGTATGGGAACCGGGCGGTCGTGCCGGCGGCGGAGCCGATGCTGGTGGACACGATCTTCGACATCGCGTCGTTGACGAAGGTCGTGGCGACGACAACGAGCGTGATGCTGCTGGTGGAGCAGGGCCGCATCCGGCTGAACGATCGTGTGGCGGCCCACATCCCCGACTTCGGGCGGTACGGCAAGCAGGACATCACGATTCGCCATCTTCTGACGCACGTCTCCGGCCTGAGACCCGACCTCGATCTCAACGTGCCGTTCGAGGGCTACGCGAAGGCCATCGAGCTAGCCACCGAGGAGGTGCCGGATGCGCCGCCAGGCCAGCGCTTCGTCTACAGCGACATCAACTTCTTTCTGCTCGGGGACATCGTGGCGCGCGTCAGCGGCGAGCCACTCGATGTCTTTGCGCGAAAGCAGATCTTCGAGCCGCTTGGCATGACGGACACGACGTTCCGGCCGCCGAAGACGCTGGAAGCGCGCATCGCCCCGACCGAACGGTGCGAGATGCTTGCCTGGCCCTGCAACACCCCCGGTGCACCGATGCTTCGCGGTGTCGTGCACGATCCCACGGCGCGTCGCATGGGCGGCGTCGCCGGGCATGCGGGCGTGTTCAGCACGGCATCCGACCTGGCCCGCTTCGCGCGTACGCTGCTGCGCGGCGGTGAGCTCGACGGCCGGCGCGTCATCGCGCCGCTCACGGTCGCGAAGATGATCGAGCCGGCGAGCCCCGAGGATCAGCGAAACCAGCGGGCGCTCGGCTGGGACGTCGATTCGAGCTTCTCGTCCAATCGTGGTGAGCTGCTGCCCGTCGGATCGTTCGGCCATACCGGGTTCACCGGCACGTCGATCTGGATCGATCCGGCTACGCAGATCTACGTGGTGTTCCTCTCGAACCGCGTGCATCCGGACGGCAAGGGAGACGTGACGCCGCTGCGCGCCCGTGTCGCGACCGCCGCGGCAGGGGCGTTCATGGCCGCCCGGCCGCTCGCCGAGCTGCAGCAGCGTCAGTTCACCGGCTCGGATTTCGGGCCGGCCGCGGCGCCCCCCCCGCCGCCGCCCACGCAGGTGCTCACCGGCATCGACGTATTGAAGGCCGAAAGCTTCGCGAGGCTGAAGGGCAAACGCATCGCGCTGCTGACGCATCTGCCCGCGCGGGCGCGCGATGGCGCCACCACGCTCGACGCCTTCCGATCGGCGCCAGGCGTTCAGCTCGTGTCGCTGCTCAGCCCTGAACACGGGCTCACGGCCGCGCTCGACACGAAGGTCGGCTCGAGCCGGGACGAGCGTTCCGGCCTCGCGATTCACTCCCTCTACGGCGACACGCAGCGGCCGACCGATGCGATGCTGCAGGGCATCGACACCGTCGTGATCGATCTCGTCGACGTCGGCGCGCGGTTCTACACATACGCGACCACCGTGGCCTATGTCATGGAGGAGGCGGCCAAGCGGAAGATCGGCGTCGTCGTGCTCGATCGCCCGAATCCGATCGGCGGCGTTCAGATCGAAGGCCCCTCGCTCGACGCCGGGATCGACGGGCTCATCGCTTATTTCCCGATGCCGATCCGGCACGGGCTCACGCTGGGCGAGCTCTCGAGGCTGTTCAACGGCGAGAAGAAGATCGCGGCTGACCTTTCAATCGTCGAGGCTCGCGGGTGGCAGCGCGACCGCTGGTTCGATGAAACGGGCCTGCCGTGGACCAACCCCTCGCCGAACATGCGCAACCTGCACCAGGCATCCGTCTATCCCGGCGTCGGCGCCATCGAGTACAGCAACATCTCCGTCGGGCGGGGAACCGATGCGCCGTTCGAACAGGTCGGCGCCCCGTGGGTCGACGAGGTGAAGCTGGCGGAAGCGCTGAACGACCGGCGCATTCCGGGCGTGCGCTTCTATCCGGTGAACTTCACGCCTTCGTCGAGCGTCTATGCTGGCGAGTTGTGCCGCGGCGTGTTCCTCGTCGTCACGGACCGCCACGCGCTGCGACCCGTGCGCCTCGGAATCGAGATCGCGGCCGCGCTGTACCGGTTGCATTCCGACAAGTACGATTTCAAGACCACCGTTCGTCTCGTCGGCTCGCAGTCGACGATCGATCGCATCAAACGTGGCGAGGATCCAGTCGAGATCGCGAGGGCATGGGCGCGCGACGAGGAAGCTTGGCGGCGGCTGCGGGCCAGATATCTGCTCTACGAGCACGTGCCGTGAGGCGATTCTGCTGCTGCGCGGGACCGGTGCTTGCCGCGTGGGTGGCAGTCTCTGCTCAGGCCGCCGATCCCATTGCCGATCTATTAAAGGCGCATCAGCTCGACCTGGCCGCAGATGGAAAAGCGTTCCTGCTTGACGAAGGAGGCCGTGCGTCTTTCGTGCTGGTCGGCGGCCTCCACGGCGATCGGGAAACGCTGGCGCTGGTGCAGACGTTGGTCGCTGGTCTCGAGCCATTCGGGTATCGAAACGTCGCCGCCGAAATGAGCCCCTGGGCAGCCGCCCGCCTTCCTGGAGGCGTCGTCAAGGGGGCCGATATCGAGGAAGTGCAGCCGCACCTGCTCGTTCGTGAACTGGCCGCCAGTAATCCTCAGAACGGCCCGCTGGCGGAGATGGTCGACACGACCAAGAGCGGGTATCGCCGGTCTTCGGCGCCGCAGTTGCTGCAGCTCGCTCGTCAGATCGGCGATGTGAAAGACGTGACGGTCGGGGGCGCGTCCCTTCGTTCGCTCATCGTCAAAACGCTGGAGGTCGAATCGATTCGCGCGGCCGGCAATCAGCGCTTCGATGCCTCGACTCGCCGGGAAGCCGTCATGAAGGAGCTGTTTGCCGGTCATTACCGCGCCGCGGCCCGCGAGCAGGCGAACCCGAAGTTCGTCGTGTCGTTCGGCCAGAGCCACCTGGGGCGGGGAATTGATCAGCGTGGCGTCTCTACGCTCGGCAACTTCATCGCGGAGCTGGCCGCTGCCGAGGGTACGCAGTCGTTCCACGTCATTCTTTCGCCGCAGGCGGGAGGATCGCATTCCACGGCCTGCAGGACATTGATCAACGAAAGGACAACGAGGGCTTCGCGTTCATCGCCTCGGTGGCACGCTCTCCGGCGGCCGTATTCGATCTCAGACCGATTCGCCGGGCGCTGCGAAGCGCTTCGAGTCCGCTTCCACCACGAGACGAAAGCTTGCGCTACTGGGCCGACTCGTACGATGCGATCGTCTGTTATCGCGAGGTCACGCCTCCTGGCGGAAGCCCGAAACCCTGATCGGGGTCAGGTGGCGATGCGGGCTCGAGCCGAGAACTTGTCGTCGTACATCCGTTGGTCTGCGAGGCGAAGCGCACCGTTGAGATCCTGAGCGTCCAGATCGACTTGCGCGGCGCCCGCGCTCAGCCCCACGCCGCAGGGAAGCGCCGACGTGACGGGATCGGCGGCGAACGCCTCCTTGAGCTCCGCCGCCTTGTGCTGCGCCTGCGCGAACGTACACGTGAGCAGCAGCAGAAACTCGTCCCCGCCCCACCGCACGACGTAGTCAGACCCGCGCAGGTTGCGGCGAAGCAGCTCGCCGATCGCCCGCAGCGCAGCATCGCCGGCGTCGTGCCCGAGGGTGTCGTTCAGCTGTTTGAAACGATTCACGTCCACGAACATCACCGACAGCGGTGATCCGTAGCGGCGGTGACGCTGAAGCTCGCGACGCTCGATCTGATCGAAGAAGCGGCGGTTGTAGCAGCCCGTGAGCGGATCGGTGATGGCAAGGCGTTTCACCTCTTCGTGCGCCGCCGCCAGCTCCCGGTTGGTGCGTCGCAGCTCGCTCGTCATGTCCTCGAAGACGAGGAGATGCATCCCGAGCGCGACGAAGACATTGACGACGGCGTTGAACGCGAGCGCGCGGGTCTGAATGGCGCCCGTCAGCGCCCCATCGAGGGTGAATGCGGCCATCGCGAGGCTGGACGTGGCGAGCAGCCCCATCCCGATGCCGATCATGGCGCTCCCCGCGTGCTTCGTACGATTGAAGAGCTGCAGGTACAGCAGAAAGGCCCACGTGAGCAGGAACGCCGAGGCGGCCGCCCCGATGACCAGCACGATGTGCACCGGGACGACGAGCGGCGAGACCAGGAACCAGACCGCGCTGACGGCGGCGACCTTGATGGCCGCCGTCCACCGGAGTGGTGCGTCGGGAAATGCCTGCGCGCCCAGGAGCAGAAGCCCGGCGGACCAGGTTGCGAGCAGCTGGGCGATGCCGACGACCACGACGCCGGCGAGGCTGTCGCTGAAGCCGAGCGACGCGAGGTACAGGGAGCCGGCGAGGAGCAGCCAGCCGACGATCCAGTACACGATGAAGGCGCGCCCGCGGTAGACGTACAGCACGCCGAGAAGCGTGGCGGCCATTGCCGCCCCGTACGCCGCCAGCAGGCGAGGCTCGACGACGGCGACAGGCGGCTGCGGAATGCCCTGCAGTGCTTCCAGCGCCATCGCAGATCAGGAGAGCTGATAGAGCATCAGGTAGATGATAACGCCGGTCACGGACACGTACAGCCAGAGCGGCAGCGTCCAGCGTGCGATCTTGACGTGCTGGCCGTACTGTTCACGCAGTCCGCGCGCAGTGGTCACGAGCGCGAGCGGCAGAATCGTGGCTGCCAGCAGGACGTGCGTGGTGAGGATCGTGAAGTAGATGACTCGCACCGCTCCCGTGCCGGAAAACGGCCGGGAGCCGATGTTCGCGTGATAGATCACGTAGGAGATCAGAAAGAGCGTCGACGCGCCGAGCGCGCCAAGCATGCAGCGTTTGTGGAGACGCCACCGGCGCTGCTTGATCAGGATGAACCCAGCGACCAGAAAGGCCGCCGAGATTCCATTCAGCGTTGCGTTGAGGCCCGGGAGATCCGAGAGCTCGAGCACGTCACAGCCACAGTCTGTCGGCCACGAGCAGGGCCCAGAGAATCGGCAGATAGATGATCGAGGCGAAGAACAGCCGCCGTGCGGAGGCGCTCGATCGGTCGAGCGCGAATCGCGCGCTCAGCCCGAGCAGCGCGGCGCCGAGGGCGAGCGCCGCGCCGACGTACACGGGGCCCGCGAGACCGAAGAACGCCGGCGCGACGCTCGCCGGGACCAGAGCTGCCGCATACGCGAAAGCCTGTCGCCCGGTGCTTCGCCCATCGGGTTCGATGACCGGCAGGAGCGGCAGCCCGGCACGTGCGTAGTCCTCGCGATAGAGCCACGCAATCGCCAGGAAGTGCGGCATCTGCCACAGGAAGACGATGGCGAAGAGCGTGACCGCCGCCGCGGGGATCTCTCCCGTCACGGCCGCCCAGCCGATGATCGGCGGCAGCGCACCGGGAAACGCGCCGACGAGTGTCGAGAGCCAGGTTCGCCGCTTGAGCGGCGTGTACAGCAGCACGTAGCTCGCCAGCGTGACGGCTGCCACGCTGGCTGAGAGGACGTTCACGCCTGCGGCAAGCTGCACGACGCCGGCCGCTGCCATCACGATCCCGAAGCCGGTGCCTTCGGCCGGCTGCAGGCGGCCGTCCGGTACCGGCCGCGTCCGCGTGCGGCGCATCAGGCCGTCCGTGTCGCGCTCCCACACCTGGTTGAGCGCCGCGGCGCCTCCCGCCACCAGCGCCGTGCCGATCAGCGTGTGCAGCAGCGTGAGAGGGGGTACGCCTTCGGGGGCGGCGAGGTACATCGCGGCAACCGTCGTGAGGAGGACGAGCAGGTTGAGACGCGGCTTCGTGAGCGCAAGGAAGTCCGACAGCCGGCCGACGGCGGGCACGTGTGCGACCGCGGCGCGCGGCGCCGCGGCAACCGAACCGACGGGCGTCGCGGAAACCTCAACGTGCTTCAAGCAGCCACCCTTGCCTCGACAGGCATGTCCACCCCGATCCTCAAGCGGTGAAGCCGCAGCGTCAACACGACGGAGGTTCCGAGAAGCGCCGCGCCCGTCGCCACATGCACCGAGTTGATGACGAAGTGCTTGCCGCTCCACACCACGAACGCGCCCAGCGTGATCTGGACGCACAACAACACGACGAGCAGGATCGAAGGCCGGGCGAGCTCGGGCCTGCGCCGCTCGCGCGCCAGCACCTGCGTCGCCGTGGCGACCACCATGGCGGCGGCGAGCGCGGCGCCCAGACGGTGAGCGAAATGAATCGCGATTTTCGAGTCCCAGTGCGGCGGGATGAGCGCACCGAAGGCCAGCGGAAAGTCCGGGATGGCCAGGCCGGCCCCCGTATGCCTCATCGTCGCGCCGAGGAGGATCTGCACGTACACGACAGCCGTCGTGGCGAGGGCGAGGCGCTGGAGCGTTCGATTCTCCGGCGCATCGACCGCGGGCCGCCGCCATCCGCGCGAGGTGAACAGCGCAATCGAGACGGTCAGACAGAAGACGATCTGCGCCAGGCTCGCATGCGCAATCGAGACAGGTTTCGGCAGGAGCCACAGCACGGTGAGGCCGCCGAGCACGCCTTGCGTCACGACCGCGGCGAGCGCGATGAACCCGAGCCGTCGCACCCAGGGCCGCGGCTCGGCACGCCATAGCCAGAGGGCAAGTACGAGGATGAGGAAGCCGACCGTGCTCGCGATGAGCCGGTGGCCGTGCTCCCAGAAAATCCCTCCCACCATCTTGTCGAGGGGGAAGGCGAGCATGAACCAGCCATACGTGTTCGGCCAGTCCGGCACGGCGAGCCCCGACCCGGTGCTCGTGACGAAGCCACCCGCCAGAATCAGGACGAGCGTTGACGCCGCAACGAGGACCGAGAAGAGGTGAAGCATACCTGGGGCTGCTAGGCGGTAGGCGGTAGGCGGTGGGCTGTAGGGCTGTAGGGCGGTAGAGCTTACTGCCAACCGCCTCCTACCGCCTACCGCCTACTGACTGCTGCCTACCACCTAAGTGGTGGTTTTGAACGCGAAGTTGGCTTCCTTCGACTCCTTCGCGCCGACGGTGATCTTCTGCTCCTGCGCGCCGAGCTTCTCGTGCCACGCTTCGATCGTGTAGTCCCCGGGCGGCAGGCCCTTCAGCTCGAACTTGCCACTCGCGTCGGTAACGGCAAAGAACGGATGGTCGAGCACGCCGGCGTAGGCATTCATCCAGCCGTGCACGTCGCACTTGAAGGGCACCATCACTTCCTTCGCGGTGAACGTGTGCTCGAACTTCATGCCCTGAATCGGCTGGCCGGTGTTGAACTCCTGGTTCGACTTCGGGATGGCGTGCACGTTGTGCAGCGTCGGATCGCTGTTCGTGATGTTGACGGGCTGCCCGACCTGAACGCCGAACACATGAGGCGTGTAGTGGCAGCCCTTCTGGTCCATCACGACCGGCTGCGACGGTGCCTGGAACGTGCGGCCGCCAAGGCCGTCCTTCACGTACACGAACACGTTCTTGAGCGAGCCGCCCTCACCCGCGACGATGAACTCGGTCGTGGTCCCTTTCCCCTCGCGCACGCAGACGGGATCGGCGTTCATCTTGATGGGGTCCGGCTTCGGCGCGGTCCCCTCGAGCTTGATCGTGCCCGTAATCGTGGCGGCCGTGGCCGGATCCACGGCGGCGGTCGGGGCCGCAGCCGGGGCCGCGGCGCCGCCGCTGGCGGGCGCCGGTTCGTTCCCTCCGCCCCCGCATGCGGCAGCTGCCACCGCCAGGGCGAGCGCGGGACCCATCAAACCTCTCAGCGAACGTCGTGACATTGACCTCTCCGTGATTTCATGCGGTTCGTGGTTCATCCAAACCCTCAACAAATATCACAAGTTACGGAGTGGAGGAAGGCGCCGGGCCGCCGGCCTCGGCGATCTTGCGGAACACGCGGTCCTGCATCCATTTCGTGTCCCACCACTCCACGGGATTCACCGGCTGCCCGTTGACCAGCATCGTGAAATGCAGGTGATCGCCGCCCGCCAGTCCAGTCATGCCGCTGCGGCCGAGCGTGTGCCCCTTTTCGACCGGCTGGCCAGGCTTGACGTCCATCGACGAGAGATGGGCGTACAGCGACTGCACGCCGAGCCCGTGATCGAGGATCACACAGTTGCCGTAGATGCCGAGGTAGTCGGCGAACAGCACCGTGCCGCGTTGTGCAGCGAGGATCGGCACGTTGGCGGTGACCGCAAGGTCGAACCCGAGATGCACCTGGCGGTCCACCTCTTTACCCTGGTAGAAGTAAGTACGGTTGTCCGCGAAGCCGGCCTCCACCTGTGAGTTTCCGAGCTGGTGGAACTTCTCTTTCCAGCGCATCTCCGGCGCCGTTTTCAGCGCGAGCGCGGCGATGGTTTCGGCGTTGCGCCGCCGCAGCTCGCCGTTGATCTGAAGAAAGGCGCGGAGCGGATCGCTCGTGTCGATCTGCATGTCGCGCGTGTTCGAGGCGATCGCCGGAACGACGCGCTGCAGGAAGCGGTCGTCCACCTCGATGCGGCTTCGCCGGAACGGCTTCGGGAACGAACGATGATCGACGACCGCGGTGGCCTCGTTGCCGGCCTCATCGCGCGCGAACAGCTCCACCGGCGTGGCCAGATCCTGATCCGCGAGCAGCGCAAAGAACGCAACGCGTGCCGCTGGATCGGGGAGGCTTATCGCTGAACCCGGAAAGCCGGGATAGGTGCGCTCGCCGACGCGGACGCCCGAGGCGACGTCGGGCGGCGTCGCGCGATAGACGACGAGCTCGGCGCCGCCGTGGTTGACGTAGTGGTGCGTCGACAGCACCGCGACACGCGGCGGCTGCAGGCGCACCTGCACGTCGCGTGTCGCCGTCGATTCCGCCTGCCGCAGGCCCCGCAGGACGGGACGGGACGCGTGGACGACGATTCTCGCGCTCCCTTCCTGGAGCTCGGCGATCGCCCGCTTGCCGATGGGCCGCATGATGTAGATGCGCTCGGCGGTGTCCTGCCTCATGGCGCCTTCGGAAGGCTGCCCGAGCGCGAAGACCGGCATCGATCGACCGTTCTGTTCGATGGCAACGTCGATGCGGCTGAATTGCCCGTCCGGCGCTTCGACGCTCAGCTCGAGCGACGTATTCTGACCGACGAACTTCTCGGGCTGGCGTATGGCGATGGTCGGGCCCGGCTGACGCGACGCCCAGAACCAGGCCCCGGCGCCGACAACGGCCGCGAGGATTACGAGGAAGAGCAGGAACTTTCCGATCGCGCGCATCGGACCATGATATGCGGAGCGTCAGCTGTCCGCGATCCTGCCGGTGAGTCGGCCGAGAAGCTTCAGCGCGTACAACCTGACGCGCTCGCGCGTCTGCTCGACGTCGCTCGGTCCCGCTCCGAGTCCCAGCACATGAAGTTGTCCCAGGGCGTCGGCGTCGCCATCCCCAGGGTGGCGCGCAACCCAGTACAACAGCCGGACGAGATCGGGCTCTGGAAACTCTTCCTTCAACCGTTCGAACACCAGCGTGGGCGCGTGCCGTTCGAGCGGAATCTGAAACACGTCGGGCGCCGCGGCCACGTACAGGTAGTTGCGCACGCGCTGCACCGGGTCCGCCACCTTCGCGGGCGGCCACTCTGCCAGTCCACGCCGCAGACGCACGAGCTGCTTGACGACCTCGGTATCGGGCGATTCATCGATGCCGGCGATCGGCGCGACGACGCCGCTGTCCGGCGGAAGGGCGCTGTAGCTGACGTCGCGGTCGATATCGGCCGTCGTAACCAAACGCCACGGTCGTGACGGCGCCGCTGTGGCGGCCTGCGTAGCGGCGGCCTGCGGCTGGCCCCACAGACCAACCGCAATCCAGGTTCCAGCTGCAATCGCCAGCCATCCCTTTCCGCGCATGGCCGCGAATCGCTGCCGGGGATCCCATCGGAACAGTTTCGCGCCCGCGAGGCACGACGCCGCGCCGATCACTATCAGGGCAGGGACGGTTCTCTCCGCGGACGACAGGCCCGCTCCCGTGACTGATGCCTGGAGTGCGTCGACGGCGTAACGCCCCGGAAGGAAGGCGGACACCCGCCGCGCCCATTCGGGCAGGCTGCTGAGCGGAACCGCCACGCCGCCGATGATGAGCATCGGCAGGAACACACACTGACCGAGCGCCTGCACGGCGGGCACGGTGTCCGCCATCATGGCCAGCACCAGACCGATGCCGAGGAACGCGAATGCCGCGCACGTGAACGCCACCCAGAGGTCGCCCGGGTGTGATGGGACGGGCATGCCGATGCTCATGGCCAACGCGAGCTGCAGCACGCCGGCGGAGATGAGGATCACGTAGCGCGTTGCCACCGTCGCCGCGACCAGGCTGCCGGTGGGCACCGGGGCCAGGCGCAGGTGGCGCCACACGCCGCGTTCTCTCTCGCTGACGAGCGTCGTGGGCAAGCCGAAGCACGCGCCGCCGAGCACGGTGATCGTCAGCAGCTCTCCGGCATGCCGTGCGAGCGGCACCGTCTCGTGCCGGTAGAGCACCGCAAACACCGCGAGAAAGATCGTTGGAAACAGGTAACCGTAGAGCAGCGCCATGCGATTGCGAAAGTAGAGGCGCAACCCGATCGCGATGTGGCGCGAGAGGCCCCTCATAACGTGCCGCTCATGACGTGAGCTCGATGAAGAGGTCTTCGAGGGTCGCTTTCTGGACGTGAAGCTCGATCACGTCGATCGCGTTGGCAGCAAGCATTCCGGTGAGCGCCGCGAGCGTCTGGCCCACGTTCGAGGATCGAAAGCGCACCGTTGCGCCCTCGCAGCGGATCTCACCTATCTCGGGCAGCGACGCCAGCAACGGGGATGGAATCGCCGATGCGGTGCGCAGGGTGACGGCATGGGAGCCTCGCGACTTCGCGATCAGGTCGCCGGGAGCTCCCGTGGCGACGATGCGGCCCGCGTTCATGATCGCCACGGAGTCGCAGAGCTGCTGCGCCTCGTCCATGTCGTGCGTCGAGAGCAGCACCGCGCACCCATCGCCTCTGATCCGAGCGATCTCCGCGTGGAGCTCGCGCCGGGCGTGCGCATCGAGGCCAGCCGTGGGTTCGTCGAGGAAGACCACGTCGGGCGCGTTGACGAATGCGAGGGCGAGCGCGAGACGCTGGCGCTGGCCCCCGGAGAGCGTGTCGAACGGCGCGTCCGCCTTCTCATCGAGGCCGAAGCGGTGGAGCAGGCGATCTCCGACGCCGGCGTTGCCGTGGAGCGCGCCGAACAGGCCGATCGCTTCGCGTGGTGTGATCCTGTCCTGAAGCGCCGTGTGCTGCAGCGCGGCGCCGATCCTGCGCTTCACCTCGCGGGGATGCCGCCGCGCATCGATCCCGCAGACCGTGACATCGCCCCCGTCGGGATCTCTCAGGCCGATGACGCATTCGAGGGTCGTCGTCTTTCCCGCGCCGTTCGGTCCGAGCAACCCGAAGACTTCGCCCGCTTCGACGTCGAAGCTGACTCCCTCCACCGCGGCGATCTCGCCGTACCGCTTCCGCAGATCCCTGACCGAGACGGTGCTAGGCGTAGGAGGATGCTCCGGCCGCATTCCGCGCCGAGCGCTCCGCGGTGATGCGTTCGAGGTAGCCGCTTTGCCTGAACGCGTCCATCGGGTCGGGGGGCAGACCCTTCGAGGTGCGCCATTCGCGAATCACCGGCCTGACGTCGGATGAGAATGCGTCCTGAAGAAGCGACTCAGCGGCGACGAGGTTGGCTTCTGCCTGCGCGGCGGCGAGTTTCTCATGGTCGACGGCAGACGCCTTGGCGAACAGTTCCTGCGCCATCGTCACGGTTTGAATCATCGCCTCGATCTTGCCTTTGAGGTTGTGGCTCTGATCGATCATGTAGGCGATGTCGGCGCGCGTGCCGTTCTCCCACTCGAAGTACAGAATCTCGTGGAAGATGCGAAAGACCTGGTAGGGATCGATCGATCCGAGCGTCAGGTCGTCGTCGGCGTAGCGGCGGTCGTTGAAGTGGAAGCCGCCGAGCATGTCCTCGGCGAGCAGCCACGCGACGATCTGCTCGATGTTCTGCGAGAGATAGTGGTGGCCCGTGTCGACCAGCACCCTCGCCTGCGGTCCGGCAGTGCGCGCCAGCAGGAGCGCCATGCCCCAGTCTGCGATGTCCGTGTGGTAGAACGCCGGTTCGAACGGCTTGTACTCGACGAGCAGCCGCTGGCTGCTCCCGAGCTCCGCATGCGCGGCTCGCAATCCTTCTTCGAACCACTCCTTGCGGCGCCGGATGTTCGCCGTGCCCGGGTAGTTCGAGCCGTCAGCGAACCACAGCGACACGTCGCGGCTCCCCAGGTGACGGGCGATCTGGATGCTCTCGCGGGTGTGCTGTAACGCGGCCATTCGGATCGAGGCGTCGGGATTGCCGAACGACCCGAACTTGTAGCGCTGGTCCTGGAAGAGATTGGGATTGATCGAGCCGGGAGCGACGCCGTAACGGTGCGCGAACCTCGCCACGTCGGCGGAACTCTCGAGTCCTGACGGAAAGTCCCACAACACGTGCAACGCCACCGTCGGGCAGACGCCGGTAAGGGCGTTGACCTGACCGGCATCGCTGAACTTCTCTTCAGTGGTCGTGGCCGCGGCGGGCTGGAGGTACTTGCCGAACCTCGTGCCGGTGTTGGCGAAGCCCCACGACGGCAGCTCGATTCGAAACGTGTCCAGCGCGCGAACGATTCGGTTCGACGGATGTGTGTGCATGCGGGCCTTTCGGCGGAGCCTACCTTAGAGCGTCTTCAGACGAAAATTCCGATACTCGATTTTCATCGGCGGGCCGACGTGCACCTGTACCCCGAGCAGCCCGTCCATCCTCCGGGCGGCGGCATCGTCGTCGATCACCTGGCTCATGACGTGGCCGTTCAGGATGTGCACCAGCACGTTGCCGCGTGCGATGAGGTGGTACGCGTTCCAGTCTTCCTTCTTGACGTGCGCCTGGAGCGCGTCTCCGTGTCCGACCGAACCGATGATCTCCGGCGTGCGCTCCGCCGGCACGCGCGTGATCTGGCCGCGCATCGCGAGGAAGGTGCGGCCGCGCTCCTCGTAGATCTGCCCGGTCCAGCGATCCTGTCCTTCGATGTCGGCCTGGTATCCTCTCAGCGCCCACGGCTGGCCCGGTACCTCCACGCTGCGGTAATTGATGCCGCTGTTGCCGCGCGCCGACACCCGATACTCGACCTTCAGCTCGAAGTCGCGTGTGACGCCGCCGCGCCAGATGATGAACGAGTTCTGCTTCAGGAGCGTCTCGGGCGTGACCTCGCCGACGAGCGTGCCGTTCTCGACGCGCCAGTAGGTCGGGTCTCCCTCCCAGCCGGCCAGGCTCCTGCCATCGAAAATCTGAACGAACCCCGCTTCGTCGTCGCCCGCCGGAACGGGGAACACGCGTGGCTGCTGCGCCGCGATGGCAGTCACGCAGCTGTGCGTCATCAACAGGAAGACGACGATGCGACCGGAAGCCCGTGGCATGGCGGGCATGATA
The DNA here is from genome assembly GCA_963772065.1 of uncultured Acidobacteriota bacterium. Lineage (GTDB taxonomy): Bacteria > Acidobacteriota > Vicinamibacteria > Vicinamibacterales > UBA2999 > CAVYVZ01. Next base: position 349,367 of record CAVYVZ010000009.1, read on the forward strand.
GCGGCCGGGGCCGCGGCGCAATCGGAAAACGGGCGGCGAGGGTCCGTTTCGTGCAGCGCAACGCGGCCGTACCTCAGGCGGGCCATTCGAGCGAGTCCGGAATGATGCGCGCCTGACGCGCGATGATCCAGTATTCGACGCGCGCTTTTCCGCGCGCGGGAATCCATCGATACGTCGGCACGCTGAAGAGTCTCCCGCGGTCGATCATGTCGCGGCGCGACTCCGGCATCGGCGACACGCCGAACTCCATCCCGCGGGTCAGGGTTGCGCCGCTCCACGGGAGCGCCGTCCGGCTGCGGTTCTCCTCCCAGATTCCCATCCACGGAAACTCCTCGCGGCTCCACACATAGCCGAATGCAAGGCCTGGCGATGGCGAGAACGCGACGAAGAACGCGTGCCGGCGTGCCGGATCCATCAGGTGCGCCGTGTAAGCGCTCGACCTCTCGCGATCGGTGAATAGACGCAGGTCGGCGGTGCCGCCGCCGCTTCGCGGGGCGTGCGGCCAGTCGAACTCCGCCGCGGGAACCAGGTAGTCGGCGGGGCCGAACGTCGACTCGAACACCTTCGACTTCGTGGCCGACGTGCGGAACTCCGTGGCTCCCTTCTGGAGAAACGGTGGGCCGAGCGTGACGTGCTGTGTCCATCCGATCGCGCGATCGTACGCCGAGAGGTTTTCGACACCTTCTCGAACGTGCACGGCAGGGCCATCGAGCTCGAGCGACCGCTCGATGTTCAATTGCGCGAGCGGAAGCATCGCCCGCATCCAGAGGCGCGATCCGTTCGCCTTGATGTCGTATGCGGCGACGGAGGCCTCGCCGTGCGGCGTGAGACCAGCGGCGGCTTCATCGGGTGATGGACCGCCGAAGATATCGAGGCACCAGTTGTGACCCATGATGCCGGCGAGCAGCTTCGCGTCGCCGCCTGCGCCGTACTCGATGTGGCGCGAGGCGTCGAAGGTCGACGGCTCGATCGACTTCCAGTGCGGCACCCACAACGGGCTCACGCCGGTCACCTTGTGCAGCACCTCCGCGACGTGGCCACCCTCCTGGAGTACCGTGACACGAAGGTCGGCGTTCTCGATGGAGACCGCGCGCCGGCCATGAAAAAGACACCGGTTCTCGAGCATGGCGCGCCATTATCCGCAGCGGGGGCCAGGCTTCAAAGCGTTTCGCACTGCGCAATGCCGTCTTCGTGGCGAAGGCGGTTCAGCTCTCGGACGTCACTGCACTCACGTATCGTTCAGCAAAACGCCGTCTCCAGCCGGAGATCGATCTTGCTGGCCGCTCTGGTCCCGCAGTATGGTCCACCCGCTCCGCCACGGTTGGCGGGCTGGAGTTGCTCACCGTGACCATTGTTTCCACCGCCGTGCCGCGCGTCGTCCGAGCGAATCGCGCGATGGTGCAGGATGCCGTCGCCGCCGGGGCAGGAATTCTGCGCCTCGAACCGTGCTGGGTCCCTCGCACGTTCATGATTCCGGGACGCCGCCTCCGTCTGCATCCGGATGATCTCTACGCCCTCGGCGGGCACCGCGGAGGGATCAACGAGCGCTGGTTCTCCTCCACGACCAACGCCGACAATGGCCCGGGGACGCCGCAGGACGAAGGCCTGAGCTACGTCCGTCTCGAGAGTGGCGAACGGTTTCTTCTCAAGGAGGCGGTGGAGTCGGCCGGCGATCTGCTGATCGGCGCGCAGGTGATGGAGCGCGAGGGCGGGTGGAACATCCTCTGTAAGTTTTTCGACAACATGGGAGCGATTCCCCACCATCTGCACCAGGGCGACGAGCACGCCCGCCGCGTCAGCCGGAAGGGAAAGCCCGAGGCGTACTACTTCCCGCCTCAATACAATCAGCTCGATAACGATTTCCCGTACACGTTCATGGGGCTCGAGCCCGGCACCACCAGGGACGATGTGCGCCGCTGCCTCGAGAACTGGAACCGGGGCGACAACGGCATCCTGAACCTGTCGAGAGCGTTCCGCCTGCAGCCCGGCACCGGATGGCAGATCGATCCGGGCATCCTGCACGCGCCCGGCTCGCTCGTCACGTACGAGCCCCAGGTGAACAGCGACGTGTTCGCGATGTTCCAGTCCGAGGTAGACGGACGCATCGTGCCGCGCGAACTGCTGACGAAGGACGTGCCCCCTGAGTATCACGACGATATCGACTATCTGGTCGGCATGCTCGACTGGGAAGCCAACGTCGACCGGGAGTTCGCGAAGCACAACCGCGTCTTTCCCCGACCGGTCCGTGCGGGCGAGGAGACCGAGGCGTCGGGCTATCGCGAGCTGTGGATCTGCTACGGAACGGGATGGTACTCGGCCAAGGAGCTCACGGTGCTCCCGAAGCGCACGGTGACGATCCGCGATGCCGCGGCGTACGGCGTGATCGTCACGCAGGGGCACGGCAACGTCGGCCGGCATCGCGTCGCCGCCCCGGTGATGATCCGTTTCGGCGAGATGACGCAAGACGAGCTGTTCGTGAGCGAGGAGGTCGCGGAGCAGGGCGTTCGCATCGAGAACCTGAGCGACACGGATCCCCTCGTCATCCTGAAGCACTTCGGACCGGGGAATCCGGACGCCGAACCGCTGCGCGCCACACGAAAGCGCCCGGCGTGAGAGTCGACATCACAAGATGGAGCAAGGCATGAAGCCTCAGCACAGCGCACCCGCTCTTCACAACGCAATGTGGCCGGGTCTGGTCGGCAAGGGCGGTCCAGATGCAGAGCCGACGATCGATCTCGACACCATGCTCGACCTCACCGCGAACGCGTCGGTGGATGGGGTCAAGTTCGACGGTGTCGACCTGTTCCTCTTCGACCCGCACGTCAGCATCGATTCGAGCGACGACGAGCTGAAGCGGGTTCGCGACAGGGTTGCGAAGCACGGTCTGGCGATCGGCTCACTGGTGGCGCCGGTGTGGCCGCCGACCGGCGGCGGCTCGGCGATGGGCAGTGAGGAGGATCGCAGGAGCTTCCTCACGCAGGTGCGGAAGGCGTGCGGGATTGCGAAGAAGCTCCGCGACCTCGGCGTCCGGAAGTACGGCGTCGTGCGGATCGACTCCGCGGCCAGCCCGTCCGAGTGGTCGAAGGATCCCGACGGCAACACGCGCCGGATCGCCGACACGTTCCGGCAGGCATGCGACATCGCCGACGCGCACGGCGAGCGGCTTGCCGCCGAGGGCGAGATCTGCTGGGGCGGCATGCATAGCTGGAAGCGCATGGTGCGGCTGCTCGAGCTCGTGGACCGGCCGAAGACGCTCGGCTTCCAGGCCGACATGGCGCATACGCTCCTCTACACGATGGGCTACAACGCTCCCGAGGATCGGCTCCTGCCGGAGGGTTTCGATTGGTCCCGCCGCGACGCGGTCGACGAGGCCTATCGCACCGTCGCGCGCGCCCTGCGTCCGTGGACGAACGATTTCCACGTCGCGCAGAACGACGCGACGGTGAAGGGATCCGGTTCCCACGACAAGACCGGCCGTCACTGCCTGCCGAACGATCCAAACGGCAAGCTCGACGTCGTGAGGCACGCGGGCTTCTGGCTGCGCGACGACGCGGACAAGCCGACGCGCGCGGTCGAGCACATCTGCTGGGACGGCTGCATGTTCTCGAACGACACCATGACGCGACAGCAGACCTGGAACGACATCCTCGGGCTGATGATCGACGTTCGCAACGTACACGGCTGGGACGCGCGCGTTCCGACGGCGGTATAGCGCCATGGCGAAGAAGACACTGAACATCGGGCTCGTCGGCTATGGCTTCATGGGACGGACGCACTCGAACGCGTTCCGCCAGGCGCCGCGATTCTTCGAGCTGCCGTACGAGCCGGTGCTCAAGGGCATCTGCGCGAGGAACCCGGAGCGCGCGCAGACGTTCGCCGCGACGTGGGGCTACGAGTCGGTCGAGAACGACTGGCGGAAGCTCGTCGAGCGGAAGGACATCGATCTCATCGACATCGCGAGCCCGAACGACACGCACGCCGCCATTGCCCTCGCCGCGGCACGCGCGGGGAAGATGGTCATGTGCGAGAAGCCACTCGCGCGCACGGCGGCCGAAGCGGAGGGGATGGTCGAAGCGGTCGAGCGCGCTGGCGTCGCGAACAGCGTCTGGTACAACTACCGGCGCGTCCCCGCCGTCGTCCTGCTGAAGCAGCTCCTCGACGAAGGGAAGCTCGGACGCATCTTTCATTACCGCGCGAAGTTCCTCCAGGACTGGACGATCTCGCAGGATCTGCCTCAGGGCGGGGAAGGCCTCTGGCGGCTCGACGTCAGCGTGGCAGGCAGCGGCGTCACCGGTGACCTCCTCGCGCACTGCATCGACACCGCGATGTGGCTGAATGGTCCGATTGCCGATGTGACGGCGATGACGGAGACGTTCATCAAGCAGCGGAAGCACACGCTCACCGGCAAGGTCGAGCCGGTCGGCATCGACGATGCGTGCGCCTTTCTCTCGCGGTTTCAGAACGGGTCGCTCGCGACGTTCGAGTCGACGCGATACGCGCGCGGTCACAAAGCCCTGTACACGCTCGAGATCAACGGGGAGCATGCCTCCGCCGCGTGGGATCTCCACGACCTCCATCGTCTGCAGTGGTTCGATCATCGCGACGAAGGCCGCGTGCGCGGCTGGCGCAGCATTCACGTCACCGACGGCGATCACCCGTACATGAACCGGTGGTGGGTGCCAGGCCTGCAGATTGGGTACGAGCACACATTCATTCACCAGTTCGCAGACTTCTGTGCGGCTGCCGCCGAGGGCCGCAGCGCCGCGCCGACGTTCCGCGACGGCCTGGCGACAGACTACGTGACGGATGCGGTGCTGAAGTCCGCAAAGACCGGCCGCTGGGAAAGCGTCGCTGCCACATCGGCGGCGAGCGTCACATAGGGGACCTCATGCGATCAGCCATCGCCCTCTTCGTCGCCCTTGCCGGCGTCGCGCTCGCGGCGCAGGGGCGCGGGCCTGCCATCGACCCGCTCGTGGCCGACGACCGTGCCGGCTTCGAGCCAATTTTCGACGGCGCCTCGCTGAACGGGTGGGACGGCGATCCCGCCTTCTGGAAGGCCGAGAACGGATCGATCGTCGGGGAGACGACGGCGCAGAACCCGCTGAAGGAGAACACCTTTCTCATCTGGCGCGGCGGCGAGCCGAGAGACTTCGAGCTGAAGCTGCAGTTCCGGATGAACTCCACCAACAGCGGCGTGCAGATCCGCAGCGCACACGTGCCTCCCGGCACGGTCATGGGCGATCGCGCGGTGGAAGGGAAGTGGGTGCTGAAGGGATACCAGGCGGATATCGACTTCGACAATCGCTGGACGGGTCAGGTGTACGAGGAACGCGGCCGCGGCTTTCTCGCCACGCGAGGGATCGCGGTCAACGTTCCGGAGAGCGGCCGGCCGCGCATCATCGGCAATCTGCAACAGAGCGCCGACGAGTTGAAGGCGCTGATCAAAGTGAACGACTGGAACCAGCTCCATCTCATCGCGCGCGGCAACACGATCATCCAGATCCTCAACGGCGCAGTCACGAGCGTCGTCGTGGACGATGACGCGAAGAACCGTGCGGCGTCAGGGTTGATCGGGTTCCAGGTCCACACCGGTGCGCCGATGCGGGTGGAGTTCCGGAACGTCTGGCTCAAGAAGCTCTAGGGGATTCACATGAGCAAAGTTCGCGCGCTGCTGCTGGCTGCGATCGGCATCGTCGGCATCGTGCTCGCGGTGCGCGCCGTGCAGTCGAACCAGGCCGCGAAGCCGCCGGCGCCCAGCGTGCCGCCATCTGCGCCAGGCGACATCCAGTTCACCACGCTGCCTGGCTTCACGATCGAGAAAGTCACGCCGCCGGACCAGGCGCCGTCGCTCGTCGTGTTGACCTTCGACAGCATCGGGCGGCTTACCGTGGCGAAGGAGTTCGAAGAGCCGCGGCTGCTCCTGGACAACGACAAGGACGGGATCTTCGAGACCGAGAAGATCTTCACGGACCGGATCGTGAACTGCCAGGGGCTCTGGTGGGACGATCGGACGCTCTACGGCTCGTGCAACGGGAAGGGGCCAGAGCTCGAGGGAACCGGCCTCTTCAGGATGACCGACACGAATGCCGATGATGTCGCCGACGTCGTGGAGCGCGTGACGCCGCTCGCCGGCACCATCGGGGACCACGGACCGCATGCGATCCGGCGCGGTCCCGATGGATCGATGCGGCTTCACGTGGGCAACATGTCGGACGTTCCGAAGGCCGCGATCGATCCCGGATCGCCGATTCGCAACCTCCGTGAGGGCTACCTCCTGCCGCCGTATTTCGACCCGCGCGGCCATGCGGTCAACGTGCTGGCGCCGGGCAGCCAGGTCTACCGCTATAACCCGGAGAAGAAGACGTTCACTTCGATGTTCGCCGGGATGCGCAACGCCTACGATCACGCCTACAACCTCGCCGGCGAGGCGTTCACGTTCGACTCCGACATGGAGTGGGACATCAACCTCCCCTGGTTCCGTGACACGCGAACGGTGCACGGAACGACGGGCGGGGAGATGGGGTGGCGGAGCGGCTCGCGCAACCTTCCGGCGTACTACATCGATACCCTTCCGCCGGTGCGCGATCTCGGGCGGGGGTCACCCGTGGGCATCGAGTTCTACCAGCACTACGTGTATCCGAAGCAGTTTCACGACATGCTCTTCGAGGCCGACTGGTCGCGCGGCAGGCTGCTCTACACGGAGCTGACGCCGAAGGGCGCCTCGTTTACGGCACGCGAGGATCGGGCGGAGTTCGTCCATGGCGAGCCGCTCAACATCACCGACCTCGAGGTCGGACCCGACGGCCACATGTACTTCAGCGCCGGCGGCCGCACCACCGGCGGCGCGGTTTACCGCATTCGCTACACCGGCCCGCCGGCGCCGCAGCCCGACATGCGCGGCATCCTGGGGGTGGTGCGACAGCCGCAGCCGCTTTCGAGCTGGGGTTGGGCCGCGATCGAACGGGCCAAGGGGTCGATGGGCGCCGGCTTCGGCGCGGAGCTCGAACGGCTCGCCCGCGATCGCGCCGCCGACGGTCAGGACCGGTCCCAGGCGATCTACTTTCTCCAGCGTCACGGCCTGCCGCCGAAGCCGGAGCTCCTGAATGCGCTCCTTCGTGATCCCGACGCAAGGGTCCGCGCCGCCGTGGTCTACGTCGCGGGAAACCAAGCGGGCGATGCGCCGCGGCAGGTGGCGATCGCTGCGCTCAAGGACACCGATCCGCTGGTCCGCCGGCGCGCGCTCGAATCGCTGATCCTCCTCGGGATCGAGGCGGACAAGCCAGGCTTCGCGCCCGTGTCGGACATCTACGCGCTGCTCGGAGATCCCGATCGCTTCGTCCGCTTCGCCGCCCGCGTCGCGCTCGAGCGGACGCCGCGCGCGGAATGGCGCGCCCGGGTGCTCGAGGATACGAACCCGGTCAGCGCGATGGAAGGCATGGTCGCGTTCGTGCGCACGAGTGCTTCCCGCGCCGACCTCCAGCCGCTGCTCCGCAAGCAGGTCGCGACGATGAGCGACGCCTCGCTCTCGGTCGACAACAAGCTGCGGCTCCTCCGCACGTTCCAGCTCGCGGCGGCAGAGAGGAAGGCGGCCGTCGGGTCGGAGCTGCTCCGCCAGGTGCATGACGCGTTGATCGGCCAGTTTCCCGCACAGGACGAGCGGTTGAACCGCGAGCTCGCGATTACCCTCGCGTATGCGGGCCAGCCTGACGCCATCACGAAGATCCTGGCGGCGATGCCTCAGCGAGATGAGAACCAGCCGCTGCAGATTCATTACGCGTATGCGCTGCGCGCCATCAGGCAAGGTTGGACGCGGGAGCAGAAGACAGAGTTCATGAGCTGGTTTGCCAAGGCCCTGCAGTGGCGCGGCGGCGCCAGCTTTAACGGCTATCTCAATTACATGTTCGACACCGCGCTCGAGTCGTACACTGACGCCGAAAAGACGATGGCCTACGGGCTGGTGCCGATGTTCAAACCAGTGACCGACGAGGAGCTGAAGGCCGCGCTGGCCCGTGGCGGACCCGGCGGGCGGAGGGCGCCGGGGGACGCGCCGACCGCCGAGGCCATCGCTCGGGCGAAGGTTCCGGCCAACGCGCGCTCGCGCGGCGTGCAGGTGCTCAGCAGGGAAGAAGTGCTCGAGTACCAGCTGTTCGTGCCATTCAGGGTCCGTCCGACGACGACGCCGGGGCACGAGCTGTATCAGCAGGCCTGCGCGAAATGCCATCGCTTCGGATCGACGGGCACCGACTTCGGCCCGGACCTCACAACCATCACGAGCAGGTTCAAGAAGAAGGATATCCTCGAAGCAACCCTCTGGCCGTCGAGGACGATCTCCGATCAGTATCCGGGCACGATCGTGCATTTGAAGAGCGGCGAGATCGTGAACGGGCTGGTGGGCCGCGAGACGGCGCAGGCGATCCAGCTTCGCACGGCGAATTCGCCGGACCGGCCGATCACGATCCCGAAGGCGCAGATCCAGGAGCAGCGTCAATCGAAGATCTCCCTGATGCCGGACGGGCTGCTGGACGAGTTCAACCAGGAACAGATCGCGAACCTGTTGACGTTCCTGTTGTCGCCTCCTCCTGCGAGCACCAGCAGTCCCCAGTGAGGCATGACGCGTCATTTCGTTGCGGTTGACCTCGGGGCGGAGAGCGGCCGTGCGATGCGCGGCCGCCTGCGCGGCGGTGTCCTCGAGCTCTCGGAGCTGCACCGCTTCGCGAATGAACCGGTGCGTCAGTCAGGCTCGTACCGCTGGGACATTCTTCGCTTATGGCACGACGTGCAGCGCGGCCTCGAGCGCGCCTCGGGCGATTCTATCGACAGCGTCGGCGTGGACGCGTGGGGCTGCGACTACGCGCTCATCGGCGAGCAAGGGGATCTCCTCGAGAACCCGTATCACTACCGCGACGCGCGCACCGACGGCGTCATGGACGCCGTCTGCAACCGGATCGGGCGCGATCGGATCTATTCCGTGACCGGTGTCCAGTTCCTGCCGTTCAACACGCTGTACCAGCTGTCGGCCGCCTGTCAGCTGACGCCGAAGCTGATAGCGGCGGCGACGGCTGCCGTCACGATTCCCGATCTGCTGAACTACTGGCTCACCGGCCGGATCACGTCGGAGTTCACCAACGCGACGACCACGCAGTTCGTCGATGCGCGATCGCGCACCTGGGCCACGGGCCTCCTCGCCGAAGCCGGCCTTCCGACCCACCTGCTCGCGCCGCTCGTCGAGCCCGGCAGCGTCATAGGAACGATCAAGGCTGCGGCGTGCAAGGCGCTCGCGGGCACGACGGTGGTGGCGCCCGCCTGCCACGACACCGGATCGGCAGTCGCGGCAGTGTGCGCCGGGGGCGAGCGCGCGTTTCTCAGCTCGGGAACCTGGTCGCTGCTCGGCACCGAGGTCCCGCGTCCGGTGATTACGCCCGAGGCGCGCGACGGCAACTTTACCAACGAAGGCGGCGTGTGCGGCTCGACGCGGTTCCTGAAGAACATCAGCGGTCTGTGGCTGCTGCAGGCCTGCCGGCGTTCGTGGGCGGCGTCTGGACTGGACGTTGGATACGAGGAGCTGCTCGCCTCGGCCGCCGGTGAAGGCTCGTTCAAGTCGCTGTTCGATCCCGACCATCCCGGCTTCCTGCATCCCGTCGACATGGTCGCGGCCATCGTGGAGTACTGCCGGCAGACGCGTCAGCCCGCGCCACATGGCCCGGCGGCGTGTGTGCGGGCCATCTGCGAAAGCCTCGCCCTCAAGTACCGCCTGGTCCTCGAGTCGCTCGAGGCGCTGACGGGACGGGAGCTCACGGAGATTCGCATCGTGGGCGGCGGCGCACGGAACCGCCTGCTGAACCAGTTCACCGCAGACGCGACGGGCCGTCGCGTCGTGGCAGGCCCCGTGGAGGCGACCGCCCTCGGAAACATCGCGATGCAGATGCTTGCGACCGGCGCCGTGGAATCCCTCGCGGACGCGAGAGCGATCATCGACCAATCGTTTCCCGTCGAGCGCTACGAGCCGCGTGAAGCCGAGGTCTGGGACGCGCAGTACCGCCGTTTCCGCGAGTACGTGGAGTTGACCTGTGTCTGATGTCGCCGACAGGCCCGAAGCGCTGCGCTCCGAAGGCCTCCACCTCACGTTCCTTCGCGACATGTGGAGCGATCGAGACGCTGCCGGGTTCGAGGGGGCGCCGCTCGACCTGCTGCGCTATCAATCGAACCTGCTCGGGGCAGACCTCCGCATCACGAACTTCGGCGGCGGCAACACGAGCTCGAAGTTCGATCTGCCCGACCCGCTCAGCGGACAGCCCGCGCGCGTGCTCGCGGTCAAGGGGAGCGGCGGCGACCTGCGCTCCATCGGCACGAGCGGCTTCGCGATCCTCTACCTCGACAAGCTCGAGCGGCTGATCGGCCGCTATCGCGGCGAAGCGCTCGAGGACGAGATGGTCGGCCTCTACCCGCTCTGTGCCTTCGGCGAGAGCCGGGCGGCGCCCTCAATCGATACGCCGCTGCACGCGTTTCTTCCGTTCGCGCACGTCGATCACCTCCATCCTGACTGGGCCATCGCGCTCGCCGCGAGCGCGAACGGGCGCCAGAAGCTCGACGAGTTCAATCGCGAATTCGGCCGCGCCGTCATATGGCTGCCGTGGCAGCGTCCCGGCTTCGAGCTTGCGCTCATGCTCCGCCGCGCGGTCGAGGAGAGTCCCGGGTGCGACGGAATCGTGCTCGGCAGCCACGGTCTTTTCACGTGGGGCGACACGCAGCGCGAGTGCTACGCGAGCAGCCTCCGCACGATCGACCAGATGGGCGTGTTCGTCGACGCGCACTCGCGGCACGCGGGCCGGCGGCTCTTTGGCGGCTCGAAGCACGTCGAGGACGTCGACCGCGATTCGATCGCGGCCGAGGTCCTTCCATCGCTGCGCGGCGCGGTCTCTTCCCACCGGCGCATGGTGGCTCACTACGACGGTTCGGAGGATGCGCTCACGTTCGCGAACTCGGAGTGGGCGCCGCAGCTGTGCGGGATGGGGACGAGTTGCCCCGATCACTTCCTTCGCACCCGGATCAGCCCTCTCTTCGTGCCATGGTCACCGGCCGATGGCGTGGCGCGGCTTCGCGAGCAGGTGCGCGACGAGCTCACCACGTATCGCCGCGAGTACGCCGCCTACTACGCGGCGCACGCCGTCGACGGCTCACCCGCGCTGCGCGACTCCAATCCATCCGTTGTCGTCGTGCCTGCGCTCGGGTTGTTCGGGTTTGCGAAGGACAAGCGCGAAGCGCGCATCACCACCGAGTTCTTCGTCAACGCGATTCATGTCATGGCCGGCGCCAACGCCCTGGAAGGCGATGGCCAGGCACGCGAGATGCTGCCCCAGGCGCGTCGGCCCGAGCAGGCGGCCGCCTTCAAGAGCTTCCACAACTACGTGGCGCTGCCGCGGTCCGAAGCGTTTCGCATCGAGTACTGGGCGCTCGAGGAAGCCAAGCTGCAACGGATGCCGCCGGAGCGTGAGTTCAGCCGGAAGGTCGTCCTCGTTGTCGGCGCCGGCAGCGGCATCGGACGCGACGTCGCGCTCGAGATCGCCCGCCGCGGCGGGCACCTCGTCGTGGCCGATCTGAACGCCGGTGCGGCCGACTCGGTGGCACGCGAGGCCGTTGCGCTGTCGTCGCCCGAGATGGTGCTGGCGTGTGAGCTGAACCTGACCTCGCGCGAGAGCATCCGGTCCGCGCTGCGCGCGGCCGTCCTGCGCTTTGGAGGCGTGGACGCCCTGATCAACACGGCGGCCGTGTACCCGACGCCCGACGCATCACAGGCGCCGGAAGCGGTATGGGGTGTCGCGATGAGTGTGAACGTGACCAGCAACCACGTGCTCGCCCAGGAGGCCGCCGCGATCCTCCGCGATCAGGGGCTGCCGGCAAGCATCGTTCTCACCAGCTCCGCGAACGCGATTGTTCCCAAGCATGGCAGCGAGCCGTACAACGTCAGCAAGGCGGCGATCAACCATTTGATCCGCGAGCTTGCCGTGGGCCTCGGTCCGCTGATTCGCGTCAACGGCATCGCGCCCGCGACCGTCGTGGCCGGATCATCCATGTTCCCGCGCGATCGCGTCATAACGTCCTTGAAGAAGTATGGGATTGCCTTCGCGGACGAGGAATCCACCGAGTCGCTCAGGGAGAAGCTGGCGGAGTTCTACGCGCAGCGCACCATTACGCGCAGGCCGATCCTGGCGATCGACTGCGCAAACGCGATCTGCTGGCTCGTCGGCGACCAGAGCGCCAAGACCACCGGCCACATCATCCCGGTGGACGGAGGGTTGCCGGAGGCCTTCCTGCGGTAGGAGATCGGGGAGTCTCTCTATTCACAGGGAGTTCGGGGAGATCAGGGAGACTCAACTCCCGCATGGCGATTCTCGAGACTTCGCAGTCCGCTTCGCTCGCTGATTCTTGCGACTCCACTTACTCACCTGTCTCGCCACACGAAGGCAAGAAGACACGAAGGCCCATTCGGTCTTCCTCCAATTGCAGCAACGGACCACGATAGGGGAGTTGGGCCGTTTTGTGAGAGAGCCTCCCCGTCATCTCCCTGATGACCTCCCTGTGAATTACGCCGGCAGGATCTGGATCAACTCGTCGTTCGGATAGATGTGGTTCACCGTCTCGGGCGTGACGAGCTGGTGCTTCACGAACACCGCGGGAGGCACCGGGCGCCGATTCAGAATGTCGAGCGCGACGTTGACGATGTCGTCGCCGTACTTTTCCGGGAAGTACGCAACCGATCCGATCAGGCGCGTGCCGGGCTCGCGCAGCTCCGCGCGGCCTTCGGGAGACGCATTCTGACCCATGATCGCGCAGCACTCGGCGCGGCCCGCCTCCTGGAACGCGCGCAGCGCGCCGAGCGCGCTCGGATCGTTGATGGCGCCGACGAGCAGCCGGCGCGAGTGGCTGGATCGCAGGTGCCTGCGCATCGCCTCGAAGCTGTTTCCCAGCTTGCCGTCGCCATCCAGGTGCGTGACGCGGCAGCTTTCCAGCTGCGGGAACACGTCCTTCATTCCCACGAGCATTCCCGTGAGACGCATCCGCGGCAGGCTGCCGGCGCGTTCGAGCTGGATCAGGACGATCTCGTCAATGCCGGTCTGCCAGCATTGCTTGGCCCACCGCCCCATGTATCGCCCGCCAATCAGCCCCGCTTCGTAGTTGTTGGCGCCGAAATACGTCGCGCCCGGATGCGGTACCTCGATCGCGATGAGCGGGATGTTGGCCTCTCGATACTTCGCGGCCACGATCGGCGCCACCTGCTCGTCGGTCTGGAACTCGATGACGAGATCGACCTTCTCGCGCACGAGCACGTCGGCGTTTCGCTGTGCGATCTTCGGGTTATAGCGGTTGTCGACGCAAATCAGCTCGATGCCCTCGCGCGCCGCCGCCCGCTGGAGTCCGGTCGAAATCTCTTTCGAGAACTGGTAGTCCGTTCCCTGCGCCGCGTATCCGAGGCGATAGAGCTTCTGCTTGAAGGGGCGCAGGTGCGATCGATAGAGGTTCTCACCCGCTTTTTCCACGAGGCCGCATCGTTCGAGCGTGTAGAGCAGGCGGAACACCATGCTCTTCGGCAGGCCGCAGCGGCTGGCGACCTCGCGAAGCGGCAGCGCCTCACCCGACGACCGAAACGCCGAGAGCACTTTCGAGGAGTGCACGACCGACTTGACGAGATACGGGTCGCGAAGCAGGTGTTGCCATGGACAGGAACCTCGGAAGGGCCGTCATTATGAAGCACGCTCCGCTCCTCCGCAAGTTTGGCAGCGTCAAACGCGATCCGGCGGTCACGGCGGCGCCGTTACCCCGACGGGTCGAGGCTCTTTTCCGGCTGAACGCGAATCTGTCGGCCGATTCCACGACGATCCAAGGCGGCAAGGGATATTTCGTATAGCGATACGCCACACTCGCGCCATAAACGCTTTGCCCTTCCCCTCCGAGAGGCATACAACTCCCCCGCACGCTCGGCGTTCAACCGCGTGTCGGGGAGGTTGTTCCATGTACCGCACGACGGCGAGCCTGGTTCTCGCCTTTTCATTCCTCGTATCAGCGGGAGCCGCGGCTCAGCAATCCGCGTCTTCGGGCCTGGTCGGGCAGGTCACAGACGCCAGCCAGGGCGCGTTGCCCGGCGCGACCGTCACGGTCACGAATGTCGGCACGAACGCCCAGCGCACGACCGTCACCGACGGCGAAGGGCGATTCTCGGTCCCCGGGCTGCCCCCGGCGACGTATCACATCAAGGTCGAGCTCCAGGGATTCCAGGCCGCGGAAGTTCCGAACTTCGTGCTGCGACAGGGTGAAACGGCGCGTCCGAACGTCACGCTCGGTCTGGCCACGGTCAGCGAGCAGGTGACCGTCACCGGCGAGACGCCGCTGCTCCAGACGCAGAGCGCGTCGGTGGGGCAGGTGATCAGCGAGAAGCAGATCGAGGACCTGCCGCTGAACGGCCGAAACGTGCTGTCGCTGGCGTCACTCTCAGCGGGCGTCACGCCTCGCAATTTCCAGCGCAACACGCAGTTCGGCCGCCGCAACCAGTTCATCACCGTGGAAGGCGGCCGAGACAGCTCGACGAACTACACGATCGATGGCGTCTACGTGCGCTCGCTTCGCTTCAACAACCTGTCACTGAATCCGCCGATCGACGCGGTGCAGGAGGTCAGCCTCCTTCGCAACTCCTTCTCAACCGAGTACGGACAGGGCCAGGCCGTGGTCTCGATCGTCACGAAGTCCGGCACCAACCAGCTCCATGGGTCGGCCTACGAGTTCCATCGCAATGACCGCTTCGATGCGAAGAACTACTTTGCGCCGACCAAGCCGGAGTTCAAGCGGAACCAGTTCGGGGGCACCGCCGGCGGTCCGATCATGCAGAACAAGCTGTTCATGTTCGCCGCGTACGAAGGCCTGCGGACAGTCCAGGGGCAGCCGTTCCTTGGCAGCGTGGCGAGCCAGGCGTTTCTCTCCGGGGATTTCTCCGCGCTTGCCACGCCGATTCGCGATCCGCTGACAGGGCAGCCGTTCCCGGGCAACATCATCCCGGCCAGCCGGTTCTCCACGTTCGCGCGCGTCCTCACGCCGACGATTCCCGCTCCCAACACTGCGGGCGCGAACAACTACACGGTCATCCGCGACTTCATCGACGATGCGGATACGGCGACGGTACGGGCGGACCAGACGCTGACCGACAACCACAGCCTGTTCCAGCGCTTCATGTACCGAGGGGGTCGCAGCTGCAGCCCGCCGCCTTCAACGTGACCGACTTCCCGCAGCGTGGCCGCAACCTCGCGGTCGGCCATACCTGGGTCATCTCGTCGACGTGGGTGAACGAAGTGCGCTTCGGCTACAACTACGCGTACCACCTGAACGCGCCCCTCAGCCCTGATGGCCGCAACTGGACGCAGGACCTCGGGCTGCGCAACCTGGCGGCCGCGACGTTCCCGCTCGCCTACGGCCGCCCGAACGTTGCCATGGCCGGCTTCAGCGCCCAGGGAGAGGGCGGCAACACGCAGGGTGCGACCGAGAACATCTACAGCGTGTCGAACGCCACGAGCAAGACGTTCGGCGGCCACACGCTGCGCTTCGGCGTGCAGGCGCAGTTCCGCAAGTTCGATCACCTGACGGACAACTCCACCCGCGGCAACTTCACGTTCAACGGCAATTTCACCGGCAACTCGGTGGCCGACTACATCCTCGGGTACTGCTCGACGTGCGCCGGTGCGTTCGGCAACTCTGGCGCCGTCTACCACTCGCCCACGGTTGCGCCGTTCATCGACGACAACTGGCAGGTGAACGACAAGTTGAGCCTGCAGCTCGGCCTGCGCTGGGAGTACCTGGCGCCCTGGGCGGAGCAGGACGGCAAGGAAGCGGCGTTCGATGCGGCCACGGGAAAGATCGGTTACAACGCCTTGCCGACCTCGATGCCGGCGGCGCTCGTGCCGCTGGTGCACCAGCAGGAGGGCTACTTCCCCGACGGCATCCTCCAGAAGGACTTCAACAACTGGGGTCCGCGCGTCGGGATGGCGTACAACCTGACCGATCGGATGGTGCTGCGCTCGGGGTTCGGCGTCTACTACGACAATCTGAACCTGAACGAGCTGCAGTTCACACGGTTGATTCCGCCGTACTACGGGCAGTTCTCGCTCAATCCGCCGGTGACGGCGCCGATCCTGGTGGACACGCTCTTCCCGGATCTCAACAACATTCCGCAGTTCCCGGCGCCGTTCTCGATGGATCCGACCAACCGCTCTGCATACACGATGCAGTGGAACGTGAACTTCCAGCGGAGCCTTGGACGCGACTACCTCTTCGAGGCGGCCTACACCGGCAGCCGCAGCCGGAACCTGCACAAGCGGTACAACATCAACCAGGCCGACTTCGGCACCACGCCGATCAACTCGCGCCTGCCGTTCCCGCAATTCCAGCCTGCGATGCTCTACTCGTCGGACGAGGGGTGGGCAAACTTCAAGGGCCTGTCGCTCCGCATGGAGAAGCGGTATTCGGCCGGACTCTTCTTCCTCGTCAGCTACCAGCTGTCGGAGAACCGCGACAACGGGTCCGGCGAGGTCGAGGCGAACGACACCGCGTTCAGAACCAACTTCGACGCGGACGAGGGTCTGTCGCGCTACCACCAGCGTCATCGCGGCGCGGTCAGCTTCGGCTACGAGCTGCCGTTTGGCGAAGGGCGGCGCTGGCTGAATGCCGCCGGACCGGCCACCTACATCCTTGGTGAATGGCAGGTGCAGGGCATCTTCAGAGCGGGCAGCGGCTTCCCGTTCACGCTGTCGGGCACGAACGTCTGCCAGTGTGGCTCGTTCGTTCCGCAGCGCGTGAACTTCGCGCCCGGACGGGAGGGAGACCAAGGCATCCTGGACGACCCGACGCAGCTGCGCTGGTACGATCGCGCCGCCTACGTGCTGCCCGCGTCCGGATTTCAGGGCACCGTCGGCCGCAACACGCTGATCGGTCCGGGCACGAAGGTGTTCGACTTCTCGTTCAGCAAGCGCTTCCCGATGGGCGCGGCGCGCCTGGAGTTCCGGGGCGAGATCTTCAACCTGTTCAACTTCACGAACTTCGGGCAGCCCGATGGCAACATCTCCAACGCCACCGGCGGCATCATCTCCAGCGCGGACGACGCGAGGAGCATGCAGTTCGGTATTCGCGTCGCCTGGTAGACCGTAGACCGTAGTCCGTAGGCCGTTGTCCGTCGTTATCCGTTGGCAGCGGATAACGAACGGACTACGGACTACGGACTACGGATTACGATCAGGCCGGTGCTGCTCCAGGCCCAATCGATCACCAAGTCCTTCGCGGGTGTCCGCGCGCTGCGCGGCGTCTCGTTCGATCTCCGCGCGGGCGAGGTTCACGCCCTCGTCGGCGAAAACGGCGCGGGCAAGTCCACCCTCATCAAGGTCGATCACCGGCGCGGAGCGCGCCGACTCGGGCCTGCTGACCGTCGCCGGCCGCGACGTTCATCACATGGATCCGGCCACGGCAAAGGCGCTCGGGATCGCCGCGATCTACCAGCAGCCATCGCTGTTTCCGGACCTCAGCGTCGCCGAGAACATCGCGCTTGCACTGGAATCGGTTGGCGCGTGGCATCGCGTGGACTGGAGCGCTCGCGCACGCACGCGCCGCCGAGCTCCTCGGCAGGATAGGTGCATCCATCGAGCCGTCGCGGCTGGTCTCCACGTTGACGATGCCGGAGCAGCAGATCGTGGAGATCGCGAAAGCGATCGGCAGCGACGCTCGCATCGTGATCATGGACGAGCCGACGGCCTCGCTTGCCGAGCGCGAGGTCGAGCGCCTCTTCGAGGTCATCGCCCGGCTGCGCCGCAGCGGCGTGGGCATCATCTACATCTCGCACCGGATGGACGAGATCTTCACGGTTGCCGATCGCATCACCATCCTGCGCGACGGCCAGACGGTGTCGACGTGCGATGCGGTGGCGATGACCCGCCCGGCGCTGATCGACCTGATGGTGGGGCGGTCGATCGGCGAGATCTTCCCGAGACGGCGTGTGGAGCCCGGAGATCTCGCGCTCGAGGTGCGAGGTGTCACGAGCCGGGCAGCCGGCATTCGCGACATCACGCTGTCGGTGCGTGCCGGCGAGATCCTCGGCATCGCGGGGCTCGTCGGCTCCGGGCGCACGCAGCTCGCGGAAACGCTGTTCGGCCTCACGCCGGCCGACGCCGGCGAGATCGCCGTCCGCGGCGTGCCCGTGCGCATCGCATCGCCCGCCGACGCGATCGACGCGGGGATTGCCTATCTCCCGGAGGACCGGCGACAGCACGGCGTCGTGCTCGACATGTCGGTGGCCGCGAACACCTCCATGGCCAGCCTGGGGCGCGTGTCGCGGGCGGGGATGATCGATGCGGCACGCGAACGTGAGCTGGCGAGCGAGTACGTCGATCGATTCGCCATCAAGACGCCCAGCGTTTTGTCGGACGTCGGGTTCCTCTCGGGCGGCAATCAGCAGAAGGTCGCACTCGCCCGTTGGCTCGCCACTGGCCCCGCAGTACTGATCCTCGACGAGCCGACGCAGGGGGTCGACGTCGGCTCGAAGGCGGCGATTCATGCGCTCATGCAGCAGCTTACGGAGCAGGGCCTGGCGGTCATCATGATCTCGTCGGAGCTGCCGGAGGTGCTGGGCATGAGCGATCGCATCGCGGTGATGCACGCGGGGACCATCCGCGGCGTGCTGTCGCGCGACGAGGCGTCGCCTTCGGCTGTGCTCGCCATGGCGCTGGGACAGTGATGCGCCGGGAAGCCTCGGTTGCGGTGGCGATCGCGGCGCTCGCACTCGTGCTCGCCTTCGTGGCCCCCGGCTACTTTGCTCGCGAGAACCTCGTCGACCTGTTCCTCGCCAACCTGCCGGTGCTCGTCGTTGCCGTGGGGATGACGCTGGTGATCATTCTCGGGCACATCGACATCTCAATCGGGTCGGTCTTCGCGATCTGCGGTGTCATGGCAGGCGTTGCGGCAAAGGCCGGCTGGCCTGTGATGCTCGCCGGCCTGGCCGCGTGCGTCATCGGCGGCGCGCTCGGCGCGCTCAACGGAGTGCTCGTCGCTTACCTGCGCCTCCCGTCGATCGTCGTCACGCTGGCGACCATGGTCGCGTTGCGGGACCTGCTGCGCTGGAGCACACAAGGAGCCTGGATCCAGGATCTGCCGCCGACGTTTCAGTGGCTCGGCGTCGGCCAGTCGGCATATCCGATTCTGGCTGCGGCGGTGGCCTTTGGTTTGTTCGCGGCCTGCGCATGGGCCGCACGCAACCTGCGGTTCGGCCGCGCGATCTACGCGACCGGCTCGAACCCGGATGCAGCGCGCCTGGCGGGGATCGACACCGCGCTCTTGACGTGTGCGGTCTTCGCCGCAACCGGCGCGCTCGCAGGCCTTGCGGCGGTCCTGAACTCGGTCCGCTTCAACCAGATTCCGAGCAACGCCGGCTTGGGGCTCGAGATGAAGGTGATCGCGGCCGTCATCGTCGGAGGAGCGGCCATCCGCGGCGGGCGCGCCACCTTTGTCGGAACGCTGCTCGGCGTCGTGCTGCTCGGAGCGGCCGGCCCCGCCTTGACCTTTCTCGGCGTGAGCGCCTACTGGGAGCGGGCCGTCCAGGGCGGAATCATCCTCGCGGGGCTGCTCCGGTGATCCTGCTCATCGCGCTGGCGTTCGAGATCGCGATCTTCGCGCTGCTCGCGCCGAACTTCCTCACCGTCGGCAACTTCTTCGAGGTCACGCGCGTCAGCGTGGAGCTCGGGCTGCTCGCCGTGGCCCTGACGCCGATCATCATCGCCGGCGGGATCGACCTCTCGGTCGGATCGATGATGGCGCTGGCTGCCGTCACGTTCGGCGCGGCCCACCAGGACTGGCGCCTGCCGGTCGCGGGAGCTGCCGCGGTTGCGCTCGCGCTGGGAACGGCAGGCGGCGCGCTGAACGCCCTGCTGATCGCGCGGCTGGGCATTCCGCCGCTCATCGTGACCCTCGGCTCGTTTTCGCTGTTTCGCGGAATCGCGGAGGGCATGACCCACGGCGCCGTGAACTACAGCGGGTTTCCCGCCGGCTTCCTGTCGCTCGGACAGGGCTACCTGTGGGGCGTGGTTCCTGCCCAGTTGCCGGTCTTCGCAGCGGTGTTCCTGGCGTACGTCCTGTTGCTGCACAGATCGGTCGTGGGCCGGGCGCTCTACGCGATCGGTTTCACGCCGGCAGGCGCGCGATACGCCGGGATGCCGGTCGCGAAGCGCGTGGCCCTCGTGTACGTGCTGTCGGGCGCCATTGCAAGCCTCGCCGCGATCATCTACGTTGCCCATCTCGGTCAGGCGCGGTCCGACGCCGGCGCGGGGTACGAGCTCGACGCGATTACCGCGGTCGTGCTCGGCGGGACCTCGGTGTTCGGCGGCCGTGGCACGCTCTGGGGAACGCTGCTCGGCCTGTTCACGCTCTCGGTCCTGCGGAACGGCCTGCAGCTCGCGGCGTTGCCATCGGAGGTGCTCGGCGTGCTGACCGGCACGCTGTTGATCGTCACGATCGCGCTGGACCGGCTCGCGCGCGCGCCGCGCGCGGCCGAAGTCGTCGAGGAGCTGACGGAGGAGCTTGAGGTGAAGAACAGTCAGGTCGCCGTCCTGTGCGGCGCGTTCATCGCGGGTTCGCTGCTCGTTGCGGCGACAAACGTCTGGCTCGTGCGGTCGCTGCGGCAGGCCGCGCCGCGCGAGGCGCACTCGTGACGGCGCCATGAGCACATCGACGCGGACCGTCATCGCCGTGATGCCGAAGGCGAAGGGCGATCCCTACTTCGTCAGCTGCCGGGCAGGCGCCGAGGAAGCCGCGAAGGAGCTCGGCGTCGAACTGATCTGGGACGGACCGACCGGTCTCGACGCGGCGCGGCAGAACGAGCTCGTCGAGAACTGGATCACGCGCGGCGTCGACGTCATCGCCGTCGCCGTGGAGAACCGCGCCGGCATCTCGACGGTCCTTCGCAAGGCGCGGCAGCGGGGCATCCACGTCCTTACGTGGGACGCCGACGCCGAGCCCGACGCGCGCGATTTCTTCGTCAACCAGGCGACCTCAGAGGGGATTGCGAACACGCTCACCGACGAAGCCGCCCGGCTGCTGAACGGCACCGGCGAGTTTGCCATCATCACCGGCGCGCTGAGCGCGGCCAACCAGAACGAGTGGATCGCGTTCATTCGGAAGCGGCTCGCGAAGCACCCGGGACTGAAGCTCGCCACGATCAGGCCGAGCGACGACGACCGCGACAAGGCGTTCGCGGAGACGCAAACGATCCTGCGCGTGTTCCCGTCGGTGAAGCTGGTGATGGCGATCTCCGCGCCGGCGGTTCCCGGGGCGGCGGAGGCGGTGCGTCAGGCCGGTCGGAAGGATGTGAACGTCATCGGGCTGTCGCTGCCGAACATCAACAAGCCATACGTGCACAGCGGCGTCGTGCAGACCGTCGTGCTGTGGGATACGCGCAACCTTGGCTACCTCACGGTGTATGCCGGTGCGTTCCTCGCGCAGGACAAGCTCGCGGCTCCATCCGTGAACGCCGGCCGCCTGGGGACGCTCGACATCCGAGGCACGGAGATCATCCTCGGCGCGCCGCTGATGTTCACGAGGAACAACATCGATCAGTTCGATTTCTGACGCTCGATGTGAAACACCTCGTCGAGGGCCCTGCTGACCGGGCTGTCGTCCGCGTTCGACGGCATCAGCTCCCGCATGTGCCGCCACCACCGGCGGCAGACGTCGGTGAGTCCGAATGCGCTCCACTGCTCCTCGCTCTCGACTTCCGCGTAGGCGAAGAGATCGTTCGTTATGGGATCGAGGTAGATCGAATAGGTGTGGACGCCGTGCTCGACGAGCGCGGCTTCGAGGTCCGCCCAGATCGGGTTGTGCCGGCGCACGTACTCGTCCGTAGCGTCGGAGTTGACGCGCATTCTGAATGCCTTGCGGATCATCTTGGCGCCTTGCTAACATACCAAGGTTCCTGCGCCGAGTGCCGGTATCGTCTAGGGGTCAGGACACGTGGTTCTCAGCCACGGGACCGGGGTTCGAATCCCCGTACCGGTACCAACCTCCGCTCATGACTCACGCGGAGGTTGCCCACCGTAGCGCAAGGCGCGAAGGTGGGCCTGTCCATACGTTCGCAGCGAGCTACGGTTGGCAAGCCATCCTTCGCCAGAGATCACGCGAAAGGTACTTCGCAAGACCAAGCGAGCTCACACCACCACAGGCGAAGGTGGAAGCGCGAAGGTGGACCACTACCGGCAACCCCAGTGGTAGTGGGTCAGTTTGGTTGGGTTGTCATCCCTTTCACAAACCCAACGGATGTGGCAGCGGCTTGTCAGGTACCGCCTTCTTGCGGGCCAATGCGCTGGATGCCGCGCCGAAAGCCATGCCAAATGAGACGCTCAGGCCGACGCCAAGGGCGACTCCCACGGCTACGTTCTGCATGGCCGCCCCCAGCGCGGCTCCGACACCCAGACCCATACTGATGCCAACGCCAACGCCTACGTATTTGCGGTTCATAAAGCCCCTCAACCAAAGGGTGCCACAATTTTCCTCAATGGACCAACGTGATTCGCCACCGGGCGCGCAGCGCAAACTGAGACAGTGCCACCCCAGTTGGCAGTTCCCGCGACCAAATTTCCGATCATTAAGGAGTTCGCGGCCTCTTTTGGAACGGCCGGAAGCTTGCTCGATGAGCGATCGACCACCACGGTATTACACCGGTGTGACCTCCGACGTCGCGAGACGACACGCCGACACAACGCGGGCAGCTGCAGCCACACGGCTAAGCATCGGCCGTGGTTTATTGATGTTGTCGTTGAATTCGCCGACGAGCGACGTGCCCTTGCCTTTGAGCGCTACCTGAAGTCCGGGTCCGGTGCCACGTTTTCCAAGCGTCATCTGCGATAGCTGCACGCTGGTTTCGCATCTTCTGGTCTATGGCTCGAATGCATCCCAAGCTCTCCGTACCCGCTCCATCAGGCGGCGGAACCGCGGCTCACCTCGAAGGTTGGCGAGAAACGGCTCGTACTCCGACAGCCATGGCGCGTTGATGAACCCGAATTCGACGGCGCGTTCGATGAAATCGATCGCCGCTTCAGGCTCATTCACCAGCGCGAAGCAATCGGCAACCCACCAGGCGAAGATCTCATCCGACTTCGCCGCGGCGCGCAGCTGGGGCGTCATGATGCGCAGCAGCTCGTCGCGCTCACCGCGGAGCGCGCAGGCCATGGCCGGCGCCAACCTCGCCCATACCATGGCGGATGTGTCACGCGCCACCGCGTCGAGCATCGCCATGCCCTCTTCGCGACGCCCGTTCGCCGCCAGCATCAGCGAGTGGATCATCCGTGGCGTCGGGTTCGCTGGATCGATGTCGACCGAGCGTTGCGTCCAGGTGAGCGCCTGGGGATAGTTGCCGTCGAACATCTCGACCATCCCGTACATCGTCAGGTTGATTGACGTCAGTGGATCCACCTGCTGTAGGCGATCCATCAGCGCGCGCGCGAGGTCGGGTCGCCCGGAAACGCCGTAGTGATAGCCAAGCCACAGCAGCGCCTCGGGATCATTGGGATCGAGTACCAGCGCCTTCTTGTAATCGCGCGCCGCTCCGTTCGGGTTGGCACGGTTGTGTCGGATCGCGCCGCGGAGACCATACCCTTTCGAGGATTCCGGGTTGAGGGCGAACACCTTCGCGGCGCAGGCTTCCGCCTTCCGCAGGTACTCGTCGTACTGCGACACGGGTACCATGCCGACGTTGACATGCTGCCAGTAGATGAGTCCCTCGGCGACGAACAGCAGCTCGTTGTCGCCAACAATGTCCTGCGCGTGCCGGACGAGCTGAAGAGCATGGTCGAGCGACTGCGTATTGAAGCTCCAGATCTCCTGCCGCGCGAGCAGGTAGTACTCGTACGCACGCACATCTCCGATGGGACGTTGCGCAAGGCGCCGATCCTCGGTCGGCGTGAGTTTGAGCCGCAGTGCGTCCACGATCTGCCGAGAGAGACGCTCCTGAATCTCGAAGACGTCCTCCAGCGTGCCGTTGAACTTGTCGGCCCAGAGCTGCGCGTCGGCCCTGGCGTCTACGAGCTGCGCCGTGATCGCGGAGGCCCGAACCAGCGCGCCGGATGCTTCCGGTCAACACGTAGCGCGCGCCGAGCTCGCGCGCGATGGTACGCAGGTCCTTGTCGCTTCCCTTCAAGCGCATCGCCGATTGTCGCGAGATGACGCGCAGCGTCTTGATCATCGAGAGGTCGGTGATCACCTCGTCGGTCAGGCCATCGGCGAAATGATCGCTCTCCTGCTCCCCGCTCACGCTCGCGAACGGCAGCACGGCGACCGTCGGTAATTCCGTTCGCCCCATTAACCCCGAGCCAAGGGTTTGCGCGGAAGCGAGGTTGTCGAGCACCTCAAGGATCTCGCGCGCGCTGGCCGGCCGATCGTCGGGGTCCTTCTGGAGACAACATTCGACGAGCGCGGCTAGTGCCTCGGGGACATCTGATCGCTTCGTCACGATCGGCAGAGGCGCGTCGACGATGTGGGCGCGAATCAGCGATGCGGCCGAACCAGCAAAGGGCGGCTCGCCCGCGATCACTTCGTAGGCAACGCAGCCTAGCGCGTAGAGATCGATGCGGTGGTCGAGCCCTGCATCTGCGGCGGCTTGTTCGGGCGCCATGTATTGCGGCGTTCCAATCACTACTCCTAGCTCGGTCATCGGCGCCGAAACAGTCGCGGCACGCAGAATCCAGCAGCGCCTTGGCGATTCCAAAATCCGAAACGGTGGCCGTATTGCCGGCGAGCAGGATGTTGTCGGGTTTGATGTCCCGGTGCACGACACCTTTCGCGTGCGCGAACTCCAGCGCGCGCGCGACGTCTCTAAGAATGCTGACCGCGACGGCGATCGGCATGGCGCCGGCGCGCATGAGACGCACCCGCAGCGACTCTCCTTCGACGAAGGGCATCGTGTAATAGGGCAGCCCTTCCGTTTCGCCGGTCGTGAACACCGGCACGATGTGCGGGTGCTGCAGTCCGGCGGTGAGCAATATCTCGCGCTTGAAGCGCTCGAAATTCACGCCGGCCGCGAGATCGGGCGAAAGCACTTTCACCACGACGCGGCGACCGAGCGCGCGCTCCTCCGCCAGAAATACGCGACTCATTCCGGCGCCGCCAAGCTCGCGTTCTACACGATACGCGTCGCTCAGCGTGGCTTGCAGCTGATCTCGAAGCCCGGTCTCCAAGTCCTCAACCTTCGATTAAAGCGGAGCCGATGGTGTCCGGAAACCGCGTCCGGCAGCTGACGCAGACTCGAGGCGTAATTTTCTTGCACCTGGCACAAGTTGCGACGCTTGTCACCCCGGACACGATCCCCCCCGGCATCGTATCCGACCTGGGGCTCCACGCGGATCAGGGCGCCGTTGAAGAATCTCGGTCGTCGCGTGGCGCGGTCGGCCGTGGCGACGCTTATCAAGCAACACGGCATCCCGCCGAGTGATAAGCGCAGCGATACGTTCGCAAGTAAACGCTACGGCGTCCGTCACGACCCGGCCGCAGCTGTTCCTGATTGGCGCCGAAACGAGAGGACGGCGGTCATGCCAACTCGGTTGACACAATTTACCTAACAATGTAAGCATTACCGCATGACCGACCCGTCGAATCTCGGCGAGTTCGAGCATGTCGTCCTGCTTGCCGTGCTGCGCCTCGGCGACGAGGCCTACCCGGTCGCCGTCCGCGACGAAATCGAGGCGTGCACCAGCCGCCGCGTGTCGCGCGGATCGGTGTACGTGACGCTCGATCGGCTCGAGAAGAAGGGCTACCTGAAATCGCGTCTAGGCGATCCGTCGGCGGTGCGCGGCGGCCGCGCGAAGCGCTACTACACCCTCCGCCCGCGCGCCGTGGCCGCGCTGCAGGAGAGCCGCCGCGCGCTTCTGCAGATGTGGCGCGGCGTCGACGGGCTGCTGGAGCGCGCGCGATGACGCGGCTGCCGCGCGGCCTCGAGCGCTTGCTGGCGTGGACCGTTCCCCTCGATCACCGAGAGCCGATCGCAGGTGATCTGCTCGAGGAGCACGAGCGCAGGCTGCGCGAGGGCGGCGTCGCGGCGAGCGCATGGGCGTGGGCCGCGATGTGGTCGAGCGCCGTGCAACTCGCGGCGTCGTTCACCTGGGAACGCCTGCGCCGCGATCGCACGTTGCCCGCGATCGCCGACGAGCCGCCACCTCGATCGGTCCTTTTGGAGCCGCTCGCGCACGATGCAGCCTTCGGCGTCCGTATGCTGCGCCGCCAGCCGGGCTTCGCCAGCGTCGTCGTCGGCGTGCTCGCCCTCGGAATCGGCGCGAACACCGCGATCTTCAGCCTCGTCGACGCGGTGCTCTGGCGTCCACTGCCGTTTCCGCGTGCCGATCGCATCATGTCGCTCGGCGAACAACGGCCGCGGGAGAACCGGTGGTTCGGCCCGATCGCGCCCGCGGACTTCTTCGATTGGCGGCGCGACAGCCGATCGTTTTCGGCGATGGCCGCGCACATGATTCCGTCCTCGGGTGCGTACAACCTCACGGGCGCCGGTGAGCCAGAGCGCGTCCCGGCTCTCGTGGTCTCGCCAACGTTCCTCGCGGTGCTCGGCGTCGTACCCGCCATCGGTCGCGATTTCCGGTCTGACGAGGAAACCATCGGCCGGCACCGCGTCGCGCTCCTGTCTGACGGGCTCTGGCGCCGGCGGTTCGGCGCCGATCCCGCGATTGTCGGACGCACCGTCGCGCTCGACAGCCACCCCTTCGAGGTCGTCGGCGTGCTGCCGGCGCGGTTCTGGTGGCCGTCGCGCCCCGACGTCGTCGTGCCGCTGGCGCTCGACGATCACGATCGCGCCCTCCGCGGCGCGCATTTCCTCAACGCGGTGGCGAGGCTGGCTGACGGCGTGTCGATGGATCGCGCGCGCGAAGAGCTCAGGGTGATCAGCGCGCGGCTCGCGCAGGAGTATCCGGTCCAGAACGCACGCCACGCGGCGAATATGCGGACGCTGCGGGACGCCTTCGTCGGCGACGCTCGAACGGCGCTGTTCGTGCTGCTCGGCGCTGTGGCGTTCGTGCTGCTGATTGCGTGCGCGAACGTCGCGACGCTGCTGCTCGCACGATCCGCCGGCCGTCAGAAGGAAATGTCGATTCGCCGCGCGATCGGTGCGTCGCGGCTCAGACTCGTTCAGCAGCTCATGACCGAGAGCCTGGTCATCGCTGTCATCGGCGGCGCTTCAGGGCTCGTCGTTGCGTGGTGGGCCCTCGCATTCGTTGGCAGCATCCTCCCGGCGCAGTTCACGAGACTTCCGGGGATCGCCGAGGCCGGTCTCGACGCGCGTGTGCTTGCCGCGACGCTGGGCTTTTCGATCGTGACGGGGCTCGTCTTCGGCATCGTGCCGGCGTTCGCGTCGTCGGACTCGCGCGTCGCCGCCGCGCTCGATGAGGAGGCGCGCGGGTCAAGCGGAGGCGTTCGTGTACGGCGGGTGCGCGCCGCGCTCGTGATCGCCGAGCTGGCGCTGTCGGTCGTGCTCCTCGCGGGTGCCGCGCTCCTCCTGGTCAGCTTCGATCGTTTGATCAACGTGGCGCCCGGCTTCCAGCCGGCGCAGCTCGTCGTCTCGCGCATCGCGCTGCCGTCCGCGCGATACGGCAAGCACGCGCGGACCGTCGCCTTTTTCGATACGCTGTTTGAGCGCTTGCGCACCGCGCCCGGTGTGCAGCGCGTCGCCGCCGCGACATCGCTGCCGCTCGACGGTCCAGACTCGCGGCTCGATCTCGTCATCGAGCATCGAGCGCCGCTGTCAGGCGAGGGACCGATGAGAGCCCATCCCCGGCTCGTATCGCCGGACTACTTCGCAACGCTCGGGATCCCGCTCGTCCGCGGACGCTTTTTCACGGCGCACGACAGCGAGTCGTCTCCACAGGTGGCCATCGTCAACGCTGCTGCGGCCCGCCGCTACTGGTCCGACGAGGATCCCATCGGACGCCGCATCAGCCTCGGTGCCGAGGACGACTGGCGCGAGATCGTGGGCGTCGTCGACGACACGCGCCACGAGGGGCTCGACGCGGATGCCGATCCGGCTGCGTATCTTCCGCAGCATCAGGTGTTCTCGAACCTCGGCGCCGGGATTCGAGCGCACGATGGCCATCATCATCCGCTCGTCGAACGACGCGGCCGCGAACACGTCAATCGTCCGATCCGCCGTGTCGTCCGTTGATCCCCAGCTTCCGGTTGGGATCGTCCGGACGATGGAGGACGTGATTGGCGATTCGATTGCACCGCGCCGGCTGAATTTCGTCCTCGTCTCGGCGTTCGCGCTCGTGGCGCTCGTGCTGACGGCGGCCGGCCTGTACGGCGTCATGTCGTACATCGTCGCGCAGCGGACGAGGGAGATCGGCATGCGGATGGCGCTTGGCGCGAGCGGCCGGCAGGTGCTCGGGATGGTGTTCGGTCAGGCGGGTCGGGTGACGGCCGTCGGCATCGGAATCGGCGTCGCCGGCGCGCTGGCGCTCACGCGATTGATGTCGTCTCTCCTGTTCGGCGTGAGCGCGGCCGATCCGCTGATCTACGCCGCCGTTTCCGTGCTTCTGGCGGCGGTCGCACTCGCTGCCGTTGCTGTCCCGGCGTCGCGCGCGACGCGGATCGATCCACTCAGGGCGCTCCGGGACTACTGAGAACGGAGCACTGTGCGCGCTGGGGTTTCGTCCGACCAAGTACCGCTCAGTCGCCTCA
This sequence comes from uncultured Acidobacteriota bacterium, assembly GCA_963772065.1. Classification (GTDB taxonomy): domain Bacteria; phylum Acidobacteriota; class Vicinamibacteria; order Vicinamibacterales; family UBA2999; genus CAVYVZ01. Next base: position 378,104 of record CAVYVZ010000009.1, read on the forward strand.
GTGTGGACGTTGAAGGAGTGTTGGGTCCCGTCTCACCCGTGAGCAGTGTTGGCGACCAGGCTTTAAGCTGGCTTGAGGTGCCGAGCGGCGCGCCCGATCGCGGCAAGCCAAGCGAGCTCACCCCACCACAGGCGAACCCGATCTCGGCGGCACTTCGCTTGCTGTAAGAACTCCGCAAACAGCACCGCCGCTGGAGCAAGCCGCAGGACGCTTCGGCATTTCAATTCTGTACGACACATGTCAATTCTGTTTGCCGACGCACGAGTGGGCACCCGCCCGCCCGGCCGTTCGACCACCGGCCTGTGGCTTAGTGTCGTGTTGCACGCCATCTTCGTGATCGTCCTGATCGTCGTCCCGATTCGTGCGTCCGAGAAACCGTCGACGCCGCGCACGCAATCGATGAGGGCGTTCATCTTGCCAGCGACCAAACTGGTGACGTTGCCGTCGGCCCCTGTCGTGGCGCCACGCCTTCCTGCTCCGCCGCACCGCCGCGGCCGATGCGCGAACCAGCCAGAGCGGAAGTGCCTAAAGCGCTTCCTGTCGCGCCAATCGTCGCCAAGCGAGTCGAGCCCGCGCCGGCACCGCTCGTGCCCGCGGCGCCCGCGTTCGAACGGCCCATCGCAAGGCCAGTGATCCAGCGTCCTCCTGAGACCGGCCTTTTCGAGCGGACAAACAGCGCGCGAACGAACCAGGCCGCAGCTGCCGTCACGACCGGCGGATTCGGAAGTGCGGCGGCCTCGCCGCGCGGCGCCGCAAACGGAACCGGCGCCGTCACGACAGGTGGATTCAGCAGCGGGGCGCTCGCGCCGCGTGCGGCCGCAAACGGATCCGGGGAGGTGCAGACGGCGGGGTTCGATTTGCGCGCGAGTGCGCCCGCCCAGCCTTCCGTGGCAGCGTTGACGAAGCCCATCGATCGGCCGGTCGAGATCGTCTTCAAGCCCACGCCGGAGTACACCGACGAAGCGCGTAGCGGCCGCATCGAAGGCACCGTGTCGCTCGAGCTCGAATTCACCGCCGCCGGCGACGTCCGCGTGCTGCGCGTCGTGCGCGGACTCGGCCACGGCCTCGACGAAGCGGCCCAGCGGGCGGCACTCCGCATTCGTTTCAAGCCTGCGCAGTCGGACGGTGGGCCCGTCGATTCCCGCGCCACGGTTCACATCACGTTCCGCTTGTCCTAGCCAGAGGCACCCATGCGACTTGCATGTCTTCCCTTGCTGCTCGCTGCACTGCTCGCGCCCGCCGTTACGGCGTCGATCGCGCGTGCGCAGGCACATGATCAGAAAGTTCCAACGGCCCAGACGTCAAGCCGCGCAGGACAAGCGACAGCCGACGACATCATCGACCGGATGAGCAAGGCGGAACGTGGGGTGCTCGAGCGGTTGAGGACTTCCCACCCGCTCATAGAGGTCTACATCCAGAATGTGGTGCCGGACGAGGCGCGCGGCTGGGTCCCCAGCGATGACAACTACTTCCTCGGCAAACTCCAGGTCGATGGCGGGCCCACGATTCTTCCGTTCAGAGGAAGGGAAGAACGCGGGGTGGTGTGGCGCGTCATGAACGTGCCCCACCTGGAGGATTCCTTCGCCGCGATGGGGGCCCCCGACTGGCGAGTGCTCGAGCGAAAGCGATACGAATTCACATACGTCCGCCGGGAGTTTCTCGGTGAATCGCGCTGCTTCGTTTTCGACGTCAGGCCACTTCGCGCCGGCAAAGAGGGCTTCGTCGGCCGGATCTGGATCGAGGATCGGGACTACAACCTCGTCCGCTTCAACGGCGCCAGCCGCGGATCGGAAGAGAAGTTGTCAGGCGTGCTCAAGCGGAAGCTGTCGTTCCATATGGACGGCTGGCGTGTGAACGTCGCGCCTGGCGTGTGGGTGCCGTCGTACGTCTACTCGGAAGAAACAGATCTGAACAGCGAATCGTCCTCCAAGTCGTCCTCGAAATCGAAACGGCAGGCGCGGTTCAAGAGCCAGACACGGATCTGGGGATACCAGACGCAAAACGCCGATCGGACCGGCTCGTTGACGACGATCCGGATCGACGAGCCCAATGTCGCCGACACCACCGAAGGCGCCGCGCAACTGTCGCCCGTGCTCAGCCAGCGCCGATGGGAACAGGAGGCCGAGGCGAACGTCCTCGAACGACTCGAGGCGATCGGCCTGCTCGCGCCGGCGGGCGAAGCGGACAAGGTCCTCGAGACCGTCCTCAACAACCTCGTCGTCACCAACAAGTTGAACCTCCAACGGCCGCTGCACGCCCGGATCCTGCTGACCTCGCCGCTCGAGTCGTTCACGGTCGGCCACACGATGGTGTTGAGCCGCGGCCTCATCGACGTGCTGCCCGACGAAGCAAGCCTCGCGACGATGCTCGCGCACGAGTTGAGCCATGTGGCGCTCGGCCACGAGCTGATCGACACGAAGTTCTCGTTCGCCGATCGTCTGATGGTGCCCGACGGCGAGTTGCTGCAGGCGCTGCGATTTCGCCGCACGCCCAAGGAGGAGGCCGCGGCTGACGAGAAGGTCATCGAGCTGCTCGGCAAGTCGCCCTATCACGACAAGCTGGCCGACGCCGGCCTGTTTCTTCGTACGCTCTCGGAGTGGGCCAAGCAGTTGCCTCGGCTCATCCAGCCGCACATCGGAGACTACATGGCGGCCAACGGGCAGATGACACGGCTTGCCGATCTCATGAAGCAAGCCCCGCCGCTGATGTCCGACAGCCTCGAACAGATCGCCGCGCTCCAGCTCGGCGCGCGCCTCGTCGTCGATGCGTGGAGCGGCAGGGTGGCGCTCGATCGCTCGCCCGCCGTACCTCTGATGTCGGTTCGCGAGAAGATGCCGTTTGCCGTGACGCCGCTGATGCCTGTGATCAGATATGCGGAGCCTCTGGCCGCCGGCACGCCCGTCCGCACGATCGGCGCGTTGCGGCCGAACTAATTCGTGTGGCGCGGAAGACGGCCTTACTGATTTGCGGGCTTGGCATCGAGAAAATCGTTCACCATCGGAATGATGGCGTCCTTCCTTTCCATCAGCGTGACATGCGTCGTGTTTGGCAATACGGCAAGTCTCGAGGCCGCACGCGGCCGCAGGTCTCCGAAAATCTCGTCGCCTTTCAGGCGGAACATTTCCGCGATGTGATCGAGTCTGACGCCGTCGGAATCGCCGTGGATGAAGAACATCGGCGCTTTCGTCGCCTTGAGCCTTTCGGCGCCAAAGTCGTACGGCTTGAGTTCCATCGCAATCACGCGCTTGATGAAGTTCGGGAATTCGTTTGGCGTCGGACTGAGCTTCTTGTATTCGGTTTCGATGGGCGAACCTGTGAGGGCCTCGGCCGTCAACTGCGGGAACGCGTCGAGCGCTTCCTTGACCAAGCCGTCATGCCTGATGACAGCCGAAATGCTCACGACCTTGCGCACCTTGTCCGGATGCCGAATCGCGCACTGCATTGCGACGCCGCCGCCCATGCTGTAGCCGATGAGGTCCGCTTGTTTGATCTTTAGGAAATCGAGCAGCGCCGCGACATCGTCGGCAAGACTTTCATAGCTGAAGTCGCGTCCCGAGTCTGTCGTGCGCCCATGGCCCTGCAACTCCACAGCGATGACCTGTCTGGTTTTCGACAGGTCGCCAATCCAATGCGCCCAGTTGTTCGAAATCGTCATGAACGAGCCGTGGAGCAGAACGACCGGGACGCCCTTGCCGTGGATTTCGTAATACATCTTGAGGCCGTTGACCGGTGCATAGCCCGTCGTGGGCTCTTGCTGCGCCGACACGGCCGTCGACAGGATCAGCGAATGAATCAAAGCTGTTCTTTTCATGTCGAAGTTCTCTTTGTTCGCTACGGCTGGGCGGCGAGAAATTCGTGTCGCAAGAATGAAGCCGAGACCACTCCGATGGTCCCAGGAATCTCTGTTGGCCCATTCGCCGAATTCTATTTCGACCGGACTCTCAGCACGTAGACTCTGATCGGCCGCGGCGACAAACAACACCAAGGTCCCATCTGAGAATCGTACTGCTGGATGATGAACCCGAGGCACGCGATGAGAAGCATGGTCGGAGTCGTGGCGGTGGTGCTCGCGGCTAGCGCGGCCGGCGCACAGGGACCGCGCGACATGATGAAGATCCCGGTCTTCTACTCGGTGCCGGGCATGGACGCGGTGCGCGTGCAGCACGGCATCGTCTTCCGCACCGTTAGCCGACACGACGTTGAAAGCGGACATCTACCTGCCCCCGGCGCGCGGTGCCTACCCCGTGGTCCTGCTGGTCAGCGGCGGTTCAGTGGACAACTGGCGCACCGCGGCGTTTTACACGTCGTTCGCGCGTGTGCTGGCAGCCGAAGGTATGGCCGCGGTGAACTACGACAAACGGCTGGCGAGGGATCGTAGTGCTGTACCCGCTGCAAGCGAAGACACGATCGCGCTCATCGAGTATCTGAAAGGAAACGCGGCGAAGTACAGGATTGGACACGTCGCGGCTTTGTTCGTGGCATTTCTCGGCTGGTGGGACGGTCGCGGGCACGATGCTGAGCGAGAAATCAGCAGCGTCGTGTGTGGTCGTGACCTATGCGATTCTCTCGCTCGGCGAAGCCGATCAGGATCCCAAGCTGGCGCCGTATTCGGCGGTCGTGCAGGCGCGCGAGCGCGCCGACAGGTTTCCGCCGACGCTGGTGGTGCGCGCCGGCCGCGATGCGAAGGTGCTGAACGACAGTATCGACGCGTTCATTGCCATCGCGCTGCAGAAAAACGCCCCCGTGTCGTTGATCAACTATCCGGCCGGCGATCACGGCTTCGAGATCCTCAATGACACTGACGAGACGCGTCGCGTAATCGCCCAGAGCATCGCATGGGTGAAGTCGCGCCTGAGACCGTCGTAGCGACCGGCGGTTCGCTCACTTCGAGCGAACGATCGCAACCGAACCCTTGACATTCAACGGTCCCGGAACCAGACTCCCCCGGTTCGAATCCAGCATCGGCTGACCAGTAAGGCATGCCGGGTTGTTTGCGGGCTCGTTGGAGGTGAAAACATGACGATGTTTCGACCGTCCCTGATTCTGGCCACCGTGGTGGCACTCCCGCTCGTCGTGTCGGGGGCGCCGCCGGCCGGCCGCGGGCATGCGACGTCGACGCGGGTCGCGGGCATCGACGTCGACGCGACGACGATTCCTCGGCTCCAGAAGCTCATGGATGCTCACCGGCTGTCGTCGGTACAGCTCGTCCAGTTCTATCTCCATCGGATCAAGAAGCTGAACCCGGAGCTCAATGCGGTCATCAAGGTGAGCCGGACAGCCCTCGCCGACGCACGTGCCGCGGACTGGGCCCGGCGGCAGGGCGTCGCCAAGCCCTTGCTCGGGATCCCGGTGCTCGTCAAAGACAACGTCAACACGACCGGTATGCCGACGACGGCGGGCTCGTGGGCGCTCGCCGGCAGCTCGCCGCCGGACGCGTTCATCGTCGAGCGGCTGCGCGCCGCCGGCGCGATCATCATCGGCAAGGCAAACCTGTCCGAGTGGGCGAACTTCCGGTCCGCGCCGTCATCGAGCGGGTGGAGCGGCATCGGCGGCCAGACGAACATGGCCTACGTCCTCGATCGCAATCCGTGTGGCTCGAGCTCCGGCTCGGGGGTCGCCGCCTCGGCCAACCTGGCCACCATCACCGTCGGCACCGAGACCGACGGCTCGATCGTCTGCCCGTCGGGTGCGAACGGGATCGTCGGGATCAAGCCGACGCTCGGGCTCCTCAGCCGGTCCGGAATCATCCCGATCTCGGCCGAACAGGACACCGCCGGGCCCATGACCCGCAACGTGACCGACGCCGCCGTGATGCTCGGCGTGATGACCGGGGTCGACGGTGCTGATCCCGCGACCGGCGCGCAGATCGGGCACGCCCGGAGGGATTACACGCGGTTCCTCGATAAGCGCGCGCTCAGAGGCGCCCGGATTGGCGTCTGGCGGGAGGGCACCTACGATCCCGCGGTCAACCCGGCGGTCCACGCAATCATGAACGCCACGGTCGCGGCGCTCGAAGCCGCCGGAGCGACGATCGTCGATCCGGCACGGATCCCGATCGAGCCCGCGTTCGGGCCGGAGTTCACCGCACTCCTCTGCGAGTTCAAGGACGACATCGCCGGCTATCTCGTGACGCACACTGACGCCCGCTATCCGAAGACGCTTCAGGATCTGATCGACTTCAACAACGATCATCCCGAGCTCGAGGGACCCTGGAATTCGCTGATCTTCGAGCTGGCTCAGGCGACCGGCGGCCGAGCCGCCCCCGACTGCATCGCGGCCCGTCAACTGGCGACGTCGACTGCGCAGGCGGCGATCGACGACACCCTCGCGTTGTACAACCTCGACGCCATCATCGCCCCGACCAACGGTCCCGCCTGGGTGACCGACCCGGTGAACGGCGACCTTGGGGGCGACTTCTCAACATTCGTCGGCTCCTCGAGTCCGTCCGCGATCGCCGGCTACGCGAACATCACCGTCCCCGCGGGCTTCGTCGGCCCGCTGCCGGTCGGGGTGTCGTTCATCGGCGGCCGTTGGGACGAGCCGAAGCTGATCGCCCTCGCCTACGCGTTCGAGCAGGCGACGCACGTTCGGGTCCCGCCGGCTTTTCTCGAGTCGACGTCCGCCACGTCCGCCCGAGGATCGGCCTCGCGAAGGATGCAGCGGGCTGCGGTCACTGGTCGCAACGGGATGCACCGGCTCATGCCGCTGCGATAACCGCTCCTCATCGACATGGTGCTCGGCGCCGCGGCGCCGGGCACTGTTCATCTCGGTTCGATTCCCTGCGCGGACGCGGCAGAATGTCGCGAACATGACGAAGAAGAGAAGCTCGCCACGACCGCTCACCGGACGCGTGGCCCTCGTCGCCGGAGCGACGCGCGGCGCCGGCCGCGGCATCGCACGCGCGCTTGCTGAAGCCGGCGCGATGGTCTACTGCACCGGCCGAAGCGTTAAGGGCAAACCGTCGCCGTACGGACGGCCTGAGACAATCGAGGAGACCGCGGCGACTATCAAGGCCGCGGGCGGCTCCGCAATCGCGCTACGCGTCGATCACACGCGCGAGAGCGAGGTGAAAGCGCTGTTCCGACGCATCATGCGCGCCCACAAACGCATCGACGTCGTCGTCGACAGCGTGGCAGGCGAAGACCCGTTGATGGGCACGTACGGCTTCCTCTGGCAGGCGGATATCAGGAACGCGGAGGCGATCTTCCGGCAGGGGCTCACCTCCCGCATCATCACGGCGAAGCATGCCGCGTTGGCGATGATGGCCGCCAAACGCGGGCTCATCGTGGAAGTGACGGAAAACGACATGATCGGTGGCGGGGGAAATCCGATGGCGCAGGCCGTCAAGATGGCGCAGAAGGTGCTGCCGCTCCTCTGGGCCGCCGAACTGGCGCCACATGGCGTCGCCGCCATCGCCATCACGCCCGGCTTCCTGCGCTCCGAATCCATGCTGCAGCACCTCCAGGTCACCGAGGACAACTGGCGCGAGGCAGGAAAGAAAGATCCGAACTTCCTCGAGTCGGAATCGCCGTTGTTCGTGGGGCGAGCCGTCGCCGCGGTCGCGGCAGACCCGAAGGTGCGGGAGCGCACCGGCATGCTCTTCAGCTCCTGGGAGCTTGCGCGCGATTACGGATTTACCGACTACGACGGCCGTCGTCCCGATTGGGGCCGCCACAAGATTGATTTCTCCGTACCTCCGCCGACCTGGATCGATCTGTTCCGCACGGGCACTGATTTGGAGAGCAAGTGGTTGACGACGCTCGCGGCGCGGACGAAGAGGTTCAGGGCGAAGATCGCATTTCAGCCCGTAATACCACCAGTACGGCGCCAGCCATCAGCAACGTCAGGGTATGCCCCAGTCCCCAGTACGCGCCAAGCCACGCCGCCTGCGCGCTAGAACGCTCGCCGGTCATGAGCGTCGATATGGCAACAAGGTGGTCGGGCTCGAGTGCGTGGCGCATGCCGAGCAGCAAGCCCAGCGCAGCACTCCCGATAACCCCTGCCTGCAGCGGCGTCGCGGCCGAATCGTGAATCATCCAGTACGCAGCGAAAGTGGAAACGAGCCCAAGAACAAGCCAGCGCCCATCAGACCTTCTTGCCGCGTCACAAAGCTCCACCGGCTTCCCGTGAGGAGTGTTTCGGTAGGCTTCGACCCAGGCCGCCTTGCGCGTGAGGAGCGCGGTCGGACTCGCCAGACGTTTCGTCGTCACCAAACGCTCGAGAGCCGTCAGCCAGTACCTGTAGTAGCGGGAACCATCGTCGGGTTCACCGCGCCTGGCGGCGGCCTGTAGTTCGTCCGCCAGCGCCGCGGTCCATTCCTGCGATGTGAAGTGCCCCTGCTCGGAGAGCTTGACAGCGAGTGCGAAGGCTTCGGCCTGCCATGGCTCGGCGAACACCGGCCCTCCCTCGTCGCGAGGTAGAGCGGGCAAGTCGGAAAGACAGGCGGAGCTCGCGGCCAGACTAGGCTGGTTCAAGGTAGTCGTCCCACATGTCCAGATAGACCGAATCGCGCGGGGACGCGCCGGCCCCCCACAACTCCCGTGCGTCGAAACGGACGGAGTAGACGTGCTGACGTTTCTCGCCTTGAAAATGGGCGTTGGTGTCCGGAAAGACATAGACACCGTGATCTCGGATGATGACTCCGGTCTTTCCGCGCGCGTACCGCGGCAATCGTGTGTGGCCAGTGGGATTGATGTTTCGCGCGCGCACGCGTTGGCTGACCTTGAACAAGGGCCGAATCGTCGGGTCATCGCTCGACGGAACTCCGCGGGTGAGCCAGCGGGAAGACGTCGCGAGGGTCAACGCGGGGGTAGCTTTCGGGGAGGCAGGATCGGCCGTGCCGCTCTCCAATTCCTCCTTTGGACACCAAGCCATATCGCACGACATCTTTTACAAGCCTGTGGAACCAGCGCTCGTAGTAGCTCATTCGCAGATAGTCGGCAGGCGGCAGGAGTTCGATTGCATGCCTCGCCGTATCGAGGCTCCATTTGCGCCAGGCCCCCATCGCACGGGTGAGCGCGTATACGCGTCCCTCCCAGGGAGCGTGAAAGACAGGTTCGTCTTTCTCATACTCCACAGGACCCATGCCCTGCTGGCCGCCCATGTCGTGCACGCCATTCATGGGTTGTCTCCAACTGTGGGGACGGTGACTTTGGCGACGCCGATCATCGCGTCGCGTGTGATCAGCGTCGCTAGCTCCTCTTCGGGCATCGTTTCAGTGCCTGCCGGACGCTCGGGCAGCACGATGTACCGCAACTCCGCGGTGCTATCCCAGACGCGTATTTCGATGTCTTCCCCCAACGACATTCCGAACTCGCGCAGGATGCCGCGCGGGTCGATGACCGCCCGGGAGCGATAAGGCGCGGACTTGTACCACACAGGCGGAAGGCCGAGAACCGGCCAGGGATAACAGGAACACAACGTGCAGACGACCAGGTTGTGCACCTTGGGTCCATTCTCCACCACGACCACGTGCTCACCCTGCCCGCTGCTATAACCCAGTTCCGCGATTGCGACGGGAGCATTCTCCAGCAGGCGCTTCTTGTACGCCGGATCGATCCACGCGCGCGCCACCACCCGCGCGCCGTTGCGCGGGCCGACCTTGTGCTCCATGGTGTCGATCAGGGCGTCGAGCGCGGCGCGGTCGACCAGGCCCTTTTCTACCAGCAGCGACTCGAGCGACTTGACGCGCAAGGCGAGGTCCGAAGGGACCGTCTGGTGCTCGTCACCGCGGTCCTGGGCCGAACGTTGGGAATGGATCATAGGTGTGGCCGCCGCACCCACCGCCGTGGCCGCAGCCTTCAGGAAGCCGCGCCGAGTGCCGCCCATCAGATATTCCCTTCTGGTTCCTGGCAGTGAGGCATCACTCTACTCCCACACGTGTCGAGGTCAAGTAACAATCTCGGAGGCCTGGCCTCGCCGGCCATTGCTGCTAGTGCACCACCCCTTGGCGGAATTCCGCCTCGGGGGCGTCGACGTATGCGTGACCCCGCTGAGTCGTCACGAGTGGGGTGAGCATTGCGTGAGATTCCGGTGATCCGTAGTCGAGCGACGGTCAGGATTCGAGGCCGAGAAACACGCCCAGGCGATTCAGCTCCTCCTCGAGTGCGCGACGAAACCCTCGATCGCGCGGCGGATGCGACGCGATGTAGCCGAAGTCCGACTGTAAGGTCCCGTCCCTCACCGACACATTCCCCCAGCCGATGACACGGTCGCGCCATAGCAGCGGGAGCGCGTAGTACCCGAACTTGCGCTTGCCCACAGGGGTGTACGCCTCGAAGCGATAGGCCCAGCCCCAGAGGATCTCGAAACGCCGACGGTCCCATACCACCGGATCGAAAGGCGCCAAAAGACGCACGAGGTCGTGTGGCGCAGTGGCCTCCGGCGCTTCCTCCGCCGGCCAGTACCAGTCCACGCCGTCGACGCGCGCATGGGCGAGCCGCCGCTTCGCGCGCTGAAGCGTGGGTTCCAGCTCCCGAGCCCAATGCGGAACGGCGTAGCGGAGCCGTCGCACCAGCGTCGACAGGCTGGCCTCCGGCAGCGGCGCGTACTTCCCGACAATGACGTCGACGAGCGCATCGAGGCGCGCGCGGCGAGTGGCGGCGTCGCGCGGCGCGGCCGCGTGCTCGTGGGCGCCGTAGATCCGGATCCCGGCCTCGCGACGTACGACTCGCAGCAGTCCGCGGTAATGCATGGCATCCAGCAGGTGTGTGGTCGCGCTCGACGAGCCACCCCAGTAGTTGGTGACGGTCCCGTGCGAGAAGTGCTCGTCCACCTCGCGTGGATGCACCGAGCCGCGCGTCCTGACAAAGTCCAGAAGGGCGCGGACGTGCCTCCCACGCGCCGCGGTCCATGGCGTGGGACCTCCGCGCGGGTGCATCAAGACCTGCACGGCGCCCGTGACGAAGCCGTAGTTCACGACGACATCCTCGTGGACGTCGAGGCGGGCATATCGGCGCTCGAGATCGCCGGCGCGGTAGCCGTTCACGCGATGACGCAGCGTGAGGTCTTGCGCGCGCGCCGGTGCCCGGATGGGGTCGGCCTGCACGAAGCCAAGTGCGTCGAGCGCGCGCTGTAGCGTGGTCGACGGAAAGAGGCTGCGCGCAACCGCGGAGCGCCGCAAGACATCGAGGGTCACTCGGCTCCATTATCCACGCGCGTCGCGCTCTTCCTTTGACTTGCCGAATTCATCGGATTACGCTGGCGTCGCGTACAAGGACGCATCCGGTCCGCGGAAAGGGTAGAAGCCCACCTGTCCTCACCAGGTCTCGCGAACCTTCTTTCAGCCCGATGTGCGGACAGCGGGCGCTCGATGAAAGGAGGTCGCTATGTCGACTGATCCGCACGCGGCGCCACGCCTTCTTCCCGACCGTCCCAATCTGCGGCATCTCAAGGACCAGGCCAAGGACCTCGTGAAGGCCGGCACCGCGAAGTCAATCACGGATGCGCAATTCAAGATCGCCCGCCTCTATGGATTTCCGAGTTGGCCGAAGCTCAAGGCCCACGTCGATTCACTCGAGGAGATCGGGCAGCTCAAGCTGGCCATCGACGCCAACGATCTCGGGCGCGTCAAGAACCTCATGACCCGAAACCCGGAGCTGCACCACGCTCCCCTTGGCTATGGCAAGAACGGACCGCTGACGTGGGTTGCCGAATGCCGGGTTCCGTGGGAGCCGCCCAGTCCGAACGCGATTGGCCATGGCGACGTGGATGATCGAAAACGGCTCGGACGTGCACCAGGGCGGGGATGGGCCGCTGATGCGAGCGGCGCTCAAGGGCAACCGCATTCCGATGATGGAGCTTCTCGTCTCCTGCGGTGCGGATGTGAATGCCGAGTGGAACGGAGACTTCCCGATCATCTTTGCGCCCTGCGAGGCGGTGGATCCGGAGGCGCTCAAGTGGCTCCTCGATCATGGAGCGAATCCGAACTGTGCCAATGCCCGTGGGCGCGGCACAGCGCTGGATTACGTGATCGGAACCTACGCGCGTTCACCGGAGCGACTGAGCGCCTGCATCGAGGCTCTGCTCGAGGCGGGTGGCACGACAAGGTACAACGCTCCGGGCGTGTTGGACGTGCTCCGTCGCCGGCTCGATCGCCTGGCGGAGCAGCTTGATGCCGATTCAACGTTGGTGCATCGGCGGTTTCCTGAACTGGACTGCGGCAGCACGGGCGGCCGCCGCCTGCTGCTTCAAGGAGCGACCTTGCTGCACGTGGCCGCGGAGTTCGGCAACATTGAAGCCGCAACGCTGCTGCTCGATCGCGGCGCAGACGTCAACGCGCGCGCCACGGTGGACGCGGCCGGCGTAGGCGGGCAAACGGCGATTTTCCACGCGGTCACGCAGTTCGGCGATGCAGGGCTACCGATGGCGCAGCTGTTGGTGGAGCGTGGCGCCGACCTCGCCGTGCGCGTGAAACTCCCGGGACATTACGAGCGGCCGGATGAAGTCGTCGAATGCACGCCGCTGGGGTACGCGCTGCGGTTTCAGAGCGAGTCTCATTCTGAAGGCAAAACGGTGGCGTTCCTGCGGGAACGAGGGGCCATCGAGTGAAGCCCGCGGTTCAACAGTAGACTTCCTACACAATAATATGTAGAGTCTCTACACAATGGCGCCGAAGCCGCCGTCTCGCGTCGAGCTCCTTCGTGGCACCCTCGATCTCCTGATCCTGCGCACGCTGTTGCCGGGACCGAGCCACGGCCACGCGATCGCCAAACACATTCAGCGGACCTCGGAAGACCTGCTGCAGGTCGAAACAGGCTCTCTCTACCCCGCGCTCTATCGGCTCGAGGCGAATGACTGGGTGGCCGCGTCCTGGGAGCTGTCAGAGAAGGGCAAGCGCGCCCGCTACTACCGAATCACTCCCAAGGGGCGAAAGCAGCTGGCCAGCGAGCAGTCGAAATGGGACGCATTCGCGCGCGCCATGGGGTTGCTGCTCAAGCCGGCCGACGAGGAGGGACGTTGACCTCGCTCTTGCGCAAGCTCACGTGGTGGGTGCACCGGAGGCGCAAGGAGGACGAGCTCCGCGAGGAGCTGGAATTTCATCTTGCGAACGAAGCTGACGAACGCCAGGCAGACGGACTGACGGAAGACGAGGCCAGATGGGCGGCGCGCCGCGACCTGGGCAATGTGACGCTGCTGCGGGAGGACACGCGCACGTTGTGGTCGTGGATGCTGCTCGAGCAGCTGGCGCAAGACATCCGATACGGCCTGCGCACGATGGCCACCAACAAGACCTTCAGCGCGATGGCGGTCCTGTCGCTCGCCCTGGGAATCGGGGCCAACACAGCCATCTTCAGCTTCATGGATTCGATCCTCATGCGCTCGCTCCCCGTGCCCGAGCCGCAGTCCCTCGTGATCCTGAGCTGGCGGACTCCACGCCGCGAGATGTACGGTTCGAATCGGCACAACAATAGTTTTGCCGACGCCAGCGGGGGATTCGTCGGCGGGTTCTTCTCGTACCCCGCATTCAAGCTGCTGCGTAAGTACGACTCCGTTTTCTCGATCGTCTTCGGGTATCAAGGCGCCGGCGATCTGACCCTCACATTCCGAGGCCAGGCCGAGCTCGCACGGACGGAATACGTATCTGGCGACTATTTCCGAGGGCTCGGGATTCCGCCGGCCGCGGGGCGGCTGATCGGTCCGGATGACGATCGCGCAGGCGCTCCGGGCACGGCGGTCGTCAGCTTCGCCCTGAGTCAGGCGCGGTTTGGCGGACCTGAACGTGCGCCCGGACAATCGATTCAGATCAACAACCTCCCGTTCACGGTGATCGGCGTCGCTCCGCCCGAGTTCTTTGGCGCCGATCCTGGCAGTCCGCCGGACGTCTACGTGCCGATGCACGCCAACCTTCTTCTGGAGGACCGGAACTACTCAGCCGCCACGTACCTTGACCCGAACTACGACTGGGTGGTGCCCATGGCGCGCTTGCGTCCCGGCGTCAGCCCGCTGCAGGCACAGGCGGCCGTGGCTGGCCCGTTCTCTGAATGGGCGCGCACCGCGCGCCCAAAGCGCAGGGCGGACAACGTTCCCACCCTGCTTGTGAGGGAAGGGTCGGGCGGTCTCGACGGCCTGCGGCGGACATATTCGAAGCCGCTCTACATCCTCCTGACGATGGTGGGTCTCATACTCAGCATCGCTTGCGCGAATATCGCCAACCTCCTCCTGGCGCGCGCAGCCGCCCGGAGGCGCGAAATCGCGCTCCGCCTGAGTGTCGGGGCTGGGCGGCTTCGGATCATCCGCCAGCTCCTCACCGAGAGCGTCCTGCTCGCTGCGCTCGGTGGCACGCTCGGTGTTGTGTTCGCCGTCTGGGGAATCCGTGTCTTGACCCTCCTGCTGGCGAACGGGCGTGAGAACTTCACATTGCGTGCGGAATTGAATTGGCACGTGCTGGTTGTCGTGGCCGGGCTCTCTCTGTTGACGGGCGTGCTGTTCGGGCTTGCTCCCGCGCTGCAGTTGACGCGGCCGGACTTTGTGCCGGCGCTCAAGGAATCGCGGACTGGCGAAGCGCGCGGCCACCGGTTCCGCGGCCTGGGCCTGAGCCGCATTCTCATGGTCTCGCAAATCGCCTTTACCCTCCTGATTCTGGTCGCGGCCGGCCTGTTCGTGCGGACGCTTTCGAATCTCGCGTCGATTCAACTCGGATTCAACCGAGAGAGCTTGTTGACGTTCCAATTGAACGCCCGGCACGCCGGACATAACGACCCGGAGATTGTCGCCTTCTACAACGACCTTCGGACGCAGTTCAGCTCTCTCCCGGGCGTGCGCGCCGCAAGTCTGTCGAATCATGCCCTGATCGGAATGGGCACGAGTGGGACAGGGATCAGCGTATCCGGCTCTGCGCCTGAAAGCAGCAGCATCTTGACCATCGGGGCCGGTTTCTTCACGACCATGCAGATCCCGATGCTGCTTGGTCGCGAAATCGACGAGCGCGACCGGCCCGGCTCGCCCATGGTCGCGGTGGTGAACGAGGCGTTCGCCAAGAGAAGTTTCAGCGACCGGAATCCTCTCGGTGAGCACCTCGCCATGGAGAGGATGTGCCCGAAATGCGACATCGAAATCGTCGGCGTTTCGGCGAACTCACTCTATGGAAATCTCAAGGGAACGGCGCCGCCCACCGTCTATCTGCCGTTCGCGCAGGGCGCCTGGGGGCCAGTGCAGGGGATGGTCTATGAGCTGCGGACGGCCGGGGACCCGCTCAACTATGTCAATGCCGTGCGCGATCTGGTTCAGCGGGCAGACCCACGGCTGCCGCTGTCAGACGTGAGGAGCCAAAGCGCGCGGATCGACCAGACCATCAACCAGGAAATCATCTTTGCCCGCCTGTGCACCGCGTTTGCACTGCTGGCCCTGGTGATCGCGTGCGTTGGACTGTACGGCACGATGTCGTACAACGTCGCCCGCCGGACCGGTGAGATTGGCATCCGAATGGCGCTCGGGGCGCAACGCAGGCGCGTACTCTGGATGGTGCTTCGCGAAGTGGTGCTACTGGCGGCCGTCGCGCTCGCGATCGGTGTGCCGACAGCCCTTGCGACGTCAACGCTCCTGGAGTCGTTTCTCTTCGGAATGAAACCGAACGATCCGCTGGCCTTGACAGGATCGGTGATGACCCTCGTGAGCGCGGCGATTCTGGCTGGCTACCTGCCCGCCCGAAATGCATCGCGAATCGATCCGATGATCGCGCTTCGGCACGACTGAGCGCCACGAGGAGGCGAAGCGCCGCTAGCCGCCTACGTTCGCGCTGGCCCGTGTCCGCGTCGTCGCCGGATCGCTGACCGTCTGGCTCGCCTGACGCACCGCGCCTCGAGCCATGCCGCTCGCTCCACTCCGCTCCACGTGCACGTGCGCGTAGTGTCCGGGCACGTTCCACAGCACGCGATAGCCGGCGTGTCGAAACGTCTCCGACAGACCGTCCGGGTCGGACGAGTGGAAATCGAGCGCCAGCCCCGCGTAGTGGGCAGACCCCCGGCTGTGCACATGGTCGTTCGCCGAGACGAGCCGCACGTCCTGGCCGGTCCGTGCCGACCAGATGTCGGCGAGGTCGAACATCCGCAGCGCTTCGCGCGACGTCAGGTGCACCGGCACCCGAAGCCCTTGAATCACTGCGGCTTGGCTAAAGGGGGGAGCGTGTACCCCTGTGACGCGAGCAGCGCCCGCACACCGTCGAGGGCTTTGCCTTGCTGTTCGACCGCACTGGCCAAGCGAGTATTGGCGTCGAGCAGGGCGCCGGTCGTGCGGCGATGCTCGGCGATCAGAAATGTGACAACCGCTCCCGCGAGAAGCCACGGCAGAATCGCGTTCTTGAACTCGGTCCAGATATTCACTCGTACCTCCCAGACCGCGCGTGGGGGGCTCCACGCAGCTCACGCCGATCGATCTGAGGTTGCACGGAAATGCGGGGCCACATACGTTTTTGGTGGCGAGCCGCCGCGCAACAGCCAACCGTCACCGAGCTACTGCGAAAACCGCGCCCCTTCACGCGGGCAAGAGTGCACGTATCTTCAAAGGCCGAGTCGAAGGATCTCACCTTCGCCATCCCTCTAAGCGTTCGTGATGCGAGCGCCGACTCCCACGGCGCGACGGAATGGCCTGCCTTGGGAAGGAGCGCAAACATGACGATGACATTCGCACGCACGGCGCCGCGCTTGGCGATCGCGGTGACGTGCATCCTCGGAGCGGCATGGCGCCTACGCACAGAGCAGCTCGAGCGCCGACGTCACGATCCGGGGCGGCCGCTACTGTTCGGCCACCGCATCGCTGTTGCTCCAGGCGTGCGAACACCAGACGAAGGACGACTTCCTGGTGACCATGAGCAAGTGCATCAATCTATCGGACGAGGATGCGCGGGAAGCGTGCGTCGAAGCCGCAGGAGAGGACCGCAAGGAGAGCATTCAGCTGTGCCGCGCACAGCGGGCCGAGCGGCTCGCCCTCTGCAAAGACATCGGCGAGGCCCGCTACCATCCGAGCTTCGACCCCGCTGACTTCGAGAGCGACTACAAGACGCTGCGCCACGCGAACCCCTACTTCCCACTGACCATCGGCTATCGATGGGACTACGCGGGAGGCGATGAGACGAACACAATCGTCGCGCTCAACGAAACGAAGCCAATCGAGGGCGTGACCTGCATCGTCCTCAACGACAAGCACGTTCCACGCGACCTGGTGGACCTGTTCTGCAGCGCCCGAGACTGCGTGGTCACCGGCGAGAGCACCGCGCTCGAGCCCGGCACGTTCCACCACAAGTACACGCGCGCGGAGTAGGGTTCTTCCTGGAGGTCTCACCGAAGACGGGCGAGGCGCTTCGTCTCGTAGGCTGCAACTTCGATCCGCGCTGCAAGAGCCTGCCGCGCCGGTAAGGTGACCAGTGGCGAACGGCCCCGCGGCGACGCGGGGCTTTTACCGCCGGGTCGTGACCAGCCCCGCGCCCCCGTCGGGCGCACGTCGATCGACGCCGCCTTCGAGCACGTCGTCCTTCGCGTTGTAGACGATGACCTCCGCCACGCCTTGCCGCTCGTTCTCGCGCGCCGTATGCCCGCGCGCCAGGAGGATCGCCAGCGTGTCGGGCGAGATGCCGTACTTCTCGGTACGAAATCCGGTCCGGCAGCCACTGATGATGGAAGCGCGGCGCGTCCACCGCCTGCTGCGCGTTCATCCCGAAATCGACGGCGTTCAGGATGGTGAGGAGCACCGTGTTGATGATCGTCCGGCCGCCCGGGGTGCCGGTGACCATGAACAGCTGTCCCTCCTTGGCAAGAATCGCCGGCGTCATGCTCGAGAGCATCCGCTTGCCGGGCATCGCAAGGTTCGGCTTCGTGCCGATCAGGCCCTCGGCGGTCGTCATCTCGGGCGCCGCGTTGAAGTCGCCCATCTCGTTGTTGAGGAGAAACCCCGCCCCCGGGACGACGATCCGTGAGCCGTAGCTGTACTCGAGCGTGTAGGTCAGCGACACGGCGTTGCGTGCGTAGTCGACGACGGAGAGGTGCGTCGTTTCCTCGGACTCGTGGGTCCACTCGAAGCTGGAAGGGGACGACCTCGCGGCGCGTGCGGGATTGATCGTCTTCCTCAGCTCGGCGGCATACTCCTTCGAGGTGAGCCGCTCGATCGGCATTCCGGGATTGAACGCAGGATCACCGAGGTAGCGGGCGCGGTCGGCGTAGGCCCGACGCATCGATTCGACGATGAGGTGAATCGTGTCCGCCGATCGAAAGCCGCTCTTCGCGAGATCGTAGCCTTCGAGGACATTGAGCATCTGGATCAGCGCCGTGCCGCCCGAGCTCGCCGGCGGCATGCTGATGACCTCGTAGCCTCGATACGTGCCGCGAAGGGTGCCGCGCTTGATCGCTTTGTAGTTCTTCAGATCGTCGCGCGTGATGATGCCGCCGTTCGCGGCCATTTCCTTTTCGATGAGGAGCGCCGTCTCCCCTTCGTAGAAACCCGCCGGCCCCTGGGCGGCAATCCGCTCCAGCGTCTTGGCGAGGTCAGGCTGTCTGAACGTCTCGCCTGCGTCGTACGGTGTGCCGTTCTTCGAGAACTGCGCGAGGGTCGCGGGATACTTGCTGAACTCCTTCAGTTCTCCGCGCAGCGAGCGCGCGAATCCCTCGGTGACGATGAAGCCGTCGCGGGCAAGCGCGATGGCCGGATCGAGCAGCCGCCGCCACGGGAGCTTCCCGTGGTCCCGCCATGCCATGTGGAGGCCGGCTACGGTGCCCGGAACACCAACCGACAGATGGCTGTTGTGATGAAGGTCGCTGTCGTACTTCCCGTCCTTCGTGAACATCGTGGGCGACGACTTCGCGGGCGCCGTCTCGCGGAAATCGTAGGCGACGGGCTCGCCGCTGGCCGGCCGGTACACGAGGAAGCCGCCGCCGCCGATGTTTCCGGCTGCCGGATGCGTGACGGCCAGCGCGAATGCGGTTGCCACCGCGGCGTCGATCGCGGTTCCGCCGTCGCGAATGACAGCTGCGCCGACGTTCGAGGCCGCCTCCTCCTGCGAGACGACCATCCCGTGCTTCGCGCGCACGGGGGTCGAGCTGGTGTCAACGGTGGCGCAGGTGAAAAGCAGAACCGCAGCAGTGAAGACTCGCTTCATGCCGCGGATTATAAGCCCGCCAACTCTATCGCCGGGACCGAGTGCCGTTGCGGTAGCCCTCTTCGTATCCTTGACGGAAGCCTGCGCGGTAGTTGTTCTCGTAGGCCTGCTTCGGCCCGTAGTCGCGGAAGTACCCATCGTCAGCGTCGCGATAATCACCATGACGCACAGGGTCGTATCGATCGCGGTCGCGGCCGTCGTCGAGCCCCTTCTCGAAACCCTCCGAGTACCCCCGCGAGAACGCGGGATCCTGGTAACCGCCGCGGCTGCGACCCGAGTACGGGCCGACGCTGCGGCCGCCACGGTTGCGGCTGCGGAGCTGCTCGTAACCTGCGCGGTAGCCGTCCGAGTAGCCGCGCTGGAACGGATCGCTCCTCCGGCTGAGCCTCCGGTCGTTGTCGTAGTCGAAGGTGCGGCCGCTGCGGGCGTCGCGTTCGCCGTCGCGCAGGCCGTCACGATATCCGCGGTCGTACTGAGGGTCATTCCGCTGGCCGTACCACCCGCGGTTCTGGGCGGCGGCAGGAGCGGCGGGGATGGTCGCGGTCAGAATTGCGAGCAACGCAATCGCTACGCGTCGCATGGTGGTCGTCTCCTTGGGAGCAGGCGACGATGCGAGGCGCAAAGGAGGTGCCAATCTGGCGGCCCGTAAAGGGCCGCCCTACACAGCGGACTGGACAGCGTAGGGCGGGCCTTTAGGGCCGCCGAGTGGACGGTGTCACCTATTCCGTCCAGACCAGCACGCGCTCGCCGTCCTCGCCTTCGTGATCGAGGACGAGGGTGGGTCCGGTACCGTTCGAGCTCTTCCACGGTCAGGTTGAGCTCGGCATCGCGCCTCCGACCGTGCCTCGACCCGATCTCGATAGGGCCCGACTTGAGCCGAAGGAGCCAGAACGGCAGGTCAATTCGCGCGAGGCCATTGTCGTCGGAGTCCCACGCAAGGACGTGCAGCGTCGTGAGGCCCGCGCTTGTGGGCTCATTGGGAGGGCGCCGCGTGACGATGGGCCTCTCGTCCTGGATGGTCAGTACCTGGCGTGACACCCGCGAACTTGCCTCGGATCTCATCGAACTGCTGCGACGCGGTGCGCTCGTCGACTTGTCCGAGGGAGAAGCTGCGCATGAACAGCCAGGCCGCCGACCCGAGCGCGACGATGGCGACGAGGATCAGCACGCCGACGATGATGACGACCGTGCGGAGCGTGTCCTTCTTCATGGCTGCCCTCGCCGAAACGGAGCGTCGACCCAGCGTTCTGCCGCCGCTTCGCCAATCGGGTCGTTGTCCTGCCGCGCCAGCGTGACCGCCTGCTGAAACGCCGCGCGCGCCGCCGCGCGGTTGCCGCGCAGGTCCGCCAGCTTCCCGAGCTCGGCATGCGCCCTTCCCGCGACCCACTTGCGCGACTCGAGCTGCATGCTGCGGCGGAGATCGCTCTCCGCATCGGCATGGCGATCGAGGGCGAGGCGCGCCGTGCCGCGCTTCAAGTACCAGAGTGCCTCTTCGCCGAACATGCGCGGACGCGAATCGCTCTTCAGCCTGGACAGCCCTTCGTCGAGAATCCGTTCTGCGTCCGCCGCGCGCCATGCGCGCAGGGCCGTGGCGCCGGCCTCCAGCCACAGAATTCGATTACGAGGAAACTCACGTTGAAGTTGCGCGAGCGTGCGCAGCGCGTCGTCGTACCGCCGCTCGCGATTGTATATGAGCACCAGCGCGAACTTCGCGTCGGCTGCGTTCTCTCCGCGATGCGCGGCAGCCTCCTCGATCATCTGAAGGCCGAGCTCCTTGCCGCCGCCGAAGCCCGCGACGTAGGCCATCATTCGAACGGGCAGCGAGAGCTGCGACACGATATAGCGATACAGGCCGACGACGAGGCCGGCGTCCTTGCGCGAGGGGTCGAGCTGGAGAACACGTTCGTGCGCGTCGTACGCGCGGCGCGCGGCGCGAAACGCTCCGAGAATGCGGCCTTCGACGGTGGCCACGTACGAGGCCTGAAGCCCCACCAGCGCGCCAAGCTGATAGTGGGCTTCCGGATCGCGCGGCCTGGCGGCCACCGACTGCTCGGCGAGCGACAGCGCCGCGGCGCTGTGCTGATGAAATCGTCCGGCAAGATCCGCGGGCGGCGCGCGCATCGCCACGTTCTGCTTCGAGGCGCTGCCAAGGTAGTCGTCCACCGTGACCGCGCCGCGACGGAAGGAGATCAGAAGCCATGGGATGACCGCAAGCCCACGCCGCGCCGCGACATCGCGGGCATCGGCCTTGACGGCCGCTTCCATGTCGCGCGCCGCAAGGTCGTAGTCTAGGCTGTAGGCGTGCGAGAAGCCGCGCGCGCGCAGCATCGCGGACTCCTGATTGCCCCACGCCATCGTGGGAATCAACAGCACCGTCAGGATCATTCCGCGCTTCACAGGACCTGCCGCGACCCAACGCCCCGTTCGGCGGCGCGCCGATACACCAGATCCGCGGTCACGACGTCCTCGACCGCCATGCCGAGCGACTTGAAGATCGTGATCTCCTCCGGGGAGCGGCGCCCCGCGATGCGTCCGAGCACGAGATCGCCGAGCTCTCCAGCGATGTGATCGGGTCCGAACCGTCCTTCCGCGATGCCCATGACCATGTCTCCGGACTCGGCGAGCGCGCCCGCCCTCGAATCGACGAACAGTCGAGCGCCCGCCGTCAGCGCGGGGTCCATTTCACGATGGTCGGGCCGCGGCGCTCCCACGGACACAATGTGTGAGCCCGGCGCAATCCAGCTCACGTCCACCACCGGATTGGCTGCTGCCGTGGCTAGCACGACGAGGTCGGCTCCGCGCACTGCCTCCTGAGCCGATTCCGCGGCGTGCACCGGCATGCCGGCGTGAGGTTGCACGTCCTGGACGAAGCGCTCGCGGCTGGTCCGCTTCGGACTCCAGACCCGGACTTCACGGATACGCCGCACCTCCTTGAACGCGTCGAGATGGCCGCGCGCCTGGACGCCGGTGCCGATAATCGCGAGCGTGGACGCGTCGGGCCGGGACAGGTAGCGCGCGGACACAGCCGAGACCGCGCCCGTGCGCGCCTCGGTGATATAGCGGCCGTCCATCACC
Organism: uncultured Acidobacteriota bacterium; assembly: GCA_963772065.1. Lineage (GTDB taxonomy): Bacteria > Acidobacteriota > Vicinamibacteria > Vicinamibacterales > UBA2999 > CAVYVZ01. The sequence goes on from CAVYVZ010000009.1 coordinate 400,263, forward strand.
GCCTGCAATGTGCCTGTATCGGGATCGAACAGGACGATGACGGCCTGATGCGTGTGGAGACCACGATCGGCGTTCGTGTTGAACACCGACACGATTTTTGCGCCCATGATGGCGGGCTGATTGACGTAGGCCGGCATCAGCCCCCACCAGTGCTTCTGCGCGCCCACGTTCAAGACGGTGCGCAGCGGCTGCTGCACCTCGCCTGAGGAGAAGCGGCCGAGTGCCGACTCCATGCAGGCAATCAGATCGGCCATCGGCAGCACCGAACGAACGTGCTCCTCGGTCAGCAGCGTGAAATGAACCACAAATACCTGTCGTTCTCTCTTCGCCTTCTCGCCTCTCGGTTCGTGTTCAGGTTCGGAATTCGGTTCTTCGTGCTACGTTCGGGGTTCGGTTCAGGGTTCGAGGTTCAAGATTCGAGGTTCAAGTTTCGAGGTTCAGCTCGGAACGTTTCGCCGATTATACGTATCGAGCCGTCCGAACCCCGAACCCGAACGTTCGAACGTTCGAACCGAGAACCGAACCGAGACGCTGAACACGAACCGAGAAGCGAGAAGGCGAAGAGAGAACGACGACACTTCATGATTCACATCGTAAAGACGATCGATGCGCACGCGGCGGGAGAGCCGCTGAGACTGATCACCGAGGGTCTGCCGCGGCCGTCGGGCAAGACGATGCTCGAGAAGCGCGAGTGGATGCGCCGCCGCGCCGATCACCTTCGGCGTGCGCTGATGCTCGAGCCGCGCGGGCACGGCGACATGTACGGCGCGCTGCTGACCGAGCCCGTCACGCCGGGTGCGCACGCCGGCGTCCTCTTCATGCACAACGAGGGGTACAGCACGATGTGCGGCCACGGCGTCATCGCGGTCACGACGATTGCGATGGAGCGCGGGCTGCTCTTCGATCGGGACGGCGTCGAGGTGGTGCTCGATACGCCCGCCGGCACCGTGTACGCGCGCCCGCGCCTGGTGGAAGCAGGCGGCGCCACGCGTGTCGACGCGGTGGCCTTCACGAATGTGCCGGCGTTCGTCTACCTGGCCGGCCAGGCGGTCAGGCTCGGGACGCGCGAGGTGCGCGTCGACGTCGCCTTCGGCGGCGCGTTCTACGCGATCGTCGACGTCGAAGCGATTGGCGTGCCGCTCGAACCGCGCCGATTGCCCGACCTTCGTCGCATCGCCACCGAGATCAAGGCGGCCGTTGAAGCGGCAACGACGATCGCCCACCCACTCGAGCCGCGGCTCACGGGCCTCTATGGCGTGATCTTCACAGGGCCGCCCGCGGATCCGGAGGCGCACCTGCGCAATCTCACGGTGTTCGCCGACGCGGAGGTGGACCGATCGCCGTGCGGCACCGGCACGTCGGCGGTCATGGCGGTCCTCGATGCCATGGGACTGCTCCCGACCGATACCGCGTTCGTCTACGAAAGCCTGATCGGGACGCTGTTTCGCGGACGGCTGCTGAATCGCACGCAGGTGGCGGATCTGCCGGCAATCGTGACGGAGATCGAAGGCTCGGCGTGGATCACCGGTGAGCACACGTTCTACATCGATGACGAGGATCCGCTGCGAGAGGGCTTTCGGATCTAGCTGTCCAGGTGCTGGCGGATCAATCGCTCGAGAAGCGCGTTGAGCGGCTCGCCGTCCAGCACGAAGCCGCTCAGCTCGGCGGACCACGGCAGCTTGTAGCTCCGCGAGAGCGCAGACACCCATACCTGTCGCACCGGCGCATTGGGACTCACGACGAACTTCGCCTGCGAGGGTTCCTCGAAAACGACCTGCAGGACGCCATTCTGCAGCTCCACCTCGAACCCTTCTTCATCCGCGAGCGGCAGCAGCGCGTGCTGGGCGCGCTCGAGTGCTTCGTCGGATTTCACGCGGAATTCCTGATCAGTCAACGCCGGCATACGTGAGCATCATGACACGAGTTTTCTGGGCAGCAGGGGATTGAGGTGCATCGTCAAATCGTAGACGGACGCCCCGCACGCCTCGGCGATGTCTTCCGGGCGTGAGCCATCGGTCCAGTCGAACAGAGTTGCCACGTCGCCTGCGGCGACATTCGTCTGCGGGCCAAGGTCGACGATCGTGTGGCTCGCGCTGACGGACGCAACCACCGGATGGAGCCGATCGCCGATGCGGACGCGCGCGCCCTTGGCCGCGAGGCGCGGCCAGCCGTCGGCGTGGCCAACGGGCAGCGTGGCGATCCACGTAGCCTGCGTCGGCATGAACGCGCGGTTGTAGCCGGCGCTCTCGCCGGCCCGGAGCTGTTTCACGAGCGCGACGCGGCAGCGCAGCGCGACGGCCGGCCGGAGATCGAGCAGGCCCAGGCGCCGGAATGGCGGCTCCGAATAGACACCGAACAACGCCATGCCGGGACGCACCATGTCGAGAAAGGCGTCGGGGTTGCGAAACAGCGCGTAGCTCGAGGCGGCGTGACGCCGGCCGATGCGGACGTCCTCGCGCGCGAGGCCGCCGGCGAGCGTCTCGAAGCGCCTGACCTGTTCCTTGTCGAACGCTTCGTCCTCCGTCAGCGTGGTCATGATGCCCTCGAGCCGGACCGACTTCTGCGCTGCGAGGGTTCTCAGGAGCGCCGGCGCCGCGTCGTGAGGTATACCGACGCGCCCCATGCCCGTATCGACCTTGACGTGCACGGCGACAGGGCGTCCCGTCTTCGCGGCGGCGGCGTCGAGGGCCCTGCTGTGGTCGCGGTAGACCATCGGCATGATGTCGCGAGAGGCGATCTCGACGAGCTCGGCGTCGGTGAAGGGACCCATCAGCAGGATCGGCTTGCGGATGCCGGCGTCGCGCAGCGTCATTGCCTCGTGCAGTTTCACGACGGCAAGTCCCACCACGCGGCGGTCGTCGTCCAGGAGGCGGGCCACGTTCGCCACGCCGAGGCCGTAGCCGTTGTTCTTGATGACGGCGAGAATCGGCCGGTCGCCGGCGCGCCGTGCAATTTCTCCGACGTTGTGTCGCAGATTCTGCGCGTTCACCTCGACCCACGGGTCGGCAGCCGAGCTTTGCTCAGAGTCGACTCTGACCCGACTCCGAGTCCGCTCAGAGTTGACTCTGAGCTGACTCTGAACTGGAAGCAGGGCACCTGCGAGGAACCCGCGGCGGGTGAGCACGGCGCCATCCTAATCCCATTCGCTATACTCGACCCGGGATGTCGATCCACGATCGCGTGGCGCGGCTCATGGCCGAGCTGCCGTCGGAACCGCAGTTCCCGACGCAGGGACGGACGCTCTTCATCGACCTCGCCCGGCGCGAGGTCCGCTCCGCCTACACCCCACGTCGCATCGTCGAAGCGCTGCTCTCCGGGCGCGGGGCGAACATGTTCTACCTCTATCGCCTGCTCGACGAGGCGCTGCATCCGCTCCACCCGGACATCCCGCTCATCTTCGGCTCGGGCGTCCTGACCGGCCTCGTGCCGAGCGCCGCGCGCGGCAACTGCACGTCGTGGTCGCCCGAGTCGGGCGTCATCCTCGATTCCAACGTCGGCGACTACTTTCCGTCGTTCCTTCGCATGAACGGCATCGATCACCTCGTGCTCTACGGGGAGTGCCGGCCGTGGGCGATGATCGTGATCCGCGAAGGCGAGATCGAATGGCGCGACGCCACGCCGTATCTCGGCATGGACAACATCGACCTGCGCGCGCGCGTCGCCGAGGATCTCGGCGGCGTCTGGACGCGCAACATGTCGATGGCGAGCATCACGCGCGCGGGCGAGAACCTCGCGCTCACGGCGGGGATCATGGGCGGGCCGAAGGCGATCTACGCCCGCGGCGCACCCGGCGCGAAGATGGGGTCGCTGAAACTCAAGGCGATCGTCACGCTCGGCGCGACGAAAGAGCTCGCGACGGCGATGGCCTACAAGCCGTACAACCGGCACATCGCTCAGAAGCTCCTCGGCACCTCGGTCGTCAAGCACGCGCTCTCCGTCACGGGCACGCCATTCCTCTACAAGCCGAGCAGGCTCCTCGGCGCGATGGGGACGAAGAACAACCAGGAAACCACCTGGACCGACGCGCTCGACGCGGACCACATCGATCCGTATCGCCCCGGGATGGAAGGCTGCTTCCGCTGCCCGGTGAACTGCCGCCCGCTCAACGAGCTCAACGCCGACCGCGCCGACAAGTACGGACGCGGCGACGGTCCCGAGTACGTCACGCTCGGGAAGTTCGGCCCCAACATCGGCATCGACCACGTCGAGCCGGTGATTCGGTTGAACAACATCTGCAACGACCTCGGCTTCGACACGGCGTCGATGGGCTCCGCGATCGCCTGGGCGATGGAGCTGTTTCAGCGCGGCATCATCACCTCCGCGCACACGGGGGGCCTCGAGCTGAAATGGGGCGACGCCGAGCTCGTGGAGCGGCTGCTGTTCATGACCGCCGGACGCGAAGGCTTCGGCAACGCGCTGGCCGACAGCACGCGGGCCGTGGAGAACGGGCACTATCCGGCGGAGGCGCTGAAGTACCGCATGGCCGTCAAGGGGCTGATGCAGAGCGACCCGCACGATGCCCGCATTCTGAAGGCGTTCGCGCTCGGTCTGGCGGTCGCGACGCGCGGCATGGATCACCTGCGCAACCGCGTGACGCTGGAGATCAACGCGAAGATCAACGACGATCCCGCATTCAAGGAGCGGCTCTATGGCGGCCGCGTGAGCGCGGAGCCGACGAGCTACGTCGACAAGGAGCGGGCCGTTCGCGTCTGCGAGAACATCTACGCGGTGGGCGACGCCGTGGGCATGTGCCGGTTCACGACGAAGCTGTTCAACAGCCCGTCGCTCCCCGGGCTCGAAGAGTTCTCGGGCCAGATCGCCAACGTCACCGGGCTGATGCTCTCGCCCGAGGAGCTCGACGCCGTCGGCCTGAACATCATGGGCGTCGAGCGGATGATCAATCGTCGGCTCGGCGTCGGCCGGAAGGACGACACGCTTCCCGATCGCTGGTTCGACGAGCCCAACCCCTCGGGTCATTACAAGGGAGAGAAAATCGATCGCGCGGAGTTCGACGCGATGCTCTCACGTTTTTACGAGATCTCGAACCTGACCGGCGATGGCATGCCGGTCGACGCCTGGCGGCGCGAGCTCGAAGCCACGCTCGCGCTGAGCGCGTGATCACCGTCTACCTGCCGGCGATGCTGCGGCCGCACGCCGGCGGCGCCGACGTCCTCACCATCACCGCGCCCGTGCAGTCGATGTCGGAGCTGCTGGCCGCGCTCGAGCGGAAGGCTCCCCGCCTCGTGCGTCAGCTCGACGACTCGGTGTTCAACTTCGCCGTGAACGACGAGATGCTGCTCCACGGCGTGCAGGCGCATCCGCTCAAGGACGGCGATCGCGTCGAGATCGTTCCTGCCATCTCGGGCGGGTGAGATGAACGCGGAATGGACGGTCGGCCCGGAGGATGCCGACGTGCGCCTGGACAAGTTCCTTGCCGCGGCGCACCGCGCGGGTTCTCGCGGCCGCGCGGGCAGCGCGCTCGAGCGGGGCAAGGTGATCGTCAATGGAAACGAAGCCGGCCCGAAGGATGCGGGCCGCCGGCTTGCGCCCGGCGACGTGGTCCGTCTCTGGATGGATCGTCCCGGCACTTCGCGGCCGCGGCGGGCGGCGCCGATTGCCGATCTCGAGGTTCTTTACGAAGACGAGGCGCTGTACGTCGTCAACAAGCCGGCCGGGCTCCTCGCGGTACCGCTGCCGCGCCGCGAGGCGGCCGCGTCGGTCTACGACTTCATCGAGCAGCACCTGAGAGGGCGCGGCAAGCGGCGGCCGCTCGTCGTGCATCGCATCGACCGGGACACGTCGGGGCTTGTCGTCTTTGCCAAAGACGAGGCCACGCAGCTTCACCTGAAAGCCCAGCTCCGGCGCCACGAGCCGGAGCGCGTGTATCTGGCGGTCGTGTACGGGCATCCCGATCCGCCGGCCGGCACGTGGCGGGACCACATGGTGTGGGACGATCAGGCGTTGATTCAGAAGGAGACGCACCCGCGGGATCCGCGAGCGAAGGAGGCGATCAGCGCGTATCGCGTGATCGAATCGTTCCGCGGCGCCTCGCTCATCGAGGTTCGGCTGCACACCGGCAAGCGCAACCAGATCCGGCTGCAGGCGCGCCTTCGGGGACACACGCTCGTCGGCGAGCGGCGCTACGTGTTCGGCCCGGATGCGCTCAGGCCGATTGAGTTTCCACGCCAGGCGCTGCACGCGCATCGGCTCACCTTCACGCACCCGGGCGACGGACGGCCGATGCGTTTCGAGGCGCCGATGCCAGAGGATATGAAAACGCTGGTGAGCCGGCTGCGCCGCCTCACTCCCGCCTGAGTGCCGTGACCGGATCCACTCGCGTCGCGCGCCGCGCCGGAATGTAGCTCGCGATCGCGGCGGTTGCCGCGAGCAGCGTCGCCACTGCCACGAAGGTCAGCGGATCCGTCGGCCCGACGCCGAAGAGCAGCGTGTCCATGAAGCGCGTGAGCGCCAGGCCGCCCGCGATGCCGACGGCCACGCCGGCCGCCACGGGCCTCAGGCCCTGCGCCAGCACCAGCAGCTTGACGCTCCGCGTGCTCGCCCCAAGCGCCATCCTGATTCCGAGCTCCGTGGTCCGCTGGGTCACCGAGTAGGAGAGCACGCCGAATACGCCGATCACCGCGAGCACCAGCGCCAGCGCCGCGAAGAGGCCGACGAGCAGCATCGAGGATCGCGCCGGCGCGCGCGACAGCGCCAGCACCTCTTCGATCGTGCGGACCGCAAACATCGGCACTTCCGGATCGACCTCGCGGAGCTGCGCGCGGATGGCGCTCGTGACGCTGGCCGGTTCCACGTCCGTGCGCACGGCGAACGTGAAGTTGCTCCAGAACGGCATCAGCCGATGCGTCCCATACACCGTTTCGCCGCCGCCGGCATCGAGCGACAGCTGCGCGACGTCGCCGACGATGCCGACGATCTCAGCGTCGGGAAACAGCCGGTTGTCAGGCGCTCCGAGATAGATTCGCTCTCCGAGCGGCTCCTCGTTCGGCCAGAAGCGCTTCGCCACCGCTTGACTGATCACGACGGCGCGTGCGCCGTCTGCGCGATCGGCATCGGTCAACAGCCGGCCGCGCAGCAGCGGAATGCCCAGTGTCTGGAAGAAGTCTGCGCTGACGACGCGATAGGCGACGCTCGGCGGCGTTCGATCCGCCGGCACGGGCTTGTCGAGCATGTTGAACCACGCGCCGGTCCCGTACCCGGTGACCGGCAGATAGCTGGTCATCGTCGCGGACTGCACGCCGGGCAGCCGGCGGATTCTGCCGCGCAGCTCCTCGAAGAACGTCACGCGTTGCTGCGGCGTTTTGTAGAGGTCCGTCGGGACGCCGACGCGGAATGTGAGGAGACGCGTGGCGCTGAACCCCGGATTGACCTCCAGCAGGTTACTGAAGCTGCGAACCAGGAGGCCCGCGCCCGCCAGCAGCACGAGCGCAAGGGCGATCTCGGCGGCCACCAGCCCGCCGCGTATCCGTCCGCCGCGTCTCGAACCGCGGGTCCCCTCTCGCGCGTCCTCCATCGGCGCGCGCCCGGCAAGCTGCAGCGCGGGAAACAGCCCGAATGCCACGCCGGAGGCGAGCGATGCCGCGGCGGTGAACGCGACGACGAGGGGATCGAGACCGATTTCGTTGGCTCGTGGCAGGCCCTGCGGCAGCCACGTCACGAGCACGTCGAGCATCGCATAGGCGAGCGCAAGGCCGGCCAGCCCGCCGATGAAGGCGAGCATGATGCTCTCCGTCAGCATCTGGCGGACGAGTCGACCGGGACGGGCGCCGAGCGCCTGCCGCACCGCGATCTCGCGACGACGGGTGGACGCGCGGGCGAGGAGCAGGTTACCGAGATTCGCGCAGGCGATGAGGAGGATGAACACGACGGCCCCCATCAGCGTCAGCAGCCGCGTCCGCACGTTGTCGACGAGCAGATCCTTCATGGGCACGACGCCGCCCCGCGCGTTCTGCGTGAACTGCGGGTAGTCGCGTCGAATCGCATCCATCACCGTGTCGAGCTGCGCGCGCGCCTGATCGAGCGTGACGCCCGCCTTGAGCCGGGCGACGGCCTGGAGAAAATACTGGTCGCGGTTGCCGCGAAACTGGGCGTCGAAGCGGGCGGGAATCCAGAACTGCGCGTCGTAGTCGGGGAAGGTAAAATCGGCGGGCATGACGCCGACGATGGTGGAGGGCACTCCGCCGACGCCGATCGTGCGGCCCACAGGCGACTCGCCGCCGAACAGCCGTCGCGCGAGCGTATGGCTCAGCACGATGATCGATGGCGCGCCCGGGTGGTCATCCGCGGCCGTGAACGCGCGGCCTTCGGCCGCCGAGCGTCCCAGCACGTCGAAGATGCTGCCAGCGCTCAGCGCGCCGAGGACGCGCTCGACGTTGGCGCCCCACGTGAGGATGCGCTCGGTGTAGCCGAACGCCGCCATCGAGTCGAACGCGTCCGCTCGTGCCTGCCAATCGTAGAAGTTGCCCGGGGTGGTGCTGCCCAGACCGTCGAATCCCGCATTCAGGTGTCCGAGCACCACGATTCGATCGGCGTCGCGGTACGGCAGGCTTTTCACGAGCACGCCGTTCACCGCGCTGAAGATCGCGCTGTTCGCGCCGATCGCGAGCGCCATCGTGACCACACAGACGAGCGTGAATCCCGGCGTGCGGCGCAACAGGCGCGCCGCGTAGCGAATGTCCTGGGCGAATGATTCGAACATGAACGTTCTCCCTCGAGGTTCGAGCGGCCAGCAAAACTGCCGTTCGTCGATCCGTCGCGGCCTCGGCATGCCGCGGCGGGCGCACCACGCGAACCACGCGAGCGCAGCGAGCTCGGCGCACGTCACGCGCACGACACCAGTCAGCCCGCGCCGCGCCCGTGCGTCGCGCACGATGTCGGCGAACACGGCTGTCATCTGCGTGCCATGCTGCTGCCGGATCTCGTCTGGCAGCAGACGCAGGGCAGCGCGATAGAGCGCGATCATGCCTTGCGCGGCGTGAGCTTCTTCTGCCGCGCCATCTTCAGCGCGCGCTCGAGCCGCGCCGTTTCGAGCCGCGCCACGTCCATGCCGAGCGCCGTGATGCGGTAGTACCGCCGCCGCGGGTCGTCGTCTTCCGGACCCGGACGCGTGTCGACCTCCTCGATCAGACGTCCGTCGAGGAGGCGCTTGATGGCGGCGTACAGCGTGCTCGCCGTCAGCTCCACCTCGTCGTCGGTCCGCTCACGAATGTCCTGGATGATTGCGTAGCCGTGAAGGTCGCGGTCACTCAGAGAGAGCAGGATCTGGAACACCGGCACGGTGAGAGGGAGATACTGCTGCGGCAACCGTCGGCGCGGGTAATCAGGCATTCATGCTCCACCTCGCGTTATACCGCACGACGGTATAACGCGGCAAGGTAGTCTATTGGACGGAGACACTCCGATGGGCGTTGCCTCTCATCTTCATATCCGGCTCGACGAATACGATGCCCGGATCCGGACGTTCATTCCCGGATACGAACAGATGCTCGACGCGGGCGCCCACGCCCTGCGCGCGCTCGCGACGCCGGCGCCGATCATCGTGGATCTGGGCACTGGCACGGGCGCGTTCGCGAGCCGCTGTGTGGCCGTGCGATCCGACGCGCAGGTCATCGCGATTGACGCAGATGCCGCCATTCTGGAGATCGCGCGCCAGCGGCTCGCCCGTGATGGCGCCGTGGCCTCTTTCGTGCAGAGCAGCTTCCTCGACGCGGCTCTGCCGCGCTGCGACGCGATCGTCGCGTCGCTGGCGTTTCATCACGTCCGCACCAGCGAACGCAAGCAACAGTTGTATGGCGATTGTCACCAATCGCTCGCGAGCGACGGGCTGCTCGTGTCGGTGGACTGCTTCGTGTCGTCGGATGCGCGCCTGGCCGAGCTCGAGCGTGAGGAATGGCGCGCTCACCTGCGGTGTTCTTACTCGGAGACCGAAGCAGACGGGTACTTCGCCGCGTGGGCGATGGAAGACGTCTATTTCCCGCTCATGCAGGAGCTGGCGATGATGCGCGATGTCGGCTTTGCGGTCGACGTGGTCTGGCGCAAGGCCCCTTTTGCCGTAATTGTCGCGCGAAAACGCCACTAAACCTTTTCGTGGAAGGGGCCGTCTAACCCCTTGAATGGAGACCTACCGTGATTGAGAACTTGAAGCTTTACGATTGGACGTTTTCGGGAACCGCTGAAACTGTCGTCGGCGCGCTGCTCGCCATCGCGCTGGTCGTCAGCACACTGATCTAAGGGCAGACCCCTCGGATCTGCTACGCTGATCGAATGCGCTCCACCATTCGATCACGACCCATCATTCCGGCACTCATGGTTGCGCTCGTCGCCGCGTCATGCGGCGGCGGCGACGACTCACCGCCCGCGTCACCCTCCGTCAACGTCCCGTTCGCGCAGACAGACATTCGTGTCGGCACCGGCACCGAGGCCACCGCAGGCCGACGCGTGACGGTCAACTACACGGGATGGCTGTATTCGGCCGGCGCCGCCGAGAACAAAGGGCAGCAGTTCGACACGTCGGTAGGACGGACCCCATTCGAGTTCACCCTTGGATCAGGGCAAGTGATCCGTGGCTGGGATCAGGGAGTCCTGGGAATGCGAGTTGGCGGTCAGCGCCGGCTGGTGATTCCACCAAGCCTCGGGTACGGATCGAATGGAAGCGGACCGATCCCCCCGAACGCGACGCTCATCTTCGACATCGAACTCTTGAGCGTCAGCTAATCTGCACCTTGTAAGGTAAAAGGCAAAAGGTAAAAGGCAAATCGTGATTCTCATGATCACGCTCGAACATGATCATGAGAATCAGAATTGTCCTTTTGCCTTTTGCCTTTTGCCTTTTTCCTTTTTTCTTATTTCTTATTTGGTGTCCGAGAGTCGTTCTGGCGCCGCGATGTAGGACTTCCGTGCGCGGCCGTTCATCTTCGGGTCGCGCATCTTCAGCGCGAGCTTGTGCTCCTTGCCGTCGAGCGACGCCGGCGTGAAGCCCAGCGTGTACTGGCTGTGGAGCTCCTGCGCCACCCGCGTGAACGTCGGTGAGAGATCGTCCGTCTTCTTCAACTCGAAGTAGCCGCCGCCTGTTTCCTCGGCGAGCCGTTTGAGGCCGCCATCGGGCCGCGTGCGCACCTGGCGCACGCCGTTGAAGTATTCCGACTGCAGGCCGATCGCGTAGATCATCGCCTCTTCCTCTTTCGCGCGATCGAGCACGTCTCCCATCCCGATGCGGCTCGCCGTGTCATCGCCGTCGGTGAAGACGAGCACCACCTTGCGGCCCTCGACCGGGCGCAACGCTGCGAGGCTCTCATTGATGGCGTCGTAGAGACGCGTCGGATTGCCGTACTGCAGATCGTCGAGCGCGCCGATCAGATCGTCGCGATCGCTCGTGAACGTACCGCTCATCTGAATCTTGTCGCTGAACGCTCCAACCTGGCCTTTGTCGGCGGGAAGCAGGCGCAGGAGGAATTGCTCTGCGGCGGCCTTCAGGAGCTCGAGGTTCGCAGTCATGCTCGCGCTGTAGTCGAGCATGACGACCACGGTGAAGGGCGTCGCCTCGTTCAGGAAGAAGCTGATCTCCTGTGGCTTGGTGTTGTCGAGGATCGTGAAGTCCTCTTTCTCGAGGTTTGGCACGAGCCGACCCGCCGAGTCCGTCACCGTGGCGATCACCGGGACCACGCGCGTGCCGGACTTGAACGTTGGCTCTTGGGCTGCGAGAGTCAGCCCGACGCACAGGAGGAGGGCAGCGGTGAACCCGGATCTCATGATCCGAGCTTAACACGCTGCCCAAAGGGAGGTTAGGTTAGTTCGTCGACTTGCTGGGCCAAGGAGCCCCCTGTCGAGGGCTGACCGCACGCATCCCGCGGTTCACGAACTTCTGCAGCCGTTTCCCCGTGTAGGTCTCGGTCGTGTAGATGTTGCCCTTCGAATCCGTGGCAATACTGTGAACGCCCAGGAACATTCCGGGCTGACGCCCGCCCTGTCCGAAGTGCGTCACCGTCTGCAGCGACTTCCGGTCGATGACGTAGATGTGCTCGTTGCAGCCGTCGGCCACGTACAGGAACTTCTGCTCGGGGTCCTTCGAGAACGCGATGTCCCACACCGAGCCGTCGGCCAGCGTCTGCTTCTCGATGAACACCTCGTTCACGAATTTGCCGTCCTTCGTGAAGACCTGAATGCGATCGTTCGGGCGGTCGCACACGTACACGAACCCATCATGCGACAGCTCCGAGCAGTGGACCGGCGTGCGGAACTGTTTCGCCGGCGGGTCGCTCGGGTTGTAGCGGCCGATGTTGGTGTCATCCGGCTTGTTGCCGTACGCGCCCCAGAACCGCTTGATCTTCCCTGTATCGACATCGACGACGGCGACGCGCTTGTTCAAGTAGCCGTCGGCGAGATACGCCTCGTTCGCCTTCGGGTCGATGAAGATCTTCGCCACGCGCCCGAAGTTCTCCACCTCGTTGCTGTGCCCCACGTGGACCGGTTTTTCGGCGGTCCACTCCTTGGTGCGGTGAACGCCTGATTTCCCGTACTGCGCGATGAACTTGCCCGAGCGTGTGAACTTGAGCACGTGGGCGTCGTCCGGCCCGTTGCCGCCGACCCAGACGTTGCCTTTGTGATCCACCGCGATACCGTGGTTCGACTGCGGCCACTCGTACCCCTGGCCGGGGCCGCCCCAGTGGCCGACGAGGTTTCCCTCCGCATCGAACTCGAGGACCGGAGGAGCGGGATCGCAGCACTCGCTGACCTTTCCCGCGTCGGTCGTGGCGTATTCGGTGCGATCGAGCGCCTGCGGATCGTTGCCGCGATGGACGATCCAGACGTGATCGCGGTCGTCGACCGTCAGCCCGATGGTCATCCCGAGGACCCAGTTGTTGGGCATCGGCTTCGGCCAGAACGGATCAACCTCGAAATGCGGCGCCATCACACCGGTCTTCGCCTGCGCCGCGGCGGCCTCTTCGAGGCGCATTTGTCCGAGCCCGAGCGCCGCGAGGATGCCTGCGAACGCCACACCCATCAGCCACTGCTTCCGCGTCAGCCCTGCCACGTCCACCTCCCGTTTGCGGGCGTCAGTATACTCTGCACGTGCGCTTCAGGCTGGGATTTGCAATCGGGGTCGCGGGCGTCGCCCTTGCCGCGCTGTCCCGTGTGGCGGCGCACGAGATTCCGAATGAAGTAACCGTCCAGACCTTCCTCAAGCCGGAAGGCCGAAGAATGGTGCTGCTGGTCCGGGCGCCGCTCAAGGCGATGCGCGACATGGACGTCCCGAAGCGGGCCGGCGGATACCTGGATCTGGCGCGGGTCGATCCGGTGCTGCGGGATGCCGCCGAGCTGTGGATCGGCGACTACGTTCGGCTCTACGAAGGCGACCACCAGCTCGGCCAGCCAGAGGTGCTGGCCGCGCGCGTATCGCTCCCCTCCGATCGCTCGTTTCAGCAGTCGTACGAGCAGGCGTTGGCGCACGTCAGCGGACCGGGGCTGCCGCACGATACGGAGATCTACTGGGAGCAGGGACTGCTCGACGTGGCGTTCGCGTATCCCATCGAGTCCGATCGATCCGAGTTCGCGATCAGCCCGGGGCTGACGCGGCTCGGGCTGCGCGTGAACGTCGTGCTGCGCTTTCTGCTGCCCGGCGGGCCGGAGCGCGTCTTCGACCTGCACGGCGATCCGGGCGTCGTGAAGCTGGACCCGCGCTGGCACCAGGCCGCGCTGCGGTTCGTCCACGAAGGGTTCTGGCACATCCTCGGCGGGATCGACCACCTGCTCTTTCTCTTCTGCCTCGTGATCCCGTTCCGGCGCTTCCTCTCGCTCGTGGCGATCGTGACGTCGTTCACCGTGGCCCACTCGATCACGCTCATCGCGTCGGCCTTCGGCCTGGCGCCCGGCGCGCTGTGGTTTCCGCCGCTGGTCGAAACGCTCATCGCCATGTCGATCGTCTACATGGCGCTCGAGAACATCGCCGCACCGGCGCTGCGGCGTCGGTGGCTCATTACGTTCGCCTTCGGCCTCGTGCACGGGTTCGGCTTCTCGTTCGCGCTGCGTGAGACGCTGCAGCTCGCCGGGTCGCACGTCGTCACATCGCTGCTCGCGTTCAATGTCGGCGTGGAGCTGGGGCAGCTGCTGGTGCTCGTGCTGCTGATCCCCGCGCTCGACCTGCTGTTCCGCTATGGAATCCGCGAGCGCATGGGAACGATCATCCTGTCGGCGCTCGTGGCGCACACGGGCTGGCACTGGATGATCGAGCGTGGCGACGCGCTGCGGCAGTACCGCTTCGAGTGGCCGGCGTTCGACTTGTTGCTGCTGGCCAGCGCGATGCGCTGGCTGATGCTCCTGATGATCATCGGCGCGGCGATGTGGCTGCTGCGTCATCTGGTGCGCCGGCCGCTCGAACAGCAACCGGAGACCGAGAGCTTATGAAGCACAGTGTGATCGCCATCCTTCTCTGCGTGACGGCCGTCGCCGCTCAGACGTCCGATACGCTCGACATCTACGTCATCGACGTCGAAGGCGGACAGGCGACGCTGGTCGTGTCGCCCGCCCGCGAGTCGATGCTCGTCGACGCCGGATGGCCCGGCTTCGACGGCCGCGACGCCGATCGCATTGCGGCCGCGGTCAAGCGCGCGGGCTTGTCGCAGATCGACTACCTCGTCGTGACGCACTATCACCGGGACCACGTGGGCGGCGTGCCCGAGCTCGTCGCGCGCGTGCCGGTGAAGACGTTCGTCGATCACGGCCCCACGGTCGAAACCGGCGAGCCCGCCGAAGCGCTCTACAAGCTCGTACCTCGAGGTCCGGAACAAGGGGCGGCACCTTCAGGTGAAGCCGGGCGACCTGCTCCCCATGAAAGGAGTCGAGGTCCGCGTGGTCGCGGCGAACGGCGAGCTGTTGTCGCGTCCGCTGACGGACGACGCCGCGAATCCTCTCTGCGCGAGCTTCACGCCGGGCAAGCCGGATCCCGGAGAGAATGCCCGCTCGGTTGGCACGGTCATCACGCACGGTCGCTTCCGCTTCCTCGACCTCGGAGACCTGACCTGGAACAAGGAAGGCGACCTCGTGTGCCCGAACAACGTGCTCGGCACGTTCGATGTCTACCTGACCACTCACCACGGCACTGACACGTCCGGCCCTCCGGTCATCGTTCATGCGCTCCGTCCGCGGGTGGCGGTGATGAACAACGGCGCCAAGAAGGGCGGCTCGAAATCCGCGTGGCGGGTCGTCCGCGATGCGCCGGGCCTCGAAGACCTCTGGCAGGTTCACTATGCCGTTGACGGCGGAGCCGATCACAATGCGCCCGCGCCGTTCATCGCCAACATGGACGAGACGACCGGACACGGCATCCGGATCTCGGCGCGCTCCGACGGCAGCTTCGTCGTCACCAACGAGCGCAACGGACACACGAAGCAGTACCCAGCGGCGCGGCGATGAGTCAGCAGGTCGGCGGTGTGCGAGAACACGCCGCGAGTGCGCGAATCGACTACGCCGAGCTGCCTGCCGAGCTCTCGGGCGGCTGGCTGCGTCTCCTGCGCGTCTTCGGCCCTGGCGCCGTAATGGCGTCGGTGACGGTTGGCACCGGCGAAACGATCTTCTCGCCGCGCCTGGGCGCGATGTTCGGGTATCAGGTGCTCTGGATCATCGCGCTCGCGGTGATCTTCAAGGGCGTGCTGGTGTACACCGGCGGCCGCCATCTCGTGCTGACCGGTGAGCACCCGATGCAGGCGTGGGCGAGCCTGCCGGGACCGCGCGCCTGGCTGCCGACGCTGATCGGCGGCGTGGCGATCGTCTCGTTTCCGTTGTGGGTGGCAGCGCTGACCGACGCCGTGGCAAGCCTCCTCGTATGGGTGACCGGCTGGGGCGCGCAGACCGCCTGGGGACGCCCCGCATGGAGTACGGCCATCATCCTGACCGCGATGACGCTCAGCGTCATTCAGACCTACAACGTCGTCGAGCGGGTATCCACGGCCTTCCTCGCCCTCAAAGTGTTCTTCATCATCGTCGCCATTCTCGTGATCCGCCCCGATTGGGCGTCCGTCATCGCAGGCTTCGTGACGCCGAGGATTCCCGAGTACGAGCCGTGGGTGGCGCAGCAGTACGCCGATATCGCGCTTCAGCCGGCCGCATACCACCTCGCCGTGTTCCTCGGCGTGATCGGCGGCGGCGTGCAGGACTACGTCGGGTACGTCGGGCTGATGCGTGAGAAGAACTGGGGCGCGTCCGGGACGACCGGACCGACCGGTCCACGAGCTCTTCCCGCCGATCCGGGCGCGATTCGCAGGGCCCAGCGGTGGCTGCGCGCGCCGCTCTTCGACGTCGTGGCCTCGTTCCTGTGTGTGCTCGTGATGACATCGTGCTTCATGATCCTCGGCGCCGCGGTGCTGCATCCGCAGATGCAGGTGCCGACCGACGCGGATCTTTACAGCAAGCAGTCGCAGTTCCTCGGCCTCGTGCACCCGTCGCTCGTCGTGGTCTACAAGACGGGCATCTTCTTCGCCATGTTCGGCGCGATCTACGGCACGTTCGAAGTGTTCGGGCGGACCGCGTACGAGCCGCTGCGGGCCATCTGGCCGTCTCGCGCGTGGGACTACTCGTCGGTCCGCTTCTGGATCACGATGTATGCCGCGGCGGGCGCGATCCTGCTGCTCTGGACCGGCCTGAAGACCGTGATGATTGTGAAGGTAACGTCGCCGGTAACCGGCGTACTTGGCTGCGGCCTCTGGTGCCTCTGTATGCTGTGGGTCGATCGCGTGCGAATGCCGCGCGCCTACAAGATGCACCCCGCCCTCGTACTCCTGACACTGCTGACCGGCGTCACCATGGCTGCTGTCGGGATTTACACCACTTACAAGAACTGGGTACCCAATTGATACGTGTTGCGCTCATCGGCACCGGCGCGATTGCGGTGCAGAACCACATCCCGGGCATTCGTCTCCACCCCGAAGGAGCTGTCGTCGCCCTGTGCGATCCCGATCCGCGCGCGCTCGAAGCGGCACGCGCGGTGTCCGGCATCGAACGCACCTACTCCGACTACAAGGCGCTCGTGGCCGAGCGCGACGTCGACGCCGTGGTCATCGCGACGCCGAATCACGTTCATGCGCCGATCGCGATGGCCGCGGTTGCCACGGGTAAGCACGTGCTGTGCGAAAAGCCGCTCGGGATGAACCAGGCCGAGACCGAGGCGATGGCGCTGTCCGCCGCGCGTGCGGGCGTGGTCCACATGACGGCCTTCACCTATCGCTTCATTCCCGCGATCCGCTGGATGCAGCGCCTCGTCAGCGATGGCACGCTCGGCACGCTCTATCACCTGCGGATCCGCCGGCTGCAGGACTGGGGCGATCGCGCGCTCGGCTGGCGGCAGCATCGCGCGACATGCGGATCCGGCGAGCTCGGCGACATGCTCGCGCATCGCATCGACTACGTGCACTACTTCGCCGGGCCGTTCACGCGGTTGGTGGCGAACATGAAGCAGTGCCTGTCCGAACGGCGGCGCCCGGATGGGGCGCTCGAACCGTCCGATGTCGAGGATTGGGTGGCCGTCATCGGCGAGCTGCCCGGAGGCGTCACCGCCGTGCTCGAGAGCACGAAGATGGCGACAGGCCGCGGCACCGGTGCGCACAGCGAGGACTACGTTGAAATCAACGGATCGCTGGGCACGCTCGTGTACCGACTCGAGCGGCCGCACGAGCTTCTGATCGGCCGACCGGGAGGGGCGCTGGAGGCGCGGCCCGTCCCCGAGGAGCTGCTCACGGTGCCCAATTCGCCGCGCAACCCGCACGAGGGCGATCCCCTGCAGGGCTTCCGCTACGACCAGGGGTTCGAGTTCGTGCAGGCGATCGCCGAGGGACGGCCCGCCTCGCCCGACTTCTTCGACGGCTCGCGCGCGCAGGCCGTGATGGACGCCATCCTGCTGTCGGCGGAACGGCAGCAGTGGGTGGAAATCGCTGACGCGAGGATGCCGGCATGATTGGCGGTTTGGCTGGCCAGGTGGCGATCGTGTCGGGCGCCGGCAGCGGCATCGGGCGCGCCGCGGCGATGAGGCTCGCGCAGGCGGGCGCCTCGATTGCGCTCGTGGGACGTACGGAGCAGCGTCTCGCCGAAACGCGCGACGCCATCGCGAATGCCGGGGTCGAAGTGTACCCGGGAGACGTCGGCGATGCGTCGGCTGTGGACGCCATCGTGAAGGCGGTGCTCGCGCGCTACTCCCGCATCGACATCGTCGTGAACGCAGCCGGCATCAACGTGAGGAAACGCTCGCTCGCGGATGGATCGATCGAGGACTTCGAGAAGGTGATGGAGACGAACCTGCGCGGGGCGTTCCTGCTGTCGCGCGCGGTGCTTCCCGCGATGCGCAAGCAGGGCGGCGGCACGATCCTCCATGTCGTGTCGGACTCGGCGCTCCGCGGCAACGACTTCGCCGGCATCGCCTACACCGCGTCGAAGTTCGGCGTGCGCGGACTGGTGGAGGCGATGAACGCCGAGGAGCGCCGGCACGGCATACGCGTCACCGGAATCTTTCCCGGAGAAGTGAACACGCCCCTTCTCGACAAACGCCCCACGCCGGTTCCCGAAGAAGCCCGGCGGCGAATGCTCCAGCCGGAAGACGTGGCCGAGTGCATCGCCCTCGCGGCGATGCTGCCGCCCAGGGCCATCATCGAAGAGCTCGTCATCCGTCCAGTCGTTCAGGAGTGGGTCAGCCGGCGATCGTAATCATCCTGCGCACTATCGCGGACGCCTCGCGGAGCGAGTTTCGCGAAATACACGCGAAAGCACGTCACCGCTGCTGGCACAGGCCTTGTTTTAGGAGCGGCCGACCCCCCGGGACGGGAGACACGATGCCGCTTCGCATTCGTACACGCATCGCGAGGATTGGCCTCGCCATTCTGTTTGTCATCGCGGTCGCGCAAGACGTTCGCGCGCAGAGCTACATCAGCCCGCTCGTCGGATACGACTTCGGCGGCGACTCGGTCTGCACGCAGCTCACCGGCTGCGAGAAGAAGCAGCTCAATTGGGGCGTGGCGCTCGGACGCCTGGGCAGCGTCTTCGGGTACGAAACCGACTTCGGCTACACAAAGGACTTCTACGGCACCGGGTCAGGCGTGACGTCCAGCATGCTGACCGCGATGGGCAACGTGATGTTCGTGCCGGCGGTCGGGCCGGTGCGGCCATACGCGCTCGCCGGCTTCGGCTTGATCCGGAGCCAGGTCGATGTTTCGAGGGGACCGCTCATCTCCGAGAGTGGGAACAACGACATTGGCTGGGATGTCGGCGGCGGCGTATTCGTATTCTTTGGTGAACACCTCGGCGTTCGCGGCGACATCCGCTACTTCCACTCGTTCGAGTCATTCACGGTTGCAGGCGTTCCTCTCGGCGACGCCGACGCCGACGTCGACTTCGGCCGCGCGAGCGCGGCGCTGGTACTCAAATTCTGAAAACCGTCGGTGCGATTCACGATCGCACCGACTAGTTAGAGCTTCTCTTGTGAGGCGCCCCGATCGGGCGAATCGTGATGTTGCGGAATCTGATCGTGCCCGTGCCCCCGGCCTGCAGCGCGACGAGCCCGGGCGCCGTCAGCTTGTCGTCGGTACGCATCCACGACGACCTTGCCGTTCACCTTCGACACGACATGCGACCCGTTGGCGACGATCTCCAGCGTATTCCACCGGCCCGAGGTCTCGAGCTTCGGCGCCGCGGCAACTTCCATGACGCTGCCGGTGGGGTGCGTTTCGTGCCCGTCCTGGATGTTGAACTCATAGCAGCTTCGCTGCGTGATCGGCGGTGTGTCGCCCATCGGGCAGCGCACGAGCACGCCTCCGTTCACCGTGGCGTCGGCGAACCATTCCAGCTTCACCTCCACGTTCTGGTACGCATCCATCGCCCGAAGGTAGCTGAAGCCGCCTTTCGATACGCCGACGATTTCACCGTTCTCCTCGGACCACCTTGCACCGCCGATCGGCGACCAGCCGCGGAGCATCGACGCCGTCGTCTCCGGCCGGTCGGCCAGGGCGAAGGCCACCAGCATGCCTGGCACCGCAGTGTCCTGATCGCCGGCGCTGAATACGATGTACTGCTTCCCCTCGTGCATGTAGGTCATCGGGAGGCCCGTCTGTACCGAGGGAATCCGCGTCTCCCACACGATCTCGCCCGTTGCCTTGTCGAGGGCCCGGAAGTACGGCTCGCCGCCCCAGCCCTCGCCGGCAAAGAGCAGAGTCTTGGTGACGAGCAGGCCCGCCTTGCCCCGGCTGCCCGTGCGCCCCACATCCACGCCCTTCAGCATCGGATGGTTGCGAACCTCACGCGGCGTGCCGCCGTTGGGGATCTGCCAGGCGTGTTCCCCCGTGTTCATGTTGATGGCGGTAATCCTGCCGTAAGGCGGCTTGAGGAAATGCAGTCCGAACGGCAGCGGAATCGGCGGCCTGACGTTGATGAAGTCGATGTCGTGTTTCGGATCCTTCGTGAGCGCGAGAATCGCCGGCAGGACGGCCGTCCCCGAGTACAGGAAACCGGTCTCGGGATCGAAGGCGCCATGCTCCCATCCCGTGCCGCCGGTGGACCCCGGGAGAGCAATGGTTCCCTTCGTTCCGTCTGGCGCGTCGGCGAGCGATGGCGGCGTCCACAGCGGGCCGATTCGATAGTTCGCGATCAGCCGCTCGGCTTCGGCTCTGATCTCGGGGGTGAAGTCGACGAGATCGTCCTTGCTCACGCCCTGGCGATCGTACGGCTTCGGCTTCGTCGGAATGGGCTGCGTCTTCGACGCGCGCTCGCCCGGCACGTCGCTCTGCGGTACGGGCCTCTCCACGATCGGCCAGATCGGTTTTCCAGTGACGCGGTCGAACGCATACACCATGACCTGCTTCGTCAGCTGCAGGACCGCCTTCACGGGCCGGCCGTTGACGACGAGATCCGCCAGGATCGGCGCGGTCGGAATGTCCCAGTCGTAGATGTCGTGATGAACGAGTTGATAGTGCCAGATCTTCTTGCCGGTCTTGACGTCGACCGCGACGAGCGTCGATCCATACAGGTTGTCGCCAAGGCGATGGCCGCCGTACCAGTCGCTCGTCGGAGCTTCCACCGGCAGGTATGCGTATCCGAGCGCCTCATCGACCGAGATCGGCGCCCAGACGCCCGTGTTGCCGGTGTAGCTGAGTGAATCGCTTTCCCACGTCTCCGCTCCCGGCTCGCCCGGCTGCGGAATCGTGCGGAAGCGCCACACCTGTTTCCCAGTACGGACGTCGTACGCCTGCACGAACCCCGGCGTGTTCTTCTTGCTTCGCGGCCGCTCGCCGGTCTCGTGCGCGGGGCCGATGATGATGGTGTCGTTTGTGATCACCGGCGGCGAGCTGTTTCCGATCGATCCACTGTCTTCCGCGATCGGCACTCCGGCACCTTTCATCAGATCGACGATGCCGCCGTCGCCGAAGCTCTCGACGGGAAGCCCGGTCTTCGCATTCAGCGCAACGAGGTGAAACCCAGGCGTGACCGCGATGACACGATCGTCCCCCTTGCCGTCGGACCAGAACGAGACGCCCCGGCCCGAATTGCGTCGAGGCGCGCGCTGATATCGAACCCCTTCGTCCGGGCGCCACACCCACAGCGTTTCGCCCGTGGCCGGGTCGGCGGCGACGACGGCCCTCCGGAACCCTGCAGTGAAATACAGCCGGCCATTGACGTAGAGCGGCGTCGTTTCGTTCTTGAATTCCGGCGGGTTGCCGAAGTTGTCGGACTTCCACGTCCAGGCGACGCGAAGGTCGCGCACGTTGTCTCTGGTAATCTGCGCTAGAGGTGAGTACCGCGTTCCCCGCAGGTCTCGGTGATAATGACGCCATTCCCCATCGCCGGGCGCGACGGCCCCTCCCGCGGGAGGGGACTTGCCCACGTCCTGTGCTGACAGCGACACCGCGAGCATGACGATGGCGATAGAAAGCAGGCGCATGAAGGTGGTGTATTTTGCGCGGGTGCGGCTCGCGCTATTTGTCATCGTTTGTCTCTCGTCGTTCGTTCTCATCGCTGACGCCGAGCCTCTGAGTGGCACCGTGGTCGACGCGTCCGGCGCGCCGGTGCCTGGCGCAACGGTCGTCGTGACTGCTGGTGGCAGGGATCATTCGGCCACCACCAACGACAACGGTCGATTCGATCTGCCCGAAGTGCCCGCCGGCGACGTGCAGGTGCGCGCCAGCGCGCCCGGCTTCGCCGACGCCATCACCACGCTTGCATCCGGAGCGCAGGCGCGTCTCGTGCTGCGGCCGGCACCGCTCGTCGACATCGTGACCGTGACCGCGTCGCGCGGCGCCGAACGGCTCGGCACCGCCGCGAGCACGACGGTGCTGACGTCGGCGGAGCTCTTCAACTCCGCGGCCGGGTCGCTCGACGACGCGCTGCGGAACACGCCGGGCTTCAGCCTGTTTCGCCGCTCGACCTCCCGCGTGTCCAACCCCACCACGCAGGGCGTGACGCTGCGGGGCGTGTCGGGCTCCGGTGCGAGCCGCACGATGGTACTCGCAGACGGCCTCCCCTTGAACGACGCCTTTGGGAGCTGGGTCTACTGGAATAAGGTGCCACAGGCGGCAATCGAACGCGTGGAAATCGTGCGTGGCGCCACCGGCGATCTGTACGGGGCCGACGCGCTGGGCGGTGTGGTGCAGGTGCTGACGTTCTCCCCGGGCCGGACGAGGCTTCGCGCGACGCTCGAAGGCGGCTCGCACAGCACCGGCCGCGCGTCGGGATTCGGTGGATTCCAGCGCGGCAGCTGGCATGCCGAAGGAGCGGGCGAATGGCTGCGAACCGATGGGGTCGTCATCATCGCGCCCGAATCGCGCGGCCTCGTCGACGTGCGCGCCGACAGCGACTACGGCACGGGGTTCGTCGGAGGCGGCTATAACGCCGGCGCGTGGCACACGTCGGCTCGCGTGAGCCGGTACAAGGAAGATCGCGGCAACGGCACGCCGCTGCAGGTGAACGATACCGAGTGGACGCAGGTATCCGGCGAAGGGGGCGGCGGCGTGCTGGGAGGCGCCTGGCTCGCGCGCGCGGCGGGCGGATCGCAGACCTACTACCAGACGTTCACGGCGGTTGCCGCCGACCGCGCAAGCGAGCGGCTGACAATGGAGCAGACGATGCCGAGCTCCTTCGCGAACGTCTCGGGGCAATGGGCCGGGCTGTGGCGCGGGTACGGCTTGCTGCTCGGCGCTGACGCCAAGCACACCGAGTCGGACGTCGAGGAGGTCCGCTATTCGGTGACCAACGTGCGCACGGGACCGTTTCTCGCAGGCGGTAGTGAAACGAATGGCTCTGGATTCGCGCGCATCAGCGCCTCGCCCCTCGATCGTCTCACCGTGGTGGCCGGGCTGCGCGTCGATGCCTGGCGGTCCACGCCGACAGATGCCGCCCTGCCCGAGCATACGAGCGTGTTTCTCAGTCCGCGCGTGTCGGCGGCGTATCGCCTGCACGACACCGTGTCGCTGCACGGCTCGATCTACCGCGCCTCTCGCACGCCGACGCTCAATGAGCTCCATCGTGGTTTCCGAGTGGGGAACATCCTCACGAATCCGAATCCGCAGCTGGATCCCGAACAGCTCGCCGGGGCCGAAGGGGGCGCGCTCTTCGCGTCGGGCGCCGTGTCCGCTCGTGTCACAGGCTTCTGGAACAGGATGACCGATGCGATCACCAACGTGACAATCCTCACCACGCCCGCCCAGATCACCCGGCAGCGACAGAACACCGACACGGTGCGGGCGGCCGGTTTCGAGATGGAAGCCGACGTCCGGCCGCATCCTCACTGGACCATCGGCGGCGTGGTGGCGTTGACACGATCGACCTTCACCAATACGCCGACACAGCCCGCGCTCGATGGCAACCGCGTGCCGCAGGTGCCCGACTATCAGCTCGGCGCCACCGTGACGTACCTCGATCCGGCGCGCTTCACCGCCGCGCTTCAGATTCGAACGCTCGGCGATCAGTTCGACGACGACCTCAATGTGTTCGAGCTGAATGGATTCACGGTGGTCGACGTGACCGGAAGCAAGGAAGTGCGGCGGGGCGTCCACGGCTTCGTCGCGATCGAGAACCTGTTCGATGCCGAGTACGACGTCGGGCGCACGCCCATCCGGACGATCGGCTGGCCTCGCACCGTCCGAGCCGGCGTAAGATTGTTCCTTCCGTAGCGCTGCATGGCTGCCACTGTCCACGTCATTGCCCGCGTTCGCGCGAAGGCAGGGAAGGAAGAAGCGCTCAAGATGGTGCTCGAGGCGCTCGTGCCGCCATCACGGCGCGAGCTCGCCTGCCATCGGTACGACCTGCTCCAGAGCTCGACGGACCCGCGCGATTTCTGCTTCATAGAGCGCTGGGACTCGCAGCCCGCGCTCGACCAGCACGCCGCCAGCGAACACGTCAAACGGGCCGGCGAGCAGATCGCGGATCTCGTCGAGGGCCCACCCGACATCCAGCGATTTCAGCTGGTGTGACGCTCGAACGTTCCCGACCGAGGTTGCTCTTGAGACGAGTCCTACAGCTTGCCGTTGCCGTTGCGGTTGCCGTGCCGTCGCTCGTGTGCGCGCAGCAGCAGCAGCCGGCGCCGCCGGCCGCGGTGGCGGGGTCCGGAGATGTTGCCGCGCGCGTGGGCGAGCGGGTCATCACCGTGGCCGACGTCGATCGGGCCTGGCGCGACGCTGACGCCGGCGCGCAGGCGCAGGCAGCGCAGGCGCTGTACGACGGCCGGAGGCAGACGCTCGATCGCCTCGTCGCGGACATCCTGATCGAGCAGGCGGCCAAAGCCAAAGGCGTCCCGGCCGCGCAGTTTGCGAAAGAGGAAATCGCCCGGCGCACGAAGCCCGTGGCCGACGCGGACGTGGACGCCTTCTACCAGCAGAACGCCGCGCGCCTGCAGGGCAAGCGGCTCGACGAGGTCAGCGGCGCCATTCGCACCTTTCTGCAGGAGCAGCAGGCAGCGGCGGCGCGGGCGGCTTTCGTGGAGGAGCTGCGCAAGGCCGGACCGCCGGTGCGCGTTGCGCTCGATCCTCCACGCCAGCGCATCGAGGTGGCGGCGACCGACCCGAGCCGCGGCGGAGCGAACGCGGCCGTGGTGCTGGTCGAATACTCCGACTACCAGTGACCGTACTGCGCGAGGGTCGGTCCGACCCTCAACAGGCTGCGCGACGTCTACGGCGACAAAGTGAAATTCGTCTGGAAGGACTTCCCGCTCTCGTCGATCCATCCAGAGGCTGTGAAAGCGTCAGAGGCCGCGCATTGCGCGGGCGATCAGGGCAAGTACTGGGAGTACCACGACGTGCTGTTTGGCAACCAGCGCGCGCTGCAGGTGGTTCAACTGAAGAAGTATGCCGCCGACCTGCGGCTCGACGCGGCGTCGTTCGACCGCTGCCTCGACTCGGGCACGCACGCGGCCAGGGTCCAGTCCGGCCTTAAGGAGGCGACGCAGCTCGGGCTCAGCTCTACGCCGTCGATCTTCATCAACGGCCGGCTGGTGATGGGCGCGCAGCCGTTCGAGGCCTTTCAGTCCGTGATCGACGACGAGCTCGCGCGAGCC
Source organism: uncultured Acidobacteriota bacterium (assembly GCA_963772065.1). Classification (GTDB taxonomy): domain Bacteria; phylum Acidobacteriota; class Vicinamibacteria; order Vicinamibacterales; family UBA2999; genus CAVYVZ01. The sequence continues at coordinate 425,794 of CAVYVZ010000009.1, forward strand.
GTCAAATGATCACGGCAAGGGCCGCCCAACCGAGCATGGCGAGAATGGCCGCGCACATGCCGAGCGCAAACGCCGTGAGCAGCGCCATGTAGCCCCACCCGTCTGATGCTGCGGGTTCGATTCGCGTGCCTTCGATCCTGATGACCGACTCGCTCTCGAACTCGGTCAGGGCCTCCAGGATTTCATCCCGATCGGTAAGCACCGGGTAACTGGCGCGCTCGGATTGATGCAGAGCCTCGGCTGCCGACGCCATGATGATGCCCTCGTGTCGGATCCGATGATAGGCCCGTCGCGAAGAGGGGTTTGCATGAGAAAACGCCGAGCGGCGGAAGCGCCTAGGGAAGAAGGACGATTTTTCCGTATGCTCCAGGTTCCATGACGGCCACATGCGCCTTCGCTGCATCCGCGAGCGGGTATTCCTTCCCGACCACGGGCGTCAGCGTGCCGTTTTCCAATCCGGCGCCGATGAAGGCATGGAGGTTCCGCAGATCGTCAGGAGGCGTGAGCCCGAGCTGAACGCCGAGGATGGAGGCCTCCTTCGACATCGCTTTCCGTGGATCGATTTCGATTCTGCCCCGATTCCCGATCACGCACACGCGTCCCCGGGGTGCGATCACCGTCAGATCGTTTTCGAGGTTCACGTTCGCCAGCATTTCCAGCACGACGTCGACGCCGCGGCCGCGCGTGGCCTGCATCACCTGATCGAGGTACGCGGCCTCGCGGTGATTCACGACGTGGTGAGCGCCCTGTTTTCGAACCAGCTCCAGCCCTTCGGGGGTGCCCGCCGTGCCAATCACTTGCATGCCGGTGGCGCGGGCGATCTGCACCGCCGCGGTGCCGACGCCGCCGCTCGCGCCGTGCACGAGCACCGTTTCACCGGAACGCGCCTGGCCGCGCTGCAGGAGCGCTCGCGCCGCGGTCGCATACGGCGTGTTGACCCCCGCACCCTGCTGGAACGTGACGCGGTCCGGCAGCGGATACACGCGCGACGCGTCGCACAACACCCGTTCGGCGTATGTCCCGTTCATACCGGGCACGACGCCCGCGTTGTACACGCGCTGGCCCGGGCGCAGATGCGTCACCCCTTCACCCACGGCTTCGATCACCCCCGCGGCATCGAAGCCTGGAATGTAGGGGAGCTTCGGCTTGATGACGTGCGCACCCGTTCGGATGTACGTGTCTACCGGGTTCACCCCCGCCGCAAGCACGCGGATGGTCACCTGCCCGGGCTGCGGTAACGGATCGGGAACGCTCTCCAGCTTCATCACCTCGGGTGGGCCGAACTCGCTCACGAGAATTGCTCTCATGGCAGCATCTTACTCGGTGCGATCTCGATCACGTCGGTGCCTTGGTGCACCGACACCGCATAGCACCGACATGGTCGAGATCGCACCGATAACGTGAGGGAGATCGCACCGATAACGTGAGGGAGATCGCACCGACAGCGTCAGGAGAATCGCACCGACAACTTCAGAGATTGCACAACGGCGCAGTGTGCGATAGCGTTCCGAAGGATATGAAGTACACGATGGGCGTCGTCGGGCTCGGCGTGATGGGCGGGAGCCTGGCGCGCAATATCGAAAGCAAAGGCTTTCCCGTCGCCGGGTACGACCTCGACGCGGCGAAGACGCGCGCGTTCGTCGCCGGACCGGCGAAGGGCAAGGCGATCGCCGGCGTCGAGCGCCCGGAAGATCTGATGGAGGCGCTCGAACGGCCTCGGCGCGTGCTGCTGATGGTGCCGGCCGGGAAACCCGTGGACGACGTCATCGCGCACCTGCGGCCGCATCTGCGGGAAGGCGACATCCTCATCGACGGCGGCAATTCGCTCTTCACCGACACCGACCGCCGCTGCGACCAGCTCGCAAGCGCCGGGTTCCGATTCGTCGGCGCCGGCGTCTCGGGCGGCGAAGAGGGCGCCCTGCTCGGACCGGCGATCATGCCGGGCGGACCGCGCGAGGCGTGGGACGCGCTGAAGGAGATTCTCCGCGCGATCGCCGCCAAGGCGGAGGACGGCGAGCCGTGCGTCGACTACATGGGGCCGCGCGGCGCCGGGCACTACGTCAAGATGGTGCACAACGGCATCGAGTACGGCGACATGCAGCTCATCGCCGAAACGTACGATGTGCTGCACCGCGTTGCCGGACTCTCCGTTCGCGAGGTTGCGGCCATCTTCACCGAGTGGAATCGCGGCGACCTTCGCTCGTACCTGATCGAGATCACGGCCCGCGTGCTCGAACGGATCGACGAAGACACGGGTCAGCCGATCGTCGACGTCATCCTGGATCAGGCGGAGCAGAAGGGAACCGGCAAGTGGATGAGCCAGAACGCGTTCGACGTCGGCGCGCCGATTCCGACGATCAACGCCGCCGTCGAAGCGCGCATCCTCTCGTCGCTGAAGCAGGAGCGCGTTGCCGCGAGCCGGGTGCTCAAGGGCCCCGCGGGCGCGCCTCCGGCGGACCGCGCCCGGCTGATCGAGGCCGCGCGCCAGGGGCTCTACGCCAGCAAGATCACCTCGTACGCCCAGGGGATGGCGATGCTCCGCATTGCCTCGAGCGAGTACGGGTACGGCATCGACCCGGGCACGGTCGCGAAAATCTGGCGCGCCGGCTGCATCATCCGGGCAAGCCTGCTGGCCGACATCCGCCAGGCCTTCGCGCGCGACCCGGGCCTCGTCAATCTGCTGCTGGACCAGGCTTTTCGCGACGCGATTGCGGAGCGCCAGGACGGCTGGCGGTACGTCGTGCAAACCGCCTCCGGCCTCGGCATCCCCGTGCCGGCCACGGCCGCGTCGCTCGCGTACTACGACTCGTACCGCAGTGAGCGGCTTCCCGCCAACCTCACGCAGGCACAGCGCGACTACTTTGGCGCGCACACCTACCGGCGGACCGATCGCGACGGCACGTTTCACACGAACTGGACCTCACATTAATGGACATCCCCTCCACCGGCGCCCTTGATTTCCTGGCGCTCGGCGCGCTCATCCACCGCCTCGATCCCGGCGTCGTTCCGTTCCGCAAGGCCACGAGCTGCGCGATCCACGTCAGCGGCGGCGAGTTCAATACCGCGGCGAATCTCTCGGATTGCTTCGGGATGCGCACCGGGATCGCGACCGCGATGGTCGACTATCCGATCGGAGAGCTGATCGCCGGGCGGGTGCGGGCGATGGGGGTGACGCCGTTCTACCGGATGTTCAAGCACGACGGCGCCTGGGGCCCGAACATGGCGACCGTGTACAGCGATCGCGGCCACGGGATGCGTCCGCCAGTCGTCTTCTACAACCGCAGCAACGAAGCCGCCGCGCAGCTGAAGCCGGGAGATTTCGACTGGAAGGCCATCCTTGGCGCGGGCGTCCGCTGGTTTCACAGCGGAGGCATCTTTGCGTCGCTGTCGTCCACGACGTCGGAGCTGATCATCGAGGGCATGAAGGCCGCAAAGGCACAGGGCGCGATCGTGTCGTTCGATCTGAACTACCGCGAGAAGCTGTGGAGCGCGTCGGGCGGATCGGCCCGCGCCCTCGCAGTCCTCGGCCGCATCGTCGAGCACGTCGATGTGCTCGTCGGCAACGAAGAAGACCTGCAGAAGGGACTCGGCATTCCCGGTCCCGAAGTCGCGGCGGCATCCAAGCTCGATCCGAGCGTGTTCGTCGGGATGATCGATCGCGTGGTCTCGAAGTACCCCCAGATCAAAGTCGTGGCCACGACGCTGCGCGAAGTGCATTCGACGAACCGGCACACGTGGGGGGCGGTCGCGTGGGTCAAGGGGCAGACCTGCGTGGCGCCCACGTGCGTGCTGGACGTCTACGATCGCGTGGGCGGCGGCGACGGCTTCGCGTCGGGACTGTTCTACGGTCTGCTGACCGGCCTGCCGGCCGAGGAGTCGGTCAGGTTCGGCTGGGCGCACGGCGCGCTCGTCGCGGGCTATCCCGGTGACACGACGATGGCGTCGATCGATCAGGTGCGCGCGTTCGCACACGGCCAATCCGCACGAATCCAAAGATAACTTTCGGTGCGATCTCACTCACGCACTCGGTGCGATCTGGCTTCGCCTGTCGGTGCGATCTCGATCATGTCGGTGCTTGGTGCACCGACATGCAAACCGCCGACATGATCAAGATTGCACCGACAGCGTCAGAGTGATCGCACCGAGAGCGTGAATGCGATCGCACCGACGGCGTGAGTGAGGCTTATCTTCCGAAGCGCTTGTAAGGGCTCGACCCTCATTGCCCTGCGCGCGGGGATGTAGCACGCCACCATCGCGAAGACGCCGAGCGTCGCCGCGCCCGCGATCAGGGCGACCGGATCGGTGGGGCCGATCTCGAAGAGTTGTTGCGCAAGCAGGCGGTTAGTGACTGCGGCGCCTGCTACGCCGAGGCCCGCGGCGGCTGCGACGAGAGTGGCTCCTTGCCTGATGACCATCCGCAACACGTCGGAGGGACGCGCCCCGAGCGCCATCCGAACGCCGATCTCGCGGGTGCGCCTCGTGACGGAGTAGGCCATCACGCCGTATGTTCCGATCGCCGCCAGCACCAGCGCCACCGCTGAGAAGGTAGCGAGCAGAATCGTGTTGAAGCGGCGCGCCGCCAGCAGCGTGTCGGCGATCTCGCCGATCGTCCGGACACGCGCGACCGGTTGATCGGGGTCGACGGCAAAGACGGCCTCCCGCGCGGCTCGCGCGACGGTGGTCGGATCCCCGTCGGTGCGGAGCGCGAACGTGATGAGGGTCCACTGTTCCACATCCTGCTGGAGGGGAATGTACAGCAGCGGCTCGGCTGCCCGCGCCGGGTCGCGCTGGCGCACATCGCCGACGATGCCGACAACCTCCGCCTGCTTGCCGCCGAACCCGACGCGTTGTCCCAGCGCCTTCCCCTCCGGCCAGAAGCGCCGCGCGGTCGCCAGGCTGATGACGGCCACCCTCGACGATCGAAGCGTGTCGTGCTCGGTGAACGCACGACCCGCCACGAGTGGAATGCCGAGGGTCTGAAAATAGCCGGGGCTCACGATCATGAAATCAATCGTGAACTGCTGGCCGGGCGGAGGCTGAGGGCGATCGAACAACCACAACCCGCGGTTGATGGCGCCGCGCAAGGGCACCGTCATGGTTGCCGCGGCACTTCGGACGCCCGGCAACGCGCTCATCCGGTCGAGCACTGCCTGGTTGAATGCGAGCTTCCGCTCCGGATCCGCGTACTTCCCTGGCGGCATCATCAGTTCCACGGCAAGGAGCCGATCAGGGTTGAATCCCAGATTGACGTTCTGCACGTTCAGGAAGCTCGCGATGAGAAGTCCCGCACCCGCAAGGAGCACCTGCGCCAGGGTCAGCTCCGAGACGACGAGCGCCTGCTGCAGACGCCGTTGTGCGCGACCTTCTGACACGCGAACCGTTTCGGCGCCGGGGTGGTGCAGCGCGGGGCTGGTGGCGTGAAGGGCCGGCGCGAGGCCGAAGAGCAGTGCGGTGCCGAGCGACATCAGCGCGGCAAAGAGCAGCGTTGCAGTATCGACACGAATCTCGCTGACGCGCGGCAGCCCTTCGGGCGCAAGCGCAAGCAGCGCCTGCACGCCCCACGTGGCCAGCACGACGCCCAGAGCACCGCCGGCAAGACCGAGCAGCGCTGTCTCCGTGAGAACCTGTCGTATGAGCCTGGCCCGTCCGGCGCCGAGCGACACGCGGATACTCATTTCACGCTGCCGCGCGATGGCGCGGGCGAGCAGCAGGTTCGCCACGTTCACGCACGCGATGAGCAGCAGGAATCCGACGGCGCCGAGCAGAAGCAGCAGCGCGGTTCGTGAATCGGTGACCAGGTCTTCATGCAGCGGCACGAGGCGCGCGCCAAGCTTGGCGTTCGTGTGCGGATACTCATGCTCGAGACGCCGCATGATCGTGGCCACCTCCGCCTGCGCCTGCTCGACCGACGCGCCGTCGCGGAGTCGCCCGACGACATGGAGCAGGTGCACATCGCGAAGCTGCGTGGCATCTCCGGGCACCATTCCAAAGACGCGCGGGATACCACGGTCGCCGCTGGTGACCAGGTCGACGTCCGGACCGAGAAAATCAAACGACTGCGGCAGGACTCCCACGACCGCACACGGCCGTCCGTCGAGGACGAGCGTCCCGCCAACGGCGTCCGCACGGCCCGCGAACAACCGCTGCCACGCGCCATGGGTGAGCATCGCAACCGCCTGCGCGGTTGGCGCATCCTCGTCGGCTGTGAACGTTCGTCCAACGGCCGCGCCGACACCCAGCGTGGCGAAGAAGTTTCCCGACACTGATGACGCCCGCAGCCGCTCGGGGCGGTCACGTCCCGTCAGGTTCACGGTGTACTCGCGGTACGCCGCGAGGTGACTGAACGACCGCGCCTCCCGGCGCCAGTCGAGGAAAGTGGCGGGTGCGACCCATCGCCGGTGGTTGTCCGGAGCTGTCTCCCAAACGGCCACCAGCCGCTCGGGCTCGACGAACCGCAGCGGTCGCAGCATGATCGCGTTCACGACGGTGAAGATTGCCGCCGTCGCGCCGATGCCAAGCGCCAGCGAGAACAGCGCGGTCGCGGTCACACGCGGCGCCGCAAGCATCATGCGGAGGGCGTACTTCAGGTCACTGGCCAGCGTGGACATGCGCGGTTAGACGGTGCTGGGCGGGTCGCGGTTTAGCGATACAATCTGCGCCCGTCCATATCGGTCAAGGAGAGACATCATGACGTTGACGCGCCGCCAGTTCATCTATTCCTCGACGTACGCCGTCGCCGGCACCGCGCTCCTTCGCGCTCCGGTGGGCGCGCAGGCGCCCGCGCAGCAGGCGCCGCCCGTGGTCACGAAGTTCGAGGACCTCCGCCGCAACGTCGGCATCTTCACCGGCCGTGGCGGCGCGATTGGCTGGCTTGCGACGCCGGAGGGCGTCGTCGCCGTTGACGCGCAGTTCCCGGACACCGCGAAGCCGTGCGTGGAAGGCTTGCAGCAGAAATCGCCGAAGGGTATTCAGCTGCTCATCAACACGCATTACCACGGCGATCATACCGGCGGCAACATCGCCTTCCGTCCGGTGGTGAAGTCAATCGTGCAGCAGGAGCGATGCGCGAAGCTCCACAAGGAGTTCACGACGAAGAACAACACCGTCGAGAACCAGGCGTACGCCGACGTCACTTTTGGCGAGAGCTGGTCCGCCACGATGGGCGACGAGAAGGTGTGGGCGCGCTACGACGGTCCCGGGCACACCGGCGGCGACGCGGTGATTGTGTTCGAGAAGGCGAACGTGGTGCACATGGGCGATCTGATGTTCAACCGGCTTCACCCGCGCGTCGACCGGCCGGGCGGCGCGTCGATCAAGAACTGGATGAACATCCTCGAGCGCGTCGCCAAGCGCCACAAGGACGCGATGTTCATCTTCGGCCACGCCAAGCAGGGGATGCCGGTGACCGGCTCCGCGCAGGAGCTGCTGCACCTGCGCGACTACTTCACCGCCGTGCTCGAGCACGTGCAGAAGGGCGTGAAGGCCGGCCAGTCGCAGGAACAGATCGTGGGAATCGAGGCGCTGCCGAAGTTCGAGGATCACGCGTCGAGCGGTCAGATTCTGACGCTCAAGAACACACTTACGGCTGCGTATGAAGAGCTGGCAGCCAAAACGGAATAGGCCATGAGACAAGCGCTCGCGCTCGTCGTGCTCTCGGCTGCAACCGCCGCAGCCCAGTCGCCGACGTCGTCGCCCTTCGACAACCTCACGTTCCGTGAAATCGGCCCCACGTCACCATCGGGGCGGGTCGATGATCTCGCGGTGCTGGAGAGCAATCCGTCGGTCTTCTACGTGGCGACGGCGACATCGGGCGTCTGGAGGACGACCAACCACGGCACGACCTTCCAGCAGGTCTTCGACAGCGCCACGACGTCGTCCGTGGGAGACATCGCGATTGCGCCGAACGACGCAAACCTGGTGTGGGTCGGCACCGGCGAGAACAACAATCGACAGAGCTCGTCCTGGGGCGACGGCCTCTACAAGAGCGGCGACGGCGGCGAGACCTGGCAGCACGCTGGGCTCGGCGACTCGAAGCACATCGCCCGCATCATCGTCGACCCGGTGGACTACAGCACGGTGTACGTGGCGGCCCTCGGCAACCTCTGGGGCGCTGGCGGCGAGCGTGGCGTCTACAAGACCACGGACGGCGGCCTGAGCTGGACGCGTGTCCTTCATGTCGATGACGACACCGGCGCCACGGAGCTCGTGATGGATCCCTCGAACAACAAGGTCCTCTACGCCGCGACCTACCAGCGGCGGCGCGCCACGTGGGGTATGAACGGCGGCGGCCCGGGAAGCGGCATCTACAAGTCGAGCGACGCCGGCCGCACCTGGACGAGGCTCACGCGCGGCATACCGGAAGGGCCGCTGGGCCGCATCGGCCTCGACGTGTATCGGCGAAACCCGAACGTCGTGTACGCGCGCATTCAGCACGAGCGGGAGAGCGGCGTGTACCGGTCAGATGACGCGGGCACGAGCTGGGTGAAGCTCAGCTCGGAGAACCCCCGCCCGATGTACTTCAGCCAGATCCGGATCGACCCGCAGAGCGATCATCGCATCTACGTTCTCGGGGTTCAGCTGCACGTCTCGGACGATGCGGGCAAGACGTTTCGGGCGGACGGCGCGAGGCGCATCCACGTCGATCACCACGCGATGTGGATCAACCCGCACGACTCGAACATGGCCATCATCGGCAACGACGGAGGCGTGAGCATCACGTACGATCGCAGCAAGACGTGGGTGTGGATGCCGAACCTCCCGCTCGGGCAGTTCTACCATGTCGCGTACGACATGCAGCAGCCCTATCACGTGTGCGGTGGATTGCAGGACAACAACACGTGGTGCGCGCCGAGCGACGTACGCAACGAGCATGGCATCTCGAACGACGATTGGTATGTGATCGGCGGCGGCGACGGATTCCAGGCGCAGATGGACCCGAAGGACCCGCGGATTCTGTACGCCGAATCGCAGGACGGCCGCATGAACCGAGTCGACCGCATCACCAACGAGCGCAAGTCGATTCGGCCGGAGGCGCCGGAAGGAGAGCAGCCCTACCGGTGGAACTGGGACACGCCGATGCGAGTCTCGGCGCACAACCCAGCCACTCTCTTCGTTGCAGCCAATCGACTCTTCAAGTCGACGGATCGCGGCCACTCATGGAAGGCCATCAGCCCGGACCTCACGACGAGCACGGATCGCGAGACGCTGTCGCTGATGGGCACGGTCGCGAAGGACTTCACGATCGCGAAGCACGACGGCGTGCAGTCGTACGGGAATCTCGTCCAGTTCGCTGAATCGCCGAGGAAGCCAGGCATCTACTACACGGGATCGGACGACGGGGTCGTCAGCGCGTCGCGTGACGACGGTGCGAACTGGACGAACGTGACCTCGAAGTTTGCCGGCCTGCCGAAGAACACGTACGTGTCGAAGCTCGAGGCATCCCGTTTCGATGACGGGACGGTGTACGCCACCTTCGATGGCCACCGGACGAACGAATGGGGGACGTACATCTTTGCGAGCACGGACTTCGGCAACAGCTGGAGGTCGATTGCCGGCGATCTGCCGAAGGGGCAGATCGCACGGACGCTCACTGAAGACCTGAAAGACCCCGACGTGCTGTACCTGGGTACCGAGTCGGGCCTTTTCGTGACGATCGACCGCGGCCGGCGCTGGACGCGCATCCGTGGGAACTTCCCCACGGTGCCGGTCTACGAGATCACGCTCCACCCGCGCGAGAACGACATGATCGTGGCCACGCATGGGCGTGGCGTGTGGATCCTGGACGATCTTGCGCCGTTCCAACAGTTCGCGAAGGCACAGCAGACCGACGCCTTCGTCTTTGCGCCCGAGGCCGTGGCGCAGCGGCAGCCGTCGAGCGAGCGGAACAAGGACTCGGAGGGCGACCGCCAATTCCTCGGTGGGAACCCAGCGCGTGGCGCGCGCCTCGCGTACTACCTGAAGACGCAGGCGAAGGATGTGAGGGTCACCGTGCGGGACGCCGGTGGAAGCGTCGTTCGCGAGCTCAGCGGCGATGCGACGAAGGATGCGCGCAAGGCGGGTGTGAACACGGTGGTGTGGGATCTGAGAGTCAAGCCGCTCGATCCGATGCGCAATCAGCAGCAGGGCGCCGGTGGCGGTGGATTCTTCGGCGGCGGCAACACCGGCCCGCTCGTTCTTCCGGGTACCTATCGTGTGTCGGTCTCGGTCGACGGACGCGATGCGTCGAGCGTCATGGTCGGAGTGCAGGGCGACCCGGAGATCCAGATTAGCGATGCTGATCGCAAGACGCACTTCGACGCCTCCATGGCGCTGCACATGGTGCACGGCACGATGAACGAGGCAGCGGACCTCGTGACCGACATGGATCGACAGCTCACATCGGTCGATGACGCGATGAAGGTCCAAGCGACCGTACCGAGTTCCCTCAAGGCGACTCTTTCCGATCTGAGGAAGCTGGTCGATGGCTTGAAGCCGAGGCTCGGTGTGGGCGGTGGCGGTGGATTCGGGTTCAACCCGGCGAACGTTCGCGGGCGTGTCGGTCAACTCAAAGGCGCGGTGATGGGGTCCACGTCTCTGCCCACCGAGACGCAAACGCGGATGATCGGAGAGACACGCGCCGCGTCCACGAAGCTCATTGATGACGTGAATGCGGCCGTCGGGAAGTTCCCGGCGCTCTACAAGGAGCTGGTGAACAGCGGGCTGTATCCGGTGCCGCTGAAGCCGATTGGGAAGATTTCAACGAGTCATTGATTCGCCGAATAGACGATCGAACGTCCCTCCGAAGATGAGCGCCTGATCGCCGGCGCTCACGCCCAGCGCGTCGAGCGCCCGCTTCTGCTCCTCGTAGATCCCCTTCTGCCACCCTCGCGGGAAGAACGACGAGTCCGTGCCGAAGAGGAGGCGCGACGGTCCCGCGACATCGAGGGCCGCGCGGAAGACGCCTTCGAGCGTCAGGCCCGGCGTATATCGAATCCAGCTGTTGGAGCTCGACGTATCGAGGTACACGTTCGGGCACATGTCGGCCGCCATGAGCGCTTCGCGAAAGAGTCCCGCGCCGAAGTGCGGGATGATGAACGGCACCGTTGGAAAGGCAAGCGCCAGCGGCTGAAGCTCCAGCGGATTTCCGAGCCGCACATCGAAGCGGCTGGGGATGCCCAGCTTCTTGCGCACGCCGACCGACAGCACGCCGCAGTGGACGAACACCGCTGAACCGCGATGCGCGGCCGCCACATCCACCAGATTCCGGACGCGACCGTCGTGCAGCGGCACGTGGTGCATGGCCGGGAACAGGCAGACCGTCCGCAGCCCGAGCTCGGTCAGACCGCGCTGGGTGCGATCGAGGGCGTCGGGCGCGGACGGATCCACCATGTAGAACCCGACGAGCCTCGTCGGGTGCTGCGCGATGGCGCGCGCGACCTGTGGCTCGTCGCGCGGCACGCTCGCGATGATCGCCGCGCGCGCGACGCCATGCGCGTCGAGTGCCTGCACCCACCGGTCGGCAAGCTCCTCGGCCGACCCCGGCGCGTCCCACCCCAGCTCGCGCGTGAGCTCCGCGCCGGCCTCGCGCCGGCCGCGTTGATGCGCCAGCGCCGCAAAGAAGCCTTCAGAGAAAAAATGGCAGTGCGAGTCGTTGATCATTTGCGATTTACGATTTGTGATTTGCGATTGTCAATCACAAATCACAAATCACAAATCACAAATTGCTAGAACGTGACAGCCGTCGCCTCGGGTGCTCCTTGTGTATCCCAGTCGCGGAGGATGATGGCTTCGCGGAGGACCGCATGCAGCTGCGCTGCGCTAATCGGCTTCGAGATGTACTCGTCCATGCCGGCCTCGAGGCACCGCTCGCGGTCGCCCTTCAGTGCGTGTGCGGTCATGGCGATGATCGGTTGATGCATTCCAGTCTGGCGCTCCGCCGCGCGGATCGCCGCGGTGGCGGCGAACCCATCGAGCTCCGGCATCTGGACGTCCATCAGGATCACCTCGAACGTCCCGGTCTCGAGCGCGGCCAGCACCTCGAGACCGTTCCCCACCGCGGTGACCTTGTGGCCCGCCTGTTCGAGCAGCCGCCGGGCGAGCAGCTGATTGACCTCGTTGTCCTCCGCAAGGAGGACCCTCAGCGACGCGAGGGCCGGCGCGGGCGCCGCGACAGGCAGCTCTCGAGGCACGGGGGGAGCCGGTGTCAGACTCACCGTGAGGTGGAACGTGCTCCCTCGCCCCGGCTCGCTCTCCACCCAGATGCGTCCACCCATCATGCTGACGAGGCGGGCCGAAATCGCCAGGCCGAGGCCGGTACCGCCGTACTTGCGCGTGGTCGAGCCATCGGCCTGCGTGAAGTTCTCGAAGATCGAATCATGCTTCTCGGGCGGTATGCCGACTCCAGTGTCGGCCACGGTCATTCGTATCGTGACCCCTTCTTCGCCTTGGGGCGCCGACTGTGGATCCACCGTCATGCGTACGGTGATCTTGCCCGAGTCGGTGAACTTCAGCGCGTTCGAGAGCAGGTTCAGCAGCACCTGCCGCAGCCGCATCGGGTCGCCGTGCAGCGCGGCGGGCACCTCGCGCGCCACGTGCCAGTCGAGCGCGAGCGCTTTCTGGGCCGCGCGCCACTCGATCAGCTTCATGGTGTCCGCGACCAGCTGACGCGTGTCGAACGCGATCGATTCCAGATCGAGCTTGCCCGCCTCGATCTTCGACAGGTCGAGGATGTCGTTGATCAGCTGCAGCAGTGATTCGCCCGACGCCTTGACCAGCGCGAGGTACTCACGCTGCTCGACCGCTGATGTCGCTTCCAGCGCGAGGCCCGTCATGCCCAGAATGCCGTTCATCGGCGTGCGGATCTCGTGGCTCATGTTCGCCAGGAACTCGCCCTTTGCCCGGCTGGCCGCCTCGGCTGCGTCCTTCGCCTGGCGAAGCGTTTCCGTCTGTCGCCGCACGCGGGTTCGCAGCACGGCCACCCACGCGAACGTTGCGGCGATCAGCGCCAGCAGCACGCCGACAACCGACCACGTGTGGCGGGAGGTCCACCACGGTGCGTGCTGGATGACGCGAACGCCGTTGGACGAGGCGAGCAGGAGGTTGAACGCCCGCGGCACGCGCGGGGGTTTCATCGCGGGATCGGCCTCGATGCGGCAGATGCCCGTCAGCTTCGAGCTCACTGCCGTCTGCCGCAGGGTTCGTCCACGCACCAGCCGACGCATCCCAGGTTGCGCTGAAGAGATGAGGCCCTGATTGCAGCAGGAGGAGGTGCCCGGCGGCGCTTCCGCCGCGGCTTGCGAGCACGCCACGCATGCGAACCAGGCGCCCGTCGAAATTTCCGGTGAGCGCTTGAGCGGCGCTGATGGCGACCGGTTCGGCAGGCGCCTTCGTTGCGATCGTTCGCACGAGCGCGTCCTCGAGGAGCGGGCTGTACGCGCCGAGCGCGGAAAAGCCCGCAGCGATGATGTGCTCGCCCGCTTTTACGTCGCCGAGGCCGCTGCCCCGCACCTCGATACCGCCGGTCGCGTCCTGCAGGAAGAGCGCGTTCTCGAGGCGCAACGTCACGATGCCGTCAACCGCCACGCGTGTCGATCCTTCGTGCCCGAGCTCGTATCCGAGGAGCGACTCGACCGGGCGCGGCGACAGCGCGAACGGGTCGGCGCTCGCCCGCTGCACGATCGTCACATCGTCCAGCGTTGGCGAATAATGCGCGACGCCGACGAGCTGCCGCCGCTGGTTGAAGATCGTGCCGGAGACGCCTCGAACGTTGACCACGGCATCCACGAGGTGCCGTGGCAGCGCGCCCTTGAACATCGGGATCTGAACGCGGAACCGCGTGGCGTCAGACGCGAGATCGAGCAGGAGATGGTTTTCCTCGGACAGCGCGATCGATCGCACGATGCCGCTGACCTCTACGAACTGACTGTCTTCCCGGCCCGTCAGCAGTTCCGCCATGGTGACGTGCCGGGCTGCGGGCAGCTCACTGCGCCCCAACACACTGATGACGGGCCGGACGATCTCGGGCGCGAAGTTGCCGGGCGCCGAGACGCCCTGGACTTCCACCACATCGCCGACAGTCAGCGTGAGGTCCTGTCCGTGCACGTCGACGAAGATCCCGCCTGTCGGATCCTGCACGAACAACATCGACCAAGCCGGGTCGTGGTAGGTCACGACGCCCGTGACGTGCACCCGCTGATGGCGACTCGCCTCCTCCATCGTCAGCCGCCGGACGTCGACGACGCGCGCGATCGGCGGCAGGTCGTCCGCACGGGCACGCGGGATTGCCTCGCGCGCCGGTCCCTCGGCCGCAATCTGGCGGCGGAGGAGGAGGTCGGCGAACCGTGAGGTCAGGAGCCGATGATCGGCAAGCCGTGCTTCCTCGGAAGGCGCACTGACGCAGACGCCCCGCACGCCGGCCGGGATTCCGACGAGCTGCTTGAAGTCGAAGATCGGATAGTCGCGGATTCGAACCTCGAGGCGCTCCGTCGCGGATGACAGCTCGACCCGCAGATATCCTTCCCAGATCTCTGCGGAGGCAATCGTTCCGGCCGTCTCGATCCAGCGACCGTTGCATTCGCGTGCGATGTCCCGGAGCGCGACGTGCCGGGGCTCGGGCATCCCTGGAGTCGCCAGGATGCGAATCGCCGGATCGGCGATCTCGATGAGCGATTCGAGTTCCGTGGCGTGTGTTGCCAGCCCCTTGAGTTCAACCGCGGTCCCCGGGTGGTATTCCACGTCCTGAACGGGGCTGAACGCCGCAACGGCACCGGTCGCGTCCTGCACGAAGAGATGCCCCCACTTCCGTTCGCTGTACGTGACGATGCCGTTCAACTCGACCCGCATGGTCTCTTGCGTGTGCGATCGAGCCGCAATCTCGGCGACCGTCCGGGCCGGCGCATCGGAGCTCGGGGCCGGTGCACAGGCGGCGAGTGTCAGACAAAGGGCGGCCGCAAACGCGCGGCTGGCAATGGTCATCATCAGGAACACGAACCGCTGCTCCAATCTGCTCGATTCGGCGCGCGAGACGGACATAGGTGTGCGCCGCGCACACGTGCGCCGAGCCGGAAGCTGGAGCTTCTTAAGGATGTATCGGCTGTTTCGTGTGCTTTCGATCCGGTTCGGAGAGGGAAGGCGTCGAAATGCGCAAGAAAAACGGGCTGCAAGCCGAGGCTCGCAGCCCGTGTCGATGCCGCTGAAACAGGCTACCAGAGAAGCTTGAAGCCGAACTGCATCTGCATCGGATCGCGCGTTCTCGTGGCCTGACCGAAGTTGCTCGGGATAGTGGCGCTCGCGATAGCCGTCCTGGCTGGATTGAGAGTGACCGCCGACGCGTCCATCGACTGGTCCATGTTCTGGAACAGGAAGTTCACGTTGTTGAACACGTTGAAGATGTCCCAGCGGACCTGGATCTTCACGCGGTCGTTCAAGGGGAAGTTCTTGTAGATCCCGAGGTCGGTGAAGAAGTAACCCGGACCTGTGCAGTCGCCTCGGCCGGCGTTTCCGATCGTTCCCAGCTGGAACCCATCGAGCGTATAGGCCCTCGGGTTGATGATCTGCTCGTCGAGCCCTCCGTCGGCGCGGCACGGCTCGCTTGTACGGTTGGGCCGCTGGTTGTCGTTGTACCCGGTGCCAGACGGCCCGCCATTCAGGCCGGGCAACGTTCCAGAGTATGCCGTGAACGGCTGTCCCGATCCGGCGCCGAGGATCGTCGTGAACTCCCAGTCACCCAGGATTCCACGCACACCCGCCGGGCGATTCTCGAGTGACGGCAGCAGCCAGATGAGCGAGGCGTTGAAGATGTGGGTCCGACCGGTCTCCGGCCGTCCCCAGTCGGCGTCCGGATTCGAATTGTCCAGACGCGCCGTGTTCTGCGACAGGTTGCCGCTGTCCGTCAGCGCCAGGTTGGCCCTCGACCGCGACAACGTGTATGAGGTCTGGAACTGCGACCCTCGACCGAAGCGGCTGATGAACTGCGTCTGGAGGGAGTGATACGTCGATTCGCCATCGTGTTCCCAGACGCCGATGTTCGTGTTGCCGAGCGCCCCGAACTGACGCAGCGCAGCGTTGCCTCCGGATGTGAGCACGAACTCGAGCCGGTCGTCCACGCCGTTCCGGTTCACGTCTCCGTTGAGGACCTGATTGGTGACGTTGTTCCGCAGGAGGTCGTAGCCGTAGTTGCCGACGTAGCCGACCTCGATCGTGGAGTTGCGCCAGACTTCCTTCTGGGCGGTCAGGTTCCATTGCCAGCTGTTCGGCGTCCGCTGATCGACTTCGCGGCCGCGGGTTGGCGTGCCGAGGGCGCTGCTGAAGCACCCAGGGCACGGCTCCGCCGTGGTGTCGAACCGCCTGACGCCCGTCATGGTCGTCGCGAACGGCGGGTTGAGAGCGATCGTGAGACCCGGTGTGAGCCGCTCGCGCAAGAAGAACTGCCCGACGCCGGCTCGTATCGCGGTCTTCCCGTCGCCGAAGACATCCCACGCGACGCCGACGCGTGGCGCGAAGTTGTTGAGATCCTGCTCCATGAGCGAACGGTTCGGTCCGTCAGCGCCGCCGCGGGCTCCCGCACTTTGGCAGAAGTTGGTTCCGGGCGGCTGCAGGACGCCGTTGCACGGGTCGGCGCCCAGCGCCGTGTTGTAGAGGGACGGCACGAAGCTCGTGATCTTGTCCTGCGCATCGACCATGTTGTAGTAGAGCGAGTACCGGACGCCGAAGTCGACCGTGATCTTCGGCGACGCCTGCCACGAGTCGGCGACATAGAACTCCAGGTCGCGCCAGCGCTGCTCGGACTGGCGGCCGACGTTAATCTCCGTGAAGCCAAACGTCATGTCGCGCAGCAGGATGTCGGCCAGCACGTTGCCCGTATTGTTGAAGTCGTTCGGTGTCAGACCGGCACCACCCCAGAAGGCCGAGTGCTCGAAGGAGCCGTTGCCGATCGTGTCCTCGTTCTTCGCGTTGGTGCTGAACAGCACGCCGGCTTTCACGAAATGCGTGCCGAACACCCGCGTGTAGTCATCGTTGAGTACGAACAGATCCTGGTTGTTCAGGAACGGCGCCTCGTTCCAGAGCGACGGATAGCCGCCGCCGCCCCACCACACGGGGTGACCGATATCCTGCCCGTGCTGTTTGGCGCTGATCGGAAAGATCGTCGGGAACGCGCTGACGATTCTCGCGTTCAGCTCCTGGTTCTCGCCGCCGCGCGTGATCTCGATCTTGTTCGCGGAGTACGAGAACCGAAGGGTGTTCGTCGCGCTCGTCCCGAGCGTCTGCGTCAGCGAGGCGACGAACGACTTGCTCGGCTGATTCCAGTTCGAATCGACGGCCGGGAACGGGTCATCGCCCCAGAGGTTCGATTGGAGATTCGGAGCACCGTTCTCCCAGCTCTCCTGCGTGTAGCGGACCATCAGCCGGCTGGCGTTCGACATCGTCCAGTCGACGCGCCCCTGGGCGGTGCTCGAATCGATCGGCGTCGTCACGGACGTCACCCAGTTGTTGCAGCTTCCGGAGGTGGGGGTGACGTTCGGGAGCGAGTACAACTGCAGGAACGCCTGGCCGGCCGGGCTGAGGCGATTCGCTGGAATGCGGTTGCCCGGGAACGGCAGGCCGGTGAGCGGATCGTTGGGGATCGGCCCCGAACACCCCGCGATGCGTGCGCCGCTGAAATCGCCATTGCGCTCGGCCTCGGTTGGGACGAACGCGTTGCGCGGATGACCGCGATCCTCGAGGTTCCATTCCCCGCCGCCGAAGAAATGCACCTTGTCCTTGACGATCGGGCCGCCGATGAATCCGCCGAAGTCGTGACGGGACAACGGGGCCTTCTCCTGCTCGTTCTTCTTCAGGAAGTAATCTTTGGCGCTGAATGCGTCGTTGCGGCCGGAGTAGAGCGCGCTGCCGTGGAACTGGTTCGTCCCGCTGCGCGTCACGATGTTGATCTGCGCGCCGCTCGCGCCGCCGAACTCGGGCCCGTAGCTGTTGCGCAGGATCTTGAATTCCTCAATCGCTTCCAGCGAGGGGTACGTCAGGATGGTGCGGTTCGAGCCGACGTCGTTGTTGTTGGCGCCATCGACGCTCCACAGGTTCGCCGTCACGTCGCCGCCGCTGACCGACAAATCCGAGCCGCCGAGGAGACCTTTGTCCTTGACGTTGAGGAAGTCCGGAGCGCTGACGCCGGGCATCAGCGTCGCGAGCTGCAGGAAGTTGCGGCCGTTCAACGGCAGCTCCCGGACCTGCTCGCCGGTGACCACGCCCGACACGTCGCCGCCGAGGAGCCGCACTGGTGTCGATGAGGCTTCAACACTGACGATCTCGGAGAGCGTGCCGGCTTCGAGCACGAAGTCGACGAGGTAGTCGTCCGCGACGCGGAGCGGTATGCCGGTCCGCACCGCTGTCTTGAACCCGCTCAGCTCCGCGTTGATCTGATAGCGGCCGACCGGTAGATCGGGGAGCGAGTACGCGCCCTCGGTGTTCGACACCGAAGCGCGTGCCAGCCCTGTATCCTGATTCGTGGCGGTGACGGTGGCGCCCGGCACGACGGCCTGACTCGAGTCTCTGACCGTGCCCCGGATCGTGGCGGTAGTGCGTTGGGCGTTCGCAGACGCCGCGACGACGATGAGGAAAGTCCCAGCTAGGAGCAGGATCCGACGCATTACATCCTCCGTGGCCTTCCTAAAACGGTTTTACAAAGTAGCATTAAAATATTAGAGCCTCGGCATGTCAAGTCATATCTCGGCCTTTGTGACGAGCGGCATTATCCTCATCGTTACCTCGGCCTGCGCCTCCTGCGCTCAGCCGAAAGAGGCGGCCCCCGCCGACCCTGCCCTGAACGTCCTCCTGGTCACGATTGACACCCTTCGCGCGGACGCTGTTGGCGCCTACGGGCGGTCGGGCGCCACGCCCTGGATCGACCGTCTGGCGGCAGCCGGGGTCCGCTTCGATGAAGCGCGCGCGCACAACGTCGTGACGCTGCCCTCTCACGCGAACATCCTGTCGGGGCGGCTTCCTCCGGATCATGGCGTCAGGGACAACGCCGGGTTCCGTTTTCCGGCGGCGCCCGACACGATGGCCACGCTCCTCAAGGCCCGTGGCTACCGCACAGGCGCGTTCGTCAGCGCGTTTCCGCTCGAATCCCGCTTCGGCCTCGGGCGCGGGTTCGACGTGTACGACGACCGCTTTGCGGATGCCGCGCCTCGTCCCGCGTTTGCGGTCCAGGAGCGCGTCGGAACCGAGACCGTGAGAATTGCCCGCCAGTGGATCGATGCCGGGGCCGACGGTCGATGGTTCTGCTGGGTCCATCTCTACGAGCCGCACTTCCCATACGAAGCGGGCCCCTCGCACGCGCAGCGATTTCGGGACGCGTACACCGCTGAAGTCGCTGCCGCCGACGCCGCGCTGGCGCCGCTGCTCGCACCGATCCTCGACGCGGGCGAGGCGGGCCGGACGCTTGTCGTCCTCACGGCGGACCATGGCGAAGCTCTGGGCGATCACGGGGAAGCCACACACGGCGTGTTCGCCTACGAGGCCGTTCTGAAGGTGCCGCTCGTGATCTACCAGCCGCGCCTCTTCAAACCTGCCGTCGTTGCCACCGCCGCCGGCCATGTGGATCTGCTGCCGACGGTGCTCGACGCGCTCTCGATGCCCATACCCCAAGGGCTTGCCGGACGAAGCCTGCTCGCGGCGATGGCCGGCACGCCGGAAGACGAGCCGCGGGCCACGTACTTCGAAGCGCTGTCGCCATCGCTGAACCGGCGATGGGCGCCGTTGTACGGCGTGCTCCGCGATCGCACGAAGTACATCGAGGTGCCGATTCCGGAGCTGTACGACCTCGCGGCGGATTCAGCAGAGGCCAACAACCTTGCCCGCGCGCAACCCCAGCGCGTCACAGAGATGCGGCAGCTGCTCGGCCAGTTCCGTCGTTCCGACGTCGGGCCGCAAGCCCGTGCCGAGAATGCCGAGACACGCGCGCGGCTTAGAAGCCTGGGCTATGCGGCCTCGGCGGCCCAGGGACGGCCCGCGCGCTACACGGAGAAAGACGATCCGAAGAACCTCATCGCGACCGACGCGCAGCTGCACGAAGTGGCGGCGAAGTATTTCGAGGGCGATGTGGCGGGCGCGCTGGCCAGATGTCGCGAATTGGTGCGTCGGCGTCCCGACACTCCGCTCTGGCTGCTTCACCTGGCGCTGCTCGAGCGCGAGAGTGGAAATCTGGGTGCGGGAATCGACGCGCTGCGCACGGTGGTGGGCCTCAGTCCCGACGATTCCGAGGCGCTGTCGCTGCTCGGCGCGTATCTGACGGAAGCAGGCCGCGCGAAAGAGGCGGCGGAGCTGCTCGAGCCGCACGCCCGACGTGCTGACGCCTCGCTCGAAGTGCTGACGACGCGCGCGCTCGCGCTGGCGCGGCTGGGGCGAACGGATGAAGCCCTTGCCACGCTGGCGGTCGCACGCGAACGCGATCCCTCGAATGCGATGACGGTCGTGGAGATTGGAACGGTCCATCTGATGGCCGGCGGCCGCGATCGGGCCGCGAAGGCCTTCGAGGAAGCGCTCGTTCTCAACCCGGGGACGGCGCGAGCGCACAGCTCGCTCGGGGTTCTTTCGGTCGAGGACGGCCGCGCAAGCGAGGCGATCGCGCACTGGAAGGCCGCGACGGCGCTCGATCCTCGCGAGCACGAAAAGATCCTTCGCGTCGGGATCGCGCTCGCGCGCGCGGGGCGAACGGCAGAGGCGCGCGCCTGCCTTCAGTTCTTCGTCGACGCCGCGCCGTCCTCCCGATATCGCCGCGACATCGAGCGCGCGCGCATCTGGCTCAAACAGGCCGGGTGAGTCACAGCGAGATGAGTTACAGGGAGGTCGGGGAGATCAGGGAGAAATGCCAAGCTCCCCGAGCTCCCTGTGGCTCCAAGTTACAATCCTCCCAGATCACGATGCATCTTTCGCGGGGCCTCGCTGTCACGCTGACGTGCGCCGCGCTGCTCGCGCCGGACGCGGTCGCTCAGGCGCCGCCAGCTCGACGCACGAGCACCCCCGACCCCGCAGTCGGTACTCGATTCGGTTGTCGTCGCGGCGGAGGCCGCCCTGCGAAGCGGGGAACTGGAAATCGCGGACAGCCGCTACCGCGCCGTGCTGCTCGACGCGTGGATGCTGACGGGCGAGCTGCACGTCGCGGCGGGGCGGCTCGAAAAGGCGCGCGAGGCATTTCAGCGCGCAACAGCTTCCGCGGTCGACGCCACAGCTGCCTTTCAAGCGCTCGCCGTCGTGAACCTGCAACTGGGTGCCTCCGCGGAAGCCGTGGCGCTATTGACGAAGCTTTCGGGTCGCGACCCTCGCGATCAGCGAACGCGCCGCTTGCTCGCGCAGGCTCTGATCGCCAACGGCGAGCCGGAAGAAGCCGTACAGTCGCTGGAAGAGGCGCATGCGGCCGCTCCTGATGATCCCGAGCTCACGTTTCTGTTGGCGAGCGGGTACCTGCGGCTGAAGAGAATCCCGGCGGCGGAGAAGCTGTTCGCCCGCGTTCTCGCCGCGCGGCCGATTCCGGAAACATACGTGCTCGTCGGCCGCACCTACCGTGACGCCCTACTCTACGATCGCGCTCGGGCGAACCTGGTCAAAGCGCTGGCGATGAACCCCCGAACGCGACGCGCCCACTACTACCTCGGAACGCTTGCCGCGATGGCCGAGGGCGTCATTCAGCTGGACGACGCGGTCAGAGAGTTCCGCGCCGAGCTGAAGCTGGCTCCAGACGATCCGCTCGCCAACCTTCGGCTGGGGATGGCGCTCGTGGGCCAGCGGCAGTACGCCGAAGCGCTGAAGCCATTGGAGACGGCAAGCCGGTCGCCATCCGCGACCAGCGACACGTTCCACTACCTCGGTCGCTGCCAGCTCGCGCTCGAGCGTCCCGCGGAGGCTGTCAAATCGTTTCGTCGCGCGCTCGAGTTGTCGAGCTCCATCGGCGCCGATGATCCGAGGCTTCGTCACATTCACTACCAGCTCGGCGTCGCGCTTCGTGGGTCGGGTGCCGCCGCCGAAGCGGCGGCGCAGTTCGCCGAAGCCGAGCGCGTTGCAGCGAAGCGCGCCGACACGGACCGCGAGAAGCTCGAGCAGTTCCTCGCCGATGTGCCGGCCGCCCCGCGCGAGGAAGCCGCCACGGTATTGCCGGCGCAGTCGGCCTTCTCGGGCCTGCCGGCGTCCGAACGCGAAAGGCTCGAGCGCCGTGCGGCGACGGCCCTCGCCCGCGCATACATGAATCTGGGTGTGATGCAGGCACAGGCGCAGCGGTTCGGGCGCGCCTCGGAGTTCTTCGCGCACGCGGCTGATGCCGATCCGGAGTTTCCGCAGGTGCAGTGACTCGCTCGGTGTGGCGTACTTCAGCGCTCAGCGGTACGAGAACGCAATCGCGCCGCTCGGGCGCGCGCTCGAGTCGGATCCCTCGAACGCTGATGTCAGGCGGATGCTCGCGCTCGCGTCGCTGAGCGCCGGCGCCCACGACAAGGCGGCGGAGCTCCTGGCCGCGGACCCCCGGCGCGATGCGGATCCGTCGCTCCAGTACGCGTATGCGCTCGCGCTCGTTCGAAGCGGCCGCGCGGCGGAGGCGGAGCAGGTGTTTGCGCGGCTGCTGGCGGCGCATGGGACGACGCCGGAGCTGCAGGTGCTCGTCGGGCAGGCGCACGCGCAGCAGGGCGACTTCGACGGCGCGATCGCGGCCCTGCAGCGAGCGTTGCAGCTGAAACCGGATGTGCCGGATGCGAACGCCACCCTCGGCGAGATTTATCTGAAGCAAGGGCGGCTCGCCGATGCGCGCGCGGCACTTCGCCTCGAGCTCAGCGTCCGGCCCGACGACCCGAACGCGGGCAATACGCTCGCAACCGTCCTCGAGTTGGAAGGCGAGCAGGAGGAAGCGGTCAGGATTCTGCGGTCAGTCCTCAGGACGCGGCCGGGATTCGCGAACGCACGCTACCTCCTCGGCAAGATCCTGCTCGCTCGAGGCGCAACCGACGAGGCTGTCGAACAGCTCGAGGCTGGCGCCCGGCTCGCGCCGGAAGACGCCAACATCCACTACCAGCTCGCGCAGGCATATCGGAAGCAGGGGCGCAGCGCGCTCGCCGATCAGCGGTTCGCGATTTACCAGCAGCTTAAAGACAAGCAGAGAACCCGGTGACCACCTTCACGACGGCGCTGGCCGCCTTGCTCCTGACGACACCGGCATTCGCGCAATCCGTGAAAGGCGAGGTGTCGGTGAAGGCGCTGCTTCAGCAGGCGCGGACCGAAGCGGGCCGCGGCGACAGGGCAGGTGCGCTCAACACACTGCGCCAGGCGCGCGTCCTCGCGCCGAACTCGGAAGAGGTCCTGAGCGCCACCGCTCAAGTCTCGCTTGCGGCCCGTGCGCCGCTGGCTGCCGTGGACGTGCTGGAGCCGTTGACCCGGATCTGTCCAACCGTCGGGCAGTACCGATATCTGCTCGGCGTTGCATTGATGCAGGCGGGCGATCTCGTTGCCGCTACCGACGCGCTGCAGGAGGCACAGCGGCTCGAGCCGGACCGTCCGCTCACGCTCGTCGCCCTCGGGCTCGGCTTGAACAGCCGGAAGCTGTACTCTGAGGCCGAAACTCACCTCCGCCGCAGCCTGGAGCTGGAGCCCGGTAATCTCGACGCAACCGCGGCGCTGGCCGAGGCGCTCGAGGGGACTGGAAACTCAGAGGAAGCGGCGGCGCTCGCGCGGCGCGTGCTCGCGTCGTCGGACGCGCACGCGACGGCGAACCTGGTGCTCGGGCTGGTGCTGATGAATCAGGAGAAGTACGCCGACGCGCGCGATGCGCTGCTCAAGGCCGTGGCCGCCAACCCGGCGTCATCCCGCGCGCATTACCAGCTCAGTCTCGCGTACGCGCGGCTCGACGATCGCGCAAGCTCCGAGAAGCATCTGGAGCTGTACCGGGTCAAGCTGCGTGAGATGGAAGAACGCGCGAAGATGGTGCGCAGCAGGACGGGATCGTCATGAGGCGTGCCGCCATACTTCTCGCCGGCGTGTTCGGGGCCGCGGTGCTCGCGCTCCATGCCCGCGCCGCCGATGGCGTGCTCTTCCGCGACATCACGCGTGAAGCCGGGATTGCCTTCCAGCACCACGCCGCGCCGGAGAAGAAGTACATCGTCGAATCGATGAGCGGCGGTGTGGCGCTCTTCGACTACGACAACGACGGTCTCGTCGACATGTACTTCGTTGACTCGCTGACCGTGGAAACAGCCGACCAGCCGAAGGCCGCGCGCAGCGCGCTGTATCGAAACCTGGGCAAACTCAAGTTCGCCGATGTCACCGACAAGGCCGGCGTCGGGCACCCGGGCTGGGGAATGGGTGTCTGCACGGCCGACTTCGACGCGGACGGATGGGAAGACGTCTACGTCACCGCGCTTGGCGGAAGCAAGTTGTATCGCAATAACCGTGACGGCACGTTTGCGGACGTGACCGCCAACGCCGGCGTGGGCGTGGGCGGCTGGTCGACGGGCTGTGGCTTCGCCGACTACGACCGCGATGGCGATCTCGACGTATTCGTCAGCCGCTACGTGCAGATCGACCTGAAAGCGCTGCCTGAGTTCGGCAAGGACAAGACGTGCCAGTTCCGCGGCATCGCGGTGCAGTGCGGGCCGCGCGGTCTGCCGGGTGAAAGCGATTTTCTGTTCCGAAACGAGGGACAGGGCCGCTTCACCGAAGTGGGGAAGCAGGCAGGCGTCGCGGATTCGCGCGGGTACTTCGGTCTCGGCGTGGCCTGGTTCGACGCGAACGAGGATGGATGGCTCGACCTGTACGTCGCGAACGATGCGATGCCGAATTTTCTGTATCTCAATCAGAAGGACGGCACATTCAAGGAAGCCGCGTTTCCGATGGGTGTCGCGGTGAGTGAAGACGGATCCGAGCAGGGGAGCATGGGCGTCGCGGTGGGCGACTGGGACGGCAGCGGCCGCCTCGGCCTCTTCGTCACGAACTTCTCCGAGGAATACAACAACCTGTTTCGCAATGAAGGAACGCACTTCACCGACGTGGCGTTCCGGTCGCGCACGGCGCCTCCGAGCCTGCCGCTCGTCGGCTGGGGCAACGCGTTCCTCGATTGGGACAATGACGGCCTCGTCGATCTGATCGCGGTCAACGGTCACGTCTACCCGCAGCTCGACAAGGCCAGGCTCGGCGGCTCCGCCGGTTACCGTCAGCGCAAGCTGCTCTATCGGAATCGAGGCGGCGGTGTCTTCGACGAGGTTGGCGCGCAGTTCGGACCTGTGTTCACCGACGAGCGCGTGAGCCGCGGTCTTGCCATCGGCGACCTGGACAACGACGGCCGCATCGACGTCGTGATCAACGATCTCGACGGCCTGCCACAGGTGCTGCACAACGAGCTGGCAGGCGCCGGCAATTGGCTGATCGTGAAAGTGAAGGGCAAGGCGCCCAACACCAATGCGATCGGCGCGCTGATCGTGGTGCGTGCGGGAACGGCGGTCCAGCGGCGGCTCGTCCAGAGCGGCACGAGCTACATCTCGCAGGACGACATGCGGCAGCACTTCGGCCTCGGCTCCGCGACGCAGGTGGACTCGATCGAAGTTCGATGGCCGGATGGAACGAGCACGCGCGTCGAAAACGTGAAGGCGAATCAGCTGATCGAGCTCAAGTAGGGCCTCAGCGAAACGGAGTCCACATGGCCGGCGAGAACCCCCCGACGCTCTTCCAGTGGGCCGGAGGAACGGAGGCGTTCGAACGCCTGACGGCGCTGTTCTATCAGCGGGTCGGCGACGATCCGGTCCTGGCGCCGGTATTCGCCTCGATGAGCGCCGAGCACGCGCGCCACGTGGCCCACTTCATCGCGGAAGTGTTCGGCGGGCCGGCCCTCTACAGCGAGCGCCGCGGCGGTCACTCGGCGATGGTCAGCCGGCACGTTGGCAAACAACTTACCGAGCAGCAGCGCGCGCGCTGGGTCCAGCTGATCTGCGCCTGTGCCGACGAGGTTGGTCTGCCGTCGGATCCCGAATTCCGGTCCGCGTTCGTCGCCTATCTCGAATGGGGTTCGCGCGTCGCCCTCATCAATTCACAGGCAGCCGGAGAGGTGAGCGTCGATCAAGCGATGCCCCGCTGGGGCTGGGGCGAAGTGAAAGGCCCGTATCAGGGATAATTCATCCTTCCGAAGCCATCCGCGCGGAAACCATACGCCGAGGCGTGTGGCCGTATGTCCGATCGGACCGGTTGCGAAGGCGCAGTCTCAGCTGGCGGCGGGCCTCGTTCGCGGCCAGCAGCAGGCTCCCGAGGAGCGGGGCGTCTTTTTCGAGCTCCGAGAGCACCATCTTGATCGGCGCGTGCGTGATGGTGCCGACCACTCGCCTCACCTCGCGGAGAAGGCCATCCGCCTTCGCGAACATGGCGCCGCCGAGGACGATCAGCGAGGGATCGAGGATGGTTCCGACGGTCGTCACGGCCATGCCGATGAACGTTGCGGTCTGGGCGATGGCCTCGCGGGCCTGTTTATCGCCCGCTTCGGCCGCTTTGAGGAGCTCCGCCACCCAGCGACCGGGGTCGACGTCGTGGGCGCTCGGCCAGCGCGCCGCGAGCGCTTCGAGGCCGGCGAGCGTTTCGAAGCAGCCGCGCGATCCGAAGTCGTGTCCGACGAACTGTGGCCCCATCGGCATCGCGGCCACTTCGCCGGCCATGAAGTGGTGACCGCGATGGACGGCGCCGTCGATGAGCACGCCGGCGCCAATCCCGGTGCCGACGAAGAGAAACACGCAGGTGTCGTGGCCGCGCGCGGCGCCGCGCCAGTGCTCGCCGAGGACCGCGAGGTTGACGTCGTTGTCGGCGATGACCGGCGCGCCGAGCTCGCGCTCGAGGATCGAACGCATCGGCACGTCGACCCAGCCTTCGAGGTTTGGTGCGAGCAGCACCACGCCGCGGTCGAGATCGACCATCCCCGGGGCGCCGGCGCAAACGGCCAGCAGGCGTCCGGGCGGCGCCTGGGCCTCGTGCAGCAGATCGCGCAGCTCCGAGGCGAGACTGGCAAGCGTGGCAGCGGGGCCGTTCGACGATGGCGTCGGCACGATGCGGCGGGCGAGCACTTCGTCACGCAGATCCGCAACCGCCAGTCGCGTGCGTGTCGGGCCGATATCGATGCCGGCGACGAAGCCATGGCGCCGGTTGAATTCCATGAAGGACGGCCGGCGGCCGCCGCTCGACGGTCCCGCTCCAAGGTCGCGCAGGATGCCGCGGCGCATCAGGTCGTTGGTGAGGCTCCCGACCGTGGGCACCGACAGACCAGTGGCGCGAACGATTTCCGCGCGCGTGAACGGCGCCGCACGGTCCATGACGACCGACAGGACTCGATCCAGATTGAGCTCCCGCAGGTGACCGGCGCGACGGGCGTCGTGGTCACCCGACGCAGACTTGGCGGAATCAGGCGTCATCGCAGGATGCCCCATTCTTTCGCGGCGGGCGGCAATAGTAAAGGACGTTAAATATGTATTGCGATAGGCGCGGCAGCCAGTTACGCTGCCCCATCGGCTCGGAGGATCCCTTGATGTCGCGTTTGTGGCTGTCATTTACGCTGGCCGTCGCCGGAATCATCGCGGCCTTCGCCGCAGGTCCGGCCGAGGCCGCCTCAAAGGTAACGCTCGAAACCGGCTGGTTCTTGCAGTCGTCGGCCAAGGTCGCCGCCACGGGCGATGCCATCTCGCGGCCCGGCTTTGCCACGGCGGCGTGGCATCGCATCACGGTGCCGAACACGGTCGTGGGCGCGCTCGTGGAGAGCGGGGTGATCCGCGAGGACCTCTACTTCGGCATGAATCTTCGCAAGCTGCCCGGCGTCACGTATCCGATCGGCGAACGGTTCCAGCTGCTCCCGATGCCGGCAGACAGCCCGTACAAGCCTTCGTGGTGGTATCGGACTGAATTCGACGTCCCGCGCCAGCCCGGGCTCGATCGGACCGCGCTGCACTTCAACGGCATCAACTACCGCGCGAACATCTGGCTGAACGGCCGCCGCATCGCCGATGCGACCGAGGTGGCCGGTGCATTTCGACGATACGAATTCGACGTCACGAACCTGATCCGCCCCGGGTCGCGCAATGCGCTCGCCGTCGAGGTGATCGCACCCGAACCGCACGACCTGGCATTCATGTGGGTCGACTGGAACCCTACGCCGCCCGACAAGAACATGGGTCTGTGGAGCGATGTGTTTCTCACCCGCAGTGGTTCGGTGGTTCTCCACCATCCGTACGTGCAGCCCAAGCTCGAGGTCCCCTCCCTGCAGAGCGCGGCCCTTACGGTGAGCGCCGAGGTCTCGAACCCGACCGATCGTCCCGTCAAGGCGACGGTGCGCGGCACCATCGATTCGATCCGGTTTACGAAAGAGATCGCGCTCGCGCCGAAAGAGCGCACGACCGTCCGGTTCACTCCGAGCGACGTGAAGGAGCTGACGATCGCCAATCCAAAGGTCTGGTGGCCGTACCGTCACGGCGCGCAGCCTCTCTACACGCTGGCGATCGACGTGGCCGTCGACGGCGTCGTGTCGGATGCGCAGGAGGTGACGTTCGGGATTCAGCAGATCGTGTCGGAGCTCACGAAGGAAGGTCACCGGCTGTTCCGCGTGAACGGAAAGCCGATCCTCATCCGCGGAGGCGGCTGGGCGTCGGACATGCTCCTGCGCCCCGCGAACACGGAGCGCATCGAGGCAGAGTTCCGCTACGTCAAGGAGATGGGCCTCAATACGATTCGCCTCGAGGGAAAGCTCGAGACCGACGAGTTCCTCGAGCTTGCCGACAAGCACGGCATCCTGCTGATGCCGGGCTGGTGCTGCTGCGATCAGTGGGAGATGTGGGACAAGTGGGATGCCGAAGACCACCGCGTCGCGCCGCTGTCGCTCCAGTCGCAGGCGCTCCGGCTGCGCAATCATCCAAGCGTCCTCGTCTGGTTGAACGGGAGCGACGCGCCGCCCCCGCCCGACGTGGAAGGGAAATACCTGGACGTGCTCAAGCAATGCGAGTGGCCGAAGCCCGTGTTGTCGAGCGCCCATCACACGCCTGCGAAGTTGAGCGGACCAAGCGGCGTCAAGATGAAAGGTCCGTGGGACTACGTGCCGCCCTGGTACTGGCTGACCGACAAGGAAAAAGGCGGCGCGTTCGGGTTTGCAACCGAGATCGGGCCGGGCGGCGCGGTGCCGCCGATCGAAAGCCTCAGGCAGATGCTTCCAGAGGATCGCTTGTGGCCAATCAACGAATACTGGAACTACCACGCCGGCGGCGACGAGTTCAGGGACGTCACGCGGTTCACCGAAACGCTCGAGGGCCGCTACGGAAAGGCCACGAGCGTCCTCGACTACGCGCGCAAGGCACAGGCGCTCACGTACGAGAGCGAGCGGGCGATGTTCGAGGGGTACGCGCGCAACAAGTACGTCTCGACGGGCGTCATCCAGTGGATGCTCAACAACGCCTGGCCGTCGATGATCTGGCACCTGTACGACTACTACCTGCGCCCGGGCGGAGGCTACTTCGGCACCAAGAAAGCCAATGAGCCGGTCCACGTGCAGTACTCCTACGACGACAACTCCGTCGCAGTGGTCAACGACCGCTACGAGCCAGTCAAGAGACTGACCGTCACCGCGGAAGTGTTCGACGTGAAGCTCGTGAAGAAGTTCTCCGAGAAGGCGGTCATCGATCTGCCGGCCGACGGCGTCGTCCGCGCGCTCGCCATCCCCCCGCTCGCCGATCTGACCACGACGTATTTTCTGCGTTTGCTGTTGACCGACGCGGCCGGTGGCGAGGTGAGCCGGAACTTCTACTGGCTCTCGACGAAGCAGGATGTGCTCGAGTGGAACACCAAGAAGTGGTTTCACACGCCGACGCTCGAGCATGCCGATCTGACCGCGCTTGCGAAGCTGCCGCCGACATCGCTCAAGGTCTCGCCGCGTTTCGAGACCGACAAGGTCGAGGGCCGCGGCCGCGTGACGGTCAGCAACACCGGCAGCGCACTCGCGTTTCAGGTCCGTTTGAAGATCGTCGACCCATCCGGCGGACGCGAGATTCTGCCGGCGTACTGGCAGGACAACTACTTCGAGCTCTTCCCTGGTGAAACGCGAGAGATCCGTGTGTCGTACCCGCGTCCCCGTGGAGGGCCGGGGGCCGAGCCGCGCGTGGAAGTCGAGGCCTGGAATGTCACGTCGTAGCCTTCTGCCCGTCCTGATCGCGGCATGCGCGGTCGTCGTCCCGTCGGCCGCCGATCAAACGGGGAATGCGCGTGACGATCGGTACCGGTTCGCGCCGGGTCAGAGCGAAGAGCAGACGGTGACGCTGGAGCGGACGCCTGACGGCGTGCGATTCGCCTGGCGCCGACCGGCCGCCGCCGACTGGGACACCGCGCTGCTGTCCGTCCGGAGCGCTGGCGCCGAAGCGGCGCCGTACGTGGAGATCACGGCGGGCGGCGCGCGCATCGAGCAATACTTCGAGGCAAGCGCGTCTGGCCTGCGCTGGCTCAACCTGACCAGCCTTCGCGACCAGCTCACCGATGGCTCGCCCGTCGCCATCCGTACCCACGGGATCACGCTCGAGCCCGGGGCCGCGACGCTCCGGCTCTTCGCCAACAAGCTCGATCTGAAAGGGACCATCCTGATCATCGCGCCCCATCCGGACGATGCGGAGATCGCCGCGTTCGGGTTGTACGCGGGACGGAATGCCACGATCGTGACCGTGACGTCGGGCAACGCGGGCGATTTCAACTACCGCGCACAGGTCAGCGACCCGGCCGAGCACTACCTGCTCAAGGGCTACCTCCGCGCCGTTGACAGCGTCACCGTGCCGTGGCAGGGAGAGATTCCGCCCGAGCGATGCTTCAACCTCGGATACTTCGACGCGCGGCTCCAGGCGATGCGGCAGACTCCGGATCAGCCCATGAGCGAGATGTACGGTCCGAACCAGGATGTCCTGCCGTACCGGCGCGCGAACATCGGACGGCTGCTTCCCATCGCCTCCCGCACCTCGACCTGGAATCATCTCGTCGAGGATCTCGTCGAAGTGTTCCGTAAAGTAAAGCCGTCGATCATCGTCATGCCGCATCCGGTGCTCGACTACCACGCCGACCACCAGTACACGACCGTCGCGGCAGCGGACGCGCTGGAGAAGTGGAACGGCCAGGCGACGTTTCTGCTCTACACGAACCACGCCTCCGAGAACCGGTACCCGTTCGGACCGGCCGGCACCGTGATGTCGCTGCCGCCTTGGAGCCGGAGTGACATCGCGGTGGAGCGCGTCTACACGCATCCAGTCGACCGCCTGACACAGCGGCGGAAGCTCTTCGCGCTGGAGTCGATGCACGACCTGCGCCTGTCGCCTGACGAGCAGGACACGTGCGACCTGCCCGGTCTTCAGCGCCGTCCTGACTATCCGCGCGTGCCCGAAGTGGACTATCTCCGGCGCGGGCCGCGAGCCGAGGAGCTCTTCTTCGTCTTCGGGCGTGACGGCGTGCGCGAGCTGATTCGCACGTTCCTGTCCACGCCGGTAACAGCTCAGTGACCGCCACGAAGACGAACTACCCGGTCGTCGGCCTGGTGTTTCTGATCTTCTTCGTCATCTCGCTCATCACGAACATCCTCGGCCCGCTCATCCCCGACATCATCAAGAGCTTCACGCTGAGCCTCGGGATGGCCGGCTTCCTGCCGTTCTCGTTCTTCGTCGCGTACGGCTTCATGTCGATTCCGTCGGGGATGCTCGTGGAGCGGCACGGCGAGAAAGCGGTCCTCGCCGGCGCCTTCCTGCTGGCGTTTGCCGGTTCGATCGCGTTCGCGCTGATGCCGGATTTCCGTACCGCGCTCGCGTCGCTCTTCGTGATCGGCGCGGGCATGGCGGTGCTGCAGGTTGCCATCAACCCGCTGCTGCGGGTGGCTGGCGGCGACGAGCATTTCGCGTTCTACTCCGTCATGGCGCAGCTCGTCTTCGGCCTGGCGGGATTCGTCAGCCCGCAGATCTACTCGTATCTGGTCAGTCGCCTCGCCGGGGCGACGGGCGGCGGCGACGCGCTCGTGGAGCTGCTGGCGCGTGTCGTGCCGCCGGCGCTGCCGTGGATTTCGCTCTATTGGGTGTTCACCGCGGTCACCCTGGTGATGGTCGTCGTGATTGCCGCCGCGCCGCTGCCGCGCGTGGAGCTGAAAGAGGACGAGCGCGCCGGCGTCATGGGGACCTATTCGCTGCTGCTGCGCGAGCGGTTCGTCTGGCTGTACGCCCTCGCCATCTTCTGTTACGTGGGGATGGAGCAGGGCACGGCGAACTGGATCTCGCAGTTCCTCCAGACCTATCACGGGTTCGATCCGCAGACGGTCGGTGCCGATGCCGTCAGCCGTTTCTGGGGGCTCATGACCGTCGGGTGTCTCGTGGGGCTGGTGCTGTTGAAGCTGATGGACAGCCGTTTCGTTCTGACGATTGCCGCCGCGGGAGCGATGGCCGCGCTGACGACGGGCCTTTTCGGGAGCGCGCAGGTGGCGCTTGCCGCTCTGCCCCTCGTCGGCTTCTGCGCGTCGGTCATGTGGTCGATCATCTTCTCCCTGGCGCTCAACTCGGCGCGCGAACATCACGGCTCGTTTTCAGGGATTCTGTGCACCGCCGTCATCGGAGGCGCGGTCATGCCGCTGGTGATCGGCTGGCTGGGCGATCTCGCGGGCCTGCGCAACGGGATGCTGCTGCTCTACGCTCCCCTCGCCTACATTCTGAGCGTGGGAATCTGGGCGCGGCCGCTCGTTACCAACGCGACGATCAGCTTCCGGAAGAAGGAGTCGGCGCGACTATAATCCCGCCCGTAGGGATTAATCAGTGCGCGTCCGGATGAAGGACATCGCCCGCCGGGTGGGCGTCTCCCAGGCGACCGTCTCGCAGGTGCTGGCCGGCCGCGTCTCGGAGTTCAGGATCAGCACCGAGACCGCCGCGCGCGTGCAGCGCATGGCGCAGGAGCTCGGCTACCGGCCGAGCGCGCTGGCCCGCAGCTTCAAGAACCATCGCGCGTATTCGCTCTGCCTGGCCGTGGGCGATCTCACGAATCCCTTCTGGGCCGGCCTTGCCATGGGCGCGCAGGAAGAGGCCGAGGCCAACGGCTACACGCTCGTCGTCACGCATACGGGCGACACCGAAGAGAAGGAACGGCTCGTCGTCGAGATGGTGCGCGAGCGGCGCGTGGACGGCGCCATCCTGGCACCCTCGCATCACAAGTCGCGGCATTTCGCGACGCTGGCGAGCGAGCGCCTTCCGATCGTCTTCGTCGACCGGACGATTCAGGGGCTGGACGTCCCGTCCGTGATCACCGACAGCGTGGCCGGCATGAAGCTCGCCGTCGACCACCTGGTCGACCGCGGCCACCGCAACATTGCATACCTCGGTGGTCCCACGGAGACGTCGACGTTCCGGGATCGTCTCAAAGGCTTTCGGAAGGCGCTCGCGCGGCATCGACTGGCGCCCGGTCCGATGGCCGTCGCGTCGCGCGACCCGGAGACGGCGCGTGAAGCCGTCGCGCAGCTTTTTGCCGGAGGCGGCCACGCCACGGCGATCATCGCCGCCAATTTCTGGTTGACCGTGGGAGCGCTCCGCGCCGCACCCGCAGACGTTGTCGTCGTCGGCTTCGACGATCTGTTTCTGGTCGACCTGCTGCGCCGCCCCGTGACCACCGTCGTCCAGCCGGTGGAAGATCTCGGCCGCCACGCCGTGCGTCTGCTGATGGGAGATCCCAACGGGCCGGGGGTCGATCGGCATCTCATTCTGCCGCCGCGGCTCGTTGTCAGGGTCTAGGGGCGAGGGCTCGCTCAGGCACGAGTCATTAGGGACTCAGTCGTTAGGTCACTGGATTAGCTTCGCGTCGGTCGTTCCAGCGACTTCACAAGCCCCTTCAGAATACGCGTCACTTCTTCGGCGTCCGTAATCAGTGCTGACGCTTCGTCCTCACTCAAGAGACGCTGCCTGTGCGCTAACTCCAGCTGCGTCTGCAGCTCGTAGTCGGATGCGTTCGCCATCCATAGATGGTTGATGTACGCCGCTGTGTAGTGGCGGCCGAATCCTTCGGCGACGTTTGACGGGACCGACACGGCGGCCCTCCTAATCTGATGGCCGAGTACCAACTGATGGTCTCGCGCGAAGCGCAGCGACCGCGTATAGCAACGGTCCGCGAGGTTCATCGACTTCTGCCAAAGAATGAGATCGCGGAAGGACTTGATTTCCGACATGCGTTGCCAGAGGAGCACGGCGCATGCCGCGAGCTAAGCCCTTGATTCGATTCAGCTCGTCGCTTGCTGGTTGGGAGAATTGCAGTACCGCCGGGCGCACAAAGGTCGGGGAATTCGCAGCGCGTGGTTGAACGCGTCGAGTGGTGCCGCCTTCCCCCTAGTGCCTAGTGCCTAGTGCCGAGTGCCTAGTGCCTGAGACAGCCCTCGCCCCTCGCCCCTGACCCCTAGCCCCTGACAAGTTACAGCATCAGCTGCCCGCCATTGACCTCGATGGTTTCCCCGGCGATGTAGCTGGCTGCGTCGGAGGCGAGGAACGCGATTGCGGATGCGCACTCGGCCGACGTTCCAACGCGGCCCATTGGAATGGCCGCGACGAAGCCGCGCATCATCTCGGGCGTCGAGAACGTCTGATGAAACGGCGTGTCGATGACGCCAGGCGAGATGGCGTTGACGCGAATGCCGTGCGGCGCGAGCTCGCGGGCGAGCGATTTGGTGAGCGCGATCAGGCCGCCCTTCGCCGATGCGTACGCGCCGGCGCCGATGCCGCCGCCGTTGCGGCCGGCAATCGAGACGACGTTGACGATCGCGCCATGCTTGCGCGCGATCATCGACGGGGCGACCGCCTGGGCGCAGAGCATGGCGCTCGTCAGATTCAGATCGAGAATCTCGCCCCAGCGCTCCTCCGTGATGTCGGCAATGCCCTGCCGGGCGACGAGCGATCCCGCATTGTTGACGAGGATGTCGATCGGACCGAAGGCGTCGGTCGCGCGCGCGACGAGGGTGCGAATCTCGCCGGCGCAGCGGACGTCGGCGCGTATCGTCGTGGACGTTCCGCCGCGGCCGGTGATGCACGCGTGCACGCGGTCGGCTCCGGCCTGGTTCTGGTAATAGCCGATCGCGACCTTGGCCCCGAGATCGCCGAGGAGCGCCGCGGTCGCGGAGCCGATTCCCGACGACCCGCCAGTCACGATGGCAACTCTACCCGTCAGGTCGATGAGTGTTTTCATCCGAATAGTGGAGGGCGGCCCCGGCTGTGGGTGAGGCGAGCCGCAACGGCCCGCCTCACACGGCTCAATATTCCCGCGTCGCTCAGAAGGTGACTTTCAACCCGAACCGGATCAGCCGCTCGTTGTTGGCGATGACCGCGGTGATCCGGCCGAAGTTGGCGTTTCCCAGGGTCCGCTCCGGATTCTCGAAATGCGGGCTGTTGGTGACGTTGAACGCATCGATTCTGAACTCCCCGCGGACGCCGCGACCGAACGACAGCTGCTTCACGAGCGATGCGTCGAGGTTGACATATGACGGTCCATCGAGAAGTCCATTGCGCTTCACGTTCCCCCAAGTGCCTGGAGCTGGTGCAGAGAAGACCGATGTGTCGAACCAGAGGGCACTGGGTCCGATCCCGCCGAGCACCTCCGGTTTACCGCTGGCGTCCGGGCGCTGCGTGTTCCCGGGAGCGCGCAGCGTGGCGTTGTTCGCCTCGAAGCGGATCGGCAGTCCGGACTGTGCCGCGACGATGCCGCTCACTTGCCAGTCGCCGATCACGTAGCTGAGCGGGCCGTCCTGTACCCACTTTCGGCCGGGTCCGAACGGCAGCTGGTAGACGCCGCTGACCACGAAGTTGTGGAGCCGATCCTCGTTCCTCCGCGCCCAGCTCCGCTCGATGTCCGCCGGCGTCTGGATCGCGCCGTTGCTGTCGCCGTCCGAGTAGTTCTTCGATCGGCCGAGCGTGTACCGAAGTGGTGACCAGCAGTCCGTTGGAGAAGCGGCGGTCCACCTTGGTCTGCAGTGAATGGTAGGCCGTCTTGACCGGGATCCAGGTGGTGACGTCGGCGGTCCGCGCGAACGGCGTGAAGAGCGGCCGGCCCGCGTTGTCGGCGCCGAGCACCATTCCCGCGTTCATGTTGAACGACGCGATGATGTCGTGGCCGCGGTTGCCGACGTACGCCACTTCCGCCGTCCAGCGTCCGGGCAGCTCGCGCTGGTAGGCGACGTTCCACGAGTGCAGGGAACCCTCGTGCAGGTTGCTGGGCACGTAGAAGTACGCCTGGTTCCGCAGCGCCGGCGTGCTCGCGTCGATCACGCCGTTCGACGGGATCGCCGCCACGACGGGCTCGGGGAAGCCGTTCTGCATCGAGCCGGCCGGCGCGAAGGTGGTTGGAGGATTGATCTGATTGAGCTGCTTCACCGGGAAGTTGAACGCGTAGGTGTTGTCGGGGAACGGCATGGTGCTCACGCCGTATCCGCCGCGCAGCACGGTCTTCTCATCGAGCCGGTACGACAAACCGACGCGAGGCGAGAAGTTCTTCCAGTACGCCTTGACGCCAACGCGGTTGTTGACTTCCCCGTATCCGGCAACGCGCAGCGTGTTCGTCGTCGGGTCGTAGTTCGACATCGACCCGCGTTCTTCGAGGCCGCTGAGCGGCGTGTAGAACTCGTGACGCAGACCGAGATCGACGGTCAGGTTCTGCGTCGCCTGCCATTTGTCCTGGATGAACGTGAAGTAGGCCATATGGCGCGTGCCCGGGTCGACGACCTTGAGGTCGCGTCCGATGCCGCCCGGCACGTCGAGCAGGAACGATGCGAACGCGTTCGCGAACCCGTTCTGGGCGGCGGTATCGGTCGGAATCGCGGTCTGCGGGGCGCGGAACTGGAAGCGCCCGCGAGGACCGCCGTTGTCCTGCGTCTGCAACAGGAAGTCGCGGTTGTGGCGCACGTCCTCGCCGAACTTGATCGTGTGGTTGCCCCACAGCTTGGTCGCCACCACGGCGAACTGCGTAGTGGTCTCCGATCGATCCCACGGCAGGCTGGCGGCGAATCCAACGACCGGATTGCTGAACCCGGTGATGTCGAGCTGCGTCATGCCGCTCGTCCAGTCGTCGATGTTGGCGCCGCGGATGCCAACCTGCTGTGCCGTCTGCAGACCATGGCCGTCCGAGAAGGCTTCGTTGTGGTAGTAGCTGACGCCGCCGCGGGCTTCCATGACCAGGCTGTTCGACCACGTGCGCGTGTAGTTGGTGCCCATGCTGTACGTCAGGTTCGTGCCGCGGCCCGCGAAGTCCTTCCCACCGCCGCCGAACTCGCCGAAGACGGCGGGATCGAGGATGTCCGGCCGCTGGAAACTGAAGCGCCCGGAGAGCTGATCGCTCTGGGAGACCTGGTAGTTCAGCTTGACGTCGAACGCCTTCGTCGTCTTCTCACGCACGTATGGCGCCTGGTAGTTGATCTGGCCGAGTGCGGCGTTCAGATTCGGCGCGGGGAGGCCGGCGAGAATCGCGCGCGCGATCGGGCTGATGCGGTTCGCCGGAATGACGTTGCCGGGGAACGGCGTGCGCCCGGATCCGTCGGGATTGCCGGTCGCCGGGTCGTAGATGATCGTCGGCGCGCCGCTGAAGTCGCCGTTGCGGAACGCCATCGGCGGAATCGTGGCGCGCGTCGTCCGGCCCGAGTTGTCGAGGGTGTGCTGGTAGTCGCCGAAGTAGAACAGCTTGTTGCGCTTGATCGGCCCGCCGAGCGTGAAGCCGGCCTGCACGTACTCGGTCGGCGCCTTCACGTGCGAGAAGTACCCGGCCGCCATCGTCGCCTCGGTGTTGCCGAACATGAAGACGCTGCCCTTGAGATCATTCGTTCCCGATCGCAGCGTCACGTTCGTGATCGCGCCGCCGGCGCGTCCGAACTCCGCGTCGTACATGCTGGTCGAGATGCTGACCGTCTCGATCGCTTCCGCCGACGGAATCAGCACCGTGAGCAGGCCGGTCTTGTGGTTGTTGTCCACGCCTTCGAGCTGCACGTTGTTGGCCAGCCGCGACTGGCCGTTGACGTTCGTCGAGAGGCTGTCCTGGGCGTTGAAGAACTCGGAATGCGGACGGAAGGGGCGTGTGGCGCCCGGGACCGTGATCAACATCCCCTGGAAGTTGCGGTTGAATCCGAGCGGCACGGCCTGCAGGTGGACGCTCTCGATGATCCGTCCGGTATCGGCGCGGTCCGTCTGGAGGAGCGGCGTCGATCCCACCACGGTGATGGATTCCTCCAGAACGCCGACCGCGAGCTTCAGGTCCACGCGAACGGTGGTGTTGACCTGCACTTCGACGCCCTCACGAACGGCTCTCTTGAACCCGGGAATCTCGGCGGCGACGCGGTACACGCCGTCCTTGAGGCTCGAGAAGATGTAGTAGCCCGACTCGTTGGTGACGTTGGCGGAGGTGATGTTGGTGTTGACCTCCGTGATGGTCACTGTGGCGCCGGGAATGCCGAGGCCCGCTTCATCAGTGACGTTGCCGAGCAGCGTGCCCCGTACTGCCTGGGCTCCCACGACCGTGGGCAAGAAGGCGAGCGCCATAAACACCACTACCGCCGCGCGAGGGCGAGCAAGCACACGGCCCATTTCCATCCTCCTCGTCGTTGACCCGATTCAATTAACGCAGACCGAGTTGGCGGGATGCTAATACGTTTTAGCTACCGGCTCAAGCCGTGTGTGATGAATTCGGCTACACTCTGGCCCTGAGCCTTGAGCCCTAAGCCTTAAACCGAATGATTTGGTGGTTGTGGATCGTGCTCGGCCTGGTGCTGATCGCGCTGGAACTAGCCACGCCCGGCGGGTTCTTCGTGATCTTCTTTGGCGTCGGCGCGCTCGCCGTCGGCGCCCTCGTCCTGCTCGACGTCGTCCGGGCGATCTGGGTGCAGTGGCTGCTGTTTCCGCTCATCGCGCTGGTCTCGCTGCGGTTGTTTCGGCAGCCGCTCCTCGGATACATGCGCGTGGGGCACGACGGTGATGTCGATTCGCTGGTGGGCGAGGTGGCGGTCCCGGTGAGCGACATCGCGCCCGGCCAGCACGGCAAGGCCGAGTTGCGCGGCTCGATCTGGAGCGCGCGCAACGTGGATTCGAGCACGCTGGCCGCCGGCCACCGGTGCCGGGTGGTGGCCGTTCAGGGCCTCATGCTCGATCTTCGACAGGAGTAGCTGACGTGGAAGGCGCTGTCATTGTCTTCGTGGTCGTCGCGCTCGTGGTGATCTTCATTGTCGCCAAGACCGCCATCGTCGTCCCGCAGCAGAGCGCGTTCGTGGTCGAGCGCCTCGGACGGTACTATGCGACGCTCAACGCCGGCTTTCACGTGCTTGTCCCATTCGTCGACGCCATCCGCTACCGCCACTCGCTGAAGGAAGAGGCGATCGACATC
Organism: uncultured Acidobacteriota bacterium; assembly: GCA_963772065.1. Taxonomy (GTDB): domain Bacteria; phylum Acidobacteriota; class Vicinamibacteria; order Vicinamibacterales; family UBA2999; genus CAVYVZ01. The sequence goes on from CAVYVZ010000009.1 coordinate 465,148, forward strand.
CCGGCCCAGGTGTGCATTACGCGCGACAACGTGCAGGTGGGCGTGGATGGCGTGCTCTATCTGAAGGTGCTGAACGCCGAGCGCGCGTCGTACGGCATCTCGAACTACCTGTTCGCGATCACGCAGCTCGCGCAGACGACGCTCCGCAGCGAGGTGGGGAAGATCGATCTCGATCGGACGTTCGAGGAGCGCAGCACGATCAACCTCTCCGTCGTTGGAGAGCTGGACAAGGCATCCGAATCGTGGGGCGTGAAGGTGTTGCGCTACGAGATCAAGAACATCCAGCCGCCGGCTGACATTCTGGCGGCCATGGAAAAACAGATGCGCGCGGAACGGGAGAAGCGCGCCCTGATCCTGACGTCGGAAGGGCAGCGTGACGCCGCGATCAACACGGCCGAGGGTGAGAAGCAGCAGGTGATCAAGGCGTCTGAAGCGAATCGGCAGCAGCAGATCAACGAAGCCGAAGGGCAGGCCGCCGCGATCCGCGCGGTGGCGTCGGCCACGGCAGAAGGCATCCGGGCGGTTGCCACGGCCATTCGCACCGACGGCGGGATGGAAGCCGTGCAGCTCCGCGTCGCCGAGCAGTACGTCGCGCAGTTTGGCAACATCGCGCAGAAAACCAATACCGTGGTCGTGCCCGCGAACGTGTCAGATGTCGCCGGCATGATCGCCGCGGCGATGAAGGTCTTTGGAGCGACGGCGCGCCGCCGCAGCGTTAGGGAACGGAGGCCGTGCAGATGTAGCCGCCGGCTTTTTGGGCGCCGTCGGTCTGTGGCTGGGGCAAGTAGCGCGATCGCAGCTCGCTGATATGCACGTCTGAGACGATCGCGAGACCTCGCCGCGTGATGAATCCTTCGCGGTCATCATCAGGCAGGCCGAATATCAGTGGCTCTCTGACGGCTTCGAGCCTCGTCATGATGTCCTTGAGGCCCGCAGACGGTGCCTTCAAGAAACTCTGGACGAAGTAATCGAACACGATTCTGCTGCCCGGAGCCGAATGGCTGGCGACGAACCGGAGCGTCCCATCGACGGCTGCTTCAGGTATGTAGAAGGTCACGCCCTCCCACACGAAGATCGTCTTCTTGGTCCGATCGTATCCGGCGGCGTCCAGCACCGTCGCGAGATCGTCCTTCGTGAAGTCGATCGGCACGTATGACACGTGGGCGGGCAGAAACCCAACGATCTCTTTGACGCGCTTCTTCTTGTACTCCTGCGTGGGAGGGAAATCGACTTCGAACACGCGTGCCTGGCGCACCATCTCATCGAAGCGGTAGGCCCGGCTGTCGAGTCCGGCCCCGAGAATCACCACCTGATTGGCGCCGGCCCTCAAGCTCTCCTCGAACATTGCGTCGATATGCCGAGTGCGCATGTGGACGGCTTGAGCGAATCCGCGCCTGATGCCGAGGCTCGACCACGCGGTGTCGGTGTCCATCTCCAGGGCGTTCAGGATGGCCCCGGACCCTGCCTTGCGCAGAATGCCACGCTCTTCAGTGCCCAGAAACCGCCGAGCGAGATGGTCGCCGTTCCGAATCGAGGGGTCAGGATGCTTCGCGCCGATGGCCCTGTACGCTGTCACCTCGAGAGCCGACACAGAAGGCTTGCCGGGCTCTACTGCTTGGATCGCAGCGACGGACAGCATGCACGTCACGATCGCAAGGCTGCGTTTTTCAGCGCGGCGAGTGATCACGTAGGACATGACGGCGGAACATAGCGCCGCGGTTCGCTGCTGTCAATGAAGGAGCGGCACAACCGCTACGGCGCTACCGGTGCTGGCACCACAGGCAGCACGAGATGCCGAGATCGGTGGTGCCAGGCAATCGTGAGCACGACCGCCACGAAAACCAGGCCGATGCACAGGCCGACCCAGAGACCCGACACACCCCACCCGGCCCGAAAGCAGAGCGCGTAGCCGACCGGCAGCCCAAAGACCCAGTGGCCGAGGACGTTCATGATCATCGGCGTCCGTGTGTCGCCGACGCCTCGCAGCACACCGGTCGCGACGGCCTGCGTTCCGTCGAAGAGCTGGAACGCCGCTGCAATCGCCAGCAGGCTGGTGCCAATCGACAGCACTCGCGCGTCGGAGGTGAACACGCGCAGCAGCGGCGTGGGCGCCAGGATGAACACGAGCCCGACCGCGGCCATGATTACGGCGCCGATCCCCAATGCCGTCCACCCGGCGTGCATGGCCCGGCGGGCGTCACCCGCGCCGATCGCGTGGCCGACCCGCACGGCGCCGGCCGATGAGAGGCCGAGTGGAATCATGAACGACAGCGCGGCGAGGTTCAGCGCGATCTGGTGGGACCCGAGCGAGACCGGGTCGAGACGACCGGCAAGGGCGCTCACCGCCGCGAAGGCGCCCACCTCGAGCGCCAGCTGCGACGCGGCGGGCACACCGAGCGCCACCAGCTGCCGCACGCGTGCGTAGTCGATCAGGAAGGGAACGCGTGGGTGCGCGGCGCCGCGCTTCCGGTGTTCCCGGACGATGGCAAAGTACAGAAACGAGGCCATGTACACGCGGGCGCCGACGGTGGCCCAGGCCGAGCCGCTGACGCCAAGCGCGGGTGCGCCCAGATGGCCCCAGATCAGCACCCAGTTGCCGAAGGCGTTCACGATGTTCGCGGTGACGAGCGCGACCATCACGGGCCGGACGACGTGAATTCCCTGGAGATACCGACGGAACGTCGCGTAGAGGAGCAGTGGAAGCGCCCCGAGGCCGAGGATGCGCAGGTACGGCTCGGCGAGCACCCGCACCTCGGGATGAAGCCTCCAGCTATCGATGGTCGTGAGCGCCCCATAGAAGATGAGAGAGATGGTCGGCGCGACCACGAGTGCGACGAGGAAGCCATGCTGCAGCCAGCGCACGCAGTCGTCGAGCCTGCCGGCCCCGAACGACCGCGCGACGAGCGCGTCGACGCCGAGCATGACACCCATGCCGAATACCGCGACGGCGAAGAAGAGGGAATTGCTCATCCCCGACGCGCCGATCGCCGCCGGTCCCAGCGGTCCGACCATGATCGTGTCGACGATGCCCATGCTCATCCAGCCGATTTCCGCCATCACGACGGGACCGGCAAGCTTCAGCATGGGCAGAAGCTCGCGGCGCATCCGATCAGTCTACGATGCTTCGATGCGCTGCCAGACCTGCGATGGCGAGGATGATCGGATAGAGCTCCTCGTAGTACCACAGCTTTGCGAAGTAGAGGCCGATCGGCGCGGGTCGAGGATCGGCGGTGGCGGTCGCGTCGCTCAACCACCGCGCGCCGCGCGCCGCTGATGCGCGGATTGCTGCGGCGTCGTCATCGCCAGCGCAGCTGCAGACGGCCGCGAGCGCGATCCCGGTCTCCTCGATCGAGGAAGGGACGCCGCGATCGCCGCCCCATCCGCCGTCCGGGTTCTGCGCTGCGATCAGCCAGACAAGGCCGCGGCGCCGGAACGACGCAGTCGAGGCAACGGCCGAGAGACCAATCAGCACGCGCGCGGTGCCGTAGGTCGGGTTCTCGTCGCCAGCCGCGTGCTCGTTGCCAAACCACAGCGGGATCCAGGCGCCGTCCGTGCGTTGTGTGCGCTCGAGGAATGCAACGGCTCGACGGTTCGCTCGAGCAACCCGTTGTCGCAGCGGCGGCTCGAGCCGGGCGTCCCACTCACTCCACGCCTGAATCGCGTGCGCGGTGATCTCAGGGGTGCTGCGATCGAAGGGAAGTGTTCCCCAGCCGCGGCAAAACGTCGGCACGCCGCCGTCGCGGTTCTGCACGTCGAGCAGCCACGTCACGCCACGCTGCGCGGCGTGTTGCGCTCGCGCGTCTGCGCCGCCCAGTCGACTCAACGCGATGAGCGCCCCCGCCGTGTCGTCCGCGTCGGGAACTCCTCCGCTCAGGGGCGTCCACGCCCACGCGCCCGGCGCGGCATGCGTGAACGGATGTTCGCACGCGCTCTGCTGGGTCAGGAGCCACTCGCGAACCGCGGCCGCGTCGATGTGGCCAAGCATGTCGGCGTTCGCGAGCGCTCGCACCGCCATCGTTGTGACCCACGTCGCCAGGTGCGTGTCGATCGGCCAGCTTCCGTCATCGCGCATCGACGCCTGCAGAAAGCGCACGCCGTGCCGGACCACGGGGCTGTCGGCGCGTCCCATCGCCGCGAGGCTCATCACCACGAAGCTGGTCAGCGGCGTGGCCTCGAGGTACCCGCCGCTCTCAGGCTGCATCGCGCGCAGGAGCCGGTGCGTCCGTTCGCGCAGCGTCTGCCGAAGCACGCGGGTCCCCGGATTGCGCGACGGCGCGAAGCGATGTCTCACCTGGCCGATGGCGATGAGCGCCGGCAGGGCATAGCTCACGACAGGCAGCTGCAGATGCTGAAACCACCGATGCGGAACGGCGGCAAGCTCGAACGGCAGCTGCGGCACCAGCCGCCAGGCGGCGCGCGTATCGGGGCCCAGACGTCCCGCGATCGCGAGCACGGTCAGGATCGGGACCGAAAACGTCTTGTCTGTGCCGTACCGCCGCAGAATCGCAGCGCGGAGCGCGGCCGGCGTGCTGTCTCCCGATTCGGCATGGAGCCACGAGGTCGCCCGCGTCAGGGCCGCGCGAGCGTGAGCGTCGGAGGATTCGGCGAACGACAGCGCCGCCCACGCAAGCGCCGTCGTGCTGATGTTGCTCCGGCTCAGCACCGTGTCGCCCCAGCCGCCGTCGGCATTCTGATGCTCGGCGAGCCAGGCCACGCCGCGTCCGACGAATTCACGCTCGCCGGCGGCGCCCAGCGCGACGATCGCCGTTGCGGTCGAGAGCGCGCTGCTCGACAGCCGCCCCTCCCAATAGCCACCGGGGCTCCGCCGCTCCAACAGCCTCGAGACGAGCGCGTCGAGCGACATCAGGATGGCCGCAGGCTCAGATGGCCCAGCGCGAGCAGCCCGTAGTAGGTGTATTCGCAGTCGAGCGTGTCGTCCACCCACGATCCGTGAAAGCCCCCGCGGTTCGTCCAGAGCGAGTCGACGAAGTCGAGGCAGGGTTCCTGGAGGCCACCGATCGGCACATGCATCGCCGAGAGCGCGTGAAGCGCGGTGGCCGTCGACAGCAGGTCCGGCACCGGCGTACCCGGCGAGGCGAAGAATCCTCCGCGGGTGTGGCACCGATCGAGCAGCCACATGCCGACCGCGCGCTCGACGGTCGCCTCCAGGCGCCGCATCAGGAGCACGGCGGCCGCCGTCGTGGTGGTCGTCCCTGAATCGAGTCCCGGCTGGTTCGCGAAGCTGCCGTCGCGCGCGCGCAGCCGGTCTACCGATCTCAGAATGCGGCTGGCATCGGGCGGCTCGCGTCCCAGATCCTCATAGGCGCCGAGCGCGAGGAACGCGGCATAGACGCTGCCGTGCGCGGACCGCGGCGTTTGCGCGTAGCCGCCGTCGTCGCTCCGACATGATTCGAGGCGACCGAGGAGGCTTTCGATCGGCACGCCGTCGCGGCGCGGCCGGATCGTCGCCCACGCCCGCGCGAGGCAGGCCAGGTGCACGAAGTCGAGGTCCGCGCCGTCCCCGAAGCCTTCGAGGTACGCGGACGCACGCTCGGCCGGGAGGTCGGCCTGGAGCGCCACGAGGGCATCCAGGCCGAATACCGTGTAGTAGAGATCGCTGTGGCCGGCGCGGTCCTGAAAACCGCCGTCGGGATTCAGCTGCTCGTGCAGGAAGCGGACGACGAGCTCGCGGGACTCACCGAGCTGCGTGGGCGCCAGCCGGGCGACCTGCAGCATCTCGCGTCGCAAACTCACTGCACCAACCCTGAATCTCCACGCGGAAGATCTTCCCGATGACGCGGCGCAGCAGGCCTTTGAGGCTCGCGTTCTGCAGCGCGGGGAGCGTCCGGATCGCCTCCTCCTTGTAGGCCTCGAGCATCGCGCGCGCGCGGTCCTCGACGCCGGCATCGCGAACGGACTTCTTTCGCTCCAGCGCCAGGGCCATCGGGAGCGACGGCCGGTCCGCGTGCGCGTCGACGCCGGCGTCCGTTTTCAGGTCCTCGATGTCGTCGCGAATCTGGTAGGCCACGCCGAGCGCATCGCTGTAGCGGCGGAGCACATCCTGCGTCTCGGCGTCGGCGCCGCCGAGCGCCGCACCGAGGCTCAGCGCGACGTGAAACGCGGGCGAGGTCTTTCTGCGGAAGATGTCGAGGACCTGATCGACGCTGAGCGAGCGCGGCGATCGCGTCCAGGCGAGCTCCGCGCCCTGCCCGAGGCAGAGCTCACGATGACCCGCGGCGGCCGTGCGAAAGAGCTCGGCGCGAGTGTCGGCCGCCACGTCGCATTCGGAGAGAAGCCGATAGCCCTCGCCCACGAGGAGGTCGCCCGCGTTCAGCGCGATCGGCACGCCGTGCTCGACGTGCACCGCCTGCCTGCCGTAGCGCTCGGCATCGTTGTCCTCGATGTCGTCGTGAATCAGCGACGCCTTGTGAAAGCACTCGACGGCGACGGCCACGCGCCGCAGCGCGTCGGGCAGCGGACCGTCAGCGTTGTCGTGAAGCGCTTTGTACGCGCAGACGGTCAGGAACGGCCTCCACCGCTTGCCATCCGCTGCGAGCCAGTCGCGCGCGACGACGTCTGCCTCGCCCATTGCCGGTCCCATGATGCGCTCGAGCTCGTTCGCGGTGAACCAGCTCTCGACCTCGCCGCGAAGCGCGTCGAGATCCAGGCGACGCGTGCGGTCGTCGCTCGTCAGATGGACGACGTTCCACACCCAGTCGAGATCGACCGCCGTGTCCTTGCAGTCGTCCTGGAGGAGTGGAATCGCGATCCCCGGGATCGAGGCGGCTTCCATGTAGGGAAATGCCCGCTCGAGCACCGAGAGGCAGCTGACGCCGACGATCGCGTCGATCTTGCCCGTCTGGATCAGCGCCATGACGAGGGCGGATCCCTCGGCCACCAGCACCGCATATCCGAGCCGCTCGGCCTCTTCCTGCAGATCCTGGATCGAGCAGAGGCCGCACTGTTTGCAGAGCAAGCCGAACTCGTCGAAGGGGGCCGGACACTTGTCTTCCACACGCAGGCACTTCGGGAGGAGCAGAAGACGGCGGTCGTACGGGACCGTGGCGAGCTGTTCGGTCCAGACCTCGTTGCTGATGAGCACGCCGGCGTAGTCGCGATACGCCGCATCGATGCCGGCTTCCGCCACGACGGCCTCGGCATGCTCGCGCAGCTCGTCGAGAACGAGCGGTGGCACCAGCGTCGCCCGGCGCGCATCGACGTAGCGAGCGATGAACGAACGCAGCCGCTCTCGCTCGCCGAGCGTCTGCGGGATATTTTCCTGCGGCGGCCGCTGGGGCATGGCCGGGATGATGCGAAGAGGTCTGAGGACCGGAAGTGTCATAGGTGTCCGTCTACGTGTACGCCCCGAACCCGAAGAACCAGTGCTTCTTTGCAAAGCGATACGCCCAATGCTCCTCGGGTATTTCATGTCCCGGGTCGTGCTGGCTGCGCCGGGGCGTCATCGCGCTGAACTCGGCCAGCGCCGTTCCGCGCTGCGTCGTGTCCCAGGCCCCGTGCTTCGCCACGAGGTCGCGCACGAGATCCGGCCGTTCGAGCACGATGCAGCCGCGCGTCGTCCGCGCCGCCGTCTCCCGAAAATCACGCAGGAATGCCGACTTCGTCATCGTGTCGTACACGGAGCCGTCGCGCACGCTGCTCGTCGCGAATTGCAGCACCGGACAGGGCTCGATGTCGCCGCCGGGGCCGATGTGATGGCTCACGCCGGTGGCCATCGGGCAGAGCGCCTCGCCGCGATCGTCCCAGTACGCGTCCACGATGGCGATCGGCAGCCGCGCGCGCATCTGGACGATGAACCGCCGTACCGCAAGAACCTGTTCGGGCCGAAGGGCCAGGTGCGGGGACGCGTTCGGGCCGACGACGCGGTACGTGTGGAACCAGACGTAGTGGACGCCCATGGAAATGAGGCGTCGCAGCCAGGCTTCCGACACGAGATCGATGTTCGTCTGGCAGACGCTCGTCGCGACGCCCACGAGAAGACGATTGCGGACGCACGCCTCGAGCCCTTCGAGCGTTCGGGCGAGCACGTGAAGACGGCCGCGCCGGTCGTCGCTGACGATTTCGCTGCCTTCGATGCTGACGAGCGGCGTGACATTCCCCAGCCGCCGCAGCTCGCGCGCGATCTCATCGGTGATCAGCTGGCCGTTCGTGAAAACCTGGAAGTAGCAGTCGCGGTGCGCCGCAAAGAGCTCGAGGAGCTGAGGGTGCAGAAACGGCTCGCCGCCCAAGATCCCGAAGTAGGCGTTCCCATGCGCCTTCGCATCGGAGACGATGCGATTCAGCTCGTCGAGCGAGAGCTTCTTCGCCGGCGCGGCCACGTCCACCCAGCATCCCTGGCACCGGAGCTGGCAGCTCGAGATGACCGAGATGAACAGGAACGGAGGGAAGACCTCTCCCTTCCGCAGCCGCCGCTTGTGGAGCTCGACGGACCGTACACCCTTCACGCCGAAGTTGTAGACGAACTTCGCGACCACCTTCGGGTCGGTCTCGGTGAGCACGCGGCGCGCGAGGGCAAAGACCATGCTCGTCAGGCCTGCGACGAGGCGTCGGCGGTGGCTTCGCGCGCCTTGGCGTGAGCGGCTTCGGCCTTGGCGCGAATTTCGTCCGCCGACGGAAGCGCGGCCAGCACCTCCATCGGCACGTCGAGCTCCTTCTGCAAGGCCAGAAGGCACGTCTGCCGCTCCTTCAGCGCGCGATCGTCGTCTCGCTCCTTGGAGAAGCGCGACTTCGCCTTCGCGCTGCGATCGCGCAGGAGCGCGTACACGTCGCCTCCCAGCAGCGCCGAGATATCGACCTTCATCGCCTCGCGACGCACGTCGTCGGACGCCACCTCGTCCCCGTTGATCGGCGCGTGCCGGTACCTGGGGAACATGATCGCGACCTCGGGGCAGACGCGCGAGCAGGCGGGGCAGTCGGTCTTGCAGTTGCTTTGATTCTGGACCTGGATCTTCTTGTCGGCGGACACGCCGTACACGTCGAAGAGGCAAAAGCTCAGGCACTGCATGCAGTTCGTGCAGCGCGTGTAGTCGATGACGGGGAACCAGGGCTTCCACGGTTTCGCGCCGCTCGCGCCGGTGCTCGCCGCTGTATCCAGCGACTTCGCGAGCGTCTTCGCGCCCTCCGGGTCGGTCCCGGTCCGCTCCCCCACCAACCCTGCTGCCACGTCGCCGGCCGACTGCGTGCGCATGTTGAATACACGCGTCTCGGGATTGGCCAGGTCGGCACCCGCCGCCGCGAAGAGCCACTTCACGGCGCGCGGGTAGCACGCCGCAATCTTCAACGACGGATCGGCGGCGAGCTCGCGCAGCCGTTCGTCGCCGCGGGCCGCCATCTCGCAGAGATCGGAAACCGCCTCGAATTCAGCGCCCGACCCGGCGAGACGCTCGAGCACCTCCGCCTTCACGTCGGGCGGGAGCACCCGCGCGTGAGCGCAGTGGCAATACAGGATTCGGGCGGGTGTCGTCATCGTGTCACGCTTCTGTATGGCTACATGGCCGCGAGCCGGTGCGTGGGCTGCGGCCTGCCCGGCCGGAAATGCTCACAATGCACGATGGCGGCGTCGGCGCCGAGCCGCGCGGCGGCCGACTTCAATGCGGTCTCCACGATTGCGCGCAGCCGATCGGGATCGCCTTCCGCACGCAGGTTGACGATCAGCTCTCCTTCCGTCGTCTCGTCGGCAAGCCGATGTGACAGCTCCGCCTGGCCGTCGGTTCGCACCAGGTTGAGCGCCGCGATGTCGGAGCCCTCGCCGGGCGTCAGCGTCATCTTCAGATGCGCGATCTCGAAGCCGTCCAGAACCACGCCGGCGTGAATCTGTCGCGCGAGCTCGTGGAGCAGCTCGTTCCCATCGAACGGCGCGGCCGCCGTGAGACGCGCCGTGGCGTTCAGCCAGCCGAGCAGCGCTTCACCTTCCGCGTAGACGTCATAGTCGACCTCCATGGCCGGCCGCGACGCGAGCGGACTATCGACGATGCGCTCGAACCATTGCTCGAGGCCCGATCCGGTGCGGGCGCTCGCGATGAGCACGTCCGCCGCCGGGTACCGTTCACGCAGCGCGCCGCTGAGAAGATCGCCTTGCGCCGTTGTAATCATGTCGCTCTTGTTGATCACGATGAGGTCGGCTTCCTCGAGCTGCTTGTTGTAGACGTAGAGAACCTTCGGCGAGAAGCTGCGGCCCGCTTCGAGCCCCAGGATGCGCAGCGCGCGGAACGGATCGACCAGCACGCTGAGCGGCGCAATCTGGAACTGGTCGCCGTACATGCGGCTCAAGGGATATTGCACGGTCGCCCGAAGGTCAGTGCAGCTGCCGACCGGTTCCGCGACGAACACGTCGGGCCGCGCGTCGCGCGTGAGCTGTTCGGCGGCGTCGGTGAGCGAATTGAACCGGCAGCAGAAGCACCCGCCGGTGATTTCCTGCACAGGGTAGCCGTGGGCTTCCACCACGGAGGTATCGACGAGGCCCTGGCTCTGATCGTTCGTGATCAGGCCCACGCGCCGGCCGCGCGCGGTCACGTGGTCCGCGAGGCGCAGCATGGCGGTGGTCTTTCCGGCTCCGAGGAAGCCGCCAATCATGACGTAGCTGGCTGTTGGCATCAGTGCTGGTCCTGGGGCAGCTTACCCCGCATGCGGTCGATTGTCTGATCGAGCAGGCGCGCATACCCCCGGGCATCGCATGCGTCGGGATCGGGAGTACCGCGGACCCGATACAACCAGCCGCGGCCGTATCGGTCGCGGTCGATCACGTCGACGTCGGTATCGAGGTCCGGGTTCCCCCCCGCAAAAATGCCGGCGGCCACGCTGTAGAGGTCCGATCGCGCCTTGAACCCCTCGAACCACCCCAGCGTGTCGCCGAGGGCGACCGATGCCCCCGGCGCAACCTCGAACCCGATGTCTACCACATCCCCCAGCATGCGCGCCGCGAATTTCGTCAGCCCCACGCGCCATACCCGCGGTTCGTCCTCCTGCAACCAGAAGTGTGAGGCGGTGTAGAGCCGGTCGGCGGCAAGGCGGGTGGAGAACCTGGACCGTCGATAGTGAATGTCATCCATGAATGTGTCGAAGCGTGAGTCCGTGTCGGCCGGAACCGCGTCTGATACGCTGAACTGATTTTCCTATGAGAACAGGTGCCTGTGCAGCCATCGCGCTGCTGCTTTCTATGGTTGTTGCGGGACAGACGCACCGTGCTGCGATCCGCGGCCGTGTGACGGATGCCACCGGACGCGCCGTGAGCGGCGCGCGGGTGAACGCCACGCAACAGGAGACGAACGAGCGGCGAAGCGTGACCAGCGACGACGCGGGGGGATTTGCCATTCCCGAGCTGCCGCCTGGCCCGTACCGCCTCGTGATCGAATCCGGGGGCCATCGGATGCACGTCGAAGAGCTGACGCTCGACGTCAATGACGAGCGGCGCGCCGACATACGGCTTCAAATCGGCGCGCTCACCGATCGCGTGGAGGTCACCGCGCCGCGCGTGGACGTGCGACGGGACACGGCGATCGGCTCGGTGATCGAGAACAGGCAGATCGTCAGCCTGCCGCTCGACGGACGCAACGTCCTCGAACTGACGCTCCTCGCGCCTGGCGCCGTGCCTCCGGCCCAGGGATCGGCAGGGTCGGTGCGCGGCGATTTCGCGTTTTCCGTGAACGGCGGCCGCGAAGACTTCAACGGCTTCCTGCTCGACGGCGCCGACAACGTCGATCCGAAGCTGAACACCGTCAGCGTGACGCCTCCGGTGGACGCCATTCAGGAGTTCGAGGTGCTCACGAGCACCGCCGATCCGACGTTCGGACGCCAGGGCGGCGCGCACGTGAACGTGATCACGCGGTCCGGGAGCAATGACGTCCGCGGCACCGCCTGGGAGTTCTTCCGCGGTGGCGCGCTGCAGGCTCGCAACCACTTCGCCGCTGAGGACGCGGCGGATCCCGACTACAGACGGCATCAGTACGGGGTGTCGCTCGGCGGACCGGTTCTGCGCGATCGCGCCTTCTTTTTCGCAGACTACGAGGGCACCCGCGCCGACGAAGGCATCACGCGCATCACGACGGTGCCCTCGGCGCAGCAGCGTGCGGCGGCCGGATTCCTTCCCGTGCATCCGATCGGCCGCGCGCTGCTTGGTTTGTATCCGGAGCCGAACCGCGCGGACGCGACCGGCAACTTCGTGTTCTCACCAACACAGAAGGACCGCGTGGACTCGTTCGATGGCCGGATGGACTATGGCATCGGCGACTCGTTCGACCTGATGGGCCGCTACAGCCTGGCCGATCGCCGTCTCCATGAGCCGTTCAGTGGCCCTGGCTTCTCCTCGCTTCCGGGTTTCGGTTCCGACCTCGAGCGTCGGGGTCACAACGCGGTCGCCAGCACGACGCATGTGCTGTCGGCCGCGCTCGTGAACGAAACGCGCGTCGGCTTCAACCGCGTCTCGTCGAGCGTGACGCCGGAAACCGGCGTGACGAATCGCACAGTCGGTCTGCCGGAGCCGTGGACCAACGCGCGCGACGCCGGTCTCAGTTTCATCACGGTCACCGGCTTCTCGCCCCTCGGCGCGGAGTACAACAACCCGCAGCAGGGCAGCACGAACGCGGTTCATCTCTCGGACACGGTGACGTGGTCGCGAGCCCGCCATCTCATGCGGTTCGGCGGTGACGCGCGCGTGGTCCGGCAGAAGGCGTTTCGTGACGTCCAGGCTCGCGGCGCGATAGCCTTCACCGGTCTGCTCACGGGCAGCCCGCTCACCGATCTGCTCTTCGGCGTCCCGACGTTCTCCACGGTCGCGCGTCTCGACAACCCGCAGAATCTGCGAACGGAGTCGTATGCGGCGTTCGTGCAGGACAGCATTGATGTGCGTCCCGACCTGACCCTCAATCTGGGCCTGAGGTACCAGCTCACCTCGCCGCCGGTTGACGCGGACGATCGGGCCAGCTTGTACGATGCGGCCACATCGCAGGTTCAGCGCGTGGGCACCGGCGGGTTGCCGCGCGGTGGTTACGACTCCGATCGAAACAACTGGTCGCCGCGCATCGGCGTGGCGTGGGCGCCTGGCGGTGGGGCCACCGCGCTGCGCGCGTCGTATGGGATTCACTACAACCAGTCGGCCCTGGCGCCGAGCGAGGGCCTGTACTTCAACGCGCCCTACTTCAACCTGGGCGTCAACCTGACGTCGGCGATGGCACCGTTGCTGATCCACGACCCGTTTCCGCAGGGCGGCTTCTTTCCGCAGAGCGGCACTGCGTTTCAGCGCGATCTGCGTACGCCGTACCTCCACCAGTTCACGGTGAACGTTCAGCACCAGCTCGGCGCCTCGCGGCTGGTCGAGGCGGCCTATGTGGGCTCGCGCGGACGGAACCTGATTGCCGGCCGCGACCTGAACCAGCCGGCGCCCAGCCGGGCACCGCTCAACCTGCGTCCCAATCCGCTATTCGGCGACATCACCGTCATCGAGTCGCGCGCCAGCTCGGAGTACGACAGCCTGCAGCTCCGTTACGAGCAGCGTCTCGATCGCGGTTTCACGATGCTCGCCGCGTACACGCTCGGCAAGGCGGAAGATGACGCATCAGCGTTCTTTCCCAGCGCCGGGGACCCGAACTTTCCGCAGGACAGCAACAACCCGTCGGCGGAGTTCGGTCGGTCCAACTTCGACACGCGGCAGCGGCTTTCGGTGGCGCTTTCGCAGGAATTGCCATGGGGCATGCAGGTGAGCAGCGTGATCACCCTGCAGAGCGGTCGGCCGTTTACCGTGGCGCTGCTGCCGGAGCTGGACAACAGCAATACGGGCCGCACGGTGCTCGGCTTCGGAGCCAACGATAGGCCGAACGTGACCGGAGATGCGTCGCTCTCCGATCCGACCGATGCGCGCTGGTTCGATACCGGCGCCTTCACCCTGCCGGCGTTCGGCAGCTTTGGCAACGCCGGCCGCAACATCCTCGAGGGGCCGGGCTATGCGAACGTGAATGTCGCCGTGATCAAACACGTGAGATTCGGCGGACGCACGCGTCTTCAGCTCCGAGCCGAGGCGTTCAACCTCTTCGACCGGGCAAACCTCGGACTTCCGGACAACTTTTTCGGCTCGCCCACGTTCGGGCAGGTGCTCACAGCTGATGCGCCCCGTCGCGTGCAGTTCGGCGCGAGGTTCCTGTTCTAGGAGCTGATGCCGAAGAGGTGCCGTTCGCCTCGAATGTAGATGCGGCCGTTGGAGATCGCCGGCGTCGTGTACACCGGCTCTCCAACGGAGTTCGTGGTGATGACCTCGTGCTTCGGGCCTGCCCTGATCACGAACGTGTCGCCGTCCTCGCTCGTCATCAGGATCTTCCCGTCCGCCGCGATCGGTGAGCCCATGAAGGATGCCGGGATGGGCACGCGGCCGCCTTCGTACTTCACGTCGCCCGTCGTGGCGTCGAGCGCCGTGATGACGCCGCGATCGTTGACCAGATAGAGCAGCCCTTCGTAGAGGATCGGAGACACCACGTACGCCGTGCCCTTCTCGTAGGTCCAGAGGATGTTCGCCGTACCGGTGACGTCACCCGAACCCCCCGGTTTGATCGCGATCGTCTTCTTCGCCGGAAACCCGGCCGTCACAATCACCACGCCATCGCCGACGACAGGCGTGTGGATCGCGTTGCTCTCGACGCCTTTCGTCCGCCACAGCTCCTTCCCCGTCGCGGGATCGTAGGCGATGATCCATTCGGCCCCATTCGTCACGAGCTCCGTCCGCGCACGGCTGGATACGAGCACCGGCGTGGACCAGCTCACCTGAACCGGCCGCTTCATCCGCCATTTCTCCCGGCCGCTCTTCGCATCCAGCGCCACGATTGCCGAATCCTTCCCGTCATCGTCATCGCACTGCAGGATGACGAGCCCGCCGTGCACGACCGGTGATGACGCGGCGCCGAGGCCGAGGGTCTTCACCTTGCCGATCGACGTCTGCCATGCAGGCTTGCCGTTCACGTCATACGCGAACACACCTTCGGATCCGAAGTAGGCGAACACGAGGGTGCCGTCCGTGGCGACCGACGGTGACGCGAAGCTGCTCTTTCGATGACGATTGTCGAAGGGCACGCCCTGCCACGCGGTCTGTTCCCAGAGGAGCTGGCCCGTGCGCCCGTCGTAGGCCAGGACCTTGTAGGTGTGAGCACGGTCGGCGCCCACGCTGTCGGGATGAAGGAACGGCTTTCCCGAATCGACGTGCTCGACCGCTTTCGCGCCGGGGGCCGGCTCACCTTCGATTGCCGTGGTGATGAACACGCGGTCGTTCCAGACAACCGGCGCCGAGTGCCCGCGGCCAGGCACCTCGGCCTTCCACGTGATGTGCTGCTGGGGTGTCCAGACCGGTGGAAGCCTCCTCTCGCGCGAAATGCCTTGTCCGCCCGGCCCGCGCCACTGCGGCCAGTTCTCCGCCGCCAAATTGCTCGCAGAAAGGACGATCAGTGAAAGCACGACGGTTCGGCGCATCGCTTGACCCATTCTGTTCGAGGCTATATCGTCGGAAATCGCGTCAGAATCATAGCTTTACTGCCATGCCTTCTTCTTCTCGCCCGTCACACGCCGTTGCTGTTCTGTCCCTGCTCGTCGCAAGCGCCGGGGGTCTTTCGGCCGACTGGCCGGAATGGCGCGGCCCGTCGCGCGACGGCGTCTCACAGGAGACGAACCTTCCGGCGCGCTGGTCGACCGCCGGCGAGAACCTCGCGTGGCGCGTCCCGATCGGCGGGCGGTCCGCTCCGGTGGCCTTTCGAAATCGAGTCTATCTGCTGACCACGAGCGGCGATGCCGCGACGACGCAGGAGCGGCTCGTGGCGCTGGATGCGCAATCGGGCAAGGTGATCTGGGACCGCCGCTTCAGCGTGTATCTCAGCGACGTGCCGCAGCACCGCTCCGCCTGGGCGTCGCCGGCGGTCGACCCGGAAACCGGAAACATCTACGCGTTCACGGTAGGCGCGCAACTCTTCTGCGTATCGCCCGAGGGGAAGATCCTGTGGGACCGCTCGATGCCCGAGGAGCATGGGGCTATCACCACTCACGGCGGCCGCACGACCTCACCGATTGTCGAAGGCGACAAAGTCATCCTCAACACGCTGATTCTGGCGTGGGGCGATCTCGGCCGCCCGGGGAACCGCTACTTCGCGTTCGACAAGCGCACCGGCCAGACGATCTGGATCAGCTCGCCGCAGGCGCGCCATTACGACACGAACTACTCGATGCCGATCGTGGCGGACGTCGACGGGATGAAGCAGCTGATCGTCGGCGGCACCGACGGCGTCTTCCATGGCATCAAGCTGAATACCGGCGAGCCCGTGTGGCACGTCGAGGTGAGCAAGCGCGCCATCCTCAACAGCGCGCTGTATCGCGACGGCGTGGCCTACATCACGCACGGCGAGGAGAACATCGGCACGACCGAGATGGGGATGGTGGCGGCCGTCGACGCGCGCCGTACGGGGGCGCTCGACGCGGCGGGTTTCAAATGGAAGACGCACGGGTTCCTGCCCACGTTCGCCTCGCCGGTCATGGACGCCGAACGGCTGTACACCGTCGACAACGGCGCGATTGTCGGTGCGTTCGATCTCAAGGATGGCAAGCCCCTCTGGCATCGCACGCTCGGCACGCTGCAGAAGGGCTCGCCCGTGCTTGCCGACGGCAAGCTGTATGTCGGCACGGAGAACGGCAAGTTCTACATCCTTCGTCCCTCAGCCACAGGTGTCGAGGTGCTCGACGAGGATCTGCTCGGCGCGGCCGGGTCGCCGGAGCCCATCGTCGCTTCGCCGATCGTGTCGGATGGCCGCGTGTACGTCACGTCGATGGAAGCCACGTATGCGATTGGCACGCGGAAGCCGGCGCCCGCGCGTTCGACCGGTACGAACGGCGCGCCTGGCAGCTCGGCGTACAACGGAGACGGCGTCGTCACGCACGTGCAGGTGTTTCCGTATGAGGCGATTCTCGCGCCAGGCGCGCAGCAGAAGTTCCGCGTCAGGCTGTTCGACGCGAAGGGCAGCCTGATTCGCGAAGAGGTTCCGAGCAAGGCGACGTGGGCGGTCGATCAGATCGGCGGCACGGTGGGACCTGACGGGACGTTCACCGCGCCGAAGGAATCGCAGGGCGGCTTCGTCAAAGCCACGCTGGGCAGCGTGACCGGCCAGGCGCGCGTTCGCGTCGTCGCGCCGCTGCCGTACTCGTTCGATTTTGACAAGGCGGCCGCGGAAGCGCCGCCGTCATGGTGGGTTGGTGCGCCGACGAAAGTGCTCCAGCGCACCGTGGAAGGCGCCGGTCCGGTGCTGATCCGCCCGCGCGACGAGACCGTCGGCCGGCGCGCGAAGATCTTCTTCGGAATGGCGAACTGGCACGGCTACACGGTGGAGTCAGACGTGCGCGGCCGCGAGCAGCGCCGCCAGCGGGGCGACGTGGGTTTGATCAACCAGCGCTACGGGCTCGTGCTCTTCGGCAACGGACAGAAACTCGAGCTGCATCCGTGGCAGGCGGCCGATGAGATGACCGTGCGCGTGCCGTATCCGTGGAAGCCGGACACGTGGTACCGGATGAAGCTGCGCGTCGACAACCGCCCCGACGGCACCACGCAGGTCCGCGGAAAGGTGTGGCCGACCGGAGAGCCCGAGCCCGCCGCGTGGACGATCGAGAAGACCGACAAGATCCCGCACCGCAACGGAAGCCCGGGCATCTACGCCGACGGCATTTCCGACGTCTACTTCGACAACGTCACTGTGTATCCGAACAAGTAGCCATGCATCGTTTCATTCTCGTCGCAGCTCTACTCTCCGCATCCATTTCGCTCTCCGCCGACTGGCCCATGTGGGGCGGCACGCCAAGCCGCAACATGGTCTCGCCGCTCACCGGCATGCCGACCAAATGGGACGTGAAGACCGGGCAGAACGTGAAGTGGATGGCCGCGCTCGGGTCGCAGTCGTACGGCAATCCCGTGGTCGCGGGCGGCGTCGTGCTCGTCGGCACGAACAACGAAGCGGTGCGCGACCCGAAGCAGGGGGGCGATCGCGGGGTGCTGATGGCCTTCCGCGAATCCGACGGCGAGTTTCTCTGGCAGGCCACGTTCGAGAAGCTCGCGTCGGGCCGGGCGAACGACTGGCCGTTCCAGGGCATTGCCTCCTCGCCGCTCATCGTCGGCGAGGTCGCGTACTTCGTGACCAACCGCGCGCAGATCATCGCGGCCGACATCCGCGGCTTTCAGGACAACGAGAACGACGGCGCGATGAAGGACGAGAAGCTGACGGGGAAGAACGATCCCGACTACATCTGGATCTTCGACATGATGGAGGAGGTGGGCGCGTTCCCGCACAACCTCGCGAACTGCTCACCGGTGTCGCACGGCGACCTGCTGATCTGCGGCACGTCGAACGGCCAGGACGAGAGCCACGTGAACATCCCGTCGCCGAAGGCGCCGTCGATCATTGCGATCAACCGCACGACGGGAAAGCTGGTGTGGGAGGACAACTCCGTCGAGGACCGGATCCTCCACGGCCAGTGGTCCGCGCCCTCCGTGGGCACGATTGGCGGCGTGATGCAGGTGGTGCACGGCCAGGGCGACGGCTGGATCCGTGGCTACGAGGCGGAGAGCGGCAAGAAGCTCTGGGAGTTCGACACGAACCCGAAGGAATCGGTCTGGCCGAAGACGCGCAACGAGCTGATCAGCACGCCCGTCATCGTCGACAACGTCGTCTACATCCAGAACGGCCAGGACCCGGAGCACGGCGAAGGCGTGGGCCACGCCTACGCGATCGACGCCACGAAGCGCGGCGACATCACGAAGACCGGACTCCTCTGGCACTACGACAAGATCCGGCGCTCGATCTCCACGGCGGCCGTTCACGAGGGCATCGTCTACCTTGCGGACTTCAGCGGCTTCCTTCACGCCCTCGAGGCGAAGACGGGCAAGCCGCTCTGGACGTACGACATGTTCGCGGCGGTCTGGTCGTCGCCGCTCATCGTCGACGGCAAGCTGTATCTCGGCGATGAGGATGGAGACGTCGTGGTGATGCAGCCGGGCCGCGAAGCCAAGGTGATCGCCGAGATGAACATGGGGAGCTCGGTGTACTCCACCGTCGTACCGGCCAACGGCGCACTGTTCCTCATGAATCGGAATCAGCTCTGGGCACTCGCCGAAGGCGCGACGCGAAAAACAAATTGAGCCACACCGACGTCTGAGCGGGCATGACTCGATTTGCCTGCGTCATCTGCGTCGTCCTCTGTTCTCTTACGGCTCACGCTGAAAACTGGCCCGGCTTCAGAGGCGAGAACGCCAGCGGCGTCGCCGCGTCGGGACGTCCGCCCGTCGCGTGGGACGTCAACTCGTCACTGAACATCGCATGGAAGACGTCTGTCCCTGGCCTGGCGCATTCCAGCCCTATCGTGTGGGGTGACCGCGTCTACGTCACGACCGCGGTGCCTTTGGAGAAGGCATCGGACGATGTCCGCGCCGGCGACAAGAGGCTGGGTGGCATCGACGCGGCGCCGGACATGGTCCGCCACAGCTGGCGCCTGTATGCCATCGATCGCGCGACCGGCCGCGTCGCGTGGGAGCGCGCTGCCGTCGAGCGCGTGCCGCGCGTCAAGCGGCACATGAAGGCGAGTCACTCCTCGGCCACGCCGGTGACGAACGGCAAGTACATCGCGGCGTTGTTTGGCTCGGAAGGGCTGTACTGCTTCGACACGGCAGGGAAGCAGCTGTGGAGTCAGGATCTGGGCATCCTCGACGTGGGCCTGGCGGGCGACGCGTCGTATCAGTGGGGGCCCGCGAGCTCGCCGGTGATTGTCGATGACCTCGTGATCGTCCAGAACGACAGGCAGAAGAATTCATTTCTCGCGGCATACGAACTCGGTACGGGGAAGCAGGTCTGGCGGTCCCAGCGGGACGAATGGCCCGCGTGGAGCACGCCGGCGATGCTGCGTGCCGAGCTCATCACGAACTCACCGCACTTCATTCGCGGACACGATCCGCGCACGGGCAAGGAGCTGTGGCGCATCGAGGATCCCAAGGGTGAGGTGAAAGTCGTGACTCCTGTCGTAGCAGGAGATCTCGCGATCGTCACCGGCGGGTATCCACTGGGCGGCCGTCCGATCTACGCCGTGCGACCGGGTGGTCAGGTGGCATGGCGGAACGCGAACGGCTCGCCCTACACGCCCACGCCGCTTGTTTATGACGGATTGTTGTACGTCGTGCGAGACAACGGCGTGCTGTCGACCTACGACGTGAAGACGGGCCAGCGTGTCTACGAAAGCCGAATCGCGCCCGGCGCCGGAGGGTTCAGCGCATCGCCGGTCGCCGCCGACGGGAAGCTGTACTTCACGTCGGAGGATGGCGACGTCTTCGTCGTGCGCGCGGGGAAAACCTTCGAGTTGCTCGGGCGGAATACGATGGGGGAGATGTGTATGGCGACGCCCGCGATTTCGGGCGACCTCCTGCTGGTTCGCACGCGGTCGACGCTGTATGCGATCGGACTTAAGCCGACAAGGCGGTGAGCCTTGAGCCCTAAGCCTTGAGCCGTGTCCCATCCTCTGATTCCCGAAAACGTTCATGTGGGCCCGGGCGGCCTCGGTCGACTCGGCGCTCTCGCGCGGGGCGAGGGAATTACCCGCGCGCTGATCGTCTCGGATCGCGGCATCGTGGCGGCAGGGTACGTGGACGCCGCGCGGCGATCGCTTGAAGCAGCGGGCGTCGACGTCCACACGTTCCACGACTTCTCCGAGAACCCCGACAGCGACATGGTCGAGGCAGGGCGACGCGGCGCGGCGTCCGTGGCGATCGACGGACTGGTCGGCCTCGGCGGCGGGAGCTCGATGGACTGCGCGAAGGCCATCAACTTCGTGCTCGCGTGCGGCGGCCGCATGTCCGACTACAAGGGATACGGCAAGGTGTCGAAGCCGATGCTGCCGATGATCGGGGTGCCCACGACAGCGGGAACAGGAAGCGAGGCGCAGACCTACGCGCTCATCTCGGATCCGGCGACACACGTCAAGATGGCATGCGGCGATCCCAAGGCCGCGTTCGCGGCCGTGATTCTCGACGCGGAGCTGACGACGACGCAGCCTGCCGGCGTGACCGCGGCGGCTGGATACGACGCGATTTCGCACGCGGTGGAGACCTGGGTGACGACGAAGCGAAGTGATGGTTCGGAGGCGCGCTCACGGGAGGCGTGGCGTCTCCTGTCGGGCGGCTTCGAGCGCGTGCTCGCTTCGCCGCATGACACGTCGGCGCGCGAAGCGATGCTCGTCGGCGCCTACCTCGCGGGAGCGGCGATCGAACAGTCGATGCTCGGCGCGGCGCACGCGTGTGCGAATCCGCTGACCGCCCGCTACGGCACCACGCACGGGGTGGCAATCGGCATGCTGCTGCCGCACGTCGTCCGCTGGAACGCGGCAGACTCGGCTGTTGGGCCCCGATACGACCAGCTGGCGTCCAACCTCTCGAGTCGACTCGAAGCGCTCGCGGGTGTGGCGGGGTTCCCGCCCGGGCTTGCGGCGGCCGGCGTCCCGAAGGACGATCTGGAAATGCTGGCGCAGGAGGCGGCCGTGCAATGGACCGGCGGGTTCAATCCGAGGCCCTTCGACGCGTCAGGCGCGCGCGAGATCTACGAGATGGCATGGTGAGATGAAACGCGCTTAGGTTCGGTTCCGCCTTATGGCTCCAAATTGCTTTTATTTCTTTTTCGCTGTGTTTGGCTTTCCCGTCCAGGCGCAAGCACCTGACGCCTGGCCGCAGTTCAGAGGCAATCCCGCGCTCACAGGCGTGACCGCCAGCACGCCGCCGGCGGCGCCCAAAGTGCTGTGGTCGATCGAGGCGGGCGAGGCGATCGAGTCATCCGCTGCGATTGCCGATGGCCGCGTGTTCGTCGGCGTGGCTTCGGGTCACCTGCTGGCGTTGAACCTGGCCGACGGCAAGGAGCTCTGGAAGTATCCGGTCGAGCAGGGCATCGGCGAATCGTCACCGGCGGTGAGCGGCGGCCTCGTGTACATCGGCGATCTCGGCGGCGTGTTCCATGCGGTCAACGCAGCCGATGGCAAGCCCGCGTGGACTTTTCGGACCAAGGGCGAGATCAAGTCGTCGCCCGTGATCGCCGGCGACCGGGTCCTCATCGGATCGTACGACAGCAACCTGTACGCCCTCGCGGCGAAGGACGGAAAGCTGCTGTGGTCCGTCAAGACGGAGAACTACGTCCATGGCACGCCTGCGGTGGCCGACGGCCTCGTCTATCTCGCCGGCTGCGATGAAGTGTTCCGGGCGATCCGGATCGCCGACGGCAAAGAGGCGTACCGGATCGAGACCGGCGCCTACACCGGCGCGTCGGTCGCGCTGGCCGGGGGCAAGGCGTACTTCGGCAACTTCAACAACGAAGTGGTGGGGCTCGATCTGAAATCGCGCACGGTCTCGTGGCGGTACTCGCATCCGGACCGGCAGTTTCCTTTTTACTCCTCGGCTGCCGTGGCGGACGGCCTCGTGGTGCTCGGCGGCCGTGACAAGATGGTGCACGGCATCGACGCCGTATCAGGCAAGGGCCGCTGGACGTTCGCCACGCGCGCCCGTGTCGACTCCTCGCCGGTCGTCGGCGGCGGGCGCGTGTACGTCGGTTCGAGCGACGGCCGCTTCTACGTGCTCGACCTCGCGAAGGGCGAGAAGATCTGGGAGTTCGACATGGGCGGGCCGCTCTCGGCGTCGCCGGCTGTTGCCGCTGGCAGGATCGTGATCGGCTCGCAGGACGGGCGCCTAATCTGCTTCGGGTGATCAGATGAGCAATAACCCGTACGGGAAGTACGTCGAAGGTATGGACGTCCTTGCGTCCCTCGCGGAGACCTCAGAGCGGATCGAATCGCTGCTTCGAGGGTGGACGCCGGCGATGTTCGAGCGTAGCTACGCGCCTGGCAAGTGGACGGCGCGCCAGCTGATGACGCATCTCGTGCACATCGACATGGTGTTCACGGACCGCATCCGGTTCGCCCTTACGACGCCGGGGTTTGTCGTGGTTCCGTTCGATCAGGATGATTGGATGAGGATCGAGAACACGATCCACGGCGCGACGGCTCACGCGGCACATACGGCGCTGCGCCGCATGAACCTCCAGTTCTTCCGGTCGCTGACGCCGGCTCAGCGCAGTCACCAGTTTCAGCATCCGGAGCGCGGCGAGATCGACGTGAACTGGATTCTCACCGCGCTCGCGGGCCACGACCGCCACCACCTGCCGCAGCTCGAGACGATCGCGGCGCGCTAGGCGGTCGGCGGTAGGCGGTGGGCGGTAGACCCCTTAACGTAATGCCTACCGCTTACACTACAGCCTACCGCCTACCGACCGCCCACTGACTACCGCCTACCGCCTACCGCCCAGAACCGCCTAGAAGGTCAGCCTCAATCCAATCTGGCCGACTCGCTGCTCGGGACGCTGGAAGTCCCCAGAGAACGAGGTCGGCTGGAGCAAGGTCGGGTCGGCCTGCCCTGCTTGTGCTCCCGAGGGAATCGTCACACGACGGTTGGTGGTGGTCGTGTTGCTCGGATTCAACGCGTTGAACAAGTTGAACACCTCGCCGATGGCTTCCACCCGCATGCGCCCCTTCAGGGCGAACACTTTCGACACGCGCACGTTGAACTGCGACTGCGGGAAGAGGCGGCCGCAGTTGACCGTCTCGCAGGCGCCGATCTCTTCGATGGCCGCTCGGTTCGCATCAGAGTCGTAGCTGACCGCGCGATAGGCCGTTGGAGGAATCTCCACGGCGTCGCCGTCGAGGTTCAGATCCCGTCCGTCGATCAGGTTCACCGGCAGCGCCGAGCGATACAGGAAGAACGGCGACGCCGTGAATCCGAATGGCAGCATGAACACCGCCGAGGCGGTGAAACGATGGCGAGAGTCTGTCGTGAGGTTCGGTCCGAACTGACGTGGATCGTTGAACGGGTTGTTCGGATCCTGGATGTTCGCCGTATTCAGCTCGTCGGTCGCGTTGCCGATCGTGCTCTTTCCCTCCGACAGCGTGTACGACACGGTGAAATCGATCCCGCTCGACATGCGGCGGCGCGCCGAGAGGATGAGCGCGTCGTACTGGCTGCGGCCACGGCTGATCGTCGGGCGGTTGCCGTTCGTGTTCGGGTTGAGCGTCGGAACGACCGCCGCAACGCGCCGAATCGTCGTCCCCGGGATCCGCTGGTTGACGCGCGGGCGGAAGTTCAGATCTCGTCCATCGGATCGAACGTAGTCGACGTTGACGACAGTATTCGTCGTCAGCTGGTGCGACCAGCCGGCGTTGGTCTGACGTGTGTACGGCAGCTCCAGCAGCGGGTCGGTGTATTGGCCGAAGAGCGGTACGGCGCCCGGCCTGATTTCGTTCTGGGCCTGAATGATCGTGAGCGGCTGCCCCGCTCGATAGAAGCTGCCATCCGGGTTCCTGATGCCCGCCGCGTTGTTCACGCTGAACACCTGCCCGAAACCGTTGCCGGTGGCATCCGCCGCCGCGAAGAGGACGTTCGAGTTGGTGTATCCGAAGTCCATGTACACGCCCCAGCCCGCCCGGATGACGTTCTTTCCATTCCCGTTGAGGTCGTATACGCCGCCGATGCGCGGCTGGAAGTTGTTGTAGTCCTCCTGCGGCTCTTCCCCGAGATTCTCGAGGCCGGGGACGTTCGCCAGCAGGCCGGCACGTCGCGCGTCTCTGATCGCCACGTAGTTCGGATTCCGTGACTGGTCGAACTGATATCCGGTGACGAGATCCCAACGCACGCCTACGTTCAGCGTCAGGCGATCGCTCACGCGCCAATCATCCTGAAAGTATGTGGCGAACTGCTTCGTCGGGATGTTCGCCGACGAGTCGCCGTCGCTGACCGTCACGAGCGAGATGGGGCCGTTGACGTCGTTGGTCAGGTGCGTATTGAAAATCGCGCCTTTGCCTGTGTTGAACGTGATGAACAGCCGCGGCTCGTTGATGTAGTTCACGCCCGCCTTGAAGTCGTGGCCGATGCCTCCCAGGCCGGCGGCGCTCCAGGAAAAGTCGTCACGGAACTGCCACTTCTTCTGCTCGGTGGTCTGCGGCGTGTTGCCGTTCGCCCCGGTGACGATTCCGTTCGGAAACGTTTCGTTCGGCGCGGATGACCGCGAGGCGATGTGGTTGCGAAAATCCGCGTACTGGAAGATGAACTCGTTCAGCCTCGATCCTCCGAGCACCCAGTTGTGGTTCAGGTTGATCGAGTTGAATTTGTTCGTGCTGTCGCCCCAGTTCTCGAAGGTGTGGTTCGGTGACGCGTCGTACGGCTGGTCGTTGTCATTCCGGCCGTAGCGGACTGAGATGTACTGGCTGGGTGTCATCGACGAGGTGACCTTCCCGGTGTAGAGATTCTCGCGATAGGGAATGTCGTAGACGCCGTCGAGACTCGGAAACAACCCCCCCGTGTTCACCGTCTGCTTCGTATCCTGCTGGGTGCGCTCTGCGGCGAAGAAGAAGTGCGCTCGGTCCCGCATGATTGGACCGCCAATGCTGCCGCCGAACTGATTCCGGCGGTAGTCGCCCTTGTCAACTCCTGCCAGCTTCTCGGTCTGCGTCTGGGCGTTCATCGACTTGTCGCGGAAGAACTCGAAGAAGCTTCCTGTCCACTGATTGGTTCCGCTCTTCGTCACGACGTTCAGCACGCCGCCGTTGCTGCGGCCGTATTCGGCCTTGAAGCGCTGCGTGATGAAGTTGAATTCCTGGACTGCTTCGAGCGGGAACAGCTGCAGGAGACCACCGACCGTGTCGTCGTTGTTGTCACCGCCGTCGATCTGGTAGTTCACGTTCCGTCCGGCGCCGCCGTTGATCTGCGGCGCGTACTGGGTGCTCTTGGTCGGGTCGGAATGGAACCCGAGGCCGACCCCGGGCACCGTCGCTGCCAGATTCGCGAACTGCCGACCATTGAGCGGCAGGTTCTCGATGCGGGCGACATCGACCACCTGGCCGACCGATGAGGAGGTCGTGGAAATGAGCGGCGATTCGCCGGTAACCGTCACGGTTTCGGCAATCGACGCGACCTTCATCGCGAAATCCACGTCCGTCGTCTGCGCGACGTTGACGATCAATCCCTTCTGCTCGACGCGCGTGAAGCCCTGAAGCTCCGCAATCACGTCGTAGGTTCCGACCGGCAGCGCGTTGAGCCGATATACGCCTTCGGCATCGCTGACGTCTGTTCGGACGAACCCGGTCGCCGTATTCGTTGCCGTCACGGACGCACCGGGGATGGCTGCGCCCTGTTCGTCCAAGACCCGGCCGTTGATGTTGCCGGACGTCTGCTGGCCGAACGCGGGTGCCGCGAACGCGAGCAGGCAAACGGCGAGGGCCTTCGTAAACCTCTTCATC
This sequence comes from uncultured Acidobacteriota bacterium, assembly GCA_963772065.1. Classification (GTDB taxonomy): domain Bacteria; phylum Acidobacteriota; class Vicinamibacteria; order Vicinamibacterales; family UBA2999; genus CAVYVZ01. The sequence goes on from CAVYVZ010000009.1 coordinate 491,479, forward strand.
GATCTCTCCTCCACAAAAGGACAATGGCCGACGGCGAGGGCCGTTCGAGCCAAGGCCAAGCAAGAGCAATCGACGTGCCCCTGGTAACAGGTTCGTCCCACTGCCTAAGGCTCTTACGATCAACAACTTGCGTCGCTCCCGCTGCTCGCAGTCGGCTCGCCACACGCGAATTCTCCAACGTTTTGAATTGTGTCGAATGGAACGTTGGAGATGACGAACGGCCTCCCCGAGGGTCAGATCGCCGCCCAGCCGGGTCAGAGTCAGCTCAGAGTCAGCTCGGAGTCAGCTCTGACCCCGGAACCTGAGGGACTAGCTAAGAGTGGCGATCAGGCGATTCACCTCGGGGCGCTGGGGTGCGCCGGCGGGAAGGCGGCGCAGCAACTCTACCGCTTCTTGGAGCGCTGCCTTGCGCTGGCCTTTCCGCGCGAGCGCGCGCGCCAGTGCGAAGCGCGCGTGGTGAAGATCGGCATCGATCTCGAGGGCACGCCTCAACGCGGCAATCGCGGGATCGAGTCGCCCGAGCTCCAGCGCGGTCAGCCCGATGTTCGCTTCGACGATCGGATTCCCCGGCTCGGCGCGTCGCGCCTCCTCCAACGTGGCAAGCGCGTCCGCTGTCTCATGGCGCCGTGCCTGGCACATGGCGAGGCCGAGATAGGGATCGGCCGACGGCAGGCTGCTCGCAATGGCTGCCTTGAAGTGTCCCACCGCCTCGGCACAACGGCCGCTCTCTGCCAGGATGAATCCGAGACGCTGCTGCGCCTGCGGGTTCTTCGAATCCTGCGCCAGCACGTCGCGCAGAGCACGCTCCGCCGCTGCGCCCTGCAGCTCGCCGGACGTAACCGATGCGATCCGAGCGGCGATGGCGATCCGATCTTTGGGGTCCGCGCGTGCGCCAGGCGCCGGCGCGGCTCCGCTCGCATAGCCGAGGGACCGCAGACGTGCGAGCGCATCGGGGTCGACGCGGGCGTGCTGCGAGCGGAGCTCCGAGCCCGAGATCCGATCGACCTGCGCCTGCAGCTCGGTGCCGACGAGGGCCCGCTCGTGGATGATATTGCGCCGTTCTCCGCCGTCCGTTCGGAGGTCGTAGAGCTCTGGACGCGGCGCGGCAATCAGCTTCACCTCGTCCCGCCTGAGCGATCGCAGCGCTGCCCAGCCAAAATCGACGAGCGGCGCGAACGACTCGGCATAGAGCGCGCGCGTGCTCAACTGCTGGCCCGCGATCGCAGGTCGCAGATCGATGCCGTCGGCTGCGCCAGGCGTCGGCAGTTGCGTGAACGCCGTAATCGTCGGCGCGATGTCGGCAACGGTCACCGGGCCGTCGACGACGGTCCCCGCCCGCACGCCCGGCCCGGCAAGCATCATCGGCACATGCAGGGTGGTGTCGTACACGAAGATGCTGTGGCCGATCTCGCCGTGTTCGCCGAATGCTTCGCCGTGATCCGCGGTCGCCACGATCAACGTTTGCGACAGATCGCGCCATGCCTCGAGGAGACGGCCGATCTCACGGTCGGCAACCGCAATCTCGTCGTCGTAGCGCGACGCTGCATCGCGGCCGTCGGAGGACGGTGTGCCGTACGGCGCATGCGGCTCGAAGAGGTGGACCCATGCGAAGATGCGCGCCGACGCCGGCCGCGTGCGCGCCCAGGCAATGGCCCGGTCGACAGTGACCGAGCCGGCGCGTTCGTTCGCCCGGCGGCCGTCCTCGCCGCGCGGCATCTCGCAGTCGTAGGTATCGAATCCGCGAGTCAGGCCGAACCGCGCGTCGAGCGGGAATGCCGAAACGAAGGCGCCGGTCTCGAAGCCCGCGGTCTTGAGCGCTTCGGCCAGCGTCCGAACATCCCGCCGCATGGCCATGCCGTTGTGGCGGGCGCCATGGCCCGGCGGATATAAGCCCGTCATCATCGACGCGTGAGAGGGCAGCGTCACCGGCGCGGTGGCGTACGCCCGCGCGAAGCGCACGCCGCGCTGTGCGAGGCCATCGAGCGCCGGCGTTCGAGCCGCCGTGTGACCATAGCTTCCAACGCGGTCCGCGCGGAGCGTATCGATGGTGATGAGAAGGACGTGGCGCGCCGAAGCAGGCGCGGGCTCGACAGGTATCCTGCGTGGACCGAGCCCGAAGGCGATCAGATAGGCGAGCGCGGCGACGACCGGCAGGCCGAACGCCAGGACAATCTCGGCACGGCGGGTCCGCCTCATGGGCGGAGGCTCCGCCGCACGTCTGATGCCGGCACGAAACTAATCACAACGGCCACTCTGAACAGCTACTCTGAACACCGACTCTGAACGATTGTAAGATGCCGCCGGAGGTGCGCACATGATGGGCGGCCGTACGTCCGAGGAATGGGTCGCGCAGTATGCGACGAGCCATCAGCACCCGGTCAACCGGGCCTGCCACACGCTCGGCATCCCGATGATTGCCGTGGCGATTCTGCTGGTCCCCGTCGTCTGGATCGGTGCTCTCGACTGGAGGATGCCGGCAGCCATCTTCGCCACCGGCTGGATCCTGCAGTTCGTCGGCCACGCTTTCGAGGGGAAGCCCCCCGAGTTCCTCAAGGACTGGCGATTCCTGCTCGTCGGCCTCCGCTGGTGGTTCGCGAAGGTCCGCGGCCGCGCATGATCGAGGTGCTCGCCGGCATTTACGTGCTCGGCGTGGCCGTGGCGCTGGTGGCGATCGACGCGCGCGGGTTCGCCCGCCTCGGGTTGGCGCTGCTCTGGCCGCTCGGTCCCCTGGCCTTCGTCGTGACGATTAGCATTCTGCTGGCCGCTTCTCTCGTGGCCTTTCCGCTGGTCGGTGTGATCGTGCTCGCCGCGGCACTTGCCGCGGCGCTCCTGACATATGGATGATCGCTAACGGCGAGGATCCTCGATGCGATCAGTGTTGCTTCCGAAGTAGGCATCATTGGCGCGCGCGCGATCGATCATCTCGCGGATGCGGCGCAGGAGGTCCGAGGGCAGATACGGCTTCGTGATCACCGGGTAGTGTTGCGCGGCTTCGTCGCCGCTCAACGGATGATGCGCGTACCCGGTGCTGAAGAGGATCGGCAGGTTGGGCCGGGCCGAGGTCACGGCGTGGAAGAGCGCGTGTCTGTGTGCTTTCGGCATCGCGGCGTCGATGAGCACCAACGCGATCTCGTCGCTGTGCGCCTCGAAGTGCGTTTGCGCGCCTGGACCATCGACGGCGCGCAGCACCGTGTAGCCGGCGCGCTCGAGCGTTCCGCACATGAGATCGCCTACCGCGCGGTCCGCTTCGGCGACAAGGATCGTGTGTGCATCGCCGGTGCTCGCATCTGTCGCGACCGGTAACTCCCGTTCCGGGTCGCCCGCGATCGGCAGAAAAACCCGCATCGTGGTGCCGGCGCCGACCTCGCTCACCACGTCGAGGAAGCCTCCGCATCGCTGCACGATGCCGTACACCGTCGCCAGACCCAGCCCGGTGCCGCGGCCGGTTTCTTTGGTCGTAAAGAACGGCTCGAAGATCCGCGACTGCACCTCGTGCGGTATGCCCGCACCGGAATCGGAGACGCTGAGGCACAGGAAGGCGCCCTCGCGAGAGCCCGGGTGGGTCGCACAGAACTCGAGCGAAATATCGGCGCGTCTGACATCGATGTCGATGCGCCCGCCCGATGGCATCGCATCGCGCGCGTTGATCGACAGGTTGAGAACGATCTGTTCGAGCTGCGTTCGATCCATCCGGACGGCTGGCAGGTCCTCTTCGCTGGTCACCTGCAGCGTGATGTGCTCGCCGATCACTCCGCGCATGAGCGTCGCCAGATCCGCGATCTCGGCAGCGAGGTCGAGTGCACCCATCTGCAGCGGATCGCGGCGGCTGAACGTCAGCAGCTGTCTGGTCAACCCACACGCGCGAGCCACCGTTTTCAGAGTGGCCGACACCGCTGACGCGGGGACCGATTCGATCGGCAGATGCTCGAGCGCCACCGTGAGGTGCCCGTGTATGAGCTGCAGGATGTTGTTGAAGTCATGGGCGATCCCCCCTGCAAGCCGGCCGATAGCGTCCATCTTCTGCGAGTGACGCACTTGTTCCTCGAGGCGGTCGCGTTCCTGTTTCGAGCGATGCCACTCGGTCACGTCGAGGGCGTTGACGAGCATGGTCGGACGCTCGCCCGATTCGTCGAGCCCACCGAACGCCAGCATCAACGTCCGAGTCTTGTCTCCAGCCCGGACCTGAACGTGGCACGGAACGGAGGGGCCGCCGCTGAAAAGGTTCTCGATCGCATCGGCCACACCCGGCCGATCGCGGACATCGACGAAGTCGAGAGCACTGCGTCCAATCAGCTCGCTCCGCTCCATCTGGTAGGTGCGGACGACCGTGTCGTTGACGTCGACGAGCATCCCATCGCGGTCCACGATCAGGTTCAGCGCCTGGCTCTCCTCGAAGAGCGAGCGGTAGCGCCGTTCGCTCGCGCGCAAGGCGACCTCGGCGGCCTTCCGGTCGGTGATGTCACGCGTGACCGCAAGCAGGCACACGCGCCCATCGACCTCGATCACGTCCGCCGAAATGAGGCACGTCAGAACGACGCCATCGCGTGTCACCTTTTCCGCTTCCATGTTGCGAACCGAACCGCTCGCAGCGAGCGCGGCCACCAGCTCCGCGCGTTGCGAAGACGTTTGCCAGAGTGCCAGATCGAACGCAGTACGGCCGATGACGTCGGCACGCTGGTACCCGAACATGCGCGTGAATCCCTCGTTGACGTCGAGGTAGCGGCCTTCGGCGAGCGATGACAGCGTGATCGCGTCGGGACTGGAGCTGTACACCTTCGACAGCTTCTCCTCGGAGCTTCGCAGCGCGTCGATGGCTTTCATGCGGTCGATCTCGGCGGACGCGCGCCGCGCGAAGATTCGCAGGATGGCGTCGACCAGGTCGGGCTCGGCCAATGGACCGGTGTGCATGACCGCGAGCACGCCCATCCGGCGGCCGCCCGTGTCGAGCAACCGCGCCCCGGCGAAGCTGTCGATGCCTAGGTGCTGGAGGAGAAAGTCTTCCGGAAATTTCTCTCGGACGCCGTCGCGATAGACGGCGGGGCCGTGCTGGAGCACGTGCTCGCACGGCGTTTTCTCGACATGGTACGCGAGGTTCTCCGCCACGATGCCTCGGCCGCACGCCGCCAGTGTCGTAATGCGTCCCGGCTGCGCCGGATCCACGACAGCGAGAAACGCGTAATCAGCGCCGAGCCGCCCGGCGAGGTTGGTGACCAACGACGTGAAGAAGCTGGAGCCGGTCTCAGAAGCCACGGCCTCATCAATCCGACGCAGCACTGACTCGATCTCGGTCGAGGCTCCCTGCGCCGCCCGCGCGTTGCGTACGGCGCGGAGCCATCCAAGCAAAGCGAAGAGCGTTGAAGCGAGTGCCAGTATCAGTTGAACGTTCGAGATGGACGGGTTGCTGCCAATCACCCAGACAGGATGTCAAGGCGGCGCCCCTGTTGAAATCGGCGTGGTGCGGAAATGGGTCGAGCCGATGGATCGATTGGCCTCATCCTTTGGAGTACGACGCCTGCGGATGACGCTAGCTATCGGGCGAGACGAGGCCCGATCGGATGGCGAATCGAACAAGCCCCGCCAGGTCAAAGATTTGTAGGCGGTCCATGATCTGACGGCGGTGTGTCTCCACGGTCTTGACGCTGAGGCCGAGCGCGAACGCCACTTCCTTGGCGGAGCGGCCCTCGGCGAGGAGCTGGAGGATCTCGCGCTGGCGCAGGGTCAGCGTTCGCAGCGGGCCCGCCTCGCGATCTCGTCCCGAGAGGAAGCCATCGACCACGATCGCCGAGACGGCCGGGCTGATGAACCGATTGCCCTCCATGACCGCCCTGATCGCCATCGGCAGCTCCGCGACCGCCGCCTCTTTGAGGAGGTATCCGGCCGCGCCCGCGCCCAGGGCCTGCTGCACGGAGCTTTCGCCGGCATGCATCGAAAGAATGATGACGCGTGTGTCGGGATGATCGCGCGCGACGATCGCCGTCGCATCCAGACCGTTCAATCCCGACATCGAGATGTCCATCAGGATCACATCGGGCTTGTGCTGCCCGACGAGCGCCAGTGCCTCGCGGCCGTCGCTCGCCTCTCCGATGACCTCGATGTCGTCCATCGTGTCGAGCAGCGCGCGGATGCCGGCGCGTACCAGAACGTGATCGTCGGCGAGCAGCACCCGCGTCTTCACGCGACTCCTTCGTCCGGCACGACGAGCCGAATCTCGGTCCCCGCTTCCGGAGAGGAGACAATTTCCAGATCTGCGCCGATGCCTTCCGCTCGCTCGCGCATGCCAATGAGGCCGAGGCGTTCTCCAGAGATGCCGAGCCTTCGCGCTGCCTCGAGGTCGAAGCCGACACCGTCGTCCCGCACGACGAACGCGATACCGGCGGGGACCCGCCGACCACGAACCGCGATGCTGTGCGCGCGGGCGTGGCGAATCACGTTCGTCAGCGCCTCCTGAACGATGCGGTAGCAGGGCATCTGTGCCTCGTCGCGCAGCGTCAGGCCCTCGGGAATGTCGACAATCCCGGTGATCCCGGCGCGCAGCGTTTCCTCCCGGACGAGGCTCCCGATGGCGATGCCGAAACCACCCTCCTCGAGGAGGGTCGGCCGAAGATTGCTCGACAGCACGACATCGCGCTCGAGATCTTGTATCAGCCTGACCGAGTCACGGCACGCGGCCGTCAACGTGTCCTGCCGGCGGACTCTCGCCGTTTCAAGCGTGATCTTGATGGCGGTGAGCCGCTGGCCGATGTCATCGTGCAGCTCCCGCGCGAGGTTGCCGCGCAGAGCATCTTCCTCGGTCAGGAGGCGCTGCGCGAGGGCAAGGCGTTCGCGCGCCTCCAGCCGGAGGCGTCTTTCCAGCTCCTCGGCACTTTTTACGCCCTCCTCGAGTCGGGCGATGACTGACAACAGCGCCACAACGCCCACGGTGGTCAAGGCCGTCCACAAGGCGATCGTCGTCAGGACCTGTTGAGCGCCCGCTTCGGGGATCGTCACGACCCGGCCCGCTGCCGTTGCATGAGCCGCGGCGGCGAACACCGCGATCCATGCGCCGACGGCGGCTGCCGCCGCGGCGCGACCCCAGGCGAGCAAGGTGAGCAAGGCGAAGGTGCCCGCCAGCGCGCCAATGTTCAGCCCGAGGCCTCGGCTGAGAATGATGTTGAACGTGATCCCCGTGAGCACCGCAAGGACCGCCGCGACGCGCCAACCCGTCGGCAGGCGAGTGTTCACGGCCGCAACCACCACCAGGCCGTACAGCATCAGACTGATCGCCGCGTCTACGAACCGGCCCGCCTGAACACGAACCACGAGCATGGCGATCGTGGGAACCAGGATGAGCGCCGCGAAGGTACGCGACAACGCCAGCGTAAGGTCCGCCCGCCACCGCGCGGCATCATCCTGCTTGTCCGCGCGAGACGCCGGCATCATGCGGCCACCGGCAGCGGAAGCGTGAAGTGCACGCGCGTTCCTCGATCGGGAGCCGAGTCGATCCGAAGCGTTCCGCCCAGCGCGTCGCTGCGCCGGCTCATGCCGAAGAGGCCCATGCCAGCGGGATCTCGCGGGTCGCCCGGGGCCAGCCCTTGGACGTCGAACCCGATGCCGTTGTCCTCCACGACGAGCTCCACCTCGTGGGCACCCACCGACGCGGTCACGCACGCACTGGTTGCTCGGGCGTGGTGCACGATATTGTCGACAGCTTCCTGCACGATGCGATAGCAGGCGACTTCAACCGCAGGTGGAAGGCGGCTGGCAATCTGGAGATCGAGTTTGTACGCGATCGAGGTTCGACCGAGCTGTGAGCGGACAAGCGCTTCGAGCGCCGGCGCCAGGCCTGCTTCGTCGAGCAGCACCGGACGCAGTTGACGGGCGGCTCCTCTCACCTGTTCGATGAGCTCTCCGACACTCGCGATCGCGCGGTCGACCGTGGCGCTCTTGGCATCATCGCCCTCACGTGGGCCGGTCAACGCGACTTCCAGAGACGTCAAGCGCGCGTGGAGATGACGCTGCAGTCGCCGGGCCATTCCAATGCGCGCATCCTGATCGTTCTGCGTCAGCCTCAGGTCGAGCGCCGCACGCGCCCGCTGCTCGCGCCGAAGGTGCTGAACCAGTTGGCGTGGCCGCTGCGAGGTTGCGCTCGAGCGGGGCGATGACAGCCCAGGCGACGGCCACGATGGTTGCGCTCATGATGCCGAAGACGAGCAAGAAACGGGTGAGAACCGCGGGATGCGCTGTGCTCGCTGAGATTGGCAACAACCAGTCGGACGCGATCAGCGGCGCCGACAGGAGCACGGCGGAGGATCCGACCACGACGCCGATCGCGGCCGGGCGGCCCATGGCGATGGCGGTCACGATCCCCGTGGTCCACATCAAAAGACCTGTCGTGGCGAACGCGCCGTTGCCCAGCCAGGAAAAGGCTGACACCCATATCAAGCCCACGACCGGGCTCAACCTCCGAAACGTGAGCGCGCGCGACGGGAGCGCCGCTGGAACGGCGATCAAGCACGCCGCCGATGACGGCTGCCAGCGCGCGCGCAGGGCTCTCCGGCCACAAGAACCAGGCCGCCCAGAGAGCGATCGGCATCCCCAGGACCGCGATGATTCCGTTGGTCGTGTGGAGCGCCTCGATCCGCAGGGTCTCCACACGGTCGTGGGTAGAGGCGGGAACCGTCACCGTGCGCATGAGGGCCAAGGTGAACGTCTCGCCGGGAGCCTAGCACATGAGCAAGCGGGACGATTCTCGATTACTTCGACGGCAGTTCCTCGGGGGGCCTATAATTCCGCGCGAGGTGAAGGTCGCCATGTTCAGAATCGCCATTCTTGCGCTCATCCTTGGTGCAGGCGTCGGAGCCATTGTCCGCACCGCGTCGGCGCCGCCGCCGCCGCCGTCGATGGTCACCGCCGCGCGGGCGTTTCTCGACTCGCTGAGCCCCGAGCTGAAGCAGAAGGCGCAGTATCCGCTCGACGCCGACGAGCGCTTCACCTGGTTTTACACGCCGGTGCCCCGGAAGGGCGTCACGCTGAAGGAGATGAACGAGAAGCAGCGTGCGGCCGCGACGAACCTGCTGCGCATCGGCTTCAGCGAAAAGGGATACGGCAAGGCCGAGACGATCCGCGCCCTCGAGGACATCCTCGCCGAGCTCGAGAAGAACCCGACGCGGCGGGATAAAGAGCTGTACTACTTCACCGTCTTCGGCGAGCCTGGCCCGAAGAGCACCTGGGGCTGGCGATACGAGGGCCACCATCTGTCGCACCACTGGACCGTCGTGAACGGCAATGCGCTCGTGACGACGCCGCAGTTCTTCGGCGCCAATCCCGCGGAGGTGCGCAGCGGGCCGAAGCAGGGGCTGCGGGCGCTCGCCGCCGAAGAGGATCTCGGCTACGAGCTGCTGCGGTCGCTCGACGACAAACAGCGCGCCGTGGCGATCATCGACCCGAAGGCGCCGAACGACGTGCTGACCACCAACTCGAAGGAAGCCGCGATTCAGGAAGATCGCGGCCTCGCGTACGCGCAGATGACCGCCCCGCAGAAGGCGGTTCTCGTGAAGTTGATCGAGGAGAATGCCTCCGCGCAGCCCGAGCCGATCGCGCGCGAGCGTGTCGCCAAGCTGCGCGCCGCCGGCCTGGACAAGGTGAAGTTCGCATGGATGGGCGGGCTGGAGAAGAGCGAGGGGCACTACTACCGCGTGCAGGGCCCGACGTTCCTGATCGAGTTCGACAACACGCAAGGCGACGCGAACCACATCCACCTCGTGTGGCGCGACTTCAAAGGCGACTGGGGCCGCGATCTCATCGCGGAGCACTACAAGACCTCGCGACACCACGACGGTAGGCGGTAGGCGGTAGGCGGTGGGCGGTAGGTTTAGTGCGGCAGGCATCTGGGTGCTGCTTCTTGCGGCGCCCACCGCACAGTCGCGGGTGATCGATCTCGGGCATCCGCTGCGGGCGAGCGATCCGAGCTGGAGCGGCAAACCGGCGTTCGATCGCAAGGGCACGAGCCAGAACGGGCGCTTCGAATCAGAGGAACACTTCGGGACGCATCTCGATGCGCCGTCGCACTTCGGCGGCAAGTGGACGACGGAAGCCATTCCCGTCGATCGGCTCGTTCGGCCCGGCGTATGTATCAACGTCACGGGCAAGCCCGAGGACTACCAGATCACGGCCGCCGACGTGAAGGCGTTCGAGTCGCGCAGCGGCGCCATTCCGGAGGGCGCCATCGTCCTGTTCGCCACCGGCTGGGACGTGCGCTGGCCGGACCGGAAGGCGTACATGAACGAGCGCCGCGGAGCAAAGCACTTTCCCGGCATCGGTCAGGATGCGGCCCGCTATCTCGTCGAGCGCAAGGTGTCGGGCATCGTCATCGACACGCCAAGCGTCGATTACGGTCCTTCAGAGAAGTACAGACGCACAACATCACGAATCCGGCGAACATCTACCACGTCGAGAACGCGCGCGGCCTGACGAAGCTCCCGCCAACTGGTTTCACCGTCGTCGTGGCGCCGATCAATCTGGCCGGAGGATCCGGCGGTCCCACGCGCGTCTTTGCGCTCGTCCCATGAGATGACCGGCCTTACGCCGACAAGGCCCCAAGCCTTGAGCCCTAAGCCCTAAGCCTTAGGTTCACGTCAAACCTGCCGCAGCGCCTCGGTCGGTTGAACACGCAGCGCTCGGCGCGCCGGTGCGGCGCACGCCAGCACGCCCACCGCCGCCATGATGACGGACGTGATCACCGACGAGACGAGGAGATCCGCGGTCAGGCTGTCGGCGCGCCACGCGAGGAGCAGGATGAGGCTGTTGCCGGCGATGATGCCGCCGCAGAGCTGACGACCGGCACGGGCGAACACGCTGCCGAGCACGCGCCGGGGGCTGGCGCCGAGTGCGATACGGATCCCAATCTCGCGGGTGCGACGCGCCACGGCGACGGCCATGAGCGCGTACAGACCGGCCGCGGAGAAGGCCAGCGCCACAAGCAGAACGCTGCCGAAGACGACGCTGCCGATCACCATCCGTATTTGCTCCCGTGCGACGATGTCGTCGAGGGTGACGATATCCCGGAGGTGCAGCCCCGCATCGACCTGCCGCGCAAGGGCGGCTACGCGGGGCGCAAATGGCGCTGCGTCCCCCGCGACGCGCACGGCGACCACGACAGGATCGAGCTCCGCCGCGGAGGCTGCGCGATAGATGTACGCTGCCCCATCCCAATCGGCGGGGAACAACATCCCCAGATCGGTGACCACGCCGACGATCTCGCGCCAGGGTCCCGGCTCGCGCTCGCTGCCTCGCTGGAGCGTGCGAACGCGTGCGCCCACGGGATTCCTGGCGACCACGCGCATGAACGCCTCGTTGACCACGACGGGCCCGTTCGGCGTCCCAGCGTCAGCGGTATGCAGGCCGCGGCCGGCCACGATCCTGGCGCCGAACGCGTCGTGATAGCCGGCACCGACGGCAGCCATCGCGAATCCGCCCTCGTAATTGCCCTGCAGGCGAGCCGGAGGTGCACCGTCCTGCTCCATTTCCACCGCCACCCACTCCGGGGACATCGTCGGCAGGCGATCGCCGTGCGTCACGTGCGTCACACCAGGCTCCTCACGCAACCGGCCCGCGAGCTCTTCGTATGCACGCGCGCGACGCGCGCCGATCTGCCCATCGTCAGGCACACCGCGCTCGCCGGCCAGCGCCTCGTTGTCCATCTCGAGGCGGAGGGTGAGGTAACGCTCCGTCGGAAATGCTGGCCACCTCGACTCGTTGTGCAGGGAGTTGGTGAAGATTCCCACCGCGGCGGGCACGAACAGCAGCGTGCACGCCACCTGCGCGCCGATGATGAACGACCAGATGCCGCCGAACTTCATCGTCCCGCCGGTGCCCGCGATCCCCTGCAGTCCCCGCAGGACGGACCCGCCTGTGGCCTTCAGTGCCGGCAGCAGGCCGATCAGTGCGGCGGCGACGAGCGCGAGCAGCAGCGCATACGCAATGGTGGCAGGCTCGAGCTGCAGATCCACCCAGAACGGCAGGCCGTCTCCAATGATCCGACTCGCCCGGGCCAAGGCATAGCGCACTGTCGTCTGGGCCACGACGAGCCCGAGCACGGCAGCGGTGAGGGCCAGCACGAGCGATTCGGTGACGATTTGCGCGATTACGCGTCCACGGCTCGCCCCCAGCGCGTGGCGGACGACCATCTCCGATTCGCGCATCGCCGTGCGCGCGAAGATCAGCGTCGCGACGTTCGCCGACACCGCCCCCAGCAGCAGCAGGACGATGGCGTGGACCGCCAGATCTTCCAGCCGCAGCGGATCACCCGGCGTGCGCCCGGCGAATGCGCGAACGCGCGTCCGCAGCTGCGCGTGGGTGGCCGGCTGATCGGTGGCAAAGCGTGCCGACGCGACGTCGAGCTCCGCCGCGGCGTCCTGCCAGCTCGCTCCGTCGGCGAGGCGGCCGAACACCTGCACAGCCGGCCCTTCGCGCGGTGGTGCGTCCTGGACCGGCAATGGCACCCATACCTGCTGATTGTGCGGGAAGCCGAAGCGCGGCGGCATCACGCCCACCACGGTGCGAGCCGTGCGACCCACCTCCACGACGCGGCCGATGATCGCCGGGTCGTGCAGGAACTGTCGCTGCCAGACGTCGTACCCCAGGACCACGACGGGCTCCGCACCCGGCATTTCGTCCGTCGGCTGCAGCGGCCTGCCGAGCAGCGGCGGCACGCGAGTGAGCGGAAACGCCGATGCCGTGATCTCCGCCACGCGCAGCGATTCGACACGGCGTTCGCCCGTGAGCACGTTGCGCTCGCTCACGCGCGCGGCGCCGAGTTCCGTCACGGTCTTCAGAGACCGCCGCCAGATCGCGAAATCGTGGAGCACCCTCGGCTCCACGCGTGACGCCGCCGTGTCCTGCGTCTCGAGGCGCACGACTCGACCGCCTTCAGGGAACGGCAGCCGTTTGTACAGCAGTTCGCCGGCGACTTCGATGCCGACCGCCCCAATCGCGATGGCGGCCGCCAGCGAGAGGCCCCCGATGATCGTGAGCGCGGGATATTTCAACAGCAGACGCGCGCCCAGCTTCCAGTCGAGCCACGAGACCGTGGTCAGGCCGGCATTCATACGCTCCGCTCCTCCAGTCCGCACATGTCAGTGCATCGGGCCATGCTCATCGAGCCGGCGGATGGAAGCATCCCCCCGCGAACCAGCCGATGTCTTCACGTGGAGGTGAGCATTTCGTGAGATTCCGGTGAGCGGGGGCGGAGGCTCAGGTGCCCTAGGGGTAGGCTTAAGGCTTACGGCTCAGGGCCAAAAGGCCTTGACGGCTTAGGCCGTTGGTTTCGGATTGATCTTCTTACCCTTGTAGTCGCGCAGCCCGCAGAACCCCGCGACCTTGTAGCCCTTCTCGGCAAGCAGCACCGCGGCACGCGCGGCTCGGCCACCGCCGTTTCAGGCGGTGAGGATCAGTTTGTCCTTTGGCAGCTCGCCAAGCCGCTTCTCCAGCTCGCCGATCGGGATGTTGTAGTAGCCCTCGAGGGTACCCAGCTCCTCGATCTCTTTCGGCTCGCGCACGTCCAGGAAGAACACCTTCTTCTCCTGGATGTACTTGTCGATCTCGTCCGCCTGGACGCGGCAATCAGGCCCGTCCTGCGCGAGAAGCGGCAGCGCGATCGCCAGGCTCGTCAACGCCGTGAGCAGCAATCGATGCATAGCGGCTGATCGTCGCCGCGGACGGCGGTTTCGTCAAGAGCGACACGACGACCATCAGCAGGCAGGAGCCAATGACCATCGGCACCACCGGCATGAAGCCGTAGATGGTCGAGGTCGGCGGCATCGTGCCGCTCCACACAGTCGCCGCGGCAGTCCAGACCGCGACCGCCAGCGCTCCCCATTTCGTGCTGCGCTTCCAGAAGAGCGCCGCGACGAGAAGCGGCGAGAGCGCCGCGAATCCCGAGAAGCCGGTACTGCACGGCGAGCGCGAAGATGCCGGGGCGTGCGATGAGCGCGATGCCGTAGGCGACGATCGTGACGAGCACCACGAAGACGCGCCCCGTGGTCACGTGCGCGGTGTCTCCAAATCGCTCGCGGCCGCCGTAGTACGCGAACACGTCCTCGGTGAACATCGTCGACAGCGCGAGGATCTGCGAGTCGCTCGCCATCACGGCGGCCATGATGCCGGCGCCGAGAAGGCCCGCGAGCCACACGGGCGCGTAGTGCGCGAGCATCAGGATCACCACATCGTCCGCCGGCAGCGGCGTGCCGGCCGCGCGCGCCGCAAGCTTCGCCGCGATGCCCGGCACGTCGCCGGCCGCGTTCGCCACGACGCCGAGGAAGACTGCCGGAAGCCAGACCGCCGCGATGCACAGCGGGTACGCGATGACGGTCCTCTTGAAGTAGGTCACGCGCTTCGCCGTGAGGCAGAAGATGCAGATGTGCGGAAAGGCGATCGACGAGAGCGGGATGAACGTGTAGCTGAAGAAGAATGCCGGCGACACGCGCTCACGCGTGAGGAGCGGCGACATGTCCGGCGACGCGAGGATTCGCTCAATCGCCGCGCCGAATCCTCCCATGCCGCTTCCGATCACGATGAGCGCCAGCGTGCCGAACGCCAGGAAGAGCGTCGCCTGGAATGTGTTCACGAGCGCGGTGCCGCGCATCCCTCCCAGAAACACGTAGGTCATCACGACGACGGAGACGATGGCGCCGCCGAGCCAGTAGGGCACGGCACCGCCGCTGATCGCGCGAAGCGCCGTGCCGCCGCCCATGACGGCGATGACGATGTAGGGCACCAGCAGCGCCGCCTGGACTGCAAAGATGACGGTCCCGATGTGGCCGCACTCCCAGCGGTCGCGAAACATCTGTACTGGGGTCATGAAGCCGAAGCGCTTGCCGAGGGACCAGACCCGCGTGCCGATCAGTAACAACGTGAGCGGGATGATCAGCGCGGACGAGGAAGCCATCAGCCCGTAGGTGACGATGCCGTTGTTGAAGGCGTGGCCCGACGAGCCGAGGATGGTGAAGGCGGTCATGTTGGCGCCGAAGAGCGACGCGAGGAACACGAACGGCCCGAGCGCGCGGCTGGCGAGGAAGAAATCTTCAGCGCTCCGCTGCGAGTGACGAAAGGCGAAGATTCCGATGTAAAGGACGATGGCCAGGTAGGCCAGTACCGATGATCGCCGGGATCAACGTCCATCCTCAGGAAACTCATAGCGGACGAGCAGCCACATCAGGGCGGCGGCGACAATCGAATACAGGACGTGATAGGCGAGCCCAATCGGAAGGACGCCGAAAACGACGGGCTCCGCGCGATGCCAGAGCCAGAAATCCTGATGGAGGATGTAAACGGCCGCTACCAGGACGGCCAGCACAGCATGGCGCATGCGTAAACGAGGGCCCGAACTGCGGAGTATAGCAAGACGTCTAATATGAACTCGATGGGACGCATTTTTCTGACGTTCATTGCAGCCATCTGGTTGAGCGCATCAACGCTGAGCGGATCGGCGGCGGCACAAACCACGAGCACGATCGCCGGACGCGTGCTGGACCAGAGCGGGGGCGTACTGCCGGGCGTGGCCGTCACGGTGCGCAACCTCGGTACTGGCTTCGCGCGCAATGTGACGACGGGCGGCGAGGGACGGTTCACGATCCCGTCGCTGCCAGTCGGATCCTATCAGTTGACCGCGGAGCTTCAGGGGTTTCGCACCTCCGTGCTCAACAACATCAGGACGACCGTGGGCGAGACCGTCGAGTTGACCGTCGCGCTCACGGTGGGCGGCGTCACGGAGCAGGTGACGATCACCGCGGACTCGTCGCCCGTCAACTCGCGGACCTCCGAGCTCAGTTATCTCGTCGCGGAGGAGGCGGTCGAGCAGCTGCCGCTCAACGGGCGGAACTACACCGACCTCGCGCTGCTGCAGCCCGGCGTCATTGCGTTCCCCCACCGCGACGGCGGGTCGGCGGTTGCGCATGGCCTCGGGATGTCGGTGAACGGGCAGGATCCGCGCTCGAACGTGTATCTGCTGGATGGGACGCTCCTCAACGACATGACGAACGGGCCGGCGGGCAGCGCCGCGGGGACCGCGCTCGGCATGGAGACGGTGCGCGAGTTTCGAGTCGAGACGAACGCCTACGGCGCCGAGTTCGGACGCAACTCCGGCGGCCAGATTTCCGTCATCACGAAGTCCGGCACGAACAGCTTCAGCGGGAGCGCGTACGAGTTCCATCGGAACGACTCGCTCGACGCGCGCAACTTCTTCGATCCCCCCGGACAGAAGCCCGACTTCCGGCGCAACCAGTTCGGCGGCACGATCGGCGGGCCGCTGCGCGCCGATCGCGCCTTCTTTTTCTTCGGCTACGAGGCGCTGCGCGAAAAGCTCGGCCGGACCGTGTCCACGGTCGTTCCCGACGACAACGCGCGCAACGGCCTGCTTCCGACCGCGGGCGTGCTGCAGCCGGTGGCCGTCAATGCCGCCGTGCTGCCGTTCCTGCTGGAGTACCCGCGCGCCAACGGCGCGTCCTTTGGCGACGGGACCGCCGCGTTCACGTTCCCGTTCGAACAGCGCCTGGACCAGGATTTCATGCAGGGCCGGATCGACTACAACCTCGGCGCATCGCACCAGTTCTTCGGTCGCTACACGTTCGACGATGCGCATCAGTTCCTGCCGACGGACTATCCGCAATTCCCGCGGGCGTTTCTGTCGAGGAACCAGTTCTTCACCGGCGAGTATCGACGCATCTACTCGGACCGGACGCTCAGCACGTCGCGGGTCGGATTCAGCCGGACGCGCGTCGGCCAGAACGTGGAGTCGCACACCGCATCGGCGCTGTCGCCGTTCGTGCCCGGGCGCGCGCTCATGGGAAACATCGACGTCGGAGGCCTTCGCCGGTTCGGTCCTCAGAGCTCGGCAAACCTCCGGCTCGTTCAGAACGTGTTCAGCTTCTCGCACGACATGGCGCACACGCGCGAGCGCCATCTCTTCAAGTTCGGTGCGCTGGCCGAGCGGTTCCAGCAGAACATGGTCAACCCGACGTTCAGCCTCGGAACGTTCACGTTTCCGAGCCTCCGGACGTTCCTGCTGAACACGCCGACGAGCTTCATCGGGCTCGGGCCAACGGGCGCCATCGATCGCTACTGGCGGTTCACCCTGTTCGGCTTCTACGCGCAGGATGAATTCACCGTGACGCCGCGGCTCACGCTGAATGCCGGGCTTCGCTACGAGTTCACCACGATGCCCGAGGACATCTACGGGCGCGATTCGGCGCTGCCAAACCCGCTGACGGATCGCGAGCCGGTCACGGGACGGCTCTATCAGAATCCGACCTACACGAACCTGTCGCCGCGCGGCGGCGTCGCCTGGGACGTGCGCGGCGACGGCCGCACCGCCGCGAGGGCCGGCTACGGGCTGTACTTCAACACGAACAGTTATCAGAACCTGATCGTCACGGTGACGAATCCGCCTGCGACGCCGCGGTTCATCATCGCGAACCCGTCATTCCCGCAGCCCGATTTCACGCGTGGAGTCGGAAACTCGATCCGGCCGGTCCAGTACCGATCTCGAGAACCCGCGCGTCCACGTCTGGAATGCGAACGTCCAGCACGAGGTGTGGCGCAACGGCGTGCTCACCGTGGGCTATGCCGGGTCGCGCGGCCGCCACCTGCTGCGCAGCGGCGACGTCAACACGGCGCGTCCCACCGGAGAACTGAACGGCACCCCGTTCATCGCCGCCGGCACGCCGCGGCCGAACACCGCGTTCGGGGTCATCGAGCTGAAGAGCAGCGATGGTGAGTCATGGTACCGGGCGCTCATTCTCGACCTCCGCCAGCGCGTGCGCGGACCTGACCGTGCAGTCGTCGTACACGTTCTCGCGCAGTGAAGACACGACCCAGGCGTCGACCTTTTTCTCGGACGCCACGAACGGCACGACGTCGGCGCTCCCCGAGTACGTCGCCGACTACAACAAGGGTCCGTCGGATTTCGACGCCACGCACAACTGGGTGACGAACTTCACGTGGGAGTCGCCATACCTTGGCGGGTGGCGGTTCTCCGGTATCTACACCTACCGCAGCGGCAGCCCTCTGACGGTGTTCATCCAGGCGAACCGCTCGCGCTCGCAGTGGAATCCGTCGCGGGGCCCCGGTATCGGACAGGACCGTCCGAGCTGGGCGGCCGGTCGCAATGCCGGACAACGCTATTCTTGGCCAGCCGTCGCAGTGGATCGATCCGACGGCCTTCGTCGTCCAGCCCGCGGGGACCTTCGGGAACACGCGCCGTGGCGAGCTCAGAGGCCCCGACCTGCGCGCGCTCGATCTGTCGCTGACAAAGCTCGTCCCCTGGGCCCGCCTCGGAGGCGATGGCTCGGTGGAGATCCGCCTCGAGGCCTTCAATGTGCTCAATCGGGCCAACTTCGGCGTGCCGTCGCTGACGGTCTACCCGGGACTGGCCGACAACGAGGTTCCCTTCGCCACGTTCGGCCGCATCTTCAACACCGTCACGTCGTCGCGACAGATCCAGCTCGGGGTTCGCCTCGCTTTCTAGGTCAAGGGTCAAAGGTCAAAAGTCAGGTCAAAAGGTCGAAGTCAAGGTTCAAGAGCAAGGACTAGGTGAAGCACGCCAGATCACGGTAGCCACGGAGAACCTGAACCCATCGACTTTCACTTTGACCCGAACCTTGACCTAGACCTTTGACCTGACTTTTGACCTTTGACCTTTGACCTACGCGTACATTGACCTACGCGTACAATGGCGCCGCATGAATTGGATCTACTTGGCGTTCGGTGCAGCCTTGTCGTGGGGTTTCTACGGCGCGATGCTGCATCGCGGTCAGGTTGCGCTCGGCAACCCGATGAAGGCGCTGCTGTGCGTGGGCGTCGCATACTTTCTGCTGGGCGTCCTCTGGCCGGTGGCAGCGCTCTCGGCGCAGGGCAACCTGCGCGGCTTCTCGCCGGTCGGCGCGACAACCGCGACGCTTGCGGGCGCACTGGGTGCGCTCGGCGCGGTGTGCATCATCTATGCGTTTCGTTCCGGTGGGTCGCCTGCCATCGTCATGCCCATCGTGTTCGGCTGCGCGCCGCTCATCAACGTCCTCGTCACGATGGCGATTCATCCTCCGGCCCATGCACCGAACCCGCTCCTCTACGTCGGCTACGTGCTCGCGTCGATCGGCGTCGGTATGGTGCTGTACTTCAGGCCCTGAGTCGTATCGAGGGAGTGTCCGATGATCTTCCGCGGACCCGAGCCGCCGGTTGCGATCCCGAACGTTGCGCTGACACCGTTCCTCCTCGAGCGCGCGGCGCAGCGAGGCGACAAGCCCGCGCTGATCGATGCGGCGAGCGGGCAGACGCTGACCTACCGCCAGTGGGCGGAGGCCGTGCGCGGAACAGCGGCCGGCCTGGCTGGACGCGGTCTGCGCAAGGGTGACGTCCTGGCGATCTACAGCCCCAACCTCCCGGATACGCCGTCGCGTTCCACGCCGTCTCGCTCATTGGTGGCATCGTGACCACGGTCAGTCCGCTGTATACGACCGGTGAGCTGACCAAGCAGCTGCAGGAATCGGGAGCACAATTCCTTGTCACCGTGCCCTCGTGTGCGCCGAAAGCGGCGGAAGCGGCGCGCGACTCGAGCGTACGCGAGGTGTTCGTATTCGGCGAGGCTGATGGTGCGACGCCGTTCGCATCGTTGATGGCGTCTGGCGCGGAACCCCCGGCCGTGGCCATCAACCCCCGCGAGGACCTCGTCGCCGTCCCGTTCTCGAGCGGCACGACCGGCCTTCCGAAGGGCGTCATGCTGACGCACTACAACCTGGTCGCCAATCTTCTGCAGGCATCGTGCGCGCTCCCGATCGGCGAGGACGACACGATCCTCGGCGTGCTTCCCTTCTTCCACATCTACGGCATGGTCGTGATCATGAACCTGGGCCTGTATCACGGGGCCACGATCGTGACCATGCAGCGCTTCGACCTCGAGCAGTGCCTCGAGGCGCTGCAGAACTACCGTGTGACGTTCGCGCCGGTGGTACCTCCGGTGATCCTCGCGTTTGCGAAGAGTCCGATCGTCGATCGGTTCGACTTGAGTCACATCCGTACGCTCTTCTCGGGCGCGGCCCCGCTGCGGGGAGAGCTGGCGGCGGCCGCGGCCGCGCGGCTCGGATGCAAGGTTCTCCAAGGCTACGGCATGACCGAGACATCGCCGGTCACGCATGCCACGCGTGCGTGGAGCGACAACATCAAAATGGAAGGCATCGGCCCACCGGCGCCGAACACCGAGGTCAAGGTCGTCGACGTGACGACCGGCGAAGAGCTCGGGCCGAATCAGGAAGGGGAGATTCGCGTCCGCGGCCCTCAGGTGATGAAGGGATACCTCAATCACGAGGAGGCCACGCGGGCCACTATCGATGCCGACGGCTGGCTGGGCACTGGCGACATCGGCTACGCCGACGCCGACGGCTGCTTCTTCGTCGTGGATCGATTGAAGGAGCTGATCAAGTACAAGGGGATGCAGATCGCCCCCGCCGAGCTCGAGGGCGTGCTGCTCGGCCATCCGTCGGTTGCCGACGCGGCAGTGATCCCGCTTGCAGACGATGAAGCCGGCCAGGTGCCGAAGGCGTTCGTCGTGCTGAAGGACGACACCGCGCCGTCGGCGATCATGGACTACGTGGCCGCGCGTGTTGCGCCCTACAAGAAGCTGCGCTCGATTGAGGTCATCAACCAGATTCCGAAGTCCCCGTCTGGCAAGATCCTGCGCAGGATCCTCGCGCAGCGCGGATAGCTTCCCATTCCACCACTAGAAACGCATCCGCACCCCTATCCGCACGACCCGCCCCACCGAGAATCCCTCGGCGCTGCCCACGGTGTCGGCATCGAGCACGGCGGTCGCGCCGTTTTCGGTCACACCGTTGACAAGATAGTCCGTCAGGTCCATGAACGAGCCAGTCGTTCCCAAACCAACGCTGAACTGCGGGTGATTGAAGGCGTTGTCGATGAGCGCGGTGAACTCCGCGCTGAAGTCGCGCGATCGAACGATGTCCTTGTAGAACGCGAAGTTGACGATCCAGGTCCCCGGGCCCTGGACGCTCCCCTTCCGGGCGTTGCCAAGCGACCCGGGGGCCGGTAGAGAAAACTTCGTCAGATCGAAGAACCTGTCGCGGCTGCCGCCTGTGTTCGGATCTCCGCTGACGTCCGGCCGCCACGCCTCGCCAAACTGCCCGACGCCGTCCAGCGTGCGCCCGGTGTTGGCAGGGTAGATGCCGCCGGTGTCGCCGTAGGTGAAATACGGTGTCAGGTTCGGTCCCGATCGCGCCTGAACGATCGTGGAAACCGTCCAGCCGCCGACGACTGCATCCGCCCAGAGCGGAAGCGCGCGGCCGAACTGCCGCTCGCGTCCGACCGGAAGGTCCCACGTGCTGTTCATGACGAAACGATGCTTCACGACGTTTGGGTCGGGGCCGCGGTCCCGCTCGATGTCGTAGGGGTCGTACTGCACGACGCCGATCGTGCTGTTCCCGCTGTCAGGCGCATTGCCATCGGAGTCCGCCAGCGTGTAGGCGGCATTGACGGCGAGCCCTCCCCTGAAGCGGCGCTGTAACTCCAATTGCAGCGCGTTGAACTGGCCCTCGCCGCGATTCTCGGTGATGTCCATGAACGTGCCGTAGATCGGGAACGGCAGGCGCGCTCTGGCTGCGGGATCGTCGTCGACGTTGCCGAGCGGCACCGGGCTGGCCTGCACGGTGTTGTAATCCCGATGCACCAGCAGCTTCCTCATCGTCGATCCGATGTAGCTGACGCGGGCACCGAGACCGCCAGGCAGCTCGCGCTCGAGCGTGAGGTTGTATTGGTAGATGTCCGGCAGTTCCAGATCGAGCTGCAATCCCTGATTGCCGAAGCCGAGCGACTCGCTGCGAGTGCCCGACGAAAACCCCTGCTGCAGCTGCGGTCGCGTGAACCGGATGGTGTAGCGGAACGGGTTGCGCGACATGATGTCGCGCGCTCCCTGAGCGGCGCCCGTCGGATGGAAGATGCCGAACCCGCCTCGAAGCACGGTCTTGTTGCTGTCGTCGAGGCGCTGCGCGAAGCCGATCCGCGGGCTGATGTTGTTCCGATCGGTCTTGATCAACCCGCGTCCCACCTCGAACTGGTCGGCCGTGAGCGTTCGTGCCAGCAGCCGGGCACCCGGAGGCAACAGCTCGCCGATGGCTGCGTCGGGCACGATGTGATGACCGCCGTCGGTGGGGACGAAGTTCGCGTAGATATCGTTTCTGTCGACGAAGACCCCGACCACTTCGTAGCGCAGCCCGAGGAACAGCGTGAGCCGCGAATTCAGCTTGATGTCATCCTGCGCGAACAGGGCCCAGTCGTTCGAGAACGTGTCCATCGGCATGTCGCCGCGCGTATTGCGCTGTTCGCGCACTTCGTTGGGGAGACCGAGCAGCAGGTCCGCAAACGAATTGCCCGAGGCGAATCCGGAGAAGGCATATGCGCCTTTCGACTCGTTCGCGCCGGTGGAATAGCCGTCCTTCGCGTAGTTGCGGGTGTAGATGCCGCCAAATTTGATCGAGTGCGTGCCCTTCAGCCATGTCGTGCTGCTGCTGAGCGAGAACGACGACTGATCGAGATCGCGGAACGTGTTCTGCCGCTGGTCGCGAATGTCGGACGGCCGGTTCGTGCCTGAAAACAGGAACGACGGGAACCCGGGCACCTGCGCCGCGAGCGGCGGGATCTCGAGTCCGAGCTGGGGACCGAGAGTGCCGGCGGTGAAGTGGCTCCGTCGATTGCGCGTGTCCGACGCTGTAGCCGCCGCGGAATTCGTTGACGACCGTGCCCGACCAGATCCGCGTCCATCCCGCAGCGAGCGTGATGGCCTTCGAACGACGGTCGAGGAGACCGAGATTCGATAGACCGGCGCCGCCATTGCCGCCGGTGCTCTCGAACGTGAACGCATCCGGATCGCGCCGCTGCCAGCTGAAACGGGTGAAGAGCGAATCACGACCGGTGAGCTCGTGATCGACGCGGCCGTCGGCGCGGTCCCGCTCGCGGCTGAGCGGCAGGATCTCGCGATACGCGCCGTAGCCGCCGGCAGCCACGTTCGGCCGGTTCGGGAGCGGATAGAAGAAGTCGACGATGCGCCGTGCCGAGGGGTGGATTCGATCGGCCGGAATGCGGTTGCCCGGAAACTGGACGTCCGGTCAGCGGATCGCGCACGACGAACGTATTCCCTGAGAAGTCGCCCTTGCGCATCGCCGCCGTCGGCACAATCGCCTGCGAACCCCCGCCGAGCGCCTTGAGCTTGCTGCCTTCGTAGTTCCCGAAGAAGAACGTCCGATTCGCCACGATCGGGCCGCCAAGGCTTCCGCCGTACCGATAGTCGTGTGTGTCGGCGTTCGGGTCGCTCCGCAAAACGCCATTCAGCTTTTGCGCGTACGTCAGGGCGTTCAGCTCGTCGGAGTTGTAGTCGTAGAATCCGGTGGCGCGAAAACGATTGGCCCCGCGCTTCGTGGACACGATCACACCGGCGAGGCCGCCGTACTCGGCGCTGTACGAGTTCGACAGCACCTGCATTTCCTGAATCGCATCGAGCCCGGGGGCCGCGTTGGAGAGCTCACCGAAGATCCCGGCGCTCGACGGCTGACCGTCCTGGATATACGACGCGCCATACGTCCGGCCGCCGAGGAACTGGATGCCGTCGAACCCTCCCACGATGTTCGGATTGAGCGTGAGGAAATCCTGAATGTCGCGGCTGTTGCGCGGCAGGTCGCGCAGCTGCTGCTCGTCGAGGCCTCGCGCGATCGCCTGGCTCTCGAGCGTGATGTTGTTCTGCCCCTCGGCCGTGACCGTCATGACTTCCTGGAGTCCACCGACTTCGAGCGTCACGTCCGTGCGCGCGACGGATGCAGCGCGCAGGACGACGCCCGTCCGCTGCACTTTCTTGAAGCCGCTGAGAGTTGCCGTCACGGTGTACGTCCCCGGGCGTAGATTGGGAATCTCGAAGAGTCCCTGCGCGTCGGTCTGCGCCTCGCGTGCGACGTTGGTCGATTCGTCGGTGACGACGACGCTGACGCCGGGAACGATGTTCTGCTGCGGATCGACGACCGTTCCACGGATGGTGCCGAGAGTAGTTTGTGCCGCCGCCGGCAGCGCAGCTGCCAGAAAGAGAAGCGCGCAGACGAGGATCGTTGACATCGTTCCTCCTGTCGTCAATGCGTTCGATACTTCGCCGTATCAACCCACCGGCCGCCGACCATCACGCGATCGACGGTCCGAATGGCGGACACGTCGCGATCGGGTTGTCCGCGCAGAACGACGACGTCTGCGAGAAGACCGGCACGGAGGCCCCCGAGCTCGTTGCTGCGATTGAGAAATGCCGCCGCCGTGGTCGTCGCCGCGGAGATGGCCTCGAGTGGGGAGAAGCCACTCTCGACCAGCAGTTCCATTTCCCGCCAGGGCGCTTCACCACGTGCCGCGAACGGAACCTGAGTGTGCCCGCCCACGACCACGCGCGCCCCTTCGTGTGCGGCCCGGCGGGTGAACTGTTTCATCTTCGTGAAGCCGGCGACGAGTGCCGGGTCGCCGCGCCGTTCGAATACTGCCAGGGTGGGATCGAGGAATGGCTTCCGCTCGCGAAGCACGCCGTACAGGGCTTTCGCCTCCGGGCCGTCGAAGTTGGCGTGCTCGAACAACCGGTAGCGTCCATCGCGCCGCGCGTCATTGTTCTTGAGTACCGGCTTGTCGGTACGCCTCCCCCTCGATCGCAGGAAGCAGGCTGACGCCGAACGACGTGACATGCTCGATGCCATGGAGTCCGGCCGCGATGAGCTCACCCGCGTCGAGGAGCTCCAGGTGAGCCGTGCATGGAATTCGATGGGCTTCGCACACGTCGATCACGGCCTTCGCGGCTGCGAACGGAAGCCGGAAGTAGATCTTGAGCGCGGTCGCGCCGCGTCGGACCAGCAGTTCCGCATGACGGCGGGCTTCCTCGGCATCGCGCGCGACGACGGAGTCTGCCGGGTACGCGGGGTTTTCTCCGTCGATATGGGGCCCCGTGGTGAAGATCCGCGGCCCCGGAATTCTGTCGGCGGCGATCATACGCCGGAGTACGATCGAACTTCTCGTCCCACTGCCCCGGATCGCGAAACGCCGTAATGCCATGGCTGAGCTGTCGCAGCGCAAGCTTCGGATCGTTCTCGATGTGGAAGTGAAGATCGATCAGACCAGGAATGACCGTGCGGCCCGAGAGGTCGACCGTCTCGGCACCGCTGGGCACCGCTACGTCTGCCGGGCGCCCGACGCCGACGATGCGGTCGCGTTCGATGACGATGCGACCGTTTTCGATCGGTGCGCCGCCACTGCCGTCGATGATGCGGACGTTGTCGAGCACGACGTCGGCGGTCTGCATTGCCGGTGCCGCCGCGCCTGCCGCTGCGAACGCGACCATCGCAAGGCCACGCATCCAGCGTGGCGACTGTTGTATCAACACGTGTTGAACCCCCCGCGCGGGTTAGGGACTGTACACCGCCGCCACGGCTGGGGTAACGGTTTTCGGTTGACGTGGTTCACGGTACGATCTAGCGTCTCGCGGAGTGAAACAGCGGTCGGCGACTCCCGCGCCAGGCCGATATACCGTCGATGCGGCCGCCAAGGCGCTCGACCTGCTGAATGTGTTTTCGTTCACGGAGCGGAAGCTCTCGCTGAACAGCTTGGCGGCCCGCACAGGCATTCCGCGCGCGACCGCCTTTCGCCTCCTCTCGACCCTCGAGCAGTCAGGATTCATCGCGAAGGTCGGTGCGGAATACCGTCTGGGGATCAAGTGCCTCGTCCTCGGCCACGTGGTGGCCGCCGATCTCGACATGCGCGAGAAGGCGCATCCTCACCTCGTCGCGCTCCGTGACGCCACGCGCGAGACGACCCACGTAGCGGTGCTGCATCAATGGCAGGTCGTCTACCTGGATCGTGTCCCGTCCCTTCAGCCAGTCGGCTTCATGCAGTCGCGCACCGGAGCCATCCTTCCCGCACATTGCACGGCGCTCGGCAAGACGCTGCTGGCGCACGAGCCCGAAGAGGAGGTGGCGGTTTGGGCTGCATGCGCGAAGTTCGAGGCGCTGACGCCGTACACGCACACATCCCCTGAGCCGCTGCTCGAGGAGCTGCGCCTGATCCGCGAGCGCGGTTACGCGCTGGACGAGCAGGAGCACGAGATCGGCGTTCGTTGCATCGCCGCACCCATCCACAACCACCGCGGGGAAGTCGTAGCCGCCATCAGCGTGGCTGGCCCGGAATACCGGATGCCGGAGACGCTGCCCGGCAGCTCCATGGTGGAACAGGTTTGCGCCTCGGCCCGCACGATCTCGCGTGAGCTCGGGGCTTTTGAAGACTCGGGATCGGTCGCTGGTTTCCGCGCCGTAAGGACGGCGCATGGAGGACGCAAGTGAATAGACTCATATTGGGCGTCATACTGGCCGCGAGCCTCATACCGGCTTCGCTTGCGGCGCAGGCAGTGACGGGCACGATCCTGGGCACGGTCACGGATGACTCGGGAGCGATCCTCCCCGGCGTTACCGTGACGATCACGCACACAGACACGGGGCTGGTTCGAACGGTCGTTTCCGACAGCGGGGGCGAGTTTACGGCGCCGTCGTTGCCAACCGGCGTCTACCAGCTGCACGCGGAGCTGCAGGGGTTCAAGGCGGTGACCATTCCCGACATCCGGCTGGGCGTCGATCAGCGGCTTCGCTTCGGCGTCAAGCTCGAGGTCGGCACGGTCTCGGAGACGATCACCGTCGTCGGGAGCTCGCCACTCGTTCAGACCTCATCGTCTGAGCTCGGCACCACCGTCGATGAGGAGCAGATCAAGCAGCTGCCGCTCAACGGCCGCAACTTCGTCAGCCTGACTCGCACTGTGCCGGGCGTGGTGCGCGGCATCCCCGGCGCCAACATCGACGGCGCCGGCAGCCTCGCGTGGCGCGCATCGGCGTCGTTCTCCGCCAACGGCCAGCGCCCTCGCGATAACAACTACATCCTGGACGGCGTCGACAACAACGAGACCTGGCTGCAGACGGTCGTCATCTTCCCGGCCGTCGATTCGCTCGACGAGTTCAAGCTGCAGACGAGCACGTACTCGGCCGAATTCGGTCGCTCTCTCGGCGGCGTCGTGAATCTCCAGATCAAGTCGGGGTCGAACAACTTCCGCGGGAGCGCGTACGAGTTCCTGCGAAATGACAGGTTCGACGCCAACAACTTCTTCAACAA
Source organism: uncultured Acidobacteriota bacterium (assembly GCA_963772065.1). Lineage (GTDB taxonomy): Bacteria > Acidobacteriota > Vicinamibacteria > Vicinamibacterales > UBA2999 > CAVYVZ01. The sequence goes on from CAVYVZ010000009.1 coordinate 518,677, forward strand.
CCGAGCGCAGCGACCGAAGCCCGACTTCAGCCAGCACCAGTTCGGCGGCACCCTGGGCGGACCGGTCTGGCGGTCGAAGACCTTCTTCTTCGGCAGTTACCAGGGCTATCGCGTCAAGCAGGGGCAGACGTTCCTGTCGACCGTCCCGTCGGCTCGCATGCGGCAGGGCGACTTCAGCGAGGTCACACGCACCATCTACGATCCGCTGACCGGCCAGCCTTTCCCCGGCAACCAGATTCCGCTGAGCCGATGGGATCCGGCGGCGCGCAACATCATTCAACAGCTCTATCCGGAGCCGAACACGGCTGGCGCGCGCGCGGCCAGCGGACAGACCATCAACAACTATCTGATCAACCCCACGCTGGAGCGCGAGGACAACCAGATCGACTCGAAGGTCGACCACAGTCTCACGGCCAACAATCGATTCTTCGTGCGCTACAGCTACCAGAAGACGCACCGGTTGCTGCCGGCGACGCTGCCGCACGGCGACGCCGGGTTCACCTTCGGCGCCGGCGACGGCAACATCGAAGCGCAGGGACTCGCGTTCAACGACACGCACACGTTCGGCTCCGGTTGGCTGAATGAGTTCCGGGTGGGCTGGACGTCGATCAAGTTCAACATGACACCGATCGACTATGGTCAGAACCCGGCGCAGCAGGTCGGCATTCCGGGGATCAACCTGAACCAGGCGACGTCGGCGATGAGCCAGATCGTGTTCCAGAACGGCGGCGCACGAAACCTCGGCTCGAATGGCAACCAGCCGCTCATCACGAACCAGAACGACTATCAGATCTTCAACAACGTGACGCGCGTTGCCGGACGCCACACCTGGAAGATGGGCGGCAGCCTCACCATGCGGTCGCGCGAGATCCTGAACGCCGACCTCATCGTCGGGCAGTTCGGGTTCCATCAGAACTCGACCACGAACTGCGGGGGCATCACCGCGGGTTGTACGCCCGCCGCGAACACCGGCTTCGACCTGGCCAGCTTCGTTCTCGGCTATGCGAGCATCAAGGACCGCCGGCTGTTCGATGCCACCACCTATACCGAGACGAGGCCCGAAGTCGCGGCGTACATTCAGGACGACGTTCGGATCGGCAACAAGCTGACCGTCAACGCCGGCCTGCGGTGGGACCTGTTCGTCCCGTGGGTAGAAGTGGACGACCGGCAGTCGAACTTCGACGAATCAACGGGGAAGTTCGTCGTCGCCTCGCCGGACGCGACCATCAATGGCGTGAAGGTCGGGCGGTACCTGCAGACCTACTCGAAGCGCGACTTCGGTCCCCGCTTCGGGTTAGCCTACGACCTGATGGGCGACGGCCGCACCATCCTGCGAGGTGGCTACGGGATATTCTGGAACTTCACACCAGGCGGCACGTCGTCGTCGAAGGCGCAGAATCCTCCGTTCCTGCAGTCGACGACACTCACCACCACGTTCGGGACGAATCTCAGACTGGCCGACGGTTTGCCCCCGCCTCCGGGTGTGGATCCGAACCGGGAGCCGGCAGGTACAACGCGGTCGATCTTCGATATCAACTACCGCGACGGCTACGCCCACAACTTCAACGTCAACGTGCAGCGACAGTTTGGCGATCACTACATGCTCGAGGTGGCGTACTCCGGTTCACGCGGCCGCAACCTGCCGCTCAAAGGCGATCCGAACCAGGCGCCTCCGACGCTGGGCGTGACCGACAATAACGCCCGCCGGCCCTATATCCAAATCTCGCCGCAGCTGCGCACGCTCGGTCAGCTGCGAAGCGAGGGCTTTATCGACTACAACGGATTGCTGGTGAAGTTCCAGCGCCGATTCGCCAACAGCTTCTCGACGCTCACCGCGTACACGTTCGGCAAAGCCGAAGACTACAACTCCGACAACGACGGCACAGTGACGCTGACGAACGTGTTCGACAGGGAGTACCGATCGCGGTCCCGCTCAGTACCGATGTGAGGCATACGCTGAGCTCGACGTGGATCTACGAGTTGCCGTGGGCGAGGGGCAGGGCATATGGCGGTTGGCAACTGAATGGCGTGGTGTACCTCCGTTCGGGCCTGCCAGTGAACATCACGACGACGCAGAACGTCCTGTCGACCACGAGCGGAACTGGCTTCCGGCCGAACCAGACCTGCGACGGGAGCCTGTCGAGCCCGACAATCGATCGGTGGTTTGACACGTCGTGCTTCGTCAACGTGGCGGAGAACACGGCGACGTATGGCAACACGTCCCGCAACTCGGTGCGCGGTCCGGGCCAGGTCAACATCGATGCGTCGCTCCTGAAGAACACGCGGATTGGCAGGTTCGACACCGAAGTACGCGTCGAGGCGTTCAACGTGTTGAATCACCCGCAGTTCGGCCAGCCGAATGGACAGCTGGGGAACCCGCAATTCGGCGTCATCAGCGCGATGCTCGCCAGCTCGTCATGCGCCTTCTGCGGCACGACAGAGCGGCAGGTCCAGCTGGCGGTGAAAGTAAAATTCTGATCAACCACTGAGCGCCGGCCCCATACCGACCGATAGGGTCTGTATGGGGTCGGTGGTCATCCGCTGGAGAGCTGTCGGGTTCGCGGCGGCCCTTTTCTGGTTCTGGTATCTCGCGCCGGCGGTGGTGGAAAGCCGTACGCTCGCCCGAGTGATTCTGCTCTTCCAGCCTTAAGGCTCGGCGATCGAGTACAGATGGGTGCGCGTTCGCAGGAACAGCGCCCGGCCGGCGGCCGCCGGAGAGGCCATAAACCCTTCATCGAGTTGGTTTTCCGCGAGAACGCGGAACGTCCGGCCGGCCTCGATCACCGTTGTCTTGCCCGCCTCGTCGAAGAAATATACCCGGCCATCGGCCAGGAGCGGTGACGCCGAGTAGGTGCCGCCAATTCGCGCCCTCCACACCATCTCGCCCGTTTTCGCATCGATCGCGGTTGCGATCCCCCCGTCGTCACCCATGATGATGACGTCTCCCGCGAGCACGAGCGACGGTTTCTCGGGTGCGCCGCGGGTGAACCTCCAGGCAACCTGCGGCCCTTCGACGTCGCGCTTCGACGCCAGCCGCACGGCAACCAGCTCGCCAGCGGGAAAGCCCGTCGGGTAGAAGACAAGACCGTGCCCGACAACGGGCCTCGTGCTGCTCGAGAAGCCGGAACGGTCCTCGAGCCGCCACAGCTCCTTCCCAGTCGTCGGCTCGTAGCCATACATCGCCATCGAGCCGAGGCTGACCAGGATTGGCCTTCCCTCCACGGTCACGATGTGCGGCGTCGAGTAGGCTTTACGCAGATCCCCCTGATCTTTCGGCTTGCCATCCGGCTCGAGGTCCTTGAAGTCGATCGACCGCTCCGTTCGCCACACGGTCCTGCCGGTCTTCTTGTCGAGCGCCACGACGAACTGAACATCGGTGCCGTCGAAGTGCATGATCAGGAGGTCGCGGAACAGAATCGGCGAGGAGCCGGCGCCGCGATGGTGGTTGCACTCGAAATCGCGGCGCTGCCAGATCACCTTGCCCGTTCGGGTGTCGATCGCCGCGGTTCCCGGTGACCCGAACGTCACGTAGACGCGGCCCGGTTCGATGACGGGCGTGGGCGAGGCGTACGTGTTGAACGGATGGGCGTACTGCGGCTGCTCCACGCGGAACAGCTCGAGGTCGTGGACGATCCGGCCCGTGTTCCTGTCCACGGCGACCGCCGACAGCCGGCGTCCGTCCTGAGTGGCGGTGGTCACCCACACCTGATCGTCGAGCACCACGGGCGACGACCAGGCGCGGCCGTGAATGGCTGTCTTCCAGCGGACGTTCCGGCTTTCGCTCCACGCGAGCGGCAGATCGCGGCTCGGCGATATCCCTAGGCCGTCTGCCCCGCGGAACTGCGGCCACTCCGCAGCGACCGGCAGCGCCCCAGCCAATGCAATCAGCAGAACCGTCAAGCGCCTCGACATGGCGCTATTCTGTACGGGAAGTGTAGTGCTCGAGTAGCACCTTCTGCGCGTTCATCGACGCCGATGCCCGTTCGGGGCGGCAGTACGTGCCGGACGCGTCGAGCACCATCGCACGATTCGTATCCTGCAGGTACGCCTGCAGGACGACGTCGCGAAGGTGTTCGCGGATCTCCGCGTCGCGCACCGGCACCAGCGTTTCGACGCGCCGGTCGAGGTTCCGTTCCATCAGGTCGGCGCTTCCGATGTACATCTCCTCGTCGCCGCCGTTCTGAAACCAGTAGATGCGCGAGTGTTCGAGGAAGCGCCCCACGACCGATCGCACGCGGATGTTCTCGCTGATGCCGGGAACACCGGGCCGCAGGCTGCAGATACCCCGGCAGACCAGGTCGATCGACGCGCCGGCCTGCGATGCGCGATAGAGGACGCGAATCATCTGATCGTCGGTGACGGCGTTCACCTTGAAGATCATGCGGCCGTTTCGTCCTGCGCGCGCATGCTCGGCTTCGCGCATGATCAGGTCGCACAGCCGCGGGCGGAGCGTGACCGGCGCGACGAGCATCGCGCGGTACTCCTTCTGGTTCGAGTAGCCGGTCAGATAGTTGAATACCTCGGACACGTCGGCAACGATGTCGGGGTCGGCCGTGAAGAGGCCGATGTCGGTGTACACCTTCGACGTGACGGCGTTGTAGTTGCCGGTCCCCGTGTGGACGTAGCGTTGAATGCCGTCCGGCTCCTGACGCACGACCAGGCACAATTTCGTGTGCGTCTTGAGGTCGGCGAACCCGTACACCACGTGGACGCCGGCTTCCTCCAGCCGTTTCGCCCAGACGATGTTGTTCCGTTCGTCGAAGCGGGCCTTCAGCTCCACGAGGACCGCGACCTGCTTGCCTGATTCCGCGGCTTCGACCAGCAGATCGATCAGCGGCGAGTCCGCGCCGATCCGATACAGCGTCATCTTGATGGCAATGACGTGCGGATCCCTCACCGCCGCTCGAAGAAACGACTCGACCGGGCCGAACGAGTCGAACGGGTGATGAACGAGCTGGTCCTGGTATCGGAGCTGATCGAAGATGACCTCTGCGTCATCGGTCCGCCAGATCGCGCGCGCCGAGAACGGCAGGTCCTTCAGGTTCGGACGGTGGAGCCGAGTAAGCTGCATCCAGTCGCCGAATCCGAGGCGGTCCGACGTCCGCAGCACCACGTCCTCGTCGATCTCGAAGTTCTCGGCCAGGATGTTGAGCACGCGCGGCGGCATGCCGGCTTCGACCTGCAGGAGCGAGAGCGCGCCGCGGCGCAGCTGCTTGAGGGATCGGTCGACCGTCTCGAGGAGATCGTCCGCTTCGTCCTGTTCAATCTCGAGATCCGCGTCGCGGATGATCCGGAACAGGTGGGCGCCCTTCACCTGCGTACCGAGGAAGAGCTCGTGAATGTTCTCGCGAATCACGTCCTCGAGGAACACGAAGGCGAGCCCCTTCTGCGGGCTGATCGACTCGGGCAGCTGGACGAATCGCGGCAGCACGTCGGGCACTTTCACCCGCGCGAACTTCGTCCGTCCTCCATGTCTCACGACCACCGCGAAGTTCTTGCTTCGATTCGAGATGAACGGAAACGGATGGCCGGGATCGAATGCAAGCGGCGTGAGCACGGGGCAGATGTCGCGTGAGAAATAGCCGGCCAGGAATTCGCGAATCGCCGGCGTCCAGTCGCTCGTCTCGATGAAGTGAATGCTCTCCGCGGCGAGCAGGGCCCGGAGCTCCGTCCAGCAGGCCGCCTGATCGTCGAGCATGCGCCGGGCCCGCTCGCGCATCGCGTACAGCTGCTGCTCGGTGTCGTGTCCATCCGGCGCGACGTCCTCGATCCCTTCCTTCAGCTTCTTCAGCGTCGTCGACACCCGGATCATGTAGAACTCGTCCAGGTTGGTCGCAACGATGGCGAGGAACTTGACGCGCTCGAGCAGCGGGTGAGATGCGTCGAGCGCCTGGGCCAGGACGCGCTGGTTGAACTCGAGCCAGCTCAGCTCGCGATTGATGTAGAGGCCGGGATTTTTCAGATCCTCAGGGTCGATGACGCGCGGCTGAGGCACGAGCGCCCGGAGCTTTGCCTTCGCAGGCGTGGGGCGGCTCCCGCGGCGTTCAGACCGCTGGCGGCGGTCCACGATGACGGCTCGTTGTTCGGGGGCCATGGTCACAGGACGGCAACCTGCCGGACCATGGATCATAGCAGGCGCGTGTAACGATGCTCTCGCGATGGTCTGGGCGGACCCGAAGGCCTGCCCAGACAATGATTTAGCGCGAACCGCTACGGCGTGGCCCGGTCCTGTCGGCGCGCGCCGATCGCCCACAGAAAGCCCGCGGTTCGAATGAAGACCTGGCCGTCGGAGATCGCGGGTGAGCTGAGGATGTAGTCCTCCAGCGGATTCTCCGCGAGCACCTCGAACTTCGGGCCGGCCTTCACGACAGACGTCAGACCATCCTCGTTCGACACGAACAACTTGCCATCCGCGAGGACCGGCGAGGAGCTGTACGTGCCCGGCTTCAGCCGCTCGGGTCCATAGATTGGCTTGCCCGTTTTTGCATCGAGACACCACATCACGCCTTTGTCGCGGACGATGTAGAAGTACGTCCCATCGGTCACCGGTGTGGGAACGTCCGGGCCCTCGTCCGTCGACCACACCTTGTGCGACGTCGTGATGTCGCCGCGCCCTCCCGCCTTGATGGCCAGCAGCGGACGTTCACGCGTAGGCGCGTAGATGAGACCGCCGTGTACAAAGGCGACGCGACCATCCGGTTGTACGGGTTGTTCGTGGGATTCAACCCGTCCGCTCGCCACAACTCCTTACCGGTTGCGGCATCGTGGCCCGTGACGACGTCGCCGCCGGCGATCACGATCTCCGTCGCGTTTCCGTGTCGGAGCAGCGCGGGCGTGGTGTACACGTCTGGGGATTCCGTTATTGCTTTCGTCGGACGGTCCACCTTCCAGAGCGTCTTGCCCGAGGCCGCGTCGACCTTCATCACGTACGACGGGTCGTCGGTTTTCATGCCGTGCAGCACCTGCACGTAGAGCGCGCCTTCGTGCAGCAGCGGGGAGCTTGCGTACCCCCAGTTCAGGCCGAAGCGCCCGTACTCAGCCTGGATGTCGCGCGCCCAGAGCTCCTTGCCCGCGAAGTCGAAGCCCTTCAGGATGCCGGTGCCCGTCATCACCCACACGCGCTTGCCGTCGGTCACCGGCGACGGCGACGACATGTTCTGCTTGCGCTCCTTGTGATTGCCGCCGCCGAGCGGCCGCTCCCAGATCTTCGTGCCCTTGGCGCGATCCACGGCCCAGAGAAGGAGGCTGTCCCCATTCGCGACGTTGAGGAAGATGTGGTTGTCCCAGATGATCGGCGTGGCGCCGCTCCAGCTCGGGAGCGCCAGCTTCCACGTGATGTTTGTCGTCTGGTCCCACGAGGCAGGAAGGTTCGTTTCGCCGCTGACGCCGTTCATACGCGGCCCGCGCCACTGCGGCCAGTTCTCAGCGCTGATGGCGGATGAAGCCGCCGCGACGAGGCCGATGAGGAGGAATAGACGCATCATGACACCGTCCAGAGAGTAAGAGTCTCCGCATCCTTGACGAAAATGCGGCTCCCGTCAATCACCGGGTGCGCCCAGGTCGGGCTGTTTGCCACCGTGTATCGCCGGAGGGCCTCAAAGGATGCCGGGTTCGGGCGCGCGATGACAAGCTCTGCATCAGGCTTCAGGATGAACAGCAGCTTCCCGGCGTTCACGATCGCGGCGTTCTCCGCCTCGCGGCCGCGCGTCGCCCACAGCGTCTTGCCGCTCGCCAGATCGATCGCGAAAAAGTGGCCGCGATTGCGATTCGACATGCCGAAGAGCGTGCTGCCGGCAACGACCGGCGAGCTCATGTACATGCCGCCGTCGGCGTTCTCCCACACTTTCTCGGCGATCCATTTGCCGGCCTTGTTCACCGGCCGCAACGCAACCACGGGATGTTCGAGTCCCGAGTAGATCACCATGTCCTTGTAGACAACTGGCGTGACGCTGTTCTGCTGGTATGGCGTCTGGAGCGGCAGCTCCCAGAGCAGCTGGCCGCCGCCGGCCGACACACTTACGAGCCGGGCCTGGGACTGCGTGATGACCTGCTTCGTTCCGGCGAACGTGCCGATAACTGGCGACGCGTAGCCCGGGCCGTCGCCGGACCATTTCCATTTCTCTGCGCCGGTGGCGGCATCGAACGCGGTGAGCGCGCCGCTGTCATGGCCGCCGACGTGGGCGATGACGAGGCCCGCGTCGACGACCGGTGACATCGCTGTACCGAACTCCGGAGGGGCCGCTGGCGCGGGCTTGCGCCACAAGACGCGGCCGGTCGCGGCATCGAGCGCCGAGAGGATGCCGCTGATGCCGAGCGCGATCACCCGGCCCTGCGCGACGACGGGCGTCGACTTGGGGCCGGGTCCGTGAGCAGTCGCCGCAGAATTCATGCGGTACGGCGCAGGATAGCGGTCCTGCCAAACCGTCTTGCCTGTCGCCGCATCGATTGCGGAAATGACCTCGTCGTTCTGCTGGCGCGAGTGCAGGTAGATCCGGTTGCCGGCGAGCACGGGCGAGGAATGGCCAACGCCGACATTGATCTTCCAGCGCTCGGTGAGCTTCTCCGGCCACTGCGCGGGTTCGTTGAAGACGGCGCCCGAGCCGTCGCGATTCGGGCCGCGCCATTGCGGCCAGTCAGCGGCGACGAGGCTCGCGGCGAATGCTGCACACGCCAGGGTCGACGCAACAAGCCGTCTCATGCTTCTCTCCCGTCATTCGTTCTTCAGCGCCTCGAGCACAGGCAACGTTATCACTGCGCGCGTCGCCATGATCGTGGACAGCAAGCCGGCCACCAGCACCACGACCAGCAGACCGATTGTCGGCAACACCGGAAACGGCTGTGCGCGATCGACGTAGGCAGGCGCGATCGCGACGGCGGCGGACACCACACCAAGCACCAGACCGCACACGAGCAGGAACAGGCTCTCCGCCAAGACCATCTGCACGAGATGCCTGCGGCGGTACCCCGTGGCCCGCAGCAGCGCCAGCTCGCGCCTCCGCTCCAGCACGTTGCGCAACAGCACCGTGCCGAGGCCGAGCGTCCCCAGTACCAGCCCGAGCGCGCCGAGCGCCTGAAACGTCGTCAGGAACGTATTCTCCACGCGATGGTACGACGCCAGTCTCTCTGACACCGGCTGCGCGTCCATCCCGAAATCCTGCAGCTGCTGCTCGAGCGCCGCGGCGACGCCTGCCACGCGCGCCGCGTCCGTGCCGACGAGGAAGACGCGGAAGCCTTCGTTTCTCGGGAATAGGCGAGTGAATTGACCATCCGCCATGATCAACTCGGACTGCAGCACGGAGTCGCGCAGCGCGCCGACGATCCGGAGCGTGAGCCGCTGGCCGTCGGGGCCCTGCATCACGTAGTCGTCTCCGACTCCGAGGTGAAAGACGTACGCGAGCGAGGTGGCATCTCCGATCACGGGGACCGCGCCGTCTTCGAATCGGCGGTCGAGTAGCAGCCAGGGGTTGGCGTGTTCCTCGGGTGTCTCGGCGAGCGATCGCGCAAAGCCGAAGCGGTTCGCACGCGCGAACGACGCCGTTGCGCCGAGGAGCCGCGGGCTTTGTGGCCTGTACAGATTGAGGCAGCTCGCATCGTCTCCCGGCCGCAGTCGAAAGCGCGCGACCTGAATCCCTTCGAGCTCCGGGCCGAGGTTGAGCGCAAGGCGGCCGTCGCGGGTGGACGGGTCGTGCATCAGCGGCGCGATCGTCTCCGCGATCAGCGCATACCCTCCGGATCCGGAATGAGGACCGCTCAGGTCCTCCGCGCCGCGGCGGAACGCGCCGACGGCCACGATCAGGAACGTCGCCGCGGCGATGAGCGAGGCCGACAACACGCTGCGCGAGGGGCGATAACGCGCGCTGCGCAGACCGAGACGCGCGATCGGCCATCGGCTTCGAGCGAAGCCGCGCCGCGACGTGCCGCGCAGCCATGCGGCGAGACCGCACAGGCCAGCGACGAGCAGCAGCGTGCCCGAGCCAAAGAACGCGCCGGCCGGCGGAATCCACTCCATGAAGCCCGAGAGGAGGAGAACGGCTGCAAGAGCGCCGCTCGCTACACCAAAACCACGAAAATCATTCCTGCCTTTCCTGGTTTGCAGCGCATCGGCATCGACCCAGGCGCCGGACATCAGCTGACGGGCTGATGCGCGCCGCAGTATCCGGAGGCTCCAGGCGATGAACAGGAGCCCGGAGACGATCCCGATCATCGCGCCGGCAACGACCGGCATCGGCGACACGTGGAGCGCAAGATCGGTCGTGCCGACGGCACCTACCCACCACGTGCGGAGCGCGAGCATCATCAGCCACGCATAGGCGAGCGCTCCCACCGTACCGATCCCTGCGCCGAGCGCCGCGAGGACGATGCCCTCGGCGAGGAAGCCGGCACGAATCGCCCGCGGTGTGTAGCCGATGGCGGCGAGCACACCGACTTCCCGGGCGCGCTGCTCGATGCCGAGACGGAAGAAGAGCAGTGTCAGGAGCAGGCTCGATACGACGACGAAGAAGCTGAAATACGTGAAGTACTCACCGAAATCGGTTGTACCCGCGGCTGCGGCCTCGGCGTTCTCGCGGACGGCGACCACGCGGAACCCGGCTGAACCTGTCGACAGATGCTTCCGCAGCGCTTCTCGATACGCCGCGTGCACCTCCGTCGTCGGACGCGGGCCGGCGGACATGCGGAGCGATGAAACGTTTCCGTAGTGCGAGCCCCACAGCTTCTGCCCGTCCTCGATTCGGATGAACGCCTTTGGCGCGGTCCGGTACTCATCCCAGTAATCCTCGTCTTTCGGACGGATGCGTTTCAGGTCGACGGGAAACGGCGGGTCCCAGTCCGCGATGTCCGCGCTCGCCGACATGCCCGGATACTCGGGTGTCAGATCCGCGTCGATCGCGAGCCCCTCCATCGGCAGCACGCCGGCCAGCGTGAACTCCGATGCACCGGTCGTCAGGCCCGAATCGTCGGACCAGAGGTAGTGACTCGATCGTGACGTCGTCCCCGACCGCGGCCCGAAGGTCGTCGGCAGCCCACCTGGTGAGCCAAATAGGCGGTAGGCCGTTGGCGGTGGGCGGTGGGGTCGGGCGCGGCATCGCCGTGACCAGCGAGTACGGGACCTCGCGTCCGTTCGCTTTGATCGAGGTGGCCAGATATGTGAGAACCGGCCCCGGTTCGACACCAATCTCCCGCGCGGCCGCTGTCCCCGCACGCTCGATGGGTTCGGAAATCAGTCCGGCGTCGCTTTCGAGCGCCACCGACTGATCCCGCAGCGGGCGCACGCGCACGCCCAGATCGGCGAGGTCAGCGTGCTGCTCTACGAGTTGCTGCAGGTTGACGCGTGATGCCGATTGCGAACGCGCCGCGAGGATCACGTTCACGCGATCTGGAAGATCGAGCTCGCGCTGCAGCCGATCGAGGGGAACGAAGAGCGCGCGCGTCGCGCCCTGTTGCGGTGTTGGCGAAAAATCGCCAAGCTGGCTGCGCTCGAGTATGCGGGCCGCGGAGAGCCGGATCGCCCGGCCAGGCTCGCTGCGGCGTCCCTGAATCAGGCCCGCTGGAATCGCCGATGGCTTCTGGACGCGCAGGAGCAGCGCATCACCAGCGGCCGCGCCAAGCTCGCGCGCGAGCGCGGGGCTGAGCAGCGCATCGCGCCCGGTCGGCCCGGTCACCCCCTCGATGGCGTTGAACGACCAGAAACGGCTGTCTACGCCGTACACCTGCACCGCCCCCGCGCGGCTGCCGCTGCGCTCGTGCGCCACCACGCCCTCGAGCGCGAGCAACGGCGCCGCGCCCTGCCAGCCGGCGCGGAAGCGTGGCTCCGTCGCGAGGCGCTCCGCCAGCCCGGATGTGAACAGCGTCGCTGCCGTGACCAGATCGTCGGCGCGGCCCAGGCGCGCGACCGCCAGCTCGCGCAGGCTCACGCGCACGGAATCCCCCACCACCAGGGCGCCGGCGAGGGCCGAGACGGCGACTCCCACGCCAAGCGCCACCGCCACGTTCGTGCGCCAGTAGTAGCGTAGGCCGCGTGCAATGAGATGGCGACGGGTCATGCGAACCGGCCGTCGGTGATCGTGAAGCGCGTCTCGAACCTGCGCGCAAGCTCGATGCTGTGCGTCACGATGAGGAGGATCATCCGCTGCGTGCGGTGCAGCGTGAGGAGCAGCTCGGCCACGGCGTCGGCGTTGCGCTGATCGAGATTGCCCGTCGGCTCGTCGCAGAGCAGCAGCGTCGGCTCGCGCACGAGCGCTCGAGCGATCGCCGCGCGCTGCTTCTCGCCGCCCGAAAGCTCCGACGGCCGATGGTCCGCTCGATGGCTGAGACCGACGGCCTCGAGCAGCGCTTTGGCGCGCTCGTAGTACTGATGGGCAGGGCGATCGTTCGCGATGAGCGTCGGCGCCAGCACGTTTTCGAGCACGGAACACTGCGGCAGGAGCGCGTGATCCTGGAACACGAAGCCGACGTGACGATTGCGAAACGCGGCGAGCCGTGATTCGTCCAGCGTGTACGGGTCCTCGCCGTTCAGCGTGATGATCCCCGCCGACGGCGGATCGAGCGCGCCAAGGATGTAGAGCAGCGTGCTCTTCCCGCTGCCCGACGGCCCCATGATCGCCGCCGCGTGCCCGCGCGCGAGCGTGAACGAGAGGTCGTGCAGGATGACCAGCGGACCCTGCGGAGTGGAGTAGACCTTACTGATGTTGGAGACGACCAGCATGTAATCGGTCGCGGCCCACCATCTCGGTGTAGATGTCCAGCACGCGGTCGGCCATTTTCGCCACGCTGTAGTGTTGCTTCACGCCCGAAGCGCCGTTCCGCCCCATCTCACGCGCCTGTTCCGGGCGGCTGCGAATCGCGGCCAGACCGTCCGCGAAGCTGGCCGGGTCGTCGGCGCGCACGAGCAGCCCGCCCGATGTCTTCGCAAGCATCTCGGGAAACGCACCGTGGTTGGGCGCCACGACCGGCACGGAGCAGGCCATGGCCTCGAGCAGATACAGTCCCTTGGGTTCGCGGTACGTGCTCGGCACGGACAGGACGTCGATCGAATGAAGGAACGCGACCTTCTGCTCGCGGTTGAGAGCGCCGTGATACTGGAACTCGCCGGCCAGGCCCCAGGCGCGCATCTTCGATTCGATGCTCGCCAGGTATGTCCGGTGCTCGGGTGCCAGGTATCCCGCTGCCTCGAGGCGCGTCCCCGTCACGCCGCGCTCCTGCCGAAGGATCCGGTACGCCTCGGCGAGCAGGTGCAGGCTTTTCTCCGGCGCCACGCGCGCGAAGTAGCCCACCACGAACGGATCGAGTGCGGCGCGCGATCGGGCCGACGGCTCGAGGTCGTGCAAGGTCACGCCAAGCGGCGCGACACGAAGCTTCTCCTGAGGGATCCCGAACCGCTCGGACGTGTACCGGGCGTAGTCCTCGCTCACCGGCAGGAACAGGTCGACATGACGCACCTGCTCGCGGATCAACGCGACCGCGCGGTTGCGTTCAGCCGGCGGCAGGCCGTCGATGAACAGATCCTCCCCCTGGAGCGTAACGAGCACCGGGCGCCGCGTGGCCCGCGTGATCGGCTCGGCGAGGCCGATGAGAAGCGCCGTCGGAAGGTTGATCACATCGTACGGCGGCTCCTCGCGCAGCCACGACACGAGCTTCTCGATTTCCTTGCGCTGGAATCCGCGCTCGCCCTCGAGCGTCGAGATCGTCAACGCGCCGAGGCCGCTCGGGTCCACGGAAATCGAGCGCTTCGACACGAGCTTCAGGAATGTCTTCGAGTCCCACAGCTTGTCGAGCAGCCAGGGCGTGTACCGGAACAATCCCATGTGCTGCTGGAGGTACACGCTCACGCCGCCGAAGAGCACGCGATCGGTGCTGACGTTCTCCTCATCGGTCACCGTCGGTGTGTACACCGGCTGCAGGGTGACGTCGTGCCCGCGCGCGAGCAGCTCGCGCGCCAGCGCGTTGTCGCGGAGGCAGCTTCCGCAGTACATGTTCGCGGCGCCGGCGGTGATCGATAGCACTCGCATGGCTTAGGGCTTACGGCTTAAGCCGCAGGGCCTTGTCGGCGTAAGGCGCGCGGCTCAAGGCCTCGGTCCGGATTCATGGTACGCCATAAGCCTTAAGCCCTAAGCCTTAAGCCAGTTCAGCGCTTTGAAACGCGCGCGCGCGGAAAAGGAATTCGACGATGTTTCCTTCGTGCGGCTGGAGCCAGTTGAGTTGAATCGTCGGAACGGGACCGAGGTTCAGCCGATCGATGTGCGTGGCGTCGAGAAGGCTTCGGCGGAAATCGGGCTTGCAGGTGATCCCCGTGCAGACGAGCGTGGAACCCATCGCATCGATCATCGCGGCTTCGGGGCATTCCACCACCGTCACGAAGGGGAACATGTATTCCTTCTTCGCGATCGCCGCTTCAGGCGACGCGCAGTGGACGACCGTCGGCAGCAGGTAATCCGCGCGCCCGTCCTTCACCACGCGCGCGGCGTCCCGGTACGTGGCCGTCACGTCGGTCACGCCCGGCTGCTTCAGGTCGGCATCAATGGCGTTTGAAATGGCGTCCGCGGTGCCGGGAACGGTGAAGGCCGCCAGGCTCGCTTCCGGGTGATCGGGCGGCAGCGGTCGGATTGCGGCAAGGCGCTGTGCGATGGCGTTCGCAATCTCGCGGGTGTTTCGGCTCGCCCAGATGCCCGAGCAGTTGATGCACCCGCGGCCGCTGTTAGCGAAAACGCTCTCGACCATGAGGTCGAGATGACGCTCCCAGGCATCCACCTGATCGTCGCCGAACAGAATCTTCGAGAAGCCAGGTCCGTGCGCCTGGACCCTCGGATTGCCGCGATACCGATCCACCGTGGCCGTGCCCCCGAAGATCAGGCTGCGGCCGCAGCTGTCGAGCACCGCCGCGCCGACGTCCCCTTCGCCTGGATAGATCGAGATCGCCTCGCGAGGAATGCCGGCTTCGAGAAACGCCGCGGCCATGCGGTACGGCGTCCACGGTTCCTGCGGGCCCGGCTTCAGCACCAGCCCGACCTGCATCGGGATGATTGGAAGCCACAGCGTGTGCACGCCGGGTGAGTTCGACGGAAGCACGAGGCCGAGCACCGGACTCTCGGCCTGATAGCTGATCGGGACGCCGCGCTCTTCTCCAAAGCCGCTGGACAGCACGTCGAGGGACAACCCGCGCGTCAGCGATGTGAGGATGCTGCGCATCTCACGCAGCACGAACTGGTTCTTCTTCATGTTGCCCCGGCAGAGGCGCTCGGGCAGGCCCGTGCTCGCAGACTGGGCGCGCGCGAACTCGTCGGGCGTCTGGGTGCCGGTGCCCATGGGCAGCGTGCCGCTCATGTAGAGATCGCCGGCCGTCGCAACACGCGCGATCAGCTCGTCGATCGGAATCTCGCGGAGCGCCTCGCGCGCGCGCTGCGCCTTGCGCATGTCGCGCTGGATCAGGCCGCCGTTGGCGCGGCTCACCTTCGCGATCGCCTCCCCCGTGGAGAAGTGGACGACCGTGTCCACCTCCATGCTGGTGTACGGCTGGCCCCACCGCAGGACTGGCAATTCGAGCATCAGTACACTCCTACGGTCGTCGTGGCGGCGAAACCTCGATACGGGCGAACGCCGCTCACGCCGTCCCACGGGTAGTTCTCGTATGGAGGCTCGCGCTCGCCCTCGTCGCGCTCGAGGAAGCCGGGCATGAAGAATTCCTTCGTGAGCGTGGTGAGCTTGACCCGCCCTGTTTGCCCGTACGGGACAACCCGTGAGGGATCGTCGAAGTCGACGACCTCCACCACGGCGCGCGGCTGCGGCGCGTGGTACGTGATCTTGTACCCGTTATGTGCGCCGCTCGGCTCGCTCCGCGCGAGCCCCATCAGCGTGTTGCCGTACACGGGGATCATGAACGCGCCGTCCAGCAGCTCTTCCTGCGCGAAGCGGTTCCACTGTGGCGTGAACTCGGTGCCGCCGGAGAAGACACCGGTGATTCCCGCCTTGCGGATCGAGGTTCCCATCTTCTCCAGTCGCAGCGCCAGCGCCTCGAGCAGCTTCGGCGTGGTGAACAGGCACTTGATGTCGTGCCCGGCTCCGAGGAGCGTCACCGCCTGATCGATGACGTGGTCTTTGTACGCCTGCAGGTGCTCGGTCCACCCCTTGTTGATCAACTTGATGACCCACCGGGGATCGAGGTCCACCATGAAGCAAATCCCGCCCCGGTGTTGCGCGAGATGCTCGACCGAGAGACGCAGCCGCCGCGGGCCGCTGGGGCCGACGTGCAGCCAGTTGGCGCCCTTCGGAAAGGACTCGTCCGGCAGCGTGGCGCTGAACCACTCGTAGTCCGTGCGGAAGTCGTCGATGTTGATGCGTGACTTCGGAACGCCGGTGGTGCCGCCTGTTTCGAAGACGAAAATGGGGCGCTCGGCGAGCGCCCGCGGCACCCAGCGCCGTACCGGTCCTCCGCGAAGCCATTCGTCCTGAAAGCCCCCGAACCTGGCAAGGTCCGCGTACGACCGCACCTCGCGTCGCGGATCCCATCCCGCCTTCTGGGCCCACTCGAGCCAGAACGGACAGCCGGTCGCGGCGTCGAAGTGCCACTGCATGAGCTCCTGAACCCACGCGTCGAGCGCGGCGGCGGCGGATTGCGTCTGGATATCGAGGGTCTGGGTCATCGGCAGGATTTTACGTTTAGATGCGCGCAGAAACGAAAAGGGCGCATCGAGTGATGCGCCCCAATCTGCAGTGTAGGGCGGCCCTTTACTGGCCGCCAACCTCACACCTACCTATTCGACGTAGCTGTAGCCGCAGTTCTCACACGTCCACGTGCGGCCCTGTTTGTACATGTTGGCGGCGCACTGCGGACAGACGCGGTACTCGCGGCCATCGGCGTCGATCTTCGTCTCGGTATCGGTGCCCGGCGGAACGTCTTCCTTCTTCTCGTCTTTCTTCTCGTCCTTCTTCCCGTC
This sequence comes from uncultured Acidobacteriota bacterium, assembly GCA_963772065.1. Taxonomy (GTDB): domain Bacteria; phylum Acidobacteriota; class Vicinamibacteria; order Vicinamibacterales; family UBA2999; genus CAVYVZ01. The sequence continues at coordinate 535,605 of CAVYVZ010000009.1, forward strand.
CTCGGGCTTCTTCTTGTCTTCCTCGGGTTTCGGCTGCGGCTGCTGTTCCTGCGCGAACGCAGAGGTGGCAACGCTCACCCCGAGCGCCGCCGCGAACAATGCCGACCCCCGCAGGAAGCTCCGGCGATCCACCGGTTTCACGAACAGCTCTTCATCGAACATTCCAGCCTCCGGCCCAAAGGGAATTATGACCGATCTAAGGATACCCGCTCAGCCGTCAGACACATGTAATTTCCTGTCTACCCCTCTGCCGACTCCCTACCGCCCAGGATGCTACGATCGCCAAAATATGCACGTGGTAAGCCCCGCAACCCTCAAGCCCGACGTGAGCGCCGCCGATCTTCCGGGGTCCGCCGCCCCGGCGGCCGTGGCAGCCGCCACCGGCCTGATCCGCGGCAAGGCGCTGATTTTCTGGGATCCGAGGCTGCCGGGGACGAAGTACGCGAAGAAGCTCGACGCCATCGATACGGACCAGATCACCCCGGCCGCGGATTGCGTCTCCGAAAGCCTCGACACGCTCGACGAGCGCTGGAAGGTCGGCGCCTTCCGCTATCTCATGCCCGACTTTCGCGAGCGCGTGCATCGCGGCCAGACATTCGTCATCGCCGGCGATCGGTTCGCGATCGGTTCGTCCCGCGAGATGAGCCCGGCGGGCCTGAAAGGCATCGCAGACGAGGCGGGCCTGGAGATGGTGATCGTGTGCGGCAACAACATGGGCGATATCTTCCGGCGCAACGCCTTCAACCTCGGGCTGCACGTCGTGCAGAGCGCTGAAGCCGTTGCCGATGCCCAGGACGATGACGAGTTCACGTTCGACCCGGTTTCCCGCCGCGTGGAGAACGTCACGCAAGGGAAGTCCTACGAGCCGGTTCCCCTGACGCCGAAGGAGGAGGAGATCCGGCGGAGCGGCGGCATCTTCGCGGTGGGCCGCCGCGAGTTCCGCGGATCTGTCGAACGGCGTCCGGCGATTGAGTTCGCCGATGGCTCGCTCGCCGACTCGATGACCACTACCGAGCAGATCGTCTGGGCGCATCGGGTAGACAAGGAACGCCGGGAGTTGAGGCCCGGCGACACCCTGCGTGTCTACGCCGATCTCCTGCCCGCGTCCGACGGGACGGCTCCCTTCGCGATCCACACCTTCAATCAGATCACCGGCGGCAACACCATCTTTCCGCGGCAGGCCGCGATCGCGAACGACCACTTCGTCTTCACCGGCCGCGAAGACGATGACAAGCAGACGAGCATCGGCCGGGCGTTCGCCAAGCAGCACGGGCTGCAGAAACCGTATTACGCGACGCCCGGCGACGGAATCTTTCATTTCTACTTCCCCGAGCAGGGCCTCGTCGCGCCGGGACAGTTCATTCCGGGAGCCGATTCGCACAGCCGGGCGTACGGCGCGTACGGCGCCGTGGGGATGGGGGTCGGCTCGACGACGCTCGGATTCGGATGGGCCACCGGCTACGTGTACTTCACGCTCGTAAAGGCCCGGCGCGTGACGTTCACGGGACGCCTGCAGCCGTGGGTCGCCGGCAAGGACATCGTCCTCGAGCTGCTGCGCCGGTGGGGTGCGGCGCAGTCGCAGGGCATGTCGGTGGAGTTCGTGGATGCGCATCGGCAGCTGCCCATCGCGTATCGCAACACCATCGCGAACATGATGGCGGAAGGCGAGGCGCTCAACGGGATCTTCGCGGCCGACGAGATCACGTACGCGTGGTACGCGAGCAAGGGGATCGGCGAGCTGCCGTACCCGCGCATCAAGCCGGGATCGGATGCGCGGTACGAGATCGACGAAGAGCTGTCGCTCGCCGACGTGATGCCGATGATTGCCAAGCCGTTCAGTCCGGGCAACGCCTATCCGGCCGACGAAGTGGCGCGCGAGCGGATCCAGTTCGACAAGGCGCTGATCGGCTCGTGCACGAACGGGAGCTACGACGATCTGCTGCAGGCGGCCCTGGTGATCTACAACGCCCGGAAGTCCGGCGCCACGAAAGCCGCGCGCGAGCTCGTCGTGTTCCCTGGCTCCGGGGGCGTCGCGACGCAGATCGAGCATCCCGATCGGCGCCTCGGAGGCGAGTCGATTGCCGAGGTGTTCAGGTCCGTCGGCGGCGAGATCCGGCAGTCATGGTGCGGGCCGTGTTTCGGCCAGGGCCCCGATGCGTTGAGCAAAGGCGAGCGCGCGATCACGTCGTTCAATCGCAACTGGCAGAACCGCATGGGCCTCGGCGGCGAGGGCTACCTTGCGAGTCCCGCGGTCGTGGCGGCGTCGGCGCTCGTCGGCTACATGGCCCCGCCGAGCGAGCTCGGCCTCGACTGGGATCCTGAGGAGTACGGAATTTAGGGGTCTGGCCCCTATCGCCCCATAGGGGCCAGACCCCTAATCGAACGCGGTGCCGAACGCCGGGCGTCCTCCGAGCGAACGATAGAAGGCCCAGCCCGCGACGGCGATGATCATGCCCGCCGTGATCGCGCTCCGTGCCGCATACCAGGCGGATTGGTCGAGCGACAGCGGCAGATCGATGACCGCGAACACGACGAACCACGCGGCGAGGTACGTGAGCACGCCGAAACGCGAAATCAGAATCAGGAGAATGCCGACCAGGACGACCGCGTCGAGTGCTGATGACAGCACGGCTGCACGATTGAGCACGATTGCGCCCCACGACAGCGTCACCACGATATTCGCGATCCACCGGTTTCGCAGCACCGCGTGTGCAAGCAGGATCACGAACAGCATCACGAATGATTCGAGGAGTACTCGCGCCGGCCGCCGCGCGACTTCGCCCGCGAACAGGCCAGTCGCTCCGAGCGACCGCATGACCGAGCCGCTGCCCTCCGGCGTGAGCGGCGGCTGGCCGAACCATTCCGGCAGCATGTTGTTCATGTCGCCGAGCACGATGATGGCGCAGCCGGCGGCGCAGCCGATGAGGATATCGCGTGCCACCAGCGGATCGGCGAAGCGGCCGCCGAGGAGCCGGGTCCAGGAGATCATCGCTTCGGGCCAGCGACGTCTGACGAATGGCTCGAGCGCGAGGTAGTCGAGCCAGATCACCACGCTCCAATACAAGACGAAGGCAAGTTGGTACGTGAAACGCTGCCACACGACGATCGTGCCGCCAGCGTAGTGATTGCTGAGGATCGACGCAAAGAGGAGCGATATGCCCGTGCAGGCCCCGACGATGGCTGCCCCGCGCCGGTCGGCCCGGCCAGCGCGCGTATTGCGCAGCGCCAGCCAGGCGCCGATCACGAGGGCGATGACGCTGATTCCCATCTGCACCGCTTGCGCGGCCACCGCGAACACGTCGCGAGCGCCGGCCTGCGGCGCGTCCGGTCCGGGCGATCGCTCCCACGGTCCCGCGACGACGAACCACACAGGTTTCGCGCGGTACGAGGCGGCCTCGATTCGCATCGTCCAATCGGGACGCCCCGGGTATCGCCCCTCCCACGCAACGAGCGTGTCGGCATAGGTTGGAGGCGTGCGCAGGGGCGACACTGATGCAAGCGTCGTCGGGTCGACACCGGCTGCCTTGAACAACGGCGACCAGTCGGCGGGTTCGGTCGCGGCACCAGTCTCGTGGCGTGGCGGCGGCACCGCCCGCAGAAAGAGCAGCCGGCCACGCGGCGAGAGCTCGACTTGTGCCATGCCCGGTGTCAGCGGCGGTGGATCGTCGAGTCCCGGAATATTCGCGTCGTCGTACGGAATAAGGGGAGCAGGACTCTGGCGGTACCAGAACGCGACAGCCGGCGCGTCGGTCGAGGCCACGCGCTCCCATCGGTCGTGCTGCGCGTCGTGCTCGTGAACGTATGCCAGCAGGCCGAAGTTCCTGCGCAGGCCATACAGGCGATCCGTGCGAGCGGATCCGTATCCAATCGTGTCGAGCACGTCCTCGGCCCGCGAGGCGAGGACTTCCGGTGATCGCATGCCCGGCAGAACGCGGTAGATACGCACGCGATCGCCAAACCAACCGGTTGCGATAACGCCCGCCACGACGGCGGCAATCAACCCCCACGCGACAGCAGGCGCCAGCGTCCCCTCCGCCCCCGCCTGCGCGACCATTTCTGGCGACGGCGTTTCTCCAGCGGCGAGCGCCGCGGCAAGCGGGTCGCCGCCCGGCAGCGCGGCGGCGACGGCCAGTGCCGACGCCGGGCGATTGCGTGGGTCGGGTTCGAGGCACCGTCGAATCACGCGATCGACGGCGGGATCGAGATCGATCGCGCTGCTGGTGATAGCGGAGCGCGAGCCAGACTGGCTCCGATGCTGCTCGCGAAGCTCCTGGATCGACGCTGCGTCGAAGAGGCGCTTGCCAGTGAAAAGCTCGTGGAGCACGAGGCCGAGTGCGTAGATGTCCGACTTGGTCGAGAGCTCCTGACCTTCGAGTTGCTCCGGCGCCATATAGGCCGGCGTGCCCGCGATGTCGCCCGGCCGCAGGTCGGCGCCCGCTGCGGCAAGCCCGAAATCCGCCAGCCGCGCGTGGCCGCGCCCGTCGATCATGATGTTGGCCGGCTTCAGATCGCGATGGAGCACGCCGCGATCGTGCGCGGCGGCCAGGCCGGCACACACCTGACGAGCGATCTCCACGCCTTTGTCCGCCGGCAGCCGTCCGATTCGACGCAGCAGCGAGGCCAGATCTTCGCCGTCGACGAACTCCATCGAGAGGAAGTGGCGGCCGTCGACGTCGCCGACGTCGTACACGCGGCACACGTTCGGGTGCGAGATCTGCCGCGCGATGCGAACTTCGCTGAGGAACCGCTCGAGGCGTGCGGGCTCGCGCCCCATATCCTGCGGCAGGAACTTGAGTGCCACCGACTGACCGAGCTTCAGATCCTGTGCCCGGTACACCTCGCCCATGCCGCCGCGCCCGATGAGACCGACGATGCGATACCGCGACTGAAGAACGGTCCCCGGAGTGAAGCCGCCCTCGTCGAAGGGCGAGGAGGACGATGACAGCGCGCTGAGGCCCGTTGCGCCCTCGAGGCGCGTCGCCGAGCGGTCGTCGACACTCACGGCGTGAGGTATAACACACCTCCATGCTGCCTTTTCTCCTTGCCTTGCAGATGACGGCGTCGCCGGTGCCGGAGCTCGCGCCCGGCGCGAAGTACGACCCGAAGATTCCGACGATCAAGCAGGTGCTCGGCCACGAATCGGGCGAGGCCATCACGCCCCCCGAAGAGATTGCGACCTATCTCCGTGCTCTTCATCAAGCCGCCCCGGATCGCACGCGCCTCGTCGAGTACGCGCGTTCGTGGGAGGGACGGCCGCTCTGGCTGTTCATCATCGGTTCGCCGGAGCGGATCGGCCGGCTCGAGCAGGTGAAGGCGGATCTCCGGCGGCTTGCCGACCCGCGCGCGCTGTCATCGGCGGATGCGGATCGGCTCGTGAAGGAGCTTCCCGTCGTCACGTGGCTGATGCACGGCGTGCACGGCAACGAGATCTCCTCGTCGGACGCGGCGCTTGCGGAGGCGCATCACCTGCTCGCGGCGCAGGGCGATGCCGATGTGCAGGCCATCCTGCGTGAGTCGATCATCGTCATCGACCCCATGCAGAATCCGGACGGACGGGCGCGGTTCGTCCACCAGAACCTGCTCGGGCGCGCGGCGACCCCGGACCCCTACCCGGTCGCCGCCGAGCATGACGAACCATGGCCCGGCGGCCGCGCCAACCATTACCTGTTCGACATGAACCGCGACTGGTTCGCGCAATCGCAGGTCGAGACGCACGGACGCATCAAGGCGATGCTCGAGTGGTTTCCTCACGTCGTCGTCGACCTGCACGAGATGGGCGGCGACTCGTCGTACTACTTCGCGCCGCCCGCCGCGCCGGTCAACCCCCACGTCACGAAGTCGCAGAACGCGTCTTTCGAGCTCTTCGGCCGGGCGAACGCGGCGCGATTCGACGAGCGCGGATTCGCCTATTTCATCCGGGAGAACTACGACTCCTTCTACCCGGGCTACGGCGAGTCGTGGCCGATCTTTCACGGCGCGATCGGCATGACGTACGAACAGGCGTCGGCGCGAGGTCTCGCATGGCGGCGGACCGACGGCGATCTCCTGACGTATCGAGACGCCGTCGTCCATCACTTCACGGCGGCGATCACGACGGCGGCGACTGCGGCCAAGAACCGCGAGCGCCTCGTGCGCGACTTTTTTGATTACCGTCGCAGCGCCGTGCAGGAGGGGGAGAAGGGCGCCGTTCGAGAGTACGTGATCGTGCCGGGTGCCGATCCGTCACGTGCGCTCCGGCTTGCGCGGAACCTCGCGACGCAGGGAATCGACGTTCGCCGGGCCGATGAGCCCCTCAAGCTCGCGTCGCGTACGATTCCCTCCGGCGCTTTCGTCGTCTCGAACGTCCAGCCATCAGGAAGGCTGATTCGCAACCTGCTCGACACACACACCGCGCAGGACGATCCGTTCGTGAAGGAACAGGATCGGCGCCGGCGGCTTCGCCTCGGGGATCAGATCTACGACATCACGGCATGGAGCCTGCCGCTCGTCTTCGATGTCGAAGTGGTGACCTCACCCTCCGCGTTCACCGCCCGCAGCACCCCCGTGACGCCGGCGCCCCAGGCCACCACTGGGCTTCCCTCCGCAAAGGTGGGATACCTCCTTCCCTGGGGCAGCGCGACGGCGGCGGCGGTGACGGAAGCGCTCCAGGCGGGGATCCGCGTTCGTCATGCCGGCCAGCCGTTCGCGATTGGAGGCCGCAAGCACCCGATCGGGACCGCGATCGTTCGCATCTCCGATAACGGCGCCGATCTCGCCGCGAGGCTCGGACCGATCGTCGGCCGGCACGAAGCCGAAGTGATTCCTATCGACAGCGGGTACCCGGAGGAAGGGATCTCTCTTGGCAGCGTGAACGTGCGGCCGATGAAAGGACCGCGCGTGCTGCTGGCGTGGGACGCGCCCGCACAGGCGCTTTCGGCCGGCTTCGCCCGCTATGTTCTCGAGCGCCGGTTCGCCCAGCCCGCGACCGCAGTGCGCGTCGGATCGCTGTCACGCGTCGACCTGAACGACTTCGACGTCATCGTCCTGCCCTCGGGGACGTATGCGCCGCTTGGCGGCGACGAACCGCTGCGGCGGCTGCGCGAGTGGATTCGAGCCGGGGGAACGCTCGTCACGCTTGGTGAGGCATCCCGGTGGGCGGCTTCGGTCAAGCTGCTCGATACGCCGACCGAGCTCCGTGGAGGAAAACCGGATGTGACCGAGGCGTCCGGGTGCGGCGCGGGTTCCGGTTCGGGCTCGCCAGGTTCGGGCTCGGCGGCTTCCGGTTCGCCGCCTGCCTTCGACTACGACAAAGCGGTTCAGCCTGAACGCGAGCGGCCGGAGAACACGCCCGGCGGAATCGTGCGCGTCGCGATCGACGTGGAGCACTGGCTGTCGTCGGGACAGGATGCCGAGCTCCAGGCGATCGTCGAGGGCAACCGCGTGTTCACACCGATTCGCCTCGACAAGGGGCGGAACGTCGGGGTCTATGCGTCGAAGGAGCGATTGGTCGCGAGCGGCCTCGTGTGGGACGAGGCGCGCGACCAGCTCGCGCAGAAGGCGTTCCTCATTCACCAGCCGATGGGGCAGGGCCACCTCGTGGCGTTTGCCGAGGACCCGAACTTCCGCGCGTTCACCGAGGCCACCGAACTGCTGTTCATCAACGCCGTTCTATTGGGGCCGGCGTACTGAAAGTGGGAATTTGCGCCGTCTGGCCGTCAACTCCCAGTGACGGAAGTCATGGGAGGCGCTATGCAGCTGGAAGGACACGAGATCAGTCCTGTGATGGTCGCGCCGCGTCAAGCGCAGGCCGCGTTGACGCCGCGCGAGCAGCAGATCGCATCGGCGATTGCCGACGGGCGTTCGAATCGAGACATCGCCGCGAGGCTCGGCATCACGGAGCAGACGGTGAAGAACCACCTGACGAGCATTTTCGAGAAAGTTGGCGTCGACAATCGGCTGCAGCTCGGCCTGGCGCTGGTCCGGCGGAGCTGAATTCCTCGATGAAACCCTGAAAGCCGCCAGACTGGCGGGTTGTGTTTTGGCATGCGTCGGGTTTAGATTGCGCTGTTCCTTCGACCCGCAGACGCATACCTATGGTCGAACACGGCCGATCGCCCGGCGCCGCGGCGGGTTCGGGCACTGGCGGCGCTTCCCGAGACACGCCCTCTCCCCGGGACCAAGGTCCCGGCTGGGGAGAGTCGACTGTCGCGCTGCTCAACCGGTATCGGGGCGGCGATGCCGAAGCGCTGAACGTGCTGTACGCGCGCTACCTTGGGCCGCTGCGCCGATGGGCGCGTGGCCGCCTCCCCGTTTGGGCGAGGGACGTGGGCGATACGGAAGATCTCGTCCAGGACACGCTGATTCAGGCGCTCGGCCGTATGGAGACGTTCGAGGCGCGGGGAGATGGCGCGCTCGGCGGGTACCTGCGGCAGGCGATACAGAATCGCATCATCGACAAGGTCCGCCGCCGGCGGCCGCCACTTGCGCCGGAGATGCCGGCGGACGTCGCCGCGCTCGAGCCGTCGCCCCTCGAAGAACTGATCGGCAAGCAGGCTCTGGATCGGTACGAGGCCGCGCTGGCCGACCTGAAGCCAGAAGAGCGCGAAGCCGTCATCGACCGCCTGGAATTCGGGATGTCGTACGCGGAGATCGCGGTCGCCCTCGGCAAGAGCTCTCCTGACGCTGCACGCATGGCGGTCACCCGGGCGCTGCTCAAAGTAGTCGAGCGGATGCGCGAGGCGTAACCGCACCGACTGTTCGGTTTCTCCGCTCCCGGCGTTTTCTCTATCAGAGGGGAACGCCAGGTGCGCACCGAAACGGTACAAACCGCTGATACAGCAGCCTTTCTCGAATCCAAGCTGCCGATCGTCAATGCGGTGATTGGCGACGTTGCGCGGCGGCACCGGGTTCGCGGCGACGCGCTCGACGAATTCCGGTCCTTGGCGTTCCTGAAGCTGATCGAGCACGACTACGCGGTGCTGCGCGGCTTCGAAGGCGCGTCCACGCTTCGCACGTATCTGAATGTGGTGTTGCAGCGCGTGCTGCTCGATTACCGGAATCGGGAGTGGGGCCGGTGGCGCGCATCGGCGGCCGCGACGCGGATCGGGCCGGTGGCGGTGAGGCTGGAGCGCCTGGTCACCCGCGACGGTCTCACGCCGGCGGAGGCGATCGACAGCGTGCGTCCCCACGTGGACGTCAGCGGGTGCATCGACTTCGCGAACTCGCTGATTCGGCGCGGCCCCGTGCGGGGCGCTCGCGCGACCCTGGGCGAAGAGGCGATTCCGGAGTGCCCGGACCCTGCGCCGGGCGCCGATGCGGGCATCGAGCTGCGGGAACAGGCCGCTCGTGTGGACGCCGTACGGCGAGCCGTGCACGACGCCCTGCGGTCGCTTCCGAGCCAGGACCACCTCCTCATCACCCTTCGGTATCGCGATGGACTGTCGGTGGCGGAGGCGGCACGGGTGCTCGAGCTCGACCCGAAGCCGCTCTACCGGCGGCACGAGCGGATTCTGGAGTCTTTGCGGGCGGCGCTTTCCACCGGCGAGCTGCGGGTGGCCCTGGCGCAGGAGCTGGCTCGGGAAACGTGGTGCGATGCCATGACGACTGGTGAATCCGGATGGTGGCGGCCGTCACAAGCTATGAATGGATCGGACTACAGCGATAAGACCATGGCGCGAGGCGTCCTGCCCCGATGCCGACCAGCTCGCCGCCTTCATCGACGGTCCCGCAAAGCGGCGGTCCGCGGAAATCGAGCGGCATCTCTGTGAATGCGACGCGTGCCGCGACCTGCTGGTCGCGCTGCTGCTCACGGGAGTGCCTGTAGGGGCCGGCTCCGTTCATTGAGCGTCTGGGAGGCCCGGAGAATTCGGCGGCGGTGTCCGTCTCAGGAGCATGCCGCCCGCGCATGCGGTCAGCTTTGATTTGCGTCCGACCGTCCAGTCGGGAATAATCTCGCCGCGCCACTCTTCACACGACAAGACCGTGCTTCCCTCGTCGGCCTGCAGACCGCTGGCCGGCCACGGAACCAGTGTGACCCTCGAGCGAATGTACCAGGATCACGTCGACGTGATCGACAGCGTGATCACGCTCATCTGCCGCCGGAAACACCTGAGCGCGGCGGATACGGCCGATTTCCGCCAGGACGCCCATCTCACGCTGCTCGAGCGGGGCGTGCTCGAGAAATACCAGGGGCGTAGCTCGCTGCGCACCTTTCTCCTGGTGGTGCTGATGCGGATGTACAAGGACTTCCGCATCAAGGACTGGGGCAAGTGGCGTCCGTCTGTTGAGGCGCAACGCCATGGCGAGGTCGCGATCCGGCTCGAACAGCTGATCGTGCGCGACGGCCTCACATTCGACGAGGCGCTCGAGACGCTGCGGACGAACCACGGCGTGACCGCGTCCCGCGCGGAGCTCGAGGCGCTCGCGGGCCGTCTCCCGTTGCGCGTCGTGCGCAAGGCACAGAGCGACGATGTCCTGGTGGTGGTGCCGAGCGCCGTTCCGGCGCCGGACGTGATGCTCTCGCGTGAGGAAATGCGGTCGCGCGCCGCGGCGGTGCGCCGGGCCCTGCTCGCCGCCCTCCGCGACCTGGACGCGGACGACCGGCTGGTCATCAAGCTCCGATACGTGGACGGCCTGCCGATCGTCAAGATTGCCGGCCTGCTGCAGATCGAGGCGAAGCCGCTCTACCGGCGGATTCGAGCAGCTGCTCGCCCGGCTGCGCCGTGCGCTCGAGGCGGAAGGCGTCGACCCGTCAGGTTTGTTCGACGAAGAGCCGTAATCGTGGATGTGAACGAACAATCGTCCGGCGTGTGTCCCGAGCCCGAGCAGCTTGCCGCGTACATCGAAGGGCGAGTGACGGCCGAGGAGCGCGCAGCCATCCAGCGGCACCTGGCCGACTGCGAGGACTGCCGAGAGGTGGTGGCGGACGCGGTGCGACTTCGAGACGAGCCTGACATCCGGGTGCTGCCCTTTTGGCGGCGGCGGAAGACACAGGCCATAGGCGGTGGGGTCCTCGCGCTGGCGGCGTCGCTGATTCTGGTTGTGCAGGTGCGGCCGGAATTGAATCCGTTGCGGCGACCGACGCCCTACGACGAGCTTGTGGCCGCGGTAGGCACGAATCGCGCGGTCGAGGGAAGGCTTACAGGAGGATTTCGATACGGGCCGTTACGAGCACCGACACGTGGGGCGGAGATCGCTCGCGACAACTACGACGTCCTTGCGGCAGTCGCCAGGATCAAGAGGGTGGCCGACCAGCGATCGACGGCGCAGAACCTCCATGCGCTTGGCGTCGCTCAGATTACGGTCGGGGACGTCGACAGCGGAGTGAGGACTCTTGAACATGTGGCGGAAAAGGAACCCGGCAACGCGCGGTTCCAAAGCGATCTCGCCACCGCGTACATGGCCCGCGCACGACTACGTGATCAGGCCGAGGACAACGCAAAGGCGCTGGCCGCGACGGAACGTGCCCTCAAGGCTGATCCGGCGCTCGCCGAGGCGTACTTCAATCGGGCTTTGGCACTAGAAGCAATGTCTCTGCCGGATGCAGCAAAACACGCCTGGACTGCATTCCTCAAGCTCGAGTCCTCGAGCGGTTGGGCCGAAGAGGCGAGGAGACACTTGTCGAGCAGTGGCGCGCCCGTCAGCCGCCGCGTTCCTGAGCGGCTGATACACGACGCGAAAGCGGCGTCAGATCTGGCTGCCGAATTCCCGCAGCAAGCCCGCGAAGTTCTCGAAGACCGCCTGCTACCGGCCTGGGCTGAGGCCCTCGAGCGCGGAGACGATGCGCAAGCAAAAATGAGTCTGGAACTCGCACGGACGATCGCTACGTCCGTCGATAAAAGGCGATCGAACAAGTATCTGATTGATCTCGTTCTTTGCCTGTCAGCATCCGACGCGAAGCGCCGCAGCGCGACCGTGGCGGGCCTTCGCGCTTATGCGCGAGGACGCGAGGCGACCGCGCGCGATGATGTCGCGCGGTCGTCCAGCCACTTTGAACAAGCAGAGCGCCAGCTCGCGATCGCAGGCTGCCCACTGTCCCTCGCCGGCCGCTACCATCGAGTTGCGGCGTTGATCAATGGAGGGAAGGACGCGGAGGCGACCGCAGCTCTTGTCGAACTCGAGCGTCATGCCGAGAAGAGCGGATATTCAGCGCTCGTGGGTCTCGCCAGATGGAAGATCGGCCTGGTTCATTCCTTTCATGGCCGCCTCACAGATTCCCTCGCTTCGTATCGTGCGGCGAAGGCGGCCTTCGAAAGCGTAGACGAGAGTGAACACGCCGCCAACATGGACAGCCTCGTCGCCGAAGGACTTCGCGCGCTCGGAAGAACTTCTGACGCCTGGACGCATCACCAATCAGCACTCCACGCTATCCGGACCAGCGAAGACCATCGGATACGCCATCAGGTCCTCGTGCAGTCGTCACTGACCGCCATGCAACAGGGCCTGCCTGAAACGGCACTTCATTTTCAGGATGCGGTTATTGCGAATGCGCGGGCCTGGGGGTATGCGCCTGCTGAAGGAATCGGACGTTTGCAACGAGCGAAAGCACTTTCCGCGATGCACGACTGGCGGCGGTCGCACCAGGAGCTCCAATCCGCTCGCCGACTCACCAGCGTCGTCCCCGACCGCGCGTTTGCCGCCCGTTTCGAGATCGAATTGGCCTCGGCGGAGGCCCAGCTGGAGGCGATAGTGAATCCGACCGCGGCGATTCAGGCGGTCGACCGGACCCTCGAACTCCTGGCGACGCGCGAGTCGGCCCCGGACATGCCTGAACTGCTCTTTCTTCGGGGACTCGCGAAAAAGTCCATCGGCCGGTTGGAAGGAGCGGAGAAGGACTTTGATGCCGCCATCTCGATCATCGATGAGCACCGCCCGCTTATCGAGGACGAGCTCCACGAAATCTCGTTCGCAGAAGTATTCGCTGCAGGTTACAGGGCGATGATCTCGCTGCAGGCGAGCGAACGACGTGATCCTGCATCCGCCTTCGCGATCGCCGAGCGCATGCGAGCCCGTACGCTGCTTGGTGTGATGAGCGGGAGCGATCAGCGAACCCTCACCGTGTCGGACGTGGTGCAGTCACTGCCCAGCAATACAGCTGTCGTCGCTTTCGTCGTGATGCCGGAATCGACTCTGAGTTGGATCCTTCGCAGCAATGGATGGTGGCATGTGCAATTGGACGTGCGGTCGGAAACACTCGACCGACACGTCGACATGATGCGCACGGCAATGATCATGGGCGACCGTTCGCGTGCGGCGGACGCGTCATTGTGGTTGTATCGAACGGTGTGGGCTCCGTTGCGCCCATATTTGACCGGGGTCAGCACGGTCGCGGTCGTGCCGGACGGTTCGCTGGCAGCCGTGCCATTCAGTGCGCTCACCGACGGGACCCGTCGGACGGTCCAGGACTACGCAATCGTTGCAGTTCCGAGTGCATCGGTTCTTCTCGTTGCGTCACGGCAGCTGGACGAACGATGGCCCCGGAATGCACCTCCCGAACGCGCGGCGGCCTTCGGTGTTTCGCGCGCGGAAGGTCTGGCCTCGTCGCTGCCGGTTCTTCCATTCGCCGAGCGTGAGGCGAGCGTAGTGGCCGGCTTGTACCCAGGTGGGCGCGCGTTTCTCGCGACCGACGCCACCAAAGCGGCTTTCATCGCCGAAGCCGGGCACTACCAGGTCGTGCATTTCGCGGGGCATGCAATCTCGAACCGCGATAATCCATGGCTCTCCTGGCTTGCGTTCTCGGCGGACAACGACCCTGCTTCCAGCCTGCTCGGAACGGAACTAAGAAAGCGGCCGTTCCGCAGGACGGCACTGGTTGTCTTGTCAGCCTGCGACACCGGCAGCGGCAAGACCTATCGAACGGAGGGCGCCTTCAACCTCGCCCGACTTTTTCTCGCATCCGGTGTTCCTTCCGTTCTGGCTTCGTTGTGGCCTGTGGACGATGCCGCCGCAAACCGATTCGTGCTCGATTTCCACCGAAGGCTCCGCAGCGGTGGCGATCCCGTCCAGGCACTGGCGGGCGCGCAGCGGGCTGCTCTTGTCGACGAGAACCCTGAGGTCAGCGATCCGAGGCATTGGGGCGCATGGACCGTCATTGGCGGAATCCGTCGCCCAGAGCGATAACCGAGGAGGTCCGATGTCACGCATTTACCGTCGCGCGTTTCTAGCTGGTGCGGGGTCCACGTTGCTTGGCTCTGCCCTCGCCGATGCCGCCCAGCAGCGGGGACGCGGCGTTCCAGAGGACATCCGCAAGCGCCTTCGCATCGGTGGATTGATGGCGCCTGTTCTCGCGGCAAATCGAGTCAGGTTCCAGATCACGATCCGCGGGCTTTGTGCGTTCATGCTTCGAAAGAACCCGGACGGATTAATCGGCTCCGTCGATATCGTTCTCATGAGGACGGAGCCTGCGCGCAAGAAGTACGCGATTCCGCTGGAGGACCACCATGGAAGTCTTCAAACGTCCGGTCTATATGTAGCGACGGCCGGTCACGGGGCCTACGATGCGAACGGCAATGTGACTTGGGAACTCGACGGCGCACGGTGGTCCATTGAAGTTCCCAACGCTGGACCAGTCGAGATCGTCGAAGGCGGGAAGGCGAGTCACCCGTGGCAGGACTTCCGTTGGGTGCCGGACTTTACGCGGCTCTATCCAAATCAGAAGCTGATCGAAGTGCACACGGCAAATTCCCCATGCGTCGCGGCGATCCTCACGTTGAAGGGCGGACGCCTTGAAGCAGCGCCGCCGTCGCGAGTTACAGGATGGACGACCGTTTGGAAATTCCAGCCGGCGCCGATTCCTGCCGCAGTCGCGAACGCAAGGCCCGCCACCTTCACCGAGATCGAGCAGGTGTTGACCGATACGGTTGTGTGGTCGATCGATTTGCCCGTCGGCTCTTCAGCGCTGACGGCGGTCCCGACAGAGCTGCCCGGTCGGACACTGCCAAGCCGGTCTCAGTTCGAACTGCAAGGGACTCCGGGAACCGTGGTTGAACTCCTCCTCGAACATGACGTGCCTGCGCCGCACAAGCCAGTAAGAAACCAAAACGCGCTGCTCCACAACCTCGTCTTTTACGACCTTTTCGAGAATCCACCTGATCATGGGCACGTGCCGATAGCGGCAGGAGCGGTACCCATCCCTCCAGGCATCATCGAGGATCCGCCTCGCGAGCCTTCACCGTACGGAAAAGACAATCGAAACGATCCGCTTTGCAACGGCGGCAAAGTCTACACCACATGACGCTGGGTGCCTGGCTCGGTGGAGCGGGACTCGCGCTGGCGTTGTTCACGGCTGCCGACTGGACATCTGGATCGCCTCTGATCGGGACCGTGCCGCAACCGGCGACGCGGAGGCCCGGTAGGTCGGCGGCAGGATCGGACGCTAGCACCGATGTCCTTGTGGAACTTGATATGAGACGTGTCTCTCCCCAGTTCCGTTCATCACTTCGGCTCCACGACGATCGCCGGCTGTGGCGGATCGTCGCTCTCGATTCCGAGTCCGCAATGCTTGATCGGCTGACGAAGAGTGGGGCAGTGGTGGTACGCCAGTTGGTGGGTCCTATCGCAAGTGTCAAGGCGGCGCGGGCGACGCCCCGGGGCACGAATGGCAGCGCCGTACATGATGTCGCCGTGTATCGTCGAGAGTTTTCGTTTCGGGGTACAGGGGTTCGTGTCGCCGTATACGACGAAGGGGGCATTCATACGCTGCACGAGGAATTCAGGGACACCGCTTCCGCGAGTTCGAGGGCGGCAAACGTCGATGTGCCCACGCCAGACGATCACGCGACGCAAGTCGCCGGTGTTATTGGCGCGGCCGGTGTGGATAAGGACGCGGAAGGTGTGGCGCCGCTCATCGCTCTTCGCGGGTTTGGATGGACCCGGACAGCAGAATCGGTTCGATTGCATGCCGCGGAGTTCGATATCACGAACCATTTGTACGGAAGGAAACAAGGGTGGGAGTGGCCGCCAGGCGGTCAGATCTATTGGTACGGTGCAGCGAATGAGACCGAGGACAGCCTCTTCGGCAAGTATTCATTGGAATCACGAGATTTCGATGCGACCTTGTACGATCTTCCAAAGGCGCTGGCCGTCGTGTCCGCCGGCAATGATCGGGACGATGTCGCTCCCAGTGCCGGGCGATCCTACAAAGTTAGGCAACCCGGCGGGCGGTGGACTACATCCACGCTGCGCAGGAACGACGATGGCTTCGATGGAGGCGGCTTCGACACGGTCTCGCACTTTTGCGTGGCAAAGAACGCTGTGTGTGTCGGGGCCTTCCACCAGGATCCGAGTGCAGGAGTGTTCCTCTCTCACCCTTCGAGCAACTGGGGCCCGACAGACGATGGCCGGGTCAAACCGGATCTCGTTGCCAACGGTGCAGGCGTCAAGGTTCCGTCATTTCGCAAGCGATACGACGTCGGGACCGAAACATCGATGGCCGCGCCCGTGGTCTCAGGCATCGCATCGCTCCTCGCCGAGCAGTTCATGAAGGAAAATCGTGACTGGCCCCCGGCAATTCTTCTCAGGGCCATCTTGATTCATTCCGCATTCGATCTCGGGCTTCGAGGACCCGACGCAAAGTTCGGGTGGGGGATGGCAAAGGCGGGGAAAGCAGGACGGGTCCTGGCTCGTCGCGACGGCCATGATTGGCAGCTTCTCGATCTCTCTGCCGGCCTTTCTCATATCGAGAATGTCGTCGGAACAGGAGAGCCGGTCCGCGTGACGCTAGCGTGGGCGGATCCGCCGGGGACTTCCCCAGCGGGCCTGGATGACGCGAATCCGGTTCTGATTCGTGACTTGGATTTGTCCCTCTCGAAACCCGGCGTGACGGTGTTTCCGTATCGATTGACAGCGAGCAAGCCGGATCAGGAGGCCCTCGCCGATGCTGCAAACCGCGTCGATACGGTCGAAGTGGTTGAAACCGATCCTTCAAGTGATTCGTGGACCCTGCGCGTCGATACGATGCGTCTCCCGCCAGGAACCGTAATGCAGGCCGCGCTTATCGTGAGCGGGCTGCGCCGATGATGATCGGGCGGCGACACCGATAAAAACGGGTTGTGGAAGACTTGGATAATGTCCGTCTATGGGGCGAGGAGATCGCCCCATGGCTACCTTGGTCCCCCAATCCGGCACGACCACCGCAGTTCTCGACCAGACCCGCGACGCGCTCCTGAACAACGACGTGTACGCCGGCATGCACGCGCTCCGTGCGTGTCTTCGCCGCATGCGCGGACAGCTTGGCCCGGACGATTGGGCCACTCTTGGCGCTGCGGCCCGGCGCCATCCCCTTCACAACCTGCTGCTCGAGTCGCCGGTCACCCACCGCGCGTTCCTGAAACCTCGCGGCTACGCCGGCGACGCGGTGCTGATGGATCTCATGTACGGCACGGCACCGCCGGGCGCCGAGGTCTCGCCGCTCGGCGGCATGCTCTACGGCTACGAGTTCGACTCGCCCTGCTGTCACAGCGTCCGCCTGCGACGCGCAATCCTGGCGCGCGAGCTGGACGATGTCGCTGCCGCGCGGCCCGGCGCGCACGTGCTCTCGGTCGCCTGCGGCCATCTCCGCGAAATCGAATGGAGCCGCGCGGCGCGCGACGGTCGGATCACCGTTACCGCGCTCGATCAGGATCGCGAGAGCCTGAGCGTGATCGACCGCGAGTACCGGCGCTTCGGTGTGTGCACCGTGCCAGGAACCGTGGGAGACGTCCTTCGCCGCGCGACACGGTTTCGCGATCTCGACCTCGTCTATGCCTCCGGGCTCCTCGACTATCTCCAGCAGCCACTGGCGCGCGCGTTGGTCGACGCGATGTTTCGGATGCTCGCGCCGGGCGGACGGCTGCTGATCGCGAACTTCACCCCCGAAACCAGTGACGCCGCGTGGATGGAAACGTTCATGGATTGGCAACTGGTGTACCGCGACGAAGAACAGATGCGGGGGCTCACGGAATCGATTGCCGCCTCCGACCTCGAACACCTCGACCAGTTCCGCGACGACAACGGCAACATCACCTACCTCCGACCTGGTGCGCCGATGAACGGCACCGCTGTCCGCGTGAAAGCGCTCGACGTACGCGCGGTCGCCTCTCCAACGCCCCCGCGCCGGTCGACCTGGTTCGGCCTCGCCTTCGCGGTCGCGGATTACACGCTGTTGGCCGTCGGGGCGGCAACGGCGGTTCTCGCACCCTGGTGGATCGTCAAGGTGGCGGGAGTCGGCGTCGCCGGCGTTGCCGTGGCGATGCTCTTCGCGCTTGCGCACGACGCCGCGCATGGAAGCCTCGCGGAATCGAAGCGCATGAACCGGCTGCTGGCGACGATCTGCTTTCTTCCCTCCTGGTATCCGTACACACCCTGGATTCGCGGCCACAACCACCTGCACCACGGCTGGACGAACGTCGCCGAGTGCGACTACTCGTGGCGGCCGGTATCGCCCGAACAGTACCCGAGCCATGCCGCGATGGCGTCGTGCCGTGGAGCATCTGTATCGAGCGTGGTACGGCCTCTGGGTGCACTCGATGGTCGAGATCTGGTGGAAGCACATGGCGATGCCGCGCGACGACGACCGCCGCTTCCTCAACGCGCGTCACCTGAATGCCGACCGCGCGCTGGTGTTGTCGTGCCTCGGCGCGGCTGCGGCGGCGTGTTGGTTCGTCGCACCGCGTTGGTCCACGACGCTTGGCGGACCGCCACTCGGAGGCGCGTCGATCGTCGCGATGGTTCTGCTGGGGCCGTGGTGGATCTTCCACGTGATGTTCTCGGTGGTGACGTTCCTGCACCACACGCATCCGCGTGTGCCATGGTTCCGCACGAAGCGCGAGTCGACCTTCTTCGCGACCCAGGTGCAGGCCACGGTGCACGTGGAGCTGCCGGCGTGGTTGGAGCTGCTGCTTCACAACATCACCGTCCACAGCGCGCACCACGTCGACCCGCGTGTCCCGTTTCGCCACTTGCCGGACGCGCAGCGACGCCTCGAGCACTCCTTCTCGTCCGACATCATCGTCGAGCGCTGGTCGCTCGCGTCGTTCATCGACGTGACCCGGCACTGCAAGCTGTACGACTACGATCATCGCCGCTGGCTGAAGTTCCCCGGAACGCTATAATCGGGCGCCCATGGCGCTCACTCCCGCCTGGTGGCGCGCGGCCACGCCCGATGCGCGCCGCGCCCTCTTCGCCGCCAGCCTCGGGTGGATGCTCGACAGCTTCGACGTGATGCTGTACGCGCTCCTCGTCGCCACGCTCATCAAGGAATTCGACATGACGCCGGCGACGGGCGGCCTGCTCGCCTCGCTGACGCTCGTCGCGTCCGCCGCCGGCGGCATCGCCTTCGGCATCATCGCCGACCGCTACGGCCGCACGCGCGCGCTGATCTGGAGCGTCCTCATCTACTCGGTCTTCACCGCGGCGTGCGGGCTCGCGCAGTCGGTGCTGCAGCTCGCGGTGTTCCGGCTGTTCCTCGGCCTCGGCATGGGCGGCGAGTGGGCCAGCGGCGCGGCGCTCGTCTCCGAGACCTGGCCGGCGGAGCATCGCGGGAAAGCACTCGGCCTGATGCAGAGCGCCTGGGCGATCGGCTACGGGCTGGCGGTCATCGTCACCGCGATCGTGCTGCCCCGGTGGGGCTGGCGCGCCGTCTTCTTCGTCGGGATCCTGCCCGCGTTCTTCACGTTGTGGATCCGCCGCAGCGTGCGCGAGCCCGAGATCTGGCAGCGCGCGCGCGCCGCGCCGGTGACGCCGCGGCGGGCCCTTCTGGAAATCTTCACTCCGCCCGTGCGCCGCCTGACGTTCTGGGTCACGGTGATGAACGCCTGCACCATGTTCGCGTGGTGGGGCTTCAACTCGTGGGCGCCGGCCTATCTCGAGCTCTCGACCGCCCAGGGCGGCATCGGCCTCGGCATCGAGTACCGCACCCGCATTCTGGTGATCATGCAGGTCGGCATGTGGCTCGGGTATGTGTCGTTCGGCTTCATCAGCGATCGCATCGGCCGCAAGCGTGCCTACGTGATCTACCTCACCGCCGCCGCGGCGCTGCTCGTCGCCTACACATCCACGCGCCGCCCCATGGTGCTGCTGGCGCTCGGACCGTTCCTGGCGTTCTTTGCGACGGGATATTTCAGCGGGTTCGGAGCGGTCACCGCGGAGATCTACCGGACCGCCATCCGCGCCACGGCGCAGGGCTTCACCTACAACATCGGCCGGATTGCGAGCGCGGCGGCGCCGTTCGTCGTCGGCTCGCTCGCGCAGACGCGCGGCTTTCGCGCCGCGTTCATGACGGCGGCGGCCGCCTTCCTGTGCGCGGCCGCCGCGTGGGCGTTCATTCCCGAGACGAAAGGGCGCGTGCTCGAATGAAGTACGTCAGCGTCGCATGCTTGCTCCTGTCCGCGGCGGTTGCGGCGCAGCCCGCGAACCTCCGCGGGACGATCGAGGCCTGGGTGCAGAAGAACCAGAAGGCCCTCGTGTCATCGCTCAGCGAGCTCCTCGCCATTCCAAACGTGGCGGCCGATCGCGAGAACATCCGCCGCAACGCCGCGTGGCTGCGCGGTGCGCTCGCGAAGCGCGGCTTCACCGCGGAGCTCCTCGAGACGACGGGGAATCCACTCGTCTTCGGCGAGCTCAGTGTTCCCGGCGCCACTCGTACGATCCTGTTCTACGAGCACTACGACGGCCAGCCCGTGAACGCGAGCGATTGGAAGCAGCCGTCTCCCTTCACGCCCATTCTTCGGGACGGCCGAATGGAAGACGGCGGTCGCGAGATCCCGAACGGCCTGTCGACGCTGGCGGCCTTCGGACCGGACATGCGCATCTACGCGCGATCCGCATCCGATGACAAGTCGCCGTTCATCGCGCTGTGCGCCGCGCTCGACGCGCTGAAGGAGAACGGCGTGCCGCCGACGTCGAACATCAAGATCATCCTCGATGGCGAGGAAGAGGCGGGCTCGCCGAGCCTCGTGCCCGCGATCTCGACCTATCGCAGCCGGCTGTCCGCCGATGTCATGTACATCCTGGACGGACCCGTGCACCCGAGCGAGCGGCCGACGGTGGTCTACGGCGCGCGCGGCATCGCGACGATCGAGCTGACGGTCTACGGCCCGGCCTTCGCGCTGCACAGCGGCCACTACGGCAACTGGGTCCCGAACCCGGCGATGCGCCTCGCGCAGCTGCTCGCCACCATGAAGTCGGACGATGGCCGGGTGACGATCGAGGGGTTCTATGACGGGATCGCGCCGGTCAGCGCGGAGGAGAAGGCGATGCTGAGCGCGGTGCCCGACGATCCCGCTTCGCTGATGAAGCTCTTCGGGATCGCTGCCCCGGAGCGTGCCGGCCTCTCGCTCCAGGAGGCGCTGCAGCTCCCGACGCTCAATATTCGAGGTCTCTCGAGCGCCTTCGTGGGGGCCGGCGCACGAACGGTCATTCCCGACAGAGCGGTCGCGGAAATCGACATTCGCCTCGTGAAGGAAACACCCGCCGACCGGATGGTGGGACTGGTCCGGCAGCACATCACCCGGCTGGGATGGCACATCGCGGACGCCGAGCCCGATGCCGCGGCGAGAGCGAGATACTCTAGAATCATCCGCATGTCCGCGCGCGGTGGGACGAACGCGTACCGGACGTCGCCGCTGCTGCCCATCTCGAAGCAGACCGTCAGCGCGTTGGCCGCTGTATTTGGAGAGCCGCCCGTGCAGATTCGCACCAGCGGCGGTACCGTGCCGATCACGCCGTTCATCGAGGCCCTTGGTTTTCCGGCGATGTCGCTTCCGACGGTGAATTTCGACAACAATCAGCACGGAGAGAACGAAAACCTCAGGCTCGGCCATTTCTTTCGGGGCGTCACGACCGTCGCCGCGGTACTGACGATGAAACGATGAAACGCATAGCTCTCGCAGTTCTCATCGCGTCGATCCACGTTTCGGCTCAGGAGACCAAGCCTCCCGCTCAGGAAACCAAGCCGAAACCCGAACAGGGCCCGACGTTCCGAACCGGCATCGATCTGGTGATGGTGGACGTCGGCGTCAGCGACGAACGCGGCCGGCCCGTCTCCGATCTGCTCGCGCCCGACTTCGTCGTGAAGATCGACGGCGAGGTGCGGAAGGTGGTGTCGGCCGAGCACGTCCGCGTCGACGTCGAAGCCGCGAAGAAGCAGGCCAAGGCGGAATCGGAAACCGAGACCTTCTTCACCTCCAATCTCGCGCCGCCGAACGGCCGGATGATCGCCATCGCGGTCGACCAGTCGAACATCCGTCCCGGCGCGGCGCGTCCGCTGCTGCAGGCGGCGGGACGATTCCTCGATCGCCTCAGTCCAGCCGACAAAATAGCGTTCATCTCGTATCCTCAGCCAGGCGAGGCGGTGGATTTCACCACCGACCACGCGCGCATCCGTCATGCGATGGGCCGCGTCACCGGGCTGCAGTCCCGGCACAAAGGGCGGTTCAACATCGGTCTGTGGGAAGCCAAGACGATCGTGGACAACCGCGACGAAATCATGCGGCGGACGGTCGTCATGCGCGAGTGCGCGATGCTGCAGGGCGTCGACCTCGAACGATGCGAGCGTGACGTCGAGCTCGAGGCGGGCGACATCGTCACGGCGCAGCGGCTCGATACCGCCATGTCGCTCCGGGGCCTGCAAGATCTGCTCAGCGATTTGTCACAGGTCGAGGGACCAAAGAACCTGATTCTGCTCTCCGAGGGCCTGATTCTGGACGGCACCGGCGGTGAGCTCGACGACATCGTGCGCCTTGCCGCCGTGGGCCGCGTGAGCATCAACGTGCTGCTCATGGACGTGCCGCGCTTCGAGGTCACGCAAGCCCAGCTTCCGCCGTCGGCGAGCGAGGATCGTCAGATGCAGGTCCAGGGCCTCGAGAACCTCGCGGGCCTGTCGCGCGGCGGGCTGTTTCGCGTCATCGGGACCGGCGATTCCATCTTCGATCGTCTCGCGTCCGAGATGTCGGCGTTCTATCTGCTCGGCGTCGAGCAGGCGACGCGCGATCGCGACGGCAAGCGGCATCGCATCGACGTCGACGTCCGGCGCCGCAACGTCACGGTGCGCTCGCGCCGTGCGTTCGTGCTCTCGGCGGCCACCGGCCCACGCGTCACGCCGGAAGATCGCCTCGTGTCGGCGCTGAAGACGCCGTTTGGAGTTGCGGAGGTGCCCGTTCGGCTGACCAGTTACGCGTATCAGGACACGGGCGGCGAGAAGGTGCGCGTGGTGCTTGCCGCCGACGTCGGCCAGCCCGGCACGACGCCGGCCGAGTACACAGTGGGGTACATCCTCATCGACGATCAGGGCAAGATCGCGGCGAGCGGGCAGGAGAAGCGGAAGCTCGAGCCGGCCACGGCCGGTGCGGCGAACGCAGCGCTCACCTACGTAGCTGGCCTCACGGTCGATCCGGGTCAATACCACGTGCGCTTTGGCGTGGTCGACGCGGAGGGACGCCGAGGCAGCGTCGTGCGCGACGTGCACGCCTGGAAGACTGCCGGCGAAGCATTCACCGTCGGCGACCTGATGGTCGGCGGCTTGAACGGCAGCCAGCCGTTGCGCCCGCAGGTGGAACCGCGCGTGGTCGACGGCCGCGTCGCCGCGTACGTCGAGCTCTACGCCGCGTCACCCGCCACGTTCGCCGACACGGCGGTCACCATCGAGATCGCCGACGACCAGGACGGCGCCGCGCTCACGTCCGCGCCGGCGCAGATTGTGCCCGCCCGGACCGACGGCTCCCGGATTGCGCAGGCGCTCGTGGGCGCGCGCATGTTGCCGCGCGGACGCTACGTGGCGCGCGCCACCATCACGCGCGGAGGCCGGCCGGCCGGCGTCCTGCTGCGGCCTTTCATTCTCGACGCGCCGGCGTCCGCTGCCGCAGACGGCGGCGGCATCGTTGCCGTCCCCACGATGATGCTCGCGTCGATCGCGCGCTTCGATCGCGAGATGATGCTGAAGCCGGACGTGATCTCCGCGATCATCGACGCCGTGCAGCAGACATCGCCGGCGCTGAAGGAACCGGTCGCGGCGGCCAGGGCCGGCAACTACGGGCCGGCCGCGCTCGATGCGCTGTCGACCGGCGATCAGGCGGCAGCGATGTTCTTTCGCGGCCTCGATCTGCTGACCAAGGGAGAACACGAAAAGGCGGCCACGCAGTTCCAGAACGCCGCGGGACCGAGGCGCGAATACTTTCCAGGCGCGTTCTATCTCGGCGCGTTGCTGGCCTCCGCGGGGCGCGATCAGGATGCCGCAGGCGTGTGGCAGCTCGGGATCGGCAAGGCGCCGCGGCCATCCTTCGCGTACACGGCCTTTGCCGACGCGCGCCTGCGCACCGGGCAGCCGGCGTCCGTCATCGACGTGCTCAAGCCGGCCTTCGAGCGATCCCCCGGCGATGAGCAGATTGCCAAGCGGCTGGCGATGGCCTACGTGATGACCGGCCGCTTCGGCGATGCGCTGCCGGTGCTCGACGCGTACCTGACGAAGCATCCGGCGGATCCGGACGCGCTCTTCTCGGCGATCCTGGCGCAGTACCAGATCGCGTCGCGGGCGAAAGTGACCCTCTCGGACACGGAACGCGCGAAGCTCGCGCGCTACGCGAGGGCGTACAAGGGGCCGCAGGAGGCGCTCATCTCGAAGTACCTGGACGCGCTGCAGCCCCGTTAGCGAAAGCGCGCGGTCGGGGTCAGTCGAAAGCGCGCATCACGAGCGCGGAGTCGTTGCCCCCGAATCCCAGCGACGTCGAGACGCCGCACCGGATGCGCCCCTCGCGCGGTTGATTGGCCACGACGCTGACGGCACAGTCCGCGTCGGTCTCTTCATGGTGGATGGTCGGGGGGATCACTCCGCGCGCGACGGTCAGGGCAAGGACCGCTGCTTCCACGGCGCCAGACGCACCGAGACAGTGTCCGACCATCGATTTGATGGAGGTGACGGGAAGACGCGTCACGCGATCCCCGAACACGCGCCTGAGGCCACGGGCTTCGGCCGAGTCATTCTGCTGTGTCGCGGTGCCATGCGCGTTGACGTGATCCACGTCGGAGGCGTTGGTTGCCGCCGCGTCGAGCGCCAATGAGACGACGGCCGCGATCGTCCGTCCTTCGGGCTCGGGCGCAGTCGCGTGGAAGGCTTCGCACGCGAGCGCATGGCCCGCCAGCTCCGCATGGACTCTCGCCCCGCGGCGGCGGGCATGCTCAAGGTCCTCCAGCACGAGCACGCCCGCACCCTCGCCGATGTTCATGCCTGCCCGACCCTTGGCGAACGGGCGGCAGGGTTCCGTATCCATCAGCCGCAGCAGATTGAATCCCGTGAACGTCAGGCGGGCGAGCGCGTCGGTGCCTCCGGCCAGCACCACGTCGGCGCGGCCGCATCGGATGGCCTCCACCGCACGTCCGATCGCGATCGTGCTCGAGGAGCAGGCCGCCACCACGCAACCACGCGGTCCCTCGAAGCCGAAGCGCGCCGCAACGGCATCGACCGGAGTACTGAGAAAGTGGTTCCAGACATCGGACGGTCTGGAACGATCGATGCCGGACGAGAGCCACGTCCGATAGAAGTTCTCGTTCCGCAGCAGATCACCCGTCCCGGCGCCGAAAAAGACGCCGACTCGCCGCCGATCGATCGTCCGGTCCATCAGTCCGGCGTCCGCGATGGCTTCCGCGGCGGCGCCGAGGCCGATCCGGTCGCCTCGTGAATAGCGCCGCAGCCTGAGCGGAACCAGGTTCCTGTCCACAGCATCGATGTCGACTTCCGCAGCGACCCGGCTGCGGTAGCCACTGGTGTCGAAAATGCTGACGGGTCGGATACCGCACTCCCCGGCGATCATCCGCCGCCATGTTTCCTCGCGTCCGGCGCCGAGCGCCGTGACGAGGCCGATGCCGGTCACCGCGACGCGACGATCAGTCATCGCAGTGGTTTCAAAAGCAGCACCTGCAAGGTTGTGGATCCGAGACCACGATAGCGCTCGGGCAGCCGGCTCTTGCCGATCTCCGCGCGCAGGATCGTATTCCATGGCGCGCGGAAGTTCACGGCCGCGCCGACCCCCGGAATCGGCTGCCAGTCCTTGTCCGACGAGCTCGCGCGGCCCCACGCATGCTCGACGAAGAGGTCCAACCGGTATTGCTCGAACACGTTGAACGAATAGGACCCACGCGCCATGGCCAGCTCGCTGAAGCGGACGCCGGACGCCGGGACGCCGTGAATCCGCGTGTCGTCGAACATGCCGAACTGATATTGCACGAACCGGTCGAGATCCCGCCCGCCGAACCAAGCGGCGTTGACGTGGAACTTCTGGAACGGCCCGACGAGCACGTCCTTGGACACGCTGATGCTGTACTTGACGTAGGTTCGCGCGGCGGCGGCGCTGGGCTCGGCATCAGCCGCAGACGACGGATCGCCCCAATCCTCCCAACGTCCCCGCGCGTACCAGGTGCCGCCGGCCAGGAAGTTGTAGCCGCCGCGCCGATATTCCCAGCGCGGCGCCGATGCCGTTCGTGAGCGTGCTCGACGGAGGCTGAAACGTCGCCGCGGTCGTCCGATCGCGAACGTAGGCGTCGAAGCGAAGCTGATACTGCAGCGTTGCCCGTTGAAACGGTGTGGCCTGCCATCCGATGTTCAATCCGGTCGACAGCGGCCACGTCAGCACGCGCTCGGATTCAGCCTCCCCTTCGGGCCCGTACACGCGATCGCTCGACGGAACCGCGATCGCAAAGAAATCGAGGCTCGCGTTGACGCGCGTCGAACCGACCTTGGGCCGCTGGATATTGCCGGCTCCGAGGACGCCGCCGAAGAGCAGCGCAAGCTGCGTCTGACTCGACCCGCCGAGGCTGAAGTTCAGATAGTTGATGCCGAAAATCGGCAACGGAAAGGCGTAGGAAGAGTCCCGGGTACACACCCATCGCCATCGCCTTCACTCGAGTCGTCGGGCTCTCGTTGATGACCCGCGCATTCCCCTCCTTGACGTAGTAGCGAAGGCCGGCGTCGGTCTCGCGGAACATGATGTGGTCGCTCGCGCGCGCTGACGCCCGGGCCGCCTCGAACCCGACGTCGTTCACGCTGAAGCCGGTGAAGGTCACGTCCTTCTCGACGAGGAGGTTTCGTCCGGCGACGAGCACGATTTGTCGGGCGGAGAGACCGGCGAAGAGAAATATCGGCTGGTTCTCGATCGTGGCGACGTGCGCGTAGCGGAGGGTCTCCTCGTTGGATACCACCGGCGACGCGAGGCCTCCCTGCACGGCCTGCACTCGAATGCGCGCAAACGTGCGCTGATCGATCCAGACCGTGCCGCGATAGAGCGCGCTGTCCTTCCGGACCGGATCGAATCGAACGACGTAGCAGTCGAAGCCGTCGACACGCTCGACGCCCCGCAACTGATACGTGTACCCATCGTCGAAGCGCAGTTGCAATGGCAGGGACAGCACTTTCTCGGGTTGCAGAAGGGGAAACGGTGGCCGGTCCGTCCCCCACTTCGATCCATTGACGGAGAACGACAGCTCCTCCCATTCCACGGCCGCACCCTCGACGAAGTAGCGGTTCTCCGTCACCACGTCATATCCGGCGTCGGTGATCGTCGGGCGGAAATACTGTCGCATCCGGGCGGATGCCGAATAGTTGCTCACCAGGACGTCCTGCGCGAGCTGCGCCTGCTGGTGCCGTGCGATGATCTCGGCGATCGACAGCTGGCGCGGCGCCGCCACCTCGTCGCGCTCCCCCAGCACCTCGCCCGCGTCCGCGTTGAAGTCGACGAGCATCGGCCGCCCGGTCAGCGGCGCCGCGAGCTGGACCTTCCCGGTCGCCTGGTCGCGCGTGTACCCGGTGGCGGCGGGACGTGTCCCGGTCTGCAAGTCGTGGATGCCCGGAAGCCCCTCGACGGGAAGGGTCAGCGAGATCCCGAGCCGTGTCGAAGCCTGCTCCCCCCAGTAGACGAGATACGTCGAGAACGTCCGCGTGTCGAAGAGCAGCCGATGGCGTACCGTTCCCGTGACGTCTTGATCTGCGATCGCCAGTCGCAGGCCGGCCTTCGCGGCGTCGAGCGCCGATATCGTGTGCGTCATCAGCGCCGAGAGCGGTGCAAGGGACCGAAGAGCGGCCGCAGTGACATCGGCTGCCGCCCACGCGCGCACGGCGACCGCCGTGTCGAAATCCGTCAGCACCTCGTCGAGGATGCGGCGCGACGGCTCCGTGCCAGGTGCCGCGGTGGCGCTCCGGACGGCGATCCTCGCGGACGGGTCGATCTGCTGCAGCCACGCCTCGACGCCATCATCGAGCGGTTCCCGAATAGCGAGCAGGTCGACGTACGGCGCGAGGTCGGCAGAGTAGATCTCCTTTCGCCGCGCCGCATCGAGGCTGGCCGCGCCGCCGAGAGCCAGTTGAACTCCGGCTCGCCTGGCGCGCGCTTCCGTGGCGGCGACCTGCAGAGCGAATACCGCCACCGACGATGGCTCGGTGTTGACGACGATTTCCAGAATGGCGAGCGTCGACTGGCGCCGCTCGAGGACCTGTACGCAGCTGCGTCCGCCAGCGCGCGACGTCGGCCTCTGTCGCCGGGATCCGGATCGCGAGCCACAGCGGCAGCCGACGCCGCTCGATCGCCGAGAGTCGGTCATCGATCGAAGCGGCGGAGAGCGGCTCGTTCAGTTCGACTCGTATGGCGACGGGAAATGCGGGCGTGCCGGCTTCGTCGAGCACGCGCAGCGCCGCGCCTGCCGGTTCATCTTCCAGGGCGATGCGGGCGCCGCCCTCGATCGCAGGCTGCGCCGTCGCCGTGACGGAGGCACCGACAACGCTCAACAGAACGGAGACCAGCGGGGCACCGAATCGGCGGAGACTCACCAGGAGCGTTGCCAGGGTCATGACGTGCTTCGACCAGGGTCACCCGGAGTTCGTGGCGCGTTGGCGCACGATGAAGTCGGCGATCGCATCGATCGACCGCAACACCTGCGCACCGGTCTCCTCATCACGAATCTGCACGCCGAACGATCGCTCGAGCTCGAGCACCAGTTCGAGGACGTCGATGGAGTCGAGCCCAAGACCCGCGCCGAACAGCGGCGCCGCATCCTCGATCTCGTCAGGGGAAATCGGTAGTCGAAGCCCGCGAACGACCGCCTGTTTGAGCTCGATTTTCAGCCGAGCGTGCTCATCGGACAGAGACGGCTCCTTCGTCACAACAGCCCGCCGTCGACGCCGATGACCTGACCGGTGACGTAGCTGGCGGCGTCGGACGCCAGAAAGGCGACGACCGACGCCACTTCGGCCGGTGTGCCGACGCGACCCACCGGAACGGCTTTCAGATGTGCCTCCCGGACATCGTGTGGCATCGTTTCAAGGAGCTCCGTCTCGATTAATCCAGGTGCCACCGCGTTCACGAGCACACCCTTCGACGCCAGGTCGCGCGATAGCGCGCGTGTGAATCCTTCGAGCCCGGCCTTCGAGGCGGCGTAGGCTGTCTGGCCCGGCAGCGGCATTCTCGCGCTTGGCGACGACACATTGATGATGCGACCCCATCGACGGATCAACATTCCGCGAACCACGGCGCGAACGGCATGGTACGCGCCGCTGAGGTTCACGCCCAGCATTTCGTCCCAGCGTCCTTTGCTCAGGAGCACCACGTTGGCGTCGCGCGCGATTCCCGCGTTGTTCACGAGAACGTCGACCGCGCCAAGCGACGTGACCACCTGCTCGAAAAAGGCCTGCACGGCGGCTTCGTCTGCGACGTCGCACCGGCCGGCCCACGCCCGTTGGCCACGGGCAATCATTGCGGCTTCGAGCTCCCGCGCGGGCCGTTCGCTCTCGCGGTATGCGATGCCCACCGCGGCCCCACGCTCCGCCAACCTCTCGACGATCGCGCGGCCGATTCCTCGAGACCCTCCGGTGACGACGGCGACCCGGCCGGCCAGGCTCAATTCATCGGGCGATTGGGCCATTGTGGGTCCCCGCCGCGGGGCACCCAGATGATAGCGTATCCGAGTCGCGGGTCCGCCTTACGCGGCGACGCGAAGAACCGCGCTGAAGAGCGCGCCGCCGCTGGCGAAACTGTTGACCAGTACGATCGGGCCGTCGGCGCGTGTGCGCTGACGCGCAAGCCGCAGCGCGCCGGCCTCGGAACACGGCTCGAGCAGCCCGGCGATCGGCGGCACCTCGCCGGCCGCGCCGCAGAGGAACGCGGCCGCGCACGCTGCCGTTCCGGCGGCGCCTGATTCACCGAGCGCGCCTTTGATCGACGTCACCACCGGTGCCGCGTCGCCGAAGACGCGAGCGAGCGCGCGTGCTTCGATCGCATCCAGGACGCTCGTGGCGTTCGCCGACGCGTACACCACATTCACGTCATGTGGCCGGACACCGGCGTCCTCGAGGGCCTGACACATCGTGCGGGCGAGAGGCGCCGGATCGTCCGGCCACGCGTTGAGCGGCACGGCCGCGCTCGCCGCCGCAACGCCGAGAATCTCGCCGTGCCGCGCACCATGCGAGCCGTCGCCGGGCACGAGCCAGAGGACGAAGCCACCCTCTCCCATCACGAAGCCGGCGCGCGTGGCGTCGAACGGCGCCAGGCGCGACGAAAAGGCATTGTCCGGCGACATCACCTTGAACCGATCGTGCGCTTTGAACACGGTCTCGTAGATCGCCTCGACACCGCCGGCGACGAGGCCCGACACCCGCTCCTCGCGAATGAGATCGACGGCGGTGACGATCGCCGCCAGGCCCGACGCCTCCTTGTGCGCCATCGTGATGTTCGGCCCGCGCAGCTTGTACTCGATGGCCGCAAGACTCGCGGCGGCGTTGCCGACGGTGCTGTCGAAGAGGAGCGCCGGCGCGGCGGTGACGCCGCCGCGAAACAGCGCTTCGAGAAACACCTGCGTGGATTGCCCGCCCGCAGTCGACGTTCCGAGCACCACGCCGATGGAGTCGTCGCCGTCGGCGCGAATCGACGCGTGCGCGTCCTCGAGCGCCAGCTTGGTCGCGGCCACGGCGTAGACGGCCGTGCGATCGAGCCGGCGCAGCTTCATCGCAGGGATCCATGCCGTCGGCTCGAATCCCGCAAGCGACGCGGCCAGCGTCGATCGACATGCGGACGCGTCGAATGCGGCCAGCGGCGCGACGCCTGTGCGTCCGTCGAGCAGGCCGTCGCGGAACTCTGCGTGCGTCGTACCGAACACCGAGACGATGCCGATTCCAGCCACGCCCACGCGTCGCCGCACGGCGCGTACGTTATCATTTGGTCATGCGCCTTCCAAGCTGCGCGAAGGCTCTCATCGTCGCGCTTGCGGCGCTCGCGCTCAGCGCATCCGTCGCTGCCGCGGTGGCGCAGTCGGGCTCACCGTCGTCGGCGAGCGCGGCGCGCGAATCGTTCGATTCGCTGTACCGAGCGGGGACACCAGACAGCCGACGGGATCAAGACGCTCACCGCGCGCTTCACGGAAACCACGACCTCGTCGCTTCTCACGCGACCGCTGATTGCGCACGGCACGCTCGCCGTGGAGCGGCCGTCGCGCGTTGCCTTGCGCTTCACCGATCCGGAGCGGCGCGTCATCGTGATCGACGACGATCGGATGACCATGCTGTGGCCGTCGCGCCAGCTGCGTCAGGTATCGAACGTGGCGTCGTCGCAAAACCGCATCAGGAAGTACCTCGCGAGCGATTCGGCCGCCGAGTTGCGGCGCCAGTTCGACATCGCCCTTCACGACGGCAGCGACCGGCCTGGCAGCTACGCCGTTACGCTGACCCCAAAGCCGAAGCGGATCCGCGACACGCTCACACGGCTCGACCTGTGGGTCGATCGGACGTCATTTCTCCTGAGCGCGATTCGCATGACGTTTGCGAACGGCGATACCAAGACCATGGAGTTCGAGGATGTCGAGCCGAACCGCCCGCTCGACGCCGCGACGTTCAGCGTCGATCGTTGATCCCGCCGAGTGTCGGCTCCCTTGATCTCCGCCATAGTCGACTGGGCGAGCCGCCGGCGGGCCGCGGTGTTGATTGGTGTCGCGTGCCTGTCGCTCGTGAGCGTGGCGGGCGTGCGCCGGCTCTCGTTCGACGCCGACATCCTCTCGCTGTTGCCGCACCGGGGCCGCGTGATCCCGGCCTTTCGGGATTTTCTCGGCCGCTTCGGCACGCTGGATCACCTGTATGTCATCCTCACGGCGCCGGACGGCCACGCGATCGACGAGTACCGCGACGAGGTCGCGGCGTGGGTCGGGCAGCTGAGGGCAGCGCCGGAGATCGCCGGCGTCGAGACCGGGCTCCTCGATCAATCGCGTGATTTCGGCTGGCTTGCCGGCCGCCAGCTGCTGCTGGTGCGGGGAGCCGCGCTCGACGAGGCTCTTCGCCGTCTTTCGCCCGATGGTCTGCCGCAGCAGGTCGCCCGCAGTCGCGACCTCCTCACGCTGCCGTCTGCCGAAGTCGCCGAACTCGTCCGGCACGATCCGGCCGGCCTCCTGACGCTGCTGCGGCCGACGTTCGGCGGAACGGGCGGCGGACCCAACGCCGCAGCCACGCTGGACGGCTATGTCGCGGCCGATGGTCGAAGTCGCGTCATCATTGCGCGCCCGCGCCGGCCACCCTACGACTCAAACTTCGCTCGTGCCCTCGACGCGCGCCTGCGAGCGATAGAGATGGCGCTGAAGGAGAGTCCCGTTCGCGAACAGGACGCGGAGGACGACCGCGACGATCTGCCACCGATGCGCGTCGAGTTCGCGGGTGGACATCGCGTCGCGGTGGAAACAGAAGCACTCGTGCGCCGCGAGAGCATCCTGAACACGTTCGGATCGCTCGCAGTGATCCTGCCGCTGCTCTTCCTGATCTTCCGCAGCACCTGGCTCGTGGCCGCGGGAGCGCTTCCCGCCGGACTCTCGCTCGTGCTCGTCCTCGGTGCGTTCGGCTTTCTCGGCACACGATTCTCGGCCGCCGGAACCGGCGCGTCGGCGATGCTCTTCGGCCTCGGAATCGACGGCGTCGTCCTCCTCTACGTGGCGCATCTGCTGCCGAACCCCGGGCGCGACACGGCAGACACGGCGTCGAGGATCTCCGGCCCCGCGACGAGCATGCTCCTCGGTATGTGGACCACGGCGGCGACGTTTTACGGGCTGGTGTTCGTAGACTTTCCGAGCTTGCAGCAGCTGGGGCTCCTGGTCGGGCATAGCATGGCGGTCTGCGGCGTGCTGACGCTTCTGCTCGTGCCGGCGCTTCTGCCGCGCCGCGCGCCGCGTGACGGCGCTCGCGCGTTGACCACGCCGACGCTGGCGGTATGGATCGAGGCGTACCGCCGGCCGATTCTCGTCGCAGCCGTCGTGCTCACCTGCGCTCTCGGTGTCGCGGCAACCGGGCTCCGCGTGAATCCAAGCCTCGAACGATTGCGCTCGACCACGGCGGCCGCACAGCTCGAAGAGAAGGTCAGGTCGGCGTTTGGATTGCCCGCGAGCCTGTATGTGGTCGTGGCCGAGGGGCAAGATCTCGATTCGCTCCTCGCGACGAACGAGCGGCTCACGCAGCGCATAACCGCGGAACTTCCGGGCGTACGCGTCCAGCCTCCGTCGTGGTTTCTGCCGTCGGCCGCCACCCAGGCGCGGGCAACAGAACAGATCGCGCGATCGGGGCTGGCTCCCGCGGCCGTGCGTCGTTCGCTCGAACGCGCAGCCGCGGAGCACGGGTTCCGACCCGGTGCGTTCGAGCCGTTTGCGGCCCGCTTGCCCGAGCTCCTCGACATTTCGCAGCGCCTCAGTTACGACGACTACGTCAAGCATGGGCTCGGCGATGTGATCGAACGGTTCGTCGTTCGCAATGAGGGGCGATGGCAGATTGCAACGTACGTGTTTCCGTCAGCGGCGGATGACGCGTCACGGGTGCAGGCGATCGTTGACCAGGTGGATCGTTCGCAGACGCTGACGGGCCTGCCGCTCGTGAATCAGGAGCTCGCCCGAACATTCCTTGGAGAATTCCTCAAAGGCCTGGCGATCGGCGGCGTCATGGTGGTGGCGCTCGTCCTGGCCGCTTTTCGCGACTGGCGTCTCTCGCTATTCGCGTTGTTGCCAACGGCGATCGGCCTCACATGGACCGGCGGGATCCTCGCGCTGGCTGGAATGGAGCTGGATCTCTTCGCCGCCTTTGCCGTCGTGACGCTTCTCGGTATCGGCGTCGATTACGGCGTTCATCTCGTTCACCGGCACCAGGAGCGCGGCGACGCGATGCAGGCGACGGCGGAGCTCGCGCCCGTGATCCTCGTGGCCGCCGCAATCACGATCGTTGGATACGGTACGCTCGTGACCTCTTCGTATCCGCCGCTTCGCTCGATCGGCGTCGTGTCGGTGGTGAGCGTCGTCGCCCTCGCCGTCGCTTCGATCCTCGTGCTGCCGGCGCTGCTGCTCACGCGCAGGATCGCGGCTGAGGAGGTGTGACCACGAGCAGCACGTTCGCGAACGGGGTCCGCCCGGACATCTCACGGACCTCCACGCGAAGCCCGAGGCGCGCCAGGCAGGCTTGCCAACCGGAGGTGGTTCGGAAATGAAACGGCTGGCGCCATGATCCAAACGCCACGGCCTTCAGACGATTCCCCCATCGAACGGCCGTGAACCGCCACCCGGCGGCCGCGTCGGCCTCGCGGATCAGGATCACGCCGTCTGGATCCAGGGCTGATGCGATCGCGGCCAGCAGTGCCTCCTGATCCTCGCCACGCATCATGTGCAGCACATCGAACAAGAGCACCGCGTGCACCCGGTCGGGGATCGCGGTGCGCGCGTCTCCGGTAATCACCTTGGCATCGCCACCGAGGGCCGCGGCGGCGATCGCCGCCACGCGGCGGCGCACCTCGATGCCAACCGCGCGGTCGAAGCAAGGCGGTTCAGGCCACGCGTCGGGCCAGGTCCCGGCAGTCTTGGCGCGGTTTGCTTCGGCCACGAGCGCCAGGGTGAGTCCCATTCCGCAGCCGACGTCCAGAAGCGTTCCACCCGGGGACGATTGGGGACGAGGACTCAACAGGCCGCTGCACACGACCGCCCTGTAGATCGGATCGCCCCGCAGTTTCCCTCGCGCGAACTCCCACGCCACGATGCCAACGGTGATGTAGCGATCAGAGGCGAGGCGCACGAGGCTCGCGAATGCATCCCGCTCGCTGCGGCCGACCAGCATGTAAGTCATCCCGGCCGCTATACCGCCGAGCACCAGACCCACGGCCACGCCGCCGACCAGGAGGTCGAGGCTGACGGTCCCCAGGCTCATGGCGCTGACCGTCTCCATCGTCAACCGATGGAACGTTCCTCGTCGCAGCCACGCGCCGCTCTGTATCTCGAGCAGGAGGAGCCAGGGCGCGACGATGGGATTCGAGATGTTTGCCGCGAGGTACATCTTGAGCCGGTTCAGCCGGAACACGGTACCGACGGCGGTGCATATCAGCAGATGAAAGCCGTAGAAAGGAAGACAGCCGATGAACACGCCGGCGCCGATTGCGGCGCTCTCGCGGCGAGGTCCGCTCCCCTCGGTCCGAATGACCTGGACGAACCGTCGCAGACGTGCCGAGAGCGCGGTTTCCGTCACATGCCTCGTCGCCGCGATTGTGGTCCGACCCGAAGTCGCAGGCTACAATCGCGACACATGAGCCAACCTACCTCCGCATCGCGCCGGGTGGTCGTGACCGGTCTCGGCGCAGTCGGCCCCGTTGGGCTCGATGTCGCAACATCATGGCAGCGCATTGTGGCAGGCCAGTCGGGAATTCGTCCCATCACCTTGTTTCCGACGGACGATTTCCGCGTGAAGGTAGCGGGGGAAGCCTGGGGTTTCGACGCCGTAGCGCACCTCTCCGCAAGGCGGGCGCGCAGGGCCGACCGCAACGTTCAATTCGCGCTGGTGGCGGCGATGGAAGCGATGAGCCAGGCGGCGATCAGCTGGCCACTCGCCGGAGACGAGGCCGATGCCACCGGCACGATCATCGGCAGCGGCGCGGGCGGAGTCTCGACGTATATGGCGCAGCAGGCCATTCTCGATCACCACGGTCCGAGCCGCATGAGTCCCTTGTCGATTCCGATGATCGTGGTGGACTCGGCGTCGGTGCAGGTCAGCATCATGGCTGGCGCGTGCGGCCCGAACATAGCAGTCGCATCCGCCTGTTCCACCGGAAGCGACGCCATCGGCGCTGCGTTCGACGTCATCAGACGCGGCGACGCGGACGTGATGATTACGGGTGGGTCTGAGGCTGCGGTGACCAAGCTCGGGATCGGCGGTTTCGACCAGATGAACGCGCTGTCGCACCGGAATGACCTCCCCGAGCGGGCGTCGCGTCCGTTCGACGCTGCCCGCGACGGCTTCGTGCTGAGCGAGGGGGCCGGCGTCATAATCCTCGAGGAGCTCGATCATGCGGTGGCGCGCGGCGCGGAACCGCTGGCGGAAGTTCTGGCGTGGGCTGCCACGGCCGATGCCGCGCACTTCACCCAGCCGGATCCGGAGGCCAGACAGGCGGCCCGCGCGATCACGCGGGCGCTGCAGAAGGCGAACATCGAGCCCGCGCAGGTGGACTATATCAATGCTCACGCAACGGCCACTCGACAGGGGGACGTGTTTGAAGTACGCGCCGTGAAGCGTGCGTTCGGCAAATCGGCCTACGACGTGCCCCTGAGCTCCACCAAGTCGATGACCGGGCATCTTCTTGGCGCGGCCGGCGCGACGGAGTTCATCTGGTGCGTGATGGCTCTGCGGGAGGGGATTCTTCCGCCGACGATCAACTACTGCATCCCGGACCCCGAGTGCGATCTGGATTTTGTCCCCAACGTCGCGCGGCGCGCCGACGTGCGCCTGGCGCTGTCGAATTCATTCGGGCTCGGCGGACACAATACGGTGGTCGTGCTGAAACGGTGGGAGCCGCAGTAACAATTCCCGCTCCCCGGCGATCCAGCCAGCCGGGGGCGGCACGCTGCCGTCACAGCGGCCCTTCTCGATCGTCTCGGACATCCATGCCCAGATCTCTTCCATGACATCGTCGAAGCGGTCCCTCCACGCCTCCGGGGGGATTGGCTCACCAATCGTGACCGTGCCGCGCGCGCCGGGCATGCGCCGGGCGAACTGGAACAGGTCCGGTGCCACGTGCGTTCCATCGATGGCAACGGGCAAGAGCGGCAGCCCCGTCTCCTTCGCAATGATTCGTACGGCAGCGGATTTGTACGGTAAGGGGCTGCCGTCGCGCGAGCGGGTGCCCTCGGGGAAGACGACGACGGAGCCATCCCAATAGGCCAGTCGTCGGGCCATGGATTTGATGCAGGCAATATCATCCCGTGTCGCTCCGCGGGTAATCAGAGCCGAACCCCAGTGCGTGAGCGCCATCGACACCGTCGGGATACCGCGCCCGAGCTCTTTCTTCGCGACGAATTTGACGTTCAGCGCCCGCAGTGCCCATGGCAGCAGCGCGATATCCGCCGTGCTCTGGTGGTTGGAGACCACGATGCAACGCCGCACCGGAACCGTGCCTCGCACGTCCAACCGGCACCCGAGCAGCCGGAGCGTCAGTTCGGTGAGCGCGACGTGCCAATGGCGGGTCACGAGATTGGCTCGGCGGACCCGTTCCGCGGAGCCTTCAGGCGCGAGCCACACACACCAGACGCGGCCGATGACTTCGCAGTACAGGCACACGCCCACCAGTGAGATGAAGTAGACAGCCAGGCGCCCCCACCTCGCGAGCCGTCCAATCACGCGCCCATGGTAACTGCCATTCGGCTGCACTAGAATATGCTGCCGAGCTTACATGGAAACCGACGCGAGAGCTTCGCGCCGGCTCGTGATGGAGCCCTCGAGGAGCATCCTTCCGCGGGCCGGATCACTCGTGCCTTCTTGGGTCGCGGAGTGCGCTCCGCCGCGCTTCCGCCATGTCACGGCAGGCTTCGACAACGCTCGTGCGATGGACATCCTCATGTTCCAGCGGCGCGTCGTCGAGGCCTACGAAGCCATCTTCGAGCAGCTCGAGTCGGCGACGGGCTCGCACCCTGTTCGCTTCTGGGCGTTCGTTCCTGGTATCCACGACGACCTGGGCGGCGGGCTCGACCGTTACATGGCGTTCAACGCCGGCCGCTATGGCGCGTTTGCCGCGCATTTTGGTCCGCCC
The DNA here is from genome assembly GCA_963772065.1 of uncultured Acidobacteriota bacterium. Taxonomy (GTDB): domain Bacteria; phylum Acidobacteriota; class Vicinamibacteria; order Vicinamibacterales; family UBA2999; genus CAVYVZ01. The sequence continues at coordinate 573,608 of CAVYVZ010000009.1, forward strand.
GCGTCGTTCGGTCTGTCAGTGCCGACGGCATCGGCCGTCGGAGTGACCGGCGACAGGTTTTCGCTGCACTGCCTGGGCGCGGATCAGCCGGGTGTGCCGGTCGAAAACCCGCGCCAGGTATCGGCGTACCACTACTCACGGCGTTTTGGTCCCATGCCTCCCTGCTTCGCGCGCGCGACGCTGCTGCGAGGCGAAACCCACGAGCCGACTCTATTTGTCGGCGGCACGGCCAGCATCATCGGCGAAGAGTCGCGTCACGTGGACGTGCTCGAAGCACAAGCGCGCGAGACGCTCCGCAATCTGGCAAGCCTCGTCGCATCGGCCGTCGGCCGCACGCTGCCGGAGGACACCACGACCGCCGAGATTGGGTTGCTGCTGAACCGTTTCAGGGAGCTGCGGGTGTACTACACGAACCCGGCGCATCGAGAGGCGCTCGCCGCGCTGGTGGGGAATACGTTCTCGTCGCAGTGCCGCGTGGAGTGGCTGCAGGTCCTTCTGTGCCGGCCCGAGCTGCTGGTTGAAATCGAGGGTGTCGCCTACCCTGAGATGACAGCGCAATAGGGCGTCGTGAACGCGCGTCCCATTCCTCCCCATCCAAAGCTCGATCGGTATTACGGCAGCGAAGCGGAGCGTGTCGCGTTCGTCACCGACATGTTCGACGAAGGGGCGCCGTACTACGAGTGGGTCTGCCGGATCATGTCGTTGGGCACCGGCGAGCAGTATCGGAGGCGCACGCTGCTCGGAGCTGGACTCGCGAAGGGTATGCGCGTCCTCGACGTTGCGACCGGCACAGGGCTCATGCTGCGTTCGGCCGCGGAATTGAGTGGAGGCGGACGCCTCGCCATAGGCCTCGACCCGAGCGGAGGCATGCTGCGTGAGTGCCGCAAGCGCTGCGCAGCGCCGCTCATCCAGGGACGCGGCGAGCACCTGCCGTTCGGCGACGGCCTTTTCGACGTGGTCAGCATGGGTTACGGTCTGCGACACGTCGACGACCTGCACAAGCTCTTCGAGGAATACCGGCGCGTTCTCAAGCCCGGAGGTCGGGTGCTTCTCCTGGAGATCACGCAGCCGAAGTCCATTGCGGCTCGGCGCCTGAATGCGCTTGTCCTTGGCACGCTGATCCCTGGCGTGGCGCGGCTCTGGGGAGGAGCACCGGCTGCGCGGATGATGGATTACTTCTGGGACACGGTGGAGCACTGCGTGCCGCCGGACATGATCCTCGCGGCGCTTCGAGAGGCCGGCTTCCCAGGTGCGACACGGCTGGTCACGGGCGGCATTCTGAGCGAGTACAAGGGAACACGGCCGCGCTGACGTCAACGCGAGTCACAGAACCGTGTGCAGTGGTTCCGAACGGAGCTGTTTCCGGACCATCTCGTCGAGGACTCGCGGCAGCGCATCGAGGACAACAGGCCTGCCCCGTGCGTCACGGGCCGACGTGGCGTCGTGCAGCAGCAGGATGTCGCCTTCCCGAAGCCCGCGCTTCAACCGCGCGGCGACGCGAGCGCCGTCGCGCGTCACGGTGTCGAAACCGCGGCGTGTCCAGGACACCAGAGACAGGCCGGCACCGGCCAGCACGAGCGACAGCCACGGATTCTGGATACCAGCAGGAGCGCGGAAGAAGCGCGGCCGGCCACCGCCCGAACGCTCAATCGCCGCCTGAGCCTGGTGAATTTCCTTCCTGAGTCCGGCGGGTCCGCGGAACGCGAACCCGTTTGGATGGGTGTGGGTGTGGTTCTCCACACCGTGGCCGCGCTCGCGCAAGGCGGCCACGATATCGGGCCGCGCTTCGGCGCGCCGACCCACGCAGAAGAACGTTGCTCGCGCGCCCGCCTGGTCCAGTAAGTCCAGGACCGCCGGCGTCGTATCGGGATCCGGGCCGTCGTCGAACGTCAACGCCACGATTCCTTGCCGGTCCTGCGTGTTCGGTACCCGCGTGATGTTGGGGCCAAGCCAGCCACACCGCGGAAACAGACCGGCGGTGCTGAGCACCGCATGATTCCCGACCAGGCCGCGCGACGATCAGTCTCCAGGAGCGCGGGGATGCGAGCAGCGTTGCCAACGCCACGCCGTGGAGGGCCGCGCTGGCCACGAGAAATGGCGGCGGCCGCCACGGCGTGCCGTGGACGTCAGTCGTGCGTCCCGCCTGAATCATGCTCGCGCGAACGCAAGGCAAGCAGCGCCGATCGATCGATCTTGCCTCGCGTCGTTCGTGGAATGGCGTCGACGAACACGACGCTGCCCGGCACCTTGTGACCGGCGAGCCTGTGACGGCACCAGGCTGCGACGTCGCGATATTTCGGGCGCACTGACGGACATGCAATCACTGCGCGCACGATCTCGTCTCTCCCGTCGGGCGACGCCATGCCGATCACCACGACTTCTTCAACGCCTTCAAGGGCCGACAGCACCATCTCGACCTCGGACGGGTCCACCTTGCGGCCGCGTACGTTGATGACGCGATCCGCGCGGCGCCGGAGTGCGAGCTCCCCGCCTTGCCACGCTCCGACATCGCTGCTCTCAAAACGGCCGGAGGTGAGACGAGAGTCCGAGTCCGGCAGATATGTCTCGCCGACGGCCGGCGACTCCACGACGACGAGGCCTTCCTCATCCGCGAGCTGCGGCACCGGCCTGAGCGAGATCCGCACCCCGTCCACGGCGGTTCCGACGGCGTTTCGCTCCGCGGCGCTTCCTTCCCGGTCGTAGCAGATGCCGCCGCATTCGCTCGATCCGTAGAACGTGTGTACAGGCCATCCATAGGTCTGACGGAACTGCGCGGCCGTGGCCGCTGGCAGAATGGCACCCGCCGAAATCACGAGCCGAATCGTGGCGGGCCATGACGGCGGTGCCGACAGCTTCAACAGACCCTGAATGTACGCCGGGACCGTGGGGAACACGGTCGTGCCCAATTCGCGCGCCGCGGCGAGCGACGCAAATGGCTCGCGATCCGCCGGGAGGACGAGCGGCAGGCCGCGAACCAAAGCGGAAAGCGCGAGCGTGGTGAACCCGTACGAGTGCGACAGGGACACCGCGCCCCACAGGCGATCGTCGTGACGAAAGCCCATCGTGCGCGCCAGAGCATCCTCGTCGGCCAGGAGCGCCTCTGTCGACATGGCGACGCCTCGGGGTGTCCCTGTCGAGCCAGACGTCAACTTGACGACCGCGACGCCGGAGAGTGTCGTTGAGCCACCCGACTCCGCACATCGGGTGAAATGAAAATCCGCGTCGGAGGACGGCCAGGGCTCGCGGCACTCCAGGATTCCGCTCGCGCCCAAAGTTCCCATTGCGCGGCGGCGGTCCTCAGCCGGAGCAAGCGGATCGAGCAACAGCACCACCTGGCCAGCGCGACGAAGGGCCAGGAAGCCCGCGAGAAACGCCGGCCCGTTGGGAATGGAGAGGCCGACCAGCCGGCCTGGCTCGCTGCCCGCGGCAAGAAGTCGCTCGGCTACCGTGCGCGCGAGCGCGTCGATTTCGCCGAAGGTGGCTCGATGGCCCGGCGACACGACAACCGGATCGCTCGAGCGCCGCGCGACATGCCGGGCAAACGCGCAGAGAATGCCGTCACCCGAGGTCGCGGCCGCGCTGGAGGTCACGGACACGGTTGAGATAGTATCCGATCTCACTTTTCCATCAGCGATGAAGTCAACGCCCGATTACGACGTGGCCGTGGTCGGAGGCGGGCCCGCGGGTTCGTCCGCGGCCAGTACGCTCGCCCGACGGGGATATCGCGTGCTCGTCCTCGAGCGCGCGCGCTTTCCCCGATTTCACATCGGCGAATCTCAGCTTCCGTGGATTAATGAGGTCCTCGCCAGGCTCGGCGCGGAAGACGCGGTCGGTGCCGAGGGGTTCGTGCAAAAGTGGGGCGCCAGCTTCACGACGGCCAATGGTGAGGCCGATCAATACGCGGACTTCGCGCAGGCCTACGAGGTGCCGCGTCCCCAGACCTATCAGGTGCCACGTGCACGCTTCGACGAGGTCCTGCTCGATCATGCCGCGCGATCTGGTGCGCATGTCCTGCAGGGCCGTCTCACGACGCAGGCGACGTTCGATGACGCCGGCGTCACGGTGACCCATGCGGGCGAGGATGGCAGCGAACAATCCGTTCGCGTCGCAGCCGTGGTGGACGCTTCCGGACGCGTCGGTTTCCTGGCCAAACGGTTCGGCGAGCGCCGTAAGGACCCCGTCCTCAAGAACATTTCGGTTCACCGGCAGTACGTCGGGATTCCGCGCAGCGAAGGGCGCCGCGCGGGTGACATTCGCATGGTCACGCGGCCCGACCGCGGGTGGTTCTGGTTCATCCCGATTAGTGACACCGTGACGAGCGTGGGCGCCGTCGTGCCGCAGGCCGTGTACAACTCGAGCGCGCGGACGACGCCGGAGGAAACCCTCGACGCCTTCCTGGCCGAGACGCCGGCAGCGGCTCGGCTCCTTGCAACGGCGACGCCGGTCACGGTCGCTCGATTCGACGCGGACTACTCGTATCTCCACAGCTGCCACGCCGGTGATCGGTTCGTCCTGACGGGCGACGCCGGTGCGTTCCTGGACCCGATCTTCTCCACCGGCGTGCTGTTGGCGATGCAGTCGGGAATCGAGGCGGCAGAGGTGCTCAGCTCGGCGCTGCGCGACGGTGACCTGCGCGCGCATCGCTTCGCCGCCTACGAACGGCGGATCGTCCGCAGGTACCACCACTTCAGACGATTCGCCACGGGATTCTACGATCCGGCATTTCGTGACTTGTTCTTCAGCCGTTCGTCCCGGTTCGGCATCTACGAGGCCGTGCTCTCGGTGCTCGGAGGCAACTGGCGCCCGTCGATCGCGACGCGCCTCAGGTTGGAGGCATTCTTCGCCCTCGTCGCGCTCATGCGCCTCAGGAGACGGATCACCGGGCCGGCCGCGTCATCGCACGACGTCGCGGGGCAGATCGAGCTGCACAGCTGATGCGCGTGGCGGCCGCCATCCCTGCGTACGAGGCGGTCCACTCGGTCGCGTCGGTCGTCGAGCGCACGCGCGCCGTGATCGACGACGTGCTCGTGGTCGATGACGGCTCCAACGACGGCACCGCGGAGGCCGCGCGCGACGCTGGAGCCGAGGTCCACAGCTTTGCGGAGAATCGAGGAAAGGGCGCGGCGCTGCGCGAAGCATTCGCCATCCTGTTCTCGCGCGGCTTCGCCGGTGTGATTACGATCGACGCCGACGGCCAGCACCTGCCCGAGGAGGCGCCACGCCTGCTCGAGGCCGCCGCCGATGCCCATCTCGTTCTGGGCACGCGAGATCATTTGTTCGCCGAGATGGGAACCGTGCGCAGGGTGAGCAATCGACTCTCGTCGCGTGCGATCTCATGGGCGGCGGGTCACGCGATTTCGGATGTGCAGACCGGCTTCCGGTTGTATACGCGCGAGCTGATCGAACGCACCGGTTTTCCCGAATCGGGTTTCGAAGCAGAGAGTGTGGTGGTCGTGCGGGCGGCCCGGCTCGGACTGCGCGTGAAGACGACCCCCATCCGTCTCGGACGTGCGGACGGCCGGAGCACCAGTCACTACCGGCCCGTTCTGGATAGCGCGCGCATCGCGGTGGCGGTCCTGCACGCTCGCTTTGGAAACCACCAATGATCCAGCCCCCTCAGCCGCAGCTGCTTCCGCATGCGCCGGCTCTCGGGCTGACCCACCGGCTTCTGGGACGCTTCCACGTCACCGGCGTGTTTTGGTACCGGTTCGCGCACTGGGCTTTCACGTGCTTGCCGCCGTGGACCGAGTGGATCATCGTGGCTGTGTTCAGCACGTTCTTCTTTCTGACGCTTGGTCGCATCCGGGGTGCGCTCGCGTCCAATCTCGTCCCGGTGCTCGGGCCGGCAGGCCGGATTGAAGGACTGCGGCGCGCTTACCGGACTCTACGGTCATTCGCGTGGTGCCTCACCGAGCGCTACCGGCGGCTCGTGGCTCCTGAGCGATTCACCGCCATCCTCGAGGGTGAGGAACATTGGCGCAGCGTGATGGACGGTACCGGCGGCGTGTTGCTCGTCACCGCGCATATCGGTCCCTGGGAGACCGCCTCCCACATCGGCGGGTCGAATTCGAGGCGGCGGATACATATCGTCCGCGAGCAGGAGATCGATCCGCGCGCCCAGCAGTTCATCCAGGACCTCGTCTCCCGATTCGGTGATGAGTACGTCACCCATTTCGCCGGAGCGGACCTGACGCTCGCCGTTGATTTGGCGAAAGCTCTCAAGGACGGCGACGTCGTCGCTCTCCAAGGCGATCGTCCGCGAGCCGGAGGTCGAACGGTGAGCGTCGAGCTGTTCGGCCGACCGATGCCGCTGCCAACTGGCCCCGCCGCACTGGCCCGCGCGGCCGGCGTTCCGATTCTTCCGGTGTTCAACTTCCGCGACGGTCGTTTCCGCGTGCGCACAGTTGTTCGCGCGCCCATTCACATCGACCACACGGCGGACCGCGAGTCGGACGTGACGGGCGCCATGCGCCGCTTCGCTACCGAGATCGAGTGGGCGATCAGGCAGCGACCGCACCAGTGGTTCTGTTTCCGAAAACTGTGGGACTAGGGCGCGCGGTGCGCCAGTGTATACTTCGCCGCGATCGACATTCGCGAAGGAGAAGCCCCGTGCGCAGGATCGCCTTGGCATCGGTATTCCTCATTCTGCCGCCGGCGGTGCTCGGAGCAGGGGCCCAGAAACCTTCCCCGGACCTTCTGATCAAACTGAGGTTCTTCCCGCAGGAAAGTGTTCGTTCCAATTCCGTGGCCTTGCCTTCATCTCTCATCGATCGCTCTGTCGAGATTCGTGTGCAGGACTCGAGAGACCTGCCCGATGCCCTCGTCGTCGGCTCGGGGACCGACGACGACGACCTGCCCTTTGCAATCCGGGCGGCGACCGATGTCGGCAAGTTCGTCGGCGAGTCGGTCACGCAGCTCGCGACCGCACAGGCGCTGAAGAAAGGCTCGCCCGCTGAACGGGTGCTGCAATTGCGCCTCACACGGTTCAATGTCAATGAGAGCAACAAAGCTCTCGGGTCGACGTATATCGCGGAGGTGCACTTCGCGTACACGCTCCAGGACGACGGAGGCAGAACGCTCGCGGAGGGCGCGGCGGCTGGCACGGCCAACAGGTACGGCCGCGCCCGAAGCGGAGACAACTGTTCAGAGGTGCTGAGTGACGCGCTGAAGGACGCCTTCACGAAGACGATTGGCGATCCGACCCTTCAGCAGGCGTGGATGTCGGGACAGCCTCGGCCTTCCGCGGCCAGCCCGCCGGTCGACCATGCACCCGGAGGGAAGGGCACCATCGAAGAGCGGCTGAGAGTTCTTGACGATCTGTTCAAGCGAGGCGTGATCACCAAGGAGGAACACGCAGCTCGCCGCGCCGCCATCTTGAAGGAGGTGTAGCGGCTGCGCCGCTCTAACCGGCCAAGGTAAGGCTGCCGGACGCCACGAGACGGCCGTCCGCGGTGACGTCACCCTCGATCTTGCACAGACGGCCAAACCGACCCGTCACCCGAGCCGTCGCTTCCAGCGTGACGCCTGGACCAGCGGCCGCCGGAAATCTGAAAGGACCGACCGCTGCTACACGCAACTGACGTGTCTCTGTTTCACCTGAGGCTGCGGCGGCGATGCCGCCTGTCTGTGCCAGCATCTCGATCAAAATGATTGCGGGAACGACCGGGGATCCGGGAAAGTGACCATCGAAATAAAAATCGCGGGAGTCGGCGATGCGTCTCGCGACGGCTCGTTCACCGGGTACAACGTCGAGAACCACTTGAAGGAGCCGCATCGGCGGCTGGTGCGGCAGGCAGTCAATCCAATTCGTCACCGACCCTACCATACACTGAGCACGATGCCACGGCGCCGAAGCGGCTAGCCCTCGAGCCATGTTCCTCCACGGCTGCAACTACCCCTGGTCGACAGACGGCCAGACGATCTTCTACGGCCTCGATTTCGGCGCGAACGTCTGGGGCTCGCACCTGGGCGTCTCGACGCGGCGCGCCGCCGTGGCCGCCGACTTCGCGGAGATGGCGGCCCTCGGGTTCACCTGCGCGCGCTGGTTTGTTTTCTGCGATGGCCGCGCGGGAATCCTGTACGAGGAGGCCGGTCTGCCCGTGGGCCCCGACGCGCACTTCTTCGACGATATGGATGCCGCGCTGTCGATCGCGCGCGACGCTGGCATCCGGCTGGTGCTCGTGCTGCTCGATCATCGGTGGATGTTCGATGGCGTGCGCGACACCATTGCCGATCCGGTGAGCGGGCTCATCCTGCAGGCGCGGCTGCCCGACGGCCGGGCTCGCGTGCTCCTCACCGAGGCAGGTCACGACGCGCTGTGCGATCGCGTGTTCGTGCCGGTGCTGCGCCGGTACGGACCGCGTGGGGCGCGCGCCGACCTGGCGGATCAGGTCGCCGCGTGGGAGCTGATGAACGAGCCAGACTGGGTGGTCGAAGAGTGGGAGCAGGACCTGAGCCGGCACGTGCCGCGGCCGCTGCCGTTCGACACGCTGGCGCGTCTCATCGGCCGCTTCAGCGACGCGGTGCACGAGCACACGTGCGCGCTTGCGACGCTCGGCGGCGGCCGCGCGCGCAATCTCTGGGCCTGGGACGACGATGCGTTGGGGCTGGACGTGCTGCAAGTACATCAGTATCCCGACGTGCGGCGTCCCGATCGAGACAACGATCTGTTCGGTGTGTCCGCTGATGCGCTTGCCGTCCACCGCGCGGTGATTCTGGGTGAGTTCCCGGGGAACGGCTCAGAGCAGCACCCGGACGGCACGTCGCCGCCGTCGATCACGCTGAGCGAGTATCTCGAGTTCGCCGTCAGAAACGGCTACGCCGGCGCATGGCCGTGGAGCTTCAGCGGGACGGACGCCTACGGTCGGCTGCCGGTCGGCCCCCTGCGCGACTTCGGCCTGGCGCACCCGGAGCTCGTCAACCCCCGCTTCCAACCCTAGTGGGCACCCCCGCATCCAACCTGGCACCTGGCGACTCAGAGTCAACTCAGACCTGACTCTGAGTAGACTCTGAGTTGATGACTCGTATCAAGGTAGACAGATATGTCACGTGTGATTGCAGTTTCTGCCGCATTGCTGATGAGTCTTTCCGCCGCCTCGAGCGCGGAGATCCGACAGGCGCAAGCGCCGTCTGCCCTCGAAGGCACCTGGACCGCGCGCTACGCCAGCCGGAAGGGTCAGGAGACCGACACCAGCCGGATCCATCTGCAGTTCAGCTACGGTCACAACAACAACTCGGGTCAGACATGGCCCGCGTCATCGCTGCCCGGCCTCAACCTCGACGTCGAAGCCGAGAACATCCGGATCGAACTGCGTCGTGAAGCGGGGACGATCGCCCTCTCCGGCGATGTCCGCCGCCGCCGCGCGTTCGGCATCTTCGACTTCACGCCGAACGCCGACTACGCACGGCAGGTCGGCGCCAGCGTGGGACGCAAGGAGCTGACGCCGGAGCGGTTGTTCGCCCTTGCCGTTCACGACGTCAGTCGCGCGTTCATCCGTGAGCTGGAGGCGCTCGGGTACAAGAACCTCGACCTCGACAATCTCCTCGCGATGCGCATCCATGGGGTGACGCCGCAGCTCATCACCGAGATGCGCGCCCTCGGATACGCGAACCTCTCTCACGAGGACCTGGTCTCGTTTCGCATTCACGGCGTGACGCAGGACTTCGTCAAACGAATGGAAGCCGCCGGTTACAAAGGGCTCGATGCCGAGGACCTCGTCTCGGCGCGTATCCACGGCGTGTCGCCGGAGTTTCTCGACGAGCTGAAGAAGAACGGCTACGGTGACCTCAAATTCGACGACCTCGTCTCGTTTCGTATTCACGGTGTGACGCCCGAGTTCGTCAGGCGTATGGAGGCGGCGGGCTACGAGGCGCTCAAAGCCGACGACCTCGTATCCGCACGCATCCACGGCGTGTCGCCGGAGTTCCTCGACAACCTCAGGAAGCAGGGGTACTCGGGGCTCGACTTCGACGACCTCGTCTCGTTCCGCATTCACGGCGTCACGCCCGACTTCATTCAGGAGATGGGTGCCGCGGGCTACAAGGATCTCCCAGCCGAACGTCTCGTCGAGTTCCGCATCCACGGCGTCGACGCCGAGTTCGTGGCCGATCTGAAGGAGCAGGGCTACACGGGGCTGTCGGCGGGCGACCTCGTGGACGCGCGCATCCACGGCCGCCGCTGGATGCGGCGCCGCGCCAAGGACTAACTTCGAGGCTGCGACTGGAACACAGCGAGCACGGCCGAGATGATCCGATTCCGGGTCATCTCGGCTCCGGCCCGCAGGCTGCTTCGTGGAACCCGAACCGGATCGAGCACGCGCATGACCGTGCCACGGCTCGCGGCGATGAGGCGCGCGTCGAATCGCAGGTCATCGCCCTCGGCGGTGTAGACGCCGGCAATCGTCAGGCCGTCGGCCGCCGACGCTTCCGTGGCTCCCACCACTGGAATTCCTTCCGAGGCAAGTGCCGCCGCCATCGACTCGCTGACCATGCGGCCGAAGGCGTCGAGGGCCGGATCGCCGGTGCGGTTCGAGAAGTCGAGCATCGCAACCTGCCGGCCCGTGATCAGCACCTGAGTCTCCGCGCCGGTTGCGGCGAGCGGCGTGGCCGCCAGCGACTCGACCGGCGGCCGCAGGGCCACCCACACGCCGAGCCCGGTCAGGAACGCCATCACCGCCGCCGCGGCGGGAAGGACCCAGGACGGGAGCGGCCGCCGCAGCGCGGGCGTGAGGGTCACCTGCAGCGCCTCGAGCGACGCGTGCAGGTCGCCCGCAGACTGGTAACGATCCACCGGATCCTTTTCCAGGCACCGCTGGATGATCGGTGCGAGCGCCGGCGGAAGGTCCGCGCGCATTTCATTGACCGGGCGAGGCGTGTCGCGAAGCAGCGCCGTGAGCAGGGCCACGTTCGATTCGCCGCCGAACGGCCGGATACCCGCCGCCAGCTCGTACAGGAGCACGCCCAGGCCGAAGATGTCCGCGCGGTGGTCGATGTTCCGCCCTTCCGCCTGCTCGGGCGCCATATACGAGAGCGTGCCGACAATCTGTCCGGAGCTCGTCGTGAGCGGTCCCTGTACGTTCAGCGCGGCGGCCGGAGCTGCATCCGCGAGCTTCGCAAGGCCGAAGTCGAGCACCTTGATGCGCCCGTCCTTCGTCAGCATGACGTTGCCGGGCTTCAAATCGCGGTGCAGGATGCCGCGGTCGTGCGCCGCGCGCATCGCATCGGCAAGCTGGATCGCAATCCGCAGGAAGTCTCGAAGCGGCAGCCCACCCGCGGGGACGCACTGCTCCAGCGTCCGACCCTCGACGAGCTCCATCGTCAGAAACGACCGGCCCGCGTCGTGCTCGACGGAGTAGATCGTGACGATGCCCGGGTGGTTGAGCGCGGCGATCGCCTGCGCTTCGCGCTCGAAGCGGCGGCGCCGCTCGGCATTCTCCGCCATCTCCACCGGGAGCACCTTCAGCGCCACCCGACGCCGGAGCTTCAGGTCCTCGGCGGCATACACCTCGCCCATGCCGCCGCGGCCAAGCAGCTCCAGCACACGGTAATGCGATAGCGTCGTGCCGATCATCTCCCGCCCTATAATCGCGCCGGCATCACAGAGGAGGCCCTCATGCGAACGTTCATCCTGGCGTCGGCGCTGGCGACGCTTTCGTTATCGGCTTTTGCGCAGGCCCCCGATACCGTGTTCATCGAGGAGCTCACCTGGACCGAGGTGCGCGACGCCATCAAGGCCGGGAAAACAACGGTGATTCTGCCCACCGGCGGCACGGAGCAGAACGGGCCCCACATGGTGCTCGGGAAGCACAACTTCATCATCCGGCACACCGCCGATCGGATTGCGCGGACGCTCGGCAACACGCTCGTGGCGCCGGTGGTGGCCTATGTGCCGGAGGGGAACATCGAGCCGCCGAGCGGCCACATGCGCTACCCAGGCGCGATCACGCTGCCGAACGAGCACTACATGAAGCTGCTGGAGTATGCGGCGCGCAGCTTCAAGGTGAACGGCTTCAAGGACGTCGTGTTCATCGGCGACAGCGGCGGGAACCAGAAGGGCCTGGAGGAGGTCGCCCGGGCGCTGAACAAGGAGTGGGCGGGCACCGGCGTGCGCGTCCACTTCGTACCCGAGTACTACAGCGGGTCGGGAGAGGCGTTCCGCGCGTGGCTCGAGAGTCAGGGCGAGAAGCCGGACGACATCGGCACGCACGCGGGTATTACCGACACATCGCAATTGCTGGCGGTGGATCCCACGCAGATTCGCAAGGACAAGCTCGCCGATCGCGGCGGCTTCGAAGGCAGCGGGGTGTCGGGTAATCCGACACGCGCGAGCGTCGCCTACGGAAAGAAGGGCCTCGATATCAAGGTCGAAATTACCGTTCGCCGAATCAAGGAGTTGATGGGGAAGTCATAGCGCCGTCGAGCTTTTCGATCGTTGCCGTCGACGGCTCGCGCTGTTTCTGCAGGTGCGCCGCGACGACCTCGGCGCGCTTCATCACGCGGAGCACGTTCAGTCCGAGGATCTTCTTCACGTCCGCGTCGGAGTAGCCGCGCTTGCAGCAGCTCCGCGGTCAGCGCGGGATAGGTCGAAACGTTCTCGAGGCCCACCGGCACGCTCGTGATTCCGTCGAAGTCGCTGCCGATGCCGATGTTGTCGATGCCGGCGACCTTCCGGATGTGATCGATATGGTTCGCCACGTCGGCCAGCGTGGCGCGCGGTTCGGGGTTGGCCTGCAGCCACGCCTTGAGCTCCCCATCCACCTTCGCCGTCTCGTTCGGATACAGGGCCCTCAGCCGATCGCGTTCCGCCTGCTGCCGCTTGCTGTGCTCGTTGGCGGCGGGTGACAGGAACGAGGGCACGAACGTCACCATGACGACGCCGCCGTTCTTCGGCAGCTGCCGCAGGATTGCGTCGGGCACGTTGCGCCCGTGATCGTTCAGCGCGCGCGCCACGGAGTGCGAGAAGATGACCGGCGCCTCCGTCACGCGCAGCGCGTCGTCCATCGTTTCCGGCGAGGTGTGGCTCAGGTCGACCAGCATGCCCATCCGGTTCATCTCGCGGACGACTTCTTCACCGAAACGCGACAGACCTCCGAGCTTCGCTGTGTCCGTGCCCGAGTCGGCCCACGCGATGTTCGTGCTGTGCGTGAGCGTCATGTAGCGGGCGCCCGCGGTGTAGAACATCCGGAGCGTGGCGAGCGAGCTGTCGATCGAGTGGCCGCCCTCCATCCCGATGAGCGACGCGATCTTGCCGGCCTTGAAGATGCGCTCGACGTCGGCGGCCGTGCGCGCGAGCTCGAAGGTGTCGGGGTACTTCCGCATCATGCGGTGGACGATGTCGATCTGTTCGAACGTCGTCCGCACGGGAGCCGTGCGTCGACGCCGGCACGTACACCGACCAGAACTGCCCGCCCACGCCGCCCTCGCGCAGGCGCGGAATGTCCGTGTGGATCGAAGGCTGCGGCGAGCGAATGTCGAGCCGGTTGATGTCGCGCTCGACGTTGTTCTCGCGCAGCGCCCACGGGTAGTCGTTGTGGCCGTCGATGAGCGGCACCTGCTTGTGCAGCGCCTTCGCGCGCGCGAGAAAATCTTGCGCGTCCGGCGCGGTCAGTGCCGTCGCCGCGATGATGATGACGGACGTAATGATGCGCATGCTGCGGATCGTACCTCTCAGCGCTGCGGCGCTTTCGGCAGGCTGATCAGATTCGCGAACAGCCGATACGCGCCGGGCACACCGGCCGGCAGCTGCCGGAACCAGGCATATGCGGTGTAGATGTAGTGTCCCTTGCCGAGGCGCGCGTAGACCTCTCCACCACGCTGCGGGGGCTCGCCGGCGTCGGCGGTCTCGAGCAGCGGCGTGTAGCGCGGATCGAACGTCGTGAATGCGTACAATGTGCGTTCCTGCACCCACCCGTCGAAGTCGCTCGGGCCGATCCGATTCGGGAACGTGAACACCGGGTGGTCGGGAACCAGAATCTTCACGGGCGCGGCTTCGTCGGTGACGCGCGAGCTCATGTCCGCCGGATACGGCGGCAGGTTGCGCTCCACATATTCGTTCTGCTGATACTGAACGACGACCGCGCCGCCGCGTTGCGCGTACTCGAGCAGGCGCCCGTGATTGGCGACGAACGCCGGCCTCGTCTCCGATGCGCGAAGGCCGACCACGATGGTGTCGAAACGCGAGAGGTCGCCGCTCGCCAGCGCGTCATCGTCGATGAGCGTCACCGGAACGCCCATGCGTCTGAGCATCTCCGGCACCTGATCGCCGCTCCCCATGACGTAGCCGACGTTCACCGCCGCGGTCTTCAGGTCGAACACCTGCGCCACCGCTCTCGCCGGGGAATACACGCGGTGCGTCTGGATATGCGGGTATGCGATCGTCTGCAGGTCGGTGCGGCGCGCGATGCCGTTGACGACCGCTTCGGCTGCGATCTCGAACGCGCCGGGCTTCCGGCCGGCTGGCGCCGTAACGGTGAAGGCCACCGAAGCGGCATCGCCTGTTTCACGCAGGTGGAACGGCGCTTCGGCCGGCGACGCGCTCCAGCCAGCGGGCATGACGAGCCGTAGCGTTCCCGACGCTCCGCCGGCCAGATGGTTGGTCGTGCGCACGACCAGGCGATGCTCGCTGCGTGCCTCGCCCGTCGGGACGATGAGCAGGCGCGAATCGAGGCCCACGCTCACCGGCGGCACCACGGCCACATCGCGCCGGAGCTCACCGCGAACGGGATCGGCAAACCGGTGCTGCACGGGTCGATCGACGACGAGGCGCACGTTGCCGATCTCGAGCGTCAGCTCGGAGGCGACGAGCGGCGGCGCAAAGGGCAGCCCCTTCGGGTCGTCGTCGTCCCACCGGTACCGATCGCCATCGCGTGGATGCTCCAGAAAGTACGGCTGCGTCAGGGGCGCGTTCGGCGCCACGCTGACCCGGTATCGCGCGGCATACGACGGCGTTTCGCGAAAGAACCGTGCGAAGGGATTGTCGCTCTCGTCATTGTCCGTGGCTGCGTGCGGTTCCACCCTCCACCCGGCCGGAGCTGTGAGCACCGCATCGACCACCTTCACGACCGCGTTGGGCGGCGCGAAGAGGCGCGTCGTGACGTCGAGCGTCCCGCCGGGCACGACGGTTTCCTGGTCGGCGATGGGGTCGACTACCACAGACGCGGCGCGCACGAGCGCTTCCGTGAAGTCCGCCTCCTTGACGCCGAGCAGGAAGTCGGCTTCGGCGCGCGATGCCTCGGTTCCAGGAACGGACCGTGCGGCAGCGCGGGCCGCACGCGTCGCCTGCAGCCCTCGAGCGAGCGCGGGGATGCCCTTCTCCGGCGCGAGCGGCTGAAAGCTTTCGAGCACATCTCGCGCCGCCGCCGCGATCGTTTGCAGCTCCGAGCGGAGCGCTCCATCCGGCAGCCCGGCAAGCGACGCAAGGCCGATCGTAGAGGTGTCGATCCCGTCGAAGAGGCCGGTCTCCTTGGCGCCGGGGGAGTCCAGGCGGATGAGCGCCGATTGCCGCGGACCCTTCGTCTCGATGACGCCCATGTCCTGCGACTTGTGCTGGCTCCGGCCCTCGCTCGCAATCTCGGCGTAGTAGCGGCCGAGAACGGGATCGAAGACGCCGGTTTCAACCTGCAGCGTGGGTGGCGTCGCCGGGTTGGGCCTGAAGCCCGCGCCGCGATACAGCTTCTTCGCCTGCCACGGCCGCAGGCCGTCTCTCGAGTGCTCTGGAAACTGCGCCGGGTCGGCAGCCGCCTTGAACGCGATTGGCGTCAGGTAGCCCGCGAGCTGGTGCTGCCCGTGGCCGTCGGCGGGCGTGCCGCTGAATCGCGCGTAGATGACGAGAGGCCGGAACATGCGGATCACTCGAACCATGTCTCCGAGCACCACGCGCTCGTCCCATCGCGCAGCGGCTTCGGCGCGCGCCTTCGAGAAGCCGTAGTCGATCGCACGCGTGAAGAACTGCTCGCCTCCATCCAGGCGGCGCGCCTGCAGCAGCTCCTCGGTGCGGATGACGCCGAGCGCCTCGAAGAGTTCGGGGCCGATGATGTTCTGGCCGCCCTCGCCGCGATTGAGCGAGAGATACGCCACCCGCGCGTGGTCGCCGCGCGCTACCCTCGCGATGAACGCCGAATCCTCATCATCGGGGTGTGCCGCCACGTGCAGCGCGCTGCCTGTGGTCTGCAGGCGCTCGAGCACCTGGATCAGTCCCGCGGCCCCGAGGCTGTAGACCGGTCGAACCTGACTGTTGAGGAGGCCGCCGAACGCGAGAACGACGATCGCGAGCGTCATCGCCGCGAACGAACGGGAGAAGTGGCCGAGCGTCATGGAGAAAAATTGAATACCGCGGTTTCGAGGATGAGTTGCTGCGGTCCGTCGACGACAACCGGATAGATCGCGGCAACCCGTCCTCCGTGCGCGTCGATGCCGAGGTAGTCGCCGTAGAAGAACTTGTCGTTCGACGGAAACGGCGGGCGATTCACGCGGTAGTTGGCGAATGTCTTTCCGCCATCGGTGCTCCGGGCGACCGTAACCGCATTGTGGGTGCCTTCCGTGTCGCGTCGGTCGAGAAAAACGATGTTGATCGAGCCGTCGCTCGGGTCCACGGCCATCCACGTGAAAAGCTGAGGCCGCTTGTTCCCCTTCGGATCGTCGTTGACGCGGACCGGCGACGACCACGTCTGCCCCGCGTCACGCGAGCTCGCGAGAAAGACGTCGGTGTCCCCATTCCTCTCGTCGATCCAGTTGATGTACACCGTGCCGCGGTTCGGGCCGCGGCTGTGGTCCACCGCCGTGACCGGCATCCCGTTGTGGCGCGTGACGCCCGGCAGCGGGATGTCCCAACCGCCGGGCATCGCGCCCACGAGCGTGTCGGCGCCGAATGTATAGCCGCCATCGAGCGAGCGATCGAAGAGGAGCCCCTTGGGACCCGCCCACGCCAGGTACACCTCTCCCTTGACCCCAACAGAGGGCGCGACGCCTTCGACCGTGCCATCGCTGTCGCGCGCGTCGCCCGGCGAATCCGACACCCGCACGGCCGGCGTGAACGTGCGCGCGCCGTCGCGCGAGCGCGCGACCCAGATGTGGCTCTTGTGGTCCGGATCCGCGCTTCCGTACACGTCGAATCGAGTCCACGCGACGTACACATTTCCCCGGTGCGGTGAGTCGTCCGCATCATCGACTCCGAGCCATGGCTTGTCCTCGAAGGGGCTGGCGGTGTTCAGATGGTCGATGACCGCGACCGGTTCGGTCCAGGAGATCCCGTCGCGCGACGTTCGGACATAGATGCCGCTCGAGGCGCGATCGGGTCGCGGGACGCGAATGCCGTCGAAGGCGATGTAGGAGTGATAGACCGTCCCGTCGCGCGCGATCGTCACCGCGTCGTCGCCATGCACGCGATGATGCGTGTTCGACGCCGCAACCGTGCGCCACGTGCGGCCGCCGTCGATGGACGTGTAACTGAAGTTGCTGACACGAACCGGAGAGCCGGGCTTCATGGCCTGAAGCGAGACGGCCACGATGTGGTCGCGGTTCGTCGGGTTGATCGCGATCGATGCCTCCGCCGGACGGATCGCCGCATCGTCGCTGACCCGCGCCACGAAATGATCGGGGGCCTGGCCCGCCACCAGGACCAGTGCTGCAATGAAGGCACGCATCACGTCGTCTCGACGTGCGCGGAGCCGCGCTCCGTCACGAGCCGGGCCGCCTGCGTCTCCACGGCGGTTCGCTCGGCCACAGTCGGCACGAACATGTAATCAGTCTGTACGCGCTCGGCCGTGACGTCGAGCACCACGTATCCGCGATTCTCGCCGTCCATGAACTTCAGGTGCGGCAGCATGACCTTCAGCGCCGCGGCCCGCTCGCGGCCCTGGCCGTCGGCGAAGATCGGCGGAGAGCTGATGGCCGGCGTTGAGAACTCTACGGCAAGCGACCGTTCGCCGGTGCTCGCCCGGTAGTCGGTCCAGGGAGCACGCGGGACGTCCATCGCCCACGAGCTGTGGACGTCGCCGGTCAGGATCACGACATCGGAGATCCGCTCGCTTCCAATCATGTCGAGCACGCGATCGCGTGCCGCTTGATATCCGTCCCAGGTGTCGGCGTTGCGCACCTTCTGCCCGACCGGCGTCATGCGCGCGAAGAGCACCTGCTGCCCAACCAGTCGCCAGGGCGTTCCGCTCCGCTGTGACGTACGCAGCTCGTCGAAGCACCATGCTTCCTGTGCCGCGCCGAGCATGGTGCGGCGCGGGTCGGCCAGACCGGCCAGGTCCTCGGGCGCCACCTGCTGATCGCGCAGGGCCCGCGCGTCGAGCATGACGAGATCGGCGAGGTTGCCAAACCGGAACGAACGGTAGAGTCGTGGGTTGAGCCCGGGCTGCTCGCGCACCGGCATCCATTCCAGATAGGCGCGATACGCGGCCGCGCGGCGCGTGGCCCAGTCGCCTTCGCTCTCCGACTGATGGTTCAGCGCCCCCTCGCGCCACGCGTTGTTCGTCAGCTCGTGGTCGTCCCAGACCGTGATGAAAGGGTGCTGCTGGTGTGCGGCCTGGAGGTCCGGATCGGTCCGGTAGGTCGCATAGCGAAGCCGGTAGTCAGCCAGCGTCACCGTTTCGCCGATGGGCCGCGGAACGCGATGGAGCTTCGTGCCGTCGCCGTAGCGGCCGTTCTCGAACTCGTACATGTAGTCGCCGAGGTGGAGGACGGCGTCGAGATCCGGGCGCGCCGCGAGCCGGCCGTACACGTTGAAGAAGCCGTAGGGATAGTTGGAGCATGAGACGACGGCGAAGCGCAGCCGCGACACTCCAGCCCGGGGCAGGGTGCGCGTGCGGCCGATCGGCGAGAACTGACGGCCGATGTTGAACGAGTAGTAATAGGTGTTGCCGGGCTCGAGTCCGCCGGCATCCACCTTCACCGTGAAGTCCCGGGCGGCCGCAGTGCGGATCGACCCACTCGCCACGATCCTGGCGAACGCGGGATCCGAAGCGATCCGCCACCCCACGTCGGCCGTCTCAGCCGCCACGGCCACACGCGTCCAGAGGATGACGCGGTCGGCGAGGGGATCACCGCTCGCGACGCCATACGGGAAGACGCTGGATGCCAAGGAGTCGCTCCCGCTCCGCGCTTGCTGGCGTGCGGTGGGGAGCACCAGCGCAGCCGCGGCCGTGCTCGAGAGGAATTCCCGCCTGTTGAGCCACATGTCCGGCATCGTACGCGATGTGGAACGAATCTCGCTACGGGCAGGACGCCAGATGTCGCAGCTGAAGTTTCTGGATCTGATCGAGACGCCCGTTGCCCTCTCCCACGGCGAGGCGGTCGCTCTCACGCTCGCCGTTGCGGACGCGCTCGCGGAGCGCTCCCTCGATGACGTCCCGAACGACGCGGAAATTATCCTCAGCAGTACCCGGACGCGTGTCCCTCGAAAGTGTCAGCAAGTCAAACGAAGGGGACATACGATCGGGAGGCGCCATCGCTCAACTTGCCGCGTTGACGCGCCGATTGCTGCAGCTCGACAATCCAAACTCGGGCAATCGCCGGAAGCGAGTCCCGGCTCCGCTCCTCGCGACACTTGCCCGCGCTTTGACACAGACAGTTTCGCCGGCACCCTCTGCTGAAGAGTTCCGGCTGGGACTCGAACGATTCGGAAAACCAGATCCAACGACTTTGGCCGCCGTATTCTGGCGCGCGGCTCGGCTTCGGGCCCCGCAGCGCGTGCCGGTGACGACGCTCGCGCCGGTAAAGATGGAATCCGCGCTCGCGCATCGGGCCGCCGACGACCGGCGCCACAATCTGCCTCCGCCGTCCGAGCTCCGGCGGTATCTCCGTGAGACCGAACGCGAGCTCTTCGAGGCGAAATACTGGCCCGATCGGCGTCCGGTCACGAAACCCGCGCGACCCGAGGTATCGGCGCCGATTCAGACGCCACCGCTGCTGAGTACGCCGCTCAAGCCGCCCTTCCTCAGGACACGCTTCTGGCGTATCAGTGCCGGCATCGCCGCCACCGTCGTCGGCGCGGTGCTCGGCACCGTCATGGCTTTCATGCTCGCCGGCGACGTACGGCCGGCATCGGAACATGCGGCGCCGAAGGATGTCGCACCAGCCGCAATGACCACGGCCGTCGATCGCTCCGCTTCGACCGAGCGCCCCATCCGCACCGAGCGTACGGTTCAGCCCCTGCTGCTTGCCGCGGCCGTTGGCGCCGATGTCTTCTCTCCGTCGTTCGCCCCTCGCGGCCGCACGATCCTCTTCCACGCTGGGCGTGAAGCGGCGCCGCTGATGCGGGCATCGATCAGCGACACGGGCGAGGTGGATCTCGATCGCATCGAGACGCTGCTCGATGACGGCGCCGCGAACTACCACGCGACGATGTCGCCCGATGGAACGCGAATCGCCTACGACTCGGATCGCGATCGCGTCCGGGGCGTCTTTGTGGCGGATGCAAATGGGAGCAGCCCGCACCGCATCAGCGGCAGCGGATACGCGGCGGTCCCGAGCTGGTCGCCGGACGGAAAGCGCCTGGCGTTCGTGCGCGCCGAGCCGGGGCGGCCGAGGGTGTGGAACGTGTGGCTTGCGGACCCCGACACCGGGCGGCTGCACCGGGTCACGAACCATGAGGTGGGACAGCCCTGGGGTGCGTCGTGGTTTCCGGATGGTCAGCGGCTCGCGTACAGCCTCGAGGACCGTCTCATGGTGGCCGACCTTCGAACCGGACTGGCCCGCGGCTATCGTTCGCCGCGAGCGAACCGGTTGGTGCGCACGCCTGCGGTCTCCCCCGACGGGCGGCGGATCGTGTTCCAGGTCCAGCGCGACGGCGTGTGGCTCCTCGACGTGGAGCAGGCACGGATGCGCCGCATCCTCGCGGATGAAACCGCCGAGGAGTTCGTGTGGGCCCCCGACGGCGGCGCGATCGCGTATCACGCCCGCAAGGCCGGGTCGTACGGGATCTGGCGTCTGGCGCTGAACCCGGCGGGAAACTAAATCATTTTTGATTTTAGATTTTAGATTTTAGATTTTGGATTTTGGATTTCGATTCTTACGTCGCGCCCGCATGCGTAGGCGGACCGTCTGGCGCGAGGCCACCATCATCCGTGTCAGGGATTCGGCCTCCTCGTGCAGTCGCTGAATCGACGCACGGGTGACAACCTCCGCTTCAACGAGCAGTTCGAGCCAGTAGGCGCTCTCGTCTGACTCTTCGATCACGGTTCCGAGCTTGGCTATGAATTCGGCGTCGGACCTGCTTCGACATACCGCGCGGTAGTTGGCGCCTACGCCGGTGCCTGCTCGAAGCAGTTGTCGAGACACGACACGCGATTCTTCGGTCGACGGCAATTTCCGGCAGAACCGGATCACTTCAACCGCGAACTTCTTCGTTCTGGCTTTCACATCATCTGGGCTCATGCCAGCTGCCGAGGCAGCAATCGTGCCCGCCAAGAACTGGCCGAGAACAGCGAGTTGCGATGGCGAGTACTCAGATTGTGCCAGGCCAGAACGAGTTGAAAATGGAAGATCCGCACAACGTGAATGGACCATGTTCGGGAATCAAAAATCAAAAATCAAAAATCAAAAATCGCTGACCTCCCGCGTTATCCTCAGGAGCATGACATTCCTCTATCCCATGCTGTTGCTTCTGAGCGTTGCACCGACCGCCGCTCAACCGCGCTCGCAGGCCTCGCCTCTCGCCGCTGAAATCGACAAGCGCGCCGCCGCGATCGAGAAGGACCTGCTCGAATGGCGGAGGCATCTGCATCAGCACCCCGAGCTCTCGAATCGTGAAGCCGAAACCGCGAAGTTCATCACAGAGAAGCTTCGCAGCTTCGGGCTGCAGCCGCAGACCGGCGTTGCGAGAACGGGCATCGTCGCGGTGCTGACAGGCGCCAAGCCAGGTCCGGTCGTCGCGTTGAGGGCCGACATGGATGGGTTGCCGGTGACGGAGGACGTCGACGTGCCGTTCGCGAGCAGAGCCAAGGGCGAGTACCAGGGAAGGCCGGTTGGCGTGATGCACGCGTGCGGGCACGACACGCACGTGGCGATCGCGCTGGCGTCGGCGAAGATTCTGAGCGATCTGAAAGGCCAGCTTCGCGGGACCGTGAAGTTCATTTTCCAGCCCGCCGAAGAAGGCGCGCCGCGCGATGAGCAGCCGGCCGGCGCCGAGCTGATGGTCAAGGAAGGTGTGCTGAAGGCGCCGGATGTGAACGCCATCTTCGGGCTTCACGTCTTTGCCAACCTCACCGCGGGTCATGTCGGGTGGCGCAGCGGTCCGTTCATGGCGGCGGCCGATACCTTCGACATCGTCGTGCGCGGGCAGCAGACGCACGGCGCGGCACCCTGGGCGGGGGTCGATCCGATCGTCGTTGCGTCGCAGATCGTGCTCGGGCTGCAGACGATCGTGAGCCGCCAGGTGGACATCACCGCGCAGCCGGCGATCGTCACGGTCGGACAGCTCGAAGGCGGCGTGCGCAACAACATCATCCCCGACACGGCCCGCCTCGTCGGGACGATCCGGACGTTCGACGACCGCATGCAGGTGGACATCCACGAGCGCGTGAAGCGGACCGCGCAGCGAATCGCGGAGGCCGCGGGCGCGACCGCCGAGGTGCGGATCGATCGCGGGTATCCCGTGACCGCGAACCATCCGCAGCTCACAACGCGGATGCTGCCGACGCTCGAACGCGTGGCGGGAAAGCAGCTCGTCGAGCTCGGAAAGATCACCGGCGCCGAGGACTTCACGTACTTTCAGCGCGAGGTGCCGGGGCTCTTCATCTTCCTGGGCATCACGCCGAAGGAGCAGGTCGGAAAAGCGCCCGCCAACCACTCACCGCGCTTCTTCGTCGACGAGAGCGCGCTGGTCACGGGCGTCCGCGCGCTGACGAACCTCGCGGCGGACTACCTGTTCAATGAGAGTTAGTCAGTCGTTGTGTTTGAGCTCGTACTCGCGCTGCACCCGCGCGGCCTCGGCGCCCCGTTTGGTGTCGCGGCGCTTCGCGGCCTTCAGCGCGGCCGCATGCGTGCTGTCTGACTTGATGGCCGCGCTCGACAGCAGCTTCTCGAGATCCTGACTCGCACAGGAGGGGCACGCCGGGATGTCGCCGGCGCGCACGAGGACCTCGAACGTCGTGCCGCACGTGCGACAGGTGTACTCGTAGATCGGCATCGCCCTAGCCTAGCCTAAACCGGCGTGAGCTTCAGGACAGGTTCCCGAACCGACTCCCGGAGCGCGTTGCGGATCGCGGACAGCTGGATCGGCTTCGAGACGTATGCGTCCATGCCGGCGGCGAGGCAGCGTTCGCGATCGCCGGGCAGGGCATGCGCGGTCAACGCGATGATGGGCACGTGCGTGCCGGTCGAGAGCTCGTAGGCGCGAATCGCCCCCGTGGCGTCCAGGCCGCTGAGCACAGGCATCTGCACGTCCATGAGGACGGCGTCGAAGACCGTCTCCTTCACCGCGGCGACGGCGGCTTCGCCGTTGTCGACGACGGCGACCTGATGTCCGTCGCGCTTGAGCAGGGCAACTGCAAGCCGTTGATTGACGCGATTATCTTCGGCGAGGAGGATCCTCAGCCCCGTGAGCGGCGGCTCTTCCTCGATCGGCGCCGACGGCTCGCAAGGCGTGGTGGCCAGGGCCGCGGGCAATGTGAAGTGGAACGTCGTGCCGCTGCCCTCCACGCTGTCGAGCCACAGGCGCCCGCCCATGGCTTCGACGAGGCGCATGGAGATCGTCAGGCCGAGGCCGGTGCCGCCATACTTGCGCGTGGTGGATCCGTCGGCCTGCATGAAGGGTTCGAAGATATGTGCCTGCTGATCGGCCGGGATGCCGATTCCCGTGTCCTGCACCTCGAAATGCAGAACCACGTCGGCGTTGTCGCCCGCGGCCGCCGCGTCGCGCGAGACGCGAACCGTCACGCCACCCTCGTGCGTGAACTTGAGGGCGTTGCCGAGCAGGTTCACCAGCACCTGCGCAAGCCGGTGCGAGTCGGCGACCAGGCGCTCGGGGACGTCGGGCGCGATCTCGCATCGCACGTCGAGCCCTTTCTGTGACGCATGCACCGCGAAGCTCTTCGCCGTGGTGCAAACGGCTCCGCGCACGTCGAAGTCGCGCCGCTCGAGTGGAATCTGGCCCGCCTCGATCTTGGAGAAGTCGAGCACGTCGTTGATGACGGTGAGCAGCGTGTCGGCGGAGCTGCGTACCATCTCCAGATACTCTCGCTGCGACGGGTGCAGGTCGGTGGCGAGCACGAGCTCCGTCATGCCGAGCACGCCGTTCATCGGCGTGCGGATCTCGTGGCTCATGTTCGCCAGGAAGGCGCTCTTGGCCTGCGTAGCGACTTCCGCCGTTTCCTTCGCCTGCTTCAATTCCTCGGTGCGGAGATCGACGAGCCGCTCGAGCTGCTGCTCGCGAGCTTTGAGGCTGCGCACGCGCAGGCGATATCCGCCTGTGACCACGATGCCCATCGCGCACGCGAGCAGCCCGTAGAACCATTGAGTCTGATAGAAGTGCGGCGCCAGATAAATGTGGCAGCTGTCGCCGGCGTCGTTCCACACGCCGTCGTTGTTGGCGGCTTTGACCTGAAACGTGTACTGCCCCGGCGGAATGTTGCTGTAGTAGGCGGCGCGGCGATCCCCGGCGTCTATCCAGTCGCGGTCGTACCCTTCGAGCTTGTACCGAAAGCGCACCTTCTCGGGCGCCAGAAAACTGAGCCCGGTGTAGCGGAAGGCGAGATCCCCGCGGCCGGGCTCGGCGTCTGCGCGTTGATTCGCGCGGAACACCTTCCCGTCGATCGACACGTCCTCGATGTGCACCGGTGGCGGCAACGTGTTCGTCGACAGCCTCCGCGGATCGACGACGTTGACCCCAATCACCATTGAAAACCAGATCCGGCCGTCACGCGCTTTGAACGCCTCCGGAAAGTGGCCGATCGTGCCGACGGTGCTGCTCAGGCCGTGCTCGATGCCATAGACGACCGACGTGACCGACGTGATCTTTCCATCGGCGAAATCATTCAGCTCCTGCCTGCTCACCGTGAAGACGCCCTTGGCGCACGTCATCCAGAACACGCCGCGGTCGTCCTCGGCGATGCCGTACACGAAGCTGGAGAGGAGCCCGTCGTTGATCGTGTAGCTGGTGAACTTGCCGTTCTTGAATCGACTCAGCCCACGGCGGGTCGCGATCCAGAGCGTATCGTCGCTATCGATGAAGAGCCCCTGGACGCCGTTGCTGATCAGACCGTCCTTCTCGGTGTACGTCGTGAACGAGCCGTCCTTGAGCCGCGTGACGCCTCCGCCGCGCGTGCCGATCCAGAGAGCGCCGTGGCGGTCCTCTTGAAGCCCACGCACGGCGTTGTCCGGCAGTCCGTCCGCGACCGTGTACCTGTGCGTGCGACCATTGCGATACGCCATGAGTCCGCCAAGGTTGACGCCGAGCCACAGCGTGCCGTCGCGGCCAACGTACACGATCCGCACATAACCGCCGCTCGTACCATCGTGCTTGAACTCGACGAACTGCGGGTCGCATTGGTCGCCGCTGCAGGGTGCAGGTCGATTGGATCGGAAGAGGCCTACTTCGGTCCCCACCCACAAGTGCCCGGCATCATCTTCGGCAAGCGACGAAACAAGTCGTTCCGGCAGGCCGTTGCGAGGCCCGAAAGAAATGACGCGGCCGTTCTTGAAGGCACTGAGACCCTTGAAGGTCCCCGCCCACATCGTGCGGGTCCTGTCCTCGAGCACGGTGGAGACGTACGGATCGGGCAGACCGTCCTTCGTCGCATAGCTCTTGAAATGGCCCCGCCACAGGTGGGCCAGCCCGAGATTGCGCGACCCCAGCCAGAAGCTCCCTTCGCGGTCGACACAGAGCGAGCTGAAGTCAGGTGAGACCCAGTCATCTCCGAGGTTATAGGTCGTGAAGGTCCCATTGTCGTAGCTGGCGAGTCCACTGGCCGTGCCGATCCACATCGCTCCGCCCGGGCCCTCGTCGACGAATCGGACCCGACGTGGAAGGCAGGCCATCCTCGATCAGGTATTGCGTGGATCGTCCGTCTCTCAGCGCGAACAAGCCATCCCACGTACCAATCCAGAGCGTCTGCTCTTTGTCGCGGTGAAACGAGACGACGTCGGTGCGAGGCTGAGGGCCGTCGAGATGCTCGGTGATGAAGCGGCCGTCCTTGAAACGATTGATCCCTCCGCGCGTCGTGCCTATCCACAGACTGCCGTCGCGGTCGGTGTACAGGCCGCGGATCGACTGGTGCGCGAGACCGTCCTTGGTCGTGTAGTTGGTGAATCGTCCGTCTTTGAAGTAACTCAGCCCGGCATCGCTCGCGATCCAGATGGCCCCGTCCGGTCCCTTGTGCACATTCGACACGAAGTTGTTGAGCAGCCCATCATCTGTCGTGTACGCGGTAAATGTCCCGTCCTTGAATCGACTCACGCCCCCGCCATAGGTGCCAATCCAGACACTGCCATCGTCGCCTTCGGCAAGGGCCCAGACCTCGTTCTCCTTCAGCTGATTCGTGCCGCGATCGTCGAAGGTGGTGAAACGTACGCCGTCGAAGCGCGAGACGCCGCCTCTGGTGCCCATCCAGAGATAGCCGTCGCGTGTCTGGAGAATGCTGAAGACCGTGTTCTGCGGGAGCCCCTGGGGCTGCCGCCACACCTGCACGGCAGGCCATGACGCCTCTCTGGCGCGAACCGGTTTTCCAGCGGTCTCGCCCACAGCGGGCGTGAAGAGCAGGATGACGGCAAGCCAGGCTGCGTGCCGTGCGCGCGGAGATCGATGCAGAGACATTCGTGCTCCACCGATCGAGGCAAGGGCCGAGCCATTCGTCCTGGGGTGCGGCGGCGGAAATGGGCTGAAATCCGTCGCTTCACCGAGGCAGGCGGGCACTTACCGTGCGCCCACCGTGCGCCCGCGTTGACGGATTCGACTCAAGCCCTTGCCCCTGGCCCCTGTTTTACATAGGCTTGATCCTTCATGCTCCGTCTGTTCCGCGCGCGTGCGTGTTGCCTGGTCACAGCCTTGGCGCTGGCGGCGGGGACGACGACCGCGGCGTTCGGCGAGCTGCTGCACGCGGGAAGGTCCCACGATGCCGGATGTGCGCCGGCGGGTGCCCCCGCGCACGACGCTTCCAGTCATCGATTCAAGGCGCCTGCAGACGAGGGCAGCTCCCACGATCACTGCGTCGGATGCCACTTCGCGCGATCCCTGCGGACCGGCGCCCAATCGCTCATCCACGGCGTACACGTCGATGAGGCGTGCACGCTCCGGCCTGCCGCGGCCATCGGGTCTGCCCGAGCTGCGGCGCTCGACAGCCTTCCTCCCCGTTCGCCTCCGAGCTTCTCCTGACCGCCGGGCGCGCGCCCGGCATTCAACTTCACGTTCGAAGTCGACGGAGAACTCCATGTTGGTTCCTGCGCGTGTGCACGCGTTTTCGTATGCATTGCTAGCACTGTTCCTCGGCCTCCTGGCCGTGCCGGTCGCTTCGGCGCAAACCGGTGTTCGCGTATCCGGCCTGCTCCTCAACTCGGTGACCGCCGCTCCTGTTGCGGGCGCGCTGGTCATCGATGAGCTCAAACAAGAAACGACGTCGGCACCTGACGGCACGTTCACGTTCGAGAACGTGGCGCCCGGGCGCTACCACATCACGGCGCGTGCGGAGAAATTCAGGACGCGACGCAGCGAGGTGGTGGTGCAGGACGGCGGGCAGCCGTTGACGCTGACGATCGATCCCGAAGTGCACTATGAGGAAGTGATCTCGGTCAGTCCGGATGCCCGCAGTCAGTTCGAGTCGTACCAGCCCACGACCGTTCTGGCCGGCCAGGAGCTCGACAAGCAGCTGGAGATGTCGCTCGGCGGGACGCTCGAGAGCCAGCCGGGCGTGGCGTCGCGCAGCTTCGGTCCGGCGCCGGCCCGCCCGGTCATTCGCGGGCTCGACGGCGATCGCGTGCTGATCCTGCAGGACGGCCAGCGCGTCGGCGATCTCTCGAGCCAGTCTGGCGATCACGGCGTGGCGGTCAACCCGGCCGCCGCGCAGCGAATCGAGGTCGTTCGGGGACCCGCGACGCTGCTGTACGGGGCGAACGCGATCGGCGGTCTCGTCAACGTGATCACCGACGAGATTCCTTCCCGCAAACAGCAGGGCACGTCGGGCAACTTCATGATGGACCTGGGGTCGGCGGCCAAGGAGGCAGGTGCTGCGGGTGACGTGCACTGGGGCAACGGTGTGTTCGCGCTTCACGTGGGCGGCGGCGGCAGGCGATCCGGAGACGTCGACACACCCGAGGGAGACGTTGACAACTCGCAGTCGCGCAACGGTCTGGCGAATGTGGGCCTGTCCTGGACCGGTGAGAAGGGGTACTTCGGCGGAAGCTATGGATACGACGATACGAAGTACGGCATCCCCGTCGTCGAGGAAGGGCAAGTCTCACTGACGCCGCGTCGCCATTCCTTCAGCCTGCGGACCGGAGCCGAGAACTTGACCGGCGCCTTCAGCTCCTTCCGTGCGACGCTCGGCGTACGGCGGTATCGACACGATGAGCTCGAGGGCGACGAGATCGGTACACAGTTCACGAACAACACGACCGAGCTGGAAGATGCTCGCGGGACACCGTGCGGCGGGTCGCCTCAAGGGAAGCATCGGGGGTTGGGTACCTGGATCGTGCGTTCGGCGCGATAGGGGAGGAAGCCTTGTCCCCGCCGGTCGATCAGCGAGGGTTCGCGGGCTTCATCTACGAAGAGCTCTCGTGGCCACACGTGACCTTCCAGTTCGGCGGACGTGTCGATCGCACGAACTACGACATCGAGGTCGGGGAGTCTCGTGAGTTCACCGAAGTGTCGGCGTCAGCGGGCCTGCTGCTCCAGCCGGCAGCCGCCAACGACCGCGTGACGGTCGCGTTCAGCGTCGCACGAGCCGCGCGCAACCCGGCGCTCGAGGAGCTGTACTTCTTCGGGAACCATCTCGGGAACTTTGCGTTCGAGATCGGCAATCCGGAACTCGAGGCCGAACACGGGATCGGCTTCGATGCGTCGCTGCGCTGGCGCACCACGCGGGCCTCGGGCGAGGTGACGTTCTTCCGCAATGCGATCAGCAACTACATTTTCAGGAATCCGATTTCGGAGGCGCAGTTCGCTGCCCGCCTGGCCGACCTCGAGGATCGGTTTCCGGACCGAGACGTCGAAGAAGGCTTGACCACCGAGCTGCAGCGCATCGAGTTCACGGCGCGCGACAGCGTCCTGCAGGGGATCGAGGCGCACACCGATGTGACGCTGGTGCCGCAGCTCATCGCGGAGATCGGCGTCGACTACGTTCGCGGCCGGCTGCAGGACACCGACGACCCACTGCCCCGGATCCCGCCGTTCCGCGTGCGCGCAGGATTGCGGTATCAGTACAACGCGTTCCAGGCCGGCGGGGAGATCGTCCACGCGGCGGAGCAGGACCGCGTGTTCGGCGAGGAGACGCCGACGGATGGCTACACCATCGGGAAGATCTTTGCCGCCTACTCGATTCAGGCTGGGCCCACGACGCACACCGTGACCGCCCGCCTCGACAACGTCGCGGACACCACGTACCGCAACCACCTCTCCTCATCAAGGAGCTCGTGCCGGAGATGGGGCGGAATTTCAAGCTGCTGTACAACGTCAGATTCTGACTACGGCTTCCATGTCCACCGGCATCGGCGCAGTGATTTCGAGCGCCGCGCCGGTGACTGGATGAAGAAGCCGCAGGCGCCACGAGTGCAGCGCCGGCCGCGCGATTCGATCGTCGGCCACGCCATAGGCCGCGTCGCCGACGATCGGCCAGCCGCGCGCGGCAAGATGCACGCGGATCTGGTGGGTGCGTCCGGTTACCAGCTCGCATCGCACCAGCGACAGATTGCCGCTCGTCGAGATCACCTCGTACCGCGTCGTGCTCGGAAGCCCATCGTCCACTGCCGTCATGATCCGCCGATCGTGTGCGTCGCGGCCAAGCGCGAGCTCGATCGTGCCGTTGCGCGGGGTCGGCGTTCCAACGACGATTGCGAGGTACTCCTTCTCGAGCGGGTGTCGCTGCAGGCGCGCGTGAATGCCGGAGGTGAGCGCCACCAGCAGAACGCCTGACGTGTCCTTGTCCAGCCGCGTGACGATGCCGGGCCGCAGATTGGGGCGCTGGCCGAACCGGCCGAGCACGGCATTCAAGAGGGTGCCCGACGCGTTCTTGTACGACGGATGCACCACGAGGCCCGGTGGTTTGTTGATGGCGGCGAGATGCTCGTCTTCGTACAGCACGTCGAGCGCGAGGTCCTCCGCCGCCGGTCGCGTGCGCTGTCGGGTCGAGGCGGGCAGGGCAATCTCGATAGCTGCGCCCTCGCGGACCCGCGTTGCGGGCCGCGCGGCCGGTGACCCGTTTACGAGCACGAGGCCGGTCTCGATCCAGTCCTGAGCCTGCGAGCGGGACATCCGCGCGACCTCGACGACGCGCCGGACGAGCACCTGATCCAGCCTGAGGCGCGCATCGCCGCGATCGGCAATGAAATGGATCCGGCGGGGCGGTTCCGGCATCAGAATAGGAGTATGGCTCTGTTCAGCTCGCTCAAGCTCAGGCTCCCGAACCCCGATCAGGCCCTGCCGGGCCGCGCCGAGCCGATGCCCGTGCCGGAAACCCATTTCGTCAACGGCAACCGCATCGTTCCGCCGTTTCCCGCTGGACTCGAACAGGCGGTCTTCGCCATGGGGTGCTTCTGGGGCGCGGAGCGAAAGTTCTGGCAGGCGCCCGGCGTCTATTCCACGGCCGTCGGATATGCCGGCGGCTACACACCGAACGCGACGTATCGAGAGGTGTGTTCGGGCATGACCGGACACACGGAGGTAGTGCTGGTCGTGTTCGATCCAAAGGCCACGAGCTACGACGCGATGCTGAAAGTGTTCTGGGAGAACCACGATCCGACGCAGGGTATGAGGCAGGGGAACGACGTCGGCACGCAGTATCGCTCCGCCATCTACGCGCACTCACCCGCGCAGCAGCGCGCGGCCGAGGCGTCCCGCGAGATGTTTCAGGATCGCCTGACCGCGGCCGGCCTCGGCCGCATCACGACCGAGATCGCGGAAGCGCCGCCGTTCTACTACGCCGAGGACTATCACCAGCAGTACCTCGCGAAGAACCCGGATGGCTATTGCGGTATCGGCGGCACCGGCGTGACCTGCCCGGTCGGTATCACCGCTCCTTAGCAGCGGGCTATTTCTTTCCGAGGTACGCGTCCTCGGTCAAGGGCTCTCCCTGCGTCGTGGTGCTGGCGCCCATATTGATGAACGCCATGGTGAAGCTGTCGTTCGGCGCCGATCCATGCCAGTGCATGACGTTTGCTGGAATGTAGGCGCTGTCGCCGGGCGCGAGGTCTCGCATCGGCTGGCCCTTGATCTGAAGGCGGCCGCGGCCCGACTCGGCGAAGATCAGCTGCCCCGCCGTGTGCATGTGCCAGGTCGCATTGCGTGAGCCGGGCGCAAAGACCCGCCGGCCAATCGAGTAATCGGTCGTGTCCAGCCTCGCGGTCTTCCCCACGAAGCCCGGCGCTTCGACGGGCTGCTGCGCCTGTGCGATCCAGCGCCCGGTGACTCCGGAGAAAACTAACGCGACGCCCACGACCGCCCCCACCAGGTGACCTATCCGAGGCATTCTCACCACACGAAACTCCTCTCATGCTATTCGCATTGGAGCGCCACGATCGGGTCGACTCTCGACGCCCTCCGCGCGGGCACGAAGCCGGCGAGAATCGCAACCGCGACGAGGATCGCCGCGGCGCAGCCAATCGCCACAGGGTCGTTCGGCTCGAGGCCGAACAGCACCTGGTCCAGCACCGTGCGCGAGACGCGGGATGCGCCGAGCGCCGCCGGGATCCCGATCGCGACGCCGGTTGCGGTCATCACGAACGTGTCGCGCAGAACCATCCCGATCACGGCCGAGCGCTGCGCGCCAAGAGCCATTCGAATGCCGATTTCAGCGTTTCGCCGCACGACCGTGTAGGACATCGTGCCGTACAACCCGATTGCCGCAAGCAACAACGCAATCGATCCGAGCACGGTTGAAAGCCGCGCGAACATCGTTTCCTTCGCGATCGACTCCTGCGCCTGATCGGTCTGCGATTTCACGTCGAAGAGCGGCAGGTTCGGGTCGATGTCGCGGATGGCCTGCCGCACCGCCGTCGCGAGCGCGAGCGGCTCGCCGTCCGTGCGCACCTCGAAATTGGCCTGCCCGGGGACGTCCTGCTGAAACGGCACGTAGATCGTGGGCTGCGTCGGGCTGCGCAGGTCGGTGTACTTCGCGTCCCGCGTCATGCCGACGATTTCGATTGGCTCGTCCTCGTCGCCGCCGAACGACAGTCGATGGCCGATGGGGTTTCCAGCTGCAAAGTGCTTCGCCGCGAAGCGCTGATTCACGATCGCCACCTTCGGAGCGCCGGCGTTGTCGCGTTCGGTGAACGCGCGCCCGAGCAGCAGCGGAATATCCATCGTCTGAAAGAAATTGGGGGCGACGATGTTTATCTCGGCACCGGCGTCGGACGCCGCGCGCGTGCCTTCGACGCGGATGCTGCTCGCGCGCCGGCTGAAACTGAGGAGCGGATGGCGCGAGAGCGTGGCCGAGCGAACGCCCGGAATGGCCTCGATGCGCTCGAGCATGCGCGCATAGAGCGCCGCGATCTGCGTCGATTCATAGCCATTGAGCTGCGGCTGCACGCGGAATAGCAGGAGATTGGACGCGCTGAATCCCATCTCGACCGCCTGAAGGTTGCGAAGCGTCCCGACGAAGAGGGCGGCGGCGACCAGAAGGACCAACGAGATGGCGACCTGCGCCGTCACGAGTGCCCTCGCGAGTGGAGCGGATGCGCTGCCGCCTGCACCCCGCTGTGTGAGCGGCGACACTTCGCCGCGCGTCGCGCGCATCGCGGGAGCGAGGCCGAAAAGGATGCCGGTGACAATCGCGGCCGCGCCGCAGAAGCCGAGCACACGCCAGTCGAGCGTCTCCTCCAGGAGCAGCGCTCCTCCGCCCCACGGCCGCCAAATGAGCAGCAGATCCCTGCCCCAGAGCGCCAGCGGGAGCCCCGCGGCGCTGCCGACGATCGCAATCAGCATGCTCTCGCTGAACAGCTGACGCACGAGCCGGCCGCGACGAGCGCCGAGCGCGAGGCGCATCGCAAGCTCCCTCTGTCGCGCGGCTCCGCGCGAGAGCAGGAGATTGGCGACGTTGATGCACGCCGTGAGCAGCACGAGAACCGCGCAGCCCATGAGCACGACCAGAGGCGGCGCGTAGCGCCTGCGCAAGTCCATCAACCCCCGGGTGCCGGACTCCGCGCGCAACGTGGACGCATCGTCGAGTGTCCGGCTCGCGTCGCCACTCGTGCCGCGCTCGCGCGCAGCGACAGCCTGTTGCCATTCTTCGAGCATGCTCTGCCGCATCGTGCCATTCAGGTTGGCCGCGGCCTGCTCGCGCGTGACGCCGGGCTTCAGGCGGCCCATCATCCGCAGCCAGAGGAAGGCGGGGCGCTGCAGCGACGAGCGCTCGCCTTCGAGCAGCGGCTCCGCCGCGAATGGAATCGTGAAGTCCGGCGATTGGGTCACGTCCAACGCACCGGAGAAACCTGGCGGGGTGACCCCGACGATGGTGAGCGCCACGCGGTTCACGATGACGGTTCGACCGAAGACGCGGGGATCGCGGCCGAAACGGCGGTTCCAGGTACCTGATAGGTGATCGTCGCGACCGGCGGTGCGCCGGCCCGATCGTCGCTCGGCACGATGGTTCTGCCGAGCGTGGCATTCACGCCAAGTCCGCGGAAGTAGTTGCCAGACACATATTGTCCGGACGCGATTTCGGCGCTGCCATCGACGACGACGTTGAGCTGCTGAACGGGATAGAAAGCGAACAGCTCGGTGAGGGTGCGATTCGCCGGTTGTAGCCGGAGAAACGTCGAGTACGAGAATGACGTGCTCGTGGCCCGCCCCGTTGCGGCATCGCTGGTACGAACGCCGTCCATGCCGAAGCGCATCGCCTTGCGCCCCTCGAGCCAGTTGAACAGCACGAGCTCCTGCGGTGCGTGCACCGGCAGCGGCTTCAACAGCAGCGCGTCAACGACACTGAACAGAGCCGTATTCGCGCCGATGCCAATCGCAAGCGTGAGGATTGCCGTGATGGCGAAGCCGGGATGGCGGCGCAGCTGCCTCGAGGCGTAGCGCACGTCCTGTCGCAAGTCGCTGAGCCAGGGAACTGGGTTCATGTCGTGTCACTCCGCGCTCGATATACTTGCTTGCCCTTCGCGTCGGGGCAAGACAGAATTCTTGAACGTGCTGCTGCGACATGAAGGATTCCGGCGCCTGTGCCGGGCTCGAGATCTCCTCCGGGAAATGAGCGAGCCTTCGCCGTCGATAGAGGATCTGGCGGCGGAGCTGCGCATCTCGCCGTTTCACTTCATCCGCCAGTTCGAGGCCGTCTTCGGCGTGACGCCGCATCAGTTCCGGATCCAATCGCGGCTGGACATGGCGAAGGACCTGCTCGCGAAGGGCCAGCACTCCGTCACCGACGTGTGCATGGAGGTCGGCTTCTCGAGCCTGGGGAGCTTCAGCGCGCTCTTCACGCGGCGCATCGGGGAAACACCTTCCGCCTATCGCCGCCGCGTTCGCGCCATCGTGCAGGTGCCTGCGCTTCGGGCCCACCTGACCCCCGGATGCCTCAGCCTCATGAGCCGGCTGCCGGCATCCGCGTTCGCCGAACCTCTTCGCAGTTTTCGAGAAGCATAGGTCGCGCGGATCCGCCACACTGCCGTTTGTTCGAGTGTGGAGGCGTCGATGCGGATCAAGCTCACGAGCATCATGGTGGACGACCAGGAGAGGGCGCTCCGGTTCTACACGGAGGTCCTCGGTTTCGAGAAGAAGCACGACATTCCGGTCGGCGAATACCGGTGGATCACGGTCGTGTCGCCCGAAGGACCGGGCGACCTCGAGCTTGCGCTGGAGCCGAATGCCAATCCGGCCGGCAAGACCTTTCAGGAGGCGATGTTTTCGCAGGGTATCCCCCTTGCGGCCTTTGAGGTGGCCGACATCGGGGGCGAGTTCGCGCGGCTGTCGGCGAAGGGAGTGGCGTTCACCCGAGAACCGGCGCAGGCCGGACCTGTGTCGATTGCCGTATTCGCGGATACGTGCGGCAACTTGATTCAGCTCTATCAGCCGGCGTAGCGAACGCTCAGAGCCCGAGCCTGGCCGCAGCGGCGGGATCCTCTGCTACCGCCGTCATCATGCGGAGAGCGAAGTCCAGCAGACCGCGCGAGTCCAGCAGAAAGGACCGCGCGTTGCCAACGTGGCCGCCGTTGTTGTTCGTGTGCGCGAGGTACGCGTCGGCGAGACGAGCGAAGAACCGATCCGGCCAGTTCGCATGGACTCCTTCGCCGGACGTGTCGAATTCCGCCATGTCCCGCCACACCCGCTTTCCGCCGTCTTCGACAGGCACTTTGTATCGCGCGACTCGTTTGCCTGGAATGTCGACGATGTGCTCGGCGTAGTGAAGGAATGTCACGGTGTCGTGATCACAGCCGAGGAGCAGAATCTTGCCGTCGAGGCTCGTGAACCGCTCGAGGAGCGATCCATGGCCAAACGCGTAGTCCCACGGTTGCGTCGAGATCAGATGGGCGGCGTGTCTGCCCCATACGACGAAGCGCGCCACGTGGGAATTCACGATTGAGCCTGGATACGTGCGGAACAACTCCACCAATGCACCGTTCTCGCGCTGGGACCGAGCGGTGAGGGCATCGAAGGGCGGGAGCTTCTCGAGCACCTCGCGCTCCTGGTCCGCGCTCAGGTTGCCGCGTCCCACCTCGTCGTAGTGGGCCGGGCAGCTCGCGTACATGATCAGCGTGCCCTCGGGCGTGAGGGCGTCTTTCAGCGCGAGGTGAATCTGGTCGGGCCCGCCAGCCACATCCCCGACCGCGCGCACGGACGCATGCAGCATGACGGTGTCAGCCGCAGCTACGCCGAGCCGGCGAAACGCGTCGGCTAGTTCTTCTCTCGAATGCATGTATGTCACTGCAAGCGGTTGTACTTCTTCAACACCGCGCGCAGGCGGTCGTGTGGCATCGCGTGCGCGACGTTGTCGTTGATGCCCTTCATCGTCTGCGCAGCCGTGAGCGCGTTCAGCACCGACTCTTCGACCGCCTGAATCACGCCTGCGAAGAGCGGATCGAGAGCGTCGTTGGGCAGCATCTTCAGCTCCTTGACCCCTTCACGCTTGAATGCGCCCGGATTCGCCGTCGAGAAGGCCAGAAAGATGTCGCCGGAGGAGTTTCCGGCGATGCTGCCGACGCGTCCGAGCCCGATCGGCACGCGGCGCGCGAGCCTCGCGAGCTGATGCGGGAGCAGCGGCGCGTCGGTGGCGACGATCACGATGATCGATCCGGCTTCCTGGTTGCGCGGCCCGAAGGTGAACACTGGCTGCAGGTCCGTGATCTCGCGGCCCACGGGCACGCCGGCCACGGTGAACGTCGGCCGTCTGCCGAAGTTGGCCTGAACGAGGACGCCCACCGTGTAGGCCGTGCTGCCGGCGCGCACCGACCGCGATGACGTGCCCGTGCCTCCCTTGAACTCCATGCACACCATGCCGGTGCCGCCGCCGACATTCCCCTCGCTCACCGGACCGCCTGTTGCCGCGTCTAGCGCGGCGAACACATGGTCGCGCTTCACGTGGAAGCCGTTGATGTCGTTGAGGGCGCCGTCCCACGTCTCCGCGACGAGGGGGTACTGAAAGAAAATGCCGGGCGCAATCGGGTCGAGATGGTTGCGCGTGACCATCCAGTCGACGATGGCGTCGCGGACGACGCCGACGCTGTGGGTGTTGGTGATGGCGATGGGCCCTTCCAGGAAGCCAGACTCGGCGATCCAGGCGGTGCCGGTCATCTCGCCGTTGCCATTGAGTGCGTATGACGCCGCGAAGACAGGATCGAATGTTTTGCCACGCGGCAAGATCGTCGTCACGCCGGTCCTCACCGGCCCTGCGCCGCGCTTGAGCGCTCCCTCGCCTGCGACCAGCGTGGTCATGCCGACCTCGATCCCGGGTACATCTGTGATCGCGTTCAGCGGTCCCGTCACGCCGTCGAGCGGGATGCCGAGGTCGCGCGCCCGAACTCCTCTGCTCCGAGTCGACTCTGAGTCGACTCTGAGCTGACTCTGAGCGAGGCGGCCGTTTTCGACGAGCGGGGCGGCTCCCGCGACGACGGTCGCGTCGGGGAAGAACAGCCACCTGACGCCGCCGCCGCGCACGTCGCCGCCGAGCTCGGAGTTGTCGCCGAGGCTCATACGGACGACGCCGGCGCCGTAGCCGTAGTAAGGGAGGGCGCGCTCACCGGCTGGAATCACGAGCTTGGGATTGAATCCGAGCGCGAACTCGCGGAAGCGGCTCGCCCCGGGCTCCGACGCGATGAACGCTTTCACGGCGTCCGCTCCGCTCCCCGCCGACGCTTCCGTGACGACACCATTCCGAAAGACCAGGCGCACGTTCGTGGCGCGCGCGTCGCCGAATCGGGCCGATGGCAACACGACCACACCGTTGACGCTGGTTTCGACGGGCGCCACCCGCATCACACCTGCCGGCAGCTCCGTGTGCCGATCAATCCGGATGCGCCCGCGCCGGGCATTCGCCTTCGACGCGTCGCCGGTCTGCCGGTTGAATGGACGATCCCCGACGCGGAACCGGATGTCCGTCCCGGCCGGCGACGTCACTCGAGTCTCCGCCACCCGCATCCGATCGACCGCGGCGTTCATCCGCGCTGCCATCGCCGCGTAATCGACGTCGAGTGCGTCGAGGTACACGCGGTCGTAGGCGGGCTTGTGTGGCACGGGCAGACCGTCGACGTCGCGTGTGCCGTCGACCCAGTGGAAGTGCAGCTCGCGGCGATCCTGCCGCGCGTCCAGCCAGTCGACGAGCGCCGCCGCCTGGTTCGCCGGCGTGACCGCCGTTGGGCCGGCGGGGAGCCACACGTACACGTCGATCTCATCGAGGCGCGAAGCGAAGTTCGGCAGCGGCCCGAACGGATGCGACTCGACCCGCGCCCCGGCCCCTCGAAGCTGCGTCGCCACCTCGGGCTCGAGCTCCCTCATCGTCTGCGGATCGAATCGAAGCATGACGCGCTCTCCAGACTCGATCTGCAGGGCCTGCACGATGCGGCGCGCCATCGCGGGCCACGGCAGCGCGGCTTGCGCCTCGGGCGCCGGGACCGGTTTCCACAGGATGACCAAGACGAGGACGCTGGCGGCTCGGCGCATGAACCCTTCCTTGCCTATATAATCACCGGATCGCAGACAAGAATCGAACGCCATGAGCAGAGTTGTTTACACAGACACGAAAGCCACCGCCGATCAGGAAGCATTGCGAACGGTCCACCGCGTCCGGCTGGTCGACACTGCGGAGGAAGGCACCGGCGTCAATGCGCTGCCGGGCGGCGTCTTCGGATTCACCTATTCGCCGGGACTGCCGAACGCGCCGCTGTTCGCCGTCCGCCGTTACCGCAGCTTTGAAACGCACAAGCTTGCGAGCGGTGATGTGTTCGTCATCGGTTTCGTCACCCGGGAAGCCTCCGGCCAGATGACCGCGTCGGATTCCGACGTGCCGGTTCAGCTTCAACCCGAACCTGACGGCAGCGCCGATACGCTCGTCGCGGTTCCGTACTCGCGCATCCGGCAGCACCGGCAGTACGCCGCGCCCAACCAGCACGGCTTCGCGGTCATTCTGAAGCCCGTGAGCGCCTGATGCTTCGTGCGGGTCTCGCTGCGGCCGTCGTCCTGACGGCCGCCACGGTCGCGGCACAGGACGCGCTGCAGACCGTGCAGCTGGCCGAGAACGTCTACGCGATCCTTCAGCCGTCCGCCAAACGTTTCAACGATTCCAACGCCGTCCTCATCGTCGGGCCCTCGTCGGCCGTGGTGATCGATACGCAGGTCGATCCCGATTCGTCGCGCCGCGTGATCGCGGCGATCAGAAAGGTCACCGGCAAGCCGGTGGACCGCGTGGTGGCCACGCACTGGCACGGCGATCACTTTCAGGGCAACCAGGCGTATCGCGAGGCGTTTCCAGGCGTGGAATTCATCGCGCACCCGAACGCCCTGAACGACATGCGTACCCGCGCGCCGAAGTTGCGCGACGAGGATGTGGCGAGGCTGAAGCAGGCGCGCCCGGCGGAAGCGGAGCGCCTCGCGAAGGTGGAGTTCATCTTTCCGACGAGAACACTCCGCGACAAGGAGACGTGGCACGTCGGTACGCGCGAGGTTCGCTTTCTGCACTTCCGCGGCCATACGAGCGGCGACATCGCGGTGTATCTGCCGGCGGACGGCATTCTGATCACGGGCGACCTCGTCGACGACCTGCCCTACCTCGGACACGGCTTCCCGTCGGACTATTTGAAAACGCTCGACGCGCTGGCCGCACTGGACTGGAGCATCATGGTGCCCGGCCACGGCGAAGTTCGGCGCGGCAAGGAACATCTCGCCCTCGTCTCGACCGTCTTCAAGGCCGTCCATGCCGACGTGCAGCGTGCGGTGCGCGATGGCCTCTCGCTCGAACAGACGAAGGCTCGCGTGGATCTCGCGCCGCACAAGCCGAAGCTCACCTGCGGCGACGCCCGCGCGGGCCGTGTCTTCGATCAGTTCATGTCTGCGGCCATCGAACGGATGTACGACGAACTCAAGGTGCGATAGGCGTATTTGGCGATTTGTCGATCTGTGATTGGGTGATTGGTTGGCGATTGGGTGATTTGCGATCGACTCATTTAAATGAGTCATTCGAAACCTTGTGAATCGGAATGCGCCGATGGGTCTCAATCGGCTAATACATGGCAGATCGCCGAATCTCAGAATCGCGAGTCAATCGATCAATCACAAATCGTGCAATCGTGAAATAGCTGGTCCAACGTTTCGCCCGTGGCTGCCGTCCAACCCGGCCGGGAGGCGGTCATGTCCTTCGGCCACGATCTGAAGTATGGCGCTCGCATGCTCGTCAGCGGCGGGGCCGTCACGCTCGTCGCCATCGTGACGCTCGCGCTCGGCATCGGCGCGAACACAGCCATCTTCAGCATCGTCAACGGGATTCTGCTGAAGCCGCTTCCCTACGAGCGCCCGGACGAGCTGGTCTTCATCGGCGAGCGTCACGGCGAGCGCCCGATTTCTGTGTCCTGGCTGAATTACGCCGATTGGAAGGCCTTCAATCGGGTCTTCAGCGACATGGGCGCAACGACCGCGGTCTTTCTCAATCTCACCCGGCGCGATGCGGAACCGGAGCGGCTGCTGGGTGCGCGGGTCACGCGCAGCTATTTCCAGACGCTCGGCACCGCGCCGCTCGCCGGCCGCACCTTCAGCGAGCAGGAGGACGAGGCCGGCGGAGAGCCGGTGATCGTCCTCAGTGAAGGAACGTGGCATCGCTTCTTCGGCGGCGATCCCTCGATTGTCGGTCGCACCCTCACGTTCAGCGGGACGGCCTACACCGTCATCGGCGTCATGCCGGCGTCTTTCGTCATCCAGAATCCGCCCGTCGAGGCGTGGATCTCGATGGGGCGCATTCGGAATCAAATGGGTCCGCGGAGCAATCACGCGGGCACGTCGGTCGTGGCCCGATTGAAGCCGGGGGTCTCACTCGAGCAGGCGCGCGCGGACATGGACGCGATCGCCGCGCGTCTGGCGAAGGAATACCCAGCCACCAACCGCGACATCGGTGTGCTGGTCGATCCCCTCCACGAGCGATTCGTCGGCCCCGAGCTCACACGGGCGCTGCTCGTCCTCGCCGGGGCTGTGGCATTCGTGCTGCTCATCGCGTGCGCGAACGTCGCCAATCTGCTGCTGTCGCGCGGGGCGGTACGCCGAGCGCGAGATCGCCGTGCGAACCGCGCTCGGCGCCGGGCGGATGCGGCTGCTGCGGCAGCTGCTCACCGAGAGCGTGCTGCTCGCCGGAGCAGGAGGCATCGGAGGTGTCCTGCTCGGCGCGTGGGGCCTGCGGGCGCTCCTTGCCGCCGTGCCCGACAATCTCGCGCGCGTCGAGGCAGTGCGCCTGGATGCCGAGGCCCTTGGGTTCACCGCCGTCGTGACCTTGCTGACCGGCATCGTGTTCGGGCTGGCGCCGGCGCTGCACGTGTCAAAAGCGGATCTGAACGACACGCTGAAGGAAGGCGGCCGCACGGGGACAAGGGGCGCGCGGGCGCATCGAGTCCGGTCGGCGCTCGTCGTGGCCCAGGTGGCGCTTTCACTCGTGCTGCTGATTGGCGCCGGCTTGATGCTGCGCAGCTTTGCGGAGCTGCAGGCCGTGAGCCCCGGGGTCGATCCCGCCGGCGTGGTAGCGGCCGGTGTGGCCCTGCCCGGCGCGCGCTACGCCGACCAGACGGCGCGACGTCAGTTCGTCAGGCGCGTGATCGATCGGCTCGAATCGATGCCAGGCGTCGAGAGCGCTGCGGTCGTCATCCCGCTTCCGCTCAGCGGAAACGGATGGCAGACGACGTTCACCATCGAGGGGCGGCCCGAGCCGGAGCCCGGCAAGTACCCGGGGATGGACATCGCGCGCGTCACGCCCAGCTACTTTCGCACGATGGGCGTGCGCTTGCTCAAGGGCCGCGTGTTCACCTGGCATGACGATGAGAACGGGCCGCCAGTGGCGATGATCGACGAGACGTTCGCGCGCACGTGGTTCCCGAACGAGGATCCGGTCGGCCGGCGGATCAAGATCGACGCGGGGCATCCGCCTCCTGACGAGCCACCGCCGGCCTGGAGAACCGTGGTGGGCGTGGTGAATCACGTGAAGAACTACGGGGTCGACGAGGAGTCGCGCGTCGAGGTCTACGTGCCGTTTCTGCAGCGCCCGGTCCCGTCACTCAGCCTGCTCGCCAAAGGCCCCGGCGACGCGGCAACCGCCGGGCGGATGATGCGCGAGGCGGTGCGGGAGGCCGATCCGACGCTGCCGATCTTTGCGGTCCGAACGATGGAGGATTACCTCGCACGCACGCTCACGCCGAAGCGGCTGATGATGCTGGTGCTGGCGATCTTCGCCGGCGTCGCGCTGACGCTCGCCGCCGTCGGAATCTACGGCGTGATGTCGTACGCGGTCGCGCAGCGCACGTCCGAGATCGGCATCCGCATGGCGCTCGGTGCGCGTCCCGCCGACGTGCTCCGCCTCGTCGTGGGCCACGGCATGCTTCTGACGATGGGCGGCGTGGGCATCGGATTGGGCGCGGCGTACTGGCTCACGCGGTTGCTTGCGGCGCTGCTCTTCGGCGTGGCGCCTACCGACATGCTCACCTTTGCGGCCGTCGCGACGCTGCTCGCAACCGTCGCCTTCCTCGCCACGTGGATTCCCGCGCGTCGGGCGGCACGCGTCGATCCGCTGGTCGCGCTCCGGTACGAATAGCTGTCCCGGAGCTCGGTTGAGTCGATGACATTCCGTCGAATCGGCGTTGATTCACGGGGAGCTCGGGGAGATCAGGGAGAGAAATCAAACTCTCTAAACTCCCTGATCTCCCTGTGAAGCGGATCCGATGACCGATTTGAGAGAACTCTTGTTTATTCGGCACGCAGCGCGACCACGGGATCGACAGCGGCCGCGCGTCGCGCCGGCAGATAGCTCGCCGCCATCGCAACGATCAGCAGTATCGCTGATACGAATGCTAGCGTCGGGGGATCGGTTGGCTCGACCTCAAAGAGCAGTCCCCTGATCGCGCCCGTCACGGCCAGCGATGCGCCGAGGCCGAGCGCCAGGCCCATGCCGACCAGAAGGAGCCCTTCGCCGACGACGAGGCGCAGAACGTGGACTCGAGCCGCGCCGACGGCCATGCGGACTCCAATCTCGCGGGTGCGCTGCCCAACGCTGTACAGACATCACCGCGTAGATGCCAGTCGCGGCCAGCAGCAGCGCGACACCGGCGAAAGCCGCGAGCAGCACCAGGCTGAAGCGCCTCGGCGCTACGGATTGCGCAACAAGATCCTCCATCGTTGCGACCGCGGCCATCGGCAGCGCCGGATCGAGCCGTGCCAGCACGGCGCGCGTCTGGCCGACGAGGTCGCGCGGGTTGCCGCGAGCGCGCAGCGCGACCACCAGTGCATCCACCGGGTGCTGCGCGTGCGGAACGTACGTTTCGGGCCCAGCCTCGGCATCGAGCCCGTCGTACCGAACGTTCCGCACGATGCCGACGATCGTGCGTGGCGGCTGCTCCACTCCAGCCACGGAGATGTGCAGCTGAATTGTCTGTCCAATCGGATTTTCACCGGGCCAGTACCTGCGCGCGGCGGCCTCGTTGATGATCGCGACGCCAGGCTGGCTCAGGGTGTCGCGCTCGCTGAAGTCGCGGCCCCTGACGACCGCGATCCGCATCGTGCGGAAATAGTCCGGTGTCGTGACTCGCACCATCGCC
This sequence comes from uncultured Acidobacteriota bacterium, assembly GCA_963772065.1. Taxonomy (GTDB): domain Bacteria; phylum Acidobacteriota; class Vicinamibacteria; order Vicinamibacterales; family UBA2999; genus CAVYVZ01. The sequence continues at coordinate 616,961 of CAVYVZ010000009.1, forward strand.
AGCGGCTTGTCGTCGGGGTTCTCCGCGCGGCCGGCGATCGCGAACGTACCTCCCGCCGAGAAACCGGTGGTCAGCGGGAGGCCGAAGATCCCCGCCGTCGCTTCGACGCCTGGCTGCGACGACAGCTCCGACCGAAGCCGCTCCACGAAGCGGGCAATCCGGTCTGGTTCCGGGTACGAGGCCGACGGCAGCGTGAGCGAAAAGGTCAGCACCCCTGACGCATCGAAGCCAGGGCTGACGCCGTAGAGCCGCAGCAGGCTCTTGACGAAGAGCCCGGCGGACGCCACCAGCACCAGCGCCATCGCCACCTCCGCGACGACCAGCGTGCGACGAACGGTGCGCGCACGGGTTGTCACGCGAGACGCGGCCGTGACAGCGTCGCGGCGAACGCCGCTCGCGGCTGCCGCGCTGAGCGCGAGCGCCACCAGGATGGAGATGATCACGGAGAACGCGGTCACGCGTGCGTCGACGGCAATGTCGTTCGTGCGCGGTAAGACGTCGGGAAGGACGGCCACGGCTGTTCGTGTGCCCCATCCCGCGAGGCCTGCGCCGATCGCCGCCGCGATGCCCGTCACGAGCAGGTTCTCGACGAGGTGCTGGCGCAGCAGCCGCGCGTGGCTCGCGCCGAGCGCCATTCGCACGGACATTTCGTTCGCCCGAGCGGACGATCGCGCCAGCAGGAGGTTCGCCACATTGGCGCATGCGATCAGGAGCACGAACGCCACGGCGCCGAAGAGCGCCAGCAGCCCTGAGCGCGTGTTGCTCACCAGGTGATCGCGCAGAGGCCTGATCGATGCGCCGCGGTCGCGATGCGTGACCGGATACTCGGCGGCCAGACGGGCTCCCACGGCGCGGACTTCTGCTCGCGTTTCGTCCATCGAGACGCCGGGCTCGAGCCGCGCCACGACGAAGATCCACCGGGCTCCGCGCTGCGACGGATCGATCTGATCCGCGGTGAACACCAGCGGCCGCCACAACTGGGCATCGGCCGGGAGCATCGGATGCGCCGGCGCCACGCCGACGATCGTCACCGGCCGGCCATCGACGATGATGCGGCGGCCGATGACCTGCGGGCTGGCGCCGAAGCGGCGCTGCCACAGGGCATGGCTGATCACGACGACCTGGTCGCCGCCCGCCCGCCCTTCCTCGCGCGCGAACCCTCGACCGAGCTGGAGCCGTGCACCGATGACGTCGAAGAAATTCCAGGTGACGGAGGCCGCGTCCACGCGCTCCGGCTCTGCCTCCCCGGTGAGGTTCACCTGCTCCGGCGTGAGGGCCGTCGCCGACGCGAACGCGCCGACCGCGCTCATGTCGTGGAAATCGAGCGGCGAGACAGAGATCTGCTCGGCGTGCTTCCCCGGCGCGGTGAGCAGCACGAGCCGGTCGGCATCCTGGAAGGGAAGCGGCCGCAGCAGAAGTGCGTTCACGACGGTAAAGACCATCGTCGTTGCGCCAATGCCGACGGCCAGCGTCGCAACGACCGTCAGCGTGAAGGCCGGCCGCCGGCACGTCAGGCGCCATGCGTAGGCGACGTCCTGCCGGAACTCGGACGGGGCGCGGCGTGATGCGCGCGCGGCGGCACCGATGACGTCGGAGCACTCTCCGAGCGCCGCGGCGAGAGCGGCCAGCGCGCCGCGCTTCCGCAGCGTGTCCTCGACGATGTGTCGCGACGTGTCCTGCATCTCGGAGCCATGGGAGCGGCGGACCTCCGGGGGCAACAGGAGCAGCAGAGCCCCATACAGGCGGCGTACGGCGCGGAGCAGCAGGTTCACCGCGCCCTCCCTTCAGCGAGGGCGCCGGTGATCCCGCGGCTTCGCGCCATGCGAACCAGGCCCGCCAGACGCCGGGCCTCGGCGTGGGCCACGCCGCGGCCGAACGCGGTCAGGCGGTAATACCGCCGCCGCTCGTCGTCCTCGTCCTCGCCGGGCCGGTCCGCCGACTCCTCGATGAGCCGCTGCTCGAGGAGCCGCGCGATCGCGGTGTACAGCGTCCCCGTGCCGAGGCGCAGGGTGCCGTCGGTGCGGCCGGCGATGTCGAGGATGATCGCGTATCCGTGACGGTCCTGATCGGCGAGCGCGAGGAGGATGTGAAAGACGGCCGGCGTCAGCGGGAGCTGAGCGGCGACGTCCGCGGCCGAATATGTCGATGGTCGACGCATTGTGCGCCGACGTATATCACACGCGACGGGTCTTCCACCAGCCCTGTCGGAAGATGGCCGCGCTCACCAGGGCCAGCACGGAGAAGGCGACCGCCACGGCGATGAAGACGCCCTTCGGACCGAAGCCGAGCGGATGGGCGAGCACCCAGGCGAGAGGAATCTCGAAGCACCAGAGACAACCGAGGTTGATGAGCGTCGGGGTGCGCGTGTCGCCCGCGCCGTTGAACGACATCGAGAGCACCATTCCGTATCCGTAGAACACGAATCCCGCCGCCACGATCCGCAGGCATTGGATGCCGTAGGGGACGACCTCCGGGTCCGACGAGAACAGGCCAATGAGCTGGGGCGCGAAGAGGAGGAACGTCAGTCCCACGACGACGAGGCACATCGTGTTGTAGCGGCCCGCCGTCCAGGCGGCCGCTTCGGCACGCTCCGGCTTTCCCGCGCCGAGGTTCTGACCGACCAGCGTTGCCGCGGCGTTGCTCACGCCGAACGACGGGAGCAACGCGAACATGATGATGCGGATGCCGATGGTGTTGCCGGCCACGGCCGCACTGCCGAAACCGGTGAGAATGCGCACGAGCCCCATCCAGGACGCCGTGCCGATGAAGTTCTGGAACATCCCCACGCCGGAGAGGCGCAGGATGCTGGCCATGAGGTCCGCGTTCGGGCGCAGGTGCTCGCGGCGAATGGTGATGCGTCCGCGGCCGCGTGTCAGGTGGAAGACCTGGTACATCACGCCAGACCAGCGGCCGATCGTCGTGGCCACGCCGGCGCCGGTGACGCCCATTTCGGGAAACGGGCCCAGCCCGAAGATCAGGCAGGGGCCGAGCAGAATGTTGATCGCGTTCGCGAACCAGAGCACGCGCATCGCGATCGCCGCGTCGCCCGCGCCGCGGAACACGGCGTTGATGAGAAACAGCAGCAGCACGCCGCCGCTGCCGCCGAGCATCACACGGGTGAACCCCGCTCCCGTGCGCACGACGCCGTCGCTCGCGCCCATCAGGCCGAGGAGATCCGGCGCGAAGGCAGCGCCCGTGCCTCCGATCGCGATCGCCATCAGCAGCCCGAGCGCGATCGACTGGACGGCCGACCGTGCGGCAGCGTCCGGGTCCTTCTCACCCATCCGTCGCGCCACGGTTGCCGTGGCGCCGATGCTCAGCCCGATCGCGATGGCGTAGATGACCGTCATCAGCGACTCGGTGATGCCCACGGTGGCCACGGCGTCGGCGCCGAGCCGGCCGACGAAGAACACGTCGGCAACCGCGAACACCGACTCCATCAGCATCTCGAGCACCATCGGGACCGCGAGGAGGACGACGGCGCGCCCGACGGGTACCTCGGTGTAGTCCTGATGTGAGCCGCGAATGGCTTCGCGAAGCGTCGCCCAGAAGCCCGCTGGAGGATCGAACGTGGCGCCGGTCATGACCAGCGCCAATCATAAGGTGGTTTGCTAACGTCGACGGATGTTGACGCCGCCGTTGTGCGTCATGGCGCGGATCCGTGCGCCGCCGCCGCCGAGGGTCGTGGTGATATGCCGGCCGACGTCTCCCTGAACGGTGATCGGAAAATCGATGCGCAGGCCGCCGTTCGTCGTGCCGGTCTCGAGCTCCGCCGAGTACCTGTGACGGCAGCGTCAGGTTGATGCCGCCGTTGTGCGTGGCGACGTCGAGACCGCTGCCATCCCAGCGGTCGCCGGTCAGCTCGATGGTCAGGCCGCCGTTGCTCGTATCGCCGCGAATCTCGCCGGCGACGTTTTCGAGCCGCACCCCTCCGTTCGTGGCCTTGAACGTGACCGCGCCGTTCAAATCGCGCACGCTGATTCCGCCGTTCAGGGTGTGCAGCGTGAGAGCGGATCGCTGCGGCACGTTCAGCTCGAAAGACACCGTCCAGTACGCGTCATCGAGGCGCTGGGGCCCGCGTGCCCGCACCCGGCCCCCGCCCGTCTCGATCTGCACCTGCGACGCGATCTGCCGCGCCTGGTCGTACTCGTCCGCGTAGCCGACGATGTGCGCGCGCACGAGGACATCCGATCGATCCCAGCCCCTGACTCGAATGCCGCCATTCGGCGTGGCGTCGACGTCGAGCGGGTTGCCGCCGGCTAGAGTCTCCTCCCGCACCTCGCAGTGGTTCGTGCGACCGTGAGAGGCGTCCTCGCACCCGCGTACCTCGAGATAGCGGGTCTGCGCCCCTGCTGCCGAGATGGCCATGAGAAGAAAGGCAGAGCAGACGAAACGGTGCATACGTCCTCCGGCAGCTTGGACGAGATGAGCGCCGGCGCGGTTGGCGGCGCTTGCGCTACGGCTTCGCGAAGGGACCTGTTTCGACCGGCTTGTCCGGATCGGCCGACCATTCCGACCAGGATCCAGGGAAGAGCTTCATGCCGGTCAGGCCGGCCCGCTCCATGGCGAGCATGTTGTGGCAGGCCGTCACGCCGGAGCCGCAGTAGAGCGCCAGATGCTCCGGCGGGGTCGCGCCGAGGAGCGCCGTGAATTTTTCGCGCAGCGCTGCGGGTGCCAGGAAGCTGCCGTCCGGCCCGAGGTTCCACTGGAAGAAATGGTTGCGGGCGCCGGGGATGTGGCCGGCCACGCGGTCGAGCGGCTCCTCCTTTCCCTCGTACCGCGCCGGGGCGCGGGCGTCGACGAGCGTCATCGACGGATCGCCCAGCTTCGCCCACACCTGGTTGGCGCTGAGCCGCATCGCTGGGCGCGGCTTTCCCGTGAACGTGGCGGGCTCGCGGGTTTCCACGCCGCCCCGCGTGGGCCTGCCCTCGCGGGTCCACCTGGCCATGCCGCCATCGAGCACCGCGACCGCATCGTGGCCCATGTAGCGCAGCATCCACCAGAGCCGGCTGGCGTACATGCCGGTGTCCTGGTCGTACGCGACCACCTGAACATCGGGTCTCACGCCGAACCGGCCAAAGGCCTCGGCCATCGCCTCGTGACCGGGCAGTGGATGACGGCCGTTGCGGCCGTCGCTCGGACCGGACAGGTTTCGGCCGAGACTGGCGTACACGGCGCCCGGGATGTGTGCGTCCTGATACTGCTGTTCCCCCCAGGCCTCGTCGGTCAGGTTGTAGCGGCAGTCGACGATCGCCCAGGAGGGATCCGAGAGATGGGCGGCCATCTCCTCCGTCGTGACGAGCGTTGAGTGGGCCACGCCCGCAACTTTATACCCTGTCGGTGAAAAGTTCAGCTTGAACTCTGTCCCATAGGTGCTCATACTTCTCACGCTTCCGAACTCCTGCAATCCCATGACGAACGCACTGATAGTCGTAGCGCTGGCGAGTGTCGGTGCGTACCTGGTAAGCCGCTTCCTGCGAGCGTCCACGCTGGATCGAGACATCGACGCCGGCACCGTGAGCACCAGCTGGATCGCCGAGCACCGCCGGGAAGAGCCGCGATGACCGACCCGCGTTCATTCGGAGCCTGGCTGCAGCGTGAACGCGAGCGACGCGGCATCACGCTGCGATCGATTGCGGACCGCACGAAGATTGGCGCCGGCCTCCTGCAGGGGCTCGAGCGCGGCGATGTGTCGCGGTGGCCTGGCGGCATCTATCGGCGCGCCTTCATACGCGGCTACGCGGATGCCGTGGGGCTCGATGCGGATCTCGTCCTCGCGAATTTCGAGCGCGTCTTCCCGTCGGATCCCGCCGCGCCGATTTCGGCGGCGGCGGCGCCGCCGCCGCTCGAAGCTCCGGAGATGCGGCTCGCGCTCGCCACGCCGGCCGTCGACGGCACGATGGTCTCAGCGATGAAGACCGCCGGCCGCGATCTCGCGTGCGTGTTCGCCTGCGCGCTCGTGGGGCTGGCGATCGGCGGGGCGGTCGGCTTCTGGTCGGCGGCTGCACTGACCGCGATCGGATTCCATCTGTCGCGCGCGCTCGGACTCGACTACCGAGCGATGTGGCGCCGGCTCGCGGAAGGCCGGTCCGCCGCCGGGGGGGCGCGCGGCGAGCTCGTGAGCTTCCCCGAAGAGCAGGCGCGGACACTGTCGCGCCGCGCGCGCGCGCGCCGCCTCCTCACGGATCTCTCTACAGCCGCCACCTCGGCGGCAACGCCTCGTTCCCGACGAGCTGCGCGCTCGTAATATCCCCGCGTTCACGTCGAACGGCAGCGTGCGTGCATGCTCGTCAGCGGGACGGTAGGTCAGGTCTCGCTGAAAGGAGCACCACGTGCGATCCTTGCTCAACGCGGCGGCGGCGCTCACGGTCATCGTTGTTGCGGCATGCGCCGTGCGCGGACCCGTGCTGGATACTGGATCGAAGCCGTCTGGTGTCGGCGGCACGATAGCCGGCATCGTGAGCGCTGCCGGCGGCCAGCCGTTGATCGGCCGAAAGGTGACGGCCATCGAAGTGAGCAGCGGCGCGCGCTACGAGACGTCGACTGCGACCAACGGCGGCTACACCGTCAAAGTGCCCAAGGGAAAATACCGCCTCGAAGTGGAGCTGCACGAAGGCGAAACGCTGGCCGAGCAGCCGTCGCCCACCGAGATCGACACGAGCGACCTCGACGCGCAGCGCAACTTCGTGGTGACGGTGAAGACCGGAGCCCCGAGGCGTTAGCTCGCCCGCTCCAGCGCCGCGATGCGAACTTCCAGCGGCGGATGTGTGGAGAAGAACATCATCCAGCCCCGCGCGCCGTTGTATCTTCAGCGTCGCGAGCGCCTCGTGAGAGGTGTCCACGGCCTGCTGGTTGGCCATCAGCCGCCTCAACGCGCCGAGCATGTTCTCGCGTCCGGCCAGCATGGCCCCGCCGCGATCGGCGCTGAATTCGCGCTGGCGTGAGTACCAGGCCGTGATCATCGACCCGAGGAGGCCGAGCACGATCTCCAGCAGCACCACGACCAGATAGTTGCCCCCGCGATAGCTGCCGCGCCCATCGTCTCCGCGCATCGCCGACGCAATGACCCGCGCGAAGAAGATCACGAACGCGTTCACCACGCCCTGCAGCAGCGTCATCGTGACCATGTCGCCGTTGGCGATGTGCGACACCTCGTGCGCCAGCACGCCTTCGATCTCGGGCTGGCGCATCGACCGGAGGAGACCCGACGACACGGCCACCAGGCTGCGGCTCTTGCTCGGACCGGTGGCGAAGGCGTTCACCTCGCCGGAATCGTACACGCCGACCTCGGGCATCGGGAGGTTGGCCTGCCGCGTGAGCCGCTCTACCGTCGCGTACAGCCAGTCGAGCTCCTGGCGCCCGGTGCGGCCGTCGACGAGCTGCACGCCCGTCATGCGCTTCGCGATCCATCTCGACATCTGCAGCGAGAGGAACGCGCCGCCCATGCCCCAGACGAGAGAGAAGATGGCCAGGCTCTCGAGGCCGCCGCCAGGCTGGACGCCAAGAATGCTCAGGACGATCGAGAGGGTGACGACGATCACGAGGTTCGTCACCAGGAACAGGACGATGCGTTTAGCCATGGCTGTCATCCGAGAATATCACGCGAACCTGCACCCGATAAGACGCGACCACCGCGTCACGCGATGCTTGTAGGACAATCCGGCGCGGACACTTAGTATATTGCTGCCATGACAATGTGGCTGCCGGAGCTGGACGGACGGAAGCGCCCCGTATACCGGGCCATCGCGGATGCCATCGACGAGGACGTACAGAAGGGCACGCTTCGCGCCGGCACGCGGCTTCCCCCGCATCGCGACCTCGCGGACCGGCTCGGGGTCACCGTCACGACGATCACGCGCGCCTACACGGAAGCGACCCGCCGAGGGCTCATCGCAGGCCACGTCGGCCGCGGCACGTTCATCCGGGGAACGGCGCAGACCGACGACGAGCCGCTGAATGGTCCATTAGACCTCAGCATCAACATCCTCATGCCGGACAAGGAGGTGGCGGTTCTGGAACGACACCTGTTTGCGCGGCGCGTGCTGCCCTGGACGCAGCTGCTTGGCTACGTGCCAACGCGCGGCCACTTCCGCCACCGGCAGGCGATGGCGGCGTGGCTCTCGGCGTGCGGCTTCATCGCCGATCCGGAGCGCATCGTCCTCACGGCCGGCGCGCAGCACGCCGTGGCGGTGGCCCTGACGGCGGTGACGAAACCGGGTGATACGCTGCTCGTCGAGGAGCTGACCTACTCCGGCGCACGACTGCTGGCGCAGCAGATAGGCCTCAAGCTGCGTGGGATTCCGATGGACGCCGAGGGGCTGCGCCCCGAGGCCCTGGAGTCCGCGATTCGAGCGACGCGTGCGCGCGTGCTCTACTGCATGCCGAGGCTGCAGAACCCGACGTCCACGGTGATGCCCGAGCGCCGCCGCCGGCAGATCGCCGCGATTGCGGAAAAGCACAAGCTCCTGGTCATCGAAGACGACACCTACGGCTTCCTCTCTCCCGAGCGCGAGCCTCTCGCGGCGATCCTGCCGGCGCGGACGATCTTCGTCACCAGCCTGTCGAAGAGCCTCTTCCCCGGCCTGCGCCTCGGCTGCGCGGTGCCGCCGGCGTCGCTCGTGGACAAGGTCACGTCGGCCGTGTGGGCCACGATGATCAACACATCGCCGATCGGCGCCGACATCATGAGCAGCTGGATCGAGGACGGCACGGCGGCGCGCATCGCCGACTGGAAGCGCCACGAGATCGCCGCCCGGCAGCAGATGGCGCGGCGGCTGCTGCAGGGCGAGCGGCTGCAGACGCACCCGTCGAGCCCGCACATCTGGATGCAGCTGCCGGCGAAGTGGGACTCCGACACGTTCACCGCCCATGCCCGCTCGCGCGGCGTCGTCGTGAACGCGGCGCACGAGTTCGCCGTCACCGACGTTCACCCGCGCGGCATCCGCCTGTGCGTCGGCACGCCACGCACGCGAGCCGGCCTCGAACAGGCACTCGGTCGCGTCGCCGATACGCTGAGGGATCGGGTGCCCGCTTCGCGGGTCGTCGTCTGAAGCACTTACTTCCGATCGTCGGTGCGATCTCTCTTACGCAGTCGGTGCGAGTGCAGTCACTCTTCGTTTGTCGGTGCAATGGTTCTTCGCTGGTCAGTGCAATGACTCTTCGTTGTCGGTGCATGCGCTCGCTCGTTGTTGCCATGCAAGCGCTGTCGCATTCGTTCCACCATGGAGGCGGATCGTTGCGCTTCAGGTAGTCGATGAATCGCAATAAGGCGCGTTCGAGCCGGTAACACAGGTCACGAGCTGGTTGAAGTTCTGCGGCCGTCACGTACTCCTTCTTTTGACTCTCGTCGAACAATGCGCGCAGCTCGCCAACCGAGCTGAACGAATACTGAAGGAAACGCGCAAAGTCCGGGTGCGAACGGCGCCGGAAGCCTTCGGGAATATTCCTGATGATTTGTGAAGCGGTTTTTTCAGTTTCGCCGCGCAACCAGAAGTCCCTGGCCCAACGTGGCCGCCTGGTCAGACTTCAACGTCTCCACCTGTAAGGCCTCGGCGAGCTGCCACACGACGAGATCACGGATGACTGCGGGCACCAGGCACGGAGCTCCGTTGAGCACGCCCGTACCCGCCGCTCTCGCCAGTGGATTCAGCAAGTTAAGGAATCGCGCGAGCGTTGCAGGGCGCAGAATCTGCGACAGGCAGCCGACGGGATTGTTGAGGAATCTCCTGCACCGACAGAGCAAGAGGATTGCACCGACAAACGAAGTGAGATTGCACCGACAACGAAGTGCGATTGCACCGACAGCGTGAGGGAGATCGCACCGGCACCGTCAGTGCGGTTGCACCGACGACGGAGTAAGTGCTATCGAGTGGCCGCGAGTTTTTCTCTCGCCTTGCTGACGTCTCGGTGGAAGGTGAAGAGCGCGTCGGCGCTGTCGTTCGTGAAATTCCAGGTCTTCCCAGCGCGGCGCCGAACGCGCAGGTTTTTCTTCAGGTAGTCCACGTCGAACTCGTCGACGTCGCTGAATGCCAGCGCGAACGCGTCGGTCTTGTTCGACGCGTCGTACGACAGGCCTTTCGGCGAGGCCGTGAGCGTGCCCTGGCATGAGCCCATCGCATGCCGGTGGATGACGGGGACCGCGGCGCTGAGGTGGACCTTCAGAAACTCGACGCTCACCTTATTGGGCCCGTCGGTCACCGCGATCGTGGCGGAGTAGCCGTCGTGACCGGTCGCGGTGACGTTCAGCTGTTTCGGCCCGGGGACGAGGCCGCGCAGCGTCAGCGGCGTCGCGCCCACGAACTCCCGGTCGAGAAAGACCGATGCGCCGGGGACGTCGCTGACCACCTGCAGGACGGCCATGCCCGCCTCCGTCCCACTCGGCTTGGCCGCAACAGGCGATCGAACTGCCGGCACGTCCGGCGCTTTCGTTTTCGCGGCCGCCGATGCGGCCGTACTCGGATCCTCAGTTGGCGGTGTGCGCACGGACTCGGGAGCGGGTGCCGCCGCCGGCGCTGTCGCGGCCGGTGCCGCGTCGGGCGTCCGGGAATGCTCGGCGGGCGGGCGCGTCCACGTCTGTCGCAGGCTCAAGGCCACGATCACCCAGACGAGCACGACTCCGAACGCCAGCGTCAGCCAGTCACGTCTCATCGCGCGTTTCCAACCGCATGGCCAGGTGGTGAAGGAACAGCCCAACGTCCGTCACCACACCCACAGTCTGGGTACTTCCTCGGTCGCTGAGCTTCGTCACTACAGCCGGATTGATGTCTACGCAGACGACGCGGACCCATGCCGGGAGCATATTGCCGACGCCGATGCTGTGCAGCATAGACGAGAGCATCAGCACCATCTGCACATTTTTGCCCAGTGCATCGGCGTACTGGTCCTGCGCCTGGATCAAATCCATGACGGTATCCGGCAGCGGCCCATCGTCCCGTATGCTGCCGGCCAGGACATACTCCACGCTGTGCTTCACGCACTCGTACATGATCCCCGAGCGCAGCACGCCGCTTTCGACGGCTTGCCGGATGCTGCCGGCCCGGTTGATGGCGTTGATCGCGACCATGTGGTTGCGATGGCCCTGCTCGACCGGTGCCCCGGCGGCGAGATCGATCCCGAGCGAGGTGCCGGAGAGTGCGTACTCGATGTCATGCACGGCGAGCGCGTTTCCCGCGAGGACGACGTCGACGTACCCGAGGCGGATCAGTGCGGAGAAATATTCGGCGCCGCCCGTGTGGACGACGACCGGCCCGGCCACGGCCGCAATCCGGCCGCCTTGCCGCTTGACGTCGCGCATCATCGCCGCGATGCGGCCGACGCTCGCCTCGACGCGCCGTTCCGACGAGACGTCGTTGCTCATGAAGGCGAAGCCGAGCCGATCGCGTTCGCGAAACTCGGGTGTCACCCGGATGCCGTCGTGTCCGACGACGACGAGTTCCCCTGCGCGCACGTCGCGCAGCTTGCGGCATTCGGCGCGGCTGCCGTTGACCACGATCACCGCATCCATGCGCTGCTGCTGCACCTCGACCCATCGCCCGGCCAGCCGGACATGCGTCCGGTAGTTCGTGGTCGAATAGAAATCGTCGGGGACGCATCGGTCCTTCTCGGCCGGCCGGGCGATGACGTCCGATTCGCGGAGCGGATGGCAGCCGAAGGCCGTCAGCTCCTGGAGCAGCTCGGCGAGCGCCGTTTCGGTCGGCGCGGTGAGCCGCATCTCGATACGCGAGACCTCATCGTTGGTGCGGCCGATATCGAAGCGCACGATCTCGTAGTTCGAGTTGAGCTCGATCACCTTGTCCATGATGGAGCTGAGGTGGCCCGAGTCGATGAGGTGGCCCCGTGCCTCGACGGTTTCGCTGGCCGGCATGCGGACACATTGTAGTTCCCGGCATGCTTGATGCAGCGGCTGGGCTCGCGGAGGAAGCCGCGGAGGAAGCCATGCCCGAACAAAAGCGGCGTCGACGGGCGGCCGTGCTGGGAGTGCCCGCGGTGATCGTGGCGGTGCTGTCGCTGGCCGCGCTCTGGCGGGTTGGGACTCCGCCCGACGGCGAACCTGGCGCGGCGGGCACGATTGGGCTGAACCCGGACCGGCGTGCGTCGCTCGATCGGGTGCAGGTGCGCCAGCTCACGAGCGACCACACATTCTGGGCGGGGGCGCTCGACGAGGAGCCGGTATTCATCGCCTCCGACAAGCCGATCCATCTCGAGCCCGGCTCGGAGATCTCAGTCGAAGGTCGCGTCGAAGCCGCGCCCGAAGTCGACGCCGCGAGGCGTCGGTGGGGTATCGACGAGGCCACCGCGCGCGCGGTTCGCGAGCGCGGTGTCTACGTACGAGCGTCCCGCATTACGCCGCTTCGCTGACCTCACCGCGCTTTCGAAGCGTTGCGACGAGCAGCGCGCCGATGGCGATAGCCGGAATCACCCGTCCGACATCGGAGAGCGCCGCACGCGTGTACGCACTGCGGTTCAGCGTGGCTCGCTCGGTGGGTCCGCGGCGCCGGCCGTCGCGCTGCGGCTCGTAGAGGGCATCGTCGCGTCGCGCCGGCTCGTCGCGCTTCTGCTGATCGAACATCGTCGATTCCATGTACAGATCGGTGAGGCGCGGAGCGACGGCGCCGATCGCGGTGAGCATCCGGCCTGCGCCCCCGACCGTGATCTCGCGTGTCGGGTTCTCGGCGCAGCGGAGGATCGCGCGCGCCACGACTTCCGGCGCGTAGACCGGCGGCGGGAACTCGGGCGCCGCCTCCATGTAGTTGCCGGCGTGTTCGATGAACGGCGTGTTGGTCGCTGACGGCTTGAGGAGCGTCACGGAGATTGGCGCGCGCTCTTCCTCGAGCTCCATGCGGAGCGCGTCGGTGTAGCCTTTGACCGCCTGCTTGGATGCGCTGTAGATACCGAGCAGCGGCGTCGCGCGATCCGAGACGATGGAGCCGATGTTGATCAGCGCGCCGCCATGCCGCTTGAGATGCGGCACGGCCGTCCGGCAGCCATGCACGACGCCCCAGAAGTTGATGTCGAAGAGCCGCCGCTTGTCGGCCAGCGGGATGTCCTCGATGCGTCCGTACAGGCCGAGCCCGGCGTTGTTGATCCAGGTGTCGAAGCCGCCGAACTCGCGGATGGCCCTCCGTCCGATGTCCTCGACCGCCCCGGGATCGGCGACGTCAGCCACGACGAATGTGGCGCGGCCGCCGCGCAGCTCGAATCCGCTCGACGGCCTTTCGCAGGTCGTCTTCGTTCCGCGAGCTCAGCACCACGCGGGCGCCTGCTTCGGCCGCCATTTCCGCCGCGGTGAGTCCGATGCCGCTGGATGCGCCGGTGATCACGATCACCTGGTCCTCTAGCTTCTTCAGTTTGATCCGCATACGTCCTCCACTGCTCAACCGGCATCGGCTGCAATGCGATGGCCAGCCTCGGTGGACGCGCGCCTCAGGGGGCGGCGACAATAGCGGCGTGTACGTGCTGCGCCGGCGGATGCTCGACACACCGATCGGTCGGATGCTCGGCCTCGCGTCCGAATCCGGGCTGGTCGCGCTGGAGTTCTCGAAAGTCGAGCGGCACGAACGGCTCGAGGCACGCTTGCGGCGCTGGCTTCCGTCGCATGCCATCGAAGACGGATCGAACGGCGCCCTCGATGCGGCGGCGGCGTGGCTGCGCGAGTATTTTGCGGGCCGGGCCGCAGACCCTGTCGCACCGCCGCTCGTCATGCACGGCACCGAGTTCGAGCGTCGCGTGTGGGAGCGTCTGCTCGCCATTCCCGCAGGGCGCACCCGCTCGTACGGCGACATCGCCGCCGACCTCGGCGTCCGCAACGGCGCCCGGGCGGTTGGACTCGCCAATGGCTCCAACCCGCTGGCCATCGTCGTCCCGTGCCACCGCGTGATCGGGACGAACGGCACGCTGACCGGCTACGGCGGCGGCCTCGATCGCAAGCAATGGCTCCTCGAGCACGAACGTCGCTGGTCGGCGACGCCTCGGCTGTTCTAGCGGCGCCAACCTTTCGCACGCGTGGACCGTCTGTAGCGGTGGCCTTGACACTCTATCGGGTGTCGCTATAGTTATCGGTTCATGGTGAAACGCCGCTTCGATCCCGAGCCATATCTGCCGCTCACGCCGCCGATGTTCCAGGTCCTGGTGGCGCTCGCCGACGGCGACAAGCATGGCTACGCCATCATCAAGGAAATCCACCGACGCACCGACGGCAAGGTGCGGCTGAGCGCCGGCACGCTCTACGCGCTGATCAAACGCTTCGTCCGCGAGGGCCTGATCGTCGAGTGCGACGAGCGGCCCGACCCGTCGCTCGACGACGAGCGGCGGCGTTATTACCGGCTCTCCGACAACGGCCGGGCGGTGGCCGTCGCCGAGGCGCGCCGCATGGAGGAGGCCGTCGGCCAGGCGCGCGCGAAGCTGCTGCCGCGGAAGCCGCGAACCGCGTGAGGAGGCCCCATGTCCAAGCAGATGCCGTCAAGGCAGATGCGGTTCTTCCGACGCCTTCTCCGGCTGCTGCCGGCGGACTTTCAAGCCGACTACGCGCGCGACATGGAGCGGACGTTCCATAGTCAGCATCGCGAGGCGCGCGAACGAGGCGCACGGAGCGTGCTGTGGCTCTGGTTCGAGACCGTCAGCGATCTTCTGCACACCGCGCCGCGGGAGCACATCGCGCAGGTGGCGCAGGATGTCCGCTACGCGGGGCGCACGATGGCGAGCCGCCCGGCGCTGGCTCTCGTCACCGCTCTCGTCTTCGCAATCGGTATCGGCGGTACCACGGCGGTGTTCTCGGTGGTGGATGCGGCGCTGCTCCGCCCCGTGCCCTTCGACGATGCGGCGCGCCTGGCAGCGGTCCGCGAGCAGACGCCGCAGGATTCGCAGCCGTGGGAGCTCTCGTATCCGTCGTTCGTCGAGCTGCAGCGCGAGGCGAGAAGCTTCGAGCACCTCGCCGCGTACATGCGAAACGGCGTGGTGATTGGCGGGCCAGAACCCATCCCCACCGATGCGGTGCTCGTTTCGGCCAATCTGCTCGACACGCTCCGCGTCCGGCCGTTTGCGGGACGCGGGTTCAGTGCCGTCGAGGACGCGCCTCGCGGTGCGGCGGTCGCGCTCGTCGGACACAATCTCGCGCGCGCGCGGTTCGGCTCGGCGGAGGCCGCCGTGGGCCAGTCGCTGACGATCGACAACCGCGCCACGACGATTGTCGGCGTGCTCTCCGACAGCTTCCGATTTCCTGACGCCGAGGTGAGCGTGTGGCTGCCCATCGGCCAAATGGCCGACGAGCCGTGGATGCGCAACCGCGAGGTTCATGTCGCCCTCGTCGTTGGCCGGTTGGCGCCGGGAGCGTCGCTCGAAAGCGCGCGGGCGGAACTGAGCGCGTGGACATCCGCGCGGGAGGCACGCGAACCCGATACCGATGTCGGGCATCGCATCGTCATCGCCTCCCTGGCGGAGCAGGTGAGCCGCGGCGCGCGGCCGGCGGTGACGGCATTGGCTGGCGCGGTGCTTCTGCTCCTCGTCGTGACCTGCAGCAGCGTGGGGCTGCTGTTTCTCACTCGCGCCGCCAGCCGAGCGCCCGAAGTCGCCATTCGTCTCTCCCTCGGCGCCAGCTACGGGAGGATTGTCCGCCAGTTCCTCACGGAGTCGCTGTGCGGAGCCGCCGCCGGCGCCGCGCTCGGCGTCGCGGCCGCGTACTCTCTGCTCGCGTTTCTCGTGCGTGGACTCGGCGACGCGCTGCCCCCATTCGTCGTGCCGTCAATCGACGGCGCCGCGGTCGGTGCGGCGGCTGCGTGCACGATCCTGGCAGCGGTGCTGGCTGGCATCGTGCCGGCAGCCAGCGCGATCGCACGTGTCGGGGTCTCGTCGGCAGCACCTCCACGGACGCGTCAGCGTCTCGTCATCGTCCAGGTCGCGGTCTCATGCGTGCTCGTCGTCGTGGCCGGCCTTCTCGGTCGAAGCCTGGATCGATTGCTCCGCGTGGACATGGGCTTCCGATCGGACCACCTCCTGGTGATGCGCGTGACCACGCTCACCGCGCCTTCCGACGAGCCGCTGGCGATGACGCGCTTCTACCAGACGGCATCGGCGAGGCTTCGCGCGCTGCCCGGCGTAGCGGGCGTGGCGGTCGTGAGCAGACCTCCGGTGGAACCGGGCTCGAAGGGGGATTTGACGGTTGAAGGGCAGCCCCGGCGAACCTCACCGGTCGCCACGTATCGTCGCGTGCTTCCCGGCTATTTCGCTACGCTCGGGATTCGCCTTATCGAGGGTCGCGACTTCATCGAGCGTGATGGCACCGGCGAGGCCGTGGCGATCGTCAGCGCTTCCGTGGCGCGCCGGTTCTGGCCGGCGGGGCAGGCCATCGGCAAACGGATCAAGGTCGGACCGGCCGAGCGGGAACCATGGCTGCGGATCGTCGGCGTCGTCGCGGACGTGCGCAACGCGTCGCTCGAGGACGGGTTCGACCTTGCGATGTACGAGCCGCACACGCAGCGGCCGTGGAACGGCATGTTCATGATGGTCCGGACCACCGGAGAGCCAACCGCCGTCACGGACGCGGTCCGCCGCGCGCTGCGTCAAGTCGAGGCGCAGCTGCTCATCTCGTCGGTGTCGACCATGGAGCAGCGGATCGCCGACTCGGTTGCGTCCCGGCGATTCCACACGGTGGTCGTCGGCGCATTTGCGGTCACCACGCTTCTACTGGTTGCTCTGGCGCTCTATGGAGTGGTCGGTTCCTGGGTGACGTCGCATGCACGGGAGCTCGGGATCCGCGCCGCGGTCGGTGCCTCTGCCTCCGACCTGCTGCGGGCCGTGATGATCGAAGGGCTGCGCCCGGCAGTCGGCGGCCTCGCGCTGGGGCTGTGCGGCGGTTGGATTGCCGCGTCGGCGGCGCGCGCGCTCCTGTTCGAGGTGGACGCCCACGACCCGTCGATCTTCGCCCTCACCAGCGGTGTCGTGCTCACCGTGGCGATTGCCTCGTGCTGGCTTCCGGCGCGTCGAGCGATGCTCCTCGATCCGAGCAGCGCGCTCCGATCGGAATGACCATGGATAACAGGACGCGATGGTTCCGCCGCCTCCTTCGGCTGTTGCCGGCGGACTTTCAAGCCGACTACGCGCGCGACATGGAGCGGACGTTCGCCAGCCAGCAGCGCGACGCGCGCCAGCGAGGAGGCCGCGTTCTCGTGCGGCTGTGGTACGAAACGATCGCGGACCTCCTGCGTACGGCGCCGCGCGAGCATGCCAGCCAGCTCGCGCAGGACGTGTCGTACGCCCTCCGCGACCTCAGGCGCCGCCCGGGCCCCACGGCCGCCGCCGTCGCCACGCTTGCGGTCGGCATCGGCAGCGTCGCTGCGATTCTCAGCATCGTCAACGGCATCGACTGGCGGCCGCTTGGTTATCCGGACCCGGACCGGCTCGTGTTCGTGCAGGAGCGCTTCAAGGGCGAGATCTCAGACACGACGGGGTACCAGACGTTCGATGACTGGAGGAGACGGAGCCGGTCGTTCGTAGACATCGCGGCGATGGCGTCGATGGTGACCACGCTCGCGGAAGGAGGCGAACCGGAGCAGGTGGCCGTCATGCGCGTCACGCCGGGCTACTTCCGCGTGATCGGCATCGAGCCGGCGCTCGGGCGGGCATTCACGGAGGCTGAGAACCGCTGGGCCAACCGCCGGTTCGTCGTGTTGAGCGAGCGCCTGTGGAAGCGGCGCTACCGGTCGGACCCGCGAATCGTCGGGCGCGCCATCTCGCTCGGCGGACGGCCGTACGTCGTAACAGGCGTGATGCGGGATACCGGCGAGGATCTGATCGCGGAAGGTGTCTTCGAGGGCGCGGAGGTGTGGGTCCCGCTGGCCTACGACGCGACGCTTCCGTTCTCGTGCCGGACGTGCCGCCACATACGTGTGGCGGGGCGGCTCAAGTCCGACGTCACGTCGGCGCAGGCGCAGGCCGACGTGGACCGCATCACCCAGCAGCTCGCTCGAGAGCACCCCTCGTCCTACACGGGAGCCGGAGCGGAGGTGGCACGGGTGGCCGACGTCGTGCTCGGGCCGATTCGGCCGGCACTCTACCTGCTTCTCGGAGCGGTCGGCGTGCTGCTGCTCATTGCAGGCATCAACGTCGCCAACTTACTGCTCGTCCGCTCTGTGGAGCGCGGTCCAGAGATTGCGACACGGCGTGCGCTAGGCGTCGCCACCGGTCGGCTCGTTCGTCAGCTGTTCACCGAGAGCCTTGTCCTCGCGGCCATCGGGGCGGTGTGCGGCGTGGCGCTCGCGTATGCGGCCGTACGGGGCCTATCCGCGCTCGCCCCCACCGATCTCCCACGGATCGATCGAGTGGTTCTGGACGGGCGGGTCCTCGGCGTCACGATGGTGATCGCATGCGGCATGGGACTCTTGTTCGGGCTGATGCCGGCCTGGCAGCTCGCGTCGGCGGATCTGACCGCATTCCTGCGCGGCGCGCGTGCGCAGGTTGCCGGCGGCGGCCGCGCGGGGCGGGTGCTGGTCGCGGGCAACGTCGCTCTCGCGCTGGTGCTGCTGGGCATCAGCGCCTTGCTCGGCCGCAGCTTCGTGCATCTGCTTCGCGTCGATCCGGGCTTTGACCCGTCGGGCGTAGTCACCGCCGAGATCTCGCTCGCGGGTCCAACCTACGCGGAGAACGAACCGGCGCTCGCGTTCTATCGGCGCGTTGTCACAGAGCTGTCGGCGCACGGCGATGAAACCGCGTTCACGTCACAGCTCCCCGTCGGCGAACAGAACGACCGGGCAGGGTTTCACGTCGTGGGACGTGTCGGTGAAAATCCCGAAGACGCCCCCATGGCCGATCGATTCGCGGTCACCCCCGGTTACTTCACCACGATGCGGCTGCCGCTCCTGCGAGGTCGCGACTTCAACGACCGCGATGTCGAGAAATCTCCGCCTGTCGCGATCATCAATCGGACGGCTGCAAGGCAGATGTTCGGTGATGCCGATCCGCTCGGGAGGCATATCATGCTCGGCGGTGCGGACGGCCCCAGGCGAGAAATCGTCGGCGTGGTCGGCGATGTGCGGCATCGAGGCCTCGGCGAGCCGATCTCCTTGCAGGCGTACATTCCCGTGGCCCAGTGGTCGGACGGCCCGGTCCGGTTGGTGATGCGGACGAGAGAGGGCGTCGGATCGGCGGCGTCTCGCATCCGGCAAGCCGTTGCCGATGTCGATAGATCGCAGGCCGTACACAATCTGCGCACGTTCGACATGGTGCTGGCCGCCACGCTGGCCGAACGCCGGTTCCTGCTGTGGCTCATCGGTGCGTTCGCGGCCGCGGCCCTGCTGCTTGCCGTCATCGGCGTGTACGGCGTCGTCAGCTATGTCGTGGCTCAACGCCGCCGCGACCTCGGATTGCGCGTGGCCCTCGGAGCGGCAGGCGCGGACATACGCCGCCTCGTGCTGGGGATCGGCATGACGCCCGTGGTCATCGGGTTGACGATCGGCCTGGTCCTGGTGACGGCGGCCACGCGGCCGGTCGAAGCGATGCTGTTTTCCGTCGAACGGTTCGACCTTGTCAGCATCGGCGGCGCCGCTGGCCTGCTGTTCGCGAGCGCGTTCCTCGCGTGCTATCTGCCGGCGCGGCGCGCCATGCGCGTCGATCCCATCTCCGCGCTTCGCGCTGAATAGTCGCGCTGCGTCACGGGCGGAAACCACGACGTGAGAAGGCGCGGCAGCAGGCTCTTCCAAGCCGTGTGGTTGTGCCCCTCGGGCGTTTCGATCCACTCGAGCGGCACATGGCGGGAGGACAGCGCGCCGCGCAGCGCGCGTGCGTCCTCGATCAACGGCTCGTCGTACCCTCCTGCGAGGATCGTCACATGTGGGAGCGCGCCCATGGCGTGGGCGAGGAGCGACGCGGCCGCCGGCGGAGGGATCGCCGGCGCCACCAGGCCGCAGCGCTGGAATCGAACCGCCGCGTTGAGCGACACGTCGAGCGCGCCCATGGTGCTGCGCGAGAAGCCGACAATGCCGCGCCACCCCGCGGCGACCGGGTATCGCCGCTCGATGGCCGGCACGATCTCACCTGCGAACACATAGCCGAACATCGAGCCCGCGGCGTAGTCCTCGTGCCGATCGATGCTGTTGATGAAGACCGCCGTGATCGGCGCCATGCGGCCATCGGCGAGGAGTGCGTCGAGCATCGCCGGCATGTCGAGCCCCTCGACGGCGATGATGCCGTCGTGGACATACAGGATCGGCAGCGGGCCGGCCGCGTCGTGCGGACGATGCACCCGAACTCGGCGCGACTCGCCGGCCTTCGAGACGAACGGAACGGTCTCCGTCACCCCGGCGACGGATGGCCGCGGAAGCACCGCGGGCGGCGTGTAGTGGGGCATGCGGAGCTCGGACCGCAACGCACCCGTCGGGGCCGGCACGTGGCGCGGATTGTGAGGATCGATCTCGAAACGGTCGCGGTACGCGATCAGGTATTCGATGCGTGCCGCAGGGTCGAGGCGAACTCGCAGCTCGTAGCGCCCGTGGCCGGCGCGCGTCATGAGGCCGGCCGACGGATCCCAGCCGTTGAAGTCGGCCACGATTCGCGGGGGATCCGACGGATCGCCGGCGGCCACGAACGTCACCTCACGCCCGTCCACGTATGGAGTGGGCCCCGTCTGATCGGTCGCCGCGGCAACCATCCCGATGAGCAGAGCGATGCGCGCGAACAGGCGACGATCTTACATGGAGTTCAGCACACGGGTCGGGTCGACGCGCACCGCTCGGCGAGCGGGCAGCAGGGTGGCGACGAGCGCCACGACGGTCAGCACCGCAACTACCGCCGCAAAGGTGAGCGGATCCGTCGTGGTGACTCCGTGCACGTACGCGGCGAGCAGGCGTGACGAGGCGTACACCGCAGCAAGTCCGAGCGCGATGCCGATCGCGACCGGGTGCATCCCTTGGAGCAGGACCAGCCGGACGACGTCGACGCCCTTCGCGCCGAGCGCCATTCGAATGCCGATCTCATGCTGCCGATGCGTGACGAAGTACCCGATCACGCCGTAGACGCCGATCGCCGACAGCACGAGGCCGATCGCGCCGAGCATCAGCATCAGCAGCGTATTGAAGCGAGCCTGCGCGACCGATGCCTGCAGCCGCTGTTCCATCGAGCGCACCTGGTAAATCGGCAGCGTCGAGTCCACGCGCTTCACCGCCGCGCGTGCGGCGGGAATCAAGGCCGAGGCGTCACCCGTGCGGCTGCGCGCGACGACCGTCATGCTCCGTTGAATCCAGGTCCAGGCCACATCGGGCGCCTGCGCGATCGGCAGAAAGAACTCGGGACGCGCCTCCTGTGCCGGTCCGCGGGATCGCATGTTGCCCACGACGCCGACGATCGTTCTCCAGCCGGGCTGCCCTGGCGTGCCGTCGCAGCAGGCGAAGCGCTTTCCGAGAGGGTCTTCGCCCGGGAACAGCGCGCGAGCCGCGGCTTCGTTGACCACCGCCACACGCGGCCCACCGCGGCGATCGCTGGCAGAGAACAGCCGCCCGCGCCGGAGCGGCATCCGCATCGTCCGAGGGTAATTCAACGTCACGATGGCCAGGCGCGCGTTGACGAAGTTCTCCGTGTCGGGTGGTTTGCCTTCGGCCAGCAGGCCATTGCCGTTGTCGCCTGGCGTCATCGGTACGCCGGTGGAGGCACCGGCGCTCTCGACGCCCGGTGTGGCGGACAGCGCGTCGGCGATTTCCTCGAAGGCGAGCACGACGCGCTCCGGACCCTGGTAGTGCGCCGCCGGCAGTGTGACGCGCGCGGTGAGCAGCCCGCGCGGATCGAAGCCGGGATCCACGCGCTGGAGATGGAGCGCGCTGCGAATGAGCAATCCGGCGCCGACGAGGAGGACGATGGCAAGGCCCACTTCCGCCGCGACGAGCAGCGTCCGGAGACGGTCGTGGCCGGCGGTGCCCGAGCGGCCGCCCTCGTTCAAGGTGCCGTGAAGGTCGGTGCGTGCGGCGCGCAGCGCGGGCGCGAGGCCGGCGACCAGCGCGCTGAAGATCGCCGAGCCGAGCGCGAAGGCGAGCGCCACGCCGTCCAATCGTGCCTGCTCGAGACGCGGGACGCCTTCAGGAGTCGCGGCGACAAGCGCCGGCACCGCCAGCCAGGCGACGCCGACGCCCAGCGCCGCGCCGGTGGCCGCGAGGACAACTGTTTCCGTCAGCAGTTGCCGCACGATGCGTCCGCGGCCGGCGCCGATCGCGGCACGCAGCGCGATCTCCTTTCTCCGGACTCCACCGCGCGCGAGCAGCAGGTTCGCGACGTTACCGCACGCGATCAGCAGCACGAGCACGACCGCGCCGAGCAGCACGAGCAGCCGCTGCCGGTAGTCGCCGACCATCCTCCGATGGAGCGGCTCGGCGATCCCCTGGTTGATCTGCTGGTCGTTCGGACTCCGGGCCTGCACCTGGGCGTAGACGGTGCGCAGCTCGGCGTTCGCCTGATCGAGCGACGTGCCCGGCGCGAGACGTCCGATGACGTTCAGATAGTGTTCATCGTGCTCCGCGAGCTGCACCGGCGTGAACGCCACCGGCGTCCAGAGCTCCTCCGAGGAGGTCGTGACGTCGAACTGCGACGGCATGACGCCGATGATCGTATGGGCCACTGCGTTCAGGGTCAGCTCCTGGCCGACGACGCGTGGGTCTGCGCCGAACCGCCGCGTCCACAGTCGATGACTGAGCACCACGACGCGATCGTTCCCCGGCGTGTCCTCCTCGCGCGTGAAGACGCGGCCGTGCAGCGGGCGGATGCCGAGGACCTCGAACCAGGTGTACGTGACGCGGCTGCCGATGACGCGCTCAGGCACGTCGCCGATCGACAGATTGAAGCTGAAGCCCTGCTCCGCGGCGAGCGCCGAGAAGGACGTCGCGTTCGTGCGCCAGTCGTGGAAGTTGCCCACGGACGCGTCGGAGCCTTGCCCTTCCCACTCTTCGCCGACCACCACCACGCGGTGTGGATCGGGGAAGGGCAGCGGCCGCAGCACCACGGCATGCACGACACTGAAGATGGCGGTTGTGGCGCCGATGCCGAGCGCCAGCGTGATCGCTGCCGTCACGGCGAAGCCGGGCGCTCTTCCCAACTGACGCGCGGCGAAGCGCACGTCGTCGCGGAGTTCGTCGATCCACTGCGTGAGTCGCATGTCACGGTCTCTCTTTCGGCCAATGTCGACGCATGTCCGCTTCAGTCGCTGGAGGTCGCCGATGCGGCTGAGCGCCTGGTCTCGCGCGCTGGCCGGGTCGATTCCGCGCGCGATGAGCTCGCGCGCGCGCATCTCGACGTGGAAGGCGAGCTCGTCGTCGACTTCCTGATTGAGCGGGACGCGCCACAGCCACGAACGAAGGGACCTTTTCATCCGTCGTTTCGAAACGCGACGACCGGATCGACGCGGGCCGCGCGCAGCGCCGGGCCAATCGTCGCAAGTGCAGCAGTCACCGTCAGGACCGCGGCGACGGCTCCAAACGTCAACGGGTCGAGCGGCCGCACGCCGTGCAGGAACGTCGAAATCGACCGCGCCAGAGCGGCTGCACCGATGAGGCCGATGACCGCGCCGACCGCAATGACCTTTATCGCGCTGGTGAGGACCAGCGCGAGCACGTTGCCAGTGGTCGCGCCGAGTGCAATCCGCACTCCGAACTCGCGGCGGCGCTGCTGAACGGAGTACACGAGGACCCCGAACACACCAACCATCGCGAGCAGGAGCGCCAGTCCGGCAAACGTTGCTGCTACGATCGCGCGAAAGCGATATCGAGCGGTGGCCTCGCCCGCGAGATCATCCAGCGTCCTGAAGCGCCTGACCGGCACATTCGCGTCGTGCCGTGCGACGGCCGCGCGAATCGCAGGAGCGAGCGCCTCAGGTGACCCTGCGGCCGACCGGACAACGAGAAAGACATCGCCAATCGGGGCCTGTGCCAAAGGCACATAGACCTGCAGCAGATCCGCGGATTCGTCGGGTTCCCCCTTTACCTGTCGCGCGACTCCCACGACTTCTCGCGCCGTGGTCCATCCGAGCATCTTCGGGCGAATGTCCACGCGCGCACCGATTGGGTTTCTCCCGTGCAAATACCGACGCGCAAACGCCTCGTTGACGATGCAGACCGGTGAGGCCGAGCCGGTATCGCGATCGGTGAAGGGACGGCCGGTTACGATGCGGATGTCCAACGTACGGAAATAGCCGGGACTGGCGACCGAAACGTCGGCGCTGCGGCGATTGGCCGCTGTGAGTGGTGGATCCCCCACAATCTCGAAGGGCCACCGTCCCAGCTCGGTGGAGCCCCAGGGCAGACTGCTGGCCCACCCGACACTGTGCATGCCTGGGAGCGCGCTCACCTCACGCTCGACGTTCTGGTAGAAGTGCAGAAGTGCTTGCGCGCTCGGATACCGTGACTGCGGCACGGAGAAATCCAGCGTCAGCACGCTGTTGCCGTCGGCGCGATATCCGGCATCGAAGCTGCCGAGGACCAACATGGTGCGCAGCAGCAGCCCCGCGCCGCACAGCAGAAGGACCGCTGCCGCGACCTCTCCGGACGCGAGCGTGGCCCGAAATCCTCGTGCGTCCTGCGTGATCGATCGGTTGTCCGCCGCGATCGCGTGGACCAGCGACGACCCCGTGGCCTGCCAGGCGGGCATGAGACCAAACAGCACGCCGACGGCCAGCGCCGCCGCCGCGCAGAACGTCACCACACGACCATCGAACGTCAGCGTGACGGCAGGGGGCAACAATCCGGCCGGGATGAACGCCGGTGCCGCCTGCAGGATTGCTGCGCCCACGCCGACGCCGAGCGCGCCGCCGAGAGCCGCAAGCACCAGGCTCTCGGTGAGGAGCTGCCGCACGATGCGCGCGCGCCCCGCCCCCAGCGCCGTACGCACGGCAAGCTCACGCCCTCGCGCGCTCGCGCGGGAAAGGAGCAGGTTGGCGACATTGGCGCAGCACATGAGCAGCACGAATGCAACGACACCGAGCAGAAAGACCGCCGTGCGCTGCAGCTCTGAGCCGATGATCCCCGTGCGCAAGGCGACGACGGTTACGCCAAGGCCCTTGTTGGTGTCCGGATGCTCTCGCGCGAGCCGATCGGCAATCACCGACAGGTCGGCCTGAGCGGCCTCCAACGTGACGCCGGGCTTGAGGCGACCAACCACCTCGAACATCCGCAGATCCCGCTGCTTGAAAACACCGAGCTCCGGCAGAAGCGTCCAGATGCTGGCTGGCCGCGCGAACCGGACGTTGTTCGGAACAACTCCAACGACCGTATGCGGTTGTCCATTCACACGAAGGTCGCGTCCGATGAGCGAGAGGTCGCCACCAAAGCGCGTGCGCCACAATCCCTCGCTCAACACGACGACCGACGTCTTCGGCCCTTCGTCGGTTGGCAGAAACGTTCGACCTGCGACAGCCTTCACGCCGAGCGCGTCGAAGAAACCACTGCTGATGATCTGTCGCTCGACGCTCTCGGTGGTGCCGTCCGGGGCGGCAAGCATCGGTCCGCCGCCGAGTCCGAGCGAAATGGCTGCCATCCTGTCGAACGTGCGGTTCTGCTCGTTCCAGTCGCGCAGATTGAGGGGCGCGACTGCCATTCGCCGATTCGTCGCACTCCGCTCCCATATCATGACCAGGCGATCGGGCTCAGCGTACGGAAGCGGCCGCATCAACGTCGCATCGGCCAGCGCGAATATTGCGCTGTTGGCGCCGATGCCGAGCGCAAGCGTGGCAGCCGCCACACATGTGAACCCCCGCGCCTTGGTCAGCTGACGCGCGGCGAAGCGCACGTCGTCGCGGAGTTCGTCGATCCACTGCGTGAGTCGCATGTCACGGTCTCTCTTTCGGCCAATGTCGACGCATGTCCGCTTCAGTCGCTGGAGGTCGCCGATGCGGCTGAGCGCCTGGTCTCGCGCGCTGGCCGGGTCGATCCCGCGCGCGATGAGCTCGCGCGTGCGCATCTCGATGTGGAAGGAGAGCTCGTCATCGACTTCCTGATTGAGCGGGACGCGCCACAGCCACGAACGAAGGGACCGCTTCATTGCGCCAGGAGCACCTTCGACACGCCCGCCGCGAACCGCTGCCAGGTCGCGGTTTCGGCTGCCAGCTGCGCGCGGCCTTCGTCGGTCAGGCGATAGAACTTCGCGCGGCGGCCGAGCTCCGAAGAGCCCCACTCGGCTTCGATCCAGCCGCGACGCTCCATCCGGTACAGCGCGGGGTAGAGCGAACCCTCTTCGACCAGGACCGCCTCATCTGTCGCCTGTTCGATGAATTGCCCTATTGCATACCCGTGACGCGGACACCCGGATAAAGTCTTGAGAATCAAGGCGTCGAGCGTCCCATGTAACAGCGCGTTCGGGTTTTTCATGCCGGCCGGTCAGCCTTTCTCTGTTCAGAGTGCCTGTTCAGAATAGGGACTCTGAACAGCGACTTTGAACATTGCCTAGAGTGTCGAGGCAACGAACCCTTTGACGGCCCCGACCGTCCAATGGTTCGCGCATCTATGTGCTTAAGGCGTATAGTGCGAAGGCACACATGGCCGACCGCCTCAACCTGAGCTCGTTCCTGCCGCTCACGCCCGTGTCGTTCGAGATCCTGCTCGCCCTTGCCGGCGGTGAACAGCACGGCTATGCCGTCATGCTCGACGTGGAACGGCGCACGTCGGGCGCCATCAGCCTGCATGCAGGATCGCTCTATCGCGCGCTGAATCGGCTCCTCGAGTCGGGACTCATCGAGGAGCTCGACGAACGCCCCGACCCCGAAGAGGACGACGAGCGGCGCCGCTACTACCGGCTGACCCCGAAGGGCCTCGAAGTCGCGCGCGGCGAGGCCCGCAGGCTCGAGCTGCAGGTCGCCGCCGCCCGAGAGCGGCGGCTGTTGCCTGGAGGGCGCGCGTGATCGTCGAACGCCTCTACGCCGCTCTGCTGAGTGCGTTCCCACGCTCGTTCCGCCTGCGCTACGCCGCGCCGATGCGCCAGATCTTCCGCGAGCGCTACCTCGCCGCCCGGGACTCCGGTGGCCGCGCACGCGCGCATTTCCTCGCGCGAACCATCGTCGATGTCCTCGCGAACGCCACGCTCGAGCGCCTCGCGGCTGCACAGCGGTGGTTCTTGTTCCCGAACTTTCACGAGCAGCTCGCGCTGCGCGAGCAGGAGACACGTGTCATGACCTGGCAGGCGTTGTTGATGGATCTGCGCTATGCGCTTCGGATGTTCGTCCGCACGCCGGCGTTCACCGGTCTGACCGTGCTCGCCCTCGCGCTCGGCATCGGCGCGAACAGCGCCATCTTCAGCGTCGTCAACGCCGTGCTGCTGAAGCCGCTGCCGTACGCACAGCCGGAACGCCTCGTGATGATCTGGAACGACAACACCCGCGAAGGCGTCCGGCAGTATCCGATGTCGCCGGCGAACTTCCTCGACGTGAAAGCCGCCACGCGCACGCTCGAGCGCGTGGAAATGATGTACTCGTTCCTCGTCACTCCCACGATTCGCACGCCGGCCGGCACCGAACAGTTCAGCGCGTCAGGCACCACACCGGGGATGTTCGAACTCCTCGGACGGACGGCCGCGCTCGGCCGGACGCTGCAGCCCTCGGATCGCGTGGGCGCGATCGTTCTCAGCGATGGGTTCTGGCGCCGACGGTTCGGAGCCGACCCTGCGATCATCGGCCGTCAGCTCACCGTCAATGAACAGCCAGCAACGGTGGTCGGCGTGATGCCGGCCGACTTCCACTTCCCGCTCAAGTCGATGCTCGGGCCAAGCGGTTTCTCGCCGGCGATCGAGCCGGATGCCTGGATCCCGCTGGACGTGACCAGTCCTCAATTCGTTCAGAACGGCGCACCCGTTCGCGTGCCGCACTACCTGAGCGTCGTCGGTCGACTCGCGCCCGGAGTGGCGATCGACCAGGCGCGGCAGGAGATCGCCTCGATCGTCGCGCGACTCGAGCAGCAATATCCGGACGTCAATCGAGGCCTCAAGTCGAACATCGTGGCGCTGCACGATCAGGCCGTGGGTCGCGTGCGGCCGGCGCTCGTGCTGTTGCTTGCCGGCGTGGGTTTCGTGCTGCTGATGGCCTGCGTGAATGTCGCGAACCTCCTGCTGGCCCGCAGCGTCGCCAGGCAGAAGGAGATAGCCGTTCGGACGGCTCTTGGAGCCGGCCGAGGCCGACTTCTGGGGCAGATGCTCGCTGAGAGTCTGTTGTTGTCCGCCGCCGGCGGCCTCCTCGGCCTGGCTTTCGTGTGGCTCGGCGTCCGCCTGCTCGTTCTGACCGCGCCTCCTGAACTGCCGCGGCTCAACGAAGTTCATCCCGACATGACCATCGTGCTGTTCACGGCGGCGGTCTCTCTGATAGCCGGCCTGCTCGTCGGCCTCGCACCGGCGATTGCCGCGGGGCGGAGCAACGTGAACGACGCCTTGAAGGACACGTCGCGCGGCGTGGCCGGCGGGATTCTGCGCCAGCGCCTTCGCGCCGCTCTCGTCATAGGCGAAGTGGCGCTCGCGGTCGTGCTCACGATCGGCGCCGCGTTGCTGCTGCGCAGCTTCGTGGCCTTGCTCAACGTGGATCCCGGCTTCCGTTCTGAAAATCTGCTCACCCTCCAAGTGCAGCTGCCGAACCGCATCAGCACACCAGATGCGCGGCGGGCGTTCTATGCCGATATGTTCGGACGGCTCGAGTCACTCCCCGGCGTCGTCGCCGCCGGAGGGACCACGCGCCTGCCGCTCGGAAGCACGAACGTGAGCACCCGCGTACTGGTCGACGGGCGGAGCATGACGCCCGGCGAGATGCCCGAGGTCGAATTCCGCAGAGCAGTGCACGACTATTTTCGTGCGATGAGCATGCCCATTCTGCGAGGCCGGTCCTTCACCGAGGCAGACGGCCCCAACGCTCAACCGGTCGCCGTCGTGAACCAGACGATGGCGCGCCGCTTGTGGCCGAACGAGGATCCGGTGGGCAAACGGCTGAAGATGGGCACCAACCCGCAAACTCCCTGGACGACGGTGGTCGGCGTGGTCGGCGACCTCCGGCATGCGGGCCTCGACGCGGAGCCGACTGCCGAGTACGACATCACGCATCTTCAAGGCCCGCCGGTTGCGCCGTTTCTCGTCATTCGCACGCAGGGAGATCCGGCGGCGCTGGCCGAATCAGTTCGCGCCGAGTTGAAGGCGCTCGAGAAGGACATGGCCGTCTACGACATGCGGACGATGAACGACGTCCTTGCGGCATCCGTGGCCGAGCGACGGTTCATTCTCGTGCTCGCGATCGCGTTCGGAGTTCTCGCGCTCACCCTCGCCGCGGTTGGCGTCTACGGCGTGATGGCGCTGGTTGTCAGCGAGCGGACGCAGGAGATGGGCATACGCCTGGCCCTCGGCGCGGAGCCTTTGAAGGTGCTTGGGCTGGTCGTCGGGCAGGGTCTGGCGCTCGCGGGGGCGGGGATCGCAGCCGGCTTCGCGGCGTCGCTCGCGCTGATGCCGCTCATGGCAGGACAGTTGTACGGGGTCGGCACGACGGACCCGGCGACGCTTGCCGCCGTGCCGGTGCTGCTCGCGGCAGTCGCCCTCATCGCGTGCATGATCCCGGCGCGCCGCGCGATGCGCGTCGATCCGGTCACGGCGCTGCGATACGAGTGATACGATCGGACGCTGAATGGGCAACATCCTTCAGCGTCTTCCCGCCGGCGAACGTGTCGGTATCGCGTTCTCGGGTGGCCTCGATACCAGCGCCGCGCTCCACTGGATGCGCGAGAAGGGCGCCATCCCGTACGCATACACCGCGAACCTCGGGCAGCCCGATGAGAAGGACTACGAGGAAATCCCGAGGAAGGCGCTGACCTACGGCGCCGAGAAGGCGCGCCTCGTCGAATGCCGCCCGCAGCTCGTGGCCGAAGGTCTGGCCGCGCTGCAGTGCGGCGCGTTTCACATCTCCACCGCCGGCAGCACCTACTTCAATACGACGCCGATCGGCCGCGCCGTCACCGGCACCATGCTCGTCGCGGCCATGCGCGACGACGACGTTCACATCTGGGGGGATGGCAGCACCTTCAAAGGCAACGACATCGAACGGTTCTACCGCTACGGCCTGCTCGCGAATCCAGCGCTCCGCATCTACAAGCCGTGGCTCGATCAGCAGTTCATCGACGAGCTCGGCGGCCGCAAGGAGATGTCGGAGTACATGGAACGCGCCGGCTTCGAATATCGGATGAGCACGGAGAAGGCGTACTCAACCGACTCGAACATTCTGGGCGCCACGCACGAAGCCAAGGATCTCGAGCGCCTCGACACAGGCATCACCATCGTCGAGCCGATCATGGGCGTCGCATTCTGGCGTGACGATGTCGCCGTGAAGCGTGAAACGGTGACCATTCGCTTCGACGAGGGTCAGCCCGCCGCGATCAATGGGCGGACCTACAAAGACCGTGTCGGGCTCATCGAGGAGGCGAACACGATCGGCGGACGCCATGGGCTCGGCATGTCCGATCAGATCGAGAATCGCATCATCGAGGCGAAGAGCCGCGGCATCTACGAGGCGCCGGGCATGGCGCTCCTCTTCCTCGCGTACGAGCGGCTGATCACCGGCATCCACAACGAGGACACGATCGAACAGTACCGCGACAACGGCCGGCGGCTGGGCCGTTTGCTGTACCAGGGCCGCTGGTTCGATCCGCAGGCGATGATGCTCCGCGAGACGGCGCAGCGGTGGGTGGCAAGAGCCATCACCGGCGAGGTCACGCTGGAGCTGCGCCGCGGCAACGATTACTCGATCCTCGATACCTCGAGCCCGAACCTCACGTACAAACCCGAGCGCCTGACGATGGAGAAAGGTGCGTCGACGTTCTCTCCGCAGGATCGCATCGGCCAGCTGACGATGCGGAATCTGGACATCACCGATACGCGCGACAAGCTGCTGATTTACATGCGGACCGGCCTGCTCGCGCCGGCCGCGCCCTCCGGTGTCCCTTTGCTGTCCGACGCCGACAAGAACGAGCCCGACGCTTAGCGGGGATTCGACGGCGCGATGAACTTGTAGCCGACGCCGCGGACCGTGACGAGGAATTTCGGCTTCGCGGGGTTGTCTTCGAGGTAGCGCCGCAGCCGCACGATGAAGTTGTCGATCGCGCGAGTGTCGGTCTCCTCGTGCAGGTCCCAGACAT
This sequence comes from uncultured Acidobacteriota bacterium, assembly GCA_963772065.1. Taxonomy (GTDB): domain Bacteria; phylum Acidobacteriota; class Vicinamibacteria; order Vicinamibacterales; family UBA2999; genus CAVYVZ01. Next base: position 648,064 of record CAVYVZ010000009.1, read on the forward strand.
CCTCGAGAATCGATTTGCGCGACACCGGCTGGCCGGCGTTCTTCACCAGGTAGCGGAGCAGCTCGCACTCCATGAGGGTCAGCGGATGCGACCTGCCCTTCGCGCGGATCTCCATCTTCCCGAAATCCAGCGTGCGGTCGGCAAACGTGAACACGTCGGTGTGCGGCTGCGACGGCTGCGGCTGGGACCATCCGCGGCGGCGCAGCAGGCCGCGCACGCGCGCCATGAGGATGGCGAGCTCGAACGGCTTCGGCAGGTAGTCGTCGGCGCCCGACTCGAACCCCTTGAGCACGTCCTCGGGCCGGCCGCGCGCGGTCAGCATCAGAATCGGTACGAACTGGCCCGCGGCGCGAAGCGCTGACGCGACCTCGAATCCGTTCTTGCCGGGCAGCATCACGTCGAGAATGACGGCGTCGAAGCGGTCGCGCTCCTCGAGCAGGCGCTCGAGGGCATGCGTGCCGTCGCCGACGACCTCCGCCTCGTGGCCGTCGGCTTCCAGGTTGAAGCGGAGGCCGTCGGCGATGTGCTGCTCGTCCTCGACGATGAGCAGGCGGCTCATCCCCGTGGAAGCTCCACGGTGAAGGTGGCGCCGTGGCCCTCGCCTTCGCTGTGCGCGAACACGCGGCCGCCATGGGCGCGCGCGATCGCGCGCACGATGTACAGCCCGAGCCCCGTGCCGGTGACCTGCTTCCGCCCGCGCACCTGGACGCGATAGAAGCGCTTGAAGATGCGCCGCAGGTGCGACCGCGGAATGCCGATGCCGCGGTCCGTGACGCGGACCCACACGGTCTCCGGCGTCGGCGCCGCCAGCGTGACGGTGATGCGCAGGTTGTCGCCCGAGTACTTCACGGCGTTGTCGAGGAGGTTCGAGACGACCATGCGGAGGTCTTCCGGATCGCCGAGGACGCCCAGCGGCTGATTCGTCTGCGCCTCGAGGGCAATCGCCCCGGGCGGGAGGTGGTGCCGAAGCGTGGCGAGGTCGACGCATTCTCGCGCCACCGCGCCCATGTCGACGCTTTGCCGGACGCCTTCCTTTCCTTCACGCGCCGCGCCCGCCTTCAGCACCTGGTCGACCGTCCGATGGAGGCGGTCGGCGTCCGCCAGCATGACGTCGTAGAAGTGCCGCTTCTGCTCGTCGGTCAGGCTGCGCGACTGCAGCGTCTCGAGGTAGAGCTTGATCGAGGCGATCGGGGTCTTGAGCTCGTGCGTGACGGCGTTGATGAACGTATCGTGATCCTCGTTGCGCTTGATTTCCAGCACCAGGAACACGGTGTACACGATGATGCCGGCGATGATGAGCGCAAACGTCAGAATGCCCCAGATGAGCGGCGTCACTCGGCGCGCGTTGATGACGATCCACCCGATGTTCAGCGACAACGCCGCCGCCACCAGCAGCACGCAGAACGTCACGAAGAACGTGATGGCCTTCTGCCGTCGTGTCACGGATGAATTCTAAATAAAAAAGGCCGGCACGAGGCCGGCCTTCGAGATGAGCGCTGGGGGAGCTAAGCGACGGCTTCTTCTTCGCCGACGATCCGGTCGTTCTCCTCGTAGGGCACTTCCTGAGCGATCTTTGCGACTTTGATGTCCCAGGCGAGCCCCAGCTTCCGGAGGATGCTGATGCCGATCCAGTTGATGTCGAGCTCGTACCACGCCAGGCCATGACGCGCGGAGACGGGATGCGCGTGGTGGTTGTTGTGCCACCCTTCACCGAACGTGATGAGCGCCACCCACCAGTTGTTCGTCGAGTCGTCGCGAGTCTCGAAGCGGCGCGAGCCCCACAGGTGCGTCGCCGAATTCACCAGCCACGTGCAGTGGAGGCCGAACGTCGTTCTGAAGAAGATGCCCCACAGCACGTATGGAATCCCGCCGAACGCGAGGAGACCGAGGCCGACCACGACGTTCGAGAGCCAGTGCCAGTTGGACAGCCACACGTGCACGCGATCGCGAGAGAGGTCCGGGACGTAGCGCGCGAGCACCGAGTCATCGTGATGCAGCCCCTGGCCGGTCATGATCCAACCCATGTGCGCCCAGTAGGTGCCCTCGCGCGGCGAGTGCGGGTCGCCTTCGCGGTCCGACTTCTGATGGTGAATGCGATGCGTCGCGACCCAGAAAATCGGTCCGCCCTCGAGCGCGAGCGTGCCGCAGAACGTCAGGAAGTACTCCACCCACTTGTGGGTTTTGTACCCGCGATGCGTGAGCAGGCGGTGGTAGGCCATCCCGATGCCGAGGCATCCCGAGATGAACCAGAGGACGGCGGCGGCGAGAATCGCGCCCGAGTCGATGAAGAAGAATGCAGCGAGGGCGCCGATGTGAAAACCGGTCATCGCGATCGAGGTGATCCAGTTCACACCCTTCTGGTATTTGCGCCCGTACATGAGCGTCGGCATGGTCATAGTGAGTGCTGTCAGGCTAGCAGGCTCGGCCGGCTGGCACTGTAATACTTGTGTAATCCTCGCGCGCTGCACGTAAGTGACTGACTCGGCGTAGTTTTGCGATGCGAGCCCTGCCGGGTGATAAGCTCGCGATCTGGAGGCGAAGACATGCCCCGCCTGAACTTTTCGGCGCTTGTCACTGCCGGCATCATCGTCGCGCTGGTGACGATGTACGCCGACGATGCCTACGTGCAGGCCCTCACGAAATGGCGTCAGGAGCGCGAGGCGACACTGAAAGCCGACAACGGCTGGCTCACGGTGGCCGGACTCTTCTTTCTGAATCAGGGACGGAATACGTTCGGCTCGGGCCCGCTCAACGATATCGTGCTGCCCGCCGATGCGCCGATGGAAGCCGGGACGTTCGAGCTGGAGGGACGGAAAGTCGTGCTGCGCGCGAAAGCACCGCTGACCGTCAACGGGAAGGAGACGGCGCTCGCCGAACTGCGTCCCGCGGCGGATGGCAAGCCGGCCGACCAGTTGACGATCGGAGGGCTGACGGCATTCGTTCACGTGAGTGGCGATCGCCTCGCGATCAGGCTTCGTGACAAGAACAGTGAGATCCGCCGCAATTTCACCGGCCTGAAATGGTTCGCTCCGAATGAGGCGTACAAGGTGACCGGCCGCTTCGAGCCCTACGCCGTTCCGAAGACCGTGAAGGTGCCGAACATCCTCGGCGATCTCGAGACCTACACCGCGCCAGGCGTCGTGGCGTTCACGGTCAACGGCCAGGAGCACAAGCTCGAGGTCTTCGAGTCGGGGAGCGGAGACGACAAGCGATTCTTCATCGTCTTCCGCGATCTCACGAGCGGCAGGGAAACGTATCCGTCAGCCCGGTTCCTGTACACAGATTGGCCGGTGAACGGACAGACGACGCTCGACTTCAATAAGGCCTACAACCCGCCGTGCGCGTTCAATCCGTATACGACCTGTCCCTTGCCGACCGAGCAGAACCGCATGCGGGTGCGAATCGAAGCAGGCGAGCTCGACTACCACAAGGCCGCCACGCACGACCGTTGATCGAGGCTGAGCCGAGGTCGAGATCAGCGCGACGCGCAGAGCGGCGTTATCGAGGTGTCGCAGCGCCCGAGAACCGTGCCACCCAGATGTCGGCGGAGCTCGTCGGCGTGAGGAAGAAGAGTTGCGAGTCATCGGCGGCAAGGCGGGGATTCACCGCGATTCCAGGCGGCAGCGGTAGCTCCGACGCACGACCGGAGCTCGCATCGACCACCCACAATCGCCCGCGATTGGCGCAGATCAGCCGGCGCCCGTCGCGCATCCACGTGCCCTCGGTGCCATCGGTGAGGCGACGAGCCGTTCCGTTCTCGACGGTATACGTCCACAATCCGGGAGCGCCGCCGCCGCCGCCGCCCCCGGGATTACGCGGATGGCGGGGCCACGTGCACCACGAACGATCGTGAATCGGGTGACCAGTCGAAGACGCGGAAGACGCCAACCCTCGGCTCGATGGCGGGTGTGACTACCTGCAACGGGTTGCTGAAATCGCGCGTGTCGTAGATCGACACTGTGTGAACGTCCTGGTTGCTTGTGGCCAGCCGCGTGCCGTCGGGCGACAGCGATGGATACATGAGGCTCGGCTTGTTCGTCAGCTCGCGAAGGCCGCCGCCGTCGCTGTTGATCCGCCAGATCTGGTAGCCGCGGCGGTCCGAATAGAAGTAGATCGACTGTGCATCGGTCGACCAGCGCGGCCATCGATCGCGTGCGAAGTCGTTGGTCAGCTGCCGCATGCTGCCGTCGGCGACCGACAACACATACAGGTCCTCACGGGTGCGCGACGAGGTCGTGAGAGCGAGTAACCTCGCATCCTTCGTGACATCGAAGTAGACGAAGTCGTTCGTCCCCTTGGTGATCATCTCGACCTCGCCCTCGATCGTCGCCGTTTCCGGATCGAACCGCACGCGTGCCACATTGCTCGTCGCGACGAGCGAGGAATAGGCAGCGGTGGAGCCGTCCGCCGAAAGGGCGAAATCCGCGACGTACCACGCGGGCGCGGTCAGTTGCGCGGGATCGCCGCTGGTGGCGCCAGACGCCTCGTCGATTGCGACGCGCCACAAGCCCATGCCTCCCGCGCGATTGCTGAGGAAATACAGCCATCGGCCATCAGGGGACCACACGGGATTCCAGTCGTTGGCATCATGACCCGCCACCCTGACTGGATTCCTCCCATCGACGGTAATCGTCCAAATGTCACGGTTGGCAGGCTGATCTGTCGGGGTCAGCGTACCCGTCGCCGCATCCGCCGGAAGGCTCCAGAACGCGATACGCAGCCCGCGGGGTGACACCCGCGGCTGAACCGCATCGCCCAGAAACAATCGGCGCGGCTCTCCGCCGTCGGCGGAGATCGTCCAGAGGTCACTGAGAACGCCGCGGTTCTCGGGTCCCGGCGGGCCTTCCGCACCGGCGTAGACGATGGATTTGCCGTCGGGAAACCACGCTGGATGAAATCCCGAGCTCGTCAGTCTTCGAACCGATTCGCCGGTGCGCCCCATGAGGAAGATGCCACCGCCATCCCGCGCGGAGCGAAAGGCGATCGTTTCTCCGTCGGGTGAGAACGCAGGGGTCGTATCGACTGCGGGGGAGTCCTTCGTGAGGTTGATCGCGGTGCGGCCGGTCACGCTCTGCAATTGGATGTCGCCACCCGCCCCGTACGCGATCCACTTGCCGTCGGGCGACAGGCTTGGAAATCGCTCCAGGCCCTCCTCCTGCGTCAGGCGGCTGTGCGACAACGTTGGCGACGGCGTGCCGATGCTGGCCTCCGGTGCACGAAGCTCCCACGCGACGACCGCGCCAGCGAGAAGCGCGGCGGCACATCCGGCGAGGATCCACCAGCGCGGTCGCCGCGCCTGACCCGACGGTGCTGTCAGGGAGAGCTCTCCTGAACTGAGCGATTGCGCAAGATCGTCGAGATCGTTGCGCAGATCTTTGGCCGTCTGATACCGCCGATCCGGATCCTTTGCCAGGCAATGGCGCACGATCCGCCACACGTCGCGCGGCAACCCCGGATTCAGATCGGTGACCGCGCGCGGTGTATCGCGGAGGATCGACGAGAGCACCGACAGACTCGTATCGCCGGTGAAGGGACGCTCGCCGGTCGAGAGCTCGTACAGCATGACCCCGAGCGAAAAAATGTCGGAGCGCTCGTCTACCGGTTTGCTCTCGGCCTGCTCGGGCGACATGTAGGCAACCGTGCCGACGATCTTGCCTTCGCCTGTCAGCTCGCGAGTGGGCAGCGTCGCCTCGTCCGGACCTTCGCGCAGCTTTGCCAGGCCGAAGTCGAGAACCTTGACACGGTCGCCCGCGAGGACCATCACGTTCGCAGGCTTGAGGTCACGGTGCACGATGCCACGGCTGTGCGCCGCGACAACCGCGTCGACAATCTGTGTCGCAAGCTTCAGCAGCCGGGTGAGCGGAAGGCCGCCCTTGGGGATCACATCGGCCAGCGTTCGCCCGTCCAGATACTCCATGGCGATGAAGAGCGTCGCTCCGTCCCGCTCGATGGAATGGATCGTGACGATGTGGGGATGATTCAGCGCCGCAACGACCTGGGCTTCGCGTTCGAAGCGTTCGATTCGAGCCGGATCGGCGGTGACCTCGGGAGGAAGGAACTTCAGCGCCACCTGGCGCTTGAGGCGAACATCTTCGGCGAGGTACACGGCGCCCATTCCGCCGTGACCGAGCGCCTTCGCCACCCGGTAGTGATTGAACGTGCATCCCACCATCGGCGGCCAATGATAGCGCACGCGCCGCGACCCTCACGGCACCGTCGGACCCCTAGAGGGCGGCGGCAGATTGCTGAAGGAACTCCACAGCACGGCCGATCACGGCGTCGCCTACAACCCGCCGTGCGCGTTCAATCCGTATACGACCTGTCCCTTGCCGACCGAGCAGAACCGCATGCGTGTGCGAATCGAAGCAGGCGAGTTGGATTATCACAAGGCCGCATCGCACGAACCGCAGCCCTTGCATGACGAAGCGAACTAGCTCCCGTTGTGCCAGTGGTTCCAATAGCTGGTTCGCACGCGCAGCCGAGCCTTGATCCCCGGCGGATGCGGCTGGTCGATTGGGATCGCGAACGTCAAGGCGTCGTCGGTGCTCTCGACGATAGCGGCCTTCTGCCGCTCCCGATCACGCTGGTTCGCGAACCAGTATTCGAACGTCCATTCTCCGCTGGAATCAGCGGGCGGGGTAGCCTCCAGCATCACTGTGTCACGGAACAGATAGCCACCCTCGAAATGGTCCTTCAAGAACAGCAGCCCGTCGACGTCGTAACCCGGCACGCGCACGCACAGGTCCATCGCGAATGCGAAGCTGGTTCCCGTCTGGCTTTGCGACATGTCCAAAAAGACGTTGAACAACACGGGGTTCGCCGCGGCGTTCGGCGTCCGGGCGCTGCCCGGCCCCGCAGTCTCGGGAAACAGCTCGTCGAACTGCCGGAAGATGGCGCTGTTCTCGTTCAGCGTCCGGCGATGCAGCTGCCACGGTTTCCCGCGCACGCTGACCGCAACCTCGAACATGTAAGACGCTTTCACCTTGCGTTTCTTGTCGAGCTGCTCCTGAACCGCGGGAGGCAACGTCAGTTGCTCGATCTCCAGGGTTCCGTCCGCCCTGACGTCACCAAAGAGGAACCGAATCAGGTTTTGGTAACCCTCCTCGCTGTTGACGATGCCGAAGAAGCCAGAGTGACTGCGATTCACGAACGCGTGCGGTGAGTAGGTGAAGCCGTCCCCGGCCTTATTGCGCGCGCGTGTCGTTGAATTCCGGATCCGCACCAGCCCGTCACTCGCATCGCCGACAGCCACGCTGGAGAGCCCGGCGGCCGCCTTGTAATCGCCCGGATTCGTCCCGACCAAGTTGAAGACACGGCTGCAGTCGAAGTTGGTGATCAGGTCGACGTTCTCGCCGTCGCGGTCCTCCTTGGACAAGCCGAGCAGCCGTGCGATCTCATCGCGATTGAACGTCTTGAGTCCATAAAGCGAGGCCCAGTTCGGGACGTTGCCGAGCAGCCCGATATCTATCCCGTTGTGCGGCGTTGCATAGGTGAACAGCTTGTCGACCAACGCGCGCGCCTCGGCCGAGCCGTACGTCGGATTCTGCAGGAACGCGCGGCAGACCAGTCCGCCCATCGAGTGCGCGACCAGATAAACGCGAAACTTGTCGAACGGAAGTTTTCCGGCCGCGCGCTCCTCCGGAGTGATGACCGTGTTCGCCCCGTTCGGGTAAATCCGCTTCTGCAGGGTCATGATCAGTTGGCTCAACCCGTTGGCGAAGCGGTCCATGTCGGGTCGAATGCCGCTGCCGAGGTCTTCGGATGAAGGTTCGTAATAGCGGTAGATGACGATGCTGCGGTAAGGCACGGGAGGAACGTTGCCGTCCACGGTCGTCGGCGCCGAAAGGTCGGATACGCGGTCGTACCCCTCCTCGAACACGTCGTCGTACTTGAAACGCTTCAGTAACCGTACAAGCGGCGATTCGAAGAAGTACTTCTTCACCGAGCCATCCCATAGCTGGCGGACCTTCGACGACCCGATGTTGAAGCCCATGTAGGGATCAGCAACTGTGTCTTCGATTTCGCTCTGCGTCATCGCGTAGCCGCGGACGTAGATGATTGGGTGAATGGCTGATTCGTTCATCAGGGATCCCCGGTGATGACGTTCTGAGAGATACGCGACGACGGCGTCAGATCCTATGCCCCCGTTGGCGTGCCCACAACTCAGACTTGACAAGTGTTGACGATTAGCTAATCATCTAATCGTGAGCACCGTGTTCAAGGCACTCGCCGACCCCACTCGCCGCAGCGTGCTCCAGCTCCTTCGCCAGGGCCCGAAGTCCGCAGGAGAACTGGCGGAACACTTTCCCGTGTCCAAGCCAACCATGTCGGCCCACTTCGCGGTGCTCCGCGAGGCCGGGCTCGTGGACAGCGAGAAACGCGGCAAGGCGATCATCTACCGCCTCAGAATGTCCGTACTCGAAGAAGCACTGATGGAATTCACGCAGCTGCTCGGGCTGAATCTGACTCAGCGCGCAAAGACGAGCTCCGCGAGAGCCGTGCTCAGAAAGGGAACCACGTGATGATCCTCAAACGGATCGCTATCGCCTTGGCGCTCGCCGTCTTCATCCTTGCGGCGGCCGCCGCGCTGAGGTATGCGCAGGATCTCGGGAGCATCAGCCCGGACGCCGCCAGACGTGCGATGCAGGTGACGATCGGCCTGATCCTCGCGGCCTACGCCAACCTCATGCCCAAAGACGTCGGTCGGTGGCGGGCGTCAGCTCGCGCCGCAGCGAGATCGCAATCGGTCCTCCGGGTCGGCGGCTGGTCGCTGACGCTCGCGGGGCTCGGCCACGCCGGCCTCTGGGCGGTCGCCCCGATCGCTCTTGCCGACGTCGCGGCAACCGCCATCGTCGCCATCGCGACGCTCGTCACCGTGGGATACGGCGTCTGGGCATTCGCGAGCTGTCGTTGGCAGGACGCACGGCCCGTCGATCTGGAAGGACGTGTATGAAGGGACCCCGGCAGCCCTAAAGGGCTGCGCCGCACTCGCTGAGGAACTCCACGGCGCGGCGGATCACTTCATCGTCTTTGAGGATCCGCCGATGGCCGAGGCCGGTCGTCGCCATCAGCGTGGCGCCGGGCCAGCGCGCGGCGAGGCGCTCGGCGTCGTGAAACGGGACTTCGGGGTCGCCGCGGTCGTGAACGATCAACGCCGGCACGCGCAGTCGCGCGACGCGCTCGAAGATCTCGACGTCCTTCATCTTGACGCCGGTCTGGCGCTCGATGCCGTCGCGGAACGCGCGCATCGCGGCGCCTCTGATCCCGGCCAGCTCGCCGAAGCGCGCGACCACATCCTCGACCGACGACGGGGAGCCGATGAGCACCACCGACGCTGCATCGAGTCCGCGCTCGAGCGCCAGCGCGTCACGGCGCCGCCGAACGAGTGCGCTATCACGCCCGCGAGCGGACCGAGCTCACGACCCACCTTGCGAAGCGCTTCAGTCGATTCGATGAGATCGGTGCGCGTGCCGCTCGATTCGCCGTGCGCCGGATTGTCGAGCGCGACCACGCGGAAACCGGCGCCGACGAGCGGATCGACGAAGCGCCCGAGCTGCGTGCCGCGGCCTTCCCAGCCATGCACGAGGAGCACGGTCGGTCCCGATCCAAAGGCATGTGCGGCGAGATTCGAGCCGACGCGGAACGTCTCGCCGCGGTCGGCGATGTGCTTCTCCCATGACGGCCGATGATGCCGCCTCGGCGTGCAGAAGAGCCGCAGCGCGATGCGTCCTGCCGCGCGCGGCGCGATCAGGTTCAGAACCCTGAAGAATGTGCGCAGCGCAATCAGCAGCCAACGCGGATACACACCCTATGATATCAGTTCCCCTTGAGGAGCGGATATGGATTGAGCGGCTCGCCTTTCCACCACTGCCTCTCGTTCGTCAGCCGGAAGATCGCGAAGTGAAGATGCGGCGCGTTTTTCGACGCGTTGCCCGTGCTGCCAACGTAGCCGATGGCGTCGCCTTTCTTTACCGTCGCGCCTTCGCGCAGATTCGGCGCGTACACGTCGAGGTGAGCGTAGTAGTAGCTGAACGTCCCGGATGGATCGAACTGATAGATGGTCAGACCGCCTGCCTTGCTCTCGAACAGCTTCTCAATCGTCCCCTCCTCGACGGCGACGACCGGCGTCCCCCTGTCCGCCATGATGTCGATCGCCTGATGCACACGGCGGCCGCGCGCATCGTCGAAGCTGTCATACAGCTCGTTCGCCTCGACCCCGCGGACCGGGATCTCGAGGTCGCGGTCATCGATGTCTTCGGCCGATGGAGGCATGGGCGCAGCCGGCTCCGCCGTGCCGGTCGTGGCGACCGGACCGTGCTCGGCTCCCGGATCGGCGGCCGGCGCCACGACGCGCGCCTCCTGACGATGACCGAGCTTCCACGTGAGCGCCGTGTCGGTGAGCGCGCCGGCTGCGAAGCTCAAGCCGACAACCGTGAGCAGCCGACTAAGGCGTTCGTACCGGCGCCGCTCGAAACGTCTCATCGGAATATCACCTCCGTGCCCGGCCGAGCCCAGAGCGCCACGCGGTTTGCGTCCCAGTTCGTCAGGCGCACGCAGCCATGGGATTCGACGTGCCCGATGCGCGATGGCTCCGGCGCTCCATGGATGCCGTAGTGCTCTTTGGTGATGTCGATCCACACGGTGCCGACCGGATTGTTCGGCCCCGGGGGGATTCGCGCTTTCGCGTGTGCGGGGTCCGCGTCCCAGAAGAGCCCCGGGTTGTAGTGAAACGGCGGCATGCGCTGCACCCCCGTGACTTTCCACGAACCGATCGGAAGCGGATCGTGCGTGCTTCCCGTCGTCACCGGCGCGTGGAAGAGCAGATTGCCCGAAGGGTCCTCGACGGTGAGCGCGCTCGTCGAACGCTCGACCACGAGGCGCGCCACGGGGCGGGATCCGGGAAGCGGCGCGAGCGGATCGATGGCGGCGATGTTGGGCACGAGAATCCTCTCGCCGGCGCGCCGGAATGTGGCGTGGCGATTTGCTTGCTGCAGAAGGCGTGGGCTCACGTGAAACTTCTCCGCGAGCATTTCGAGCGGGGATGTGTACGCGAGCACATCGAGCTCCGCCTGCTTCATGAGATCCGAGGGGATGGCGTCGACGAAGGGACCTGCCACGTCCGCCTGTGTGATCTCGTACGAGATCAGCGGCTGTTGCCCGCCGGCGCGTCTCGAGAGCACGTCCCATGTCGCCTGGTCGACGTCGCCCGACGGCGGCAAGGCGTGCGTGCGCTGGAATGCGGTGAGCGCCCGCGTAAAGTTGCGCCCCTTGCGCCCGTCGATTTCGCCCGGTGAAAAGCCGGCGCGGTCCAGCATCACCTGAGCCGCCAGCACTTCGCTGACGACGGGCGGTGTCGGAACGGGCGCCTCCTGAGCTCGCGTGCTGCCGTAGAGCCCGCCATCGACGAGAACCGCCGCCAGAATGGCCGTGCTCATCCAGCGCGTCATGCCAGTGGAGTTGCAAACGGCCCGCCCGCGGGGAGCGTTCGGTTGCGGACAGCACGATCCCAGCGTTGAACGAGATCCGCGCTAAATATGGCCAAAACACGCGATTCCCTGGGTCGCCTACGTGGTACACCTGATGCGTTGATCGTCGCCATGCTCCAGCAGGATCTCCGTTTCGCTGTGCGATGGCTTCGCCGCAACCCGGCCTTTTCGGCGTCGGCTCTGCTCGTGTTCGCGCTCGGCATCGGCGCGGCCACTGCCACGTTCACGGTGATTCATGCCGTGATCCTTCGCCCGCTGCCCTTCGCGTCACCCGATCGCGTGATTCGTATCTGGTCCAGCCCTGAGGGGCGCAACCTGCCGTTCTTCTCGGTCTCCGCACCCGACGTCGAAGACTGGCGCGCACGCGCCACCACGCTGGCGCAGGTCGGGCCGTACGACAGACAGATTGCGCTGACCATCCGTGGCGACGGTCCGCCTGAGCATGTGATGAGCGCGAAGGTGAGCCTGCGGCTCTTCGAGCTGCTCGGCGTTGCGCCCGCATCCGGACGCTGGTTCGACGCCGCCGAGGATGAGGCTGGCTCGGGCGCGCGTGTTGCCGTGATCTCGCACGGTTTGTGGCAGCGGCGACTGGGCGGGCGCGCGGATGTCATCGGGCAACAGCTCCAGCTCGATGACGAGAGCTGGACGATCGTTGGGGTGATGCCGCCGGGTTTTGCAATTCCGAACAACCCGGCGGAGATCTGGCTGCCCTTGCAGCTGGTGGTCGATCCTGCCAAACGGGACTCACGGTCGCTTCGCGTGCTGGCCCGGCTTCGCGACGGCGCCACCGTGGAGCAGGCGACTGCGGAGCTGACGCGCATTGCTGCCGCCCTCGCGCGCGAGCATCCAACGAGCAATCGCACGTGGACGGTGACGGTTCGTTCACTCACCGAGACGGTGGTCAGTGAAACATTCCGGCGTGCGCTGATCGTCATCGGCGGCGCCGTCGGCCTGGTGCTGTTGATTGCGTGTGCCAATGTCGCCGGGTTGCTGCTGAGCCGATCGACAGCGCGAACGCGAGAAATGGCGGTGCGGATGGCGGTTGGAGCGTCGCGCGCGGCGCTCGTGCGGCAGCTGCTCACGGAGAGTATGGTGCTCGCTGCAGCCGGCGGCTCTGCTGGCGTATTGCTCGCCATGTGGGCCCTCGACGCAGTTTCGGCCATGGCAGCCGAGAACGTTCCGCGTGCCGCAGAGATCGCCGTGCGGCCTGCCGTGGTGTTGTTCGCGCTCTGCGCCACGACGGCCTCCGCGCTGCTGGCAGGCGCCATGCCGGCATTGGCGACGTCGCGAAGCCGGCTCGAGGCGTTGCGCGACCGGGAAACGAGCGGTGGTCGCAGCACCAGCCGCGCGCGCGACCTCATCGTCATAGGGCAGGTTGCAGTGGCGATGGTGCTCCTCGTCGGCGCCGGCCTTATGATGCGCAGCTTTCAGCAGCTGCAACGTCGCGACCTTGGGTTCACATCAGAGAACCTGCTGGTTGTCGACATCGCGCCGCCGACAGGGGTTCAGCGCATAGAGGTCTATGAGGGCCTTGCCGAACGCATTGGCGCTCTGCCCGGCGTAGCCACAGTAGCGCTCGGCACGAGCCTGCCGTTTGCCGGACCCAACAGCGCGAACATCGTGGCGATCGAGGGGCGCACGTTCGCGCCGGGTGAGGCGCCGGATGCAGACTTTCGCGCCGTATCGGGATCCTATTTCCGCGTGCTCGGAATCCCCATCCTGCGCGGCCGTACGTTCGAGAGGGGCACAGCGGATGAGGCGGCGGTGCTCATCAATCAGACGGCAGCCCGCCAGTTCTTTCCAGGCGACGCCGCGATCGGCCGCCGCATTCGGCTTGGCGGCGCCCCCTGGGCCATCGTCGTGGGGGTCGTCGCCGACGCGCGCTATCTCGGTCTCGACGATCCGCGCGATGATACGCGACCGATGGTTTACATCCCGCACCAACTTGCTGCGGCGCGGCCGTTGACGATTGCTGTGCGCACGGCGGTTCCACCAGCGACGCTCGTGTCTGCGATTCGCAGCGCCATTGCGGACGAAGCACCACGTCAGCCGATCACGCGCGTGGAGCCGATGGACGCGATTCTCGCCGGCGTGCGCGGCCCACAACGCATTCAACACGACGCTGCTCGCGATCTTTGCGTGGATCGCGCTCGTGCTGGCCGCGGCCGGGCTGTGGGGATTGATGGCGCACATCGTCGCGCGCCGCACGCACGAGATCGGCGTGCGCGTGGCGCTGGGCGCCACGCCGCGCGACGTGCTGCGCATCACGGCGGGGCGCGGGCTGGCGCTGGCCGCAGTAGGCATCGGTCTGGGCCTGCTCGCAGGCGGAGGTGTGACGCGTGTGCTCCAGCGGGTGCTGTTCGAGGTGAGTCCCACTGATCCAGCGACGCTCGCCGCGGTGTCGGTCGTCTTTCTCGCCGTCGCCGCGGCCGCGAGCGTGATTCCCGTCCGCCGCGTCTTGCGGATCGACCCTGCGCAGGCACTACGATTGGAGCAGTGAAGATCCACTCGCTCAGCATTCACGCCGACTACAAGTGCCGGCACGCCGGCGTCTGCTGCTCGTCGGACTGGGACGTGCCGGTCGAGGTCCCGGTGTATCGCAGCCTCACCGAGGCACTCGGCAGCGGGCGGCTGTACCCCGCAAGCGAGACCGACGACGCACCGTTCATCTCCGGGCCGGATCTTCCGGCGGATGCGGCCGCGATGCTCGCCAGGACTGAGAGCGGCGACTGTGTGTTCTTTCACCGCGGCAGCGGCCTCTGCGTGGTGCACCGCGATCTTGGCGAGGCCGCGCTGCCAGCCACCTGCCGTCACTTTCCACGCGTGGCGCTGCGCGATTGGCGCGGCACGTTCGTTACCTTGTCGCACTTCTGCCCGACGGCTGCGTCGATGCTTTTCCGCGAGGATATCCCGCTCGAGATCGTCGAATCGCCGCCGGCATTCCCTCCGGCGAACTACGAAGGGTTGAACGTCCATGCCGATGCGTGGCCGCCCATGCTGCACCCGCGGATGCTGATGGATCCCGAGGGCTATGACGCGTGGGAGCGGCACATGGTGCGGCGGTGCGCCGCAATCGAGCGTTCGCCGGAGTCGGTGGTGGCCACGCTCGATCACGACGCGCGGCTCCTGCGTCGGTGGATCCCTGCGAACGGCAGCCTGCAAGGCGCCGTCGCGGCGCTCCCGGCTGCCACCATGGACGCGCCGCCGCCGCGAACGCTGGGCGACAGCTTCCTGCTCTACGGAAGCGTCCTCGATGCCGTCCCTGACGAGTTCGAGGTGTCGCGGGACGAGGAGGGGCTCGAGGAGGCGTACGAGGCTGACGTCGTGCCGGCATGGGCGAGCTTCTGCGCCCCGATCAACCGGTTCCTCGCCGCGAAAGCATTCGCGTCATGGGCCGCCTATCAGGGCCGCGGCATTCTCACGATCGTTCGCGGCCTCGAAGCGGCGCTCGCGCTCGTGCGCGTGGAAGCGGCGCGGCAGTGCCGCGACGCCGACCGAACCCTCGACGCCGATCTCCTGCGCGAGGCGTTTCGCGCCGCCGACTTCCTTCTGAACCACCTCGCCGTCGGCGAAGAGCTCGCCAAGCGCTGGTCACGGGCCGAAACCTGACGGTGATCCCTTCGTTCGAGGTTCCAAGTTCCAGGTTCCAGGTTCGTGTTCGAGTTCAGTTCGGGGTTCGCGGTTCGTGGTTCGTGGTTCGCGGTTCGCGTTCCTCGTTCGCGAGCGAACCCGAACGCAGAACCCTGAACCACGAACACGAACGGAGAACCCCGAACTGAACCCGGAACAGAACCTGGAACCCGGAACCTGGAACTGTCTAGATCTCGAAGGCTGCGATGACGGGTCCGTGATCGCTGGTGCCGAACTCGCGCTGGACGACGCATGAGACCGTCGTCTCGGCGATCGCGCGGCTGCGCGAGCACGAGGTCCAGGCGCCAGCCGATGTTCCGCTGGCGCATGTTCCGCCACGGCGCCCACCACGTGAAGAGGTCGGTGTTGTCGGGTTCCATCCTCCGGTGGACGTCGACGAGCCCGTGCCCGATGATGCGCTCGATGACCGCCCGCTCGTCGGGACGCTGGCCGATGATGTTTGGCTTGCGCTCCTTCGGGTGCACGTCCGCGTCGGTCCGCGCCACGTTGAAGTCGCCGCAGAGGACGAGCGGCCGTGCCGCCGCCTCCTGCTCCGCGGCGAACAGGTCGAGCGCCTCGAGGAACTGCATCTTGGCGGGAAAGTCCTTGCCGCCGTTCGGCACGTAGACCGAGGCCACGGTGAGGCCCGGCAGGCGCGCCGTCACGATGCGATGCTCGTAGTCGAATGTCGGATGGTCGAAGTCCGGGCGCTCGGGGAACGTCTCCTTTCGCACGTGGAGCGCGACGCCGGAGTAGCCCTTCCCGCCATGCCAGTAGCACCAGTAGCCTTCGATGTCGCACAACCAGACGGGCAGCTGGTCGATCGAGGCTTTGATCTCCTGGAGGCAGAGCACGTCCGGCTGCTCGCTGTCGATGAACTCCTGGATCTGCGCCTGCCGGGCGCGGATGCCGTTCACGTTCCAGGTGGCGATCTTTATCAAGGCTTAGGGCTTAAGGCTTAGGGCTTAAGGCCTGGATTCTTTTGATCAACGCTCGATCGTCGGGGAAGAGGCCGGCCGCCGGTAAGACGCTCGAGCAGCTGTGCCCACACGGGCTCCTTCGCGAACACGCGCTTTGAAGATGGGTGCGGCGTCGGCTTCGCGTCCGATCGACGCGAGCGTGACGGCGTGCCAGAACGGCAATTCGACGATCTCCGGCGCGAGGGCGCTCGCAGCTTCGTACTCCTTCAACGCGAGGGCCACCTTCTGCTCGGTCATCAGCTCGTCGCCGCGATTCGCGTGCGCATACGCGCGCTGCAGGCGCATCAGGCGGCGCAGCTCGTCGACCGGCGACGCATGATCGTCCACGCGGAGATCGAACACGCGGTCGCCGCCGACCCATGGACGTCCGCTGCTCTTGGCCTTGACGACGAGGATCGCTGCCGATTGCCGGCCGCGGACGTCGCCGCCCGATGCTTCGGCGGCCGCGAGGGCGGCGAGCATCCTGTCGGCGAGGTCACCTTTCGTGCCGCGGAACGCCGCGGCCATCGCCGGCCAGATCCGGTCATTGGCCATCAGGTTCGCCTGTACTGAGAATCCTTCGCCGATGTGATGGCCCGCCGCGGCGATTGCGGCTTTGCCGGTATAAGCCGATACGCGGCCCGCCGCGTCGATCATCGCCACCTGCCGGCCATGCGGCTGAGGGTCCTTGGCGATCAGCTGCTTCAGCGCGTCAGGCGCGGGCACGCCGCGGCGCATCAGCTCGAGGCCGCGGGGCCCGTACGCCGGCTCGACGAACGATTGCGTCGCTACCGCCCCAACGCCCGCTTCGGCCCAGGTGACGATCGAACCCACCGAGAACCAGTGCGACTGCACGGCCACGCCGATCTCGCCCGTGGCCGGGTCGCGTGCAACGATCGAATAGGTATGCGCCAGCGGGTCGGCTGCCGCTGCGCGTCCGCACACGATGACAGCGATGGCGACGAAGACTGCCTTGACCATCCTGTAAACATACAATGTCCGGATGACCTCGATGCTGAACACGACCCCGCAGGCGCTGCGCCTCACGCTCGATCTGGCCCGGCGCATCGACCGGGCCGAAATCGACTTCTGTGCGCTGGCGGGTGGCTTCGGCGTGGCAGGCGGCGTGGCCTCTCTCGACGCAGGTGGCGGCTGCGCTCTGTACTCGAGACCCGGATCGCCGTTGAACAAGATGCTCGGCCTCGGCCTCGCCGGTCCTGTGAGCGATACGGATCTCGACGCGATTCAGCGGTTCTTCACCGGACACGGCGCCCCGGCACAGATCGAGTTGTGCCCGCTGGCCTATGTCGATGTGCCCTCACGCCTCTGCGCTCGAGGCTTCGTGCTGCAGGCGTTCGAAACCCAACTTGCCAGAGCGATGGTCGGGCTTCCGATCGAGCGCCCCGACATCAGAGTGACGCTCGCACGGCCCGAAGAGGATGCGATCTGGACCAGGGCCGTCGCCGAAGGCTTCGGCGCAGCGGAGCCGCACGTCGGCGGCGGACCGGAGCACGAGACGTTCTCGACGGAACAGCTCGTCGAGATGATCGCGCAGTTCACGCATCCGGATCTTCGCCGGTACATCGCGTGGGTGGACGGCAAGCCGGCGGGCGGAGGGACGGCGTGGACACACAATGGCGTGCTCGGGATCGCCGGCACGTCGACGCTGCCGGCGTATCGCCGCCGGGGCGTGCAAGCCGCAATCGCCATTCAGGCGATGCAGGACGCGGCGGGCGAGGCCGACATCGCCACGGCCACCACCGCTCCGGGCAGCACGTCGCAGCGCACGTTCGAGCGCGTCGGTTTTCAGGTTCTTTACAACCGGGCGATTCTGATCAAATCGTTCGGGCCTTGAACCACGAAAACACGAAGAACAGCGTACGAAGCCATCAGTGCCGCATGTTTACCTCGGGCTTGGATTCGAGCACCCAGAGCCTGAGCGCGATCGTCATCGACGTCGACCACGGTCGCGGCGAGGTCGTGTTCGACGCGGCGGTCTCGTACGACGAGGACCTGCCGCACTACGGAACGCGCCATGGCGTGCTGCCTGACGCGGATCCGCTCGTTGTGGTCTCATCGCCGCTGCTCTGGGCCGATGCGCTCGATCTGCTGCTCGCTCGCCTCGCGCGCAGCGGCCTCGATCTGCGTCGTCTCGCCGCAATCTCCGGTTCGGGCCAGCAGCACGGCAGCGTCTATCTGAATCGTGCGGCCTCAGACGGCCTCGAGGCGCTCGAGCCGGGCCGTCCGCTGCGGGAGCAGCTGGGCGCGATGCTCGCGCGGGACGTATCGCCGATCTGGATGGATTCGAGCACGGCCGCCGAATGCCGTGAGATCGCGGGCAGCGTCGGCGGAGACGCCGCGCTCGCGCAGCGCACCGGTTCGCGCGCCTTCGAGCGGTTCACGGGCCCTCAGATCCGGAAGTTCTTCAAGACGGAGCCCGATCGCTACGCGGCCACGGCGCGCGTGCACCTGGTTAGCTCCTTCATGGCGTCGCTGCTGAGCGGCCGGCACGCGCCCGTGGATCCTGGCGACGCCTCAGGGACGAACCTGATGGACCTGGTGGCATCCGAGTGGTGGCCGGAGGCGCTCCACGCGACCGCCCCCAACCTCGCGGAGAAGCTTCCTTCGATTGCGCCGTCGTGGACCGTGGTGGGGACGCTCTCGCGCTACTGGCAGCGCGCCCACGGCCTGCCGGCTGCCAAAGTGATCGCCTGGTCGGGCGACAACCCCTGCAGCGTCATCGGAACGGGCCTCGTGCGCGAGGGTCACATGGCGGTGTCGCTCGGCACGAGCGACACGATCTTCGGTGTGATGCAGACCCCGCGCATCGATCCCATTGCGACCGGTCACATCTTCGGCGCCCCCACCGGCGAGTACATGGGGCTTACGTGCTTCAAGAACGGCTCGCTCGCGCGCGAGCGCGTGCGCGACGCGTTCGGCCTCACGTGGAGCGGGTTCTCGCAGGCGCTGGCCGCGACGCCGCCCGGCAACGGCGGCCGCATGCTTCTGCCATGGTTCGAGCCCGAGATCACACCGGCGGTGAGCGTGCCGGGCGTGCATCGCCATCGTCTCGCGCCGGAGGACGGACCGGGCCACGTGCGCGCCGTCGTCGAAGCGCAGCAGATGGCGCTTGCGCTGCACTCACGCTGGATGGGCGTGGACATCGACACGATTCACGCGACAGGCGGCGCGGCGGCCAATGTCGATATCCTGCAGGTGATGGCCGATGTGTTCGGGGCGGAGGTCTGCCAGCTCGAAGTTGCCAACGCCGCGTGTCTGGGCGCGGCGCTCCGCGCGTACCACGCCGACCGGCTCGCCGAAGGGCGCGTCATTTCTTGGAACGAGGTCGTTAACGGGTTTGTCGAGCCAAAGCTGCGGTTCCGGCCCGATGCGGCGCGTCATGCCATCTACGAGGACCTGATGAGGGAGTACGCGGCGTTCGAGGCCGCTCATCGCGACCCGAGCAGCAGGTCCACGACCAGCTGATCGAGCTTCTCGTACGGAAGCGCCCGCGAGGCGAGCGCCGCCCGATCGAAGGTTCGCTGTTTCAACTCGTCCGCGTGAGCACGGCTGTAGGTGCGCGGTGCGTCCTCGTCGGCGTGGCTGCGTATCGAGGCGAGCAGCGCGGTGATCTCGGGATCGTCGCGAAAACGGCGGGCCTTGTCCTTCAGGATCAGGTAGGTCCGCATGCAGCCGCGCGCGAAGTCCCAGACGCCTTCCGGATCCTCGGTGCGGTACGCATGCGCGTCGAAGTGGCGCGGACCGTCGTACCCCGACTCCTCGAGCAGCTTGACGACGAAGAAGAGCGCCTTGATCGACTCGGAGCCGAAACGCAGGTCCTGGTCGAACCGGCCCGGTTTCTGGTCGTTGAGGTCGATATGAAACAGCTTACCTGCCTCGATCGCCTGCGCGATGACATGGTAGAAGTTCAGACCTATCATGTGCTCGTGCGCCACTTCCGGGTTGACGCCGACCATGTCGGGATGCGCGAGCGTGCCGATGAACCCGAGGTACGAAGCCGTCGTGGCGAAGTAGAGATCGCCGCGCGGCTCGTTCGGCTTTGCCTCCAGCGCGAACCGCAGGCCGTACTTCTGCTCGCGCGCGTACTCGCAGAGGAAGTCGATCGCGTCGCGGAACCGCTTGATGGCCTCCACCGGATCCTTGGCGGCGTCGACCTCAGCTCCCTCACGCCCTCCCCAGAACACGTACGTGCGCGCTCCAAGCTCCACGCCGAGATCCATCGCTCGCATCGTCTTCTGCAGCGCGTAGGCTCGCACGCGCCCGTCGTGCGAGGTGAAGGCGCCATCCTTGAAAACCGGATCGGTGAAGAGGTTCGTCGTGGCCATCGGCACGACCATCCCGTGCTCGTCGAGCGCGCGCCGGAATTCGCGGACGATGCGGTCGCGCTCGGCAGCGGTTGCGTCGATCGGCACGAGGTCGTTGTCGTGAAAGTTCACGCCCCACGCCCCGAGCTCCGACAGCCGCCGCACGGCGACGACGGGATCGAGCGGCGGCCGCACGAACTCGCCGAACGGATCTCGTCCGCGGTTGCCGACGGTCCACAGGCCGAAGCTGAATTTGTCCGCGTGCGTGGGTTGAACGGTGGTCACGACTTCCTCCAAAGTGATGAGGTTACCCCGGGGGCCTCGCGTTTGCACCGCCCCGGACATGGCGCCGGATATGGAACATCAGATTGAGGGAATTGCGGCGGACGTAGCGAGGCTTCGCATCGGCTTCGTGAACTGTTTCCTGGTCGGGCCGCGGCGGTCGACCTACGAGATGCCGATGGTCGCCAGGCCGTGGGCGCTGGTGGACGCGGCTCTTTCGCTCGGAGCCGCCCGCATCCTGGAGGTGGCAGCCGAGCGGTTCGGCGACGAGGCACGTCCAACGGCGATCATTCTGACCCATGGCCACTTCGATCACGTGGGCGCGCTCGAGGCGCTGCTGGGCATCTGGGACGTGCCGGTGTACGCGCATGCACTCGAGCTGCCTTTCCTGGCGGGGCGGGCCGACTACCCGCCGCCGGATCCCACCGTCGGCAAGCGCGGCGTCATCACGCGACTGTCGCAGCTGTTCGCGGACAAGGGGATCGACATCCGCGATCGCGTTCGGGAACTGCCGTCGAACGGCGCCGTGCCCGGCATGCCAGGCTGGCGCTGGGTGCATACGCCGGGACACACGCCCGGGCATGTGTCGCTCTTTCGAGCGAGCGACCGTATTCTGATTGCCGGTGATGCGGTCACCACCACGCGGCAGGAGTCGGCCTATGCCGTGGCGACGCAGAAGGCGGAGCTGAATGGCCCGCCCGCGTACTTCACGATCGACTGGGATGCGGCGCACCGTTCGGTGTCTCTGCTGGCGTCATTGAAACCGGTGACGGTGGCCACCGGGCACGGGTCCACCATGCGGGGCCCCGACATGCCGCAGCGGCTCGCGGACCTCTCGCGTGACTTCGATGCGAAAGTACGCCCTCGACGCGGACGGTACGTGCGCGACCCGGTCATCACGAACGAGGACGGCGTCGTGTACGTGCCGCCGCCGGTACACGGCGGAGTGCCGTGGGGCGCCATGTCCGGCGTGGCCGCCGCCGCCGTAGCCGGCACGTGGCTCGTGCGGCGGTTCGGCCGGCGCTCTCCGCGCGCGATCGATCGACCCGAGGACTGACTCTTACTTCATCACGGTGAAGGCGGCGGTGGCCTGAGTGGTATCCCAGGTGAGCCGCAGGTCGCCGCCCGCCGGTGTATCGGCGATCGCCATCGTGAACTGCTCGACGGGTGCGGACGTCTTGCTGAGCGTCAGCGGAACCCGGCCGAGGTCCTGCCCCGCACTGTATTCGGTGCCCCACTGTCCCGTCTGCTTGTTGATCGCCAGCTGCCAGTTCTTGTCGCTGGCGTGCGTATAGAGCGTGTAGGTGCCGGCCGAGACATGCGTGTTGCCGAACATCAGGTCCTTGTCGGTCACGAGCGTCGTCGCTTCGTCCGCTCCAGTCCGCCAGACGCTGCCGTACGGTATCAGCCCGCCAACGACCTTCCGGCCTTTCATGTACGGCCGGCCGTACGTGATGCTGATCTTCGCGCCGTCGACGGTGGCGCTCACCGTCTCGTGCGGGCTCAGCCGCTTTTCCTGACTCACGAGAAGCGCGCCTGATGCGATGACGGCAGCTGCAACGAGAACACCGGTGAATCCTGCGATGCGCATGTGGGAATAGTCCTCCGAAAGGGTTATGACGCCGGACGGTCGTTCATGGTTTCGCCGGCAGCGACGTGTACGCGATCGCCGCGAGCTTCCAGCCGTCGTTCTCTCTCAGCAAGGTAAAGTGATCGACTCCCGACGAGACGACCTTGCCGTCACGGACGACGGTGAAGTCGGCCCGCACGTGCGCGAGGCGATCGCTGTCGATGGTGACGATGACGTTCGTGAGCGGTTCCTCGAATTTCGGTTGGCCCGCGTTCTTCTCGAACTGCGCGATGAACTCATCGCCAGTCTGATAGGTGTTGGCGAAGGTTCCATCCCGCTGCTGCCGCACGACGGTGATGAGCAGCTTCGGTGCGAGCAGCGCCTTCACGCCGGCGACGTCGCGGCTGCCGAGCTTCCTCAAGAACTCTTCCACGCGCTGCCGGACCTCGCGCTGCGCCGGCTCCCGCATCTCGGGATTGGCATGCTCGAGTCCCGGCGACACTGTCTGAGCAGTTGCCGGCGCAGCGAGGAGGAGCGCCAGGCAAACCAGTCGAACCATCGTGCGATGATACTTGAATCATGCGAGCTCTGGCGGTGGCTCTGTCCCTGGGATTGGTCGTGTCGTCCCTCAGCGGGGTCGCCCAGCCGCGTCCGCTGCCCGACGCGAAGCCGTTTCTCGAAGAAGTACGGAAGCGGCTCCAGACCGATGAACAACGGCAGAGCGGCTACATGTATGTCGAGACCCGGCGCGAGCTGAAGCTGGACAAGGCGGGCCGATCGACCAAGGAGACGCTGAAGGTCGTCGAGAGCTACCCGGGCCTGCCGGGCGAAGAGCGGTGGGAGCGCGTCATCGCCGAGGATGGCAAACCGGTTCCCGCCGCGGAGCTCGAGAAGCGCGATCGCGATCGAGGGAAGAAGGCGCAGGAGTACGTGCGCCGGCTGGAGCGGGAACCCGAGAAGGTCCGCCGCGAACAGGCGCGTGAGCGGGAGAAGTACTTCCGCGAGATGCGCGAGGCCGTCGACAACGTCTTCCTGGTCTACGACATCCGGATGCTCGCCCGCGAGACCATCGAAGGACACGACACGATCGCCTTTGCCCTCACGCCGAGGCCGCAGTCGCAGCCGCGCAATCGTGAAGGGCGAATCATGAAGCACTTCATGACGCGTGCGTGGATCAGCGAGGCCGAGCATGAGCTCGTGCGGCTGGATGTCGAGGCGATCGACACGGTCCCATTCGGCCTCGGCCTCCTCGCGCGTGTGCACAAGGGCAGTCGCCTGTCGTTCACGCGGCGGAAGGTGAATAACGAGGTGTGGCTGCCGGCCAGCGCCAACTACACGGCCAGCGCGCGCATCGGATTGATCAAAGTGATGCGCGTCGGCGGGACGTCGGAGTTCTCGAACTACAAGAAGTTCACCGTCGACACAACCACCACTTACTCGACGAAATAGGGGCGAGGAGCCCTAGCCCCTCGACTCCTCGACCCTCGGCCCTGCTGATATTCATCAATGCCAAGTAAGTGACGAGACTGAGCGTGAAAGTAACGAACCAGGCGTACGTGTAGAGAGTGTCCCAGATGGTGGGCGAGGCGACCTGGCCGCCGGGCGTCATCGCTGCCCGCATGAAGCCGGGCACGACCGGGGCTATCGCGATCGCGAGCGCCACCATCGCTCTCCAATTCACGCCATTGCTGTACGCATACGCTCCCTTGAGGTCATACGAGATCCGAGAGCGACAGCGTGCGGTCGCGGAGCATCCAGTAATCCGCGATCAGCACGCCGCCGATCGCGCCCATCAGGCTCGAATAGCCGATCAGCCAGGTGAAGATGTAGGCGGCCGCGTCGGCATAGAGCTTCCACGGCATCATCAGGATCCCCAGCACTGCGGTGATCAGGCCGCCCGTCACGTACGAGATGCGCTTCGGCGCGAGGCTCGCGAAGTCGTTGGCGGGCGACACCACGTTGGCGGCCATGTTGGTCGTGAGCTGCGCGGCCAGCACGATCACGGCGGCGACGATCACGACGGCCGGCGTGCCGATCCGCGTGATGAGCACGATGGGATCCCAGATGGCCTCACCGAAGACCACCACGGTCGCGCTCGTCACGGCCACTCCAATGAACGCGAACGCGGTCATCGTCGTCGGCAGGCCCATCGCCTGACCGAGCACCTGCGACCGCTGGCTGCGCGCATAGCGCGTGAAGTCGGGGATGTTGAGGCTGAGCGTCGCCCAGTAGCCGACGTTCGCCGTGAGCGCGGCGGGGAACAGATCCCAGAACGGCGTGGTGCCCTGCTGCAGGCGCGCCGATTCAGAGAGGATGCGCCCAAGGCCGCCGCCGGCTTCGACCGCCCACCAGAGCAGCGCCGCGCCGCCCGCGAGGAGGAGCGGCGCCGACCAGCTCTCGAGGATCTTGATGCCTTCGGTGCCCTTGAGGATGATCCAGACCTGAATCAGCCAGAAGATGCCGAACGCCAGTGCCGTCGGAGCCGGCAGGGATGCCCACCCGGGCCAGGCGGCGCGCATCAGCGCGTCGAGCGCCAGGCCGCCGATCCACGTCTGAATGCCGAACCAGCCGCAGGCCACGATGGCGCGGAGGATCGCCGGCACGTTCGCGCCGCGCACGCCGAAGCTCGCGCGGCACAGGACGGGAAACGACACGCCGTACTTCGTCCCGGCATGGGCATTCAGGATCATCGGCACGAGCACGATCGTGTTGGCGAGCAGGATCGTCACCATCGCCTGCCACCAGTTCATGCCCTGCTGCATGATCCCCGACGCCAGCGTGTACGTGGTGATCACCACGCTCATGCCGATCCAGAGCGCGGCGATGTTGTAGGTGGACCAGGTTCGCCGTTCGAGCGGCGTGGGCGCGAGGTCGGGGTTCCACAGCGGGCTCGAGGAGAGGTCCCGCTCGACCTCGACGAAATCGTTCACCGAGTGGTGCTCGCGGCCGCAGATGCCTGTGCGTAGCCTTCCGCCTCGTAGCCGCCGTGATAGTCCTTGTCGTCGGGCCGGCGGATCTGGGAGTGCGAAGCGATGCGGTCGCGTCTGAGCCCGCGAAAATCCTCCACGGATGTCCAGCCGCGGTGCGCGTTGCGATCGAGGAACGCGCGAAGGCCGCCTGTCAGCTCGCGAACGACGTTGGGCCCGATGGCGTGATCGAGCATCGCCGCCGTGCACACCTGCACCGTCCCGCACCCGAGCAGGAAGTAGTTCAGGGCGTGTGCGAACGTCGCGATGCCGCCGATGCCGGAGAAGCTGCCTGCTGGGATCGCGGTCGTGAGCTGCGCCATCTTCGCCAGCGCCTGAGGAAGGATCGCCGGACCGCCCAGCCCTCCCAGCGAGACGAGGCCATCGACGTTCATCTCGAACTCGAGACTCTCCGGATCGACGAGCGGCAGCGACGGAAAGGTGTTCGACGAGCTGATCGCCTGGGCGCCGCCTTCAAATGCGGCGCGCGCCTCGACGACCACGTCGGTCGTCGAGGGCGTGAGCTTCGCCCAGATCGGAACCTTCGCGACCTCCTTGACCGCCTGCGTCACCGTGGAGATCAGCCCCTGGTCCTTCCCGATGTTCGAGCCCATGTCCTGGCGGTCCATGTGCGGGCACGACAGGTTCAACTCGAAGGCGTCGGCGCCGGCGTCCTGACACGACGTGGCGAGCGTCTGCCAGTTGCGCAGCTCGCGGTCGCTGCCCGAGCCCGCCATGATCGACGCGATGAGCACACGGCCGGGATGGGCCGCCTTGATTCGCTCGAGGCGCGGCAGCCACCAGTCCATCGGCTTGTCCGAGATGAGCTCCCAGTTCCACGACGAGTGAAGCGCCGTGCCGGCACGCTTCTGCATGGAGAGATGACCCGAGTCGGGCGTTGCACGGAGAAATTTCGTCTTCGGGCCGGCGACGTTGACGACGGGGTGCAGGCCGATCGTCTTGGTGACGACCCCGCCCCATCCGGCGTCGAAGGCCCGCATGATGTTGCTGTCGGACTCGGTGGGCGGCGCCGACGCGAGCAGGAAGGGGTTTTCGAAATGAATGCCCGTGAAGTCGACCGAAAGGCGCACGCTCATCTAAGGTCCTCCTCCGGCCCGAGCTAACTATAGCAGCGTCGGGGGCCCTTCACGGGGCTGCATCAATTGTCTTCTGGACGAGCGTCAGGAACGCGTCGATCGTCTTTTCGAGGTAGGGCTCCGGCGTGTCTTCTTCCTTGCAGTGGGAGAGGCCATTCGACGAGTAGGCGAACATCATCACGACGGGCATGTGGGGCACCATCTCCGCGGCGTCGTGCAAGGGGCCGGATGGAAGACGCGGCGCGTCGCCCGTGATCTCGCGCACGGCGTCGGCGCAGAGCTCGATCAGCGTCGGATCGAACGGACGGGGCTCGATTCGCCACAGCCGGCGCCATTCGACGGCGACATTGTTCTCGCGCGCGGCGCGCTCGACCGCCTCACGCGCCTCCTGCAGCATGCGCGCGAGCACGGTTCCGTCGAGCGCCCGCTGGTCGAGCGACATCTCGCAGACGCCAGGCACGGCCGTGACGATGCCGGGTTCGACCTTGACGACGCCGCACGTGCACACGACGCCGGCGCCGGGCTTCGAGTGCCGGCGCGCGATCTCGCGGCACTCGAGCGCGGTCTGCGCGGCCGCGAGGAACGCATCGCGGCGCATCGGGATCGGCGTCGACCCAGAGTGGGCCGCCTGTCCGACGAACCGGAGCATGTGGCGCTCGACGCCGAACGTGCCGAGCACGACGCCGGTGGGGCGATTCATCGCCTCGAGCACGGGCCCCTGCTCGATGTGGAGCTCGAGATACGCGCGCGCGTCGATCGCTTTCAGTGCGGCATGCGCGTCGAGCATGCGATCGGGATCGACCCCGTTCTCGCGCAGCGCGTCAACGAGGCGGACGCCCTGCTTGTCGGTGAGATCCCGGACCTCGTCGATCTTCAGGCTGCCGCCGGCCGCTGACGATCCGAGCAGGCTCCGGCCGAAACGCGCGCCCTCCTCGTCGGCCCAGTCGACCACGGTGAGCGTCACGGGCGGATTCGTGCCGGCGAGCATGCGCAGCGCCTCGAGGCCGGTGAGGACGCCGAGCGTTCCGTCCAGCCATCCGCCGTTCGGCACCGAGTCGAGGTGGCCGCCGACAATGACCGTCTTCTTCGAGGCTCCCGGCAGCGTGACCCAGTTGTTCCCAGCCGCATCGGTCGCGGTCGTGAGGCCGAGCCTCGCAACCCTGTCGCCGAACCACTCACGCGCCTCGCGCCAGATCGGACCCCACGCGACGCGCTGCGCGCCGCCTGCGGTCGATGTGCGGTCTGCCAGCTCCCGCAGGTCGGCGATCACGTCGCGTGCGCTCATGGCCGCAGATTCTATAATGCGCACCACTCACTCAGGGGCGAGGGGCGAGGGGCGAGGGGTGAGGGCTGTCTCAGGTCTCAGACCTGAGTGCTCAGGCCTGAGCCAGCCCTCGCCGCTCGCCCCTCGCCCCTCGACCCTGACCCCGGGAGGACCAATGAGAATCCTGATAACGGGCGGCACCATCGTCACGGCATCCGACATCTACCAGGGCGACGTGCTCGTGGAGGATGAACGCATCACCACCATCGGAACGAGCCTCGACGTGCATGCCGACCGGGTGATCGACGCCGCCGGCAAGTACGTGCTGCCCGGAGGGATCGACTGCCACACGCATCTCGACATGCCGTTCGGCGGCACCAAGTCGGCTGACGACTTCGAGACCGGCACGATCGCGGCGGCGTTCGGCGGCACGACGTCGATCGTCGACTTCGCGATTCAGTACAAGGGTCAGACGCTGCAGCACGCCTGGGAGACGTGGATGCGCAAGGCGGAGGGGCGCGCCGCGATCGACTACGGCTTCCACATGATCATCACCGACCTCTCGACGCAGACGGAAGCCGAAATGGACACGCTCGTGCGCGAAGGCGTGACCTCGTTCAAGCTGTTCATGGCCTACCCCGGCGTGTTCATGCTGGACGACGCGTCGATTTTCAGGGCGCTGCTGAGGACCGGGCAGAACGGCGGCACGATCTGCATGCATGCCGAGAACGGCGGCGTGATCGACGTGCTCGTGCAGAAGGCGCTCGCGGAAGGAAAGACCGCGCCGAAGTACCACGCCCTCACGCGGCCGGCTCGCGCCGAGGCAGAGGCCACACACCGGGCGATCGCGCTCGCCGAGATGGCCGACGTCCCCATCTACATCGTCCATCTTTCCGCGGCCGAAGCGCTGGAGATGGTGACCGAGGCGCGAGACCGCGGGTTGCCGGCGTTCGCCGAGACGTGCCCGCAGTATTTGTTTCTCTCGTACGACAACTACGAGGAACCCGGCTTCGACGGCGCGAAGTACGTGATGAGCCCGCCCCTGCGTCCGAAGGAAGGGCAGGAGCGGCTGTGGCGCGGCCTCGCCTTCAACGACCTGCAGGCCATCTCCACGGACCATTGCCCGTTCTGCATGAAGGAACAGAAGACGCTCGGCAAGGGGAACTTCGCGAAGATTCCGAACGGCGCCCCGGGGATCGAGACGCGCATGAGCCTGGTGTACGACGGCGGCGTGAAGACGGGCCGCATCTCGCTGAACCGGTTCGTGGAGCTCACGTCGACCTCGCCCGCGAAGATCTTCGGGATGTTCCCGAAGAAAGGAACCATCGCGCCCGGTTCGGATGCTGACATCGTGATCTTCGACCCGGTGAAGACGTGGACGATCTCACGGAAGACGCATCACATGAACGTGGACTACAACCCGTACGAGGGACGCGAAGTGACCGGCGTGACGGAGACGGTCCTCTCGCGCGGACGGATCATCATCGACAAGGGGAAGTTCATCGGCAAAGCAGGAGCCGGGAACTTCCTACGACGGGCTGGCCGGATGATCTAAAGCCACCAGGGCACACACGAAATTCACGAACTCGCGTTTAGATCTCTCGAAGCCCCTCGAGCGGTTCCACCTTGGCCGCCCTCCATGCCGGAAGGGCACATGCGGCGAGCGCGGCGCCGAGGAGCAAGACTGCGGACCCGGCGACCGCAACGGGATCGCTGAGACCGGTCTGGAACAAGACGGCTTGCAGCAGCGAGCCCGCGGCTCGCGACCCCGCGAGTCCGATCGCAGCGCCGATCGCCACGAGCACGACGCCGTGCACCGTGACGCTTCGCGCCAGCACCGTCGGCCGCGCGCCGAGCGCCAGCCGGATCGCCAGCTCCCGCCGCCGCTCGTTGACCACCCAGGTGAGCAGACCGTATACGCCCACGGCGGCGAGAATTCCGGTGAGCGCCGCGAACGCGGACAGGACGAACATCAGCAGGCGCGGCTCCGCGGTCGCCTGCCGCAGCCGCTCGTCCATCGTTCGAATATCGCCGAGCGCGAGCGATGGGTTCGTCTGCCGGACGGCGGTTCGGGCGGCGTTCGCCAGCGCCGACATGTCGCGGCCGCGCAGCACGAGGCTCATCGCGCTGAAGGGAAACTGCCGCGACGAGTGATACATCGCCGGCTCCATCGGCTGGCCGATGGGCGCCTGCTGGATGTCGCCGACCACGCCCACGATTCGGAACGACGCGCCGCGCGGGATCAGGTTGCGGCCGAGCGGGCCGATGCCCGTCGGCAGACGCGTGAGCCGTTGACCCACCGGATCCTCGCCGGGGAAGTAGCGCCGCGCGAACGTGTGATTGATCAGGATCACGGGTTCGCCATTCTGACCATCGTGCGGTGTCAAGGCTCGGCCGGACACGATTCGCGCGCCGACCGCCTCGAGGTACCCGTCGCTGATGCTGTGCGTCTGCGCCATCGACTCCTCGCCCGCCCGGGCTGGAGGCCGGCCTTCGACGTTGAAGGAGACGCGCCAGCCGGCTTGAAGGGGCAGGAAGTTCGCCACGCCCGCGGCATCGATGCCGGGCTGCTGCCGCAACTTGTCGAGCAGCGTGGCATAGAACTGTTCGGCATCCGGCCAGTTCTTCGAGGTGATGCCCGGCAGCTGCAGGCTCGTCGTCAGCACATCCTTCGACACGACGCCGGTCGGCGCGCTCATCATGCGGCCGACGCTCTGAACGAGCAGCGCCGACGCAACGAGGACGGCGCTCGCGAGCGCCACCTCCGCGACGACCAGCGTACAGGTTCCACGCGTGACTGCGCACGCTCGTGGCGCTCCGGCCGCTCTCGTTGAGCGCTTCGGCGGCACGGGTGCGCGCCACCACGAGCGCGGGAACGAGACCGAAGAGCAGCGCCGTGCCCGTCGCCACCGCAATGGCAAAAGCGAGCAGCCGAAGGTCGACGCCAACCTCGTCGAGGCGGGGAATCGAGACAGGTGTCGTGGCGATGACGCCGCGTACCAGCGCCGCGGCGCCAAGCGTGCCGGCGACCGTGCCGGCCGACGCGAGCAGCAGGCTTTCGACGAGCATCTGCCGGACCAGGCGCGCGCGCGAGGCGCCGAGAGCGGCGCGAATCGCCATCTCGCGGCCACGCACGCCGGCGCGCGCGAGCAGGAGGCTCGCCACGTTGATGCAGGCCGTGAGGAGCAGCAGGCCCACGGCGCCGAGCAGCACGAAGAGCGCCGGACGGTAGTAGCCGAGCATGTCGTCGAGCAACGGCACCGGCCGCGCCGACCAGCCGCGGTTCGTGGACGGATTTTCCTTGCCGAGGCGTGTGCTGAGGGCCGTGAGCTCACGCGCGGCGTCGGCGGCCGTTGCGGCAGGGTCGAGCCGCGCCACGGCTTCCATGAAATGCGCCGCGCGACTGTGCTGCGTCAGGTCCCACTGCAGCCTGAGCCACAGGTCGACCTCGTCGGGAAAGTGAAATCCCTTCGGCATGACGCCGGCGATCGTGTACTGCCCTCCGTTGACGTTGATGGCGCGCCCGATGACGGATGGATCGGCGCGATAGTCACTCACGCCACAGTCGATCGCTGATGACCGCGATCCGGTCGCGTGAAAAGAAGGGACCGCCGACTGGAAATCCGGCGCCACGCTGCGGGCTGACGCCGAGCAGCGCGAACAGGTTGGCGCTCGTTTCGATGGTGCGGACGCGAATCGGGTCGGTGCCGGGCTCGGCGAGGTTGATCTCAGGCCTCCACCAGGCGGCCGCGTCGCTGAACACGCCGTCGAGCCGTCGATAGTCCATGAAGTTGACCGGCGACAGCTGCTCGCGGGGGAGGCTCTTCTCGTGGTTGCTCTCCCAGATCGTGACGAGCTGTTCCGGGGCGCGGAACGGCAGCGGCCGCAGCAGCACGGCGTTGACGATGCTGAAGATGGCGGCCGCGGCGCCGGCGCCGAGGCCGAGGGTCGCGATCGCCACCAGCGCAAACGACGGCGCGCGCTTCAGCTGTCGCAGCGCGACCCGCAGATCGCCGAGGATCCCGGTCCAGCCGCTGCCGCCTGGATCGATCGCTGCTCGGGGGTCGGCCGGGGGCCGCGGGAGATTCAGTCAGGGGCGATTCGTCGAGCGCCTGCTGGGCACGCTTCATCGCCTCGGCGTCCGATCGGCCCGCCGCCACGGCGCCGAGATAAATATCTTCGAGGTGGGCGGCAAGCTCGTCGACCGCACGGCTCGGCAGATCGGCGCCAGTCGCCCGCGCGTGATCGCGCACCATCGCTTGCCAATCGGTTCGCGGATTCATGGCTTCCTCCGATCAGGCGTACTTCACGCCGGCAACCGCGGCGAGCGCCTCGACGAACCGCCTCCAGTCCTTCCGCTGATCGGCGAGCACCCTGCGGCCGGCTTCGGTGATCCGGTAGTAACAGCGGCGCCGCTGACCGGCCTTCTCGACCCAGCGTCCCTTGATCCACTGCCGCTCTTCCATCCGGTACAACGTGGCATAGAGCGAGGCGAGGGTGAAACGGATGGTGCCGACCGTCCGCTGCTCGATCAGCCCCGCGATCTCGTACCCGTGGCGGCTGCGGTCTGCGAGCAGCGCCAGGATGACGACCTCGGCGCTCCCTTTCTTGGCTCCCTCAATCGCGCGGCTGGACATGGAGCAGCACTATATGATGGATTCCTTCATATAGTGAAGCAGAACCTCCGCCCACGTTGGACGGAGGCGGCGTGAAAAGAGTTGGCGGCCCACCAGGCAGTTCCCGGTTCTGGGTTCTCGCTGCTCGGTTCGTGTTCAGCTGCGGGGTTCGGTTCGGCGAACCGTGAACGGCGAACCGCGAACGGCGAACCGAACCGGGCACCTGAACACGAACCGAGCAGCGAGAACTCAGAAGAGAGAACGACGTATTTCGTTAGTCGGTCGGCTTTCCCTGGAGCAGCGGCTCTGTGTCGAGCGTCTCCGGCCCCTTCTCCGTGCAAACGGCGTAGCGAGCCGGGTACATCGAGACGCCCGCGTACTCACCCTTGGCATTGACGATATAGAAGTTCAGGCCGAAGCTGGGGTTTCCCTGCGCGTTGAGGAGGCGCTTCTCGATCGTGTTCGACTTCACGCGCCGGAGCGCGTCGAGGCCGGCATCCTTCGGCGCCATGCCGCGCCGCATGTTCTCCACGATCAGGTACGAGCACAGGTTGTACAGGTTCGCTTCGCCGCGGCCGGTGGAGCCAGCCGCTCCGACGGCGTTGTCGAGATAAAGGCCGGCGCCGAGGATCGGCGAGTCGCCGACGCGGCCCGGTATCTTCCATGACAGGCCGCTCGTCGTGGTCACGCCGCAGACCTCGCCCTTGCCGTTGACGCCGTCCATGTTGATCGTGCCCCAGAGGTGCTCGGCGTCGATCAGCCCGTCGCGCACCATGCTGAGCGCAGCGCGCCAGCCCCGTTCCTCGCGATCGAGATCGCGCAGGGCGCCGACGCGACTCTTCGGGTCGAGGTAGTGCTCCGGATCCGAGCGCCGCTTCCACTCCAGCCACCGCGCGCGCGATCGCTCGGTGTTGAGGTCGTCCTCGATCCTGTAGCCCATGCCTCGGGCGAAATCCTGAGCGCCCTTGCCGACGAGAAGATGATGGTCGGTCGTATGCAGCACATCGCGTGCAACGAGCGATGGCGTCCGAACGCCCTCGAGCGCGGCCACACCGCCGGCGCGCTTCAGCGGACCGTGCATGCAGCACGAGTCGAGCTGCACGACACCCTCCGCGTTGGGGAGCCCTCCAAAACCGACGCTCGTATCCTCGGGATCCAGCTCGCACAGGTTCACGCCAGCGATGACGGCGTCCAGCACGTCGTCGCCCTTCGTGATCATGTCGAACGCCTTCTGCACGCCGGTGACCGGCCCGCCGTTCTTGTAGCGGTTTCCATTCGACGAGGAGACGACGACCGGTCTGACGCCTCCGCTGCGGACGGCGGGCGCCTGGCCGAAGACGCGCGGCGCCGAGGTCGCGAGGCCCACGGCTGCAGTGGTGGCGACGAATTGACGGCGAGTGACGCGGCGAGACATGGTTCCTCCTAACCTGCGGGCGGATACTAACATGCTCGACGTTCTCGTTCGGAAGATCAAAGAGGCACGGCGAATCACCGTCTTGACGGGCGCGGGCGTCTCGGCTGCCAGCGGCGTGCCGACGTTTCGCGGCACGGACGGGCTGTGGAAGCAGTACCGTCCTTCGGACCTGGCGACCCCCGAGGCCTTCGCACGCGATCCGCAGCTCGTTTGGGAGTGGTACGGGTGGCGGCGCGAGAAGGTCGCCTCCTGTGAGCCGAACCGCGCGCATCACGTGCTCGCCGCCTGGACGATGAGAATGCCCGCCTGTCAATTGGTGACCCAGAACGTCGATGATCTGCACGTGCGCGCGGGAAGCGAGCGGCTGATTCGACTTCACGGTTCGATCTGGGAGATCGCGTGCTGGGAGGGATGCGGTAGCGAGCCGGCACGCTGGCGCGACGAGCGCGTGCCGCTGCCGGATCGGCTCCCGCGCTGCGTGCATTGCGGAGGCCTGGCGCGGCCCGCTGTGGTCTGGTTCGGCGAACCGCTCGACGAGGCGAACGTGCGCGCCGCGAGCGAGGCGACGGCGTGCGACGTCTTCCTCACGGTCGGGACCTCCGCCCTCGTCTATCCTGCCGC
Source organism: uncultured Acidobacteriota bacterium (assembly GCA_963772065.1). Lineage (GTDB taxonomy): Bacteria > Acidobacteriota > Vicinamibacteria > Vicinamibacterales > UBA2999 > CAVYVZ01. The sequence continues at coordinate 682,294 of CAVYVZ010000009.1, forward strand.
GGGATTCGTCCACGAAGCCAGGCGGCGCGGCGCATTCACCGCCGAAATCAACGTCGAGGAAACGGCGGCGACGGCGAGCGTGGACCTGGCTGTTCGCGCGCCGGCCGAACAGGCGCTCGACGCGCTCGAGCGGCAGCTGTGATTGATTCGCAGTTCGCCGCCTATCTGCTCTTCACGACGCTGCTGGTCATCACGCCGGGATCGGCCACGGCGGTCGTCGTGCGCAACGTGCTCGACGGCGGGCGCCGGCAGGGCATGGCGGCGGCGATCGGCGCGGCGATTGGCAATACGACCTACGCGATTCTCGCCGCGCTGGGCCTTGCGGCGGTGGTCGTCCGGTCGCCGCTGGCGTTCATGCTCCTGCGGATGGGGGGCGCGGCCTATCTTGGATTCCTCGGCGCGCGCAGCCTGTGGATCGCGTGGCGCTCGCGCCCGGCGGTTTTTCCAGGCGCGCTGGAGGCTCCGGGAGACCGGGGCGCCGGGGGCGACGTCCGCATCGGCGTGTCACAAGGCGTCGCGAACAATCTCGTGAACCCCTCGATCGCGACGTTCTACCTCGTGGTTGTTCCTTCGTTCTTCAACGGCGGATCGTTGACCACGGGTCGATACGCGCTCTTCGCGACGATTCACGTGACGATGGCGTTTGCGTATCACAGCGCGTGGGCCTGCGGCCTTCACGCGATGCGCGCTGTCTGGTCGCGGCCCGCCGCGCGCAGCGCCCTTGAAACGCTCACCGGCATCGCGCTCCTCGCGCTCGCCGCCAAAGTAGCCGGCGCGCTTTGAGTACAATTCACTCATGCACAACCCGCTGGTTCCGGAGACGCTCGAGGGTTGGAGCCTGTTGCACCTGATGTATCGCGTCCGGTGGAACACGCTGCGACCGGTGCTCGGGCCCGATCGCGAGCGCATGGCCGAGGAAGCCGTCCAGGCGCTCACCGTTGCCGATTCCGGCGCGACCGCCTGGGTTCAGGTCCTCGGTCACAAAGCCGACCTGATGGTGGTGTGCTTCCGCCGCAGCTTCGAGGAGCTCGCCCAGGCGCAGCTGGCCATCTCGCGGACCGTGCTTCACGACCACCTGGAGCCAACGCAGTCGTACGTCTCGATCGTCGAGCTCGGCATGTACGAGATGACGGCCAAAACGCACGAGCAGCTCGGCGCAGCGTTGAAGCCTGGAAGCGAGGAGTTCGAGCGTGCGTTCGACGCCGAGATGGAGACGCAGCGGCAGCGCGTGATCAGCCGGCTGTTCCTCGACGTTCCGCGGAAACGCTACGTCTGCTTCTATCCGATGAACAAGCGGCGCGGTGACGTGCAGAACTGGTACTCGGAGCCGTTCGAGCGCCGGGCCGCGATGATGCGCGAGCATGGCATGATCGGCCGCCACTACGCGGGCAAGGTGACGCAGGTGATTTCCGGTTCCATCGGCTTCGACGACTGGGAATGGGGCGTCGATCTGTTTGCCGACGATCCGCTCGTGTTCAAGAAGCTGATTTACGAGATGCGATTCGACGAAGCGAGCGCGAAGTTCGCGGAGTTCGGACCGTTCTACACGGGCCTTCAATTCGCCCCTGCGCACTTCGCGCGGATGCTCGACGGCCGCGTACCGGAATTGTGATCCTCCCGCTGCAATCTGGCACATACGTGCGCAATTGCAGTTCTGGTACCGGTCGTAACCTGTTGAATACGCGACCTTCTATTCGCTTCCTTCACTAATTACGGTTGAGGCGCGGGAATTGCTCGCCCTCTCCAGTCCATTCAGGCAGGAGAGGACCGAGCCATGACCGAGCAGGAGACCTTCACGACGCGACTCCGGCGTCACCGCGAGCGCGCCCGTATTCTGCTCGTGGACATCTCGCGCGACACGCGCGTGAAGCTGGAGCTGCTCGAAGGCCTCGAGCGCAACGATTTTTCTGCGTGGCCCCGCGGCCTGTACGCGCGCGCCTACGTGCGAGCGTATGCCGCCGCCATCGGCCTCGACGGGGACGAGGCGGTCAACGAGTTCTGCCGGCTCTTTCCACACGGCGATCGCCGCACGGAACCCATCATTCGCGAGATCGCGGAGATCGTCGCGAGCGAATCGAAATTCGACTACGACTATGGCTACGCCACCGGCACCGATCGACGGCAGCTGCCGGCCGGGACGCCCCCGACGCCGAAGACGCCGCTCGAGAGTGCCATGTCGCGCCTGAAATCGTGGGTCGGCGCGATCGGCAGATGGCCCGTCCGGGATGCCCGCAGCCCCAAAGGACTGCGCCACCCGCTCTAAAGATCTGCCATCATCCGCGGCGTGCGTGGCCGATCGATCCTCGCCGCGGCGCTGACCCCACTGTGGCTGGTCGCGCAGGGCTCCGCGAGCGACGCGCTCCGACCAGCGGACAACGGGTTTCTTCTCGACAGGCTCCTCATCGTGGCGCCCGCGGCGCCGGGCGGCGGCTGGGATCAGACCGCCCGCGCGCTGCAGCATGCGCTTGAGCGCGAGGGCCTTGTCCGAATTGTCGAAGTGCAGAACGTCGCGGGAGCCGCGGGCACCATCGGCCTCGCGCAGTTCATCGATACGCACCGCGGCAACAGCGCCGCCGTGCTCGTCACCGGTCTCGTGATGCTCGGGGCGACGATCTGGAACGAGTCGCCGGTCACGCTCGCCCAGGTCACCCCGATCGCGCGGCTGACGGCCGAAGACGAAGTGGTGGCCGTCCCCGCCGGATCGCCGCACCATGACATGCGCAGTCTCGTCGACGCTCTCCGCGCGTCGCCCGGCGCGATCGCGTGGGGCGGTGGGTCCGCCGGAGGGACGGACCACATTCTCGCCGGCCTCATCGCTTCGGCCGCAGGCGTCGATCCCCGGCGAGTGAACTACATCGCGTTCTCCGGCGGCGGGGAAGCTCTCGCGGCGCTGCTCGGCGGCAACGTCACCGCCGGCATCAGCGGCTACAGTGAATTCGCCGCTCACCTCGAGTCGGGACGGCTTCGCGCGCTGGCGATCTCGGCGTCTTCACGCATGCGCGGGATAGGCGTGCCGACGCTGATCGAGCAGAACCTCGACGTCGAGCTCGCCAACTGGCGCGGCATCGTGGCGCCGCCGGGCATCAGCGACGAGGCGCGCGACCGGCTGGCCGAGATCGTCCGCCGCATGGCGCATAGCCCGACGTGGCGCACCGCGCTCGCCGACCGCAGCTGGATGGCCGCGTACCAGGACCACCAGGAGTTCGCGCGCTATGTGGACGCCGAGCGCACCCGCATGGCGAGGATCGTGTCGCGCCTGCGCACACGCCGCGACCAGTCGCCACATGTGAGCCAGCGGCTATTTCCCGGCGTCGTCTTTACCGGCGCTGCGCTCGTGGGAGTCCTGCTGGTGCGCAGGCGATCGGCGCTCCGGGAACAGCGCGATACATCGAACACCCGTGCTGTCGGAACTGTCGGTGCGGCATTGCTCGCGTTTCTCGTGCTGCTCGAACCGGCCGGATTCGTCGTCGCGGCCGCGGCGACGTTCGGCATCGTTGCGTACGCGTTTGGTGGCCGTTGGACGTCGGCGCTCGTCGGGTCGCTCTTTGCCGCGGCCGTCTATGTCGCGTTCACTCGAGGCCTGGATCTCGCGCTCCCGCCGGGCGCCATCTGGTCGTGGATCCGCTGAGCGGCCTCGCGCACGGCTTTGCCGTGGCGCTTGCCCCGATGAACCTGCTCTGGGCGCTTGCAGGCGTGACCCTCGGTACGTTCGTCGGCGTGCTGCCCGGCATCGGTCCGGCACTGACCGTCGCCTTGCTCCTGCCCGTGACGTTCGCGCTCGAGCCAACCGCGGCTTTCATCATGTTCGCTGGCATCTACTACGGTGGGATGTACGGCGGCTCGACGACGGCCATCCTTCTGAATACGCCCGGTGAGAGCGCATCGGTGATGTCGGCAGTGGAGGGACATCAGATGGCGCGTGCCGGCCGCGGCGGCGCGGCGCTCGCCACCGCTGCGATCGGCTCCTTCGTGGCCGGCACGCTCGCCACGATCGGTCTCACGTTCGCGGCGCCCGCGATGGTGGACGTGGCCCTGCGATTCGGGCCGCCCGAGTACTTCGCCCTGGCGGTACTGGCGTTCGTCGCCGTCACCACCGTTCTCGGCGGGTCTGCCTTGAGAGGGTTCGCGAGCCTCTTCTTCGGGCTCGTGCTGGGAATGATCGGCATCGATTCGTTGACCGGTGAGCCGCGGCTGACGATGGGCCTGCCGCAGCTGCTCGATGGCATCGACGTGGTCGTTGTCGCCGTTGGGCTCTTTGCCATAGGCGAGGTGCTCCATTCCGCATCGCTGACCGGCGTGCGCGACGACTCGATCATCGCGTTCTCCGGAACGGTATGGATGACCGCCAGCGACTGGTCGCGTTCGTGGCGCCCGTGGCTGCGCGGCACCGCGATCGGCTTTCCGCTCGGCGCATTGCCGGCCGGCGGCTCCGAGATTCCGACGTTTCTCTCCTACGGCCTCGAACGCCGGCTCGCCCGCCATCCTGGGGAGTTCGGACACGGGGCGATCGAAGGTGTGGCGGGACCGGAGGCGGCGAACAACGCCGCCGCCGCGGGCACGCTCGTTCCGCTCCTCACGCTCGGTCTGCCGACGTCGGCGACCGCCGCGATTCTCCTCGCAGCGTTTCAGCAGTACGGGCTTGCAGCCGGGACCGCTGCTCTTCACGCGCGAGCCGGAGCTGGTCTGGGGTCTGATTGCCAGCCTCTACATCGGCAATGCGATGCTGCTCGTGCTGAACCTGCCGCTCGTCGGACTCTGGGTGCGCCTGCTGACGATCCCACGCCACTACCTCTACGCGGGCATCGTCGTGCTGGCCAGCGTGGGCGCCTACAGCGTGAACCGGTCGCTATTCGACCTCGGCCTGCTGTACGCGATCGGTCTGGCGGGGTATGTCATGCGGCGGCATGACGTCCCGCTCGCGCCTGCCGTGATCGCCGTGATCCTGGGTCCGATGGCGGAGCAGCAGTTCCGCCGTGCGCTCGCTGCGGCCGGCGGCTCCGCCGCGATCTTCGTCACCCGGCCGATCTCCGCGGTGCTGCTGGCGCTCGCCGCCGCGCTCGTGATGATTCCGGTTGTAAGGAGCCTCAGGCCGCGGAGTGGTCCGTGACGTGATCACGGCTGCGTCGTCTGTTTCGAGATCGCCAGCTTGCGGAACTGATCGCGGAGGACGGTCAGCCGGTCCTCGATGCCATCCTGGCCGCGAAGCACCGTCTCGATGTTGGCGCCGAATTCCGAGATCTTGCTGATGCGGCGTATGTCGTTGAGGAACGGCTCGAGCTTCGCGAACGTGGCGACCATCTCCGTGTTGGCGGCGCGGAACATGTCCGGGTCGATCGCGCCATGAACCACGAACGACGCGGCCATGTCCCAGTAGCCGACCACCATCCGAAACCAGTCGTTGCGCGGGCCGCCGGCCAGCGTCAGCGCCTCCTCGAGGGTCTGCGGATTGAAATCGCGGAGGAACCAGGCGCGCGCCTCGCGCAACATCGGCTCGCGCCGGAGCTCGAACAGCTTCAGGATGAGCGTGGCGCTGTCAACGGGCGTCGTCATCGGTGTGATGATAGTCGTCTGGAGCGCTGGGATCGAACAACCGTTCCTCGACGCGGCGCAGTGCCGCCAGCGTCACGATCACGATCGACGCAGCCACGAAGGCCAGCACCGGATAGCCCGCTCCGGACACGATGCCGATGGCCGCGACCACCCAGATCGTCGCGGCCGTCGTCAGCCCGCGCACGTGGTTGCCCGACTGGACGATGCAGCCCGCGCCGAGGAAACCGATGCCGGTGACGACCTGCGCCGCGATGCGTGTGGGGTCGACATTTCCCGTCACGATCAAGCCCACCGCCATGTAGATGCACGACCCGAGGCAGATGAGGATGTTCGTGCGAAAGCCGGCGGGCTTGCTCTTGAGCTCACGCTCGATGCCGATCAGGCCACCGCAAAGCGCCGCCACGCCGCATCGGAACAGAAACGCGGGCAGGATGCGGGTGAGCTCTTCGACGCTCTCGAAGAGCGGCATGGCCTCAAATCATAGCCCCAGATGTGCGCGCGCGCGCCGAGCCGCCCTGGAGCGCGAGGAATCCAGGGGCAAAGGCGAACGTCCAGCGCGCGAAATGATCCAGATAGTTGATCGTCTCGGGATCCCAACGCGTCCACATATCGGAGATCAGATAGAAGGCGAGGCCTGACGCCACGCCCGCGATGATGCCGCGCGTGACCGCCAGGCGGAGCTCCCCTCCGTTCGCAAGGCGGTGGTACAGAACGGCGAGCAGCACCCATAGCGCGAACCACGCAATGAACATCGCGGCGTCGCGCATCATCGGGGCGAGCAGATAGAAGAGTGCGGCCGCGCCGACGCCGATGGCGATGCCCGCCGCCGCCCCGGTGCCGGCCCTTGCGATGGGGCGTCCAATCATCGCTCCCATCGCAAGACAGAGAAGCGCACCGTGGGCGAGTCCCGCCGCGGCGACGTGATCCGGCAGGAACGTTGCCCAGATCCAATCGCCCATCGTGGCGACCCCGCCGAGGATGACCGCGCTGATGAAGGCGTTCTTCATTAAGCTACCGCCAGGAGGGAATCATGCATCGAATCATCGGAATCACAATGGCCTTTGTCGTCGGCGTGACCGTGGGCGGGCTGACGCAAGGAAGGCTGCTGAAGCATCTCAACCCGGCCGGCCTTTCGACGCCGACCGGCTATACGCACGTCGTGATTCCACAGGGCGGCACTCCGGTTTTCATCGCCGGTCAGGTTGCCAACGACAAGTCCGGCGCGGTGGTGGGCAAGGGCGATTTCAGGGCGCAGACCAAGCAGGTGTTCGAAAATCTCAAGACCGCCGTCGAGGCGGCGGGCGGCACGATGGCGGACGTGGCGAAAATCACCATCTACGTGACCGACCTCTCACAGATTGCCGCGCTGCGTGAAATACGCCAGCAGTATTTCACGGGCAACCCTCCTGCGAGCACGCTCGTCCAGGTTGTGAGCCTTGCACGGCCGGAGTACCTGCTCGAGATCGAAGCGATCGCCGGCGTGCGGTAGGCGCCTATAATCTGACCGTTCAGGAGGTCTGCATGACGCGCAGGGTTTCCGCTTCCCTGGGTATCGTCCTCCTCGGTTGTTGTATCGCCGGCGTATCCCACGCGCAGACCGTCGGCGCCAGCCTTCGCGGCACGGTCACCGACGGCAGCGGCGGGGCGCTGCCCGGCGCAACGGTCACGATCCTCAACATCGGGACGCGCGCGGGCCGCGAGCTGCAGACCGATGGCGCCGGCCGCTATACGGCGCCGATCCTGCCGCCCGGCGACTACGACGTGCACGTGACGCTGACAGGTTTTCAGCCGCAGGCCCGCCGCGCTCTTCGCCTCGCGGTGGGTCAGGATGCCGCGCTCGATTTCAAGCTCGAGCTCGGAACCGTGGCAGAGGAAGTGATGGTGACCGCCAACGCGCCGGGCGTCGAGCTGACGACCGGCGCGGTGAGCGGCCTCGTCACAGACAAGCAGATCCGCGATCTGCCGCTCAACGGGCGGTCGTTTCAGCAGCTCGCATTGCTGCAGGTCGGTGTGACCGCGGCGCTGACCGCCGGGAACGACGTCGTCGGCGGGCGCACGCCGAAGATCTCGATCAACGGAGCCCGGCCCGAGCAGAACAACTTCCTCCTCGATGGCACGGACATCAACAACGTCTACAACAAGACGCCAGGGTCGGTGGCAGGTGTGCTGCTCGGCGTCGATGCGGTGCTCGAGTTCCAGGTACTGACGAACGCGTACTCCGCCGAGTTCGGCCGATCCGCAGGCGGCGTGATCAATGCCGTGACGCGCTCCGGCTCGAACGTGATGCACGGCTCCGCCTTCGAGTTCCATCGGAACTCCGCGTTCGACGCGAAGAACTACTTCGATCCGAAGGACAAGCCGACCCCCGACTTCAAGCGCAACCAGTTCGGCGCGGCCATGGGCGGACCGCTGCTCCGCGATCGCACGTTCTACTTCGGCGCATACGAGGGCCTGATCGAGCGGCTGGGGATCACGGGGCTGACGAACGTGCCGGATGCGGATGCGCGGCGGGGCCTTCTGCCCGGAGGCCGTCAAGTGGTGCTGCACCCCGCGATTCCTCGCTATATCCAGACGGTCTTCCCGGAGCCGAACGGACGGAGCGTAGGCGGCGGAATCGCCGAGCACCTGTTCACACAAACGCAGCCGACCGACGAGCACTTCGCCCAGGGGCGCGTCGATCACAAGATTGGAGACGCCGATCAGCTGTTCGTGCGGTACACGATCTCGAACGGCAAGGTCGATCGGTATCCGACGAGCAAGCCACCGGTGGCGTTCATCAAGGAGAGCTCACGCAATCAGTACGTGACTGCCGAGCACCAACGCCTGTTCTCCTCGGACGTGCTCAATATCGTGAAATTCGGCATCAACCGGTCGGTGAGTCTGGCCGACAACGTGCGAACCGTCGACTTCAGCCCTGACATGTCGTGGCTGCCAGGCGAACCGATGGGCTATTTCACGATTCAAGGTGTCGTCGTCGAAGCCCTCGGCGACTATCGCCTGCCGCGAAACGACCGGTTGAACAACTTCCAGTGGGGCGACACGCTCTTCGTCACACGCGGCGCGCACTCGATGAAGATCGGGGGGCAGGCGCAGTACCTCCAGTTCAATCAGGAAACCACGAGCCAGCGGGGCGGCATCGTGAACTTCGCGAACCTCGAATCGTTCCTGACGGGCACCCCGTTCAGCGCCGACTTCGCGGTGCCGGGGCTGATCGATCCGATCCGCAACTACCGGCAGTGGCTGTTCGGCTTTTTCGTCCAGGACGACATCCGCCTGAACACCCGCGTGTCGCTGAATGCCGGGCTGCGGTACGAGTTCGTGACGGTGCCGACCGAAGCGAACGGGAAGATCTCGAATCTTCGAAACGTGCTGGATCCGCAGGTGACGATCGGCGATCCGTGGCACGACAACCCGTCGTTGAAGAACTTCGCGCCGCGCCTGGGCGTGGCGTGGGATCCATTCGGGGATGGAAAGACCTCGGTCCGCGGCGGCTTCGGGTTGTTCCATGACGAGATCCTGCCGAAGTACTACTTCTTCTCCGGCAGCTTGAATCCGCCGTTCACCACGCGGACGTCGATCGCCAACCCGCCGTTCCCCAACATCGTGGCGAACTTCGATCGCAACGCCTACATACGCGCGCAGCTCCAGACCGTGAACTACGATCTGCAGACGCCCTACATGATGCAGTTCAACGCCAACGTGCAGCGGGCGCTTCCTGGCGACATCGACGTGATGATTGGCTACGTCGGATCTCGCGGAAAGAACCTGATTCGACTCGGCGACGCCAATCTCGCGCCGGAGACCATCGTGAACGGCGAGAAGGTCTACCAGCCACTACTCGGGCGGCGCAATCCGAACTTCACCGGCATCTGGCAGCGGGTCACCGACGCCGAGTCGTTCTACAACGCGCTGCAGGTCAGCGTCCTCAAGCGTCAGTCCGACACCTTCCGCGCGCAGCTGTCCTACACGTGGGCCAAGGCGATCGACGATGCGAGCGGGATCAACTCGCAGGACTTCGGCAACAACGTCCAGTACGTGATGGATTGGTACGACCGCACGCGCGATCGCGGTCTGGCGGCCTTCCACGTCGAGCACAACCTGACATTCAACTGGACGTGGGACATCCCGTTCGGCCGTTCACTGACCGGCGTTGCCGCGGGTGCCCTCAAAGGCTGGCAGATCAACAACGTGACCACGCTGATGTCCGGGCACCCCTTCACCGTGCGCAACGGCTTCAATCGCTCGGGCAACCTGAACACCACGAGCTTTTCGCTGCACGACCGCCCGAACCTGCGGTCCAGCTGCGACCCGATCCTGGGCGGCCCGGATCGCTACTGGGATATCGCCTGCTTCGAGCTGCAGGCGGCGAATACGCGAGGCAATGCGGGACGAAACATCCTCATCGGGCCGGGCCTGGTGTCGGTGGATCTGGCGCTGGTGAAGTCGTTCGCCCTCGGCGGGAGCCGTACGCTGCAGTTCCGCGGCGAGGTCTTCAACCTGCCGAACCGCGCCAACTTCTCGGTGCCCTCGGGGCAGATCGCGTTCACTAATGCGGCAGCCGTCCCGGCAGCGAACTGGGGACGCATTACGTCCACGACGACCACGTCCCGGCAGGTACAACTTGGCTTGAAATATCTCTTTTAATCGGTTCGTGGGTTCGTGGGTTCGTAGGTTCGACGTTCCTGGTTCACCAACGAACCTACGAACTAACGAACCCACGAACTAACGAACTAACGAACCGTCGTCTTATTCCGCTCGAATCGCGGTGATCGGGTCGACGCGGGTGGCACGGCGCGCCGGCGCCGCGCACGCGAGGATCGCCACGGCGGCCAGGGCCGCGACGACGGTGGCGTACGTTGCGGGATCGCCGGGCGTGACGCCGTAGAGGATGCCTCTCATCACCTGCGAAACGGCCAGGCCGCCGGCGAGCCCGAGGGCGAGGCCGATCGCAACCGGCACGAACCCGTGCCAGGCGACGAGGCGGATCACGTCGCCGATCGCGGCGCCAAGCGCCATCCGAACACCGATCTCGTGCGTCCGCCGCGCCACCGCGTGGGCGACGACGCCGTAGATGCCGAGTGCGGCGAGCACGAGGGCGACGAGTCCGAAGATGCCGATGATGCCGATGATGATGACCGACTGCCGCAGATCCTCCTCGAGGATCTGATCCATCGACTTCACCTCGTAGATTGGCTGTGCGGCATCCACGTCGGCAACGGCGGCGCGCGCCTCCTCGACGTGCGCCAGCGGATCCCCGGCCGTACGCATCACGATCGTCATTTCACGCGAAGCGCGCTGCAGGAGCGGGACGTAGACCATGGGGAGCGGCGGTGCGTCGATGTCATCGTTGCGCACGTCGCCCACGACGCCGACGATCGTCCGCCACGCGCCGGGTTCAGGCTCATCGCCGAGCCGGATCCGTGCGCCGATCGCCTTCTCGGCGTTCCCGTTGAAGTAGCGCCGAACCGTCGTGTCGCTCACGACGACCACGAGCGGTGCGTTCCCGCCGTCGCCGTCGCGGAGCGCCCGGCCCACTCGGACCGGGAACCGCAGCGTTTCGAGATAACCGGGCATGACCGTCAGGTCGGCGGCGAATCGTGTTTCGCCGGCGGGGGCGGGACGCCCCTCGATGACGAGGCTCCGGTTGGGGTTCCAGCGGCTCCCGGTGGCGGGCATACGAGCCGCCGCGCCCGCGGAGAGGACGCCGCGACCCACGCGGACGCCTTCGACCGCGCGTGTAAAGAACGCCGCGACGGCGGCGTCCGATCCGTAGCGCGCCTCGGGCAGCGAGATCCGCATCGTCAACAGGTTCGTCGTGTCGAAGCCCGGCTCGATGCGCTGAACGGCGGCGAGGGATCGCATCGAGAGAACTGCCACGATGAGGAACAGAACCGCCAGCGTGACTTCCGCCACCACGAGCGAGGCGCGCAGCCGGCCGGTGCGGCCGCCGCCGCCGGTCGAGCGCGCACCTTCCCGAAGGTCGTCGCTGCTGGCAGACCGCGCACTCTGCCACGCAGGGAGCGCTCCAAAGACCATCGTCGAGAAGAGTGCGGCACACGCGGCAAACGCGAGCACGGGTCCGTTCAGGGCGACCCGTTCCATCGACGCGTTGCCGACGTCGAACGACGCACGCAGCGCCGCCATGCCCCAGTGCGCAACGAGAAGTGCGGCCGCGCCGCCCCCGATCGCCAGGATGAGGCTCTCGGCAAGCATTTGCCTGACGAGGCGGAGTCGGCTCGCGCCGAGCGCCGCTCTCACCGCGAGCTCCCGCGCGCGCGAGATGCCGCGGGCGAGCAGCAGGTTGGCGATGTTGGCGCAGCCGATCAGAAGAACCGCGAACGCGGCGCCGATCATGAGGGCGAAGATCACGCGCGCCTGCGGGCCGATGAACTCCTCCGAGAGCGGCGTCGTGTTCACGGCCCACCCGCGGTGCGTGTCGGGCCGCTCACCTTCGAGCTGCCGGCCGATTCCCGCCATGTCGGCTCGAGCCTGCTCCAGCGATACGCCGGGCTTCAGGCGAGTGAACACGAAGAGCGATCGTTCGAAATAGGCCGGCGACGCTTGATCGATGGTGAGCGGGAGGGCGACCTGCTCGGAGAAATCGTCCGGCGGCAGCACGCCGACGATCGTCGCGGTCCGGCCGTCGATGGACACCGTTCGCCCGAGCACGTCCTCACGCCCGCCGAAGCGTTCGCGCCAGAACCGCTCCGAGAGGATCGCCACCAGCGGCGCACCCGGGAGTTCCTCCTCCGGGCGGAGAGGCCGGCCCAGGATCGGGGTTCGCTTCAACACCTCAAAGAAGTCGGCGGTGGCGAACAGTGCCGAGACGCGCACCGGCCGGTCGGCGCCGCTGAAGTTGACCGCCCCAGTGCGAAACGCCGCGAACCGATCGAACGACCGCTGCCGGCGGCGCCATTCGACGAAGTCGTGAGGCGACACGACATTCTTGGCCTCGCCCTGCGTGCGGTTGTGCGACCAGACCGCGGCAAGACGGTCCATGTCCGGCGCCGGGTTCGCTGCCGTGACGATGACGAGCATCCAGCTGAACATGATCGCCGTCGCGCCGATGCCGAGCGCCAGCGTGAGAATTGCGACCAGGGTGAAACCGGGCGCGCGCCTCAGTGTGCGAATCGCGAAGCGGAGATCGTGGATGAGCGTTGTCATGGCAGCCTCATGAGGCGGGCGTGATGAAGCGGTCGTGAAGAGATCGCACGGCGTCGTCCAGTCCGGCGCGCGGGACGAGCCAGGTGATTCGGAACGAGGACGTGGCGAGGCCCCGCGGCTCGATGCCGCGGTCGCGGAGCACCGCGGAGCCGGTGCGCGCGTTGGCATACGTCGCGTTGATTCCGGCGCCGATCACGCTGACGGCTCCGAGGCCGTCGACGAGGCGTGCTCGGGTGCCGAAGCGCGACGCGAGCATCGATCGCAGGTTTGGCTCGTCGTGCAGGTTCTCGCGCGAGATGACCAGCGTGATGTGTGGCGGATCCGACGCGACGTGGAGCTGCTTGCCGGCCACGTGGCTCGCATCGAGCGCCGACAGCAGATCGTCAGGCGACGCGTCGGATTCGAGCACGAGCACATCGCGCTCGCTGGCGACGCCGACAACGGTGCCGGGCATCCGCGGCGCATCGCGCCGGACGACCGTTCCGTCGGATGCTGGATCGGGCCCGGGAAGCGCGCCGTCGGTGGCGCGCGCGTAGATCGCGATGCCTTTGTCCTTCGCGAACTCCACGGCCTGCGCGTTGAGCACCTTGGCGCCCGCCTCCGCCATCTCCTGGGTCTCCTCGTACGACAGCGTGGCAATTCGCCGGGCCGCGGGCGCGACGCGCGGATCCGCGGAGTAGACGCCATCCACGTCGCTGCAGATTTCGCAGTACTCGGCGCTGAGCGCGGCGGCCATGGCGACCGCCGTCGTATCGCTGCCGCCGCGCCCGAGCGTCGTCACTTCCTTCCTGTACGACACGCCCTGGTAGCCGGCGATGACGACGATCCGTCCCCGCGCGAGCTCGTCCTGGACGCGGAACGGCCGCACCTCGATGATCCGCGCGTCCACGTGTCGATCGTTCGTGATGATTCCCGATTGGCTTCCGGTGAACGAGATGGCATCGCCGCCGAGCTCGCGGATGGCCATCGACAACAGGGCCATCGAGATGCGCTCGCCGGCGGAGAGCAGCATGTCGAGCTCGCGACGGTCCGGGTTCTGCGAAACCTGCTTCGCCATCGCGAGGAGATCGTCGGTCGTGTCGCCCATGGCCGACACGACGACCACGACGTCGTGCCCGGCGGCGCGGGTGCGCATCACGCGCTCGGCGACGCGCCTGAGCTTCTGCACGTCCGACACGCTGCTCCCGCCGTACTTCTGCACCACGACCGGCATGGGCAGAGCATAGCCGTGGAACCACCGGTTGACTATTTCCGTAACGGAAATACTAGAATCCGCTGATGAAGAAGCCGGCTCCGCCGCTCCCGCAGTCGCCGCTGACTCCTGCCGTCTTTCACATTCTGCTGGCGCTCGCCGACGGTCCGCTCCACGGATACGCGATCATGCAGGCGGTCGAGCAATCGGCGGGGACGGAGCTCCGGATGGGGCCCGGCACCATCTATGGCTCGATTCAGCGCATGGAAGACGCGGGGCTCGTGAGAGAACTGGCCACGCGCTCGGACGATCGGCGGCGCGTGTTCGGGCTGCTGCCTGCGGGCCGTCGAGCGCTCGAGGCCGAAGCGTCGCGCCTCGCGCGGCTCGCCGACCTGGTGCGCGGCAAACGCCTCGTCACGGGTGAAGCGTGAGGCCGGCTCGCTGGGCGCGCGCGGCCTACCGCGCCCTGCTGCGCGCGTATCCACCGGACTATCTCGAACGGTTCGGCGACGATCTCCGGGCCGATTTCGCGCGCCTGCTGGACGATCGCGGCATCCGCCGCGCGTGCCTGTCGACGCTGCTCGATCTGTTTCGATCCGTTCCTTCAACCCACGCGCAGGCGCGCGCCGCACGGCGGCGCCAGCGCGAGCTCCACTACAAGGGAGATGGCCCCATGGGCTCGCTGCTGTTCGACTTTCGTCATTCCGTGCGCACGCTGCTCAAGGCTCCGGTCTTCACCACGGTGACGATCCTCACGCTCGCGCTCGGCATTGGCGCGAACAGCGCGATGTTCAGCCTGGTGAACGCGGCGCTCCTGCGCCCGCTCGGATACGCCGACCCCGAGCGCCTGATGTTCATTCACGAGGGCATCCCGCAGGCGAACCTGCCGAAGTTGCCTGCCTCGGCTCCCGACATCATCGACATGCGGCAGTATCAGCGATCGTTCTCGCGCCTCGCCGCGTTCAGCGAGCAGGAAATGGAACTGTCGGGACGCGGCGTGCCGCAGCGGCTCACAGCCGTCCGCGCCGAGCCGGATCTCTTCCCGCTGCTCGGCGTCGAGCCGATGCTGGGACGCACGTTCCGACCCGAGGAAGACCGCCCCGGCGTGAACGTGGCCGTCCTGGGCTACCCGCTCTGGCAACGTCTGTTCAACGGTCGTCCCGATGCCGTAGGGGCGGTGGTGCTGCTGGATCGGCGCCCGTACACGGTGCTCGGCGTGATGCCCGCTTCGTTCGAGTTCCCGAAGCGAGGCCCCCAATTCAACGCAACGCCCGCGGAGCTCTGGATTCCGATGGCGTGGAGCGACATACAGCGGCGGATGCGAGGCAGCATGTTCAACAACTCCATCGTTGCCCGCCTCAAGCCAGGAGTGTCGGTCGAGCAGGCGACGTCCGAGCTGAAAAGCATGGGGCCGCGGATCCGGGAAAACTACCCGCCGGTGTTCCGCAACCTGCGATACGACCTCGAGATCATCGCGACCCCGATCCGCGAGGAGATCTCAGGACGAGATCCGCACCGCGCTGCTGGTCCTCTTTGCCGCCGTCGGGCTCGTGCTCCTGGTGGCCTGCGCGAACGTCGCGAACCTCGTTCTCAGCCGCGCCGCGTCGCGCCAGCGCGAGCTGAACGTCCGTCTTGCCCTGGGCGCACCACGCATCCGGCTGCTGCAGCTGCTTCTTTCCGAGAGCCTGATGCTCGCGATCGGCGGCGGGGTGCTCGGCCTGGTCGCCGCGAGGGTCGTGCTCGATGCGCTGCCCGCGGTTCTGTCGACGAGCCTTCCCGGACTGCAGGATGTCACGCTCGATGGCCGCGTGCTCGCCTTCACGCTGGGCGTGTCGCTGCTGACGGCGATCGTGTTCGGTCTCGTACCGATGTTCACATCGGATCGCAGTGTCTCGGCGGCGCTCCACGACGGAGGCAGTCGCACGGCAGGGGGCTCGCGCGGGCATCGGGTGCAGCAGGCGCTCGTCACCGTCACGGTGAGCCTGGCCGTGGTTCTGCTCGTGGGTGCCGGCTTGCTCGTGCGGAGTTTCGCGGCGTTGGTGGCGACCGATCCTGGCTTTCGGCCGCAACAGGTGCTGACGCTCAGCGTCGCCCTGCCGATCGACGCATACCCGACCGGGCAGTCGGTCGGCCTGTTCGTGAGCAGCCTCCACGATCGCTTGCGAGCGATTCCGGGCGCCAGGCGCGCGTCGCTCTCGACCGACGTACCGCTCGAATCGAACGAGCGCCGGGTGATGACGCCCGAGACCACGGCGCCCGCCGGGCCGCCGCCGAGCGTGGCGTTCAGCTGGACGTACGGTGACTACTTCGGCGCGCTCGGCGTCCCGATCACGCGTGGACGTACGTTCACGGCAGTGGAAGAAGGGCAGCGCAGGCCGGTTGCCATCGTCAGCGAAGCGCTGGCCGCAAAGTACTGGCCTGGCCAGGATCCGCTGGGCAAGCGCATCAAGAACGGTGTCGCGGAATCGCCGACGCCGTGGCTCGAGATCGTCGGCATCGCCGGCGACGCGCATGATGGCCCCCTCACGAACGAGCCGACGATTCATGTCTACGTGCCGTTCAACCACCTCCTTCCGGATCTCGATCGTCTTGGGGAAGCCGGCAGCGGATTCGGCCGGACCGTGCGGCTTGCGCTCGAAGCTCGTGGCGAGCCGTCGGCGCTGGTCGCAGCCGCCCGCGAGCAGATTGCCGCCCTCGATCCCGCGCTGCCCGTGACGCGCATTGCCACGATGGAGCAGCAGGTTTCCGAATCGATGGCGCCCCAGAGCTTCAGCACGGCCGTGCTGACGGCGTTTGCGGCGGGTGCGCTCCTCCTGGCGGCGATCGGCCTGTACGGTGTGCTCGCGTTCGCCGTGGCGCAGCGCACGCGCGAAATTGGCGTCCGCATCGCGCTCGGAGCCAGCCGCGGCTCTGTTCTCGCGCTGGTCGTGCGCGAAGGGATGATGCTCGTCGCCATCGGACTGACCGTGGGCCTCGCCGGTGCGATCGGCGTGACGCGCGTGATGACCTCGTTGCTCTATCGCACGCAGCCGTTCGATCCCTGGACGTTCGCGTCGGTGCCGATCGTGCTCGCGTCGGTCGGGCTGCTCGCGTGCTACCTGCCCGCCCGGCGTGCCGCGGGAGTAGAGCCGATGGTGGCCTTGCGCACCGATTGATCAAGAATGAGGCGCTATGCGGAATGCCTTCATTGCTTGCGCGCTCGCACTCATCGCCGCCCTGCCCGCCGCCCAGACACCGACGACGACGGCGTTCGTTGACGTCACCGTCGTGCCGATGGACCGCGAACGGTCGATCGCGAATCAGACGGTCGTCGGTACGGGGCGAGACGATCGCGGACATCGGACCGGCACGCTCGGTGAAGGTGCCCGACGGGGCGCTGCGCGTCGACGGACGGGGCAAGTTCCTCATGCCCGGCTTGTCCGAGATGCACGCGCACATCCCTGGCGGCCAGGCGCCGGACGAGCTGGTCGAGCGAGCACTGTTCCTCTTCACGTCAGCGGGCGTGACCACGATTCGAGGCATGCTCGGACATCCGCGCCATCTCGCGCTTCGCGGCCGCGCCGCACGCGGGGAGATCATCAGCCCGACGATCTACACCAGCGGGCCTTCGTTCAACGGGCAGAGTGCGACCAGCACCGAGCAGGCGACGAAGATGGTGGCCGATCAGAAGGCCGCGGGTTACGACCTGCTGAAGATCCATCCAGGGCTGACGCGTGCCGTCTTCGACGCGATCGCCGCCGAAGCGAACAAGCAGCGGATTCCGTTCGCCGGCCACGTGCCCGTCGATGTCGGGATCCACCGCGCGCTCGAGGCGCGCTACGCATCGATCGACCACATCGATGGATACATCGAGGGACTCGTAAAGGAAGGGACGCCGAAGGAGGTCCTCGCCAGCCCGGGATGGTTCGGCCACAACCTCCTGCCGTACGTCGACGAAGCGAAAATCGCGCCCCTCGTGGCAAAGACCCGCGCGAACGGCGTGTGGGTGGTGCCGACCGAAAACCTGATGGAGCTGTTCATGAACACCGAGGACCCGGAGGTGTTCGCGAAGCGTCCCGAGATTCAGTACATGCCGCGCGAGATGGTGGACGGCTGGATCAAGCAGCGCAAACAGTTCCTATCGCAGCCCGACATCACGCCGGAGAAGACCGAGCCATTTCTCGCGCTGCGCAAGCGGCTGATCAAGGCGCTGCACGACGGCGGGGTGGGGCTGCTCCTCGGCTCCGATGCCATTCAGACGATGAGCGTCCCCGGATACTCGATCCACGGGGAGCTTCGAGCGATGGCACGCGCGGGCCTCACGCCGTTTCAGATTTATGCGACGGGCTCGACGAACGTGGCGAAATACTTCGGCGTGGAAAAAAGCGTGGGGACGGTTGCGACAGGGATGCGGGCTGACCTGGTCCTGGTCGATGCGAACCCGCTTGCGGACGTGGCGAACTTCCCAAAGCAGTCAGGCGTGATGGTCAGAGGCCGATGGCTTTCGCGGGCTGACATCGATCGCCGATTGCGCGAATTTTCCACGCACTGATTCGCCGGCGATTCGGTCGACCGTTGCAGCGATTCGGGTATTTGAATGTGGGCCTGCGCTTGATGAGGGGCGGTCAGCCATCGCCAAGGCGCCGCTGCGGGGCGGCGTCGGCGTAACTCCAAGTAAACGAAAGACATCCCAGCCCTACCGTCATTCGTCACTTTTTCCTACATAATTTGTCACATCCATGCCCGATTGCGATACATTGTCCGGGTACGGCGAATGCTCTACAGTTGCCGCTTCGGCCCCCCAGGGCCGCTTCTGCAAATCGCTACTTGTTTGAGGAGGCTGGTTCGATGAGACGACTTCTAATGGCGGTCGCCTGCGTGTTGCTTGCCGCCGCTACGGCGTCAGCGCAGCTTGCCGCCGGGCAATATCGCCGGGCATGGTGCAGGACGAGCAAGGCGGTGTGCTACCCGGAGTGACGATCACGCTTCAGGGCACCGACCGCACGAACAGCACGGCCACTGACGACGGCGGGGAGATTCCGATTCCTCAATCTTCCGCCGGGGTTCTACAAGATCACCGCGTCGCTCACAGGGCTTCACGACGTCGTGCGCGACACGTCGAAGTCCGCGTAGGTCAGAACGTCGAATCTGCCGTTTCAATCTGAAGGTCGCGACGGTTGAAGAGACCATTACCGTCACCGGCGAATCGCCCATCATCGACAACAAGCAGATGGGACCGCGACGAACTTCACGCTGCCGAGCTCGAGAAGATCCCGACTCGCGCGACCCCTGGGCATTGCTTCGCACGGTGCCGGGCGTCGTGATGGACCGCGTAAACATCGCTGGCAACGAGACGGGCCAGCAGTCGATCGTTCAACGGCAAGGGCGCTCGCACCGGCCGATGGCACGTGGACGCTCGACGGCATCGAGATCACCGACATGGCCGCGATCGGCGCGTCGCCGACGTATTTCGACTACGACGACGTTCGAGGAGATTCAGATCTCGACGAGCGGCGCGGACGTGAAGCAGCGTACCGGCGGCATCGGGCTGAACTTCGTCGTGAAGCGCGGCACCAACCAGTTCCGCGGTCAGGCGAAGGGCTGTCTTCACGAACGATTCGCTCGAAGGCTGCAACGTTCCCGGCGAATTGACCGCTCGAAACTTCACCTGCGACACCGCCGATCACAACGACCAGATCAGCGAGTACGGCTTCGACGCGGGCGGTCCGATCGTCAAGGACAAGGCGTGGGTGTGGGGCAGCTGGGTGACGCAGGATATCCGTCTGGTGCGCTCGGCCGGCGGCTTCAACATCATCGACCGCACGATGCTGAAGACAGTGAATATGAAGGGCAACTGGCAGGCCACCAGTAAGGACATGGTCAGTGTTCTCTGGTTCCTCGGTGCCAAGGAGAAGGCGAACCGGGCGGCCGGCCGGCAGCAGGTCGAGCCCTCGTCGGCGCGTTGGTTCCAGGGCAATGCGTACCCTGAGGGCAAACCGCACGGACTCGTCAAGTTCCAGAACGACCGCGTGATGTCGTCGAACAACTTCCTCAGTGTGAAGTACGCGTACTACGGCACCGGTTTCAGCCTGTCGCCGCAGGGCGGCCTCGACATGCAGACCGGGTCGAGCACGATCCTCGGGCAGACGTTTGGAAGCGTCAACCTGCAGGAGTTCCTGCGGCCGCAGTGGATGTTCAACGCCGACGGCAACCACTTTACGAGCTTCGGCGCGAGCAGTCACGACTTCAAGTACGGCATCGGCTGGCGCGCCAGCGAGTCGTTCGCGCGCAACCTGTATCCCGGCAACATGCTCGAGGGGCGTGAGATCTCGGCGGCGGACTTGCGCGCGCGCGCGTGGCGTGAAGGCGCCGGCACCGACCGCGTCGAGCTCTGGAACGTGTACGTGGGCGACACGATTACCGCCAAACGCCTGACGTTGGACATCGGCGTGCGCTACGATCACCGGGGAGGCAAGTCGCTGCCGAGCGATACGCGCAGTAAGTCCGCATTCCCGAACCTCGTTCCGGGCATCTCCTTCACCGGCTACGACGCGCCGTTCACATGGAAGAACGTTTCCCCGCGTGCCGGCCTGACGTTCGCGCTCGATTCCGCGAACAAGTCGATTCTCCGCGCCAGCTTCAGCCGCTTCGCCGGCCAGATTCAGACCGGCTTCATCGGCTGGGCGAACCCCAGCGGCAACGCCGGATGGGTCGAATATCCGTGGAACGATTTGAACGGTGATCATTTCGCGCAGGCCAGCGAAGTGAACACCGGAACAGTGCTGGCGTTCGGAGGCGGCTTCAACCCCGCGGCTCCGACAGCGGTGACCTCGGCGAACCGCTTCGATCCCGATTTCAAAGCGCCGGTTACGACGAACGTGGTTGTCGGGATCGACCGGGAGCTCGTGCCCAACCTCGCTGTCGCCGCGAATTACAGCTGGACGCAGACGACGAACTGGGACGCCAACCCGTGGTTCGGTCTGACGCGCAACGACTATGTCCAGGCCGGCACCCTGACCGGCACGACGCCGAACCGCAACATCACGTACAACGTGCCGTTTTTCACGCCGAACGCCGCTCTGATCGCGGCTAATGGGAACAGCCGCATCCAGACGAACAGGCCGGTTTCGCGACGAAGTTCAACGGGCATCGAAGCTGCAGATCACCAAGCGCATGTCGAACAAATGGATGGCGCGCGCCGGGTTCGCGTGGAACAACGCGACCGAGGACTACGGAGGCGATCAGGGTTCCGCGGCAATCCGACGAGGCAATCCGACGCCGATGCAGAGCACACTGAATAGCGGCGGCCAGTACCGCACCACGTGGCGCAGGCAGCGGCCAGGGCGACATCTACGTGAACGCCAAGTGGCAGATCAACATGAACGGCGTGTACGAGCTGCCGTGGCAGTCGAAGCTGCCGGCAACGTGTTCGGCCGGCAGGGCAACCCCTTCCCGATTTTCCGTCAAGCAGTCGCTCGGTCTCGACGGAGCGCAGCGTGTGCTGATCAGTGACGAGATCGATTCCGTCCGGTTGGAAAACCGTGGAACCTCGACCTCCGCTTCGCAAAGCGCTGCACGACCGACCACGTGGGAGCTCCGGCTCGAGTTGCCGATTTGTTCAACGTGTTCAACAACGAACATCGAGTTGCAGTCCGTGAGCGGAACGGTTTCGCGTCGGCGGCCGTGAATCAACAGACTGAATCAGATCCTCAGCCCGCGCGATTCTCCGCGAATCGGAGCCGCGGCTGACGATTCGACTAGGCGCTCGGCTGTAGGCTCTAGGCACGAAAAGAGCCCGGCGGTTCTCACGAGCCGCCGGGCTTTTCCTTTGCCTTTTTCCTTTTGCCTTCCGTACCAACCGGGTGCGTGCAGCGGACGTCCTAGGGCAGCAGGTATAATCCCCGCTGTTTCGAGGAGGTCCATTGACACTTCGCACGCTGACGCTCTGTTTCGCACTCATCGCGGTGGGTGTGGTCCCCGGGGCCGCGCAGACCACGGCCACGCCAGGCCAGCTCCGCACTCCCGACGTCATCTTCGTCCCCACTCCGCAGGAAGTCGTCGATGCCATGCTCGAGGTCGCCAAGGTGACCAAGAACGATGTCGTCTACGACCTCGGTTCGGGCGATGGCCGCATTCCGGTGACCGCCGCCAAGAAGTATGGCGCCCGGGGCGTGGGCATCGACATCGACCCGCAGCGCATCAAGGAAGCCAACGCCAATGCCGAGGCCGCCGGCGTGACGGACAAGGTGAAGTTCATGAACGCGGATCTCTTCACCACCGACATCAGCCAGGCGAGCGTGGTGACGTTGTATCTGCTCCCGTCGCTCAACCTGAAGCTGATGCCGAAGCTGAAGGCCGAGCTGAAGCCGGGAACCCGCATCGTCTCCCACGCCTTCGACATGGGCGATTGGAAGCCGGAGCAGACGCTCAACGTCAACGGCCGGACCGTCTACTACTGGACGATTCCCAAGCGATAGCCGTCGATTCTCGCCCGGCCCGTTCGTCTACCCAGGTGGAGCGTGGAATGGTCCGCGCTCCACCGAGGATCATCGAACCATGCCGCACTACATGCTGCTTCTGCACGATTCGGGCGCAATGCCGCCGGATCTGAGCCCCGAGGAGATGCAGGCGATCATCAAGAAGTACGTCGATTGGCGGAAGACCGTATCGGCGAACGGCCGCAAGGTCGAAGGGCACAAGCTTCGCGACGGCGAAGGGCGCCTGCTGAGGGGCAAGGCAGGAGCGCCGACGATTACCGACGGTCCGTACGCCGAGGCCAAGGAGATCATCGGCGGTTACTTCCTGATCGAGGCGCGCGACTACAACGAGGCCGTGAAGCTCGCGTCTGATTGCCCTCACCTCGCGTTCGGCACGATCGAAGTCCGTGAAGTCGAACCCACCCGCGGCAGCTGACGTCGGGCAGCTCGTCGACCACCTGTTCCGCCAGCACGCGGGCCGGATGCTGGCCACCCTTGCTCGCCTCCTCGGATTCCGCCATCTGGCGCTCGCCGAGGAGGTGGTGCAGGAAGCGCTGGTCGTCGCGCTCCAGCAGTGGCCGTTCAGCGGCGTTCCCGACAATCCGTCGGCCTGGCTCGTCCAGGTGGCGAAGAACCGCGCGCTCGATCGCCTGCGCCGCGACCGAGCGTTCGGCGAGAAGGAGCGCGACGTCGTGGCGGCCTTCGAGTCCCGGGTGGCGCGGGTCGATCCGGCACGGCCCTTCGAAGACGACGAGCTCTGCATGATGTTCATGGCCTGCCATCCGGAGATTCCGCGAGAGTCGCGTGTGGCGCTGACGCTGAAGACGGTGGGCGGGTTCAGCGTGCCGGAGATCGCGCAGGCGTTTCTGTCGCAGGAGCCCGCGATCGCGCAGCGCCTCGTGCGCGTGAAGCGGTTCGTCCGCGAGCGCGACATCCCGCTCGACCTGCCGGCCGCGTCGGAGATGCCGGCGCGCCTCGAGTCGGTGCTCGAGGTGCTCTATCTGATGTTCAACGAGGGCTACGCGGCGCATTCGGGCGAGTCGCTCGTGCGGCACGACCTGGTCCACGAGGCGATTCGGCTCACGCGCATGCTCACGCAGCACCCCGCCACCGCGCAGCCGAAGACCCACGCGCTCCTCGCGCTCATGCTGCTGCAGGCGGCGCGCATTCCCGCACGAGCCGACGAGCGCGGCGATCTGTTCGTGCTGGAAGCGCAGGATCGCGCGGCGTGGAACCGCGCCATGATTGCCGAGGGCCTTCGGCACCTCGACGCTTCCGCGCGCGGCAGCGAGGTCAGCGGATATCACCTGCAGGCGGGTATCGCCGCGGCGCACGCGGTGGCGCCGACCTACGCGGCAACGGATTGGAGCGAGATCCTCTCGCTGTACGACGCGCTCCTCGACGTCGAGCCCTCGCCGATCGTGGCCCTGAACCGGGCGATCGCGCTGTCTCGCGCGCGCGGCCCTGCCGCCGGCCTGCGCGCCCTCGACGCGCTGCGCGACGATCCAACGTTGTCGCGATACGTGCTCTTCCACGCGACCCTTGGCGAGCTGTCCCGAGAGACCGGCGATCTGCAGGCGGCTGAGGCGCACTACCGAACCGCGCTCGCGCTGCCCTGCTCCGCGCCGGCCCGCCGCTTTCTCGAGCGCAAGCTGGGAACGATTCGGGCCGTCCGGAATCAGGGATAATCCGCGGCATGGCCGCGCCGCTCACGTTTCTCTGCCTCGCCAGCTATCACAAAGGCTTCGAGTTCCTGCGCGAGCTGCGGCGTCAAGGATGTGGCGTGCTGCTGGTCACGTCGAAGAGCCTGGAGCTCGAAGAGTGGCCGCGCGAGAGCATCGACGAGATGCTCTACATTCCCGACGTCGGCAAGCAGTGGAATCCCCAGGACACGCTCCTCGGCCTGAGCTACGCCGCGCGCACACGTCAATTCGATCGGATCGTGGCGCTCGACGACTTCGATCTCGAGAAGGCCGCCGCGCTCCGGGAGCACCTGCGGCTTCCCGGCATGGGTGAGACGCGGACACGCTTCTTTCGCGACAAGCTGGCGATGCGCGGCCGCGCATCGGAAGCCGGCGTGCCGGTGCCGCCGTTCGTGCACGTGCTGAACGACGACCGCCTGCGGCAGTTCATGGAACGCGTGCCGCCGCCCTGGATTCTGAAGCCGCGCCTCATGGCCGGCACGATCGGCATCAGAAAGCTCCATGATGCCGATGACCTGTGGCGCGCCGTCGACGGCCTCGGCGACGAGCGCTCGTTCTATCTCGTCGAGCAGTTCGTTCCGGGCGACATCTTTCATGTCGACTCGATCGTCTGGAAGGGGAGCATCGTACGCGCCACGGCGAGCCGTTACGGCGTGCCGCCCTTCACGGTCTCGCACGGCGGCGGAGTATTCACGACGCGCCTCATCGAACGCGGATCGGCCGATGATCGCGCGCTTCAGACGCTGAATGCGTCGGTCCTCGCGGCTTTCGGGCTGCAGCATGGCGTGTCGCACACCGAGTACATCCACGCACACGACGGGCGATGGCTCTTTCTCGAAACGTCCGCGCGGGTTGGCGGCGCACACATCGCGGAGCTCGTGGAGGCCGCCACCGGCGCGAACCTCTGGGCCGAGTGGGCCAAGGTCGAAGTGGCCGCGGCGTTGGGCTCCGAGTACGCACCACCGCCGGACCGTGGGGAGTACGGCGGCCTCGTCGTCTCGCTGGCGCGCCAGGAACGGCCGGATACGTCCGCCTACGCCGACCCCGAGATCGCGTGGCGCCTCACGAGGCACCACCATGTCGGCTTCATCGTGCGCTCATCCGACCACAAGCGCGTCGAGTCGCTCATCGACAGCTACGTGCCGCGCATCGCGCACGATTTCGGCGCCGCCCTTCCGATGACCGACTCGCCGGCGCACTGAGCGTGGTTCACGTCAACTGCGGATGCTGTTGACTCCAGGTTGTACGGCGCTGGTACGCCTGGGCGACGCGGAGGATGGTCGATTCATCGAACAGCCGGCCGGTCACCATCACGGCTTCGGGCATTCCGTCGACGAATCCTGATTTCAGCACGATGGCGGGGTGGCCGGTGAGGTTGGACATGGTGACACTTGCGCTCGATGCGGGCGCGACGAATGCGTCCACCGTCGCGAGCAACGCGTTCATCTGATGCAGCAGCAGCGTGCGAACGCGCTGGGCCCGTATGTATTCGACGGCGGGGATGTATCTCGCGGCGCGCAGCTGATTGGCTCGATGATTCGCCGCCTTGCCGGCGAGCTCGCGCACGCGGCCGCTTCGCACCAGGTCGTCGAACATCGCGCCGGCCTCGGCGTTCAGGATCGAATACAGCGCCTGAGCGGGCAGGTCAGGCAACGTTACCCGCTCGAGCGTCGCTCCTGCCGCTCTGAAGACGTCGAGCGTCGCATCGAGAACCGGGCGCCGAGCCTGCCAGCGGTTCCGCTCTTCCGCGGATGCGTTCTCAGGTGGATTCTCGAATTCCTGTTTGACGTAGCCGAGCCGCGCGCCTTTCAGATCTCCAACGCCCGGCCAGGCAAACGGCACGTCGGCAACGGTGTCGTCGCGCCCATCGGGACCGTAGATGGCATTCAACACGAGCGCGCAGTCCTCCACCGTTCGGGCCAGAGGGCCGACCTTGTCGAGCGTCCATCGCAGCGTCATCACCCCATGGCGGCTGATGCGTCCGTAGGTGGGGCGGAATCCCACGACACCGCACGTGCTCGCGGGGGAGACGATCGAACCGCCTGTTTCGGTGCCCACCGCGAAGCCGACGAGCCCGGCCGCGACTGAGGAGGCAGGCCCCGCCGACGATCCGCTCGATCCGGTTTCCGGATTCCACGGATTGCGCGTGCGCCCGCCAAACCAGAGGTCCCCCACCGCCAGCTCTCCCGTCGTCAGCTTGGCGAGCAACACGGCTCCAGCCTCCCGCAGCCGCTCAACCGTCGTCGAGTCGTAGTCGAAGACCTGATCCTCGTACGGCTTGGCGCCCCAGGTGGTGCGGATGCCTTTCGTGGCGAACAGATCCTTGATCCCGTACGGCACGCCGTGCAGCGGTCCCCGCGAGCGCCCGGCCTTGATCTCTGCGTCGGCCCTCGCCGCCTGTTCGAGCGCAGTGGATTCGGTGAGGGTGACCACGCAGTGCAGCCGGTCGTCGAAGCGTTTCAGGCGATCCAGGTACATCCGTGTGAGATCGGCGGACGAAACGGCCCGCGCCGCGATGAGCTGACCGAGTCTGGCGGCAGGCTCGAACGCAAGTTGTTCGATCGCTGGTGCGACCCTCACTCCGGCAACCTTCGGCTGCGTGACACGCGCGGTCGCTGAACTCTTGCCCGTGGCCTTCGGACGCGGAGGCCGGTACAAAAACGCCGGTTCGACATCCGACGCGATCGGCACGCGGCGGATTGCCTCGTAGTGTTCCCGATTGGTGTTCACGAGGTTCAGCATCAGGTCGGTTTCGGCCGGCTCGAAGTCGACCCCCGTGAGCGCCTCACCGCACTCGACGACCTCCTTGCTGATGCGCGCCGGGACCTGCTGCGCCAGAACGGGCGCCGCCGCCGCGGCGCTTACGGCGGCTGGAAACGTCTTCAGGAAGCTGCGACGGGAACGGAAACGGGAACGCGAGCGCATAGGCGCTCACTGTACGAAGGTCAAAGGTCAAAGGTCAAAGGTCAAAGGTCAGGTCAAAGGTGAAGGTGGAGGTGCAGGTGTCTAGGTCTAGGTTCTAGGTCTAGGTCTAGGTTCTAGGTCCTAGGTCTAGGTTCTAGGTCCTAGGTCTAGGTTCTAGGTACTAGGTCTTGGTCCTAGGTTTTGGGTCCTAGGTCTAGGCTTGTCGGGATCAATCTGAGCGTCGACTTCATCCCGGTACGGGCGGACCGCGCCTGACCTTTGATCTATACCTGGATGACCCAAGCCACAAGCCTCCTACACCTAAGGCCTAACACCTAAGACCTAACACCTAAGACCTAACACCTAAGACCTAACACCTAAGACCTAACACCTAAACCTAACACCTAACACCTAACACCTAACACCTAACACCTAACACATAACACCTATACCTACACCTTTGACCTGACCTTTGACCTTTGACCTTTGACCCAAGGTTTCAGTCCGCCCTCAACGCCTCCACCGGCGCAACTCGCGTGCCGCGGCGGGCCGGCACGTACAACGCGACGATGGCCACGGCGATCAGGACGACGACGGTCGCCGCGAACGTCCACGCATCGAGCGGCTCCGTTTCGTAGAGGAGGGTCTTCAGAAGCCGCGTGAGCACCACCGCCGCGACCAGGCCGGCGGCAACGCCTATCGAGATCATCCGGACCGCCTGTCCAAGCACCATCCGGAAGACCGCCTGCGGCGTCGCGCCGAGCGCCATGCGTACGCCGATTTCCTGCGTGCGCTGCGCGACGGAGTACGCCATCACGCCATAGACACCGACGGCCGCCAGCACGAGCGCCATGATCGCGAATGCCGTCAGGAGCACGGCGACCGTGCGCGGGCGCGCCAGCGTCGTGTCGACGACCTCGTCCATCGTCATCACGTCCGCGAGCGGCAGCTCGGGATCGATCCCCTGAACGGTGGACCGAACGGTGCCGACGAGTGAGAGCGGGTCCTGTTCCGTGCGGACTACGAGCGTCATCAGGCCCAAGGTGAGCTGCGCGTGCGGCACGTACACCGCCGGGCGGATCTCACCCTCGAGCGACATCATCTTGATGTCGCCCACCACGCCGACGATCTCCCACGGACCACCGCCCGGCGGACCGATGGAGACTCTGATCCGCTTGCCGATCGGGTTCTCTCCCGCGAAGTAACGTCTGGCGAGCGTGTCGCTGATCACGGCGACGCGAGGTCGGTCGCCGAGATCGGACTCCGCGATGTCGCGGCCGGCGACCTGAGGAATCCCCATCGTGCGGAAGAACGCGGGTGTAATCGGCCTGACATCCGTGACCGGCGCTTCGCCGGGACCTGGCTCCGGCCGATCGCTGCGGAAAAAGCTGGTGCCGATGCCCGGGCCGGCCATCGGCAGGAACGTGATCCCCGCTGCGCTTCGAACGCCCGGCTTTTGCGTGAGACGGCCCACGACGTTCGAAAAGAAATCCGAGCGCTGACGGTCATCCGCGTACCTCGTACCCGGCAGCTGAATGCGCGCGGTCAGAAGTCCGCCGGCCCGAAAGCCAGGATTGACGTTCTCGAGGCGCATGAAGCTTCTGATCAGCAGGCCCGCGCCGGCAAGGAGCACCAGCGACAGCGCGACCTCGGCGACCACCAAGGCTCCGAGCACACGGCGCGATCGTGGCCCGCCGCCGTGGCGGCCGCCTTCGCGCAGCGCTTCCGTCAGATGTCCAGACGCGACGATGGCCGGAATCACGCCGAACAGAAGCCCTGTTCCGATCGCCAGCAGCATCGTGAAAGCGAGGACCGGGGCATCGAGCGTGACCTGCTCGAGTCGGGGAACAGGTATCCGATCCGCCACGAGCGCCAGCAGCCCCCGATGAAACGCGAACGCGAGCGCCAGACCGGCGCCTCCGCCTGCGGCGCCGAGCAAGAGGCTTTCGGTCAGCATCTGTCGCACCAGCCTCACGCGGTTGGCCCCCAGCGCGGTGCGTATGCCCAGCTCCCGCTGCCGCACCGTGCTGCGGGCGAGGAGCAGGTTGGCGACGTTCACGCACGCGATGAGCAGCACCAGGCCGACGGCGCCCGCAAGAACGAGCAGCGCGGGCCGAATCTGATCGACCATCTGCTCGTGGATGGGCACGAGCGTCACCGACCATCCGGAGTTTCGCTGAGGAAATTCCTTTTCGAGCTGCGCGGCGATGTTCTTCATCTCCGCCGCGGCTTGATCGAAGGTCACCCCCGGACGAAGCTGGGCGACGCCATGTGAGATGCCTCGTCCCGGCGATCGGCGGAGCCGCTCCATCGTCCATCCGTAGGGTACGAAGAAGGCTGCCTTCTGCCCGACGATCGTGAACTCGGCCGGCATGACCCCGACGACGGTGCGCGGCTCGCCATTCGTCGTCATCTTCAAACCGATCACGTCGCCACGTGCGCCCAATCGGTTGCGCCAGAATTCGTGCGACAGCACGATCACCTGGTCGTTGCCGTCAAGGTCCTCATTCGCCGAGTACGCGCGGCCCATCGCCGGCGCCACACCGAGCGCGGCGAAGACGTCGGATGATGCGTTCAGGCCGGCCACCTCCTCGGGCTGGCCGTCGAGCACCATGTTGAGCCTCGCCGGTCCGGTCATGCCGATTCGCTCGAGGGTGCGGCTTCGCTCCCGCCACTCCGCGAAGTTCGCGGCGCCGATCACGTTCCGGGGCCGATTGCGCCGCAGGTTGTTCTCCCACACGACGACGACCCGATCGGGATCGCGGTAGGGAAGCGGCTTCAACAGCACGCCGTTGACGACGCTGAAGATCGCGGATGTCGAGCCGATGCCGAGCGCAAGCGCCAGCACAGCTGGGATTGTGAATCGCGGGGTGCGAGCGAATGAGCGAAGAGCAATCGTCAGGTCGTTCCACATATGGATTCCAGCGAGTCAGACGGCCCCCGGCCACGAACGGTTCGGAGACCTTGATCCGACCAAATTGGTCGGGTTAGACTGCGGTTCTGAGATTCGATCTCAAATCGTCGGGCGATTCCTCATGCTACAGGCCTTTGTCATAACACTCCGGGAAGGTCTCGAGGCCTTCCTCATCGTCGCCATCAGCCTCGCTTACCTGCGGAAAAGCGGGAGGCGCGAGCTCATCCCGGCCGTCCATTGGGGGATCGGCCTTTCGATCCTGATGAGCATCGGGGCCGCATGGCTGTTCCAGCGCGCGTCGAACCAGGCGCTCTGGGAAGGTCTGCTCGCCCTTGCCGCCGCGGTGCTCGTGGCGTCGCTCATCGTCCACATGTGGCGCCACGCCAAGCGTCTGAAACGCGAAATCGAAGGCAAGCTGCAGGAATCGACGCTCAAGACAGGCGCGTCTGCGTTTGCGGGCGTGTTCATGTTCACACTGCTGATGATCTCGCGTGAAGGCATGGAGACGGCGCTGCTCATGGGCACGCTGTTGTTTCAGATCCGCGCGATGGACATCGTGCTCGGTGCGGCGGCCGGCACGGCATGCGCCGCCGCGGTGGCGTGGCTCTGGTCCAGGTACGGTCACCGTGTGAATCTGGGTCTCTTCTTCCAGGTCACCGCGGTGTTTCTCATGGTGTTCGTCGTCCAGCTCTTGATCTACGGATTCCACGAGCTCACCGAAGCCAACATCCTTCCCTACAGCGAGCCGTTGCATTGGGCGACCGAGCCGTACGGTCCGGACGGACGCTACGGGCAGTACCTCACGTATTTCCTCGTCCTGCTGCCGATGGCGTGGCTGGGGTGTTCGGTCCTGTTTACCGGCCGCAAGATGACTGGGGGCCGCGGGCCGGGCGTTCCCGAGCGAGTCTGATCGTGTGAATCGTCGCGCGTATCTCGACTGGCTGCGCGGCCTCGCCGTGCTGATCATGATCGAGGCGCACACGATCGACTCCTGGACGCTCGCGTCGGAGCGCAACCGTCCGGCGTTCGGTTACGCCATCATCATTGGTGGGTTCGGCGCTCCCATTTTTCTGTTTCTCGCCGGCGTGGGGATCGCGCTCGCGGCCGGCGGACGAGTGCGGAAGGGAGCACTTCCTGCCGTGGCCGCGGCGGCCGCACGCCGCCGTGGGTGGCAAATCTTCGGGCTCGCGTTCCTGTTCCGGCTTCAGTCGTGGGTGCTGAGCGGCGGCGCGCCGCTCCTCACGCTGCTCAAGGTCGACATCCTCAACATCATGGGTCTTGCAATGGCCGGCGCAGCGACGCTGTGGGGCCTCGCACGCCGTGCCGTGTGGCGCGCCGGGCTGCTCGCCGGCGCTGCCGTGGCTCTGGCGATGCTGACGCCGATCGTGCGAGCAACGCCGTGGCTCACGCCGCTGCCCGGACCACTCGAGGCGTACCTGCGGCCACTTCCGGGCCTCACCACGTTCACGCTGTTTCCGTGGGCAGGATTTCTCTTTGCGGGCGCCGCGCTGGGTGTATGGCTCGATTGCGCGCGAACGGATGCCGCAGAGCGTCGAATCATAGCGGCGCTTGCGATCGGTGGACCCGTCGTGGCGCTCGCGTCGGTACGCCGCGTCGTTCCTTCCGCCGCTCTATGCGCAGACCAATTTCTGGACCAGCTCGCCGACGTTCTTCTTTCTCCGCAGCGGCGTGCTGCTATCAGCCGTGCCGGCGGCCTATGTGCTCAGCCGCGCGGTCCGGTTCGTCGGCGAGCCGCTCGAGTACTTCGGTCGCGCTTCACTGTTCGTCTACTGGATTCACGTGGAGATGGTGTACGGAGCGTTGAGCGCACCGATCCACAAACGTCTCACCTTCGAGCAGGCTCTGATCGCGTTCGCGCTCTTCAGCGCGTTTCTGTTCGGCGTCGCGAGGGTGAAGGATTGGGTGGTGGGCCGGCTGAAGCCGGCCCCTTCCCCTACTGCGGCAGCTGCGCGTCAGCAAAGAACACCGTGAGGTTGCTGTCGCAGTCGAACCGAAGCGTGTCGAAGCCGAGAGCGTTCAGATAGAACGTGTGCTGCCCCGCCGTGACGGCAAACGTGCGCGCGACGCCGAAGCCCGAGTTGCCGCCCGTGTAGGTCGACGCCAGCGTCATCACCGCCGCCGCGCCGATCTCGTAGTTCAACTGCCGAACCACACGTTCGAGCGAGACGTGCGCCTTGCCTTGCACGTTGGACCAGCAGTAGCCGCTGGCCATCACATGCGCGACGCCATCGCGCGGAAATGTCGCTGTCACGATCGCAACCGACGCCGGCGCGCCTCCTGTCACCGCGTCATCCCAGGCGGCCCTCGCGCGCGCACTGCGGAAGCTCAGGCCCGCGGGTCCCGGCGGTCCCGCCGGCCCGATCGGTCCCATCGGGCCCATCGGTCCCATCGATCCGATCGGACCAGCGGGTCCCATGGCTCCTGCGGGTCCCATGGCTCCTGCCGGCCCACTCGGTCCGGCTGCGCCCGCCGCGCCAGCCGGCCCTGCTGGTCCGATGGGCCCTGCTGGTCCGATCGGACCTGCTGCTCCAATCGGTCCCGCTGGTCCCGTGGCTCCGTTCTGACCTGCGGGTCCCGCCGGACCTTGCGGTCCTGACGGTCCGATTGGACCCACCGGCCCGGCAGGTCCCATCGCGCCCGCCGGTCCTGAGGGCCCCATAGGTCCCATTGGTCCTGTTGGTCCTGCCGGTCCCGCAGGACCTGCCGGCCCTGCTGATCCTGCCGTCCCGTCGGCACCCGCCGGTCCTGTCGGCCCCGCGATTCCTTGCGGTCCGGGAGGTCCAGGCGGTCCTTCGGGCCCCACGGGTCCGGCAGGGCCCGCGCCACCGGAGCCACCCGCTGAATAGCCCACCGTCAGCGAGAGCGATCCCTGATGTTGCGGCGACGTTCCTCTTACGACCTGGAGCAGATACGTGCCGTGGGTCAGCACCGGCATGATGCCGGTGAGCGCGGTCCCGTCGCCGTTCACCGTGACGCCGCCAATCCGCGTGTCTTCGACGAAGACCGACGGAGACCGGCCGAAGTTGCGACCGGTCACGAACAGCGTCGAGCCGTCGGACGACACACTCGCGCTGGTCACGACGACCTGGTGCGGATTCGGCTCCGCCGTCTTCTTTTCTTCCGCCGAGACGTTCGAAACGATAGCAAGCGCGATCACTGCAAGCGCGCATCCGATGTGTGCCTGCCGCATGATTCTGGCCTCGCTCGCCTCACTCGCGAACCGGGCCTGTCCCGGTGCGGCGGATCGGCTGGGGTGAACCGATTGTGGGCACGGCTGAGCTGTAGATTCAACGACAGGTGTTGTGAGTTTTGTTACGGTTTCGTGCGTGCGAAGGGCTGTGCAGTGAGGCGACAGCGAGGTACGGCGCGTGACACGTTCGCGCGCCGTACTGACACGCTTGGTAGTTGATTTCGGGCGCGCGAAAACTTTATGGTCGCCCTGTCGTCGTCGTCGATGGACGCGGCGTCTGCGGCAGCGTGGCGGGGAAGTCGTTGTAGAAGAGCAACGCGTTGAAGAGCAGGCCGTGTTCGCCGAAGTTCTGCCATCGATAGACCGGATTCGTCGCGTACAGGAGCACGCGTCCCTTCCCGGTGGGCGCATCGACGATCGCAGGCCGGTTGCGAACCTGATCGGCGCCGCGCATCAGGCCACTGAGTACGCCTGCATCGCCTCCAGGAAAGCGCATCAACAGCGTCGGCTTTTCCAGTCCCGTTCCCAGGATCGCCGCCTGCGGTGAGTCGGGGTCGGGCAGCTGCAGCAGCGGCCCGTCCGCCCATCGCACCGGCAGGAACTTGCCCTCGTACCCGTAGAAGATCGGATGCGAGGGTTGCACGATCTCGGCCTGGACGATCGGGCCAGGAGCGTAGAAAGCCGGGGTTTGCGGTCTCTGCGCATCGACGCCCCGGACGACGCCGAATTCAGCGGGGAAGTAGCTCGAGACCCCCAGCGTGATCAGGAGGCCGCCGCTCTCCACGAATTTCTGGAACTCCGCCGCTCCTTCGAGACCCATGCCGCCACGCACGTCGTCGGTCTCGCCGTACATGCCGAACGTCTTGAATCGATCGTTCTTCTTGTACGGCAGCGGTCGGCTCGTCTTCGGCGACTCGTGCACGACGGCTTTGCCGCTGCTCGTCTGATGCGGAACGAGAATGAGGTCGTACTTCGCGCCTAGATTTCCCAGCTTCACCTGATCCTTGTAGATCAGGTCGTACGGGATTTCGAACCGATCGAACGCCAGCCGCACCCAGCCCACCTTCTCGGTGCTGTTCCAGGTGCTGTACACGGCAACTCGCGGCAGATCGACGTCGGTCGTTGCGACGGAGGGCATCGATTCGAGCGATGCTCCGGTCAATCCAAGATCTTCGATGTGCCCGACGATCGCGTCGCGCGTCGTGTTCTGCAATGGCACGATGAACGAACCGGCGGGGTATTCGGTGTCGCGGATCTTGAAGGGCGCGGTGGCTGCTTTCACGGGTACGCCCTTCAACCGATATCTCAGGGTCGCCAGGCTCAGCGCGCCGTTGTGCATCACCGCGATGAAGCTGCCTTCGCGGACCCTCGACATGCTCCCCTTGATTCTCACGTCCGCGGTCAGTGTTTCCACCGGCACGTCGAGGATGGCCTTGTCGTCGATCGCCTTGACCTCCGTGTCGTTCATCAGCCCCATCGTCCACCCGCTGTCGTCGTACGTGCGGAGGTTCGGGTCGGGGTAGTTCTGCTTCTCGAGCAGCGTTTTCGCCAGCCGCCCGTACGGCTGATTGAGCTTCACGACAAAAGAGCCGGCGGTAAAGTTACCGTCCTTGACTTTGATCTCGGATGCCGCGCGGCCGACCTCGACCGCCTGTACCCGGAGAAGGTTGACCATGCGAGCCACGCGGGTCATGTCGCGCTGGCCCGCTGGAATGACGAACGCGTGTGGAGTCTTCGACGCGCCGGTCTCGATCGAGTTCAGCGACTTGCGATAGAAGTTCTCGACCACCATCTGCGGAAACTTCGACGTCAGCTCCAGGCCGGTGAGGACGCCGGTAAGCGCGTAGTTGACGGAGTTGCGGATCGACCAGTCCACTTCGGCATATGGCGGCGACGGTCGGAACCATTCGCGCCTGGTCTGGTCGCGGACACGGACCTTCTTCGTCGTGGCACCGTTGCCGAATATCTCGTACATGCGCAGCATGCCGTTGTGGTTCGAGGCCGCGAAGCCGAGATAGCCAGGCGACCAGCTGTCGACGAAGCCGAAGTGCCACACGCCGGGCATGCCGTAGCCCGTGAGCTTGTTCACCTCGTAGTTCGCGAAGAACGGAAGCTCGCTGTAAAGGATCGGATCGAGGTTCGGGTTCTGCGGCGGCTGACCGCTGAAGATGTACAGGAACGGCAGCGACTCGTGCAGATCGTGCCAGATTGGCGGCAGGTAGCTCAGATACCAGTTCAGATGCACCCGCAACGAATCGACGCCGTAGTTGATGTCCCGATTGTTGTCGTGGAAGACGTACTTGCCCCAGTACGGCGGCCCGCCGAAGCTCACGGACCCATCGTAGGGTTCGTCGATCTTGTAGGCGTTGTACCAATCGACAGCTCGATCGCGGCCGTCCACATCGGTGGCGGGCGAGATGCTCACGATGACGTTGTCGCGAATCTGGCGGATGTAGTCGTCGTCCGAGACGGCGAGCCGGTACGCGAGCTCCATGACCGTCTCGGGCGGGCTGTACTCGACGCTGTGCAGGCCGGCGGAGATGTGATAATGCGGCTTGGTCGACGCGACCAGCCTCCTCGCCTCGGCATCGGTCAGGGAACGCGGATCCGCGAGGCGCTTCATGTTCTGACGGTTCGCGTCCAGGTTTCGGATATTCGTCTCGGAGGAAACGAACACGATCATGACGTCGCGGCCTTCCTCGCTCTTTCCCGCGACCAGTGTCTTCACTCGCGGCGTGGCTTTTTCGAGCTCGCGAAAGTACCGCTGCTGATCGGCTACGTTCGTGAGCTTCTTCGGCGCGCCGATGTGATACCCGAGCACGTCCTTGGGACGTGGGATTCCTTTCTTCACAGGCAGCTGATCGACGAGCGGCGAGATGAACTCCGGCTTCGTCGTCCATTCCTTGACCAGGCGGGCGTACTCGGCGTCGTGCTGTTGCGGCTCGGATTGCTGGGCTGAATTGGAAGCGCCGGAAGCAAGCGACAGAGAGAGCGCCAGCAGTACCGCTGCACGGCCGTAATGAGTGCGAGGCATTGAGCGATAACTCCTTGGACGTGCGTATGATACGGATGAGATCTGGCCGCGGTCGAGCTCAAAAACCGCGAAAAAGGCCCAAAAAGGGTTGAGATTCACCCTACAATCAGGACCGTATGATCAACGTCGCCGCGATCCGGATGCAGCAGTTCGGAGTGCAATTCTATCAGGCGTCCCTGACCGCCAGTGATATCGACAAGCTGGTTCGCTTCGAAGTTTTGAGTTATGGAGACACCGGTCAGCCCCCGGTTCGTGGCGGCAAGAAGAAAGCGCCGTCAAAGGTGAACTGGGACCTTCTCGAGCGGCGCATCGCGTCGAGCGAGAAGGCCTACCAACGGCAAATCATCAGGCGAAAGATTGACGAACTCGTTCAGTACCTACGAACAATGCCGCCAGGCGCGCGACCTCCCATCCATCCCCGGCGCCGTGATCATCTCCTGCGACGAGAAGCTGTCGTTCGAGCCGATCGAAGCAGGTTCGGCGGTCGGACGGCTCAAGGTTCCGGAGCGCGAAGGCATCCTGCGCGCGATCGACGGCCAGCACCGGCTGCTTGCGCTGCACGCGGACATCGATAACTTCGGCGCGGAGCCTTTCACGGTGCCGGCCATCATCTTCGATCGCGTCCCGGAAGATCACATCGTGCAGATGTTCGTCACGATTAACGCGAAGCACACACGCCTGAACGCATCGCACCTGGTGAGCCTGTCGGGGCGTCAACTCTATCGCGACGACGCGCTGGCTGCCGCACATGACGTCGTACGCGCGCTGAACGATCGGGATGACTCCCCGTTGCACGGTGAGATCAAGCTGCTCGGTGTCGGTCGCGGCCGCGTGGCGCAGGCGCCGCTCGCGCAGGAGCTGAAGAGACTCTTCGCCAGCGACGCGTTCGGCGGTCCTCGCAAGTCGGCCGATTTCCGCGAGGACGGCAAAAAATTCTTTGTGAACTATTTCAAGCAGATCTCCGTGGTGTTTGGTGCGGCCTGGCAGGGTCGGAAGTACAGCATCAAGTCGGCGACGGCGCTGCGCTCGTTCATCCGGGTCGCGCCCGATGTCGTGCGGCGCCTCGACCAGGAGCACGCGGATCGGACGGACTTTCGTGCGATCGGGCGCGTCATCGCGCCGTGGGGCCGCCGTATCGGGGACCTGCGGTTCGAAACAGAGGGCGCGTGGAAGCGGGCCGGAACCACCGTCGACTCCCTCACCCGTGAACTCAAGCTGGCACTCGAGTACCCGGAGGGCGCGGGGGTCTGATCGGGCTGACTTGGAGCGACTCCAGGACTTTTTGTGGGACTTTCGGCAGGTCGTTCGAGGGATTCGAGGGATGAAACCGGAAGGGGCGTCTTTCGACGCCCCGTCCAGGAATGCCGACCTGGCTCCCCCCAGCATTTACGGCGCCCTGCCGTAAACCACAGGCCGGCGCCCCCCTGAGGGCAACCAGCGTGCCGAGCGGAATTCCTAGAAAACTCAGGAGTTCCAGGCCGAGGGTCCTCCATAATCGTGGCAAAAATTACAGGGCTGTCCGTCCACGCTGCGATATAAACGCCATGCAGGTCGATCTCAACTCCGACGTCGGAGAATCGTTCGGGACCTACACCCTCGGGCAGGATCCGATCCTGGTTCCGCACGTCACCTCCGCCAACGTCGCGTGCGGTTTTCACGCTGGAGATCCTGGCGTGATGAGGGCCACCGTGGCGCTGGCCAAGCAGCATGGCGTGGCAGTGGGCGCGCATCCGGGCTTCCCGGACCTGGTGGGCTTCGGTCGCCGGGACTTGCACGCGACCCCGCGCGAGGTCGAGGACTTCGTGGTGTACCAGATCGGCGCCCTCGCCGCGATTGCCGCAGCGCAGGGGGTTCGCCTTCAGCACGTCAAGCCCCACGGCGCCCTGTTCAATATGGCGGTCCGCGACGTGTCGCTCGCCGATGCGATCGCCAGGGCGACCGCCTCGGTGGATCGATCGCTCATCCTCTTCGGGTTGCCCGGGTCCGAGCTCGTTCGGGCGGGAGAGCGCGCCGGGCTGCGAACGGCGTGCGAAGCATTTGCCGATCGCGCGTACGAACCCGATGGAACGCTCGTGTCGCGGCGCCTCCCTGGCGCCGTCATTCACGACGCCGGCGCCGTCGAGGCGCGCGTGGTCCGCATGGCCGCCGAACGGACCGTCGTCGCGGTCGATGGCTCTGTCGTCGGCCTCGAGATCGATACGATTTGCGTGCACGGCGACACCCGAGGCGCCGCCGACCTGGCTGCGCGGATTCGGCGCGCGCTCGAGGCCGCGGGTGTGTCGGTGAAAGCCGTAGGCGCGAAATGATCGGCCGGGCGGTGACCTTTGGTTTGTGGGCCCTGTGCCTGCTGTCGTCGTCCGCCTGTCTCGTCAGCGCGCTCCACCCCGTGTATCAGGACGACGCGATCGTGTTCGACGAAGCGCTGCTCGGCGACTGGGAGAATCGCGAGAGCGAGACGAGCGCCGCCATCTCCCGCGGCGAATGGCGGTCGTATGAGATCGCGTTCACGGATCGGTTCGGGACGACGAAGTTCATCGGTCATCTGACGACGATCGGTGCCGCGCGCTTTCTGAACGTCATGCCGCACGACGCGCTCGATACGCCGCCGTTCGTGGTGGCCACCAACGGCTTCATGCAAATAGAGATCGATCGTGCGAGCGTGCGTGTGCGAGAGCCCGACTACGGGGTGGTACTAAAGCTTGCCACGGCGGGAAAGCTGAAGATCGATACTGCGACGGACGTCAAGCAGAACGTGATCATCATCGGCCCATCTTCCCAGGTGCGAACGTGGCTCGTGGCGGCGCTGAAGGACGAGGCGCTCTGGGCCGACTGGAAGACCTTCACACGGAGCGCGCGATGAGACAGCTGGTAGTTGTCGTCGTGCTGGCCGCGGCAGTTGCCCCCGCCGCGGCGCAGCAAACGGAAGAGGATGAGTACACACGCTACGAGTTGCTGGCCCCCGACACGCAGCAGTTCGCGATTGTGTACGACGTGACGGCAACGACCGCCGGCGCCCGGTACTACTTCAACCCGATCCGGCGGGGCAGCGAGGCGACAGACGAGCGCGTCATCGACCTCATGTCGGGCGAATCGCTCAAGTTCGACGTCGTGAATGGCGCCGAGGCGAGGAAGGGCGGCCATGCCACCGCGGATCCCGAGACGAGCTACATCCGCGTTCAGCTTCCCCGCGCCGTTCCACGCGATGGCCAGGTACGGTTGCGTATCTGGAAAACCTACAAAGATCCGAAGAGCTACTATCGCAAGGGCGATGTGATCGTCTTCGACCGCTCTCTTGGGATCAGACGCAACGCGGTCGTGTTGCCGAGAGGGTACGAACTGGTGGCG
The DNA here is from genome assembly GCA_963772065.1 of uncultured Acidobacteriota bacterium. Lineage (GTDB taxonomy): Bacteria > Acidobacteriota > Vicinamibacteria > Vicinamibacterales > UBA2999 > CAVYVZ01. The sequence continues at coordinate 721,767 of CAVYVZ010000009.1, forward strand.
TGCAACGTGCCGTCCCAGGTGCTCAGCGAGACGGACGGCCGGATCCTGGTGAGCTTCATGAACACCGGTGCAGGCGACGCGCCGCTTGTTCTAAGGGCGCGCCCGGCGGCGGGTCCCACGCTCGCGGGCAAGAAGGACCCTCGCCTGGTCGAGCGGGCCTTCCAGGATCGGGAGATCGTCTACTTCCTTCAGCCACCCGAGACGCACTCGTTCAGTCTCTACCACGACTACACCGAGGCGCGCGAAGGCGTCGACAAGTACCTCAACGTGGTGCGCGCGGGCAGCACCGTATCCAATCCCTCTGCACGTGTCCTCGACACCGGAGAGCCGTTGAAGACCGAGATCCTCAAGGGCCCCGCGATCACGGCCGCGAAGATCGACATCGGTGAATCCGTTCGGCCGGACACCGAGGTCGTCGTCATTCACTTCCCGCCCGTGAAAAAGGGACAGTCGGTCCGTCTGAGAATTTCGGAAACCTACACCGATCCGGCGCGCTACGGCGTTCAGAACAACCTGCTCGAGTGGGATCGCTCGTTCGGGCGGGCGCGCAACACCGTCGTCCTGCCGGCAGGGTGGATGCTCCTCGATAGCGGGATTCCGGCCGTGGTCAGCGAGACCGAGGATGGAAGGCTGCGGCTGTACTTCGAGAACCATCGGCCCGATGAGATCGCCACGCTCATTCGTGCCAGGCGGCGCCCGTGAAGGTAAAACGGTTCGAAGCTGGTCCAGGCCGACGATTTCGCCTCAGCGATCGCGATCCGGCAGACACCAACGGGGTGCGCAACAAGGCGGAGGCGGAAGCGCAGCTCGCCGACTCGACGTCGACGATGCGTGAGCTGCAGGAGCGGCTGTACGCGCAGGATCGATGGTCGCTGCTCATCGTGCTTCAGGCGATGGACGCGGCGGGCAAGGACAGCACCATCAAGCACGTCATGTCCGGCCTGAATCCCCAGGGCTGCGAGGTACATTCGTTCAAGGCACCCTCGGAAGAAGAGCTCGACCATGACTTCCTGTGGCGGACGTCAGTTCGTTTGCCGCGCCGCGGCCATATCGGAATCTTCAACCGTTCGTACTACGAGGAGGTGCTTGTCGTCCGTGTGCATCCGGAGGCACTTGCCGGCCAGAAGCTCCCGCCCGGCCTCGTGAAGAAGCGCATTTGGGATGAGCGTTTCGAGGACATCAACAACTACGAGCAGTATCTGACCCGCAATGGCACGGTCGTTCGGAAGATCTTCCTTCACGTATCGAAAGAGGAGCAGCGTCGTCGCTTCCTCGCACGCCTCGAGCGGCCGGAGAAGCAGTGGAAGTTCTCCATGCACGACGTCGAGGAACGGAAGCTCTGGGACAAGTACATGCGCGCCTACGAGGACGCCATCCGAGCGACCAGCACGAAGCACGCCCCGTGGTACGTCGTCCCGGCAGACAACAAGTGGTTCTCGCGACTCGTGGTGAGCCGGATCATCATCGAGACGCTGGAGGAGCTCGGTCTTGAATTCCCGACCCTGGACCCGGAAAAGCGGCGTGAGCTGGCGCGTGTCAGACGCGCGCTGGCGCGCGAGCGCTGAATCAGGCGCCGCCCGCGCGCGTTTCGGCTACGAGCGCCCGGCGCAGGACCTTGCCAATCATCGTTTTCGGGAGATCGGTCCGGAACTCCACCTTCGCGGGTACCTTGTAGGGTGCCAGCCGCTCGCGGCAGTAGGTCCGGATCTCGTCTTCCGTGGCTGATCGGTCGGGTTTGAGCACCACCCACGCTTTTGCGACTTCTCCCTTGACGGGATCGGGGAGTCCCGCGACGCCGACCTCGAGCACCGCCGGATGCGTCGCGATGACTTCCTCGATCTCGCGCGGCCACACCTGGAAGCCGCTGGTCTTCATCATGTCCTTTTTGCGATCGACGATGAACACGTAGCCGTCGGAATCGACGTAGGCCAGATCGCCAGTGTGGACCCACGGCCCACCGGGATCGTGCGAGCGGAGCGTCTCGGCGGTCTCTTCGGGGTTGTTCCAGTACTCCGCCATGTGCTGCGGGGCGCGCAGGATCAGTTCTCCGACCTCGCCGGTGGGCATCTCGTGCCGACCCGTGTCGGCGTCGACGATCCGTACCTCGACGTCGGGCAGCGGCATTCCAATCGACCCGATCTTGTTCTCGCCGCGCACCGGGTTCACGCAGCAGGCCATCATCCCTTCCGTCAGCGAGTAGCCCTCCACGATCCGTGCGCCGGTAACCGCTTCGAACTGCCGTTTGGTCTCGGCCATCAGCGCCGCGGCGCCGCAGAAACACAGCTTGATCGATTTGAGATCGATCTTCCCGGAGCGCACGTCGGGGTGATTGAGAATGGCGGTGTAGAGCGTCGGCACGCCGTTGAAGAACGCGGGCCTCACCTGCCGGATCGTCTTCAGCAGGTCGTTGATGTCGCGTGGGTTCGGCACCAGGGACAGCGGGTTCGGGGCGACGAAGGCGAGCGACTGCACGCCCAGGTTGCCATAGACGTGGAACATCGGCAGCGGCAGCATGATGACATCCGTCCAGTTCTCCTTGGCGGATCGCGTCCATGCGTACAACTGGAGTCCCGACGCCACATAGTGGCGATGCAGACCGAGCACGCCCTTCGGCGTTCCCGTCGTGCCGCCGCTCGACAGGATGACCGCCGGATCGTCGGGTCGCACGGCAACGTCCGGTCGCCGACCGCGCGCGTGCCGCTGGAGCAGGTCCTGCAGCCAACTATCTCCCTCAGCGATCTGAATCCGATGGCCTTCCTTCTTCTCCTTGAATAGCGTGAACAGGACCTTCAGAACCGAAGGCAGATACTCCTTGATCGACGAGGCGATGACGTGGGTGACGGCCGTGCGGGCCTGGACGCTCTTCAGACGCTTGTAGAACGGAGTGAGCGCCACGACGGTCTCGGCTCGCGTTGCGGAGAGGACGGCCTCTATCTCACGCTCCGAATAGATCGGATTGACCGGGACGACGGTGGCTCCCGCCTTCCATACGCCGAACTGGCAGACGAAGAACTGGGGTGCATTCGGCAGGATCAGCGCGACGCGGTCCCGTGGCTTGACGCCCATATCGACCAGCGCCGCGGCGAAGGCATCGCTCTCCGCCTGGAGCTCGCCGTACGTCATGGTCGCGCCCTTGAAGAGCAGCGCGGGCTTGCCGGCGTGGCCGCGGGCTAAATCATCGAGATAATCGACGAGCGTACGCTCCGGGTACGGGGCGAGCGTCTGCGGGACGTCAGAGTCGTAATGCTGCAGCCAGGGCTTCGCCACCGCCGACATTGTAGGGGTCTGGCCCCTAAGGTGCCAGGCCTCGTCATGTTCTCCCGGAGGCCTGGCACCTTAGGGGCCAGACCCCTAACCAAGCAGCATCAGGAGCAGCGCCTTCTGCGCGTGCAGTCGGTTTTCGGCCTGATCGAAGACCACCGAGGCATCGGACTCGAGCACGTCGCCGGTGACTTCCTCCCCGCGGTGCGCGGGCAGGCAGTGCATGAAGAGGGCGCGCGGCGCGGCCAGGGCCATCAGGCGATCGTTGACCTGGTACTCGGCGAAGGCGGCGCGGCGCTCCTCGGCGGTCCCTTCCTGACCCATCGACGTCCACACGTCGGTGTAGACGGCGTCGCAGCCGCGGACGGCGGCGCCGGGATCGGAGAAACGCCGCACCGCAGCCCCTTCACGCGCCACGCGGCCGGATTCCTCGAGGACGCGGTCGGGCAGCTCGTAGCCTGCCGGCGACGCGATGTGCAGCGAGACCCCGAGCATCGGCGCTGCATGCGCCAGCGATACCGCGACGTTGTTGCCGTCGCCGACGTACGCGATTCGGCGCCCTCGCAGCGATCCCCACCGTTCCCGGAGCGTCACGAAATCCGAGAGCGCCTGGCAGGGATGCTGCTGATCGGTCAGCGCGTTGACGACGTGCATGCGGGAGGCGGCCGCCGCGAGCGCCGCGGCCTTCTCGTGCGCGAAGGTCCTGATGACGAGGGCATCGACCCAGCGCTCGAGGTTCCTGGCGATGTCCTCGAGCGGCTCCCGCGTGCCCTCCGCCATTTCCGGCGGCACGCTGAGTATTTCGCCGCCGAGCTCGCGGATCGCGATTTCAAACGTGGAACGCGTCCGCAGCGACGGCTTCTCGAAGAGCAACGCGATGTGCTTGCCGTTCAACACCGACGCCGTCGACGCCTTGCGGCCGAGCGATCGCTCCTTCTTCACCTGGAGCGACAGATCGAGCAGACGCGCCAGACCCGCGTGATCCAGGTCGAGGATCGACAGGAAGTCCTTGCTCATCGTGCTGGAGTAGTCCGTCATCTGAATCATGTGCGGTATTCCCCGTTGATGCGCACGTAGTCGGCGCTCAGGTCGCACGTCCAGATAGTGGCCGCGCACCCACCTCCGGTGCCGACGTTCACATCGATCTGGATCTCCGAGCCCTTCAGGTGTTCCGCCGCCCGCGGCGACGCGTCGTCGTGCGGCAGCCCGTTTTCGAAGAGCAACACGCCGCCGACGCGCACCGTGGTGCGATCGATCTCGAAGACGACGCCCGACCGCCCGGCCGACGCGACGATGCGGCCCCAGTTGGGATCGGCGCCGTGCACGGCGGTTTTCACGAGCGGCGAGTTCGCGATCGTGCGGGCGACCCGCCGCGCGTCGCCGTCCGTTCGCGCGTCCCGGACCGTGATCTCAATCAGCTTGGTCGCGCCCTCGCCCCCACGCACGACGCCGATGGCCAGGCTGCGCGAGACGGCTCTGAATCCATCGACCAGCGCCGCGTAGGATCGCTCGTCAATGACGACGCCGCTCGCTCCGGACGCCAGCGCGAACAGCGTATCGTTGGTGGAGCACTCGCCGTCCACCGTGATGGCGTTGAACGTGTCGCGGGCCGACTCCTCGAGCGCGCGATGCAGCAGTGCCGGCGCGACGCTCGCATCCGTCGTCAGGAACCCGAGCATCGTCGCCATCTGCGGCTCGATCATGCCGGAGCCCTTGGCGATCCCGCCCACCGTGAACCTGCCTGCCCCGGTCCCGACGGTGACGGCGTGCTCCTTCGGAAACGGGTCCGTCGTCATGATCGCGACCGCCGCGTTCGCGCCGTCGTCGCGCCGCAGATGGTTGGCCGCGGCGCGGATCCCCGCTTCGACGTTGGCGATCGGAAGCGCAACGCCGATGACGCCCGTCGAGGCGACCAGCACCTCATGGTCCAGGCACCCCAGCACGGTAGACACGGTGTGCGCCATCAATCGCGCGTCTCTGAGCCCGGCTTCGCCCGTGCACGCGTTGGCGCAGCCGCTGTTGACCACGACGGCGCGCGCCAACCCCCGGATCGCTCGAGGTGCTCGCGCGACACCAGAACCGGCGCGGCCTTGGCGAGGTTCGTGGTGAACAGGCCCGCCGCCGATGCCGGCCGATCCGCCGCGATCACCGTCAGGTCGAGCGCCCCTGCTTTCGGCTTGATGCCGCAGTGCACTGCCGCCGACGTGAACCCGAGCGGCGCGGTGACGCCGCCCTTCACGTCAACCATGGAGCTTCGCCAGCGGCACGCAGGCGTCGCGCTGGCGCGCGAGGTCGTGCATCACCGCATACTGCCCACACTGCCGGAAATGCGTGCACGCATGGCAATCGGTGACGATCTTCTCCGGCAGCCACACGTGCGGCACGATCGAGAACCCCATGTGAACGAAGTACGACGGGGAGTGCGTGAAGGCGCACAGCCTGCCGAACCCCGCCAACGTTGCGCGGCGAATCAGTTCCTCGACGATGCGCCGGCTGAGGCCGAGGTTGCGTGCGTCACGGCTGACGACGAGCGATCGGATTTCTGCCACGCTGCTGCTGAGCGGCGCGAGCTCCGCGCATGCGACCACGGCGCCTCGATGCACGGCGACGACGAAGCGATCCGCGCGGACGATGATCTCGTCGAGCTCGCGCGGCAGCAGATGGCCCTCCTGCAGGTTGTCGAGGATCAGGCCGTGGATCGCCGCGGCATCACTGGCCGTGCCGGTGCGGAGCGCAATCGCGCGGCGGGACACGCGTGCGGGCCGCCCCTGCCGGCGGACGAGACGAAGCGGAGCCACGCCACCAGTGGTCACGCGTGTACCTCCGAGCCAACCTGTGCGAGGACCGTGTCGAGGATGTCGAGCGCACGATCGAGCTCCTCGACCTCAATCGTGAGGGGCGGAAGCATGCGAACGACCTTTTCGTCGGTCCGGTTGACGATGAGACCGTGTTCCCGCGCGAGGTCCACCACGGGCAGGGCGTCGACACGAAGCTCCAGCCCGCGCATCAGGCCCGCGCCGCGCACCTCCACGATGAGCGGATGGCGCAACGCGAGGGTACGCAGCCGGCGCTCGAAGTGCGGGGCGACCGCGTTGACGTGGTCGAGGAGCCCCTTGTCCATCAGCTGTTCGAGAAAGAACACGGCGGCGCGGCAGGCGAGCAGGTTGCCTCCGTACGTCGTGCCGTGGTCGCCCGGCGACACGGCCTGCGCGATTCGCTCCGAGCAGAGACAGGCCCCGATCGGCACGCCGCCGCCAAGGGCCTTGCCCACGGAGACAAGGTCGGGGGACAGGCCGACGGCCTGGAACCGGAACGGGACGCCGGTGCGCCCGAGCCCCGTCTGCACTTCGTCGGCAATAAAGAGCGCACCGGTCGTAGCGCACGCCGTCTTGATCGCGTCGACGGCCGCATCCGAGAGCGGCCGGATACCACCCTCGCCTTGAATCGGTTCGGCGATCACCGCCGCGGTCCGCGTGGTGATGGCCGCTGCAATCGCACCCGGATCCGCGGGGTCCACGAACGTCACCCCCGGGAGCAGCGGCGCGAATGGCGTCCGGTAGTGCTCATCGTGGGTCACCGAGAGGGCGCCGAACGTGCGGCCCGAAAACGCCCCTTCCATCGCGACGAATTCCGTTCGGGTCGTCTCGCCCTGTGTGTGCCAGAAGCGTCGCGCGAACTTCAGGCACGCCTCGACGGCCTCTGCGCCGCTGTTGCAGAAAAAGACGCGCGGAAGCCCTGACAACGTTGCCAGGCGCGCCGCGGCCTCGCCCTGCAGCGGGTGGTAGTAGAGATTCGACGTGTGAATCAGCGTCGATGCCTGCTCGGCCACCGCGGCTGCCAGCCCCGCGTTCGCATGGCCGAGCGAGGCCACGCCAATGCCGGACAGCAGGTCGAGATACTCGCGCCCATCCGCGTCCCACAGGCGCGCTCCGGATCCGCGCACGAACACCACCGGCTGCCGTTTGTAGGTCGGCATGATGTGCCGGCCTTCGAGCGATTTCACGTCGTCGAGCCTGGTCATCCAGTCACCTGCGTCTGGCCCGCGGCGGTGGAGGACGTGTCGAGCCGTCCCAGATCCGCTTCGCGTCCGTTGACAATGAGCACGTCCCCGACGCCGCCGCGTACGGCGGCGCGGCACGCCTGCAGCTTCGCGACCATGCCGGCATTCGCGGTGCCGCGTTTGATCAGTCGCGCCGCGTCGCGCGCCCGCAGCGTCGCGATCGTTCGTCCGGAGTCATCGAGCACTCCGGCGGTGCCGCCGGCGATGATCAACCGTTTCGCCCGAAGGGACACGGCGATGTGCGCGGCCAGCGTATCGGCGTTCACGTTCAGAAGCTGTCCGTCCTTCTGCGCCGCGATGCAGGCCACCACTGGGACGTAGCCCTTCGCGAGCAAGTCGGTCACGAGCTCGGGGCGTCCGTTGCTGATCGGCCGCCCGACGAGCCCGAGGCTGACGCGCTGGCCCGCGGCCGTGACGAGCGGCGTGGCCCGGCGAACGCTGACCACGCCCGCGTCGACGCCGGTGAGGCCCACGGGCCGCGCCCCGGCGGCGCGGACGGCCGCGACGAGCCTCGTATTGATCGCGCCCGCAAGCACGGAAATCACGACCTCGAGCGTCGCCTCGTCGGTGACGCGCAGGCCGTCGACCTGCACCTTGGGGATGCCGGCTGTCACGAGCGCGGCATCGATCTCCTTCCCTCCGCCGTGGACGACGACGAGGGACTGGCGAGCGCGTCAGCTGCGCAATACCCTGTGCGATCCGCGCGAGGTCGTCTGACTGTTCGAGCAGCTCGCCGCCAAGTTTGAGGATCAGGGGCCGGGCCATCAGAGGAGACCTGTGCGTTCGTCGAGGCCGAGCGCGATGTTGAACGCCTGCACGGCCTGGCCCGCGGCGCCCTTCACCAGGTTGTCGAGGCACGCCACGAGCACGAGCCGGCCGGTCGGCTCATCGACCTTCCACCCGATGTCGCAGAAGTTCGTGTGCGCCACGTGCTTGATCTCGGGCAGCGAGCCGCCCGTGAGCCGGACGAAGGCCGCATCGCGATACGCCGCAGCGAGCAGCTGGGCCACGTGCGATTCATCGACGCCGGGTCGCAGCGTCGCGTAGATCGTGGCGAGAATGCCCCGATCGAGCGGCACGAGATGCGGCACGAACGTCACGGGGATCCCGAGCTCCTGCTCGATCTCCGCCGTATGGCGATGCGCGAACACGCCGTAGGCCGCGACGCTCCCGTGGTTCTCGGAGAAGTGAGTGCGGTCGCTCGGCGTCTTTCCCGCGCCGGAGATACCCGACTTGGCGTCAATCACCACGGCGCCCTGGATGACCTCCGCGGCGACGAGCGGCTCGAGCGGGAGGAGTGCCGCCGTCGGGTAGCAGCCGGGGCACGAGACGAGCCGCGCGCTGCGGATCGCGTCGCGATGGCGCTCGGGAATGCCGTAGACCACTCCATCGGGAAGGGCCGTGGTGGCCGGGTAGAACTTCTGGCGCGCTGCGGCATCGCGCAGACGGAAAGCGCCGGACAAGTCGATGACGCGAACGCCGCGCACGACGAGCGCCGCGCCGAGCTCCGCCGCCGCCGCTTCCGGCAGCGCCAGGAACGCCACTTCCGCATCGGCGGCGATGCGGTCGACGTCCAGCGGCACGACCGCATCGTCCCAGATGCGCGCCAGCGCCGGCAGCGGCCTCGACGCGCTGGTGGCCCCCGACGACATCGCCACGGCGAGGCTCGCCGCCGGATGGCGGGCGAGCAGGCGCACCAGCTCCTGCCCGGCATAACCGGTGGCGCCCGCAATCGCGACGGACGTGGCAGAGGGGCTGGCGACGGTCATCGATTCCTTCATTGGCGCAGAAGAATATTTATACGGACTATTGCATAAGGATGTCAAGGCCGGTGTATATTTGTAGGGCTGTGCGTGCATAGTTATGAAGGCCCGTAGGCAGGCGGTCATCCGTGACATCGTCCAGCGGGAGCCCATCCGGAGCCAGGAGCAGCTCCGGCGGCGGATCAGGGGCGAAGGCTTCGACGTCACGCAAGCGACGCTGTCGCGCGACATTCGCGAGCTGGGCCTCGTGAAGGGCGGCGCCGACGGGGCCTACCAGGCGGCGGCTCAGGCCGTGGCGCACCCGCTCAACGCGACGTCGCAGCTGCAGCGCGCCGTCGGCGAATACCTGACGAGGGTGAGCAGAGTGCAGCAGCTCGTTCTGCTGCGAACTGGCCCGGGACAGGCCCAGCCGCTGGCGGCGGCGCTCGACGGGGCCCGGCTGCCGGAAGTCGTCGGTACGGTGGCAGGAGACGACACCATCCTCGTGATTGCGCCCGATACGCGGCGTGCGCGGGCGCTGGTCAAACGCTTCGAGGAGTTCGGCGGAGAGTGACACGAAAAAGTCGAATCGTCTTTGCGTACACGGGCGAACCCGATCAGTCGTCCGCGATCCCGCGACTCGCCGAGGAGCACCGGGCCGAGGTCGTGGCGCTGACGATGGATGTCGGTCAGGGACGTGAGCTCGATCAGGTGCGCGAGCGCGCGCTCGCGAGCGGGGCGATCCGGGCGCACGTGCTCGACGTACGCGAGGAGTTCGCACGTCACTACATCCTGCCGGCGCTTCAGGCAGGCGCGCTCTACGCGGGGCGCTATCCGATGACCTCGTCGCTCGCCCGTCCGCTGATTGCGAGCAAGCTCGTCGAGATCGCGCGCATCGAGAACGCCACCGCGGTCGCGCACGGCGCCAGGGGCAGAGGGAACGACCTGCTGCCGCTCGACGTATCGCTGCGCGCGCTGGAACCCACCATCCAGATCTTCACGCCAGGCCGCAGCGCGGGCCCAGCCGCCGTTGCCGGCCCGTACCACGTCGACGCGAATCTCTGGGGCCGCTCCGTGGAGTACGGGATTCTCGACGACCCCTGGCAGGAGGCACCGGAGGAGGTGTACGCGCTCACGCGGGCCGCGGCGGGTTCGCCGGCGGCAGCCGCCTACGTGGAGATCTCCTTCGACCGAGGCGTGCCCGCGGCGATCAACGGCGTGACGATGTCGTTCACCGAGCTCGTCGAGAGCCTGACGACGATTGCGGGCAGCCACGGCGTCGGCCGCATGGATACGATCGAGAAGCGCCAGGCGGAGGTCATGTCCCGCGAGATCTCGGAAGCGCCGGCGGCCGTCGTGCTGCACGCCGCGCATCGCGAGCTCGAGACGTTCGTGCTCGCGCGCGATCTCGCCCGATTGAAGCGCGAGCTGTCGCTGAAATACGCGGATCTGGTGTACAACGGCCTCTGGTTCACTCCCATGCGGGAAGCGCTCGACGCGTTCACGCGGAAAGTCCAGGAGCTCGTGACCGGTACGATCCGCGTGAAGCTGTTCAAAGGCAATTGCGAGGTGGTCGGCCGCCGAGCAGCCACCGCTGTCTCGGACCCGCCGGCGGGGAGCGACGCTCCGACCAGTGCGTCGAGCTCCGCGTTCGTCGCGCCACGTTCATGACCCTCTGGTCCGGACGCTTCGATCAGGCCCCAGACCCCGCCGCGTTCGAGTTCGGCGTCTCCTTCGGATTCGATCGCGCGCTCTTCCAGGACGATGTGACGGGAAGCCTCGCGTGGGCCGCCGCCCTCGAGTCTGCCGGCGTGCTGTCCGCCGAGGATGCGGCTGCCATCCGCCGCGGCCTCCAGGAGATTCTCGAGGAAGGGAGGCGCGATCCGGCGTTCGTCTCAGGTCCGGACGAAGACGTGCACAGCTTCGTCGAGCGTAAGCTCGTCGAGCGGATCGGCGACGCAGGGCGGCGCCTTCACACGGGACGTTCGCGCAACGAGCAGGTCTCGCTCGATCTGCGCCTCTATCTGCGCCGCCGCATTCCGGCGCTGCAGGGCGCGCTCGCGGCGCTGGTACAGGCGTGCGTGAATCAGGCCGCAGCCGCCGGCGCCGTGATGATGCCGTCCTATACGCATCTCCGGCGCGCGCAGCCGGTGCTCGTCGCGCATTTCTTTCTCGCGCACGCCGCGGCCCTTCGCCGCGACTACGAACGCCTCGGAGCGGCAGCCGCCGAAGCGGACGCGCTGCCGCTCGGGTCGGGCGCGATTGCGGGCACGAGCTATCCCGTGGATACCGCCGCCCTCGCGCGTGCGCTCGGCTTCTCGCGCGTGGTGCGCAACAGCATGGACGCGTCGAGCGATCGCGACTTCGTGGCGTCGTTCCTGTTCGCCGCGTCGCTGGCCATGATTCATCTGAGCCGCATGGCAGAGGACTTCATCATCTTCACCGGCGAGGAGCACGGGTTCTTCGACCTCTCCGACGCATCGGCGACGGGCAGCAGCATGATGCCGCAGAAGAAGAACCCCGACCCGCTCGAGCTCGTGCGCGGCAAGACGGGCCGCGCCATCGGCCGGCTCACCGGCTGGCTGGCCACGATGAAGGGCTTGCCGAGCGGGTACAACAAGGACCTCCAGGAAGACAAGGAAGCGGCGTTCGACGCCGAAGCGACCCTGGCGGCGGCCGCGATCGCCACGCATGCCGTGGTTGCGAAGCTCTCGCTGAACGCCGAGAAATCCGAGCGCGCCGCCTCCGGCCTGCTCCTGGCCACCGATGTCGCGGACTACCTGGTGTCGCGCGGCATGCCCTTCCGAAGGGCCCACGAAGTGGTGGGCGCCATGGTCCGGCGGCTCCTCAGCGAAGGGCGGGATTTCAGTCAATTGACGCTGGCCGAGTGGCGGGATGCGAGCGACATGTTCGGCGAGGACGCGCCCCAGGCGGCCACCGCGCTCGCGTCGGTCCAGGCCCGCCGAACGCCCCAGTCCACCAATCCCCACGCGGTGCAGGCGGCGCTGGCGGAATCCCGCGCCTGGCTTGCAAATCTGCCGGACAAATGAGGTTGTGCTAAACTCTTTGGACCTGCGCACGTCGATTCCGACGTCCCACCTCAGACAGGCTTGAAAGGACGCAACTCCGGGGGAGTTCATGCAGCAACGCCGGCTTCGGCTCGGTGACATCGTGGACGATTACTGTCCGCGCGAGCGACGGATCACGAATCACGCGGTCGTGGCGATGATCGAGGACGAGGTGAAGCAGACGCGCTGCACCACGTGCGACGCGGATCACGAATACAAACAGGCACGGATACCCGCGCCGCGGCGCCGGAAGGAGTCCGCGTCCGCGCAGCCGGCGGACGCTGTTGCCGTCCCGCCGCGAAAGCGACCCGCCACCGCCGCCGGAGATTCGGACGGCGCCACTGATTCGGCTGCCACCGATTCTGCCGAGTCGTTCGACGCGCCAGACACGAGTGACGTGCCGGACAGTGCCGTCGTTGAAAGCAGCGCGGCCGAGGAAAGCAGCGCTGCGGAGGAAACCGCCACGGGGGCAGGCACTCTGCCGGCGGGCGACCCTCCCGATGCCGATGCCGTTCCGCTGCAGGCGTCCGAAGCGGCGCCGACGGACGCCGCCGAGACCGTTGCCGATCCCGCCGAGAATGCGGAGCCGGGGCCCGTTGAAGACGATGGCCCCGTGCATCGCCGCCTCATACGGGCCACGTTGCCGCGGCCCGAGGGGCAGGCGCCTGAACGCAAGATCCCCGAGTTCACGATGCACCAGCGCGACATCAACGGGAACCGCGCCGGCCGCTCGCAGAGGCGCGGGCCGCGCCCCGGACAGATGCGGGCACAGCAGGGCAATGGCGGCTCCTCCCGTTTCGGAGGACCGCGGCCGGGTCCCCGGCATGGCTCTGGCCAGGGAGGCGGCCAGGGGCAGGCCGGTCAGCCGCGGCGCCGCAAGCGGCGCCGCTGACCGGCTAGGTCAAAGGTCAAAGGTCAAAAGTACAATCAGCGGTCTTGTCATTTTCGAGGAGTGACCTGTGCGAATGGGAACAGTCATTCTGCTCGTGGTGGGCATCGCCTGTCCGGCTGCTGCCGAGACCATCAAGTTCGTGCCGAAAGCCGGCGTGCCGACGTTCGCCGTGCGGGAGCCGGTCCTGCGTATCAAGCCGGGCGACATCGTCGAGTCGTCGTCGTTCTCCCAGCCCGGCGACTACTACGAAAAGGCGGGCGGACCGTGGCCGGGCGAGGTCGGCCCGTTCTACATCGAGGGGGCGACGCCGAACGATACGCTCGTCGTGAAGATCCTCAAGGTGCGTCCGAATCGCGACACGGCGGTATCCGCGGTGAATCCGAGCGGGATCAGCGGCGTGGCCGCCGACAACCGGACGCGCATGCTGAACGCGCCGCTTCCGGCGAAGCGTTACGTGTGGAAGCTGGATCGACAGCGGAGCGTCGGCATCCTCGACATCCCGGACTCGGCGTCGAAGCGCATCGAGCTGCCGCTCAAGCCGATGCTCGGCCGTCTCGCCGTCGCGCCGCGCGGGCAGGAGGCGTTCGGCGGGCTCTGGCCGGGCGATTTCGGCGGCAACATGGACTCGTCGGATGCGGTGGAGGGCACCACCGTCTACCTGCCCGTGTTCCATGAGGGGGCCTACTTCTATTTCGGCGACGGGCACGCGCTGCAGGGCGACGGCGAGATCGTCGGCTCGGGGCTCGAGACCACGATGGACGTCGCCTTCCAGTTCGACGTGATCAAGGGACAGCGAATCGCGTGGCCGCGGTACGAGGACGCCGACTTCCTCATGGTCGCCGGCAGCACGCGGCCGCTGATCGACGCGTTTCGGATCGCGCAGGTCGAGCTGATCGACTGGCTCGTGGCCGACTACGGGTTCGATCGCATGGACGCGTATCAGATCGTGTCGCAGGCCGGCGTCACGCGGGTTGCGAACGTGGTCGACCCGAACTACACCGTGATGGCGAAGTTTCCCAAAAAAGCTCTTCCCGCCAGGGTGAAGCGATGACGGATTTCACGGGCAAGCACGGCCTGATCGTAGGGGTCGCCAACAAGCGGTCGATCTCCTGGGCGATCGCGCAGGCCACGGCGTCGCGCGGCGCCCGTCTGGCGCTCACCTATCAGGGCCGCTTCGAAGAGCACGTCAACGAGCTCTCGCAGGGGCTCGCGCAGCCGGCGCTCGTTCTCCCCTGCGACGTCACGTCCGATGCGGAGATCGATACCGTGTTCGCGAACATCGAGCGCGAATTCGGAGGGCTCGACTTCCTCGTCCATGGCGCCGCGTTCGCGATGCGCGAAGATCTGAGCGCGCCGTTCAACCAGACGTCGCGCGAAGGGTTCCGCGTCGCGATGGATATATCGGCCTACTCCCTCGTGGCGCTCGCCCGGCGGGCGGCGCCCTTGATGGAACGGCGCGGCGGAGGAAGCATCCTCACGCTGACGTATCTGGGCAGCGAGCGCGTATTCCCGAACTACAACGTGATGGGTGTGGCGAAGGCAGCCCTCGAAGCCAGCGTGCGGTACCTGGCGGTGGACCTCGGTCCGCGCAACATTCGCGTCAACGCCATCTCTGCCGGTCCGATCAAGACGCTCGCGGCGGCCGGCATCTCCGGATTCTCGGGAATTCTCAATGTCTATCGCGAGCGCGCGCCGCTCAGACGCAACATCGACACGGGTGAAGTGGGGGAAGCGGCTGCCTTTCTCCTGAGTGACGCGGGCAAGGCGATCACGGGCGAGGTTGTCATGGTGGACGCGGGCTTCCACGTTACCGGCATGTAATACCCGCGGTTCCAGGTTCCTGGTTCCGGGTTTGCCGATCGTGGTTGTGGCTCGAGTTCCGACAGCTGAGCTGACTATGGGCGCAACCCGAACCCCGAACCCCGAACCATCGAACTCGAACGGAACTCCGAACACGAACCAGGAACCTGAACCCGGAACGAGGAACGGTCATTGCAGCCGCGTATGGCGGAGGCTGCGAAGATGAAACTGAGCTATTGGAAGTCGGTTGTGCTGGCGTTCGTTCTGCTCGCGCCGCTCACCGCCGCCTGCGGCAAGACCGTCGGCGAGACGATCGACGATACGACGATCACGACGCGCGTGAAGACGGCGATGTTGAACGATCCCGCCGTCGGTGGCTTGCGAGTCGACGTCGACACGTTCAAGGGCGTCGTCACGCTGTCGGGCCGCGTGAAGAGCCAGGCGGAAAAGGACCAGGCGATTGCTCTGGCGAAAAAGATCGACGGCGTCGTGGAAGTAAAGGACGCTCTGCAGATCATTCCCGAAGGACAGTAACGCGAATCAACGGGGCGCGGCCCATTCCTCGGTTCGAATGGCCGCCCTCGGCACCCCCAGCTCCGACAGCGTTGTGACCGCTTCGCTCACGAGGCGCGGCGGTCCACAGATGAAGCACAGCGTGTCGTCGCGCTCGTGCAGCACGGCCTCGAAGTGCGTCCGGCCGATGCGCCCCCGGCCGCCCGCCCACTCGCCATCCTCGCGCGTGACGGTTGGGTGAAATTCGAGGAGGCCCCGTTCTTCGTACGTCCGTAGCTCGTCGGCGAACGCGAACTCGTCCGCCCGGCGCGCGCTGTAGAGCAGCGACACGCGCTCGGCCGGATGCGTGCGCAGCGCATGATCCAGCATCGCGCGAAGTGGCGCGATACCCGATCCGCCGGCGACGAACAGCAGCCGCCGATGCGTCAGCGAAGGCGGGAACGTAAAGGTGCCGATCGGACCTTCCACGTCCACCTGTTCGCCGGCACCGTGAAGCGCAAGGTGAGGACCGGCGGCGCCGCTTGCATCGACGCCAATGAGCAGCTCGAGGCGCTTCGTTTCCGCCGAGCGTTCCGGCGACGTGGCAATCGAGTACGGGCGGCGCACGAACTGCCCGTGGTCGCCGATGATGACCGCCTGTCCTGCCAGATACGAGAACGGCGCGCCTTCGAGGTCGAGCGCTACCAGCCGCGAGCGTGGCGTCACCGCGGCGATGTCGACGAGCGGAAGGGTGACAACCGGTGACACCGCGGCTGAAGTCTACCCCAGGTACATAATGCGCGCATGCCGCGCGCGCGCCGACTCCGGGGCACGCTCCTGCGCCTCGTGTTGAACCGGCCGTTGGCGATCGCGGCCGGAGTGGCACTCGCACTCCCCGGCGTGACGCTGCTCGTCGGCGATTACGCGTGGGAGACGGGCGCGACGGACGGACTGGCGCTCGTGGCGTTCGCGACCGGTATCGCGCTGGTGTGGGCAGGGGTGAGCGGTCGCCGGCCCGACTGGCTCGACTAGAGGACGCCCGTCGCGGCGCGCTTGATCTCTTCTTCGCTGACTTCGAGCAGCGGGAACGAGGAGGCCACGGGTGGGAAGCGCCCGCCGCGCGGCGGCGTTTTCTTGCGGCGGCCCTTGTCTCGATACATGCGGTTGTCGGCCTGCGCGAGCAGGGCTTCGTACGTGTCGCCGTCATGCGGGAACACTGCGGCGCCGACGCTGATCGACAGCGGCACGCGCTTGCCGGGGCGCGCTTCGAAAACGACCCGATCGACGGCCTGCTGCATCTCGAGCCGCTTGTGCTCGGCTTCCTCGCGGCCGCAGCCCGACAGCACCACGATGAACTCGTCGCCCGCGTAGCGGACGCAGATGTCGTAGGGCCGTATCGCCGTTCGCAGCACGGCCGCCACCTCGCGCAGCGCGCGGTCACCGACGTGGTGCCCGTGGTTGTCGTTGATTTCCTTGAAGCTGTCGAGGTCCATCACGAGCAGCGACACTTCCGATTTCAGACGATCGGCGCGGGCGAGCTCCCGCGTGAGGTGCATGAACATGAACCGCGTGTTCGGCAGCCCGGTGAGCGTATCCGTGAGCGAGTCTTCCTGCGTCTGCTCGAAGACGATGGAGTTGTGGATGACCGCGGAGGCCTGCTCGCAGACTCGATCGAGCAGACGGCGGTGGTCGTCGCGGTAGAAGCTCGGCTCCGTGTGATACACGGTCAGCGTGCCGATGAACCGCTCGTTGAAGACGAGCGGGCACACCAGCGCCGATTGCAGCGTCGTGGCGCGGTCCGCGCCGGCCGCCTCGAGGTCGGCGCTCGGGCGCGCATTCACGAGAGGACGCCGATTGCGCGCCACCCAACCCGTGAGCCCCTGTCCGCTTCGCACCGTGAGCTTCTGGATCACGTCGGCATCCAGCCCCGTGGCGAAGCGGCATCGGAGGATGTCTTCGGTCTCGTCGAAGAGGAACAGCGAGCAGGCCGAGAACGGCACGAGGTTGGCCAGCTTCGACGAGATGAGGGCCATCGTGTCGGAGACGCCGAGGCTCGTGCCCATCGCCTGCGCGATTTCGTACAACGCGTAGATCTCGCGGTGGGCGAGCGCGATGTCCTCGAACACCGTTGACTTGCCCGCTTCGTGCGAGAAGCCCGTGGCGGGACGCGCGGGTCCTGGAGTGGTCGTCTCCGTGAGGCTCAGTTTCCGAACGGTCTGCTGCTCGTGGTTGTCCGCCTCGATCCGGAGCTGCGGCAGGATGCGGACGAACATCTCGACGACCGTCGGATCGAGCGCCTTCGTGGCTTCCTGCTGCAGCAGGGCCAGCGCCGCGTCCTCGCTCATCGCCTTGTGATAGGGGCGATCCGATGTCAGCGCGTCGAAGTAGTCGACGATCGACAGAATGCGGGCGCCGAGGGGAATCTCATCGCCCTTCAGGCCCGCGGGATACCCTTTGCCGTCCCAGCGCTCGTGGTGGCTGAGAATCAGCGGCGCCACCGGATACGGGAACGGAACGGCGCCGATGATCTCCGCGCCGATCTGCGGGTGGATCCGGATTTTCTGGAACTCTTCCTGCGTAAGTGGACCCGGCTTCGACAGAATGTGCTCGGGCACCGCCAGCTTGCCGATGTCGTGCAGCAGCGCCGCCGTCTTCACGCCCTGGATCTCGTTGTCGTTCATGCCGAGTGCGCGCGCGAGGCCGGCCGCGTACACCTGCACCCGTCGAATGTGATTCTGCGCGGTCTGGTCCTTCGCGTCGATGGCGAGCGCCAGCGCCTCGATGGTCGCGAGGTGCAGGTCCGAGACCTGCTGCACGTGCCGCCGCTCGTCCTCGATGCGGCCGAGATACACCTTGTACGTGCGATAGGTGAGGTACAGCGGCGCCGCCGTGAGCGGCGCGAGCCAGAAGCCCGAGGCCGACAGCGCCCACGTGGCGAGTGCGGCGGCGCCGGCGCCGACGAAATAGCTGGGGGCGCTCCACAGGAAGTTCTCGTTCCAGATCTGAACGAACGACTGATGCGTCGACAGCGAGATCGCGATCGCAATCAGCGCCGTGTTGAAGATGAAATACGTCGTGGCCGCCGCGACGAGAGGCTTCGCGAGCGTCTGCAGGTCGGTACCGAGATGACCGGGGACGCCCCCGAGCCAGAGATACGCCAGCCCGGCCGCCTGCACCGTGATGCAGAGGCAGGCCATGCTGAAGAGGGTGCGATACAGCGGGTTCCGCTCCTTCATGCGGAACGTGCACTGGCTCCACGCGCTGGCGATCGCCACGAGCATCGTCTGATTCGGTCCCAGCAAGAGCAGCGACGCGAAGTCCACGGCGTAGGAGACCGACATCGTCGATCCGCTCTTCGCGAGCGGCAGCGACACCTTGAAGGCTGACGTGAACGACGAGACGAGCAGCAGCCCCGCGAACAGCCACGGGCTATCGAGTTTGGTCTGCGGAAGAATGGCCGCAAGAATGACGACGGCAGCCGCGATGACGGACCCTACGTAGAGCCGGGCTGCGAGCGGGAGGCGTGTCATGGACAGAGGTTCGCCCCGGGGGATCGTGGAAGCCAGATGATCGTGACCCGTGGTCGCATGACGCCTCAGTGTTAATTCGGAATGGGCTGATTCGGAGCGGCCTGACTCGGAACGGGCTTGCTCCGAACAGTGTGCGCCGGCACGCGCCTTCGGTCACTGCCGCGACGCGGCGGCGCCGCGTTCCAGAGCGTCGGCTCGACGGTGCTCATGCTCCACACGATGTTGTCCAGGAGCATGCTCCACACGATGTTGTCCTGCATCGACCAGACGATGTTGTCGTTCGCGTTCACCGCGCCCCACAACGTGCCGTCGGCTGCGCGCTGCCCCCACACCACGCTCTGGCAGTCGCCTCCGCCGCAGTCCATGCTCCAGACGATGTTCTCGGCGTTGTTCAGCCCCCAGACGACGCTGTCGTTCTGCATCGACCAGACGATGTTGTCCTCCATCGACCAGACGATGTTGTCGTTGTCCATCGACCAGACGATGTTGTCGGCGACCATGCTCCAGACGATGTTGTCGAGGCTCTCGGCGCCCCACACGATGCGCTCGCCGCTCGGGCCGGTCATGTCGCCCCACGTGAGGCCGGCGGCCCAGGCGTTGGTGCCGGGCAGCGGAACGCCGCCGGTGACACGAAAGTTCCCCCAGATCAGATGGCGACCCCATGCGACCGACTCGCCCGCGATCGGGTCCGCCATCTCGCCGAGTCCGCCCCTGATCGCATTCGCCCAATAGTGTGCGAGGCGGATCGCTCCGCGAGCGTTCAGGAAGCCTGCTCCCTGCGTCAGGAAATCCTCGCCTGGCTTGACCTGAGCGGTGTACTGCAGGATCGCCTTGACCGCATTCGGCGTGAGCGTCGGGTTCGCCTCGAGCATGAGCGCGATCGTTCCCGACACCACCGGCGCCGCCATGCTGGTGCCGCTGAGGCTCAGATACGGGTGGTACCACGACCACATGCTGCTTCCGGGAAGCAGGTACGCGGAGTAGCGCGAATACAGCGTGGTCCACGGTTCGGCGAGCGACTCGATGCCGACGCCGGGCGCCACGATATCGGGCTTTGCGCTGAAGTTGATCCATGAAGGACCGCGCGAGCTGAAGACCGCCACGCTGTCGTCGCCGCGAGCCGTCGTGCCCTGGTGATTCGACGCTCCGACCGTGAGCACCCACGGCGCGTTGCCCGGCGAGGTAATCCCTCCGTACTGGGATTGACTGTGCGCGTTGCGTCCGAAGTTGCCCGAGGCGGCCACCACCACGATCCCCGCGTCGACGGCGCGCCGAGCTGCCTGCGCGAGCGGGTCGGTGTCATACGACTCATACACGCCGGCGCCAACCGACAGGTTGATGACTCGGACGTTGTAGGCGTCTTTCACGGAGACGGCGTAGTCGATCGCCGCAATGACGTCGCTGATGAAGCCCGTGCCGTTCGAACCCAGCACCTTCAGGCCGACGATGCTGGCTCCGGGCGCAACGCCGGTTCGAGCGCCGTCGGAATCGAAGCCGCTTCCCGCGATGATGCCGGCCACGTGGGTACCGTGACCGTAGTCGTCGAAGGGGAACTCGGTGGCATACGTATCGGGCGGAAACGGGCTGGTGAAATCCTTGAAGTGCACCACGCGCTGGTGATAGCTGCCGTCGTGCCCCATCACCAGATCGGAATGCCACGCGCTGACGCCCGAGTCGATGAGCGCAACGCCAATGCCTGCGCCCGAGAGGCCGAGCTCCTGGCGCATTGTCGAGGCGCCAATCGTGGCGCCCGTGCGCTCCAGCGTCGCAAAGGCGGGCCTATCGATGAAGATGCGGGCGACCCGCGGATCGTCGGCGAGTGACGCGAGCCTGGTATTGGCGATCTCGGCGACCTGGGCCCGGAGAAGCGAGAGCTTCTTCCCGGCGACACCACCGTGGCCCGTAATCGTCCGCACGTCGGGCGTGTCGTGGAACTCGACGATCACGCGCGATGACCCCGCGACCTGGCGCGCGCGGTGTCGAAGCACCGAGTCCAGACGAGGACTGTCCATCGGCCGCTGGCCGAAGACAGGCGCTGCCGATGCGAGGACGCTCAGAAAGACTAATAGACGGCAAAGCATTGGAGGACGCCGCTGGATTGGCAAAAAACCTGCCGAAATGACGAGCTCCGTGACGAATCCTTATAAGGGACTGGCTGCGCGGTGGTTATCACCGATGCAGAGAATGGCGCGTCGGCGCCCGATCGCTGCAGATTCGCACTCCATGTTTCGCTTCTGCACACTCGGATTTCGCGATTGTTCGTAACCCTCTGAAAACACCGCGAAGACCCCTGTGTTATTTCGGTACACCGACGAACAATTCTGCGCCCTTCGACAACGCTCAGGACGCGGCTTCAGTCGCGGCGAACGGCCGTCGCGTTCTGTTCCGGGACGCGCCGGCTTCCGGCTCGAGGCTGAACTCGACGATCTTTCGGTAGAGTGTTCCGCGGCTGATATCAAGGATACGCGCCGCCTCCTTCTTGTTCCATGAAACTGCTTCGAGCACACGAACAATGTGTGCACGCTCGGATTCACGGAGCGACGGGAGCCGGGACGGCGTTTCCTGCGTGGGCGCCGCCTGGGCGTGCAAAAACTCGATATCGGAGTCGCGAATCACCCGGCCTGGCGCCGAAAGCGCCGCGCGCGACACCGTGCTTTCCAGCTCGCGGATGTTCCCCGGCCAATGGTACGCCTGCAGAAGGTCCATCGCTTCGCGCGCGAAGCTCTTGGCGTCGAGGGGTAGGCCGTTCCCCGCGCAATAACGCGCCAGGAACCGATTGGCGAGGACGGGAATGTCAACCTGCCGCTCGCGGAGCGAGGGAAGGCGGATTGCGAAGGCGTTCACCCGATAGAACAGGTCCTCGCGGAACCGGCCGTCTCGCACGAACAGATCGAGCGGGCGGTTGGTCGCGGAGATGAGCCGAAAATCGACCTGGATGCTCTTCTGCCCGCCGAGCCGCTCGAAGCGTCTGTCCTCTAGCACGCGAAGGAGCTTGGCCTGCGCCACAAGCGAGAGGTCGCCGATCTCGTCGAGGAACAGCGTGCCGTGATTGGCGAGCTCCAGTCGGCCCGGTTTGCGATCGTGCGCGCCCGTGAAGGCGCCCTTTTCGTAGCCGAAGATCTCGGATTCGAACAGCGTGTCAGGCAGGGCGGCGCAGTTGACCGCCTGGAACTTCTCCGTACCGCGGCGGCTGAGCTCGTGAATCATGCGCGCGACGAGCTCTTTGCCGGAGCCGGTCGGTCCGAGGATGAGCACCGAGATATCCGACTTCGCCGCGGTGCGGATCCACTCGAAAACGATCAGCATCTTCTCGTCGCGGCCGATCATCTCGCGGAATCGCTGGACGGACGGCGACTGGTCTTCCGTGCTGATCTGGGCGCGGCGTTCGAGGAAGTTGTCGAGGAGATGCGCGATCGCCTCGCGCTCGGGTCGAACCGCGATGAAGCGCGGCGGCGGCCCGGGCAGGCGACGGACGACCCCGAAATCGACGAGCTCGTTGAGACAGTTGTCCACGTCGAGGCGCATCCGCCCGAAGGTCGACATCACCGATTCGACGTCGAACGATTCTTCCGGCCGGGCGCTCAGGTAGCGAAGGATCCCCGCCCGAAGCGGCGACTGCACCAGGTTCTTGAAGCGGAGTTCCAGATCGGGGACATCCTTCACGGGAGAGCTCGCGCTGGCACGTTTGGCAACGTAAGTTAGTTCATCCACATCAGGTCGATCCGTGTTCCGTATCGGCACATCGGTTACTAAGCTGTAGGCTCTCAGCGGCTGGGGTAGGCGGGTAGGCAAGGCGGGTAGGGGATGCCCCGGAATACCGGCTCGTGCCGGTGCTAAGCTGCGCCTATGCCCCACCGCGCGCCGGGATCGCCGGATCCGTCCAAGAAGCAGTACCTCTCAGGCAAACAGATTCGCTACTACCGGCCCCGCGGCAGCGCCGACGTCCGACATTTGATCGATGAGGGGTTTCAGGCGTTCAACGCCGCTCGTCTGGGCGAGGCGTGCCGGATTTTCACCGACAAGATGCTCGATCCCGAGCACGACACCACGATCGGCCTCACGGTCGCCGGCGCGCTGACACCGGCGGGGCTCGGTGGCTGCATCGTCGAGCTGATGAATCGCGGGCTGGTCGACTTCGTGATCAGCACCGGCGCGAACCTCTACCACGACCTGCATTACGCGCTCAACTTCACGCTCCATCGCGGGTCTCCGTTCGTCAACGACGTGGAGCTGTACGAGGAGGGCGTGATTCGCATTTACGACGTCCTGTTTCCTGCGAGCGTGCTGCTCGAAACGGACGCCTACGTTCGAGACTTCCTCGTCCGATCCGGCTTGAATGGTCCGGTCTCGTCCGCGGAGCTCCACTACCATCTCGGGCGGGATCTCATGGCCCGACAGCCCGGTTGCGAAGAGCATTCAGTGGTGGCGGCGGCGGCCGCCGCGGGCGTGCCCATCTACACCTCGTCTCCGGGCGACAGCTCGATCGGCATGAACATCGCCTGCCACGAGCTGATGAACGACAGCCGCCTGATGATCGATCCGAACAAGGACGTGAACGAGGTCTGCGCATTCATCCTTGCGGGCCGCAAGAACGGCTGCCTGATACTCGGCGGCGGCTCGCCGAAGAACTTCTACCTCCAGGGACAGCCCACGCTCTGGGAGGTGTACGGCATCCCGAAGGGCGGCAACGATTTCTTCATTCAGATCACGACGGATCAGGTCGTCTGGGGTGGGCTGTCCGGCGCGACGCCCTCGGAAGCCGTGAGCTGGGGGAAGGTCAATCCTGGCGTGCTTCCGGACACGGTGGTCGCGTACTGTGATTCCACCATCGCGTTCCCGCTCTTTTCGGAGTACGTCGTGGGCTCGGAGCGCGCCCGGCGGCCGCGCAAGGAACTGGTGCACAAGCGGGACGCTCTCGTTGCCGCGCTGAAGAAGGAAGCGGTGGCGGCGAAGCGCGAGCATCCGGCACCGGCCGAGCCTCTCGAAACGATGCCCGATTTGGAAAGACACCGTTAACTGTGGGAACTCTGGCCTCCGAGCTCGGCCCGCATGCGGATCGCATAGCAGGGCAGCCGCGCATCTACGTCGATGCGAACGTCCCGGCGGGCCTCGTCTCCTTCATGCGAACGAGGCTCAATTGGGACGTGCTCTTCGTGATCGAGCACGACGACCTTCGCCGCGCGCGCGATGACGACCACTATCGCCTGGCGCGGCAGCTTCGCCGAACGCTCATCACCTTCGACCGCGATTACCTGGACGATCGTCGATTCCCGGCCGCGGAGAGCGGAGGGGTCCTGGTGCTGACGGCTCCCGAAGAGCGCGGCTACATAGGCCTGCTGCGGCGGCTCGACGCCGAAGTGTTTCGCGAATCCCGCGCAGCCGACGGCCCGCTGCCGCTTGCCGGCCGCAAGCTGCACATGCACGTCGATGGAACAGTAGAATAACTGCCGCCTTGATTCTGCTCGGCCTCGATCCCCGGCCGTCGAGTACCGTCGCGGTGCTGGTCGACGAGCATGGCCGCGTGCTTTCACGCAGCACGCACCAGAGCCTCGATTCGGCGCGCGGCACCACGCACGAGGGGGAACCGCCCGCATCGGTCGGGGTTGTGGTGCACAACGGGAACGAGGACGCTCCATCGGCCGCCGTGAATCCGGCGTCCGCCATCGCCCTGGCCGAAGCGTGGACCGGTGCCGCCAGAGGCGCTCGCTACATCGTCGGGCTGACGCTCGAGGAGAGCATCCGGGCCGGGATCGTGATCGACGGCCGGCTGTTCGGCGGCGCGCACGGATTTGCCGGCGCCATCGAGTGGCTCTCGCTCAACCCGGTCGAGAGGATCGACTACCGAAAGTACGGATGTCTCCAGGCAGAGGTGGGAGCGGCGGGCATCGTTCGCCGCCTGGTCTGGCGGATCAAATCGGGCGATCGCTCCGATGTCGAGGAAATGGCCGGCGGCGACCTGAACGCCATCACGCTCGAACAGATCTTCGATGCCGCGAGACGAGGGGACGGCGTCGCCGAGTCGGTCATGCGCGACACCGCCCGGTACATCGGGATGGCGCTGGCGAATATCGCGGTCCTTCTCGATCCCGAAATCGTCGTGCTGGGCGGCACGATCGCCGACGCCGGGGACCTGCTGCTCGGGCCGGCGGCGTCGGAGATGACGCGCCGCCTTCCTCCGGCCGCGAGCGGGCGCGTGGCGCTCGTGAAAGCGGCCCTCGGCCAGGACTCGGCCGCCATCGGAGCGGCCCGCGCCGCGCTCCTTGCGTCGCGGGCGGCCTGATACGCGCCGCAGCTGTCGATGATCGTTCTCGCCGGCGGCGACCTCGTTCTTCCCGATCGCATTCTGACCGGCGGCTCGGTCGTGATCGACGACTGCCGGATTGTCGCGATCGATCCGCGCGATCGCGTGGATCCGGCGGGCGCGGCGATCGTCGATGTGCGTGATCACTACGTGGTGCCCGGGTTCGTCGACGTCCACGTCCACGGGCTGCTCGGCATCGACTCGCTGGGCGGCGGCGACGCAATCGCATCGATGGCGGCCACGCTGCCACGCTTCGGCGTCACGGCCTTCTGCCCCACGACGATTGCCTGCGCCCCTGGCGAGCTCCGCACGATGCTGGCTGCGGTGCGCGATGCAAGGGTCGCCCCGCGTGCGGGCAGCGCGCGCGTGCTGCCGGCGCACCTGGAAAGCAACTTCATCAATCCCGAGTATCGAGGCGCGCAGCCTCTCGAGTGCATCCGGACGATCTCGGGTCCGCCGATGAGCGGGACGTTCACCGGCCGCGAGATCCTCGATGTGCTCGACGCGTATCGCCCCGACGTCGGAATCGTGACCGTTGCGCCCGAGATGCCTGGTGGGCTGGAGCTCGTCGCGCGGCTGGCGCGGAGCGGCCATCGTGTCTCAATCGGGCATTCAGGCGCGACCTTCGAGGAAGCGAACGCGGCAATCGACGCCGGCGCGCGCCAGGCGACGCACCTGTTCAACAGGATGACGCCGATGTCGCATCGCGCACCCGGGGTGGCGGGCGCGGCGCTCGCGCGCGAGGAAGTCTGCGCCGAGCTGATCTGTGACGGTCACCACGTGCATCCGGCGGTCTGCGGCGTGGCCATTGCGACCAAGGGTACATCGGGGATCATGGCGATCACCGACGGCACGGCGGGTGCCGGATTGAATGTCGGCCAGACGGCGCGGATTGGCGGCCGTACAATCACGGTTCGCGAAGAGGCGGCGTTCCTCGATGATGGAACGCTCGCGGGCAGCACCCTCACCATGGACCGGGTGTTCCGAACCATCGTGACCCGCTTCGGCTTTACGATCGTCGATGCAGCCCGGCTGTGCGCCACGACCCCCGCCCGGGAGCTCGGTCTGACCGGCTTCGGCGTCATCGCAGACGGGGCGATCGCAGACGCGGTGGTGCTGGACCGCGGATTCCGGGTGGCGCGCACGTTCATCGCGGGCCGGGAGGTCTACGGTCCCGAACTCTGACGTCCGGGCTGCCGTCTATACGCGCTGAGGAGGACCCGACATGAGGAAGCTGATCGCGATTTTCGCCATTGCGGCGAGCGGCTGTGTCATCAACGTCGATGCAGACCAGGTGGTCGTTCGCGAGGAAAAGCAGTTCAAGGTCGGTCCAGGAACCGAAATCACGCTCGACACATTCGACGGCTCGATCCAGGTTCAATCCTGGAACCAGGCCGAGGTGCGGGTTGAGATCGAGAAGCGAGGCCCCGATCGCGAAGTCGCCGCCGCGCTCGAGGTGCAGTCGTCGCAGGACGGCAATCGCATTCGCGTCGAAGCGCCCAAACCAAAAGTCGCGCGCGAGTTCATCGGGTTCGGGAACTACTCCGGCCCCTCGGTCAGCTTCATCGTCCGGCTGCCTGAGACGGTCAAGCTGACGGCGGTCACCCGCGACGGCTCGATCGCGGTGGAGAAACTAACCGGCACGGTCAACCTGCGCTCCGGCGACGGGAGCATCAAGGCAAACGCGGTGACCGGCGACGTCACGATGCACACCAGCGACGGCTCGCTCTCGCTCAGCGACGTCAACGGGCGGCTGTCGCTCGAATCAGGCGACGGCAGCATCCACGTGCAGGGACGTTTCGACGATCTGCACGTGAAGACCGGCGACGGCTCGATCACCATCGAAGCGGACGACGGCAGCGCGATGAAGGATGACTGGGACATCTCCACGGGCGACGGCTCGATTTCGTTTCAGATCCCGCGAACGTTCAACGCAGAGGTGGATGCGAGCTCGCGCGACGGCCGCGTGCGGTCCGACATCGACGGCCTGACCGCGTCGAGCGACGAGGACGATGATCGCGGCACGCTGCGCGGGCGGATCGGAAGCGGCGGCCATACCGTCACGCTGCGCAGCGGCGACGGATCCATCACGGTACTCAATCGGTAGGTGCGATCTCGCTCGCGCTGTCGGTGCGATCTCACTCACGCTGTCGGTGCGATCTCACTGACGCTGTCGGTGCACATTCAGCGGAGCGGCGGTGTGGCGTAGCGCGTCGGGTCCCTCACGCCGGCCTCGGCGAAGGCATCGCGCCGCTCGCGGCATTTGCTGCATCGACCGCAGTGCAGGCCGTCACGCGGATTCATACATGACAATGTGAGCTCGAGCGGTACACCGAGCTCGATGCCGAGCCGCACGACGTCGGCCTTGTGCATGGCGGAGAACGGTGTCGCCACCTCGATGTCGTGCGCCAGTCCCAGCGACAGCGCACGGGCCATCGCGCTGAAGAACTCCTGCGTCGCGTCCGGGAACGGATTGCCGGCCAGTGGACCGAGGGCGATGCGGGGAATCCGCCGCTGCGCGCAGTAGATGGCGGCCTTGCTCAGGAGCATCACGTTGCGGCCGGTCAGGTACACGTCCTCGTCCGGCGTGTCGAATGCCGGCGGTTCGCCGCGCAGCGCCCAGTGGGATGCCGGGTAGAGATCCTCGACGCTGAAGGTGAGGCGGACCAGCCGCGCGACGCGTCCGGCAAACGGCGGCGATGCCAGCAGGCGATCGAGCGCGCGCAACTCTTCGGCCTCCCACGCAAGGCCCGCGCTCACGTAGATCGGATGCACCTGCGCGCCGCGCAGTTCCGCCGCCGCAAGCACGGCACTGTCGAGACCTGCCGAGAACAGCACCGCCGATCGCCGTGCCTCCATCGGAGTAGGATTGTAGGATATGTATTCGGTCACGAAGCGGATCGACTTCTGCTACGGACACCGCCTGCTCGACTACGACGGCATCTGCAAGCATCCGCACGGCCACAACGCCGTGGCCGAGATCGAGGTCCGCACCGATGCGCTCGACACCCGCAACATGGTGGTCGACTTCAGCGACATCAAACGTCTGGTCAAGGGATGGATCGATCGCCACCTCGATCACCAGATGATCCTCCGCCACGACGATCCGCTCGTGAAGCCGCTCCAGGCCCTGGGCGAGCCGATCTACATCCTCGACAGCAATCCCACCGTGGAACGGATCGCGCGGCTGATCTACGACATCTCGCGCGAGCAGGGGATGCCCGTGGTGCGCGTGACGGTCTGGGAAACCCCGACATCGTGGGCGACCTACGCGGGCGCCTGATCGTCTTCGATCTCGACGGCACGCTCGTCGACTCGCGCCGCGACCTCGCCGACGCCGCCAACGAGCTCGTCGCCGAGCTCGGTGGGACGCCGCTGGCCGAAGATGCGGTCGGTGACATGGTGGGCGAGGGCGCTCGTGTGCTGGTGGCGCGCGCGCTCCGCGCCGCCGGCCTCGAGGCGCACACCGAGGGCGGCCGGCTGTCGCGGCCCCTCGCGCGATTTATCGAGATCTACGACAGGCGCCTGCTCCAGCACACGACGCCGTATGCCGGCATGGTGCAGGTGTTGACCGCCGCGAAAGAGTACGCCCGACTCGCGCTGCTCACCAACAAACCGACGCGCGCCACCTGGGCGGTGCTCGACGGTCTGGCGCTGGGCGCGTTCTTCGAAGACGTCGTGGGCGGAGACGGGGAGTGGCCGCGCAAGCCGGACCCCACCGGCCTGCAGTACTTGATCGATCGCGCCGGCGTCGCGCCGGATCGCACGCTGCTCGTGGGCGATTCCGCCATCGACCATGAGACCGCGGTCCGCGCGGGCGTCCGGTGCTGCCTCGCCGCGTACGGATTTGGATATGCGACGTTTCCCGCGAGCCGCCTGACCGGAGACGAGTCGATCGTCCGGACGCCGTCCGAGTTGATGAACGTCTTCGAGGCGTTCAGAGCGATCGAAGAAACGCGATGAGACTGCGAGCCGCAGAATCGTCGAGCCGCTGAAACAACTGTCGTGCACGCTCGGCTTCGCCACCGTGCATTCGAATGGCGTCCTCGACCGTGACGGCGCTGCCGTCGTGAAGGAGGGGCCGGCGAAAGCGTAAACCCCA
The DNA here is from genome assembly GCA_963772065.1 of uncultured Acidobacteriota bacterium. Lineage (GTDB taxonomy): Bacteria > Acidobacteriota > Vicinamibacteria > Vicinamibacterales > UBA2999 > CAVYVZ01. The sequence continues at coordinate 751,015 of CAVYVZ010000009.1, forward strand.
CAGCGCAGGCGTCCGTATTTCGCGTTCGGTGGCCGCTCCCTGAGGGATCCCGTCACCCGTGGCGATGTCATGGAGCAGTAGATCGGAGAACAGGGGAACCGGCTGGTGATTGAAGGCGGGGCCTGCGCTGGCGCCTGTCTGAAGAGCCGGCACGTGACAGCTTGCACATCCGATCTCGTTGAACACGCGCGCCCCTGCCTGTTCGGTCGAACCCGACTCGCCTCGCGGCAACGGCGCCAGAAATCGCATGAACGAGGCGAAGTTGTCGATGCCCCGCCGGCCGGTCTGCCGGTCGGCCACGTCCTCCGGGTCGGGCAGCGGATCGCACAGGCGAATCTGCTCCGGGCGGATGCCGAACGCAACTTCGCTGGCAAAGAGGTCGTTGGTGATCCCCATTTCGTTGCGGTAGGCGTCGGCCCCGAACGTCAGCAGCGTCGCGTGTTGTGCCTTCCAGCCGAACCGCCCGACCCGCGTGTCGCCCGTCTCGACGTCGCGAATCAGCGCGGCGCGGCCGCTGATGCCGTCGCCATCGCGATCGAACGGATCCTCGAGAGCGCGGATTGTCTCATCAGGAATCGCTTCGACGAGCCCCGCGCCGAACAACGGGATCGGAGCGCGCCTCGCGACGATCGTGGCCTGCGAAGGGATGCCCGGCTGACAGCCATGTGTGGGGGTCGAGAAGAGATGCATCAACGTTTCACCGCTCGGATCGAATGTCCGGAAGGTGCCCGATGCATCTCGATAACCAGCGCGAACTTCGAGAATGAGACCACCGCCCCCGATGGCGGGAATGTTGTGGCAGACCGCGCAACTCGTTGCGTTGAAGGCGGGCCCCAGGCCTTCTTCAGCCGTTTCGACTTCCAGAAAGTCGTCCAGTCCCAGACGAAATTCAGAAAACTCGCGTGGGGTCAACCCGGCCAGCGGGCCGCCTGCGCCGGGCGGACGATCCTGAGCCCGACCGATCAATGCGGTAGCAAGGACGGCGGAAAAGGTCCCCAGCAGAGCGTAGACCTTGCGGCTCATCCTACTGTCCTCTGGCCTTCACGACAATCTCGCCACGCATGAAATGATGGCCCGCGCCGCACATGCGGCTGCATTCGAACGTGTACGTTCCGGCCTCCTGCAGGCGAATGACGACGGATCTGTCGCCTTTGCCGCGTTTCGGAATCGCCACATTCGTGTCGGTGCCGAGAATGCGGAAGCCGTGAGACGTGTCAGCACTTTTGATTCGCAGCTCCACTTCTTCGCCGGCGGCGACCTCGATTCTGGATGGCGTGAAGGCAAATCGCTCCGCGTGAACGCTGACCACGCGACGATCCTGCTGGCCAAAGGCCAGGGCCACCATGAGCGCCACGCTCAGACCAACTACTCCACACGCGGCAGTCATCGGGCCCATCTCAGAACCACCAGCCAAGACCGACGTTGACGCTGTTGCCGCCGGCGATGAATCCGCTTTGATTGCGCTGGCGGACGTAGTCGACCTTCACGGCGACGTCCGGGTCCGGGTAATACGTCGCCCCGACGATCACGGCGTCCCGGTCGAACTCCTTCAAGGGCACGAATCCGTCCGGCATACGATACTGAGTATCGAAATTCTCATAACGAAGAAACGCGACCAGGTCTCGGGGTGAGCCCTGCGCCCAGATGCGGTAGGCGGCCTCCCCATAGAAGCCGCGCATCGAACGGGCGATGTTTGGCGAAACGCCGATGGTCCGTTCGATCGCTTCGTTCAGCCTGGCGGCGTCAGCGACGAAGACCTGTGCGTACTGTCCGCGCAGTTCCAGCCGGTCCCGCAGATAGCGAGCGTCAACCTCCCCGATCCTCACGGTCGTATCGAGGCGCGGCGCCGAGAAACTCGACTCTCCAGTCCAGAAGCCTGTGCCTACCGTCAGCCCGGCGACGCCGACGTACTCGGCACGCCCGGTCAGCGCGAGGTTCCGAACGTTGGCCTCCGAGCCTTTCTGCCGCCCGCCGCGAATACCTTCGTCGGCACTGAACTCGAGGGCGTCCAGCGGCGCCATGGCAAACGCGCGATAGCGAAACCCTTGCCCGAGCTCACCATGAATTCCGACACCGACCTCGAACCAGGTGCTGGGAATGATGACGGTATCGACAAATGGCCGCTCGACGCCGTTAAAGACGGGTGGTTCATGCCGCTCGTTGATGATGCCGAGTGGAACCAGCATCATCCCCGCGCGCACGTTGAACGAGCGCGCCATCAGAAAATCGAGATATGCCTGTTCGAGCTCGAGCTCCCCTGCTTCCTCGAGGCCCTCGACGAACGCGTGTTCCAGCTCCAGCTCGCCGACGAAGCGGATTCGATCCGTGAAGCTGTGGCTGAAGAGGAGGACGAAGCGGTGGAAATCGAGCGTCGGATCCAGCCCCTCCGGCTTGTTGAAGTGAAAGTCCATGTAGCCGGACAAGGGGCCGGTCCGAGAACTGGAGTCGTCGTTCGAGCCCCCGCCCTGAGCAAACCCCTCGACAGGAAAAAGGGCACAAAACAGGGCTACGGCGATTGTCTTGAGGATTCTAAACCGATTGGCTTGGCGCCTAAAATTTAGATTTTGACAATTCAAAACATCGGGAGCTTATCGAACTGATCGGCAGAGGTCAAGCGGCTCGATCAGCTCACCTCGACGAGGAGCTTCGATGCTGCACGAGTGCCGATCGTGATGCGATGGTCGTCCTTGCCGCGCAGGCGCACGCTGTCGGAGACAGTGTCGCGCGCTTCGACCTCAATCGACTCGCCAGGTTTGAGGTTGTGGCTCTCGATGAAACGCAGGAACAGCCGATCCTGATCGACGACCCGCATTACGGTGACGGGCGTGTGAAGCGGGCACGTCATCAGACTCTGGACGTTCTGCGGCTTGACAGTCCCTTCGGGGTCTGGAATCGGGTCTCCGTGTGGATCCACCTGTGGATGCCCAAGCATCTCGTCGATCCGCTCAATCAACTGCTCCGACACGACGTGCTCGAGCTGCTCGGCGTCATCGTGCACTTCGTCCCAGCTGAAGCCCATCACTTGCACCAGGAACAGCTCGATGAGCCGGTGCCGCCGCAGAACGAGAGCTGCCAGCTTCTCTCCGGCTGAGGTGAGTGCGACGCCAGTGTAGGGCTCATAGTCGACCAGCCCCGACTCCGACAAGGTCTTGACCATTGTGGTCGCCGTGCCCGGAGCAACGCCCAACGACGCCGCGAGCTGCCCCATTGGAAAGAGCCGCTGCCCGGCCGGCAAAGCACTAGCGCCGAGGTAGATGGCTTTCAGGTAGTTCTCGACGGTGCTGGAAGGCAGCATTTCTGGCTCTAGTGTAACCCGGCATCGTGGGCTGATAACTTGACTTTTGACTTGCTCGGCTTTAAAATTTTGAATCATCAAAATGGGTTGGCGGCTTAGTCGGCGCTCGTGGCTGCAGGCGACTGGCCTGGGTTCGCTCGCAGGAAGCGTCCTCACGGCCGCGCGTCTGAAGGGGCAGCACGCGAATCATCAGGCTGGCGTCGCCGAAAGCCATCAATCGCATTCAATGGGCACGGTCGGGCGCGTCCCGTCCGCGGCGTTCAACCCCACCGCGTTCCTGCGTACTTGGAATTTTTCAGAGCTGCCGCCGTCAGCGCGCGAGAAGTTCTATCGCGAGACCCCTCGCCCTGACGGCACGATGTTTCGCGAGTACGTGATTCACTCGTACGACCGCGAAATTCAGATCGCTCCCGGTATGTTCTTCCCGGCCTGGACGTACAACGGGCAGGTTCCGGGTCCGACGATCCGGGCGACCGAAGGCGACCGGCTTCGCATCACGTTCAGAAACGCGGGCTCGCACCCGCACACCATGCACTTCCATGGCTGGCACGAGCCGGCGATGGACGGCTCGCTGCCCGGTCAGGAAGTGCAGCCGGGAGGCACGTTCGTCTACGAGTTCGACGCCGATCCGCACGGCGTGCATCTGTACCATTGCCATGCGGTTCCGCTGAAGCGCCACATTCACAAGGGACTGTACGGCACGTTCATCATCGATCCCCGCGGCGGCCGTCCGCCCGCGGACGAGATGGTGATGGTGATGAACGCGTTCGACACCAACTTCGACGCCGACAACGAGGTGTACGCGGTGAACACGGTGGCGAACGCGTACATGCAGGACCCGATTCGCGTGACGGTGGGACGCCTGGTGCGCATCTATCTCGTGAACATCACCGAGTTCGACCTCGTGAACAGCCTGCACATTCACGGGATGTTCTTCGACGTGTTTCGGACCGGGACCTCTCTCACGAAGACGGAGACGACCGACACCGTGATGCTCTGTCAGGGAGAGCGCGCGATCATCGAGACCACGTTCCGGTATCCGGGCGAGTTCATGTTCCACGCGCACCAGAGCGAGTTCGCGGAGCTCGGCTGGATGGGTTTGTTCCGAGCGGAGGAGGGCCGTCGTGACACCTGAGGCCGCGCATCAGGTTGTCGCCGAGCGCGTCTCGTCCCGGAGTGGGACGGTGTCGTGGCTGCTGGCGCTCGTGCCGCTCGTGTTGCTCGCGCTGCTCCTGGTCGCGATCGTCCGCATCGGGCCCGCGGAATCGGTGCGCGGCAACTATCCGCCCGTCGAGCGCCTGACCTTCCAGCGTGTCACGCTGGAGCCGGGAGCCATCATCGCCACGGTCCTCAACGATGGTCCAGACCAGGTGACGATCGCGCAGGTACAGGTGGACGAGGCGTACTGGACGTTTACGGCTGATGCCGGGAACGTGCTCGCACACCTCGGCCGGACGACGCTGCGCATTCCGTATCCATGGGTGGAGGGCGAGGCACACTTCGTCAAGGTGCTGACCTCCACAGGAACGCCTTTCGAGCACGAGATTCCGGTTGCGGTGGAAACGCCAACGCCCAGCGTCCGAACGTTTACCGTGTTCACGCTGATCGGGCTGTACGTCGGCGTCATCCCGGTCGCCATCGGGTTGTTGTGGTATCCGTTCCTCGCGAGGCTCTCCCGCCCGGCCATGGATTTCCTGCTCGCGCTGACGGTGGGCCTGCTCGCATTCCTCCTGGTCGACGGCGGCCACGACGGGTTCGAGGCAGCGGGCGCGCTGCCCGAGTCGTTCCAGGGCGCGGTGCTCTTCGTGCTGGCGGCCGCCGGCGCGTACCTGCTGCTCGAAGCGACGGGTGCGTGGCTTCGGTCGCGGCGCGCTCAGTCGGGTACGACCGGCTGGGTGCTGGCGCTGATGATCGCCGTCGGCATCGGGCTGCACAACTTCGGCGAAGGCCTCGCCATCGGCTCCGCCTTCGCGCTCGGCGAGGCGGCGCTCGGCACGCTGCTCATCATCGGGTTCACGCTGCACAACACGACGGAAGGGCTCGCGATCATCGCGCCGCTCGCCCGGGAGGCGCGCCGCGTGCCGATCGGCGATCTCGTGAAGCTCGGGCTCATCGGCGGCGTGCCCACGATCGCGGGCGCGTGGCTCGGTGGCTTCGTCTATTCGCCGGTCTGGTCGGTGCTGTTCCTCGCGATCGGCGTCGGTGCGATCGCGCAGGTGGTCGTGCTCATCGTTCGGCAGATGGCGGGTGGACAGCCGATGGCGCGGCAGCTCTCGCGAGGACCGGTGCTGGCGGGCCTCGCGGCGGGGTTCGCGGTGATGTATCTCACGGGGATGATGGTCGGATGAGTATCATGGGTCGCAAAGTATCGTCGAAGGTCGTCGCGGCGACGGCGGTAGTCTTCGTTGCCGTGGTCGGCCTGCTGCCGGTCATGACCAAGCCGCGCGTCCGGGAGCTGACCCTCGTCGCGAAGGACATGGCCTTTTACCGCGACGGCGACGGCACGACGGCCAATCCCGTGATCGAGGCGCGAGCGGGTGAGACCCTTCGTGTGGTGCTCGTCAACCGCGACCGGGGCATCACGCACGACTTCGCGGTGCCAGCCGTCGAGGCCGCGACCGGTGCCATCGACTGGAACGAACAGGACGAGATCACGTTCGACGTTCCGGACAAGCCCGGCACCTATGAGTACGTCTGCCGCCCGCACCTCCTCATGATGAAAGGCAAGCTCATTGTGCGATCGGGCGATTAGTGATTGTGTGATTTGATTGTGCGATTGTTTCATTTGAACCATACATGAACCAATCCACGAATCGCCGAATAACAAACTGATCACCGAATCACGAATCGTTCAATCGCCGAATGAATTTACGTTCCGCGATTGCCACGCCTGAAGGCAAGAGCCGCTACGTGCGGCGGCTGTTCGCGACCATCGCGGATCGTTACGACCTCATCACCGTCGCACTCTCGTACGGCCAGGATCGCCGCTGGAAGCGGCGTGTGATCGCGCTCGCCGGGTTGCGGGCCGACGATCGCGTCCTCGATCTCGCCTGTGGCACCGGTGACATTCTGTTCGCGGCGGCAGACCGCGTGCGATTCGCCGCCGGGCTCGATCTCACGCATCGCATGCTGCAGCTCGCGCGGCGGAAGGGCCGCGCGCCGCTCGTGACGGGAGACATGCTGTCGCTCCCTTTTCCGGCCGCGTCCTTCACGGTTGTGACCGTCGGCTACGGCCTGCGCAACGTCCCCAACCTTCGCGCCGCAATCGGAGAGATCCACCGGGTGCTGAGGCCGGGTGGGCGCCTCCTCTCGCTCGACTTCAACCGCCCGTCACATCCGGCCATCCGCCGCGCGTATTTCCTCTACCTCACCCTCGTCGGCTCCTCGCTTGGGCTGCTGTTGCATGGCGACCCGGATACCTACCGCTACATTCCGGAGTCGATCCGCAGCTATCCCGGCGCGGAGGGTGTTGCCGCCATCCTCACCGAACTCCGATTCGCCGATGTGCGGGCAATTCCCGTGCTCGGTGGTTTGATGGCGATCCATACCGCCCGTCGACTCGACTAACATTCTGTCGGTGGACGTCGATGCGACGAAGTGGTCCGGCGAAGGGACCTTTACCGCCACGCTGCTGGACCAGCTGAAGACGCTGCCGTCCATCGACTTCATCCGCGTCGAGGATGCGCCCGCGTCGCACACCGAGGCGAACTACAGCTTCATCTCGAACGAGGTGTACGTGCGGTTTCGCCTCGAGCGGGTGACCGCGGCGGTTCGGGTGCTGGGGATCCTGCCGACACGCCGCTCCGTCTGGAAGCCCGTGATGACCCTCGAGGGGTTGGAGCGGGACCTTGCCGCGGTGGCACAGATCGGCGCGCCGGACTATTCAGACGAGGCTATGCTGCAGTATCTGAAGGCGGAGCGGGTGATTCCCCCGTACCAGACCCGCGGCTACAAAATGGTGGAACTCGTTCGGATCTACAGGCTTCCCGTCTAGGTCGCACGCTGCCCGGGCGGGGCGTGACTGAAGTTCGGCCGGCCTTCGGCCGAAAATGGGCACAAGGTTACCTCTGTGTCGGTTGTTGTTTCCCTGCTTCGCGCTATCGACCGTGCTGACGGCGACGCGCTCGTCATGCACGTGGGTGAAAAGCCGTACGTCGTGACCGCGAGCGGGCACGCCGAGCTTGCCGCCAACGCGCTCACCGTCCCCGCGATGACGGGCATGCTCGATCAGCTCCTCCCGGCCGATTCGCGGAAGGCGCTCAACGAGCTCGGGGCCGTTGAATACCACCTGCCACCGGACGCGGCGCAACCCACCATTCGCTACAGCGTGGTTGCCGCCCGCGGCGGAAACGACATCTGGATCGAGGTGCGGCGGCGAAAGATCGTCGAGGAGCCGGTACCGGTCGCCGTCCAGCAGCACACGCACGCCGCGGTGGCCGTCGAGGAGCCGCCCCCTCCGCCGGCGGAGGTCGCGGCGCCTGCAATCAGGGATCGCTTCGAGTACGAGCCCGCTCCGGTCGACCGCCTCGAGCGTGACGCCGAGCCCGTCGAATCGACCCCGCCGGCGTTCCAGCGGTTCGAGCCGTTCGACGAAGACGAGCGCGGGCCCGTTGCACTGCCGGCTGCCGAACAGGCCGCGCCGGAGCTTCAAACGGCGCCGGCCCCCGAGACCCTCGAGGATGCGAGCTTCCAACTGAGAACACAAACCGAAGACGACTTCTCGCCGGCAGACCGTGTCGAGGAAGACCTCGATGAGGGGACGCCTCGGTTCGACGAGCTGCCGCCCACATTCGATTTCAGCCTCGAGCTGCCGCCCGCACGTGCAACGGTCGAACGGCCCGCGGCCGCCGCGACGCCGCGCGTCAGCGTCCGCGTCGAGGAGCCCGCGCCGCCTCCGCCGGCCATCGTTCACGCAGACCCGCTGCATCACCTGCTGTACGTCGCCGCCGGCCATGGCGCGTCAGCGCTCTACGTGGCGCCGCAGGCCAAGCCGTCGGTCCGCGTCGACGGCGAGATCCGTGTGCTCGATGAGGCGCCGCTCACGCAGGAACAGCTCGAAACCGGTTTGCGGGCGCTGCTGAAGGTCGATCAGGGCGAAGTCCTCGCTGTCGGCGAAGTCGAGACTCGCGAGGTTCCCGACGTAGGCCGGGTTCAGTATCTCGGCTTCCGCGATCATCGCGGGCTCGGCGCGACGTTCCGGATGCTGCCCGGCCGGGCCATCTCGGCGGAGCAGGCTGGCCTGTCGCCGGCGATTCAAGCCCTGTGCACCGAGCCTGAGGGTCTCCTGCTCGTGGCCGGCGGCCGCAGCGCGGGGAAATCGACGCTCGTCGCCGCGCTCGTCGATCAAATCAATCGAACGCGGAAGGATCACGTCATCACCGTCGAGAGCGAGATCCAGGTACGTGCATGCCAACCGCACGTCGTTCATCAGTCAGCGAGAGGCGCGCGATGACGATCGGTTCGCAGAGGCGCTGCGAACGGCGATTCGTGAAGCGCCGGACGTGCTGGTCGTCGACGGCTCCATGAACGCGGACATCGCGTCCATGGCGCTGCGCGCGGCCGCGGACGGCCATCTCGTCGTGGCGTCGGTGACGTCGCCCACGACGCCAGCCGTGCTCGAGCGGTTCGTTGGGTTTTTCGGGCACGAGACGTCGGAGGCGCGCGCGATGCTCGGCGAGCACCTTCGCGGCGTCGTGTTCCAGGCGCTGCTCCGCAAGACCGGCGGCGGACGCGCCGCCGCACGCGAAGTGCTGGTGAACGTCCCCACGGTGGCGTCCCTCGTGGGAGGCGCGCACTTCGATCAGATTACCGCGGTGCTCAACAGCGGGCGTCGCGTCGGCATGGTTCCGCTCAACGACGCGCTCCTCGGCCTCGTGCAGAGTGGCGCCCTCGACGTGCGCCAGGCGTACCGCAAGTCGCCGGATCCGGGCGAGCTGCTCGACATGCTCAACAAAGCCGGATTCGACACCACCTTTGCAGAGAATTTGAAGATTCAGTGATTTGTGATTCGGTGATTGATTTGTGATTTGGCGATGTTCGATTCGGCGATCTGTTTGTTCTTGCAATCACGAATAGATAACTGAATCGAAAATTCCAAATCGAAAATTAATCACCGAATCACTAACCAGTGAATCGTTCAATGATTCAGCGCTCGAGCCAAGGCGCGAGCGCGCCGACCAGGAAGTCGAGGAACTCCTCCTCGGTGATGTTCTCGGGCGGCGCGCCGGGTTTCACCGCGCGCTCCTCGGCGATCGTCCGCGAGCCGCGCGCGTAGCGGATGTGGCCCATCACGAGAGGCGGGTTCGCCGCCGTGTCCAGCAGGATCTCGACGTAATCGTCCCGCCCCTTGTCGGAGATCAACCGCAGACCTCCGCCCGGCGTGGCGACCGTGAATCCGTAGCCTTCCGCTTTCAGCACGTTCGCGGCCATGCGCGCGACCGGTACGGCGATATCCGCGAGGAACACGTCGTACGCGCGCTGCGCGTCCGCCGAGCGTTCCCGCCGCTGCTGGGCGTCACGCCGCGCCTGCTCGATCGCGGCGGTCAGCCGCCTCTTCACCTGCGAAACTTCCACGCTGGTCCTCGCCTGATTAGATCACGCTCGCGCGCCGCAGCGCGTCGATCTCGGCCTCCGCCATCCCCAGGTCCTCATGCAGCACGCGCGCCGTGTGCTGGCCGAGGGTTGGCGGCGCCATGCGGATGCGGCCGGGTGTGTCCGACAGCTTGATGGGAATGCCGAGCACGTTCAGCCTGCCGGCGCTCACATGCTCGACGGCTTCCACCATGCGTCGCGCCTCGAGATGCGGGTCGGTGAGCACCTCGCGGACGTCGCGAACGGCGCCGCACGGGACGCCGGCCGCCGTGAGCTTCTCGATCCACTCTCCCCGCGGTCGTCGTCGCAAGGCGGCTGCCAGCTCCACGCGCAGCGCCGCGTAGTTTCCGACGCGACCGGGATTCGTGGCGAAGCGCTCGTCGCCCGCCATCGCGTCGAGCTCCGTAACCCGGCAGAAGCGTCTGAACTGATCGTCGTTGCCGACGGCCAGAACGAACTCACCGTCTGACGCCTCGAACGTCTCGTACGGGACGATGGTGGGATGGCGGTTTCCCATGCGCGCCGGCGCTTCGCCCGTCGCGAAGAAGATGCCGGCCTGATAGCTGAGCAGCGCGGCCACGCCGTCGAGCATGCTGATGTCCACATGCTGGCCGCGCCCCGTGGTGTGGCGCGCCAGGAGGCCGAGCGTGATGCCCTGTGCCGCAAGCAATCCGGCGACGAGATCGGCAATCGCAACGCCCAGGCGGTAAGGCGGGCCGTCGGCCGCGCCCGTCACGCTCATTAAACCACCCTCGGCCTGGACCACGGCGTCATAGCCCGGGCGGTCGCGCTTCGGCCCATTCTGGCCGAAGCCCGAGATCGACGCGTAGAGAAGGCGAGTGTGTGTCGTCGAGAGCGTGTCGTAATCGAGGCCCAGCCGGCGCATGGCGCCCGGCCGGAAGTTCTCGACCAGCACGTCGGCGCGCGCAATCAGCCGCTCGAGGATTGCGCGGCCCGCAGGCTGCTTGAAATCGAGCGTCACGCTTTCCTTGTTGCGGTTGATGCTCAGGAAGTACGCGCTCTCTCCCGCGACGAACGGCGGACCCCACGCGCGGGTGTCGTCGCCCTTGCCGGGCTGTTCGATCTTGATCACCCGTGCGCCCATGTCGGCCAGGACCATGGTGCAATACGGTCCCGACAGCACGCGCGTGAGATCGAGGATTGTTACTCCGGTGAGCGGCCCGGCAGGCGTCATCAGCGGATAATTGTATCTGCGATGGTTGAGGTGATCGTCTACAGCGGCGAGAGCTGACGCGCCTGCCAGCAGGTGAAAGAGTTTCTTTCACGCGAGGGTGTCGTCTTCGTGACGAAGAACGTGGACGAAGACGAGCAGGCGTACGCTGAGCTCATTCAGAAAGGCTATCGCACCATTCCGGTCACATTCATTGGTGACAAGGCGATCAAGGGATTTGACGAGACTGCGCTGCGCGCGGCCATCACCGCAGGGTGATGTCACACTCGGGCCGCGAGAGGCACCTCCGCCAGGAGCTCCGAGATGCGCGCGAGCCCGGCCCGCAGATAATCCGCCCGCTCGCCGTAGCCGAAGCGGATGTAGCGATCCATACCGAAGTGATCGCCCGGCACGATGAGCACGCTCTTCTCGAGGCGCAGCCGGTTCGCCAGCTCCAGCGAGTTGATGTCGTAGTCGTATCGGGCGTAGCAGATGGCGCCCGCGTCGGGTCGGATCCAGGTGAAGGCCCCGCGATGGCTCGAGAGCCATTCCTCGAGAACGGCAAGGTTGTCGCGCACGATGCGGCGGGTCCGGCCGAGCAGCCGCTGCCGCCGCTCCGGCACGAGCGCCGCACGCGCGAGCCGATCGCTGATGGCTCCCGGCGCGATCGTCGTGTAGTCGTGGTACGCCCAGGTCGAGGCGGTGAAGTCCGGCGGCCCAACGACCCACCCGATGCGCAGCCCGGGCAGCCCGTACACCTTCGAGAGGCCGCTCGTCACGATGGCGCGCTCGTAGCGGCCCCACACCGACGGAGATTCCTGGCCGTCGCGCTCCGCGCCTCTGTATATCTCGTCCGAGAGGACCCACGCGCCGTGGTGCCCGGCGATGCGGCAGATCGCATCGAGATCGCCGGCGTCGATCCGGGCGCCGGTCGGATTGTTCGGCGTGCAGATGATGACCAGGCGCGTCTTCGCGTTCACGAGACGCCGCAGATCGTCGGTGTCAGCGGCCCACCGCCCGCTCGCCATTTCCGGCCGCAGCGCCCACTCGCGAACGGCGCCGCCGAATGCTCGCGCGAGCCCCCGCGTCTGCATGTAGTTCGGCACCATCAGCACGACCTCGTCGCCGGGTTCCACGAGCCTCCACGTGACGACGTAGTTCGCCTCGGAGCCGCCGTTGGTCACCTGGATGTGATCGGGTGTCGCGTCTGGATAGAGCGCGGCGATCCGCTGTCGCAGGTCGCGCGTCCCGTTCGACTGCGTGTACACGAGCAGCTGGTCGAGCACGCCATCGGATTCGGTCGGATCGTCGAGCAGCTCGCGCACCGACAACGGGTGAACGCCGCTTTCGGATAGATTGAATTCCACCTCGTTCTCATAGGTGGACTGCATGCGCTCCATGGCGAACAGTTCGAGCTTCATGGGGCTGCAGTTTACTCCTATACTTGGCTCATCTTGGACAAGAGCGACGCGGTGTATCCGCAGGTCGCACGCATTCCCGCCGGCGAGTTCACGATGGGCGCCGACGATGGCGAGGAGGATGAGCGCCCCGCGCATCGGGTCTTTCTCGACGAGTTCTGCATCGGCGTGTACCCGGTCACCAACGACCAGTACGCCGCGTTCGTCCGCGATGCCAAGCATCGGCTCCCCGCGGTTCGTCAGCTGCCGCGCATCGTGACCGGGGATCAGGAGCAGGTGTTCCGGGAGCTTGCCGCTCCCTACGTCTGGCGCGCGGGTGATCCGCCGGGCGACCGCGGCACGCATCCCGTCACGCTGATCACAGCCGACGACGCGACGGCGTATTGCCAGTGGGTGGCGCACAGGACCGGACTGCCGGTGCGCCTGCCCACCGAGGCGGAATGGGAGCGTTCGGCACGCGGCGGCGCCGACGGGATGAGCTATCCGTGGGGCAGCGATCTCGCCACAGAGCGCGCCAACTTTCTCGTCGATCCAACATCGAAGCAGCTGCGCGGCACGCTGCCGGTCGGAACCTTCGCGCCCAACAGCTACAACCTGTTCGACATGATCGGAAACGTGTGGGAGTGGGTGTCGGATTGGTACCAGCCGGACGCGTACAACGATCAGCTGCGCCACAATCCCGCCGGTCCGCCGGACGGCATGCTGCGCGTCCTGCGCGGCGGGGCCTGGGTCGTGCACGATCCGAAGATGCTCCGGCTCTCGTACCGCCACAAGGTGCCGCCCGACACCTACGCCTACAGCATCGGGTTCCGCATCGCCTACTCGACAGTGTAACGACGGGTACACTGTTCCAGGGGTGCTTTGTGCGTCACGTGATTCTTCTCGGGGTCCTTCTCGCCGCGTCGCCCGCCGTGGCTCAAACAAAAGAGGCGCCGGCCACGCCTCTCGTCGTCACGACCGGCGAAGGCATCGTGCAGGCAGTTCCCGATCGGGCGTTTGTCAGCATCACCGCCGAATCGCGCGGCTCGAACCCGCGCGAGGCGCAGCGCCGCAACACGGAGCTCATGAAGCCGGTTCAGGACAAGCTTCGCGCCGCCGGCATACCTGCTGACGCGGTTCGGACGAGCGGCTACGACCTCCAGCAGGAATGGGACTTCGTCAACAACCGCCGCATCTCACGAGGCTACGTCGCGCGGAATACCGTCGAAGTGCGCGTCGACACGCTCGACCGGCTGGGTGAGATTCTCGATCTCGCGGTGTCTGCCGGCGCCACGTCGGTCGGCGACATCCGCTTCGACCTCAAGGAGCGCGCGAAGCTCGAACGGGAGGCGCTGCGGCTGGCCGTGGCCGATGCACGGGCACGTGCCGATGCCGCGGCGGCCGGCGCCGGCCAGACGATTGCCCGAGTGGTCCGGATCGAAGAGCATGGAGTGGTCACGCCGCCGCCGATGCCGATGATGCGCGCCACGGCGCGCGATGAGGCGGCGCAGGCGGATGTCCCGATTTCGGCCGGACAAATGGAACTCCGCGCACGGGTCACGGTCACCGCGGAACTCAAGTAAGAATGCCGGACATCGACTACGCCAAGGCGCGACGCCTGCTGATGCGCCGCGATCCGGTGATGCGCGACCTGATGCGGCGCTACGGCGCCTGCGGTCTCGCCGACTCACAGCATACCGATCCGTACAAGGCGCTGGTCCATTCGATCATGTCGCAGCAGCTCTCCTCGAAGGCCGCCGCAACGATTGCGCGACGCTTCGCGGAGCTCTTCGGCGGCAGATTCCCGGCGCCGGCGCAGGTGCTCGACATGCCCGCGGAGCAGCTCCGCTCGTGCGGCTTGAGCGGCATGAAGGTCAGCTTCATTCGCGACCTCGCCGGCCGCGTGCACGAGGGCACGCTGCGCCTCGACGCGCTCGACGCCATGACCGACGAGGATGTGATCGGCGAGCTCACCAGGGTGAAAGGGATCGGCCGCTGGACCGCGGAGATGTTTCTCATGTTCCGGCTCCATCGGCCGGACGTCCTCCCGGTCGGCGACCTGGGCATCGTCAATGCGATGAAGCGAGCCTATCGGCTGCGCAAGACGCCGACGCCCGCGCGCATGATGCAGATCGGCGAAAGCTGGCGTCCGTACCGATCCATTGCGTGTTGGTACCTTTGGGCTAGTCTGAGAACGAACCCTTGTCAGAGTGAACTCATGAAGAAACTTGCGACACTGTTTTTCGTCGTGGCGGTCCTCGTGCGCGGCCAGGCGCAGGACAAACCCAAGTGGGACATCGGCGAGCCGCTCGGCCCGACGGAGAAAGTCGAGTTCGACACCTCCGAAGGGACGTGGATGAACGTGGACGTCAGCCCGGACGGCAGGCAGATCGTCTTCGATCTGCTCGGCGACATCTACCTGCTTCCGATCGAAGGGGGCACGGCCGCGCGCATCACGAGCGGGCCGGCGTTCGACATGCAGCCGCGGTTCAGCCCCGACGGAAAGCTGATCGCCTTCGCGACGGACCGCAACGGCGCCACCAACATCTGGACGATGGAGCGCGACGGCAAGAACGCGAGACAGGTTTCCAAGGACACGAAGTGGTTCATCAACAGCCCCACCTGGTCGCCGGATGGGCAGTTCATCTTCGCCCGGCACCACTTCGTCAAGGAGCGCTCGCTCGGCGCCGGCGAGATCTGGATGTACCACGCCAGCGGATCCGAGGGGCTGCAGGTGACCGAGAAAACGAGCTGGCAGAAAGACCAGGGCGAGCCGGCCGTGTCGCCGAACGGTCGCTATCTCTACTTCAGCAAGGACGTCACAGCCGGGCAGAACTTCGAATACGACAAGAACCCCTATCAGACGATTTACGCCGTCATCGAGCGCGACCTGCGGACCGGCAAGGAGAAGCAGCTCACGCGGCGTCCCGGTGGGTCGGTTGCGCCACGTCCTTCACCCGACAGCACGCGCCTCGCTTTCGTGCGGCGCGTGGGGCTCGAGAGCGTGCTGCACGTGCGGGATCTGGCGACGGGCGAGGAGACGCCGGTCTTCGATCGTCTCGACAAGGACCTCCAGGAGGCCTGGGCGATTCACGGCGTATATCCGCAGTACGCGTGGCTGCCTGATGGACGGTCGATCGTCATCTGGGGCGAAGGAAAAATCTGGCGCGTCGATGTCGCGGCGCGGCAGGGCGCCCAGATTCCGTTCACGGCCCATGTCGAGCAAACGGTCAACGAGGCCCTTCGCTTTCCGCAGCAGGTGCACCACGACGAGTTTCCGGTCCGCGTGCTGCGGGACGTCACCACGGTGCCCGACGGTTCAAGGGTTGTCTATTCGGCGCTTGGACAGTTGTACGCGAAGACACTCAAGGGAGGTGAGCCTGCGCGTCTGACGAACGACGACCGTCTCGAGTTCGCGCCCGCATTCTCGCGCGACGGGGCGTCGATCGCGTACGCCACATGGTCCGACGCCGAGAAGGGGCGTATCCGCATCGCGCGGGCGGACGGCTCGCAGGCTCGCGACGTCGTCACGACACCGGGTCACTACACCGAACCGTCGTTTTCGCCCGACGGCCAATGGCTCGTCTACCGAAGCCTTGGTCCCGACTTCATCCGCGGTATCACGCACGCCGTGGATCCAGGCATATTCGTGGTGAGCGTGAAGGGCGGAGATCCGAAACGTGTGAGAGACGATGCGCGCGAGCCGCAGTTCGATCACACGGGGAAACGGATCTACTTCTCCGAAGTTCGAAACGAGAAGTTCAGCCTGATCAGCGTCGACCTGACGGGCGGCGACGAGCTCGTGCACCTGCAGTCGCCGAACGCGACGCAAATCGTCCCGTCGCCCGACGGCCTGTGGGTCGCCTTCTCGGAGCGCCATCGGACCTACATCGGCGCCTTTCCGCGGTCGGGCCGCGCGGTCGACATCGGGCCGGGCGTCAACGCCTTCCCGATCGCGCGCGTCTCGAGCAATGCGGGCGCCTCGCTGCACTGGTCGACCGATAGCCGGCGCCTGCAGTGGGTGCTCGGCGCGGACTACTTCACGCGCGACCTCGCGCGCACCTTCACGTTCGTCGGGCCGGGTAGCGACACGGGCGACACCGCGAAGCCTGCCGAGCCGGAAGCGACCGGCGTGCCATTGGATTCACCGTGAAGAGCGACACGCCATCGGGAGCGATTGCGCTCGTCGGCGCGCGCGTGGTGACCATGAACGCGCGCAAGGTCATCGACAACGCGACCGTGCTCGTGGAGGGCAACAGGATCGTCGCGGTCGGACCGTCCGGCTCCGTGCGCGTCCCGGCCGGCGCCGCGCGGGTCGACGTGAAGGGCAAGACCATCATGCCCGGCATCATCGACGTCCACGCGCACGTTGGCGGCGAGAGCGGAGGCATTCTGGCGGAAGCCAGCTGGCCGCTCATGGCGAACCTCGCGTTCGGAGTGACGACCTCGCACGACCCATCGAACGACACGGAGACGGTGTTCACGAACGCGGAGATGATTCGGGCCGGGCACAAGCTCGGGCCGAGGCTTTTCTCGACCGGCACGATCCTCTACGGCGCGGAAACGCCCTTCAAGGCGGTCGTCGAGTCGTACGACGACGCGGTGGCGCACCTGAAGCGTCTGCAGGCGGCCGGCGCCTTTACCGTGAAGAGCTACAACCAGCAGCGCCGCGACGCGCGCCAGATGATCATCAAGGCTGCGCGCGAGCTGAAGATGATGGTCGTCCCCGAAGGGGGCTCGCTGCTCTACATGAATCTCACGCACATCACCGACGGTCACACCGGCATCGAGCACTCGCTGCCGGTGCCGAATCTGTACAAGGACGTCGTCACACTGTTCGCAAAGAGCAAGGTCGGCTACACGCCGACGCTGATCGTCGGCTACGGAGGCCTGGCGGGCGAGAACTACTGGTACCAGCACACGAACGTGTGGGAGCATCAGCATCTGCTGCGGTTCGTGCCGCGTGACGTCGTGGATCCGCGCTCACGACGCCGGCCCGATGGCCGCGGAAGATGACTACAACCACGTCCTCATCGCGCGCGGCGCGAAGAAGATGCGCGACGCCGGCGGCGAGCGTGCAGCTCGGCGCGCACGGCCAGCTCCAGGGTCTCGGCGCGCACTGGGAGCTGTGGATGATGCAGCAGGGCGGGATGACGCAGCATGGAGGCGCTCGAAGCGGCGACCATCGCCGGCGCGCGCTATCTCGGTCTCGACAAGGAGCTCGGCTCGATCGAGGGCGGGAAGCTCGCCGACCTCGTCGTCCTGAAACGAACCCGCTCGAGAACATCCGCAACAGCGACAGCGTGCACATGGTGATGATGAACGGCCGTCTGTACGACGCGGCGCACGCTCAATGAGCTCGGCAATCACCCGCGCCGCCGAAAGCCCTTGTATTGGGAGAAACAGATTACGACGAACCCTTGAGTCAGATCAGAATCGCAGCAGGTATCTGACAGAGAGGCCGACGCCTGGCGCGTCCATGCCCCACGAGATGCCGCGGTAGTTCTCGTCGGTCAGGTTCTCCGCGTCGATGAACACCTCGTGGCGACCACGCGCACGCCGCTGCGAATGCCCACGGCTGTGAAGCCCTCGACGACGGGAAACAGCGAGGAGCTGTTGGCCGAGCCGAGCACGCGGTCCTGAATCTGCGCCAGCGTTTCGCCGCTGACTCCGAGCACGTCGTCTGCCGATCCGGGCGTCGCGTCCGGTCCGGGTGAGACCCACCCGTGTGCGGTCGCTCCATTCAGGAAGAAGTTGCGGATGCTTGCACGCGTCCGCTCGGCACCGGTCCGGCGATCGGTGAGATCGAGCGACGACAACCGCGACTGGTCGGCCGAGATCTGGACGTAGGGCTGTACCCACCAACGGCCGCTCGCCGGCGCGTAGCGCACCATCAACCACACGCTCGGCGCCGGCGTGCCGCCTTCGATGTTCGGCGGCCGGTCCGTCGCGAGATCCCGCGCGCGGATGAACGTCCAGGCGGCATTGAGCGTCATCGAGGAGGTCAGCGATACTTCACCCGATGCTTCGACGCCCCAGATCCGCGCGTCGTCGAAGTTGTCGCGTACCAGCACCGGCGAGGTCGAGGCGGCAACGAAGACCGCACCAGCCGGCGTTTGCTGGGTGATGATCTCGCCTCCGATCGATCGGCCGATGGCGCCGGGCGGCAGGATGAGCGCCTGCTTCTGGATGTTGTCGTGCACCGTGTTCACGAACGCCGAGAATTCTCCGCGCACGCGTTTGCGGCGATAACGCGCCGTCCCGTCCCAGGCGATGCTCGATTCGGGGCCTACCTGCTCGACAGGCTGGCCTGTGGATACTGCGGCGGCTCCGGCGGACGAGCCCACGAATCCGCCGAGCGACGCCACGTCGGGGAATGAGACCTCGAATCCGGAACCGGTGAGGCCGAGCGTCCCCAGATCCGTCATGTGCGGGGCCCGATAGCCGCGGCTGATGCTCGTCGAGAACGACCAGTCGTCGTGCGGCGTCGCGACCGCGCCGCCGCGGAACGTCACCGCGGAGGCCGAGAGCTCGTCATCCGGCCAGAGAGGCTTGCCGTCGACGATCGGCGCGTCGGATGCGCGGGCGCGATACCGGGCGCCTCCCCACCGGATCGCGCCGACGAGCTTCATGCGGTCCGGCACGACGTCGTAGCCCGTCTGGGCGAACACGCCGCCGTTGCGGAACGTCGCGGCGTCCGGCACGCGTGGCCGCCGGGCCGAAATGGCGCCGGTGACCGGATTGACGTTGAACGCATCCGACGTCAGCTTTTCCAGATAGAGCTCGGCTCCGACATTCAGCGTCTGGCGCGGCGAGACCTGCCGCGACAAGGCGCCGTGAAATCCGTTGACCGTCGTGCGCTCCGGCTCGTGGCCGATCGTCGCGCGCGGGTTTCCGTTTCCGCCCTGGTTCACGCGTTCTTCGCGCTGCGTGTTGAACGAATACGTGACGCTCGCGTGGTTGAACCAGCCGGACATGATCCGCTCGATGCGAGCGTAGAAGAGGTCGAGCGTGAGATCGTTCAGCTCGGCGATCAGGTTTCCATCTCCGCCGAGCAGTTGATCCCAACGCCGGCCGCCGTCCTGCCGTGTCCCGAGATAGCTCGAGACGATCTGCGTGTTTGCGGCAGGCGTCCAGTTTGCCTTGAGCTGACCGCCGAACTGCCTGAAGCCCGTGTCCGGCAATCGGTCTCCGATGAACGTGCTGGACGGCAGGCCGAGGAACCTGGTAATCGCCGAATGCGAGTCGATGCCGTCGCCCGGCCGCAGGTTGCCGACTCGCTGTCCCGCCGCGTTGCCGAACAGACCAAATGTCGATCGGCTGTAGGACAGCGAGAGATTTCCGGCGCCCATCTCGTGCGCCGTCCCGGCTCGCACGCCAAGCCGTCCGCCAAAACGCTGGACGCCGTCCGGGCTGAGCGCGGGAACGCGGGCGAGCAGCTGAACGCTGCCGCCAAGCGCATCGCTGCCGTACTCGGCGCTGTTCGGGCCGCGCAGTATTTCGATGCTCTCGAGGCCGCTCGGCTCGATGAGATCGAAAAAGGTGTTCACGCCGCCGCGCTGAGCGCCGTTCGAGTACCGGATGCCGTCGATGAAGACGTTCACTTTGTTGCCGGTCAGCCCGCGCACGAACACGCCGGCCATCGTCGGGCTCGTCCGCTGCAGGGCCACGCCCGGCTCCTCTTCGACCGCTTGCGCGAGTACGGTTTTCGCCCGCCGATCGATTTCCTCCGACGAGATCACGTTGACCGGCTGTGCGGCATGTCGTTGATCGCGGACTTCGCCCGGTGCCGCCGTCACGGTGACGTCTTCGGCGAGGCGACCGACCTGCAGCGTCACGTCGAGGCTGACACCTCCGCCCGCGGGCACGGTTACGGCGAGCTGTTCCTCGCCGAAGGCGGCGGCGCGGACGATCACGAGATAATTGCCGGAAGAGATGTGCGGGAGATCGAACCGGCCATTCGATGACGTTCGCGCAGTCGCGACGACGGCTCGCTGTGCCGTCATGACGATCACTTCCGCATGGGGAACCATTGCGCCGGTGGCATCCTTCACGGACCCGGCGATTCCGTCTGCATGAACCGGAGACGCGAGCGTGAGGAGGCAGATCGCGAGAGGAAAGTAGAACGAGGCCACGCCGGCACTATATGAAGCGGCGTTGCACTACTACCAGAGGTCGTAGTCCGCTAACGCAGGTATCGGACGGCGTTTTCGACGATAGCATGGACGAAGCTGAGCAGACTCGTCCAGTTCAGCGCCGCGAGGCTCATCGCCACGCCACCTGTCATCCAGAAAACAACCCCACCCGGATGCGAGGTCCGCGGCGCCGGACCCTGAGCGAGGAGATGGTGAATCCGCGCCTCGAGCACGCCGCCGTCGTGAATGGTGCTCAAAGCGGTGGCGTCGAACGAACTCGCGGGCGCGAGCCTCGCGACCTTCAATAGCGCGGAAGCGAGGTCGACGGCTCGCGACGCGGATTCCGCTGCGCGCGTATCCGCGGCATGCTCGGCGGCTTCACGCCACGCCGCCGCGGCCGCGCTCGCAGCGCCTGTGCACATGCCGAGCAGCAGCCGGCGGGCATTGTCCCATGCGCGAACGTGCGCCCGTTCGTGAGCCGCGATCGCCGCGAGCTCGCCTGGCGAACACGCCGCGATCACGCGGCGGTCGACGAAGAGCGTCGGCCGCACGAACCCGGACACGGCCACCACAGGGAATCCGGTGTCGATGGCGTACGCGCGAAGACCCCAGTCACCTTTCGGCAGCACCCGTGCGCCCCGCCGCCAGTTGGTCGTGATTCGCCGCGAGCGGCGCAGCATCGCGGCACATCTGATCGCCACTGTCAGGATCTGGACGGCGCCGAGCGCCGCCAGCAGCATGAGTGGGAGCCCCACGCGCTCGCCATCGTGCGGTGGCTCGAAGGTGACAAACGCGGGCACGACGAGCCCGAAGGCGATTGCGACCGCGCCGCCGGTCGGGACGATCCCGCGCAGGAACAGCACTCCGGCGCGCGTGCTCGCGTTGTCGCCGGGTCTCGACCTCAATGCAAGCGCGGCGATCCGCAGGATCGCGTGCGCCACGGGAATCGCGGCAAGCGTGACGACGACGGTCAGCATCGCGACCGTCACGACTTGCGCTCCAGCGCCTCGCGGCGAGCGCGGACGAGCCTCTCGAGCTCGTCGAGTGACTCCACGTCGAGGTCGCCGACTTGATCGACGAAGAACGACAGCGCTGCCTCCGCCCGGGTGACGCGCGGCCGGTAAGCGAAGGCGCGCCCTTCCGACACGCGTTCGAGCACGCCCTTCCGGTGGAGCCGGTCCAGGGTGGTCATCAGCGTGGTGTAGGCAATTTCCGGGAACGATGGTTGGAGGTCCCTGACGCGGGCGCCGCCGGCCGCGGCCCATAGCGCTTCGAGGACACGTCGCTCGAGAGGACCTAATCGCACGCGGCATTATGACCCCGGAACGCCGGCACTCTGAACAAGCACTCTGAACAAGCAGGGATTTCTGAACCGGAATCGGCGTTGACCGCGTCCTACCCGACGATCTAATCTCGGACTTTACCAGTCGGATATGGCCCGGACCCCCAGCCCAACCGCACCGCTCCAGGCGGTGACGTCAGTCATCGAACTAATTGGCAACACGCCACTTGTCCGCCTGCGCCGATTTGAGGAAGGCCTTCGGAGCGTGCAGCTGTACGCCAAGCTGGAGGGTCACAATCCGGCTGGTTCAGTCAAGGACAGGCCAGCTGCCCGAATGATCCTCGAGGGCGAGCGAAGCGGTGCGCTGAAGCCTGGCAAGGTCATCCTCGACGCTACTTCAGGGAACACGGGCATCGCCTACGCGATGATCGGCGCCTCGCGGGGATACACAGTCAAGCTCTGCATGCCAGAGAACGTCACCCCCGAGCGGAAGCGCATCGTTCGCGCCTACGGCGCCGAGCTCGTCATGACGAATCCGCTCGATGGCTCCGACGGCGCGATCCGGATGGCGCGAAAGCTATACGAGGAGAGTCCGGAGCTGTACTTCTACCCGGACCAGTACAACAACGAGGCAAACTGGCGCTCCCACTTCGATACGACCGGGCCCGAGATCATCGACCAGACCGATGGGCGCCTGACGCATTTCGTGGCCGGCCTGGGGACCAGCGGCACCTTCATGGGCGTCGGTCGCAGACTGCGCACCTTCAATCCCGCGATCAGGCTGATCTCGGTTCAACCCGATTCGCCGCTTCACGGCCTCGAGGGGTTGAAGCACATGGAGTCGGCGATCGTGCCGGGCATCTACGACCCGAGCCTTGCGGACGAGGACGTCCGCGTCGCGACCGAAGATGCCCACGAGCTGACGCGCCGGCTCGCAGTACAGGAGGGCCTGCTTGTCGGCATCTCGAGCGGCGCCAACCTGGCTGGAGCCCTTCGCGTTGCTGGCCAGGTGGAAGACGCCATCGTCGTGGTCATCTTCTCCGACGGCGGCGACAAGTACCTTTCGGAGCGATTCTGGGAGGAGCCCGCCGAAGGGTCGATCGTGGGAGGCACGAACTGATGCCTCTGGCGCTTGCAGCCGACGTGAACGAGTCGATCCGCCGCCATGCCGCGGACACCTACCCGCATGAATGCTGCGGCGCGCTGATTGGCCGCGATGGCAGGGTGGCCGAGGCCTTCGCGCTGCCGAACACAACCGAGGAAGGCCCACGCCGCCGCTTTCTCGTGCGCCCGACGGACTACCGGGACGCGGAACGCCGCGCGGCGGCGCTCGGCGGCGAGCTCCTCGGCTTCTATCACTCGCATCCTGATCACCCTGCGCAGCCGTCGCAGTACGACCTCGATCACGCCTGGCCGTTCTTCTCATATGTGATCGTGTCGGTCCGCGAAGGCATTGCCGGCGACATGACGTCGTGGCGCTTGCGGGACGATCGCTCCGCGTTCGATCCTGAAGAACTGACCTATGCCGAACAAGATTCTGATTCCCACACCGCTCCGGCCGTTCACTGACAAGCAGGAAGCCGTTGAAGTGGCTGGCGGCACGGTCGGCGAGCTGCTTCAGCAGCTCACGACGAAGCACCAGGGGCTCAAGAAGCACCTCTATACCGACGACGGCAAGCTTCGGAGCTTCGTGAACGTGTACGTGAACGACGAAGACATCCGCTACCTGCAGCGCGAGCAGACGCCTGTGAAGGATGGCGATACGTTGAGCATCATCCCGTCGGTCGCGGGTGGGGCTCCGACGGTCGCCGAATCGCCGGCGCTCAATGCGGAGGAGTTCAAGCGGTACAGCCGTCATCTGATCCTGCCGGAGATCGGACTCGAAGGTCAGAAGAAGCTCAAAGCGGCCAGCGTGCTCTGCATCGGGGCCGGCGGCCTCGGCTCGCCGGTGGCGATGTATCTGGCCGCGGCCGGCATCGGCCGCATCGGCATTGTCGATTTCGACGTCGTCGACTTCAGCAACCTGCAGCGGCAAATCATTCACGGCACGCCCGATGTCGGGCGTTCGAAGCTGTTGTCCGCGAAAGAGAGCATCCAGGCCCTGAACCCGCACGTGCAGGTTGACCTGCACGACACCGCGCTCTCGTCGCAGAACGCGATCGAGCTGTTCAAGCCGTACGACGTGATCATCGACGGCACGGACAATTTCCCGACGCGATATCTCGTCAACGACGCGTGCGTGCTCACGGGCAAGCCGAACGCGTACGGCAGCATCTTCCGCTTCGAGGGACAGGCATCGGTTTTCGCCACGAAGGAAGGTCCGTGCTACCGGTGCCTGTACCCGAGCCGCCGCCGCCCGGGCTCGTGCCGAGCTGCGCGGAAGGCGGAGTTCTCGGCGTACTGCCGGGGATCATCGGCGTGATCCAGGCGACCGAGGCGCTGAAACTGATCGTCGGCGTCGGCGAGCCGCTCATCGGGCGCTTTCTGATCTACGACGCGCTGAAGATGCGCTTCCGCGAGCTCAAATTGCGGAAAGACCCTGACTGCCCGGTCTGCGGAACGCACCCGACCGTCACGCAGTTGATCGATTACGAGCAGTTCTGTGGCGTACGGCCCGAGCCAGCGGCTGCGGCGGCTGCGGGCGGCACTCCCGACTGGGAAATTACGCCGGTCGAGCTGAAGAAGCGCCTTGACGCCGGCGACCAGCTGGTCATCGTCGACGTGCGGGAGCCGAACGAATATCAGATCAACCGGATACCCGGGTCCGTGCTGATTCCCCTGGGCGAACTGCCCGGGCGTTATCGGGAGCTCGACCCCGACCGTGAGATCGTGCTCCACTGCAAGATGGGCGGGCGAAGCGCCAAAGCACAGGATTTCCTTCGGTACCGTTGGGTTTAACCGCACGAAGAACCTGCGCGGCGGGGTCTTGTCATGGATAGATCAGGTAGACCCCAGCCAGCCAAAGTATTAATATAGGACTGCATTAGTCGGATATGTTGAGGCTCTCGAAGAAGGCCGATTACGCGCTGATCGCGATGAAGCATCTCGCCATGAACCGCGATGCGGCTTCGACGAGCGCCCGCGAGATTGCCGAGCACTACGACATTCCGATCGAGCTCATGGCCAAGGTGCTTCAGCGGCTCGTTCGGACTGGTTTGCTGACGTCGCATCAGGGGACGCGCGGGGGGTACACGCTGAGCCGCTCGTCCGCGACGATCAGCGTGGCCGATGTGATTCAGGCCATCGACGGTCCGTTTACCGTCACGTCGTGCTCGACGGACGACAACACGTGCGAGCAGTTCGGCAAGTGCAACATCCGGGACCCGCTCTGGAGAATTCGCGAGCGAATCCTGAGTGCGCTCGGCACGGTATCGCTGGCCGAGATGGCCACTGAAGGTGAGGCGCCGCAGCCGGCGCCCGTCACGATTCTGAGGACGTAGATGAAACTGCCGATTTACATGGACTACCACGCCACGACGCCCGTCGATCCGCGGGTCGTCGAGGCGATGCTGCCTTACTTCACCCAGACCTTCGGGAACGCCGCGAGCCGCAATCATCCGTTCGGCTGGGAGGCGGAAGAGGCCGTGGAGAAGGCCCGGAAGCAGGTGGCCGACCTGCTTTCCGCGAACGCGAAGGAGATCATCTTCACGAGCGGCGCCACCGAGTCGAACAACCTTGCGATCAAGGGCGTCGCGGAGATGTACCGCGAAAAGGGCAATCACATCATCACGTGCGTCACCGAGCACAAGGCAGTGATCGACACGTGCAAGAAGCTCGAGAAGCAGGGTTACCGGGTCACTTACCTGCCGGTGCAGAAGGATGGGCGCATCAATCTCGACGAGCTCCGCGGCGCGATCACGGACAAGACGATCCTCATCACGATCATGACCGCTAACAACGAGATCGGCGTCGTCCAGCCGATCGCCGAGATCGGCGCGATCGCGAAGGAGAAGGGGATCCTCTTCCATACCGACGCGGTGCAGGCGGTGGGCAAGATGCCGTTCAACGTCACCGAGATGAAGGCCGATCTCGTGTCGCTCAGCGCGCACAAGATGTACGGTCCCAAAGGGGTCGGCGCTCTCTACGTCCGGCGCCGGAATCCGCGCGTGCTGCTGTCGGAACAGATCAGCGGCGGCGGGCACGAGCGCGGCATGCGTTCGGGGACGCTCAACGTGCCGGGCATCGTCGGTCTGGGCAAGGCGGCCGAGCTGTGCAAGGCGGAGATGGCGACGGAAGCCGAGAGGCTGCGCCAGCTTCGCGACTACCTGAACGCGGAGCTCCACAAGAACCTCGACGAGCTGTACATCAACGGCTCGGTCAGAGCACCGCCTGCCGCACAACCTGAACATCAGCTTTGCGTACGTCGAAGGCGAGTCGCTGCTGATGGGGATCAACGACGTGGCGGTGTCATCGGGATCGGCATGCACCTCGGCGAGCCTGGAGCCGTCGTACGTGTTGAAGGCGCTCGGCGCCGGCGATGATCTGGCCCACTCGTCGATCCGGTTCGGGCTCGGGCGCTGGACGACGAAGGAAGAAGTGGACTACGTCATCGACAAGCTGACGAACGTGGTGCAGCGGCTTCGTGAGATGTCGCCGCTGTATGAAATGGTGAAGGAAGGCGTCGACCTTTCGAAGATGCAGTGGGTCAGCCACTAACGCTGCGCGCAAGGTCAAACGTCAAAGGTCAAAGGAAAAGGACAGAGGCGATACAGATGGCCTATTCAAGCAAAGTCGTTGATCACTACGAGAACCCGCGCAACGTGGGATCGCTCCCGAAGAACGATCCGAACGTCGGCACCGGGCTCGTGGGAGCGCCCGAGTGCGGCGACGTGATGAAGCTGCAGGTCAAGGTGAATCCGGAGACCGGCGTCATCGACGACGCGAAGTTCAAGACGTTCGGGTGCGGCTCCGCGATTGCCAGCTCGAGTCTCGCGACCGAGTGGTTGAAGGGGAAGACCGTCGACCAGGCGCTCGCAATCAAGAACACCGAGATCGTCGAGGAGCTGGCGCTGCCGCCGGTGAAGATCCACTGCTCGGTGCTCGCCGAAGACGCAATCAAGGCGGCGATTGCCGACTACAAGAAGAAGCAGGAAGAGACGCGGTCGGCTTCGGCTGCTCCGCAGCCTCAGCCGACGGCGTAATTGATGAATTTACGAATCGGCGATTTCAGGATTCATTCGCCGAATCAAAATTCAACGAATCAATGATTGAAATCTCGGAGACTGCCGCGAAGAAGATAAAGTCGCTGATGGCCAAGCAAGGCATCAGCGAAGGCGGTCTTCGTGTGGGCGTCAAGGGAGGCGGCTGTTCGGGCCTCAGCTACACGTTCGCGTGGGAGAAGGAGCCCCGGTTCGGCGACGAGGTGTTCGAGGGGCCGGACGGTGCGAAGATCTTCGTCGACAAGAAGAGTCTTTTGTTCCTGAAGGGCACGACGCTCGACTACGACACGGCGTTGCTCACCCAGGGATTCGTCTTTCAGAACCCGAACGCGAAGCAGACCTGCGGCTGCGGCAGCTCGTTCGGCGCGTGAGCCGTCTCGACGACTATTTCGCGTTCCTCGGCCTGTCACGACGGCTCGACATCGATATGGCCCTCCTCGAGCAGCGCTTCCGGGAGCTGAGCCGGCGGTATCACCCGGACTACTTCTACAACGCCCCGGCGAAGGAGCGGGTGGCCGCGCTCGAGCGGTCGTCTCATCTGAACGACGCGTATCGGACGCTGCGCAATCCGGTGTCGCGCATCGAATACCTGCTCGGGCTGGAGGGTCTGCCTCCGTCGAAGCCGGGCGAGGCATCAGCCAAAGTACCTCCGTCGCTGCTGGAGGAGGTGTTCGCGCTGAACGAGGAACTGGACGAGATTCGCGAGCTGCGCGAAAGCGGCGGCGAGGCCGAGGCTTTGGGCCGGCGGCTGGCGTCGGCGCGAAAACCGATCGAGCAGAAACGCGATGCGCACGAACGCGAGCTGCAGGAGCTGAGCGCGCGCTGGGACGCGCAGCAGGATCGCGCCACGCTCGAGGCGCTGAGAGACCGCATGCTCGAGCGGAACTACATCAACAATCTGCTCGCGACAATCGACCGCGAGGTGATGGCACTCCATGGGTAAGGTAGTCGGAATCGATCTCGGGACGACGAACAGCCTCGTAGCCTACGTCCACGACGCCAGGCCGGTCGTGATCCGCGACGAGAACGACGATCCGCTGGTTCCCTCGGTGGTCTCGCTCGGCGACGACGGGACGATCTTCGTCGGCCGCGAGGCGCAGCGGCGCCTGCTGACGACGCCCGGCCGGAGCGTGTACTCGGTGAAGCGGTTCATGGGGCGCGGACTCGAGGACGTGCAGCACGAGGCGGAGTTGCTGCCGTTCCGCGTGAGCGGCGCGCCGGGCGGCGTCGTCCGCATCGGTCTCGGCGAGCGCGAGTTCACGCCGCCGGAGATCTCTGCCTTCATCCTGCGCGAGCTGAAATACCGGGCCGAAGAATTCTTCCGCCGGCAGGGTGAGCTCGATTTCGAGGTCGATCGCGCCGTCATCACCGTTCCCGCGTACTTCAACGACGCGCAGCGCACCGCCACGCGCGATGCCGGCCGCCTCGCCGGGCTCGAAGTGCTGCGCATCATCAACGAGCCGACAGCCGCATCGCTGGCCTACGGCCTCGATCGCAAGAACCGCGGCACCGTTGCCGTCTACGACTTCGGCGGCGGCACGTTCGACATCTCGATCCTGAAAGTCGAAGACGGCGTGTTCCAGGTCCTTGCGACGAACGGAGACACCCATCTCGGCGGC
Organism: uncultured Acidobacteriota bacterium; assembly: GCA_963772065.1. Taxonomy (GTDB): domain Bacteria; phylum Acidobacteriota; class Vicinamibacteria; order Vicinamibacterales; family UBA2999; genus CAVYVZ01. The sequence goes on from CAVYVZ010000009.1 coordinate 779,664, forward strand.
GACGATATCGACCTGCTGCTCGTGGGAGCGGTTCTTCGCGAGGCCGCGAGCGTGTCGCCGGAGACGATCCAGGCGATCCGCAAGGCGGTGATCCTCGCCAAGTGGGATCTCTCCGAGCATGACGAGGCGGAGATTCGCGTGGATCCGGCGCCGGATCTTCCCGGCGGCTATCGCAGGCGGATCGCGCGCGCGGAGTTCGAAGACACGATCCGCCCGCTCATCGAGCGCACGCTCGCGCCCTGCCGCCAGGCGCTCGTCGACGCCGGTCTGCAGCCGGCGGACGTCGACGAGGTGGTGCTGGTTGGCGGCTCCACGCGCATCCCGCTCGTCAGACGCGCGGTCGAGGAGCTCTTCGGCCGGACCCCGCACAGCGAGCTGAACCCCGACGAGGTCGTGGCGCTCGGCGCCGCCGTGCAGGCCGACATTCTCGTGAGCGGCCGCCGCGAGATGCTGCTGCTCGACGTCACGCCGCTTTCGCTCGGCATCGAGACCATGGGCGGCGTCGTCTCGAAGATCATCCTGCGGAACTCGACGATCCCGGCAAGCGGACGGGAGATGTTCACAACGGGCGTGGACAATCAAACGGCCGTCGATGTCCACGTGCTGCAGGGCGAGCGCGAGCTGGCCGCGGACTGCCGGTCGCTCGCGCGATTCAAGCTTCGGGGCATTCCCGCGATGCCGGCCGGCCTGGCGCGCATCGAGGTCCGGTTCCAGATCGACGCGAACGGCATCCTGAGCGTGAGTGCGCACGAGCTGCGCACCGGCATCGAGCAGGCCATCGAGGTCAAGCCGTCATACGGCCTGACGGATGAAGAAGTCGAGCGCATGCTCATCGAATCGTTCGAGCATGCGGAGGCCGACATCGAAGCGCGTCTGCTGATCGACGCGCGCAACGAAGCCGAGTCGGTCGTGATTGCCACGGAGAAGTCGCTGCGGCGCCCCGACTTTGCGCAGCTCGCGGCGGAGGAGCTGCAACAGGGTGAAACCGGTCGGATCGAGATGGCGCTGGCGCACTTGAAGCACGCGATACGCGGCGACGATCGCGCCGCCATCCAGGAGAAGACGCACGTCCTGAACCACGTCACGCAGCATCTTGCCGAGGTCGTGATGAACCGCACCGTCCGCGCCGCCCTCGCGGGAAAGACCGTCGACGAAGTGAAGTAGAGACCAGAGACCGAAGACGAAAGACTCAAGATGCCCAAAGTCACTTTCATCATCGACGGCAAGGAGCAGACCGTCGAGTTCGAGCACGGGAAGCTGGAGTACCAGCATCACGGCCTGCCGGAGTCGTTCCTCGACGTGGCGATGAACCTCGGGATTCACCTGGAGCATGCGTGCGGCGGGAGCTGCGCGTGCACCACGTGCCATGTCATCATCCGCAAAGGCGAACAGAACCTGAGCGAGATGGAGGACAAGGAGGCCGATCGCCTCGACACCGCCTGGGACCTGACCACGTCGTCGCGGCTCGGCTGTCAGGCGGTCATCAAGGGCGATGTCGTGGCTGAAATGCCGATGTATACGCGCAACTACGTGCAGGAGGGCGGCGGCATTCAGCTTGGGAAGTCCGACAGAGAGGCACGGCCATGAAGTGGACGGATTCCGAGGACATTGGAATCGCGCTCTTCGAGAAGTTCCCGCAGCAGGATCCGCTGACCGTGCGCTTCACCGAGCTGCGGGAACGTGTGATGCAGCTCGAGGGTTTTGACGATGAGCCGAAGGCCTCGAACGAGCCCAAGCTCGAGGCGATCCAGATGGCTTGGTACGAAGAATGGAAGGACAACCAGGAGTAGACGCCTGGCGTCTTAAGCCCATGAGGTCGGTAACCGCGCTGTTCGTCGTGCTGAGCCTGGCCGCGCCGCTTGCTGCGCAGGACGCCCGTCCTGCGGATCAGCCGCGCGTCGACGTCGACCGCCTTCCACTGAACCTCAATCGTATCCAGCGTGAGCTGAGGCACGCTGCCGACCTCGAACAGCGCGAGGGCCTCAACCTGCGCTACGTGATCCAGATCTACGGCTCGGCGCCTCCGCTCGAGATCTTCAACGAAGAGTCGAACCTGGTGAACGGGCCGGTACCCTACGGTGCGCCCACGCATCGCGAGCTGATCGACCAGGTCACGCCGCAGCCCTTCCGCGCACCGGTTGCGGATTTCAGCGCCCTCATGCGCTGGCTCGCCGACCGCAACAAGGAAAAAGGAAAAAGGTAAAAGGACAATCCTGCAGGATTTGATTCGATCCGCACAGCTGTAGCTAAGCGGGCGGATCCTGCAGAATTTACCTTTTACCTTTTACCTTTTTCCTTACGTAGTGCTCTTCGTCTGCTGAAGATCCGCTGGAATGTAGTGCACGTACGCGTTCAGCAGCGTGATCGCCTCGTCCCGTTCGTCCAGCTCCAGCGCGAGCAGATCCCGCATCGATAGCACGCCGGCCAGGCGGCCGTCGCGGAGCACGAGCAGGTGGCGGACGCGTGCCTGCTGCATCCGTCGCATGCAGACGTCGTGTGACTCCGCGATTTCGGCGGTGACCAGGTTGGTCGTCATCACGCTGCTGACGGGCGTCGTGGCAGGATCGACGCCGGCGGCGACCACGCGCGCGAGCATGTCCCGCTCGGTGAAGACGCCAGCCACGCGATCGCCATCGACCACCGGCACGGCGCCAATCTGACGTTCGCTCATGACGCGCGCCGCCTGAACGATGGACGTCGCCACGTCGACAACGACGACCTCGCGGCTCTCGAGCAGGGGTCTGATGGGTTTCATGGACGACTCCCTTGAGGGGCAACGATGATACACCCAGGCGGTAGGCGGTAGGCGGTAGGCGGTAGGCGGTGGGCGTGGGCGTGGGCGGTCGGCCGTCGGCCTACCGCCTGATAGACTGCCCAAGATGGGCTTTTCCAGCCTTCGCCAGCACCGGATGCGGGCCTACTATCTGCCCTTCATCGCGGGCGTGGTGCTGGTCGTGAGCGCCTTCCTGCCGTGGGTGATGATTGGCGGGATTGGCGTCGGCGGCGTCCCGGCCGCATCGGCGCTCTGGATCCTGGCACTGGGTATCGCCGCGATGATCCTCGCCTCGCTCAGCGTGATCACGCGCAGGAACTCGCGCCATCCGCTCCTGGTCGTCGGCCTCGTGGCGCTGGCAATCGAGTTTCTCGCCTGGCAGTGGATGCAACGCTCGCTGGCCGAGCAGGCATGGGCGAGCGCGCAGGCGGCGGCCATCGTGGCCGGCGGCCCCGCGGCCGCGGTCGGCGCTCCCTCAGTCGGGGCGGGCCTTTACCTGGGCATCGCCGCCGCCATCGTCATCACCCTCTTCGGCCTCACCATCGTCATCAAACAGGTTTCACGCCCCTATGCGCCGCCGGAGGACGACGTCTGAAGATGAAGATTACCGTTGCCCACAGCCCTGATTCCGACGACGCGTTCATGCACTATGCGATCGCCGCCGGAAAGGTCGATACCGGCGGCATCGCATTCGATCACCTGCTCGCCGACATCGAGACGCTGAACCGGGCCGCCTTCGAGGGCACGTACGAGGTCAGCGCCGTGTCGTTTCACGCCTACGCGCACCTCACGGACAAGTACCTGCTCCTGCCGCACGGTTCCAGCATGGGCGACCGCTACGGCCCGATCGTCGTCGCGCGTGAAGACGGGCCGACGTCCACGAAGGGGATCTCGGTTGCGGTGCCCGGCACGTTGACGACGGCGTTTCTGGCGCTGCGGATCTATCAGCCCGACATCGAGTATGTGGTCATGCCGTTCGACGAGATCCAGGAGCAGGTCCGCGCCGGCGAGGTGGCGGCCGGACTGCTCATTCACGAAGGGCAGCTCACGTACGCCGACGAAGGTCTCAAGAAGCTCGTCGATCTCGGCGAGTGGTGGGCCGAGCGCACGGGCGGCCTGCCCCTGCCGCTCGGCGGCAACGTCATTCGCCGCGATCTCGGCGAGGAGATGGTCGCGAAGGTCTCACGGATTCTGCATGCGAGCATCGCCTACGGGTTGAGCCATCGGGACGAGGCGCTCGACTACGCGCTGCAGTTCGGCCGCGGCCTCGACCGGCGAAAGGCCGACCGCTTCGTGGGCATGTACGTGAACGAGCTCACCCTGCAGTACGGCGATCGCGGCCGCCGCGCGGTGCAGCGGCTGATGGACGACGCGTGGGCGCATCGCCTGATTCCGAAGCCGGTGTCGGTGGAGTTCAGCGCGTGAATGTTGGTGCGACATGTAGGTCCGCATGGGGCGTACGATCGCCCGATGCCCGATCCGTTCGTCGTTCGACACGCCACTCCCGCTGACGCGCCGATCATCGCCCGGCATCGCGCGGAAATGTTCCGCGACATGGGCCAGCTCCCGGCGGCGACCTACCAGGAGCTCGTCGATCGAACCGTGGCCTATCTGCCGCAGGCGATCACGGCCGGCGAGTACATCGGATGGCTGGTCTCCGCACCCGGGTCTCCTGAGATCATTGCCGGAGCCGGCGCCCAGCTCAGACGCATCCTGCCACGGCCGATGACAGCGACCGGGCAGACGCGGATCGCCCTCGCGCGCGAGGCGATCGTGCTCAATGTGTTCACCGAGCGTCCCTGGCGCCGGAAAGGCATCGCCCGCCTGTTGATGCGGCACGTGATCGATTGGGCCGCACACACCAATGTCGACCGGCTTGTGCTGCACGCGTCGGATGAGGGGCGCGTTCTGTACGAGCGCCTCGGGTTCGTGCCGACCGGCGAAATGCGCTACGCCGGACCCCTCGAGCTGACGGCCGGGTACGAAACGCGAAAGCCTTACACCGGCCGTAAGTTGCAGAAAATTAACGTCTTACCTCTTGTCATCGCGGAGCGGACCGGACATACTCTGGCCTCCGCTTCAGGGAGGTGGAATGTGAGACGACGTAGTGCGGTTTTGACGCTCGTGCTTCTCGGAGTCGTGAGCGTTGCGTTGGCGGGTGGTTTGAGGAATTGGCGGGCGTCGCTCGCGCGGTTTCGAAGAAGTGCCGTCGGTCTCGACCACGGCGCGCGGCGATTTCAGCGCGGTGATCAGCGAGGACGAGGAGACGGTGAGCTGGAAGCTGAGTTATTCGGAGCTGCAAGGCAACGTGGCGCAGGCCCACATTCACTTTGCCGATCGCCGACGTGAACGGCGGCATCAGCGTGTTCCTCTGCACGAATCTTGGCAATGGACCCGCGGGCACGCAGCCGTGTCCCCCGCCGCCCGCTACCATCAGCGGCACGTTTTCTGCCGTCGACGTCATCGGACCGACGGTGCCAGGGAATTGCGCCAGGCGAGCTCGCCGAGCTGATCAAGGCGATTCGCGCGCGTCGCACGTACGCGAATGTGCATTCGCAGCTTGTTCCCAGGTGGAGAGGCCCGTGGTCAGATCGTTCCGGGCCGTAACCAGCATCACGAGGAGGACTAGTCGCTCGACCGCTCGCCGAATCGCGCGCATGCAGCTGCTGCACGCCCTCGGTGAGTGCGGCGGGCCCGGGCTGGAGGATGTAGGCTGACTTGATCTCATAGATGTGGCCGCCGCGCACGGCGGCCACATCGTTCCCACCCCGGCCGCGCGGCGATCTTCTCGGTCCGAACCGCCTTGCCGCACCACGATCCGACGATCACCTCCGGATCGCGTCGAACCACTTCTTCGGATGCCACGATTCGATCCTTTCCGAGCTTTGCCTGCCGGAGCTCCGGAAAGATCGGGTCGCCACCCGCGATCTCCACCAGCTCCTCGACCCACTGGATGCCGGAGATGATCGGCTCGTCCCACTCTTCGAAGAAGACACGAGGCCGGCGCGGAAGCGCCGCAGCCCGCGCGCGGATCGCGTCGAGTCCCGATTCGAGCCGCATCGCCAGCGCTTCAGCCTTGTCACCACAGCCGATCAGGCCGCCCAGCATGCGGATCATCTGCAGGATCTCGGCGATCGACCGCTGGTTGAACGTGACCACGGTGTGACCACGCCGAATCAGGTCGGTGACGATGTTGGCCTGGAGGTCCGAGAACGCGAGGATGAGGTCCGGATCGAGCGCTTCGATCTTGTCGTATTTCGCCGTGAGAAACGCAGACACGCGCGGCTTCTGGCGCGCTTCGGGCGGACGCACGGTGTACCCCGACACGCCGACGACGCGATCCCCCTCGCCGAGGAGATACAGCGTTTCCGTCGTCTCCTCGGTCAGGCAGACGATGCGGCGGGGATAGGACATAGGTCGATGAATACGAACGGATCGCGCGCAACCGTCTCGCCCACCTCGATCGACAGCGGGCTGCTGAACATCGGCCCGCCGTAGACGAACGTGTGGAACTCGCCATTCTCCCCGCAGGGATCGATGCCGGCGGGGAAATCGGCCAGCAGCCGCGCGTCGAACTCGCGGCCGGCGAACGACGCATCCAGCTTGCGCGTGTCGACCACCGAGAGCTTCGTGCGGACGCCGGCGGCAACCATCTCCTGCGCCAGCGCGTGCGTCGGCATCCCCCACAGCGGGAAGAGCGGCGTCAAACCAGTCTCGGCAAGCCGCTCCTCGCGGTACCGGCGAACGTCCTCCAGGAACAAGTCGCCGAATGCGACGTGCGTGAAACCCTCCGCGACGGCACGCGCGCACGCGTCGCGCATCCGAGCCTCGTAGATGTCGTTCGAGCACGGATGCGGGATTGGCACCTGCCACAACGCCAGTCCGGCCGCCTGCGCCTGCGCTTCCAGGAGCTCGCGGCGCACTCCATGCATCGCGACGCGGTCGGCGCTCTCGTTAACGGTCGTGAGCAGTGCGGCCACCGCTCCCGGATGCGTCCGATTCAGTACGTGCAGCGTCCATGCGCTGTCCTTGCCGCTGCTCCACGATAGGAGAATTTTCATTGCTCTTTCTCAACCACGAAAGCACGAAATACACGAAAGAGTGGTTTTTGTTTCGTGGTTTTCGTGTTTATTTGAATGCGTCCGGATGAATTGCCCGCGCGTATTCCTCAGCCGCTCGTGCAATTCGCGGCCCCGGCACGACGAGGTGATCGCCGAGCATCATGTGGACGCGGCCCGTCTTGACAGCCGGAATCGACGGCAGCGCCTGCCATGTCGCGCGCTCCTTCTCGAGCTCGCCCGGCTTCAGTTCGCGAGAAGTACAGAAGGTCGAGGATCACGTCCGGCGCACGCGAGATGAGCATTTCCGTCGAGGCCTGAACGGACTGCCGCTTGATGTCGCTGAAGACGTTCGCGCCTCCGGCGAGCGTGACGACGTCGTGCAGGAACCCGATGCCTCCGCTGGCATGCAGCTGGCGGAGCGACTGTGGCGTGCGCCCCATGACCAGCAGCGTCCGGGGACGCGGCCTTCCAGCGACGCGCGCGCGCACCGCACTCAGCCGCGCCTCGATGGCCGCCGCCACGCGACCGGCTTCCTCCGCACGCCCGGTCAGTTTGCCGAGCGCATGAAACGTCGGCGTCAGATCGGCAAGGCCGCCATGGCGATACGAGAACGTCGGGATGCCGGCGGCGGCGAGCTGTTTGTCGAGATCCGTCTGCGAGCCATAGGTCAGCACGAGGTCGGGGCGCATCGAGAGAATGCGTTCCGTATCCGGATCGAGCAGGGCGCCTACCTTGGGTAGCTTCAACACCTCGGGCGGGTCATCATCGAAGCTGCTGACGGCAATCACCTGCGGCCCGGCGCCGATCGCAAACAGGATCTCGGTGAGCGCTGGCACGAGCGAGACGATTCGCCGGGCAGGCTGTTGGGCGTGCGCCGGCGGCGGTGCCGGGCCGCCCCAACCCGCGAGGCACACCACCAGGCAGACGATCAGGTTCTTCGGACGAGCAGCCATAAGAAGAATGGTCCCCCGATCACGGCGGTGACGATGCCGACGGGCAGCTCTACCGGCGCGATGATCGTGCGCGCGATCACGTCACACACGATGAGGAACGAGGCGCCGAAGAGCGCGGCGGCGGGCAGGACCACACGGTGATCGACGCCGACGACGAGGCGCATGAGGTGCGGCACCACGATGCCAATGAACGCGATCGGGCCGGCCAGCGAGACGGCGGCGCTCGTGGCCAGCGACGCGGTGAAAAAGGCCAGCCGCTGGGCACCGTCCACGTTGACGCCGCGGGTGGCCGCCGAGGCCGCGCCGAGCGTGAGCATGTTCAGCGTCGATGCCAGCGGGGCGACCAGCGCGAAGACCACGATCAGCAGCGCGGCGGCCGATCCGACGGGCGCCAGGCCGCCGACATCGAGATCGCCGATCAGCCATCGCATGACGCGGAACGTCTGAGTGTAGTCCGACATGTACTGAACGAAGGTGATCAGCGCCGAAATGAACGCGTTCAGCGACACGCCGGCGAGCAGCAGAACGGCGGTCGACATCGGCCGCCGCGGCGCGCTCGCGATGAGGTAGACGGTGGTCATGGCGCCGAGCGCGCCGCACAGGCTTGCGAACGCGACCGGCGAGAGCGGCCCCCATCCGCCGGTGACGTCGGCGAAGATCGCCAGCGTCGCGCCCAGCGAGGCACCGGCCGAGACGCCAAGCGTTTCCGGCGCTGCCAGTGGATTCCGGAAGAGCGCCTGCAGCACCGTGCCCGCGGTGGCCAGCGCGGCGCCGACCACGACGCCGGCAAGGACTCTCGGCATTCGCGCGATGAAGAAGATCTGCGCGTCGGCGTTCTCGTTGAATGGCACCGTTCGATCGAAGGCGCGCGCGAGGCTGATGCGCGTGCTGCCCACCAGCGGCGCAAGGAGTACAACGGCGACCAGCAGTGCGCCAAAGATGGCCACGGTGGCTACCAGCCGTTCGCGCAGCGGCCTCATGGCACGATCCGTCTGAGCGGGACCACGGTCAGGTGGCCGGCGTCGGGATGAAATCGCACGTCCGCGTCGACGCCGTACAGCTCGCGCACGCCCGCGGCGGTCAGCACGTCGGTGGTGGGCCCCTCAGCCAGCACCGAACCCGCGCGAATCATCACGACGTGGGTGCAGAGGGCTGCGGCAAGGTTCAGATCGTGCGTCGCCAGCACCATCGTCACCCCGCGCTCGCGATTCAGGCGCGAGAGCAGCGCGGCAAATTCGAGTTGATAGGCGAGATCGAGCGACGCGGTCGGTTCGTCGAGGAGCAGGAGATCGGGCGACTGCGCGAGCGCGCTGGCGACGATCACGCGCTGCTTCTCGCCGCCGCTGAGCGTCATGTAGCTGCGCTCGGCAAGCGTCGCGGTTCCCGTGGCGGCGAGCGCCTGCCGGGCGATGTCGATGTCCTGCGGACCCTCCACCGCGAACGCGCTGAGGTGCGGATGGCGGCCCATGAGGACCATCTCCATCACGGTGTAGTCGAAAGCCGGGTGCGTCTCCTGTGGAACCACGGCAATCCGCCGCGCAACCTGCCGTCTCGAGAGCGTGCGGATGTCCGTACCGTCGAGCAGCACGCGTCCGTGCCGGGGCTTCAGTACGCCGGCGAGCAATGACATCAGGGTTGTCTTGCCCCCGCCGTTGGGACCGAGCAGTGCAGTCAGGCCGCCTTTCGGAGCGGCGATGCTGACGGCTTGCAGTTGGAATCCGACTGCGTCCCGGCCCGTGCGGTAGCCGTACGACACGTTCTCAGCGCGGAGCAACATCGATGACCCAACACCCGTTGCGCAGCACGCGCTCGCCCTCGACGACTTCCAGCGGTGCCGAGAAGCGGGGGCAGGCCGTCACCACAGTGTGGTACTCGCCGTTCTCGCCGCATGGATCCACACCGAGCCTCTCCAGGTCGGCCAGAAGCTCCAGCGTCAGCGAGCGTCCGAGCCATGTGTCGTCGAGCACAGGAGGGCGCACCGTGACGAGACGTGCCGCTCCGCCGCCTTGGACGAACTCGCGCGCCAGCTGGCGGGTCGACTCACCCCAGATCGGTTGCACCGAGGTCAGCCCCTCGCTTCGGCAGACGCACTCGGTCCACTCGCGGTGCGAATCGAACATGATGTCGCCGAAGATCACGTGGCTGACTCCGAGGTTCGCCGCCTGCCGGAGGACACGCGAGAACTCCTCAGTGTAGGTTGCCCACGTGCATGTTCCGGTCAGCATCCGGAGGCCGAGCCGGTCCGCCTGCGCGCGAAGCAGCTCGGGCCTCAGTCCATGCGAGCGGCTTCTCGTGCCGTCCTCGTTGAGCATGGTCACCATGCACGTGACGTCGAAGTCGGCGGCGGCACGGTGGAGTGCCGTGCAGCAGTCCTTGCCGCCGCTCCACGAGATGGCTGCGCGAGGCTTCCTCAGAAGCCCACCTTGACGCCGGCGCGCGCCGATCGCTTCCACGCCAGATATCCGAGCGGCTCCATGTAGTCGGCATCGCCGACGTTCTCAATTCGCGTGAACATCGTGAGGCGCCGCGCCACGCGGTAGGCGCCGCCGATGTCGAACGTCCGGTACCCGTCGTTGGTGGTCAGCGCCGGCGCGAGCGAGGCGAAGTCGCTGTCGACGCGTTCTCCCACGAACGTCGCGTGCACATCGAGCGACACCGGCCCTGACGACCATGCGGCGTCGATGAAGCCGGAATGGCGGGGCCGCCGGAAGAGCCATTGCCCGACCGCAAAGACCGGGCTGGTCGACGTGCTGCGTGTCACCTCGGAATCGAGGAACGTGTGGCCTCCGCGAACCGTGAGTCCTGTGACGGGAGCCGTCTCGACCGACAGCTCCGTTCCGCGGGCATGGGTCAGACCGATGTTGAAGTACTGCGCACGGAACGGATTGAAGCTGAGCGTACGCGTCGAGATGATGTTCTCGAACCGTCCGTAGAAGCCGGTGAGCCTCCACCTTCACGCGCCCGTTGAAGAGACGCTGCTCGATGCCGGCATCGAACGTCCGCGCACGCTCCGGTTCCAGATCGGGATTGCCGAGGAATGACGGTGACGGGCTGAAGGACTGGGTGATCGTCGGCTCCTTGACGCCCGCGCCGGCGCTGGCCTTGACGCGGGTGTCACCGACGCGGCTCTCGTCGTCACGCAGCATGTAGACGAAAGCCAGGCGCGGCGCGACCGCCGTGCCGAAGCTGTCGTTGCGCTCGACGCGCAGGCCCGAGGTCAGAGCGAAGCGCGGTCCGAGGAGCTGGTGCTGAATGGCGGCGCCGACGTTGTCGCGCGACGCCGGCACGAGCGTGGCAGCGAGACGGTTCCGCAGCTCGGCGCGCTCACCATCCCAATCGATGGCGCCTGTGATCTGATGGTCCAATCCCCCGGTGGCGATGCGGCGATCGACCTGGTAGCTCGCGTGATGCCGAGTCAGGTCGGTCAGGCTGTCGTAGGTGAAATCACTGAACGCAAACGGCGCAGCTCGGCCTTCGAACGCTGGCGTGTACGGCGGATCCGCGATGAGATTGGTCGATTCCGCGTACGACGAGCTCACCCCATAGGTCGCGCGCTGCTGCCACAGGCCGCGAACATGCTGCGCGGTCACGCCGCTCACCGCGAGCCGGCGCGCGTAGAACGCGTCGAGATCGGGACGTCCGAATGCCGTCGCGCCTGGCGACCCGGCGCGGCCGATCTCGCCGCGCGCGACGAATCGGAGCGAGAGATCGTCAGAGATGCGCATCCCCCCGTTCGCCGACAGCGTGGTGTTGCGAAACGCGTTGTTGGCTACGCGGTTGTCCGTGTGATATCGCGACGCGTGCGCCGACACATCCCACGGGCCTCGGGCGGCGCCGGCGGTGACGGCGGCGCGCTGCGTGTCGTACGAGCCCGCCTCGAACGAGGCAACGAGCGTGGGACGAGACGCGCGCTTCGTGACCAGGTGCACGACGCTCGCCATCGCGTCGGTGCCGAAGAGCGCCGAGTGCGCACCGCGCATCAGCTCGACGCGATCGAGGGACTGCGTCGTGATATTGCTGAAATCGAACGTGCCCCCTGGCTCGTTGAGCGGGATGCCGTCCAGCAGCACTTTGTTGTAGCTGCTCTCGCCGCCGCGCACGAACATCGACGTGACGTTGCCGAAGCCGCCCACGCGCACCACGGCAACGCCCGGCGTCGAACGCAGCAGCTCGCCAACGAGCGGCGTGCCGCGGCGCTCGATCGCTTCGGAGTCGAACACCGTGACGGCACTCCCGACTTGACTGACCGGCGTTTCACCTCGAGTGGCGGACACGACGACCGCTTCGCGAATCGGTCCGATCGCCAGAGCGATCCGGACGGGCGACGAGGAAGCGGTGGCGACGCCCGCGGCAAATCCTGGAAGCGAAGCCTCGATGCGACACCCTGCGCAACGCGCCTGCTCGAATTTGAACGCCCCGCGCGCATCGGCGAACCCTTGTGCGAGCTCGCCGCCATCGGCGGCGAGCAGCCGCACGTGCGCTCGGGGAACCGCGGCGCCATCCTGGTCCACGACGAGTCCCGAGATGCCATCCTGGCCGGACGCAAGGCACACGCGGCCGAATGACAAGAGCAACACGAACAGAATTGTCAGGGGTGGAAGGGAAAAGCGCATGGTGTCCTCCCGGCGTCTCGCGCGCCTGAGAAAGGGACAAGCACCCTCGGGCAGGTTTCCTGACTCGCGTTCCAGCGGAACGCTCACAGTGGCGGGACCGTGTGGGCGTCGCACCCACTTCCCCTGCACCTGGGCCGTGTCGGTTGTTGGGGCTCACTATACCACGGTAAAATTTGACTGAAAATTCGATGCGGCCGCACATGCACGCCCGCCTGGCCGAGGCCGGACTCCTCGACATCGACGTGAAACTCCAGCGTCACGAGCGGCTGACGCTCGCCGAGGGGATCCGCCTCTTCGAGTGCGACGACTTGCTCGCCGTGGGGTGGCTCGCGAACCGCGAGCGTGAGAAACGTCACGGCCGGAAGACCTACTTCAACTACAACCTGCGGATCGAAGCGACGAACGTGTGTGTGGCGAGCTGTCTGTTCTGCTCGTTCGCGCGCCTCCAGCCCGGCATGCCCGGCGCCTACACGATGACGCTCGAGGAGGCGTGGGACAAGCTGCGAAAGCGCGCGGATCAACCGCTGACCGAGCTTCACATCGTCAACGGCCTACACCCCGATTTGCCGTTCGACTACTACACGGAGCTGCTGCGCGGCTTCAAGCGCATACGGCCCGAGATCCACTTGAAGTGCTTCACCGCCGTCGAAATCGCGTTCTTCGCCGACCTCTATGGAATGTCGGATGAACAGGTCCTGCGCCAGCTGATGGCGGCGGGCCTCGATTCACTGCCGGGCGGCGGCGCGGAGATCTTCGCGGAACGGGTGCGGCGGAAGATCGCGCACGACAAGTGCGGCAGCGATCGGTATCTCGATATTCACCGCATCGCCCATCGGCTCGGCATGCGCACGAACGTGACCATGCTCTACGGACACATCGAGACGTACGAGGAGCGGGTCGATCACATGATGCGGTGTCGGGCGCTTCAGGACGAAACAGGCGGGCTCCAGGCGTTCATCCCGCTTGCGTTCCACAACGACAACAACCAGATGCGCAAGCTCCCGGCGCCGAGCGCGGTCGATTCGCTCCGGACGCACGCCGTCGCTCGACTCATGTGCGACAACATTCCGCACGTGAAGGCGTTCTGGATTGCCACGGGGATCGACGTCGCGCAGGCGGCGCTCTGGTTTGGCGTGGACGATCTCGACGGCACCGTCCAGGAAGAGAAGATCTACCACATGGCCGGGTCGAGCACGCCCGAGGGGTTGACCACCGCCGAGCTGACGCGGCTCGTTCGCGCGGCCGGACGCGATCCCGTCGAGCGCGACACGCTCTATCGCGTTGTAGGGGCCGACGTTAAGGTGAGCCCCTACGACCGCGAGGGTGCGCCTGCTGAGGCATTATAATTTTCAAGTGGGCAGTTTCCTCCCGGTACTCACTGAGTTCGAGAAGCAGAGCATTTCCGAGCGGCAGGCTCTGCCGGACAGGTACCTCGGCCTTTCCGACGAGGAGATGGCGCGCCGCATTGCCGCCGCGCGCGCGACGCTCGGCTCACGTCTCGTCATCCTCGGCCATCACTACCAGCGCGACGAAGTGATCCGCTTCGCCGACTACACCGGCGACTCGTTCAAGCTGGCGCGCCACATTTCCGCTCGACCCGAAGCCGAGTTCATCGTGTTCTGCGGCGTCCACTTCATGGCCGAAAGCGCCGACGTCCTGTGCGCGCCGCATCAGCAGGTCATCCTCCCGGATCTCGCCGCCGGGTGCTCCATGGCGGACATGGCCTCGCCCGACCAGCTCGAGATGTGCTGGGAAGAACTGCAGCAGATGGGCATCGGCGGCGTGGTGCCTGTCACGTACATCAATTCCGCTGCGTCCATCAAAGCGTTCGTCGGCGAGCGCGGCGGCACCGTGTGCACCTCGTCGAACGCGATGGCGACGCTCGAGTGGGGCTTCTCGCGCGGCGAGAAGATCCTCTTTCTGCCCGATCAGCATCTCGGCCGCAACACCGCCTACAAGATGGGCATTCCGCTCGACGAGATGGTGGTGTGGGATCCGAATGAGATCTTCGGCGGCTTGCAGCCCGACGAGGTGCAGCAGGCGAAGATGATCCTCTGGAAGGGCCACTGCTCGGTTCACGAGCGATTTACCGTGGCTCAGATCAGGGGAATCCGCCAGCAGCATCCCGGCGTGCGCGTCATCGTCCATCCCGAGGTACCGTGGGAGGTCGTCCAGGAAGCCGACGACAGCGGCAGCACTGAGTACATCCTCGCGCAGGTCCGCGGCAGCGCGCCCGGTTCCGTATGGGCCGTCGGTACCGAAATCCACCTGGTCAATCGCCTGGCGCAGGAGGTTGCGCCGCAGAAGACGGTGCTGTCACTGGATCAGTTTGGTTGTCTCTGCTCAACCATGTTCCGCGTCTCGCCCAACCACCTTCTGTGGATCCTTGAAGAGCTGCTCGCCGGCAAGGTCCACAACCGCATCGTCGTTCCTGCCGACCAGAAGCACTGGAACAAGGTCGCACTCGATCGGATGTTGTCGATTCAGTAGCGCCCGGAGTACGATTCCCTCTTCGTCCACGAGGAGGATTCATGGCGCACGAACTGCCCAAACTCCCCTATGACTTTGCTGCGCTCGAGCCGCACATCGATGCGCAGACGATGCAGATTCATCACGGGAAGCACCACCAGGCTTACGTTACGAACCTGAACGCCGCGCTGGAGAAAGCGCCCGAGCTCGCAAACAAGAGCATCGAGGACCTCTGCCGCGGTATCAACACCGTTCCCGAAGCGATCCGCACGGCGGTGCGGAACAACGGCGGCGGCCACTGGAACCATTCGATGTTCTGGAAGTGGCTGGCACCGAACGCGGGGGGCGCTCCTACCGGAAAGGTTGCCGACGCGATCAACTCGTCCTTCGGGGGCTTCGACAAGTTCAAGGAGGAGTGGGGCAAGGCGGCCGTGGGCCGGTTTGGCAGCGGATGGGTGTGGCTGCTCAACGAGGGCGGCAAGGTGTCAATTACCAGCACGCCCAATCAAGACAACCCCCTGATGGACGGGAAGAAAGCCCCCGTTCTCGGCCTCGACGTCTGGGAACACGCGTACTACCTGAAGTACCAGAACCGCCGGCCCGATTACGTCGCGGCATGGTGGAACGTCGTAAATTGGGCAGAGGTAAATCGGCTCATGGCCTAAGGCTTATGGCTTAGGGGGCTTAAGCCATTTCAGGCTTAGGCCCTGAGCCCCATAAGCCTTGAGCCCTAAGCCTTAAGCCGATGTCAGCCGTTCTGTATCTTTTTCTCGCCCATCTCGGAGTCGGGATCGCGTTCACGCTTCTGCTGGTTTCCAAGGAAGCTGGCGTCAAGTTTTTTCGATTCAACGCAGGCCTCGCCGCGGCGCTTCTCGCCGCGGCCCTGGCATTCCGGCCCGATCCGTCCGCGGCCGGCGGGGCGGTTGCTCAGCGCGGCGCGCTCGTCGCGCTCGGCACGGCCCTCGCGTGCCTCACGATCTACTGGATCATCGCGGGCCGGATGTGGGCGTGGCTGCGTCCGCCGCTCGCGATGCTGGCATCGCTCGCCGGCGCCGCGGCGGTCGTGATGCACGGCGTCGCCGCGTCGAGCACCGTGACGTGCGGCGTGATGACAGCCGCTAGCGCATTGAGCTCGGCTGCGCTCCTCGGCGGCGCGTGTACCTCGATGGTGCTCGGACATTGGTATCTCGTCATTCCCTCCCTCGAGGTCCGGCACCTCCAGAAAATCGTGGGCTTCCACATTGCCACGTTGATCGGACGATGGGTCGTCGTGGCGATCGTGCTCGCGTTGGCGATAGGTATTCCGCTGGCGACCGGCCAGTCGCTGCGCCGTTACATAACGTCGGTAGACGGGATCTTCTTCTGGCAGCGCGTGCTGTTTGGATTGGCCGCGCCCGCGGTGCTGAGCTATCTCACCTGGGAGACGGCGAAGATCCGCTCGACGCAGTCGGCCACCGGCATTCTGTACGTGGACTTCTTCACCGTGGTCGTCGGCGAGGTGCTCGCGGGGTACCTGCTGCTCTCGACGGGTCTCGCGGTCTGATGCAGGTAACCGCGCGTTGCGCCGGCTGCCACGCCGCGTTGCCGTTCGATGCGGCCGCGCCTCCGCAACGAATTCGGTGCGGCCGATGCAGTCGTGAGATGGCAGTCAGCGTGGGCGAAGCGCTGCGATCTGATTCAGCCGTGGATCGCTGTCCGATCTGCGAGGGAGGCGATTTCTACGTGCGGCGCGACTTCGATCCCAAGGTCGGGCTCGCGTTCGTGATCACGGGCGCGCTGATCAGCGTGGTCTTCTACTGGTTCAATCTCGACCTTATCGCGTACAGCATCCTCGCCGCGGCCGTGGTGATCGATCTGCTGATCTACCGCAGGCTCGGGGACGTGACCGTCTGTTATCGCTGTCACGCGGAGTTCCGCGGCTCTTACCCGCGCACGGCTCCTGCCTTCGACCTGCACACCGCGGACTTGTTGGAACCCGAATGGGAGCGTAAGATCGGCCGCCGGTGATCGAATGTTTGATTCTTGATTTTTGATCTTTGATTTTTGATTTTTGATTTGCGATTTGCGATTGCGAATCGACATCGTAGTTCAAGCAAAATAAAATCCAAAATCAAAAATCAAAAATCCAAAATCACAAATGAGAGAGGGCCCTTATGACCGAATTCGCGATTCGCGTGAGTCATAGGCCGGGCGAGCTGGCGCGCGTGGCCACCGCCCTCGCACGCTACGGGGTGAACATCAAATCGCTGACCGCGCAAGCCAACGGGTCGGATGCGACGCTCCGCATTCTGCCGGACGACGCCGAGCCGACGCGTGCCGCGTTGACGGAAAACCAGATCGCGTTCGAAGAGTCGGAGGTGGTGACCGTTCTCCTCGAGAATCGGGCGGGGGAGCTGGCGAAAATCAGCGAGCGCCTCGCCGAGGCGAACGTCAACCTGCGCGCCATCTATCTGACCGGCATCGTCGACAATCTCGTTGAGCTCGCGATTGTCTCCGACAATCCGGAACGGGCCCGGCAGGCGCTCGACTGAATGCATCTGGAACCGGCGGTGTGACGACTCTTCACTCGGGCCAGCGGCTGCTCCACTACGACATCGCTGAACGGATCGGCGCCGGCGGAATGGGAGAGGTGTATCGCGCGTTCGACTCGAAGCTCGGTCGAAATGTCGCGATCAAGGCGCTTCCCGCACCCTCGGCCGGCGATGCGGTCGCGCGGCAGCGGTTCCTGCAGGAGGCCAGGTCGCTCTCCGCGTTGAACCACCCGAACATCGTCACGGTGCATGCGATCGAGTCGGAATCCAACGTCGACTTCCTGGTGATGGAATACATCCAGGGTCGAACGGTCGCGGAGATGCTCTCAGCGGCCCAGCTGTCGTTTGCCCACGTGCTCGAGATCGGTGCCCGGGTCGCCGAGGCGCTGGGCGTGGCCCACGCGGCTGGCGTCCTCCACCGGGACGTGAAGCCGGCGAACATCATGGTCACGCCGGCGGGACAGGTGAAGGTGCTCGACTTCGGCCTCGCGAAGCCGATCATGGAACTCCTCGATCCGGCGCTGGATGCCGTGACGCATCATGCCCTCACGGCGCCAGGCATCGTCGTTGGCACGCTCTCCTACATGTCGCCGGAGCAGACGCGGGGCGAGCCGCTTGACGCGGCGTCCGACGTGTTCTCACTGGGGAGCGTCCTGTACGAAGCGGCCACGCGTAAGCGCCCGTTCGACGGTCCGAGCTCGTTGATGGTTATGAACGCCGTAGCCACGATGAATCCGCCGCCGCCGAGCGCGCTGAATCCCGAGCTGCCGCCCGAGTTCGATCTGATCCTGCAGCGTGCGCTGGCGAAGGACCGCCAGCGCCGGCCGTCAGCGCCCGATGTCGCCGCAATGCTTCGCGAGATCCACGCGCGGCACAGCGGTGTTCACACCCTGATTTCTGAACCGATCGTCACCGACCCCGAACCCGACACGTTCGTGGGTCGCGAACGTGAGCTGCAGCGGCTCCACGAGCTGCTCCAGCAGGCGGAGGCGCGGACCGGGAAGGTCGTGTTGGTCACCGGTGAGCCAGGCATCGGAAAAACGGTCTTGACGGAGGAGTTCATGCGGCGGAGCCGGCGGCGCGGGCACCCGCTGCTGCTCGGCCGCGGCCGGTGCGTGGAACAGTACGGCCCGGGCGAGGCGTACCTGCCGTTTCTCGATGCGCTCGGCGGGCTGCTCGGCGGCCCGGGCGGCGCCCGGGTGGCGTCGGTGCTTCGAACACACGCGCCCACATGGTGTCTCCAGCTGCCGGCGGCCTTCGGCTCGAGCGGCAACCTCGAGCAGCTGCAGCGCGAGACGATCGGCGCAACCAAGGATCGGATGCTGCGCGAGCTCGGCGATGCGCTCGTGGCGCTCTCGACGTTCGCGCCCGTCGTCCTGGTGCTCGAGGATCTGCATTGGGCCGACCCGCCCAGCGTGGACCTGCTGCGCCACCTCACCCATCGGTTGACGGATCAGCGTCTCCTGCTGATTGGCACGTTTCGTCCGGAGGAGGTGGAGCGGAACGTCAAGCATCCGCTGCGCGCCTATCGCCTGGAGATGCTGGCCCACACGGGTGTCGAGCTGTCGCTCGACCTGCTCACGGAGGAGCACCTCTCGCGGTACTTGAACGGCCGATTCGTGCCGAACGATTTCCCCACCGAGTTCAGCGCGGTCGTTCACCGCCGGACGGACGGCCACCCGCTGTTCGCGATGTCGCTCATTCAGTTTCTCGTCGAGCGCGGCGACATCGCCCGGTCCGGCGATCGATGGACGCTGGCGCGGCCCGCGTCGGAGCTCCGGCTCGACACGCCAGAGGGCGTGCGCAGCCTCATTCGAAAGAAGATCGAGGCGCTCTCGTCCGGAGGATCAGCTCGTTCTGCAGTATGCCAGCGTCGAGGGAGAGGAGTTTCTCTCGACGGTCAGCGCCGGACTGCTCGAGATGGACGACCTGGCGCTCGAAGAGCGGCTCGACCGGCTCGACAAGGTGCATCGGCTGGTGAAGAGCCTCGGTGAAGAGGAGCTGCCCGACGGAGCGCTCGCGATCCGGTACAGGTTCGTTCACGCGCTGTACCAGAACGTGTTGTACGGCGATCTCGTCAGCAAGCGGCGCATCCTGCTGCACCGCCGCGCGGGTGAGCTGCTGCGCCAGCACTATGGCGCGCAGGCGTCGCGCGTGGCCATGCCGCTCGCCGTCCACTTCGAGCGGGGCCGCGACTTCGCAGCCGCGATCGACTGGCTCATGGAGGCGGGCGACAACGCGATGAAGCTCTATGCCAATGCGGAAGCGGAGGGGCATTACAGCCATGCGCTCGTGCTCCTCGATCGGCTGCCGCCGCAGGAGGCGCGCGACCGCGCGATCCTGCTCCATCAGAAACGCGGCAGCGTCCGCCTTGCGTTGAGCCGGTTCGACGGCGCCGTCGCTGATTTCACCGAGATGCTGGAGCGGACGAAGGCCGCCGGCGCAGCCGAACAGGAGTCAATCGCGCTCAACGGTCTCAGCCAGGTGCTGTTCTTTTCCCACCGGATCGAGGAAATGGGTCAGCGCACCGACGAAGCGATCGATGCGGCCGAGCGCGCTGGCAGCAGCCCGCGCCGGTCCGAAACGATGGCGCTGATGGGGCTCAAGCGCCTCTGCTACGGCGAGCTCGCGGACGCGAAGCCGCTTCTCGACGACACGATCCGGCTGGCGCGCTCGATCGACCATCGGCCGGCACTGGCCGCCGCGCTCGCGTGGCGCGGCGCGCTGCACTACTGGCAATCCGAATATCGCGAGGCCGAAACGCTTCTGAGCGAGGCGCATCAGCATGCGGAGGAGATCCGCGACAGCTTCGTCGTCCTCTTTTCACTCTTCATCACGGGCCTGACGCGCGGGAATCAGGGGCGCATCAGCGCGGCGCGCGACACGATGCAGGAAGCCATCCACATCGCGCGCCGCAACGGCGATCTGTTCTGGTATCCGAGGCTGCCCAACTGCATCGGCTGGCTGCACCGCGAGCTCCACGACCTCGAGGGTGCGCTCAAGGACGATCAGGAAGGGCTCGAAGTCGGCCGCCAGCATAGCGTCCTCGAGGCGCAGGCGAACTCCCTCATCAACCTCGGGTGCGACTACACGCAAACGGGTGCGGCGGACCGTGTCGCACCGTCCTTTCGCGAGGTCGAGGACATCTTTGCCCGCGACGCGTGGTTCCGATGGCGCTACAACATCCGCCTGCAGGCGGGAACCGCAGCGCTCGCACTCAAAGAGGGCCGTCTCGATGACGCCTTCGCGGATGCCACGCGGCTGCGCGAGAGCGCGGAGCGGTACGAGGCGGGGAAGTATGTGGCCGTGGCGCACAATCTCATGGCGGCGGCATCGCGGCGGCGCGGCGACATCCAGACGGCTATCGCGCATCTGCACTCGGCTCGCGAGCAGTTGCAGCGCAACCCCGCGCCACTCGTCGCGTGGAAGACCCACGCCGCCCTCGGCCGCCTGCTCGCGGAGGCGGGTGACTCGAAGGCCGCGATGGAAGCCTATGGCGAGTCGGCCCGACTCATCAGGGGGATCGCGGCGGAGACACGCGACGAAAACTTGCGGAACACATTCCTGGCGTCACGTGCCGTCAAGCAGGTCTTCGAGCGCGAGTGACGAGCCGAGCCTCTATTGACTCATGCCGCGCGCGGCGACCGACCAGACCGCTTCGACCTTCTCGCCTCGGACCGCGTAGATCCGGTCGTGCAGATTCACCGACGGGTCGCAGTGCGGGATGATGAACTCGAGGCGATCGCCGAGCTTCACGTCTGCACCGGCCTTCGACAGATCCAGCCGTCCGTGCTCGTCTCCCGCCCACGCGTAGGTGACCCCCTCGATGCCCTTCAGCTCGGGCGTGAACGGCCGATCCGTCGAGAAGGCCTTGAAGCCGCCGTCCACAATCGCCGTGTCGGTGCGCCGTGATACCACCGTCGTGATCACGGTGAGGGCGTTGCGAAAATCGCGGTACGTGGCGCCGTCCTGCCCGCCGATCCGGTTGTAGTCGACGTCCATGAACATGAAGCTCCCGGGCTGCATCTCGGTGACGCCTTCGATCTCGGAGTCGATGTTGTAGGTACCGGTCGATCCACACGACAGCAACGGACAGCGCAGACCCGCCCGCTCCATCATGCGGCGCGTCTCGACCGCCTGGCCCATGCTCGCCTGCGAGCGCGCGCGCCGCGCGTCGAAGCCCAGCGTGTGCGACGAGCTGCCATCGTAGGCCTGTATGCCCGCCAGCGTGACGTTCGGCAGCGAGTCGATGATCTTTGCCAGATTGACCGCCGGCTCGCCGGCGGCGATCCCCGTGCGCCCGTAGAGCACGTCGACCGCCAGGTTGATCTTCACGGGTTTCCGGCCCCGCTGTGCTCCCGCGGCATCGTTCATCTCTCGCGCGATCCGCTCATCGTCTGCGACGAAGATCGTGTCCGCAGCGCGGTTGGCGAGTGCGACGGCGCGCTCGATCTTGCGGCGGCCGACGACCTGCGTCGTCACCAGCAGCCCCTTGATGCCCTGGTCGGCGAACACCTCAGCCTCGCTCAGCTTCGCCACGCAGGACCCGCCCGCGCCTGCACGAATGAGCGTGCGCGCGATCTCTGGGCACTTGTGTGTCTTGCCATGCGGCCGGAACCCTTTGCCGCGGTCTTTCAGATGGCCCGCCATCTTTGCGACGTTCCACTCGAACGCGTCGAGGTCGAGCACCAGCGCAGGCGTCGGAATATCCGCGCGCGTGAGCACGTCCGTCTTGCCGGCGTCGATCAGGCGGTCGACATCGGCGCGGTCGGCCGCCCTCGACACGTGCGCCGTGGTGATGACCGCGGGTGCCGCTGCCAGGAATTCGCGTCGCGTCATGATTGCCTCCAACTGACTGACTTCACAGGGAGATCAGGGAGAACGTCGGAACGTTTGCCACTAGCCACGAATTCAAGAACACGAAAATCTGAGAGATCGAACGGCGCTGCCGGCCAAGCTCCCCGATCTCCCCGATCTCCCTGTGAAGTGTCGTCATGCCTACAAAGCCTAGAACAGTTTCACCTCAACAACCTCGCCCTTCTCGACGATGTCGGTCTGCGCGGGGATCTCGATGTAGCCATCAGCGAGCGACATGCTCGTGATGTCGCCCGAGGCCTTGAACGCCGGCTGCGCGACGCCGTCCACGAGGCGGACCGTGTAGAACTGGTGGCGGCCCGTCGTCGAGACGATGCGCTGTCCGAGGGGCGCGGTCACCGTGCGCACGGCGTGAACCGGCAGGTGCGCCATCCGGCGCAGCAGCGGCACCAGCAGCATGTAGGCGTTCGAAAGGCACGACGTCGGGTAGCCCGGCATGCCGAAGACGATGCGGTCGCGGACGACGCCGAAGGCGGTCGGCTTGCCTGGCTTCACCGCAATGCCATGGAAAAGGATCTCGCCCTTCTGGCCGATGACGTCCAGGATCAGATCGCGTTCGCCGACCGAGCTTCCGCCGGAGAAGACGAGCAGGTCCGCATCGAGGCAGTCGTCGATCGCGCGCGAGAGATCCTCGATGGTGTCGGCCGCCGTTCGATGGGGCTCGGGCGTGCCGCCGTGC
This sequence comes from uncultured Acidobacteriota bacterium, assembly GCA_963772065.1. GTDB lineage: Bacteria > Acidobacteriota > Vicinamibacteria > Vicinamibacterales > UBA2999 > CAVYVZ01. The sequence goes on from CAVYVZ010000009.1 coordinate 802,618, forward strand.
TCGGCGACGACGGCGGCGAGCGTGAACCGGTTGATGTCGTAGATGTGGCCCGGGGCGAGCGGCCGGCCAGGGTCGACGATCCCGTTGCCGGTCGAGAGGATGGCCACGCGCGGCTTCGCGTACACCTCGACGTGCGTGGCGCCCAGGGCCGCCAGCGCGCCGACGCGGCTCGCGTTGAGCACGTCACCGGCGTGCAGCACCACCTGGCCCGCCTGGATGTCGGCGCCGCGCCGGCCGACGTTCTGCCTTGGGTAGACGGGCGTGAAGATGCGCACCTCGCCCGACGCTTCCTTCTCGCTCTCCTCCACCATCACGACGGCGTCGGAGCCGTCCGGCATCGGCGCGCCGGTGGCGATCTCGGTGCACTTGCCGGCGGCGACCGTTCGGGATGGCACCTGCCCGGTGAACACCTGCTCGATGCACTGAAGCGTCTTCGGATCCTGGCGGCTCGCGCCAAACGTGTCTTCGGCGCGCACGGCGTAGCCATCCATCCCGGCCCGCGAGAACGGCGGCACATCTGCCGAGGCGACCACGTCGCGCGCGACGACGCGCCCGCTCGCATCCTCGAGTGTCACGCGATCCGTTCGCGCGATGGGCCGCGCGGCCGCGTCGATGAGCGCGCGCGCCTCCTCGAGCGGAATCGTGTCGCGAATCGGGCGCATCTTCGTCGTCATGTGCTCAATTGTTGAAGGATGTGTCCAAGCTCGGGAAGGATGAGGCGCGTGAGCGCCAGCCTCACGGCGTTCTCCGATCCCGGCAGGACGAAAATCGCTTTCCGCTGCATCGTTCCCGCCGTCGCGCGGCTCAGCATCGCGGCAGCTCCGATCTCCTGGAAGCTGAGCATGCGGAACAGCTCGCCGAAGCCGTCGAGCCGCTTTTCGAGCAGGCCATCGATCGCTTCGAAGGTGCCGTCGCGCGACGTGATGCCGGTGCCTCCCGTGGTGATGACGACCTGCACCGCGCCATCGGCCGCCTGTTCGCGCACGACGGCCGAGACTTCCGATGGTTCATCGCGCACGATGCGGTGGCCGGCAATCTCGTGACCGGCGGCCGCGAGCAGCTCGCGAATCGCCCGGCCGCTCGTGTCGGTATCCGGCGTGCGCGTGTCGCTCACCGTCAGCACGAAGCAGCAGGCGCGGCGGGGCGCGGCGGCGCGGTGCTGGGCAGCGCTCGTCTCGGGCACGTTCATCCGGCCGATTATACTGGCCCGATGCGACTTGCCTTCGCAGCCGCGCTCGGCGCAACGCTGCTGGTGGCGCAGCCCTTCGTCACGGCGCAGCCCGGCGCGGCTCTCGACCGCGACGCCGAACGCTGGGTGAAGCGGATGCTGGAGACGATGTCGCTCGAACAGAAGATCGGGCAGGTGCTCGTTCCATCGTTCGAGTCGACGTATCTGGCGACGGATTCGGACGTCTTCGACCAGCTCGCCGGCTTCATCCGCAATCAGCACGTCGGCGGCTTCGTGGTGTTCGGCGGGAGCCAGCCGACGCCGGGCGTGATCCTGAATCCGCGCTACGCGAGCGTGACGCTCGGCCAGCCGTTCTCGGCGGCGGCCACCTTCAATCGTCTGCAGGCCCTCTCGGCCGTGCCGCTGCTCAATGCCGCGGATTTCGAATGGGGCGTCGGCATGCGCATCGCCGGCGCGACCAGCTTTCCTCGGGCGATGGCGTTCGGCGCCGCCGGCGACGAGAGGCTCGTGGCCGAGGCGGCGCGCGTCACCGCCGTCGAGGCGCGCGGCATTGGCGTCCACATCAACCTCGCGCCGGTGGCGGACGTCAACAACAACGCGCGCAATCCGGTGATCAACACGCGATCGTTCGGTGAGAGTCCGGCCGTCGTCTCTGCCATGGTCGCCAGCTATGTGCGATCGCTTCAGGCCCATCACATGTTCGCGACCCTCAAGCACTTCCCGGGTCACGGCGACACCGACGTCGACTCGCATCTCGGGCTGCCGGTGATCCCGCACCCGCGGGAGCGCCTGAACGCAGTGGAGCTGCCGCCGTTTCGCGGCGGCATCCAGGCGGGCGCGGAGGCGGTGATGACGTCGCACATCGAGCTGCCGGCGCTCGACGCTCAAGCGTCCACGCCGGCGACGTTCAGCGCCGCGGTGGCGACGACACTGCTGCGTAAGGAACTCGATTTTCGTGGCCTGGCACTTACCGACGGCATGAAGATGGCCGGCGTCACGAAAATCGCGACGCCGGGCGATGCCGCCGTCCGGGCGTTCACGGCGGGGCACGACATGCTCCTGGACCTGCCGGATCCGCCGGCTGCGTTCAACGCGATGAAAGCCGCGCTCGCGAAGGGCACCGTCACGGAGGCTCGGCTCGTCGAGTCGGTGACGCGCATCCTGCGGGCCAAGGCGCGCCTCGGATTGCACAAGCAGAAGCAGGTCAGCCTCGACGCGATCTCGCAGGTGCTGGGAGGCCGGGCTCACCGCTCCATCGCGCAGAGCGCGAGCGAGCGGGGCCTCACGCTGATCAAGGACGAGCACAACGCGGTACCGCTGCGCGTCCCCGCCAGCGCTTCCATCCTGTACCTCTCCGTACTCGACTACCCGGGCGGGTGGGGCATCGCCGCGCCGAGCCGCACGATGGCGCCGGAGCTGCGGAAGCGCTGGCCGAATCTCACGGCCGTGGAGCTTTCGGACGAAACGACTCCGTCGGAGCTCGATCTGCTTCGCGCCACCGCGGACCGCTACGACGCGGTTGTGGCGTCGGTGTTCGTGCGCGCCTCGTCGGCGAGCGGCAGGATGGATCTCGCGGCGCCCGTCGCGCGGGTTCTGAACGACATTGCGCGGCGGACGCGCAGCAAGCCGTTCGTGGCAGTCTTCTTCGGCAATCCGTACGTAACAGCGGTCGTGCCGGATCTTCCGGCGATGCTGCTGACCTACGATTATTACGATCTCGCCGAGCTCTCAGCCGTGCGGGCCATCGCCGGTGAGACGCCGATCGGCGGCCGGTTGCCGATTGCGCTGCCCGGTCTCTTCCCCGTTGGTCACGGCCTCACGCGCTCCGTGTCGGGCGCGACAGCCGCTCGGTAGCGATGGAACGGCGTAGTTTCGGTACCGACGAATCGCCTGGTGGCGGCGATTGGGCAGGGCACGTGGAAGATCGACACCGGTCATCGCGCGCGTGCGCTCGCCGCGCTTCGACTCGGGCTCGATCTCGGCATGACGCACATCGACACCGCCGAGATGTACGGAAGCGCCGAGAACATCGTCGGCGAAGCCATCGCGGGCCGGCGCGACGAGGTGTTCCTCGTATCGAAAGTGCTTCCAAGCAACGCGTCTCGCGCGTGCCACGAAGATCGCGTGCGCCCAATCGCTCGAGCGGCTCCGCACGGATCGGCTCGACTGCTACCTTCTGCACTGGCGCGGCCAATACGAGCTTGCCGAGACCTTTACGGCGTTCGAGGAGCTGACGCGTGAAGGGAAGATCCTCTCCTGGGGCGTGAGCAATTTCGACGAAGCGGATCTCGAGGAAGCCGCGGCGCTCGCCGGCGCGGGCGCGATTGCGTGCAACCAGGTCCTGTATCACCTGCAGGAGCGCGCGATCGAGCACGCCGTCCTTCCCTGGTGCGCCGGGCATGGCGTCGCGCTCGTCGCGTACAGCCCCTTCGGCGCCGGAGATTTTCCCGGTCCGCGCACGAAGGGCGGCCGCGTGCTGCAGGAGATTGCGGACGCGCACGGCGCGACGCCGAGACAGGTTGCCCTGCGCTTCCTCCTGCGGCATCCTTCCGTGTTCGCGATTCCGAAGGCATCGAACCCGGAGCACGCCGCCGAGAACGCCGGCGCCGGTGATCTGCGGCTGACTGAGGAAGAGATCGCTCGGATCGACGAGGCATTTCCGCGGGGACCGCGCCCGCGCAGCCTCCCGATGCTCTAGGACCGGAAAATCGCCCGCTCGTGTCCGTCTCTACAAGAGAACGGGTCGACCAATGCCAGACAACGACAGGAAGAAAATCGTTCTTCTCTCCGACGGCACCGGCAACAGCTCGGCGAAGCTCATGAAGACGAACGTGTGGCGTCTGTATGAGGCGATCGAGCTCGCCGCGGGCGATCAGGTGGCGCTCTACGACAACGGCGTGGGCACCTCGTCGTTCCGCCCTTTCGCCGTCCTTGGAGGGGCGCTCGGCTGGGGACTCAAGCGGAATGTTCGGAACCTGTACATGTTCGCGTGCCGCAACTACACGCCACCTGCCGGTGGTGCGCCGGCCGATGAGATCTTTGCCTTCGGCTTCAGTCGCGGCGCGTTCACGATTCGCGTGCTCGTCGGCCTGATCGAGCATCAGGGGTTGATCAAGGGCGTGCAGGGCCGCGAGCTGAAACGTCGAGCGAAGTGGGCCTACCGTGAATACCGCCGGGCGTCCAATCCGACCAGAGGTCTCGTCGCACCCCTGCGTGCCGTTCGGGACTGGATCCTCCGCCTGTGGGAGCGCGGGCCACGGTATACCGACGCGAACAACGTACGGCCTCGCATCGCCTTCGTCGGTCTGTGGGATACGGTCGACGCGTACGGTCTCCCGATGGACGAGATGACGCGTGGATGGGATCAATGGGTGTGGCCGTTGTCGCTGTGCGATCATCGGCACCCTGCCAGCGTCGACAAACTGTGCCACGCCGTTGCCGTTGACGACGAGCGACACACGTTTCATCCGGTGCTCCTCGACGAATCGAAGGAAACGCCGCAGGCACGGACGGATGAGGAACGCTTGACCCAGGTGTGGTTCGCGGGCGTCCACTCGAACGTGGGAGGCGGTTATCCGGACGACTCGCTGGCCTACGTCCCGCTGCTCTGGATGGCGAACGAGGCGGTGAAGAAAGGTTTGCGCCTGCACCCGGAGGTCGTGGCGCAGTGGAAAGCGCGATCGGATCCGAACGGACCCGCCTCCGACTCGCGGCGCGGACTGGGCAGCTACTATCGGTACAATCCGCGGAGCATCAAGAAGCTGACCGACGATCGCTTCGCTGACGTCACGATACCGCTGCCGAAGATCCACGAGAGTGTGTTCCAGCGGATCACGAGCGGGCGCGATGAGTACGCGCCGATCGTCCTGCCCGAACGCTACTCGGTGGTGACGGCCAAGGGCGAAATCCTTCACGGCGCGACCAACCCGTACGAGCATTCCACGCAGTCGCAATCCCGCTGCGCGGATCAGGAGCGCGTCTGGAATCTCGTGTGGTGGCGTCGCATCACGTACTTCGCGACGGTGATTCTGACGCTGCTGCTCCTGGTGCCGCCGTTCCTCTTCGGTCCAGACGGCTGGGCGTTGTTTCCGTGGTCGTCACGGGCGCTCGGGGGCGCGATTGAACTGGTCGGCAACTTCGTCCCCGGCCGCGCACAACCGCTGGTCGAGTACTACCGCAGCTATCCTTTCCAGCTGTTGATTGGCGGCGTGTTCCTGACGGCATTCCTTCTCTCGAGCACGTGGCTGCAGCGGGCGATCGGCGATCACATGCGTGTGTTGTGGGACGGGATCGCGACGCAGCCTTTCACGCCGGTCACACCGAGCGCCCCGCCCCGGGACTGGGTCTACCGGCTGCGATCGCATCCGTGGTATCGCCGCTCGTTCGAGGTCACGACGCAGCACGTGTTCCCATTCGTGTTCGGCATCGGAACGTTGGCCGCCGTCGTGCTCATCATCACGGGCACAGCCAATCGGGCCACGTTTGCGGCCGCGAGTGCGATCGGCTGGACGTGCCCGGGAATCAAGAATGCATCCCCGTGGAACGGCGATCCCGTCGTCGTGGATCTTCCGAGCCGGGAGGTGTGTCAGGCCACAGGGCTGACGCTGGACGCGGGGAAACGGTACGAGGCCACCATTGCGCTGCCGCCGGAGTGGGCGGACCAGACGATTCCGGTCGGCACGCCGGCAGGGTTCGGCAGCATGGAGCGCCCGCTTGTGTTTCTACCGTTCCTCCCGTTTCGGCGCGTCCTCACCGCTCAGTGGTTCGTGCCGATGGTGCGCATCGGCGCTCACGGCGCCGAGTACCACACGATGGATCAAGGCTCCGTGCAGTTTGCGCCGCGGCGCGCGGGGCAGCTGTTCCTGTTCGTCAATGACGCCATCGGCATCGGTCCCTGGCTGAAGACCTTCTACGACAACAACAGAGGCACGGCCAAGGTGACGATTCGAGCCGTTCAGGATGACGCGGCCGCGCCGCAGCGGCTACCAGGTCAGCCGAACCAGTGAGACGCCCTGGCGCGGCAACGTGAACGGAAGCCGCACGCGGCCACGCCGAGCCTCGACCCGCGCCGGCGCAGCGAGCTGCGCCAGCTGCCCGGCCTTCTCGAGCTGCGCGTATTGATCCGCCGTGGGCGTCTGCGGAGAACCCATGCGCTTCCACGCTTCGTAGGCGTTGCTGTGGTCCGCGTCCACGCGATAGTGCTCGATCGTGATCGGGCCGTCGGGGACGTGGTCGACGATGAGGTCGACCTGTGCCGGCTCCGCGGCCAGGTCATCGTCGTGATAGTTCCACACGAGCACGGCAGCGGCGCCGTCGTCGCGCGCGGCGATGGCATTCACGTCGGGCCGCTCGCGCGCGCCAGTATCGCGCATGGTGTCGAGCGTCAGCGCGCCCGAGCTCTCGACCGAGACGAAATCGCCGCGCATCCGCCCCAGCATCCGGAACACGTTCAGCACCGGCTTGCCGATGCCGTTCGTCGCCAGGTCGCGAAAGCCATCGAAATAGGGTTGGTCTTCGAACTCGAATGCCCAGGTTACCGACGCCGAGCAGATTCACCTTGTGGAGCTCTGCGAGCTCATACGTCCGCGCGATCTGCGCGGCGGTGTAGCTGGAGTACATCGTGCCGTTCCGATAGGCGTTGTGCGGATACGCGCGCGCCGGGCAGGCGGCGCATCCCTCCGGATCCGATTCGCCGATGACGATCGGCGTGTTGCGCAGCTCCGGGTACGAGGCGACGATCGCGAAGCCGTTGGCGATGGCCTTCAGCTGGTTGCTGATGGCCATGCGGACGTGGCCGGCGTCGGTCACGCGCGGCGCGCCCTTGGCGTGGAATCCGATGTAATCCAGCGGCGATCCGATCTTGCCCGTGGCGGAGTTGCGTCCTCTCAGGCAGTGCTCGAGGAACGTGCGCAGAAACGTCTGGCTGCGCTCGCTGTTGGGGCCGGTGACGTGCGGGCCGCCGATGCGCGCGGTGGGAAGCGCGCGCTTCAATCCGTCGGCGGCGTAGTCATACAGCTTGAAGTATTCCTCCGGCGTGCCCTGCCAGTAGCCGATGTCCGGTTCGTTCCAGACCTCCCACCACCAGCTCTCGACCTCGGCGCGTCCGTACTTCTCGACGGAGTGCCGCACCCACTGATGGACCAGCTCTCCCCACTTCGCATAGTCCTTTGGCGGGTGCGCCCAGCCTGTGTAGATCGTGTTGTAGTTGTTCCCTGGCGCCCACTCGTGTCGATAGGGCTGCGGCTTGACGGAGAGCGCCTCGGGCATGAAGGCGATCTCGACGAGCGGCTTCATCCCGCGCTCGAGGTAGGTGTCGAAGATCCGATCGACGATCGTCCAGTCGTAGCGTGGGCGACCGGCGCCATCCTCCGTGTACGCGTTCGTCGATCCCCACTTCAGGGCGGGTGTTCCGTCGCCGGTGGTCAGGAGGTTGTGCGCGCGCACGAAGACGGGGACGGGACTCAGAGCGGCGAGCTCTGAGAGAAGCTTCCGTCCGTCTTTCATGTAGGTGTAGTTCGGCTCGTCGTATCCGAAGAAGGCCCAGACCGGCTTCATGGGACCCTTGCGTGCCGAAGCGTCGACGCGAATGGCGACGCGTTCGGTCTGCGCGGTCGGAACCGGAACGTCACTCAGGATGCTGGCCGCGGCGAGCCCTATGACGAGCGTGCGCGTCATCGTGTCCACGAGGATACCGCAGGGCTGTCAGCTCGACCACACTGACATCGAACATTGAAATCGCGCGACGCGTTGCGAAAGCCACATAGCGCCGGCGAATACGAATCGCGAACAGATCGCATCGATCTCGATTGTCAGGTGCGGAGCAGCGCTTGCACCACGCTGCGGCGCTCCCAGCTCGCAGAGGAGGCTCCATGCATATCGTTCGTTTTCGCACCCGCGCCCTCTTCCTCGTGGCTGCGCTTCCGGTAGCTCTCATCCTCGTGCAGGGCGACGGACTGAAGGCTCAGCAGCCATCAGGGCTCTACGTCGTGCGCAACCTCGTGTCCGACGGATTCGTCCCCGCCGCGCACACCGATCCCGATCTGGTGAATCCGTGGGGGATCGTCTTCAACCCGAATGGCTTCGTCTGGGTGGCCGACAACGAGACCGGCGTCTCGACGCTCTATGACGGCCAGGGGGTGAACCAATCGCTCGTCGTGACGGTGCCGACCGCGCCGGGAGCGAATCCACCGTCGTCACCAACCGGCATCGTGTTCAGCAGCGGAGCGGACTTCGTGGTTCGTTCGGGCGCGCTCGCGGGTCCGAGCCGGTTCATCTTCGCGACGGAGGCTGGAACGATCTCCGGCTGGGCGCCGAACGTCGACGCCACGCACGCGATTCTTGCCGTCGACAAATCGGAATCCGGCGCCATCTACAAGGGCCTGGCGCTGGCGGCGAATGGAACCGGGCATTTCCTGTACGCCACCGACTTCCACCACAACCGGATTGACGTGTTCGACGGCAGCTTTCATCAGGTACTGCTGGAGGGGCGCTTTCGAGATCCGGCGATCCCGCCGCGCTTCGCGCCGTTCGGCATCCAGAATATCCTCGGCAATCTGTGACGTGACGTACGCGAAGCAGGATGAAGAAGCCGAAGACGATGTCACCGGGCCCGGGCTCGGGTTCGTCGACGTGTTCGACGCGAACGGCCATCTGCTTCGTCGCGTGGTGTCGCGCGGCCCGCTCAACGCGCCGTGGGGGATGGCGCTGGCGCCGGCCGACTTCGGACGCTTCAGGAGCAGGCTGCTCGTGGGCAACTTTGGCGAAGGCCGGATCAATGCGTTCGACTTGCGGACGGGGGAGTTCCGCGGCACGCTCCGGAAGACGAACGGCCGCCCGATCGAGATCGAAGGTTTGTGGGGGCTGGCGTTCGGCAACGGCCTGCTCCATCAGCCGACGAACACGCTGTTCTTTGCGGCCGGACCCGACGACGAAGAGCACGGGCTGTACGGACGTATCGAAGTGGCACGGTAGGCACGTTTCGCCCGCCGCGAGGGCGCGCGGCGGGGCGATTCAGCATGCTATAGTTGATGTTTCGTGCGCCCGGGAAGGCCTTCAGAGGGCGCAGCACAACCGAATACTTCTCTCGCGCCCTTAGCTCAGTTGGATAGAGCGTCTGGCTACGAACCAGGAGGTCGCAGGTTCGAGTCCTGCAGGGCGCACCACCCATTACCCGCTGACGCCCGCTCCAGTAATTGCCCGTAATCCGCGTCGAACGTGTCGGCAGGACCGATGTAGTTCCGCGCCGCGATTAAAGGGCCTCGAAAGCTTCGCGATGAACGCGGGGCCGGGCACTGCGATGCCGGTGAACAACTTGTCGAAGCGCGTCGGTGCCTCGAAGGGTATAGCCGGTGCCAACACTAAAAAAGCGATGCCAGGGGGTGTGAAATTAATCCGTCCGTTCAACACACGCTGCAGCACAGCACGCGCCTGCGTCGTGGACTGACGCAGAAGACGGCGCCATTCGGCCAACCGATCCTCAATCACCGCTGGCGCCAGCCGTGGCACCGGACGGAGACTGCGGAGTCGCGCGACGCGTGACCGCCGCGCTTCCAGCTCGCGTAACTTGGCCGCGAGTGATGCCACGTCACCAGCCTGTTTCCACGGCGGCGACCAGTCGCGCGATGCGTTTCTCCACGCTTTTCCGTTCCCGCGTTGGAGAGTCGCTCTGCTGTTCACGCGCATCGTCGCGTTCGGTCGACAGCGAATCACCTGCGCGACGGCCTCGGGCGTGAGCGCATGCGCCTCAATCGCTTGCAGCACGGCCTCGTTCATCTCGGCGACCGGAATCCGCAGCGCATTGGTGCAGCCGGACCCTGTGGTGCCCGCCGACGGTGACACATGTGTAGTAGGCATAGCGACCTTTCCGGTTGTTGCTCCATTCGACCACCATCCCGCCGCCGCACACGGCGCATGTGGCGAGCCCGGCAAGCAGGTTCTGCACCGCGAACTTTGGTGGACGGCCAGACATACGGCCTATCGGTGAAGCGCAGCTGCCCGACCTTCCGCCTGCCGCCGCCGCGCGGCCACACGTCGCCACGCGGCTCCTCCGCCATGATGCGGAGATGTGTGACCTCGGTGCGTAACCACTCGGATTCCGCACGCTTGTGCGGGTCGCGCTTGCCCCAACATGTTCACTTTCTTCTTCGTCTTCCCCCAGACGCTCACCCCGCGATACAGCTCGCGCGTCAACACGCTGCGAACCGTGGACGGTGCCCATCCTTGGATCGGAGGGAGTGTGGAGCTATCGAACGGTGACGCTGGCAGCGCCTCCTTCCGAGCGAACGGTTTCGGAGCTGGGGTGCCCTCGGTGGTCAGCAGCTTGGCGATGCGCTTCAGGCCGAGCCCCGCATCGTAAAGTTCGAAGATCCGCCGCACCACCGCCGCCTCGGTCGGGTCGATCTCGCGCACGACGTGGGAGCGCAGCGGCTTGGGCGGTGCGCGTCTGCGCCCGCAAACACATCGACGTTGCGATAGCCGAAGACGCGACCGCCCGTGACGCGACCGGCGCGATGGAGTTTAGTAAGGGCTTCGGTCACACGCTCGCTACTGTCCTCGCGGGCCTTTTCATCGCTGAAGCCCTGCAAGGCTCCTACGACTTTATCCATGGCGTTCTTCGGAGTCAGGGACTTGCCATGCATGTATTCAAAGATTTCCACTCCGGCTTCGGCCATCTCCTTGATGTAGCGGTTCGTCTCGAACATCTCGCGGCCGAGCGACTTCTGTTCGCTGACGACAAGGACCTGAAACGGTGGACGCGGTTTGAGGGCGGCAATCAACCGCATGAAGCCAGGACGCTTCCGAAACTCGGCTCCGCTGATGCCGTCATCGACGTAGATGTGTTCCTTGGCGACGGTCCAACCGCGTGCCTTCGCGAACGCCTGGGCGTTCTCGACCTGCCGGGTCACGGACTTTGCGTCGGTGGCGACTCCACGCTGCTCCGTGGACTTGCGAGCGGAAATCGCGGCGCGCATCACTTCGCCTTCCCCTTCGCCGTGGTGGCCTTCGGCTCGGCAGCACGCTTCTCGGCCCTCGGCGGCTTCGCCGCCTTGACCTTCGGTTCGGGCACGGGCGCCAGGTTGGGCGCGGTCACGTGAATCTCCAGCGGCGCTTCGCCGTCCCACATGCCCTCCGAACACCGAAACGAGACCGTGGACCCCGGCTGCCGATATTCGGCAAACCCGTTTTCACTGAGCTTGTGCCGCTTGAAGACGGTCATCGTCGCGCTCCTTCAACGGTTGTGTGCGTCGCCACCAGTTGACGCATCGCCTCAAGCGCCGCGTCATACGCCCTCGGCCAATCGGTCGTGTAAGGGAACGCCGTTTCGAGCCGAGCGTTTCCGGTCGTCTCGCCATCCGTCATCGATTCCTCGACCACACTCGCCACCAGAATTCGGCTGGAGTTGTTGACCACAATCACCCACCCGTCGTCCGTCTGGGCCTTGGCGGGCAATTCGTAACTATCCGGGTTGAAGAACTCGCCGAACGCGGCTTTGTAACTCGCGCATATGGCCTCCATCAGTTAAGTCATTACGACTCAACACGTTAGGGCCAATTTTAGCGGGCCACGGACGCCACCCGCCGGGCCACCCACCGGCGGGAAACGGACGCAAAACGTCGCGGGCGTATCTTTTGGGTCACTGGCCGCGGGAGCGCGCGGCGTGTGCCGCCCGGACCGCGCCGGGGCTCCGCGGCCGGTTCCAGCCCCAAGGCGCCCAGCGCGTTCCACACGCGCAACGCCGCCGCCTCCACGCGCTGCTCGTCGGGTGTCAACTCGCGGTGCTTGCGATGCCAGCGCATCGCGCACACCACGAACCCGGCGACCTTCTCCAAGTTCGCCAAGTGTTCGGCCGTCACCTGTTCGCCGTAACCGAATCGCGGGAGCGAGTGCTTCAGCACGCGCAGCGTGGTCCCCTGCGGATGGGAAATCAGATAGTCGCCGTTCGGGTCGCTCGCGACGTGCACCACCACGAGAATCACGTCTTCGCGCAGGGCGCGCGCTTCTTCAACAGTCATCGTTGCCTGCCGGTCTGCTGTCGTAGCAGTCCGTCGATGGCCCGCTGCGCGATGGCGCGAAGCAATGCCCTCTGCGCGCGCGACTCCACGACGGCATCGAGCAGGATGACGATGATGCGGTCCACGGCGCGCCAGTCGCCGGCGATGGCCGCCCAAGCGCCATTTACCATCGCGGCGGAATCCGCGACCGGCAGGTCGGGTCGTAGAATCCGCAACGCGTGCATAAACTGCGGCCGCAGCTCGTTGGCCAACTCCTCGACGGCTGCGACGTTCATCGGAGCCGGCCTCGACGCGCTTCAAGCAACCCGATCTCCAGTTGCTTGACGGTGTCGTCACGTCGGTGCGCTTCGCACTGCGCGAAGTCCGCGGCCATTCGGTCTCGAACTCGGCGAGCAGCTGTGCGATGCGTTGACCGCCGCGTGCATGGACCTGCGTCACGACGGCATCGGGATTGGCAGCGTGAGTCACGAGCGACACTTCCCACAGGCGAACCTCGGAGATGTGGCGGACCTGCCCGAGGGCG
>CAVYVZ010000010.1:0-1308966 GCA_963772065.1 uncultured Acidobacteriota bacterium
TGGCGGCACCCGCACGGCGGCCATCACCGGCAGCTACGTGGCGCTCCATCTGGCGTTCCAGCACCTCGTCAAGATCGGCAAGCTCAAGGCCGTGCGGCTGACGAACTCGGTGGCGGGGATTTCCGCTGGCATGTACCAGGGTGCGGCGGTGCTTGACCTGGACTATGCCGAAGACTCGACAGCGCAAGCCGACACCAATTTCGTGCTGACCGGCAGCGGCGGCATCGTCGAAGTCCAGGGCACGGCGGAAGAGAAGCCGTTCAGCCAGGAGCAATTCCTGGAACTGCTGACGCTGGCGCAGAAGGGCATCGCCGAATTGACCGCGTTGCAGAAGGCGGCGCTGCGTCTTCGACCGAATTGGGCCGGGAGTCTCGATGACCAGAAAGTTCGACGGCGACACGCTGGTGGTCGCCAGCCACAACAAGGGCAAGGTCCGCGAGATCGCGGCCTTGCTCGGCCCTTACGTGGCGACTTTCCGCTCGGCGGCGGAGCTTGACCTGCCCGAGCCGGAGGAAACCGGCGACACCTTCATCGCCAATGCCGAGCTGAAAGCCCGCGCCGCCGCCGCATCCTCCGGTCTGATCGCGCTGTCCGACAATTGCGGTCTGGTGGTGCCGGGATCGGCGGGCAGCCGGGGATCTATTCGGCGCGCTGGGCAGGTGCGGAAAGGACTTCTCCGCCGCCATGGAGCGGGTGAACCGGGAGCTGGGCGAGGCGACCGGACGGCTCATTTCGTCTGCGCGCTGACGCTGGCATGGCCGGACGGCCACTTCGAGACGGTCGAGGGCAGGGTTTATGGTAAACTGGCATGGCCGGCCGGGGCGGAAACGGGTTCGGCTATGACCCGATGTTCGTTCCCGACGGCTAAGACATCACCTTCGGCGAGATGGACCCGGCTGAAAAGCACCGGATCAGCCACCGCGCCGACGCGTTCCGACAGCTCGTGGAGCGGTGTTTCGCCTGATGGCATCAGCTGATCAGGGAACCGGCGACCAGAAGCCGGGTTCGGGCTCTACGTCCACTGGCCGTTCTGCAGGGCCAAATGCCCGTACTGCGACTTCAACAGCCATGTCCGCGCCGGCGTCGACCATGCGCGCTGGGCGCGCGCGCTGCTGGCCGAGCTGGACCACTTCGCGCGCCCTGACGCCGGGCCGCACCTGACGCTCGATCTTCTTCGGCGGCGGCACGCCGTCGCTGATGGCGCCGGCGACCGTGGCGGCCGTGATCGAGCGCGCGGCCGGCGCTGGGCGCTGCGCCGCGGACCTCGAGATCACGCTGGAAGCCAACCCGACCTCGGTCGAGGCCGGCCGCTTCGCCGGCTTCCGCGCCGCCGGGGTCAACCGGGTCTCGCTCGGCGTCCAGGCGCTGGACGACGCGGAGCTGCGCTTCCTCGGCCGCGAGCACAGCGCCGCCGAGGCGCTCGGCCGCGGTCGGCGCTGGCGGCGCGGCATCTTCCCGCGCTTCTCGTTCGACCTGATCTACGCCCGCCCCGGCCAGACGGCGCGGCCTGGCGAGCCGAGCTTGCGCCGCGCCCTGGCCACGCCGCGGCCACCTCTCGCTCTACCAGCTGACCATCGAGCCCGGCACGCGCTTCCATGCGCTGGTCAGCACGGGCGCGCTTCGCCGATCCCGACGACGAGTAGGCCGGCGACCTCTACGAGCTGACCCAGGAGCTGCTCGAAGCCGCCGGCCTGCCGGCCTACGAGATCAGCAACCATGCCCGGCCGGGCGAGGAGTCGCGCCACAACCTGGTCTATTGGCGCTACGGCGACTATGTCGGCATCGGCCCCGGCGCCCATGGCCGGCTGACGTTGGGCGGCGCCAAACCGCCACCCGCGCCCGCCGCGTGCCGGAAGCATGGCTCGACCTGGTCGCGCGGAACGGCCACGGCGGCCACGCCTCCGAGGAGGTCGCTTCTTCGGAGCGTCTGGTCGAATTGGTGATGATGGGGTTGCGGCTGCGGGAAGGCGTCTCGCTTACCCATCTCCACCACGAAACCGGCTTGAGCGCCCATCAGGCCCTCGACCCCGCAGGCCTCTTCCGGATGATGGAGGGGGGCTTCGTCGAACTGACGCCTACGCGCCTGCGCGCCACGGCGGCGGGCCGGCAGCGGCTCAATGGGTTGCTGGCGCAGCCTCTCCAGTTAAAATCAACATATGATTGAAACCTATTGCGATCGTGAACTCACTCTTCGTTGAAATAGCTTCTTTTATGCGAGGATGGCTAGCGAAAAAGCTACAGGTTGAGGCTATAGAGGTAACTGTTTTTAAAGTACAAAAATTAGCTACTCGAGCTACGACATCAGCAGGAATTAAAATATCTTTAGGGGGTTCTTTTGTAGTATGTGGGTCTAAACTAAGAAATTTTTTAAGAGAGTCAAGGGATTGTATCCCAAGATCAAAACCAATCTCCTCAAAGTATCCCTTCAGATTATTAGTACTTGCATTGAGCCACATCAAATCTTCCTCACTCAGGATAGCTCCCTTTTCAACGGATGCAACTTGCTGTCTGAGAATCTCCACGCTAGCGAGCATACCATCTCTTTCCCCCTCGCTCTGGTTAGGAAAAAAATCTGGGAGTTTTATAAGGAAATCGTATAACAACTTTTGTATTGACGAAAATGACTCGGCTTTGGATTGGCTCATGTATTTTACTCATGCTAATATTTAAACTTAGAATACAGCATAAACATTATCGGGATATTAAGTATTACTAATTTAATATACGCGAAAACTTGAGTTGCCCCCCTCTCCCAGGCAAGAAGCGATTTTTGGCAATAAACTTATTCCGGGAGAGGGGGGAACTCAGATTTTTGTCGCGTCCAGAGGCTAACAACTTTGATGGAATTAACGACAAACAGGAATCTATTACAGAATCTCCATGGAACCCAACTATATCATTAGTTCCTGCTATATGGCCCAAAGCAATCATCTTCATCGCTGTACTCTATGCGTGCCGAATAACCCTTATATCACATTAAGTTCATGGCAAACTCCCCTTATTGTTACTTATAATATTAGGGATTTTAGAGAAGCTGTTAAATTTAACTTAAACATAATAAAGCCTAAAGATTTTTTGAAATTAATTGGAGAAATATGATGACCGCATTAAGTTTACGATTACCTGAATCGCTACATAAAGCGGTTAAGAATCTAGCTAGAAAGGAGCACATTTCAATTAATCAACTAATCACTCTTGCTCTTGCTGAAAAACTTCTTCTTTAGAAACAGAAAATTACCTAAATGAACGAGCAAAAAGAGGAGATCGGGCTAGTTATTTAAAAATCCTGAAACAATCTCCTAATATTGAACCTGAAGATGAAGACAAGTTTTAAGCTACATATGCCGATCATCCTTCGCAGGCGGAATTTCAACCTGCTGGGCCTCGTTATCAGCCTCTGACTCTTCCACTGGCTTCTCTTGAATGGTTTCACGTTTTTTTTGAACTTTTTCTTCCGGTGATTTAGTCACCTCTTGCTGCTCATGTAATTCCCGATGAATTTTTTCAAAAATTGCAGCAATCTTTTTAGAATCGTTTCTGGCTTTAGCGAGGACGAGTTCTATTTTCCCCATCAAATCAATTTTTTCATCTTCTGTTCCTGTAATGATGGCTACGTTATGAACACGCTTTTTCAGA
The DNA here is from genome assembly GCA_963772065.1 of uncultured Acidobacteriota bacterium. Taxonomy (GTDB): domain Bacteria; phylum Acidobacteriota; class Vicinamibacteria; order Vicinamibacterales; family UBA2999; genus CAVYVZ01. The sequence goes on from CAVYVZ010000010.1 coordinate 3,637, forward strand.
TCTTCAACCAAAATGATAGATTGTTTAACTTCACTTTTAAGCTGTTTTGCTTGTGGAAAATTACCTGGCACAATGTGAAAACTGTGAATTTCCTTATCCAAGTTTTCAATGGCTCTCGTATCTTCATTAATTTTCAATTCGTACCGGCTCAAATCATTTTCAATATCATTTAGACGAACCCAAATTTCATGGCCTGATTTTTCTTGCTTAGCCTGTAGCTCTTTGACCTGTTCTTCACCACGATGAGAATATTCATGAAAATAACTGGAAAGACCCGTTACTTGGGCTGTCGCCAACTCAATTTTTCTTTGTGCTTTTTCTTGTCTTCGCTTAATGAAACGATATGACAGGGTCGCCACTAAACTTCCTATGAGTCCTACGACCACAATTGGAATAATAATTGGCCAGCCTAGCGCAATGACTGCAGCCATACTGCCTAAAGCAATTCCTGCTATAGCAACTGTCATTCCTGCTCCGCCCAAAAAACCAGCAGCAACCGTTAAAGCAATGGATAATTTTCTGACTAAACCGGAGCGTTCCTCGTGTTCGGGTTGGGTGAGAAGATTCAGTTTTGACGATGCTTGTTGTGCTTGTACATCAGCCGCTAGTGGCGTGTTTAATTTATGCCAGAGTGAAGCGGCGCCTGCTTTTACTTTCAACACATCATGTACAGGATAATTCAGGTTAGTTTGGGCATAATTTTCAATGGCATCCCTACCTGTAGCTTGATTAACATTCCCGAAAATCGAATTCAATTTTTCAAAATTATCACTCCCTTGCACAATAGAAAGACCCACCTTGAGGCTAAGGAGAAATTTATTTTTCATCTTATCAATAGCTTGTTGGCCCCTTTCCAAGTCATGAAGTTTTTCTCTTATTTTGAGACCCTCTATGTGGTCGTGCAAGATACTTTCCGCTTCATCTTTTCGATAAAATTACCTAAATATCCTACCTCTTATGAAAATCCGCAGAACCCTGTTACTTTGTTAAGCGATGTCTTTGGGATACGCTGGGATCGTGCTCGCCTACGAGGCGAGCCGCCTGGCCAGAAACAACTCAGACTGGTACGCGCTGTTGGACGTGGCGGCGTTGCGTGGCACCCTCATCGCCGACTCAGACGGCGTCTACGATCCCGCCGAGCACAACGACCGGCTGCTGTTGGGGTTGCGGGGGATGATGAGCGAGGCGGAGGTCCACCTCTTCAAGCTCAGGCTCGAAGCCGGCCGGCTCAGACGCGTCGAGCAGGGCACCTACCGCCAGGCCTTGCCCACCGGCTTGGTGCGTCTCGAGGACGGGCGGGCCGTCAAGGACCCCGATGTCCCCGTCCGGCGCACCATCGAACTCATCTTCGAACGCTTCGAGGACCTCGGGTCGGCCCAGAAGGTCATGAGGAGTCTCAAGGAGGAAGGGCTGCTCCTGCCCCGGCGTCAGGTGGCGGGACTCAACGCGGGAGAGCTCCTGTGGAAGCTCCCCTCCGCGGACGCTATCTACGGCATGCTGCACAACCCCGCCTACGCCGGGGCCTTCGCCTACGGCAGGACCGGGCCCAACCCGGACCGACGCCCCGGACGCTCGGAGAGGGTCCGGTTGCCCATCGAGGAGTGGGCTACCATTCACCAGGGCGTCTACCCCGCCTACGTGAGTTGGGAGCGGTTCTTGGAGAACCAGCGCAAGTTGACGGACAACGCGAGCAACTTCGAGCGCAGGGTCCGAGGCGCCCCGCGGGAAGGCAGTGCGCTGTTGGCTGGGATAGCCGTCTGCGGCAGGTGTGGTCACAAGATGCGCGCGGCGTACAAGAGGAGCCACCGCTACGTGTGCAGCGCCTTGAGCGAGCAATACCGCCAGCCGATGTGCCTGAGCCTACCCGGCCCGAGCGTGGATGCGGCGGTGGTGCAAGCCTTCTTCGAGGCCATCCGCCCGGCCGAGCTAGACCTCCTCGAAGAGGTCCTCGCCGAGCGCAAGCAGGATCGGGGGAGGCTGGAGCAGCAGCACGCCGACCGGCTGAAGCGAGTCGAGTACGAGGCGCGCCTGGCGGAGAAACGTTACCGGGCAGTAGACCCGGAGAACCGGCTGGTGGCCGCGGAGCTGGAGAAGGGTTGGGAGGCAGCCTTGAGAGCCCTCGCGGAGGCCAAGGAAGCGGCCGAGCGCTTCGAGAGGATGCCGCTAGCGCAGAAATTGGAGCCCGGCCTGAGATCCCAACTGGAGGACCTCGGCAAGCGGCTGCCCGAGCTGTGGGATGCTGGCAAGCTCTCCCCGCCGCAGAAGAAGGAGCTCTTGAGGAGCCTCGTCCGCCGAGTCGTGCTCTCCAGGCCCGAGCAGGACGTCGTGGAGGCGAAGATCGTCTGGGTCAGCGGCGCCTATTCCGTGCTGCGCGTGAATCCGCCGGTGTTGCACCGCACGACCCAACTCGGCAACCACGACGAGTTGGTCACACGGATCCTGAAGCTCGCCGCCGAAGGCCACCGGGACACAGAGATCGCCCGGCAGCTAACGGCGGAAGGTTTCCGCTCGGCGAGGCTGCCTTACGTCAGTCGGCCCCTGGTGGAGAAGATCCGCGCGAAGCACGGGCAGCCCTCGCTTACCGGGAGCCAGTATTCCCGCGAGAAGATCGATGGGTGCTGGAGTATCCCCGGCCTCTCGCGCCGGCTCGGCACGAGCGAGACTTGGCTGCGCGCAAAGATAGCAGAAGGGGAGATACCAGCGCGTCGCCACCCGAGGACCAAGCGGTGGCTGGTCGAGGACGATCCGACGCTACTCGCCCGGATAGAGACGCTGGCTGCGGCGCGCCGCCGTCGCTAGGAGGACGACCCACTAAGGAGGCACTCTCTTGCAACCGTCAAGCTGCAGCTGGTGATGTTCTTCGAGGACCTCAGAAGCGAGAGGCAGCTCATGCGGGCGGTCTCAGATCGCCTCTCGGTGCGCTGGTACCTGGGCTACGACCTCCAAGAGCCGCTCCCTGAGCACTCCTCTCTCACTCGCATAAGGGATCGGCTCGGCTTGGAGGTCTTTAGGCGCTTCTTCGAGCGGGTCGTCGAGGAGTGCATCGAGGCAGGGCTGGTGTGGGGCGAGGAGCTGTTCTTCGATGCCACCAAGGTGAAGGCCAACGCGGCTCCCAGGAGGGCGCCACCAACCAACCTGATCGCCTTGCCCCTGGAGACGGTGCCGCTTGCGAGCCCCCTTGGCAAGCTCGTCGAACGAGGTCGCTATGGAGGAGCAACCAGAGTGGGGGCTAGGAGGAGAAGAGTAGGGGAGTAGTTCTTCTTGGCTTGTGCGGTGCTCTCGTCGCTCTAGCATCGGGCGCTCCTCCTCGCGCTTCCCTCAAGGATGCTACCCGTGTAGCCTAGGCCAGGACCGAACGCGGCGCAACTTCAGGCTCTCCAATTAACCCTCCGCCGTCGCGCGGTCCGCCTCCAACTCCCGTAGCTTCACGCCCAACTCTGAGAAGGTGATTTGGCCCTCCGTCGCCATGTCCTGGTAACGTGAGCGCCTGCGAGCGCCAGCGCCTCCAGGGCCGCGTGGCTTACTGCAAGAGCGCGGTGGGTAGCGCACAGGATCGCTAATCCCCCACTAGGTAACTCAACGATTCACGATCTGTTGGCGTGCGCAAGAGCGGCTACGGAGCCGTCCGCCAACGTGGCGCCGGTTCTTCAAGCCGCTTAGGGGTGGAGGGCCGAGATCGTTTCGGGAGGAGGAGGGTGAACGTCGAGCCTGCGCCGGGCGTGCTCTCGGCCCTTATCTGGCCGCCGTGGGACTCGGCGATCTGACGTGCTATGGACAGCCCCAGGCCCGCGCCGCCATCGGAGCGGGAGGGATCGGCCCTGTGGAAGCGCTCGAAGATGAGGGGCAACTGATCCTCCGGGATGCCGACGCCCGAATCCGAAACTTCGAGCGCGACCCGGTCGCCGTCCTCCCGCACACCTACCGTGACGTTCCCGCCCTCGGGCGTGTAGCGCACTGCATTGTCCAAGAGTATGGAGGCGACCTGGAAGGCGCGGTCCCTATCGAAGGTGGCCTCGACCTCTCCTTTCGGGAGGACGCATTCAATAGACACCTTTCCGTTGTTCGCGTGCCGGGTTGCCTGCGCCGCCTCCTCGGCGACCCCGGTCATGTCGTGGCGCCCGATGTTCGGCTCCGCGCCTTCGTCGCCGCGGGTTAGGGCAAGGAGGGACTCGGCCAGGTTGCGCATCCTGGCGGCTTCCCGGCGGATGACGCCGACGCTTTGTTTCGCCCTCTGCGGGTCCCCTTCGAGTGCCCACTCGTCGAGCATCCTGGCGTGACCGCTTATAGCGGTGAGCGGCGTGCGCAGCTCGTGGCTGGCATCGGCGGCGAAGCGTCGCTGACGCTCCAAAGCCTCCTCCCTGCGGACGAAGGCGCTCTCCAGGCGTGAGAGCAGCCCGTTTATCGTGATAACCAAACGCCCGAGCTCGTCTTTGGGGTTGGCCACGGGCAGCCGCTCGGAGAGATCTCCCTCGCCCATCCTGCGGGCGGCGCTGGTCACGGCGTCCACCGGCCTCAGGGCGGCTCCCGCCAGCTGGTAGGCGCCCCCGATGGACAAGAGAAAGGCCGCCCCGATGACGAACGCCAGCAGTGTTCCGAATATCTCGAGGATCTCCTCGGTCTTGTTGTAGGACTTGCCAAACTCGACCACTCGAGCGGGGCGGGCCGAAGGATCCATCGCTACGGCGTAGACGAAGTAGTCGTTATCCCCCAGGCGCACACTCTTATCAGAGGCGTCCTGCCCGTTTTTGAGCGCCTTGCGCCACACGTCGAAATTGGCGGCTGAGCCCCCCGCCGGAAGATTGAACTCATCGATTACCTTGCCGTTCTTGCCCCGGACGATCACGGCGACGCTGTCGTCGAATAAGATCTGGTCGTCATCGTTGGGGGCAGTGCTCAACTCGTCTCCCCCCTCGATCGCGGAGGCCGTGGCCTCCGCCCGATTCGTGGCGGTGTCTTCGACGTCCCTGTGCAGCGTACCTCTTATCAGCAAGTAGAGAGTTAGGCCCAGGGCGAGCAGTATCACCCCGATCGCCAGCGCGATGAACAGCGTAAGACGCCATCGGATCGGCAAGACGGGCTACGCTCCCTTCGAGTTGTACCCCGCCAATCGGGCGGTGCGGATCAGGTTCGGCTTCTCGGCCGCTGCCTCGCTGCGGGCCGGGAGTTCGGGCGTCTCGAAAGGCTTAGTCACGTAGTCGTCCGCGCCGAGGTCGAGGCTGTGGACCTTGTTCATCGTGACGTCGCAGGCGGTGAGTTTCGGCAGCATCATGTCCAATAGGACGAGTTCGGGTCGAAGCGCTTGGCCTCCTCCAGGCTGGAGACACCGTCTTGGGTGCACCGCACACTGAAGTCTAGGCGCTCGAGTTCGTGCTCGACGAAGTCGGCGATCGAGCGGTCGTCTTCTTCCAGCAGCACGCGCGTTATCGATTTCATCTACTCCTGTTTGTCTTTCCAATCAATATTGTGCTGTCCCGAACCTCTTCACGAGTGCTGCCCGCTTTCCCCCAACGGCCCGGTCCCCCTAGCCGGCTCCCAGTACCCACGATACATCCGTTACAGATGCATCACTGAAAGTACGTTACTCTCTTGCGGATCGCTTGTCAAGGGAAGGCAACAGCCTGACACACAATCACCTACACGGCTGGCGAAGATCGAGGCAGACAAGAGGGCGGTATATTCAGAGGTCCTCCAGCAAGGCCCAGCGCCAAACTTATCACACTCGCCCTCCCACTTTGAGCCACCGCCGAGCGCGAGCCCCTGCCACCGAGAGACCCTGGCGAGCTCCGAGAGGCAGAGGGTACGTTACTTGGGGATAGCACTGACCAGCAGGGCGAGGTTAGTCGCTTGAGTCGGCACGAAGAAGGGAATAGCGGTGTTGATGGCGCACAGGACACGATTGTACCATGGCATGAGCCTGACCTCCTTATGAGGATGGTGGTGTGGCAGCTCCATGCTAATCGGGGAGGTTTCGCTCTTTCGATTACCGTGGTGGGTATGCGTCAGCCTATTGTCCTTCCTTGACAAGCGATCCGCAGGCGAGTAACGTACCTCCGATGATGCATCTACGACGGATGTATCGCACACAAGAGCAGCTCGAGCTCATCGGAGGACGAATTGGGCCCACAACGCACAGGAGGCGATCCGGAGGGGCTGTTGCCCTTAACCCCGGTGAAGCTCAACATCCTCTTGGCCCTGGCTGACGAGGAACGCCACGGCTACGGGATCGGGGTCGAGGTGAGGGAGCGAACCGGGGGGAAGATGCGCCTGGGGCCTGGCACGCTGTACGGCTCCCTCAAGCGCATGGTGGACGGCAGTCTCGTCGAGGAGGTCGAGGGGTCTGAGAGTCTCCCCGATGAGCTACCCGACGGGGCGCCTCGTCGCTACGACGCCGAGAGGCGCCGCTACTACCGGCTCACGGGTTACTCGATCGGATGGATCGCCTGGTCGCCGATCGCCTCGGGCAGCGCGATGTCGGACTGCGATGAGGTGTAGAAGATCACGGCAGCGTACAGCGCCACCGGCCCCCACAGCCTCAGGATGCGTGTCAAAACGGGAACGGGTACAGCAGCCAGCCGAGAAGAATGCCCGCGCCCGTGAAGCCGGCGAACATCCGGCTGCCGAGCGCGAGCTGCTCGCGCGGATCGTCGCGCATCAGCGCGGCGAAGACGACCGAGACGAAGGCCGCGAAGAGCACCATCAGGGCGACATGGCTGGTCATTTGCGGCCCTGCGCCACGTCGAACGCGTCGAGCACGACGAGCATGTTCAGCAGGCCCGCCACGATGATGAAGGTGTTGCCGTACTCGTCGGTGGCCGCGACGACGTTGCCGCCACCGAGGCGCAGCGCCTTCGCGATGAAGTACGGGATTCCGATGCCGATGTCGGCAAAGGCCGCCAGCGCGACCAGCGGCTCCGACGGTTGAAACGGAAACAGGCGGCCCTCGAGCCACAACCCCGTCGCGAACATCAACGGCAGCGCGACCAGAAAAATGATTCCCCTCTGCGTGCGGCCGAGCCACAGATGGCCCGCCCCGGAACGAGCCACGCGACGGCGGCGATCAGGTACGGATTCGTGGTGATCTGTGTCCGGTCCGCTGCCGTCGCGCGCATCCGATGTAGTTTACCGTAACCGCGACGGCCGCCCCGAGCGGAAGCGCCGCGATCGCACGCGTGAGATTCGCCGGCGACCAGAGCCCCAGAACCTCACCGGTCCACGTCACCGCGGTCGGAACCGCCGCGACGACGAGCCCGAGCCGAAGGTCCGGCACCGTAGGGGTCAGACCCCTAATGAAGATGCCGACCGCGGCGCCGGCATAGAGGCCGAAGCACCTCGCGCATACGGGAAGCTGCGCCGCGTTGATATAGAACGATCGGTCCGGGCGCTGGTGGCAGATGAGCGACCCGAACGCGTAGGTCAGAGCCGACGCGGACACGCCCATTCCCGCGACCGGCGCAGCCAACAGCAGGATTATCCAGGCCGAGGTGAGGAAAGCGAATGCGAGGCGCGCGGCGCGCACGCCTCATTCTACGGTGCTGAACGCGCGACGAGACGCGCCGCAAGGTAGCCCATGCGAGTCCGGGCCCGCGCGCCAGGCCGCTCTGCCACGCGGACGATGACGCGGCGGAACGAGCCGTCACGCCGCGGGTTCTTCGATGAGTAGCCGATCGCGTACTGGTTCGCCAGCTCCTCCGCGATCGCGCCGTACACCGCGCCGAGCTCGCGGATCTGGGTCGGGAAGAAGGCCCGCGCGCCGGTTTCCTGCGCCAGCGACTTCATCGCGAATTCCGACTCCGAGAAATACCTGCGCCCCGCGTTCGCCGTCTGCTTGACGGCGAAGGCGGACTTCAGCGTGATCGTGTAGATCGTAATGCCCGATTGCTTCGCAAGCTGCAGGACGTCGTCGTAAGCGACCAGGCTCGCGGTGTCCTCACCGTCGGAGAAGACGGCGATCGCCTGCCGCCGCACGTCGCCATTGATCTTCCGCTGCTTCACCATCTCCTTGATGCCGAGATAGAGACCGTTGTAGAGCGCGGTGCCGCCTCGGGCAGTCGTCTTGCGCACGGCCTGATTCGCAGCCTCGATGTCTTCGCCGAGCGAATAGGCAATCTGAACGTTGTCCTTGATATCGACGATCGCCGCGCGGTCTCCGGGGCGCAGCGTGCGCAGGAAGCCGAGCGCCGCCTGCTGCATCGTCTCCATCTTGTCGACCATGCTGGCCGACGTATCGAGCAGCAGCGCGAGATCGAGGGGAACGGTGGCAGCGGCGAAGAACGACACGTCCTGCTGCACGCCATCCTCGAACACCGCGAAGTCCGCCGCGGTGAGCCCGTTGACGAAATGCTCCTGCGGATCGGTGACGACGACGCTGAGCGCCACGAGATCGACGCCGCCGCGGAAGAGTGGAGCGGAAGGAGCACTATCGGTCGGGGTGCCGAGCGACTGAGCGTACGTCTGCGGCGTCATGATCAGGAACGCGAGGAGCAAGCACACCGTTCTCACCGCAGACCTCCAAGCCACCGCACCCAGCCCGTGACGAGCCGCTGCGACGGCTCCGTGCAAACGAGGTGCCGATCAACGAGTGATAGACTGCCGCTTTGTGACCGGCACCGTCCTGACCAGCATCGAGAGCTCCTCGCCCGCAACAAATCGCAGCATCGTGGCCGGAATCGCATCCGTCTCGGCGGCGCTGCTGATGACCGAGCTTGCACTGACGCGCATTTTCTCTGTCACGATGTATTACCACTTCGCGTTTCTTGCAATCTCGATTGCGCTTTTCGGTCTCAGTGCGAGCGGGGTCTTCGTCTACGTGATGAGGCAGCGCCTGGCCGGCGTGGCCACGCGGGAACTGCTCGCCACCGGTGCGCTGGCCCACGCGCTCGCGACATTAGTCGCGCTAGCCTGCCTCGTCCGCATCCGCGTCGGCCTGAACTACACACCGGGCAACCTCCTCCTCATGCTCGCGATCTATACGCTGGCCGCGCTGCCCTTCTTTGCCGGCGGCGCGGTGGTTTCGCTCGCTTTCGCCCGACTCAGCGAGCGGGTCAACGTCGTGTACGCGGCCGATCTGCTCGGCGCCGCGCTCGGGTGCCTCATCCTCATCCCGCTGTTGAACTCGCTCGGCGCCCCCGGGGTCGTCATCGTCGCGGCCGTGCTCGCGGCCGTCGCCGCCGTGCTGTTCACCCCGCCGGCGTCGCGACGCCGCATGGTGCTGGCGGCGGCGATCGTCTGCGCGGCTCCGGTCACGGCGCAGGTCGCGGGCCTCGCCCCGTTCGAGGTCGTCGACACGAAAGGACATCAGGGCGACCGCGTGCTGTTCAGCAAGTGGAACTCGTTCTCGCGTGTTGCCGTGTACGATCGCTCGCACGGCGATTGGTCGCTCAGCCCCCGCTTCACGGGGGCGCGCGCCGAATCGCTGTTCATGGATATCGATTCCGCCGCGTCGACGCCGATCCTCCGCGGCACCGGGAACGTCGCGGACGCCGCCTACCTGCGCTACGAGCTGACGGCGCTCGCCTACCATCTGGTCGAACGGCCCGGGGGCTTCAACGCCCTCGTCATCGGGCCAGGCGGCGGGCGCGATCTGGTGTCGGCGCTCGTCTTCGGCGCCACCCAGGTCGATGGCGTGGAGATCAATCCGATCATCGCGCGCGACGTGATGCTCGGGCGCTTCCGTGATTACTCCGGCGGCATCTACGCGCACCCGCGCGTGCGCACGCACATCGACGATGGACGGAGCATGGTGCGACGCAGCCGCGAGCGGTACGACGTGATCCAGGCCTCGCTCGTGGACACGTGGGCGGCCACTGCCGCAGGCGCGTACACACTAACCGAGAATTCTCTCTACACGTCGGAGGCGTTCGGCGAATACCTCGATCACCTCACGGACGCGGGGTACGTGACGATCACGCGATGGGTGTTCGACGGCCTTCGGCTCGTGTCGCTGGCGCAGGAGGCCTGCGCGGCGCGCGGTCTCGACGCCGCGCGGCACCTGGCCATCATCCGCCACGATCGTGTCGCGACGTTTCTCCTCAAGAAGACGCCGTTCAGCGCCGCGGACGTGGTTCGGCTCGAGCGCCTGGCGAGGGACCTTGGATTCACGATGCTCTACGCGCCGGGCGTCGAGCCTCCCCTGGTGATTCAGGAACCGATCGAGATGCAGCGCATGGGCACGAGCGCGGCCGACTACCGCCGCCTGATCCTGGCCGCGGATCGCGAGGCTTTCCATGCGTCGTACCCGCTGGACGTCCGCGCCACGGATGACGATCGGCCCTTCTTCTTTCACACCACACGGCTCCGGAACCAGTTCCAGGTGGCCTTCGGCCGTTCGATGCTGTTCGGCAATGGCCTCAGCGCGCTGCTGACGCTCATGGGGATCTCGGCCACGCTGGTCGTGCTGTTCATCATCGCGCCGCTCCTCATCGGCGGCGGCCGGCCCGAACCTGGGTGGGGCGGCTGGCTGGTGTACTTCGCGGCACTGGGCGCCGGATTCATGCTGCTCGAGGTGGCGCTGCTGCAGCGCTTCGTGCTGCTGCTCGGCCACCCGGTGTTCTCGCTGACCGTGACGCTCTTCGCGCTGCTTCTCGGGACGGGGCTGGGCAGCCTCGCGAGCCGGCGCGTCGCGGCGCCCCAGGTTCGCGCGTTCGCCCTCAAGGCGATGCTGGCCATCGCCGCCGTCGGCGTGGCGGCGATTTTCGCCGTGCCGTCGTTGATTGACTTCGCGATCGCGTGGCCGCTGCCGGCGCGACTCGTGACCGCCGCCGTGCTGATGACTCCAGCCGGCGTGCTCCTTGGCGTACCGCTCCCCTCCGGCATGCGCCTCCTGGCCGCCTCACGGCCAACGCTCATTCCGTGGGGCTGGGGGATGAATGGCGCGTTCTCGGTCGTCGGGGCCACGCTCGCCGTCTTCATTGCGATGAACTGGGGGTTCTCGGCGACGCTGCTCGCCTCGGCTCTCGTGTACACCGCTGCTGCCCTGGTCTTCGCGCGGGTGGTCCCGGCGTGAGTATCCTGTGGGCGTGACCGACCTGCGCGGTGTCGTTCGAGGCGCGACCTTCGACGACTTCCTGTTCACGCCGCAGTACAGCGTGGTCGAGCGCCGCGACCCGAATGCGATCGACCTCTCCTCACGATTCTCCGAGCATCTGACGCTGAAGCGGCCGATCGTCTCCGCCAACATGGACACGGTGACGCGCGCGGAGATGGCGATCGCCGTGGCCGAGGAAGGCGGCATCGGCGTCATCGACCGGGGCTTCCGCGCCGGCGACATCGAGCCGCAGGTCCGCGAGGTCGAGAAGGTGAAGCGCTGGCAGCACGGGGTGATCACCGATCCGTACACCATCGCGGGCGGCGCCAGCCTCGCCGAGGCGGAAGACCGCATGCGGCGAACCGGCGTCGGAACGCTTGTCGTCGTGGATCGCGACGGAAAGCTGGAAGGACTGCTGACCACGCGCGACCTGCGATTCACCGACGCCGCGGGCGGGGAGCACGTGGCCGCACGCATGACGCCGCGCGAGCGGCTGGTCCTGCGCCAGGCGCCAATCGACCGTGCGACGGCCGAACAGGTGATGCGGAGCCACAAGATCAAGAAGCTTCCGCTCATCGACGAGCACGGCACGCTCGTCGGCCTCATTACCGCAAAGGATCTGGTGAAGCAGCGCCAGCTCCCGTTCGCCACGCGCGACGATCAGGGGCGGCTGCGGGTCGGCGCCGCGATCGGCGCCAAGGGCGATTTCCTCGAGCGCGCGGCGGAACTCCTCCGCGCCGGGGCCGACGTCATCGTCATCGACATCGCCCACGGGCATTCCGCGGTGATGGCGCGGGCGATCGAGGCGTTCCGCAAGCGCTTCGGGGGCGCCGAGCTCATCGCCGGCAACGTGGCGACCGCAGAGGGCGTCCGCTTCCTCCTCGAGCGCGGCGTCAACGGCATCAAAGTCGGGATCGGACCGGGCGGCGGCTGCACGACACGGCTCAACACGAACTTCGGCGTGCCTCAGGTCGAAGCGCTCGTTGAGTGCCGCGCGGCCGCGGCCGGCCAGGTGCCGCTGATTGCCGACGGCGGCGTGCGGCGCGATGGTGCCTTCGTCCAGGCGCTCCTCTTCGGCGGCGATACCGTGATGCTCGGCAGTTTCTTTGCCGGCACCACGGAGACGCCCGGCGACACCGTCCAGAAAGCGGTCGTCCTCCCCGAGTCGCACAAGACCGTGACCGTCCCGTTCAAGGTCTTCCGCGGAATGGCGTCGCTGGAGGCCATCGTGGACCGGTTGGACGTCGAAGATTCAGAGGCCGCCGACGTCGAAGCGCTCGGCGCCGAAGGCATGGAGATCAGCGTTCCGGCGCGCGGGTCGGTGCGGCCGGTCATCCGTGACCTGCTCAAGCACCTCTGCTCGGCGATCAGCTACGGGGGGGCGAAAAGTCTGGCGGAACTGCAGGATAATTTCAGGAAGCAGCCTGATCGCTACGTCATACGGCTCAGCGCCGCCGGAAGACGGGAGTCGTTCGAAAGATGAGACCCATGCTCGCGTTGCTCCTCGCTACCCTTGCGGTCCCGCTCTCCGGCCAGGAGCGCGAGGTCCCCAAGGACTCGGTCCGTTTGTCGATCCCCGGGTGCGTCGAAGGTCGAACGTTCATCGTGATGCGCCGCGACCGGGCGGAGCCGGTCGATGCCGAAGTGCAGCCCGGACGCCGCTTCCGGTTGAACGGCAAGAAGGACATGCTGAAGGACATGCAGTCGCAGAAGGCCACGATGATCGAGGTGACCGGCCTCGTGCGCCGATCGCAGGTGAACGAGCGCGGCGTTCCGATCGCGGGCGGGCGCGTCCGCATCGGCGGCGGCCAGCCGCAGGCGCCGATGGGCGGCGGAGGCGTCGGCCAGGGCGCGTACTACAACGAGGCCATCCTCGACGTGGAGTCATGGCGATCGCTGCCCGACTCCTGCCCCGGGCGCTAACTCAGACGACCAGCGGTTCGAAGTACTGCTCGTATCGCCGTTTGAACTCGTCGTAGGTGTAGGCGTGGCTCGACCCGCCCAGGTGCTCCAGGGCGTAGGTCGCGGCCACGCTGCCGATCTGAGCGCTGGTGCGATAGTCGGCGCCTGAGGCGATCCCTTTCATGAGCCCCCCGCGAAACGCGTCGCCCACGCCGGTTGGATCGACGATGCGATGCGGGGGCACGGCTCGCACGTCGAAGCGGTCGGCGACCGTGTAGATGGAACAGCCGTTCTCCCCGCGCGTCACGATGAGCGCCTCCGCTTCCTTCAGGATTTCCGCCTCGCCCAGCCCCGTTTTCTGACGGAGCAGCTCGAACTCGTAGTCGTTGACGATGACGACACGCGCGCCGGTGACACCGTCCTTCAGTTCATCGCCGCCCATCCGGGCGCACTGCTGGCCCGGGTCGAAGATGTACGGGATCCGCAGGGTCCGGCATTCCTCCGCGTACTGGACCATCGCCGCGGGATCGTTGGGCGAGACGATGACAAGCCCCGCGTCCTTGATCGTCCGGAACGAAAGCTCCGCGGCATGGGCCATGGCGCCGGTGTAGAACGAGGCGATCTGGTTGTTCTCGGTATCGGTGCTGCAGAAGAAGGACGCCGTGAACTTGTCGGGCACCTGCTTCACGAGCGACGTGTCGATATTCGCCGCTTCGAGCCACGTGCGGTAGTCGCCGAAGTCCTGTCCCGCCGTGCCCATGAGGAACGGACGCTCGCCGAGGAGCGCCAGGGTATAGGCGATGTTCGGCGCGCAGCCGCCCCGCCGCTTGTCCATCGTATCGACGAGGAAGCTAAGGCTCACCCGCTGCATGTGCTCCGCGAGGAAGTGCTCGGTGAACTTCCCCGGGAACGACATCAGGTAGTCGAAGGCAATCGAACCGGTGACGACGATTTTCATGTGGTCTGAAGATACTTTGAGACGAGTGGCGCGAGGTCCTTCTTCACCTGTTCCGGAATCGCATCGGGGCGCGTGATCAGCGCGTACTTCAGCGCGGAGGCGCACTCGCACGTGCGCTCGAACGGCAGGTGCTCGACGGCGTTGGCGATGATCTGCTGCGCCGTCCGGGCGTTCTGCGTGAGGTTGGCGATGATCATCTCCACGGTCACCGTGTCGTGATCCGGGTGCCAGCAGTCGTAATCGGTCACCAGGGCGATGGTCGAATAACAAATTTCCGCTTCGCGCGCGAGCTTGGCTTCCTGCAGGTTCGTCATCCCGATGATGTCCATGCCCCACGACCGATAGAGCTTCGACTCGGCCAGCGTGGAGAACTGCGGCCCCTCCATGCAGACGTACGCGCCGCCTTTGTGGATCGTAGCGCCTGCCTTCTTCCCGCTCGCGTACGCGATCGCGCTCAGCGGCTTGCAGAACGGGTGCGCGAACCCGACGTGCGCCACCAGCCCGCGGCCGAAGAACGTGCTCGCCCGCCCTTTGGTCCGGTCGAAGAACTGATCGGGAATCACGATGTCGAGGGGCTTGTATTCCTCTTTGAGGCTGCCGACCGCGCTGGCCGAGAGGATGTACTCCACGCCGAGGGTCTTGAAGCCGAAGATGTTCGCTCGGAAGTTCAGCTCGGAGGGCGACAGGCGATGGCCGGCCCCGTGACGCGCCAGGAATGCGACGCGCTTTCCGCGAAGCGTCCCCATCACGTACGGACCCGAGGGCTCACCGAACGGTGTGGCGAGCGCCACTTCTTTCCGGTCCGTCACCTCCGCCATGTCATATAGACCCGAACCGCCGACAATGCCGATCTGAACCTTGTCCATTGGTGATTTGTGATTTTTGATTTGATTTGTGATTTCAAAGCACCTGCTCAACGGTGCGCTTTCCGTCGCGCTCCCGGATATACCCCGCCGCAATGGATGGATCGTGTTCGAAGAAGATCAAGTACTCGCGTTCGATGGCCTCGCGGATGAACCGCTTCTTGAACACCAGCGTCTCCATGGGAAAGAGGTCGTAGCCCATGATCCACGGATCCTGGATGTGCGCGGCGGTCGGAATCAGATCCGCCGTGAACACCGCGGTCTTCCCTCCGGACTCGAGAAACACGATCTGATGCTGTCCGGTGTGCCCGCCGGTACGGACGACGCGCACGCCGGCTTGAATCTCCTGGTCGGCATCGTAGAAGCCGACGACGGCCGCTTTCTCGAGGGGCACGAAGTCGTCCGGCCGGTAGCTGGCGCGATTGCGGTCGTGCGGATGCGTCGCATCCTCCCATTCGGCGCGGCGGATGAAATACATGGCTCGCGGAAACCGCGGCTTCAGCGATCCATCGGCCTCGCGTTTCGTCGCGCCGCCGAAGTGGTCGAAGTGGAGATGCGTCGCAAGGGCGAAGTCGAACGAGTCAGCCGACAGACCCACATCCGCCAGCGCATGATCGAGATGCCGGCGGCGATCGAGGCCGTAGATGTCCGCGCTCTTCGCATCCATCTTGTCGCCCGCGCCGCAGTCTACGATCATCCGGCCCCAGTCCGCCTCGACGACGAGAGGCCGCATCGTCAGGAGAATGCGATTGCGATCGTCCGGCGGCGCCTTCCGTTCCCATAGCGGCTTCGGCACGACGCCGAACATCGCGCCGCCGTCGAGACGCAATGTGCCATCGTGAACGCTCGTCAACCGGAGGCTGCCGAAATCGAGCCGCGCAGGCGTGAGGGTCGCCGAAACGGAAGCTGCCTCCTTGAGCTCCACCAGCACGCCGTGCGCAGCCGATGGATGAATGAAGGCGACCAGCGCACCCTCGGCGCCGGGCCGTGGCGCCTCGTCCACGAGACGCACGCCGCGTGCTTTCAGCACCCTGAGTGCCTCCCCAATGTCGTCGACGCGCAGCGTGAGGTGATGCAGGCCGGGCCCGCGCTTCTCGACGTACTTCGCGATCGCCGAGTCGGACGCCGTGGCCTCGAGGAGCTCGAGGCTCGACTCCCCAGCCGGAATGAAGTGGGCGCGGACGCGCTGGGACGCCACGTCCTCGGAGGTGTCGATCTCGAGCCCGAGTGCGTCGCGGTAGAACGCGATCGCCTCGTCCACGTTGCGCACGGCGATGCCCACGTGGTCGAGAACGGCTCTCACGCTCTCACCCGCCGCAGGATCTCCGAGGCCGCCGAGTACGGATCGATCTCCCGAGCGGTCACGCCATCCACGATCCGGTCGAACTCGCCGGCCGGAAGCGTGGCCTCCACCTGCTGCATGAAGCGATGCGCGAGCAGCTCGCGCAGCCGGTACTCCTGGCGGGCGCGCTGGCGTCCCGCTCTCGTGCCGGCCGAGTGGTCGCGATACCGGCCTATCTCCCGCCAGAGCTGATCGATGCCGTGCCCGCCCGTGGCAGACGTCTTCAGGATCGGCGGCTTCCATTCTCCAGCCGCGTACGTCTGCAGGGACAGGTTCGCGGCCACCGATTGGACGGTGCGATCCGCGCCCTCACGATCCGCCTTGTTCACCACGAAGATGTCCGCGATCTCCATGATGCCGGCTTTGAGCGCCTGAACCTCGTCGCCCGTGCCCGGCACCAGCGTGACGACCGAGACGTCGGCCGTTCTCACGATGTCCACTTCGTCCTGGCCGACGCCCACGGTTTCGATGATGACGATGTCCTTGCCGGCGGCGTCGAGGACGAGCGCCGCGTCGCTCGTGGCGTGCGCGAGGCCGCCGAGGTGTCCGCGCGTGGCCATGCTGCGGATGAACACGTCCGGATCCCCGGCGTGCGTATGCATGCGCACGCGATCGCCGAGGATCGCTCCGCCGGTGAAGGGGCTCGTCGGATCGACCGCGATGACGCCGACGGTCTGCTTCGTCTTCCGAATCTCAGCGGCCAGGCGATCCACCAGCGTGCTCTTGCCCGCGCCGGGAGGTCCGGTCACGCCGACGAGGTACGCGCGGCCGGTACGGCTGTAGATGCGTCGAACGAGCTCGGCGCCAGCCGGTGCTTCGTCCTCGATGAGGGAAATCGCCCGCGCAATCGCGCGCGGATCCCCCGCCAGCACTCCGTCGGACAAGGAGGTCACAGGGAGAGAGGTCACAGGGAGATCAGGGAGATCGGGGAGAAGTACTGATCGGTGGCTTTTTGGGTCGCCATAGAAGTTGACTCCCTGATCTCCCCGATCCCCTGTGACCCTCCCCGATCTCCATTAACTGGCAAGGAGTTGACGGGCGATGACGAGGCGCTGGATCTCGCTGGTCCCCTCGCCAATCGTCGTGAGTTTCACGTCGCGGAAGTACTTTTCGGCGGGATAGTCCTTCACGAACCCGTAGCCGCCGTGGATCTGGACGCCGTCCTCCGACGCGCGCACGGCAATCTCGCTCGCGTACAGCTTTGCCATTGCGGACTCGAGCGTCGTCCTGCGGCCGTCGTCTTTCAACGCGGCCGCGCGGTACGTGAGCAGGCGCGCCGCCTCGATGCGCGCGGCGTTCTCGACCAGCTTCGCGCGGATGCTCTGGAACGCGCCAATCGGCTGGCCGAACTGACGCCGTACGAACGCGTAGCTGCGGGCGGCTTCGTACGCGCCCTGCGCAAGCCCGACCGACAGCGCGGCAATGCCGATGCGCCCCGCGTCAAGCACTTGAAGGGTATTGATGAAGCCTTGGCCCTCCTCGCCGAGCAGGTTCGAGGCCGGGACCAGGCAGCTCTCGAGGATCACCTCGCTCGTCTCGCTCG
This sequence comes from uncultured Acidobacteriota bacterium, assembly GCA_963772065.1. GTDB lineage: Bacteria > Acidobacteriota > Vicinamibacteria > Vicinamibacterales > UBA2999 > CAVYVZ01. Next base: position 21,268 of record CAVYVZ010000010.1, read on the forward strand.
CGCGCATGCCGAGCTTCTCTTCTTTCTTTCCGGCGCGGAGCCCCGGCGCGCCGCGCTCGACGATGAAGGCCGAGATGCCGCGATTCCCCTTCGTGCGGTCGGTGACCGCCATGACGACCATCGTGTCCCCGTAGCGGCCGTGGGTGATGAATTGCTTCGTTCCGTCGAGCACCCAGCACTCGCCCTGACGGACCGCCGTCGTCCGCATGGCGGCGGCGTCGCTGCCCGACTCCGCTTCGGTCAACGCCCACGCGGCAAGCTTCTCGCCTCGTGCCAGCGGCGTGAGGTAGGTCTGCTTCTGCGCATCCGTGCCGAACATCGCGATGTGTGAGGCTCCGAGGCCGTTGTGCGCGGCGACCGAGAGCGCCACCGAGGGATCGACCCGGGCGAGCTCCTCGATGCAGATGCAGTAGTCGACCGCCGACATCGCGGCGCCGCCGAACGCCTCGGGAAACTGAATGCCCATCAGCCCGAGCGCGGCGAGCTTTGGGACGAGCTCGTGCGGAAAATGCTGCGCCTCGTCCCATGCCATGACGTGCGGCCGCATTTCGGTTTCGGCGAACTCGCGAATGCTGCGCCGGAGCAGCTCCTGCTCCTCGCTGAGCCGGAAGTCCATGTCAGCAGCAATTTATCACGCTATGATTCAGGTGTTCGCCCCCGAGGATCTCTGATGCGTCCACTTCGGTTCGCGCTGCTCGTGCTCTCCACGCTCCTGCTCGCCGCACCGCCTGCCTTCGCGGACGCGACCGCCTTCCTTGGCGTGCTGACCAAACCCGAGCGGCAGGCACTGCGAGGGTTCGCCGGCGGGTTCAGCCTCGTCATCGTCGGCTTCGAGGGCGAGTACTCGCAGGCGGGAGAAGACGAGAGCGCAGGCGTGCCCTCCCTGATGACGATCAGCGGCAATGTGTTCGTTCAGACGCCCATTCCGGTGTTCGGCACGCGCTTCTATCTGACCACTGGAACCGGCGTGTATCGCGAAGAGGTGGATGCCGTCGGCCATCAGGAAACGAGCATGGTGTTCAACACAGGCGGGGGTGCGAAGATCACACTGGCCGGGCCACTTCGAGTACGACTCGACTACCGCGTCCTGAAGCTGCGCGGCGAGCCGCTCCGGCCGTCCACAATCCATCGGTTGTACGCGGGGATCAATCTCGCATTTTGAGGATCACGGGAGAATCACAGGGAGATCGGGGAGAACTAATTTTTTCTCCCTGAAACTCTCGGTTCTCTCTGGGTTTGCTACTTTGGTGGTGGCACCGCCGCCGGCGCGGAGCCGAACGCCTGCACGAGCTGCAGGTTCAGCAGCGTCTGACCGGACGCCGAGGCGGCCGTGTACAAGCGATAGAGCTCTTGCACTTCGGCGGGAAACTCGTCGTAGATCGTCTTCCAGAAGGCGTAGTCAGTCCCCTTCACCGCCGGATCGATCAGGAACACGTAGAGCACCGTGTTGTTCGGCCCCGGCTCCACCGCCTTGAACACCTTCCAGCCGGCCGCCTGTTGCTTGCGGACCGGATCCTCCGATTGGGCGAGCGCGTCGTGAAGCTTCGCCATGATCTTCTCGAAGTCAGCCGTGCGCTCCGGCTTCACCGGAAAGAACACCAGACCGGCGTCGGCGGCGACGATGCGTCCAGCCGGCGCGGCGGGCTGAACAGGTTCTTTTGGTGCCGGTGTGGGCTGCGCGGGAGCCGGGTTCGTCGGCGTGGGGGGCTGTTGCGTCGCGGGAGGCTGAATGGGCCCCGTGGTCCCCGGCGGCGCCGGGGCGGGTTGCTGCGCGGCCACGGTGGCCGCGCATGCGGTGAATACGATGAGAGATGCCGCTAGAAGACGGGAGGCAACAAACAACGACACGGCACCTACTGGGCTGCGTTTACTGGCCTGTGCGCGCGGCGGCGCCCGGCGCCACCATGTTGCCCACGGCCAGCGAGAGATTCGCCGCGAATGCGCCGCGATAGAGCTCGTACAGCGCCTGGCGTTCCTCTGGGTACAGTTCGTAGAGCGCCTGCATCACCGTGTAGTCCGCACCCGGCACGACCGGATTGATGATGTGGACGTACGCGATGTTGCCGTCGGGCAGCGGCTTGGCCAGCTTCATCACCTTCCAGCCGGACGCCTGCTGCTTGCGCTCCGGCTTTTCGGACTTGGCGAGCCCCTCATGAAGCTTCGCAACAATCTTCTCGAAATCAGCCGTCTTGTCCGGCTTGATCGCGACCGTCCAGAGAGCGGTGTCGCCCTCGAACGTCATCTTCGGCGCGGCCTGCTGTGCGGCTTCCTGCGCGCCAGCATGGCCGTGCGACAACGCCAGCCCGAACACGAACGCGCCAGCCACCAACATTCCAGACAGAACCCGCTTCGAAGAGCGTCGCATTTTCCAAGCCTCCCTGAAAGGCCGTTAATCTAGCGTACTGTGGACCCAATGAAAACGGCCATGATTTCGTGAGCAAGAAGCATTCCCCGCCTCGTCAGGCGCAAGGACTCGCCATCATAATCCAGCAGCCCCTCGTCTAGGAAAGGCTGAAGCTCCTTCCCGTATCGCGCCCACACATCGATCCCATAGCGTTTTTGCAGCGCCGGCAGGTCGATCCCTTCGGCGAGCCGCAGGCCGGTGAAGAGCGCCTCCTCGAGCCGTTCCTCTTTAGATAGACGCCGCTCCTCGGTGATGAGCCGTGTCCCGGCGGTGACGCCGGCCACGTATTCCTCGGTGGACGAGAGGTTCTTCCATCGCACGCCGCCTCGCGTCGAATGCGCGCCGCAGCCGAACCCAAGCCACTCGCCATCCTGCCAGTATTTCAGATTGTGGAGCGACCGGCGGCCCGTACGTGCCACGTTCGAGATTTCGTACTGCGTATAGCCGGCGGCATCGAGCCGAGCCATTCCCTGCAGGTACATCTCAGCCGCATCGTCATCGGGAGCCTGCGACCACTGCGCCCGCGCCATCTCTTCGCGAAGCGGCGCATTCGGGTACAGCTCCAGGATGTACAAGGACGCGTGGTCCGGACCCAGGGCGATCAGCGCCTCGATGTTCGACAGCCACGCCGCCACGGATTGTTGCGGCAGCCACATCATGAGGTCGAGGCTGACGTTGTCGAACCCGGCGCGGCGCGCCTCGCTGACGGCCAGCTCCGCACGCGAGGCCGTGTGGAGGCGGCTGAGCCTTTGGAGCTCGCGATCGTCGAACGACTGCACGCCGAAGCTGACTCGGTTCACGCCGGCGGCGCGGTACGCCGCGAGGCGCTCGACGGACACTGATTCGGGATTCGCTTCGAGCGTGACCTCCGTGTCGTGGGCCAGGTCGAAAGCCTCGCGACACACGGAGATGATCGCGCCAACCTCCGACGGTTCGAGGAGCGACGGCGTGCCGCCGCCGAAGTAGATGGTGTCGGCCTGGGTTCTATCGCCGGCTCGGCGAATCTCCCGCAGCAGCGCGTCCACGTACCTCGCCTTCAGCTCGGGGTCGAACAGGCCTCGATTGAAGTTGCAGTAGTTGCAGATGGCCGCACAGAAGGGAATGTGAACGTAGAGGCCAAGCATGGCTCAGGGCTTAGGGCTCAGGGCTTAAGGCAGACTCTTACGATCCCGCCCGGCCCCCTGGCCATTTCAGGTCGGCCTTGCCTTCACGCTCGCGCGCGGGAGCCGGCGCACGCAACTGCGCTCTCGCCTGCCCGGTTGTCTTCACGGGCAGCTTTCGACGCGGGCTGCCCTTCCACAGCTTATAGAGGTCTTCCGCACCGGCGTTGGGCGGAAGAAAGCGGTAGTCGGGTCCGTCGTATTCGAGAAAATCGCACATCTCGCGCAGCCTGGAATGGAGTCGAAATCCCACCCGCACGAGCAGCGAGTTCAGGTCCGTGTCGTCCGGAATGTCCTCGTGATTCGATGTGAGAATCGTCAGGCGACGCTCGTTGTAGCGCGTATTCACGATGAGGCTCATCGTCTCTTCGACCCAGTCGGTCAGACGCTCGGCTCCGAGGTCGTCGAGCACGAGGAGCTCGGCTTCCATGACGGGCCGGAGGACGTCCATCTCCGCGGAATTCAGCGTCGGATTGTAGGTGCTCCGGATCTCGCGCAGCAGCGCGCGTGTGTCGTAGTACAGGCCGACCGCGCCGGTCTGGTCGATCACACGTCGGAGCACCGCAACGGCGATGTGCGTCTTGCCGATTCCAGGCGGGCCGATCAGCATCAATCCCTTGGGCGCGGCGGGATACGTCTCGGCGAAGCGCCTCGCTTTCTCGACCGCCTTCAGGAATTGCTCGTTGTCGTAGGTGACGAGATTGTCGAGCGTGCAGCGCAGATAGCGAGGTGGAATGCGCGCGTCCTTCAGCCGCCGTTCGCGGAGCGTGACCTGAACGCAGTCACATCGCGTGACGCGCGCGACGCCATCGACCTCGATCGTCTTCCAGCCGGTGTCGTCGCAGATCCCGCAAGGCACGGGACATGGTAACCCCGGAACGTCGAACGAGGAACAACGAACTACTTTTGGCCTTTGACCTTTGACCTGTGACCTTCAGCGTCGCCGCCAGGCGACGCTGTTGAATGACGGACGAGGTCCGTCGGAGAGGATTTCACCAGCGCGGTGGAGAGTCGCGCTTCCCAATCGTCGATGCCCCGGGCGAGCTCGCGCTTGACGTAGTCCATGAACTCGTTCACCTCGCCCTGCATCGCCTCGATCTTCCGCCGCATGTTGAGGATGATCTCGACGCCGGCGAGGTTGACGCCGAGGTCGCGCGTGAGCGCGAGGATCGTCTCGAGCTGCTCGAGGTCGTCCTCTGAATAGAGGCGCGTGTTGCCCTCGGTACGGGACGGCTTCAGCAGCCCTTCGCGCTCGTAGAGGCGCAGCGTCTGCGGGTGGATGTTGTACTTCTGCGCCACCGCGCTGATCATGTAGTACGCCTTGCCGCCCGCTCGCTTCGCCACCTAGGCCCCTCGCCCTTCGCTACCTCGCCCCTTCGCTACCTCGCCCCTCGCCCCTGACCCCTTCGTCGTTGATCCTGCCGAACTCGCGCAGCAGCTCCTTCGATCGCTCGTCGAGCAGTCGCGGCAGCATCAGGCGCGCCTCGATCACGAGATCGCCGCGGCGTCCGTCGCGCGTCGAAGGGACGCCGCGCTCCCTCATCCGGAACCGCTGCCCCGACTGCGTGCCCGGCGGCACGCGCAGCTTCGCCGGGCCGTCGGGCGTGACGATGTCGATGCGGGCGCCGAGTGCTGCCTCATGGATCGCCACCGGAACCACCATGAACAAATCGTCTCCGTGACGTTGATAGACGTCATGCGCGGTCACGTGGACGGTGATGAACAAGTCGCCCGGCTGTCCGCCGCGCGCGCCGGCGTTCCCCTTGCCCGCCACGCGCACCCGTTCGCCGTCGGCGACGCCGGCCGGGATCCGTACGGTGACCGTCTCGGTGCGCGTCTCCTGGCCGCTGCCGGTGCACCCGTCGCAGACTCTCGGACGCTGCTGGCCGGACCCGCCGCAGGTGTGGCACGGCTTCGAGAAGATCATGTGGCCGCGCACGGAGCGCACCATTCCGGTTCCCTGGCAGCCGAGGCACGGTCCCGCCGCCGCGCGCGTCTTGCCGGATCCGGCACACCCCCGGCACACCTCGCGCCGAGTGACGGTGACGACGCGCTGCGTCGTGCGAAGCGCCTCCTCGAACCCCAGGTCCAGATGCTGATGCAGGTCGGCGCCGCGCTCGGGTGGCGCCTGCCGCCGGGTGTCGCGCTCGGTGAGCACCTCGGCGACCAGGTCGCCGAACGTCGCGCTGTAATCCGACCCGCGCGTCGAGAAGTCGAACCCCTCGAACCCCGACGAGCGGCGACCGTCCGGGTCCGGACCAACCCCCGCGTCGTACCGGTGCCGACGGTCCGGATCGATCAGCGTCTGGTACGCCTCCAGGATCTGCCGAAAGCGCGACTCGGCCATCCGATCGCCGGGATTGATATCGGGATGGTACCGGCGCGCAAGGCGCTTGTACGCGCGCTTGATCTCCGCGTCGCTCGCACCGTGCGGGAGACCCAAGATCACGTACAAGTCCATGGCCTATTTCTTTTCTTCGTCGACCACTTCGGCGTCGATGACGTCGCCCTGCGCCGGTGCACCCTGAGCCTCGGCGCCTGCACCTGGCGCACCTGTGCGCGCGCACCTTGCGCACCCGACTCACCTTGAGCGCCCGCCTGCTTGTAGAGCGCTTCCGCCGCTTTGTGCTGCGCCTGCCGCAGCTGCTCCATGGCGCGCGTCATCGCCGACGTGTCGTTGCTCCCGATTGCCTTTCTGAGCTCCTCGATCGCCGACTCGATGGCCGCCTTGTCGCCGGCGGCCAGCTTGTCGCCGGTATCGCGCACCATCTTCTCGGCCTCGTAGAGGACGTGGTCGGCCTGGTTGCGCGTCTCCACTTCCTCCTTCCGCTTCTTGTCTTCTTCGGCGTGGGACTCGGCGTCCTTCATCATCCGATCGACTTCGTCCTTGCTGAGGCCGCTCGACGCCGTAATCGTGATCTTCTGCTCCTTGCCCGTCCCCTTGTCCTTCGCTGACACGTTCACGATGCCGTTTGCGTCGATGTCGAACGTGACCTCGATCTGCGGAATGCCGCGCGGGGCGGGCGGAATGCCGAGCAGCTGAAACCGTCCGAGCGTGCGGTTGTCCCGGGCCAGCGGACGCTCTCCCTGCAGCACGTGAACCTCGACGCTCGTCTGGCTGTCGGCGGCCGTCGAGAACGTCTCGCTCTTGCGCGTCGGGATCGTCGTGTTCCTCGGGATGAGCGGCGTCATCACGCCGCCGAGCGTCTCGATGCCGAGCGAGAGCGGCGTGACGTCGAGGAGCAGCAGGTCCTTGACCTCGCCGCCGAGCACGCCGGCCTGGATGGCCGCGCCGACCGCAACGACCTCGTCGGGGTTCACGCCCTTGTGAGGGTCCTTGCCGAACAGATCCTTCACGATCTGCTGCACGCGCGGGATGCGCGTCGAGCCGCCGACCAGCACGACTTCGTCGATCTTCGACTTGTCGACGCCCGCGTCGGCGAGCGCCTGCTTCGTGGGTCCAACGGTCTTCTGCAGCAGGTCTTCGACGAGCCGCTCGAAGTTCGCCCGCGTCAGCCGCATCTGGAGATGCTTCGGCCCGCTCGCGTCGGCGGTGATGAACGGCAGGTTGATGTCGGTCTCCATCACGGTGGAAAGCTCCATCTTGGCTTTCTCCGCCGCTTCACGCAGGCGCTGCAGCGCCATGCGGTCCTTCGACAGATCGATGCCGTCGCTCTTCTTGAACTCGCTGGTGATCCAGTCGATGATCCGATGGTCCAGGTTGTCGCCGCCAAGGTGGGTATCGCCGTTGGTGGCCTTGACCTCGACCACGCCCTCGCCGACCTCGAGGATGGAGATGTCGAACGTGCCGCCGCCGAAGTCGTAGACGGCGATCGTCTCGTCCTTCTTCTTGTCCAGGCCGTACGCGAGCGCCGCGGCCGTCGGCTCGTTGACGATGCGCAGCACCTCGAGGCCCGCAATCTTGCCGGCCTCCTTCGTCGCCTGCCGCTGGGCGTCGTTGAAGTACGCCGGCACGGTGATGACCGCTCTCGTGACCGCCTGCCCGAGATACTCCTCGGCAGCCTGCTTCAGCTTCTGCAGGATCATCGCGGAGATTTCCGGCGGCGCGTACTCCTTGTCCAGCGCCCTCACGCGCACGTCGCCGTTCGGCGCCTTGACGACGGAGTACGGCACCATCTTCATTTCTTCGTTCACTTCATCGAACCGCCGGCCCATGAAGCGCTTGATTGAAAAGATCGTGTTCTCGGGGTTGGTGACCGCCTGGCGCTTTGCAACCTGGCCGACGAGCCGCTCGCCCGTTTTGGCGAATGCCACGACCGAAGGCGTCAGCCGGCTGCCTTCCGGGTTGGTGATGACGACAGGCTCTCCGCCTTCCATGACCGCCACCACGGAGTTGGTGGTGCCCAGGTCGATCCCGATGATTTTGCTCATGTGAGTCGCTTCCTTCGAGGGCGCGGGTTCGGCGCCGTTTTACAACGCTCCTATTATGAAATCTGAGTAAACAACAGTCAACCTTTGCAGCCGCCCCAGGCCTAACTCGCTGTCTGAGCGTCAGATACAATGACCCGAGAAATGGAAGACGAGGCGCGCGATCCCGACCTCGAGCCACGCCCGCGGCGTGGTGTTCTCGCCACCATCGCCAAGCAAGCCGGAATAGCCGCCCTCTTCATCGTGGCGGCGCTCCTCGGCACTTTGAGCGGTGTGCTCTTCGCGTTCAGCGATGACCTCCCGCAGATCAGCGCGCTCGACGACTACCGTCCGAACACGATCACGCGCCTCCTCGCCCGCGACGGCGGCGTCATCGGCGAGTTCGCCACGGAACGGCGGGTGGTGGTCGGCTACGACCAGATCGCGCCGTCGCTTCGCCAGGCGATCGTCGCCGCCGAGGACGGCGGCTTCGACCAGCACTTCGGCCTCAGCGTCACGCGCATCGTCATCACGCTCATCAACGACGTGGTGAAAGGGCGCATGGCGGGAGCGAGCACGATCACGCAGCAGCTCGCGCGCAACCTCTTCCCCATCGGATTCGACAAGACCGTGGAGCGGAAGATCAAGGAAGCGATTCTCGCGATTCAGATCGAGAAGCGGTACACCAAGCGCGAGATCTTCACGTTCTATGCGAACCAGATCTATTTCGGCCACGGTGCCTACGGCGTCGAGGCGGCGTCGCGCCTGTACTTCGACAAGCCGGCCAAGGAGCTCGCGGTCGATGAGGCCGCGACGATCGCCGCGATCATCCAGGCGCCCGAGCGTCTGAGCCCGTTCGTCGATCCGAAGCGGACGCTGCAGCGGCGGAACTACGTGCTGCAGCGGATGGCCGAGGAGAAGTACGTGACGCGTGAAGACGCGGTGGAGATGTCGCAGCGGCCGCTCGTGCTCCTCGGTCAGCCGACGCCGGAGCGATCCATCGCTCCGTACTTCGTGGAAGACATCCGCAAGGCCCTCGAGGCGGAGTACGGAGCCAAGGCGCTCTACGAGGCGGGCCTCGCGGTGCAGACGACGCTGGACGCCGACCTTCAGGCGGTCGCCAACGACGCGATCGATCGCGGACTGCGACGGCTCGACAAGCGGCGAAGCGGCTTTCGCCGGCCCAAGCGGAACGTGCTCGCCGAAGGGCACACGCTCGAGCGCTTCACCACCGACCGGTGGAAGCAACCGATCCTCGAAGGCGACATCGTGCCCGCCATCGTCATGGGCGTCCAGGATGGCATCGCGCGCGTGCGAGTGGGAGATCAGGACACACAGATCACCCGCCCAGGCTTTGCGTGGACACGGCGCACGTCGGCGGCGCAGCTCTTCAAGACCGGCGACCTCATCGAAGTCGAAGTGAAGAAGAAGTCGGGCAGCGTCATCGACGAGGTGGCGCTCGAGCAGCCGCCGGTAGTGGAAGGAGCGCTGCTGGCGATCGACAACCGGAGCGGCCAGATCCGCGCGATGGTCGGCGGCTTCAGCTTTGCGCGCAGCAAGTTCAATCGCGCCACCCAGGCGAAACGGCAGATTGGCTCGGCCTTCAAGCCGATCGTCTTCACGGCGGCGATCGATCGCGGTTTCACGCCGGTCTCGGTCTTCATCGACGAGCCCACGTCGTTCGATGCGGGTGCCGGCCAGCCGCCCTATCAGCCGCAGAACTACGATCGCAAATTCGAGGGGCCGGTCACGCTGCGCCGTGCCCTCGAGCAGTCCCGCAATGTCCCCGCGGTGAAGGCCATGAGCGAGCTCGGGCCGCGGAACGTCCTGGAATATGCGGCGCGGTTTGGCTTTCCGAAAAACTATCCGCCGTATCTGTCGCTCGCGTTGGGCGCCGCGGAGGCGACACTCGTCGAGGTGACGAGCGCCTATTCCGCGTTCGGCAACCAGGGGTTGCGCATGGCGCCCTACGCCGTCGCCACGGTGTCGGACCGGGAGGGCAACCTGCTGCAGGAGAACCGTCCCGAGCCGCGCGAGTCGGTGCGGGCCGACACGGCCTTCGTGATGACGAACCTGCTGCGGGGTGTCGTGCAGCGAGGGACGGCGGCGGCCGCGGCCTCGCTCGACTGGCCGCTCGCGGGTAAGACCGGGACGGTGGACGACTACACGGACGCGTGGTTCGTCGGCTTCGACCCGAACGTCACCGTCGGCGTGTGGGTGGGCTACGACGAGAAGAAGCCGATCGGCAACGGCGAGACGGGCGCGACCGCGGCGCTGCCGATCTGGATGGACTTCATGCGGAAGTACATCGAGCTGTACGGCGATCGGAAGAATCCGCCCGCCTTCGAGCCGCCGGGCAACATCGTCTTCGTCGAGTTGGACTCAGGGATCACCGAAGCGTTCATCAGCGGCACGCAGCCGGCGCCTGTACCTCCCGGCCATTCAGCCATAAAGCTCTCGCGCTCTATTGGTGCGATCGCAGCTACGCCTGTCGGTGCGATCTCGCTTCGCCCTCGGTGCGATCTCGATTCTGTCGGTGACGCCTTTGGTGCAACTCGTTCCGGAACGAGTGAGCCGCCGCGATCGCGGGTCATCGGCCAGGTCGGCCGCGAGCGGATCTCCCGCGGTGCTCGATCAGTCTCGCAAGAGCGACGTCGGGGGGCAGACCACGTTGGACGTGCCGTTCTGCTCGACCGAAGCGCCTGGGGGTTTAGGCTCGGACGGCTCGGCGGGTTGCTGCGGTGTGGGCGGCGGGAAGTTCGGCGGTGCGCTCTTCCGCGCGCCGAGCTTCATCGTGTAGCTCGTGAGGAAGATGTGACGCGGGAAGGTCGCGTCACCGTCGCGATCGGTGTTCGGATCGGGATACCGGTGGTAGAAGTAGCCGAGCGGCACGTTGAACGTGACCGTCTGGCCATTCTTCGAATAGGAAACCCCCGGTTCGACGAACATCGCCTTGCCCGGACGGCGGAAGCCGTTGCTGTCGCCGATCAGGTCGTAGCGCGGCAACCCTTCGATGCGCCATGCGAGCGACGCCGAGAAGCCGTTCCACACAGCCACCGACGCGCCAAGCCGGGCGACGTACTGGTCGGGTACCGAGTTGTAGAAACGATCCGACTGATTGGGGTTGGCCGTCGCGCCAGGAGGCAGGCGCGCGAGCGTGAGCGAGGGCGTATTGCTGCTGTTCTTCGGATTCAGAAGGTAGCTGGCGGATCCGAACGTCAGCACGCGCTTGATGCGCTTGAAGCCGGCTCCCTCGAGCATGACCCCCCAGCCACCGTCGCCGGGCTGAACCGACTGATCGACGAAGCGTTCCTGCGGGTTGTTTCCCTGCGAATCGACGTAGAAGTCCTGTTCCCTGGAGTTCCCGGTGGGCAGTTTCACGCCGGCGCCGGCGGCAATGTTCCAGTTCAGGCGCCTCTTCGTATCGAACAGCCAGTACCGGCCGCTGACGCTGATGTCGCCGAGGCCGCGTCCGTTCTGCTCGACTTCGCGCCGCGCCGCGGGCAGCGGATACCGCGGATCGCGGCTGGCCCACGACGAGTTCACGTACGGGACTCCAACGGAGAGCGTCAGCCGCTCAGTGAACGCCCGGCTCACGTTCACGTCGAGGAGGTTCTGTTTGTTCGTGACGTAGTTCTGCAGCGTCTGCCGCTGGAGCTGTTCGACCCCGCCGTTGTAATGATCGTTGGAGACCAGGTTCCGCGTCGAGAGCGACAAGTGCCACTCGCCGGGCTGCTGATACGGACTGGCGTTCGCGCCAAACACGGGCGCGTTGCTTCGAATGAGCACTCAACCCTGGGCCCACGCGCGCGGCGTGAGCGACAGGAACCAGCCGATGGTCGCGAGCGCGACGAGACAGCGCGGCAGCATGTCGGGCAATGTAGACTGGTGAGCCCGGCGCCTCAATAGTAGGAAAACACTACCTAACTGCCGCGGCAGTGAAATCACTGTGACCCGTGTGCGTCTCCCCGGCCGCTCTCCCGCCCCGGCCCTGCTGGTCGGGCTGATCATCACGCTGGCGACGGTGGTCGCGTACTCCTGGTACATCTCCGGCCAGATTTCGGGCCTGCGCCGGCTGCAGACCGAGCTGACCGATCGCAACCGCCGGGACTCGCTGCAGCTGCTGCGCATTCAGAACGATCTGAATCAGCTCGGGCTCGCGATGCGCGACATGCTCGACGCCGACGAACCCTATCCGCTGATCGCCTGGTCGGCGCAGTTCGAGCGCATCCGCGTCGATCTGGACGATGCGCTGCGGCAGCAGGAGGCGGTGGCGGTCGCCCGCCGGACGCCCGAGCAGAGCGCAGTACCTGGCAAGCTCGGTCGCGCAGTTCTGGGACGCCGTCGACCGCATCTTCGAGCTCGCGCGCGCGGGCCGCGAGGACGAGGCGCGCGCGCAGATCCGGCTGTCGCTGCAGGCGCGGCAGGCGGCGCTGAGCACCGCGGTCGCGCGGCTGCTGGTCCAGAACAACGAGAGCGAAGAGCAGACGGCGCAGCAGGTCCAGGACATCTACGCGCAGCGTGCAGCGGCAGGTGTACTGGTTCCTGGCCGCCACGCTGGCGGCGATCGCGGCGACCAGCCTGTACCTGATTCGCTCGAACCGGCGGCTGTTCGCGCGAGCTCGCCGCGCTGTCGGACGAGCGGCGCGAGCTGGCGCAGAAGCTGATCGCCACGCGCGAGTCGACGCTGCGCGAGATCTCGCGCGAGCTGCACGACGAGTTCGGGCAGATCCTGACGGCGATCGGGATCGATGCTCGGCCGGGCGGAACGGCAGGCGCCCGAGGGCTCGCCGCTGCGGGCCGACCTGCGCGAGATCGGCGAGATCGCGCAGGCGGCGCTCGACAACGTGCGCGGCCTGTCGCAGACGCTGCACCCGTCGATCCTCGAGGAGCTCGGCCTCGAGAGCACGATCGACTGGTACCTGTCGACGGTCGAGAAGCAGCTCGGGCTCGAGGTCGACCTACGAGCGCGCCGGCACGGCGGCCGCGTCGATGACACGACCGGCATTCACGTCTACCGCGTGCTGCAGGAGGCGCTGAGCAACGTCGCGCGGCACTCCGGCGCGAACGCGCGCCTGGGTGCGGCTGCGCTGCGACGCCGGACGCTGGAGCTCGAGGTCGAGGATCACGGCAAGGGCCTCGACCCCGCGCACGTCGCCGCGCGGGCTCGGCCTGGTGGCCATGCGCGAGCGCGCCGAGCTGGTCGGCGGCACGCTCGAGTTCCTGCGGCCGCGCGACGGCGGCACGCTGGTGCGCCTGACCGTTCCGATTGACGGTGCCTGCGACTGCCGCATGACGCGAGACCATCACCGTCCTGCTCGCCGACGATCACGCGCTGGTGCGGCGCGGCTTCCGCCGCCTGCTCGAGGACGATCCCGTCGATCGCCGTCGTCGGCGAGGCGAGCGACGGCGAGGAAGCGATTCGCCTGGCCGCGCGAGCTGGAGCCGCAGGTCGTCGTGATGGACGCGCGATGCCGGGCACGAGCGGGCTGGCGGCGACGCGCGCGATTCTCGCCAGCGCGCCCGAGACGGCGCGATCCTGATGCTCAGCATGCACTCCGAGGAGACGCTCGTGCGCCAGGCGATCGAGGCCGGCGCGCGCGGCTACATCCTGAAGAACGCGCTCGATCTCGATCTCGCCGCGGCGGTCAAGCGGGTCGCGGCCGGCGAGACCGTGCTCGATCCGGCGCGTCGCGCCGCCGGCGCCGCTGACGGGCGAGCGGACGCGGCTGACGCCGCGCGAGCTCGAGGTGCTGCAGCTGATCTGCGACGGGCTGTCCAACCGGGCGATCGCCGCGAAGCTCGAGCTGAGCGTCAACACCGTGGCCGTGCATCGCGCCAACATCATGAACACGCTCGGCGTGCACAAGACCGCCGAGCTCGTGGTCTACGCGATCCAGCACGGACTGGTGAACCCGCTGTGAATCGTCGCGACTTCCTGGCGCGGCTGCGGCGCGGGGCTTGCCGCATCCGGCCGTGGCGCTTGACGCGCTCGGCGCAAGCGCCGCCGTCGGCGGGCTTCCGTCTCGTCGACGTCACCGCCGCGGCCGGCCTCCAGTTCCGCCACAACAGCGGCGCCTACGGCGGCAAGCTGCTGCCCGAGACGCTGGGCTCCGGCTGCGCGTTCCTCGACTACGACGCCGACGGCTGGCAGGACATCCTGCTCGTCAACGGCATGGACTGGCCGGGCCACAAGCGGCAGCGCTCGACGCTGCGGCTCTATCGCAACAACCGGAACGGCACGTTCACCGACGTGACGCGCGCCGCCGGCCTCGACGTCGAGCTGTACGGCATGGGCGTCGCGGTCGGCGACTTCAACAACGACGGCTTTCCCGACATGCTTCGTCACGTGCGTCGGCCAGAACCGCCTGTTCCGCAACACCGGCAAGGGCACGTTCGTCGACGTCACGCGCGCGAGCGGCCTCGGCGGCCGCGAGGCGTTCAGCACGTCGGCGATGTGGGTCGACTTCGATCGCGACGGCTTGCTCGATCTGTTCGTCTGCAACTACGTCAGGTGGTCGGCCGGAGCACGACGTGTTCTGCAGCCTCGACGGCAAGCAGAAGTCCTACTGCACGCCGGAGGCGTACCGCGGCGAGACCTGCTGGCTGTTCCGCAATCGCGGCAACGGCACCTTCGAGGACGTCACGGCGACGTGCGGCATCTTCGACTCGAGCTCGAAGTCGCTCGGCGTCGCGCTGCTCGACCACGATCAGGACGGCTGGCCCGATATCTTCGTCGCCAACGACACGCAGCCCAACAAGCTCTATCGCAATCAGCGCAACGGCACGTTCAAGGACGTCGGCGCTCGAGGCGGGCGTCGCGTTCAGCGACGACGGCAAGGCGCGCGCCGGCATGGGCGTCGATGCGGCCGACTTCGACAACTCCGGCAGGCCCGGCGCTGGCGATCACGAACTTCGACAACGAGATGATCGGCCTCTATCGCGCGGACGAGCGCGGGCCACTACGAGGACGTCGCGACCGCGTGCAGGCGTCGGCGTCCCGTCGCGCAACCGGCTCGGCTTCGGCTGCGTCTTCGCCGACCTCGATCTCGACGGCACGCTCGATCTCGTCGTCGCCAACGGCCACATCGACGACACCGTCCGCAA
Organism: uncultured Acidobacteriota bacterium; assembly: GCA_963772065.1. Taxonomy (GTDB): domain Bacteria; phylum Acidobacteriota; class Vicinamibacteria; order Vicinamibacterales; family UBA2999; genus CAVYVZ01. The sequence goes on from CAVYVZ010000010.1 coordinate 36,307, forward strand.
CATCCGCGGCAACGTCGGCTACGCGCAGCCGCCGCAGCTGTTTCTGAATCAGGGCAACGGCACGTTCCGCGACGTGGCGGCCGCGGTGGGCGGCGGATTCGCGCAGCCGAGGGTCGGCCGCGGCCTCGCCTGCGGCGACTTCGACCGCGACGGCGACGTCGACCTGCTGATGACCACCAACAACGGCCCGGCGGTGCTCTTCCGCAACGATCAGACCGCCGGGCAACCGCAGCCTCCGGTTCCGGCTCGTCGGCACGAAGTCGAATCGCGACGCGATCGGCGCGACCGTGCGCATCTTCCACGGCGGCACGTCGCAGTCGCGGATGGTGAAGAGCGGATCGAGCTATCTGTCGCAGTCGGAGCTGCCGGTGACGTTCGGCGTCGGCCGGCGCGATCGCGTCGATCGCGTCGTCATCGACGTGGCCGAGCGGCCGGACCGAGGAGTTCAAGGACGTCGCTGCCGGGCAGTGCCTACGAGTGCGTGGAAGGCAAGAGCCTTCGCGAGGCAGCGGCGTTCAAGCGATAGCCGCTACCAGAGCTCGTTGCCGCTGCGCCTTCCTTCCTCGAACGCCGTCACATTCTCGAGCGTGGTTTCGCTGATCGCGCGGAGCGCCTCACGGGTGAAAAACGCCTGGTGTGCGGTGACCACGACGTTCGGAAACGTCAGCAATCGGGAAAACACGTCGTCCCGGATCACATGCGACGAGAGGTCCTGGAAGAACAACCCTTCCTCCTCCTGGTACACGTCCAGCCCCAGGTAGCCGATGTGTCCCGCCTTCAGTCCCGCGATCAGGGCCGAAGTATCCACGAGTGCGCCGCGGCCGGTGTTGACGATCATGACGCCGGGATTCATCCGAGCGATGGCAGCGGCATCCACCATGTGCCTCGTCTGCTCGGTCAGAGGCGTGTGCAGCGTGATGATGTCGCAGCGCGGCCACAGCTCCGGCAGCGCGACGTAGTCGACGCCCATGGCGCGGCACTCCTCGTTCGGCGCCGTGTCGTACGCAACCAGCCGGCATCCAAAGCCGCTCAGGATGCGGGCGACGATCGTGCCGATCTTCCCTGTGCCGACAACACCGACGGTGCGGCCATGGAGATCGAATCCCAGCAGGCCGTCCAGCGAGAAATTGCCCTCCCGCACGCGCGCGTAGGCGCGATGGATTTTGCGATTCAAGGTCAGGATGAGAGCGACTGTGTGCTCCGCCACCGCATACGGCGAGTACACCGGCACGCGCGAGACGGTGAGACCGAGCTCCCGCGCTTTGACGAGGTCGACGTGATTGAAGCCGGCTGACCGGAGCGCGATCATGCGCGTCCCGCCGGCAGCCAGATCGGTCAGCACGGCTGCATCGAGCTGGTCGTTCACGAACGCGCACACGGCGGGATGGCCGTGCGCAAGCGCGACTCGTCGCCGCCGTCAGGCGGGCCTCGATGTAGTGCAGATCGTGACGGCTGCCAGTATTGGCCGCGTCAAAGAACTCCCGGTCGAATCGATGCGTGCCAAAGAACGCCACGTGCATGTGAATGCCGCCCTTCCACAGCAGGAAAATCTACGCCGGTATGTACCTTGATGGACCACCGTGTTGTTACATGGTGTGCCAACTCGCGACACATTCAGTGCAGTGCCGGGCGCAGCCGAATCCTCTCAACACATTCTCCGGCAGCCAGTTGAGCCGCGCGGTCGAAACTGGTCCTGGCCTTGCTCCCCCAGGCCCCGTGGCTCGACGTGTCGAACGCGCTCCCGGTGTAATCGTCGCCTTCGGAGCGCTCGCCATCGGGGCGGGAATGCTGCTCGCGTTCTCGGGCCGGCTGGAGCCGGACCGGCCGCTTGAGTTCGCCGCCCTGATCCTCGCCGCGATTGTCACCTCGTTGCTCGCGAAGCAGCAGCCGCTCTCCTTCATCATCGACTTCACCTCGTTGCTCCTCTTCGGTCCAGGTGCGACGATGATCGTCGCGGTCGCCGGATCGGTCGACGCAGGGCTTCACTGATTCCAGTCGCACGGATGGGAATCGACGAACGCTCTTCAGCGCTGTCGCCGCCGTCGTCGCGATACAGGCCGCGGGCCTGGTACATCGTGCGCTCGGCGGAACGATCGGCCACTTCGTCTGGCCGGTGCAGGGAGTACCAATCGCGGCGGCCGTGGTCGCGTACTACGTCGTCCGGAGCACATCGACAGAGATCGTGGCGCCGCTCCTCGCGAGGCAGCCAGTCAATCTCGGGTGGCCGACGCACGCGCTCCGCGAGTGTCCGATGTACTTCGTCGGTGCCGGCATCGCTGTAGGACTCGTCGAGTTGATCCGTCACCGAATGTGGGAAGTCCTGCCGGTCGCCGCGGTGCCGCTCTATTTCGCCTACCGGGCGCACTGCGACCACGCGAGCCGGCTCGAAGACGAGCGCCGGCGTCGCGAGGTGATGGACTCGTTGGATCAGGGTATGGCCGTCATCGACGACAACGGACTGGTGACGCTCTGGAACGAGACTCTCGAGCGGATCGTCGGTTGCCCGTGCGATCGCGCGCTGGGCCGCTCAATCACGAGCGCGCTCCCGGTCCTGAGCACTACCGAGCTTCCACGAGCGATCAACGATACCTTGAAGGATCGAACGCCTCGGACTCTCTCGCACCTTGCGCTGTCTTCGGCGGCGGATACGCGGATACTGCACGTCAAAGTCGTTCCCGTCGCGGGCGGCGTCACGCTGCTCTGGCAGGACGTCACCGAACGGACGCGCGAGGAGCAGGAGCTCAAGCGAAGCCAGGAGCGGCTCGCGCTCGCGGCGGAAGGCGCGAATGACGGCTTGTGGGAGTGCGATCTTCGAACCCAGGAGTTCTACTTCTCCGGCCGGTGGAGGGCGATGCTCGGCCTGCCCGTCGCCGGAGGCGTGGGCGGCCCCGCGGATTGGCTCGACCGCGTCCATCCTGACGATGTCGCTGGCCTCAAGGATTCGCTCAAGGCGCATGTCTCCGGCAAGACAGACTATTTTCAGCACGAGCATCGGATCCGGCACGAGGACGGCACGTACCGATGGTTCCTGTGCCGCGGCGTCGCGGCGGCCGCCGCGGGGCGGCGCGCGGCCCGCATCGCGGGATCGCTGACCGACACGACGGAGCGGGTCATCGCGCAGGAGCGCCTGCGCAACGCGGGCTTCCTCGACCCGCTGACGGGCCTCCCGAACCGCGCAGACTTCGTCGCGGGACTGGGCCGACGGCTCGACGAATTCAAGCAGCGCCGCAGCGACGAGCGGTTCGCGGTGCTCTACCTCGATCTCGACCGCTTCAAGGTGGTCAACGACAGCCTCGGCCACCTGGTGGGCGATGAGCTCCTCGTCGCGGTGTCGCGGCGACTCGAGGCGTGTCTGCGGCAAGGAGACTCTCTTGCCCGGCTGGGCGGCGACGAGTTCGCCATTCTCCTGAACGAGGTGGGCGACGAGCGGCAGGCGAACGCCATCGCCTTCCGGATTCAGAAAGCGCTGAGCGCGCCGCTGCTGGTGGGCGGACGTGAAGTGTTCACCTCGGCCAGCATCGGCATCGCCTTCGGCCAGGCGCAGTACGCCAACCCTGACGAGATCATGCGCGACGCCGACACCGCGATGTATCACGCCAAGGCGCACGGCAAGGCGCGGCACGAGCTCTTCGATGCCGACATGCGCGCGCGCACGCGCGACCGGCTCGACCTCGAGAGCGATCTGCGCCACGCGGTCGACGGCAACAACTTCGAGGTGCACTATCAGCCGATCGTCTCGCTCGCCTCGGGGATGTGCGTGGGGTTCGAGTCGCTGATTCGATGGACGCGCAACGGCGAGGCGGTCTCACCCGCCACGTTCATTCCGATGGCGGAGGAGCTGGGCCTCATCGAGCCGGTCGGCACGTGGGTGCTCCAGCAGGCGTGCCAGACGTTTGCGGACTGGCAACGACGATTCCCCGAGGGCGGACTCGACTACATCACGGTCAACGTGTCGAGCCGGCAGCTCATGCAGCACAACTTTCTCTCGATCGTCGAGCAGGCGGTTCAGAAAGCCGGATTGAAACCGTGCGACCTCCGCCTCGAGATCACGGAGACCGCGCTGATGGACAGCCCGAACTCCGCCGCGGAGGTCCTGCGCGAGCTGCGCGACTTCGGCGTCAAGATTTACCTCGACGACTTCGGTACCGGCTACTCGTCGCTGAGCCACCTGCACAAACTGCCGGTAGACGCGCTCAAAATCGATCGCTCGTTCGTCCGCAGCCTGGTCCTTCCCGACCGTCCGGCGATCGTCGAGAGCATTCTGGCGCTCGCGCGAACGCTGAACACCAGCGTGGTCGCCGAAGGGATCGAGAGCGACGTGCAGGCCCGCGAGCTGGAGCGCCTCGGGTGCACGCACGCGCAGGGTTTCCTGTTCTCGCGTCCGCTGTCGACGCGATCCGCCGAGGAGCTGCTCATCGTCAACCAGGCCCTCGGACCGAAGGGCGTCCGGCGATTCGACGGCATCGCCCCGACCGCGCAGCAACCGGAGTACTACACGTCGAAACCCTTCGAGTGGCCGGAGCACATCCGCACGAAAGCACTCGCGGTCGAAAGCTCGACGCCCCGCGCGATCGCCGACCTTCTGCGCGCCTGACAACATCAGCCCTGGGCTGACCAGTGTGCAGTTCCGCTGGCGGCTGGCGAGCTTCGCGCCGATAAGCGAAGGCGTAGGACCATCCGTGAACGCACTTCGCCTACGCGTGGCCATGTTTGCAGGGATTTTGGCCTCCTGCGCCGCCCTCGGCGCGGCGCAAGAGCCGGAGTGGGTCACCGCTCTCCGGACAAAGGCGCAGGCCGGCGAGATCAGGTCGCAGTATCAGCTCGGAGAAGCGTACGAATCAGGCGCCGAGGGCGTACAACCCAACCTGCGAATGGCGCTCCTTTGGTTCCGGCGTGCGGCCGAAGCGGGCGATCCGCAGGCGCAGAGCGCGTTCGGCGCGATGCATGCCTTTGGAAAGGGAACCCCCGTAGACCACGCCACCGCGGCAATCTGGTACCGAAAAGCAGCGGACCAGGGGGATGCGAGAGGTCAGAACAACCTTGGCGAGGCGCTGGCCAGAGGTTTGGGGATCACCACGAACTACAAAGAGGCGGTCGTCTGGTACCGGCGCGCCGCTGAAAAAGGATATCCGCCCGCGATGGCCAACCTCGGATACATGTACGAGCATGGCCGGGGCGTGCAGCAGGATTCCGTGCAGGCGGTGAAATGGTTTCACAGCGCGGCCGACCTTGGCGACGCGCAGGCCCAATACAACCTCGCGCTGGCCTACAAGGACGGCGCGGGCGTGGCGCAGGATCGGATGCAGGCGATGCGCTGGTGCCGTCAGGCGGCGGACCAGGGGTTTGCGAGAGCTGCATACGCGCTGGGCGTGAGCTACCGCGATGGGTACGTCGTCGCTCCCGATCTCGCGGACGCCTTCGCGTGGTTCACCGTGGCGGCCGCGCGCGCCTCGGACAACGAGGCTCCTGAATTCGCGGCGGCACGCGACGCGGTGGCGGCGAAACTCTCGGCGCCGCAGACGTCGTCCGCTCAGCAGCGCGCAAAGACGATCCTCGACTCGATTCACGCTTCGAAACAGCAGTAGACCGCGTGCTCTGCGCCTTGTGTGCGCACGCGTGCGGCTGCACAGGGGTGGAGTGTGCGGATGCGGACGGCGACCTGCAAGACGCGCGATTCTTCAGCAAAAACCGGTGTTGTGCGGCGCACGGCTCGGGCATTCGCCTTGCACAGCTCTGGGCCGATGCACAGCACGCTCATGCTGCACGTCTGCACGCTCATACGATGAACATCCTGCTGAACGTGGCGTCGGCGGTGGTTCTCGCGCTGTTGACGTGGGTCATGGTGTCGGCGTTCAGGCAGCTGCGTGCGCTGAAACAATTGCGAGCCGATCTCGTGGCCGCCACGGCTGCGAGGGACGCCTCGGAACGGAAACACCGGGAGATTCTCGACCGCTCGCTGCAAGGGTTCTACCAGGTCACCACCGACGGACGCTTTCTCTCGGCCAATCCGACGATGGCGAGAATCCTCGGCTACGACCATGTCGACGCGCTGCTCGCGGAAACGCCGGGCGCGTGCGAGCGAATGTCCGTCGAGGCCTCTCACCACAAGGAATTCTCGCGGCTGATGGACACGCAGGGATTCGTGTCCGGCTTCGAAAGCGCGCTTCGCCGCCGCGACGGCCGCGTGATCTGGGTGACTCAAACCGCGCGGAAGGTGACCGACGAACACGGCCGGGCGTACCTCGAGGGATTCATCGACGACATCACCTCCCGCAAGGAGGCCGAGCAGATCAAGGCCGACTTCATCTCGTTCGTGACGCACCAGCTGCGCACGCCGCTCGCCGGCATCCGCTGGATGCTGGAGCTTGCGGAACAGGGTCAGCTCGATGGCGAGACCGCGTCGTGCGTGGAGGACGCGCGGCTGTCGGCGGAACGGCTGATCGCCCTCGTGAACGATCTGCTCGACGTGGCCCGGCTCGAGAGCGGGCGCGTGCTGACGGCGGCCGAACCAACCATCATCGCCGACGTCGCACTCCAGGTAATCAAGGAAGTGGCGCCGCTTGCCGCCGCCAGAGAGCAGCAGATCACCGTCAGCACCGATCCGGTGCCGCCGGTCCTCGTGGATCCACAGCTCGCTCGTCAGGCCGTCCTGAACTTCCTGTCGAACGCCATCAAGTACACACCGCACGGCGGGGCCATTCACATCGCCGCCGTTCACGACGGCGACGCCGTGCGCCTGTCGGTGCGCGACACTGGCATCGGCGTGCCGTCAGCCGCTCAGCCGAGGCTGTTCGAGAAGTTCTTCCGCGCGGACAACGCGCAGATCGTCGACACGGAAGGCACGGGACTCGGCCTGTACCTGGTGCGCCTGATCGCCGTGCGTGCGGGTGGCGCTGTGGCATGCGAATCGAGCGAGGGCGAAGGCAGCACGTTCACCCTGACGCTTCCCGTGGCGCAGGAGAGGCAGGCGGTCGCATGACACCGCGCACGATTCTGCTCGCCGAAGACGACCGTTTTCTCCGCCGAGCGGCGGAGGTCACATTGAAGCAGCGAGGGTTCAACGTGTTACTGGCGTGCGACGGTCAGGAGGCGCTCGACATGGCGCGCGCCTACCAGCCTGACCTGCTCCTGCTCGACCTGCTGATGCCTCGCAAGACGGGCATGGAGGTGCTCACGGAGCTGCGCGCGCAGCCGGGCACGCGCGACATCCGCGTGCTCATCCTGTCGAACTCGTCGAAGGAGCTCGAGATGCAGAGCGCCCGAACGCTGGGGGTCGCCGGCTACTGGATCAAGGCCAACATCTCGCTGAAAGAGCTGGGCGACCGCGTGACGGCGCTGCTGGACGGACGGGCATGATGCAACCGAAGCGGATTCTGCTAGTCGAGGACGACCGATTCCTGCGGAAGGCGGCCGAGGTGCGGCTGCGCCGTGCGGGCTACACGGTGATTACGGCCGCCGACGGCGAAGAAGCGATCGCCACGGCGAGCGCGACGCGCCCCGACCTCGTGCTGCTCGATCTCATCATGCCGCGCATGCAGGGGTTCGAGGTCCTTCGCCTGCTCCGCACGCAGCCGAACATGAAGGGCGTGCCGATCGTCGTGCTCACGAACCTGAGTCAGGACGCCGACCGCGAGCGCGCGATGACGCACGGCGCCAACGGATATCTGATCAAGGCGAACATGTCGCTCGATGCTTTGGCCGAAGCCGTGGGTGACGCGCTGAAGGGAGCCGCATGATCGCCACGCTCGGTATTGCCGACAACGAGCTGCGGAAGCTCGTCGTCCACGATCTGGAGCTCATCAGCGCCGCCGACTTCGAAACCTGCACGCGGCTCGCTCGCAGGCTGCGCGTTCCTCTGGAACAGGTGATCGCCGAGCAGGGGCGCCTGCCGCTCGGCTTCGTGCTGGAGCAGGTCGCCGCGTCGTGGGGCGTTCGCTACACCGAGTTGAAGGTCGGGGACGTGGAGCCGGCCGCGCTTCGCCGCCTTCCTGAAAAAACAGCCGCGACGTTTCGCGCCGCGGGGTTCGCCATCACCCCGGAGGGACTATCGGTGGCCATGGCCGACCCGCGCGATCAGAAGGCGCTCGCCGAGCTGCGCCGGATCGCCGGAATGGCCATCGTGCCGTTCCTCGCGGATCCCGCCGCCATCCTGCGGGTTCATCTGCTCTATCGCGACGAGGTGCAGACGATGCTGCGCCGGACGCGGGCCGACGCCGCGCCCAGCGAAGGTGATGAGCCGAACGTCACCGTTCTGCTGAACCGGATTCTCGAGTTCGCCGCGCTCAGCGGCGCGTCCGACATTCACATCGAGCCGTACGCGGGCGAGCTGCTCGTGCGCTGCCGAATCGACGGCGTGCTGCGGGACGTGATGACGCGGCCGCCGGCGATGGCCACGCCCCTGGCGGCGCGCGTCAAGGTGCTGGCCGGCATGCGCATCGACGATCGCCGCATTCCCCAGGACGGCCGGTTCGAGTACCGAAGAGGGCGGCATCCGCCTCGATCTGCGCGTCTCGTCCCTGCCGATCCAGACCGGCGAGAAGATCGTGATGCGCGTGATCCCGCGCACCGGGCTCACGTTCGATCTCGAGACGCTCGGCCTGCGCCAGGACGACTACGAGCGCGTGTCGCGGGCGCTCGACGCGCCGTTCGGGATGGTGCTGGTGACCGGCCCGACCGGCTCGGGGAAGTCGACCACGCTCTACTCGATGGTGGCGCGGCTCACCGCCGCGCGCCAGAGCCTCGTGAACGTGTCGACGATCGAGGATCCGGTGGAACACACGCTGCCCCGCGTCGCGCAGGTGGCGGTGAACCCCGCGGCCGGCATCGACTTCGCCAACGGGCTGCGCGCGCTGCTCCGCCAGGACCCCGACGTCATCATGGTCGGCGAGATCCGCGATCGCGACACCGCGGAGGTGGCGGTGCGCGCGGCGCTCGTGGGACGGCTGCTCATCTCCACGCTGCACACCAACGACACCGTCGCCGCCGTGCCGCGGCTCATCGACATGGGCGTCGAGCCGTACCTGATCTCCTCGACGTTGACGATGGTCATTGCGCAGCGTCTGATGCGGAGCATCTGCACCGGCTGCCGCGAGAGCGTGGCGATCGACGACGCGATGCTCGCGCGCCTGCGCGCCCGCGCCGACTGGGCGCACGTCGTCGAGGCGCTGCGTGCGCGCGGGATTCTCGGCGCCAACTCTGGCGACCTCGCCGGCATGCGGATGTACCGCGGCCGCGGCTGCACCCGCTGCGGCGGCAGCGGCTTCCGCGGGCGCACGGGGGTCTTCGAGATTCTCGAGGTGAACGACGAAATCCGCCGGCTGATTCTCGACCGCCCCGACGCCGGCTCGCTCGGCGCCGCCGCCGTGCGCAACGGCATGCGCTCGATGTTCGAGGACGGCCTCGCCAAGGTCTTCATGGGCGAGAGCACGCTCGACGAGCTCTTCAGAGTCGCTACGTAACCGCTCGCGCTTCGCGCTCGCGGCCGGCGTTTACGTCGTCAGTGCGATCGCGACGATGCGCCAAGGCATCGACAGCGAAGCGTGATTGCACCAACACCGAAGCAGGATCGCACCTACATCGAAAAGCGTGATCGCACCGACGAGCGGAGTTAGTCGTCGTCTGAAGCAGGAGTCCCAAGGGTTCCGCTGGCCTTTTGCATCAGGTACAGCTTGATGAACCCGTCGAGATCCCCACCCTTCAGCACGCGGTCGACGTCGCCGACCTCCATTTTCGTACGGTGATCCTTGATCATCTGATACGGCTGCAGCACGTAGCTGCGGATCTGGCTGCCGAAGCCGATCTCCTTCTTCGCGCCGGTGATCTGCTCCATCTTCGCCTGCTGCTCTTTCATCTTCTGGTCGAAGAGCCGTGCCTTGAGGACGCGCATCGCGGAGTCGCGGTTGCGATGCTGCGACCGCTCGTTCTGGCACGAGACGACGATGCCGGTCGGGATGTGCGTGATGCGCACGGCGGAATCGGTGACGTTCACGTGCTGGCCGCCGGCCCCGCTCGATCGATACGTGTCGATGCGAAGGTCCTTCTCCTCGATCTCGACGTCGACGTCCTCGGGCAGCTCCGGCCACACGAAGACCGACGCGAAGGACGTGTGCCGCCGGGCCGCCTGGTCGAACGGCGAGATGCGGACCAGGCGGTGGACGCCGGCCTCCGCCGACATCAGGCCGAACGTGTATTCACCCTGAAGGGTGAACGTGGCGCTCTTGATCCCCGCTTCCTCGCCGGGCTGGTAGTCGATGATCTCGCGGCGGAATCCGCGGCGCTCGGCCCATTTGAGGTACATGCGGAGCAGCATCTCGGCCCAGTCCTGCGACTCGGTGCCGCCCGCCCCCGGGTGAATGGTCACGATGGCGCTGGCGCGGTCGTGCTCGCCGCCGAGCATCTTCTTCGTCTCGGCCGTTTCGACTTCCTTCTCCAGCTCGTCGAGCGCGCGGGCCAGGTCCGTCGTAACGTCCTCGCCGGCGTTGGCCCACTCGACGAGCACCGCCAGGTCGTCGCTCCGCCGCCTGAGGGAGTCGCGCAGCGTGAGATCTTCCTGCAGCCGGCGCTGCCGCTGCAGCGCCTTCTGCGCCTCCGCCTGGTTGTTCCAAAAGTCGGGAGATGAAATGCGCCGCTCGAGCTCGGTCAGCTCCTGCGGGGAGTGCGCGGCGTCAAAGATGCCTCCGCAGGTCCACGGCCCGCTTGTTCAGATCCTCGTATTGCCGCATCAGGTCTTCGAGTACCACCGCCACGTCGCCCTCCTTCGATCGCCTACTATCGCTTTCCGACTTTCATCGCGTCGTGCTCCGCAGCACCAGCAGCGCCGACGCGGTCAACGCAATGGCGACATACGCGATTGCGTCTCCGATCACCGAGTAGACCGTACGGCGCGTCAGGAACCGCACCTCATCGACGAGGGTGACCTGCTCGAAGATAGCCGATCGCGTCAGCACGCGCCCGTACGGATCGACGATGCCGCTGATGCCCGTGTTGGCCGCGCGCGCAAGATAGCGGCCCTGCTCGATCGCCCGCATCGATGCCAGCTCGAAGTGCTGGTAGGGCGCGGACGAGTGTCCGTACCACCCGTCATTCGTAATCGTGGTCAGGAGCTCGCTGCCCGCCTCGACCGCCTGCCGCACGAGCGATGGATAGACTACCTCGTAGCAGATCGCGGTGCTGGCCACGTGCGCGCCGACCGGCAGCATCACCATGGATGAACCTGACGCGAACTCGGCAAAGCTTTCCACGAGCGGTGAGACGAAGTAGAGCCATGACTTGAGCGGAATGAACTCCCCGAACGGCACGAGGTGAATCTTGCGATAGACGACCGTTCGGCCGTCGGGCGCCACCTGGAATGCGGCGTTGTACAGCCGGGGGGTCGGGCCGCGTTCGAGCTGGTCGCTCCCGAACAGGATCGTCACGTTCAGCTCGCGCGCGAGATCGCGCAGCGCGGCAGCGCCACCGGCGTCCTCCTCGAACATGAAGGGCGTCGACGACTCGGGCCACAGCACGTAGTGCGCGCCCTTGCGGGCCGCCTCGCGCGTCATCGCGATGTGCGTCGTGAAAATCCGGCGCGCGTGTGCCCGATCCCATTTGTCCTCCTGCGCGATGTTTCCCTGCACGAGACCGACGCGGATCGGATCTCCCTCGCGGATCAGCGACCCCTCGCCGACCCGCCACGCGCCCCAGGTGCCCACACCGAAGACCACGGCGGCGGCGACGGCGAGCGCCTTGAAACGTTGCCGGCCGCTCACGATCATCGAGTACGCGATCACCGAGCTCACGAATGCGAGCAGCGCTGAAACGCCATACACGCCAAGCACGCTGGCCAGCTGCGCGATCGGCAGCACGGTGATCTGGCTGTTGCCGAGCGGAACCCACGGGAACCCCCCGAAGACATACCCGCGAAAGAACTCGGTCGCCACCCAGGGCGCTGGGGCGAGCAGCACTGCCGCCGCGCCGGCGCGGACGACAAGACGCGCCGTGATGAGCGCGGCTATCGCTGGAAAGAAACCTTGGTACAGCCCGAGCAAGAGCATCCCGACGATCGCGAGCGGCAGGGGGATGCCGCCGAACTGCTGGACCACCGTCGCCGTCCAGTAGAGGGTGCCAACGAAGTACGTGGTCCCGGCGACCAGGCCGAGCGCGAACGCGCGGCGCGCGGGCTGGCCGGGCGCGCTGCCGGGCCGCTTGAACCAGCCGCTCAGTGCCACGAGCAGCGGTGCCAGCGCAATCCAGCCGAAAGCCGGATGCCCGTATTTCGGAAAGCTCAACGCGAGCAGCGCGCCGGCGAGGAGCGCCAGGAGGTAATCAGGAGAGAGGCGCAAAGACTTCAACGCCAGCGCGGAAACACAGTGTCATGCAATGGGCACCTAGAGCGGATCTCCGAATCGTTCGCGAGCGCGGACGATGTACGCCAGCTCCCGGCCCGGCAAAGTGGATTCCGCATCCGCCAGTTCGATTCGTCGCCGCCGCCTTTCAACCAGCCGGGTCGCCAAGTGCTTCCAGCGAAAGGTCACCATCGACTCGGCGAACTCCGCTGTGCTGATGACGAGCGACTCCATGACGCTGTCTCGCTCCGTGCGTTCCGCGAGCAGTGCATGGATGTACGCTTCGAGGTGGTCTCCGAGATCCGCGAATAGCTGTTCTTCGGTGCGTGCGATCGAGGACATCTTGACCATCCACTGGCGGACATCGTCCAGCACACCGCGCTCGCGCGAGTCGACGCGAAACGCGAGGATCTCGTCGAGCGTGCATTCCTCCCTGGGCGCTGGCAGTGCTTCATATGCCCATTGAACCACGCTCGCCATGGTCGCCGGTGCCTGTCGGCCCGGTGCGTGCGGCGACAGGAGAGGCACGGCGTCCAGCTTGTCATGTTCGCGCAGCTGAATTGCAAGTGCCTTGGCTCCGGCATCGCCGAGGGCGCGTACTGCTCATCATCACCTCTCCCGTACTCCTGCTCGAGGAGCGGACTTCAGACATCAGGCTGTCGAACTCGCGACGGGCGTCCCGCCATTCCGCGGATGCGCCGATCGGCAGTTCCCTCATCCACACCGGCGTGAACACGGCGCCTTGATCGATGAGCCAACCCAGTTCACCGAATTCGTTCGGAAGCGGTGTTCGAAAATAGTCAATCTTCGGACACGCGACGCGGTCGCAGATGAGCAGCTGCCTTTTCAGCGAGTCAGGGATAAATGTCACGCCAACGAGATCCGTGGTGACCGCCATAGCGTTCGACGTGCGCGGGCGCAACAGGATCATGAACGGCCCTACAGTGGTGCCACCACGCTGAGATAAGCACGTCGGCCGGCCGTGCGTTCAGCCTCAAGAGCCAGGAAAACATGACGTCGCGCACATCCTGCGGAATGTCCACGTCGCGAAGAAAGCCGAGAACGTGACGCTGGACATCCCTCCACGCGCTGGTCGTCCAGCCGAATATCAGCGACATCCACCACCGGGCGGATCCCGATCGCATGACCACGTCCCTGAGAGAAACGTCTTCGCTGAACTCGTGCGTCAACAGGTCCGGTGTGATATTGATGGTGCGCATGATTCGGCCGACCGTTCGCCGTACCTCCGCGGCAACGGCTTCCAGTGCAATCTGTTCACGGAATAGGCCCGCGGCCATGCCCACGAGTGTGAACCATTCAAGTGCCGCATGGCTCTCGTCGGACACACCCGGAAAGGTTCTCCCCGAGAGAATCCGGCCGAATGCTGCGACCGCCGCGACGCCGGCGGCGATCGACAGGCCGCGCGCTGCCAGCGCAATCAGGCGCACGCGATCACTCAACCGCGACCACGACCAGCCGCCCGGTGCGGCACCGTCGAGCAGGCCGGCCGCACTTGCCGGCATCGATGGTTGAGCCGATGCCATCAAAGCGAGCGCCTGGATGGCCTTTCCCCGGGAGGCGGGATGAGCCAGCCATTAGCCGCGGTGTCTGCGACCTCCCAGGGGACGGAATCCGCAGGACTGCAGAGCTCGCGGAAGGTCTGGCGGACCGTCTAGCGCGTCGCCGCGTGGACGGAACGGCGGTCTCGAGGTGATCCAGACGTTCCGAGAGGTACCCGAGCAGAACCCCATGCTCGTCCAGTTCGACCAAGGGGCTAGTCTCATCGAGGACCCCGGTCAGACCGCGCTCGGCGGCCAGTGCGCGCAGAACCGCCCTGTACCTCCGATGACGTTCGGGGCGTGCGCCATTCGACCAGCGCTCGCGCCGCCAATCTCACATATCGCGGGTGCGAGTCGGGCCATTTCCACGGGCGATCAGTGCGGCGCAGGAAACAGGCGGTCGAAGAAACCTTTCTGTTGCGGCGCCGGCAGCTGCGCCGCGTAGAGCAGGGCCACCTCCTCCCACCACTCACGATCAGACGCATATTTGCGCAGAAGGTCACCAGTCACCGCCGCCTCCGAACGAACGATTGCCTCCTCCCTGAGGGCGACCGACGTCAGATACTCTTGAAAGGTCAGATGTGAGAACGCCATCAGCGTGCGACCCTCGTCATTGAGGCCGCGTTCGACCACCAATTGGCTTCGACTCTCGATGTTGTTCAGCAGGTCGGCGGCGGTCAAACCCGCCACCGGGCTGGTCTTCATGTCGGCGACAATGCCCGGAATGAGCGCGCTCTCGAGCTCCCGGCGTGGAACTTCCCGAATGTGGGCCAGGTGCATGCGCATCGCTAGCTCGCGCAGGACGCGAATAGCATCATCGCCGGGAACCGTTTTGTTGTACTCCTGTTGGATGCCGGGTGGGGCGCGTGGTTCGACGAGGATCTTACGCACTCGTCGTACAGGACGTGGCGCTTGTCGGGGATCAGGCCGCGAACGTACTGCACAAGAACGATCAAAGACAGCAACATCGGATTGACAGCCAGCTCCGCGATGCGGGGATTCAGTCTCAACGTCTCAATAAGGCGCTCGGACAGGTCGGGCCTCGTCAGAAAGTCGTCCCGCTGGCGCACAAGCGTACATACGGATTCCCATGACAACGCCTGCAGCGTCACGGGCTCGAAGCCATATTTCGCGAGCTGACCGTTGTACCCCACGATTCGGCTCGTAACGATGAAGCGGTTGCCCTTGTCCGCAGTGGCCGAGGCCAGTTCACCGATATACTGCGCCGCGGCCGCTCGCGCTTCCTGGCTCCCCAATTCGTCGAAGGCATCGAACAACAGCACGCACTGACCTTGGTCGAGCTTCCGCTGCAGATAGTCCGGAGGGACGGGCGCCAACGTGCCGGTCGCCTGCCATTCCGCCCTGAACACGTGTAACAGACTCTTCAGCCCCAGCAGGGAGCTGACGTTCCTCAGGCGATTGAGGTAGAGGAACACGGGCAGAGGTCTGTCGTCGTATCCGAAGTCGTTGCGCACCCTTTCACGCGCAGACGCGGATCGCGGAGCTTCGAACCTTACGATCTTGGGAACCGAACCGAACATGCGGCGTCCCCGCTCGAGCACGTGCCAGCGTGAGCGCCACGAACCGCAGCATCGTCGTCTTTCCGCTACCGGGGTCGCCCAACACTACCAACTTGCGGTTGCCCCGAAATGCGGCTGCCACGTCGATCGGCTCAGCGGAGAGTCCTGCTTTCTTGATGCTGAGCGACACGTATAGTTTGTCTAGCTCATGAACCTGTCGTTCGGCGACCGGCACAAGCGACGTAGGCAGGATGGGTAGATACCGATGCTCCGATATCAAGTGCCGGAGGTATCGCGCCTCGAACGCTCGCGTGACGGACAACCGACGACTCGCCTTGCCGAGCGCAACGACAGCGTGCTTGAGGAGGGGCCAGAGGATTGTCGTAAACAAACCGCCGAGCAGCGTCCCACCGACCCCGATAAGCGCCGCAAGAATCGGCATCCGCGTGCGCGGGTCTTCCAGCACCCAATCGATGATCGAACTCACCTCATGCACCCTCGACAGTGAGGATCCGTTTCAGAAAGCTGTGGTGGAAGGCGCCGGCGTAGCAGACAAGGCGGATACTGCCGAAACCGGGATAGGATCAGCGCGTGATCCAGGGTTTGAACTGTTCTTCCCGCTGGAGCCGGCCCGCAATCTGCTCCGCCTCGCGACGGTCCTTGAACTTTCCAACCCGAACACGAAACACGCGCGGCGCGCCCGCGGCGGGCGGCATCACGTACGCGGGATAGCCTTTGTTCGTGAGCCGCCGCGCAATCGTGTCGGCTTCGGCCCGTTCGCCCACCGCGGCCACCTGCACCGCGAAGCCGCCGCCCGCAGGTTCGCCCGGGGCGTTCCGTGTGGGAACGGGATCGGCTCTCTCTGGTGGAGGGACAGGAACACGTTCGGGCGCCGGCACGCTCGGAGCCGGCTTCAACGATTCCGGTGCCGGAGCGTTGCTTGCGAGGCGATCGGGATAGCTGAGTTTTTCCTGGCTGGCGCCGCCAGGCGCCGCGGATCCGGAGCCCGCTCCCCCGCTGGACCCGGTGGGCTCCGCCGTGCGGGGCGGCCGCGCCTCCGCAGTGGGATCAACGGGCGCGTCGCTCGCCGCCTGGGCCATGGCTACGCGTTGCTTGTAGATGTCCCTGCCGACGATGACGCCGCACAGGAAGATCACCACGGCCACGACCGTGGCGGCCATGAAGAGCGCAACGAGGTGTTTTCCGCTTAGCTGAATCTCGTGAAATCCCTCATCCGCCATGCTTTAGCTGCGGATTTTACCATGGCCGGGCTAGTACCTGCTGGGGAGAGAGCTTCTGCAGCAGGTCGCGCGCGGGACGGTTGGTCGGATCGATCCAGATGGCGATCTTCAGCGAGTCGACCGCTTCCCGCGTGCGCCCGCTCCGCTCGTACGCTCGCGCGAGCTGGTAGTGGGCCTCGGGATGGTAGGGCATGAGATAGATCGCGCGCCGCAGCTCGGCGATCGCCTCGGCGTCGCGCTCCTGCTCGAACATCCGGCGGCCACGATCCAGATGGAACGCCGCCAGCTCCTGCTGCTCACGCTGCTCGGCGGCGACGATCACGCTTTCCAGCCGCAGCGTGCCCGGCTCGACGAGCTCGTTCTTGACGCGCTCGAGATCAGCCGGCATCGTGTTGCCGGACGATCCCCTCTCGCGGTCGGCCCAGACCGACGACAGCTGCCGCGCCAGCTCTTTCTCGCGCGAGGCTTCCGCCCCGCTTCCCGCCGACTGCAGCGCGACGCCAAGCGCGTAGTGCGCCTCATCGTCGGCGGGGTTTCGGCGCACCGCCTCGCGAAGCCAGTGGGACGCATCGCTCGGATTGCCATCGGCGAAATGCGCGTAGCCCAGGTTGAAGAACAGATCGGGATCGTCGGGATCGAGCTTTGACGCTTCGGAAAAATAGTACGCCGCTCGCGGCAATGTTGCCTTGCGCCGAAGCTGGATGATGCCGGCGTTGTTCAGGATCGCGGGATCGGCTTTCTGGCGATTGAGGTCGGTCAACGCGGTCAACGCCTCGTCGTACCGCTGCAGGTTGATGAGCGACGTCGCCGCGAGGAAGCGCGCGCGTCGTGCCAGGGGATGATCGCCCGGCACCGCTGCCGCCACCTCGAGCGCGCGTTTGTGCTCGGCCTGCTCGGTGTAGACATCCCACTGCGCGAGGCGGGCCCGTTGGAACCTCGGGTAGACCTCCAGCGCCTCCTGCAGGTACCGAGCTTCGCGGCTGGCGACTCCGCGAGCACGCCCTTGATGTACTGCTCGAATGCGGCGAGCGGCGGCTGTCCGTGCTCGATCTGCTCCACGGTGCTTCCGCTGCCGCCGGCAAGCTGTCGTGCGGCGCCCGCGTAAATGTGCAGCAGCTGGCTGAGAGGGCCGTGGGCCAGCACTTCCGGCAGCATGCGGCCGGTGTCCAGCCTGATGGCCCTCGCGCGGATGTGCAGCGTGCCCTCCTTCTGCTCGAAGCCGCCGATCACGACGTGCGATGCGCCGACGAGCTGTCCGAGGCGGATAACCGTGGCGTGGCTGAGCGACGCGACGGGAGGTACGTTCAGGCTCTCGAACGCGCGCAGCCGGTCTTCGCGTGTAATCGCGGGCGCACCGAGCGCCAGCAGATCGTCGGTCAGCGCCACGGCCGATCCTTCGCTGAGCCAGTACAAACGCGCCTCGCGTTGCACGTTGTCGAATGGAATGACGAGATACCGCGTGCCGCCCTGCGCCCGGAGCCCCAGTGGACCGGCCGACGTCAGAACGAGGCCGAGGGCCACGACGGCTTTGATCATGAACTCGCCGGCCTCACCGTGACGCTCATCAGACACTGTGCCGCACCGGTTCCGCGGCACTGCTCGATGCCGACCTCGACGTGCAGGTCGAAGAGGTAGAGCAGGCGCCGCACCGCCGCGGCGTAGAACTCGCACAAGGGATCGGATACCGGCTCGCGCACCTCGCAGAAGATGGAGCCGCGTATATCGATCTCGCCCCGGCCGCCGCGCCAGCGGACCATCGCCTTGCTGCCGCCATAGGTGCCCTGAATCATCCGGCGCGCGACACGCATGGCGAGCCACCTGCGGATTCGGTCCGGCGCCGCGCGGATGATCGTGCGATAGGCACCCGGCAGATCCGCCACCGTCCACTCGGCGGTGTACTCGCCGGCGCGCCCGGCGATGCGATGATATGGCTCCCCTTCCAGTCGCAGAAAGCTCAGCACGGCGGCCAGCGGCGCAAGGCCGATTCGGCCGTCACGCAGGCCCGACGGATTCAGCCACGATTCATAGAATTCAAGTCGTGTCGGCAGCAGGTCGGCGATGCCCTGATGGAGGCTCGCCACGAGGAGGCGCCCGATGCTGACCTCAGTCATTTTTGATACGCTCTACGCGTTAGGCCCTCGGCTCTCGGCCCTATGTGGACAGCAGCGATTCTGGCCGGCGGCGAAGCGCGGCGGCTGGGCGGAATCGACAAGAGCGCGCTGCTCGTCCGCGGAACGTCGATACTCGATCGCCAGCTCCGCGTACTGCGTTCCCTGACGCCGCACATCCTGATCGTTGCGTCCGACGAGCATCGATACCGGGAAGCGGGTGTGCCGGTCGTCCGCGATTGCATTCGGGGGGCAGGATCGATGGGAGGGCTTTATACGGCGCTCGTGGAAGCGCCAACGGACCAACTCGTGGTGATGGCCTGCGACATGCCGTTCCTGACGGCTCCGTTTCTGACTCGGCTCGCGGCGCTCGGCGCCGGAGCAGACGCCGCGATGCCGCGTGACGCGCGCGGCCGGCACCCGCTCTGCGCCGCGTGGGCGCGGCGCACCGCCGCTCATCTGCGCGCGCGCATCGACGAGGGCCGCCTGCGCATCGTCGACGCGCTCGACGGCCTCGACGTGCGGGACATGGATCCCGGCGAGCTCGCGAGCTTCGACGCGGACGGGACGCTGCTGCTGAACGTCAACACTCCGGACGATTACGCACGGGCGATCGCGTGAAAGCGTAGCACAAATGATCCTGGCTCTCCACGATCGCCTCCGCGATCACGTCGCTCGTGTGCTCACGACGCTGTATGCGCTCGACGCCGGCGCACAGCCGCAGGTGGTGCTCGACTATCCGCCGAACCGTGCGCTCGGCGACCTCGGAACCCCTATCGCCTTCGAGCTCGCCCGGCGGCTGCGGAAGGCGCCCAGGGCGATCGCGCAGGAGATTGCCGCGGCATTCGGTACCGTCGAGGGCGTGGCGCAGGTGGCGGCGTCGCCGAACGGCTACCTCAATTTCTTCCTCGACCGCCCCTCGTTCCTCGTGCAGCGGCTCACAGGCGCGATCGGTGGGCCGCCGCGCGGCGGGTCGGGCAAGGCGATCGTCGAGCACACCGCCATCAACCCCAACAAGGCGGCGCACATCGGACACCTGCGCAACGCCGCGCTTGGCGACACGCTCGTCCGCGCGCTGCGCTTCCGCGGCGTGCCCGTCGAGGTGCAGAACTACATCGACGACACCGGCGTTCAGGTCGCCGACGTGGTGGTCGGCTTCCGCACGCTCGAGAACAAGACGCTCGACGAGATCCGCGAGATCGCCGATTCGACGCGCTTCGACTACTACTGCTGGGACCTGTACGCGCGCGTCACCGAGTGGTACGAGCAGGACAAGGAGCGGCTGAACGTGCGTGCCGCGGCCCTGCACGACATCGAGCATGGCGGGAACGAGAACGCCGCCATCGCCGCGTTCATCGCCGACCGCATCGTCCACAGTCACCTGCGGACGATGGCGAGGATGAACATCGACTACGACCTGCTCACGTGGGAGGGCGACATCCTGCGGCTCAAGTTCTGGGCACAGGCGTTCGACGTGCTGAAGGCGAAGGGCGCCGTCTACCAGGCGAGCGAAGGCCGCCTGGCCGGCTGCTGGGTGATGAAGATCGACGAGGAACCGGGCACGGCGGACGAGGAGGACGATGAGGACGAGCAGCGCGAAAAGGTGATCGTCCGTTCCAACGGCGTGGTGACGTATGTCGGCAAGGACATCGCCTATCAGTTCTGGAAGCTGGGACTGCTCGGCCGCGACTTCAAGTATCGCGTGTTCACGTCGAGGCCACGAGGGCCGCTGTGGGCGACCGGCTCCGACAACGGTGAGAAGGATCATCCGCTTTTCGGGGGCGCGGCCTACGTCTACAACGTGATCGATGTGCGGCAGGCATATCTGCAGAAGCTGTTGAAGCAGGCGCTGCTTGCGGTCGGTCATGTGGAGGGGGCGGAGCGGTCGCATCATTTCTCGTACGAGATGGTGACGCTCTCGCATGCGACGGCGCGCGAGCTTGGATACGCGCCGCCTCCCGGCTCCGAGGACGCGGCGCGGCCGTTCGTCGAAGTGTCGGGGCGCAAGGGCCTCGGCGTGAAGGCAGACGATCTGCTCGACACGCTCGACCGCCAAGGCAGGCGGCGAGGTCGCGAAGCGCAACCCCGAACTGTCGGAGGAGGAGCGCGAGCGCATCGCGCGGATGATTGCCATCGCCGCCGTCCGGTACTTCCTGATCAAGTTCTCGCGGGGCAAAGTCATCGCCTTCGATCTCGACGAAGCGCTCAGCTTCGAGGGCGAGAGCGGGCCGTACGTGCAGTACGCGATCGTGCGGGCGAACAACATCTTCCAGAAGCTGCGCCAGCGGGACGGGCTGTCGGAGGAGGCGCTGATTGCCTCGTTGCCGCAGGTGCCCCCGACAGAGCTGACCGGTGGAAACGGAGACCACGAGCTCTGGTCGCTGGTGCTCGAGGCGTCGCGGCTGGACGAAATCGTCGAGCAGGTCGTCCGCTCGCTGGAGTTCTCCGTTCTCGCCAAGTATGTATTCGGGCTGGCGCAGGCGTTCAACGCGTTCTATCATCGCGCGCCGATCCTGAACGAGGAACGGGACGAGGTGCGCCGCTGGCGGGCGGGCGCGATCATCTACCTGCGCCAGCAGCTCACGCGGGCGCTCGATGTCATGGGTGTGGACGTGCCGCCGAGGATGTGACGTGCCGAGAATTGCCATCGCTCCCTGCAGCAAGCCACACGATTACGAGGAGTCGATCCGACGGGCGGGTGCCGACGCCACGGTCCTCGACTACAGGACGCATCCGGTGGCCGAGGTGATCCGCCAGTTCGACGGCGTGCTGCTCGCCGGCGGCGGCGACGTGCTGCCCTCGATCTACGGAGAGGCGGCGCATCCGGCGTTCACCGCCGCCGAGGCGGGCCGGGACGAGTACGAGATCGAGCTGGTGACGCGGGCGCTCGAGGCCGACGTCCCGCTCTTCGCGATCTGCCGCGGCATCCAGGTGCTCAACGTCGCGCTCGGCGGAACACTCGTGCAGGACATCCCGACCGAGGTGGTGAACGCGGTGTCCCACGAAGTGCGGCGAGCCGAGGTTTGCGATCGCGCACGACGTGTGGATGGCCGACCGGCAGCCTTTTCGAGCGCCTCATTCGCGAGCGGATCACCGAGGGCGACGAGGTGCCGGTGAACAGCCGGCATCATCAGGCGATCAAACAGCCCGGAAAGGGGCTCGTGGTCAGCGGCACCGCACCCGACGGCGTGATCGAAGCCGCCGAGGACCCGACGCGCCGTTTCTGCCTGGGCGTGCAGTGGCACCCGGAGAACTTCTACCGAACGGGAGAGTTCAGCCCGTTGTTCGAGGGGTTCGTGAAGGCCGCGAAGCGGTGAGTTGTCGGGAGCTGTTCGCGCCATATCGATGATTGATATTCGGGAGCTGCGACGCGACCCTGACCGGTTCATAACGAAGCTGGCCCGCAAGGGCGCGGAGCCGATCGGGCGTGAACTGCTTCGCGTCGACGCGGCATGGCGCGCTGCCACCGCCCGAGTGGAGTCGCTGCGCGCGCAGCAGAAGCAGCAGTCAGGCAGACCGTCGGAGCACGAGCTCCAGGAGCTTGCCCACCGAAAGGAGCAGCTTCACAAAGGCCAGACCGAACTGGCCGAGTTGGAACGCCAGCGAAAGGACCTGATCGACCGTGTGCCGAACCCCCCGGCGGATGACGTGCCCGACGGCGGCGAGGATGATTTCGCCGTGCTCCGAGAGGTCGGGGAGAAACCCGCCTTCACCTTCCCGGTGCGCGATCACCTCGAATTGGCGGAGGCATCCGGTTGGATTGACATGGCGCGGGCGACGAAAGTGTCGGGCTCGCGCTTCGCCTACCGCCTGGGAGACCTTGCACTCCTGGAACTTGCGCTCTACCGGTTCGCTCTCCAGCGTGCGGTCGAACAGGGACATGTGCCGGTGTTGCCGCCGTGCTCGTGAGGCAGGAGGCGATGTACGGCACCGGGTTCTTTCCAACCGACGCGGTCAACATCTACGGAGTCGAGCGCGACGATCTTGTATCTCGTCGGCACATCCGAGGTTTC
The DNA here is from genome assembly GCA_963772065.1 of uncultured Acidobacteriota bacterium. Lineage (GTDB taxonomy): Bacteria > Acidobacteriota > Vicinamibacteria > Vicinamibacterales > UBA2999 > CAVYVZ01. The sequence goes on from CAVYVZ010000010.1 coordinate 59,071, forward strand.
GCTCGCGGCGTTCCATGCGGCCGAGGTTCTCGACGCCCTGCCGAAGCGCTACGTGGCGCTGTCCGCATGCTTTCGGCGAGAGGCCGGCGCGGCGGGCAAAGACACGCGCGGCATGTTCCGCGTTCACCAGTTCGACAAGGTCGAGATGTTCGTGTGCTGCGCTCCCGAGACCTCGCGCGACGAGCACGAACGGTTGCTCGCGATCGAAGAGAGCATCGTCCAGGCGCTCGGCCTGCCCTATCGCGTCATCGACACAGCGGCCGGCGACCTGGGTGCGCCGGCCGTCAGGAAGTACGACATCGAGGCGTGGTTCCCCGGTCAGGAGCGCTTCCGTGAAATCACGTCCACGTCGAACACGACCGACTTCCAGTCGCGGCGACTCGACGTCCGCTTTCGACGGAGCGGCTCCCTCGGCTACGTGCACACGCTCAACGGAACAGCGATCACGGCGCGCGCGATGCTGGCCATCCTCGAGAACTTTCAGGACGCTGAAGGCTCGATCGCGCTTCCCGCGGTGCTCTGGGAATTCGGCGCTCCCCGCCAGCTGGTGTCGGGAACGCTCCACACGGATTCTCCGGGATCACGGGCGCGCTGAAACGCAGAGACGCGGAGTTGTCAGTCGCGCCGCGTCATTTTGGGAGCAGGTTGCTATTTGCCGAGCGTCCTCGCGCTCGCCCGCATTGCCTTCGTCGCCTTGGCCCAGCCAGCGTAGAAGCCCAGATGGGTCAAAGCCTCGGTGATCTGAGCGCGGGTAAGACCGCTCTCGACCCCGCGGCGCAGGTAGACATCGAGCTGATCGTCGTCACCCATCGCGGCGAGCGCGGCGATGGTGACCAGGCTGCGATCGCGCAGCGTGAGATCGGGCCGCCGCCACAGGTCGTCGAACACCACATCGTTGGTGAGCTGCACGAACTTCGGCGCGACCGCCCTGAATTCATCGTTCACCGCTTGGCCCGTGATGCGTCTGAGGCGGGAGCGGGAAGACGCGCGCCTGCGTCGCGCAGTGTGCGGTATCGATCTTCCGCGCGGTGTAGACCTGCTCGTAGACCTCGAGCGCCGAGACGGCACTCGGCCAGCCGCAGTAGATCGCCAGATGCGCCAGAAGGCCGGAGGCCTCGCTTGGCTGGACACCGTTGTCGAGGGCCCGGCCCAAGTGGCCGGCAAGCTGCGCCGGCTTTCCGGTCGCGATCAAGACCGAGATGGTCACCAGACTGCGGTCGCGGGGCGACAACTCGGGCCGCCTCCACACATCGCCGAACAGCACGTCGTCGGTGAGCGTCGCCAGGCCAGGCGCGATCCGTTGCTGCAGCTGCCCCCGACGGTCTGCGGTGCCTGCTGCTGGTCGAGGCTTGGGCTGCGTGTGCGTGCCGCTGCAGGCTCGCCGCGCAGCGTTGTATTGCTCGTCGCTCACCTTTTCCATCCACTGCACTGCTCGTGCCATCGCGGTGCTCGGTAATCGCGATGTGCGTCATGGACGCTGCGGCGACGCCCCGTGCCAGTGCTTCTGACCGGCCGGGATCCTGACGACGTCTCCCGGTCGAATCTCTTCGATGGGGTCACCCCATCGCTGAACGCGGCCGGTGCCGGCCGTGACGATCAGGATCTGGCCTCGGGGATGCGAGTGCCAGGCCGTGCGGGCACCGGGCTCGAACGTGACCGATCCACCACTGGCGTGTGAGGGGTCGAGCGCCTCGAACAGCATCTCGACACGAACGCCGCCGGTGAAATTCTCCGCCGGCGCTGGCCGGACGGCGCGAGAGCCGCCGCGCGTGATGACGATCGTCTGAGCCTCCGTGGATACCGAGGCGAGCAGAGCCTATCGCCGTGAACATCGCTGCGAATCGGATTCATGTCTGTCCTCCGTCATCTCCCCGTGCACCGAAGCACGACGGATCACTTGTTCCGCCCACTTCGCTTGCTGACGCGCTCATCGATCCACTGCAGGATCAGATCGGCGATCTGCAGGTTGTTCTTGTCCTGCATGATCATGTGGCTGTTGCCGCGGATGCCGCGGTCCGGCGGGTTGAGCATCTGGGCCTGACCGCCGGCGGTCCTGAGGCGACCGATGAGTGCCTGACAGGCCTCGAAACGAGCCTGCCACGAGGGCAGCGTCCCGGAATGCCTGTCGGGGTGTCGCGGTGATCACCGAACACGACCAGAATCGGGACCTTCGCCAGCGTGGCTTGATCTGCTCGTCGGTGTAGCTGGTCGGACAGCTGCCAGGCTCGACGAGCACGAGACCTTTCGCCGCGGCGGGATTGATCAGCGCCGCTTCCAGAGGAAACGATCCGGACTGCGAGTGTCCCATCAACACCGCGCCATTCAACTGGCCGGCGAGATCCGACAACGCCTTGAGCGTCGGGTTGGGTGTGGGGACGCCGCCAAAGCTCACGTCGGGTACACCCTGCTTCGCGAGTTCGTCCACGGCGGCTCACCGGGAACTGACTGTCCGCGAAGGCGGCGCCAGGCTTTCACGCCGAAGCGGAAGTTGGGCCAGACGCCCTCGTCGCTGAATCGCAGCCAGACGGGTTGGTTGGCCGGCGGCGTCGAGCCCGCGCGCACGTTGTTGAAGACGGCTTGATTGAAACCCGATCGTCCGCGCCCGACCTGGTCCGGGACGTACACGGGATGGCCCTTGCGCACGAAGTACTCGTCCCACCCCATCCGACCGTCCGGCGTCGTCTCCCAGGACTTGCCAGTCAGGGTCGCGCCATGGACCATCACCACTGGGACGATTGCCGTCACCGCCCTGCGGCACCATGTAGCGCACGTACATCTGGTTGACGGTGATGTGTCCCCCAGGACCGAGGTTGCCCAGCTCACCTTGCGTCTGTTCGACCTTCTCGCCGCCGACGAAGAAGCTGCCTTGGGCCTTGAGCACCAGAGGCGTGTCAGGGGTCTGCACATCCTTGAGGGCCTGCGCCGTCACCGCGCCCGCCGCCCCGAAGACGCCCGCAACCGTCGACACCGACCAGGATGGCCGCCCGGAACAGCATCCAGAATCGCTGACTTCCCATGTCTAATCTCCTCGCGTAATCCGCTCCGCGCATGGCAACCTTAGCTCGGACTGTGTTCCTCGTCAGACGATCAGCGTACCGCGCAGCATCGGGGTCTTTCTTGCCCATTCCTCCGAGAATGCGACGTCGATGACATGGTCAACCCGCAGCTTTAGGCAAGCGTCGCGTTCGCGAAGGCTGGTAGGATCGGGCCGTGATATCTACTTCCCGCCAAGCGCGCGAACGTACGCGACGCGTCCAAGGAGCTGATGGACGTGAACCCCGCCTCGGTAGCGGGCTCGATCATGGCATCAGCCTCGCCGGCCCTGGCGCACTGGCACTGCGAAGGCTGGCCGCTCTGATCGCGCGTACGCTCCGCACGACGGGGTGTTTCCGCTTCGGCTTCCTGGGACATATGCGCTGCGCCGTGCACGCATAACGTCCGAGCCCGTTCACGCCACACTGGGGCCCTCGCTGTGCATCGTGGCGCAGGGTGCCAAGGTCATGATGCTTGGTAGCGAAGTGCTCGAGTACGACGCCGCGCGCATGCTCGTCTTCGCGGTTGATCTGCCGGTCTCCGGCCAAGTGACTCGCGCCAGTCGGAGGGATCCGTTTCTCGGCTTCAGGCTGGATCTGGATCCTGCGCGCGTGGCAGAACTCGCCGCGCGGGTATACCCGCATGGCGTCCCCAAGTCATCGGACAATCGCGGGCTTTACGTCGGGCGAGGCGACCGACGGCATCATCGAGGCCGTGACGCGTCTACTGGATCTAATGGCCCGGGCCGATGATGCGGAGCTTCTCGGACCGCTCGTGGTCGACGAGATCCTGATTCGTTTGCTGCGCACGTCGATTGGTGCTCGTGTGGCCCAGATCGGAGAGCCGAAGTCGGGAGTGCACCGGGTTGCCGAAGCCGTCTCCTGGATACGCGACCCATTTCGCGCAACCCGTCACCGTCGAGGAGATGGCCGCGTCCGCGCACATGAGCGCGTCGTCATTCCACCAGCGTTTCAAGGCGGTGACGACGATGAGCCCGCTCCAATATCAAAAGGCGCTGCGGCTGCATGAAGCTCGGCGACTGATGCTGTTTCAGAAGATGGACGCGAACGACGCGTGCCATCGCGTCGGCTACCTGAGTCCGTCGCAGTTCAGCAGGGAGTACGCTCGTTTCTTCGGGAGTGCCCCGACCAGAGATATCGCCCGACTGCGCGAAAAGGGGTTTCCGCCCGCTGCCGCTGACCGTTGATTGGCACGGTGACATTTCCTGAGTCGCGCCATATAGGGCGTAACCGCCAGACTGCCTGCTTGTGACGGCACGACCGCTGACTGGGTCCTCACACCGAAGGCGCGGTGCTGCTCTTTTTCCTCAGGACGGCGGCCGAAACCAGCGTCACACCAAGGCCAATCGGGAACGGTTCCAGGAACGTGAACGCCACGTTCGCCAGCGGGTTGGCATACAGCTCCTTGAGGGACTGCATCTTCCGCGTCGAAGCGTCGATCTCCTGCTGGCTGGCACGCTGATGCCCGAAGGCGGTCGACCGTGTAGGCCGCGTACTTGTCGAGGAAATTCGGTGCGAACTTGTAGTAGATGACCTGCCAGGTCGCGACATAGCAGGCACTCGACACCAGCGTGATCAGGATGCCGACGATCACCGCGCGGCCGAACGTCAGCGACCCGCCCGCCACATTGTCGCGGTAGGACCGGATCCCGAAGAACACCAGCAGGAACGACGCGACAATCGTCGTGTAGCCGATGACCTCCCCGCGATCGAACCCGATCCGATCGAGGAACGGCACCGTCAGCAGCATCATCAGCGATGACACCGCGCCGGAAATGAGGCCAAAGGTCAGAACGGTCTTTTTCATCGTGCTCTCCCCTCTGGCGCACAACTTACGCGCAAGGTCCGCGCGGCTCGTCGTCATCCTTTCGTATGATTCAGCTGTTTTCGAACGAGAATCACCCATTCGTGCGACGCCGGACACCCTCAAGGGATGAGGCCGAGCCGCTTGCCCTCGTGCACCGCCTGCGTCCGCCGCTTCACGCTCAGCTTGTCGAAAACGCGGCTGGCGTGCGTCTTCACGGTGTTTTCGCTCACGAAGAGCGCCTCCGCAATCTCGCGGGTGCTCTTGCCGGTGGCAATGTGCTCGAGGATCTCCAGCTCCCTCTCGGTGAGGGCCAACTCTCTCATCCTGGCGTCGTCGCGGACGAACGGCTGGCCGGGAAGTGCGTGTGCCGGCACTTCCCGAACAACGAGGACCTGTTTCGTCCTGGTGAACGTCGACCCGAGGCGGATGCCGATCGCGGCGAATACGAGCGCGATCAGCGCGCCGTAGATCTCAATCGAATGCTCATGAACGAGGAAACGATACTCGACGAACTTGAGGGAGGCGATGAGCAGGCCGCCGCTCAAGCCGTACAACACGATCACCTTCGCCACAACCAGAGAATACGACAAGGGGCCAGCCATTCCGTGTCCTCCCGTTCTGTGGCTACGAGCGCCGCATTCCTGCCAGAATCCCCCGATGCATGACTCTCTTCTGGCGGAGCTCGATGCGCTCGGGGACGAGCTCGAGCGAGGCGCGCGGGCAAGCGACGTCCCGGCGGTGTCGCTCCGCCGGCTCGCCGACGCCGTCATGTTCAGCGTGCGGCGATCGGAGTTCTTTCGCAGCATCGTCCCGCCCTGCTCGTTCGTCGTTGCCGTCCTCGATGGGCAGAAAGGAATCATCCATAGCGGTGGTCACCAGGTCCTGGGTAAGGGAGACCTCCTGATCGCGCCCCAAGGCGTCGCCTACGATGCCACGGCGACCCCGGATCGGCGCTCCGGTCGCTACCGCGCGCTCGTGCTACAGCTCCATCCCGAGGCAGCGGCGAGCCTTGCGCGCCGCGACCCGACGCTCTGTGTGTCGCCTTCCCTCGGCGCCTTCGATCCCTCGCGGATTCACGTCCTGTCGGCCGACGCGATCGCGCTGCAGGCCCTGCTGCACTTCACGCGAACACTGCTGGTGTCGGGCGTGAACGAGACCATCCTCCACCATCGGCTCGAGGACCTGCTTCTGTCGTTGTCGCTTCAGCACCTGCGCGAACGTAGGCACCGAACGACGGCGGCCGATGTCCACGCGATTGCGAGGTCGGACCTCGTCCTCGCCACCCGGCTGCTGATCCGCACCGACCCCGAAGCCGTCTGGCCGGCAGATGTCATCGCACGCCGGCTTGCCGTGAGCGGCGCGACGCTGAGACGACGACTCGCTACCGCGGGGTTGACCATGCGGACGATTCGCACGGACGAGCGGATGGCGCTTGCCGCGGCGCTCCTCACCGCGCCCGGCGTGCGCGTTGGCGACGTGGCGTTGCGATGCGGCTATCAGTCGCCGTCCAAGTTCGCCGCCCAGTTCCGGCGCTGGTTCGGCGTCGCGCCCCGCGCGCGAGAAGGCTGAGCGGTTCGGGCTCGAAGTTGACGGCTTGGGGCGCATCCTGGACCGCCTGCCGCTGCTATCGTGCAGGCATGCGTTTACGCCTCACGTCCTCAGCGCTCCTCGTTGCCGCGCTGATCAGCGCGCCCCAGGCACAAACAGCTATGAGAACCCACGGAAGTGGAACGTTCGACGTAAAGATGGACCCTCAGGAGCCAGTGGAGAACGGCGAGGGTTTCTCGATCGGCAGGATGTCAGCAAGCAAGCAGTTTCAGGGCGAGCTCGAAGGAACCAGCAAGGTCCACATGCTGACCGCCGGCACCGACGTCAAGGATTCGGGCGCCTACGTCGCCGTCGAGCGGATCACCGGAACGCTGCATGGGCGACGCGGCAGCTTCGTAGTCCAGCACAGTGCCACGATGACCCGGGGTGCACCGGCCTTGACGATCACCATCGTGCCGGACTCCGGTACCGGTCAGCTGAGAGGTATCTCGGGCAAGATGGACATCAAGATGGTCGGCGGAAAGCACTTCTACGAAGTCGACTACACGCTCCCCGAGGCGCGCTGACGCTCATTCGTCCTTCAACACCACGTTCGGATCGACCCTCGAGGCGCGCCACGCCGGCAGCCAGCAGGCGGCCGCCGCAACGAGCGTGATGGTGCCCACCACGGCGACCAGCGTGGTCGGATCGGTTGGCCGCACGCCGAACAGCAGCGACGCGATCAGCCGATTCAAGGCGAACGCGCCGGCGAGCCCGACGACGATCCCGACGGTCGTGAGCACGAGACCGTGCTTCATGACCTGCGTCAGCACGCTGGCCTGGTCCGCGCCGAGCGCCATGCGGATGCCGATTTCGCGGCGGCGTTCGGCCACCATGTACGAGAGCACGCCGTAGGTACCGATCGCGGCCAGCAGCAGCGCCAGGCCGGCAAAGCCGCCGAGCAGTTGTGCCAGGAGCCGCGGACGGCGAATCGATTCCTCGAACACGCCGTTCATGTCGCGCAGCCGAACGATCGGCACGGATGGATCCGCCTCGCGCACGGCGGCCTCAATCGTCTGCCGGAGCGCGCCTGGCGGCAGCGTCGTGCGGAGCACCACGTTCATCGTGCCCGGCGCCGCTGCCGAACGGCGGCGGCACGTTGGCCCTCTGATCGACGAAGAAGTAGAGCTCGGTGCCGGTCTTCTGATCGACGCCGCCTTGCTTGACGTCCTTTGCCACGCCGATGACGGTGAACCAGGGCGCCTGATCGCCGCAGCAGGGGCGCAGCCGCTGGCCAATGGGATTCAATCCCTTCCAGAACGTGTTGACGAGCGTCTCGTTGACGACAGCGACGGCGCCCGCCTGACGCCGCGTCGCTCCGCTGGAACGGTCGGCCCTGCACGATCGGGATCCCCATCGTCTCGAAGTAATCGGTCATCACGCTCTGGTAGTAGTCCACGTTCTCGTACGGCCCTTCGGGTGGCGCCGTGTAGTTGTCGATGTCGGTGTCGTTTGCGTCGAGCGGGCGGTTCGGCGGTAATCCGGACATCGCCGTCGCGGCCTGCACACCGGGCGCCGCACGAAGCTTGTCCAACAGCCGCTGATACAACTGTGCGCGTCCCGGCGGCTGCGGGTAGTCGGCGCCGGGAAGCGCCATCGAGAACGTGACGAGACGCGAGCGATCGAACCCCGCGTCGACGCTGGCGAGGTTCGCGACCGTTCGCAGCAGCAGGCCCGCGCCGATGACGAGCATGACCGCCAGCGCGACCTCCGCCATGACGAGAGCACGACGAATGTGATGGCGCGCCGTGCCCGTGGCGCCCTTCCCACCGCCCTCCTTCAGCGCCGTCACGAGATCCGCGACCCGCGTGTGCATCAACGGCGCCAGGCCGAACGCGAGGCCGGTGGCGATCGAGACGCCGAGCGTGAAGAGCAGCACGAGCGGGTCGACCGTGACCTCGCTCGTGCGCGGCAGGCTCGTCGGATAGACGCGAATGAGCGCCTGCACGCCCGCCCGCGCGAGCAGCAAACCCAGGGCGCCACCCACAATCGAGAGCAGCACGCCTTCGGTCATAAACTGACGCAACAGGCGACCGCGGCTCGCCCCGAGCGCGGTGCGCACCGCAAATTCCCGATGGCGAGTCTCTGCGCGAGCGAGCATCAGATTCGCGAGGTTCGCGCACGCGATCAACAGGACGAAGCCAACAGCGGCCTGGAGCACCCAGATCGCGCGCCTCGCACCGCCAATCAGTTGCTCCTGGACGGCTGTCATCTGCAGGATGTGGCCTGCTCCCGGATTGGTCTTGCGGTCCGCCTCGTTTGCGGGGAGCGGCGCGAACACGTGCTGCTTGACTCCAACGCGTTCGCCCCAGTTCTGGATCAATGCCCCGAGCTCCGTCTGCGCCTGCTGCGGCGTCACACCCTCTTTCAGCCGGCCGATCAAATAAAGGAAATGATTGCCGCGGTTCTGCCGATTTCCTGGATTGAGTCCGAGCGGCATCCAGATCTCGGTGCGGTTGTCCATGACGTCGGTGCCCGGCGGCATGATGCCGACCACTTCGCGCATCAGGCCGTTCACCTCCACCGTCTGGCCCACGACATTCTGGCCGCCGAACGCCGTTTGCCACAGGTCGTGCGACAGGATGACGATCGGCGGCAGCGGTATCGGCGGCGCGCCAGGCTTCGGCGGCGGCCCGGAGAGATCGGCTTCGCCCGCGCGAAACAGACGACCCATCGCGGGCGGTACGCCGAGCGCCGTGAGCAGATCGTCGTTGACCGACGCCGCACGGACGCGAAGCGGCCGATTGCCGGCCGTCAGATTGACCTCGCCGGTGGTGAACGCACCGACGGCGGAAAACGAGCGATTGATCTCTCGGAACTCGAAGTACTCCGGAGGCGAGACCCAGAACTGTTCGAACCCGAACGCAGGGAACTGGGTGGTCAGATACATGAGCTGCTCGGGCTTGGGATACGCGAGCGGCCGCAGAATCACGCCGTTCACGATCGAGAAAATCGCGGTATTGGCGCCGATTCCAAGCGCAAGCGTGAGGATCGTCACGGCGGTATACGCCGGCGCGCGAAGGAGGCTCCTGACCGCGTGGCGAAGATCCTGACGAAAGTGGTCGAGGGTCATGGAGCCTTTGACGGAAACCGCGGCTCGAGGGTTTGAGGACGCCGGCGGGCGGCAATCATGCGATCGATGTCCGCCTTCGAGTAAAGCAGTCCGCCCGCGATGACAGCATTGATGCGGCGCGTGTTGCCAATGTCGATCCTCGGATCCTGATCCAGCAGGACGATGTCCGCCCGCTTGCCGATGGCGATGGTGCCTTGTGTCTTCTCTCGGCCCAGCACTCTGGCAGGATTGATCGTCGCCGATTGAAGAGCCTGCAGCGGAGACAGTCCCGCCTCGGTCAGCGCCTGCAATTCATCGTGAAGACAGAAGCCCGGCACGCCACCGTCGCAACCGGCGAGAAACATGTTGCCGCGAGGCAGCATGTCTCGGATCACCGTCAGAGTCGTCTTACTCATCGACCGAAGAAACCGCAATGCGCCTTCGTCAAGCTTGACAGACTCGATCATCCGGGCTGTAAACGCGAGGAGACTCTCGCTGGCATATTCGGCATGAGGCATTGGCTTGCCGGAGAACACATCCGGCAACGCTCGAAAGAATCCGAGCGTCGGCGTATGCCACATATGATTCGCCGCAAGCTTGTCGAACATCGGCCGACACCGCTCGGCGTCGTACGGCTGTGTCTTGCCCGCACATTCGCGGAAGACCCGGGATTCCGAAAAATGCTCGATGCTCTTGATGCCCGATCCTGCAGCCTCGTCGATTGTGACAGCAAGCGGAACATGGCCGGCGAACGGCAATCCGAGCTTCGGGGCCTCGTCCGCGATCGCGAAGAAGACGTCGCGCGGCGTGTGGTTGTGGATTTTGATGAGATCGACACCGCGTTTCTTGAGATCCCTGACCGCTTCACGGGCCTCCTGCGCATTCGTGACCCGCCGTCGGAACGGCCAGTCCGCAGGAGCGTTGTCGAGCATCGGACCCGCTGCAACAATCTCCGGTCCACGCACCTCGCCTCGGCGTATCCGATCGCGCAGTGGCAGGATGAACTCGAGGTCGGCACCCATGTCGCGCGTGCCGACGACCCCGTTCGCCAGATGAAGCTCCAGCGACTCTGCACCCGACGCCTGATTGTGCGAGTGCATGTCCCAAAGTCCGGGAATGAGGAACTTCCCTGTGCCGTCGACGCGCATGGCTCCTGCCGGCACCCGGATACCGCGACCGATATCGGCGATCTGCCCGGCCTTGATCAGCACCGTCACGCCGTGCTGTTGACCGCCGCTGACGACGTCGATGACGGTGACGTTCGTGATCGCGATCGTCTCGTTTCGACGCTGCGCCTCACCTGCCGGAACTCCGGCGGCGGCGACGCCAAGGACGCCCAGCAGCACGATGGTCTTCATGCGAACCTCGAGCACGCTACATGCGGATCAACACCACCACTGTTTCGACGTGCGCGGTGTTCGGGAAGAGATCGAACCCGGTCAGCCCGCCGAGAACGTACCCGGCATCCGCGAAGACCCGGACGTCACGCGCCAACGTGGCCACGTCGCACGATACGTACACGACTCGGTCCGGCCGGCGCCGGATGATGCCCGCGACCGCCTCGCGCGACATCCCGGTCCGCGGCGGGTCGACGACGAACGTCTGCACCGGCTCGAGCGGCGCCGTCGCGAGCCACTCCTCCACCGCCGCGCGGTGAACCTGCGTGCGATCGGCGAACGGCTCTGCGTTCCGCTCGAGGTCTCCGCCGCTGAGCGAGTCTCCTTCTACGAGCGTGACGGCCGGGGACCCCGCCGCTGACAGCGAGAGACCGAAGAGGCCAACGCCCGCGTAGAGATCCACGACCGGGCCGGCGGGCACGATCCCGATGACGTGGCGGACGAGCGCCTCCAACAGGAACCGATTGCCCTGGAAAAACGCTCGCACGTCCCGGCGCAGCCGCAGCGTCGCCGGCGTCGCTTCATCTTCCGTGACCTCCAGCACGTCGGTCACGGTCGGCACGCCGGACAGGCGCTCGAGTCCGGGCCGCAGTACGCGCGCGGCGGTGAGGCCCGTCAGCGCGGACTCCATCGAGATGGCCGCAAGCGCGTTGACGTCCACGCCGGCCTGGATCTCCAGGTGGCATACCCGCTCGTTCGCGGGGATGTTCTCGGCGAGCTCGAATCGACACGATGCCGCGGAGCCCCGCCGCACCGAGACGTTCCTCCGTGCGCGTCAGCCACTCAATCGTCTCGGGCAGCAGCTGGCCGGTTGCGCGGGCATCGCACAGCTCATGGCTGCCCTCGCGGAAGAACCCGATGCGGCCGTCCTGCACGTGAAGACGCGCCCGCATCCGGTAGCCGGTCTCGGGAGAGCCGACGACCGGCGGCGGTTCCGGAAGCGGTAGACGGCCAATCCGGCCGAAGGCATCGTGAATGACTTCCCCTTTCAGCGTGAGCTGCCGCTCGTACCCGACGTGCGCGTAGACGTTGCCACCGCAGCGCCAGTCGCCCGCAGCGGGACGCCGGTCGCCTGATGGAGCGAGCACGTCGACCGTCTCCGCGTAGGCAACGCCCTTCCGGACGCGCTCGACGCGCGCCGCTACACGCTCGCCCGGTATCGCGCCCCACACGAGCACGACCTGCCCCTGGTGCCGCGCCAGCATGCGGCCGCCGGCGGCAGGCTTCTCGACGTCGAGCGTGATCGTCGTCCCGCTCTCGATCATTCGAGACTCAGCGTGGGAATACGGAACCGGTCGCGGACCAGCCGATCGATGCAGGCCGCGATCGACAGCTCGAACGCCGCGTGCGCCATCCGGGCGCGGAACGGCGCCAGCTCCGTCTCCGCCTCACGGCGCAGGTCGCCGCGCTCGCCGTCCGACAGCTCGCTCCGCGCCGCCGACAGCAGCTGCGTGTCGAGGTCCACGAGACGCTGCAGCAGCTCCGCGCGGGCCCGGCCCCGCAGCCCCTTCGCGCCGGCTCGGGCCACATCGAGCTCCTGGATGATTGCGTCGAGCATCGAATCCAACGAGCGGCTGCCGCCCGCTCGCATGGCGGTCAGCCGGGCCACGACGCGCTCGAGATGCCTCGGCAGGGATTCGTGCTTCACCTCGGTCGCTTCGTCGCCGGCGGGAGCGACGCCAACCGCGCGGCGCCATTCGTCGAAGACGTCGAGCACATCTGCCTCGCAGAAGTCGATGCGCACCGGGCGCCGCCGCGGTCCGCTCGCGTAGTACCGCTCGAAGTACCGATCGATCCCGCGTTGCGCCACGGTGATCGGGACGCCGCGCGCCGCCCACCCGCACACCAGGTCGAACGATGGCCCGACGATGCGAATGAGGTGACCGTCGTTCTTCCGGCAGAGGTACGCTTCGACGGCGCGGCAGTAGTCCGCGGGCGAATCGTCTTCGGGCTGCAGACCAGGGATGTGGGACTTGCCTAGATCCACCGTACTTCTCCCGAGATCACTCGAACGGTTCCATCGCCCGAGCGCACGAGCAGCGCACCGGACCCGTCGACGCCCTCGGCGACGCCCTGCCGCACGCCGTCGCGCGCATCCCACTCCACGGCTCGTCCGAGCATTGGTCGGGCGTGGACCCGCCAGGCATCGAGGACGCCGCTGGCGTGGCTGCGCTGGACATCATCGTACCGCGCCGCAAGCGCGGCCAGGCACTCGATCAGCAGCGCGCCGCGATCGACCCGTCGCCCGAGCTCGCGCTCCAACGAGGTTGCTCTTGCGGCAACGTCCGCCGGGTACGGCGCCGGACTCACGTTGATCCCGAACCCAAGCACCACGTGCGACGGTCCGCCTTCCGCCAGGATGCCGGCGAGCTTTGCGTCGCGGCCTCGAACGGCGGCGGGAATCATCACGTCGTTGGGCCATTTGAGCGCGGTCACGAGTCCCGTCGCCGCCTGGATGCCTTCCACCAGCGCCACACCCGCTGCGATCGTGAGGAGCTGCATCGCATGCTCGTGCGGTCGCAGCACCACGGAGACGTAGAGCCCGCCTCCCGCAGGCGAGGACCACGTTCGCCCGTGGCGCCCTCGTCCCGCCGCCTGCGCGTCCGCAATGACGACAGACCCCTCGGCGCCGCCCTGTTCGGCAACCGCCGCGGCAATGTCATTCGTGGAAGACGCCTCCGCATACCATCGCACGTCCGGGTTGAAGCGAACGAGACGGCTGGTTGCGCGGGCCAGGGCCTCCGCCAGTTCCGGCGGCAACGGTTGTGGCCGGGGAAACGCGTCAGGCCGGTTCAATCTCGAAGCTGAGGTCGGCAGCGGGGGCGGAATGTGTGAGCGCGCCGATCGACACATAGTCCGCTCCGGTGTCTGCGAGCTCGGGCAGGCGCTGGAGCGTGACACCGCCCGAGATCTCCGTTTTTGCGCGCCCGTGACAGCGCCGCACCGCTTCGATGATCTCTGGTGTCGAGAGGTTGTCGAGCAGGATGATTTCGGCGCCGGCCTCGAGCGCATCGTCCACTTCATCGAGCGTCTGCGCCTCGACCTCGGTCGGCATCTCGCGATTCGCCTTGAGCATCCGCGTCACCGCCGCAACAACGCCGCCCGCGAGCCTCACGTGGTTGTCCTTGATCAGGATGCCGTCATCGAGGGCGCTTCGATGGTTGACGCCGCCGCCGGCGCGCACGGCGTATTTCTCCAGCGTGCGGAGCAGCGGCGTCGTCTTGCGCGTATCGAGGATCGTGATGCGACCGCCCGACGCTTCGACGAACCGGCGCGTCATCGTGGCAATGCCGGACAGCCTTTGCATGAAGTTCAACGCCGTCCGTTCCGCCGTCAGCAGCGCCGCGGCGGCGCCCTCGACGACGGCCACCTCGGTGCCGATCGCGCACGGGGTGCCATCGCCTCTCGAAACGTTCACGGCAATACCCGGGTCGAGCTGGCGGAACGTTTCGACCGCGATGTCGAGACCGGCAATCACGCAGTCGCTCTTGCACACGATGACGCCGCGGCCCCGCTGATCGCGGTGAATGGTACCTTCAGTGGTGACGTCGCCCCACCCAAGATCTTCTGCAAGCGCCCGCCGAACCAGCTCCCGGTAGTCCCCCGGGTCGAGCGGCTCGAACGGCACTGGCTTCACGCCGCTGGCTCCTCCGCAAAGGTGAGCTCCGGTTCGCCGACGTTCGCGAACTGAAGGTCCCGAATATGCGCGGCGGCCCTGAAGTCGCGTTCAGCCGGGCTCAGCGTGCGATAGTGGTCCGGCAGCACCGCCCGCTCGATGACGGCCTTCACCGGTTTCTTCTCGAGCGCCTTGATCCGCCGGACATCGGCAAGCGCGAGCTGCGTCTGGACATACACCGCGGCGGCGGCGGAATCATCGCCGCCCAGCACGGCGACAGCTTCCGCTGGCGTCGGCCACGAGGCACGGTGAATCGAACCCGTTCGCCACCACGACCAGACCTCCTCGGTGACGAAGGGCAGATACGGCGCAAAGAGCCGAAGCAGCGTCTCGAGCGCCACCAGCATGGCGCTGTTCGCCGACGCGGCGCTCTCGGCGCCGAAGTCGCCGTATCGTCTGCTCTTTACCAGCTCGAGATAGTCGTCGCAGAACGACCAGAAGAACCGCTCCGTCTTCTCGAGGACGCGGGCGTAGTCGTAGGCATCCAGCTGCTCGGTCGCTTCAGCCACGAGCCGCGAGAGAGTCGTCAGCATTCCGCGGTCGAGCGGCTCGGTGATGGCGCCCTGGGGCGCCGCGTGCATGAGCGCGAAGCGTGACGCGTTCAGCAACTTGATTGCCAGGCGGCGTCCCACCTTCATCTGGCCGGCGTCAAAGGCCGTGTCCGTCCCGGGACGTCCACTGGCGGCCCAATAGCGCACGCCATCCGACCCGAATTCCTCGAGCAGGGCCATCGGCGTCACGACGTTGCCCTTCGACTTCGACATCTTCTTGCGGTCCGGGTCCAGCACCCACCCGGAGATCGCGGCGTGGGTCCACGGCAGCGAGTCGTGGAGGCAGTGCGCGCGGAGCACGGTTGAAAACAGCCACGTCCGGATGATGTCGTGCGCCTGCGGGCGCAGATCCATCGGGAACACGCGCGCGAAGAGGTCGTCGTCCTCCAGCCAGCCGCCGGCAATCTGCGGCGAGACAGACGACGTCGCCCACGTGTCCATCACATCCGGGTCGCCGGAGAAGCCGCCCGGCTTGTCGCGTTGGCTCGCTGTGTAGCCCTCGGGAACGTCGGTCGACGGATCGATCGGCAGCCGCCCTTCGTCCGGAACAATCGGATTCGCGTAGTCGAGAGAGCCGTCCGCGCGCATGGGGTACCACACCGGGAACGGCACGCCAAAGAACCTCTGGCGGCTGATGCACCAGTCGCCGGCGAGGCCGTTCACCCAGTTCTCGAACCGCGTGCGCATGTAGTCCGGATGCCACTGGAGCTCACGGCCGCGCGCAAGCAGCGCCTCGCGAACGTCCATCGTCTTGATGAACCATTGCCGGCTGGTGATGATCTCGAGCGGCCGGTCGCCCTTCTCGTAGAACTTCACCGCGTGGGTGATCGGCTTCGGATCGCCGATGAGATCACCGCTCTCGCGAAGCTGCTCGACGATCTGCACACGCGCCTTCGCGGCCGAAAGGTTCGCGAGCCGATCGTAGGCCTGCTGCGCGCGCGGGGGATCCACCGATTCCCAGCCGGCCGTGCCCCAGGTCACCGGTCGCAATGCGCCGTTCGAGCGGATGACCGCGCGCACGGGCAGCGACAGCTCGCGCCACCAGGTCACGTCGGTGATGTCGCCGAAGGTGCAGATCATGGCGACGCCGGTGCCCTTTTCCGGATCGGCAAGCGCATGCGCCCGCACCGGCACGCGCGCGCCGAAGAGCGGTGTGGTCACCTCTGATCCGAACAAGGGCTGATAGCGCGCGTCGTCCGGATGCGCCACGAGCGCGACGCACGCCGGGATCAACTCCGGCCGCGTCGTTTCGATCTCGACGTGTCCGCCCTCGGGCCGCGCGAAGCGTACGCGGTGGTACGCGCCCGGCTGCTCGCGATCCTCGAGCTCCGCCTGCGCCACCGCGGTGCGGAAGTCGACATCCCACAGCGTCGGCGCTTCGAGCTGATACGCGATCCCGTGCTTCACGTGGTGCAGGAACGCGGCCTGTGAAACGCGCTGCGACCGGCGGTCGATGGTGGCGTAGGTATGGGTCCAGTCCACCGACAATCCCAGATACCGCCACAGATGCTCGAACGCTTTTTCGTCTTCGATGGTCAGCCGCGTGCAGAGCTCGATGAAATTCGGTCGCGAGATGGACACCGGCGGCGTGCCAGACTTCGGCGGCCTGCCCTGAGCCGCGTCGAACGGCGGCTCGAACCCCGGTTGGTACGGCAGCGACGGATCGCAGCGGACGCCGTAGTAGTTCTGCACCCGGCGCTCGGTGGGCAGGCCGTTATCGTCCCACCCCATCGGATAGAACACCGCCTTGCCGCGCATCCGCTGAAACCGCGCGACGACGTCGGTGTGGGTGTACGAGAACACGTGGCCGACGTGCAGCGAGCCGCTCACCGTGGGAGGCGGCGTATCGATCGCGTAGACCTCATCGCGCGTTTTCGAGCGGTCGAAGCGGTACGTCCCGTCGGCTTCCCAGCGGGCATTCCACTTTTCCTCGAGGCCCTCGAGGGCAGGTTTTTCTGGCAGCGAAATAGGGTTCACAGTCGTCGGTCTTCGATTGTAGTTCACCGAAGACCGGCGACTAGCGATCGGAGGAGTGCTTGGAGCGTATCCGCCCGATTTCCTCGCGGACGAGGCGTTCGGCCACGCGCGACACCGCGTCGGCCACGACATCTTCCACGCCCAGCGAACCCAGGCGCTCCACCACGCGGCGGGCGATTTGGTCCACGAGTTCGTCGGTGACCTGCGGCGATCCTGTTACGGGGAGCCGCACCGGAGGTGCGTCCGGTTCACCCTGTTCCGCCGCGAGCAGCGCGGAGAACGCGTCTGCGATTGCGGACATGTTACCCCCTGATGCCGCAGATGCCGCCTGCGCCGGCCGGGCAGGTTGGGGCGCTCGTTCCGGCGGCGAATCCGGAGGCTCGAGCGAGGGAGGCTGCGGCGCCGACCATGGCATCGAAACCGGCGGACTCGCAAAGGTCACGGGTACTGGCTCAGGCATCGGTGACGGAACCGGCGCGACGTCGCTCACATGCTCGTGCGACGGCGGCTGCGGAGGCTGTTCCGCCGACGGCGAATCGAACCAATCCAGATCCCGTTCCATCACCGGACCTTCCCTCCGCTGCATCGGCTCGGGTTGCCGCGGGGGAGGTGCGTCGGCGGGCGTGATGTTGGCGAACGCAGCATCGAGGCGGTCGAAGTAGTCGTCGAGATCGCTTCCGCGCCCCGCGGCATCCTGCGCCGAACGGCCCGCGTCGTCCGGCTGACGCAGGAAGGCGTCGCCGTTGCCGCCCGACGCGGTCCTTGCCGGCTGCGGTCGATGCGGCGTCAGGCGTTCGACGGGCCGCGGCACATCCGCGACGGCGCGCGTGACCCCGCTCGACGGTCGCGCACCGCCGGGCACACCCTGCAGGAGCTCGCGGACGCGCGCGATGACATGCTGCGGCTCGAACGGCTTCACGAGCACGCCGTCGCATCCCGCCGCCTGCGCGCGACGTTCGTCCACCGGTTCGAAAGCGCCGGTCAGCAGCAGGACGGGAATATGCGAGAGCTCGGGCGCGCCCTTGATGAACGCCGCCACGTCGTAGCCGTTCCGCTTTGGCATCCCGATGTCCGCCAGCACGATGTCGGGCCGCTGCGACTGAATGCTCGCGATCGCCTGCTCGCCGTCGCCCGCCGTGAGGACCTCCACGTCCTCGTCGGCAAACGTCAGCTCGATCACCCGCTGAATGGTGACGCTGTCGTCGGCGAGCAGCAGCTTGTGGGACATACTCAGATAGCTTCTTGTCGTGACCTGACGTTCTTGGTGACGAAGTCAACGATATCCTGCATCGGACTCCCGGGAAGAAAAATTCCAGTCACACCCATGTCGTGGAGCTTCGGGATGTCGACGTCCGGAATGATGCCGCCGATGACCACGAGCACATCGGTAAGGCCCTTTTCCTTGAGCAACTCCATGACGCGCGGGCAGATGTGCATGTGGGCGCCGGAGAGGATGGACAGGCCGATCACATCGGCGTCCTCCTGGAGCGCGGCGGCGACGATCTGCTCGGGCGTCTGACGCAGCCCGGTATAGATCACCTCCATCCCGGCGTCCCGCAGGGCGCGCGCGATGACCTTGGCCCCCCGATCGTGCCCATCGAGGCCGGGTTTGGCGATAACCACTCGGATCTTCTGGCTCATTTGGGTGACTACCGCCTACCGCCTACCGCCTACCGCCTACCGCCTACCGCCTACCGCCTGGAGCTACCGCCTAGATTATCGGCGTTTCCTCGTATTCGCCCCACACCTCGCGCAGCGCGTCGCACATCTCCCCAATCGTGGCGTACGCCCGGACGGCATCGAGCAGGAGCGGCATCGTGTTCGCCTCTGCCCGTGCGCCGGCCTTCAGCGCGTCGAGGGCGCGTGAGACGGCGGCGTTGTCACGCCCCTTCTTGAGTGCCGCCAGCTTCGCCAGCTGCCGATCGGCCGCCGACTCGTCGATGTAGAGGATCTGGATCGGCGGCTCATTGGCGGCCACATAGCCGTTGACGCCCACGACG
Organism: uncultured Acidobacteriota bacterium; assembly: GCA_963772065.1. Classification (GTDB taxonomy): domain Bacteria; phylum Acidobacteriota; class Vicinamibacteria; order Vicinamibacterales; family UBA2999; genus CAVYVZ01. Next base: position 78,171 of record CAVYVZ010000010.1, read on the forward strand.
ATCTTCTCTCGAGCCTCCACAGCCTGCTGAAACCGGTAGGAGCTCTCCGCGATCTCCTTCTGCGGATAGCCGCGCTCGATCGCCCCGACCATCCCGCCCATCCGGTCGATGGTGTCAAAGTACGCCAGCGCCTCCTCCTCGAGATCGCGCGTGAGCTTTTCGACGAAATAGGAGCCGCCGAGCGGGTCCACCACATGTGCGACGCCGCTCTCGTGGGCGATGATCTGCTGTGTGCGCAGGGCCAGCGTGGCGGCCTCCGCCGTGGGCAGCGCCAGCGCCTCGTCGAGCGAGTTCGTGTGCAGCGAGTTCGTGCCGCCGAGCACCGCCGAGAGCGCCTGGAGCGCCGTGCGGACCACGTTGTTGTACGGCTGCTGCGCCGTGAGCGAGACGCCGGCGGTCTGCGAATGGAACCGCAGCTGCCACGATCGGGGGTTCTGCGCCTTGAAGCGATCGCGCATCACGTGCGCCCAGATGCGGCGTGCGGCGCGGTACTTCGCGATCTCCTCGAAGAAGTCGCTGTGCGCGTTGAAGAAGAACGAGATGCGCGGCGCGAAGTCGTCGACGCGCAAGCCGGCATCCACCCCGTACTGCACGTACTCGACGCCGTCACGCAGCGTGAACGCCAGCTCCTGGGCGGCGGTCGCGCCCGCCTCGCGGATGTGATAGCCGCTGACGGAGATCGTGTTCCACTTCGGCACCTGCGCGGTGCTGAAAGTGAAGATGTCGGTGATGAGCCGCATCGACGGCCGCGGCGGGAAGATGTACTCCTTCTGCGCGATGAACTCTTTCAGGATGTCGTTCTGGATCGTCCCGGACAGCGTTTTCCACGTGGCGCCCTGCTTCTCCGCGACGACGAGGTACATCGCGTAAATCATCGGCGCGGGCGAGTTGATCGTCATCGACGTCGTGATGGCGCCGAGATCGATTCCGTCGAAGAGCGTTTCCATGTCCGCGAGGGACGTGACGTTGACGCCGCACTTCCCCACCTCGCCGAGCGACAGCTCGTGATCCGGATCGCGCCCCATCAGCGTCGGCAGATCGAACGCAACGCTCAGCCCGGTGCCCCCCGCCGCGAGCAGCTGCTTGTAGCGCTCGTTGGTCTCCTCCGGTGTCCCGAAGCCGGCAAACTGCCGCATCGTCCAGAGCTTGCCCCGATAGCCGGTCGGATGAATGCCGCGCGTGTAGGGGAAGTCGCCCGGATGGCCGAGGTCACGGGCGTAGTCGAGCGATCGGATGTCGTCGGCCGTGTACAGCCGCTCGATGGGACGCCCGGAGATCGTCGTGAACGGCCCGGTGCGTTCCGGAGCCTTCTCCAGCGCGGGCGCGAGGACTTCCCGCTCCCAGCGATCTTTGCCCGTCTCGGGCGCGACGGCTTTCATACGTTTCTATGTTAAGCCCAAAGGCCAAACTGCAAATCGCAAGTTGACTCCCCGCGAAATGTCGCGTTAGCCTCATTCGTTTGCCCGGGAGCCAGGGCACTGTCAGAGGTCATACATGGCGGAGCACGGCGCGATTTTCGGGGCGATGCTGCAGGAGTTCGACGTCGCCGCCCGGATCCTCAACCTCGAACCGGGGATCTGGAACATCCTCACCCACCCGAAGCGACAGATCATCGTGTCCTGCCCGGTGCAGATGGACAACGGGGAGATCGAGGTCTTCACCGGCTACCGCGTCCAGTACAACATCACCCTCGGTCCGGCGAAGGGCGGCATCCGCTACCATCCCGACGTCTCGCTCGACGAGGTCACGGCGCTCGCGGCGTGGATGACATGGAAGTGCGCGGTGGCCCACATCCCCTTCGGCGGCGGCAAGGGAGGGGTCATCTGCGATCCGACGCGCATGTCGCGACGGGAGCTGGAAGCGCTGACGCGCCGTTACGTCGCCGAAATCATCGACGCCATCGGCCCCGAGCGCGACGTGCCCGCGCCTGACGTGAACACCAACGAACAGGTGATGGCGTGGTTCATGGACACGTACTCCATGCACGTCGGGCACACCGCGACAGCGGTCGTGACGGGCAAGCCGGTTGAGCTCGGCGGATCGCTGGGGCGGCGTGAGGCCACGGGACGCGGCGTGATGATCGTGACACGCGAAGCGGCGAAGCATCTCGGCCTCAATCTCAAAGGCGCGACGATTGCGGTTCAGGGATTCGGGAACGTCGGCTCCATCTCCGCCGAGCTCCTCGCCGAGCAGGGCGCGAGGATCGTCGCCGTGACCGACTGGAAAGGCGGCGTCTACAACAAGGCCGGCCTCGACATACCACGGCTGCTCGAGTACGTGAAGGAGCACAAGACGGTCGAAGGGTTTGCGGGCTCGGAGCCGCTGGCGCACGACGATCTCTTCGGCCTCGAGGTCGACGTCCTGATTCCGGCGGCGCTCGAGAACCAGATCACGATGGAGAACGCGCCGCAGATCAGGGCGAAGATCGTCACCGAAGGCGCGAATGGCCCGACGACGCCCGACGCGCATCGGCACCTGCACGAGCGCGGCGTGTTCGTGATACCGGACATCCTCGCCAACTCCGGCGGCGTCACGGTGTCGTACTTCGAGTGGGTGCAGGACCGCTACGGATACTTCTGGTCCGAGGTCGACGTGAACTCCCGCCTCGAAGCGAAGATGGTGGAGGCGTTCGACGACGTGCTGGAGAACTCCCTGCGCCACAAGGTGGACATGCGCACGGCCGCCTACATCGTGGCGATCGCGCGCGTCGCCACGGTGACGAGGTTGCGCGGGATGTACGCCTGAGACCCGCGCGTCGCGTTGCGCCTAATCGTGGCGCAATGCGATGAGCGGATCGACGGATCCGGCCCGGCGCGCCGGCAGGTAGCAGGCAGTCAGGGCGGTAAGACCAAGCACGAGAGCCACGGCCACCAGTGAAATCGGATCGTGCGCCGGGATGCCAAACAGGTGGCTCTGGAGCAATCGGGCGGCGAACACGGCTCCGACCAGGCCGATGCCGAGGCCTATGGCCACGAGTGTCCCGCCCATCGCGAGCATCAATCGCACCACTTCGATCGGCCGGGCGCCCAGGGCCATGCGCACGCCGATTTCGTGTGTACGTTGTGTTGCGCTGTAGGACATCACGCTGTAAATACCCACAGCCGCCAGCATCAGGCCGAGCGCACCAAAGAAACTGAACAGTGACATCGTGAACCGCGGCTGCACCGTCTCGGAACCGAGCACCTCTTCGACCGTTTGAGGACGGCCCAGCGGCTGCTCCTTGTCGATCGCGCGCACCTGCTCCTGCAGGGGCTTCAACAACGCCATCGGATCGCCGGAGGCGCGAATCGCCAGGAGGCGCTGCGCCGGCGCAACGAAGGTATACGGCACCAGCACCGCGGGCCTGACGTCGTTGCGCAGGCCTGCATTCCGCACGTTCCCAACGATGCCCACCACAGTCAGCTCGGGTGACCTGCTGGTATCAACCAGCACAGTCCGATCGCCGGGAGGCCGCTCGAGGAGCGAGAGACGGATGCTCTGGCCAATCGGATCCTCTCCTTCTCGCCAGAGCCGCCGCGCCGCCTCATTTATCAGCGCGACGCGGTCGCCACGATCCACTTCGGCGTCTGTCAGGGTCCGCCCCTGGCGGAGTGGAATGCCCATCGCGCGAAGGTAGTCGGCGCTGATCAGATTCAGCGTGACCGCGCGGCCCGCAGGTCCCGGCTGACCGCCGATGGTGTACGGCGACTGCGGTCCACCGAACGGAAGGCCACCATTGCCAAGGGCCGCCGCGCGTACCCCCGGCAGAGACTTGACGCGCTCGAGGAGTTCTCGGCCAAACACGTTTCGTTGCTCCAGCGTGGCGTATCGGCGCGGTTGCAGCGGCACGCTGACGAGAAGCGTCCCCTCCGGCTGGAAGCCGACATCGACGCGCTGAAGTGCGACGAAGCTGCGAATCGTGAGCACCGCGGTGACGAGCAGGATCACCGAGAGCGCCACCTCAGCGATCACGAGCAGCCCGCGCAGGCGGCCGCCTCGCTCACTCGTGCCGGCGCCGCGCGACGAGTCTTTCAGCGCCTCCACGAGGTCAGGTCGCGAGGATCGCAGCGCGGGCGCCAGGCCGAACAGGATGCCGGTCAGCAGCGACACGCCCAATGAAAACAGCAGCACGGGCACATTGAGCCTCACGCGCGCCTCGTTGGGGAGATAGAACTCCGGCATGAGTGCGACGATTGCCTTGGTGGCCCCCCACGCGAACAACACGCCCAGCGCGCCGCCGACGAGAGAGAGGATCAGACTCTCCGTCAGCAACTGCCGCAGCAGGCGCTTACGGCCCGCACCGATCGACACCCGCAGCGCCATCTCCCGGCCGCGTGCCGTCGCGCGCGCAAGTTGGAGATTGGCCACATTCACGCATGCGATGAGCAGGAGCAACGCGACCGCGCCGAACAGGAGGCGCAGGCTGTTCCGCATCTCGCCGCTGGCGACCGTCACCTCCAGATAATTGGTCAACCGGCTCGTAAACCCCTCTTTCGGGAACGTCGCAGGGCGTTCGCGTGCGAGCCGGAGGTGCAACGCGTGAAGCTGCTCCTGCGCGGCGGCCTCCGAGACGCCGGACGCCAGCCGTGCGATCGGAATCGTGGGACGCGGCTCGCCGGTAATCGTGCCCATCGGCAGCCAGAAGCCCTCGTTGCCGTACCAGCCGAACCGCGGCGGCATCACTCCAACGATCGTGTGCGGCCGATCGTTCAGTCTCAGGGTCTTGCCGATTGCCGAAGGATCTCCCTGGAACAATCGCTGCCACAGGCGGTAGCTGAGAACGACGACCGGCTCGGCTTCACCAGTTCGCTTGATGTCGGACGGCTGAATGGTTCGACCGGCGACGGGCGCTACGCCGAGGAAGTTGAACGCGTTGCCGGACAACAGGACGCCCCGGATGCTCTCCGGTGCGTACTCTCCGGTCAGCAATACTGTCTCCCAGCTGGTCGCCATCACATCCGCGAACGCCGGCAGCTTCGTGAGCTCGAGGTAGTCCTCGAGAGGGTAAATGCCGCGCCCGTCGCGGCCGGTCTGACTGCGGAGGCCGATAGCCCAGATCTCGACCGGCTTCGCGTACGGATATGGGCTGATCAGCACACCGTAAATGACACTGAAGATCGATGAAGTAGCGCCGATGCCTAGCATCAGCGACAGCGCGGCGACGGCCACGAAACCCGGATACTTCCTAAAGGTTCGGAGTGTGTACCGGGTGTCGTGGAGAACCGTCTGGAGCCAGGCGGATGCAGTCATCAGGCCTCCGCCGCTAGGACGCCGGATCGAAGGGGTTGGTTGGATTGCTACGAACCAATGCGCAACGGAATGAGCTCTTTCGACGCGCCGACCGTCAGCTCCACGAGGTATTCGCCGGGCGCGATCGAGCCGAGGCCGAGATCGAGCTGATGGGTTCCGCCCGCTGCGGCGGGGGCAACTGGAACATCCACCATTTTCTGGCCGCCCCTGTTGAGCAGCGCCGCCACGGGCGCATCGCTCCCGTATGCGTCGAAGCGGATCAGCAGTCGGTCGGTTCGCAGGAACTCGCGTGAGGGCGTGGGCAGCGCATCCGGATCACGGGCGTTCATCTGGAACTCGCGAGCGGTCCGAGACCGGAAGACGCGTGGCGTGCTCAGCCCCTCGGCGACCGTCAGATCCGGTACGGTCACGTCGCGGATCTCCGTGTCGATCACGGTCCCGCCGCCGGCCGCCTCGACGGAGATTCGCAATTCCATCTTGCCGGGCGGCGCTTCGAAGGTGACGCGCTGCGGTCCGCTCACCGCGCCCGCGCTTGGCGCCGGCGCAGGAGTGGCCGACGCGAGGCCCGCTTCGGGGACGCGCCCGCGCCACACGAGATTCCCGCTGGCTTGTGCGGCGACGAGCGACACGCGGCCGGGCTGCTCACGCCGAATGCCAGGCGCCGCAGGAGCCGGCTCCCACACGAACGTGATCTGTGTCTTTCCGTTCTCGGCCCGCGACGTGCCGATCCACGTGCGTATCGGCCGGCTGCCGGCACCCGACCGGCCGCCCGGCGCCGCGATCGACGCGAGCGCCTCCTGAACGGGCTTCGGAGGCCCGGGCTTCGGCGGCGCGACCGCGCGGGCGGTGTCCGCGGCGGTCGGCGCCCAGTAGCCCTTGCGCGCGCGTACGTCGACGCCGGGCCGCTTCACCCGCACCTTGATCTCGTGAAACCTGCCGTCGCTCGGCGCCTGGGAGGAGTTGTACCCGACCAGGTAGTAGGCGCTCGAGTCGCGCACCATCTGCGCGAGGCCTTTCGCAAGATCGTTCTGATTGACGATCGCGCGGCCGTCGGTTTCGTTCGCGAGGGTCCGGAGCGAATCCTGCAGCGTCCGAAGGCTGGTCGCGTCGGTCTTCATGCCGACGCCTTCCTCGATGCCGTACTCGAACGCCGCCAGACCGCGGGGATCGAGCGCGTAGATCGCAGCGTTGTTCCGGTTGGCGGCGTCCCAGACGTCCCGCATCTGCGACAGCATGTCGGCCTCGGAGAACAGACGCGCGGTGTCTTCCCGTGAATCGTTCTCGCCCGCGAACGGGTCGCGCCGGCGCGGGTTGCCGACGCCGGGCAGCGTGGCGATCGGATTGCGCATCTGGGGCGGCAGCAGCGTCGTGAACCCTTCGCTGACGAAGATGATCGCCTTGCGTCCTTCGCGCAGCGATCCGAGCCGTGACGCGAGGCCGCGCAGTGCGGTCATTGTGACCTGGTTGCGAATCTGCTCGACGACTTCCGTCGGGTAGTTCGCGTACTGCTCCTCGAACTGGTTCCGCGGGTCGTAGCGGAACTTGCGCCCTTCGAAACGCTGAATGGCCGACACGATCGCGCTGTGGTTGCGCGTCAGCGACACCGCGTCGAGCGGCGTCAACGGATACATCACCGCCAGAAGATCGTTCGGGCCGAGCTGCTGCTGCACGAAGCGCGTCAGCGGCTCCTTGACCGCGAGCGCCCCGCCAACACGCGTGTGGTAGTCGTCGAAGAAAATCACGAACAGCCGGACGTCGTCGCGCGCCGCCTCCGATTCCTCGTCGTAGGTCGAGCGAATCTGCCGCGCGGGCGCCTCACCCGGCTGCGGGTTGCCGTCCACCTTGATGAATTTGAACTGCTCGATCGTCTGGGGCTTGCCGTCCTCGAGAATCTCGAAATCCGATGCCTTCAGATCCCCGAGCGCCACGCCTTTCTTGTCCGACACGATCACGTCGACGCGGACGAAGTTGATCCCCGTGCGGAAGGTCGGCTGCTGCGGCGGCGCGGGTGGCGTCGGCTGCTGCTGCGGCTCCGCGGGCGGCGGCGCCGGCTTCTGTTGTGGCGGTTCCTGAGCGGTGCCGGCCTGCGCAAGCGCTGCCACGAGAGCCAGAACGAGAGGGAGGCGCACCATCGTCATTCGACCCCCGAATGATAACATTGCCGTTTCCGTCCGTCCTTTAGACGCTCCCGCGCTCGAAAGAGGCTGTCTGTGCAGCAGCAGGTCGAGGTTCCTCCTCCGCTCACCACGCTCACCCCGGACGAGGCGCTGTTCCGCGACAGCGTGTACGAGTTCGCCGATCGGGAGATCCGGCCGCGCGTCCGCGACATGGATGAGCAGGCGAAGATCCCCCGGGAGCTCATCGACAAGCTCTTCGACCTCGGCGTTATGGGCATTGAGATTCCCGAAGCGCACGGCGGGGCGGGTGCCACCTTCTTCCATTCCGTGCTCGCGGTCGAAGCGATCTCACGGGTCGATCCCTCGGTCGGTGTTCTCGTCGACGTGCAGAACACGCTGGTCGTGAACGCCCTGAATCGCTGGGCCAACGACGACGTGAAACGGAAATACCTCGCCCGGCTGGGAGGCGGCACGGTCGGAGCGTACGCGCTATCGGAAGCCGAATCCGGCTCCGACGCGTTCGCCCTTGCAACACGCGCCCTCGAGCGGGACGACGACTTCATTCTCAGCGGACGGAAACTCTGGATCACCAACGCGAACGAGGCTGATGTCTTCATCGTCTTTGCGACGCTGAATCCCGAAGCGGGCTACCGAGGCATCACCGCGTTTCTGGTGGAGCGGGGCATGCCGGGATTCACGGTGGGGAAGAAGGAAGACAAGCTTGGCATTCGCGCCAGCAGCACGTGCGAGCTCATCCTGGAGGACTGCCACGTGCCCCGCGCCAACGTGCTCGGCGAAGTGGGCAAAGGCTACAAGGTTGCGATCGAGACGCTGAACGAAGGGCGCATCGGGATCGGCGCGCAGATGATAGGACTGGCGCAAGGGGCGCTCGATCATACAGTGCGCTACGTCAAGGAGCGGAAGCAGTTCGGCAAGCCGATCGCCGACTTCCAGGGCATTCAGTTCCAGATTGCGCGCGCGGCAACCGAGGTCGAAGCCGCGCGGCTGATGGTCTACAACTCCGCGCGGCTGCGTGACGCCGGACTGGCGTTCCTCAAGGAAGCAGCGATGGCGAAGCTGTTCTCGTCTGAAGTCGCGGAGTCCGTGTCGTCGCTCGCGGTGAATCTGTTCGGCGGCTACGGGTTCGTGAAGGACTACCCGGTCGAGAAGCTGTTCCGCGACGCGAAGATCGGTCAGATTTACGAAGGCACGTCCAACCTGCAGCTGCAGACCATCGCCAAGCAGATACTCGGTTAGGCGGCTTTCACGTCACGCCTCTGCCGCCGCGCCTCGATACAGCAGCCAGATCGCGAACGCCTGAACGACGTGATACAGGTCGTTGTGATTGAAGTGTTCGTGGATTGACCAGCCGCCTTGCTGCACCGCCGCGGCGAGCGCCGATACGAGGACGCCGGCGAACATCCAACGCGCGGCGTGGCGGTCCGCGCGCCACGCGATCAGCTTGAACGCCACGAGCACGACGAGCGCGGCGGCATAGGCTGCTATCGCGAACACGAACCGCGGGTTGTTCGCCAGCCAGAGGCCGTACCCAACGAATAGCAGCGCGGCAGTCCACGATGCGCCGCGCTTCGCCGCTTCGCTGAGCTGTGATCCCGCCAGCGTGCCGCGCACGACGGCGAAGGCCGCAACCACCAGGCTTTCGAGCGTGAGAATCCACAGCGCGGCGGTGACCGCCGACCGCAGGACCAGCCTGAAACCGTGAACCGTGCCGCCGGCGACGCCCGCGACGGCCGTCGCGAGAAAGGCGACCGCCCACCACCATCGCGACACGCTGTGCGTGGTTCGCGCAGCGCGAAAGAGTCGCGAGGCGAGCACGATGGTGAATGCAGCGAGGAGGTAATCGGTGATGAGCGTTGCCGGCTCGGTGATCGTCATCTGCGCCCCGATTATCAGGGCTTTCCTTTCAGAACCCCGGGAGGTAACATCCGTTCACATAAGGACTGCGCATCTTGACGATTCGAGACGCGCATAGGTAACGTGCCTACGGAGGAGCTCATGCCGCAGACCCTCGACCCTCCCCGCAGCCTGAATCCGTTCGCCATCGCTCAACAGCAATTCGACACGGCCGCCAGGCTGCTCCACCTCGACGAGGGTCTTCGGGCGGTGCTGCGGGAGCCCGTGCGGGAGCTGCACGTCACGCTCCCGGTCCGCATGGACGACGGATCGGTCCGGGTCTACAAGGCGTTCCGCGTGCAGTACAACGATGCGCGCGGCCCCTCCAAGGGCGGCATCCGGTTTCATCCCGACGAGACGATCGATACGGTACGGGCGCTCGCCGCGTGGATGACGTGGAAGACCGCCGTGATGGACCTGCCGCTCGGCGGCGGCAAGGGCGGGATCATCTGCAATCCGAAGCTCCTCTCCGAACGCGAGCTCGAACGCGTTTCGCGCGCATATATCAACGCCATCGCCTGGATCATCGGGCCGGAGCGGGATATCCCGGCGCCGGACGTCTACACGACGCCGCAGATCATGGGCTGGATGATGGACGAGTTCTCCAAGCACCGCGGCTACACCACGCCCGGCGTGATCACCGGCAAGCCGCTGGCGCTCTGGGGATCGCTCGGGCGCGACGATGCGACCGCACGCGGCGCGATGTATGCCATTCGCGAGGCGGCAAAGGTGGTGGGAATCGATCTGTCGAAGGCGCGCGTGGCCATTCAGGGCTTCGGCAACGCGGGCACGTTCGGCATGTCACTCGCTCAGCAGATGTTCGGCGCGAAGGTGGTCGCCGTCAGCGATTCGAAGGGAGGCATCTTCGACCCGCGCGGTCTCGACTACCGTGAGGTCCACGAGTTCAAGGAGCAGACCGGCTCGGTGAGCGGCTTCCCCGGCGCGCAGGCGATCTCCAACCACGACATTCTGGAGGTTGACGCCGAGATTCTCATCCCCGCCGCGCTCGAGAACCAGATCACGGCGGAAAACGCCGGACGCATCCGCGCGAAGATCGTCGCGGAGGAAGCGAACGGCCCGACCATTCCCGAAGCCGACGACATCCTTCTTCGCCGTGGCGTCTTCGTCATCCCCGACTTCCTCTGCAACGCGGGCGGCGTAACGGTGTCGTACTTCGAGTGGGTTCAGAACCAGCGCGGCATGCCGTGGGAGCTCGAGGACGTTCACCGGCGCCTCGACCGCAAGATGACCCGGGCGTTCAACGAATCGCTCGAGGCAAGCCGGCGCCATCGCGTCGATATGCGCACGGGCGCGTACTGCGTCGCGGTGGGACGCGTGGCCGAGGCCGTGCGCGCACGCGGCTGGGCGTAGAAGAACAGCGAGTAAGCACTAGCGAGTGGCGCTCCACCGCAGCGCGACGAGCGCCGTGACCTGGCTTGGCGAGAAGTTGTCGTCGCTCAGGAGCAGCACGCTGGTGCTTCCGTCCGGCAGGCGCGGGCCGAAGGTGATCGCCTCGAAGTTCTCGAGGCTCCGGAGCCGCTCGCTGAACTGCGTGGCCACCGATGCCAGGTCGAGCATCAGCTCTTTGTGGAGCACGGCGGCGGGCGGCGTCTTGACCAGGGACTCGCGGCCCGTGATGTCCGCCGCGCGATCGAGGGCCACCCGATAGATACGGATCGTGTTCTGTCGTCGGGCCGTCGGCGTGGCGTCCTCCACGATGTAACCGCGCTCGAGCACAAGCAGATCGGTGGCGCTCAGCGCCAGGACGTCGACGACGCCGGCGTCGCCATCGGTGGGCGTCCAGGTCTCGGGTCGAGGCATCGCGTCCGTGAGGTAGGCGTATTCGCTGGGAGGCGCGCCGAGATTTCGGAGATCGTAGGCCAGCAGCCGCACGAGGGCGCCGCGCTCGAAGTTCGCGGCCGGGCCATCCTGCAGCAGGCTGCTCTCCATCCCTGCGAACAGCCAGCGACGGTCGGGCGACACGCTCAGCGCTTCGAGCGAGAGGTTGAGACGCATGCCGGATGGCGTGCCGCCGCGGCCGTTCCGGTACGCGCCGGGAAGCGGAAGGGAGCGCACGAAGCGTCCGCCGCGCGTGTACTCGTGGATGCCCGCGACAGGCTGCGTGCCCTGAACCGGATCGCCTTCCGACGACACGAACCACGTCTCCTGCGCACCGGGAGCGAGCCCTTCCGCGTCGAGCGTGCGACCGTCGCCGGGCGGCGGCAGCAGCGCCACCAGCTCGCGCGGCGCGAGCGAAACGGACGGCTCGAGCGTCACCTCGAAGCCAAGCACGCGCGGCCGCAGGCGATCGTCGGCGACGGCATAGAGCCGCTTCCGAGCCACGTCGTAGAACGCACCGGAAAGGCCGCCGACGTCCGCGCGCGGCTTGCCGCGCGCATTCAGCGCCGGCAGCACGACGTCGCCCACCACGACCAGACGCGCGTCGCTCGTCGGCGCTCGCGCGACGCGCGGCACGGCGCACGAAAGCGCCGCGGCCGCGCACAGCGCCCCGAGTGCGCACTGACGGAACGATCTCATCGAGAAATCGGCACGCGTCCGTCTGGGATGAGCGGCAGGTTGCGCAGGCGGACACCCGACGCCGCATAGATCGCGTTGCCGATCGCAGGCGCGACCGCAACGATCGGCGTTTCTCCCGCACCCGCAGACGGCAGATCGCGGCGATCCAGCAGCACGACCTCTATCGGGGGGATATCCGCAAAGCGCGGCACGCGGTAGGTCTCGAAGCGTCCGTTCGTGACGCGCCCGTTCTCGAACAGCAGCCGCTCGAACAACGCGCCACCGATGCCCTGAATGACCGCGCCCTGGACCTGGTTCTCGAGGCCGTTGGGGTTCACGATTGCGCCGCACTCGTACGCCACGACGAGGCGTTTGAGGTGAACGACGCCCGATGGACCGACAGCGACTTCAGCGGCGGCGGCGACGTAGCTTCCCTTTTCAAAGCCACACGCGATCCCGAGGCCTTCGCCTGCTGCCTTCCGGCGGGATGCCCAGCCCGCGCGCTGCGCGGCGGCCTGCAGCACCGCGCGCTGGCGCGGCTCCGAGAGGTTTCGCAGCCGCAACTCGACCGGATCGATGTCGACGGCGGCCGCCACTTCGTCGAGATGCGTCTCGCGTACGAAGTGATTCGCCGTCGCCGCCAGACCGCGGTAAGAGCCCACGCGCAGCGGCGAGCGCGTCGCATGCATCTCGATTCGCTGATTGGCGAACGTATAGATCGTCCGGATGGCGGCCGGTCCGGCGTTGTAGCTGTCGTACTCCCAGCCGGTGACGAGGCCGCTCTTCATCGCGCCGCTGCGGACGTCGATCACACCGCCTGGGCGGCTGTACGCATGCGCGAACTCCTCTTCGCGCGACCACACGACCTTCACGGGACGGCCGGCTGCACGCGCCAGGCGCGCCGCCTCGATCGCAACCTCGCCGGTATGCTTGCCGCCGTACGCCGAGCCGGCGTCGGGGACGATCACGCGGACGCGATCCGGCGCGAGGCGAAACGCCTCGCACAGCTCGTCGCGCACGCCGAACGGTCGCTGCGTCGCGGTCCAGACTGTCACGCCATCGTCCTGCCATTCGGCAACCGCCGCACGCGGCTCCATCGGCGCGTGCGCGATGTAGGCGATCTCGTACGTCCCCGTCGTGACGACGTCCGCCGCGCGCAGCGCCTCGGCGGCGGAGCCGATGACATGCGGCGCCATCATGCTGCGGCCTGGCGCCTGGGGCTCCCGGTGGCGGCGGAAGTAGGCCGCGACGTCGGGCGATGAGGGTTCCGTCGGCTGGCTCCACTGAGGACGGATCGCCGCGATCGCCTGCGCCGCAATGCGGCGGGCCGGCGCGATCACGCCGAGAAAGCTGCCGTCGCGTACGACGCGGACGCCCGGTATCGTCTCTGCGCCCGCGATCTCGGCGCCGCCGAGCGTGGCACTCGGGGCGGGCGGCCGCAGTACGGCGCCGTGCAGCATCCCCGGCCTGACCAGATCCGATGTGTACTCGTGTCGGCCGGTGACGAACTCCGCGCCGCCGACCTTTTTCAGCGGCGTGCCTTGCACGTCCCACTCGCTGGCGGAACGGAGAGGTCCGTCTTCAACTGTTTCCAGGAGCTGCGAGTCTTTCACGAGGTCGCCAATGGCAATGCGCCGCCCCGTCGCTTCATGGCGAACCGCGCCATCCACGACCATCAGATCGGACGCGGCCACGCTGAGACGCTCCGCCGCACGCGCCACGAGCGCACGCCGCGCGGTGGCGGCGGCTCGTCGCAGACGCAGGTTCATGTCGGGTGTGGTTCGGCTTCCGAAGGTCCCCATATCGAAGGGCACGCGACGCGTATCGGCCATCACAATCGTGACCGCCGCCGGCGCGACGCGCAGCTCCTCACACACCGCCTGTGTCAACGACGTGCGGATGTTCTGGCCGATCTCCGTTTTTCCCGTGTACGCGGTCACCGCGCCGTCGGCGCCGATGTGGAGCCACGCCGCCAGATCGCCGGGTGGCTCTTCGCGGCGCGCGCGGCCAGATTCCTGTGCCTCCCCGCCGCGCACGGCGCACGCGACGACCAGTCCGGTGCCGACGATTCGAAAGAAGTCGCGCCGCGCGACGTCGAAACGGTAGGTTGGCGGCGCGAAGAGCTCGAGACGATCGGGCTCAATCGTCATTGCGCCCTCCCGCATCCGAGGTTCGCGTCGCGGCCGCACGTTCGACCGCGGCGACGATGCGTGGATACGTACCGCAGCGGCAGATGTTCCGCTGCATGCCCTTGACGATTTCCTGGCGCGAGGGCGCCGCACGCTCGCGCAGCAGCGCCACGGCCGCCATGATCATCCCCGGGGTGCAGAAGCCGCATTGAAACGCGTCCTCGTCGAGAAACGCGCGCTGCACCGGATGCAGCCGCTGCGCATCCGACAGATCCTCGATGGTCCGGATGCGTTTCCCCGCGACGAGCCCGACGCGAGTCTGGCAGGAGCGGACCGCGACATGGTCGACGAGCACCGTGCACGCGCCGCAGTGGCCCTCGCCGCAGCCGTACCTGGTTCCGCGAAGCCCGAGCCAGTCGCGCACGACGTGGAGCAGCGGCTCATCGGCCGGCGCGTCCACGCGCCGCTCCGCGCCGTTGATGTTGAGCACGACGGCCATTCAAATAGTGTACGGCGGGCCTTTACGGCCCGCCAAGTCATTCACGTGCCGAGTTGGCGTCCCGTAAAGGGGCGCCCTACACTGTCGAGGGTGTCGCTTCCCTGGGAAGCACATCTTCAGCGACCGCCGCTCTGAGGGCTTCCGTGCGCCCCGCAAAAAGCTCGAGCGCGCGCACGTCCTGCGCGAGGCGGTCGATGACGTGCCCGTGGCGAAACGTCTCGACGCCGACGACCTGCGTGGTGCGTTCGATCGCGCGCTGCGCGGCGCCGGTGGCCGCCAGTTTCGCCATCGATGCGGCCGCGAGCGTCAACGTCGCGGATGAAGCCGCCTTCCAGGTCAGCAGCAACGCGGCATCGAGCTCCGTCGCGGCATCCGCGAGGAGCCCCTGCACCGTCTGCTCGCCCGCGGCGCCGCCCCCCGCCGCGCGCGCGGCAATCAGCGCTTCCTCGAGCGCCCGCCGCCCCATTCCGAGACCGGCCGCCGCGATCAGCACGCGCAGGCGCGCCATCACCGGGACGGTGGGTCCTACGCCGAACGCCTCGGCATTTGCAAACGACACGTTCGCGCACACCAGCGGACGGAGACCGGAGGCCTCGATGGGCTCCACCGTCACACCTTCGGTGGCAAGTGGGACCGCGACGGCAACCAGATCGTCGGCGCTTCGTGCGCCGACGATCGCAAGGCCACCGTCCACGATCGGCGAGACCCACGACGCGGTGCCGGTGAGCCGGCCGCCGCGGAGAACAGGAACGTCCTCTGACGAGAGCGCCAGGGCACCCACCTGCTCGCCCCGAAACAGGAGATCGCCAAAACGCTCGCTCGATGCCGCCGCGTACGCGGCCGCGCTGTGCATGGCGATCGCCATCGCGGCCGACGGAGACCCGTGTGCTACGGACTCCACGGCCGCCGCAATGGACATGAGGTCCGCGCGGCGCTCGAGAAATCCCAGGCGCGCGGCGCCCGTCACGGCGTCCCCCGCGGTCGCGTCGAGACCCAGCTCGCGCCCGAGCGTCTCCCCCTTCGATTTCCAGGAGGCTTGAGCCTCGGTGAGTTCGAAGCGCACGAGGCTAGTTTAGCCCGATGACAATCTCGCGAAGATCGGTCGCAGCCGGTTGGCCGATTCGTAGAGGTCCTCGGGAAGGACGCGAACGTCCCCGACGACCGTCATGAAATTGGTATCGCCGTTCCATCGCGGCACGACGTGGACGTGCACGTGATCCAGCACGCCGGCGCCCGCCGGCTTGCCGAGGTTGATGCCGACGTTCAGGCCGTGCGGTTGGTACGCCTCGGTGAGCGCGATCTCGCATCGCTGCGTGAGCGCCGCCATCTCCTGCAACTCGGCGGCCTCCAGCGCCGCCAGCGTGGCAACGTGACGATACGGCACCACCATCAGGTGGCCATTGTTGTAGGGATAGAGGTTCAGCACGACATACGCCGTCGGGCCGGAGTGGACGATGAGGGATTGCTGAGCGGAAAGACGGGGTGCGTTGCAGAACACGCACCCTTCGTCAGCCTTGCTGCCCGTCACGTAAGCGAGTCTCCAGGGAGACCAGAGCCGCTCCACGCGACGTCAGACGATAGCGGAACCTGGTTCAGAGCCGTTCGAGGATCCGAGCGTCGATTCAGCCGCTTCCGCCTCGCGGTTGATCAACTCCTTCAGTTCCTTGCCCGGCTTGAAATAGGGCACCTTCTTCGGCGGCACATCCACCTTGTCGCCCGTCTTGGGATTGCGACCTTTGCGCGGCTCGCGCTTCCGCAGACGGAAGCTGCCGAACCCGCGCAGCTCGATCTTCTCCCCACGGTGCAGGGCGTCGATGATGCTGCGGAACACGGTGTCGACGATGACTTCGGAATGTTTCTTCGTGAGGTCGGATACACGCGAGACTTCCTCGACGAGCTCCGCCTTCGTCATGCTGCCGGCGCCGTTCGTGTTGTTCACACCGTGCTCCTTGTCGGAAATCAGGACCTACCGGTTCCTGAAGTGATCGCCAAGCGTCGCCGTGCCCGTGCCGCTGGTTTCGGAGTACGTCTCCCAGTCGGCGCGGTATTCGTCCGACTTCAGCGCGCGGATGCTGAGACCGATCTTCCGCTCCGACGGGCTCAGCTTGATGATCTTCATCTGATAGCTGGTGCCGACCTGGAGGTCGATCTTCTCCTGTCCGTGCGACTCGTCGAACTCGGACACGTGGATCAGGCCCTCGATGCCTTCGTCGAGCTCGACGAACGCGCCGAAGTTGGTCATCCGGGTGACCTTGCCCTCGATCGTGTCGCCCACGTGGTGGCGTGAGAAGAAGTCGTCCCAGATGTCGGTGGCCAGCTGCTTCAGGCCGAGCGACAGCCGCTGGTTCTCGGCGTCGATGCTGAGCACCATCGCCTCGACGACGTCGCCCTTCTTCAGGACTTCCGACGGATGCTTGATCCGCTTGCTCCACGACATGTCGGAGATGTGGATCAGGCCGTCGATGTCCTCCTCGACCTCGACGAAGGCGCCGAACTCGGTGAGGTTGCGCACCTTGCCCTTGATGCGCGTGCCGACGGGGTATTTCTCGGTGAGCTCGTGCCAGGGGTTGGTCTCGACCTGCTTGAGTCCGAGCGAGATCCGCCGCGCCGCGGGATCGACGCCGAGGACCATCGCTTCGACGCTGTCGCCGACGTTGAGGATCTTCGAAGGATGCTTGACCCGCTTGCTCCACGACATCTCGCTGACGTGGATCAGCCCCTCGACGCCCGGCTCGAGCTCCACGAACGCGCCGTAGTCGGTGAGGCTCACGACCTTGCCGCTCATCCGAGCGCCGACCGGATACCGATCCTGCACCGTCGCCCACGGATCCTGCACGAGCTGCTTGTGGCCGAGCGACACGCGCTCGGTCGCGGGGTCGTACTTGAGGACGATGACGTCCACTTCGTCGTTGACCTTGAAAAGCTCCGACGGGTGGCCGACGCGGCCCCACGACATGTCGGTGATGTGGAGCAGGCCGTCGATGCCGCCAAGGTCGATGAACGCGCCGTAGTCGGTGATGTTCTTGACCGTGCCGCGAAGCACCTTGCCTTCGGCGAGGGTTTCGAGCGTCGTCTTCTTCTTCTCGGCGTTCTCTTCTTCGAGCAGCGCCTTGCGCGAGAGCACGATGTTGCCGCGCTTCTTGTTGACCTTGATGACGCGCATGCGGAGCTCCTGGCCGCGAAGCGCGTCGAGGTTGCGGACCGGCCGCACGTCGATCTGTGAGCCGGGGAGAAACGCGCGGACGCCGATGTCGACGGCGAGGCCGCCCTTGATCCGTTCGATGACGCGGCCGATGACGACCTTCCGATCGGTATAGGCCTTCTCGACCTCGTCCCAGATCTTCATCTTCTCGGCCTTCTCGCGCGAGAGCACGATGTGGCCTTCGCGATCCTCCGTGCGCTCGAGGAGCACGTCCACCGTGTCGCCCGCCTGCACGGTCACCTGGCCGGTCTCGTCGAGGAACTCGTTGATCTGAATGAGGCCTTCCGACTTGTAGCCCACATCCACGACCACGGCGGTATCCGTGACCTTGAGCACCGTTCCTTTCACGACCTCGCCTTCCGCCATGTTGCGGAAGCTCATGTCGTAGGCATCGAGCAGCGCCGCATATTCCTGGGGATCCCTGTCTTGGTGCATCGGCTTGAACGCCGGCCCCGCCGGTTTTCCCGCTCGTGTGCGCGCCGGTGCTCCGGGCTGATCGCCCAGGCCGGGCGTCATCCCGTTGTCTACATTCGCCATTGCCTTGCGGTTCCTCCTAACGTCGTGTGTCCGGGGTTTTTTATTGCGGGGCCCGGCCCCCCGCAGTTATAACGGCGCTGGGCACACTCACGGGTGAACTGTCGGAGGGAGTAAGGGTGCAGCGTTCGAGAGCCATTGTTTCCGGTGGCTCGTTCAACGCGCCCGAAAGTCCTACTGCGAGCAGTTGTCCTTCGCCGATAAGCATTAGAGTTTACGGAACTTATCGGAAACTGTCAAGGTAAGCGCGAAAGGATTACGGCGATGGCTAAGCGCAAGACCGGGACCGCCAGACGCAAGGGTGCCGGCGGGGGCCGGTCGAGGTCGTCCGCCCGCAAGGCTGCTCCACGAGGTCGCGGGAAAACGAGAAAAACTGCGAAAAAAGCCACTCGTAAGGCAACCGCCCGGAAGAGCACCCGAGCTGCCGCCGGAAGCCGGAAAGTCGCTCCGCGACGGCGCCCGGCACGGGCCACGGGACGTAAGAGCGCGGCGTCGCGGAAGGCCATAACGCCTCGCGCGGCAAAACCGAGCCAGCCAAGCCGCCGTGCCACTCCACCGCGAACCGTCGTGGCGCGCAAGGCCCCCGGGCTGGATCGCCCGCGTCGAACGGTCGGCGATGAAGACATCGTGCCGACACCGCCTTCGTCGCTCGATCTCGATCGGTCGGCATCGGCCGCCCGGACCGGGCGCCGCGAGATGCGGCAGAAGAGCGAGCAGCTCACACAGACCGGTCCCGCGTTGACAGGAGGAGATGTCGACGCGGATTGGGAGTCGGCGTACAGCGTTGGGGACGAGGCGCCCGGCGGCGACAATCCGACGCCCGATCAGGACATCGTCGACGACATCGGCAAAGCGGTCGGCGTGGAGTACGAAGACAACGAGGAGCTCAAGGGCGAGGAGAAGATCGCGAAGCGCGATCGGAAGCGCTGGGAGCTCGATCCCGCATCGTCGGAAGACTATAACGATCGCGACTAGCGTCGACGTCCGCGTCAACGGCGCGAACCGCATCCACAATGCCCCAGCCCAGAAGATTGTCTGGGCTGGCGCTCTGAGTCGCCGTCGAGCGCAGCGCAAAGATCACCTGGTCCGGCGTGTACCTTGGACGAGCCTCCAGGAGGAGCGCGACGACCCCGGCGGTCAACGGGCACGAGAAGGACGTACCGCTGGCAAGTGTGTACGTCGTCGTGCTGAACGCCGACGCCACTTTCACGCGCACGCCGCGTGCGGCAACATCCGGCTTGATTCGACCGTCAATGGTGGGACCGACCGAGCTGAAGAGTGCCCGGACACCGAACTGGTCCACGGCGCCTACTGCAATCACCTCCCTGCCGTCGGCCGGTGCGCCGAGCGTGTTCGCGTCGAAGCCGTCGCCGCCGTTGCCCGCGGAGTTCACCACCACTACGCCTCGCGCCGCCGCCATCGCGGCAGCTTTCGTGGTGACCGCGGTGACGCCGTCCATGTCCCGATAGGTGTAGCTGGTAAACGGGAGATCGAAATCCAGGTAGCCGAGCGACGAGCTGATGATGTCAGCTCCCGCTCGTTCGGCCCATTCGGCGGCGGCGGCCCAGTTGTCTTCCTCCACTGGCGTCTCGCTGCGCGCGTCCTCCGTGACGGCGAGCATGAAGCTGGCGCCATAGGCGGGTCCCACGAGCTGCCCTTCGCGCATTCCGCCAAGCGACGAGAGCGTCGCCATTCCGTGTGAGTGAACGCTGGCTCGAACCGAATCGAGTCCGTCGACGAAGTCGCGCTCGGCGATGATGTTCATGCGCTCGAACACTTCGTGACCGAGGTTGGGGAATCCGGAATCGAAGACCGCCACCACGATGCCTCGGCCGCTCAGCCCGCGATCGTGAAGCTCTGGAACCCTGATTTGCGACAGCTGTTCCAATGAGCTGCCGTAGTCCAGGAGCGTCGCGTGGGCCTGCAACGAACGGTCGTGGCGCTTGGCCGGCGGCTGCGTATCGATCGGCTCGACGAGCTCCTCTCGCAGGCGGCGATAGCGCCGCACCAGATCGATGCGCTCTACGAACGGCAACGCAGCCACCGTGCGTACCTGCGCCGCTGTGGCTTCTGCGCTCACGGCGTTCAGCCACCGGGACTCGTGCCGCACCTGGCCGACGTGCTGTCGAACCTGATCGAGGTAGGTGCGATTGACGGGAACATCCTCCATCGACGTCGTGGCTTGCATCGCCCCTCGCGCAGCACGCCGCCACATCGCTCGAGGTGAAACGGTCGTCGTGGGAGCGACCTGCTTGTCGGACGCCGCTCCCTTGTCGCGGAAGTAAACCCAGATGGTGTGGCGATCGCTTGGCCTCGCTTGGCGGAGCGCGGTCGCGAGCCAGGGACTGAGCGGCAGATCCTGCGTCGGCGTCGACGCCGTCGTCAGCGCCGCACACAGGACGGCAAGCAGAGCCGGTCGCATGGCCGGCAGCATCGGCTCAGCCCGCCCTTTCCTTGACCAGTTCCATCACGCTCTGCACGACGGCCGCAATGGGCATATCGGTCGTATCGATCACCACGGCATCGGCGGCCACGGTGAGCGGTGAAGCCGTGCGCGTTTTGTCGGTATGGTCGCGCGCTTCGATCGCGGCCGCGACCGCAGCCTGCCCCGCCTGCGCACCCGTGTGCGCGGCATCGTTGGCCCGTCTTCGTGCGCGTTCCTCTGCCGATGCATCGAGGTAGATCTTCAGGTCGGCGGCTGGGAACACGACGGTCCCGATGTCACGCCCTTCCATGACGACGCCGCCTTGCTCGCCGAGCCTGCGCTGGCGGGCTACGAGCGCGGCGCGGACCAGGGGCAGACGCGCGACGGCCGATGCAGCCTTGTCCATCTCGGGCGTACGGATCGCGGTCGTCACGTCGTGACTATCGATCGCGACGACGCCGCCTTCGACGACGAGATCGGCGCGTTCGGCAATCGCGGCGACTCGCGGCTCATCGTCAAGAGACACGTTGTCGCGGAGGGCTTTCCACGCGACGGCGCGGTACATGGCGCCGGTGTCGACGTGGCGATAGCCGAGGTGCTGGGCGATCGTGCGGGCGATGGTGCCCTTGCCTGCGCCGGAGGGGCCGTCGATAGCAATGATCAGCGGTTTCATCCGACGCTCATCCTACCAGTCGCGCCTGACTGAGAGGTCCGTCATCATGCGCGATGGATCAATCCGAAACGGGTTACTTCTGCGGATTTCTGTGCACGCGGCCCGCTCCAGCTCGACGTTGCAGGCGGTCGAGGTAACATGCCTGCCGCATGCGCCGGCGCATCGCGATTTCTGTAATCGCGCTCGTCATCCTCGGGTATCTCGCAATCCCATATGCGCGGGCGCTGTCACTCATCGTCCGCGCCGCGAACATGGGCGGCACGCTCCAAGCGGTTGCCAACAACCGCGCGCACGCCGTCACGATCGAAAAGGAGACGACGCTTTCGACGCGCCACGGCAACGTGCCGGTGCGCTTCTATCGCCCCGACGACGGCTTCGACCGGACCGTGCTGCTGGTGCCCGGCATTCACGCGATGGGGATCGACGAGCCGCGCCTGACGGCGCTGGCCAAGGACGTGGCGGGCAGCGGCGTCGGCGTGATGACCATGGCGCTGCCGGATCTGATGCGGTACGAGATCACGCCGCGTTCGACGGATGTGATCGAGGACGCCGTGGCGGCGCTGTCGCGGCGGCGCGAGCTGGCGCCGGATGGTCGCATCGGGATGATCGGGATCAGCTTCGCGGGTGGCATGTCGATCGTCGCCGCGGGCCGCCCCTCGATCCGCGACCGAGCCGCATTCGTGCTCTCGTTCGGCGGACACGGCGATCTCCCGCGCGTGATCCGATATCTGTGCACCGGCGAGGCGCCGCATGTGGAAGGCATCGAGATTCATCCTCCACACGACTACGGCGTGGCCGTGATCCTCTACGGGATGACGCCGCGCGTCGTGCCGCCGGAGCAGGTGGAGCCGCTGCGCGAGGGCATCCGCACCTTCCTGTGGGCGTCGCAGCTCACGCTGGTCGATCAGAAGCAGGCGGACGCGACGTTCGCCAAGGCGCGCGACATGGCGAAGGCGCTGCCGGAGCCGGCGGCCACGCATCTGAAGTACGTGAACGATCGCAACGTGAAGGCGCTCGGTCCCGTGCTGGTGCCTCATATCACCGACGTCGCGGCGCACGCGGCGATGTCACCGCAGCGGGCGGAGTCGGTGCCCGCGGCGCCCGTATATCTGCTGCACGGCGCCCTGGACACGGTGATTCCCACCGTCGAGTCGCATCTGCTGGCGGAACATCTGCGCAACCGCGGCGTACATGTGCGGCTGCTTCTCAGCCGCCTGATCACGCACGCCGAGACGGACAAGTCGGCGGCAGCCAGCGAAACGCTCAAGCTCGTCTCGTTCTGGGCCTCCGTCCTGCAACAATGATCGCGTGATTCGTCTGCAGAAGATCCTCTCGCAGGCCGGCGTGGCATCGCGCCGCGCCGCGGAGAAGCTGATCGTCGAAGGCCGCGTATCCGTGAACGGGCAGACGATCCGCGAGCTGGGTACGAAAGCCGACGCCGCGCACGACGATATCCGCGTCGACGGCCGGCGCATCAAGGCGGCCGAGCGGCAGCGTTACATCCTCTTGAACAAGCCGCGCGGCTACGTGACGACGCGGAAGGACGAGAAGCGGCGGAAAACGGTCGTCGACTTGCTGGAAGGCGTGCGCGAGTACGTGTACCCCGTGGGCCGCCTCGACTACGACACCGAAGGGCTCCTGCTCCTCACCAACGATGGCGAGCTCGCGGCGCAGCTCACCCATCCGCGGCACGGCGTCGAACGGACGTACGAAGCGCACGTGGCCGGCAGGCCGGACGAGCGGGCGCTCGAGAAGCTGCGAAAGGGCATCGCACTCGACGGCCGGCGCACGCAGCCCGCCGAGGCCCGGCTCCTCAACGAGGATCGCGATGCGAACGGCGTGCTGCTGATCACGATCCGCGAAGGACGCAACCGCCAGGTCCGTCGCATGTGCGAGGCGGTCGGACACCCGGTGGGTCGCCTGAAACGAACGAAGTTTGGACCGATTGGAGATCGGCGCCTGCCCACCGGGGCGTGGCGGGACCTATCCGCCGAAGAAGTGAGGAAATTGAAATCCCTGGCGACCAGGAATGATCAACGACCTCCCCGATCTCCCTGATCTCCCTGTGAATGCTCCTGTGAATGTTCCTGTGAATCCTCCTGACCTCCCTCATCCAGGGGGAGCATCTCCTCCGCGGGCGTCTGCTCCACCAGTCCGGCGGGAGGCTCGAAGCCGAGCGCGTCGGCCATGTCCTCGATCGTCGGCAGGTCGCCGAGATCCTTGAGACCGAAGCGGATCAGGAACTCCTTCGTGGTCGCGTACATGAACGGCCGTCCCACGACGTTCTTGCGGCCGACGATCTTGATCAGGTGACGCTCGAGGAGCGTCGACAGCACGCCGGAGGTGTTCACACCTCGGATGTCGGTGATCTCGAGCGCGGTCACCGGCTGACGGTACGCGATCACGGCAAGCGTCTCGAGCGCCTGCACCGACAGCTTCTGCGTGGTGCGCTCGTGAAACAACCGCCGCACCCACTCGTGCAGCTCCGGCCTCGTCGTGATCTGATAGCCGCCGGCCACCTCCACCCAGTGCAGGCCCGGCCGATTCTGATAGTCGGCGCGGAGCTCGTTGATCGCCGCCGACACGTCTTCCTTCGGTTCATTCGCAAGGAGCTTGTAGAGCATCTTCGGCGTCAGCGGCTCGGGCGACGCGAAGACGAGCGCTTCCACAATCGCCTTGAGCTCGGCGGTGGCGAGGCCGATCGGCACTTCGGCGGTCGTTTGTTCGCTCATGGCTGGGGATCCCCAATCGGGTGCGGCGCATCCGCCGGCCGCGCGCGCTTGTAGACGCGGATCGGACCGAAGGAGCCGGACTGAAACACACGAATCAACTTGAGGCGGATCATCTCGAGGATCGAAAGAAACGTGACGATCATGAACGGCCGCGAGCCGTCGCCGTCGCTGAACAGGTCCTCGAAGCCGCACGCCTCGGTCTCCGAGAGCCGCGCGAGCAGCTGCTCGATGCGATCCTCGATCGAGATCTGTTCCGGCGGGAGAACCATTGTCGGCCGGCGGTTCGCACGCTCGAGGACGCCCTTGAATGCGGTGAGCAGGCCGAACAGATCGACTTCGAGCTCCGGCTCGTATTCGTCGTCTGCCGCGCCCGCGACGCGCGAATCGGGGCGGATGAACTGCGCGCTGCGCATCGTCTCGCGTTCGTGCAGCAACTCGGCGGCCGCCTTGAATTTCTGGTGCTCGATGAGGCGGCGAACAAGGGCTTCACGCGGATCCTCTTCCGGTTCGCCGTCGGTGGCCGCGGTTTCCGGCCTTGGCAGCAGCATCTTCGACTTGATGTGAATCAGCGTCGAGGCCATCACCAGGAACTCGCCCGCCACGTCGAGGTTGAGCTCCTGCATCAACCCGATGTACCCGAGATACTGCTCCGTGATCCGCGCGATCGGGATGTCGTAGACGTTCACTTCATTGACGCGGATGAGGTGAACGAGCAGATCAAGCGGGCCTTCGAACGTTTCGAGCTTGACTCTGTAGGCGTCTGGAGAGGACTCGAACGGGTCGGTCTGTTCAGTCACTATCAGTACCGGAGCTTGACCGCGTCCCGGACGCGCTCCATCGTGTCCATCGCGATGCCGCGTGCCTTCTTCGATCCCCCGATGGCAATCTCCCGCACGCGCTCGGGCCTGATCTGTCGGCGCCGTTCGCGCATCGGCTCGAGGAACTCATTCATGGCCTTCGCCAGCTTCGTCTTCACCTCGACGTCGCCCACCTTGCCGGCGCGGTAACGCGCCTTGAGGTCGTCGACCTCGGCCGTGTCGGCGTTGAACGCGTCATGGTACATGAAGACCGGATTCCCTTCGACCGTCCCTGGAATGTCGGCGCGGATCCGCTTCGGATCCGTGTACATCTGGCGCACTTTCTTCGTCACCGTCTCCGCATCATCGGTGAGGTCGATCGTGTTGCCGTAGCTCTTGCTCATCTTGCGGTTGTCGAGGCCAGGCAGGCGAGGCACGGGCGTCAGCAGCGGCTGCGGCTCGACGAAGATGTCGCCGTAGAACTGATGAAACCGCCGCACCACTTCACGTGAGAGCTCGAGATGAGGTACCTGATCCTCCCCGACCGGTACGAACTTCGCGTCGTACATGACGACGTCGGCGGTCTGGAGCAGCGGATACCCGAGGAACCCGAGGTTCGACAGGTCCTTGTCGGTGACCTGCTCCTGCTGCTCCTTGTACGTCGGCACGCGCTCGAGCCAGGGGACGGGCACGACCATCGACAACAGCAGGTAGAGCTCGGCGTGCTCGGGGATGAGCGACTGCACGAAGATCGTGCTGCGCTCGGGGTCGACGCCACATGCCAGCCAGTCGGCGACGTTGTCGAGGGCGTAGCTCGTGATCGGGCCCGTGCTCGCGTAGTCACTGGTGAGCGCGTGCCAGTCGGCGACGAAGTAGAAGCAGTCGTACGGCTCCTGCAGCGCCGCCCAGTTCTTGAGCGCGCCCACGAGGTGACCGAGATGGAGCTTTCCCGTCGGCCGCATGCCGGACACGACACGAGGTCTTGTCATCTGAGTGCGGAGGTCGCCGGACGGGTGGGGTTGGAATTGCGACTGGGCAAGCGAAAGCCCAGCCTAACACAGGTTTAGCGGGATCGTGGCTGGGCAGGTGCTACCGCAGATGCGCCCTCGCGGCAAGGAACGCCTCGTACAGCGGAAACCCGAACTTCCGTGCGCGCCGGTACATCCGCCAAAAACGCAGGATGCGCATGCTGGGGCCTTTTACGGGTTATCGGGGCGTGGCCTCCGGCCCTGCACCGTGTCGGTGCAGCGGTGAGCAATTAGGAGCGAGCGAAGTAATCGATGATCACGGCGGCCGCTTTCGGCCCCACGATGGTCGCAAGCTCCTCCCGTGTCGCGCGCCGCACGCCTGCGAGGCTGCCGAACCGCGTCAACAAGGCGCGGCGACGCCGCGGACCGATGCCCGGCACGCGATCGAGCTCCGACCGGAGGTCGCGCATCGAGCGCGCCTTTCGATGGAAGGTCACGGCGAAGCGGTGGGCCTCGTCGCGAATGCGCTGCACGAGCAGCAGTGCCGGGTCGCTTTCCTCCAGCACGATTGGCTCCGCGTCGTGCCGCGTGTACAGCAGCTCCTCTTTCTTGGCGATCCCGACTGCAACCAGGTTGGCCAGGCCGATTCCCTCCAGCGCCTCGTAGGCGGCCGACAGCTGACCCTTGCCGCCGTCGATCAGAACGAGGTCGGGAAATGGACCGCCCTGCTCGAGGATCTTGCGATACCTGCGGTGAACCACCTCGCGCATCGCGGCAAAGTCGTCGGCTCCGAATTCCGGCGGCGTAAAGCCGGCCCCCACATCCGAAGGCTTGTAGCGGACCCGGAACTTCCGATACTCGGCCTTCTTCATCCTTCCGTCTTCGCACACCACCATCGACGCCACGGTCTCGCTCCCCTGGATCGTCGAGATGTCGAAGCACTCGATGCGCCGCGGGATCGCGGGGAGCGCGAGGACGCTGCGCAGGGTTTCCAGCGCCTCGAAGTGGGCCGCCGTGATCTCGTTGAATCTCGTGCGGTAGGAAAGCTCCGCGTTGCGCGTGGCGAGCTCCACGAGCGCTCGCTTGTCGCCCCGCTGGGGCACGAGAATCTTCACCCGCCGCCCGACGCGCGCCGAGAGCCACGCTTCCATCGCCTCACAGTCGTCGATCTCGAGCGGGAGGTGGATCTCCCCGGGCGGGTTGCGCAGCTCGTAGAACTGCTGGAGCGCGGCCGTGAGCACGTCGCTCTCGCTTCCCGCAACGCTCCCCGGATCCGTGGCAAGCTCGACACGCTCGACGACGCGCCCGCCGCGGGTGGCGAAGATCTGGATGGCGCCGCCGCTCGGTCCGAGCTTCAAGCCGAAGATGTCGCGATCGCCGAGGTCCGGCGCGGCGATCTTCTGCTGCCGGTCGCGGAGTGTCTGCACCGTCCGCATCGCATCGCGGAGCTGCGCGGCTTCCTCGAAGCGCTCGCCCTCCGACGCTGCGACCATCCGCCCGCGCAACGTCTCGGCGAGCTCGTCGGTGCGACCTTCGAGCAACAACTTCGTGTTCGCCACCGCCACGCCGTACTCCTCCGCGGAACAGATCTCCCGCACGCACGGCGCCGCGCACCGCTTGATGTCGTACTCGAGACAGGGCCGGGCCCGTTCACCGGTGATTACTTCGTTGCACGACCGAATGCCGAAGATCTTGTGCGAGAGCGCCATCGTGCGGCGCGCGATCTTCGCGGGCACGAACGGACCGGCGTAGTAGTCGCCGCCATGCTCCACGCTCCGTGCCACCAGCACGCGAGGAAACGGCTCGCTCGTCGTCAGCTGCAGGTAGGGATAGTTCTTGTCGTCTCGGAGCCGGATGTTGTACTTCGGCGACCGTTGCTTGACGAGGCTGTCCTCCAGAACGAGCGCCTCCATCACCGAATCGGTGACGATGACCTCGAGGTGCGCGATCTCGTCGAGCAGGGCATCGTGCCGCGGGCTGATCCCGTAGGCGCCGAGATAGCTGCGTACACGT
Source organism: uncultured Acidobacteriota bacterium (assembly GCA_963772065.1). Lineage (GTDB taxonomy): Bacteria > Acidobacteriota > Vicinamibacteria > Vicinamibacterales > UBA2999 > CAVYVZ01. Next base: position 105,920 of record CAVYVZ010000010.1, read on the forward strand.
TCGCGGAGCACCCGCGCCTTGCCTACATAGAGCGTCTGCCGTGCCGCATTCATCCACAGATACACGCCTGGCTGCTGCGGCAACCGGCTGATCTGTTCCTTGAGTTCATGAATGGGCATGGGCTACCATGGCGAGTTTTCATTCGTGCTCGCGAACCCTCAATTATAACAACGCATGACAGTTACCGGGTTCATTGGAGCCGTGTGCATGTTCCCGCTGCGCGCGATCATCCGCGCGTCGGTGGCGCTCGGCATCCACCCGAATACGTTGACGCTCATCGGGGTCCTGGTGAACGTCGGCGCCGCCGTCGAGCTCGGCCGCGACCACTTCGTCATCGCCGGCGTGATCATGATCGTCGCGAACATCTTCGATTTCATCGACGGCAAGGTCGCGCACATCACAGGCAAGGTGACCGAGTTCGGCGCCTTCTGGGATTCCACGCTCGACCGCTTCTCCGACATCGCGCTCTTCCTCGGCCTCATCTACCTCTACGCTCACCTCCGACGGACCGACTACGTGATGGTGGCGTCGCTCGCGATGATGTTCTCGATCATGACGAGCTACGCCCGCGCCCGCGCCGAATCGCTCATCCAGAAATGCAAGGTCGGCTTCATGGAGCGCCCCGAGCGCATCGTCCTCTTCATGATTGGCGCGTTTACCGACCGGATGGCGGCCGTCCTGTGGGTGATCCTCGTCCTGTCGATCTTCACGGTGGCGGATCGGATCTATTACACCTACCTGGTGCTGAACAAGAAGCCGATTCCGCGCGGCTCGAACCTGATCACCAAGGTGTTCGTGCGGGGGTTCTTCTGGACCGACGAACGCGCGACGCTCGCCTACGACATGTGGGTGATCGCCATCCTGGCGTTCGTCTGGCTCACGCCGCCGGACTGGCTGAATGATCCGACGGCGGAGGGGATGGGAATACTCGCGTTATTCTGAGGACGACGCTCTACGCTGTTTTCCGCTTCTTCCCGTTCGCGCTCTTCGCCTTCGCAACCGGCTTGGCAATCTCCGCCTTCGCCGGCTTCTTCTTGTCCTTGCTCACGGAGTCGAGGCTCCGGCGGAGCGCTTCCATCAGGTCCACGACCTTCGGCGGCTCCTGCACCTCTGGCGCGACGAACTCCTCGCCGGCAATCTTCGCGTCGATGATCTGCCGCAGTCCGTCCTTGTACTCGTCCTTGTACTCCTTCAGATCGAGCTCGCTGTCGAAGGTCGCGATCACCTGCTTCGCCAGCTTCATCTCTTCCGGCTTGACCTTCGCGGGCACCGAGCTGAGCTCCTCGATCTGATCGATGCTGCGGATCTCGGCGTCGTGGTGGAGCGTGTACATCACGAGCCCCTTCTTCTGAGGCCGGATCGCCACGAGATACTCGCGGCCGTACAACGCCACCTTGCCGATGCCCGCCTTCCCCGCCATTCCTTCCCGCATGACGGCAAACGCCTCGGCCGCCATCGGACCGTCCGGCGCCAGGTAGTACGCGCGATCGACGTAGATCGGATCGATCGCGGTGTCGTCGGTGAACTGCGAGAGGTTGATGACGCGCGTCGACTCGACCCGGACCTTCTGCATGTCCTCTTCGCTGACGATGACGTAGCGTCCCTTTTCGAACTCGTAGCCCTTCACGAGCTCGGTGTTGGGAACCTCGCGCTCGCAGTGCGGGCACCAGCGCTTCTGCTGGATACGCGTCTGACACTCGGCGTGCAGCTGGTTGAAGGCAATGGTCGCCGCCGACTCCGTGGCCGGAAACACCTTCACCGGGATGTTGACCAGGCTGACCTTGAGGAAGCCTCTCCACGTGGGACGAACTGCCATAGTGTTCTCCAGTATGTCTCTATCGGACAGCCGGGGCAGAAATCTTACAGCAGAGGCCGTTAAACAGCGTCAGATTCGTCACGGGTGCCCAAATTCAGGCCCGACCCGCCGAAGGAGATGTCGTGCGCTTTGACCTTGTCGCGCAGGACCCGCCGGGCCTCGCCGTACAGGCTCCCGGGCACCTGCAGCTTGCGTGCGAGGCTCCTGAGCCGTGAGATCAGAACCAGGGTCACGCCGCCTTCTTCCTTCCAGGCGACGGCCGAAATCTGGGCCCAGCGCATGAAGCCGCTGTCGGACCACACGCCGTCCTCATAGAAACCCCTCGCGATCCGCGTGCTGAGCGGAAAGGCGTAGCCGTAGTACAGGAGCATCATCGCCTCGCCGAACCACTGGTCGGCGGGGCGCTGTTGAACCAGTTTGGCGGCGAGGAGGCAACCCAGAATTCCCGCGAGCATCAAGCTGAAGTTGTAGTAGCGGGGCTTCGGCGCCTGCCAGACGAGGAGCGCCGAGTGCTTCCGCACGCGAAAGCGAATCAGGTCGGCGACGACCTTCAGGTTCGCGGCGAGAAAGCCGAGCCCGAAGAGGAAGAGGATCTGCGGCAGCAATCCCCGGGGCACCATGGGATCATTCTACGGCTCCGCATTCTCGGCCTTTGGCGTTGACGCGGGCGGACCGGCCAGAAAGGGATCGAAGCACCGGCGGCATCGAGCCTCATATAGACCCTGCGCACCCAGGAGCACTCGGTCCTCGCTCGCGATGAGGCGCTGCGTGTGGTTGGCCGGATTGCCGCACACCATGCAGATCGCGAGCGTCTTCGTGATGTACTCCGCGATGGCCAGCAGCTGCGGCATCGGCTCGAACGGCTTCCCGAGATAGTCCTGATCGAGGCCCGCGACGATGACCCGCTTACCGCGGTCGGCGAGTGTGTTGCAGACCATCGGCAGCTCGAGATCGAAGAACTGCCCTTCGTCGATTCCAACCACTTCCGTGTCGTCCGCGACCCGCTCGAGCAGCTCTCGCGATGTCTCAACGGGCACCGACTGAATGCGCATCTCGCTGTGCGACACGATGTGGTTGTCGTCGTAGCGCGTATCGAGCTTGGGCTTGAAGATCTGGACTTTCTGCCGCGCGATCTGCGCGCGGCGGAGGCGCCGGATCAGCTCCTCGCTCTTCCCGCTGAACATGCTGCCGACGACGACCTCAATCCAACCCTGATTGGGCTGGTGCCTGACTACGTCCATTAGGCTCGAGAGAGGTATTCTCCGGATTCGGTGCTGACGCGAACGACATCGCCTTCGTTGATGAAGGGCGGCACCTGGACGACGAGGCCGGTTTCGAGGGTCGCCGGCTTGACCTGGTTGCTGGCGGTAGCGCCCTTGATCCCGGGCACGGTCTTGTCCACCTTCAGATCGACCGTCTGCGGGAGCTCGATCCCCACGGGCTCCGTCCCGTAGAACTCGACCTGAATTGTCATCTCCGGCTTCAGGTAGCTGACGGAATCCCCGAGCGCTTCGCTCGTGATGTGGATCTGCTCGTACGACGAGGTGTCCATGAAATAGAAGTCGTCGCCATCCTTGTAGAGATACTGCATCTCGCGCTCGTCGAGGGTCGCGCGCTCCACCGTGTCCTCAGAGCGGAGCTTCTGGTCGGAGAGCGTGCCGCTGCGGATGTTGCGGAACTTGACGCGGACGAACCCTCGCAGGTTGCCCGGGGTGACGTGCTGAAGCTCGAGGACGCGGAACAGATCGTTCTCGATCTTCACCAGCATGCCCTTCTTCATACGGGTCGCTTGGATGGAGGCCATATTTTGATGAGCAGAACCTTCGAATGGTACCACATCCCGGATCGGGGCCGTATGCTACGATCCCGCCGTGGCGTTCGCGCGATGGGATCCGATACGTGATCTGCTGGCGATCCAGCAGCGCCTGGATCGGTTCGCTCCAGGTCCGGCGGGCTGGGCTCCTCCCGTCGATCTGCACGAAACGGAGGTTGAGTACGTCGTGACCGCCGAGGTCCCCGGGCTCAAACGCGAGGACCTGCAGATTCACGTGCAGGAAGGACGACTCACGCTGTCCGGATCGCGCAGCGAGCGGTCCGTGGCCTGCGAGCAGTACCACCGCATCGAGCGCGGCCATGGCGCGTTCAGCCGCACGTTTCATCTCCCGCTGCCGATCTCTCAGGACGCGATCACGGCCGACTTGAAAGAAGGCGTCCTCACCGTCGTAGTGCCGAAGGCCAGCGACCCGACACCGCGACGCATCCGGGTGTCCTGATGACAATCAAGCGACTGCTGTTCGCCGCCGTACTGCTCGTCTGCGGCTTTGCCGCCGGCCTCGTGCTCACCGGGCGCATGCCCTCCGCGAGCGAGACCACCGCGCAGCCGCCGAGCGCGCCTGCGGCAGCGCAAACACCTGGTGGTGCTTCGTCCGCCGCCGCGATCGCGACCAGCCTGCCCGATTTCAGCCGCGTGGCCGGTCAGACCGTGCCGGCGGTCACCAACATCTCGGCGCTCACCGCCGTCCGCCGAACGAATTCGCCGTTTGCGACCGACCCGTTCTTCCGGTATTTCTTCGGCGACCAGGAAGACCTCTTCGGCTCGCGCCGCGGCGTCCAGAGCAGCCTCGGGTCCGGCGTGGTCGTCACCTCCGATGGGTACATTCTGACGAACAACCATGTGATCGCCGGCGAACGCGGACAGATCAACGAACGGAACCTGCCGGAGATCACCATCGCGCTCGGCGACAAGCGCGAGCTGCGCGCCCAGATCGTCGGCGTCGATCCCGACACCGACCTGGCACTGGTGAAGGTCAATGCGAAGGGGCTTCCCACGATTCCATGGGGAGACTCGTCGAAGTTGAAAGTGGCCGAGTGGGTGCTGGCGATCGGCAATCCGTACCAGCTGGATCAGACGGTCACGCTGGGCATCGTGTCGGCGGTCGGCCGGCGCGTCGGCATCTCGGCGTACGAAGACTTCATCCAGACGGATGCCGCGATCAATCCAGGTAACTCGGGCGGGGCCCTCATCAACCAGCGAGGCGAGCTGATCGGCATCAACACGGCGATCTACAGCCAGAGCGGCGGCTATCAGGGCATCGGGTTCGCGGTGCCGAGCAACCTGGCGCGCCAGGTGATGAACGAGCTGATTCAGTTCGGACAGGTGCGGCGAGGGAGCATCGGCTACATGGAGATCGCGCCGGTCACCACACGCATCGCCGAGCAGATGGGGATGCCCGGGGTGCACGGGGCGCTGGTGACCGGACTCTACAGGACGTCCGCGGCCTACCGCGCCGGCATCGAGCCCGGGGACATCATCGTGGCATTCAACGCACAGCGAATCGACGATCCGTCGCAGCTCCAGCGTCTGATCAAGGATGCGAAGATCGGCAGCACCGCCGCGATCGGGATCATCCGCGGCGGGCGCGAGATGCAGGTGAAGGTGCCGATCCAATCGACCGCCACCCGTACGGGCAACTGACGCGTCGATGGAGGGCGCACGCCTCCCGGCGAACTGGCCCGAGCTCACGCTGGCGCTCGTCGTCGCTTTCGTGGCGGCGTACATCGTGGCCGGCTTCGTCGCGCGCTTCGTCAGCGCGATCCTGCGGGCGATCATTCCCGACCCTGAAACCGAAGCCCTGTTCGTCGAGCGGCCGCAACGGATCATCAGGCTGACGATCTTCGCGGTCACCGCGGCGGCGCTGGCACTCCCCGCGTTGAAGCTGGCCGGCTACCGCAGCCGCATCGGCGTGGACCCTGAGGCCCTCGGACGATGGATCTTCGACGCGGGGCTGCGCATCGCCGTGATCTGCGTGACCGCCTATTTTCTGATGCGGGCGGCATCGGCGACCGCGCGCCGCTTCGAGCGCGAGATGAGCCGCGGCAGCGGCCTCGACGTGATCGAGCGCACGAAGCGTGCGCAGACGTTGTCGCGGCTGCTGCAGAAGACGCTGACGACCGCCATCGGCGTCATCGGCGTCCTGATGGTGCTGCGCCAGCTCGACATCGACATCACGCCCGCGCTCACCGGCGCCGGCATCGCGGGGCTCGCCCTCGGCTTCGGCGCGCAGACGCTCGTGCGCGACATCATCTCCGGCTTCTTCATGATTCTCGAGGATCAGGTGCGCGTCGGCGACGTCGCGGTCGTCAACGGGACGGGCGGTCTCGTCGAGGAGCTGAGCCTGCGCACCATCGTGCTAAGGGATGAAGAAGGCGCGGTGCACGTCTTTCCGAACGGCGAGGTCAAGACGCTCGCCAACAAGTCGAAGGACTTCTCGTACTACGTCCTCACCGTGGTGATTCCCGTCGAGGAGGACCCCGAACGGGTGATGCAGGCGATGCGGGACGCGAGCGCCGCGGTGCAGAACGATCCAGAATTTCAGTCCCATATCCTCGAACCAGTCGAGATCTACGGGATCGATGGATGGGAGCCCGGTCAGCTGACGCTCAAGGCGCGCATCAAGACTGTGCCGCTGAAGCAGTGGGCAGTCGGCCGCGAGCTGCGCAGGCGCATGGCGCAAATCTTCAAGGATCGCGGCGTCGTCGTGCCAATCCCCAAAATGGATGTCATCCTGGAACGGAAGGATCCCTGAGCCTGTCCCTTGCGTCTGAACACATATATAGCCAGGGGAACAGTTCATGGGGACCAGGATTCGCAGCCTCGTCGCGGCGGCGGCCGTGGTGTTCGGATTTGCAACGGGCACGGCCGCCCAGTCGGATCCCCTTCGGGGGGTCGTTCACGATCACACAGGCACGCCTGTTTCAGGCGTCGTCGTCACCGTCGAGCACCCGCAGCGGACCGTGGTCCGCGTGGTGCTCACGGACCTGCAAGGCGCGTACGCCGTCAGCGAGCTCGAGCGCGGCACGCAATATAACGTGCACGTCAGCCACCCGAAGTTCCGCAGGGCGCGTCTCAAGGCCGCAGCCGGCGATCAGGTCAACGTGAGATTGAAGCCGCGGCGCTCGCGCCAGGGTGAGGTGCAGCAAGCGGCAACCGTCGTGCGCCGGTAGGCGCCTGACGCGTATAGATCTGAACGTAGAGCCGGCCCGCGCGCAGCGCTTCGCGATCGACATGACCGAGGGTGAGCGCGCCGCTTCCCCCGCGGGCTCCCGCCTCGGCCAGCCGCGACACGATCGGGCCGGTGCCGCTGTCCGATCCCCGATGCAGCGCGACGAGACGGAGATCCGATGGCTGTGCGGCAATCGACGTCACGGTGTACTTCAACTCACCGGTCGTGGGTTCGTACGTGAACCGCGCGCGAAGCGCCGTGTCGTTTACGTCGAGCGTCATCGCGGCCGGTGCCTTCCCATTGACGAGCGGCGGCGTGCTGAAGGGGGCACGCCGAAGCTTCGACGCCTGTTCCCACGCGTAGCCAAGCTTCAACAGCTCGCTTTCGGTCCACGGCCGTCCGAGTAGCTCCAGGCCGATCGGCAAGCCGTCGTCGGTGAACCCGGCGGGCACGGCGAGCGCCGGCAGTCCGGAGGCGGCGCTCAGCTGACAGTTGGTGCCGAGCTGCGGCTCGCCGAAGCGCGCCGGCTTGCGGCGAATGGTCGGGTAGACGAGGGCGGCGATCCGATGCTCCTCCATCGCGGCAACGACGGCGCCGCGGATGGCGTCGCGCTTGATGAGCGCGCGGCGATACTCGTCGCTGTCTTTTTGCGGCGCCTTCAGGAATAACGCCAGCCGTTGCTGCATGCCGGCGTCGTACAGCCCGAGCTTCACGATTTCGTCGAGCGATCGAACGGGTGCGGCATCCCGCGACGCGAGGAACTCCCTCAAGTCCGACGGGAACTCGATGTTGATCACGCTGCTGTCGCGCAGCAGGTCGGCGAGACCGGGCACATCGACGTCGATGATCTCCGCGCCGTCCTTCTTCATCTGGTCGACGGCTTTGAGGACCACCGCCGATCCGTCCTCGTCCTCGCCGAAATACAGCTTGAGGCGGCCGAGCCGCGCGCCGTTCAACCCGCCCGGCCGCAGCGCGTCGACATAGGTCTTGGGGATGTGGCCGGCCGACGCCCGTGTGGTCTCGTCCGACGGATCCACGCCGACGGTGGCGTCGAGCATGAGCGCGAGGTCGCCGAGCGTGCGCGCGAGCGGCCCGCCGATGTCCTGTGTTTTCGCCAGCGGCACGATGCCCGAGCCGCCCGCGAGACCGCGCGTACCGCGCAACCCGACGAGGTTGTTGCTCGACGCAGGAATCCTGATCGAGCCACAGGTGTCGCTCCCCATTCCGGCGGCGGCGAAGTTGGCTGCGAGCGCGGCGCCGGTTCCGCCGCTGGATCCACCCGGATAGCGCCCGAGATCGTAGGGGTTCCGTGTCTGGCCCGCCACTGAGCTGATGTTCGTGATGCCCGCGGCGAGCTCGTGCATGTTGGTCTTGCCAACGATGACCGCGCCGGCCTCGCGCAGCTTTCGCACCAGAAACGCGTCGCCCTTCGCTTCGTATCCGGCGAGCGCGATCGAGCCGGCCGCGGTCGGCATGCCGACGGTCTCGTAGTTGTCCTTCACGAGAATCGGAATGCCGTGCAGCGGCCCGCGGGCACCCTTGGCTGCGCGCTCGCGGTCGAGCGCGTCGGCCTCGTCGAGCGCGCGAGGATTCAGGGCGACAATGGCATTCAGCCGCGGTCCGCCGCGGTCGTAGGCTGCAATCCGCGCCAGATAGAGCTCCACCAGCCGTCGCGACGTGACCTGACCTGCCTGCATCGCCTCCTGAAGCTGCGGAATCGTCTTTTCAACGATGTCGAAAGACTGAGCCGAGACAGTCGTCGTCGTGAGAAGGACAATCGCGATGGCGCGCATGGCCGCCAGTTATATCGCAGATGGCTATGCGATGGTCCGTTCGATCAGCCAGTATCCGCCTGCAACGATGACAAGGCACGAGCAGACCGGCACCAATCGCGCCCGCGTGGCGGGGTGCGCGCCGAGGCGCCCGATGATCGGCAGCAGCAGCATCGCGACCAACAGTTGCCCGGCTTCCACGCCGAGATTGAACGCGCCCAGCGGAACCGCGATGCTGAGCCCCCCGGCCCCAATCCCGACCTCGCGAAGCGCACCCGCAAAGCCGAAGCCGTGGATCAAGCCAAAGGCAAACGTCAACGGCCAGCGAGCGCCCGGCTCCCGTCGCCACAGATTCTCGATCCCGACGTAGACGATGGACGCGGCGATCAGCGGCTCGACGATCCGTGGAGGCACGTCGATCCACCCGAACGCGGCCGCCGCAAGGGTAAGGGAGTGGGCGACGGTAAACGCGGTCACGACCGTCACGAGCTCACGCCGTTCGCGAACGACGAGGAGGAGCGCCGCAAGAAACAGCAGATGATCGTAGCCGCCGAGAATGTGCTCGACGCCGAGCCGTGCGAACCACAGCGCGGACCGGTCCACGGGAGCGACGCCATGGAGATCGACGGCGACTTCGCTCGACGACGCGTCGATCATCCGCTCCGCCAGGGACGAGCCCGCCTCATTGGCGATCGACACCAGCTCGCGATGGCCGCGCGCGAGCAGGCGGGGCGCGTTGGACGTGATGGTCAACCGTGATCCTGGCGTCCGCGGATACCTCACCAGCACGCGTAGACCCTGACCGCCGTCGTTCCGCACCTCGTCGATCGTCCCGCGCAGCTCTCGGTCGTCTATGCGCACTTCGAGCGCGTCGACGACGAAGGATTCGGGCGCGCCGATGGCGCCGGCGTCGGCCGAGGCCAGCGCGAGGGTGGCGATGATCTCACTGCGAGTCACGCGCACTTCGAGCGAGCTCAGGCCCGGATCGTGTGCGACGCCTGCCGCGGGAATCGCAAGAAGGAGCGCCGCGGCCAGAAGGCCGCGGCGCAGGTGGCAGGTCACGGGTGCGAGTGAGTGCGACCGTTCTGCGGGGTCGACTCGTAGGGGAATACTTTGTTGAACGCCATGTCGTTCCCATTGACGTTGTCGCTGGCCGGTCCGCGAACAACGGGTGGGCTGACGCGCAGATCGCTGATGAGCGCCGTCACGGCGATGTCGACCACGTCGTCGCCAAAGCGGCGGCCGTTGGGCCAACCGCCGGGGATGACGCCGCCGCCAAAGCCGGCCTGGATGTCGCTGACGAGCACGTCGCCGCCGAAGATGCTCAGGCGCGAGAAGCCTGGATCGTCGGGGTTCGTCGGATGCGTCGGGCCGCCGCCCGCCAGACGCGCCGAGCCAGTCGAGAGATCGACCTTGATGACATCGGGGATGAAGATGCCGGCAATGTCGGTGCGTCCGGTCTCGATTCCCGGAATGTCAGGCTCGAGGACGATGAGGTTCAGCAGCTTCGCCAGCTCGGGTGCCAGCGCGTACTTCTTGAAGAGCGCCGCATCGCTCGACGGCTGCGTCCTGCTGTAGAGATCCTTGTCACGAATCGCTACGAGACCCTCGTTGAAGAGCGGGTTGCCCTGGCGGCCCACCTGGACCCAATCACCAAAGCGCTCCGTCTTCTGGAGACCATCGCCGAGGATGGTGAATCGGCGGCGGCTCGTGGTGGCGTAGACGCCGACGACCTGCCGATCACCGCCGAGAACATGCACCGGAATCGTGAGCGCCATCAGGTGCAGGTTGAAGCCGCCCTGCGCGTCCTTCCCGGGGCTGCGCAGCTGGAGCAAGTCGAAGATCGCCTGAATGTCTCCGTAGAAGCCGTCGTCGCGCTGGCCCGCGAACGCCTGGTAACCGGCATCCAGGTCGACGATCGACTGCTTCGTGTAGCGATCCAGATCGGCCACCGACGCCACGCCGTCCTTGGCCGGGTTCTCGCCGTTGTCGCCCTGGTTGTAGAACGGCGTCGCGATCCCCTGGTTGTTGGGCGGCACCACACCTTGGCCGATCACCGAGCGGCTACCCGTCCGGTGATTGACCATCGTGATGGTGTAGGTCTGCGTGAGGTTCTGGGCCGCGTCGTCCACGTCATTGACGACGCCGAGGTACGACTGGAGGATGGTGTTCGTGTTCTTGAACCTCGTCTTGAAGCGAAACTGATAGCTGATCGACGGCCGGCCCGCCGCGACGTCCCTGCCGGTGGCCACGTGAATCTGGTAGAGGACGTTGTCGTCGAAGTTGAACTTGTTCGGGCCGATCCCGGGCTCCTCGAAGGGGTACACGCCTAGCGCCGTGACGAGCACCTTGACGCCGTTCTTCTTCTGGACGAACGCGTACACGTCCGTCGTGTTCGCCGCGTCGTCGAGCGTGATGAGCGGCGCGTCCATGTGACTGGATGCGCCGACCGGAATGGGGACGACGAGAAGTAGCCCCGCAGCTGCCAGGAGCTGCAGAGTGCTCCGGACCTTTCTCATGTCAGTTCTCCTCTGTTGCGAAAATACGTGTCTGAAGGGTGGCGAGCTCGTCGAGCTCGGACGGAAGGAGCATTGCGCGGACGCGCTCGGCCTTCTTCAGCCATGTCAGCGCTTCGTCGCGGCGGCCGACTGCAGCGGCGATGGCGCCCGCATGGAGGAAGAGCCGGCCGTCCTGTGTGCCTTCGGCGACGGCGCGTCTCATGAGCGGCTCGGCTTCACCGATGCGTCCGGCGGCCGCGAGCGTCCACGCGACAGCGTCGAGCGTAAAGACATCGGAGCGCGCCGTCAGCTCGCGTTGCGCGAGCGCCACCGCTTGCGGCACGGAGGCTCGGCGGGTGGCGAGGAACAGAGCCACGGTGCGGGGATCCGAGCGCGCGCCATCCCTCGTCAAACGCCGTTCGACGTTCTCCGCCTCGGCGGCCGACCGGGAACGCCTCAGCGCATCGGCCAGCGCCCACTCGTACTCCGGGAGAGGATTCAACCGCGCGGCGCGGCGGAGCACCTCGACCGCCTCGCCGTCTTTCGCCGCCGCAAGGAGGAGGCGGCCTCGCGTCAGAAGGGCGGCTGCGTAGTCGGGCTGATGCTCCAGCGCTGCATCGAGCGCTCGCGCGGCTTCGCGCAGCCGGCCGTGCTGCAGCTCGTATTGCGCGAGGCGCGTGTAGGCCCACGCGATGGATTCAGGATCTCGTGGGCTTGCGGCGGCGATCGCCATGCGGATCGACTCGATGGCACCATCGAGATCGCCCTTCAGCCATCGCAGGTGCGCCGCCCGCGTGTACGACTGGTAAAACGGTTTGAGATCGATCATCTTTTGATAGGCGTCTCCAGCAGCGGCGAGACGTCCCTGCTCCATCAGCGCATCGCCCAGCAGGCCGTAGTCGAGCGGCATGCCGCGCTTTGCGACGAGCGTTCGAGCCACGTTCTCGGCCTCCGCAAACCGATGCTGCTGATGCATGGCGTGTCCCCGTATCAGGAGCGCGGTTGCGTCCTCGGGTTCCGCCAGCGCCAGACACTCCGCAGCTTTCTCGGCAAGCAGATACGCGCCATCGTCATGGCGGGTGCGCGCGAGAGCCACGTACCGGAAGCCGAGCTGCTCCAACGCGCGTGCTCGCTCGCTCCCGCTCCGGGCGCGCTGCTGCAGGCGTGCGATGTCGCGATCGGCGTCGTCCCGTGGTTCCGACGGGGCAAGCGCGATCGCGCAGGGATCAGTCTCGACTTGCGCCGTGGTTGCAGACGCGTCGGTCCTGCTGCAACTCCAGGTTGCAGCAGCGGCCGTGAGGAATGCGGTGGGCACCAGCCATGCGTATTTCATCGATTTGCTCTCCGTGACATCTGCTCCTACGGATTGCGTGGAAAGTTGGATTCACGGCGCTGCGGCGGGCCGCCGCCGCAGCCGCCTTCTTGGCGCGATTAGTTGGGCAGGACGACGGCGTCGACGACGTGGATGACACCGTTGGACTGAAAGACGTTCGCCTGGGTGATGCGCGACATCGCGCCCTTCTCGTCCTTCAGCACGATGTCACGGCCGTCCATCATGGCCCACAGGGTGCCGCCGCTCGCGGTCTTCAGCATGGCGGTGCCCTTGCCGGCGGCAATCTGCTTCTTCAGGTCGATGCTCGAGAGCCGGCCCGGGACCACGTGGTACGTGAGGACCTTGGTCAACGTCGACTTGTTCTCCGGTTTCAGGAGCCCATCCACGGTCCCCGCCGGCAGCTTCGCGAACGCCGTGTTCGTCGGGGCGAAGACGGTGAAGGGTCCGGTGCCCTGAAGCGTGTCGACGAGGCCGGCGGCTTTCACCGCCGCGACCAGGGTCGTGTGATCGGCGGAGTTCACCGCGTTCTGGATGATGTTCTTGTTCGGGAACATCTCCTTGCCGCCGACGACCGGGTTCTTGGCGGCGAACGTGGATGTTGCGATCGCGAGACCGGTGATGACGGTTCCACAGACATGCTGGAGTCTCATGGCGAAGTGTCCTTTCGTATGGCGCCTTCAGGGCAGTCGCCCGTTCTTCTCTACGCGTCAGGTGGGTTCGCGGATGTGCAATCCGGACTGGGCGCGCAGCCGTATCTCGAGGTGTGGGCGAGATCGCGCGAACCCGGCGAGAGCTCCTCAAGATGGCGCCGCTGGCGCTCGGCGGAGCCCTCTTGCACCCGGGGTGGCGAGACGCGTTCGTCAGGGGCGGCCTGCAGTTGTGCGACGCGGCCTCAGAGGCGTCGTTTCAGCCACTGCGTCTCGCTCCGACCGTACCGGATTCCGAGCTGACGCCGTTCGACCGATTCCCGCTGAACTCCTACCTCGTTGACGATCCTGAAGTCGATCTCGACGCATGGAGACTCACCGTTTCGGGTCTGGTGGAACAGCCCGGCGAGTACGCGCTCGACGACATCCGCCGCCTTCCGCGCGTCGTCCAGAACACTCGTCACATCTGCATTGAAGGATGGGACGTGGTCGGCCGGTTTGGAGGAACACGGATCGCGGATTTTCTTGACGCGATCGGCGCGGACCAGCAGGCGCGCTACGTCGAAGTGGCGTGCGCGGATGACTACTACGAGTCGATCGACATGGCGAGCGCTCGCCACCCGCAATCACTGCTCTGCGATGAGATGTACGACCGGCCGCTTTCGCGCGGCCACGGCGCGCCGCTTCGGCTCGTGATGCCGACGAAGCTCGGATACAAACAGGTCAAGTACATCGTCGGCCTCCGGGTGACCAGCGTGCTAGGTCCGCGCCGCGGTTACTGGGAGGACCAAGGCTACAGCTGGCACGGAGGGATCTGATGGCGGCCGAGCGGCTGCATCATCCCGCGGTCGTCCGCGTCTGTCACTGGGCGTTCGCGATCGCGCTCGTCGTGTTGATTTCGAGCGGGCTCGAGATCTTCGCGGCCTTCCCAAGCTTCGGCGACAAGATCCCGGAGTCCACGCTGTTCGTGCCGCCAGCAGCGCTCAGGCTCGGAGGGTGGCTGGGCGGCGCGCTGCAATGGCACCTGACGTTTGCCGTGGCGTTCTCGGCAATTCTCGCCGTGTATCTCGCGTATCAGATCGTCAGCGGAAACGGTCGCCAGGTTCTGTTCACGCACCACGATGTGGCTGGAGTCGGACCCATGGCGCGGCACTACCTCATGCTCGGGCCGCGACCGGCGCTGGCCGGAATCTACAATCCGCTGCAGAAGCTGGCGTATACCGCCGTCGTCGCTTGCCTGGCGGCGAGCGTCGTGACTGGCGCCGCGCTCTACAAACCGGTCCAGCTCTCGTGGCTGGTGAGCGCGCTCGGAGGATTCCGCAGTGCGCGCATCCTCCATTTCATCTCGATGGGTGCGGTGCTCGCGTTCATCCCGGGTCACATCGTCATGGTGGCGCTGCACGGCTGGAGCAACTTCGCGTCGATGCTCACCGGCTCGAAGCGCGGCGACTAGCGGTGGCTGGCGTCGCCCCCACCGGTCTCGGCGAGCTCGCGCGGCTACGCAGCCGCGGGCCGCACGGCCGAGGCACGTCAGGCCCTCAGCACGCTGATGAACATCGCGCAAACCCGGTACGTCGAGGCCGTTCTGCTCGCCCGCGCCTACGAAGCGCTCGGCGAGAAGGACCTGGCTCTCCAGTGGCTGGAGCGGGGCCTGGAAGAACGCGCCGTGAAGATGGTGCTCATCGGCGTCGATCCCCAGTTCGATCGCCTGCGCGGCGACGCGCGGTTCCGGAATCTCGTGCGCCGCCTCCACCTGCCACAGTAGAAAGCGCGATCAACCGTCAGAGCGACGGTAGCCGCCGCTCGGCGTGCGCCGCAGAAAGTGCGCGTCCACCAGCGCCGCGAGCGCCGCTTCGCACGCATCGGTATCGAGGGCCCACAGGCGAGCCGCCTGCTTCGGGGTCAGGTACAGACCCGGCATCTCGGCAAACTCCGCTCGCAGACGGGTGAGGAGATCCGGGCCGACGGCAGATTCTGTCTGCGTGTACTGCATGGCCTCAGTCTGGCGGTCGATGGAGACCATCGCGTGTCGCGTCCATCAAATCGGCGTAACGCCGTGAACCAGTTCGGCCGCACGCTCGTGGTAGACTCGCGCCGCCGTGGCCACACAATTGACGATGCCTGCCTCATTCCGCCCCGTCGTCCTCATCGCCTCGACCGGTATTCTCGTCGCCGGCCTTCTTCAAGTACCCATGACATCTGCACCCACTGCGACCATCGAAAGGCTCGACCCGCGTTTCGATCGCCTCGTGCCGCGTGACGTAAAGGTCGAACCGATCGCCGACGATCTCGACTGGGTCGAAGGGCCCGTCTGGCGTCATCACTCGAACGATCTGCTGTTCAGCAACATCCCGAAGAACGCGGTGATGCGGTGGAGCGCGAAGGAGGGCTTGAGCGTATTCATGCAGCCGAGCGGCTACACGGGGCAAGCGCCGTTTACGGGCCCCGAGCCCGGCTCGAACGGCCTCACGCTCGACGCCGACGGCAGCCTCGTGCTCTGTCAACATGGCGATCGGCGCATCACGCGCATCGCTCGGGACGGATCGAAGACCGCGCTCGCCGAGCGATTCGAGAACAAGCGCTTCAACAGCCCGAACGATCTGGTGTTCAGCCGCGACGGCTCGCTCTACTTCACCGATCCGCCTTACGGCCTGCCGAAGCGCTGGGACGATCCTGAGAAGGAGCTGCCGTTTCAGGGCGTCTACCGCCGTGCGGCGGACGGCTCGCTGACGCTGCTCATCCGGGATCTCCGGGCGCCGAACGGGATCGGACTGTCACCCGATGAAAAGACGCTGTACGTCGCTCACTCCGACCGATCGAACGCGGTGTGGATGGCGTACGAGCTGCTGGACGGCGGCCGACGCGTCGGTACGGGCCGCGTGTTTGCCTCGGCCATGAAATTCGTTGGCGAGCGACAGGGAGCGCCCGACGGCCTCAAGATCGACCGCGCCGGCAACATGTTCGCCACCGGGCCCGGCGGCGTGTACGTATTCGCGCCCGACGGTGCGCACCTCGGGACGATTCTCTTCAATCAGCCAACGGGAAATTGCGCGTGGGGTGAAGATGGCTCGACGCTCTTCATCACATCGAACAAGAGCGTCTATCGTGTGCGCCTGACGACGTCGGGCGTGCTGCCGGGAACGGCGCGCTGACTACTCCTATACGCCGTGGCCGTAGCCGGTCTCGTGCACGGTATTCAGCGTGACGGCGGGCGTCTCGAACGGGTCGACGGCCTGCACGGCCGCCGGGGACGCGGGCTGACTCTGACGCAGCGCCGACACGACGGCCACAAGATCGGCGTCGGTGATCACCTTCCGCTCGTCGGCAATCGCCATCAGGGTCCGATAAGCATCGCCTACTTCCGACGGTGACAGTGTCAGCCCCAGATCGGAGCAGCGGCGCTGCACGGCGTGGCGGCCCGAGTGCTTCCCGAGCACGAGCGGCTGCCACGGCACGCCGACATCTTCGGCCCGCATGATCTCGTAGGTCCGGCGGTCCTTCAGCACGCCATCCTGGTGAATCCCGGCTTCATGCGCGAACGCGTTGCGGCCGACGATCGCCTTGTTCGGCTGCACGCCCTGGCCGGTGAGCCGCGTGAGGAGCTGGCTGACCGGAAAGATCTTCGTCGTGTCGATCGTCGTCTCGAACGGGATGCGGTCCGCGCGCACGCGGAACGCCATCACGATCTCCTCCAGCGCCGCGTTGCCGGCGCGCTCGCCGATGCCGTTAATCGTGCACTCGACCTGACGCGCGCCCGCCTGCACCGCCGCCAGCGTGTTCGCCGTCGACAGGCCAAGGTCGTCGTGACAGTGCGTGCTGAAGGTGACCGCGTCGGTGCCCGGAACTCGCGCTCGGATACGCGTGAAGAACTCCGCGATCTCGTCGGGCGTCGAGTAGCCGACCGTGTCGGGCAGATTGATTGTCGTCGCGCCCGCGAGAATCACCGCTTCGATGACGCGGCAGAGGAAATCCATGTCGCTGCGCGTGGCATCCTCGGCCGAGAACTGCACGTCCTCGGTAAAGCGGCGCGCCAGGCGAACCGCGTCGACCGCCGCCTCGAGGCACGCTTCACGGCTGATGCGCAGTTTCGATTGGAGGTGAAGGTCGGAGGTGGCGATGAACGTGTGAATCCGAGGCCGGGCGGCGGGCTCGATGGCCCACCCGGCGCGCTCGATGTCGTCGCGCCGGCAGCGTGCGAGGCACGCAATAGTGGGCCGGCGAATCTCTCCCGCGATCCGGCGAACGGCGTCGGCGTCGGCGGGCGACGCGATGGGAAATCCCGCCTCGATCACGTCCACGCCGAGGGCGTCGAGCTGCCTCGCCAGCAGCAGCTTTTCATCGGGCCGCAACGAGAAGCCCGGGGCCTGCTCCCCGTCACGCAGCGTCGTGTCGAAGATTCGGACTCGTTCGCTCATAAACATATCGTCGGGAGATCCACGCATAAAGTCAAAGTGATAATCTTTACGGTTGAATGACATCGGCTTATGGCGTGAGGCTTAGGGCGTAGGCATGGAGTTGAGCGAATTACGCGTGTTTCTGCGGGTCGCCTCCGAGCGGAGCTTCTCGCGGGCGGCCATGAAGCTCCACCGTACGCAGCCGGCGGTGAGCCAGTCGATCCGGCGCATCGAGGGCGACCTCGGCGAGCGCCTGTTCGACCGATCGACGAAGGACGCCACGCTCACCGAAGCGGGACGCCTCCTGAAGGACTTCGCCGAGCGTCTGCTCCGCCTCGAGGAGGAGGCGGAAGCCGCCGTCCGCGAGCTCAAGGATCTGCAGCGCGGCCGCGTGCTCATCGGCGCGAATGAAGCCTCGGTCCATGTGGTGCTGCCGCTCATTGCCAGGTTCAGGGCCGAGCACCCGCTCGTGCACGTCGACGTCCGCCGCGTCCACGCCCGGCAGATTGGCGCCGAGGTCGCACAGGGGAGCCTGGACTTCGGCGTCCTCACGTTCCAGCCGGCCGAGGCCGGGCTGAAATCGGTGACGCTCGGCCAGGACGAGCTCGTGATGCTGGTGCATCCGGACAATGCACTCGCGAAGCGGCGCGAGGTCACGATTGCGGAATGCGCCCGGCAGACGGTGGTGGCCCACAACGATCCGTCGCACGTGCGCGAGCGCGTGCTGCGCCTGTTCGAGCAGCATCACATCCCGGCGAACATCCTGATCTCGCTGCCGAGCCTCGAAGGGATCAAGCGCGCCGTGGCGATGCAGCTCGGTGTCGCGCTCCTGCCGCGGCGTTGCGCGGAGCCCGAAATACAGCGCGGGGAGCTCGTGGCGCTCCAGGTGCGCGACATCAGGCTCCGGCGGCAGGTGCGGATGATCTATCGCAAGGCGGGCGAGCGCTCGCACGCCGCGAGCGCCTTTCTCACGCTGGTGGAGGGCTCGTAAAGGCGGCGAGGTACGGCAGGCGCGCGGCCACGCGCCGCACCTCGTCATAACGCTCGAGCAGCATCCCGGTCGTGTCCCAGGCGCCCGACAGGAAGGCCTCGCGCGCGTGCGCGGGGATTCTCACCGGGCACGCGAACGGCCCGGAGATACAGTCGAGGGTTTCGAGGCTGACGCGTACCGTGCGGGCCGGATCGCCCTCGACGAGCGCCATCAGCGCGTCGAGATCGGCACGCGCCGCGGTCAGACACGGAAGGCCCATCATCGCGGCGTTCCCAAAGAAGATGTCCGAGAACGACTCCCCGACGATGGCGCGGATGCCCCAGCGGTAGAGCGCCTGCGGCGCGTGCTCGCGGGAGGAGCCGCAGCCGAAGTTGCGGTGCACGATCATGATCCGCGCGCCCGCAAACCGCGGATCGTCGAACGGATGCGCAGTCGTCTTTCGATCGTCTTCGAAGACGTGCTGCTCCATGCCCTCGAAGGACACCGCTCGCAGATAGCGCGCGGGGATAATCCGATCCGTGTCGATGTCGTCGCCCGCCATCGGCAGAGCGGTCCCCTCGATCGAGATGATCCGCAGCGTGTCGGTCATCGGCTCACGGCCTCTCCAACCACCTGCCGCACGTCGACCACTTCGCCGGCCAGCGCAGCGGCTGCGACCATCGCCGGGCTCATGAGCAGCGTGCGGCCGGTCGGACTCCCCTGTCGCCCCTTGAAGTTCCGGTTGGACGAAGCCGCGCAGACCTGACGGCCCTCGAGCTTGTCGGGATTCATGCCGAGGCACATCGAGCAGCCCGCCTCGCGCCATTCGAAGCCCGCCTCCCGGAAGACTTCGTGGAGACCCTCGCGCTCCGCCGCGCTGCGCACCCCCGCGGAACCTGGCACGACGAGCGCCTTGACGTGCGACGCCACGTGGTGCCCGCGGACGATGCGAGCGGCTTCGCGCAGGTCGGACAAACGGGAGTTGGTACACGAGCCGATGAAGGCGACGTCGATCTTCTGGCCCTGCACCCGCGAGCCGGGCGCGAAGCCCATGTACTCGAGCGCTTCGCGCACGCCCGTGCGGTCGGCATCCGGCACATCCGCCGGCCTCGGGATCGGCTCGTTCACTTCCACCGATTGGCCGGGATTCGTTCCCCACGTCACGACTGGCGTCAGTCGCTCCGCCTCGATCCGCACGTCATCGTCATAGACCGCGTCCCCATCGGACGCGAGCGACCTCCACCATCGGCGCGCGCGGGTGAATTCCTCGCCGGAGGGAACATACCGGCGCCCGTCGAGGTAGGTGAAGGTCGTGTCGTCCGGATTCACATAGCCGACGCGGGCGCCGCCCTCGATCGACATGTTGCAGATCGTCATGCGTTCGTCCATCGACATCCGGTCGACGGTGTCGCCTGCGTACTGGTACGCGTATCCCACGCCACCCTGCACACCAAGCCGCCGGATGATGGCGAGGATCACATCCTTGGCGTACACGCCTGGCTGGAGCGAACCGATCACGCGGATGCGCCGAACGCGCAGCGGCTCCATGGCGAGGCACTGCGTCGCGAGCACGTCGCGGACCTGCGATGTGCCGATGCCGAACGCGATGGCGCCGAACGCGCCGTGGGTCGAGGTATGGCTGTCGCCGCACGCGATGGTCAGGCCGGGCTGGGTCAGCCCGAGCTCGGGGCCGATCACATGCACGATCCCCTGGTTGGCGTCGCCGAGGTTCCACAACGGCACGCCAAACTCGCGGCAGTTGCGTTCGAGCGCCATCATCATGCTCTCGGCCATCAGGTCGAGAAACGGACGCCGGCGTTCAGCGGTCGGCACGATGTGATCCGCGGTCGCGAACGTCCGCTCCGGAAACGCGACCGGCCACCCCCGTGCCCGCAGCGCGTCGAACGCCTGCGGCGACGTAACCTCATGCACCAGATGGAGCCCGACGAACAACTGCGTCTGTCCGGTCGGCAGCTGGCGCACGGTGTGAAGTTCCCACACCTTCTGAAGGAGTGTCTTTCCCATAGTGGAGCTCACGGGGAGATCAGGGAGATCAGGGAGATCAGGGAGCAATTCGAAGGAAGCTCGGCGGCATGGCGCGACGACGTGGCCGCCTCCAGACTCCCCGATCTCCCTGATCTCCCTGTGAATTGCTCCTTAATCCCTCTGATCTCCCTGTGATGTTTGTCGATCTCGCGTCACGTCAGCGGCCCCGATCGTAGCACGCGGTTGGCCGAATCCATGCATCTCTGCCGCGTCGTGCGCGTACGGATGAACTTCGTCAAGTTCACGGGCATGGCGGCCATCGCCGCGCTTGCGGCGGCGTGTGGCGGCAGTACCACGGCCATCTCCGAAGTCGCGGGGCCGACCGCCGTTCGGTGCCAGACCTCCATCGCCGCCGCGCCAGCATCGGCGGTTCCACACGCGGGATCGCAGCTCACGCTGACCGTCGTTGCGGAGCGTGAGTGCACATGGACCGCGACGAGCGAAGCGCCATGGGCGCAAGTCGCGCCAGCGTCCGGACAAGGCCAGGCCACGGTGTCCGTCTCCGTCGGCGCCAATCCCGATTCGAGCGTCCGATCGGGCGTCATCGCCATCAACACCGCGCGGCTGAGCCTGACACAGGAAGCCGCGCCGTGCCGTTTCCAACTCGGGCATTCACAAAGCCAGATGAGTTACGCGGGCGGACGCACCAGTCTGGCCGTGTCCGCGCCGAACGGGTGCGGATGGCGTGGCTCGAGCAGCGAGGGATGGGCTCGTGTCGTGCCCGACAGCGGCTCGGGAAGCGCAACAGTTGACATCGAGGCGACTCCGAATACCGGTGGCGAGCGGACGGCGACGATCACCATCGCGGATCAGACGCTGCTCTTCGTGCAGGAGGCCATTCCGAGCGCCGGAGGTGGCGGGAGTGGCGGCGGTGGAGGCGGCGGCGGTGGTGGCGGAGGCGGTGGTGGCGGCGAGGAGCCGAAAATCGATCTCTCGGGGCTCGCTCTGCTGGTCGAGGGATCGTGTCCGTCGATCAGCTTCATCGTGGACCTCCGCCGCGTGTTCACGAATGGCGACACGAAATTCCGTCCGGACTGCCGAAGCGTCCGCACGGCTACCGTTGTAAGCGTCGAAGGGCGCGTTCAGTCGGATGGACGAGTCCGGGCGACCGAGGTTCGCGTTCGAGGCAACGACTGAGGTTCACACATGAAACACACGATCGCCGGGGCCGCAGCGGCGGTGATGCTGTCACTGCCGGTCTGTGCGTCCGCGCAATCGGCAGGCAGTGCCACAACCGTGCAGGACATCCTGTCATTCCTGGTGACGAACCAGGGTGTGCAGACGAGTGATTTCGACCGCGATCGCACCGCCGCCGAGGCTACGCTTTCGACGCTGACGCGCGCGCTCCTCGGGGCCATTGCGACGGTTCCGATCAGCACCTCGTCGAGCGGCTTCACCTACCGGCTGAACTCGGAGCTGGGCACCGTGGAGCGCGCCAGCCAGACGTTCGGGCCTTCCTTCGTCGAGCGCGCGCTCACGGTGGGGGCGGGACAGGCGAGCTTCGGCTTCACGTTCCAGTTCGCGTCGTTCAAGTCGCTCGACGGCCACAACCTGGAGAACGGTCAGTTCGTCACCATCGCCAACCAGTTTCGAGACGAGGCGGCTCCCTTCGACATCGAGACGCTGATGCTCGACATCACGACGCGGACCGCGACGTTCTACGGCAACATCGGGGTGAGCGACCGCATCGACGTGGGCGTCGCGGTTCCCGTGGTGTCGCTCGCCGTCAACGGCGTGCGCGACAACACCTACCGCGGCCGCGCGCTCCTGCAGGCGCGCGCCCGCGCCGAAACCGTCGGCCTCGCCGACATCGCGGTTCGCTCGAAGGTTCGCCTCACGGCGGACGGGCCCGCCGCGGTGGCCGCGGGCGTCGAGGTGCGGCTGCCGACGGGCCGTGAGGAGGACCTGCTCGGTGCGGGCACGACCACGATCCGGTTCCAGGGCCTGGCGTCGGCCGAAGCGGGCCGCACGAGCGTCCACGGCAACGTGACGATCGGCACGGGCGGCCTCGGCCGCGAGGTACAGCTACGGCGGCGCCGTCGCGGTGGCCGCCACGCAGCAGGTCACGGTGGTCGGCGAGGTGTTCGCACGCCGCATCGCGGGCCTGCAGCGCATCACCGAGCTCACGACGCCGCACCCGCGCATCGCCGGCGTCGACACGCTCCGCCTCGTCCCGAGCGGCGGGGATCAGACCTCGGCGTTCGCCGTGACCGGGTTCAAATGGAATGTCGGGGGAACGTGGCTGCTGCACGGGAACGTGATGTTCCCGATGACCGAGTCGGGGCTGACCGCGACATTCACGCCGACGATCGCGCTCGACTATTCA
Organism: uncultured Acidobacteriota bacterium; assembly: GCA_963772065.1. Classification (GTDB taxonomy): domain Bacteria; phylum Acidobacteriota; class Vicinamibacteria; order Vicinamibacterales; family UBA2999; genus CAVYVZ01. The sequence continues at coordinate 128,725 of CAVYVZ010000010.1, forward strand.
TTCACTCGGTAGGGGGTAGGCGGTAGGCGGTAGGGGGTAGGTAGCGGTAGGCGGTAGGTACGGCACCGCCTACCGCCTACCGCCTACCGCCTACCGCCTACCGCCTACCGCCTACCGATAGCTCGTCGTCGCCCGCCGCATATCGACGTTGTCGATGGTCCAGGCGTCGCCGTCGCGGCGCAGCTCGAACCGCCAGGTGCGCGGCTCGGTGCGCGGCTCCCGCTTCCCGACCTTCGGCGCATAGCTCGCCTGGCCGCGGCAGGAGGCGTTCGCAATGGCGCCGCGGATGTCGATTTCACAGTCACCCAGGGACACCTGCTGCGACGAGAGGTTCTGGAAGGCCCGCGCGAGGGCCCGCTCATCGACGGACGGCCACACGGCGCGCGCGGCGCTTGCGTCGAGCTGGCCGTAGGCCCGCGCGTACTGGCGAAGCACGTCCTGGACGCGCATCTGCTGATCGACGCCGCTCGGAATGGAGACGACCGATGCGGGGGTCGCCGCGGGCGGCGCCACGCGGCCGCGCGCGTCGGCGGTGACGGGGGTATCGGCTGGCGCGGTCGGGGTCACCATCGCCGGACCCGCATCTCGCGCTGCGGCAGCCGCGTTGCGCGCCGCGACGAAGTCGTCGGCCACCTCTCCAAGCGGCCCACTCGGCTGTTCTTCTTCAGCCGTCCGGCGCTCGATCGAGCGCTCGACGGCCGGCGGTGACGATTCGCGCATGGCAAGTGAACGCGCCGTAATCGTCGGCGGCGCCGTGTTCCCCGCCGTCCCCGTTGGCCGCATGAACGGTTCGGGTGGCGTGAGGACCGCCGGCACCGACTCCTCGTCGTTGAGCGCAACGGGCACTGGACCGAGGTCGGGGGCCGGGGCGGGCCGCGCACTCTGTGCCGGAGCGACTGCTGGCAATTCGGGCGCGACCGCGGGGGCCGGCACGATGGCTGTGGTCGTCTCGCCAGGCCGCATCCACTCGAGACCGAGGAACAGCGAGACTCCGATGAGGAAAAGCGCAGCGGCGCCCATCGCGCGGACCCAGATCCGCGAAGGCGTCGGCGCCGGCGCTCTGAATGCAACCGGGACCGCGGCGACGCGCGCCTCGAAGTCGCCAAGGACTTCCGCGTCGGGCCGCAGCTCGCGCGCCTCTTCGAGCGCGGCTCGCGCCGCGACGGCGTCTCCGGCGACGATCGACATGTTGATCGTCTCGAGCATCGCCTTGAAGCGGCGCTCGGTGATGCGCTGCTCGAAGCCGCGCCAGGACGCGGCGTTCACGCCATGGGGCACGAACGAACGCGATGTCGGGTCGCCGGCGGATCCGACGGATCCGACGACGGGCGCGCGCTGCGCGACTCTGATGCGATCGCGGAGAGCCTGTGCCGCCAGACTCTGTGGATCCAGCGCAAGCGCCGCCTCGACGGCCGCGACGGCCCCGTCGAATTTGCCTTCATCAAGAAGCGCGGCGCCACGCCTGAGGTGCTGACGGACGGTACGAACGAGCTCGAATCCTTCGGGCATGACGAGTGTCTCGCGGGATGGCCGACCCAAACTCGGCGATACCTCCGCGGACTATACCTGATGCAAGGCTCACGCCCGAGAACGCAAACCGGAAACGGAGGGGTTTCCGGCGATCCAGAAACGCCATCGCCGCTCGACAGCGACAGTTATTCCTACTCGTGGGCCGCACGTTACCGCCTCGGGCCGAAAGCCTCGGTCTTCAATGCAGAGTTGGCTTTCAACGAGGTCGAGACGATTCTCGGACACGGTGATCCCGAGCGCCCTGGTGAGATTCCCGGGACCGCGGCATAGATCACAGATTTCGACGCTGCGAGATCGGCCGCATCGCCGCTTCGTCATCAGCGCGATGCCGTCAATCGGCTCCAGCGCGCGAATAAGCACGGCCGCGGGATGATCCGCCGGCTCGGTGACGGCGTTCACCAGATAGTGGATCCCGTAGTTCAAATAAACGTACGCGACGCCGGGCGGGCCGTAGAGCGGCTCATTGCGCAAGGTGGGCCCGGGCGCCGCGTGACACGCGGGATCGTCCTCCCCGATGTACGCCTCGACCTCGACGATCATGCCCGACGCGAGGCCGCCCGCCGTACGGTGCACGAGCACCTTGCCGAGCAGATCCCGCGCGACCTCGAGCGTGGGCCGGTCGTAAAACGAGCGCGGCAACACAAGGCCCCGCTGCCTTGCTTCACGACGGCTCGCGCTACCTCGCCGCGTAGGCATTGGAGCGGCCGGACGCGAGCACGTCGCGAAGCGCCTGGCCGGTGTACGAGCCTTCGATCTGGGCGACCTGCTCCGGCGTCCCGGTCGCGACCACCCGGCCGCCGTCGGCGCCGCCCTCGGGTCCGAGGTCGATCAGGTAGTCGGCGGTCTTGATCACGTCGAGGTTGTGCTCGATGACCACCAGCGTGTGCCCCGCTTCGACGAGCTTACGGAACGCGGCGAGCAGCTTCGCGATGTCGTCGAAGTGCAGCCCCGTCGTCGGCTCGTCGAGGATGTACAGGAGCCGCTCGCCGCTGATCGACGAGAGGTGGGCCGCGATCTTGATCCGCTGCGCCTCGCCGCCGGACAGCGTGGTTGCAGGCTGGCCGAGACGGAGGTAGCCGAGGCCGATTTCGTCGAGCACATGCAGGCGGCGAAGGACTTTCGGCGACGTGCTGAAGAACGCAAGCGCCTCGCGCACCGTCATGTCGAGCACCTGGTGCACGTTCTTGCCGCGGTAACGGACCTCGAGCACCTGCGGCTTGAACCGCATCCCGTCGCACTGCTCGCACGGGACGAACACGTCCGCGAGGAACTGCATCTCGACGCGTACCTCTCCCTCGCCCTGACATGCCTCGCACCGCCCGCCCGGCACGTTGAACGAGAAGTGGCTGGCCGTCAGGCCGCGCGACTTCGCGTCTTTCGTGAGCGCGAACAGCTCGCGAATTGGATCGAAGGCTTTGAGGTATGTGACCGGATTCGACCGCGGCGTGCGGCCGATCGGCGTCTGGTCGACGAGCACCACGTCGGTGATGTACTCGAGGCCTTCGAGCTTCCGGAACACGCCCACGCGCCGATCCCAATCGCCCTTGGCGCGCTTGATGGCGGCGTAGAGCACGTCGTGCACCAGCGTGGATTTGCCGGAGCCGCTCACGCCCGTGACGCAGGTGAGCGTATTCAACGGAATCGCAACATCCACATCCTGGAGGTTGTGCTCGCGCGCGCCCAGCAGCTTGATCTTCTGGCTGATTCCCTTGCGGCGCACGTTGGGCACCGGGATCGCCAGCTCATCGCGGAGGTACTTTGCGGTGAGCGATCGCTGCTCGAGGAGCAGCGACGGGAAGTCGCCAGAGAAGACGACGCGGCCGCCCTGCTCGCCGGCGCCGAGGCCGATGTCGACGACGTGATCCGCCACGCGAATCATCTCCTCGTCGTGTTCGACGACGAGCACCGTGTTTCCCTGGTCCCGCAGCTGCTGCAGGATGGCGATGAGCCGCTGGTTGTCGCGCGCGTGCAGCCCGATCGAGGGTTCATCGAGCACGTAGAGCGTGCCCACGAGCGCCGACCCAAGCGACGTGGCGAGGTTGATCCGCTGCGACTCCCCGCCGGACAGCGTCGACGACAGGCGGTCGAGCGTCAGATAGTCGAGGCCGACATCGGAGAGGAACGTCAGGCGGCGCCGGATCTCGCGCAGCACTTTGTCGGCCACGGCGGCGTCTTTCTCCGACAGCTCGAGGTCGCGGAAGAAATCCTGTGCCTCCCGGACCGTGAGCGCCGAGACAGCGTCAATCGTGCGGCCGCCGACGCGCACGTCTCGCGCCTCGCGGCGCAGCCGCGCGCCGTTGCAGTCGGGACACGCCAGGTATCCGCGGTAGCGGCTGAGGAACACGCGGACGTGCACCTTGTATTTCTTCCGCTCGAGCCACCGGAAGAACCCGCGGATCCCGTTGTACTCGCCGTCGCCGTCGACGACGAACGCCTTTTCCTCGTCGGTCAGATTGGCCCATGGCTCGTCGAGCCGCACGGACGACTTGCGCGCCGCGCGCTTCAGATCGGCGAGCTGCGAGCGGTAATGCGGCTTGCTCCACGGCTCGATCGCGCCCTGGTTAATCGATTTCGACCGGTCCGGCACCACGAGATCCAGATCCAGCTCGATGACGTTGCCGAACCCATGGCACGTCGGACAGGCCCCGAACGGGTTGTTGAACGAGAAGAGCCTCGGCTGCGGTGTCTCGTATGCGATGGCGCACGTCCGGCACTCGAAGCGCTCGGAGAACGCGATTCTCTCGCTCTCCGTTGATTGCGGATCGCGAAGCACAATCGCAAATGCCGCGCCCCCGCCTTCGCGATACGACGTCTCGATGGAGTCGGTGAGGCGGCTGCGCTGATCGCCCTCGATGCGGATGCGATCGACCACGACCTGCAGCGACGACTGCATGCGCAGCGCCGCCGGATCGAGCTCTTCGAACGTAATCGCCCGGCCATCCATGAGCAGGCGGCCGTAGCCGCGGCGCCGGAGCGTGTTCAGCGCTTCGACGATCTGCTCGGCGCCGGCCGCTCGAGCCGGCCTCGCCGCGGCCGCTTCCACGGCGTCCTCGCTTGCGGCCTCGTCGGCGTCGGCCGTCTGCAGTTCGGCGGGCATCGCCACGAGCGGCATGTCGAAGCCGATCATGACGCGCGACCCGGCGGGAAGATCGCCGAGACGCCGCGCCACCACCTCCGCCGTCTCGCGCACCACCTCCTGCCCGCACTGCCGGCAATACGTCCGCCCGACCCGGGCGTACAGCAGCCGCATGTAGTCGTGAATCTCCGTGGTCGTGCCGACGGTGGAGCGCGGGTTGCGAATGCTGTTCTTCTGACGGATCGCAATGGCGGGACAGATCCCCTCGATGCGGTCGACGTCGGGCTTCTCCATCCGCTCCAGGAACTGGCGCGCATACGCGGAGAGCGACTCCACGTAGCGCCGCTGCCCTTCGGCGTAGATCGTGTCGAACGCGAGCGAGGACTTGCCAGACCCGCTGACGCCCGTGACGATCACGAGCTTCCCCGACGGGATCGTCAGGTCGATGTTCTTCAGGTTGTGGGTGCGAGCACCCTTGACCACAATCGGCGCGCGGGGCTGCGGAGCGTTCGCCATGCCTCAGGACACGAATTCTGGAGAGTTCGTAAGAGAGGCATGGTACTACCGCGCGGACGAGCTATCAAGCTGAACGGAGAAGACAACTCCCAAGTCGACTCTTATGACTCCTCTGTCCGCTCCGCTCGCTGATGCTCACGACTGCACTGGACTCGATTGATCACGTCACACGAAGGCACAGAGACAGAAGACCTATTCGGTCGATCGACAGGGGCAAGGACTTCCCAAGCGCTTCGTGTCATCGTGTCTTCGTGTGCCGTGCGAGGAAGGTCCAGCGAAGTCGTGAGAATCAGCGAGCGTAGCGGACAGACGGAGTCATGACAGTCGACTTGGGAGTTCATCGCTGGGCGTCGGGAGTTCGAACGTGCTGAGCTCCCTTGCGATGAGGCCCGTCGCGTTCGCGACGGCGAAGCTCACGCCTTTCAGGTTGCTCGCCGGCGGAACCCCGGGAATCGGCCGAGGAAAACCGGACGCACGCAGGCGCACGACCTCCGCGGTGGCGGCGTCCACGACGACCGCGTCGCGTTCGCATTCCCAGTCCACGTTGACGGCGATGACGCCGCGCAGCGACCCGGGCAGCGACGGCAGGCCCGCCTGCGCTGCGGCCGCGACGACCGCGGCGCCGCGGCTGCGCGCGGCACTGACCGCGGCCTGCAGCCGATCGCCATGCGCGGGATTCGTGGTTCCGAGGCTCAGGTTGATCAGGTCGACCTGCTCGCCGGCCGCATACTCGATCGCGCGCGCGAGATCGTCGGCGGTGGCCGCAAGCGTCCGATCGAAGATTTTGACGACGATGAGATCGGCCCCGGGCACCTTCTCGCGTATGGCCGCCGCGACGGCGGTGCCGTGCCCGTTCCGATCGATGTGGTCACTCGGATCGCCGCCGGCCACGAGCGAGATGCCGCCAGCGATGCCATGAACGTGAGGGTGCTGAGCGTAGACCCCGCTATCGACAATCGCGATCCGGACCGCGCGGCCGGTTATCGGCTCCAGCCCGAAGACCTGGAGCGCGTCGGCAAGCCTCACATGATTCGCGCTGCGTGCGGCGGCAGCGGCATGTCCTCCAGCGCGACCGCCTCCGCCGGGCCCACGGAGACATCGAGCCGGACGATTCGATCCGCGCACGCCGCGAGCTCGGGGCGGTGCGTGATGAGAATCGTCGTACAGCCCTCCCCGCGGCTTCGGCGCCGCAAGATGCCGTCGGTCAGGATGCGCTCGGTGTCGCGGTCGAGGGGCGCCGTCGGCTCGTCGAGGATCAAGACCGCGGGCGCGGCCAGCAGCGCGCGGGCAATCGCCACCCGCTGCCGCTCGCCCGCCGAAAGCGCCTGGCCGCGCTCGCCGACCTCGGTGTCGTAACCCTTGGTCCACTCGCGGACCACTTCGTCCAATCGCGCGATCTTCGCGGCCTGGACGACCTCGGCCTGCGTGGCATCCGGGCGCGCATATCGGATGTTCTCGCCGATGCTGGCGTGAAAGATGAACGGCACCTGCTCGGCCAGCACGATGTGGCGGCGCACGTCGGCGAGGCGAAGCGTCCGCAGGTCGCGTCCGTCCAGGAGCACGCGACCGGCGTCTGGCTCGACCAACCGCAGCAGCACGTCGGCGAGCGTCGACTTCCCGGCTCCGCTCGCGCCCATCACCGCCACCACCTCACCCGCGCGCACCCGAAGGCTCACGTCCTTCAATGCGGGCGCGCCGCAATCGAAGCTGACGGTCACCTGCTCCAGGACAATCTCTCCCCGGCACTCGCCGAGAGCTGCAGGGGATGCGGTCTCCACCACTTCGGGCCGCGCATCGAGCAGCTCGACGACGCGGCTCCACGACACGCGGGCGGTCGCCAGGGCGGCATAGAGACCCATGAGTGCTTGAACCGGTCCCATCAGACGCATCTGATACGCCATGAACGCGGCAAGGGTGCCGAGCGACAGGGTCCCGTCGATGACGCGCCCGCCGCCGTACAGGAATACGGCCGCGGTGCCGATCGACAGCAGCAGGCCCGGGAACCCACCTGAGAGGTACGCCGCGCGCTGCATCGACATGAGCGCGGCGATGAACCCGTCGTTCAGCCTGCGGAACCGCGCGACCTCCCTCCGCTCGGCGTTCGACGCCACGACGAGCCGCATGCCCTGCAGCGTTTCGATGAGGAAGCTGCCGATGTCGGCGCTGCGCTCGCGCAGCACGCGAACGCGGCGCTCCAGCGCGCGGCGGTACACCACGAGCGCCGCCAGGCTGAGCGGCACCGCCGCGAGCGCGACCGCAAAGAGCCTCACATCCAGCCAGGACAGCATCGCGACGGTTCCGGCGAGGAACAGGATGTTGCCGACCCACGCCAGCGCCGTCTCGGCAGCGACGCGTTGGATTTCGCCGATGTCGTTGTTCAGCCGCGAGACGATGTCGCCGAGCCGCATGCGCGCGTAGAAACGGGGCGACAGTCGCTGCAGGTGCTCGTACAGCGCGAGGCGCATGTCGAAGAGGATCCGCGCCGACGTTTGCGTGTACCGCAAACCTGATATGACGTTGATCGCGAAACTTCCGAAGCCCGCCGCCACGAAGAGGAGGACGACGCGCCGCAGTGCGCCGAGATCGCGGCCGAGAAGCGCGCGGTCGACGAGATCCTTCGTGAGATACGGCAGGTAGAGCGCCAGCGCCGTGCTCGAAACGCTCAGCAGGAAGACCAGGCTCAGCGACCGCCAGTGCGGCACGATGTAGCTGGCAATCCGGCGGAGATCGGAGGTCGCCACGGGACGCCTACCGCTCCGTTGCCTGAGTGGAGGCCTTCGGCGGAATCACGAACAGGCGCGTCGTGGTGTCCGCGTCGAGCGTCATCGTCCGCAGGTACTTGTAGTTCGACGCGTCATAGAAATCGATCGTGTTGCCGGCTTCCCACACGTACAGGAGCTTTCCGTTCGTGCTCACGGACAGCTGCATCCGCGGCCGGCCGGGAAACTCTGTCCGGCTCTGAACGCGGCGGCCCGCCAGGTCGAACGTCCAGAACTCGTATCGCCCGATGTCCTGCAGGACGCCGTACGCCTTCTTTCGATCGGGCGCGAGTGCAAAAGAGGTCCGCGGCTGCGCGGGACCGAGCGTGTAGAAGTCGATCTCCTTGGCCGCAAGGTTGACACGGCCGACGCCCATGAGGCGGCGCTTCTGCACGGGGTCCTGCATGAAGAAAAGGCCGGTGAAGAAGCCGCGCTCCTCATAGAAGTCGTCGGTCGAGCCGAAGTCGAGCCGGCCCGCGCCCACTTCGACTGGCTTCGAGATCTCCCATGTGTCCACTTCGTGGAAATCGGTCGTGTCGTAGATCAGGATGTCCTCGCCGAAGAAGTACATCAGCTTGCCGTCGGGCGAGAACCGCACGTTCATGAACTCGCGCTCCTCACCTTTCGGCCACGGGATCGTGCGGGTCACCGCGTGCGTGTTGAGATCGTACTGGAGCATCGTCGAGGGCCCGATCTCCCATCGATCGATCAGTTTCGTCGCGGTGCGCGTGAGGAGGATCACGAAGCGCGAAAGCGGGTCGAGCGCCACGCCTCGGATGCGCACGCGCTTGTTCGGTTCGCTCAGCGTGAAGCTGTCGATCGTGGCCCGCCGTGCGATGTCGACGATCTCCAGCTGCTGCAACGTGGAGTCGAGCACGAGGAACTTGGTGCGGTCCTCGGAGAGCGAGAGCGAGCGCGGGATCCCGGTCTTGAGCTTGATCGCGGCCGCCACCTTTTCGGAGCCTTCATCGATGACGAGGATGTTGCCGGCGTAGGTGCCGACGTAGAGCGTGCCGTTGCCGCCGATGAGCGACCGCGCATTCCTCTGCGCGGAAGGAACGACGCTGACGAGAACGCTGAGTACCGCCGCGGCCGCAACGCGCCTGGTCATGGTTCAGGGAAAGATCAAATCGATCTTGCGCCAGTCCTTCTGGGCCGACGCGCACTTCGCCGTCCAGTCCGGCGCGTGATTGAGCTGGTCCGGCACCTGCGCCGGCCAGAAACACCCCATGTGACAGTCGAACAGATCGCGCTCGACCGGCTGGCACAAGCCCGCCGTGCCGCCCGTGCGATCCGCTTCCCAGCCGGGTGCGAAGACGAACGAGCATCCGAGCGGGATGTGCGGCGGCTCCGGCTGCTGCGGGGGGCCCTGCTGGAGCGCGACGACGTCCTTTGCCGGCTCCGGCCGCGTCAACTCCTCGACGCGCAGCGCCTTCCTGTTGATCGCTTTGAGATGATTCACGACACTTTCTCCATCGTGGCGTCTTCGAATATCCGCAGGTAGCGTGGGTTGCGGAGCGCAATCTCTCCGTAGACTTCGAGACAGGTCTCGGTCCAGCCGCGAATCCAATCGCAGTAGTGCAGGTTCGCGCTCCTCGTCGTGCCGTATCTCGTGTGCGCCTCGTGGTAGCAACCGCCGGAGCAGAGCGGCCGCGCCCAGCACGTCTGGCACACGGGCTTGCCGTCCAGATGATGCTGTTCGAGGAACTGGCGTTGGGCATCGCGGTCGATGCCATCCTGGACCGTGCCGAGCTTGTGTGCGTCGGAGCCCGCGAACCGATGGCACAGGTTGACGTCGCCGTCGGTGGCCACACCCATCAATCCGAGGCCGGCGCCGCACGGGTACGCTTTACTGACGCCCTTGTGGATCTCCTCGACGGTCTCCTTGACGTTCGAGAACCCATGGTGGCGGTTTTCGATCGCGGCCTGCAGGAAGTCCCGCGCCAGGTCACGGAACTGCGCCAACAGCCGATCGAATCCCCCGTCACCGAACGCGTAATCGCGGCCTTCTGCGGTGGTCACAGGCGCAAAGCCCACTTCGGCGAATCCGATCTCTTCGGTGAGATGCCGGTAGATGCGCCGGACGTCGAGCGTCTGCTTGGTGAGCGTCACGCGCGCCCCGATCGGGCGGCGTCGATGCTTCTGCAGAAGATCGCGGACCTTCGGCATCACGGCGTCGTAGCTGCCCGACCCGTCGTGAAAGACGCGGAAGCGATCCTGCATCTCCTTCGGACCGTCAATCGAGACGGTGACGCCGACCTCGTTTTCGACAAGGAACTCGATGATCTCCGGCCGCAGCAGCGTCGCGTTCGTCGTCAGGCTGAAGTCGACCGCTTTCCCCAGCTCCGCCGCGCGCGCTCGCGCATACGCGACCGTGCTCTCCAGTACGGGGAAGTTGAGCAGCGTCTCACCGCCGAAGAATGTGAGGTGGGCACGCGGGCTCGCACCCGATTCGCGGAGCATGAACTCCACGGCATCGCGGGCCGTCGCTTCGCTCATGAACTTCGGCTTCCGGCCGTTCACCGTGTCGACGATCTTGTCCTCGCCGTACTCGTAGCAATAGGTGCACGACAGGTTGCACTTGTTGGTGACGTTCAGCACCATCGTCGCGAGCGGAATCATCGGAAGGAGCTTCGGCTTCGGCGGCTCCGGTACGCGTTCTCCGATCGCGCGCACGCGGAGGAGCTCCGCGATGGTCTCGGTCACCGCCTGGGAATCGAACCGATCGCTCAAACCCGAGACGAGGTCGTCAGGCGATCGTTCGCCGCCGCTGAGCCGTCCGAGCACGGCATCGGATACCGGGTCGATCGCAAACACGGCGGCGCTCGGTACGAGGTACAAGAACGGCTGACCCGCCGCCTCGAACCGATGAAATTCACGCAGGACCAGAAGGCTCATTGTTGTGTCTGCGATTCCGTGCCCCAGCGCATGTACAGCGGCACCGTCACGAGCAGATGCGCGCGAGCCCGCAGCGGCCGCTTCGCTCCCTCGGGGGTATAGACCGCGACCACCCACACGTCACCGACGTTGTTCCTGCTGCCGGGCCGCTGTGGGTTGGGTCCCTCGACATTGGGCGTGAACACTCCGCTGGCGGGATCGATGGCGCCGACGTACTTCAGGTCGTCGTCGTTGAGCACGGCCGAATACTCCTCGAGCGACCACTTCGCGTCCACCTGACCCAGGGCCACGTCGTCTTTGGTATTCGGGCGGCCGTCACGGCCGTTCTGATACGCGGACGCTTCGAAGTATGCGAGGCCCTTGGGAAAGTTCACACCGCCCACGCGCGCCATCGCCCACTCGGGTGAAATCTTGATGTAGTCCACCTTGTCGTAGACGGCGAGTGCCGCCGGCCGGATCGTGGCACCCACCGCCAGATCGCGCGGCCCGATGGTCGCTCCGGCGGCGACGTCCACGGTGGCCGTGATGACGTCTCGACCGATCGGCGACACCTTGGTCACCGTGACGCCAGGTCCGAGATCGACGGACACCGGATTCTGGAATCCAGTCCCGAAGATCCTGACCTGCTGCCCCGACGTGCCCACGCGCAGCGCTGTGGGGCTGACGCCGTGCAGCACCGTGAAGTTGCCAGCGCGTCGCAGCGTGACATCGATACCGCTCTCGTCGTAGCCACCCGTGAACCACCGCCCCGACATCGTTTGCCAGTCGCGCTCGAGCGACAGTACTTCCCGCAGTGATGTGTCGTCGCTGCCCGCTACGGTCGAACGGCCGCGCCATTGATGGCCCGTGTAAACAATCGCACGGCCTTGCCTCGTGACGCTCTGGCCGCTGCGCGGGTAGGTGAACGCGATCTCCGTCGTGAACTCGTCCGGCGAATTGCCGGCCGCAATCCGCAGCTCTCCGTAGACCGGTCCTTTTCCGGTCTCGTGCCCGCTCAGAACCCAAGCACCTTCGAGCTTCGGCGAACGCATGGTGGCCGACCACGCAGCCCATTCCGGCGTGTGAAGCGGGTAGGCAGCGGTCAGATGTTCGAGCGCCTTTTCGACGGGATGTCGATTGTCGGGAGGACGGCCGTCGGGACCAGGCTCGCGCTGCGGTGGGCCCATGCGCCGGAAGGCCTGGAAGTCAGTGAGGGGATACCAGCCGCGGTGCATGTCGACGAGCATCTGCCAGTCTTCCTTCGATCGCCGCTGCAGCATGACGCGGCCGATGGAGTGACACGGCGTGCACACTTGCTCTGCGTCGCGGCTCGCTTCGTACTTGAAATCGATCAGGCGCCGCTCGATCTCGAACGCCGCGGGCTTCACCTCTTCCGGCGCGAGACCCAGGTGATTCGAGAGATACCGGACAACGGCACGCGCGGTCGCCGGCTCGATCTTCAACCCATTGAGGGCCACCATCCGGCGAATGGTCCCCTCCCACCCCTCGGGTGTATTGCGGCGGAACGAGATGCGCGACATCATGCCGCGCTCGTCGGGCCGATGGCATGGGGAGCACGCCGTCTGGACCGTCGTGTCCGCAATCGGGATGCCGGCTTCGGCAGGCGCCGCATCGGAGCCCGGTTGCTGCGCGCGGGTGGCCGTGGTCAACGACGCGGCGAGCAGGACACTCGAGAGAGCAATCGTCAGCCTACTGAAGATGCCCATGGAACGTGGGCCATGTTTTAGCACAGAAGACCCACACGTGGGCGGTGGCGAAGTTGAGCAGCGCGCACATGAGCACGGCGGCAACGTTCGCCACAACGAGCGGCGCGCCGGCGTGAACGAGGGCGCTCGTCAACGCGATGTTGCCGCCGATCGAAAGCACGCCGTTCGACGCGAGGAAGCGCGCCAGCCTCCCGGCCCGCGACCCGCTCGTCACACCGGCCCACGTCCAGCGCTCGTGCCAGAAGAAGTTGTGGAGGAGGGCCGCTTCGACCGCCAGAGCCGTGGCAGGCACGATCGGTATACCCATGCGATCGAACGCGATCAGCGCGCCCAGCTGCACGAGGAGGCCGACGATTCCGACGACGTTGAAGCGGACGAATCGCGTCATCGTCGGGGCTCCATACGCGCAAGCGCGCGCGTGTTGCGGACCGTCGCGCACGTGAGGGCCGCCAGAAGGCCGATTCCAGCGACCGCGCTTCCCACGTCGAACAGCTGATAGCGGCCGAGAGCGCCCAGGTCGACGTGGGGGTCGTTGAACAGCGCGACCGTGCCGACGGCGAGCAGAATCCGCAGCTCCGTCGGTCCGAACCAGAGAAACGACATTCGAAAGACACCATGCGCGGCCGTAGCGAGGAACACTTCGGCGGATACGAGCAGATACGCCACGAGCACGAACATCGATACGAGTGGAGTCATGTGGCCCGAGCACGCGAGGCCACCCAGGAGCAGCGTGATCCCGACGATGTCGAGGACGTGGTCGACGTAGAAGCCGTAGCGGGGCCGCTCGACTCGTCGAACACGCGCCAGCGTGCCGTCGAGACTGTCACCGAACCAGTTGACCAGGAGCGCGACGACAACCAACCAGAGGGCAGGCGGCCAGTAACGGGCCGCGGCAAAGGCTGCACCGGCAGCCGCCATGGCCAGGAGGGCAAGCAGCGTCAGGTGATCCGAGTTGATGCCGCGAGGGAGACGGTGGGCGATCCAGACGAGCAGGCGCTTCTCCGGCGCGGCCAGGAGGCTTCCGTGCTGGCGAACGTGTGCGGTGGCAGTGACAAGCATACAAGGTCCTCTGCCACCAAATGTGTCGCGCGACGCGAAACAGGCTCAACGGCCCGAAATCACCGCGCATCGTGAAAGATGATCCCCAGCGTGAACCTCTCGCCGCGGCGCACCCGCGTCACGCCGTGCCGCATCTGAACCCGGTAGTATCCCCGCGCTCCGCGCACGGGCCGCACGCGCGTCGTAAAGACGGCGAGCGCGCCCTTCCGTGCGGGAACGATGTCGCCCATCGACTGCGCGCGCGGGCGCTGCTCCACGAGGAGAAACTCTCCGCCCTCGTAGTCGACGCCCGGCTCGGTCAGAAAGACCACCACTTGAAGCGGAAAGGCCACGTCGCCATAGATGTCCTGGTGGAGGCAGTTGTATCCGCCCAGGGTATAGCGAAGCAGCAGCGGCGTAGGCTTCGTCTGGCCGCGCGCCGCGCAGCGCTCGAGGAATGCGTCGTGCGTCGGCGGATAACGCTCCGATTCCTGGAGCCGTTCCATCCAGCCGTTGGCGATCGCTGCCAATGACGGATAAAGCGCGCGGCGCAGGTCTGAGACGACTGTCGGGAGCGGGTTGGCGAAGTACTTGTTACTCGCCTTCGCCGAAGCGAAGCCTCGCCATGTCGACGCGGCTCCGAAATCGTCGTTCGTCACCGTACGCGTCGATCAGCGCGGCGCACTGCTCGGCGTCGAGCACCGGAGACGACGTGGCCGCGTAACCGCGGTCGTCGAGCGACCGCTCGAGCGTTCGCCAGTCGAGGTCGAGCCTCATATGCCATTCAGAGTACGGGAGAGGCGCACCTCGCGCTATCCGATGCTTGCGCGCGAATCCTCGAGGAGACCGAATGCGATCATCACGGAAACGGCGCCGAGAAAGTCCGGGAGAGCCACCGGCGGAAACCGCCGGTTGTACGCCTCGAACCACGCCGGCACCTGATCGTGATCCGGCGCCAGGGTCAGCACGCCGATGAGATCGACGTCACGTAGAAAGCGCAACCCCGCCGTGCCGGCATCCGAGCTGAGACGCTCCTCCATGACGATCGCATGGCCGCGCACGATCGGGCATGGCTCGCGCCGCAGCGTCGCCCCCGGCCGCAGCGCGACGGTGTCCTGATCCTTGAGCCATGCGAATGCCCGCTGCACGCGCGGATCGTCGCGAAGCGCGTGGACGTCGGGCTCGCCGGCGCCCGAGGAATCGACGTCGATCGCCCGGTCGGTCCAGAAAAGGTGTCGGTGTGCAGACTCGGCATCCTCGAATTGGAGGCGCGACTGCCGAAGCAACGACGCGGCCATCGCCTCCTCGCGCGCCGCATGAAGCGCGAGAGCGGCCTCCGTCATCCCAGGCGTGCGGAGCGATGTGTGAACGGCGACCGCCGCCAGCCACGCCGACGCCAGCGCCTTCTTGATCCCATACGACGAGAGCGGATCCACGAACGAGGCCGCGTCGCCGACGAGCAGCAACGGGTCCGACGCAAACGTCCGCGCCGTGTAAACGGATGCGTCGAATCCCCAGGGACCGTGTTGAACTCCGCCGCCGAGCAGAGACGAGAGGTGACGCGTCTTCCGCAGCTCCGCCAGGTAGACTTCGGACGCCGGACGTCCGCGCGCCAGGTCCGTGCGGTGCGGATCGATCATGGCCGTCACGTACCGAACCTCCGGCGACAGCGGCACCGACCACGCCCATCCGTCTGCATAGCTTTCGACGAGGGTGTGCGTCGGCTCGACTCCACGCCAGCCGCTCGGACTCGTCCACGAGGAGGTCAAGGCGACGGTGCGCGGGTGAGCAGCGACACCGGTGCGCCATCCCCGGCGCGCCACCACGCCGGCGCGGCCCGAGCAGTCGAGCACGAACCGCCCTCGCACCACGTCATCGCCGGCGAGCTGCACGCGGGCCCCTTCCTGGTCGATCTCCACGGCGCGAACGAGCCCCTCGCGCAGCTCCGCACCCGCGGCTACGGCCTCGTTGCGCAACACCTGGTCGAAGATCGCACGATCGACCTGATAGCCCAACCCGTCGGCGAAGCGCTCGGACCGCGGCGCGTCCGATCCCCACCACACCGTGTTTCCCGTCGAGCGATAGAAGCGCGCCGCCTCGATCGCTTCGGCAAGCCCGCACGCGACGAAGAGCTTGCGACAACTCGGCGGAATCGATTCGGCCAGCGAGGCCGCCGGAGGTCGGTGCAGCAACGCCACGCGATGGCCCCACGACGCGAGCAGACGGGCAGCCGCAGAGCCCGCGGGTCCGGCGCCGACGACAACGACATCGACGGACATCAGCGCGATTCTACCGGCATGCATCGTGCACCTTGTGGGGAGCGTGAGGAGCGTGACGCGCATGAAATGGCTGTTCGTGCTCGGGTTGCTGCTCGTAGTGGGACTCGGAATTCTCTCCGTGCCCCGGAACGGCACTGACCGGGACCTCATCGGAGACGAGGCCCTCGCCGCCCCGGTCGGGACGTCGGGCACGCACGACAGTGCAGCCGAGGCGAAGGGCGCCGACGTCATCACCGAAATCGAGACCATCACCGGCACCAACGACGCGATGGCGCTCGTCGGCCGCCGCGTCGACTTACACGTCGACGTCCAGAATCGAGCGAATGACTATGCGTTCTGGGTCGGGTCCCCCGACAATCGTCTCCTCGTCGTAATCGGCCGAGACACTCGCGGCGGGCCGCAGCGGCAGCGCGGCGAGGCGTCGCAGCATCGGATCGCTCCGGTGCGCGGCGGCCAGCGCGCGGCCATCTCCGGCGTCATCCGCCCCGCGCCGAAGGCAGAGCAGCGGAACAGCTGGAACCTGACGAAGGAGGACGACCGAGAGCTCTCGGATCGAAAGGTCTACATCGATGCAGAGACGGTGAGCTCAGAGGGCCACGGCAGCCACTAGACTTCGGTGCTCTTCCTCAACGTCTCCGCAACGATCCTCAAATCACCGACCAGCATGCCGTACGCAGCGCGGCGACCTTCCGCATCGGGCGCGCGCAGCACCGCTGACGGATGAATCGTCGCGATGACGCGCTCGGACAATGGGCTCGTCTGGACTTGACCGCGGTTTTGCATCAGCTTGAACTGGGGACCGATCACCGCCTGCGCCGCGCTGGCGCCGAGGCAGACCACGACGATCGGCTTCACCGCGCGCAGTTCGGCTTCGAGCCAGGGCCGGCACGCCCTGATCTCCGACGCGCGCGGCTTCTTGTGGATCCGCCGCTTCCCGCGCGGCTCCCAGCTGAAGTGCTTCACCGCGTTGGTGACGTAGACATCGCGGCGCGGGATCCCGGCGTCTTCGAGCGCCTTGTCGAGCAGCGCCCCGGCCGGTCCGACGAACGGCGCGCCCTGTCGATCCTCCTGATCGCCCGGCTGCTCGCCGACCAGCATCACGCGGGCGTCCTGCGGCCCCTGACCGAACACCACCTGCGTCGCGTTCTTATAGAGATCGCAGCCCCTGCATTCGCGCGCGGCCGCGCTGAGCTTTCGAAGGCTCGTCGTGTTGGGAATGAAGGGAGCAGCCGAGCGAGGCGGGGCCTCGACGACGGTCGGCTTCTTCGCCATGCTGCAGCCCGGTGCATGTTGCTTGCCGCGCCAGAACGGAACCGGCGCGATAGAGCGGTGTCCAATGAGCTGTCAGGCTTCGCCGGCGCAGCCTCCCTGCCCTCGACAAATCGAAGGGCACGACTGGAGGCTACATGCGGACTTACACGCTCGCGTTCTCGATCCTCATCCACTTGATCATCGTCGCCGTGCTGATCGTGTCGCCCATCGTGGCGAACGACGTCCTGCCCGCGCCGCGGCGCGCGATCGACTTCATCGTCGCCGAGCCGATCGCGTCACCACCGATTCCGGCGCCGCCTCGCGCGGGCCGAAAAGACGCGTCCAAGACCCCAAGCCTGACAGCGGCACCCGTCATCTCACCAGACAACATCGCCCTCGAGATCGAGCGCGAGCCATTCGAGACCGAAGGCTCCGCCGACGGTGTGCCCGGCGGCATGCCGGGCGGCGATGCGAACAGCATCGTCGCGGGTATCCCCGAACCGCCTCCGCCGCCCGCGCCGAAGTCGAAGGATCCGCTTCCCGTTGGAGGATTGATTCAACCGCCACAGAAGACGCGCTACGTCATGCCGCTCTACCCTGCATTGGCGCGGGCCGCGGGCCGGGAGGGCACGGTGATTCTCGAAGCGGTGATCAGCGAGGAGGGTCGCGTGCAACACGTGAAGGTGCTTCGATCGATTCCGCTGCTCGACCAGGCTGCGATCGACGCCGTGCGCCAGTGGGAATTCACGCCCTCGCGGCTGAACGGACAACCGGTTGCCGTCGTCATGACGGTGACGGTTACGTTCACGCTGCAACGCTAGGCGGTGGGCGGTCGGCGGTCGGCGGTAGGCGGTAGGCGTAGCACGGATTTTCTACCGCCTACAGCCTACCGCCTACCGCCTACCGCCGTACCGCCTACCGCCTACCGCCTACGGAGCCAGGTTCTTCAACGCTTCACGCACGCTCAGAGGACTGAGACGCGCGCGGTTGGCGGCCACATAGCGCTTGACCTCGCGCGGATCGGTCCATGCGAGCTGGCGGAGCGCCCAGCCGATCGCCTTGCGGATGAAGAAATCCTTGTGCGTGAGGTTTGGTTCGATGCACGCGTAGAGCAGATCGAGATCCGTATCGCCTTTGAAACCGATCTGACACAGGATCGCCGCTCGGCGCTTCCACATCGAGTCGGTTGCTTGGGCCCAGCGCCGCATCAGCGGCTTCATCCGGCGCGGCTCGCGGCGGAGGACGTCGCCGAGCTGGTGCGTGGCGATCGAATCCACATAGTCCCACCAGGCGCCCGTCACGATCATTTCTTCGTACGTCGGGACCGCGGTGATCTCCTGCCACGACGCGTGGCGCCTCTGGTCCGTGAGCGCGATGGCGCCGTATCGTTCCTCGCGGAACTTTGCTCCTCGCCAGAGCTCGAGCGCGACCGCGCGAAGCTCGTCGCGCGAGTCGAACGGATGGGCGTCGAAGAGCCCGCGCCAGATACGCCGCTGCGCAGGCATGTTCACACCGTAGTACGGCATCTCCGACTTCATGTACTTCTGCACGCCCACCGCTCTCACGGGATCGGCTTCGGCCTGAAGCGCCGCACGCAGCGCGCGCACGAGAGGATGAGCCATCGCCCGCGAGTATACTCAGACCCATATGGAGCTGAAGGTGGGCGAGCAGGCGCCGGACTTCTCACTGCAGGCGTCCGATGGCAAGACGTATTCTCTGTCCGACTTCAAGGGCCGGCAGCCGGTCGTCGTCGCGTGGTTTCCGAAGGCGTTCACCAGTGGCTGCACGATTGAGTGCAAGTCGCTCGCGGAGAAGGGCCACCTGATTCGAAAGCTCGGCGCCAGGTATTTCATGGCGAGCGTGGACCCTGTGGCCGACAACACAGGTTTCGCCGACAAGGAACACGCCGACTTCCCCATCCTGAGCGATCCGACCAAGAAGACCGCGCAGGCCTACGGCGTGCTGAACGAGCGCGGCACGGCCGCACGGTGGACGTTCTACATCGACGCGGAGGGCCGACTCGCCCACATCGACAAGGCGGTGAAACCGGCCACGTCCGCGGAAGACATCGCGCTCAAGCTCACGGAACTGGGTGTGACCGCTCCGTCCTGATCGGGAGGTCAGGGAGGGAGTTCCTATTCACAGGGAGATTGGGGAGGTCAGGGAGGCAATATCGTCATCACAGGGAGATCGGGAGATCAGGGAGAGCACTTTTTCTTCACAGGGAGATCGGGGAGTTCTGGGAGAACTGATTCCGGCTTCCCGATATCCCTGACCTCCTGTGAAGAAGTGATTCCGTTCTCCCAGATCTCCCCGACTCCCTGTGATAGTGAATTTTCGGAATAGGGAGGTATAGTAGCCGCCTCCCAAAGCCTGCCGGGTCCATTTTCGGAGGTCCGTTATGGCGTCATTCCCGACCGACACCCCCAGCGTCGGCGATCCCTTCGCCCGCCTCGAAACCGGTCTCATCAACGATTATCTTCGCGCCCTCGGACACGATCCGGAGGCGTTGCGCGCGCGCACCGACAACGAGGCGCGTCATCTGCTGACACAGGCATCCACATATGCCGCGACGCGGCTGTCGGAGGTCGAGTCGCGCGCTCACTACGTGCACGACATGCATTCCGGCCGGTCCTGACGCAGCGATCGATTCGGCGGCATTCCAAGGAGGCCCTATGGCTACTCGCGTGCTCACGCTCGTCATGGCTGCTCTTCTCGTTGCGATTGGAGCGGCCGCCCCTCAACAGCGGGAGCAAGACACGAACCCGCGCGCCGGCAGCGCGGACGCCATAGCGGAGGGACGCACGCTCTTTCGTTCCGAGTGCAGCTATTGCCACGGCATCGACGCGCGCGGCGGGAGCCGCGGGCCCGACCTGACGGCCGGCCGCTCGGTCCACGGCGACAGCGACGCCGCGATCTTCGCGACGATCAATGACGGGATCTCGGGCACTGAGATGCCGGCCAACGAGCTCGAACCCGATGAGACCTGGGCGATCGTCTCGTATCTCCGCAGCCTGCGGGTTCCCCCGGCGGCGGCGCCCGCGGGCAACGGCCGTGCGGGCGAGGAGCTCTTTTTCGGCGCAGCCACCTGCTCGCAGTGCCACATGGTCAACGGCCGCGGCGGGCGCGTCGGCCCCGACCTCTCGCGGATCGGCGCGGCGCGGACGCCGACGGCGATTGTCGAGAACATCCGCACGCCGTCGAAGGATCTGCTGGCCGGGTACGAGACTGTGTCGGCGACCACGAAGAGCGGCACGCGCATCGTTGGCGTGCGCCGGAACGAAGACACGTTCACCGTGCAGTTGATGGACGTCGGGGAGAAGCTGCATCTGCTCGCCAAGGATGACTTGCAGGAGATCACATACCCCCAGCGATCGCTGATGCCCGACTATCCCGAGCAACGGCTCACTTCGACCCAGCTTCAGGATCTCGTTGCCTACCTCGATAGCTTGCGCGGCGGATCGCGCACGGCGCGCACCTCCTCTTCGCCTGGTGGCGTGACGGCCGCGCGGCTGTTGAAAGCAGCCGAGGAGCCCGCGCAGTGGTTGATGTATTCCGGCGACTACGCGGGCCGCCGATACAGCGCGCTGAGCCAGATCGCCGCGGCCAACGTGCGCCAGGTTGGCGTGCAGTGGACATTTCAGGCCGGCCGGGGCGGACCGCTCGAGACGACCCCTCTCGTGGTCGACGGGATCATGTACGTGACCGGGTCGAACAGCGAGATGTGGGCGCTCGACGCGCGCAGCGGCCGCGTCCTCTGGCGCTATCGCCATCGTCTTCCGAAGCGGATACCGCTTTGCTGCGGCCCGGAGAATCATGGCGTCGCGGTGCTTGGCGACAAGGTGTTTCTCGCGACGCTGGACGCGCATCTGGTGGCGCTCGATGCCAAGAGCGGAGCCGTGGTGTGGGACGTCGAAGCCGACGACTACAAGAAGGGGTATTCCTTCTCCGTGGCCCCGCTGGCGGCGAAGGACAAGATCGTCGTCGGCGTCGCCGGAGGCGAGTACGGCATGCGCGGCTTCATCGACGCGTACGAGGCCGACACCGGCAAGCGCGCGTGGCGCTTCTATACGATTCCGGCGCCGGGTGAGCCCGGCAACGACACGTGGGCCGGCGATTCATGGAAGCGCGGCGGCGCGCCCGCCTGGCTGACGGGCACGTACGATCCGGCGCTGAACCTCACGTACTGGGGAATCGGCAATCCGGGCCCGGACCTGCACGGCGGAGATCGCAAGGGCGACAACCTGTACAGCGACAGCGTCGTGGCGCTCGACCTCGATAGCGGAAAGCTGCGGTGGCACTTCCAGTTCACGCCGCACGACGTGCACGATTGGGATGCGACCCAGATCCCGATGCTCCTCGATCTGAAGGTCAACGGCGAGCCGCGCAAGACGATGGTGATGGCGAACCGCAACGGGTTCTTCTACGCGCTCGATCGCGCGAACGGGAAGTTCCTCTTCGCGAAGACCTTCGCAAAGGTGACCTGGGCGAGCGGCGTGGATGCGAACGGCCGGCCGATCGTGTTGCCGAACACCGACCCGACGGCCGAGGGCAACAACGTTTGCCCGGGCGTCGCCGGCGCGACCAACTGGATGTCGCCGTCGCACAGCCCGCAGACGGGTCTCTTCTACGTGACGGCGCGCGAGCAGTGCGACACGTACTATGCGGCGCCGCAGATGTACCGCGAAGGGCGCCTCTACTTCGGCAGCACGAACCACGCGGTGCCGGGGGAACAGCGCTGGGGAGCGGTGCGCGCGCTCGACCCGGCGACCGGCGAGTTGAAGTGGGAGTTCAAGACCTTCCGTCCCGCCGCAACCGGCACGCTGGCGACCGCCGGCGGCCTGGTGTTCACGGGTGATCGCGACGGGTACGTCATGGCTCTCGACGCCGCGGCCGGCAAGCTGCTCTGGAAACTCAACATCGGCGGGAGCGTGAACTCGACGCCGATCACCTACAGCATCGACGGACGGCAGTACGTGGCCTACGCGGCCGGATCATCGATTTTCTCATTCGGTCTGCCGGCGGAGGCCAAGCGGGAAACCTCTCCGCAGTAGGACGCATGGTCACGAACAACGACTGAGTTTTATACAGTCCGGGTGTGTAGAAATCTCAATCGCGCCGTCGCATGGCGTGCAATCTTCGGCAATCGTCGGATGGATCGACGCTTGCTCAACGCGCCGGCATCCCATGGAATTCATGATTCAGTTGTCGTTGCTGGCCGCGAGCGTCTGTGTCGGCGCCCTGGCGCTTCTGCGGCGATCGACCGGGCGGTCGGATGGGCGCTTCGACGTCCATCCGGTCAGCAGCGGCTGGCTCGCCGACCACAAGACGCGGAGCCGACCCGAGTAAACTCGCGGGATGCGCTCGCTGGGGCTGGCGGTCGTCGCCGTGGCGGCCGTCATCTCGGGCCTCGCCGATCCGCCGCGTCTCACTTCGGCGCCCGGGGATCTCGCTTTGCGTGTCAGCCGCTGGCTCGATGTGCGCTCGGGCGAGCTCCGCGGTCCTGACATCATCGTCGTCTCCAGCGGAAAAATCGCTGCCATCCTGTCGCCCTCCACGTTCGACGATCGGTCGGCAGCCTCGACCATCGATCTCGGCGACACCACACTCCTGCCGGGTCTGGTCGACGCTCATGTCCATCTGCAGATCGGCGGAGAGCCGGCGGCGAATGCCATCAAGGCGCTTCGTGCGGGATTCACGACCGTCGTCGATCTGGGCGCGACGTCGGACGTCGTCATCAGGCTTCGCGATGCCATCGCGGCCGGTTCTGCGGAAGGCCCACGCATCCTCGCGGCGGGCCGATGGGTGGGAACCAAGGATGGGGTGTGCGAGTTCGGCGGCATCGGCATAGCGGGAGGTCCCGAGGCATTCCGCGCGCGCGTGCGTGAGAACATTGCGGCCGGCGCCGACCTCACGAAGGTTTGCGTCTCCGGATGGACGGCGGATGCATTCGCGAAGCCGGACGCGTACGAGATCGCGGACGATGCGCTGGGTGCTGTGGTGGCCGAGTCTCGCGAGAGCAAGCGCCTCGTCATCGCGCACGCGATCGGTCTCGGGAGTGTGAAGGCCTCAATCCGCGCGGGTGTCAACGGTCTGGCTCACGCGGCGTTCCTCGATGCAGCGACGGCCAGGCAGCTGCGCGACCGCGGCGTCTTTCTCGTCCCGACGCTCACGTCGCTCGTCGCGGGAGCACCAGGCGCTCCGGGAGCGGCCCTGCGTGCCGCCGTCGGCCTCGCGTATAGAGACGGCGTCCGCGTCGTGTTCGGCACTGACGGCGGCGTGCTGCCGCACGGGCAGAACGCCACGGAGTTCGCGACGCTCGTCGAAGCGGGGATTCCGCCGATCGAGGCAATCCGGGCAGCGACGGTGAATGCGGCCGTCGCGCTGCGGTTGAGCGACGTCGGCGATATCGAGGTCGGACGCATTGCCGATCTGATCGCGATCGACGGCGACCCGCTGGCCGATATCCGAGCACTTTCGCGCGTCGAGTTCGTGATGCAGAACGGCCGGCTCGTGAGGGGTCCCTAGCTGCCGTGCTACAATTTCACGTTCATTCCGCCCTTCGACTTCGCCGAGGGCACACCGGCCGGCGTAGCTCAGTTGGTAGAGCAGCTGATTCGTAATCAGCAGGTCGTCGGTTCAAGTCCGACCGCCGGCTCCAGATTTCCTAAATAATTGATGCCCGCCTTCGCTGCACGAGGCGGGCGCTGTCGCGTAGCCGGCCGTCACGCGGGGGCGACGGCCGGTTCGGACCCAGTCGTCGTCATCGTTTGTCGTCGCCGCGATCCTTGTCATGATCGTGACGGCGATCGCGAATCGGCCGCAGGAAGTGATTGAAGGCCTGCGTCGCGACACGAGTCCCTTCCCTTCGCCCCGCTGTGTCCGCGAAGCGGAAATGAATCCCCATGTAGATGCGAGCGTCGACCACGTCGTCGGCCAAATCTGAGAAGCGATGGTACGTTCGCTCATTCGGAATGGCCTGCATGGCAGTTGTCGTGACCTTGAACGTCACTTTGTCGGTGTCGAAGAAGCGCGTGACGATGGTCGTGAAGGAGCCGGCCAGGTTGTTGGCGCCCGACGTGTAGTCAGGATAAGGCGGCGTGGCAGTCAGCGACGTCCATGTCGCATCGGCCTCGGTCTGCGGGTTTCCGTCGTTGTCCCCCGGTGGAAGCTGCTGAATCGCCGTGATCGGTCGCCAGAAGTTGTAGTGCTTCTTACTGTTCCAGGATCTGATGCCAGCGTCGGCGCCTGCCAGGTTGGCCAGGGCGAACAGCCTGGCACTGTCACCGAGTCTCCTGAGGCTCTTACAGTACCGCTGTTCCGCTCCCATCCCGCACGCTTCGACCAGTCCTCGGAGCATGCCTTCAAAGAGGGCGATGGTGTTGCCCGAATAGAAGTAGGCGATCTGGGTCTGGTCGGGAGTACGGGTCACGCCAGGGTACCCAACCGGGCCACCCAGGGCCTTCACTTCGTTGTAGGCCCTCGCGTATTCGAGGCTGGTCAGCGGCGGTGGACGACGGGCGCGAAACTGTGCGTTGAAGTCCATCGTGAACGGTTCGACGTCGCCGAGCCACGGCGCCGAGAACGGCAGAAACATCGGAGGCGTTGGTCGCCAGTTGCCGGCTCCGGTGGCGCCAAGGTCGGGTGGAGGTGGAGGCATCGGATAGCTCCCATCACCGGTACGCCGCACGATGATCGCTGCTGCGGCGTGCTGGCCGACGAATATGCCCTCATCGGCCTCGGTCAACCCATGGTTCGACAGAAAGAGGAGATACTTGGCGTGAATGACTGCGGTCTGCGCCGGGAACCGATTCACCAGCACATCGCGCGCGGCCTTCGCCACGGCGGCCACCCGCGAGCCCGAGGCGTGGCGAATGTGGGCGGCATATGGCTTGAATCGTTTCTCATACGCTTGAACGGCGTCGTGGATTGCCGCGTGGACCATGGCAAAGTCGAGGAGCGGCGCCGCTCCGGCTGGACGTCCACCGGCGAAGATCGTATCCGCCGCGATCACGTTCAACTCGGTGATTGGGTCGGCAGCCACCGGCGCTGCCCAGATCAGACAACCACAAACGATGAAGCCTGTGAGTCTTCGGAGCGCTGTCATGGTGTCCCCTCCTTTTCGCGTGTTTCCGTCCTGTCCTCACGCAGTGAACACACGGCGCCAGGTTCGGCACAATTGCGGAGACTAGCGTTTGAGTTGCGGAGGATCTGTGCGGTTTTGAACAGGGAGGATCCACCGCTTTACGACAGGAGAAACCAATGAATCATGCGCTCATCGTGTTGATCGTGTGTGTCATAAGTGCGGGTGCCGCGTCGGCGCGAGCTCAGCCGAGGACACGCGACAGCGCTGCTCCGACTCGTTCGGACATCTACAAGCTCGAAGAGCTCACCTGGCCGCAGATCGCGGCATTCGATCGTGAGCGGACGCTGTTCATCCTGCCCGTAGGCGTGCTCGAAGAGCACGGACCTCACCTGCCCATTGCGGCAGACACGCTTGGCGTCATGTACGAAGCCAATCGCGCCGCGCAGCGCGTCAGCCGCGCCTTGCCAGGCTGGAACGTGGTCATGATGCCGGCCCTCAACTATGGCAACGGCGGCGCCAACCAGCTGGGTGACATGCTCGTACACCCGGGCACATATCAGATCCGGCAATCCACAGTGCGGTCGCTCGTTGCGGACATCGGCGGACAGGTCGCGCAAAACGGCTTCAAATGGATCTTCGTTCTCAACGGCCACGGCGCACCCGCCCAGAGCATCGCGCTGAATGAGGCGTCCGACTTCGTCAGCGACACGTTTCACGTCACCATGCTGCACCTGTCGGGACTCTTTCGCGCCGACGCGGCAATCCAGGCGCGGGGCGACAAGATGCGCGCCAAGTTCTTTACCCGCGCGGAGCTCGACTCATTCGGCATGGACCTTCACGCCGGCGTCGGCGAGACGGCGGGCATGCTCGCGGTGCGGCCCGACCTCGTTCGATCGACGTACAGATCGCTCCCCAGCCAATCAGGAAAATCCTTCGACGAGGTGCGCACGATCGCAACCGCACCCGGCTGGCAGGGCTATCTCTCGTCACCCGCGAAGGCGACCGCGGCATACGGCCGCGCGGTGGAAGAATGGTGGATCGACGGGTTCACGGATCTGATTCTTCGTGCGATAGGCGGAGAGAACATGCTGAACCATCCGCGCGATCCGGACCGGCTACCGCCCCCTGTGGCGCCGATTCTCGAAAAGGCACTCGCGAACGAAGCCGCCTTCGAGGCGAAGCTCGAGAACTGGCTGGTGCAACGCAGGAAGCGTTAGCGGAATGGCTTGCTCAGGCTCATGTGCGCGGCGATCCGCCTGCTTCTTTCGCATCCTCGATGTGACCCGCCACGATCGCGTCTTCCGGTGTCGCCTGGACCAGCGGCGTCGACCTCGCTGTCAAACTGCGCCAGCTGGCTTCTCAGTGGCTCGGCCTGGAGGAACCACTCTGTAGGAGAAAGAGAGCGACTCTGACTCGGAGCCACGCACGGTCGACCGCATACGACCGGGCATGCCCGCGATGATCGCGGCATCGGTCAGGCCCAATACGTCCTGCAGGTACTCGCGCACCGCCATGATCGCGAATGCGGTTTCCGCCAGCAGGAATATGGCCACGAACGACAGCGCCAGCACAACCGCGTCCGCGGAACTTCGCGGCAGCGCGGGAAATGCGGGAAGTTCCCGGCCGCTCTCGTACGCGGAGAGGTATGCCGCCGCGGCACCGAGCGAAGCAAGGATCAGACCCGCTGGCAGATAGTTGATTGAAAGCCCGTGTCGCCCGTGCGTCGAATCGCCTTCGCTCCGCGTGAAACGGGTGCCAAACATTGCGCCGGCGAGTCCGTGACGCAGGCTGAAGACGTATACGAATCCGAGGATGCAGAAGAACGACGCGGACGCCGGCAAAATGCGCCGCTGCGATTCATAAACGGGAATCAACCCGAACTCGGTCGCGGCAAACGGAAGGGCAGCCAGGACAATGCACCACACGGCGGTGTAGTTTCGCCGAGGACCTCGGCCGACACGCGGCAACTGAGTCGTCATGGTCGCAGCCATTGACTCCCTCTCGCGATGCGAATTATCGGAAGCGAACGCAGGACCAGGGCTCGTCGAGCGGTTCGGCGCTATGGGATGAACCATTTGCACGCGGAGGCGAACGGAATTCCAATCCACGACTCACCCTGTGGGCGCAGGCTACACCCATTGGTCCGCGGCGATTGCACGAATATGTGGCGGATGACCAAAATACAGGTCGAGGGATTAAGAGCTCATCAATACTGCGCGGTTAAGAGGAAGCGAGCTAGGCCCCTGCGCAGCTGCGGTCCGAGGATCGGAACAGCTCGCTGCGGACCTCGCGCTCCGTTCGCCGCGCCGCGGCGGTGTCGTAGCGATCGGTATCCGCCTGATGTCGGCGATAGTGCTCGTTGAACGCCGCCACGCTTCTGACCTGGGGCGCATCCGCAACTTCGAGCGCGTGTCGAAGCTCGTGCCCGAGCATCGCAATCGCGCCGGAGTGATCCGTACCGATCACGTGCAGGTTGATGACGACTCGGAGAATCCTCGCGGTCGGCGTCACGGACACGAACTGCAGGCCGCCCGCGACTGTCTGCGTCGAGAGAAATCGTGGCTGCACGTAGACGATGATGTCAGTGCTGGCGAGATTGGCGACGAGCTCGCGGAAGGTGGCCGATCGACAGATGCCCTGACGAAGCCAGGGTCCATCGAACTCGCGCGTCACGCGAACCGATGATCCAAGAGCGGTCGGCACGGGCTCGGCCGCGATCGCATCGCTGCCCGAGCTGCCAAGCAGCCCAATCGTGAAAGCCGCGGCGGCTGCGATCCAGCGAAGCATCCGATCTCATGCGGACTATCGGTGCTTCGTGTTGTCGCTTTCAGCGACGCCAGAAGTTTTGCGGGCACATGTGTGCAGCCGCTCGCACTCTTGCGCGTATGGGTTCGAGCGCGCGTGCCCCTACACGACGCGATCCGGCCGAGATTCCAACCTTCAGCGGCGCCGAGAGCGTCTACGAGGCATGCTGCAGGACGCGCGTTACGCCATCCGCCTACTCGGCCGCAATCCGGGATTTGCCGCGGCCGCCATCCTGACGCTCGCGCTCGGCATCGGCATGACAACCGCCATCTTCAGCGTCGTCGATGCCGTACTCCTCCGCCCCGTGCCCTTTCCCGACCCGGAGCAACTGGTCATGGTTTGGGAAACCGATCGCGACAGCGGTACGTCGCACGAACCGGGAGCCTGGCCCGACTTCGTCGATTTTCAGCAGCAGAGCCGTCAGCTGGATCGCTTCGGCGGGCTGATTGCGGAGGAAGCCACGATGACTCCCGACCGCGGGGAGCCGATGCGTCTTGCCAGCCTCTCGGTGACGCACGAGTTTCTGTCGCTCGTCGGCGTGAAGCCGGTTGCCGGACGCTCGTTCACGGCAGACGACGACCGGCTGGGCGGACCCGCCGTGGCCGTGATCAGCGAACGACTATGGACCGACGTGTTCCAGCGCGATTCCGCGGCGATCGGGCGCACGCTGCGGCTCGATGATCGCGTGCGGACGATCGTTGGCGTGGCACCGTCGGGAGCTGACTTCGGCATCCTGCAGGTGCTCGCGGCCGCCGACTACGGGCGTGGCTTCGCAGATCGCGACCCGCGCAGCCAAGTCGATGTCTGGGTGCCGCTGCAGGCAGATCCCAAGGAGCTCGTTCGGGATACCCACCCGCTGCTCATGATCGGCCACCTCGCGCCGCGTGCGACCATGGCGACGGCACAAGAGGAGCTGGCAAAGATTGCAGCCGACCTCGAACGCACGTACCCATCGAACAAGTCGCGCGGCGTCTTCATCGAGCCATTGCGCAGAGTGGTCTTCGGGCCGACGGAGCCGGCCCTCCTGGTGCTGCTGGCCGCCGTGGGCCTGGTGCTGCTCATCGCCTGCGTCAACGTGGCGAACCTCCTCCTCGCTCGAGGCGCCGGCCGCCGGCGCGAAGTGGCGGTCCGAATGGCGCTTGGCGCCGGCACGCGGCAGCTCAGTCGCCAGTTCATTGTCGAATGCCTGGTGTTGACGGTCACGTCCGGCATGTTGGGCATCGCCGCCGCACTCGTGGGTTTGCGCGCGCTCCTCACGCTGGCACCGCCGGAGGTACCTCGCCTCGCAACCGTCGGCATCGATGCGCGCATGCTGGCGTTCGCTCTGGGTGCCTCCGTGATCATCGCGTTCGTCTTCGGAGTGCTGCCGGTGCTGCAGGCGCGCCGAAGCAACCTGCACGGCGCCCTCAATGCCGAGGACGCACGCGGCGCAACGGCCGGGCGCGAGGGACGCTTCACGCGATCGGCGCTCGTGGTGGCCGAGGTTTCCCTGGCCGTCGTGCTCGTCACCGGCGCGACGCTGCTGATTCGCAGCTTCTGGAAGCTGCAGCAGGTCGATCCTGGATTCGAGGCGGCTGGCGTGTTGAAGGCGGAGTTTCAGCTGCCCGCCAGCCGCTATCCATGGGATTTCAGCACATGGCCCGATGTCGTGCCGGTCCATCGCTTCACGGCGGCGTTGCTCGACCGCGTGCGGGCACTACCCGGTGTGGAAGCCGCGGCGCTCGCCGGCAGCCACCCGCTCAGCGCCGGCTACACGAACTCGTTCGTGATTGTCGGCCGGGAGGAGGAGTCCCGCGACTTCCCGGAGATGACGATGCGCGGCGTCACGCCTGGGTACTTCCGAACCGTTCGTCTGCCGCTCGTTCGCGGTCGGGCGCTCGAGGAGCGCGACGCCACGAACGCACCGCCCGTGGTGGTGATCAACGAGGCTGCAGCCGGGCGCTTCTTCGCGAAGCACGATCCAATCGGCCAGCAGGTCGCCTTCTGGGGTCAGCGATGGACGATTGTCGGCGTCGTCGGCAACGAGAAGTTCCATGGCGTGACAGCGGCCGCGCCGATCGGCGCCTACATGCCGTTCGCGCAGGCTCCTCCACGGGGCGCACAGTCGCTGCTCGTCCGGGTGAGCGGCAATCCCCTGTCACTCGCCGGTGCCGTACGGTCCGCGTTCGCTGAGATCGACCCCGGTCTGGCGGTGTACGGTGTCGAGCCGCTGGCGGCCACGCTCTCCGAGTCGATCGGAACGCCGCGCTTTCTCGCGCTGCTGCTGATGACCTTCGCCGCGCTCGCCCTCATACTCGCAGCGGTCGGCATTCACGGAGTTCTCAGCTACGCCGTGGTGCAGCGCACCCGCGAGATCGGCATCCGCATGGCGCTTGGTGCGTCGCCGCGCAGCGTGACCCGCCTCGTGGTTGGACACGGCGCTGCGCTGACGGCCGGCGGACTCGGCGTCGGGTTGGTCTTGAGTGTCGCCTTCGGACGCTCGCTGGCCGGCCTGCTGTTCGGAATCGCGCCGACGGACTTCGTCAGCTTCATCGCCGTGCTCGGCATGCTCGCGGCGGTCGCGGCCATCTCAATCTGGATCCCGGCGCGTCGCGCGGTGCGTGTCGATCCGCTGGTCGCGATGCGCCAGTAGAACGCTGGGGGTCTGACTCGCTAGCGCGCGAGTGAGGTCGGGGCAATGCCGCTGCCGAGCGTGAACGTCGCGCCCACCGAGCCCACGACGGCGGCGCCGCGCGAGAGGCCGCACTGCTGGCGGATGCGGAACACGGCCTCGATACCCGTGCAGTGTGCGCCGAGAAAGTGCTCCAGCTGGAATCGTTTCAGCTGCGCGCTCGTCCACGCGAGGCGCTCGTCCGATCCCGCGAAGAGATGAAATCCACCGAGCGCCGCATGCACCGGCGCCGCGCGCACGGTCTTGCGCGCGTGCTCGAGCGTGTTGATGATGCCGGCGTGGCCACACCCCGAGAGCACCACCAGACCAGAAGGTGTGTCGAACACCAGCGACATGTCTTCGGGAACGTCGTCTTCCCGCATCCCATCAGGCGCCTGCACCTTTCGACCCTCCGGCCAGTTCCGCTCCGGATGGATTCGCGGCACCGGCCCGGTCACCCAGATCCCGGGCGCGACCGTCGCCGCGGCGGCATGTTCGACGAAGGTGCCGCCGGACGCCTCGTATTCCGCCTTGAAACCGAGCAGGCCGTTGGCGTCGCCCGCAGGCGTCGGCCGCGGCCAGAAGATCCCGCGCCCTACGTGCGCTCGAGTCAACGACGTGGGATCGCGCGCAAGCAGCGCTTTACGCAGGGTCAACAACCCGCCTGTGTGATCGCCATGGTTGTGCGGAGATCACCAGGTCCGTAATGCCCGCGAGATCCGTCCCGAGCTCCTTCGCGTTCGCCAGCACCGTCTCGGGACGAGCGCCGGTGTCGAAGAGGATTCGCCGCCCGTCGGCCTCGACGAGCGCGGCGAAGCCCCATTCGCCGATGCCGCCGGCGAAATCGCCAGCCAGCATCGTGGACAGCACAGTGATTCGGAGTGAACGAACCTGCGGGCGCTCCTGCGCGCCCGCGGGAGCAACGAGGGCCAGTGTCAACGAGAGCGCCGCGAGTCGCATGCGGGTGTGGCGTCTACTGCCGAGCGCCAACGGTGCGCCCCGCAGCCGTACTCGCTCGCTTGCGCGCATCCTCGGCCTCTTCGGCGCGACCGGTCTCGTCGAACCAGCGTGCCGCATTGAGGAACTGTTCCCGCGCGAGGTCGGGCTTGGGCGGACTGAGATGCAGGTACGCTTCACCGAGCTTCAGGTATAAACCTGGCGACCGGCTGAACGAGCGATCCTGATTCAGGATTCGCTCCTCCGCATCGAGCGCCAGCCGCCACTGAAACGACGCGGTGCGTGGATCGGTTTCCGGGCCCCACCGGCCGAGCCGTTCGAAGATCGTGCCGAGCACGAGGTGCATGCGCAGCGCATTCGGCCAGTCACGCCGTGCGCGGAGCGCTGACTTGGTTGCGAAGATGTCTTCGAGCAGGAGGTTCAGCACGCGCTGGCG
Source organism: uncultured Acidobacteriota bacterium (assembly GCA_963772065.1). Taxonomy (GTDB): domain Bacteria; phylum Acidobacteriota; class Vicinamibacteria; order Vicinamibacterales; family UBA2999; genus CAVYVZ01. The sequence continues at coordinate 160,712 of CAVYVZ010000010.1, forward strand.
CGGATCGAGCTCGGGATGGTCCTGCAGCAGCATTGCCGCGTACACGGCGGCTTCGCCGTTCCCGCGATCGAGCGCCCAGGCCGCGCCGTATCGCGCGATGGCCTGCTGGTGCTTGCCGAGGCGATTGTTGACATCGCCGATGTGTTTGAGGAGCGCCGACAGTTCCGTGGCGTGATTGTCGGTCCACGTCGGAAACAGATTTTCGCCCTGGACGGCCAGCGCAATCACCGGCAAGTCGGGGTCCAGCACGGCGCGCTGGATCTCTCCCGCGTATGCCCGAACGCGATACGAGTCGGAGATGCTCTTGAGGAACGGCACTTCCTCCCGAGCGAACCCTTCGGGCTCGATTGACATCCCGACATACGCGCGCATCAAGACACGGAGCAGGCGCTCGGCGGCCGCGTCGCCACCGACGCGCAACGCCGCGCGCATCACCGCGGCGCCGGCCGCCGGCTGTCTCTGCGAGATCAGCACGTTTCCAAGCGTCTCCGCTTTCGCGACATCGAGCGGCTTCTCCGATACGAGAAGCTGTGTTGCCGCCTCACGCGGCGGCGCAAACGTGGGTTGCGCCTTCACCGCGCCCAGATAGCGCTCGAAGGCATCGGTTCGGCGCCCGGTGAGCTCGAGGGCGCGACCGAGGTTGTACTCGTAGAGGAATCGCCGCTCCGGCTCGGCGGCCAGATCGAGCTGCTGGAGCGTGTTCACGGCATCGGAGTACTGTCCCTGGCGGAGCAACAAGTTGCCAAGGTTGTTTCGCGCGAGCTGCCGCTGCGGCGGCGTCCCCACCTCGAGCGCGGACTTGTACAACTCGGTGGCCTTGGCGGCTCGCTCGGCGTTGGCCGGTTCTGCGCTGCCGGCGGTCTGCGACCACGATTCGAGCATCTGGGCGTACGCGATGCTCACCTTGGCTCGCGTCGAGGGATCGGCGGGTGGGACATCCCGGAGCGCTGCCTCGTACGTCTGAGCGGCTTCCTTGTATCCACCCTGCGGTTTCGCAACATCCGCCGGCTGAACCCGCTCACTGGCCCTCGACGCCGCTGCCGCGCGCTGCTTCGCTTCGTCTTCTTCAGGTGGAACGGTTGTTTTGGCTGGTTGGGCGGTCTTCGCCGGTTGGGCCGTCTTCACCGGTTGGGTGGTCTTCGCCGGTTGGGCGGGCTTCTCTGGCTGTGTGGTCTTTTCCGTCTGGATCCGGGTTCTCGCTCCGGTCTGCGGGGCCGCCGCAGTCTGAGCGCCGGCGGCCATGCCCGCCGCAATACCCCACGCGACGGCGCAGCACACGAGCGTCGGGACGTGAGCGTGTGTCTTCATGCTCTCACCTCGGTGGCGCGACGGATGGAATGCCCGCATCTCCGGTCGGAGACAGCAACGAAGCCGCGAGAGGTTCGAAGCGCGTGAGGAACACGGCGATCGGCTGCGAGCTCAAGATGTCGCCGAGCCGGGCGTTGGCCGATTCGCTGACGCCTCCGAGTTCGAACTGCTGAAGCTGCACCTCGAGCCCCGACGCTGGAGGCGGCGCGGGGTACGCGAGCTTCGATCCCACGCCGGTGCACGTGACGGTGGCGAGGCCGCCGGCGGTGCGATAGTGCAGCTTGAACTCCGACAGTCCCAGCTGCCAATGGCGCGCCCAATCCAGGGCAAGCACGGCGCGGGGAGTGGACGGATTCGCCAAGCGGACATCGCGCACGACTGGCACCTTGTGAAGTGCCTTGAACAGCGCCTCGTCCTGAGCAGCAAGGATCTGTTCACCGATCTTCTTCTTGATCGACGGAGGAATATCATCCCGTCCCGGGAGCCCCGTTCGCTCCAGCTCCGCAGCGTTCACCCACACGACTTGCTGAATCGGAGCGGGCTGCTGCCCGGCCGCCGACTGAATCGCAATGATGATCAGCCAGTCAGGTGGCGAGAATTTCAACGACGCCGCCAGACGTGGAAACTCACTCGCGGCGCCGGCGCGCTGATAATTCCAGTACGGATACTTCGCCTTCAGCTCGCCGATGAGCCAATCGGCCATCTGGTCCTGCGTCGCCGCGAGCGCCGGTCCGAAGCGCTGCGCCACCGAGCTTTCAGCGAATTGGAACGAAACGAAGACGACCTCCTCGGCCTCGAGGCGTGTCGCACCGCACGAGAGCACGGCGAGGACGGCGGAGATCGCAACGGCCATTCGATCAGGGCGGGACATCGAGTGCCTCCACTTGCGGAAATTCCTGCGGTCGCCCCGGGCGTCTGGCGTGAATGCCCGTGCGCTTGACGTACTCGCTACCATCTTCGTTCAGCAGCTTTACTTCGAGCACCGTCCCGTGCGTCAGGGGAAGATCAATGGCGCGGGGCGACTCCCATTTCGCCAGCAGCGCGCGCCCTTCGTTCGTCGACCGCCATTCCTCCACGAGCCGCGCCGGCACCTGAACGTCGTCCTCGCAGCCAATCCAGACGGAGTGTCCGTCGAAGGGGCGACGACGGGTCTGGCCACCGGCGGTGACGACGAGGGTAAGGCCTTGCGCAAATGCCATGAGCTTGCTCGTTGGCTGCAGCAGCACGACCGGGTTCGATAGAAGTAACGACGTCGGAACGTCAACCGAACTGCGCCTCCAGGGCCGCACCGGCACGAGCAGGCTGGGATAGCCACCCACCTTCACCCGAATCTGCGTGGGACCCCACAGCGTGGTGAAGCGCACGTCGCGGACGCGCCCGAAGGGCGGCAGTCGATCGGCAGTCTGAGGGGCTGTCGGGTTGTAGTCGAACCACAATACCCGCTCGGACGAATCGCCGATCGAGCGGACTTCAGTCGTCCCGAGGAAACTTGGAACGACCACCAGGACGATCGCGACGAGAAGGTAGCGTCCCCAATTCAGGCGTTGGAAGACGGCCCGATCGAGACGCGCTTGCAAATCCTTCACGCGCTCTTCGCGCAACAGCTTGGAGACAACGCTGATCCACGTGAACAGGCCGCTCAGCGCGAGGAGCGCGCTGAATTCGGCGAACCAGTCGGTGAACGTGAGCAGCCAGGCGCTGATCGCCACGCCGACCAAGATGAGGACGATCAGGTTCGGTACGAACGCATCCCGCGCAGGAGGAGTGGACGCGGAAGACACCACGGGAGGGGTGATTTCGATCATCGCCCTGAAAATGAAGCTGCACCGGCCGGTAGCGCCTCATCTTCAGAGGTCAGGCAACACGTGTCAAGAGTTCAAAGGTACTGGGTTGCGGGACCGTGCAGCCGTTGGAGAGCGCTCCGGCTGAGGTCGCCGGAGCGGTCCCGTCCTCAGGAAACCTCGCCGATCGCCACGCGCAGACGTGCCTCGCCCAATACGATCTCGTCGCCCGACTGGAGACGGACGCCTCGCGATCCGGGCGGCACGGCGATCGTCCTTCCGCTCCGCAGCACGCCGGTGCCCTGCTCGCTGCGATCGTCGTAGAGGCGGAACTCGCGCACGTCGGCGGCGTAGCGAATGTGGGCGTGACGCCGCGACACGCTCCGGTTCGGGGGCGCATCGGTGTCCGCAAAGGCGACGTGGTTGGTTCGAAGCAGACGGCGCCGCTGGTCGCGCACCTCGGCGCAGCGGCCGAGATCGATGCGCGCCATCGCAAACGAGTATTGCGACTGCTCCGCCGTGCCGGCGACGACGACCAGCCTGAGGCGGCCGATCGCAGGCCGAGCCGGTTCGGGCGCAGGGGCGGTGACCGCCACGCGATCGAAGTCCACGTGATACTCGCGAGATGGCCACTCGGGCTTTGCCTCGCTGACGTACACCACCTTCACGACAACCGGGGCAGCCGCGCAACCAGCCGACTCCAGGCATTCGGCGATGCGCTCCTGCAGCGTCGGCTCGCCGTCGAACACGGCTTCGAGCCGCGCGCGCGCCTCGCGCGTGGGCGCCACCACGGAGACTTTGATCCGGTTGAACGGAAAGACGTGCGTGTCCCGGCCGGCCGGCTGCACCTCCTCCTCGACGGCGTCGACGAGGGCATGCATGATCTCCAGCGGTTCGCGCCCATCCGGCTTCAGGACGTGCTGCGCGGCGCGGTCGACGGTGCGAGCGATCCGGGATTCGAGCTTCCGAGCCTTTCCGAGTATGTCCACGGCGTTCACCTTCACCTGACCAGACCGGCCGCCGCCGCGGCCGAAACGATCTCGCCTGCCACGGGTGCGGCCGCCAGGCTTCCGTAGCCGGCGTTTTCGATGATCACCGCAAACGCCACGCGCTTCGTCGCGCGTCCGTACGGCGCGAACCCGATGAACCACGAGTGCGAGGCGGCGCCCGCCACTTCAGCGGTTCCCGTCTTGCCTGCCATCCGCCACGGATGATTCCGCAGGCTGCGTCCGGTGCCGCTCACGACCGCCTCGCGCATGTAGCGGGCGAGCATGCGCGCGGCGTGAGGGCGCAAGAGAAGGTCGGGGCGCGCCGCGGGACGACCTCCGGTCTCCAGCCGCGTCTGCCGCAGCACGCCGTCGCTGGCAATCGCCGCCGCCACGCGCGCCATCCGCAGCGGCGTTACGAGGACGTCGCCCTGACCGTACCCGGCCTGCGGAAGCGTGGCGCCAAGCCGCGACGTCGCAGGCGTCAGCGAGATACCGAGCATCGACGCCGTATCGACGAGCGCGTCCGGCCCAAGGTCGAGCGCGAGCTGGCCGAAGTACGCGTTGCACGAGTGGACAATCGCATCGCGCATGTCAATCGTGCCGTGGGGCCTGGTCTCGAGGACGTCGTCGCGAACGAGCCCGTTCCCGGGGATCCGCGCGCCGACGCGATGGTCCGGGAGCCGTGTGCATGTGAAGCTCGTGCGGCTGAGTGACACGTCGCGGCGGAGCGCAGCGGCGGCCGTCACGAGCTTGAACGTCGAGCCGGGAGGATAGAGCCCGTACCTGGCCCGGTCGAGCAGACCCTCGGGCATTGCGTCGGACGCGTTGAGCGGATCACCGCCGGGAACACGCTCGAGCTCGGGCCATGGATGGCTGACGACGGCCAGCACCTCGCCGGTGTCGGGATCGAGGACGACCGCAGCGGCCTTTCCCGTTCTCGACAGCCGCCGCGCGTAGTTCGACAGGATCGTCGCAACGTGGAATTGAAGGCGCGCATCGACGGTCAGGCGAACATCGCGGTCCCGTTCGATCAGCGTTCGAAGGCTCTCATGCTCGGGGTCGTGACGATGGCGCAACGCGGGGACGAGCTCTCGATGCTCTCGAAAGCCGCGCAGACGGTCTTGCGCGTCTCGCTCGAGGTACGACGTGTTCGTCGCGCTCCAGTTCAGGTGCGTCGCGGCGTCACCCAGCAGGTGGAACGCGGGGCCGCCGAGCGGATAGCAGCGTTCGATCGGCGCGTCGCAGGTCGCACTCGCCGGAATGCCGAGCCGCCGGTATCCGTCGCGCGCGCGCTGCGCAACGCGCGCGTCTCCCGTCGCAAGCGCGAGACCGGTGCGGTCGTACAGGCTGCCGCGCGGGATCTCGTCGATCAGGTCCAGCACGCGCGGGTTGTACTGATAGCGGCCGACGCCGTCGGCCTGAATGCCGAAGTGAGGTTTCGACGCGTACCCGTTCGCGTTCACGAGCTGCACGTTCAGGAGTACGGCGGCGATCGCCACCGCACTGACGCCGAGTGCGACGCCGAGGTACTTCACGGGCGTTCTGAACGGTTCGGCCGTTCTCGTCGTTCCGCGGTTCGCGTGAATCGCCGTGAGAATGCCGAGCGCGGCGAAGTTCGCGGTCATGGCGGAGCCGCCGTAGCTCAGAAACGGCGTCACGACACCCGTGAGCGGGATGAGGCCGAGTATGCCGGCGCTCATGACCAGCGCGGGCAATATCAGGAACAACGTAACCGCCGTCGCAAGAAAGAACCCGTAGTCGGTGGACGCGGCGCACGCGATGCGCAGCCCGCGCCAGGCGATCGCGCAGTACGCGGCCGCAACGAACGCGAGACCGACGAGCCCCAGTTCCTCACCCACCGCGGCGAGCACCAGGTCGGTGTGGCCAGCCGGCAGATACCGCGTGTCGCCAAGGCCCATTCCGGTGCCGAAGAAGCCGCCGGTCGCCAGGGCCCAGACCGCGTGCGCAATCTGATCGCCGCCCCGAACCGCGTTGTGCCATGGCGACTGCCACATCTCGACGCGGGCGGCGAGTGTCGCCGAGATGTTCAGGCGATAGCCGGCGTAGATCCCGGCCGCCAGGAGTGCGAAGCCTCCAATGGCCACCGGAACCCGGCCGGTGGCGACGGCATACAGCACGAGGAAGACGCATGCGACGAAGAGTGCCGGGCCCAAATCCTTCTGAAGGAAAAAGAACATGAGCGCGGCGGCCACGCCCGCGAGCACCGGGGCCGCGTACGTGGCCCGCGGCGTATGGCGCAGCAGCTCCCAGCGGCGAGCGAAGTACCCGGCGAGAAACAGCGCCAGCAGCAAGCGGATCGCCTCGATGGGCTGAACCGGCCCAAGATTGACCTTGGCGCCGCTCCGCCCAGGCCCGTCCCCGAACACGATGAGGAGCACCGACAGCAACAGCGCGCCGAGCAATGGGACATAGCTGAGCCTGACGAACGCGGTCTTTCGGAAGTCGACGAGCGAGAGGGCGCCCATCACTCCCAGTCCCATCAGCACACCGACGGTGTAGCGAACGAAGAGCAGCGAATCGCGGAGCGGATCCGCGCGACTCAGGAGCGCGGCAAAGCCGAGCCCGGCGAGGAGATGCGCCGCCGCGAGGAGCACCCGATCTCCCTCGATCGCTCGCGCGCGCCAGAGGATGACAATCGCGTGAAAGGCGAACACGCACGCCAATCCCCAGATGAGCACCGAGCGCCGGAACTCCTCGGGCGTCCGCACGATGAACGCCGGCTTGATGGCGGCGAGATCGCGCGCGGCCAGCACTTTTGCGCCGAGCAGCGTGGCGACGTTCGGGACGCTATCTCCAGCACTGCGCCGATCGGCGAGAAACCCGAACAGCGCGCGCGCGGCGAGGCGACGGTCTGGAACACTTGCCGCCGGCAGCCCTCCGAGCGCTGCCTCGATCGCGCGAGGGTCGGCTACCGTGCGCAGGTTCACGGCTCTGGGCGCTTCGACCGACAACGCACCGCGTCGGCCGAGGCCCGCGTAGGTCATGCCGATCGCCAGCACGCCAATCAGCGTCGTCGAGAGCAGCAGCAGATCGGTGACGTCGAGCTGACGGGCGGCGATCGTGGTCTGCCGGTTGTCGCGCTGCTGCGCGTGCGTGTACGTGACGCTCACGGCTGGACCAGATCCGTTTCGATGACGACGGCCGGCTGCGTGAGCTCGTCGAGCCGCTGCCGCGCGCGTTCGAGCGCGCGCTGCGTCGTTCGGATGTTCCGCGTGGTGTCGCCGAAGCCGGTGATCTTCGAATACTGCGTGAGCGCCTGCTGATACGCGACGATCGCGCGTTCCAGATACCCTTGCTCCTGAGGCATCCCGGCGAGCTGCCGCGCGCTGCGCGCAAGGGTCTCGGCACGCTCACGGTAGCCGTCGGCGAGCTGCGCGGTCTCGCGATCGCCAGGCTTGTGTCCGAGGCGTTCGGCCTGGCTGAGCGCATCGGCGCCGCGATCGACGTCCGCCAGGCCCGTGATGAACGTGCGCGCCAGACCCAGAAAGGGATCGGGCCAGTCGGACCGCAGCTGAGCGGCCTCGCGAAACGCCGCCACCGCCTCGGAGAACTGATGCTGCGCCTCCCCCAACTGCTTCTCCTCTTTCCGCGCGCTCCCGTTGATGCGGTGGAGGTGGCCGTCACAGTAGCGAAGCGACGCGCGCAGATGCCGCTGGCCCGAGATCGTCACGGCGCGGGCAAGGGCATTGCGCGCCAGCGTCCACTCCGGCTCCCAGACGGTCGATACCCCGGCGCGGTACTTGGCGATTACGCGGTCGGTCAGCATCGTGGTGTGCGCGAGCAGCGAGCGTTCGAGGCCAATCGTGGCGATACCGATGCTTCGTTCGGATAGCGCCTGATATGAGTTCCACGCCTGCGGAAGATCGCCGAGCTCGCCGATTCGGCACGGCCTCGGCCATTCGGCTCGCAGACACCGCAACGGTGATCTCGCGCAGGGCGATGATGATGGCGACGATGGCCAGTGCCGTGCGAAGCATCTTGCGGAACCCGCGCGTCCGCGTTTTGCGCTTTGCCGATGACGGAAGCGGGGGCGGCACAACCGGCGGCAACGGCGGCGGCACGACGGCGGTCTTCGTCCGCCGCGTCGCCTCGTCCACGTTCGCGGCATGTCGATCGTCGGCCGGACGCGTTCGTCGCGTCGCCGGTTCATCGGCGGCACGCGAGGGCCAACCCTCTTGTTCCGCGTGCGTCGTGGTGCCGGCCTGGAATCGCTCGAGGTCTTCACGAATGGCCTGGGCGCTGTCGTAGCGGTCGGCAGGACCTGGTCCGAGAAGCTTCGTCAGAACAGCCTGCAGGCCGACCGGACATCGGCCGTCGAGATTGGGCGGCGGACGCCGCGAGAGAATCAGCTGCTCCAATCGGCGGGTAGTGGCCGCGCGAAACGGCGGCTCGCCGCTCACCATTTCGTAGAGCATCACGCCAAGCGCCCAGAAGCCATCGGTGGCGTCCATCTCGCCTCCCGACTCGAGGCGCTCGGGCGACAGATAGGCCACGCTCCCGAAATCGTTGACGGTCACCTTCCTGCTGAGCGACAGCGCTTTGGCGATGCCGAAGTCGAGGACCTTCACGCGTCCGTCGGACGTGATGCGCACGTTCGCGGGCGTGAGGTCGCCGTGGAGCAGATGGCGAATCTCCCGGCCTTCCGATACCCAGGTGAAGCGCCGGGCATCCTCGAGGAACCGGCACAGTTCCAGCGCGATCGTCACCGCGCGGTCCGGCACCAGCGGCCCGCGTCGAATCACGTCGGAGAGGTTCTCGCCGTCGACATACTCCATCGCGACATAGAGATAACCGGCCGACGCGCCGCGCTCGTACAGCTCGGGCACAAAGGCGCTCACCCGGCAGAACTGTTCCTGCAGCTCCGCGCCACGCTTCTCGGCGCTCAAGACGTCGGGTGCCTCGCGCGCGGACACGAGCCTCAGCGCGACGCGGCGGTCCGTGCGCGTGTCGGTTGCCAGCATGACCGACGCCATGCCGCCGCGTCCGATCTCCTCGTGGATCTCGTACGGACCGAGCCGGTTGAACACTGCCGTCATCATCGACTCTGACCCTGCCGCTGATCCGCACGCGGATTCTGACGCTCCGTCGCGACGAACCAGTTGTCCTGCGTCAAGGCAGCGCGGACGTCCGCGTCCAGCGCGAGAAACGCGTCCGCGCCGATCCCGCGAAACACGTTCCGCTGAAACAGCGGCCGGCTGCCGCGCCCGATCGTGAACGGCGACATCGCGCGCTCCGAGAGCCCGTTTCGCCCAAACACGTTCTGCGCGATCCTCGGCGACGCGCCGGGATGGATCACCAGCGCCGGTCCAGGATTGTCGCGAAGCTCGCTCCCGATCAGCTCGCCGCCCTCGCCCGAGAACTCGACGCCCGCCCGCGTGGCGCCGACGACTTCGACGTCCACAATCGTCAGCGCCGAAGCTGCCACGCGAAGCCCCGTGCCGAGCGGCGTCGCGGCATCGCCGACGACCCTGAAGCCCATGAACTCCGCGCCGGTGAGACCCTGCGCCACGACCGCGGCATCAGCCTCGGAAGCGGCAACGGGGAGCCGGATCGTCGCGCCGCGAGGGACGCGACTGACGACGCGAACGTAATCTTTCAGCACGAGCTGCTCGCGATACTCGCCTGGCTCGACGACCACCGCGAAGCCGGGCGCCGCGCGCCGCATCGCGTCGGCGATCGATTCGCCCTGCCCGACCTCGATCCGCGATGTCGCGGAGGCCTGGGCGAGCGCTGGCGGCTCGGGAAGCCACTGCAGGATCCATGGCCGGGCGAGCACGACGCCGATCGCGAGAAGGATGAGCGTCACGATTGCGATCCGCGCGCGGCCGCTTCCGCCACTCGGCGCTTCGGCGGGCGCCGCCGTGGCGCCGTCTCTCTCCAGCGTGGAAGCGAACCGCTCGCCTTCGACGTAGACCGCCGTGACGTTGTCCTTGCCGCCTGCGTCGTTCGCCGCTTCGATGAGGGCGCGCACGACCTTCGGAGGGTCGCCGGCGAACCGCGTGACGATCTGAGCGATCGTCGAGGACCTGACCAGATCGCTCAAGCCGTCGCTGCACAGCAACAGCGCCGCGTCGTCTTCGAAGGGAATCGTCTCGAGGTCGACGAATTCGGGGTCGTCGGGCTGATGCGGCTCCGATCCGACATCGCGATACACCTCGTTGCGCCTCGGGTGGTGCATCGCCTCGACTTCCGACAGCTCTCCGGCATCCTCTCGCTCGCCAACGGGCGAATGGTCGCGGGTGACTTTCTCGATGCGATTGCGCCGGAGCTTGTACAGCCGTGTGTCGCCGACGTGTCCGACCGTGGCGTGCCCGTCTTTGACGAGGGCGACGGTGAGCACGCAGGCCATCCCATTCCACTCCGGCCGGGTGCCGGCGAGCCGATGGATCTCGTTGTTCGCGACCGTCACGGCTTCGCGCACGCGTTCGGAGGCGGGTCCGGTCTCGCGTTCGAGCCGCGCGCGAAGCATGGTCAGGGCAACGGTGGCCGCCTGTCGGCCCGCGGCCTGCCCGCCAACGCCGTCGATCACCATGAAGAGACCGCGGCTGACGTCGACGTGAAACTGATCCTCGTTCCCGTCCCGCTGAAGGCCGCGATCCGTGTCCCCGGCGGCCCTCAACGTGGCGGCGTTCAAGATCGCCGTGCTCATGGGCGGCCGGCCGTCACGGCAGTGCCTGGAAGTCGAGAAACGCCGCGTCGGCCAGGCCGATGCGCGCGCGCGCCGGAACCGGCGCTTCGACGCCGTTCTCGCGCTTCGTGCCATCCACTTCGTCGTATCCGCGCGGCACAGGACGGCCATCGAGCGTCGTCCCGAGCGAGCTCAAATCGATGAGGAAGAACAGGCCGGTTGCGGGATCGCGGCGGATGCGCGCGTGTTCGCGCGACACGTCGACGGAGGCCGCGATGCGGATGTCGACCGGATACGCGATGCCGCCGCGACCGACCGACAGCGAGTCCTTCATCATCGCGTGCGAGTGGTGGCCGGCGTCATCGTCGTACGTAATGCGAGCCAGGGGACGAGCCTCAGCCGGTGCGGAGGAACGGGTGACGAGCTGCTCCTTGGTCGTCACGCGCTGTCCCACGTGAGCCGTGGTAATCCGTCGAGTCCGTTCGCCGACGCCGAGCTCAGGGCTCGCGGGCAGGAGCAGCTCCGAATCGACGAGAATATCGCCGGGACCGACCTCGCCATCGGGATCCTGCAAAAACTCGACGTGCCAGTCGATCCCGGCGTTCTGGACGACCGGCGCCTGGCGGCCGAGGATCCGCTCTGCGTAGCGGTGCAGCACCGTACGGCGATTCAGCGCATCGAGCTCCTCGACGAGTGCGCGAATGGTCTGCTCCTGCAGAATAGGAACGATGCCTTCGAGCCTGGCGTATTCACTGGGGTGGAGGTACACGAGGTACCGGCTTGGAACGAGGGTCGAGTACTTCAGCGGCTCGAGGTTTTTCCGCATGTTCTCGAGAACCGCGTCAATCAGGTCGCGAGCCGGACGCCGGATTCCGGCCCGCTCGGAGAGCTTCTGCTGCACCGTCATTGGTAAGACGAAACCGCGCCCCATAAGTTCGCGCAAGCGACACGGCGCTGTCCTAAAGAACTGGTAAGGATTTCTTAGGTTTTGAACCAGCCGTGAAAGTCCGCTTCGGGCCCTTCACCGTTGACTCCGAGACGAGACAGCTCGTCCGCGAGGGAGGCGAGATCCGTCTCTCGCCCAAAGCCTTCGACGTGCTGTGCGTGCTGCTCGAACGGCGGCCGAAAGTGGTCGACAAGTCCGAGCTGCACGCGAGGATCTGGCCCGGCACGTTCGTAGTGGACACCAACCTGAGCATTCTGGTCGGAGAGATCCGCCGCGCGCTGGCCGACACACCCCAGCAGAGCCAATTCGTTCGCACGGTCCACAAGGTCGGGTACGCGTTCGCCGCGCCCGCTGCCGATGTCAGCGTTCCAACCGGCGACTCGATCAAGTGCTGGCTCGCCTGGAACGATCGGACGTTCATGCTGGGCATGGGTGACAACATCATCGGACGCGCGCCGCATTGCCACGTATGGCTCGATGCAGCCGGCGTCTCGCGCCAGCACGCGAGGATTCAGATTGCCGCGGCGGGCCGGGAGGCCTCGATCGAAGACTTGGGTAGCACCAACGGCACGTTCGTACGGGGGTCGCGGCTGGCGGCGTCAGCGAACTTGACCGATGGCGATGTCATTCAGATCGGGGCCTCGACGCTCACCTTCCGGATGTGGGCCACGGACAGCATGAAAAGGACCGAGCGGATACGGCGCGAGTAGTAGCTACCGCGTCCGGCGTCGGTCTCGGGTAGCATCGACCCTCCGCTCCCGCGCGCCGCCAGGTCACTCTCGAAAAGACGAACGAATCGGCGGCATGCCCACACGAGACAACCCGTTCGCAGTGGCCTCTCCGTTGCTCCGTCGCGCTTCGCCCGCGATCCACGCGAGCAACTTCAAACCAGGGGAGGCCACATATGCACGGTCGAAGGATGTTCTTGCACGCCGCCGGCGCGGCGCTGTCGATTCCCGTAATCGGGAGCGCGCTCTCATATCCCGATTTCGGGCGCGTCGAAGCGTCCTGCGGGAGCTGCGGCGACGATCCGGTATCGGCGGAGGCGCTGCGGCAGTTCAAGGCCGCGATCGGCGGCCTGACGAAGTCGGGCAAGGGCGAACACGGGCGCCAGGCCGCCGCCGCGCTCCGGGTGCTGGCCACGAACGGCAAGGCGCGGAATCTCGACGCGGAGCTCCGCAAGGCGGTCAAGCGCGAGCTCAAGACCTACGGGCGTGACAACGTGCTGCTGCGGCCGTTCGATCGCGAGCAGTTCGCCGCTACCGCGCGTGAGTTCGGGGTCGATCCAGCGCCGGAGCTCTCGACGCCCTCCACGCTTGCCGAACGGCGGCGGTGGCTGGATACGTTGCTCGCCGCTGGCGTCACCTCGCACATGGAGCGGTCCGCGGAGCTCTTCGCGTCCATCGGCGCGCAGCTCGATGCAAGAGGGCCCGTTCAGCGCGTGCAGACCAAGGAGCAGCAGATCCAGATGTGCAGGGACCTGCAGACGTACATTGCGACGGCTGAAGGTTTTATGATCATCGCCTGCCTGCTCTGGGGACCGCTGGCGTGCGCCTACTTCTCCGGCGCGTACCTCGGAGCCAAGATTTATTTCGACACGCAGACGGAGTGCTCGAAGTGGGTTTGAAGGCGTTGCTCGCGGCGGTGGTGGTGTTCGACTACGTCGCGGGGACATTTCTCGTCTGGAATGCCTTTCAGTCGTATCCGGACCATTCCGGGATGTCTGTCTTTCGCTGGTGCGCAATCTACCTCGTCGCCGTGATCCAGCCGATCGTCTGGAGCTTCTACCATTTGCGCGTGCTCCGCGCGAAGGGAATGGAGATCGATCCGCAGCTTCGCGCGATCGCCTTCACTCCGATGATCGTCGGGGGCATCACGCTTCTGATCGCGGTGAATCTCATCGGCGCGCGCTAGGGGGACATCTCAGGCGAGAACGAACGGATCGCCGGCGCTACAACTGCTTGCAGGGTAGCTGTCGGGATTCTTGGCGTGGCGATCCCGTTCTTGTGCGTCTTACGAGCTTTCCCTCGAGAACGTCTGCCACTCACCCTCAATCCGATCGGCGCTGGCCGGTGAGCTCAGGATGAGAATCCGGTAGCGGAACGTCGCCTTTGCGCCGGGTTCCAGCGGCAGGTTGAGCTCCGCATCGCCGTCGTCGAGCGACTTCTGTCCCAGCGGATTCGCCGAAAACAGACCGTATCCGCGCGCGTGCCAATGCGTCGGATATCCGGGATTCGACGGGTGATCCAGGATCGCGATCGTCACCGGTTCGGACTCCAGCGTCCCACCGAGCAGTGCCCATCGGCCCCGCGTGCCCCACACCGCGTCGCCGCTCTTTCCCTCGCTGCTCACGTAGCGGCCCGTCACGCCCGCGTTGTCGAGCATCGGCACCGCGCTTGGCGTACCCGATGCGTCGGTGAAGATCTCGGCTTTCTCGGCGGGCTGTTCGAGCGCACGCGCCACGCGCATGCCCAGCATGCCCTCCTTGTTGTCACGAAACAGCACGCGGTCGACCGCCGTGAGCGTCGTGATGCGGTCGATGCTGCGGGTGTCGCTCGTGCCGCGGAACACAAAGTGCGTTCGCTCGCGGAGCAGCACCTTGCCGGTGGCGTCGGTCCAGTCGCTCTCGACCGTGAGCTCGCCTCGTGCGCCACCACTCTTCACGTCGACGATGCGCCGGTGATGGATCGTACCCATCTTCGGCACGCGGTCCTGCGCGATCGCGGAGGAGTTGTTCCAGAAATCGAATCCGTTGACGTCGCCGTGGTTGAACCACAGGCCCACGTGATGCGGGTGATCGACGCGCTCGCCCTTTCGGGGATCGAGCGGGAAGCCACGCGTGACGAGCGTGCCCCTGGCGGTACGCAGCGGATACAGGACCGGCTTCTTGAGCGTCGCCGGCCAGATATACGACGTGAATGGTTTCCCGTCGATCGTGATGTCGACGCGGCTCGCTGTTTCGTTCGCCTTCACGTCGACGCGCGGCCCCGGCGGCGGACCCGCGACGGCAAGCACGAAGGGCATCGCCAGCATTGCTGTCATACGCATCGGTGCTCTCTCCGTCGATGACTGTAATCGAGAACCACGACCGCGACAACGATGCGTCGGCTCACCCCACCAGAGTCCGTTTCACCCCATTCGACTGTGCCGCCACGGCGGCCCGCCTCATCCTGTGTGCCACAAGGAGAAGCCCGTGCGAATGCTGGGTCACATCGGCTTATGGGCGTGCCAGGCAGTTCTGGCAGCCATCTTCGTGTATGCCGGCACGGCCAAGTTCACAAGCCCGCTGTGGCCGCGGATGTTCGCCCGGTGGGGCTACCCGGAAAACGTCTACCTGCTCGTGGGGGCTGTCGAGATTGTCGCCGGTCTGGCTCTTCTGGTTCCGCGAATGGCGGCGCGGGCGGCGCTCGTCCTGATCCTGGTCATGATCGGCGCCGGGCTGACGCACATGCTGCTACGGCGAACATCAGCGCATGGTTCCAATCGTCGTCATCTCAGCGCTTCTGGGAGTTGTCGCATGGCGCCGCGATCCGCTGAGGGCGTGAGGTCGGTTACAGGAACCGCAGGTGCCGCACGGCGGCAAGCACGACGTACACGCGCTGGTTGTTGCCTCGCGAGTTCGCGGGGATCAGGTAGAACCCGCGCCCCTGCGGCTTGTAGTTCAGCGTGGAGCCGGTCATCACTTCGTCGTCGCGGAACGTGACCTCGACCTTGCGCGCCCGGGGCGTGTGGTCGAAGCAGTTCGAATCGACATGCTCGGCGTTCCCGGCCAGATCGCGAACGAAGAACACCGCTTTGAGGAGCGCCATCGGCACGAACAATCGATCGCCGGGCGCGCAGTTGACCTCAGGGCTCAAGTGCAGGTGCTGGGCATCTGGATGAAAGTTGTTCGAGTACCCTCGGAGCAGCTTCCCGTCAGCGAAGCGCACGACCACTCGCTGCCACCCGGCCGGCAGATCCGACGCGTCGTCCTGGCGCGAGGGCTGGGAGTCGGCCTCTGGTGTGGCTACTGCGTCAAGGCGGGGGCGCGGCGGCACCCAGCTCTCGGCCAGACCAAGCAGATACGCACCGGCCTTCAGCAGGCGGAACTGCGGCTCGTCGACGTCGAATCCCGTCGGGAATTCGGCGGTCAGCGTCGCTCTGTCGGCGGGCTCGGACCATACGTTGAGCGTGATCCGCTCGGCATCGCCCGCGCTGACCGGCCGCGACCCGCTGCCAATCCGCAGGGTCAGTGCCGGTATGTGACGTCGGAGCTCGATGAGGTACCTGTGAAATCGCGTCGTCGGCGGATTCGTTGCGTTGGAGGGCAGGAACGATCGCCGCGAGCATCTGCGCCAGCCGGCGATCGATCGGATCCGTACGCTGCTCTGCCGCATCGCGCAGCTTGATCAGGGACTCGAGCACGGACGACGTCTCGTGCCACCCATCTGTGTCCTTCACTGCGCGCGCGCGCCGGCGATAGTTTTCGACGATCGTCTTGAGCGCAAACTCGGGTCTCGCGAAACTGTCGGGCACCGTGGTGGCAGGCGCCACCAGCACGGGGTGCTCGAGCGGGCGCTTGAACGCGCACGCGCTGCGGTACCGTATGCCCCCTCGCACGTCGGACACGTGGCACCGCAGAACGCGAGAGACGATGGAAACAGGGTCCTGCGATCCGGCCCCCATGACCTCGAGCACGAGCGTCGAGTCGGGCCGGAGTGCTGACGCGGTTTCGAATTGCGCGCCGCCAGCGGAAACGTCCACGAGCCGCACGGAGCCGCCGTACTTGACGCGCGCGATCAGGGGGTCCGAAAGCTCCAGCGGATCGAGCCGCACGAACGCCCGCCGGTCGCGGCCCGCCGCGGCATCGCTCGACAGAGATGCGGCAGGTTCTCCGACAGGCGACGGCAGATCGAGCAGGTCGGCGTCCCGGACGAGAGCGAGCGACGACGATCGCACGGGTGTCATGCGGCGGGCGGTTCATCGCAAGCGCGCTGCCACGAGCTCGGCTGGCGATACTGATAGATTGCGGGCAATACTGGCGGGACGGGACGGAGCAATCCGCCTAGCCATGTGTTGATTTGGAACACCCACGTGCGGCCGCGGGACATAACGGGACACGGCAAGCCCTCGTCGGTTAAGGTCGGAACATGGAGGATCTCACCACCGGCCGGATCACGCGCCATCTGATGAAGACCACCGGCTTCATGCTGGTGACGATGGCGTTCCAGACGCTGTACATCCTCGTCGACCTCTATTGGGTCGGGCGTCTGGGGACGGCGGCCGTGGCCGCGGTCGGAATCAGCGGCAACCTCACCTTCGTGGTTCTCGCGCTGTCCCAGATGCTCGGCGTCGGCACGACGACGCTCGTGTCGCACGCGGCGGGCCGGAAGGACCGCGATCGCGCGATTGCAATCTTCAATCAATCTCAGGTCCTCTCGGTCGCCGCAGGCGCACTCTTTCTGCTGGTCGCCATGGGCACGCGCCACGCGTACGCCGCGCGGCTTGCCGCCGACGATCTCACGCGGCAGGCGACCGCCGACTACCTGCTCTGGTTCATTCCGGCGATGGCGCTGCAGTTCACGGTCGTCGCGCTTGGCGCGGCGCTGCGCGGCACGGGCGCCTTCAAACCGGGCATGATCGTGCAGACCGCGACCGTGATCATCAACATCGTGTTGGCGCCGTTCCTCGTGTTCGGCTGGGGCACCGGTCTGGCGATGGGTGTGGCGGGAGCGGCCGTGGCTACCCTGATCGCAATAGCCATCGGCGCGGTGTGGATGGCGGCCTACTTCCTGCGCGCCGATTCGTATCTTCGATTCACGCCGGGGCGCTGGATGCCGCGCCTGGCCGACTGGCGCGACCTGCTGAAGATCGGCCTTCCCGCGGGCGCGGAGTTCGCGCTGATGGCGGTGTATCTCGTCATCGTATACGCGGTCATCCGCCGGTTCGGACCGCCGGCGCAGGCAGGCTTCGGCATCGGGCTGCGGATCATCCAGGCGCTGTTCCTTCCCGTGGTGGCGCTCGGCTTCGCCACGGCGGCGGTGGCGGGACAGAACTTCGGTGCGCGTCAACCCGCCCGCGTCCGCGCGACCTTTGCGGCAGCGTCATGGATGGCGGTGAGCACGATGAGCCTGTTCGTCATCCTCGCGCACGTCGCGCCCGGCGCGATCGTGCGCGTCTTCTCGGACGACCCGGCGGCGATCGCCGTCGGGGAGGAGTATCTGCGAATCGTCTCGTGGAACTTCGTGGCGTCCGGTCTCGTGTTCGTCAGCTCGAGCATGTTTCAGGCGATCGGCAACACGATACCGCCGCTCCTGACCTCGTTTTCGAGGATCGTGCTGATTGCCGTGCCACTCTACTTCCTGGCGCGCATGCCCGGATTCGTGCCGCGATGGATCTGGTACCTCTCGGTTGCGTCGGTCGCGGTGCAGATGGCGTTGAATCTGTTGCTGCTTCGGCGGGAGTTCGGACGTCGTCTGACGTTCGACCCCGTCGACTCGGGTGTTACCCGTCGATCTCCGCAAGCAGTGGGAAATGGTCCGAAGCGGTGACCGCTTGATCGCCGGTGATGACCTCGCAGGACTTGATGCGTGACGCGTGCAACGCCGGGACGAAGATGTAATCGAGTCGCACATGAGGGTTCGAGGTTGGAAACGTCAGGCCGGTCGCCGTCGGATGCTGCATGCGACAGGCGTCGACGTACCGGGCGTCGAGCATCTCCTGGATCGTGCGCCAGCGAATGGCACCACCGCTCAACCACACGAACGGTCGCAGACGGAACGGCAGCTGGCGTACGTCGAGGAGCTCCCCCGGCGCGAGCGTGTTGAAGTCGCCGGCGAGCACGTGGAACCCGTGCTGATGATGCCTGATGGCGGCGAGGAGCGCGCGCAGCTCGCGCACGCGCCGACGCTCCGTCCATGCCGCATGCACGGCGCTCAGATGCACGCCGAAGACGCGGCAGCCGCGATCCCCGAGCACAATTTCAAGGAACGCGTGCCGCGATCGCGCAGGCTGATGCCATGCGTGCTCGGCGACGGGGATGCGGCTCATGAAGCCGAGCGAGTTGCCGCGACGCGCCGCCCATACCTGCATACCAGCGGCACGCGCGACGTGATCGACTACTTCAGGCTTCGTCGCCTCCTGCAGGACGACGAGGTCCGGATTGCACGCCCGAATGACGGCTGCGAGCGGCGCCTCGCGCCCGACGCCGCCGTACCGGATGTTGTACGTGAGGAGGCGGAACGTCACTGGGCTTTCTCGATCAGCGTGAGGTATGGCTGGCCGAGCACGTCACCTCGGAGCGCCTGGACGAAATCGCGTGTGGCTTGAATGTTCACCGGCCGCTTTGCCAGCGCCACGAGGTCGTCGCGCAGCGCAACGAGCGGCGGCGCGATGTCCGGATCGTCGTCGCTGAGAGGCCGCGAGTGCACGCCCGGAAGGAAGAAGCCCGTAACGGTGAAGAGTCCGATCGCCGGCTCGCCGACGAGCGTGAGGTCAAGGTCGCTCGTGCCAGGTCCGTCGGCATCGAACGGAGCGTCGTCCTTCCACCGGCGGCCGGTCAACGCGCTGCCGCGGAGCACGACGCGCGTGCCGTCGGGGATGCCGGCGCGAAGGACATCCAGGAATTCGTCGAATCGCTCGGGGTCGCCGCCGAAGGCGAACTGGATGACGTTACGCCGCTTCTCGGCGTCGGTGAGCCCGCCCTGCTCCACGTCACCCTGCTCTTCAAACCGCGTTCCCGCGATCAGGATGACCTGTGATTGACCTTTGACTTTTCACTTTTGACCTAGTTAAGCTCTTGCGACATGACGTTCATCATCACCGACCCCTGCATCGACACGAAGGACACCGCCTGCGTGGACGTCTGCCCGGTCGATTGCATCCATCCGAGAAAAGACGAGCCGGAGTTCGCTCAGGCCACCATGCTGTACATCCACCCGGAGGAGTGCATCGACTGTGGCGCGTGCGTTCCGGCCTGCCCGGTTGCGGCGATCTACGACAGCCCGGATTCGACGCCCGCCAGCCAGAAGGACCTCATCGAGCCCAACGCCGTCTATCGGAACGGCGACGCGGACGCGATGGCTCAAGCGGAAGCCATGGTGAAGGCACACGTGGAAGCGCACCCCGACTTGATGGCGATTCCGGCTCCCGAGCGCGCGGCCGCTCATAACCGCTAGCCGACCAGGTTTTTCGCGACAAACCACAGGTTCGCGGGGCGCTCCGCCAGCCGGCGCATGTACCAGGGAAACCAGTACTCGCCGTAGCTGATGAGGATGCGCACCCGCGCGCCTGCGCGCGCGAGCTGCCCCTGCAGGTCGCGTTGAATCCCGAACAGCATTTCGAACTCGTAGCGATCGAGCGGCACGCCGTGCGCGGCCATGTGCGTCTGCAGACGCGCGATCAGCCTGGCGTCGTGCGTGGCGATGCCGAGAAACGCGCCCGCCGCCTGCGCATCTTTCGCAACGAGCCGGACGCAGAGCTCGTAGAACTGATCATCGACCTGCGCCTTGTCGGGAAAGGCAAGCGCCGGCGGCTCCCGATAGGCGCCTTTGACGACGCGGATCGAGGGCCCGAGCGGGATGAGCCGATCGAGCAGCTCGGGCGTCCGATAGAGATACGCCTGCAGGCACACGCCGGTGTTGGTGAACTCGGTGCGGAGGCCGCGATAGAGCTCGATGGTGCGATCGAGATACGGCGTCCCTTCCATGTCGATCCAGAGCGTGTTCCCCGCCTTGTGGGCGTGCGCGGCCAGCCGCACGAGGTGCCGGCGGCAGATATCGACGCCGAGATCGAGTCCAAGCTGCGTGGGCTTGACCGAAATCTGCGCGTCGAGGCCGGACGCCTGAATGCGGTCGAAGGCGTCGAGATAATGCGATGCGACCGCATCCGCTTCGCCGGCGTCGCGCACGTTCTCGCCGAGATGCGTGAGGATCGTCGACATGCCTGACGCGTGCAGTGCGCGCGCCGCGGCGAGTGCGTCGTCCAGCCTTTCGCCCGGCATGAATCTGTTGACCGATCGGCGGACGACCGCGGAGCGAGTGGCCTGCGTGCGGAGCCATTCGCTTTCGGATCCAGCCAGCAAGAGGCTCCGAACGAGGGACATCGCGCCACGATAGCACGGCTGTTCGAGCGTCGAGCGAGCGCCGGGGAACAGCTCTTGCTCCAATACGTAGCTATGAACATGCAGAGGCAGGTTGTTCAGTACGGACAGCGGCGGCTGACACGGAAACTGTCGCGGTCGCTGCCCTGGATTGGCGCGTTTCTGGCGCTGGCCACGCTCGGCGCCGCGGTTCGGCGGAAGGGGTTCTTCAAGGGCACGCTGGACACCGCGCTCGATTTCACGCCGTTCGTCGGAGGCGTCAAGAACCTGGCGGAGGCCGTGCGCGGCCGCGACTTCCTCCGCGACAAGGTCCGCGGCTGAGATTAGGTCAGAGTCGACTCAGAGTCGACTCCGACCTGACTCCGAGTTGCGGTACTCTACTGAGCCTGACTCGTCGTCGCGCCTCCTGAGTACGACACTTTCCAGATCTTCTTCCCGCCATCGTCCGTGATCAGCAACGAGCCGTCCGCCATCTGCAGCAGGCCGACCGGCCGGCCCCACACTTCCTTCTTGTCAGGACCGAGCGCCCAACCGCCCAGGAATTCCTCGGGCCCTGCGGTCGGCTTTCGATCGCGGAACGGCACGAACGTCACGTTGTACCCGTTTCGCTCCGTGCGGTTCGACGACCCGTGGTTTGCGAGGAACAGACCTCCGCGATACTTCGCAGGAAACTGCGTTCCCGTGTAGAAGGCGATATCCAGCACCGCGACGTGGGCGCCGAGCAGCACGTCGGGATACAGCGTGCTCTTCACCTTGGCGGCATCGACGTCCTTGTGACGCGGCTCGGGATGCGGACCGATGTAGGCAACCGGCCATCCGTAGAAGCCTCCCTCACGGACCTTAATGAGATAGTCAGGCACCAGTTCGTCGCCGATGCCGTCGCGTTCCTGAACGGCCGCCCAGATGTCGTCCGTGCCGGGATGAAGGCGGAGCCCGATCACGTTCCGCAGCCCCGTCGCGACCGTCTCGTGCCCCGTGCCGTCAGGATTGAACCGGTGCAGCGCCGCGCGCATCGGAGGATCGCCCAGGTCGATGTTCGACCCCGATCCCACGCTGACATACAGCTTCGATCGATCTCGACTAAAGAGAAGCGATCTCGTCCAGTGGCCGCCTCCCATGCCTGCAAGCGAGACGATCTCCTGACCGGCCCCATTCACGCGCATGGCCTTCCCGTCGTAGCGGTAGCGTTTGACCGACATCGGCTCCGCGACGTACAGCCACTCGCCATGCAACGCAAGTCCGTATGGACGATCGAGGTTCTCGATGATCGCCGTCTTCGCACCGTCCTTGATGGCGTACACCACGCCGTCGGCCTTGTCACGAGATCCGCTGTCGGAGAGCAGGACCTCGTTGCCGGGAGCGAGCAGCATGAAACGCGGACGGACGAAGCCGGACAGGTACTCCTGGACCGCGAACCCCGCAGGCAGCTTCAGCGCCGCGCCCTCGGGTTTGGCAACGACTTCGGGGCCATTGCGGGCGCTCGGAGTGTGGAACGGCTCGGGCAGCTCCTTCCAATTGACGGGACGCTGGTTCGTCTGCGCGAGCGCGCCGGCCGAAGCCAGTACGATCGCGCCGATGATGGCGGTCTGAATGCGTGTCATAGCCGCAGAAGATACCACTAGTCAGGAACGGCTGAGACGTTCGATTGCCTTGCTGTGACAGCCAAGAGATCAACGGCTGTGCCGTGGTATGAGTAGGGCCGCGTGCAGGTCGCAACCTACACAGCGGTGGTCACGCGGCTGCCTGAAGTTGGTGCTCGATGACCGAGATGAGGGCCTCGGGGGCGCACGGCTTCCTGAGAACCACGGAGGCCTGCTCGACGGCCGACTCCTGGTCGGTGCCCGTCACCACGACCACCGGGATGCTTCCGGTATCGGTGTTCGCCTTCAGCTCGTCGAGCACCGCGAGCCCGCTGACACAGGGCATCTGAAGATCGAGCACTATGAGGTCCGGTTTTTCTTCGTCGATCTTTACGAGCGCACCGAAGCCGTCTGCCGCGGTCTCCACGCTGAACCCGGACAGGCTCAGCGCTGTCCGATACAGCTGGCATATGGAACGATCGTCATCGACCACGAGAATACGTTTGCGCGTCATGGACCCCAACACATTGGCGTGATCTTCAACATTCGTTCCACCCCTTGAACAATGAGGAGATCTCAATGCGAGCTCGGCTGGTCATCGCCACCGTCGCGGCTGCCGCGATCGCGGGGGCGCCCTCGGCGCAGGAGCGGGCGCCGCTCATCGATTCCATTCAGAAGGCAGAGCTTCGGGCCGACCTCGAGTTTCTCGCCGGCGACGGTATGCGAGGGAGGCTCACGGACACTTCTGAGAATTCTCTTGCCGCCGAATGGGTGAGGGCGAGGTTCGAGCGCCTCGGGCTCGCGCCGGGTGGCCACGAGGCGTCGTACTTTTATCGGTACCACCTGATGACCGCCGCGCTCGGCGCGTCGAACCGCATGGAGGTGACCAGCGCCGGTCGGACGCTGCACCCGGCGCTGCTGCAGGACTTCTATCCGGAGCGGTTCAGCGCAAGCGGCCGCGCGCGCGGCGAGGTGGTGTTCGCAGGCTTCGGGATCGGCGCGCCGGCGCAAGGTCACGACGATTTCGCGGCGGCAACGCTCGACGGAAAGATCGTGCTCGCGCTCGATCATGAGCCCGGCGAACGCGACCCCGCGAGCCCTCTCGACGGCGTCGTGACCGCCGAAGCCGCAAACGCGATGAGAAAGGCTCTTGCGGCGCAGGCGAGAGGCGCGGTCGCGGTTCTCTTCGTACCCGACGTCCACAACCATCCGGGCGCACAGAACTTCGAAGCAGCCGCGACGACGTTCTGGCCGGCGACACCGCCGCGCATCGAGCGCTACATGCTCGCAAGCCTCGCGGAGCGCGTCCGCATCCCGGTCGCGCATATCTCATTGTCGCTCGCCGAGGCGATCGCGGGAAAGAGCGTTGCCGATCTCGGCCGGCTGGCGGAAGCTGCCGGCGGCACGAAGCCGACGCCGCTCGCGCAGGCAAACGTCGACATCACGACGGCTGTGAATCGTCACCTCGTGCCCGATCGCAACGTGCTCGCCGTCATCGAGGGGAGCGATCCGAAACTGAAAGACGAATGGGTGATTGTGTGCGCCCACTACGATCACAACGGCGCGGATGCCTCCGGCGTATTCAACGGAGCGGACGACGATGGGTCGGGGATCGTGGCGCTGCTCGACATCGCGGAAGCGTACGTGTTGGCGGGACGCGACGGGAAGCGGCCGCGGCGCAGCGTGCTGTTTGCCGCGTGGAACTCGGAGGAGCGCGGACTGCTCGGAGCGTGGGCGTACGCCGAGCAGCCGCTCGTGCCTCGCGAGCGGATTGCCGCGGTGCTCAACATGGACATGATCGGACGCAACGAAGAGGTGCCCGAAGGAGGCGGCGCGCGTTTCCGTGGGCTCGAGGTGCAGACGGCCGAATCGAACCGCAACGCCGTCAACGTCATCGGAACCACGAGGAGCACCGACCTGAAGACGGCGGTGCAGAAGGCCAACGCCGCCATCGGCCTCGAGTTGAAGTTCCGGTATGACAACAACGTCTCCAACCTGATGCGGCGGAGCGACCATTGGCCGTTCCTGCAGCACGGGATTCCGGCGCTCTGGTTTCACACGGGCCTGCACCCCGACTACCACACGACGTACGACCGGCCTGAGAAGATCAACTACGACAAGATGGAGCGCGTTGCGCGGCTGGTGTACGAAATGAGCTGGGAGCTCGCTCAGCAGAATGCCCGGCCGAAGCTCGACCAAGATCGCGTGGTAAGCTCGAAGCAATGAACGAGAATCGGCGTTCCGCGGAGAATCGCGATCGTCGCGCCAATCCTCGTGGAGGGCGCCGCGCGAAGGACGCCCGAAAACCCTGGTACATGAGGCGCCGGCTGTGGCTCGCCGCGGCAACACTGGTCTACGTCGGCTGGCGCCGTATGCGCAGGCTGGCGCGGGGCGACGATCACACCCGCAGCTCCGGGCTGGCCGCCTGATGGCGCGCGGCTGGGAAAGCAAGGCGATCGAGGCGCAGCAGGCGGACGCTGCAACGCGCGCGACGGCGGGCCCCCCGATCTCAGCGGAGGAAGCTGCGCGGCGCGGGCACCTCACCACCTTGACCCTCGCGCGCCGGCGCGCCGAGGCCGACCTGCATTCGGCCACCGCATCCGCCCACCGATCGATGCTCGAACGCGCGATCGCGGATCTCGACAGGCAGATCGCCGAGCTCCGTTGAAGTGGAGCGCTAGCGCCGGAAGTACTTCCTCAACAGCCACCGCGCGGCTGGCGTGAGCAGTGACCGCCGGTAGGCATCGCCCGCCTTCCGCAAGGCTTCCGCGTACGTTGGATACGGGAATACCGTCGCCGAGAAATCACTGAGGCCTCCGCCGCTCCGCATGACCTGCGCGACATGGCCGATGAGATCGCCGGCGTGCGGCGCCACGATCGTGCAGCCGCGGATCCGTCCACGCTCGTGGTGCACGCGGACGAAGCCGTCGGTCTGATCATCCACGACCGCGCGATCGAGGTCCGCCAGTGGCACAGTGATCGAGGTGCCCATGATCTCCCCGACGCGCGCTACCTCCGGCACGGTGTACGTGCACCACGGAATCACCAGGTCCGCGGCGCGTCGCCGCCCGAAGAACAATGCGTCCTGGACCACGATCCGAGCCATCGCGTCGGCAGCGTGAGTGAACTTGTACGGTGAGGCGACGTCGCCGGCCGCGAACACACGGGGGTTGGTCGTCTGCAGCCGCTCGTTGACGATCACGCCGTCGGGACGGAATCGCACGCCGGCGGCATCGAGGTTGAGGCCGTCGACGTCCGCCGCGCGCCCGGCCGCCACGAGAATCGCATCGGCGTCCTCGCGCCGCACGCCCGGAAGCGGCGCACCAAGCCGAAAGCGAACGCCATCAGATTCGAGCTGCCGCCTCACGATTGCGGACGCGTCAGCGTCCTCGCGCGGCAGCGGCCGGTCGGCGACGTCGGCGACGCACACGTCGCTGCCGAACAGCGCAAATGCCTGCGCCATTTCGCAGCCAATCGGCCCGGCCCCGATCACGAGCAGCCGCTTCGGAAGCACGTCGATGTCGAAAATGGTCTCGTTCGTGAAGTACCCGGCGTCAGCCAGGCCTGGGATCGGCGGCGCCGTCGGGCGGCCGCCGGTCGCAATCACGGCGCGGCGGAAGCGCAATCGCGCCGGGCCGACGGATATCTCGCGCGGCCCGGTGAATACGGCAGAACCGAAGTAAACGTCGACGCCTGCCGCGCGCAGCCGTTCCTCCGAGTCATGGCGCGCGAGGTGGGCCCGGCGCTCGCGCATGCGCGACATGACCGCCGCGAAATTGACGGACACGCCGCTCGTGGAAACGCCGACGCCACTTGCGGCGCGGACTTCGCGTACGGCGCGAGCCGATCGAAGCAGCGCCTTCGAGGGCACACATCCGACGTTGAGACAGTCGCCTCCCAGCCGCGCCCGCTCGACGAGCGCCACGCGCGCTCCGAGACCGGCGGCCCCGTGAGCTGCCACGAGCCCCGCCGTTCCACCCCCAATTGCGATCAAGTCGTACAGTTCGGTCACGATGGCTCGGAAGTTGCCTGTTGCCCGGATATCAACCCGCAGCGGCACTCCATACGTCGTCCGAACATACACAACGGCTGAGAAGCGTACAAATGGAAATCGGCGTTCGTCATTCCACCTCCGGCGTTCCGTCCCCCACCCGCCCGACACGGCGATGCCTGCAGTGCCATACCGACGCTCTCGCGATGCGGCGACGTCACGTGAGTGCGCCTGGCTGGGGTGAATCCGTCGTCACGGAATACTACGACTGCGAGTCCTGCGAGGCGCAGGTACTCATATTCGCCGGCCACCTGTCGATGGAAGCGACTCTCGTTGTAGAACCACTAAACACACATCAAGATGGCCCGCGCGGGCTTTCCCGTGGCCTGCCTCACCGCGTCCGCATAGAGCCCCACCTGTCGCTGGTATCGTTCCAGGCGCTCTCCTGAGGGACGGTCGGTCTTGAAGTCCACAACCAGATAACCCTCATCCTCTTCGAAGACGCAGTCGGCTACGCCTTCGACGAGGCCGTCATCGACGGTCATCGTAATCGGTGTCTCTCGAAGGAGCGTGCCGTGGCGGTCGGCGGCGCGTGCGCGATGGAACACGTCGTGCGCGAGAACCGCCCGAATCACCTGTGCTGCGGACGCAACCTCCTGCTCGGTCGCTGCCACGATGCGACCCTGCGTTTCGACGATGCGCGCGATCGACGCGGCGTCGGCATCGAGTGCTGCGGTCGCAATCGCGGCGTGGACCAGCGTGCCATAGCGAGTACCGCCGGGGCGCGACGGGTCCGTGTCGAGCGCGATGACGTCAACGTCGGCACTCAGAGGACCTGGCTCGGCACGCAGCGCCCACTCGGTGGCCGTACGCACGTCGACGGACGGTTTCCTGCCAGCGTCAATCGCTGTGTCGCGCGCTTCAGACCATCGTCGATATGCAATCAGGCCGGCGTGCAGAGTTTCCGGCGCCACGTCCTTGACGATCAGCTCTTGCCGCCGGAGCCCGAATGGTGGCTCGGCACCGAGCTTCAGCGCAAAAGGGTCCCACCACACGACGTCGTGGCTCCCGTCGAACCGATGCAGGCCCGGCGTCACCGTGTCCGGCAATGCCGGATCGTTGTCGGGCCGGAGCAGGACTGAGTCCTTTTTGAAGGGCGGACAACCTGCCGCGGTCGCCTGCTGCTTTCGCCGCGCCGCGGGCGGATAGATCGCGGAATCGAGCGGGCTGGTCCAGCCCCCCGCGAACGGCTCGTCGCCGATGCCGGGGACGACGAGCAGGTCGCGCGCTCGTGTCGCCGCGACATACGCGAGCCGTATGCCCTCGGCCCGATCGCGCGCCACTTCGATCGCCTGCTGGTTGCGCAATTCGAGCGGGGCCCAGCCTCCGAGGCGCAGCGCGCAGAGGCCGCGCTCGGGCGCGAGATGGCGGCCAGCATCGGCGCGAGCGAGCTTGCACGTGAGGTCCGCGAGGATGACAACCGGAAACTCGAGCCCCTTCGCCTTGTGCACGGTCATCAGGCGGACGCCGTCGCTCCCCTCCTCGAGGATGGGCGCTTCAGCGCCCTCGCCCCCTCGGCCGCCTCGCGCAGTTCCTCCACGAAGCCACGAAACGAGATTCCGCCCGAGAGCTCGGTACTGGCGAGCGAGCTCGGCGACGTGCAGCGCGTTTGCCAGCACCTGCTCGCCGGCGCGCCGCAAGGCGAACCCGACGTGGGCGCGCGTTTCGTTGAGCAGGCGCGTGACCGTTTCGGCGACGGGCCGCCGGTTGCGGCGCTTGTGCAGCTCTGCAAGCAGCCGAAGGGCCTCGGCGATCGGGTGAAGGTGCTCGGGAAGATCCGGCGGCACACGGAAGGGATGAAAGACGTGCGCGGGATGAAGATGCGCGATACTCGAGCAGCGCTTCATCGCCGATCGGCAAACAGCCCGCCGCGCAGCGTCGCGAACACCGACAACTCGTCATCGGGCCACTCGACGGCGGCCAGCGCGGCGCGGAGCGTTTCGATCTCTTCGCGGTCGTGGAACGCGCGCCCGCCGACCAGCAGGTGGCGGACGCCGCGCGCTTCGAGCGCGTCCACGTATCGACGCGTCAGGTCGTCACCGAAGCTCACGAAGCGCCGGAACAGCAGGCAGACGTGGCGCGGCCTCGATCGGCACCGCCGCCGACCGGTCACGCCGTTCCGTGACCTTCCACCCGCTCTCGTGAATCAGCCAATCGACGAACGCGCCGACCGCATCGGGCAGCGACCGCTCGATGGACGCGGCGGCGATTCTCCGCCGCCCGTACGGTTCCGGGACAGGCAGTGCGACGAGCGACGGCTGACCGGGCAGGTCCGCGCGCGACGGCAGGAGCTGCGACGTAGTCGGCTTGCAGCGTGTCGCGATCGCCGTCCATCAGCGGGGCGAACGCGGCGTTGATGGCGCGCTGAATGTTCGGCACGCGCGCGAAAGCTCGTCGTCAGCCGGACAGGTTCGCGCACCGCAGGCCATCGAGCTGATCGCAGCACCTCGCGGTAGATCGCCGACGTCGGCGCGCCGGAACCGGTAGATCGACTGCTTCGGGTCGCCGACGACGAACAGCTTGCCCGGGATCGGGGCGCGACCGTCCGCCAGTCGCGCTCGGCGGGGTCGTCGGCGGCGAGCAGGAGCAGAAGCTCCGCCTGCAGCGGATCGGTGTCCTGAAACTCGTCGACGAAGACGCGGGCGAAGCGCCGCCTGGAAATGCACGGCGAACCACGTCGCGAGTCGCGGACGAGATTCGCGCGCGCGCAGCAGCAGGTCGAGGAAGTCGAGCGCGCCGCGCCCGCGTCTTCAGCGGTTCGTAGACGTCGATGCCGCCCGCAGCTCTTCGCGAAGCAGCGCGGCGAGATCGGCGTCGGCATCGGCGCTTGAACGACGTCGAGCGCGGCGGCGAGCGCCTTGTGCGCGCGCCTGACATCGGCGTGCGCGCGACGCCCTTGCCGATACGTACGCGCCGCTGCCCTTGCGGGCGCGCGCGAAGTCGCGATCGCGGCACAAGATCCACGAGGACGCGCTTCGCCCGCGTCGAGATCGCCTGCCTCGAGCGAGCAGGCGCAGCTCGTCGCTCGTCCGCCGCGCCGGCTGCGGTGTCGATGAACAGGGGGTCCCGCGCGCTGCCGCCTGCGCGCTGAGCGCGGCGAACGCGTGCACGGCGTCGGACAACGCGCGCGATCGCAGTGGTCGCGATCGAAATCCGGCCGGGTCCACCCCGCGCGGAAAGTCGCGCCACTCCACGAGCTCCCAGCCGGCGCGCCGCAGCCGCTCCACCGGGCCGTCCTCGTTGATGTCGCCGCCGCGAAGCCGCGCCGGCTGGAGCGGCGCAGCGAGCGGCGCACGCCCTCGGGCGGATCGCTCAGCACATCCTGCGAACCACGTCGCGAACGCTTCGCCGTACAGCCGCCTCGGCCTGCGCCTCGGTCAGCACGCGTGAAGAGCGGATCGATGCCCGCTTCGACGGGACGCTCGCGCAGGAGGTCGGCGCAGAACCCGTGAATGGTGTTGACATGCGCCTCCTCGAGGTTCGCGAGCGCGCGCTCCAGCCTCGCCGCGCGCTCGCATCGTCGGCGCGCCGCCGTGCGCCGCGGCTTCGAGCTCCTGCCGCAGCCGCAGCTTCAGCTCGCCTGCCGCTTTCTCCGTGAACGTGACGGCGACGAGATTCGGGACCTCGGCGCGTCCAGTCGCGAGCACGCGAAGGATGCGCTTGATCAGCTCGGTCGTCTTGCCGGTGCCCGCCGCCGCTTCGACGACAAGCGTCTTATCGAGCTCCGTCGCGATCAGGTCCGGGCTGGTCGAGAGAATCCGGTCGTGGAAATCGGAGCACTTTCTCCCTGACCTCCCGGATCTCCTGTGCGCTTCGTCCTCATCGGCGGATCCTCAGCTCGAACAGATCGCGCAATCGATCGGTCGGCTTGCGGCCGGTACGCTGCTCCTCGTTCGGACCGCACACCGGCCGGAAGTCGCACCACGCGCAGGCGCCTTCGGCGGGCGCCGCGGCGAGCGATCCGAGCTCGATCGCGCGATCGATGATCTCGAGCGCCTCGACGCCGAGATGCCGGTTGTCGGCGTCCACCGCGATCGGGAACACGGCAAATCCGCCCGCCGACGTGCAGTACGAACAGCCGGCTTTCGTGCACGGGTCTTCCCGTCATCTGCTCGACGGCCATCGAGTAGAGCACCGGCTGCAGGACGGTCCCGCCGCCAATCACCATCCCCGGGCTGCTGCGGTTCTTGCCCGTCTTGTGATCGGTGACGCGGAGGGCACCGGACGTCCGATGCGATTCGACGAGATCGACCGACCCGCGCAGCACGAATCGTCCGTCGATGTGCACCGGGTCTCTGGCACTCCGCGGGTCGCGCTCCTGATCGGTCGGCAGACCGAAGGCGAACTCGAAGTACGTCGGGGTCCACTCCAGGCCGTCTGCGGCGATGCGCCGGAGCCACACCCGCAGGTCGCGCGCGAGTCCTGCCACTTCGTCGTTCCACACGCGATCGATCGCCGGCACGAGCTGGTCGCGCCACGCCTCGCTCACGGCCGCGATGACGATGTCCAGCACGGCAAGCGCCTCAGCGACGTTGTCCCGCGTCACGGGGAGCTCGCCACGCTGCTCCAGCGCGCGGAAGAACGTCGTCTGGATTTTGTGAAAGAGGCTGCCACGTGTCAGCGGATCCATGCGCTGCAGCGGCTGCGGCTGCGTCGCCGGTTCGAGCCGGAAGATCGCCGACAGGAGAAACTGATACGGACACGTCGAGTATTTCTGCAGCGCCGAGAGCGAGTACGGCCGCGTGCCGAGACGCTGTTTCGCGAGCGCCGCACGGGTGCCGCTCGAGATACGAATCAAGCCATCGAAGTGGGACCACTTGCGCTCGGCCCGCGCCCACCGTTCCGTGACCGCCCGCCGAAGCGCGGGATTGAGATGGAGCATGTACTGCGCATGACCGCGAACGCGGGCCGGATCGTCCGCATCCAGCAGCCGGCGCAGCACCGCCAGATCGTGCTCCTGCTCGTCGATCGCGCGGTCGGCGTCGCCCGGGGCGGGCCACGCGAGGCTGGCATCGGCGGCGGCGGCGGCCCATTCAGCCAGCGTGTCGTGATGCGGGATGCGGCCCGTCGCGCCGCGAAGGACGTCGAGCGCGTAGAACGACGGCACCCGCGGCCGTGCCTCCACCACGTCGAGGCGTGGGTACGACACATACAGCCGGTCCGTCGCCGCACCGGCCGCGAGATGCAGCAGCAGCCGCTCCTCCCGGCTGCGATCCGCTATCGTGGCCAGGCGCGCGTCGATCTGACGCCGTGCGCCGTCGAGCAGCAGCGGATCCTGCCGCGGCTTCTGCGGGAACATGCGCTCGGCAAGACCGGGCACGAAGACGACGCGGAAGGCGCGGCCGCGCGCCTGGCCCGGCGTTCCCACGAAGACGCGGCCGTACCGGCGCGCCGCCGGCTCGGCGTCCACCATCCGGAGGCGGTCGGCGAGCACGCCGCGCACCTCCTCGAGCGAGACGGGACCAACCTCCGCCATCGGACGCAGATCGGCGAGCACGCGCAGGACGTACGTGGGTACACGCAGAACCCGCGGCGCAAGCTGCTCGAGGCGATCGAGCCATTGGCCCCACCGCTGCGCCGCGGGCCAGGACGCCAGCTCGCGCATCAGCGGCAATGCAAATGCCGTCAGATGACCGAGCCGCTCGATGTCGCGGGTCAGCGCCGCGACGCGAGGCGACTCCGGATCGTCGCGCTCCAGGTCGGCGCGTTGCACCTGGAATTCATGGGCCAGCCCGGCGAGCCGGCGTTCCCATCGCAGCGGATCGCCGCCAATCACCGCCGCTTCGACGAGCAGGCGCTCCCAGAGGCGCGGCGCGCGCAGCGTCCCCGCGGCAATGCCGCCCTCGCCGTGCGCCGCGTCGTCTTCCGTCCACGCGTCTTCCTCGACCCGGTCATCGTCAATCGGTTGCTCGGCGGACCGGCCGAACACTTCGTCGGCGGAAGAGGCCCACGCCGCCGATCGGATCCTCCGATGGCTTCGGAAGCTGGCCAAGCGAAAGGTATTCGGCAAACCGGCGCGCGGAGAGTTTTTCTGTCGCACACAGGAGCAGCGCCAGGAACGCGCGGCCGGCCGGGTGCGGCCGGCGAGTCCCGCGGTCGAACCAGGCGGGGATGCCTGCTCGGTCGAGCGCGTGCTCCAGCAAACCGTGGTACTGCTGCGGGGTGCGGACCAGGATCGCGATCTCGTCGAAGCGGACGCCGCGGCGCGCCTCGGAGAGGATTCGTCGCGCAATCTCGACGGACTCGCGCCCTTCCCCAGGCGCGGAGAACACTTGCAGCGCTCCGTCGAGATCGCGCCGAGGGGGCGCCTCGTCGCTGAAAAGGTACCGGCGCAGGCTGGCAAGATCGCCGCGCTCCTCCGGCTCGCCGGATGTGACGGTCCCGCCGGCCTCCGCGAGCGCGGCGACCGTCACATCATCATGCGCGGGCACCGTCGCAAACACGGAAGCCGCTTGCCCCGCAATCGCCTGCACGAACCGCAGCTCCGCTGGCGATTCGACCACCACGTCCAGCAGCACCACGTGCGAGCGCGCGGCAGCGTCCTGCGCGAACGTGTCGGCGGCAACCGTGTACAGCAACGCGCGATCGGCAATCGAGACCTCTGTGAGCTCACGCTCGATCCGTTCGAGGAGCAGCGCCAGATCGTTGCCGGACGTGCCCACACCTGCGACCCGGGCCGGCGCCGCGCGCACGGCGCGAAGCTCGCCGACTGTTCGAGCGAGCGCCCGCGGAAATCCCGGAGCGTCGGTGACGGGCCCGAAGTACGCGAGCCCCTCGCCGCGCATCGCCTCGAATGACGCCCGGGCGGCGACCGCTTCGGCTCCGAGCGCCGTGCTGGGCGCCACGCCGGCCCCGGCAAGCCGGGCCGCGGCAACGCGCGCCGCCAGCTGCGTGAGGCTGAACCGCGCGAGGCCAATCGTAGCCGGCCGCTCGAGCGCGATGCGGCGAACGAGATCGTCGGCTGCGCCTCGGGAGGCGGCGATGACGGTCACCGATGTGGTCGAGGGAAGCCGCCGAAGAACGTCGGCCGCGGCGGCAATCCGCGCGCGTGCGGACGCCGATTGGTAGATCGGAAAAGGACGCGGTGCGTCCATCGTGCACCACCTCTAACCCGGGACACAGGGCCGGGTCTGCGATTCAGACAGCACTCCGCTGCCGTGGTCGAGCACGTTAGCACAGCTTGTGATTCCACAGCCAACCCCCGTGGCAGCGTCGCCGTCCAATCTCGCCATGCGCGACATCCGCGATGCCTTCCGTACCCTCCGCGCCGCGCCAGCGGTCACCACCGTTGCCGTGCTTTCGCTGGCTCTGGGAATCGGCGCGAACACCGCCATCTTCTCGATAGTCGAAACGCTGCTGCTGCGCGCGTTGCCGGTGGCGGAGCCAGACCGCCTGGCGCTCATCAACGCGAGGTGAAGATGCGGTCTTCTCGTCGTGGACGAATCCAATCTGGGAGCAGGTGCGCGCGCGGCGCGACCTGTTCGAGTCGGCGTTCGCATTCGGGTCGCCACGGTTCAACCTGGCACACGGCGGGCAGGCGGACTTCGTCGAGGGGCTCTGGGCGAGCGGTGAGTTCTTCAGCGGGTTGGGCGTTCCCGCGATTCTCGGCCGCACGCTCGGACACGCCGACGATCGGCGCGGCGGCGGACCGGATGGGCCCGTGACGGTGATCAGCTACGACTACTGGCGGCGTCGCTTCGGCGGCGCCGCCGACGTCATCGGGCGGTCGATCACCATCGAGCGGGTGCCGTTCACGGTTGTCGGCGTCACGCCGCCAGGCTTTTTCGGACCCGACGTCGGCCGCCGGTTCGACGTGGCCATTCCGATCGGCACCGAGCCGCTCGTTCGCGGGCGCGAGAAACTCCTCGATCGACGGTCGTTCTGGTGGCTGAGCATCATGGTTCGCCTCAAGGATGGCGAGAGCCGCGCGAGCGCTCAGCGTGCGCTCCGGGGCGTGCAGTCACAGATCGCTGCCGCCACGCTCCCCGAGCACGCCGGCGCGAGGAGCACACAAGTATCTGGCCGAGCCCTTCACGCTCGACCCGGGCGCCGCGGGCGTGTCCTCTCTCAGATTCCGATATCAGCGGCCGGTGATCACACTGATGGTGGTGGTGGGCCTCGTGCTTCTGATCGCGTGCGCGAACATTGCCAACCTCCTCCTCGCGCGCGCCACCGCCCGACGCCATGAGTTCAGCGTGCGGCTGGCGCTCGGCGCGTCTCGCTGGCGGCTGGCGCGGCAGCTGCTGGCAGAGAGTCTGCTGCTCTCGGCGCGGGCGCCGCGGCAGGTCTCCTCGTCGCGCAGTGGGGCAGCCGCTCCTGGTGGGCGGACTGTCGACGCAGACACGCTCGTCTACCTCGATCTCTCACTCGACTGGCGCATCCTCGCGTTCACGGCGGCTAGTGGCAATAGGAACAGCGTGCTGTTCGGCGATGGTGCCCGCGTTCCGCGCCTCCCGCGCAGAGCCATGGACGCGATACGGGCGCACGGGCGCGGGGCTGCTTGGCGAGAGGCGACTAGGCTTCGGCACCGCGCTCGTGGCCGGGCAGATGGCGCTGTCGCTCGTGCTCGTCGTGGCCGCCGGACTGTTCCTCCGGACCTTCGGCGCGCTTGCCTCGCTCGACGTTGGCTTCGATCGGGACCCGGTGCTCGTCGTCGGCATCAACGCGCAGAACAGTGCCTCCGAGCCCGAGCAGCGCGCCGCCCTGCTCGACCGCGTCGTCCAGACCGTCCGTGCGCTGCCGGGCGTGCACAGCGCTGCAGTGTCTGCGGTGACGCCGGTCAGCGGGTCGACGTGGAACAACGCCATTCAGATACAGCACGAGCCCGATCGCCCGTGGCCGCGGAACGAGTCGTACGTCAACGTCGTGAGCCCCGGATGGTTCGCCACGTACGGGACGCGCGTGGTTGCCGGTCGGGACATCGAATCGCGCGATGGACGGCAGTCGCCGCATGTGGTCGTCGTCAACGACGCGTTCGTCCGAAAGTTCTTCAAGGATGGTCGAGCGGTCGGACGGTTGATTCGCGAGCGTCCAATTCTCGAGCCGACACCGTGGATGGAGATCGTCGGCGTCGTCTCGAATGCCGTGTACAGATCGCTTCGAGAGCCCGTGCCGGCGACGATCTACAAGCCGATGGCACAGGCGAAGGAGGTCCCCGCGGCCATGAACGTGAGCGTTCGGGCAGCCGGTGGACAGCCGGCGTTGCTCAGCCGCGCAATCACCGACGCAGATCGGACGCGTTGATTCCGACCTCGCGTTGACCTTCATTCCTTTGAAGCAGCAGCTCGATAATGCGCTGATTCAGGAGCGCATCGTCGCTATGCTGTCGGGTTTCTTCGGCGCGCTCGCGCTGCTGCTGGCGGGCCTGGGGCTGTACGGCGTCACGTCGTACGCCGTGAACCGCCGCCGCACCGAAATTGGTATTCGGATGGCGTTAGGCGCGTCGCCCGGAAACGTCGTTCGCCTCGTCTTGCGGCGAGTCACCGTCATGGTGGGCCGCGGCGTCGGTAGCCGGCGCGCTTGCCGCCTTCTGGGCATCGCGCTTCGTCGAGGCGTTGTTATATGGATTGAAGCCAAGGGATGTCTCGACGTTCCTCGGCGCCGCGCTGATGCTCGGGGCCGTCGGCACGCTCGCCGGCTGGCTCCCCGCTCGGCGCGGGTCGCGGATCGATCCCGCGCGCGTTCTCCGCGAGGACGGGCTGACGTGGTTATCGAAAGGAGCGTCCCTGCTTCTGCAACCATGCCTTCGAGCCGCTTCGTGCAGTCACAGTCGCAGCAGGCCCATGGCTCGGTGCCATTCTCGTCGCGGCACCGGCTCCGCGCATGCGCATCCTTGACGCTCTCGAGCTCGAAGTATTCCTCCCAGTACGGCCGCTCTTCCTCCAGCGGCGTCGGACAGAAGCAGGTCTCGACCCACTTCACGCGCCCATCGGCGAGCTCGCGCGCGCGGGCCATGTCGTGAAGATACTCGTCGCCCGCCACGGAACCCCGACCGAGCGTGCCGCGCTCAATCGCGTCGTCCAGCAGCTCGCGGCGACCACGCTTCACACGTGCGGTTACCAGGTAACGCATGCCTCATTGTCGTCGATCATCGGCAGACATCCACACCGGAGTCGACGATGCCACCCGCGACGTCCAGGAACTGCCACTGATAACTGGTGCCGGACAGGGTCAGCTTCAGCAGGCCGAACTGCGTCGTGCGTATCTCGCTGTGCGGCGCGACGCGCAGCGGCGGGACGAGCTGTGCGCCGCCGGTGCCGACGATGAACAGCCGAATACCGCGAGCCGCGTCAGCCTGTCCATCACCGTTCATCGGAGCAAATCGCTCGTAGGTGTGGTCGTGGGCGGCGATCGCCACCTCCACGCCGGCCGAGTAAAGCTCGCGCCAGGCCTCGTGCATATGGACGTGATTGCCGTGTTGACCGGACGAGAATGGCGAGTGGTGGAAGTACACCACCGTACATCGCGCCGCGTCGGTGGCGAGCTCGTCCTGCAGCCACTGCAGCTGCAACGAAGCGCGTCCGAACGGCACATTGGAGTTCAACGAATACACCGACCAGCTCCCGGCTGTGAATCGGTAGTAACCCACGCCGGCGGGACCGGCATTCGCTCCGTAGTACGCGAAGTAGTCGGCGGCCCCCGGCACTTCGTAGTCGTGATTGCCCGGCGAGGGTCGCGTCCGCTGCTTGTGGCGCCCCCAGTTTGGCTCGTAGCACCTGCGGAAGTCCTCGGCGCGCCCCGCCGGATACGCGTTGTCGCCGGCGGTGAACACGATCCCTTCGATGCGATCGAGCAGCCGTGCCGTGGCCTCTGCTCCCGTGCCGGGACCACACTCGCCGATATCGCCCGCGCCGACGAGCACTGCGGTCTCGGTCACCGGCGTCGGTCTGAAAGTGGGAAGCCTGTTTTCGCCGCCGCACGACATGGCAGTGGCGACGACGGCAGCCAGGAGCGCAGTGCGTCGATGAGCGGTCACCGCTGCACAGTTTCGCATCAAGTACCAGACTCGTACCACCGATACAGGATACGAATGGATTATCGCGCGCCGGCGGCCCCCCCGATAGGTTTGAACACACCCGCACCCGAAGACGACGCGGCGAGGCTGCTCCGGAGGGAGATGAAGCGCCTCGCGGACGTGAACCGTCCGCTTGATTCGTGGGAACGGTATCGCGCGCTCAACGACGCACTCGACGAGGCGTACGAACAGATCGACCTGGGAAACCGCGAGGCGCGATTCGCGCTGATCCTCATGGGCGGCCTGAACGCCGCGTTGATCGTGCTCGCCACCCGAACCGACGTGCCGCAGTCGCTCACGCCGATGCAGCGGAACTGGACGTTTGCGTTTCTGCTCGTCTATGTCGTCGTGGCAGTCCGCTTCCTGCTGCAGGCGATCGAGGCACTCCGTCCCGGCAAATTCCGGCCGCACCTCGGAACCTGGCCCGTCAACAGCGACGACTTCCCGCGCGGGGTCCGCTATTACGAGGACGTGATCGAGCGGAACGCCGAAGATCACTGGCGCGCGTGGCAGGACGTGCGCATCGGGCAGCTGAACGCCGAGCTCGCCGTTCAATTCCACAGCCTCTGTCAGAAGAACGAGCATCGTCATATCGCCGTGCGCCGTCTCTACACCGGGCTCCGCCTCATGACGATGCTGCTCGCCGGACTGGCGGGGATGCTCGTCTGCTTCGCCTGGATCTGACAAAGGCTTAGGCCCTTTTCCTTTTTCCTTTTACCTTTTCCCTTTTTCCTTCTACCTTCTGTGTTGTGCCCGTCTCAGAACGACGCGAGGGGCGCCGCCTCGTGATTGCGCCGCAGGAACCGCTTCTCGGGGGCGGTCCGGCCGAAGAATTCGAGCGACGCGTCCAGGCTGTGTTCCGCGACGGGTTCCGCCACATCATCGCCGATTTGCGGTCCGTGCCGGCGATCGACAGCGCGGGCATCCGCGCGCTCGTGCGCGGGCACACGACGGCCCAGCGGCTCCAGGGAACCTTCCGAATCGTGCAGCCAACATCGGCGGTCCAGTCGGTCCTGCGGCTCGGACGGCTCGATTCCGTGCTGGCGACCTACGACAGCGTGGAAGAGGCCAGAGCCACCGGGCTGCCGTGGGCCGGCGTCGCCCTTGCCGCCGCGGCCATCGCGCTGTGCGCGGTTCTCGTCGCGGCGGGGCAAGCATGGCCCGACGGCGCCGAGGCGGCGTCGCCGCCGCTCGGGCCTCCCCTACTCCAGCTCGCAAAGCTGATCGCGGCCGCGCTCATCGGCATGGTCATCACGTCGGTCCACCGCTACAACCGTGCGGACACTCCGCAGAGTCACACGATGGACCAGGCGCAAGTGCTCCTGTGCGTTTCAGGCGCGATGATGATGGTCATCATCGGCAACAACCTGGCGCGGGCGTTCGGCATCGCCGGCGCCGCAAGCATCGTGCGTTTCAGAACGCCCGTCGACGATCCGAAGGACATCACGATTCTCTTCCTGCTGATGGGACTTGGGATGGCAGCGGGGCTGGGCGCATTCGCGGTGGCCGGTCTGGGGATGTTGTTCCTCTGCGTCTGTCTCGCGACGCTTCCTCGCTTTGGCGGACGCCGGCAGCGTACCATGCTGGTGGAAGTGGTGGCCGAGGGCCGCGAATTCCCCACCGCACATGTCCAGCGGATCCTCGCCAGCAACCAGGTCGTCTTCGAACCGCGTGAAGTGTCGCAGGGCAGCTCGGCCGCGATCCAGTATCAGGCCACGATCAGTCCGGGCACATCCATCGAAGACGTGAGCGCACAGCTGATCGGCGGAGGTGGGACCGGCGTGAAATCGGTGTCCTGGGAGCCGGCGAAGCGAACAATCTGATGCCCGAAGCCACGGAGCCCACGAACTCGGCGGAGCCGAAGCAGAAAAAGAAAAGGGACAAGGTCCGGTCCGCCTGGATTTCGTTCGTCGGCCGCATCCTCGCTCAGGTCATCGGAGCGGTGGCGACTATCGTGCTCGGCGTCATGTTCGTGCAGAAATATGCCTCCCCAAACAGCCCGCCGGTCGAGCGGTCGGCTGAAGCCGAGACGCGGACCGCGCCAGCCCGAGTCCGGCGCGCCGACGGCCGCATGGCGCATGCCGTGCTGCCGTTGCAGAACCTCTCGAGCGACCGCACACAGGAGTACTTCGTCGATGGGATGACAGAGGCCCTCATCGCCGACCTGGCGCAGATCGAGACGCTGCATGTGATCTCTCGGACATCTTCGATGCACTACAAGGATCAGCGGAAGCCGCTGGTGCAGATCGCGCAGGAGCTCGGTGTGGACCTCGTGCTCGAAGGATCGGTGGGTCGCGACGGGGATCGGGTGCGTGTCACGGCGCAGCTCATCGACGCACAAACGGACGAGCACCTCTGGGCACGTACCTACAACCGAACGATTCGCGACGTTCTCTCGCTCCAGGCGGAGGTGGCGACGGCAGTCGCGAAGGAGATCAACCTCACGCTCAGCTCCACCAACAAGGGGCATTTGTCCGATCGTCGTCCGGTCGATCCGGCCGCATACGAGCTGTACCTGAAAGGCCGGCAGGCCTGGAACATGCGGACGGTCTCGGGCTTCGAAGAAGCGGCCAAGTACTTCGAGGACGCGATTCGCAAGGATCCGCAATTCGCACTCGCGTATGCGGGGCTGGCGGATACCTACACCCTGTCCGACGCCTACAACTTCACGCAGCCGCGCGACTGCGCGGGCGATCAAGGCGAAGGGCGCGGCGGAGCGGGCGCTGCAGCTCGATGAGCACCTTGGCGAGGCACACACGTCCCTTGCCGCGGTCCATCACCGGCAGAAGACCGATATTCAAGCCGCCGAGCGTGAGTTCAAACGCGCACTGGAGCTGAATCCTGGCTATGCCACCGCGCACCAGTGGTACGCGTTCCTCCTCGCCGAAGAGGGGCGTCTGGAAGAGGCCGGGCGCCACGCGCAGCAGGCGGTCGCGCTCGATCCGCTCTCGGGAACCATGCATCAGACAGTCGGCGTCGTGCACTACTACGCGCGCCGCCACGATGAGGCGATTGCTGCCATGCGCCGCGCGATCGAGCTCGCGCCGCAGCTGACCCTCGCGCATGCCATTCTGGCGCGGTCGCTCCTGCTGCAGGGAAAGAACCAGGAGGCGATTGAGGTCTACCAACGAGCGGGCGCGAAAGGCGACCCGGATCTCGTCAGCACCGCAAGCGTTGCGTTCCAGCGCGCTGGCGATCGGCCACGCGGCGAGGCGCTCCTGCAGTCGCTGCTCAGCCGCCGCCCGCTTCCCGCCGTGCCGCTCGCGAAGTGGTACGCGCTGACCGATAACAAAGAGGCCGCTTACCAGATGCTCGAGCGCGCGCACGCCGACGGACTGTCAGTTCAGCAGCTCAAATCGGACCCGGTCTTCGACGCGATGCGCGGTGAACCACGGTATGCCGCGGTCGTCCAGCGCGGCACCGACACGAAATGAGATTGATCTGCGCCGTCGTATTCGTCTGGTACCTGGCGCCAGCGCTGACCGCCGCTCAGCAGCCCAAGCCAAAGCCCGACCCTGTCCGGATGGACTGGAACCCCCGACCTTCGATTCGCCTCGGAGAGTTCGGGCGGATTGACTTCAGGCTGAAGCTGCAGGGCGATCTCCGTTCCTTCGACCCGGAGCAGGATCCCGATCTCGATGGGTTCGACTTCCATCGCCGGCGGGCGGGGATCGAAGGCGTGATCTTCCGGCGTCTCGAGTTCGAGATCGAGCGCGAGCTTCGCGAGCGAGGACCATGGCGCGACGTCTTCCTGAACCTCGACGCCGCGAACTGGCTGGAGATCAAAGGGGGCAAATTCAAAGTGCCGTTCGGCCTCGAGGAAACCACCAGCAGCATGGACCTCGACTTCATCTTCCGGACGCTGGCGTCCGACACCGTCGCCCCGGCGCGCGATATCGGCGGGATGGTTCACGGCCGGATCCGCCAAGCGCTCACGTATGAAGCCGGTCTGTTCCGAGAGGACGGCGAGAACGCGCGGTTGACCGAGCCCGTGTTCCTGCTTCCGGGTGAACCGGAACCACCAGGCGGCCGCGTTTTTGCGGCGCGCGTCGTGACGGCACCGATCCCGCGCGGCCGCAACGACGAGCGATTTCGCGTGGGCGTGGCCGTCACATCTTCTGAGCTGCCCGAAGGGCTCAACAGCCTGCGCGGCCGCACCGTCTTCGGATCGGCGTTCTTTCCGCGCGTGTACGTGCGAGGCCGACGGCTGCGACTGGGCGCTCAGGCGGAATGGAACCCGGGCCGGTTCGGGCTTCGCGCCGAATACATGCGCGCCACCGACGAACGGAAGGGCCAGGGGCTCGGCGACGTCGATCTCTCGGATCTGGTCGCGCGCGGCTGGTACGGAAGCGCAACATGGGTGATTACGGGGGAGCGGAAGGCTGACGGCATCCGGGCACGGACCCCCCTGTTCGACGGCGGATTCGGGGCTGTAGAGGTCGGAACGCGCCTCGAGCAGCTGTCTTTCGGCAGCATTGCACAGGAGGGCCCGGCTTTTCGTAACCCGCGCGCGGAGCATATAGCCGAAAATAGAGAGCGGGTATGGACCACAGGTGTGAACTGGTATCCGAATCGCTGGACCAAGATTCAGGTCAACGCGATTCGCGAGCACATTCTCGACGCGCTGCGGACGCCCGTCGCGGGCCAGCAGACGTACTGGAGCGGGATCGTCCGACTGCAGCTCGTGCTGTGAGGGCGATGGTCTGTTCGCTCGCCGCCGCGATGCTGCTCGCACCGGCGGCCGCCGCCGCGCAGACCGCCGACGACCTGTTCAATCCCGGCGTCGTCAACCGCCTCGATCTCCTGGTCAACACCCGCGACTGGGAGAAGCTCCAGGCCAATTTCCAGCTCAATGACTATTACCCTGCCGACCTCCAGTGGAACGGCCTGACCGTTCGCAATGTGGGAATCAGGTCGCGCGGCCGCGCCTCGCGAAACGAAGCGAAGCCGGCGCTGCGAATCGACATGAACCGCTACACGACCGCACAGGAATTCCTGGGGCTCAAGTCGATTCTCCTCGATAACCTCGTGCAGGATCCGACGGGCATCAAGGAGCTGGTCGCGATGCGGCTGTACGAGCGCATGGGCATTCCGTCCCCGCGCGAGGCGCACGTGGCTCTGTATATCAACAACAGCTACGCGGGCCTCTACGGCATCATCGAATCGATCGACAAGGACTTTCTCGCACGTGTATTCGGCGAACGGGAACCGGGCAATACGGAAAACGACGGCTATCTGTTCGAATACGAGTGGGTCGATTCCTGGCGATGGGACTACCTCGGCAACGACCTTCAGCCCTATTCAGTCCGCTTCGATCCGAAGACACACGAGCAGGCCCCTATGGCCGAGCTATACGGACCGATCGAAGAACTGGTTCGGTCAATCGCCCAGAGCTCGGACTTCGTTGGCGCCGTCAGCCCGTATCTGGATCTGCCGCTGCTGATGCGACATCTCGCTATCCAGAACTTCATCGCAGAACCCGACGGCATTCTGGGCGGCAACGGCACCGCCAACTTCAACCTGTATCGATTCGAAGCCAGCACACGCTCGCAGTTCATCCCGTGGGACGAGGACATTGCGTTCGAGAGTACGGAGTGGGCGATATTCCAAAACCATGGAGACTACGCGTTCATGCGGCGCGCCATGGAGGTTCCCTCGCTTCGCAATGCCTATCTCGATGCGCTGCTCGAGGTAGCGTCGGCGGCGATGTCGCCCGCCACGGCCAATCCGGCGGGGCCAGGGTTTCTAGAGCAGGAAATGCGGACGCGGCGCGCGCTGATCACGCCGTTCATGTACATGGATCCGGTGAAGCCGTACTTCAATGAACAGTTCGACGCGGCGATGGACGCGCTCATCTCGTTCCCTGCCGCGCGTGCGGCGTTCGTCCGCGCAGAAGTCGCCGCCGCTCGCTGAGTGAGCGCCGCTCTTCGACAGATCCTCGTGCAACTCCCATCGATCGCGGCTGAAACTCGTGCAGCGAAATGTGCAGGACTTGCGTATACTCAGGCATGCCTCGTTTCCGCGCCGCGATGTTCATTCTGGCTGCGACGTTCCTCTCGGCCAGACCAGTTGACGCAGCGGTCATCACGCTCAACTATGCCGGCCAGTGGTCGTTCCTCGATCCACAGCAGGACGCGCCCGGCTTCTGGGCCGCAATGGCGAGCGTGGGAGTGGTGCCTGGAACCAACGTGTTCTGGTCGTTGACCATCGACAGCGCGGCGAGCGATCAGAATTCGGATCCGACCGTTGGCGTGTACGACGCGGTACTCGGATCGACGCTTCACGTTGGATCGATGAACCTTACGACTGGTCCGGCGCAACTGTTCGTGAGTCAGTCGAGTGGCCCAGGGTTCGTCTCGATCGGAAATATGGGTCCGGCGGTCCAGGGCTACGTGCCGCAATATTTCCAGCTGCAGTCGTTCGGTCAGTGGTCGCTTCCATCGGACGCGCTCCTGCCGGCACTTACACAAATCGGATCGGGCCCA
The DNA here is from genome assembly GCA_963772065.1 of uncultured Acidobacteriota bacterium. GTDB lineage: Bacteria > Acidobacteriota > Vicinamibacteria > Vicinamibacterales > UBA2999 > CAVYVZ01. The sequence continues at coordinate 204,594 of CAVYVZ010000010.1, forward strand.
GGATCGAGCGGCATGATTCTCGGATTCAACAACCCGGCAAACCTCGGCGGCGCTCAGTACCAAGGGCTGGCGAGCTGGAGGCTGGTCTCTGTCTCCGTGCCCACGGCGAGCACGCTGCCGCTCGCCGTCGCGGGGATTACAGTTTTCGCGCTTTACCGGGTACGCGGTTCGCGATCACGGCGCTAGCCGGTCCCGACGCCACGACGCGTCCGACTGCAGCACGTATCGCAGCCGATCGTGCATGCGTCCGCCGCGGCCCTGCCAGAACTCGATCTCGTGCGGCGTGACGCGGTAGCCGCCCCACCACTCCGGCCGCGGCACCTGGCCCTCCGGGAAGCGCTTCGATACCGCCGCCAATCGCGCGTCGAGGGCCTCGCGGCTCTCGACGATTTCGCTCTGGCGTGAGGCGTACACGCTGAGGCGGCTCTCGAGCGGCCTCGCGGAAAAGTAGGCGTCCGATTCCGCCGCCGGCACCTTGCCCGCGCTGCCTTCGACGCGGACCTGCCGCTCGAACGCGGCCCAGAAGAACATCAGCGCGACACGCGGGTTGGACGCCATCTCGCGCGCCTTGCGGCTGTTGTAGTTCGTGTAGAAGACGAAGCCATCCGCCCCGTAGCCCTTCAGCAGGACCGTCCGGATCGAGGGCCGGCCGTCGGGCGTCGCCGTGGCGAGCGACATGGCGTTCGCGTCTTTCTCGACGTCGCACGCCGCCGTGAACCACCGGTCGAACAGGACGAACGGATCGAGACCCGCCGCGTCTTCGAGGAGCGGCTGCCCGAGGTACTCGCGCCGCAGATTCGAAACGCTCATCGCAGCGCGATCGCGTCGTTGTCCACGACGATCCGTACGGTCCCGCCGCTGGCGAGCGATCCGAAGAGGAGCGCCTCGGACAGCGGTTTCTTGATCACGCGCTCGATGAGCCGCGCCATCGGCCGCGCGCCGAAGGCGCGGTCGAATCCTTTCGTCGCCAGCCACGTTCGCGCCTCGGGGGTGATGTCGATCGTCACCTTCTTGGGCGCGACCATGACGCGCAGCTCGTCGAGGTGCTTGTCCACGACGCGCTCGATCTCGGCATGACCGAGGGCGTTGAACGTGACGGTTGCGTCGAGCCGGTTGCGGAACTCTGGGGTGAACGTCCGCTCGAGCGCGCCACGCGACGACCCGCCCTGGCCCGCTTCGCCGAAGCCCATGCGGCGGTCGGCCAGGTCGCGCGCGCCCGCATTCGTCGTCATGATGAGAATCACGTGGCGGAAGTCGGCCTTCCGCCCGTGCGAGTCGGTGAGCGTGGCGTGGTCCATCACCTGCAGCAGGATCGCGAACATGTCGGGGTGCGCCTTCTCGATCTCGTCGAGCAGCAGCACGGCGTGCGGCGACTTGCGCACCGCATCGATGAGAAGGCCGCCTTCCTCGTAGCCGACGTATCCGGGTGGCGCGCCGATCAACCGCGAGACGGCGTGCTTCTCCATGTACTCCGACATGTCGTAGCGGAGAAACTCGACGCCGAGATGCTTCGCCAACTGTCGCGCGAGCTCCGTCTTTCCAACGCCCGTGGGCCCGGCAAAGAGGAAGTTCCCGATCGGCTTGTCCGGCGAGCGCAGGCCCGAACGCGAGAGCCGGATCGAGGCCACGACCTCGTCGATCGCCGGATCCTGTCCGAAGATCACGAGCTTCAGGCCGGTATCGAGGGTCGCGAGCGCCTCGCGATCGTCGGCCGAGACGGCCTGCACGGGCACCCGTGCCATCTTCGCGACGATCTGCTCGATCTGATCCGCACCGATCGTGGAGGGCCGCTGCGCTTGCGGCTGCAGCTTCTGCGCGGCCCCCGCTTCGTCGACCACGTCGATCGCCTTGTCGGGCAGGTGAAGGTCTTTCAAGTGCTTGGCCGACAGCGCCACCGCCGCTTCCAACGCCTCGTCGCTGTAGGTGACCTGATGGTGCGACTCGTAGTGCGGGCGCAGCCCCTTCAGGATATCGAGCGTTTCCGCCTCCGAAGGCTCGAGCACGTCAATCTTCTGAAACCGGCGCGACAACGCCCGATCGCGATCGAACGACTGCTTCACGTCGTTGAACGTCGTCGACCCGATGCATCGCAGCGACCCGTCGGCCAGCGCCGGCTTCAGCAGGTTCCCCGCGTCCATCGCTCCGCCGGAGGCCGCGCCCGCTCCGACGAGCGAGTGAATCTCGTCGACGAACAGGATCGCGTTGGTCTCCTTCGACAGCCGATCGAGCACCTGCTTGACGCGCTCCTCGAAGTCCCCGCGGTAGCGCGTGCCCGCGATGAGCGCGCCGAGATCGAGGGCGTAGATCTTCGCGCCCTTCAACACCTCCGGCACGTCTCCCTGCTGGATCCGCAGCGCCAGCCCCTCGGCAAGCGCCGTCTTGCCGACGCCGGGCTCGCCCACGAGCAGCGGGTTGTTCTTCCGCCGGCGGCACAGGACCTGGAGCATCCGCTCGATCTCGAGCCGGCGGCCGATCAACGGATCGATCTGCCCGGCGGCCGCCCGGGCCACAAGGTCGGTCGCAAACGCCTCGAGCGGATCGCGCGAGGGCGGCATGGGTTCGCCCTCGGCAGGCTGAGCGGGAGCCGGCTCCCCTTTCGCGCCGTGCGAGATGACGCGAAGCAGCGTCAGGCGCTCCACGCCCTGACGCTTCAGAAAGTAAGCCGCGTGACTGTCCTCCTCCTGGAGGATGAAGACGATCAGGCTGCCGCTGTCGACGTGGCGCGCGCTCGACACCGCCGCATGCACGACCGCCTGCTGAATCACGCGGTCGAAGCCGAGCGTCGGCTCCGGCTCCACCGACGAAGGCGCGGGGACCGGCGAGAACGCCTTCGCCAGCACCTCCATCAGGTCCGTCTTCAGCAGATCGACCTGCACGCCACACGCGGTGAGCACGCCGCGGGCCTGCTTCTCGTCGAGCATGGCGATCAGCAGATGCTCGAGGCCAACGGCATCGTGGCGAAGGTCGGTGGCCAGACGGAAGGCCCTCTGGATGCTCTCGAGCGTCTCGGGCGCGAACGGAACCGGTGTCTTGCTCAAGTCCTTCCCACCTTCACCTGCTTACTTTTCACTCGAATCGAGCTCCATCGTCACGAGCAGCGGAAACTCGTGCTGCTCCGCCAGGCCCTTCGTCGTCTTCAGTTTCGTCTCGGCGACGTCATGGGTATAGACCCCGGCCACCCCGAGCCCCGACCGATGAACGCTCAGCATGATGGTGAACGCCTCGGCGGGCGGCTTGCGAAACACGGTTTCCAGCACCCAGACGACGAACTCCTGAGTGGTGTAATCGTCATTGTGCAGCAGAACGCGCCACATCCGCGGGCGCTCCAGCTTCTGCTGGCTCCGCGATTCCGTGAGCACGCGCTCGCGTGTGCCCAGCTCCGGGGCCTTCGAATCGGCCATCGGATCAATTGTAGCTAGAAGTCGGCGGCCACATCCTCGTCGAGGGTCCAGGGCGCCGGCACCGGATGGGCGGCCGTGAGGGTGTGAAGGCGGGACAGAAATGCACGCCGGGCTATCTCGCGGGCGCCGAGCGACGCGAGGTGGGCCGTGCTCATCTGGCAATCGATCATCTCGAAGCCCCAGCGCGCCAGTTGTCGCACGAGGAACGCGAGCGCAATCTTCGACGCGTCGGTCGCGCGCGCGAACATCGACTCCCCGTAGAACATCCGGCCGATGCTGACGCCGTAGAGGCCGCCGACGAGCGTGGCGTCTGCCCATGTCTCAATCGAGTGCGCGTAGCCGCGGCGGTGGAGCTCTTTGTACGCCTCGGCGATTTCGGTGGTGATCCACGTGCCGTCGGCGTCGCGCCGCGGGTCGGCGCAACCGGCGACGACCTCGTGGAACGCGGTGTCGGCTGTGACGCGGAACTCGCGAGCGCGGATGCGGCGGCGCAGCGAGCGCGACACGCGCAGCTCGTCGACGAAGAGCACCATGCGCGGGTCGGGACTCCACCACAGCATCGGCTCATCGTCGGCCGACCAGGGAAATATGCCGCGCGAGTACGCGTCGAGCAGGCGCTCGGGCGAGAGGTCGCCGCCCGCCGCGAGCAGGCCGTTCGGTTCGGTGAGCGCCGTGTCGACCGGGGGAAACGGGTCGCTGGGCCCGAGCCAGCGGATCATCGAAGTTCGAGGATAGCGCAGTCGAGGAGCCTTGGGCGATTCTCGGGGTGCACGTGACTCCAATGACTTCGCTTGTCACAAAACACTTGTCAAAAGCAACCACGAAGAACACGAAGGTCACGGAGAACACGAAGACGCGTTCGACTGGCCTCGTGTAGGAACGAAACCTCAAACGCAAGGCGCACCCGATCCACCGCGACTTGCGTTTGAGGTTTCGTTCCTACACGAGCCGCTTCAGCGGCCGGCCTGCATCGCAGGCCGGCCAGTCGAACGCTTGATCCCTCATGATTCTCATGAATGTGATCTTGGTTTGGCTTCGTGTTCTTCGTGACCTTCGTGTCTTCGTGGTTGCATTTGACAAGCAGAATCCAGCGCTGTCATGAGAATCAGCGAGCGAAGCGGACAGGCCTACGGAATCATCCTCTCCAGCATCTCCAGCGTGTCGGCTTCCTTCGGGGGCTTGTCTTTGCGCCACCGAAGAATGCGCGGAAAGCGAACGGCAATCCCCGACTTGTGCCTGGTCGATCGCGCGATCGCCTCGAAGCCGAGCTCGAACACGTGCAGCGGTTCGACAGCGCTCACCGGCCCGAAGCGCTCAGTCGTGTGCCGGCGGATCCACCGATCGAGCTCGTCGATCTCCTCGTCCGAGAGCCCGGAGTACGCCTTCGCGACCGGGACGAGCTCGTCTCCTCGCCACACGGCAAAGGTGTAGTCGGTGAACACGGTCGCCCGCCGGCCGCTGCCCGGCTGGGCGTACACGAGCACGGCGTCCATCGTGAACGGCTCGATCTTCCACTTCCACCAGTCCCCGCGCCTGCGGCCCGGCCGGTAGGGCGACGTCCAGCGTTTGAGCATCAAACCTTCGACGCCGCGCTCACGTGAATCGCGGCGCAGCTCGGCGAGCCGCGACCAGGAATCCCCCGGCACGTCCTGCGAGACACGCAGCACCGACTCCGCCGACGATATCCAGCAGCTTCGCTCGGCGTTCGCGCAGCGGCCGATCGCGGACGTCCTCTCCGCTGTCTTCGAGAACGTCGTAGGCGAGAAAGATCACGGGGACCCCCGCCGCGACCTCGCGCACCTGGCGCTGACGCCCGATGCGTTGCTGCAGATCCGCGAACGGCCTGGGCTTCCCCTCCCCGAAGGCGACGATCTCGCCATCCAGGACGGTGCCGGCCGGCAGACGCACCGCCGCGGCAGCGATCTCCGGAAAGCGCTCGGTGATCAGCTCCTCTCCGCGCGACCAGAGGAAGACGCGGCCCCCTCGGTGAATGAGCTGGGCCCGGATGCCGTCCCACTTCCATTCGACCAGCCACTCGTCCCGCGGCCCCAGCGATTCGACGGGATCGTCCAGCGGCGACGCGAGACAGAACGGATAGGGCCGCGACGGATCGTCGGCGGGCCCTTCAGGACCGATGAGCGCCGCGAACGCCTCCGCCGAGGGCTCCCAGGTTCCCATGAGCCGATGCTCCACCGCGGCGGTCGGCAGCGAGGCCAATTGAGCGACCGCCCTGACGACGAGGGTGTGGGAGACGCCGACGCGAAACTCGCCCGTCAGCAGCTTGTTGAGGAGGAACAGCTCACGACGCTCGAGGCGCGACCACCATTGGAGCACCTGCACGCGGCGCTCCTCGTCGGATGCGCTGCGCAGCGGCTGGATGCGCTGCTCGATCCACTCGGCGAGCGAGAGGTCCGATACATCATCGTTCGTGCTGATGGCCGCCGACTCGTCGAAGAGCGTTGCCTGGCTCTGCGCCGCCGGCGGTGGTGCGAGATCCTGGCGCGTCAACGGCCGCACGCGGCCGTCGAGCATGAGCGCGATCGCTTCGGCGAAGTCACCGACCGACGCGTACGACTCCTCGACGAGCCATTCGGGCAGTGCCGTCAGCTCGAGCGTCCACTCGTGGAGCAGGCGCGACGGCAACAGCCGCTTCAGCCGCCGTCCGGTCAGGAAGAAGAGCGTCCACGCCGCGTCCGCGGGCGGCGCGGCGGACAGATACGCCACGAGCGCCGCCACCTTGGCGTTCGTGGAGGTCGTGCGATCGATGGCGTCGTACAGGTCCGCGAACCGCTTCACTCGACAGCCTCGGGCTCGCCTTGGTACTGTGTCTGCCACGGGTGGGCGTCGATGCCCCGATCGCGCAGCGCATGGGCGAGCTGCTGCGTGTACCCGTGCGTCACGAACACCCGGTCGGCACCGCTCTCCCCGACCGTCTGCAGGAGCGCGTCCCAGTCCGCATGGTCGGACAGCGCGAACCCGCGATCGTATCCACGCCGCCGGCGCGCCCCACGGATGCGCATCCAACCCGAGGCGAACGCGGACGAGTGGTCGCCGAAGCGGCGCATCCAGGTAGTGCCGCGCGCCGAGAGCGGCGCAATCACGAGCTCGCCCGCGAACGAGGCCCCGCGCTGCTCCTCGGTGGCGCGCGCGATCGGAGGCAGCGGGACGCCCGACGCGCGGTAGGCGTCGGTCAGCCCGACGAGCGCTCCGTGGACGAACACCGTGCGGTCGGTGACGCGGGACAGCTCCGCGAGCACCCGCTGCGCCTTGCCGAGCGCATAGGCGAACAGGACGGCGGGCCGGCGCGCCTGACGCATCTCGTCCCACCACGCATGGATCTCGGCCACCGTGACCGCCGGCGGATCCCACCGAAAGATCGGCAGCGCGAACGTCGCTTCCGAGATGAACGTGTGACACCGCACCGGCTCGAACGCCGCACACGTCGGATCGGGGGCGCGTTTGTAGTCGCCCGATGCCACCCAGACCTCGCCTCTGTGCTCGACCCGGATCTGCGCGGAACCAAGGATGTGGCCTGCCGGATGGAACGAGACGCGCACGCCGTTGATGTCAACCGGTTTTCCGTAGGGAATGGTCTCGAGAATCGCGTCCGTCGACAGGCGGTGCCGCACGATTCGAATCGCGGCATCGGCGCAGAGGTACGCCTTCGATCCCTGGCGCAGGTGGTCGCCGTGCGCGTGGGTGATCACGGCGCGAACGACCGGCTGCCACGGGTCGATGTGAAAACCGCCGGCCGCACAATAGAGGCCGGCGGTTGTTGCCTCAATTAACATGAGCCATCGTGGACGTGGATCTCGAGGCGCTCCGCCGCCGGCTTCCGCCGAACCCGCTCACGCGCTTCGCTCCTTCTCCGACAGGGTACCTGCACATCGGCCACGTGGTGCATGCCATGTATGTCTGGCGCATCGCGCAGGGTCTCGGCGGCCGCGTGCTGCTCCGCATCGAGGATCACGACCGGCTGCGAAGTCGTCTCGAGTACGAGCATGCGCTCATGGAGGACCTCGAGTGGCTGGGCTTTCGGGCGGACCTCGGCCCGGTTCGCCAAAGCGACGCGCCGAACGTTTATGAAGACGCCCTTCGCGCGGTTGCCGCCTCGCATCGGGTCTATGCCTGCGACTGCTCGCGGCAGGACATCGCCGCGGCGGCCGCGCAACGGGGCGCACGCAACGGCCATCACGAAGCGCCGTATTCAGGCCGATGCCGAACGCGCGGCTTGCCCCTCGAGCCGGGCCGCGGCATTCGCGTGGAGATCGAATCGGGCGTCGAGCGATTCGTCGATCCGCGACTCGGTCCCGAAGGAACAGACACCGGCCTCGCAGTGCGGGGACCTGCTGCTGAAAGATCGCGACGGCTTCTGGACGTATCAGTTCGCGGTGACGGTCGATGACTATCGCCAGGGTGTCGACCTCGTCATCCGCGGCGAGGATCTTCTCTCGTCGACCGGACGGCAGATTCGCCTCGCTCGAATGCTGGGGCGCTCGAGCCCTCCGGTATTCCTTCACCATGGCCTGGTGCTCGATACAGACGGCGAGAAGTTGAGCAAGTCGAGAGGCGGCGAGGGAGTTCGTGAGCTGCGTGCGAAAGGACTCTCGGCAGCGGATGTGCTCGAGATTGCCGCTCGGCACGGATGACCTCAGAGTTGCATCGTCTGACGCATGTACCTCCCCGGCCGAGGTCCGGCCCAGAAAGCCATCTGATTCGAGCCGCAGGTGATCGGGCAGATGTGTTTGAGGGACCCCGCAATTCACGCTTGGGCACGCCGCTGGCATGTACGAACGCCGCGCCGGACCAGAGGGGAACCATGAAGATGCAGCTGCGGATCGCCGCCGTGACCGTCGCGTGGATGCTCGGCATCGTCAGCGCCGAAGCGCAGTACTTCGGCCGCAACAAGGTGCTGTACGAGAAGTTCGACTTCAAGGTGCTCGCGACGGACCACTTCGACATTTACTACTACCCGGAGGAAGAGGCGGCGGTTCAGCTCGCCGCGCGCATGGCCGAGCGGTGGTACGCGCGTCTCTCGAAGGTGCTCCGCCATGAGCTTAGCGGCAGGCAGCCGCTCATCCTCTACGCGGCGCATCCGCATTTCCAGCAGACCAACGCGCTGCCTGGCGAAGTCGGCGAAGGCACCGGCGGCGTGACGGAGATGTTCAAGCGCCGGATCGTCCTCCCGTTCGCGGGCGGCATGGCGGAAACGGATCACGTGCTCGGCCACGAGCTCGTGCACGCGTTCCAGTTCGATATGGCAACACAGCGCGACGCCCAGGGCCGTCCGGTCGGCCCGGCCGTCATGATGCTGCCGCTCTGGTTCATCGAGGGGATGGCCGAGTACCTTGTCGCTTGGCCACGTCGACGCGAACACGGCCATGTGGGTGCGCGACGCGTCGGCGCGCGAGAAGATGCCGACCGTCGACAAGCTCGACGACCCCGACTTCTTCCCCTATCGGTACGGCCACGCCTTCTGGGCGTACATGGCCGGCCGCTGGGGCGATGAAGCGGTCGGCGACCTGCTCCGCGCCACGGGACCGCGTGGCGACATCGAGCAGGCGTTCGCAGGCGTGATCGGCGTAGACGAGGACACGCTGACGAAAGATTGGCACGAAGCGACGCGTCGCACGTATGCGCCCTTCGTCGAGACGACCCGCCGGCCCGACGCGTTCGGGCGTCTCGTCATCTCGAGGGAGGGCAGCGGCGGCGAACTGAACCTGGGCCCCGCACTCAGTCCCGACGGGAAGCGCGTCGTCTTCCTGTCGGAGCGCTCGCTCTTCTCGATCGACATGTACGTCGCGGAGGTGGCGACCGGAAAGGTCACACGCAAGATCGTCGAGACCGCCGGCGATCCGCATTTCGACAGCCTGCAGTTCCTGAGCTCGGCGGGCGACTGGGCACCCGACAACAAGCGCTTCGTGTTTGCGGCGCTCTCGGCCGGCCAGCCGGTGCTTGCGATCGTCGACGTCGACAACGGCAAGCGCGTTCGCGAGCAGGAGTTCCCGGATCTCGGAGAGATCTTCAACCCTGCATGGTCGCCTGATGGCAGTCAGATCGCGTTCTCGGCGCTCACCGGCGGCGTGCTCGACTTGTACGTCTGGGAGCTCGAGAGCGGCAGTCTCCGGCAGCTCACGAACGACGCGTTCGCCGACCTCGACCCGGAGTGGTCTCCGGACGGCCGGCAGATCGCCTTCGTGACCGATCGGTTCTCATCGGAACTGGACGCTCTTCAATTCGGCAACTACCGGATCGGGAGCATCGATCCTCGAACGCGCCAGACGCGTCCGCTCGCAGGGTTCGAGACCGGCCGCAACACGAATCCGGAGTTTGCGGCGGACGGGAACACGATGTACTTCATCGCCACACCGGACGGCATTCCGAACGTGTATCGCGTCAGCCTCGACACCGGCTCGGTGACGCGCGTGACGAACGTGCTGTCCGGCGTCAGCGGAATCACGCCGTTGACGCCTGCCCTCTCGGCGGCCTCCGCGGCCCAGGGGCTGATCTTCACGGTCTTCGAAGGCGATCACTACAACCTCTACGCCGCGGAAACTGCGACCCAGCTTGCGGGCCGCGCGGCCGAAGACATCGGCCGCAACGCCGCCGTGCTGCCGCCGGCGAACAGGCGGACGGGCGAGGTGGCGTCGTTGCTCGCGCGTCCCACCGTAGGCTTGCCGCCGGAGCGGGAATGGCCACGACAGGAATACCGGCCCCGTCTTTCGCTCGACTTCGTGGGGCAGCCGACGGTCGGCATCGGCGCCGACCGGTTCGGCGCGTATGGCGCCGGCGGGATGTCGCTGCTCTGGAGCGACATGCTCGGCAACCATCAGCTCGGGACGACGGTGCAGTTGACCAGCCGTTTTCAGGAGATCGGCGGCGCGGTCGCGTATATCAATCGCGAGAACCGCTGGAATTGGGGGCTTGTCGGCGAACATATCCCGTACGTCACGGGAGCGTTCTCCCAGGGGTTCACGAACGTCGGCGGAGCCAACCGCTACGTCGAGCAGGTCTACCGCATCACGCAGATCAACTCCTCCGCGACCGCGCTCGTGCAGTACCCCTTCAGCCGCGCGCATCGCGTCGAGTTCGCCGTCGGCGCGCGGCGCATCGGCTTCGACCAGGACGTCGAGACGCGAATCTTCTCGCCGGTGACGGGCGAACTGCTCGACGAGCAGACCGAGGAGCTGCCACGTCCTGGCGCGCTGGGACTCGGCGAGGCGAGCGCGGCGCTCGTCTACGACTCGTCGATCTTCGGCGCAACCGGCCCGATTGTCGGCCAGCGATACCGCTTCGAGTACACGCAGATGGCCGGCTCGGTGCTCTACACGGGCGTGCTGGCCGACGTCCGCCGCTACTTCATGCCCGTGCGTCCGTTCACGTTCGCCGTGCGCGCGCTCCACTATGGCCGCTACGGCCGCGACGGCGAGGACGAGCGGCTCTCGCCGCTCTTCATCGGCTATCCGGGCCTCGTGCGCGGATACGAGGACACATCCTTCGACGCAAGTGAGTGCGTACCCGATGCGGACTTTGGATGTCCCGCCTTCGATCGTCTGCTCGGCTCACGCATCGCCGTCGCCAGCGCCGAGCTGCGCTTCCCGCTGCTCGGCCTCTTCAGCCGACGGTCGTACTACGGCGGCTTCCCGATCGAGATGGCGTTCTTCGGAGACGCAGGCACCGCCTGGACGAGCGACAGCGGCCGGCCGCGCTATCTCGGGGGCGATCGCGACTGGGTGAGCAGCGCCGGCGTGGCGCTGCGTGTGAACGCGTTCGGCTATGCCGTGCTCGAACTGGATTACGTTCGGCCGTTCGATCGGCCCGACCGCGGCTGGATCTGGCAGTTCAATCTGAGCCCGGCGTTCTAGAGCGCGCGAAACCACGAAAACACGAACACCACGAAACGGATTGGGGGATTCGTGCTTTCGTGATTTCGTGGTTGTTCAAGCCACACGCTTCATCTCGAACCTTTCTTCGCGAACAGTTCCGTCCGTGCGATTCCGGAGCGCCAGAAAAATCTCGAGTCTGTCGCGGCCCAGGCGCTTGAACGTCAGGCCCTGGAAATACACTGCCTCCGGCTCCACCTTCAGCAGGCGGAACTTCACGAAGTCCGCCTTCTCCTCCCAGCCTGTCAGCTCCGGGGTGAAGTGCTTCAGCTTGAGGAGGAGCGAGCCTTCGTGTTCAACGAGCGTGAGGAACTCGTAGAAGACGACCTTGCCTTCCTTCACGAGCCGGAACATGCCCATCATCGCGCCACCAGCGGGCTCGCTCCACGCCTCTTCACACGTGCCGCCGAGCCCCGTGCCGGTCCAATGTCCCGCGAACCAGGTCATGTCCCGCAACGTGGCAGGCGGCGACGGCACCTCTGCGGGCGCCGTCAGCGTGTTTGGCGTCCCCTTCTGAAAGGTTGATTCTTGGGCTGCCGATGGAAACGCGCAGCCGACGATACAGACAGCCAGTGGGATGTAGCGGGTCACGTCGCCTCCTGAATCTTCTCCAAGAGTAGACGAACGACGTGACCCGATATCGACTGTTATTTCTTCGCTGGTGGCATCTTCGCCGGTGGCACCGTCAGGCGGTCAATGACCTGGACAACCCCGCCGGTGTTCTGGGCGATGGCGATAGCCTGCTTCCGGGCGGCGTCGTTGGCGACGCTCCCCTGCAGAACGACAACGCCGTCCCTGGCCGAGACCTCGACGGCGCTTGCTTTCACAGTTGGGTCCACGAAGTACTTCGCCTGAATCGTGGTGGTCAGCGTGGCGTCATCGGGCGGCGCTGCCTGTTGCGTTGAGGGCTGCCCCCCGGCCGGAGCCGTGTATGGCGCAACCGTGAGGTGATCCTCGACGCGCGCTACGCCCTCCGTCGTCCGGGCGAGCAGCAGCGCCTGCGCGCGCTCGTCTTCGTCGGCCACCTGGCCCGACAGCGTCACCACGCCGTCCCGCGTGTCGACGTCAACGCGCCTGCCCTTCACGCGGTCGTCGACGAAGAACTTCGACTGAACTCGCGCGGTGGTCACCGCGTCGTTCGCGGCGGCGGCTGCATTCGGTACGCGCGGTGCCCCAGGTGTGTCCGAGGCAGCCGGTCCGGCGGATGCGGCGGGCGCGCCTGTGCCGGTTGTCGCGACGGCCTGTCGATCCTGCGGCTGTTGTGCGAGCGTGAGCCCGTCTTTCACCTGGCTGACGCCGTCCGTCGTGCGCGCGATCTGAATCGCAAGGTCGCGCTGCGATTCGCCGTCGACGAATCCCGTCAGCGTCACCATGCCATCGCGCGTCGAGACATTGATATGACGCGCCTTGATATCGTCGTCGGCAAAGTACTGCGCCTGGATCTTCGTCGTCAGCCAGCTGTCTGCCAGCTGATGGCCCGCTTTCACGGCCGCGGCCTTCACCTGCTCCGACGTGCGCTTCGCGTTCGCGTCGCTCGTGTTCCGTTCGCAAGCGACGAAGGCGACGATGGCGACGAGCGTCGAGCAGAGAAGCTGAGGCGTTCTCATGATGCATCTCCCCCCACGCCTCCTCTCTGCAAAACGAGTGCAAACCGAGCACGCGGGCGGCGCAGTCTCCGGCCGGCCAACACAGCCATGTGCTCGATGGGGCGTCAACGAGCCAACTGCTGTGCTCAACCCCTTCAGACTTCTTCCCACCTCAGCGATCGATCCACGGCTTTGCGCCATCCTCGATACAGGAACTCGCGCCGGGCGTCGTCCATTGCGGGCGTGAACTCGCGATCGAGGGCCCAGTTGCGACGCACATCGTCGAGGTCCCGCCAGTATCCGACGGCCAGGCCAGCCAGATACGCCGCGCCGAGCGCGGTGGTCTCGCCGACGACGGGACGCTGGACGGGGACGCGGAGAAGATCGGCCTGGAACTGCAGCAGCATCGAGTTGACCGTCGCGCCGCCATCGACCTTGAGGGAACCGAGACGCGCGCCGCATTCGCGCTGCATGAGGTCGAGCACGTCGCGCGTCTGGTAGGCCATCGAATCGACCGCCGCGCGTGCGATGTGCTCGATGGTCGTCCCGCGTGTCAGGCCGATCACGACGCCGCGCGCGTAGGGATCCCAATACGGCGCGCCGAGGCCGACGAAGGCCGGCACGAAGTACACGCCCCCGCTGTCTGGCACGCGCGACATGAGGGCCTCGACTTCTGACGACGCCGAGATCGCCCGCAGGCCGTCGCGCAGCCATTGGACGACCGCACCGGCAACGAAGACAGCACCTTCCAGGCAGTAGGTGGTCTGTCCGCCGATGCGCCATCCGACGGTCGTGAGCAGTCCTGCCGTCGACGGGAAAGGCTTGGCGCCGGTATTCATCAAGAGGAAACAGCCCGTGCCGTATGTGTTCTTCGCGTCCCCCGGATCGAAACATGCCTGGCCGAAGAGCGCGGCCTGCTGATCGCCCGCAATCCCCGCAATCGCGATCGGGCCGCCAAAGAGCGACGCCTCCGTCTCGCCGTACACCTCGCTCGAGCCGCGCACGGCTGGCAGCATCGCCCGCGGTACGCCCATAATCCTGAGCAGCTCGTCGTCCCAGTCGAGCGTGTGAAGGTTGAAAAGCAGCGTCCGGCTGGCATTGCTGACGTCCGTCGCGTGGACCTTGCCGCCCGTGAGGCGCCACAGCAGATACGCGTCGATCGTGCCGAACAGCACGTCGCCATTCGCGGCTTTCGCGCGCAGGCCAGGAACGGTGTCGAGGAGGTACCGAATCTTCGTCCCGGAAAAATACGGGTCGAGCACGAGACCGGTCTTCTCCCGAAACAGCGCCTCCGCGCCATCCTGCTTGAGGCGCTCGCAGATGGGGGCCGTGATGCGGCTTTGCCACACGATGGCATTCGCGACCGCGCGGCCGGTGTGCCGGTCCCACAGCACGGTCGTTTCGCGCTGATTCGTGATGCCGAGGGCGGCGATATCGCGCGCCTCCACTCCACCGCGCGCGATCGCGTCGCGTGCCACCGAGAGCTGCGAGAACCAGATCTCCTCCGGATCGTGTTCCACGTGACCCGGTGACGGAAAGATCTGCGGGAACTCCTGCTGGGCGCTCGAACGGCTGCGGCCGTCGCGACCGAACACAATCGCGCGGCTCGACGTCGTCCCTTGATCGAGCGAGAGGATGATGCGGTCGTCGTTCACGGTGCTGTGTTCTCCCTTCTCAATTCGTGTTCAAGTTCGCGGTTCGATTCGGGGTTCAGGTTCGCGCTTCGATTCAGGGTTCACGTTGCCGAACCGAGAACCCGAACCGAGAACAGAGAAGCGAACCTGAACACGAACGGAGAAGCGAGAAGGCGAAGCGAGAACGACAGGTTCATGAGATGACCGCCTCGTCAACAGGCTTGGTGCCCGCGGGGTAGTGGCGAGTGATGAAGAAGTCGTACACGCCGCCTCCAAGAACACCGCCGATGCAGGGCGCGACCACGGGCACCCACGACCACCCGCTCGCGGCCGTGAACACGCCGCTGCCCCATCCAGCGATCGCCGTGAACAGGCGCGGGCCGAAGTCGCGCGCGGGGTTGATTGCATATCCGGCGTTGTAGCCGAAGGTCATCCCGATCAGCATGACGAGCAGCCCGACGACGACCGGCGTCAGACTGCCTGGCGCTGGAGCGTTTCGCCGGTCGGTGATGCCGAAGATGACCAGCACGAGCAGCGCGGTTCCGACGACCTGGTCGATGAACCCGCCGGGAAAGGTCGAGAGATATGCCTGCGGATACGTGGCGAAGATGCCCGCGGTCCCCTGTGCGCCGGCGATCTGCCGCACGCCGCCGTCAAACTGAGTGAATGCCTCGTGATAGGTGGCGTACACGGTTGCCGAGGCGACGAATGCCCCGGCGGTCTGCGCCACGGCATACGGCGCCACCTTGCGCCACGGGAAGCCGCGGTGCACGGCCAGCGCCAGCGTGACTGCGGGGTTCAGGTGCGCGCCGGACACGCCGCCCGCCACGTAACACGCCATCGTGACGGCGAGCCCCCACGCGATGTTGATCGAGAGGTACTGCCCGGACGTGCCGCCGCCGAGAACGACCTGCGCCACGACGCCGACGCCGAACACGATGAGGACGAACGTGCCGAGAAACTCGGCAGCTGTTTCACGCAGGGTTCCCGTAGCCATGTGCACCTCGACTGAGAGCCGCAAGAAGGTAGCACAAGGCTCGCCGGGGGCGCGCGTCAGCGTTTGGCGACGGGGGCGTTGGCCACGCGCGCGAGCGCGCGGCGCAGGTCGGCGGTCCGGATCGGCTTCGCGACGTAGTCGTCCATGCCGGCGGCGAGGCATCGCTCGCGATCGCCCTCCATCGCATGCGCCGTCATCGCGATGATCGCCACGTGCGAGCCGAGCGCGCGCTCGCGTGCGCGTATCAGGTGGGTCGCCTCGAGGCCGCTCATCCCCGGCATCTGAACGTCCATCAGGATGACGTCGAATTCGCCTTTGGCTGACTCGTGAACCGCCGCGCCACCCTCACCGACGAGCGTGACGCAGTGTCCGTCCCGCTCCAACAACGCCCGGGCGAGCGCCTGGTTCACGTTGTTGTCCTCTGCGAGGAGAACCCGCATAGGAGCGGTCACCGTGTCGGCAGCGCTGGGAATGTGGAACTGCCGAGCGGTGGGCGCGCGATTGAGGGCGGTTCGAACCGTTCCACTCAGCTCGCGCTGGCTGATCGGCTTGATCACGTAGTTCGCGGTCGCAACCTCACGGCAGCGCCACAGGTCGTCAGCGCCGTTCTTCGAGGTGAGCATCACGACCACCGCCGCGGCGAGCTCCGGCCGCCGCTTGATTTCTGCAGCGATGGCGAAGCCGTCCGTCCCGGGCATGCCGGCATCGAGGATCACGAGGTCGAACGGCATCCCCCGGCGGCACGCACCTTCGAGCGCCTCCAAGGCCGCCGCGCCGCTCTCAACGGCCACGGGAGACATGCGCCACTGACGTGCCAGCCGATCGAGCACGCTCCGATTCGCCGCATTGTCGTCGGCAATCAGCACCGAGGCGCCACTGAAGTCGGCCGGCGCCATCCTCGCCTCCCTCGGCGCGCCGACCGCGCATGGCACCGTGAAGTGGAACGTGCTCCCCTGCCCTTCCTTGCTGACGATCCACAGTCGCCCACCCATCAGTTCGACGAGCCGCGCGGAGATGCTGAGGCCGAGACCGGTGCCCCCGAACTTCCGCGTCGTCGAGCCATCGGCCTGCCTGAACGGCTCGAGGATTCGCACCTGCTGGTCCGCTGGAATGCCGATGCCCGTATCGGACACGGCGACGTGCAGCGTCAGGTCCGGCGCCGCTTGTCCTTCGACGGTCGCCGTGACGACGACTTCCCCCACCTCGGTGAACTTGATCGCGTTGCCGAGCAGGTTGATCAGGACCTGGGAGAGTCGATGGGAATCGCCAATCAGGATCTCGGGAAGCTCGGGCGCGATGTCGCATACGAGCTCCAACTCCTTCTGGTGCGCCCGGATGGCCAGCGTCTTGGCGGCGGCGGCGATGGTCTCGCGAACGTCGAACTCGGACGGATCGAGCTCCAGCTTCCCGGCCTCGATCTTCGAGAAATCGAGAACGTCGTTGATGATCGTCAGCAGCGAATCGGCCGACGCCTTTGCGTGCTCGAGGTATTCGCGCTGCATCGGCTGCAGTTCGGTGTCGAGCACGAGCTCGGTCATGCCGAGGACGCCGTTCATCGGCGTGCGAATCTCGTGGCTCATGTTGGCGAGGAATTCGCTCTTGGCCTGGTTGGCCGCTTCCGCCGCGTCGCGCGCCGAGCGCAGCTCGGCGGTCCGCTCCTCGACGACCGACACCAGCTGCCGCTCGCGAACTCGTAGGCGCTGGATGCGATAGCGGTGCGCGGTGAAGCCGGAGGCGGCGATCATCAACGCCGAAACGGCGTAGAACCAGATCGTCTCGTAGAAACGCGGCTGGATGCGAACGCCGACGGCGGCGTCGGCACCGGTCCAGTTCTCGCGGCCGGTCGCGGCCATCACCTGGAACGTGTACGTGCCGGGCGGCAGGTTCGTGTAGTACGCGACGCGCCGCGAGCCGGCGTTCACCCACTCGGTGTCGAAACCCGCGAGACGGTACCTGAACGACACACGCTCGGGAGCGGCAAAGCTGGTCGCCGTGTAATCAATCTGCAGTTCGCGCGCCCCGGCCGTCGCCTGCACCGCCTCGGGATCGACAGTCTGGCCATCGATGCGCACCTCCTCGATGAGGACCGTCGGCGCTGGCAGCTCGCCCGTGACGCGGGAGCTCAGCGCGGTCACGCCCTTGAGCGTCGGGAACCAGAGCCTGCCGTCGCGGCCGCGCCAGCCCGCCGGCTGCGAAAGGCCGCTTCCGTTGCACTCGCTGCTCTTCATCCCGTCAGCAGCGCCGTAAGCAAAGCTGGCGATACGACGCTGGCGGCCCGCCGCGAACGCCTCGAGATCGGCAATGGCCACTTCCGAAACGCCGCGATTGGACGAGAGCCACAGACGCCGGCGATCGTCTTCCAGGATGTGGTGCACTTTGTCGTCGAAGAGCCCGACGTCGGTGTTGTACCGGACGATGCGCCCGTCGCGCAGGCGATTCAGTCCGGCGCCGGCCGTGCCGATCCACATGGTGCCGTCGGCGCTCTCGTGAAGGGCGCTGACGTTGTCCGACGACAGCCCGTCGCGGGTGGTCACGGAGGTGAATCCGCCGCCGTCGTAGATGTTGACGCCGCCGCCTTTCGTGGCGATCCACAGCCGCCGGCGATGATCCTCGAGCAGCGGCCCGATCAGATTGCTCGTCAAACCTTCGGCCGTCGTAAACACCGTCAGCCGGCCGCCGCGCAAGCGGCACACTCCGGCATCGGTGCCGATCCAGACGTCGCCGGCGCTGTCGCGGCGAATCGAGCTCACCGTTTCGCCCGGCAATCCGTCGGCGGAGGTGAGCTTCGCCACGACGCGGCCCGACTCGAGCCGGAGCACAGCCGGTTCGTCGGTACCGATCCAGATGGCGCCGCCGCTGTCCTCGTGAATCGCGCGGATGCGTTTCTCGAGGCCGGGCACGCCGGCCATCGACGTCATCGTGTCGCCACGCAGCCGATTGAGACCGCGCAGCGTGCCGATCCACATGTCGCCGTTGCGATCCTCGAGGACGGTAAACGCGATGTCGTACGACAACCCGTGCGCTTCCGTGTACGAGGTGAAGCGCCCGGCGGTCAGGCGATTGAGGCCGCCGCCATTCGTGCCGACCCAGAGGTTGCCTTCGCGATCCTCGAGAAGCGCCCACGGGCTGTCGTTGCCCAGGCCATCCTTCGACGTGAAGAGCGCGCAGCTCCCCTGCGGCGTGACACGCACCAACCCGGCGCCGTGCGTGCCGACCCAGAGATTGCGATCGCGATCCTCGAGGACCGACCGTATTTCGCCCGTCGGCAGGCATGCTCGGGGCACGGCCACGATGAACCGATCGTGGTCGAGCCTCGCGACGCCGCCATCTGTCGCCGCCCAGACCGTGCCACGCGTGTTCTGCCAGAGCGACCGAACGGCCGGCTTCGCGTGCTCCAGCACGGCGGAATGGCGCCGAACGATGCGTCCGTCGCGGACCACCACGATCCCTTCGAGCGTTCCGGCCCACATCGTGCCGTCGTGTCGTGCGAGCAGCGAGCTGACGCGATTGGCGGGCAAATCGCCGTCCCGCAACAGACGCGTAAACGTCTTGCCATCGAACCTGACGATCCCGTCTTCGCGCGTGCCGATCCAGAGCGATCCGTCCGCGTGCTGCGCCAATGCGGTAATGGCGCGCATCCGAGCCGGCGGGGTCTCCGGATAGCGCGTGAAGACGCCGCGCGCGTAGCGCAGGAGGCCGCCATCGTTCGTGCCGACCCAGAGTGCGCCGTCGCGACCCTCGACGAGGGCGGTGACGTAGTTGTGGGAAAACACGCGCTCGCTGGCGCGATTGAATATGGTGAACCGCACGCCGTCGAAGCGGACGAGCCCTTCCTGCGTGCCGACCCAGATGTAGCCGTCGCGCGTCTGGACGACGGCGGTCACCGAGTTCTGCGGGAGGCCTCGATCGCTGTTCCAGTTGGTGTGGACGTATTGCGAGATCGCTTTCGATGGATCGAGCGCCTGCGCCTCGGCGGCGGTCAGGACGACGAGCGCCAGGAGGATGCCGACCCGCATGCCTTCTTTTATCGGCCGTTCAGGATGGCAGTGGGAGGCGGATCACAGGAACACGGGGAAGCACGTTTTGACACAGCCAATCGATGAACCGAGGCTCAGGCCGCGCGGAGAAACGCGGAGCGGTACCGGCGAATGACTTCGAACAGGGTTGTGCTCTCGACGACGAGGCGATCTGCGATGTCAGCGGCGCCGTCGAGGCGGCCGGCGCGCGCAAGGAG
This sequence comes from uncultured Acidobacteriota bacterium, assembly GCA_963772065.1. Taxonomy (GTDB): domain Bacteria; phylum Acidobacteriota; class Vicinamibacteria; order Vicinamibacterales; family UBA2999; genus CAVYVZ01. The sequence goes on from CAVYVZ010000010.1 coordinate 224,329, forward strand.
CTCGAGCGCGTGCGCGCAGCTCCCGACCTCGTGGGCTTCGAGCACCGCCGCCGCGCCCTTGTAGGTATGGGCCTCGCTGGCGAGGGTCGCAATGTCACCATCATCGATGGCCGACCGAATCGCGTCCACACGGACCGGCGCGTCTTCGAGGAACACGTCGAGCAGTTCCGCGTAGGCGTCCTCGTCACGCCCGATCGACTCGAACAGCGCGGCGCTGGGATGTTGAACGGTCACGTGCGATCTCCCACAGTCCTCATGCGTCCGCCGGTGAGTTGAGCAGGTTGTATGCCAGCCCGAAGGCGAGAGGAAAGGCCCGCCAATTCGCGCCCGCGTCCCGTACCGTGCCGCCAGAGTGTGCCTGCCTCGCTGTGCAAGCGCACACCTGCGCATTCGCGCACGTGCATTCCGCACCTGCATTCCTCCGGGCGCGGTTGCGCGCCGTTCCACACATTGGCAGCCGTCTGGGATAGAATCTTTCCGGATTAGAGGAGCGCGTGCCAGTCCGTCTGTTCATTGGAAACCTGCCCTATTCGGCGTCTGAAGCCGACCTCCGCGCCCACTTCGCCGCCATCGCGGAACCTTCGCATGTCGTCATGCCGGTCGATCGGGAAACCGGCCGCCCACGTGGGTTTGCATTCGTCGAGTTCGCGGACCGCGGAGTCGCCGATGAGGTCATCCAGAAATTCAACGCACAGCCGTTCCAGGGCCGGAACCTCGCCGTCAGCGAGGCACGGGCCCGTGAAGACCGGCCGCCCGGTCCGCGACCGCCCGGCGGCGGCTTCGGCGGACCTCGCCCGGGAGGCGGTTTCGGCGGGCCTCGCCCGGGGGGCGGATTCGGCGGACCGCGGCCCGGTGGAATGGGCGGTCCACCTCCCGGACCCGGCGGGCGCGATCGTTCGGCGAATTTCGGTCCTCCCGCCCCGCCCAAACGCCTGCGCGGGAAGAAGGGGCAGCAACAAGACCACAAGCCCCGCGGGCCCATCAAGGAACGCACCGGGGGTCGGATCTATGACGTGGAGGACCTCGGCGACAATCCTTCGATTGACTTCGACGATATCGCGTCGTCCAAGCCCAGCGATCCCGAGGACGACAAAGATTAGGTGACGCGTTCGGTCCCCCAGATAGTCTCGGTGGGGGCGGCGCTCCTCGGCGTTGCCCTGTTCTTCGTCACTCTCTACTACATCGACCTTGACGAAACGGTGGCAAGCGCAGCTCGCCTCGGGGCGGCGCTGCCGATCGTGCTGCTGCCGGGCACGGCGTGGCATCTGCTGCGCACGTGGGGGTGGAGCCTCGCTTTTCCCGATGATGCGCGTCCGGCGTTCACGCGACTCTTCCGCGTGCGGCTGGCTGCGGATGCGATCGGCTTTTTCACCGTGCGGGGCATCGCGGGGGAGCCGCTCAAGGTGCTGTTGCTGTACGACCGCGTCAAGCCGGAGGTGGCCACGGCGGCGATCACCCTCGAGCGCCTCGTCTTCGCCGTCGTGGGCACCGCCATCGCAGGCGTGGTGTCCCTGCTGGCCATCACGCGCGTCACCATGTCGGGACGGTGGGACGCGCTCTTTGCACTGCTGGCGCTCGGAGCGGTGCTGCTGCTGACGGTCGTCGGCTTCATGGCCCGGCGTCGCAGCAAGTACTACCTGGAGCAGGTGGTCGCGGTGCTCGATCGCGTGACGGGCCGGCGCCTGGAGCGCCATCTCGTTGTCCGCTTCATTCTCGCCGTCGAGCACGTGCTGCTCGATCTGCTGCGCGGCGATCGCCGACGGCTGGCGACGCTCATCGGCCTGGCCGTCGTGTGCTACGCGATCATGGCGGTCGAGGTGTGGCTGGTGTTCTGGGCGATCGGCTCGCCGATCACGATCACGGAATCACTGGTGGTGGAAACATTCGCGCGGCTGGCCAGCGTCGCATCGGCATTCGTGCCGGGCAACATCGGCACGCTCGAAGCATCGAACGTGGCCGTGGTGAAGGGGCTGGGCCTTGCCGGCGGCGGCTCGCTCGCCCTGGCCCGGCGAATCCGCGCGCTGCTCTGGGCCGGACTCGGGCTGCTGTTGTACCCGCGGATCCGTTCGGAACTCCCAAAGTGATGCTCACGACTTCGCTCGTCCGCTTCGCTCGATGACTGCGCTGGACTCCATTCATCACGAACACGAAGGCACGACGACACGAAGTCTTGGTCGTCTCCTTGCTATCTCACCGTCCGGGGTGAAACCCGACAACCTTCACCGTTCGCTACTGTGGCCAAGTGTCCGGCTCCAGCAATGACTACTACCGAAGTCGTTTCGTGCCTTCGGGTCTTCGTGTGCCGTCACAAGTGTTTGTGGCAAGCGCTGTCATGAGAATCATCGAGCGGAGCGGACAAGCAGTCCGAAGAATCATTTGGGGGATTGGGAGTTGGAGGGTGGGAGTTTCCGGTAGTCGAACCACTCCACAACGTAGTCGACCTTCGTCTTGCGAAAGAGCGCTCGGACATCGCCGCTCAGGTGTACGCGCGTCGGCATCCACACACCCGCGTCGACCTCCTCCCGGCGCAGCCGCGCATGCGTCCCGTCGTACAGCTTCGCGATGAAGCCTCCGAACGCGACATCGTCTACGGCGACGGCTTCGACTGCGGTGACCTCGCGTGAGGCCTCGTCCACCCACGCGTGTCCCTTGAAGACCCGTGCGATGCGTCCCTGGCGCGTGCTCGGTCGTGCCTGCGCCTTTGCCGCGAACGAAACCACGATCGCGGGTCGGCCATCGCGAGTCTCGCGGCGCACGAGGTCGAACTGAAGAGTGTCGAGAACGTCGTTGATCACCATCTGCGCGCGTCGCCGGGCGAGAAGCCCGTCCCGCTCACGCTTGTCGCGGCCGGCGTCCCCATCGGCCACTTGCTGCTGCACCTCGACCACCCGGGCTCGATACTCGGCGTCCTGCCAATCGAGCTCGTGCTTCGGCACTCGCGCGCCGTTCCGCTCGATGAGCCGCTTGTATGTCAGCTGTGGATTTGGCGCAGGGCGAACCTCGAGGACACGCGTGTCGCCGGTGCCCATCCGGCCGAACGGGTTCATATGAACGTCGGTGCGCCGCTCCTTGTATGAGTACTCATGCCAGAGTTGCTGCGAGCGGCCCAATGTCTCGCGCGCCTCACGAAGAAATCGTTCGCGTTCGGGAAGCGAAGAACCTGGCCCCTGGAACGTGGACGCTGAAGCGGTGAGCAGCGCCGCCAGGGCGAGGGCTACGCGCATGCTCACACGTCTCGAAGGCGCGCCGCGGCGCGCTCGAGCGTCTGGTCTCGCTTGGCGAAGCAGAAACGCAGGACGGGTCCGGGCTCGGCACCGCCGTAGAGAAATGCCGACGTGGGAATCGAAGCGACGCCGTGTTCCTTGAGCAGCCGAATCGCCATCTCGGCGTCGCGGTCGGCGCCGATGGCGGAATAGTCGAGGAGCTGAAAGTAGGTGCCCCGGCAGGCGAGCGGCCGGAACCGGGAGCCCGCAATCAACGACAGGAACGCGTCGCGCTTCGCCTGATAGAACGCCGAGAGGCCCGTGCAGAACGGATCGCGGTCCACCATCTCCGCATACGCCATCTGGATGGCGCCGTTCACCGTGAAGGTGACGAACTGGTGGACCCGCTGGACCTCGGCGCTGAGCGGCTGCGGCGCCGCCGCGTAGCCGACCTTCCACCCGGTCGTGTGATAGCTCTTGCCGAACGAGCTGATCACCACGGAGCGCGCCGCCAGGTCGGGATCACGCGCGAGGCTCTCGTGCCGCAGTCCGTCGAAGACGATGTGCTCGTACACCTCGTCGCTGACCACGAGCGCATCCGTCCCCTCGAGCACGCGCTTCAGCTCGCGTATGTCGTCGGCGGTCAGCACCATGCCGGTCGGATTGTGCGGCGAGTTGACGAGCAGCAGCCGGGTGCGCGGGGTGATCGTGCGCCGCACCTCGTCCCAGTCGATGCGGTAGTCGGGACATCGCAGCGTGACGAACTTCGGGATCCCGCCATTGAGCTGCACCACCGGCACGTACGAGTCGTAGCAGGGCTGGAACAGGATCACTTCGTCGCCGGGACGCACGAGCGCCGACAACGTGCTGAAGATCGCCGCCGTGGCGCCGGACGTGATCGTGATTTCCGATTCGGGGTCGTAGCGGCGTCCGTACAGCTTCTCGATCTTCATCGCCAGGGCGGCGCGCAGCGCGCCGACGCCGGGCATCGGCGCATATTGGTTGTGTCCTTCGCGCATGTAGCGCGCCACGAGCTCCACGAGCTCGGGGGCGCAATCGAAGTCCGGGAACCCCTGCGACAAATTGATGGCGCCGTGCTCGTTGGCCAGGCGCGTCATCACCGCGAAGATGCTGACTCCGGTGGATGGCAGCTTCGACTGCACCGCGAGAGTGGTCACGCGCTGAAAGTATCATAGAGAAATGCCGGCCGTGCACGAGCTGACCGCGGAGACGCTGCGGTCGATGTACCAGACGATCCTGCGGCCGCGCCTCATCGAAGAGAAGATGCTGATCCTGCTGCGTCAGGGGAAGCTCTCGAAGTGGTTCTCGGGGATCGGGCAGGAGGCGATTGCGGCGGGCGTCGTGCGCGCGCTCCACGACGACGACTACATCCTGCCGATGCATCGGAATCTGGGCGTCTTCACGGGACGCGGCGTGGACCTCCTCGCGCTGTTCCGGCAGCTGCTCGGCCGCGCTGGCGGTTTCACTGCGCGGCCGCGACCGCACGTTTCATTTCGGCGTCCTCGATCGCCACATCGTCGGCATGATCAGCCATCTCGGGGCGATGATGCCGGTCGCGGACGGCCTCGCTCTCGCGGCGCAGCTCAAAGGCACGACGCAGGTCGTCGCCACGTTCATCGGCGAGGGCTCGACGAGCGAAGGCGACTTTCACGAGGCCGCGAACCTGGCGGCGGTCTGGAAGCTGCCCGTCATCATCGTGATCGAGAACAACCAATGGGGGCTCTCCACGCCGACCGGCGAGCAGTACGCGTGCCGGGACCTCGCGGATCGCGCCTCGGGCTACGGAATGCCGGGGGCTATCGTCGACGGCAACGATTACCTCGCCGTCCACGACGCCGTGCGCGCGGCCGCGGATCGCGCCAGACGGGGCGGCGGCCCCACGCTTCTCGAGTTCAAGACGTTCCGGATGCGCGGCCATGAGGAAGCATCCGGCACCGCCTACGTCCCGAAGGACATGTTCGAGGAGTGGGGGCAGAAGGATCCGGTCGTCCGCTTCGAACGGTCGCTCATCACTCAGGGCCTGCTGAGCGAAGACGATGTGAAGACGCAGCGCGCGGAGATGAAGCGGGAGATCGACGACCTGATCGATCAGGCACTCGCCACGCCAGAGCCCGATTCGACCCCGGAACGTGAGTTGTCGGATGTGTATGCGGTATCACCGGATCCCGGATCCCGGCTCCCGGAGCCCGAACCGAAAGGGCCCGAGCGCCGATACGTCGACGCCATCAGCGACGGCCTGCGCGAAGCGATGCGGCGCGATGACAAGGTGATCCTGTTGGGACAGGACATTGCCGAGTACGGCGGCGTGTTCAAGATTACCGAAGGCTTCGTCGAGGAGTTCGGCAAGGCGCGAGTGCGCAATACGCCCATCGTCGAGTCTGCGGCGGTCGGCGCCGCCCTTGGCGTGTCGCTCGAAGGCTTCCGGCCGATCGTCGAAATGCAGTTCGGCGACTTCATCACCTGCGCGTTCAACCAGATCGTCAACAACGTGGCGAAGACGAAGTACCGCTGGAATCAGCCGGTGCCGATGGTGATCCGGGCCCCGATCGGCGGCGGAACGGGCGCCGGACCGTTTCACTCTCAGAACGTCGAAGCCTGGTTTACGCACATCGCCGGTGTGAAGGTCGTTGAGCCTGCCACGCCGTTCGACGCGAAGGGGCTGCTGCTGGCGGCCCTGCATGACGGGAACCCCGTGCTGTACCTCGAGCACAAGCTTCTCTACCGCTCTTCGAAGGGTCCCGTGCCCGACGGGTACTACACCGTTCCGATCGGGCGCGCTCGATGCGCGCGCGCCGGCACGGACGCGACGATCGTGACGTACGGCGTCGGGGTCGGCTGGGCGCTCGACGCCGCCGAGGAGCTCGCCCGACGCGGCAGCAGCATCGAGGTGATCGATCTGCGTTCGCTGCTGCCCTGGGATCGCGAGATGGTGTTCGAGTCGGTGAAGAGAACGAGCAAGGCGCTCGTGCTTCACGAAGCCCCGCTCACGGGTGGCTTCGGGGGCGAGCTTGCGGCCGCCATCGGCGAAGAGGTGTTCGACTGGCTCGACGCGCCCGTGCTGCGGCTGGGGGGCCTCGACATGCCGGTGCCGTTCAGCAAGGCGCTCGAAGAGATCTACATGCCACGGCGTCGCCTCCGCGCGGCGCTAGAAGGTCTCCTGGCTTACTAGCCACTGAGGAGCCTTGAGCGCCAGCACGCGATACCGGTTTCGCGTCTGGACCACGACGTCGTAGTAGGCGGCCCTCGGGATTTCACCGACGAGAAGCCAATCGCGCAGCTTCCGCAGCTCGTAGCGATAGAGGTCGTTGACGTAGCCGCGGACGAGCTCCGGCGGTGTCGTCTCGCGCGGCTGCACCCCGTGGCGCCACAGCTCCGTCAGGACCTCCTGCCGGTAGCGATAGCCCATCATCGCCTGCAGAGCTCGTGCGCTCGCGCGCGGGCGTCGCCGACCTCGCGTGTGGCGGTGCTCCGCGGAACGCTGTCCCACCACGCCAGAAACGCCTTGTACTCGGCGCACGCGGCGGCGGCATCCTTCAAGCGATCGGCCGTGCGGGCGAGGCCGAGTCTGATGCGCGGCGTGTGACCCACGAGCGCGGCCGCGCGCAGATACGCCGCCCGTGCATCGGCGAACTGATGGACCTGAAGCCAGAGGTCGGCCGCCAGCTCGTGGACGGTGATCAGGGGCGCGCCGGGAAGCCGGGCGGCGATCAGCAGCGCTTCAACCCGCGTGGCCTCGGCGAGATAGACGGCCATCTCGCCCCGCTCCTGCTGCGACGCCGCGGCCACCGCCCGCAAGGCGATCGACGCCGCCTCCCACCTGCGGTCGCCCTGCTCCGCTCGGCGCGAAAGGGCGTGGATCGCGCTGCGCACGTCGCGAAGCGAATCGACGGTTCCACCTCGCTCAACCGCCGCCGCGGCGCCAATCAGCCCTTCCAGATACTCGGCCGCGCCGGCTGCCTCGTCACAGTCGCCCGCCGTGCGCACCACCTCGAGCGCACCACGAAGGTCGAAGGCCTGGGCCTGAGCACCCGCCCTCTGCAGGGCCGCAGGATCACACGACGAGAGGATTAGAATCAGAAACGACATCAAAGACCAGAGACCAAAGACTAGGATATCCACCATGCTCCTTTTTGCAGCAGCGATGTTGGCCGCCACGTACGCCCGTCCTGAGCTGCTCGTCAGCACCGAGTGGCTCGCCTCGCATCTCGACGATCCCGGGATTCGCATTGTTGACATGCGCAGAGCGGCCGGCGAGTACCGAGGCCGGCCACGTGCCGAAGGCCGTCCATCTTGCAAACGACGATATCCGCAATGCCGGCGCACCGCCGACGTTTCTTCCGACGCAGGCCGAGTTCGAGGCGTTGATGGGGCGGCTCGGGGTGGGCAATGCCACGCGTGTCATCGCATACGACGAGCGTGGCGGCATCTACGCGGCGCGCCTCTGGTGGATCCTCAACCACTTCGGCCACGGCAACGTCGCGCTCCTCGACGGCGGATGGCTGAAGTGGAAGGCCGAACAGCGCGCCACGACCACGGACGTATCGAAGCCGACAGCCGCATCGTTTCGCGCCAAACCGAACCCGCGCTGGGTGGCGACCGCCGACGATGTGAAGGGGGCGATCGGAAAGCGCGGCATCAAGATCGTGGACGCGCGCACGCAAGGCGAAATCGACGGCAAGGACCTGCGCGGCATTCGGCGCGGAGGCTACATCGCGTCCTCGGTTCCGTTGTACTGGGAAGACCTGCTCGACCCGGCGACCAAGGCGTTCAAACCGGCCGCGGAGCTCGAGCGCCTCTTCACGGAGCGCGGCCTCGCGCCCTCCGACGAGATCATCACGTATTGTCAGGTTGGAATGCGCGCATCGGTCGACCTGTTCGCGCTTCATCTGATGGGGTACGACAAGCTCCGAAACTACTACGGCTCCTGGGAAGAGTGGGGCAATCGCGACGACACGCCGATCGAGACGAAGAAGCCATAGCCTTCGGCGATTGAAGACATCGACCTAACCGAATGACATGACCGGCGTCCAATGGCCGGAGGCCTCATGTCCGACGTCCGTCTCGCTCTCCGTGCGTTCCGGCAGCATCCAGGCTTCAGCGCGCTCGCCGTTCTCATCATCGCGTTAGGCGCCGGCGCCAACGCGTCGGTCTTCTCGGTCGTCCGTGCGGTGCTGATCGAGCCGCTGCCGTACGCGCGTCCCGACGAGCTCGTTGCCATCTGGCCCGACGGTTTCGTCTCGAACGGCGACGTCGACTTCCTGCGCGCGCGGGCGCGGAGCTTCGTGCAAGTGGCCGGCTCTTCACCCGGCTGGACGATGGCGCTGGTAGGGGCCGGAGATCCGCAGCGGGTGACCGCGACCAAGACGTCCGCGAACGTGTTCCAGACGCTTGGCGTCCGGCCGCTGCTCGGGCGGACGTTTGCCAGCGACGAGGATCGGCCGGGTCGCAACCGCGTCGCGATCTTGAGCCATGCATTGTGGCAATCGAAGTTTCGCGGGGACCCGTCTGCCATCGGCCGCATTGTCACGCTGGAGAACAATCCCCACGAAATCATCGGCGTGATGGGCCCCGGGTTCGAGCTGCTCGGCCGCGACGCCGAGCTCTGGATGCCGCTTCCGTTCGACCGGACCTCGCCGTTCTGGAGAGGCACCGTCTCACAAGGCCTCGCGCGTCTTCGTCCTGGGACGGACATCGAGGCGGCCGCTCGGGAGTTGCAATCCCTCGTCCCGGCCTGGAGGCGCGAGCTCGGATACGAGCAGGACTGGGGACGCGCGGCGACGGCGGCTCCGCTCCGCGACCGGATCGTCGGCGATGTTCGCCAGCCGCTCCTGATTCTCATCGGCGCGGTCGGACTGATCGTGCTGCTGACGGCGGCGAATCTCGGCACGCTCCTGCTGGGACGCCACGTCGCGCGGCGGCGCGAGATGGCGGTGCGGAGCGCACTTGGCGCATCCGCGTGGCGGCTCGTCAGTCAGACCGCTGCGGAGAGCGTCGTGCTTGCCATGGCCGGCGGCACCGCTGGCGTGCTCGCCGCCTGGTTGACGCTGCCGTCGGTGGTGCGCCTGCTGCCGCCCGAGATGCCACGTGTCGCGGCCATCGACATCGACCCGCTGGTGCTCGCCACCGTTCTCGCCGCGGCGCTCGTGTCGGTGCTCGGGGTTGGTGTGCTGCCGTCGATCCTGACCGTGCGGCCCACGCTGCAGCCAGTGCTCCGTCTCGGCGCTCAGAGTGAAACCCGCGGCGGCCGGCGCACGCTGGACCTCCTCGTCGTCGGCCAGGTCGCCCTCGCGATGGTGCTCGGCATCGGCGCCGCACTCATGGTTCGGTCGCTGATCGCGCTGCAGCGCGTCCACCCCGGATTCGAGGCCGAACGCGTGCTCACGCTGAAGCTGCAACCATCGGGCGAGCGGGTGCGCGGTATCGATCGCGCCGTGGCGTACTACACCGCCGTGATGCAGCGTGTGGCGGCTGTGCCGGGCGTCGCCCATGTGGCTGCCGTAAACCACCTGCCGCTCTCGGGCTACAACTGGACGGCAACGGTGAGGCTCGACGAACGGCCGCTTCCTCCGGGAGTCTCTCCGCCCACAGCTGGGTGGCGCATGATTCACGGCCCGTATTTCCAGACCATGGGCATTCCTGTGCTCGCGGGGCGAACGTTCAGTGAGCATGACAATGGCACGTCGCCGGGAGTCGCAATCGTCAACGAGGCGTTTGCCAGGCAGTTCTTCGGCAGCGCCGCTGCGGCGGTGAGCCGGACAATCCGAACGGGATCGGCAAGTGGAGAACAAACGCCTCAGATCGTCGGCGTCGTTGGCAGCGTGCGACATGCAGCCCTTTCGCGGGAGCCGGCGCCCGAGATGTATCGTCCCTTCGCGCAGAGCTTCTCGATCGCCCTGGCACTCGTCGTCCGCACCTCGGGTCCACCCACGAGTGTCATAGCGGGAGTACGCGAATCGGTGTGGGCCGTGGATCCGGCCGTGCCGATTGCCGACATGCTGCCGTTGACGACGCTCCTGCGCGACAGCCTGGGCAAGCCACGCTTGCTGGCCACACTCCTCCTCGTCTTTGCGTCCGTGGGTCTCGCGATCGTGGTCAGCGGCGTGTACGGAGTGGTGGCCTATTCGGTCCGTCGCCGTGAGCGCGAACTGGGCATACGCCTCGCGCTTGGCGCGGCGCCGCGATCAGTGGGAGGGCTCGTCGTGCGGCAGGGACTGTTCTACGCGCTTGCAGGACTTGCGATCGGAGCGCCGATCGCGCTGGCGCTCACCGGGTTGATGAGAAGCCTCCTTTTCGCCGTACAGCCGCGCGATCCCGCCACATTCGCGGGACTCATCACCGCAGTGACCGCGGCGACGATCGCCGCCACGCTGGTGCCCGCATTCCGGGCACAGCGCGTTGATCCGGCCGCTGTGCTCCGGAGCGACTGAGAACCGAGAGCAGGGCTGTTTCCTCGACAGCCCTGCTCCCTGATCCCTGATCCCTGATCCCTGATCCCTGATCCCTGCCGCCTAGTATCGGTAGTGATCGGGTTTGTACGGACCCTCAACGGGTACACCGATGTAGTCCGCCTGGTCCTTCGACAGCTTGGTCAACCTCACGCCGAGGTGATCGAGATGCAGCCGCGCGACTTCCTCGTCGAGCGCCTTCGGCAGCATCGTCACGGTCTTGCCGTACTTCTCCGCGTTCGCGTGCAGCTCGAGCTGCGCGAGCACCTGGTTCGTGAACGACGCCGACATCACGAAGCTGGGGTGGCCCGTGGCGCAGCCGAGATTCAAGAGCCGTCCCTCCGCCAGAACCAGGACGCTGTGGCCATCGGGGAAGCGGAACTCGTCGTACTGCGGCTTGATGTTCACCTTCTGGATCCCGGCGGTCTTCTTCAGGCCGGCCATGTCGATCTCGTTGTCGAAGTGGCCGATGTTGCCGACGATCGCCTTGTCCTTCATCCGCTTCATGTGCTCGACGGTGATGATGTTGTAATTCCCCGTCGCGGTGATGAAGATGTCCGCCTTGTCGACAACGGCGTCGAGGGTGTTGACCTCGAAGCCTTCCATCGCGGCCTGGAGCCCGCAGATCGGATCGATCTCCGTGACAATCACGCGGCATCCCTGCCCGCGCAGCGCCTGCGCGCACCCTTTGCCGACCTCGCCGTAGCCCATCACGACCGCCACCTTGCCGCCGAGCATGACGTCCGTCGCGCGGGCGAGGCCGTCGGGGAGCGAGTGCCGGCAGCCGTAGATGTTGTCGAACTTGCTCTTCGTGACCGAGTCGTTCACGTTGATCGCCGGGAAGAGCAGCGTGCCGGCTTCCATCATCTGGTAGAGCCTGTGCACACCGGTCGTGGTCTCTTCGCTGACGCCGCGAATGCCTTTCGCAATCGCGGTCCACTGTCCGGGATTCGCCTTCAGCTCACGATTGATGGCGTTGAGGATCACTCCCCACTCTTCGGGATCCTTCTCCGGATTGAACGCCGGCACCTTGCCGGCGGCTTCGAACTCCGCAGCCTTGTGGACGAACAGCGTCGCGTCTCCGCCGTCGTCGACGATCAGCGTCGGGCCGGAATTGTCCGGCCAGCGCAGCGCCTCGACCGTGCACCACCAGTACTCCTCGAGCGTCTCACCCTTCCAGGCGAAGACAGGCGTGCCTTTGGGAGACGCCGCCGTGCCGCCGGTTTCCGGACGCCCGACGACCACGGCCGCCGCGGCATGGTCCTGCGTCGAGAAGATGTTGCACGACACCCAGCGCACGTCGGCGCCGAGCTCGGCGAGCGTCTCGATGAGCACCGCCGTCTGGATGGTCATGTGCAGGCTGCCCATGACCTTCGCGCCGGCAAGCGGCTGCTTCCCCTTGTAGCGCGCGCGCAGCGCCATCAGGCCCGGCATCTCATGCTCGGCCAGCTCGATCTCCTTGCGCCCCCATTCGGCGAGCGCGAGATCCGCCACTTTGTAGGGCGGCCGTCCAATCTTCCGGGCCGCCTCGAACGCGTGAGTCTTCTCTGTCAGAACCGTGGTCATTACTTCGCTCCTGCTTGTGTTACGACTTCACGGCAACAGCCGCGAAGAGTGCTGGCCCCTTTGCATCCGGATCGGCGGGGAGCGCCCGGACGCGCACGTCCTGGAATCCCGCGCCGATCAGGAACTTCGTGATCTGCTTCTCTGAAAACCCGAGCCACACGTGGCCCATCTGCTGCTGGTAGTCGGCGCGATCGTGCGGCTGCATGTCGACGACGAGCGCGCGTCCGCCGGGACGCAGGACGCGCGCAACCTCCGTGAGCGCGCGCGCGGGATCCGGCGAGTAGTGCAGCACGAGCGACAGCATCGCCGCGTGCAGCTCCTCATCCTCGATCGGCAGCGACTCGAGCTCGCCCTGCCGGAGATCGACGTTGTTCGTATCGGCCAGCCGCTGCCGCGCCGATTCGAGCATGTCGGATGACGCGTCAACCGCGACCACGCGCGCCACGTAGGGCGCCACCGTGTGACTCAGCTGCCCGGTGCCGCACCCGAGGTCGCCAACCACGATGCTCGAATCGATCAGGCCGAGGACGGCCCAGAGATAGAAGGTATCGCCGAACAGATCCTCGCGAAGACGGTCCCACTTGCCCGCCGCCGTCGCAAAGAACTGCTGCGACGTCACGCGGCGCCGTGCCAGGACGCCCTTCAGACGACGGCCGTCCTGGCCGGCGGAAGGAGTGCTCGCGACCTGCTCGCGGATGAGCGGCCACAGCCGGCCCGCCGCCGATCCGAGATCGTCCACCACCATGCTGTAGAAGCGGCTGGTTCCATCTCGCCGGGACGTCACCCAGCCGTCGTCGGCCAGCGTCTTGAGATGGCGGCTGACGCTCGACTGCGGCATCTGGAGGACGGCGCACAACTCTCCCACGGTCAGCTCGTGCTTTTCGAGAAGCAGCAGCATCCGGCAGCGGGTCGGGTCGGCCAGGGCCGACATGTGCTCGAGGATAGGCGCGGCTTGCATCCGTAAATCCGGATGAAGTGTTACATACCGTCGCGCCGGTCGTCAACCTCTCAGAGCACGAAAGCGCGAAACGCACGAAAAACAAGGCGGTTTCGTGTATTTCGTGCCTTTCGCGGTTGACTAGGAGCGTCCGAGTTCCTTTTCCAGTTTGCTGACGAGAGCGTCGAGCTCCATCGAGACCGCGCGCACCGTATCGGGCTGCGTGAGGTCTACGCCCGCGCGCTGCAGCAATGCGATCGGGTAATCGCTGCCGCCGGCATCGAGGAGCGACAGGTAGCGCTTCACCGCCGCCTCGCGCGTCGCGGGGTCCGACGAGCGGATGTCCTGCATGAGCCGCGCGGTGGAGGCGAAGCAGGTCGAATACTGATAGACGTAGTACGGCGTGCTGAAAAAGTGCGGAATGCGGGCCCACGTCACGCGCGAGATCTCCTCATGGTCGATGACGTCCCCGTAATACTCGGTCAGGAGGCGGGCGTAGATCTCGTTCAGCGACGCCGCCGTCACCGGCTGATCCTGCTCGACGAGCCGATGCGCCTGCAGCTCGAAGTCGGCGAAGAGGACCTGTGTGAAGAACGTGCTGGCGATGCTGTCGATCGCATGCTGCAGCAGCAGCGCCCGCTCCTCACGGCTGCGCGCGCGCTCGAGCATGAAGTCGAGGAACAGCGCCTCGCTGAGCGTCGAGGGCACTTCGGCGACGAAAATCGTATACCCGGCGTAGACGAACGGCTGCATGCGGTGTGAGTGCAGGGTGTGCATCGAATGGCCCATCTCGTGGGCCAGCGTGAACACCGCGTCGAGCGTCTCGTTGTAGTTGAGGAGCATGTACGGGTGCGAGCCGTACACCGGCGCCGAATACGCGCCGCTGCGCTTGCCGGCGTTCTCGAACACATCGATCCAGCGACCTTCGAAGGCGCGCCGCACGTGCTCCTGATACTCCCGCCCGAGGGGCGCCACGGACGCCGAGACCCAGTCGAGCACTTCGTCGTACGGATACCGCGCGTCGTGCTGCACCAGCGGGACGAACACGTCGAACAGGCGGTAGGTGTCCACTCCGAGCACGCGCCGGCGAAGCCGGTGATACCGCCGCAGCGGCTCCACGCCGGCCTTCGCTTCGTGAATCAGGTTCTCGACAACCGAGGTCGGGATGTTGTTGCCGTGCAGCGCCGCGTCGAGCGTCGTGGCATAGCCGCGCGCCCGCGCGTGGAACCAGTCGCGCTGCATCACGCCGTTGTACAGCGCCGCGTACGTGTTCTGGCTGTCCGCGTAGCTCTGATGGAAGGCACGATACGCCGCGGCGCGGTCGGCCTGGCTGCGGTTCGTTTCCAGGATCGCGCGATACTGGCCGTACGTCAGCGTCATCGCGTCGCCGGACGCAAGGGTGATCGTCGGGAACTTCATGTCCGCCGTCGTCAGCGCCGCATAGGTGTCGTACGGAATCCCATTGAAGCGGCCCGCGAAGGACATCAGCCGTTCGCCTGGCGCGTCGAGGACGTGCTCCTGCTCGTGCCACAGGCTCTCGATCGCGAAGCGGTACACAGCCAGCTCCGCGCTCGCCTCCATCCAGCCACGTACGGTCTCAGCGGGAGTCGCGAGCAGCTCCGGGTTGAACCAGGAGAGCGCCTGCTGATGCTTCGCGAACAGAATCTGCACCTGTTGCCGGCGCGCGTTTACCTGGTTATCGCGCTGGTCCTGGTCGTATTGCAGCGATGCGAAGTACCAGACGCGGTACATCAGCGCGCCGACGCTGTCCTGGGCCTTGAACGCCGCCAGGAGCCGATCGGCTCCGCCTCCCAGCGTCCCCTCGAATCGCTTCAGCCCTTCGATCCCCTCCGCGAGCTCACGATAGAGCGCGTCCCACTCCGCCCAGTCGCGGCAGATGTCCGACACGTTCCACTTGTACCGTTCGGGAACCTGCGGCCGCTCGGGAAGCGCGCCCGGAGCGGGACGGAAGATCTCTGTCTGCGGCATTACCGGACCGTCCGAGCTGCGTTGCTACTAGTCATGTCGAGCCTCCAAGCGCGATTCACGGGCCGCTCCAACTTCGCGACCCGGCGAGTCATTCGAATAACGGCTCCAGTAGGATCTTATCGCAGCAGATCCGCGAGCTCGCTCAGTCGCGGTGCGATGCGTGTGATCATCCGCGGCCGCGTCAATGCGGCTTGCAGCGCGGCGGGAAGATCGACACGGCGACCGATCGCCGGCTCGACGGTTTCACGAAACTTTGCGGGATGCGCCGTCGCGACGAAGATTCCCGGTTCCTCCAGAAGGCCGAGCCACGCAATCGCCGAGTGCGGATCGAGCACGTACCCGTGACGCGCGTGCACGTCGGCAATTGCGGCGGTCACGTGCCGATCGTCGAACGCCACGCCGCGGACGTCCGAGCGGACGCGGTCGACGCTGCCGTCGTACAACGCCTGGATCCGCTCGAAGTTGCTCGGCGCGCCGACATCCATCGCGTTCGCAATCGTCCGCACGGAGGGACGAGGCGCGTACGTGCCTGAAGCCAGGTACTCCGGTACAACGTCGTTGACGTTCGTCGCCGCAACGAATTGCGCAATCGGAAATCCGAGCCGCTTCGCGATGAGGCCGGCTGTGAGGTTTCCGAAGTTGCCCGAGGGGACCGACCAGACTGCGTCCGGCTGCTGCAGGGCGCCCCACGCGTAGTAGAACGTCTGCGGCAGCAGACGCCCGACGTTGATGGAATTGGCGGACGTCAGGCGCGCGCCCTCGCGCAGCCGCGCGTCGCGGAAGGCGGCCTTGACGAGCGCCTGGCAGTCGTCGAACGTTCCCCCCACGGCGACGGCCCGCACGTTGCCGCCGATTGTCGCGAACTGTGCCTCCTGCACATCGCTCACCTGCCCTTCCGGGTAGAGGACCACGACGCACGTCCCTGCGACGCCGGCAAACGCCTGAGCGACAGCGCTCCCGGTATCGCCCGAGGTCGCCACCAGCACGGTCAGGGAGTCGCCCGGCGCGATGAAATGGGCCATCAGCCGCGCCATCACGCGCGCGCCGACGTCCTTGAAGGCGAACGTCGGCCCGTGAAAGAGCTCGAGCGAGGAGCGCTTCCCCACGGAAACCAGCGGAATGTCGAAGTTGAGGGCCTCTCGAATCAGGGCCGCCAGGGCGTCGCCGGGGACTTCGTCCCCAATGAGGTGGGAGGCGACGGCGGTTCCAATTTCGGCGATGTCCCGCCCTCTCAACCGGTCAAGTGCCACGGCCGCAAGCGGCTCGAGGCGAGCCGGCATGTAGAGCCCGCCGTCGGGTGCCAGGCCGGCGAAGAGCGCTTCGCGGAAGGTGGCCGGCGGCGCCTCTCGGCGCGTGCTGCTCCAGGGCATCGCGTCAGCTTTCGGAAATGTGTGCGGTTCGGCTTGCTTCGATCATCACAGCAGCCTAGTATTCCACGGTCTTCTCGCGTTCTTTGCAGCTGGAATCCTGACCAAGACGTTGGGGACAGTCTCTCTCTTCCTCGCTACGAGGCTTGTCATGAAACCGACGACGTGTGTGTTGAGTCTCCTGTTCCTGTGCGCCCTCGCAACGTCCGCAGCGGCGCAAACCTTCACTGGCGGCGTTCGCGGTGTCGTCAGCGATCCGAACGGCGTGATACCGGGCGTCACGGTAACGCTCACCAATGAAGCCACCAACGTGTCGCGCGACACCGTCACGAACGACGTGGGGCAGTACAACTTCCCCGCGGTTCCACCCGGGACGTATTCGATCAAGACGAGCCTGACCGGCTACAAGTCGATCGATCGGAAGGGCCTGCGCGTCGGCACGCAACAGTTCCTGACAGTCGACCTGGCGCTGGAGGTCGGCACACTACAGGAAACCGTTACTGTCACCGGCGAGGCACCGCTGATCGACACGTCCAACGCGTCGACCGGTGGCACACTGGAGCGCACGCAGCTCGAGGCGCTTCCCGCACCTGGCCGCAACGCCTTTCTTATCGGCGTCACCGTGCCGACGGTGAATCCGGTTGGCGATCCTCAGTTCAACCGACAGCAGGATCAGTCGAATGCCTCGCTCGTATCACTGGGTGGCGGAGGCGTCCGAGCCAACAACTATCTCCTCGACGGTGTGCCGATCACCGAGCTTCGCGGCCGCGCCATCGCGAATCCGACGATCGAGGCGATCGAGGAAGTCAAAGTCCAGGTCCACACCTACGACGCCGAAATGGGGCGAACCGGCGGCGGCGTGTTCAACGTCACCGCGAGGTCTGGAACGAACCAGTACCACGGCAGCGGGTTCTTTCAGACCCGACCGGTCTGGGGGCAGACCATCAACTTCTTCAGCGGGAAGGATGGCGGCACGAAAGAGAGTACAGGCGTCGCTGACTCCTACTATCGCTTGTACGGCGGCGGCGTGGGCGGACCGATCCTCCAGAATCGGACGTTCTTCTGGGCCGCGACGGAGGGCTACCGGTCGTTGACGACGCGCGGGCTCCAGTACATCTGGCCGACGGCGCGTCAGCGCAACGGCGACTTCTCGCAGTCCGGGGTCGCACTGTACAACCCGTGGTGTCGAGGGGGTGTGGCCAGTGCCCGCTGTCCGGCGACCGGAACTGGATCGGTCGCGACAGGCGGACTCTTTACCGGCGCGGTCATCCCGCGCAGCCATCCCGCCGCCAGCGCCGCCGGCTTCAACCTGCTGAACGCATGGCCGACGCAAACCGTGGGCGGAGTTCCGCTAGGCACGAACGAAGACGGGAACCCCAACGTGGGCGACACCGCTCGCCTCGTGGATGCCGCCGACATGTTCACGGTGAAGGCCGATCACAAATTCACCGCGAACTGGAGTCTCAGCGGCTTCTATCTGTACAACAAGACCGACGAGCCGGGCAGCGGCATCATGCCCGCCGACTTCCAGTACATCGAGAACCAGGCAGAGTTCTTCCCCACGCTCCGACGCCGGCCGCACGTGCTCGCCATCAACAACACGAACGTCCTCAACGACTCGACGGTCCTGACGATGCGCTTCGGGTGGACGACGTGGAAGGACACGACCGACACGGCGGAGTACACGGCGGGACTCGCGTCCCTGGGCTTCAGCTCCAACTATGTGAACGCGATCAATGAGGCGGGACGGACCAACTTCCCTGAGCTGCTCTTCGACGACGTGGACGACGTCGGCGGGTGGGGCGGCGACAGAGTCCGCTGGAACAGTCCGTACTCGATCAACGGCACGCTGACGAAGCTGATGGGCTCACACAGCATCAAGATCGGCGCCGATCTTCGGAAGATGGCGATCCAGACCACGACCGAGACTTCTGACAATACCGGGTTCCGAAACCTGGGCGGCACCTTCGAGTTCAACCGGCTGTTCACGAGTCTCCGGCAAGGCAACGCCAACGTCGGCGGCCATGATTTCGCGAGCCTGCTGCTCGGCCTGCCGGCCAGTGGCGAAGTACCCATCAACGACGGATACGGCGAATGGTTCACGCGTTATTACGGGGCATACGTGCAGGACGACTGGCGCGTCAACCAGCAGTTCACACTGAACTACGGCGTGCGTTTCGAGCACGAGGACGGCCTCCGCGAGATCGAGAACCGGCAGACCGTCGGGTTCGACCAGAACGCAACGAGCCCGCTTGACGCGATCGTACCGAAGACCGGTCTTCTCGCGGGCAAGACGCTGCGGGGCGGTTTGATCTTCGCCGGCGTTGGCGGCGCGAATGATTTCCAGGGCGACCCCCCCGCCATCAAAGTCGCGCCGCGTGTCGGAGCCACGTACGCGCTCAATCCACGGACGGTGATCCACAGTGGTTACGGCACGTTCTACGCACCGTGGCAATACAACACCGCGAACCATGGCCAGATCGGATTCGCGCGTCGCACGTCGCTGAATCAGTCGTCGGCGGAGAGCGATGTGCCCCTCGCGGTCCTCGACAATCCGTATCCCGGAGGACTGCAACAGCCGATTGGCAGCGCGCTCGGTCTGCTCACCGGCGTCGGCGGCAACATCAGCTACATCGACCAGGACAAGGGATCGCCGATCGTCCACCAGTATTCCGTGGACGTTCAGCGACAGCTGCCGGGCGACATGGCGGTCACCATCGGTTATCAGGGTGCGACCGGCCGCGATCTTGGTTTCGCCGGTACGGAGAACGTGGGGCTCAACATCAACCAGATCGATCCCGCGCTGGCCACCCAGATGTTCCCGGCTGCCGGCGGTGGGTGGAATGCCGCAGCGCTTCGCGCGCAGGTGCCCAACCCGTTCTTCGGGATCGCGGCAGCCGGCGAGCTGGGCGAACGGTCGACGGTGCCTGCCGGTCAACTGCTGAGGCCGTTCCCGCAATTCCAGGATGTCAACGTGTTCGAGCGCACCGAGGGCGGCAAGCGGCAATACAACGCCGTCTCGTTTGCCGTCGACAAGAGGCTCGGCCGCTCGTGGTGGGGCGGGAGCTATAGCTATACATGGAGCCGGCTGGAGGACAACCAGTTCGGCCAGAACAACGCCTATCAGACGCGCACGAACGTTCCGCAGAACGTGTACGACCTGGATGCCGAATACAGCGTCAGCAACTTCGACTCGCCGCACCGCATCATCCTCGCGCCCATCGTGCGTCTGGGCCGAGCCGGCGATAATCGATTGCTCGCCGGCGGCTGGGGGTTATCGGCAGTGGTCGAACTCGTCAGCGGAGCGCCGCTGAACGCCGTCATGAGCGGCGGCGCCTCGGACGCGAACCTGGGTCTGTTCGGCGGCCGCCAGCGTCCCAACCTGTCAGGCGACCCGAACACGTCAGGCAGCGACGAGGATCGCGTGTCCTCGGCGGATCATCCCGAGGCGCGGTGGTTCAATTCGGGCGCATTCCAGAACCCCGGCGTCGGCCGCTTCGGGGACGCCCCACGAACGATTGGCGACTCCCGCTATCAGTTCCGGAAGAACCTGGACCTGGTCATCACGAAGGACACACGATTCGCCGCAAATCAGAACGTGCAGGTCCGCTTCGAGATCCTGAATCTGACGAATACGGCGAAGTTCAACGGATCGTCGGCGGGGAACTCGATCGATGTGGCGTCGTTCGGCCGCATCACGTCGCAGCGGGGGTTCATGCGCATCTGGCAGATCTCGTTCAGGTATCTGTTTTAGGCTCTAGGCGGTAGGCGGTAGGCGGTAGGCAGTCAGGCGGTAGGCGGTCCAACTGCCTAGCGCCTCCGGCCTACCTGCCTACCGCCTACTGCCTACCGCCTACCGCCTACCGCCTACCGCCTACCGCCCAGTTTCCCCTTGCGCCCATCCCTACCCCGGCCCTAGTATTCCCGGCAATCATTCAATTCATCTCGGCCGGCACTTGTCCTGGTTCGTGTGACTTGATTCGTTCGTGGTCTCGGGCGTGGTTCGTCAACCCCAATGTCTGTGAGGCGGTTTCTATGAGAGCGACGGTACGCGTGTTGGCCTGCCTGCTGGTACTGTTCGTCGCCGCTAACGAAGCCTGGGGCCAGGGGTTCCAGGGTGGTATCCGCGGCGCGGTGAAAGACCCCGGAGGCGTCATTCCCGGCGCAGAGGTGACGCTCACCAACGAAAACACCGGAGTTGCCCGCACCACGAGCACGAACGAGCGTGGCGAGTACAACTTCCCGAACCTCGATCCCGGCAACTACACGCTCAAGGCGTCGCTTCAGGGGTACAAGAGTTTCGAGCAGCGCGGCCTCCGTGTCGGCACGCAGCAGTTCCTCACCCTCGACGTGACCCTCGAGGTCGGCCAGGTGCTCGAGACGATCACCGTCACCGGCCAGGCGCCGCTCGTCGAAACGTCGAATGCGTCGACGGGTGAGGTGCTCGACTCGCAGGAGCTGTCGACGCTCCCCTCGCCGGGCCGCGCGGCGTTCCTGATTGGCGTCACGGTGCCGACCGTCATCGCCACCGGCGACGCGCAGTTCAACCGGCAGCAGGATCAGACCAACGCCTCGCTCGTGTCGCTTGGCGGCGGCGCGCGGCGCGCCAACAACTACATCCTCGACGGCGTGCCGATCTCCGACATGCGCAACCGCGCGGTGGCGCTGCCAACCATCGAGGGCATCGAAGAGGTGAAGGTGCAGGTGCACACGTTCGACGCCGAGATGGGACGCTCCGGCGGCGGCACGTTCAACACGACGGCCAAGTCGGGCACCAACACCTTCCGCGGCAGCGGCTTCTACCAGACCCGGCCCATCTGGGGCATGAAGAACAACTACTTCTCGGAGCGCGCCGGCGTTCCGAAGCCGACCGACCTCTTCTACCGGCTGTATGGCGGCGGTATCGGCGGGCCCATCGTGCGAAACCGCACGTTCTTCCACTTCGCCACGGAGGGCTATCGGGCGGTCTCGACTCGCAACGGCGCCTTGATCTTCCCGACCGACCTGGAGCGCCGCGGTGACTTCTCGCAGTCGCGCGACCGCAACGGCAACCTGGTGGTCATCCACAATCCGTTCGATCCCGCACGCGCTCCGTTCCCGGGCAACGTGATTCCGGCGGGCCTGATCGACCCGGTCGGCCAGAACTCCGTGAACCTGATGCCGAAGCCGGATACGCAGGTGAGCAACCAGAGCGCGAACTACAACCGGACCGCGCGCATCCAGGACGCGGCGGATCAGATGATGTTCAAGGGTGACCACAAGTTCAGCGACGCAGATCTCGCTGAGCGGCGTGTACCTCTACAACAAGACCGACGAGCCGTACAACGTCTACTGGGACGACAACCTGTTCCAGGATCCGAACGCAGCGCCGCTGAAGCGTCGAATCCACGTCGGAGTCGTGAACAACACCTGGCTTCCGAACACGAGCACCGTCGTCGCGCTGCGCTACGGGCAGACCAGCTTCATCGACGATTGCGGTATCGCGATCACGGAGTTCGACCCGGCGAGCCTCGGCTTCAACTCGGCGTTCACGAACACGATCACGCGTGACAAGTTCCCGCGCTACACCGTGGACGACTACGGCGAGGTGAACGTGAACACGTTCGGTGCGGCGGCCTTCACGGCAATCGACTGGAACTCGTGGGGCGTGAACGGCGCCGTCTCGAAGCTGCTGGGCAGCCACACGTTCAAGCTGGGCGCCGACTACCGCTGGATCGGCGTCATCACCACGCCATACGGTCAGAGCAGTGGCGACTTCACATTCAGCCGCCGGTCCACGGCGAGCGCAACGGGCGCTGGCGGGACTGGCCTCGCGAGCCTGCTTCTGGGCGTGCCGACTACTGGCAGCGCAGCCATCGCCGCGACGAACGAGTACTACACCAACTACTACGGCGCGTACATCCAGGACGACTGGAGACTGAAATCGAACTTCACCCTGAACTACGGTCTTCGGTTGGAGCACGAAGACGGGCTCATGGAGAAGAACAATCAGTTCACCGTCGGCTTCGATCAGAACCTGACCAGCCCGTTGAGCGGCAGAGCGCCTGGGCTGGCGGCCATTCGCGGCACGAACGATATTCGCGGCGGGCTGATGTATGCCGGCGTGGACGGCAACAATACCTATCAGGGCGATCCGCCCGCGATGAAAGTGTCTCCGCGCGTTGGCGTGGTGTACTCCATGACGCCGCGCGCAGTGCTCCGTGGCGGATACGGCATGTTCTGGGCGCCGTGGAACTATCAGTTCCCCGGCACCACGAATTACGGCAACATCGGCTACTCGTTCACGACAACGATGCAGGAGAACAACCCGGCGGGTGTGCCGCAGACGGTTCTCCGCAACCCGTTCCCGAACGGGCTCACGCAGCCGACCGGCAATTCGCTCGGCGTCCTCACAGGCGTCAGCAACTCGATCGACGTGATCGACCAGACGAAGAAGGCCCCGTACATCCAGCAGATGCAGGCGGACTTCCAGTACCAGCTGACGGACGCCGTCGCGGTGAGCGTCGGCTTCGCGCACGCGCGGGGCGACGACCTGGGTCTCGGCGGCACCAACGACGCCGTGATCAACATCAACCAGATCCGTCCCGAGGTCGCGGCGCGCTACACCCCGGCGGAGCTCCTCCAGTCCGTCCCGAATCCCTTCTTTGGCGTCCCGGGGTTCGGCGCGTTCAGCACCCAGGCCAATACGACGCGAGGACAATTGCTGCGGCCGTTCCCGCAGTTCCAGAACATCAATCTGCGGCAGTCGACTCTCGGCAAGTCGCGCTACAGCGCGCTGATCCTGAAGCTCGACAAGCGCGTCAACAACGGATTTGGCGGGCGCTTCAACTACACCTGGAGCAACCTGAAAGATAACCAGTTCGGGGAATCGAACCACTTCCAGTTCAACAACACCGGACGCCCGCAGGACAACTACGACATCGACGCGGAATACGGGACTGGGCTTCTCGATACGCCGCACCGCGTGGTGCTCGCGCCGATCTTCGAGCTGCCGTTCGGGCAGAACAAGAAATGGGCGAACGGCGGCGTCGCCGACGCGATCGTGGGCGGGTGGACGCTATCGGCCGTCGTGGCCCTCGAGAGCGGATTCCCAACGCCTGCACGGTACAGCCAGGGCGTCTCGCAAGCTCACCTTGGCAACTTCGGCACCGTCGAGCTCAGGCCGAACACCGCCAGCGCCGATCCGAATACGTCGGGCAGCTGGGAGGAACGTGTGACCGGCGCGACGCCGTGGGCGACTGCCGCGGCGTACACCCGCCCCGCCGTGGGCCAGCTCGGCACAATGGAGCGAACGGATACGCGTCTTCGCAGCCCCTTCCGCAAGAACGTGGATTTCGTCGCGAACAAGTCGTTCCACACAGGAGGCTCGACGCGCGCCGATGTGCGGTTCGAGCTGCTCAACCTGACGAACACGCCGAAGTTCCGTGACTACAACTCGTTCCTCGACAACGCGACCTTCGGGCAAATCACTCGACAGTCCGGGTTCTCGCGCATCACGCAGATCAGCCTGCGGTTCTCGTTCTAGTTCGACGGTTCGTCGGTTCGTCAGTTCGTCAGTTCAGGGCCGGCCTTCGGGCCGGCCTTCTTTTTTGAGACGTGCGCCGCTCCTTCCCTTTTCTCCTCGCCGGCGCTCTCGCCCTGATCGTTCATGCGCGGACGATTGGCTTCGACTTCGTTCGCGCCGACGACACCGACCTGATCGTCGGGAACCAGGCATTGCTCTCGGATCTGCGGAACGTGCCAGGTGCGTTCACGCGCAGCTACTTCGAGGTCGAAGGCGAGGTCACGCCGGAGAAAACGTATTACCGTCCCGTCGCGATCGCGTCGTTCATGGTCGACGCGGCGCGCGGCGGCGCGAGCCCGCGGCCGTACCACGTCACGAACGTCGTGCTCCACGCGGCCGCCGCCTGCTTGCTGTTGGCGCTCGCCCTTTCCTGGGGGGCGCCCCGATCGGCCGCGCTGGCCGCAGCGCTGGTGTTCGCGGTACATCCGGTCAACGTGCAGGCCGTCGGGTGGATTGCGGGCCGGAACGATCTGCTGCTCGCGGTATTCGGCCTGGTGTCGCTGCTCGGGTGGATGGCGACGGTTCGCCGCGCGAGGGTTCCAGCCATCGCGATCCATGTGGTCGCCTTCGGCCTTGCGCTGTTCTCGAAGGAAACCGGCCTCTTCCTTCCACCGCTCGCCGTGCTCCACCAGCGTGCGGTGCTTCGCGAGCGCCTAACACGGTTGCAATGGGTCGCCCTCGGCTGCGACGGTGTCCTGGTTGTCGCGTGGGCGATGCTTCGGGCGCGCGCGCTCTCGGGCATGCCGTCCGAGTTCTCCGCGAAGACGCTTCGTGTCGCTGTGGACAATCTGCCGCAGTTGCTCGTCCATGCCGGCAAGATGGCCGCGCCTGCACGTTTGAACGTCTCGCCGGCCGTCGATACACCTTCCCTGCTGATCGGAATGCTGGCCGCGGCCGCCTTCCTTGCGATCGCGTGGCGGATGCCGCGTGGCATGGCGGCGTTCGCGGCGTGCTGGGTCCTCGCGTTCCTCCTCCCGACGCTCGTCGTCCCTGGACTCCCCGTGTACGAGCACCGCGCGTACCTGCCGCTGATTGGACTCTTCGCGTGGCTGGCCCGTGACGGGTTGGCGGGCAGTGTGGGGCGCGCCCTCCACTGTGCACCGCGTCGGCGTCGCCACGATCCTTGCGGTCTTCATGGCGCTCACCCAACAACGACAGGAGGTCTTCCGCGATCCGTTCACCTACTGGACCGACGGCACGCGCGATGCGCGAGTTCGGGCCGATCGCGCACGTCAACCTGGGACAGCTGCACGAGGCCCAGGGCCGGCCCGCGGATGCGCGGCGCGAGTACCTCCGCGCGCTGGAGCGCGATCCGAATACGCCGAAGGCCCACAACAATCTCGGCGTGGTGCTCATGGCGCTCGGCGAGCCCGAACTGGCCGCCGCGCACTTCAAAGAAGAGACCGCGCGCCACCCCTGGAACGCGGACGCATGGTTCAACCTCGCGCTCTGGCACGAGACGCGCGGCGATCGCCATGAGGCGCGCCGGCTCTACGAACGCGCAATCGCCGAAAACCCGAGCTACCTGCCCGCGTACGACAAACTCGGATTGGCGGCACCTATTGGACGAAGGAATCGAGCGCCATGAACGGACCGCCGACTTGCGTCTCCGCGGGAAGGCGATCGAGCACCTCGGCCACATCCGCTTGTGCGGCCTCATCTTCACCGCGTACGCGGGCCACGATGGCCCGGTAGTACAACGTTCCGGCCTCGATGTACCGCCGCTGGCTGAACGAAAGCGCGGACAGATATGGGTCGCGGTCGAGCGGCGCCGATGCACGCAGCCTGGCAAAGAACCGGACCAGCGGCATCGACACGAACCACGATCCCTCCTCCGCTCGAGGGGTCCACTGCGTCAGCGGCGACAGATACTCGACGATGGGCCGCTGGTCGGTGTTGAGGGCGCCCGGCCCCAGCACGGCACGTCCGTCCGACAGGTTGCCCACGTAGTACGGCAGAACGGCGGCGAGCGTTGCTGCCTCGGTCGTGCCGGGTACCAGCGTGCGCGCGCCTGAGATCAGCCGCGCCGGATCGAGCCGCATCGGGCTGCTCGACGCAACCAGCCCAACGATCGGTTTGTTCGAATAGAAGTCCCCCCGCCACAGAACGACGTGCGGAAACACGGCGACGAGCGTCCGCGCAATCACCTCGAAATCGCGCTGGTTGAGTTGAAACAAGGGAAGCCACTGAACGAACAGTCCACGCGGAGCCAGCCGCGCACGCACCGTCTCGAAGTGCTCGCGCGTGTAGAGCATTCCCGTCCCGGCGTGCCATGGAACGAAGAGATCCGAAACGATGACGTCGAACGTCTCGTCAGCGGCTGCGAGGTACTGGCGCCCGTCCTCGACGCGGATGTCGACACGCGGATCCGCCGCGAGCCCTCGAGTCCACGCGCCGAAGTATTCCTGCGATGCGCGCACGACCTCGGGAACGAGCTCGCACACCACGATGTGCTGCACGGGATGCCGGACCGCCTCGCCAGCCGTGATCCCGGTGCCGAGCCCGAGAAAGAACACACGCTTGGGATCCGGATGCAGCAGGAGCGGCAGCAGCGCCTGGATCCGCTCGCGCTCGATTCGGTCCACGGTGCCGCCGAGCCAGTAGGAGTTGTTCATCCGAAGCAGGCGCCCGTCGCGGCTCTCGGTCACAGCCACGGTGCCGTGGCTCCCCTCCCACAAGTCGAGCACGTGTTCGCCGCGGTCGCGATCGAGCCGCAGTCTCGGCAACGTCGTCGATACTCCGACCATCACGATGGCGCCGGCCAGCATCAGGGCCGCGACTGGTCGCTGCGCGCGTCCCTGCGGCCGCCAGGCGACCCACACGCCGAGCGCGGGGTACACGGCGCCAATGGCGGCGAAGGTGGTCCACACGCCCAGCGTCGGAAACAGCGCGAACGTCGTCACGAGCGAACCCAGGATCGCGCCGGCGGTGTTGATCGTCACCAAGCGTCCGACCGTCGCGCCGGCAGCCTCCGGCGCCTGCGTGAACCGCAGCAGCAACGGAAAGACGAGACCGATGACCAGGCCCACCGCGCCGACGAAGATCGCCGCCATGCCGAACACCTCGGTGACGTAGCCGATCCACCCGCCGCTCGCGACCTCGGTGAGGCCGTCCGTGAACGCGATGAAGATGGGTGGCTGAATCGCCACGGCTCCACCACACAGCGCGAGCACGAGCCCGATCCATCCAACCGGGTGTCTCCTTATCTGCATTCGCGCCGCGACGAGCGAGGCGAGAGCGAATGCCACGAGCGCGACGACGAGAATCGCGGAGAAGGCGTAGACCGAGTTGTCGAGCACCTGCGCGAACATCCGCAGCCAGACGACCTCGAGGCCGATCGACAATGCGCCGGAGGCAAAGGCGAGCACCGCCACGAGGCGTGGAGACAGGTCAACGGAGTCGGCTCGCGCAGCCGGGCGGCGACGGTCGGCGCTCCTGGGAAGGCTTGGCCCGTCTGGTATCGCCGACTGCGCGCGACTGTTGAGCAGCGCCGCGGCGCCGGCGATCACGTTCGCCGCCACAGCGAGCAGGTAGCCCCCTCGAAAGCCGAGCGTGGGCGGCAGGAGGAATCCGGCCGCGAACGCACCCACCGTTGCGCCCAGCGTATTCATGCCGTAGAGCCACGCGCTCGACTGGGTCCGCCCCTCGCGGCCCCTGCGCTGCGCCTGCTGCCCGTGCTGAACCATGGCGGGCAGCGTCGCTCCCATGAACATCGTCGGCAGGCCGAGCACACCGAGCGCGAGGATTGATTTCACCAGCACCAGCGCGGGAACCGAGCCGCTGAACTGCCGGTACAACGGGACATAGATCCAGCGGTACGCATCGAGCAGCACGAAAAAGAGAAGCGCGGAAACCGCGACGCCGAGCTCCAGCAGACCATAGGTGCGCAGCGGGTTCGACACGCGCGGGGCGAATCGTGCAAAGAGCGCTGCGCCCGCCGCGAGCCCGGCAAAGAACACGGCAAGGTCCACCGCCGCGGCATGTGCCGAATTGCCGAACACGATCGCGAGGTCGCGCATCCAGAAGACCTGGTACACGAGCGCCGCGAACCCGGAGAGAAATAGAAGAAGCGATGTCACGCAGGGCGGGCGCGCCCACGCCGGACCAGGAAGACGACCACCAGAAGCATGAGTCCGCCTGCAACGCCCGCCACGCTTCCGGAGAGCTCGCTGCCGGTGGCCGTGCTCGTTGCCGCGGACCGCGCGCGCTCGAGTCCCTCGCGGGAAAGGCGCCGGTTGCGGGCACGCTCGAGTGCGCCCTCGAACTGCGCGATCGCCTCGCTGGGACGGCCCGCCTCGAGGAGCATCTCCGCGTGCTGCTCCTGCGCCGGTTTGATGAGAGCTGGCGGACCGATGGAACGCGGCAGCCCACGCTCCTTGCCGACGGCCTCCGCCAGGAGCGCCAGTGCGCCGTCGACGTCACCGTTCCGTGCCCGGATGGCTGCGCCGATCTGAAGCGTCATGATGTCGAGCAGCGCACGTCGAGCGGCGTATCGCGGTTGCGCCGCGAGTGCCGCCAGCCTGATGCGCGCGCGATCCGCCAGGCCCGTGTCGCCGCGACGCGCGGCGCTGAAGGCGATTGCGAAGAGCTCGTCGTAGTTGACGAAGTCCGGGCCTGGCAGCGCAGTCCAGTTCCCTTCTTCGATCGCCAGGCGGCTGCGCAACGTTGCGACGAGCGACAGCAGCCGCGGGATCCTTCGTCGCGTCCGCTGCCTTCTGCAGCGGCTCCATCGCCCGCCGCGCGTCACTGAAGCGACCGGCCTGCGTGTATTCGTAGACGAGCCACGAGCGAGGATGGAAATCGGCTGCCGTCACCGGCAGGCCATCCGTGACCACCTTCACGTCGGCGGCGGCGGCCGCCGCCCCGTCCGAGGCAATCGCGTCATTCCACATTCCGAGCTGAACGAACACGTGCGCGGGCATATGCCGGGCATGGCTCGATTCAGGAACGGCGGACGCGTAGGCACGGGCCGCGTCGAGCGCCTTCTCCGCGTTGTCAGGATCGTCCCAGGCGTGAATCAGATAGTGGAGCGCGGCGGGATGTCTGGGGTGCTGCTGGAGAATCCGGGCAAAGATCTGCGCCGCCAGTTGTTGCTCCCGGCTGCCGGCAAGCTGCGGCAGTTCCTCATGCGGAGCATGCGTGGCGCCTGCCAGGCCGCGAGCGCGTGTGGCCATCAGTGCGAGACCGTGGAAGGCGCTCGCGTCGGCATCGGCTGGATGGCGCGCCGCAAGCTCTCCCATCGCCGACGCGAAAGCCGCGAGCCTCGAGGCGCGATCCCCCTCACCGAAGAGCGCGTCCAGCGTCCCGAGCCACTGACGATCGCGCTCCGAAGCCGCCGCAAGCGCCCCGCTCCGCCGCATCCGGGCGAGGATCGCCCGTGCTTCTTCGACGTTCTCGTTTCCCCACAGCAGCTGCTCGTAGCACATCGCCTGGCCCCAGTACGCCATCGCGTTCCGCGGATCGGCGGCCTCAGCGCGCTGGAAAGCCGCGAGCGCGCGCTCGTACTCGAAGCTGTGCATCCACGCGACACCGGTCGCGACCTCGGCACGCGAGTCGGCGCCGCTTGCCGCCACCGGACAGGCGAGCATCGCCACGACGACCGCTAAGATGAGCCCGATCATGCAGTTAGCCGGCCTGAGATTATAATGCGCAGCATGCCGAGGATTCTGGCGCTGGCGGCGCTGCTCGTCGCAGCCGCGGCCGCGGTGTCGTCGCAGGAGCAGGCGCCGAAGCCGACATTCTCCGTGGCGGTCACGCTCGTGACCACAGACGTCATCGTGCGCGACGCCTCCGGCCAGTTCGTCGCGGACCTGAAGAAAGACGACTTCGAAGTTCTCGAGGACGGCCAGAAACAGGAGTTGTCCTCATTCGTCCTCGTGCACGGAGGCCGCACGTTCAACATCGCGGCGCCCGCCGCCGCCGCGGCGCCGGAAGGCATCGTGCTTCCGGGCCGCCGGCCCGCGGCCGACGAAGCCGGGCGTGTCCTGCTGGTGTTCGTGGACGATGCGCACCTCGAGCCGCTGAACTCGCATCACGTGCGGGTCTTCCTCAAGAAGCTGACGACGACGCTCGCGCACGACGGCGATCTCGTCTCGCTCGTCACGACCGGCACGTCCTCGGTGTCCGTGCCGCTCACCTACGACCGCAAGATGATCGACGCGGCGATCGACAAGGTGACCGGCAACGGCCTGACGTTCCTCGACATCACGCAGCTCAGCGAGGGGCCGTCCGGGCCGGCCAACCTGCGGCAGCGCGCGGCCAACGCGTTCGCAACCGCCTATCAGGCCATCAACGAGCTCGAGCGCGTGAAGAACAAGCGCAAGGCGGTGATCTGGGTCAGCCAGGGCTACGACTTCAACCCCTTCGAAGGGGCGCGGCGCGGCAAGGATCGCGTCTTCGGGGGACGCTACGGCTCGCCCACACGCGAGATGATCGCCGACGAGGAGAATCCGTTCTTTCGATCGGCGAACGTGTTCGCGGAGGCCGACCTCTTCGCGCAGCTCCGTGAGGTTACGCGCGCGGCGAATCGCGCAAACGCCACGCTGTTCACCATCGACCCGCGAGGCCTCGTCGGCACCACCGATGCCGGCCAGCAGATCGACCAGGACGAATGGATCACGCACATACAGAAGACGAACGGCAGCATGCGAACGCTCGCCGAAGACACGGGGGGCTTTGCCGTCCTCAACAGCAATGACTTCGATCCGGCGCTCAAGCGGATCGACGCCGAGACGAGCGACTACTACGTCCTCGGCTACTACTCGTCGAACCGGGATCAGACGAAGCGGGTCCGCGAGCTCGATGTCAAAGTCCGCCGCCCGGACGTGAAGATCTTCTCCCGGCGGGCACTACTCGCTCCGTCCCACACAGCCGCTTCCCTCGTCGAGATGATGCTCGCGCTGCTGGCGTTCTTGCTGGCGGGGCCCGAGGGTTTGGCGCTGCAGACCCTCGATGGCCAGGAGGTCGACCCGTTCGCTGGACGTCAGCTCGCCACGGTCTTTGTGTTCGTGCGCCCGGAGTGCCCCGTATCCGGCCGCTACGCGCCCGAGCTGAATCGTCTCCACGACGAGTACGCACCGCGCAACATTCGGATGTGGCTGGTGTATCCCGGGCGTGACGACGAAGAGGCGACAATCCGCGCGCACTACGAGGAGCATGAACTGCGAGCGCCCGCGCTTCTCGATCCGGCGTTCCGCCTCGCGGATTTCGCCGGCGCAACCGTCACGCCGGAGGCGGTCGTGTTCGCGTCCGATAGCCGCGTCGTCTATCGGGGCCGCGTCGACGATCGCGCCGTGCGTTTGGATCTGTGGCGACCGTTGGCGCGAACGCGGGACCTGGCCGGGGTGCTCGATCGCATCGTTCGCGGCGAGCGCGTGTCGCCAATTACGACTCAGGCCGTCGGGTGCTACATAAAGCCTGTCTCGTAGCCGCCGCGATTCTCGCGGCTTCCTGTTCGCGTCAGCCCGATTCCGCGCCGCCTGCTGAACCGACGTTCGCCCGCGACGTGGCACCGATCGTCCACGCGCATTGCGCGACCTGTCATCGCCCCGGCGAAGCCGGTCCGTTCCCGCTGCTCACGTACGCGGACGTCAAGCGCCGAGGGCGCGACGTGGGCGAGGTCACCCGCCGCCGCTACATGCCACCCTGGATGCCCGAGCCCGGACACGGCGACTTCGTCGGCGAGCGCAGGCTCAGCGACGCGCAGATCGCGACGCTGCAGCGTTGGGTCGAACGCGGCGCGCCGGAAGGTGACGCGCGCGATCTGCCCCAGCTGCCGTCCTTCCCTCGAGGATGGCAGCTCGGCACGCCCGATCTCGTCGTGACCATGCCGGCGCCGGTCGACGTGCCCGCGGAAGGCGTCGATCTCTTTCGCACGGTGATCGTCCCGGTCGCGATCGACGCGCCGAAGTACGTCCGGGCCGTGGAGTTTCGTCCCGGCAATCCACGGGTGGTCCATCACGCAATGGTCAGGCTGGTCCGTCCCGACTCTCCGATCCTGAGATCACAGACGCGTGTCGTCGCAAGCGAGGGGATGCTGGCGACTGAAGAGGACATCGTCAGCCCGGAGGGGCACGTGCTCGGGTGGGCGCCGGGCTATTCGCCGACTGTCGTACCGGCCGGCATGGCGTGGCGGCTCGATGCCGGAGCCGCGCTCGCGATCGAGCTTCACCTGCGGACCACGGGGAAACCCGAACAGGTGCAGGCGGCCGTCGGTGTGTTCCTGACGAACGAGGCTCCGACGCGGACGCCGTTCGGCCTTCAGCTCGGCGCGTACACGATCGACATCCCGGCGGGCGTGCGCGACTACGCGATCGAGGATCGCTACGAGCTGCCCGTCGACGTCGCGCTGCACGCGATCTACCCGCACGCCCACTATCTGGGAAAGGACGTTCGCGTCCTTGCCACGCTGCCCGACGGAACGGAGCGCTCGCTGATCTGGATCCGCGACTGGGACTTCACCTGGCAGAACGCGTATCGCTACCAGACTCCGATGCGGCTTCCGCGCGGAACGATCCTGCGCATGCGCTTCACCTACGACAACTCGTCACAGAACCCGCGCAATCCGTCGAACCCGCCGAAGCGCGTGCGGTATGGGGGCCAGTCGGCTGACGAGATGGGGAACGTGTGGATGCAGGTCGAGCCCGCGAATGCCGGCGACCTCGTCGCGCTGCGCGCGGACTACGAACGGAAGTCCGCCGAACGTCGAATCGCGGGCTACGAGATGCTGATTCGCGACCAGCCGCGCAATGCCGGTGTCCGTCGGGCGCTCGGCGCCCTGTATCTACAGCTTGGCCGCGTGGATGCGGCACTCGAATCGCTCGGCGAGGCGGTCCGGCTGGAACCGCGCGATCCGAGCGCGCGCTACAACCTGGGGCACGCCCTCGCCGCGAAGGGAGAGACGAGGCAGGCGATCGAGCAATTCCGGCAGGCAGCGCATCAGCAGCCGTCGTTCGCCGAGGCGCACAACAATCTCGGCGCGCTGCTCCGCCAGTCGGGCGATCTCCAGGGCGCCGAACGAGCGTTCCGCGCGGCCCTCACCGCGGCGCCGGACTACCCCGCGGCGCACAACAACCTCGGATCCTTGCAGCGGAGCCGGGGCGATCTTCGCGGCGCGATTCGCTCGCTCGAGGACGCGGTCAGGCTCGACCCGAGCTTCGCTGACGCTCACGTGAATCTCGGCATCGCCTACCAGGAGGCCGGCAACCGGCCCGCGGCGGCGCGTCATCTGCGACGCGCCATCGAGCTGCAGCCGTCGAAGCCCGAAGGCTACAACGCGCTCGCCTGGCTCCTCGCGACCGCACCGGACAGGACGCCTTCGGCCGCGGCCGAAGCGGTGACGCTGGCCGAACGCGCCGCCGTGCTGACCCAGGGGCGGGACGCCTCGGTGCTCGATACGCTCGGCGTCGCCTTCGCGGCGACCGGCGACCGTCTGCGCGCCGCGGCAGCCGCGGAGCGGGCGCTCCAGGTGGCCAACGCGACCGGCCGGCGGCAACTCGCAGCGCAGATTCAGCGCCGTCTAGACACGTACCGCTGACGCCTCGATGACCCCATCGATCACCAGGAACAGCTCACGCTCGGAGATCGGCTTCGCGATGTAGCCGTCGAAGCCGGCGGTAAGGCAGCGCTCGCGATCGCCGTGCAGCGCGTGCGCGGTCATGGCAACGATCGGCTGGTGACGGCCGGTGCCGGCCTCCTGCTGGCGGATCGCCGCGGTCGCTTCGAACCCGCCCATCTCGGGCATCTGCACGTCCATCAGCACCACGTCGAACAGCTGCTGCGCCAGGATCTCGACGGCCTCGACACCGTTGACCGCGGTCGTGACGCGATGCCCGTGCTTCTCGAGCAGTCGCAGAGCCAGCAGCTGATTCACCGCGTTGTCTTCCGCGAGCAGGACCGAGAGCGTCCGGCTTCCCGCGCGCGGCATTCCCTCGCCGGGTTCGGCGGAAGCCGGGAGCGCCGCCTCGTCGCAGCGGTCGAAGCACGCGGTGAAGTGGAACGTGCTGCCGCGACCTCGTGTGCTCTCGACCCAGACGCGGCCGCCCATCAGCGACGCGAGCCGCGTGCTGATGGCGAGGCCGAGACCGGTCCCTCCGTACTTGCGGCTGGTGGACCCGTCGGCCTGCGTGAACTTCTCGAAGATGATGCTCTGCTGCTCGGCGGAGATCCCGATGCCCGTGTCGGTCACCGACACATGGAGCGCGGCAGCGTCCGCGCCAGCGTCGACGCCGGTGTCGAGACGCACCGCCACGTGTCCCGCAGCGGTGAACTTGATCGCGTTTCCAACCAGATTCAGGAGCACCTGCCGGAAGCGTGACGGGTCGCCGCGCACGACGGCCGGCAGGCCGGGAGCATATTCGCACCGCATCTCGAGACCTTTCTCGCGCGCGCGCCATTCGAGCACCTTGACCGCTTCCGCCGCCACGCGGTGCGGCGCGAACGGGATCGACTCGAGGTCGATGCGTCCGGCTTCGATCTTCGACAGATCGAGGATGTCGTTGATGAGCGTCACCAGCGCGTCGCCAGACGACTTCACGAGGCCCAGATACTCCTGCTGCTCATGCTTGGTCGTGGCCTGCATCGCCAGCTGCGTCATGCCGATGATGCCGTTCATCGGCGTGCGGATCTCGTGGCTCATGTTCGCGAGGAACTCGCTCTTGGCGCGGCTGGCGGCCTCGGCGGCGTCCTTCGCCTCCTGAAGCTGCAACGCCGCCTGCTTGCGATCCGTGATGTCGCGGTAGTTCAACACCAGCGCCGAGATCGCCGGGTCGTCGAAGTAGTTGACGCCGACGCCCTCGATCCAACGCCACGTGCCATCGGCGTGCCGGAACCGGCACTCGCCGACCGACGGCTCGCCGGGGTCCTCGAGGGACTTCGCATAGAACTGATGCACCGCGGCGACGTCCGCCGGGTGCACGATCTCGAAGAACGCCCGGCCAATCAGGTCGTCGGGGCGAAAGCCCAGCAGCCGTTCGGTCGAAGGGCTGGCGTACAGGAACTCCAGATCGCGTCCGAGGAGCGCGATGGCATCCGAGCTGTGCTCGACGAGCGCGCGGAAGCGCTGCTCGCTCGCGCGGAGCGTCTGCTGCGACCGTTCGCGCTCGACCATCCGAATCCCGATGCCGATGGCGATCGCGATCCCGCCCACGCCGACGAGCGCGCACAGCGCGTAGAACCAGTTCGTTTGATAGAACGCGGGCAGGAGGCGCATCGGCACGGCCGCGCCAGACCCGCTCCACACGGATCCGGTGGCGGCGCGCACGCGAAACGTGTAGTTCCCGGGCGGAATGTTCGTGTAGTACGCCGTCCGGCGCGTGCCGGCGTCAGTCCAGCGCGTGTCGAATCCCTCGAGCATGAACTGGAAGCGGAGGCGCTCCGGCGCGGCGAAAAAGGGCGCCGTGAATTGAACCTCGATGCGGCCCATCCCCGCGCTGCGCTCGATCGCGCCGCCAGGCGGTACCTCGACGTAATCGACCATCACACGCTCGACGACAACCGCGGGCGAAACCCGAGGAACGGCCGGACGGGACGGGTCGTACATGACGAGACCGGCGACGGTAGGGAACCACAGACGCCCGCGGCGATCGCAGATGCCTCCGGGATCTCCGCCGTTGCACTCACGCGACCGGAGGCCGTCCGCCGCGCCGAACATCGTGGCGCTCAGCCGCGGGACGCGGCCGGCGTCGAATGCGTCGACATCGGCGGGGTCCACCCGGAAAATGCCCTGATTGCACGTGATCCAGATCTGATTCCGCCGGTCGCCGACGATCTGAAACGCGAAGTCATCGGGCAGCCCCTGCTCCAGTCCGGTAGCTGCGCAGCGTTCCGTCTCGATACCGCATGATGCCGCCGCCGTACGTCCCGAGCCAGATCGCGCCTCGCGCGTCCTCGTACAGCGTCAGCACGCCGTTGTGCGTGAGGCCGTT
Organism: uncultured Acidobacteriota bacterium; assembly: GCA_963772065.1. Taxonomy (GTDB): domain Bacteria; phylum Acidobacteriota; class Vicinamibacteria; order Vicinamibacterales; family UBA2999; genus CAVYVZ01. Next base: position 260,345 of record CAVYVZ010000010.1, read on the forward strand.
GCGCGAGGTAAAGGTCTCGATCTTCCCCGCCGTGATGCGATGCACACCGGCCAGGGTGGCCAGCCACACGCTGCCATCGCGAGCCTCGAGGATGTCGGAGACGTACGGATGCGCGAGCGCCAGCGGAACGGATTCAATCCGGCCGCCGGTCAGCCGGTTCAATCCTTCTTCCGTGCCGATCCACAGGGAGCCGTCGCGCATCGTCGCGAGCGATCGGATGCGATTGCTGCGCAGGCCATGCCGCATTACGAACTGCGTGAACCGGCCGTCGCGGAATTGCAGGACGCCCGCGCCCTCGGTGCCGATCCAGAGCGTTCCGTTGCGCTCCTGCGCAAGCGCATGGATGGGCGCGTCGGGAAGACCGGACGATCTGCCGTACGCGGTGAAGCGCCCGTTCTCGAAGCGGCGCAGACCGCCTTGATTCAAGCCTATCCAGAGCGCGCCGTCATGGCCCTCGAGGATGGGGCGCACGCTGTCGCCCGACATCCCTTCCGGCGTTCCGAAGGCCATGAAGGGGGCATCCGAGAGGCGCATCAAGCCGCCGCCGTAGGTGCCCACCCAGAGGTTGCCCTCGCTGTCCTCTTTCAGCGCTCGAACGTCGTTGGCTGGCAGGCCGTGCTCGACGGCAAGCCGCGCTGTCGTTTCCGACCGATGTCGATAGAGCCCGTTCGACGTTGCCAGCCACACCGTGCCGTCGCGGTCCTCGATCATCGCCTCGGTGGCCAGCTCGGTCGTGCGGTGCGGCGCCAGAATGGTCTCCAACGCGCCGTTGCGAAGCCGGCTCACGCCGTTGCCCGTGCCGATCCAGAGCGAGCCATCGCGGGCACGCAACAGCGAGATCACGCGTGGGTGCGCCAGGCCGTCGCGCCAGCGCGCCGCGATCCGTCCCTGCTGCCAGCGGAGCAGCCCGCTCGCGGTACCGACCCACAGGCCCCCTTCGCCGTCCGAGGCAACGGCGCGGATGCCGGCGGTTGCCACGCCCTCAATGGCGATGCTGCGCCAGCGCCCCTCCTCGACACGCACCAGGCCGAGGGAGCTTGCAACCCACAATGCGCCGTCCGGCGTCTGGGCAAGACGGGAGCGCTCGAGCGATGCATCGGCCCCGACGGTCAGGGGAGAAAACTGGCCGCCGGCGTACCGCAGCACGCCGTCGTAGGTGCCGACGACGAGAGAACCGTCGGGCAACTCGAGCAGCGACTCGATGCGGTTGTGCGGCAGCGCGGGGGTGTTGGCGCGCGTGAAGGTCGTGAAGCGAACACCGTCGAAGCGGACCAGCCCTTCTTCGGTGCCGATCCACAGGTAGCCGTCGGCGGTCTGTGCGACGGCGAGAACGGATCGGTTCGGGAGACCGGTTTCTTCAGTCCAGAGCGCGCGACGGTACTGCGTGACGGCTTTGTCGGCCTCGAGTGCGGCAGCCGGGCCGCTCGAGAGCAGCGCGGCGGCGAAGGCCGCAACGAGCGCACGCCGGTTCACGGTCCGGTACCGTCGAGGACTTCCCGCACCTTCGCGGCAAGGGCCGACGGGGTAAAAGGCTTCGGCAGCAGGGCGCCGATCTCGTCGAGCCGCTCCTGCTCGATGTCGTTGGCGAAGCCGGACATGAACAGTACGCGCAGCGACGGCTGACATCGTCGCAAGCGAACGGCGAGATCCAGTCCGCTGGCGTTGGGCATCACGACATCGGTCAGCAGGAGGTCGAACGAACGCTCCGTCGCGGCGCGCAGCGCCTCCTCCGCCTGCCGCGCATCGACGACGGTGTAGCCGCGCTGCTCGAGCACCGCTCGCCCCAGCGTGCGGACCGCGTCGTCGTCCTCGACGAGCAGCACCGACTCGGGCCCGCCGCGCCTGCCGTGTGCTTCATCCGCCGGCTGATGCCGCGCGCGGTCGGTCGCCGGCAGGTAGATCGTGAAGGTCGTTCCGACGTCGACCATCGTCTCGCAGCTGATCTCGCCGCCGCTTTGCTTCACGATGCCGTACACCGTGGACAGGCCGAGCCCGGTGCCCTTGTCCTTCTGCTTCGTCGTGAAGAACGGCTCGAACATCCGTATCTTCGTGTCGTCATCCATGCCGCATCCGGTGTCCTGCACCGCGATGGTGACGTAGCGCCCAGGCTGCAGCGTGACGTCGGCGTGCACCTCGCGCGCTTCGGCCGTGATCGCGCCGATGGCGATCGTCAGCCGCCCTCCGGCTGGCATGGCGTCGCGGGCGTTCACGGCGAGGTTCAACAACACCTGCTCGAGCTGCACCTGGTCACCCTCGACGGGCGGCACGCCCGGCGGCACCAGCGTCTCGATGATGACGTCTTCGCCGAGGACGCGCTGGAGGAGCGACACGATCCGGCCCACGACCACGTCGACCTGGATGACTTCCGTGTGCATCACCTGCTTGCGGCTGAAGGCGAGGAGTTGACGCGTGAGCGCCGCCGCGCTCGTGCCCGCGCGCTGAATCTCCGCGATCGCGGCACGATCGCCGGTGCTGTCCGCGGTGTCACCCAGCAGCTCCGCATATCCAAGTATGGCGGTCAGCAGATTGTTGAAGTCGTGCGCCACCCCGCCGGCAAGCCGGCCGATCGCTTCCATCTTCTGGGCCTGCCTGAGCTCGAGCTCCAGCTGTTTTTGCGCGCGGTATCGCGCGATCGCGTGCACGATCGCGCGCTCCAGGCGCCTCGGCTCGACCTCGGTCTTCTCCAGGTAGTCGGTGGCTCCCTCGGCGAACGCCGTCATCTCCAGCGCCTCATCTCCGGCGCCGGTCAGGAGGATGACAGGTACTTGAAGCCCGCGCGTGTGCGCCTGTCGCAGCAAGCCAAGGCCGTCTTCGGTTCCGAGGCGGTAGTCGAGGAGGCACGCGTGATAGTCGCCGGTCTCGAGATGACGAAGGCCTTCCGCTGCACAGTTGACCGCGACGAGCTCGAACCGTGTCCGTCTTGCGGCGCGCAGCAACGCGCGCAGGTAATCCCCGTACCGCGGATCGTCGTCGACGAGCAGCAGCCGAACCAGACGAGTCGCCGCCTTGGTCGACACGCTCACTCGAGGTGCGTGCGCACCCACTAGTTTGTCGCCAGGCACACGAATGCCCTGTTTTTCATGCTTTCCCTGTGAACAGCTCTCCTGTTTATCGTGAAGTTATGGTGGTAGGCGGTAGGCGGTAGGCGGTCGTGCGCGCCGGCGACTTGTCCTACCGCCAATTGCCCATCGCCTACCGCCTTGCCATGTCTTCAAATGTCAGTGGAAAAAGCCTTTGTCGCCATCGGCGGACACGTTAGAATTTCCGAGCAATTCCCCTGGGGTCGTCTGAAGGAGGATCGACGCCATGTCGCTGTCGCGCCGCGGTTTCATCACACGTCTCGCTCCAAGTCGAGACACGCATGCGGCGGCGGTTGTCGCCGCCCGGGGTCGAGAAGCCCTGGTTGCCGAGGGCCTCTACCGCGAGGTGGGCGAGCTGATGCCGCCGACCGGCAAGGAAGTCCGCATCAGCAGCAACGAAAATCCGCTCGGGCCGGGCCAGCACGTGCTGGACGCCATTGTCGGAAAATTTCCAGAGGCCGGTCGTTACCCTTTCAACAGCACCCCTAACGAGGGCGCCCTTGTGGGAGCCGTGGCCTCGAAGCTCGGCGTCAAGCCCGAGAACATCGTCATGGGCGCGGGGTCCGGCGAGATCCTCGTCAGCGCGGTGCGGGCGTTCACGTCGCCAACCCGGCCGCTCGTGACCGCCTGGCCGTCGTTCGAGAGTCCGCATGTGACGGCGGAGAAGATCGGCACGCCGATCCGCGAGATCCCGCTCGACGCGCAGCTTCGGATTGACATCCCGAAGATGGTGGCGGCCGTGAAAGGCGCGGGCCTCGTCTTCTTCTGCAACCCGAACAATCCGACGGCAACCGTCCACGGGGCCACCGCCGTGGCCGACTTCGTCAAAGAGGTCCGCCAGCAGTCACCCGACACGGTGATTCTCCTGGACGAGGCCTACCACGACTACGTCACGGATCCGTCCTACAAGACCGGACTCGACCTCGCGCTGTCGACGCCCAACGTGTTCGTGGCGCGCACGTTCTCGAAGGCGTACGGGATGGCGGGCCTGCGAATTGGCTACGGCGTCGGATCGGACGCGGTGATGAAGCAGCTCCGTCGCTTCAAGATGCCCTACAACGTGAGCGTTCCCGGCATCGCCGCGGGCATGACGTCGCTCGGGAATCAGGCTCACATCGATCAGGAGCGCTCGCGGAACACCGAGGTTCGCACGTTCACCGTTCGGGCATTCGAGCAGATGGGTTTCAAGGCCACCGACTCGCAGGCGAATTTCCTGTTCGTCGAGCTGAGGCGTCCGGCGAAGCCGTTCCGCGACGCGTGCGCGCAGCACGGCGTGCTCGTCGGGCGCGACTTCCCGCCGTACGAGAAAACACACTGCCGCGTCTCCATCGGCACGATGGACGAAATGCAGCGCGCGGTAGAAGTCTTCCGGAGAGTGCTCGGTGCGGCGCCCGCGACGACGGCGCAGAGGGAGCGGTAAATCATGAAGGCGTTGGATATGTCCCTGTCGCGGCGCAGGTTCGTTCAAACTCTCGGCGTCGGCGCCGCCGGTGCCTGGATCGGCGCGCGCGGCCGCGAAGCCTCGCTCTTCTCCTTCGAGCAGCCGCTCTCGGCCGCGGAGAAGATGATCATCCTGAGCAGCAACGAGAATCCGCTCGGCCCCGGCCAGGCGGTGCTCAACGCTGTCAGGGGCGCATTCGGCCTCGCCGGCCGCTACCCGTTCGCCACCGCGAACGACGTGGCCAAGGCAATCGCCGAGCGCCAGAAGGTGAAGCTCGACAACGTGCTGCTGGGCGTCGGATCGACGCAGATCCTGCGAACGTGCACCCACGTCTTCACGTCGAAGGAGCGCGGTCTTGCGACCGCTCTGCCCGCGTACGAGGAGTGCAGCCAGTACGCCGAGCTCGTGGGCGCCGCGGTGAAGGGCGTCGCGCTCGACTCCAACTTTTACATGGACCTTGGCGCGCTGCACAAGGCCGCCGTCGGCTCCGGGCTCGTCTTCTTCTGCAATCCGAACAACCCGGTCGCCACCGCGGTTGACGGCAAGAGCACGCGAGACTTCATCGAGAAGGTGCTGCGCGATTCCCCGCAGACGAGCATCCTCGTGGACGAGGCGTACTTCGACTATGCGACGCTGCCCGGCTACGAAACGATGATCCCGCTCGCAATCGAGAACCCGCGCGTCGTTGTCGCGCGCACGTTCTCGAAGGCCGGCGGCATGGCGGGCCTCCGCCTCGGATACGCCATCGGACATCCCGACACGATCCGCACGATGGCCCAGTGGGATGCAACCGGCGCGATCAATGTCCTGGCGCTCGCGGCCGGACACGCGTCCATCACGCAGGACGCGTCGGTGTGGACGACCGAGGCGAAGCGCAACAACGAAGCGCGCGCCTACACGATGAAGTGGTTCGCCGATCGCGGCTTCAAGCCGACCGACTCGCAGACCAACTTTCTGTTCGTGAACGTCAGGCGGCCGGCGAAGGAGTTCCGCGACGCGTGCCGGGCCGAGGGCGTCCTCGTCGCGCGCGACTTCCCGCCGTTCGAGAAGACGCACTGCCGCATCTCCATCGGGACGATGGAAGAGATGAAGAAGGCAACTGAGGTGTTCGGCCGCGTGCTCGGCACGGCGGCGACCAAGGCAGCCTAGCTCGTTCTTCGAGGCAATTCGGGGCTCTGGGCTGCTCTGCGGCTCAGAGCCTTTTTTCTTGGCGAGGAGACCATGGAGATCGATCGGCGGTCATTCCTGGCGAGCCTGGGGAGCGTTGCGGTCATCGAGTCGATGGACTCCGAGGCGAAGGCTGAAGCGCTGGAGCACTACATGATGCACCAGCTGGACTCCACGGTGCCGACGCCAACGGGCCCCGCACCCGATCCGTGGCGGCGCGGCACGGGAAGCCTGTTCATTCCGCGCCGTGCCGATCCAGGAACGGAGCGAAAGCTGCCCGAGCTTGCGCCGATGCCGGAGAAACCGACGCTCGTCGACTTCTACAACCTGCGCTTCGCACCGGCGAACCACGTGCTGCAGAGCGCCACCCACGCCCTCAAGACGGGGATGAGCGAGGAGATCGTCCTCGCCTGCCTGCTCCATGACGTGGTGCTCAACCTGATCAAAGTGGACCACGGCTGGTGGGGCGCGCAGATGATCGAGCCGTACGTCTCGGAGAAGGTGAGCTGGGCGATCCGCTACCATCAGGCGCTGCGCTTCTACCCAGATCCCTCGGTCGGCTACGAGTATCCCGAGCTGTACAACCGGATTTTCGGGAAGGACTACGTGCCGCAGCCGCACATCAAACAGGCCTACGAGCACGCGAAGAACCACAAGTGGTACATGGAGGCGCGGCTGATCACGGTGAACGACTTGTATGCGTTCGACCCCAAGGCGCAGGTGTCGCTCGAGCCGTTCCTCGACATCATGGGCCGCCACTTCAGGCAGCCGAAGGAAGGGCTCGGCTTCGACGGCAGCCCGGTGGCACACATGTGGCGCACGATGATCTACGCGAACAACCCGCTGTGATTCTCGATCTCTGCGCAGTGTTGCTCCTGCAGACGTCACCCGTCGTGCTCGAGAACGAGCACGTGCGGGTGGCGCGGAACGCGGCGCCCTGTGCCGCGGCGTCGCCGGAATGCGGTGACCGCGTCATCGTGACGCTCGACGGAGCCGCCCGTGGCGCCGTGAAGGTCTTCGGCCGCGGCGTCTCCTACTCGCCGCCATCGGGCCAATTCCTGGAAGTCACAATCAAGCCGAAGCGGCCGCCGATCAAATCGCCAGCCGTGCTGATCCCGCCGGACAAGAACTCGATCCTCCATGACGGCAACGACTTCTTCATCTTCGAGGAGAAGCTCGATCCGGGCGATACGCGCGCGCGCCACAGCCATCGCGAGCGCGTCGTCATCGTGATCAACAAGACGCGCCTGCAGCAGTGGCCCGACGGCTCGCCCGAGATCTTCCGCGAGCAGGTTCCCGACGACGTCCGCTTCAACCCGCCGGTCGTGCACGTCGTGAAAACCGTCGGCGATCTCCCGCTCCGCAATATCGTGATCGAGTTCAAACGCTGAATGCGCTGGCTGCCGATCCTGCTCCTGGGTCTGAGCGCCGGACGTGTGGCTGCACAGGAGGCATCGAACGGCGCCTCGATCCCTCAGGCCCCCGCGACCTACCTCCTGGCGCCCGATGGCGGAATCACCATTCGCGCGATCAAGCTCACCGAGCCGCTGCGGCTGGACGGCCTCCTGGACGAATCGGTCTACGGCGACAACGTACCCGCCTCGAACTTCATCCAGCAGGAACCGAACGAGGGTCAGCCGGCGACCGAGCGCACCGAAGCGTGGGTGATGTTCGACGCGGACCACGTGTACGTCGCATTCCGCTGCTTCGATTCGCACCCGGAACGCATGGTCGTGAACGAGATGCGCCGCGACAGCTTCAACGTCTACAACAACGACCACGTCACGGTGGTGCTGGACACGTTCTACGACCGCCGCAGCGGCGTCTTCTTCCAGACGAATCCGCTCAGCGCGCTCCGGGACCAGGAGGTCGCGAGCGAGCGTGAGAACAACAACGACTGGAACACGATCTGGGACTCACGTGCGCAGCGGAACCCGCAAGGCTGGACCGTCGAGATCGCCATCCCGTTCCGTTCGCTCCGCTACAAGGCGGCCGGACCTCAGCTCTGGGGCATCAACCTGCGCCGGACGATTCGATCCAAACAGAACGAGCACGTCTTCATCGCGCCGGTGCCCGCGTCGTACAGCGTTCGCGGTATCTACAAATTCTCGTCGGCGGCGACGCTCGTGGGCCTCGAAACACCTCCACAGGGGCGCAACCTCGAAGTCAAGCCGTACGCGATCGCCTCGATGACGACGAACCGCGCCGCGACGCCGCCGTTCCGGAACGACCCGGACGGCGACGCGGGGTTCGACGTCAAATACGGTCTCACGAAGGGGCTGACCCTCGACTTCACCTACGACACCGACTTCGCGCAGGTGGAGGACGACGAGCAGCAGGTGAACCTGACGCGGTTCAGCCTGTTCTTCCCCGAGAAGCGGGAGTTCTTCCTGGAAGGACAGGGCATCTTCGCCTTCGGCAACGCACAGACGGGCGGGGGCGGCGGCGGGGGTGGCGGAGGCGGCGGCGCGAACAGCGGGGTCAGCAGCACCGCGCGGTCGCAGGTGACGAACCTGACGCCGGTGTTGTTCTTCAGCCGCCGCATCGGGCTGGAGGGCGGCCAGCCGGTGCCGATCCAGGCAGGCGGGCGGATCACCGGCCGCGCGGGAAAGTACGCGCTCGGCGTGCTCAACATCCAGACGGGCGAGAACCCGTCGGTCCGCGCCGCCGACACGAACTTCACCGTCGTGCGGCTGAGGCGCGACGTCCTGCGGCGGAGCACCGTGGGAGCGATCGCCACACACCGCGACCGCACGGTCCGAGGCGGAACCAACGATACCTACGGGGCGGATGCGAACTTCGCGTTCTTCGAGAACCTGTTCGCGCGCGGCTTTTACGCGCGCACCCACGATCGGCTCGCGTCAGACGACGCGTCGAGCTATCGCGGAGAGCTCGATTACGCCGCCGACCGGTACGGGCTCCAGGTCGAGCACCTGTTCGTTGGTCGGGACTTCAACCCGGAAGTCGGGTTCCTGCGAAGAGAAGACTTCCGGCGGACGTTTGCGCTGACGCGGTTCAGCCCGCGTCCTGCGCGCCGGTTCAAAGCCGTGCGGAAATTTTTCTACGAAGCCAGCCTCGACTACGTCACCAACCCGGACGGGGCGCTCGAAAGCCGCGAGATTCAGGGTACGTTCAGGACCGAGCTGCAGACCAGCGATGTGGCGACCGTCGAGTACACGCGAACCTTCGAGTGGATTCCGACGGCCATCACGATCGCCGGAGCGCGCATTGCGCCGGGCGCCTATCACTTCCAGGACCTCAAAGGGACCTATCAGCTCGGACCTCAGCATCGGGTGTCGGGCACGCTCACGCTCGCGCAGGGCGGCTTCTGGGGCGGGCAGAAAACCGAAGTCGGGTACCGGGGCCGGGCGGAGCTGTCGTATCGCTTCTCGCTCGAGCCGGGAATTACGTTCAACTTCCTTGATTTCCCGGGCGGACGGATCACGGCACAACTGGTCAGCACGCGCGCGACCTACACATTCTCTCCACGCGTGTTCACCAGCGCGCTCGTCCAGTACAACTCGAGCACGAACTCGTTGAGCGGGAACTACAGGTTTCGATGGGAGTACCGTCCGGGCAGCGATCTGTTCGTGGTATACAGCGACGGCCGCGATACGTCCCTTCGCGGCTATCCGGAGCTGCTGAATCGCACGTTCGTCGTCAAGGCCACACGACTTTTTCGTTTCTGACTGGTTGAAGTGTGAGCGAGCTCAGGCGAACGATGAGGCTTCCCGATGCGACCGCCATGGTCGTCGGGATCATCATCGGCGCATCGATCTTCGTGCAGCCGTCCGAGATCACACGGCTCGTGCCCGATGCGGGTGGCATTGCGCTGGTCTGGGCGCTGTCCGGGGTGCTCACGCTCGTGGGCGCCTTGATCTGCGCCGAGCTCTCCTCCGCCATCCCTCGCACGGGCGGCGTGTACGTGTTCCTGCGCGATATCTTCGGGCGTCCGGTCGGCTTCCTCTGGGGCTGGGCGATGTTCTGGAGCATGCACACCGGGATCATCGCGGCGATTGCGGTAGTCTTCGCCCGATACGTCGGCTACTTCACAGACCTCGGCCCGACGGGGATACGCCTCGTGGCCGTCGGTGCGGTCATCGGGCTGTCGGCGTTCAACTGTCTGGGGATTCGCGAGGGCAGCCGGCTCCAGACGGTGGTGACCGGCGCGAAGCTGACGGCCATTGTCGCGCTCATCCTCGCCGGCGTGGCGCTGACGCCAGACAGGCCAGGCACGTTCGTCGGCAACGATGTCGTGCAACCCGTTCCTCTCTCGAACATACTCCTCGCCCTCGTGGCCGGCCTGTTCGCGTTCGGCGGCTGGCACATGGTGACCTATACCGCCGAGGAGACCGTCAACCCGGAGCGGACGATCCCGCGCTCGCTGCTGATCGGGACGCTCATCGTCACGGCCTGCTACGTGGCCCTCAACGCCATCTATCTGCGCGTGCTGCCCATCGATCGGGTGACCTCGTCGACGCGCATCGCTGCGGATGTTGCCGAGGTCCTCATCGGCCCCGCTGGAGCCAGCCTCGTCGCGGTGCTCGTCATCGTCTCCACCTTCGGCGCCCTCAACGGCATTATCCTGGCCGGGCCCCGCGTCTACTTTTCGATGGCAAACGACGGCCTGCTCTTCCGATGGGCGGCTGCCCTTCACCCGCGCTTCGGGACGCCGGCGCGGGCGATCCTCCTGCAAGCCGGCTGGGCGTGCGCCCTCGTCATGACCGATACGTACCGTGGCCTGTTCACCCGCGTCGTGTACACCGAGTGGATCTTCTTCGGCCTGCTGGCGATCGGTGTCGTCGTCCTCCGGCGCCGGCCCGCCTACAGACCGCCTTTCCGCATGGCCGGGGCTCCGGCGCTGCCTCTGGCGTTCGCGGCCGCGTGCGCCGCGATTGTCGTCAACCAGGTCATCGCCGAGCCTGTGAACAGTCTCATTGGCCTCGCCGCCGTCGCGGCGGGACTGCCCGTCTACTATCTGTGGCTCGCACCCCGCGTGCGGCCGACTCGAGGAGCTGTTGCGACGTGATCGTTGATTTCCACAATCATTACTATCCCGCGGCGTATCTCGACGCCGTCAAGGCCGGCGGCATGAAAGTGAGGATGGACTACGACGCCGACGGGAACCCGCGGCTGCACTACCCAGGCGACTACAACATCCTCGTGCCCGGACACCGGGACCTTGACGTCCGTGAGCGGGTGCTCGATGAGCTCGGCGTGACACACCAGATATTGAGCTTCACGACGCCCGGGGTCCACTACGAGGAGCCCGCGAACGCCGTCCGGCTGGCGCGCGTGGTCAACGATGCGTACGCGTCCGACGTCTCACGGCGGAAGCACTTTTCCGCGCTGGCCACGCTGCCGCTAAACGACCCCGCGGCGTCGGTCGCCGAGCTCCAGCGGGCGGTTCGGGAGCTCGGATTCCGCGGAGCCATGGTCTTCAGCAACGTCAACGGCACCGGCCTGAATCACGTCTCCTACATGAAGCTGTGGGAGAAGGCCGACGAGCTCGAGGCGATCATCTACATTCACCCCGCCCATCCGCTCGGCGTGGAGGCCATGGAAGAGGTACTGGCTGATGCCGCTGGTGGGGTTTCTCATGGACACCACGCTGGCCGCCGGAAAGCTGGTGTTCAGCGGGATTGTCGAGCGTTTTCCCCGGATCACGTGGGTGCTGACGCACATGGGCGGCGCCGTTCCCTACCTGGCGGAGCGCATGGATCGGGGCTATGAAGCCTTCGCCGAATGCCGCGCCAACATCAAGGAGAGGCCGAGCAGCTATCTGAAGCGCTTCTACTACGACACGGTCAACTTCGACACGGCGGCGCAGCGGCTCGCGATCGACTTCGCAGGCGTCGATCACATCGTGGCCGGCAGCGACTACCCTCACCAGATCGGCAGCATCCCGAAGATGCTCTCGAGCATCAGGAGCCTTCCGATCAGCGACGCCGACCGCTCGAAGATCCTCGGCGGCAACGCGGCGAGGATCATCGGGCTGGGATAGACCTCGGGTCTCTCGTCTCTGGTCTTTGGTGGTCTCTCGTCTCCCGTCTCTGGTCCGCCGGGCAACGTCGGCCGATACGAACGAGGGATTCGAGGGCGAAAAAAATCAGGACCGTGGACCAAAGACCGAAGTCCGGCGGCCGATTTGCTTTATCATGATCCGGCAGATGAATGCAGGAAACGGCCGCGCAGCCGTTGCGAATGGCTCGGCCACCGGCGCCGCGGTGAACACCGCGAGCAGCTGGAGCGTCCACGACGCGAGCGAGCTGTACGAGGTTGCCCGCTGGGGCAACGGCTACTTCTCCGTCAACGACGCCGGCCACGTTCAGGTCCACCCCACCAAGGAGCCGGCCAAGGCCATCGACCTCAAGGAGCTCGTCGACCGCCTGCAGCTTCGCGGCATCAGCCTGCCGGTTCTGATCCGGTTCACCGACATCCTCAGGCATCGACTGGGAGACATCCACGCGGCCTTTCAGGCTGCCATGGCCCAGCACCAGTACCAGGGCAAGTACGCCTGCGTCTATCCGATCAAGGTCAATCAGCAGCGCCAGGTGGTGGAAGAGGTCCTGAACTTCGGGAAACCGTACGGCTTCGGTCTCGAGGCAGGCTCGAAGCCGGAACTGCTCGCGGTGGTGGCGCTGGCCGATAACGAGACCCCGATCATCTGCAATGGCTTCAAGGACGCCGAGTACATCGAAACGGCGATGCTGGCGCAGAAAATCGGCCGGAACATCATCCCGGTGGTCGAGAAATACACCGAGCTCGGCCTGATTATCGAGTACGCCGAGAAGATCGGCGTCCGCCCGCAGATCGGCATGCGGGTGAAGCTCGCCTCACGCGGCAGCGGCCGCTGGCAGTCGTCGGGCGGCTTCCGCTCGAAGTTCGGCCTTTCCGTCTCGGAGATCATGCGCGGCCTCGAGGAGCTGAAGGCCCGCGGGATGCAGGACTGCATGAAGCTGCTCCACTTCCACCTGGGCAGCCAGATCACGAACATTCGAATCGTGAAAGGCGCGCTCAACGAAGCGGCTCGCGTGTACACCGAGCTCGCCAGGATGGGGGCCGGGCTGCAGTACATGGACGTCGGCGGAGGCCTGGGCATCGATTACGACGGTTCGCAGACGAACTTCGAGTCGAGCATGAACTACACGCTCCAGGAGTACGCCAACGACGTCGTCTACCACGTGCAGACCGTCTGCGACGAGGCCGGCGTCCCGCATCCGACCATCGTGTCGGAGAGCGGCCGGGCAACGGTTGCCTATCACAGCGCCCTCGTCTTCAACGTTCTGGGCGTGTCTGGCTTTGGTGCCGCGCAGGTGCCTTCATCGGCCAATCCCGATTGGGAGCAGCCGCTCGTCGACCTGGTCGAGACCTACAACAACGTGAATGCCAGGAACGCGCTCGAGGCATACCACGATGCCCAGGCGGCGCTCGACATGGCGCTCGGACTGTTCAACGGCGGCTATCTGCCGCTCGAGCAGCGCAGCATGGCCGAGAACCTGTTCTGGGCGATCTGCACGAAGCTGCAGAAGATCGTTCAGACGATGGCCGAAGTGCCGGAGGATCTGCAGAACCTCGACGAGCACCTGTCGGACACCTATTTCTGCAATTTCTCGCTCTTCCAGTCGATTCCCGACAGCTGGGCGATCAAACAGCTCTTCCCCGTCATGCCGATCCATCGGCTGAATGAAAAGCCGGCCAATCACGCCGTGCTCGGCGACATCACCTGCGACTCCGACGGAAAGCTCGATCGGTTCGTCGACAGACGCGATGTGAAGAAGACGCTGCCGCTCCACACGTTGAACGGCGACGACTCCTACTACCTGGGCGTCTTCCTCGTCGGCGCGTATCAGGAGATTCTCGGCGACCTGCACAACCTGTTCGGCGACACCCACGCCGTTCACGTCAGCCTCGATGAAGCCGGCGGCGCCCGCCTCGACGCCCTCGTCAAGGGCGACACCGTGCGCGAGGTCCTCGACTACGTGGAGTTCGACGCCGAAGCGCTGCTGGGCAAGCTCCGCACCGACGTCGAGACCGCCGTGCGCGGCGGGAAGATCGACTACGAGGGCGCCGGCCAGCTACTGCGCTTCTACGAAGACGGCCTGCACGGCTATACCTACCTGGAAGGCTGATCCGGCTACTCAATCCTCGACGGATTGTTGAAGAGCACTGTCAGGCGGATGCTGCCGTGGCCGTACTGCGGGAAGCCCGGCCGCGTCGGGTCGCCCGGATCGAGGTTCGACGCGGTGTCGTCCGGCGGAAACAGAATCAGGGAGCTCAGGAACGCGAGAATCTGCTGGCGTTCCTTCGGGTGGAGCGCCGCGAATGCGTTACGGGCCTCCTGCGCTTCTCCGCCGTGACGCAGGATCACCTCTGTCAGGTTGATGCTTCGACCATCGTGCCCGTACGGCGACGTCGATCCAACTCCCCACAGCGGCGTGGTCAGGAACACCCGTTGAGTCGATCCGTCGTACTCGCGCTCATGAAATTGAGCTCCGAGGTCGTGGCGCTTGAGATCGGTGTAGATGTTCCGGACCACGAACGGGCCATGCAGCGGCTTCTTCAGTGATGGCAGGCCCGCGGAGTCGTTGACCTCGCTGAACAGAGGCCGCGCGGTGGCGAACAGCCGATTCAGGTGGCCCTGTTCCGGATCGAAGACGGTTTCGACGTCTGCTACGCGCCGATCCCTCGCCAGAGCCAGATTCGGGATGTGGCAGCTCGTGCACCCGGCTTTCTCGAGCAGGCGGCGTCCCCGGTCCGTGTCGGCATTCTGCTCACCTGTACCCGCCTTGAAGTAGTTCAACAGGTAGAACTCGAGGTGATCGACAACGGCAGGATCGAGCTCGCCGATCGTCGAAGGCGGCGCCTCGATGGCGTCCGTCGAGCCGTCGAGCACCATCCCAGCCGGCGTAGTGACGCGCGCCCCCGCTGCCGCCGCAGCCAGATCGGGGTCGGCGACCTGGAGGCCCATCTCCGCGTTCAGCGCACCGACGATGAACTCCCGCATCGAGATCGTGCCGCCGTGCGCGAAGAACGGCCGCACGCGGAGGTCGGGATCGACGCCTTCGACCTCAGATGTGTCGGCCGTACCGTCGGGCCTTCCCGTGATCTGCCCGAAGCGAACGCCATTTGCCACGAGCGGTCGAACGACATTGCGGCCGCGCAGGATCGCAGCCGCGATGGCCTTCGTGCGAAGCGCCCGGAGCTGTGTCGTCATCTCGTCCGCCAGCATTTCCTTGAGCCCAAGGCCGAACAGGTGCGGCGCGTCGCGGCTGTCGGGGCGCGTGACCACGTCGCCGCCGAAGCCCGCAGATCCGCGCGGCCGGCCATGGCACGCAGCGCAGCTGTCCGCGAGCCCCGCACCGATGATCCGCACCCGCTCGACGTCGCCGACGCCGTCACCGGTGAGCGGCCCCTGGCCGCGGCTGACGGGGAACTTGCGCTGAAAGAGCTGTCGGCCGCGCCGAATCGCTCGAAATGGGTCGCGGTTGATGATGAACGAGGAGGAGTCTTCGATGAACCAATCGCCTCGGCCCATTCCGATCTGTTCGTCGAGAGAGAGGGCGATCCCCTCGCTCGCCGTGTTGGGCGCCATGGTGCGATCGATGAGCTGAGCGACGACGGGCACCGAGGTGGCGAAACCCGCGGCGCACACGAGGAACATCGCTAGCCGAGGGATCCTGGCCATCGCTACCCTCTTTCTGGTGGCGTTCACGGGTCGGGGGGCCATTTCGCCCCTCTATCGAGACGATCGGAAAGCGAGAGGCAAAGACGACAGAGCGGAGCGCCGATAATTACGCAGGAGCTTCGCTGAGCAGGCGGTAGAGATAAATACGTGCTTTCTCCCAGTCGCGCTGCACCGTCCGTTCGGAGACTCCCCGCATCGCACCGATCTCAGGGAAGGAGAAGCCGCAGAAGAACTTGAGATCGACGATCTCGGCCAGCGACGCATCCACGGCCGCCAGCTCGTCGAGGGCATCGCTGAGGCGCGAGAGGTCCTGGCGTCTGCTACGTTCTGCGCGGTCTGGGTATCAAGGGCGGTAACCTCGAACCGGCCACCTCGCTTCTGCGCACGCTGGCTGCGCACGTGATCGATGATGAGACCTCTCATCACGCGTGCGGCGTACGCCAAGAAGCGGCCGCGATCCGGGAACGCAGGCTCACGACTCGAGATCTCGAGATACGCTTCGTGCAGCAGCGTCGTCGCCCCCAGGTGGCCGCCGCCGGCGCGGGCGAGCTCGCGACGCGCCATCTGATGCAGTTCGGCATACAACGCGGCGAACAACGCCTTCGCGGCAGACTCGTCGCCGCCCTCGGCTGAGGCGATACGCGCCGACAAGGTGGTATTCACCCGGACGTCACGTTCGCCGATTCCCGTGACCCAGTCAAGCCGCTCGTGCCTGACTCTTTCGTGATTCTCCGTCATATAATCCCGCCACTTCGGAGGCTGTATGCGCGTACGTGTCCGCGTGCTCGTTCTGCTCGTCGCGGCGTCGATCGCGGCGCTCTCGGCCCAGGCGCCGTCGCTCACATCCGCCTTCGCGGAGCTCGATACGTACGCGGCCCGCGAATACGCGCAGGATCCGGTCGGAAGCCTGCTGGTCGGCGTGGTCACGGACGCCGGTCTGGCATGGTCCAAAGGCTATGGATTCGCCGACGCCGAGGCGCGTCGACCGCCGACCGATCAGACTCCGTACAGGATGGGGTCAATCACGAAGCAGTTCGTGGGCCTCATGCTCCTTCAACTGGTGGAGCGCGGAAAGGTGCGCCTCAGCGATCCACTTGTCAAGTACGTCCCCGAGTTCTCGGCGGTCAAGAGCCCGTATCCCGACGCGCCGCCAGTCACCCTCGTGCAGCTGGCAACGATGACGTCAGGGCTGGCGCGGGAGCCGTCGGGCGACTTCGACCACTCGACCGGCTCCTCGGCAAAGTGGGAGCAGATCGTGCTCGGCGTGCTGCCGCGCGTCACCTACGCCCACGAGCCAGGAACGAAGGACCTGGTACTGCAACATCGGCTACGCGCTGCTTGGCCTCGCCCTCGGCCGAGCGGCGGGCCAGCCTTTCACCGCGTACGTGCGCGAGCACATCCTCCAGCCGCTTGGAATGTCGAAGAGCGGGTTCGACGTGAGCGAGCAGGTGCGACCCCTTCTCGCGCGAGGGTATGACGTTTCCAAGGATGGGAAGGTCGATTGGTCCGGTCCCGATTCCGAGTGGAACGGGCGCGGCTATCGCGTGCCGAACGGCGGCCTGATTTCCACGATGCGCGATCTCTCGAAGTTCGTTGCCTGGGAGCTCGGTGCAGGACCGGCGACGATTCTCAAACGCGAGACGCAGCAGGACAACTACTCGCGCGTGCTGGTCGCGGCGAGCGACATGTTCAGCGGCTACGGCATCGGATTCCAGGTGAACCGCCGGCGCGGCGGGCTGGTGGCGCTGGGCCATGGAGGCACCACGAACGGATTCCTCTCGCAGGCGTACTTCGACCCCGAGTCGAAAACAGGAATCATCGTGTTCCGGAGCGTCACGGGAGGCAAGCTGAACCCGCTTCGAGTGTCGATGCAGGCGCTCGAGATGGTCAGCGCGGCGAGAAAAAAGGCAACGAACTAGTCTTCGGTCTTCGGCCTCAGGAAGCGCGCCGTTTCTGGTCGTAGAAGCGCCGTACGGCTCGCTGGAAGCGCTCGTTGAGCGGACCCGCGACCTCCGGCGGCACCGGCCCGAGGCGCATCCACTGCGACTGGGCGCTGCGGATCTCCTGCTCGGCGGCGCGCCATTTCGCTTCTTCGTTCTCGGCGCTCCGGCTGCCCATCGTGTTCGAGGCCAGGCGCTCGCGCCACTGCTGCGCGAGGAGCTCGGTCGGAGACAGCTGCTTGCTCGACGCCGACCTCGCCGGCACGAGCTCCTCGACACGCGTCACGAGCTTCTCCATCCGCTTCCGGGTGGCGTCCGGGTCCAGATCCGTGCCGCCGAAGGCGGCGGGCCACAGCGCCACCACCCTGCCGAGCGCCTGGTGATAGCGGACCGCCAGCTCCTCCTGCACGGCCCGCGGCAGCTCCGGCGCCTGCGCCCACTTCTGGCGCGCGCCCTGGACGGCGGCGTAGAGGCCCTCAGGAGCGGACTCGGGGGCCGGCGCGTCGGCGGCCGTGCCAACGAGCGCTTCGAGCTCCTGGACGACGTCGTTCCGTACCGCCACGCGGGCCTGAAGGTCGGCCTGGTCGCGGTGCTTGAATCGATCGAAGAATCGATCGCAGGCCGTGCGGAAGCGCTGCCAGATCGCCTCCGACTTCGACTTGCGCACGGGGCCGATCGTCTTCCACTCGGCCTGGAGTCTTTTCAGCTCGCTCGCGGCGCGGTCCCACTCCGACGAGTCGGCGAGCGCTTCGGCCTTCGCGCACAGCTCTTCCTTGCGCGCGAGGTTGGTGGACCATTCGTCCTTCCGCTTCCTGAGATCTTCCTGGCGGCGGGTGAAGAAGCGATCGCACGCGCTGCGAAAGCGCTCCCAGATCGACTTCTCGTGGCCGCGCGTCACCGGACCGATCGTTTTCCACTGCGCCTGGAGCTTCTGAATCTCCTGCGCGGTCTTGACCCAGTCGCTCGAATCGGCGAGTGTCTCCACGCGCGCGCACAGCTCCTGCTTGCGCGCGAGGTTGTTCGCCCGTTCCTGATTCTGCGCGGCGAAGTACGCCTCGGTGCGGACGTACGCCTCCTCCTGCGCGGTCTTGAAGCGCCGCCAGAGCGCCTCGCCCTGCGCGCGCGGCGCGGCCGCCACCTGCTTCCACCGGCCCTGCAGCTCGCGCATCTTCCGCGCGACCTCTTCGGGATGGTCGACGAGCTTCAACGCCTCCATCTCGCGCGTGAGCTCCTCCTGCACCTGGAGGTTGGCCCAGCGCTGCCAGTCGTCGGCGTCCCGCAGCTCCTGCATGCGCGGTCCGAGCTTCGTCCGCGCCTCCTCGAGGCGCGTGGTGATCTCCTGCCGGTCCTTCTTCGACGGCAGCGGCACGCGCTGCTCCAGTGCCGCGCGAATCTCGCGCAGCGCCCGGTCGCCCGCCTTCAGCGTGATCTGCTCCTGCGCGGCGAGAATCTCGACCTGACGACAGAGCTGCTGCAGGCGGCGCAGGTGGTCCTGCTCCTGCTTGGCCCGCAGCTCCTGGATCTGATGCTCTTTCTCCTCGAGCGATGCGACGGCGCGCTCGAGCCGATCGGCGGCCTGCGGGTTTGCATCGCGATGCTCGCGCAGCATCTCCGCGTCGCGCCGCAGCCCGCGCCAGCGGGCGACGGTTTCCTCGACCGGCTGATCCGAGGCCACCAGCCGTTCGAGCTCCGACGCGAGCGTCTCGAGGCGTCCCGCGGCGGCCTCCGCGAGCACACGGCGGCGCTCGCGATCCTCGTACAACCGGCAGGCGTCCTGGAATCGCCGCGTCAGCGACGCGGCGTGGTCGGACGGCATCGGCGGCAGCGAGTCCCACTGCGCCTTCAGCTCCGCCGCCCGGTCCATCGATTCGTGGCCGCTCAGCCGCTCCATCTCGTCACAGATCGCGATGCGGTCCGCCTGCTCGCGTTCGATGGCACGAAGACGCTCGGCTTCCGCCTCGCGCTCGCGCTCGCGCTCGGCAATCGCTTCGCGCACGGCGTCGGATGCCGCCTCGAAGGTCTCCGCAAGCGCCGCCTCCACCTCGACATCCGCCTGGAGTTCCGCCCAGCCGAGCCGAACCTCCGACAGCCTCGCCGCCGCCTCCGCGGGGTCGGCGACCGTGACCAGCGCCTCGGCCCGGCGGCGCAGGTCGTCGGCACGCCGGCAATCCTCGGCAGACATCTTCACGCCGGCTGCCTCCGACGCGGGATGTGCAGCCTCCTCGAGGGCGCGCAGCCGCATGCGCGCACGGCGCGCGGCCACTTTGCTCCTTGCGCGCTGCGCGATGGCCTGCAGCGCCTCCGGATCGGCGACACGCTCGAGAGCCGCGACGGCTGCGTCGGTGTGCTCCGACTTGAGCGCGACCGCGGCGATCTCTTCGTGATCCGTCAGCCGCTCCAACGCGCGAAGTCGCGTGGCGCTGTCGGTCGCGTGCCGGCTCACGGAGCCGAGCAATCTCGTGTCGTCGAGCAGATCCACGGCGACGGCACGCACGGGGGCATTCGATGCGCTCTTTGCGGCCGTCGCAATTTCTCGCGTGCGTCCGAGCTCGACGAGCTGCGCCAGCACCGCGTGCGCCGACGGGGTATCGCTGGCTTCCATCGCCAGACCGGCGAGACCGCGGACCGCCTCGGCTCGCACCTCTTCATCGGGATCCGTCCGCACCACCTCTCCGAGAACCGCCGCGTCGTCCACGCGCGAGACGGCGGCGCGTCGCACGCGCGCGTCGGCGTCCTCGCGCGCGAGGGCGCGCAACGCCTCCGCCTCATCGGGGCCCAGTTCATAGACGGCGGCGGCGCGAACGGAGGGATCGGCGTGCTTCCAGCGCGGTTGCGGACGGAGTTTCTCGAGAAGTCCCATCAGGTACTCGTGCTCTGAGCTGTGAGGTCCCGGACAAAATGAGCCACAGGGAGATCGGGGAGATCCGGGAGACTGCATTGGCTCCCCGATCTCCCGGACCTCCCTGTGATTTTCGGGAGCCGGGACCTCATAGTCTACACCCTTGTGATGAACGGAGGTCGTGACGGCCATATTACGAATGCAGGGGGTAAGCGGTTTACGTCAGCGATCTGAGACGCATGTCACGCCACACAGGTTTCGCGAAACTCCCGCTTCATCCGGCCGGGCGCCGGCATGGCTCTTTCTCTCCGACGATTCTGGTTCCAAGCTTTTGGATGTGTGCTCGGCGACGGTCCGCCCTACCGGCCGTTAACCAGTGCTGCCTCGTCGCGGTCGCTGAGCGGCCGCGACCTTGGCACTCCAGTGGTGTGACCACCACGTCGCGCCCTGAAAGAAGGCATCAAAGGCTAGAGCGTGGATCGATCGCGCCCGGTAAATTTCGAAACGCTGCTCGCCATGGAGGGGGCGAGGGGTCAGGGGCCAGGGGCCAGGGGAGAGAGCTGTCAGAAGGCTGGAGACTGATTCCTTGTGCCTGAATCAGCCCTCGCCCCTCGCCCCTCGACCCTCGCCCCTGATCGTGCTCACTTAATGAATAGCATTTCCCTGTAGGTTGGCAGTGGCCACAGCTCGTGCGGCGTGGCAACTTCGATCTGATCGCCGATGTCGCGCAGCCGGGCCATGGCGGGAATCACCTTGTCCCGCATGTGCTTCGCATGCTTCTCGGTCGAGGCGCTCGAGTGCTCGAGCAGGTCGGCGAGCGCATCGGACTGCGACATGAAGTTGTCCACGAGCTTGGTGTACGAGGCCAGGAGCTTCTTGCCCTGCCGCGACGTGCTGCCGGCTTTTGCGACGGCAGACACGCTCTCCGCCACCTGCTTCTGGTACTGCAGCGCAGCCGGCAGGATGTACCGGTTCGCCATCAGCACCATCAGCTGCGCCTCGACGTTGACCGTCTTGCAGTAGGTCTCGAAGTTCACCTCGTAGCGCGCGTGCAGCTCGCGCTCGTTGAGCACCTTGTGCTTCTCGAACAGCTTCGCGACGTCGGGCTTGACGAGCTCGTGGAGCGCGTCGACCGTGTTGCGCAGGTTCAGCAGACCGCGCTTGGCCGCTTCCTTCTGCCACTCGTCCGAGTAGTTGTTGCCGTTGAAGATGATCCGCTTGTGCTCCTTGGCGAGCTTCGTCAAGAGCTTGGCGACCGCCTTCGACAGGTCCTCGCCGCCCTTCACGGCCTTCTCGAGCTCGTCGGCGACTGACTCGAGCGCGTCGGCCACGGCCACGTTCAACACCAGGTTTGGCCAGGCGATGTTCTGGCTCGACGACACGGCGCGGAATTCGAACTTGTTGCCGGTGAACGCGAACGGACTGGTGCGGTTCCGGTCGCCCGCGTCGCGCGGCAGCTTCGGCAGCACGCTCGCGCCGACGTCGAGGGTCCCGCCCTGCTTCGTGCTTTTCGCGCCGCCCTTCTCGAGCTGCTGGAAGATGTCGGTCAGCATGTCGCCGAGAAAGATCGACAGGATGGCCGGCGGGGCCTCGTTCGCGCCGAGCCGGTGGTCGTTGCCGGCGCTGGCGATGCTCGCGCGCAGCACGCCCTGCCACTTGTCGACCGCCCGCAGCACCGCGGCGCAGAAGACGAGGAACTGCATGTTGTCGTGCGGCGTCTCGCCCGGGCCGAGCAGGTTGTTGCCAAACTCGTCGGACATCGACCAGTTATTGTGCTTGCCGGAGCCGTTGACCCCCGCAAACGGTTTCTCGTGGAGGAGACACGCCAGGCCGTACCTCGGCGCGACGCGCTTCATCGTCTCCATCGTGATCATCTGATGGTCGGCCGCCACGTTGGCGGTCTCGAACACCGGCGCGATCTGGTACTGGCTCGGTGCCACCTCGTTGTGGCGCGTTTTCACCGGCACGCCGATCTTGTACAGCTCGCTCTCCATCTCCGCCATGAACGCCATGACGCGCTCGGGAATCGAGCCGAAGTACTGATCCTCGAGCTCCTGCCCCTTCGGAGGACGCGCGCCGAAGAGCGTGCGACCCGCGTTGATCAAATCAGGACGCGCGAAATAGAAGTTGCGATCGATCAGGAAGTACTCCTGCTCCGGACCGCACGTCGTCGCCACGCGCTCGGCGCTGGAGCCAAAGAGCTTCAGCACGCGCACCGCCTGCTTCGAGAGCGCATCCATCGACCGCAGGAGCGGCGTCTTCTTGTCGAGCGCCTCACCCGTCCAGCTCACGAACGCGGTCGGAATCACGAGCGTGACGCTGTTGCCGTAGGTGAAGAGGAACGGCGGGCTCGTGGGATCCCATGCGGTGTAGCCGCGCGCCTCGAACGTGGACCGCATTCCGCCAGAGGGGAAACTCGACGCGTCAGGCTCGCCCTGCACGAGCTCCTTGCCGCGGAACTCCACCAGTGCCTTCCCGTCGGGTCCGGGCGAGAGAAATGAATCGTGCTTCTCGGCCGTGATGCCGGTGAGCGGAAAGAACCAGTGCGTGTAGTGTGTGGCGCCGTGCTCGACGGCCCAGTCCTTCAGCGCGCTGGCGATGGCGTCTGCCGTCGATGGATCGAGCGCCTCCCCTCGCGTAATCGTCGCGCGCAACGCGCGATACGCGGGCTTGGGCAGACGCGCCTGCTGCACCTGGTCGTTGAACGCGAGGGAGCCGAACTGCTCGGCGGCCTTCGATGGCGTCATGGCGGTGGTACGACCTTCGGTCAACGACCAGTCGCGAATGCTCTTCACGGCTTCAGCAAGTGCAGCGGATCCCATGGCGGCGGTTAGTCCTTTCGGTTGGGCGGCAGCGGCCGGGTGGTGAGAAGCACGCATTATCCACGAATTGGAGCGCACTTAGCAATGTTCGACGCCTTTTTAGGGCGTGGAACCCTCAAAAAGTGCATAGTGACATCCGAGTTGTGCTTGACGTGCACATTTTACCGCGCACCCTGCAATTTTGTCGACATCGTGCGTTACCCGTGTGGGTTGTAATCGCATATCTACATATCTACAATTATCGATGTGATTACTCAGGGCGCCGACCTGTTCCGCCTGCTCGGCGACAGCACCCGCCTCCGGCTGCTGCGGATTCTCGCCCGCGACCGATTCAACGTGACCGAGCTGACGGGGATTCTCGGTCTCGCGCAGTCCGGTGTCTCACGCCACCTCGGGCTCCTTCGGGATGCGGGCCTTGTCGTCGAAGAGCGCGAGGCCGGCTACACGTTCTATCGCCTGTCGGATCGGACCAATGGGCATGGAACCCTCGATGCGGAGCACGCGGCGCTGTGGCCGCTCCTCGACGCGCAGTTTGCCGCATCGGCCCGCGACCGCGCGGTGCGCGCCGATGAAGCACGGCTGCAGGAGGTGCTCCGCCTGCGGCACGAGAACTTCGACGCGCATGGCGACGGCCGTCAACTCGTTCCCGGGCGCAGCTGGGCGGCGTGGGCCCGCGCGCTCGGCCATCTGCTTCCGCCGCTCGACGTCGCCGACCTCGGATGCGGCGAGGGATACCTGACGATTGAAACCGCGCGCTGGGCGAAATCGGTGGTGGCGGTCGACCGGTCGGATGCCGTGCTCGATCGCGCGCGCGAGCTGGCGCGACGCCGGCGCGTCACGAACATCACGTGGAAGAAGGGCGATCTGATGAAGCTGCCGCTCGCCGACGGCAGCGTCGACGTGGCCCTGCTCTCGCAGACGCTTCACCACGCCGCCAAGCCGGAGCGTGTCGTCGTCGAGTGCGCGCGCATCCTTCGCCCCGGCGGGCGCGTGCTCGTGCTCGATCTTCGCGAGCACGAGCAATCGTGGGTGCGCGAGCGCCTCGGCGACGAGCGGCTCGGCTTCCGCGATGCGGACCTCGAGCATCTCCTTCGCGGTGCCGGGCTCGAGCGCGTGCGCGTGAACGTCGGCGCGCGGAAAACCGGCGACCCCTTTACTGTTCTCATTGCGAGCGGACAGAAACCGTCATGACGACACTCGAGACCCTCCACGCACTGCTCGGCACTCGCATCCTGATCCTCGATGGCGCGATGGGGACGATGATTCAGCGCCACAAGCTGGAGGACGATGATTTCCGCGGCGAGCGGTTCCGCAATCATCCGCGCGAGCTCAAAGGCAACAGCGATCTGCTGATTCTCACGCGGCCCGACGTGATCGGCGGCATCCATCGCGAGTATCTGGAGGCGGGCGCCGACATCATCGAGACCAACACGTTCACGAGCACGGCGATCGCGCAGGCGGACTACGGGCTCGAGGCGCTCGCCTACGAGCTGAACGTGGAAGGCGCGCGGCTGGCGAAGGCCGCCGCTGCGGAGTGGAGCGGGAAGACGCCCGAGAAGCCACGCTTCGTCGCGGGCTCGATCGGTCCGATGAACCGCGCCCTCTCGCTCTCGCCCGACGTCAATAACCCGGGTTTCCGTGCCGTCACGTTCGAGCAGGTGCGCGATGCGTACAAGGATCAGGTGCGCGGCCTCATCGACGGCGGCGCCGACCTCCTCCTCGTCGAGACCATCTTCGACACGCTCAACGCCAAGGCGGCGCTGGTGGCGGCTCAGGAAGTGTTCGAGGAGAAGGGCCTCGAGCTGCCGATCATGATCTCAGGCACGATCGTCGACCGCAGCGGGCGCACGCTTTCCGGCCAGACGCTCGATGCGTTCTACGTGTCCGTTCGTCACGTGAAGCCGTTCAGCGTCGGCCTGAACTGCGCGCTGGGCGCGCGGGAAATACGTCCGTATCTGGCCGAGCTCGCGCGCATCTCCGAGTGCTACGTCACCTGCTATCCGAATGCGGGTCTGCCGAACGCCTTCGGCCAGTACGACGAGCAGCCGGACGAGACGGCGCAGCTGCTCCGTGATTTCGCCGACAGCGGCTTCGTCAACATCCTCGGCGGCTGCTGTGGGACGACACCCGATCACATCAGCGCCGTCGCGAAAGCGGTTGACAGCGCGACGCCGCGACCGCGCCCCGCGGAAACGGGATCCGGCTTCACCCAGCTCACCGGCCTCGAAACGCTGACGATTCGCCCCGACAGCAACTTCATCATGATCGGCGAGCGGACCAACGTGACCGGCTCGAAGCGGTTCGCGCGGCTGATCTCCAACGACAGCTACGCGGAAGCGGCGGACGTCGCCCTCGACCAGGTGCGAGGCGGCGCCAACGTCCTCGATATCAACATGGACGAGGGCATGCTCGACTCCGAGCGGGCGATGACGAAGTTCATCAACCTCATCGCCACCGAGCCCGAGATCGCGCGGCTGCCGTTCATGGTCGACAGCTCGAAGTGGTCGGTGCTCGAGGCCGGCCTGAAGTGCCTGCAGGGCAAGGGCATCGTGAACTCGATCAGCCTGAAGGAGGGAGAAGCCGATTTCCTCGCCAAGGCCCGCACGGTTCGGCGCTACGGCGCCGCCGTGGTCGTGATGGCCTTCGATGAGAAGGGGCAGGCCGACACGATCGAGCGGAAGGTCCAGATCTGCCAGCGCGCCTACCGGCTGCTCACCGAAGAGGCCGGCCTGGATCCGGTCGACATCATCTTCGACCCGAACATCCTCGCCATCGCCACCGGCCTCGAGGAGCACAACGAGTACGCGATCAATTTCATCGAGGCGACGCGAATCATCAAGCAGACTTGTCCCGGCGTCCACGTCAGCGGCGGCGTCAGCAATCTCTCGTTCTCTTTCCGCGGCAACGACGTGGTCCGCGAAGCGATCCACTCCGCCTTCCTCTTCCACGCCATCAAGGCCGGCCTCGACATGGGGATCGTCAATGCCGGCCAGCTGATCGTGTACGAGGACATTCCGAAGGACCTGCTCGAGCACGTCGAGGACGTGATTTTCAACCGTCGTCCCGACGCGACGGAGCGCCTCGTCCAGTTCGCCGACACGGTCAAGGGGGCCGGCCAGAAACGGCAGGTGGATCTCGCGTGGCGCGAGGCCGCCGTTGGCGCGCGCCTGACCCACGCGCTGGTGCACGGCGTCGTCGACTTCATCGAGCAGGATGTGGAGGAAGCACGCCAGCAGCTTGGGCGGCCGCTCGACGTGATCGAAGGGCCGCTCATGGACGGCATGAAGGTGGTGGGCGATCTCTTCGGCGCCGGCAAGATGTTCCTGCCGCAAGTGGTCAAGAGCGCGCGGGCTATGAAGAAAGCAGTGTCGTACCTTCTGCCGTACATGGAGGAAGAGAAGCAGAAGTCGGGGGCGACCTCACGGTCGGCGGGCAAGATCGTCATGGCCACCGTCAAGGGCGACGTGCACGACATCGGCAAGAACATCGTCGCGGTCGTGCTCGGCTGCAACAACTACGAGGTCGTGGACCTCGGGGTCATGGTCCCCGCGGACACCATTCTGAAGACCGCTATCGACGAAGGGGCCGACCTGATCGGCCTCAGCGGCCTGATCACGCCGTCGCTCGACGAGATGGTGTTCGTGGCTCGCGAGATGGAGCGGCGCGGGTTCCGGATGCCTCTCCTGATCGGCGGCGCGACCACCAGCCGGCAGCATACCGCGGTGAAAATCGCACCCGAGTACAGCCAGCCGGTCGTGCATGTGCTCGACGCGTCGCGCGCGGTCGACGTGGTGTCGAGCCTGTTGAGCGAGACGCAGAAACCTGCCTTCGATCGTGCCAATCGACAGGAACAGGATCGCATTCGCGAGCAGTACGCCGCGCTCAAGCGGCGGCCTCTCGTGCCCTACGCATCCGCTCGAGCGGGGCGACCGTCGTTCACGTGGACGCCGGATGTCGTCGTGACGCCCTCCTTCACCGGGTTGCGCCACATCGAGGTGCCGCTCGCCGACATCGTCCCGTACATCGACTGGACGATGTTCTTCGCCGCATGGGAGCTGAAGGGCCGGTTCCCGGCAATCCTGGAGCATCCGCGGTACGGGCAGGCCGCGCGTGACCTGTACGAACATGCGAAGGCGCTGCTCGACCGAATCGTCCGCGAGCGGCTGCTCACGGCGCGCGGCGCGTATGGCTTCTGGCCGGCGAACAGCGAAGGCGACGACGTGGTGGTGTACACGCCCGAGCGCGCGGGCGAGCTGACTCGATTCAATCTCCTCCGGCAACAGGAGGAGACCGGCGACGGCCGGCCCTACTGGTCGCTCGCGGATTTCATCGCGCCGCGCGAGTCGGGCGTGACCGACTACATCGGTGCATTCGCCCTCACGGCGGGCATCGGCGCGGACGATCTCGTCCTGGCATTCGAACGAGACCACAACGACTACGACGCCATCATCGTCAAGGCATTGGCGGACCGATTGGCAGAGGCCTTTGCCGAGTACCTGCACGCGCGCGCGCGGCGGGACTGGGGGTACGGGGCCGACGAGCGTCTGTCGGCTGACGATCTCATTGCGGAACGCTACCGCGGAATCCGGCCGGCCTTCGGTTACCCTGCATGCCCCGATCACTCGGAGAAGCGCAAGCTCTTCGACCTTCTGCACGCCGAGCGGGAAGGGATCGAGCTGACCGAGTCCTATGCGATGGCGCCGGCGGCGTCGGTCAGCGGCCTCTACTTCGCGCATCCGGAGGCGAAGTACTTCACCGTGGGCCGTGTCGGCCGGGACCAGGTCGAGGACTATGCGCGGCGGAAGGGTGTCAGCGTGGCGGAGACGGAGCGCTGGTTGACGCCGAACCTGGGGTACGACCCGACTCCTGCGCCTGTTTCCACCGCATAGCGGTGTAGATGCGCGTGCGACCGCCCGGATGGTCGTACAGGATTCGCTCTTCCCACGGCGACGGATCGAGCTTCCGGTATTCGGCGAGCGTGAGGGCGGCCTCGGCGAAGCCGTCTGGCTGGCGTGCGGCGTTCAAGCCGAACACGTCGGCTTCCTGCTCGTTCGTGCGGATGATGGTGTTGGCGATTGGAAGCGTCACGAATCCGTATACGGTGAGGATGAGGACCAGCAGCGGCAGGCCCGCGGGATCGGCAATCCCCTCCACGCCCCACGTGGCCTGATGCTGTCGCCGCAGGCGCTCGAATGCCCACTGCGCGACCGCGAAGCTCACCAGGGTCACGATTCCGAAGGCCAGCAGCATCTCGTATGCGTGATTGAGGACGTAGTGCCCGATCTCGTGTCCCATGACGGCTTCGACGCATGCGGGCGAGCAGCGCTTCAGCAGGTTGTCGTTCAGGGTGATCCGCTCGGTGCCCAGCATCCCGCTCACATTCGCGCTGATGCGGGTCGTCTGGCGCGAGGCGTCGGACTGCCACACCTCGTTCGCCTCGACGCCGTTCGCGCGGGCGATGCTCAGGATCCGATCGCGCAGCGCCGGATCCTCGAGCCGCGTATACGTGTTGAAGACGGGCGCGATGAACACCGGATAGATGGTCGCGCCGACGACCTGGAGACCCATCACGAACACCGCGCCCCAGACCCACCACGTCCGCGGGAAGGCGCGGAGGACGGCGTACAGGCCCATCAGCGCCAGCGCGCCGATCGCGAGGCCGAGGCCGAACGCCTTGCCCTGATCGCCGAGCCACGCGGGGAAGGTCTGCGTCGCGAGCCCGTACCTGGTGCTCGCGAAAGAAGTCGGTGTACACGCTCCACGGGAAGGTGGCGAGCGTCGTGAGGGTGAAGAACATCAACCAGTAGAGAGCCACCTGCAGGACGCGGTAGCGCGCGATGCGTCCGGCTGCGTCGCGCAGGCGACGTGACCAACCGGTCCGGAGGAGGAGCCACATCACGGCGATCGTGAGCAGAGTGCCCCACAGGCGAATCCAGTAGCCGCCCTCGAAGTAGGCGTCGGATCGCGCGCGGACGTCGGCGGGCACGCTGGCGAGGTACTGGTCGGTGGCCGCCCTCGCGTCGATCGCGAGGGCGACCAGCAGCGTCGAAGCGCTCAGCACCCGCAGATGATGCCGCAGCCGCACCCGCCGCCGCAATCGCATTCACCGCCGCAGCAGCCGCCGCCGTCCACGTTCGTCGTCTCGGTCATGGAATCTCCTTCCTCACCCTGGAGAACGGACGACGGCGCAAAGCATTACAGCTGTTTTTCTGTTCAGAGTCGCTGTTCAGAGTACTGCTGGACGTGACGCCTCTTGCACTCGCACCGGTAGCACCCATGTTCCGCGCAGGTGCCGCAGGTTTCGATCACCTGTTTCTTGAGTGCCTGGTGCGCCCGGTGCAGCCGCACGGCGGCGTTATTGGGACTGATTCCCTGCTCGGCGGCAAAGGTCTTGACCGGGACGCCCTCGAGGTCGACGCGCTGAATTGACGCCGCGTATTCAGGCTTCAACGTGCCGACCAGATCACGGACGCAGGCGCACACGGTCTCGAAGAGCTCCGAGTCGGATGGCGTGACACTGTCTTCCGCGTCCGCCAGCACTTGGGCATACGCGCGCCGCTCGGCGCCGGCACGGCGGTAGTGGTCGATGATCGCGTTGCGGAGGACGCGATAGAACCAGGCCGTGATCGACTCGCTGTCCTGCATCGGTGGCGCCTTGGTGATGCCGCGGACGAAGGCGTCCTGCAGGATATCCTCCGCAATCTGGCGCGACGGGACGCGGCGCTCGAGAAAAGCGAGGAATCGCCGGTGGTTGTCGACGAGGACCTGGGCGATTTCAGCCGTGACGGCCTGGGTGTCCATATCCATTAGACGCACGTCGGCTGCTGCGATTACACACTTTCTGTTCAGATTACCCGTTCAGAGTACCTGTTCAGAGTAACAGCTGCGCAAGCGCCGTCAGAGCGCCAGTTCAATGTCTGGTCGAGTCCGCTCGTCCGGCGAATCGAGCTCTGACCTGCCGATGGGTGTACCCCGCCTGGTCGCCCGACGTATTTCGCCCAGCTCGGGCTCGGAAATAGGCTGTCCGCAGATCGAGGCCCATGCTTCGCCCCTGGACGCCGCGTCCGTTCCGAGTCGCTGAAACAGCGGGTGCGGTGTGAGCAGCGCCTCGGATCGGCCGAGGGCGTGAGCCTGGTAGCTGCTCCAGGGATACGAATCCGGCGACGAGACGATCCGCGCCGCCACGGGGTTCATTTCGACGTAGCGAAGGCATGCAAGCCAGTAGTGTTCGTCCGCAATGAGGCTGGCCCAATACCGGCCCTCCCATAACGTCCCGGTGCGGCGGTGACGCTTGTTGAAGTATCGAACGTACTGACGTCCGAGCGACTGCATCATCCGCGGCAGCGAATCGGGTTTGTGCCCCGTGACAACGGCATGAACGTGCGTCGTCATGAGCACGTAGCCGTGAACATCCACCTCGCGCTGCTGGGCGCATTGCGTGAGGAGCGCGAGGAACCGGCGACGATCCCGATCGTCCCTGAAGATGTCACCACGATTGTTGCCGCGGTGTCGGACGTGATGACTGAGGCCGGGAACAAACAGTCGAGGGGCTGCCATGTCCCCAAGAGGACGCAAGAACCTTGCTTGCATTCGACTGACGTGAATCCTTAGGCTTTATCGAACGTCGCCCCGTAACGGCAAGAGAAGGTCGCAGGAATTGCGACGCGCCGGTGGTGCGGATTGATCAGATTTTCCGGCGCCCCGGCGCGCCAAGTCCCACCAGGACTCTGAACACCTATTCTGAACAGGTACTCTGAACAGCGGTCGTATATAATCGTCGGTTCAAACCGACGGAAAGGCCCGCATTTGGAGTATCTCATCAAGCAGTACCCGCTCGACACTGGTGCGCTCGAAATTCAGTACATCGAAGAATATTTCTGGGAATTTCCAAAGAAAAAATCGGCCGGCGAGATCATCCGCCGCCTTCAGGATCGTGAGTTCCTCATACTCATGGCCGAAGCGCCGCTGCCCGACGACCCGCTCGGCGCGGCCGTGCCCGTCTCCTTCAAGATCGTCCACGAGCTCAAAGCGGATGAGGCCGAACCGAAGCTCGCCGACCTCGTGGCACGCCTCAACGGCCACCTGGTGTTCGACGATCGCAAGATTCTCTATAACTGGATCGGCGGCACGCGGAACGACTGGCGGGGCCAGGGACATTTTCGCGCGCTCACCGAGGAATCCGAGGCGTGGGCCCACGCCTCCGGCTACCACGAAGTCGTCGTCAAGACGAAGAACAAGTTCTACGAGATGCGCGGCACGCTCGATCAGCTCAACTTCGACGTGATCAAGTACGAGCCGCACAAGGCGGACAACCGCGAGTCGAAAGTCTATCTGTCGAAGCGCCTGACGTCAGACGTGCTCCGCTCGCATACGAGCAAGCGCCGCGTGACCTACGTCTGAGCTATTCGTGCCCCAGGACGGGATGCGGCTGGTATCGCTCTTCCAGGAACTGGACCTCCTCCGGCTGTAGCGCCAGCTTCAACGCGCCGACGGCTTGATCGAGCTGTTCCAGCTTCGTCGCCCCGACAATCGGCGCCGTGACACCAGGCTTCTGGAGCAGCCACGCGAGCGCCACCTGAGACGAGGGGACGCCGCGCTTCGCCGCCACCTGCGCACATCGATCCGCGATCTCGAAGTCGCCGTCATGTGTGTAGAGCTCGTGCGCGAACGTATCGGTCTTGGCTCGCGCCGTGTCCCCCGCCGGCACGTGCGTGGAATCCTTCCGCCGATTTCCCGCCAGCAGACCGCGCGCCAGCGGGCTCCACGGAATGATGCCGATGCCCTCCTCGAGACAGAGCGGGATCATCTCGCGCTCTTCCTCCCGGTACACGAGGTTGTAATGGTTCTGCATCGAGACGAAGCGGCTCCACCCGCGCCGGTCGGCAAGCGCCAGCGCTTTCGCAAACTGGTACGCGAACATGCTCGACGCGCCGATATAGCGCGCTTTGCCGGCGCGGACGATGTCCTCGAGCGTCTGGAGCGTTTCCTCGAGCGGCGTCGAATAGTCCCAGCGGTGGATCTGATACAGGTCGACGTAATCCGTTCCGAGACGACGGAGCGAGCCGTCAATGGCATCGAGCAGGTGCTTGCGCGAGAGCCCGCGATCGTTCGGACCGTCGCCCATCGGCCAGAAGACCTTCGTCGCGATCACGGTCTGGTCGCGCCGGGTGAGTGCCTTGATGGCGCGGCCGGTCACCTCCTCGCTCACACCGAGCGAATACATGTCGGCAGTATCGAAGAAGGTGATGCCGTGCTCCACCGCGCGTTGGAAGAAAGGCCGGCTCGCCTGCTCGTCGAGCACCCACGGACGCCACGTCGGCGTGCCATAACTCATGCACCCGAGGCACAGACGCGAAACCTTCAGGCCGGTCTTTCCGAGATTGATGTGCTCCATACCATCCGTCGACGGGCGAAGAGGAAATACGGGATCGAGAATGCCGCCAGGCACGCCGCCGCCCCGTAGGCCGCCCGGAAGCCGAACCGGTGAATGAGCCAGCCCATGACGATCGAACCCGTGCCGATCCCGATGTCGAACGCCGCGAGCATACCGCCGAACGCGGCCCCGCGACGCCGCGTGTCCACACGCTGAAGCACGTAGGCCGCGTACAGCGGATACGCAGACCCGAAGCCGACGCCGAACACGATCGCCGATGCAACCATCCACCAGCGAGCGCCGCTCGTCGCCAGCAGGGCGTACCCGATCACGATCAGCGCCAGACACGGAACGAACACGCGCGTGTGCCCCAATCGGTCCCCGAGCGGTCCCGAAATCGGACGCGTGCACATCGTCGTCACGGCAAACACGGTGAAGTAAAGACCGGGCGTCACGTGATTGGCCGTCGCATAGAGCGCGACGAAGCTCGTCACGCCGCCATAGCCGAACGAGTAGAGAAACAGGCTGATCGAGAGAACCGCGACGCGCCACTCGAACACATGCGCGCCGAAGAGAGGGCCGTCGTCCGGCTCATTGTGATGGCTCTCACGCATCAGCCAGGCGATGATGGCCATGGCCACGTTGAGCGCCGCGGCGCTGAGGCACACCACCTCCCAACCGAATTTGAAGAACAGCAGTCCTATTGACGGGGCAACCGAGATGGCCAGCAGCGTCGAGAAGCCGTAGTACCCGATGCCTTCGGCGCGGCGATGGGTCGGGATGAGGTCGACGAGATATGCGCTCGAGGCCGTCAGCAGG
This sequence comes from uncultured Acidobacteriota bacterium, assembly GCA_963772065.1. Taxonomy (GTDB): domain Bacteria; phylum Acidobacteriota; class Vicinamibacteria; order Vicinamibacterales; family UBA2999; genus CAVYVZ01. The sequence goes on from CAVYVZ010000010.1 coordinate 293,514, forward strand.
CCTGACCAGAAGATGCCGTGGACGACGACCAGGCTCAGCATCAGCGGGATGCTTGAGATGAACGCGTAGGCGGTGGAGAATCCGGCGATGGCGACGCTGCAGACGAGCAGCATCCGCCGCTTGCCATAACGGTCGGCCATGGCGCCGGTGAACGGCGCGCTGAAGGCCGACGCGTACGTGAGGAAGCCGAGAAACAGACCAGCCACGAGCTCGGTGCCGCCAAGTGAAATGATTCTGAATGGCGCCGTCGGGAGCAGCTGGAACGCCGAGAGAAACACGGTGAAGGTAAACCCGCACATGAGAAAGAAGCGCGGGGTGAACAGACGATCGCCGGCCGATGGCATGGAAAAACCGAGTATATCCGCGATGCGCACACGCATTCTCCGTCTGACATTCCTGGCAGCCGCGCTGGTGACGCTGAGCGCGGCGGACGCCACGCTCCAAACGACGGGCTGGACCCAGTGGCGCGGACCGAATCGCGACGGCCGCTCGGCGGAAACGGGGCTCCTGAAGGCATGGCCCGCGCAGGGACCGCCTCTCGCGTGGCGCACGACGGGCGCAGGCATCGGCTACTCCTCCTTTGCCGCGTCGGGCGGCCGCCTCTACACACTGGGCGGACGGAATCAGCGCGAGCACGTCATCGCGTTCGACGCGAACACGGGTCAGCGGGTATGGGAGACGCCGATCGGCGCGCTCTTCAGCAACGACCGCGGCGACGGCCCGCGCAGCACGCCGACGATTGACGGCGACCGTCTCTTCGCGCTCGGCGGCAGCGGTGACCTCGTGTGCCTCGACATCCAGACCGGCAAGCCGGTCTGGACAAAGAACCTGATGCGCGACTTCCGGGGCTCGAACATCTACTGGGGCCTCAGCGAGTCGCCGCTCGTCGTAAATGACCGGGTGCTGGTTCAGGCCGGAGGTCGAAACGCCGGGATCGTTGCCCTCAACAAGACGAACGGCACGGCGCTCTGGAGCCAGCACAGCGACGAGCCCGGGTATTCGTCGGCGGTGCTCGCGCAGGTGGGCACCACGCAGCAGGCCATCTTCTTCACGGCGTATCGCGCGCTCGGCGTGAGCGTGAGGGACGGCCGCGAGCTCTGGTCGTACGATCGCGTCTCGAACCGTACGGCCAATATTGCGACGCCCGTGGTCGCGGGCAATCGTGTGTTCCTCTCGTCCGACTACGGCACCGGGGCGGCGCTGCTCGAACTGTCGCCATCGGGCGCGCGCGAGATCTACTTCACGCCCGAGATGCGGAACCACCACAGCACGTCGGTGCTGGTCGGGGATCACCTCTACGGGTTCTCGGGATCGATCCTGACGGCCATGAGGCTGGCCGATGGCGCGGTCGCCTGGCGGGATCGCAGCGTCGGCAAAGGCTCGCTCATCTACGCCGACGAGCGTCTGTATCTCTATAGCGAAAACGGCGTGGTCGGCCTCGCGGAACCCGCACCCGCGGGGTACCGCGAGCATGGGCGCTTTCGTGTTCAGTCCGGCTCGCTGCCGACGTGGAGCCATCCGATCATCAGCAACGGAAGGCTGATTATTCGGGACCAGGACACGGTCTATTCGTACGACATCCGGTCTCGATGATGGCTTAGGCCACCGCGAGCACTATCTTGCCGACGTGCTCGCTGCTTTCCATCAGCCGGTGAGCCTCTGACGCCTGCGCCAGCGGAAAGGTGCGGTAGACAACCGGCTTGACGCGCCCGCTTTCGAGAAGCGGCCAGACCTCTTGCTGGAGCGCGGCCGCGATGGCGCCTTTCTCCTCCACGGATCGTGGACGCAGGGTCGAGCCGGCGATCGTCAGGCGCCGCGCGAGCACGCGGCGCAGGTCGAGATTCGCCTCGGAACCGCTCATCAGCCCGATCTGCACCAGCCGGCCGCCGATGGCCAGCGCCCGCAGATTACGATCGAGGTACTCGGCGCCGATGATATCGAGGATCAAATCGACGCCACGCCCGTCGGTCAGCTCTTTCACGGCCTCGACGAAATCGCTCGTCCGGTAGTTGATCGCGCGCGTCGCGCCAAGCCGTTCGCACGCGCGGCATTTCTCGTCGGACCCGGCCGTCGCAAACGCCTGCGCGCCACGCGCGGCCGCCAGCTGAATCGCGGTCGTCCCGATGCCGCTCGAGCCGCCGTGGAACAGCGCGGTCTCGCCAGGCTGCAGCGCGCCGCGGTCGAAGGCATTCGTCCAGACCGTGAAAAAGGTTTCCGGGATGGCAGCGGCGTGCACGGGATCGAGACCCTCCGGGATCGGAAGGCATTGCGGCGCCGGCGCGACGCAGTACTCCGCGTAGCCGCCGCCGGTCACCAGCGCGCACACACGGTCGCCGCCGCGCCATTCAGAGACGCCGGCACCCACATGCTCGATGGTCCCGGCCACCTCGAGGCCGGGGATGTCGCTGGCCCCGGGCGGCGGCGGATACACGCCGCGGCGCTGCATCACGTCGGGCCGGTTCACTCCGGCCGCGGCGACACGAATCAACACTTCGCCGGCCTGCTGGCTCGGGCATCGGGCGCTCCACCGGCGTCAGCACTTCGGGGCCACCGGGGCGCGAGATCTCGATCGCGATCATCGTTCGCTACCGTTCCGCCCCGCGACTGTCCGTCCCGCCCCATGCGACTTGCAGGCACGTGGAGCCCGAGGCACTCTGCCGCCAGCTTAGCCTCTCAGGAGGGTCGATGCACGCACGACCGTGTGCCGTTTGCCTGATGCTCGCAGTTCTCGCCGTTTCGTCACGTGCGCAGGCGCAGATGCAGATTCCGGAGACGTTCGAGAACCTGCAGGTGTTGCCGCGCGACGTTCCGCGAGCCGACCTCGTTCAGCGGATGCGCGAGTTCTCGTTCGCGCTCGGCGTGCGATGCACGCATTGTCACGCGGAACCGGCCGAGGGCATCGCGAACCCCTTCGCATTGGATGCCAAGCCAGCGAAGGCGCAGGCACGCGCGATGCTCCGGATGCTCGCGACCATCAACGGCACGCTGCTGCAGCAGCTCCCGTCACACGCCGTACCCGCCGTGAAGGTCGATTGCGCCACGTGTCATCGAGGCCTGCCGCTCCCGAAGACGCTCCAGACAACACTCTTCGAAGTCGCGACGGCCGACGGCGGCGCGGCGGCCGCGGCCCGATACCGCGAGCTCCGAAAGACATTCCTCGGCCGGGGGGGCTACGACTTCTCGGAGTGGGAGATCAACGAGCTCGCCAGGCAGCTCTCTCAGGCGGGCAGCGTCGATGCAGCGATCACGATCCTTCAGACAAATGCGGAGTTCTATCCCGCCTCCGCCGACATCGACGTGATGCTCGGAGAGCTCCATCTCAAACGTGGGGAGAAGGATGCCGCGGTCGCTCGCTTCCGGGCGGCGTTGACCAAAGCGCCGGACCACGAGCGCGCGAAGCAGCGTCTGCAGGATCTCGAAGCAAGACAGTAACTGGTGTACAACGGCCCGAATGGCGGGATCGTTCCGCGTGTGGGCGTTGGTCTGGGGAGCGTGGACGCTCCTGGCCCTGCTCTTCGGCGTGAGCAACTCGCTCACCTACCTTTCAACCGGCCGGCCGGCGAACTGGTGGATCACACTGGGCCGCTCGTTTTCCGAGTGGTGGCTGTGGGCGCTGCTTACCCCCGTCGTGGCGTGGCTCGGGCGACGCTTTCCCCTGCGCCGACAGACATGGCCGCGTGCCCTCGCGGTCCACGCAGCCACGGGCACCGCCATCGCGCTCGCAAAGACGATGGCGGACCGCGCCGTGTTCGCGCTGATCAGCGGGTTCTGGATGTACATGCTCGCCAGCGCGTTCGCGCTGCAGCTCGTCGTCTACGCAGGGATCGTGGCCGCGACGCACGGCCTCGAGTACTACCGCCGGAGCCGGGAGCGCGAGCAGCTCGAACGCCGCCTGGCCGACACACGGCTGCAGCTCCTGAGCATGCAGCTGCAACCGCACTTCCTGTTCAACACGCTCAACGCGATTGCCGAGCTCGTGCACGAGGACGCAGATGCCGCCGATCGAATGATCACGGCGCTTGCCGATCTGCTCCGCCAGTCGCTCGCGCTGGGAGGCAGCCAGGAGATTTCGCTCGAAAGCGAGCTCGAGCTCCTCCAGACTTATCTGGACATTCAACGGGCACGTTTCGGCGATCGTCTGGACGTGCGCCTGACCGTCGCTGATGAGGCGCGCGGCGCCCGCGTTCCGATGCTGCTGCTGCAGCCGATCGTGGAGAACGCGATCAAGCACGGTCTCGCCGCGCGGCTGGACCTGGTGGTTCGGCGCGACGACGACCGGCTCGTTCTGGAAATCACCGATCACGGCACCGGCGCCAGCGACGCCGCGCTGCGGGGGCGCGGGGGCATCGGCCTCGGCAACACACGCGAGCGGCTGGACGCGCTGTACGGATCGGCCGCGTCGCTCGACCTGGTGAACATGCCGGGCGCGGGCGCCCGCGTCACGGTGCGGCTGCCGGTCCGCGCGGCTGAACCCGCATGACGCTGCGCGCGCTCATTGTCGACGACGAGCCGATCGCCCGGCGTCGCATCCGTCGGCTGCTCCGTGATGTCGGCGAGATCGAAATCGCGGGAGAGTGCGGCGATGGGCGCTCCGCGCTCGACGCCATCGACGCCACCAGCCCCGACCTGGTGTTCCTCGATGTCCAGATGCCCGGGCTGGACGGCTTCGACGTCGTGACGCAGCTCCACCCGGAGCGCAAGCCGGCGATCGTCTTCGTCACCGCGTTCGACCGCTATGCGCTTCGTGCGTTCGATGTGCATGCCGTCGACTACCTGCTGAAGCCGATCGCACCGGCGCGCCTTCGCCTCGCGGTTGACCGGGTGCGCGAGAGGATCGAGCGGGGCACGAACCAGAGCGGCCTGGCCAGCCTGCTGCGCGAGCTTCGAGGCGCCCCGCGGCATCTCACACGCCTCGCCGTCCGCGCACGCGGCCGCATCGTGATGGTCGACATCGACGCCATCGACTGGATCCGGGCGGCCGACAACTACGTCACCGTGCACGCCCGCGGCCGCGAGTATCTGCTCCGCGAGACCCTTGCGGCCCTCGAGCGCCAGCTGGATCCCCGCCAGTTCGCGCGCATCCACCGTTCGACGATCGTCGCGCTCGACCGGATCGTCGAGCTGCGACCCGCATCGCACGGCGACTTCGAGGTACAGATGCGCGACGGCACGTCGCTGACGATGAGCCGCTCGTGGCGCGAGCACGTGGAACGCGCGCTCGGCAGGCCGCTTTGACCGTAGAATTCACGAATGCTGGCTGATTTCCGACACGCGCTCCACCGCATCCGGCAGCACCCGACGTTTGCCCTCAGCATCGTCATCGTTCTGACGCTGGCGAGCGGCGCCGTAGCCGTCGTGCTGGCGGTGGCCGACGCCGTGATCCTGCGCCCACTGCCCTATCCGAACCCGGAGCGCCTCGCCGTCGTCTGGGAGGTCGGCACCGAGAGCCACGACGTCATCGAGGTCTCGCATCGCAACTACCTCGACTGGCGCGCCCAGGCAAAGAGCTTCCAGAACCTTGCGGCGTTTGGCTCGGTGAACTGGGACCAGCTGCTGACCGGCCATGGGGAAACGACGAAGGTCCCCGCCGCCGCGGTGTCCGCGTCGTTCTTCGAGGTCCTCGGCGTGCGGCCGCAGCTTGGCCGCGTCCTGCTCGAGGCCGACAATCGCGCCAAGGCGGCGCCCGTTGTCGTGGTCAGTCACGGGTTCTGGCAGCGGGTGCTCGGTGGGAAGTCGCACGTCGTGGGTGGCCAGCTCACGCTCGACGGCGAGTCGTTTCAAATCGTCGGCGTGATGCCTCGAGGATTCGACTTCCCGAAAGGAGCCGAGCTCTGGATTCCCGTCGCCCCGCAAATCGACGGGGCGTCGGCCGGGCTCAGGACCGACGCGCTCGAGGCCCGCTGGTTTGGCGTGCTGTTCGTGCTCGCGAGGCTTCAGCCCGATTCGTCGCTCGAGCGCGCGCGGGCGGAGCTCGATGCCATCAACGCGAGCATCGATCGGGTCGGGGGGCCTCGTCCGCCCCGCGCGGTCGTGTTGACGACACTCGAGGACCGACTGCTTGGAAGGACGCGCCCGGCGCTGGCACTGCTGCTGTGCGCGGTCTTCCTGATCATTCTGATTGCCTGTGCGAACGTCGCGACCTTGCTCCTGATGCGCGCGGCGCGGATGCAGAGAGAAACTGCCGTTCGTCTGTCGCTCGGTGCCGCGCAGGGACGGATTTTCAGGCTGTGGCTGACCGAGGCGCTCGCGCTCTTTCTCGCAGCGGCCGTGGCGGGCCTCACGCTGGCGAGTCTGACGCTGCCGCTCGTGATCGGCCTCGCGCCGGAATCGGTGTACCGCATCGGCGACGCCCGCATCACAGTACCGATCGTGGCCGGCGTGCTGGCAATCATGGTCGTCGCGGCGCTCGTCACGACGGCTTTCATTACGGCCCTGACAACGTTGCGCGTGCGGCTCGTCGATGCGCTGCGGGATGCCGGCTCCACCGCAACTTCGTCCCGGATGCGAGCCGTTCGACGCCTCCTCGTGACCGCGGAGGTTGCCATCGCGTGCGTGCTGCTCGTCGGCGCCGGGTTGACGATTCGGAGCTTCCTGAATCTGCAGGCGCTGGATCTCGGCTTTGTCGCCGATGGCGTGCTGACGTTCAGCGCAGGGCCATCGCGTCAGCAGGCCGCGAGAGCCAACCAGACGTTCTTCGCGCCGCTGCTCGAACGCATCAATGCGCTGCCGGATGTGGCCGAGGCGGGCGCCGTGTCACTTCGACCGCTCGCCTTCGAGGCGATTGGAGTTGATTCTCGCGCGTTGCCGGACGGCCACGCGATTGACGATGACGCGTCGTGGATGCGATTCGCCGTTCCAGTGAACAAGGAAACGGCGACGCCGGGCTACTTCGGCACGATGCGTATTCCGCTGCGCGACGGTCGGGATTTCAGCGAGAGCGACCACGAAACCGCGCCGCTCGTCGCCATCATCAGCGAGAGCACGGCGAGGCGCCTGTTTCCCGGCCGGCGCGCCGTCGGACGTCGCATCGCCGCCGGCGGAGACGATCCGGGTCCGGATGGCAAGCTGCCATGGCGGACCATCGTCGGAGTCGTGGGCGACGTGCGGTACCGGGGCCTTCAGGACCTGCGCTTCGACTATTACCTTCCGTACCGCCAGATTCCGGACCGCGTCCCGCATGTCGTGGTTCGCACGCGCGGAAATCCGCTCAGGGCGATCGCGCAGATCAAACAGGAAGTGCGCCGCCTCGACGCCATGGCGATGTTCGACGGCGTCACGACGATGGAGATGCTCGTCGACCGCGCGGTCGCGCCGTGGCGGCTGTACATGGTGCTGTTTGCCGTCCTTGGAGTGCTGGCGCTTGCCGTGGCCAGTGTGGGTGTGTACGGCGTCGTGCAGTACGCGGTGGTGGAGCGCTGGCACGAACTCGGAATCCGCGCCGCACTCGGCGCGGCCGCGGGGCAACTCATCACGTTGATTCTGGGCGAAGGCTCCATCCTGGCCATCACGGGCGTCACCCTCGGCCTGGGCACCGCGTGGTCGGCCTCGCGTCTGATGACCTCGATTCTGTTCGAGGTGGCGCCATCCGACCCGATCACGTTTGCCGGAGTTGGTGGGGTCCTCCTTGCACTCGCCGGGGTGGCATCGTTCGTCCCTGCGCGCCTTGCCAGCCGAGCGGATCCGTCACTGCTCCTGCGATCGCGGTGAAGGCACGCTGTGAATCACCTCAGATCGGACGGTAGCCTCGGCGACGACAGGAGCTTCTCGAACTCACGCCACCGCTTCTCGGAATCTGCCCCGGCACGCTTCTCGATGTACGCGGCCACCATGTCTTTCCCGAGGTTGTAGTTGATCACGTAGCTGCGGTACTGCTCGATGAAGCGCAGCCGCTGCTCGGCCCGTGGCTTCGGCATCAGCGTGTACTTCATCAGCCACTCGACCGCGCCCTTCGCGTCGATTCGGCCATCGAGGTAGCGCCGCGCCGCCTCGTTGTCGGCATACGAGAGGCGGTCGACGAGCGCCAGCACTTCGTAGTACGGGCCCGCGGTTGCCGGATCGAGACCGGCCGCCGGGAACAACACGTCGCGCTCGAACGCGAGGCGATCGGACTTCGGAAACGCGACCTCGATCCCGTAGTTGGCCGTTCCCTCGGCAATCAGCGACTGGGGCGAGAACAGCGCGTAGACGGAGAACTCGACCCAGCCGCGGCCGCGAACGAGGGTCTTCTCGAGAAGGGCGTTGTACACATGATGGCCTGGATACCCTTCATGGCAGGCCAGGTCGAGCGCGCGGTTGATGTAAATCGGTAGGTCGATGTTGACCTGGATCAGACTCCGGTAGTTTCCCTGGTACCAGTTATAGCCACCCCAAGTCTTGTTCGTCACGTGCTCGACGGTGAAGCTTTCGGTGCTCGGCAACGTGACGTGCTTGAGCGTGCGCCCACGGCACCCGTCGATGGCCGCCTTGAACACGCCATCGAGCTTCTCCTTCGGAACGACGAAGCGGTTCCGGAAGGTGTCGTAGCGCTCGTGCACGGAGCCCTGGCCGGGGAGGCGCTTGTCCAGATCCGCAATCACCCGCTCGAACTCTTCGTCCGCGTGGCTGGGGGCGACCGCGTCGTAGAGCGCCTTCGACTCGGCGTCGAACGTCAGCTTCCTGCCCTGGAGCATGCCGACGCGCGCCCGCAACGCTTCCAGCTGTCTCGTCGAGGTACTTGCGCCGCAGTCGAACCTGTTCCTCCTCGTCGCGAGGCGGGGTTGTGCCGGTCAACGATGACAGCACCTCCGCAGCCTCGGCGTCGATCTCGGTCAGGGGTCGTTTCGCGGCCTCGGCTTCCTTTCGCCACTCTGGCGGTCCGTAGAACGCATCCACGTAGTCAGGATCGTGCTGCCCCATCGCGAGCACGAGCTTCACGTAACGTTCCGCGAGCTTGTCCATCGGCATCTGCTGGCTACTGACCGCAGCGGCACCCAGCGTTGCGGCAAAGGTCACGGCGAGCCATTTCATCGGTAGCGCTCCCGAATCTTCGGAATGAGGTACTCGTCGAAGGCCCGCCTGAAATCGTACGTCGGCGCGAACCCCCAGTCGCGGCGCGCCGCATCGTCGTCGACCTCCGCCGGCCATGAATCGACGATGCTCTGGCGTTTGACGTCGGTCGACCAGGTGATGTTCGGCCTCCGGAAACGCCTGCAGCACCACTCGATGGATCTCCTCCGCCGACGGACTGAAGGCGCTCAGGTTGTAGGCCGTGCGCGTCAGCTTCTCGCGCGGCGTCCGCGCCAGCTCGACGATCGCACCGACGGCGTCCGGCATCACCATGAACGGGATTCGCGTGTCGGGCCGTACGAAGCAGGCGTATGACTCGCCGCGCGCGGCGGCGTGGATCATCTCGGGGGCATAGTCGGAGGTGCCGCCGGACGGCAGCGTGGCCGCCGAAATCAGTCCGGGGAAGCGAACGCACCGGAAATCCACGCGGCGCGCGGTCGCTTCGGCGGCCAGCTGCTTGTAGTGCCGCGCGTAGTACCGGCCGAGGTGCTCGCAGTACAGCTTGTTGCACCCGTACATGGTCATCGGGCTCGTCCAGTCGTCCTCGCGCACGCGTCCTACGCGGTTCTTCGTGGCGAGGTCGGGCAAGCCGTAGGCGGCAATCGACGAGGGATACATGAACGTCACGGGCCGGCCGTGCGACTCTCCTTCGTGATGCGCGAACTCGAGCAGATTCAACGTGCCCTCCACGTTGACGTGGTGCGCGGTCATCGGCGTGAACTCGGACCGCGTGGACAGCAGCGCCGCGAGGTGAAAGACCAGATCGATCTCGAACTCCGAGAGCACACGCTCGAGCAGCGCGTGATCCGTGATCGACCCGACGAACTCCCGCCGGACGTACGGACTGAGCTGTGGATCGAGAGGGGCGATATCGATCGTGACGATGGTGCGGCCGGTGGCCGCGAGCGAGGCGATGAGACCGTGACCGATCTCACCGCCCGCCCCTGTGATGAGGACGACGGGTGCGCGCACAGACCAATTCTAGTCGGGCGCGACCTTCACGCCGGGGCTAGACGCCGCCGACGCGACGCCGGGCGCGCACCCCCGTGTCGTCGTCCTCCATCGGAGGCTGCGGCACGACACCCGGGGTGAAGCTGCCGTTCATCAGGAACTGCATCGTTCCGAGGTCGGCGCCAAGCGCGCCCCCGTTCGACGCCGCGGCGCCGAAGAAGCTCCCCGGCACGAGATAGAAGTTCTCCCCGCCAGGATCGGTGAATTGCGCCTCGAACTCCGCCACGGACGGAAACAGGTTTCCACTCGGATACTGCGACGCCGGACCGCCGGCGAGCACGTTGTTCTCGAAGACGATCCCGGGCAGAAAACGCGCAAACGTCCCGTTCCCCGGATTCGAGCCGTCGCCCTTGATTCCGTACTGATTGTGCCGGACGGCGTTGTTGCGGAAGACCGTGCCCTCGATCGCCACGCCACCCGTGGGCGTCTTGCCGCCGTACACGTTCGCCACCATGCCGTTATGAAAGACGGTGTTGTTCTCGATGTAGAGGTCTCGGGGCATGGCGCCCATCTGGATGAAGTCGCCGGTTCCGCCCCAGCGCCCGCGATCGATGTCGTAGATCAGATTGTGGGAGATCCGCAGCCGCCTCGTTTGTCCGCTCGGGTGGTTGTTGTCGTATCCGAGGATGTTGATGGCCGCGCTGGCGTGCCGGATGATGTTGTACTGGAACGTCACGTCCTCGACGACCGCCCACGGGCCGCGGCCGTCCTGGTTCCGCACGGTGAAGAGCACGGCGTGTCCGGCCTGCGCGGCCTGCCAGACGTTCTCGAACACGTTGCCTTCGATGAGCACGCGGCGCGCGTTCTTCAGCTCGAACGAGTTCTTCACCTGCCAGCGTTCGTTCCGCCACGCGAGCGGCTTCGTGAATACGTTCCGGCGGATCACGATGTCGGCCGGCACCAGGTTGGGGATGCTTGGGTCGGACCCGCCGAACATGAGAGTCGGGCCGGCGGACTCCATGTAATTGTTCTCGATGAGAAACGGACCCGTGCCGTTCCAGCAGGCGATCGCCTGCGTCTCCTGACCCGTGAGCTTGAAGTCCTCGAAGTAGCTGTTGGTGATGTGCGTGTTGCCGCTGTTCAGCGCGACGCCGCGCTTCTGTCCGACCGCCGGATCGCCGTGCACGTAGACGCGATCCAACACCAGGGTGTGGGGAACCTGCGATGGATCGGTCTGGGTCGAGCCGCCGCCGAGCGCGATGATGTCGCCGCTCCCGCTTCTATTCGCCTGAAACTCGAGGAGCTCGATGCGCCAGTGGTGTGTCCCCGCGACGGTCGTCAGCGCCGGCGACGTGTTGCTCGAACGGATTTTCGCCAGGAGCGGCGCGTGCGACTTGTTGATCCGCATGCCGGGTCCGGGCAGCGTGGGATCCGACCCTTGCGTCCGCAGCACGATGAAGTCCCCGGCGCTCTTCACGGGCAGCCTGAAGTTGCCGGTGTAGGTCGCGCCTGGCTCGAGCTCGATCACATCTCCAGGCTGTGCCGCCTCGAGGGCCGCCTGGAGATCGCCGCCGGCGGGGACGAGGAGCGTGGCCGCCGAGGCCGGCGCAGTGAGCAGCGTGAACACGAGGGCACCGAGACCGCCCGCAACGAAGCGATGGTCGTTGAACATTCGAACCCCAAGGTTGAAGGAGAGGTATCGAAAAGGATACTCCCTTGCGCAAGAGGCAACGCCGATGCCTGCGCTTGCAGGCCCGAATCACACCGAATTTGTTTCCTCGCCGATACAGCCGAGCTCGACCCGCTTACGATTTCGAACGCCGAATACAAATCCGGGGCCTGATAGGGGTCAGACCCCTAAGTTCGCGAGGAGGCGCTGCACCTCCTGTTTCACGAGCGCGAGATCCGTCAGCACCCGCTCGGCCTCATCCACCTGACGCTGCAGCTCGTCGCGCTTCGGGAGCCCTCCGCGCTTCACTTCGTCCGCAAGATCGCGGGTGCTGATCGCGCACGCCTCGCAAACGTCGAGCGTTCGCGCGTGCGCTTCCAGAATCTTGCGGAACTCCTGGCGCTCCTTCCGGGTCATTCATTCATCTTGTCACAGCCCCCACGGCAGCCTCGGCGAAGTGCGCGCACTGCTCCGCGTACAAACGGTCCGCGATCCGCCCGGCCGGCAGCTCGACGTCGTCCAACGTGAGCACGGCATCCTGTGCGATGTTCCGCCGCAGACGGCAGCCTTCGACGAGCCCCTCCGGCAGGTATCGACGCTCGCGCATCTCAGCGGCGCTGACGCACTGGCCGTACGTCATGAAGTGTCCGTAGTCGTCGAGCGGCTCTCCCGATCCGAGGTCGCGCTTGGCCACCGCGCACACTTCGACGCACGGGCCTCCGATCGGCGCGCGCCGCGGCATCGCCGAGCAACGCCACACGCCCGATCGTGTTCGGGACCTCGAAGTGGCACAGGTGGTACGGCGTGTAGAAGCTGTACAGCGGACCTTCTCCGAGCTTGTAGAGATTGAGATAGTGACGTTGCCGCGGATCCGTGTGCTCGGCGAGGCAGAAGATGCCCGGGCCCGGCTGCGCGCCAACGACGTACTCGACGATCCCTCCGAGGCTGCGAAGCAGCTCGACGTCGTACTTCGTCGCGAGCTCGTCCACGTGGCCACGGTGCTCGTAGGCGAGAAGGCCGCGCTGTGCCACGGTCATGCCCGTGGCGTTCGCGACGACCGCCTGCTCGAAGCTCACCTTCGAGCCATCCGCGAAGCTCGTCACCATCGAGGGCCGCTGGCCCCACTTCTCCGCAAATCCCTTCTGCGTCGTCGGAGTCCGATACGGGATCCTGCAGCCCCTTGATGTTCCCCATGACGCGCGGGATCAGCCCCATGCCCTTCACGAATCGGTACAAATTGACTTCGACCGCAGGCTGGTCGCCGTCGCAGGCGCTCAGGATGACGCCATGCCGCTTCGCATGGATCTGGAGGATCGGCCCGAGCGTCGCGTCGAGCTCGGCGTTCATCAGGATGACGTGCTTCCCATACGCGAACGCTTCGAGCGCGGCGCGCGCCCCGAACTCCACGGCGCCGGTGACGTCGAGGACGACGTCGATGTGCGGCGAGCGGCACACCGCCATCTCGTCCTCGGTCACCACCGGGCGGCCGAGCACGATCGCGTCGTCCAGCGCGGACTGCGAGTCCGCCGTCAAGGGCTCGAGCGAGGTATCTGCGTATCTGAAGCAGTCAATTGCCCGCGGCGCGTGGCGGTTGTAGATCGCGGCCAGCCGGATGCCCGTCGAGTAGTTCAGGATCTGGTTCGCGATGCCGCGTGCCATGAAACCCGCACCCAGCATCCCGACTCGAACCGGTCGTCCTTCTGCTTCGCGAGCGGCGAGCGCCGTGTCGACGATGATCATCGGGCGACTCTCAGCTCGACCTCTTCAAGGAGCGGCCAAGCCCGGTCCTTCTCGGATACATCGGTCACCGGCAGAGGCCAGGCAATCGCGAGCCGTGGATCGTCGTAGCGGAGACCGCTCTCGGCGGCGGGCGTATAAAACTCCCCCACCTGGTATGTCGTCTCGGTGTTGTCCTCGAGCACCTGATAGCCGTGTGCGAAGCGCTTGGGAACGTACAGGCCGCGGCGATTTTCTTCCGTCAGCTCCACACCGACGTGCTGCAGGTACGTCGGCGACTCCGGCCGCAGGTCGACGATGACATCCAGAATGGCGCCCCGGCTGCAGCGGACGAATTTCGTTTCCGCGTGAGGAGGGCGCTGAAAGTGGAGGCCGCGCACCGTCCCCTGACGGTAGTTGAACGAGATGTTCGCCTGCGCGATGACCGGCTCGAGCCCATGCGCTTCGAACTCGTGCTGGCAGAAGGCGCGGGCGAAGAAGCCGCGCGCGTCGCCTCGCCGCTCGAGGTCGACGATGAAGGCGCCTTCGAGCTTCGTTTCGATGAAGACCATTCAGGCCGCCTCCCGCGCGCGCATGAAGAAGTTCTCGTCCATCTGCCCCGTCTCGAGCAGATGATGCAGCTGTGTGAGCCGCGTGAACGCGCGGAAGCCGAAGGCGGCCGGGGTCATGCCGGTCCGCTCGAAGACCTCACGCAGACCCGCGGCTCCGCTGGCGGCCGTGTGCCGGCACTGGAATGCCGGCAGCATCCTCGCAATCTTGTCGAACGAGACGCGGTAGCTGCGACCGTCGGCGCTCGGCGGACCAAAGGTCGTCGTGGTCCCGGGAAACGCGGCGGCGACGATGCCGGCGAGCTCGCGAACGCGATAGTTCTCGGCGTTCGAGCCGACATTGAAGATCTGGCCGTGCACGGCTTCCCGTGGCGCCTCGAGCACGCAGGCGAACGCCTCGGCGATGTCGAGCGCATGGATCATGGGCCGCCACGGCGTGCCGTCGCTCGTCATGACGATCTGCCTGGTCGTCCACGCCAGGCCGGCGAACTGATTGAGCACGATGTCGAAGCGCATGCGGGGCGACGCGCCGTACGCGGTTGCGTTACGCATGCAGGTCGGCGAAAACGCCGTGTCGGCGAGCCCGGCGAGCACGCCTTCCGTCCGCAGCTTGCAGGCGGCATAGGCGGTGAGCGGCTCGGTGGGCGAATCCTCGCTCTTCCAGTCGGCACCACCGGCACCGTAGACGCTGCACGACGAGCTATAGACGAACCGCGCCACGCCGGCTTCTTTCGCGTGCCGCGCCAGGTTCGCCGAGCCCTCGCCGTTGATCGCGTAGGTCACCTCGGGACGGTTCTGCCCAATCGGGTCGTTCGAGAGCTCCGCCAGGTGCACCACGGCGTCGAAGCCGCGCAGGTCGTCCACCGTGATGTGCCGGATGTCCTTGGTGATGGTCGGAATGAGATGGCTTGGGCAGCTCGTAGAGCAGCCCATCGCGGTAGTAGCCTGCATCGAGCCCGATCACCTCGTGCCCTCGCTCCAGGAGGTGCGGTCCCATGAGCGCGCCGAGATAGCCGTCGATACCCGTCAGAAGGACCCGCATGCAGCTATCTCGCAACCGCGAAAGGTTCGTCGAGCCAGGTTTTCCAGGGTGCCTTCCCTGAATCCCACAGCTCTTCGAGCATGTTCTTTTCCTTCAGCGTGTCCATGCACGACCAGAAGCCGTAGTGTCGATATCCCACGAGCTCGTTGTCGCGCGCGAGGCGTTCGATCGGCTCCCGCTCCAAGACTGTGTGGTCGCCGTCGATGTAGTCCAGCGCTCTGGCGTGCATCACGAAGAACCCGCCGTTGATCCAGCCCTCGCTCTCTTCGGGCTTCTCCGCGAACGTGGTCACCTGATCCCCGGCGAAACCGACACGACCGAAACGCGCCGGGGGTTTGACGGTGGTCACCGTGGCCAGCTTGCCGTGCGACTTGTGAAAGTCGAGGAGCTCGGTGATGTTGATGTCCGCGACGCCGTCGCCGTACGTCAGCAGGAACGTCTCGTCCTGCCCGATCCAGTTGCGCAGCCGACGTACGCGGCCACCGGTCATCGTGTTGAGGCCCGTGTCCACCAGGTGCACGCGCCAGTCTGGCCGCACGCCGTCGTGGATCGTCTGCCGGCCCGTCTTGAGATCCACGGTCAGATCGCTGTTCAGCGCGTAGTAGTTGAAGAAGTACTCCTTGATGTGCTGCGCCTTGTAGCCGAGCGCGATGATGAACTCGTCGATCCCGTGTGCACCGTAGATGTTCATGATGTGCCACAGCATCGGACGGTTGCCGATCTCGATCATCGGCTTGGGCTTGTGGACGGTCTCCTCGGACAGCCGAGACCCGAATCCGCCGGCCAGGATAATGGCTTTCATTGCTGGACGACTCCGGACGTGAGAAGGGACTGTGCGCTGGTCTTCGCGCGAGATGCATCGAGGCGGACATCAGATCCCGGCCCGTGCTGCAGGAGATAGGGCTCGTAGAAGCCGCGATCGAACTTCTGCCAGCGGTGCGCCCCGAACGGCATCCGGCCGCCTGTCCGCTCGAAGCACTTCCGCGGTTCTGCTTCGAACGCGAAGCGCATCGCGACATCGACGGGAGCGATCCGAAACGTCGGGTCGTAGTGCGTGGCGTACTCCGCCCAGAAGCGATCCTCGTGCACGTCGCCGTGAACGGCCCACTTCACGTGCCACCCTACGTCGTTGAACCACCCGAGGCGCTTGACGTATTTGCGCGGCCAGTTGAGCGCGCACGCGACGGCGCTGCTCCGTTCGCAGTAGCGGCGCCAGTACTCGTCGGGATCGACGAAGTAGGTTTTCGACTGGAGCACACGGAGGAAGCTCCGCACGCGGCGCAGCGAAAAGCCGCCGTTGCCCACTTTCTGCTCGGTGATGTGCGGCGTGTCCGGCGAGAGCAGCCACGGCGCGCCGATGAAGTCGTAGCCCCGATCGCACCACGTCAGCAGCTCGTCGGAGAACACGAGCGCGTCGAGGTGATAGATCAGGATGTACTCGTAGTCGAGGAACGCCTTGTAGAACGCCTTGGACAGCAGCAGCCTGCCGTGGGCCTGGGCGCTTCCGAAGAACCGCGGCGGAAACCGTTTCGGCATGAAACCGGGATAGAGCGCCGCGTGGTCCTCGGGAACGAGAACGTAGTTATCGTAATGGCCGAGGTAACGCCGAACGTGGCGAAACGCAATCTCCTCGTCCGGCGAGTACTGCGTCTTGGTGGAAAGGGTGAGGACGACCGCAGCTCTCCCAGACGGGCTCGCCATGACGCGGCCTGCTGTGCAATACAGGTGCCTGCGGTTGAATCGCCATTATTCGGCGGGTTCGTGTCCCTTTGAGGCAACTGCATGCCCACGCCACGACGCGTGGGAAATGCATTTCACACCTGGAGATGTTTCTGAACGTCCCGGTCGCGGCTGACGCGCCAGATCTTGGCGTCGAGGTAGTAGTGCTGCAGCGCGAAGCCGACAATCGCCGCAGCGAAGAGCTGCTCGCCGAGGCCAAGGGCCGATGGGTCCTGTATCCCGGCCATCATCGCCAGCGAGTTGAGCACGGCCCGGTCGAGTGACACGCCGAGCGCCCGCTCCACCCATCCGATCCACGGTCCCCGATAGCACAGGAACGTGAAGAGCAGGCCGGTCAGCGCATACGCACCGACGTTCGCGAACGCGAGCCGTGCCACGCGATGCGCGGGATCGGAGGACGACCCGTACTTGCGCTGCGCGTACGAATACACGATGCAGTGGTACTGAATGTTGTGACCCACCGTGACGAGCGGCACGACGAACGCCGCCATCACCGGGTGACTGAAGGCGACGAGATGCAGCGGCACGATGAGCGCCATGTAGGCGAGCTTGCTGCCGTTCAGCGGCACGGCCGCGCGCCAGTTCCGCACCTGGAGCCACACGTAGCCGAGCACCGTTGCGACATACGCCACGGCTGCCAGTGGGAACAGCACGCTCCCGATGCTCACGCCCCCGACGAGCGGTTCGCGCAGGCCGAGGCTGGGAAATCCGGGAGTGTGCGCGTACCAGGTGCTCGTCATGAAGAGCACCAGCGGCAGGTAGAGCGCGAGGTTGAAGAACCAGACGTCCGCACGGTGCGCGGCGGCGTCACCCTCGCCCGCCTTCCGCTTGTACAGGGCGAAGAAACCCCAATGCTGGCGCACGACGTGGTAGTACGCCCAGAGTCGGAAGAACACGAAAAAGACGAGAGCGCCCGCCGCGAGCTGGCCTGGCGAGAGCCTGACGCCGAGCGGCCGGAGCCACGGTGCCACCGCGTACGGCAGCAGTATCGCCGCGGGACCGAGCACGAAGAAGCCGAACGAGCGCCGCAGCTCGCGCCCGCGCACGTGCCATTCGGTCGGATCGAGCAGCGTGCGGCCAAGCGTGGCCCACACGTGCGGCGCGTCGAGAATGAACGCCCAGCTGACCATGACGAGCAGGTTCAACGTGAGCGCGACCTCCGTTCCGAAAAGCGGCAGCGTGACCAGCGGATCGCGCAGCGGATTCCCGAGCGTCGCGAGCGTGTACAGGATGACGGCCATGTACGCCCAGCCCGCCAGCGCCGACCCGATGTAGAAGAGGAGATCGCTTCGCGGGTTGAGGATCCAGTGGAACCTGATCTGCCGTGGCGCAGCGGTCGCGATCATGTCCGGTGATGGTCGGGCTGCCAGTCGCGAATAGCTTCCTTGATTTGCCGGCTCGTGAGGTTCTCGCCGAGCGCACGCTGCATCAGCGCGGGGAGCTCGGCGTCCGACGCGAAGCGCAGCGCCACCAGCTGTCGCGTCGACAATCGCTCGTACAGCGGCTCCTGGCCGAGCTGAGCGAGCCGTACCCGCATCTCGAGTCGGATAATCCGATCCTGTAGCCGGACGATGTACACGCGGCTGATCGCCACGAGGAACATGACCGCGACCGTGAGGCACATCAGCCCGACGGTCATCGCCGAGGGCCAGCGGATAATCTCGATGATGAAGAACGCCAGCGCCAGGATCGCCGCAACCGCGGCACCAGTCGTCAGTGCAGGTCGGTTTGCGTGATTCGCGTAGTTCTGAGCGCCCGGCATCAGCTATGAGTTGTCACCGTCGATCAAACCGCCAAGGTTACCGAGGATCGACCCTTCGCCCATCCTCTTCCCGCCCGCCGCGGGCGCCGCCTTGTAAATGCGATCCGCCATGCGGCTGAGCGGCAGCGACTGCAGCCACACACGGCCGGGACCCGTCAGCGCGGCGTAGAACAGGCCTTCTCCCCCGAAGAGCGCCGTCTTGATTTTGCCGACGAACTGGATGTCGTAGGCGACCGTGGGCTGCAGCGCCACGAGGCATCCGGTATCGACACGCAGGGTCTGCCCCGCCTGGAGGTCGAGAGGGTGGACGGTGCCACCCGCATGCACGAAGCAGAGGCCGTCTCCCTCGAGGCGCTGCATGATGAATCCCTCGCCGCCGAAGAGGCCGACGCCGATCTTGCGCTGGAATGCGATCCCGATCGAAACACCGCGGGCGGCGCAGAGGAACGAGTCTTTCTGGCAGATCAACTGGCCGCCGAGAGTCTTCAGGTCCATCGCGAGGATCTTGCCGGGATAGGGCGCGGCGAACGCGACCTGCTGCTTGCCCGACGCAATGTTGCTGAACACCGTCATGAAGAGCGACTCACCGGTCAGCAGCCGCTTGCCGGCGCCGAGCAGCGCGCCCATGACGCCGCTCCCCTGCTGCTGCTGGCTGCCGTCGCCGAAGACCGTTTCCATGCCGATGCCCGGAGTCATGTACATCATCGACCCTGCCTCGGCCACGGCGCTCTCGCCCGGATCGAGCTCCACTTCCACGAACTGCATCTCGCTGCCGATGATCTTGAAGTCGATCTCGTGCGCGCGGCGGCCGGGATGGATCGGTGGAGGCGTCGGCGCGGCGGCCGCGGGCCCGCCCACGAGGTACGAGGCGAGCTGCGGCACCTGCTTCAGCGGCGTCCAGTTGTTCATGCCGGAGGTGAAGACGAGCGTGTTGCCGTCGATCGTCCCGTTCCGGAGATTCGTGACGACATCATCCTGAGAGACGGGCCCAACCTGGTGGCCGCCGATGGCCATGAACCACTGCTGCTGCGACATGGTCACTCCTGCGAATCGATCCGCGCTGCGGCGTCGGACTCGAGCTTCGACACGGTTGCCGGATCCAGACCGAGCTGGTTGGCGAGCTGCGCGAGGAAGATCCGCTCGGCGCCCGAGACCGACTCGTCGGCGCGGATGATACCGAAGGCGAGGACGTACAACGTCGCGCGCTGCGCCGGGTCGGAGACGCCGGCGACAATCTCGGCCAGCGGCCGTCGGCTCTGCAGCTCCTGCTCGACGAGATGTTCGGCGCCGATGGCGCGCGCCTGGTCGGCGATTTTCGTGCGGTCGGCGTCGCTCAGGGCACCGTCGGCAGCGGCAGCCGCGATCGCGAGACGCACGACGCGCAGGACGTCGCTCGGTGCGCCAGGTGCGCCAGGTGCGCTGGGTGCGCTGGGTGCGCCAGGTGCGGGGTGCGGCGGCAATGGCGGCGCAGCCTGGGCACCCTGCGCAGCCTGGGCACCCTGCGCACCCTGGGCACCTTGCGCACCTGACGCACCCGAGTTCTGCATCGTCTCGAAGATCCCCCAGGCCACGCCAGCGACGGTCAGGAGGGCTTGGGGATTCGCCAGAACGTTGCCGACGCCTCCGGTCAGGTATCTCAGCGCCTTCCGCGAGCGCTTGCGCCGGCCGCCAAGCACGCCGGTAAGGACGCCGCGCACGAGATCGTCTGGATCGAACATCTCTCTGTCCTACAACGCGTTGCTGGTACGGGGAACCACGACCGCGGGCCGGTCCGGTTCGGGCGTGAAATCTTCACCGGGATTGATGAACCTGTCCATCTCGAATTTGTACTGTTTGTCGTACAACTGGCGATAACGTCCGTTGAGGGCCAGAAGTTCCGCGTGGGTGCCCCGTTCGACGATTTCTCCCGCCTCGACGACCAGAATCTGATCCGCGCTCCGGATGGTGGAGAGGCGGTGGGCGATGACGAAGGTGGTGCGGCCGCTCCGCAGCCGCCGCAAGCCGTCCTGGATCTGCTGCTCGCTCTCACTGTCGAGGCTGGAGGTGGCCTCGTCGAGGATGAGGACGCGTGGGTCCGCGAGAATCGCTCGGGCGATCGAGACGCGCTGCCGCTGGCCGCCCGAGAGCTTGATCCCCCGCTCGCCGACGACCGTGTCGTAGCCGTTCGGGAACTGGAGGATGAACTCTTCGCAGTGCGCGACGCGGCATGCGTCCTTGATCTCCTCGAGCGTGGCGCCCGGCTTCGCGTAGCCCACGTTCTGCGCGATCGTGCCGTCGAAGAGAAAGTTCTCCTGCAGCACCGACGCGAGCTGCTCCCGATAGTCCTGCAGCCGCACCTGCGCCACGTCGGTGCCGTCGATCAGGATACGGCCCTTCGTCGGCCTGTTGAACGCCATCACGAGGCTGATCAGCGTGCTCTTCCCCGACCCGCTCGACCCGACGAGCGCCGTCGTGGTCCCCGGCGCGGCGTGGAAGGAGACGCCGCGGAGGACGGGCTGGCCCGGGTGGTACTCGAACCACACCTCGTCGAACTCCACGTCGCCATCGAGCCTGCCGAGGGGCGATCGCGCGGCGTCCTCGTCGGTCTCGGTGCGCATGTCGAGGATCTCGCGAATCCGGTCGAGCCCGGCGAACGCTTCGGTGATCTGCGTGCCAATCGACGCAATCGACACGAGCGGCGCGGCCACCAGGCCGATGAAGATCATGTACATGACCAGCTCGCCGAGCGTCATCTCGCCGGTGAGGACCGAGCGCCCGCCGAGCGCGATCATCAGAACGCCGACGATGCCGACGATCACGGTGCTCCCGGCGGTCGTCGCCGAGACGCCGGTCATCGACTTCGCGACATTGCGGAACAGCCGATGGGCGCCCTTTGCGAAGACGATCTCTTCCCGCTTCTCCGCCGTGTAGGACTTCACCACGCGGATGCCGCCAATCGACTCCGTCAGGCGTCCGGTCACCTCCGCGTTGATCTTCCCGCGCTCGCGGAAGAGCGGCCGGAGCGTCTTGAACGCGTAGGCCATGCCGCCGCCGAAGAGGCCGAGGACGATGATGGTGATGACCGTCAGCTTCCAGTTCAACCAGAAGAGGACGCCGAGCCCGAGCACCGCCGTGACCAGCCCGCCCGCCAGGCTCACGAGGCCGGTGCCGACAAGGTTCCGGATCCCTTCGGCGTCCGTCATGATCCGCGACACGAGGATGCCGGTCTGCGTCGAATCGAAGTAGCGCACGGGCAGCCGCATCACGCGCGCCTGCACGCGTTTGCGCATGTCGGTGATCGCGCGCTGCGCGGCGACGCCGAGGATCTGCGACAGGGCGAACGACGTGACGGCCTGGACGCCGGTGGCCGCGCCGGACGCCAATGCAATCGTGCCCAGGAGGTCGGTGCGTCCCTTCGTCACCACTTCGTCGATGAGCCACTTCGACGACCACGGGAGCACGAGGCCCGCGAGGCGGCTGATCAGCATCAGGCCGAAGCCGATGCTGAGCCGCCGGCGATGAGTCCACAAGAGCTCGCGCGCTTCGCGCCACGCGGCTGCGCTCGATACAGGCTTCTTCTTCGCCGGATCCATGCGATCCCAGAACTGTACTACGTATAATCAAATCCTGTGAGCCCAACGACCACGCGCGGCATCCAGATCGAGGTGAAGACCGCCTATCTGCGCGAGCGCAGCTCTCCCGCCGAAAGCTCCTATCTGTTCATGTACACGATCCGGATCTCCAACGTGGGGACGGAGACCACTCAGCTCGTGTCGCGGGAGTGGATCATCACCAACGCCGACGGCGAGGTCGAGCGGGTGAAAGGACCGGGAGTGGTTGGCGAGAAGCCGGTGCTGCCTCCGGGAGGATCCTTCGAGTACACCAGCTACTGCCCGCTGAAGACCCCGGTGGGATCGATGCAGGGCACGTATCAGATGGTGACGGCGAACGGCGAGCACTTCGACGCCGTCATCGCGCCGTTCACGCTCGCCGTTCCCAACGCGCTCAACTGAGCGCGTAGGATCTACTCGGGATTCGAGATCGTCAGCGTGAATCCGTCGTGATCGGTCGCGGTGAATCCCATGGGCCCCCATGGGAGCTTCGCCGGCTCGCTGTCCAGCGTGACACCGGCGGCCTTCGCCTGGCGTGCCAGTGCGGTGATGTCCTGATCCGTTTCGAGATAGAAACGCATGCCGACACCCTTGGTCCGGTTGCGTCCTTTCGCGAAGTCATCCTGCGACAGGCCGAGATGAGCTCCGCCCGCTTCGAGCGTCACGCCGCGAAGCTCGCCATTTTCCTTCATCTCGTCAGTCACGTTGAATCCCAGAGCTTTGTAGAACTCGACGCTTTTCTTGACGTCGTTGACGGTGAGCGTCGGCATCAGAGCGCGCGCCTGTAGCGTTGCTGTAGCCACTATTCCCTCCTGAGTCTGGTTCGTTGTTCAGGATTTCAGTTGCCAGGAACTGTACCAGGCATCAGTCAAGGTGAGCCCTTTCTGAATCGCCCATCTCAACACCGCCCGACGGAAAGTATTCGTTCCATCGTTGTGTTACACGCGCGGCAATATCCTCCCGCGTCGTCAGTTCCTTCGGATACCACGGCTTGATGCGCGCGTCGATCGCGACGGGGCCCCGATACGCGATGTGGTTGCGGACCACGTCTCGCCCGGCCGCGTGAATGTCGGCCGCCGGCTCGAATCGCGTGAAGGTCGTCCACAGAAAGTTCATGGCGCTGGCCGTTGCCCGGCGTGGCTCGTCGCTGACCACCACGAGCGGCCAGCTGCTGAACGCCGGATCGGCTGCGAGACGCGCCGCCGCGGCCGGTTCGGTCGCGTAGGACGGGGCGCCGACGACGAGACAGCCGCCGCAGAACACATGGACGTCCGTGACACCAGGCGGGATGGCGCCGGCAAACTCGCGAGGGAGATCGCGCACCGGGTCGCCCAATCCGAGCCACACACCTTTCGATCCTTCGTTCACGCGCGGTCCCGTGTAGTCGAGCGTGTCCATCGAGAGGTTCGAGAAGACGTACAGGTCAGTCTCGGGATTCGTTCGTGCGAGCACGTGCTCGAGCGTCGCTTTGAAATCCTTCAGATCGACATGGCGATCGGTGACGAGGAGAAACTTCGTCAGCGACAGCTGGCCCTCACCGAGGATTCGGAACGCGCTGGCCATCGCCTCGCGGCGTGTACCGCTGCTTGACGATCGCCCCCGCCAGCGAGTGGTAGCCCGTCTCGCCGTACGACCAGAGCGCCTCGACCGCCGGCATCACGAGCGGGAAGAGCGGCGAGAGCAGCTCCTGCAGCAAATCGCCGATGAAGAAATCCTCCTGGCGCGGCTTACCCACGACCGTGGCGGGATAGATGGCGTCGCCGCGGTGCGCGATCCGGCGCACGTTGAACACCGGGTAATCGTGCTGGAGCGAGTAATACCCGTAGTGATCACCGAACGGCCCTTCGGGCCGGCGGGCGTGCGGTGGGACGTCGCCGATGAGAGCGAACTCCGCTTCCGCGATGAGCGGATGCGTGCCGTACCCCTGGACCTGCGGGAGGCGCTCGCCGGCGATCAGCGAGGCGAGCATGAGCTCGGGCACGTTCTCGGGCAGCGGCGCCACGGCTGACAGGATGAGCGCCGGCGGCCCGCCAAGGAACACGGTGGCCGGGAGGCTCTGGTCGCGCGCCTCGGCCGCGGCGTAGTGGTAGCCGCCGCCCTTGCCGATCTGCCAGTGCATGGCCGTCGTGCGCGGGTCATGCACCTGCATGCGGGACACGCCGAGGTTGTGTCCCGGCTTCTCGGGATGCGTTGTGTACACAAGCGGCAAGGTGATGAACGGTCCCCCGTCTTCGTGCCAGCTCGTGATCACCGGCAGACGGTCGAGCCTCACATCGGTCGTGACGCGCTCCGCGACGGGTCCTTTCGACACGCGCCGCGTCCCGACCTTGAGGAGCTCCAGGCCGACATCGCGCGCATCCCACAGTTTTCGCGGCGTGGGCGGGAGCAACGTCTCGGCGAGCTGCACGACGCGTGTGATGAGACGCAGCGGCCGCTCTCCGAACGCGAGCTCGGCGCGCCGCGCGGTGCCGAACAAATTGGTGACGAGGCGAAAATCCGAGCCTTTTACGTTGGTGAACAGAAGCGCGGGCCCGCCGGCGGCTATGACGCGGCGGTGGATTTCGGCAGCTTCAAGGTAGGGATCGACGGGGACCTCGATGGTCACGAGGTCCCCGGTCGCGCGCAACCGATCCAGAAAGAATCGGAGGTCCGGAAACACTTAGGAGGCTGTTGTCGCCGGGGCAGGGAACGGCTCGTCGGCGCTGCCACCGTAGATCGCCGGCACCTTCGAGCCGCAGGCGCGCAGGTACGACGCCAGCTGGCCGCGGTGATGGATCGAATGGTTGTTCGCGAACCCGAGGTAGGTGACGTTCGGCTGCTCCATCATGCCGAAGAAGTCGACGACCTTGGTGAGGCGGTCAGGCGGAAGGGCGCGCAGCTCCTTCAGCTTCGCGGGAACCTCTTGCTCGTAGAACGCCGCGATATCCTTCGTCGTCTTGAACTGCGCGGCCTGCTGCTTCTCGGCTTCGGCGTCGAAGTTGAAGTTGCCGTCGATGATGCTCTGGATGAACCAGACGTCGCCGAGGGCGAGATGCGTCGCGAGGTCCCACGCCGAGCGCGACTTGTCGTCCGGCTTGTAGCTGCGCTTCTCGTCCGGGACGTTCCGGAGCACTTTTGCCGTCGCGGGGAGCTCGCCTTCCCAGAGGCCGGCGAAATATTCGACCAGGAATTTGGCCTGTTCTGCGTTCATGTTTCCTCCTGCGTGATCATCAACGAGTCAATTTGCGGTACTTGATGCGGTGCGGCGTGTCGGCTTCAGCTCCAAGCCGCCGCTTCCGATCGGCTTCGTAGTCCTGGTAATTGCCCTCGAACCATACCACTTTGCTGTCACCCTCGAACGCCAGCATGTGCGTGGCAATCCGGTCGAGAAACCACCGGTCGTGGCTGATGACGACGGCACAGCCCGCGAAGTTCAGGAGGGCTTCCTCGAGCGCGCGCAGCGTGTCGACGTCGAGGTCGTTGGTCGGCTCGTCGAGGAGCAGCAGGTTCGACCCGGCCCTGAGGAGTTTGGCCAGGTGCAGCCGGTTGCGCTCGCCGCCGGACAGCGAGCCCACCTTGCGCTGCTGCTGCGCGCCCTTGAAGTTGAACCAGGACACGTAGGCCCGCGAGGGCACCGCCCGCTTGCCCACCAGCAGCTCGTCCTCGCCGCCGGAGATCTCCTCCCACACGCTCTTGCGGGGATCCAGCGCATCGCGGCTCTGATCGACGTATCCGAGCTGCACCGTGTCGCCGATGCGCAGCGTGCCACCCTCCGGTTTTTCCTGACCCGTGATCATCCGGAACAGCGTCGTCTTGCCGGCCCCATTCGGGCCGATGACGCCGACGATGCCGCCGCGCGGGAGAGTGAAATTCAGATCGTCGATCAGCAGCAGGTCGCCGTAGCCTTTGCGCAGGTTCCGCGCTTCGACCACGATGTCGCCGAGGCGCGGCCCGGGCGCGATGTAGATTTCGACCTGCTCGATTTTCTTCGCCGTGTCTTCATTGAGCAGCTGTTCGTAGGCGTTCAACCGCGCCTTGCCTTTGGCCTGACGCGCCCGAGGCGACATGCGGATGAACTCGAGCTCGCGTTCGAGCGTGCGCTGCCGCTTCGATTCGGTCTTCTCTTCCAGCTTGAGCCGCTGCTGCTTCTGATCGAGCCACGATGAGTAATTGCCCTTCCACGGGATGCCCTCGCCGCGATCCAGCTCGAGGATCCATTCCGCGGCGTTGTCGAGGAAGTAGCGGTCGTGCGTCACGGCCACGACGGTGCCCTTGTATTCCGTGAGGAAGCGTTCGAGCCACGCCACCGACTCAGCATCGAGATGGTTCGTCGGTTCGTCGAGGAGCAGGAGATCCGGCGACTTGAGCAGCAGCCGGCAGAGCGCGACGCGGCGGCGTTCGCCGCCCGAGAGCGTCGTGACGTCGGTATCGGGAGGAGGACAGCGCAGCGCCTCCATGGCGAGCTCCAGCTGCGAGTCGATGTCCCAGGCGTTGACCGCGTCGATGCGATCCTGGAGGCGTCCCTGCTCCTCCATCACCTTGTCCATCTCCTCGGGCGACAGGTCCTCGCCGAGCTTCATGTTCAGCTCGTCGTAGCGGTCGAGCAGCGCCTTGATGTCGGAGACACCTTCCTCGACGTTGCCGAGGACCGTCTTCGTGGGATCGAGCTGCGGCTCCTGCTTGAGGAATCCGACGGTGATGCCCTCGGCGGGGAACGCCTCGCCGTTGAACTCATGGTCCTCGCCCGCCATGATCTTCAGCAGCGAGCTCTTGCCGGCGCCGTTGAGGCCGAGCACTCCGATCTTCGCGCCGGGCAGAAACGAGAGCCAGATGTCTTTGAGGACGACGGTATCGGGAGGATGAATCTTCCCGAGCCCCTTCATTGTGTAGATGTACTGCATTTCCCTCTGCTCGAAGCCAATCAGTATATCAACACGCACTCGGTGCGATCTGACTTGCGCAGTCGGTGCGATCTTGACCGTATCGGTGCAACGATCACCGCCACGGGAATGCGGACGAAAGTTCGTGCCCCACAAGAGCATGCACCCGGCAGGTGCGCCGCTTGCATCCGAGGAGCTCGAACGGGGTGGTCATGAATTCAAGTCTGTTCAGCTCGCGGAGCCTGTGGTCGATTCTGTCGTTCGCCAGCGTGCTCAGCGTGGCCAGTTCGGCGTCGCTGCTCAGCGTAGGCTGCTTTGCGCCGCAAGCGTATCGGTCAGGGCGTCGCGGCCTGAGGCAGCAGCGAGACGACGGTATAGCGAGTTTCCGGAAGATACTTCTTCGCGGCCGCGTGGATGTTCTCGCGCGTCAGCGACGCCGCGCGCTCCAGACGTTTCGCGATGCTGCGCACGTCCCAGCCAAGCACGTGCACGGTCTGCATCGAGTTTTGCCAGTAGGCGTTCTGCCGCATCGCCGTTTCCAGCTCGCGGCGTTCCAGCTCCTGCACTCGTTTCACTTCGTCGTCGGTTGGACCCTCACCGCGTAGCTTGGCCGCCTGCTCCAGCACGGCGGCGACCATGCGATCGACGTTCTCCGGCGCGCTGCCAAACGCGACGGCGATCGTTCCATAGCCGCCCTGCGGCTGCGTGTTGGTGTAGCTGACGCCGACGGAGTACGTGCCGCCCAGCTCCTCGCGCAGGAGATCGCGAAGGCGGATCTCGAGCACCTGCGTCGCAGCGCGCGTGCGGTGCATCTCCATTTCGTCGAGCCCCGTATCGGCGAAGAACGACACCACCGTCTGGCTTCGCGGCTCGCGCCCCTTGCGAACGACGTCACGCACGATCGCAGGCGGGAACGGCAGGCGGACGTCGCCGATTGCCGCCACCGGCGTAGCCTTCGAGGGGAGCGAACCGATGTAGGCCGCGAGGAGCGGCGTCACGGTCTTCAGATCGAACGTGCCGACCATGAAGAACGTGAAGTCGGCGGCGTTCGCGAACCGCGCGTCGTAGTAGCGCCACATCGCGGCGGCATCGAGCTTTTCCACGTCCTCCGGCGTCGGATTGCGCGCGGTGTAGTGGTTCATCGTGTTCACCTGGCGCACGCGTTCCTGGAACGCGGCCCCGGGGCTCTGCGCCTGGTTCGCGAGCACGGCGGCAAGCCGCCGCTTCATCAGGTCGAACGACTCGGGTGCCCGATTCGGCGCCGTGAAGTTCAGATACACGAGCTGCAGCGCCGTCTCGAGGTCCTTCGGCGTGCTGGAGCCGGTCACGCCATGCGTGTACAACGACATGTACGGCGACACGTCCACGAGGCGCCCGGGCAGGAGCTTATCCAGCTCCACGGGCGTGAAGCCGCCCACGCCGGCGATGCCGACGAGCGTCGGGCTCAGCGCCGCGGCGAAGTACTCGGTCGGAGCGGCCAGCGACGTGCCTCCCTTCGCGTAGGCGGTGAAGAGCACCTGATCGTTCTTGAAGTCCGTGGGCTTCAACCACACGGACGCGCCATTGGAAAACGTCAGCACCGTCACGCCAATTTCGGGAATCTCGCGCGTGGATGCGATGCTCCCCGGCTGCGGCTTCTTCGGCATCAGCTCGCGGCCAGCCATGTCGTCGCGCCAGGCGGTGACCTCGCTCGTGGCGCCCTTCCGCATCGCATCGCGAAGGGCGGCTTCGGTGGGCACGGGGGCGTCCGTCTTTTCAGGGGCCGTGACGAGCACGACCCGGTTGTTCTCGGTGATCAGCTCCTTGGCGAGCGCGGCCGCTTCGTCGGGCGTGATGGCGGGCACCACCGTTCGCGCGAGGTCGTACTCGAAGGCAATCCCTGGGACGGGCTCCCCCTCCAGGAAATGCCGAATCAGCTCGGCGGCAAGCGCGGGGTGCTCGTTCTTGTCGCGCTCGTTGAAGGCCTGCTCGTACGTGGCCAGCGTCCACTGCCGGCCGCGATCGAGCTCCGCGGTGCCGAAGCCGAAGCGATCGAGCCGGGCCGCCTCACGCGTCAGCGCCTCCACGCCGCGCGGAATCGCGCCGCTGTCGGCGACGCGCGCTCCGAGCGAGAGCGCCTCCACGTCGCGGCCGAACCGGTCGTCGTCCGAGGATGCGCCCAGGAATGGCGCGTCGGGTTGCCGCGCGATTTCGCCGAACCGCGCGTTGAGCATCTGGTGGACCAGCGACCGCAGCAGGAGCCGCCGGTAATCGGCGACGGTGCGCACGTCGCTCAGCGGCCGTTTGTGGATGAGCACCACTGACGACTGCTGCGCCTCAGGGTCGCTCGCAATCCCGAATCGCGTCTCGGCATGCGCGGGCACGGGATAGACCGGCCGGTCGACGGCCGGGCCGCGGGCCTTCAACGGGGAAAAATGCTTCGCGACGAACTGTTCCGCGGCAGCCGGATCGATGTCTCCCACCACGACCACCGCCATGCGATCCGGCCGGTACCATTTGTCGTAGAAGTCGCGCAGCCGCCGCGGCGTGAACGTCTTGAGCACCTCCGGCGTCCCGATCGGCAGGCGCTCGGCGTACTTCGACGCGCCGTAGATGGCCTTCGCGTGCACGGCCTGCATGCGCGCGCTCGCGCCGAGACGGCCGCGCCACTCTTCGATGACGACGCCGCGCTCCCGATCGATCTCCTTCGGATCGAGCGCCATGCCGCCGGCGAAATCGGACAGCGCCGAGAAACCGCGATCGACGACCCCTTCACGGTCCGTCGGGACGTCGAGCATGTACACCGTCTCGTCGTAGCTCGTGTAGGCGTTCACGTGTGGACCGAAGCGCGCGCCGATGGATTCGAGGTAGGTGATGAGCTCACCCGGCTTGAAGTGCGCCGTGCCGTTGAACGCCATGTGCTCCAGGACGTGCGCCAGACCTCGCTGATCGTCATCCTCGTCGATCGACCCCGCCTTGACCGCGAGCCGCAATGCCACGCGCTTCTCCGGCCGCGCATTGGGCCGCACGAACCACTTCAAGCCGTTGGGCAGCGTGCCCGCTCGCACCCCGGGGTCGAGCGGCAGCGGAGCGCTGAGATTCTGCGCGCTCGGTCCGGCGCTGCCGGCAAGCAGCAGGCCGAGCGTGACCAGAGCGAACGCCAGGCGCGGGGGAGACATCGTAGCCATCCGCTCACGCTACTACAAAAAAGGCGGCTATACTCCCGGCCGAGCACGGCAGAAGCGCGATGGACGCACCCGCGACGTACACGCTGGCCCGCGGCGATCAGCGCTACGGTCCGTACACGTTCGACCTGCTGCGGGAATACGCCGCCGCCGGATCCATTCAGCCGGGCGACCTAGTCTGGACGGCCGGCATGGCAACCTGGTCGCGGGTCAGCGACCTGCTGCAGGAGAAGGTCGCACCCGACGCCCCTCCACCTATCCCCTCCGCCGAGCCGAGTCCAACCAGAACCGCGCCGAAGCCACCGTCACTTCATTGGGCGATCGTTCTGGTACTCGCACTAGTCACCTGGGGACTCTTCGCCTTGATCTGGATGTTCGTCCACGCGGTCTGGATCAGACGCATCGATCCGAAATCCAAAGCGCTCTATACGCTCGCAGGCGGCATCGCATTCCCGCTGATCCTGGGATTCGTGACCGGCATGACCGGCGCCAGCTTCGACGGACTCGAACTGCTGGCTCAACTCGTCTGGGTCATCGCAGTGTTGGTTGCGTACTTCGACATGCGCGCCGCCATCGAGGTCCGCTACGATCTCGATCTCAGCGGCATCATGACGTTCTTCTTCAGCGTCCTGTATCTCCAGTACCACCTGAGGCTCATCGCGACAGGACGGCATACGCCTCGCTCGGCTCGAACCCTGACGTGATCCGCTGGGGTATGCTCCTTCGATGCGATTGAAGATCACCAGGCTCGATCCCAGCATTCCGCTGCCCGCCTACGGCACCGAGGAATCGGCCGCCTTCGATCTCGCCGCGGCACACGACCTGACGATCGGCGCCCGATCCATAGCCCTCGTCCGCACGGGCCTCGTCATCGAGGTCCCGCGCGGGCATTTTCTCGCCATCCTCGCGCGCAGCAGCACGCCGCTCAAACGCGGTCTCATCGTCGCCAACGGCGTCGGCGTGATCGATCCCGACTACTGCGGCCCCACCGACGAAGTCATGATTCAGCTGCTCAACGTGACCGACGCGGATGTCGAGGTGAGGCGCGGCGATCGCCTGGCGCAGGGGATCGTGCTGGCGGCGCCGCGCGTGACCTGGGACGATGTGCAGGATATTCGCGTGACGGCACGAGGAGGCTTCGGCGCGACCGGAAACTGAGCTACGATCCCGGTATGCGTACGTTTTTCAGCGGACTGATGGCCCTTCTCGGGGGAGCAGTGGTCGTGGCGGCGGTCACGACGGCCCGCGCGGAGGAGCAAGCCGCGTCGGCCCCTCCCACCTTCACGCGCGACGTCGCCCCAATCCTCTACAAGAACTGCGTGACGTGCCATCGCGCCGGCGAAATCGCCCCGATGTCGCTCATCTCGTACGCC
Source organism: uncultured Acidobacteriota bacterium (assembly GCA_963772065.1). Taxonomy (GTDB): domain Bacteria; phylum Acidobacteriota; class Vicinamibacteria; order Vicinamibacterales; family UBA2999; genus CAVYVZ01. The sequence goes on from CAVYVZ010000010.1 coordinate 324,994, forward strand.
GACGTTCGGCCCTGGGCCCGCGCCATTCGCCAGGCAACCGCGCAAGGCGTCATGCCACCGTGGCATGCCGACGCCGCAGCCGGTACCTTCGAGAACGAGCGCCGTCTGACTGAGATGGAGAAGGACGTCATCGCGCGATGGGTGTCTGCCGGCGCACCGGAGGGCGATCCCAAGGATTTGCCATCGCCACCGCTCTTCGCCGAGGGCTGGCAAATCGGAAAGCCCGATGTCGTCTTCGAGATGCAGGAGGACTACGCGGTTCCGGCCAGCGGCACGATCGAGTACCGAATACTTCTACATCCCCACGAACTTCACCGAGGCGAAGTGGCTGCAGGCGATCGAGGTGCGCCCGGGCAACCGCGAGCTGGTCCACCACGTCCTTGCCTTCTACCAGGCGCCGCCGGAGGGCCCGCGCATGGCCCCGGTGCTGAAGTTCATCCCGGAGCACATGAAGCTGCCCGAGCGGAAGCGCGGAAGCCGGCCGCCGCAAAAGCCGATCGGCCCGAGCCGCATCATCGCCACGTACGCGCCGGGCACGAACCCCCAGGTCTTTCGCCCGGGCACCGCGCTGAGGCTGGCTCCGGGCGGCGTCCTGGAGCTGCAGATGCACTACACCTCCAATGGGAAGGCGGGGACCGATCGGACGCGCGTCGGAATGACGTTCGCGAACGAGCCGCCGCAGCATGAGCTGCGCGCCGGGCAGTTCATGAACGCCACGCTGTCGATCCCGGCTGGCGCGTCGAATCATCAGGTCGATACCGAAGTCGAGATCCTGCAGGACGTGACGCTCTGGGGCGTCTTCCCGCACACGCACGTCCGCGGCAACAAGTGGGAGTACAAGCTCGCGATGCCCGACGGATCCGTGCAGCCGCTGCTGTCGGTACCGAACTACGACTTCAACTGGCAGACCTACTACATGTTCAGGGAGCCGCTGTCGCTGCCGAAGGGAGCGCGCATCCTCTCCTCTGCCTGGTACGACAACTCTGACAAGAACCCGTCGAACCCCGATCCGAAGATCGAGGTGAAGTGGGGCGATCAGACGTGGGAGGAGATGCAGTACACGGGCATCATCTACACGGTGAAGAACCCGCAGCCCGCGACGACGGCGCGATGATCCGGCTCAAGGCTTAGGGCTCAGGGCTCATGGCCGGGTCGGCAAAGGGCTGGTCGCTTGCGGTTGTCGCCCTTGGCCTGACGATGCCCTTGGCCTTAAGCCTTAAGCCCTTAGCCGCTCATAATCCGATCACCACCAAGGTCACCTGGACGCGCGAGATCTCCGCGCTGCTCGAGCGCCGCTGCGTTTCGTGCCACCGCCCGGGCGGCTACGCGGGCTTTTCACTCACGACCTACAACGACGCGCGACCGTGGGCCGTGGCGATGAAAGAGGAAGTGCTGGCCGGGAGCATGCCTCCGTGGGGAGCGGCGCCAGGCGTCGGCCACTTCGCCAACGACCGCCGGCTCACGCGGCACGAGCAGGAGCTCCTGGCGGCGTGGGTGGACGGCGGCGCGCCATACTCGCTCGACGCCCGAACGCCGGCGTTCGCGACAAGCCCGGCAATCCCCAACGCCCAACTCCCGACTCCCACAGCGGGCACGCTCGATGCGCTTGCTGGAAGCGTCGCCATCCCTCTCGCTCCCGCAACGATCACCGAAGCCGTCGAGCGCATTGCGAGCGTCACGCTGCAGCTTCCGGCGGGAATGACCCTCACGGGATGGACCTTCGAGCCTGGCATTCCGTTCAGCGTCGAAGAAGTGAATCTCGAGCTCGGAAGGCGATGGCTCGGGACGTGGACGCCGGGAGAACCGTGGATTGAATTCCCTTCCGATACGGGCGCAACGCTTGCGACCTCTGCGCTGTTCACGGCTCGCATCGAGTACCGCGCACCCAACGCCGCCGCCATCGATCACAGCCGGCTGCGAGTTCGGATGACGAAAGAGGATCGGCCGAAAGCCTTGCACGAGGCGACGGTCGTGAGGAGCTGGCGCGCCGGACAAGCTACCGAGCTGCTCGCGATTCGGCCAGAGGGCGATCCGCGTGACGTGCAGGTGGTCGCGCGCTTCCCGAACGGCCGCGCCGACGCGGTCGGTGTGCTCACCACGCCGAGTCACGGCCCGCACCCGATGTACCGGCTGGCGCGTCCTCTGTCGCTGCCGCCGGGCGCCCGCATCGAGACCACGGCGGCCGTGCGGCTGCTCTACACCGCCGGCGCCACCCGCACGGTGAAGCCGAACGTCAGAAGGCGGCCGCGCCGCTGAACCTGGACCCAGACGCGGTACCACCCGCTGCGCGCGAACAGCGTCTGAAACGTGATGGTCGGTCCGCCTGGCTTCGTTTCCTCGATCAGCGGATGGCTGTGGACGACGTCCGCCAGGTCGCGGCTCGCGAGGAACATGTGGCCCCACGCCCCGAGGTACGGCTCGATATCGGCGATGGCTGCCCCGCTCTGCCGATCCGTCAATTCCACCACCAGGTGCGCATCGTCGCCCGTTCGTGCGACGGCGGTGGCGAGCCGCGCCCGGACGTCGCCGTCGAGCGCTTCGAGGGCTTCCGCCTGGGGCTCGGGATCTCGCCTCGCGCCGCCCATGATGTGGCCGCTCGTCAGGATCGTGTGCTGCAGCGTCTGCGGGGTCCCTCCCGTGGGCAGCAGATCCGCCACCAGCCGATACGCACCGGCGCGCGGCAACGTGAGTGGGATCTCGAACGAGCCGCCTTTCGCCGACGGGTGCACGTGATCGAAGTACTGCAGGTCGGCGCTCACAACGAAGAGGTGCATCAACCGCTCGTGCATCTCGTCGAAGTGCGTGACCGCTTCGTTGGTCGCGCGATCGCGCACCGTGAGCTGCAGGCGCACCGGCCGCCGGACCGGTATCGCGTCGGGCTCGGTCGTGACCTCGAGCCAATAGGCCGCATCGGTGCGATCGGGAATGGCCACGAGCGCCATTCCGCACTCGTTGCACTTGGCTGCCTCGCTGCTGCGAACGTTGGGGTGCATCGGACACCAGAACCCGGAACCTGTCGTTCGCGCTTCTGGCTGCTCGGTGCTCTGTTCGTGTTCAGCTGCTCGGTTCGGTTCGCCTTCGTTGTTCGGTGCGGCGCGAACCGAACCACGAACGGCGAACCCCGAACCGAGAACCGAACCCAGAACCAGAACACGAACGGAGAAGTGAGAACAGAGAAGCCCGAACACGGTAATCTGAGTATAGGTGAGGCGAATCCTTCACATCGACATGGATGCGTTCTATGCATCCGTGGAGCAGCGCGATCGGCCCGGGCTGCGAGGGCGGCCCGTGGTGGTCGGCGGCGATCCCGACAAGCGCGGCGTCGTGGCGGCGGCGAGCTACGAGGCGCGCGCCTTCGGCGTGCGCTCCGCGATTCCCATGTCGCGCGCGGTTCGCCTCTGTCCGGACCTGGTGATCGTCCCGCCCGATTTCGCGAAGTACCGCGCGGTGTCGAACCAGGTGTTCGACCTCTACCGGTCGGTGACGCCCCTCGTCGAGCCGCTGTCGCTCGACGAAGCGTATCTCGACGTGACGCAGAACACGTGGAACGAGCCGCTCGGTATGAACGTCGCTCGCCGGTTGAAGGACGGCATCCGTGAGGTGACGAAGCTCACCGCATCGGCCGGCGTGGCTCCGAACAAGTTCCTCGCGAAGATCGCTTCAGGGTGGAAGAAGCCGGACGGCCTCACCGTGATCGCACCGGAGCGGATGGAGACGTTTCTCCAGGGACTGCCGGTGGACGCGCTCTGGGGAGTGGGCCCGGTCACGGCGCAGAGGCTCCGGGCACGTGGCATCGCGAAGCTCGTCGATGTCCGAGCCGCCGATCTCGAGGTGCTGCGTGACACGGTCGGAAGCCTTGGCGACTGGCTGCAGCAGCTCGCCAACGGCATCGACGAGAGGCCCGTCGAACCGCACCAGGAGCCGAAGTCGTCGGGCAGCGAGAACACGTTCGCGCGCGACCTGACCGACATCACCGAAATCCGGGCCGAGATCGACGGCATGGCGCGCGACGCGGCCGCGTGGCTGACGCGGCGCGCGCTGTTCGCGCGCACCATCACCATCAAGGTCCGCTATCACGACTTCATCACGCTGACGCGGAGCCATACGGCGCCGCCGACGCGCGATGAGGACGCCATCGCCGCGCGGGCGGTCGCGCTCCTCGACCGCACCGACGCCGGGCACCGGCCGGTGCGTCTGCTGGGCGTGAGCGTGCACAATCTCTGTGAATCGGACGCGCCGGAGGAGGTGCACGATCCTCAGCCTCGGCTCCCGTTCGAACATGCGTGACGAAGCGCGCCTACGGATCAAGTCGTGAGTCGGGCCTCGGCGCGCATGCGTGCGGATTGCTGTGACGTCACCGGCAGGTGCACGACGAAACTCGCTCCCTGCGCCAGGCCCGCGCTCGAGGCTTCCACGCTCCCCCCGTGGAGCTCCACGAGATGCTTCGCAATGGACAGTCCGATACCGAGGCCGCCCACACCACGCGTGGTCGACGAGTCGGCCTGGCGGAAGCGATCGAAGACGTAGGGCAGGAAGTCGGGCGGGATGCCCTGTCCCGAGTCCTTCACGAGAATGCGGACGCCCGCGTCGCCGCCAGTGACGGCGACGTCCACGCTCCCGCCGCTCCCGGTGAACTTCACGGCATTGTGGAGCAGGTTCCATAGAATCTGCTGGAGTCGCCGCGCATCGGCGGGGACATGCGGCAATTCGGGATCGATTGTCGAGGAGAGCTGCACGCCTTTGGTCTCTGCGGTCGGCTTCAGCGCCTGAATCGCCGATTCGACAGCGGCGGCAACATCGACCGGCGCGAGCTCCAGACGCACGGTTCCCGAGGTGAGCTTGTTCATCTCGAGCAGATCTTCGATCAGCTTCGCCTGCAGCAGCGCGTTGCGGTGGATCACGGCCATCGCCTGGTCGCGATCTTTCACCGTCTCGCCCTTCGTGAGCATGCTGAGCCAGCCCAGAATGGCGTTCATGGGCGTCCTCAGCTCGTGGCTCAACGTCGCAAGGAACTCGTCCTTGATGCGGCTCTGTCGCTCGGCCTCGTCTCGCGCGCGTCGCTCGCTGACAAGCAGCCGCTCTCGTTCCTGTTCGGCGTGGCGCTGAGCGCTCACGTCGCGGCTCACGCCCACCATTTTCTCGACTTGCCCATCGTCGCCTCGGAGGACGCGGCCCCGTTCGGTGACCCAGACGATGCGATCATCGGGACACACCGCACGATATTCACACTCGTACGTCCCCCCTGTCGTGATCGCCGTGCGGACCGCCGCCTCGACGCGCGGGCGATCATCCGGGTGGAGGACCTTGAAGATGCGCATATCGGGTCCAAAACAGCCCTTCGGGAAACCAAACAGCTTTTCCGGGTCGGTCGACCAGGTCATCTGGCCAGTCTGCACGTCCCACTCCCAGGCCGCGATCTGCGCCACGTCCATCGCCATCCTGAGACGTTCTTCGTTCTCCTTGACGCCACGGTGCGCGACCGAGAGAGCCGCGGTGCGCTCGACGACGCGAAGCTCCAACTCCTGATTGACTTGCTCGAGCGCCTGCTGCGCCTTCTCGCGTTCCGTGACCTCGACCTGCAGCGCCTCATTGACACTGGCGAGCGCCCGGGTCTTCCGATACAGCTCGACGAACACCGCCACCTTCGATCGAAGGATGTCGCCGTTGATCGGCTTGCTCAGATAGTCCACGGCTCCGACGCCGTAGCCACGCAAGACGTCTTCCTCGTCCACGAGATGTGCGGTGAGGAACAGAATCGGCACATCCTGCGTGCGACGGCGTTGTTTCACGAGGTTCGCCAGCTCGATGCCCCCCATGCCCGGCATCCGGATATCGAGGATCATCGCAGCGAACTCGTGGCGCAGCATCGCGAGCAGCGCCTCGTCGGCGGAGAGCGCACGCACGAGGGTGCATCCGCTGGACGCGAGCATGACCTCCAACGCGTCCAGGTTGCGCGCTTCGTCGTCAACGATGAGGATCTTGACGTCCGCGTTCACCATGGGTCCTTGCGGGTCAACGATACAGCCAAACCCGCAGCAGCGAGAGGAGCTGATCGGTGTTCACCGGCTTCGCGATGTAGTCAGACGCTCCGGCTTGAAGGCACTTCTCACGGTCACCCTTCATTGCCTTCGCGGTCAGTGCCAGGATTGGAAGCGTTCGGTACTCCGGATTCCTCCGGATCTCCCGCATCGTCTGGTAGCCGTCCATCTCCGGCATCATGATGTCCATGAGGACCACGCTGAGGTCTGGCGTGCTCTCAATCAATTCGATTGCCTGACGCCCATTCGTGGCAGTCAGCACGTGCATATCCTGATTCTCGAGCACGCTCGTCAGCGCGAAGATGTTGCGGGCATCGTCGTCCACCACCAGAACGCTCCGGTCCCGCAGCACCTCGTTCGATCCGTGCAGTCGCTCGAGCAGACGCCGTTTGGCCTCAGGGAGGTCCGCGACGACGCGGTGAAGGAAGAGGGCCGTCTCGTCGAACAAACGCTCGGGCGATTGCACGTCCTTCAGCACCACGCTCTTGGCGACCGCGCGCAGCTTCTCCTCTTCCTCCGTATTGAGGTCCTTCCCCGTGAAGACCACGACGGGCGTGTCGCGCAGTGTTGAATCCTGCTGCATCTGCTCGAGCAACTCGAACCCGGTCATATCGGGCAGCCGGAGGTCGAGAACGCAGCATTCGACGGGGCGCTCACGCAGCACCTCGAGTGCTTCGCTCCCCGTCCCGACTGCAGCCACCTCGATGTCGTCGTGCAGGAGCAGGTTGACGATTCCGTCTCGCTCGATGTCGTTGTCTTCGACGACGAGGAGCCGCTTCTTGTGCGGAACGACGTACGACCTGATGCGATCGAAGGCGTGCTCGAGGTCTTCCGTCGTGCCCGGCTTCACGAGATACGAGAAGGCGCCGTGAGACAGTCCGTGCTGTCGCTCCTCTTCCACTGAGAGCATCTGCACAGGAATGTGCCGTGTGGCGGGATCCAGCTTCAGGTTGTTGAGAACCGTCCACCCGAGCATGTCCGGCAGGAACACGTCGAGAGTAATGGCGGTGGGCAGGTACTGCTTCGCCAGCACCAGCGCGGACTGACCGCGATTGGCCACGATCCCCTTGAAGCCCTTGTCCCGGGCGAGGCCAAGAAGCACCCGCGCGTAGTGCGGGTCGTCGTCGACGACGAGCAGCACGTTGTCGCCTTCGCCGATATCGTCGCGATCGTCGAGGATCACTTCCTCACTCTTGGCCACGGCGAGAACCGGGAGGCCCGCCGGTGTCGACCGAACCAAATGGGCCGACACGGGTGCGCTTGCCGGCGCGGTGATGGCACGCGCGGGCCCGGTGTAGGTCAGCGGGAGATAGAGCGTGAACGTGCTCCCCTGTCCCTGGGCGCTCACCAGACGGATTTCGCCGCCGAGCAGGGTCGCGAGCTCGCGGCTGATGGCGAGGCCCAATCCGGTGCCGCCGTACTTGCGGCTCGTGCCCGCGTCCGCCTGCTGGAACGCCTCGAAGATGAGACGCTGCTTCTCCGGAGCGATGCCAATTCCAGTGTCGGCGACCTCAATGGCCACCGCCGCTGGGACAAAGCGAAGTACCGGGTGTTCGGCCGACCAGCCGCCGGTCACCTGCTGGACGCGCATGCTGACCTGGCCCTGGGATGTGAACTTGAAGGCGTTCGACAGCAGGTTCTTGAGGATCTGCTGCAGGCGTTTGGGATCGCTCGTGAACGTGGGCGGCAGCATCCTGTCAATCTCGACCAGGAATCCCAGGCTCTTCGCTTCCGCGAGGTGATGGAAGGTCCGCTCGACGCTGTCCCGGAGCGATCTGAACGTGATCTCCTCGGCCTCCACCGTCACCGTTCCGGATTCGATTTTGGAGAGGTCCAGAATGTCGTTGATCAGGGTCATCAGATCGGTTCCAGCCGAGTGGATGTTCTTGGCGAAATCGACCTGCTTCGACGTCAGGTTGCCGCCGGTATTCTCGCCAAGCTGCTGCCCGAGGATCAGGATGGAGTTCAGCGGCGTACGGAGCTCGTGCGACATGTTCGCCAGGAACTCCGACTTGTACTTCGACGTCAGTGCCAGCTCCGCCGCCTTCTCTTCGAGCGCCCGCCGCGCCTGCTCGACTTCCTTGTTCTTCCGCTCCACCTCGACGTTCTGCTCGGCCAGCTGCTGCGCCTTCAGGGCGAGCTGTTCGTTCGTCTGCTGCAGCTCGGTCTGTCTGGTCTGCAGCTCGATCGTGAGCTGCTGCGATTGCTGCAGCAGGTTCTCGGTTCTCATCGTCGCCTCGATGGTGTTCAGCACCACGCCCAGCGACTGCGTGAGCTGCTCGAGGAAGGTGAGGTGGGTCGCCGTGAAGGGCTGGAGCGACGACAGCTCGATGACGGCCTTCGTTTCCCCCTCGAACAGCACCGGCAGCACGACGATGTTCTTCGGAAGCGCGCGGCCGAGGCTCGAATGCACGCGCGCGTAGGTGCGAGGCACCTTGGTCAGCAGGATGCGCTGCTTCTCGAGCGCGCACTGGCCGACGAGCCCGCGCCCGACCTCGATGCGTTGCGCCTGATCGTCGCCGATCGCGTAGCCGGCCAGGAGCGAGAGCGCGGGCGAGCTGTCGGCGACCTCGCTGAGCATCTGGTAGACGGTGCCCTGCTGTGCGCTGACGAGCGGCGCAAGCTCCGAGAGGAGCAGCTTCCCGACCGTGACGAGGTCGCGCTGCCCCTGCAGCATGCGCGTGAACTTGGCGAGGTTCGTTTTCAGCCAGTCCTGCTCCTGGTTGCGATCCGTCGTCGCGCGCAGGTTGTCGATCATCGTGTTGATGTTGTCTTTGAGCTCGGCCACCTCGCCGCGCGCCTCGACCTGGATGGATCGCGTGAGGTCGCCCTTCGTGACCGCCGTGGCAACCTCGGCGATCGCGCGGACCTGATTCGTCAGGTTCGCGGCCAGCAGGTTCACGTTGCCGGTGAGGTCCTTCCAGGTGCCGGCGGCGCCGGGCACGTTCGCCTGGCCGCCGAGCCGCCCCTCGACGCCGACTTCGCGGGCGACGTTGGTGACCTGTTCCGCGAACGTTGCGAGCGTGTCGGTGACGTTGTTGATCGTCTCGGCCAGCGCCGCCACTTCGCCCTTCGCCTCGACGGTGAGCTTCTGACGGAGGTTGCCGTCGGCCACGGCGGTGACGACTTTCACGATGCCGCGGACCTGGTCGGTGAGGTTGGCGGCCATGACGTTCACCGAGTCGGTGAGGTCCTTCCACGTGCCGGCCACGCCTGGCACTTCCGCCTGCCCCCCCAGCTTGCCCTCGGTGCCGACCTCGCGCGCAACGCGGGTTACTTCGGCCGCGAAGGCGCGGAGCTGATCCACCATCGTGTTGATGGTGTTCTTCAGCTCGAGAATCTCGCCCTTCACGTCGACTGTGATCTTGCGGGAGAGGTCGCCGCGGGCCACGGCCGTGGTCACCTCGGCGATGTTGCGCACCTGCGCCGTGAGGTTCGCGCCCATGACGTTCACCGAGTCCGTCAGGTCCTTCCAGGTCCCGGCGACACCGGGAACGACGGCCTGCACGCCGAGCCGGCCTTCGGTGCCGACTTCACGCGCGACGCGGGTCACCTCCGAGGCAAACGAGCGCAGCTGCTCCACCATCGCATTGATCGCTTCCTTGAGCTGCAGGATCTCGCCGCGAACGTCGACCGTGATCTTGCGTGACAGGTCGCCATTCGCGACGGCGATGGTCACCTCCGCGATGTTGCGGACCTGACCCGTCAGGTTCGACGCCATCGAGTTCACGTTGTCGGTGAGGTCCTTCCAGGTACCGGCGACTCCCGGCACCAGCGCCTGACCTCCGAGCTTGCCTTCCGTCCCGACCTCGCGCGCCACGCGGCTGACTTCCGACGCGAAGGCGTTCAGCTGATCGACCATCGTGTTGATCGTGTTCTTCAGCTCGAGGATCTCGCCCTTGACGTCGACCGTGATCTTGCGCGAGAGGTCGCCGCGCGCAATCGACGTGGCGACGTCGGCGATGTTGCGGACCTGGCCCGTCAGGTTGGACGCCATCGAGTTGACGTTGTCGGTGAGGTCCTTCCACGTTCCACCGACGCCCGGCACTTCGGCCTGGCCCCCGAGCTTGCCCTCGGTGCCCACCTCGCGCGCGACACGCGTGACTTCGGCGGCAAACGATCGCAGCTGCTCCACCATGGTGTTCATGGTGTCCTTCAGCTGCAGGATCTCGCCGCGGACGTCCACCGTGATTTTCTTGGAGAGGTCGCCGTTGGCGACAGCAACCGTGACTTCGGCGATGTTGCGGACCTGCGCCGTGAGATTGCCGGCCATCTGGTTGACGTTGTCGGTCAGGTCCTTCCAGGTGCCGGCCACGCCGGTCACGACCGCCTGGCCGCCGAGCTTGCCGTCGGTGCCGACCTCCCGCGCGACTCGGCTGACCTCCGATGCAAACGCGTTGAGCTGATCGACCATCGTGTTGATGGTGTTCTTCAGCTCGAGGATCTCGCCCTTGACGTCGACCGTGATCTTGCGCGAGAGGTCGCCGCGCGCCACGGCCGTCGCCACTTCGGCGATGTTCCGGACCTGGCCGGTGAGGTTCGACGCCATGAAGTTGACGTTGTCGGTCAGGTCCTTCCACGTACCCGCGACGCCGGTCACGATGGCCTGGCCACCCAGCTTGCCTTCCGTGCCGACCTCGCGCGCCACACGCGTGACTTCCGACGCAAACGCGTTGAGCTGGTCCACCATCGTGTTGATGGTGTTCTTCAACTCGAGGATCTCGCCCTTGACGTCGACGGTGATCTTGCGCGACAGGTCGCCGTTGGCGATGGCGGTGGCGACGTCGGCGATGTTGCGGACCTGACCCGTGAGGTTCGACGCCATCCAGTTCACGTTGTCGGTGAGGTCCTTCCAGGTGCCGGCGACGTCCGGCACTTCAGCCTGTCCTCCCAGCTTCCCTTCCGTGCCCACCTCGCGCGCCACGCGACTCACCTCCGACGCGAAGGAGTTCAGCTGATCGACCATCGTATTGATGGTGTTCTTCAACTGGAGGATCTCGCCCTTGACGTCGACGGTGATCTTGCGCGACAGGTCGCCCTTGGCGATCGCCGTCGCCACGTCCGCGATGTTGCGCACCTGACCCGTCAGGTTCGAGGCCATCGAGTTGACGTTGTCGGTGAGGTCCTTCCACGTGCCCGCCACGCCGGGCACCTCCGCCTGGCCACCGAGCTTACCTTCCGTGCCGACCTCGCGTGCGACGCGGCTCACCTCCGATGCGAACGCGTTCAGCTGGTCGACCATCGTGTTGATGGTGTTCTTCAGCTCGAGAATCTCGCCCTTGACGTCGACCGTGATCTTGCTCGACAGGTCGCCGCGCGCGATCGACGTCGCGACATAGGCGATGTTCCGAACCTGGCCCGTGAGGTTCGACGCCATCGAGTTGACCGAGTCGGTCAGGTTCTTCCAGGTGCCCGCGACGCCCGGCACCACCGCCTGTCCACCCAGCTTGCCTTCCGTACCGACTTCCCGCGCCACACGCGTCACCTCCGAGGCGAATCCATTCAACTGGTCCACCATCGTGTTGATCGTGTCCTTGAGCTCGAGGATCTCGCCCTTCACGTCGACGGTGATCTTGCGCGACAGGTCGCCGCGGGCCACCGCCGTCGTGACCTCGGCGATGTTGCGGACCTGCGCCGTGAGGTTGGCGCCCATCGCGTTGACCGAGTCGGTCAGGTCCTTCCACGTGCCGGCCACGTCCGGCACTTCTGCCCGGCCGCCCAGCTTTCCTTCGGTGCCGACCTCGCGCGCCACCCGGCTGACTTCCGAGGCAAACGCGTTCAGCTGATCGACCATCGTGTTGATGGTGTCCTTCAGCTCGAGAATCTCGCCCTTCACGTCGACGGTGATCTTCCGCGACAGGTCACCACGCGCGACGGCGGTGGTGACGCCGGCGATGTTCCGCACCTGCGCCGTCAGGTTCGACGCCATCGCGTTCACCGAGTCGGTCAGGTCCTTCCAGGTGCCGGCCACGCCCGGCACGACGGCTTGACCACCGAGCTTTCCTTCCGTGCCGACCTCGCGCGCGACGCGCGTGACTTCCGCCGCGAAGCCGCGCAACTGATCGACCATCGTGTTGATCGCTTCCTTCAGCTGAAGAATCTCGCCGCGGACGTCGACGGTGACTTTCTTTGACAGGTCGCCGTTCGCGACGGCAATGGTCACGTCGGCGATGCTGCGCACCTGCGCGGTCAGGTTGCCCGCCATCTGGTTCACCGATTCGGTGAGCTCCTTCCAGACGCCCGACACGCCTCTCACCTGCGCCTGTCCGCCAAGCTTGCCTTCGGTGCCGACCTCGCGCGCCACGCGGGTGACCTCCGACGTGAAGACCGACAACTGATCGATCATCTTGTTGACAAGCCTGGCCGAGCGAAGGAACTCGCCCTCGAGAGGACGACCATCGACCTCGAGGGCCATCGACTGGCCGAGATCGCCCTTCGCGACGGCGCCGACGGCGCGGGTCACCTCGGTCGTGGGCCACACCAGGTCGTCGATGAGCGTGTTGATGGCCGCGACCTCGTCGGCCCACCCGCCGGCCACGCCCGCGACGGTCATGCGCTGTTTGAGCTTTCCCTCTTTACCCACGGCGTGCGTGACCCGCGCGGTCTCGCGAGCGCGCCGTTCGCTGACGCGGGCGATGTCGTTGAACGCGTCGGCAATCTTGCCGTTGACGCCCGTCAGGTCCGACGGCATGCGGACGGCGAAGTCGCCCTCCTTCAACGCGAGCATCGCGGCGAGGAGCCCGCGGGAGAAGTGGTCTGGATCGACCGGGCCCGTCCCGATCGCTCCACCATTACCCGGCACAGGCTGTAGCGAGGTCGTATCGCGCAATTCCATTGAACGGTCTCCCTCTAGCGATAGGACGACGAGTCGAATCGTGACGCGACGCCGTGCAGCGCCGATGGTGCCGCGGACATCCGCGTTGGCAAATCTGTCGGTAAAAGCGGGCGCGTGTTCGGATTTACGACGGCGATACAGCCGCCAAGCGCCTAAGTGTGTCAGCGAAGCAACTTAGGCGCCAGCTGGGCCATTGATCTGGGAAGGAATGCGCGCCCACCGCGCTGGATGCGCGTTCCACGCGTTGGTGGCTTTGCTTCATTCTTTACGGCATCTTCGACAGGAATCGCCGGTGACGCGACAGACCCATCTCCTGTCGGGTAAACTCGATCGGCTCGCTGCACATCCTGATGACACCCTCACGGCAAGGGCCGCAACAGCCCGGACCGCTCGACCCCTCTGTCTGCCCAAACTGCGGGAGCAACGCAATGGTCAGGAAAGAGCGCGTGGTGCACGCGATCGAGTCGGCCACGGAGTACCACTGCGCCCGCTGCCAGCGGACGTGGCGCATCGCCGACCGCGAGGACGATTAACGCGCGTGCTCAAGGGATCTCGCGAAGCCGTCGTCCACCGTCTGCAGCCGATCAGCATTCACGGTCAGCTCTCGTACGATGTCGCCTACACGTTCGCCGACGAGCCCGACAGCCAGCCGCGCGTCGCGCGCGTCGGGCCGGAGGCCGTGCCTCGAGGCCTCCAGCCCGGCGATCGGGTGCGGCTCGACTTTCTGGTCGGCGTCGTGACCGCCGTTCACAGACTGTGACGCGTTGGCGCTCGCCTAGGGTTTCCGCCGCGCTGCCTCCAGTCTATCGGCCGATTCCGGCGCAAACGTCGTGCTGAAAAACCTGATCTTCCCTCCCTCAATAATTGCGTCCTGTCTCATCTCCAGCGGCGAGACACCGAGCCGTTCCCAGTCCTCGCGGGCCACGCTGCCGGTCCATGTGAGCTTGTTGCCTGCACGTGACGCGATCCGGCTTTTTCCCGCTGTCCGCGCTGCACCTGGTCCTGCGTCCAGACGCGGATCTGGTCCTTTCCGATCAGCAGGCGCCCGCTGGGCGTGACCACAATCGCATCGTCCGCGAACGACCTGAGTAGGGCATCCGCATCGCGTGCCCGCAGCGCGGTCTCGCGCGCCCTCAGCGCGTCGTCGGGCGAGCGAGATTCAGTCAGTGGACCCTGACGCAAGACAGAACCGTCGCCGTCGTAGTAGGCGACATTGTGGAAGGCGTTCGCGGCTATTGCCTCGGCAACGGCGCGGGCCTGGCCGGCCGTCGCCGCGAGCACGATGATCCGCGTGTTGTGGTCGTACATCGGGAGGCGGCCATCGTCTTTCGCCTGCGTGACCTGGTCTGGGGCGAGCCTTACCATCCGCTCGACGGGCCCAGCGCCGTGAGTAAGCCCCGCGTCGATGAACACGGCCGTCCGATCCAGCGCCGCGACGCGCCGCACAGCCGAAGCCTCGATGGCGGCCACTCCTCCCGATGCTCGCCAACCGGGCATCCCGAGCTGGTATCGGCGGACGTTTCGATAGCCGGCTTCCACCAGTTCCCCGGCGAGGCGCCGGCTTTTTCCGCAGAAAGGCCCGTTGCAATAGAGAACGAGCACGCGGTCGCGATCCGGAATCAGCCGCTTCACTTCCGCGACGTCCGATACGTACCGCGAGATCGGTGTGGCCGGCTTCTGCGACACGTTTACCGCGCCGGGAATGTGCGACATGCCGAACTCTTCCGCGGGTCGCGCGTCCAGAACGACGGCGCCGCCACGCGCGAGGATCTCGCGCAGCTCGGCGGTGGTGATCTGCGCTGCCGGTCCCGGATCCGCTTCACGCACGATCGCGTGATCGAGTAGAGCCGGCTGCTGCGCGCCGGACGCGGGCGCCGCAGCCAGACAAGCCAGCGCGATGGATGGAAGGATGCTTCGCATGGCTAGTTTCCAGGCCGATAGAACACTCCGTGTGCGCGGGTGCCACCCGGCGGATTCGGATATGGATAGTCGGCAAGCACCGCACCGGTCTCGTTATCCACGACGGTCACAGCTCCCGGGTTTTCCACCGCGACGAACGAGTACTTGCTATTGGCCGACAGCCAGTGGTGGCCGGCCAACGTGTGCCCAGGAATGGTGACGACCGTCGCCACAAATGCTTCGATGTCCAGCAGCGAGATCTGCGCCGGATTCCCGCGGAGCGTCACCACCAGCGTGGCGCCGTCGTTGGCAAGCTGCAGCGTATCTGGCATCGTCCCGACCACGGCCTCGCGGCCGGAGAGCGCAGGACATTCACTCGTGAGATCCAGCTCCTTTACCTTGTTCTCTCCGCGAACGGACACGTAGCCCGTGCGTGAATCGGGCGTGACGAGAACCTCACTCGGATCGACGCCCACCATGGTGTTGCACAACAAATCGCCGGTCACCGCGTTCAGCTTTGCGACGTCGCCTGGCAGTGTCCGCGGATTGCGGCTGTTCGTCGCGTAGAGGTCCTTTCCATTCCGGGTGATCCACACGGCATGCGTCCTCGCGTTCGCCAGCGGGCTGGCAACGAACCCTGCAATCCGAACATCGGTGGTGGTGTCGATCACCCCAATCTGGTTGTGGCCGAACTCACCGACGTAAATGCGGTTGCCATTGCGGCTGGCCATCAGATGGTGCGGAAGCGGCCCCATCGCGATTGTGCGAAGCGGGGCGCCTGTTTGGGCGTCGAAGACGCTCATCTGGTTCGAGCCCTCATCCGACGTGTACACCCGGCCGGTTCCGTGCGGCTCCGTCACGCCGATAGGCGACCCGCCGGTCTTGCTGGTCCAGCGTGGAGCGCCGGTACCAGCGTCGAAGGCGGTCACGCTGCCGAGCTGCCGCTCCGTTACGTACACCGTACCGGGCACATGGAAGCCCGCCGCGGACACAGCCGTTGCACCCGCAACGACCAAAGCACCGATAAACCTCATTTGTGTATGCCTCCTGGCGGCAACGATATGAGTCGCTGGCCACGGAGTCGATGCACTCGTGGTGAACCCTGGGTGAAACAGAGGTGAACTCGTATAGACTTCGCGCCACCAGCTCAGAAGTAATGGACCAAGGTACCTCGCGCGTGCGTTTCGGCGACGTCGAAGCCGACCTCGCGACCGGTGAGCTGATTCAGCAGGGTCGGACGGTGCGGCTGCAGGAACAGCCGCGCCAGGTGCTCGCGGCGCTGCTCGAGCGCCCGGGCGAGGTCGTCACTCGCGAGGCACTCCGCGATCGCCTCTGGAAGAGCGACACGTTCGTCGATTTCGAGCACGGCCTGAACACCGCCATCAAGAAGCTTCGCCAGGCGCTCGGTGATTCGGCCGACGAACCGCGGTTCGTCGAAACGCTCGCCCGGCGGGGGTATCGTTTCATCGCGCCGGTCACGCGCGAGCAGCTTCTTGGCGGAACCGTGGCGAACGAGCTCGCGCCGGATTCTGCACGAACGACCGAACGGGAGACGGTGTCGCCTGTTCGACGGGTCGCGCTGGCGGGCGTTCTGGTGGGAGTCATCGCTCTGGCGGGATGGCTCGCGCGGATGCCGGGAGTGTCCAGCGAGCTCACGACGTCCACGCCAGCCCAGCTCGCCGTGTTGCCGCTGGGCGTGCTTGCCCTCGAACAGAAGGACTCAGCGTATCTCGGCGTCGGCATCGCCGACGCGATCACGACGCGTCTGGCAAACGTGCGGCAGATCGCGCTCCGGCCGACTTCTGCGGTTTTGCCGTACAAGGACGCGCAGTCGGATCCGGCCCGCATCGCCGCGGCGCTTGGCGTGCAGCACCTCCTCATCGGCACCCTTCAGGAAGCCGAGGGGGCGTACCGCGTGAGCGTCCAGCTCGTGCGCGCGGATGGCGTGGCGGTCTGGGGCCGGATGTACGACGTACCGCGGGCCAATCTTCTGGGCCTGCAGGACGCGGTGGCCGAGCAGATCGTGACCGCGTTGCGCGTCGAACTGTCGGGGCCCGAGCGCGCACGCTGGAGTGCGCGGCCGACGAACAATGCCGAAGCTTACGACCGGTATCTGCGCGGCCGCACGCTGCTCCTCAACTACACCGACGCAAACATGCGGGAGGCGATCGGTCACTTCGAGCGCGCGCTGGCGTTGGATCGGGACTACGCGATGGCGCGCTCGGCGCTGGCGATGGCGTATGCCTGGTTCAGCGTGCGCTACGCCTATCAGTCCGAAGCGGCGATCTGGGGAAAGCGGGCCGAAGACGAGGCGCGCCTCGCGCTCGATCAGAACGCATCGCTTGCTGAAGCGCACCTGGCGATCGCCAGCGCCGCCGGGACGCTGCACCGCGGCTTCGACTGGCAGACGGTGATGGCGGAAAGCGCTGCCGCGCTGGCGCTCGACCCTTCCCTGGATCTGGCCCACATCACGCGCATGCGGGCGTTCTACCACCTGGGTCTGTTCGACGCAGCGCGCGACGAGGGACAGGCTGCGCGCACGCTGAACCCCGGCGCGAACGTTGAACGGGAGCGGCTCGACGTCGCCGTGCAGCTGTTTGCGGGGGACTTCACGACTGCGGCGGAACGGGCGACGGCGTTGATGCAGCGAACGGACGCACCCGCGGTGCGGCATTACCTCGGCCTGGCGCGCTTCTATCTCGGAGATGCGGCGGGGGCCCGTGAGATGCTCGGCTCGGTGAAGCGCGGCAGCCAGGCGGACGTGGGCTACGTGCGCGCGCAGGCGTCGCTCGCGTCGATTGAAGCGGCAACCGGCCTTCGCAGCGAGGGCCGCACTCGAGCGCGGGCGATCGAGAGCGGAACCTATATGGACCATCACGTCGCCTACAGCCTCGGGGCGACCTGGGCGCAGCTCGGCGATGCCGCCGCCACCGTCCGCTGGCTGAAGCAGGCCGCCCACTCGGGATTCCCGTGCTATCCCTGGTTCGCGCGCGACACACTCCTCGATCCGGTACGCCGCGACCCCGCGTTCGCCGCCTTGATGTCGAGCCTCGAAGCGCGGCACCGCGCGTCGCTGCGCTGACCACGAAAACACGAAACACACGAAGTGGATGTGTGAGTTCGTGGATTTCGTGTGTTTCGTGGTTTATTTCTTAAGGACTGAGACGCGTGTTACGTCGACACGCGTCGCTGGCGCTTCTCCATTCACCGGCGACGCCTCGATCTTCTCGACGACATCCAGTCCTTCCACGACCCGTCCGAAGACGGTGTACTTGCCGTCGAGCGCCGGCGTTCGCGCCGTGACGATGAAGAAGGACGTGTTCGCGCTGGCGGGGTCGTCGAGCCGCGCCATCGAAACGATGCCTTTGTCGTGCGGGATGTCGTTGAACTCGGGCTGCAGGTTGCGCACGAATGCCTGCTGAGACTCGGTGAGTGGCTCCCTTCGCGTCGGAAGATGCCCGCCCTGGATGACGAATCCGCGGACGACGCGATGGAAGGCGGTGCCATCGTATACGCCGCCCTGCGCCAGGCGGAGGAAGTTGCGCACGTGGGTCGGCGCGCGATCGGGGAGGAACTCCAGCACGATTTTCCCCAGCGACGTTTCGAGCGTCGCGCGATAGACGGCTAGTTCCGCCGTCGACTCCGAGACGAACGGCTCGAGGGCCGCTGCCGGCTTGTCTCGTATCGTGACGCGCCTGACCTCGATGCGCTCGGCCGGCGCGGCCTTGGCGTCGGCCGGCGCCATCGAGATCTTCTGTGCGACGTTGATACCTTCCGCTACGCGCGCGAACACGGTGTACTGGCCATCGAGCGAAGGCTGATCGGTCACGCAGATGAAGAACTGCGAGCCGGCGCTGTCGCGTTTGCCGGGCACGAGGACGGCCGACACAGCCCCTCGCGTGTGCTTCTCGGCGTTTGGCTCGAAGCCCAGCACGCCGAGGCCGCCGGTGCCGTACTTGTCCTTCTGCGACGGGTCCTTCGACAGCGGATCGCCGCCCTGGATGATCCCCATTGCGATGACGCGGTGGAACGCCGTGCCGTCATAGGCGCCCTCCTTCGCACGGGCGACGAAGTGCGCCACATGCTTCGGCGCGGCCTCCGCAAGCAGGTCGAGCACGATCGTTCCCATGCTCGTCTCGATCACCGCCTGCTGGCCAGGCGCATCGACGAGGGCCAGAGTGAGGAGCAGCAACAGCATGACGCCCGATTATAGGGGCTGACGCGTTGACTGCTGTCCTGTTACACTGCCCGAAGGTTGAGCACCGCGGCCCGATCAGAGCAGTCACGAACGCCGCCGATGTACGAAGAGTTTTACGGATTCGTACAATCGCCGTTCACGCTCACGCCGGATCCTCGCTTCCTCTATCGCAGCGAGTCGCACGACGAAGCGATCAACCTGCTTCTCCAGGCCATCCGCCGCAAGGAAGGCTTCATCGTCCTCACCGGCGACATCGGCACGGGCAAGACGACGACCTGCCGCGCGCTGATGGAGCAGCTCGACCCGGCGACGTTCACGTCCCTCATCTTGAACCCGTTTCTCTCCGTCGAGGAGCTGCTTCGCGAGGTGCTGCTCGACTTCGGCGTCGTCTCCCGCGAGGCGGTCCGCAACGGGCGACTCGCCATCGCCAGCAAGCACGAGCTGATCAGCACGCTCCACGAGTTCCTGCTGTCGCTGATGGCCATCAAGGGAAACGGCGTGCTGATCATCGACGAGGCGCAGCATCTGTCGCCGGAAGTCCTGGAGCAGATCCGGATCATCTCGAATCTGGAGACAAACGAATCCAAGCTGCTGCAGATCGTCCTCGTCGGACAGCTCAACCTCCTCGACGTGCTCGCCGAGACGGAGCTGCGTCAGCTCGATCAGCGCGTTTCCATTCGTGCGGCGCTGAAGCCGCTGACGCGTGAGGAGGTGGAAGCGTACATCGCGCATCGTCTGTGGGTGGCGCGCGGAGCCAACTCCGTACAGTTCGAGCCCGCGGCGCTCGACGTCGTCCACCGCCTCACGGGGGGTATCCCGCGGATCATCAACCTCGCCTGCGATCGCGCTCTGATGGTGGGCGCGACAGCGCGCGTGCACCGCATCACGCCCGGCCTCATCGAAGAGGCTGGCCAGAAACTGGGGCTCAGGATGCCGGTGGAGCAGACCGACGGGCCCGGGCGGCGGTTCCCGCCTCGAGCGATTGCCGCGGTCGTCGCGCTGCTCATTGTGTTGGCGATGTTCTACGCGCTGCCACTCGGCCCGTCGCCCGATCCGTCCGCGATGGCGCCGTCCAACCCACCGCTGCCGCGCAGCACACCGGCGCGCGCGAAGGCGATTCCTTCACCCGACTTCCTGCTGCCACCAATACCGGTACACCCTCAATAGAAGGAGAATCCATGACGAAGTCATTCCCGGTCGCCACTGCTGCCGTGTCCCTCGTGGCCGGCATCATGATCGGCGCCGCGTTCCATCCCGCGGCCAGCCACGCACAGGCCAACACGCGCGTGTTCGAGATCCGCACCTACACCACGCCGCCCGGAAAGCTGGATGCGCTCAACGCGCGCTTTCGGGATCACACGGTGAAGTTCTTCGAAAGGCACGGCATGACCAACATCGGCTATTGGACGCCCACCGATCCTCCGCTGTCGGACAACACGCTCATCTACGTGCTCGCGCACAAGGACCGCGAGGCCGCGAAGCAGAGCTGGGACGCGTTTCGCAAGGACCCGGATTGGGTCAAGGCACGGGCGGAGTCCGAGGCCAAGGCTGGCGGGTCGCTCACCACCAAGGTCGAGTCGGTCTTCCTGACGCCCACCGACTACTCCCGACTGAAGTAAGCGAGCAGTGATCGCCTTCGAGGCAGCCTGTTCGCTGATCGAGAAGGCGGTCGGCGGCGGCCTGCGCCGCGAGATCGTCGCGGAGCTGTCAGCGTCGGGCGATCTGCGCAGGACGCTCGTCCGGATGCGCGAGGGCATGCGGAGCCACACGTGGAGTCACCTCACACTCGCCCGACTGATCGACGACTGCGATCGCCGGACGCGTGACGAAGGCCTCCACGTGCTTCACGACTGGGACGGGAAAGCCGACCACGTCAACGAGGACACCATCGTCGTCGACGTGCTCAACTTCCTGATTGCTCACCGCGGGGACGACGCGGCCGATCCAACCGTCCCCGCAATCCTCATCGACTATTACTTCGTCTACCTGCTGGCTCTGCTCTCCCTGCGCATCTGGGATGCGGGAAACGCGGACGACAATCTCGATCGCCTGGGCCAGCTGCTGGATCGGCTGCAAGGGCCGCATGGCAGCGGCCAGCCGTTCATTACGGATGCCGAAACGCTGATACTCGTTGCGACCTCGCACTTCGAGCTCGAGGAGCGGGGCTATCACACCCTTCTGGCGAAGGCACGGTCGCTGTCGCACGCCCATCAGACGAAGATCGCGCTCGGCCACGCGGTGACGATGGGAAGCCACCTTCGCTTCGGCTTCGAAGCAACCTACG
The DNA here is from genome assembly GCA_963772065.1 of uncultured Acidobacteriota bacterium. GTDB lineage: Bacteria > Acidobacteriota > Vicinamibacteria > Vicinamibacterales > UBA2999 > CAVYVZ01. Next base: position 346,248 of record CAVYVZ010000010.1, read on the forward strand.
GCCGCGACACGTCGGTGATGCGAAGCGACAACGTCGCAGACTATCCGTGGCTGTGTTTCTCGCTGGCCACGCTCATGAAGGAGTACGTCAGCCCGCGCGCGCGTCGAATCGAAGGACAGGAGCGGGAGCTCGTGGTCGAGGCATTGTTGAACGGTCTGTCGGCGGATGCGCGTGCGTTCGTGGGCGAGCCGCCAGCGTCGCTGTCACGCTGCGAAACCGAACGGGCCGCCTTCCGCCAGGCTTTCCTGGACCATCGCGAGGAGCTCCTGGAACGCTTCGAGCGCTACCGCCCCGCCGAGCGCGCCTACTCTCCCCTTTCGTTCTTCTTCAACTTCTCGCACAACGTGCTCAAAGGAACCGTCGTCGACGCGCTGCTCCGCGGGCGCCCGTGGCGGCTGGCGCTGAACGATCTCCTGACCTCGGCGCCGCGCGGAGACGCCGGCGACACACAGGAAAAGCTCGTGGCGACGCTGATGGCTTATGCTCGGTCGGCGCCCGACACGATCCGAGGCCGTCTCATGCCGGTGATTGTGTACGATCCGTCGGCGGGGCGGCAGGCGTTCGCGGTCACGATGCACAAACTCCGACAGTAACGCTCAAGGCGGTGCCGTGTACCGCTCCTCGATCGCCGCTCTCACCCGTGCGCGGCTCTCCTCCGGTGAGAGATCGTGCCTCTGCTCGATCGCCGACACTTCCTCCGCGAGCGCCTCGTCCTTGATCGACTCTCTCAACCACCGGGAATAGTCCTGCCGCTGCAGGTGATGGAGCCACGTGTCGTCGTCGACGCCGTCGGCGATCTGAGCGAACAACACCAGGTTCTGCGCGCGCAGATTGAGGCGCCCGCCGGGTCCGCGGAAGTAGAAGCTCTTGTCGGGTCCCAGCTCGCCTTCGGCGTACTTCCGGCGGTGCCGACGCCGCTCCGACTCTGGTGGCACGATCGCGAATCGAACGGGCGGTCGGCTCCGCGACAGAAGCCAGGCCTGACCGGGCGGGGCATCCTCGACGTCATCGGGCAGTCGCCAGCCTTCGATATCGCCGGCTTGAACGAACGCCTCGATCGTCTCCCCCGTGTCCCGGCCGACGACGATGAGCGTTTCCACCTGCGACAGCGCGGCAGGCGCCACGTGGTCCGGATGCACGGTCACGAGCAGCAGGTTGACCAACTCGATCGGGAGCGTCGTCACGGTCGGCCTCCAGTCGGTCGGCATCAGATGGTGGGCTTCGTCCACGATGATCCAATGCGGCCGGCCTGTTCCGGCGCGAAGTTCCTGAAGACGCGGCAGCAGCGCGCCGAAGAAGACCGGTCGATCTTCCAGCGGCACATCCGGGAGGCTCACGGCGACGCTCTGGTCCGGTCGCGAGAGGACCTGGAGCACCTCATCGACGAGCGACTTCGACTCGGAGCTGCCAAGGGCCATGGCGCCGGGCATATCGCCGTAGTCGCCTTCGGGATCGAGAATGCAGGTACTGATAGCCCGCCGCGGCAAGACGCTCGAGAAACGCGGTCGTCACCGTGGTCTTTCCCGCGCCGGAGGGTCCCGCGATGAGAACGCACTGGCCAAACGGCGGAACGCGCACCTCCTCACCGGCCTCCGTGTGACCGAGCAGCACATCGTGGCGCGCGAGCTTCGGTGCGAGGTCAGCGAGGTCGGATTGGACGAGGGCCTCGACCAGCTCCGCGACGCCCGCACCGTGGTCGCCCGTCGTGGTGAAATCAACGCGGGCCTTCACGCTGTCGAGCGCGTTGGCGACGGCCACGCCACATTCACAGGCCGCCAGAAACGCCTGATCGTTCTCCGCGTCGCCGATGCCGACGGTGTTGCGCACCGACAGACCCAGGTCGTCCAGGGCGGCGCGAAGGCCCGTGGCTTTGTTGGTCCCGGTCGGCAGCACCATGACGGCGCCCTTGTTGAACACCACCTGCAGTTCGATGGCGAGGTCTCGAATGACCTCGAAGACCGTCGTCTCGTGCGGCTGCCATGTGGCGACAATGACTTCGCCGACGGAAAGCGGCGAGACCCCACGGCGAGTGAGCTCCTCCACGAATTCCGGCGGCGGCGGTTCGCCGAGTGCGTGCCTCGCACGCGTACCAGGTTCGTAGAGAAGCGCCCCATTCTCGGCGACGATGCGATCGAAGAGATCGACGTTCGGGAACACGTGAACGAGATCGTCGAGCTCACGGCCCGTGACGAGTATCAAATGCCGGCCGGACGCACGCACCCGCTGGAGCGCGTCCACCGTGTCGTCGTCGACGCGCCCGTGCAAGGCGATCGTTCCGTCGTAGTCGGTGGCGAGGGCCATATAACGCACGCCGGGTTCACTTCCTTCCCTTGTCGCGAAGCCTGGCGCGAAGCGCCTTCGCGCCGACTCGTCCCAAGCGTTTTTCCTCGATGCGCGCGCGCTCGTCCTGTTGCGTGGCCAGATGCGCGAGCTCGTCCTGCACTTTGAGATAGCTTTCGTACCGCGCCAGCAGCACGCGGCCGTCCTCCACGGCGGCCTTCACGGCACAGCGAGGCTCATCGCGGTGGCGACAATCGGTGAAGTGGCAGTGCGACGCCAGCGCCTCGATGTCGTCGAACGTCTCCCGTACCGCGTCCGAGACATCCCAGAGCTGCAGCTCGCGCATGCCGGGCGTGTCGATGATCAGGCCGCCGCCGGGAAGCTCGATCAGCTCGCGATGACTCGTGGTGTGGCGGCCCTTCGAATCCTCCTCGCGAACCTCACGGGTCTTCAGGATGTCCTGCCCGACGAGGCGATTGATGATCGTCGACTTCCCCACGCCCGACGATCCAAGCAGCGCGCCGGTGCGGCCAATCCCGAGATAGGCCCGTACCTGCTCGAGACCTTCGTTCAGCTTCGGGCTGAGGACGTGCACCGGCAGACCTCCGGCGACCGCGCCCGCCTCGCGCACAAGGGCGGGAACATCGTTGGCGACGTCAGGTTTCGTCAGGAGAACGACCGGTGAGGCGCCGCTCTCGCGTGCGAGAAGCAGGTAACGCTCCAGACGGCGCACGCTGAAGTCCTGATCCAGTGCCATCACGAGGAACACGACGTCCGCATTGGCGGCGACCACCTGCTCGTCCGTGACGCTGCCGGCGGCGTGTCGTGAAAACTTGCTGCGGCGAGGCAGGATCGCCTGGATGGCACCCCGGTCCTCGCCGGGCCGCTTGCGCACCGCGACCCAGTCGCCCACGGCCGGCAGCTCCGCGCGGCTGGCGGCACGATGCTTGAGACGTCCGGTGGCGACCGCCTCGATCTCGTCGTCATCCACGTACACGCGGTAGTTGTGATTGAACTCAATCGCGACGCGCCCAGGCTGCGTGCTGGTCTTCTCCTGCCATGGCGCGAAGTGCGCCGCGAGGACGTCGTTCCATCCAAGTTCGTCGAGGCGCATCGACCTACGCAGCTCGGAGCCGTTCGAGCATGGTGCCCGCGGCCCGACGGAACGGCTCGGCCCACACATGGCCGTCATCGAACACACACACCTCGGCGTGCACGCCAAGTGCCGCGAGCGCCTGTCGATCGCGCTCCTGCTTCGCGTCGGTGTACCACGCGTCGCGTGTGCCTCGACCGATCAGCGTCGGAGGCAGCGGCGCGGTCGGGCCGGCGGCCACGTCCGGCGGAATGTCGGCCGCGAGCACGATGAGGCCGTCGGCCGAATAGTGGGCGGCCGCGCGGTAGGCCATCGCCCCGCCCTGCGAGAATCCACAGAACACGAGCGGCGCCATCGTGGCGTGGCGGCGCCGCACGTCGTGCAGCACGCGGCCGACGTATGCGATGTTGTCTGCGATGGCGTGTTCGCGATCGAGCCGCGTCATCCAGCTTGCGACCACGCGCTCGTCATTCCGCGTGTAGAAGGGATGGAGGGCTTGCACGGCAACGAGCAGCCACCGGTCGGCGCCCGGCAGGCGGGCCAGCTCCTGGAGATGATCGGACGCGTCTTCTCCGTACCCATGAAACCCAACGATGACCGGCCAGGGGGGCGGCGCGGCCGGCAGGCGCAGCAGGTAGCGGCCGTGCACGCGCGCCTCCACGAGGTGTGCCGCGGGTTGTCCGTGGGGGCCTTCCGAGTCAGAATGCAGGCTCATGCGACCCAATCTTAGGTCGTTCGGCGCGGCGGCGTTGCTGGTGGCGCTGGCCGCGGGCCTCCTGCTCCTGCTCACGGGCCCCGGCTACCGCATCGGCGTCTGGTCTCTGCCGACGGCGTTTACGCTGATGCGCTGGTCCGTCTACGGGGCGCTCCTTGGCCTCGTGCTGTCGGGCGTGGGACTGTGGAGGAATCGGGGACGCTCACTCTTCGGCGCGCTGGCGGTCATCGTCGCGCTCGTCACGCTGGCGATCCCGCTTCGCTGGCAGCAGGCTGCGAGGAGCGTGCCGCCCATTCACGACATCACGACCGACACGGCAAACCCGCCGACATTCGAAGCGGTGCTGCCGCTGCGGAAGGATGCGCGCAATTCGCTCGAGTACCTCGCAGGAGGTGGCGCGGCAACAGCGCGAGGCGTATCCCGACATCAAGCCGCTCGTGCTCGAAATCCCGGCGGCGCAGGTGTTCGACCGCGCGGTACGCGCGGCGCGCGACGCCGGCTGGGATCTCGTGAACAACAGCGCCGAGACCTGGCGCATCGAGGCCACCGATACCACGACCTTCTTCGGCTTCAAAGACGACATCGTGGTGAGGCTCACGCCGATCGGCGGGCGCACCGTCGTGGATGTCCGGTCGGTCTCACGCATCGGCAGGAGCGACGTCGGAACGAACGCGCGGCGCATCCGTGAGTACCTTGAAGCACTATCCCGCTGAGGACCCCTCCAACGCGCTGCTGGTGCTGGCGCACGGCGCCGGCGCCGGGGAGCGGCACCCATTCATGATCACCATCGCGCGCGGTCTGGCCGAGCGCGGCATCGACGTCGTGACGTTCGACTTTCCCTACATGCGCGAGAAACGGCGCGTCCCCGACAAGGCACCCGTCCTGGAAGCGGCGTTCCGCCAGATCATCCTCGAAGCGCGAGCGGCCGTCGGAACCGGCCACCGGCTCTTCGTCGGCGGCAAGTCGATGGGCGGGCGAATCGCGACGCATCTTGCGGCTCAGGACCTCGACGGGCTGCACGGCGTGGTCGCGCTCGGATACCCGCTCCATCCGCCGGGCAAGCCGGAGCAGCTGCGGGTCGCGCACCTGCCGGCGATCCGCGTGCCGGTGCTCATCGTCCAGGGCGAGCGCGATGCCTTCGGCGCGCCCGCCGAGTTGAGGCCGGTCATCGAGGGAATGGCCGCTCGCGTGATGCTGCACGTGGTCGCGCAGGGCGACCACTCGCTCGCCGTCCCGAAGGCGGCGGGCACGGCACAGAAGGACGTCTACGCGAAGCTGCTCGACACGATCGCGTCGTGGGTTCAGTCGACGTAAGACCGGTGCAGGTGCACCGGCTTGCCCTTCGCGCGCACGCGGAGGTTGATCATCTCCACGAACACCGAGAACGCCATCGCGAAGTAGATGTAGCCCTTCGGGATGTGATGATGGAATCCTTCCGCCATCAACGAGACTCCGATCAACAGCAGGAACGAAAGCGCCAGCATCTTCACCGTCGGGTGCTTCTCCACGAACGTGCTGATCCCGCCCGCGGAGAACATCATCACGCCGACCGCGGCGACCACCGCGAGGATCATCACGCTGATGTGCTCCGCCATCCCGACGGCGGTGATGACCGAGTCGAGCGAGAAGACGATGTCGAGCAGCGCGATCTGCACGAGGACAGCGCCGAATGATGCGGCGGCCTTCGCGGATCCATGGCCCTCCTCGCCTTCGAGCTTGTCGTGGATTTCGTGCGTGCTCTTGCCGATCAGGAACAGGCCGCCAATCAGCAGGATCAAATCGCGGCCCGAGATCTCCCGGCCGATGACTGAGAACAGCGGCTGCGTAAGGCCCATCACCCAGGTGATCGACAGCAGCAGCATAATCCGCATGCCCATCGCCAGCGTCAGGCCGAGCGTTCGGGCACGGTTTTGGTCCTCCGGCCGCAGCTTTCCCGCGAGGATCGAGATGAAGACGATGTTGTCGATGCCGAGGACGATCTCGAGCACCGTCAGCGTCCCGAGCGCAATCCACCCGTCTGCTGTGGATATCCAGCTGAAGTCGAACATGCTCATTCCTTGGAGGCCGTCAGGACTTCCGACGCTTTGAACAAGCCGCCCCAGGTGTCGGGGTCCTGCCACAGGAGCGTCGACAGATACAGCGCGACATCTTCAGGCGCATACGTCTTGGAGATCGTGGCCGCCGCCGCTTTCAGCCTCTCGGGATCGGGAGGCTCGAGCCCTTCGTCCTCGATCAGCCCGTTCTCGTGCTTGATGCCAAGGGCGTCGAGAAACGAGCCCATCATCGCGCGCTGGTGCTCGAGGTGGTATACGACGAGGAGGCGCGCCGCCACGACCTCCGCCACCGCCGGCATCGAGAGCAGGTATCGCGTCTTCTTCTCCACCGACAGCGCCAGGGCGCTCTTCGGCCGGAACTTCAAGCGCTGCGCGATGCTGGCGATCGCTTCGGCCTGCTCCATGGCGGCGTTCTCGTCGCGCCAGAACGCGTCGGCGGCCTGCGCCCGGCGCTCGGGAGACAGTTGCTTCCAGAGTTGCGATGGACGGGGTATCGATGGATCGGTCATAGCGGATTGATACGTTAACATACGGTCCCTATGCCGAAGCTGACTGTAGAAGGGTTTCCCACGGCCGACGTCGAGATGGGCAAACGGCTCGTGCTCGCCATCGAGCAGGACGCCGGCGTCGACGTCCTCCACGCGTGCGGCGGCAACGCGCGCTGCACGACCTGCCGCGTGGAGTTCATCAGTGGCGAGCCGACGAAGATGACGAAGGCCGAGAAGATGAAGCTCGAGGAGCGCGGACTGACCGGCGTGCGGCTGTCGTGTCAGATTCAGTGCGAGCACGACATGACGGTCCGTGCGATCAGTCGCCTCACTGGAAGCGGCCGCCCCGACCCTGGGCCCACGCCCGCGCCCACGATTACGCCGCCGGCAGAGTGGATCTGAAGGTCGGCGCCACCGTTCCAGGCGCGGAGGGAACGTGAAGGTAAGTCGGATATGCGTCGCGACCGCTGTGGCGCTCTGGGCCCTCGGGGAACCGGTCGGTGCACATGCGGAGATCAAGGTCTGGACGGCGCGGGCGATCGCAACCGTGCTTGCCGAGATCGGAGCCGAATTCGAGCGAGCCACCGGGCACACGCTCCGCGTTTCCAGCGATTTGCCACCTGCATTTCTCCGTCGGGTCGAGGCCGGCGAGCCGTTCGATGTCTTGATCAGCGGCTCGTCGCCCGTGGACCAGTGGATCCGCGACGGCAGGATCGTGCCGGAGACGCGCACTGACATCGCGCGCTCGGGTATCGGCGTCGAAGTGAGGGCAGGCGCGCCGAAGCCCGACATCAGCTCGGTCGATGCGTTCAAGCGCGCCTTGCTGAACGCCAGGTCAATCGCGTACCTGAGGGTTGGGAGCGGCGTTTACCTGGCCGGCTTGCTGGACCGTCTCGGAGTTTCCGAGACGATCAAGTCGAAGGTTACGAGGCCTGAGTCCGACATCGTCTCGGAGCTCGTGGCCAAGGGCGAGATCGAGCTCGGTATGACCGTCATCACTCAGATTCTGACGACGCCTGGCGTGGATCTCGTTGGCCCCCTCCCACCTGAGATACAGTCCCACGTCACGTTTACAGCGGGAATCAGCCCGCAGTCCAAGGTGCCGGGCGCTGCTCAGGAATTGATCAGATTCCTGACGTCGCCCGCGGCAATCGCGGTGATCAAGGCGCAGGGGATGGAATCCGCGCGTTAGCCCGCTGCGCGCAGAGCTAGGCGCGTCGGTTGACGCGCTCGATTGCGGCGAGCTGCTCCTCGGTGAGACCGGCGCGGCTCAGCACCTCCAGGACGAAGTCTGTCTTCCCGAATACGTAGCTCTCGATATCGTTGGGGAATCGCGTGGCCAGGCGCTTCTTCAGCTCGCCATAGCGACGCGCGGCGTCGCGGTGCGCACGGAGATAGTCGCGGACCGCAAGCTGATTGACGATGCCGATCGTGCCTTCAGGGCACAGATACACGTGGTGTCGTGGGAGATCAGGAGGATGGTCGAACGCCTCGCGGTCCTCGATGCCGAGATCGCCGAGATGGCGATATCCAAGCGTCGCCAGCCGCGGGATCGTGCGCGCCACGTCGCCTCGTCCGGCCACGATGATGGTCATGTCGATAATGGGCTTCGCCGCCAGGCCAGGCACCGAAGTGCTTCCCACGTGCTCGACGCGGACCGCGACGTCGGCAACCGCCGGCCAGATCCGCGCGCGAAGGGCCTCGAATCGGCGCGGCCATTCTTCGTCGTAGTCGGCCACGACGACCGTTCGATCGAACATGTGCGTACTGTGGCACCGCACGGCCGCCCCTACAATATCCGCACCCCGTGATTCGTCTACGACCGTAGATTGAAGCGCGCAGCGAGCGTGCAGCGGATGGCACTCGAAGAGGACCAGCGGATCTCCGAGGTGGTCAGACGGGAGCAGTCCCGGCTGCGCAACTTCATTCGGCGGCGAGTGCCCGACCCACGCGATGCTGAGGACATTCTCCAGGATGTCTTCTACAAGCTCGTCGAGGCGAATCGACTGCTGATGCCGATCGAGCACGTCACGGCCTGGCTGTTTCGCGTGGCGCGCAACTGCATCACCGATTTGTTCCGCAAGCGGGTCCCGGAGAGCTTTGGCGACCCGGCCGTCGCGGACGAGGACGACGAAATGGTGCAGCTGGAAGATCTGCTGCCTTCGCCCGATGCCGGACCGGAGGCCGTGTACGCCCGCCACGTGCTGCTCGATGAACTCGAGTTGGCCGTCGACGAGCTGCCCGAGGAGCAGCGCGCGGTGTTCGTGGCCCACGAGCTGGAGGGGCGCAGCTTCAAGGAGATCGCCGCCGAGACGGGCGTGAGCGTGAACACGCTGCTCTCGCGCAAACGCTACGCGGTGCTCCGTCTGCGCCGGCGGCTGCAAAGCATCTACGACGAATCTTCATTGTCCCGGCGGCTCTGCTGGGGATTGTGCTGTTCACCTTCATCGGCGGCGAAGTGGTGCTCCTCCTGTGGAATTGGCTGCTGCCGCCACTCTTCGGCTGGCCTCACATCACCTTCTGGCAAGCGCTCGGACTTCTGGCGCTCTGCCGGATCCTCTTCGGTGGATTTGGACGTCACGGTGGCGCTCGCTCGGGTTCAGCAATCCGCCGTCGCATGGCCGATCGAATGGCCGATCGCGTGGCGGAACGCTGGGAGCACATGGCGCCCGAGGAGCGTGAACGATTCCGGCAGCGCGTCCGCGAACGGTGCGGCTTCGACCCGTCCCCCGGCGAGAGCACGGGGCAATGAACAGGCAGTGAGGGAGAGGCGCCTTCGCCCGGGCTTCCGGCTCCGGGCTCCGGCTTCGGCATTGCGCCGGCACATCCGGCCGTGAACAGATGCCTGAAGCCAGAAACCTGGAGCCCGAAGTCCGGGCGACTAGTCGAGAGAGATCTTTCGAAGCAGGTTGAAGTCCGACAGCATCTTGCCCGCACCGAGCACGACCGACGAGAGCGGATCTTCAGCCACCTGCACCGGCAGGCCCGTCTCGCGCCGGAGGCGCTCGTCGAAATTCTGCAGCAGCGCACCGCCGCCGCTCATGATGATTCCGCGATCGCAGACGTCGGCCGAGAGCTCCGGCGGAATGCGTTCCAGGCCGTCTCGAACGGCCTGGACGATCTGCTTGATCGGCTCGGCGAGCGCCTCGCGGATCTGGCTGTCGTGCAGAATCACCGTCTTCGGCTTGCCCTCGAGCACGTGGCGACCCTTGACCTCCATCTCCTTCTTCTCGCGCAGCGGCCACGCCGACCCGAGCTCCATCTTCACGCGCTCGGCCGTGCGCTCGCCGATCAGGAGGTCGTGCTCGCGCTTCACATAGTTGATGATCGCGTCGTCGAGCGCGTTGCCTGCCACGCGCACCGACTTGCTGTAGACCACTCCGGCCAGCGAGATGACCGCGATATCGGTGGTGCCGCCGCCGATGTCGACGATCATGTTGCCCGCGGCTTCCGTAATCGGGAGTCCGGCGCCGATCGCCGCGGCCATCGCCTCTTCGATCAGGTGGACTTCGCTCGCCTTCGCACGGTACGCGCTGTCCTTGACGGCTCGGCGTTCCACCTGCGTGATTTCCGAGGGAACGCCGATGACGACGCGGGGGCGAACCAGCGTCTTACGGCGATGCGCCTTGCGGATGAAGTAGCCGAGCATCTTCTCGGCGGCCTCGAAGTCGGCGATCACGCCATCGCGCATCGGCTTGATCGCGGTGATGTTCCCCGGGGTACGGCCGAGCATCTCCTTCGCGTCGTTGCCCACCGCTTCGATCTGGTCGGTCGCAGTGTTCACCGCGACAATCGACGGCTCGCTGAGCACGATGCCCTTGCCGCGCGCGTAGACGCACGTGTTGGCCGTGCCGAGGTCGATGGCCAGATCGTTGGAGAAGAGCGACAGCGCGCTGAGGAACACGTAAGCCTCCTGAGATGAACGGGCGCGCGCCCTAAGCGCAAGTGCCATGCCCGGTTGAGCTGTTCTCCGCAATCAGGCCCGTGACGAAAATGTCGGCCAAATTTGCAGATTCCGCTCTAAAGGCCGTATCGGCCTGAGCCCGTTGACTCTGCAGCAACGCCAACAAAGCGACACTGAGCCTCAAAACGGTAATCGCGTGGCACCGCGCTTGCCTCTCGAGTTTTCGGGAGGAGTCATGGAAAAACGTGAATGGAAACGTGATCGCGAGGAACCGAAGACCGACCTCGAGAGCCCGCTCGGTATCGCAGGCACGCCGGTCACGCCGGACGCGCCCGACCACATGCGCGCGTCGGATGACGACGAGGAAGCGCGCCGCCGCCGCAACCGCGGTCTTTCAGCCGATAACGACACCCCGCGCGACCCGCTGGCGGACGTCAACCGCGATCATAAGGGCGCAACCGGCATCGACATGGGCGCCGGCGGGCACAACACGCAGATCTCGGACAAGGGCACCAAGCCCTAAGTCATAGGTCAAGGGTCAAAGGTCAAAGGTCAGGTCAAAGGTCTAGGTCTAGGTCTAGGTCCAGGTTTAGGTACTAGGTACTAGGTCAAAGGTTCTAGGTCCAGGTTCGAAGTTCGAACTTTGACTTTGAACCGCGACCTCGTACCTTTGACCTAAGCTGAACCTAAACCTAGACCTAGATCTAAACCCAAACCTTTGACCTGACCTTTGACCTTTGACCTTGACCTTTGACCTTTGACCTATGTTGTGGCTCCTCATGATCGCCGGTGTTGCCGTCCTGGCCCACACCGCACCCTTCCCATTTCTGCTCGACGTCACCGAGCGCACTGTGTGGCGGATGCCGAAGACCGACCCGCCGACGATTTATCTCACGTTCGATGATGGCCCGAACCCGACGGCAACGCCTCAACTGATGGACGTCCTCAAGAAGCACGGCGTGCGCGGAACGTTCTTCGTGATCGACAAGCACCTCACGAACGACAGTGCGCCAATCGTCAGACGCGCGTTCGAGGAAGGCCACGCGGTGGCGCTGCATTCACACACGCGCGTGCTGATGTTCTACCGGCCTGCGCGGGTGTCGACGACGCTGCAGGAAGCGGCGGCGCGCATCGAGGTGATGACCGGTCATCCCCCGTGCCGGGCGTTCCGGCCGCACGCCGGCCATCGCAGCATCACGATGCTCGACGGCGCGGGCGGCGCCGGCTACAGAGTCATCGGCTTCGGCTGGATGCTCTGGGACTTCAACTTCTTCCGCGGGAAAACGGCCGACTCGCTCGCACCGCGGCTCGCGCGGAGGGCGTCTCCCGGAGACATCATCGTGATTCACGACGGCCACCACAAGAACCCGCGCGCCGACCGGCGCTACGCGGTGGAGACCGTTGACGCACTGATTCCGAGGTTGAAGGAGAAGGGATTTCAGTTCGGGACGATCTGTCCTTAGTCGTCTGAGCGCTTCGGCCGCATGTTGGCGGCCAGAATGCGCTTGCGCAGGCGGATCGTCTTCGGCGTCACCTCGACGAGCTCATCGTCGTTGATGAATTCGATCGCATTTTCGAGCGACAGCTTCTTCGGCGGGATCAGGCGGATTGCTTCATCGGCCGTCGAGGCGCGCATGTTCGTCTGCTTCTTTTCCTTCGTGACGTTCACGTCCATGTCGTTGGGACGCGAGTTCTCGCCGATGATCATGCCCTGGTACACGGCCGTGCCGGGCTCGATGAAGATTTCCCCCCGCTCCTGCAGGTTGTAGATCGCATACGCTGTGGCGACGCCCGTGCGGTCGGCCACCAGCGCGCCGTTCTGGCGCGACGCGATCGCGCCGTGCCACGGCTCCCAGCCGGCAAACAGATGGTTCATGATGCCGGTCCCGCGCGTATCGGTCAGAAACTGCGAGCGGAAGCCGATGAGGCCGCGCGCCGGAATCCGGAACTCCAGCCGCACGCGCCCGCTTCCGTGGTTCACCATCTTGCTGAGCACGCCTCGCCGGGTGCCGGCCTGCGCGATCACGACGCCCTGAAAGTCTTCGGGGATGTCGATCACGAGGTCTTCGACCGGCTCCGACTTGATGCCATCGATCTCCTTGGTCACGATATCCGGCCGGGACACCTGCACCTCGTACCCTTCGCGCCGCATCATCTCGATCAGGATGGACAGCTGCAGCTCGCCGCGCCCGATCACCTTCATCTGCTCCGGCGAGTCGGTTTCCTCGACCCGCACGGACACGTTGCCAAGCAGCTCCTTGTCCAGGCGCTCGCGAAGGTTCCGCGATGTCACGTACTGCCCGTCGCGGCCCGACATCGGAGACGTGTTGATGCCGAAGACCATGGACACCGTCGGCTCGTCGATGGCGATGGGAGGGATCGCCACGCGGTGTTCGGGGCTGGCGATCGTCTCGCCGATGGTGATGTCCTCGATGCCCGCCAGGCAGACGATATCGCCGGCGGCCGCCTGCTCGATCTCGATCCGTTTCAGCCCGTCGAAGGCGAACAGCTTCGTCACGCGCGTGTCGTTGGCCGTCCCCTCGAGCTTCAGCACCGCGATGGGATCGTTCAGCTTCACGGTGCCGTTGAAGATCCGGCCGATGGCGATGCGCCCGAGATAGTCGCTCGAATCGAGGTTGGCCACCAGCATCTGCAGCGGCGCCTGAGGATTGCCACGCGGCGGCGGGACATGGTCGACGATCGCCTGGAAGAGCGGCCGGAGATCGGCGCCCGCCTGACCCATCTCGGTCGACGCGGTCCCTTCGCGGGCGTTCGTGAAGAGCACCGGGAACTCGATCTGGTCTTCCGTCGCGTCGAGGTCGATGAACAGGTCGTAGACCTCGTTCAGCACCTCCTTGGGCCTCGCGTCGGCGCGATCGATCTTGTTCAGCACGACGATCGGCGGCAGGCCACGCTCCAGGGCCTTCCGCAGCACGAACCGGGTCTGTGGAAGCGGCCCCTCGGAGGCGTCCACGAGCAGCATCACGCCATCGACCATGGACAGCGTGCGCTCCACTTCCCCGCCAAAGTCGGCATGGCCCGGCGTATCGACGATGTTGATGAGGAGGTCGCCGAAGTGAACCGCCGTGTTCTTCGCCAGGATGGTGATCCCGCGCTCGCGCTCGAGATCCATGCTGTCCATCACGCGGTCTGCCACCTGCTGATTGGCGCGGAACGACCCGCTCTGCCGGAGCAGCGCATCGACCAGCGTGGTCTTGCCATGATCCACGTGGGCGATGATGGCGACATTCCGGCGCAGAGGGTTTGCTATTTGGCGGGTTTTCTGGTGCGGGGACATCCAACCACTATACCCGGTCGGTGCGATCAGCCCTTCGATGTCGGTGCGATCCTGATCCAGTCGGTGCGATCTCGATCAAGTCGGTTGAACGCACCGACGTGTAGGAGGATCGCACCAACAGCGTCAGCGGGATCGCACCCTAGGTCCGAAGGGCTTCGACCGGATCGACGCGACTGGCCCTCCATGCCGGCAGGTACGTGGCGGCCATCGCCACCACGAGCAGGACCACCGGGATCAACGCGAAGGTCATCGGATCAGTGGCCGTGACGCCGAACAGCAGGTTCGTGACCAGGCGGGCGAGCGCAAATGCCGCGGCGAGGCCGATCGCCACTCCGCCCACGGCCAGGAGCACGCCCTGGCGAACGACCATGTTGCGTACGTCCTGCTGGCGCGCGCCGAGTGCGAGGCGGATGCCGAGCTCACGCGTGCGCTGGCTCACCGAGTACGCCATCACGCCGTAGAGGCCGATCGCCGCCAAGAGCAGGGCGAGCAGCGCAAAGATGCCGAGGAGGCTCGCACCCATGCGCGGCGCCCACAGCGCCTGCTCGAACACGTCCCGCAGCGTCGTCACGTTCAGCAGCGGCATCGTCGGCTCGAGCTGCTGCAGCTCGCGCCGAACGGTGTTCATGATGGCGGCCGGGTCTCCGGAGGCACGGACGTGCACGGTTGCCGCGGGCGCGTAGGTCTGCTCGAGCGAGGTGTACAGGTACGGCGTCGCGTTCTCGCCGAGGAAGTTGTACTTGCTGTCCGCCGCGATGCCGACGATCTGGATCGGGTTCGGATTACGGATGAACCGGAACTGGCGGCCAAGAGGATCCTCGCCCGGCCAGTACTGCTTCGCCATGGTCTCGTTGATGACCGCGACGAGAGGGGCGCCCTGGCGATCCGCATCGGTGATCTCGCGGCCGCGGACCACGCGGATGCCGACCGTTCGGAAATAGCCGGGCATCACCTGCGAGAGCTGCGTGAGGCGGCCCGCCCGCGGATCGGTGATGTCCTGGCCGTCCTTGAAGACCGTCCGCGCGAATCCGCCGTCGAAGAGCGGCACGCTCGTCGACATGCTCACGGCTTCGACACCCGCCACCGACGACGCGCGCTCGATGAACCGCCGGTACACCTCCCGGCCACGTGCCTCGTCGTAGCCGTTCGTTCCCGGGTTCACGCCGAGAACGATCAGGCGATCGGCGTCGAACCCGGGATCGATCTGCTGTGCGTTGCCGAGGCTGCGCAGGAACAGACTGGCGCTGGCGAGGGCAATGAACGAGAGCCCGACCTGGCCGACGACGAGGAGATTGCGGGCGCTGTACCAGTGGCTCCCACTCGGGACCGTCGTGCGTTCCTTCAGCTCGGTGACGAGCTCAGTGCGCGACGATTGCAGCGCCGGTGCGAGGCCGAAGAGAACGCCGGTGAGGACGGAGACCGCAATCGTGAAGACGCCCACCGTGCTGTCGAACTGCAGATCGAGCGCGTTCTCCTGCAGGAACGCCGGCCGGAACGCCCAGAGCGCACTGCGCGCCCAGAAGGCCACGACGATACCGAGGGCGCCACCGAGGCCGGCCAGGAGAACGCTTTCCGTCAGGAGTTGCCGCATGAGCCTTGCGCGCGTGGCGCCGAGCGACAACCGCACCGCAATCTCCTGCCGCCGCGCCGTGGCGCGCGCCAGCAGCAGGTTCGCGACGTTCCCGCACGCGATCAGCAGCACGAGCCCCACGACGGCCATCAGCAGCCCGCCGGCGAGCACCATGTTCTCGCGGAATCCCGGGTTGATCGTGGACTGCGCGATCGGGACCACCGTCACCGTTCGACCGCGGTTGTCCGAGGGGAACTGCTCCTCCAGGGCCTTCGCAATCCCCTGAAGGTTGCCCTGCGCCTGCTCCGCCGTCACGCCGTCCTTCAAACGGCCGTTCACCTGAAACACCAAGGCGCGTCGCGTGTCCCAGTTCTCCGCGGTGAAGCCGGTCGCCACCTCCCGATGCACACCGAAGGGCACCCACATCTCGGGGCCACCCAGCGTCGTCGTCCCGCGGAATCCCTCGCCGGTGACACCGATGACGGTGAACGCGCGTCCGTTCACGGTAATCGTGTCGCCGAGAATGTCGGCGCGGCCGCCGTATCGCCGCAGCCAGAGACCGTGCGCCAGAACCACGACTGGACTCGCGCCGGGCCGGTCGTCATCGGCGCCTCGGAAGCCGCGTCCCACCGCCATCGGCGCGCCGAGGACGTCGAAGTAATTGCCCGTGACGATCTGCCCGAAGACCTGCTCCGGCTCGCCGCGGCCGGAGAGGTTCATCGGCACGAATGCGGCGGCAACCATGCCGTCGAAGGTATCGTTCTTTACGCGCAGGTCGTCGAAGTTTGGCCGCGACATCTGCGCGAACGCGCCGAAGGGGCCCGCGCGCTCATCCGTCGTGAACACCGACACGAGCCGCGACGAGTCCTTCACCGGGAGCGGATTCAGCAGCACCGCGTTGACGATTGTGAAGATCGTCGTGTTCGCGCCGATGCCGAGCGCGAGCGACAGGGCGGCGACGATCGTCAGCGCCGGGCTTCGAAGCATCAGCCGCGCGCCGTACCTGATGTCGTGGAGCAGTGTGGCCATGGTGTTCTTCGTTTCGTCCCGCGAGTAATTACGACAAAAACGAGTTTCTGTTTAACACAACGTCAGACTTGACATATGCCTGCATAGGAATATGATGGCCATTACCCGGTTGGGGACAGCAACTCGCCGGGCACGCGTTCAAAGGAGAACACGAATGCTCACGGCACCTTCGATTGATAACCTCACGCTCGACCTCAAGCAGGAGGTTCACGTCCAGGCGTCGCTCGACGCAACGTTTGGCGCGGTGCTCACGCAGATGGGGCGACTGAACGAGACGCCCGACGGCAAGCCACTCCCCATGACGCTCGAGGCGTGGCCGGGCGGGCGATGGTACCGCGACCTCGGTAGCAACAACGGCCACCTCTGGGGGCATGTCCAGAGCATCAAGCGTCCGACGCTGCTCGAAATCACCGGGCCGTTGTTCATGTCGTCCCCGGTCCTGTCGAACGTGCAGTATCGCCTGACCGAAGTCGATGGCGGGACGCTGATCGTGTTCCGGCACACCGCGCTGGGTTTCATCGCGGACGACTACAGAAAAGGTTTGCAGGCAGGCTGGGCCCCATTGCTCGAACGGATTCGTCGAGCGGCCGAGGCTGCGTAACCCGCACGTCAAAAACGCAGGAGATCCAACATGGCACTGATCGATGGCTTGCTACAGGAGCTGCAACAGGAAGCGCAGACCACGCGGCGCGTGCTGGAGCGCGTGCCCGATGCTCACCTTGGCTGGAAGCCGCACGCGAAGTCGATGACCCTGGGTCAGCTCGCGATGCACGTGGCTACGACGCCTGGCGGCGTTGCGCAGATCGCGGTACAGCCGTACATAGGGCTTCCCGAGTTCAACCAGCCGGCCGCCACGAGGGCGGCAGACCTCGTCCCGGCGCTGGAAGAAAGCGTCGCCAAGGCCAAGGAGCTTCTCGGTGGCATGGACGACGCCACGCTGGCGGCTACATGGAAGGTGATGAACGGCGACCAGGAAGTGATGGCGATGCCGCGCGGCGCCGTCCTGAGGTCGATCATGCTGAACCACTGGTACCACCATCGTGGCCAGCTGTCGGTCTATCTGAGACTGCTCGGCGTGCCCGTTCCCTCGATCTACGGCCCCAGTGCCGACGAGAATCCCTTCAAGGCGGCGCAACCCGCCCCGGCGGCTGCCGCTGTCTGAAGGAGTGGCAGACGGCCGGCTAGGATCGGCCTCGGCGGTGCGGCGCCACCAGGGCTTTCGGCAGCCGCATCGCCTCCGCATCCGCCAGCGCGTCGTTCAGCTCGTCGAGGGCGTAGACCCGTGCGCCGATCTTGCGCCACGGAATCCTCGACGCGTGCTGTTCCAGAACCTGCAGCGCCCGCACGAAGTGCGTCGGCTCGCTGCCCCAGCACCCGCGGATCTCGAGATGCTTGCGGTTGATCTGCTCGTGCACGTTGATCGTGCTCGGACCCGCATTCGTATAGTGGCCCGCGATCACGTACCGGCCTCCGTCACGTACAGGTTGAGACCTTCTTCCACGGCGCGCGCCGAGCCGGCGGCTTCTATCGCCACGTCCACGCCCTGGCCACCGGTGAGCGACCGCACCCGTTCCAGTCGCTCCTCCGGCGCGGTGCCCACGTCGAATGCCTCATCCGCGCCCATCTCCTTCGCCAGGCGAAGTCGATCGACGGGGGCGCCGATCGCAATGACCCGCGTGGCCCCCGAAAGCTTGGCGAGGGCGATGGCGCTCAGACCCACGGCGCCGGTTCCCTGGACCAGCACCGTGTCGCCGAGGCCGATCCCTGCACGGTCCATGACGTGCACGCTGGTGATGAGGCCGCAGCCGCCGCCGATGTAGTCCTCGTCGCCAACGGCGCTCGGGATCGTCGCGACGAGAACGCCAGGCTCGAGGTAAATGGCTTCGGACCACCCGCCGAAGAGTCCTTCGTCAGCCGAGTCGGTGATGCCATACACGCGTCTGGCTGCGCAGCGGGTCGGCGTACGCGTGACGGCGCAGGCGTGACAGCGGCCGCAGGTTCTATGGACATCGAAGAAGCCGACCCGATCGCCTTCGTGCAGGCGGCGATTGTCAAGCGTGCGGGCCTCGCCGCGCAGCTTTGCGACACGGCCGACCGAGACGTGACCCGGGATGATTGGGTAAGGTACGCCCGCCAGACGACCGTGCCACAAATGCACGTCAGTGCCGCACACTTCCGAGAGCGAGGTGTCGACGAGCAGGCCGCCGGGTGGTAGCTCGGGCTCGGCAAATTCCCGAAGCTCAACTGCGGCGTGTGGGGCCGGCATCACCGCCGCCACGACGGATGTCACGGCGGCATTATTGACCGTGGCGCCTCACATCCGTACGATGGGCAAGTCAGTCCGCACGATGCATACAGTTCTGGTCGTCGACGATGACGGTGCGCTTCGAGGGGCGCTCAGCTCATGGGTCAAGGAGCTGGGCTACGCCGTTCGTGAAGCCGGAAGCGCCGGCGACGCACTCGATGCTCTCGCCACCGCGCCGGCTGACGTGGCGCTCTGCGACGTGCACATGCCCGGCGAAGATGGTGTGTGGCTGGCCTCGCAGATTCGCGAACGCTATCCTTCGACCGCCGTCATCATGGCGACCGGCGCGCACGACGTCGATACGGCCGTCACCAGCCTCCGCAGCAACATCGTCGACTACCTGCTGAAGCCGTTCGGCCGCGCGCGGCTGATCGAGGCCCTGCGGCTCGGCGTCGACTGGCATCGAGCGTCGAAGGCGAACGAGGAGCTGCAGGAATCGCTCGAGAACCGGCTCCGCAGCCGGCGCGCGGAGGTGGCAGCGACGATCGCCAGCGCGCAGTCAACGGTAGACGAGGCGCTGGCCGGATTGATCTCCATGCTGGAGCTACACGAGCACGACGGGCGCGAGCACGCCGCTCGCGTCGCGCGTCTCGCGGCTGCGCTCGGCGAGGAGCTCGGCATCGGCGGACCGGCGCTCCTCGACGTGGAACGCGGGGCGCTCCTGCACGACATCGGCAAGATGGACATGCCGGTGTCGATCCTCTACAAGCCGGCACCGCTCACTGACTCGGAGTGGGAGACGATGCGGAGACATCCTCAGGTCGGCTACGACCTCCTGAGGCGGATCCCCAGCCTGGGAGGCGTTGCGGAGATCGTGCTCGCGTCGCACGAGGCGTTCGACGGCAGCGGGTACCCGCGCGGCCTGCAGGGTGAAGCCATTCCAATCGGCTCCCGGATCCTAGCTGTGTCCGATTCCTACGATTCGATGACGCGGCCGCACACGCAGCGTCCCGCGATGAATCCGCTCCACGCGATTGAGGAGATCGAACGCTGCAGCGGCCATCAGTTCGACCCGCGGATCACGGCCGCGCTCGGCTGCGTGCTCGCCGCGTTGGCCCATCACGACCCGCGCTTTGCCGCACCTGTGCGACACTAGCCCGTATGCCCCTTTACGAGTACTCCTGCAAGCAGTGCGACCGCCAGTTCGAGGCCCTTGTCCGCACCGGCGAGACGCCCGAATGCCCGGCGTGTCATGGCCACGACCTCGAGCGGCGACTGTCCGTGTTCGCGGCGCACACATCCGGTGCGGCGCCGAAATCCCTCTCGCCTGGGGCCTGCGGCACGTGCGGCGATCCGCGCGGCCCCGGCTCTTGCTCGATGAACTGAAAAACCGGCCTAAGGCTTAGGGCCCGGATTACTATGCGGCTCGTGACCGCCCTCTGATGGCCATACAGTGAAGGGTCGCGTTTCGCTTCCGCGGATGCGATAGGCCTCGATAACCTTGCGCCCACCTCCGCGCGCGAGCCAATCCATGAAGGCGATCGCAACCGCATTACTCGGTCCCAGCCGATTTCCGACGACCGCGTACGTATTCAGCAGCCGCGGGTCTCCCTGATGGACGATGTCCAGCCGGACACGCTCTTTCAGCTGCTCGAACGTCGCGCGATCGGTCAGCGTGTACACCTCACGATCGGAGGCTTGCCGAATCGTCACAGCCATGCCGGCGCCACTCGAAAGGACTAGGCCGGGCGCCGGCCCCGCGCCGATCATTCTCCATAGTGCCTGCTCGCGCTCGTGTGTGCCGGACTGATCTCCGCGTGAGATGAACGGTGTCTTCGACGCCGCGATCCGTCGAAGCGCCTCTTCCAGCGTCGGCGCGGCCCGAACGGCAGCCGGGTCGGCGGGTGGACCGACAAGGACGAAGTCGTTGTACATGATCTTGCGATAGCGCCACGCGTTCGGGTGTTGCTTCATCATGCGCGCTTCCGCGTCCGGCGCATGGCTGATCACCACGTCGGCCTGATCCAGTTCGAACAGCATTCTGAGCGCGCGGCCGCTGCCGACGAGGAGCGGACGAACTCTTACGCCGCTTTCACGCTCCCATGCGGGCACGAGCACATCGAGGAGGCCGGAGTTCCCCACACTCGTGGTCGTCGCAAGGACGAGCGACGCATCGGATCGATCGCGGCGACAGGCCGTCGCCGTAAGCAGGAGCACGAGCAGCAGCAGCCATCTGCGGCTCACGGCCCCAGCCGGCGCAGAAAGACCGGCAGCACGCGATCCATGAGCTCGAAGTACAGAGACAGCGTCGAGGCACGGGCGTCGGCGCCATATGCCTTCTCCCGCGGAGGATGTTCGGAGCCGATCACCGCGCCGGTGCGTCCGTCGATGAAGAGGATCGTGGTGTCCAGTACCGAATCCCTTGCGAAGGGTGTAGGACCCTCCACGTCCCGATGTCCGCTCCACGGCGACCGGCCGGGCCTCGCTCAGCTTCACAGATCCGGTAACGATGAGCGGCTCGCCGTATTCTTCCGCGAGCCTTCTCCACTGCGCAGCATTCGACAACTCGGCCTCATCGCGAATCGCGAGCGGCTCTGCCTCGATCACACGCAGCGGCGTCCGAGGATTCAAGCGACGACGCAGGAGACGAACGGTCTCGGAATTGACGTCAATATCGCGGTTCGCCTCGGTCACGAACCCGGCAACCCAGATGCGCCGAAAGGGAGAGGTGTCCAGCGGCGGCGATGCGGGCTGCGGCACGCGAACGTTCGACCCGCTGGCGCAGCCCGATAGCACGACGACTCCCAGGAGATACACCCGGGACATGGATCGGTCGCCGGAGAATCTACTTCGCCTGCGCGGTCGCCACGACGCCCAGCTTCACCTCGCGCGCGGTCATGGGCGCCTTGCCGTTGCCGACGTCGACGACCACGCGCTCGCCTTCCTTCAGGGCGTTCAGATCGAGCTTCTGCTTGCCACGGACGATCGCGGTCTTCTCGTTCAAGGTGATGGTGACGGTCTTCCCGTCCTTCGTCTTCACCTCGAGGTGATTGTCGTGCAGCATCGTTATCGTCCCCATCACCTTGTGGGCGTGGCCTTCGTGCGCGCGGGCGTAAGCCGGAACGGCCAGCGCTGCGACCAGCGCGACACCGATCACGAATCGTTTACTCATCCTGTCCTCCTGGATGCTTGTGAGGAGTCTTCGCGGGTGGCGGAGCCGGCTCATCCCCCGACAGGAACTCCTCCTCTTCCTTCTGCTGCCGAATCTCCTCCGGCGATCGAGGATTCAGCGCCTCCATCTGTTCCAGGTCCGCCGGCGTGAGGTGCGGCAGGTATCGAATGAAGTGCACCAGCCGCCAGCTGGCCTCCTCCCCGGCGCGTTCGCCGGTACTCCACGCCGGCATGCCCGTGAATCGAATCCCATTCTCGATGATCCAAAAGAGCTCACCGTCGGACAGATCCTGGGTCGGAGCGAGGCGCATGTCAGGCGCGCGCGGAAACATGTTCCGCCCCATCGCGGTATTTCCACTGCCGTCGTTGGCATGGCACGACGCGCAATGATCGGCAAAGTGTGCGAGGCCGTCGGCAATGGCTTCCGGCGAGCGCGACACGGGGTTGACGAGGTCGCGCGCACGCCGCGCCACAGCAAGCTGCCGCACGCGCCGGGCGACGGCGGTTTCGATCGCCCCAGGCTGCTCGCGGGCGCTGAGACCGGTCGTCGAGACGTACGCAACGGCCGCAGCACCCAACATCGCCGCGAGAACGACGAGCAACAGCAGGGCTTTCAGCAGAGTCCGCATGCGCGTTCACAGCCTTCACATATTCTGCCGGATTCGCCCCCGGAGGGTCAGCGCGTCTGCATGGCAGCGGGCCGCAGCGTCACATACACGCCAAAGCCGAAAGACGCCCGGTTTCCGTAGACCGTATCGAGCGCCGAGGGCACGAGGCTCATCGAGACCGTGGCGCCCGCGCCGGGCTTCAAGCCCTTCCAGGACTCGAGGTATCGCGTGTAACCCGCCTGCACCTTGGCCAGGGTGAACATGGTGTCGGCGGCCGCGCCGTGGACGTCGAGGTCGTGGGCCGTCTTGCGGCCGATCTCGAGCCGCCCGTACCAGGCATCCTGTTCGTCGTACGTGACGTTGGTCTCGGCGAGCACAAAGTTCGTAGCGACGCCCTGCTCGGTGTTCCGCCCCCACGCCACGGTCGACGCCCACATCGATCCGTCGCGAAACGGGAGATGATACGTGGCCGACGCGGTCAGGCGATCGACGTCCACGCGCGCGGCGCTTTCAGCGTCCTGCTCCGCCTCGGTGAGGTGCCCCGCCGATACCTGCAGCGCCAGATTCTCACTCGGCAGGTACCACACCCGACCGGAAAAGGAATCCAACGCCGCGAAGTCGAAGTCATACCGCTCGTCGTCCGGCTCGCGGCCGTTGAAGACCGACGCTTCGGCCTTCCATTGCCGGCCGTAGACGCCACCCGTGAATACGCCGAACGTGATGTGCGACGCGTCCAGCCAATGATGCGAGAGCGGCGCAACGGGATTTGGCATCGCCGAGATGCGGTGAGGGAACGCCACGGGACCAAGCGCGGGTTCACCAGCAAGGCCGCCGTACAGCTGGAGCGCCAGCGTAGAGGTCAGCGGCCGATCGTACTGTGCGGCGATCTCCATGAACAGATCGTGCGGGTGCTGCCTGTCCACGATCGCGTGCCCATCGCACACTTCGCCGCTTGCTAGGAGGTTCGGGTAGCCGCACCCGTTGACCGTGAACGGCTCGACGCTCAGCATTCCCCGCAGCCCAAGCCGTGCGTTGCCAAGGGGCCGGTTCGCCATCCCCATGACCCAGTTGATGCTGCCGAACTGATCGGCCCCACGGTCCCCGCCGTCGTTCAAGTACTGCAGGAAGGCGTTGCCGTGGCCCATGAGCTGCCACTCGCCGCGTTGACCGTGAACCGCAAACATCGGTGATGCATCCGGCAGCCACGCAGTACCGGATCCTTCGCGGCCGTGCGGCACATCGATGATGGCAGCCGGCGCCGGTACGGGATGGTGCTGACCATGATCGGTGGTCTGCGCGCCCAGCGTCGCGCCCTGCACCAAAAAACCAACGACAAGCGCACGCACGGCGCGCGCGAACACATCGCGAACTGACATGACACACTCCGAAACGGAAACTGTTTTTGGGGAACGGACGGAGTGAGCCGGCTAGATTCGCAGGGGGAGGGCCGAGGCCGCTCGTAACCAACTCGGGGGGCCGTTCGCCCTTGCCGGGTCCCCGACAGATCGGAACGCCACTGGCGCATCAGATATCGACGCGACTGGAGCCGTGGCAACCGACTGCGACACGACGCCCGATCCGGGCGTGACGTATGGATCCACCGGCGAGAGATGCGCGCAGTTGTCCGCGCGCGCGGTGATCCGCTTTCCAGACGAGGGCAGCGAATGATCGTGGCACCCTGTCGCGGCGGCCTGCTTCGCTGGCTCGGGGCACAGCATCAGATCGCAGATCACCGCCGCCGCAGGGACGCCGCTGAGCACGAACACGAGCGGGAGAATCACGAAGCCGTACACGATGGTCTCGATCCAGTATACGCCGCGCTTGCGCGCCGACTTGTTAGGGGCGAGGGGGAAGGAGCGAGGGGCGAGGGCTGGTTCAGGCAAGAGGGCGGAGCGGCGAGTTCCAAGGGCCCTGTGAGCTCCGGTCCATGGCCTGAGACAGCCCTCGTCCCGCGCCCCTCGCTCCTCGACCCTACAGGTCAGAGTGACACGCGCCTGAGGCGCAACGCGTTCGAGATGACAGATACGGAGCTCAGCGTCATCGCGGCGCTCGCCCACATCGGGCTGATAAGAGTCCCAGTCAACGGATACAGGATGCCAGCCGCCACCGGGACGCCAACCGCGTTGTAGACGAACGCCAGGAACAGGTTTTGACGAATGTTCCGCATCGTTGCGCGGCTCAGGCGCCGAGCCCGCGTGATTCCTCGCAGGTCGCCCTTCACGAGCGTGATGCCGGCGCTTTCGATCGCCACATCGGTGCCGGTACCCATCGCGATACCGACGCTTGCCTCCGCGAGTGCGGGCGCGTCGTTGATGCCATCGCCGGCCATCGCCACGGAGTGGCCCTCGCCTTCGAGCCGCTGAATCACCGCGCGCTTGTCAGCCGGGAGCACCTCCGCGATCACATCGTCGACGCCCAGCTTGCGTGCGACCGCTTCAGCCGTCGCCCGGCTGTCGCCGGTCAGCATGATGATGCGAAGGCCCTCGGCATGCAGCGCCGCGACGGCCTCCGGCGTCGAAGCCTTGATGGGATCCGCCACACCCAGCAAGCCGGCAAACGTTCGATCGACGGCTACGAACATGACGGTCTGTCCTTCGGCTCGCCATGCGTCTGCCTCCTTGGCGGCGCCCAGGATCGATCCCGAGGTCGCCATGAGCGTCGCGTTACCAACCACGACTTCGCGGCCCGTCGACCCGGCCGACCACACCCTTGCCGGTCTCCGAACGGAACTCGCTGACACCTTGCAGCGACACCCCGCGCTCGCGCGCTCCCGCGACAATCGCCGCGGCAAGCGGGTGCTCGCTGGCCTGTTCGAGACCCGCTGCCAGCGCGAGGAGCTCGCGTTCGTCCCGCACGAGCGGCGGCGGGCGCGACGGTCACCAGCTTCGGCTTTCCCTCCGTGAGCGTTCCGGTCTTGTCGACGACGAGCACGTCGACCTTCTCGAGCCGCTCGAGGGCTTCGGCATTTTTTATGAGGATGCCAATCGTCGCGCCGTGGCCGGTCCCGACCATGATCGACATCGGCGTGGCGAGGCCGAGTGCGCACGGGCACGCGATGATCAGCACGGCCACGGCGCTCACCAGGCCAAGAGCCAGTCGCGGCTCCGGACCCCAGATGCTCCAGCCGATGAATGCGAGCATCGCGACGAGGACGACCGCGGGGACAAACCAGGCCGCGATGCGGTCCGCCAGGCGCTGAATCGGCGCCCGGCTGCGCTGCGCCTCGGACACCATGCGAACGATCTGCGCGAGGAGCGTGTCGGCACCCACGCGTTCCGCGCGCATCAGGAGCGTACCCGTGCCGTTCACCGTGCCCCCGGTCAATCGATCGCCTGCGGCTTTCTCGGCCGGCAGCGGCTCACCCGTGACCATCGATTCGTCGACGAAGCTATGTCCGTCCGTGACGACACCATCGACTGGGATCTTCTCGCCTGGCCGAACGCGAAGCACATCGCCCACCTGCACGGCGCCGATCGGGGCATCCTCCTCGCGATCGCCGACGACCCGGCGGGCGGTGCGCGGCGCGAGCCCGAGCAACTGCTTGATGGCGGAGCTCGTGCGGCTGCGCGCGCGCAGCTCCAGCACCTGTCCGAGCAGCACGAGCACGGTGATCACGACCGCGGTATCGAAGTACGGCTCCACGACGCCGTGCATCCGGAAGCCTGCGGGGAACCAGCCAGGGACGACCGTCGCGGCCACGCTGTAGACGTACGCCGCGCCCACGCCGAGCGCGATGAGCGTGAACATGTTCGGGCTGCGGTTGACGACTGACGCCCAGGCGCGAACGAAGAACGGCCATCCGCCCCAGAGCACGACCGGTGTGGCGAGCACGAGCCCCACCCAGTTCGTCACGCGCAGATCGACGCGGCCACCGACTCCGGGGCCGAGCACCATGTCGGCCATCGCGAGGGCGAAGACGGGGAACCCGAGCATCGCCGACACGCGAAACCGGCGCGTCATGTCGGCGAGCTCCGGATTCGGCGTGTCCTCGAGGCTGACGGTCCGCGGTTCCAGCGCCATGCCGCAGATCGGACATGACCCTGGTTGATCCCGGACGATCTCCGGATGCATCGGGCAGGTATAGTCCGCTCCCGGCGGTGCGGAAGTCGCGGCTCGCGGTTTGCATTCAGAAATCGATCCGGATTCTCCTTGAATCTTTCCAGACAGCTTTCAGTGCAGAAGTAGTAGGTCGTGCCCGTTATGGTCCACGTGCCCGACCGACTCGTCCGGCGAAATGGTCATACCGCAGACGGGATCGACAACTTCCGCCGGCGCGACGGCGGGTTCGTGGGCGTGGGTTGACATGCACGGGTCTCCAGCCTGTAAGACGCAGTCGGCCGGTCTGCGTTACAGACGGCTGGCATCCACATTACTTCACTTCACGAACCGGCTCGGGTCCGCGTCGAACTTGGCCTTGCAGCTCTTCGCGCAGAAGTAGTAGGTCTTCCCGTTGTATTCGCTGTTCCCGGCGGCCTTCGCCGGATCGACCTGCATTCCGCAAACAACGTCCTTCTCCATGTCCATCTCCTCAACGGGTGTCTGAGTGTTGATGAGCCATATTGTCCTTCGGTAACGGTGCACCGGTGCAAGCGAGGTGCCTTGCAGCGTCACTTGCCATCGACCGTGGCGATCCGGCACGTTCGATATGATTGCGCCTGAATGCGCATCTCGAGCGGCTTCACAGTCTTCTGTTGAACCGTCCATTCCCCGTCACGTACACTCGCCTCGTGCGTCGCCTCGTAGCGATCCTGGCTGGAGCGGCCCTCGTGTTAACGACCGGGCTCGTTCCGACGCTGCATACGCACGTCTACATCGATCACGACCATCCAGAACACCATCACGGGCCCGCCGCACACGAGCACCATCGACCAGCACCACTTGCGGATCATGACCGGCTCCGCCTGGAGTCGTGCGATCCGGGCCAGCACGCGGCATCGTTCGTAATCGGCTGCGTTCCCGGGCCAGAGATCCACGCGAACGATGCGGAAAGCGTCGGTCCACGCGTCAGTGAGCCACCAGCTTCGCACCGTTCGATACGCGACG
Organism: uncultured Acidobacteriota bacterium; assembly: GCA_963772065.1. GTDB lineage: Bacteria > Acidobacteriota > Vicinamibacteria > Vicinamibacterales > UBA2999 > CAVYVZ01. Next base: position 373,746 of record CAVYVZ010000010.1, read on the forward strand.
TAACGGACGTGCGGGTCCACGGTCCGCCATCTCGGACGCACGCTCCATCACGCGCCCCGCCTCTGACCATCCCCGCCTGATCACCTGACCGGCCGTCGCCGGTCGTCCGTCAGTTCGCAACAATCGAGGACCGTTTATGCCGACCCGAGCCCAGGTGTGTGCCTGGATCGCTGGATTCGGCCTGGTGGTGCCATCGCTGGCCATCGCCCAGGACCGAACCGAGCGCGAAATCGTGGATCTGATCGTCCGCGATGGACCCGAAGGCGCAAGCCATTCGTGCGGAGACTGAAGTCACGCGGCGAGAGCAGCTCGCGCGACTGGCGTATCCCGAACCCGGCTGTGATGTACAGCCGCGGAGGGGCCGGCTTCACGGAGTTCCTGCAGGTCGAGCAGTCGCTGCCGGTGTTCGGCATCGGGCGGCGCTGTCTCGAGCTGGCGTAGCGGCGACCGCCGCCGCCGAGGCGGACGGGATGCGCGCCTCTGGACGCTGCGCGCGGAGGCGGCGACGGCGGTCGCACGGCTCGTCGCGGAGCAAGGACGCGCTCGCAGGCGGCACGAGCGCATACGTCCGCGAGGTTGAGCGGCTGATCGAGATCCTGCGCACGCGCGAGCGCGAGGGCGAGGGCTCGCGCTTCGACCGGCTCCGCGCCGAACAGGAGCTGCGAGAGGCCCGGCAGGCGCGTCACGCTGCGCGCCGTCGCGCTTGCCGAGGCCAGGGCGACGCTGTCCGGCACTGCTGCCGCGCGACACGCCGTTCGGCCGCGATCGCCGGACCCGCTCGACGCAACGGTCCGCCGCCGAGCCCGTAGACGCTGCTGATCGCGACGCGCCGCTCGTCGCGCGCTGAACTGCGCGCGCTGGAGCGATGCCGCCGAACGAGCGGACGCTCGAGGCCGAGGCGGCCCGGCGGGCGCGACTGCCGTCGCCGGCCGTCTTCGGTGGCCTGAAGCGGGCCGACGATCGAGACGGGACGTGACAGCGCGGTGGGGTGTTCGGCGTGAACGTGTCGATGCCGCTGTTCGACGCCGGAGGCCGCGAAGCCGCGCGATGGGACGGCGGAACGCGCGCGCATCGAGGCGAGCGTGCCGCGATCGAGCAGCAGATCCGAGCGGAAATCACCCGCGCCTCCGAAGCCCTGGCGCTGCGGCCAGGCGGCCGTGGCTCAGGATCAGCAAGCGCGCCGGCGACGAACTGATGCGCGATCGCCGAAGTCGCGTACCGCGAAGGCGAGGTCGGCATCCTCGAACTGCTCGACGCGGTCCGCACGTGCGTCACGCGCGCGGATGCGCAGCATCGAGATACGCCTCGAGGCGCGCCTGGCGGAGATCGCGCTGGAACGCGCAGTGGGAGACATCCTGTGGCCATGAAGCATCTGCTGCGTCGTTCTCGCTCTGGCCGTGCTCGGCTCCGCGTGCAATCGCGACCGCCCAGCCTGCGGCCGCGCCTGAAGAACCGGAGCCGCTGAGCGTCACGCGATGGACCGAGAAGACGGAGCTGTTCGCCGAGTACCCGCCGCTCGTCGTCGGGCAGACGTCGCGCTTTGCGATTCATCTGACGCCGCTCGAACCGTTCAAGGCGGTGACCGAAGGGCACGTCGAAGTGCAGCTGCGCGGCGGCGGCGGCCAGACGGAAGTGTTCCGTGTCGACGCGCCGTCGCGCCCGGCATTTTCGGCGTCGACGTCAAGCCGGCGCACGCCGGCAAACGCGAGCTGATCATCACGCTGCGCGCGACCGGACGTGCACGACGAGCACCACGTCGGCGGCGTCGATGTGCACGCCGAAGCCGCGGCGGCCGCGCGCCGCCGCGGCCAGCCGGCGACGAGGACGCGCCGGGCATCAGCTTTCTCAAGGAACAGCAGTGGAGCGCTCGATTTCGGCACCGCCGTCGTGCAGGAGCAGGCGCTCCGCGCGTCGATGCGCGTGCCGGCGCAGATCGAGGCCGGCCCGGCGGCGAGGCCGATGTGGTCGCGCCGATCGATGGCCGTCTGCCGCGCGTCGTCGACTCGCCGCTGGGCGCGCGCGTCACGCGCGGACAGGAACTGGCGCGCATCCTGCCACCGCCTCGGTTCCCGGCGATTTGCCGCAGTTGGAGCGGGCCGAGCGGAGGCGCAGTCCGCGCTCGCACTCGCCGACGCGCGATCGCGAGCGCGCCGAGCGCTGACGCGCCGGCGCCGCGCCGCAGAAGCGGCTCGACGAAGCGCGCGCCGCCGAGGCGCAGGCACGAGCGCGGCTCACCGCCGCCGAGGCGCAGCCTCGCGCAGTTCAACGCCGCGCGCGCCGGCGGCGCCGACGGACGCCGCGGGCTGTTCGTGATCCGCGCGCCGGTCAGCGGCGTCATCGCTCAACGCGATGCCGCCACCGGCACGAACGTCGCGCGCCGGCACCGTGCTGTTCCATATCGTCGATCCGTCGCAGGTCCAGGTCGTCGGCCAGGTGCCGGAGGCGGACGCGGCACGCGCGCGGCTTGCGTCGAGCGGCGGAGATCGAAATCCCGGGCAGCCGGATCGCTGCCGGCCGGCCGACTGCGTGAGCGTCGGCAAGGTGCTCGATCCGCAGTCGCGGACGCTGCCGATCACGTTCGCGCTTCGACAATCGCGTGCTCGGTCTGCCCGTCGGCCAGTCGGTGTTCCTGCATCTGCTGCTGGACGACGACACGCGCCGCGCCCGGTCGTCCCCGCGTCGGCAATCGTGGACGATGCCGGGCGGCCGATTGTGTTCGTGCAGGTCGAAGGCGAGACGTTCGAGCGTCGTGCCGGTCACACTCGGCGCCGCGCACGGCGACTCGTGCAGGTCACCGGGCGTGAAGCCAGGCGAGCACGTCGTGACGAAGGGCGCCTACCTGGTGCGACTCGCGTCGCTGTCGACGTCGGTGCCCGCGCACGGCCACGTGCACTGAGCGAGGCCGACCATGATTGACGGACTGATTCGCTGGTCGCTCGCGCATCGCGCCTCGTCCTCGCGCTCGCGGCGGCCTTCTCGTGTGGGGCGCTGGACGGCCTCGCGCATGCCGCTCGACGTGTTGCCGGATCTGACGGCGCCGACGGTGACGGTCCTCACCGAAGCGCCAGGCATGGACCCGCTCGAGATCGAATCGCTGGTGACGTTTCCGATCGAGTCGGCGCTGAACGGCGCCGCCGGCGTGCGGCGCGTGCGTTCGGCGACGGCCGTCGGCGTGGCGGTCGTGTGGGTCGAGTTCGACTGGGGCCAGGACATCGCTCGCGCGCGCCAGACGGTCACCGAGAAGCTGACCTCGTCTCGGGCTCGCTGCCGCCCGGCGTCGAGCCGCCATTCCTCGCGCCGGTGTCGTCGATCATGGGCGAGGTGCTGTTCGTCGACTCGAATCCGACCGGCATTCGCCGCTCGAGCTGCGCACCACCGCCGAAACCATGGTCCGACGCCGCCTGCTGGCGGTTCCCGGCGTCTCGCAGGTGATCGCGACCGGCGGCGAGCAGAAGCAGTACGAAGTCGTGGTCGACCGGCGCGACTCGCGGCGTACGCGTCACGCTCGACGAGGTCGAAGAGGCGCTGACCGCCGCCAACCGGAACGCGACCGCCGGCTTCCAGGTCGCCGAGGGCCAGGAATATCTGGTGCGCGGCGTCGGCCGATTCACCGACATGGACGCCGATCGCCGCCGTCGGCCGTGAAGACCACCGACGCGCTGCCGGTGCTCGATCCGCGACTCGGCACCGTGCAGGAAGGCGCGGCGATCAAGCGCGGCGAAGGATCGCACAACGCCCGGCCGGCCGTGATCATCGGCATCCAGAAGCAGCCGGCCGTCAACACGCTCGAACTGACCGAGCGCATCGACGCCACGCTCGCCGAGATTCAGCGGGCGCTGCCGCCGGGCATGCAGATCCAGCGGATCTGTTTCGCAGGCCGACTTCATCGAACAGGCGCTCGACAATCTGTTCACGGCGCTGCTCGAAGGCGCGGCGCTGGTCATCCTGGTCGTCGTCCTGTTCCTGATGAACGTGCGGGCGGCCGCCATCACGCTGGTCGCGTTGCCGTTCTCGCTGATTGCCGCGGCCGTCGCGATGGACCGTTTCGGCTTCACGCTCAACACCATGAGCCTCGGCGGTCTGGCGATTGCGATCGGCGAGCTCGTGGACGACGCGATCATCGACGTCGAGAACGTCGTGCGGCGGCTGCGGCAGAACGCGGCGCTGCCCGGAGGCCGAGCGCCTGCCGGTCGCTCGACGTCGTCTACCACGCGAGCACCGAGATTCGGCATTCGGTCGTGTTCGCGACGGTCATCGTCGCGCTGGTGTTCGTGCCGCTGTTCATGCTGGGCAGCGTCGAAGGCCGTCTGCTGCGCCCGCTCGGATTTGCGCTACGTCGTCGCGCTGACGCGCGTCGCTGGTCGTCGCACTCACGGTCACGCCGGTGCTGTGTTCGTTGCTGCTGCCGACAGTCAAGATGATCGCGTCGGGCGACGGAGCCGCGGCTGACCCGATGGCTCAAGGCCGCGTACGAGCGCTGGCTCGGGCACGCGTTCCGCTACTGGCGTATCGTCGCTGGCGCGCGCTGCCGCGCTGCTGGTCGCCGGCGCTGGTCGGCCTCGCTCGCCGCCGGCCGCTCGTTCCTGCCGGAGTTCAACGAAGGCGCGCTGACGATCAGCGCGGTCACGATCCCGGGAACGAGCCTCGCGGATTCCAATGCGCTTGGGCAATTCGCTCGAGCGGCTGCTGCTGAGCGTGCCCGAAGTGACGTCGACGGCGCGGCGAACCGGCCGCGCCGAGCTCGACGAGCACGTGCAGGGCGTCGAGTCGGCGGAGATCGACGTCCGGCTCGCGATGAAGGATCGGCCGCGCGAAGAGGTGCTCGACGAGATTCGCGAGAAGGTGTCGCTGCTGCCGGGCACGAACGTCACGGTCGGTCAGCCGATCTCGCACCGCATCGACCACATGCTGTCCGGCACGCGCGCCAACGTCGCGGTGAAGATCTTCGGCGACGATCTGCCGATGCTGCGGCAGCTCGGCCGCGCAGGTACAGGCCGCGATGGCGCAGGTCGAGGGCGTCGTCGACCTGTCGACCGAGACGCAGACCGAGATTCCGACGCTGCAAGGTGAAGGTCGAACCCGGCGGCCGCGCCGTCATGGGCTCCGACCGGCGTGGTCGCCGAGACGCTGCAGACGGCCCGCGTCGGCCACGTCGGTCGGCCAGGTCTCGAAGGCCAGATCGCGTTTCCGCTGGTCGTCCGCTACGCCGCCGAACGAGTCGGCGACCTCGATGTCCATCGGCGACGACGCTGATCCAGACACCGGACGGCGCGCAGATTCCACTGGCGCCGTCGCGACGATTCAGCGACGACCGCGGTCCGAACTTCGTGATGCGCGAGAACGTGCAGCGCCGCATCGTCGTGCAGTGCAACGTCGCCGGCCGCGACCTGCGCAGCGTCGTCAACGACATCCAGCAGCAGGTGGCGCAGACCGTCACACTGCCGCCGGGCTACCACATCGAGTACGGCGGGCAGTTCGAAAGCGAGTCGCCCGCGTCGCAGCAGCTGCTGTGGCTGTCGCTCGGCGTCATCGTCGCGATCTTCTTCGTCCTGATGACGGCGTTCGGCTCGACGCGCGACGCGCTGCTGATCATGCTGAACCTGCCGCTGGCGCTGATCGGCGGCGTCGTCGGCGTCTACCTGGCCGGCGGCATGCTGTCGGTCGCGTCGATCGTCGGCTTCATCACGCTGTTCGGCATCGCGACGCGCAACGGCATCATGCTCGTGTCGCACATCCGGCATCTGCAGGAGCACGAAGGCGTGACGGACTTCCGACGCCGTCATCGCGGCGCGACCGAGCGGCTCGTGCCGATCCTGATGACCGCGCTGGCGGCCGGCCTCGCGCTGGTGCCGATTGCGATGTCGACAGGCGAGCCGGGCAGCGAGATCCAGGCGCCGATGGCGATGGTGATTCTGTGCGGTCTCGTGAGCTCGACGGCGCTGAACATGATCGTGGTGCCGGTGCTGTACGAGCGTTTCGGGCGGCCTTTCGCTGTCGTGCAACGCGCCTCATAAAGGCGCGACTGGGAGCACGAACACCAGCTTGAACGACCAGGGGCTCGCGTCGTCCACGAAGCAGATTTGCGTCGATGGATACCCACCTTCGGCAATCCTGTGGCGACGTAGTCCAGCGAGCCTTCCAGTTCAACGCCTTTGCAGCCAGCGTCCCTGCGGAGCAACTGAAAACAGCAAGGCTCGTATTGAGCTGAAATACGGTTGTGTGTATACACGCACCCGTGAGTCGGACGCTGGAGGCACTGAGTTTGTCCACGACGTCAAGGTGCGAGCTGACCGACCGCGTTGCACTGCCTGGCAACCAGATGAATTTGGCCTCGAAACTGGAGCTGACCGTCTATCCGCTAGAACGGCAGAACGATCGCTGAACGGTGAACTCGAGCACCGTACCCGCGTGGGTAGTCCAACGGAAAGATGACCTGGAGGAGCAGTGTCACGCGGCTCGCGCGTGGTCGTGCCTGCGGACCAACGGTCTGGGTGACCCGAACAGATTGGTGAAGGTCACCGTCGGTCTCACCTTGAACTCTGGCGTGCAGGAACGTGGCAGGCTGACGGCACCTGCGCGGCCACCTGAGGTACACCGAGCGGACCGATACTCAACACGAGCAAGGCCGCTCTCACGCACGTCACTCCTTATTTGCCACAATCGAGGCGATACGACAGGCACGCATCTCGATCACACAGTTCGCAAGAGACGGTGGCATCTTCCTGGTAGTGGGTGACGTACACGGTGGTCACGTGGAGTGTGCGATGAAGGTGGAGAAGCTGGCTGGAAGGGTCGCCCGTAATTCCGGGTCGAGGCTCGAGAACGGCTCGTCGAGCAGGAGCACGCGTGGCTGCCCGACAAGGGCGCGCGCAAGCGCAACGCGTTGCTGCTCACCACCGGAGAGTTCGTGAGGGTATCGGCTCGACACGTGTTCAATGCGAACGACCCGCAAGACCTGCGCGAGCTCGTGTCCGCTCGACTCGGTGGAAGCCGTCTTCACAGACTCGAGGACGAAATCGAGGTTCTTCTGAACGGTGAGGTGAGGCCATAGCGCCAGATCCTGAAAGACGAAGCCGATCACGCGATGTACGGCGGCAGGAGAGTGCGACGTGCGACCGGAAACCTGCTCTGCCGCCAGCCGGATGTCGCCAGCTGTCCGGGGTGTCGAGACCAGCGATCAGGCGCAACAGCGTTGTCTTGCCGCAACCGCTCGGTCCAAGGATTACGAGAGCATCGCCGGCTGCGACCTCGACAGACACACGGCAACGGCCTGATACGAGCCGAAACGATTTGTGACGTTCTCGAACGTGAGAAGCGACCGTTCATCGCCCTCGCGCGAGTGATACGGCGGCTGCGGAGCGCCGCCAGAGGAACAAGGATGACGGCTGTCTGGGACCAGCGCCAGCGCGGCGACTGCGACGAGGGCGTATTCGCGATGAGTGTGTACACGCGGATTGGCAGTGTCGCTGCGCCCAGCCGCACGACGAGGATGGTGACGCCGAGCTCGCCGAATGACGAGGACGAATACGATCACCCACGCGGCGGCAAGCCCGAGCCGGATCTGCGGCAGAACGATGCGCCACATGGTGCGGAGCCACCCCGCGCCGCTGACGGCGGCGGCTTCCTCGTGCGACACCGGCACGTATCGGATGCTAGCGGCTAGGCGAGCGCCGCAACCGGAATGAATCGGGCCAGATATCCGAGGAGGACCATGGCGTCGGTGCCGTAGAACGTCCTAAGGGGGCCTTCTCGATTCCACAGACCGATCAGGCCGACGCCGACAAGAGTGCTGGGCACCGCGAACACGACGATCAAGAAGATGTCCGCGGCGTGCCCGACCGACCGCCAGCCCTCGCCCGCGCGTAGCCGATCCAGACTGCCACGCTCACAACGGCCGTGGCACCCGCCGCCGCCAGCAGAAGGCTGTTCGCGATGGCCTCGCCGGATCCACGACCAGCGCGCTGATCAGGATCGAGCGCCGAGCGCTTCGCGCATGAGGACGACGATCGGGAGTACGAGAGCTACGATGAGCACCGCCAATACGCCGGCTGCGGCCTGTCGTCGCCATGAATCGAACAGGGCCGGAGCGGTCCTGCAGCTGCGGCTCGTGACCACGAGTCGGTCTCCGAGCAGCGCAGCGGCCGCGGCCGCCACGACGAGGCAGACCAGCAGAAGCGGTACAGCCAGGAGAATCGCACGCGGTGAAGTCGTAGAGGGCCGCGAAGGCCGTAAAGACCTCGGTCGTGTACACGCGCACACGCAGCAGTCCCGGCACCCCGAACTCGGACACGGCAAGCACGAAAATCATCAGCGCCGCCGCGAGCACGCCCGGTGCGGCGAGCGGCAGCGTTATGCGCCAGAGCACACGGCGTGGCGGCGCCACGACCAGCGCAGCTTCTTCGAGCCGACCGTCAATCCGCGCGCATCGCCACTTCCGTCGCAAGCATCGACGACCGGATAGAAGACGAGGCTCAACACGAGAATGGCTGCGGGCAGACTGTAGGTCCAATGGAAGCTGCTCGGCGCCGACGACGTCGCGAGCCGGTCCATCCGCGCCGAGGTACGTCCACGCCAGTCCGACGATGTACGGCGGAAGCAGGACCGGCGCGGCGAGCGCCAGCCGAAGAATGCCTTCCGAGGCAGGGGGATACGAGCCAGGGCAACACCCAACGGAGCACCGAGCGCCGTGGCCAGGAACGCGGTGCCGATCCCGAGAAGCGCCGTATTGGAGAGAAGTCCACGCTGTCGCGCGTCGAGCACCAGCGCGCGCGTACGCGGCTCACATCGCCGAGCGACACGGCCAACAGATAGCCAATCGGCAGAATGCAGCAGACACGAGGACCACCGCCGTGGCGATGCCGACTACGGCGAGTTCGACTGGAGCATGCCACTCGCGGCATCGCTTCGGGATGGCCTGTCGAGCTCAGAGACCGAGAATCGTCGCGAGCCGGTGCGTGACATCCTCGACTCGGCTTGCGGCTTTCGCGTAGTCAAGTGTCATCGGTTTGAACGTCTCGATCGCTGGTATGTTCTTCGGACCGGGCACGCCGGCATGCAGTGGAATCTGGACCGCCTCCGATTGTGCGAGCTGACGTTCGACATCCGGGAGACAGCAGGTAATCGATCATCTTGCGCGCCTTCCTCCGGGTGCGGAGCATTGGCAATCAGCGACACCATATTCGGCATGACGGGCACGCCCAGTCCGTCTTTGTCGGGCAGGACCATTCCCACGGGTTGACCATCTTCGATGGCGACGTTGACATCATCCGTGTCGGTCAGGCCGGCCTTGACTTCACCACGAGCGACCAGATCGCAAACGACGGAGTTGCCGCCCACGATGCGCACGTCGTTCGCCTTCAAACGCCGGAAGAAATCATCCATCTTCTCGTCACCCGCGAGCGCGTACAGCGCCGCGACGTGAAACGACGTCGATCCAAACCGTGGATCGGCCATCGCCACCTGGCCCTTCCATTTCGGATCGGCTCAGGTCGAAGATCGATTGTGGCGCATCTTTGGGTGCGACGGTCTTGGTGTTGTAAGCGATGACCCGCATCCGCGCCGAGAAGCCCGTCCAGTACCCCTCAGGGTCGATGAGCGCCACCGGAATGCCTTCAGCGCTCGGCGATCGATACGCCGCCAGCACGCCGCGTGACTTCAGCACGAGCGTTCGGACCGGCTCATTCGACCAGAACACGTCCGCTTGTGGCCGCGTTTTCTCGGCGAGCAGCCGATTGGCGAGACCCGTCGACTTGGTTTCTTCCGTGTCGTACACGACGTTGACCTTCACGGCCGATTGTCGCTCGGTACTCGCGGAGAACCGGTTCAGAGAAGACCCGATCGGTCGAGACATAAACGGTCACCGTTCGGGCGGCATCCTGCGCGGGCTCGCGGTGATCCGCACGCCGCCAGACAAGGAGCGTGAGCGCGGTGAGGGCGTAAATCTGCGTCGACTCGATTGAACGGTGCCATAGCGCTATTGGGTGATGACCGTCAGATCGTCGAACTGGGTGACCGAGTCGGCTTTCGTCCACACGCCCAACTCTGCCCGCCTGGCTGAACGTCATGTCTTCGACCTCGTACAGCTTCGTGCCGTTGAAATACACCTCGAAGCGCGGACCCGCGGCGACGACTCTCAATGTGCTCCACTGGCCGGACGGCACCTGCGCTTTCTTCCCGTACGTGCGGCCTTCTCCCTTTACCGGGAGATCGGTGCGCTTGCCGTTCTCGCACCTTGTACAACACGACGTTGTTCTCGAGCGCGTTCGCCCGGACGATGTAGTAGTTGTCCTCGTTCTGGAAGCGCCACACGAGCCGGCGGCCTGATCGACGCGGCCCGACACCGGTTTGAACCGGACCGAGAGATCAACATCGGCGGTGCTGACATCCTTCACCACCGCCAACGGAAACCGAGCGCGCGTGCCGTCGGCATCGACCTGCGCCAGGTATTTATTTGCGCCTTCCGCCTGGACGATCCATTTGCCCGGCGCGCCGACCTTGGCGGTGTGACCGAAGTCGAAGCCTTTCGGCGGCTGTCCGACGGCAGTCGTCCGAGAAGTCAACTTTCCGCGTCGCGCCACGAACCATGATGGTCGCGCCAAGAACAAAACACGCTATGACGAAGATGGCTGTCCGCACAAGAAGCTCCCTTCTGACCTTGTCATGTCGCTCCGGGCCGTCACGCTGAAACATCGCGCGGCAGCGTGATGCGGAACGTGCTGCCCGAGGGGTGGCCCGCCTCGTATTCGAGCCGGCCACCATTGATCTCCGCCGCCCATCGGGCAATGGAAAGCCCGAGACCTACGCCGCCGAGGTCGCGCGAACGTGCCTGATCGACGCGATAAAACCTGTCGAAAATCCGCTCTCTGTGCGCTGGCGGGATGCCAGGACCGGTGTCCCTGACCTCCACCGAAGCGGTCTGGTCCTTGCCCCCGACGCGAATCTCGATTGCGCCGCCGGCGGGGCCGTATTTGATCGCGTTGTCGAGCAGGTTGATGAGCGCCTGCCGAAGGAGGACGCGATCCGCCCGACGACCACGTCGCGTGGCGCGTCGATCTCGATTGATTGACGCTTCTCTTCTGCGAGTACGCTCGAGATGAGCGCGCACGTCCGCAGCCAACGCCGTCAGATCGAGCGGCTCGACGGATATGCGCGTCTGTCCAGCGTCCGCGCGAGACAGCGTGAGCAGACCGTCGACGAGGCGAGTCAGACGGTCCACCTCCTCGAGCATGCTGCCGATGACTTCCCGGTACGCGTGCGCGTCGCGCCGTTCACGCAACCCGACTTCGCCGACGCTGCGAATCGCCGTCAGCGGTGTTCGCAGCTCGTGCGACGGCGTCGGCCGTGAACCGCCGCATCTGCTCGAAGGACGCCTTCGAGCCTGGCCAGCAGCTCGTTGAACGTCGTGGCGAGTCGTCCGAGCTCGTCGTCGCCGTCGACCGGCAGCCGCTCTTTCAGCCGCTCAGCCGTGATGAGGCTCGCCCGCTCGCGCATGCGATCCACCGGTGCGAGGGCGCGGCGCGCGAGCCCATACCCGCCGACTGCCGCCAATCCAACCGCAAAGGGGAGCGCGAGTGCGAGCACCATCACGAGCTCTCGGAGCTCGTGGCGGATCGTCCACTCTTCAGATCGCGCCACCCGCAGAACAACGGGAAGACCCTCCACCGATATCGCGCGCGCCAGGACCCGCAGGTGATCGCTGGCGCCGGCGACGACGGTTTCCGGCTGATCGTTCATTCCGGCGGACGGGCGTTCAATCGCAAGCGAGCCGGCGCGGCTGGAGCGGTAAGAGCAGCGCCCCCGACTCACTCCAGGCCTCGATCCACCGGTCTGCATGCTCGTCGCTGTCCGCATGCGCGTTCGCGCGCCACGTGACCTGGTCGCCCGTGCGCTCGAGCAGTTCCTCGGCAGCCTCGACGTCATCATCGAGCTGCTGGTCGAGCGACGACACGAGCGTATGGCGCAGGAATGCGAAGACCCCGACCGCGTACACGCACCAGCACCATCGCCAGCGTGATGGCGTACCAGAGGGTGAGCCTCACGCGCACGCTCTGACGGGAGAGCCGCACGTCAGGGCTCTCCTTCACGCACCGCAAACCCGACGCCTCGGATCGTATGAATCAGCCGCGTCGGGAACTCGGCGTCGACCTTTTTCCGCAGCCGCGCGATGTGCACGTCGATCACGTTGTCCAGTGGTGTGGCGCGTGCGGTCTCGTGCCAGACATCTCGCGCCAGCATCTCCCGCGACACGAGTTGACCCTGGTGGCGCACCAGGTACTCCAGCAGCTCGAATTCACGCCCGGTGAGATCGACGGCGCGATCGGCGCGAGTGACTTTGCGTGTGACGAGATCGATGTCGAGATCGGCAACCTTCAGCCGCAGTGTTTCTCCGCGCCCCCGCCGCATCAGCGCGCGGAGGCGCGCGAGCAGCTCGGCGAACGCAAACGGCTTCACGAGGTAGTCGTCCGCTCCGCTGTCGAGGCCGAGGACCCGATCGTCGACGGCATCACGCGCGGTCAGAATCAGCACCGGTGTGTCCACGCCGCGTTGCCGCAACGTGCTGAGAATCTCGATGCCATCTCGGCCAGGCAGCTGCAGGTCCAGGACGACCGCATCGAAACGTTCGCTGTTGACGAGAAAGAACCCTTCTTCTCCCGTGCCGGCCACCGCAACGTCGTAGTGCTCGCCCTCGAGACCCTCCTTCAGCGCCTGCGCAACCTTGGTCTCGTCTTCGACCACGAGAATCCGCACCCGGTACTCCTCCGTGCATCCTAGCCGCCGAGGGTCGACCCCTCCCTGAAGTCTTTCTGAATTCCGCGTCAGGGTCAGCGCCGCGCACACCCTGAAAGAGAGTTCAGAAAGTCTTCAGGATCGGCTGCGACGCCGGGGGCTATCGTAGTCCGCGTCGCTGGGTCCGGGCGCATACAACACCGGAAGTCTCGAGGAGGTTCTCATGAAACACGGTCTACTGGTCCCGTTGTGCGGCGTCGCGTTGTTGCTCGCCACGATCTCGCCAACGAACGCGCAACCGAAGGGCGAACACGTCACGGTCACGGGCGAGGTCGTCGAGTTGTGGTGTTATCTGGAAGCCGGCGACCGGGGCGCGGCAAAGAAGGCGTGCGCCACCGCGTGCGCGAAGGCAGGCAATCCGATCGCGATACTCGACGGCACCGGGAACCTGTACGTCGCTGCCGGCTTGAAGTCGCACCAACCGGCCCGTGACCTCCTGGCGGATCGCATGAGCGATGAAGTGACGGTAATAGGCACGCTTGTGAAGAAGGGCGGAGTGCAGATGATCTATATCGACTCCGTGAAGTAGCCGCCGGTGAGCTCGCGTGAATTCCTGACGAGTGCGACGGTCGTCGTCGCGATCATGGCGGTCCTTGCCGCGATCGAAGTGGCGGTTCCGTTGTTTCCACGAACGGCGGCGCACAGGGGACGGAGCGCGGCAAACGTCGGATTGATGGCGATCACGTTTGCCGTGAACTGGGGTCTCATGTCGGCGGCGGCTCTCCTCGCCATCACTCGGAGCCCCGGCATCATGGCCACGTTTGATGTGCCCCTGGCCGCGCGAATCGTCCTCGGCGTCGTCGCGCTGGACTTATTTTTCGGCTATCTTGCACACGTCGCGCTGCATGCGATCCCGTGGCTCTGGAGAGTGCATCGCGTTCATCACAGCGATCCGTTCGTGGACGTCACCACGACGTATCGCACCCATCCTCTCGAAAGCGTGTGGCGGTTTCTGTTCATGATGGTGCCGGTGTGGCTCCTGAGCCTGCCGGCCGAAGCGCTCGTCGTGTATCGGTTGCTGTCCGCGCTCAACGGGCTGCTGGAGCACGCGAACATCCGAATCCGCTCGTCGTTCGACACGGCGCTGTCGTGTGTATGGGTCACGCCGAATATGCACAAGATCCATCATTCGCGCGACCGCATGGAGACGAACTCGAACTACGGGAACCTGCTGTCACTGCATGACCGGATCTTCCGCACGTTCATACCAACCGACCGGGCGCCGTCCGTCGTATACGGGCTCGACGACACAGATCCGGGTTCAATCCGATCGCTTCCCAGGCTGCTGTCGATGCGGACGAGTGTCCGCGACCGGCTCCTCCCCTGATCTCCCTGACCTCCTGCGATTTGTTTATGATCGTCCCATGGTCATGCGGTCGATCATGGTTGGGCTTTCCGCTTTTCTCGTAGGGGCCGGCGCTCCGTTCGCGTCGGCCCCGCTCGTCGTCACTCCTCTACCGTCGCCTGCAGGCGCCGACAGCGCGCAGCCACAACTGTCCGCCTCCCACCGCGGCGTGCTTCTCAGCTGGATTGAGAGGACCGGCACGCGCGCAACGTTGAAATTTGCCGAGCGCACCACGTCAGGATGGACGGAGCCGAGGTCGGCGGCATCCGGCGACGACTGGTTCGTGAACTGGGCCGACGTGCCGTCCGTCGTGCGCCTCGAGAATGGCTCTCTGGTTGCGCACTGGCTGCAGAAGAGCGGTTCCGATACCTACGCCTACGACGTGCGGCTCTCGCACTCGAATGACGAGGGGAAGACGTGGTCGCCCTCGTTCACGCCGCACCACGACGGTACTCCGACCGAGCATGGGTTCGCGTCGCTCTTCCAAATGCCGGGGGCCGGTCTCGGCCTCGTATGGCTCGACGGCCGCGCGATGAAGCCCGCGTCACATGACGATCACGGCAGCGGCGCGATGGGCGTGCGGTTCGCCACGTTCGACCGCGCCTGGAAACAGACCTCGGAAACGCTCGTCGACCCGCGTGTGTGCGAATGCTGCCCCACGACGGCAGTCGTCACCGCTGACGGTCCGATCGCCGCGTTCCGCAACCGAAGCGACGATGAGACGCGCGACATCCACGTTGCGAGGTTCGAGCGCGGCAGCTGGAGCGAGCCCAAACCGGTCCATGCGGACGGATGGAAGATTCCCGGATGCCCGGTGAACGGACCGGCGCTGAGCGCGAGCGGACGCAACGTGGCCATCGCCTGGTTCACGGTGAAGGACGAGCAGGGCCGCGCCTTTGCCGCCTTCTCGCAGGACGCCGGCCGGACGTTTGGATCCCCGATACGCTTGGACGAGGCCGGCTCGCTTGGACGCGTGGACGTCGAATTGCTGGCCGACGGCTCGGCGCTGGCAACCTGGATCGAATTCGATAATCAGCGGGCGCAATTTCGAGCGCGCGTGATCCAGGCGTCTGGCACGACATTGCCGGCGGTGACAATCGCGGGCATCGAAGGCAGCCGCGCGAGCGGATATCCGCGCGTCGCTCGACACGGCGATGAGCTCGTGTTCGCGTGGACGGAGAGCGCGGGCGGACGCCTGCACGTACGGACCGCGTCCACGCGTTCCCCCGGTTCGACCGAGGTACGGCCGTAAGCGTGCGGCTCTCGAGCGCGATCGTGATGGCAGTGGCCGCCGGCCTGTGGCACGCCGGCGGCGCGCAGCCGTTCACAGGGTCTGTGCCGGGCTCTGTGTCGGGTTCTGTGTCGGGTCGCGTCACCTACATCGGCAAGCTCCCCGAGCCGATTTACGTCTTCGAGAGCGGCTCGACTCAATCGATCATTTCTCTCGATGCCCGGAAGGGCGTCGCGTCCGCCGTGATCTACCTGCACGCGCCGGCCGCGACCGCCGCCGCCGACTCGAACGAGGTCATTGTCAATCAGCGCAACTGGTGGTTCACGCCCGGAGTCGTCGCGGTGCGCGCGGGGCGGCCGGTTCGATTCACGAACGAGGATTCCTCGAACCACAACGTTCGCGCCACCCATGGCTCGCCAGCGAATCGCTTCAGCGCGTACACCGGCACCGGGCAGCCCTACGTCCATCGTTTCCGCACGAACCCGGATCTGGCGCCGACGGTGGTCACGTGCGACATTCACGCCTGGATGATGGCGTGGGTGTACGTGTTCGAGCACCCGTACTTCACGACAACCGCGCCGACCGGTGAATTTCAGTTGCCGGAGGTCCCGGCGGGACGCTATCGGCTCTCAGTGAGGCATGGGCCGTCGGGCCTGTCGCGGGACATCGAGGTGGATGTATCCGCGGGCCTCGGGGCGCATCTGAACGTGGTGTTCGACACGGCGGACCTCCGCCTTCCCGACCGGTGAGGATCAGCGGCGGGCGGTCTGATCGACGGCGGCCCTGACGCCGGCCGCGAGCTTTGGCGCGGGACCGCGTCCCCAGTAGTGGAGGAAGATCACCACCGGCTGCGACCCGATCATGTGGTGATGGATCGCGACAACGTCGAGGCCGTTGGCGCGCAGCGCCTGCAGCACCGGCTGGACCTCCGACTCGAGCATCGCCACGTCTCCAGCTACCACCGCGTCCGCATCGCTGCCGTAGAAGGCCGCCCACGTGTTGAGGCCCATGCGCGCGTTGATGGCCGCGCCCATCTCGCGGATCTTCATGTCGGGCCGGCCGATGGTGATCTTGTACACGGCTCCTGTCTGTTCGCCGGGATGACCGATCGTCTTCACCAGCGCCGCGGTATCGATTGAACCATCGAGCGGCTTGGCCGCCTGCACGCCGGGCGGTGCGGCACCCTTTCCTATCATCGCCAGGGCCGGCTTCAGCCGGGCCGCAACGTCCTGCGTCTTTCCGTGTGCGTGGACGTGCATGTAGAACATTCGCGGCGAGTCCCAGAAGAAGTGATTGTGCAGCGCCGTCACCTCGATGCCGTTGTCCAGCAGCGACGACATCACAGGATTCACTTCGTCCTCTGTCAGCACCAGATCGCCCATCACGACGTCCATCTGGTCGCCGCGAGTGAAGGCGATCCAGCCCCCAAAACCGAATGGCGTCGGCGTCGTCACGCCGGCCACGGATACCTTGATGTCGCTCCGGGGCACGTTGACCTTCAACACGCCGTCCTTGAAGTCCCCTGGCCGACCGAGTGTGTCGAGGACGGCTTTGTAGTCCGGAGGAATGTCCTGGGCCCAGGCAGGTGTCGCGATGAGCAATGCGATCGTGAGGACGTTCCTCGGTCTGGTCATCGGTCGGCTCTCAGCGTCTCGGCCGTCACGAACCGCGGCTCGATGTCGACCGGAACGTTCTTCAGCCGGTCAAGCACGCTTCTGGACTTCCGGCCGGACGACACCGAGCGTCTTGATCAGCTCCTGTACAGCCGCATAGTCCCCAATCGCCTGGAGCGTCATGATGTCGCGCGTAAGATCGCTCACCGCCTGACGGATCTTCGCCGCATTCACGGCGAACGTTCCGTCGGCGGCGACCGTCACGCCTCCCTTGTCGAGGAAGTAGTTGAGCTGAATCGCGACGCCGCGACCGTGCGCTTCGTTCAGGCCGAACCGGATCGAGCGGAAGCACGATGCCAGAAACGTCGTGTACATCGTCTGCTCGGTACTGCTTCTCGAGCTTTCCCCGATCGACGAGGAACTGCAGCGCGAAGAGACCCGAGATGTCGGCTTTGGCTTCTTCGATCGCGCTGTAGGTGTCTTTGAGCTCCTGCCGCACGGTGGTGGCCCGCCCGCCGACCGAAATGTTGTGCGGTCCGAGGCCATGCATCAGCTCGTGCATCAGGATGTGCGTGAAGAACGCGTCGAACGCGACCCGGCCCTGGTCGGCGGGGGCAAGAGCGACCTTCGAGATCGGCACCAGGACCGTCTTGAACTTGGCTTCCTGGTTGTTCTTCAGCATCACCCGCTTGGAGCCCTTCTCCTTGATCACGCGCTCGTCGTTCGGCAGGTTGAAGGCCGCGGTCTGCACGCCGCGATTGCCGTCGCCGGAAGAGAAAATCGTGTTGACCACGCGGATGGGCGCGAGCGACCCGAGCTTCGGATTGCGGAACTTCGCGTCAATCGGGAGGTTGTTCTCGATGTCCTGCAGCTCGCCGGCAAACCGCGTCAGCTTCTTCGTTTCGACGTCGTCTCGCAGCGTGATGAAAGCCTCGAAGGCCGCCTTGTACCCGAACCATTCGTCTTCGTAGGTCTCGTACGGGCCGATCGTCGGCTCGATGCTGGCGTCGAGCTCCATCCACGCCACGTCGCTGGCGTAGTAGTCGTTGGTCACGAACGCCTGCGCCCGCTTCTCCAGGAATGCCTGCAGCGTGGGCTGCTTCGTGAGCGATGCGGCTTCGCGCAGCAGCGCCGCGGCGAGCGCGAGCTCGCCCTGATACTCGAGGCTGTACGGCACTGCGACAAGCTTGCCGGCAGTGTCGCGGCGGATTGTGGTGAAGAAGCCAATCGCCTTCTCGCGCTCCGCCTCGGGAAGCGTCTTGATCCATGCTTCCACCTCGGCCTTCGTGGCCCCGGCCGGATAGAAGTTGGCCTGCTCCGGTTTCTTCGGCGCGCCTGGAATGAACGCTTCGTTGTGATCGAGCCGCGACCAGGGCCCCTTGTTGATCAGGAAGTAATGCAGCCGTGCCCGGCCGAGGTCGGAGCGATCCCGCACGAGATCCATCAGCATCGGCTCGTTGCCGGCCCATACCTGCCGCAGGAACAAGGCGTCGAAGACTCTGGCCGCGTCCACCATGCGCGCCAGCGCCCGGCGTTCGTTCGCGGGCAGCGCGCTGATGTCGGCCACGAGATCGACCGGCGCAAAGCGGGCGGCCATCGTCTCGAGCTGCTGCGCATCGGGCACGGTGGCGGCAAGGATCGAAGCGGCGGCGATCGACGACATAAGAGCTCTCGTCATGTTGGATTCGAGAATCAGTGAACGCCCGACGCGCCGGAGCTGGCCTGGAGCGCCGACGGATCCGCGCCGAGGCGGCGCAGCGCCGTCTCCCACATCTGGTCGGCCGGCACACTGAAGATGAGATGGGGGTCGACCTCGAGCGTGAGCCATGCGGACGCGGCGATCTCCTGATCGAGCTGCCCGCGGCCCCATCCGGAATAGCCCACCATCACCCGCGACTTGCTCGACGGCGGCGACTGCAGCAGCTGCAGCGTGAGGTCGTGCGACACCGACAGCACCACGCCGGGACAGATCTCGCGCTGTTCGTCGTCCGGTCCCTGTGGCTCGGTCATGAGCACCCAGGTCCGCTGAGGATCGACGGGACCGCCAATCCAGAGGCGAAGATCGGGATCGACGCGCACGGCGGGCTTCGTCTTGATCAACTGCCACGCCGGCTCGGTCATCGGGCGATTCACGACGAGGCCGAATGCGCCTTCCTCGGTGTAGTCGCAGAGGAGCACGACCGCCTTGGCGAAGTTGGGGTCGGCCATCTGTGGCATCGAGATGAGGAGGATCGGCGCCGAATCGTTCATGTGACGATCATACGTCGAGTACGGCGATGGCGGCTGGATCGCCCGAGTTCCGGATGGCCACCGCGAGGTTGCGGCGCAAGCCCGTGAGCTTCGCGCGGGTCATCGCGCTGCCCTTGATCGTCTGACGGAGCTGCGCGTCAGGCGTCTGCCAGAGCTCCACGAGCTTCGGCAGATCGAGCGCGGGTCGAGGCTGCCACGCGGGATCCGATGATCGCGGCGCCGTCTGGTTGTACGGACACACGTCCTGGCACACATCGCATCCGTAAATGCGATTGCCGAGAGCAGCGCGATGCTCGTCCGGGATCGACCCGCGCAGCTCGATCGTGAGGTACGAGAGGCATCGCGTGGCATCGAGGACGTGCGGCTCGACGATCGCTCCTGTCGGGCACGCCTCGAGGCACAGCGTGCAGCTGCCGCACTGGTCGAGGACCGGCTGATCCGCCTCGAGCGGCAGCGTGCAGATCACCTCCGACAGAAACAGCCACGAGCCGAGCTCGGCGTTGATGAGGCACGTGTTCTTGCCGATCCAGCCCAGCCCCGCGTACTGCGCGTAGACGCGCTCCTGCACCGGTCCGGTGTCGACGTACGCCCGGGCGTCGAACGGCTCGGGCGACGCCTCGCGCATCCACTCGACGAGCGCGTCGAGCCGCGCCTTCAGGACATCATGATAGTCATCGCCCCAGGCGTAGCGCGCAATCAGCGCGGCCTCGCGGTCGGCGCATTCGGTGGAATACGGCCGGCCCGTGTTGTAGATCGTTCCCGTGACGATGATGCTGCGCGCGTCCGGCACGACGCGGCGCACGTCGGCGCGCTTGTCCGCCGAGCGGGCGAGATACGCCATCTCGCCGGCGTACCCCTTCCGCAACCAGTCTTCAAAACACGACAGCTCGGCGAACGATCCGGGAGACGCAATCCCGCACAGATCGAACCCGAGCTCGAGGGCCTTTGCCTTTATCGATTCTGCGACGAGCACGCTCTAACCACGAAACCCACGAAAATCACGAAATCACCATTCGTGTGTTTCGTGCTTTCGTGGTCGACCTACGAACGCGATACAAGCTGACGAACCACGTAGGGCAGGATGCCGCCATGCCTGAATGCGACGAGCTCCTCGGGCGTGTCGATGCGTACGGTGACGGTGAATTCGTTCACGGCGCCGCCGGCGGCGGCCCGCACGCGAAGCTCGCCGCGCGGTTTGATGCCGGGGACGCCGAGCACGGTGAATTCCTCCGTGCCCGTGAGCTTGTGCGACGCGGCGTTCTCGCCGGCGTTGAACTGAGCGGCAGCACGCCCATGTTGACGAGATTGCTGCGGTGGATCCGCTCGAAGGACTCCGCAATGACCGCCTTCACGCCGAGCAGCAGCGTCCCCTTGGCGGCCCAGTCCCTCGACGACCCGGAGCCGTATTCCTTGCCCGCGATCACGAGCAGCGGCACGCCCGCCTGACAGTATCGAACCGACGCGTCGTAGATCGTCATCAGCTCGCCGCCCGGCTGATAGAGCGTCCACCCACCTTCCGTTCCGGGCGCCAGCTGGTTGCGCAGGCGGACGTTCGCGAAGGTCCCGCGCACCATCACCTCATGATTGCCCCGGCGCGCGCCGTACGAGTTGAAGTCGGACGGCTTGACGCCTTTCTCGATCAGATATCGCCCCGCCGGGCTGTCCGGCTTGATCGAGCCGGCGGGCGAGATGTGATCGGTCGTCACGCTGTCGCCGAGCAACGCGAGGATGCGCGCACCCGCAATATCCGCCAGCGGCTCGGCCGCCATCGTCATACCCTCGAGGAACGTCGGCCGGCGGATATAGGTAGAGTCGGCGTCCCACCCGAAGCGGCTTCCCTCGGGCACTTTCAGGCTGCGCCACCGTTCGTCGCCTTCGAACACGCTGGCGTACCAGCGGCGGAACATGTCGGCCGTGACCGTGCGCAGCAACGTGTCCTGAATCTCCTGCTCGGTCGGCCAGATGTCCTTCAGGTACACGGGTGCGCCGGCCTGATCCTCGCCGAGCGGTTCGGTCGTGAGATCCTTCGTGATCCAGCCCGCCAACGCATACGCCACGACGAGCGGCGGCGACGCCAGGTAGTTGGCGCGCACATCCTGCTGAATGCGACCCTCGAAGTTCCGGTTGCCGCTCAAGACCGAGCAGACAACGAGCGACTTTTCGCGAATGGTCGCGGCGATCTCGTCGGGCAGCGGACCGCTGTTGCCGATACAGGTCGTGCAGCCGTAGCCGACAAGGTGGAACCCGAGCTGATCCAGATACCGTGTGAGGCCGGCCGCCTCCAGGTACTCGGTCACCACCTTCGATCCGGGGGCCAGGCTCGTCTTCACCCACGGCTTGCTGTGGAGGCCCTTCTCCACGGCCTTCCGCGCGAGGATTCCGGCGCCGACCATCACGCTCGGGTTCGACGTGTTCGTGCAGCTCGTGATGGCGGCAATGACCACGGCGCCGTGGTCGAGCTCATGGAGCGTCGCATCCAGCACGGCAACGCCCGTCTGCGCCTCGGTGCTCGTCAACGCCGCAACGCCCTGTCTCGCGCCGCCACCATCGCTCGCGCCCTTTCCAGGTTTCAGCGGCACCTGCATCGACGGCAGCGCTACTTGGAATGCGTTCTTCGCTTTCTTCAGCGACACGCGATCCTGCGGCCGCTTCGGTCCCGCCAGACTCGGTTCAATCGAGGCGAGGTCGAGCTCGAGCGTCTCGGAGTACTCCGCATCTGGACTGCTCCCGGTGCGGAACAGACCCTGCGCCCGCGCGTACTCTTCGACGAGCCGCACGCGCGACTCATCACGGCCGGTGAGCCTCAGATAGTCCAGCGTCATCTCGTCGATCGGGAAGATCGCGACGGTCGCCCCGTACTCGGGGCACATGTTGCCGAGCGTCGCTCGATCGGCAATGGTGAGATGTCGGAGACCTTCGCCGAAGAACTCGACGAACTTGCCCACCACGCCATGCTTGCGCAGCATCTCGGTGATCGTCAGCACGAGGTCGGTGGCGGTCGCTCCCTGCGGCAGCATGCCCGTGAGGCGCACGCCGAGCACTTTCGGGATGAGCATCGAGATCGGCTGGCCGAGCATCGCGGCCTCCGCTTCGATGCCACCAACGCCCCAGCCGACCACGCCGAGGCCGTTCACCATCGTGGTATGCGAATCGGTGCCGACGAGCGTATCGGGATACGCCACCATCCCGCCGTCCACCTCCTCCGAAAAAATCACGCGAGCGAGGTACTCGATGTTCACCTGGTGGACGATGCCTGTGTCCGGCGGAACGACATCGAAGTTGCGGAACGCGCGCTGGCCCCAGCGGAGCAACGCATATCGCTCCTTGTTCCGGAAAAACTCGAGCTCGGCGTTCAACGCAAAGGCGTTTGCCTGGCCGAAATGATCGACCTGCACCGAGTGGTCGATCACCAGCTCCACGGGCTGCAGCGGGTTCACGCGGTCGGGATTCCCATCGAGCGAGATCACCGCATCGCGCATGGCCGCGAGGTCCACGACGCACGGCACGCCGGTGAAGTCCTGCAGCAGCACGCGCGCGGGCATGAAGGAGATTTCCTTGTCGGCGTCGGAGGCGGGGTCCCACTCGGCGACCGCTCTGATGTCGTCCGCCTTGACGAAGGCGTTGTCTTCGCGCCTGAGGAGGTTCTCGAGAAGGATCTTCATCGAGTACGGCAGGCGCGAGACACGGGGGAAGCCGGCCTTCTCGAGCGCGGGCAGGCTGTAAATCTGCACCGCGCGCTGGCCGACGCGGATCTCGCTGCGCGTTCCGAAAGAGTTGAGCGTAGGCATGATGTCTGACTGCGACGGCCGGTCGCGCGAGGGCTCTTGGCCTCGCGACCGATCACTAACTACAAACGGCCCAGCCCCGCACGCCGGATGCATCGGGGCCATCAACCAGGTCAGCAGGGCCAGGGCTTCCGCCGCGCGGCCGGTGATCTAGAACGAGAGGAAGACGGACCCGGAGAGCGCACCGTGCGTTCTCGAGCGGTCCTCGAGCTGCACTCCGTCGACGAGCACATAGACGCGCCCATCGAGTCTCACTCCGATCGAGCCGAACCAGCCGACATCGGTCATCAGCGGACGGCGAACGCCGCCACCGGCCTGATAGACCTGTCCGGACGCAACCAGCGTGCGGCCCTCGTGCAGTTCGCGCAGATACCCGGCGCCGCCTGACACGAAGGGCACCGTGCCGCCGAAGCCGAATCGCGGCAGCAGCCAGATCACTCGCGCATCGATGAAGTACTGATCCAGCTGCTCGGCCGCCGTGAGGGCGGCGGCGCTTTCGGCGTCGGCCGTGATGCGGGTCCGCATCTCCGGCCTGAGGCGCGCGATACCCCCCTCCACTGCGATCGATCGCGTCACCCAGTAGGCGACGCTGGCATCCCAGCCAGGCGCCGGCGCCATGCGCGTCTCGGCGGTGAACAGCCGGAACGGCGTCGGCGTCACGTTGTTGGCTCTGATCTCGGCGTTCGTCGAGCCCAGCCCGGCGCCGCCGATCCACATGCCGCCGAACGACACGTCGAAGCGATCCCGTCGATTCGCGGGGCGCGCCTGAGCATACGCGGACGTGGCGATCGTGCTCTGCAGCAGCGCGACGATCGCGAACGCGCAGATGCTGCGCGTCACTTCGGTTTCACCGTCACGTCGAAGCGCTCCCCCACGCCGCCGCGCGGCGCAACGAACAGCCGCTCGAGGTACGTGACCTGGAAGTCGACCTCGATGCGATCGCCTCGGCCGAAGAAGCTCTCGACGTCGGCATCGTCCAGCGGCTCGACGCGGATCACGTGAGGGCCCGGCCCCAGACCGGTCACCTCGAATTCTCCCTGTTCGTTCACCGTGAAGCCGCCGATCAACTCGCCGGTCTCGAGGCTGAACGTCACGACGTGCGCCCCGAAGATGGGGCTGCCATTCTTCAGGACGCGGCCGCGAGCCGCGCCGGTACTCGCGCGATGCGTGCCCGCGGGATAGATGTCGGAAATGCCGGCCACATCGTCCGGCTGGAGCTCACGGTCCGCGGTGTTGCCGGCGCCGAATGCGATTGGAAACATCACGGCGCCCGTCGCGATCACCCGGCGGCGAGCGTTCGGCATCAGCTCTGTTTCGCCGAGCGCAGAATGCCCGAGGCCGAGCAGATGCCCGACTTCGTGGAGCGCGACCGATTCCAGGTCGAACCGGCCCGCCACTCCGGGCGTCCCGACCGACCAGTTGAACGTCGCGTTGAAGAAGATGTCGGCTTCGACGAGGTCGCCGGTGCGCCGGTCGACCGTGAACTCCGTCTGCGCCGAGCACGCGCTCGAGTTCGGGCCGATCCTGGAAGCCGAGGACGTTCATGCCGTCCTCGTCCGACGGGCGGGCGCTGGTGAAGCCGACGAACTGAAAATCGATGCTGGCGCTCGGAACGGCGTCCCACGTGGCAAAGGCGCGCGTCATCGCGGCCTGGAACTCGGAAGCCGACACTCCGGAAGCGCCGCGGTCCGTTGCGAACCACCGCACGGGGGTGCGAGACCACCGGACGCTCACGGCGTCGCCGGCCAGCGTGCGCACGCTCAATTTCAGGTACGCGGAAGCAACGTCGGGCGCGGCGATGGCCAGAATCAGAGCGAGCCCCAAGGCGCGACACGTCCGTCGACGAGTCACCGTGCGCGCTCCGCGACCAGGCGCACCTCGCGCGCGAAATCGTCGAGCGGCATTGGACGCCGCGCGGGATCGCCGCGCACGATTCGGCCGTCACCCGCTTCAGAGCTGCGTGGGAGTATGGCGGGAGGCATCACCAGGGCGCGCCCGTTCGCACGCGAAACTCGGTAGACGCCCTGACTCAGTCCGAACACGTACGGGATGGACGGACCGCGTGCGGCGAGGAAGAGGACCACCTCGTCGCCGCGATCGAACTGCGGGGCACCAACCACAATCCGCTCGTAGAGTCCAACCTGGCCTCCCGGCACGAGGAAGGTGATGGCGTCGCCAAGCGCCCCTTTCAGCGCCCGCGCGACACCGACCGTGACATAGGTGACGATCCCACGACGGTCCGAGGTGGTGTCGGATCGCACGTCGACCACCGTGCCATGGACGACGAACGCCGACGATGTGACCATCTCGGCGAAGTCGGCGGGGAGATAGACGGTTGCAGAACCCGGAGCTGCATTGATCAGCAGGAACAATGTCAGCGGAATGAGTCGCGAAGGTCGCATGGGGTGGCTCATCATGCAGACCTCGCGCCACCACGCGCGGCGACCTCGAGGATCGCGGCGGCGGCGCGCCCGCTTGCGCCAGGGGCGCCGAGCTTCGTCCGGACCTCGCGCAGCGCATCGCGAACGGCGGCGTAGCGGCCTGAATCCGTGAGAAAGCTGACGGTTTCATCCGCGACGCGCTGCGGCGTGAAGTCCTGCTGGATGAGCTCCGGCACGACACGTCGCCCGGCAACCAGATTTGCCATCGCGTAGGTGTCCACCTTCACGAACGGCTTTCCCATTCGGTACGTCAGCTCCGAGAGACGGTACACGACCACCATCGGCCGTTCGTGGAGCGCGGCCTGAACGGTGGCCGTCCCGGACGCGGTGATCACGACATCCGATGCCGCGAGCACATCGTCCGCGCGTCCGCGAACAATCGCTGGGGAGCTGTCGCCATCCCGTCCCGACAGATGCGCGAACACGTCGGGAGCCAGGTTGGGGGCCGCAGCCACGACGAACTGCACGCCGGGCACACGCGCCGCAATCAGCGGCATGGCGGCTGCGATGCCGGGGAGAATCCTGGCAACTTCGTTCGGACGACTGCCTGGCAGCAAGGCGACGGTTGGCCTGGCGGGGTCGAGGCCGTGCGCGGCGAGGAACCGCTCGCGCGGCTCGCTTGCACGCGCCAGATCCACCAGCGGGTGGCCGACGAACTGCGCATCGACGCCCGCGCGCCGATACAGATCCTCCTCGAAGGGGAAGATCACGAGCACGCGCTCCACGAATCGCTTCATCGTCTTCATCCGGCCGGGACGCCAGGCCCAAAGCTGCGGGCCCACGTAGTAGACGATTGGGATGTCGAGGCGCCGGAGCGCGGCCATCAGCCGGAAGTTGAAGTCAGGAAAATCGATGGCGACGAAGACGTCGGGCCTGGTTTCGCGCGCGGCGCGCACGAGCCTGCGCAACATCGCGTACGAGCGCGGCAGGACGCGCAGCGCCTCCGTCAGACCCGTCACCGAGATACCCGCGAAGTCGCCCACGAGGCGGCCGCCCGCGCGACGCAGATGCTCGCCGCCGAATCCAAAGATTTCCGCCGACGGCATGCGACGGCGCAGCTCGCCGGCGAGCGCGCCGGCGTACAAGTCGCCGGACGGCTCGCCGCAGCTGATCATGATCCTCATTGTTCCGGGTTCCGGGTTCCTGGTTCCGGGTTCGTGTTCGGGGTTCTGTTCGGGGTTCGTGGGTTCGGGGTTCGTTGTTCGTGGTTCGGAGTTCGCGGGTTCACAACGGCCCTCTGTCGATCAGGAACGACGAACCCCGAACACAGAACCGCGAACGAGGAACTGAACCGAGAACCCGAACCAGGAACATGGAACCGGGAACCGGGAACCTGGACTCACGCGCGTCGCTTACTGAGCGGGCCGCGTGAAGAGCTGCGGATCGACGGGCGCGTTGAACTTGACGTCGGTGAGCGTACGGGTCAGGACCGCCCGTCCGTTGTGGAGCAATTCTGCGGTGAACGGCACCTTGATACCGTCGATGTCGCGGTAGTCCGAGAAGGTCTCCTCCACCTGCATCTGGCTCCCTTCCGGTCCGCCCCTGGAAAAGGACTGTCGCACGACGAGGCCATTCTCATCGACATGCGAGGCGCACAGGCATGACGCCCTCGCCGCTGATCTCCAGGACGCGGAGCGCACGGCCGTCCCGTCCTTCTTCGGGGAGCAACTTTGTCGTGAGCTTCCCTTCGGCAGCGGCCACGAGCAGCGGGATCATGTCGCGCCGCACGCTGGAGGCGAATTCCGCCTTCATCGGCGCCGGGGCGTCGTGGGTCCCGTTCGGGTCGGTCATCCAGGCATCACCGGCGTTGTACACCTGCACGACGTTCGCACCGGCCACCGCCGCGTCCACACGAAACTTGTCCGGATACACCACGTACGTCTTCGTCGTCGACTCGAGAGGTCCCTGCTGCATCCGGAACGTCGTCTTCGCTTCCGCCACCACCGTGCGCACGTTTTTGAGCTTCGCCAATCCACCCTTCGTCTGCACGATGCGGGACATCAACTCGCGGCCGCGAGCCTGATCGCCGGCGGGCGCCTGCGCCGCCTGCGCGGCGACGGGGAGCGTAACTCACAGGGAGGTGGGAGTTCAGGAGGCTAACAAGCTCATGAGCTCCCTGATCTCCCCGAACTCCCTGTGAACTCCCCTCCCGCGCGCGTCTCCCGCCGCAGGGACGCGGCCATCAGATCGACTTCTGCGATGGGGATGACCTCGAAGTCGGTGAAGCCGAGGCCTTTCAGCTGCGGGACGAATCCCGCGGCGTTGCCACCAGCACCACCGAGAGGCGCTCGGGTGCAATGTATGCGCGCGCAGCGCGCTGCACGTCGTCCGGCGTCACGGCCTGCACGCGCTCGCGGTACGTGGGGATTTCCTCGAGCGGCAGCTCGTAGAAGACGGCGTTGAGCACTTGCGTCGCGATCGCGTCGGGAGTCTCAATCGTGAGCGGGAAGTGGCCTGCCAGGTACGCCTGCGCGTCGGCCAGCTCGCGCTCGTGGACGCGGTCGCGGCGCAGCTTCGCATACTCGTCGAAGATCAGCCGCAGCGCCTCGCCCGTGGTTTCCGTGCGAGTGTCGGTCTCGGCCATGAAGTCGCCGGTCTGCTTCAGCGTCTTGATTTCCGCCGAGGCGCCGTACGTCAGCCCGCGCTCGGACCGCAGCACACGATGCAGCCGGTTCGCGCCCTCGCCTCCAAGAATCTTGAACGTGAGGTCGACCGCCATGTAGTCGGGGTGCTTTCGCGGGATGCCGAGATGCCCGACGCGAATCTCGGTCTGCACCGCGTCCGGCTTGTCGATCACGACGATTCGCCGCGTCGGCTGGGGCGGATCGTCGGTTTTCACGACGGGCACGTCCGAACGGTCCCATTTCCCGAACGCGCGCTCGGCGGCCGCGAACGCCTCATCGCTCGTCACGTCGCCGACGATGGCGAGAATCATGTTGTTCGGAACGAAGAAGCGCTGGTGGAACGCCTGCAGATCGGCGCGCGTGATCGAGGCCAGCGACTCGGCCGTCCCGCTGTTCGGCAATCCGTACGGATGGAATCCGTAGACCAGGCGATCGAACACGACGCTTGCGAGGTAGTCGGGATCGCCCGCGCTCACCTGCAGGCTCGACAGCACCTGCTGCCGCTGGCGCTCGATCTCGTCGTCGGCGAAGGCCGGATTCCGGACCACGTCGGCCAGGAGATCCATCGCCACGCCGAACGAATCCTTCATGACCACGACGTTCGCGACGCTGTGATCGCTGAGCGCACCCGTGCCAAGGCCTCCGCCGATCGAATCGATCGCATCGGCAATCTGGAACGCCGATTTGCTCGTCGTGCCCTGGTCGAGGAGGGCCGACGTCAGCGTGGCCACGCCGCCCTTTCCCTTCGGATCCTGCGCCGCACCCGCCCGCACGACCAGACGCACGCTGACCGCGGGCTGCTCGTGGTGGAGCACCGTCACGATCTGCATGCCGTTGGCGAGCATCCGGATCTCGTAGGGCGGAAAGTTCACCTGGCGCGCCGGAAGCGGCCTGGGGGGCCCTTCCGACGGCCAGTCCCGATGCTGAGCGCTCCCCGCGCTCGCGCACAGCAGCACGGTCAAGAAGCACAGGGCAACGGTCGAGGAGCGCACGGTCATTTCGCGCCGCCTCGTCCGGCGGCGGACGCGCCCCGCGGCATGATCGTCAGCACGAGGCGATTCTCCGAGGTGAAGTAGGTCTTCGCCACGCGCTGGACGTCCGCGGCGGAGACGTTCATGAAGATGTCGAACTCGCCATCGGCTGTCGTGATGTCGTTGTGAATCACGGCGGCGTGCGCGAGGTGAAGGGCCTTCTCCTGGTTCGACTCGCGGCCGATGATGTAGTCCCGCGCGAACTGGTTTTTCGATCGCTGCAGCTCGTGGGCGCTGATCGGCTCGTTCTTCAACTTCTCGAGCTCCGCGATCAGCGCCTTCTCGGCTTCGGCCACCGTGCGGCCCGGCTGGACGATCGCGACGGCGAAGAACAGATTCGGATCCTCCGTGATGTTCCCCTGTCCGAACGCCGTGAGCGCGAGGCGCTTGTTGTAGACGAGCTCTCGCGTGATACGCGCGCTCTGGCCGTCCGAGAGGATCTTCGAAGCGATGTGGAGCGGATACGAGTCCGGGTGCCCGTCGTAGGTGATGTGGTGCGCGACGATCACGGCGGGCAGCGGCCACGATTCCTCGATCGTGACGCGCCGCTCCTTCGTCCAGGCCGGCTCCTTGGCAATATCGCGCGGCACCGGCCGCGCCGCCTTCGGCACGCGGCCGAAGTACTGGTTGACGAGCTGCAGCACCTGTGGGGTGTCGAAGTCGCCGACCACCGTCAGCGTGGCGTTCTCCGGCACGTAGTACAGTCCGGTGGAACTCCCGGACGTCTTCAATCGACGCCGATTCCAGGTCGGCAATGCTCCCAATCGTCGGATGCTTGTACGGATGCGCCGCAAACGCGGTGTCGTAGACGATCTCGTTGAGGCGGCCGTACGGCTGGTTCTCGACGCGCATGCGGCGCTCTTCCTTGACGACTTCGCGCTCGCGGCGGAATGCCTCGTCGTCGATGCGGAGCGTGGCCATGCGGTCGGCCTCGAGCCAGAGCGCCAGCGGCGTGAACTGCGCGGGCAGCGTCTGCCAGAACACGGTCGTGTCCTCGTTCGTGTAGGCATTGCTCTGCCCGCCCACGCTCGCGATAATCGACGTGTGCGCCTCCGGTTCGACGTTCTTCGACCCCTTGAACATCATGTGCTCGAAGAGGTGGGCGAACCCCGTGCGCCCCTTCTTTTCGTTCTTCGAACCCACGTGATACCAGAGCGACACGTGGACGATCGGCGTCGAATGATCCTCCGACAGGATCACGCGCAGCCCATTCGGCAGCGTCGTGGCCTGATACTGGAGCTTCGGAGGTCGAACGGCGGCGTGAAGCGGGACGACGAGCGCGGCGCCGACGGCGCACGCGATGCACAGAATCACACGTCGCATAGTTTCTGAATCGAATTATGGCATGCCTCAGCGGGTGGTCAGCCGCAATCCCGCGAGAAGCCAGCTCGCCGTGCCGAATTCGAGTGGGTACGGGTCGACGCGGCGCTCCGCGCCCACGAACAGCTCGGCCGCGGCTGCCTGCCCCTGCATGCGAACGCCCGCCTCGACGCGGCCCTCGAGCTGGGTTCCGCGCCCTCGACTGCCGTCGACGCCCACCACGCGCCAGGTGTTCGCGGCCGTGACGTCGAACCGGCGCGTCAGGTGGTATGCCAGCCCGCCGGCTGCATCGACCTCCCAGTTGTAGTCGACAAACGCATTCGTCACCGTCGCGCGCACATCCGCACGCCACGACGTGTCGAGCCGATCCCCTGTCTGCGCGTCCCGGACCCGCAGCGAGATCATGTTCCAGTCGATCGGAAAGCGCTTCGGCCGGTCGCTGAGATGGCGAGACACGTGATGCCAGACCGGACCGAGCTCCACCCCCGCCACCCGAAACAGGATCGCACCTTCGATCGTGTAGTTGCCCTGGTTCACATCGAACCTGCGGAACTGCTCCCCCGCGATGGCCTCGTAGTTGACGAGGAAGGCGGCACGGACCATATCGCCGCGCACGACGTCCACGTCGCCGCCGAAATCGAAGAACCAGTTGAATCGAGGATCACCGCTCGTCCCGTACGCGGCGTCGAGATGGAAATCGAATCGCGGGAACCACTCCTGCGCTTCCGCGCTGCCACTCGACAACACCCACCATGCGATGCAACCCCCAATTCCCAACCTCCAACGCCCAAAGCGATTCCGCGCGTGATTCGAGACGCCTAATACGAACTCCGTGTCTTCGAGCCTTCGTGTGTCGTGACAAGTAGAATCGAGTGAAGTCGCAAGAGTCATCGAGCGCAGCGGACGAGTGGAGGGTATTGGGAGCTGGGCGTTGGGGATTGGGAGTTCGAAGTAAGGACCATCAGGGTCGTCGAGTGAGCTCCGCGAGCCTGGCCTCGAGCTCCTCGATGCGCCTCTTCAGCTCGGGAAGGCGGCGGAAGATGACCGACGCCTTCCGCCATTCGCGGCCGTCGATCGCCGGGTAACCCGCGACGGTGGCGCGCGGTTCCAGCGAATTCGTGACACCGCTCTGCCCCACCGCCACGGCGCCGTTGCCGATCGTGAGATGGCCTCCCACGCCGACCTGACCACCAAAAATCACATCGTCG
Source organism: uncultured Acidobacteriota bacterium (assembly GCA_963772065.1). Taxonomy (GTDB): domain Bacteria; phylum Acidobacteriota; class Vicinamibacteria; order Vicinamibacterales; family UBA2999; genus CAVYVZ01. The sequence continues at coordinate 405,380 of CAVYVZ010000010.1, forward strand.
CCGATGTCGGTGCTGCCCGCGATGCCTACCTGCGCTGCCATCAGGACGTTGCGGCCGACGGTCACGCCGTGCCCGATCTGGACGAGGTTGTCGATCTTCGTGCCGGCCTTGATGCGCGTCTCGCCTACCGCCGGCCGGTCCACCGTGGTGTTCGCGCCGAGCTCCACATCGTCCTCGATCACGACGGCCGCGACCTGCGGGATTTTCTCGTGCGTACCGTCTTGCCGCCGCACGAAGCCATAGCCATCGGCTCCCACGACGACGCCGTTCTGCAGGATGACGCGGTTGCCGATGGTCACCCGCTCGCGCACCGCGACATTCGAATGGACGATGCACTCGGTGCCAACGGTCGCGCCGGGACCAATCGTCACGTTCGGGAAGATCACGGTGCGGTCGCCGATGCGGGCGCCCTCGCCGATGGCCACGAAGGGACCGATCGACACATCGCGACCGATGTCGGCATCCGCCCCGATCGCCGTCAGCGGGTGGATACCGGGTGGAGGACGCCACGCGGGCGCGAAGAGATCCACCGCGCGCGCGAACGCCAGATACGGATCCTCGGTCCGCAGCATCGCCGACGAGGCGGCGGTCACGTCGCCGCGCGCGATCACCGCTGCCGCGCGCGTCGTCGCCAGCGCCGAGGCGTACTTGGGATTGGCGAGGAACGTGACCTCGCCGGGACCGGCATGCTGGATCGCCGCAACGCCGACGACGTCGAGTTCCCCGTCGCCCTCGAGCCGGCACCCGAGGCGGTCTGCAAGCTCGCGGAGCTTCATAGGTTATGCACGACCCAGTGCCACACGCTCGAAGAACGTGGAGAAGCGTTGAAGCCGCAATCGGGCCGCGATTGCGTGCACGTGGTTCTCGCGCTCGCCCGGCGGCATCGTCGCGACGCGGCGGAGGTCGGTCAGCGGAGGACACGGGCGGCCGGACCATGCCACGCGGTGCAGCCCCTGGCTCGCGCCGCGCATCGAGAGCCAGTGCCCGACCAGCCGAAAGCCGAAGTAGTAGGCCACCAGATTCGGGCCCGGAACGAAGAAGAAGATGCCCGAGCCGATGAACAGCAGTGCATCCACCACCAGCCACACCTGGTGACGATCGTAGTCGCGCTGCAGCATGCGGTGAATCAGTCTCTGCGTCTGGTCGAACGTCATGTCGTCGGGGTGCATCGCGAGCACCTCGCTCTGGCCGCGCAGGTTCCACAGCAGGCGCTGTTCGGCAATGCGCTCGGCCACCCAGGCCATGATGCGGACCTGCAGGCGGCCGAACCAGGTCCGGTCGGCCGTATCGGCGCCGTGTCCATGGCGCCGCTCTTCCGCGGCGCGCAGCATCACCGTGAACTTGTGCTTCAGACGTCCGAAAAAGCCCGCCGGCGCGGACTCCATGGTGAGTTCCTCTTCGTGGGCGACCTCGCAATACAGTTCGTATCGATCGGGACCGATCGGCACCACGTAAACGTCCACGCCGCAACGATATCACTATGGGCGCGCCTATAATCCCCGGTCATGCGGGCCCTGCTCGCGCTCGTGCTGCTGATCGCGCAGGATCGTTCCGCGCCGGTGACGGCGGAGTTCAGGGTGTTCGCGGGGCGCGACGAGATCACCGCGACCACGCGGCTTCGCATCATGCCCACCGGGACACGCGAGACGCCGCACACGGTGCGCGAAGGCAAACATCTGCTCACGGCGATCCCGCCCGGCATTTACGACGTGCAGGCGCTCCGCTTCCGCACCGAAGGCATCGTCGCGATCCGCTGGGCCGAGCGGCTCGTGATCATGCACTACCCCGACGAGGCCGGCCGGCACCTCGAGGTCATCAACTTCGAAAGTGGGTACGGCGCGCTACAGTTGCGCGCCGCGAAGGGATCGATTGCGCAGTACCGAAGTCTCGGTGTTCGCGAAGGGCGACCGGTCGACGGCTGCCGGCCAGCCGATCGAAGGAGAGGACTACCGGCTCTTCGTGCTGCCAGCGGGACGGTACGACGTTCGAGTGCGGCCCGCAGGACCCCCGCAGGACGTCCAGGAAGCTCAGTGGCTGGACGTCGAAGTCCCCGCGGACCGCACTCGCCTCAAACTGATCACCGGTTCGTAGGTTCGTAGGTTCGTCGGTTCGTCGGTTCTCCTGCTCGAACCGACGACTTCGAACTGACGAACCGTCGAACTGACGAACCGCCGAACCTAAACTACCGTCCGTCGCCCGCTGATCAGGTTCACCAGGAACAGCACGAGTGCGATCACCAGCAGCACGTGGATGATCCCGCCTGCGACGTCGAACGCGAACCCCAACAGCCAGAACAGCAACAGCAGGACGATTAGCGTCCAAAGCATGAGCCTTCCTCCCGGCGTTTTTGATGGGCAAGGCGTATGCCAGGCTACGGCCGACGTCGTCGCTGCGGGGTGCGCGGGTGCTCAACAGGAACAGCCGGGCGCCCGGCCGCTTCCCAGGCGCCGATGATGCCGGCGGCGATCGCCGAGATGGATTCGTTCAGGCGTCGTTCCATGACAGGGCGGGTCGCGCCGAAAAATGCCGCGTAGTACGCGTCGTCGTAGACGTCGCGGTTGCCGATCGCCGCGAGGTCTGCTTTCAGGATCTCGGGCACAAGCTGAGTGCCTTCGAGCAGCCGGTCGAATATGAAATTGCGAATGTCGGCGATTGGTTTCGATGGTGCTGGTGCGAGCTTCAACTGGTCGCGGTACCGCACGAAGAGCTCGCCTTCGAACCGGTAGTGAATGCCATGCTGGTTCGTACGCTGGCCATCGTAGTTCCACACGGCGTGAAACGGCACGTGCGCGTCGCCCACGTAATGGCCGAGCGTAGCCGAGAAGAAGAGGATGTCGAACGACCCGTACTGGTTCCGCGCGTACTGCTCGAAGGCACGGCGCAAATTGCCGTGATACTCCTCTGCCCGCCACGGCAGCGTACCCATCTCGCGCACGCGTGCGGCACCGAACTTCTCGACGGCATCCGCGTAATCGCGCGGAAGCTCGCGGAACGGGTATTTGCCGTAGCCTTCCCAGTCCAGATCGAGGAAGTGATTCGGCGGCTCCTCGGTGAAACCGGCGCTCCTCCACGTATCGGGATCGATGGATCGTTCGACGAGCAGCGCGCGGTGCTTTTCGAACAACGGCCGGAGCGGATCGGGCAGCAGCGCGATGGCGCGCTCCATGATGAACCGATGCGCCTCGAAGCCCCACGCGAGCGCGGGCGCCGGCGCGAGGACCAGCAGAAACGAGATCGCGACGATCGGTTTCAGCATCCCGACATTATGATGCAAGCGTGCCGCACGGCCTGTTTGCCGATCTCGTCATCGTCTACGCGATCGCCCTCGGCATCATCATCGCGGCCGGCCGCGTCGGGGTGCCGCCGATCATCGCGCTGATCCTTGCCGGCGCACTCTCGGGACCCTCGGGTTTCGGCGTCATCGATACGCCGGAGGAAGTCGACCAGCTCGCGGAAATCGGCATCGTCCTCCTGCTCTTCACGGTCGGCCTCGAGTTTCCGATGCGGGAGCTGCGCCGCATCTGGCGGCAGGTGGTCATCGGGGGCGTCCTTCAGGTCGGCGGTACCGCCACATTGATGGGAGCCATCGCCTGGTTCAGCGGCATTGCGCCGCGCGGGGCGGTGTTCATCGGTCTGTTTCTCGCGCTATCGAGTACCGCGATTGTGCTGAAGGAGCTGGCGCGTCATAACCGGCTCGACAGCCCACCGGGTCGCATCACGACCGGCGTGCTGCTCTTTCAGGATCTCGCGGTCGTGCTGCTGCTCCTGGCGGCGCCGATCCTCGCAGGCTCGGTGGACATATCCGCGGTGCCGTTGGTGCTCGGCCGCGCGGCGCTGGCGTTCGTGGCGATCCTCGCAATCGGCTGGCTGGTCCTCCCCGCGCTCTTTCGTCTCGTGACGGCATGCGGACAGCGCGAGGCGTTTCCGCTCGCGGTGCTGGTCGGCAGCGTGGGGACCGCCTCGCTTGGGGCCGCGCTGGGCGTCTCGATGGCGCTCGGAGCCTTTCTCGCCGGACTCGTGCTGGCCGGAAGCGAGTTCAGCCACCAGGCGCACTCGGAGGTCCGGCCGTTGCGCGACCTCCTCACGAGCCTGTTCTTCATCTCCCTCGGGATGCTCCTCGACGGGCCGGCGTTCCTTCGCAGCCTGCCGCTCATCGTGGCGATCAGCGCGGCCGCGGTCCTGCTCAAGGCTCTGGCCGCCGGTGCCGCGCTGGCGGCGAGCGGCACACCGCTGCGCGTTGCGGCGATTGCGGCCATCTGCCTCGCACAAGTCGGGGAATTCTCATTCGTGCTGGGGCGCGACGCCCTGCGGCTCGGCGTTCTGTCGGCCGATGTGTGGCAGCTCCTGCTGCCGGCAAGCATTCTGACCATGCTCCTCGCGCCGACGATGGTGTCGTTCGCCCCGGGCCTGGCCGAACGCTTGCCCCTCGGCGCGCCCGCCGGCACCGACACGGGGGAATCGAAGGCCGGGCACGTCTTGATTATGGGGTTCGGCGTCGGCGGACGGCTCGTGGCGACCGCATTGCGCGAGTTCGGTATGCCCTATCACATCATCGATCTCAACGGCGGTACGGTTCGCGAGGCGCGCGCGGCCGGCGAGTCGATCTCGTACGGCGACGTGACCGCGCCCGACACGCTCATCGCGTCGGGGGTGGAAAATGCCCGCGCCGTGGTCGTGGTGTTGAGCGATCCTGACGCCGCGATGAAGGTCGTCCGGACCGTGGGCCGGATCGCTCCCAACGTCCCCGTGATCGTGCGCGCGCGATATCGGCTCGAGGCCGTGCGGCTTCAGGAGGCCGGCGCCATCGCCATCGCCGAGGAGCTCGAGGCCTCGCTCGAAGTCGTGGCGCAGATGCTGGCCGGACTCGACGTGCCCGGGAACATCATTCAGGTCATCGTGGAAGACTATCGCCGGCGCGAGGCGATGCCGGTGCTGCGGACCCCCGCGGCGCCGCGCGTGCCGCTGTCGCAGATCGCACCCGACGTCTTGGCCGCGCCCGTGGCCACGCACGAAATCCAGGAGGGCGACTGGGCAGTGGGCCGCACGCTGCAGGACCTGAATCTTCGGGCTTCCACCGGGGTCAATGTGCTCGCGGTCAGGCGGGGCGGGCGCTCATGGACGTCGCCGCCGCCGGATCTGGCGCTCGAGCCGAAGGACGTCTTGTACCTGCTCGGCGACGACTCGGACATTCTGCTCGCGCGTGCGCGGCTGACACACGGCTAGAGCAGCGGCGCGTACTCGGCGTGGCGTTCGACGTACTTCTTTACGAACGGGCAGGAGGGGATCACCTTCAAACCGGCCTCCTTCGCGTAGTCGAGCGCAGCCTTCGCCAGCACCCCGCCCAGCCCTCGGCCGCCGAGCTCCGGTGGCACCTCGGTATGAATCAGCTCGATCCGATCGCCCGTTTTCGCGTACTGCAAGAAGCCCGTATGACCATCGACGGTGATCTCGAACCGTCGCGCCGCTTCGTTGTCGACGACGTCACTCACGCCCACCTCCGATAGTCGAGAGTGTACAGTGAAGCGATGGTTCGCATCGGCGCCCACATGTCGATCGCCGGCGGTGTGTCGCGGGCGATCGAGCGCGCGGTGGCGCACGGATGCGAGGCGCTGCAGATCTTCACGAAGAACGCGAGCCAGTGGAGGGGCAAGCCGCTCGATCCGCTGGAGGTGAAGACGTTTCGTCGCCGCATCGACGAAACCGGCATCACGCCGGTGGTCTCACACGCCAGCTACCTGATTAATCTTGCGACGACCTTCCCCGTGCTGCGCGAGCAGTCGCTTGCGGCCTTCGTCGACGAGCTCGAGCGCGCCGAGGCGCTCGGCCTGCTCGGGGTCGTCATCCATCCCGGCACCTGCACGGCGGGCACTGAAGCCGATGCGCTGCGTCTCATCGCGGAGGGAATTCGTCACGCGTTCCGCGCGCGCCCGCGCCGCAAGACGATGGTGCTGCTCGAGCACACCGCCGGACAGGGTCGTACGGTCGGCCACCGGTTCGAACAGCTGGCGGCGATCATCGATCATCTGAACGGGTCCCCGCGGGTGGGCGTCTGTCTCGACACCTGCCATCTCGTCGCCGCGGGCTACGACCTCAGCACGGACGCCGCGTACCGCGACACCATCCAGAGCTTCGACCGCATCGTGGGGCTCGATCGGCTGCGCGCGTTCCACGCGAATGATTCGAAACGTCCCTGCGGCAGCCGCGTCGACCGTCACGAGCACATCGGCCAGGGCTGCCTCGGGCTCGAGCCGTTCCGGCGGATCCTCAACGACGGGCGCTTTGCGGGGCTTCCGATGATGATCGAGACGGAGAAAGCGAAGGGATCCGAGAAGGCCGGCACGATCGCGATGGATCCGCTCGATATGAAGAACCTTCGAACGTTGCGGCGGCTCCGCGGGGCACGATAGTGCTCACGACGCCCACCCGGTCACCGAAACGGAGATCGCGCAGCGTGACGAGGTCGCCGCGCGGCGTGGCCTCCACCTCGTAGTATGGAAACCGCGCCCACGTGAGCACCGCCGGGAACCGCGCGTCCCCGGCGATGGCGGCACGCACCGACTGGTGGCTGTCGTTCTTCGCGACCCGCCGGACGAACGTGATTTGCCTCGGCATCCACCTGAACGTACCGGTTGCATACGCGTCGCCAGCGTCGACAATCACCACCCGCCGGAACGGTGTTACCGGCATCGGCCCCACCATCAGCGCGCGCGGCGTGGTGCGGTGCTCCAATCGCCAGTGATCCTCGACGAATTCCCGCGCGGCGCGCGCCGACATCACGAGCCCGCCGATGTAGACCGCGGCGGCGAGCAGCGCTATGCGCGCAGCGCTCGGCCTGGCGCGCGACCACGCGAGCCACACCCCGGCGCCGAGCGTGAGCCAGAGCCAGACGTCGATGATGAACACCGAGTCTCCATAGAACCAGCGGCCCGAGAACGGCATCAGCAGCCGCACGCCGTAGTTGTTGAGCAAGTCGAGCGCGACGTGCGAGACCACGCCAACGTACGCGAGGAGCAGCAGCGGCGCGAACCGGGCGCCGCGGTGCCGGCCGATCGAGAACATGACGCCCGCGAGCGCCAGCGGCAACAACGCCTGCGCCAGCACGCCATGCGTCCAGCCGCGGCGAAACGCCACCGACGGCATGTCCGTCGCGAACACCAGCGCATCCACGTCGGGAAGGTTGGACGCGATCATCAGCGTCGCGCTGCCGAGTCGCGTCGTCCGTTTCAGGCCCGCTTCGGCGAACGCGGCACCTGCCAGCGTGTGACAGAGGTTGTCCACGGAACTATCGTAGTTCGTTGTCCGTGGTCCGTGGGTCGTCATCGGACATCGGACAACGTCCCTCAGAATTCCACGACGATGCCGGCAGACGGGAGCCGCGGCATCAGGCGCTCGGTGAACCCGATCGCCTCGCCCACGGGGGTGATGCGGCCGTTGCCCAGGCCGACGTTGGTTCGATTGAGCACGTTGAGCACTTCGCCGAACAGCGTGACGCGGCGGCCGGCGACGTGAAAGGCCCGCTGTCCGCGCGCATCGAGCCGGGCGTACGGGCGCAGGCGAACCTCGTTCCGGTGTCCGCCCGCGAAGAGAACGCCGTCACGTGATTCGAGGTGGGCCGGAATCGGAAAGTTGCTGCCGCTCCGGAACGTGAGGGAGACGCTCGATCGATCCGACAGGCGGTAGGCGCCGTGTGCGTTGATGGCGTGGCGCTGGTCGAAGTCCGCCCAGAACGTCTCGGCGCTGGATCGATCGGTATAGCGCGATTTCCCGAAGGAATAGGCGATCCAACCCGCGAGACCCCTCTCGCGGTGTCGCTCGAGCAGCATTTCCACGCCCGTGGCGGATCCAGTCAGGGCGTTCTGCCACGTCTCGCCCTGGCCCTGCGGCGGGCGGAGGACGTCGCGTTCGCGCCGCACGTAGAAAGTCGTCTGCCAGCGGAGCTCTCGCTGCAACCGGCGGGAGAGGCCAACGTCGACGTGCGTCGCACGTTCGGCCACGAGCAGGGGCGCGTCGATCACTTTCGAGAGGTGATCGATCTGCGGCAGCTGGTGAGAGACGCCCGCCGACGCGGTGACCATCCAGTGTGGATCGATGGCGAATTCGCTCAGTATCCAGCGGCCCACGTCACCGCCGCGCGTCAGCGTCGAGCGATCGATACGCACTCCAGGCGCAATGGTCAGCCGCGGGAGAGGGTGCGACCGATAGTGCGCATAGATCGCTCCCGCCCATGCACCCGCTCGATCGCCGCGGGCATGCTGCACGTGGCCGCCCGATTCGAGCAACCCTCCGGCCACTTCCCGGGTCAGGTCGGCCCGGTATGACAGCTCACGCTGCCCCCCGTGGCTGTACGCCTGTCCTGCCTCGGTCTTGTTGAGAAACTCGTGCGCCACGACGTACGCGCGCTGGTTGAGTACCGCCTTCGATCCGAAAGTGGACCGAACGCCAAGATTCACAATCGCCGTTCGGTTGAGGCCGTCACCAGGCTGGTACGGCAGCGCGCCGTCGACTTCATCGATGTGCGACTGACCTCCAACCATGCTGAAGGCGACCTGATGGCGGGGCCGCACGTCGTAGACCACCTTCGCCACCGCATCGGTGAAGCCGAACATCGTCCCGTCGAACTCACGGAAGCCACGGGTCGGCCAACTGCGATAGCTCTGGCGGAGGCTGACGAGCCACGATCCTCGCGCCCCATCATCGGGCCTGCCCTGCCGGCCCTCCGTGAAGCCGAAGGGACTCGAGTCGAGAGGGCCTTCCGCAACCGCCACTCCGCTCGAGGGCCCAAATGCCACGCGAAACGCATTGCGCGTGCGCGATCCTTCGCGCACGGTCAGCGCCAGCTGGCCGCCGAGCGGGGCGCCGAACTGCTGCGGGTGAGCGCCCGCGCGAAGCGTCGCGTGGTCGATCACGTCGCCGTGCAGCATGCTCAGCGAGCCGGTATCGCCCCGCCCGTAGGCGACGTGCTGCAGCAGCCGCGTCGCCACGCCGTCGATCACAACGCCGACGTGTCGATAGGGACTCCCCCGGATCGAGAACTCGCTGCGGAAATCGTCACCCGTCGCCACGTGAGGCAGCGCCTGCAGCGCGCGAACCGGATCGTCAGCGACAACGGGCCGGATCTCTGAAAGCTGGCTGCGCCCGACGCTGACCTGCGAGACGATGCCCGGCTCGATCAGACGTTCCGATGACCCTTCGACCATCACCTCCTCGCGATACTGCGCAGGGCGAGGTGCAGCTTCAGCGGGGACCGCCGCCCGTCGCGACGGCCGTGGAACCGTCGATTGGACCGCGGCGCGAACGACGACCAGCGTGCCGCCCGGCCCGCCGCGCACACGCAGCCCATGCGGCGCGAGGAGCTCATCGAGCAGGGCCCTGTCGCTTCGTCCCCTCGGCTCCGAGACGACGCGCATCGTGGGGCTCACCGTCTCCGAACTGAAGACGATGCGGAGTCCTCTGCCCTGCAGCACGCGCAGGACCTCGAGGAGCGCCAGGCCCTGATATCTCTGCGCTGTCTGGGCCGCCGCGAGCGCCGGCATCAGCATGAGCGAGGCAACCAGAAGGTACTGCAGCACGGTTACCGCTCCTCCTCGGCGCGCCGTGACACCACGAGCTCTCCGTCGGTCACGCGATGCACGAGGCCGCTCGTCGCGAGCGCCGCCCCGAGCGCGTCTTCCGGCGCGAGGCCGGCCACGGATCCGTGCAGGATGATGCTGGATGCGTCACGCGCCAGGGCAGCGTCCGCGTAGCGAAGACTCCAGCCATGCTCCCGCGACACGTGCTCGAGGAACGCTGCCACGGAACGACCTTCGATATCGAATCCGGGCGCAAGCGCCGCGGCCCAATCCCACTCGCGTCCGTCCCTGGAAACCGATCGACGGGCCACCTCATTGTCGCGGAGCGTGAGCTCGGTCCCGGCGCGAGCGGTCACGGCGTCCCCACCGCGGGGCCGAAGCTCGACGACGCCGGTGCGGACGCGGACGCGCAAGGCGCCGTCCGTCAAGCGGGTCTCGAACTGCGTGCCGATGTCCCGCGCGGTTCCCACCGCGGTGCGAACCTCGAGGCCCGCCGACTCACGCTTCGTGTCGATGTAGAGCCCTCCGTGCGCGAGCTCGATCGCCGCGGACGAGAGCAGCCGCATGCGCGATGAGGCGTCCAGACGAACAGACGTTCCATCGGTCAGGCGAAGCGCTGCGCGTGTCGCGGCCGTTGTCTCCACCCATTCGCCTTCTCGCAGTACGGCGCCTGCTGCCAACGGCAGAGAGCCCTCGACGCGCTCGACGCGCGCAAGGATCTCGGTCGGCGGCAACGCGACGTCGGACCGTGGCACGAAGAACGCCGCCGCGACGCCAGCGGCAGCGAGCGCGGCGAGGCCGGCTGCGGCGCGGCGCCGCACGATCCGGCGGCGGGTCACCTCGCGCCACTGCTGATGCACGGCCGCGCGCACGCGCGACGCGCGCTCCGCCGGCGCGAGCGGCCGAGGACCGGCCAGACGCAGTAGACGAGCGGTCGCGTCCTCGTCGTCCATCATGATGCACCAGGCGCGACGAGCGCGAACCCGTCGCGAAACGCCTGCCGTGCGCGCGTCAACAGCGATTCGGCCGCCTTGTACCCGACGCCGAGACGATCCGCGACTTCACCGACCGTCGCACCTTCGATGTACCTCCACTCGAGCGCTTCGCCGTAGCGGTGCGGCAGATGATCGAGCGTCGCCTGCACGAGCCGCGACAGCTCTTGGCGGCGCAGCTCGCCTTCGGGATCACATGCGGCCGATTCCAGTGCGGCACGCACCTCAGGGTGATCCTCCAGCAGCGTGATGGGTGCGCGACCGGTGCGCGCATGCCAATTGCCGATCTCGCGCCGGCAGACCGCGCAAAGCCAGGTGAACAAGGCCGCCTCGCCTCTGTACGTGTGGATGCTGCGCACGGCCTTGATCAGCGTCGTCTGCACGACGTCTTCGGCCGTGGCGTCGCTCTCGAGCCGCGCGCGGGCAAACCGGTAGAGGCGCGGGAAGTAGTCCGCGAAGAACTCGTCGAAAGCGGATTCGTCGCCGGCCACGAGCCGGCGAGCCAGCGCGGCGTCGTTCATCGGGATCAGTTCAGGCGGAAGCAGCTCTCGATAGCCGTATTGTTGCCGTTTGTCGCACGCGCGATGATCTCAAATTTGAACTCCTTGGCCAGTCGGGTGACGCCGGTTGGAACCGTGAACCGGGTGACCGTCGGCGGGAGATCGAGGCTGAACTTGACGAGGCCGTCCTTTTCGACGAACAGCTGGTATCGCGCGATGCGGACGGTGCCCCGCTTGCCGACCCTGGGGTGCGACGTGGTCACGGGATCCCAGTCGATGACGACTGGCGTGTTCGGCATCGGGAGCGGATCGGCGTCGCAGCTGTCAGCGGCGGGCAGGCCGGACAGCCGGATGTTGCCCGGTGGCGCCGGGAGCACGTGCGAGAGGAACACTGTGCTCTCCAACGCCTGTCCGTCCTGCGCCACGCCTTCGATGTCATAGCGGCCCTCCGGGAATCGTCGGAAGAAATCCGCGGGAGCGAGCTCCTCGAAGCTCGGTTCAGCGCTCTCGAACGCCAGCTGGGTCATCCCTTGCCGGCGCAACGTTCGCCTGCTGACGATATCGAGCAACCGGCGATCGCCGGGCCCTTCAATCGTCAGGCTCACCCATGGCCCGCCGTCGATCGACGCGTGGATGCCCAGATCCTTGTCGGTGTCATTGAGCTCGAAGAACAACTCGGCCTCGTCGAAGGGTTCCTCGCGCTGACCCTGCACCTGCGACGTGACGGCGGGGACAGCGGTGATCATCAGGGCGACGGCGGTGGCGAACATAGCACGCAGCATGTGCAGCTCCTCGTCTATCGAAATGAGATGAGCAGTCCGATTTCTGGCGCCCAGTCAGGTGCCTTCGACGTGAGGCCGAACGCGTTATTCAGCTTCAAGGCAATACGGGGGGTAAGCGACACCTGCGCCTCGGCGATCCCCTCCACTTCGTCCTCGCTCCCCTCGATGGCGGCGAAGACGCGCAGCCTGCTCGAAACGCGTCTCAGATACTCGAACGCGTACTCGCCCGGTTCGAATGAACCGCCGCTGTTGGCAACCGCGGCGCGCACGGTGATCGTTCCCCACGAGAGGCCGCGAATCATTCCGGTGCCGAGCTTGAACTCCCAATCGGGCGTGCCAATCAGGAGCTTCGAGCGTTGGAATGGAAAAACCGTCTCGAAGTAGCTGAACCACTCGGGTCGGGTTTCCGTTTCATTCTTCCATCGCCACCGGATCTGCCCTTCCACGTCGCCCAGGCCCGACTGCTCCAGCCGCGCCGGAAGCGCTGTGAAGTCGCGCGGAGATTTTTCGAGCGATGCCGACATGACGGCGGCCTCGAATTCCACGGCCACGTTGTCCGAGAGGCCGTAGCCCAGAAAGATGAGGCCTTCGCGACCGCGAAAACGGCCGCGGAATTCCGTGATGTCCGTTCCGTACCCCAGCTCGGCGGCCTCGGTACTCGTAATCACCGTCGCGGTAGTACTCGTAGAACGGATACACGACGAGCTCTTTGGAGCGGATGTACGTGCCGAAGATCGACAGCGGAACGCCTTGTCCGCGATCGCGAGGTACGGTCCGGAGGCTGCTGAGCGTATCCGGGTGGTCCCGCCAGGAGGACCGCGGCGGCAGCCAGGGCAGCACGACCAGCGATGGTCACGACCGTTAGACAGGGAAAACGGACAGATCCTTCGCGCAGGTGCCGGGCTTACGCCACGACGTCGAGAATCTCGCGCACTTTCTGCAGGAGAACGCGCGGTGGAAACGGCTTGGGCAGGAAGTGCGCGCGTGCATGCGTGTCGCCGTCGCCGAGCACGTCGCCGAGATAACCGGACATGAAGAGCACTTTGATCTCGGGCCGCTCGGCGGTGAGCCGATGGGCGAGGTCCTTCCCGCCCAGCTGAGGCATGACGACATCCGTGACGAGCAGGTGGATCACCCGGTGCCGGTGCTCCTTGGAGAGTCGAAGCGCTTCATCGCCGTTCTCCGCCTCGAAGACAGTGTAGCCGGCGTTGCGCAGAACGGCGGATTCGAGCGCACGCACGCTGGCCTCGTCTTCGACGAGCAGCACGGTTTCGCTTCCTCTCAGCTGCACGCCGACGTCGGAGATGGTGGCAACCGCTTCCTCGACTTCGTCGATGCGAGGGAGGTAGACCCTCCATTCGGCGCCCTGACCGGGCTCGCTGCGCACGCAGATCTCTCCGCCGCTCTCCCGGACGATGCCATAGACCGTCGACAGCCCAAGCCCCGTGCCCTTCCCAACCGGCTTGGTCGTGAAGAACGGCTCGAACAGATGCGACTTCGTCTCGGAGCTCATGCCGACGCCATCGTCGTTGATCGCGAGCATCACGTATTGGCCGGGCGCCCGCGGGAGCGTCTCGTCCGCGCGCTCGTGACCGTGGCCGACGTCCACGTTGGCCGTCTCCAGGGTCAGCGTGCCGCCGCGCGGCATCGCGTCGCGCGCGTTGACGGCGAGATTCATGATCAGCTGTTCGATCTGCACCGGGTCGGCCTTGACGCGACCGATCGTCGCATCGGCACGAACCACGATGCTGATGTCTTCGCCAATCAAACGCCGCAGAAGGCTGTACATGTCGCCGACGATCTCGTTCAGGTCGACGATTCTCGGCTGCACCACGTGTTTCCGGCTGAAGATCAGGAGCTGGCGAGTCAGCGCGGCCGCCCGCTCGCCGGCCTTGCGTATCTGCAGAACCTGGCTGTACGTCTGGTCGGTCGGCGATACGCGCTCCAGCACGGTTTCGCTGTACCCCACGACCGCCGTGAGGAGGTTGTTGAAGTCGTGCGCGATTCCGCCCGCGAGCCTACCGACGGCTTCGAGCTTCTGGGACTGCCGGAGCTCGTCTTCGCTTCTCCTGTGCTCCGTGTTGTCGAGGAGGTACCCTCTGATCTCAACGAGCTCGCCGGCGGCGTCGAAGACACCGACGGCGTTGTCGATGACGTACAACGGGCTGCCGTCCTTCCTCCGCAGCACTTCCTCATGCAGCTCGATCTGCTTCTGCCGCTGCAAGGTCTCGAGAAATGACTCCCGTGCCGCGGCGTCGCGGTAGATCGTCACCATGTTGCACCGCAGGGCCTCTTCGACCGAGCTGAACCCGAACATGCGGGCGAACGCGGGGTTGCACGCCAGCAGGGTGCCGTCCGGCCGTGACGCGTAGTTTCCGGACAGGTCCATCTCGAAGAAGAGACGGTACTGCGTTTCGCTGCGCTGCAGCGCCTCATACAGGTTTCGCAGGCGAGAGGTCGCCTCGTTGAACGCTCGACCGAGATTCGCCAGCTCGTCGTGTCCGTGCACGTCGACCTGGCGGTGAAATTCCCGCCGCGCGAGCGCGTTCGCGGCGTCGTCGAGACGCGCCAGTGGGCGCGTGATGCTGCGGGTCACCGCCATGCCCAGGAGACCTGCCATGAGCAACGTCACCAGGCCGGTCACCGCGAGCACGACCCAGGCGCGAGCCTGCACACGACGTATGCTTCGAAACGCCTCCTGTTGTTTGAGGTCTACTTCGCGATCGATCGCTTCGACGAGAGACCCGGTCACCTGAATCGACGTCTTCACCTCGCCGTCGAGCCGCCGTCGGATCGCAGCCAGCTCGTTGACCTGTGCCAGGCGGATCATCGCGTCGATCTGGTCCAGGAACGCGATGCGAACGGCTTGAAGCGTCTCCACGGTGCTCGCATGCGTGGCGGCGTCGGCCGGCGTGACGGTCAGTGTTCGAATCGCGCGATCGACGCTGTCGGAGAAGGTCCGGCGCGCCGCCGCGGATTCGCTGAGGAACCGATCGATTCGCTGCTCCGCGATCGACTCCTGCAACTGTTCGCGCAGCGTGAGGACGTGGGTGTGGAGCCGCAGCACGTCCTCGGCCATCTGGTCGATCTGATGAAGCCGCTCCGCCTCTCCGGCGGTTGCCCTCAGCTGCCAGAACGCGACACCGGTGCCGAGGGTCATCAGCGACAGGATGACGACGAAGGAGAACGCGAGGCGAACACCGATACCCTGGTCCAGATACCATCGCGCGAATGGCGGCGATTTCTGGCGCGTCTCCAAGGCGGTCAGTCTCGGTCGCGTGGGGCGGCACGAGCCGGCGTCGCGGCCGGCGTCGGCTTGAGTCCTGTCATCGCCATCAGCTCTCGCTCCAGCCGGGTCACCGCATCGGCGGCGCTCGCCCGATCGGTCAGCACGGAGTGGACGGCTCTGGAGTAGGCGGCGGCAACCTGCGGGTAGCTTCTGCCAGCCACCGTGGAGGGTCGGGCGACCGCGCTCTGCAGCAGCATCTGCCTCACGCCGGCAAAGTGCGGCTGCGCCTCGAGCAGGCGACGGTCGTCATAGAGGTCGGGGAACGTCGGCATGTCGGACCGCGTGAGGCCTCGCTGCAGCTGTTCCTGCCGGCTCGTGAGATTCAGGACGAGCTGCGCAGCTTCACGCGGATGCCGGGAGGTACCTCGACACCGACAATTGCCAGCCCCCCAACGTGCCGAACTGCCCCGCGCCGCCGCTCGGCGGAAGCGTCACCCCCACCTTGCCCCGCACCGCGGAGTCGGGCGCTTGGCTCGACGTGTAGGCGAACGGCCAGTAGATGAGGAACGCCGCGTTGCCGGCCTGCCAGAGCCCACGGGCGTCCTCGAGTCCGTAGGCGGTGACGCCCGGCGGCGATACGGTGCCGACATAACGCCTGAGCGTCGAGAACGCCGCGACGGTGCGCGGGTTGTTCACGCTGATCGTGCTGTCCGATTCGATGATGGCGCCGCCCCCGTAAGACATCTGGCACGCCAGCGCCACGCAGAGAAGATCGTCGCTGTCGGAGCCGGTCCAGGACAGACCCCAGAAATCGGTCCTGCCGGCGGCCCGTTCGCCGGCCTGGATGGTGCGCGCCATCTGCTCCAGCTCGTCCCACGTGCGAGGCGGATGCGTGTAGCCGTACTTCTGCAACAGATCCGTGCGGTGAAAGAGCAGCTCGATGTCGGTATAGAGCGGCAGCGCCATGAGCTTTCCGTGCACGACGTAGTTCTTCACGACCGCGGGGAAATGGTTCTTTGCAGCGTCGCCGACGTACGGAGTGAGATCGATCATGTGGTCGGCGAGGCTCCAGACGTCGGTCACATCCGCTTCGTAGACGTCGGGCGTGGGGGCCTCCTTCTTCAGCCATTCCAGATACTGATCCAGCCGCTGTGGCTTCCATCGAAGGGCCGGGACGTACTTCACCCCAATCCCCGTCTCGCTGGTAAACCGCGCGAGCGTGGCTCGGATCGCTTCGTACTGTCCGGGCATGACCCAGCTGCGCAGGACGACGGTGAGCGTTGGTTCGTTCGTGGAACCCTGCTGGCCGTCCGGTGCATTCGCGGCGCACCTCGGAAGGGTCAGCAGGAGGGCAAGAGAACAGAGTGAGAGAGCCCGCCGAATTCGCCCGTGTGCCCGTGGGGATTGGGCATGCATGGGGACCTCTTCCGGGCAGATGCTACACCTAAACCACGCGCTGCTTCTCTCCGAATACCTGCGCTTCGAACGTAAATATCGTCGCGTCGGACCGCCAGGCGTCCGGCGGCAACCCCGCTTTGATGCACGTCTGCTGGAGGAAGGTTTCGCAAGTCCAGCCGTGTTCGACGGCTACCTGCGGCAGAAGCAGCCCGCGGCGGTGGCCGCGCGCGACGATCAGCCCGTGGCGGCCCACTTCGATCTCATCGGGCCCCGCCACCGGTTCCTCGGGTGAGAGCGCCGAGATCTCGATGTCGGTGACCGCGAGGTCCGACACGGCCAGTGGACGGAACCGTGGGTCGGAATCCGACACCACGGCCGACAGATGCGCCACGGTTTCCGCAATAGGGCGATCCATTTCGAGGCGACCGAGGCAGCCGCGCAGCTCGCCCCGCGTGTGGATCGTCACGAAGGCGCCCATCAGCTCGTCGAGACCGCCACCTCGTTCGACCGGCGGCGACGGCTCGCGGCGCACGCGCGCCTCGAGGCACCGGCGCGCCAGACGAAGCAGGCGGAGGCGATCGTCGAGCGAGAGCATCACCAGATGGCGGCGGCCATGTAGCCGACCACGGCGTCCTTGTCGCCCGATACGTCGCCGGAATCGGCGTATCGCAAGACACGCGATCGTATGGCGCCGAGGGCCCGCGCGGCGCGGAGCACCGCCACCATCGGCCCGCCTCCACAGGCATGGCCAGGCTCCATCTCGAGCGCGCGCATGAGCCCTTCGGCGTCGAGTGCCTCGACGTGACGGAGCATCACGGCGTCAAGCGTGCCGGCAGTTCGGGCGTCGTGGTAGTGCGAGAGGTCGCTGCTGGCCACCAGAAGCACGGTCCGGCCGCGCAGCGCACGGCCCAGCGTGTCGCCGAGTTGTTCTGCCGTGGCGCGCGTCTGGTACCCCATGACGACCGGCACGATCGGCGCACCCGGCAACAACCGCGCGACGAACGGCAGCTGCATCTCGAGGGAATGCTCGCGCGCGTGGGGAGACGCATGGTCGTGCGTGGGCGGATGCGCGGACGCGATCGCCGACGCCAGATCCTCCGCGACGGGAATCGGCCCGAACGGACTGTCCCATGCGCCGCGCGGCCACACCGCTACGCCGTCGAAGCCGACGAAATGCGACGGCCCCACGAGCACCACGGCCTCATACGAACAGCCGCGCACCAGCTGATACGCGTGCGCCGCGACCGGCCCGGAATACACGAGCCCGGCATGTGGCGCGATCAGCGCGAGCGGGCAACCCTCCCGCACCACCGCTGCCGCCGCCAGATGCGCATCGACCGCGCGCTCCAGCGCCACCCGTGTGCCGGGATACCACTTACCCGCCACCGCACAGGGCCGAACACTCATGGCACTTACTCGAGGCACTCACTCGTGAACGAACGACGAGTAACGAGACAACGACGTACACGTGATTTGACGAACCACGGACTACGGACCACGGAACACGGACCACGACAAATGGTACCATTCCAGAATGCCGACGCCATTGAGTGTTGCAGATGTCGAGCGCATCGCCGCTCTGGCGCATCTCGAGCTCACCGACGCCGAGAAACAGCTCTTCACACGCCAGCTGGCGGAGATTCTCGCCTACGCCGAGCAGGTCCAGGAGCTCGATACGACGGGCGTGCCGGCGACCGCCCACGTCGACGTGACGCATCGTGCCGAGCGCGAGGATGAAGCACGGCCGTCGCTGCCCGTGCCTGACGCGCTCGATGCCGCCGCGGATGCCGATGTGAGTGCGGGGCTGTTCAAAGTGCCGCGGGTCATCGGCGGATGAGCGCGGCGCTGCAGGGCGTTCGTTCGGTGCGCGACCAGGTGGCGCGTGGAGAGGTCTCCGCGGTGGAAGTGTGCCGCGAGCACCTGGCGCGGATCGAGGCAGCCAACCCGCGCCTCAATGCGTTCAACACGATTGCCGCCGACCGTGCGCTCCACACGGCCGCAGAGGTCGATTGGCGCCGCGCCGCGGGCGATGCGCTCGGGCCTCTCGCTGGGGTCCCCGTCGCCATCAAGGACAACCTGTGCCTGCGTGGCGTGCGCACCACCGCCTCGTCACGCGTGCTCGACCAGTACCGCCCTCCCTACAACGCGACGGTGGTCGCCCGCCTCGAGGCCGCAGGCGCGGTGATCGTCGGAAAAACCAATTGCGACGAGTTCGCGATGGGCTCGTCGAACGAGAACTCCGCGTACGGCCCCGTACGAAACCCCTGGGCGCCGGATCGAGCGCCGGGCGGATCCAGCGGCGGGTCCGCGGTATCCGTCGCCGCACGGCTGGTGCCGCTGGCCCTCGGCTCGGACACCGGCGGATCCATCCGGCAGCCGGCCGCGCTCTCCGGCGTCGTTGGATTGAAGCCCACGTACGGCCGCGTGTCCCGCTACGGGCTGATCGCGCTCGCATCATCGCTGGATCAGATCGGGCCGTTTGCCAGGACGGTCGGCGATGCGGCCGCCGCGCTGGGACCGCTCGCCGGTGCCGACCCCTGTGATTCGACATCGCTGGACCAGCCGGTCGCCGACTACACGGCGGCGCTCACGGGGGACATCAGGAACGTGCGCATCGGCGTGCCGCGGAAATTCATCGCGGAGGGCGTGGACGCCGCGGTCCTCGGCGCCTTCGACGCCGCCCTCGACGTGATGCGGCGGGCCGGCGCGGCCGTCGTCGACGTGGAGCTGCCCCACGCGAAGTACGCCGTGCCGGTGTACTACCTCGTGATGACCGCCGAGGCGAGCTCGAACCTCGCTCGGTACGACGGCGTGCGGTACGGGCACCGCGCGAAGGACGCCTCCACGCTGCGAGAGCTGTACAGTCGCACCCGCGACGAAGGCTTCGGTCCGGAAGTCAAACGCCGGATCATGCTCGGAACGTACGTGCTCAGCGCCGGCTACTATGACGCGTACTACCTGAAGGCGCAGCAGGTCCGCACGCTGCTGCGACGCGACTACGAGCGCGCGTTCGAGAGCGTGGACGTCGTCGCAATGCCTACCTCGCCGACGCCGGCGTTCCGTCTCGGCGAGAAGACGAGCGATCCGCTGCAGATGTACCTCGCGGACATCTTCACGGTGAGCGCGAATCTGACCGGCTCGCCGGCGCTCAGCATTCCGTGCGGGTTCTCAGATGACCGGCTGCCGATCGGGCTGCAGCTCACCGGCCGGATGTTCGACGAAGCGACGCTCCTGCGGGTCGGCGACGCGTACGAGCGTCTGACGACGTGGCACACGCACGCGCCCGCCCACTGAGCTCAAAAACGCAGACGGATGACCGATGGATCGCGCGTGGCACGCGGTGTCACGACGAACAGGTTGTCGAATTCCGTATCGGGGATCCGCAGGCTGGGACCGTAGCCGAGGCGCGTCAGGAACATCGGAACAGTATTGCTGTGCCCGACGACGAGCACGACGGCCGTTCGCGGCAGTTTCGAAATGGCCAGCAGCGTGGCGCGCACCTGCAGCTCCGATGCGCTGATCTTCCCTCGTCCCTGGGCCGGAATGGCCATTCGCGTCGGCGAGAGGTTGCGAGCCTTCGCCAGCGGCTGCGCCGTCTCGAGCGTGCGGCGCAGGTCGCTCACGAAGACGTGCGTGATCCCGGCGTCGCGCAGCATCGCGGCGAGCCGTTCGGCCCGGTGCCGCCCCGCCTCCGACAGGCTGTCATCGCCTTCACCGGTCTGCCGCTCCGCGTGACGGAGGATGATGATCGACTGCTGGGCCGAGGCAACGGCGGGCAACAGGAGGCACAGGACCGTCACGACGACTCGGCTCACTTGAACCACCCCTTGATCTGATTCTGCAGCGTCGGCTCGAGCTCACCGACCTTCATCGGAGTCACCGCCACGAGGCCGCGATCGACGGCCCACATGTCCGTGCCTTCGGGCCCACCGCCCCCTTCGCGATACACGTTCAGATAAACGACGGGACGCCCCTTCTCGTCGCGGGCTTCGGAGAAGGTCTCGTCGCCGCCGGCGCGCGGCGCCTGTGAGGTCACCGCGAACCCTTTGGGCTCGCCTGCGGGAACGTTCACGTTGAGGAACGTGTGGGGAGGCAGGCCGTATTGCTTCACGCGGCGCGCCACGCCGAGCACCGCCTCCGCCGCGTGCGTATAGTCGCTCGTGCTGCTGGTCAGCGACGCGGCAATCGCCGGGACGCCGTGCATCGCCGCTTCACGCGCAGCACCCACGGTTCCGGAGATGTACGCCGACCATCCAAGGTTATAGCCGCGATTGATCCCCGACACGACGAGATCCGGCGAGGGCTTGAGGATGTTCTTCAGCGCAACCTTGACCGTGCTCGCCGGCGTGGCGGTGAGTCCGATCGCCTTCAGGCCGTTCGGCAGCGTGAGCTCTTCTCGCACGATGGCATCGTCAACGGAGAGCGAATGGCCCGCTCCACTCTGGTTGTGCGCGGGCGCGACGATGATCACGTCGCCGATGGCCTGGAGGATCTGCGCCACGGCCGCCAATCCCGGCGCGCGGACGCCGTCATCATTGCTGATCAGGATGCGATACGGAGGCTGCTGCGCGCGGGTGGGTGCGAACGCACACAGCGCCAGGAAGAGCGTAAAGAGGACGCGGACGCTAAGCATCCGCCTAACTTATCAGATGACCGGCGACGGGCGGCGGGTTGACGCCCGATAGATGCCCCACCCGACGAGGGCGACGATCGCCACCGGAAGCAGCGGCGCGAGGAGCGAGAGGATTGCGGCCACGATGGCGACGACGGCCACGATCGCGGCGACGAGGAGCACCAGCGGCAGGACGAGCACCGCGAGGCCCGCGCCGAGAACCCAGAACACGAGTTTCAGGATCAGGCGAATCGGGAAGAAGACGATCCAGAAAATGGTCTTGAGGACGAGACCGACGAGCGCCAGGATGGCGAACACAAAGCAGGCGGCGACGGCGAAAGCGCTCAGCGCGATCAGTGTGCCCATGCTACCCGGACTTACGGGCAGCGACCTCCAGAAGTTCCGGCGTGGCGAGCTGGTCGGCGGGACCGCGGGGAGCATTCGGCGGAAGGTATTCCTGGGCCCGCCCGAGCCTCTCGTCCAGACTCCGCACGGTCAGCGTCTTGCCGCCGCCCTTGCGCAGTTTCGGGAAATTGAACACCACTGAAAAGCCCACGAGCAGCGCGATGAGAAAGACCGCCGCAACCGTGATCGCGAACACGACCTGGCCGGCGCCGAGGAGCACCTCCGAGAGACTGACATTCACGTCAGCTCTCCCTGCCCGACCGCGGGGGATCCGGCACTTCGTACGGAACGAGCCCCCGCTTGACTTCTTCCATCGCCACACGCTCGGCCTTGTGCCATTCCTGACGATGAGTCGAGGATTCCTCGGGTTGCCCGAATCGCGGCAGCGCGCCACGGCGAAGCTGCTTCGCCCGCATCGCGGCAACGTCGACGAACAGGAAGCGGCTGGTGATCGGCTCCACCGGCGTCTCGGGCACCTTGGGCTGGTGCTCCGTCAGGACCTGGGTCTCTTCCATACGCCGGACACGATAACACACGGCCTAAGGCTTAGGGCTTAAGGCGCAGGGCCTTGACGCCTTACGGCGCCATAAGCCTTGAGCCCTAAGCCTTGAGCGGATGTCGAAGCGGCCGCGTCTTACGCGGCCACTTCGACGTTGATCGTGCGCGGCTTCGCTTCCTCGCGGAACGGCAGCTTCACGGTGAGCACGCCGTTCTTGTAGTCCGCGCTGACTTTCGACGCATCCACGGTGTTGGGCAGCGTGAACGACCGGCTGAACGTGCCGTAGCTGCGCTCGATGCGGCGATACTGGTCTTCCTTGACCTCGCCCGGGAACTTCTTGGTCCCCTTCAGCGTGAGCGTGTTGTTCTCGACAGTGACCTCGATGTCTTCGCGCGTCATGTCGGGCAGCTCGACCTTGACCACGAGATCGTGGTTATCCGTCTCGAAGATGTCGACCGGCGGAATCCACTCGCTGCGGTTCGTCACGT
The DNA here is from genome assembly GCA_963772065.1 of uncultured Acidobacteriota bacterium. Lineage (GTDB taxonomy): Bacteria > Acidobacteriota > Vicinamibacteria > Vicinamibacterales > UBA2999 > CAVYVZ01. Next base: position 427,854 of record CAVYVZ010000010.1, read on the forward strand.
CCTCGTCGCGGAGATAGACGTTGCCGAACAGGCGGTTCATCCGGTCCTGCAGCGTCGAGAATTCCCTGAAGGGATCAAGTCTGGTAATCGTCATCACTTCACTCCTTGGCTTATGGCTTATGCGTCCACGACTTCGCCATCGCGAACGTCGTCCTTCGCAGGTTCCTGAGCCCCGGGGCCTGAGCCCTGAGCCCTATACAGTTGCTCCGCCATTGCGTGCGCAGCCTTCTGCAGCTCCTCGCTGCCGCGTCGAATCGCGTCGAGGTCGTCCTTCCCCGCTGCCTCGCGAAGCGATGCGATGGCCGCCTCGATGCGGCTCACGTCGCCGGCCGGCAGCCGATCGCGATTCTCGTTGACCGTCTTCTCGACGGAGTACGAGAGCGCGTCGGCCTGGTTGCGCGCGTCGATCAGCTCGCGGCGACCCTTGTCCTCGGCCTCGTGCGCCTGAGCGTCCTTGACCATCCGCTCGACGTCGTCCTTGGTGAGGCCCGACGAGCCGCTGATGGTGATCTTCTGCTCCTTGCCGGTGCCTACGTCCTTCGCGTTCACGTTGACGATGCCGTTGGCATCGATGTCGAAGCTGACCTCGATCTGCGGCACGCCGCGCGGCGCTGGCGGCAGGCCGACCAGCTGGAAGCGTCCGAGCGTCCGGTTGTCGCGCGACAGCTGACGCTCTCCCTGGAGCACGTGGACTTCGACGCTCGTCTGGTTGTCGGTCGCCGTCGAGAAGACCTCGCTCTTCCGCGTAGGAATCGTCGTGTTGCGCGGAATCAGCGGCGTCATCACGCCGCCGAGTGTCTCGATGCCGAGCGAGAGCGGCGTTACGTCCAGAAGCAGAACGTCCTTCACTTCGCCCTTCAGCACGCCGCCCTGGATCGCGGCGCCCACGGCGACCACCTCGTCAGGGTTCACGCCCTTGTGCGCGTCCTTGCCGAAGAAGTCCTTCACGAGCTGCTGAATCTTCGGCACGCGCGTGGATCCGCCGACGAGCACCACCTCGTCGATCTCGGACGGTTCGAGGCCCGCATCGGCCAGCGCCTGCTTCACCGGTCCCATCGAGCGCTGAAGCAGGTCGTCGACCAGCTGCTCGAACTTCGACCGCGTGAGCTTCATCTGGAGATGTTTCGGCCCGCTCGCATCCGCGGTGACGAACGGCAGGTTGATCTCCGTCTCCATCACCGTGGACAGCTCGATCTTGGCCTTCTCCGCCGCTTCCTTCAGCCGCTGGAGCGCCATGCGATCCTTCGACAGATCGATACCGTCGCTCTTCCGGAACTCCGCCACGATCCAGTCGATGACGCGCTGATCGAGGTCGTCCCCGCCGAGGTGTGTGTCGCCGTTGGTGGCTTTCACCTCGACGACGCCCTCACCGACCTCCAGCACGCTGATGTCGAACGTGCCGCCGCCGAAGTCGTAGACGGCGATCTTCTCTTCTTTCTTCTTGTCGAGGCCGTAGGCGAGCGCGGCCGCCGTCGGCTCATTGATGATGCGGAGGACGTTGAGGCCGGCAATCTTCCCCGCGTCCTTCGTCGCCTGGCGCTGCGCGTCGTTGAGGTACGCCGGCACGGTGACGACCGCATCGGTGACTTTCTCGCCGAGGTAGTCCTCCGCGGCGCTCTTCAGCTTTTGCAGGATCATCGCGGAGATCTCGGGCGGCGAATACTTCTTCCCGCGCACTTCGACCCACGCGTCGCCGTTGTCCGCCTTCACGACCCTGTACGGGACGCGCGCGGACTCGACCGCAACCTCACCGTGCTTGCGGCCCATGAAACGCTTGATTGAAAAAACTGTGTTTTCGGGGTTGGTCACCGACTGTCGCTTTGCGACCTGGCCGACCAGCCGCTCACCGTCCTTCGAAAAGCCGACGACGGAGGCTGTGGTCCGGCTGCCTTCCTGGTTCACGATGACCGCTGGTTCCCCACCTTCCATGACCGCGACGACCGAATTGGTCGTGCCGAGGTCAATCCCAATGATTTTGCTCATGGAGAGGATTCTAGCCGCTACATGAGTGTATGTCAAGCATCTTATATTAGTTTTATACACTCATATTTAGACATGCTCGAGCTATATCGGAAGGTCCAAGAGCACCGACGTCGGAAATGATGGCGGCGGCGAGCTCGAGTGGTACCCGTTCGAAATACGGGTTCCGAACGGTAACTCCGGGCGGCGGGTCCGGCCAAATCTCCGACGTCGGGCCCAGCCGTTCCGTCAACGCCTCGGCCAGTTGAGGGCCGGCGAATTTCTCGCGCCCGGCCACTACATAAACCGGTATGCCGCGCAAGGTCGCAGACGCAGCCAGCATCCGTGTGCCGCTCTTGTTCAGAAACCACTCGGGAGCGACCGTGTCCGCGCCGACGAGCACCGCATCAGCCACATCGAGCGCGTGGCCGAGTGCGGCGTCGCTGTAGCAGGTGACGGGAACACCCGCTGCCACGAGGCGTGTCGCGAGCCAGCGGCCTTCCAGGGCCGGACGCCCTTCCGCGCATGCGACCGCTACTGAGCGTCGTCGTGAAAGCTCTTCGATGACGTGCGCGACGGTGCCGCTGTAAGAGATCGTGACGATCCGCAGGGCGGCTGCGGGCGAGGTGCCCGTTGCGAGGAGCTCCAACGCGAAGCGGCTGATAGCGTGGGGCGCGCGCGCCACACGCTGCGTGAACCGGTCCAGATCACCCGTCAGCGCCGACGCGGTAGCGTTCCAGACCGGCGCCATGGATGGCTGCGCGCGCCGCAGAGCTTCCGAGACTTCGGGCAGGTCCACACGAGCCGCGATGGCGGCCCTCAGTATCGCGAGCACATCTTCCAGGATCTCGGATGCGCCCGACTCGCGATCGGCGGCAACGCCCGCGATCCGTTTTTCCAGCTCCGGGTTCATAATCCCGCTGTGTACACCAGACGAGAGGCGCTGGCTACGCTGGCGCTCGCGACGGCTGACGCCGTCGCCCTACGAGCCGTCGGGCTGCCGGCGATGGGGGGAGCGCGAGGGCTTCAGCCCTCGCGACCGGAGATCAACTCCGCGCGGCTCCGCTCACGCCTCGAAGCCCTCAGTCTATATGGACGGCCAGCCGGCGCCACGTTCGATGCGGGCGTGAGCCGGGTCGCCTATTCCGATGCCGACGTCGCCGGCCGCGCGTACGTGATGGGCCTGATGCGCGAGGCCGGTCTCGAGCCGCGCATCGATCCCGCAGGCAACATCTTCGCGCGTCGCGAGGGGCGCGACGCCTCGGCAAAGCCGATCCTCTTCGGATCGCATATCGATTCGGTGCCTCAGGGCGGAAACTTCGACGGCGACCTCGGCTCGCTGGCCGCGATCGAAGTCGTCGAGGTGCTGCGCGAGCGCCGACTCGTCACGGCGCATCCATTGGAAATCGTCGTGTGGGCCCACGAGGAGAGTTTCGCGTTCGGACGCGGACTCGCTGGCAGCCGCATCGTGGCAGGGGATGTGACGCCTGGGGACCTGTCGCAGACCTGGAACGGCATGACCCGCGAGGAGGCGCTCCGCCGCATCGGCGGCGCACCCGGGCGGGTCGGCGAGGCGGCGCGCGACAAAGGCTCGCTGCACGGTTACGTCGAACTGCACATCGAGCAGGGCGCCACGCTGCACCGGCAGTCGGTCCCCGTGGGCATCGTGCAGGGTATCGTCGCGATCGACGGCTTCGACGTAACGATAACGGGGTTCGCGAATCACGCCGGGACGACGCCGATGGACGAGCGGCAGGATGCGCTCGTCGCGGCCTCGCAGCTCACGCTTGCCGTCCGGGAGATCGTGACCGCCCGGCCGGGTCGGCAGGTCGGCACCGTCGGACACATCGAGGTGTCGCCGAATTCACCGAATGTGATCCCGGGCGAAGTGCGGCTCTCCATCGAGCTCCGCGATCTCTCGGCCGACACGCTGAAGGCGCTGGCCGCCGCGATCGCGGCCCGAGCCGATCGGATTGCGCGCGAGACGCACACGGCAATTGCCCTGAAGCCCAGCCGCCACAACCCGGCGGCCACCGCCGACTCACGGCTCCAGGATGTAGTGGCGCGCGCCGCCGACCGCCGGGGTCTCGCCGCGATCCGCCTCCCGAGCGGCGCCGGCCACGACGCACAGATGATGGCGCGCCTGTGCCCGATGGCGATGATCTTCGTTCCGAGCGTGGACGGCATCAGCCATTCGCCGCGCGAGAAGACCTCGTGGCCCGACTGCGCGAACGGCGCGGCCATGCTGCTCGACACTGTCCTGGCGTTGGACCAAGAATAGGCCACAATAAGAACGGAATGGCGCAGTTCACCTTCATGCCGGCCGCCGAGTCGCCGGAGATCGCCGACGACGTCCGAGCGATGTTCGACGAGATCGCCGCAAGCCTGAACCAGGGGCAGCGCGCCTACAGCGGGGAGTGTCAGCCGCCGCTCGATGTGCTCGAAACCGATCAGGCGGTCGAAATCGTCGTCGATGTCGCTGGCGTGCCGCAGAACGGCATGCGTGTGGTCTTCCGTGCCGGGATCGTGATCGTGGCAGGCGAGAAGGCGCCGCCGCCGTCGAGCGAGAGCCACGCCTTCCACCTCGTCGAGCGCGAGTTCGGCCGCTTCGTCCGCGCCGTGCGGTTGAACGGCGCCTTCGACATCGCGAACAGCCGCGCGTCGCTTCGCGACGGTGAGCTGACGATCGTGCTTCGCGAAGCTGATCGACCGCCGCGGACGCGCGCACCACATCGCGGATTGCATGAACATCCTCTTCATCGGTGACGTGGTCGGCCGGCCCGGTCGTGAGCTCGTCCGGCGCGGCCTGCGGCCGCTCGTCGAGCATCACGCCGTCGATCTGGTGATCGCGAACGTCGAGAACGCTGCCGCAGGCTTCGGCATCACGCGCGAGATCGGCGACGAGTTCCTCAAGTGGGGCGTCGACGTGATGACGTCGGGCAATCACATCTGGGACAAGAAGGAAGTCATCGAGTACATCGGCGCCGAACCGCGGTTGCTGCGGCCGGCCAACTATCCGGCCGGCGTGCCCGGCCGCGGCGCCTACGTCGCCCGGACGCGGCGGGACGAGCCCGTCGGCGTCATCAACGCCATGGGGCGCGTGTTCATGCTGAACATCGACGACCCGTTCGCCGTGGTGCCGCACGAGGCCGAAGCGATGCGGCACTGGGCCCGCGTCATCATCGTGGACTTCCACGCGGAGGCGACGAGCGAGAAGATCGCCATGGGATGGCACCTGGACGGGAAGGTGACCGCGGTGTTCGGGACGCATACCCACGTGCAGACCGCCGACGAGCGCGTGCTGCCGAACGGGACCGCGTACATCACCGACGCGGGCATGACCGGGCCGCACGATTCGATCATCGGAATGGATCGCGAGGCGTCGCTCGGGCGATTCCTCAACGGCATGCCCTCGAAATTCGAGCCGGCGACCGGCAATCCGCGTTTGAACGGAGTGGTCATCACCGCTGACGCGAGCACAGGGCGCGCCACGCGCATCACCCGCATCAGCTACTCCGCGGACGATCTCGAGCGCCTCGGACACGAGACGCACACGGTGGTGGCCGACCGATGACCTCGTTCTTCGATCTGCCGTTCGAGGAGCCTCCGTCACCGGAACCCGCCGACTCCGCCCAGAGCGGGGTCGTGCGCGAGCCGACGCGACGCCGCATCCTCTCGGTATCGGAGCTGACCGCCGGCATCCGCACGCTCCTCGAGGAGCGCTTCGTCGAGCTGTGGGTGGAGGGCGAGCTGTCGAACTGCCGCGTCTGGAACACCGGACACATGTACTTCACGCTGAAGGACGGGGCGCGCAGATCAAAGGCGTGATGTTCCGGTCGGCGCTGCGCTATCTCAAATTCAAGCCGCAGGACGGGCTGCGCGTCGTCGCGCGCGGCCGCATCACGGTCTACGACCCGAAGGGCGAGTACCAGATCGTGTGCGAGCACCTCGAGCCCGAGGGGCTCGGCGCGCTGCAGCTTGCTTTCGATCAGCTGAAGCAGCGGCTGGCGAAGGAAGGCCTCTTCGACCCCCGCCGCAAGCGCTCCCTCCCGTCGCTGCCGCGCAAGATAGGCGTGGTGACGTCGCTGGAGGGTGCGGCGATCCGCGACATCATCAAGGTGCTGCGGCGCCGCCATCCAAACGCGCACCTCGTCATCCGGCCGGCGCGCGTGCAGGGCGAGGGGGCGGCACTCGACATCGCCCGCGCCGTGACCGCGATCGGCAAGGTCAAGGGCGTCGACGTGGTCATCGTCGGACGGGGCGGCGGCTCGATCGAGGATCTGTGGGCGTTCAATGAAGAAGTCGTCGCGAGGGCGATCGCCGGCTGTCCCGTGCCGACGATCTCCGCCGTCGGACACGAGACGGACGTGACCATCGCCGACTTCGTCGCCGATGTCCGTGCGCCAACGCCGTCGGCCGCAGCGGAGATCGTGGTCTCGCGGAAGGACGATTTCCGCGCCGCGATCGATCGGATGTCGCATCGCCTGTCAACGGCGATGCGCGGCCGCATGCGGCGGGTGGAGCTGCAGGTGCGCGCGCTCGAAGCGCGACCCGGCTTCGGCGGGTTCCGCGGGCACGTCGCGGTTCGCGGCCGGCACGTGGCGGAGCTGACGCACGAGATGCGACGCGCGATGCGGGAGGCCCTTTCCCGGCGCGAGCGCGCGTACCAGGTGCTTCGGCTGAAGCTCGAGACCTTCGACTTACGCAGGCGCCTGGGCGTCGTCCGCACGCGTCTCGTCGGCGTTGACGGCCGCCTTGCTGCCGCCGTCGCACGCCATCTACATGCGTCCGATGGCCGGCTGCGCGGCGCGGCGGCCCGTCTCGACAGCCTGAGCCCGCTGGCTGTGCTCGCCCGTGGCTACGCCGTGTGCTGGAACGCGGATCGGACCGCAATCATCCGCGACACATCGCACGTAAGCACAGGCGATGCGGTGCATGTCAGGCTTCACCGGGGCGAGCTCCACTGCCATGTCGACAGATCCGACAATTAAAGACTTCGAGGCGGCCGTTGCCGAGCTCGAGACGATCGTGAAGAAACTCGAGGAAGGCGACCTTCCGCTCGAGAAGTCGCTCGAGCTGTACGAGCGCGGCGTGCACCTTTCGCGCTTCTGCCATGCGCGGCTCGAGGAAGCCGAGCGGCGGATTGAAATCCTCAACGAGCGCGGACAGCTGAAGCCAGCGCCTGCGAACCTGGGGTCCGATGGACCTGAGTGAGTACCTGACGGCGCGTCAGGCCGAGATCGACGCCGCGCTCGCCCGTGCACTCCCCTCCCCTCCAGACTGTCCTGCCGTCGTCGCCGACGCGATGCGGTACAGCGTGACCGCCGGCGGCAAGCGACTGCGGCCGCTGCTCTGTCTCGCCAGCGCCGACGCGGTGGGCGGCGACCGCGTGCTGGCGATGCCCGCGGCGTGCGCGATCGAGCTGATTCATACGTACTCGCTCATCCACGACGACCTGCCGGCGATGGACGACGACACGATGCGCCGCGGCCGGCCGACGCTGCACGTCGTGGCCGGGGAAGGCATGGCCATCCTGGCCGGCGACGGGCTGCAGGCGGAAGCGTTCCGCCTCCTGGCGCGCGAGCCGGCGAGCCGCGATCCCGGCGTCGTCGTGCGCAAGCTGCGGACGATCGATGTGATCGCGACGGCGGCCGGGTCCACGCGGCATGGTTGGCGGCCAGGCTCTCGACCTCGCCGCCGTCACGCCCGCGCCAGACGGGCGGACACCGCCGCCCTTCGATGCGGACAGCCTGCGCACGATGCACGCGAAGAAAACGGGCGCCCTCATCCGCGCGTCGGCGGCGGCTGGCGCCATCATGGGGGGCGGAGACGACGATGCCGTCGGCGCCATCGATCGGTGCGGCATCGAGCTCGGCCTCGCCTTTCAGATCGTCGACGACATCCTCGACGTGGAGGGCGCGTCCGCGGATCTCGGCAAGACGGCCGGCAAGGACGCCGCATCGGGAAAGCCCACGTATCCGTCACTGTTCGGCGTCGAGGCATCGCGGCGCATGGCACGCGAATGCATCGCGCGCGCCGAGGCGAGCTTGCGCGGCGCCGGTCTCGTCGATGCGCGGCTGCTCGAAATCGGCCGGTGGATCGTCGAACGCTCGCATTGAAGGCGCGCCTGGATCAGCTGCTCGTCGACAAGGGACTGGCGCCGTCGCGTGAACGCGCGCGTGCCCTGATCCTCGCCGGCCAGGTGACGGTGGACGGCGAGCCGGTCACCAAGGCGGGCTCGCCGATCGCCCCGGAATCCGAGGTCGCACTCATCGCGCCCGACCACCCGTACGTCGGCCGCGGCGGCATCAAGCTCGCCCATGCCCTCGACGTGTTTGGCATCGCGGTCGACGGCCGCGACGCGCTGGACATCGGCGCCTCCACCGGCGGCTTCACCGATGTCCTGCTGCAGCGCGGCGCCGCGCGCGTCGTGGCGCTCGACGTCGGCCATGGCCAGATCGATTGGAGGCTGCGCAACGATCCGCGTGTCATCGTCATCGAGAAGTTCAACGCGCGGCGCCTCGCCCCGGCCAATCTCCCCGGCCCCGTCGACCTGGTCGTGATCGACGTGTCGTTCATTTCGCTTCGGCACATTCTCCCCGTCGTTCCGCCGGTGCTGCGCGGCGGCGCCGACGTCGTGGCGCTCGTGAAGCCGCAGTTCGAAGCGGGCCGGGCGGAGGTTCGCAAGGGCCTTGTCCGCGACGCGGCGGTTCAGGCGCGCGTCATCGACGAGGTGAGCGCGTCGGCGCGTGAGGTAGGATTGACGCCGGTGAGCTCCGCGCCGTCGCCGATTACGGGAGCGAAAGGCAATCAGGAGTTTCTCCTCCACCTGCGCCCATGACGATTCGACGCGTCGGCATCGTGGTCAAAGAGCGCCTGCCCGGCATCGAGGAACGCGTGTCGAAGCTCAGGGCGTGGCTGCGCGAGCGCGGCGTCGAGGCGGTCGACGATTCAGGAGGTCGCGCGCGAGCGGCTCCCCAACGAGGTCAATCTCGTGATCGTGCTCGGGGGCGACGGCACGCTGCTCGCGATGGCCGACCGCATCGGCCAGGCGGGACGCGACATTCCGATTCTCGGCGTCAACTTCGGCAGCCTGGGCTTCCTCACCGAAATCAGGATCGACGAGCTCTATCCCTCCCTGGAGAGCGTGCTGAACGGCACCGCCCGGTACGACGAGCGCCTGATGCTGCACGCCGAGGCGACGAGGGCCGGGCACCCACCGGATCAGCGCATCGTCCTCAACGACGTGGTCTTCACGAAGACGGCGCTCTCGCGCATGATCGAGCTCGTGGTGTCGGTGAGCGGCTCGTTCGTGACGCGCGTCAAGGCTGACGGCCTGATCATCGCGAGCCCCACCGGCTCGACGGCCTACAATCTCGCCGCCGGCGGGCCCATCGTGCACCCGGTCGTCGACGCGCTCGTCCTCACGCCGATCGCACCGCACACGCTCACCAATCGTCCCGTCATCATCCCCGCATCGGCGCTCGTCGAGGTGCAGCCGCTCGTCGAATCCGAAGCCGACGACGTGTTCGTGACCTACGACGGGCAGACGGGATACGAGCTGCGTCAGGGCGACGTCGTGCGCGTTCGGCGCGCAGACCAGACGCTGCGGCTCGTGCGCGCGCCGGCCCGCAGCTACTTTGAGGTGCTGCGCGAAAAGCTCAAATGGGGCGAACGATAGGGGCCTGGCCTGAGCCAGCCCTCGCCCCTCGCCCCGCGCCGCTCGCCCCTGACCGCTGTTTCTTGTCGCGAAAGTACAGAACCTGGAACTGGCGGACGTTTCGATTGTGCTCGGCGAGCGTTGTGGCGAACACGTGCGAGCCGTCGTTGCGGCTCACGAAGTAGATATAGCGAACATCGGCCGGGTCCAGCGCCGCCTGCAATGACGCCTTGCGGGGAGCCGCGATCGGTCCCGGCGGAAGGCCGGGATGTTTGTAGGTGTTGTATGGCGAGTTGATCTCCAGATCTTCCCGCCGGATGTTCCCGTCGTATCGCCCTTCCTTCAGCAACGCGTAGATCACCGTCGGATCCGCCTGCATCCCCATGCCGATCCGGAGGCGATTTCGGTACACCGCGGAAATCAGCCTCCGCTCGTCTTCTTTTTGCGGCCTCCTTCTCGATCAGGGAGGCAATCGTCACGACCTGGCGCGTCGTCAGCCCTTGCGTGCGGGCTTGCGCCTGAAGGTCGCTCGAGTAGGCCGCGCGGAATCGGCCGACCATGAGGTCGACCAGCTTCGCCGCCGGCGTGCCGCGCGGAATCGCGTAGGTTTCGGGATAGAGGTAACCCTCCAGATCAGGCGCCTGCGCATCGAGGTCTTTGATCGACGAGGCGTTCGCCGCGGCCTTCACGAAGTCCCCCGCGGGGCCCAGACCGCGCGCCTCGTAGATCTTCGCCATCTCGAGGATCGTGAGCCCTTCGGGGAAGGTGATGCGCCGCACGTGCACGTCGCCTCGTGCCAGCTTGTCGACGACCTGGGCGGCGCTCATCGGCTCGGTGAACCGATACTCGCCCGCCTTCAAGCTCCGCGCGCGTCCGCTGCGCCACATCGCGGCGCGGAATACGAGCAGGTTCTGCACCACGCCGGCGTCGACGAGGCGCCGTCCGATCTCAGCGCTGCCGGCACCGCTCGGAATGTCGACGAACTGCTCGGCCGCGTCGTAGCCCTTGTACGGCTCGTGCAGCCGGCCGAAGACGACGCTGCCCGCGAGCACGGCACCAACGCCAAGCACGACGATGAGGAGGGCAAGTAGCTTGAAGAGTTTCCGCATCAGCGCGTATCGAGATAGTCCTGAAGAATGATGGCCGCGGCGGCGGCGTCCAGCTTCTTCTTTCGGGCGCGCCAGTCTTTCTCGCGAACCGCCAGCCGGCTCTCCGCTTCGCGACTCGACAGTCGCTCGTCCTGGAGTGCCACAGGCAAACCACTTGCCGCGCCGAGCTGCTCAGCGAATGCCTGCACGCGACGGGTCATGTCATGTGGCGTGCCATCGAGACGTCTGGGCAAACCGAGCACAATCGATTTGACGCCATCTTCCTCTGCCTTCAGGCGTCTGATTTCGTCAGCCACCAGACGAAGAGCGTCAGCGTCCGCTCGGGGCCGGACGAGAACGCCGACGGGCCGGGCGAGCGTGCCGGTCGCGTCGCTGATGGCCACGCCAATCCGCCGCTCACCCAGATCGATTCCAATCACCCGCACACCTTAGTTTCGCACCACTGGGGGGACGCGCGGCTCGAACCGAAAAGATAGCGATGGCCACTCCCTCTTCACTAACCACGAAATACACGAAAAGCACGAAGATCCGGGTTTGGCTGTTCCGGATTTCGTGTGTGTCGTGCGTTTCGTGGTTGTTGACCACAGGCGCGGCGGCGCAGGCGCCGACGCCGGACCGCGCCGCAACGGAGGCGATGGCCCGGCGTGTGTCCGAACGCGTTCGCACATTACAGCGCGAGGCCGACCGGCTGGCCGGCGACGCACGGACTCTTGTGGGCGATCTGCGGCGCCTCGAGATCGAACGCGACCTCGCCATCGAACGATTGAAGCAGGCCGAGACCGGCGTCCAGGCCGCGGAAGGGGACCTCGATGCGCTTGCCCGACGGCTTGCCGTCCTTGAACAGACACGGGTCGCCAGCCTGCCCGATCTCACGGGCCGATTCGTCGAGTTGTACAAGCAGGGCCGCGGCAGCTACGCGCGTATGCTCGCCGGCGTGCGCGATCTGCGTGAGTTCGGGCGAGCGACCCGGGCCATCGCCTCGCTGGCGCACATCAATCGCCGTCGGATCGACGAGCACAAGCGAACGCTCGCGGCAATGCAGAAGGAGCGCACCGCGCTCAAGGAAAACGCGCGCGTCCTGCAGGCACGACGCGGCGAAGCGCACAAAGCACGCGCCGCCGCCGACCGGGCCCTGAACGCGCGCACCGCGCTCCTGGCGAGCATCGACGCACGGCGCGACCTGAATGCCCAACTCGCCGGTGAGCTGCTCGTGGCCCAGCAGAAACTGCAAGCCGCTCTCAGCAACATGCGATCGGGCCAGGCGGTGGAGGCAGTGTCCGTGCCGCTCACCCCATTTCGCGGCGCGCTCGACTGGCCGGTCATCGGGCCCCTTGCCGGCCGGTTCGGTCAGTCCAACCACACCGCGGCAGGCGACGTCAGAAATGGTATCGAGGTCGCGGCGCCCGAAGGCACGCCCGTGCGCGCGGTGCACCCCGGGGCCGTCAGCTTCGCGGACTCGTTCACGGGATACGGCACGCTGGTCATTGTCGATCACGGCGCCGGGCACTATTCGCTGTACGGCTATCTGTCGTCGATGACCGTCGCTCGCGGCGATTACGTGCAAGCCGGACAGGAGCTCGGCCGCGTCGGCCTGGCCCCCGCGGGCCCTCCGGCGCTGTACTTCGAGGTACGCGTCGACGGTCGTTCGGTCGATCCCGTACAATGGTTGCGAAAACGGTAGGCCTCGGCCACAAGGCTCGGGCCTCGGAAGGCCCTGAGGCATGACGTCCAGAAACCGCCTGCTTATCCTCGCGATATCCACTCCGGTCATCGTCTTTGCCGTCATTGGTGGCTATCTCGGCCAGGCGATGACGCGCGATGACACGTATCAGCACCTTCGGGTTTTCGAAGACGTCATCTCGCTCGTCGTCCACAACTATGTGGAAGAGGTCGACGTCGCCGACGCAATGAAGGGCGCGATGATCGGCCTGGCTGACGGGCTGGACGCGGACAGCGCGTATCTGACGCCCGCTCTCGTCAAAGTGCTCGAGTCGAACGACGCGTCAGGCGCGGCCGACGTCGGGCTCGAGCTGACACGGCAATATTACCTGCGGGTGATCTCCGCACGCGACGGATCGCCGGCGGCCAAAGCCGGCATCCGCACGGGCGACTACGTGCGCGCCATCAACGGCCGGGCCACGCGGGACATGTCCGCGTTCGAAGGCAGCCGGCTGCTGCACGGCGCGGCCGGCACGAAGGTATCGCTCCTGGTGATTCGCGGGAACGCCGCGGATCCGCACGAGATCGAGCTCGTGCGCGACCGCCGCGCCGGACCCGAAGTGACCTCACGAGCGGCGGATGCGGCGACCGGATATCTCCGCGTGATCGACTTCTCGAAGCAGACGCCCGCGCTGCTCAAGCAGAATATCGACGCGCTCGCCAACGCCGGCGCGCGGCGCTACGTGATCGACCTTCGCGGGTCGGCGCGGGGCGATCTCGATGACGGCGTGGCGGCGGCGCGGCTCTTCGTGAAGACGGGCACGCTCGCGGTGAAGCAGTCGAAGGACACCCCGCGCGAGGTGATTACGGCGCAACCCGCCGATGGTGCCATCTCGGCGCCGATCGCGCTGCTCACGGACGCGGGCACCTCCGGCGCCGCCGAGGTGTTCGCCGCAGCGCTCGATGACAACGACCGGGCCACGGTGGTCGGCGGCGGCACGACCGGTCGCGCCGCCCGGCAGCGGCTCGTGAAGCTTCCCGACGGCAGCGGACTCTGGCTGACCCACATGCGCTATCTCACACCCGACGGCGATCAGCTTCACGAGAAGGGGCTGGAGCCCGACGTCGAGGTCGATCAGCCCGACGTGGAGTTCGGCAGCGAGGTGCCGGCGACCGACCCGACGCTGCAGAAGGCGCTGGAGGTCCTCGCGGACAAGAAAGCAGCGTAGCGCCACCTGCCCTGAGCGCAGTCGAAGGGCGATCGCGCTTGACACCTCTAGGGGCGTCGCCTATCGTTGCACGCGGTTACGCTCGGCTGCGTGTATCTGCACGCCCGCGTGCGCATTCAGGAGATCCCCATGAACAAACAGGACTTGATCGCCAAGATCGCCAAGGACACGGGCTCATCGAAGGCAGGCGCCGCGGCCGCTGTCGACTCGATGATCGAGGGCATCACGACGTCGCTCAAGAAGGGGCAATCGATCACCTTCGTGGGCTTCGGCACGTTCAAGACGTCGCAGCGAAAGGCCCGCATCGCCCGGAATCCGCAGACGGGTGCGGCAATCAAAGTTCCCAAGCGGCGCGTCGTACGGTTCAGCGCTGGAAAGGCCCTCAAGCAGGCCGTGAAGTAGCGCTCGCGAGAACCAGGTCCCGCCGCGCGCCAGCCGGAGCTGGCGCCACGCCAAACGCCAAGCCCAAACATCGGCCGGCGCACGTGATTGCTGCGCCGGCCTTTTTCGTCTTATACTGTCCGTTCCGTTAACGCCTGATTTTGCAACAGATAGGCGCGTAGCTCAGTTGGTTAGAGCGCCTCCCTGACACGGAGGAGGTCAGTGGTTCGAGTCCACCCGCGCCTACCATTCCATTGGTCTTAGTCGGTACTTTCTTGTCTGTGGTCTCGGCGCCCTCCGCTCGATGAGTCAGGTCACGATCACGCTGCCTGACGGATCCAGTCGTGTTGTGCCTTCGGGAACGTTGGTGCGCGACGTTGCGGCCGAGATCTCTCCACGCCTTGCGAAGGCCGCCCTCGCCGCCGAGGTCGATGGCCGCCTGGTGGACCTGTCGTATCCGCTGCAGCAGGACGCGCGCGTCCGGATCGTCACCGGCGACAGTGCAGAGGCGCTTGCGCTGTACCGGCACAGCACCGCGCACCTCCTCGCCGCCGCGGTAACGAACCTGTTCCCGGGCGTCCAATGCGGGATCGGTCCCGCAACCGAGGAAGGGTTCTTCTACGACTTCGTCGTACCGCGGCCGTTCGTGCCGGAAGACCTCGAGGCCATCGAAAAGAAGATGCGCGACCTCGCGCAACAGGATCTTCCGTACGAGCGGCAGCTGTGGCCGCGCGACGAAGCCAAGCGATTCTTCGGCGCGCGCGGCGAGCCGCTCAAGGTTCAACTGATCGAGGAGAAGACCGAGGGTCAGGCAGAGGTCTCGTGCTACACCATCAAGGACCGCGACACGTTCGTCGATTTCTGTGTCGGTCCGCATGTGCCGTCCACCGGCAAGCTGAAGGCGTTCAAGCTGCTGAGCACCTCCAACGCGTACTGGAAGGGCGATGCGCGCAATCAGCCGATGCAGCGCGTCTACGGGACCGCGTTCCGCTCCGAGAAGGATCTGCAGGCGCATCTGCATCGCCTCGAGGAGGCCAAGAAGCGCGACCACCGCAAGGTGGGGCGTGAGCAGCGGCTGTTCATGCATCACGGGTGGGCGCCGGGCGCCACGTTCTGGCTGCCGAAGGGCACGGTTCTGTACAACACGCTCGCCGACTACATGCGCAGCGTGCTGATTCCCGCCGGCTACACCGAGGTCAAGGGGCCCATCATCTTCAACAAAGCATTGTGGGAGACGTCGGGTCACTGGCAGCACTACCGCCAGAACATGTTCCTGGTAGACAGCGAAGGCGAGCAGATGGGCCTCAAGGCGATGAACTGCCCGGGCCACTTCCTGATGTACGCCAGCGAGGTTCGCAGCTATAAAGACCTGCCGATTCGCTACCACGAGCAGACGCCGCTCCACCGGAACGAAGCGTCCGGCGTGCTCTCGGGCCTGATGCGCGTCCGGCAATTCAGTCAGGACGACGGCCATTGCTTCGTGATGGAGTCGCAGATTGGCGACGAGGTGGAGCAGCTGCTTCGCCTGGTGGTGCGCGTTTACGGCGACTTCGGGATGACGCCGGAGATGAAGCTGTCGACGCGTCCACCGGAGTTCATGGGGACGATCGAGATGTGGGATCAGGCCGAGGCGGCGCTGAAGCGGGCGCTCGAGGCGGCCGGCGCGTCCTACACGATCAACGAGGGCGACGGCGCGTTCTACGGACCGAAGATCGACTTCGACGTGACGGACGCGATTGGCCGGAAATGGCAGTGCGCCACGATTCAGCTCGATTATGCCCAGCCGGAGAATTTCGACCTCAAATATGTCGGCGCCGACAACAAGGAGCACCGCCCGGTCGTGATCCATCGAGCGATCTTCGGCAGCTTCGAACGGTTCATCGCGCTGCTGATCGAGCAGTTCGCCGGCGCGTGGCCGCTCTGGCTGGCTCCGGTACAGGCCGTGGTGCTCCCGATCTCCGACCGGCACCTGGACTACGCGCGCCGGGCGGTCGCGGCGCTGACGGCCGCCGGGATTCGTGCAGAGCTCGACGAACGCCAGGAAAAGATTGGCTATAAGATCCGAGAGGCCCAGCTGCAGAAAGTGCCCTACATGCTGGTGACCGGCGACCGCGAGGCGGCCGAAGGCACGGTGTCGGTACGGAGTCGCTCGGCCGGCGACCTCGGGGCGCGGCCGTTGACAGATTTTGTCGAGGCGGCGCTGCTGGAAATCCGGACGAAGGCGTTGAGCGGCCACGCCGCCGCGCCGGTAGAGGGTGAAACGCTCAGGGCTTAAGGCTCAGGGCTCACGGCGTAGTCGGCTTAAGCCTTAAGCCTTAAGCCATAAGCCACGGAGGATGATATCGCTTTCGATCGTACGCCCCGACGTGATGACCGCGTTCGCATCAACGAACGCATCCGGGTTCGTGAGGTCCGCGTCATCGACGACACGGGCCAGCAGCTCGGGATCATGCCGCCGCCTCAGGCACTCGCCATCGCCCGCCAGAAGGGGCTCGATCTCGTCGAGATCTCGCCCACCGCGATGCCGCCGGTCTGCCGGATCATGGATTTCGGCAAGTACCAGTACCAGGAGCAGAAGCGCAGCCGCGAGGCGAAGAAGCACCAGAAGGTGATCGAGGTCAAGGAGATCAAGTTCCGGCCGAAGGTGGACGAGCACGACTACCAGTTCAAGAAGAAGCACATCGAGCGCTTCCTCGCGGACGGCGACAAGGTCAAGGCGACGATCTTCTTCCGCGGCCGGGAGATGGCGCATCCGGAGATCGGCCGCCGGATCCTGGAGCGATTGATTGGGGAGCTGTCCGACGTGGCGATCGCGGAGAACGCGCCGCGGCAGGAAGGCAACCAGATGCATACCATCCTGAGCCAGAAGGTCGGGAGAAAGGCCGCGCCGAAACCGCGCGCACAGGAGCCCGCGGCCGCGACGACAGAGGAATGACGATGCCGAAACTGAAGACACACCGGGGAGCCGCCAAGCGCTTCAAGAAAACCGGAACAGGGAAGTTCAAGCGGGCGTCCGCGTTCAAGCGACATATCCTGACCAGCAAGGAGACGAAGTCCAAGCGTCAGAAGCGTGGGACGCAAGTCGTGGCGGATCAGGACGCGGCGAGACTGCGTCTCATGCTGCCGTACAAGTGAGTAGACAATGCCGAGAGTAAAACGAGGAACAGTACGCCGGGCAAAGCGAAAGAAGCTCCTCGCTCGCGCGAAGGGCTTTTATCAGACGAAGAGCAAGCTCTATCGCGCGGCGAAGGAGTCGGTCGATACCGCCGAGAAGTACGCCTACGTCGGGCGGAAGAACAAGAAGCGCGAGTTCCGCCGCCTGTGGATCGTCCGCATCAACGCCGCGGCCCGCGAGAATGGCCTGACGTACGCGCAGCTGATACGCGGCTTGAAAGCCGCCGGCATCACGCTCGATCGGAAGATGCTCGCCGATATGGCGGCGACGCAGGCGGGCGCGTTCAAGAAGGTGGCGGCGCAAGCCAAGGCCGCTCTGCCAGCCAACGCCTAGTCAGGGCCTTGGGCCTTTGGCCTTGGGCCCTGGGCCCTGCTCATGCCCGAATCCACCATCGATCGCAGCGCGATTGACGACCTGCGCCGCCAGTTCCAGGCGAAGCTCGCCCAGGCGGCCACCGACAAGGACCTCAAGGCGCTCACCGACGAGTTCCTGAGCCGTAAGTCGGGATCCGTCACCGGGCTCATGAAGAACCTCGCGGCGCTCCCCGCCGAGGCGAAGCGCGAGTACCGGCCAGCTCGTGAACTCGCTCAAAGCAGACATCGAAGCGGCGCTCGACGAAAAGCGCGGCGCGCTGGAATCCTCGCGTCCGCCCGCCGGTGCCGTTGACGTCACCCTCCCCGGCCGTGAGATCCCGCTCGGCCGCATCCACCCGCTCATGCGCGTGCGCCAGCAGGTGGAAGACATCTTTATGCGCATGGGGTACGAAATCCTCGAAGGACCCGAGGTCGAGGAGGACTACTACAACTTCGAAGCGCTGAACATGCCGCCCGACCACCCCGCGCGCGACATGCAGGACACGCTCTACCTCGGCACGCCGATCGTCGGCGGTACGTGGGGAACGCATCGCGCGGACGCGCTGGGCGGCGCGCCTCCCGCGGTGCAGGTGCGGCAGGCGACGCTCCTCCGGACGCACACCTCGGCGATGCAGATCCGCTACATGAAGACGTTTCCGCCGCCGGTGCGGATCATCGTCCCCGGGCGCGTGTACCGGAAGGACGACCTCGATCTCAGCCACACGCCGATGTTCCAGCAGTTCGAAGGGCTCGTCGTAGGCGAGGGGATCACGCTCGCCGATCTGAAGGGCACGCTCGAATTGATGACTCGCGAGCTCTTCGGCGATGTTCGCGTGCGGCTCCGTCCGAGCTTCTTTCCGTACACCGAACCGAGTGCCGAAGTGGACATCAGCTGTCATCGCTGCGGCGGCGCTGGCTGCGCGACCTGCAAGCAGACCGGATGGATCGAGATTCTGGGGAGCGGGATGGTGCACCCGGCAGTGTTCGAGGCCGTCGGGTACGACCCAGAGACCGTCACCGGATTCGCATTCGGGATGGGGCTGGAACGGATCACGATGCTGAAGTACGGCGTCGACGACATCCGGCTGTTCTACGAGAACGATCTCCGGTTCCTGGAACAGTTCCCGGTATGAAGGTCCTCCTGTCCTGGCTCCGGGAGCTGGTCGACGTTCCCGGCACGGCTGAAGACATCGGCGCCACGATGTCCGTGCGGGGATTCGCGGTGGAGAGCATCGAGCCCTTCGACTCCGCTCAGGGCAGGGCTCACGCCGAGAACGACGCCGTGATCGACTTCGAGATCACCGCCAACCGTCCGGATTGCATGTCGATGATCGGCATCGCGCGCGAGGTGTCGACCGCGTTTGGTCTGCCGGCGCCGCGTGAGCCGCGCGCTGCGTCGCTGAGCGGCGTCGAGCGCTCCGACGTCGAGGTCCTGATCGACAATCCCGATCTCTGTTCCCGGTTCGCCGCTGCCGTAGCCGACGTGGCGATGGGTGCGTCTCCCGACTGGATGCAGGCGCGCCTGCATGCGGCCGGCGTCCGCCCGATCAGCAATATCGTCGACATCACGAACTACGTGATGCTCGAGCTCGGTCAACCGATGCACGCGTACAACCTGACGAAAATCGGTGGGCGCCAGATCCGCGCGCGGACGGCGAGACCCGGCGAGACACTGCGCACGCTCGATGGGCAGATGCGGGAGTTCACGCCGGAGATGCTCGTGATCGCCGATGCGGAGCGGCCGATCGGGATCGGCGGCGTGATGGGCGGCGCGGACTCAGAGGTGGGTCCGGAGACGAAAACGATCGTGCTCGAGGCGGCGTACTTCAATCCGCTTTCCGTGCGCCGTACGAGCCGGAAGCTCGGCATGAAGACCGAGGCGAGCATTCGCTTCGAGCGCGGCGGCGATCCGAACCTGCAGTCGGCGGCGATCGCGCGGGCCTGCGCGCTGCTCGAGATCACGGGCGCCGGCAGGGCCCGAGGCACGTTGATCGATCGCTGCCCGGTGCGCGTCGAATCCAGGTCGCTTCGGCTGCGCCGCCGGAAGATCGCTGGCCTGCTCGGCGCCGAGGTTCCGGATGCCGACGTGCGGCGGATCCTGGTCAGCCTCGGCTTCACGCTGGACGCCGCGCAGGACGGCTGGGACGTCATCGTCCCGACGCGCCGCGTCGACGTGCTGCGAGAAGCAGACCTCATCGAGGAGGTCGCGCGGCACTATGGCTTCGACCGGCTGCCTTCGACCTTTCCGGAGCTCGACGCGCCGGTGCCGCCTCTCGACCCGCGGGTTGAGAGTGCACGCCGCCTGCGCACGATTCTCACGGCCTCCGGTTTCTCCGAGGCGGTGACGTTCGGGTTCATCAGCGCGCGCGCCGCCGCTGTGTTCGCAACGGGCGACGACATCGTGCGCGTTGCCAACCCTCTCAGCGAAAGCTTCGGCGTGCTGCGGCCGTCAGCACTGCCTGGCCTCCTCGATGGGCTCGCGCACAATCGCAATCGTCAGCAGCGCGACGTGCGGCTGTTCGAGATTGGCAACCGGTTCTCGAAGACCACGGGCGAGCAGCGCGTCGTCGCCTGCGCCTGGACCGGGTCTGCGGCCGGCGAGCACTGGAGCAGCGGCGGCCGCGACGTCGACTTCTACGACATCAAAGGCGTCACCGAGCGTATCTGCCACGCGCTCAGGATCGACGGCCTGCGCGCCGAACCGCACCGGGAATCGTGGCTGGTGGCCGGTCGTGCCGCAGCGATCGTCGCGAACGGCGCAAGGCTGGCGGTGCTCGGCCAGCTCGCACCCGCGGTGGCGAGCGACCACGACCTTCCAGCAGCCGACCCGGTGTTTGTCGCAGAGCTCGACCTCGACGCGGCGGAGGCGATTGGCAGCCGGCGCGACGTGCGCGTCGAGCCGCTGCCTCGCTTTCCATCGGTGACACGCGATGTGTCGGTGCTGGTGGACGAGACGATCGCGGCAGAGACGCTTCGCGACACCGTCCGCCGAGCGGCGCCCGCAACGCTGGCCCGGGTGCGCGAGTTCGATCGATATCAGGGCAAGGGCGTGCCAGAGGGAAAGGTCAGCCTCTCGCTGCGGCTCACCTTCCGCTCGCAGGAAGGGACCCTCACCGATGCTGAAGTACAAGAAGCCATGGAGGCGATCATCGGTGCCCTGAAGAGCACACATGGCGCCGTCCAGCGTTAGCGCTGCACTCACCATCCTGTTTTTTCTCTCGGGGGCGGCCGCGCTCGTCTACCAGGTGCTGTGGCTCCGGCTGATGGGCCTGGTGTTCGGCATCACCATCCACGCCGCGACGACCGTGCTCGCAAGCTTCATGAGCGGGCTCGCGCTCGGCAGCGTCGCCGCCGGGCGGGTCGCCCCGCGCCTTCGCCGGCCGCTGCTCTGGTTTGGAGCCGCCGAGCTCCTGATCGCCGCGGCGGCGCTCGCCACTCAACCCGCGATTCGACAGGTCACCGGCCTCTACGTCAGCCTTCACCCGTGGCTCGCCGAATTTCCCGGTGCGATTACGACGGCCCGTTTTCTCGCGGCGTGGGGCGTGCTGCTCGTGCCAACGGCCTTGATGGGGGCTTCGCTGCCGCTCGTGCTGAAGTCATCCTTCGCCTCCGACGCGGCCGTCGGGTCCCGCTTCGCCGTGTTGTACGCATCGAACACGACGGGCGCGATTGCCGGGACGCTGCTCGTTGGCTTCGTGCTGATCGAGCGCGTCGGCATTGCCGCCTCGTTTCAGATCGCAGCAGCGGCCAACGCGATCGTCGCAGCCGGGGCGATGGTGCTGGATCGCGCGACCAGCCGCATGGCCGGCCAGGTCGACGTGCACCCGCCATCCGCACACGCGCGGGCGCCGCTCCCGTCCGATGAGCGCCTGATCCTGGTGGTCTTTGGCATCTCGGGATTCGCGGCCCTCGCGCTCGAGATCGTCTGGTTCCGGCTGCTGGTGCTCTTCGTTCCGGCAACGACCTACGCGTTCAGCACCATGCTCGCGGCCGTGCTCTTCGGTATCGCAGCCGGCAGCGCGCTGGCGGCCCCGCTGCTGCGGCGGGTCGGAGATGCGAGGCGCACGCTGGCATTCGTGGAGCTTGCCGTTGGCTTTGCCGCGATGCTGTCGATGGCGGCGTTGACGGTGACGTATCGCGCCGGATGGCGCACGAGCGGAACGATACAGGCGAGCCTGCTGACGATCGCACCTGCCTGCGCGCTCATGGGGCTCGCGTTTCCGATCGGAGCGGTGCTCGTCGCCCGTTCGGCCGCCGGGTCGCCCGGCGCGGCGGCGAGCCGCGTGGCCCTCCTCTATGCCGTGAACGTCGGCGGTGCGATTGCGGGTGCCGCGGCCGCCGGCTTCCTGCTCGTCCCCGGACTCGGAATCGTCGGCAGCCTCGTCGTCGTCTCTGCGTTTCATGTCTGCGCCGGGCTCCTGCTGCTGCGCGGGCGCCCGGTCCGCCGCGCGCTCACCGCCGCGTTCGTGCTGGCCGCGTTCGCCGGCACCGCGGCGCTCCTTCCCGATCCGGTGAGCGCTCTCATCCGCCGCCGGTATGGCTCCGCGGAGCGAATTTGGTGGCGCGAGGAAGGCGCCCAGAGCACGGTCAGCGTGCACGTGCGTCCGGGAGGCCGGCAGCAGACGCTTTATCTCGACGGCCTGCATCAGGCCAATGACTCTTCCGAGATGGTGCGAGTGCACCGCCAGATCGGTCACCTGCCGATGGCGCTGCACCCGCATCCCCGCGAAGCGCTCGTAATCGGCCTGGGTGCCGGAGCCACGGCGGGGGCGGTCAGCCGCCATAGGGGAACCGCGGTTACCGTCGTCGAGCTGTCGCCGTCGGTCGTGCGCGCGGCGCGGATGTTCGGGCATATCAACGAGCAGGTCGTCGACGCCGGCCACGTGCGCCTCGCGATCGACGATGCACGGAATCACCTCCTGGTGGCGGGCGCGCGGTACGACGTCATCACCGCCGACATCATCCAGCCCGTACATGCGGGCGCGGGCAATTTGTATTCACGCGAGTACTTCACTCTGGTGCGCAACGCGTTGAAAGAAGGGGGCCTCGCGCTCCAGTGGATCGGACACCGGGAGGAAACGCCGTATCGCCTCATCATGCAGACGTTCCTGAGCGTCTTCCCGAACGCGACGCTTTGGGCCAACGGGACCCTGATGATCGGCTCGCGGGACCCGCTCAGCCTCAGCCGAGCCGCGTTCGAACGAAAGCTCGCCGACCCGGGGGTCCGGGCGGCGCTTTCCGATGTGGACCTGATGACCTTCGACGACCTGTTGGCGACGTACACGGCAGGCCCCGATGAGATGCGCGTTTTCGTCGGCGACACGCCGGTGCTCACGGACGATCGGCCGCGCATCGAGTGACTTCGGCTCTCTGCCCGAAAACGAGCGCGGCGTGGATCTGAAGGGACTTCGCGGCGATGTTCGAAGGCACGTCACACCATAGGCAGTCGTGTTACCATCTCGCGCAACATCTCCAGTATTGAGGGTCGGAACGAATGGCAAAGCAGGCGATTCTCGCGCGTACGGATCTCGAGCCGATCGATCGGCTCGAAGAGAAAATCAAGATGCTCGTTGCAATGGTGGCGAAGCTGCGGGCAGAGCAGGAGCAGGCCGCAGACGAACAGGCGCGGCTCACCCAGGAAATCGATACTCTGCGCGCCCGGTTGGCGGACGCGGAGTCTGTGAACACCGAGCTGACAGTGCTTCGCGACGAGCGCGAGATCATCCGCACGCGCGTCAGCGAGATGCTGTCGCATCTCGAAGGTCTCGCGATTTGAGATCTGGCAGAACGTAGAAGCCACATGGACCAAGGGCCGAGAGTGGTGACGGTGGAAATCGGGGGGCACCGCTTCCCGATTCGCAGCACGCTCGAACAGAGCTACGTGTCCGAGCTCGCGGCGTACGTCGATGGCAAGATGCGCGCGGCGAGCGACGCGGCTCCCGCCGCTGACGGCGTCGGCCTTGCCGTGCTCGTGGCCCTCAACCTGGCGGACGAACTGTTCCGGTGCCGCGAGCGGCAGTCGTCTACGAGCGGGGATCTGAACGAGCGGGCGCTGCGCCTCGAGCAGCTCCTCGACACCGTGCTGGCGCAGCCCGCGCCTCGACTTCGCTCGTCGATGTAGCCGTATATCTCACGCGTACTAGTAGTTAGCGCCGCGCGTGCGGCCTTGACCGACCCCCGGCCGCACGCTAAGATCCTCCTCACGTTCCCTGCTTTGCTCGTGATGGTTTCGGAGGCTCGTCTGAGCCAACGTTAAACCCAAGCGAGCCGCGAGGTCGCGTGTTGTGCATGCCTCTGTTCCGAGGAAGCCTGAAGCGCGGCCGATAACAGCGGTTCCACCTGCTTTGCGCAGGTTCATTCGACCTCCCCACACGGCAAAGCGGGGTACCTTCCTCCTCACGGCCGTAAGCCTTGAGCCGTAAGCCCTAAGCCACATGGAATACCTGATCAACGCGGCGATCACGCTCCTTCTTTCAGGGGCAGTGTGCGGGTGGTACCTCGCCACGCGACGCCGCGAGGCTGCTGCGACGATCGAGCAGGCGGCCGTCGAGGCAGAGCGCCTCACACGGGATGCCCGGCGTGAGGCTGAAGCGCTCCGGAAAGAGGCGCTCCTCGAAGCGAAGGAGCACGCGCACGAGCTGCGGATCGAGGCGGAGAAACAGGTTCGGGACCGGAGCGACGCGATCGCCCTCATGGAGCAGTCGATCGCGCGGCGTGACGCGGCGGCCAACGAGCAGCGGGCGCAGATCGAAGAGCAGCAGCGCGCGCTCCGCGCGCGCGAGCAGGTGATCAACGAGCGCGATCGCGCCACGCAAGCCACCGCCGCGCGGTTCGATCAGCTCGCCGCCGAGCGGCAGCGCGAGCTGGAGCGTGTCGCAAGCCTCACGGCGGACGAAGCGCGCGAGATGCTCCTGAAGCAGCTGGAAGGCGATGCGCGGCGCGATGCCGCGCAGATCGTCAAGCGCCTCGAGACGGAAGCGCGCGAGACGGCTGCTGACCGGGCGAAGCAGATCGTCGCCGACGCCATCCAGCGCAGCGCAGCCGAGCACTCCATTGAAACGACCGTCTCGGTCGTCGATCTTCCGAGCGACGATTTGAAGGGGCGCATCATCGGCCGCGAGGGCCGCAACATCCGCGCCCTCGAGCTCGCCACCGGCGTCGATCTCATCGTCGACGATACGCCGGGCGCGATCATCCTCTCGGCGTACGACCCGTACCGCCGCGAGGTTGCACGGCAGGCGATCGGGCGCCTGATTGCCGACGGGCGGATCCACCCCGCGCGCATCGAAGAAGTGGTCGAAAAGGTGAAGGCGGAGATGGAGGAGCAGATGCGGAAGGACGGCGCCGCGGCCGCCTTCGAGCTGGGCCTCCATGAAGTCCATCCCGAGCTCCTGCGGCTCATGGGGCGGCTCAAGTACCGCACGAGCTACGGACAGAACATCCTGAACCACTCCAAGGAGGTGGCGTTCCTCGCGGGCCTCATGGCGCGCGAGCTCGGCATCGACCAGCACGTCGCCACGCGTGCCGCATTCCTGCACGACGTCGGCAAGGCGATCGATCGCGAGATGGAAGGGACCCACCTCGAGCTCGGCATCGCGCTGCTGCGGAAGCATGGCGAGAAAGAGCCGGTGGTGATGGCCGTGGCGGCACACCACATGGACATCGATTGGCCGTCGCTCGAGGCCATGCTCGTGCAGGCCGCCGACGCAATCTCCGCGGCCAGGCCCGGCGCGCGCCGCGACATCCTCGAATCGTACGTGAAGCGGCTGGAAAAGCTCGAAGGCATCGCCGATTCGTTCAAGGGCGTGTCGAAGGCGTTCGCGCTGCAGGCCGGCCGCGAGATTCGCATTCTGGTGGAGAGCGAGAAGATTTCCGACGAGGAAGCGATCTGGCTCTCGAAGGACATCGCCAAGCGGATCGAGAACGAGCTGCAGTACCCGGGGCAAATCAAGGTCACCGTGATTCGTGAAACCCGGGCGATTGAATACGCGAAATAACATCTGGTGAGCAAAACGGTAGCGGAGCTTGGGGAGCGCTCGTTGATCGAGCGCATCAAGGCGCGCCTGAGCTCGCCGTCGTGGGTCGTGGTCGGCGCGGGCGACGATGCGGCGGTGATTGAGCCGGAGCGAGGCTCGCTCGACGTCGTCACGACCGATGCGTTGGTGGAGGGCGTTCATTTCGATCGCCGCTTCTGCCCCCCCGACGCGATCGGACACAAGGCGCTCGCGGTGAACCTGAGCGACCTGGCCGCGATGGGAGCGTCTCCACGCGCCGCTCTGTTGTCGCTCGTCTTGCCGGACGGGCTGCCGCTCGCCGACGTCGATGCGCTGCTCGATGGCCTTCTCTCCTTGGCCGACCGCTGCAAGGTCGCCTTGGTCGGCGGCAACATCACGCGATCGCCGGGCCCGCTCGTCGTCGACGTCACCGCGATCGGATCGGCCGGCCGGCGGCGGATTCTCACCCGCGGGGGTGCGCGTCCTGGAGACGCCGTCTATGTCACCGGCAGCATCGGCGCGGGGGTTGTGGGGCTGGGTGCGTTTCGCGAGCGCGCGGACGTACCGATGGCGCAGGAACGTTATTTACGGCCCGAGCCACGGGTGCGGGCAGGAATGCTCCTCGGCAGGAACCGCGCGGCAAGCTCGTGCATGGATCTCAGCGACGGGCTTGCGGACGCCCTGCGCCAGGTGGCGGAGGCATCTGGCGTGGGAATCGCAGTAGACCAGGGCGCGCTCCCGATCGACGGCGCCGTTCTGCGCTGGTTTGAGCAACACTGTGTAGATCCGGTTCTCGAAGCTGTAGCGGGAGGCGACGATTATGAACTGCTGTTTACGTCCCGCCCAGCTCAGCGGAGCCGGTTGCGGGCGGTCCGGCAGCACGTAGGGACCCTCCCGATCACGAGGATCGGAGTCGTCACGAAGGAGCGAAGAGTTGTGCTGAAAACTCCGGATGGCGAGCGATCGCTGCCGGAAGGATTCCAGCATTTCAGATAATGCCGATCATCTCGCGGTCCACCTCGCGCAAGGTTTTCGCGACGGCCATCGCCAGCGTGGGATTCGTGTTCGTGTACGAGGCGACGATCCGCGACTCGCGCCACGCGGCCCGGCAGGCCACGACGCGGGAGACCGTCGGCACACCGCTGCCGGGCACCAAGCTGCTGTTCCAGTCGACCGCCTACTGCAAGGGAAAGACGACCGCGTCCGGGGTGAACGTGCGGCGCGGAATTGCGGCGGCCGATCCCGACCTGCTGCCCGTGGGCAGCGTCGTCAGCGTCAACACGGGCGACGCGAAAACGAACGGCATCTACACGATCATGGATACAGGGCCGGCCGTACAGGGACGGATCCTGGACCTCTACATGTGGAGCTGCCACGAGGCGCTGGCGTTCGGCCGCAAGCAGGTCCAGGTCACCGTGCTTCGGCTCGGATGGAACCCGCACGCAAGCACGCCGGGCATCGTCGACACTCTGTTCCGCGGCCGGCAGGTCAAGAAGCCAAGACCAGCGACCACGCCGGCTTCCTCATCGCCATAGACGGTTAGAACGAGAGCGCGAGGCTCACGCGTGCCGTGCGCGGCAGCGCCGGGTGCGTGTGCAGATCGTCGATACCGGCCTCAGGCTCGCCTCGCAGGCGAGACGCGTAGAAGTAGTCGACGTCGCTGTGCCGAGCATCGAGCAGGTTGAACGCGTCGATGATCACAGAAGCGCGGCTCGATACGTGCCAGCCCGCCTGTGCGTTCAGCAGGCTCGTCCCGCGCGAACGAATCGTGTCGTCCTCGACGAGGGGTCGGGAACCGAAATAGCGCCAGCGTGCGCTCGCAAAGAGCGCGCGGTTCGCATCGACCGAGACGCCAAGCGATGCCACCCGTTCCACGGCTCCAGGAACGCGGTTCCCGACGGGATCTGCATCGGTGAACCTTGCGCGGGACCACGAGACGTCGGCGTCGAGGGTCAGCGATTGGCCGACGCGCGCAAACGTCGACCACTCGAGACCGCGACGCGCGCTCGGCCGGCTGGCGGATGTTGTGCCGGCGTCGCCGACGAAGACGAGCTCCGAGTCGAGACCGAGGCCCCACACAGCCAGCGTCGACTGCACGCCTGGCACGAGCACGGTGCGCGCGCCGACTTCGGCGCCGCGCGTTCGGACGAGCGGTGTGCCGCCTCTCGCATCGTTGCTGTGGAAGCCGAACCCGCCGTTCACGTACAGCTCGGTCGCCCGCCACGGCCCGAACACGAACGACGCCTTGGGGCTCGCGAGGCCCGCGTTGTTCGTTCGCGAATCCCCCACGATGTCGGGCGTCACACGAAACCGGTAGCCGTCTACCCGCACGCCGGTGATTGTGCGGAGCCATTGCGTCCATCGAACGTCCGCGTCGGCCCACAATCCGACAGACGTCTGCGCGACAGCGTCCTCGCGAGCCGTGGACACACGCTCACGTGCGCGGGTGCGGTATAGACCAATGAGGCCGATGTCATCACGCCGCAGTTGCGAACCGGCCCTGTACTGCACGGGACGCGCGCCCCAGTAGACGAGCCGATCGTGCGAAGCGCGCACGCCGGACGTCACGCGCCCGTCGGCCTGATGAAACTGGTCGCCGTTCACAGGGTCATCGAGGAAGTACGTGAAGTTCGAGTAGAGATCGAGCTCGTACGCGATCGCATAGCCGGCGAGCCGGTTGCGGACCGTGGCGCTCCCCCGCTGCCATTCGGCCGACCCCGAATAGCGGGACGTTTCTCCACCGGTCGTGTTGTCAACCCCGCCAAAGCGCGGCAGCAGCCCGGATTCGATGGCGCGGCGCGGCGCCTGGTCGGTGCCATTCCAGCGGGCGCGATAGGCGAGCGCCGTCACGGCCAGGTTGCTCAGGCTATCGCCGTTGGTGTAGCGGAGCACCGCGTTCTGCCGCCGATAGTCGTCGCGTCGTAGCCATGGGCCGTCGTTGTGCGCGGTTTCCACGGCGACCATCAGGCGTCCGCTGCCGACCCGCGGCGAGGCCGCGGCCAGCACCCTCGCCCATCCCTGCCCGCCCGCGCTGAGCCGCATCATCGGCCGCTCGAGGACGCTGGCGTAGTTGATGCTCACGCCGCCGGCCGACGAAAAGTCCCCGGCCTCCGCGAAGTACGGACCTTTGAAATACTGCACGCCGGTCACGAGCTCCGGGATGAGCAGGTTCGCGTCGGTGTAGCCGTGACCGTGCGCGTGGGTCGGAAGATTCAACGGGACGCCGGCGAGCGTGGTTGAAAAGTCGGTGCCGTGATCGAGGTTGAACCCGCGCAGATAGTACTGATTCCCCTTGCCCTCGCCGCTGTGCTGCGTCACGCTGAGTCCGGGAACCGCTTCCACGATCTCTCCGGAGCGCTGGATGGGCCGCGCGTCGAGCTGCCGGCTCGTGACCGCGCCCTCGCTTGCGGATGCGGCAAGACCGACCAGATTCGATTCCGGATGCGGGAGCTCGGCAAGGTTGCGAAAGGTCGTGCGCCCGGTGACGGTGACTTCAGTCTGCATCGCCAGGTGGAGGCTCGCATCGACCTGCGTGCGGCTGCCGGCGACGACGGCCACCTCCCCACGAGAATGCCGTGCGAACCCCAGCAGCGCGAATTCGAGCCGGTAGCGCTTCGGCTCGAGATTCTCGAACCGGTACTCGCCGGACTCAGAGGACAGCGTCTGCACCGTTCCAGAAAGTGTGATGACCACGCCCGGTAACGGCGCGCCGGTATGGTCGGTGACGCGTCCCCCGATTACCCCGTAGGCCGGATCGGCGGAGGCCCACCGCGCGGTGAACAAGCAGAGAGCAAGCGCAAGAAGACAGCGGGGCATCGCGTTCGAGTGATCAACAGGCTCTACGCGCGACGCTGCGGTTTGGATGTATCAGAGGCCTGCCGAAGGCGTGCCGACGAGGAACTTCTCCCCTGTCGGCGCGGGAACGCCGCCTGCGGGTTCGAGCGTGACGGCGACGGCAACGGGCGGCGCAATGTCGATGGGGGTCTGAAAGACCGCGGTGGCGCGACCGCTTGCGTCGGGGGCCAGCAGCCCCGCGCTCACCGGCGCCTGGGCCGTCACGACCCACACCTGGTACACGCGACCTTCGGGGGCGGGCGGCAGATTGGCGGTGTTGAAGACCATGCCGCGATCGCGGCTCCACAGGGCACGCGCGGTCGCCTGCGGTGCGACCGCCTGCCCAGCGAGATCGATCCGCACCAGGTCCGGCGCGACGAGCACGGCCATCGCGCTCTGCGCCGTGTCCGCCGCGCGCCGCGCCTGCAGTGTCTCCCCTGCGGCCTCCGACGCACGCCGCTCCGCATCGTCCACGCGGGCCTCGAGGTTCGAGATGCGTCCTTGAAGCGTCAACGCATAGGCGCCGAGCCCCACGGCGATGAGCATCGAGGCCGCGAGCGGCAACCAGGTCAGCGCCGCAGGTCGAGACGAGGGCTGACGTGAGGCCGGTGGCCTCTCCAGTCCAACTTCAGCCAGCACGCGCGCCCGAAGCTCCGGCCTCGGCGTCCGCTGGGCCACCGATCGCGCGAGCGCATCGGCGACTCGTTGAAGAGAACGGACGTCCTCACGGCAGATGGGGCACGAGGCCGCGTGCGATTCGAACGCGCGGCGCTCGGCGGCGTCGAGCGCGCCGAGGACGTACGGGGCGGCGAGCGCCTGTTCGTCGTGCGTGCTCATGCCGGCTCTCCAGACAGCGCCTCACGCAGCTTGAGGAGCCCAAGACGGATGCGCGTCTTCACTGTTCCGAGCGGCTGCTCGAGCCGCTCCGCGATCTCGGCTTGCGTGAGGCCTTCGAAGTACGCGAGCTCGATCGCGAGCCGCTGAAGCAACGGCAGCTCGCGAAGCGCCTCCCTCACCCGTTCGGCGTCGCGTGCAGCGGCGAGCGCGTCGCCGGGGTCGGCGGCCGGCGCCGACAGGTCCACCCATGCCTCCTCACCCGCGGCGGCACGCGCGTCGGGCCGCGCTCGTCGCGCCCGTAGACGGTCGATCGCGCGGGTTCGCGCCATCGTCATGAGCCAGGCTGCGACCGTTCCGCGCGTCGCGTCGTAGCGGCCGGCCTGCCGCCACGCCTGCGCGAAGACCTCCTGGAGCACGTCTTCGGCATCCCCCTCGTCGCCGAGGACGCGGAGGACCAGCGAATAGACGGGACGGGAGTGCGCGTCGTACAGCGCCGCAAGAGCACGGCCGTCACCAGCCGCCACGCCCGCGACGCAGTCCGCATCGTCGGCCTGGTCGCGGCTGCCCGGCAGCGCCACCAGCACGGCACACAGCCACATGATCAAGTCCGGCGGATCATATCCTCACTTTTCGACGATGTCCTTCTTCAGCCCGTTCGCGGCGGCGAGCAGATCGTCCTTCTCCTTCTGAGGAACCTTGAAGCGATCGAGTGTCGCGACCAGATGCTGCACGCTCTTGTTCCAATCGGCCTCGCTGATCCCCAGTCCGGCGTGCGTCGTGCGCATGTCGCGGCCCTTGTAGACGCACGGGCCGCCCGTCGCGAAACACAGGAAGTCGACGACGTGCTGGCGGATCCGCTGCTTCGAGTCGGTCCCGTGTCCAGCAAAGAACTTGCTCAGCCCCGGATCTGCCACGAGGCGTCCGATGAAGTCATCGGTGACCGCCGCAATCGCGTCGTAGCCGCCAAGCCGCTTGTACAGAGGGTCGGTTGCCGTCTGCTGCGCCGCGGCAGACGTGCAGACCAGCAACAGCATCAGGCTGCCGGAAATCACACGTGTCATGTGCACTCCTCCACCTGTTCCTACGTCTGGGGTGAGACTTTGGATTTCGATCGACGGGCTCAAGGCCCAAGGCTCAGGGCCCACGGCCCTGACGACCTAAGCCGTCAAGGTCCTAAGCCTTAAGCCCTAAGCCTTAAGCCGACTTTCTAACGAACCGTCGCTGACGAATCGAGCCGAATGCGGACCACCGCGCCCGCCGGCAACTCGATGTCCTTGCCATCGGTCGCAGCAATCGCGCCGCCTGCGCCGATCACGGCGCCCAGAATCGCGCCCTTCACTCCGCCAAGAACGCCGCCGATGATCCCGCCAACGCCGGCGCCGACACCGGCCGTCCCGGCCTCTTCGCGGATCCCTTCGCTCTTGAAGACTTGCGTGGCTGTGGCGCGAATCGGGACTTCGCGGCCGTTCACCACCATCTGATCGAACGAGAGCGTCAGGCTGCCGCTCCGGTCGATGCGGCCAGCTTTCTTCACATTGCTGACCACGCCTCGCACGGTCGAGCCTGACGGCACCAGCACGCGACCGTTCTGCATGAGGTCCACGGCTGTTGTGGCCTCGAATCGCTGCTCAACCGTCGCCGATTCTGAGCTCAGCGAGTTTTGCAGGCGGACGTCGAGCTCCTGCCCGGTCGGGATAGTGCCCGGCCGATCGTTGTTCACGGTTGTGGGCTGGCTCTGCGCCGTGCTGCTCACCTCGGACGTGCTTGGCGGCGAATTCGGCGCCGTCGTCGGCCCGTTATCGCGCGTTGTGGCGCCACACCCGACAGCGCCGATTGTGGCCGCCAGCAGCGCGGCTCGAAAACTCAGGGACATATGTTCACTCCTCCTCATCGGAAACGCGTTCTTCCGCTTTGAGGATGGATGAAGCAACGAGGGTACCCGCCGCCGCCCAGCTCGGCTCCTGGGGCATACGGTCGAGTCACGCGCGCTGGGCCAGTGCGTCGTCGCTCGATGCCGGGGCCTCGGCGGTGCCGTTCTTGAACTGGAGCTCGTACAGGCGATGGTAGATGCCGCGCTGCGCGAGCAGTTCCTGGTGCGTGCCCGACTCCCGCAGCCGCCCCTTGTGCAGGACCAGAATCCGATCCATGTCCTGAATCGTCGAGAGGCGGTGCGCGATCGCGATCGTCGTGCGGCCGCGCATGAGAACGGACAGCGCATCCCGGATCAAAACCTCGGTCTCGGTATCGACGCTGGACGTCGCCTCGTCCAAGATGAGCACTTTCGGATCGAACGCAATAGCCCGCGCGAACGAGAGGAGCTGCTTCTGACCGACCGAAAGCGTCGCGCCGCGCTCGGCGACAGGCGTTTGCATGCCAAGCGGCAGGCGGTCGATGAAGCCGTCGGCATGAACGGCGCGCGCGGCCCGGCGCACCGCCGCGTCGTCGATGGCCGGGTCGCCCAGCCGCACGTTGCTGGCGATGGTCCCTGAAAAGAGGTGCACGTCCTGCAGCACCAGCGCGAACAGCGCTCGCACGGCGTAGAGGTCCATGTCGCGGATGTCCACGCCGTCAATCGTGATTCGCCCCTGTTGCACGTCGTAGAAGCGCAGGAGCAGATTGATGATCGTCGTCTTTCCCGAACCCGTGGCGCCCACGATCGCCACGCGCTGCCCCGGCTCGACGACGAAGGACAGCCCGCGAATTACCGGGTCACCCTCCACATAAGAGAAGGTCACGTCCTCGAACGCGATGCGTCCCACGGCCCCCGCGGGACGCGCGACGGGCGCCTCGGGGTTGCGGACGTCGACCGGGGTGTCGAGGAGCTGGAAGATGCGCTCGGAGGATGCCATCGCGCCCTGGAGGACGTTGAACTTCTCCGACATGTCGCTGATCGGGCGGAAGAAGCGCTGCGGCGTACAGGAGAAACGCCACGAGGGAGCCGACGGTGAGCGTCCCCCCTTGGACCCACGCGCCGCCGAACCACAGGATGAGGGCCGACGCGAGCGCGCTGACGATCTCGATGAGCGGGTAAAAGGTCGCGTAGTAGAAGATCGAGTCGATGTTCGCGTCACGGTGGGCCCGGTCGATCTCGTCGAACCGCGCGAAATCCTTCGCCTCCCTGCGGAACAGCTGCACGGTCGCCATCCCGGTGATGCGTTCCTGTAGGTACGCGTTGATCCGTGCGATCCAGATCCGGACCGTTCGGTAGGAGTCGCGCACGTTGCGGCGAAACCACTGCGCGACGAGCGCGATGAGCGGCAGGACCGAAAACGTGACGAGCGCAAGCCGCCAGTCCATCCACACGAGCACGCCCATGATGCCGATGAGCGTGAAGACATCGCCGAAGATCGACACCACGCCCGTCGTGAACAGGT
This sequence comes from uncultured Acidobacteriota bacterium, assembly GCA_963772065.1. Lineage (GTDB taxonomy): Bacteria > Acidobacteriota > Vicinamibacteria > Vicinamibacterales > UBA2999 > CAVYVZ01. The sequence continues at coordinate 461,418 of CAVYVZ010000010.1, forward strand.
CGTTGAGGACGTCCACGTCGGTGGTCACGCGCGTCATCAAACGGCCAACCGGGTTGCGGTCGTAGAAGCGAAGGTCGAGCCGCTGCAGATGCGAGTACACCTGCATCCGCAGGTCGAACATGATCCGCTGCCCGGTCATCTGCATCGTCCAGGTCTGGACGTACTCGAGGACGAACGACGCGAGCAGGGTGAGCAGGAACAGCGCCGCGATGCCACCCAGCCCGGAGAGGTCCTTCGCGGGAATGTAGTCGTCGATCACGACCTTCGTGAGATACGGCGGCGCGAGCTGCAGCACGGAGTGCCCGACGATCGCCGCGATCGCCGCCGCCACCGGCGCCTTGTAAGGGCGGAGGTACGTCAGGATCCGGCGCATCAAGCGCGCGTCGTAGGCCTTGCCGAGCACCTCTTCTTCGTGAATCGACATCAGGATGCCGCCAACTCTTCCTCGAGGAGCTGCTTTCGATAGAGCGCGGCATAGACGCCGTCCCGCGCGACGAGGTCGTGGTGCTGCCCGCGCTCGACGATGCGGCCGTGGTCGAGCACCAGAATCTGGTCGGCATCACGAACCGTGGAGATCCGGTGCGACACGATGATCGAGGTTCGCTCGCGCATGACGCCGCGGAGCCGATGGAGGATCTCCTCTTCCGTGTAGGTATCAACCGCCGACAGCGCATCGTCCAGGATGAGGATCCGCGGATCGACCGCCAGGGCGCGCGCGATGGCCGTGCGCTGCTTCTGGCCCCCCGAGAGCGTGATGCCGCGCTCGCCGACGGCGGTGTCGTAGCCCTTCGGGAAGTCCTCGACGTCTTTGTCGAGCCGCGCGATCCGGCTCGCGTTTTCGATCCGATCCCGCGACGGCGTTCCAGGCGCGCCGAAGGCGATGTTCTCGACCAGCGTGTCGCTGAAGAGGAACGCCTCCTGCGGCACGAACCCGATCGCGCCGCGCAGGACCGTGAGGGGAATGTGCCGCACATCCACACCATCGATGAACACCGTGCCGGGCGGCGGCTGGTGGAGACGCGGGAGCAGCGAGAGCAGCGTCGACTTCCCCGAACCGGTCGCGCCGACGATGGCCGTGGTCTTTCCGGCCGGGAAAACCGCCGAGACGTCGTCGAGCACCACCGCAGACCCAAACGCGAACGTCAGGTTCCGGATCTCGATCTCCCCTGTGATGTCGGCGGCCGCGCGCGCCTCGGCATCCGTGATCTCGGGCTGCATGTCGAGCACCGCGAGCATCCGCTTCCATGACGCCATTCCCCGCTGGAGCATGTTGGTGACCCAGCCGAAGGCGACCATCGGCCACGACAGCATCATCAAGTAGCTGTTGAGCGCGACGAGCTCTCCCACGGTGATGCGCCCGGCGACCACCTCCCGGCTGCCGAGCCAGAGCACGAGGAGCGCCCCGAGTCCCATGAAGACGCTCATGCTCGGGTAGAACGCACCCTGCAGGCGGATGAGCGCCCTGTTGCGCGTGACGTACTCCTCGTTCGAGACACGAAACCGGTCGAGCTCCGCCTGCTCCTGCCGATAGGCACGGACCACGCGCACGCCGGCGAGCGATTCCTGGGTGACCGCGCTCACGTCGGAGAGCTGCTCCTGGATCCGCTCGAAGCGCTTGTGGATCGCCGCGCCGAAGTACTTCACGGCTATCGTCACGAACGGCAGCGGAATCAGTGCGAGGAGCGTCAGGCGCGCATCGATCGACAGCATCAGCAGGATCGCGACCAGAAAGGTGAGGCTGGTGCTCGAGGTGTACATCACCGCCGGACCGATCATCATCCGGACCGCACTGAGGTCGTTGGTCGCACGCGACATGAGGTCGCCGGTGCGCCGCTCCTGGAAGAAGGCCAGCGGCATGCGCTGCAAGTGCGCGAAGAAGTCGTTGCGCAGGTCGTACTCGATCCAGCGCGACGCGCCGATGACGACGCGCCGCACGAGAAAGCGGAACACGCCGCCGACGATCGCGAGCGCGAGCAGGGCGAGGGCGTAGAAGCGCACCTTGCCGCTCGTCACGCCGGCAAGGAGATCGTCGATCGCGTACTTCAGAACCCACGGACCCGCGAGCTGGATCGCGGTCGCCACGACGCCGCACGCGAGTCCCGTCAGGTATGCGCGGCGGTAACGGGCAACGTACCCCAGCAATCGGCGCCACGGGGAGGGCATGGACCTAGTGTATAAGAGGGACCGGAATGCGCGCCCTCTACGTCATCCTGCCCGTGCTCTGCGTGCTGGCGATCGCCTATCGGTACTACAGCGCGTTCATCGCCGCGCGCATCATGTCGCTCGATGATTCGCGGCCGACGCCGGCCCACGAGCGGTACGACGGCCACAACTACTATCCGACCTCGCGCTGGGTGCTGTTCGGTCACCACTTCGCGGCAATCACCGGCGCGGGTCCTCTGATCGGTCCGGTCCTCGCCGCCCAGTTCGGCTACGCGCCAGGACTCATCTGGCTCGTTGCCGGCGTGTGCGTCGCGGGCGCGGTTCACGACTTCATCATCCTGTGGGCGTCGACGCGCCGCGGCGGACGCTCGCTGGCACAGATCGTCAGGGAGGAAGTCGGTCCGATCGCCGGCATGACGGCGATGATCGCCATCCTCTTCGTGATCGTGATCGCGCTGGCCGGGCTGGGCCTCACGGTTGTGAACGCCCTCGCGGAGAGCGCGTGGGCGACGTTCACGATTGCCGTGACGATTCCGCTGGCGATCTTCATGGGCTTCTACATGTACGTGTTCCGGAAGGGGCGTGTCGGCGAAGCGACGATCATCGGCGTCATCGGCCTCACGCTCGCCGTCGTCGTCGGCGAGCCGCTGAACCATGCGACGAGCAGCCTCGGCGGAATGCTCCGCATGTCCCGCAACGAGCTGCTGCTCTGCCTGGCCGTCTACGGCTTCGCGGCGTCGGTCCTGCCCGTGTGGCTGCTCCTCGCGCCCCGCGACTACCTCAGCGCGTTCATGAAGATCGGGACCATCGCCTTTCTCATCGTCGGCGTGATCTGGGTGAATCCCGAGCTGAAGATGCCCGCCGTGTCGGAGTTTGCCGGGGGTGGCGGACCGATTATTCCGGGCACGCTGTTCCCGTTCGCCTTCATCACGATTGCCTGCGGCGCCATCTCGGGCTTCCACGCCCTGATCGCCTCCGGGACGACGCCCAAGATGATCGACAAGGAGAGCGACATCCGGCCGATCGGCTACGGCGCGATGCTGATGGAAGGGCTCGTCGGCGTGATGGCGATGATCGCCGCCACGGCGATGTATCCGGGCGACTACTACGCCATCAACGTTCCAACCGCGGTGCATCGGACCCTCGACCTGCCGGCGGTCGTCAACCTGCCCGAGCTCGAGAAGCAGGTCGGCGAGCAGGTTGCGGGACGAACCGGCGGCGGCGTTTCACTCGCCGTCGGCATGGCGCAGATCTTCACCGCGCTGCCGGGGATGCGGGGGCTTATCGCCTACTGGTATCACTTCGCGATCATGTTCGAGGCGCTCTTCATCCTCACGACGATCGACGCGGGCACGCGGGTCGGCCGCTTCCTCGTGCAGGAATTTCTGAGCCACGCCTACCAGCCCTTCGGCCGCCAGGACTGGATGCCCGGATCGGTGGTGGCCACGCTGCTCGTCGTCGGCGGCTGGTCGTTCTTCATCTACACGGGCGAGATCAACACCATCTGGCCGATGTTCGGCATCGCCAACCAGCTCCTCGCCTGCGTCGCGCTTGCGGCGGGCACGACGATCATCGTCAATATTGGAAAGGCGAAGTACGCGTGGGTCACGGCCGCGCCGCTCGCGTTCCTCGCGATCAACACCCTGTACGCCGGCTTCCTGAGCGTGCGCGACAACTTCTGGCCGATGGCGCAACACGTCGATCCGAAAACGTCCTTCACAGGCTGGGTTCAAACATCGTGTACGCTCGTGATGATGGCGTGCGTGTTCGTGATCATCGGCGCCGCGGTCAGCCGGTGGTTCGGCATCGGCGCCGGTCAGCGGCCCGCCATCGCCGGCGGTCCGGCTGCGTAATGGACCCATCTCCACCGTCCGATACTGTCTGTATGAAGTTCAAATTTGCCACGGGTGGTTTCATCGCTCTGGTCCTCGCATGCAGCGCCTCGGCGCAGGCCCAGTTCCGGGTCGAGGATCCACTTCCCCCGTCGGAGAAGTACCACGTCGAGTTTGGGATGACCTTCTGGTCGCCCGAGCCCGAAATGGTGATCCGCTTCGACGGACCGGCCGGGACGGGTACGGACGTCGACTTCGTCCAGGAATTCGGGATTGCGAAAAAGCGGTTCCGTGAATTCCGCGGGACGCTCAAGCCGGGCCGTAAGCACAAGCTCCGCTTCGACTACGTGCCGTTCAAGTACGACGCGGCCGCGACTATTCAGCGCACCTTCGTGTTCGGCGGCCAGTCGTTTACGGCCGGCGTGCCCGCCTCCACCGATGTCAAATGGGATCTCTGGAAGTTCGGGTACGAGTGGGACGTCTATGCGGGCTCAGGGGGATTCGTCGGCATCGTGGCCGACGTGAAGTACAACAAGGTGTCGGCGCAGATTTCCGCGGCCGGCCTCGGCACCGCGCTGGCGCAGGCGAACGCGCCGGTTCCCGGCGTGGGCGGCATCGCGCGCGGCTACATGTCGAAGAACTTCTCCGTCACGGGCGAGTTCACCTACTTCAAGATGCCCGACAGCATCAGCCAGGAGATCGACGGCAAGTTCTACGACTTCGATGTTTTTGCCACGGTGAACGCGGGACGCAACGCCGGCATCCACGGCGGGTACCGATCGGTCACCGTCGACTATCTGGTTTCGGAAGACGCCGGCGCGCTGAGGATGAAAGGCCTGTACTTCGGCGGCGTCGTGCGTTTCTAGAGTTTACTCGCCAGGAATACCAGAGAACTCCCGAGAGGCAGCGTCACGCGTGATGCGAGCGCTGCCTCCGCCATCACAAGCCGCGTCAGCGCCCAATTGATCGGGGCGCTCGGCACCGAGATCTCCCGACCCGAGGCCCGCGCACCCCGCAGCCGCTGAAACGCTCTGACCGTCAGCATGAGTGGAAGCAGCGACGCAAAGGCGTACTGCGTGACAATCGGCTCCAATCCGCCGAGACGAAGCAGCTCGACCAGGCTTCCCCGCGTGTAACGGCGCACCTCCTCCGAGAGGAGCGAGTGATCGCCGTGCAGGACATCCAGCGCAGCGACACTCCCGACGAACTGCCCCCCGGCCGTCAGCACCCTCGATATTTCCTGCACCGCGGCGGCATCATCGGGGACGCACTGCAGCACGTCGAAGGACGTGACGAGGTCGAAGGCGCCGGGGGGGAACGGGAGCCGCGCCGCATCGGCTTGGGCAAGCGGCCGCCCGGCGTGCTTCGCGATGGCGAGACCCGCGGCCGCGAGAATCGATGCCGAATGCCGTACCGTAGCGGGCGAGCTGCGGCAGGTTGTGACCGGTGCCACAGCCGCAGTCGAGCACCGAGAGGTTCGTACGTCCCGCGGCAGCGCGCTCGAGAATCGGGCTGACGAACTGCCGGAAGCCGCGAAACCAGAAGTGCGATGACTCGGCCCTACTCGTCAGCTGCAGTAGTTGGTCCAAGAGACGGCTTAAGGCTTAGGGCTCAAGGCTCAGGGCCTTGTCTTAGCGGGTGGCCGCTTCGCGGCCGGCTTTTTCGTCACCGACGTTCGCGTCCGGGCCTGCGGACTAGTGCCTTTCGCCTTGTCAGAGCCCTGAGCCGTAAGCCCTAAGCCCTGAGCCTTTCCGTAAAGCCGCCGATAGTCTTCGGCCGTGCCCAGGATCTTCCTGACGTAGTTCTGCGTCTCCGGGAAGGGGATGTCGTCGATGAACTCGTCCTGCTGGATCCCGGGCCGCTCGGCGATCCACCGCGCGATGCGATGCTCTCCTGCGTTATAGCTCGCAAGCGCGAAGTGAGCCCCACCGAAGCGATCGATCAGGTCCCTGAAATACGCGGTGCCGATGCGGATGTTCGCCTCGGGGTCGGTGAGCGTCGCGGTCGACCGCCACCTGATTCGAAGCGTCCGCGCGTATCTCCGGCCGGTCGCGGGCACCACCTGCATCAGACCGTAGGCATTCGCGGCCGAACGGACATCGTGATCGAAGGTGGACTCCTGCGCCATGAGCGCGGCGATCATGTACGGATCCAGGCCGTGCGCCGCGCAGTACTTCTTGATGAGCGGCCAGTAGTCGAGGGGGAAGAGCACGCCCAGCAGGTCGGGCGGCAGGTCTTCCCCACCCGCGGCAAGATACTGCGGGTAGGCGCGCTTCATCGAGTTGATCCCGCGGCGCAGGTCGCCCTGCCGGTTGTAGATCCACCCGTAGGTGGCGTGAAGCGCCGGTGAATCACCCCACACGCGCTGGGCGTACTGCAGCTCGCGAATCGCGTCGTCGTAGAGCTCGAGACCGACGAGCTGTCGGATCACCGCATCGGTCGGGACGTTCGCCGGACCGCTTCCGCCCGACGCGACGATGGAGGCCGGCGGCACCGCTTTGCGCTCCTCGAGAATGCGCGCCGAGAGCCGGCCGTAGTACGAATTGAGGTAGTCCGTCGCCACGAGGCGATAGCGGGCCATGGCGGCGTCGCGCTGCTCGAGCGCATCGTGCGATCGGGCCGACCAATAGAGCCACGCCGGACGGGTATCGGCGCGCCGCATGCCGGCGGCCGCGGCGTCGAACACCTTGATGGCCTCGGAGGGATTGCCGTTCTTGTACGCCCACCAGCCGATCTTCCACGCGGCGCGCTCGGCGTGCCGGCCTTGCGGAAAGCGTCGAGACAGCTCGCGGAAGATCCGATCGGCTTCGGCATCCTCGTCTTCGATGATGTAGTGGGAGGCGAGGTTGTTGAGCGTCTCCTCGGTCCAGGAGTCTTCCGGGAAGTCGTTGACGAGGCCGGTCGCCAGTGACACGTAGGTCTCGAGATCGCCGAGGGCCCGCGTTGCGGTGAGATGAAAGAACCGCGCCTCCGCCTCGCGCTTCGCGTCCTCGAGGAACGGCCGCAACGCGTCGCGGGACGCGCGGTGCCGACCGAGGAAGTAATCACATTCCGCGATGCGGAGCGCCGTGAGCTCCGCGTGATCGCCGCCGGCGGCCTTCATCAGCGGAGCGAACGCATCCCGAGCCTGCTGGTACCTGCGCGCTCCAAACAGCCGCTCGGCGCGGCCGAGCTCGAGAGCGAGGCGGTCGCCGGCAAGCGTGACCGGGCCCTCGAGCAGATCGAGCTCGAGCTTCGCGAGATCGGATTCCGCGCTGAACGGAAACTCGAAGTAGACCCGCCGATAGTGCGCGATCGCCTTGTCCCGGTCGCCCGCCTCCTGCGCGGTGCGCGCGATCTGCATCAGCACGGCCTCGGGGGCGGTGGTTTTCTCGCGAGCGAGCGACTCGAGCACCTCCAGCGCGCCTCGCGGGTCCTTGCGTGAGACCGCAACCTCGGCGCGCCTCATCGCCACCTGCTCGCCGAGTACGCCCTTCGGCTTCGTCGCGGCCAGCGCGGCCAGCGTCTTTTCGGCGTCGTCGAGCTGCTGGAGCCGGAGCTGCGTGAAGCCGGTGTAGTACCGCGCGTAGTCAGCCAGTGGCGTGGAAGAGAGGGCCGGCGTGCTCACAAGCGGCAACGCGGCGGTGTAGTCGCCCTCGCCGAACAGCTTGACGCCGCGCGCGAACCGCGTCAGTGGTGTTTCACCGCTGGAGGACGCAGATGTGCGGGCCAGAGACGACTCGGGGACGAGCCAGAACTGCGAGCGATGCGCGGGCAGCGGCGGGTGCTCGGTTGGCGCGAGCGAGCCGCCGATGATGCTCGCCCGCCGCGGCACCTCAATCTGTTGAGCAGTCGGTCTTCCGCCATGGCCGCCAACAGCGACGAGCCAGACGGCCGCGAGGATGATCACCGAGTTCTTCACGCGAGCTACCCGAGAAGTGAGCGATCCCCGTCCGCCAGCGTGCGGACGAGCTCCTGCTCGAAAAAGTCCGACCGATCCCTGACCGCCTGGGGCACGCGCTCCTCATAAAGGCGCCGCGCGCGATCGATTTCCCCGCCAAGCCGTGACCGCAGGTCGCGGGAGCGCCGGCCCGCGTCGACCAACGGCTCGTGATACATCCGAATCTCCGACACGAGCAGACGCGCGTAGCGGCGCGCCGCATCCTCATCGCCGGCCGTGCCGCCGTGCTCGACCGGCCCGGGCACGACGCTGCGGGCCGAGCGCGCCGCGCGCGGCAGTGACAGGCCGGTCGCCTGCTCGACGGTCATCGCCTCGAGGGCGCGGCTGGTGTGCCGAGTGAGCACCTCCAGCGTGGCCGGCCAGCGGCTCACCGCCGAAGGCGCGGCCCCCGCCGCCCCGTCGGCATAGAGCACCGCCACGACGCGGCCGCCGACGGTAATGGGCAACGCCACGGCGTGCCTGGCACCGGCGGTCCGCGCGAACGACGGCAGTGCCGGCTGACGGCTGTTGGCTGCCTCGGCCGGTTCGACGGCCGCGCGCGACACGGTGATACCTGTATTGACGACTGCACCGGCAAGGCCGGCCGCCTCGAGATCGAGATCCGTCGAGGGGTGGTCGCCTCCGAATCCTGCGAGCCGGCGGATTCGCAACACGTTGCCCTTGACCACGAGCACGGCGGCGCGTTCGACGTGACGGGCCGCGCAGTCGGCAAGCGCATCGAGCGCATCGCCGAGCGACCGCGAATCATCCAGCCGCCGGATCCCGTCGACCAGGCGCGCCGTGTGCGCGAGATCGGCTTGATGCGCGTCGGTGCGCGTACAGGTCGATTGCCTGCTCGATCTTCTTGGCGGCTTCGGCATCGGCCGCTGCGAGCTGGGCGATGAGCACTTCTTCGGCTTCCGACCGCACCGCGCGAGCTGCGGCGTCGGCATCGGCCCGTACCGCTTCGAGTGTGGCTTGCGCCTTCTGCGCTTCGGCGCGGGCGTGATGGCGCACCGCTTCGATTTCCGCGGCCGCGGCACGGCTCGACGCCTCAGAGTCGGCGCGCAGAGCCTCGAGCGCGGCGTGCGTCTTCTGCGCCTCGGCGCGCGCCTCGCGCCGTGCCTCCTCGGTTTCCATTGCCGCGGCGCGAGTCGAGGCCGCCGCCTCGGCGCGAACCGCGTCGAGCGCAGCCTTGGCCTTCTCCGACTCGTCACGCGCCTGGCGCCGCACCTTCTCGGTTTCCGCGGCCGCCGCGCGAGCTGACGCCTCAGCGTCCACGCGAACCGATTCGAGCGCCGCCTTGGCTTTCTCCGACTCGGCGCGGGCGCGGCTGCGCACCTCTTCGAGCTGCGCTTCCAGCTCGCGCCGCGTTTCGGCGAGCCGCTCTTCGGCGAGACGCTCCACATCGTCAACCTGTGCGGTTGCGACGCGACGCGCATCCTCGATCTGAACGTGAGCGGTCCTGCGCTCATCTTCCACCTGCGCTTGTGCGGCTCGTCGCACCTCTTCGAGCTGCGCCCGAAGCGTCTCGCGCAAGTCGTTCACCTGCGCCTCCGCGGCGCGTCTGATCTCCTCGGAGTGTTTGTGCGCCGCGGCGCGGATCTGCCCGATCTGCGCGTCCGATTCCTGGCGCACTTCGGCGGCCGCGGCTTCGGCGGCCTGCCGCGCCGCGTGCTGGACGGCGCGTTCGCGCTCCTCCACGGCCGCGCGCTGGATTTCATCGATGCGGCGGCGCGCGTTCTCGTGAAGCTCGGAGATCTGTGCCTGCACTTCCACCTGACGGCGCATGTCCGCCGCCGCACTCTCGGCGGCCTGTTGCTCGGCACGCTCGCGTTCGGCTGCCAGGAGGTTCTTCAGCGACTCGATCTCCGCCGCCGCGCTCGTGGCGCGCTCCCGTTCGTCGGCGGCTGTGCGCTTCAGCTCCTCGGCCAGAGGCGCGAATTCGCGTTCGAGCTCCGAACGGAACCCAGCCGTTAATCGCTCAAAGGTGTGGCGGAAGTTTTCGTCAAACGGCACAGCGTCCTCGCAGGCACATCATTATAAGACGCTAAATAGCTGATTCGCAGAGCTTTCGACCACTCTACGCGATGTTCGGACTCTACTAGATGTATCGGTCGAACTACTGAAGTCTTCGAGGGCCCTGTGGAGGCCGAACCCAACGCCGGCGCCTCTCTCCGCTGATCTTCGCGTACTATTCCGGCCGTGCGCGGCGTCCCCCTCGGTCCACGGGCGGTGCTGTTCGCGGCGGTCTGCGTCGCGATGGCATGTGCGCACGCGGGACGCGCAGCGGCACGAGGACAGGAGAAGCGGGGCAGCGCGATCAGCTTCAATCGCGACATTCGCCCCATCCTCGCCGAGAACTGCTTCGCCTGCCACGGACCCGACGAGAGCCGGCGCAAAACGCGCTTCCATTTCGATACGCGCGAAGGTGCCTTCGCCAAGAACGGCGTCATCGTCCCCGGCAGCGCCGCGACGAGCCTCGTGATTCAGCGCATCACCGCCGCGGATCCGGCCGTGCGGATGCCGCCGCGCGATTCAGGCTACACGCTGACGACCGCACAAATCGATCTGGTGCGCCGTTGGATTGACGAGGGGGCGACATGGGACTCGCATTGGGCATTCGTCCCGCCTGTGAGACCGGAGCTTCCAGCGGTCAACCGCGCGGAATGGGTGCGCAATCCCATCGATCGTTTCATCCTCGCCCGTCTCGAGCGCGAAGGACTGAAGCCCTCGCCAACAGCCGACAAGGTGACGCTGCTCCGACGCCTGACGTACGACCTCACGGGGCTGCCGCCGACGCCGGCCGAGGTCGATGCGTTTGTCGCGGATCGCTCGCCGGATGCGTACGAGAAGCGCGTGGATGCGCTGCTGCGATCTCCGCGGTACGGCGAGCGGATGGCCATGCCATGGCTCGACACGGCTCGCTACGGCGATACCCACGGCTACCACATCGACAGCCACCGGGACATGTGGCACTGGCGCGACTGGGTCATCAACGCGTTCAACACCAACCTGCCCTTCGACCGGTTCACGATCGAGCAGCTCGCGGGTGACCTGCTTCCGGACGCCACGCGCGATCAGAAGGTCGCCACCGGATTCAATCGCAACCACATGATCAACTTCGAAGGCGGCGCCATCGCCGAGGAGTACCAGGTCGAGTACGTCGTCGATCGCGTCGAGGCCACCGCGACGAGCTTCTTGGGATTGACGATGGGGTGCGCGCGCTGCCACTCGCACAAGTTCGATCCGATCAGTCACAAGGAGTTCTACCAGTTCTTTGCCTTCTTCAATTCGGTGCCGGAGGTCGGGCTGGACGGCCGCGCTGGCAATGCCAAGCCGTTTCTCAAGCTGCCTTCACCCGAGCAGCAGAAGCGCTTCGACGCCCTCGAGGCGGCGATCGATGCGAAGGAGTCCACGCTCGCGGACGCCGTGGTCGCACCGCTGCAGGGTCAATGGGAGCAGACGCTTTCCGCTGCGGCGCAGCGGCCGATCGCCGGCGACGGGCTGGCTGCGCACTACGAGCTGGATGGCAGTCTCTCCGACATCTCGGGGCGGTACCAGCACGGCCGGACGATCAGCGGCGATCCGACGTTTGAGGCTGGACGCGTTGGCCGCGCGGTCTTGTTGGACGGCGACACGCAACTCAGTTTCGGCGGCGTTGGTGGCGTCGAGCGCAGCAGCCCCTTCAGTCTCGCCGTGTGGCTGAGGGTACGCAACAGCAGCCACGGCATGACCGTCCTGCAGAAGCTCGACGACGCTGATCGAAGGCGCGGGTACGAATGGCGGCTCGACGCTCCGGTGCTCACCGGAATTCAACGATGGGCAGCACGACTCACGGTCACGATGGCCTCCTCCCGCTCGAGCGCGATTCAGGTTCGTACGCGCGAGCCGCTGCAATATGGCGAGTGGCATCACGTGACGATGACGTACGACGGGTCCGGCAAGGCGACGGGGCTGAAGCTCTTCAAGAACGGGGTACGGCTCGACGCCGACATCGTCAGGGATACGCTGGCGGGCACAATCGCCGTCGACTCGCCGCTCGGGATCGGGGACAAGTCGCTCGGCGAACCGTTCCGCGGGCAGCTCGACGATCTCCGCGTGTACAACCGTGTCTTGACGCCTGCCGAGATCGAGCAGGTCTCGATTCACTATCCCGCGCAGGTGATCGTCTCGGGAGTCAGCGGCAAGCGAACCGAAAGCGAGACGCAGCGTGCGCGTGAGTACTTCCTGACATATGCAGCGCCGGAGAACCTTCGCGCCGTTCAACGCGAGCTGACGGCCCTCCTGAAGCAGAGAGAAGCGCTCGATAAAGACATTCCAACCACGATGGTGATGGCGGAGATGGACAAGCCGCGCGAGACGTTCGTGCTCGCGCGCGGCGACTACCGGAACCAGACCGACAAGGTCCAGCCAGGCGTGCCGGCGGTCTTGCCACCACTGCCGAAGGACGCCCCGCTCAATCGATTGACGCTCGCGAGGTGGCTCGTCGATCCCGCGCATCCGCTGACCGCGCGCGTCGCCGTGAACCGGTTCTGGCAGATGTACTTTACGCACGGGATCACCAAGACCCAGGAGGACTTCGGCATCCGGGGCGAGCCGCCCGTCCACCCGGAGCTGCTCGACTGGCTCGCGACCGAGCTCGTCCGCACGGGTTGGGACGTTCGCGCGATGCAGCGGTTGATCGTCACGTCGGCGACGTATCGCCAGTCCTCGAAAGCCACGCCCGCGCTGCTCGACAAAGACCCGGAGAATCGGCTCCTTGCGCGCGGCCCGCGCGTGCGCCTGCCGGCCGAGATGATCCGTGACACGGCGCTCGCGGCGAGCGGCTTGCTCTCCGGCTCAATCGGCGGGCCAAGCGTTCTCCCGTATCAACCGGCGGGTCTCTGGGAGGAGATGGCGTTCGGTTCCGGCTTCTCGGCCCAGACGTACCAACAGACCCGCGGGAAGGGTCTCTACCGGCGCGGCCTCTACACGTTCTGGAAGCGAACCGTCCCGCCCGCGTCCTTTGCGACCTTCGATGCGCCGGATCGCGAGAAGTGCACCGCCCGCCGGGCGCTCACCAACACGCCGCTCCAGGCGCTGGCGCTGCTGAACGACCCGACGTACGTCGAAGCGGCGCGGGCGCTCGCGCAGCGCACGCTGCTCGAAGGCGGGAACGACCTGAACCGCCGGCTCGCGTACGCATTCCGCCTTGCCACGGCACGCACACCGACGCGCAAGGAGCGGGGCGTCCTGCGTTCCTTGCTCGACGAGCGCCTGACATCGTTTCAGCGGAATCCCCGGTCTGCGCTCGAGCTGCTGGACGTCGGCGACTCACCTCGCGACAAGCGGCTCGATGCGTCAGAGCTCGCCGCATGGACGACGATCGCGAGCGTCATTCTGAATCTGGACGAGACCATCACGAAAGAGTGAATGCGATGAATGCCCGGCATGAGCTCGAACTGCATCTGACGCGGCGGCAGCTGTTCGGCGCCACGGCGAAGGGGATTGGCGTCGCGGCGCTGGCGTCGCTCTTCGGGCCGGAGATGCTGGCGGCAGGGGCGAGCCAGCTCGCCGGGCGCGATCCGAAGACGGGGGGACTCACCGGGCTTCCTCACTTCGCGCCGAAGGCGAAGCGCGTTATCTTCCTCCACCAGTCGGGTGGACCCTCCCAGCTCGAGACCTTCGACTACAAGCCCGAGCTCGCCAAGCATCAAGGAACGCAAATCCCCGACTCGGTGCGGATGGGACAACGGGTCGCCCAGACGATGGGCCAATCCTCGTTGCCGGTCGCCAAGTCGCAGTACACGTTCGCGCGGCATGGCCAGACGGGCACGTGGGTCAGCGAGCTGCTACCCCACACCGCGAAGGTCGTCGATGACATCGCGGTCATCAGGACGATGCACACCGATGCGATCAACCACGATCCGGCGATCACGTTCATTCAGACCGGATTCCAGCAGCCCGGACGACCGAGCATGGGCGCCTGGCTGAGTTATGGTCTCGGCAGCGAGAATCAGAACCTGCCCGCCTTCGTGGTGCTCCTGTCGCAGGCGCACGCCCTCAACATCGACCAGCCGCTCTTCTCCCGACTCTGGGCGAGCGGATTCTTGCCTTCGAGTTATCAGGGCGTCCGGTTCCGCACGGGCCGCTCGCCGGTGCTGTTTCTCGAGAACCCGCCGGGCATCGACAAGACGACGCGGCGTCGCATGCTGGACGCCATCGCAAAGATCAACGCGATCAAGCATGACGAATACGGCGATCCGGAGATCGAGGCGCGCATCGCGCAGTACGAGATGGCCTATCGGATGCAGACCTCCGTACCGGAGTTGATGGACGTCTCGAAGGAGCCCGATTCGGTGTTCGACATGTACGGCCCGGAAGCGCGGAAGCCGGGCACCTACGCGGCGAACTGCCTGCTCGCGAGGCGGCTCGCGGAGCGCGGCGTCCGCTTCATCCAGCTGTATCATCGCGGCTGGGATCAGCATCTGGACCTGCCGCGCGACATCGCGCTGCAGTGTAGGGGGACCGATCAACCGAGCGCGGCGCTGATCGTGGACCTGAAGCAGCGCGGCCTGCTGGATGACACGCTCGTCGTGTGGGGCGGAGAGTTCGGCCGCACGGTGTTCAGCCAGGGCAAGCTCACCGAGGCCAACTACGGCCGCGATCATCACCCGCGCAATTTCTGCATGTGGGTGGCCGGCGGCGGCATGAAGCGCGGGCTCGTCCTCGGCGAGACCGACGACTTCAGCTACAACATCGTTTCAGACCCGGTCTCGGTCTACGATCTGCAGGCAACGATTCTGCACGCGCTCGGCATCGACCACACCAGGCTGACATACCAGTTCCAGGGACGGAATTTCCGGCTGACTGATGTCCATGGCGAGGTGGTGACGAAACTGCTCGCCTGATCCCGCCTTCGCCCGCCGCGCTACGCGCGCGGGCTACGACGCGGCAAGGAGCCACTGAATGGAAACGCATGTGAAAGTTCTAGGCATCCTGAACATCATCTCGGGCGCGTTCGGGCTGTGCGGTGCGCTCCTGCTCATGGTTGTGTTCGGCGGTACCGCGAGCCTCGTCGCCATCGAAGGCGATCCTGACGCGGCGATAGCGCTGCCAATCCTCGGCCTGACGGGGATGGCGCTTGTCATCTTCGCGGTCCTCATGTCGCTGCCGGCGCTCATCATCGGCTTCGGGTTGTACAACGTCCGCCCGTGGGCGCGCGTCGCCGGCATCGTGTTGTCGATCGTGTCGCTGATCGTGTTCCCCTTCGGGACGCTGCTCGGCGTCTACGGTCTGTGGGTGCTGTTCTCGAAGGAAGGGGAACGGCTGTTCAGCGGGCCGCAAACGACGCAAGCCTAGACCGGCGTCGGCAATCCAAGCACCTTATCGCCTCCAGCGGCCACGAAGGCGGCACGCGCGTCGCGGTGCCGCGCTTCGACCTCGCGCAGGGTCTGCGCGAACTTCGGGAGCGCGCGAAGAGAATCGAGCCAGGGATCGCGCGCGAGCGCGGGATAGCAGTGAAATCCTCCTGCCGTGGCGCGCGCGAGCGCGGCGAGTGCCTCGTCGCCATGACCGAGGTACGCCAGGTGCCGCGCCGCGTAGAAGAGACCCTCCGGGTCCTTGAAATCGCCCGTGGCGATGCGGCGGACCGCGTCGGCGCTCGCCTCGTGGCGGCCTTGATAGAGCGCGAGCGCTCCCTCGAGAAAATCCTGTAGCCGCGTCTGAATGCGGGCCGCCACGCCGGTGAGATTCGCCAGCGCTTCCGCTTCCCGCCCGAGCATCCCCAGCGCGACGTTGCGGATGTATGGCGTGCCCTCGACGTCCGTCGTCAAGACCCTCTCATAGTCGCCGAGCATGAAGAACGTGTGTGCCGCGCTCGTCGCGATCTTCGGATCGAGTCGGATGGCCTGCTCGTAGGCGGCAGCCGAGGCATCGAGCAGGCCGCAGTACCGGCAGGCGTGAACGAGCCCGGCAAAGAGGTCCGGATCGCCGCTGCGCTGCCGGGCCCGCTCGACGAGGCGAAGCATCGCGTCGCGCGCCCGCCCGAGATCCACCTCGAGGTAGGCGTAGAGGTTGTGCGCGATCGAGAGATCCGGGTTGATGTCGAGCGCCCGCATGAAGGCCGACTCGGCGCGTTTCAGGTTTTCTTCCTCCTCCGCGCGGCCGTATTTGGCGAGGACGCGGTAGATGCGGCCCAGCCGCGCCCAGGCGGGCGCATAGCGTGGATCCTGTTCGATGCACTGAAGGTACAGATCGCGCGCGAGCGTCCACGTCTGCGAGTCCGACGCCACGAGGTTCGCGCGGAGGTAGAACTCGTACGCCTTCGCGCTGGCCGGCACGTCGTGCTTCAACATCCGGTGCTCGCGCGCGGTCAGCGGCAAGGAGAGCGAGTCGACGATGCGCCGGGCGAGATCGTCCTGAAGCTGGAAGATGTCGCCGAGCAGCACCTGGGCGGTGTGCGACCACACGACGGTGCCGTCCGGCGCCTCGAGCAGCTGAGTCGTGACCCGCAGCTGGTCGCCCGCGCGGAGCAGCGTGCCGACCAGCACGATATCGACGTTCGCTTCCGAGGCAATCGCCTTCAGATCGGGCGGTCCGGCGGCGAACCGCGCGGCCGCGTGGCTCGACCGGACGACGAGCGACTCGAGGCCCGAGAGCGAGGTCGTGAGGGCGTCCGCGAGGCTGAACGAGAGGAAGTCGATATCGGCGTCGGCGCGCAGCACTCTGAACGGAAGGACGATGAGGCGCGTCATCGGGCGCACGCGCAGCACGTCGCCGGAATCCGCGAGGGTCAACGCAGCTCGCAGCTCGTGCGCCATCGCGTCGGCGCTGGCATATCGATCGTCGGGCGCCTTGGCGAGCGCGCGATGAATCACCCGGTCCACCGCCACCACCGCCGGCGATCCCGCCAGCGCTGGCGGCTGCTCGTACGCCACGGCGTGGACGATCTCGGGGACCGTTTCGCCGCCGAACGGCGGCTTCGCCGTGATCATCTCGAACAGCATGGCACCCAGGGCGAACAGATCGGCGCGCGCGTCGCTCGCGCGACCGAGGACGACTTCCGGCGCCATGTAGCGCGGCGTGCCGGTGATCGTCCCGGGGAGCGTAAGCGCGATGTCGGTCTCTCCGCCAGCGGTTGCCGTGCTCCGAGCCAGGCCGAAGTCGAGGAGCTTCACGCCATGCGGCGTGAGGAAGATGTTCGATGGCTTGAGGTCGCGGTGCACGAGGCTGCGGCGATGCAGCGCCCCGAGCGCGCCGAGCACGGCCAGCGTCAGCGGGACAGCTTCGGCGAGCGGAAGCGCTCCTCGTGCGATTCGCGCGGCGAGCGTCTCTCCCTCGAGCAGCTCCATCGCGATGAACAGCTCGCCATCGTCTTCCCCGATTTCATGAATCTGGCAGACAGCCGGATGGTTGAGGCTGGCGGCCGCGCGCGCCTCGCGCCAGAAGCGCTCGCGGGCGCGCTCGTCCACCACACGCGCGCGGATCATCTTCAGCGCGACGTCGCGCCCCAGTCGTTCGTCGCGCGCGCGATAGACGAGGCCCATCCCGCCCTCGCCGAGCTGCTCCGTAATGCGGTATTGGCCGACCTGTTCGCGCATTGGTTTCGACGAGGCCGGATTCTAACAGGGCCGGTCCGTGCAGGTAACGGGTGCGTCCGTTTCGAGCCGTCCACTTGGCCCGCAAAGTGCGTAGCGCTCCGGCTGTCCGAAGCCTCGCGAGGAGTTTCCCATGAGCTATTCCACCCCTGCGGTGTTTCTTGTTCTTCTGGCGTCGGCGCTGATGGCCGGAAGCGGTGCGAGCGCCCTCAGTCCGACAGGTCTCAAATCAGGCAAAGACGCAGGCAGCTACGAGATCGGTGTTCAGGTGTCGCACGCCGGCGGTGGCTCGACGTGGACGTACACCATTACGAAAGCGACGGAAGACACGAAGAACCTCGGCCACTTCATCCTCAACTTCGATACCTGCGGAGGCCAGAGCCCCACGATCGGCAGCATCGTCTCCGCTACGGTCAACGGAGTGGATTGGATGAATCAAGTGGTGGCAACAAACGGTATGACACATTGCGGAACTCTCTCCGCGAACTTCGTCAAGTTCGACGACCTTCCAGATGCTGACACATACGTCATCGAGTTCACCCTGGATGACGTCTACCCGCTGATGGACTCATCCGCCTGGCTCAAGAGCGGAACGCTCTGCGTGAAGAAAGCAGTGCTGGGTCCGGGTTGCAGAGGCTATCTGCGCACGGCAGCCATGGAAGCGGATTCATCCCTCGTCGGCAAGCAATACACAGACATCAACAGCTACATGAGAGGGTTCGGGTTCGACTACACAGAGCATCCCAACTGCACCGGAGGTTACGGCGGGCACATTGATGGGATTCACGGGGCTGTCGACGTCGACGCGTACTTCAACAGACACGTGTTTCGCTTCGACATTCACATCGATCCCGTCATCGATGGCGACCGCTGCAGCTCGAGCACCGTGGACCGGCAGCGCAACGAGATGAAATCGATCACCAACAATTCGACGTGGGCGAAGGTTCAGGGGAACTGGGATGAGTGGCAGATCCTGGAATGGAAGTTCAGGCTGCCCACCGAGCTTCAACCCACCGCCAACTTTTTTCACATCCATCAGTTGAAAGCACAAGACGGCCCCAACAACGGCGCCCCGACAATCACAATCACGCCGCGGGCCGCCAGTTCGGGGTCGAACAAGAGGATTCAGATTATTCACTCCGTGGATGGAGCGAACACGGACAAGGGAACGATCGTGGACAACGTGCCCTTGTCGGAGTTCGAAGGCGAATGGGTGCAGGTCCGTGAGGAGATGCACTACACGCACGACGGCTATTACTCGTTGAAGATCACGCGCATACGTGACGGACAGGTCCTCATAGACTTCACGGACCCCAACATCGATATGTGGCGGATCGGGAGCTCATACATCCGGAGCAAGTTTGGCCTGTACCGCAGTCTTGCCGGTGGGCGGTTGAATCAGGATCCCGTCGGCCAGAGTCCGTTGCTGAAGAACGAGTCTCTGTGGATCACGGACTTCAGGGTCTATGAGAAGAACTCAAACCCCACACCGGGCGTCCCCCATGAATGAGGGCGATCACGTTTCAAGGCGTGCCGGCACCGGGCGAGGTGATCGCCCCCCCGAAGGAACCGGTGGTCAAGCCGGTGACCTGGTTGAACAAGCGCTCGACGGTAAAGCTCCCAGTGGCGTCGGCGAAACGACCTGTACCCCCTGTGATCGTCGCGGTTTCCACAATGGAGAGAACGCCAGGGGCCGTTAGAGTGGCTTGTCCGGTAAAACCAGCGGTGAGCGTGTCGCCGTTGGCCGCAGTGAACTCGTAGGTGCCGGTCGAAGTCCTGTTCGTGGTGTTCACGACGTGCGGGATTTCTACGGTGAAGCGACCCAGGTGCGTGGCGTTGCCCGTGCCCTCGATTGAGACAGACAAAAACGGAGGCGTACCCGGCGTAATGGTCGCGGTTCCTTCCAACCTTCCCTTGAACGGCACTTCCTGGTTGTTGGAGAGCACACCCGCGCCGGTTGCGGTCGCCTCCGACGAGGCGATGGACAGACTCGCCGACGAGAGAGACGTCGGACTGGTTGGCGTGATGGGCTGACTACAGCCAACGAACAGCGCGACACCGACGAGGCCAACAGCGGTAAGCGAGGCATGCATTGGTGGCTCCGTTTGATACAGCGTAATTGGCGACTCGGGCTTCATGGGGTGTGAAGTGTGGCATCGTAGCCGGTCGCGCGTCGTCGATCTGTGCAGAACGGAACAGCGGCCCGCTTCAATGAGCGCAGGAGGACGGCGAATCGGCTGAAGCCGAGCGGGTCGCCGCGAAAGAAACGATCAAGAACTGACTGATGGCGCGTTTGACATCGAAGCGACAGTCCCTTGATACTGGCGGGAGCGCGCTGACAGGGCGCCACCAACCCGCGGCAAGGGAACACTCCCACCTGTTTTGGTCTGAGTCGTGTGCGTTTGCACCTTCTTTCAGCCTGGTTTCAGCGGGGCACAGGCGATTGATGAAAGGAGGTCGCAATGACCACTTCGAAGTCCCTTCCCGGCTCGTCCGTCTCTCGAATCCCTCCGTAAACAGGCAAAGAAGCTCGCGCGCGACATCGCCGCCGGTGACGCTGATGCCATCGCACGTGCGCGGGTGCAACTGCCACACGTTGACCTGCCCTTGACGCAGCGCAACGCGCAACTCGTGATCGCGCGCGAGTACGGCTACGCCGGCTGGCAAGACCTCACGGCTGAGGTCAGCAAACGGCTCGGCAAGGGACTCGAGTGGGCGGTAGCGCAGGCTCGACGCTTCATTCACGAAAACGACGTCGAACGCCTGAAGCAACTGCTGGCTGAATATCCGGCGTTGCTGTCCTGGCAAAGCAACGACTGGGGCAGCACCGGCGGCCTGCTGGAATTCGCCACGGGCTCCTATGGCGACAGCTTCGACCCGATCAGCGAAGAGCACTTCACCCGCGCGGCGTGCGCAGAGCTGCTGATCGACGCCGGTGCGGTCGTGCAGCCATCGGTGTGCGAGGGCCTCCTCAGATCGCGCGCGAGGGGGCTGCTGGAGCTGTTTCGACGTAAAGGCCTGCTTCCCGGCACGCTCAAGTTCCTTGCGGCGCTTGGCGACATCGACGCCGTTCGCACCGCGCTCGATGAGAACGGGAACGATCTCGCCGCCGTCACGGAAGCGTTCACGATCGCGTGCGGCTTCGAGCACGAGGCCGTGGCGTCGCTCCTGCTGGAACGAGTGCATCGCGCTCGATCCCGAGCTCGGCGCACACATCGATGGAAGTGCCGGGCGCCACGCCTTCGTCAGCTACTTCATCGAAAACCGACCCGGGCACGCGACGGCGGTCGGGCTGTGGAAGGGTTTCGTCATGGAGCAGGTCAGCCGGGCGGTCTCTTCCTGGAGTGGTCACTCGACCTCGGTGACGCCACCAATCGGGGATAGCGACCTGACGGCGTTCGTTCGCCTTTTCCAGCGTGAGCCGTGGCTGCTCGGTGAAGCCTTCGTGGAGTTTCAGGCGGACATCATCGGGGCGGCCACGCTGAAAGACCGCCGGGAATTCATCACCGTCCTTCTCGACCTCGATCCCGCGATCCTGCGGCGCCAGCCGCCGCCCCCGTCGCAGGCCATCGAGTTCGCGTTCACCTACGTGAGGACACACCTCATTCCATTGCTCACCCGCATCTGGCCGCTGCCCGACGATCTGCCGCACGCGGCAGGCATGGGCAACCTCCCGCGTGTGAAGCAGTGGTTCGACGAGTCCGGCGCGCCGGCGCTGGGCGATGTCGAGAATCACTACCCCTGCAGTCCATACATGCCGAAGGGCCGAGTCGACGAATATGCGCACCAGTGGGGCGCGCAACGCGAGCAGCGTGTCCTCGACGTGGCGTTCGCCTGGTCCGTCATGAACAGCCACTTCGACGTGGCGGACTTCCTGCTCGACCACGGCGCCGATATCAACACCACGTGGAGCTCCCATGAGCCGGCGAGCATCCTGCACGAGCTCGTCTTTCATGGGAACTACGAAGCCATGCGATTCCTCATCGACCGCGGCATCGACATGACCATCAAGGACTACCGCTGGAACGGCGACTGCACAGGGCTGGGCGCGCCACGCCGCGAAGGACGAGAAGATGGCGCAGTGGCTGGAGGAGGCGGAACGGCAGCGGGAGCAGGGAGCACTGACGTCCTCGAGAAACTCCTGAAGTCGACCCGGTTCTTGGAGGGATATTGTCGACATGGGACCGGAGGGCTCCGCGGCGCCCCATGACCTTCCGCCTTCGCACGCGGGCCCGACGGTTCCCGCCTCCATCCTGCGCCGCAAGGTCTGGGCATCGAGCCAACAGCCTCGTGTGATGACGCCATCCGGAGTGCGGGTATGACCTATATCGGCCAGCGGATTACCCCCTAGGAGAACGAGATCGGCACGCGCGCCCTCTTGGATGACTCCCGACCAGTCCGGATGGCGAAGATACATTGCGGCATGGACGGTGCCGGTTCGCAGCGCTTCGTACGGCGTCAATCCGGCTTCAACGAGCGCCGCGAGCTCGTCGTGGATCGAGAAGCCAGGCTCGGTGTGGTAACTGCCGCCGTCAGTGCCGAGCATGAGGCGCGCACCCGCGCGATGAAGTTCCCTGACGACCTCGCGTCTCACGCGGCGTCCCTGCGCGCGATTCTCTGGCGTCGAACCAGCAAGGTATTCCGCTTCATTCCACTCGGCGGCGCGCTGGAAAAACCGCGGAGAAACGAACCGCATGTGGGGCCGTTTCAACAGTGGCGCGAGCTCCTCGCTCGGCGCCCACCTGTCGAGCGCGACGAGGGTTGGACAGATCCATCCGCCGGATGCGGCCATCGCTTCGGCTGCCGGGCGAAGCTTCGTCTCATCGAGCTCGACGCCCGCGTACGTGTATCGAAACGAGTACTTCCCACGCAGTAGAGCGTCGCGGAGCGGTGACGGCAGGCGTTCCAGCTGCGTGGCATAGCCGAGCAAATGCTCGAGCGATTCCATTCCCATGGCCACCGCTTCAACCGACGTCATCTGCGAGGCTGGCTTGGGTCCCACCACGCGCATGCCGCGCGCCTTCGACGCGGCGATCACCGCGCGATAACCGTTCAGCGAGACGAAGTGATAGAGCTTGATGAAGTCGTATCCGGCCTTCTGTTGCTCGGACACGAGTGTGTCAGCATCGGCGGGATCGGAATAGATGGTCGGACCGCTCGTGTAAAGATCGGGGCCGAGCAGCTCGCCGCGGCGGATCTGTTCTCGCCACTCGAGATGCATCGGGCGGCCGTCCATGTTGCGGACCGTCGTGACGCCATTCGCGATATACAGCAGCAGATCCTCCGGCTGCGAGATGTGCACGTGCAGATCAGCGAGCCCGGGGATAAGGAACCGGCCGCTACCGTTGATGCGCCTCACGCCAGCAGCGTCGGCGGTGAGCTCATTCGCTGCGGCGATACGAACGATGCGGTCACCGCCGATGAGGACCGTCTGGTGCGGCAGCGTCCGCTCGCTGTCCATCGGAACGATGGTGACGTTCTCGATTGCGAGTCTGGGCTTGCCGGCGGTCGTTTGCGACGTGCCGCCCACAGCTGCGCCACATGCCGCCGAGCAGGCGAGCATCAGGCCACAGGTGAATCGATGCATGGCGAGCGTCAGCACTTACCTATGTAGAATCCGATATGCAAGGGCTCGGTGAGACGTGCGCAGCGTTCCGTGCCAGAGGGTTGACAGTAGAATTCTACATAGATAGCATTCTACCCCAACGACGACCGTTCACAACGTCAGCGATCAACGTTCAGCGTTCAGCTGCTACAACAGGGAGACTCTCGATGAAACGGTCAATGCTCGCCGCAGCTCTCGTGTGCCTCGCCGCCGCCGCCCCGCGCGCACAGACCACGTCTCCGTACATCGCCGAGCTCAAGCGGTACTACTACGAGTCCGTGAAGCGAAACCTCGGCGCGATGGTCGAAAAAATGCCCGAGGCACATTTCGCATTCAAGCCCGTACCCGAGATTCGTTCGTTTGGCGAGGCGGTGGCCCACGTGGCGGATGCGCAGGCGCGCAACTGCAGTCTCGTCTCCGGCGCCGGCTCGAAGACGCTCGACGCCGACAAGACAGGAACGAAAGCGGAGCTGCTCGCCGCGCTCAAGGAATCGTTCGCGATCTGCGACGTCGCGTTCGCGGCGCTGACCGATGCTGAGGCGAGCGAAATGGTCAAGATGGGACAATCCGGCTTCCAGCTGTCCAAGCTGTCGCTGCTCGTGAGCATGATCTCGCATTCCAACGAGCAACGCGGCTACATGGCGGTCTATCTCAGGCTCAAAGGCATCGTGCCGCCGTCGACGGAAGCGATGAACGCCGGTCGCTAACCGTTGTCCGGCGTCCGCTGTCCGATCGGACGGCTGGCGGCTGGCGACGCGTCACAAGGCCGTAAATCAGTGGCTATGTGAATGAATGGTGGAGGCGGCGGGAGTTGTGCCCGAAGACCGAGGCGCGAAGCGCCGAAGGTCGAGCGCCGAACCACGGCGCCGACACCGTGAGCGAGGGCGCGCACGCGCCCGAGTGAATGGTGGAGGCGGCGGGAGTTGAACCCGCGTCCGAAAGCACGTCGTCGTGGGACTCTACATGCTTGTCCGCTTCTGTTTTCTCGTGCCCAGCGTGAAGAAGGCGGCGAAAACCGCCGAGCACCAGGCCCGGTAAATCTCATCCCCCGACGCCGAGCCGCCATCGGGGGACCAGCCTGTTTAATGGCGTTCGACCCCCAACCACCAGGCGAGGTCAAGGCGAACGTCACTGCTTATTAAGCAGCGAGAGCGTACTGAGTATCCGCAGTTAACGGATTTTCCATCGGTTTTACGAGTCAATGGGGCTCGGCATGCATCCCGCGATCTCATGCCCCCGTCGAAGCCAAATTCGCCCCCGTCGGTGGTGGATCGTGTCCGTCGGCCGCTCCCAGCCGAACCCCTCCATTGTACGGCACACGTCGGATGCATGGTAGTCTCCGGCCCTCCCGCCGAGAGGTCACCATGAACTGGGTGGCGTACCACGACCGGACGAGCGCCTATCACCAAGCGCAGTTCGACGACCTGTATCCGCGCGGATGGCGGATGGTCAGCATCAGCGTTTACGGTGCCCGCGGCGACGAGCGATACGCCGCGATCTGGGTGGAGCGCCCCGGTCCGAACTGGTCTGCCGTCCACGGCGTCAATGCCGCCGGCTACCAGGCCGCCTTCAATGCCGCGGTCGCGGCAGGCTTCATCCCGGTGTTGTTGGCCGCCACGGGCCCAGCGAACGACCCGGTGTTTGCCGGTACGTTCGAGCAGTCGACGCTGCCCGTTCCGCTGACTCGCTTCGGTCTCAGGCGCGGCACCGTGACCGATACCGGCACGATCGATCACTGGACCGATCAGGCGCGGCGGAATAACTGGTACCCGACCAGCCTGGCGATCTACGGCACCGGCGCCGACCCTCGATACGCCGGCATCTGGGAAGCGAACCCGGCCGGTATCTGCTGGACGACAGACGGCCTTGCCGACACCTCGCAGGGTCATCAGGCCCGCTTTGATGCGCTCGTGCCGGTCGGCGGTTCGCCAGCGCAGGTGAGCGTGTCACCTGACGGATCGTACGCGTCCATCTTCCGCGACGAGTACTTCGACGGCTGGGTCGCCCGGCACAACATGGACAGCGCGGGATATCAAAGCGAGTTCAACACGCTCGTCGGACAAGGTCTCGTGCCGCTGTCCGTGCAGGCCGGGGGCGTCGGGGCGGGCGCGCGGTTCGCTGCAGTGTTCGCTCGCTCTCACGACCGCGCCCCATTGTCGTGGCGCACGCCCACCGGACCGGTTACGGTTGCCACGATCGACGACGTGATGCGTCAGGCCATGCTGCGTCACCGCATTCGCGGCGCCGGCCTCGCGCTCGTCCGCCAGGGGCGTCTTGTGTACGCGCGGGGTTATACGCTGGCCGAATCCGGCTACCCCACCGTGCAGCCGACCACGTTCCTCCGTCAAGCCAGCGTCAGCAAGTTCATCGTCGCCCTCGCGGTGCATCGGCTCGTTCAGGATGGCCGGCTCGCGTTCAACACCAGCGTTCAGAGCATCCTGAACCTGCAGCGCCCTGATGGCACCGCCGCGCCGGCGAGCTTCGCGCAGGTCACCGTTCGACACCTGCTCGAGCACACGAGCGGTCTGCCGAGCAACCCATACGGCGTCGAGCCCGATGTCGCTGCCGCGTTCAGCGCCGTGCTTCCGGTCAACGGCACCATGACCGATCGCTACATGCTGACGCTGCCGGCCAGCGCGCCGCCTTCGACGGCGATGTACAACAACTGGGGTTACTTCCTGCTGGGCCATCTGGTGATGGCGGTCACGGGCGCCACGACGTTCGATGGCGCGCTGGCCACGCTTCTCTTTCAGCCGTTGGGCATCACTCGAATCCGCCTCGCGCGGACCCGCGCCGAAAACCAGCTCGCGGACGAAGCGCGCTACCACCCAACCTCGTTCGGCATCGGGCCGAGCATGGTCGATCCCGATCGCCGCCTCCGTGGTTCCGGGTACGGCGGGTTCTGGAACCTCGAACGTGATGACGCGGGAGGCGGACTCTCAGGAGCGGTCGTCGACGTTGCGCGGCTGCTGGCGATGCTCGACATCCGCGTCGGGAACCCCGTGCTGCAATCGGCGACCATTGCGAACCTTTTCACCATGGCCGCAGCGGCAGGCGGTCATGGCATGGACTCCGGCTCGGTCCTCGATGCCGCTGCGGGAAACTACTACGGCATGAAGGGTGGCAGCCTTCCGGAGAGCAGTCAGAACTGCGTTCGGTATCAAACGAACGACATCTCCATGGTTGTGTGCTGGAATCGCAGCGACATCACCGAAGGAGGGAATGACGGCTGGTGGTACCCCGACTTCCCGGCGGTCCTGAACGCGGCGCGCGCGCATACGTGGGGTTCGACGGACCTCTTCCCGACCTTCGGGATGCCGTCCTTCGGAACGCCGGCCTCTGGTTGTCTCTCAGTGCTCTGGGGTGGTGGCCGGCGGCGCGGCTGATCGGCGAGCGCTACAGCCCGGCCATTGTTCCGACGATAATGCATCCGCCATGGCGGCACTGACCGACTTCGTCACGCAGCTGCTCGAGAGGCTCGGGGGCGCGCCGACGGCCGACAGCCTCGTCGGCGCCCTGGTCCCTGAAATCGCGGATGCCTGCCTCGTGTTTCGACGTACCAGCGGCCGCTACGATCTCGTTGCATGGGGCCATATCGACGCCGCCAAGGGCGCTCTGCTCGACGATCTGGCGACCTTCCACCATCCTTCGGCGGATGATCCTCGAGACCCCGTCGCGCACGTGGGACGTCTCGGCAAAGGTGTGCTCGTAACGTGGGTGACTCGTCAGAATATCGAACGCGCCACCGACGACAAGCGCGTGCACGCCATTTTCGACGCATTCGGCCCGCGCAATATCGTGGTCGTGCCGGTCCGCAACGGCGACTACGTGTTCGTGGCCGCCATCTCCGACACCCCTCGAAAGTTCATCGAGGACGACCTCGCGTTCCTGACACAGCTGGCAACCCGGTTGGCGCCGGTGCTTCCCTGATCACACGAGCTGAGATCTAACCTCGCCGGAGGCGGCGCGCCAGCGTCCAAGCCGGAACGCGCCCGCGAGGACGTGCCGGCCACGGTAGCTCGGGGAAAAGCGCAAAGAGATTTCCAAGGACGCCGCTCGTGCTTTCCCGGACAGGGCGCGGCCGCCGCGGCCTCGGTGGCGTTCCCCGCGGCGGCGGCTTCGGCTTGCTCAC
Organism: uncultured Acidobacteriota bacterium; assembly: GCA_963772065.1. Taxonomy (GTDB): domain Bacteria; phylum Acidobacteriota; class Vicinamibacteria; order Vicinamibacterales; family UBA2999; genus CAVYVZ01. Next base: position 488,650 of record CAVYVZ010000010.1, read on the forward strand.
CGGCGGAGGCTTCATCACGCTCCGCGGCGGTGCCTTCAAAGCCGAAGGCGGCAATCGACGTTTCCGCGGCCCCGCAGGGCGAACCGGCATCGGAGCATTATTACGCGAGCTGAAGTCCTTCGAATCGATTCGCTACAGCAGTGCCTCGCCGAAGCTCCGCGTAGTGGAGCGAAGGCGGGCCGCGAGGCGCGGCACACGGGGGCTTGGTACTTGCTTGCATCACGCGGGACTGCGAGCGCGTATGCTCGCGGAAGGAGGCGTATGCCACCACGTGGCGGCAGTAAAGGGAGCAAGCGAGGCGGATCCCGCAAGAAAACCTCGCGCAGCGGAACGCGCAAAGCGAGTGGTTCGCGGAAGCGCGCTGGAGCGCGGAAGAGCGCTGGCGCGCGGAAGAGCGCCCGCAAGAGCACGAAGAGCACATCGCGCGGCGCACGGAAGTCGAGCGCACGTGGAGGTTCGCGAAAAGGGACGTCGCGTAAGGCCACCGCACGCCGGCGCAGCGTCGCGCTGCGACCTGCCGCAACACCGAGAGCGGGAGCCGCGGAGATGATGCCGGACGAGTTCGCGGCAGGCGGCGCCGGAGACCAGCAGGCCGCCAGCCCGATGGAAGACTTGGGGGACGAAGAAAACCTCTAGCCTCTGCGGCGGTTGAGGCCGCTGCGACGCTGGGCCCTGCGCCGCTCCACGACGGCGCCGGGGCCCGCGTCGGCCGATCTGCGGTCCGTCAGGCGCCGCTCGCGCCCCGACCGCTTGTCCCACATCGAACCCCCGCCGCTCGCGGGATGCCGCTCGCGGTACTGGCGTGCCATGCGGCGAGAAGGTTCCAAGACCTCGAGCAGTCCTTCGTAGACCGCCCGTGCGCGCTGGTCGCCAGGGGTCTTGCGTGCGAGATCTCGCACGTATTCCGCAGCAGATACGATGTGTGCTCGCTGCCATCCGCTCAGCGGCCCAAGACTGCCGGCGTCGTTCATCGCGCTCCCTCTCCCGGCCGAGTTTATCGCGTTCGACCGCGGCACTAGAATGGAGCGTTGCCACGCGTGCGGCCTTCCTTCGCAATCGTTGCGGCGCTGCTGGCCGGCGTGCTCGTCGACGCGCAAGGCACGCCGCCGGCCGCGCCGCTCATCCTGCTCACCCGCGAAGGCCGCCGCCCCGTTCCAACCATCATTCAAAGCGGCCAGGAGTTCGTCGCCCTCGACGACGTGGCGGGACTGTTTCAGGTCGTGGTCCGCGAAGACACGCTCGCGGGCGGCGTGACGGTAAGCCACAAAGGCCGCACGGTGGTCGCATCATCGGAGCAGCCGATGGCGTCGGTGAATGGACGTCTGGTCGCGCTTCCGGCTCCGGCCATGCGTGTCGGGGGCCGATGGTTCGTCCCGGTCGAGTTCCTGAGCCGCGCACTCGGGCCAATCTACGACACCCGCATCGAGCTTCGGCGACCCTCGCGACTGCTGATCGTCGGCGAGCTCCGGGTGCCGCGAATCAGCGCACGAATCGAGGCACCCGGTCCGCCGACGCGACTTGTCATAGACATCTCTCCGGCCAGCGACGTGACGACGGCGCTGGAGCCGGGCCGCGTGGTCGTACGCATTGCCGGCGATGCATTCGATGCACGGCTGCCAATCCCTGGCGGCGGCCTCGTCGATCACATCCGTTCCGGCGATCAGCCGACGACGCTCGTCGTCGTGTTGAAGAGTGCCGGTGCCGCAAACGTGAGCACTGGCGTCAGCGGGGCCGGGACGCGCGTCACGATCGACGTTCAGGCGCCAGGGCCGCCGGTCACGGCCCCGCCTGCCACGGGCCCCCCCCTCACAGAACCGCCCGAGGGTGTTCCTCTGGCAGGCCCACGTCCCACGCTGCAGACCATCGTCATCGACCCGGGCCACGGCGGTGGGGACACCGGCGCCAAAGGCGGCGGCACGATTGAGAAGACCGTCACGCTCGAGGTTGCCAGACGGGTGAAGACGCTGATCGAGGCGCGGCTCGGCCTGCGCGTGTTGCTCACGCGCGAGGACGACCGCGCGCTTCCGGTCGATGAGCGGGCATCGCTGGCGAACAACAACAAGGCAGATCTGTTCGTCAGCCTCCACGTCAACGCGGCGTTCGTGCCGTCGCTCTCAGGCGCCGAGGTCTTCTACCTCGCGATCGACGAGGAGGTTGACGCGGCGCGGCGCGCGGCACAGGCCGACTCGGTGACGCTTCCCGTGCTCGGAGGGGGAACACGAACGATAGACGTCGTGCGCTGGGACATGGCGCAATCCCGGCACGTCGAGAAATCAGCGGTGCTCGCCCGCCTGCTCGAGGAGGAGCTTCGCACCAGAGTGCCGATGGGCCCTCGTCCCGTGCGGCGCGCACCGCTCCGCGTCCTGATTGCGGCGAACATGCCCGCGGTTCTCCTCGAGATCGCCTACCTGACGAACCCTCAACAGGCACAGCAGGCTGCATCGGCAGAATTCCAGACGGCGGTCGCGCAGGCGCTCTACGAAACCGTCCAGCGCTTCCGCGCACATCTCGAGGGCGAGCGATGACGCGCCGGGCAATCGCGGCGCTCGCTGGCGCGGTGATCGTCGTGGGACTCTTTGCCTGGGCTCTGACCGTCAGCCTCGAGCGGGTGATGCGGCCCCCTCTGCAGACTTCCACGGAAAAGACGCCCGCCGCCGCACCCGCCACCACGCCCGTGCGCCACATCACCGCCACATTGTTCGTCGGCACGGGTGATGGACAGCGGCTGCGCGCGGTGCAGCGGGAAGTGCCGTTTGGCGAAGGACCCGTCGAGCAGGGGCGCCAGATCGTGCTGGCACAGCTTGCCGCGCAGGCCGAGGCTCCGTTCGTCGCCGTCGTTCCGGCGGGCGCGACGCTGCGCAGCTTCTACATCAGCGAGCGCGGCGAGGCGTTCGTCGATTTCGGACCGGAAATCGTGCCCGCCCACCCGGGCGGCACCTCCGCGGAGGAGCTCACCATCTACGCGATCGTAAACGCGGTGGCCGCAAACCTCCCCGCCGTCACGACGGTGCAAATACTCATCGAGGGGAAGGAAGTCGACACGCTCGCCGGCCACGTCGACATCCGCCGCCCCCTTCGCCGCACCGACTCAATGCTCGAGTCAAAATAGGCGACACGTGCTTGATCTGGTCTGTGCAATCTCACTTCGCCGTCAGTGCAATCTTTGCTTCGCCGGGTCGGTGCACCAACATCGGAGCCGATCGCACCGACAGCATGAGCGGATTGCACCGACACCGTAGGTAGGATTGCACCGACAAACGAATAGAATGAGTGTTCATGCGTTCTGACGGCCGCCTTCCCGAGCAGCTGCGTCCCACGCGGATCACACCGAACTACCTCATGCACGCCGAAGGATCGGTGCACGTCGAGGCGGGCAAAACCCGCGTGATCTGCACGGCCAGCGTGGAGGATCGCGTGCCGCCGTTCCGCCGCAACACCGGAAAGGGATGGGTCACCGCCGAATACGGCATGCTGCCGCGCGCGACCACGACGCGCATGCAGCGAGAGGCGAGCTCCGGGCGCGTCGGCGGGCGCACGCAGGAGATTCAGCGGCTGATCGGACGATCGCTGCGCGCGGTGACCCGCATGGAGGAGCTCGGCGAGCGCACCATCACGCTCGACTGCGACGTGATACAGGCCGATGGCGGCACGCGCACGGCTGCCATCACCGGTGCATTCGTGGCCCTGGTGCTGGCGCTCGGCCGGCTCCGCGAGCAGGACATCATTCGCACAATGCCCGTGAGTGACTACGTCGCCGCGACGAGCGTCGGAATCGTCGACGGCACGCCGATGCTCGACCTGGCGTACACCGAGGATTCGACGGCAGAAGTGGACATGAATCTCGTGAAGACCGGCGGCGGCCTCTACATCGAAGTGCAGGGAACCGCCGAAAGCCTCCCTTTCGGACGCGAGGCGCTGAACCGGTTGCTCGACCTGGGCGATACGGGAATACGCCAGCTGCACGCGATGCAGCGCAACCTGGTGGGCCCGCTGCTGAATGCGAAATGAGGCGGTTGCTCGTCGCGACCACCAACCCACACAAGCTGCGCGAGATTCGTGATCTGCTGTCCGAGGTCCAGCTCGATTTGGTCGGGCTCGAGACCCTCCCACGCATCGAAGAGCCCGAGGAAACCGGCGCGACATTCGAAGAAAACGCGCGGCTGAAGGCGCTCTACTACGATCGAGCGGCGGCAACGCCGCACGACCTCACCGTCGCCGAAGACTCAGGACTCGTCATCGATGCCCTTGATGGCGAACCCGGCGTGCATTCGGCGCGCTTTCTTCGAGCCGATGCGCCCTACCAGGAGCGCTTTGCCGAGATCTTCCGCCGCCTCGACGAACATCCCGATCGGCCGCCGACCGCGCGGTTCATCTGCGCCGTCGCCGTCGTGCGCGGCGGCCGCGTCGTGTACGAGACGCGCGGCCGCGTCGAGGGCGAGATCACCCGACCGCCGCGCGGCTCCGCCGGTTTCGGCTACGACCCAATCTTCTATTACCCACCGTATCGGTGCACGCTCGCCGAGGTCACGCAGACGTCGAAGCTCAACGTGGCGCACCGCGGCCAGGCGTTTCGGGCGCTCGGGGAGTGGTTGAAAGCCTGGTGAGGAACAGAGAACGGAGAACGACTTGCGTCTGCTCTCCGTTCCTCTCCCAGAGTCTGGCCGCGGGCGGCATTGATGCCGCCCGGGATCAAGTGGGTAGGAAGTGGCGGCCCGATGGTCTTACGGCTCGTGAGGAAGGAATTGCACCATCAGGCCTGGCAGGTGGAAATTTGTCTCAACTCCTCGCGGCCCGTGTGTATTCGGACCGCACGAACGCGCCATCGCGCGTTCGGAACAGAAATTTCGAATCAACGAGGGCGCCGAGCAACGCATCGCATGCCGCCCGATCCAATCCCCACAGGCGTTGTGCCTGGGCCGACGTCAGCCGAAGCCCAGGCATCTCGATGTACTCGCCCTGAACACGGCGAAGAACCTCATCGATAGCGTGTTGCCCGGCCATAGGACCCTCCAGCGTTCAGAGGTAGGGAGTGAATACACTGAAAGGAGCAACCCGTGTGCCACCAAGCCCCCTCCAGCTCGCCCCGTGGAGGGGCGCGCGATAAGTCCCACACAGGTGACCGGTTACGCCTCAGCTTATAAAGACGTCAAACAAAACAGGGCGTTTGGCGGAGCGTATTTGTGGACCCGTGCGGACAGTCAGCTGTAGGGAAAGCCGTCACATTTCAGGTGGGGCATAGCGGTTGCACCCTCGCAGCACGGAGACTTTCCGATGACACTCAATCTGGTTCAGCACCGGAGCGGACCGAGCATCTGGGACCGCGAGACGAACAGCGAATGGGACACCGAACGCTGGCTGCTCATGATGATGGCTGGTGCGTTCTTTCTGACTGGGATCCGGCGCGGTTCGCTTCCCGGTCTGCTGCTCGCCGCCGGCGGTGCGAGCCTTGGCTGGTGGGCGGCCACGGGCGTCGACATTCGTCGCGTGCGTCGTGCGCACATGCGGCAGGTCTGGCCACGCATCGGCGGCGACCGCCCCGCCGATCCGGTGGGCCAGGCGTCGGAAGAATCGTTTCCCGCCAGCGACGCGCCTGCGTGGACGCCCACGACGGGTAATCGCTAGCCGATCCGAGGCTTCAATGGCTGCGATGCTGACGTTCCTCCGTGTGCCGCTCTCGTGGAAGGAAATCCTCGAGCGCACGCTCAAGGAGGCATTCTGGGAAGACAACTGCCTCGGGATGGCGGCGCAGCTCGCCTACTACTTCTTCTTTGCATTATTCCCCGCCTTGCTTTTCATCGTGGCCGTCGCGAGCTACTTCCCGGTCACAACGCTCATCGACGACATGTTCCGCACGCTCGGCGGGTTCGCGCCGCCCGAGGTGCTCGCTATCATCACCGACCAGTTGAAGAAGATCTCGATGGGCAAGCAGGGCGGGCTGCTGACGTTCGGTATGCTGCTCACGCTCTGGTCCTCTTCGGGAGCGATGACGGCGATCATCGACACGCTGAACCGCGCGTATGACATCGAGGAGGGGCGCGCCTGGTGGAAGGTCCGTCTCACCGCGATCGCCCTGACCGTGGGCGTGTCCGTGTTCATCCTCGCATCGTTCGCGCTCATCACGGTGGGCCCCACGTTCGCCGAGCGCATCGCGGACGCGATGGGCCTCGGCCCGGTGTTCGAGTGGACCTGGAAGATTCTGCAGTGGCCCGTCGTGTTTGGCCTCGTCAGCGTGGCGATCGCCGGCGTGTACTACTGGGGCCCTGACGCGGAGCAGGAGTGGATCTGGCTGACGCCGGGCGCGGTCACGGCCACCCTGCTCTGGATCCTCGCTTCCCTCGGGTTCAAGTACTACGTCGCCAACATGGGCAACTTCACCGAGACCTACGGCGCGATCGGCGCCTTCATGGTGCTCATGCTCTGGTTCTACATCTCGGGCCTCGTGATCCTGCTCGGCGCCGAGTTGAACGCGGAGATCGAGCACGCCTCCCCGTACGGCAAGGACGAAGGCGAGAAGGTCCCGGGCGAGAAGCGAAAGATCGGCCCGGCGCGGATGCGCGCCTGGGTGCAGCGGCGGCTGGGGCGCGGAGGCAAATCACCCTCGAGCCAGGAAGTCGAAGCGGTCATGCGAGGGGATGCTCCGATACCCGAGGCCGCACCGCCCGGGCCTCGTCGGATCGCCAACTGGCCGCCGGCCCACGTCGTGGCAATGCAGTCGGATCCACCGCGGCGCCTTCCGGCCGCCCGGCGGTTCTCGGATTGGCTGATTGGCGCCGGCGTGCTCATCGCCCATCTGTACTGGGTCGTCCGCCGAAAGATCGGCCGCGAGCGGGCCTGACATCCCGCGCGGCGCGTCGGCTATACTCGCCGCGCAGCCTCCATGCTCACGCTCGTTGCGCGTCCCGCGATACGCGGGGACGCGGCGGAGATCGCCGGCATCTACAACGAGGGCATTTCCGACCGGGTCGCCACGTTCGAAACGCGGCCCCGCACCCCTGACGACGTGCGCGCCTGGTTCGACGCGCATCATCCCATCGTCGTCGTCACCGACGACGCGAACCGTGTCATCGCCTATGCGGCGGCGTCGGCGTATCGCGCGCGCGATTGCTACGCCGGCGTCGCGGAGTGCTCCGTCTACGTCGCGCGCCGCGCCCGCGGCCAGGGCGCCGGCCGCATCGCGCTGCAGGCGCTCATCGACGCCGCCCGCAACGCCGGCTTCTGGAAGCTCGTCTCGCGAATCTTCCCCGAGAACCACGCCAGCCGCGCCCTCGTTCGCTCCGTCGGCTTTCGCGAGGTCGGCATCTACGAGCGGCACGCCAAACTCGACGGCCGATGGAGGGACGTCGTCATCGTCGAGTTTCTCATTCGAGAAAACTTGTGACCTTGTAAGGTAAAAGGAAAAAGGTAAAAGGCAAATCATGTTTGCACGTGACTTCGCTTGTCATTCGCGACTTCGCCTGCCATTCATGACTTCGCTTGTCCGCGCTTCCGGCCGCCGTCCCTTTTCGGCAGGTTTGCTTTCGCGCTGACGACGATTGCGCCGAGAATTCGTTTGATTTGATCGGCTTCTCCGACGAGCGACACGCACAGTTGTGGGTCGCCAATCTTGCTCGCCTGACATACCCGAAGCCAGAACAATGATTCGCGTGCTTCGCGCAACGCGATCACGTTCGCCCGAATGAACTCGAGACCCGAGGAACAACCAGTGGCCTCGTGCCGGTTGGCGCCGGTGCTGCCCGCGGCACTGATCAACTGCTCGATGATCTTGTTGACGCCCGGCTCCCAGGTGATCGTTCGGACAAACGCAACAACACTGCACGCGAATCCAAGCACTCGCTCGTCGATGTCGTACGCTGGACCGCCCATTCGTACCCATAACGCACGAGTCTTGCCACAGCAGATGCCGCGAAATCACAAGGAAGAATCAGTGCTGGTCGAGCGAACGTGGCAGGATGTGCGAATGAGGAGCGAGCGAGAGAGCGCAGAAAGTGCCGACAGGACTTTCCTTTTGCCTTTACCTTACGGAGTCTCAGAGTTTCCTCAGCTTGACCCTCCTGACTGCGTGGTCGCGTCCCTTCTCGAGAATGAGGTGCGCCCGCTCGCGCGTCGGCGCAATGTTCTCCCGCAGGTTCGGCAGGTTGATCGTGGTCCAGATGTCGAGCGCGGTCGCGCGCGCCTCGTCGTTGCTGATCTGCGCGTAGCGGTGGAAGTATGAGGACGGATCGCGGAACACCGTATCGCGCAGCTTCATGAACCGCTCGACGTACCACTGCTGAATGTCGGCTTCGCTGGCGTCGACGTAGATCGAGAAATCGAAGAAGTCCGACACGAACATGCGCATGCGCCGGCGGCCGCCGCCGGTCTGGAGCACGTTCAGCCCTTCGACGATGACGATGTCGGGCTGCCGGACGATCTGATGGTCGCCGGGAAGGATGTCGTACGTGAGATGCGAGTAGCGCGGCGCCTCCACCTCGGGCAGTCCCGACTTGACGTCCGCCACGAACTGGACGAGGCGCCGCACGTCGTACGACTCGGGGAATCCTTTCCGCTGCATCAGCCCGCGCGCTTCGAGGGTCTCGCGTGGCAGCAGGAATCCGTCGGTCGTCACGAGATCGACCTGCGGGTGGCTCGGCCAGTGCGACAGGAGTGCTTGCAGGATGCGCGACGTCGTGCTCTTCCCCACCGCCACGCTTCCCGCAACGCCGATGACGTACGGCACCTTGGTGCCGCTCGTGCCCAGGAACGTGCTCGTTGCCGCGTGGAGCTTCTGTGTGGCGCCGACGTGAAGGTTCAGCAGACGCGAGAGCGGCAGGTAGATGTCGGTGACCTCGCCAATCGAGACGCGCTCGATGACGCCGGCGAGCGGCCGCAGCTGCGCTTCCGAGAGCGGCAGCGGCGTCGTGTCTCGAAGCCGGGCCCACGCGGCGCGCGTGAACTCCACGTACTGCGACAGCTGGGTCTCGCGCTGCTCGATCGGCACGTCGGCATTGTAGGCGGGCCTTTACGGCCCGCCAACTAGAACCGCACTCGAATGCCCGCGTTGACCGTCCGCCCCTCGAGCGGTTTCCACGCGTCGATGGTCCACCGGCCGTCGGCCGCACGCGCCGCTCGCACCAGCCGCTCCGAGACCGTCTGCCGGACGTCGCCGAGGTTCTCGGCGTTCAGGAACGCCCGTGCGCGACCGAGATTCCAGTCGAGCAGCGCGCCCCACATCACGTACGGGTCGCCGCGTTGGCGGTACGGATTGTCGTCGAGCGACTGGCGTCCGGTGACGAACACCTCGAAGCCGATGCGGAGAGGACCCAGCTCGCCCAGCACGTCGAGTGAGCCGGCATGGCGCGGATTGAGCGGCACCTCGCGCCGCAGGCCAGGTCAATCGGGATCGTCTTCGCTCGACAGCAGGTACATGTGCGTGAGGATCACGTCGACCTCCGGCTCGTCGAGGTGAAACCGTGCGATCAGCTCCGTGCCGCGCGTCCGCGTCGGCGCGTCCGAATTCACAATCACGACCGGCCGATCGAGTGACTCCACGGCGCGCGCCTGCAGCGCGCCGTGCACTCGCGAATAGAACACCGTCGACGTGATCTCCAGCGGCGCCCGGGCCCAGGTGAGATCGCCTGAGAAGCTGTCGGCGCGCTCCGCTTCGACCTCGCCGAGCGGCGCGACCACCGACAGGCCTGTTGCTTCGGTCTCCTCGGTGAAGGGCGTCGGGGCAAAGTAGCCGCGCCCGGCCGACACACGCGCCGTCCAGCCGCCGCGAGCTTTCAGCAACGCCGACACGCGCGGGCTCGCGAACGTCCCGTACTCGCTGTGCTTGTCGATACGGCCGCTGCCGGAGATCGTCAGCCACCGCGCGACGGTGACGTCGTCCTGCGCGAAAACGCCCGGCGCGGTGTACAGGAAATCGAAGCGGGGCACGTCCGCTGGATGCGTAGGCATCCTGCTGCACGGCACCGCCGAGCACCCACGCATGGCCCGAGGCTGTACCGCTGAGCGACGCCTCGCCGAACCACGTGCGGTGCTCGTCCCGCTCGATCGTTGGTCCGAAGGTGTGATGGTGCTGCTGCCACGTGGCGCTGCCGCGCAAGGCCAGCACATGACCGCGGCTCGTCACGAATCGCCCGACCACGCCGGAGTCGAGCCGCGTCGTATCGAGCTCCTCGGAGAACGGACGTCCGTCCGGCGCCGCGGCGCCAGGCATCGTGCCGCCGCGACGCTTTTCGACCGTCGCTCCAAGCGCGACGAGCACCGATTTTCCCGCGCCGTCTTCCCAGAAGAGACGCGGCCTCGCGATGGCACGCCGGTACGACGGCAAATCCGTCCAGCCGTCGCGATCGAGATCGGAGCGCTCCTGCCCATGTGCGCCTCCGAGGAGCGTGTAGCCCCACTGTTCGTTCAACTTCTGCGAGAGCCAGAGGACCGCGTCGGTGCCGGCGTGGCTCGTGCGATTGAGCAGCACCTCGCGTTCGGGCTCGTCGCGCGGGCGCCGAGAGACGAGATTGACGACGCCTCCGACCGCCGATACGCCGTAGAGCGCGGACGCAACACCCTTGATCACTTCGACCTGGCCGAGGTCCATCGGCGGAATCTGCAAGAGGCTGAGCGAGCCGGTCTGACCACCATAGAGTGGCAGACCGTCCGAGAGAATCTGCGTGTAGCGCCCGCGAAGCCCCTGGATGCGGACGTTCGCGCCGCCGAGCGACGGCGATGTGATCTGTACGCGCAAGCCGTTGGTCTCGTTGAGCAGCATCGAGACATCGCCCGGCGTCATCATGATCTTCTCCTGGACTTCCTCCGCAGGCACGACCTCGACGCGCAACGGAAGATCTTCCACGCGGCGACCACTCCGAGTCGCGGTGACGATCACCTCTTCTTTGTATTCAGGCGGCTTCTGCAGCAGGTACAGGTAGATGAGGAACTCGTACACGTGAATGAGTTAAACTTTACGTGAGGATATGACGAACCGCTCACGCCCTACGCAGGCCAAGCGCGCGCGAGAGAAGGCCCTTCAGGAAAAACGCCAGCAGAAGGCCGCCCGCCGTCAGGATGCGAAGGAGCGCAAGGACATCGGCCCGAGCCGGGCCGACGGCGTTGACCCGGATATTGCCGACATCGTTCCAGGCCCCCAGCCCCACCCATTCCTCGACGATGATGAGATCGAGGGCGAGAGCAGCTAGAAGCTACCTGGCATTTCTTTAGCAAGGCCGGACGCGGAGAAGAACGATGATTCTCTTTCTCGTCGTCCTGCTGGTGCTCCTGTGGTTGCTCGGGATGGTCACCACCACCATGCTGGGAGGGTGGCTTCACATCCTGCTCGTCATCGCGGTGATCTTCCTGCTGATTCGAGTGATCCGCGGCGTTGGCGTCTGAGGGTCGTGAGGCGTCACCGCCCTGAGCCGTCAAGGCCTAAGCCTAGGCCATGTCGTGTATCCATTTGTGTGCCGGATCCTCGTGCAGCGCGAGACGGCGTTCCTCGCCCGCCATGGCCCAGAGGTAATAGAGCTTGTATCCCGGAGGCGCGGCCACCGGGTGGTATCCATAGGGAAGGAGCACCGCGTCGCCGTCGCGGACGGCATGCGTCACCGTCTCGCCGTCGTTCGTATACAGCATCTGGTGCCCGAATCCCTGCGGCGGGTCGAGCCGGAAGTGATACACCTCCTCGAGGGTCGGCTCGCCGTCACGTCCGTCATGCTTGTGCGGCGGGAAGCTGCTCCAGTTCCCCGGTGGGTTGAACGTCTCTCCGACCATCAGCCGGCGGCCGTGCGGATCGCGAACGAAGATGTCGTGGACCTCGCGGCTGTAGTGGCCGCGGCCGCGCTGATTCACCACCACGGCATCGGGTCCGAAGAGCACGGGTTCTCCTCCGGCGGGTGCGGGCGTCGACACAAGCACCGCTTCGAGCGGCGTTTCAGCCGTGACGGTCACCTCGACGCCGGGCGGCAGCAGCAGCGCGGTGGCGCGCTCGGTGAACACGCCCGATCGGCTGACCTGCCACGACTTCCCGCCCGCGGCGAACGTGCCCTTCCCGTCCTGCAGCACCACGATGGTCTCCTCGGCGGGCGAGGAGAATCGCGTGGTCCCGCCCGCGGAGAGTCGAAGGCGATGGCTGGTCAACTCGCGCGCGCCATGCTCGCCGCGACGCTGCAGGAGCTGTAGACCTTCCGTGCGTGGAACTCGAAACAAGGTGTCCGCGAGCATGTGCCTCTCCTAGGGGTCTGACCCCTATCGTGTCTTAGGGGCCTGACCCCTAACGTGCCAGGCCTGACTCAGATTCTGAGGACGTCGGGCGCGCTGAGGCCGCGCCCGCGAACGGTCATCGGGACGGACGGCCATTCGCCGGTCGACGTAATCAACTCGGTGCCATCTTCCGTCACCAGCGCCGTATCTTCAACCTTCGTCCCGGTAATGCTGGGATTCCAGGCAAACGCCTGCGGCGCCCGCACCTGCTCCTTGCTCGATGCATGCGCCACCCATTCACGCGATCGATACCCGATGGCACCGCCCTGGTGATGCTTCCGTTCCTCTCCAGGAAACCCCGCGCGCGCATACGCGGCGGCGGCGGCGGCGAAGAGGTCGGCGGCCGTCGCCCCGGGACGCGTGGCGTCCAGCAGCGCGCCGAATACGCCGCACGTCGCCCGCGTACGGTGCGCCAGGTCGGGATCGATCGAGCCCGCGTTGACGATGCGCGAGATGGAAACCGAAAGGCCGTGTCGCTGCGCGACCTGCGCGACCAGCACGGTGCGCCGCCACGCGACGGTTGTCGGCACGGGATGGCGGAACCGCGCGAGCCGCTCGTCCGCGGCGACGAGCGCGACGATCGCGCGCGCACCGATGGACGCCGCCGCGTCGCTTGCGCGGCGCGCGATCTCCTGCTCCGAAAGACCGGGCTGCAGCGCACGGCAGGTGCGCTCGAACGCCTGCGCCAACCTCGCGGCCAAGCTGACGGTATCGATCCTGTTCGGCGGCCGTCAGCGGCGCGCGCAGCCGCGCGACGTCGACCACAGTGGTGCCAGGAATCGGCCAGTCGGCGCCCACGACCGCAGCGGCGCCGAGCACCTGACGCGCCAGCCGTACCGGCGTATCGGGCGCCGCATGATCGTCGGCCCAGGGGTACTCGACCGGCGTGAAGGCAAAATCCGCCAGCTCCTCGCCGGCAAGACGAGGCATCTCTATCGCGTTCGCGAGGATGTGCACGCGGCCATCGGCGGCGACGAGAAGCGACCCCGCGCCGAGCTCGCGGCTGCCGTCGATCCGATTGCTCCGCCCGCCGGTGAGCCAGGCGAAGTTGGCCTGTGTGGCGAGGAGTACTCCGGCGAGACCGGCCTCGTGACACAGACGGGCCAGGCGCTCTCGCTTTTGATCCAACTCGATCACGGCTTCATTCAATCACAAACGAGGGATCGCGAGGCCGCCGTCGACGTGGATCACGGAACCGGTGGCGTACGGGATCTGTCCTCCAAGCAGCGATGCGACGACGCGGCCGACGTCGTGCGGCTGCCCCCATCGCCCCTCTGGGACGAGACCGTCGGCGATGCGCCGGTCGTACATCTCGCGCACGCCCGCGGTCATGTCGGTGGCAATGATGCCAGGGCGAACCTCGTACACTGGAATCCGCGCCGCGGCGAGGCGCAACGCGAACAGCTGGACGGCCATCGCGAGCCCCGCTTTGCTCACGCAGTAGTCCCCCCGATTCGAAGACGCGAGCTCGGCGGACACGGAGGTGACGAACACGATCGACCCGGCCGCACCGGCCGCCACGAGCCGCTGCGCGTACGCCTGCGTGAGAAAGTACGGACCCTGGAGATTGGTCCGGATCAGCTCTTCGAAGCTTTCCTCGGTCGCCTCGAGCAGGTCCGCGCGGACGCGGGGTGCGCGCCCTGCGTTGTTCACGAGTGCGCTCACCGTGCCGAAACGCTCGAACGCACGATCGAGCAGGCGCTCGCGATCGGCGGCACTCGCCACATCGGCAGGCCAGTACTCGACGTCGGTGCCCGTCCTCTCGAGCTCGTCGAGAACCGGCTGCACCTCCTCGCGCGGGCGTACGCCGCAGAGCGCAAGCCGCCATCCGTCGGCCGCGAGCATCCGAGCAATACCGAGGCCGATCCCGCGCGTCCCGCCGGTCACGATCGCTGTCCGAGTGGTCATCTCCCTCCGAAGAAGGTCAGGTACGGGCCACCTTCGGCCAGCCGCTTCACAAAGAGCGCCGCCTCTCGCAAATGGTAGTCGCCCCACTGGCACGACTCACCGCGCGGAATGCGTGACCCGGCCGGGACGTGATCCCACCCGTTCGGCCAGTGATACACCGCGTGCAGCAGCAGCCCGTGATGACCCGGGTCGGTGGAGAGATAGGGCTCGCCGCAGAGCGTCTCGAGAACCAGCAGGCCGGCCTGCTCGTAGCGCGTGCTGTCGCCGCCGCGCGACGACAAGAGGCGCCCAAGGCGCAGCAACCCCTGCGCCGCGATGGCCGCCGCGGAGCTGTCGACCGGCTCCCGATCGTTGAACGGATCCGATGCGCGGCCGCCCCAGTCGCCGAGCGCCGCGAGTCCCGGCGCGCCGGTGTCCCAATACGGGATTCCGTCGGCCGCTGCGGCTCGATCGATGTAGAAGTCGCACGTCGCGCGCGCGGCTTCGACCATCCACGCTTCGACGGCTGCCTTCCCGCCGACGTCGGCGAGTGCGGCGTCCTCACAGGTGCCAATGAACTCGAGCTCCTCGGCGAATCCGAGCATCGCCCACGCGAGGCCGCGCGTCCACGTCGAGAATGGGGAGTAGCCCTGCTGGCTGTTGGGTCCGCGATACGTGCCATTCGCCACGTTGAAGAGGCTCTCGTGCGCGCAGCGGCCGCGCACGTCGAACGTATCGCGGCCGCGGCCGTAGTACACGTTGAAGTCGGCGGTCGCGCGCGCGTGCTGCACCAGGCGCACCAGCAGATTCACCGCCGCGTCCTGTTCTTCGACGAGGCGGTGTCCGAGCAGATGAGAGAGCGCGAGGGCACGCAGCGAACGCATCGTGTCCACGAACAGCGAGTGGGCGCCGTTGAACGAATAGATGTACCCTCCGGGCGGCGCCTGCGACGAGCCTGATCGAGGGGTCCAGCGGCGCGCCTGAACGGCACCGCTCACCATCAGGGCCAGCTCGTAGAACCGCACCTCCCATTCGCTCGCGTCGAATCGGCCTTCGTGCGCCAGGCGCCAGAGCGTGCCGTAGGTGCTGACGTTGTTGAACCCGTGATCGTGCACGCCCACGTGCGTCAGGTGGGGAGCCATCCGCTCGAGCGTGCGCGACCGGCCCAGATCGAGAAACGCGCGGTCGCCGTCTGCATCGAACTGCAGCAGCGCCGAGCCGAACTGGAACCCTTGGGTCCACTCGGTCCAGCCGCGCGACCGGTAGCGCCCCTCCACGGTGAACACGGGCGCCCCATCCTCCGCGCGCCACGTGTCCTCGAGCGCGCGGATCTTCGACGCCGAGGCCGTGAACAGCCGCCCGATGCCGGGCAGCAGATCCTGCGGGGTGCGAGTGCGATCGATTCGAATCATCGCGATACGATTGCTTCTGCGTTCAGCGCGATGAGGTTGTGTGGGGCATACTGATACATGTGGTGTGACGAATGGCGCATGAACCTGACATCATCTTTCGGCGATGGCGAGCGGCTGAATCGAACGCAGCCTCGCCGTTAACGGCTGGGCGGCTAAGCCCAGCAGGATATCAGTAGACCGGAACGGAATTTTGAACGTCACCGCCCGCATATCATATATGATTGCCCGTTCATGGCAGCCATCAGCCGGCGCGCGCTGCTGACACGAGTTTCCTCGACGCGCGCAGCGGACGACGAGTCCGAGCGGACCTGGCTGCGCGTCCATCGGACGGCGATGGCCTGCCGTGTCGAGGTCGTCGTGTGCGCCGCACAGCCGGACGCCCTCGTCGCGGCGCGGGCCGCGCTCGACGAAGCCGACCGGCTCGAGGCGATGCTCACCGTGTTCCGCGACACGAGCGCCCTCGTCGGCGTGAACCGCTTCGCCGCGCAGCGTCCGGTCGTGGTTCCTCGCGAGCTCTTCGAGCTGCTGCAGCGGAGTCTCGTCCTCCATCGCGAGACCGAGGGGGCGTTCGACATCTCGTCCACTCCGTTGAGCCGCTGCTGGGGCTTCCTGCGGCGCGCAGGGCGGCTGCCCCTTCCGGCGGAGATCGACTCGGCGCGCGCGTGCGTCGCGATGAATGCGATGGCGCTCGATGCATCCGAGGCGTCGGTGTTCTATCGGCATCCGAGCCTGGAGTTGAACCTCGGCGCGATCGGCAAGGGCTTCGTGCTCGATCGGATGGCATCTGGACTTCGCGACTCGGGAGTGCCCCACGCGCTCGTGTCGGCCGGACGCAGCAGCGTGATGGCCCTTGGCGGCGAGCGTCCGGGCTGGCGCGTCGATCTCCGTTCGCTGGTGCGAGACGAGATATTGGGGCGGCTCGTCCTGACGGAATGCGGCGCTCGGCACGAGCGGCGCGGGCGAGCAGTATTTCGAGGTGAACGGCGTGCGGTACGGCCACGTGCTCGACCCGCGCACCGGATGGCCCGCGTCCGGCGTACGCAGCGCGAGCGTCGTGGCGGCGAGCGCGCGCCGACGCCGACGCGCTGTCGACCGCCTTCCTCGTCGGGGGGCTCGATCTCGCCCGCCGCTACTGTGCGTCTCACCGCGACGTGCTGGCGATCGTCACGCCCGACATGGGGCCGCCGCAGGTGTTCGGCACGTATCGAGATGCATCGCTGGAGCTGGCATGAAGATGGACCGCCGCGGGCTGACGCCCGCGCAACAGTCCGGTTTGATCCTGCTGCGAACCCTCATCGGCTGGCACTTTCTGTATGAGGGGTATGTGAAGCTGATTGGACCGATGTGGACGCGCGCCGGCGTCCCGATGCAGCCGTTTTCGTCGGCCGGCTACCTGAGGGGCGCCACAGGGCCCATGGCCGACCTCTTTCACTCGCTCGCGGCATCGCCCTGGGTCACGACGCTCGACCATCTCGTGGCCTGGACGCTGTTCGTGGCCGGCCTCTTCCTGTTACTCGGGCTGCTGACGCAGGTCGGGTGCGTGCTTGCGGGGGGCCTGCTCGCGTTATTCTACGTTTCGGCAATCCCGCTGTCGGGCGTGGCGGAGCCGCGCACCGAGGGAACGTACCTCATCGTCAACAAGAACCTCATCGAGCTGGCGGCGGTCCTCGTGCTGTTCACCTTCCGTACAGGACTGATCGCCGGGCTCGATCGGTTGTGGAACGCGCGCCGCACGCCGGCGCACCAGAACGAGGCAGCCGCATGAACCTCACTCCCGAACAGGAAGCCCTCGGCCGTCGCAACTTCCTGAAGGTGCTCGCGGGAACGCCGGCGATTGCCGCGCTCGGCGCGGCAGCCGCGGCAAAGGGTCCGGTGCCGGGCGGCCCGGTGCGCGTCGGCTTCATCGGCGTGGGCGGCCAGGGCCGTGCGCTCCTCGACTCGGTGCAGGCGACGCACACCGACGTGCGCGCGCTCTGCGACATCAATCCTTCGTCGCTGACACGCGCCGATTCGGTGCTGGCGGACAACAAGCTGCCGCCGGCCCGCCACTACGCCGAGTGGAAGGAGATGCTCGAGAAGGAAGACATCGAGGCCGTGATTATCGGCGTGCCGCTCTGGGCGCACGCCGACATCACGGTGGGCTGCCTCGAGGCCGGCAAGCACGTGCTGTGCGAAAAGATGATGGCGTGGGATGTGGCCGGCTGCGAGCGGATGCGCGATGCGGCCCGGCGAACGGGCAAAGTGCTGGAGATTGGGTATCAGCGCAACTACAACCCGATCTATCAATCCGCGTACGAAGGGGTTATTCGCGCCGGCGTGCTCGGCGACGTGTACTACGCGCGGCTCGCCTGGCACCGCAACGCGAACTGGCGCCGCAAAGCGGAACCGCCGTCGCCGGACTATGACCCGTCACGATGGGGTTATCCAACATTCGATCACCTGATCAACTGGCGGCTGTACCACAAATACTCGCAAGGCCTCATGGCGGAGCTCGCCAGCCACCAGATCAACATGACCAACCTGTTCCTTGGTGCGGAGCCGGAGAACGTGCTCGGCGTCGGCGGCGTGTATCGGTTCAAGGACCGCGAAGTGCCCGACCACGTGTTCACCACGTTCGAGTACCCCGGCGGCCGCACGGCGACGTTCACGGCGATCGAGTCGAACGCATTCGACGACTACTACGAGATGTTCATGGGAACGAAGGGCACGCTGATCATCCGCCGCGAGCGTGATGCCCTGCTCTTCGAGGAGGGCGCACCGCGCGGCACCGGCATCGAGGTCGCCTCGCGCGGCGGCGCCCCGACTGCACAGTCGTCGGAAACGATCACCGGCGCCACCGCCGACCCGCTCGCGCCGGCGGCCGGAGCCGCGCCGGCCACGCCTGGCGCCGCGCAGCAAGCGCCCGCCACGCCGACGCAGCGCCGCATTCCAACCCGGCGGCAGATCGAGCGTTTCTGCGCGGCGATCCGCGTGGGCACGCCGCTCGGGTGCGGACCCGACCGGGCCATGGCCTCGGCGCGTGCCTGCATCCGCGCGAACGAAGTGATCGCGAAGTCGAAGGCGCAGACGACATGATTATCGAGGCTGGAGACACAAGGAGGTCAGGGAGATCAGGGAGGAGGAATGTTCTCCCCGATCTCCCTGATCTCCCTGCGACCTCCAACAAACCTCACGTCACGAAGCAGCAGTACGCGTACGCGTCGCTGCGTCACGCGATCCTCCGGTGCGAGCTCGGCCCCGGTGAGCGGCTGATCATCGACGATCTGGCGCGGCGTCTCGATACGAGCATCATCCCGGTGCGCGAGGCGATTCGTCTGCTCGAGTCGGAGGGTCTCGTCGTCAATATCGCGCACGTCGGCGCCACCGTGGCGCCGATCTCGCGCTCGTCGGTGACCGAGACGTTCACGTTGCTCGAGGGTCTTGAAAGCGTCTCGACACGGAGCGCGGCGCAGCGCGCCGAGCCGGCGGGAATCGCCACGCTCGAGGCGATCGTGGAAGCGATGGACGCCGCGCTCGTGCAGGGCCGCTACGATGAATGGGCCGCGCTGAACACGCGCTTCCACCTGGCGATGACGGCGCTCGCCGGCATGCCGATGCTGGAGCAGATGCTGCGGCGCGCCCTCGACCACTGGGAGCGGGTGCGGCGCTATTTCTTCACCGGCGTGCTCGCCCACCGCACGGAGCTGGCGCAGAGCGAGCACCGGATGATGCTGGCGCAGATCAAGGCGCGCGATCTCGCCGAGCTCGAACGCACCGTGCGGCTGCACAACCAGGGCGCGCTGGCCGCATACGCCGAGTATCTCGATGCCCACCCGGAGGAGCCCACCCCGTGAGCCAGTCCCCCTGGCCGAGGGTAGCCACGCTGAAAACAGCCGCCGCGTTTCGCGAGCACCTCGACAAGGCGGGCATCAACCTCGAATTCGACGAACACCTGCAAACCGGGCCCGACTCCCCCCTCGCGCGATCGATGCGCGTCGGCGACGTCACCGTCGGCAACCGCTTCTCCATTCTCCCCATGGAAGGGTGGGACGGCACGTCTGACGGCGAGCCGAGCGACCTCACGACGCGCCGGTGGCGACACTTCGGGCTGAGCGGCGCGAAATTGATCTGGGGCGGCGAGGCGGTGGCGGTGCGGCCCGAGGCACGCGCCAACCCGAATCAGCTCGTCATCAACGGGCGCACGCAGGCGGCTCTGGCCGCGCTGCGGTCCGAGCTCGTGGCGGCGCACGTCGACGCATTCGGAACGCGCGCCGAACACGACCTGTTCATCGGGCTGCAGCTGACCCACTCCGGCCGCTTCGCGCGTCCGATCGAGAAACATGTGCCCGCTCCGCTCGCTGCGTATCGGCATCCGCTGCTCGACCGGCGCTTCCCCAACGGTCTGCACGTGTTGACGGACGGCGAGATCGACCGCATCGTGCTCGAGTTCATTCGTGCGGCGCGCCAGGCCTTCGACGCCGGCTACCAGTTCGTCGACGTGAAGCATTGTCATGGCTACTTCGCGCACGAGCTGCTCGGCGCGCACCATCGCCAGGGCAAATACGGCGGCACCCTCGAGAACCGCACGCGGTTCATGCGCGAGGTGATCGACGGCATTCGCGCCAACGTGCCCGGCCTCGGCGTCGGCGTACGTCTGTCGGTCTTCGACGTCGTGCCGTTCAGGAAGGACTCGCTCGGCCGCGGCGTGCCGGAAACATCGCCGGACGCCAACCGGCATGCGTTTGGTTTTCTCGAGCACGAGGACATCGATCACGCCCTCGAGGAGAGCCGGGCGATCCTGCGCATGCTCGAGGCGCGGGACGTGAAGTGGATCTGCGTCACGGCCGGCAGTCCGTACTATTGCCCCCACGTGCAGCGGCCGGCGCTCTTCCCTCCTGCCGACGGATACGATCCACCCGAGGACCCCCTCCGCGGGGTCGCCCGGCAGATCGACGCAACGGCTCGACTGAAAGCGGCGTTTCCGAACTTGATATTCGTCGGCTCGGCGTACTGGTACTTGCAGGAATGGCTGCCACACGTGGGGCAGTACAACGTCCGCAATGGCCTGACCGACTTCGTCGGCCTCGGGCGCGTGGCGCTCTCGTATCCCGACCTGCCGGCCGATGTGCTTCGCGGCGCGCCGCTGCGCCGCAAGTCGATCTGCCGGACGTTCAGCGACTGCACCACGGGGCCGCGACTCGGCCTGGTGTCGGGATGCTTCCCACTCGATCCGTTCTACGCCGCGCATCCCGACGCCATCCGGCTGAAGGAGCTGAAGCAGGGGCCCGCCTCACCCGAGGCGCGGGCGGGTGTTCGCACGTGAAGCGCGATCAGGTTCTCGCCGTCCTCACTGGGTTCCTCGCGCTCTTCGCCATCGTCGGCTTTGCGTTGTACGGCTTGCCGCGGTTCTATCCATTCTGGGTGGAGGAGCTCGGGTGGACGCGGCAGCAGGTGACCTCGGGCAACGCGTACAGCAAGATCGTCGTGGCCCTGGCGTTCGGCGCGCTGGCCGGACGCATGGTGGATGCGTGGGGACCGCGGCGGATCATGCTGGTCGGGATCGTCATCGCGGGAGGCGCGCTCATCGGCCTCTCGTATGTCCGGTCGCTGGCCGGCTTCTATTTCTTCTACGGCTTCAACGCGCTCGGCTACGTCCTCGGCGGCCCGCTGCCGAACCAGGTGCTGCTGTCGCGATGGTTCGATCGTGCGCGCGGCAAGGCGATGGGCATCGCGTATCTCGGCATCGGCGTTGGAGGCGCGCTCGTTCCGCTGCTGGCCGGTGCGCTGACGGAAGCCTTCGACTGGCGCGGCGCGATCAGAGCGCTCGGCGTGCTGATGATTATCGTCGCGCTGCCCGCTGCATGGTTCGTGCGCGAACCGGAGGCTTCCGCTCGAGCCGCCGCGACGGCGCCGCCGCTGAAGGGCGTGCTCTCGAGCCCCGCCTTCTACTTCCTGATGATCGGCAGCATGGCGTCGATCGGCGCGGTCGGCGGCACGATCCAGAACCTCGCGCTGTACCTCCGGCTCGATCGACAGCTCCCACAGGGCACGATCGACACCACGCTGTCGCTGATCCTTCTCGGGAGCCTCGTCGGGCGGATCACGATGGGGTGGCTGGCCGACCGGTGGCCCAAGAAGCGCGTCATGCTGCTCATCTACGTGATCGTGGCCGCGTCCATCCCGCCACTTTTCTATGCGTCGACGCCTGTAGGGCTCGGCGTCTGCGCCTTTGCCTTCGGCATTGGCCTGGGAGGCGACTACATGATCATCCCGCTGATGGCGGCCGAGTTGTATGGCCTCGCAATCATGGGACGCGTGATGGGGGTCGTGCTCACCGCCGACAGTGTGGCCGAAGCGATGGTGCCCATGGGGGTTGCGACCCTGCGCGACCAGACGGGGAGCTATACGACGGGATTCATGGTTCTCGTGGGCCTCGCGGCCGTAGGGGCGGCCGCCGTCGCGTTCCTCCCCTCCCGGCCGCAGGGGGTGGCGCAAACAAACGGCGTAACTGCTTCGCCGTCTTAACGGAACCGGACGTCCGTATAATCGGTCCGTGCACCCGACACAAGGTAGTACCCGAACAGGTCGTGACGCACATCCGCCGGCTGATTGAGCGGGGTGAGCTCCGCCCGGGCGATCGCCTGCCGGCCGAGCGCAATCTGGCGGTACGGCTTGGTGTCAGCCGGCCGAGCGTCCGCGCGGGGTTGCGGGCGTTGTCCGCCATGGGCGTCGTGCAGCCGCGCCACGGATTCGGGAACGTACATCCCAGACGGACCGCCGGTGCTCGGGTCGGAGCCGTTGAGTTTCCTTGCCGCACTGCACGGGTTCACCGGGCTGGAGATGTACGAGGCGCGCCGCATCCTGGAGGTCGGCGCTGCCGGCCTCGCGGCCGAGCGAGCGACGGACGAGCAGCTGGCCAAGCTTGCCGAAGATGTGGAGGCGCTCTACGGCGCGCTCGAGTCGCCGCAGGTGTTCCTCGTGCACGACATCAACTTTCATCGGAGCGTGGCGGCCGCTTCCGGCAATCCGATTGTCGCGTCGTTGATGGAGATGGTCTCCGCGCTGTACTACGATCGCCGCCGGCAGACCGCGCAGCGCGCCTCGGAGCGCGACCTGCGCGATGCGGCCGAAGCACACCGCCGCATCTACGACGCGATCTGCGCGCACGACGCCGAACGCGCTCGGCAGGCGATGAACGAACACCTGCTGCAGGCCAGCGTGTACCAGGAACAGGAGAATCCGCGTCGATGACGACCGAGACCCTCGCCAAACCCCGCGCCGGCCATCCACTGTTCGATCTCACGGGCCGAGTGGCCGTCGTGGTTGGCGGCACGAGCGGCATCGGGCGCACGCTGGCAATGGGGCTCGCCGAAGCCGGCGCGGACGTCGTCGTCACGGGACGCCGCCAGGCGCTCGTGGATGACGCGGCCACCGCGATCGAGGCGATGGGCCGGCGCACGTTGAGAATCGCGGCGGATGTCGCCGATCCAGCGTCGCTTGCGCGTGTGCGCGACGCATGCCTGGCCGAGCTCGGTGCCGTCGACGTGATGCTCGTGGCGGCGGGCACCACCAAGCGCGTGCCCACGCTGGAGATGGACGAGGCCGACTGGAACCGCATTCTCGAGACGAACATCACGGGGACGATGCGCGCCTGCCGCGTGTTCGGCGCGCCGATGGTCGCTCGAGGCCGCGGGCGCATCATCACGATCGGATCGCTCTCCTCCTACGTGGGGCTCCAGGAGGTCGCGGCGTACGTCGCCAGCAAGTCGGCGGTGGCCGGCCTCACGCGCGCGCTGGCCGTGGAGTGGGCGCCGCACGGCGTGACCGTCAACGCGATCGCGCCCGGAGTGTTCCGCACCGATCTCAACAAGGCGCTGCTCGAGTCGGCCCGCGGACAGGAGTTCCTCATGCGCACGCCGATGCGCCGGTTCGGGCGCACGGAAGAGCTCGTCGGCGCCGCGATCTTCCTGGCCTCCGACGCCTCCAGCTTCGTGACGGGCCAGCTGATTGTTGTTGACGGAGGCTTTCTGGCGAGCGGAGTCAATCAATGAATTCCGCGCTCGTGATCAGCGCCCGCGACAATGTCGCGACGGCGCTCGAGATGCTCGAGCCGGGACGCGCCCTCGAGCTCGGCGTTCGCCGCGTGGTCGTGCGCGATCGGATCCCTCCCGGCCACAAGGTCGCCATCGAAGCGATCGCCTCGGGACAGGAAGTCCGCAAGTACGGGAGCGCCATCGGCACCGCGCTGTCGGATATCGCCATCGGCGCACACGTCCATACGCACAACGTGGCGAGCGGACGCGGACGCGGCGACCTCGCGGGAGATGCGCGAACGCGCGGCCACCATCCGCTCGCGGAGCCCGAAGAGTAATGATCCGGCCGCAGTTCCTGGGCTACAAGCGCCCCGACGGCCGCGTCGGCGTTCGCAACTACGTGCTCGTGGTGCCCACCGTGATCTGCTCGTCCGTGGTATGCGAGCGGATTGCCGCTGCACGGCCCGAGCACATCGTCGCGCTGCCGCACCTCGCGGGTTGTGGGCAGATCGGACCCGACCGCGGCATGACGCAGGACACGCTGCTGGCGTACTGCGGGCATCCGAACGTCGGCGCCGTGCTCGTCGTGGCGCTCGGGTGCGAGCAGATCATCGCGCAGGAGTTGGCGGAGGCGGCGCGGCGCGCGGGAAAGCCCACCGAGATCCTCGCCATCCAGGCGCTCGGCGGCACGCCGGCCACCATTGCCCGCGGCACCGAGGCGGCGCTCGCGATGGCGGACAGCATCGCCGACGTCGAACGAACGCCGTGCGACATCGCATCGCTCGTGCTGTCGCTGAAGTGCGGTGGTTCGGATTACACGTCGGGTCTGGCCGCGAACCCCGCTCTCGGGCGCGTCGCCGATCGGCTGGTGTCACTTGGGGGTGCGGCGGTGCTGGGCGAGGTGGCTGAAATCATGGGCGCGGAGCACCTGCTCGCCGCGCGCGCGACGCGCCCTGGCGTGGCGACGCAGCTCATTCAGCTGGTCAGCCGGGTCGAGGGCGAAGCAATCGCGCTCGGGCTCGACATTCGAGGCACGCAGCCGTCACCCGGCAACATCCGCGGCGGCCTGACCACGATCGAGGAGAAGTCGCTCGGCGCCGTTCACAAAGGCGGCGAGGAGTCGCCGCTCGAGGAGGTCGTGCCGTACGCCGGCCGTGTCACGCGCCCCGGTCTCACCGTGATGGACACACCGGGGCTCGACGTCGAGTCGGTGACGGGAATGGTCGGCGGCGGAGCGCAGGTTGTCGTGTTCACGACCGGGCTCGGTACGCCGACCGGCAATCCGATTGCGCCCGTGATCAAGATCACCGGAAACGCGCAGACCGCGCGGCGGATGGGCGACAACATCGACCTCGACGTCAGCGGCGTGCTCACCGACGCGGAGGATTTCGGCCACGCCTCCAGCCGTCTGTTCGACGAGGTGCTCGCCGTCTGCTCCGGCAAACGGGTCGCGGCCGAAATCCTCGGCCACCGCGAGTTTGCGATTCACCGGCGCAATCCCACCATCTGAGGAGACACATGAGCAGCTCGTCCTCCGTTTCCGCAGCCGCTCCGTCGACGACGACCGCCACGCGCGCGGCCGCCGCCGTCGGTCGGTTTCGCTGGTACATCTGCGGGCTGCTCTTTCTCGCGTCGGTCATCAACTACATCGATCGGCAGGTGCTCAGCATTCTGAAGCCGACCCTGCAGCAGCAATTCGGCTGGAGCGAGCTCGACTACGGCGACATCGTGTTCGCGTTCCAGCTTGCCTACGCGATCGGGTTCCTGTTTGCCGGGCGCATGATGGACGGACTCGGCACTCGCCTCGGATTCACCCTGGCCATCATCCTCTGGAGTCTCGCCGGAATGGCCACGGCGGAGGTGCTGTGGTTCGGTCCCGCGGCTGCTTCGCTCCTCGCCGTTGTGGGCCTGACGTACAGCGCGTCGGTTGCCGGATTCATCGCCGCGCGGTTCGCGCTCGGCCTCGGCGAAGCAGGAAACTTCCCCGGCGCGATCAAGACCGTGGCCGAGTGGTTCCCGAAGAAGGAGCGCGCGTTCGCGACGGGACTCTTCAATGCCGGCACGAACGTCGGCGCGCTGGTCGCGCCGCTCGTGGTGCCCTGGATCACGCTGACGTACGGATGGTACTGGGCGTTCGTCTGGACCGGCGCGCTCGGATTCCTGTGGGTGTTCGCATGGTGGTTCACCTACCGCGCGCCCGAGGAGCATCCGCGCCTCAGCCCGTCTGAGCTCGCATACATCCGCAGCGATCCACCGGACCAGGCCGGGCGTGTGTCGTGGGCGCGGATCGTGCCGACGCGTCAGGCGTGGGCGTTCGCCACGGCGAAGTTCATGACCGATCCGATCTGGTGGCTGTACCTGTTCTGGATGCCCGACTTCCTCGTGCGGAACCATGGCTTGACGCTCGCGGACATGGCGCTGCCGCTCATGGTGATCTATATCGTGGCGGACGTCGGCAGCATCGCCGGCGGGTGGCTGTCGTCGACTCTGATCAAGCGCGGTTGGAGCATCAACGCGGCGCGCAAGACCGCGATGGCCATCTGCGGCGTGTGCGTCGTCCCGATCGTGCTGGCCGCCAACACGACGAACCTGTGGTTTGCCGTCGCGTTGATCAGCCTCGCCGCCGCGGCTCACCAGGGATGGTCGGCCAACGTCTACACGCTGGCGTCCGACACGTTCCCGAAGCAGGCCGTCGGCTCCGTCATCGGTTTCGGCGGCATGCTGGGAGCGGTCGGCGGAATGCTCATCGCCAAGCTGACGGCGTACATTCTCCAGGTGACGGGCACCTACGTCGTGGTCTTCCTCATCGCGGGCTCGACCTACCTCGTGTGCCTCGCGATCGTGCACTTGATCAACCCGCGGCACGAACCGGCGAACCTGGCACCATAGGGGTCAGGCCCCTATGGTCACCGCCCTGGCGCGGACCCCGTTTTGAAGATCGCGTCCACGGAAAGAGGCTTCGCGCCGGTCTGCACCGTCACCGGCTGATTCGCGATCGTGACCCCAAACGGCTGGCGTGTGTCGATCTGGACCGGATCGGACACGCGCACGCTGGCCGGCTGCAGGTTTGGCAGCTCGCGGTGCGAAGGAATCGCGTTCGGCCGGATGCTGCCGGCGATGGCGACAGGAAGCGTCGTGTATTCCTGACTGCCAATGCGGATTCCCGTAATGACGACAGGCGTCGGCTCCGGCTTCTGCTGTGCGAGCGCCGGAGCGGCCGCGTCCCTCATGCCGAGCCAGAGCAATTCGACGGCGATGATGGTCAGAATGAATCGCAGGTAGCGGTCAGCAGACATCGGCGGTCCTCCACTGATCGGAGGATATACCCGTCTCAGGTGCGCTAGGTGCGACAGGGCGCTCGGTGCTCTGGGTGCGCTCGGTGCGCTCGGTGCGCTGGGTGCGCACAGGTGCGCTCGGTGCTTCGGTGCGCTGGGTGCTCTAGGTGCGGGGGCGGCGGCAGGGGGCGATGGCGCATTGCGCAGATAGCGACTCAATCGGGAGTTGGCGACGGTGATCCTCTTGATCAGGTTACGTTGCGAAGCGAGCTCGGCAGCGGTGGCGTAGCCCTTCTGCTCCGCTTCGAGCAAACAGTCTCGCAACTCGTTTAGCGACGAACGAGAGATCTCCAGAAATCGCGCGAATTCCGTGTGACTGCGGCGTCCGAAGCCTTCACTGATGTTCCGCCGTACGGAAGATGCGGCGTCGTCTGTTTGGGATCGCAGTTTGAAATCACGCGCCCACGCGTCGCGTGCCGTCAAGGGAAACGTCTGCAAACAAAGCTCATTCGCGAGCTGCCACACAGTCAGCTCCGAATGATCACGTGCTCCAGCCACGGAACCTTAGAGTGCAGCAGTCGTGCCTGTACGAATTGTTCGAGATATCTGTGATCACGGCCATGAACCACGCAGATCGGGCCACGCCGTTCCGGCCGTTAAAGTGCAGAAAATGCCATGCACCCGCCGCACCCAGCGCACCTGCGCACCTGCGCACCCAGCGCACCCAGCGCACCCAGCGCACCTAATGACCGATGGCGAGCAGCGACGTCGCCGTTCGGAAGTACCAGTGCCCGTCGACGAGTGCCGGCGACGCATAGGTGGGCTCACCCAGTTGATTCGTGTGCAGCAGGTTGAACTCGCGGCCTGCCTTCACGACGAACGTCTCTCCATCGTCGTTCGTGAAGAAGACCTTGCCATCCACGGCCACGGGCGATCCGGAGAAGCCCTCCTTCTTCGCCACGCCGAGGCGGCCCTGATAGAGAAGCGTGCCCGTCTTCGCCTGGTAGGCCGTGACGATGCTCTGCATGTCGTTGACGAGGTAAATGACGTCGTCCACGATGACCGGAGACGGCACGAACGGCGACCCTTTCGGCGTCGACCACACGACGTGCGTCGAGGTGACATCGCCGCTGCCGCCCGGGCGGATCGCGATGGTCGGGCCGGCCCGGCCGGAAGCGCAGTACACGAGCCCGTGGCCGACGACCGGCGTCGGAATCACCTCGAACGTGAGCCCGTCGACGCTCCAGAGCTCCTTGCCATTGGCCGGGTCGTAGGCCATCGCGCGATACTGGCCGCACACGACCAGCTCGTCGCGGTTGCCCGCGCGGATCGCGACCGACGTCCCCCAGCCGACAGTTGCCGTCCGCTGCGTGCGCCAGCGCATCTTTCCCGTCTTGCGATCGAACGCGGCGACGAACGACGGTGGTTGATCCGGCATCGGCCCGCGGAACTTGTGGCCGCCGTCGTGGTAGATGATGACGGTGTCCTTGTAGAGCACCGGCGATCCCGCGGTGCCGTGGTAGTTGTCGACCGCGCCGATCGGCGTATGCCAGAGGAGCTTTCCGTCGACGCTGGCGGCCATGATCCCGTGCGAACCGAACGAGACGTAGACGCGCTCGCCGTCCGTGACGGCGGTCGACGAGGCGTGACCGTTCTTCCGGTGGCCCCGCTCGACTCCCTGCTGGGGCGCGGCAACTTCCCACAGCAGCTTCCCGTCCGACCGGTTGTAGCAGAGGAGCGACAGCTTGGCGCCCTCCTCGTACGCGGTGGTGAAAAAGATGCGGTCGCGCCAGACGATCGGTGACGAGTTCCCGCGGCCCGGCACCGGGACCTTCCACTTCACGCCTTCCGCAGGCGACCAGGCGTCGCGGTATCCGCCCGTTCGCACCACGCCCTGCCCCGATGGCCCGCGCCACCGCGGCCAGTACTTCGCGGCTTCGCCTTCGGCTTCGATGAGGCGTACGGGGTCGGGCGCCGCGCTCCCCAGCAACACGATCGTGGAAAGGATAACGAGAGCCAGCCGCATGCTGACGATCTTATGCCAGCAGCTTCTGAACGAGCTTCCCGTGCACGTCGGTGAGCCGGAACTCGCGTCCCTGGAACTTGTAGGTGAGCCTGGTGTGGTCCAGCCCGAGGAGGTGGAGGATCGTCGCGTGCAGATCGTGCACGTCGACGGGGTCTTCGACCACGTTGTAGCCAAGGTCGTCGGTCTGGCCGATCGTGGTTCCGGCTTTGACGCCGCCGCCGGCCATCCAGATCGTGAAGGCGCGCGGGTGATGATCGCGTCCCATCAGGCGCGAGCCGCCGCGCGCTTCGTTCATCGGCGTGCGGCCGAACTCACCACCCCACACCACGAGCGTGCTATCGAGCAGGCCGCACTGTTTGAGATCGCGCACGAGCGCGGTCGCCGCGCGATCGGTTTCCAGGCAGAGCTCGGGCACACGCTGGGCGATGTCGGTGCCGACGCTGGCACCATGAGTGTCCCAGCCGCGGTGATAGAGCTGGACGAACCGTACGCCGCGCTGGACGAGGCGCCGGGCCAGCAGACAGTTGTTGGCAAACGACACTCTGCCGGGCTCGGTGCCGTACATCGCGTGAACCGAGGGTGGCTCGCTCGAAATGTTGGTGAGCTCCGGCACGCTGGTTTGCATCCGGTAGGCCATCTCGTACGCGGCGATCCGCGTGTCGATCTCCGGATCGCCAGCCTCCCCGCGGCGCAGCCGGTTCAGATCGGTGACGAGATCGATCGTTTCGCGCCGCGCATCCTTGTCGACACCTTGCGGGTTCGACACGAACAGCACCGGATCGCCTTTCGAGCGGAACTCGACACCCTGATACACAGTGGGGAGGAATCCGCTCCCCCAGCATGACTTGCCGCCGTCGGGCGCGTTCTCGCCTGACAGCAGCACGACGAAGCCGGGAAGATCGCGGCTCTCGCTGCCCAGGCCGTAGGTCAGCCACGACCCGATGCTCGGACGACCGAACACCTGGCTGCCGGTGTTCATGAAGATCTGACCCGGCGCGTGATTGAACTGCGTCGTGTGCATCGAGCGGACGATCGCGATGTCGTCGGCGATGGTCGCGAGGTGTGGCAGCAGCTCTGACAGTTCGGCGCCGGATTGGCCGTGCCTGGTGAATTTGAACGGCGATCCCAGGAGGCGAGGCGTGCCCTTGATGAACGCGAACCGCTCCCCCTTGGGGATGAACTCCGCGGGAATCTCCTCGCCGTCGTGCTTCTGCAGGGCGGGCTTGCTGTCGAAGAGGTCGATCTGCGTCGGCGCTCCGGCCATGAACAGGTAGATGACGTTCTTCGCCTTCGGCGCAAAGTGCGGCGCCAGCGGTGCGAGCGCGCTATCCCTCGTCTGCGCGAAGAGCTTCTCGTCCAGCAGCGCCGACAGCGCCACCCCGCCAATGCCAAAACCGGACTGCTTGAAGAAATGCCGGCGCGTGATCGCGTGCAGAGATTTGGGATCCATCATTCCTTCGTCAGCGTTTCGTCGAGGTTGAGGATCGCGTTCGCAACCAGCGTCCAGGCGGCTTGCTCGGCCGCTTCGACGCCGGTCACCCCATACTGTCCGATCGCTCGCTGGGCCGCTGCAGGATCTCTGCGGAACGCCTCCAGCTGTTTGGTGTACGACGCGAGGATTCGTACGAGCTCGTCGGCCGTAGGCGTTCGCGAGGCGGCGAGACGGAACGCGTAGGACACTCGATTCGCCTCAGGCGACGCCGCTTCTCGCAGGACGCGCGCCGCGAGGGCCTGCGCCGCCTCGAAGAACGCTTCATCGTTGAGCGTGACAAGCGCCTGCAGCGGCGTATTCGTGCGGACGCGGCGCACGGTGCAGTATTCCCGACTCGTCGCATCGAACGTCATGAGGCTCGGATACGCGGCGCTGCGCCGGATGAAGACATAGAGTCCCCGCCGGTACCGATCCTCGCGTTCGCTGGTGGTCCACTTGTCGTTGCTGTACGGGATGTCCCAGATTCCGTCGGGTTGCGGCGGGAATACGCTGGGCCCGCCGATCCTCCCGGTGAGCAGTCCACTCGCCGCCAGCGTCACGTCGCGCACCATCTCTGCTTCCAACCGGAACCGTGGCCCTCGGGCAAGCAGACGGTTGTAGGGATCGCGTTCGATGAGACCCAGCGGCGCGGCCGACGACTGGCGATACGTCGCGGAGGTGACGATCAGCCTGTGCAGCGCCTTCATCCTCCAACCCTGTCCAACCAGTTCGGTTGCGAGCCAGTCGAGCAGTTCCGGGTGTGATGGCGCCGAACCTTGAGTGCCGAAATCCTCGCTCGTCTCGACAATGCCGCGGCCGAAGAACTGTTCCCACGCGCGGTTGACCACCACGCGCGGCGTCAGCGGGTTCCGCTCGTCGACAACCCAATACGCGAGGCCGAGGCGGTTCGGCATCTGATCGTCGCGTAGCGGATGCAGGAACTCCGGCAGTCCCGCATGAACGCGCTCTCCCCTGTCGAGGAAACTGCCGCGGCGGCGCATGAAGGCCGACGGCCGCTCATGCGACGCACGCTCGTGCATGACGAGCGCCGTGGGTATGCCGAGTGCGCTGAGCTCCTGCCGGAGCTCGTCGAGCCGGTCCCGGGCAGGCTTCAGCGACCGCGCGACGGTCCGGTAAAAGGCCGACAGCTGGGTGCGCTGTTGGCTCGTGCGGTTCGCCAGCGGGATGGCCAGGACCGGACGAAGCGCCGCGGTGATCTCGACAACGCGCTGCGGCGTACTGCTGGACGTCACCGACAGGCGGAAGCGGCCGATCGCCTGCCCGACCGCATTGCCCACGTGCTTCATGCGTATCGTCAGCTTCGCGCCCGCGGCCGTGATCAATGGCCGGTCGAGCGTGAACACGATCTGGCGAGGGCGTCGCGTGTCCTCCCTGCTCGCATCAATACGCCAGCCGCGAGGTGCGTAAGCGTCGCGCGACAGCACCTTGGGAAAGAACGTGTCGAGGCTCGCGCCGCCGGCGGAGTCGTCTGCCTTGATCGCGGCGAACGACAATGGCGGATCCGCTTCGACCTCGAGGCCGTTCAACTGGAAGTTGCCGTAGATATCCCGACCGGGACCACCCTTGGGAAGCGACGGATCCGGCAGCGCCTCGAGCCGAATCGCTGTAATACGCGGGAGCGCCGCCGATCCTTCTATCGTGTAAATCGCCTCACCGGGATTCGGGCCCGAAGCCACGACGGACCCGTCGTGCGATGGTGTCAGGACCACTCCGCCCGTTGCGGCAAGACGCGTCGGTGCCAGCACCGTCCACCGCAGCGACGGCTCGGCGCGCATCGCACGTTCCCACAGGACCTGAGCGCGATCGAGCGCGGGCGTCTGCGTGGCCAGCCGCTCGTTCAGCCGGTCCACCTCCGCTTGAATCGTCTTCCGCGTTGCCTCCTGTTCCGGCGTGGGCACGTCCATGGTCGCTTCGAAGAACCGGGTGCCGTCGCCGAATACCCGCGTCTCGTACTCGGTATTCGTGAAGAACGCCATCATCCGGTAGTAGTCCTTCTGGCTGAACGGATCGTACTTATGGTTGTGGCACTGCGCGCAGCCGAGCGTGCTGCCGAGCCACACGGTGGCGGTCGTGTTCACGCGATCGACGAGCACTTCGTAGAGCGCCTCCTCGGGATCGATGCCGCCTTCTTCGTTGGTCATCGCGTTGCGATGGAACCCACTCGCGATCAGCTGCTCGCGCGTCGCATTGGGCAGCATGTCCCCGGCAATCTGTTCGATCGTGAAGCGATCGAACGGCATGTCGGTGTTGAGCGCGTCGATGACCCAGTCGCGGTACTTCCACATCACGCGCGGACGATCCTTTTCGAAGCCGTGCGAGTCGGCGTAGCGTGCGAGGTCGAGCCACGGCCGGGCCCACCGCTCGCCGTAGTGAGGCGACGCGAGCAGCCGATCGACGAGCTTCTCGTACGCCGCGTCGCGGCCGCCACGCGCGGCATCCGCGGCGATGTCGTCCAGCTCTCGCGGCGACGGCGGCAGCCCGATCAGGTCGAGCGAGACCCGGCGCACGAGGGTCTCGAGCGCCGCCTCGGGCGACGGCGTCTGACCTTCTTTCTCGATCTGCGCCAGCACGAAGCGATCGATCGGGTTACGCGCCCACGACGTGTTGCGGACCTCCGGCAGCGGGGGGCGGACGGCACCGCGATACGCCCAATGCCTGGGTTGCTCCGGGGCCGGCTGCCGGGCGCTCCGCTGATCATCCGCGCTCTCAGGCCACGCCGCGCCCTGGTCGATCCACGCCCGAATCAGCGCGATGTCAGCGTCGGCAAGCGGCGGACTGTTCATCGGCATCCGGTCGGCACCGACTGTGCCGAGGAGCCGACGGATGATGAGGCTGTGCTCGCTGTTGCCAGGCACGATGGCCAGGCCGCTGTCGCCGCCTTTCATGGCCGTGGCGCGCAGGTCGAGACGCAGGCCGCCGCCCTTGACCTTTTCGCCCGCGTGACACGTGTAGCAATGCTTCTGAAGAAGGGGTTGGACGTCGCGGGCGAAGTCGACTTGCGTCTGGAGTGCGTCCGATGCGACGGGAAGCGCCGCGAGCGCCGCGACCCCGAAGAGGGATGCGCATCGGTTCAACATGATCCTGGCCCCCGGTTGACCCGGGCAGAGGGTACCACAGACCTGCGGGGGCCCTGGCGCTTATGATATGTGCTGCTTCAGGAGGCTTCTCGATGCGCGCTCATATGCGACACCTCATCGCCGTTCTCGTGTTGCTTCTCCCGCTCGGCCAGGCGACCGCCCAGCAGCCATCGCCATCGGCACCGGCGGCGGCTCCTGCCGCGACCACGGCCGCGGCCGACGTCAAGGAGACGACATCCGTCACGAAGCACGCGATCGACATCGGCGGCCAGCGACTCGCCTACACGGCCACGGCAGGCACGATCGTCCTCCGCGACGACAAGAACAAAGCCGAGGCGAGCGTCTTCTACGTCGCATACACGCGCGACGATGTGACCGACCGCGCGCGGAGGCCGATCTTCTACTCGTTCAACGGCGGCCCGGGCACCGCGTCGGTGTGGATGCACATGGGCTTTACCGGACCGCGCAAGGTCGTCTACGACGACGAGGGGATGATGCCCGCGCCGCCGTTCCGCCTGGCGAACAACGATCACGCGATCCTCGACATCGCCGACATCGTCTTCATCGACCCGGTTGGAACGGGATACAGCCGCATGGCGCCGGGAGAGGACGCGCACAAGTTTCACGGCGTGATGGAGGACATCCGGTCGGTCGGCGAGTTCATCCGCTTGTACACCACGCGCAACAGCCGGTGGGACTCACCCAAGTTCCTCATCGGCGAAAGCTACGGCACGACGCGCGCGGCGGGTCTGGTGAACCACATGCAGCAGACCCACCAGATGTATTTCAACGGCGTCATTCAGGTGTCGATGACGCCGCTCGACTATCAGACGGGAAGCGAGCTCGGCGCCGCGTTGTCGTTGCCGCACTACACCGCAACGGCGTGGTATCACAAGGCGCTTCCCCAGGACCTCCAGGCGAAGCCGCTGCGCGCCGTGCTGCAGGAATCCGAACAGTACGCGCTCGGCGCCTACCTCGATGCGCTCGTCAAGGGCGACCTGCTTGCGAAGGCCGAGCGCGACACCGTCGCCACCCAGGTAGGCCGCCTTGCCGGCCTGTCGAAGGAGTACGTCGTCAACAACAACCTGAGGATCGATCGCGCGCGGTTCCGGAAGGAGCTGCTGCGGACCCGCGGTCTGACGGTTGGCCGGCTCGACAGCCGTTACACCGGCGTCGATCGCGACGCGGCCGGCGCCACGAACGAGTACGACCCGGCGATGGAGGCGTGGAACGGTCCGTTCGCCGCCGTGATCAACGACTACTTCCGCGACGAGCTGAAGTGGGAGACCGACGCGAAGTACAACATCTGGGGCGACGTCCGGCCGTGGCGCCGCGATCCCGCCACGAACACCGGCGAGATGCTTCGCGCGGCGATGACCCAGAACCCCTTTCTGCGCGTGCTCGTGCTGGCCTCGTACTACGACGCGGCCACCGACTACTTCACGGCGCAGTACGTGATGTCACACCTCGATCCGAGCGGTTCGATCAAGGACCGCATTTCCTTCGCGTTCTACGAGAGCGGCCACATGATGTACGTCAGGAAGTCCGATCTCGGGAAGGCAAAGAAGGACGTCTCCGAGTTCGTCCAGCAGACGCTCGTGAAGGCCCCTTCGCGCCAGACTACGCCGCAGGAATAGAGGACGTGCGCTCGCGTCGTGCCGCCTCAGCGGCGCGACGCGAGGTAACCGGCCAGCGCGGCAAGGCCGCCGGCGAGAATGACGGCGCGGATCACGCGGAACAGGCTGAACACCCAGGCGATCCCGATGCCGAGGGCCGCCCACTGGACCCACCACTCGCCGCCGATCATCCAGTTGATCAGGAACAGAAACGCCAGAATCAACGGCCCCTTGAAGAGAAACCCGACGGCGTCCATGGTCTTTTTCACGACCAGCCTCCCTCCTGGGAAATAGTGACGCAAACCGGTGGGGGATGTTTCGTGACGGGTGTCACCCGGCGAAGTTTACATTCTCCGTGCAATTGTGCTTGACGCGGTGCGGCGGCTGACGCAATATCGCCGGCCGCTTGGTTTCGTCATCTCCGGAGGCCATCCGAATGAAGAGATTACTTCTGACCCTGGTTGTGGTTGCCTCGCTCGTCGCCGTTCTGGCGCCCCCTGTCGTGGCCAACAAGGGAGGCGCCGGATCCGCGCGCCTTCAGCTGGTCGAGGCGACGCTCGGGACTCTGCAGAAAGCCATTCAGACGAAGCTCGTCACGATCGAGCAGCTCACGCAGATGTATCTGGCGCGCATCGCCGCGTACGACGATGCAGGTCCAGGCATAAACGCGTTCCTGCACGTGAACGCCAATGCCGCTGCCGCGGCGCGGCAACTCGACGCCCTTCGTCATCCGGGCATTGCTCGCAGTCCCCTCTACGGCATCCCGGTGCTGCTCAAGGACAACATCGACACCGCAGACATGCCGACTACGGCAGGAAGCGTCGCTCTCGCCGGATCGATTCCGCCCGACGATGCGTTCATCACCCAGAAGCTGCGCGAGGCTGGCGCCGTCATTATCGGCAAGGCGACGCTGACCGAGTTCGCGAACTTCATCGCGCTCGGCATGCCGACCGGGTACAGCTCGCTCGGCCTCTACGGCTTCAATCCCTACGATCCGAGGCCGCTGCCCGGTGGTGACGGACGTCCAGTGCTCCAGACCGGTGGATCGAGCTCCGGCTCCGGCATCGGCGTCAACGCGAACCTTGCCGCGATCGCGATCGGCACCGAAACATCCGGCTCGATTCTCAGCCCCGCAAACGCCAATGGCGTCGCCGGCATCAAGCCGACGGTGGGACTCGTCAGCCGCGACGGAATCATCCCGATCACGGCCGACCAGGATACGGCAGGTCCGATCACGCGAACTGTCGCTGACGCAGCGGTCTTGCTTGGCGTGATCGCTGGCTACGATCCTAACGATGCCGCCACAGCGGCGTGTCTGACGCCGGGCAACTGCTTCAGCGACTACACGCAGTTCCTCGACGAAGATGCGCTGCAGGGTGCACGAATCGCGGTGTTCACGCCGCGTCCGCCTTCGGCTGCGCTTCCGGCAAATCGCCAGGCACTCCTCGATGCCGCCATCGCAGTCTTGAGGGCACAAGGTGCGTATGTCGAAGTTCTTGCTCCGGAGCGAATACCGGTTCAACCCGGCGCATGTGTGAGCTACCCGATCCCGACCGCTCCGACGCCACCGGCGCCGCCGAACGTGCTCTGTTCGGCGGTATTGCTCTACGGTCAAAAGCGTGACCTGAATGCCTACTTGGCAGGAACGCCCGCTGCACCGCATCACACGATTGCGGAGATCGTCGCCTTCAACAGTACGTTCGTGCCGCCCATGAAATATGGACAGGCAATTTTCGAGGCCGCGACGCAGGTCAATACCGATCCAGGCAGCGCGGACACGCTGCGATACCTCGCCGATCGCGAACGCGACCTGCTTGTTTCTCGTGACGTGTTGCATGCCATCTACGACGGCGCTGATGGAGTGAAGGGCACGTCTGATGATTTCGACGCCATCCTCGCCGTCGGGAATACATTTGCAGCGGCTCCGGCAAAGGCTGGCTTCCCAACAGTCACCGTTCCCGGAGGATTCATTCTCGCGGGCCCGGGCGACCCGCCGATCGCAGGACCATTCCCGCAGACAATCTCTTTCTCGGGTCCGGCATTCTCGGAGCCGACATTGATCGCTCTCGGCTACGCATTCGAGCAGGCGACGCGCCATCGTCGTCCACCGGTCAGCACGCCGCCGCTGCCAAGCGACACGGTGACGCGACCGTGACCGATTGACCTTACGATCCTGGCGCGGGGATCACAGTTTCACGCACCCTCGCGCCAGGATCCGTTGTCATAGCCCGCCGCATCGCCGCCGCCAGGCTGGCACCGAATTCGCCTCCAACGCACCCATGACCAGTGCTCGGCACGTCATAGGCGTCACCGCCATTTCGAGCCTGCTCCTCGCGCCAGGCGCCTTCGGCGCGGACGAACGCGCCGACGTGCGCGTCCATGTCGTAGAGGATCGGATGTACGGCCGCGTGGCGTACAGATACTCGATCGAAAATAACAGCTCGACGCATTCGATCGTCGCGCTCCGCGTCGGCGAGGACTCGCGCCGCGCGCGTGCGCAGCTGCGGCAGCCTCCGTACGGATGGACTCACGAGCGCGGGCTTCCGATCGGCAGCGCCCTCGCGCCGGACGGGTGGACCGTCGAGGCGGTGCGTGAAGATGACGAGGCGCTGTGGTTCGTCGAGTGGTTCGCGGCCGAAGCGGACGAGACGCTGGACATCGCACCTGGCGAGATGCGCGATGGGTTCAGCTTGATTGTCTTCGACGCGGCACCCGAATACCTGAGCAGCTCCTGGACGGTCGTGTTCGACAACGGCGCCCGCGCGTCGGCGCAGCTGGAGCGCGACGAGCGATAGTCGGATTTTCTGAATTGGCGCCGCCTTTAGGCATCGATTTTCCTGGCTCAGCCGTCGGCAACGAGGCAGATTCACCCCGTTTTTCCGCCGTGCCCAAAGGCATCGCTCTTGCCCAATCAGCTGGCAGGAGATGTTTCGATGGATCCGCTCAGCACTCGCCGCCGTTCCGTTCTGCCGGTTCTGTACATAGGCCGCGATCTCACGCGCCGGGCGCATGAGTCGCTGGCTGCCCATCGCATCGGCGTTCTCGTAGCCGAGGACTCCGCGCGTGCTCACCGTCTGCTGCAGCACTTTCGCGTCGCGGCCATCGTTTTCGCGGCGCCCGATCTGCCAGGGGTGAATGCGCTGACCGAGAAGAGGATTCCGATCATCGTGCTTGCCGCGCGGGATGCGGTCTGCGATCTCGATACCGTGACGATTCTCCGGCGCGAAGCCGACGCGCAGCAATTGGCGGCGGTGATTCACGGCGTCGTGAGACGCGACCTGACGAGCGAGACGACGCGCGAAGCCGCCTGACCGCTGTCTGCGTCAGCTGACGACCCCTTCCGCGCCGCGAACCGCCACGTGGCGGCGCGTGATCTTCGCGATTGCCGGCGTGCCTGCCTGCCGCATCACCATCTGCAGCTCTCGGCGAAGAATGTCGAGCACCGCCGCCACGCCTTCCTGCCCGAACGCAGCCAGACCCCAGATGTAAGGCCGTCCCACGCCAACCGCCGTCGCGCCGAGCGCGAGCGCCTTGAAGATGTCGGTGCCGCGCCGCACCCCTCCATCAATCACGATCGGCACACGCCCGCCGATTCCGGCGGCCACCTCCGGCAGGCACTCGATCGTCGGACGCAGGCTCTCCTCGGCGCGGCCGCCGTGATTCGACACGACGATGCCGTCCGCGCCGTACTCGACGGCAAGCTCCGCATCCTCGCGCGTGACGATGCCCTTCAGGAGCACTTTCATGCGGGTCGCGTCCTTCAGGCGCTTCACATAGTCCCACGTGAAGCCGGTCAGGCCGGGATTGCGTTCGGACGTGCGCTCTACCGAAGGAAACTCGGCGATCATCGGACGCCGCCTGTTGTCGGTCGACGCGTTGCCTCCGATGTGGCACATCGTGCAGTCCCGCGAGTCGGCGCGGCGTCCGCGCGCCACGGTCTCCCGATTGTTGCCACCGAGGAGATCGATCGTCCACACGAGCGCGGGAGATCCCGCGGCCTCCGCACGTCTGATCATCTTCAACGTCTCGTTCCACTGTGGACGGGCGTAAAGTTGGAACCACACCGGCTCGCCTGGCCGGGCGGCGTTGATGTCCTCGATTGACGTGGTGGCGACCGTCGAGAGCATTTGCAGATGTCCCTTCGCGGCGCGCGCGACCGCCAGCTCGCCCTCGGCGTGAAAAGCTTTTTGACTTCCGACCGGGCACAGGACGATCGGCGTGAGCCAGCTCTTGCCGAGCAGCGTCACCGACGTATCTGGGATCGGGATGTCGACGAGGCGCCGCATGCGAAGCTGGATGCGCCCGTAGCCCTCTCGATTCGCGCGCACGGTCAGGTCGTCGTCGGTCCCGGTCGCGAGATACGCGAAGTGCGCCGGCGGCAGGTTTCGGCGCGCGATCGGCTCGAAATCCATGACGTTGAGCGCGTCTTTCGCCGAGGTGAGCGTTGGCTCGCCCTGCAGCGCCGCCAGGAGCGACGAAGACAGTTGCGCGCACGAGAGAGCCGGGCTCGCCGCGAGAAACTGCAGAAAGCGGCGGCGACTCGGCACGGATGATGTCGGGAGCATCGCCCGAATATACGGGGAGGAGCGTATCCGCGCAACCGCGCTTGACTGCGGCGAGCGGACACGGTATCCCTTCCTCGGCATGCACGAGAAGATCACACGGCGCGACTTCCTGAACGCAACCCTCATTGCGTCTGGAGGTGCGGTGCTCAGCGCCGCCGCGCCGATTGATTCGCTCGCACAGGGCCGCAACGAGTTCGACGGCTACGGCGGCATCGGCGACTACGCACGCGCCAACGGCAACACTTTCGATGTCGTCACCATCGGCCACAAACTGCGCGACGGCGCGTACGCTCGCGTGGACCCCGGCAGCGCGCTGTCGGCGGGTTCATTCGACTGCGTCATCGTCGGAGGCGGGATCAGCGGCCTCGCCGCAGCACTCTTCTTTCATCGACGAAAGGCCGGACCAGGCACGTGCCTCGTCCTCGATGACCATGCGATGTTCGGCGGGCTGGCCCGCGCCAACGAATTCGAGGTCGACGGTGAACGCCTGATTGCGAATCAGGCGTCGGCGATGTTCTTTCCGCCTCTCCCCGGGACCTTCCTGTCGGAGTTCTATCCGTCGATCGGCATAGACCTTGGCCCGATCGCGTACCAGACGTGGGCGGGCCCGAATCCGGAGATGCCAATCGGGCGGACGCCGTACTTCGCCGGCGGCCGCACGTCTGCGTTCTATTTCGGCGACCGGTTCGGACGCGCCGTCGGGGCAGCTGCTCGTCGATCCCTGGGGGACGCGGCTGGAAGGTGCGCCGATCTCCGAGGATGCGCGCCGTGAGCTGCTGAAGATGGCCGACACGCGAGGCGTTCGAGCTCGATCGCAGCCGAAGGAGCACGGCGACGCGGCCTCGCGGATGCTCGACAGCATCAGCCTCGAGCAACATCTCATGGATCAGTACGGCATCAGCGCCGCGACCGTGCGGACGTTCCTGTCACCGGTCGCGGGCGGAGGATCGGGACTCGGCGCTGACGTCCTCTCCGCGTACGCGGACTACGCGGCCGACGTGCTGCTGCCGTGGGACTACGCGCAGGGCTCGCAGATGTTTCCCGGCGGGAACGCCGGCGTCGCGAGGCATCTGGTCAGGACGCTCATCGCCGATGCCGTGCCGGGACCGAACACGCGCGAGCAGGTTGCGCGAACGCGTGTGCGTCTGCGCGCGCTGGATCGGCCGGGGCAGGCGACGCGCGTCCGGACCGGCTGCACGGTCATCTCCGTTCAGCACGACGGCGGCGTTGACCGCGCGCCCAGCGTGACCGTGCTCTACACGCGCGGAGGCAAGGTTCACCGCGTCCGCGCGCGCTC
The DNA here is from genome assembly GCA_963772065.1 of uncultured Acidobacteriota bacterium. Taxonomy (GTDB): domain Bacteria; phylum Acidobacteriota; class Vicinamibacteria; order Vicinamibacterales; family UBA2999; genus CAVYVZ01. Next base: position 529,543 of record CAVYVZ010000010.1, read on the forward strand.
GGTCATCATGGCTGGCGGGAGCTGGACGTCGAGGCACGTCGTCCGCGACCTTCCCTCCTCGCACCGCGAGGCGTACGCGCAGTTCCATCGATCGCCGTGCCTCGTCGCGAACGTCGCGGTCAGGCATTGGCGCTTTCTCTACGACCTCGGCATTCACGAATGCCGATGGTTCGAGGGTATCGGCAATTACCTGGCGGTGCGGCGCACCGCCACGTCCGGGCCGGTGTCGCCGACGATTTCACCCGACTCGCCCACCGTGCTGACGTTGAAGATTCTGTTCTCGTATCCGGGAGAGCCTTTGCCCGCGCAGGTATCGCGCGGCCGCGCCGAGCTGCTCGGCACCACCTTCCGCGAGTACGAGCGCCGGATCCGCGAGCACCTGACGGCCATGTTCGGACGCGCCGGCTTCGACGCGCGGCGCGACATCGCGGGGATCATCCTGAATCGCTGGGGGCATGCCTACCTCAGCCCCCAGCCGGGATTCTTCTTCGGCCGCGACGGACAGCCGGCGCCTGGAGAGATCCTTCGAACGCAGCCGGTCGGCCGCATCGCGTTTGCGAACTCGGACGTGACCGGCATCATGGATCACCGCACGTCGATTCTCGAGGCCGACCGCGCGGCGCGGCAGGTGCACGACCGCCTCACCTGATCCCACTGGCGCGATGCCGGTACGGTAAGACGAATTGCATTTTCTTCATTCTGCACGCTTGCGCGCCACGACCGCCGACGCCCGTTCAGGCCTGTGCCGGCGGTTGGCAGACGTCAATCCTGTATAAAAGCATCGTCCAGCGCGCAGATCCGTACCCCGAATCGTGTTTGTGTAATCCCGCGGCCACTGGCACAGCAGGTGCACCGTTCGCGCGGCGTGTTGAAACATCTTTGGCCGCGGGTGCGCCGGTCGATCCGTGACACCAGCGGGGCCAGCCTCGCCGAGGCCGCGCTCATCGTGCCGGTCCTGGCGTTCATGTCGTTCGCCATCGTCGATTTCGCGATGGTCTTCTACGCATATCTTGCGCTGGAAAACGGCGTGAGCCTGGCCACCCGCTACGCGGTGACGGGCCAGCAGATCGCCGGCCAGACTCGCGAGCAATCGATCATGGCGGCGATGCGGGACGCGACGCCGACGCTCACGATCGCCGACACGGCGTTCACGTTCACGCATCTGCCGGTGGGAGGGGCCGCATGGCTCGCAGGCGCCGGTGTCGAGGGTGAGATCGGGAAGGTGACCGTCGACTACAACTGGACGCTGCTGACCCCGATGATCGGGCAGCTGTTCCCGGGCGGTAACTTCAACATCCGCGTCGAGTCGGCCATGAGGAACGAGAAGAGGTTCAATTGACGGGACTGCGGCGTCGTGTCTCGGCGACTTCCGGTCAGGGTCTCGTGGAGTTCGCACTGACGCTGCCGGTCATGCTCGTGGTGGCGCTTGGCGTCATCGAGGTGAGCTACGCGCTGCTCGACCAGCACGTGGTGACCAAGCTCGCGCGTGAAGGCTCGAACCTGATCTCGCGAGACACGAGCATCCAGGATGCCGTGACGGCGCTAAAGAGCATGAGCACCCGCCCGGTCGACTTCACCACCGATGCCAAGGTGATCTTCTCGGTGATCATGAGGGTTCCGACCGTGGGGGCGACGAACTTCAACAAGGACGTGCTCCGCCAGCGTCACGAGTACGGCAACCTCGCGGGCGTTCAGAGCACTTTGCAGACGGTGGGGAACGGCGCGTTCCGCGGCGCCCCCGACTATGAGGCCGTGAACTCCGACAACGACGCGAACCTGCAGATCACGAACATGCCGGCGAACCTGGTCGTCCCGCTCGGCGGGATGATTTACGTCACCGAGGTGTATACGAAGCACCCGCTGATCACCCCCTTCGATAAATGGGGGATCACGGTGCCGACCACCCTGTATTCGATCGCCTTCTTCTGATGGTGGATGACATGACTGGGCGCAGACGCGACATCACAGGCGAGAAGGGGTTCGCCCTCGTTTACATGGCGGTCGTCGTCACCACGCTGCTGCTCTTTTCCGGCGTGGCCGTCGACAGCGGCCGGGCGTACGTGGTGAAGGCCCAATTGAGCAAGGCCGTCGACGGCGCGGCGCTGGCCGCGGCGCGGAATCTGAACAGCGGCAACCCGCGCGCCGAGGCCGAGCGAATCTTCAGGGCGAACTTTCCCACCGGCTTCATGGGCACATCGTCGGTGACCGATCCCACGACGGACCCAGGCTTCTATTCACTCCAGACCGTTCCCGCCACGGGTGCCAACGTCGTCACCGTGACGGCGTCGGCGAAGCTCCCGACGACGTTCATGCGGCTCGGAAACTTCACCGAGGTAACGGTCACGAGCGCCGGCGAGGCGACTCGCCGCATGGTCGACCTGTCGCTCGTGCTCGACGTCTCGAGCTCGATCGGGGCGAAGTGGCCGGCCGTGCGAGACGCCGCCAGGACATTCGTCAACGCGTTCGACGACAAGAACGATCGGCTCTCGCTCGTGTTCTACGGGAACGGGGCGAGCGTGGTCGACCAGATGCCGGCCGGCCGAGGATTCAACAAGGCCAAGTTGATCGCCGACATCCCGAACGGACTACCCGGCGGCAGCACCGCTATGGTGGAAGGGTTGTATCGCGGCTGGGATGAGCTGAGAACCGTTCCCTCCGGCCAGCAGTCAGGTCTGCGCGTCATCGGTACTCTTTACGGACGGCGCATCGAACAGTGTGCCAGGGGACTACACGGCGGCGCCCGGCGCCCCACGAGGAATCCGAACGTACGACTTTCCGAAGAACTTCCCCGATCCCGACGGCCAGACGTGGAACAGCCCAACGATCGCGGGTCTCTACGACACGCAGGGCGGGGCGCAGAATCCCGTGCTTCCACCGAAGGTCGTCCCATGGGACTGCGACTCCACCATCAATCCTCCAGGGACCTGCGTGATGGGGGCCGTGCCATTCCTGCCGTCCGCGAGCTACCACGGCTACCGCCGCAGCGGGGGGATCCCGTCGTCGTTCCCGTTCCAGACCGCGGGACATGACGGTGAACGGCGTCGCGCAGTCCACGAAGCGCGGGCTGCGGAACTTGGACGTGGTGCAGAAGCGATACCCGGCTGAGGTATTTAATATCAACAATGCCGCGAGGAATCTGCTGGAGATCATCGCCAACGCGGCGCGCACCGACAACGGCGATTACCCGATCCGCGTCTACACCATCGGGATGGGCGAGCTCGTGCGCTACAACCTCGGAACGATCCCCGAGAAGCCCGAGGACATTCTGATGCGGATCGCCAACGACGCGCGCTCTCCCGATTACAACCAGGCGCAGCTCGAAGGGAAGTACTACTTCGCACAGACGGATGCGGACGTGGGGCCCGCATTCCAGGCGCTGCAGAACCAGATCATCCGTCTGAGCAAGTAATCGCTCAGGGACAGTTGGCGTACGGCGGCGGCCCCGACGGGCCTTGCGATCGCAGTTGCAACTGCCAGCCGATAGGTCGCCAGCACCTGGTTCGTCTGTGTGAACATCGGATCGGTGACGCTGCCCCACAGGTAGAAGATCGTCCAGCTGCTGTCGGTCAGTATCGCGCCCGGATTGTTCTGCGCGGCCTTCCACGTCGCCTTGGTAACCGGCGTGGTGAACATCGACGGATCGATCACCATTTCGCGCGGCCATAAGAACCACCACCACCGCCACCGTCGCACGCAGAGGGTCGGCGCGACATGCCAGTTCCACTCGACGAAGCAGTTCGGGTTGTTCTTCGTGTCGACGTGCAGGAAGCCGGGCGCCACACGCTCGATCCACACCTTCTTCGGAGATACGCCCATCTGGATCATGAGCCGGCACATCTCGTGCGCCCTGCCCCAGCAGCCGTCGTCGGGATACATGAAGGGAATACAGGGAGGCGGAACGGTGAGGGGATTACAGGACGTCGCAGCCATGGCGTTGAACACCTGCTGCGCGCGGCGGGCGGAGATGCAGCGCCGGCTGAACCACCACCAGGGCCACCACCACCATCTCCAGAAGTCGATGATCCAATTCAGCGGCCAGGGCCACTTCGGGAGCGGCGGCCGCGGAAAGGGCGGCAGCGGCGGCAGCGGCACGTCCGGACCGGGCCTGAAGGCGCGAACGTCGATGATGTTGTGCCCGTCATCCTCGGTGAGCGCGATGACCTCGCCACTCTTCGTCGCCTCGCGGAGACGCCGTTCAAACTCTGCGAAATCCGGCGATCCACGTCGCAGCACGTGTCGCGCTTGCGAGAGCTCGACGTGGACATCCAGGCCATCCTGCCCTTCGCTCACGCCGACGACGCGTGTGACATGCGGGATGAGGACGCGGGTGATGGACGTCGTCGCAGGATCGACTTCGAGGTAGGCCGGGAGCTTCTGCTTGCTCAGGCCATCGAGAGCCTGAGCGAAGCCGACCGAGCGCGGGTTCGCAGGGTCGAGTCGGACCCGGCGGCCGGCATCGAGTTCCACGGAGATGCCGCGGTCGGTACGCAGCAACTCGACCGGTGCGCGGTCGAGCGGCGGATCGAGGCGGACGACAGCCGAGACGATCGCGTTCGGAATCGGCATCGGACCCTCTCGTGAGCGGGGGCGATCCTACGGCGCCGCGCGCCCGGCCGCAATGCAGAACGACGCGGCTGTCCAGGAATCGTGCAACTCGCTCGAGAGCGAGCTCTACGTGCGCGCGGCAGAGAGCCGGGCGGCCTGTGTGGTGAGGTAGTTTCGCTCGGGAATGCTGGTCGTCCGGCCGGCGGCAGCCTGATAGTGTGCAACGGCCGCCGCGCGATCTCCCGCCATTTCGAACAGGTGGGCGCGAACGGCATCGAGGCGGTAATGGCCGGCGAGCCGTTCGTCGCCGTCGAGGGGTTTCAAGAGCTCCAGTCCAGCGGATGGGCCGTGCACCATCGCGGCGGCGATGGCGTGGTTGAGCGTCACCATCGGGTTGTCGGACATCCGCTTGAGCAAACCGTACAAAGCCAGAATCTGAGGCCAGTCGGTATCCGCGGCGCGCGGCGCTTCGTCGTGGAGCGCCGCAATCGCAGCCTGCAGCTGATACGCGCCAATCGATCCTCCGGACAGTGTCTCGGTGATGAGGGCGGTGCCTTCAGAGATGGCGTCCCGGTCCCACAGCGTCCGGTCCTGTTGCGCCAGCGGGATCAGCTCGCCGTCCGGACCGGTTCGCGCGACGCGCCGCGCGTCGGTGAGCAGCATCAGCGCCAGCAGTCCGGCGACTTCGCCGTCGGCGGGAAGGAGATTGTGAACGGCGCGCGTGAGCCGAATGGCTTCGTTCGAGAGATCGCTGCGATGCAGGTGCGGGCCGATGCTGCTCGCGTAGCCCTCGTTGAAAATCAGGTAGAGCACGTGCAGGACGGCGCTGAGTCGTTCGGCCCGCTCGCCCTCGGTCGGCATGCGGAACGGCACGCCCGACGACTTGATGCGCTGCTTCGCGCGGCTGATCCGCTGCGCCATCGTTGCCTCGGGCACGAGATACGCGTTGGCAATCTCGGCGGTCGTGAGGCCGCCGACGGCGCGGAGCGTGAGCGCGATGGCCGACGGGCGCGTGAGCGCGGGGTGACAGCACATGAACAGCAGGATGAGCGTGTCGTCCTGCTCCGTTCGCGCTTCGTCGTCCGGACCGGGTGCCACCTGCTCGTGAGGCGGCGCCTGCATCACGACGAACGTCTCGCGGCGCCGGCGGGCCAGCTCGGCGCGCACATGATCGGTCATCCGCCGGGCGGCAACGTGAATCAGCCAGCCGCGCGGGTTGTCGGGCACGCCTTCTTCGGGCCATTGCAGGGCGGCGGCGAGCAACGCCTCCTGCACCGCGTCCTCGGCGGCGGCGAAGTCGCCGAACCGCCGGATCACCGCGCCGAGAACCTGCGGCGCCAGCTCGCGCAGTAGATTCTCACCCGTGAAGTCGGAGGACGCGGCCGTCACGCTTCGACGGGCGGTGCGCTCATCACCTCTCGCACCTCGATCGGCATGTTCAGCGGTTTGCCGCCAGGACCGGGCGCCGCCGAGGCACGGCCCGCGATCTCGTATGCGCGCTCCGGCGTCTCGACGTCGACGATCCAGTAACCCGCCAGGAATTCCTTGGCCTCCGGGAACGGGCCATCGGTGACTTCGGGCGCGCTTCCCTTGCCGGCGCGCACCAGCTTCGCCTGTCCCGGGTACTGCCAGCCCCTCGGCGGCAACCAGCTCGCCGGCGCGGCCGAGCTCCTGGGCGAAGTCCTTCATGAACTTGATGTGCGCCTTGAAATCCTCCGGCGCCCAGTTGACCACGCCCCAGTCGCCCGAGCCTCCGGGTTTTCGAGTGGCATTCATCATCAGCATGAACTTCATCTCGCGGCTCCTGTCGTGGTGGGCGCCATGATTGGCACTTTCATGGGTAAGTCGGAGCACACAACGGGTTCTCGACATCCCCGGAGCACGGTCGCCACACAGTTTTCGATTTTAGAAGCGGTTGGGTCTCAGGCGGACAATCCCGCCCATACTTCGTCCGCCCGTTTGCTCCGTCCGAGCAGCCTGAAGAGGACATGAGCAAACCGGTTGTTGTTCAGATAGAGCCCCCATCCTTGATGCTCCACAGCCACGGTAAACCGGGCGGTACGGAAGGCACATTGGGTCGGTCGCTGAAGCTCACGGCAACGCACATAGCCCACCGCATTGCGGCGCGTACTTCTCAGGGTTCGCCAGAAAGAGATCGCGGCTGGCGGCGCGAGCGAATCTCCACTTCGATCCACTCCAGCTGACTTCGAAGCTCGGACTTCCCTGTTCGGGCCGGCGCTCGGTGAAGTAGGCGACCGTGTCGTATCCATCGATCGCCACGCCGTCCGTCCCGACGAATACGCCTTTCTTCCACTTCGTCCTCATCTCACGTCACGCTCCGCCTCATGAACCGACCAGCACGTAGACCTTCGCCTCCCACGGAAAAATCGGCTCGCGGCCGACCCAATCCTGGGGAACATCACGCTCCTGCGTGATCTCGCGCCACTTCCTGCCCGTCGGCGTCGCCGGCCAGTCGGGGACGCGGTACTCGGCGGAGGAGCTGGTCGCATCCGCTGTCATGAAATCGGAGAAGTTCGCAACGACCACGACTTGAGAGTCGTCGTCCGCTCGCCCGCGGCGCCAGACCACGACCCGCTTGCCGTCGTTGAAGTCGACGTGAATGAACTCGGTATCGTTGATCGACAGCGCGTCGTTCGACGTGCGGAGCCGCACCAGCCGGGCAACGTAGTCGAACACGCGCCGCCGGAATGGCTCGTCGAGCCGCTCGAAGTTCACCGCGTCCCGCTGCTTGGGCGGGTGGCTCACGCTCAGATCGTGCTGGTCGGCGAACTCATCGCCCGCGAGAATCATCGGGATGCCGACCGCCGTGAGCAGGCAGGCAAACGCGAGCTTGATCCGCTCCTCCTTGAACGCGATGCCGTTGTTGTGGAGAAAGTTGAACAGGCGTTCGTTGCGGAAGCCTTCCACGTCGTGGCTCCCGATGTAGTTGACCGCCTGCGCGCCGTCTATGAAGCCCAACAGCCGGCAGTCGATCATCCGGCGAATCGACCACTCGAAACTCGGCTCCTCGTCGTCATTGCGGCCGAGCACTGCGTTGCGGACGATCCGCTTGAAGTCCTCGTTCCACAGGGCGTCGAGACGGTTCCCCCTGAGGAGATCGAGCGGCACGGACAGCTCCTCGCCGGCCACCAGGAACGTTGCGTCGGAGCCGCCGCGCGTTCGCCAGGTGCTGCGTGCGAGATCCTTGAACTCCTGGACGAAATCCCAGTTCGCCACGTTGTTCACGCTGTCCATCCGGATGCCATCGATCGCGAAGTCGGTCATCCACCGCAGCAGATGCGCCTTCATGAGCTGCCGCGCGGGCACCAGGCTGGCGGCGTCCCCGGTGACGGGATCGAACGTGACGACGGGCCTCGCGTAGCGCCACAGCTCGCCGCCGAACGCGTTCCGGATGCCCTGCCCGCTCGATTGCTGTGCGTCGGGGTCGTTCGGCTCCGCGTTCGCATCGATGTGAAAGTCGGGATAGTTCACGTTCTCCATGGCCGCGCGCGTGCCGAACGCCATTACCACGTCGGCGATGAAACGAATACCGCGCGTGTGGCACGCGGCGATGAGCGCCTGGAGATCGGCATTCGGCGTCGGAAAGGAGTGGCCCTCCGGGAACCCGAGGTCATGGTCCGGGGCGAAGTAGTTGCTCGTGGCATAGCCCCACTCGCGCTCGACGAAGCTGTCGGCGGGAGGCAGGAGCTCGAGGGCGTTGACGCCAAGCTCCATCAGGTGGCTGCGTCCCACTTCGAGTGCCGGCGTCTCGGCAAAGTTCATCGGCTCGGCGTCCACATCCACGAGCGCCTGCACGTCGCGAAACGTGCCGACGCCGATCTGAGGATCCCCATGGACGTTCGTCTTCGTCCAGGACGTCGGAAGCTCGTAGACGACCATCCGGTTGTTGGGCGGCGCCGCGTCCGGCGCGAGGGGCGGCGCAGCCACGATCGTGGTCCCCGTCCGGATCGCAGGGCACGAGCTGCCCATTCTCGAACTTCACGACGGCCGCGGGATCCTGATCGCTGGCATCGTAGGGCGGCGTCAGGGGATCGGCGAGCAGGCGCCAATCGACGGTGAAGGCGGTCGGATCCGTGCACGCGATTCGGCGCCCGTCGCCGAACGGGCTGCTGTCGTTGAGCTCGAACCAGTAGTGGTACGTCTGTCCCTCGGCCAGACCGCATCGGACCGCATCGATTCGCCAGAGGTCCTGATGGTCGGGCGACTGTTCGAGCTCGAACTGCTGCCGGTCGCCGAGCGCGGGCGGATTCCCTGCCTCGAAGCGGCCGATCACCAGGCTCGGCGGGCTCTCCGTGTTGTGGGGCCGCCAGAGGACGAAGGCGGTCCGCTTCAAATGGAAGAGATGCGCTGCTGTCACGTCGAAGAGATGCGCGGTGGTTCTCATGGCAGTCCTCCACGGAAGAGCGTCGACAGAGCGACCCGGCAGGTTACTACATGGTCGTGACGGCCGTACAGGACGTCGGTCACGCCTCGGTTCATGAAGAATGACGGAGCGCGTGCGAAAACGACAACTTTAGCGTTGACAGATATGCGAGGCGGCCGCATAAGACCCTTTACCCACCGCGGTTCCGAACTACGCGAGAAGCGAGGTACGTCATGCCCAGCACCATAACCAGGCTGGTCCCCGTTCCCACGAACATCAACGTCGGCGTGAGCAGCGCGAAGCAGGCCACGATGCTCGCGCTGTTGGGCAACCCGCGCGCCAACTACGACGACGTCTGCCGCGAGGTGACCAATCCGATGTTGACGGCGCGCATCAAAGTCGCCGACGTCGGTCCGTTCAGAGTGCGGGGCCTCGGCCCGGCCGTCGCATCGCTGAAGGAGGTCATGGCCGAGATCGCCGTGACGCAGCCCGACGTGCATGCGCAGCTCGGCACGGCGGGCATGCTGTGCGCGCGGCTCGTGCGTGGCACGACGACGAACGCGATCAGCAACCATTCGTGGGGCACGGCCATCGACCTGACGCTCGACGGCGTGCTGGACACACGCGGCGACAACCGCGTGCAGGAAGGCCTGACGCGGATTGCGCCGATTTTCGACCGGCACGGATGGTTCTGGGGCGCCGGGTTCCGCACCGAGGACGCCATGCACTTCGAGGCAGGCGACGACCTGATTCGAAAATGGCATGCCGACGGCGAATTCGGCTCGACGCCGGCGCTGGTGCCAGTCGCCTTGCTGATGACGGGCGATCGCGGGCCCGACGTGGTCGCGCTGCAGCGGCGGCTCAACGCGCTCGGCGCCGAGCTGGAGGAAGACGGCGTATTCGGCACCGGCACGCGCGCGGCGGTCATCGCGTTTCAGGGGGCGCGCGGCCTTCGCCCGGACGGCGTGGTCGGCGCCGAGACGCGAGTGGCGCTTGGCTTCTGATGCAGGCCCCCCCTCTTCGCGCGCGGTACCGTCGCCGTGCTGCTCGTAGCCTCCGGCTGTGCGCGTGCGGAAGCCGACAGCGTGTTCACCTCGATTCGCGATGGCGACTGCATGCCACCAGCAAAGGAGATCGCCGCGCCCTACGCGGCGCGCGATCTGGGCGTGCGGCAGTGTCCCGCGCCTGACGGGTGGCGGCTGCTGCTCGTGTCGTCGGACGCGAACACGTGGATTGATCTCGCCGGACCCGGTGTCACGTGGTCCGGCGAGCGGGCGATTGTGTACGAATCGCCGGTCGGCAACTTTCCAAGCGTCGGCGGCTCACGAGCCGTCGAGTGGCGGCGCGATGGCCGTCGCCAGCCGACCGCGCTCATCTTTCGCGTGACCGGCCAGGATCCGGAGACGCTCCGGACGCACCGCTCGATGCTCTACGTCGTGCGCGTGCGCCCCGACGGCGCGTGCCTCCTCGGACGCGCGGCCACGAACGAGGAGGCCCGCAGGCTGGCGGACAGCGGCAAAGGCTGCTGATCCCGATCGACGTTCTTACGTCGCGTTGAGCTTTCGAGCTCTGTTCCTGACATAGCCGTAATTGAAGCTCAGGCCGTTGAACTTCGCTGCCTTGCCCGCAAACGCCGCGGCGCGCTGCGAATCGCCGGCTCCCTGCCACGCGAGCGCCGTGAAGTACAGAATTCTGGGATCCTGCTGGTTGGCGAGCTGGAGCTCGCTCGCGGCGGTCGCATATTGCTTCTCGGCCAGCGCAATCAGGCCCGCGAGCTCGTGCTGCTGACGGGCTTCGAACGGCCGCTTCTTCAGCGCGACCTGTCGCGCGTACTCTGCCAATTTGGCCTTGGCGGTGACGAGATCGTTCTTCGCGACCGCAACGCGACCTTCTTCGAACGCGTGGGTTCGCCGGGTGGCCTCCTTCACTTCCTCGGGCACCTGTGCCCGGTCGATGACCGTCACGGCCTCCTTGTATTTCGCGAGCGCCTCCGCCGCGCGGCCGGCTTCGCGGAGCACGTCGCCCATCTGGGTCAGGTCGCCGGACATCGAGGCGGCATCGTGCTCGGCCTCGGCGAGTGCGTATCCGGCGCGCAGCTCCTCGAGCGCCTTGTCGGTCGCGCCTTCGTGGACGTATGACGCCGCGGCCCAGAACCGCGCCACCCGCCGCTCGCCCGTAGTGCGTGCGACGGAGGCGATCTGCGCGAAGGCCGTGCGGGCACGGTCGGGTCGCCCCATGGCCAGATGGTTGTTGCCGATGCCGATGTGCGAGGCGATGAAGTTCGGATCGAGCGACAGCGCCTTCTCGTACATCTTGATCGATTCGTCGAAGCGCCCGACCTTCATCAGCAGCTCCGCGTACGAGTCGTAGGGGTTCGGGTCGCCGGGGATGAGTTCCGTGTACTTCTTGAACGCCTTCTCCGCTTCATCGAACCTCTCGAGGAAGCGGTACGCGTATCCGAGCTGGTTGTACGGCTGCGAGAACGATGGGTTGACGGCGGTCGCCTTCGTGAAGTGCGTGATGGCGGCGTCGTATTCCTGGCGGCCGAAATAGGTGTTTCCGAGAAGCGTCAGCGCGCGCTCGTCGCGAGGGAACAGACGAACGAGCTCCGTGTAGTGGCTCAGCGCGCCCGCGGGATCGCCTTTCATGGTGGCTTCCAGGCCGCGGATGATGTGAAGCTCGCCCTCGGTCACCGATCCCGCCAGCGCCGCCGCGCGCGTCACCGAGTCGATGAACTCCTTGGTGGTGCCCGACGTGTTCGCGAGACCGACATGCCCGAGCGCGAACGCCGGGTCCTTCTGCACCGCCTGCTGATAGAAGCGGCGCGCATCGGTAGCCCGGAGCTTCTCGGTCAGGTCGCGTCCGTTCAGATACAACTCCCGCGCCTCGGCCGATGCCGTGGTGATTGGGACCTTGTCACTCGTCTGCGCGTGCGCGGCGGCGAACGCGGCGACGGCCAGCACTGTCACGGTGATGATGCGCATGGGGACCTCTCAGGTAGCGTGTGGCTGCAGGAAGGTACGGCGGGAACCGACGCGCGACAAGCCGGATGGTGCGAATCCGCGTCAGCCGGGGCCAGGACCCGCGGCCACCGGGGCGAACGATCGGCCGGCACACATCGTCTACACTCTTGTTACGCCGCTTATGAAGCTTGAAACCATCGTCCAGGACGTGCGCATCGGCCTCCGCGTCCTCGTCAAAGAACGTGCCTTCTGTACGCTCGCGGTCTTCGTCCTCGCTCTCGGCGTGGCCGCCGTGACCACACAGTTCACGGTGGTGAACGCCGTGATGCTGCGCGGCTTCTCGTTTCCGAACGCCGATCGGCTGATGGACGTCAGGTTCATCGACCCGTCGAGCGCCAACTTCTTCGGCGTGAACGGCCGCCTCCTCGCCATGGATTTCGAGGAGCTCCGGAAGGACCAGCAGTCTTTCCAGATGATGGCCGCGTACCTGAACGGCTCGACGGTGAACGTCACGGCCGACGGCGCGCCGCGTCGGTATACCGGCGCGTACGTCACCGAAGACTTCCTGCGGATTCTCGGCGTCGGTCCGATGCTCGGGCGCGACCTCATCGCCGCCGACAACCAGCCCGGCGCTTCGAAGGTGGCGCTCATCAGCTACGCCATCTGGCAGCGCGACTTCGGCGGCTCGCCGGAAATCGTCGGCAAGGTGGTGCGCATCAACGGCGCGCCGGCGACCATCATCGGCGTCATGCCGGCCGACTTCAGGTTTCCCATCAACGAGGATCTCTGGATTCCGCTCTACAGCGAGTTTCCAGTACGACCACGGAACGATCCGCGCGCGAACGACCCGTCGGTCCTTGGCCTGATTCGGCCGGGAGTGCCGGTCGGACAGGCCGAGGCCGAGATCACCCGATTCGCCGCGCGGTTCGCGAAGGCGTACCCCGACACGAACAAGCAGTTCAACACCGGCCGCGTCGAGCCCCTCCTCAAGTCGTTCACGCCGCTCCCGCTGCGTGGCACGCTCCTCACGATGCTGGCGTTCTGCGCGGGCGTGCTGCTGATCGCATGCGTGAACGTGATGAACATGCAGTTCGCGCGCGCGATGCTGCGCGTGCGGGAGCTGGCGGTGCGCTCGTCGCTCGGAGCGACGCGCACACGCCTCGTCCGCCAGATGCTCACCGAGAGCCTGCTGCTCGCCGGCGCCGGTGCCGTCCTGGGGGTTGGGCTCGCGTACTTCTCCGTCGACTGGCTGGCCGCCACGCTGCGCAACATGGACAACCCGCCGCCGGGGTGGATGGTCTTCGAGATCGACGGCCGCGTGCTCGCGTTCACCGTCGGCGCCACGATGGCGGCTGCGGTCATGTCGGGACTGCTGCCTGCCTGGATGTCGTCGCGCGTCAGCGCGGTGACCGTTCTCCGTGAAGGCGGCCGGGGCTCCACGTCGGGCCGCATCGGCATCCTCACGCGCGGTCTCGTGGTGGTGCAGGTTGTCGTCACGTGCGTCCTGCTGATCGGCGCGATCCTGCAGGTCCGCTCGCTGGTGCAGCAGCAGACCATCGATTACGGCTACGACACCGATGGTCTCCTCTCCGCGCGCATGGGGCTCATGGACGCGGACTACCCCACCCCTGCCGCGCGCAAGCTGTTTTACGACCGCGTGCTGCGCGACCTCGGGAGCTCGCCCGACTTCGCGGGCGTGGCGCTCACCAATCGCTTTCGGATGGTCTTCGGTGGAAACGCACCGGTTGAAATCGAGGGGAAGACCTATAACGAGCGGCGCGATCGGCCGAACGCGAACTTCGAGCAGGTGTCTCCCGGCTTCTTCGGCCTGGTCGGTCAGAGAATCCTGGATGGCCGCGCATTCACCGACGACGATCTGGGCTCCACGCGGCCGGTGGCGATCGTCAACGATGCATTCGCGCGGAAGCACTTCGGAACGGAGAGCGCCGTGGGACGCCGCTTTCGCACCGGCGATGGCAGCGGCCCGTACGGGCCGTGGCGCACGATTGTGGGGGTGGTCTCCAACGTTCGCATGATGCCGCCGTTCAACATTCCCAACGTCGATGCCTCCGGCTTCTACGTGACGTTCTACTCCACTCCGACCGGTCCTGCGGACGAGACGGTCGGCGGCAATCAGTTCGCCACCGTCGTCGTCAAGCCGCAGCGCGGCCAGCGGGCCGATGCGCTCATCACACCGCTCCGGCGGGAGATCAACAAGCTCGACCCGAACCTGCCGCTCTACTTCGTCGGCACGGCGAAGCAGAACATCGACGGGTTCATCGCGCCGAGCCGCATCATCGCGACGATGTTCATGCTGTTCGGCGTGATCGCGGTCGTGCTGGCGGCGGTGGGGATTTACGGGGTGATGTCGTTCTCGGTCAACCGGCGCACGTCGGAGTTCGGCGTGAGGATGGCCCTCGGCGCGCAGCACGGCGAGATCCTGAGGATGGTCGTCACGCAGGGCGCACGACAGGTGGCGCTGGGGCTGTTCCTCGGCCTGGGTATCGCGCTGGCGCTGGCGACGGTTGGCGGCGCGGCTATCGGCAACATCCTCTTCAATGTCAGCGCACGCGATCCGCTGACCTATGTCGCCGTCGGCGTGCTGATCGCCGTCGTCTCGTTCGTCGCGGTGGCCGTGCCCGGCCGGCGGGCAGCGCGAGTGGATCCGGTGATCGCCCTGCGCGCGGAGTAGACCGAGACCGTCCGATTGGGCCTACGGGCGTGCCGCAGCCATGCGCCTCACCGCTTCCGGCAGCTCGCGCTCGTTCAGCCAGGCAAAGCTCAGTCGGGCGAATGGCCTCGGCCTGCCGTCGAACGCGTACCGGCGGCCCGTGTACCACGAGACACCGCGCTCGATGCTGCGATCGGCCCACACGTCGAAGTCGACGGCCATGCGCAGGTGGACCCAGAGCGCCATACCTCCGCCAGCGAGCGTGAACTCGACCTCATCGCCAAACGTCCGCCGCAAGCTGTTCGCCAGAATCTCGCGGCGGCTCGCGTACACGCGTCGAACGCGCGCGACGTGCCGCTGCAGCTCGCCGTCCTCGATCAACGTGGCGATGGCCGCCTCGGTCGCCAGGTCGCCTTGGATGTCGAGCAGCGAGCGGATCGCGCCGACACTCCGCAGCACCGCCGGCGGCGCCACGATGTAGCCGATGCGGAGGCTGGGGGCGAGGATCTTCGAGAGCGTGCCGATGTAGACGACGACGCCGTGATGATCCGCGCTGGCCAGCGGGAGCACGGGTTTTCCGTCGTAGTGGAACTCGTAGTCGTAGTCGTCCTCGATGATCGCGATCCCCTTGGCGCGCGCCAGGGCGAGCAGCGCCATGCGACGCGCGGCCTTCAACGTCACCGTGGTCGGATATTGATGATGCGGCGTGACGTAGACCGCGCGCAGGGTCGTGCGGCTCGCGAGGCGCCGCAGCGCGTCCACATCGATCCCGTCGGCGTCGACGGCGACGGGCACGACGGTTGCTCCGGCCGCTCGAAACGCTTCCCACGCGGGCCGGTAGCCGATCTGTTCCACTGCCACGACGTCGCCGGGGCGGACGAGCGCGCGTGCCGCGAGGGTCAGCGCCATCTGGCTGCCGCGCGTGATGAACACATCGTCGGCCGCGACCGACAGACCTCGTGTGTTCGAGAGCATCGATGCCAGCGCGGCACGGAGCGCCTGAT
Organism: uncultured Acidobacteriota bacterium; assembly: GCA_963772065.1. GTDB lineage: Bacteria > Acidobacteriota > Vicinamibacteria > Vicinamibacterales > UBA2999 > CAVYVZ01. Next base: position 545,110 of record CAVYVZ010000010.1, read on the forward strand.
GTCCTTCGATATCGCCGTACGCGAGCACGTCGGCACCCCGCAGCGCGAGAACCCGACGGTAGGCGCGGCCGATCGATCGCGCCGGGACGAGCCGTACGTCGGGCGCGCCGTTGCTCAAGTTCAACGTGCCGCGCGGCAGAACCGGCTGCCGGTATGCGACGGGCGGCTCGGGAAGCGCGAACGCGACTCGGGTCGGGACGCGCGCGCGAATGCCAAGCTGGCGTGAGAACGGTCGGCCTCGATCGCTCGGTATGGCGCGCGTCACGAACGTGCCGCGGCCCGGCGCCGTCTCGAGCCAGCCTTCCGCGGTCAGTTCCGCCAACGATGCAAGGACGGTGTTGCGGTGGACCTGCAGGCTCGCCGCGAGCCGGCGGCTGCCGGGCAGACGATCGCCCGGGCGCAGCCGCCCCCGCTGGATGTCGGAGGCCAGCGCACGCGCGATCTGCAGAAACGGCGGGAGGGACGCGTCACGGTCGAGATCGATCACGAGGTCCCAGGAGCGCGGCATGGCGGGAGCTCATTCTATCGCCGCTGCAAAACTCGCCTGAAGCGCGGCCAACCGATACTCGCCGGGAGCGAGCATGGTCGCGTAGCCTTCCGCCACCAGGGCGCGATTGCCGCGGCCGGCGTCCGGGCGCGACAAGCCCGTCACTCGAGCCAGCTCGCCGGGGATCGTCATGCCCGCTCCAGACAGAAAGCACCGGGCGATCTCCCGCAGGGCCGTTTCCCGATTCACGCGCCGGCGGAGCGCGTCGGGAAACCGCCCGACGGCAAGCGTCCAGATGTAGGTGAACTTCGGCTGATAGAAGACGGCGCTCGGCATCACGATCATGGCGGCCTGGAGCTCGTCGAGGCCGCTGGTGAACAACGTCCGGTCTCTCAGGCCGGATTCGTCGCGCAGGTCCCCCGTGCTCATCTCCCATTCCCTGCGCAGCACCCGGAGGATCGCCCGTGCGTTCTTGCTCAATCGCCGTTGCTCATCCATGCGCCGCATTCCCCAGACGGCGTGAAAGTAAGGGATCATGCGCGGCGCGATGAACATCGATTTGCCGCGAGCCAGTTTCGCGTAGTACACCCTTCCCCGCCGCAGGACCTCGTCCTTGAGCACCCAGGTCAGCGAGGCCTCCGGGTCTTTCTGTACGTTGCGTGGCAGCACGGCGTCGCGCCGCCCGCAGACCGCCACGAAGAGCGACGGACCCGGCCGCCGGGAGTCGGTCAGTGAGGCGGCGAAGCCGACCTGCTCGATGAAATGTTCCGCCTCGATGGCGGTCTCGACCTGACGCACGCCTTCGCGGCGCCAGCGCTCATCGCGGTGGTCTTCGATCCATGCAGGAATAGAATGCCTGCGCCCGGAGGTGTTTGAATGCGAGGTCGGCATCGTTACGCGTGGCTCCAGATCCTATTCTTGATTTCCAGCGTCGGCACGGACATGGGCGCGCAGTCGCCTGCGCCTGCCGCGATCACCGCGATCCGCGCCGGACGGCTGTTCGATCCCGAGGCCGGACGCATGCTCCCGAATCAGATCATCGTCGTCGAAGGGGCGCGCATCCGGGATGTCGGACCGTCAGTGGCCATTCCCGCGATGGCGCAGGTGATCGACCTCTCCGGCATGACGGTGATGCCCGGCCTCGTGGAGGCGCACAATCACCTCGCGCTCACCTACAAGCCCGTCCCCGAGACCAACGTCTACTACTTCACCTACGTGCAGGAGTCGACCGCGCTGCGCGCGATTCAGGCCGCGTCGAACGGAATCCAGATGCTCGCGTCTGGATTCACGATCGTCCGCGACATGGGCAACAACGGCAACTACGCCGACACGGCGCTGCGCCAGGCCATCGAGCAGGGGTGGATTCCAGGCCCCACGATCATCAACTCCGGCATCATCATCGGCGGCATGGGCGGCCAGTTCTTCCCGACGCCTGAAATGGCGAAGGAGCACAGCATCGTCTATCCCGATACCTCGATGCCGACACGCCGGACGAAATCGTGAAGGCGGTTCGCCAGAACATTCTCTTTGGCGCGAAGGTGATCAAGATCTGCGTGGACTGCAAGCCGTACGGCTACACCGCCGACGAGATCCGGCTCGTGATGCGCGAGGCGGCCAAGGCGGGCTTGAAGGTCGAAGGGCACGTGCAGACTCTGAATGGCGCGCGCAATGCGATCGAGGCGGGCATCTGGTCGATCGCCCACTCGGGCGCGCTCACCGACGAGATGCACAAGCTGATGGCGAAGAAGGGCATCTGGCGCGCGGGCACGGAAACGCCGCCCGGGCTGGCCGGGCATCCGGTGTCGCCGGAGGCGTACACGCGCACGGTCGCTGGGTTGAAAAACGCGCATGAGAACAAAGTGCCCCTGACTTTTTCGACCGACGCCGACTACTGGGTGGAAGGCAAGACACGCGGCGAGCTGTGCCTCGAGTTCATCAAGCCGTGGAAGGACGCCGGCATCCCCATCGTCGACACGCTCCGGGCGATGACGATCAACGGCTACAAGGTGAGCGAGACGGAGGGCACACGCGGCCCGATCAAGCCCGGGTTCTTTGCCGACCTGATCGCGATGCCTCGCAATCCGCTCGACGATCTCGAGGCGCTCAAGAACGTGCAGTTCGTGATGAAGGACGGTCAGGTGTTCAAGCGCGACGGCGTGATGACGCCGGCAGCGTTCTTCCATGCGGGCCCAGTCAACGGTTGGCGCATTCGGTGAGCGGATCCGGCGGCAGGCACTGGTCCAGCCGAAATCGTCGGTCCGGGCCTTGGCGCCTGGACCAGCACGCGGTACTTGATACCGATGACCGATCCGCAGGCCTATCGCGAGAATCTGTTCAAGTTGCTCGGTGACCAAGACCCTCTGGAGGTATTGGCGCAGACGGCGTCCACGTTGGCCGATACCGTCCGCCAGCATTCGGCGACGGTGCTGCGCACCCGGCCATTCGAGGGCAAATGGACGCCGAACGAGGTCATCGGTCATCTCGTTGACGGCGAATGGGTGTACGGATATCGCCTGAGGCTGATTCTGTGCGAGGACAGTCCGGCCATTCTGGGCACGAACCAGAATGCGTGGGTCTCTGGTCAAGGGCACAATGAGCGCGAGCCGTCGGAGCTCGTGGAAATGTTTCGAACGCTGCGCCAGTTCAATCTGGCGCTGTGGAAACGGACGTCAGCGACGGATTCGAACCGTAGCGGCCAGCACAACGAGCGCGGCCCGGAGTCCCTGGCCCTGATGTTCCGAATGCTGGCCGGTCACGACCTGTCCCATCTCGCTCAGATCGCTCGCTATATTCAAGCCGTTCAGCAGCGGGGAGAGCGCAGGTGTTGAACGATCTCCGCATCGCCCTTCGTCAACACGTCCGGCAGCCCGGCTTCGCATTGACAGTCGTGTGTACCCTCGCCCTTGCGATCGGGGCGACGACGGCCGTGTTCTCGGTCGTGAACGCCGTGCTCGTCCGCGCGTTGCCCTTCGCGTCGCCCGAACGGCTGGTGTGGATCGCGTCGGTGCGGACGGACGGTCCGAATGCGCCGTTCTCGCTGCCGGAGTTCATGGACTATCGCAGCCAGACGCGCACGCTGTCGGGCCTCGCGGCTTACGCGAATTGGAGTGCGAGCCTGGCCGGCGAGGGCGTGACGGAGCGGCTCCAGGGCGCGCGGATGTCGGCCAGCGCGTTCGACGTGCTGGGCGTATCGCCCGCGGCCGGGCGCTTGCTGAATGAAAGCGACGATCGCGCCGATGCGCCGGCGGTGGTGGTCGTGAGCTATCGGCTCTGGCAACGGCAGTATGGCGGAGCGGCCGACGCAGTGGGCAGAGCCGTGCGGATCAACGGTGAGCCGTTCGTGATCGTCGGCGTGCTGCCGGCGCAGTTTCCTTTGCCGCTTCGAGACATCGATGTTGTGACGCCGCTCGCACCCGACCGCGATCCCCTTCGCCACGTGCGGAACTCCGTGAACTTTTTGAGAATGTTCGGGCGCCTCGATTCAGGTGTGAATGCCAATCGGGCACAGGCCGAGCTCACCGCGATCTGCCGGTCGCTTCGGCAGCAGTTCCCCGTCGAGTACGCGCGCAAGGATGCCGTCCGCGTCGTCGCGCTGCACGAGGCGCTGGTCGGCGACTTCCGTCAGTCGATGCTCATCCTGTTCGCCGCCGTGATCGTGGTGCTGGCGACGGCGCTCGCGAATCTCGTGTCGCTTGCGCTTGTGAGGGCCAACGGCCGCCGCGCCGAGCTGGCGATGCGCGTCGCGATCGGTGCCTCGCGAGTGGATCTCGCACGACAGCTCATGTCTGAAGCGGCGCTGCTGGCGGCGGTCGGCAGTCTCCTCGGGTGGATCGTGGCGATCCAGGCCATCCGCGTCGCGATGCTGTTCGCACCGGCTTCGATTCCGCGGCTTGCGGAGGTGAGCCTTGACGGCACAGTTGCGTTGTTCGTGATTGCGGTCACCGCACTCGTGACGGTGCTCCTGACCGTTGCGCTCGGCGCGATCGCGCGCACGCGACCGGGCGACGCACTGCGGCCGGCGGGCCGCGGCGCGATCGGCGATCGCTGGAACCATCGGGTCCGGAACGTCATGGTCGTCGCCGAGATCTCGGCGGCCCTCGTCCTGCTGCTCGCGACGATCGTCCTGGTTCAGAATCTGCGCGAGCTCCGCGGCCTGCATCCGGGGTTCGATCCGGACGGCATCTTCCAGGCGCGGGTGTCGATTCCGGCGACGTATCGATCGCCAGACGAGATCTCGCGTTTCTACGATCGGGTGTCGGAGCGGCTGGTCGCCTCGCCGGGTGTGGAGCGCGTGGCAGTCATCTCGGTCGCGCCCTTGAGCGGACTGCTCGCCACCGTGCCGTTTACAGTTGCCGGCCGATCGGCTACCGAGCGCGACCGCGTGAGCGCCAATATCCGCGCGATCTCTCCCGGCTACTTCTCGACGGTGGGCACGCGACTACTGCAGGGACGACTGTTCGCGGAGACCGACCGATCGAGCACGCCGCATGTGGCGCTTGTGAGCGCGGCGCTTGCCGATCGATTCCTGCCGCGAGGCGTGCGTGGGCAACGGCTCCTGATCGACGACAACAACACGGGCCCGCGGCCGGTCGAGATCGTCGGCGTGGTCGAGAACGTTCGTCATACCGCGCTCGATCTCCCTCCGGCGCTCGACATCTACGTCCCGCTGCGGCAGGTTCATCCGGACGGTGTGCCGTTCCTCAGAAACAATCAATTCTGGATGATCAGGACCGAATCGGATCCGGCGGCGTTCCGCGCCACGTTCCTCGCGCACCTGCGCGCGGTCGATCCGGATGCCGCGGTGTCGGGCACCGGTCCGCTGCGCCAGTTCGTCGACGCCTCGCTCGGGCCGCGGCGCTTCAATCTCGGTTTGTTCGGCACGTTCGCGTTCACGGCGGTGCTGCTCGCCGTCGTCGGCCTCTACGGGCTCGTGTCGTACGCGGTCAGCCAACGAGCGCCGGAGATCGGCTTGCGCATGGCGATCGGCGCCAGCCAACGCGACGTGCAGCTGATGATCCTTCGCCAGGCCGCCGGGCTCGGCATCGCCGGAGCGATGGTTGGTCTGGGTCTCGCCTTCGCCGCGCGGCCCCTGATCTCGGGCCTGGCGCAGGACGTCTCGATCGACCCTGCCCTGGCCGCCGCGACCGCGGCGCTCCTGATTGGAGTGGTGTTGATGGCCGCCTGGCTGCCTGCGCGCCGCGCCGCGCGGATCGAACCGACGCTGGCGCTCAGAGCACAGTGACGCTATTAGTGCGTACCTGGGTTCAGAGTGGCAGCGACGACGCGGCGGACCATGCCGTCGCTCTTGCTGTAGATATACAGTTCGCCGGCTGCGTCGACCGCGAGTCGCACGTCCGCACGATGCGGGCCTGACACTCTGGATTTGCCGTTCATGCTCTCCGCCCTGCCGCCGCGGTGGAGGTAGGCCGTGCGAACGATCGGAAACATCGTGTCGTACGCCTTCTTCGAGGCATCGGGCGCGTCGTGTGGGTCGTCCCACACCAGCTTCAATTCGTGCATCTTCGCCAGCGTCTTGGGATCGCCGTCGTCAGCGGCGAGCATGTCCTTGTAGTCGGCGTACCAGAAGCGGGCGGTGGTGAGATCGTTGAAGACGTACTTTCCGCGAAGGGCGGGAATTGTTTTGCCGTTGTAGAGATAGCCGCTCCCGGCACAATCGCCTCCGCGCTCGTTGTGGCCCCACTGGATCACCGGATAGTTCGGCACGACCGTTCCCGCGGTCACCGTGTCGTTGACCATGACCGGGATCCTGTCGTCAGCCGGCAGTGCGGTTGTGGTGTTGTCCGCCTGCACCACCATCTCGTTTCCCTCGCGGAGCGGGAATCCGTAGTTGGCGCCTTTGTGGATGATGGCGACCGTCTCCCAGGTCTGCAGGCCGCAGATGTTCGCGATGAGGCGGTTGTTCCGCGCGTTCGACGGGTCGATCGCCCACGTCAGTCGGTGCGGATTGCGCAGGCCGTAGGCCCAGATCTCCTTCCGGGCTCCCGGCGTCGCGACGAACGGGTTGTCGTTCGGGATGCGATAGCGGCCGTTCTCGCTCACGGTGCTCGTGCTCTTGTGCTCGTTGAGATCCGGGATGATGCGTACGATCTTGCCGACCATCGTGTCCAGGCGCTGTGGGTTGAGGCGCATCCGCGGGTCCTTCGACTCGCCCGAGCCGCCGTCTCCCACCTCGAGATACATCACGCGCCAGTCGCTGTCGCCCCGCCGGGCCGTCGGATTGAAGATCATCTCGCCGAGCTGATGACTGCGCGTGTTGAGCCAGACGCGGAACAGCTCACGCGCCGTGCCTTCGAATGTGTTGTTCGAGGGGACCGTGTCCGTCCACTCGATCAATACGCCCTGATGCATCATCGGGCCAGGCGTCTGAATCGCCGGCGTGCTCGAGTAGCCGGCGAGCGCGAGACGCGGGAACATCGTGTTCTGCGGAACCTCCGACGCTTCGATGGTGGGATCTTCCATGTGCGTCGTATAGAACTTTCCGTTCCGCGCGTAGTCCGGATCCAGATTGAACCCGTTCAGCCCGTTCCCGAAACCTGCCTGGGTGAAGAACTTCTTGAAGAGGCCACGGTTCTCGCCGTGGCCGTTGAAGTCAAGATAGGTCGTGAAGGTCTTGCTCTTCTTGTCGAAGACGTAGAGGGGACCCGAGACGACCGGCATGAAGAAGCGGCCCGCACCGCCCGTTTCCTCGCGAATCGCGTTGACCCTCGCGAGTGCGGTCTCGTTGGGCGTTTTCCCATCGAGCTTGCCGGTGATCGGCATCGCCACGTAGTCCTGAATTTCGAGCGTGAGGTGCGCCGGCGTCTGCGCGGCTGGAACGGCATTCCAGATGGCCGCGAGGACCGCTACGATCCCGATCGCCCAAGTGACGACGCGCGCAATATTCATTGGGACGCAGATAGTACAACGGGAGGACTCTCGCCCTCCCGTTTTTCTCGCGCCCTACCGATCGTCGTTGCGAAGCGTGCCGACGGCCTGTCCGTCGACGATGGTCGCACCTGATGGATTCTTCAGGTTCATATAGAACACTTCGTCTGGTTCCCGCTTGCGATCGCCTCTCACCGTGACCGCAATCGTGCGGATCAAGTGGCCAGCGGGAATGGTCAGCGTGCCCGACGCCGCGTCGTAATCGGACCCCGCGGTGGCGGTGCCGTTCGCGGTGTTGTAGGCCACGGTCATATCGCTCGCCGACGCGAACGACAGCCTCACGTAGAAGAACGCGGTTTGCGTGCCGCTCCCTTCGGTGAGCGAGACGTCGAAGATCGTGACCCCGGGAGGCGGCGGCGGTGCGGCGCCGGGTGTCAGCAGCACTGCATGATAGTGGCCCTGCGCGTCGAATGCCGTCGCGGCGATCTGGCCCGCGTTGTTGATGGCGTTGGCATACGCGATGTGCAGCCCGCTGCCTTGCGGAATCAGGTGATTGAGGTTCTTCACCTCGCCGTCGACGTAGATCCAGCCATGGAAGTTGGAGAAGCCGCCTCCCGCGCGCATGGAGCCCACGACGGTGCCGGAGTCGTTGATGTCGCCGGCATAGACCTCAGTGCTCGGAACCGGAATCGCGGTCATCGCGCCGTTCGAGTAGAGGAACGCACGATAAAACGATTCGTACGTCTCGGGATCGGTGCGGCCGGATGAGCCGACGATCTGGCCGGAGCTGTTGATCGCCGCGGCCCCGCCGTCTTCGTCGCCCTCCAGCAAACCGAGGTCGGTCATCCCGCCGTTCTGCTGCCACACAAAGGGGTGCCCCGTGGAGGAGCCGACCACGAGGCCGCTGTCGTTGATATCGCTTGCGAAGCTCCCTCCGCCGCCAAGGTGGCCGAGCGGCGTGCGGGCGCCGTTCTGCCAGAGAAACGCCTGTAAGTAGCCGATGTTGCCGACAATCTGCCCTGACTCGTTGATCCCGGTTGCCCAGGAGGTCTCGTTCGACGGGATGTCGGGCGTGAGATCCGTGATTGCACCGTTCGCCCAGCGGACCGCATGCGAAAAGTTGCTCGACAACGAGAGCCTCGAATAGCCGACAACCTGACTCGCTTCGTTGAGGGCCGTCGCGATGGCGGCTGGCCCGCCAAGCGTGCCGAGATCGATCTTCGAGCCGTTCTGCCAGAGGAACGCGCGGTTCGACGCACGGCCGACCACCTGGCCCGCATCGTTGACCTCGAGCGCCTCCGCGCTCTGAATGGTGCCGAACGTGCCGAGGTCGGTGACGGTATAGCTTGGGGCGGCGCCGCGCGGAACTTCCGTTGCGAGCGCGGACAGCATGAGCAGCGAGATTGCGGCGACGCGGGCAAGTCCTGAGGTCGAGGAACGCGAACCTGGCATGTCGTGTCCTTCCTGCAGCCACGAGTGAGGATGCGACGCCGCTCGGTGGCAAACGACATGCCCGCAGGGACGAACGCCCGCCCGCTGGATTCAGGCGGTTTTCACGCGAGTGAGAGCAGGCCAGGCGACTGTTTTGGTATGACTGTTTCGTCCGCCGTAAAGGCGGATCGCTCATTCACGTATCATCGCGGCCGTTCCAGCTCGCGGATGAATACGTTTGCAAACTCAGCGGCTCCATCGGCGCCGAGCGCGATGCTTCCGCGAGGCGGGAGCCCTGATTGCTTCTCGTCGTCGATCACCGTTCGGCCATCCAGCGTCGTAGTCACGCGATCGCCGGCAACCCTCATGACCGTGCGATGCCACTCGCCGGCGGGCGTATCCGCGTCAGCGGTGGGCCGGACCATCGCTCGCACGCGATTCGGAGCCGATGGTGGAAGATTCACGGACGTGCGCCCCACAAGCGATGTTTGCGGCACCCGCCAGTCGACCATCAGCTCGAAGTCGGCGTACTCGCGCTGGCTCACGAGGAGCGAGGACTTCTCGCCGCCACCGCCGCCACCGCCGATTGCGTGCTTGATGATCCAGTCGTCACTCACCCATGCGCTGGCTGGCGACGCCTGCCAGCCGGTGAGGTCGAGGCCGGTGTAAAGGGACACGAATCCCTGGTCCGCTTGCGCGATCTGGTCGGCGGTCAGCGAACCGCCCGCCGGCAGTTCTCGGATTCGGATGTTTCGAAAGAGCGCGGGCGATCCCTCCGCTTCCAGCGCGATGTAGCCCTTGCGCGGACTGACGTCGTAGCCGCCCGACACCTCTTTGCCATTGACCGCAAGCTTGATCGTGCCGTTCGCGCACGTGATGCGGTAGTGATTCCACTCTCCTGCCGGCCGCGCCCGCCGTTCGCTCGGCAGGCTGCGCATCCAGCCGCGCGGGTGCGCGCGATCGGGCGTCAGAATCGCGCCGTGGATCGCGAAGACGTCGCCGTGGCTCGTGTAGGTCTCCGAGTTGCGGCCGTCCAGCACCTGCACCTCGACGGCCCGGAGAAAGGGTTGGCCGCGCGCCGGGAGCGCGTCGGCCCAGACGAACACACCCGCGTTCCCTTCCGGCTTCACATGCTGCCACTCGACTTCCAGGACAAAGTTTTCGTACATGCGCTCCGTGCGTATCTCGCAGATCGGTTTTCCCGTGGTGTGAATCATGCCGTCGCGCACGGTGAACGTCTGCGGAGCGCAGTTGATGTTCACCCAGCCTTTCAGGTCGCGGCCGTTGAACAGCGGCGCATCGCTTTCCTGCGCGGCAACGATCGCACTCGCAATCCACGCCGCCGCAAGGAGCAGAAGTCGGCGCATTGTGCGGCATGGTAGCCGATCGCTGCGTTCCGTATAATCCGACTCGCGGAGGTGAGTCGTGGCTGTTGCCGTCACACGAAGCGTGGGAATGCTGCTATTGGCTGTTTATTTGATCGTCTCGGGCCTTGCCGGCTTGGTGTCGTTGCCAATTCCTGGCGGGCTGATGGCGGTTCTTGCCTTGCTCGCAGGGATCTTCATTCTCGTCGGGCGCTGACGACGCCGGGCGCGCGAGCAAGCTGATTTTATTGGTCGGGGCGACTGGATTCGTGCCCGTTCGCGTCGAGCGAAGCGAGACGTGACGATGCTTCCTGGTTGTCGCTCTCTCGGTGGACGAACCAGTATCGTGCACTTGAACGTTCGGTAGACGCATCTCGAAGCTGCCGTTCCGCTTCGAACCAGTCTTGACGGTCCCGACCATGCTCACCGCCACGAGCCTGCCAGAGGGAGTACGCACGATCGGCAACTTCTTCTTCGAAAACGAAGACCAGCTGGTCTCGTTCGAACTGATCGAACCACTCATCCCACGAAATGGGCCGGAAGCGCCCGACGCCTGGAAAGTTGAATCGAATCCCCACCCCTCCGTCTTTCACATCTATCGTGGCAGGGCCGGATGCGGTGGCTTCCCCGGTGGCCGGCTCAGCGGCATGACGCACGGCCCAAGCGCGGATGACACCGGGATCTCGTGTCGCCAGACTGCGACCAGCGGATGGAGAAGGTTGAACTGCTGCGGTCGGAATGGAAACGATCCCTTCCGAAGGAATCGCACTGAGATTTTTCACTTTGGACCCTCGAGACGGGAACGTGCCTCTGGCGCCAACAGGAGCAACGAAAGGGATCATGCTACGCCTCTGACCACGGGATTGCGAGCACAGCATCTCAGACCTCGGAGCCTCTATCCTTGAGGTAGCTGCTGCTCCACCACACTGATGTTCGTCGGCCCAGGCCCCTCGTGATTCAATCGAACAAACGACGACGGATATCCGCTCTTCGCCAGCGACTTGCGTAATTCAGCGATCGCCGCCCATGCGTCAGGGGACACGGCGCGTGCGGGCGGCGCATCGCCCACCCAGTCCTCCCAATATTCGGAGGGAGCGGCGCAGACGAGTTCGCATTGATCCAGTTCCTCCGGAATGGAATGCAGCGAGACGCCGAGGCGCTCGGCCCACTCGGCTCGCAGGCATGAGGGCCACGCCTTCCGCACCGCGACCGCATACGCTGTCGCCTGCACCAGCATCTGCGCGGGACTCTCACTTGACGTCGGTGCGTTCAGTTCCACGACAACCGGGAGGTTCCGATGGGAGGCACCCAACAGATCGATCTCGCCCCAATCCTTATCAGTCTTGGAGTCCTGCAGCAGCACTTGGTAGGTCAGAAGCCGCTTCCACGGCACGGAGCCGTCGACAGGCGGAATCTTCCATTGCCGGAAGAGCGCCTCCTCCCATGTGGCTTCCGAAACGCGGCGTCTCCGGCGACGCTTCCCGATCGTGGATGTAGGGCTTGCCAATTCGGATGGGAGCCGCTTTGATCGTCGCGGCGAGTGCGTCACCTATGCAGGTCGTCAGCTCCCTGCACTGCTCGGCAAGGTATCGCCTCTGGAACTTGCGCTTGATGAGATGCAAACCTTCGGCAGTGATGAGGTTTCGTACGCCGCGTTCATGCTCGCCCATGCAACCAGCATACGCCCGTGCCCACAGCTGCCCCGGATGCGATCGACCTGTGGCCGCGATACCGATCGAGTTCCGCATCGCAGTCAGCTGTTCTGTCACACTTCGGACGTCCGATCCGTCATTACTACAGAGACACAGAGAGGACGCGGTAACTGATGCCAACAGGTGAGTGGCTCGCTGATCAATTCGAAGAACACCGGGCGCATTTGCGCACGGTGGCGTATCGCATGCTCGGGTCGGCGGGCGAAGCGGAGGATGCCGTCCAGGAAACCTGGATTCGGTTGGGCCGGACCGATGTGGGCGCCGTCGAGAATCTCCGAAGCTGGCTGACGACGGTCGTTGCGCGCGTGTGCCTCGATATGCTGCGAGCGCGGACGTCGCGACGCGAGGATCCGCTCGACGTGCATGTGCCCGATCCGATCATCACGCGCGGTGAGTGGGACCCCGAGTCCGACGCGATGCTCGCCGATTCGGTGGGCCTCGCGCTCCTCATCGTGCTGGACACGCTGGAGCCGGCCGAGCGGCTCGCCTTCGTGCTCCACGACGTCTTCGGCATGACGTTCGACGAGATCGCGCCAATCGTCGACCGCTCCCCGGTTGCGGCGCGCCAGCTCGCCAGCCGGGCGCGTCGTCGCGTCCAGAGCAAGGCCCCGAGCTCGGACCGCGATTTGCGACAGCAGCGACGCGTCGTCGATGCCTTCCTGGCTGCCGTCCGCGACGGCAACTTCGAGCATCTGGTGGCCCTGCTCGATCCCGATATCGTGCTGCGAGCCGATGGCGGTGCGCTGGCCAGCGCGTCACGGGTCGTGCGCGGCGCCAAGGCCGTCGCCGGACAAGCGGCGGGGTTCTCGAAGTTGGTGTCCAATCAAATCGTCCTGGTGAATGGCAATGTCGGCGTCCTGGCGCGACGTCCCGATGGTGGACTTTTCGCCGTGATCGGCTTCACGATCGCCAGCGGAAGAATCGCCGAGATGAACATCCTCGCGGACCCGGATCGACTCAGCAGGCTCGATCTCTCGGCGATCGAACGCTGAGCGTGGAAGACGATCGAGGTGCGGCGAGATGTCTTCAGAGGAGGTCCCATTGAACTGGAACACATGGATTCGGCAGACGCACCGCTGGCTGTCCATTGCCTTTACGGTGACCGTCATCGCCAACTTCGTCGCTCTAGCACGGGGGAGTGGGATGCCTCCGCCCTGGGTGACCTACTCGCCGCTGCTCCCGCTCGCCTTGCTCCTGTTCACCGGTCTGTACTTGTTCGTGCTGCCGTATGCCACCAGGTGGCGCCGCGGGTGACGCACAACTGGAGTGAACACAATGGCTGGCAAGACGACGAAGAAGGCCGCGGCGAAGAAGAAGACCGCGAAGAACAAGCCGACGCTCCTCGCAGGCGGCAACCCTCAGATCGCGAAGGCCGACGGCGACGCCCCCGTGCAGGCCTACATCGCGGCCATGCCGGGCTGGAAAAGCGACGCCGGGCGACGCCTCGACGCGCTCATCGTGCGCACCGTCCCCGGCGTGCGCAAGGCGGTCAAATGGAACTCGCCCTTCTACGGAATCGAGGGCCAGGGCTGGTTCCTCGGCATCCATTGCTTCACGAAGTACATCAAGGTGGCTTTCTTTCGGGGCGCGTCGCTGCGCCCTGTCCCCCCGGTCGAGTCCAAGGACAAGTACACGCGCTACTTCCACATCCACGAGGACGACCAGCTCGACGAGGCGCAGGTGGCGACGTGGATCCGGCAGGCTGCCGCCCTGCCCGGCTGGGTCCCCTAGCGAAACTCACATGACGAACCCGGAAGTTCGAATTTTCCGAACCACTCAAAGAAGTTCATGACATCCTGGAGTGAACACGATGGTCGGCAAGACGTCCAAGAAGTCGGCGAAGGTCACGAAGAAGGCCGTCGCCAAGGCATCAACCCATACGAGCGCATCCAAGCGGATCGACAAGGCCATCGCGGACTTGGGCGACTGGAGAGGCGAGAGGTTGGCCGAAATCCGCAAGATCATCCAAGAGGTCGACCCCGAGGTGATCGAAGAATGGAAGTGGATGGGGAGCCCCGTCTGGTCGCACGAGGGGATGTACGCCCTCGCCAACGCCCACAAGGACAAGGTGAAGCTCACGTTCTACCACGGAGCCCAGCTCCCTGACCCCAAGAAGCTCTTCAACGCCGGCCTGGACGGGAACAAGTGGCGGGCGATCGACTTTCGCGAGGGAGACAAGATCGACAAGACCGCGCTCAAGGCGTTGCTGCGCGAGGCGGTCGCTTACAACACCACCCACTCGGTACCAAAGAGTAAAGGTTCGAGAGCCTAAGACTAGCGAGCTGGCTCGAAGAGCTCGATTGGATTGCCGTCAGGATCCTCGAGCTGAATCTGTCGACCCCCTGGGCCGGTTTCCATCTCATTACGGAACTTCAACCCGGCTTTCTTGAGCCTCTCAATCTCACGCGCGACGTCGGTCACATGCAGAACAATGCGATTCCATCCGCCCGCCTCCTGCCGCCGCCCATCGGGCATCGGCCGCGAGCCTGACGCTCCGGGACCACTCAGCAGCAGCTTGAGATCACCCAGGGAAACGGTGGCGAACGCCGGAAGCTGCTGGTGCTCCAGCTTGAAGCCGAGGTGCTCCGTGTAAAACACGACGGCGCGCTGCACATCGGTGCTTTGGTAGCGGACACCGTGTAATCCATGAATCGACCGCTCGTGGTCTCCTCCAGCCTCATCGGAAACAGCGGCGGAGCCGCGATCTGTTGGCTTCATTGCGATTCTCCAATCGGTCCAGATACATGCGGATCAGTAGCGGCTGGTGCAAGCCTATCGCCAGCGCCGACTGATGCAAGATGGGGCATTGGTTCTGGCTCGCGCAGCCGTTGATCAGGCCGTTCCTGAAGGATGCATTCCGGCAGCAGCCCGAACCTCGGCCCGCCAGCGAGGTGAGATGACGGAGCACGTCGATCGCCATATCAGTCGACGATCGACACGTCGAGCTCGCCGAGCCGCGCCGGATCGCCGATGACCTCGATCTCGGTGATCGTGCCGTTCGCGATCGTGAAGCGGAGCGCTCTCACCAATCGTCCCTGCGGCGCCACCACGACGCCGATGGCTCCATCCACGAGCGCCGGGCGCGTGAGCCGCGCCATGTGCCCATAGGCAACGGCCCCCTTCGCCCAGACTGCCGCGCCGCGGATCTCGGCCGGCGCGCCGGGCATGTCCGCTCGAACCACGAGATCCGGATCGAGTACAGCGAGAAGGCCTTCGAAGTCGCCGGCGCGTAATGCGGCAATAAAGGCCTCGACGACCTCGCGCTGCTGAACGAGAGCGGGGTCTGGCGCCCCGCCGCCGCGCACGCGGCGCCGCGCGCGGCTGGCGAGCTGCCGCGTCGCCTCTGCGGAACGGCCGACGATCGGCGCGATCTCCTCGAACGGCACGGCGAACATGTCGTGCAGCACGAAAGCGAGGCGTTCCGCCGGCGTCAGCCGGTCGAGCACGACGAGTAGCGCGAGTCCCACAGAATCCGCCAGGAGCGCTTCCTGCTCGGGGCTCGTGCCGGTCGCGACCGGCTCCGGCGCGTCCGGGGTGAGCGGCTCCTCGCGCCGCGATTGGCGCGACCGCAGCATGTCGAGGCACACGCGCGCGACGACAGTGGTCAGCCACCCGCCAAGGTTGTCGATGCCGGCGGCATCGGCGCGGCTCAGTCGCAACCACGCTTCCTGAACGGCGTCGTCTACCTCGCTCAACGAGCCGAGCATCCGGTACGCCACGGCGCGCAGGTGGGTTCGGTGCTCTTCGAATCGCTCGGCCAGGTAATCGCGTTCGCTCATCGGTCACACATTCTCGTCGCGTTCCGTCATAGCACTGACGGACGAACGGTAAGCAATGTGACACAAGGAGGGAACCGATGAAGATCAAACTGACCGGCGTGCACGTCGATGACCAGGAGAAGGCCCTGCGCTTCTATACCGAGGTGCTGGGCTTCGTGAAGAAGGCCGACTTCAGCCAGGGGCCGTATCGCTGGCTCACGGTCGCCTCACCGGAGGACCCGGACGGCACGGAGCTGCAGCTGGCGCTCAACGACAAGCCGGCGGCCAAAGCCTACCAGCAGGCGACGTTCCAGCAAAGCCAGCCCGCGGCCATGTTCTTCACCGACGACGTGCAGGCCGACTACGAGCGTATGAAAGCGCGCGGCGCCGAGTTCACCATGCCGCCAACGGACGTGACCGGCTCCAAGATCGCCATTTTGAACGACACCTGCGGCAATCTCATTCAGGTCACGCAGTTGATGCGCTGGTAGCGCCGACGTTCACGGAACGCGGGCGGATGTTCTGGTTGTGGTGGAAGACGTTGTCGGGGTCGTACTTGGTTTTCACGTCCACCAGCCGGTCGTAGACGGCGGTGCCGTAGGCGTCGCGGATCCGATCGGGGGCTTCGTCGGCGCCGAGGAAGTTGACGTAGACGCCGTCGCGGTAGCTGTCGAGGGCGGCGAAGAAGCGCCTGGTCCATGCGATGTCCCGGTCGGCGTAGTCCTCGCCGGACCGCCACACGCCGTCGAGGGTGATGGCGTGTGATGCCTGTCGGTTCCCGAACGCGGTGGCGGCTTCGGGCACGCGGCTGACGGCGCCTCTCAGGTGGAACATGGCCGCGTACGACCGTGGTGACGTGCATGCGAATGCGTGTTCGGCGATCACGTCGATCAGGTCGTCGCGAAGCTCGGGGAGGTACGTCGACTTCCAGTAGTAGTTCCAGCCGTGCAGCACCGTGGAGTCGAGGGCGCTCTGGTGGTTCACGTAAGGCGTGGGTGCGATCAGATCGAGGAGAGGCCTCCCGAAGCCGCGCAAGGGGCGGAGCACCACTTCACCGTGCTCAACCGGTCCGACGTGGCAGGCGCCCACCAGGACGACCGGCCGCCAGTGCAGCTCCTCGGGGATGACCGACAGCGGCGGCGCGGTGCCGAATCTCACGACCGTGCCGAGCTCGTCGGGGGCGTTGCGCACGAAGTCGCGGTAGAAGCGGAGGACCTCGCCAGTGTCGCCGGCGTCCCAGAGGATGGCGCCGGCCAGGACGTTGGGTCCGACCGGATGCAGCTGGAACTCGAACGAGGTGACCACACCGAAGTTGCCGCCTCCTCCGCGCAGCGCCCAAAAGAGGTCGGGGTGCTGGTCTTCGGATGCCCGCAGCAGTTCGCCGTCGGCGGTCACGACATCGGCGGCGAGCAGGTTGTCGACCGCGAGACCGTGCTTGCGCATGAGCCAGCCGATACCACCGCCAAGGGTGAGTCCTGCGACGCCGGTGTGGCTGACGATGCCGCCGGTCGTGGCCAGCCCGTGGGCCTGTGTCTGTTGGTCGACGTCGCCCCACAGGGCACCGCCCTGCACCTGGGCCGTGCCGCTGTCAGGGTCGACCCGGACGGCCCGCATCGCCGAGAGGTCGATGACGAGCCCGTCGTCGCACACAGCGGTGCCGGCCACGTTGTGGCCTCCGCCCCGTACCGCGATCTCCAGGTCGTGTTCGCGGGCGAAACGCACGGCAGCGGCCACGTCCGCCGTCCCTCTGCATCGAGCGATGAGTCGCGGGTAGCGGTCGATGGCGCCGTTCCACACGGCTCGGGCGGTGTCGTATTCGGCGTGGTCAGCCGTGATCCACTGGCCCTGGAACTGTCGATCTCCATGGTCGTCCTCCGCTCAGGTGCCATTTGGTCGTCGGGCCTCTGCGCTCCATCGCACCACGGTCGACGGGCGGCTGTGAAGTCAAGAATCTGGACTTCAAAAACGACTGCGAGTGGGTGACAATGGCGTCATGCGGACCTACGGCCAGTACCTGCCCGATCGCCCGTGGTGCCGAGATCTTTGCCGAGCGTTGGACACCACTGATCGTCCGCAACCTGTCGGTGGGCTGCGGAAGTTTCAGCGAGATCCTCGAGGGTGCGCCGGGCCTTTCCCGCACCCTGCTCTCACAACGCCTCAAGCAGCTGGAACGGCTCGGCATCGTCGAGTCTGCGTCCAAACCTGCCGGGCGCGGGCGCTCACTACGAGCTCACATCCGCCGGGCATGACCTGTTCAAGGTCTGCGTGTCGCTCGGCGAGTGGGGGGCACGCTGGCTCGAGATCGCCCCGGAGAACCTCGATCCATTCGTCGCTCTGTGGTCGATGTGCAACGCGCTGCGCCGAGACCGGCTCCCGGATCGACGCGTCGTCATTCAGTTCGACTTCCTTGCCCGCCGAAGCGCGCCGCGCGAAGGCGGGACCGGTCGCCGGTCTTCTGAGCGGTACTGGCTGTTGATCGAGTTCGGCGACACCGAGATCTGCAAGACGTACCCGGGCGTGGACGAGGACCTGTACATCACCGCGGAAGCCGAAGCCTTCGTCAAATGGCACGCCGGCCAGCTCAGTTGGGCCGCAGCCATCCGGGACCGCCGCATCGAACTCTGCGGCCCATCATGGCTCGTCCGAGCCTTCCCCACGTGGAATGCCCGGAGCATGTTCGCTCACATCAGGCCGGTCTCCCCGAGTCCGGCGAGCTCTGGAGGGTGAAACATCGTCCACGCAGGACTCAGCCATGGGCATCGGTCACATTCCTCCGGTGCGATCCGTCATGGTGACAAGGAGGACGACATGAATGTGACAGTAGGAGGCAGCGGCGCACTTTCTTCCGTGAACCTGAGCATCCCCCGCTTCAAAGGAATCGTCATCGGCTTCTGGATCGCCACCGCGCTCTTCTGCCTGCAGATAGGCTTTACCGCATACGCGCAACTTGTCCTGCCGCAGGTGGCGGAGGCATTCGCCCGTCTCGGCTTCCCCGACTACTTCCGGGTGGAGCTCGCATGGGCCAAAATTCTCGGCGTGATGCTGCTGCTTGCGCCGGTGCCGTCGCGGCTCAAGGAGTGGGCCTACGCCGGCTTCGCCATCACTCTCGGCTCTGCGCTCATCGCCCACCTCTCGGTGGGAGACGGCCCGGAGGCGTGGGGCTTTGCGGCGGGCACCGGCGTGCTCTGGGGGCTCTCGTATTTCTTCTGGCGCCGCCTGGAGGCCATGCCGACGAGCGGCTGACCGCTGCTGTTCGCGATTTGTTTTGAACGTCTCGGGCCTCGCCGGGCTTGCGCCGTTGCCAATTCCTGGCGGGCTAATGGCGCTGCTTACTTTGCTCGCAGGGATCTTCATTCTGGTCGGGCGCTCACGTATCGCTATCCGTGCAAGCGGCTCGCATTGTTGTTGACCCGACGTCAATTGTTCTGGATAGTAGCGGCGTCGCCATTAATTGCCGCGGAGGATGCTCGATGATCCGACGTCGCCTGGTCGCGCTCTTGCCTGCCTTCGTCGTTCTGGTTCTTCCCGGATGCGCTCCGCCGACGCTGACGGTGCTCGATGCATCCAGCGGACCCGAGCATACGGTCGTCATGGTCCAAGGCACGAACCTTGGGTTCGCGCAGATTGTATGGGACGCGGGTCTGGCGAGCGAGCGCATCATCCCGGGCGGGTTTCTCGGGGCCTTTCTTTTTTCAGTTCCGCCGGGCGCTACGGTCGGAGCGCACCCGGTCGCGATTCAGAACAATCGCGGCCGCTCCGCGCTATTGAACTTCAACGTCACCGCTCCGCTTCCCTTTGGGCCTCCGCGCATCGATCACGTGACGCTCGGACTCACCGGCTTCGATGCAGGAAACGTCGAAGCGTGGCTGTACGTGCAAGGCGCCAACCTCGACGTCGGGTCGGTGATTCAGGTGGACGGCTCGGACGTGGCGACGGTCGCGCACAAAGCGCTGCGCAACGATCTCCTCGGTGTCGATCCGACACGGCTCGGGTTTCCCATCTATCACTATCTCGGCGTGCTCGCCGTGATGCCGGCGAAGGCCGCCGGATCGACGATATCGCTCGTAGCGCGCAACCTTGACGGCCAGGTGAGCGCCGCCTTCTCGTACCAGCTTCCCACGTCGCAAGCGGATCTCGACAGTGACGGCGATCGCCTGCTGGACTCGTGGGAGACGGGTGGCTTCGACGCCAACGGCGATGGAACGATCGATATCGACCTCCCGGGCCTCGGCTGCAATCCGTTCAGGCGTGATCTGCTGCTCGAAGTCGATGTCATGAACGGCCTGACGAACCCGCCGATCGCAACCGCCGGCGGCACACCAGGCGCGTTCGATCAGTCACGCGCGATGTTTGCGGCCGCTCCGATCGTCAATCCGACGACGGAGAACGGCATCAACTTGATCCTCGACACTTCGGGGACGTTGGCGTTCACGCAGGTCGTTGACTTCAACGTCGCCGATAATCCCATGCTCGGCGTCGCGAACTTCGCCACCGTGAAAGCCGCGAATTTCGACGCGGCCATCAGGGGCAACGTCTACCACTACGGCGTCTGGGTGAACGCTCGCGCGAACGGCTCGAGCGGCATCAGCGACGTCGACTTCCCCGCCGGTACCGGCGGCGACGACTTCATAGTCAGTTTCGACGACTTCGCGGCGAGCTTCCACACCATCAAATCGCAGGTCGAGACGTTGGTGCATGAGTTCGGCCACAACCTCGGTCAGCGGCACGGCGGCGACACGCATTCGACGTTGAAGCCGAACTACTGGAGCGCGATGGCGTACACCTGGCAGTTGAGGACCGGCTTCAGCGACGCCACGCGCCGGATGCGCGTGACCTGTCCGCCGTTCTACTACGGTGTGACCGGCGCGACGGAGGCCAATGGCGCGATTCCGGCGGCATTCAGCAACGGCACGGATTACTCCGAGGGCATGGCGGCTCAACTGGTCGAGAACAACAACACGCTGCGCGAATCCATCGGCGTCTGCGGTCAGGCGGTAGACTGGAATGACGATGGAGATCAGGCGGACGACAACATCAATGCGAACGCCGACGACAACGGCAGCGCGAACGACACGCTGAACGACTTCGCCAATTGGCGGGCGCTCGTGTTCACCGGCCCGGCATCCAACGGTACCATTCCCTGAGGGGCGCCATGAGATCAGTGATTTTCGTGTTGGTTGGCGTCGTGGCGCTTGGCGCGTGCCGCCGCGACCAGTCGCCTCGCTCGAAGGATGCCGCGGAGCGGATGGCGACGGCTACCGCTGATCAAAAACAGGCGGAACTCTGGAAGCAGGCGGCGGCCCGTCCCGATCGCGAGCTGCTGCAGATCCGGCCTGCGGAGAGGCCGGTCGAGAGTCGACGCCGAGCAGCATCGGCCACGCAAACTCAACGGCCGCCCGGCACCACTCCGGCGCTGCCACAGCAGCAGCCAAACGCCGTCAGAATCCTTGCAGCGCCCAGCATTCCCGAGGCGCGCTACAACGGTCCCGCAACGATCAAGGCCATCGAAGGCAACCGGATGGAACTCGACCTGGGAGCTGGACGCACGTTGTCGTTGCTGGCGCGCGTGCGTTCGGGCTCGTTGACGGCGAAGCCGGGCGAGACCGTGCAGGTCGAGTGGCGCGCACGCGAGGCGGATCCGCGCGACCGCAGCGAGATCCTCGCGCTCAGGACCTCGACCGGCGACGGCATTGTGACCGTCCTCGAGGGCGGCACCAAGCCCGTCTCGGTCCGCGTGAACCTGTACCGGATGACCGCGGCGCAAACCGGCACGCCCGAGCGCGGCTCGATGCCGGTTCAGGTCACCGTGGGCGACGAGCGGCAAGTCCTCCAGCAAGGCCAAATCGCGGAGTTCAAGTCGGCCAACCTCGCTGTCGGCGTCGTCGCGAGCGTTGCGGTGACTGGTGAAGATGTCAACAGAGAAGAAGGCAACCCGTATGCGATTCGCCTGCTGGCGTGGCCGCTACGCTAGCGCGATCGCTGCGCTGCGCCGGGGTCGGCAAACGATCGCAGTATTTTAGACTTATTGCTACATATGGTTTACGTGTCGTGAAGAGGGGTGGGATTCGAATCCACTCCTTTATCTCGAGAAGAAGCGCCAACAACGCCAGGCAGTCCCCAAAATCACTCGTCGACTGCGCTCACGGTACATCACCCTGGTGTACCACAATGCCAGTCGATGTCCCGATGAGATCGGGAGACCTCGTTTCGCGAGGGGATTCACCGTGATCGCTTGAACACTGTCGATCTGTACTTCTCGCTCGGCATCGCCCGAAAGATACACATCTACAAAATCGACTACAGCGGACGGTTCCGCGAGTCTCCCTGCGCCCGCTAACTCCTTTGTGATTGGTCGGGGCGACTGGATTCGTGCCCGCTGGCGCGCTGCGCAGCAGCGCGCCGCGCGCCTGAGGACGTCGCTCCGACAAAAAGCGCGAGCGGAGCAAGTGATTTTTGGTCGGGGCGACTGGATTCGAACCAGCGACCCCCTGCGCCCAAGGCAGGTGCGCTACCAGGCTGCGCTACGCCCCGACTCCTGCTCATTATCCCAGATTCCCCTCTCCGGTTCCGGCCTGAATCGCCGCGAGCAACGCGGCGGTCGGCACTCCGCGCCCTCGCGTTGCATTGCGCGACCGCAGCCGTAGAATACGCGTGTGACCGGCACTGACTGGCGATGGCTGGCGGTCTGCGCGGTGCCGGTCATCGTGATCGCGATAAGCATCGCGCAGGTGCCGTACGTCCGCGCCTCCGACATTGCCGCCGGAGACCTGGTCACGCTGCCCTCCACGCCGGTTTTTCTCTACCGCCGCGCCACGACGACCTTCTATTACACCTCGGCGGACCTGCTGCAGCCGACGGCGCCGTCACCTCGCTGGGAAATGGTGGTCTACGACGTCTTCCCGTCCGGCGAAGGGCACGACACGGGTAATAACAGTCTGACGTGGACGAGGCAGATGCGGAGGGCGCTGTCAGGACAGCTCGGCGACGCACCGTACGAGGGCACGGCCGACGTGGAGACTGCGGCACGGTTTGACAGCGAGGCGAGCGCCGCGGCGAGCCGCACGCGCGGTACGGCCGCGCTGTTCGTGCTGCCCGCGACGTCCATGTTCGCGCGCGACTCGGGTATCCGCGCCTTCGTACAGCTCGCCGTGAAGGACCCTGGGGAACTCGACGTAGACGGGCGCACGAAAGGGAACGCGCAGCGGCTCGGAGACGCCCTGTCAGCAGCGCTGACACAAGGCGCGAAGCAGGGTCACACGAGCGTCGGCATCCCGTTCATGTTCGCGCCCGACAAGCTCGG
The DNA here is from genome assembly GCA_963772065.1 of uncultured Acidobacteriota bacterium. Taxonomy (GTDB): domain Bacteria; phylum Acidobacteriota; class Vicinamibacteria; order Vicinamibacterales; family UBA2999; genus CAVYVZ01. Next base: position 568,047 of record CAVYVZ010000010.1, read on the forward strand.
GGACACGATCACGCGTGAGCAGTCGTGGATCCGGCTGCTCCGAACCGCAAGCGATCTCGCCCCAGCGGCCGGTATGCAGACAGTCGTCTTCGGCGGCTTCGGCCTGGTGCCGCGCAGCCGCGAAACAACCGACCGCGCGTTCGCACAGGCGTGGCGCGAGTATCGCGTCACGCTCCCGCAATCCAGCGAGCTCGCGAACCAGTCGATCCGCGTGCCCGCGCTCGTCGCGCTTGCCGCCTTCCTCGGAAGTGCCCTGCGCCGTCGTCCGTTCAGCGCGCGGCGCCTGATTGCGATCGGCGTATTGGCGCCAACGATCGCCGTGGGCGCGCTGGCCCTCGTCGACTCCTTCAAGGTGCTTGCGGCGATGCCTCCGTTCGCCGCGGCCGCCACGGTCATCGTCGCCTGCCTTCTGATCGGCTTGTTCATCGACGTGGTCGCCTCATATGACCCCGCGAAGGAGCTGAGCGGCTGACATGCCTCTCATCAAGCTTCCGACCCCCGGCAGGAACGCCCCTGATGCGCGGCGGATGCTGGACAGCATCGTTGGCCACGATCAGTTCGACGACTGGATTCCCGATCCGGCGCTGTATGCGGACTACGCGTCGCGTCAGCCGACCGCCTTCCTCGAGCGCCTCGATCGCGCCGCGCGCGCCGGCGCGCTGGACGTCGTCGTCGAACGTGTCGATCTGCCGCGCGCCGATGGCGTCACCACGCCCGCGGCACGGCTGCCGCTCGACGCACGCGTCGCGGCCGGCCGGACGATCGCCGCGATGAGCGCCCGCATCGGCGGAGCCCTCCGACGCGACAAGGTATACGGGTTCGAGTACCGTCCCAAGGAGCCGGCACTCTTTTCGCCGCCTGGCGAGGGCCTGGGTCTTGCCTTCGGCAGCGCCTGGGAGGCTGCGAAGCAGGCAAAGAACGCCGCCATTCACATCGTCGATGTCGTCGGCTTCCAGCGGACCGCCACACTGAAGCGGCTGTCGGCCACACTCGGCGGTGCGGGCGCGCATGCGGACGAGATTGCCTTTCTCTCCTCGCTGATCGAGGGAGCGAACGGACTCCCGTCCATCGACGATTCGTTTGCGTGCGTGTACAACTTCTACCTGCATCCGGTCGACTCGGCGTTGTTCCAGAAGCGGCGCAACTTCTTCAGATACCGCGATGAGTATTTCGTGCTCGGCGCCGCGACGCGGCGCGAGCTGGATGCGAGCTTGAAGCTCGTCGAACTCTCCGCCCGCCTGGTTCACGAGTTCTCGACGTGGACGGGGATGGACAAGAAGGGGCCCGACACCGGGGCGGATGAAGAGGAGGAAGAGTTCGAGGTGCTGTTCGATGACGAGGAACGCGGCCGCGTGGTGGCGCGCTTCGTATGCACCGCTTACGAGCGCCCGACGAAAACCTGCACCGACCGGTACGAGCTTCGGGACGTTTCCGTGAACGACCCGCCGCCAGAAGCGCTGAAAGAACTCTTCGAACACAAGCCTGATCGGCTCCTTGACGCGGTGCGCGCGCTCCCCGGATTGAGGTACGCGAACCAGCGGCGGGCCGAGGGTGTGCTGTGGGGGCCAGCGTTCGGCGGCACGGCGCGATTGCAGGAGTATCGACGCGAGATGGCGGCTCAGCGTGTCTGGCTGCGCCGGGCGATAGCCACTGCGATCGCGAGAGCCTCGGATTGGCAAATCGCCGCGCTCGCGCCGCTCCTGACCGACGCGGGGCCCGCTCGCCAAGGAAGACACGAATTTACTCGCTGGCGGCCCTGAAGCGGCCGCTGGGTCCGATCGGAACGGACGTCATCCGGCTGGCGCTGGCACGCGCATCGGATCTCACACCCGAAGCCTTCTGGACGCCGGGGTCGAATGTTTCCGAGCGTGCTCGACGAACGACGCTGCTCGGCGCCGGGTACCTTGCGCGCCGCGGCCACACAGGAGCGTGGCGGGCGGTGCCCCAGGAGCTACGGGCGCAGGAACCATTGCTTGCCGCCGTGCTGGAGGTGTGAGGTGAACGTAACTCGGCGTGATGTGCTGGTTGGACTCGTGAGCCTCGTGGCGGCCGGCGCCCGCGGCGGCGCCATACGGGTACGCGGTGCATCGATCTTCGACGCGCCGTTCATTGCCGAGACGCTCGTTCGCGGCACACGCATCCAGACACGCGTGGAAGATTCACGGATCTGGCTTCGCGTGGACGAGTCGCTCCTTGGCTGGATCCCGGCGTTCAGCCATGCTGCGCCGACGCGGATCGCGTCCGTATCGCGGTGTCCCGCCGGCCGGCTTGTCCTACATGTGATCTGATCGTCACGCCGCAGGAGCTCCACCATGCTTCGTCACGCCATCTTCGCTCTTCTGCTCGCCACATCTGTCCTCACGCAGCCGCAGATCCCGAACACACCGGTCGGCAAAGTCTTCACCGCCTGGCTGACGTCGTTCAACTCCGGCGATGTCGAGCAGGTGCGCGAGTTCGACAGGCAGTACCCGGAAAGAGGGCGGGCCGCCCTTCCCTCCGCCTGAAGGGACGGTGGCGTTCCGGGAGCAGACGGGCGGGTTCACCTTGATCCGCTTCGAGAAACAGGAGCCGCTGAGCCTCGTCGCGCTGATTCAGGAGCGCGGCGGAGACACGGTCGCGCGCATGGAGCTGACGGTCACCGGAGACGACCCGCCGAAGATCATCGTCTCGCAGGCGCGGCCGATCCCGCGCCCGGCGGACCTCGCGATTCCGCGCATGAGCGAGGCCGACGCGCTCGCGGCGCTCGGCGCGCACGTCGACGAGCTCGCGAAGGCCGACCGCTTCTCGGGGGTCGTGCTCGTCGCGCGCAACGGCACAGTGCTGATCGAGAAGACAGCCGGCAAAGCGGACCGCGGCGCGAATGCGCCGGTCACCGCAGACACGAAATTCCGCATCGGCTCGATGAACAAGATGTTCACATCGGTCGCCACGCTCCAGCTCGTCGAAGCCGGCAAGCTCTCGCTCGACGATCCGATCGGCAAGCATCTCACCGACTATCCGAACCAGGAGATCGCGTCGAAGGTCACGATCCGCCACTTGCTCACGCACACCGGCGGCACCGGCGACATCTTCGGACCCGACTTCACGAAGAACCGGCTGACGCTGCGCGAGCACGGCGACTACGTGAAGCTCTATGGCGCGCGCGCCCCCACGCATGCGCCCGGCGCCGATTCCAAATACTCCAACTACGGTTTCGTCCTGCTTGGCGCAATCATCGAGCGCGTGACCGGAATGCCCTATTACGACGCGGTTCGAAAGAATGTCTTTCAACGCGCCGGCATGACCGGCACCGACTCGCTGCCGGAGAACGAAGCGGTTCCCAATCGCTCGCTCGGCTACATGCGGCGCGGCGGTCAATGGGTCTCGAACGTCGACACGCTCCCCTGGCGCGGCACCGCGGCGGGAGGCGGTTACTCGACGGCTCGCGATCTCCTGCGCTTCGCGCAGGCGCTCGAAGCGGGGTCGCTCATCTCGAAGAAGACGCTGGCCGAAGCCACGACGATGAAGGAAGGTTACGGGTACGGCCTGGCAGGCCGTGGCGAGGGCGCGGAACGGTGGTACGGCCACGGCGGCGGCGCGCCCGGCATGAACGGCGAGCTGCGCATTTACCCGCAGCTCGGATACATCCTCGTGGCTCTCGCGAACCTCGACCCGCCGGCGGCATCACGTCCGGTCGAGTTCTTCAGCCTGCGAATGCCGGCCACGCGTTCGGGATCCTGATCGCCGCTGGTGTCCGCTTCCGAACGCCGCGGTTTCGCCCGCGGAACGGCGGCGGCCGGATCTCACGCGCAGGGGGCGAAAAATCGGCGGAACGCGCACGAAATACTGGCCGCCGCCTTGCTCTGAAGCACGTGGGAGCACACGTGTGAACCTCATTCTGAACGACCTCCAGCATGGTCTCCGGCTGCTGCGCAAAGCGCCGCTGTTCACCATCCTGATCACCGCGTCGCTCGGCGTCGGCATCGGCGCCAACGGCGCCATCTTCACGCTCCTCGATCAGGTCGTCCTGCGACCACTGCCCGTGGAGCGCCCCGAACGCCTGGTGCAGTTTGTCATCGACGGCGAGTTCGTCGGCGACACATGGGGCGATGGCACCGAGATCTCGTATCCGATGTTCATGGATTTCCGCGACCACGATGCCTTTACAGGCGTGTTCGCGCGCTTCCCGTGGGCGATGCACGTCAACGCGCGCGGCCGGACCGAACGCGTCAGCGGCGAGCTGGTGTCGGGCCGCTACTTCTCCACGCTTGGCGTGCCAGCCGCGATAGGACGTGTAATCACGGACGAGGACGATCGCATCGGGAACGCGGCGCCGGTCGCCGTGCTGAGTCACGCATACTGGCGCAGCCAGTTCGCAGCCGATCCCAGGGTGATCGGACAGACCCTCACGATCAACAGCCACCGCTTTACGATCGTCGGCGTCGCACGCCAAGGGTTCGACGGCATCAATGTCGGCAACGCGACACGCCTGTTCGCGCCGATGGCGACGAAACCGCAGCTGACGCCGGGATGGAATGACCTCGACTCGCGCCGCCGCCGATTTGCAAGGGTCTTCGGCCGCCTCAAAAACGGTGTGCGGATCGAAGAGGCGGAGGCCGATCTGCGGCCGCGCTTCAGCAGCATCCGCGCCTCGGAGCTCACCGACCCGCACTTCACCGACAAGACCAACGAAGTGAAGAAGGCCTTCGCGGCCGCCACGCTCCGTCTGAAGCCGGCCGCACACGGACAATCCGCGCTTGCGGAGTCGGTCGAAACGCCGCTTTGGATCCTCATCGGGATCGGCGGGATCGTGCTGCTCGTGGCGTGTGCCAACGTTGCCGGCCTGCTCCTCGCGCGCGGCATGGGACGACAGCGTGAGGTGGCCATCCGGCTCGCCCTCGGCGCGAGCCGCCGACGCATCGCCGCGCAACTGATGATCGAGAGCCTGCTGCTCGGGATCCTCGGGTCCGCCGCCGGACTCATCGTCGCATCCTGGACGATCGCGCCGCTCATGTGGCTGCTCGTGGGGCCCGACGCCACGACGTCGATATCGACGACGCTGGACCTGCGAGTGCTGGCGTTCACAATGGTGCTTGGATGTCTGACGGCGCTGCTCTTTGGCATCGTCCCCGCGCTGCAAGCCTCGGGGGCCTCGGCGGGGACGGCGCTGAAGGATCGCGCCGCAACCGTATCGGGTCACGCGGAGATCAGGGCGCGCAAGGGTCTCGTGGCTGCGCAGGTGGCGCTCGCGCTGCTCCTCGTAGTCGGATCGGTGCTCTTCCTTCGGAACCTGCAGAACCTGCTGTCGCAGAATCCGGGCTTCCGCACGTCGAACCTGGTCTCCTTCAGCATCCAGCCGTCTCTGAACGGCTACACGCGCGAGCGCGCTCAGCAGCTCGTCGTGCAGCTCACCGAGAACCTGAAGCGCGTCCCCGGCGTGTCTGCTGTGGGGGTCGCCGGCATCCGTATTCTCAACGGCGGTTCCTGGAACAGCAGTATGACGCTGGCCATCCCCGGCGCGGGCAGACACCGGGCGTATACGTTCAACAACACGATCACGCCCGGCTACTTCGCCACGATGGAGATCCCGCTGCTCGTCGGCCGCGACTTTACCGGTCGCGATCATCGTGACACGCCACCGGCGAAGGGCGACGGGTTCCGAAGCGCGATCGTGAACCGGCTGTTCGTCGAGAAGTTCATGAAAGGCCACAGTCCGATCGGCGCACGGCTCGGCTTTGGCGACGACGTGAACACGCCGACGCCGGTCGAAATCGTTGGCGTAGTGGGCACGTCGAAGTACATCGGTGTGAAGGAAGAGGCGGAACCGCAGGTGTTCTTTCCACTTCTCGAAGAGGAGCCGCGATTCGTGACCGTCTACGTGCGCACCGCGCGGTCGCCGGAGGCAGTGTTCCCAGACGTGCGGCGCGTGATGCAGAAGATCGACCCTGCCCTGCCGGTATTCGATCTGATCACGATGGAAGGACAGGTGGGCCGATCCGTGGCCGACGACCGGATGATTGCGGTCCTCGCGACGGTGCTCGCCGGCATCGGAACGGTGCTGTGTGTGATTGGCCTGTATGGCGTCGTCGCCTACACGGTGTCGCGGCGCACGCGGGAAGTCGGCATTCGCGTGGCGCTCGGCGCGCTGGGCACACAGATCACGATGCTCTTCCTCCGCGAAGCCGTCGTCGTGATCACGATCGGCATCGTCGCCGCGATACCGCTGCTGCTGTTCGCGGCGCGCTTCGTCCAGCAGCAGCTGCACGAGATGAGCGCGCTGGATCCGCAGACAATCGGGGTCGCCATCGCGCTGCTCGCATCGGTCGCTCTGGCCGGCGCGCTGTTGCCCGCGCTGCGCGCGGCGCGCATTCAGCCGCTGACGGCGCTGCGCGAGGAGTAGGATAGCGGCGTGAAAACCGCTCGCGTCGTCTTCGCACTTGCCTGCGCCTCCGCCGGCTTCAGCGCCCAACAGGCTCCACCCACGCCTCCCGCAACAGACATTTACCTGGTGCGATTGACGCCGGCCGGGATCGAGCAGCCGATCAACATCACCAACCGGCCGGGCTACGACAACCAGCCGTCGTTCACGCCTGACAGCAAGGGCATCCTGTTCACGCGGAGCGATGGCACCCAGACCGACATCTACCTCTACGACTTCACGACGCGAAGCAGCGAGCCGACCGCGGTGACGAAGACACCCGAGAGCGAGTACTCGCCGACGGTCACCCCGGACGGTAAGGGAATCTCTGTCATCCGCGTGGAAGCCGGCGCTCCGGCCTCGCTCGCACCGGACGCGCGACAGCGCCTCTGGCGCTTCACTCGCGATGGCCAGAATCCTGAGCTCGTCCTGCGCGACGTGAAACCGGTCGGCTATCACGCGTGGGGACCCGACGGACTGCTGGCGCTCTTCGTCCTCGGCAAGCCCAACACGCTGCAGGTGGCGGACAGCCGAGCCGGCCGGGCACGCATCGTCGCGCAAGGCATCGGCCGCTCGATACACCGCATCCCAGGGCGCAACACGATCAGCGTGCTCCACATCGAAGAGAAGATTCGCACGATCAAGGAGCTCGACCTGAAGACCGGGACGCTCACGCCGATCATCCGCGCCGTCGATTCAGCTGATGGCGACTACACCTGGACACCCGACGGCGCGATTCTGATGTCGAGCGGAAAGGAACTGATGCGCTGGTCGGGCAGCGAATGGACGCGCATCGCGGATCTGGCGGCACTGGGCTTGGCAGGAGCGTCTCGCCTTGCCGTCAGTCCTGACGCCAAGTGGCTCGCCCTCGTCGCGCCCGATCCCGCTCGATAGGCGATAACCACGAAAACACGAAAGGCACGAAACTGGGCCTTCATTCGCGGCTTGATTTCGCGCCTTTTTGATTTTCGTGCGTTTCGTGTCTTTCGTGGTTGATTAGAGTTCCTTCGTCATCTCGATCATCGTGCGACGGAACCCGAGCTTCGCGAAGAGGCGTTGAGCGCCGGCGTTCTGCTCGGCGGTCCCCAGCATCACGCGCGGCGCACCGCGCTCGCGGAGCCACGCGATTGCGGCTTCGAGGAGCATGGTTGCCACCCCGCTTCGTCGGGCGGCCGCGTCGACGACGACGTCGTGGACGAAGCCGGCAGGCTCGCGCAGCTCCTTCCACGACTGCGGCTCGAGGCCGGCGTAGACGTACCCTGCGATGGCGGCGTCAACCTCCGCGACGAGCACGACGACGTCGGGATCGCGAAGCTGCGTGCCAAGAAACCAGCCGTAGCCACCCTCGGGATCGTCTCCCGGCGCCATGAAGCGCGCCGGATCGAACTCGTAGTGCGTACGCATCAACAAGGCGCCGAGACGCCCGAGCGCCGGCACATCTTCCGCCCGGGCGGGACGTACAACGATCATTGCACCTCCACATTCAGCTCGGCGGCATAGAGGACATCGCGATCGTTGTCCCGGTCCGCCCAGCGGCGGAGCGTGGCGCGGTCCTTTGCGACATTGCCGTCGAAGGCAGTCCGCCCGTTCACGACCACCTTCACCGGCCGCGCGAAGTCGATCGCATCAGGTGACAGCAGCAGCATGAATCGCCGCACGCCGCGCGTGCGCGCCTCGAACGTGTTGCCCGTGCGAACGGCGTCCACGCGCCCGGACGGTCGCGCTCTTGGAAACATTTCCGGATTCACGTCGTCCAGCGGCTGATCCGCCGCCGTCTTTCCAAGAGCCGTGATCACGAGCCAGTCGACGCGATTGTAGCGATCCGTGCGTTCGGTCTCCCATGAGAGCCGGGCCGGGTGCGGCCGGCGAGGGTGCTGAGCGAGGAACTTCTCGAAATACTCGCGACCGGCAGGCCACCACGAGAGGTCGTGGCCAGCCTCAGGGAGAGGGAGATACATCATCTCGACGCCCGCACGCTCGAGCAGCGTCATCATCGGCATGATCGCAGCCGCCGGGTACAGAGGATCGCGGGCGCCGTTGGTCGCGAAGAGCGGCCGGTTGACCAGGTTGGCCGGATACATCTGGCCGTCGGCGCGCGTGGCTGGATGCGCGAGCACCGCGAGGCTCCCGTGGAGCGGCATGATGGCGCAGAACGGCGTCGGCACGCGCATGCCGAAGAAGAACGCGCCGGTCGCCCCGTCGGAGAACCCGGTGATGTATACGCGCGACTCATCGACGTTGTACTCGCGCTTAAGCCGATCGAGGACCCTGAGGATGTTGTCCACCTGATTGGCGTGCCACCACTGCGCGTCCGTCCAGCCACGCGGGTACACGGTGATTTCAGGGTTGGAGGGAGCGAGCGGGTACGCCCGCGGACGCCGGCGCTCGAGGGGCCGGCTCACGCCGCCATGGAGCTGGACGCGCACGGGCCACTTACGCGCGGGATCGTAGCTGGCCGGAACGTCGATGTCGGTCTCGAATGCGACACCATCGACGGTGGCGAATTGATAGCTGATCGAGCCTGTCTTCGCGGGGCCGTACTCGCGGCCGCGCTTCAGCCGCTGCCATTCAGCGTCGAAGCCACTGTCCTGAGCGGCCAGCGGCAGCAGCCCCACGAGCGCGGCCTGCACGACCAGCGCCACCACACTACGCATGCACGCCGGGCGCTTCGCGGCCGGTCCTCGCCACGTACTCGACGTACGACCCGAGATACAGGTGCGGCTCGCGCTCGACGCCGCTCTCGCCCCCAAGCTCCAGCACGCGATTGCTGAGCGCGCGCAGGAACGCGCGATCGTGCGAGACGAACAGCATGGTGCCGCCGAAGCCGCCGAGCGCCTCGATCAGCATCTCCTTCGTGGCCAGATCGAGGTGATTCGTCGGCTCATCGAGCACGAGAAAGTTCGGGGGATCGAGCAGCATGCGCGCCATCACCAGCCGCGTCTTTTCGCCGCCCGACAGCGCCCGAATCTTCTTGTCGACCTCGTCCCCCGAGAACTGGAACGCGCCCGCCAGGTTCCGCAGCACGCCGATCGATTCGCTGGGAAAGTCCTTCTGCAACTGTTCCTCGACGGTCAGGTCCGGGTCGAGCAGGTCGAGGGCCTGCTGCGCGAAGTAACCGAGCTTCAGGCTGGCGCCGAGCTTCACGTCGCCGGCGTCGGGCTTCAGCGCTCCGGCAACCATGCGCAGCAGCGTCGTCTTCCCCGCACCGTTCTTCCCCATCACGCACCAGCGTTCGCCACGACGAATCGTGAGGTTCAGGCGGTCGTACACGACGCGCCGGCCATACGCTTTCGACACGTCCTCGATCACCGCGACCTGATCGCCGGACCGGGGCGGCTCCCGGAACTCGAACTTCACGACGCGGCGCTTTTTCGGCAGCTCGATCTTCTCGATCTTCTCGAGCGCCTTGACGCGGCTCTGCACCTGCGCGGCCTTGGCCGCGTGCGCGGCGAACCGCTCGATGAATCGCTGCTCCTTGGCGAGCATCGCCTGCTGCCGCGCGTATGCCGCCTCGCGGTTGGCTTCGCGAATCGCACGCTCGCGCTCGTAGAAGTCATAGTTCCCCGAGTAGACCGTGATCTCTCCTCCGTCGATGTCGGCCACCTTTGACACCACGCGGTTCATGAACTCGCGATCGTGCGAGGTCATGAGGAGCGCGCCAGGCAGAGAGGCCAGGAAGTGCTCCAGCCAGATGATCGACTCGATGTCGAGATGGTTCGTCGGCTCGTCCATCAGCAGCACCTCCGGCCGGCCGAGCAGCACGCGCGCCATGGCGACGCGCATCTTCCAGCCGCCCGACAGCGCGCCGACGTCGGCGTCGATGCGATCGTCCTCGAATCCGAGGCCATACAGGATTTCCCGCGCCTGCGCCTCGAGACCGTAGCCGCCCAGGTGATCGTATTCGGCCTGCACCTCGCCGAACCGCGCGAGGATGCGGTCCATGTCGGCCTGCCGTGCGGGATCGCTCATCGCGTTCTGCAGCGATTCGAGCTCGTGGTGCAGATCGCCGGCCCGCCCGCTGCCGGCGATCGCCTCGTCCAGCACCGAACGCCCCGACATCTCTTCGACATCCTGGCGGAAATATCCGATCGTCAGCTTCTTCGGCACCGACACGTCCCCTTCGTCGGGAGCCTCCTCGCCGACGATCATGCGGAGCAGCGTGGTCTTGCCCGCGCCGTTCGGGCCGACGAGGCCGACCTTCTCGCCGGGATTGAGCTGAAACGACGCGTCGACGAACAGGATTTGCCTGCCGTACTGCTTGGAAATCCTCGAGAACGAAATCATCAGACGACGAGCGTGCCTTTCGCCACGAGCACCGCTTCCCCGCCGACCTCTACCTTCGTGATTCGGTCGCGACCGCCGGAGATGCGGATGTGAATCCGGCTGGGACGACCCATCGCAAAACCCTGCAGGCTCACGATGTGCTGCGCCGCGTCGCCGCTGACGAGCCCGTAGTGCACGAGATAACAGCCGAGCGGCCCGCTCGCGCCTCCGGTGGCGGGGTCCTCGGGGATTCCACTATCGAAGTGCGGGGCGAACATGCGGCTGTACACCGTCCCCTCCGGCGACCCGGCCGCTGTCGTGAACAGGAACACCGGTGAATTGACCCCGACCCGTTCACCCATTCTGCGCAGCGGTCCGGCCTCGCTGACGGCGCGGTCCACTGCTTCGCGCGACATCAGCGGGACGAACAGGAACGGGACGCCGCACGAGACTTCCTGAATCGGTAGTTCGGCGGCGATGTCGTCGCGCCGGACACCCAACGCCGCCGCGACCGTCTCGATGTCGGACACGATCGTCCCGAACGACGGCGTACGCTGCGTCATCCAGGCGAAGCGCAGGCGATCGCCGTCCCATTCGAGCGCCACGGGCGTCGGCCCGATCCCGAGGCCGAACACGAAGCGCTCCGTTCGCGGCGTGATGACCCCCGCTTCGGCGAGCGCGAACGTGCTGCCGACGGTCGGATGACCGGCCATCGGGAGCTCCGTTCCGGGCGTGAAGATGCGCATCCGCACGTCGGTGTCTGGCGATTCGGCGGGCAAAATGAACGTCGACTCCGAGAACGCCATCTCGCGCGCGAGCGCCTGCATGCGCGGCGCGTCGAGGCTGCGCCCGTCGAGGAAGACCGCCAGCTGATTTCCGGTCAGCGGCTCACCGGTGAACACGTCGTAGTGGAGGTACGCGAGCGGCATCCCGCCAGTATAGAACCGCCGGCGGCGGGCGTTGTGGGGAGGACAAACGAAGGCAAAACCAAAAAAGGAAAAAGGAAAAAGGTAAAAGGAAAATCGTGATTCTCATGATCACGCTCGACCGTTGATCATGGAAGTCACCATTTTCCTTTTTCCTTTTTCCTTTTTCCTTTTGATTTAGTAATTGATTATCGGATTCTACATAGATAGTATCCGCCATACGATGAACATGACGTATCAGACCGCACTGGTGCTGGAGGCGCTGGCCGCGGGACGGCACCACGGGTTCGACATCATGGACGCCACCGACCTTCCAAGCGGCACCATCTATCCGATCCTGCGCCGCCTCGACGAGGAGGGGTTCGTCCGCTCGCGCTGGGAGCGCGACGCCGTCGCCCGGCGCGAGCAGCGCCCGCCCCGCCGCTACTACGAGCTCACGTCGAGCGGCGAAGCCAAGCTGGCGGAAGCGCGCGGGCGCTACCGGGCGCTCGAGACGCTGGCCCCGCGCATGGGCAAGCGATGGAAGCCAGCCTGATATTCCGCCTTTGCCTCGTCATCCTGCGCGTCGTGTCGCGCGTGGTGCCGCTTCGCGACCGCGACGCGTGGATGCAGGAATGGGAGGCGGAGCTCCGCGAGCGCTGGCAGCGGCTGGCGCGGCACGATGAATTGAGCAGGAGGCAGCAGATGGACGTACTTCGCCGGACCCTCGGCTCCTTCCACGACGCCGCCTGGCTGCGGCGGCAGTTCACACGCGATTCGGAGCTGATTCACGACATGCGGCACGGCCTGCGCCTGCTGCGCCGCAGCCCGGGCTTCGCGATTACCGGGGTCCTCGTCCTTGCCCTCGGAATCGGCGCCACGGTCGGCATCTTTAGCGTCGTCGACACGCTGCTCCTCCGCTCGCTGCCCTTCGGCGATCCGGAGCGCACGGTCCTGATCTGGCAGAGTCAGTGGGACAACCCCGACATACGCGACGAGGTGTCGCCAGCGAATTGTGTCGATTGGCGCGAGCAGCTGCGTTCGTTCGACGTCGTGGCGTGCGCCGAACCTTGGGCTTTCGATTTCACGGGCGGGCCGGAACCTGAAGTACTCACTGCCTTGAGCGTGACCGACGGGTTCTTCCGCGCGCTCGGCGTCGAAGCGGCAATGGGCCGCGTCTTCGTACCTGAGGAGTTTCTGTCGGGAAGGAACCGCGTCATCGTCGTCAGCCAAGGCGTGTGGCAGCAGAAGCTCGGAGGCGATCCGAACATCATCGGCAAGACCGTAAGCCTCAATGGCACCGGCTACCAGGTGGTCGGGGTTTTGCCGCCGGCGTTTCGTCCACGGCTCATGCAGGGCCTCGGAGAGCGCGGAATCTATGTTCCGCAGGTGAGCCAGGAATGGCACCGCCGGCAGCGTGGCAGCAATTACTGGAACGCAATCGCGCGGATCAAACATGACGTCACGTTCGCTGACGCGCAGGCAGAGCTGGAGGCGCTCTCCCGGCGGCTCGCAACGCAGTATCCACGCTGGAACGCGACGGTCGTGGCGCGCGCACAGCCGCTTCGCGATCACCTCGCTGGCAGTATGCGGCCCGCTCTCCGGCTGCTGCTGGCGGCCGTGGGGCTGCTGCTGCTCATCGCGGGGGCAAACGTCGCGAACCTGCTGCTCGCACGTGCATCGGAGCGTTCACGGGAGCTCGCAGTGCGTTCGGCGGTGGGTGCCGGGCGCGCGAGGCTCGTGCGCCAACTGCTCGCCGAAAGCTTGCTCCTGGCTGCACTCGGCAGCGCAGCCGGACTCCTTGTCGCGTGGTGGACGGTTCGAACGATTGTGGCCCTCGGTCCGACGGGCATTCCGAGCCTGGCAACGGTCACCATCGATGCGCGAGTTATCGGGTTCGCAATCGCGCTTACCGCCGCTGTCGCCATCGTCGTTGGAATCTTCCCGGCGTGGCACAGTTCGGGCGGCCGCCTGGTCGATGCCATTCGTGGCGCCGCCCCGTCGGGCGCCGGCACCAGCCGCCAGCCGTTGCGTGCCACGATCGTCATAACCGAGGTCGCTCTTGCGCTGCTCCTGATGACCGGCGCCGGACTTCTCCTGCGCAGCTTCAGCCTGCTGCTGCAGACCGACCCCGGCTTCAGTCCGGAGCGGGTGGTGGCGCTGCAGGTTTTTGCGTGGGACCGCAACACGACGCCCGAGAAGCGTGTGGTGTTCTTTCAGCAGATTCTGGATCGCATCCGCACAAGGCCGCATGTACTCGATGCCGGCGCCGTCGTCGCGATGCCGTTCATCGAAGCGAACATCAACATGGAAACGACAATCGTTGTCGAGGGGCGGCCGGAGGCGACGGGAGATGGCGTGGGCGCGTTCATCGACATTGCCATGCCCGGTTATTTCTCCACCATGCGCATCCCCCGGAAAGAAGGGCGGGTCTTCGAAGCATTCGATACTACGAAAAGCAAGCCGGTGGCCGTGGCCAGCGAGGCGCTTGCACGACGGTTGTTTCCCGGCTCGAGTGCCCTGGGGCAGAAGATCCGATTTCGTTATCAGGGACGGATGCAGCCGGCGGAGATCGTTGGCGTGGTCGGGGACGTGCGCCATGACGGGCTCGATCGTCCCCCTCGCCTCGAGCTGTTCGTGCCGCACGCGCAGGCCCCATTCGGGTCAATCACGTTCGTCGCCCGGACCGACGGCGATCCGGCGAGCGTGATCCCGGATCTCAAGGCGCAGATCCACGCCCTCGATCCGGCGCAGGCGATTTACCGGTCGGCAACGGCGGAGGAGCTCGTATCGAGGTCGCTGATCGAGCGCCGCTTCATGCTCGCGCTGCTCACGGGGTTCGCGCTGCTCGCCGGCGTGCTCGCCGCCGTCGGCATCTACGGAGTGATGAGCGTAGCCACTACGCAGCGGACACGTGAGTTCGGCGTTCGGATCGCGCTCGGCGCGGATCGCTCGGAAATCCTCGGGATGGTCTGTACGGCAGGGCGCAACGATGGCCGGAGTCGGCCTCGTGGTAGGGCTCGCCGGCGCGCTGATGTTCGGCCGGGTCATGGCTCGATTTCTGTACGGAATCCAACCGGCCGATCCGCTCACGCTAGCCGGCGTCGTTGCGGTTCTCGCGGTCGTCGCGCTGATGGCGTGCATCGTGCCCGCACACCGCGCGACGCGCGTGGACCCGCTGACGGCTCTTCGCACGGAATAGAAACCAAAATCAGAACCACGAAAGGCACGAAATCACGAAAACAACCGTTTCGTGTATTTCGTGTTTTCGTGGTTGGTTTGAGACTGGAGCCGGATGCTACGCCCTGCGAAGCCTGCGTCCGACTGCCAGGCCGAGGTGATACGCGCCTTCCTGCTGCAGCCAGACGTGGCGGGCGTGGTTGTCGGCAAGCTCCACGATCAGCGTTCGCATCGGTTCGGGTAGGGCCGCGGCAATCTGCGACACGAGCTCCTCCTGACGCGCGATGTCAACGGGCGCGAACAGCTCGTCCTCGTGAATGGCCTCGAGCAGCTCCTCGTATTCGTCTTCGCACTGGTCCTCGGCATCCGAGAACGACGGAATGTGCCGCATCTTCGCATCGAGCTCCATCTTGTCGACGCACCGTTCGGCAAGCTGCAGCAGGTCGTCAGACGTGGGCATGACCGGCCTCCTCGATCCACCGATTCATCTTCGCGCGCTGCATCGGAAGCGTGATCGGACCGTCCCGCAGCAGCACGTCATGGAAATCGCGCGCGTCGAAGCGGGCGCCGAGCGCCGCTTCGGCGTGGCTCCGGAGCTGCCGGACCTCGCGCAGACCCAGCATGTAGCAGGTCACCTGCCCCGGCGCGGCGATGTAGCGGGCGGCGCGTGCTTCCGCGGCGTGCGGCACCCGCCCGGCCCGTGTCATGAGCATCTCGACGGCCTCCTCGTGCGTGAGGCGTCCCGTGTGCAGCAGCACGTCGGCGATCAGGCCCACGCAGACTTCGAGCGGATGCAGGAGATACCCCGCGATCTCGGCGTCGGTCGGGTAGACGCCCATGTCGTTGGCAAGCCATTCAGAATAGAACGCCCATCCCTCGCGGAAGGCCTGCGTCTGCAGCTCGCGCGTGGCCGGATGGCGCTGCGAGCGCGCGTCGCCGTAGCTGCGCTCGAAATGATGTCCTGGATACCCCTCGTGGACGGCGGAGCACGTGGTTTCCCAGCGCCCACATAGCGTTGCGTGTGCGGTGTTCAGGACGAAGCGGCCGGGGCTGCCGTCTTCGGGTGACTGGTAATAGCCGGAGGCGCCGATCCGCTCCTCGACCGGTGTCATCGGCTCGACGACGAGCGGCACCTCAGGCACGTGGCGGAAGAAGCGCGGGAGCTGCGGCTTCACGCGGTCGAGGACGCCGCGGGCATGGAGGATCATCCCTTCGGGGCTCGCGTGCGTGTGGCGCGGGTCCTCGCGCATCGCGCGCTTGGCATCGGCCAGGGTGGCGCCCGGATACAGCCGGGCGAGGATCGGCGCAAGCTGGCGATCGATGTCGGCAATCGCCTCCTCCGCGCCGTCGAGGAGCTGTTCAGGCGAGAGGTCGAGCGACGTATAGCGGAACACCTCGGCCCGATAGACCTCGAGGCCTTCCGGCAGCGCCGCCAGCGCGCCATTCTCGCGCGCCGACTTCATGTAGGCATTGCTGAGGAAGTCGCGGAAGCCGTGCAGCGCCGGCCGCACCTCCCGCGTCATCAGCGATCGCCATTCGGCGGCAAACGCATCGTCTTCGGCGCGCATGCCCGCGCTGTTGAGTGTCTCGCCCTCCACCAGCGCGTCGATCTGCTCCACGACGCGCTGCACGGTCCGTCGTGCCGCTGTATAACCCTCGGACGCGCCGTACCGGAGATCGTCGATCCGCGATCGGATGGTCTCGGGCAGCGCTCGAAACCGGCTCAGCGCCGTGGCGCGCGCCGCGGGCGTGTCGACGGCAATCGACGCAGCCAGTTGCGCCGCGCCGAGGTGCCATCCGGTCATCTGGTTCACGTCCCAGAGGTGAATGCGTCCCACGCGCAGGCGGGTGGATGCTTCGAGCTCCTGCCGCAGCATCCCATAGGTGACCCATGAAGGCGTCCCCACGGCAATCCATGGATCCGCTGCTCGCAGCGCCCGCAGCCACTCATCCTCGCGGGCGCGACGTGCGGCGCGATCCTCGGGGTGTTCATAGTCCCAGCCGCCGCGTGCCTCGACTGCGTCCGTCCACGCCCGCTGCGCGGCCGCGAACTCGTCCGCCACGCGCGTCACGATGGCGTCGGCGTCGGCGGCTGAGCGGGCAGATTCCATGTGGACGATGGTAGTTTCACCAGCTCAAAGGTCAAAGGTCAATTGATGGCGCGCTTCAAGAGAGACCAGAAGTTCTCGCAGGAAATTGGTGTGGATTTGCCCGTCCACGTAGGCTTCGGCGTGGTCGATCACGCCGTGGACGTACTCGCTATACAGGCCGGTGTAGGACGGCAACGCATCGGTGTAGACGTTCGCGCCAGCCTCGACGTGCTTGCGGACGATGCCCTGCATGTGGTCCTTGCGGATGCTGGTCATGATCTCGAGTGCGAACTTGGCTGACGCCGTTCTTGCCGTGCCGGTCGAGCAATACCCATGACCGCAGTCTTGCCAGACAATGGATCGCCCGCGAGTCATGTTCAGTCTCTTCCGCTTGTCCGCGTGCATGAAACGGCCCTTGCCGCCGATGTAGGTTTCGTCGGCCTCGACGTCGCCACCGAGCTTTCCGCCAGTGTGCTTGTCCTGCAACGCGAGCCGCAGACGCGAGAGCATGAACCACGCAGTCTTCTGGGTGACGCCAAGAGCGCGCCCGAGTTCGTAGCTGCTGATCCCGGTCATGGGTCAAGGTCAAGGTAAGGTCAAAGGTCGAGGTCAAAGGCGAGGTCAAAGGTTAAGGTCAAAGGTCGAAGGTCAAAGGTCGAAGGTCAAAGTCTAAGGTCAAGGTGCAGCGATCGAAACGTCCGCTCGTGGGACCGCGTAGTCCCGCAATCGGTCCGTTGATCAAAGGTCAAAGGTAAATGTAGGTTTAGGTCCTAGGCCAGGTACCGGTGCAACCTTTGCTTTTGACCTTTGACCTTTGACGTTTTGACCTTTGCGGAGCCGAAGGCTCCGCCGGAGGACGTGATCATGCGTCTACTTCTCTTCTCGTCGCTCCTCACCATCGCCACGGTTACTGCAGCGCAGCAGACGCTCACCGTCGAGTCAGGTCGTGGCCTCACGCCGGTCGGCGTGAAAGTAGAACCCACCGAGTATCGGGGCCGCAAAGCGGTGCGCATCGTCGAAGCCAGCACCGAGCCCACGGGCGGCATTGCGGTGCTCGACGGCACGACGTTCCGCAACGGCACGATCGAAGTCGACATGGCGGGCGTTCCCGGGAAGGGTGCGGGGGCCGAGGCCCGAGGGTTCGTGGGCATTGCGTTTCGCGTGCAGCCTGATTCGAAGCGGTACGAGGCGTTCTACCTGCGTCCCACGAACGGCCGCGCGGACGATCAGCTTCGCCGCAATCACGCGACGCAGTACGTCTCCGAGCCGGAGTTCCCCTGGCACCGCCTGCGCAAGGAGAATCCGGGCGTCTACGAGTCGTACGTCGATCTCGAGCCTGGCGCGTGGACCCACGTCCGCGTCACCGTCGACGGCGCAAAAGCGCGGCTCTTCGTTCACGACGCCACACAGCCGGCGCTCATCGTCAACGACCTCAAGCTCGGCGACGTCTCCGGCGGCGTCGCTCTATGGAGCGGCTCGGGCACGGAAGCCTGGTTCTCAACGCTCCGCGTCACGCCCCGCGAACGCCCCTCCGACTTTTGACCTTTGCCCTTTTGACCTTTGACCTCGAGCGCGCGTCGCCGTTACGCGAAGTAACGGCGGCACCGCGCTCGTGACAGAATGCCTCGCGATGAGTGACCAATCGGGGCCACGGCCTCGCAGGCGGCCCGAACAGCTTCGCAGCCATCGATGGTACGGCGCGCAGGACCTCCGGTCGTTCGGCCATCGATCCCGCGCGGCGCAGATGGGATTCGACCGTGCCGACTACGGCGGCAAGCCGGTCATCGCGATCATCAATACGTGGAGCGACATCAATCCCTGCCATACGCACTTCAAGCAGCGCGTCGAGGAAGTGAAGCGCGGCGTCTGGTCGGCCGGCGGGTTCCCCGTGGAGCTGCCGGCGATGACGCTCTCGGAGCCCTTCCAGAAGCCGACGACGATGCTCTATCGCAACCTCCTCGCGATGGAGACCGAGGAGCTGCTGCGATCGTATCCGGCGGACGGTGCCGTGCTGATGGGCGGCTGCGACAAGACGACGCCCGCGCTCATCATGGGCGCCACGTCGATGAACCTGCCGGCGCTCTTCATGCCGGCCGGCCCGATGCTGCGCGCCAACTGGGAAGGCGCGCCGCTCGGCTCGGGCTCGGACGTCTGGAAGTACTGGGCGGAGCTGCGCGCCGGCAAGATCACCGAGCAGGACTGGATGGACATCGAGCAGTGCATCGCCCGCTCGCCGGGACATTGCATGACGATGGGTACGGCGTCGACGATGACGAGCGCGGCCGAAGCGCTCGGCCTCACGCTGCCGGGCGCGGCGTCGATTCCGGCCGCCGACTCGCGCCACGCCGTCATGGCGGCGCAGACGGGCAAACGGATCGTCCAGATGGTCTGGGACGATCTGAGACCCTCCGAGATCCTCACCGACGCCGCGTTTCGCAACGCCATCACCACGGTGCTGGCCATCGGGGGATCCACGAACGCGATCATCCACCTGATCGCCATGGCGCGCCGGGCGGGCATCGCGCTCGGGCTCGATGACTTCGAGGTCCTGGCGCGCCGAACGCCTCTCCTCGCCAACATCCGGCCCGCGGGCGCGTACCTCATGGAGGACTTTTACTACGCGGGCGGATTGCGCGCGCTGCTGCACCACCTGCGCGATCTGCTCGACACGAGCGCGCTGACCGCGAACGGCCGCACCCTCGGCGAGAACATCGCGGGCGCACGCGTCTGCAACGATGACGTGATCAGGCGAATGGACACGGCGCTCGTGGCGTCGGACACGCTGGCCGTGCTGCGCGGCAACCTGGCGCCCGATGGCGCGGTGATCAAGCCTCCCGCGGCCGAGCCGCGCCTGCATCGCCACGCCGGCCCCGCCGTTGTCTTTGCCGACTACAACGACATGGCCGCCCGCGTCGACGATCCGAATTTGCCGGTCGACGAGAACTCGGTGCTCGTGCTCAAGAACGCCGGGCCGCTCGGCGCGCCCGGCATGCCCGAGTGGGGGCAGCTGCCGATCCCGAAGAAGGTGCTCGAGAAGGGCGTGCGCGACATGGTGCGGATCTCCGACGCGCGCATGAGCGGCACGGCGTACGGCGCCTGCGTGCTGCACGTCGCGCCGGAATCGTACGTCGGAGGGCCGCTGGCGCACGTGCAGGACGGCGACGTGATCGAGCTGGATGTCCCGGCTCGCCGCCTCGCGCTGCGCGTGAGCGACGAGGAGCTCGCGCGCCGCACAGCGGTGTGGAAGGCGCCGCCACCGCGCTACGTCCGCGGCTACGGCGCGCTCTATCTGCGTCACATCACACAGGCGAACGAGGGGTGCGACTTCGACGTGCTGGCCTCGGGCGCTCCAACACCGGAACCGGAGATCCACTGACGTGGAGATGCCCGTCAATCAGCTGAAGCGCGCGCTGCGCGAGGGCCGCCCGCAGGTCGGCCTCTGGTGCAGCCTGCCGAGTCACATCACCATCGAGATCGTCGCCGGCTCAGGGTTCGACTGGCTGCTGCTCGACACCGAGCACTCGCCGAGCGACGTGCCCACGGTGCTGCATCAACTCCACGCGATGGCCGAGAGCCGCACGAACGCGGCCGTGCGTCTCGCGTGGAACGACGCCGTGCTGTTCAAGCGCTTCCTCGATATCGGCGTGCAAAGCTTCGTCGTGCCGTGGGTGCAGAACGCCGACGAAGCCCGGCGGGCCGTCGCCGCCGCGCGCTATCCACCCGAGGGCGTCCGAGGCGTCGCCGTGGCGATACGCGCGAACCGCTACGGACGCATCCCCGATTACGTCACACGCGTGAACGACGAGTTGTGTCTCATCGTGCAACTCGAGACGCGCGTCGCCCTGAGCAACCTGGAGGCCATTGCCGCCGTCGACGGCATCGACGGCCTCTTCATCGGCCCGAGCGACCTGGCGGCCGACATGGGGCACCTCGGCGACAACAGGCATCCGGAGGTGCGCGCGACGATCGAGGATGCGATCGCGCGCATCCGGCGGACGGGCAAGGCGCCCGGCATCCTGGCGCCGGTGGAAGCCGACGCGCGCCACTGGCTCGAACGCGGCGCGCTCTTTGTCGGCATCGGCAGCGACGTGGGCCTGCTGGCTCGTCAGAGCGAGGCTCTGGCAGCTCGCTTTCGCGAGGCGATCGCGCAAATCGCAACGCCCAATTCCTGAAGGGACGCTATGGATCGCACCCTCGAGCAACGCACGATGGCCAAGGTGGCGTGGCGGCTCCTGCCGCTCATCGTCGTGATCTATTTCGTCGCGTACATCGATCGCACCAACGTGGGGTTTGCGGCGATCAGCATGAATCGCGATCTTGGCTTCTCCGCGTACCTGTACGGGTGGGGCGCGGGGATCTTCTTTCTCGGCTACGCGCTCTTCGAAGTGCCGAGCAACGTGATCCTGCACCGCGTGGGTGCGCGCGTCTGGATCGCGCGCATCATGGTTACCTGGGGCATCGTTTCCGGATGCATGGCGTTCGTCAGCGGGCCCGTCAGCTTCCTCGTCATACGGTTTCTTCTCGGAGTGGCCGAAGCCGGATTCTTTCCGGGCGTGCTGCTCTACTTCACGTACTGGTTCCCGTCGGTGTATCGCGCGCGCGTGATCTCGGCGCTCTTCCTCGCCGTGCCTGGGTCCAACGCGGTGGCCGCGGCCCTCTCGGGCGCGCTGCTCCAGATGGACGGCGTATGGGGCATCGCCGGGTGGAAGTGGATGTTCCTGCTCGAATCCATCCCCGCGGTGGCACTGGCACCGGTCGTCCTGAAAATGCTGACGGATCGACCGGCGGACGCCAAGTGGCTCGACACGAGTGAACGGGAGTGGCTGGTCGGCCGCATGGAGGACGAACGGCGAAAGCTGGAAGGCGCCCACAAACATCTCTCGCTGTACAAAGCCCTCACCGACCGGCGCGTCGTGTCGCTCTCGCTGATCTACCTGACCATCGTCAGCGCGACGTACGGCATCACGTTCTTCCTGCCGCTGATGGTGAACCTGCACGGCCTGACGACGATGAACACGGGCTTCGTGACCGCCATCCCATACGTGATCGGCACGATCGGGATGGTGATCTGGGCGTGGTCGTCCGACCGAATGCACGAGCGGCGGTGGCACTTCACGATCGCGTGTGTGCTCGCCGCCGTCGGCCTCGTCGCGGCCGGTGTGTGGAGCCGGAATTTGTACATGGCCATGGGGGCCATGTCGGTCGCCGCGATCGGCCTCTACGGGTCCAAACCGGCGTTCTGGCCGCTGCCGTCCACGTTCCTCTCCGGAACCGCCGCCGCAGGCGGGATCGCGCTCGTCAACTCGATTGGCAACCTCGGCGGCTTCGCCGGCCCGTACGTGGTTGGGTGGATCAGAACGTCCACGCAGAGCTACGAGATGGGCCTGTTCTTCCTCGCGGGATGCGCGCTGCTGTCGGCGGCCATCGCGCTGCTGACCGTGAAGCCCGTTCGATCGGCGCGCGTGCCGCAGCCAGGCAAAGCCGCTGCGTTGTCGGGTAGCAACGCGTAGGCTCATGTGGATTCTTCGCTCCTGCGGGGCCCTCGTGATCCTCTCGGCGCTGGCTGTCGGATGCTCCGAGTCGTCTTCCACGGCGACGTCGCCTTCGTCGGGCCAACTCTCCGGCACCTGGAACGTCACCTCAATCCAGCCGGCCGGTCAAGCCGAGCAGGCCAAACCGATCGGCGCCACTTACACACTGACGTTCGCCGACGGCCAACTGTCGACTAGAGTCGACTGCAACGTGTGCAGTGGTGCGTTCTCGCTGTCAGGGCAGACCCTCATGGCGGGTCCGACGCTGGCCTGCACCCGGGCCGCCTGCTCCACAATGGCGTTCGAGAACGCGTTCACCAGTTTGCTGGGTGGCGAAAGCCGCGTCGCGCTGTCGAGCGACACGCTGGTGCTGTCGTCGTCGCGGGGAGTGTTGCGCTTCAGGCGATAGTGGATTGCCTACGGCGACGGCTACTCCAGGATCCTCCCCACGAGCCACAGATGGCCGAACGGGTCCAGGACGCCGCCTTGCAGCATCCGCCGGATAGGGCGCGGCCCTGTCGTCTCGTGCAGGTGTTCCCTGACCGGGCTGTGCTCGACAGCTCCGGCTGCCAGTGCTTTCTTCTGGACAGCGATCGGGTCGTCAACAAAGAGCTCGATCCGCACCGTCGTGAAACCGACGGAGGAGGGGCCCCTCGTCCCGCGAGTGGGCGTCTCGTGCGCGAGGAAGAACCTCGCGTCGTCAATCGACAGGCCGGCGACGACGTGTCCGCCGCCGTCGAGGTGCCATAGAACCGTCGCGCCGAACGCGGCTTTGTAGAACTCGATGGCCGCGTTCCCGTCGGTCACCGCCAACATCGGAGAAATTTGAGTTCCCATCGCGTGGTCATTTTCACAGGGAGATCGTGGAGATGGGAAGGTCATTCTTTTTATCACAGGGAGATCGGGGAGATCTTGCGTGAGTTTCAGCTAACAGGCTTCGTCGCTCGGTGCGCAGTCACTCCCGCCTGCAGCAGCGCGACGAGGCGTGCTAAGTCCGACGAAGAAGCCGCCTCCCCGATCTCCCGGACCTCCCTGTGATATCTAGAAACGATACAGGTACGACGCCTTGAAGAAGAACCCGCGGCGCGTCGTCAGGTACGCTCCCGCCTGCTCCACCCACGCATCGTCCACGAACGCGCGCCGTTCGTAGAGCGATCCATATCCGACGTACGCCACGGTGCCGGGGCGGAGCTCGTAGGACGCGAGGAAGTCGGACAGCACGCGCTCGCGCAGGCTGTCGTACTGCGCGATGCCGCGAATGAAGAACTGCTTGCTGAACTGGAACGTCGTCTTCGTGTTGACCAGCTCGAGCTCGTACACGCGCGCCCGGTTGTCGGCGCGGCGGAAGTCGACGCGCTGGTACTCCACGCTCTGGTTCATGCGCGACGTCGGCTGCCACGTGATCTCGGTCGACACGTTGCGCGACCAGCCGGCAAACGGCTCGGCGGCGTCGTAGTAGATCGCCGGCCCCCAGTTGATGCGGCTGCTGACGTTGAGCCAGCGGAACGGCTGCAGGGATCCAAAGAACCTTGGCCGCCGGACGGTATACCGCACGCCTTCCCATGGCTCGAATCCGACGATGTGATCGATTCGAAGGAACCCCTGGCGCGTGAAGCTCATTCGGCTGCCGTACACGGTGATCGACTCATCCCCGCGCGCTTTCCGGTCGCGGCCTGTCCTGCGAGTACACGAACGGGGTGATGCGCTTGACCCACTTGAATCGCTTGTCCGGATAGAAATTCCAGTCGGTGTACGCCCAGCCGCTCGTGATGCCGACACGGTTGTAGAACGCCGTGTCCATCCGGAAGTCTTCATCGTAGTGCTCGACGAATCCCTGGATGTTCTGGCGCTTCGTCTCGTAGGTCCAGGTCGCCGACCCGGCGAGCGCGCCGCTCGTGCTGGAATCCGCGATGTCACGCGAGCTTGAATAGAGCACGAAGCCCCTGACGCGCTGATCCTTCCGCACACGCCACGACAGATCCGCGCCGGCCACACGATTGAAGCTGTTCGCAAATTCCGTGTCTGTCGCGATCGCCCCGATGTAGTTGCTGGCGCCAAGGCTGTACCTGCGCGCGGGCGACGTTGAACAGCCGATCGCGCTCCGACAGCGCGGGATCGTCCTCGTGCTCGCGGCCGGCGGCGTCGTCGATGGCCGTGAGCGTCCCGAACTGAAGACGGCCAACGCTGCCCGTCACTTTGAATCCGGCGCTGGGGTCGACGATTTTCCGAGTATGGACGGCCGAGATCATGCTGCTGTCCATGGAGCTCGCAGCCAGCGTGAAGAGTCCCGCGCCCTCCATGAAGAACGGCCGCTTCTCGGAGAAAAACACGGGGAACCGCTGGTTCACCTCCACCTGGAACGCGTCGCTCTCGACCTGGCTGAAATCCGGATTGACGGTGGCTTCGAGGGTAATCGTGGACGTGAGGCCCACCTTCGCGCTGAGGCCGAAGTCGCTGTTCCGATCGATGGCCGACCAGCGGTCGGGCCGCTCGCGTCCCTGGTTCGACGAGAACGTTGCGCTCGGAATGATCTCGCGCGTCTTGATCGACGCCAGATTGTCGAACTGCAGCGACGCATGGGTCTCGAACACCCACTTGCCCGGCTGGAGCGCGGGCCATGACACCGAGATGCCCGCCCGGCTGACCCGCCGCCAGAACAGGATGCCCATCTTCACGTCGCTGCCGCCGCGGAACCGGATCGTCTGCAGCGGCAGGCGGATTTCAACGGCGTATCCGTGCTCATTCGGGCGGCCGGCGCTGTCCCAGACGTAGTCGGGCGACTGATCTTCGTTTCCCGCCACGGTGTTGACCATGTCGAGCTGAATGCCGCTCGGGTTGACCATCAGGTGATAGGCCGTCTGCCCCGTGCCGAGGGCATCGAGGCTCAGGCCCACCCAGTCGTCGGACCAGATGTTGTCGCGGCGGGTGACGGAGGTTTTGATCTCGGACGGATTCGGGTCGTCGCACTGAAACGCGAAGTAGAGATACCTCGCATCGTGCGCGATCCAGACGCGTGTCTGCTGCGGAATCTTGTCGCCGTGCAGCGGATTGTAGGACAGCCATTCGCCTGTTGGCTGGGGTTCGGCCCGCCAGGCAACGTCGTCCAGATGGCCGTCGATCGTGGGCGGCTCAGTAATCGCGAAGGGACGAAGGACCGAACGCGACGCGTCCTGCGCAGCCGCGGTCGATCCTGCCACAACTATCAGGGCCAGGACGGCGAGAGAGGTCCGCATCAAGGACTTCGACGGCCGCCACGGCGATATGGTTCACCGGCGGGTCGCAGTCCAGGCACCGCCTCGTCCGCCCGCGATCGTTCCGCGAATGACCGTGCCGTTGACCCGGCCGGTGTACTGCGCGGCTCCCACTTTGAACGTGAGCTCATCGCCCCTCAACCGGCCGCTCGAGATCGGCGCCGAGCCAAGCGTGCCCGAGACCATCTGAAACTTCTGCGTCAGCTTGAGATCGCCATCCGGCATCTGCCAGGTGCCTTCCACCTTGGCCGGCACGATCCAGAAATGCGCCGTGCACCAGCTCGATTCGCAGTCGCTCAACGTCACCGTCTCGTCTGTCTCCCAATCTTCCATCGTGAACGAATTCGACGCGATCCGCGTGCCGGGCTTCAGCTCGAGGATCTTTGGCCGGAGCTGCATGTTGATGGTGGGCAGGAGGAACATCGTGACGACGGTGGCCTTGGAGAGATCAGTTTCGAACAGATCGGCCTTCGTGAACGTCACCTTGTCGGCAACCCCTGCCTTCGCGGCGTTGCGCTTCGACAACTCCACCATGTCGGGGTTGTACTCGATGCCGAGGGCATGCGCGCCGCGCCTGGCCGCCGCAATCACCGTGCGCCCGTCGCCGGATCCGAGATCGATGACGAAATCGTTCGACGTGACCTTTGTCAGGTCGAGCATCTTCTCGACGACGGAATCTGGAGTAGGAACCCAGACGACGTCCTTCCCGGCCTGGCCGACGGAGGGTTCGAATTGCTTCTGCGGCGGTGCAGGCGGTTGAGCGACTTGTGCATCGACGCACGCCAGCGAGATGAAAACTAAAAAGACGAGCGATCCAGTTACTCGTGTGATCATCGATGTTCTCCCGGACAGAGATTATGCATTAGGCACCCGAGTCTCATTCCACACCGAGTGCACGACCGCGACAAGCGCGGCCGGATCGACCGGCTTCTGCACGTGTCGGTGAAACCCGGCTGCCAGGGAGCGCGCCTCATCCTCGGGTCGCGAGTATGCCGTGACGGAAACGGCCATGAGCCGTTCGTTGCGGCCGTGGGCGATCGCCAGGGCCTCGTGAAGCAACCCGTACCCGTCGACGTCGGGCATCTCGATATCGGACACCAGCACGCCGTGCGGCGAGCGGCGCAGCGCCTCCAGCGCATCGTGGGCCGAGCTGGCCGTGGTCGCGGTCGCGCCGGCGCCCTCCAGGATCGTGGCGAACAGCGTGCGCGCCTCGGGATCGTCGTCGACGACGAGCACGCTGACGCCGTCGAGGCGAAGAGTGGAGAGGGCCTCGGGGCGCGGGGGGCGACGACCCGCGTCCGACGGCACGCCGGCAGGTGCCGGCAGACGCACGACGAAACGCGCGCCTCGATTCAGCCCGTCGCTGTTCGCCGACACGGATCCGCCGTGCAGCTCGACGAGGTTGCGGACGATGGCGAGTCCGAGGCCGAGGCCGCCGTAGCGGCGCTTCGTCCCCGCGTCCTCCTGTCGGAAGCGCTCGAACACGTGCGGCAGGAACTCGGGCGAAATGCCGACGCCGGTGTCGCTCACGGCGATCTCGACGTCGCCGCCGCTGCGTGTCACCGCGACCTCGATGCGCCCGCCGGCCGGCGTGAACTTCACGGCGTTGGAGAGCAGGTTCCAGATGATCTGCTGGAGCCGATCGGTGTCGCCGGCCACGCGGCCCGCCGCGGGATCGATCACGCTCCGGATGCGGATGTCTTTCGCTTCGGCGGCGGCGGTGACGGTCTCGATGGCATCCTCGACGGCGCTCCCCACCTCGACCATCCGCATGTCGAGCCGCAGCTTGCCTCCGGCCGAGGCGGAGACATCGAGGAGGTCGTCGATCAGGCGCGCCTGCGCGCGCGCGTTGCGCTCGATCGTGCGAAGCGCTCCCTCGCGCTGGCGGTCGCCGACGGCGCCGACGACGAGCATGCGCGTCCAGCCGTAAATCGCCGTCAGCGGCGTCCGCAGCTCGTGCGACACCATCATGAGGAATTCGTCTTTGAGCGCGCTCGCCGCCTCGGCCTCGCGCCGGGCGTGCTGCTCCCGTTCCAGCGCCGACGCGAGGCGATCGTTGGCGTCGCGCAGGCGCACCGCTTCCAATTGCTGCGTATCCGCCAGCGCCCGCTCGGCCCGCGTCTTGGCGTCCATCTGCCAGAACAGGATCACGAGCGTGGCTACGAGCGTCACGGCGGCGGCGCCGAACTGGGCGGCCGATGCCGCGGCTTCGCGCTGCCATTCGGCGAGCACTTCTCCTTCATCGAGCGACACCGATACGACCAGCGGCGGCGTCGTCATCGCGTGAAATGCGCTGAGAAACACTGGACCACCAGCGACGAGCGGATGGCGCAGCGTGCCGTTGCTCGCGCTCTTCAGTGCGGCCTGAAGGATCGGATTGTCTTTGGCGGAATCGCCGACCTTCGTGACCGTGGACGGCTGGGAGAACAGAACCACACCGTCGGGGTGAAACACCCAGACATTGCCGCGCTGTCCCACGTCGACGCTGCGGAACAACCGTTGTGGCACCACCGGCAGGAACGAGGCTGCGACCAGCCCCTCCATCACGCCGTCGTCGGTCGTCAGGCGCCGCCCGATGGGAATGATCAGATGAAAGGGCGGCACGACCGATGGAAACGGCGTCCCGATCAGCAGCTCTTCGCCACCCGGAGCCAGCGCACGCTGCACCAGAGGTTGATCGCGCCGCGACTCTCCGATGACTTCCGGACGCGTCGAATGGCGAATGATGCCGTCGCGGTCGAGGATCGTGATCGCGCCAACGCTCGTCAGACCGGGCTTGGCAGACGCCAGGATGGGGGCCCAGTTCCTCGCGGGCGCGGCCGGACCGCCAACACGGCGGCTGTGCAGCGCCAGCTGACGCAGCGACGCATCGCCTGCGGAAAACGTCTCGCCGAGATAGGCCGAAATGATGAGCGCGAGATTTTCGGCGCGGGCCATCGCCGCACTGAGCGCTTCCGCGCGCGCCCATCGCAGGTCGGCGGCGCGCAACGTCGCCATCGTGACCAGCACGCCGAGCGTGATCGCGGCGATCAGCAGCTTTCGCACCGCGGGTCATTGTTGATCAGCCACCCCCGATATGGCCGTGCTGGCGACGGGCATTTTCGGCCGGAGACGGCCCTCACCCTGGCGGATGAGCGGGCGCGCGAACCGGGACCGACGGTCTATCATCGGCACATGGATGGCGCTTCCGCCAGCGTCCCGCTCATAGACGTCGAGCCTCTCGTGGCTGCGACAGGCCGTCGCGAGGACGCCGCGAGCGCGATCGAACGTGCGTGCCGCGAGCACGGCTTCTTCTATGTCGTCAATCATGGCGTCGACGAGGAGCTTCAGCGTGACCTCGAACACGTGAGCCGCCGCTTCTTCTCGCAAGACCGCGCGACGAAGATGGAGATCTCGATGGACCGCGGCGGCCGCGCGTGGCGCGGCTACTTTCCTGTCGGCGGAGAGCTGACGTCAGGCAAGCCCGATGTGAAGGAAGGCATCTACTTCGGCGCGGAGCTGCCGGCGGATCATCCGCTCGTCCGGGCCGGCACGCCGCTCCACGGCCCCAACCTGTTTCCCCGAGCACATGCCGGAGCTGCGCGATGCGGTGTTGCGCTACATGGAGGCGATGACGCGGCTCGGGCACGCACTGATGGAAGGCATCGCGCTGAGCCTCGGGCTCGAACGCCGCGTATTTCGCCGAGCGATACACCGCCGACCCGCTCACGCTGTTTCGAATCTTCAACTACCCGGGCGATCCGCAGGCCCAGGGTGACGAGCCGCGCTGGGGCGTCGGCGAGCACACCGATTACGGCCTGCTCACGATCCTCAAGCAGGACGACACCGGCGGTCTGCAGGTGAAATCACGCGAGCGGCTGGATTGCGGCCCCGCCCATCGCGGGCGCGTTCCTGTGCAACATCGGCGACATGCTCGACCGCATGACGGCCGGCCGCTACCGGTCGACGCCGCATCGCGTCCGGAACGTCACGCGACGCGACCGGCTCTCGTTTCCATTCTTCTTCGATCCCAACTTCAACGCCGAGATCAGGCCGATCCTCTCCGCTGACGCGTCGCAGGTCGCAAGCGATCACGCCGAGCGGTGGGACCGCGCCAGCGTGCACGAGTTCGAGGGCACGTACGGCGACTACGTCCTCGCCAAAGTCTCGAAGGTGTTCCCGCAGCTCCGGCAACAGGTCAGGTAATTCACGGTTTGACCATCAGGACGATCTTGACCCAGCCCGATGCGCTGGCGCCCTGGACGTTGATGTAGCCGTCCTTCTCCCCTCCGATCACGACGACCTCGTCGCTCCTCGCAAGCGTCGCCAGCACCTTCGCGGTGTCGGCGGGGGTGGCGAGAAGCTTTACGTTCGCGATCTTCGGCACCAGCACGTCGCCTTCGCCGAACACCGCGCCCGTCTTGGTCTTGCCGCCGGCCGCTGCTTCGTCCTTGAGGGTCCCGACGTTGCGTTGCAGGCTCGCGTCGCCGCGCACGACGCCGACGATGTTGTTGTAGTTGTCCATGAAGGCGGCGGCGATGATCTTGCCCTCGTTCGTGTTGCCGTATCCGCCGGCCGCCGCGCCCACTCCGCCGCCGAACAGCATGCCGCCGAGGCGCAGGTCGGCCTTCCGCGTGCTTCCCTCGGCGGCGCTGACCTGGACGCCGCTCCGGGCGTCGGCGAACAGCATGCTCGTCTGCGCCTCCTTGAACTTCAGACCGCCGGCCACGGCGCCGACGACCGGCGCCGATCGCCCGAAGAGCCCGCCAACTGCGCCGCCGACGCCGCCGGCGTTGCCTTCGGAGAACACCACGTTCGGTGTGAGCACGAAGTCGGCCGCCACCATCTGCCCGCCGCCGACGTTCGAGCTCTGTCGCAGCTGACCCGAATCGGCGAGCGCGCGCTCCTGCATCATGTTCTGCATGCCGACGCCGCGCTCGACCACGATGAAGCAGTTCGACTGCTGGATCATCATGCGGATCAGGCCGACGGGCGATGAGAGACCATAGCCCGAGAGCGATCGCATCACGTAGTCCTGCGGTTCGACGACGGCGACGGCGCCCATCGGCTTGTCGCAGTGCTGCAGGCCCTTGTCGCCGACGCCGCCCTCGGTGCCGGCGGCGCCCTGGACGACGCTGCCGCCCTGCCCCTGTTTCGGGCCGGTAACCCCCTGCGACCAGACGGTGGCGGCAGACAGCCCCAGGCATGCAGCCAGTACAAGACAGCCGCGCGTGCGGTGGATCGACATGGTCAGACTCCTCGAAATAGCGTTTTGAAAGGATGGAGAACCGTCTTCTACACCAACCGGGCCGCCGCGATCCATCACAATCAGCCGAACGCGGCCCGAAGGACCTCGAGGCTCTTTGGCACGGCGGTCGACGGATCCTCTTTGCCCTCCATCTCCAGAGAAACCCATCCCGTGAAGTTCGCCTTGCGAAGCGTGGCGGCGATCCGCTGGTAGTCGAGATCGAGCGTGTACCACTCGCCGCCGCCATAGTAGGTTTTCGCCTGCACGATTGAAGCGTGCGGCGCGAGCTTCTCGATTTCGGGATAGGGATCGCCGGGAAAGTTGCCGGTATCGAGATTGATCCCGAGCCACGGCGACGCGACCGCCTGGTGAATACGCAGCAGGTGTTCGGTGCGCGTGGTCAGACCCCAGTGATTCTCGAGCGCGAGCAGCACGCCGGCACGCTCCGCCGCGGGCAGGCACGCGCGAATGCCCTCGATGCACCAGCGAAACGCGTCTTCGTCGGTGAACCCCTGGATGGGAGGCTCGTCGCCCTTCACCTTCATCAGGTCGTCGAACGACGGGATCGTGTTCCACCGGCCTGAATTGAGCCGAATGCTGGGAATGCCGAGGCGCGCCGCGAGGTCGATGCAGCGGATCGTGTGCGCAACCGCTTCCTCGCGTTCCTCGGGTTTCGGCGAGATGAAATCCTGGTGAATCGACAGCATGACGAGGTCGAGGCCCTGCCGAAACGCGGCTTGCTTCAGTTTGTTGAGATAGGCCGGCGACTCGTCCGTCATCTGCCGGTGAAGGATCTCGACGCCGTCGAAGCCGAGGCGCGCCGCATCGGCAATCACCTGCTCCACGGGGTACTTCGGCGTGCGGAAGTGCCAGTACGAATAGGTCGAGACGGCAAGCTTGATTCGCCCGTGCGTCGCCGCACGCGGCGGCTGCGCGGCGGGCACGTGAAAGAGCGGCGGCAGCAGCGAAGCGCCGCCCACCTGGAGAAACTCTCGTCGAGATGCCATGGCGCATCATCCTAGCCGAAGTGGGCCTCCGCACGCGCGCCCGTGCGCGCACATGTGCATCGCGCACAGGGGCACGAAAGTCCCGGGAATTCCATCAAGACTGACACCCTTCGCCCACCGATCCGCGGCACCTCTTGTGCACCCCCCAGGCCGCTGTGCCTCCCATCCGCTTCCTCGTCCCCACGCGACACACAGTGTCGGCGGCGCTGATGCTCGCGTGCATCGGCGGCTGGGCGAGGGACGCGCGCGCGCTCGACGGCAGCCGAGCGATTACGCAGTACATCCAGCGGCACTGGAGCATCGATCAAGGACTGCCGCAGCGCGATGCGACGTCGGTCGTCCAGACGCCAGATGGCTACATCTGGATCGGAACCCGCGGCGGCCTGGCGCGATTCGACGGCGTGAGGTTTACGGTCTTCACGAGCGCCACCGTCCCCGAGATCCGGCAGGACTATGTCTGGACGCTCTTCGTCGATCGCGAAGGCACGCTCTGGATTGGCACATACGGCGGTGGACTGACTCGGTACAGGAACGGGGTGTTCACCACCTACGGAACCGAACACGGGCTGTCGCATCCACTCGTGCGGAGCATCCATCAGGGTCCGGATGGCGCGCTGTGGGTCGGCACGAACGCGGGACTCAACCGGTTCAAGGACGGACGCTTCACCGTGTACACGACCAAGGACGGCCTGGCGAGCGATTTCGTGCGCGCCGTGCACGTCGACCGGCGCGGCGTGGTCTGGATTGCGACCAACGAAGGCTTGAACCGTGTGGTCAACAGTCGCATCGAAGCGGCCTCGGTGTTTGGATCGAAGCCACCGGCCGACCCGGTCTACGCGATTGCGGAACGAAGGGACGGCAGCCTGTGGTTCGGCACGTTCGGCAGCGGCGTGTACCGGGTGCTTGACGGCGACGTCACACATTTCGCCGCAGACCGGCTCCCCGACGGATTCGTTCGCTGTCTCACCGAAGACAGGCAAGGCAACTTGTGGATTGGAACAACCGATGGCCTGGTCCGCTTCACAAACGGCACGTTTTCGGCGTACGACCAGCGCGCAGGGACTCACGGGCAACCAGGTGTACTCGTTGCTCGAGGACGCGGAAGGTGGGCTCTGGGTCGGAACGGTAGGCGGCGTCAATCGGCTGAGCGACTCGAGGTTTCGGCGCATCGAGCCGGGACGATGGGCTCCCGAGCGACAACGCAACGTCGATCGCGAGGGGCCGGAACGGTACGATCTGGGTTGGCACGGACGGCGGCGCGTTCTGTACGGTCGTCGATCATCGCGTCACGCACTGCAGCACCGGCGTGTGGCCGAGCCGCGCGCGGGTGTGGGGGCTGCACGAGGGGCGAGACGGCACGCTGTGGATCGGCATCGAGGGCGGTGGCGTCGCCGCGATGAAGAATGGCAGGTTCCGCCTGTACACCGCGAAAGACGGCCTGTCGGACCGCGGCGTCTACCATGTCTTCGAGGCGCCCGATGGCGCGCTGTGGATCGGCACGGAAGGCGGCGGCGTCAACCGACTGCAGGATGGACGGTTCACGGGGTTCACGACACGCGACGGGCTCGCCAGCAATGCCGTCCGCGTGATCGCGGGCGGACCCGACGGCGCCGTGTGGTTCGGCACGAATGGCGGCGTCACGCGCCTGCTGAACGGCGCCTTCACGTCGTACACCAGGAAGGACGGCCTCTCAGGCGATCTGGTCCGCTCGATCTACGTCGATCGCGACGGCACGGCCTGGATTGGCACACTCGGATTCGGCTTGAACCGCCTGCGCGATGGACGCCTCACGACGATCCGCATGAGCCAGGGTCTGCCCGAGAACGTCATCTGGAACATCATCGAAGACGGGCACGGCCGCCTGTGGATGAACGGCAACGACGGCGTCTGGCATATCGACCCGCGCGAGCTGAATGCCGTAGCCGACGGATCAGCGCGACGGCTCCGAGCGACGGTCTTCGGCCGGCTCGATGGCGTCGACGGTGAAGGAACGCCGTCGGCCGTGAAGACCGACGACGGCCGGCTCTGGTTTCCGACGAAGGCGGGCGTGCTCGTGATCGATCCGGATCGCCTCGGGCAGCGTACCGCTGTGCCTCGCGTGCTGATCGAGCAGGTCGTCGCCAACGGCGCGCGCGTCGCGACCGACCGCGTCGCTCGAATCGAGCCGAGCCGTCGCGAGCTGGAATTCCACTACACCGCCCTCAGCTTCGTCAGCGCGACGGCCGTGCGCTTCCGGTACCGGCTGGAGGGCTTCGACGGCGAATGGGTCGACGCAGGCGCGCGCCGAACGGCGTTCTATACGAACCTGCCGCCGGGCCGGTACACGTTCCGCGTGGTGGCAGGCACTCCCGACGGCGGGTGGAGCCCCATCGAGGCCACGGCGTCGGTGGAGCTTGCGCCGCACGTTTACGAGCGCCAGTGGTTCAACTGGGTGCTGGCGGTCGCATGCGGCGCCGCAATCGTGGGCGGCCACCGCGTCCGCGTGCGCCAGCTGCGCCAGCGGGAGCGCGACCTCGCCATGCGCGTCGAGGAACGCACGCGCGAGCTGACGGCCGAAGTGGCCCACCGGAGGCGTGCGGAGGAAGCCGCCGACGCGGCGAACCGCGCGAAGAGCGAGTTCCTGGCGAACATGAGCCACGAGATCCGCACCCCGATGAACGGCGTCCTCGGCATGACCGAGCTGGTGCTGGACACCGAGCTCGACCCCCGACCAGCGCGAATACCTCGACATGGTCCGCAGCGTCGGCCGACGGCCTGCTCGCCATCATCAACGACATCCTCGACTTCTCGAAGATCGAGGCCGGCAAGCTCGAGCTCGAGGCCAGCTCCAGTTCGCCCTGCGCGAGACGCTGTCGCGACCGCCGTCAAGCCGCTCGCGCTGCGGGCCCAGCCAGAAGGGGCTCGCGCTTCGCGTGCGAGGTCGCCCCGGAAGTGCCCGGACCTCCTGCTCGGCGACGCCGGCCGGCTGCGCCAGATCCTGATCAACCTCGTCGGCAACGCCATCAAGTTCACCGCAGTGCCGGCGACGGTCAGCGTGCGCGGTGACGCCGAGACGACCGCGCCGCTGACAGCGGCCGCTGCGTGCACTTCGCGGTGCAGCGACACCGGCATCGGGATCCCGCCGGCGCAGCAGGCGCGCATCTTCGAGCCTTTCAGCCAGGCGGACGGCTCGACGACGCGGCGGTTCGGCGGCACCGGCCTCGGCCTGAGTATCTCGCTGCGGCTGGTCGAGCAGATGGGCGGCCGCCTCTGGGTCGAGAGCGACGAAGGACGCGGCAGCACGTTCCACGTCGTGCTGCCGCTCGTCACGGCCAGCCAGCGAGACCCCGCCGCGCACTGCGGCGAAGCCGCTGCGGCATCGCCACGGACGCGGCGCCGCACAGCCCGATGAACGTGCTGCTCGCCGAAGACAACGCGGTGAACCAGCGGCTGGCGCGCTGCGCTGCTCGAGCGCTGACGGCCACCGCGTCGACGGTGGTCGACAACGGCGCGGCGGCGGTCGAGCGCGCTGCTCGGCAGGCATCTCGACGTCGTGCTGATGGACGTCCAGATGCCGGTGATGAGCGGCTTCGACGCAACGGCGGCGATCCGTGCACGCGAGCGATCCAACGGGGCGCACGTCCCGATCGTCGCGATGACGGCGCATGCGATGAAGGGCGACCGCGAGCGATGCCTGGCAGCGGGCATGGACGAATACGTGTCGAAGCCGATCCGGCGCGAGGATCTTCGCCGCGCGCTCAACCGTTCGCGCGCATCCCGGAATGCCGAGCCGGCTCTCGTGGAAGCAACTGGAAAAGCCTGAGGATCCGCCGGCCGCCTGGAACAGCCGGACCACGTTACAAACAAAGAACTTTTCGTGCCGGGGCCTTGAGCTAATATCAGCAAACCAAAAGATATATGACGGCCCTCTTCCGAGGTGCGGCGCTTGGCGGCGTTTTCCTCCTGGCGGCCCTTCCAGCCTTCGGCCAGGGCGACGATCGGCTCGTCGCTGAACGGGTATTGCGCCTTGGGGGCGCGGTCATCCTCGAAGGGCAACACCGGCCGATCCTCGACCTCGATGACCTGCCGGATACCGCCTTCCGGCTGCACACCCTCGATCTGGTCGGCGTGTCGATGGGCGCCTGGGGCTTGAAGGATGAACTGTCCCGGCTGCCCGCGATCCCGCACCTGAAGGAGCTCTATATAAACGGCCGGCTCTGGTACAACCAGCCTGTCTCACTCGTCGCCGATACCATCGGGCTGTTCTCCTGGGCGGCCAACCTGGAGAAGCTGGTGCTCAGCAAGCCCGTGCAGACCTACATCCCACTCGAGGATCAGGTCTTGAACCGACTGTCGGTGCTTTCCGGGATCGAGGAGATGCGGCTGCACCAGACGCGTCTGCCAGGCAACGGCGCTCGCACCGTTCACCAAGCTGAAGCACCTCGATCTGAGGCACAACCGCTTTTTCGACGATCGTGGCCTCCGGCACGTCGGCCGGATGACCGGCCTGACGAAGCTGTATCTGACCGGCACGTCGATCACCGACGAGGGTCTGCGGAACCTCGGCGGTCTTGCGGATCTGATCGAGCTCGATCTCGATGGCACCGGCGTGTCGGATGCCGGGCTCGCGCACCTCGCCGGGCTGACGAAGCTGCGTCGCCTCAACCTTCAAGGATCGAACGTGACCGATGCGGGCCTCGTGCACCTCGCGGGCATGACGAGCCTCGAGGAGCTGACGCTCTACCGCACGAAGGTCTCCAATGCCGGACTCGCGCGGCTCGCGCCATTGAAACAGCTCCGCGACCTCGATGTTCGGTACAGCCGAGTGACGCCGGCGGGCGTCAAGGAGCTCCGGGCGAGCGTTCCGGACGTCGGCGTCCTCTTCGACGAATCGTC
Source organism: uncultured Acidobacteriota bacterium (assembly GCA_963772065.1). Classification (GTDB taxonomy): domain Bacteria; phylum Acidobacteriota; class Vicinamibacteria; order Vicinamibacterales; family UBA2999; genus CAVYVZ01. The sequence goes on from CAVYVZ010000010.1 coordinate 604,773, forward strand.
GAACCGTGCGTCGAGCCGCTCGGCGGAAGCCGCGTCGATGAAGGGCAAAGGCGAAGAGGCCGTCGCCAAGTGGCTGCAGTCGATCGGCGCGGCGGTGAAATCTCGCGACGGCCACGTCGATCGCCGTGTCGCTTGCGTCTTCCTCGATCACCGATCGCGAGGTCGCCCTGCTGCAGGAGCTGCCGCAGCTCGAGGAGCTCAGCCTTCGCGATACGGAGATCAGCGATCGCGGGCGCCGCGCACCTGTCTCGGCATCGCGACCCTTCAGGCGCTCGATCTCAGTCACACGCTGCTCTCCGATTCCGCGCTCGACGTCGCTCGCGCCGCTGACGCAGCTTCGCAGCCTGGACCTCAGTCATACGCTGGTCGAAGGCACGGGGCTGGGCGCGCTGGCCGGGCTCGGCGCGCTGCGCGAGATCAAGTTCAGCCAACACGCCGCTCGGCGACGAGGGTCTGGCGCACCTCGCCGCGCTGACGTCGCTGGAGCGCTTGTCGCTCGAGTACACCGACGTGACGGACAAGGGCCTCGCACACCTCGCGCCGCTTCAGAAGCTGACGCACCTCGATCTTTCCGGCGCAGACGTCGGGGACGCGGGGCTGGCGAGCATCGGCAAGCTCACGCAGCTCCTCGAGCTGCAGGTGAACTACGGCCGGTTCACCGACGCCGGGCTGGCGCCGCTTGTGGCGGTCGCCGGACTGAAGCGGCTCGGTCTCGCGAGGACGCGGGTCGGCGACGCCGGCATGGACGCGGTTGGGAAGCTGACGAACCTCGAATCACTCGACCTGGATTACACGGGCGTCGGCGACGCGGGCATCGCGAAGCTGAGCGGCCTCACGAAGCTGGTCGCTCTCGAGCTGGACAGCGTGGACCTCACCGATTCCGGCGTCCCGCACCTCGCCGGCCTGCGGGGCCTGCGACAGCTGGACCTGTATCACACGCTGGTGACCGAGAAGGGATTCCAGCAGTTGAAGTCTGCCCTGCCGGAATGCCAGATTCATTACGATCGCGATTCCGCCAGGCGCGAGCGGCGGAGCTGATGATGCTGGCATCGATCATCGTGTCGACTGTTCTGGCCTCCGCGGCCGCCGTCCCGGACGCTGGCGTTGCAGCGGCGATCGAAGCGCAGGGCGGCCGGGTCATGCGCGACCCGAGCGGCCAGATCGTCGAGATCTCGCTGGCGCGCACGTGGGCCACGGACGCCGATATCGAGCGGATTGCCGGCATCAGGACCCTGAAGACGGCTCGATCTGTCGCTGACCTACGTCTCGGACCGCGGCGCCGAGCGGCTGAAGGCGCTCGATCAGCTCGAGGAGCTGAATCTCTTCGCCGCCGAGTTCATCACCGATGCGGCGCATGGCGTTTCTCCGTGGGAATCAGCCAGCTGACGAACGCTGAACCTGCGTGGCACCGACGTGACCGACACCAGCCTCGCGTACATCGCCGAGCTTTCGCATCTGAAATCGCTCGACATCAGCTTCACGCAGATCACGCGACGTCGGCCTCGAGCATCTTGCGTCGCTGGCGCAGCTCGAAGAATTGAACCTTGGCGGCAACAAGATCAGCGGCGTCGGCCTTCACGTGCTGAAGCTGCTGCCGAAGCTGCAGGAAGCTGAGCTTCTACGGCATCCAGCGGCGCAACGCCGGCTGGTGCTGGGCGCCGGTGGTCACCGATCTGGAGCTCGAGACAATCTCGCTGCTCGGCGGCCTCGAGGAACTGAATATCGGCTCCGGCGTGGCGCTCGGCACGCCGCGGCCGAACGATCTGGGACCGGCCGACGGCGAGGCGGAATGCCGGATCGCGGGGGGCACGCGCATCACCGATCTCGGGCTGGCGAAGCTGACGAAGCTCAAGAAGCTGCAGCAGCCTCGATTTGAGCGGCTCGGCGATCACGCCGGACGCGCTCAAGGCGCTCGCGGCGCTGCCGGACTTGCGGCGCCTGAGCCTGTGGAATGTGAAGGGACTCGACGACGCCGCGGCGCCGCACTTCGAGGCGCTCGGCAACCTGACGAGCCTGGATCTCTCCGAACACGGCGGATCGGCGACGACACGCTCGCGCGCCTGGCAAGCTGCCCAACCTGCGGCGGCTGTATGTGAGCGAGACCAAGGTCACGCCGGAAGGGCTCGACCGCATTCCGCACGCAGCATCCGGCGAGCGTGGTGTCGTGGGGCACATCGGCCCGCGCCGCGGGTGCCGCTCAGCCCAGGGAACGCAGGATGCGCGCTAGTCGGTTTTCGAACCGTGCTTGCCGCTGTCGTCTGGTCGCTGGCGTCCCGTCGCTCGGTGCACTGGCGCTCGCGCGCGTCGCGCTGTCGCGCGTCGGCGCGGCAAGCCGAGCCCAGGCAGCCGCAGGCGTCCGATTTCGTTCTCGCGGACGGTGTACCCGATCTTCGAAGCGGCGCAGTGCAGCGGGTGCCACAGCCGACGACGGCGTCGCGTCGGCGACGCGGCTGCATTTTCCGGACGCGAACGCGAGCCCCGACGACATCGAAGCGTTCGGGCTCACGCTCGCCGCGCTGGTCGATCGCACCGACCCGTCCAGATCGCTCCTGATCAACAAGCCGACCAACCGCGAGCGTCACACGGGCGGCGTACGGATCAAGCCCGGGTCGTTCGACGAGCAGGCGCTGCGTCGACTGGGTGCAGGCACCTGGCGCGCGTTCCCGAAGGCGCCGTGGCGGCGGCGCGCGAGCGGCTCGCGGCGAGCGACGTCGCGTCGGCGCCGACTCAGCTTCTCCGGCGGCTGACGCACAGCCAGTACAACAACACCGTGCGCGATCTGCTCGGCGACTACAGCCGCCCCGCGGATCGGTTTCCGCCCGAGGATTTCGTCAACGGCTTCAAGAACCAGTTGCGCACGCAGGGCATGCCGCCGCTGCTCGCCGAGGCCTACAGCGCCTCCGCCGAGAAGCTCGCGCTGAACGCGTTCCGCGCGGGCGACGTCAACGGGCTGGTGCCGTGCAAGCCCTCGTCGGCGACGCGACGCGAAATGCCGCGATCAGTTCGTGCAGCGCTTCGGCCTCCGCGCATTCCGCCGACCGCTGACGCGAGGCCGAGCTTCGCCGGTACGCGGCGCTCTTCAGCGCGCAGGCGTCGAAGAGCGGACAAGTTCCTCGAAGGCGCGCGGGTCGTCGTCGAGGCGATGCTCCAGTCGCCGAAGTTCCTCTTCCACGCGGAGAGCGGCCCTGACGGACAGTCTCGCGACTACGAGATCGCCAGCCGGCTGGCGTACTTCCTGTGGGACACGATGCCCGACCAGCGTCTGTTCGACGCGGCGGCCAAGGGCGAGCTGCGGACGCCGGCAGGATATCGAGCGGGTGGCCCGACGCATGCTGGCGCAGCCGCCTGCGCGGCAGGCCGCCGACGAGTTCTTCGCGCAGTGGCTGCGCTTCGACCGCGTGCTCGGCTCGGTGAAGGATCGCCGCCGCTATCCCGAGTTCACGCCGGAACTGGCCGCGATGATGGTTCAGGAGACGCGCATGCTGCTCGGCAACCTGGTGTGGAACGACGGCAACTTCATGGAGGCGTTCACCGCCGACTACAGCTTCCTGAATTCCGACCTCGCGAGACTGTACGGCGTGCCGTCACCGTCCGGCGAATTCGAGCTCGTGAAGTTCCCTGCCGGCGCGACGCGCGCGGGCATCATCGGGCAGGCCTCGTTCCTGACGTCGACGGCGGGACCCGTCGAGACGTCGCCGACGGCGCGCGGGCATCTTCATCCGCGAGCAGCTGCTCTGCCAGCACGTCCCGAATCCGCCGCCCGGCGTGAACACCGAAGTACCGGAGCCAACGCCGGAGAAGCCGTTGCCGATGCGGCAGCGGATGCAGGTGCACATGGAGAGCCCGATGTGCGCGGGCTGCCATCGCCTGATGGACCCGATCGGGTTCGGCCTCGAGAACTACGACGCCGTGGGCCGATGGCGCGACGCCGAGCTCATCGAGTTCGGGACGGGACGCACAGGGAGCAAGAAGGTCGAGCTGCCCATCGACAGCAAGGGCGAGATCGCCGGCATCGCCAACTCGAGCTTCTCCGAGCCCGAGCAGATCGGGCGGGTGCTCGCCGACAAGCCGCGCGTGCCAGGAGTGCGTCGTCAAGCAGGTATTCCGGTTCGCGTTCGGCCGCGTGGAAACACGGCGCCGATCGCGACGCCGTCCGCGAGGCGTTTACGGCGTTTCGCGAGTCGGGATTCAAGTTCAAGGAGCTGCTGGTGGCGCTCGTCCGCTCGCCGCAGTTCCTCGATGGTTTGGACGAAAAAAGCCAGGTCACTCCGGCGCAGGTGGCGCGATAATCCATAGAGCGAGGAGACAGTAGCGATGGCGCTCAGCAGACGACGGTTCCTGCGGAACATGAGCATGACGGGTGCGGCGATTCGCATCGGATTGCCGCCGTTGGCCGGCATGTTCAATACGAACGGCACCGCGTACGCCGCGACCGCCGCCGGAAAGGCGATTTCGCCCCGCTTCCTCTTCTGGTTCAACGGCAACGGCATCCCCGAGCGCTACTGGATCCCCAGGGAGATCGGCTCCGGCTTCGAGCTGACGCCGTGCCTGGCTCCGCTGAAGTCGCTGCAGAACGACATCCACGTCATCAGCGGCATCGACAATCCGAACGCGCGCGTGACGGCGCCGGGCAACACCCACCACAAATCGATGAGCGCGCTGGTGTCGGGCACGCCGTACACCGGGCGCGGCGCCGGCGGCGCGTCGATCGATCAAGTCGTGGCCGGTGCGATGAAGGGGGACTCACGGTTCCGCTCGCTGCAGGTCGGCGTCTGCCAGGAATCGCACGGCGAGAACATCCACCGCAATCTGAGCTGGGCGGGCGCGGATCGCGCGCTGCCGCCCGAGATGATCCCGCAGAACCTCTTCGACCGTCTCTTCGGCGTGCGCGACCAGAGCTGGGTCGGCCGCAAGAAGAGCGTGCTCGACGCGGTGCGCGAGGACCTCGCGGAACTGCAGCCGGCGCTCGGCCAGTCCGACCGCCATCGGCTCGACGAGCACCTGACGTCGGTGCGCGAGCTGGAACGCGCCATCGCCAGCCTGCCGTCAGACTACGGGAAGAACCTCAAGGAACCTGAAGACGTCGCGGACCTGACGGACTATCCGCGCATCGCCAAGATCCAGTCAGACCTCGTCGTCCATGCGCTCGCGTCGGGGCAGACCCGCGTCGTGTCGTACATGCTCACGAAGTGTCAGAGCCTGACACGGCTGCCGTGGCTCGGGTACACGCGCCTGCGGCATCACGACTACACGCACACCAACGGCGAGTCGCCCGAGGGCCAGCGGATCATGCGCGACATCTGCCGGTGGCACGTCGAGGAATTCGCGTACCTGGTGGCGCGGCTGAAGTCGGTACCCGAAGGAGACGGCACGCTGCTCGACAACACCTGCGCGATCTTCGCGCACGAGCACGCCGAAGCGAACCCGCACAAGGACAACGGCCTTGCGCTCATCCTCGCGGGCCATGCCGGCGGGATGAAGACCGGGCTGCATTCGAAGATGCGGAACACGATCGGCGATCTCTATCTGACCGTCGCCGAGGAAGTGTTCAAGATGCCGCTCGAGAAGGGCTTCCCGACCGCCGAGAAGAAGATTACTGGGATCGTCTAGCGGCTCTTTGTGCTTCGTGCGCCGAAGGCGAGGAGCCGGCCATCACAGTCCTTCACGACAAATTCGCGCGAGTGCCAGGGCGTGTCGCCAAGGGCTCGTGTGAACTCGATTCCGCGGCCGGCATACTCGGCGTACAGCGCGTCCGCGTCCTCGATGAACAGATAGGCGTCGAGCAACTCGTCGGCGTATTTATCGGGATTGGGCGCGGGCGACTGGGCGAGGCGGAAATGAATTCTGTGCTCGTCGCGTGCGATGATGGCGTAGACCGGCGGGTCATGCCACGTGCCGAGACATTCGAAGCCAAGTTTGTCCCTGTAATACGCGAGAGTTGCAGGCAGGTCCGTGGTGAAGAACTGGGGCGCGATCTGGCGGATCATCGCGTTCAACATAGCACGGGGCGCGACACGACTACTTCTTCTGTTTCCTCGAGCTAGCGTGCCGGCCGAAGCACGAACGTCTCTCCTCGCGTGCCGCCGTCGCTGACGCGCGCCTCCAGGCTTCCATCGGCGCGCTTTGCGTAGCGAATCATCTTCGGGAAATCGTGCCCGGGATTCTCGAACGTCGCGCTCCCCTTGCTCACCTGCGTCAACGCGAACTCGGTCGGCGGACGGCCGTTCGGCTGCGCGATGTACACGAGGCCGCCGTCGCGCTCGACGATCCGAAGGAACTCGAACGCGACCATGCGATCGCCCTTGATGGTTCTCGACACCGCCAGCATCGCTCCACCGGCGGGTGCCGTCCACCGTTCCTCGACGCTCATCGGTCCATCACTGCCCTGCCACGCTCCGGCGAGCCAGGCGACGTCTGAAATGGTTGCGCGCGCCTGCTGCTCCGCGGCGGACCCACGGGAGCAGTAGTCGATGAAAGCAGCCGCGATCAGAGCGATGAGGGTGTAAGAGATTTTCTCCACGAGCCAACTCTAGCCGCGGACGGCCGACGGACGCTTGAACAAAAGCGACCTATGGTACGCTCGGCGGCCGATGCGCTACGCGGAGCACGCACCGTCACCCGGACTCGTGCCGTTCGTCCGCTGCTTCTGGACGCTCGAAGGGGAGGCGTCCGATCTTGGCGAGCCGGTGCAGCCGATTCTGCCCGATGGCTGTCCGGAGCTGGTGATACATCTCGGTGACACGTTCGAGCGTCTCTACCCGGACGGCCGGATCGAACGCCAGGCGTCAGTGCTGCTGGCCGGCCAGCTCACGAGCCACGTGACGATCAGGCCGACGGGCCGCGTCGCGGTCGTCGGCGTCAGGTTCCATCCCGATGGCGCGGCCGGGCTCGTGGATGCTCCACAGCACGACCTGGTGGGGCTCACCATCGACCTCGATGCGCTGTCGCCCGCGCTCGGCCGGTCGCTGCGCATGGCGAGCGGGGCGACCTCCTCTCCAGAGGTTGCACTCCGCGCCGTGCAACAAAGCCTGGTGAATTGGGTGGACACATCGCGTTCGGATCCCCGGATGCGATATGCCGTGGACGTCATCCAGCGTCACCGCGGCAACGTATCCATCGACGCGCTGGCCCGCCGCATCGGATGGACGCGGCGGCACCTCGAGCGGCGCTTCCAGGCGGCCGTGGGTATCGCTCCCAAACGGCTCGGGCGCATCGCGCGTTTTCAGTCGGCGCTTCGAGTGCTCGAGCAGGCGGACGCACCGAAGGGGAGCATCCGCGCCGCGGTAGCCGGAGGGTACGCGGATCAGGCCCACTTCATTCGCGAGTTCCACGAGCTCGCGGGATGCGCGCCAGGTGCCCACCTGCTCCGCAATGCGGAGCTGAACGGCTACTTCAGCCGCCAGGCCTCGTCGAAGAACCCGGAGACGACGATGTCTCCGTTCGCGCGCAGCACGGAATAGTCACCGAGCCTCGGATACAGCCACGCGTTGGTGCCGCGGAAGTCGGCATCGCCGAAGGTGTGGCCGCTGTTGATCACCACGTACCGCTTCGGGTTGAGCGGGTTCGGATAGATCAGCACCGGGATGTGGGCGGCCGCGTCGAACGTCTGCTGGCCTATCGCAATCGATCCCCTCGACCAGCGAATAGGCAGCCTGTCAACGACCTTCGCAATCACGCTGTTGCTGCCGGGATCGCCGAAGAGGATCAGGTTGTAGCTGGCGATGTCGGATGCCGACACCGCACGGTCGTCCTTGACGCGGACGTCGCCACGCAGCCATTTCGCGAAGTTTGCATTGAAGAGGTCGAACGTCTTCGTGGCCCATTCCTGCGCCACGCCGTTCCACGCCGCTCCGGAAGGCCGCACGCACAGGAACCCGTCCATGAACGCGTCGTCAACGGGCCCCTGCAGGCCGTGCACCTTGCGAAGGCCGCGAACGGGACCTTTCGCGACGGTCCATTTGCCCTGATTCCGCTCGAACGACGGGTTCGACCCGGCCTCGAGCGTCTGGCCGTCGATCGAGAAGGTCGCTCGCGGAGCGTCGAAGCGAATGCGGCTGATGTTCTTCGTCGTCACCGTGTAGCGCGTGCCATCAGCCGACCTCGCCGCATCCACGTCGGCGCGCGCGTAGGTTTCGTCCAGCCCTTCCACGGTCAGCCAGTGCGCCCGGTTGAATCGCGTCGTGTAGGTGACGAAGCGCACGCGCGACGGAATCTGGTCGGCGGCCTCGAGCGCCTTCGTGATGAACGCGCTCGATTCGGCCTTGCTCTCCGGGTGCCACGAGTGCGCCGTCTTCGGGCCGACGAGGAAGAGCGCCAGGAGATCCTTCGTCGTCCAGCGATAGGGGCCGTCCTGCTCGAACCGAAACCCTTCCTTCATCAGCTGCTCGCGGATGTTGACGGACGCCTGCAGCTGGCGATCGTTCTCGCCCCCGTAGCCGACGGTCGGCGTGTTGAACGCGTTCAGCGAGTAATCGACCGCGTCGTAGTAGTGAAGCATCGCTTCCTGATAGGGCGGCAGGTTCTCCCGCTGGCCATAGCGGCGCGTCTCCGTGTATCCCGCGCCGGCCTCGATCGCGCCCCATCGTCCGGGATGGTGCAGGCCAAGGTGCCATGAGCTGGCGCCACCCATCGAGAAACCGCGCAGGGCGATACGCTTCGGATCGATTCGGTACCGCTGCTGCACCGACGCGAGCGCCTCGAAGAGGTCGGCTTCGCCCGCCCACCGGTACGACACGTTGGTCCGCCCGAGCGGCTCCAACTGGATGTAATCCTGGTCGGGAGGGGATCGGCCGGTCGCTCTCCTGCCGGATGATGAAGTCGACCTCGTTCATCGTCCTGTTGGTTCCGTGCTGCCAGATGTCGAGGCGGATCGGACTTCGTCCCGTCGTACAGACTCGGGGATCGTCAGGCCGTACGGCTGCACGCTGCCGTCGATCCGCGACACGTAGCCGCGAACGACGTGGCCTTTCTTCTTCGGCCAGGTAGGCGCGCCTGACTCCAGCTCGCGGGCGCGAGCGAGTCCCCTGTCGAGGACGGCAATCGTGTTCGGCGCGAACTCTTCCCTCGCAAACTCCTCCGGGAATTTCAGGATATACGCGGCTGCCCTGCGATAGACGTCAACGTCGGCGACGAGCGCCGCGTCCAACCCTCTGCCGCCAAGCGCCGTGACGCGCGCGCTGAGATCGGCCAGCTTGCTCTCGATCTGAAGTTTCTGCTCGGCGCCTGGCGGGAACACCTGCGGCGGCGGAGTCTGCGCGGCAGCGGCCACCGTAATGGCGATGAAGAAGGAAATGGTTCGCATTGGTCGAATGAGCGGCAAGAATACACCGGCTGCCGCAACTGAACGAACCGCGACGCCCGCGTATCGTATTTACCCGTCATGAGACTCAGACAGATTCTCCGCCGGCTCACGCAGTTACCCCTGTTCACGACCGTTGCGGTGGCGACGCTTGCCGTCGGCATCGGGGCGAATACGGCAATGTTCAGCGTCGTCCAAGGCGTTCTGCTGAAGCCCCTGCCCTATCCGGAGCCGGACGGCCTCATCGCGGTGGACCACGCCGCTCCCGGGGTGAACGTGGAGAACGCCGGTTCGGCCGAGTTTCTGCACTTCACGTATCGAGACGAGGCGCGGACGCTGCGCGACATCGGCCTATGGAGATCTGGGACGAGGAGCGTGACGGGCCTCGCGACGCCTGAGGAGGTTCGTGTTCTGCAGGTCACCGCGAGCGTCCTCCCGATGCTTGGCGCCCAGCCGCTTCTGGGCCGACTGTTCACGCCGCAGGACGACGCGCCGGGCAGCCCGCGCACTGTCGTCGTGACGTGGGGCTACTGGACCGCGAAGCTTGGTGCAGCACCATCGGCGATTGGACAACGCATCGTTCTGAACGGGGAGCCCACGGAAGTCATCGGCGTTCTGCCCGAAAGATTCCGCTTCCTCGACGTCGAGACCGCGCTCATCCTGCCATTGCGGATCGACCGCAACCAGACCCTTCTCGGAGGCTTCAACTACCAATCGATCGCACGGCTGAAACCCGGCGTCAGCGTCGAGCAGGCGAACGTGGAATTCGCACGGCTGATTCCCGTCGCCTTGCAGCGCTTTCCTCCGTTCCCTGGCGGCTCGGCGAAGATGTTCGAGGATGCGCGGCTCACGCCGACGTCGCGCGGATTGAAGGACAGTCTGATCGGCGACGTGGGGACCGTGCTCTGGGTCCTGATGGCAACGATCGGCATCGTCCTACTCATCGCGTGCGCGAACGTCGCGAACCTGCTGCTCGTGCGCGCGGAGGGCCGCCAGCAGGAGCTGGCGATCCGCGCCGCGCTCGGCGCGAGCTGGTCGCGGATCGCGCGCGAGCTGCTCGCCGAAAGCGTCATTCTCGGATTGTTCGGCGGTGTGCTCGGTGTGGCGCTCGCGTACGGAGCCGTACGCTGGCTGCTTGCGATCGCCCCGGGCAATCTTCCGCGCCTTCACGAGATCTCGATCGACGGCGGCGTCATGCTCTTCACGCTGGCGATTTCGATTCTCGCCGGTCTGCTGTTCGGCATCATCCCGGTCATGAAGTATGCCGGCCCGCGCGTGGCGGCGGCGCTGCGCGCCGGCGGCCGAACGTTGAGCGAGAGCCGCGAGCGGCATCGCGCGAGGAGCACGCTCGTCGTCGTGCAGGTCGCGCTCGCGCTGGTGCTGCTCATCAGCTCGGCCTTGATGATCCGCACGTTCCAGGCGCTGCGGAATGTGCAGCCCGGCTTCAATCGGCCCGAAGAGGTCCTCACGATTAGGGTGTCGATTCCAGAGTCGCAGGTACGCGAGCCGGTCGCGGTCGCACGCATGGAGCAGGCGATCGCCGACAAGATCGCCGCTATTTCGGGCGTGCGGTCGGTCGGACTCACATCCACGCTGCCGATGGACGGATCCGGATGGAGCGATCCGGTTTTCGCACAGGACCACACCTACGGGGAGTCGCACATTCCTCCAGTCCGGCGATTCAGGTTCATCGCGCCGGGCCTGCTCTCGACGCTCGGCAGGCCGCTCGTTGCGGGCCGCGATTTCACGTGGACAGACGTGTACGGCAAACGACCCGTCGTAATGGTGTCGGAAAGCCTCGCGCGTGAGCTGTGGAGGGAACCGTCGGCGGCGATTGGCAAGCGGATCCGCGCCTTCAAAGGACCCTGGCACGAGGTGGTTGCCGTGGTGAGCGATGGGCGCGATGACGGAGTAGACCAGAAGCCGCCATCGACGGTCTTGTGGCCCATCCTGATGGACGATTTCGCCGGCAACGCGAGCTTCATCATGCGCTCGCTGTCGTACGCGATCCGGAGCAGCCGAACTGGCTCGGAAGGCTTTCTCAACGAAGTGAGCCGGGCGGTCTGGTCGGTCAACCCCAACCTGCCGCTGGCCAGCGTGCGTACCCTCGACGAGATCTATCGGAGATCGATGGCTCGGACGTCGTTCACGCTGGTCATGCTCGCCATCGCCGGTGCCATGGCGCTGCTCCTCGGCCTGGCGGGGATCTACGGTGTGATCTCGTACTCGGTGTCACAGCGCACGCGCGAGATTGGCATCCGCATGGCGCTCGGCGCAAAGAACCGTGAAGTCACAGGCATGTTCGTCGGCCACGGACTGCGACTGGCCGCCTTCGGCGTGGCGGCCGGTCTTGCGGCCGCATTCACCACCACCCGATTCATGTCGACGCTGCTCTTCAACGTGAGCCCGGTCGATCCCGTGACCTACGTCGCTGTCGCGGTCAGCCTCCTGGCTGCGACGATGCTGGCGAGCTACGTGCCGGCGTTGCGGGCGACGTCCGTCGATCCCGTCGAGGCGCTCCGGGCCGAATAGCCGCGTGGTGGCCGGGTTACTGATCTCCTCACGATCCGCCGATACATGAACGGGGAGTCCTCGACGTGTGTGCACTTCCGCGAAGTGACGCCACACGGCGGGCACCCTTGCCACGGTCACGGGAGGAGGCTCCGATGACGAATCTTCGATTGTGGGTCGGTGCGTGCATCCTGGTGCTTACGGCCACCACGTCGTTCGCGGCCGAGCCAAACGGCGCGGGCCGGATCAAGGTCGCATCGGGTGAGGCGTACATCGTGCGCGGCCGCGAGATGCTCCCGGCTCGGGTCGGCGAGGTGATTCTCGCGTCCGACGGTCTGAAGACCGGCGCCGACGGACGCCTCGGCGTCACGCTGAAAGACAACACGCGGGTGTCGCTCGGCCCTGCCAGCGAGGTACGCCTCGAGAGCTTCGTGTACAACCCCGGCGCGGGAAGCATGGGCCTGGTGCTGAAGTTCGTCCGCGGCGTCGCCGCGTACGTGTCGGGGCGCATTGCCAAGCTGTCGCCCGATTCGATCCGCCTGGAAACGCCAGCCGCGATCGTGGGCGTTCGCGGGACCACGTTGACCATTCGCGTGGCGGAATGAAGACACGGCGGGCGATCGGCGTGCTGACAGCGGCGCTCGCCGTTGGCGTGATAAGCGCCTGCGCGAAACCTGCCCTTCCAGATCCCGGGCCCCATCAGGATCTGATCGTCCTGCTGCCGGATGACGGCAGCGGAACCGCTGGACGCGCCACCGTATCGAATGCCAAGGGGCACGTCGACCTCGCCGAGGCCGGCGACTCGACGCGCGTGGCCCCGAACAAGTCACCGATGCCTGTTGCGTCGATGAGCGACGCCGACGTGCGCCGGATGTTCGGCAAGGCGCTTGCCGCGCTGCCCCCACCGCCGCAGGCTTTCACGCTGTTCTTCCGCTTCGACTCGGAAGAGCTGACCGACGAGAGCCGCAAGACCGTCCGGAATGTGCTGCGGTCGGTCAAGCGGCGTCCCTTCCCCGACGTCGTGGTCCTCGGACACACCGATACCACGGGCACGAGAGCACGAAACCTGGAGCTCGGGCTGAAGCGCGCGAGCATGGTTCGCGCCCTCCTCGTCGAGACGGGGCTCGATGACGCCACCATCGAGGTCGTCTCGCACGGCGAGCGCGAGCTTCTGGTCCAGACCGGCGACGAGGTCTTCGAGCCGCGCAATCGCCGCGTCGAAATCCTCGTGCGGTGACAGTCAGGCGATGAAGACGCGGTCGCGGCGAGTCGTCGTTCTGAGCGGCGTTGTGCCCGCGCTCGCGGCCGCGGTGCTGTCGCTGTACCGCCCGCCCTTCCTCACGGACCTCGAATACAGCGTGTACGACGTGCTGGTACGCTCCGTGCCCGCCCGTCCGCCCGACGACCGCGTCGTCATTGTCGACGTCGACGAGCGCAGCCTCGCGTCGATCGGGCAGTGGCCCTGGCGTCGCGATATCGTCGGCGAGCTGGTGGAGAGCCTGCGCGAGGCCGGGGCTTCGACGATCGCCCTCGACATCGTGTTCGCCGAACCCGATCGCTACGAGGGAGCCGCCGTCACGCCCGACGTCTCTCTCGCAGATGCGCTTCGACCCGGCCGCGTCGTCCTTGGCTACGCGCTCACGTTCGATCGCGGGTCGCACCGGACGCGATGCGTGCGTCCAGCATCCGCTCGGCCTCGCGATCGTTCGCCAGGGCGATGATGCGGAGGAGCCCTTCTTTCGAGCGACCGGTGCGGTGTGCAACCTCGAAGTCCTTACACAAGCAGCCGCCGCGTCCGGCTTCCTCAATGCCGCGCCCGATCCCGACGGGCGCCTGAGGCGCGCCCCGCTGCGTGGCGCAGTTCGGCGATCGCGTCTATCCCAGCCTGGCCCTGGCCGGCGTCCGGTCGATTACTCGCGCGCGCAACGTGGCGCTCCGAGTGGCCAACGCGAACGCCTCGACCCTCATGCTCGATGGCCGAGCCGTTCCGCTCGATGGCAAGAGCAACCTGCTCCTGCGGTATCGAGGGCCGAAGCGCACGTTCCCGTACGTTTCAGCGGTCGACGTGTTCACCGGCGACTTCGCCGGCGGCGCCTTCAAAGACAAGCTGGTCTTCGTCGGGACCACGGCCCTTGGCACGCGCGAAGTCGTGTCGACACCGCTCGACACGCTGTTCACCGGCGTCGAGGTGCAGGCGACCGTGGCCGACAATCTGCTGCAGCAGGACTTCATCCATCGGCCCGAGCACGGCGTCGCGCTCGAAACGCAGATGACGTTGGGACTGTGCGTCCTCGCGATCCTGGTGTCGTCACTCTTCGGTGTTGGCTGGGGGGCGATCGCGGTGACGGGATGCATGACGCTCGCCTGGGGCACCGCCGTGTGGTTGATCGCGACGAACGGCACGCTCCTCTCCCCGCTGTTTCCGACGCTGGGGCTCGCGACCGCGTTGGCGGCCATGACCGCCGCCCGCGTCAGCATCGAGCGGCGCCGCGCCGATCGCGCGGGTGAGGAGAGCACCACGTCGCAGCGCCTCATGATCCAGACGCTGCTGTCGCTCACCGAGATCAGGGACGCCGAGACCGGACGCCACTCGCGGAGGATCCAGGAATACACGCGGGTTCTTGCCGAACAACTCGCCATGCACCCCGCGTTTCGCGACTATCTCACGCCGGAACGAATCGACCTGCTCGCCACGCTGGGACCGCTGCACGACATCGGCAAAGTCGGCGTGCCCGATCAGCTCCTGCACAAACCAGGAGCGCTCACGCCCGAAGAGCGGCTGGAGGTCCGAAAGCATCCGGCCTATGGCCGCGATGTCATCCTGAAGGCGGAGCAGGAGACCGGCGTGCGCGATGACGCCACGCTGACGCTCGCGAAAGACATCGTGTACACCCACCACGAACAGTGGGACGGCAGGGGGTATCCGGAGGGGATCCGCGGCACGCAGATTCCGGTCGCCGGAAGACTGATTGCCGTCGTCGACGTATACGATGCCGTCCGCTCGAGGCGCCCGTACCTCCGACGGGATCTCGCACGACGACGCCGTGGCAACGATCGTCGGGCGGGGTGGCACGCACTTCGATCCGGCCGTGGTCGAGGCGTTTGTCAAGGTTTCCGAGCAGTTTCGGGGTCTGTCCGAGGGCGCCGGCCTGAGCTGAAACCGTCGAATTCCTGCCAGAAATCCCCCTCCGTCCGCTCCGCTGCACGGGAATGTTCGGTCGTTGCACGGATTTCGTTTTTCTCTATGATGCCGACTGTGTTCTGGGGAAACATGGACGCTGCGCGGAAGCCCCCGATGAATCCGCCTCCTGTCGGCGACCCCTGGGCTAAATACGACCCAGCCCCCGCCACTGAGGGAGATACCAGCGACAGCCGCGGGCCCGGGAGCGGACCGCCCGGTCCGGCTCGGGCGATGTGGGGCGGTCTCGAGATCCTTCAGGAGATCGGGCAGGGCGGGTTCGGACGCGTGTATCGCGCCTGGGAGCCGACGCTCGCCCGCGAAGTCGCCCTCAAGATCATCTGTCCGCCCGAAGGACAGCCCGCCGCCGTCAGCGCGATCCTCCGCGAAGGACAACTGCTTGCGCGTGTGCATCACCGGAACGTGGTCACGATTCACGGTGCTCAGCAGATCGGCCGCGAGCTCGGCCTTTGGATGGAGTTCGTCCGAGGCCGCACGCTCACCGACATCGTCAAGCAGGACGGACCCCGCGCTGCTGGCGAGGCGGCGCTCATCGGCGTGACGTTGTGCCAGGCATTGGCGGCGGTGCACCAGACGGGCGTCGTGCACCGCGACATCAAAGCGCACAACGTGATGCGCGAGGCGGGCGGACGCATCGTCCTGATGGACTTTGGCGCCGGGCAGGTGCTCAGCGAGCCGACGAACCGCGAGGCGCACCCGATTGGCACGCCGGTGTACATGGCCCCGGAGGTCATGGCAGGCGCTCGTGCAACAGCTCGATCCGACATCTACAGTCTGGGCGTGCTGCTCTATTACCTCGTCTCCGGCTCGTATCCCGTCGAAGGCCGCACGTGGACCGATTTCCTGATCGCGCATGCGCGATCGGATCGCCGGCACCTGGCGGATGTCCGTCCCGATCTGCCGGCTCGATTCGTGCGCGTCGTCGAGCGCGCCACGATGACGACTCCGGAGGAGCGCTACGCGACGCCCGGAGCAATGCTGCGAGACCTGGCGGAAACCGCGACCGGGGAAGACCCGACGACACAGGAGTCGAGCCCGACGGTCATTCTCGCGCCACGGCCGCATACACACACGTTCGACTGGCGATCCTTGCGAATTCCGGCGATCGGTGTCGCGGGCCTGTTCGTAATCTGGCTGTTCGGCGGGATGACGTCGTATGTCTTCAACCATACGTTGAGGCGCTCGGAAGGCTTCGCGCACGAATCGCTGCTTTCGTGGTTCACCTGGGGCCTCAAGTCGATCATTCCGGGAGCCATCTACGTCACGATGCTCTTCCTGCTGGCGACGCTGGTGGCGTCGTTATGGCGCTTCCTCGCGCGCGTCGCGCCTCCGCTCAATCGGTTTTCGCTGCGCAGCCGGATGTGGCTCGCCGCAGGCATGCGGCGTCTCAACGTTGACCACCCGGAAACCGCCGCGCACGCGCTCCTGGCGATGCAGGTCGGGCTGCTGATCTTCGTGTGCTGGCACTTCTGGGACCTGCTCGCGGCGGTTGCGACCTTCGTGGATCTCGCCACGCCAGCGGACGTGGAACCGCTCCGGCCGATCCACGTCGAGCGGCACCAGAACTACAATCTCGCCGTGACACTGCTGATCGTTGCGGGCGGCATCGGCGCACGGCAGGTCTTGAAGCTGCGGAAGCGTTCGGGCTTTGCCAGCGGCCGCGCCTCGCTTGTGGCAATCTTCGGGATGATCGCCGCAACATTCGTGCTGCTCGTGTACCTGTACCGGCTGATCTGGCACAACGAAAAGGAGCTCGCGACGCTCGGCTCACTGCAGTGCTACGTGATCGGCGAACGATCCGCCGACCTCCTCCTGTACCGTCCATCATCCGGAATCCCGAAGACCAGAATCGTGGACCGCTCGGACCCCCAGCTACGGCGCTCTCAACGGATCGAGAGCATCTACACACGATGAGGACAACATGCGAATACGGAAGGCGGCTTTTGTTCCGCTCGTGCTCTGTCTATTCGCCCCCCGACCTGCCCACGCCTGGCTGGGCGACGGATGGATCGAGAAGCTGAGCGGACCAGGGCCATTCAGAGGGTTCAGCGTCGACCTCCGGCTGATTTGCCTTGCATCGCCAGACGCCCCGCCGGACGTAACGTTCGCCCCGGCCGGCGAAAAGACGATCACGGCGATGCTCAGCGACAACGCGATCGGCCGGGCCGGTACGTTCCCGCAGCGCGCGAACGCGGGCGCATGGGTAACGGTCTTCGGCTGCCATTTCCTGACGCGCGATGAGCCTCGTCTGGAACTGGGATTTCAATACAGCCGGTTGAAAGGAAAGGGCGACGAGAACCTCCTCGACTACAGCCATCGGCCGGGCGTGACGCCGCAGGACGAGGACGTCCTCCTCAACAGCTTCATGCTCACCGCGGACCTGAGGATCAACAGAATCTTCGACGTCGGCGCCGCGATTGGGCGCGGCAGCTTCAGCTCGCCGTCGAACCTGTTTGGTTCCTTCTCGAAGCTCGTGTTCGAGCCGATTCGCATCACGGTGCGCCCACTCAGCCCAGTGCTGCGGAAGAGTCGCCTTGTCGAGGCGCTGCTCATCCGCGGAGAAGGCAGGATGTTCAAGGGAGGCTTTACGGATGCGGATTTCGGAGCTCGGCCCGGCTCGTTCTCCGAACCGGGGGAGATCGTCTGGGGCTGGTCGCTCGTGTTCGATGTGAGCACCATCTTCTGGGGGAAATGAAAAATGGGTACGATGGGCGGAACTCCCAGCGGAGGGGAAGCTCATGAGACGAATATTGTTCGACTGCTTTGCGGCATGCCTGCTTTCGATCGTCATGGTTTCGATCGCGGCGGCGCAGCCACCCAAGCCACCGAAGCCAGGGCCCGAGCATCAGCGACTTGGGTACTACGTCGGCAAGTGGAACGCCGAAGGGAAAATGGAGCCGGGCCCGATGGGCCCTGGCGGCAAGATGACCTCGGTCGATTCGTGCGAGTGGTTCGAGGGACGCTTCGCCGTCGTCTGTCGCTCTGAGGGGACATCGCCAATGGGTCCCATGAAGGGTCTGGGCATCCTCGGCTACAGCGCGGAGGAGAAGGTTTACACCTACTACGGCACCGACAACACCGGGATGACGATGACCACCATTCCTCGAGGCACGGTGCAGGGCGACACATATACCTATAACGACGAGAGCGTGATGGGTGGCCAGAAGGTCAAGTCACGCGTGACCATCAAGGAGCTGTCCCCGACTGCATATACCTTCAAGATGGAGATGCAGGGACCGGACGGGAAGTGGGCGCCGATGATGGAGAGCAAGGTCACCAAGATCAAGTAGTTCGAGGGCCGGCGAGCCATTCGCCGGCCACTCCCGCTCGGTTCAGTAGAGTCGTTTGGTATAGCTTTCCTCGATATCGCGCTCGTAGTCCTGAACCGTCAGCCCCTCCGGCTGTATCTGATCGAACAGCATGCACGCGTACGACGGAAGCACATCGGACGCAGGCCACTGTTCGGGCGCCCACAGATGCGATCGGCGGAGCGCCTTCGCGCAGTGAAAGAAGGACTCCTCGACCTCGACGCCAATCGCCAGAAGCGGCGTCTTCCCATGCGCGACGCACCGCTCGAGGAGCTCGGGGTCGCGCGTGATGCAGGCGCGGCCATTGACGCGCAAGGTCTCCTCACGTCCGGGCAAGACGAAAAGCAGACCAACATGCGGGTTGACGAGGAGGTTTCGCATGCCGTCGACACGCTTGTTGCCAGGGCGATCGGGAATGACGAGGCGGCGGTCGTCGAGCACCAGCACGAAGCCTGGCGCATCGCCCCTCGGTGACACGTCGCACCGGCCGTCGGCGCCGGCCGTCGCCATCAGCAGGAAGGGTGAATGCGAGATGAACGTGCGGCAGTGCTCATCGAGCGCGGGCCGCTCCTTGAGAACCGCGCGCGCGGCCGGGGTTTCGACGACCTCGCGCAGCTCCTGCTCGCTGGTGATGACCTGGGCAAACGGCTTCATGGTTCACTCTCGATTCGACGGCAGTCCACCGCTATGCTCCGCCACCACGTCCAGCGAGCGGCGACGAGCACGACAGCGGCGGCGGCGTACGACCCCACACGCCATGAACCACGCCGCGCGCGCGCGATCGTAGCCCAGAGCGGTTTCGGAGAACGGAGATCGGCGCGTTGACCGAGGCGTGGGCCAGGGCGACGGCGAGAACGTTTCCTCGCGTGTGACTCCAGAGTACCGTGAACAGGAACGACAGGGCATACGAGACCACGGCAAGCGAGACGCCGACTCCCCCGCCCAAGATCAGCTTCGGCAGGTGCCAGGCGCACCACACCGTGGCCACGAGAACAGTTGCGTCCGCGCGGCGATGCCGCGCGAGCAGCTTCGGGAGAAGCCATCCGCGCCACCCCAATTCCTCGCCGATTCCGACCGTGAGCAGCGCCAGCAGGTAGTGCGCCAGCAACAGCGTCCAGCCATCCCGGAAGGCCGAGGCAAGAGCTTCCAGAGACGTGCCGGTGGCGAGGCAGGCAAGACCCGTCACGATGAGCGTGAGTGCCGGGACCGTTCCGATCCACGTCCAATCGTTCCGGCGCACGGTCAGACGCAACAGAAGGCGGGCCATGCCGCCGGGGCCGTCGGTCACGTACGTCACGATGAAAGCTGCGACAGCCGGGCCGAACACGACGCCGATCCCGCCGATGTACTGCGCCGCGAGTCCCGACAGAGGTTCGATCCATGCACCGGCGAGCCATAAGGTCGCCGGACCGGCGGTGTAGGAGATCGCGAACGCAAGAACGACGAACGATGCGATGGGATGGCGAGCTATCCTTGAACTCCCATGGTCGCGACGCATTCGCACGAGATCTCCACCAAAGGCCAGGGCGACGCACACGACATCACGCCCGCGGTGGCACAAGCGGTGTCACAGTCGGGCGCGCGCGCCGGAATCGCGACGGTGTTCGTCGTCGGCTCCACGGCCGCGATTACGACGATCGAGTTCGAGCCCGGCGCCGTACACGATCTGAACGCGGCATTCGAGGAACTGGCCCCGCGGGCCGCCGAGTATCGCCACCATCTCCGCTGGGGCGACGACAACGGGTCGAGCCATGTCCGCGCCGCCATGCTCGGGCCGTCGATCACCATCCCATTCACGAATGGCGAGCTGATGCTCGGGACGTGGCAGCAGATTGCGCTCTTCGAGTTCGATACGCGGCCGCGCCGCCGCGAGGTCGTCGTACAGATTGTAGGCGAATGAACGTCGGCGCTTTTTCGACGGCCAGAGTATCAGTCGTGCAGCACGACGCTGAGGAGCGAGCTGTTGATCTTGAGGCCGCCGTTGTAGCGGATGAAGCCGAGCTTTCGAAACTTGTTCATGAAGAAGTTCACTCGAGACCGCGTGGTCCCGACCATCTCGGCGAGCGTTTCCTGCGACAGCTTCGGCAGCACGCGATCCGGTCTCTCGTCGTCGCCGTAGCGCGCGAGGAGGAGCAGCGTCCGCGCCAGACGCTTCTCGCTCGAGTTGAACAGCTGATCGACGAGGTCCTCCTCGATCCGGATGTTCCGCGCCAGCATGTGGGTAATGAAGCGGTCCGACAGCGCCGATTGCTCGTGCAGCGTGCGCATCATTTCGCGCTTCTGAATGCGCAGCACCGTCGTAGGAACAATGGCGGCGGCAGTCCCCATCCGCAGCGGCTGGCCGGCCAGGCACCCTTCGCCGAAGAAGTCTCCGGGACCCAGCATCGCGACTACCGCCTCCTTCCCTGCCGGCGAGAGCACGGACAGCTTCACGCCGCCCTCCTGGATGTAGAAGATGCTCTGCGGCCGGTGCTCCCTGGCGGAAGACAACTGCGCCTCTCGCGAAGCGGGCGATCCGGCGCGACACCCCTGCCGAGTCGAGGAACGTGTGCACGTCGAAATGGGGCACCGATTGTGGGGGGACAACCTTGTTCAGTGGCATGGCATTCTCCAGGAACTGCGATCCTGCCGGGCTCTCTCCTGTGCGATTCGGAACAGCGGCAACGGCCGCTCGTTCGTTACTCTCGCTGGGAGGGCTGGGACCACGATACCACTGGCACCGGATGAGCTCTAAGGATTCACCACTGGAACCTGATCGGTCATGTATGGGCGAGCCAACGGAACGACCGTCTTCTCAGGCTGCTGACAGCTGCCCCCACTGTTTGGTGGCGTGCGGGACGCTGAGTCTACTCACGTCGATGACGCGCTACTACGTCTGCCCTCGATGCAGGTGCCGATGGGAAGCGTCCCGCGCGGACGAACGCGACCCACCGATACGTCTTCGCTTCCTCGCCGCGCTCGGCGGGGCGCCGACTGAATACAACCCGACGGTCCGCGCCTCGTTCATGGCTTGAACGCGGCCTTGTTGACGACGCGAGCCTTGGTGCTCGCCGCGCGCGCGTCCGCGACGTCCTTCTTGCGTCGATCCAGATCGCGCTGCGGCGCCTCCACGTCGTCGAGGCGCAGCGCCTCCTTGATGGCGGTATTGGCCCGGGAATTCAGCGTCTTCGAGATGAGCACCAGCTGGTACTGCGGCGAGTAGGTGCCTCGCGTCAGGGTCAGCAGCGATGCGGCATCTTCCCACCGGGCCACAACCGTCGCATCTGCGGGCACGTCGGACGGCAGCGCGGCGCGGGGAGTCCTTCGGTGAGCCAGCAGCGGCACTCCGTACGTCGCCGAGATGGATTCGATCAGGTCGTCGTTCGTCAGACCTTCCATCCGGTCACGGTCGTACGTGACGACGACCTGGAACAGCTGATCGTCGTAGAAACTGAACATCACGTCACGTACGGGATCGGCCAGCTCGGCTCCCGAGAGAACATACGGGGCGCGCCATTCGAGCTCTTCAATCCTCGCGGGCCGCTCGTGGGCCGTTTTCGTGTCGGTTGCGCGTGCGCCTGTGATCTTGACAACGGAGGCAACGCTGCTCCCGAGGGCATATTCGCGATAGCTGAAGGACGCCTGCCCGAAGAGGGGCTGAACGCCCAGAACGACACCGAGCGACGCCATCGCCGCTATCCGCATCTTGGTCATAACGATCTCCTGATTCTTCCCGCAGCGATCATGGCAGGTCGGTCGGACGCTGTCTGTGCTGCCTTGCACTACTCCGAGGCTGTCGGCGACGGGCGCGCGGCTTTCTTCTGCAGCGCGTCGAGAAGACGACGGCCTGAGGCGGGAACGACCGTGCCCGTCCCTTTCACGATTTCTCGAGCCGTGATCTTGTGTCCGTAGACCTCCGCACTGGCGTCGTCGTCCGGACGTAGTGACGCCCCTTCGAGCGAGACGCCCGCGAACAGACCGCGCGAGCGAGAATAACTGAGCATCTCCGCGCGCAGCGTTGCATCGGTGGATGCGCCAGCGTCGCGCCCCTTGGGTCCGGCAGCCGCCGACATGTTTGCGCCAAGTTGAACCTTGCTCGTGAGGAGCGCTTCGACGCCGCGCTCGTTCATCACCAGGAGCACGAGATCGGTCGACTGTCCACCCAATTGGAAGCCGACGCTGCCGCCATCGAGCGCATACATCGCGGGCGCGCCCCATGGTCCGACGAAGTTCGCACCGGTTCGACACACCATGGCGCCGCGGCCGTAGCTGCCGCCGATGCCGAGTGCGACTTTCGTCATCGATGGGACGACGATCACGCATGCGGCCTTGTCCAAGAGCTCCCGGGGAATGCCGTCCGGAACGTTGAGGATCTCCTCCATGACGATGCCGGCGTTCTCGAGCCGCGCCTCTTCTTTGTTCTGGGCACCCAGACTCACCGTGGCGACCATGAAGCAGATCGCAAGACTGATAGAGCGAAACATATGGACCTTTCTGACCACGCATGAATGGCGACGGCCGGTCGCGCCTCGCGCGGCCGGCCACAGAATCGACTCGGTTAGGCTGTGCAGGACGATGCGATCATCTTCACGGCCTCGACCTTGAACTTCGGCGCCTCGGGAGCCGAGCCACTGGCTCCGGACGTGCCGGTCGCGCTCGTCGGACGCTCCTCGACGGTGCCCGTGATTTCAACCTTGTGACCGACGTGGGGTGACAGCTTGCTGTCTTCTCCATCGAGGCGGTATGAGCTGGCCTTGGGCGCCTTCTCCGAACCGCTCGTGCCAGCCGCACCGGTCATCGCGGGCGCATTGGGCACGATGTTGTTCAACACGAAGCGGTCACCCGTTGCCACGCTCTCCTTCGAGCGCTCGAGGCAGCCCGTAATCGTGACCTTCTTGTCCGCACCGAACGTCGGCTGTGACACTCCTCCGGTCGGAGGTGTGGTCTGCGCGGATACGCTGACGGTCAATGCGCACGCGACCGCTGCAAACATGCTCGACTGTAGACGTTTCATTGATATCTCCTGTCAATTGCTTACTCTGCAGCTCGAGCACCGTCCTGCCCTGAGCCGCACGCATCGCCAATTTCAAGTGATCGCCCGAGCTGACGGCTGGAAGGTGAACGCGACGGCCAGACGGAGGAAAGCAGCGACAACAGGCTATCCGGCGGCGCATGTCTGCGCAGTTCAATCCAGCACAGTGGTGACAAGAGCTAAAACGTTCTGCCCTACTTGCTCAATCCGAACACCTCTGCAAGCGCGGGCGCTTCCGCGAGATGGGGCATGTGGGTATTGAAGATGTGAATCCATGCGCTTCGCGTCCGCAGCGTCGTGAGCGCCTTCAGGACTCCGTAGAAGCTGAACTGCATGAGCCAGCTGGCCGAGAGGAGCCATAATCCGAGCTCCAGTCCATGAAGAACTCACCGCTGTGATAGATGCCGTAGACGAAGCCACCGAGTATCGCTCCGGAGATCCATGAGCCGGTGACGATCGCGAGACGCGGCACAATCACAGACTGAATCAGGACCATGACCGGAAGCAACGTGCCGAGGGAGAACACGACAATCGCAAGGAGATGCGCAGTGGGTGGCAACTCAAAGAACGCCCGGCCGGTGAAGGCGCCAAGCGAGATGAGGGCCGCCACGATGCAGTAGCCGATCCAGCGAGCTCCGCGAGGGAAACCAAGCAGCATGGTGGACGAGCGGTAGCCACGCAGCCTGAAGACCCCGAGCGGAATGAGCACGCACGACACGGCGAAGTAGGCGGTCCATAGGACGATGGAGCCGACGGTCTCCTCGTGCCAGACATGCGTCGTAGCCTCAGTCAGACCAATCGACGCGATGTGCGTTCTCAACCCGAGCCAGCGAGCTGCCATCAGGATCGCAAGAAAGTAGATAAGTGATCCGACGAGCTCCGCTCCGGGCTGGCGGATCGGCAGATTGTCGGGTGCGACTGCTGGAATGCCCCTGGCCAGGAAAAGGCCGATCCCCACGATGACCGCGGTGACCAGTTCGCCCCCCAGAAAGGCCGCGTGATCGGGAGCGCTCCTGAGCGTCCCGGTCGTGAACAACGCCATCCACGACGCAATCCAGAGCAGAACGAACAGCGTGGTCAGTAACCACGGAAGGCGGTTCTTCATTCGTGTTCAACGACGGAGGTTGAGTTACAGACACGTACAGGTAGACGGTGTTCAAGAGCGCACAGATTCGCGGAGGCCGCGTTGTTACCCTTGAGGAACACCCTGACCCAGGAGACATGCAGATGACAGACGATAGGAATCAAATACCCGCCGATGTGAACGTCGGACTCCTCGAACGACAGATCGACGACGAGCGAATCGCGCGGCGTGCCTATGAGATCTATGAATCGCGCCATCGAGCCGACGGACATGCCGATGACGATTGGTTCCAGGCCGCAGCGGAATACGCCGCTCGTCGCACGACCGGGCCGACTCCATTCGATCGCTATGGTGCCAGCGACTCGTTCGGCGAGAGGGTTCGCAGGGCTCGCCGTTGATCCCCGTTACTTGGCTTTGTGTGACGTCTCCATGAGCACGAGGCCCGATCCGATTCCCGCAGGGAGGTTGATCCGATCGCCCAGCGAGCCCAGATTGAATCCCTCGCGAATGGTTCCCTTGACGGTGACCCGCGCACCCTTGCGAGGGGTTCCTGTCTCGGACACGACCCACAGTTGGCCGGTGTCGTCATCGATCCTGTAGGCCCCGCGGTTGGCCAGCGAGTAGCTGTCGACGACCGCGCCGGACAGCCGGACCTCACGATCTCTGTAACGAGACGGGTCCGCAAGGACACGGTTGATGGACGTCGAGGCGCAGGACGCCGACATTAGCGCACTCACCGCAAGAATCGTGGCCCCGAAGAACCGGAGCCGAAGCCCTTGTCTCATTGGTTGCTCCTTCTCATGTGCGACCCCGCGACACAACCGTATCAGTCCTCTACCCGGCGCGTCTGTTCAATAGCGCTCACCTCGGCGCGCTCGGTGAGCTTGGAAGACGGGAGCTTGCCAGAAAGCGA
Source organism: uncultured Acidobacteriota bacterium (assembly GCA_963772065.1). Taxonomy (GTDB): domain Bacteria; phylum Acidobacteriota; class Vicinamibacteria; order Vicinamibacterales; family UBA2999; genus CAVYVZ01. The sequence goes on from CAVYVZ010000010.1 coordinate 630,097, forward strand.
GCGGCCGGGCGAGAATTCCGCCGTCATCAAATAGCTCCTACGTATCGGGCGCTCTCGAGCACTCTTTCCGCCGATGGCGGACGGATCGCGTTCACGGCGCCGGGTTAACTCATCCAGCATGACGGCTATGGAGCTCGCGGCGCTACGACCGCTCGTCTCGAGGGTGCTGACGCACCACGCGGGCGCCGACGCCGATTCGGCCGCCACCGCGGCCGCGGCACGTCGCGCGTACGATGATCTCGCGCGCGTCGTGACCCCCGTGATCGGCCAGGTCGGCATCGATGCGCTGTCTGCCCGCGCGATGCACCTCGCGCAACGGGAATACCCATGGCTCGCCGCGCCACGCGAGGCGGAAGAAGCGGAAGGACCATTTGCGCAGGGCGCGTTCTCTGTGGAGCCGCAGGATCCTGCGCTCGCCAGGGAAGCCGCCGCCGCGGTGCTTGCGATATTCACGGGCCTGCTCGTCACGTTCATCGGGGAACCCTTGACGACAGGTTTACTGCGTAAGGCGTGGCCCGACGGCTTTTCCGAGGCGGGCGCAGAGGAGAAAGCATGACCGAGCGGGTTGCGATCCGCCGACTCCCCACGGGCGTGCCAGGGCTCGACGAGGTCCTCGGTGGCGGGCTCCCGGAGTTTTCCTTCAATCTCATCGCCGGCGCTCCCGGCGCGGGGAAGACGACGCTCGCGCTGCAGATCGTGTTCGCCCTGGCCAATCGCGATCGTCCGGCGCTGTGCTTCAGCGTGGTCGGCGAACCGCCCCTGAAGATGCTGCGCTATCAGCAACAGTTCACGTTTTTCGACCTGGCCCGCGTGAACGAGGTCGTCCGGTTCGTCAACCTCGGTGAGGACGTCGTCAACGGCACGTTGGAGAAGCTCCTGGCGCGCATCGTCCAAGAGGTCGAGGCGACGAACCCCGGGGTCGTCGTCGTCGATTCGTTTCGGACCGTCGCCCGGGCGGCCGGGCGCGAGGATCTCGATCTGCAGCACTTCGTGCAGCAGCTTGCCGTACGTCTGACGAGTTGGGAAGCGACGACGTTTCTCGTCGGTGAGTATCAACCCTCGGAGGACCAGCACAATCCGGTTTTCACGGTGGCGGATGGATTGTTGTGGCTCTATCAAAGCATCGATCGCAATTCGATGGTGCGCAAGCTCCAGGTGATGAAGCTGCGTGGGCAGGCACCGATTCCCGGTCTCCACACGTTTCGCATCACGAGCGATGGCGTTCAGGTGTTCCCGCGGGTCATCGTCCGTCCCGCAGACAAGTCGGCGCCGGCCGTGTCGAGCCGGAGAAGCCGGCCGAAGGACCGTCTTTCAGTCGGCGTCAAGGGACTCGACGAGATGCTCGGCGGAGGCATCCCGGCGGGGCACTCCGTGCTCGTGGCCGGGCCGTCCGGGTCCGGCAAGACGATTCTCGCGACCGAGTTCATCGTGGAGGGCGCCCGCCGCGGCGAACCCGGCGTCATTGCCGTCTTCGAGAAGCAGCCCCGCGAATACGGACAGCGCGGTTTGAGCGGACACGCGCTGCAACGGCTGGTCGCCGATCGGAAAGTGGGCGTCATCCACACACGTCCGCTGGATCTGTCCATCGACGAAACGCTCCACGACATCATCGAAGCGATTGCTCGCTTCGAGGCGCGCCGGGTGGTGATCGACTCGTTGTCAGGGTTCGAGCTGGCGCTGGCGCCCACGTTTCGTGAGGAGTTTCGCGAATCGCTGTACCGGCTGGTCGCAGTGCTCACAGGGATGGGCATCACGCTCATGATGACCGCCGAGCTCGAGGACCGGTATGTCGATCTGCGCTTCAGCCCGCACAGCACGGCATTTCTGACCGACGCGATCATCATGCAGCGGTACATCGAGTTGAACGGTAGACTGCAGCGGATCATGGCCGTGGTGAAAGTGCGTGGAAGCGCGCACAGCACGGACCTTCGGGCGTTCGAGATCAGCGACGAGGGGATCGTCGTGGGTGAGACGCTCGGGCCATACCAAGGACTGCTCACCGGCAGCCCGGATGCGATCGCCGGCGCCGCTCGGAAGCCGCGCCACCGGACTCCACGCAGAGCTCGGTAACCCCCGTCATCATCGAACAATGTCTGCCGACAAACCAGAGGACGCGCGGGCCATTGACGAGCGGGAGAGCGCCGTGACCGTGCGCGAAGAGATGGCCAGAGCGCGCGAGGAGGCGGTGGACGCCCAGGAAGAGCGGGTTCAAGAGGCGCTGCAGGTTGAACAGCTCAACCTCCAGTTGCGCGAAGCGAACGAGCGGCTGATCGTCGCGACGGTCCAGGCGCAGACTGCCGAGGAACGCGCGGACCAGGCCAACCGTCTCAAGGATGACTTCCTCGCTACCGTGTCACACGAACTCCGGACGCCGCTCAATGCGGTGCTCGGGTGGGCACGGATGCTCATGTCGAAGCAGTTGACGGCCGAACGGGCGGAGCACGCCGTCGATACGATTGAACGGAACGCGGCGTCACTGGCGCGCATCATCGACGATCTCCTCGATGTCTCCCGCATCATTGCGGGCACGCTGAACTTGACGCGTCAGCCGATCGATCTGGTCGCCGTGACACGGTCGACGCTCGACATTGTCAAACCGCTGGCCGTCGACAAGCATGTCGACCTGCGATTCTCACCGGAGCCTGACGCACGCGCTCTTGTGAGCGGCGATGACGACCGGCTGCGGCAGGTGATGTGGAACCTGCTGGCAAACGCGATCAAGTTCACGCCTGAAGGTGGACGCGTCGATGTGTCGATCGAACGTCTGGGTTCGAGTATCGAGATGACTGTCGCCGACACGGGCCAGGGGATCGAGCCCGAGTTCCTGCCCCACGTGTTCGAACGCTTTCGCCAGGCTGACGGGGCTCCGTCGCGGCGTCACGGCGGCCTCGGTCTCGGGCTCGCCATCGTCCGCCAGCTCGTGGAGCTGCATGGAGGAACCGTGCACGCCGCCAGTGACGGCGTCGGACGAGGGGCCACGTTTGCCGTTCGCTTTCCGATCCTCGCTGGCGATGCTGGCGCGGAGCGAGAGCCGGCGGTCGGGGATCGACGCGCGGCGGATTCCATCGGCTCACCGAGGCCGCGCGTACAGCGCCTCGACGACCTGCGGATCCTGGTAGTAGATGACCATGCCGACGGCCGCACGCTGACGACACTCTTCCTCACACAGGCGGGCGCGAGCGTCACCGCCGTCGCGTCGGCCGGAGAGGCGCTTCAGCTGATCGAAGTGCAGCGCCCCGACGTGCTGGTCAGCGACATCGGTCTCCCGGACGAGGACGGGTACTCGCTGATCCGACGGATTCGCCAGCAGGAGGCGGAGCACGGAGGTTTGCTGCCGGCCATCGCGCTGACCGGCTACGCACGCGCGGACGATCGGACTCGAGCCCTTGCGGCCGGTTTCCAGGCGCACGTGGCCAAGCCGCTCGAACCGGCAGAATTGATTGCCGCGATCGCAGACGTCACAGGACAGTCCCGGTCCTGACGTGCAAGGTGTGTCGCTGCGGTTGAAAACGAGGGCGGCACATATCCGCCGCCCTCTCACGGACTATCGATTCGCGAAAGTGGTGCCTCGCAAACCTTGCCCATGCCGTATCGACTGTGCTCGATCGGATCGGCGCTCGGTGTTCCGTTGTGGACACAGGATTGCGGCGCGTCTCCACTGGCCTAATTGGACTCGAGCTTGTTCACGTCCTGTATCTCACGAAGGGTCCGTCGCATCTCTTCAACGACCTTCATTTGATCGAGCGACGCATTCAACGTATCGGCGGTGGCGCGCACCGCATCGACGACCGCGTGGCGTGCCTCCTCGGCCGCGACGCGGGCTTCCTCGCCGGCGGCGCGTGCCTCCTCGCTCGCCGCCCGCGCCGTCTCAGCCGTTTCCCGTAGAAGCTCGCGCTCCTGTCGGATGGTCTCGAGCGCATCGCGATGACGGTCGCGGACTTCGCGTGCTTCTTCTGCCAGTCGCCGGAATTGTTCGGCCTCGCCTCTGGCAGCCTCTGCCACATCGTGAGATGCATTCATCATTGTTCTCCTGATCCACTAATGGAGAGCGCTGCCAGGCAGCGTACCAGCCGCGCCGCGCCACGTCTGTCGTCAAACGGACATCGATACGTGACAGAAAGGCGGCGCGAGGCCCTGTGCTCTTCAGCACAGCGGGGGCGTCAGCTCTGGCATAGGCTGTCAGGGATCGGAGATCTTCGCCATGACACCAAGTAGATTCCTCTCGGGGGAACCACCGGTCAACGCCCGACCTCGCGTCTCCCACGGCTCGACCGCCAAGTCGCTGTGGGCGATTGAGCAGCGCCTTGCCAGTGCGGAACGCGAACTGTGTGTCCAGTTCACTCGCATCGCGCAGCTGCAAGCGGAGCTCGACCTGATGTTGGCCGCTCTCCGCCATGCGACGGATGCGCATGCGATAAGCCTGCGCGTCGAGTCCTTTCGAGTGAACACCGGGCTTGGACCCAGGCCCGGTGCCACTCCAGGAAGACTCGTATGACACCGAGTCGGGTCCTGGCTGCATTGAAGCGTCAGGGCCTGATGCTGGAAGGCGGTCACGGTCCTGTACCGACTCTGGTCGAATTCATTGCTGGAGAGCCCGTCGCGGGGAACTGGTGGTCGCACAAGCAATCGCGGAGCATCTTCGCCTTGACCCGATTGGTACGCGGCTCCCCCGATGTGCTGACGTGCCGTCTGGTCGATGGCAAGGTGACCTTTGTGCACCGTCGGCTATGGCCGGCCCTCGTTCGGCTTGCGAATCTGTTCCCCACAGACAGACTTGCCGCCATTCAAGAAGTCCATACGCGGACGGGTGCGCACAGGGTGACGACCATACCGTTTCCCAAGTGGGTGCCTGACGACGTCAAGACCGCCGGACGAGGACTTGCGGCTGCGGAGGCACTCTCGAGTCTGGGGAGCTGGGCATCGGAACTGCCTCGAAGTCGCTCTGAGGCACGTCGAACACCATGGACGATACGTCGAAGACTCTGAAGCCGTGGGTGACGTTCGCCGGGTGTGTGCTCGTCGTGGTCGTCCTGTACTGGGCGCAGGCCGTGCTCGTGCCGATCGCACTCGCCATCCTTTTCACGTTCGTGCTGACCCCTCCAGTCACGTGGTTGCAACGATGGATCGGCCGCATCCCCGCCGTTCTCGCGATGGTCACGCTCGTGTTTACCGTCCTCGGTCTCTTCGGCTGGGGTCTGGCGCGGCAGATGGACCATCTGGCCGGAGACCTTCCGCGGTACCGCGCAAACATCCTGGCGAAGGTCGCAGACGTACGTAGCGCGGGCAAGGGGGGATCGGTCGAGAAGCTGCAGGACACGATCGAAGACATCAAGACCGACCTTGGGAAATCGGAGATGCCGAGAGGGACGATCTCGCGGCCCGTTGTCGTTACCTCTGAGCAGGTCGCCGGTTTCTCGGGTTTCACGTGGCTCAGTTCAATCGTCGGTCCGCTGGGCACCGCCGGGCTCGTGCTGGTGATGGTCATCTTCATGCTGCTCGAACGCCGGGATCTGCGCGACCGGCTGATCGGGTTGTTCGGCCACAGACAGCTGGCCATCACGACGAAGGCGTTTGACGAGGCGGCCACTCGCGTCAGCCGACACCTTCTGATGCAGTCCCTGGTCAATCTCGTCTACGGCATCGCTGCCGGCGCCGGACTCTACTTCCTGGGCGTGCCGTACGCATTGGTCTGGGCGGCTCTGGGCGCTGTCCTCCGATTCATCCCGTACGTCGGACCCGTGCTCGGCGCAGGCGCGCCGATCCTCGTCAGCCTTGCGGCCACCGATGGCTGGGTCGGACCGGTCCTGGTCGCCGGTTTGTTTGTCGTGCTCGAGCTGTTCACGAACCTCGTGCTCGAAACGGTGTTGTATGCCGGGGCGGCGGGAGTCTCGTCGGTGGCGCTGCTCGCGTCCGTGGCGTTCTGGACGTGGCTCTGGGGGCCGCTCGGCCTGCTCATGGCGACACCGCTGACTGTGTGCCTCGTCGTACTCGGCAAGCACGTGCCAGGTCTCGAGATTGTCGGGACGCTGTTGGCCGACACGCCCGCGCTCGCCCCCGAGTATGGCTATTACCAGCGGCTGCTGGCTCGCGATCAGAGCGAGGCGGCCGACCTCGTTGAGCGTTACATCAAGACCGAGTCCCCGCGTTCGGTGTACGACGCCCTGCTGCTGCCGGCGCTCAACTATGCCGAGCGCGACCGTCTGGAGCAGCGCCTGTCGCCGGACGAAGAAATGGCCGTCATCGATGCAACGCGGGAGCTGCTGTCGGACGCCGCGGAGACGATCCGGCGCCTGCATCCGGAGGCACCCGCACCAGCAGACGATCCACCGCTTCCGGGGCCGCGCGAACCGCTCCGTGTGCTGGGCTACCCGACCAACGGCGTCGCCGACGAGGTCGCGCTCGCGATGCTCGCCCATCTGCTGGACGATCTGCCTATCGACCTCGAGATCGCGGGGACGCGACTTCAAGCCTCGGAACTGCTGTCGCTCGTGCGAGAGCGAGGATTCTCGGTCGTGTGCCTCGCCGATCTGCCACCCAGCGCGTCGTCAAAGACGCGCTATCTCGTGAAGAGGCTCCGCGCCGCATTGCCCGAAGTCCGCATCCTGGTCGGGCGGTGGGGACCGCCGGCGCTGGCGGACGACAGCACGCAGGTACTGCGGGATACCGGCGCGGATCTCGTGGCCTCGACGCTGCTCGAGACCCGGACGTACCTGGGCGGGCTCGTGGAGATCCCGCGGATACCTATCCCGGCGACACGCGGAGTTCATGCTGCGGAGCGGGAACATCGTTCCGGTGAGGAAGACTGGCGTACGAGGGTGTCATGAACCACAAGGTAGGCATTTGGATCGACCATACGAAGGCGGTGATCGTGTCGGCGTCAACGGATCGCGTCACCGCCACGACCGTTGAATCTCGAGTCGGACCCCACGCCCGTTATTCGGGCCGGGCAGGATACCCGACGCCAGACGGCCCGCAGCAGGGCCGAGGCGAGAAAAAATACGAGGAACGCTACGGTCAACATCTCGATCGGTACTACGACGAGGTCATCAATCAGCTGGCGCATGCCGAGGCGCTTCTGCTCTTCGGACCGGGTGAGGCCAAGCTGCAACTCAAGGAGCGTCTCAGCCACTCGAAGGCGCTCTCTGGGCGCGTCGTCGGAATCGAGACCACCGACAAGCTGACCGATCCGCAGATCGTCGCGAAGGTGAAGGAACACTACTATCCGCGGCCGGCGGATCGAACGGATCGCGGGCACGGCCCAGCAACTAACGGGAACGGCCTGCATCTGCTCAAGCGCAAGTTCCAAAAGCGCTTCCTCGCGCGGCAGTGCAGGGAGCTGACGGACTGCCTCGCGGATGCGATCGCCGCGACGATCGAAGCCGCCCCCGTCCGTGTCGGCAAGCGCTACATCCAGAACCGCAAGCACTCACGAGCGACCGGCGCGTCGGAGGCGACCTGGGAGGAGGCGCTGTTCCAGCAATGGAAAGCACCCGTAGGCGGCGCCTTTGCTCCCTGGAAGCGGCTCCTGACCTACCAGGTGCTGTTACAGAACTCCAAGCGTGACGAGGATTGGGGTGAGATCGACCTGCTTGGCGCGTCCGCGCGCAACCTCCCGGTTGTCGTCGAGTTGAAGGCACCCAGGTCCAACGAGAGTCCCGCGGAGATGCTCGTGCAGGCAACCGCGTATGCCGTGGCGGTGAAAAAGGCATGGCCGCAGTGCTTGCGAACCGAGTGGGCATCGGCGCTGAAGGTGAAGGCGAATACGCTGCCCAACGAGCTCAACGGATGTGAGCTGGTCTGCGCAGCGGCCTCAGAATATTGGGAGACCTGGACTGGCGACACTCCTCGCGCCCGCACCGTCAGCTCCGATGCGTGGGCCGCGATCGCGGAGCTGCGGCAGTCGCTCGAGAAGAGTGGCTACCCCTCGACGTTCCTGCGGCTGGATCACGAAGGCCCCGCCACGAACCCGACGTCGATCAGGCTCGTGGAGGAACACCTCCCCGCGGGATGAAACTGGTTCCTCGTGTGCGATGCAACTGTGGGCGATTCGGACAAACGTTGGCTGTTCAGATGTGGACACGTGCACTGTGCGCTATTGAATAGCAGCGAGTGACCCTCAGCCGGCAGACTGACCTAAGTCCGTCAAGTGTTCTGGAAACGCACTCGGCAGAAAGTGGAAGTCTGTTCATGGCGATTGTCAATGTCCTCGCGGGAATCATGGTCAGCAATATCACCGCGGCCGAGGCGTGGTACGAGCAACTACTGTCCCGTCCTGCCGACGCTCGGCCGATGGAGGGCCTGGTCGAGTGGAAGCTCGCGAACGGTGGATGGATTCAAGTGTTCCAAGACAAAGATCGTGCAGGGTCGTCCTCGGTCACATTCCTGGTGTCGAGTCGTGATGATCAACTGGCCGAACTGAAGTCCAAGGGCATTTCGATTGAGCGAACCACCACCTCGGACTCCGCAAAGACAGCAACGATCACGGATCCCGCTGGCAATCGCGTGGTCTTCGCCGAAATTGCCGCGCGGACGTAACACACAGATCTCGTCCACGCTCCGTTCAGGCGGACGTCCAATAGCGAACAGCGTCTCGCGGGGAACGGACGGTACCTTCAAGGCAGCATAGCCAGACTCCACAGGAGAATCCAATGCCGACCACCGAGACGATCGAAGGCACGAGCGGCAACGTAGCCACTGAGAGTAGCGAACAGCCACGCCGGCCGAGGCCGGACCACAAGCGGCTGGAGGTATTTGTTGGCAGGTGGCACATGGAAGGACAGCAGTACGCCGGCCAGTTCGGCCCGGCCGCGAACGTCACCGCGGTGAATACCTACGAGTGGCTGACGGGAGGGTTTTTCCTTGTTCACCGCCTCGAAGGGCACATGGACGATCACGACATGGCGTGCATCGAGATCATCGGTCATGACGCGTCGAGCGAGAGCTACCACTCCCACGCGTTTTACAACGACGGCAACACCAAAGTATGGCAGCTCCGTGAACACGGCGGCACCTGGACGCTCACAGGAGACTGGCAGAAGGCGGGCGAGTCGCTGAACGTGCGATGCACGACGGTGTTCAGCGACGCTGGTCGCACCATGACCGCCAGCTGGGACTACTCGATCGATGGCTCGAAGTGGCAACGCTTCATGGATGCAAAAGCGACGAAGTCATGACGAATCGAGCCCGCCATCGTGGTCGCGATTCAGGCGGCCACACGCCCCGGCTTTGACATCACCCGACACCGATTGAGCTTGCTGAGTCTGGGGACTGGCGCTCGTCGGGACTGTGGCTTTTGGATGGGTGGCAGGAGTGGCCGAGTATTTACGCGGCGCGCATGCGCCGTCGCAATTCTGACTGACGACCGCCCTTTGGCGGGCCGTCGTCAGTCGCGCAGCACGACGCTGAGGAGCGAGTTGTTGATCTTCAAGCCGCCGTTGTAGTCGATGAACCCGAGCTTCCGAAACTTGTTCATGAAGAAGTTGACACGCGACCGCGTGGTGCCGACTATCTCGGCGAGGACCTCTTGCGACACCTTCGGAAGTGCGCGATGCGTCGTCTCCTGTTCACCGTAACGCGCGAGCAGCAGCAGCGTGCGTGCAAGCCGCTTCTCGCTGGAGTTGAATAGCTGGTCGATCAGATCTTCTTCGATGCGGATGTTCCTCGTCAGCATGTGCGTCAGGAAACGGTCCGCGAAGTCAGGTTGGGCGTGAAGCTGCCGCACCATGTCCGGCTTCTCGACCGCGAGGATCGTGGACAGGGCCATGGCCGTCGCCGTGGCCATCCGCAGCGTCTGGCCGGCCAGGCAGCCCTCGCCGAAGAAACTGCCCGTATCGAGGACGGCGACCACGGCCTCTTTTCCCGCGTGCGACAGAACCGACAGCCGCACGACGCCTTTCTCGAGATACAGGACGCTCGTGGCCGCGTCGCCCTGACCAAAGATCGTCGTCCCGGGCTCGTACGCGACGCGTCGTGCCCGGACGCCCGTCCAATCGAGACCACCGGCTAATTTGCGGGCGGGCGGGCGCTTGGCCTTCCCCATGACAGATTCCCGCCTTCGGCGGGCCTCCTGCCGAGCAGTTTACTGCCGAATCGGGGATGACGGTACATCGGCTCCGACGACCAGGTGAATGACGTTCAACCGGTAGAGCAGCGCCTCCGAGAATGTGCCAGCCGCGACGCGATCGAGAAGCGACGCCGTCGTCCCCGCGATGAGACGGAAGGCAGGCACTCGGAGGCGGGCGTTTTGAAACGTAGCGAGCATATCGACGAGCACTCCCTGGATAGGCTCGGGCGTGTCTTCAATATCGCTCATGAGCAGGCTGCCACCAATCGCGGCATCGAGCAGTGCGGAGCATCGCTCCCGGAGCATCCGTGGCTCGGTGGGTAAAGTGGCGGCGTTGACCAGCACGAATGGCGAGGCGGCGCGGGCGCTGGCGTGGTGAACACGGCGAGCCAGAGTTTCCACTTCAGGTCGCGTGGGCGCCGTAATGAGAAGTGTCGCGGCGGATCGACCTGCCATGTCCTCGTCCTCGATTCGACCGAGAATGGCATCGGTGCCTTCTGACAATTCCCCACCTTTCTGCTGGCGTTTTTCGATGCCGCCAGCGTCAATCAATTGGATGAGGTTCTCCGGCGGCGGGCAATCTTGACAGCGCGCTCGCGGGCGCGCTGTGCACAATTGCACACCCCCGATAGGTCTTCGGATTCACGCTTGCTTCAGAGAGAACGAAGTATCGAGAGCTCGCCAGCTCGTCCGCGCGAGCTCATCTTCGGTAGCGGAGGATAGATGAACGACGAAGCCCTATCGGATGCGTCCGCTCGCGAGCGCGTCCTGGCTGCGCTGGGCGAACTCATCGAAGCTCTCGACCGCCGCCTCCCCCACGTCGAACGGCTCGGGGAGATCGGCATTGCCCGTGAGGCGGCGGCGCTTCGGAAAGACGCCGCGATGCGAATCGAGGAGCTGCGCACCGCGGAATCGGACCGCCAGACGCGTGAGGCCGAGCGCGCGGACGCGGTGATGGCTGACGACGGCGGCCCGCTGCGCAAGAGCGGCCCGCTGCTGAAGAAATGACGAGCGAATGTCGGAACCGCCTGCACCTGCGAGCGCTGCGTTCGCCTCCAATGAGTTGAGAGCGAGATCATTTCGTATCTTCTCTATGGTCAGTGCACGCGCGGTGGATCTTCCCACGCGACCCGCGCTCTAAGAGCCTCGGCCAGGCGCCGGAGCTTGGTCAGCTGCTGCAGGAGCTGGCGCCGCTGGTCCGCCTGATACTCCTCAACCATCTCCTCGATGCGCGCGAGACGTTTCTCAGCATCGGCAGGATCGATCGGCATCGTTCCATCAGCGTAGTCCGAACGGGATGAGTGCGGTGTGCACAACCGCACAGACACTTCCCACAGTCAGTGGCACCATCGTTCTACGCGCGGGCATAGGCGTCCAGGGCGCGAACATATGCTGCTCATCATCGTCGTGCTCATCGCATTGACCGCGATCGCGATCAGCTCGCGGGTGCGCGTGCCAGGAGGCGTGAACCCCGCAAAGCTCGGCTGGATGAGCGAGCGGTGGCTCGCCGAGTACCGTGCGTCGCACCTCGGGTAGGCGCCACGACACCTCGTCCGGCTTCGTTCTTCGGCAGACAGAAAGGGTTAAGACATGGCACTCGTATTCCATCGCGGCCTGGCGGTCCCACTCTGGGCGATCGCGTTCTTCGCGGTTGTGCTCGCCGCACCGCCGCGCCCGGTGCCACCCGTGACGGTCCTTCTCGGGATGGCCGTGCTCGCCTTGACGATGATGGCGATGCTTCAGTGGCGGCGGTCTCGCGCCCTGGTCCACGTGGCTCCGGTGACGCGCCCGGACAGGGCACACGCGGGAATCATCATGACCACCGTGAGCGCGCGTCAACGGGGCTGGACCGTCGATCGCGCGCCGAGCGCGCCCGCGCCGGACGATGCTCTCGACCTCGTTCGCATGGATGATGACGGCGGCTGGCAGATGGCGCGAGAAGCGGCCGTCCCTGCGCTCATCCCCGGCGCACGCGAACCGGGCATGCTGACGACGTTCGCAGCGCCACCCGCGAGCGGACGGATCCCGGAGGAACCGAGCACGATGGACGCCACGACGATTGCCGAACGTCAGCGCGAGGGAGGCGGAGCGCCGAATCAGCGGCGTCCCCAGGGCGACGAGCCGCGCTGGAATCTGGCGCACGCGCTGCACCAGTTCCTGACGGCCACGCGCGCCCTATACACTCGGCGGTTCAGGCCACATCATGTCTAAACAGCTCACGAGCAATCCGGTGACGCCAGGCCAGGAGCCGACCTTCGTCCTGTTGCCGAAGTGTCCCTTGTGTCACACGCTCGACCACACGGTCACCTCCGACTCGCTTCGCGGCGGCGCGGAGTGGGCGTGCACGCGGTGTGGCCAGACATGGAGCGCGGCGCGGCTGGCAACGGCGGCCGCCTACGAGCAGTACGAGGCTGCGCACTAGCTCCCCTGCGTGTCGACCGTGGGTCGCCTCGGTCAGCTCTCAGATTCCGGAATCCGCTGCGTCAAGTACCCCGCCGGTTCGGCGCCGACGCCCACGGCGCGCCCCTTGCCGAGCACGACCGCTATGTCATGAGTCATCCCATCGGCTCGCAGCGGAATCGCGCGTGGGTCGATCGGGACGCCGTCGAGCTCCACCGACTGAACGCCGCGGCAGCGGTGCTCGGGATTCGTGACGGTGATGTGATACAGCGTCCCCTCGACTCGCCACTCGATGGCGTAGGTCGCCCACATCGCGGGGATGCACGGATCGATGCTGAAGGTCTGACCGTCTCGGCGCAGGCCAAGGAGCCCTTCGATCGCGGCCTGGTACATCCACCCGGAGGAACCCGTGTACCAGGTCCATCCGCCGCGTCCGACGTGCACCGGGTGGGCGTAAACGTCGGCCGCGACCACGTACGGCTCGGCCCGATATCGCTCCACGTCCTCGGGGGTGCGCATGTGGTTGATCGGATTGAGCATGTGGAACAGCTCCATGGCGTCGTCGCCGAGGCCGAGGCGCGCCAGCGCGAGCACGGTCCACAACGCCGCATGCGTGTACTGGCCGCCGTTCTCCCGCACGCCGGGCAGGTACCCTTTGATGTAGCCGGGATCGTGCGTCATGCGGTCGAACGGTGGCGCGAGCAGGAGCACGATCTGCGCATCGCGGCGAACGAGATGCGCCCGCACGGCATCCATCGCGCGCGCGGCGCGACGCGGTTCCGCCGCCTGCGACAGCACCGCCCACGACTGCGTGAGCGAGTCGAGCCTGCATTCCTCGTTCTGCACCGATCCGAGCGGCGTGCCGTCGTCGAAGTACGCGCGGCGATACCAGCCGCCATCCCATGACAGCTCCAGCATGCCGTTGAGCCAGCGCGCTTCGTTGCGATAGCGCTCGGCCAGGTCGTGCCGGTTGCGGCGTGCGCAGAGCGGCGCAAACGCGTCGAACACCGAGACGAGAAACCATCCCAGCCAGACGCTCTCCCCTCGGCCCTGGTGACCCACGCGGTTCATTCCGTCGTTCCAATCGCCCGACCCTATGAGCGGGAGGCCATGAGCGCCGTACTTCATCGCGTGGTTGATGGCGCGCACCGCGTGCTCGAAGAGTGACGCCTTCTCGTCAGAGACTCGCGGGAGGATGTACACCTCCGATTGATTCGGCTCGAGTGGTGGCGCCTCGAGAAATGGAACGACTTCGTCGAGCACGCTTTCGTCACCCGTTCTCGAGACGTACGCGGCGATTGCGTACGGAAGCCAGAGCATGTCGTCGGAACACCGCGTGCGTGTGCCGCGTCCGCTCGGCGGATGCCACCAGTGCTGCACGTCGCCTTCAACGAACTGCCGCGACGCGGCGCGCACCAGATGCGCGCGCGAAAGCTCCGGCCGGGTGTACATCAGGGCCAGCACGTCCTGGAGCTGGTCTCGAAAGCCGAACGCGCCGCCGGGCTGATAGAAGCCGCTGCGCGCCCAGATTCGGCAGCTCAGCGTCTGATACGGAAGCCATCGATTGACGATCAGGTCGAAGGAGTCGTCGGGCGTCTTGACCCGGATCGCGCTGAGCGTCTCGTCCCAGACCCGCTCGGTGTCCTCGAGCGCGGCCTCGCAGTGCGCGAGCGACGAGTACCTCGTGGCAAGGTCGATCGCGTGCGCTTTGTCGCGACCCTGACCCAGGACGAATGCGAATCGACGCGATCGTCCCGGTTCGATCTGCAGCGTCACCTGCAGGGCTCCACACGGGTCGAGTCCGGCGCCTCTCCGGAGAGCCAATTCGTCGCGGAAGAGTGCTGCCGGTTTGCTCATGGTGCGGTTGCGCCCGATGAATTCGCCGCGGTCGCAGGTATGCGAGCGGGCCCCTTCCGTGGCGTGCCAGAACGCGACCTGGCTTCCGAAGTCGGTGTTGTACGCGTTGCGGGCGAGAATGGCGCCGGTCGACTGATCGAGCTCGGAGACGACGAAGCGTCGCTCACCCGAGCGAGGGGGGCCGAGGCACCACTCGACGTAGCCAAACACGCTCACGCGTCGCGTCGACGCAGTGTTGTTGGTGAGCGTCAGCATCGCGACTTTCACCGGATCCGCCGGCGCAACGAAGACGTCGAGCTGCTGCGCCATGCCGGAGACGGCGTGCTGATAGCGCGTCACGCCCGCGCCATGCCGGACGATCCATCTCCCTCCGTCGGGCCGGCGCGGCAACGGTCCGGGTGTGGCGCCCCACACCTCGCCCGAGTCCTCGTCGCGGAGGTAGATTGCTTCCCCGGACGGATCGCTGATGGGATCGTTCGCGAACGGCGTCAGCCGGTTCTCGCGGCTGTTTCCGGCCCAGGTGAACGCGGAACCCGAGGCGCTCACGATCGTGCCGAACTCGGGATTCGCCACCACGTTCGACCATGGCAGCGGGGTTTCCCGATCGCCATCGAGCACCATCACGTACTCGCGACCGTCGGGTGTAAAGCCACCGACGCCGTTCGTGAGGACGAGCGGCGGTACGGGGAGCGGCTCGGATGCGGGCTCGGGGAACCGCAGCTCCGCCGACGCGGGCACATCACCCGCGGGGTACAACCACGGTGAGAGACGATCGAGCTGCGTCGCCAGCCCTCCCAGATCCCCGCGGAGGACGACACGCGCAACCGCCGAGAGCAGATGGCGGTCGCTTTCGGGCATGCCGTCGGCACGCAGCAGGAACATGCCTCCCGGCGTGTTGTTCCACCCCGCCCAACGCGGCTCCTGGACGACGGCGGTGACAATCTCCTGCGTTTCATCCAGATATTCCGCCGGGTGTTCGTTGAGGATGACGAGGTCCGCGCGCAGGCCCTTGACGCGCCAGTACTCCTGCGCCTGCAGCAGCTGCCGTACCGAGCGGGATGGACGCCGTCTCGGTGATCCGCACGAGCACGATGGGAAGGTCGCCGGAGATGCCGTAACCCCAGAGGTTCGACTGTCCGAGCGTATTGCGCGCCAGATCCGTCGGGCTGATGCACGACGCGTCGAAGCCGAACACGCGGGACGCCAGACGATCGAAGAGAATCGCCTGATCGTCGGTGAGCCCCAGATGCTGCAGCGTGATGTGCACGTGGGTGAACGCCATCGAGAAGGCGCGCGCCGCGATGCTCGCGTCGCGGTATTTGCGAACGAGCGCCAGCGCCGCCTCGCGATTCGGCGCGACTCCCGTGGCAAAGGTCACGCGGACGAAGGCGCCGGGCGCCAGACGCACGCGATCGCGGAGCGCCGCAATCGGATCGAGCACCGCGCCGGTTGTACCTGTCAGCGCCCGGCCCTCGACGGCCAAGGGGTTGGCTGGCGAACGGCCGCGCCCGAGAAATCTCGCGCGATCGGTCTCCCATTCGACGGCGCCCCCGAGTCGCCCCTCGACACCGAGCACGTGAAACGCCCACGTCGAAGCCTCGTCGGCGCCGCGTGGCCGGCGGCTGAACAGAATGCCCGCGCTCGGCGCATCGAATTCGGTTTCGATGAACAGCTTTCCGAACGCCGGATGCGCCAGGTCGTCCTCCGCGCGGGCCAGGGCAATTTCCGCGTAGCTCGTGACCTCGATCTCCCGCGGCCGATCGCCGCGATTGATGATCGACAGCCGGCGCACCTCAACGTCGTCCTCGGTGGTGACCGTGACCTGGAACTGGGTCTCGAAGTCGGCGTCGCGGCATCGATACGTCACTTTGTCGAGGTCGAAGGTGGTCTCGAAGTCGGTGGGCTCCTGGCAGACCGGTTGATACGTCGGTGACCAGACGCGGCCCGACCAGGGATCACGCAGATAGATGTAGTGCGCGCCGGCGTCGACGGTTCGATCGTCCCGTCGCCTGGTCACCGTCAGGTCTCGCCACGCGCTGAAGCCGCTGCCGGTATGGGTGAGCGCGGTGGTGTAGCGGCCATTCGAAAGAAACTGCGTGTGCACGCTGGTGGTATGCGGGGACTTGAACCGTCTCGATGCGAAGACGGGGACCGACGGCGCCGAAGCGGTCCCTTCGGCCGGACGAGGCTCAGAGAGGATCGCTTCGCGGGGAATTCGTTCCTGGAGGAGAAGCTCGGTGGCCTGCGCGCGCGGATCGGCATGAAACCGGTTCACGAAGGCGTCGTGGCAGACCACGTTGGCCAGCGCCACGAGCGACATCCCCTGATGGTGCGCGAAGAACGCACGGACCACGACCGGACGTGCGCTGCCCGAGGCAGGCGCGTCGCCCTCGTCGTGCTCGAGCGGCCGGCAGTCGAGCGCTTCGTAGTATCCGAACGGCCCGACGAGACCTTCACGGGCGAGCCGCTCGAAGTTCACCGCTGCGGCCTCCGGGGTTACCAGGCTGGCGAGCGCCGTCGCATACGGGGCAATCACGAGCTCATCGGCGAGTCCGCGCCTGAGCCCAAGTCCCGGCACACCGAACGCACGGGTACTGATAATTGCCCGCGCGGTCCGTGAACGCGTACGCGGACTCGGAAATGCCCCACGGCACGCCGCGCTCGCGACCGTACTCAATCTGGCGGCGCACGCAGGCGCGGCAGCTCTGATCGAGCAGCGTCTCAGGAAAGGTCCGCATCAACAGCAGCGGCATCAGGTACTCGAACATCGTTCCGCCCCACGACATCAGCGTCGCGCGGCCGTCGACGTTCGTCACGAGGCGTCCCAGATGGAACCAGTGATGCTGCGGCACGT
Source organism: uncultured Acidobacteriota bacterium (assembly GCA_963772065.1). Taxonomy (GTDB): domain Bacteria; phylum Acidobacteriota; class Vicinamibacteria; order Vicinamibacterales; family UBA2999; genus CAVYVZ01. The sequence goes on from CAVYVZ010000010.1 coordinate 647,271, forward strand.
CGCCCTTGGCGATGGCGACAAAGCTCGCGAGGCGCGCTTCCGAAGCCAGGAGATCGTAGAAGGCGTTGTCGAACCGGCCGGGACCCTCCGCATCGGCAAGGCGGTACCCGATCGCGAAGATCCGCCTCCGCCGGTCGTAGAGCATGTCGAACCGCATCCCGTCGGCGAGCCGTGACGCGCGCCGCGCCAGCGCGCGCAGCGCATCCTCTGATGCCGACCGCGCGGCCCGCAGCGCGTCCACGCCGGCGAGAACCGCCTGATGCCAGAAGGCGATGTCGGTGGCGTACGACGGCAGCCTCGCGCGATCGAGTGCGTCGACGGCCTCCGTCAGCTGCCTCGCAAGCGCCTCCAGTCTTTCGCGGCTGCCCTCGGGCGGCTCGCCGCGGATCTCCGCGACGATCGCGCGGGCAAGACCATTGATCGTCGTCAGCGCTTGCCGCTGGTCGCCCGCGTCGGCGCTCGACGAGGACGCGCCCGCAAGCAGGTCCGCGGCGTCGGACAGGCCCTCGCGCAGCTGAAGCTGCGTTTGCGGCTTGACGATGAGCGCCTCCAGCCCCTGCGCGAGCGCCATCAGCGACGCGGCAAGGTTGCCGCTGTCCACGGTCGAGACGTATCGCGGGTGCAGCGGCGCCAGCGTCGCCGTGTCGTACCAGTTCAGGAAGTGCCCCTGATACCGCTCGAGGCCCTCGAGCGTCGTCAGCGTCCGATCGACGCGCACGATGAGCGCGTCGGTCGACAGGTACCCGAGGTCGTGCGCGGCCAGCGTCGACAGCAGCCCCATGCCGATGTTGGTCGGCGAGGTCCGTCGCGCCAGTTGCGGCGCGTCGCCATGCTCCTGGTAGTTGTCGGGCGGGAGCCACGCATCGGCTGCCGTGACGAACGTTTCGAAGTACCGCCACGTTCGGCGCGCCGTCCGGCGAAACAGCGTCCGCTCCGCGTCGGTGAGCGGACGGACGCGTGCGCCAACCGGCACGCTGAGGCGATAGGCCACGACGGGCGCCGCCGCCCACAACAGGAGGAACGGCGCGGCGGCCAGCCAGGCAGTGCGATCCACCGCCGTGATGGCCACGCCAATCACGCCGGCAATGATCGGGCTCGACAGCATCGCCGACGCGAATCGCCGCAGCGCCTTCTGGCCGCTGAGGCCCGCGGCCCGCGCCGCCGTCGTGGCCGCCGTTTCCCACTCGAGCAAGCGACGTCTGGTGACGACGAGGCGCACGAGCGTCACGGCAATGGCATGCGTCGTGTCGAAGGCGTGAAACGCGAGAAAGGTGACGCTGAGGAGAATCTGCGCCAGCGTGGTCACGGCGTCGTGCCGCAGATTGCGGAGAAACACCGGGAGCGACTGCGATCGACGCGGCCCGATGAGCAGCCGCGCCGCGAGTGGCAGCAGCTGTGACGCGAGCACGCTGATGACCGTCGCGGTCCAGAACCAGCGAGGACCCGGCAATACGGTCCATCCGGCGACCGCGAGCGCGAGCAGCGTCGGCGCGACAAGGCTGCGCCGCAGGTTGTCGAGAATCTTCCAGCGCCCGATGAGCGGCAGCGAGTTGCGCTTCCACCCGCGCCGGGACGGAACGAACGGAAACAGCCAGTAGAGGATCTGCCAGTCGCCGCGAATCCAGCGATGCTGCCGCCGCGCATGGGCGAGCACGCTCGATGGGTACTCGTCGACGAGCTCCACATCCGACACGAGCGCGACGCGGGCATGCAGACCCTCGAAGAGATCGTGTGAGAGCAGCGCGTTTTCGGGCACCGAGTCGTCGAGCGCCTGCATGAACGCGTCGACGTCGTACAGCCCTTTCCCGGTGAAGATGCCCTCGCCGAACAGGTCCTGATACGTGTCGGAGACCGCCGTGGTGTACGGATCGACGCCGGTGTGACCCGAATACAACCGCGCGAACAACGAGCCCGCGGCGCTCGTGAACGTGACGCTGATCCGCGGCTGCAGGATGCCGTAGCCCTCGACGACCCGGCCGCGCCTCGGCGTCGAAGATCGGGCGATTGAGCGGATGCGTGATGATGCCGATGAGCTGCCGCGCGACATCGCGAGGCAGACGCGTATCGCTGTCGAGCGTGATGCAGTAGCGCACCGTGGGGAGGATGGAGAGGTCGCCCACCTGCACGGCGAAGCTGGTGTCGGTGGCGCCGCGCAAGCAGGCGGTTGAACTCTTCGATCTTGCCGCGCTTGCGCTCCCAGCCCATCCACCGCCCCTCCGACTCGTTCCACTGGCGAAAGCGATGGAACAGGAAGAAACGGTCGGAGCGTCCGCTGCCGTGCTTGCGGTTGAGCGCTTCGATGCCGCCTCGCGCCGCCTCGAGGATCTCGGCGTCGCGGGGCAGCGTCTCGGTGGCGGCGTCGCGAAAATCACTGAGGACGGCGAAGTGGATATTCGGATCGACGTTGCCGAGCGCCTGAACCTCGAGGTGCGAGAGAAAGTCGGCCACGTGATCGACGTGGTCGAGAATAGTCGGCACGATCACCATCGTGCGCGCGGACGGCCGGCACCTGGTCCAGCTCGAGCCGCGGGAGCCGTCGCGGCGGGATCAGCTGACTGATGATCCGCTGCAGGATCTGGATCACCAGCTCGCTTGCGGGAACCACGGTCAGCAGTGCGACGAACGCCAGCGCCGCGCCGCGCCAGCCGTGCTCGTGCGCGTAGAGGACCGCGGCGCCGACGAGCATCGCCGTCCCCAGCCGCGATCGCGCCCAGATAGGCGGGCGTCGCATAGCGGAAGAAGAACCGGCGGACGCGCTCTCTCGGCTTCGGGACCCACGCCACGCTCTCTTCGAACGCCCGCCGCCCGCTGCCGATGAGGTGATAGCCGACATGGGTGCCCCGGGCGTCGGCCGTGCGCGAGCCGATCTGCCGTGCCCGTTCGACGCTCTTGAGCGCCACACGCAGCTGGGCGTCGCCGGTCGGCTCCGCCAGTTCCTCCACGGCGTGGCGATAGCGATCGCGACTGCGGAAATCCATGCCGCTGTACACGCCGGCCGGATCGCGCTGCAGCACCTGCTCGACGAGACTGACGCTCTCGAAGAACTCGCTCCAGTCGAAGGTGGAAATCAGGCGCAGGCTGCCGACGAGGTTCGCCATCGTCGCCTGCTCGGCCGCCTGGTGCCGTCCTTCGGATCGGATGGCATCCTCGACCGTCTGCCCGCGCGCGGACAGCGCGGCATCGAGCTCACGCCGCAGGGCGCCCGCGGCCGCGCCGTATTCCCGCGAGCGTTGCAGCAGACGCGTCACGAATGCCGGATGGACTTCCGTTGGGAACAGGCCCGGGGGAAGCGATCCGGTTTCGAGCGTGCGCGCCAGCAGATCGGCGTGACGCTGATGCGCGCGGCTCTGGGCCAGGATGTCGGCCCGTACGCGGAGGTGCTCGATGAGCGCGAGCTTGAGCGCGCTCGGCCACGCCCACAGCTCTCCGATGGTCAGAGGCGTGATCGACTGAAACGCCGTGATGAACCGGTGCAGCCGCTGCGCGTCCAGGCTCCCGGCGCTGCAGCGGATCAGCTCCAGCGCCAGCGCGTAGACGCGCGGGAGGCCGGCGAATTCATCCGTGGCCACCATCGGCAGCCGCCGAAAGAACGAGGGCGGCAGGTCGTGATGGATGTCGCGCGCCGCCGCCGAGATGATGTGGTAGTTGTCGAGCAGCCACTCGGCGGCGGGCGAGACGCTATCCCGGCGCGCATCGTCGGCCAGCGCGGTGTAGATCTCTCGTAACGCGCGCGCGTCTTCCTTGAGGCGGCGCAGATGGGCGCGGCCGTTGGCGCGCCGGCGACGCGCGAGCGACAGGAGGGCCGCGAGGCGCCTCGCGTGCTCCTCCAGCAGTTCGATGCCCAGTAGCTCGAGGCCGCCCCCTGCCAAGGCGCGAGGCGTCGTCGATCCTTCCCGTTGCACTCCTTCGTCAGCTCCTGACCAGTCATGTGCAAACACACGACGTGCCGGCCATCGTATATCGCTTAACGGCCCGGCTGTGGTGTGCGGATCGGCTCAGCTTCGCTATTCGGCGCGTGTGCTTCATTGAACAGCGCCCGGTGCGCATGACGGCGTACAGTCAATCGCGACATGTTCAGACTCGTCGTGAGCGTCCGGAGGGGGTCCGCATCAAACCTGCCCGGCACATGGGAGCGGCATTCGACGATCGAGTTGGCGCGAGCGGCCGGCCTTCAGCTCCTGCGGCACGAACGCGTCGCACGAATCGCCATCGTCGGCACCGAGATTCCCCCGGCGTTCGTCGAATGGCTGGATCGATAGACCAGAACGCTGGTGGAACCATGGTCACGTCCGGGAAGTATCGATTCCTGCACAAGTATCTCGACGAGCGATACGCCAATATGGTTGTTCTCACCTTCGGGCAGATTGAGGACCTCCTGGGTTTCGCATTGCCAGCCACGGCTCGCACCGATGCGGACTGGTGGACACTCACAGCCGATCCCGCGTGGTCGGCTGCATGGATAGAGGCGCATCGAACGGCGAAACCCAATCTCCTCGCCCAGCACGTCGTGTTCGAGCGCATCGCATGATGACCAATGGAGGCCCGGTCGACCCGAAGGACGGGCTGAGCGCCATTACCACGTGCCCGTTCTGCACGTCACCTCGTGTCACAACGACGAACAAGACGCTCACGGCTTCGACGTACTGGCGCTGTCACGCGTGCGGCGAGATCTGGAATCCGCGCCGGCCCGCTGTGGCCACGCCGTTCCGAGGTCCGCGCTGGTAGCGGCACCTGGGACGCGCTACGTCCTCATCCGCTCGAGCGCTTCCGCCTCGCGCCGCTTCAGCTCCTCTGGAGCGACGTCCTCGACATGCGTCGCCACCGTCCAGACGATCCCGGTGCGATCCCTTACGACCGCGTTCCGGTCGCCGTAGAAGCGGTTGCCCGGCGGCATGATCGACGTGGCTCCCGCATCCAGCGCGCGTCGATAGGTCGCGTCGACGTCCGGCACGTAGATGTTGAGCGCAGCTGCCGCGGCCGGGAACGCTCCACCGGCTGCCGTGATCATCAGGTGCGCGCCGGCAATCGTGACGTCGGCATGCCAGATCTGTCCATCGGGCCGCCTTCCCAGCTGATACACCTGCGCATCGAACGTACGCTTCATGAAATCGATGAGTGCGTCGGCATCATCCACGAGAAGAATGGGAGTGACGATGCCGTACCCATCTGGAATCGGATTGACAGCCACGTTGACCCTCCTTCGCTAATCAGGCGTAGTATTGAATGGGCTTGGTTCCGGGTCTTGTAGGAAAGTGACTGCACGCCTCGTTCGTCATCAGTCGCCCGACCTGCGGTTCGAACTGGCGTGGTCCGCGCCAGCCCCGGCTCTTCGCGCCTACGTCCGCGAATACGTCGGTGGATTCGAGCAATCGTCCGTTCCCGTGTGCCGCCGTGAATTACCGTCCGGCGATATTCCGCTCATCATCAACTTCGACGGCATCGTGCTGGAGCGCACGTCGAACGGTGCCTCCGGCTGGACAGAACACAGGAGCTTCACCGCCGGTCTCCACGACGCGTTCACGATCGTCGAGTCGAGCGCCACGAGCTCCGGCATTCAGGTGAACTTCACGGCTCTTGGCGCACGGCTGTTCTACGATCGGCCGCTCGCGGATTTCACGAACCGGACGCTCGAGCTCGAGGATGTCTTCGGACGTTCGGCTGGTGCGCTGGTGGCCCGGCTCCAGGACGCGACCACGTGGGACGCACGTTTCGACATACTCGATCGGGAGATTCGCGCGAAGGTGGCCGCCGCGCGCCAGCCCCCGCCGGCCGTCATCCGGGCGTGGCACAGGCTCGTTGCGACCGACGGCTGCGCGCGAATCGCCGACATCCGCGATGACATCGGCTGGAGCGAGCGGCACCTGGCGGTGCAGTTTCGGAATCAGTTCGGCCTGACACCGAAGGCATTCGCTCGCATCCTGAGGTTTGGTCGCGCGGCGCGCACGCTGCGCCAGGGCACGTCGACGCTGGCCAACGTGGCGTTGGCGTGCGGTTACTACGACCAGGCGCATTTCACGCGCGAGTTCCGCGCGTTTGCCGGGATTACGCCGGTGGCGTTGTTGGAGAGTCGTCTGCCATCGGGCGCTGGTTTTCTCGCGGACTCAGGTGACTAATCCTTGAGCGCCTCGACAGGACTGATCTCCACGCCGGCCGACAGGAACCGGAGTTTTCGAGCGACGATCAGCTGAATCCGATCGGCCAGCGGAATCTTGAGGAATTCTGACGGCGTCAGCGTGTCCCACTGAGCCTGGGAATTCTGCACGCGGACCTCGTCGAATCGGTACCTGAGGCCGGTGCTCACGACACGGACTCAGCGAGCGCCGGAGACTGGGACCAGGCGCTTTCCGCCAGCGCCTCCATGTGAGCCCCCTGCTCCGCCAGCTCGCGCATTTCCCTCACGCCGCGGAAGCACGCGAGGAAGAGGAATGCGTCACAGAACAGAACCCAGAACGCATGCTCGAGGAAGCGCCACCATTCAGGGTTCATGATGCCGTACACCGACTCAGGCCAGAGGAGGCCGCGGAGGAAATGCTCGGTCGCCACGACGCCCGTAGCCGTGAGAAGCACGGTCCAGTCGCGATAGAACGCCAGGAAGGCCAGCGATCCAAACACGTGAAAGTGCGTCTCGATCCGGCCGCCGGACAAATGAATCAGCAGCGCCGACCAGAGCATTTGTGATGCCGCAATCACATGTCGCGTGAGCGGCAAGGCCGGGTGGCGAAACGCGAGGTAGACGGGGAGCGAGCTCAACGCACCGCCGAGAAAAATCGCCAGCGGGATGTGCACGCTGACCACCTGCCTCTTTCCGATCCAGCCGTACGGCGCAAAGAACAGCGCGAGAAAAATCGCAAAGACCCATTGCCCGATCATCAGCCAGCCGAACATCCGGTCGGTCTCCGCGAACACGCGACGGGCTCGTGACTGAAAACGTTCCTCCGCACGATCGGCGATGCGGATGGCCGCTGCGTAGCTGTTATCTGCCGTCATTCGAGGTCGCTCCTTGTGCGGGTTGGATCGTTGAGAGGGCAGCCGAACACAGGGCTCGTTTCCTTATCCGGGTCGTCCCCGCGGAGAACGGCCAGCAGTCGTTGCCGTCCGAAGCTGTCGCCTTCATGGCCGCGCGCAGGCGTCAGGCCGCCCTGGAAGAGGAGCCGCCCCGTGGCGGAATATGCGAGCACATCGCCGGACGTCTCGGCGCTGAACGATTTCGCGATGGCGCCGTTGCGATCGACGACCGGCACGACGCCCGGGATCGCGGCCGCGCGCTCCCAGAGCGGCGTGCGCGTCACGCGCGATTCGCTCTCGGGCCGCCCGCTGAAATCGATGAACACCGCGTAGACCTTTGGAGGTGTCGGGACACCGGCCATCAACTTGGCAAGCTCGCTCACGCTGGCATGGCTGCACGTGCAGAGCGGATGGAGGGCCATGACCAGGGTCGTGCCGGAAGGCTGCAAGGCAATCGATCCGGGCCAGGTGGCGGGCGGTCCTGACGTCAGGCCAGGCGTCGTCTTATAGTTCCAGACCCAGACCACGCCGCCGCTCACGGTCGTGGCCCATACGAGCACGACGCCGATCAACAAGGCCGATATGGGTCGGACCGTCTTCATTGCACCCTTCCCTGAGCGCCGCTTCTATCCGTGTCGGCCATTTTGAGCAACGCCGATAGCGGGTTTGCTCAGAACGGCACAGGGCCGCACAAATTGACTTGCGCCGGGAACGTGGCTATTGTCTCGGCTCGCGCCTCGCGCGCCACCCCACATGACGCAGATCTCGATCGCCGTGAACGGAAAGATGCGCAAAGGGCACGTGGAGCCGCGCATGCTCCTCGTGCACTTTCTGCGCGAACAGCTGAACCTGACGGGCACGCACATCGGCTGCGATACCAGCCAATGCGGCGCCTGCACGGTGCTCGTCGACGGCAGGAGCGTCAAGTCCTGCACGCTCTTCGCGGTGCAGGCGAACGGATCCACCGTAACCACGATCGAGGGACTGGCGAAGGAGGGTCAACTGCACGCCCTGCAGGAAGGCTTCTGGGAAGAGCACGGTCTTCAGTGCGGCTTCTGCACGCCGGGCATGATCATGTCGGCCGTCAACCTTCTCGCCGACAACCCCTCGCCCTCGGAGGATGAGATTCGGCATGGACTCGGCGGCAATTTCTGCCGTTGCACTGGCTATCAGCACATCGTCAACGCGATCCAGCACGCCGCTTCAAGAGACACTGCGAGGAAGTGATGGCCGCACCCGTATTGCCAAAGCTGGTCGGCCAGCGAGTCAAACGCCGCGAGGATCCGCGCCTCATCCAGGGCCGCGCCACCTACGTGGACGACATCAAGATCAGCGGCATGCAGCATCTGGCATTCAAGCGAAGCGACGTGCCGCACGGCAGAATCCGCGCGATCGACACGAGTGCGGCCGAGGCGATGGATGGCGTCGAGGCGGTCTTCACCGGCGCGCAGATCGCCGCGCTGGTCGCCCCGCTGCCGATCGGCACCCCGTTCCCGTCGCCGCCGCACCGCGCCGTGGCGGTCGACGTCGTCCGCTACGCCGGCGAACCCGTGGCGGTGGTGGTGGCCAACGACCGCTACGTGGCGCGCGATGCCGCCGACGCCATCGTGGTCGACTACGACATGCTGCCCGCGGTCGTCGACCCCGAACTGGCGATGACCGGCAAGCCCGCCGTGCTCCACGCCGACTTTCCGAACAACCTTGCCGTGCCGCTGGTGCCGAGCGGCACCGGGGTGAGCGCCGACGGCAAGACGGTGGACGATTCCGCGATCGTCAAGGCCTTCGCCGACGCCGACGTGCGCATCTCGCAGCGGATGGTGAACCACCGGCTCGTCCCGAACGCCATGGAGCCGCGCGGGGTCGTGGCGCAGTACGAGCCAGGGAAGGAGTCGCTGACGATCTGGTCGTCGACGCAGAACCCGCACATCCTGAAAACGATGGTCGCGCGGATGCTGGCGCTCGGCGAGGATCAGGTCCGCGCGATCGCGCCTGAAGTGGGGGGCGGTTTCGGCGCCAAGATCAACATCTACCCGGAGGAGTACGTTGCCGCGGCGATTGCGAAGCGCCTGGGCATCGCCGTGAAGTGGATCGAGGATCGATCGGAAGCGTTCGTCGCCACGACGCACGGCCGCGACATCATCGCCTACCTGGATCTGGCGGCGAGGCGCGATGGCAGAGTCCTCGGTCTCAAGATGCGCCTCATCGCCGACATCGGCGCCTACAACATGCTCTTCACGGCGGGCATCCCGACGTTGACGATGCTGATGGCGAACGCCACCTACGACATCCCGGCGATCCGCACGACGCTCACCGAGGTCTTCACCAACAAGACTCCCACCGATGCGTATCGCGGCGCGGGCCGCCCCGAGGCGACGTACTTCGTCGAGCGCGCGATGGACATGCTGGCGCGCGAGCTGAAGATGGACCCGGCAGAGGTGCGCCGGAAGAACTTCATCCCGGCGAGTGGATTTCCCTTCAAGACGCAGATGGGCGCCGTCTACGACTCGGGGAACTACGAGGCCGCGTTGAACCTCGCCCTTGAAACCGCCAACTGGCCCGAGCTGAAAGCGCAGCGCGACCGCGCGCGCGCCGAGGGGCGGCTCGTGGGCCTCGGCCTCGCGATGTACGTCGAGGTCTGCGGCATGGGTCCCTCGTCATCGATGTCAACTGGCGGATGGGAACACGCGCAGGTCACGGTCGAGCGCGACGGCAGGCTCACCGCCACCACCGGCGCCTCGCCGCACGGCCAGGGGAACGAGACGACGTTCGCGCAGATGCTGGCCGATCAGTTCGGCGTACCGTTCGAGCACGTCGCGATTCTTCACGGTGACACCGCCATCGTCAAGCAAGGGATCGGCACGTTCGGCAGCCGCTCGCAGGCAGTGGGCGGCGCGGCGCTGCAAATGGCCGGGACGAAGGTGAAGGTGAAGATGGCGAAGTTCGCCGCGGAGCTGCTCGAGGCATCCGAGGCCGACCTCGTCTTCGAGAACGGAACGATCGCTGTGAAGGGCGCGCCCGCCTCTGCGAAGAAGTTCGCCGACGTGGCCGCCTACGCGTACGTGCCGGTTCCGCTGCCGGAAGGTCTCGAGCCGGGTCTGAGCGACGAGGCGTTCTTCGAGCCCACCAACAACACCTACCCGTTCGGCTGCCACATCGCGATGATCGAGATCGACCGCGAGACCGGCGAGCCGACGCTGCTGAAGCTCGTCGCGGTGGACGACGCCGGCAATCTGATCAACCCGTTGATCGTCGAAGGACAGATTCACGGCGGGCTGGCTCAAGGCATCGGGCAGGCCATGATCGAAGAGGCGGTCTACGACGAGTCGGGTCAGCTCGTGACCGGGTCGTTCATGGACTACGCGATGCCCCGCGCCGCCGACTTCCCGCGGTTCGAGCTGCGCAACACCGTGACCCCGACGCCCGTGAATCCGCTCGGCGCCAAAGGCGTCGGCGAAGCGGGCACGCTCGGCTCGACGCCGTGCATCGTGAACGCGGCGGTGGACGCGCTCAGCGAGCTCGGCGTCAAGCACGTGGACATGATGCTGCGGCCGGAGAAGCTCTGGCGCCTCATCCATGGAGGACAGGCGTGATCTCGCTCCCATTCGAGTACGCGCGCGCGACCTCGCTCGACGATGCCCTGGCGAAGATGGGGGCGGCCGGCGGCGAGGCGAAGTTCATCGCCGGCGGCCACAGCCTCGTGCCTCTGATGAAGCTGCGCCTCAGCGAGCCGAAAGTCCTGATCGACATCGCCCGCATACCGGGGTTGGCTGGAATCCGTGAGAAGGACGGCAGGATCGAGATCGGCGCGGGAACCGTGCATCACGACGTCGCCTCATCCGCGCTGCTTCACCGCCAATGTCCGGTCGTCTCCGACGCGGCCGGCGAGATCGGCGATCAGCAGGTCCGCAATCGCGGCACGCTGGGCGGAACGCTCGCCCATGCGGACCCGGCGGCCGACTACCCTGCCGTGATGCTCGCCGTGGATGCCGAGATCCACATGAAGGGCCCGAACGGGTGGCGCTCGGTGAAGGCGAGCAGCTTCTTCCACGACCTGTTCACCGTGGATCTGAAGCCGGACGAGATCATTGCGAGCGTGCAGTTCGCCCCCGTGCGTGCGGCCGCGTATGCCAAGCTCCATCAGCGCGCCTCGCACTACGCGATCGTCGGGGTGGCCGCCGCGCTCGAGGTCAGCGGCGGCGCCATCCGGTCGGCACGCGTCGGCCTGACCGGCGCGGGACCGAACGCCATCCGGCTGCAGACCGTCGAGCAGGCGCTCGCCGGCAAACCGGCATCGAGCGACACCATCGCCGCGGCCGCGCGGCAGGCGGCCGCGGATCTCGGTGCGGTCAACTCCGACATCCATGCAAGCGCCGACTATCGCCGGGCGATGGTCCCTGTCTTTACGAGGCGTGCGCTGGAAGGTGCGCTGAAGCGGGTCTAAATCGGGCTTGCCATCGGCTACTTACCTTCCGGCAGCCGCGGCGTCCACTTGCCCTTGATCACCTGAACCTCTCGCTCTCCCGACCCCGGCCACGGCGGCATCGTGACGCCGAAGGCCGTCAGCGCCTCGGATCCCACCACTTTGAACTGAAACCGCGTCCGCGGAGGAATCATGATGCAGACGCCCGGTCCGACCTCGACTGAGCTTTCATCACCTTCCGCGCTCCGGCGCCAGAACTCGCCCTTCCCGGTGAGGAAGTACCAGATCTCGGCAATCGTGGCGTGAACGACCGCGCGAGAGACGGAACCGGCGTCAAGGTGGAAATGAGCAGGTACCTCGCGACGGCCGTCTGAAAGAAGATGCGGACCTCGGATCCGTCCGGCGCGATCGCGTCGTATTTCCGCGGCAATGTCTTCGTGCTGAATGCTGCCACACGATCAGTGTATAAGAGGGCTGACCGGAGGGGTCGCATGAGACGTTTAGCGGTCTATGGTGTGATGACCTGTGTGGTCATGGCCTTCATGTATCAGCATCACGTCGCCGGCCAGATCAACACCGTCAAACAGCTCGCGCCGGATGTGTATCTTTCACGAAGGCGATCTGCGCGGGAAGGGACACTGCAACAACGGCTGGGTGATCTTCGACGACTACGTGCTGGTGGTGGATGCCAACTTCCCCTCCGGCGCGCAGGAAGTTCTTCCGAAGATCAAGGCGCAGACCAACAAGCCGATCCGGTTCGCGTTCGACACCCACCATCACGGCGATCACGCCTACGGCAATCAGATCTGGGCGGACAACGGAGCCGTGGCGGTCGCGCACGAAAACGTCCTCTCCGAGATGCGGAAGTACGAGACCGGGTTCTTCGGAGGCAAGCCGGGACGCTGGGAGGGAGAGGCGAAGGAGCGCGCAGATCTCCGGGCGAGCCGGCTGAAGCCGCCGTCACTGCTCTACCGCGACGTGATGATCTTCGACGACGGCAAGCACCGGGTCGAGCTGCGATACTTCGGCGTCGGGCACACGCAGGGCGACGGGTTCGCGTGGCTCCCCAAGGAGAAGATCCTGTTTACCGGTGACGCCGCCGTCAACGGCCCGTTCAACTTCATGGGCGACGGCAATAGCGGAGCCTGGGTCGAAACACTTGCGAAGGCGCAGAAGCTTGGCGCCGGCGTCGTGGCACCGGGCCACGGACCGGTGGGAGATGGCCGGGTGCTCGAGGCGCAGCGGCAGGTACTTCGTCGCGCTCCGAGCCGAGGTCGAGAAGCGGAAGGACCAGACGCCGGATCGCCTGCAGGCCGCGGTCCCCGCGATCCGCGATGCGCTGCTGAAGCAGCACGCCACGTACATCGATACCAGCGACAAAGCGATCATCGGGTTCGAATCGCAGGTCGCGCAGGTCTACAGAGAGCTGACCGGAAGGGATCTTTCGGCGAAGGGCGCGCTCGACGCCGCTCGCCGGATGCACGAACAGCATCACGGAATCGCGGCGGGTCAGCAGGAGTAGCTGTACGTAGCAACGCGCGCCAGAAGCAACTCGCCGCTTTGCTGGCCGAAGACGTTTGCACGTCTTCGGTTTCGAAGAAGCGCCGCCTCTCGTTCAGAAAGCCGCTTCACGTGTGTGCCCGCAAGAACGCTTGCGCATACTCACCGACACCCACGCTCCACGTCTTACTACTCGAGAACCGTCGCCTTTTCTCCTTCCGGGAGTGCGCGCATCTCCGTTCACGACCTGCGGTGCGTCTTCTTTCGAAGCAACGCCACTCATCGCAAACGAAGCTGCATCGCATCCCCGGACCAGCGCAGCTGACTCGTTCCTATCCGGCGCGCGCAGCGTCGCGAACTTTAATCAGCCACTGTTCTCGTGTCAAGCACGATCACGCGATTCGCGAAAAAAATTTTGAATGCTCGCGAGAGCGCGCCGGTCAGATCCCCTAACGCTGTTCATCGTCGCGTGTGCTCCCGTGCTAAGCTCCGGAGCTTCGATTTCGGAGTGAGCGATCCGCGTGCGCACACGTTCGAAACAGATGACGCGCCGCCTTCGGCTGGCCGCTGCCTCAGCCGCCGCGATCGTCCTCGCCGCCGCGCTCTACACCAGCTTTTTCGTGCGCACCGTCCGGATGCGTCCGCGTACTCCGCCACTGACGGCGGCGCAGTCGCTCGCGACCATGAAGATCGCCGAGGGGTTCCACATCGACGTGGTCGCAACCGAGCCGATGATCGCCAGCCCGGTTGCAATGGACATCGACGAGGACGGCCGTCTCTTCGTCGTCGAAATGCCCGGTTATCCGCTCGACACGAGTGCCTCGGGCCGCGTCAAGCTGCTCGAGGACACGGACGGGGATGGCAGGATCGATCGCAGCCGCGTCTTTGCGGACAACCTGGTGCTGCCGACCGGCGTCATGCGCTGGAAGCGGGGCGTGCTGGTCACCGCCGCCCCGGACGTGCTGTATTTCGAAGACACCGATGGCGACGGTCGCGCGGACGTCCGGAAGGTGATGTTGACCGGATTCGCGTTCACCAACCCGCAGCACACCGTGAACACTCCCGTCTACGGGATTGACAACTGGATCTATCTGGCGCACGAGGGCCCCGCCGAGGCGATCATCTTCAAGGAGCAGTTCGGCGATCGCGGGCGCCCCATCCAGTTTCCCGCGAGGCCGAACGCGCCGGTCGACGCAGGCCGGCGCAGCGTGCGCTTCCGGCCGGACACGTACGAGTTGGAGGCGCTGGCGGGACGTTCGCAGTTCGGGCACGCGTTCGACGAGTGGGGCCGATACTTCACGCTGGACAACTCGAACCACGCACGTCACGAGGTCATCGCCTCCCGGTACCTGTCTCGCAACCGGGACCTGTTCGTGCCGAGCGCGATGCAGGACATCTCGGATCATGGCGCCGCGGCCGCCGTCTACCCGATTGCAAGCCGCCCGCGCCTCGAGCTGCTCAGCGAGCCCGGGCAGTTCACCTCCGCATGCGGGTTGACGCTCGATCTCGGCGGCCGCCTGTCGCGTGGACCCGACCGCATGGCCTTCGTCGCGGAGCCGGTGCACAACCTCGTGCACCGCGACGTCGTCTCACCCGCCGGATCGACGTTCGTCGCCAGGCGCGCGGAGCAAGAGCGCGAGTTCCTTGCCTCGTCCGACCCGTGGTTCAGGCCGGTCAACTTCTACATCGGCCCGGACGGCGCGCTGTTCATCGTCGACTACTACCGCGAGATGATCGAGCATCCGGAATGGACCGCGAGCGAGCATCACCATCACTCCGCAGATCTGTCTCGCGGCCGCGATCGGGGTCGCCTGTACCGCGTCCTGCCGAGTGGGGATGCGGCGGTCGCGCCCAGACCCCGCTTGAGCACCGCAAGCAGCGACGAGCTGGTGGCAACTCTCGGCCATCAGAACGCCTGGTGGCGGCGCACGGCACAGCGGCTGCTCGTCGACCGTCGCGATGCGCGCTCGATTCCGCTGCTGGTCAGGACGGCGGAGACGCGTCCCTCCGCGCTGGCGCGCCTGCATGCGCTCTGGACGCTGGACGCACTCGGTGCGCTCGACCCGGCGCTCATCGAGCGGGCCCTCGGCGACGAGCATCCGGCGCTGCGCGAGAACGCGATCCGACTGGCGGAGGCTCGTCTCAACGTCGCGTCGATTCAGAAGAAGCTGGTCGGCATGGGCGACGATCCCGATGCGCGAGCGCGCTTTCAGCTGCTGTGCACGCTGGGATCTCTGGACAGGACCCGAGAGCCGGAACGCGCAGCAGCGGCTGCTGCTCGAACGCCTCGACGACGAGTGGATGCAGGTGGCGGCGCTCAGCGCCGGGTCGGACCGCGCGATCGATTACTTCGACCGCACAATGGCGCGGAACAAGGCGGTGCTCGATCGCGACACGCCTGCGCATCGCGCGTTCGTCGCGCGTGTCACGTCCGTCGTCGGCGCGCGCGGCGCCGCGCCGGAGGTCGAGCGCGTCATCGCGGCGGTGGCGCACGGTGGCGCGGCGCGGCCCGACTGGTATCGTGCGGCGGCGCTCGAGGGTCTGGCACGCGGGGCTCGCGCCCGCGGCACCCGCGCCGACGCGTTCGCCGGGACCCAGCGCGTCCTGGTGGAGCTGTTCGAAACCTCGTCACCCGCGGTACGCCGCGCCGCGGTGCAGCTGCTCGAGGTGTCCGGCGTCGCCGCGGATCCGGCGGTTCAACAGGCGCTGACGCGCGCGGAGCAGGTGGCTACGCGAGCCGACGCAGATCCGGAGCGCCGCGCGGACGCCGTTGCGCTGCTTGCCGCGGCCGGCCCCCGGCGGCTGCGCGCGACCGCCGCTCTTCTGGAGTCGCTTGTCGAGCCGCGGCAACCCGACGTGGTGCAGGTGGCTGCGCTGCGTGCGCTGGCGGCGACAGACGACGATGCGATTGCCGGTGTGCTGCTCGCGCGCTGGCGCGACATGACCCCTGCCGTACGATCCGAGGCCGCGAACGCGCTGCTCACCCGGCCGGCACGGACGCGCGCGCTGCTCGCAGCCCTCGAGCAGGGGAAGGTGCCCGCCTGGACGCTCGACTTCTGGCAGAAGCGCGATCTGCTGATGCACGAGGATCCGACGATTCGCACCGCGGCACGGACGCTGCTCGAGGAGAAGCCGGAGGAGCGCGCGCAACGCGGCGAACGGCTCGACGCCGCGCTCGATCTCGGCGGCGATGCGGCACGGGGCGAACGCGTCTTCGCCGAGCAGTGCGCGAAGTGCCATGTGCTCGACGGCGCTGGAACAGCGGTCGGGCCGGATCTCGGGACGGTACGCGGGCGGCCCGCATCGGTGCTCCTCATCGACATTCTCTGGCCGAATCGTTCGATCGCGGCCGGCTACGAGGCCTACGTCATCGAGCGGGTATCGGGCGGCATCGAGCAGGGCGTGCTCGCCGCCCAGACGCCGACTGCAGTCGTGCTGCGGCAAGAGGAGGGACGCGAACGGCTGATCCCGCGCGATGACATCAAGCGCATGTACGGCTCGACGCTCTCCGCGATGCCCGGCGATCTGGATCGAACGCTGCAACCGCAGCAGCTCGCTGACCTGGTCGCGTTCCTCAAGCGATCGAAATAGTGCAAGCGCCTTCCGACACTTTGGTATTATCGCCGCCTCGCGGACTCGCCCCTCGCAACTGGTCGCTATGACAAGGTGATGTATGGCGCCGGAGCCGGCACTGGTCGATGACGTACGGAGCATCCGACACGAGGACCCATCGTCGGAGAGAGCACGCGGAAAGCAGGCCCAACCCTCCATTCGTATCCGGTTTGCCAGTGGGGCCGACGCGCGGCTGAATCCCGAGAGCCCACGCGATCGAACCTGGGCCGAGGTGCTCGAATCGCTGCGTGCATCGCGGCAGCCAGCCTACGTGGAGATCGATCCGGAAACGCGGTACATCACCTCTCTTCTCCTCCCGCGCAGCTTCGTCGTCGCCGCCATTCGCGAGACGCCGCAATCGGATCTCGAGATCGAGCTCGAGATCTCTCATGCGCGGCATTTTCTGCGGCGCGACCACCCGCGATTCGAGGAACTGCGCGCGCTCCTGGAGTATGCGCGCCGCGCGAAGACCTACGTTCTCGTAACGGAATCGCTCGACAGTTCGGCGATCGTCGATGTGCGCCCCGCGCCCGCCGGCAGGACGCGCCGCCAGTAGACGCAGAGGATTGTGCGATGCCGCCAAGTGTCACGCTCCCGCGAGCACGGCAACTGTTCGCGCTCTGCAATGCGAGGATCTGCTGCCCCTGCAGCACGCCCGTCCCTTGCATACCGTTCCTCTTTCCCGACAACGGGTGCTGGGCGCGCGCGCATGAGATGTGCCGGCTGATGATCGCCGACGGCGCGCAGCCGGAGAAGGTGTGGATTCAGGGCAACCTGAACGTCAATTCCCACAACAAGCCGAACTGCCTCGTGCAGTGGGGCTGGCACGTTGCGCCGACACTGCAGGTCGATATCTCCGGCTCGCCGCAAACCTACGTGATCGATCCGTCGCTCTTCAACGAGCCCGTGCCGCAGGCCACCTGGAAAGGCGTGCAGGGCGATCCGAATGCGACGCTGACGCCTTCGAGCGCCGACATCTACTATTACTGGTGGGGCACGACCGATCCCACCTACAGTCAGACGAACCAGGATCTCACCACCTACCGCAACTCGCTCAAGCTGCGGTCTGTCGGCTCCGACGGCCCACCACCCTACACGAACTGCATCGTGAAGCCGGGCGGGACCCAGTGGTTCGGGCTCATCGAAGGGAACCAGACACAGCTCTGGTTCACCTGGGGTTGGCCGGCAACCTGGCACGTGGTCTGGCACGTCATGCCGCTCACGCCGTGTCCGGGCGGCTCACAGCTCACGTGGGACGTGGCGGTCGAGCGCGCCAGCCCGAGCCACGCGACGTACTGGATCACGGTGAAGAATCTCTCGGCGGATCGCGTGCGGTTCGCCGGGCGCTACAACATTCTCTCGTAGCCGCGGAGGCCGTATGTGGACGGGCGTTCAATGGACGGCGACAATCGGTCCGGGTCAGACGCAGCTCTGGTTCACCTGGGGATGGCCGGCGCAGCGGCATGTCATCTGGCACATCATGCCCACGACCCCGGCAATCGGCGCGCCGAGCATCGACTGGGACGTCGCGGTGGAGCGGGCGAACCAGACGCAGTGCACGTACTGGATCACCGTCAAGAACCTCACGTCGCAAACCCTGACCTTCGAGGGCCGCTACGCGGTCTTGTCATAGAAGCGGAGGCGCATCCATGAGAATCGTGATCGAAGTCGATGGCGAGAAGGTGACGGCAATCGGTCCGGATACTGCGCCAGCCGCCCCCGGCGATGCCGCTGCGTCCTATGGCGATCCGCTTCCGGGTCCTGCCCCGCGCGAGCTGCTGGAGCGCGCGAAGAGGCTCGGCGCCCAGAGTGCGGGCGCGGCGCAATTTGGTCGCGGCGCGGCAGTTGCGACAGCCACGCCCATCGTGGCCGAGCCGGCGATGGTGCGCCCCCCGCGAAAAGCTGCATCGACGAAACGAAAGCGCACGGCCGCCAGAAAGCGTACGGCGCGGTCGCGGTAGGCGCGCGTGTGCGCGATCAGCCCTGCGTTCCGCTGATGATTCGCAGATAGGCCCGCCACGGACCCACTTCATCCGAGTACTGCCGGGCCAGCACTCGCGAGACCTGCGCCACATGATCGAGGTCGTGCGCCACCCACGTGGCGAGGAGCTGGCGCAGCGTCACCACACCGAGCTCGGGGTGCCGCCCTCGACGCTCGAGGTCCGCCTCCGTGATGCCCAGCGATGCCAGCTCGCGCAGGTTCTCGCGCCGAACCGACGCGAACTCGTCGAGCAGGCTGGCGAGCGTTCGTCCCTCCGACACCGCAAACTGCGCGAAGCGATCGAACTTGGTGAAGGCCCGCGCCTCGCCGTGCTCCAGGATGATTCTGGCGCGCGGCACCCAGTCGGTGCGCTCGCCGTGGATCAAATGTCCGATGACGTCGAACGGGCTCCACGTTTCACCGCCCTCGTGCGCCGCGATCCAGCCGTCCGGAAGGCCGCGCAGCAGCGCGTCGAGCGTCGCGGGCGTTCGCGCCAGGATGGCGACCCCTTCTTCCATCACGAACGGGCGCCGAGGTGCGATCGGTCTCTACTGTCATGTCAGCTGTGGCCAATATACAGTTTGATCCATGCGGACTCTAGAGGGCCGTGTCGCGGTTGTCACGGGCGGTACCTTCGGGGTCGGCCGAGGTATCGCGCGCGAGCTCGCTCAGCACGGCGCGCGAGTGTTCGTCACCGGCCGATCGGTGCGCGACGCCGGACCGACCGACGAGCACATCACGGGCATTCGCTGCGACCATCGGCTGGATGACGAGGTGACTGCGGCGTTCGAACAGGTGGCCCGCGAAGCTGACGCCGCCGACATTCTGGTCAACAACGTCTGGGGCGGGTACGAGCGCATGGTCGAGAACGGGACATTCACCTGGAGCAAGCCGTTCTGGGAACAGCCGCTGTGGCGCTGGGATGCGATGTTCAGCGCCGGGGTGCGCGCGCACTACCACGCCAGCCAGCTCGTGGCGCCGTTCATGATCGCCAAACGGCGTGGGCTGATCGTGAACATCTCGTTCTGGGCGGCCCGGAAGCACATTGGCAACGTCGCCTACGGCGTTTCGAAAGCCGCGACCGACAAGATGACCGCGGATATGGCAGCGGAGCTCCGACCGCACGGGGTGACGGTCGTGTCGTTGTACCCGGGGTTGGTTCGCACGGAGAAGGTCATGGAGGCGGCGGCGTGGCTCGACCTCTCCAATTCGGAATCTCCGGAGTTCATTGGACGCGCGGTCGCCGCGCTGGCCGGCGATCCCGATGTCATCCGGCACACCGGAACCGTGACTGATAGCGGCTCGCCTTGCGGAGGAGTACGGCTTCACCGACGTCGACGGCAAGACACCTCGCCCGTTGACGCTCGCCGATGTCTAGACGCAAGGGGGCGGACGTTTTCGAAGCAGTCAGGACCGTGGGCCTCGCGCTGCCGGATGTTGAAGCCGCGACGAAGTACGACGGATCGCCCGTACTGAAGGTCGGCGGAAGCTTCCTGGCTGGCCTCGCGACGCATCGCTCCGCGGAACCAGACACCCTCGTGGTCAGGGTCGGCCTCGAGGAACGCGAGTGGCTTATCGAAGACGCGCCCGAAACCTACTATCTGACCGACTACTATCGAACCTATCCACTGGTGCTCGTGCGCCTGTCGCACATCGATCGGGACGCGCTGCGCGACCTGCTGTCCGTGTCACGCCATCTCACTCTCGAGAAGGTAAGGAAGCGAAGCGAGCTAGGCGCAGACGCGCAAGGCGACAATCGGATCGGTGCGCGACGCGCGCCGCGCAGGCAGCCACGTCGCCAGCAGGGCCACGGCCGCTAGGGCCAACGACACGGCTGCGTAGGTGACCGGATCCATCGGACTCACGCCAAAGAGCAGCGCCGACATGACACGGGTCAGGGCGAGCGAAGCGCCCACGCCGAGCGCGATCCCGGTGCCCGTCAGCACGAGCCCGTGGCGGAGGAACAGCCGGCGCACGTCGCCGGTCTGGGCGCCGAGGGCGATGCGAATGCCAATCTCGCGCGTCCGCTGCGTCGCGATGTAGGCGATCACGCCGTAGATTCCCACCACGCCGAGGAGCAGCGCCACGCTGGCCGCAATGGCGAGCATCACCATGACGAACGACGTCTGGGCCATGGACTCGGCCTGAATCTCGTCGAGCGTCAGCACGTTCGCGAGCGGCACGTTCGGGTTCACCGACCACACGGCCTGCTGGAGCTCGCGCAGGAAGGCCGGCGTGCCCACCCGGCTCGACCGCACGGCGTAAGCGATCGTTCTTGTCCCGTAGATGCCATTCAGCATTGGCCAGTACACGATGGGCGTTGCCGGCTGATTCAGGCCATCGTCGCGCTCGTCGCCCGCCACACCGACGACCTCGTACCAGGTAGGCCCGAATCCCCGAACCCGCTTGCCCACCGCCTCCGAGGGGCTCCGCCAGTACTCACGAGCGAGGGGCGCGGAGATGACGACTACGGGCCTGACGCCGTAGATATCGGCCCACGTGATCGCGCGTCCCGCGACGATGGGATTCCCCATCGTCTCGAAGTAGCCGGGCGCGACCGTCTTGAAGCGGCGCAGCGGCGGCATCTCACCGTCAGGCACGTAGACGTTTTCCACGAAGAGAGGATTGCCGTTGTCCTCCCCGTCCATCGTGATCGACGAAGAGAGACCGACGGAGACGACGCCTGGCACCTGCCGCAGTCGCTGGGCGATCTGATCGTGCGTCCGCGCCATCTGCTGCGGATCATCGGCGAGTGGCCTCGATGCGGAACGTCTGCACCTCCGCGGGGCGCACGAAGCCGGGATGCACCTGTCGCATGGCCACGAACGTCCGGATCATCAGTCCTGAAACAATCAGCAGGACGAGGGCCATCGCCACCTCCGCCACGACGAGCGTATTGCGCGTGCGCTGGCGCGCCGGGGCATCGCTCGACGACCGGCCGCCTTCTTTCAACGCCGTGGCGTTCGGTGTGCCGAATCTCAGGACGGGAATGAGCCCGAAGAGAAGACCGGTCAGCAGCGAAATGGCGAGCGTGAAGAGCAGCACCACGGGATCGATGCCGATCTCGTCAAGCCGCGGCAGCGTCGCGGGTGCCAGCCTCCTCAGCAAGCCGATCCCGGCTTCGGCGAACAACAATCCCAGCGCGCCACCCGCCACTCCCAGCATCACGCTCTCCGACAGCAGCTCGCGCGCGATGCGACCACGGCTCGCTCCAAGCGCCGCACGGACGGCGAGCTCCTGTTGGCGCCCCTCGGCGCGCACGAGCAGGAGGTTCGCCACGTTCGCGCAGGCTATCAGGAGGACGATGCCGACGGTGGCGAGGAGAATCCAGAGGATGCGCCCGACGTTCCCGATGACATCCTGGGCGAGCGGGCGAACGTTCGGCTCCAGCCTGATCGCCTTGTACCCCGGGACCTGTTCGACGAGCGGGATGATGCGCGCCACGTCGGCGTTGGCCTGCGCGATGCGTGACGCCCGGCTTGAGGCGGGCGAGCGCCTGGAAGCCGAACGACACGCCGCGAGCCTCCGCCGGATCGAGCTGCAGCGGCAGGAGCACCGCGGGATCGCTGCGCAGAAACTTGAACGAGGCCGGCAGCACGCCGATGACCTCGGCGGGCGCGCCATCGATGACGAGCGGCTGACCGATGACGTCCTGAGCGCCGCCGAACGTGCGCTGCCAGTAGCCGTAGGTCAGGACGACTCGCTTGGGACGTCCCGGCGCATCGTCCTCGTTGGTGAAGAGCCGGCCAAGAATGGGCTGGACTCTGAGCAGGCGCAGCGTTCCGGCCGTCACGGCGAGGGCCTCGGACCCGCTGCGGCTCCCCACGCCCGGTGATCGAAATTTGCGCGCCATCCCACGCCCCGATGTCTTCGAACACCCGCTGGTGGTCGCGATAGGCGAAATACGTCGCGGGACCCTGATTCATGACGGGGAGGTTCAGGCCCGGCCCGCGGTGATACAGGCCGACGAGCCGCTCCGGCTCGTGGAAGGGCAGCGGCTTCAGCAACACGCCGTAGACCACGCTGAAGATCGCGGTGTTGGCGCCGATGCCGACCGCCAGCGTGAGAAGGGCCACGGTGCTGAACGCCGGGCTGCGCCGCAGCGCGCGCAGCGCGTGGCGGAGGTCGCGCGGCAGGCCGGCGAGCCACGGCAACCCTCGCTGGTCGCGCACGGCGTCCAGCGCCTGCGCGACACCGCCGGCCCGAATCCGCGCCGCGCGCGCAGCGTCGTGGCGCGTGCGACCGCGGCGCTGTTCGTCTTCGGCCGCCAGGTCGAGGTGCAGGCGGAGCTCCTCTTCGAGATCGTGGTCGGGTCGGCTCCGACGCAGCGTTCCCGTGAGGCGGACCAGGAATTCACGGAGAATGCGCACCTCACTCCTCCTGTGTGTCACGCCTCGCCGCGCAGCAGCGAGTGCATGATGGCCGCCATGCGGTCCCAGGCCTGCTTTTCTTTCGACAACTGGCGCCGGCCGGCCGGCGTGAGCGCATAGAAGCGCGCCTTCCGGTTGGTATCGGTGGTGCCCCAGCTGCCGCGCAGCAGCCCTCGCTGCTCGAGGCGCATCAGGGCCGGATAGAGCGTTCCCATATTGAGCTGGAGCGCGCCGCGGGACACCTGCTCGAGCCGCGCGGCAATGGCGTAGCCGTGCTGGGGACCGAGCGAGTCCAGCGTCTGCAGCACCATCAGATCGAGCGTCCCCTGAAGGACGTCTGCCTTGGACGGCCCTTTATTAGACACACCAATGGAATATCATCGTGTCCGTTAGAGCGTCAAATGAAATCGCGGCCTCTCCCTCGAGTGGCCCGATTCGGGCCGTTCGGCGATAATCGGCCGGTGCACGGACACGGCACGACCGATCGGCGGCTGCGCATCCTTCACGCCATTCACGACTTCCTCCCTCGACATCGCGCCGGATCCGAAATCTACGCTGCACAACTGTGCCGCGAGCTGGCGTCGAAGCACCATGTGACCGTCGTGTGCGCCGACTACGATCCGGCACGCGCGCACGGCGAGCTGACGTGGCGGCTTCACGAGGGAGTGCCTGTCGTCGAGATCACGAACAATTGGATCTGCACCAACTTCGCCGACACCTACCGCTCCCCGCTCCTCTCGACGAGGCTCGAGCAGGTGCTGCAGATGGTGCAGCCTCACGTCGTTCACGTCCACAACCTCCTGAACCTGTCGCTCGACCTTCCCGCCGCGGCGCGGGCACGCGGGATTCCGGTCGTCGCCACGCTCCACGACTACACGCTCGTCTGCCCATCGGGAGGACAGCGGATCCACCGTGCGGAATCACATGTCTGCCGCACGATCGACCCGGAGCGGTGCGCACGGTGCTTCGTGCAGTCGCCGTGGTACACGCAGGCCGCGGTCGGGCCGGTGGCCGGCGCGCTCGCCACGTCAGGTCTCCTGGAGCGCGCGGTCTCCAGCGCCCGTCGCCGTGCGCCGCGGCTGGTCGGCGTCGCCGCGAGGACATTCGCGACCGCGCGCCGGTTTCCGGTGACGGCATCGGACATTTCTGAACGCCTCGCGAGGGCGCGGGCCATGTTCGACCACGTGAACCTGTTCGTCGCGCCGTCACGCTCGATCGCCGATGAGTTCGTCGCCCTCGGACTCGATCCCTCGAAAGTCCGCGTGTCTGATTACGGGTTCGCCCCGCTGGCACGCCCGGGTCGCGGGCCCGCAGGCAATCGCCTTCGCATCGGGTTCGTCGGCACGCTCGTCTGGCACAAGGGGCCGCACGTCCTGCTGGAGGCAGTCCGCCGGTTGAGGGACAGCGCGTACGAGGTCCGGATTCACGGCGACCTCAACACCTGGCCCGACTATGTCGCCGAGCTGCGACGGCGCGCGGAAGGGCTACCCGTCCGGTTTCTCGGAGGATTTGACGAGACACAGGCGTCCCGCGGTCTACGCGGATCTCGACGTGCTCGTCGTCCCCTCGCTCTGGCTGGAGAACTCGCCGCTCGTCATCCACGAGGCCTTTCAGGCGGGCGTACCGGTCATCGGCGCGCGAATCGGCGGCATCACGGAACTGATCGCCGACGGCCGCAACGGTCGTTTGTACGACGCCGAGTCGGCGGGTGAGCTGACGGCACTTCTTCAGTCCGTGATCGACGACCCGGAACGACTGGCAGCATGGGCCGCTCATCTGCCGCCCGTGAAGGGAATTGCAGACGACGCCCTCGAGTGGGAACAGGTGTACGCCGGCCTCGCCACGTCCGCACATGAACCGGCCGCCACACCCCAGTGAGCGACCCCCTCATCTCGGTCGTGCTGGTCACGCGCAACGGTGGCGAGTCGCTCGCCGCGACGCTGGAGGCCATCGCGCATCAGCGGATCGACGTCGGTTTCGAAGTGATCGCCCTCGACTCGGGATCCTCGGACGGCACGCTGGGACGCCTCGAGCGCGCTGCCCAACAGGTCGTGAGCATTCCTCCCGAATCGTTCAATCACGGCCTGACCCGCAATCTGGCCATCGAGCACGCCCGCGGTGAGCTCATCGTCCTCATCGTCCAGGACGCCCTTCCCGCGTCCGACGACTGGCTCGCGAAATTGACCGCGCCCTTCAGGGCCGACGTGTCGGTCGCGGGCGCGTTCTGCCGCCAGCAGCCGCGTCCGTCTGCGACCACGCTGACCAAACATTATCTCGAGCGCTGGGTTGCCGCCTCCCCGACGTCGCGCAGCGTGCAGTTGACGGAGCCGGGCGAGTTGAGCCGGCTCGACGCGCACGCACGGCTCCAGCTGTGCGCGTTCGACAACGTCTGCTCCTGCATTCGACGCTCCGTCTGGCAGCAGATCCGTTTTCCGGCCACTCCCATTGCCGAGGATCTCGAGTGGGCCATCGCGGTGCTTCAGGCCGGGTACCGCCTGGCGTACGTCGCCGATGCCGTGGTGCTGCACTCGCATGAACGCTCCGCGTGGTACGAGTTCGCCCGGACGTACACGCTGCACGCCCGCCTCCTGGAGCTCTTTGGCCTGCGGACGATTCCAACGATTGGCGCGCTGGCGCGCTCGATGGCCAGCGCCGCACGCGTGCATCTCCGCTGCGAGCGCCGGGCAGCGCGCGACGGTGGCCGAAGGGCCGGGCTGCGGCGGGCGCTGGCGCTGGCCGTGGCCTGGCCGCTCGGGCAGTATCTCGGAGGGCTCTTCGCCGCACGAGGGTGGAAGCCGATACGTTTCAGCACGGTCTGATGCGTATCCTCCTCGTCATCCACGGCTTTCCACCTCACGCCCAGGGAGGGGCCGAGATCTACGCCGAGCTGCACGCGCGCACGCTCGTGCAGTTGTTCGGCGACGAGGTACATGTGCTCACGCGCGAGCAATGCCTCGATCGCCCTGAATACGCGGTGAGAACCGAGCAGCGCGACGGGCTCGCGATTACGTGGATCAACAACACGTTTCGCGCAGTCCGTACGTACGAGGACTCGTACCGGTGCCCGCCGATCGCGAGCATCGCAGCCGGCGTGATCGACCGGTTCCGGCCGGACGTCGCCCACGTACATCACCTCACCTGCCTGTCCACCGAGATTCCGGCGCTGCTGGCGGCACGTCGCGTCCCCGTCCTGTTCACGCTCCACGACTACTGGCTGCTGTGCCATCGAGGACAGCTGCTCGATCGGAACCTTCGGGTGTGCCCCGGGCCGGAACCATCGGGCTGTCAATCCTGCGTGGGCCTCGGCGCCGCCCCAATGCCATCTGCTGTCGTACCTGCGCTGCGCAGGGCGGCGCGGCACGTCCCGCCTTCAGTTGCAGTCGTAGCGCGACGGCTGGCGACGGGGCTGACACATACGGTGTTCGCCTGTCACGAAGATGTCGTCGCGCGGCAACGGTTCGCGGACATGCGCGCTGTCTGCGACCAGATCACGCGGTTTCTCGCGCCGTCCCGCAGCATCCGCGATCGCTTCATAGCCTTCGGCATCCCGCCCGAGCGCATCGAGCTGTCGCCCTACGGGTTCGATCGCAGCTGGTTCACGCGCGCCGCGCCGACGCAGCGGCCGTCGCCGATCCGTCTCGGCTTCCTGGGGACGCTGATGGTGTCAAAGGCCCCGCACGTCCTGCTCGAAGCATTCCGTCAGCTGCCGGCCGGATTGGCATCGGTGGATCTTTTCGGCGCGCCGGCGGACTATCACGGCGACACGAGCTACCGGACCGTGCTCGAGCCTCTGCTGCGCCTGCCTGGCGTGCGAGTCCACGGCCCGCAGCCGCGCGCGCGGGTACCCGAGGCGCTGGCATCGCTTGACGTCCTCGTAGCTCCGTCTGTCTGGCCGGAGACGAGCCCTCTCGTCATCCGCGAAGCCTTCCTGACGGGTGTGCCCGTGGTCGCCTCGAACATCGGTGGCATTCCCGAGCTGGTTCAGCACGAGCGGAACGGGCTCCTCTTCGAGCCCGGTGACGTCAACGGTTTGTCCCGAGCGCTGAGGCGCCTGTCCGACGAACCTGGCCTGCTCGATCGGCTCAAGGCGGGCGCCGCCGAAACGCCCGTTCGATCGATCGCCGATGACATCGCTGCCGCGCGTCGACTGTACGAGACGCGCGTAGTGCCAGCCCCGATACGGAGCGTCCGGCAGCAGCGGCTGGCCGCCGTCGTGCTCAATTTCCGCACTCCGGTCGACACGTCGGTCGCGGTCGCATCGCTCGCCGCCTCCGATCGACCGCTCGACGAGATCATCGTCGTCGACAACGACATGACCGCCGCCTGCCGGGACGCCCTCATGCACCGTGGCGACGCGATCACCTACCTGCAAACGGGAACCAACCTGGGCTTCGCCGGGGGCATGAACGTCGGCATCCGACACGCGCTCGAGCGCGGCGCCGACTTCGTGCTGCTCATGAACAGCGACGTCGTCGTGCCGCCGGACTGCGTCGGCCGGCTGGAAGCGGCTCTGGCTGCCGAGGTCGGCGTCGGGATCGCCGGGCCGGTCGTGCTGTCGCGCTCATCGCCGGACCTCGTCGGCTCGTGCGGCATCGATTACAACATCCGGACCGGTCGCATGCGTCACCGTGGGACGGGCGCCACAGTCGATCCCACGAACGGCTGGATCGACTGCGACGTCGACGCCGTGAGCGGCTGCCTCATGCTGGTGTCGCGCGAGCTATTCGACCGCGTCGGCCTCCTTGACGAGCGTTATTTTTTCGGCTTCGAAGAGATCCATTTCTGCTTGCGCGCACGGGCGGTCGGCGCGCGTACGCGCCTTGTGGGCCGCGCGATCGCCTACCACCAGGGAGGACAGGCGATCGGCGCCCACTCGACCGAGCGGTTCTACTACGCCGCGCGCAACCACCTGCTGCTCGCCGAGGCGCACGCCGGCGGCGATGGCGCGGTGAGACGCCGCGCGCGCTCTCTCTTCATTTCAGCGCTGAATCTGGCGTATGCAGTGAAGGCTCGAGGCGGTTCACCGGCGGCGCGGCTCGGCGCCGCGCTCCACGGCATCCGCGACCACCTCGCGGGCCGTTACGGCGCGCGAGATCCGGGAGAAATACTGTCTCCCTGACCTCCCTGATCTCCCTGAGCCTCTCCTTCCTGCCGAAGCTCGCGCAGCTCGGCGGCCATGATGGCGTTCTCTTCGATGAGCCGATCGATCTGGCGTTGCTGGCGCGACAGGATCAGGGAGAACGAGAGCGACGCGGAGCGCGATGATCGCGACCAGTATGAGCACGAGCACCGCCGGTGGATAGTAAATGCCCAACCACCTCGCGGCGACATCCAGCACATCGCGCCGGATCGAGATGGCGATCAGCGCGAGGGCCGACACGATCCAGAGCGCCGAGTACTCCTCGGCGAGCCGCCGGCGGCGGACCAGCTCGAGGACCAGCACGAGCAGGAGGACGCTGCCCGTCAACGACAGGATCTGGATGCGATCAGTCATCGCTCGACGGCAGAGCCGCGCGAAGCGGAACCACGATCATCGCGAGGGCAATGCGGGCGCCAGCAGCCAGTAGACGCGCCGGGGTCAGCGACGTCCGGCCATGCAGCCGCGCACGCCAGCGCACGTCGACCTCCACCACACGCATGCCCGTGCGACTCAGGAACAGGTGCAGCTCAGGCTCCGGATAGCCGCCGGGATGATGCTCGGCCAGCATCACCACTGCGTTCCGTCCAAGCGCCCAGAATCCGGATGTCGGGTCGGTCACCAGCCGTCTCGTGATTATCGAGAGAATTGCGCCAAGACAGCGCTTGACCAGGCCAGGATGCGGACGGCAGTTGGCGGCCGCAAACCTGGACCCGAGTACGACATCCGCCGTTCGATTCTGAAGAGGCACCAGCAGACGCGCGACGTCGTCCACATCATGCTGGCCGTCAGCGTCCAGGCGCACCACGATCTCGTAGCCGTGGCGCGCGGCATAGCGGAGGCCCGCGCGAAGCGCCTTGCCCACGCCTCGGCGCTCTGGCCAGTGGAGCCAACGGACGCCGAGCTCGCGCAGCCGCGCCACGGTGTCGTCGGACGAGCCGTCGTCGACGACGAGGATGTCGAGATCGCGCTGGCGGTGTCTCAATCCATTGACGACCCCAGGCAGGCTCGCCGCCTCGTTGTACGAGGGAATGAGCGCCAGTACCCGCCGACGCGATGTCATCGCACAGCCGGCCTGCCCGCCATGCTGTGCGCGGGAGCAGGCGGTCGCCGCAGCAGCCGCCGCCCTGCCCACATGACGACGGCGGCCACCCATGCCACGTCGCGCCCGAAGTGCACGAGCGGAAAGGCGAGAGCTACAAAACTGCCGAACTGCTTGCAGGCTCTGATGCCGGCGATGAACCGCTCCGCCGCCAACAACAGGAGAAGGCCCACGCCAAGGCCCGCGAGCTGAGAGCCGGCTCCCCACACCAGCGCCGATATGACGTCCGCCGCGAGCAGGCCGAGCGCGATGCTCGTCACGAGCGGATGCGCCATCATTCCGATCGGTGACACGGCGTCGCCTGTGCAGCGTGTGGGGTGCCGGGCTACGACGTCGAGACGGCCGTAACCGAACCCGTACTGCTGCGCGAGGTAGCCCCTGAGACCCTCGCGCCATCGATGACGGCTCCGCGCTTCGCGGCAGAACACGAGCCGGTAACCGGCCGCCTGGAGGCGGTAGCTGAGATCGTTGTCGTAGCCGTAGCCCAGTGTCTCGTCGGCGAGTCCCACGGCACGCAACGCCGTCGAACGGTAGGCCGTGTTCCCGGTGCACACGTGATCGACATGCTCGCCGAGCCTCGCGTACCGCTGCTCGAGATCGAGGCCCATCACGCGCGCGAAGAACGACGCATCGGCGTCGGTCGCGTAGCACCCCTGCGCCGCCGCGACCGACGAGTCTTGCATGGCTGCAACGAGAGCGGTCATCCACCCCGGTTTCAGCACGACGTCCTGGTCGACCTGGCAGATGATTGGATGCGACGCCAGCCGGACGCCTGCGTTCACGGCGGCTGCCCCGCCCCGACCGGGCCCCTCCACGATCGTGAGCGGGTATATCGCCGACAGCGACTGCAGCAGCGCCGCCGAGTCGTCGTCGCTGCGATCCTCGACGACTATGATCTCCATCGGCCGCCCGTCGGCCTGTGCAGCGATCGACGCGAGCGTCTCGGGCAGATGGGCGGCGCCATTGTGCACGGGGACGACGAAGCTCACGCCTGTCATCGGCCGTCCACCACCTGGCGGTACACGAGTTCCATCTGCGCAGAGACGATGTCCGACGCGTACGTCGCCCGCACGCGTTTGGCGGCCTCGGCGGCGGCCGCGCGCCATTGCGCTCCAGCGGCGAGGATGCGATCGATCGCCTCGCGTAGTGCCTCGCGCTCGCCCCGCACGACCAGACCGCCCCCAACGGCGGCAATCACTTCCCCGCAACCCGAGTCATCCGCCACCACGACCGGCGTGCCGACGAGCAGCGCCTCGAGCGGCACGAGGCCGAAGATCTCGTGTTCTGACGGATATACGACCACGTCGGCGTCGGCCAGCAACTCGAGCCGCATCCGACTCTCGAGCAGGCCGGTGAATACGGTGCGCCCCTCCACGCCCAGCCGATGCGCTTCCACGCGTGCCGCGCGTTCGCTGCCCATATCGTTGCCCGCCACGATCAGAGTGCCGTTCGAGGAACGAAGGCTCGCAAACGCCCGCACGAGGAGATCAACCCGCTTGCGCGGCGTCAGCTTGCCGAGGAACGCGACGAGCGGCCCGGTGATGCCGAGCCGGCTGCGAAACGCTCCTCGCCTCGGCTGCGGCTCGAACTCGTCCAGGGCCAGCGGGTTAGGCACGACCGACACACGGCTCGCGGCTAGTCCCAGGGTGGTCAGTTGCCGATACTCCGCTGTGGTGGTCGCAATGAGCCTGGATGCGCCACGCATGACGTGCGTTCCCACGAGCACGTCAAAAGCCCACTTGGCCATGCGGCGACGTTCGAGATTCGGCGCGGTACCGTTTGGCGCCAGCACGTAGGGAACTCCGGCGTCGCGGAGATGTCGTGCGGCGATGACTCCGGGAAGGTTCCGGCAGGCGTGCAGATGTGCGACATCGAAGGCCGTCGCGCGCCGTTTCAGGTAGCTCGAGAGATCCACGGGCAGGAAGCACTGATAGTGGTAGGCCAGGCGGTTCGACACGTTGGGGAACACGCGTAATTCGACGTTGTCGCTCGATCGGGGCGGCCACGCCCTGAGCGACTTCTCCCCGAGCGGATGCGCCAGGCGCCGATCGGCGTCATATGCGTCCGTCGTGCACACCGTTACGTGATGCCCCCGAGCGGCCAGCCCGCGCGCGAGCGCATCGGCGACCCTCGGGATGCCCCCGTACGCCCACGCCTCCGCTCCGAAGGGAGTTACGTGCAGAACGCGCAAGGCATGCATAGCATCGGAGCGTATCTCATGTGGATTATCGGCTCCACGCGAGCGCTCCTGGTGCCAGGTGGCCGAGCGATCCTTCCTGTGCCCGCGTGCGGCGCCGCGATGCTCGCCGTCGTCGTGTACCTTAACGCACTCCACAATCCATTCGTCTACGACGACTATTACCTGATCGCCGAAAACCCGTCGCTCCTGAATCTGGAGAGCCTCGAGTCCGTGGTCGTGCGGAACATGACGCGGCCGATCGTGAGCCTGTCGTACGCCATCGACACGTGGCTCTGGGGTCCAATCCCGCTCGGCTATCACGTGACCAACGTGCTGCTCCACGCCCTGAACGTGGTGCTCGTTTTCTGGGTGGCGTTTCTGGCGACGAGAGACCGCACGCAGCGAATCGCACACGACGCCTGGGCGGTACGATCTCCGACGGCGACCGGGTTCGTGGCCGCGGCCGTCTTCGCCGTCCACCCGATGATGACGGAAGCCGTCGGCTACATCAGCGCGCGGTCGGAGGTGGCGTATTCGGCCCTGTTCCTGCTCGCCTTCCTGGCGGGCCGGTGCTGGATGGTTGGCGGCGGTCGGAGGTGGTGGGCGGCATGCATCGCTCTGTGGGCGGCCGGCATGCTGACCAAGGAGACGGCTGCGATGCTGCCTGCCGTGCTCGTCGGCTATGACCGCCTCGTGCTGCCTGGAGATCGGGTCGAGCGCAGGCGCCGGTTTCTGCAGCTGGAACTGCCGATGCGTGGCCGCGGCGCTGCTGGCCGGCGCCGTACGCCTCGGCGTGCTGGCGCTCGTGGAGTTTCGCGACCTGCGCGGCCTCGATTGGCGCTACGCGCTGGTCGCGGTAGAGGCCTTCTGGCGCTACCTCGGGCTCTTCTTCGTACCCCACGGTCAGTCGGTCTTCCACGCGGTGCCGCTGATCGACACGGTGCTCTCGGCGCGCGCGATCGGTGGACTGCTTGCTCTCGCGGGCTTCGTCGCGCTCGCGTGGATGCTCCGCGCACGTCACGGCCTCGCCGCTTTTGGTCTCGTGTGGTTCGCGCTGTTGCTGGTACCATCGGCGGTGCTGTTTACGCTTGGCCGCGGTGAAGCGATGGCCGAGCACCGAGCCTACCTCCCGGCAGCCGGTCTCTTCTTGACCTGGGGGTATGTCGGCGGTGCGATTTGGGCGCGCGCGGCGCGGCAACGGCGACGGATTGCGATCGCGGTGGTCGTCGTATTCCTCGCGTCCCTGGCCGCTCTGACGGTCGTTCGAAACATCATCTGGCAGGATCCGGTGACGCTCGCGCGCGAGGCGGCCCGGTCAGCGCCGCAGTGGTGGGTGCCACGAGTCCTGCTCGGGGACACGCTCCGGCAAAGTGGACGTTGCGCGGAGGCGGTGCCACAATACCTCGCCGCGATCGAAATGCGCCCCGAGGAGGAGCTTCCGTACCACGCTCTCGTCCGCTGCCTGGTCCAGGAACGGCGCGTTGAGGAGGCCGAGCTGCCGCTCCAGGTGTTGCGCACGGTGAAGCCGATGTCACACCGCGCGATCCTGGACCTTGGGCTGATCGCCTTGCTGAAGGGCCGCGGCGACGAGTCGCGCGCGTTGTTGCGGGAAGCGCTGACGCACGCACCCGACAACGCCCGGGCGAAGTTCCTGATCGCGTTTCTGGATGGTGCGCTGCCCGCGGAGGATAGCCGGCGTGTATGCGAACATCTGCAGCTGGTGACCGGCCAACCGTCGACCGTGGACGCGTGCCGGGCGAGTACGCCGCAGCATGACCGTGACGCAGTCGTCGGTTCCTCTCGGTAACGACCCGGACATCATCGGGGGCTCCGTAGACCGGCACCTGCCGGCTCCGGCCCGTCCAGTCGCGGCATGGGCCGCGCTCACGTGGACTCTGGTACGCACCGACTTCAAGGCGCGGTACCACGGGACGCTCAGTGGGTTTGTCTGGGCACTGCTCAAACCGGCCGCGATGTTCGTCGTCCTCATGGTCGTGTTCTCGTTCATCTTTCCCGATCCGAAGTACAAGCTGCACCTGATCGTCGGGCTGTTCCAGTGGGATTTCTTCGCAGAAGGGACCAAGACCGGGCTGATGTCACTGGATGCGAAGGCGTTCCTGTTCCGGAAGACGCGAGTGCCGCTCTGGGTCCTCGTGCTCGTCTCGATCGCGAACCCGCTCATCACTCTCGCGGTCTTCACCGCTGTGATCCTCGTGTTCCTCTCGCTCAACGGTGCCCTCCCTTCGGCGCACGGCCTCGCGCTCTTTCTGGCGTATTCCACCGCCCTGACGCTTCTGGTCGTCGGCTTCTCGCTGGCCGCCAGCGTCCTCTTCCTCAGATACCGGGATCTGAACCAGGTGTGGGAGTTGATCGCGCAGGCAGGGTTCTTCGTCGCGCCGATCGTGTATCCGCTCGGGATCGTGCCAGAGCGGCTGCACTTCTATTTCTACCTGTGGCCACCGACGCCGATCATCGAGTTCTCTCGGGCCGTGCTCGTGTCGGACGCGGTGCCAAGCCTCACGGCGCACATCTTTCTCATCGCCGAAGTGCTTGCCGCCTTGATCATCGGGGCGCTGGTGATGCGGCGATACGGGCCCCGGGCCCCTGAGTACGTGTGAGCGTGCTGCCGTGAATCTGCTCGAGCTGCAGGACGTTTCGAAGTCTTTCTGGATTCCCGACGAGCGCCGCGATACGCTGCGCGAGCACGTGTTCGCGGCGTTCCGGCGCCGCCACCTTCGAGAGCTCCGCGTTCTCGAGTCGGTGTCGCTTACGCTCCGACGCGGTGAGGCGCTCGGCCTGATGGGGGCCAACGGCAGCGGCAAGAGCACGCTGCTGAAGATCCTCGCCGGCATCTATGTGCCGGATTCGGGGCGCGTGGTCGTCCGCGCCTCGATCACGCCGATCCTGGACCTGGGAATCGGGTGGCACCCGGAGCTCGACGCCGTCGATAACATCTATCTGATGGGAACGGTCATGGGGCTTACGCTCGCCGAGCTGCGCCGCGACCTCGACGAGATCCTCGACTTCGCCGGGCTGCGCCCGTACGCCCGCATGCGCCTGAAGCACTATTCGAGCGGAATGGCCGCCCGCCTCGCGTACGCCGTGGCATTCAGAGCTGTCCGCGAGGTCCTGCTTCTCGACGAGATTCTCGCGGTCGGCGACGCGGGGTTCAAGCAGCGATGCGAGGAGCGATATCGCCAGCTGCGCGCCCGCGGCCATAGCACCATCGTCGTCAGTCACAATCCAGAGATGATTTCGACCTTCTGCGACCGCGCGCTGCTGCTCGAGCAGGGCCGCTTCGTCATGGACGGTTCCCCTCGTGACGTTGCGGCTGCCTATGTGGCCCGCCTCACCGAGGTCCAGGCGCCGGCGCCCTCCTGATGCCGGCGCCGTCCTGCCCCCGGGTTTCGGTCGTCATTCCATGCTGCAACCTCGGCCAGTTCCTGCCAGAGGCGATCGCAAGCGTCCGCCGCCAGACGTTTTCGGATTTTGAGATTGTCATCGTGGACGACGGTTCCACGGATGGTGAAACGGCGATCGCCCTCGAGGCCGCGGCTGGTCCGGGCGTGCAGCTCGTTCGCAGCGAGAACCGCGGGCTGTCGGCCGCAAGGAACCTCGGCATCAGCCAAGCGCGGGGGGAGTACCTCTCGTGCCTCGACGCGGACGATCTCTTCGAACCCGAGTGGCTCGAGCTCGCGGTCGCCTGCCTCGACGCCAATCCCGACCTCGCCTTCGTCAGCCACTGGCTGCGCGCGTTCGGGGACGAAGAGTGGGACTGGACGCCGGGACGAGGCGACCTCGCAGCGCTCCTCGATCACAACGTGTTCAACGGCGCCGCGCTCTTCCGCCGGCGGATCACCGACGCCGTCGGCGGATTCGACGAGTCGATGCGCGACGGTTGTGAGGATTGGGAATTCTGGATCCGGGTGCTGGCAGCCGGCTACCGCGGCGCGACGATCCCCGAATTTCTCTACCGATACCGACGCCGGCCCGAGTCGATGAGCCGCGTGATGCACTCCGCCGACCGGTGGTTCGACGTATACGGAGGCGTGATCGACAAGCACCGGGAGACGTATCGTCCGCACCTGCTCGACCTGCTGATACGGCGGGAGTGGTCGATTGCCCGCCTCTGTCACGGAATCGATCGGGTGCAGACAGAACTATCAACGATGCTCGAGCCAGCCGTCCAGGAGCGCAGGCAAGAGGTCGAACGCGCGCGCGCACGGCTGTCGGAGCAGCAGGCCCGTGAGGAGCTCGCCGAAGAGGTCGCCACCCTGCGCGCGCACGCCCAGGCACTGGAGGAGGTCAACCTCGCGTTGGAACGGCAGCGGAGCTCCGCCGAGCAGCGCATCGAGGACCTGCACAAATCCTGGAGCTGGCGATTGACCCTTCCGCTTCGCCGTGTCTACGAGTGGCTCGCCTGGATGACCCGTAAGCCCTCATGACCGATATCTCACTCATCGTCATCGCGCTTGGACCCGAGCGCGTGGTGGATCGAGCGATGAAGACGGCGGCGCTTCAGAGGGCCGACGTCAGTGAGCTGATGATCGTCCACGATCGTGACGAAGACGCCGCGCGGCTTCGGTCGCAGGCATATCTCCGCAAGCGACCGGCGGTATTCGTCGGCGCGGGCTCGATGAGTCCCGGAGCGGCACGCAACGCCGCCGTGCGCCGCAGCACGGGTGCGTCATTTCTCGTCATTGACGGCAGCGAGCGTTTGCCGCCGGATCACGCGTCCGCCGCGCTGCGCGATCTGGACGCCGCACCGGACGCCGCGTTCGCGGCGGCGCCCGGCGCCCCTTTGTTCGACGTGGCGAGCGCTCCTTCGACAGGCGCCGCGCGCATCGATGCCGCCGTACTCGTCGGAGGTGCATGGGCCGTTGGTTCCGCGATGATCCGTCGACAGGCCTTCGACGAGGTCGGCGGCTTCGACGAGTCGCTGGCGGGTCTCGTGGATTGGGATTTCCTGCTGGCGCTCGCGGACGCCGGCAAAACCGGCGTGATGATGGCCAGCGACACCACGCGCTACGTCGACGACGATATCCGATTGCGGGAGTCGCTCGGCGTCGAACGCCATCTTCCAGCGATCACGCGCATCTTCGGCAAGCATCAGGGTACCTTCGAACGCCTGATGCGAACCGCGCTCATCGAGCGTGAGCGCACGATGAAAGCGCTCTTCGAGCGGGAGCGCGCGCTGCTCGCGCGCCGGAGCCAGGCGATATCAGACGTGAACGCAGCGCTCGAACAGATCCGAGCCCTGCGCCCGGCGCTGGGGCAGTACGGGCTGCGGACGCTCGAGTTCGGCGATCTCCGAAGCACCTCGCCCGTCAGTCGCAACTGGGGAAGCGAACGGGGCCTCCCGATCGATCGGCACTACATCCACCGCTTCGTGGCGGAGCACGCGGACGATGTTCGCGGGCACGTGCTGGAGATGCTCGACGCGGAGCTGACGACGGCCTATGGGCGTGATCGCGTGGAGCGTTCCGATATCCTCGATATCGATCCCGGCAACACGCGGGCGACGCTCATCGCGGACCTTCGAGTGGCGGAGCGGCTGCCGTCCGAGGCGTACGACTGCTTCATCCTCACGCAGACGCTGCATCTCATCGACGACATGCCGGCCTCGCTGCGGACGGCTTTTCGACTGCTCAAGCCGGGCGGCGTGCTGCTGGCCACGCTGCCGTGCGCAAGCATGGTGGCGGAGGAATACGGGCGCAGCGGAGACTGCTGGCGGGTCACGGAGGCGGGCGCCAGGGCACTCTTCGGGCGCGTGTTCGATTCGGCGGACCTCCTCATTCGTGCGCACGGCAATGTGCTCGCGACGACGGCGTTCCTCCACGGGCTCGGATGCGACGACGTCGATCCCGAGGAGCTGGCGGTCGACGACCCCGCGTATCCGCTCATCATCACCGTCCGCGCGCGCAAACCAGCGGTCGCCCGCCCGGCCGCACGAACATCTGCCACGCCAGCCGCCGGCGTTCTCCTGTACCACCGCGTAGCCGATCTGCGGCACGACGTCCACGACATGGCCGTCTCGCTGCGCGCGTTCCGCTCGCAACTCGAACACCTGGTCGAGTCGTGGCGCGTGCTGCCGCTCCGAACGCTCGCCGCTGCGGCCGCCGGCGGCGATCCACCGGAGCGCGCGATCGCGCTGACGTTCGATGACGGTTATCTCGACAATCTCGAGGCCGCAGCCGCCATCCTGGCCGAGCTGAACGTGCCCGCGACGTTCTTTCTCACTACTGAGTCTCGCGGAGCGAAGCGGCGTTTCTGGTGGGATGTTCTGGAGGAGTTCTTCCTGCCGGGCGACGGCTGTCCCGACCACATCACCGTGAGGCTTCGAGGAGCGGTGAGACGCTTCGACACCTCGGGGCCGGCGGCCCGCCGCGCCGTTCACGATGAGTTGCACGGCATCCTCAAGGTCAGTGCCGCGGTTGTCCGCGATGACCTGCTGGTACAGCTCGCGCAGCAGGCGCCGGTCTCTCTGATCTCGGAGTCGGACAGGCCGATGGTGACGGAGGAGGTACAGCGTCTGCGGAGCTTCCCACTGATCGACGTGGGAGCCCATAGCGTGCATCACCTTTCACTTCCCCACCTCTCAGCGGAGGACTGTTTCCGGGAGGTGTTTGAAAGCCGCTCGGCGCTCGAGCGGCTCCTCGGCCGGCCGGTCACCAGCTTCGCGTACCCGTTTGGTGACCTGTCGCCGGACACGATAGCGGCCGTCATGGCGGCGGGTTTCGATGACGCGGTCAGCACGGATGCTCGGGGACTGCGGCGGCGCGAGCATCGGCTGCGGATTCCTCGGATTCCAACCCGCGAAGAATCAGGGCCCGAACTGGGAGCGAGGCTTTCCCTCGTCTTGGGCGGCGATCCCCAGAGTGACCGGTGACCACTCGGGTCAATTCAATCTGAACGCGTACAGCAGATCGCCAGCGGCGGCGAGGATGTGCTGTTTGCCGTCGAGCATGTAAGTCTGCGGCGCGTTCGTCACGTTGCCAAGCCGTGCGTTCCAGAGCGGTGCGCCGTTGGACGCGTCGAAGGCCACGAGGTTGCCGGCGCCGTCGCCGGCAAAGAGCAGGCCGCCGGCGGTCGTGAGCATGCCGGTAGGTCCGCCGCCACCCGGCAACCGATGCCGCCACGCGATTCGACCTGTTTTTGGATCGATCGCGGTGACGAAGTTTCCGTAGTTGCCGATGCCTGACGCCTGCCGGCCGCCGAGGCCCATCGATCCGCGCGGATCGGGATCGAGCAGGTACACGATCGACAACCCGTTGTTCTCTGGCACGTAGAAAAGACCGGTGTCGGGCGAATACGCGGGGGGCGGCCAGTTGGTAATGCTGCCATTCACGATGGCCCCGGGAACAGTGGCGACCTTCTCTGGATTGAGTACGGGCCGGCCCTTGTCGTCGAGCCCCTTCGCCCAGTTCGTGACGCTGCCGAATCTTGCCGTGGCCACGTGCTCGCCAGTGATGCGGTCGACCGTGAAGAAATAGCCGTTGCGCGCCGCGGTCGAGACGAGCTTGCGCGGCTTGCCGTTGATGACGGCGTCGATGAGGATGGGCGTCTGCGCCGAATCCCAGTCGTGCATGTCGCGCGGCGAGGTCTGGTAGTACCACGACATCTTGCCGGTATCGACGTTTACCGCGACCAGCGCACAGGTGAAGAGGCCGACGCCCTCGCCGCGGCCGGCCGTCGTGTACGCCGGCGTCGGATTGCCCGTGCCGAAGGTGTAGTTTCGCGTTTCGCGATCGAAGACGCCCGGCACCCAGACCTGGCCGCCACCGTGGCGCGCGGCATCCAGGCTTGGCCACGTCTCGACTCCGGGATCGCCGGGGTTCATCGGCACCGTGTAGAAGATCCACTGCCGCTTCCCCGATTCGGCATCGTAGGACTGGAGGAAGCCGGGCATGTCGAGGTCGTTCCCCGTCCCGACGATCACGTGGTTGTCGACGATGATCGGCGCCATCGACGAGAAGTACTGCTGATCGAAATCAGAGATCTCGACGCGCCACTGTTCCTGGCCCGTTCGCGCGTCGAGCTTTACGAGATAGTTGTCGTGGAATTCGGTGAAGATGAGATTCCGCCACATGCCGACGCCGCGATGGCCCGTATGCGTGCCGCCGCGCGTCTTCCAGTAGGTACTGCCAGAGAATCGTGCCGTCGCGCGCGTCGAGCCCGTATTGAATTCGCCCGACCCCAGCCCGCCCACGATGAGCGGATGCGCTGCGCGACCGCCAGCGAAACGGCCGCCACTCCCGCCGCCACGCCCGCCCGCAGGACCCGGACCGCCACGGCCCGCTTCTCCCGAGCCCTCGACGAATCCTCGGGCGACCCATGCGAGCGAGAGGTGCTTGACGTTGGTCCTGTCGATGTACTTGAGCGCGCTGTAGCGCCGGCCCGTCAGGTCACCGGAATAGGTGGGCCACGAATCGGCGGGTGGACGCAGCAGCGCAGCGGGATCGAGCGCTCCACCTTGCGCGACGAGCAGCGCGGGTGTCAGCAGCAACAAGATGAGCGCCGGTCTGTTCGTCGTCATGGGGGGTCACTTCAGCGTTGCGAGATATGCCGTCACGTTGTGCATGAGCCCATCGGTCAGTTCCAGCACCAGGCGACGGTGTCGCTCGAGCGGATCGATGATCTCGACTTTCGGCACCGCGCCTTCACGGCGGAACGTCCGGCGTACGCCATCGTCCTGTTCGAGCGACACGATGAAGTCGTCGATACGTACGAGCCCGCCGCTGACCGGCGCTCCTTTGAGCGGAGTCACGGTCACCCTGACGGCGGTCTCACCGACCTCCTCGTCGAAGCGGCCGCCGCGCGCGCTCGCGCCGCCTGACACCCACAGGTTCTGCGAGGTGCGCGATCCGGCGCCCTCCTGATGTCCGCATCGTTCCCGCTTCCGGGATCCCCCTCGGCGAATGGCGAAATTCATCGTCACCGTGAACACGGCACGCGGGCAGGGTTACACTGGCGCCCGTGCGACCCTTCAAACACGCCGCGCCCACGAACGCCACAGCGCAGGACTTCCGATACCAGGACGTCCTCGACATTTCTCTCACGCGCTTCGTGACGGGCTCCCGCGAGATTCCGATCGTCGTCACGAGCGAGATCGACCGGATCACGGTGTACTCCTGGAATGACCAGGCACGGCAATGGGATACGATCGAGCGGCCACACGCACCGCTGACCCGCACCGGCACGACACTCGAAGCTCCCAACGCGTGGA
Source organism: uncultured Acidobacteriota bacterium (assembly GCA_963772065.1). GTDB lineage: Bacteria > Acidobacteriota > Vicinamibacteria > Vicinamibacterales > UBA2999 > CAVYVZ01. The sequence continues at coordinate 687,803 of CAVYVZ010000010.1, forward strand.
ACTGGTCGCGTCACGTCGCGGTGACGAGCTTTCCGGACACGCTGTTCGTGGTGTACAAGCGTGCGCAGCTGCCCGGCGAGGGGGGCAATACTCGTCTGGTCATCGATCGCTATCGCGCCGACGAGACGGGCATCGAGCTGTTTGACTCGACAGAGCTTCCGCACACACTCCAGCAGCAGTTCGGTTTCAGCCTGTGGGCAGGCGTGGACCAGAAACGCCAACGGCTGCTGATCCTCGTCCAGATCGGCGATCGGATCGGTCCGCTCGGCGACTTTACGTTCTCCCTCACGCTCCTCACGCTTCCGCTCGACGATCCCTCGAGTGTGGCCGGCCGAACCAGAATGCGAGTGGGCACAGGCGGATACGACCTCGACGCGCGTGCCGGTGAGGCGGCGCTCACGGCCGTGTACCGCGAGAACGCCGCCGCGATTCGATTTCCGCCGCCGCTGCAGGGGTTCGATATCACCAGCGGGCCGCAATCGGACGCGTTCTACGTGCCGCTGACACTCGCACGGATCGATCTGGACGCGATGACGGTGGCGACCGAAACACTCCCCGGCGGGGAGCATCCGCAGATCCAGGTTCTCGAGCCACTCATCCTCACGTTCGATCGCCAGCGGTCCACGTCGGTGAGATTCGACACGCTGGTTCCACTGCCTCCGGCCAGGCCGCGCATCCTCTGGCAGCCCACGCTGACGGACAAGGTCGCGTTCATCCGGCACACCGACGGGGACGCGCGCGGCGTGATTCTCTCGACACCCGCGTCGGCGCTCCCGCGGGCCTTGAGGCGATTCTGCCTCCTTACGCACCTCATCGCGCCTGACGAGGAGACGATCGGCTACTCGTCGCCCATCGACCGGTTCCCGGTCCACCTCCTCGCGCTCGAGCCACACGACAAGGGCGTGATCCTCAACGTGCTGCACCATCGAGCCTTCCTCGGACTCTTGCGAACGCGGCTGACATCTTCGATCGCGAACGGCACGCTGACCGTGACCGACAGCGTATTCGAGGTGTGGGACATCGGTCACGAGCAGATCGGTGCGCCGGGCCTGCTCGTTCCGGATGCCGAAGCCGAGAACCGTCAGTTCCGACCGGTTGGCTTCTGTGCGTCGCACCGGTCCGAGATCGCCGCCGCGGAGCGGCTGCGCATCGACAATACGATTGGTGGACATCTCACCGCCGATCTCCAGCGCGAGCCGGCCGGCTTTTTCGCGTACACCGACATGGGCGACGGCGGCCTTCGGGTCATCTACGAACAGCGCGTCCGACCGCTGACCGTGCCGGCGCCTGTTGCCGATCCCAAGCACCTCCTGCCGGAGAACGTGACGGGTCCCGGGATGCCCGGTGAGAGCTGGATCCAGCTCGATGCCGACGACTGGGTCGCGACGGAACAACCGGCATATCCCATCCCTCTGCTCAGGGCGACGAAGTCGCTCGGCGGCGCCCCCGAGATGCCGATCGAGCTCCTGCGCGAGGCGGTCGTAGCCGTCAACACGGCACGACTGGCATCGGGTGAGCCGCAGCTGGATATGATCGGCGGCCTCTCCGAGGACGACCTGTTCGCGATTGACGAATTCAGGGCCGGGCAGGTCGCGGACCTGACGATCGACCTCACGGCGGCGGACGGGTCGGCGATCCAGATCACCGTGTCCCCAGGAGCGCCGATCGAGCGTCAGGCGTGTGAGTTCACGGCCGCCGTGGACGGCGATCCTGAAGCCGCGGTTACCTGGACATTCGTACGCCTGGACGGCCTCGCGGGGCCGCTCCCGGACGGTCCGATTCGGCCGGCAAACGTGACGCCGACGTTCCCGCCGGTGTCGATGGTTGTCTTCACGAACCCGGCGACAGTGCCACTGGTCATGGCCGGGCAGTGGAGAGTGTCTGTTTTCCATGGTCCGGGCGCAGAGCTGGCGGCGGGAGTGTTTCTCGATGTGACGGTCGCCGACAGTGCGGAAACGGCCGTCTGGGCGGTTCACCGAGAGCTCTCGCAAGGCGGGCCATACCGCATTGGCAGCGCACGGATCCAAATGCTGCAGAACGCCGTGACGTACACCATCCCGGCCACCGGGCAGCGTACCGTCGCCTTCGAGCTGCTCCTAGCGCGGCCAAACGAGATGCGGTTTCGCGGGAACGACGTCGAGCAGGGGCAGATTGAATGCCGTACTCACGTCACCCTGGACTCCACCGACGTTGCACTGCAAGGCGCGCTCGGTCTCGCGTTCGCGGTGACCGGCCTCCACGTGGATCTGTATTACCTGCGACCGTTCACACCCGGCGTCCTCATGGCGGACAGCCGCGCGTTCGGTCCGGTAACCGGACTTGATCTCGAAGGAAACCCAGAGCAGACAATCGGGCGCGACGCACCCCTCGCCCATGCGGCGTTATCGAGCAAGCCGATCGGTGACCGTGTCGTGACCGCGACACCGGATGTACGCGTCGAGCTGACGCCCGGCGCCGTGACCGTTTCCGCGATTCTCGCCGCGCTCGCAATTATCGGAGCCACCGCCGCCGCGGCGAGCGTGGTCTTCCTGCTGGAGCTGCTGGTGGTCGCCCTCGCGCTCGGCGTCGCGGGCGTCGCGCTTGCCGTTGCGGTCGCGGCTGCTCTCGCCGTGTTCCTGGTCGTGATCGCGCCGCGCATGGTCTCCGAATACATGAGCGCGCAGGTCCGGTCGCAGCTCGAGTCGCAGGCCGTCACCGATGTTCTGGATCAGCAGGGATTGCTGCGCTACGGAGGAGAAGGGGTTTCCGAGGGAATCGCCCGACAGGTGCTCACGGGCGCCATCGACGAGGGTCGCGCCGTCGCGCCTCCGGCGGAAAGTAACGATGAGGAACGGATCGGTGCCGACCGCCAGCGAGGGCAAACGTTCCAGATGGTGTTCGTGTCGGCAGGCACCTGCCGGGTGCTCGTGCGCGATGACGAGTGAAATGGCCGTGGCGCGGAAGATTTCATTTGCAATGAGCGCGAGAGAGAGTGGGGGATCGCCGCCGGGACGGGGAAAAGGGCTGCTCGAGCGGGGCCGCTTCGTCATGGACGCCGCCCCCGGCGACGTTGCCGCTGCCTACGTGGCGCGCCTGACCGAGGTGCGGGATCCGGCGCCCTCCTGATGCGCACATCGTCCAGCGAAGGCCATGACCGGCGTCTGTGGGAACGTCGGCGTCAATTCGAAGCGGTCACCAATCATGGGTTCAGCGGGGAAAGGAGCCGCGGGAATTAGAGATGCTCCAGATCACGAGGATCACTACCAACAGGAAGGCCAACTGAGGCAACCCGATGCCGGTCATTGCGCATCCTTTCCGCTCGCACCGCCAGGCCAAGGGACTCGTGCCCCGTCGCGGCGAGCGCGAAGCGAGACGCCGCGTGACGGAGGACGTCCGGCGCGTGCCAACCGCGAAGCGGTTGGCGCGCCCGGAAGGACTCGAACCTTCGACCCCCGGCTTAGAAGGCCGGTGCTCTATCCAACTGAGCTACGGGCGCACTTCGAGAAACCAGTGTAGCCTGCCTCGGCCGTAAGCCGGATCGCGGTTTGCTCTGCACCGATACGGATGAGTAATGCGCCAACCCACGACGTGAAGACCTGCTCGCGTTGCGGAGGACCGGTTTTCTATTCCCCCGACGCCATCGTGCCGGGCGATCCGACGGCGCCGCACGGCAGCCACCGATCCATCGCCCATCACCAGCCGGCCTGGGTCTGCGTGTCGTGCGGCCATCTCGAGCCCGAGGAACGCCGCGCCGCGCGTATCGCGGAGCGACAGGCGACGTAGGAGTTACCCTGGCGCCGGCGCGAGGATCGCAAGCACGAGCAGGCGGCCGGAACTGGTATTGCGCACGCCGTGCGGCACGCCCTCCGGCGCGACAAGGAGATCGCCGCTCCGCATCGGCAGCTCCCGATCCTCGAGCAGGAACACGCCCTCGCCTTCGACGACCGAGTACACCTTGTCCATGCCGGCGTGCGCGTGGAGCGCGTGCGCCTGCCCGGGCTCGAACGCGTTGAGCCCGACCAGCAGCCGCGCGGATTCGAAGATCGTCGACTTCCCCATTTTGCCGGGACGGTAGGCCGCGAGGGCTGATGGTCTGATGACCGATGGATGCTCCATGAGCCCTAGGCTATCGCGATCCGTGGTCAGCGATGCGCAGTCGGCTACGGCGTCGAATCCGGCTCCGGCTCCCGCGGCGTCATTCTCACGATGAACATGTGCCCGCACGCGCCGCAGCGGTAGAACGCCACGCCATTGGTCTGCATCAGGTGCTCGCGATGATCGCCCGACGCTTGCACCGCGAGCACGAGTCGGCCGGCACCCCAGGTCGGCGTCTGGTCAAGCGAGCGATCCCACGCGGTGTTCATCGTCCACCCCCGGCCGAGAAGAGCGCCGAGCGGGCCGCGACAATCGAGCGGTTGTGGCCTTGCGGTAGCGGCAAACGCTTGCAGTGCGTCGAGCGGTTCAATCTGCGCCATTTACTTCATGAAACGTGTCTCCTCACCAAAACGAACAGACAGTCATCGCAGCGAATCAGCGTGCAGATGCGTAATGGAAAAAGACTCCGGCGACCGCGGCCTGTGCCGAAGCGCACCACTCGCGCCGCCCTGAAGCGGGCGCATCGACGCAACTTGTGACGGCCGTGGTCTGTAGTGGTACAGTCGAGGACAGCCGGACTCCCAGCACTGTGGGATTTCGAGACGTCGCCAAACCTGACGTGCACGCATCAGCGCACGATGTCATTTCATCGTGTCGTCGACCTGAATGACGGCCGCGTATTCGTCTGGAGTCGCCGAGCGCGACATCGACAGACGTCCTCGCCACGTTCGGCCGCCATCCGCGAAGCTCCACAGGCTCTCGGAGCTCGAACCTCCGGCCCGCTTGCTCCAGCCGCCCGGCGCCTGCAGTGAGCGCTCGATCGCTGTCATCAGGTCTGGCATGGAGCGCGTCGTTGTGACCGCCCAGCGGGTCGTCCATGACGACCGATCTCCCGATGTCGCCGCGACCGACGCGCGATAGCCGGATGGAAGCCCGAGATCCAGGCGCCGGCCGAAGATCGCGCGGATGTGGCGATCGGCGAAGCTGGCGCGCGCGTAGGTGCCGTCCGGCTTCCAGTCTGTACTCCATGTTGAGCGCCACCATCTGCGCCCGTGCGGCGCCGCTCACTTTGGCGACGACGTGGAGCGCTCCGTCGATGCCCGACGAAAGGCCCGCCGCTGTGACAATCCTGCCGTTATCGACAAATCGGCGGTCCGCGACGATCGTCGCATCCGGCGTCTGCGCGCGCAGCTCGTCGATGAGGCCGTAGAAAGTGGTTGCCTTGAGGCCGTCCAGGAGCCCGGCCCGAGAGAGAAAGAATGCACCGTTGCAGACGGAGAGGACGTAGCGCGCCGCGGCGGCGTTGCTGCGAACCCACGACATGAGCGCGGCGTTCTGAAGGTGCGAGTCGACGTTCCCGCCTGGAAGGAGCAGGATGTCCGGACGCGGATGATCGGTGAACCCATAGCGCGGCGTCGTCTGCATGCCCATTGCGGTCGTCACGGCCGCGGTTGTTTCGGCAACCGTGAACACTTCGTAGCCCGCCTGCCCCATGACTTCGTACGGCGCCGCGAAGTCGATGATCTGGACGCCGTTGAAGATCAGAATCGCCACGCGAACGCGAGGCTCGGTTTCGACGCGCGCCATCGACGCCGGCTGACTCGTAACGGCGGCAGCCGCAGTGAACGTGAGCAGGCACAGACGATTGAAAGTCACGCCTCGCTCCTACTCAGTTCTCAGCGCCGTCAGCGGGTCGATCGTCGTGGCGCGCCATGCGGGACCGAGACAGGCCATGAGACCGGCGACCAGGAAGAGCGCGCCGACCGCAAGCAGGATCAGAGGATCGGTGGGCCGCGTGTCGTAGAGATACGACGCAAGCACACGGCCCGCGGCGATTGCGCCGGCGACGCCGGCGACGAGACCGATGCCGACGAGGAGCATGCCCTGCCGCGCCACCATGGCGAGCACCCCGCTGCGGCTGGCGCCGAGTGCCATGCGCACGCCGAACTCCTGCGTGCGCTCGGACACCGATGTCGCGATAACCCCTGTAATGCCCGTGATGGTCACGAAGAGGGCGAGCGCTGCGAAGATCGCCAGGAGCGTCGCGGTGAGGCGGGGCGTCGTGAGGAAGGTGTCACGCAGATCATCGAGCGTCTGCGTGTTCTCCACCGGCATGTCGGCGTCGAGCGCGTGGATGGCGTCGCGCAGCATGCTGGCCGCGCGGGCGGGCTCGCCTTGCGTGCGGACGAGCACGCGGCCAGCGAGCCCGAAGGGCGTCTGCCGGAGGGGCACGTAGACCTGGGCCACCGCCTGCTGGTCGAGTCCGAACTGCCGCACGTCTCCCACCACGCCAACCACCGTGGCCCACGTCTCGCCGTTGTTGAGGGAGATGCGTGATCCGATGGGATCGCGGCCCTGCCAATATCTGATCATCGACTCGTTGATCACCGCGACCGGCGGCGCCTCGCGATGATCGAGATCGGCGAAGAGGCGTCCTCGAAGAAGCTGAATGCCAAGCGTGTCGAAGTACCGCGGGCTTGCGATCCGGATGTCGGCGGTCGGTCGCTGGTCGGGGTCGTCCGTCGTCCTCCCTTCGATCTGGAACGGCGCGCTTCCGGGAGCGATGCCGCTGAGCGGCACGGCATTCGTGACCGCGGCGGACAGCACTCCCGGCTGCTGTTCCAACCGTTCGATGAGCGGGAGATAGAACCGGAGCTGTGACTCGGCATTCGGATACTTGGTGAAGTTGCCGAACGCTTCGGCGGACAGAACACGATCGGCGCGATAGCCGGGATCCACCTGCTGCAGCCGGTAGAAGCTGGCGAGCAGCAGACCGGCGCCAATGAGCAGCACCACCGACACGGCGACCTGGAGGACGATCAGCGCACCGCGCAGACCGCGATGGCCCCCCGCCTCGGCCGGGTTCCTGCCGCCCTGCTTCAGCGCCTTGACGAGATCCACGCGCGAGGCGAGCGCCGGAATGGTGCCGAACAGGATCCCCGTCACCATCGACACGCCGAGCGTGAAGACGAGAACACGCGGATCCAGCTCGATCTCGCCGGTCCGCTGCGTGAATCGCGCCACGAAGAGCGTCAGCATGTCGATCGTGGAGGAGGCGAAGACCAGGCCGAGCGCGCCGCCCGCCAGCGACAGGATCGTGCTCTCCGTGAGCAGCTGCCGGACCAATCGGCCGCGGCCCGCCCCGACCGCCGCGCGAAGGGCCAGCTCGCGGTCGCGGCGCAGCACCCGCGCGAGCGTGAGGTTTGCGACGTTGGCGCAGGCAATCAGGAGAACCAGTCCCGTGGTGCCCATCAGGATCAGGAGCATCGGTCGTGCCTGCCGCGTGAGCTCCCCGCGCACGTCGAGCGTTGTGGCGGTGAATCCGGAAGACGGCCGGTAGTTCTGCGGGTTGTCGCGGGTGAACCGCCCGCAGATCGCCTCGACACCCTGCGCGGCACGTTCGCGTGTCACACTCGCCTTCAGCTTTCCGAACACGACGAGCGCGCCGAAGATGCGACGGTTCCGCGCGATATTCTGCTCCGCGGCCGAACGGAAGGGGCACGCGTGCACCGGCATGTAAACGTCGTTCTCCTGCGGGTAATGGGGCACGTTCGGCAGCACGCCAATCACCGTGTGCGGCCGATCGTTCATCTGGAACACCTGGCCGACGATGTTCGGGTCTCCGCCGAACTTCGACTGCCAGTAGGAGTAGCTGAGGAGGAATACCGCCTCGGCGCCTCGATGATCGTCCGACGCGACGAACGTGCGGCCAACGACCGGCCGGATGCCCAGCACGTCGAAGAAGTTGTGCGACACGACGCCCGTGTTGACGCGGTCGGGATCACCGCGCTTCAGCAGGACGAAGTTCATCTGGTGATATTCGACGAGCGCGTCGAAATCGGGCGACTGCTCGCGGTAGTCGAAATACTCGCGGATCGAGAGATTGACGATCGGCTGACCGGCTCCCGGCGCGGTCTGGCGGACGACGACCAGACGATCAGGTTCGCCGTAGGGCAGCGGCTTCAGGAGAACGCCGCTGATCACGCTGAAGATCGCCGTATTGGCGCCGATCCCGAGTGCCAGTGTGACGATGGCGAGCAGGGTGTAGCCGCGGTGCTTCAAAAGGGTACGAGCTCCGTACTTGATGTCGGCGATCAGGCTGTCCATCGGCGCTCCCTCGAATGGCCCGTCTCTTGTTGACCGTCGACAGGAGCGATAATCGTGCCTGGAGCCATCGCGTGGGCAAACTCGCGGCGCGAGCAACACTTACGAGAATTCACACGATGCGGCGGTCGTGCGCCGGCTGTCCGGCGATGAACGGGCGAGTCCCGAAAGCGGACAAGATCGATGAGTAAACTCGGAACCGATCTGCTGCAAGGCACACTCGATCTGATGATCCTGCGTACGCTCGATGCCGGACCGAATCACGGCTGGGGCATCTCGCAGCGCATCCAGCAGGCGTCGCAGGACGTCCTGCGCATCAATCAGGGCTCGCTGTATCCAGCGCTCTTCCGTCTCGAAGCACGCGGGTGGATAGCGTCCGAATGGGGCAGCTCGGAGAACAACCGCCGAGCGAAGTACTACAGCCTCACGCGGGCCGGGCGGCGCCAGCTCGCCGACGAAACGCAGAACTGGGAGCGCATCGCGGAGGCGATTGCGCGCGTGCTCGCCACGGCGTGATCACATGCGGGCCAGGTTCCTGACGCTGACACGGGTGCTGTTCCGGCGACGCGAGCTCGAACGTCAGCTGGACGAGGAGCTGCGGTTCCACCTCGAGATGCAGGAGCGCGAGAACCAGCGTCGGGGCATGCAGGCGCCCGACGCGCAGGCGGCCGCGTCGAACATATTCGGCGGCTACGAGCGGGTGAAGGAGCAGTGCCGCGACGCCCGCGGCGGCCGCGCGCTCGAGATGCTCGGCCAGGATCTTCGCTTCGCGGTGCGCACGCTGCGCGGCAACCCCGGCTTTTCAGCCGCGGCCATCATGACGCTCGGCCTCGGCATCGGCGCGAACGCCGCGATGTTCAGCGTCGTGAACGGCGTCCTCATTCGGCCGCTGCCCTACCAGCACGGCGATAGCCTCCTGCACGTGGTGCAGCGGGAGGCGTTGACGAAAGAGGAGATCGGGTTCTCGCCCCTCGAGTTCGACGACTACCGCGCGCAGAGCTCGACCTTCGACAAGATGGTCGAATACCACTCGATGCCGTTCCATCTTCTTGGCGGCACCGAGCCGCGGCGCGTCCAGACCGCGGTCGTCTCCGCCGAGTTCTTCGACGTGATGGGGCTCGATCCGCTCATCGGCCGGACGTTTGCCCGGGGGGAGGACGCGCCCGGTGCGCAGCCGGTGCTGGTCTTGAGCCATGCGTTCTGGCAAGAAGCGTTCGACGGCGATCCTGGCGTCGTGGGCCGAAGGGTCGAGATGAACGACCGGCTGCACACCGTGATCGGGGTGCTGCCTCCCGCGCCGCTCGCGTATCCGAATCCGGACGCGGTGTACATGCCGATCTCGTCGTGCCCGTTTCGGTCCGGCGCCGCCTGGCACGCCGACCGCCGCGCCCGCGGCCTCGCCATGTTCGGCCGCCTGCGGAGCGGCGTGAGCCAGGCGGAGGCGCTCGCGGATTTGCAGCGGGTTGCCTCGCGGCTGCAGTCGGCGTATCCAGAGGCGAACGCGCGCAGCGGCGCGTTCCTCGAAATGCTCTCGCTGCGCGACGAGCTGACGCGCGATGCCGGTCCGACGTTCCGCCTTCTGCTCGGGACGGCCGTCTTCGTTCTGCTGATCGCCTGCGCGAACGTCGCAAACCTGATGCTCGCCGCGCTGATCAGGCGCGATCGTGAGCTCGCGCTTCGCAATGCGCTCGGCGCCGGACGCGGCCGACTCGGGCGGCAGCTCCTCACGGAAAGCGCGCTGCTCGCGATCGTCGGCGGCGCGGTCGGCCTTGCGCTGGCGTCGCTCAGCCTCGACATGCTCATCGCCTTCGCCGAGCGCTTCACGCCGCGCGCGCACGAAATCACGATCGGCCGGACCGTGCTCGCGTTCACGTTCGGGCTGTCGATGGTGAGCGGCCTCGTATTCGGCATCGTGCCTGCCCTGCAGCAGCAGAACCTGGTGGTCGCGCTGAAAGACGGCGGCAACCGGGCGGCGTCGCGGCTCGCCGGCCGCCGGACGAGGAGCCTGCTCATCGTGGGGCAGCTGGCGGTGTCGTTCATGCTGCTCATCGCGGCGGGACTGACGCTGCGCAGCCTCGCGCGGCTGCAGAACGTCGACGCGGGATTCGATCCCGACAACGTCCTGACCGCGCGCCTCGATCTGAACTGGTCGAGGTGACAAGCGGCACGACACGATCCTGCAGTTCACCGATCGCCTGCTCGCCAAAGCACGCGAGCTGCCGGGCGCCACCCACGCCGCCGTGGCCCACACGTTTCCGCTCAACCGCATGGACCCGCACCGCAATACGTTCCAGATCCGCGGCCGCGAGCAGAAACCGGGGATGCCGCCCCCCGTCGCCCACGTCCGCAGCGCGAGCGCGGACTATTTTGCGGCGGTCGGCATCCACCTGATTCGCGGGCGGCTCTACGACGCCGAGGACGAAGCGACGCGACGGGCAGTGGCGGTGATCAACGAATCGCTCTCGCGTCGCTACTGGAGCGATACCGACCCCGTCGGCCAGCAGGTCTCGGCGAACGGCGGCCGCACCTGGGCAACGATTGTCGGGATCGTGTCGGACGTGCGCAACGACGGACTCGATCGCGCACCAGGCGACGAGGCGTACATCCCGTGGTCGTCCCAGCCCTGGCGGGACCTGCGCCTCGTGCTCCGAATCGACGGCGACCCGGCGCCGGCTTCCGCCGCGTTGCGCCGCCTCGTCAAGGCGATCGAATCCCGCGCAGCCCGTGACCGAGATTCGCGGCCTGCTCGAGTTTCGTGGTGAGGCGCTCGCGTCGCCGCGGCTCACGGCGCTGCTCCTCGCGGCATTCGCGGCCCTGGCGCTCGGCATCTCGGCCACCGGGCTCGCGGGCGTGGTGGCGTTCTCGGTCGGCCAGCGCACGCGCGAGTTCGGCGTGCGCCTTGCGCTCGGCGCCGACCCGCATGATGTCCACCGAATGGTCATCCGCGAGAGCATGACGCTCGTGGCCGTGGGTCTTGCACTCGGGACCGCTGGTGCGCTCCTTTTCACACGGATGCTCTCGGGCATGCTGTTCGAGATCGAGCCGAGAGATCCGCTGACGTTTCTGAGCGTCTCGCTCGTGCTGCTGGGCGTCGCGGCGGTGGCGTGCTTCGTGCCTGCCCGGCGCGCCACGCTCGTCCAACCGGCCGTCGCTTTACGTACAAGCTGAGAACCGAGCATGTCAGCGGTACAGTGCTGTAGTCGTCTGGTACACGTTCGATCTGTTGCCGGCGAGGAGTGATGCCGAAAAAGAAGCTGTCGTGGTTTTCTTTTCGAGCGCCAGGCTCAGTTCATTCGCTGTGAATCGCGCCCGACCGACGGCGGCTCGGGCTATGAGCTGATGGTGGTCTACCCCGACGGGCGCGAGGAAATCGAGCATTTCGACGATACCGTGGACCTGAATCGCCGGGAGCGCGAGCTCGAAACCAGCCTCACCTCTGCAGGGTGGTTTGGCCCTCACGGCCGCGTGATCTGATCGGCCGAGCTCGACAGTAATCAGCGTGCATTTAGGAGCGACCTGGCGGCATACGCTTTGAACAGGTAGGCCAAACCAATGCGGGCCAGGAAGATCATCCAGGCCGGAGCCCAACCGGAAACGCGTACAGGCCTGCACGAGTGGATACGCGACCGTCTCCACTTGCCTGCTCCCCAGGAACAGGCCCTCCTCGAAGCGATCGACAACGTCTTCCTGCAGCACGAACGCCTCTGGCAGCAGTCGAAGCAGGAGGCGATTCAGGCCGTGTCCAGCGGCTTCACCGAGCGGATGAACAGGATGCGCGACGAGCTGCGGCGCGGGACGCGACGGTGAGCAGCATCGCGCGCTACTTCGAGGATCTCGTCGCCGATCTGACCGACCGCGTCCACCGCGATCCGAAGACGCGGCTCATGAACTTCCGCCGCTTCATCGAGCAGCTCGAAGCGTTTCTCGCTCTCGAGCAGCGCGGCACGTGGTGCGCCGTCGGCCTCGTCGATATCACCTCGTTCAAGTGGTACAACGACACGCTCGGCCACGCCGCTCGGCGACCGCATCATCGAGCGCGTGGCCAGGCTCCTGCGCGAGCAGATCCGGTCCGACGACCTCATCGCGCAGGAAACGCCCGACCTGCGCGGATCGGCAGGAGCTGCACGCCCGGTTCGGCGGCGATGAGTTCTGCTTTCTGATCCCCGACCTCGATCATTTCTCCGCCGCCTGGGTGATCGCGGAACGGTTCCGCGAGGCGGTCGAGCGCTTCGACTGGACGACGGAAGACCCGCGCCTGGCGGAACGGCCCGTCAAGGTGGACGTCGGCGTGGTGTGCCTGATGCTCGGGGCCGTCACCGAGCGCCGGCACCTCGCACGTCAGTTCGCGCATGACCTCCTCGCCCGCGCCGACAAGCTGATGTACAAAGCCAAGGGCGAGCGCGCGAGCCACATCTATCCGCTCCGCGTCCGCATCGAGGACGGTCAGCTCGTCGAGCTGTCGACGACGAACACCCTGACTGAACAAGGACGAAGGTAAACGGAAAATCCTGATTCTTGGGACCACGCTCGAACGTCCCCGTAGTTCGAACATGTACAGGGCCATTCTTTTCGACATCGACGGAACGCTCGTCGATAGCAACGATGCGCACGCGCATGCGTGGGTCGAGGCGTTCGCCCAGTCGGGCGTGCAGGTCGACTTCGACAAGGTCCGCCGCGCGATTGGCATGGGCGGCGACAAGCTGATGCCGGCCGTGGCCGGAATATCGGAAGACTCGCCCATCGGAAAGAAGATCTCCAAGGGCCGCGGCGAGATATTCAAGACGAAGTATCTTCCTGCGGTGCACCCCTTCCCGGGCGCGCGCGAGCTGGTCGCGGAGGTGAAGGCACGCGGGCTGACGGCGGTCGCGGCCAGCTCGGCGAAGGGCGACGAGCTCGAACGGCTGCTGCAGATTGCCGGCGTGAGCGAGCTGCTCGACGAAGCGACGTCGAGTGACGATGCGGAGGAGTCGAAACCCGATCCGGACATCGTGCACGCGGCATTGAAGAAGGCGAAGGCGCAACCGTCGGAGGCGCTGCTGATCGGCGACACGCCGTATGACATCGAGGCGGCGGCACGCGCCGGCGTGGGAGCGATCGCATTTCGCTGTGGCGGATGGGGCGATCGGGATCTTCGCCGCGCCATTGCCATTTACGACGGCCCGTGGGATCTGCTGGCGCGCCTGGACGAATCGCCCCTCGCGAGGCAGCGTGCTAAACTCTAGTGTTCACCTCTGCACGGTGGGTGTAGCTCAGGGGTAGAGCGCCTGACTGTGGCTCAGGAAGTCGCGGGTTCGAGACCCGTCACCCACCCCACTCAACCTTAGTAGTTCGTTATTGTGTTCGTGGATCCTATTCGTGCTGAAGGGCCACCACGGGATCGATGCGTGCCGCGCGACGCGCGGGAACGAGACACGCCAAGGCGGCCACCGCCAGAAGCACGACGGATGCGACAGCTACTGCCGCGGTGTAGTCAGGCTCGAAGTCGTAGAACACGGTACGCATTCCCCGCGCCGCCATTCCAGCCAGGACGACGCCGATGGCCACGCCGAGCAGCGTCAACGCCAGGCCTCGGCTGCTGAACGACACCAGAATGTCGCGTGACGTCGCGCCGAGCGCCATGCGTACTCCAATCTCGTTCGTACTTTGCGCCACGGCATAGGACAGGACTCCGTACAAGCCGATCGACGCGAGCAGCACGGCGAGGAGGGCGAAGCCGCTCGACAGCACGGTATTCTGTGACGGCACCGACAACTGGCGAGCGACGATTTCTTCGATCGTCTGCACGCGCGCCACCGGCTGGTTCTTGTCGATGGACCAGATCGCGTGCCGGACGGCCGCGACGATCGAGGTCGGCTCCACCGCCGTGCGAACCACGATGCCGCTCGGTTGGTCTCCGCTCTGGTCTGCTTGTTCGTGCACACGGTAGATCGTGGGCTGCGGCACTTCCCACATGCCGCGATCGCGGATCTCCTTCACCACACCGACAACCGTGTACCAGTAGCCCTTCTCGCCGAGCCGCCCGAACTTGAATCGCTCGCCGAGCGGGGAGCGCCGGGGAAAGTGGCGGTTCGCAAAGGACTCATTGATGATCGCCGCCGGGCTCGACGATCGCTGGTCGGAGAGGTCGAAGAACCGGCCTTCGCGCAGCTGCGCCCCGACCGTCGAGAAGTACTCGCGCGTCACCACCCGCGTCAGCGCAACCTGCTCGGCGACTTCCTTGGTGGATTGGCCAGGCAGGAGATAGAACGTCGCCTGGTCGTGGACGGTCAGCGGTATTCGCGAGATGGCTGCGACACTGATGACGCCGGGAATCGCGCGCAATTTTTCGAGCTGCACGTTGACAGCCGCCACCCGTGAGTCAAAGTCGGGATAGCGGAACAACGGCGTCACGAACGTCAGAAGCCGCTCGCTTCGAATTCCCAACTCCAGCCGGTTCAGATGCTGAAAGGTTTGCAGCAGCAGGCCGCCGCACGTCAGCAGCACGACGGCGAGCGCCGTCTCCAGGACGATGAGGGAGTGCTGGAGGCGATAGCTGCGGGCGCCGCGACTGCCGCCGGCGCCATCGCGCAGCCGCTCCTGCAGTGCGCGCCGCGATCCGCCGAGCGCCGGCGCCAGTCCGAACGTCAATGCGGCAGCCAGGGCCGTCACCGCGGAAAACGCCAGCACCCGCCAGTCGAGCCGCAGGTGCACATCCATCGTCTCCGGGACGAGTGTCTGCAGGAATCGCATGACCGGGATGGCGAGCACGAGCCCGGCGAAGGCGCCGAGGACGGCAATCACGAGGCTCTCGATCAGAAACTGCATCAGCAGCCGACCCCGTCCAGCGCCAAGCGCCGCGCGCACCGCCACTTCGCGGCCGCGCACCATTCCTCGCGACATCAGCAGATTCGCCAGGTTGACGCATGCGATCAGCAGAACGGCGAGCGACCCGCAGAGCAGCACGATCAGGGACGTCCGTGTTCTCCCGGTCAGCTCTTCCCGCAACGACGTCACGACGGCCGAACGCGGCCGCTTCAGATGCTCCGCTGTGATGCGCAGGCTCAATGCCGCTATCTCCTCGTCCGCCTGGTGCACCGTGACGCCGGGCTTGAGCCGCGCGACGCAGTGCAGATCGTGCCACCCCCAGTTCCGCAACATCTCGGGCGGGAAGGCGGTCGGCATCCAGAGGTCGATGTCGCGCGCAGGCATGAAGTAGAACTCGGGCGGCATCACGCCGATCACTTCGTACGGCTTGTCGTTCAGCGTCACGGTGCGGCCCAGGACGTCCGGCGAGGCGCCGAACCGCCGCTGCCAGAGCCCATGGCTGATGACGACAAGCCGCGCACCGCGGACGTCTTCTTCTTCAGTGAAGACTCGGCCGAGCAGCGGCTGGACGCCGAGTATCGTCCAGAAGTTCCCGGTGACCTTACGCGCGGGCAGCACCTCGGGCTCGCCGTAGCCCGAGAGTGCTGCGTCGCCGCGCTGGGTTGCCGCGATATCCGTGAACACCTTGTTGTGGCGGCGCCACTCGCGCCATTCCGGCGGTGTCGTATAGAACTTTTGGGTACCGGTACGGCTGGTGTCGTTGTCCCAGACCATGACGAGCCCGCCGGGGTCGCGGTAGGGGAGCGGGCGGATCAGCACCGCATCGACGGCGCTGAACATCGCGATGTTCACACCGATGCCGAGCGCCAGCGTGGCGATGGCGATTGCCGAGAATGCCGGATTCCGGCGGACCTGGCGCAGGCCGTGGCGGACGTCGCGCGCGAGCTGTTCGAATCGCGTCCAACCCCACGCCGCGCGGACGTCCTCCTTGACGAGCAGCACGTTGCCGAAGGCGCGTCGAGCGCCATCCTGCCCGGACTCCTCCGCCTCGAGGTTCAAGTGACTCTGGATCTCGCGCTCGAGATCGCGCTCCTTCTGCTCTCGTGCGCGGGCACTCACGTCTCTGATCCGTGCCCACCAACCCATATCAACCCCCCGACCGCACAGTGACGCGGCCGATCGCGCGAACCAGTTGCTCCCACTTGGACTCTTCGGCGGCCAGTTGCTTCTTGCCCGCAGCGGTCAGGCGGTAGTACTTGAACTCGCGCGCCCCGTCCCGGCTTTCCCATTTGGCCGCCAGCCAGCCCTTGCCCTCAAGCCGATGCAACGCCGGGTAGAGAGAGCCGTGCTCGACCTGAAGCACGTCTTCCGTGCTGCGCTGAATGTGCTTGGCGATCTGATGGCCGTGAGCGGGTCCCACGAGGAGGGTGCGGAGAATCAGCATGTCCAGCGTGCCCCGAAGAAGCTCGATCTTGGCGCGGCGCGGGCTCATGGTCGAAAGTCTACCCTAGAACGCAGGATGGCGTCTCGGCGAGTTTTTCGGCCAGGTTCTACGGCGTGGTCGTGGTCTTCTTCCCTGTGTAACGCGGATACGCAGGACGTTTCGGTTTCGGTACGGGGTTCTTTTCGAGCTCCGCCAGCACCAGCTCGATCGCTTTTTCGAGCTGTGGGTCTCGCCCCTTTCGCACCAGCTCGGGATCGTGCTCGACCTCGATGTCGGGTGAAATGCCGACGTTCTCCGCATCCCATTCGCCCGTCGGGCTCCACACCGCGGAGCTCGGGGCGGTGACGAAGCCGCCGTCCATGAGCGGCGGCGCGCCGGCGCGGCCGACGAGACCGCCCCACGTTCGCTTTCCTATCAGCTTCCCGACGCCCGCGCGCCGGAAATAGTTCGGCATCGCGTCGCCGCCGGAGCCGGCAATCTCGTTGATGATCATCACCTTCGGCCCGAAGATCGCGCCCTGCGGCTGCACCTCGTGCTCCCCATCGCGCGTCGCGACGAGGCTCATCATGCGGCGACTGAGCTGCTCGATGATGTCGGTCGCCAGCGCTCCGCCGCCGTTGAAGCGCTCGTCGATGATCGCCGCCTCCTTCCCCACCTGCGCGTAGAAGTAGCGCGTGAAGTTCGTGAGCCCGCCGAAGGCGGTGTCCGGCATGTACACGTAGGCGACGCGCCCCTTCGTCGCCTTGTCGACGGCGCGCCGGTTGTCCTCGATCCAGGCGAGGTGGCGCAGGCGGTTTTCGCTCGGCACGGGCACCACCGTGACCTCGCGCGCGCCGGCACCATCCGGCTGCGCGCCAACCTTCAGGCGAACGTTCTTCCCCGAGGTCGCCTCGAAGAAGGCGTACACATTGTCCGAGGCGCGAAGCTCGCGGCCGCCGACAGCCAATAAGTAGTCGCCTTCCTGGACGTTGATGCCGGGTTGCGTCAGCGGCGCTTTGAGATCCGGATTCCAGTTCTCGCCGTCGTAAATCCGGGCAAAGCGGTAGCGGCCGTTCTCGATGCGATAGTCGGCGCCCAGCAGCCCCGAAGGAATCACTTTCGTTTCAGGATTGTCGCCGCCTCCGACGCCGAGATGGCCGACCGTGATCTCGCCCATCATGTCGGCGAAGAGATAGCTCAAGTCGCGCCGCGACATAACCGAATCGAGGTACGGCTCATACTTCCGGCTCGAGGCCGCGAGATCCAGGCCGTGAAGATCCGGATCGTAGAAGAACTCACGCTGGATGCGCCACGCATCGTGGTACATCTGCTTCCATTCGACGCGCGGATCCGATCGAACCTCGATTGTCTCGGTCCGCAGTTGAGTACGCGGCCGATGGCTCGCTCGGCGGCGGCGGCGGCGCGTTGGCGGTGGCTCCTGTGTTTCCTCCGGGCGGCGGCAGCGGCCGCAGCGCCTGAATGCTCCACCGCTCGGCGCGCGCGGTGAGCGTCTTCTCACCGTTGGCGGAGATCTCGAAGAAGCGCACCCCCGACGTGACGACGTCGGAGCGCCGCTGCTTGAGATCGAAGCGGTGCACCGTCATGCCCGGAGGCTCGCCCTGTCCGGGCGGAGGTGGCGGACCGGGAGCGGGAGCCTCCATCGCGAACAGTATTCCCGCCTTGCCGGTCTGCAGCCGCGCGTACCGGCGCGGCGGAAGCGGAAGCGCGAGGATGCGCTGGTTGATCTTGTCCCAATCGATTTTCACGTCCGCCGTTTTCGACGGCGGACCCGCAGGTTTCGATGCATCAGGCTTGACGGCATCGGGCTTCGCAGCGTCAGCGGTTGCCGCATCCGGCTTCGGCGCGTCCGTCTTGGCCGTTTCGTCGCGCGGCGCATCGCCGCCCTTCTCCTCGTCGCTCTCGGGCGCAAGCGGCGACGGCTCGGTCTTCGACAGCACCACGAGGTACACGGATCGGGTCGGCGAACGCCTGACGCTGCTGATGTCGGCTTCGAGGGAAGGTCCGGAATCGGTGCTGGCCGTGAAGTACAGATACTTCCCGTCCTTGTCGAAGACGGGATATCGAGCATCGCTCATCCCGTCGGTGAGCTGCGTGCTCTTTCCATCGGCCAGCGAGTGGATGAAGATCGCGCCGAGGTAGTTCTGGAGCCGCTTGGTGTACGCCAGCCACTTGCTATCGGGCGACCACACCGGCTCGCGCTCACCCGGCGGAAACAGGTAGGTGTCCTTGTCGACTTTGACCGGCGTCTTGCGATCGATGTCGACATACCACGTGTTCAGGTGCGCATCGAGATAGGCAATCTTCCGGCTGTCGGGCGACCAGCGCGGCATGAAGTAGAACGTCGGATTCGCTTCCAGGCGGATCTTGCGCGCCGGCGTCGTCCCCATGGCATCGCGAATATGCAGTTCGTATTCGCCGCTCTCGTCGGAGAAGTACGCGATCGAGCGTCCGTCGGGCGACCAGGCGGGATCCCGCTCCATCGCGCTCGTCGTCTCGGTGAGATTCCGCGTGTCCCCCTTCTCCGCCGGGACCGTCAGGATCTCCCCGCGCGCCTCGAAGAGCGCGCGCGCGCCCGTGGGCGAGATGTGCGCGCTGGCAAGCCGGCGCGCGACGTTCACGAAGCGCGGCCGCAGCTCCGGCATGTCGCCGGCCAGCCTGATCGTCACCGGCGCCAGCTGGCCGGATTTCACGTCGTAGAGCTGAATCTGTCCGAACTGCTCGATGACGATGCCGCCAGGACCTGCCGAGGCGGACTTGAAATCCATGCCGGTGTTCGGCACGGCCTGCGCCACCTTCTTGGACTTCATGTCGTACGAGTACAGCGTCACGGCATGGCCGCGATCGCTCAGGAAGTACACGCGGTCATCGACCCACATCGGGCAGAAGTCGTTCGAGTTGTCGCGAGGAACGCGCTCGATCCGGCTGTTCGACAGGTCGGCGATCCAGACCGGCGTCGTCCGGCCGCCGCGGTATCGCTTCCAGACGGAGAACGCGCGCGGCATCGGCACGTACGCGATCCGCTGCGCATCGGGCGAGAAGCTGGCTTCGTACCCCATCGGCAGCGGCAGCTTCTCTTCCAGCCCGCCGTCGATCGACGCGAGGTACAGCTGTTGAAACCGCGAGTAGCTGTTGCGTGGGGATGCGAAGACGACGCGGCGTCCGTCGCGGGTCCAGCCGAGCGCCGTGTCCGGATCGGGGTGCCAGGTGACGCGCTTCGGTACGCCCCCCTCGGCGGGCACGACGAACACGTCGGTGTTGCCGTCATACTGGCCGGTGAACGCGATCCATTTGCCGTCTGGCGAGAACGAAGCGCCAGACTCCACGCCAACTCCCGCCGTGAGCCGGCGCGCATCGCCGCCTTCACGCGGCACACTCCACAGATCACCAGCAAACGTGAAGACGATCTGCGTGGCGCTCAGCGCCGGCTGCTGCGCCAGAAGCGGCTTCTCGACCGCGCCTCCGACCTGCGAGAGCCCCAGCACACCCACGAGCACGGCGACGAGTCGCTTCATGGCACTCCTCTCGAAGAGTGCGGATCTTAACCCTTTTGGGCCTGCCCCTCTGCTCCTTTCGTCAGCGTCCATGCAGCGGCAGCCAGGACCATCAGGTTGGCGGCCACCACCGGCGCCGCGCCGATCAGCACCCCGTACCCAACCCACATGAGCGCGCCGGCCATCTGCATCTGGCGCAGCGTGGCGGGTCGCTTGAAGAAGTACGACACCACGAATACGGCGGTCGCGAACCAGCCCAGGTATTCGGTCACAGCGCGGCCTCGCGTTGCTCGCCGGCCGATTCACGGACCGTCACCCGGTCCGTGCGGGCTTTTTCCCAGGCCTGGAGCATCAGCCCGTTCGACTCGAACAGCAGCCGGATATCCGCTGGCCCCCAGCCAAGCACCTGCTCGAGAATCGGCACCATCACAGAGAACGCGGTGTCGCTCAGCACGGTCCGCGTGGCGATGCGCGCGAGCTGTTTGTTTTCGGACACCGCAATCGTGAAGCCCTCGCGGTTGTTGACGTGCAGCATCACGTGCACGTCCGAGCTGCCGTCGCCCACGTAGATCGTGCGGCTCGGCGCGATCCCGAGCCGCGCCTCCAGCTCCTCCACCACAGCGACCTTTCCGTAGCCGGCCGGCACGCGAAGAATGGAGCGCACTTCCCCCGAGACCGGGTCGTATTCGAGCTCCGTTCCGAAGATGTGGTCCGGTGAGACGATGCCCGCGAGCGCCGACTGGATTACTTCGCGCGGCGCCGCCGAGATGACGAAGTACGAGAACCGGTAACCCTCGATGCCGCGGTCGAAGAAGTCCACCAGCGCGCGGATGTTGCTGCGGAGCCGTACGCGGCGGCCGGCCTCGACGAGGTGTTCGCGCCGGACGCCTCGAAACTCGGGATCGTGCCGTATGAGGTATGCGAGCTCGCCGCCCTGGTGGACGAGATTCGTCCGAGCCAGCCCTTCGACCTTCTGCTGAAAGCTCGACGCGCCAATCAGCTCGCTGAGGACGACGCCCGAGTCGTTGAAGCTCAGCGTCTGGTCGAAATCCGAGGCGACGAGAAAATGCTTGGGAACCACAGAATCTGTCATATCCATTTACTGGACTGACCATATCAACTTAACTACCTATTGGTCAAATAATCAGGCGGAATATTGATATTCGTCTCATAGCTGTCATATCATTTTGCCGTGAGCACGCCTCGCGCCGCGCCAAAGTACCAGCAGGTCTATTCGGCCCTGCGCCGGGAAATCCAGTCCGGCCGTTGGAAACGTGGCGACCGTCTCCCGAGCGAGGCAGACCTGGTTCAGACATACGGGGCTTCGCGCATCACGGTGGGCCGCGCCGTACGGGAGCTTCAAGCCGAAGGCTTCGTGGAGCGGCGAGCCGGTTCGGGCACGTATGTGAGGGCGCGTTCGAGCTCGGGCGCACTCTCGTTCGGCCTGCTCATACCCGACCTCGGCGAGACCGAGGTGTTCGAGCCGATCTGTCAGGGGATGATGGCTTCGCCGCTTGCGCGCGAGCACGCGCTGCTCTGGGGCAGTCCGCACGGCGGCGACTCGACGAAAGCGGGGCGGGCGCTGAGACTGTGCCGTCAGTACATCGACCGCGGTGTCTCAGGCGTCTTCTTCGCGCCGCTCGAATTCATGGCCGACAAAGACGATGTGAACCGGACGATCGCCGAGGCGCTCGACGCCGCGCGGATTCCCGTCGTCCTGCTCGATCGCACGGTCGTGCCTTATCCGCGCCGCGGACATCACGACCTCGTCGGCATCGACAACCGCCGTGCCGGATACGTGATCACGGAGCACCTGCTGCGGCTCGGGTGCCGGCGCATCGCGTTCGTGGCCGAGCCGAACGCTGCCGCGACGGTTGACGCGCGCGAAGCCGGCTATCGAGAGGCGCTGTACACCGCAGAGGCGCACGGCGATCGCTCGCTGATTCACCGGCTCGATCCGGAGCAACCAGGCGCCGTGCGCGCGATGATGGCCGCGCGCCCCGACGCCATCGTGTCCGCGAACGATCGCACCGCGGGCCGGCTGATGCACACGCTGCGCGGGTTGGACTACGTGGTGCCGCGCGACGTTCGGCTGGTCGGGATCGACGACGTGCCGTACGCGAGCTTGCTTCCCGTTCCGCTGACCACGCTGCGTCAGCCGACGCGCCAGATCGGCGAGGCGGCTCTTGCCACGATGCTCGAGCGGGTTGTGCGCCCCGACCTCCCCGCTCGCGACATCCTGCTGCACTGCGAGCTGGTCGTCCGCGAGTCGTGCGGAAGCCGAACTCATTCTTGATTTTTGATTTTGGATTTTTGATCTTTGATTTCTGATTCAAATCAGAGATCAAGAATCAAAGATCAAATCGAAAATCAAAAATCAAAAATCAAAAATCAAAAATTGATTGCCCAGCGCTTCGAGTCGTCGAAGGTGGCGTTCACCTTGGTTCCCGGCGCGAGTTTGATCGGCACGGGTTTACCGGCTTTGCTGTAAGTCGCGATCGGATGGCCGTGCGGCGGCGGGCCCGATCGGCCGTCGTAGTTGGCTTTCTCGTCGTAGACCATCACCACGTAGACCGTGTCGGCGCTCACGTTCGTGAACGTGGCGGTACTTCCGCTGCGCGTCACGGACGATATGGCGAGCGGCTCGCTCTCGGCTTTCGGGTTCGGATGGTCGAACAGGAACACGAGGATCTCGTGCGTGTCGTCGACCTTCCCCTTCCCCGTGTAGGTCGTCGTTACCGCCAGGTCACCGGCCGCCGTCAGCACGCCGCTCGTCGCGACGACGAGGCCAACCGCGACACCAACGCAGACCAAGGTCTGTTTCGTCATGCTGCCTCCGGCAGCTTAGAAGGAATCGGGAATCAACGGTTATCGAATGAACCAACGAATCACAAATCAATGATTCGCCAAATTTTTACACAGTGAACTGAACCTCGTTCGACGAACCGCTCGTGCCGCAGCTGTTCTTCGACTGAATGCGCGCATAGTGGGTGCCCTGGGGGACTCCACTCCACGGATACGTCGTGCTGACCGCGTTCGTCGACAGCGTGTTGGAGCTGCTCGGGGACGTCCCGACGAGGATCAGTACTCGGTCGCGCCGCTGCCGGCGGACCACGTCATCTGGACCGTCGTCGTACCGACGACCGACACGTTCAGATTCGACGGCGCGCCGGGCATGGTGCAACCCCCACCTGCGGGCGTCTGCGCTGCAGGCGTTCCGGTGGGACCCGTCGGGGATTCTCCTACCGCGGCGCCTTCGCCGCAGGCGCCGGCAGCCAGCGAAACCAGAACAACCAGTACCAGAGCCGCACGCGTCATAATCCGCTCCTTCACGGCTGAGGCGGGCAAGCGGTGTACCCGGGTTTCAGCGGGTGCAGCTCAGTGCAACGCCGTAATCGCCTGGATGATCGGGAGCATGCCTGGCGGGCGGGAAGAATGCGACACGGCCACGAATTCGTCGGCCGCGCATGTCGAAATCGTCAGCGTTCGATCGTCGCGGGGTCGGCGCGGCGGGTCGGTGACATCCAGTACCCGATCGCCAGCAGGAGGAGCCATGGACCTCCGGCGAGGATCGTCGGACGAAGCCCCGGCACCCACCACGTGGAAATGAAGATGGCCACGATGAGCGCCGCGCCCAGATAGGACCCGAGCGGCACCGAGGGCGCGCGGAATGCGATGTGCGTGACGAAGATCATCAGCCAGACGAACAGCGCGCCGAAGAGCGCGACGCCGAAGAACCACACGTAGGCCGAGTCGGGCCAGAGCGCCCGAACCAGCACCGCGGCGCCGAGCCCAGCCCCCGACACGAGCAGCGCTTTCACCGGCGCGCCGTCGGAAGACACCTCGCCGAGCGCCGGCGGCACGAACCCCGCGCGCGCCAGCGAGAACAGCGTGCGCGCGATGAGATAGATGTTCGCGTTGGAGCTCGACAGCGCGGCGCTCAGCACGACGAAGTTCATCACGTCGGCAGCGCCGGGAATACCGAGCTGCCGCAGCACGCTCACGAACGGGCTCTCGCCGATGCCGAGCTGGTTCCACGGCGTCAGTGCGAGCAGCACCGTAATGGTCACGATGTAGATCGCGGAGAGGCCGAGGACCATCCGCCGCATCGCGCGCGGGATCGTCCGCGCCGGATCGCTGGCTTCGCCCGACGTGACGCCGACAATCTCGACGCCGATGAACGAGTAGATCACGAAACAGCACGCCAGCCAGACGCCCTGCAACGCCGAATGGCGCGAAGCCGCCCTGACCCGTGATGTTCCGCAGTCCAGGCGACGGCGCGCTCGTCAGGCCGGCCAGAACAAGGACAGCCGTGCCGACGAAGAGCGCCACGGCCACCACCTTGATCATGACGAGCCATGACTCGATCGCGCCGAGACGGCCTACCGCACGTGAGTTCGCGTACGACGAGCACGAGCGTGAATGCGAGCACCCAGACGGCGCCCGGGCACGCCGGGAAACCAGTACGCCATGTAGATCGACGCCGCCACGAGCTGCCCGCCGGTCGCGATCACTTCCATCAGCCAGTAGCTGACGCGAACGGCGTAGCCGGCGAACGGCGATACGTACATCGCCGGCATACACGCCGAAGGCGCCGGCCGTCGGATGCGCGACCGCCATCTCCGTCAGCGCCCGCCCGAGCAGCAGGGACAGACCGGCAACGATGACGTACGACAGGATCACCGCCGGACCGGCGACGTTCACCGCCAGGCCGCTGGCGAGGAACAGGCCGGTGCCGATCGCGCCGCCGAGCGCCATCATCGCCTGCTGCGCGGCGGAGAGCTGCCGCTTCAAGCCATGTTCGGCGAGGGCGTCCGGGGTCGCGTTCGACTGCCTGGCCACGCTCAGGTGACCACCGAACGCTGGGGCGCATTCACGTCGTAGGCTTTTCGTTCGACGATGAGGGCCATCTCCGCCATCAGGCGATCGATCTCATCGATCGTGTTGTAGAAGTGCGGCGAGATGCGGATGCCGACGCCGGGCCGGTAGTCGACGACGAAGTCGCGCGCCTTGAGCGCACGCGACACGTGGAGCGCCTCGGGTGGATCAACGGCGACGGTCCCGGCAAGCCGATCCGGATCGCGTGTCGCCATCGACGCGAAGCCGTAGCGGTCGGCGAGCTCGAACACCCTCGCCGTCATCAGCCGTGGACTTCGCCCTGATCCGCTCGACGCCAACCGCCGCGATGATCTCCAGCCCCGGCAAGCGCCGCGTAGTAACGCCGGAATCGACGGCGTGCCGTTCATCATCCGCATCGCATCGTCTCGCGACGCGGCAGCGGTCCGATGTCGAACGCGAACGGGCTCGCGTGCGCGAACCACCCGGTGAAGCGCGGCGGCAGCGTTGCGCGCACGTCCGGGCGCGTATAGAGGAATGCGGTGCCAGGACCGCCGCACAGCCACTTCAGGCAGCCGCCGACGAAGAAGTCCACGCCGAGCGCGGCGACATCGACGGGGATGATGCCGGCTGATTGATAGCCGTCGAGCAGCACGCGCGCGCCCAGCGTCGTGCGCGCGCTCCACGATCGGCGCCGGCGTCCATGATGTACGACGTCTTGAAGAGCACATGCGACAGCGACACGAGTGCGGTGCGTTCGTCGATGGCTTCGAGCGACCCGCTCGAGCCGCACGGTGAGGTCGGGTTCCGCGGGCACGACCGTGAGCTGGAAGCCGAGCGCCTCCTGCGCGCGGTACAGGTAGATCGTCGACGGGAAATCGGCGGCCAGGCAGACGATGCGGTTTCTCGTCCGGTCGAGAGGAATGGCCGAGCAGGCGACCATTGCCGCGGTCGTCACGTTCTCGTGCATGCTCACCGAGCCGGGCGGCGCGCCGATGATCGCGCCCACCTTGTCTCCCACTTCGCGGCCCATCTCCCACCAGCGGTCCTCCCATGCCCGCACGCCGCGGGTGGCCCAGGTCCGCGGCGTACTCGGCCAGCGATTCCGCGGTGCGGCGCGGCATGGCGCCGAGCGAGTTGCTGATCATGTAGACGGTACGCTCGAGGATGGGGAATTCCGACCGCCAGCGCTCGAGATCGTCCATAAGGTGTTGCATTCTGCATTCTGGATTCTGCATTGTCTATCCCGATGTGGCCGGACGATTTTCGCGCGCGGTTCCCGATTCTGGCCAGGCGTGTCTACGTCAACAGCTGCTCGCAGGGCGCGCTCTCGACGGATGTGGAATCGGCGCTCGGCGCCTTCACGGCGTCGTGGCACGACGAAGGGTCGCCGTGGGAACGGTGGGTCGGCGAGGTCGAGCGGCTGCGCGCCTCCGCGGCCGGATTGATTGGAGCCGGCGTGGACGAGATCGCGATCATGCCGAGCGCCTCGGCGGCCATTTCCGCGGTGGCGACGTCGCTCTCCTTCGAAGGCCGGCGACGCGTCGTGCTCGGAGAATTCGAGTTCCCGACGATGGCACACGTGTGGCTGTCGCAGCAGCGACGCGGCGCCTCGATCGCGTGGGCGCGTGCGCGCGGCGACGCGCTCCCGATCGAAACGTACGCCGACCTCGTCGACGCCGACACGCTCATCGTCCCCGCGACGCACCTCTGCTTTCGGAACGGCTATCGCCTCGACATCCGCACACTCGTCGCGCTCTGCCGCGACCGCGGCGCCTACTGCTTCCTGGACGACTACCAGCGGACCGGAACCGCGCCGCTCGACGTCCGCGACCTCGGCGTCGACTTCATGGTGACGGGCACGCTCAAGTACCTGCTTGGCCCGTCCGGAATCGCATTCCTGTACGTGCGGCGCGATCTCATCGAGCGGCTCGAGCCGCTGGCGACGGGCTGGTTCGGGCGCAGCGACCCGTTCGCGTTCGGCATCGATCGTCTCGACTGGTCCGCCAGCGCGCGCCGATTCGAGACGGGCACGCCGCCCATCCCGAACGTCTACGCGGCGCGGGCCGGCATCGAGCTCGTCCAGCAGGTCGGTCTGGCTGTGGTCGAGCGCCGAATCGCCGAGCTCGTCGAGCGGTTCGACCGCGGCGCCCGCGACCGCGGATTCGACGTGATGACGCCCGCCGATCC
Organism: uncultured Acidobacteriota bacterium; assembly: GCA_963772065.1. Classification (GTDB taxonomy): domain Bacteria; phylum Acidobacteriota; class Vicinamibacteria; order Vicinamibacterales; family UBA2999; genus CAVYVZ01. The sequence goes on from CAVYVZ010000010.1 coordinate 714,746, forward strand.
GGCGCGCCGAGGCGCGCTCGTCGTCATCCGCTCGGCGAACGCAGTGGAGCTCGTCCACCGGCTCGAGCATCAGGGCATCATCGCCTCGGCACGAGGCGACGGAGTGCGCGTATCATTCCATGCCTACAACAACGAGCAGGACGTGGACACGGTCCTGGAGACACTTGTCGCGCTCGTAGTCCGTAGTCGTAGTCCGTAGTTCGTAGCCGGACAACACCGTTGTTCGCTACTCGTAGCTCGTGGTTCCTTATCAGTGGCCGGCCACGAACCACGGACTACGGACTACGACCGTGAGGTACACATGGACGAATCGCTCGGACAGGTTGAAGGTCACGCCGGCATCTCGGTGATTCGCGGCGGCGGCAACGTGCGGGGGTGGAACGGCATCAAGTACAAGGCGGGGCTGTCGGGCAAGAATGTCAACGCCTCGCAGCTCTCGATGAACGTCGCGACCATTCCACCCGGCGGGGTTGCGGCGGCGCACATTCACGTCGGCTTCGAAGTGATGCTGTACATCCTCCAGGGTCGCGTGCGCCACGAATACGGCCCGGCCCTGGAGCGCTCGATCGACAACGAGGCGGGCGATTTCATCTTCATCGAACCCGGCGTGCCGCACGAAGTCTTCAATCTCAGCGACACGGAACCGGTGATCGCCGTCGTTGCGCGATCGGATGCGAGCGAGTGGGAACATATCGTGCCCTTCGCGCGTCCAGCCAGTCGTGTAAAGTAACCGGCGCGGAGGCCCCATGTTGATCCAGGTCATCTTGACCGCGGTTCTGATGCAGCAGCCGGCGCCCACGGCCTCGGCCGAGGCGCTCTTCGACGCGGCGCGCCGCGGCGACCGCGCGCGGGTCGCCGAGCTCCTCGACTCCGGCGTCGACGTGAACGTGCGGGGACGCTATCAGGCCACTGCGCTCATGTTCGCGGCAGACAAAGGTCAGCTCGAAGTCGTGCGCCTGCTGATCGAGCGCGGCGCCGACCTCAACGTCGTGGACACGTTCTACAAGACGCGGCCGATCGATTGGGCGCTCAGCAACGAGCACTTCGAGGTAGCTCAGTACCTGCTCGAAAAAGGATCGCAGGGCGCGGAGCGCGCGCTCTCGACGGGCATTCGGCAAAAGCATGCAGGCCTCGTACGCGCAGCTGTGGCGCGGCCGGACGTCGATGCCGAAACGCTGGCCGCATCGATCGCGCAGGCGCAAAAGGCCGGCGACGCGGCGATCCTGGAGATCGTGAGTGCCGCCGCGGCCGCCAAGCCGGCAGCGAAGAAGCCGACCGTAGCCGTGCCTTCCGCGGTCCTGCAGTCTTACGCCGGCACCTACCGCAACGAAGGCAGCGGCTTCACGGTCATCATTGCCGCCACCGAGAACGGGCTGATCGGTACCCCCCAGGGGGAGCCACCGGTGAACCTGGCGCCGACCTCGGAGACTTCGTTTGCCGCGCCCGACGTGCCCAACTTGACGGTCTCGTTCGCCGGCCGCGGCGGCATGGTCGAATCGATGACGGTCAATCAGGGCAGCCGGCCGCCGCTGGTGCTTCAGCGCGTCATTGCACCAACATCTGCACCAGCACCTGCACCGACGTCTGCACCGACAGGAAGCACGATCGCACCGACGACGAAGGAGATCGCACCGAGGACGAAAGGGCTGCCCTGGCCCGGGTTCAGAGGTGCGAACGCCTCGGGTGTGGCCGATGGTCAGGGCGCCGTCGCCGAATGGGATGTCGCAACGGGACGCAACGTGCGCTGGAAGACGCCGATTCCAGGCATCGCGGTGTCCAGCCCGATCGTCTGGGGCGATCGTGTGTTCGTCACGACCGCCGTCGGCGCGAGCGCGGACAAGACGTTTCGCACCGGTCTCTATGGCGACGTGAAGCCGGTAGAGGACGTCTCCACGCACGCGTGGAAGATCTACGCGCTCGATCGCCGCACGGGCGCCGTGGCGTGGGAACGCGAGGTGTTCACCGGCACCCCGAAGGTGAAACGCCACCCGAAGTCGAGTCAAGCCAGCTCCACGCCGGTCACCGACGGGAAGCACGTCGTGGCCGTCTTCGGCACCGTCGGCCTGCTCGCGTGCTACGACGTCAACGGCCGCAAGCTCTGGCAGCGCGACATCGGTGTGATCGACAGCGGCTGGTTCTTCGATCCGACCTATCAATGGGGGCACTCCAGCTCACCGCTGATCTACAACGGGACCGTGATCGTGCAGGCGGATCAGCAGAAGGGTTCCTACATCGCGGCGTTCGACCTGGCGACGGGCAAGCCGATCTGGCGGACCGATCGAACCGAAGAGATCCCGACCTGGGGTACGCCGACGATCGTCGCCGGACCGCGTGGCGAGGAGCTCGTCACGAACGGCACCAGGATCCGCGGCTACGACCCGCGCACCGGCAAGCTGCTGTGGACCCTCGGCCCGAACTCGGAGGTCACCGTAGGCACGCCCGTCGCCGGGAAAGACGTCATCTACGTGACCGGCGGTTATCCGCCCGTACGGCCTGTCTACGCGGTCAAGCCGGGCGGGAGCGGCGACATCTCGCTGCCGAAGGGTGAGAGCGCCGGCGCCGCGATCGCGTGGAGCAACGATCGCGAGGGGACGTACATCCCGACGCCGCTCCTCTATCGCGACATTCTGTACACGCTGAACAACAACGGCGTGCTCACGGCGTACAAGGCCGGCTCGGGTGAGCGCCTGTATCGGGCTCGCGTCGGCGGCGGCGGATCGTTCTCGGCCTCGCCGGTCGCGGCGGATGGCCGGCTCTATTTCGCCAACGAAGACGGCGACGTGTACGTGGCGAAGGCGGGAACCGAGTACGTCGAGCTCGGAAAGTATTCACTGAACGAGGTCATCATGGCCACGCCGGCGATCGCCGACGGCGTCATCGTGATTCGAACGCTGGGGCACGTCTACGGCATCGGCTCTCCGGTCAGGACTCCTGCAGGAACCTCCGATAGATCGCGCGAGCCTCGTTGAATTGCGCGTAGACGTGGTCCTTTTCCTTTTGTGAGCGCCAGCCGGGCCACGCCTCGGCCAGCGCCTGCAGCTTGTCGATCCACTTCAGGCAGTACTCCGCGGCGGCGCGATTCCGCACCGGACGACCGGCGACGGTGATCCACACGGGGTTGGTGAATCCCTGCGCGAACGACGTGTCCAGCGGATGCCGCTCCTCGCGGCGGCCCTCGGCGCGCAGGTGATACCAGCCACTGGCCGCCACCTTGAGCGGCTTGGTGAACTGTGCACTCTTCCGGTCGGCCGAGAGCGGAATCGTTTCCACGACCTCTCCGTTGAAGACGAGCGTCACCTTCTCGAGCGGCGTGATCGATTGCACGCGCGCCTTCACTTCGACGTCGCCAGGGCCTCGCAGCGGCACCTCTTCACCCGCCATCCGGCCGTTGACGGTCAGCTCGACCAGCGGTCCGGTGCTGACGAAAGCGTGCCCCTTGCGAAGGCCCTCGAACCAGGCGTCGGCGTCGAGGCCTCGCTTCCCGGTGTAGACGTAGGTTCGTGAGGAGCCCACCAGCTTCGACGTGTGCATGCTGCTGATCGAATCCTCACCGCCGACCGCCGTCACGCGCAGGCCGTTGTTCAACACGGCGTACCACGGGTGAAACCCGGCAGTCCCTGCGTCGGACCACTCGATCGCATCCGTCGTGCCGAGCGCCGCGTCCACGATGAAGCCTTTCGCGCCGCCGAGGTCGGCCGCGAGCGGATCGTTGCCGGCCGACCGGTCCTGCGTCTGCGTCCCGAACGCATGCACGTACCCCACCGTGGCGCCCTGCTTCTTCGCCTTGCGGAACATGTCGGTGTTGCTCGGATACAGGCTCTCGATGGCCGTGCCTTCGTAGCCGGTGGTGAACGGCGATATCAGATGATCGCGAAGCTGGAACATGAAGACGTGGCCGTAGAACGGCGGGCGGTATTCCTGGCCGACGACGAGCAGCCGGTCCTTCGTTGACAGCGGATGTGCCTTGCCGCCCGGCACGAAGTACTGGTAGTCGAGGATGCGGTTGTCCTTGTTCGCGATCTGCTCGTTGACGACGTCCTGATCCTCGGCGGCCGACATCATCATGATGTTCTCGAGCGTGTTGTGCAGGTTGCCCGCATAGTTCATGTGGACGTGCGTCGAGCCGCTGTACCAGCCGCTCGCCGAGAGATCGGTGAGGCGTTTCAGCGGCACATCGAGCGTCGCGCGCTCGCCGGCTTTGACGGAAACCTCCGCCTGCGCCGGGTGAAACTCGAACCCCTTCACCGCCTCCAGCTTCACCGTGCCGGCGGGCACCTCGAGGCGAAACGTGCCGGTCTGATGGAAGATTCGCTCTCCCACGCCGCTCACGCGGGCGTAGATATCGGCAGGCACGTAGTTCTTTCCGTCCGCCGCGGTGAGGTGAATCCGGGCGGCGGTCGGCTGGCCGGTGGCGGCGTCGAGCGTGCGCACGGTAAGCGTGCCCATCGGCCGCTTCCAGCGCCGGTCCGAGATGGACACCTTCTTGAGCGCCCCTCCGTAGGTTTCGAGCAGTTGAAGCTGCGGAAGGCCGCCTTCGTTCGACACGAACGCAATCCACTCACCGTCCGGCGACCAGCGCGGATGAAAGGCGTCGTGCTGATAGAACGTCAACTTGTACGGTTCGCCTCCCGCGGTCGGCTGCACCCACAGGTTGTTGTACTGGTCGGCGGCGCCACGCGTCGACGAGTAGACGAAACGTTTGCCGTCGAGCGACACATCGGGCCGCGCACGATAGAGCGTCTGCTCCGCGAGGACCGTCTGTGCCTTGTCGATCCCGCCCGCGGCCGCGGGAACACGCAGCACGTTGCCGGATCCCAGCGCGACGCCGCGATTCGACACGATCAGGAGCTCCTTCCCGTCGGGGAGCCATGCCGGGGTGATGTGCATGTCCATGTTGCCGAAGTAGAGGCGGCTGCGCCCGAAGTCGTTGTCGCGGGTCACCGCGATCTCGTCGCCGGTGAACTGCCCTCCCGCGATGGGCCGGATGAAGACGTTGAAGTTGCCGTTCGGCTTCGTTGACACGTACGCGAGCCTCGTCCCGTCCGGCGAAAAGACCGGGTCCATGTAAATGTTCGCGTCGCTCGTCAACGCACGACTCTCGCCGGTCTGAACGTTCACGATCTCGAGCTGGATGGTCCCGCCGCCATCGTCCGCCGTGTAGACCAGCCATTTGCCATCCGGCGACCAGTCGGGCATCGAGTGATACTTCATGTCGTAGGTGAGCTCGCGTGCGGCACCGGTCGCCGGATCGAGCGTCCAGATCGATCCGCTCATCGCAACGGCGATGGTCTTCCCATCCGGGGACCAGTCCGGCGCCCACGGGGTCGACGAAGGCGCCGGCGCAAAGTAGTAGTTGTGCATGTAGTTCCCGCCCTGCTTCGCGGCGGGATACGTACGACCGGATTGTCCAACCAGGTGGGCCGACGCCAGAAGGACGCCAGCGAGGAGGAGAACAGGGCGCATGGGCGAATTGTAGCGGCCGGCCACGGGCACGTCTCAAGCGGGTCTCCGCCTTACAACTTGTTACAAAGTCCAAACGGCGCCCGGAACACGATGTGTTACAAGGCAATCACCTGTCGCGGCACCCTCGGAGGCTCCCTGTCCATGTGGCATTCCGTCCGGCGTTTTCTGCCCTCGGCCCTTATGATTTCCGTCTCGCTCACGACGCTCGCTTTCGCGGGCGACGTGCTGCAGGTTTCGGCGACCCGCCTGGCTGACGAGGCCGCCGCGCCGGTCCTCGATGGACGGGTGGACGAGGACGCCTGGAGCAAGGTCGAACCCCACGCCGGCTTCACGCAGCAGGATCCCAATGAAGGAGCGCCGGCCACCGAGCGCACCGAAGTGCGCGTGCTCTTCGACAAGTCGAACGTCTATGTCGGGATCATCTGCTTCGATTCCGAGCCGGACAAGATCATCGTCAACCAGAGCCGCCGCGATGCCGACATCTCCGAAACCGACTCGGTCATCGTGGTATTCGACACGTTCAACGACACCCAGAACGCGTTCGTCTTCGGCACCAATCCGCTCGGCATCGAATATGACGGTCAGGTGGCCGGCGAGGGCCAGAGCAGCGGCATCTCCAGTCGGACGTCGGGCACGCAGGGGTCTCAGCGCGGCGGCATCAACGCCTTCAACGCCAACTGGGACGGCGACTGGCGCGTGCGGTCGAGCGTCACCGAACGCGGCTGGGAAGCCGAGCTCGCGATCCCGCTGAAGACCCTCCGCTACGCGGCGGGCAACGACCGCACGTGGGGCTTCAATGTGAAGCGGAACATCCGCCGCAAGAACGAGCAGGTCTTCCTCTCGGCCATCCCGCGCGGCTCGGACGTGTTCCGCGTGTCGATGGCGGCAAAGCTGACCGGCCTGCAGCTGCCGCAGCGCCGCGATCTGAAGTTCACGCCCTATGCGCTGGCGTCGGCGAACAAGGACTACACAGTCACCAGCGACCAGCTCGATCGAAAAGGTGACGTTGGACTCGACGTGAAGTGGGGAATCCGGCCGAACCTCACCGCCGACTTCACGGTCAATACCGACTTCGCGCAAGTGGAAGCCGACGAGGAGCAGGTGAACCTGACGCGCTTCGACCTGTTCTTCCCCGAGAAGCGGCCGTTCTTCCTCGAGAACGCGTCGATGTTCCAGTTCGGCGCGCCGCAGTCGATCGACCTCTTCTTCTCGCGGAAGATCGGTCTGGCCGGAGGCCTGCCGATCGATATTCTGGGCGGCGCGCGGCTCTCCGGCAAAGTGGGCGGCTACAACGTCGGCGTGCTGAACATGCAGGTCGACGAAGCGATCGACAAGCGCACGCAGAACACGATCACCTCCGCGAACAACTTCGGGGTGTTCCGCGTTCAGCGCGAGATCGGGCGCTCGAACGTGGGGGCAATCTTCGTGAACCGTCAGGGCACCGGCGATCTCGCGCCGTCGAACGACTACAACCGCGCCTATGGCCTCGATGCGGCGTGGCAGGCGACCCCCAACGGCAAGCTCTTCGCGTTCATCGCGAGAACGGACTCCCCCACGTCGCGCGGCGGGTCTGACTACTCCGGCCGTCTCTTCTACAACTTCACCAACACCCTGGTACAGGCGTCGGCCGGCTACTCGCAGGTCGGCAACAACTTCAACCCGGAGGTTGGCTTCCTGCCACGCCGCGGCTACCGCAGCCCCGAGGGGCGTGTCTTCCTCACCTACCAACCCAAGAAGTGGCCGTGGATCCGGCGCATCTCGCCCCACGTGAACCAGACGGTCCACTACGGCCTCGACAACAAGCTGCAGACCTCGAGGGGCCATTACCACTGGTTCGAGATCCAGCCGGCACACGGCGGGCGCTTCGGCCACTTCGTCGAACGGCTCGACGATCGGCCTCCCATCCCGTTTACCGTGTTCAACGCGGGCGGCCGGCGCGTCACGATCGCCCCCGGCCCGTACACCTGGTGGACCAGCAACTTCGAGTACCAGCACGATCCGAGCGCGATGTTGACGCCGAATATCCGGGTCCGTCACGGCGGCTTCTACGACGGCGACTTCGCGGCCGTAGAATTCGACCTCGCGACGCGCTTCGGACGCCGCTTCATCGGAAGCGTCGGCTGGACCCGGCAGAACGTCGATCTGCCGGCGGGATCGTTCCACACCGATCTCGTCCCGCTGAAGCTCAGTTATGCGTTTACGACGCTGGCGAGCGTTCAGGCGCTCGTGCAGTACAACAACCAGTCATCGCTCCTGACGTCCAACATCCGGCTGGCGCTGCTGAACCGGAGCGGCACCGGCCTCTTCGTGGTGTATAACGACCGTCGTGACACGACGCTCTTCAACCCGTACGAAGCCCTGGGTCGATCGTTCATCGTGAAATACACGCGCCTGTTCGACTTTTAGCCCGCCGTCGCCGCTGCGCGGCTGTGGCGAGGCAAGCAGGGGGTTCCAATGACGCGACTGCTCGGTTTGTTCGCGGCGGCGCTCATCCTCTCATCCGCGCCGGTGGCGGCGCAGGAAGGCTCCCTCCTGGGCACCGTCACCGACGACACGAAAGCGGTGCTTCCAGGCGTCACCCTCACCGCATCGTCGTTGGAAACGGGCCGGACGATGACGGCGGTGACGAATGAGCGCGGGGAGTATCGCATTCCCGGCGTTCCCGCCGGACGGTACAAGATCCAGGCCGAGCTCGGCGGCTTCTCGACGGTCATCGTTCCAGAGCTGGAGCTGCTCGTCGGGCAGAACCGGACCGTGCCGTTCGTGCTGCAGGTGGCGACGCTGCAGGAATCGGTCACGGTCACCGGCGAGGCGCCGCTCGTCGACACACGCTCGGCCGCGGTGACGGGCAACGTCGATCGACGGCAGATGGAGGAGCTGCCGCTTCAGGGACGGAACTGGATGGAGCTGTCGATGATGGTGAAAGGCATCACGGCCAATCACGTCGACAATCAGCCGGGCGTGCGCGACCGGCAGTTCCAGTTGAACCTCGACGGCCAGGAGATCACGCAGCAGGTGGCCGGCTCGGGCTTCGGCCAGCCGAAGTTCAGCCGCGAAGCCATCGCCGAGTTCCAGGTGATCACGAACCTGTTCGACATCTCGATGGGCCGGTCGCAGGGCATTCAGGTCCAGGCGATCTCCCGCTCGGGAACGAACGACACGATGGGAACGGTGTACGGCTACTTCCGGGACGACAGGTTCATCGCCAAAGACTTCGTCGCCGGCCGGGTGCTGCCGTACTCGAATCAGCAGGCAGGGGTTGCGATCGGCGGACCCGTCGTCCGAGACAAGATGCATTACTTCCTGTCGGTACCAGGTACGAGCGAGAGCCGAACACCATCCTGACAGCTCCACCGGCGTTTACCGGTCAGAGCTTCTCCTTTGACACGAAGCTGACGCAGACCAGCTTTCTGGGGCGTGGGGACTATCAGCTCGGAGGCAACAATCATTTCACCGTGCGCGGATCGTACTGGGACTGGAAGAACCCGTTCACGCAGGTCAGCGGAACGGAGCATCCATCGCAGGCGGCGACTCGTTCACGCAAAGCGACGAACATCGCGGGCAACTGGTCGCGCGTCGTGAGCGCCAGCGTGCTGCAGGAGGTCAAGATCGGCTACAGCCACTTCGATTGGAAGAATCTGCTTGCGGAGCCGGGGATGGCGAATTCGCCGAACTTCGTCTTTCCGGGCGGCGTCAACATCGGACAGCGCAGAAACTACCCTCAGGAATTCTTCCAGAACACTTACAGCTTCCGGTACGATCTCTCGCTGCACCGCGGCTCACACGATTGGAAGGTCGGCGGCGAGTTTCTACGCTGGCACGACACCGGCCAGTGGCAACTGCTCTCGCGCGGCGAGTTCATCCTCACCGGCACGCCAGCCGACCTGACGACGAGGATTCCGGCGAGCGCGTGGAACGATCCGAGCCGCTGGAATCTCAGCGGCCTCGACAACCTCGTGCAGCGCTACGATCTCAACTTCGGCGACTGGACGATCGACATTCCGCGCCCGACCTATGGCGTGTGGATCGGCGACACGTGGGCCATCCACAACCGGCTCACGCTGAACTACGGCGTGCGCTACGACCTCGACTGGGGCGCGATTGCGCCGCCGCACATCACGACGCAGGTGACCTTCGATCCTCGCGGCGGCACGCAGGACCGCGACATCGCGCTGAACGCCGGCGACCGGCTGTACGACACCGACATGCGCGACACGGACAACATCGCGCCGCGCGCCGGGTTCACGTGGAACGTGACGGGCAACAGCGACTTCGTGATCCGCGGCGGGTCGGGCTGTACTACAGCATCAACGACTCGAATACGACCTTCAGCCAGCAGTCCTTCAACGGCGAGCGCATCGTCGTGAACTCGTTCCCAAACGACGGTCTGCCCGGCTTCATTCAGGACCCGACGCGCGGCCGAACCGCGCAGGATTATCTGAGCGGCCGCTTCCCTCTTCCCCCGCAGGGTCCCCGCGTCATCGCGCACGACTATCAGATGCCGAAGACGTGGCAGAGCATTCTCGGCTTCCAGAAAGAGCTGGGGGACGCGATGGCGGTCGATGCGGACCTGACGTACTGGAGGGCGTACAACCAGGGACGGCAGCGCGACCCGAACCTGTTCTTCGATCCCGCCACGGGATACAACCGCAATCCCTCGACCGCCGGCCGTCCCGATCCGAAATTCGGTCAGATCCAATGGCTCGAGTCGAACGGGAAGGCCGACTTCGCCGCGTTGGCGACGAGCTTCACGCGACGGTTCCGCAACAACTTCCAGGCGAACGCCGCGTATACGCTGACGCTCTTCATGAACGACAACACGACGAACTTCCAATACCAGGGAAACAACCCGTTCGATCCCGATGCGGAATGGGGGCGGTCGACGGAATTCCAACGGCACACGCTCCGCGTGAACGGCATCTACCGTCTGCCGTGGGACATCTCCCTGGCGGGCGCCTACCTATTCGGTTCGGGGCAGGTACTACGCGACGACGGTTGCGCTCAATCCCTACGGGCACACCGGAACGACGAGGCTCAACTCGGGGACGACGCCGCTCGTCATCCCGGACAGCGTGGCGACCTCACCGACGAACCCCGAGCAGGTGTCGGTGCTTGACCGCTTCGACGGTCCAGCGTCAATCGCGCCTGGCACCATTGCTCCGCGCAATGCGCTGCGCGGCCTGCCGCTGCACAAGGTGGATTTGCGGTTCACGAAGGACCTCAGGCTGCCGGGCGGCATCAAGCTGACCGGGATCGCGGAGGTCTTCAATCTGTTCAACCACGCGAACTACGGCGCGTACAACGGGCAGATCAACTCGACCACATTCGGTCAGCCGCGGCAGCAGGCGCTGAACGCCTACCTGCCGCGCGTGTGGCAGTTCGCGTTCAAGGTGGGGTTCTAGGCGGTAGGCCCACGAAAGTACTCTCGGTCGCTTCAAGAGTGGAGATCAAAGAACGTTCTCATAAAATCCTCGGTCTCGCTAAAGCCTGCTGCAAAGGACGTCACCTCAATTGTGTTCGCGTGGGCTGTCGCGCGAACACGGTTGAGGTGAGTCGCGCCACTCCCCCGGCCGACCGCCTCCTTACCGGAGGTGTCACACATGGCCAAGATGAAATCCGACAAAGCAGGCGGCGAGAAACAGGTGGTGCTGAGCGCGGCGCAGGTTCCCAAGGAGCGCACTCACTTTCGCGCGCTCCTGCTTTCCAATCCGAACTATTTCGGCAATCTCTCCGCGGGCACCTTCTCGCCCGTCACGCCCATTCAGGGCAATACGACGTACGAGGAGATCGGGTGCGTGGGCTTCCAGCCGCAGGCGAAGCGCCTGGATGCCGTCGTGTACGTCAAGCAGCCGTTCGGCTACGGCGGCGGCATCTGCACGAACGGGTCGCAGGAGCACGTGCGTTTCTACATCTCGTTCGACAACGGCGCGACCTGGGACGATCAGGGGTACGCCAGCTTCCAGGTGTACGACGCGCCGGAGGGAACGGCCGGCGCGAAGCGCCTCGAGTACGCGGCCGGCGTGCCGTGCCACCCCAAACAGAAGCTGTGCATCCTGCCCAATACGATCCTCGCGCGGGCGATCCTGTCGTGGAACCAGATCCCGCCCCCCAATCAGCCGAACTGGCCGCCGGTGTGGGGCGAGGTGCACGACACGCACATTCAGGTGGATCCGAGGTTCGTCATCGACTGGCTCGACATCGTCGGAGACTTCAAGCTGAAGCTGCCGGCGCAGCTGTCCGCGCTCATCGACCTGAGCCAGCCGCTCGCGGTGAAGCAACCCGCAGAGCTCTCAGTCTCCGAGCTGCACTCGCTCTACCGCGACAAAAGCGTTGAGCCGAGCCGCTATGCGCTCCCCGTCGTACAGAAGCTGCTGGCGCAACCGGCGGCAGCGTTCGATCTCAACCCCTCGTTCGGTCAGGGCATCTTCGGCAAGCTTGGGCTGAACATAGGGGACATCATCGGCCCGCTCCTCTCCCCGGGCGACGGCAACACGTTCTACGAGGAGATGGAGTGCGTCGGCTTCAACCCCAACTCGAACGAGCTCGTGGCCGTGATTCGCGTGAAACGCCCGAATGGATATTCGGGAGGCCCATGCACCGCGGGCAGCCTCGAATACGTCACGTTCTGGGCGGATCTGAACAACAACGGCACGTTCGAGACGTGCCTCGGCACCGCCTCCGTGCGCGTGCACGACATCACGAACATTCCCGACCAGGGACTTGAGTACTCCGTGTATCTGCCGGTCGACTTCGGTGCGTACAAGCGTCCGTGCACTCAGGGGCCGCGGATCATCCCGGTCAGGGCCATCATGTCGTGGAACAGCGTCCCTCCCTGTCCCTTCCCGAACAGGACACCAGTGTGGGGCAACCGCGAAGACACGCTGATCCTGCTCCCACCCGGAACGCCGACCGTGCCGGGCAGCTTCAGGCCGGTGTTCTTCAACATCAGCACCGTGGCCGTGTGCGACATCGATCAAGGTACGGGGTTCGCGCCCGCCGATCGGCCCTTTGGCGCGGCGCTGTACATCGTCGGCGACATTCCTGCGGCCAACGTGCTCGTTGCTGCCGATCAATTGAAGTACAAGATCCAGTATCGGCAACTGCCGGCTGGTGGATGGCAGACACTCGCCAACGACTTCAGCGTCACGGTCGACCAGCAGTTCGGACCGGGCACGCTCACGCAGGTGCCGCTCACACAGCAGGTCGATGGGGCCGGCTACTACACGTATCGGGAGTACGGCATTGGCACGAGCACGTGGCGCCGGATCGCCGCGCCATACGCCGGCCTGCTCGGTGTCTGGAACACGGCGGACCCAATGACAGGTCGATGGGAGATTCACATCGAAGCGCTTGACACGCTGACGAATACGACGTACATCGCCGACGTCACGCACTGCGGCGACGGAACCACGCGACAGACCGTCATCGTGAAGCTCGACGAACTTCGACCGACGCCGAACATCACCATCACCGACTTCTCGACCGACGGCGGTGTCACATGGCAACCGGCTGCGGCGTGCGACGACTTCGTGAAGGGGGTCTGGATTCGGGGGCAATACACCGTCAGCGACCAGCACTTCGGGACGCTCGAGTTGAGGGTCGATCCGGTGGCGGCGGCCAATGGTGCGACCGTCGAGCCATCGAGTCGGACGTACTACCTCCCGGATCTCGTTCCGACCGGCGGAGAGACCGGAACGTGGACCCTCAAGACGGCGCCGATGGACGCATGTGGCTACGTGATCCGGCTCGACGCCTACGACCGCACGATTGTGAGCGCGGGCGGCGGATGGCACGATTTCGCGACCGTGGGATTCTGCTTGAGGGAGCCCGCCGCGTGAACCAACCGTGCAACAACGGTCCTGCTGTCGAGTCATTCGACAGCAGGACGACATATCGATCATGAGCGCGATCGAGATGTTCGTCCTGGGCGCGTTGGCGGTGTGGCGTGTGACGCACCTCGTCAGCGCCGAGGACGGTCCCGGCTCGGGTCCTCGTCAGGCTGCGAAGCGGGCTCGGCAGCGGGTTGGTGAAATCGCTGTTCGAATGCTTTTACTGCCTGAGTCTGTGGGTGGCGCTCCCCTTCGCGGCGCTGATCGGTTCGTCGCTTGGAGAACGGACCTTGATGTGGCTCGCGTTGTCCGGTGCCGCCTGCCTGCTCGAGCGCTTTTCGAGCCAGGCACACGAGCCCGTTCGTCCGGTTTACTGGGAAGAGCAGGAGAATGACGATGGCATGTTGCGGAGGGAGCCGGACGAGTCCGAGTCGTCAGGGCAGCCACACTGAGCATGCGCGAGCCGCGCGCGTGGAATCCCCGGTCACGTTTGTCTATCGCGGCAAGACCGCACTCTACGTGATCGGCGGCGCCACTGGACGGCAGTACCGCTTCAGTGGCCCCGGCGCGGCGCTGGCGGTGGATGCGCGTGATGCGCCGGGGTTCGCGGCGGTGCCGATGCTCAGCGAGCGTCGAGGCACAGGGCCGTGGTGATCCTAGGCCGTCGGCGGTAGGCTGTGGGCGGTAGGTCTACCTGCAGGCACTCCGTTACTCGGAGCGGAGTGCCACTGTCGGATCGACTTTCGTTGCGCGAAGCGCCGGGATGTACGAGGCCAGGAGCGACGAGGCGAGCAGGATCAGAGGGGCCGTAACCAGCACGACCGGTTCGACGGCGTCCACTCCGTACAGGAGGCCCTGGAGCAGCTGCCCGGCGCCCAGGGCCAACAGCAAACCGATCCCAATGCCAACGGCCGTGATACGGCCGCCCTCTCGCAACACCTGCCACAACACAGCACGTGGGTGCGCGCCAATCGCGATTCGGATGCCGAATTCGCGCGTCCGGCGCGACACGATGTACGACTTGACTCCGTAGACGCCGACGACGGCCAGCAGCAGCGCGATTCCTGCGAACGCCGAGAACACCCTGGCGCCGGTTCGATAGAGCCACAGCTCGAAGCTCGCGTCGAGATGATCCCGCCATGTCTCGAGACGGAGGACGGGCACGCGCTCGTCGACACTTCGGATGACACGGGCGACCGTTGCCAGCATGGCCCGTTCGGCGTGCTCGTCCGCAATCCGGAGCTGCAGCGTCATGGCACTCTCGTAGTGCTGTCCGAGCGGCACGTACACATGGGGGAACGGGCGGGGATTGCCGAGCGAGTGCTTCACAGCTGGGACGATGCCGACCACCCGGATTGCCTGTCTGGCTTCCAGTCCCTCTGCGTCGAGGAACTGAATCAGCCGCCCGAGTGCGTCCTCTCCCGGCCAGAGACGGTGCGCGAGCGCGTCATCGATGATCGCGACCCGCTCCGAGGAACCGGGTGCCAGTTCGGCGTCGCTGAAATCCCGGCCGCCAAGCATCGGAAGGCCGAGGGCTCGAGCGTAGTCGCGGCCGACGACGCTGAACACGGCGCCTACCGACCGCGATCGCGCATCGGCGGCGCCGGCCGGAGCCACCAGGCGGCTCTCCCCGATTGACGCAAAAGGAAGACGCGATCCGATGGTCACGGCTTCCACGCCCGGGACCGTTCGCAGCCGATCCACCAGCGCGAGATGCGCTTGTCTCGCTCGCGCTTCGTCGTACCCTGCCAGACTCGGATCGACCTCCGCGAGCAATCCCCCGTCGAGGCGAAACCCGGGATCGGCCGTTGCCGCCGAGAGCGCGCTCATCAAGAACAATCCACCCGACGCGAGCAGCAGAAGCGAGAGCGCGACCTGGCCGATCACGAGCGCATTGCCGATCCTGCCGCCTTTGGACTGCCGTCGTCCGTCCTCGCGAACACGTTGCGTGAGATCCGTCGCGACCGCCCGCCCCGTCAAAGCCCAGGCCGGCCACGCGCCGAAGAGCAGTGTAGCCGCCAGACTGAACCCCACCGTCCCGGCGAGCACTCGCCAGTCGAGATCGAGCTCGGGGAGACTCAAGGCAACGGGGAGCACAGGACGCATGGCAGCCAGCATTGCCTTGGTTGCCCAGACCGACAGGAGCAGTCCGACAGCGCCTCCGGCCAACGCGAGAAGCAGCCCTTCGCTGACCAGCTGACGAGTGAGGCGCGCTCGGCCGCCCCCGAGTGACGACCTGATGGCCATCTCCCGCCCACGCACCTGACCCCGGGCCAGCAGCAGATCGACGAGGTTCAGACACGCCACGAGCAGAACGATCGCCGGCATGACCATCAGGAGGAGTGCGAGACTCGCAGCCAGCGCGCCACCACCGGGACCTGGCATGAACATGAGACGCGAAGGCGCCGACATCTCGAGCGTGTAGCCGCCGTTGACGGCCGGAAACGCCTGCTCGAGCCGACGGGCAACCGTCGTGAGTGCGGGCGCGGCAGTCTCGATCGACGTGCCCGCCCGGAGCCGCCCCACAACGGTCAGCTCGTGCGCCTCGCGCGCACCGAGCGAGGGCCCCGCCGGCGCGGCTTCTGTTCTGAACGTCTCATGCGCACCAAGGGGCAGCCACACTTCCGGTCCAGGAATGCTCGTTCCCGTGAATCCCTTCGGAGCCACACCGACGACCGTGAACTGCGCTCCGTTGACCCGCACGGGCCGGCCGAGCACGCCCGGGTCGGCGCCACGTTGCTCCCAGAGTGGATAACTGATGATCGCGACACGGATGTCAGCTCCGAGCCGTTCTTCCTCCGCGGTGAACGGGCGTCCAAGAGCCAGCGGCAGGCCAAAGATCTGGAAGTAGTTGGCCGTGACACTGGACGCCAGCGTGCGCCGCGCGCCCTCGCCGACGTCCAGACCGGCGAAGACCGTGGAATGGGCCGCCAGATTCGCGAAGACGTCGGCCGTGCCTTCGCTGAGATCGAGGTAATTCGGGTAGGAGACACCCCGGCCTTCTCCGGAAGCCACCGTGCTGCGGCTATAGACTCCCACCACTTCGTCGGGGCGTTCGTACAGCGGCCGCAGCAGCAGGCCGTTGACGAGGCTGAACATGCCGATGTTGACGCCGATGCCCAGCGCAAGGGTCACGATGGCCGTGAGCGCGAACCCGGGACTATGGCGTAACGTCCGCAGCGCGAAGCGCGTGTCCTGCACGAAGTCGTCGAGCCATGTCCAACCCCAGGCGTCCCGCGCCTCGTCCCGCAAGCGCAACGTGTTCCCGAAGGCGCGCGGTTCCCCCATCAGCGCACGGTGCGCCTCCATTTCCCGGCGCAGTTCGTCCTCCAGAGTACGTCGTCGGAGGAGGTAGCCGAGACGCCGGATCCACTCACCGATAATCGCCATGTCGAATGTCAGGCCTCATCCAGCAACAAACCGATTGCGCTCGCCGTCCGCCGGTACTCAGCCATCTCGGCCTCGAGCTGCCGCCGTCCGCCGCGGGTGATGCGGTATTCGCGCACCTGTCGCCCGGACTCCGATGCGCGCCACACGGCTCTCACCCAGCCTTTGACCAGCAGTTTCTGGAGCGCGGGATAAAGCGAGCCCTCTTCGACGCGGAGCTCTTCGGCCGACAGCAGACGGATGCGCTGCGCGATCGCATAGCCGTGCAGCGGCTGTGTCTTCAGCACGCGCAGCACCAGCATCATCAGGGTTCCGCGTGGGAGTCCAGTGTCCCTAGGCATAGCTTACCTATGCCTATCGTATGCCGCGACACGACTGCACCGTCAAGTGCCCGGCGCGGTGTCCGCTAGGTCTACTTGCCGAACACGAGGCCGCTCGTGAACTGGTAAACCTTCGGGGATCCCTTTTCCGCGGCGTTCAGGATTCTACCGGCCTGGAAGCGCACCGAGATATTCGTGAAGAGCCGGATGTCGACGCCGCCGCCGGGCCGCCACACGAACCGGTTCTTGTCCGCGTCGCCCACGCGAAAGTCGCGGTCGTGCGCGATGCCGAATAGCGCCTCGGCAAATACTGTTACGCGCGACCACGGCAGTATCGCGCGTGGCCCGTTGAGGAAGACGATTGCGCTCTGACGCGTGCCCCGTGGGAGCGCGTCATCTGTGTCGTAGGCGCCGGAGAGCTCGCTCACCACGCCGAAGAACCGGGTGGGCTTCGCGGCGATCGCCAGGGACCAACCTACAGGAAGGGCGTCGGCGCGGGCGTACCGCAGCACGGTGTAGCCCGCTGCCAGGTCGATCGCACTGGTTGGGCACGGGTCGGTGCCGGGCGGGACCGTCTGTGCGTCGAAGGCAAATGATTCCTTGTTCTGACAGGCTTCCTCCCTGGCCTTCCGATCCCTTTCGCGCCTTTCCTTTTCCTTCCTTTCCTCGTCCTTGCGCGCCTTGTCGTCGCCCTTTCGCTTGGCCTCATCTTGCCTGGCCTCCGGCTCAGTTCGTTGCGGCGTTTGCCCACTCTGCCGCGTCGCGGTCTCAGTAGCCGCGAGAGAAGCAAGTGACAAAAGTCCCAGTGCGAACACCCGCCATGGTCGACGCGCCATCATGAAGTTTTCCCTCGAGGATCGACGCCCCGGGGCGAAGTGAAGTATGCGACTATTGGCCCGTCTTATCCACAGTAAAGCCGATGAGAGGCGAGTTCTAATGCGGTGGCGACAGTTGATCTCGGCGAAGCGTCTCTTTGCGTGGGTATCACGCAGAGGAATGTGCTTTGTGTGCGTTGTCACTGCAGCAGCGGCGCTCGCCGCGCCGGTGATCGCCATCGGCTCGCCGCAGGATCCCGCCGCCGCGCCTGCCGCACCTCAAGACCCGCCGGCGGCGCCGGTGGCAGACGAATCGGCGTCGCCACCGCCCCTCACCGGTCCCAGGGTGCAGCAGGATACGTTCACCGCGGCGGATGAAGCACCAGGGAGCAGAAACGTCACGGTCTCGTTCGCCGACAACTTCATCGCGGACCGCTTGCCCTTCGATGTGCCCTTCAACGTCACGGGAAGCGTCGACACCGCCGTCAAGCGGCTGGAACTGTCCGTCTACCGTGTCTCGTCGAACGTGGACCTCGCCAGGCTCATCGCCTATCTCCAGACCACCGTCGACTGCATCGGGCGGAAGCCTCCGGGGCCGCGTGTGTCCACATCAGCCGTCACGCCTGGAACAGGAGGCCGCTTCAGCCTGTTCGTCAACGCGCTGGACCCGCAGTACTACTACGCGCTCTGTTTCGTCGGCGTCACGCCGGTTGCGACTGCGGACATCGAGACCGATGCCCGGCGAATTCTCGCGTCAACGCTTCCGCGTCTCGCGAAGGAGCCTGACATCTCTCTCGCCTTCCTGCGGGTCATCAAGGATGTCATGAGAGACCGCATCACGCAGCTCGGCGCCGGCCGCCCTGTGCCTGCGACGATTCCGCCAGGTAACTTGTTCGCGGCGCCGACACCCGATGCACGATTCGCCGAGCTCGTGCGGGTGCTCACCGAGGCTTATGGCAACATGCAGAAGCCACTGGACGAATACAACTCGTCGCTCCGTCGACTGCTCGTCGACATCGACGCTGCTCGCAAGGGTGCGGCGAAGGCGGTGATGACGACGGAGGTTCTTGCCGCGCTGCCGCCGGCCAGCCGTACCCTGCCCGCGCGCGAGAGCGCGGTGGGGGCAGACGCTGTCTTCAATGCCAGCCTCTATTCGTTCGAGAACGTATTGACGTCGCTCGAGACAGCAGCGAAAACCGCTCCGGCCGGCTCGCAACAAGCGAAAGAGTTGAACAGCATCGTTGCCGGCCTGAACGAGGTCATGGATGCCGCGCGGCTTTATGGCGTTCGCTATCGGGATCTTCACGACGCCGCGGCGACGTTCATGAGCTATGTCGCGCTCGAAGCGCGCGCGGTCACGGTCACACTGGGCTCGAGCGTATTGGGGGCAGACCTCGCGCGCAGCGCATACGTGAGCATGGACGCCGGCGTGGCCTATCCGTGGCGGCTCGAGAACATGGTCTTCTACGCCGGTACGAACATCTATTTCCGGCCGATCAACAAGGCGGCTCCGCTGCGCTACAAAGGCACGTTCCTGCACCGCTTCGCGTTGACCGTCGGCATCACGACCACCGTGAAGGACGAAAGCCGCCGTGCGGACGATTTGAGATCCACACCGGATAACGAGGACACCAGCAATTCGCTGCTGCTCGGCGCCGGCATTCGCGTGACACCGAGCCTGCGGCTCGGCGCCGGCGTCCTGGTCTTCAAGGAATCCGACCCTAACCCATTGATCGATCAGACATCGGTCGCGGTCACCCCGTACGTGTCATTCACGGCTGACATAGACGTGGCACGGATCTTCAGGTCACTTTTTTAGAGACGGCTCATGGCGCTTAGAGCAACCTCACCACTGACACCTGATCACAACTCGACGCCTCGGCCGGTGAACGACACCTTCGATTTCGACGTCGAGGTCGTCGATCGCAGAGCCGATACGCCTACCATCCGCACGCTCGAGCTCGCACTCGCGCCGAACAACGATTTGTTCTTCGCGGGCGGTTCGAAGTCGGTCGAGCAAAAGGTACGGGTCGGCTCTGAGCCCGTCCAAGTCACGTTTTCGAGGAAACGGATCACCGGATCTGGACGGAACACCGAAACGGGCGAAGATCTATCGTCGTTCCGCGTAACCCTCCGTGAGCAGAACGGCGACGATCTCGTGTTCTGCCTGATCAGGATCGAGTGACACCCATGCGCACACGGTTCCTCGTGGCGATCACTTGGCTCACCCTGATTGTCGGTGCGGGCTGCTACGATCCGAACCGCGTGGTCGCCCCGGACGAGGTCCTCCTGCTGACGGCGACGCCCGACACGATCCCCGCGAACGGATTCTCCACGTCGAGAATCACCGCCAAGATCACAACGTCGTCGAACCGCGGCGTCACGATTTCGTTTTCGAGCTCGGGGGGGACCATCTCGTCCACCGCAGCCCGAGGGCCGGACGGCAACGGCGAGGCGTCGGTCTTTCTCACGAGCGACGCGACACCCAAGACGGTCTCCGTCACCGCCGAGGTCAAGGAGGGCACGACGCTCCTGGTGTCGCGCTCCGTGCCGGTGATCTTCGAAGTTGCCTCAGCGGACTCGGTCCTCCGGCTGATTGTGTCGGCGAATCAAATCGAAGCCGACGGCGTGTCCAGCGTCCAGCTTCGTGCCGAAGCGAACCCCGGAGGCGCGGCGAGGACGGTCTCCTTCAAGACCACCGACGGATCGTTCGTGCGGGGCGCCACTCCGCCGGTGATAGAGCTGAACAATGTCGCCACCGGCGCCGACGGCGTCGCCCGTGCCCAGCTCTTCGCGCCGGTCACCGCAGGCACCGCCCTCGTCACCGCCACGGCCAACGGGTTCTCGGCGTCGCAGACGATCTCGTTCACGCCGGCGGTGCCCGACTTCATCACTCTGAGCGCGGACCCCCTCGAGATTTCGCGTGCGTCTGAAAGCAACAAGACCGAACTCGTCGCGGTGCTGTCGCGTTCCGTCGGCACCGTAAGCAGGAACACACGGATCGAGTTCTTGGTGGAGAATGACGCCAGCGGGCAATCCTTTGGACGCTTTCAGAACATCACGCGAAGCAACGACGCGGAGACGGTGACGGCGCAGTTCGTCCCGGGCACCGCGGCTCCGCTCGGGCTGGCGACCATCACGGCGCGTGTCGCGGATAACAACAACGTGTTGGCACGGGTGAAGGTCAATATCGTCAACTAAGGCATTCGCCGCGTGCGTGTAAATGCTTGGGCTCACGCTGGTATTCCCCCTGGGGGGTGGTCGTCCACGCACACCGCTCCGCGCGCACGAGCATCGAATCCGGCCGGCCAGACAGTGTCCCTGTCGAACACTGCTCCCGTCACATCCGCGCCTTCGAGAGAAGCACCTTCAAGGTTCGTCGCCCGAAGATTCGCTCCCGCGAGATGTGCGTGGTCTAACTTCGCATGGTGGAGAACGGCACCCCACATCTTTGCTCGCTCCAGATGTGCTCCCCAAAAGTCTGTCCATTCCAGATGCGCATCCCAGAATTCTGCTTCGCGCAGATCTGTGTTACGAAGATCGAGTTTATGGCGCTCGTTGAAGCCCCCGGGTGGATCATTGCGTCCAAGAACCGTCAGGATTGCCTGAATGTCTGCCGTTGGCTTCGATTCGCGGGCCTCGGCCGGCGATGCACTCCACCTGGCGTTATGGCGCACGTAAGCGGTGAGTACATCTGCAATCGGCCAGTAGTCCTTCGGCCAATCGTTGGAGATTCGGTTGAGAGCGTAGATTCCTCCGAGGCGCACTTCAACGTTTGGCTGACCGCCCTTCAGCTCGGCGCCGAGTTGGCCTGTCGCCTGAATGAAGCGATTGGTAAGCTGCCCCTGCCGATCAATATCGAGCTTGTCCTGCGTCGCTCGCAGGTTGCGCGCCGTGAACAAGAGGCCCACTAAGAGCGCTGCGCCGCCGGCCGCTTGAACGATCGCGGTCCAGATCTTGATGCGACTGTCTGTTTCGTACTGCAACAGCGCCGTCTCCAGCTGTATCCGCTGCTCGAACTGAAGATCGTGGGCTGTCGCGAGCTGGCCACGCAGGTCCGCAGCTTGCCGGACAGGATACCGGGAGAGACCCAGGATGCCGCGCGCGGCAACCAGCACGACAAGACCAGCAAGCACAACCAGCGCTGCTCGTGTCAAACCCTTGGTGTTCAGCATTCGACGCATAGTCCCTCCGCATCATCGGTCACAACCCCGACCTAACCGGACCACCGTTCCCCTCCGTCTAAGCTACCGCCACCCATGTTGTCCGATTTCAGTCGCGATTTTCGGTACGCACTCCGGGCACTGCTGCGCGCGCCTACCTTCGCGGCGACGGTCATTGCGACACTCTCCCTTGGCATTGGCGCGAACTCGGTCATCTTCAGCGCTGTCGACGCCGTCCTCCTGCGCGACGCTCCTGTCTCAGATCCGGATAGCGTCGTCGACGTCTACACGTCATCCGGCAGTAACCTCTACTCGAACTCGTCCTATCCGGACTACTTCGACTTGCGGGACAGCGGGACGTTCGCGTCGCTGGCGGCCTATACGCCGGTGTCAATCACGATGGATGCGAACGGTCAGCCGCAACTGCTCGCCGGGCAGCTCGTGAGCGGCAATTACTTCGACGTTCTGGGTATCAAGCTCCCATTCGGCCGCGGGTTTACGCGCGACGATGATCGACTCGGGGCGCCCGTTCGCGTGGCGGTCATCGCGCATGCGCTCTGGCAGCGGATGTTCAACGCCGACCAGTCGTTGATCGGCCAGACGATTCATCTCAACAGCAACCCGTATACGGTCATCGGTGTCGCACCACCAGGGTTCGGCGGTCCACTCCTCGGGGTCGCGACGGACGTCTGGGTCCCAACAGCGCTTCAGCCCGAAGTGGATCCGCCGGCAGCAGCCGTGCGGCGCTCGCGCGGTCATTCGAGGATCTTCGACCTGCGCCGTTCGAGAGGATTGAGCATGGTGGGTCGGCTGCCGAGTGGCGTCAGCATCGACCAGGTGGCATCGCGCGCTGAAGTCATTGCTCGCCGCCTCCAGACCGCGTACCCGGATACGAACCGCGGTCGACGGTTCACTCTTGCGCCGCTCGGCGAGGGCCGAGGCCTGCGCGTGGCGACGCGACCGATTCTGTGGCAGCTGGCGGGTGTGGTGTCGATGGTGCTCCTGGTCGCTTGCGTGAATGTCGCGAGCCTGCTGCTCGCGCGCGCTGTGTCGCGCGAGAGGGAGGTCGCCGTGCGGATCGCCATCGGCGCCAGCCGCGCAAGACTCCTCCGTCAATGGCTCACCGAATCTGTACTCCTTGGGATCCTGGGCTCGATCGGCGCGCTGCTCGTCACCCGCGTAAGCACGCCGCTGCTGCACACCTTTGTGATTCCGGAGGCCGTTGACCTCTCTGTGAACGCGCGCGTCCTCGGCTTTACGCTGATCGTTGGTGTTGGAAGCGGGCTGCTCTTTGGGCTCGCCCCCGTCTTTCAGGCGCTTCGACGGAATACGACGACGGCACTTCGCGCGGAGGGAGGCACCGTCGCGACCAGCGCCCGCGCAGCCTGGATGCGTGCGGCGTTCGTCATCCTTCAGGTCGCCGTGAGCCTCGTGCTCCTCGTAGGAGCCGGCCTGTTCCTGCGCACGCTCAAGAACGCGTACTCGGTGGACCTGAGTTACCAGGTCGATCAGACGCTGGTCGCCTCTCTCAATCTCGAAGCGCGCGGCTACTTTGAAGGGGGCTCACGGGGGGCCGACGCCGGATTTGCGGTATACGAACAGATTCTTTCCCGTGTAGAGGCTCTTCCTGGCGTTGTCGCAGCCAGCGCTGCGCGTATGACTGTTCTCAGTGGAGGCGCGCGATCAACCGCCGTCAGCACCGATGGCCGCCCCCTCGAGAGGGACAACAGCAATGCTCTGGGCGTTCGCGCCAACGTCGTCAGCGATCGCTACTTCGAAACGATGAACATTCCGATCCTTCGTGGACGCCCCTTCAATACGTCCGATGGTCCCCAAACGCCGCGGGTGACCATCGTGACCAGGTCCCTGGCGGACCGGCTCTGGCCGAACGGAGGATCCGATAGGCAAAACGCTGCGAGACGAAACCAAGCAACTCCAGGTCATCGTCGGCGTCGTCCCCGATACGGTCTACACCACCACGCTGGAGCGGGACAGGCCCCCCACCTACTATTTGCTGCTGGCGCAGAACTACGAGTCGGGTGTCGCGTTGCACGTGCGCGCCGCGAGCAACCCCATGTCGCTCGTGCCGGCGATTCGCGAAGCCGTGCGGCAAGTCGACAGCCAGCTTGCCGTTGAGCGTCCGCAACTGCTCCGCGATGTTCTGGATCGAACTCTGGGCAGGCAACGGATGATGGCGACACTCGTCAGCCTCTTTGGCGCCGTTGCGTTGATACTCGCGGTTCTTGGTCTCTATGGAGTGATGGCGCACGCCGCGACCCAGCGGACGCCGGAGATCGGAATTCGCCTCGCCATGGGCGCGCAACCGGCATCGATTGTCACCCTCCTGGTGGGACAGGGACTTCGATTACTCGGGATCGGAGTGGCAATCGGTCTGACGGGTGCGCTCCTGGGCACGTGGTACATCGAGGCGCAGTTGTTTGGCGTGACGGCAACCGATCCGCTGACGTTTGTCAGTGGTTGTGTCGTGCTCGTCGTAGCGGGTCTCACCGCGTCCGTGATTCCCGCCCTCCGCGCGATGCACGTCGATCCGATCATCGCCCTCCGGCGAACGTGAGCGCCACTACTCCGATCGCAGCGCCTGCATGACGTCTACACGCGACGCACGGGCGGCGGGCAGCAGCGACGCCAGGATCGCCGCGATCACCAGAAGCGTTGCCGCGCCGGCGATCGGCAGCACGCCCGGCATCCGAACGGCGCCGAACAGCCCGCTCGCGACCTCCGTCAGCGCGAGGCCGCCGAGCGCGCCGGCAATGATTCCCGCGACGGCTATCACCGCGCCCTCGCCGAGGACGCGGGCCAGCAGGCGACGCGGATCGGATCCGACGGCGAGACGGATGCCGAACTCGCGCATTCGCGTGCTCACCGAGAACGCCATGACGCCCGCGACGCCGACGACCGCGATGAGCAGCGCGATGCCACCAAATGCCGAGAACACGAACGCGTTCAACCGCTCTGGCGTCAGCACTTCGGCGCGCACATCCTCGAGCGTCGTCGGTCGCTCGACCCCCTGGTCGGCGGAGATCTCGCGGATGGTGCGTGTCACGAACGGGACGAGCGCGTATGGGTCTCCTGCGGTACGGACAAAGAGGCGGCTGGGCAGGCCCATTTGCCGAAACGGGAGGTACACCGTAAGGGAG
Organism: uncultured Acidobacteriota bacterium; assembly: GCA_963772065.1. Classification (GTDB taxonomy): domain Bacteria; phylum Acidobacteriota; class Vicinamibacteria; order Vicinamibacterales; family UBA2999; genus CAVYVZ01. Next base: position 739,881 of record CAVYVZ010000010.1, read on the forward strand.
GGTTCCTGCACGACGTTCTCGTCGTCCACGTCTGCGACGATGCCGACGATCCGGCGGGGCAGTGGCTTTCTGGGACTGTCGAACCACAGATGCCTGTTCAGCGCGTTGCCGTTAGGGAACAGGCGCTGGGCCACGCTGTGGCTGACAAGGGCGACGAGCTCGGTGCCGTCACGGTCCTCGTCCGTAAAGTCCCGGCCGGCGAGGATGGGGACGCCGAGCACGGCGAAGAATTGAGGCGAGATGGGCCGCAACCGGCACGTCGGATTCTCTTCGCCATCCGCGGGCTGGTACCCCTCGAATGCAAACTGGAATTTCAAGCCAGCGCTGGGGTCGCGCCAGGGCACGATCATTCCGGCCGCGACACCCTGGACGCCCGGCAGTTCGCCGATCCGCCGAGTTGCTTCCTGGAAGAACTGGAGTGTCGCTGGGCCGCCGACGCCCGACGCCGACGGTGGGACGTCGATCGCCAACACCTGTCGCATGTCATAGCCGGTGTTCGCGGTCTGCAATGCCGTGAGCGTGGCGACCAGCATGCCGGCACCCGCCAGCAGCACGAACGAACACGCGATCTGCGTCGTCGCAAAGATCCGCAGACGGCGGTTCGTGCCCGGCGTCATCCGCACGCTGCCGCCGGCCAGACCGAAACCGGCCGGCCGATCGGATGACGGGAGCCGTGGAACGTAGGCGAGCAGCACTGACGCCACCACGGCCAGCCCCGCCCCGAGCCAGAGCACGCTGGCGTCCACCGTGGCTTCGAGCGCGCGAACGGAAAAGCGCGCGGCATAGCGGGCGGCCACGGTCACGAGCGGCCTCGCCAGGATCAGGCCCAGCGCCGCGCCGGCAGCACAGAGGAGCAGGCTTTCGGCGAGCAGGGTGCGTCGGAGCGCGCCCGTGCCCGGCCCCGAGCGCGGCACGCAGCGCAAGCTCTCCTTCACGGCGGACCGACCGGCCCAGAATCAGGTTGGCGACATTCGAGCACGCGATGACGAACACCACCGCCGCCGCCGCCAGGAGCAGGAGGAGGATCGTCCGTGCGGGCGACGCGATCTGATCCGGGAACGTCGTGACCTGCAGCCGAACTCGAGCCCGCGGCGGAGTACGCGTCGGGATGCTCGCGCATCATCGACGCGTGCACGCTGGCGAGCTCGGCGCGTGCCGCGTCCAGCGTGGCGCCTGGGGCGAGCCGGCCGAACAGCTCTGTCATGCGGTGCGTGCGGTCGGTTACCATCGTCGCCCCGAGATGGTGCGGGCTCGTCACCATGTTCGCGATGATCTGGGTCTCGGCCGGATAGGGCACGGACGGTTCGAGGACGCCGACGACGGTCGCAGCGCCTGGACCGAGACGGATGGTCTTTCCAATCACTGCTGGATCGCTGTCGAGCACCGCCGTCCAGAAATGGTGCGTCAGAACCGCTACGCCCGCCGCGCCAGGGCCATCGTCGGCGGCGTTCAACAGGCGGCCGAGCACAGGGCGAAGACCCATGACGTCGAAAAACGACCCGTTGACGACACCCGCCGTCACGACTCGAGGCTCTCTGCCGAACCCGATCAGCGTGAAGTCGACGGTGGAAAAATCGCCGAACGCGGTGATCGTGGTGATGCGCGATTTGAGGTCGTTGATCTCTGGCATCGAGAAAGTGAGGTTCTCGGTCCCGATGCCCAGGGCGGCCTGGCGGATATAGAGCAGCCGATCGGCGTCCCGATTGACGAGCGGACGCAGGAGCACGCTCCGAACGACACTGAAAATCGCCGCGTTGGCGCCGATGCCCAGCGCGAGCGTCACGATGACGGTCAGCGCCAGCCCCTTGGCGCGCGTGAACGACCGGAACGCAAATCTCAGGTCGGCGACGAAGCTCATATAGGGCTCTTGTGACGCGCTGGTCAGCACGCTCCGACCAGCCCGCGATCGACGTGAGGGTCGCAGGTTGCATGCCACATGGTGTTGGAGCAGAACAGGTGACGCAACAATGAGTTACGGCCAGCGTCCCCGGAACGGCCTGACCGATCGTGGGACGCGTGCGTCCGCACGCGCGCAAACAGAGCGATGTCCTATAGGCGGTTCAGGCGGTCGGCTGCAGCCTGTCGGCGGCGTGCTGGATCACGCTCTCGAGCGCGAGATAGAGGTCGGCGGACCGGATCGGTTTCGTGAGGTAGGCATCCATGCCGGCCGCCAGGCATCGCTCGCGATCGCCGATCATCGCGTGCGCGGTCATGGCGATGATCGGCACATGCGTCTGGCTGCGCTGCTCGTGAGCGCGAATCGCGGCCGCCGCCTCCAGGCCGCTCATCTCCGGCATCTCCAGATCCATCAGCACCACGTCGAAGGTCGCGCGCTCCATCGCCTCGAGCGCCTCCCGGCCGTTGCTGGCCACGGCGACGCTGTGTCCGCGTTTTTCGAGTAAACGGATGGCGAGCTTCTGATTCACCGCGTTGTCCTCTGCCAGCAAGAGCCGGAGCGGCCTGGTGCTCGGCTGGTCCAGCAGCCGCTGCCGCCGTGTCTCTTCGGCTCCCTGCGCCGGGCGATCCTCGAGGACCGCGGTCAGCGCGCGCAACAACTCCGATTCCCTGATCGGCTTCGTCAGGCAGCGGCTGCCGACTTCGCGCGAGCGGGCGATCTGCTCGCGCTGGGCGACGGAGCTCAGCATCATGATCGTCGCGCCGGCGAGTCCGGCCCGCGTGGCGACAGTGCCTGCAGCCGTGAAGCCATCCGCGCCCGGCATGTCCGCATCGAGCAGGACGACGCGAAACGGCGTTCCGGCAGCCGTCGCGCGCGCGGACGTGCGCAGCGCGTCGTGGGCGTCTGCAAAAGCGGTCGGCTTCATCGCCCAGCCGGCGAGGGTCGTTTCCAGAATGCCTCGGTAGGTCGCATTGTCGTCGACGATCAGCACCGGCACGTCCCGGAGCGTAGCCGGGACGGGCAGCGCCCGGTTCTTCGACCGCGCGCTCTGAAGACCCAGCCTCGTCGTGAAGGAGAACGTGCTTCCGCGTTCCGTCTCGCTCTTGACCGACAGCCGGCCGCCCATCATGTCGACGAGCCGGGATGAGATCGTCAGGCCGAGGCCCGTGCCTCCAAACTGGCGCGTGATCGAGTTGTCGGCCTGCGCGAACGCCTCGAAGATGCGGCGCTGTTTCTCGGCCGAGATGCCGATGCCGGTGTCCGTCACCGCAAAGAGCAACTCGACGTCCGTTCGGTGGAGGTCGGCGGCCGCCGCTTCACCGGCGACGGACACCTCCACGACGACTTCACCGCGCTCGGTGAACTTGATCGCGTTGCCCACCAGGTTGATGACGATCTGCCGCAGGCGGCCGGCGTCGCCGACGACCGAATCGGGCACGTCCGGCCGCACCTGAACGGCCAGCTCCAGCCCCTTCTCGTGGGCCCGGAGCGCAAGCGCCTTCATCGTGTCGGCCAGGCAGTCACGCAGGTCGAAATCGACGGGATCCACTGCGAGCTTGCCGGCCTCGATCTTCGAGAAGTCGAGGACGTCGTTGATGATCGTCAGGAGCGAGTCGGCCGATGTCTTCACGGTCGTGAGGTACTCGTGCTGTTCGGCCGTGAGATCGGTGTCGAGCGCGAGTTCGGTCATGCCGATGATGCCGTTCATCGGCGTGCGAATCTCGTGGCTCATGTTGGCCAGGAACTCGCTCTTGGCGCGGTTGGCGCCCTCGGCGGCCGCCTTGGCCTGCTGCAACTCGAGCTCCGACCGCTTCCGATCGGTTACGTCCTGCGCTGTCCCGACGAGCCTGATCGGGTTTCCGCGCTCGTCGACAATCACCTCTCCGTTCGCCTGGACCGTCCGCACGGTTCCATCGGCCCAGAGAATCCGGTGATCGAAGGTCGGGTACTCCCGATCGCGAAGCGCCCGTTCGACGTTGGCGCGCACCAGGTCGCGATCGTCGGGGTGCACGCAGGCCAGGAATGCCTCATAGGTCGCGCCGAAGTCCCGCGGCTCGAGACCGAAGAATGCAGTACAGCTCGCGCGACCAGGTCACCTGGTTGTCCCCGACGTTCCACTCCCAGCTGCCGAGATGTGCGATCTCCTGCGCGTTCGTCAGCTGCCCGGTGCGCTCCTCGACGAGCGTCTCCAGTTCTGCCTGCCGCGCCTTCAGCTGCTTGACGCGCAGCAGGTAGACGGGTCGGCCGAGCATCAGCGCCGCTCCGATGCACAAGACGTAGAAGAGATACGTCTCGTGGAAATGAGGCGCCAGGTCGAAGGCCCGCACCGAGCCCGTTTCGTTCCAGACGCCGTCGTTGTTCGACGCGAGCACGCGGAATCGGTACTGTCCCGGCGGGATGTTCGTGTAGTAGGCGATGCGCCGGGTGCCGGCGTCGATCCAGTCTCTGTCGAGGCCTTCGAGCATGTATCTGAACCGCACCTTCTCCGGCGCGAGCAGGCTCAGGCCCGTGTAGTGGAACTCGAACTTCTCGCGGCCCGCCGGCACGCGGGCATCGGCGGCGATCGTCTCGCCGTCAGCCACGATCTGCTCGATGATCACCGGCGGCGGGACCGTGTTCGTCATCAGGCGCTGCGGGTCGACGACCGAGACGCCCTTGAACGTCGAGAACCACAGTCTCCCGTCGCGACCTTTCCAGCCGACGGGCTGCGAGCCGCCGACGCCCTGGCTGCTCTTCACACCGTCCGCCTTGCTGTACGCGACGGACGTAATGGATGGAATCCGTCCGTCGGCGAAATCGCTCAAGTCCTTCTTGCTGACGCGAAAGATCCCGCGCGGGCTGCTCATCCAGAGATTGCCCTGGCGATCCTCGAGAATGACCCAGATCACGTCGTCGAACAGGCCGTTGCGCGTGGTGTACACGGTTACCCGGCCGTCCTTCAGCCGGTTCAGCCCGCCGCCAAGCGTGCCGATCCAGACGCTTCCCTGATCGTCGGCGTAGAGCGATCGCACGACATTGCTCGAGAGGCCGTCGTCTGTCGTGACGGTGGTGAAGCGGCCCTGCGTGAGCTTCGCCACGCCTCCGCTGTTCGTCCCGATCCAGAGCGCTCCCGCGGCGTCCTCCTGAATGGCTCTGACCGCCGTATCGGGCAATCCGTCCTTCGAGGAGTAGGCGTCGAAGCGGCCATCCTTGAGACGGTTCAATCCACCACCAAACGTGCCGATCCAGAGGCTGCCATCGCGGCCCTCGTAGACGGCCCAGACCATGTTGTTCGAGAGCCCATCCCGCGTGGTGAGATTGGTGAATCTCCCATCCTTCAACCGGCTGAGCCCGCCTCCCGTTCCGAGCCACAGGCTTCCATCGCGCGCCTCGTGAATCGACCACACGTAGTCGTTGGCCAACCCGTCTTTGGTCTTGTAGCTAGTGACCTGCCGTCCGCTCAGCCGATTCAGGCCGCCGCCTTCCGTGCCGATCCAGATGTTGCCCGCGCGATCCTCGTGAATCGGGTAGACGAGATTGCTCGAGAGCCCCTCCTCGGTGGTGAACGTCGTGAACTTGCCATCCTTCAGCCGATGCAAGCCGGCGCCGGTGGTACCGATCCAGAGGCTCCCTTCGTGATCCTCGTAGATCGATCTCACGCCGCCATCGGCGAGGCCGTACTGAGTGGTGAGCGACGTGAATCGCCCCGCCTCCCATCGACTCAGTCCGCCGCCGTGCGTGCCCACCCAGAGATTCCCGTCGCGATCCCGGAAGATTGCGTACACCGCATTGCTTGGAAGTCCGTCCTTGACCGAGTAGGTCGTGAACCTGCCATCCCGCCACTGGCTCACACCGCCGTCGTACGTCCCGACCCAGAGGTTGCCGTGGCGGTCCTCGCTTACCGACAGGATGATATTGCTCGGAAGGCCATGCTGCTTCCCGAAGACGGTGAACCTGCCTGCGCTGAACCTGTTCAGCCCGCCGCCGTCCGTCCCGATCCACATGTCGCCCTTGTGGTCTTCGTAGATCGCTCTCACGAAGTTGTGAGAGAGGCCGTCTTTCGTCGAGAAGGTCGTGAACCTGCCGTCTTGCCATCGGCTCAGCCCGCCACCGTGCGTGCCGATCCACAGGTTCCGGTTGCGATCTTCGTAGAGCGCAAATACGACGTCGTGGCTCAGGCCATCCTTTGTCGTGTAGGTCGTGAAAGTTCCGTTCTTGAGGTGCGTCAGGCCGCCGCCGTACGTGCCGATCCAGAGGCTCCCGTCCTGGGCCGCCAGGAGCGCCATGACATTGGTGTTCGTGAGCGCGGGAGCATTCACCGTGTTGTACACGGTGAATCGGACGCCGTCGAATCGGACGAGGCCCGCCTGCGTGGCGAGCCACAGATACCCCTCGCTCGTCTGCGTTATGGCGCGGACCGAGTTCTGCGGCAGTCCGTCTTCCATCTGCCAGACGGAATGGGTGAACTGCGTGATCGCCTTCGCGGGATCGAGAGCGAGCGTCTCTGCGGGCCAGAGCGACGCCAGCACGATGAGCGGTGCGACGGTGCGTGCGACCTTCACAACCCGCGCAGGTGTGCAATACGCTAACCAGCTGGGCCGGCCGCAAAACCCCGCGGGCCTTGTCAGAATCGCAGGTGCCCACGCCACGAGACGACGAAAGTGTGCGGATGGGCGCGGGTCTGGCACACTTGGTGTGCACGTGTGCGCTGGCGCACACGTGACTGATTCAGCCTTCCGCGCGGTCCGCGTTCGCCCTCATGGCCGCCGCGAGAAACGCGGTCAGCCTCTCGCCGTGCTTGTCGATGTTCTCGGAGAACCGCCGGCCGCGGCGCGAGAATCAGCGGGACGCGCCGCGCTTCCGGCCCGCGTCGGGCCGCGGATCCGGAATGAACCCTTCGCGGTTGGGCATGCGCACCTTCGGCAGGCTGTTCGCGTCGAGCACGTCGGTCGCTGAGACGATCCCGTTCAACTGCAGCACGAACGCGGTGAGCGAGTACACATCATCGGCCGACAGCACACCCGGCCGATCGAACGGCATCGCACGATTCAGGTAGTCCCACAGCGTCGTCGCGTACGGCCAATAGCTCCCCACCGTCTTCTCCGGCTTCGGCGTGGTCAGCGAGCCGATGCCGCCCACGAGCACATCCTCCGGACCCTCGCGGCCGGTGGCACCGTGGCACCGCGCGCACTGCGCGGCGTAGATCGCCTTGCCCTTCTCCGCCGTTCCGCTGCCGACGGGCAGCCCTTCGCCGCTCGGCGGAATCAGCGCGTCGTACTTCCGGATCTCCTCATGCGAGACGGGCCGTCCCAGTCCGTACGTCTGCCCCCAGAATCGAGCCTGTAATGCGAGATGCAAAACGCAAAATGCAAACGCCGCGATCTTGAATTTTGAATTTTGCATTTTTGATTACAGCGCGGCGTCCACGATCGTCCCGTCGGTGTTGATCCTCCAACCCTGCGTCGCATTGCAGTGGTAGTTGGAGTTGACGCCGCGTACCGCCACGAGCTCCGCCCGCGACGGCTGCACGTACCCGGTCTCGTCCGTGCAGCGCGCGACCAGCACCGCCTCGCGGCCGTCCCATGTCCAGGGCGCCGTGAAGCGCGTATGCGCTTTGGAGAGCACGGGGAGCTGCAGCGCCGCGTCGGTCCACGTCGCGCCGGCATCGGTGGACACCTCGACACGCGTGATCGCCCCGTTGCCCGACCAGGCCAGACCCGAGATCTCGTAGAAGCCCGGACCGTGCAGCCGCTGCCCCGCCGACGGCCGCGTGATGACCGACTTCGGTTCCATCAGGAACGTGAACTGCCGCGCGCGGCCATCCGGCATGAGGTCGGTGTACTTCGACGTCTCCTCGCGCGTCATGTAGGGGCGATCAACCACTTTGATTTGCCGCAGCCACTTCACGCTCGAGTTGCCCTCCCATCCGGGCAGCAGCAGGCGGATCGGATAACCCTGCTCGGGCCGCAGCGCCTCGCCGTTCTGCGCGTACGCCACGAGCGCATCCTCCGACGCTTTTTCGATCGGAACGCTGCGCGTCATCTTGCAGGCATCGGCGCCTTCCGCGACGAACCACCTGCCCTCGGGCTTGATGCCGGCTTCTTTGAAGAGCAGCGCGAGAGGCACGCCCGTCCAGTTGCTGCAGCTCGTCATCCCGTGCGCCGCCTGCGCTGACGCCTGCGGCACCGGGCGCCACCCGGTTCCGCTGTTGCCGGAGCACTCGAGAAAATAGATCCGCGATACCGACGGCAGTCGCTTCAGCTCGTCCACACGAAAGGCAAGCGGGCGCTCGACCAGGCCGTGGATCACGAGCTCGTGCTGGGCCGGATCGATTTTCGGCACACCGCCATGGTGGCGCTCGAAGTGGAGCGACGATGGCGTGATCATGCCGTGGATCTCGCCGAGCGGCGTCTTGCTCGACGCCTCTTCCATGTAGGTTCTCGTCGAGAGGAGCCGGGTCGCTTTTTCGAACGGTGAGCGCTCTCCGTAGGGACTGATTGGCCCGCCAAGGAGGGTCGGCTGCTGCTCGGGAGCGGACGGCTTCCCGCGGCACGCCGCGACCACGGCACCGCTCACCGCGGCCGCCGCGCGCAGGAACCAGCGGCGCGAGCTCTTCATCGGGTGAAGTCTACTCCACCGCCCACCCGTTCGGGTGATCCGCTGCGCCCCGCCGCCGCGCTACTAATGACGCATGACTGCATCAAGCCTTTCAGCCCTATCGACCGAGCTCGCGGATCTCGTTTCGCAGGCCTCGGCCTTTGTTGTGTCAGTTGACGGCCGCCGCCATCGTGCCGGCAGCGGCATCATCCTCGATGCCGACCTCGTCGTCACCGCCGACCATGTGCTCGAGCGCGAGGATGGACTCACGGTCCGCGCTGACGAGCGGCGGCTGCCTGCCACGATCGCGGGACGCGACCCTGCGTCCGACATCGCCGTCCTGCGCGTGGCCGGCCTCGGCGGCGCCGAGCTCCCGCGCGGTGAGGTGCCACGCGTGGGCCAGATGGTCGTATCGGTATCCCGTACCGGAAGCGGCGGGGTATCCGCGGGTGCCGGCGTGATCAACGCCATCGGTGGTCCCCTTCGCACCGGTCGCGGCGTCACGCTGACCCAGGTCATGCGCACCGACGCGGCCGCCAGGCCCGGCACATCGGGCGGCGCCATCGTCGACACCGCCGGACGCGTCATAGCTATGACGACCTCGGCGCTCCTGCGTGGCCTCCCGGTGGGTATTCCGATCGGACAGCTCGTGGAGATCGCGACGGCGCTGGCCTCGAACCGGCCGCTGAAACGCGCCTACCTTGGCGTCAGCGTCCAGCCCGTCAGGTTTCCAAAGCCCGGACCGGAGGGCGTGGAAGGCGGGCTCCTCGTGTCGGGCATTGCGCCCGAGGGGGCGGCGGATCGAGCCGGGTTGCTCGTGGGAGATGTGATCGTGGCGTTCAACGACGCGCGCCTTGCGCACGCCGACGACCTCCAGGACAAGCTCGCCGCCGCCGAGGCAGGCGTGGCGGCGTCGCTGTCGGCCGTCCGCGGCGGCGCCCTGCAGCGCATCGACGTCACACTGGGAGCGCGGCCATCCGCATAACCGATCCGCTTGCCGTGGCCATCGTGGCGTCGAGCGCCGCCGTCCGGGCGGAGCTGCGCGCGATCCTCGAGGCCGCAGGCGTTCGGGTCACGGGCGAGGGCGATACACCCGAGGAGGCGCAGCTCGGCGAGGCCGCGCCTGATGCCCTGGTGGTGTTCGAACCACTGACGACTCGGGAGCGTGATGTGCTCGAGTGGCTCGCGCTCGGGCTCTCCAACCGTGCGATCGCCGAACGCCTCGGCATCAGCGAGCACACGGTGAAGTTCCACGTCACGTCGATCTACGGAAAGCTCGGCGTGTCCTCACGGGCCGAAGCCGTACGACACGCTGCGCGACAGGGGTTGATCACACTATGAGCGCTATCGCAGACGCCGAACTGCTCGACGCTTACTCGCAGGCTGTAACCGGGGCCGTCGACCTCGTCGCGCCTGCGGTCGTCAGGATTGAATCGACGTGGGGCTCGCGCCAGCGGCGTGGACCCGCGCCGAAGCCGCGCAGCGAAGGTGCCGGGTCGGGCTTCGTGTTCACACCCGATGGTCTCGTGCTCACCAACGCGCACGTTGTGAGTCGCGCCCAGGCGATCTCGGCCACGCTGCCCGACGGTCGGGCCTGCGCCGCGTCGCTGATTGGCGCGGACGAGGACACCGATCTGGCTGTGCTGAAGATATCAGCGACCGACCTTCACTCGCTGACGCTCGGCGACTCGCGTCGTCTGCGCGTCGGACAGATCGTCGTCGCCATCGGCAATCCGTTCGGATTCCAGCATACGGTGACGGCCGGCGTCGTGAGCGCAACGGGCCGCTCGCTCCGCGCGAGGACGGGGCGTCTCATGTCGGGCCTCGTGCAAACGGACGCCGCGTTGAACCCCGGCAACTCGGGCGGACCCCTGGTCAACACGCGCGGCGAGGTCGTGGGGATCAACACAGCGGTGATCGTGCCCGCGCAGGGCATCAGCTTCGCCGTGGGCGCCGAGACGGCGCGCACCGTGGTGCCGCAGTTGCTTCGTGAGGGCCGCATCCGGCGCGCCTATCTCGGGATCGGCGGCCAGGACGTCCCGCTGCCGCGCGTGCTCGTGCGGCATCACGCGCTGTCGGCGGACAGCGGCGTGCTCGTCACCGAGGTCATGGAGAACGGTCCGGCATCACGAGCCGGCATCCGCGACGGCGATTTCGTCGTGACGTTCGACGGGCATGCGATCGAACGCACCGACGATCTTCATCGGCTGCTGGTGGGAGAGCGCACAGGCGTGCTGGTGCCGCTTCAGGTCCTGCGAGGCACCGAACTATTGACGATCTACATCACACCCGCAGATCGCGAGTCTTAGTCGACAAGCTGCGGCCACTCGATGCGCAGCTCCCACGCGCGACGGAATGCGGTGTCCATGTCGGATAGCGCTTCTTCGAGGATCAGGCGGTTGCGCACCCAGAGGCGCACCGTGACGCCGCTGAACTGATTCCACACGAGCTCGCAATGCTCGGAGGCGGTCCGCCACACCGTTTCAACCTGCGCGTCTCGCATCGCGGGCATCATAGCGTCTGGGTCTCGCGCCTTCAATCGATCATTCGTCGTGGGATCTCCTCCGTTCGCTCTTCGTTCTCACACGCCCGCCTCCCGCCCACCTGATCTGCCTTCGCGTCTCTTCATCCAGCGTGGGGTCCACCGATGCCTCGGGCACATCCACGCCGTAGCCTGTGGTGCCGACGATGCCGGGTTGCGTGGGCGGCTCGGATGTGTGGTCGTGCTCACCCGGGATCGGCTCGTGCGCGGTTTCAGGTCCTTTGATGGCCATGGGCATCAGGTGTTCAACGCGCATGCCCGAGGCGAAAGCTGAGCGGGTGGGTCTGAGCAGCTCTGGCACAGAACGTGATCGGGATGGCAGTAATATGCGCGTCTGGCCGGGTCAACCGTGCCCCCTCGGGGCGACCTGGACCGGGCTCGGCGTCAACTTCGCGATCTTCTCGGCTCATGCCACGCGCGTCGAAGTCCGTCTCTTCGACTCGCCCGATGCGACCGCGCCGTTCGCCTGCGTCCGTCCCAGTCAGTTGTGTGGTCACCGTGTACACGGACGCTACGACTCGAACAACCTGAGCTGGAACTGCCGGGGCGAGGGGGCGATGGACATCCCTCGAGTGGTGCTTTGATGGAACGCACGCGCACCGCGGAAGCGATCGATCGGCCGGCGGCCCAGATTCCGCTCGACGGCCGCGTGCGCGTTGTCGTCGATCGCGTGGATCCGGAGATCGATGGAGGCCGCTTTCCCATCAGGAGGACGGTCGGTGAGACCGTCCGCGTAACGGCCGACATGTTTGCGGACGGCCACGATCTCCTGGCGGGAGTCGTGAAGTACCGCTACGACGGCGAGGCATGGTCGGAAGCACCGCTGCTCGCGGTCGGTAACGACGCATGGAGCGGACGGTTCAGCGTCGACCGGCTTGGCCAGTGGGAGTACACCGTCGAAGGCTGGGTCGATCGGTTCGGAAGCTGGCTCAAGAGTCTCATCGCGAAGGCAGAAGCCGGTCAGGACGTTGCGAGCGAATTGCTCGAAGGGTCCGAGATCGTCGAGCGGGCCGCGGGCGGGGGCGGCGACGCTGACGACAACCTGCGCCTCCTCGAAATCGCGGACAAGCTGCGCGGCGATCTTGCGCAGCGAGCGCGCATCGCGGCCGCGAACGACCCCGAGCTGCGCGCTCTCATGGATGGGCGCCCCGACCGATCGCGGTCCGCAACCTACCAACGCACCCTTCGCGTGGTGGTCGATCCCGTCGTCGCCCGGTACGGGTCGTGGTACGAGATGTTCCCTCGCTCGTGCTCGCCGGATCCGTCCCGCGGCGCTACGCTGCGCGAGGCTGAAGCACGGCTTCCCGAGATCGCGGAGATGGGGTTCGACGTGCTCTATCTTCCGCCCGTGCATCCAATCGGCCGTACCAACCGGAAGGGGCGCAACAATTCGCTGGTCGCGGCGGCCACCGATCCAGGCAGTCCCTGGGCCATCGGATCCGAGGAAGGCGGACACACCGCGATCGACCCCGGCCTTGGCACGATCGACGACTTCGATCGATTCGTGCGCGTGGCCAACCGGCTTCGTCTGCAGGTGGCCCTGGACATCGCCTTTCAGGCGTCGCCGGATCATCCGTGGGTCCGCGAGCACCCCGAGTGGTTCAAGCATCGCCCCGATGGGACGATCAAATACGCGGAGAACCCGCCCAAGAAGTACCAGGACATCTACCCGATCGACTTCGACACGGAGAACTGGGAAGCGCTGTGGGCCGCGCTGCTCGACGTCTTCCTGTTCTGGATCGATCACGGCGTCACGCTGTTCCGCGTCGATAACCCGCACACGAAGTCCTTCCGCTTCTGGGAGTGGTGCATCGCGACGATCCAGAAGACGCACCCCGATGCGGTGTTCCTGTCCGAGGCGTTCACGCGCCCCAAGGTGATGCGCTATCTGGCGAAGACCGGGTTCTCGCAGTCCTACACCTACTTCACCTGGCGCAACCACGCGCACGAGCTGCGGGAGTATCTCACCGAGCTCACGCGCACGGAGCTCCAGGAGTACATGCGCCCCAACCTCTTCGTGAACACGCCCGACATCCTGAACGAATACCTCGTGAGCGGCGGGCGCCCGGCGTTCGAGATCCGCCTGATTCTCGCTGCCACGCTGGCGGCAAGCTACGGCATGTACAGCGGCTTCGAGCTCTGCGAGAACCTGCCGGTGAGGCCGGGATCAGAGGAATACCTCGACTCGGAGAAGTACCAGATCAAGCCGCGCGACTACGACGCTCCGGGCAACCTGAAAGAGCTGATCGCGCGCGTGAACGACATCCGCCGCGCGCATCCGGCGCTTCAGCAGAACGCGACGCTGGCGTTTTACAACACCGACACGCCGCAGCTGCTCTGCTACGGCAAGACGGCCGCCGCTGACCGCGTCTACGTCGTCGCGAGCACCGATCCGCACTGGGAGCAGGCCGGCTGGGTGCAGTTCCCGACGTGGGAAGTCGGCCTCGGCCCGCGAGACCCGTATGTGGTCGAGGACCTGCTCGACGGCGCGCAGTACACGTGGCCCGGCGAGTGGAACTTCGTGCGTCTCGGGCCCAACTACAGGATGGCCCACATCTTCGTCGTACGACCATCATGAACGACCCGCATTGGTACAAGGACGCGATCATCTACGAAGCGCACGTGCGCTCGTTTTTCGACAGCACCAACGACGGCATCGGGGACTTCCCGGGGCTGACGATGAAGCTGCCGTACCTGCGGGATCTCGGCATCAACTGCCTCTGGCTGCTGCCGTTCTATCCGTCTCCGCTGCGCGACGATGGCTACGACATCTCGGACTACCGGTCGGTGAACCCGATGTACGGCACCATCGACGACTTCAAGCGGTTCGTCGAGGAAGCGCATCGGCTGGGCATCCGGGTCCTGACCGAGGTCGTGGTCAACCACACGTCGGACCAGCATCCGTGGTTCCAGCGCGCGCGCCACGCGCCGAAGGGCTCGCCCGAGCGCGAGTTCTACGTGTGGAGCGATACCGACGCGAAGTACGCGGAGACGCGCATCATCTTCATCGACACCGAGAAGTCGAACTGGACCTACGACCCGGTGGCCGGCCAGTACTACTGGCACCGCTTCTTCTCGCATCAGCCGGATCTGAACTGGGACAACCCGGAGGTGCTCCACCAGGTCGTGAGCGTGATGCGCTTCTGGCTCGACATGGGCGTCGATGCCCTGCGCCTCGACGCGATCCCGTATCTGATCGAGCGCGAGGGCACGATCAACGAAAACCTGCCCGAGACGCACGACGTGCTCAAGGCGATTCGCCGCGAGCTCGACATCCATCACCCCGGACGTGTGCTCCTCGCCGAAGCGAACCAGTGGCCGTCGGACGTGCGCCCGTACTTCGGCGACGGCGACGAGTGCCACATGGCATTCCACTTCCCGCTGATGCCGCGCATGTTCATGGGCCTGCGCCAGGAGGAGCGGCACCCGATCGTCGAAATCATGAACCAGACGCCGGAGATCCCCGAGCCGTGCCAGTGGGCGATCTTCCTGCGGAACCACGACGAGCTGACGCTCGAAATGGTCACCGACGAAGAGCGCGACTACATGTACGCGCAGTACGCCGCCGAGCCGCAGATGCGCCTGAACCTCGGCATCCGGCGGCGGCTCGCGCCGCTCATGGAGAACAGCCGGCCGCGCATCGAGCTGATGACCAGCCTGCTCTTCTCGATGCCGGGCACGCCGGTGATCTACTACGGCGACGAGATCGGCATGGGCGACAACGTGTACCTCGGCGATCGCAACGGCGTCCGTACGCCGATGCAATGGAGCAGCGACCGCAACGGCGGGTTCTCACGCGCCGATCCGGGGCGCCTGTTTCTCCCCGCGATCATGGACCCGGTGTATGGCTACGATGCCATCAACGTCGAGGCGCAGGAGCGGTCGCCCTTTTCGCTGCTGCACTGGATGAAGCGGATGATCGCGCTTCGCAAGCAGCATCCGGTGTTTGGACGCGGCTCGATCGAGTTCATCTCGACGAGCAACCGCAAGGTGCTGACCTACGTGCGCCGCTACGAGAAGGACATCGTGCTGTGCGTCGCGAATCTGTCCCGCACGGTCCAGCCCGTGGAGATCAACCTGCCGCAGTTTGCCGGGCTGACGCCGGTCGAGATGCTCGGGCAGACCCAGTTCCCGCGCATCGGGGACCTCCCGTATTTTCTGACCCTGTCGCCGTACGGGTTCTACTGGTTCCAGCTCCAGGAGGTGCATACCCCGCTCACCGCGCGTACGGCGCCGCTTCCCGAGGAAGCGGCGGCGGTGCCGGCGCTCTTCGCCGGCGTGGTGTGGGACTCCGTCCTCGACGGCAGCATGCGGCTCATCATCGAGCGCCATGCGCTCGTGCCGTTCCTCCAGCGCCAGCGCTGGTTCGGCGGCAAGGCGAAACAGTTGAGCGGAGCCAGGTTCGTGGACTGGGTCTCGCTGCGGAAGGGAGCGCACCCGAGCTTCCTCACCGTCATCGAGGCAGAGTACCGCGACGGCTCACGCGATCGGTACTTGCTGCCGCTCGCCATGTCGAGCGGCGCCGACGCCGAACGAATCGATCGGGATTCCCACGGCGCCGTGCTGGCCAGAATTACCGGCGCCCGCAAGGGGCTGCTGTACGACGGCCTCTTCGATGATGGAACATGCCTCGCCCTGCTGACGGCCATGCACGAGCGCCGCGCGCTGACGATGCGGCAGGGCCGCGTCGAAGGCACGAAGGACGGCCTCACGGCTGAACAGGCCGCCTGGGACGCGCTCACGCCGATCGCGCGGTCGGCATCCGACCAGAGCAACACGTCGATCCTCTTCGGCCGGCGGCTGATCATGAAAGTGTTCAGACGCCTCGAGGCGGGTCCGAACCCGGAAATAGAAATGGGGCGGTATCTCATGCGCCGTCACTTCACGCGCGTGCCGCCGCTCCTCGGGGCCATCGAGTACGCACGCCGGGGTGAAGAGCCGACGGGCGTCGCCGTGCTCCAGGAGTTCGTTCACAACCAGGGCAACGGATGGCAGGTCACCATCGACGAGCTCGGACGATACTTCGAGCGGCGCGCGGGACGGCCGCTGCCGACGATCGCGGCAACCCGGCGACAGGAGCTGCTTCGTTCACCGTTCGCGGAGATCCCGCAGGAGGTGCGCGACGCGATCGGAACCTATGTGCAGTACCGCGGACGTTCTTGGCCGCCGCACGGGCGAACTGCACCTCGAGCTCGGCTCCGCCGACCCCGGGGACCGCGCCTTCGCAGCCGAGCCGCTCACATCGGCCGACGCCGCGAGCATGGCCGTCTCGATGCAGAGACACGCACGCGAACAGCTCGACCTGCTCGAACGCGGGCTCGACCGGCTCGACGACCGCAAGCGCGCGCTCGCGCGAGCCGTGCTCAATCGCCGGCAGGAGATCCTGCACCAATTCGACGAGCTGCGCGACCTGCGCGACGCACCGTTCCGGATCCGGATTCACGGCGACTACCACCTCGGACAGGTGCTCATCACCGAGGGCGACGTCGTGATCATCGACTTCGAGGGCGAGCCCGCGCGTCCGCTCGCCGAGCGCCGCGCGAAATCGTCTCCGCTCCGCGACGTCGCGGGCATGCTGCGGTCCTTCAGCTACGCGTCGTTCACGGCGCTTGGCGCCGCGACACAGCATCGTCCCGAGGACTACGAGCGGCTTGCGCCGTGGGCCGAGTTCTGGGAAACGTGGGTCAGCGCGGTCTTCCTGCGCGCCTACCTGGCGGCGGTGGGACGCGCGCCATTCATTCCGTCACGGCACGAGGATCTGGAGCTGCTCCTGCAGACCTTCACCCTCGACAAGGCGGTATACGAATTGGCCTACGAGCTGAACAGCCGCCCCGATTGGGTGCACATCCCGCTCACCGGGCTGCTGCGATTGCGTTCGCCGCTGCATGCCTGAATGGCGACCGGTCCCTGGCGTCATTCTTCAGGATTCGGCGACGACACGTCCGCGTCTGGGCGCCCGAGCACGCGTCGGTCGAGCTCGCGCTCGAGCGGGACGGGAACGCGCGAGGTCCGATCGCTCGCGCGCGACAGCGGCGGGTACTGGTGCGGGACGTTCGACGATGTACCGCGCCGGCGATTGCTACCGATATCGCCTGGGAAAAGACGACCGTCAACTGTTTCCGGATCCTGCGTCGCGCTTTCAGCCCGAGGGAGTGCATGGACCCTCGCAGGTGATCGACCTCGCAGGCTTTCCGCTGGTCCGATCGCGACTGGCAGCCGCCGCGGCGCGAGGACCTCGTCATCTACGAGCTGCACGTCGGCACCTTCTCGCCGCAGGGCACGTTCCGCGGCGTCATCGAGCGACTGCCGGACCTCGAGGAGCTCGGCGATCACGCGCGATCGAGCTGATGCCGGTCGGCGACTTTCCGGGCGCGCGCAACTGGGGATACGACGGCGTCGCGCTGTTCGCGCCGGCGCGCTGCTACGGACGCCCGACGATCTGCAGGCGCTCGTCGATGCCGCGCATCAGCACGGCCTCGCGGTCGATCCTCGACGTCGTGTACAACCATCTGGGGCCCGACGGCGCGTACGCGAACGTCTTCAGCCCGTACTACTTCACCGACCGTCACACGAGCCCGTGGGGACAAGGCGTCAATCTGGACGGCCCGCACAGCGGCGACGTGCGAGCGTTCTTCATCAGAACGCCCTCCACTGGATTCACGAGTACCACATCGACGGCCTTCGCCTCGATGCCACGCACGCGATTCAGGACGACAGCCCGCGGCATTTCCTCGCAGAGCTCACGACGACCGTCCGCGCGTCGACGACCCGTCCGGTGTTCGTGATCGCCGAGGACTATCGCAACCTCGCAACGCTGATGCGCGCGCCGCTCGAGCGGGGGCTTCGGGCTCGATGCGGTGTGGGCCGACGATTTCCATCACGAGGTCCGCGTGCACGTCGCGGGAGACCGCGAAGGGTATTACAGGGACTACAGTGGATCCGCCGACGACATCGCGCCAGACGATCCGGCAAGGCTGGTTCTTCACGGGCCAGCCCTCCGTGCATCTCGGCCGGCTGCGCGGCACCGGCTGCGCGGACATCGACCCTCGCCAGTTCGTCGTCTGCGTCCAGAATCACGATCAGATCGGCAACCGGCGCGGACGGCACGCGGCTGAATCACCACGTGGATGCGCCAACCTTCCGCGCCGTCAGCACCCTGCTGCTCGTCGTTCCCGAAACGCCGCTGCATTTTTCATGGGACAGGAGTGGGCCACGCGTGCCCCGTTCCTGTTCTTCACGGATCACGGCGACGAGATCGGGCGGAGCGTCACGAGCGGCCGTCGTGAGGAGTTCGCGTCCTTTGCGGCGTTTGCCGACCCGGCGCTGCGCGCGGCGATCCCCGATCCGCAGGCGCTGCAGACGTTCGAGCGGAGCCGGCTGCCCTGGCACGAGCTCCACGAGCCCGAGCACGCCTCGATCCTTCGGCTCTACCAGCGGGTGATCGGACTGCGCGCCACGTCGGCGCCGATGCGCACGTCGGATCGCGCGTCGTTCGATGCACGCGCCCTCGATGCCGAGACCATCCTGGTCCTGCGGCGCGACGGAGGCGAGCGCGTCTGGATCGTCATCCGGCTCGCCGGCGCCGGGACCGCGACGATCTGCGGTGGCGCTGCGGCTCACACGCTGCTGACGACGGAAGACCCCGACGTGACGGTCGATCCGGCACCGATCGAGATTACGGCGCGAGGGGAGCATGCCGAGGTGCGCTTCAAGCGGCCCGGCGCGGTCATATTGCAGGCACGATAACACTGGCTGTCGGTTTGCACGGCTTAAGGCTCAGAGCTTGAGCCGTCAAGGCCTTAAGCCCTAAGCCTTAAGCCTTAAGCCGAGGAGGAGACCCATGGCGATGCAGCACGATCGAGGAACTGTTCGAGCACGAGCTGAAGGACATCTACGGGGCCGAGACAGTCGCTGCTCGATGCCTCGAGCAGATGGCCGGCGAGAGCGACGACCGCGAGATCAAGAAAGGCTTCCTGCAGCACCGGAAGGAAACGCAGGGCCAGATCAAGCGAATCGAGAAGATTTTCAAGAGCATGGGCCAGAAGGCCGAGGCCGAGACGTGCGCCGGCATCGAAGGGCTGATCAAGGAGAAGAAGCCTTCATGCGCGAGCGGCCGACCGAGGAGCTCCTCGAGTTCTACAACATCGGCGCGGCGCAGAAGGTCGAGCGATACGAAATCACGGCGTACGAGAACCTGATCGACATGGCGGACAAGCTCGGCATGAGCGACGCCGTCGAGTTGCTCGAACAGAACCTGCAGGAAGAGGAAGCGACGCTCAACCGGCTGAAGGCGATGGCGTCAGAGTTCGACGTGACGGAAGAAGTCGGAGAGGAAGAGGAGGAGACGGCGTAACGGTCTAACTTCTTTGCGATTGCGCGTCGAGCTTTGTACAATGGTCGGTTCGAGAGTTTGCAAGATGGCGAAGAAGAAAACAAACCCCGAAGACAGCTGCTGTACCCGCCAGCGACGCCCACGACGCCGCGCCCCCAGGAAGGCATCCGGGCCGGCGTGAGCGCGTGACCGCGTCGAGCCCACCACTGCAGTCGTCAGGCAACGCGCAACGACTGCAGCCAACGAAGGCCGAAATTGCCGAGGCCGCGTACTCAGGCACCTGAACCGCGGCGGCGCTCACGGCGGCGAATTCCGACGACTGGATCGAAGCCGAGCGCGAGCTCAAATCGCGCCAGTCGCGTTAGGGTCTGACCCCCGACGCCGGGCGTTGCGTTTGCAGCGCCCGGCTGTATGGCACGCGCAATCTGGAAGGGCTCCATCGCGTTCGGCCTCGTGAATATTCCGGTCGAGCTGCATCCGGGCGTCCGCGATTCCCGCCCGCGCTTCCGGATGCTTCACGCCGAGGACAAGTCGCCGGTGAAGTTCGAGCGCGTGTGCGCACGCGAAGGCAAGCCGGTGGCGTGGGAAGAGCTCGTCAAGGGATACGAGTACGAGAAGGGCCGCTTCGTCATCCTGACGAAGGAGGACTTCCGGACGGCCGCGCTCGAGAAGTCGCGGACCGTCGACATCCGGAGCTTCGTCAAGGGCGCGGAGATCGACGATCGCTTTTTCGAGATCGTCGTACTTCGTCACGCCCGCCAAGGGCGGCGAGCGAGCCTATGCGCTCCTGCGCGAAGCGATCAGGGACCGGCCTCGTCGGCATCGCGACGATCGTGCTGCGCGACGCGCAGCATCTCGCCGCGCTCGAAATCGTCAAGCACGCGATGGTGCTCACGCTGATGCGCTACGCCGAGGAACTGGTCGACATCGGCGACTACACGTTCCCACCCGCGAAAGACATCCGCAAGCAGGAGCTGCAGATGGCGCGGATGCTGGTGGAGAACCTCGCCGACAAGTGGGACCCCTCGCAGTACACGGACGAGTACCGCGCGAACCTGATGAAGATCATCAAGGCGAAGCTCAAAGGCAAGAAACCCGACCTCGTCGTGGAGGAGGAGCCACGCTCTGCCGAGGTCGTCGATCTGATGGAGCGCCTGCGCCAAAGTCTCCAGGGCGCGGGCGGCACGAAGAAACAGGCCAAATCCGGAGCAAAACGGGCCGCAGCGCGGGGGAAGAAGCGGAAGGCCGCATAGTAGGATCGCCGGATGAGCACGTGGCGCGAAGACCCGGCGGGCGTGCGGCCGATGCTGGCGAGCACCGCCGACGCGCCGCTCGATTCCCCCGAGCTCGCGTACGAACCCAAGTACGACGGCATCCGCGCGCTCGCCGATCTCGATTCCGGCAAGGTGCGGTTCTGGTCGCGGCTCGGCAACGAGAAAACGAGGCAGTTTCCCGAAATCGCCGCCGCGCTGCGCGAGTGGGCGCGCGGGCTCGATCGGCCCGTGATGATCGACGGCGAGATCGTCGCGCTCGATCCGAAAGGAAACCCGATCGGGTTTCAGAATCTACAGGGAAGGATTCACCTCAAGAACCCGGACGCTTCTTCGTCTTCCCTCGCCTTCATCGCATTCGACATCCTCCGCGACGGCGATGACGACCTGCGCGGGCTGCCCCTCCGGGATCGCCGGGCGAGGCTCGAGCAGCTCTTCGCGCGGAGGAAGGCCGACGGCGTTCGCATCAGCGAGCAGGTCGTCGGCGACGGACGCGCCTTGCACGCGCGCGCCACGTCGAGCGGCTGGGAGGGGCTCGTCGCCAAGCGGCTCGCGGCGCCGTATCACTCCGGGCGGCGCACGCCCGATTGGCGCAAGGTGAAGCTCGTGCGGCACCAGACCTGCGTGATCGGCGGCTGGACCGATCCGCGCGGTACGCGGCCGTTCTTTGGCGCGCTGCTGCTCGGCGTCTATGACCAGGCAGGACGCCTCGAGTACGTCGGGCCACTCAGGCGCCGGATTCAGCGACGCGGAGCTCGGACGGGTGTGGAAAAAGCTGCACGCGATCCCGAGCAAGACCTGCCCGTTCGCCACCGAGCCGCGCACCAACGAGAAGCCCCACTGGGTGAAGCCGCAGCTCGTGGCGGAAGTGAAATTCACGGAGTGGACGGCGGACAGGAAGCTGCGCCACCCGACCTATCTCGGCCTGCGCGATGACGTCCAGCCGCGAGACGTGCACAAGGAGCCGGACGTCATGTCGCGCGCGCTGGTCGAGGACCGCAGCCAGGCGGCGGAACGCGCGACCGCCTCGAAAGCCGCGAAGACCGCGGACCTCGTCGAGCAGCTCGACGCCATACAAGCCGCGGGCGGTGACGGGGTGCTGCTGCTCTCCGACGGCGACAGGCTCGAGGTGTCGAACCTCCGGAAGATCTTCTGGCCGAAGTTGAAGCTGACGAAAGGCGACCTCTTCCGCCACTACGCGCGTGTCTCGTCTTATATCCTGCCGGCGATCGCCGATCGCCCGCTCGTGATGAAGCGCTATCCGAACGGCGTCGACGCGAAGCCGTTCTATCAGCACCGCGCGCCAGACAAGCTGCCGCCCGGGATCATCGTCAGAGACATTGACAGCGACTCCGAGAAGCGCGCCCATCTCATCGGCGGATCGCTCAAGACGCTGCTCTATACGACCCAGCTCGCGGCGATCTCGCAGGACCCATGGTTCTCGCGGGTGCAGCATCTCGGCGTCGTGGACCACGTGGCGCTCGATCTCGATCCGCCGGAGGGCGCGCCGTTCCGCCGCGTCCTCGACGTCGCGCGCTGGGTCCGAGATGAGCTCGACGCCCTCAAGGTGCCTGCGTTCGCAAAGACCTCTGGAGCGGGCGGCCTCCACGTGTACGTGCCGATGCCGCCCGGCACGCCGTACGAAGCGGGCCTGCTCTTCGCCCAGATTGTCGCGACGATGGTGGCGCGGAAGCATCCGAAGGTGGCCACGGTGGAACGCGGCGTCAAGGCGCGCGGCGCCCGCATTTACGTGGACTACCTGCAGAACATCCGTGGCAAGACGCTCGCGTCGGCCTACAGCGCGCGGGCGAACGAGTTCGCAGGGGTGTCGACGCCGGTCACATGGGATGAGATCGATGAGGGCGTGTCACCGAAGGACTTCACCATCCGCAACTTCGCGGACCGAATGACGGCCGTGGGCGATCTGTGGGCGGCCCTGAGAAAGGCCAAAGGCGCCGATCTCAGGGCGGTGATGAAATACGCAGAGCGGTAGACTACGACCGATTCCTCACGCAGTCTCGTCGACTTCGTCTTCGTCCTCGAGATCGGCTTCGTCGCCCTCTTCAGCGTCCTCGAACTCCTCGTCACCTGTGCCCCGCGCGTTCTCGTCGCCGAGCGGAAGGTCGCGGTCCAGGTCGTCGCGGTCGCCTTGCTGTGCCATTCCTATGTCCTCCCGCGATCCCGCAAGCAAGAACGGCACCCCGATCCGATCGACTGCCGTCAGAACGTGAGGCGCACCTCGCCGACGACCTGCCGCCGCAGGACATCTCCGAAGATGTGTTGAAGCACTTCTTCGTTCGCCAGGTTGTTCACCTTGAGGCTCGTCACGACTTTGTCACGCGCCCAGCGAACGCCGAAGCCGGCGTTGATCAGTGTGTAGGCGTCGGTCGTTCCATGGAACCGCGAGTCGAGCACGTCCTGCCAGAACGCCTCGTCCGTATAGCTGACCGCCAGGTTTCCGAGAAACCGGTTGTAGCTGAAATTGAGCCCGGCGTTGAAGCGGTTGTTCGGCGGCAGGTTCAGCTCGGCGAGGTTGAAGTTCGCCGACTTGGGATCCGGGTCCCACTGGTACGAATAGTTGCCGAACACGTTCAGGTAACGATTCACGGCGGCGTCGATTCCGAGCTCGACGCCTCTGTCGGCGTACGTGCCCAGGTTGACGTAGGTGAACTCTGAAGGCAGCGGCGAGCCCGCAAGCGCTATCGCTTCGAGCACGAGTGGCGGCAGCGGCCAGCGCGGAGGCGGGTTGGCCGCGGTGTAGCGCGCGGACTGCGCGAAGTTGATCGAGTCTTCGGTCTCGTTCCAGTAGACGGCGGCGGTGACCGTGGCGCGGTTGTTGACCACGCCCGTGTAGCCCAGTTCGTAGGCGGTCAGCGTCTCCTGAACCAGGTCGGGATTGCCGATCGCCCGCACCGGGAAGTTGAACAGCTGGCCGGCGAGGGCCGGGTTGATCGCCCCGAGGTTCAACTGGTTGATGATCGCGGTCTCGATGTGATTGTTGATGAACGAGGGCGCGCGGAACGCCCGGTTGTACGACACGCGGAACGTGTGCTGCGGCCCCGGCTTCACCATGAACGTCGTCCGCGGCGAGAACACCGCGTCGTCGATGGAGCTGAACTTGTCGACGCGCGCGCCGATGACCCATCGGAAATGGTCGCTCAGGAAGATTTCGTCCTGAAGATACCCGCCGCCTTCGTTGCGATCGTCGCCGTTGGGCGCGAGCGAGATGTCGAACATGTTGCGGCGGAAGTTGCCGCCGAAGCTGAACACGTGGCGCGTGCCCACCGTGCGCACGTCGCTCGCTTCGATGTCGAAGGTCTTGGTGTCGAAGACGAGCGGAAGCGGCAAACCGTTGGCGCCCACGGCCAGCAGGTTTGCCGCGTCGCCGTTCAAGAGGTTGGTGAAGAAGGCAACGCGCCGGCCGGCTTTCTGATAGCGCGTGGTGAAGTACAGCATCCGCGAGTCGCTGTTGATGTCGAAGGGCCCGATGCCGGAGTGGATGATTCCCTCCGTGCCGGCGACGCCGCCGCTGAAGACCAGCCGCGCGCCATCCTCGAGGTCGTAGTCGACGCGGGCGTCGAACTTGGGCTGCGACGTGCCTTCGTTGGCGAACGACGGATAGGGCGTGTTGAATCGGTTCGGGATCGTCCCGGTCGGCCGCGGCAGCGCATCCTGCGAGAGGTAGCCGGCCGAGATCTTGTAGGCCCAGCGATCGTCGACCGCCTGCGCGTGTGCACCGTTGACATAGAAGAGCGAGCCAGTGCCCTGATCGCGGCCCGTGACCTTGCGTTCGAAGGTACCGGCGCCAATCGTCAGCGACGTGCCCCCCTCGGCCGCCATCTCCCGCGGGGTTTTCGTGATGACGTTCACCACGCCGCTCATCGCGTTCGCGCCCCAGATGGCCGACGCCGGGCCGCGGATCACTTCGATCTGCTTGATCGTCGTTCGGATTCGTCGGGATCAGGTCCCACATCACCATGCCGAAGAAGTCGAGGTACACGCTCCGGCCGTCCACGAGCGCCAGCTGCGACGTGGAGAGCGTGGAGGTGGCGCCGCGCGTGGTGATGTTCACGTCGCGCGCGGAGGTTTGCGACACGTTGAGGCCCGGGACGGCACGGAGCAGATCGCCGATATGGTTGGCTGGTGAATTCTGAATCGTCTCGGAGGTCACCAGGCTGACCGCGGCCGGCGCGTTCACGAGCTGCTGTTCGACCTTCGACGCCGACACGACCACCTGCTCTTCGTAGACGATCGGCTCGTCCGGCTTCTGTTGCTCCGGCTTCTGCGGATCCTGCTGCGCAGCCGGCTGCGCAGGCGTCTGGGCGGCCGCCGGCACCGCCAGCGCACACACGAGGCCGGCGGCGAGTAAGCGCACGATCATAGAAGGCTCCCTCCTGGGGGTGCTTGTGTCGTACCTCGGGTTGAGCAATCTCGAACCGGCAGCATTGTAAGGGATTATGGAATTATTCGCGCAGCCGGCCCACGCGTGTCGTGCAGCACGTTCAGGAGAGGATCAGACAGTGAGCTCACTGCGTTTCGGAGTGAACCTCTCTGCTATCATGGTCGTTCGGCCGCGCCCGTAGCTCAGTTGGATAGAGCGCCGGACTTCGAATCCGTAGGTCGCAGGTTCGAGTCCTGCCGGGCGCGCCAAGCTCGCTTCGCTCGCTAGGTCAAAGGTCAAAGGGCAAAGGTCAAAAGTAAGGTCGAAGATCGCGTTTCAACCTTTGACCTTTGACCTTTGACCTTGAGTGAGCGAGCGTAGCGAGCGAACGAAATGCGCCCGTAGCTCAGCTGGATAGAGCGTTGGCCTCCGGAGCCAAAGGCCGCAGGTTCGAATCCTGCCGGGCGCGCCACTCTTGCGGTCAGTTCGAATCGCGATGCAACGCGTCGCACTCACCATCGGGCTGCTCATTGTTCCGTCGACAACAAAACCGCGGCTTCAGTGGACGCGATCGCGTGGACCAGATCGGCGCCGTCGTATCGCGTTGAACGGACGTGCTGAGCGTCGCGCCGCCAGGGTGGCGCAGATATTGAAATCACAATACTGGGCGCAAGTGATTGCTGGACTATTCGATGGCTGGAGATACATCAGGCAGCACGCGAGCCGCGAACGGCATGACGCAGCTCGAAGACGAGCTGACGCGCCATCTCGAGCGGGCGAATGAGCTCGGCCGCCAAGCCAAGCTCGCGAACGACGCGGTTGAAGAGGAGTTGCGGCTGACCCGCCTTCTTGCCGAGGCCCTGCGCGGCGCGGCAAACGATCGCTAGCGAATCTCCTCCCACTCCGAGATCTTCCATACACCGTGGCGGCGCACGAGGCCGCACGCATATCGGATCTGGCCCGCGCGTTCTGTCGTGAGCACGGCCGCGGCCGTGGCGCGATCGCCCGCGATATCGCCTGCTCTACCCTCGACCTGGTCGATATTGCCGGATCGCTCATGCAAGGCCTCCCCTGCCAGACGTACGGTCGTCAGCGTAATACCCGATCGGTCGTCAACGTGCTGCAGGGCGCGATCGTACCGTCGTGCTGCGATGTGCCGGGCGAACTGCTCGACCACCGACTCCGGTGGAGGCACGACCGTTTTCGTATCGCCTTGCATAACCGCTGCGGCGGCGCCGGCGAGCGCGACAGCCGTGACGAGCAGCACCCGGAAGAGCTCGCTCACCGAGCGCACCCGAAGCGAAACCGCGCGATGTCCATCAGCAGATGCGCGACGAGCAGCGTTCCGGCGGCGACCACGAACTGGCTCAGCGCCACTTCGGCAAATGCCGCGTCGTCGGCCATGTCGCCGAGAATCAAGGCGACGGTGAAATCGAATGGGGTTCCCTGCTTCACGGTGCGTTTGCCGCTGGAGCGGACCAGCGCCAGGAGCGTGATGAAGACGAACGCCGTGCGGACGGCGATGCGCAGCGGGTCCATCAGGAGGCCCGCGCGAGCGCGAAGCTCGAATCGGTGCGCTTCTCGGGCGGCGGAGTGTCCTGCGCACCGATGGCGCGCGCCCGTGCCTTTTCGGCTTCCTCGAGGACGTCTGCCTTCTGTGCTGCTTCGGCCCACGGCTCTTTCAGCACGCTCATGGAACCGTCGTTCTCGACGACGGCAAGGTGGACCTCGCGCATGTCATGGATGCCCTGCTCGCGCAGGTGTGCGAGGACGTCGTGCTCGTTCATGCGCTCCGCGCGCATGCCTTTCCGGTCGTACTCGCCGTCGCGGATCACCACGGTCGGCTTGCCTTCGAGCAGGGTGTCCATTCCGGCGTACGAGAGCCACGCGTCGGTGTACGCCAGCGCTCCGATGACGACGATCGCGACGGCGCCCTGAATGAAGCGGACGTCTCCATAGATGATCTCGTCGACCATCTCGCCGAGCATCAGCGCGACGAGGAGGTCGAAGGCCGAGAAGTTGCCGACCGTGCGCTTGCCGAGGGCGCGGATCACGATCAGCATGAACACGTAGACCGCCGCGGCGCGCGCTGAGGTCATCAGCAGTTCCTGGACGTCCATACGCGCCGCAGGTGCATGGCGCGTTCCGGAGTGTGGCTCAGCAGCTTGCGATCCGGCTGAACCGGCTGGTAGAATCAGGTTTTGCCGATGCGCGCCTGATGTCCTCCGTGCGCATCTCTCCCCGACGTGGGCCAGTAGCTCAATTGGCAGAGCAGCAGACTCTTAATCTGCGGGTTGAAGGTTCGATTCCTTCCTGGCTCACCATCTTTTCATCAGCGCTCTCGGACGGCGCCAAGTAGTTGAAAAACCGTCTTGACGCGGCGCTCCTGCTCCGTCGTCCGCTCGTTCGCGTCCGCGCCGCTGCTCCCACACGTGAAGGATGCGATCCTTCACCAACCGCTGTAGCCAGGCGTCGGCTGTAGAAGCGCCAGCTCGTCGACGAACGCGCCTTCGAGCGTCGCCTTGCTCACGTTCACCGCTCGGCACTGGCGCTGGCAGTGGTAGTACGCGTAGTGGCCATGCGGCCCTTCGACCAGCTGCCGGTCAGTGGGCGGTCGCAGGCGTCGCAGCGCACAACCACGCAACGGAAAGTCGGGATGATTGCGCTGTCGTGGGCCGGAAACAACGACGCGACCGTCGCCTTGTGCCGAGACGCCGTAATCCGGGCCTCGATCTTCCCGATCTAGATCGGGTTTCGCATCATCTGCCCGAAGCTCTGTGGCGACAACGTCAAGCCCTTCCGGCTTCGCAACCCCGCTGCGGTCGCTCGTGCGATCACTTCCTGCTTCGTGTACCCTCGTCGCCGAGGAAACTTCTTGCTGGACATCCTCGCCGCAGATCTCCGATATGCGCTGCGTATCTTCCGCCGGAGCCCCGGTTCCACCGCAACGGCTGTCGTCTCCCTGGCAGTCGGGATTGCCGCCGCTACAGGGCTGTTCAGCATCGTCAATGCGGCATTACTGAATCCCTTCCCATTCGCCGACATCAATCGGATCGTCAGGCTTGACATGATCGACAAAGGCAAGCCGCGTGGTCTGGGTGTCACGGCGCGACAGCTCGTCGCCCTTCAACACAGCGACGTCTTGGACGGCGCCTTCGTCTCGAACACCTGGGAGATGACGCTGACCGGCCAGGACCTCCCAGAAGCGGTGCGCACCCAGTATTTTTCAGCAAACGCTTTGAACGTCCTCGGGGTTCCGCCCCTCCTCGGGCGAGTCTTCAACGAGGCGGACGGGCCGGCGGGCGAGCAGCCCCAGCGGGTCGTCGTGCTCACCTATCGGTTCTGGCAGCGACACTTCGGCGGGCGGCCTGAGGCAGTGGGGCAGACGCTCTATTTGAACCGCGAACCCTACACCGTGATTGGCGTGCTGTCACGTCAATACTTTTACACTGGTCCGGAGATTCTCGTTCCCATTCATCTGACGTTCGATCCGAACTTCGCATGGGGCGTCCAGGCCCGTCTCAAGCGGGGCGTCAATCCACGCATGGCCGAACAGCGACTTCAGCCGCTCTTCGACCAATTCGCCAAGGAGGCCCCGCAACGCTTTCCGAAGGGAGTGCGTCCGCTCGTCCGAAGTCTGGTGGAGACACAAAGGGCGGCCGGCTTTGTGCCGACCCTCCTGTTGATCTTCGCGGCGTCTATGTTGCTGCTCCTGCTCGCATGCGCGAACGTGTCCATCCTGCTGTTGGCGCGCGGGACCTCGCGGGCGCATGAGTTCGCCGTGCGAGCCGCCATAGGGGCAAGTCGTGGACGGTTGATGAGGCAGCTCCTCGTGGAATCGCTGCTCCTGGCATCCAATGGCGCCGCACTGGGTGTTGCGGCGGGCTACTGGGGCCTGCCGGCTATGCTCAGGCTCTTGCCCCCCGATTCAGTTCCGGTCGGGAACCTCATGGCAGTGCCCGTCAATGTACCGGTCTTGCTCTTCAGTGCGGGCCTTGCGATGGCGTCGGCCCTGATTTGTGGACTGTCACCGGCCTTGTTGTTTTCGCGCCCACGCCTGACGGCGACTGCCCGGACGACCGGCGTCGAAAGCCGGCGAGCGCATCACCTCCTGCTCGCGGCTCAAATTGCGCTGACGGTGCTGTTGCTCGCGGGCACCGGCGCGACCGTCCGGGGGCTCATTGGTCTGTACCGGACATCGCTTGGCTACGATCCGCACAATGTGATCATCGCTTCGATCAACCTTCCAGAGAACAGTTACACGGAATGGGCCGACCGCGCCACGTTCTATGCGCGCCTACGGAATCGAATGGCAGACGTGCCCCAAGTCGAATCGATCGCGCTTGCCACTTACAGCGGGATACCACCCCGGTCGGGCGCACGGTCGGTGGTCGAAGTTCCCGGACGGGACATGACAGGAGACGAGGCACCGATTCTCCAACGGATCAGCGCCCACTACTTTGCGACGATGAAAATCCCGCTCATTCGAGGCCGGGTTTGGTCAGATTCAGAGAGCGCCGGAGTGCCCCACGTCGCCGTCGTCAACCAAACGATGGCTCGTGAGCTTTGGCCGGACGAATCCGCGATTGGACGGCGAGTTCGGATGCCCGAGTACATTAAATCACCCACCTATTTCAGGCTGGCGGCGCCCGGCAGCGACGGCTGGTTCGAGATAATCGGTGTGGTCGGTGACACACCCAATGTCGGTCTCCATGAGCCGCCGGCGCCGTCGATCTACGTGCCGTACACGCTCATGTTGAGCGATTCCCTGAATGTGATCCTGCGGACGAGTCACGATCCACTTTCGATGACCCGATCGATTCGGGAGGCGGTGCGGACCGTCGATCCAAATCAACCAGTGAACGTGGTACGCACAGCGGAAGACGCGCTGGCAAGCGCGGGCTGGGCCCGTGAGCGGTTCGTGACGTTGCTGTTGCTCGGCTTCGCGATGTTTGCGCTGATGCTCGCAGTAGTCGGGCTCTACAGTGTCGTGTCGTACTCGGTGTCGTGCCGATTCAAAGAATTCAGCATCCGTATGGCGCTCGGTGCCGGTCGCGGGCGCATCGTAAACGCTGCGGTGCAGCCGGCGGTCTTGGCCATCGTCGCGGGCCTCTTCGCTGGTCTCATATTGAGCGTGGGGCTCAACAAGGTTGTAGCTCAGTGGTCGATCGGCAATCTGAGTGATCCGGTCGTGCTCGTCGCCGTCAGCCTGGTGCTGTTTGTCGTGACGATGATGTCCGCCGCGATTCCGGCGAACCGAGCTGCCTCGATTCAGCCGGCAGACGCGCTTCGGACCGACTGAACAAAGGCCCGCCGCGCCGCAGGCCCTCAACCTGCCGCAGCCATCGGTCAAGCTGGTTCCAACTCGCGAAAATGCGGCTCACCAGCTTCTCGCTCTCACGCTCAACGGATTACAAGCAGAGAGCACCCG
This sequence comes from uncultured Acidobacteriota bacterium, assembly GCA_963772065.1. Taxonomy (GTDB): domain Bacteria; phylum Acidobacteriota; class Vicinamibacteria; order Vicinamibacterales; family UBA2999; genus CAVYVZ01. The sequence goes on from CAVYVZ010000010.1 coordinate 770,311, forward strand.
AACGCGAAGCGGGCTCCGGCCCGCTTGCTCCGTCACATTAACGCCTTGCGCCGCACTCGACAGATTTCAGAATCTCGTCCTGTACTCCACGCCAGCGGTACCGTCACGGCCCGATCAGGGCTTCACCTCATAGAGGTTGTTGAATGGGTTCTCCAACGGCACACGCCGAACGCTGCTGAAACCCGCGTCGGCACACAGCTCGCGCACTTTCGGTTCATGGAAGCCGAGCGTACCGAGCCCCGCACCGCCGCGCGACAACGACGTCGTCATGCAATAGAGCACACTGAACCCATGAAACATCGCGCCGAGCGTATGTATGTTCTCCTCGAGCTTGTCCGAACAATTGATGTCCAGACAGACGTAGACGCCCCGCGGCCGAAGCGCGCGACGAATCGAACGCAGCAATCCCAGCGGATCGACCGAGTCATGGACAACGTCGAACGTTGTGATCACATCGAACTCATGCGGCAAACCGCTGCTCACATCGCGTTCTTCGAATCTGACACGGTCGGCCACGCCGGCCGCGCCGTGCTCTCTCCGTTGCCTCTGTGACGGTTGGACCGAAGACGTCGTAGCCGATGTAGCGCGAACGCGGAAACGCCTGCGCCAGCTTGATGAGCGCGCGACCACGCCCACATCCGATGTCCGCAACATCGGCTCCATGTTCGAGATGGGCCTGCACGTCGGGCATCGCCGGAACCCACTGCTGAAGGAGGAGATTCTCGAACCACCCTGCGGTGAACCGCTCGAGGCCGTGCCACATGTCGGCGGAATACGCCATCTGAGTGACGCCGCCGCCATGCCTGAACGCGTCGGTTACCGGGTCAAGGACGCCCGTCAAGGCCGGCAACATCTGATAAATGCCGCCGAAGAAGAACGGACCATTCTCCTGCGCGAGCGCCGCGGCATGTTCGAACGGGAGCGTGAATCGATTTGTGGTCGAATCGTATTCGACGTACCCGGCGCTCGCCATGGCGCCGAGCCACTCACGCGTATAGCGCTCGTCAAGACCCATCCGGGCAGCCAACTCGCGCGGCGTTGCCGACCCGTGTTCCGCAAGGTTCTTGAAGAGTCCCAGCCGGTCGCCGATCACCGCGAGCAGCGTCGTCATCGTTCCGCTCGTGTGATCGAGCACCTTGTGGATGAACGCCTCCTGACGGGCAGGGTCGACTGTATGCGTCGTCGCCATAGATTCCTCCTTCGGGGTGCCGATGCCGAATCTTTACTGCCAGACACCACCCAGATCAATATCCGATTCAGTCTGCATTCCTGACGTGGCCTCGCCGCGGATCGGCGCTGTGACGCTCGATGCCAGGCTGGACCTGGCGCGTGTCGAATGGCTCAGGCGGCCCGTCGCAAGCCGTCAAGCTGCCGCAGCAATGCGCCCATGAGGTTCCAACTGGCACTTCTTTGGGGATTCACGACCTCGCGCTGACCCACTTCTCTGTGCCACACGATTGGGCTGCTGGCATGACATTCGTCATTTCATTTGACGTTCTCATGCTCGCAGTGATACTCCATTTGCGTGTCTAATAAAGCGGGCTCGATCCAAAGCCGACGTGCTGCAGTGCACACTCGACCTGATGGCTACGTTGCTGCACCGGCGAGGCGAGGCCGGGAGATCGCATGCGCATTCTTCGCGAATGGAGTCACCGTCTCTGGGGGACCCTGCTTCCAAGGCGGCGCGACAGCGACCTGGAACAGGAGCTCCGGCTGCACCTGGAACTAGCCGCAGAAGACGCGCGACGTCGTGGTCTGAACTCCACCGATTCCGCGCGCGCCGCGCGACTCGAGGCCGGAGGTACCTCGCAAGCGATGGATGCCCTTCGCGACCAACGAGGCGTGCCGTGGCTCGACGATCTGACCCGCGACGCGCAGCATGGTCTCCGCATGCTCGGGCGCACTCCCATGTTCACGGTGGTCGCGCTCCTGACGCTGGCACTGGGAATCGGCGCCAATACAGCTATCTTCTCGATCGTCAACGGCGTCATCCTGCGTCCGCTCGACTATCCCAAACCGGAACAATTGATGTATCTGACGACGGAATTTCCGGCGCTCGGATTGACCGGGAACCCGCTCTCCGTGCAGGAGTACCTGGAGTTCCAGGAGAGCAATCAGTCGTTTGCGACGATGGGAGCATACAGAACCATAGGAGGGGCTTACACAACCGGCGAAGTCAACCTCATGGCAGGCAATCGACCTCTGCGCGTGCGGTCGATATCTGTCGATGCCCAGCTGCTCGACACGCTTGGCGTTCAGCCGGCGCAGGGACGCTTCTTCAGCCAGGAAGAAACCAATCGTGCCGGGGGCCTGGCGCCACCGCTCGCGATTCTCTCGTCCGCGTTGTGGCAAACGGCCTTTGGAGGACAACCACTCATTGGCAAGACTCTGAATATCGACGGCCGGCCGCATGAAATCCTTGGCATCATGCCATCCGGCATCGATGTCATGGACAACCGCACGGCAATCTGGTTGCCCCTCGGCCTCCCTGCGGCTATTCATCAGGACCGCAGCTTCCACATCCTCAATGTCATTGGGCGCCTGAAGGACGGAGTAACCGCGCAAGCGGCGCAGACAGAGTTGAACGCATTCCTCGAGAATTGGGGCGAACGTACCGGCTCGTCGGGCCATGTCCCTACGAATCGTCCGTCGGGCGCGGCAGACCATACTCTTCAGATGCAGCCGCTGCAGGACGCGATTATTGGCGATGCCCGCCGTTCGCTCTGGATATTGCAAGTCGCTGTCGGGTTCGTGCTGCTGATCGCGTGCGCGAATCTCGCGAACCTGCTGATGGCGCGTGCCGAGTCACGTCGGCGTGAATTTGCGGTGCGCGCGGCTCTTGGCGCCAGCCGAAGCCGGCTGCTCCGACAGACGATGACCGAAGGCGTGATGCTGTGCGTTGCCGGCGGCATGCTTGGCCTGTGGCTCGCCCGTGTCGCCGTGCAGGCGCTGATCCGCGCGTACCCAACCAGCGTGCCCCGGATGAGTGAAATCGCCATCGACCCGTCCGTCCTGCTCTTTGCGCTCGGTGTGTCAATGGCAACGGGCGTGCTCTTCGGCCTGGCGCCGGTCGCGCAGGGACGGATCAGTAACCTCGTGACCGCGTTCAAGGAGGGTGGGGACCGAGGGGCCAGCGGCGCTGGACGCCATCACATCCGCCGCGCGCTCGTTGTGGCCGAAGTCGCGCTGGCGGTGATGCTCGTCATTGGCGCGGGTTTGCTGATCCGCACGGTCTACAACCTCACGAGCGTGGAGGCGGGATTCGATCGGTCGCGGCTGGTGACGTTCTCGATGACGCTGGCAGAGCCATACGACCCCGACACGCGCGCTCCGGCGTATCAACTCCTCCTCGACAAGCTGCGGGTTACACCAGGCGTGCAGGGGGCCGCCGTCATGTCAGGTCTCCCGCCGAATCGATCTCCAGAAGCAATACCTACCCGTATCGAGAACCACATCGCATCTGACGGCAGCCCGGTTGAGATCATCGACTACTACCAATTCGTAATGGGCGACTATTTCGAGACGATGGGCGTGCCGATCGTCGCCGGCCGCAGCTTCGAACCGGCGGATGCGGCGTCACCAGGCAGCGTTGTCATCGTCAACGAAACGCTGGCAAACAGGATCTGGAAAGGGCGTAACCCGATTGGGCAACGTGTGCAGCCCAACTTCAGCGCGGCGATTGGTTTTGGCGGTAACTCCTGGCATACGGTGATTGGAGTGGCCAAGGATGTCAAGCAGGGCGGCGTCGAGAAAGAGACGGGAACCGAACTCTATGTGTCCCTCGACCAGCTTGCGATGGCTGCGCCGACGATGAACGTGGTGCTGCGGACGATCCTGCCGCCGGCCGCCTTGTCACGGACGCTCGAGCAACTCGTGCGGGAAGTAGATCCCGCCGTTCCCATCGTGCGGCTCCGCGACATGGAATCGGTATTCGCGGAATCGATTCGTCGACCGACGCTCTTGGCGCAGCTGCTGGGCGCGTTCGCCGGGCTGGCGCTGCTTCTTGCGGCAGTCGGAACCTACGGTGTTCTCTCGTATATGGCGACGGAGCGCCGGCGTGAGATCGGCATCCGCATCGCGCTGGGCGCGGCCCGTTCAAGCGTCGTCGCGCTGGTGATGAAGCAGGGTCTCCAACTCACCATCATCGGCGTCATCGTTGGACTCGCAGGCGCGCTTGGGCTGAATCGGCTGATTGCGTCGGTGCTGTTCGGCGTCCAGCCGACGGATCCCACAACGCTGGCTGCCGTGATTATGACGATTACGGTTGTGGCGGCCGGCGCGTGCTGGCTGCCCGCGTGGCGGGCATCGCGGCTGGACCCGAACGTGGTACTCAGAGCTGACTAGAGTTGCCGACTCTCGTGATGTTTGCTTCCCGGCAAGTGGCCTAAGCGCTCGCCTTGCTCGCGCTGGCTCACCACAACCATCCGAACCTCACCTCACTTGCCCAGAGCGAACAGGCGATCGTCGCTGCGCAGGAAGATGCGACCGTTCGAGATCGCCGGCGAGGCGACGAGGCGCACTCCGAGATCGTTGCGGGCCAGGATCTCGGGGGTTCGTCCGGCCTTGACCACGATTGTCTCGCCTGTCTGGCTGAGGAAATACACCTTGCCATCGGCCGCGACCGGGGAGGCGAAGAACACGCCGTCGAGTCGCGTCTGCCAGACGCGCTCGCCTGTTTTCATGTCGGCGCACGTCAACACGCCGACATCGTTGGTCAGATACAGCAGCCCTTCGTAGGCGACTAATGACGCGGCGTACGATCCGCCGCCAGGCGCGCGCCAGACGACGTGACTTGCCGTCACGTCGCCGCGTCCGCCCGGGCGCAGCGCGAGGTACGGGCTGTTGCGATATCCGCGCGTCATGTAGATGAGGCCGTCGTGAAACACCGCCGACGGGATCGGCGTCTGACGCGGGGCGTCCGCAAACCACAGCAAGGCGCCCGTGGCCGGATCGTACCCGTCGATGCGCTCGCTCGAGTTGACGAGGAGCTCGTCGCCGCTCGCGGCTGGGGACGACCAGCGGCGTGCTGTACGAGGCACGCCCCTTGCCGCGGTCTGCCTTCCACCGCTGCTTGCCCGTGCGCGCGTCGAGCGCGACCAGGTACGACGCCGACTCGTGATCGCAGAGCAGGATCAGCAAGGCCTCGGTAGAGCACCGGAGAGCTGCCGTGTCCCCAGTTGATGTCGAACGGCGAGTACTCCTCGCCGAGGTGCTTCGACCACACGACGCCGCCACGCATGTCGAGGGCCACGAGCTGACCGGTGCCGAACCAGGCGAAGACATGCTCGCCGTCGGTGACGGGTGTCGGCGTCGCCAGGTTGTGCTTCTCGTGGAGCGTCGGGAAACGGACCTCGCGCCTCGAAGCGGTACTCCCAGAGGCGGCGGCCGTCCGATCGATTGAAGGATTCGACGACGAACACGATGGGGGCGGAGGGGTCGGATGGCTCCGCGCGGCGGCCGCCAATCGGTCTCTCGCGCGCGACCAGCGTGGCATCATCACGCGCCAGCATCGGGTGCGAGCCGCCGTCAGGGGCAGCCGCCCGATCTGCGACGTCACGAAGACCTGATCGCGCCAGACGATCGGCGACGACGATCCAAGGCCAGCGAGCGCGGCGCTCCACGCAACGTTCTCGCTCTGGCTCCATGTCGTCGGGAGATCGGATTCGGCCGAGACGCCATGCCCGGACGGCCCGCGCCATTGCGGCCAGTTCGCCGCCATCGGCGCGCCGCCGAGCAGGACGATGAACGCGACCAGAGCACCCCGCATCGTTCCGCTGACCAGCATACCCCGCCGACGGTCCTAGCCAGCGGGGTCGGGAGGATCGGCACGGCGCACGCTCTATCCGCCGATGCGAAGCAGCTTCATCAGGTTCCCGCTCAGGATCGCTTCCTTGTCGGCGTCGCTGAGGAACGGCGCGTCGAGGACCAGGTCCACCGTCACCGGCCAGTTGAAGGGCACGTCGGTGCCATAGACGATCTGCCCGACGCCCACTTCGGCCACCAGATGCCGCAGCCCCTCCTCCGAGAACACCATCGTGTCGATGAGGATCTGCGACTTCAGATACTCGCTCGGCTTTTTCTTGTTGGCGCAGTTCGCGTTGCTCCGCACCACGCACGCCGCTTCTGTCCGTCCGAGATAGGACGGCAGGTAGCCGCCGGCGTGCGCCCCGCAGACGCGGAGGCCGGGGAACTTGTCCAGCGTCCCGTCGAAAATCAACCGCGACAGGAAGTAGGTCGTTTCGAGCGGATTGCCGATGATGTTGCCGAGATCGCCGCGCCCGCCGAGCGCGCCCTCTTTGATGATGTTCTCCGCGCCGCCGGGATGCATGAAGACCAGCACGCCGAGCTCCGCAGCCTTGGCCCAGAACGGGTCGTACTTCGGGAGCGAGAGATCCTCGCCGTTCACGTGCCCGCCGATCGAGGCTCCGCGCAGGCCCAGCCGCTTGACGCCGTCCTCGAGCTGCTCGGCCGCCAGATCGGGATGCTGCAAGGCGACCGACGCCAGCGCGACAAAGCGATCGGGGTGTGCCGCCACCCACTTCGCGAGTCCCTCGTTCTGCGCCCGGACGATCCGGCGCGCGAGGTCGCGATCGGCCGCGTACCACCAGTAGCCATTGATGCTCAGCGCCTGGACATCGACGCCCTGCTGATCCATGACCTGCAGACGCTGCGGACCGAGGATGTTGTTCCCGCCACCGCCTCCCATGCCTGGCCAGCGGCGTGCCCTTGACGATGTCCTCCACGGGGATGACGCAGTGCGCGTGCACGTCGATCACGCGGACGCGGCGGCCACCCAGCATCACCTGACGTCGCGCGGGCTGACCCGACGCAGCCGCTACGGTATCGGAACCGTCTGAGCCGGTCACAGCGGCGCTCGTCGCTGCGCCGGCCACCGTCCGAAGGAAGTCTCGACGACTTGGCATTGTGGCTCCTTCCCTCCTTGTCAGGTACGCTTTCATCATGCTCCCCCGTCAAGCGGACAGTTCGATTGGAGACTTTCCCGCTGATGAAGACCTCGGGAGAAACGTCAGCGGCGGCACCGAGCCCAGGGCTGTCGTGAGGCCGCTTGCCGTTGTGGATGCGGAGCCACGGCTAGGTGCGGGCGCAGCTCCGCGATCTTCAAAAGGGTGCGCACTCAGCACCTGGGTCGATAGCTCCGATTGAAGCGTTCGATGTATGCGAGGGGCTCCACGGCACCGTAGCTGATCGATTCGACATAGGAGCGGCAGGATCTGGTTCCAGCTCCGGAAGGTTAGGAACGACCCAGGCACGCGGCGCGGGCTACGGCCCGCGCCAGCGGGCACAGATCAGATCGCTCTCCTGAAGGAATACTACGAGTGCGACAGGATCAAAGGGACGGAATCGGCAGGGTATCGGAGGGCGTTTGGGAAGCGCTGATCGCAAAACGCATCAGCATTCGAGCTTCCCGCCGTTCGTCACCCCAGTATCAACGACGATATCGTCGTAGTCGGTCCAGCTATCGGTTGATCCCGCTTCGTCGCCGACGCCCTCGCCGTCGTTATCGATGTCCGCTTCGCGTTGATTGGACGTGAACATGTTCGGCGCAAAGGCGGTCAGCCCCCGGAAGTTCACATCCCTGTAATGCACGACGAGCGTATCGTCGATCCACATCTTGAGCGTGGTCGTCGCAACGTCGGCGTACCACGCGAACTCGTGGAACTGGTTGTCGCCGGTGGCGCCGCCCATCAGCGACACCCAGTCGCCTTTGGATCTCCTCTGGTTGGCGGGATAGTTGGAGGAGCCAACGCTGACGTGAAAGCCCCACGCACCCCCTTGATATCCGACGAGGAGGTACGGGCTAACCAAGCTGAGGTTCCAATCCTTGATATACAGAGGATTGCGATCGGTGACCCAGCGGAACGCCGTTGGATAGCGAATTCGGGAACACGCGGAGAGATTGCTGAGGGAGCTCCCCCACGCGATTTTCAGTCCGCCCCCGTTGTTGTTCGACCCATCCCCGCGAAAGTGCCGGTGTCCCCGCCCTCCTGCCCCGCCGGAATAATTCGCGGCCGCGATGATCTGATCGCAGAAATGGTTTTCCGTATCCCAACCGCCATGGTCGCTGACCGTGCCGGGACCAGTGTGGGTTCCATCAAATCCGGTCCCCGCTTTCCCAGGATGGCCATGGCAAGCTTTGGGGTCGGAGTCCCCTATTTGTGTGTGGTCGGACGTCCAGCCCTCCGCGTCGGTGAAGGACACCTTGGCGAGACACGGGCCGTTGCAGTTATCGCCGCTCGACGCAGCCTGTCGTGCATGGAGCGTCAGCGCCCCCACCGCCGCGATCAGAATGGCGCCGTAAAAGCGTGCGCGAATCGTGCGGTGGTCTCGCATTGCCTAGAACGCGTGATCGACTTGGTCGTTACTTCTTCGCGGGTCCCTTGGCCGCCTCTACTGGCTTGAGGTCGAACCTGCCGCCGCTTTCGACAAAGAACACGCATTCGGAAGCCTTGTCGCAGGACGTCGTGTGCCGATAGTTCCCGCCGGGCTGCATCATGTAAGAACCCGGAGCGAGCCGCACTTCCATTTTTCCTTCCGGCGCCTGGATGTACGTGCCCGATATGAACACGACCTTCATAGCGTGGGTATGCGTGTGAAGGGGGGCGGCGAATCCCGCCGGAAGCTTGAAGAAGGCGCCAAACGACCCCTTGGTGTGGTCGCCCCACAGATCCGCGACTTTCACTCCCGGAGCGCCGTTGGGATCGAGGTCGGTCCATTTCAGGTCGCCGGCCGGCATGAAGACGGGTTGAGTTGGCCCTGCCTTCGGAGCCTTGTCAGTCTTCACCTCGCCGGATGTCTGCGCCAGAGCTGGCGCCGACAAGATAAGCGATATCGAAAATGCCAGAACGTTTGTTGGCCTCATCGATTCCTCCGTTGCCATTACACTACACTAGCCGCCCATAATTTCGCGGGACCGGTTCGCACGATCAGTGGGCTTCATGACCGCCGCTCCTCGCTTGGGAACACTCCTCGGCTTTCTTGTGCTTTCGGCCGCGTGCAACGGGGATCGACCCACTACACCGAGTTCGCTTTCGACCCAGCAGCCTCCAACCGTTCCGCCCCCGCCGACTGTTGGCGTCGTTCCCGCTGCGATCGCGGGTATTTACGTTGCCAGTGGACCGCTGTTATACCCGATTCGCGCCTACACGACATCGTCGAGGTATGTGTTGCGCGAGAGCGGCGCCTTCTCGTTGGAGTACCCGTCGCTCCGCCTCGAGTACGGTGGCACATATGCGAATGAGAACGGTCGTGTCGTGTTCCGGTTTGCGGCCGATGACCGATGGACCTCAGTCGGAACGTTCAACGGTGACTTGCTGGAGGTGCGATACAGCTTGATCGCGGGGCTTTCGGATTTCGAGGATGCTGTTTACAGACGCTCTCAGTAGCGTTTTCAGCCGTCAAGAAAGCCCCAGTCGGCCCAAGTTGGCGTCGGCGTCCTGACGGTGGAGCGACCCGAAGCCGACCGGCGATGGCCATTGCGATCGTGCGAGCGGTGGGCGCGTTCGGGTGCAAGTCCCCTGGAATCCGCCACCCATCGTCGAACTCCACGAACACGTACGGCAATTCAGCGTCGTCAAGAATCCGCCGCCGCAGGGTCCGTTCGACGTCGTCTTCTCGATTGAACTGGGGACGACGATGAGCGGCGTGGCGCCGCGCGCGGTGGCGAGCGCCGCCGTTGCGCGAAGCACTTCGCACGTCACCGCAATGCCGCGCTCGATCGTCGTCTCGCGGCGATACGGCACGATGAGCGTCGCAAGTGGCATCAGCCGCGCGTGCGGGGCCGCCGGCAGCCAGATCAACCCCGGTCCGAGATGCGGACGATTGTCGTCGAGATTCCGGCCGAGGAGCGCGGTCATGAAGAGCGTGACGAGCGCGACGGGCCGCTGAAAGCGCGGCAGTTCGGATTCGACGCGCAGGTACGACTGATCTGTCGCGTAGCCGTGCACCGCGAGGTTCGCGCTTTGCACATCCATCAGCGCGTCGAGCTGGTACGTCCGGGCGGTGTCATCGTGCTCGGTGTCTACAACGCGATCGCGCGTATCCCCACGCGACTGAGGCGTGCCGTGGCGCGAGTATCAGGCTTTCGTCTCGTGCCCTTCGATCCGATCCTTCGGGATCGCTCGCACGATCCCGAGCGCCGCGAGGCGTGGCTGCGAGATCAGTACCGGCATCCCGAGGAGCATCGTCACACCATCGGCGAAGTGCAGCGCTGGTTCGCGGAGCATGGCGTCGAGTATCTGCGCACGTATCCAAGCGCGGTCTTCGACGACACGCCCGAGGATTTGTTTACCCGCGCCGCAGACAACTGGGGGCTCGAGAGCTGGCTCACACAGATCGCGTGGATGCGCACGCTCGGGCGCGAGGGCGGATTGTTCCTGACGATCGGGCGGAAGGAGGGGGAGTCTACTCCGCTGTAGCGCATGTGACGTCGAGCGATTCAATCTCCTGATCGAACAGCGGCGTCAACACTGGGTATTTCCGATCGGCTTGCAGCCTCATCGAAACGCCCTGGAAGCCTTCGTCCGCCCACACCGTGATCGCCGCGCCCGGACCGACTGCGGCGCTGCGAATGCGCTTCCGCCAGTTGGCGGCGAATGGCAGGGTTCGCAGCGTGTAGTACTTCTCGGGACCGTTGATGAATTCACGCGCGCCGGTGAGCTGCGGCTGATCGTAAACGAGGACATAACACCCACCCGGATGCGGCATCACGGTAGTAACGCGATCGACGCCACCGCGAGCGCACGTTGATAGCGGCAGAAGCGCCACGCAGGCCAGGACGCGAACTACGCTCGGCGTGCTAGCGACGGACACGGCGACTCATGTAGAAAAACCCTCGGCGTCCAAGGTTGGCTGTCGTTCACGGAGTTCTCCAGGCTGTCTGGTCCGCCAGCGCAGAGCCATTAATTTACCTTGGGACGGGCCGCCTCGTCGGAACTGTACGGTTGCGCTGTCCGCGTCGCCGCGTGAAATATGATCGCGCGATGACTCCGCAATCGCCGTTCACGCACGTGACGATGAGGAACCCTGCCGGAGTGGAGGTGCGCACCCGGCAAGGGCAATGGATCGCGACGTTCACGAAGGGTGCCTCTACGGTGCGGCTCGCCGGCGCAGTCCGGACGTTCACCGAGCCGACGGCGCAACCCGTTGTTCATGGCATCTGGGTTCGCGTCCTGCCCAGGCCCTTCCCGGGCCACGTTGACCTCAAGTGGCTGGCGCAAGCTCTCGATGCGAACAGCCGAATGGTGCCGGACGTGCTCGGAATCGCAATGCAGTACATCGCCGGAGCACCGCCATTGTGCGCAGGTAACCTGCAGATCGCCGGCGACGCGTCGTCACGGCCCGCCGAGCGGGAAGTCACGTGCAGAGGGCTCGGACTTCTATGACTACCTCGGAATCGAATGGACGGATCCCGACGGCGCGATTCACAAACCCCGGCAGGATCAGTTCGGATGTCTCGATTGCTCCGGGTTCATCAGGATGATGTGGGGATACCGTCACACGATGGCCGGGAGCCAGCGCGATCACGTGTCACTGGGTTGGAGACCGAAGAGGGGCTTCCTGCCGAGGCGCGCCGTTCAGATGTGCAATCAGGGACCGGGAGTGCTCGTCATACCGAACACCGGCACACGTCCTCGCGACCTTACGCCGTTGAAGGCTGGCGACCTGGTGTTCTTCGACGCCGACCCGAACGACGGCGATGCCATCGATCACGTTGGCATGTACCTGGGTCGCGACGCGCGCCGCGACCGCCGTTTCGTATCGAGCCGCAAGTCCGCCGACGGTCCAACCCTCGGCGATTTCAGACATCCGTCCACCCTCGATGGCGACGCGGAAAGCGACCTGTATACCCGGTCGTTCCGCGCCGCGCGCCGTTTGTGACGGCCGATGTCGAATCGCGCCTCAGGCCGTTCACTTCCCCGATTGGCGGTATCAGGTAGTTGCGGCGTGCAGCCAGAGCGCACCGTGGGGACTGAAAGTGATTCTGGCAAAAGCTAATCGAATCTGTTCGTGACTACGGCGTCTGCGGACGCCCGCCCTCGTCCACGATCCGCAGGGGATGGCTCGCAAGACCATCAGCGTGGCTATCCGCAATCGGTGGTTGGCGTTGGGAGATACGCGAGGCGTCGGTCGAAGGGCGAGCCGTTTATACTTCACGCCTGAAGGAGGTGCTCATGCTTCCCAAGGGAGTGTTGATAATCGCCAGTGTCGTCGTGCTTGCCGCGTTTGCTGCGCCTGGACGAGACGTGAGCGCCCGCCAAGCAGACATCCGTCGACAGGCAATCACGTATTTGCGCGAGCTGAACACCGTTCAACTTCAGCACTTCCACAGTGCAAAGCGATATGCGACTCCTACGGAACTTCTTGTCCAGTCGCCACTCCCCTCCGGTTGGACGTTTACGATGGTGGTCGATCCGACCGGTTATTTGGCCCTGCTGACGGGACCGCAGGGAGAGGCGCTCACCACGAGCAACAAGGGACTCATCTACACAGGAGAAGTGTTGCGGCAAGGCGTGTTCTGGCGTGTGGTAGCCTTCCGCCTATGACCGTCATGCTGCTTCCGGAGAAGACTTGGACGCGATGGCACCGTTGGATGTGGGCCACGGTTTGTGTCATTGCACTCATCGTCGCCCTCGTTGACGGCATGATTCGGTTCACTCGCTAGCCACATGACCATTGAAAGCAGCTGCCCGGCACGCTGAGACACTATCGCCGGCCGATCTTGTGGCTGTGCGTGTTCGGGATCGGCCTCGGCATCGTGAACGCACTTCTGATCTAGCTGCTTTAGTGCCCACCCCGTTGCTGATGATGCTACTGATCGAGCAGGCCGATTGCAGGTCAGCGGCCGGAGATCGGCCGGGCAGATCGCTCCCTACTGTCTCTGGTACACCGCGATGCTCGTTATTTTCTTGCCCGCTGCGTCCGTGGTGTGGATAGTCAGTGTCCGCGTCTTGTAATCAGGGGAGAATTCCACGGTACCCGTCAGAACCGCCTTGCCATCCTTGTTGTTGGAAAGCGCATAGCGACCGGGGCTGACCAGTCTGAGAGATCGGGAGTCAGCCGATGGATCGCCGGTGACCGGGTAGTCTTTGCCATCGAACTTGCCGGTCCACTCGTTGTGTGCCGCCTTGCCGGAGCCGTCCACGCCGTCCACCACGCATTTGTAGCTGTCTCCGACCGCGGTATACACGACGGTCAGGTTCTTGGGCGCGCCCGCCGGCACTTTCGATTTCGCCTCATTGAGCTTCCATGAGCCCACGTTGGGGTCCGCAGCGTAGCCGACGGCCACCGCGGTGAGACAGAATGCTGTCGTCATCAGTATCCGTTTCGTGTTCATGCTTCTCTCCTGTTTCAACAACATCCAAAGTGGCCTTCGCAGACGAGCGGTGAAAAACGCGAGCGTTCACCGCTGAAAAGGACGCGCCATCCTACAGCGGCCACGGAGAAGGCAGCAAGAGCGAATCCCCTGTCCGGCTATCGTGAGGGTTGGCAGTAGCGGTTGACTGCCGCACAGAGCGCATCGGCCGACACGGGTTTGTGCAGCACTTCAGTCACCTTGAGAGCCTGAGTCAGGACGTCTGTTGTTTCCGCTCCCGTGAATATGATGACCGGAATGTCTGCGATTGCAGGATCGTTGAGTTGCTGTTCACGAAACCAGAATCCGTCCGCGTCGGGCATGCGCAGGTCAAGAACGACCACACCAATGAGTGGGTTCTTCCGCAAACGCTCGATGGCTTCTATGCCGTTCGCCGCTTGCTCCGTCTGATAGCCGAGCAAATCGAGGAGCTGCGCTAGTCCCGTTCTCGTCGCATCCACGTCATCGACAATCATCACGACCGAGTGCGTCATCGCTCCCCTCCGTCAGCTCGACAATTACCGGTGGAGTATGACGCAAACGTCAGCCGAATGAGAATCGCCGCCTGTTTTGCTTTTTATTCTCCCAGCGTGGAACGACAGAACCCGTCACTTCGCTTTGCCACTACTGGTGCGGGAGCAGGGTCCGCCAATCAAAACGGCGGAAGTCTGAATACGTCGCGAGGGCGGTGATCACATCGTCTCCGTCGCGTCTGGGATTCTCGTAGCGTTCTCGCATCTCAACAGGTACTCGGAAGCCCAGTGATGGTTCGAGGCGATAAGTCACGGTGATTGTCGCGCGGACAGCGAGGCGTTGGGTGCCGCCGAGAATCATCTCGGATCGGAGTACAGCACCAGTGTCGGGCTCGACCCAAAAACGGCCGTGCGCCGGGAGATCGTCACCCTTCTGCGTCTCGCTCAGCGTGGGTCCCTTCGTTTCGCGAAAAGAGATGACCCAGGTTCGCGTGTTGTCAACCAGCTCCTCGCCGATCTTCTTGAAGGTGATTCGGTTCCGGTTCGCCGGATGCAGAAGGCGAAGCGCGAAGGTCGGCAGGTTGACGGTGACGATCGTACAGGTCGCCAAGATTGAAGCGCGCACTTTCCTCCACCAGCTTCGCCGCGCGCTCGCCCAACTGCTCCCGCGGCCCGGCGAAAACGCCTTTGAGCCGCGCTGCGCGATCGGCGACCGCCGTTCCATCGACCTCGTAGACGTCCCGCAGCGCAACCCAGGTTTCGTCCGGCAGCTGCAGGAGGAGATAGTCCGAGAGCAATGTCCGCTCACTCGTGGTCTGCGCGTCGGCATGCAGCCATTGCTGATGGTAGTGTTCGCGTGCGACGACCGTTGAGAGCTCATGGTCCTCGTACACGGCGACGTACGAATGAACGCGTCGCATCACTTCAGCGAATGTGGATGTTTGAGCGCCGGCGAACACGGGCGCAGACACCAGCGCCGCCGCGATCGCGTAGATGCCGCAAACGTCTGAAGCGTACGACACTGGACCCTTCGGTTGGATTGTGAGCTAAATGGTGGCCGATTGGAAATGGTCGGCGATGTATGCTCCTGCTCCGCTTGAAAACATCACGACCGGAAAGGACGAGGTATGCGACACGCGCTATTGCTTCTCGCCATCAGTGGACTCGCAGCCCCGATTCACGCGCAGCACCTCGCCCCACAGCTCTCGACGGCCGATAAGAACGTCCTCAAAAAATCCCTCAAGGACGTTCGCAAGCTCTTCGAGGATCATGCGAAGCATGGCCGACTCGAACTGGGGCTCATTGTCCATGACGACGCCGGACTTGACGTGACGGTGGCACAGGTTTGCCGGGCTGATGGTGAGACCGCTGCCGCGCGCGTGAAACCAGCGCAGGCGCACCTCCTCTGGCTGCTGGTGAGCGAGCGACACGGCGTATCACCCATCGCACTGAGCACGCCGGACTATCTGAAGTGGCGAGCAACAGTGCCCGCGCACGTTCTGCACCGATTCGTGTTGGCGCCCACCGCGGACATCGCCATTGAAACAGATCGCGCCATGGGCGCGCCGTCGACAAGTAAAGATCTAGGAGCGCATCATTCCGCTCTCAGCGTCTCGACCGGATCGACCGCGGTCGCGCGTCGCGCTGGCAGATAGCTGGCCAGCGCGGCAGCCGCCGCGAGCACGACGGGCACCGCTGCGAACGTGACCGGATCGAGTGGGCTGACACCGAACAACAGCGAGCGCATCAACCGGGTCGATCCGCCCGCGCCGCCGAGTCCGAGTACCACGCCGACCCCCACCAGGGCCAGCCCTCGGCGCACGAACAGCCTACGGATGTCGCGCGCCTGCGCCCCGAGCGCCAGCCGGATGCCGATCTCGCGCCGCCGCTGCGACACCGCGTACGCGATCACACCGTAGAGCCCCGATACGCCGAGCAGCAGCGCCATCGCGCCGGCGATGGCGAGCATCACCAGCGTGAAGGACGTTCGATCCATCGACTGGCCGAATACCTCGTCCAGCGTGCGCACTTGCGACACCGGCAGAGTGGGGCTGACCGACCGCACCGCTTCGCGTACGTGATTGAGAAGACTCTCCGTGCCGGCGCGTTCAGTGCGAATCGCAACGCTGACCCGGCGCGACTGATATCCGTCGGACATGCTCAGGAGCTCGTCGAGCGGTTGCGCCGGCCAGTAAATCGTCGCGGGCGGCGGTTGATCGGCGCCGTCATCATAGACGGCGCCGGCCACACCTACGATCTCCCGCCAGGGTGATTTTGGCGCGTAGTATTCACGAACACGCTTGCCGAGCGCCGCCGCGGGAGACCCCCACAGCTCGCGCGCCAGATTGTCCGAGACAATCGCGACATCACGCGTGTCATAGAGATCGGTCCAGGTGAAGTCGCGTCCCGCGACGAGTGGCGTTGCCAACGTCCGGAACATCCCGGGCGAGATGATCTTGACCTGCCGGTTCGGCGGCGTCCGGCCATCGTCCGCCCTGCCCTCGACAGCGAGCGCCGTGCTGCTTCGATCGCTGCCCATCGGCAACCGCGTCGTGAAAGCCGCCGACGCGACACCAGGAATGGCGGCGATCCTGTCCAGGACTTCCTGCTGCATGCGCGTGACGCGCTCCGGTTCGGCGACCATGGCCGCCGGAATCGCGATGCTGAACGTCTGCACGCGCTGCGGCTCTGCGAAACCGGGATCGACGCGACGAAGCGCCTGGAAACTGCGGATCATCAGACCCGCACCCACGAGCAGCACCAGTGCCAGCGCCACCTGCGCCGTCACCAACGCCTGTTGAGACCGCTGGCGCTCGCGCGTCATGTTGGCGCCTCGGCTGCCGGCGCCAAGCGCGTCGGCGAGTCGCGGCCGGGCATACTTGAGGATCGGAATGCAGCCGAAGAGGAGCCCTGATACCAGAGAGATCGTCAGTGCGAAACCGAGGACCATAGAGTCGATCGAGACTTCGGACAGTCTCGGCAGGTTCGAAGGTCCAATCGCCACCAGGATCCGCAGCCCGCCGAAAGCGAGCCCCAATCCCAGTGCGCCGCCGAGCAGCGCGAGCGTCACGCTCTCGGCGAGCAGCTGCCGCGCGACTCTACTCCAGCGCGCGCCCAGGGCCGCGCGAATCGCAAACTCCTGCTGGCGCGCGGCCGCCCGCACCAGCAGCAGGTTGGCCACGTTCGCGCATGCCATGAGCAGCACGATGGCGATGGTTCCCATCAGGACCCAGAGCGTCCTCCCCACATCGCCGACGACGTCCTGTTTGAGAAGCCGAAGAGAGGGCGCCCACCGTGTTCGGACCGCTGGTTTCACGCCGGCGTTTTCGAACCAGACATGGAGTACGCGATCGGCATCCGCATTGGCCTGCGCCAGCGTGACACCCGGCTTCAGCCTGGCCACGCCGAGGAGCCGGAATGAAGGTATCAGTGCACCGCGGTCGATTCGCAGCGGCAGCACGATCTCGAATTCACCGCCGAAGCGGAAGTCGGCGGGCATCACGCCGACGATCTGGTGAGGACGGCCGTTGATCGAGAGCGCTCGCTCGAGAACGCCGCGGTCTCCTCCGAGCCTCCGCTGCCAGTAGCCGTTGGTGAGCACCACGGTGTCCGGTGCCCCGGGCGAATCGTCAGCCTTCGAAAACCAGCGCCCGATTTCCGGGCGCACGCCCAGCGTCGCCAGGACGCCCTGGCTCGCAGTCAACGTGCGCACTTCCTCGGGATCGCCCTGGCCGGTGATGGTCGCCGTTTCTCCGGGGCTCCAGACGCCCAGGTCCTGAAAGGCCTGTGTATTCTCCGCGTAAGTCGTGTAGATCGCGTCGTTGAAGTACGGTTGATCGATGCCGCCGATCGAGTGGACGATCCGGACGAGCGCGTCGGAATCAGGATAGAGCAGCGGGTTTATGAGCACACCGTTGACGACGCTGAAAATCGCCGTGGTGCCGCCGATGCCGAGCGCGAGTGTCACGGCCGCCGCGGCTGCGAAGCCGGGTTGCTTCCCCACCATGCGCGCCGTATGGCGCACGTCCTGCCAGAGGTCGTCGATCACGAGCCCTCCACTAAGGCCGTCGTGCACGATAAATGATCTTCCCGTCACGCAATGTGTACTGAACGCTCGCGAGCGCGCGGACATCCGCCGAAGGGTCGCTCCTGAGGACGATGAGATCCGCGATGAAACCAGGGGCGATCCGCCCGAGCTGCGTGGACGCTCCAAATCGTTCAGCGGGGGCGGTTGTCAAAGAAGCCAGGATCTGGCGGACGCTCATTCCGGCCCCGGCCATGAGGGCGTACTCCTCACCGGGGTCGTAGTCGACCGCGCCCAGATCGTTTCCAAAAAGAACCGTTCCTCCTGAGGCCGCCCAGGCGCGCAGTTGCGCGATCGAAGTATTGACGGACTGCTCCTGTGTCGAGAGGCGATCGTGGCGCAGCAAGTACCTTCCAGACGGTAAGCGTTGGAATCACTGCGACCCGCCGTTCCTTCATGGCCCCAAGAGTCGTCTCGTCCCATGGGCCCGAGGTCGGAGTGGTATGAGCCACCACATCGACTCCGGCGCGGACCGCCGCGAGCACGTCGGCGCCGTTGCTTGGGTGAACGAAGACAGGCTTCCCCGCGCGATGGGCTTCGTCGACGGCGGCCTGAATCGCGCTCTCCGGAAAGCGCGGATTGGGAGGAGGAGGAGGCTGGAGATGCACCTTGATTCCGTCGGCCCCAGCGGCGAGGACCTCTCTCGAAGCGATCGTCGCTTTGGTCGAGTCCGTGATCTCAAAGTTTCTGGAGACCATGTAGCCCAGGGCTCTGATGACGGCGTCCGACGGAACCGCGCCCGCAGCAACCAGCGCCTCCCCCGTCGATCGAATTCTCGGGCCCGACACTTCCCCAGACTCGATGCGGCTGCGAAGCCGACGCGTATTCTCGAGTGTGGACCCGATGTCGAACACGCTGGTGAACCCATACGCCGTCAGCATGTCCTGTAGTTGCCGCTCGAGCTCGGGTGCCGGGATTGCCGCTACATTCGCCCATTTCCTTTCGAAGAAATGTACGTGGCTGTTCCAAAACCCTGCCGCGATTGTCAGGCCGGAACAGTCGATTGATTCGATGTTCCGCGGTATCTGCACCGACGCTCTGCGCCCCACCGCAGCAACCTTGCCGTTCTGGATGACGACCACCCCTCCGTCGATAGGTTGCTCTGCGGGGCTGGCGTAGATCGTCCCACCGACCAGGGCCAATGAGCCACTTGTCCCGGTGGGTTGCCCGGAGATCGTCGCGGCGGCAACTGCGGAGATCACGAGGAACAGCCTCATGACACGCTCCATTGCCCCAGCTGGTCGCGGACGGAAGCGGCTGCCGCCCGCCACGCGATGCGTCGTCGCTTTGTCCCGTCATGGCGGAAGACGGCGATGCCGTCGGCGACCTCGGGATCCATGAGGACGAGCTCGAGCCCCGGAAACGTCGCCAGCCAATGCCGGATCGCCCATTGCTCGCGAGGGCGGGCCGCATCGTCCAGGACCACAAGAGCGTCGGCAGTCAGCAGCGGGAACACATCCAGCAACGGCGACGCGCGCCCGTAGCGACCCGGCGGCGCATCGATCAGCACGAGGTCGAATGGAGCACGCGGGGCGATCGTTTTCGCGAGCCGCTGATAACACCAGAGCAATCCGTGCGACGTCAGCGTACGCCGGAGTCCCGTGATCACCAGCGCCGCATCGACCGACATCGCCTCGACCTTCTGCCAGCAATCGCCCAGGTACTCCGGCTGATGCTCGACGGAGGTGAGTTGTCCGCCGCCGCCCCCTTCCGCGAGCGCCCTCGCCAGCACGACCGACGACCACCCTGCGCCAAATTCCAACACCCTGCGCCGCTGAGTACCGAGAACGAGACGCGCAAGCCAGTGGGCCATCGGCCGAGAGACAGGCCACTCGCCCAGATCCGCCGGCAGCAGACCATCCACATCAAAGGGCGTGTGGGAGCTGCGGTAAAGGGCCTGGATGGATGCTGCTGCTGCTGTATCGGTCACGATCGGTAGCTCGCGATGACCATCGTGGCTTTCCTCGTGGCATGGCAGGCGCAACCGATCCTACTGGAACCGTTGGGCGATGTCGGCGGGAATTTCGATCGACTGGAGCGGCTCGCCGGGACGCCGGCTGACGCAGGCGATGCGGAGAGCGCCGGTCGCGACCTTCGAGCCGTCACGCGTGATCTCGCACGCGTACTCGATCGTGCGGGCGTTGACGGCGACCACACGGATCGCGACCTCGAACTCCTCCTCGAAGCGGAGGGGGCGATGGTACTCGAACGACGCCGCCACGCGCGGCCAGCCGATCGCGGAGCCTTCGGGTGCGATGCTCAGGCCCGCGTCACGCCACAGGGCGTGCTCGGCCTCCTCCATGTACCGGAAGAACGACGTGAAGTGCACCATGCCGGCGGCATCGGTCTCGTAGAACTGAACCCGGCGCGTGAGGCGGTGCTCCTTCGGCATCGTTACGGCCTGCGGCCGTCCGGCAATGTCAGATCGTTTCGCTTGTCGGGCGCCTCGTCGGCGGGCGTGCCCGCGAACCACGGCGGAATGCGCACCTTCCCGGGCTGATAGAGCGATTCCATCGGCGCCCACACACGATCGCGGCAGTCGGTGAAGAGGTCGCCGATCAGAAGATCGGTAATCGCGCCCCGCAGCTCGGGATAGCGCCGCACGAACTCGCCAAAGCTGAAGCCATCGTAGTACTCGCACACGAGCCGGCGCATGCGATCGACGCCCGTGTTGAAGCCCGCGCCCCACTTCCCGAGCTGCGCCGCGGACGTGTCGCCGCTCGCCAGCCCTTCCACGATCGCGTCGGCCGCGAGCTCGCCCGACTTGAGCGCGATCAGCACTCCCGACGAGTAGAGCGGATCCAGAAAGCCCCACGCATCGCCCACGAGCACCCATCCGTCGCCCGCGGCGGCGGTGGAGCGGTAGGAATAGTCCTTCGTCGCGAAATAGCCGGTGACCCGCGTTGCGCCGGAGACACGCTGCTTCACGGCGGGACAGCGTTCGACCTCCTCGTGATAGGTCTGTTCGTGACCGCCCCGCCCTTTGAACAGGTGATCGAACGGGGCCACGACGCCGACGCTGATGATGTCGTCGTGCAACGGGATGTACCAAAACCAGCCCTTCCTGTCGGCCGTCTGCAGCACCATCGTGGCGCCCTCGTCGCGCCCGCTGTCGCGATAGGCGCCCTGCCAGTAGGTCCAGATTGCGCCTTTGTTCAGGACGGGATCCCACACGCGAAGCTTGAGGCGGTTCTGCAGCATCGCCTGCTGGCCGCTGGCGTCGACCACGACCCTCGCCCGCACCTCGCGGTCCTTGCCGTCGGCCGATCGCACCCGCACGCCGGACGCGCGCTCGCCCTCGAAGAGGACCTCGAGGACGCGCGTCTCCTCGTGCACGTCGACGCCGTGCTCGCGGGCGTTGTCGAGGAGCATCTTGTCGAACTCACTCCGAACCACCTGCCAGGTCTGCGAGCACTCGTGCGGCCGGTTGTCCCAGAAATAGAAGGGCGCCGACTGCTTCCCGCTGGCATTGACGAACTGCACGCTGTACTTCTTGACGAATCGGCTCTGCTGCATCTTCGGCAGCATGTTGAGCCGCTCGAGCACCCAGTATGTCTCCGGGATCAGCGACTCGCCGATGTGAAAGCGTGGAAACTTCTCGCGCTCGAAGAGCTGGACGCGCCGCCCCTTCTGCGCGATCAGCGTCGATGCGGTGGATCCGGCGGGGCCGCCGCCGATCACAACGACATCGGTCTCAGTCCATTCTGGCTGGCTCGACACGACTGCTGTGAACTCCCGTTTTAGGTGTAGCGGATTGACGTGTGCTGCGGCAGAAAGAAACGCCGGAGGAGCCTGTCGACACGCAGCAGACCGCTGCGCGAGAGCGTGACGCCGTTCGCGTCGGCCTGCGTCAGGTATCCCTCGGCCCGGAGCGATGCCCACTGATCGCGGAACCGCGTGAGCACGTCGGCGTGATACTTCTCGGCGAAATAGGCGGGCCGAATCGACCCTCTCTTGAGCTGCAGCACCAGCTCGCGGATCAACCGCTCCTCGGCCGTCGGCCGGTACGCACGGCTCAGTGGAAGCTCCCCGCGGCGTATCGGCTCGCTGTAGGTTTCCCAGCCATCATGGTTCTGGACGTGCACACCGTTCACGTGCCCGAACGACGCCACGCCAAGTCCCACCATGTCGGCGCCCTGCCAGAGGCTGTCGCGGTAGACGAAGCGCACGCGGGATGGATCCTTGACGACGGTGTATGCGCTCCCGATGTGATACCCGGCGCGCTCGAAGGCCTCGAATGCCTCGTCCACCCACCGCCGCCTCGTCGCCCAGTTCTGCAGCTGGCCAGCGAAGCGCCCGGTCCCCTTCATCAGGTCTCCGCTGATCGTCGTGTTGAAGGGCAGCTCCATCTGATAGACGGTGATGCTGTCGGGGCTCAGCTCCAGCGTTCTTCGCACGCACTCGCGCCACAGCTCGTCGCTGTCGCCGAGCATCCCGGCGATGAGGTCCACATTGATTTGCGGGAACCCGAGCTCGCGCGCGCACGAGAACGCGCGGCCGATCTCCGGCGAACGGTGCGCGCGGCCGTTCATCTCGAGCACGCGGTCGTCGAAATGCTCCACGCCGAGGCTCAATCGCGTCACGCCCATGTCGCGAATCACCGCGAGCTTGGCGTCGGTCAGCGTGCCCGGCTCGCACTCGAAGGTCACTTCCTCCGCGTCCGTCCAGGGCGTGATGGCCGAGAGCCGGCTCACCAGGCCTTCGAGTTGACGCGACGAGAGAAACGAGGGCGTGCCGCCTCCGAAGTAGACGAACCGCAGGGGACGACCCGCGATCGCCGGCAGCTGTGTGTAGAGCTCCCACTCGCGGACGAGGACGTCGAGGTAGTCGGCGATCTCGTTCGAGCTCTTGTCCGTGTAGATCCGGAAGTAACAGAAGTGACAGCGTTTGCGACAGAACGGGATGTGCAGATAGAGGCCCAGCGGCACTTCGTCCGCCGCGGCCTGGGACAGCGCAGGAACCGCGTCGTGCGCCACGGCGTCTCGTGTCCACACCGAAAATGGAGGATAGGTCGCGACGAAGTAACTGCCGACTTCGGATTCATCCGCAACCGTCGTTCGCGTGGACTCGCTCACCGATGCACGTCCTCCTCTCTCTAGCGTAATACGCCTGAGGGCCGAATCCAGCTTACTCCGGCTTCGGCGTGCCAGTCGCTTCACGGTGCGTTGCCGCGGTGCCGCGGGCGCCGTGGGCCGCGGGTTATGATCGTGGTTCGCGTGTCAGAGAAGCCGGTCGACAATGCGTCCAGAGGAGGGTTCCGCGCCTTCTACGAGTGGCTGACGGGTGCGGCCTCCGGGGATCCCTCGTCCAACGCCCCGCGCGCGAGCTCGGGGGAGATCCTGCCAGCGCGCATCGGACGCTACGCGATCCAACGCAAGCTCGGGGAAGGCGGCATGGGCGTGGTCTACGCCGCGCGCGACGATCGGCTCGAGCGCACCATCGCGCTGAAGACGCTGTCGTCGGTCGCCAGCGATGACACGGCGCGGCAGCGCCTCTGGCGCGAGGCCCGGGCGGCGGCAAGCGTCAACCATCCGAACATCTGCCAGATCTACGAAATCGGCGAGGACGAGGGCCGCCTGTTCATCGCGATGGAGCTGCTCGAGGGCGAACCGCTGGCCGAGCGCCTCCGACGGGGACCGTTGAGCGCCACGCAGGCGGTGCCGATCGGCCTGGAGATGCTGGCCGCGCTCTCGGCCTTGCACGCGCGCGCGATCGTCCACCGCGACCTGAAACCGTCGAATGTGTTCCTGACCACTCACGGCGTGAAGCTGCTCGACTTCGGCCTCGCCCGGCCGGAGCTGGACGGATCGCTCAATCCGGACAGCGGGCTGACGCGCACCGGAATCGTGATGGGCACGCCGCGCTACATGGCGCCCGAGCAGGTGATCGGCGAAGCGGTCGACACCCGCAGCGATCTCTTCGCCGCGGGCGCCATCCTCTTCGAGATGCTCGCCGGACGTCCGGCCTTCAGCGGCCGCAGCGTCGTCGAAGTGCTTCATGCGACGAGGTACGAGCAGCCGCCGGCGCTCACGGGCAGCCCCGCCGTCGCCGCGGTGGACCGCGTCATCCGCCGGGCGATGGCCAAGCGCCCAGCGGACCGACCCGCGTCGGCGGACGCCATGGCCGAGGAGCTTCGAGGCATTCGCGGGGTCGGCAGCGGCGCCACCCCCACGCTGGCGCACGCGCTGACCCGCCTCGTCGTCCTGCCGTTCCGCGTTCTGCGACCGGATCCCGAGACGGACTTTCTCGCGTTCAGCCTGCCCGACGCCATCGCAACCTCGTTGTCGGGCAACCCATCGCTGATCGTCCGCTCGAGCGCGGTCGCCGCACGCTTTGCCGCGGAGGCCCCCGACCTCAAGATCCTCGCCGCCGAGGCGGACGTCGACCGTGTCGTCACGGGAACGCTTCTGCGATCGGGCGATCAGCTGCGGGCCGCGGCGCAGCTCGTCGAGGCACCGGCTGGGACGCTGCTCACCTCGCACACCGTCCAGTCGTCGATGGGCGACCTGTTCCGACTCCAGGACGATATCGCGCGGCGCGTGTCCGAAGCGCTTTCACTCCCGCTCTCGGGCGAAGTGGCGCCGCTGACGCCGGACGCACCGCACGACGCCCGTGCCTATGAGCTCTACCTCCGCGCGAACGAGCTGGCGCGCACCTACGACGGCCTGGCCGCCGCACGGGACCTGTATCAGCGCTGCCTCGAATTCGACTCACGCTTCGCTCCCGCCTGGGCTCACCTCGGGCGCTGCCACCGCGTGATCGGCAAGTACATCGACGGCTCGCCCGACAGCGAGGCGCGCGCAGAAGACGCGTTCCATCGCGCGCTTGCCCTGAACCCGCGCCTGACGGTTGCCCACAAGTTCTACGCGAACCTGGAGGCCGACATCGGGCAGGCGCAGCGAGCCGTCGTGCGCCTTCTGCACGAGGCTCGCCGCCATGGCAACGATCCGGAGCTCTTCGCCGGGCTCGTCCACGCGTGTCGCTACTGCGGTCTCTACGAACAATCGATCGCCGCGCATGCAGAGGCGCGCCGGCTGGATCCGAACGTGCCCACCGGCTTCGAGCAGACGCTGCTGATGGCGGGCGATACCGATCGGCTCATGGCCGTCGAGCCTCCAGGAGTCATCGCCGGCGCCGACGACGGCATCCGCGTCATCGCTCTCGGATTGTCAGGACGCCGCGATGAAGCACGCAGGAAGCTGAACGACATGCGGCAGTCGTCGCGCATCCCGGTCTTTCAAACGTGGATGGATTACCTGACGGCATGGCTCGACTGCCGTTCCGCTGACATGGATCTCCGATCGTCCGGCTTCACCATGCTGAAGATCCAGGACGACCCGGAGGCAATCTTCCAGGAAGGATGGCTGCTGTGCGACGTCGGCGAGCACGCGGCCGGACTCCCCCATCTCCAGCGCGCCGTCGCAAAGGGCTACTTCGTGTCGCCCACGCTCGAAGCGTATCCCCAGTTCGACGCGTTACGGAACGACTCCGCGTTCCGCACGCTGCTCGAAGAAGCGGAAGCGGGCCGCCAACGAGCGCTCGCTGCGTTCCGTGAAGCCGGTGGAGAGCGGCTGATCGGCTCCGCCTGACAGCATGAAAACGCTGACGCGAGAGCGGTGCAAGGCGGAGATTCTCCGCAGGCTGCGCACCGTGCGTCCGGACAGCACTCGTCGGTGGGGGCAGATGTCGGCCCATCAGATGATCTGCCATCTCTGCGACTCGTGCCGGATGGCGACGGGTCAGAGGCGCGTGAGCGACGCGACTGACCTGCCGCTGCCGCGAACGCTGATGAAATGGATCGCGCTCTCCCTTCCGTTGCCGTGGCCCCGCGGAATCATGACGCGTCCGGAGGTCGATCAGCAGTGTGCCGGAACGAGACCGGTCGACTTTGCCGCCGACGTCACCGAGCTCGAAGCGCTCCTGGAGCTCATGGCAACGCGCGAGAAAGGCTTCGCGTGGCCGGCGCATCCCATATTCGGCAGGATGACGCATGCCGCGTGGCTCCGGTGGGCGTACCTCCACGCCGACCATCATCTTCGTCAGTTCGGCGCCTGAGATTGACAGTGTGCGGCGGCGGAGAGCACACTTTCGCCAGCGCGCACTGGGGCGCCTCCTGTCCGCGGCAAGGGAGCCTGCTCCCACCCTCATTCGGGTTCGCAGCGACGACGAACCTTCATTCCGGCCCCGACCAAGCGGACTCCGGGCATGAACGGAAGGAAGGTGTCGATGCCCCGCAGGATTACGTCCGCGACCTCTCTCGAAAATCTGAGGAAAGAAGCGAAGCGCTGGCTGAAGGAGCTGCGCGCAGAGAATGCCGATGCGCGTGCTCGATTCGAGCGCGCGTACCCCGGCGCGCCGGTGAATCCCGGGCTTCGCGACGTGCAGCACGCGCTCGCCCACGAATACGGCCATGAGAGCTGGAGTGCGCTGAAGCAGGCGCTCGGGACGCCGGCCGCTGCGACCGGAGGGTCGATACCGCGGGCCCGAACGGCCGACGAGTACCGACCAGCTCGCGCGCGAGCTCGTCCTCGCGTTCGACTCGCGCGACGAGGCGGCGCTGCAGCGGCTCAACGACCACTACGAGCGGTCGTTTACGTTCGACGATCTCTGGGCCGAGATCTGGCGCCGCGTCTACGCGTTCCGGCAGCGGGCCTTCAAAGGACCGAGCAACAGTCTCCAGCTTGCCGAAGCGCAAACCCTCATCGCGCAGGATGCGGGCTTTGGAAGCTGGAAAGCGCTGATGGGCGCGGTGGCCAGCGGCGCGCCGGCGGTCCCGCCGTACGCAATCGATCCGGATGACAACAGGATCGCCCCGCGGCGGCAGCTCACCGAGCGTGAGTGGAGCGAGCTCATCGACGTGATGAGGGAGCGCCGCATCACGGCGCTCGACGCGAACGGGCTGATGACCGACGCGGTACTCGCGCGCCTCGCCACACTCGATCACGTGACGGCTCTCAGCCTCGGCGGCTCGCGCCAGCTCACAGACGAGGGGCTGCTGCACCTCGCGCACATGCCGCAGCTGCAGCACCTGGATTTGAGCGAGTATCCGGGAGGCAGGCTCACCGATCGCGGGCTGGAAGTGCTCCGCAGCCTGCCGAGTCTTCGGACGTTCGACATGACGTGGCAGCGCGGCATCACCGACGCCGGCGTTGCGAATCTCAGATTCTGCGATCAGCTCGAGCGCGTGAACCTGATGGGCTCGCCCACCGGCGATGGCGCGATCGAAACGCTCCAGGGCAAGCCGAAGCTGCGCCACTTCAGCAGCGGCCGGCTTGTGACCGATGCCGGCCTGCCGCTCCTGCACGGATTTCCGATGCTGAAGACGTGGCACGGCGGCGACGTCACGGCGGACGCACCGCCCGCGAACGCCGGACAGCTCCTGGTCGATGGACCGTTCACCAACGCGGGACTTGCCGCGCTGGCCGGCCTCGAGGGTGTCTTCGATCTCGACCTGTTCTGGCACGTCACGGCCATTACGTCCGAGGGCTTCGCGCATCTCGTCGACCTGCCGAACCTGGCATCGCTTGGCGCCGACGGAAAGCTGAGCGACAACGTCGCCATGCGGTACATCGCGGCGATGCCGCGGCTGCGCCGGCTGCGAGCGCAGGAAACGGTGGCGACCGACGAAGGCTTCGAGGCGTTGAGCCACTCGAAGTCGCTCGAGTTCCTGTGGGGACGCGACTGCCCGAACCTCGGCAGCCGCGGCTTCGCCGCGCTCTCGAACATGCCGGTGCTGCGCGGGCTGGGCGTGGGCTGCAGGAACGTCGATGACGAAGCGCTGTCGACGCTGCCTCGGTTCCCGGCGCTTCGCGAGCTGACGCCGGTCGGCATGCGAGACAGCGGCTTCCGTTACGTCGGCCGCTGCGAGCGGCTCGAGCGCCTGACGTGCATGTATTGCCGTGAAACGACGGACGCGGCGACGGAACAGATTGTGGCCCTGCCGCTGCGCTACTACTACGCGGGGCTGACCCTCATCACCGATCGAAGCCTGGAGGCCCTCGGCCGCATGCCGACGCTCGAGCAGGTCGAGCTCTATGAGTGCAACGGCGTCACCGATGCGGGGCTCGTGTTTCTCGCGGGGCTCCCGCGGCTGCGCGAGGTCCATCTGGACGGGTTGCCCGGCGTCACGTTAGCGGGTACGCGTGTGTTTCCCGGGCACGTGCGCGTAAAGTACACGACGTGAACGCACGCGGTTCCGTCTACGTCGCGCTGCTGCGCGGGGTGAACGTCGGCGGCCACAGCACGATCAGCATGAAGGCGCTCGCGGCAAGCCTGGAGGAGCCCGCGTTCACGGATGTTCGAACCTACATCAACAGTGGGAATGTCCTGTTTCGATCGAAGGAACGCAACCCGCGCCGCCTCGAGCAGGCAATCGAGGAGCTTCTGGCGCGGAAGCACACGCTGCGGACGAGGGTCATCGTTCGAAGCTTCAAGGAGATCGAGACGCTCATCAAGCACTGGCCGAAGGATTGGAATGGCGACACGCGGTGGAAGTACAACGTCATATTCCTGTCCCATGCGATCGATTCGAAGGACATTCTTGCCGGCCTGAAGCCCAAGAACGGGATCGAGAAGGTCGTGTATGTGGCGGGGACCCTGCTGTGGTCCGCGCTGATCAGCAGCATCGGGCGAACGAGCATGATGAAGCTTGGAAGGAGCGCGGTCTATCAGGAAGTCACGGTGAGGAGTCCCAACACCGCGAGGAAGCTCTATGAGTTGATGAAAGAAATGCAGGACGCCTGAATTTGCATAGGCCGATGCCTCCGCTGCCCAACGATCCGCCGCCCGCTCCTGCCCCCGAGTCGCATGTCGACGTGTTCCTCCATCTGGCGTGCCTGACTTACGCAGGCTGGCATCGGTCGAATCCGGCCAGGGCGCTTCGTATCCTCTCGGATCATCCGGAGTTGGCCGAGGCAAACATCTACACGGCTGCGGCCGTAGGCAATGTCGGCGCGGTGCGCGCGATGATCGACCGGGATCGAGCCCTCACGCACGTGAAAGGAGGACCGCTCGGTTGGGAGCCGCTGCTCTATGCCTGCTATTCACGCCTGGAGGCGACGGATGCGAATCACTCACCGCTCGAAGTCGCGCGCCTGCTGCTCTCACGAGGGGCCGACCCCAACGCGGGGTTCCTGTTCTCCGGCAGCTACGCGTTCACGGCGCTCACCGGAGCTTTCGGTCGAGGCGAGGATTGGGCCAATCAGCCGCCGCATCCGGAATGCGACGCGCTCGCGAGGCTGCTGCTCGAAGCGGGCGCGGATCCCAACGACTCGCAGGCGCTCTACAATCGCCACTTCGAGGACAACGACGATCATCTCGAGCTCCTGTTCGCATACGGCCTTGGACAGGAGAAAGGCGGTCCGTGGCTGAAACGCCTGACCGGCGAGAACGCTCAGGCGGCGAGGATGCTCGTGCAGCAGTTGTGTTGGGCGGCCATTCGAAATTTTCCGGGGCGCGTGAAGCTGCTGATGGAGCACGGGGTGGACGTCAATGCGCGAAGTCCTCGCAGCAGCCGCACGCCGTACGAGGAAGCGCTGCGCGCCGGCAATGACGCGATCGCCGAGTACCTGCTGCAGCGCGGCGCGAAGAAAGTCGAGCTCGATCCGGTCGAGACCTTCGCCCTCGCGTGCATCTACGGCCGCCGTGCCGAGGTGCGTGCGCGGCTCGCCGACGATCCGGCGCTTCTCGAAAAGCTCGGACCGTACGGCCGCGTGGATTTGCTCCACCGAGCGGTAGACGCCAGACAGCGTGACGGCATCCGTGTGATCGTGGAGCTCGGCGTGGACATCAACGGGATGATGCCGGGCACCGGCCTCGACCGGAGCGTGCTGCACAACGCCGCCGGGTGGGGCGGCGTCGAGATGGTCCGGTTTCTCCTCGAGCTCGGCGCCGATCCGGCCGTTCGCGATCCGACCTTTCACGCCGCTCCGATCGGCTGGGCCCTTCACAATCAGCAGCGCGATGTCGTCGAGTACCTGCTCCCGTCCGCCACGATCTTCGACGCCGTGGAGTGCGACGGCGTCGAGCGCGTCGCGGCACTGTTACGGCAGGATCCGTCTCGGGCCAACGCTGCCGACGAGGCAGGCAACCCGCTCGTGTTTTACCTGCATCCGGAGATGGCGCGGCTCGAGGAGGTGCTCGCGGTGCTGCTCGCCCACGGTGCCGACCTCAACGCGCGCAGCGGCAGCGGAAGGACGCTCCTCGAACGGGCGCTCGCGCGCGGTTCGGCCGATTTCGCGAACGTGCTCCGCGCCCATGGCGCCAGAACCACCGAGGAGTTGAGGGACGGGATTTGATGTTCCGGAGCGGTGGCCGCATACTACGCGCCGCACCAGGCCCTGGAGGTTCGATGAGACTCTCTGCCGCCGCCGCGCTGTTTTCCCTGAGCAGCGTTCTCGGCGCTGCCCAGTCGGCCGTGACACCTCCGCCCCTCCCCGCTGAACAGGAACAGCGTCTGCAGGCTATGCCCGCGGACACGCAGGTCTACGAGCGATTCCGCTACTGGGCCGGGTTTCAGCCGCCGGAGATCCAGAACGACGCCCTCACCCACTATGACGCGTACCTGTCGAAGCTCGGCGTCCCGGCCACGGAGCGCGCCGCTCGACTCGAGACGATCGAGACGCAGGGCCGACGGCTGGAAGTGGATCGATGGAACCGGATCCTCACCGCCGAAAAGCCGTCGTTCAATACCAACCCCAATGCGTTCCTCGTCGAGATGGTCAAGGGCCGCCCGCCCGGCGCCGCGCTCGACGTCGGCATGGGGCAGGGACGCAATGCGATCTATCTCGCGCAGCAGGGATGGAACGTAACCGGGTTCGACCCGGCCGAGAAGGCGGTCGCGCAGGCAAATGCGACCGCCGCACGACTCGGGGTCAAGCTGAACACCGTCATCGAAGGCTCCGAGGACTTCGTCTTTGGGGAGAACCGGTGGGACCTGATCGTCCTGAGCTACGTCAGCGTGCGCGATGTCTCCGATAAAGTCGTTCGGGCGCTCAAGCCGGGTGGGATCGTCGTCGTCGAAGGCTTCCATCGCGATGTCACACGCAAGGCTCCGGTCGGTGGAGCCGTGGTGTTCGACACCAACGAACTGCCCAAGATCTTCTCCGAGCTGCGCATGCTGCGTTATGAGGATGTCGACGCACCCAACGACTTCGGCGGAGGGGCCGGTCTGTCGCGAGCCGTGCGCTTGTGCGCGATGAAATAGATCGACGGACTACATCACCCGATCAGATCGGTGGCAGGGCGGCGGTCGAGGGGTCCGGTCGGCGCCACGATTCGTACAGCGTGCGCAGGCGGGTGACGGTTGCCTTCGCTTCCCGTCCTTGAGGTCCCGGCACGTCTTTCAAGATGCGCTTTGCGTCCAGGAGCAACGGCTCCGCCTCGTCGTAGCGCTCGAGTGCGGTGAGGGCCGAACCGAGCAGGCTCTTCGTCATGGCGACGCGCCAGTCGCTCTCGCCGAACGCGCGAAGGCGTACGGCCAGCGAGCGGCGGAGCAGCGGCTCGGCAGCGGCGGCGTGGCCGCTCGCGAGGTACACCCGTGCGAGATTGGCGCGGTAGTGCGCCGTCGTCGGATGGTCTTCACCATTGGTGGACAGTGTCATGGCGAGCGCTTCTTCGAGCGCGGCCGCCGCTTCGTCGTATTTCCCCTGCTCGCGCAGCGGATACGCCAGGTTGTTCAGCGTCACCGCCACCCCGGCATGGACGGGTCCCATCGACTTTCTGCGAACCGCGAGCGACTGGCGAAACAACGCCTCCGCGGCGGCGTAGTCACCACGGTCCGCGACGACCAGTCCCAGGTTGGACAGCGCCGACCCCACATTCGGATGGTTGTTTCCAAGCGCCACTCGGCTGATCTCGAGACTTTGACGCAGCAGCGGCTCCGCTCCTCTGAGGTCGCCTCGCTCCCAGAGGAGCAGGCCGATATCGCTCATGCTCGTGGCGGTCTCGCGGTGGTGCTCGCCGAGAAGCTCGCGGCGCATGGCGAGCGCCTCTCGGGCGAGCGCCTCCGCGCGGACGCCGTTCCCTTGGGCCCCGTACCAATCGGCCAAGCTCCGAGAGCGTCACCGCGATGTCCTTGTGTTTCGGTCCCAGCAGCCGGCGGCGTAGCGCGAGCGCTTCCTCGAGCATCGCCACCGAGTCCGCCGCGTTGCCGTTCATGCGCGTGAGGACGCCGAGATCGTTGAGCGTTTGCGCCACCCTCGGATGCTCGCGGCCGCCGACGCGCCGGCCAAGCGCCAGCGCCTGCTCCAGCAGCGGCCGGGCCTTGTCGGGAATCTCGAGCCGCTGGTAGACCCTCCCGATGACCGTGAGCATGTCGGCGAGGATCTCCGGCTCGCCGGCGAGCTCCTTCTGCAATGCGCGCGGCGCCGGCGTCGAGCAGGTCGCGCACCGTGGGGTCCGGCCGATCGCGATACGGATCCGCACCGGTGAGCAACTCCGTCATCAGCTCGCTCACCTTGGTGGATTTCTGCGCCTCGATCCGCGCGCGATCCCGTTCAGCGGTGAGGCGGACGGTGTAGAACCCGATCAACATGGCGACGAGCGCCACGGCCCCTGCGCCAGCCAGCACGCCGCGCACATGACGTCTCGCGAACTTCGTCGTGCGGTACATCCACGTGTCGGGCCTGGCGCCGATCGGCTGATGCATCAGGTATCGTCGCAGGTCGTCGGCCAGCGCCGTCACCGACGCGTAGCGCTCGTGCGCGTGCTTCTTGAGCGCCTTGGCGACGATGGTATCGAGGTCGCCCCTGAGCAGACGCTGGAGCTTCTCCGGCGTCGTCGCGCGGCGGGCGGCGTTGCTGGTCAACGTGGCGGGCGTCTCGGTCTTCGGATCGGCGACGGCATCGGACAGCCGACGGGGATCGGTGTCCACGATCGCTTTGACGAGATCGGCGGGCGACCTGAATCCGGAGCCGACCGGGTGCTGGCCGCCAAGCAACAGGTACAGCAGGACCCCCAGCGAATACACGTCGGTGGCGGTCGTGACCTCGCTCCCTGTCACCTGCTCCGGGGCCGCGAACTCGGGCGTCAGAGCCGCGGCCCCCTCGCGCGTCAGGGCGATCCACTCATCCGACTGCAGAAGCTTGGCGATGCCGAAGTCGAGCAGCTTGACGCTCCCACCGGCAGCGATCAGCACGTTGGATGGCTTCAGATCGCGGTGCACCACCAGATTGGCATGCGCGTGCGCGACGGCGGACAGCACGTCGAGGAACAGGCGGATGCGTGGCTCCACGCCGAGCGCGTGCTCATCGCAGTACGCATCGATCGGCTGGCCATCGATGTATTCGAGGACCAGATACGGTTGTCCGTCCCTGGAGACGCCCGCATCGATCAGCCGTGCGATGTTGGCGTGGTTCAGCCTCGCGAGCAGGCTGCCTTCGCGCTTGAACCGTTCCTCGCCGTGTGACGGGCTCGCGCCCATCAACGAGGGATTCAGCAGCTTCACCGCGGCGCGTCCCTCGAAGCGGCCATCCGCACGCTCGGCAAGCCAGACCGAGCCCATGCCACCCTGTCCGATCGGTGCAATCAGCCGATAGGCGCCGACGGTACAGCCAGCGATGGTGATGGGTTCGGATGAGGGATGGTCGAGCGATTCGAGGAATCCCTCTTCGAGCACGGCGCGGCGCTCGTCGAGGAGGTGCTCGAGGTCGGCGGCCAGCGCGGGCTGATCCTCGCGCAGCCTGGTCAGCCAGGCGACCCGTGCCTCATCCTCCATGTCCAACGCGCGATCCAGGTAGGGACTGACGGCTTTCCAGCGAGCGGTATCGAGTCGGGGGCCGTGTCCTGCCATCCGGCGTCTCCGTGCTGTGGAGAGTCAGGAAAGAGGGCGGGCGTCGCGAAGCGCGCCGTGCAGATAGATCCGCGCCTTGTCCCATTGGCGCTGCACGGTGCGCTCCGACACCCCGCGCATGCCGGCAATTTCAGCGAACGAGAACCCGCAGAAGAACTTGAGGTCGACGATCTCCGCGAGCGCGGCATCGACCGAGGCGAGCTCGTCGAGCGCATCGCTGATGGCCGTCAGCTCGCGTACGCTTCGCGATCCGCTCGCCGACGTCCGTCTCGAATGTGGTGATCTGGAACCGGCCGCCTCGCTTCTGCGCGCGCCGGTTCCTGGCGTAGTCGATGATGAGGCCGCGCATCACGCGCGAGGCGTACACCATGAATCGTCCGCGCTCGACGAACATCGCACCGTCGCGCTTCGAGATGTCGAGGTAGGCCTCGTGCAGCAGCGCCGTCGCCGTCAGCGTGATGCCGGCGCCGTGCCGCGAGAGCTCGTGCCGCGCGAGCTTGCGCAAGTCCGAGTACAGCGTCGTGAACAAGGTCTCGACGGCCGACGTGTCGCCGCGTTCCGCCGACGAGATGAGCGATGAGACAGTCTGCATGCGCGGCAACGTCCGGCATTCAGCTAAACGGGGAGCAGCCCTCAACCGAACGCGGAATTGTAGACCCGCGGCGGCAGGCGGCTGCACGCAATGATCGCCCCATGCGGCACAGCTGAGGCCATCTCCGCCGTATCCGGCCGCGAATCGCAGGTGATGCAGGCTCACGTCAGGAGTGTCCGCCGTCGGCGGCGCTGAGACTGTTGTTGGCCAGAATGCATTTGTCGAGCTCCAGGATCAGGCTCTTCAGTTCTCCTGCGGTTCTTGCCCGCAGGCCTACCGCCACATAGCAGAGAGTTGTCCTCGTGCCGCCCGAGTCCACGTGACGCTCGATGAGCGCACAGTCGTCCAGACCGCTGTGGGCGCCAAGCTTCGAGAACGAACGTTTGATCAACCCGCCGTCCTTCAGCTCCGTCAGACCCTGCTTGAACCAGCTGACGATCCCCGGATGCGTGGGATTGGGTTCCTTCTTCATGAGCGCGCTCATCTCGGTGCTCGACGCGGGGCTGACCAGGCGGCCTTGCGCCAGCAGCGTCATGAATGCGGCGAGCGATCCTGCGGTGGCACTCTGGGCGATCCCACCGCCAAGCGCGAGGCCGTTCGTCCACGTGGCGCCGCCGTAATCGGCCGCGAGCCAGAGTCCGCCCTTGCGTTCACGATCGTGCAAGCCGGATTGCACCAGTGCGGACCCGACATAGACGAACCCCACGTCACGGACGATCGTTGACGTCGCGTAGTTCGAGGCGGGAACCAGTCCGCCAATCGCGACCCGCATCCGCTCCAGATAGCCCAACGCATCGACCTTGGCCTTCGCCGCCGCAAATTTCGGCATGGCGGCATTGAGCTGCGCGCGCGCGGTCTTTTCTTTCGCCGCATCGTCTTTTGCTTCGGCCAGCCGCTTCCGGGCCTGGTGCACGCGACTGATGGTCGCGTTGTATTCCCCGATGATGGCCTCGAGCTGATCCTTGGTTTCACCAGTGCTTCTGAAATCAATCGCGAGTGGGCTTCCAGCGGTGACGTCGGCGACGACGCGCTTCAATTCCGGTGCTGTGGGATAGGGAGCGGCGTGCGCGTTCGCCAGGTCGCCCTTCACCAGAGCGAAGAACTCGTCGAGCGTCTTGGCCTTGCCTCCCTTGCTCTTCAGCGCAGCTCGGAGATCCTGCCGCAGCTGGAAGGCCCCAAGCATGGCCGCGATTTTGGGAACGCTGGCCGCAAAGACCTGGCTCTTGTGATTGAAGCCGGCGAACTCCGGCTTGGCCCGGTCCTTCGTCAGGTCGACCAGGGCGGCCTTGATGTGGCTGAACTGGCTTTTTTTCATCACATCCATCAGGCACGTCTGCAGCGTCGCAGCGATTCTTGAACTTCTCCGGGCCGTCATAGATGCCGGGATCCATCAAGCTCGGTTCCAACACCATATCGCTGCCCTTCACTTCAACCCTGTGAACGGGAAGCGACGCGATCTTCAGCCTCTTGGCTACGGCCTGCGGGGTTTCGTCCTCCTCTTGTGGAGTCAGATCGCTCGATTCGAAGTCATCGAACTCGAGCAGCGCCGCAGTTGCTTCGTCCAACTCGCTGGCTTCATCGCCGTCGAAGGCCTCACGTTCCTCATCTCCATGAGTGGCCTCGAATGTGTCTGCCGCCTCTTCGGCCTCCAGGCTGGATTCGCTCGAACTCTCCATCAGCGCCTCGAAATCATCGGCCTCGGTGTCGTCGCTCGCCAGGCCTTCGATCTCGCTCTTTGTCGTCGCCGCAGCCGCAGGCTTGGGCTGCAGCGTCAGCGTATCGTTTTGGACCGTTGCGGCGGTGTAGCCGGCGTCCGCATTGATCCACTCGCACAACTCGCGCAGCATTCGTCTCGTGACGCGGACGCCACGATTCCTCTGCGCGTCGTCGGGCGCCGTGTGAACGCCGGCCAGATGCAACCGGCCGTCGACTGAAAGACAGATCGGCGCGCCGCTCTGGCCGTCGTAGGTATCGGCCGTGTGGAACAGGGTGGTTGAATCGGCTTCGACATCCAGCGTGCCCGCAGCCGTCCACTGCGTCGACGCCCATTCGTCATTCCGCCGGTTCCAGCAGTGCTCAATCTGCTTTTCCTTGGCCGACCTCGTTCCGGTGAACTTGCTCGTCCCACACGTGTCGCCGGGATACCCGGTCACCGCGATGTCCTTGTTCCGGAGGGCAGCCGGGTCGAGCCGCCGGACGACGGCCACGGCGGGATCGAGGCCCCAGTAGCCGAGCGCGCCCGTGATCTTCGCGTGGGTACTCGACGCGATGTCCTTTTCCAGAACCACCAGCGCGTAGTCGTCGTGCTGTTTGAGCGGAATCTCGATGATCTTCGAGCCTTGTCGAACCTTGCGACGGATGAAGTACGGCCGCGACCGGTGGATGGAGACGGACTTGACTTTGCCGAAGGGGTTCTTTGAGTTGCTCCCGTTGCGAGCCGGGCTGATGGTGTGCTCCTTCACAGCCGCGTCATCGCGGTGTGGAAACACGTGGCGGGCCGTCAGCACATATCGCGGGCCAATCAGAATGCCGGTCGCTCTCGATTTGGAAAGGAAGCGTGGTTGTCCCTGACTGCCCCATTTCGGGTTCTCGCTCATCACGTCGATCGCGCAGATCCAGCGATGGGGGACCTTCAACGTGTCGGCCACCAAGGTCCGGTCGTCCTTCGCGAGAACCTCCTCTTGGACCGAGTCGACCTCACCTTCGGGTGGGCGCGAGACAATCTCCTCGTTCAGAAAGGGAGACTCGAGAACGTCGAATGGAGCTGCATATCTCATGTGACTCACCGCTGTCTTCAGCTTCGGTGGCCGGGTCCCTCCGGCGTCGAGCTAGGCGGCTTGCACCGCCCCGCCCAACCGCAGCATCGATTGCTCCTGCATCCGCAAGATCTCTTTCAAGTCTCGCGGTGAGGTGGCGAGCTGCAACCCCGTCAGCGCGAGGATGCGCAGCGACTCGGTCCAGAGCCAGTGCGTCGACGTGAACAGCGCCGGGCCGATCCGTCGCCGCCATCTCCGTGAGCGCGTCGGGACTGACACGCTCCGGACGCACGAGCGCGCGAAGGGTCGCGCCGCGAAACGCCAGCATCGGCGTATCGAGGGTGATGCGGACGACGGTCTTCAGCACCGGCGTGGACTCGTCGAGCAGGGTGCGCGTATCCGCCGGTGCCCGACGCGAGCGAATGGAGCGCGGTCCACGATCGGGCGAGGTCGTCCCACGGCCCTGCGCCGTAGAAGTACCGGCACATCTCGACGCCGAGCAGCACGCGGAGATAGCAGATCGGATGCGGGTCCCCGGCGTGTGAGCCGGAACACCGATGGGATCTCTCCCGCCAGCACGTCGTGGAGCGCCGCAACGCTGGCGAACCCGGTATGGACGAACGCGACGCGTCGGCCGCAATCTCGGAGGCCCAGCCGGACCACACGCCGGCAAGCTCGCTCGACGTTTCGGCGAGACCCTGCGAGAGGGCGGCTGAGAGCTCCTCGTTCCATCCGGTGATGTGCGCGACCTGGTGGCCGGCCTCATGAATCAGCGCGGTCGGTCGCAGCAGGTTATGCCGCGTGATTTTCACCGCCGCCACCGGGCTGACGGCGCCGCCGTCCCACAGCCGGAGTCCGGCCTTGAGAATCGAGGCGCCGAGCCCTTTGTCGAAGTAGGTCAGCACCGCGGGCGTGGGCTTTCCGATCTGATCGAGGATGTGCGCCATGCTGCGGTAGGCGAGCGAGTCGCACGCGCGAAGAAGCGCCGCCGATTCCGCGTTGGTGCGCGTGGCGATCGCGTCGGCGAAGTAGTCGAGCGTCGTCTCCGCACGGAGGAACTGGCGTCGAAAGGCGAGCAGCGCGCGATGAAGCTCGACCAGCTCGCGCGGCGTTTGCGCCGAGCGATTCATGGTGCTCGAGTACGTCCGCCGCGTCGCGCACCCGGTCGATGACGCCCTGCAGGTGTCGGCGCAGGGACACACCCAGGTACTGCTCGAGCCGACTCCAGGCTTCGGGGGCCGCCAGGTCGTCGAGCGCGAGGCGCGACGCCGCCAGCGACCAATGCGCGATCTGCCTGTCCATCTGCGCGCGGATCGCTGGAATGGGATCAGTCACGCTTGTATCCCGGGAGAGCGTCGACGCGAACCGGCGGCGGCGTGCCTTTGGCGATGGTGTCGGCAATGCCGTTGGCCGCCGCGCCCTTCTGTCCGAGCAGCTGTCCGATCTCCTTGAGACCTGGCGGGTGCTCGATCGTGAACAGCAGCGTGACGCCGTCGGCGGGATCCTCCGAGGCCGACAGGAATTTCTGGGCCTGCGTCTTGGCGAACTCGGAAAACGCCGTCGTCAACCACTCCTGCAGCTTCGTGATGAAGACCTGGGGAACGATGGCCGGAAGGCCGGCGAGCGCGGCCGCTGACGCGGCGCCAGGCGGCCACGGCCCGCGTGCACGATCCGCAGCCGGCGCGGACGTCTGCCGTGGAGGATGTGTGGAAGCCTGCGCTCGAGGAGCTTCTGGAATCCAACCGCGAGCGAGCCGATGTGCGACTGCTGGCGGAGGCGCACCGCGAGCCGCTGCGCCTTCACCTCGCTGAGGAAGACGCCAACCCGCACTTGATCGCGCGGCACATCGACGATCACGTCGACACGCACCAGACGACGGACCCGCCGGCGTCCGGGCTGCATCAGCACGGTGACGGGTCGTCGTCCCACCGCCATGTGAAAGAGCCGCTGCCCTGGCGCGATGGCTCGGATGTTCGCGTCCACAGGAAGCCTCCGCCCGAGGCCGGGCTTGCCGAGCAAGACGGTGGCAGCTTCATGCGTCAACGGCTGAAGCTGCGACAGCGTGGCCTCGTCTGCCGCGCCGAGCCCGGCCGTTTCGGTCTCGTTGCGCGCGATGTCGGCGGCGTTACCGCCGGGGATGACCTCGTACAGGTGAACCTCCGCTTCGACGTCCTCCCCCTCGGCCACGCCCAACTGGTCCTGCAGATAGTCGGACAGCGGCGTGTTGTCGAAGCTCTCGATCGCCTCTGCCATGTGCGGTGTGATCTTCACGTTGAACGTTCGCGAGCAGCGCTTGTATCGCGGGCGTCGAAGCGGCAGCATGACCCAGGTCGCGTTGACTCCGCCCTCGAGCAGCTCGGGCCGCTTCTTGTAGGTCGCCTCCGAGAACAACGCCGGCAGGTTCGCGGCCGCGGCCTGCTCGAACGCTTCGAGCGCGAAACCTTCCAGCAGCTCCTGATTGTCGAGCACGTGATCCGGAAGCGACGCGACGCGGGTCAAGCGTCTCCTCGATCGTCGCCGCAACGGCGGACGCCGCGATCCGGCCGTCCTCCTGATCCGCCGTTTCGAGGCTCATGAGCTTCAGGCCGGCGTCGACGATGGCGCGCGAGAGCGCGGGCGCGTGCTGCGGACCCACCAGGTTCGAGATCAGTTTTCCCAGAAGGCCCGCGAGAAACGAAACCACTCGCGGCCGACCGATGATCCGTGTTGCGATGCGAAGCGCTGGCAGAACCGCGGGCAGAAAGTTTTCGACGTAGGGAGCCGCATTCTCCCCTTCCTTCAGGTTCTCGATCTCGTCAATCAGACGTTCGCGGGCCTGATCGAGATCCGTGAACACGGGTGTCGCGGCGCCGTTCGATGCCGCCCGCGCGCGCGCGACGTCGAGCTCGAATGCCACCTCGTCGTCCGAGAGGAGCGCCTCGGCCAGCATCGAATCGAACTCGAGCTGCATGTCGGGGACTTCGGCACCGGCTTGCGGTTGCACGGGCGAGCCGGCATCGTCGGGCGAAGGCGCGGGCGCCGAATCCGTGGCGCCGCCTGCCTGTGCCGGCTCCGTCGCCCCGGCCGTGACCGCCGCGTCTGCTAGTGCGGGTGCGGCGGGCGCGATCTGCGCCGGAGGCGCAGGCTTCGGCCCGAATCCCAAGCGGCTGGCCAGCGCGCGTGCCGCCGGCTGAATGGCTTCCGGGAGCCGGCCGATCGCCTTCTGCAGCACCTGATTCAGGAGCGGCTTGACGAGCGGTTTGATCGTCGTCAAAGCCGGACCGAGGGCAAGCGTCGCGACACCCTTGACCGCCGTCTTGGCGATCGACCGCACGCCCTTGCCGATCTTCTTGGCGAACGTGCGGAGGAAGTCCTGGAACTCCGGCTCGAGTGAAGCCGCGGGCGCGTAGCTCTCAGCGAACTGATCCAGCTCGCGATCGATCGTGACGGCGTCACGCGATCCGAACTCGCGCGCCATGGTGTCGAGCATCGACTCGGACTCGCGCGGCGAGCTGCGAGAAATGCTGCGTGACGATTCGATCGGCGTCCGCCAGTGAGTGTCCGGACGCGAGGTGATCCTGGTGCAGGCCTCGGGCGCTCGTCAGCAGCTCGAACAGCGATTCGTCGAATTCCTCGTCGTAGAGATCGTTGACGAGCGAGGCGTACGCCTCGCGAGCGGGTTCGTCATGGACCTCGCTGTGCCCGTTGCTCGATTCGTACACCGACAGGAACGGCGACCACGCCGGAAGGCGCGGGCCGCGCGGGCGGCGGCACTTCCGGCTCCTCGCGAAGGAAGCTCTGCACGTCCAGAAAAGGCGCGATTGCCGGTCATACGTTTCCCCCTGCTGGCTTCGGACGGTCTTCGTGAAGACCGTCATGTGATTCACGCTTCGCGCTGGACCAACGCGAGCTGCGCGGCAGGCCGCCTGGGGGCATCCGCTGGCGCGATCTTCCCGGCCTTCATGTCGCGGCCGGTGATGATCGACCAGTGCGTGATGATCGTTCGCATGACCCGTTCGAGCGGCGACGTCGGCGTGTACAGCGCGGCCACGGCATTGGGAATCACGGCGAAGATGCCGGTCTCGATCAGCAGCAGAATCCGCGACACGCTGTCGGCGATGTCGAAGTAGCTGCCCGCCAGCCCATGCGCCGGCACGCCCACCAGCTGGGCGATCTTGTACAGCCGCTGCGCCTCGCTGGTGGCCTGGGCGCGAAGGTCCACGACGACGGCCGAGTCGCTTTCGACCGTCAGGTGGAACCACGACATCATCGCGACGTAGGTGAACTCCTCGCGCGACAGGTTCCCATTCAGCCGGCGCGCGAGCAGCATCTCCTGCAGCGTCGTCGCCAGCTCCTTGAGCTTGGCGTCGTCGGTCGACTTCGTCCCGCTCGTGTTGCGACGCGTTGATGATGCCGACCCACACTTCGCGAAGCAGCTCCTCGAACGTGCTGACGAACTCCTTGTTGCCGGCCTCCGCCCGGACGAAGGGGTACGGCTTGTTGTCGGCCGTCCCATGATTCAGGTCCATTCCGAGCACGCGATGGTACGCGGCGCGCCGCGTGGCTTCACCATCGGACCGGGCCGCGCTGTGGAGCGCGGTGACGAAGAACGAAGGAGCGTCGCGGTAGAACAGCTCCTCGGTATTCCGCAGCCAGTGCAGCGTTTCCACGCTCGGCGCCCCGAGCTTCTCCCCGTGCGTGAGCTCGTGCACGACGCGGCGGAAGATCTCGCAGGATGCGCGTGTTCTCGATCATGTAGGCGTAGATCAAGTGGTCCCAGAGCACGTGGTTCACGCGTCGCTTGGCGATGGTGTCGATCAGCGGGTTGAGGTCCTGCTGCAGCGGCCGCGAGGGCGACCAGCCCGGGAGCCGGCGGCGTCAGATCGCGCCGGCCGAACCACGTGTCCTCGAACCGATTGAGATCGCTCCGGTGGAGCGGATGTCCGAGGACGAGCGCGCTCGCTTCGGCTCGCCGATCCCAGGCGAGCTCGAGGACGGCGATCAAGTCCGTCGGATGGAACAGGAACAGCCTCTGCGCGCCGACGTTGGGAACCTTTGCAAACGTACGAAACATGATTCCTCCTGATTCGCCAACATGTGGCGCGAAGGTATGGAGACGGCTCCGGGCTCAGGACTGATACGTGTACCCGCGCGCCAGGCTCGCCGAGCCCCGAGCGTATCCACGACCACATCGACGGGCCCTGGGGGCCGGGCGGCGTCGTCGCCTGAATCTCCGTCAGACTGATGACCGAGACGTCCTTCGCGGCGGCAGCGCCAAAACGGACGGTCGCACCCTGGAGCAGACCGCGAGCCGACGATGGTCACCCTCGTGCCCCCGGCCGTGGGACCCCTGTCGGGTGTCACGCTGGTAAATGATGATCGGGCTCTCGCCCAACGCCAGGGCGCTCTCGATCGATGCGAAGGCAGCACTGACAGCCGCAATGTCACGCTCCACGTCAGGAGGGAGCGCGGTGCCCGTCGACGACGAACGTCGCTCGAATTCCTGCAGAAGGCGGATGAGCAGGTCGACCGACTGCTGGCTCGGCACCTCCTGGACGGCGCTCTGCGCTCCGCCCTGATTTGCGAGCTGATAGCTGTCCCTCTTCTCTGCCATAGCGGTTCTACCTCCTCGCGCCAGCTCCCCCGGCCGAACTGCGCCCTGTTATGAAGATCGCGAACGCGACGGAAAAGACGACAGGCGTGAAGCGGCGGACCGCTGTGCGAACGGAAGAGCATTGAAATATCGGTGACAACGCCGCTAGAGTGTCGGCCATGCGCAAATACGCCGCCGAGTTCATCGGCACCTTCTTCCTCGTGCTGACCATTGGATGCACAGGCATTGCGACGGGGCCCGGCGTGATTCCGCCGCTCGCCATCGGGGCGGTGCTCATGGTGATGATTTACGCCGGCGGTCATCTCTCCGGCGCTCACTACAACCCGGCGGTCACGCTGGGTGTCTTCCTCCGCGGGCAGATTGCGGCGCGCGATGTCGCGCCCTACGTCGTGGCGCAGCTTGCCGGCGCTGTCGCCGCCGCCTTTGTCGTGGTGTTCTTCAAGACAGGCGAAACCGTCTCAACGTTCGCGCCGCGGATGGCCGCTGGATTCGCGGCGGAGCTCCTCTTTACCTTCGCGCTCGTCTACGTGGTGCTGAACGTCGCGACCGCGCGAGCCACGTCCGGCAATTCATACTTCGGCCTGGCGATCGGATTCACCGTGCTGGCCGGAGCATTCGCCGTGGGCGACGTCTCCGGTGGCGCCTTCAACCCCGCTGTTGCGATCGGCGCGATGACCATGGGGATGCTCGCCTGGTCGACGCTCTGGCTGTACCTGGCGGCCGAGCTCCTCGGCGCCGCAGCCGCGGCGCTGACGTTCCGGGCGCTCGGCGCGGGCGAGAGCCGCTAGCCGGACGCGAGCCGCCTCAATCGTTGCATCGGGCCGCGGAGTGAGTACTTCCGTCTGCGAAGGTCCGACCACACGTCGCCACGTTCGGCGACGCGATCCGCCATGTTGCGAAGCGTGAACGCGCGCGGAGCGGCGTCGCCGCGCTCGAGCTCTTCCCACGTGCACGGCGCCGACACCGGCGCCCCCGGCTTCGCGCGCACCGCGTACGCGGCCGCAAACGTCGCGCTGTAGCCGTTGCGCCCCGTGTCGACGAGGATGCGGCCACCGCGATCGGCCTTGCTGAACTCCTGCGTGAGGTGCTCCGGATCGCGGCTGACCAGGAGCGTCCCGACACCGTGCGTGAACCGGGCGACGTCGCCAAAGCCCCCCTTGCCATCGAGCGGCACCACGATGTGGAAGCCCTTCGAACCCGAGGTTTTCAACCAGCTCGGAAGGCCGAGCTCGGCAAGCAGGTCGCGAAGCGCGAAGGCCGCAGCGCGGAGGACGTCGGGCCGATCCTCGGACGGATCGAGATCGAACACGCAGATGTCGGGCGAGTAGAGGTTCGGCGTCCGCGACGGCCACACGTGCGGGGTGATGGTGTTCTGGTTCGCAATCCACAGGAGCGAGCGCGCGTCGCGAACGACCGGATGGTGGACGACGCCATCCTTCTTCGGGACCTCCACCCGCTCGAGCCATTCCGGGAACCCTTTCGATACGTCCTTCTGCCAGAAGCCCTTGACGCCGATGCCCGCCGGGTATCGCTCCATCGTGACCGGACGTCCGCGCATGTGCGGCAGCAGGACCGGCGCGATCGCCTCGTAGTACGCGGCGAGCTCGCCCTTGGTGATCCCGTCGTCCGGGAACAGCACCTTTTCTGGGGTGCGTGATCACTCGCGCACGACCTCACGCGCGGATTTGTCGGTGCGGATGCCGAGCAGGCGCGGGTGTCGCAGCTTGCCGTGCACCGTCCACTCGATGAAGCCGACCTGCACGACGATCTCCGGCCGCACCCAATGCGCGCGCAGGCGCGGGAGCCCGATGGCTTTGGTGAACGGCGCTTCCGGAATCTCGAGAGCGTTCAGTCGCCGGCGTAAATCGAGCAGCAGCTTATTGTCGAAGCCGGTGCCGAGCTTTCCGGCGAAGACGAAGTCGTCGCGCTCGTAGTAGCCAACGAGCAGCGCCCCCAGCCCCACCCGCCCGCCCTGCGGATCGGTGAAGCCGCCCACCACGAGCTCCTGCGTGGCCTCGCATTTCATCTTCACCCAATGGGGTGAACGACGATGTTCGTAGCGCGAGTCGCGCCTTTTCGCGATCACGCCCTCCCAACCCT
Organism: uncultured Acidobacteriota bacterium; assembly: GCA_963772065.1. GTDB lineage: Bacteria > Acidobacteriota > Vicinamibacteria > Vicinamibacterales > UBA2999 > CAVYVZ01. The sequence continues at coordinate 815,071 of CAVYVZ010000010.1, forward strand.
CGCTGCGCGCGCGTTCCCACGGGGTGGGGTCGTCGAGAGCCTCCACTCGCTTCAGCGGGGATCGAAGCGGCAGCGCATCGAGGAGCGCCCGACGCTCGTCGAGCGGCAACGGCGTCACGTCGCGGCCATCGAGCCACATGATGTCGAACACGTGGTACATCCTGCCGTCCCACGTGATTTCGCCATCGAGGATCAGCTCGCGGGCCGGCAGGTCCGCGATCGCATTCGCCAGCGGCGGGAGATGCTGCGGCAGCCGATTGCGCGAAAACAGGCGAACGTCACCATCGCTCTTGAACGCGAGCAGCCGGATGCCGTCGAACTTGCGCTCGAACACCCACTCCGGACCGGTGAACCGATCCTGGGTCAGCGTCGCCGCCATCGGAACGACCCAGTCGGGGAAGGGCGTCGGCATGCCGGTGTCAGCGCCGGCCGGCGGTCGGAACCTGTGACACGACGAACGAAGAAATCGTCGGGTTGCGGATGCTGATGTAGAAGTTCGTTCCCGTGTTGCACGCCGTGTCGGACGTGGCGGATATCACGCCGCCGATGGTCCATGCGCCGTTCTCGAAGAGGAGAATGGGACCGCCGGAGTCGCCGGAGCAGACCGAGCTGACGTTGCTCGCAAAGATCGTCTCGATGAGCGAACCGTTCACGCCGGTGACGGTCGTTGCGCCGGCGCGGAGTGTCGAGGGCACGTTGTTGAGATCGCGGCCCCACCCGGCGATCACGGCGCCCTCTCCGACGCGCGCGTCACGACTCAGGAGCAGCGGGATTGATGGCCTGCCGAGATCCTGATCCATGAACACGACGCCCACGTCGTCTGGGGACGCGCCGGTGCCGCGGTATGCCGGGTGCGGGATGAAGCTGCGCGCGACGATCTCGTCTCCGCTGCCCAGCCACACCCGGACCACGGCCGTGTCGCCCGCGAGACAATGTGCCGCGGTCAGGATCGCTCGCGGCGCGATCACCGTCCCGGAGCACGATCCCGACGCGAAGCCGCCGCGGTCCTTGGCGTTGAGCAACACGACGGAGGAGGTGGCGGGCGAGCATGGCGTTCCGTTCAGGATAGCGGTCTGGCCCGCGAGCGCGCCGCATGGCCCACTCGGAAGGCTGACGGTAGGCGTCGGGGCCGTCGGGGTCGCGGGCGGGTCGCCGCCGCAGCGCGCGGCGCCGACGGCAGCGATCATCGCCACAAGACAGACGTGCAGTATGCGAATCACGTTTCGAGAGGAGTAACCAGCTGGATCTTACCAGCGTGGGCGTAAGCCGTCAGGGCCCTAGGCCTTAAGCCTTGAGCCATAAGCCTAGCTACCCGTTCGAACGCTCCAGACCGGTCCGCTCTTCGCCAGGCCCGCGATGGTCTTGCTCACGACGCGCCAGTAATAGGTTCTGTTCCGCGACAGCCCGGAGACGGTGTAGGACTTGTAGTCCGTCGACGTCTTGCTGTAACCGAGGGCGACATTCGTAGCGATCCGCGGCGGCGTCGATGACGTGCCGAAGTAAATGTCGGTACTTCTGTCCCCACGGGCCCGCGTACCAACGGAGCGTGACCTGGGACGTGGAGGCCACCTGCACGCCGGAAGAAGGCGACTTGTTCCGCGGCGGGGTCGGCGGCAGCGGGGCGAACGGCTTCGTCTCGGTGCTGCTGTTCCAATGCCGCAGGAAGCGATCGCTCAACCACTGATAGATCCATTGCTTCGCCGTGAAGTAGTTGTGCTCGTGCTGCCCAGCCGTGTTGGTCCAGTTCTGCGTCCCGAAGATCGCCATCCGCTGACCGCGCAGCAGGGTGAGCTTTTCATGCGTCCAGCCGCGATGGTTTCGCTGGCGGATTCGCACGCCCGCGACATACAGCCGATCCAGATCGTAGGCGCTCAGCGGACGGTTGGGGTCGCGGTACTGCCCCTGCTCGATGTAGATGCGCACGGGCACGCCTCGCTGGTGCGCCGCGATGATCGCGTCGGCGTGGCGGCGATCGCCAAAACGGAACATCACCACGTCAATCCCGGCCGTTTCCGCGTTGTAGCGCGCCACCGAGCGCGCGCCGAAGTCCTGAAACGGAGGAAAGTTCAACCCGCTGTTCATCGGGTACACCGGGTACGAGCGGGTCAGCGGCCCCGAGACGTTCGCGTAGTTGACGAACCGGCTGCCGCTCACCCACGCATCGTCGAACCTCGTCTTGAAGCTGTTGACGATGCTCGGGTCATCGCTGAAGAAGATCGTCTCGTCGATGAAGTCGGCGAGCGGCTGCATGGGCACGAAGGCGTGCGGCGAGTAGTTGGCGCTGCCGAACTGCACCACGTTCTGCCCGGCGAACAGCATGAACTTCCAATGCAGCCAGCTGCTCGCAATCTTGCGCATCGGGATGCCGCCGCCCTTGAGGAGGCCGATGATCGTCGCGTTGTACGGATAGCTCGCATTGGCTTTCGGGTCGATCAGCACGCGCACGCGGACCCCGCGCTTGCGCGCGTCGATGAGCGCGGTCGAGTACCGCGAGTCCTCCATGAACCAGAAGCTGACGTCGATGGCCTGCGTCTCGGCACGGATCAGATTCAGCAGCGGCGTGCGGCAATTCTGCTTCGACGAGTCGCAGAGCCATTCCGCAGCGTGCGCTTCGCGTTCCGCCACGATCGATGTGGTGAGCAGAATGACGATGAGACCGAATGCTCGTCCTGTCATGGTTGTGTCGCGCTGGGTGCAGGGCATGTGCCACGCGCGACTCTGCGGGCAGCCGCGTCGGACAGCGCGGCTGTTTTCCCGGTGTGATGCGAATGGTGGGGAATTGTTGGTAACCGGGGTAATACTTTTGAGAACCGATGCCGAGCAGAACCGAACATGAAGTCGTGAGCGTCGACGGCCGCGACGTGGCGATCTCGAATCCGAGCAAGGTGCTCTTCCCAGACGCGGGTTACACGAAGCTCGACCTCGCGCGGTACTACATGTCGGTCGCCGCGGGCGCGCTGCGCGGCGCCGGCGAACGACCGAACGTGCTGGTGCGGTATCCGAACGGCATCACGGGCGAGTTCTTCTATCAGAAGCGCGCACCGCAGTCGCGCCCGCCCTGGATTGACGTCGTCACGCTGCGCTTTCCATCCGGCCGCACCGCCGAGGAGATCGTGCCCCGTGACGTGGCCGCTCTCATGTGGATGGCAAACCTGGCGTGCCTGGAACTGCACCCGCATCCGGTGCGCGCCGACGATCTCGATCACCCCGACGAGCTGCGGGTGGACCTCGATCCGGTGCCGGGCGTGTCGTGGGGCCAGGTGCTCGAGGTCGCGCGTGTCGTGCAGGCGACACTTCCCGATTTTGGCCTCGTGGGCTGGCCGAAAACATCTGGGTCACGCGGCGTGCACATTTACGTGCGCATCGAGCGCAGGTGGACGTTCGACGAGGTGCGGCGCGCCGCGCTGGCGTTCGCGCGTGAGGTGGAACGGCGCGCGCCGGCGCTGGCGACGAGCAAGTGGTGGAAGGAAGAACGGCACGGCGTGTTCGTCGACTACAACCAGAACGCAAAGGACCGGACCATCGCCGGCGCCTATTCCGTACGCCCCAGAGCCGATGCCCGCGTGTCCGCGCCGCTCGACTGGAACGAGATCGACGCGTGCGAGCCTGGCGACTTCACGCTGGCCACGATGCCGAAGCGGTTCGCCGAGGTGGGCGATCGACATGCGCGTATCGACCAGCATCCATGCTCGCTCGAGCAGTTGCTCGAGCTCTCCGCGCGCCAGGAACGCGACGGCCTCGGCGATGCGCCGTGGCCACCCCACTATCGCAAGCAGGCCGGCGAGCCGGCGCGCGTCCAGCCGTCGCGGCGGCGGCAGCCGAAGCATCCGCTCATCGAGATCGGGCGCGCGCAGCGCAAGGAGGATGCGCTCGCCGGCTTCGAACGCTGGCGGGCGCGGCACCCTGAGGCCGCCGCACACCTGGAGCCGGCCGACGTGCTGGTCGATTCGATGCGCGGCCGGTTTCATACCTGGACGCGCATCCGCGTGAACCTGCAGCACGTGCCGATCGAGCTGCGGCCCGCGCAGGAGGGGCTGGATCCGGATGACGCGCCGGATTACTCCGACTGGGTCACCGCGCAGGGCGAGCCGCGCCGAAGACCTTCTCGAGCTCGTAAGGGGTCGTGACCTCGAGCTGATCGTAGCGGCAGTCGCTCGGCGGCTTGTCGGACCGCCAGCGCAGGAACGTGGCCGCGTGGCGAAACCGGTCTCCTTGCAGGTGGTCGGTACTTCACTTCGCAGACCCGCTCGATTCGCAGCGGCTCCCACGAGAGATCTTTCCCCGCGCTCCAGCGGCTCTGCCCGCCCGGCATGCGAGTCATCTCGTGAGCTTCGGCCGCCGCCCACTCGCGCCAGGGATGCGCCGCGAGCGCGTCGGTGCGAAGAGGCGCGAGCTCGTCGACCAGTTGCTGGCGGGCTGCCATCGTGAAGGAGGAGGTCACACCGACGTGGTGCAGCTTTCCGCGATCATCGTAGAGTCCCAGCAGCAGCGATCCGACCCGGTCTTTCCCGCTCTTGTGCCAGCGGAAGCCTGCCACGACACAGTCTGCGGTGCGCGCGTGCTTCACCTTGATCATCGCGCGCTTGCCTGGCTCGTAGATGCCGTCGGCCGGCTTCACGATCACGCCATCAAGGCCCGCTCCCTCGAACTGCTGCAGCCACTCTCTGGCGAGAGAGACGTCGCGGGTGATAGGCGTGAGGTGGATGGGCGGTTCCACGCCGGCCAGCAGCCGCTCGAGCGTGGCACGCCGCTGATGCTGCGGCGTCTCGCGGATGTCACGGCTGTCCGAGGCGAGCACGTCGAAAGCGACGAATGCCGCGGGCGTTTCCTTCGCCAGCTTCTGCACGCGCGACGCGGCGGGATGAAGCCGCAGCTGGAGCGCATCGAAGTCGAGCCCCTTGCGAGTCGCGATCACGATTTCGCCGTCGATCACGCAGCCGGACAGGCAGCGCGCGAGCGAAAAGGTCATGTAGCTCTGGAAAGTAGCGATCGAGCGGACGCAGATCGCGGCTTTGAATGAACACGTCGGACGCGCCGCGAAACACAATCGCGCGAAAGCCGTCCCATTTCGGTTCGTAGAGGAATGCGTCGCCGATCGGAAGCTCCTCCGACAGCTTGGCGAGCATGGGCTCAACGGGTGGCTCGATGGCAAAACCCGACACTCACTAATCGTAGTCCGTAGTCCGTAGTCCGTGGGTCACCACGGACTACGGACACGACGCGAACTAGGGTCTCTGCAGCCAGAAAGTGTAGTTGCCGGCGCCGGTATACGAGACGACGCGCCAGCGGTAGTAACCGGCCGTCCCGCTGTAGGCGATCTGCTCCTGCGAGGTGACTCCCTCCGCGCGAGCCACGATCGTCCAGAAGAACCCATTCCACTTCTGCAGATACAGATCGAAGTCGGTGCCTGCGGGCCCGATCAGCCATCCACGGTGCGTACCCGACACGCCGGTGTAGTAATAGGTGCCGTTCGGGTGATAGTCGGAATCGCCCGTCCCCGACAGCGTGCCTGGGTATGCGGTGCAGTTGGTGCACGGCGCGCCGCCGCCGCCACCGTTCACCGTGACCGATTTCGACTCCTGGTCGCTCTGAGTCGCCGCATCTGTGACGGTCAGGGTCACCGTATAGGTGCCGTTGGCACCAAACGTGTGGTTCACGACGGCACCGGAGCCCGTCGTGTTGTCGCCGAAATTCCAGCTGTAGCTCGAAATGCCGTTGTCATCCGTCGACGTGCTGCCATCGAACGCGCATGTCAGACCGCTGCAGCTGAAGGTGAAGTTGGCCGTGGGCGGCGCATCCACAGGTCCGCCGCCGCCGAAGAGCGAGTACAGGAGGCGATTCGGCGAGCCGGTGCCGATGCTCGTGAGCTTATTGACGCTCGCATTGTTGACAACCGCCGCATGCACGGTGCTCGGCGCCGCGCGCTGGATTGTTGGCCAGATAGAGCGCCGCCACGCCCGCCACGTGCGGCGAGGCCATCGACGTGCCGCTGATCGTATTGGTCGCGTTATCGCCGGTCGACCAGGCCGACGTGATGCTCGAACCGGGGGCGAAGATGTCGACGCACGTCCCGAAATTGGAGAACGACGACCGCACGTCGGTGTTCGTCGAGCTGCCGACGGTGAGCGCCTGCGACACGCGCGCCGGCGAACCGTTGCAGGCGTTGGCGTTGCTGTTGCCAGCGGCGATCGCGTACGTCACGCCGTCCGTAATCGAGTTGCGCACCGCATCGTCGAGCGCCGTCGACGCGCCGCCGCCCAGGCTCATGTTGGCGACCGCGGGAGTCGCCGCCGTGTGATTCGCGCTCACCCAATCCACGCCCGCGATGACACCCGATGTGCTGCCCGACCCGTTGCAGCCGAGCACGCGCACGGGGCGCAGCGTGACGCCCTTCGCCACGCCGTACAGGACGCCGCCGATCGTTCCGGCGACGTGCGTGCCGTGGCCGTTGCAGTCGTTGGTGCCGTTGCCGTCGTTGATGGACGTGAAGCCCGACGACACGCGGCCGCCGAACTCGACGTGAGACGCGCGGATGCCGGTGTCGATCACGTAGACGTTCACGTTCGCCGCGACGGTGTTGTACGTGTAGGTGCCGTTGAGCGGCCGGTCGCGCTGATCGATCCGGTCGAGGCCCCAGGTGGCGTTCGGCTGACTCTGGACGATCGTCATCACGCTGTCCTGCTCGATGTAGCGGACACGCGGATCGCGCGCGAGCGCCGCCGCGGCGGTGGCTGACATGGTCACGGAGAACCCGCGCAGGGCACGCTCGTAGATTCGCTGTACGCGGCCGCCCTGCGCGCGCGCCAGCACATCGACCACGTTTCGCACCTGCGCCGATGCGACCCGTTGGTCGTTCAACACCACGATGTACTGGTCTCGAATCGCGCGCTGCGGCGTCAGCACCTGCTGCGCCGACGCCGTCGTTGCCATCGCGATCCACACGAGCGCCGCGAGTACCTGCATCGGTATCCTGACCATGAGCTCTCCTTGTTGAAAGGCGCGCCAGCCTAACATGCACGACCGAGCGGACGTGCACACGCGCCCCCGTATCGATGAGGTTCCTCATCAGAAGTCGTGCAGCGCGTTCTCCACTCTTGAACGCATCGCGTCCCGCAACCGAACAGGAAATCAACTGACCGAGTGCCACTCGAACGAAATTTCGTGAAAATCGGCGTTCCGATATGCTCGGGCTGCTGGCACACGCCTTGGTAAAAAGCGGGAAAGAGGATGGTCATGCTGGAATCAATCGTTCAGGATCTCCGGCACGCCGCACGCTCGCTGCGACGTACACCGGCGTTCACGACCGCGGCGGTCATCACCCTCGCGCTCGGCATCGGAGCCAATACGGCGGTCTTCAGCGTCATGGACGCGGTCCTCCTGAGGACGGCGCCCGTCAGCGACCCCCACGGGCTCTACTTTCTGGCGCACGGGACCGGCGAAAACCCCGCCTTCAGCTCGAACTACCCGCTGCTCGAGCGATACCGCACCCTGCGCGACGTGTTCACGGGAGTCACCGCGTACATGACGCGGCCCTTCAAGATCACCACACCGTCGGGGAGCGAGCTCGTCGAGGGCCAGTTCGTCTCGGGCAACTATCACCGCGTGCTCGGCGTGCCGCTGATTCTCGGACGTGGCTTCACGTCCGAATCCGACCGGCCCGGCGACGCGGGCGCGGTTGCCGTGATCAGCGAGAGCTACTGGAGGCGCCGGTTCGCCCGCGATCCGTCCATCGTCGGGAAGACGGTCGTGGTCGACGGAAAGGCACTCGCGATCGCCGGCGTCACCGCCGCGGGCTTTCACGGGCTCAAGCCGGGAACGCAGTTCGACATCACGCTCTCGCTCGCCGCGCTCGCTCAGGACGACGGCGACTTTCTCACGACGCGGGAAACATGGACCGGGCTGAACATGATTGGGCGCCTCAGACCCGGCCTCGGCGAAGCTGCCGCGCTCGGCCGTGTCGATGCCCTCTTCCAGCAATTCATGTCGGAGCCCGAACAGGCGTGGAATCGGCGCGGCGGGCGCCTGCCGGATGCGTTCCGCCTGGCGCGGCTCGTGCCGGCCGCCAGAGGCGCGCCAGCCCTGCGCGTCCGCTACGACCGGCCTCTGCGGATTCTGATGGCGATGGTCGGCGTCCTCCTGCTCATCGCGTGCGCGAACGTGGCGAACCTGATGCTCGTCAGAGCGTCCGGCCGCATGAGAGAAGTGGCCATCAGGATGAGCGTGGGCGCCGGACGCATGCGTCTGATCCGTCAGGCACTCACGGAAAGTCTGTTGGTCGCGGCGTTCGGTGGCGCGGCCGGCCTTCTGATCTCGATGTGGGCGACGACCGTCATCGTCTCGCTCTTCGATGGCGGGCGGAATCCAATCGTCCTCGACGTCCAGCCAGACGGGCGGCTGCTTGGATTCACGATGCTCATATCGATTTTGACGGGAATCGTCTTCGGGCTGATGCCCGCGGTCCAAGCGACGCGCGCGAATGTCGCACCGCTGCTCAAGGAGAGTGCCGGCATCGCTCGCGGGCGCCTCGGCGCGGGAAAGGTCATCGTCGTCTGCCAGATCGCTCTCTGCGTCATGCTGCTCGCGGGCACGAGCCTGCTCGTGCGCAGCCTCATGAATCTGAAGGCCGTCGACGCGGGGTTCGGGAAAGACAACGTGCTGCTCTTTTACCTCGACACGAGGGGAACTCGTGCAGAGGTTGTGGACCTGTATGCGGGCGTGCTCGAGCGTCTGAAGGCGATGCCCGGCGTCCGCGCCGCAGCTTTCACGACGATCAGCCCGCTCGGAACCGATTCGCAGGAACGCCCGATTGACATTCCAGGCGTTCCATCGACGGCGGGTCCGCATCTCGCCTGGAGCAATCTCGTCACGCCCGACTACTTCTCGACGCTCGACATTGCCGTGCTGCGCGGCCGCGGCTTGACGCCGCAAGACTCGGCGACTGCGCCGAAAGTGGCCGTCATCAACGAGACGATGGCGCGCGCGTACTTCGGAGGAACCGATGCCGTGGGGCGCACCTTCGCCTTCCGCGCCGTGCCCGACCAACCGTTCACCATCGTCGGCGTCGTGAGGGATACACGCCAGCAATCGCTTCGCAATGCGCCGCCGCGGATGGCCTACGTCCCGATACCGCAGGGCGACGAGCCGCCGTCGATGTTGACGGCGGCCATCCGGACGACGCAACGCCCGCGCTCGCTCGAGGCGCTCGTGCGCAACGCCGTGAGCAGTCAGAGCCCGGACCTGACGCTCAGCTATCTGCGAACGATGGAAGAGCAGATCGATGCCACGCTGGTGCCGGAGCATGTGCTGGCGACGCTCTCTTCCGGCTTCGGGCTGCTCGCGCTGCTGCTCGCGTGCGTGGGTCTCTACGGCGTGATCTCCTATGGAGTGGCCCGCCGCAGCCGCGAGATCGGGATTCGCATCGCGCTCGGCGCGCAACGCTCGATGGTGCTGTGGCAGACGATTCGCGAAACGCTGGGCGTGTGCGCAGCGGGCGTGGCGATCGGGCTCGCAGCCACCCTGGCCACCACGCGGGTCGTCTCGACATTTCTATTCGGCCTGTCGCCCCGGGATCCGCTGGCGCTCGTCAGCACAACAATCGTGCTGGTCCTCACGGCGCTGCTGGCCGGCTACCTTCCAGCGCGCCGCGCGGCCACCACTGATCCCGTGACGCGCACTCAGAACTGAGTAAGGCAAAACCTTTTTCCTTTTTCCTTACTGAGTTGCGACCTGGCAGTCGAGGACCGTGCGGATCTTGGCCAGAATCTCGGATGGTGTGAAGGGCTTCTGAATCGACGCCTCGACGCCGCGTGCCGGTTCGTGTTCGGCGGTCCGGTCGTACCCCGACATGAACAGCACCTTCATCTGCGGCCACTGGCAGCGGATGGCTTCGACGAGCCTGAACCCGTTGGTGACCGGCAGGCCGACGTCGGTCAGAACGAGATCCACCGGACCGTGTTCGCGGAGAATGCCCAGCGCCTCGCTGGCGTCGGACGCGTCGAGCGTGCGGTACTTTCGTGACGCGAGCACCCGGACCATCAGCTGGCGCACCGCGGCGTCATCGTCGACGACGAGAATGGTTTCGTGGCGTGCCAGGGCCTCCGGCGCCGCAGGTTTGGCCACGGGCGAGGCGACAGGCGCGTGGGTGCGCGGCAAATACACCTTGACCGCGGTGCCCGCCTGCGGCGAGCTGTCGAGGGCGATGAAACCTGCCGCCTGCCGGATGATGCCGTAGCAGGTCGAAAGGCCGAGACCGGTACCCTTGCCGATGTCCTTCGTCGTGAAGAACGGCTCGAAGGCGCGCGCCTTGACACCCTCGGTCATGCCCTCCCCCGAGTCGCGCACCGTGAGGAGCACATACTCGCCGGGCTCGACGCCGTTGTGCGCCTGGTCACGCGCGTCGACGACGACATTCTCCGTCTCGATGCCGAGCATGCCGCCGTCGGGCATCGCGTCCCGGGCGTTCACCACGAGGTTCATCAGCACCTGTTCGAACTGCGCCGGATCCGCGCACACCACCCACAGGTCAGACGCGAGGACCGTGCGGAGCTCGACGCTCTCGCCGATGAGCCGTCGCAGCATGTTCAGGAGATTCTCGATGAGCGCGTTGACCTCGAAGGGCCGCGGCTCCGTCGACTGCCGTCGCGAGAAGGCCAGCAGCTGCCGCGTCAAGGCGCTGGCGCGCTGCGCGGCCTGCATCATTTCGTTCAGGTCTGCGCGTCCCTGACCGTCGAGCGACGATCCGGATGCGAGGAGCTCGCCGTAGCCGATGATTGCGCTGAGCACATTGTTGAAGTCGTGCGCCACGCCGCCGGCCAGGCTGCCGATGCTCTCCATCTTCTGCGACTGCTGAACCTGGGCTTCGAACCGGCGCCGATCCGTCACGTCTCGGGCGATGTAGAGCACACCGGCCACCTCGGGGCGGTCGGCGAGATTCGTCGCCGTGAGCTCGAGCAACCGCCATCCGCCGGTTCGATGGCGCACGCGGACATCCAACGAGCCGCTCGCACCGGGAGCCCCGAGCGTTTCACGCACGAATCGATTCCAGACGGGCGCGTCGTCGGAGTGGGTGATGATGAGCGGGCTCGTGCCGACGAGATCCTGCGGCGCGTAGCCGAGCACGTGCATCACGGACGGGCTGATGTAGCGCAGCGTGTGGTCCGGTTCCGCGACTGCGATCACGTCGCTGATGTTCTCGAGCAGCAGCCGATAGCGCTCGTCGCTGCGGCGCAGCGCTTCTTCCGCCATGCGCCGGCGCCACCGCTCGCCCGCGCGGTCGACGATCGGGAGGAGCTGGTCCGGCGCCACGGGCTTCACGAGGTAGTCGCAGCTGTGCTCGCGGAGTGCGCGCACCGCGGTGTCGAGCGACGCGTGCCCCGTGAGGACCACCGTTTCCGTGAGCTCACAGATGCGGCGGAGGTGCGAGATCACCTCCATGCCGTCCATGTCGGGCAGACGGAGGTCGACGAGCGCTACGGCTGGCGGGACGAGGCTCTGCGCGGCGAGGTCGACGCCCTCCCGTCCGCTCGCGGCCGTCATCGTGCTGTATCCGCGGCGGCGGAGGATGTCCGACAGCGTACGAAGAAGATGGCTGTCGTCCTCGACGAGCAGGACCGACACCCGCTCGTTAGTGGCTGACCGCATCGAGGAGTCCCATCAGGCGCTCAGGCGCGAATGGCTTCTTCAAGCTGGCGTATACCCATCCCTGCGGCAGCGACGCAATCGTCTCGTCGATCATCGCCGGATACCCGCTGCACAGGATCAACACGGCCGCGGGACTGACCTTCTTGATCGCCAGCGCCGCGTCGCGAGGACGCGTGTGATCGAGTTTCAGGTCGAGAAGCACGATGCCCGGCGCCTCGCGCTCGAGGAGCGCGAGCGCCTCCTCCAGCGAGCGGGCCTGCAGGCAGCGGCGCCCGCGCTCGGCAAGCAGGTCCGTCAGCGTGCTGAGAAACGCGGCGTCGTCGTCGACGATGAGCAGACCTTCCTGCCGCTCGAGCGTGGCCCGAAGGAGCTCGTTCAGCTTCGACCAGGGAATGGGCTTCGGGAGGACCGACAGCACGCCTTCCCGTTCCGCCTCCGCCACGAGCTCATGAGCGGAGTACGCGGTCATCAATATGACCGGGAGACGCGGGCTCACACGGCGGATCTGCTGGAAGGCTTCGACACCGTTCATCCCCGGCATCTTCACGTCCATGAGCACCGCCGTCACCGCGGCTTCCCCCGCGAGGCGGACCGCGTCCTCGCCGGTGTGCGCGGCCAATGTGTTCCAGCCGCTGATCTTCAGCACGGCGCACAGCGTCTTGACCATGTGGCGATCGTCGTCGACCACGAGCACAAGACCCTTCATGCCGCAACCCCCACCTGGATCGGCAGCGTCAGCGAAAAGGTCGATCCCTTGCCGAGCAGGCTCGACACGGCGAGCTGCCCCTGATTGGCCGCGGCAAGCGAACGGGAAACCGCGAGCCCGAGGCCGATCCCGCGGGCCTTCGTCGTGAAGAGCGGCTCGAAGATCTTCTGCTGCAACTCAGGACGAATCCCCGGGCCCGTATCGCTCACCTCGAGCGTCACGCCCTCCCCGGTGGTTCGGCCCCTCAGTGTGAGCGTGCCGCTCTCGTCCATCGCCTGCACGGCATTGGTGAGCAGGTTGAGCACGACCTGACCGATCTGCCCCTGATCCACCCAGACCGTCGGCAGGTCCTTGGGGAATTCACGTCGGATCTCGACCGTTCCCACCGTCCCGAGCCGCTGCAGCTGCTCATCGACCAGCCGCTCGAGGGCGGTCTCGCGGATCTGCGGCGGCTTGACGCGTGCGAAATCGAGGAGGTCGGTCACGATGCGGTCGGCGGCGCCGATCTGCCCTCGCAGGATGCCAAGGTATTCGCGCACCTCGGGGTCGGCTTCCTGCTGAATCATGTCCAGGTAGTACACCGCGTTGGTCATCACGCCGAGCGGGTTGCGCAGCTCGTGCCCGACGCCGCTGGCGAGCTGACCGAGCATCGCCAGCTTTTCTTTCCGTACCATCTCTTCCTGCGCGTCGCGCAGCGCCGCGTTCGCGATCTCCAGCTCGCTCGTCCGCTCGCGCACGCGTGACTCGAGGCCCTGCATGCCTTCCTCGACGCGCGCCGTCATCGTGTTGAAGGCCGCGCCAAGTCTCCCTATTTCGTCATCTCGACGTGTTGCGACGCGACCCGAGTACTCGCCGGCGGCAATGGCCTCGGCCGCCTCGGTGAGCTGATGCAGCGGCTTGGTGACCCTTCCCATCAGCCAGCCGGTCACGGCGGCCGCAAGCAGCACGCACGGCAGCGCAATCGTGATGATGCGCAGCAGGAACGCCCCCGCCGGCGCGACAATCGCCGCTCTAGGGAAGTCCACTACGAGTGACCACGGAGTATCGCGGATGGGCGCGGCCACAGCCAGGTGAATGCCATCGCGGCCCGCGTACTCGGCCGCAGCGGGAGCGAGCGTATCGATCGGGGGCTTCGGCACGACCACCGCGAGATCGGTCCAGAGCGATCCGCCACGATTGCCGACTTTGATCGAGGCGCTCAGCCCGATCAGTCGCGTGATGAGCTCCGCGGCGGCGGCCGATGAAAATGCTCGCGCAATCGCGACGTGGGCGGGCGGCTCGCCGGAGGTGCCCGGCACGTCCGCCACGATGTCGTAGTAGGCGACGTTCTGTACGGACTTGAGATCCGACAGGCCGGCACGCGATGGCGCGGTCGGATACATGACCGCCGCGAGGTTCGGCAGCTTCGTCTCCGCCGTCGGGAGGAGCTCGAGCACCCGGGAGCCGTCGCGAGCCCAGACGACGACCCAGACAGGCTGCTGTGTCGTCAAGCGGCGGATCGCGTCAGCGGCCTGCTGGCGGGATGCCTCGTCTGGCTTGGCGAGGTAACGATTGAGCTCGGGGAGGCTGGCGATACGCCGTGCCTCATCGAGACGCTGTTTCGTGGACTGAGCAAGCAGCGCCATGAGCTGATCGGCGACCGCCTGCAACCTGACCCGCCCTACCCGTTCGAGCGCGCCCTCGACCTCGCGATGAGCCAGCCCCACGACGGCGGCCACCACGAACATGAGCACGGCGGACACGAGGAGCGAGAGGCGCCAGCGCAACGAGAATCGAGCGCGCGTACGAGGGGAGACCATTCAACGAAATTGTCGGTTCCAAGGGGTTGAAACCCTAGGGGCGTGCTTGGCACGGCGGAGATTTTCTGTGCATCGAACTGCCACGAGCGACAGCCAGCGGATTACCGCCGAGCTGTGTGGCGGCGATCGGCGCTTGCGCCCAGGACGTTCGTCGTCGTCTCGCTTCCGGGACGTGCTCGTCTGACTGCGAACACGTCCGCGCTCGCCGAGGATTGAGCGCTTCAGGTAAAGTGACGACGCACAGGCGGTTAGGACGAAGCGCCCACGTGGCACGTCCGTTGATGCCTGCCGTCGAGACGATGATTCACGACCTGCGCTACGCCATCCGAGTCCTCCGCCGGAACCGCCTCGCCGCCGTCGCGGTCTGCATGCTCGGCATCGGCATCGGCGGGATCACGGTGATGTTCAGCGTCGTGGATGCCGTGCTCCTGCGGCCGCTGCCGTTTCGTGATGCCGACAACCTGGTGCGCATCTGGGAGCTGACTCGCGAAGGCGACCGCTTTTCGTTTTCCGATCCCACCTATCTGGATCTTCAGGCTGAGGCACGCAGCCTCGAATCAGTGGCGGCGTTTCGCGAGGCGGGAACTGTCCGCGTGCTGACGGGCGGCGGAGCGCCCGAACGCGTGACGGCAGTTCCTGTCAGCGCTTCGTTCTTCGAGGTGCATCGGCGTCGCAGCCCCTGCTCGGGCGGTCGTTCGACGCCAACGACGACCGGTCGGGCACGGCGGAGCGCGTCGCGGTGCTGAGCGATGCCTCTGGCGGCGACAGTTCGCCGCAGACGTGGCGGTGATCGGACGCAGGATGATGCTCGACGACGAGCCCGTCGACGATCCGGGGTGTCATGCCTCGCGGCTTCGATTTCCCGGCGGACGCCGATCTGTGGGTGCCGCTTGGCGCCGACGCTCGGCGCGATCGCACGGACAAGGAGCTCGCAGTCATCGGACGGCTCGCGCCGGGCGCGACACTGGAGCAGGCGCGGGACGAGCTGCGGGCGTTCGCGCGACGGACAGCGGCAACGTCGCCGGAATCCAACGCCGGATGGAGCGCAACGGCAATTCCGTTCTTCGAGTGGCTCGTCACGCCACGGCTGCGCGACGCCGTATGGGTGCTGTTCGGCGCCGTCGGATTCTTACTGGTGCTCGCGTGCGCAAACGTGGCGAACCTGCTCATCGCGCATGCGGCAACACGGCGGACCGAGCTGCAGGTTCGCGCCGCGCTCGGCGGTGCGCGCAGGCGCCTCGTCCGGCAGCTGCTCACCGAGGCGGCAATACTCGCGCTTCTCGGCACGGGCGTCGGGCTGATCGTCGCGTTCTGGTCGGCCGACGCCGTGCGGCTGCTGGGCGGCGCACATATACCGCGCCTCGACGCACTTCGGATCGACGGCACCGTCCTGGCGTTTGCGTGCGCGACCGGCGCCGCGAGCTGCCTGCTTTTCGGCGTTGCACCGGCGCTCCATGCGACGCGAGCTCGGACGCGGCGGCGATGCTGGCGGCGGGACGCGGGTCACGGGCGGCTCCGGCCGCACACGCGCGGGGCTCGTGGTCGTCGAAGTCGGGCTCGCGGTCGTTCTTCTCGCCGGCGCGGGCCTGATGGCCAACAGTTTCATGCGCCTGGTCAACGTCGACGCCGGCTTCGCACTGATTCGGGTTGGTCGCGATCCCGATCGATTTCCGCAGTCGCGATATCCGGATGCACGGCGGCGCGCCTTCCATGCGGAGCTGCTCGATCGCACGCGCGAACTTGCCCGGGGTCACCGCGGCCGGCGCCACGTCTACCAATCCGTTCCGGGAGTTCGGCTTCAGCAACGACGTCACACCCGAAGATCGCGCAGCCGAGGCGCCGCCGAGCGGGCTCGTGCAGGCCGGCATGGCGCAGCGTCACGCCTGGCTTCTTCGAGGCCATGGGCATTCGCCTGATCGCCGGGCGCGTTTTTGATTCGCGCGACCGCGACGGCAGCGAGCGCGTCATCGTCATCAGCGACAGCCTCGCGCGCCGGCTCTGGCCGAATCAGCCGGCGGTCGGACAGGCGCGTGTACTGGGGAGGGACGACCGGGCGCACGCGGCTCGGTGATCGGCGTGACCGCTGACATTCGCGATATACGACTCGAAGCGGACCCGCCGCCGATGCTCTTCGTGCCGTACGAACAGGTCGATCCGCCGAAGATGACACTCGTAGTGAGAAGCCGTCCGGATGCGCCACCCATCGGCTCGGCATTCCGCGCCGATGCTGGCGGAAATGGACGCCGCGCTGCCCGCGCCAGCTGTCGAGCCGGTGAGCGCCAGCCGTGCCGCGTCAGCCGCAGATCAGCGGTTCAACCTGGCGCTGCTCGTGGTCGTTCGCCGCGATCGGGCTGGCGCTCGCCGCAAGCGGCATCTACGCGATGCTCGCGTTCACCGTCGCGGAACGGCGCCGCGAGATCGGCGTGCGCGTGGCGCTCGGAGCCGATCAGCGGACGATCGCGCGGATGGTGCTCCGTGAAGGCCTGGTCGTTTCCTTGGCCGGCATCACCGCGGGCTGCGTCGCGGCGCTGGCCGTCACACGCGTGCTCGAAGGCCTTCTGTTCGAGGTCGACCCGGCCGATCCGATCACCTTCGCCATCGTCACGGCCGGTCTGCTCCTCGTTGCGCTGCTCGCCTGCTACCTGCCCGCGCGCCAGGCGACGCAGGTGGATCCGATCACGGTGCTGCGCGTGGAGTAGAGGCGAACCCTGAGACAGCCCTCGCCCCTGACCCCTGACTCCTGACCCCTGTTACTGTGACAGGTTCTTTGCGAGCAGCGGAGCCGGGCGCCGCGCCGGCGAGCGCGCGCCGGCGGTGTTCGGTCGATGCGGCCCCCTCTTTCATGAGTGACGCCGCAAACTCCATCTCGGGACTCGAGCCGGCTTTCGCGATCGCCTTCTGCAGGAAACTGTATCCGTCACGATCGACGCCAGCCAGCATGTCCGTGCGAAATATGGCGCTCGCCTGACGATACGATTCGATGAGATACCCGGCATCGAACCACGCGAGCGGATCGTGCGCCGCTGTCGCCGTCCGGCTCAGGACCGCGGCCAGCAGTTCGGAGGCTACGCGCGTGTCCTGGCCCGCGTAGATCGTCGCGCGCCGCATGTTCTCCATGCGGGCCAGAATCGGCGCCTCGGCCGTGAGCAGCCGCAGCGTATCGGTCGTGAGCTGCTGCACGTCGTACTTGCGATCGGGCGTCCTCCACCCGGCGCTCGTATTCCAGGGCAGAACCGGCGACGCTCCGGCGTCAAATGGATGGCAGATCAGTGGCGGTCCCGCTTCGGCGGCACGCGAAACGGCAAACGTGAGAGCAAGGGCCGCGACGACCCTGAGAACGCTTCGGCTTGTGGTGAACATGTGACGAACCTCCTGCCACGTTGGACGATGACCCGATCGAAGTGTCGCGCGCAGAACGCCGCGGCAGGAGTAAGTAACCGTTGGTGTAACGGCCCTAAGCCTTAAGCCCTAAGCCTTAAGCCCTAAGCCTTAAGCCCTAAGCCTTGAGCCGTAGTTCTAGTCCATACTGACGCCGTGGAACCGACTCGCGACGAGATTCGCGCCCAGCTCGACCGAATCCTCGGCAGCGACGCGTTCGTCAATTCAGATCGCCTGAGCCGGTTCCTGCGGTACGTCGTCGAGCGAACGCTCGCCGGCGACGGCGACCGCCTCAAGGAATACGTCATCGGCACGGAGGTCTTCGAGCGGGGCGAGCAGGTACGACCCGCGCGTGGACTCGATAGTGAGAGTCGAGGCCGGACGCCTGCGGGCCAAGCTCGAGGCGTACTACAGCGCAAGTGGCACCAGCGACCCGATCGTGATTCGGATGCGGCGAGGCGGCTATGCGCCAGAGTTCGAAAGCGCCTCCCGTCCACGGCGATGACGCGTCGGAATCGCCTTCGGATTGCCGGCGCGAGCGCGGCGTTATTGCTCGTCGCTCTTGCCGCGTGGGGCGTCGCTGCCTGGGGCGAGCGCTTCCGGGCGGCGCCGGAGAGCGCGGCGCCAGCCGTCACCATCGCGGTATTGCCGTTCGCCAACTACTCGACTGGCGAGGCGGAGGCCCTGCTGGCGGCTCGCGTCACCGACGGCGTGACGAGCGAGCTCGCGCGCCTCGGGACGCTCGGCGTGGTTTCTCGCACGAGCGCATTGCAGTTCGCCGGCGTCCGCAGATCTCTCCGAGAGGTGGCGCGCGCGTTGAACGCGGACGTCGTGATGGAAGGCACCGTCGAGCGCGACGCGGGCGGCGTGCGCGTGGTCGCGCGCCTCGTCGACGCGTCGAGCGATCGCAAGTTCTGGGCTGAGGAATTCACTGGAGAGCCGGCGAGCCTCCCAGAGCTTCAGCGGCGGATTGCCGCTGCGGCGGGTGCGGCCGCGGCGAAGGCGCGCGACCGATGAGCATGACGCGCCGCCAGGCTCTCGCCCTCGTGGCCGCGGGTCTATCGTCTACTGCCGGTGCGCAACAACCCTCGCAATCAAAGGCCGTCCGGCTGCATCACGGAGTCCCGCCCGGCGTGACCGCGATTCTCGCGCGCATCCTCGCTCAGGATCCCGCGTCCGTGAACACCGACTGGTTCGGGACCATGCCGTTATTGGGCGCGCTCGAATGGGGACGACGCGGGGTGCCGGAGGTCGAGACGTTCTCGAAAGCGTGGCTCGGGCATCATCTCCAGACGAAGGAGGTCGCGAAATACGCCGGCAACCGGTCACGGCCCGTGTCGGCCGGCGGCGTGCCCTTGACGACCTATGCCGGCCACTTCGGGATCTCGCAGGTGTGCGAGCAGATGTTCGTGCAGTTCAAGGACGAACGCGCCCGGAAAGTGGCCGCGGACGTTGCCGGCATCGTGCTGCACCGCACGGCCCGCAACCGGCTCGGTCTCGTCGGCCACGACGACACCGCAGACTTCGCGATTCCCGACGTGACCTTCTTCGCCGTCAGCTCGCTCATGATCGGCGCGGACGTCGACGCGCAGAACGCGGCCTCCTATCGCGAGCAGGCGCTCTATCAGCTGCGCACATCCATCGATACCTTCCTGATGGCCGACACAGGTCTTGCGAAGACGCTCTACCGGAACGATGGCGTCGGCAAGACCTACTGGACGCGCGCATCGGGATGGCTGCTCTGGGCCACCACGAGCATGCTGCGCCGGCTCGATCCGAAGCATGCGGCCGTCAACGCCTTCACGGCGGACTTGCGGAGACTCGCCGACGGGATGCTGCGGGTGCAGGACACGAGCGGGGGGTTCCACGTGCTGCTCGACGATCCGTCGACACCGCTCGAGACGTCGGGTGCCGCGATGTTTGCGCTCGGCGTTCATGAATCCGTTCGACGAGGCTGGCTGCCGGACAGCTATCGCTCGGCATCCGAACGCGCCTGGGAGTTCGTCAAGGCACATCTCACCGATCAGGGAGCCCTGCGCAACACCTACTACCTCTGGGCCTTGCCTGCCGAAAACCGCGACATGCGCCTGCGTGACGAAACGTCCGGCTGGGCGATGGGGTTCGTGCTCGCCGCGGCGAATGAGATGACATTAGAAGGATCGCGTCAGCGCTGAACCATGCAAAACGTCACTGTTTCACGCCGTGAGTTCATGAGCACCGTCGCCGCGACGACGGCGCTATCCGCCGCCCAATCGACGCCGGCGCCGTCGGCGGGATCGCTGACTGACGTCGGCGGGATTCGTGTCGGCCACTTCACAGACACACGCCGTCCGACGGGGTGCACGGTCGTTTTGTTCGACAAGCCGCCGACCGCGGGCGCCGACTATGCCGGCTCGGCCGCCGGAGAGTCGCTTGGAGTGATGCTGCAGCCGGTGAGCCCGCTCGATCGGATTCACGGCATCTTCCTCACGGGCGGCGGCGCGATGGCGCTCAGCGCGAGCGCCGGCGTCGTGCGCTTCCTCGAAGAGAAGCGCATCGGCTACGACTGGGGCGTGCCCAATGTTCGCGTGCCGGTCGTCGTCGGCGCGGTGATCGACGATCTGTCGGTGGGTGACGGCCGCATCCGCGTTGGAGCGGACGAGGCCTATCGCGCCTGCCAGGCAGCCGCGGCAGGCGCCGTCGCCGAAGGCACCGTGGGCGCCGGCGCTGGCGCAACGGTGGGGAAACTGTTCGTCGGGCGCGGCATGCCGGGCATGAAAGGCGGCGTGGGCACCGCCTCCGCGCGTCTCGGCGACGTCATCATCTCGGCACTCGTCGTCGTCAACTGCGCCGGCGACGTTCTGGACTGGCGGCAGGGAACCATCGTCGCGGGAGCGCGATCAGCCGACGGCCGAGGCTTCGCTCGAACGGCGGATGTCCTGCGTCGCGATCTCGAGGCGCGACCCGCGGCGTACGCGCCGCTCGCCGACGAGCCGCTTCGCGCCACGACGCTCGGCGTCATCGCGACCAACATCGCGCTCACGAAAGTGCAGCTGACGAAACTCGCGATCGTCGGCCACACCGGCGCGGCGCGCGCGATCCATCCGTATCAGACGCAAAGCGACGGAGACCAGGTGCTGGCGGTCTCGACCGGCGCGTTGAGCCGGAACGTCTCACTGACGCCGATCGGCGCCGTTGCTGCCGAAGTGCTCGCCGATGCAATCGTCCGCGCGGTCCGGACAGCCACCGGCGTTCCTGGCTGGCTGGCCGTCCGGGACCTTTAGGGGTCTGGCCCCTAGGGGCCATAGGGGCCAGACCCCTAATTACCATTCGAGCCGCGCGCCGAGCCTCATCGTCCGCATGTCGGCCTGCTGGATAAATCCCGCCGGGCCGCCGATGGCGGTCACGCGCGCTGCCGTGACGTTGGTCGGCGTCACGTTCACGTTCGGGTTCGCCCACTGCGGCTGGTTGAAGACGTTGGTGGTCGTCAGCTCGATCCGGAACGTCGGCGCACTCGGCGCTGTTCGCAAGCCGGAATCTCTTGTGCAGCCCGAAGTGGCAGAGGTTGAGGCCCGGACCTTCCACTGACCCGCGCTCGGCGGTGCCGAAGCGTCCGATCGGCGGCGCGCCGAACGCAGTGACGTCGTACCAGCCGTCGATCGTCGGATCGTCGATGTTCGGATCGCGCAGCTGATCGGGGCGGATGCGCGACAACGGGCCGCGTGGCGGCCGTGGTGAACCGCGTGCCCGGTCGGATCGGGCACCGAGATCAGTCGGCGTCAGGTAGCTGCCGCGTCTGCTGGTAGCCGACGAGCGATATCTGCCAGCCTCCGAGCGCCAGGTCGACGCAGCCACGGCGCATCGGCTCAGCCATTGCCGGTCGCGCCCGAACGGCAGCTCGTACATCACGCGCCGTCGTCAGGCGATGCCGCGGCGTGGCGGAATCGTGGCCGCGTTCTCGCGCTCGAGATCGAACGGGTCCTCGATGGGCGCCGTGAACCAGTTCGATCGTGTGGCCTTTGTCGCGCGCCAGCGTGTAGGCGGCCTGGAAGAACAGAGCCGCTTCGAGAAGCGACGTTCCGCCTCGAACGTCACGCCGTGGTAGTCGTGCTTCGCGCCGTTGTCCGCGTAGGTGATGCTGGGATACTGCGGGAACGGCCGCGGCTTGTTGATGTAGAGCCGATCGTCGACCGGCGGGTGCGTTGGCGTCGCGCGTGTACCACATCTCACGGCCGAGCGTGCGCGACGTACGAAGCGCGGAACCCGGTGCCCCAGCGCTCGTGCTCGACCGTGACGTTCCACTGGTGGCTGTAGGGCATGCTGATATCCGGATTGACCGCAAGCGGCAGCGCGATCGTCGACGGGCCCGCGCGTACCAGCTGCTGGAAACACCGCCGGCAGCACGACGCTCGGCGTCGCCGGATTCGTGAACGCGGTCTCCTGGAAGACGAACGGCGCGCGGGCTCGCCTGGAGATCGATCGGCATCATGTCGTAGTAGAGGCCGTAGCCGCCGCGGATGACCGTCTCTCTGCCGCCGAACGGGCGGTAGGCGAGGCCGAGGCGCGGCGCGAAATTGTTGCGATCGGTTCGCACCAGCGTGCGCGACGGCAGCCCGAGGCTGCTGGCCGTGACGACGTCGACGTAGCCCGCCGGCATGAGCGGCGAAACGCCGTCGCGGCCGTCCGTCGGGCGACGACGATCTTGCCGCTGGCGATGTCGAAGAACGCCAGCCGGTCGTCGCGCTCGAACCAGCCGGGATGCAGCGTCGTAGCGCAGGCCGAGGTTCAGCGTCAGGTTGCGCGTCAGCTTCCAGTCGTCCTGCACGAAGAAGTCGTAGGTCCATCGCTGCCGGCGCGCCGGGCACTGGCGGGAACGCGCGTGACGCGGTGTTCGGCGCTCCGAACAGAAAGTCGGCGTACGGGTGACCGCTGGCAGCGATGCCCGGAACCGCCGTGAACCGCCCCGTGAAATCGACGCTCCCGAACAGGTTCGCGGGCGCGGCCATCTCCTCCCAGTCGACGCGCCGGATCTCCGTGCCGAACTTCAGGCTGTGTGTGCCGCGCAGCCACGTGGTGTGGTTGTTGACCTGGTTGATCCGGTTGAGGAACCCCGGGTTGCTGTAGTCGATCTGCGACAGACCCGTGAGGCCGCTGCCCGGGAAGTTGACCTTGAGGACGCCGCCGATGTCGGGAAGCCCGGGCGCCAGGCCGCTCAGGCCGAGCGATTCGCACCACCTCGACGCCCGCGCAGCGGACCGCTGATCGGATTGTTGTTGTAGGCGTGACCGCCGCGGAACTCGTTGACGAGCGCGGACCGAGGATGCGCGTGTACGGAAGGTGAGCCGCCTTGTTCTGGCGAAGCTGCTCGCGCATGCCGAATGCCGGCAGGTTGCCTTCCCACACCGGATTGGTCGCCTGATGCAGCGTGAAGCGCGCCGAAGATGCGATCGTTGGTGCCGAAGTTGTGGTCGACGCGCGCCGTCGCGTAGTACGGCTTTGACCGCGCTCGGTGCCGACGGTCTCGCGGTAGTTGTTCGCCTGGAGCACGGCGGTGTTGCCGGTGTTCGGCAGCGGATAGAACCGCTCCTGGATCTGGAGCGCGACCGGGTTGAGTGCCGACGGCCGGGATGCGGCCGTCGGCGTAGACCTCGCCGGTGAACGGATTGCGAATCGGGCGTCCGAGCGCCGAGAAGTCGCCGCGACGCCACGCCTCGATCGGAACCGTCGGGTTGAGATCGACCGACGCCGAGCTGCCGTTGACCGTCTCGGCCGAGACGTACCAGAACGTCCGGCCGCGTCCGTCGTAGAGCCGCGGAATCGCCGCCGGGCCGCCGAGCGCCAGACCCGGGAAGTGGAGTGACGCCCGCCGGCCGCCGATTCGAGAACGGATTCGTCGCGCGGAACATCGGGCTCTGGTAGTAGTCGAACACCGCGCCGTGGAACTGGTTGGTGCCCGATTTCGAGATGATCGTGACCTGCCCGAGGCTCGCGGACTCGGCGCTGTTGCTCGCGATATCGATCTTCACTTCCTTGAACGACTCGATGTAGTTGGCGAGCGGGCCGATCGGCGTCTCGCCGACGCCGTCGCTCATCGACGTGCCGTCGAGCGAGAACTGCGACTGGTTGTAGCGGCTGCCGGCCATCGTGTAGCTCCCGCTGCGCTGCGCCAGCATCGGTGTCACCGCGAGGAACGAGTAGATGCCCGGATCGTTCAGCGGCAGCGTGCGAAGCTGCTCGGCCGTGCGCACGTCGCTGATGCGCGCCGTATCGAGCTCGATCGCCGCGGCGCCTCCCGTGACCTTCACGGCCGCTTCGAGGGCGCCGACCTCGAGGGTCGCGTCGATTCGCCGGACGTCGCGCGTGACCAGCACGATATCGGTCACGAGGAACTCGCGGAGCCCGGGCGCCGTGATGCTCAACATGTACGGCCCTTCGCGCAGCTGCCCGACGGTGTACACGCCGGCGTCATTCGTCGTCGTTCGCGTGACGACCGACGTCTCGACGTTCGTGGCGACGACGGCGGCACCCTTGATCACGCCGCCGCTGGCGTCCGTGACCGTGCCGGTGATCGCGGCGTAGGTCGTTTGCGCCGCGGCCGGCCAGGCCGAGGTGAGCAGAAGGACAATCGTCGACATCGCAAGCGAACGGAGATGTACCCGCATGCGTACTCCTTACGACTTCAGGTCAGCAGAGTTGGGAAAGGGACGAGCGCGTCAGCAATATGGGGTTCGTTTGTTTTCGCGTCAAGCTCAGCACGAAACGATCGCGATAATTATTGGTGCAATACGGTTCAGCTCGGCGAACGGCTCAGGTCTTTGTGGTAACCTCCACGCCACTCATGTGGCAGCAGAACTATCTTTTCGTCGGTGACAGTCTCGGCGCGTCCGCGTTCGTCGCCTCCACGCCGGTGCTCGTCCTGTTTTATCTCCTCGGCGTGAAGCGGCGGCCGACATGGGTAGCCGGGCTCGCCTCCCTTGCGACTGCCCTGGCGGTCTCGCTGTTCGTGATCCGGATGCCCGCCACGCAGGCCGTCGCCGCGACGTTGTACGGCGGCGCGTTTGGCCTGTTTCCGATCGCGTGGATCATGTTTTCGTCGATCCTCCTCTACCGGATCACGGTGGATACCGGGAAGTTCGAGATCATCAAGGACTCGGTGGGATCGCTGAGCGACGATCGGCGCCTGCAGGTCGTGCTCATCGCATTCAGCTTCAGTTCGTTCATCGAGGGAGCGGCCGGCTTCGGCAGCCCCGTCGCGGTATCCGCGGCAATGCTGACGGGCCTTGGCTTTCCCGCGTTCTATGCGGGCGTCTATTGTCTGGTCGGTAACACGGCGCCAGTGGCGTTCGGCTCGATCGGCATTCCGATCGTCACGCTCGCCCAGATCACCGGCCTTCCGATGGCGCTCCTGAGCGCGATGACGGGGCGCATCCTGTCGATCATCGCGGTGATCATTCCCATCTACCTGCTGGTGCTCATGGCCGGCGTGCGGCAAACGGTGGCCGTGTGGCCCGCGCTCATCGCGGGCGGCGTGACGTTTGGCGCCGTGCAGCTCTTCGTGTCCAACGTCATCGGCCCTGAGTTGACCGACATTCTCAGCGCGCTCGCCTCGATCAGCGCGATGGTGCTGCTGATGAAAGTCTGGAAGCCGGCGGAGACGTTCCGATTGCCGAACGACGAGCCGATCGCGCTGAACCGCCCCCGGCACGGCGCCGGCGCGGTGTTCATGGCCTGGCTGCCATACATTCTGCTCGTCGTGTTCGTGTTGTCGTGGGGTACCTGCCGATCAAGGCGCTGCTCGACGGCACGACCTCGCGCCTTCCCGTTCCCGGCCTGCACAACATGATTCAGCGCATGCCGCCGGTGACGCCCACGCCACAGCCGTACGCCGCGCTGTTCGTGTTCAACTGGCTCAGCGCCGCGGGCACGTCGTGCTTCCTTGCGTGTGTCGGGGCCGCGCTGGCGCTCGGCGTCTCGCCGCGCCGCTTCGCGTCGATCTACATGGCCACGCTGCGGCAGCTCGCATTGCCGATCCTGACGGTCGTCTCGGTGCTGGCGCTCGCGTTCGTGATGAATTACTCGGGCATGACCTCGACGCTCGGCCTTGCGTTCGCGGCCACCGGCCTCGCCTTTCCGTTCTTCAGCGCGCTCCTTGGATGGCTTGGCGTCGTCCTCTCGGGCAGCGTCACCTCGTCGAACGCCCTGTTCGGCAACCTTCAGGTGATCACGGCGAACAGCCTGGACATGAATCCCATCCTGACGGCGTCGACGAACGCGGCGGGTGGCGTGATGGGCAAGATGCTCTCGCCGCAGAGCATCGCCGTCGCCGTCGCCGCCACCGGCATGGCCGCGGCGGACGAAGGACGACTCTTCCGGTTCACGCTCCGCCACAGCCTCGTGCTCGTCACGATCGTCGGATTGCTGGCGTTGATGTACGTGTACTGGGTGCCGGCGCTCGTCCCCCAGCGGTGAGCTCGTGGCACTGCCCGAGCACTATCAAGGTGGTGGGCCGAGCGTCGAGTTCTACGACGTCCGCGAAGCCGGCGGTCCCGGCACACCGCTCCAGGGCGACGTCGAGTTCTACCTCGCGCAGGCGCGCAAGACCGGTGGGCCGATTCTCGACCTCGCCTGCGGGACCGGGCGGGTAGCGTTTCCGCTCGCACGCGCGGGCTTCGATGTGACCGGCCTGGATCGCGCGCCCGCGATGCTGAAGGCCGCGCGCGCGAAGCTGCAGGCCTCGCCGATTCGGAACCTCCGATTCGTGCGGGGCAACATGGCGAGGTTCAGCATCGCGAAGCAATTCTCACTCGTCGTGATCGCGTATCGCGCCTTCCAACACCTGCTGAGAGTCGAAGACCAGCGATCGTGCCTGCGGCACGTGCGCAAGCACCTCCGCCGAAAGGGCCGGCTGATCGTGCATCTGTTCGATCCGAGGCTGGAGTTCTGCCTTCCGACGAGCACCGACCCGATCTCCAAGCGGGCGACGGCCCACGACCCCGGTACGAGATGCGCCACCTCTTCGAGCTGACCGGGTTCAAGGTCATTTCAGAGCATTCCGATTTCGAGGGTTCTCCACCCCGATACGGCGCCGAGCAGGTTTGGGTGGTCGAGGCGGCGTAATCCTTCGGCACTTGTAAATTCACAGGGAGATCGGGAGGTCAGGGAGGCTGGTCAGCCACGAAGGCACGACGAACACGAAGCGCCGTTCGACTGAACGGCCCGCAAAGCGGGCCGCTGACGCGTACGAGTGAGGTCGACGAAAAACAAGCCGCACCGCAATCATGAGCGGTTTGTTTTCGTCGGTCTCACTCGTACGCGAGCCGCCTTCGGCGGCCCAGTCGAGCGGCGTTCCGATCATCGTGACCCTTCGTGACCTTCGTGTCTTCGTGGCCCAAAGACCAGGTTCTCCCCGATCTCCCGATCTCCCTGTGAATGAAATGCTATGGCCGCTGTGGCGGCACGATCCCGTTCATCCGCAGGTACTCCACCATCTGTCCGTAGTGGTTCGCCGAGTGGGAGATCGCGGCGATGATCAACCCGATCCGCGTGTCGATCGGCGCGAACGGGCCCTTGAACGGAGCGAACGCATTCTTCTCGTCGATCGTCGATGCGGCCTTGCGGAAGTAGACGAACGAGTCCTCGAGGTACTTGAGAACATCGGCCTTCGATTTCACCGAGTCGGGGCCTCTCTCGTCCGCGACGTCCGCCGTGATCGGCTCTCCGAGCAGGCTGGCTGCGACGAGGTAGTGCACCGCGGCGGCGTGCTTCACCTGCTTCGCGAAGTTGCGCACCCCGCGAAACGCTCCATCCGTCGGAGCGAACTCGTACTTGTCCTCCGGCATGGCCTCGGCCACGCCGGTCAGCTGTTTCTCCGAGGCCCCGATCAAAACGTGGATCGTCTGCGCGGGAGATCGAGGCGCCGGGGCCGGCGTCTGCGCGTGTGCCGTGGTGCCGAATGCAAGGAGCAGCGGCACCGCCACCACGAGATCGCGATATCTCATCGTGGCCCTATGTTAGGACGGATCCCGCCGACTCCGACTAGCCGGTCTGTTCCGCGTTGAGGGCGTCTGCCTCGCGCGCGAAGCAGTCGGGGCAGATGCCGTGCGTGACCTTCGCGTCGGAATGGGTGGAGAGATACGCTTCCACCTTCAGCCAGTAGTCGTCGTCGTCACGCACGCGCTTGCAGTACCAGCACATCGGCAGCAGCCCCGACAGCCGCCGGACGCTCGACAGCGCCTCCTGCAGCTCTTCGACGCGAGCGGTGAGCGACTGCTGAAGGGCGGCAATGCGCGCGCCGTTCGCCACGCGCGCGCGCAGCTCACGCCAGTCGAATGGCTTGACGAGGTACTCGTCCACGCCTCCGTCGAGACCGGCCACGACGTCGTCTTTCGTGTTCTTGCCCGTCAGCATCAGTACGTAGATCGACGCGGTGCGCGGATCGCTGCGCAGCTCGGTGCACAGCTTGAGGCCGTCGACACACGGCATGTTCCAATCGAGGATCGCGAGCGGGGGCGCGGAGGCGCCGAACAGAATCGATTGGGCCTCGCCGCCATCGACGCAGACGACCGGCTGGTACCCCCACTGCTTCAGGCGGACGGTCAACGCGTGCCGCAGCACGATGTCGTCGTCGGCGATCACGATGCGCATGTCGAGGCTCCCGCCTGAAACGCTTTCATGGCGGCGATGAGCCGCTCCACTTCCCGTTCGAGCCGTTGCAGCGTCGCCGCGGCGGCATCCCGCCGGCCCTGGCCGCAGACGCGCTCGAGCTCGAGCGCCGTCTTCGCCGGGCCGTCGGTGGTGAAGTTGCTGATGGACCCCTTCAACGCGTGCGCCGCTTTTCCAAGCGCCGCCAGGTCGTTGTCGCGCAGGCGCGCGCGAAGGTTGTCGAGCAGCCGCGGGCAGCTTTTGAGGAACAGCGCGATCAGCTCGCGGGCGAGCTTCTCATCCCCGCCGAAATGGTCGATCGTCGACGCAGGTGACCACGAGGCTGTCGCGGGTACGGGCCCGTCGTGCATGTTTGTGCAGTTCCTTCCGAAGCCGGCCGGCTGTACCAGTTATCGGTCGGACGTGGCCCGACATGCTGGCCAGCCTGCCTGACCACGGCGCGCCAACCGTAAGGCGGACGCCCCAAAACAAGCACCTGGCCGGTGACCGGACATTGCGCAGCCAGCACGTCACGGGCAAGAATGCCTCATCTTGCCGAATCTGGCTGCCTGCGAGACCCGTCCTCGTCCGCTGACCCTCGAACGGCCGTCCATGACGATTGACGGCCATGTGCTGGCCGACGTGTCGCTGGGCGGATGGATGTACGGCCCGGAGCTGGGCACCGCGCCGGTGGTCATCGTGGTTGGCGGCATCACCGCTTCGCCGTTCCCATTCGGCGACGCCGGCGACCCGTCGAACGAGGCGTGGTGGCCCGCGCTATGCGCGCCGGATCTCATCGACCCGACGCGCCATACGGTGCTCTGCCCATGCTGGCCGGGAAACGGCTCGACCTGGCGTGGATTCGACGACGATCCGGCCCTGCCGTCGATTTCGGTCCTGGGTCTTGCCGATCTCGTGGCGGCATGGCTCGATGGCTGCGGCTGCGCCAGACCCGTTACGTGGGTGGGCGCCAGCCTTGGAGGCATGGTCGGCGTGGCATTCGCGGTGAGGCATCCCGAGCGATGCGAGAAGCTCATCGCGATTTCTGCGGGTCTGCGTCCCGACGGCTGGGGAACAGCCACACGTCACCTGCAGCGCGAGCTCGTTCGCGACAGCCTTCGAAACAACGATGTCACGACAGGCATGAGCCGCGCGCGTCAGCTCGGGATGCTCACCTATCGGGGACGTGACGAGCTCGATACGCGCTTCGGCCGGCTCTCGCCGGGGCTCGATCGGCCGCCGGTGGCGGACTATCTGGATCACCACGGGCGGCGCTTCGCGGAGCGGTTTCCGGTCAAGACATTCCTGCTGCTCAGCGAGGCGATCGACCGCGGCTGGATTGCCGACGGCCCGCATGCCATGCGCGCCGCCCTCGAGCGCGTGACGGCCGAGACGATTGTCGTCGGCGTGCCGGGCGACATGTTGTTTCCGCTGTCGTTGCAGGTCGAGCTGCATCGCGGGCTCCAGGCCGTGGGCGCGGACTCGTCGCTCTGGAAGCTCGACTCGGTCTACGGCCACGATGCGTTCCTCGCGGATCAGGATCGGCTCGCCGAGCTGCTGCGGGGCGCGGGGGCGTTTGGCGAACCGAAGCCGGCCACGCGGCTGCGCTTCGAGGGCGTGGGCGTCGAGCCGGTTCGAGAGCTGCGGATCGGCATGGTCGGGTGCGGCACGGTCGGGCGCGGCCTGCTTGAGATGATCGAGCGCGAGCGCGACGCCGTTGCCGATCGATATGCCGTTCGATTCCGCGTGTCGAAAATCGCGGTGCGCGATCTCGGCAAAGATCGCGGACCGCGCGCGGCCGGGATCCCGCTGACCGACCGCCCGCTCGAGCTCGTGAGCGATCCGGAGGTCGATGTCGTGGTGGAGGTGGCGGGCGGCACCGCGCTGGAACCGATCCTCACCGCCGCGCTCGCCGCCGGCAAGCCGGTCGTCACGGCCAATAAGGCGCTCCTGGCATCGAAGCTCGCGGAGCTGGGCGTGCTGGCCCAGCGGACCGCCACGCCGCTCTACTGCGAGGCGGCGGCCGCAGCGGCGCTGCCGATCATTCGCCATCTGAGCCACCGGGCTGACGAGGTCGACAGCCTGTGGGGCATCGTGAACGGCACGTGCAACTTCGTGATGACCCGCCTCGAGCAGGACGAGATGTCCCTCGAGCAGGCGGTGGCCGAGGCTCAGACGATCGGCCTCGCGGAAGCAGACGCCTCCGACGACCTCGACGGCCGCGACGCGGCGGCCAAGCTGTCGATTCTCGCGTATCGCGCGTTCGGCGCGTGGGTGCGGCCCGATGGCTTTCCCGTTCGCGGCATTCGTGAGCTCGACCCGGCTGACTGCGATCTCGCGGAGGCGATGGGGTGTCGCATCCGCCTGATTGCCCGCGCCGCGCGAGTGGACGGAGCGCTCGACATGGCGGTGGAACCGCTCCTGATTCCCACCTGGCACCTCCTCGCGTCGGTCGAGGAGGAATACAACGCCGTCTATCTGCGCTGCGTCTCGTCGGGCGACATCAGCCTGTTCGGCAAGGGCGCCGGCGCGCTGCCGACCGCCACCGCGGTGCTCGGCGATCTGATCGATCTCGCGCAGGACAACTCTGTCCGGTGGCCGGTGCCGCAGCCGATGCCGCTGGCCCGACCCGGCGCCGCGGTCGAGCCGCTGCCGCGCCGCCACTACGTGCGCATCACCGCGGAGCCGCACCCCGGGCTGGAGCGCCGCGTCGAGAGCCTGGTGCGGCGGCACGGGCTGCTCGTGCAGAACCACGCGAGCCGCGGTGACGGCGAGCGCCTGCGCCTCGCATTCATGGTGTCGCCGAGCACGGAAGCGCAGAATCGCCGAGGTGTCCGCCGCCGTCGGCCACCTCGCGCGCGTGCAGAAGCTCGTGTGCCTCGGGGTCCTGGAGTGAGCGGTGTCGAACGATGGCTGGACCCCGCGGGGTGTCCGGCCGAGCGGCCGCCGCTCGCCGCGATGGCCGCAGACACGCGGCGCCTGCACGAGCGAATCGACGCGCATGCACGCCGCACGGGCGTGCCGTACCTCCATCCCGACGAACCCACCGTCCAGCTCGATCTCCTCGGCTCGGCGCGCGTGATCGCGTGGCAGGAAGGAAAGGCGCAGTTTCTCTTCGCGAGCGAGGGCTGCTGGTCCGAGCTCCCCCACCTCTACGCGCGATACGGCACCACGGCCACGGGCGAGCTCCTTGCGCGCCTCAAGGCGCTCGAACGGTCGAGCGCGGCGATCGTCTGCGATTCCGGCATGCAGGCGACGGCGCTCGTCTTCGACGCCCTGATGGCGCCCGGCGGCCACGCCGTGCTGATGCGGCAGGTCTACAACAAGACGCGCGCCTATCTGGAGTGGCTCGCGCAGCGTCTCGGCGGAGAGATCGCGATCGTCGACGATGGGGACCTGGAAGGCTTGCGGGAGGCGATTCGTCCGGAAACGCGGTTCATCTTCGCCGAGACGTACACGAATCCCCTGCTGCGCGCGCAAGACCTCGACGCGCTGCGCGAGATCGTCGCCGGCGCGAGAACGCTCGCGCCGAACTTGAAGCTCGTCGTGGACTCGACGATTGCCACGCCGTGGGCGTTCAAGAGGCCGCTGCTCGAGCAAGGCGTGGACCTGGTCGTCGGCAGCGGCACCAAGGCGCTCGGCGGCCAGGATCGCGACCTCTGGGGATACATCGCGACGTCGGACTCGCAGCTCGCCAACACGATCATGGACCTGATGGCGATGCGCGGCGGCATTCTCGACTGGCGGCGCGCGGCGGCAATCCTCCCGGCGCTCGATGACGCGGGACCGGCCCACGCGTGGCGGTCAGCGACGGCGGCGCGCGTGGCCGCGTTCCTGGCCGGGCATCCGCGTGTCAGCGAGGTGTTCCACCCGTCGCTTCCGGCGCACCCCGACGCGGCGGCGATCGCTCGGCACTATGTCCGACATGGCTCGCTGCTTTCGTTCCGCGTGCGCGACGCCGACGAGGCGCGAACGCGACACCTCGCCGATGTCCTCGCCACGAGCGTCATCGTCCGCTACGCGCTCTCGTTCGACGGGCTCACGACGAAGGTCAATCACCACCGGACCGTGTCCGAGTACTTCACGCCTGACGAACAAGTCCGCCGCAGCGGGTTCGATCGCCTGATCCGTCTCGCCGTGGGTCTCGAGAACGCCGACGACCTGTGCGCCTCCCTGAACTGGACGCTCCACCACGGGGACTCGATGACGCCCCAGCAAATCGACGAGTGGCAGCACTCGCGTGCGGCGGCCCTGGGACTCGATTCCGAGCGAGCATCGACGGCGAAGTGACAATCGAAGCCAACCCTTACGTACTCGACCCGGCCGCGGTCGAGGAGCCTCCGATCGGATTCGGTTCAACCCTGAAGCGGATTGGACCGGGCATGGTGCTCGCGGCATCGATCGTGGGATCGGGGGAACTGATTGCCACGACTACGCTCGGGGCGCAGGCCGGCTATGCGGGGCTGTGGGTCGTGCTCCTCAGCTGCGTCAGCAAACCCGTGATCCAGGCGGAGCTTGGACGCTACACCATCGCAACCGGGCTGACCGGCCTCGAAGCGCTCAATCAGCTGCCGGGTCCGCGTGTGTGGAGGCTCAACTGGCTGGTGTGGGCCTGGGCCGTCATGGTCAGCGCCACGCTGCTGCAGGTGGGCGCGATGTACGGCGGCGTGTCGCAGGTGATGCACCTCGTCGTGCCGGCGATTCCGGTGAAGGTCTGGACGATTGCGTTTCTCGCCCTGACGCTCGGCCTGCTCCTCGGCGGCGGCTACGCTCGCGTGGAGCGCATCGCGATGTTGAAGGTCGCGCTCTTCACGCTGCTCACGGTAATGGCCGCGATGGTGCTGATGCGCATGCCTCAGTTCTTTTCCTGGGGCGCGGTCGCCGACGGCTTGCGGCTGCAGATGCCAGCGGCCGGCCTCGGGATGGCCGTCGCCGTTTTCGGCATCACGGGCGTAGGGGCGAGCGAGCTGTTCATGTATCCGTATTGGTGCGTCGAGAAAGGCTACGCGCAGTTCACCGGTCGGCGCGACGGAGGCCGTGAATGGCAGCGGCGGGCGCGCGGCTGGATTCGCGTCATGCACGTCGACATCGCGACATCCCTGATCATCTACACCGTGGCAACCGTCGCGTTCTACCTGCTTGGCGCCGGCGTGCTGCACGGCATGGGCATCGTGCCGGAGGCGTCGCAGATGATCCAGACCCTCTCGAACCTCTACACGCGGACCCTCGGCGGCTGGTCGCTGCCGCTCTTCTACATCGGCGCGATCGCCACGCTGTACGGCACCGCGTTCGCCGCGACCGCGGCGCACTCGCGCCTGTTCGCCGATATGTGCCGGCTCGCCGGCCGGTTCGCGGTCGGCGACATGGATCGACGCATCACGTTTCGCAATCGTTTCGTCGTGCTCCTCACCGTGGTGCCCGTCGCGCTGTACTGGACGTTCGAATCGCCCGTCACGATGGTGATGCTTGGCGGCATCGCCCAGTCGATAATGCTCCCGATCGTCGGCATCGCCACTCTCGTCCTGCGCCATCGTCATCTGCCACCTGAGATCCGGCCGTCGACGGCGACCACGCTTGCGCTCTGGATCACGACAGCCGTGATTGTGGTGATGATGGCGTACTACATCGTCCTGACGTTCGGCGCATCACGATGAGTCTTATGACTACACTTGTCGACGAAACCACGAAGACACGGAGGCACGGAGGCTTGTGCGTTCGACGGGCCTTGCGCAGGAACGAGACCGGCGAAAACAAGCCGCGCTTGATCCATGGCAGTTTGTTTTCGCCGGTCTCGTTCCTGTGCAAGCCGCCTTCGGCGGCCGGCCTGCTTCGCAGGCCAGGCCAGTCGAACGCTCTTCGTGTCTTCGTGCCTTCGTGGCCCGCATTTGACAAGCGCAGTGATGAGAATCACGAGAATCAGTGGAAGTTGCCGCTGATTGCCGTACTCCTCGTCCTCGCGAGCGCCTGCAGCAGTCACGACCCGATTCGTGCGAAGTCGATTCAGCTGGGCCGATCGATCAATCCTGACGGCACCGTCGGCGGCCACACGACACGGTTCAAGCCGAACGACACGATCTACGCGTCCGTCCTGACCACAGGGTCGGGATCGGCCACGATCTCGGCCCGGTGGACGTATGCGGGCCGTGTGGCGGGCGAGCCGCAACGAAACGTACGCTACCGAGGCGACGCCGCCACCGAGTTCCACATTCAGAACAACGGTGGCTTCCCGCCCGGGGATTACTCGGTCGAGCTCTTCGTCAACGGCGTATCAGCTGGCAGCCGGGAGTTCCGCGTCGAGAAATAGCGAGCGCGCTATCGCGAACGGGCTGTCAGGGGCTGGCGCCGATCCGGCGTCGTCCGATCGATCTTCCGGCGATCGCGCCCGACGCGGCGCTCCTTGTCGAAACCCCAGAGGAACCAGCCACCCTCGGTGAGGCGCTCGCCGATCGCGATCTGGAAGGCCTCGACTGCTTGTTCATCCGGGAAGTCGTGCTGCTCGCGCGCGGAGCCGGGACCCGCGACGATCACCGAGAAGCCGTAGGGCCGCTCGATCCAGATGCTCTGCCCGTCTTTGATGAACAACCAGGACGCCAATGGCATGCGCGGGAGTATATGCTGATCCGTGCTCCCCGGGACTCTCCGTCGAACACATGGCCACTCATCTCACATCGGCAACGACGCGGAGTACGCGTTCGGTTCACGCGATTGCACGCAACGCCACTCAGCTGCTCTCGGCGGGCCAGGTCGTCACGAGTCCGGAGACACTGGTGCGCTACCGCGCCGACGGCCTGATCGGCCAGGGCGGCTACGGTCAGGTGTATCTCGCGATGCGGCAGGGGCGATCGGCCACAATGCCCGGCGTCGTCTGCATCAAGGTGAGCCCGCGCATCGACGGATGGTTGCGCGAGGCCTACTTCGGCCAACTCCTCGAGGATCACCCGCGGGCGATCCAGGTCTACGACGCCTTTCCGATATTCCGGCCGGACGGGCAGGTGCTGTACTGCCTCGCGCTCGAGTACGCGAAGCACGGCGACCTCAGCGCCTACCTGCGAAGCTCGACGCGCGGGTGGTCGGAGCGCACCGTGCGCCGCGAGATCGCCGGCATCCTCGAGGTCCTCGGCAAGCTGCACCGCGGCCATCTGCTGCATCGCGACCTCACGCCGATGAACGTCTTCGTCTGCGAGGGCTCGCGTCTCAAGCTCGGAGACTTCGGGATCGTCCGTCAGCAGACGAGCCGGGGCGGCGTCGACGCGCGCACGCTCAACCCGCTGATGGCGCCGAGCGACATCTTCGACGGCGCCGCGCCGAAGTGGCAGGCGCGTGACGATGTGTATCAGGTGGGCCAACTCCTGGGCATGCTGGTCAAGGGCGACGCCAGCGCGCGCGTGCGGACGGGAGACGTGCGCCGGTTCGCCTGCAGCGATCACCTGAAGGAGATCATCTATCGCTGCATCGGCGAGCGGCGGAAGCGCTATGAGACCGCCGACGAGCTGATCGACGCGCTGCGCAATCCGCCCGCGTCGCTTCGCGCGGGCGTGCTACGCACGCTGAAGGGCGTGCATCTGGCGTTTACCGGGATCCTGAGCACGCAGCGCAGCAAAGCGGCGCTCGCGGCGCGCCGCGCCGGCGCGATCGTGCACGGCGGTCCGTCGGCGAAGACAACGGTGATCGTTCGCGGGCGTCCCAACCCGCTGCAGGCGGCCGGGCGCGATGCCGGCCGCAAGCTGATGGAGATCAAGCGCCTGCGCGAGAAGGGACAGCGCATCACGCTCCTCAACGAAAAGCAGTTCTGGCGCCTCGTCGGAGTTGAGGATCAGTGAGTCCCGAGACGCTCCGATAGCAGTTGCTCCACCTGCTGGGTGATCTCCCGCTCCGCCTTGGTGTAGTACACACCGCTACCGGGACTCGGGAATCCCGCGTGCACGGCGCGCACGCGCCCGTTCCGGCCGATGAAGAACGTCGTCGGAAACGCGTTCAGGTTGTCTGCCTGCGGCACCTTCTCGTTCAGCTGCTCCGGCTCACCCGCCAGCAGCACCGTGTACGTGATGCCGTACTGCTCGTTGAACGCGCGCAGCCGTGTCGGATTCGCGAGCTGGGCCGCTTCCTCGAACGAGAGCGTCACGACCTCGAGACCCTTCGCCCGGTACTTGCGGTAGAGCGCCGCCAGAAACGGCGCTTCGTCGTGGCAGTTCGGACACCAGCTCCCGCTGATGTTCAGAAGCACGACCTTGCCGCGGAATCGGGCATCGGTATTCGAGACAAGGCGGCCCTGAAGATCGGGAAAGCTGAATCGGAACGGCTCGTCCGGATCCTTCATTCGCGTGTGATGCGCGGGATCGGTCGGAACTCCGAGCTCTTTGGCCCGCGGCGCGTTCTCGCGCGCCGCGGCCAGAGGCGGCTGGCCGTTGAGGCTCAGGCTCAACGATCCATCGTCGTGCGGTGTCGCCTCGAGAAGCAGCGGCCGGGCGCCGGAGAAATGACTCAGCACGAAGCGGCCATCCCGATAGGATCCCGTTAGCGTGCCCGTGTCGCCGTCGACGCGAAGGATGCTCGCCGATACATCCGCACCGGTCTGACGCGCGATGAATCGCCACGCCGACTCGCCCTTCGAGCTGCGCGCGGTGACGATCCAGGTGCCGTCAATCCGTGGAACCTCGCCTGCCGCCGGCCGCGCCGCCACGGCGCGCGTGGCGCGGAACGGATAGGGCCCGCGCGGCCGTTGGTACTCGCCAACCAATTGACCGTCCCGATAGGTCACCTGCAGCCGGCTCGCGTACTGGTCGAAGCTCAGGACGAGCACGCCGTTGTCGATCTGGCTTCCGGTGGATGTGATGCGGCGATCGCCATTGAAGAACGACGCCTTCGTCGCCGCGCCCTCCCCGACGATCTCGAGCCGGAACGGGACGTCGAGTCCGTTGACGACGACGACGGCATCCCAGCGTCCGGCGAGGGACGGCGTCTGGAAGGCCGCGCCCGAGAGAGTGCCTAGGATCAGGACCAACACAGCCCGAGCTGTCATGTGCGCACCTCCACAACTATCGCGCAAGCCGCGATCCTACCGCAGCGTGCGCGCCGCGAGATACGTTCGCTGCGCCGCCGTCGCGCCCAGCATGGCAATCCAAACCCAGATCAGCCAGCCGATATGCGCCGGAAACAGTGCCCATAAGACGTACATCGTGTTCGTTTCGCCAGCCTCGGCAAAGCCGGGCGTGAACTGGAACGTGCGATTCGTCGCGCTCACCTCGCGTCCCAGCTTGCTGGCGGCATCCGAGAGCGCGAGAGTCGTTGTGATCGCGAGCATGTAGCCGGCCAGAACGAGCGCCCACGCCACCCCGAGAGCGGGATGGAGTACGGCAAACCCGATCGCCATCGCGCCGTAGGCCGCCATATCGAGCGTAATATCGAGGTAGCCGCCGAATGCCGTGCTCTGACCCGTCTCGCGGGCGAGCGTGCCGTCGAGCGCATCGCCAACGCGGCTCGTGAGCCACGTGGCAAGGCCGACGACCGTCCAGCTGTTGGCGATGAACATCGCGGCGGCGATTCCAAGCAGGAACGCGGCGATCGTGACGTGCGTGGGCGTCACGCCGCGCCGGGCCAGCACCGGCACGAGAGGCCGGAGGAATGGCGAGAAACGCGCGCGAAAGGGTTCATCGAACATGAATGGCGCCGTTCTGAGTAGCACCGCTCTAGGCAGCACCGCTCTAGGGGCACCCTCTAGGCGGCGCTGACCTGCTCGGGTTTGCCGGCTTCCTCGCGCTCATCGCGTGGGCGAGCCGGCGCCGCGCCGCGAGCGCGCGCGAGTTCCTCGTCGCCGGCCGCTCCGTCGGCCTCTTTCCGCTCGTCGCGACGCTGGTGATGACCGAGTTCAACACCAGCACGCTGCTGGCGTTCGGCGCCGCCGGATACCGCGCCGGCCCGATGGCGCTCGCGCTCCCGCTCGTCTTCCTGATCGGGCTCGCATTCTATACCGCCACCGTCGCGCGACCCTGGAAGCGATTCAATCGCCTGTCCGTGGCCGAACTGTTCACGGAGCGCTACTCACCAGCCCTCGGACGCTTTGCCGCGCTGATGCTGCTGGCCGCCATGACGGGATTCTGCGCGACCTACGTGAAGTCGCTCGCGTTGCTCTTCCAGCCGATCATCCCGAACGTATCGTTCCCTCTCCTGACAGCCGTCTGCACGGCGGTGGTCGTCGCCATCGTGCTGCCCGGGGGCCTTCTCTCGGTGGTGCGCAGCGACGTCGTCAGCTTCGTCGTGACGATCGTGCTGTTGCCCGCGCTGCTGGTCATCGGCATGGCCGCGAGCGCCGCCGGGGGCGGAGTGTCGGCGGCATTTCCACACGATCAGCTGACGGTCGACCCGATCGGACACTGGTCGCATCCGGCACTGCCGTTCCGCTTCGTGACGACGCTCATCGTGCTGACGTGCTTCACGTACATCGCCGCGCCGTGGTACGGGCAGAAGATTTTCGCGGCGCGCGACGAGCGCACGGCGTTTGCGGCGGCGGGGTGGTCGGCGGTGCTCGTCTTCCTCCTGTATGGCTGCGCGGTCCTTGCGGCTGCTCACTTCCGCGTCCTCGCGCCTGACCTTCCGGATCCGCAGCTGGCGGTACCGCAGATGGTGCTCTCGTGGCTTCCGCCCGGCGCGCGCGGCGTCGGCCTCGCCGTCCTGTTTGCCGCGGCGCTCACGACGCTCGGCGGCGTGTGGAGCGCCATGGCCGCGATGGTGGCGGCCGACTTCGGGTGGGCCACCGCCGGACGCATCGGCACGCAGCGGGCGGTGCTGATTGCGTTTGCATCCGCCAGCTGGCTGGGCGGAACGTTTCTCGTCGACGACATCCTCAACCGGTTGATCCTCGCGAACATCCCCGTGGCCGCGCTCGCGTTCGCGCTGCTCGCGGGCTTCTACTGGAAGCGCGCCACGACCGCCGGCGCGTGGGCCAGCATCATCGTCGGCGTCGTGTGGGGCACGGGATCGTTCCTGGTCGTCGGAGAAGAGGGCGGCTATACGTGGCCCTGGGCGATCTACGGCATCCCGCTGATCTTTGCGACAGGAGTCGCCGTCTCCCTCGCTACGCGCGCGACGAACGTTGCGGTAGCGGCGGAGTGATAGCCCGACCAGCGTGGGGATCTTCTAGACATTGTCACCGCGCCAATTCGCCGCGCGTCGGGCCAGTCGATCGAGAACCTGCATGGCGGTAGAGTATGCACTATGAGTGCATTCGCGAAACTGTGTGATCTCGGTCCTCTTCCGATCTGGGATGGCGTTCTCGGCCGCACCGTGGAGGGCGCCAATGCCACGCTGGCGGTGGTGGAGCTCGCCCCGAACAGCGTCGTGCCGGAGCATCAGCATCACAACGAGCAACTCGGACTCGTGCTGCAGGGAAGGCTGACCGTCAGAATCGGCGGCGAACGGCGCGACATCGGACCGGGTGATGCCTACACCATCCCCGGCAACGTTCCCCACGATTTCATCACCGGCCCGGACGGCGCGGTCGTCATCGATGTCTTCTCGCCCGTGCGCGCCGACTGGGCTCGGTTCACGCCGCTCGATCCGCAGCCGCCGCGCTGGCCGTGACGCCGGCGACGATCTCCACGCGGATCAACGCCGAGCGGCTGATGCTGCTCTGCTGGGGCCGCGCGATCCTGCTGCAGATGGCGCACCCGCTCGTAGCCGCAGGCGTCGCGGACCACAGTTCCTTCCGCGAGGGGAACGTCACCGCCGTCGTCCGCCTCCACGAAACGATCCGCGCGATGTTGTCGCTGACGTTCGGCAGCGCCGCGGAGCGCGATGCCAGGCTGTCGCGCATCAACGGCATCCATCGGCGCGTGAACGGCACGCTGCGCGAGCGCGCCGGGCCGTTCGACGCCGGAACGACGTACTCGGCGGAGGATCCGGCGCTGCTGCTCTGGGTGCACGGCACGCTGCTCGATTCGGCGTTCGTGGTCTACGAGCGGCTGTTCGCACCGCTCGCCGAGGCCGACCGTGATGCGTACTGCGTCCAGGCCGTGCCCGTCGTTCGCGGCCTCGGCGTGCTCGACGGCGAGCCGCACTCCTCGGCCGATCTGAGCCGCTACATGACGCGGATGTATGCCAGCGGGCAGATCACCGTGAGCCGGCAGGCCCGCGAGCTCGCCGCGGCCTTGCTTGCCCCCCCGCTGGCCTGGGCGGTTGCGCCCGCGACGCGAGTGAACCGGCTCTTCACGACTGGGCTGCTACCGCCCTCCATCCGCGAGCAGTACGGATTCCGATGGACCAGCGCCGACGAACGAGCTCTCCAGCGCTGGACGAGCCTCCTCCGTAACCTGCGCCCGCGACTGCCCGACGTCCTCGCCCTCTGGCCCGAGGCGCGGCACCACTTTCTAGGGGCGAGGAGCAGGGGCAAGGGGCGAGGGCTGTCTCAGGCCTTAGACGGCCCCTGCCCCTCGCGCCTCGCTGCTCGCCCCTAGACCCTCATTGAACTCACCTTCCCATCTGGCGATGACGACGGTGGCGAGGCAGTTGCCGAGCACGTTGATCGACGTGCGCGCCATGTCCATCAGCTCGTCGATGCCGAGAATGATGAAGACCGGCTCCACGGGAAGCCCGAACGACGTGACCGTGCCGAGAAGAATGACGAGCGCGGCCCGTGGCACTCCCGCAACGCCCTTGCTGGTCAGCATCAGCGTGAGCAGCATCACCAGCTGCTGCCCCAGCGTCATCTGGATTCCGGCAGCCTGTGCCACGAAGATCGAGGCCAGCGACAAGTACAGCGTGGTCCCATCCAGGTTAAAGCTGTAGCCGGTGGGCATCACGAAGGCGACGATCTGCCGAGGCACGCCGAGGCGTTCCATCGCCTCCATCGCACGCGGCAGCGCGGCTTCCGAGCTGGTGGTGGCGAACGCGATCGAGAAGGGCTCCGCCACCGCCTGCAGGAACCTGCGGATCGGCACCTTGAAGATGAGGGCAACCGGCAGCAGCACGCCGAGCACGAAGACGATCAGCGCCGCGTAGAGCGTCATCAGCAGCTTCGCAAGGTTCACGAGGATCCCGAGACCCATGTGCCCGACGGTGTACGCGATCGCGGCACCGACGCCAATCGGCGCGAACAGCATCACGATCCCGGTGAACTTGAACATCGTCTCGGCAAGGCTCTCGGCGAAGTGCAGCATCGGACGACGCTTCGCGTCCGGCAGCATGGCGAGCGCCACGCCGAAGAGCACGCTGAACACGACGATCTGCAGGACCTGACCTTCGGCAATCGAGCGAGCGAGGTTTTCCGGGAAGATGTGCAGCACCACGTCCTGCCAGGTCTGCGGCGGAGGCGCCTCGATCTTCGCGCCCGCTTCCGGTGGCGGCAGCGTGATGCCCTCGCCGGCGCGGCTGATCGAGATCGCGATCCAGCCGATGACGAGCGCGATCGTGGTCACGACCTCGAAGTACACGAGCGCCTTCACGCCCATGCGTCCAACCTGCTTCAGGTTGGAATGTCCTGCGATGCCCACGACGAGCGTGGCGAAGAGCAGCGGCGCGATGATCGTCTTGATCATCTTGAGGAAGATCTGGCTGAGGATCCGAAGGGCAATCGCGACCTCCGGAAAATCGTGGCCGATGGTCGCGCCGATGACCATGCTCACGAGAATCCAGGTCGTCAGCGATCGCCGCTTGGCCGCCCACACACAGAGGGCCGCAATCGCCAG
This sequence comes from uncultured Acidobacteriota bacterium, assembly GCA_963772065.1. Classification (GTDB taxonomy): domain Bacteria; phylum Acidobacteriota; class Vicinamibacteria; order Vicinamibacterales; family UBA2999; genus CAVYVZ01. The sequence goes on from CAVYVZ010000010.1 coordinate 856,893, forward strand.
CCAGCGCAGGATGAACCAGACGTCAAACGACATGGCCCGGCAGTATACCGGGAAGGCGGTGTGGTCTAGGCGTCGTACGCGTGCTGCAACCTCCCCAGGTCGAGCTTGTCCATCGTGAGCATGGCGTCTATGACCCGCTTCGACTTCGCGGCATCCTTGTCGCCGAGCATCCGGCCCAGCGCGGTCGGAACGATCTGCCAGGACAGCCCGAACTTGTCCTTCAGCCAGCCGCAACGGCCGGGCGCGCCACCATCCGCGGTGAGCTTCGCCCACAGTTCGTCGATTTCCTCCTGCGTCTCGCACCCGACGAAAAATGAGATGGCGTCGTTGAACGTGAACTGCGGCGGTCGCCCATTCAAGGCCGTGAACTTCTGACCCTCGAGCTCGAACTCCGTCGAGATCACTCTTCCTTGCGCCTGATTGACCGAGACGACCTTCGAGCGCTTGAAAATCGAGGTGTAAAGGCTCATCGCCTCTTCGGCTTGCGCCTCGAACCACAGAAACGGCGTAATGGTCGGCATCACTGGCTCCTCTCGATGTCGGGGGTTTCCCCGCGTTTGTAATCAAGTCGGAGCCGAGGGCCGATTCTCGACATTCGACAGGTCCAAAAACTGATTTGCTACAATGACTGGTCCTGCCTTGCGTGCGGAAGTGGCGGAATTGGCAGACGCGCAAGCCTCAGGAGCTTGTGGCCGCAAGGTCGTGGGGGTTCGAGTCCCCCCTTCCGCACCACTCACTCGCCATTCGGCTCGCTCGCGGTGCGCCAGGGCGTCTCAGGCGCTCGACCGTCGGCGCTTCGCGCTGGCGGGCCGCGCCCCGCCGCTCAGCGCGCCAGAGGACTGGACGGCTGCCGATTGCGGACGAGATCGCGAATCACCTCGTCGTAGTACCGGCTTGTCCTTGAGGCTGGCGCGCGACGCAGGAAAATACACCAGCGCCACACTCAGCACGCTCGGATTCAGTGCCGTCAACGACACGGCGCTGCGCTCGCCTCCGGACAGACGTGTGTTGTCGATCATCGGAAAATCGAACAGCCCGACGCGGAAATTCGTGTCGATCTCCCGAATGCCTTCGAGGTCCTGGTTCGCCCGCTGACACGCCTCCTCCGTCATCAGCTGCGACACGTACAACCGCACCTGCACTTCGCGGGCAACCTCGTCGTAGTTGATCAGCTCCAGCCTGAACTGCCGATGGTGCCTCGTTCCGTCACCGGCCTGCATCGACAGGCACACGCGGGAGGCCGCCTCGCCGGGCTTGACGCGGGGGTCGGACACCGTGCGCGTCCCAAACGAGACGTGCGCCTGAAAGTCCTTGATCTTCTCGGGCAGGGCGTCGCCCCGTTCGATCATCCCGACGTCGGACAGCGCCGTGAGCTGGTGCTCGATCACCTGCAGCGCCACCGATTCGAGCCGGCCGCGCAGTTCGGCGTTGCTGCCCCGCTCCTCGAGCGCGATGCGCCGCTCCACGTCCTTGAACAGCGGCCCGATGTCGAGCGATTCGTGAAAGTTGTAGGCCAGCAGCTCGAGGCTCAGGATCTGTTGTCTGATGAGCTCCTCGGATGTGAGCCGCAGCGACGGGTCCTTTGCCATGAACGTGTTCAGGATCGAATTGAACATGTCCTTCCGCAGATTGCTGTCGGCTTCCTCGCGCCGCCCCATCATCTCGGCGTACAGCCGGATGTTGCTCTCGACCTGTTGACGCTCGTTCAGCGATGAATTGAACCAGTAGCCAAGAACCAGCGTGACGAGCGGCAAGGCCAGGACCTTGCTCAGCTCGATCCACGGCCAAGGGCTCCTGCGATCCGGGGTGTGATGAGTGGCTTCGACGTGCGGGACTTCGCCTTCGCTCATGTCTACCTTCGCCGCAGCTCGTGCTTCCCATCCGCGGCCTTCGTCAGCTCGAAGTTGTAGACCGATGGATTCGGGCCGGAAAAGACGACGGCGGACGGGCGGCCTTCAAAGGAGGGAAGTGAAAGCGTGCACTGTCCCTGTTGCTGCACGTTGATCCGATACGAGCCGTCGGCGGCCGTGGATCCGCTCGCGGGCGCTTCCTTGCCGCATTGGATCTCGATGCTGGCGCCTTTGACGGCTTCGCCCTCCGAGACAATGGTTCCGTAGATTTGTCCCGCGTACACGACGGCAGGCACGGACAGCGCGAGTACGACGAGGGACAGGCGTGCGATGGCTCTCATTGAAGTCCTCCCAGGGGAAACCTAAGGATACAGGCGACCCGTCACTTCGGATAGACTCCGCCAACCATATGCATCGTTCGGCTCGGACCGGCGTGAGTTTCGTCGCGATCGTGCTGGCGCTTGCGAGTTCCGGTGCGCTGGCGCTGCAGAATCGAACGCCCGGGGCCGCTCAGACTGAGTCGTCCCCGGCGACGCCCTCCGAGATTACGCGACTCGAGGCGGAAATCGAGGCTCTGAAGCGGGAGCGCGCCGAGCGCCGAGAGAGCGACGTTGGACGCATCGTCGACCTCATGGACGTGTTCCTCGGGTTGCAGGGTGTCGTACTTGGGGTGGTCGGGGCACTGACGGGGCTCGGCATCTGGGAGTGGAACCGGATCCGACGCGTACGGCGCGAGGCGGAGATCAACGTGCGCAACGCGCAGATCGCTCTGAGCGAGTCGGATCTCAGCAGCGAGAATGCGAAGCGTGCGGTCGCGGCTGCCGACGCGAGTCGCCGGCACGCCGAGAAAGTGCTGGCCGACGCACACGAGGCGTCCCGCAACATCGTGGCGCTGCATGCTCAGTTGAAGACGGCGTTCGGCCGCGTCGAGGACCAGTTCGTTGCGCTTCGCCGCGCCGAGCGCGACACGGTACTCGGCCAGCCGCCGCCACTGCCCGAACCTGACGAAGCGGTCCTCTTCGAGGACAACGACGTGCTGCTCGTCGTCTGTGATCGGCTCGGCATCACATCCGGCGGCGAACCGACCAGCAACCACTACCTCCAGTTCGCGCGGTACTGGCGCCTGGTCAAGGATTACCCTCGCGCGTTTGCGCGGTTGGCCCGCGCGGGAGAGCTCGCGCCTCAATCCTTCCGGCCACTGCTTCATCGTGCGAGGACGCTCGCGCTCCAGGCCGAGCTCGACACGGCCGATGCGGGCGTTCGGAGGAAACTGCTGGAAAGCGCGGAAAAGCATGCGCGAGCAGCCGCCGCGCTCGAATCGGCCGATGGCTGGGAGACCGTCGAGCAACTCGCCTGGATCCTGCACAGCCTCGAGCGGTGGGACGATGCGATCGCGAGCTACCGGCAGGCACGGGAACAATACGAACGCACGAACGGACGTGACGCGTCCTGGCGGACGATTACCTACAATCTCTGCTGCGCGTTGGTCCAGGCGAACAACACCAACGACGCGCTGACGGAGCTCGCGGCAATTATCGACGAGGATGAAAACTGGAAGGCGGTGACCGTGGATTCGGATTTCAAGCCGCTCTGGAAGATTCCTGAATTCAAGCAGCTCGTGGAAGCGGCGGTAGGGCGCCGCCGCACCGCAACGGACTGAACGTCAGACTTCTGAACTGCCGCCGATCTTACGTGTGAACACCTTCATGGGTTGCACTCCACTGCACAGACTCGAACCACGTCAATAGTACCGCATCGCCGCGGTCTGTTCAAACGCCACAGCCCCGCGTGGCCGATCTCAGGCCGTGCGCGGGAAGGCGCGCCGCTCGAACGGGACGACTTTCGCGTCGGATGAGACGTGCGTGTGCTGCTCGCAGACCCGCTCGAAGTACTCGGTCTGCTTGTAGAAGTTCCCCATCGAATAGCCGCACAGCAGCTGGAAGGAATGCGATGCCGCCAGCTCGTTCCAGAGAATCTCCAGCTTGATCGCCGCTTCAGGGCTTCCCTTCTTCCACAGGACGTCGACCATCTCCCCGTACGCGCGGACGGGCGTGCGAACACGGCCTCCGAGCGCCTGGTCGATCGCATCGCCGACGTTCTTTCTGAACGCGCCAGGATCGGGCATCTCACCCGCCATGAACGTGGCGAGCGTCTCCTCGGCGTCGAGACATACGAGATCGCCGAGCCGCTTCGCCTGCTGGACGTCGATGAGCCGGTTGGTCAATTCATCGAGGATCGCCGCGCAGTGGCTCGGTGTCGCGATGAGCACGGCCGGCTGCCCCCCGACCAACCCTTCGCTGAGAAAGCCGCCGACGGTGGTGAAGAGCGCCTCGTCGCTGCCATAGAACTGCACGGCATGATGGTGAGTATGAATGCGATCGTCGTGACTCATGGCGTCAGCATAGCAGCACGTTTTTCGCAGTACCCTATTTTTTCTGTTTTTTCTGCGGCTCAGGTAACCGCGGCGAACGCAGCCGCGCGCCCTGTTGTGCTACGCTGCCGCCCTCTTGGAGCGCAGGAGGAGTATAGCGATGCGAGTGATCATCAGCGGTCTGGCGTTTGCGGCGATCGCAGCGGTCAGTACCGGCCACGGAAGCGCGCAGGCTGCGCAAGGCGGCCAGAACACGTTGAGCTTTTTCATAACCAGCGTTGGGACGGGTAATGGCGCCAACCTCGGTGGTCTCGATGGGGCCGACGCTCACTGCCAGAAGCTCGCCGCCGCGGCGGGCCAGGGCAGCCGCACATGGCGCGCCTACCTCAGCGCAGCGGCGCAGGGCCAGAACAAGCCTGTCAACGCCCGCGATCGGATCGGGTCGGGTCCCTGGTACAACGCCAAAGGCGTGAAGGTCGCCGAGAACGTTGCGGATCTGCACAGCGACAACAACAAGCTGTCGAAGGAGAACTCGCTCACCGAAAAGGGCGAGGTGGTCAACGGCCGCGGCGACACGCCGAACAAGCACGACATCCTCACCGGCTCGCAGCTCGATGGGACGGCGTACACGGACGGCGGCGACCACACCTGCGGCAACTGGACGAAGGGCGCCGACGGCGCGGCGCAGGTCGGCCATCATGATCGTCAGGGCGGCGGGATCAACCCCACGTCATGGAACAACGCCCACGGCTCGCGCGGCTGCAGCCAGGAAAATCTGCGCGGCTCGGGCGGCGATGGGCTGTTCTACTGCTTCGCGGAGAAATAACCCTCAATGGGGATGACGCGTCTCCTGTTACGCGTCGCGAAGATCGCGGCCGCCGTGGTGCTCGTGCTCGCCGCCACGGCGGTCGTGCTGTCCTGGGCCGTCGGCATCCGCATTCGACTCGCTGGGTCGGGAACGCCGCAACTCGTCCGCGAGCAACCGGCCGAGGCTGCGCGGGCCATCGAGGCGCACCGCGCCAGTCAGCCCACCATCGCAGCGGCGTCCTCACGGGCTCCCGAGTCGGCGCCTGCACGTCTCCGCCGCGGTCCCTCCGTCGATCCCCGCCCGGCCTCCGTACTGGACGGCATTTCGCGGTCCGCTTCGGGACGGCACCTACCGCGAGCGGCCGATTCTCACGTCGTGGCCGGCGAGCGGTCTGACGCCGCTCTGGAAACAACCGATTGGCGGCGGCTACGCGTCGTTCGCCATCGCGCGCAACCGCGCCTTCACCATCGAGCAGCGGCGCGGGCAGGAAGTGGTCACCGCCTATGACGTCGACACCGGACGGGAGCTCTGGGCCCGTGGATGGGACGGAGAGTTCAAGGAGTGGATGGGGGGCGATGGACCCCGCGCCACGCCGACCTGGTTCGATGGCCGCGTCTACGCGCTCGGCGCGCTCGGTGAGCTGCGCGCCCTCGACGAGCGTACCGGCGCGATGTTCTGGCGCGTCAACATCCTCGACGACAACGCCGCGACGAACCTGCCCTGGGGCATGGCCGCCTCGCCGCTCATCGTCGACGACCTGGTCCTCGTGCTTCCTGGCGGACCCGCGGGCCGGTCCGTCGCCGCCTACGATCGCCAGACCGGCGCCCGCCGCTGGACCGCGCTGAACGACAAGCAGGCGTACCTCGTCGCCGACGCTTGCCACGATCGGCGGCACGCGGCAGATCCTCATCGTCACCGCCTCGCGCCTCGTGGCGCTGACCCCAACCGGCGAGCTGCTGTGGCAGTATCCGTGGCCGACCGCGAATGACATCAACGCGTCACAGCCGGCGATCCTGCCGCCGGGCAACCGCGTGCTGCTCTCGTCCGGTTACGGCCACGGTGCGGCGTTGCTCGAGGTGACGAACGACGGCGGCCGCTTCGGCACGCGTCTGCTCTGGGAGCACGGACGATTGAAGAATCGATTCTCGAGCTCGGTGGAGCACCAGGGCTTCATCTACGGCCTGGACGAGAACATCCTGACATGCCTCGACGCGTCGAGCGGCGAGGTCAAATGGAAGGGTGGCCGGTACGGGCACGGCCAGTTCGTGCTGGCCAGTGGTCACCTCGTGCTGCTGTCGGAGGAAGGCGAGCTGGCGCTCGTTCGCGCCGTGCCGGACTCCCATCAGGAGCTCGCGAGGTTCCCCGTGCTGGACGGAAAAACCTGGAACCATCCCGCGCTCGACGATGGCCGGCTGCTCGTGCGGAACCTCGCAGAGATGGCGGCTTTCGATCTGCGCCCCCGCTGATGCGCACGTATGCCCGTCGACGCACTCTCTTCGTTCTCGCCGGCATCGCGGCCGCTCTGATGGCCGCTTGATGGACGCTCTGATGGGCACTCTGATGGGCACTGTGACGCTGACTTCAGAGGAGCGCCGCCCGCGAGCCCGGGAGCTCGGCCTTGCGCCGGGCGTCTTCACACCGGGGCGGCTCAACGCCATCACGGACGTGGCGGGCGTCAAGGTCGGACACGTCACCCTGGTGACCGGCGACACGGTGCGCACCGGCGTCACGGCAATCCTCCCGCATGAGCGGGAACGTGTTTCAGGACAAAGTGGCCGGCGCGGTGTTCGTCGGCAACGCCTTCGGCAAGCTCGCCGGGTCGACACAAGTCGAGGAGCTTGGCACGATCGAAACGCCGATCGTCCTGACGAATACGCTCAGCGTGGGAGCCGCGGTCGAAGGCCTCGTGCGCTGGACGCTGCAGCAGCCGGGCAACGAGAACGTCCGGTCGGTCAACGCGCTCGTGGGTGAAACGAACGACGGCGGCCTCAACGACATCCGAGGTCTGCACGTTCGCCCGACTCACGTCATCGAGGCGGTGGGCTCCGCTCGTGAGGGAGCCGTCGCCGAGGGGAGCGTCGGCGCCGGAACCGGCACGCGGGCGTTCGGCTGGAAGGGCGGGATCGGCACCGCGTCGCGCGTCCTGACGGGCCGCGGCGACTACACCCTGGGCGTGCTCGTGCAGAGCAATTTCGGCGGCGTGCTCACCTTCGGCGGCGCGCCGGTCGGCAAAGAGCTCGGACCGTCCCGCGAGTCGCCGGGTGACGGCTCGTGCATGATCGTCGTCGCAACCGACGCGCCGATCGATGCACGCGACTTGAAGCGGCTGGCGGCGCGCGCGCTGTTCGGCCTCGCGCGGACGGGATCGTCGTACAGCAACGGCAGCGGCGACTACGCGATCGCGTTCACGACCTCGGCGGAGATGCGGACGACGTTTGGCGACACGAAGCCGCGCACGCGGACCATTCTGCCGCCGGACGCGGTGTCGCCGCTCTTTCAGGCCGCGCTCGAAGCGACGGAGGAGGCGGTTTACAACTCGTTGCTTCAGGCGACGACCGTGGAGAGCCGCTTCGGGAAGGCGGAGGCGATTCCGATCGAGCCTGTTCGGAGGATCTTGCGGAAATACACGGTCATTCGTTGATGGTCGCGCCCGCTTCCGTCCGCTCCGCTCGATGATTCTCGTGATTCCACTCGATACCACTTGTCACGGCACACGAAGGAACAAAGACACGAGGGCTCTTTGGTCATCCTCGCTAATTCGCGCCGCTCCAGCCCACGGCGATCCGGCCGTGAAATAGCAAATGACCAACCCGATCTTCGTGTCTTCGTGCCTTCGTGTGCCGTGAGAAGCGTTCGTGATCGTCACACACCCGCCAGATCCCATTTCCTGATGATTTCCTGAACGAGCTTCGCGACCTTGTCGTTCACCTTCGCGTAATACTCCTTCGCCTTCGCGAGATTGAACGTCGGATAGCCTTCGCCTGCCTTGTAGAGACCGATCGTCGAGGGATTCGGGTACGCGCTCCACGTGCCCGGCGCGGGGTTCGCGGTCGCCATTTCCGGCGAGTAGCGCTCCTTGTGGACGAGCGCGGGATCGATCGCCATGATGAACGCGTTTTCGTTCTCGCCAGCGTGCCCGCCGTCCTGGCCGAACACTTCGAGGGTCACGTCGGACGCGTACGACCACCAGTTGATCACGAGCGTCCGCACGCCGGCTTCGCGCCCGACCTCCGCGGCCACCGAGGAGAGCACCGCCGTCTGGCCGCCGCCGTGGCCGTTGATCAGGATGATGTTCTTGAATCGGTTCTTCGCGAGACCGAGCAGCACAGCTCGCACGTACGGCCGGTAGGCATCCTCGGGCACGGTGAACGTGCCTGGATACGCGTCCATGCTGCCGGTGTACCCGTACGGCACCACCGGCGCGACGAACGCGTTGAGGCGCGGCGCGATTTCACGCGCGATCGCGGCCGGCGCCAGGATGTCGGCGCCATTCGCCGTCACGCCGTGCGGCTCCAGTGTCCCGAGCGGCAGGAGCACGGTGGTCACCTTCGAGGGCACGTATTCGCGGAACTCCATCCAGTTGATACGGTCGAGGTCTCGCGTGGTCTGTGCGTGGGCCGCGCTGGCCATGAGCAGCGCCGCGACCGTCAGTCCAACTCGGCTGAACATGCTACGATTCGTCCTTTCGCCCATGCGCCAGATTCCGCTCGCCGCCATCCGCGAGGCGGCCGCGTCCATCCATCCGGTTGCGGCGCGGACCCCTCTGGTCCGGCTGCCCCTCTCCGCTGAGCTCGCGGAGCGTGTGGATGGAAGCGAAATTTACCTCAAGCTCGAAGTCCTTCAACCGATTGGTTCGTTCAAAATCCGCGGCGCCTGGAACATCGTGCGGCAGCTCAGGCGAGAGGAGCTTCGGGACGGCGTCTGGACCGTGAGTGCGGGGAACGCGGCGCAGGGTGTTGCGCTCGCCGCGCAGGTGGCCGGCGTCCCCTGCTCCGTCATGGTCATGGATACCGCGCCGCAGGCCAAGCTGCGGGCCATCGAACGGCTCGGCGCGGCAGTCGTGCGCGTGAGCTACGACGAGTGCTGGCGAACCGTGGAGGCTCACGGATCCGATCGGATGCGCGGGCGGTTCATTCACCCCTTCGACGACGACCGCTTCATCGCGGGGAATGGAACCGCCGGCATCGAGATTTTTGAAGATCTTCCGGATGTCGACTCGGTCGTGGCGCCGCTCGGCGGCGGAGGACTGCTCGCCGGCGTCGCGAGCGCGCTCCACCACCTCCGGCCCGCGACCCTGATTTTCGCGGCCGAACCCGAGACCGCGGCCCCATTTGACGCGTCCCTGAAAGCTGGACGTGCGAGCCGCTTCGACGCGTGGCGACCCTCGTTCGTCGACGGCGCCGGCGGGCGGTCGGTTCTCCCCACCATGTGGCCGCTGCTCCGCGACCTGGTGGGCGCGTCGGTGGTCGTGACGCTGAAGGACGTTGCCGCGGCGATGAAAATCACCGCGGAGCGCGTGCACGTGATCGCGGAGGGCGCCGCGGGATGCGCCGTGGCCGCCGCGCTGTCGGGCCGCGTGCCCGGCAAGAAGATCGTGGCGATCGTCTCCGGCGGCAACATCGATCTGTCCAAGTTCGCAGAACTGGTCTGCGAACCTGTCGTGGCGCGGAGTGCAGAGTGATACCCGTCCCTGACCGAATCAACCGACTCGAAGAGCTCGCCTACGACCTCTGGTGGAGCTGGACGCCGGAAGCACGCAACGTGTTTCGCGGCCTCGACTACCCGCTCTGGCGCAAGACGGCGCACAACCCGGTGAAGATGCTCGCGCTCATGCCGCGGGACGTGCTCGAGCGGGCCGCGCTCGACCCGCACTGGCTCGCCCGCTACGACCGCGCGATCGAGCGCCTCGATGCCGTCCGGACCGCGCACAACACCTGGTGCGAACGCGAATGCCCGGACATCCTCGGCAGATCGGTGGCGTACTTCTCCGCCGAGTTCGCGCTCCATCAATCGCTCCCGATTTATGCCGGCGGACTCGGCGTGCTCGCGGGGGACCACTGCAAGGAAGCCAGCGACCTGGGTGTGCCGTTGATTGGTGTCGGCTTCATGTACCCGCAGGGATACTTCCACCAGCGTCTGTCGGCTGACGGATGGCAGGAGGAGAGCTACGAAAAGCTCAATTGGTCGGACGCGCCGATCGAGCCGGCGATGACGCCCGACCAGAAACCGTGCATCACGGCCGTGCCCCTCGGCAACCGCACGGTGCTCGTCGCCGCGTGGCGCGTGCGCGTCGGCCGCGTCAAGCTGTACCTGCTCGATACCGACCTCGAGGAGAACGCACCCTGGGACCGTGACCTCTCCGCGCGCCTCTATGGCGGCGATCGCGAGACGCGGGTGCAGCAGGAGATCATTCTCGGGATCGGCGGCGTGCGCGTCCTGAAGCAGATGGGCTCCGATCCCGCCGTGTACCATCTGAACGAAGGCCACGCCGCCTTCGTCGTGCTGCAGCGCATCCGCGACTTGTGCGAGAAGGGATGGACCTTCGACGCGGCGCTCGAGGAGGTGCGCGGGTCGACCGTGTTCACCACGCATACGCCGGTGCCCGCCGGGCACGACGCCTTTCCATTCCATCTCGTGGAGAAGCACCTCGCCGGCGCGTGGGGCGATCTCGGCACCTATCGAGAGCGGTTCCTGGCGCTCGGTCACCACGACAGTGGCAGCGGGCCGCAGTTCAACATGACGGCGCTCGCGCTTCGCACGAGCGGCGCGGTCAACGGCGTCAGCCAGCTGCACGGCGAGGTGACGAAGCAGATGTGGCAGTCGATCTGGCCCGGCGTCCCGTACGAGCGCCTTCCGGTGCAGCACATCACCAATGGCGTCCACGTGCCGACGTGGATGTCGTCGGAGATCGGATCGATGCTGGAGCGGCACCTCGGCCCCGACTGGATCGAGCGCCACGACGATCCGGCGCTGGCCGACAAGGTCATGGAGATCCCGGACTGGGAGCTCTGGGAAGCGAGGCACGCGCTCCGCGCATTCCTCTTCAACTTCATCCGCGAGCGCGCCCGCACGCGATGGACCGAGGAGCAGGTCGGCGCCGCGCGCGTCGTCGCGGCGGGCACCATGTTCGACCAGAACACGCTGACGCTCGGGTTCGCGCGGCGCTTCACGAGCTACAAGCGGCCGGAGCTTATCTTCACCGACGCCGATCGCCTGGCGCGCATCCTCAACCGCCCGGGCCAGGCCGTGCAGATCGTCTTCGCGGGAAAGGCACATCCGGCGGACGATGGCGGAAAGCATCACCTGCAGCGGATCTACAAGCGCACGCTCGATCCGAAGTTCGGCGGCCGCGTCGCATTCGTGGACGACTACGATCTCCACGTCGCGCACTTCCTCGTGCAAGGCTGCGACGTGTGGCTGAACAATCCACGCAAGCCCCTCGAGGCCAGCGGCACCAGCGGCATGAAGGCGGCAATCAACGGCACGCCGCATCTCTCCATTGGCGATGGCTGGTGGGCGGAAGGCTTTACCGGCCAGAACGGCTGGCTCATCGAGGGCCACGCCGACCCGAACGATCACGGCGCGCAGGACTGGGCCGACGCGCAGGCGCTGTACACGCTGATCGAGGAACATCTGGTCCCGATGTTCTACGACCGCGGCCCCGACGGCGTCCCCACACGCTGGATCCAGGTGGTGAAGCAATCGATCCGTACGGTGCTGCCCCGCTTCAGCACGCGGCGGATGGTGAAGGAGTACGTGAAGACGATGTATCTGCCTGCAATGCGGAGGGAACCAGTAGCGAGGTAACACGCATCATGCTGAACTGGATCGAGCACCTTCGCCGCGACGTGCGGTTCGGCATGCGCGGGCTGCTGCGAACGCCGGGGTTCACCGCGCTGGCGGTGCATGTCGCTGGCGCTGGGGATCATGGCGACGACCGCGATCTACAGCGTGCTCCACGCCGTCGTCCTCGATCCCTTTCCCTACAAGGACGTCGACAGCCTGATGAGCGTCCGGGTGTCGAACCCGGCACAGCGCGGGTTCCGGACCGGTTACTCGGTCGATCAGTTCCTCGAGATCGCCGAGCGGAACACGATCTTCGAAGGCGTCATCGCCTCGACGATCAGCGACGTGCTCTGGACGGCGGACGGCGATCCGCAGCGGCTGCGCGGCAACCACGGCACCTTCAACACGTTCGACGTGATGGGCGTGCCGCCGCTCATCGGCCGCACGCCGACGGCGAGCGATGCGCGGCCGGGCGCCGAGCCGGTCGTGGTGCTCGGCTACCGCTTCTGGCAGCGCCAGTTCGGCGGCGATCCGAACGTGCTCGGCCGGCAGCTCCGGCTCAACGACACCGTGCGCACGGTGATCGGCGTGATGCCGAAGCGCTTCATGTGGCGCGGCGCCGACGTCTACGTGCCGATCACGCTTCGAGCGCGGGCACGATCGTCGAAGGCGTGCGGAACGTGCACCTGCTCGGCCGGCTGAAGCCCGGCGTGACCGACGCGCAGGCGGAGGCGGACCTGACGCCGATCATCGCGGACCTCAAGCAGCGCGAGCCGGCTCAGTTCCCCGACCAGTGGCGCGTCGGGTCTCCTGCTCCTTCAAGGAGACGTTCCCGAGCGCGATCACCGGCGACATCTGGGTGCTGCTCGGCGCGGTCGGCGCTGCTGCTGCTGATCGCGTGCGCGAACGTCTCGAACCTGCTGCTGTCGAGGGCGACGCGCGCGGCAGCGCGAGATGACCGTGCGCGTCGGCGCTCGGCGCCAGGCCGCCGGCGCCTGGTGCGCCAGCTGCTGACCGAAAGCCTGATCCTCGCGCTGGCCGCCGGCGCGCTCGGCACCGCTGCTCGCGTACGCCGGGCTGCCGGCGCATCCTCGCGCTCGTGCCGCCGGGCACGATTCCCGGACGAGTCGGAGATCGCGCTCAACACGCCGGTGCTGGTGTTCGCGCTGCTCGTGTCGGCGCTGACGAGCGTGATCTGCGGCCTCGCGCCGGCGCTGCACAGCGTCCGGCCGCGATCTCGCGGATCTCGATGCGCGAGGCCAGCCGGGGCCTGGCCGGCAGCTCGCGACAGGCGATCCTGCGCAAGGCGCTGGTCGTCGCCGAGGTCGCGCTGTCGCTGATGCTGCTCGCCGGGCTCGAGCGTGCTGCTGCGCGCGTTCGTCGACGATGGAGCAGGCCGAGCTCGGCATCGCGCCCGAACGCGTGCTGACGATGCGCGTGCCGCTGCCGCCGCAGCGCTACCCGGACGCGCCGCGGCGGATCGCGTTCTTTCAGGAGCTGCTGCCGCGCGTCGCGCGCGGTGCCGGGCGTGGCGGCCGTCGGGCGTGAACAGCGGCCTGCATCCGCTCGGCAACATGCGGACGCCGGTCGAGGTCACCGGCGAGCCGCCGAACAGCGATCCGGTGCAGGTCCACCACGTCAGCGCCGGCTACACCGAGCGCGCTCGGCATCCGGCTCGCGGCCGGCCGGCTGCTCACCGCGAACGACGTGGACGGCGCCGCGCCCGGTCGCGCTCGTCAACGAGCGCTTCGTCCGCACGCGGCTCGACGGCCGCCCGCCGCTCGGGCAGGCGGTGCAGGCTCCCGCGGCTGAAGGAGCCGCCGTTCAACGTCGCGAACGACGCGTTCCAGATCGTCGGCGTGGTGCACGACACGCTCGAATGCCGGGCCTCGCCGAACCGATCATGCCGGAGGTCTACCTCCCGTTCACGCGTGGCGGGCATCGTCGAACCTGCTCGTCGTCCGCACGCAGGGCGATCCCGCCGGCGTGACCCGCGCGGTCGTCAGCCAGGTCTATGCGGTCGACAGCGGGCAGCCGGTGACGGCGGTCATGACGCTCGACGCGATCTGCTGAACGACGGTCAGTACGCGACGCCGCGCTTCAATCTGGTCCTGCTGTCGATCTTCGCCACTGTCGGTCTGGCGCTGGCCGTCGTCGGCGTCTACGGCGTGATGTCGAGCGCGGTCGCGCAGGAGCGGCAGGAGATCGGCGTCCGCATGGCGCTCGGCGCCGATGCCGGCACCATCACGCGGATGGTGATCGCGCGCGGCTCGCGGCTGCTGCTCGCGGGCACGGTGCTCGGCCTGCTCGGCAGCGTCGCGGTCGGACGCTGGCTTGCCGGTGAGGTCTGGCGCGTCGCGCCTTCGACCCGCTGGCGTTCGGCGCAGCGTCTCGCTGCTGCTGCTCGCGGTCGGCCTGCAGGCCTGCTACTGGCCCGCGCGGCGCGCGGCGCGCACCGACCCGCTGATTGCCTTGCGACAGGAATAAACCGAGTACAATTTCATCAATGCCTCGCAAGTCGAACGTCGCGAAATCGAAGTGTGCGCTCTGCGGCGCGAAGGAGGTCTCCGAGCCGCGCGGCGAGGAGCGCTACTGTCGCGACTGCTGGGAGAAGAAAATCGCCGTCGAGGAGATCGTCGCGCGAGAGTTCGCCCTCAAGCGCTACATCCGCGCGCACAGCGCCGAGAAATACCTGATCTACCACTCGACGATCAAGCGTCCCTGCGGCCAGATCATCGTCGTCGACGACGGCTACGATCTGTTCCTGACGATGGTGCTCTATCCGAACTTCGGGTGGGAGGAGGCCGCATATCACCTCGAAGGGGATCCCGAGGGGCGATCGTTCGCCGAGATTCTGGTGGACGTCGTCGCGACCGAAGTCATCGAGCCCTGGGGCGGCGGGAAATGGCACCTCGAGATCTTCCGGTCGGCCAACCCGGAACCGGAAGACTGGAACGGCGAAATGTAAAAATCAGTCGGTGCAATCCTCTTTCGCTTGTCGGTGCCATTGGTTGGCGTATAGAATCCGGCGAAACCCTGGGAGGACGACTATGCAGAAGCACCTGATGCTTGCGTGCGCTGGCGCCGTGCTGCTGATGGCGGGCGCGGCGGGGGCGGAACAGGCGAAGCCGGCGCCGCCGGCTCAGGCGCCACCGGCAGCGCCGGCGAAGTTCGTTCCGCCCATCCGCGGGGTCGCCGAGCTGGGCATCCTGAGTCCCGTCACCAAACGCGTCGGCAAGGAGGTCGTGACGGTCATCAAGATCAAGAACCTCTCGACCGCCGGATCGATCGCGGGGCTGAAGGTCGACGAGTACCTGGTACGACAAGGCGGGCGATCCAGTGACCGGCGATACGTTTCGTTATCGGAAGCCGCTGCTTCCCGGCGAGGTGATCGAGGTGACGCTGCGGACTCCGGTCAATCCGCGGATGGATCGGAACCAGTACAACTTCAGCCACGCCAACGGGAACATCAAGACGAAGAGGATGACGGCGTTCTAGTCCACGCTTCAGCCAGGTTCGCGGCCAGGGGAATGCGCCAGCGCTTCCCCCGGCTGGCCTGCCACAAGGCCACCAGCCACAACATCACGCTTCCCAGCCACACGCCGAGCGCCGCGGCGGTGAAGAACAGAAAGCCGCGCGGCGCGACCGAGAGCATGACGAGGCCGAGCACGCCGAGGGCAAGGATGAGGAGCGCGAGGCCGCCGAAGGTGATCGCGGCCTGGGCGGCGTGAAAGCGTACGGCCGCATCGCGCCGCTCGACGGCCCAGAAGATCAGCCCCGTGACCCACCAGCCGAGATAGGACAGCACCGAAGCGGTGCGTGATGTAAGCCCGGTCGTGCTATCCGCTTCCACGCGCTCCGCTCATGCAAACCCAACTCCCAGTTGGACGTTGGGAATTGAGGTCACCTCACACGGATTTGAACGTCCCGGCTGACAGGTTTATCAGGCGCCGTTTCGCGACTTCGCCTCGACGTGGATGACGTAGATGCCGGGTGAGAAATCCTTGAGCGGAATCCGGGCGGTGAAGCCGTACCCGCCGCGGCCACCTTTCAGCTCCGTCGAAGATCGCTCTTCCTGGTTCTGCAGCACCACGCGCCCATCGTCTGCGCGGACGGTCGTGGTGATGTCGAGCTTGTGCGCCGCGCTGCCGGCAGCGTTCTCGTACACCTCGGCGAAGAGTGCCAGCTCGTCGCCGCGCTGAAACTCGCGCCTGGCCGTCGGGGGGCCTGGAAGGAAATCACGCAGCGGATCCTTCGGGCGCGCGGTCGGCGTCTGGCCGGCCGATGCGGCCGTCAGCGCCAGGCCGGACATGACGAACGGCGCCTTGTAGAAATCGGGGACCTCGAGATCGTAGAGGACGCTGCCCGTGCCGCCTCCGCCCTCGGCCGCGGCCACGCGCAGCTGATATCGGCCGGGCGGGAGCTCCATCTGCGAGATCACGCGGAAGCCTCCGGTCTTCACGCGCGCGAACGTCTCGGGCTTCAGCCCGAGATTGATCGTGTTCCGGTCGCCGCTGTGCAGCTTTCCCTTCGTGTCCACCGCCACGAACGCGAGCTCGAGGTCGTTGGCGAGCAGCCCATTCTTCTCGGCGTACTTGAACTCGCCCGCCGCGAGCTCCACGGCGATCGCGATGGTCGCATTCGGTGCCGTCCCTTTGAATGGGGCGGCGAACACGGACATGCCCACGGCGGACAGCGGCAGCGGACTGCTCATCGCGTCGCGGATGACGCCGGACGCGTTCGCCGTGTCGGTAGGCTTGCTGGGCGACGGCGCGCGGCCGCGCGGCGCGACGTAACCCTTCCGCGAGCGCACCTGAAGCCCGGGACGCTTGACGCGCACTTCGATCTTCCGGAACCGTCCGTCGCGGCGATCGTTAATCGGGTAGTAACCGAGCATGTAGTAGGTGCTGTTCTCGGTCACCACGCGCTCGAACGCGGTGTCGAAGTCGTTGCGATTGACCGCGGCGAAACCACCCGTTTCCTCCGCGAGCGTGCGCAGGCTGTCCTGCGAGATTCGCAGCTCGTCGAGCATCGACATCGGTCCGATGCCGTAGGCCGGATCCTCCGGAAAGCTGTCGACTTCGATCCCCTCCTCCCCCATGCTCGTCAGCCCGCGCGGATCGATCGCGTAGATGCTGACGTTGGCGCGGGTGGCGGCGCCGATGGCGTCGCGCGAGGCGTCGATGATCGCCGTCGCATCGGGGTTGTCGAACGGATTGTGAATCTCGTAATCGATGCCCTCGCTGATGAACAGCAGCGCCTTCCGGCGGCCGCGCACCCCGGCAAGGAAGTCGGCGAGGTTCTTGACGGAATCCATCGTGTTCCGCGCCTTGAAACCGCGCTCCATGATGTTCGGATCGCCGACGCGCTTGGCGGCCTCGTCGGGGGAGCGCATGCCCTGATCGCGGCGGTACTGTTCCAGCCGGTCTAGCGTGGGCGATCGCAGCTTCTGCCCCATCAGCCGATCGATGGCCGCAAGCAGAAGCCGCCGGTTGTTCGTGAACTCCTGGCCGGCGTCGGCGCGGCCGCTCGTGTACACGATCGCTGCGAGATCGTTCGTCCCCAGGTGCTGCTCGATGAAGCGGCGCGCCGCGGCCTTCACCCGCGCGGTGCGCAGTGGATGGATGTGGAGGTCGTCCAGCACCAGGAGATACACGCGGCCGTTTGCGCGCGCGTTCGAGGTGACGTCCGGTTCGATCGGCTGGCCCGCGAAGAGCGGCCGCTCGGCGCGGACGATGGGGATGCTGACAAGGGAGAACGTCGAGATCTTCTGCGGCTTGCCGTCCTCGAGCACGTCGAAGTCGGCGGCCGTGAGATCGGACACCTGGTTGCCGTTGGCGTCGGTGACTCTGGCGTCGACCTCGACGTAGTTCACCTCGACGCGGAACGTGGGAGGCGCCTGCCCCGCCGGCGGCGGCGGAGTCTGCTGCGCCTGCACCGCCACGACCGCAAGGGAGACGAGCAGGACTGTAAGGCGGAGAACGTTCTTCATAACTCGCTGCGCAGGCTGGCTGATCGATTGTAGCCTGTCGCGCGACGCGCGGCGCGAAGGCAGGCAAGCCGCCTCCGCCGGAGCGGCGTCAAACTATATACTGAACACTTATGCCGCTCGATGTGGCTGCGGTCCAGCAGGCGCTGAACGAGGAAGGGCTGGACGGGTGGCTGCTCTACGATTTTCACGGGTCGAATCCGATCGCGCAACGACTCGCCGGACTCACGAACGGCGCCCATATGACCACGCGGCGCTGGTACTACCTCGTGCCCGCCGCGGGCGCGCCGCGCGGCCTCGTGCACGCGATTGAGCGACACAATCTCGACAGGCTGCCGGGCCACAAGCAGGTGTACGCGGGGCGCCAGCAGCTCGAGTCGGGCCTCGACGCGCTGCTCGCAGGAACGAAGATCGTAGCGATGGAGTACTCGCCCGCCAACGCGATTCCGTACATCTCGCGCGTGGATGCGGGCACCGCCGAGGCAATTCGCGCGCGCGGTGTGACGATCGTGTCGTCGGGCGATCTCGTCCAGCGGTTCGAGGCTACATGGACTCCGGCACAGCTCGACAGCCACATGCGCGCCGCCGAGTCGCTCTACCGCATCAAGGATCGAACGTTCGAGGTGGTCTCGTCGCGGCTGAAGCAGGGCACGGCGACGACCGAATATGACATACAGAGGCTGATGGTGCGGTGGTTCGAGGAAGAGGGGCTCGTCAGCGACTCGGCCCCCGTGGTCGCGTGCGGGAAGAATGCCGGCAACCCCCACTATCTTCCCACCGCGGCGAACGCGGATGACGTGACGGCGGACGAGGTGCTGCTGCTCGACCTCTGGGGCAAGAAGAACGAGCCGGGCTCGGTGTTTGCTGACATCACCTGGGTGGGTGTCACGGCCAGCCGCGTCCCCCAGCCGTGCGCGGCTGCCTTCGATGCCGCCGCGCGTGCGCGCGATGCGGCCGCCGCCCGGTACTGGACGCCGCGCGGAGCGGCAGCGAGGTGCGCGGCTGGGAAGTCGATCGCGCCGCACGAACGGTTCTCGACGAGAGCGGGTTCGGCGCGCACGTCCTTCACCGGACCGGCCACAGTCTCGGAGAGACGGTGCACGGCAACGGGGTGCATCTCGACGACTACGAGACGCACGACGACCGGCGGATTATTCCGGGTACCGGGTTCACCATCGAGCCCGGTCTCTATTTCGACACGTTTGGCGTACGGACGGAGATCAACATGTTTCGTGGTGAACGCGACGCAACGGTGACCGGCCCACGCCAGACAGCAATCGTCACACTCGTGTAATCGGAGGAAGCATGTCGAATCGCAAGACCACTCTCTTTTATGCGGTGCTGATCGCCATCGCGTCGCTCGCCGTAGGCATGGTGATCGCGTCGCGGCTCGGTCTCTCGCCGCAGTCGGGCGCGCAGACGCTGGCGGCGCCGCCAATGAACAGCGCCCCCATCACGGGACCGCTCACGGCAACGACATTCCGCGATATCGCGAAGTCGGTGTCACCCGCCGTGGTCAACATCCGCACCGAGTCGAAGCAGCAGACCCGCGACCTCACCGAGTTCTTCGGGGGGGACGACCTCTTCGAGCGGTTCTTCGGCTCGCCGGGTCAGGGTCAGGGCCAGGGGCAGGGTCGCCGCCGCGCTCCGCGCGAGCAGGTCGCGGTCGCCGCCGGCACCGGCTTCATCATCGAGAAGAGCGGGCTCATCCTCACCAACAACCATGTCGTGGAGGATGCGACCAAGATCACGGTGTCGCTCTACGGCGAAGCGGCTGACCAGACCTACACCGCCCGCGTCGTGGGCCGCGATCCGCTCACCGACAGCGCGCTCATCGAGCTCACACAGAAGCCCGACCACACGCTGCCCGAAGCAAAGTTCGGCGACTCAGGGCAGCTGCAGCCCGGCGACTTCGTCATGGCGATCGGCAACCCCTTCAATCTGTCGCACACCGTCAGCGTCGGCGTGATCAGCGCGCTCGAGCGCCCGTTCCCGGTCGCCGACCGGAGGTTTGCGCAGGTGCTGCAGACCGATGCGGCGATCAACCCGGGGAACTCGGGCGGACCGCTGCTGAACATGCGCGGCGAGGTCATCGGCATCAACACCGCCATCTACACCGACCAGCGCCAGAGCAACATCGGGATCGGCTTCGCGATGCCGATCAACGTCGTCCGCGATCTGCTCCCGCAGCTCCGCACCGGGAAGATCACGCGCGGCCGCATCGGCGTCGCGGTCACGCCCGTTCCGACCGATGCCCTCGACGAGTTCGGCCTCAAGGAACGGAAGGGCGCCCTCGTGGCGACGGTCGATCGCGGCGGGCCCGCGGCGGCGGCCGGACTCGAGCCGGGCGACGTGATCGTCGAGTACAACGGCAAGCCGGTGCGGAACAACAACGAGCTGGTGACGATGGTGACTGGCACGAAGCCAGGCGCCACCGTGCCGATCAAGGTGCTGCGCGAAAAGCAGGAGCGCGCCCTCAACGTCAAAGTCGAAGAGCTCAATCTCGACGACGAGAGCTCGACGGCGACCCGCCGCGTGGAAGCGGAGGAGGAGGAAGCGAGCAGCGGATTTGGCCTGACGCTGAGCAACATCACGAGGGAGATGGCGCAGCGACTGCGTCTCGACAGCGGCGTGCGCGGAGCGGTGATTACCGACATCGAACCGGGCAGCCCCGCGGCGCAGGCGAATCTGGCCCCTGGCGATGTCATCACGCGCGTCAACCGCCGCCCGGTGACGAACCGGGACGAGGCGAGCCGCGAGCTCGGGAAGGTGGCGTCGGGTGGAACGGCATTCCTGCTCGTGATTCGGCAGGGCGAGGAGACGTTCGTTACCGTCACCAAGGAATAGCCTGAGCGCGTACGACCTGATTCTCCAGCGAATCCGCGACCGTGGCCCCGTCACGGTCGCGGATTTCATGTCTCTGGCCCTCTACCATCCCGAACACGGCTACTACGCCCGCGCCGCCAGACGCACCGGGCGCAACGGCGACTTCTTCACGAGCGTCGATGTCGGCCCGATCTTCGGCGCGCTCCTGGGCCGCCAGTTCGCGGAGATGTGGCGGACGCTCCGCGATGACGCCTTCGATCTGGTCGAAGCAGCGGCGTCGAACGGTCAACTGGCTCGCGACGTCCTCGATTGGGCGCAGGCGCACGATCCGGAGTTCTACGCCGCGGTGCGCGTGTACCTCGTCGAATCGAGCCCCGCAGCGGCGAACGCCCAGGGCGCGATGCTCGCACCGCATGCTCAAAAAGTGGCCGCCGCGGGCTCGCGCATGCCCGACGCCGTCCACGGCGCCATCTTCGCCAACGAATTGCTCGACGCGTTGCCCGTGCACAGCGTCGTGATGACCGACCAGGGCCTGCGCGAGCACTACGTCGATGCCGGCCCGGACGGGCGCCTCTTCGAACGCGTCGGCCGTCCGTCGACGGAGGCCCTGGAGCGGTACCTGGCGGCGGCCGGGGCCCGGCTCGAGCCGGGATGGCGTGCTGAGATCAACCTTGCCGCACTCGCCTGGCTGACGCGCGCCGCGCGCGCCCTTCATCGCGGCTTTCTCCTCTTGATCGACTACGGGCATGAGGCGCACGAGCTGTACTCCGCCACGCATGCGGCGGGCACGTTGACGACGTTCCATCGCCACCAAGCCGGGCAATGGGACGCGGTGCATGCTCCGCCGTGGCTCATTGAACCCGGCAGTCGCGATATCACGTCGCATGTCGATCTCACATCCGTCGAGCGAACGGCCCGCGAACTGGGCTTCACGACGCTGGGCATGCTCGACCAGACTTACTTCTTCCTTGCGCTGGGGTTCCCGGCCCTCGTCGAGGCGGACGGCACGTCGCTTGCGGAGACCCGGAGACGGCTGGCGCTGAAGACGCTGGTGCTACCGGGCGGCCTCGGCAGCACGCACAAGGTGCTGGCGTTCGCCAAGGGTATCGAGCCCCCCTCGCTGCGTGGACTTTCTGGCATCCGGCGGCTGACATAGAACCCATGTGTGGTAAAAGAGGGCTCTTCTTTTGGAGGCGGATGCGCTGATGACGCTGATGCTCGAACGTGAGGTCAAGCTGCGGTTCGGCAATCCCGAGGACGCGCGACACGCAATCCTGGCTACCGGGGCAACCCCCCTCCGGTGCCGCCGGCTCCAGGAGGATTGTCTCCTCGACACCGAGGACGAGATGCTGCGGCGCAGGCGCTGCGTGCTGCGCATCCGAACCGAGTCCGGAAAGAGTCTCATGACTTTCAAGGGCCCCGTGCAGCCTTCGAGCATGAAGGTCCGCGAGGAGCACGAAACCGTGGTCGGCGACGGCGAGGTGCTGCTGCGCGTCTTCGAGGAGCTCGGCCTCCACGTGTGGTTCCGCTACCAGAAGTATCGCGAGGAATACGCGGCCGAGGATGTCACGATTGCGATCGACGAGACACCGATCGGAACGTTCGTGGAGATCGAGGGCGGCGAGCAGGGCATCCTCACGATCACAGAAGCGATCGGACGCTCGCCGGCCGACTTCGTGCTCGATTCGTATCGCGGGCTGTTCGTGAAGCTCCGCGACGAGCACGGGTTCGCCGGCAGCGACATGCTCTTCGACGCGGAATGATCCCGGCGCTCGTGCTGGCAGCCGGCCTGGCCACGCGGCTGCGGCCGCTGTCGCGCGTCCGGGCCAAGGCGGCGCTCCCCGTTGCCGGCCGGACGCTCGTCGAACGGACCATCACCTGGCTGCGCGGCGCCGGCATTCACGACCTTGTCATCAACCTTCACCATCTGCCGCATACGATCACACGAATCGTCGGCGACGCCGCGCAGCTCGGCGTGCGCGTGCGGTACTCGTGGGAGACGCAGGTGCTGGGATCCGGCGGCGGCCCCCGCCATGCGCAGTCGCTTCTGGACGCGCCGCAGTTCCTCGTCGTGAACGGCGACACGCTGACGGACGCCGATCCGGCGGCGCTGATATCGGCGCACGAGCGCTCGGGCGCGCTCGTCACCATGGCGGTCGTGCCCAACACCGCGCCCGAGAGGTACGGAGGCGTCGCGGTCGATGGGCACGGCGCCGTGACAGGATTCACGCGGAGAGGGTCGAAGGAGCGCTCGTTTCATTTCGTCGGCGTGCAGGTGGCACGCGCGGAGGCGTTCGCCGGGCTGAACGACAACACACCGTACGAATCGGTGGGCGCCCTCTATCCCGAGCTGATGCGCGCGCGTCCGGGATCCGTTCGAGTCCACGTCTGCGAGGCCACGTTCCTGGATATCGGCACCGCGGCCGATTACATCGAGACCTCACTGACCCTCGGGCGGCGCGAGGGACACGAGCCCGAGGGCGACAACATTCTCTGGGACGATGTGAGAATCGAGCCGGGAGCGCGCCTCAGGCACTGCGTCGTCACGGACGGCGTGCGGATACCGGCAGGCGCCGATTGGGAGAACATGACCGTGCGGCTCGCGGCCGGCGAGCTCGAGCCGTTCGAGCGGCGGGAGGGCAGCCTCGCGCTCGCGCCGATTGCACCCTGATGACACAGGATCCGAGGATCGACGAATTCCTCGCGGAGGCGGGGATCGCAAGCGACACGAGGGTCGTGCCGCTCACCGGCGACGCCTCGGACCGGCGTTATTTCCGCGTGCTCCTGCGCAACGAGCCGTCACAGGTGCTGGCGCTGCACACGAGCGCGATCGATTTCGACAAGCTCCCGTTCGTCAACGTCGCGCGGCTGTTCGCACGGATGCCGGTGCCGGTGCCGCAGATTCTGGCGCATTCGAATCGGCTGGGCATCATCGCGCTCCAGGATCTCGGTGACGTGACGCTGCAGGCGCACCTCGGCGCCGCATCGCAGGGGGAGCACGCGGGGCTCTATCGGCAGGCGGTCAGCTTCATCGAGGTGCTGCAGCGGCGCGGGCGGGAATTGGAGTCGCCCGAGTACGTCCCCTACGCCAGCGCCTTCGACGTGGAGAAGCTGACGTGGGAGCTGCAGTTCTTTACGAAGCACTTTCTCGAGGGCTATCGCGGCGCCGTGCTGAGCAGCTCCGCACGCGAGGCGCTTGCCACGGCATACAGCGCGATCGTCGACGAACTGGCCTCGGAGCCGCGCGTCCTGTGCCACCGCGACTATCACAGCCGCAATCTGATGCTGCACGAGGACAGCCTCTACATCATCGACTTCCAGGACGCGCGCATGGGACCGGACACCTACGACCTCGTGTCATTGCTCCGCGACTCGTACATCGATTTCACGGAGCAGCAGGTCGAGGAGGTGATCGCGTTCTTCCTGGCCGTGCGCGGCACGTACACGGGACCGGTCGACAGCGAGGAATTCCGGGCCCGCTTCGACCTGATGGCCGTGCAGCGCAACATGAAAGCCCTCGGCACATTCGGGTACCAGACCAGCACGCGCGGGAACCCGGTGTACATCCAGTACATTCCGCGGACACTGAACTATCTGCGGGCGAACCTCGCGAAATACCCGCGCTTCGGCCGGCTGAGAGCGCTTCTGGCCGAACACGTTGAGGAACTTTCGTAGTCCGTAGTCCGTAGTCCGTGGTCCGTTCGTATCCCGTGGCTCGTAGCTGGTTACCCTGCGTTCGTCATCCGTTGACTCGTTACCCGTTGCGACTGTCGTTTCCGAGGCTGTCGATGAGTTTGAACAGCATCTTGGAGACGCGCGTGCCCAGTTCCTCGGCGCCGCGAATGTCCTCCTCCGGCACGTACCTCCGGCGGCGACTCAGTTCCAGATGCGTTTCGAACTCCGCCTGCGAGGCGTTCGCGGCGGTGTAGTAGTACGCCTTGCCTTTATTCGTCCGCTGACGACTCCCTTCGGCGATATTCGAGGGAATGCTGGAAGCCGACCGTCGCAACTGTCCCGTCAAGCCATAGAGCTCATGGCGCGGAAACCGCTCCGTGAGGTCGTAAATGCGATCGGCCAGCGCCATCGCCACCTGCCAGACGTCCAGGTCTCGAAATGACCGGCCACTCACGTCCCGGTGAGCAGCCGCATCCGTGCCACTTTGTTTTTCTGGGCTTTTCGGACGCCGGCCGCAGAACGCTCGGCTTGTTGACAACTGGCGTCAACAGCAACGAATAACGAGTTACGGATGACGCGGGATGGCGGGACGGATAACGACCCAACGAACAACGAACGAACTACGACGACGGACAAGGACAACGGACAACGGGTACCGTAGAATGAGTAGTTTGGATCGTCGCTTCGGAGTCTCCACACATCTCTTCCACGAAAAGCGTCTGAGCCGCGACCATCTGGTCGACATTGCGGCGCATGGCTTCGAGGCGGTGGAGGTGTTTGCCACGCGCGCGCATTTCGACTATCGCAGCCCGCAGGCGATTGTGGCCCTCGAGGAATGGCTGCGCGACACCGGCCTCGAGCTGCAATCGGTCCACGCGCCGATCTTCGAGGGGATGGCCGGGGGCAAGTGGGTGGGCTCGTTCTCGAATGCATCGGGAGACGAGGCGCGCCGGCGGCAGGCGATCGACGAAACCCGCGCGGCCCTCGAGATCGCGCACGTGGTGCCGTTTCGCTATCTGGTGGTCCATCTCGGCATGCCGAGCGCGGAGAAGGTGCCGCCGGGCGACAACCAGCCGAGCGCCGCGCGCCGCAGCGTGGAGGAGATCGCGCAGATGGCGTCCGATGCGCATGTGCAGGTCGCCCTGGAGGTGATTCCCAATCCTCTGTCGACGCCGGGCGCATTGTGCCGGCTGATCGAGGAGGACCTGGACGGCCTCGACGTCGGCATCTGCCTCGACTACGGCCACGCGCACCTGAGAGGCGACGTCGCGGAAGCCATCGAGACGGTCTCCGGCCACATGGTCACGACGCACGTCCACGACAACGGCGGGTCGCGCGACGATCATCTCGTGCCGTTCGCGGGTCGAATCGACTGGGACATGGCGATGATGTCGACGCAGAAGATCGGGTACGACGGGGTGTTGATGTTCGAAGTGGCGGATGCGGGGAGCCCGGTCGACGTCCTGAAGCAAGGCGTCGGCCGCACGGGAGCGGCTCGAGAAGCTGTTCTGTGACGCTGACCGTCGATGCGCGCGTATATCGAAGACATCGCAACGCACGAGGGGCAGCAGGTCACCATTCACGGGTGGCTGCACAATCGGCGATCGAGCGGCAAGATTCACTTTCTGATCGTTCGCGACGGCACCGGCTTCATTCAGGCCGTGATGTCGAAGGCCGCGGTCGGAGACGAGGCGTTCACGCAGCGCCGATCATCTGTCGCAGGAAACGTCGCTCTCGGTGACCGGCGTCGTCCGCGCGGACAAGCGCGCGAAGGGCGGCTACGAGATCGACGTCCAGCGCGTCGAGGTGCACGGGCGCCTCGCACGACTACCCGATCACGCCCAAGGAGCACGGCGTCGATTACCTGATGGATCGCCGGCATCTCTGGATTCGGACCGAACGCCAGGCAGCAATCCTGCGCGTGCGCCACGAGGTGATCAACGCGGTCCGCGACTTCTTCAACGGCCGCGGCTTCATCCTCTGCGACACGCCGATCTTCACGCCCGCCGCGTGCGAGGGAACGACCACGCTGTTCCCCGTGCAGTACTTCGAGGACACCACGGCGTTTCTGACGCAGAGCGGTCAGCTGTACAACGAAGCGAACGCCATGGCGCTCGGCAAGGTCTACTGCTTCGGCCCGACGTTTCGCGCGGAGAAGTCGAAGACGCGGCGCCACCTCACCGAGTTCTGGATGGTGGAGCCGGAGATGGCGTACGCGATCGCTGGACGACGTGATCGAGCTGGCCGAGGGGCTGGTGACCTCCGTCGTGGCGCGCGTGCTCGACACGCGGAAGGCCGAGCTCCAGCTGCTCGAACGCGACACATCGAAGCTCGAACCCGTCACCGCCCCGTTTCCCGGCTCCGCTACGATGAGGCCGCGAGGATTCTCAAGGAGAAGGGGCTGCCCGTTCGAATACGGCACCGACCTCGGCGGGACGGACGAAACCGTCCTGTCGGAGCATTTCGACCGCCCGGTCGCCGTCACGCACTACCCCGCCAGCGTGAAGGCGTTCTACATGAAGCCTGATCCGGAGCAGCCGGACAAGGCGCTGTGCGTGGACGTGCTGGCGCCTGAAGGCTACGGCGAGATCATCGGCGGCGGCGCAGCGCCTCGACGACTATGACCTGCTCGCTGCAGCGCATCAAGGAGCACAACCTGCCGCAGGAGGCGTTCGAGTGGTATCTCGACCTCCGCCGCTACGGCACGGTGCCGCACGGCGGCTTCGGCATGGGCATCGAGCGATGCGTCGCCTGGATCTGCAAGCTCGAACACGTGCGCGAAACGATCCCGTATCCGCGGATGCTGTACCGCTTGTATCCGTAGGATTGATGGTTTCGTGTCTTTCGTGATTTTCGTGGTTGCAAAAGAACTAGCGATGAAAATCGGCATGGTATCGCTCGGCTGCCCCAAGAACCTCGTCGACTCCGAGGTGATGCTCGGCCTCGCGCAGCAGGCCGGCCACCAGCTCACACGCGACGCGGCCGAAGCCGACGTGCTCGTGGTCAACACCTGCGCCTTCATCGACAAGGCGAAGCAGGAGTCGATCGACACCATCCTCGAGATGGCGGAGCACAAGAAAACGGGCGGCCTGCAGGAAGCTGGTGGTCACCGGGTGCATGGCCGAGCGCTATCGAGACGAGCTGAAGGCGCAGATTCCGGAGATCGACGAAGTCCTCGGTACGGGGGAAGTCCCTGAGATCGTCAGCGCGCTGGGCGGCCCTCGAAGGGCGCGCCCTGCACTGTTCCGTTACTTCGAGCCAACGGCACGGCGGTGACCGGCCGAGAGCCGTCTGCCGACGTATATCTACGACGCGGACACTCCGCGACTGCTCGCAACGCCGCGGCACTACGCGTACATCAAGATCGCGGAAGGCTGCGACTACAAGTGCGCGTTCTGCATCATCCCGAAGCTGCGCGGCCACTACCGCAGCCGATCACTGGACTCGATCGTCCGTGAGGCGGAAACGCTGGCGCAGCGAGGCGTGAAGGAACTGCTCCTGATCTCGCAGGACACGAGCTTCTACGGCATCGACCGGGGCGAGCGCGGCGCGCTGGCGAAGCTGCTGCGCGCGCTGAACCAGGTCGACGGCCTCGAGTGGATCCGCCTCTTGTATCTGTATCCGACGACGATCGGCGACGACATCCTCGACGCGATGGCGGAAAGCGACAAGGTCTGCAAGTACATCGATCTGCCGCTGCAGCATGCCTCCGACGCAGTGCTTCAACGCATGAAGAGGCCAGGGACGCGGGAAGGATACGAGCGGCTCCTCGCCCGGATCCGGAGCCGCGTTCCGAACGTCGCCCTCCGGACCACGTTCATCGTCGGCTTCCCGGGGGAGACACCGGCCGATTTCGACGAACTGCAGAGTTTCGTTCGGGGCGTGGAGTTCGACCACGTCGGCGTATTCACCTATTCGCACGAGGAAGGCACGTCGGCGCACGAACTGCCGAATGACGTCCCCGCGGCAACGAAGCAACGCCGGCTGTCCGCCCTGATGAGCACTCAAAAGCAGATTGCGAAGCGCGCTCAGAGGGCGCGCGTCGGCCAGCGGCTGAGGGTCGTCGTCGACGGACCCTCCGCCGAGCACGAGCTCGTGCTGCGCGGCCGCCTCGAGGGGCAGGCACCCGAAATCGACCCGCTCGTCTATTTGACCGAGTGCGATCCGTCCGAGTGGTCGCCAGGTCAGTTCATCGAGGCTGAGATCACGGGCAGCCGCGATTACGACCTGCTGGCGCGGCCGTTGTCCATAAGTACCGCCGTGTGATACATTTGAGTGTTCCTTCACGGAGCAATACCCCAAAGTGGGCTCGTGCCCACTTTTTTTGTTTGGGTTGATGGCCCGGTGAAGACACAGCCGCTGGATCAGATTCGAGTCATCGCCGAGCGCGTCGCCACGTCGCGGGGACTCGAGATCTGGGATATCCAGAGCCGTCGGGAAGCGTCGGGGCATGTGGTGCGGGTGTTCATCGATCGGCCCGGGCCGGCCGCAACGCCCGAAGAGAGCGTGAGCATCGAGGACTGCGAGCAGGTCAACCGCGAGATCGGCACGATTCTCGACGTGGAGGATCCGCTCCCGTTCGCATACACGCTCGAAGTTTCGTCGCCGGGTCTCGACCGGCCGCTACGTGATGCGGCTGACTACCGGCGGTTCTCGGGCCGGCTGGCGAAGGTGGTTGTTGCAGAGCCAGTGGACAACCAGAAGGCGTTCGAGGGCCGGTTGCACGGCGTCGACGACGGAGCGGTCCTGCTCGAAACGTCGAACGGCCGGATGCACCGGCTGCCGCTGCGGCTGATCACGCGCGGACGGCTCGAAGTGGAGTTTTAGCGAGTTGAGTACCGTCATGCAGAACCCGTTGCTACAGACGATCGAGGCGCTCGCCAAGGAAAAGGGCATCGAGGCCGAGACGATCATCTCCGCGATCGAAGACGCCGTGCTCACGGCATCGCGCAAGTACTACAAGACGAACGAGAACCTCAAGACGCGGTTCAACACCGAGACGGGCCAGGTCGACCTCTTCGCGATCAAGCATATCGTCCAGGACGTGACGAACCCGGCGACCGAGATCTCGCTGAAGGAAGCGCAGGAGCTGTACGGCGACGAAGCGGAAGTCGACATGGAGATCGAGTTCCCGAAGCGGACCGACGTGCTGGGCCGGATCGCCGCGCAGACGGCCAAGCAGGTGATCTTCCAGAAGGTGCGCGAGGCCGAGCGCGAGAACATCTTCACCGAGTACAACCAGCGCGTCGGCGAGGTCATCAACGGCACCGTGAAGCGCTTCGAGAACGGCGATCTCATCGTGGAGGTCGGACGCATCGAGGCGGTGCTTCCGCGCAAGGAACAGTCGCGCGCGGAGAGCTACACGCCAGGCGAGCGGCTCCGCGCCGTGATCAAGGGCGTGAACCGCAGCGCCAAGGGACCGCAGATCGTCCTCTCGCGCACCGACCCGGCGCTGCTCATCAAGCTGTTCGAGCAGGAAGTCCCGGAGATCTACGACGGCACCGTCATGATTCGCGGCGCGGTGCGCGAGGCAGGCGACCGCGCGAAAGTGGCGGTCTACTCGCGCGAGCGTGACGTCGACCCGGTGGGCGCCTGCGTGGGGATGAAAGGCACGCGCGTCCAGTCGATCATCCGCGAGCTGCGCGGCGAGAAGATCGACATCGTGGAATGGTCGGAGGACTCGATCCTGTTCGTCACGAACGCACTCAGTCCCGCGAAGGTGCAGCGGGTCTCGATCGTCGACGACAAGGAGCGCGTGATGGAGGTCGTGGTCGAGGACAAGCAGCTCTCGCTGGCCATCGGCAAGAAGGGACAGAACGTGCGCCTGGCGGCGAAGCTCACCGGCTGGCGGATCGACATCAAGAGCGAGGAGGAGAAGCGCCGCGAGGTCGAGGCGCAGTTCGGCGCGCTCGAGACGACGACCGAGAGCCCCGAGGACGCGTATGCGGCCGCGGAGCAGGCGCTGTCTGGCGGCGCGCCCGCCGACGGTGAGGCCCCCGAAGCCGCAGCCGAGGCGGTCGAGGAAGGCGCAGTGAGGCCGTCGAAGAAGGCGCAGGCGAGACGGTCGAAGAGGCCCAGAAGGAAAACGCGTAGCGCGACGGCGTAGCGCGAGGGCTTCAGCCCTCGCGGATAAAGAGGAACTTCAAATTTGGCAACGGTTCGGATTTATAAAGTCGCGGAACTCCTCGGGACGACGAGCCAGGAAGTGCTCGCGCTGCTGAAGCGCGATCACGGCATCGAGCTGAAGAGCGCGTCGAGCACGATCGAAGAGGTCGTGGCGCGTTCGTTCGTCGAGCGGCTCGCGCGGCAGCGCAACATCGCCCTGCCCGGCGGCGACATGTTCGCGGAAACACCGCACCATGCGCCTGCGAAGGGCGGCAAGAAGGCCGCACCCGCCAAGAAGCCCGAGCCGGCCAAGCCGGCGGCCCCCGTGCTGGGCCCGCCCCGGCTGGTCAAGACGATCAAGCCGGCCGCGCCGCCAGCGCCACTTGCCGAAGAGGTCCACGAACCCGTCGCCGAGGCGCCTGTTGCGGAGGAGCCTGTTGCCGCAGCCCCGCCGGCTCCCGCGCCGATTGTCGAGGAGCCCGTCGCGGAACCGCCTCCGCCCGTGGAACCCGACGTGCACGCCCCGGCGGCATATGTGGAAGCCCCGGCGGTGGAGGACGTGCCCGCACCGATGGCGGCCGCACCCGGCGCCGAGGCGCCTGAGACGGCCGGCGCTCCCGGCGGTCGATTCGTGCCGCCCACGCTTCGGCTTCGCATCGAGGAACCGGGCAAGACGCCGCAGCCCGCGCGACCGCTGGCTCCGGCAAAGCGACCGCCCGTCACACAGCCGCGCGTCACGCAACCGCCCCCGGCACAGCCGCCGGCGGCATCTCGTCCTCCGGCGCACGGCGCCGCTGCCCGCGCTGGCGCCCCCTCGGCGACGGGGCGACCCGGGGCAGCACCCGGCGCGCGCGCCGCATATCCCCCGCCGCCCCGGCCAACGACGCCCGGGATGATTGGTGGACCGCGTCCGCTGCCGTCGCAGCCCGTGCGCCCGCAGCAGCCGCAGCAGGCGCGGCCCGGCATGCCTGGGCAGCCGCGGCCCCCGTTCGGCCAGCAGCGTCCGCCATTCGGCCAGCAGCGTCCACCGTTCGGCCAGCAGCGGCCGGGACAGCGACCCGCCACGCCGCGGCGCGATCGCCCTTCCGCGCCCGTGCAGCAGGCCGCCCCGCCGCCGCCGCCCATCAGCCGCACCATCACCCTCGCGGAGGGCATGACGGTGAAGGACCTGGCGGACAAGCTCGACGTGCGCGTCAAGGACGTGCTCGCGAAGCTGTTGATGAAGCGCATGATGATGACCATCAACAGCACGCTCGACATCGAGACCGCTCGCGAGATCGCTCGCGAGTTCGGCGCCGACATCGAAACGCGCAGCTTCGAGGAGGAGCTCCTCGAGGCCGAAGCGGTCGACGCGAAGGCCGAAGACGTCACCACCCGCGCACCCGTCGTCACCGTCATGGGGCACGTCGATCACGGCAAGACGTCGCTGCTCGACGCGATCCGCGAGACGCGAGTCGCCGAGCGCGAAGCCGGCGGCATCACGCAGCACATCGGCGCGTATCACGTCGAGGTGGGATCCGGTCGCAGCGTCGTCTTCCTGGATACGCCGGGTCACGAGGCGTTCACGCTCATGCGCGCTCGCGGCGCGAAAGTCACCGACGTCGTGGTCCTGGTGGTCGCGGCCGACGACGGCGTGATGCCGCAGACGAGAGAAGCGATCGATCACGCGAAGGCGGCCAACGTGCCGATCGTCGTGGCGATCAACAAGATCGACAAGCCGGGCGCCAATCCCGACAACGTCAAGCGCGAGCTGGCGGAGCTCAATCTCGTGCCGGAGGACTGGGGCGGCCAGACGGTCATGGTGCCCGTGTCGGCCAAGAAGAAGCAGAACCTCGATCAGCTGCTCGAGATGATTCTGCTTTCGACGGACATCCTGGAGCTCAAAGCCAATCCGAAGCGGCCTGCGTCCGGCGCCGTGCTCGAGGCGAAGCTGGATCGCGGGCGCGGCCCCGTCGCGACGGTCCTGGTGCAGGACGGCACCCTGAATGTCGGCGACAACTTCATCGCGGGCCCGATCGTCGGGCGCGTGCGCGCGCTCATCGACGACCGCGGCCGCCCGGTCAAGTCGGCTGGACCGGCAACACCGGTGGAGGTGCTCGGCCTCACGAGTCTTCCCCAGCCGGGCGATCCGTTCCAGACGGTCACTGACCCCGCGAAGGCCCGCCAGATTGCCGCGTTCCGTCAGGCCAAGGAGAAGGAGCGCGCGCTCGGCGCCAAGGGCGGCCGGCTCACGCTCGAATCGCTCAAGGAGCAGATCTCCGAGGGCGGCGTGAAGGAGCTCCCCATCATCGTCAAGTCGGACGTGCAGGGCTCGGCCGAAGTGCTCGCCGACACGCTCACGAAGCTCTCGGACGAGAAGGTCAAGATCCGCATCATCCGCTCCGGTGTCGGCGCCATCAACGAGTCCGACGTCCTGCTGGCGTCCGCATCGAACGCGATCATCGTCGGCTTCAACGTGCGGCCCGATCGGAACGCGGCCGACATGGCGGAGCGCGAGCAGGTCGACGTCCGCCTGCACTCGGTCATCTACAACGTCACCGACGAGATCAAGAAGGGCATGGAAGGCCTCCTCGAGCCGACGTTCAAGGAAGTGCGGCTCGGGACCGCGGAGGTCCGAGAGGTCTTCAAGGTGCCAAAGGTCGGTTCGGTTGCCGGCTGCATGGTCACCGACGGCCGTATCACGCGCGCCGGCGAAACGACGGCGCGTCTGCTCCGCGACAACGTCGTGGTGCACGAAGGCAAGATCGCGTCGCTCCGCCGGTTCAAGGACGACGTGAGCGAAGTCAAGACCGGCTTCGAGTGCGGCATCGGCCTCGAGCGTTACAACGACATCAAGGTCGGCGACGTCATCGAGGTATTCACGATGGAGCGCGTCCGGATCCCCACGACTGCATAGGCGATGGTCATCGGCCTGTTGTCGGTCGAGTTGCACATTCCGCATTCGCAGTCGCTGAAGGACAAGCGGATGGTGCTGCGATCGATCAAGGACCGCGTGAAGAAGTTCAACGTGGCGGTCGCCGAGGTGGCGCACCAGGACGTGTGGCAGCGGGCGGGCCTCGGGATCGTGGCGATCTCGACCACGACGGAGCATGTCGACAAGGAGCTTGCCGCGGTTGCGGACGAGATCGAGCGCGTGGAACCTGGACTGATCACGCGCACGGAAATTGAATTCCTGACCTGATATGGCTCAGGGCTACCGACCCGACCGCGTGGGCGACCAGATTCGCGAAGAGCTGAGCGAGATGCTCACGCGCGGCGTCATTCACGATCCGGGCATTGGATTCATCACGCTGACGCGCGTCATCATGAGCCCCGATCTCCAGCTCGCGCGCATCTACTACACGTCCCTCGGCGACGAGAAAGCGCGCAAGGAAACGTCGAAGGCACTGGATCGCGCCACGCCCTACATGCGCCGGCAGGTGGGCGGCCGGCTGCGGCTGCGCCGGGTGCCGGAGTTCGAGTTCCGCTTCGACCGATCCATCGAGCACCAGGATCGAATCGAGCAGATTATCCGCGACCTGCACGAGCATCCTCCCGAGCCCCTTGACTCCGCTCAGGACAAGCCGCTGACTTCGGATGACGACGACCGCGAACACTGAGGCCTTCGCCCAAATCGTCGACGAGATCCGGCGGCGCCAGCGATTCGTCATCTCCTCGCATGTTCGGCCGGACGGTGACGCCATCGGGTCGCAGCTGGCGATGGCGTACGCGCTGCGTCACCTGGGCAAGCAGGTGCGCATCGTCGATGGCGATCGGCCGCCGACGCCGCTCCTGGTCTTTCCCGGCGTTCCAGACATCGAGGTCATGCCCGAGATCGACGACCCGGGCGATGCCGTGATCGTCATGGAGTGCGGCGATCTGGCCCGCACCGGGGTGAAAGGGTTCGAGCGCGGATTCGTCATCAACATCGATCACCACCCCGGCAACAGGATGTACGGGGCGGTGAACTGGTTCGACCTCTCGGCTGCCGCGTGCGGCGAGATGGTGCTCGATCTCGTGGACGCGCTCGGCGTTCCGCTGACCACGGAGATCGCGACGCACGTGTACATCGCCATCCTCACCGACACCGGGTCGTTTCACTACTCGAACATCACGCCGAAGACCTTCGAGATCTGCCGGCGCTGCGTCGAGGCGGGCGTGGAACCGCCCGCCGTGGCGCGAAGCATTTTCGACAGCAACAATCTGGGGCGGCTGAAGCTGTTCGGCGCCGTCCTCAGCCGGATGGAGCTCGACCCCTCGGGCCGTCTCGCCACGGTGTATGTCGATCGACAGATGGCCTCCGAATGCGGTGGGACGTACGAGGACACCGAAGGCCTGATCAACCTGCCGCTGACGGTCAAGGAGATCCAGGCCGTGGTCTTCTTCAAGGAGAGCGGGCCCGACGACTGGCGGATCAGCATGCGCTCCAAGGGCGACATCGACATCAACGTCGTCGCGAAACGATTCGGCGGCGGCGGACACAAGAACGCGTCCGGCTGCAGCGCGACCGGACGGTTCGAAGACCTCAAGACCCAGTTCGTCGATCTGATCCTGGAGCAGATCGATAGGGGTCTGGCCCCTATGGTGCCAGGTCTCGAGCGAACGTAGTCTGGAGACCTGGCACCATAGGGGCCAGACCCCAATGGACGGAGTCCTTGTCGTCGACAAGCCGCGCGGTCCGACGTCCCACGATGTCGTTGAGACGGCGCGGCGGGCCCTCCGAGAAAAACGCATCGGGCACACGGGCACGCTCGACCCCATTGCCACGGGCGTGTTGCCGCTCGCATGCGGGCGCGCGACGCGGCTCGTCCGGTTCCTGACCGCGTCCGACAAGGAATACGACGCCGAGATCCGCCTTGGCCTGGCGACCGACACGTATGACGTCACCGGCCGCGAGGTGACCCGCTCCGACCGCGTGCCTGCGCTGCACGAAGTCGCC
Source organism: uncultured Acidobacteriota bacterium (assembly GCA_963772065.1). GTDB lineage: Bacteria > Acidobacteriota > Vicinamibacteria > Vicinamibacterales > UBA2999 > CAVYVZ01. The sequence goes on from CAVYVZ010000010.1 coordinate 892,221, forward strand.
GCGGCGCTCGGCACGCTGACGGGCGAGTACCTCCAGGCGCCGCCGCCCTACTCGGCCAAGAAGATTGCGGGCCGGCGCGCGTACGAGCTGGCGCGGGCCGAGGTGGCCGTCCAGCCGGCACCAGTTCCGGTGCGCGCGGAGCGACTGGAGCTTGTCGACCTCACAACCAATCTAGCCGCCATCCGGCTCACGTGTTCGGCGGGGTTCTACGTCAGGTCGCTGGCGCACGAACTGGGCATCCGGCTCGGCACAGGTGCTTGCCTCGAGTCGCTGCGGCGGAGCCGCAGCGGCCAATTTGACCTCCGTGACGCGGTTGCCTTCGAAACCCTCGTCAGCGATCCGGCCGTGGCGCGGTCGAAGGTCATCGTGCTCGAGGCGCTGCTGCCCCACTTCCCCGCGATTACGCTGACCGACGAAGGTGTCCGATGGGCAGGCCACGGAAGAACCATCCAGCCGGGCCAGGTCTCGGGAACAATGCCCCCTGGCGCGCCCTGGGTGCGGCTGATGAGCAGCGACGGCGCGCTCGTCGCGCTCGGAGAACCGGGAGGGAGACCCGGTTCTTTGCATCCATCCGTCGTCCTGATTTAGAATGTTAAGTCTTTTGGTAGGCGAAATTTAGCAACAGTACGGCGGTCTGGTGCGCTACGCGCGAGGTCATCCGGGCGAAGCGAGGTTCTGGGCCGTTCGTGGAGGTAACAGTGGTGTTGAGCAAGGACCGCAAGAGCGGCATCATCGGAAGCTACAAGACACACGATAGTGACACCGGGTCCCCAGAAGTCCAGGTTGCGCTCCTGAGCGAGCGCATCAACTATCTGACCGAACACTTCAAAGTCCACGCAAAGGATCATCACTCGCGCCGCGGTCTGCTGAAGCTGGTCGGGCAGCGCCGGCGACTGTTGGACTATCTGAAGAGCAAAGACTCGGACCGCTACGCCGAACTGATCAAGCGCCTCGGCATACGTAAGTAAACTTCGCGTTTCCTATGCACAACGTGAATCTTCAAAAGCGCGAGATCCAGATCGGATCCCGCACCATCTCCCTCGAGACCGGCAAGCTGGCCAAACAGGCCGACGGCTCGGTTCTCGTCCGCAGCGGCGACACGGTGGTACTCGTCACCGCATGCCGCGCCGCCAACGCGCGGGAAGGCATCGACTTCCTCCCGCTGACCGTTGACTACCGTGAGTACACGTATGCATCCGGCCGCATTCCGGGTGGCTTCTTCAAGCGCGAAGGTAAGCCATCGGAAAAGGAAGTGCTTACGAGCCGGCTGATCGATCGGCCGCACCGGCCGCTCTTCCCCGCTGGATGGCGATACGAAACGCAGATCATCGCGCTCGTGCTCTCGGCCGACACGGAGAACGATTCCGACGTGCTGGCGATTACCGGCGCGGCGGCGGCAGTGGCCATCTCGGAAATTCCGTTCGAGAAGACGATTGCCGGCGTCCGCGTCGGGCTGATCGATGGCCGGTACGTGATCAACCCGACCTTCGACGAGCGCAAGCAGAGCAAGCTCGATCTCATCGTTGCGGGCAGCCGTGACGGCATCGTCATGGTCGAAGCCGGGGCCAGAGAAGCGACGGAAGACGAGGTTCAGGGTGCGCTCGACGCCGCGCAGGAGGCGATCAAGCAGATCGTCGCCGGCATCGACGATCTCGCCAAGGCGGTCGGTCCAAAGAAGCTGCCCGTCCAGAAGAAGGAGATCGGCCACGACTTCTACCGCGAGGTCGAGGAAAAGGTCTACGTGCCGCTGTCGGAGGCGATGCGCATCCGCGGCAAACTGGAGAACTACGACCGCGTCGACGAGGTGCTCGAGGAGTTGATCGCCACCATGCCGGAGGGCGAGATCGAGCGCAAGGTCGAGGCGAAGGCGATCTTCAAGGAGCTCAAAGAGAAGGTGCTGCGCGACGAGGTGCTCGATCGCGGCATCCGGCTCGACGGCCGCAAGTTCGATGAGATCCGCCCGATCTGGTCCGAGGCCGGCGTCCTCCCCCGCGTGCACGGCTCAGTGGTCTTTACGCGAGGGGAAACTCAAGCCCTGGTCACGTGCACGCTCGGCACGGCCGACGACGAGCAGAAGATCGAGCACGTGAGCGGCGAGTTCTACAAGCGGTTCATGCTCCACTACAACTTCCCGCCGTTCTCCGTGGGCGAGGTGGCGTTCCTCCGCGGCCCCGGGCGGCGTGAGGTAGGCCATGGCGCGCTCGCCGAGCGCGCGCTGTCGGCGATGGTTCCGGGCGAAGACAAGTTCGCCTATACGATCCGCATCGTCTCGGACATCCTCGAGTCGAACGGCTCGTCGTCGATGGCGTCGGTCTGTGGAGGCTCCATGGCGATGATGGACGCCGGCGTCCCGGTGAAGAGCGCCGTCGCGGGCATCGCGATGGGCCTCATCATGGACGAGAAGAGCGGCAAGTACGCCGTGCTCTCCGACATCGCCGGCGCCGAGGATCACTACGGCGACATGGACTTCAAGGTCGCCGGCACCGCGCAGGGCATCACCGCGTTGCAGATGGACATCAAGGTGACCGGCATCACCTCCGAGGTGATGCGCAAGGCGCTCCACCAGGCGCGCGAGGGACGGCTGCACATCCTCGGCGAGATGGCGAAGACGCTCGCCGAGCCGCGGAAGAACATGTCGATGTTCGCGCCGCGCATCATCACGATCAAGATTCCGGTCGACAAGATTCGTGACGTCATCGGCCCGGGCGGCAAGATGATCCGGAGCATCATCGAGCGCACCGGCGTGAAGATCGACGTGGAAGACGACGGCCGGGTGAACGTGGCCTCGGCGGACGGCGAATCCGCCCAGAAGGCGATCGGGATCATCCAGGAGCTGACGGCGACGCCGGAGCTGAACAAGACCTACATGGGGAAGGTCCAGCGCATCACCGATTTCGGGGCCTTCGTCGAGATCATGCCCGGCACCGACGGTCTGCTGCACGTCTCGGAGATCGCGAACCATCGCGTGAAGGACGTTCGGGATGAGCTCAAGGAAGGCCAGCAAATCCTCGTAAAGGTCATCAATATCGACCCCACGGGGAAGATCAGGCTCAGCCGGAAGGCACTTCTTCAGGACGAGGCGGGCAAGGACGCGCAGCCCGCTGCAGCCGGAAAGAAGGAGTAACCGTCTAATCTGGTAGGTATGAACATCTCACGCCGGTCCGTCGGATTCGTTCTCCTCGGCGCCGGCGTCTGCCTCCTCGCCTGGCCCGCACGGGCACGAAGCCAGGACCAGGCCCCGAACCGGCGCGATTTCACCATCACGGCGAAAGGCTATAACTTCGCGCCCGACCGGATCGAGGTCACACAGGACGACCTCGTGAAGATCACGGTGCGGAGCGAGGACGAGGCGCACAGCTTCGTCATCGACGGGTACCGCATCATGAAGCGCGTCCCGGCCGGTGGCTCGACGACGTTCGAGTTCCGCGCGGACAGGCCGGGGACGTTTTCGTTCTACTGCAGCATGACCAACAAAGACGACCACAGCCGGATGAAGGGCGAGCTGGTCGTCGCTGGCCGCTGAAGGGCGATACCTCTCCGCGCGATCTGGCAAAATACTCTCCGCCCAGCGCACCTGCTGGCGGAGGATTTCGCGCATGACGATCAGACGGCACGTACTCGCAGGCATCGGCGCGGCAATGATGATCATGGCCGCGCAGACGGCGTCCGCCCAGATCCCACCGGGGGTCGGCGAGGGCTGGCTTGGGGAATTCGATCATGCGTCGCGCCAGATGCAGCAGCTGGCGGAAGCCACTCCAGCAGAGAAGTTCTCGTGGCGGCCGGCCCCAGGCGTGAGATCGATCAGCGAGGTCTACATGCACGTCGCGCTCGGCAACTACTTCCTTCTCGGGCAAACGGGGGTGAAGCCGCCGATCGATCTCGCCACGCTCGGGAAAGAGCCGGAGAAAAGCAAGACAGCGAAGGCCGACGTCATCGCGTTTCTCAAGAGCTCGGCTGACTTCGTCCGCAGCACGTATCCGACCGTCGACCGCCAGAAGAACGTGAAGCTGTTCGGCAAGGAGGTGGCCGTCGAGAACGTGCTCCTCCGCATCCTCGTTCACAATCACGAACACATGGGCCAGTCGATTGCGTACGCGCGCATGAACGGCGTGGTGCCGCCATGGTCGAAGGGCGGCGGCACGCAGTAGCCCACTCTTACTGAAGGTGGCTGAGGAATAGATTCGCGCGCTAGAGGGTAGAATCCGCTGATGTTTTCGGCGGCCGCTCAGGCCCTGCGGTCGTGGAAGGGCGCGAAGGCGATTGCCCTGTTCGCGACGCTTGCCTTTGCGGTGGGTATCGGATCGACGACCGCGATCTTCACCGTTGTCGACGGGGTGCTGCTGAAGCCGCTGCCGTATCCGAACGGCGATCGATTCGTGGCCCTGTTCGCGGGAGAAATCAACGATCCGAAAGCGCGAGGCTCGAGCAGCCTTCGCGATCTGGCCAGTACCGGCGCCGCGCGACGAGCTTCGATGCGGTCGGCGCCTTCCGCGGCAAGGGCGAGATCCTCGGCGTGCTGCTCGTGGACGCGCCGCGAGGCGATGCGTATGACACGGACGAGCGGCAGCTGCTGCAGAACTGCGCGGAGCATTTCGCTCTGATGATCGAGAACGCGCGGCTGACGGACCGCGTGGTCGAGCAGGAAAAGCTCCGCCGTGACCTCGCGCTCGCCGCGGAGGTCCAGAAGCGACTCTTCCCCGAGGGACCGCCCGCCGCGGCCATCGCCACCTTGGCCGCCTTGAGCCTTCCGGCTCGCACCGTGGGCGGCGACTATTACGACTTCATCGACGCGGGCGATCACCAAATCGGCATTGCGCTGGCCGATGTGTCCGGCAAGGGCGTGGCGGCGGCGCTCATCATGTCCGCCGTTCAGGCTTCGATCCGGATCATCTCCTCGGAAAGGGGGCTCTCGCTTCCCGAGCTCGCGGAGAGGATGAATCGGTTCCTCTACCGCTCGACGGCCGCAAACCGCTACGCGACGTTCTTCTACGCGCAGATCGATGAACGAAACCGCCAGCTCCGGTACGTCAATGCCGGTCACAATCCGCCGTTTCTCTTGCGGTTCTCCGAGATTCAGGAGCTATCAACGGGCGGAGCCGTCATCGGGTTGTTTCCCGAAATGAACTATCCTGAAGCCGCCGTCGATCTTCGTGCCGGCGACATCCTCGTGGCGTTCACCGACGGAGTCACCGAGGCACTGAACGCGGGCGAGGAGGAGTTTGGCGAGCAGCGCCTGAAAGAGCTGCTGTGCCGGAGCGCCACTCTCCCGGCGCCGGAGATTGCGAAGAAGATCGCCGACGAGCTGAGGGACTGGATCGGCGACGCGGTGCAGCACGACGATCTCACCTTCATCGTGATGAAGGTCCGTTGATGGCGGCCTCTCCGATCGTCCGGCTGCGCCGGGCCTGCCTGGCGTTCCCCGAGGCGTACGAAAAAATCTCGCACGGAGAGCCGACCTTCTGGGCCGGCAAGAAGATGTTTGCCACGTTCGCGAATGCCGGCAATCACCATGGCAACGGTCGCCACGCCGTCTGGTGCAAGGCGACTCACATGACGCAGTCGCTGCTCGTTGGCCGTCAGCCGGATCGGTATTTCGTGCCGCCGTACGTTGGATCTTCGGGCTGGGTCGGAATGTACCTGGACCGGCAGCCGGACTGGGACGAGGTTTCGGCGCGTTTGCGCGATGCGTACCGGCTCGTCGCGCCGAAGAAGCTCCTCGCGGCGCTCAACGCCTCGGAAACTGATCGGGATTGTCCGTAAACAGCGCGTCGACGCCGAGCTCGTACAGAAAGTGCGCCATCTCGTCCTTCACGGACGCAAACGTCCCGGTGTTGCTCGAACGGAACGTGTACGGCGTCACGGTGAGCCCCAGATCGTGGGCCGTCTTCACCAGCGCCGGGTACTTCACGACAATGTTTTTCGCCGGACCGAGACCGGTGGCGCCGGCCGCCTTGGCAGCCGCGATGCGCTGACGGCTCCCCCAATCGTCACCATCGCGCGCGTAGATCAGGTACACGACGGGGACACCCAACTTCATCGACGAGAGCTCTCGCACGGTCGGTTCGCTGAAGGTCTGCAGGATGATCGGCGTCCGGCGATCGGCCTGCGGACCGAGGAGGCCGTTCTTCGTCAGGATGTCGGCGACCATTCTGACGAAGTCCACCTTCCGCCCTCCGTAGATCTCTGGCGCCTTGAGCTCCGGATACATCCCCGCCTTCCCCTTCACGAGGTCGATCGCCTCCTGGAACGTCGGGATCCGCTCACCGGCGAACTTCCGATCGAACCACGAGCCCGCGTCGAGCCGCTTGATCTCCTCGAGCGTGAAATCGTTGGCGAGCCAGCCCCGAACGGTCTTCCCCTCCCAGGTCACGATCGAGGAGCGGTCCGGAAACAACGCTTCGACGTCCGTCGTCCGCTCGAGCGTGGGATCGTGCAGGCAGATCAGCACGCCATCCTTCGTGACCGCGAGATCCTGCTCCACGTAGTCGGCGCCCTGCTCGAGCGCGAGGCGGTAGCTCGCAATCGTGTGCTCGGGAGCGTAGGCCGACGCCCCTCGATGTGCCACGACCTGCTTGCGCGAGGCGGCATCAGGACTAGTCACGACGGGGAGCAGAAGCAGCAGCGGAAGGATGCGTCGCATGATTCGAGGATGCCCTCACGTCAGTGTTTCTCTAGTGGTGTTTCTGTGACGCCGACCAGGCCTCCGCGAACTCGATCCGCGAGGCCACCGGCGGATGCGTATAGAACAGCCACTGCACGAGCTGTGAAGGCCGCTCCTCCGCCAGGTTCTGCGCGCCGAGTCGTCGCATCGCCGAGGTGAACGCCGAGACGTTGCCCGTCATCTGCAGCGCGTACCGGTCGGCGCGCCGCTCGTGCGCGCGCGACAGCGCGTTGACCAGCGGCTTGAGCGCCATGGACACCGACCCGCCAGTCAGCACCAGCAGCGGGAGCGCCGCCGGGTCCCACTTGGCTGTGATGCCGAACCGGCCGACGAAGGCCGTCAAGACCAGATCGGCCAGAAAGAAGCCCAGGGCAAGCAGCCCCGTTTCGAGCGCGATGCCGCGCCAGATGTCCCCGTGCACGTGATGCGCGAGCTCGTGCGCCAGAATGACCTCGATCTCGTCGTCCGAATGATCCGCGAGCAGCGTGTCCGACAGGATGATCCGCCGGGTACGACCGATGCCTGTCAGCGCGGCGTTTGCCTTGCGCGTTCTGTCCCCGAGGCGCCACTCGAACACGCCGAGCACCTGCGCGCCGGCGCGGTTGGCGAGCGCCACCAGCCGGTCGCGCAGCGCCGGCTGGTCGAGCGGCTTGAACTCGTAGAAGAGCGGCAGCAGCACGATGGGCGCGAGCTGCGCCAGACCGACGAGGATCACGGCGAAGGCCATCGCGGCGGCAATCCACCAGCGTTCGGGACTCAGTCGCACGAGCCCACAGACAATGAGTGCACCGGCTGCGGCGAACACGTACCCGATGAGGCCGGCCGTCGCGTGGTCCCACCACCACCGCAGCGTCGTTTCGGTGCTCAGCCCGAACCGGCGCTCGAGCGTGACGCCGACATAGAACGCGAGCGGCAGCTGGACGGCCTCGACGATGAGCGCCACCAGGCCCACGTAGATGAGAACGGTGAAGAGGAAGGAGCCGCGAGCCGCCGAGGCCGCGACGTCGCGCAGGGCCGCCGAGGCGCCGGTTGCCAGAAGCACCGCGAGCAGCAGGAGGCCGCATGTCGCGCCCGAAATGGCGGCGCGGCGCTTCAGCCGGTGATAGCGGGTGGCCCTGTCCTCGTTCGCCACCCAACCAGTTTAGTCCGGAGTTCCGCGATTGCGTCCGGCCTCACACGGAGTTCAAGGAGATCGGGGAGTTTGATTTTTCTCCCTGATCTCCCTGACCTCCTTGTGCCTCTTCAATCCGTGCCGCCACTCGCAGTGATGTGAACGCCGCCGTTGGTCGTCTCGAGCGCTACCCGGGGCCCGCCACCGTTCAGCGTGCCGCGGAAGTGCCGGCGTGACTTCTCGGTCTCTTGGAACGAACCCCAGCCGCCTTCGTCGATACCGATTCCGCCGTTGACGCAGCGCGCCTCGACGTTTGCCTTCGCGTTCGGCGGAAGTCGCAGCCGGATGCCACCATTTGTCGTCTCGAGGTCGATGTCGCCGGTCACGGCCGCCATCTCGATCTCGACGCCGCCGTTCGTGGTGTCGGCTTTTACCGTGCCCCTGAGGCCTTTTCCGCGGACGCCGCCGTTGGTCGTCGATGCGGCCATCTCGCCGTCGAGGTTCTCCAGTCTGACGCCGCCATTCACCGTTTCAAAGTTGACGGCAACGCCTTTCGGGACCTTCACCCAGTATCTGACCTCGTGGCCCGAGCGGCCCCACGACATCTTGGGCACCTTGGTCTCGACGCGGACCTTGTCGGTCGCTGTGGTCTCGACGATCTCAATCTTCTTCAGGATCTCCTGCGCGTCCTCGTCGGTCCGTGCCTTCGCGATGCGCTCGGCCCGCACGACAACCTGCGGACCATCGCCTGGAGCCGCGGTGATCGTTCCGTTGACGTTGACGACCTCGAGGCGCCCGCCGGGGGCGATGGTATACGTGCGCGTCCACTCGTTCTGGGCCTTCCCGGACACGACGTCCATGGAAAATCCGTGCTCGCCGACGCTGACGTCGCAGCCGGCGACGAGCAGCGAGGTGGCAAGAACGGCTGGAAGCAGGCGGAATTTCAGGCGAGTCATTTGGACGCGTCCTCCTGACACATAGTTTACGGAGGACGCGCCTGGTCAGTTCAACTGGACGGATATCAGCTTGGAAACCCCCGGCTCTTCCATGGTGACCCCGTATAGCCGGTCGGCGATCTCCATGGTCCGGCGATTATGGGTAATCAGAATGAACTGGGTACGGTCGAGCATGCCCTGCAGCATCTCGACGAACCGCGCGACGTTCGCATCGTCGAGCGGCGCGTCGATCTCGTCGAGCAGGCAGAAGGGGCTCGGCTTGTACTTGAAGATGGCGAACATCAGCGCGATGGCCGTGAGCGCCTTTTCACCGCCCGAGAGGAGCTGCACGCTCTGCAGCCGCTTGCCGGGCGGCGAGGCGACGATGTCGATGCCGCTCTCGAGCGGATCGTTCTCGTCGAGGAGCGTCAGGCCCGCGTGGCCGCCGCCGAACAGCGTGGCGAACATCTGCTGAAAGTTCTGCTGAATCGCGACGAAGGCGTCGCGGAACCGGACCTTGGTGGTTTCGTCGATGCGCGTGATCGCCTCGACCGTCTTCGCGATCGAGTCGACGAGATCGTTGCGCTGGGTCGTCAGGAATGAGTGGCGCGTCTCGAGCTCGTCGAACTCTTCGATGGCCATCATGTTCACCGGCCCGAGACGATCGATCTTGTTCTTGAGCGCGAGGATCGCCTCTTCGGCGGTCATCGATGCGGGCGGCTGCTCGACGGGACGGGCGGCTTCCACGTCGTCCACATCCGGATCGGGCTCATCCGCCGCGATTGCCACGACGTCGGGGGACGTCTCGCCCGCCGCTTCCATCCGCTCCACGTCGGCGACCACGTCGTCGAGCGTGCACTGAACCGCGTCCGCACAGGTCTGCGCGAGATGCGCCAGGTCGCTCTCCGCCGTGGCGCGGGCCACTTCCAGCTCGGTGGACTGCTTGCGGATGTCCTCCAGGACCCACCGCGCCTCGCGGATGACGAAGTCCTGAGCGTCCACCTTCTCGCGCAGCGCCGCAGCGACTTCATCGGCGCCACGGAGGTTCTCCCGAAGCGTCTCGAGCGACCGGATGTCCGCATCGAGCGTCCGCTCGCCGTCGGCAACCGCCTGCAGCAGGCTCTCGCGGCGGGCACGCGTGGCTTCGAGCTCGCTCCTCCGCGCGACGATGCGCTCCTCCAGCTCGCGGCGCGCGTCATCGAGGCGCATCACGTCGGCTCCCAGCGCCGACGCGCGCTCGAGGAGCCCGGCGTGTTCGGCCCGCGCCGCGGCGGCGCGTCCACTCAATTCATCGACCGCCTCGCGCGCCTCGATCAGACGGCGCTGCGCGGCCGCGAGATCGTCGTCGGCGATTCGCTGCTCGCCCTGCAGCCGGTCGAGCGCCTCGTGCGCCTCGGTGTACCGCGCGTCCAGCGCGTCGCGCTCCTGCTCGGCCTGCGCGCGCTCGAGCGCGATCGCCTCCGCCTTTCGCGCCAGGCGTGCGCGGTCCTCAGTCGTGCGGCCGAGTTGCCCGTCGAGGCCGACGACCGCGATCTCCTGCCGATGCTGTTCGCCCACCAGCGCCGCGATCGCGCTCGACGCCTGCGCGATCGACAGTTCGAGGGCCGCCGTTTCCTCGGCGAGCCGCGTCAGCGCCGCGCGTTCCACCGTAATCCGCTCGCGCAGCTCCTTGATCTCGCGCTTGGTCTGGAGAATTCCCCGAGCTTCGGCCTTTGCGCCGCCGGACACGAGGTGCGGCCCGCGGAACACGTCGCCCTCGATCGTCGCGACCGGCACGGCGGTCTGCCGCGCCATGGCTGCTGCCTGCTCGAAGGTGTCGGCAATGTACGCCTCGGGCAGCACCTTCTGAATCGTCACGACGTGCGGACCGCTGATGCGAAGCACGTCGTCCACCGGTACGACTCCGGGCATCCGCATCGTCTCGCGCGCGTGATAGCCGTTGGAACCGGGGTCGACGACGACGAAGCCACAGCGGCCCGCGTCGTGGTCGCGCACGAGCTGCAGGCCCGCGGCCGCCTGTTCGTGCCGTTCGACGATGATGTGTTGCAGCAGGTCGCCGAGGCACGCTTCGACCGCGCGCTCGTAGCGGCGGTCCACGTCGAGATAGTCCGCGACGGCGCCCTGCTGCCCGACGTGGCCGTTCGCCTGCACGAGCACCATCCGGGCGGCGTCGCCGAACCCGGCACGGCTCGCTTCGAGCTCCTCGAGCGAGCCCAGCCTGGCCTGCATTCCCGCGAGCTCCTGCTCGTTCGCCCGCACGCTCCTCACGCGCTGCTCGTGCTCGCCTCGCGCCGCCGACAGCGCCGACTCCCGCGCCGCGCGCTCCACGCGCAGCGCGTCGAGCGCCTCGTGCGCGCGAGCCAGCGCGTCCGCTGCAGCCTGACCGTCGGTGTCGACCTTTTCGGTTTCGCGCCGGTGATCCTCGGTCTCGACGTCGAGCTTCGCCAGCATCTCGATCACGCGCTCCTTCTGCGCGCTGGCGTGCTCCATCGCATGGCGGAGCGCGGTCGCGGAGTTGATCGCCGCAAATACCTGTCCGCGGGCAGCCTCGACGTCCGATTCGAGACCCTCGATTTGGCGCTGCGCCGCTGCGTGCGCCTCACTGGCCTCGGTGAGGATGGCGGCGGCGGCGGCGCGGGCGCGTTCGGCGTCGGCGAGCGCCTCGCGGCGCGACTCGAGCTCGAGGCGACCCGGCTCGCGCCTCGCGTCGAGATCGCGTACTTCATGTTCGATCTCCGCGCCTCGCGTCGCCAGGGACTCGGACTGATGGCGATTGAGCTCGATCTGCTGCTGACGGCGATGGATGTCGAGCTCACGCGCGTGCGCGTCTTCGCGCACCGCAGCCGCGCGGCTGTCGGCTTCGGCCTGCTCGATCTTGATGCGGCTCAGGTCCGCCTCGACTTCGGCGAGACGTGACGCAGCGGCGGCTTCCCGCTCGCGCGCCTCCGCGAGCCGCGCGCGGGCCGCCTCGATGCTGTGCGCCAGCTCGCGGTATCTTCGAGCGAAGAGTACTTTCTCCCACCGGCGCAGCTCGTCGCGAAGCTTTCGGTACCGCCGCGCCTTGGCCGCCTGCCGCTTCAGCGAGCCGCGCTGCTTCTCGACCTCGAATACGATGTCGTCGATACGCGTGAGGTTCTGCTGCGCCGCCTCGAGCTTCAGCTCCGCCGCGCGCCGGCGCGCCTTGTATCGTGTGATCCCGGCCGCTTCTTCGATGAGCTGCCGCCGATCGGCAGGGCGCGAGCTGAGGATCATCCCGATCTTCCCCTGCTCGATGATGGCGTAAGCCTTCGCGCCCAGCCCCGTGTCCATCAACAGCTCGTGCACGTCCCGCAGACGGCAGACCTCGCCGTCAATCAGATACTCGCTTTCGCCCGATCGGTAGAGCCGCCGCGTGACCTCGACGTCACGGGAGAACGCCTCGGCGAGTTCCGCGACATCCGCGCCCTCGCCGAGCGAAGTCGAGGCATGGCCGTGTCCGTTGCCATTGCCGTTTCCATTGCCGTTTCCATTCGGAGGAGCCGGCAGACCGGACAGCCGCAGCTTCACTTCAGCGGCGCCACCGGGCTTGCGGGCGTCGCTGCCGTTGAAGATCACGTCCTCCATCCTGTCGCCGCGGAGGCTCTTGGCACTTTGCTCGCCGAGCACCCACGTGATCGCGTCGGCCACGTTGCTCTTTCCGCAGCCGTTCGGCCCGACAATGGCGGTCACGCCCTCGTCGAAGGCGAGCTCGGACCGCTCGGAGAACGACTTGAACCCAGAGATTTCCAGACGCTCGAGGCGCATTGCTTCCCCGCAGGCAAAACAGGTTGAAATGGTTGAGGACGGCTCGTCAGCTACGAACGGCCGCCAGTCTAACAAGGCCTAGCCATAGTGGCAAGGCCATTACGACACCACAATATTTTGGGCTGGGCACCCAAAGGGAGGGATGGTGTCGGCCAATTATAGTTCGTCGGTTCGTTGGTTCGTCGGTTCTTCGGTTCGTTGGTTCTTCGGTTCGTTGGTTCTTCGGTTCGTGGGAACCTGCGAACCCACGAACCTGGGAACTGACGAACGCGAAGTTAGTTTCCTGTCTTCGTGAGCCGCGTCTTCGTCAGCTGGGTGAGCCGCTCGGCCTCCGGGAAGAGCCCCAGCGCATACTGCAGCTGCGGGTCCACCTTCGCGAGGTTCTTGCGCGCATCCGCCACGCTGAAGAGGTCGACGTCGATCTCGTAGCGAATCATCGCGCGCAGGAACTCCTTGTCCTTTTCCCACGCCGCCTCGTCGATCTTCACCTTCTGCTGACGCAGATGATCCTTGAACTCGCCGAGCATCGCATCGTCGACGACGAAGTCGGGGGCGAGCGCCCGCGCCGAGGCCTTGGCGTTCGACGTGATGCGGGTGTCGCCGCGCCGCGAGAACCGCTGCGCGAAGCTGTCAGGCAGCTGGCGGTTGAAGACCATACGCCCGAATCGGGTCGGGTTGAACCCTTCGGTCGGACCGTCGAAGCGGCTGTCTGGCTCCACCCCGCCGCCGCTGTACACCTTGCGTCCCGCGTCGGTGAACTTCAGGTCGTCGGCTTTGTGATCCTTGTTCGGATTCTGGTCGCGATAGGTGTACGTCAGGTATTCGTCGAAGCTGCCGTCCCACGGACGCTGAATGAGCCGGCCGCTGGGCGTGTAGTACCGCGCGGTCGTCACTGCGACGCCGGCGCCCTGGCTCACGCGATACACGGACTGGACGAGCGCCTTGCCGAACGTGGTTTCGCCGACCACGAGCGCGCGATCGTGATCCTGCAGCGCCCCAGCCACGATCTCCGAGGCGCTCGCACTGTTGCGATTGACGACCGTAACCACCGGGATGCTCAGGTAGTCGCTCTGCTCGGTCGCGTGATAGTTCTGGTCGGAATTCGACGCCCGGCCGCGGGTATACACGATCAGATCGCCTTTGGGCAGAAAGCGATTCGATACCTTGATGGCCTGGTCGAGCGGGCCGCCAGGGTTGTTCCGAAGATCGAGCACGAGCCGGCGCATTCCCTTTGCCGAGAGATCCTTCAGGGCGCGACCGAGTTCCTCGTTGGTGTTCTCCGCGAAGTCCTGGAGGCGAACGTAGCCCGTCTGACTGTCGACCATGAAGTACGCGGTGATCGTTGGAATGTGAATCTCGTCGCGCATCACCGACAGCGGGATGAGGTCGTCGTAGCCGCTGCGTTTCAGCGAAATCTCGACGAACGTTCCCTTGGGGCCGCGCAGCTTGCGGACGGCCTGATCGCTCGTCCACCCCTTGGTGTCCTCGCCGGCGATCTTCGCGATGATGTCACCGCGGCGCAGACCCTTCTGGTAGGCGGGCGAACCCTCGAACAGCGAGAGCACGGTGATGTCGCCCCCGATCACGACGATCGTGATTCCGAGTCCGTAATACCGCCCTTCCTGCCGTTCGCGCATCTGGGCGTACGTGCGAGGATCCATGAAGCTCGAGTGCGGATCGAGCGTCTGCAGCATGCCGGAGATCGCGCTGTACACCAGGCGGTCCGACTCCACGTCCCCAACGTAGTTCGCCTCGACCGCCTTGAGCGCCGCGGTGAATACCTTGTATTGGTCGGGAAGCTGATCCTGCGTGGCGAGGGCGCTGCGGCCGAAGAAGCCGCCAACCAGAGCGCAGAAAACAATGGCAAATACGGCTGCGGAGAACGACCGGTAGCTGCGCATAATTGACTGTAACAGGAAACAGCCCTACCGGCCACCCTTTCCTTGACCGGCCCCGAAGGGCTTTCTATAATCAATTGAATCACTTAGCAGCGATTCACCTCTTCAGACGTCAACGCTGGCGCCACGGCCGGCTGGAGCACTGAAATGTTTGGTTCGATCGGCATGCCGGAGTTGATCATCATCCTGGTGATCGCGCTGATCATCTTCGGCCCACGGAAGCTGCCTGAGCTCGGCCGCTCCCTCGGTAAGAGTATCGGCGAGTTCAAGAAAGCCTCCAATGAGCTGCGCTCGACGCTCGAGGAGGAGATCCGCATCGAGGAGCAGCGCGAGCAGCGTCCACCGCAGCCGGCCCCCACGCCGGCCGCATCGTCCGACGCCGCGCCTCGCGAGAGCGAGAACGAGAGCGAAACCGTCAGCCGCAACACCGGCACCGGAGCCACCGGCACCGGAGCCTAAACGGCCCGATGGCGCTCGTACCCTTCCCAAGCCAGGCGCCGGAGCGCATTCCGGATGACGATGTCGATCCGGATCGGGAACCACCCGACAGCGAGCTCGATGACTACGAGGGCGGCGGAAAGATGTCGTTCCTGGAGCATCTCGACGAGCTCCGGAAGCGCATCATCTGGTCGCTCGCGTCGCTCGGTGTCGGCGTCCTGATCGTCTTTTTCTTTATTGGTGAGGTCTTCGATTTCATCATGCGCCCGATGCAGCGAATGCTGCCGGCGGGCCAAACCCTGATCTACACCGACCCGAGCGAAGCTTTCATGCTGCAGATCAAGATCGCACTCATTGCGGGATTGATCGTGGCATCACCCCTGGTGTTCACGCAGGTATGGCTGTTCATCGCGCCCGGCCTGTACGCGCACGAGAAGAAGTTCGCCATCCCCTTCGTCGCGATGTCGAGCGTCCTGTTCGTTGCCGGGGCTGCATTCTCGCACTACGCGGTGTTCCCTTTCGTATGGCGGTTCTTCGCCAGCTTCACCACGGACTACGTGACGTACATGCCGCGCGTCGAGCCGGCGTTCGCGATCTACTTGCGGCTGATTCTGGCGCTCGGCATCACGTTCCAGCTGCCGACCGTCGTTCTGTTCCTGGCGCGAATGGGTCTAGTCACGCCGAGGTTCATGATCCGCAACATCAAATACGCCGTGCTGTTGATCATCATCGGGTCGGCAGTGCTCTCGCCGGACGGCGGTGGCGTCGGCATGGTCGTCATGGGCGGGCCCGTAGTCCTTCTCTACGTCGCCAGCATCGGTCTGGCGTGGCTTTTCGGGAAGAAGCGCACAGCGGACCAGGAGTAGCGCGCTTTAGCCCTCGCGATCGATTGCGATCTCATCCCCGACCGCGACACCGCGGCGCCGAACGAAGCCTCCCGCGACTTCTACGACGTACGACGCATCGACAGGCGGCTCGTAAACCGGACACGGATCGGTCCGGCACGGCGGCGCGCTCTCCACGATCCACACGACCCGCGAGGCGCGATCGAGCCAGACGATGTCGAGCGGCGCGCGGACGTTCTTCATCCAGAAACCGTGGCGGCCCTGAATGCCGAACACGAACAGCATGCCCTCGTCGTCGGCGAGCGGGTCGCGGAACATCAGGCCGCGAGCAAGCGCCGGATACGTATCGGCGACTTCGACGCGAACGCGCGTGCCGTCGCTGAAGATCACGTAAGCTGGGGCGTTCATGGTCGGATGACGATCAAATCATCTACGGCGCGCGAAGTCGACCGGCTGGTGGCGCAGCTGCGGGATGGCTCGCCCGTCGAGCGCGAGGCCGCGATCGCTCGCCTCCGCGTCATCGGTGCACGCGCTATCGACCGTCTCACGCGTCTGATTCGATCCGGCGCTCCACCGGCGGCGCAGGCGGCGGCGCTCAAGGCGCTCGAGGGCGTCGACGATCCGCGCGGGCGCGATCTCGCGATCGAGAGCCTGACCGCGGTGACACCGGCGGTGGCCGCGGCCGCCGTCGCCACGCTGCGACCGCGCCTCGCGTCGGACGCATCGGCGCTCGATGCGGTCACGGCCGTGGCGCTCGACAAGAGCCGCCCGGCCGCGGTGCGCCTCGCGGCGCTGGACGCCTTGTCCGATCTCCCTCGTCCGACGATTCAGCCGGTGCTGCAGCAGGTTCGAGGCGACGATCCGTCGCTGGCCGCCCGTGCGGCGGGCGACGCCCCGCCGGCGCCGCTCGACCATCCCGCCGGCATCCGGGAATGGCTCGCGGTGCGGGGGGCCGCGGCAGCCCTCTCCGAAATACACGACGCGATCGTGCGGATTCGCGAGCGCGAACGCGAGGAAGCGTCGGCCAGGCGCCGGCAGGAATGGGAGCTGGCGCGCGGCGCCGCCCACCTCACGCTCGCCAAGCGCGAGAGCCGGGTCGCCCTCTACGATCTGCGCGAGACGTTCGACGCCGCGCACGGGGCGCTGCCGCTCGACTTCCTCTCGGCGGTGGGACTGATCGGCGACGCGTCATGCGTCGAGCCGCTCGCGCGCGCCTGGTCGGCCGGGAGGCAGGAACCATGGTGGCGCGACCGCGTCGCCCAGACCGTCCACGCGATCGCGGCACGCGCGAAACTCACCGGGCGCCATGCCGTCATCCGGCGAGTCCGCACCAAGTACCCGGGCCTACTCTAGGGGCGAGGGGTCAGGTACGATTTCGCGAACCAGGCGTTGGCGGTCGCCGGGCGCCCGCATTTGAGGCACTGCTTGCCTTCCGGCTTCTGGCTCGTAAACGGGATATTGCGAATGGTGGCCTGCGTCTCCGTCTTGATCTGCGCCTCGCACTCCGCCGAGCCGCACCATGGCGCGATGACGAAGCCAGGCCGGCCGTCCATGATCTGTTTGAACTCGTCGTAGGAGTCCGTCTCGGAGGTGTGCTCCTCGCGATACGTCACAGCCCGATCGAAGAGTGCTTTCTGAATCTGCTTGAGCAGATCGTCCACGCGGCCGGCGAGGCCGTCCATCGGCACGAACGATTTCTCGCGCGTGTCGCGCCTCGCGAGCACCACCTGCTGCTTCTCGAGGTCTTTCGGCCCGATCTCCAGCCGCAGCGGCACGCCGCGGAGCTCCCACTCGTTGAACTTCCATCCGGGCGTCTGCGAGTCACGGTCGTCGAGCAGCACACGGACGCCGCGCGCCACGAGGCTGTCGCGAATCTCCTGCGCCTTCGGCAGCACCGTTTCCTTCCAGTTGCCGCGCGAGATCGGCACGATGACGACCTGATACGGCGCCACCGACGGCGGCAGGATCAGCCCGCCCTCATCGCCGTGCGTCATGATGACGCCGCCAATCATGCGCGTCGACACGCCCCACGAGGTCCCGTAGACGTACTGCACGGACTTGTCGCGCGCCTGGAACTTGATGTCGAACACCTTCGCGAAGTTCTGACCGAGGTTGTGCGACGTTCCGGCCTGCAGCGCGCGGCCATCGCGCATCAACGCTTCGATTGAATACGTGCGCTCGGCGCCGGCAAACTTCTCGCTCTCCGTCTTCTCCCCATCGATCACGGGCATCGCCAGCTCGGTCTCGGCGAAATCCTTGTACACGCCGAGCATGCGCAGCGTTTCCTCCTGCGCCTCCTGCCAGGTCTCGTGCGCGGTATGGCCTTCCTGCCAGAGGAACTCCGTGGTGCGCAGGAACAGCCGCGTGACTTTCTCCCATCGCACGACGTTGGCCCACTGATTGATCAGGATCGGCAGGTCGCGCCACGACTGGATCCACTTCGCGTACATCGTTCCGATGATCGTTTCGGAGGTCGGTCGGACGACGAGCGGCTCCTCGAGCTCCTCGTCTCCGCCCTTTGTCACCCACGCGACCTGCGGCGCGAACCCCTCTACGTGCTCGGTCTCCTTCATCAGGAGACTCTTGGGTATGAAGAGCGGGAAGTACGCGTTGACGTGGCCGGTTGCCTTGAACCGTCGATCGAGGCCCTGCTGCATCAGCTCCCAGATTGCGTAGCCGTACGGACGGATCACCATGCAGCCCTTCACCGGCGAGTAGTCGGCGAGCTCCGCCTTGCGGACGACGTCGATGTACCACCGGCCGAAGTCTTCGGACTGTGGGGTAATTTTGTCGGGGTAGTCGGGAATGACGTTGTCGTTGGCCATGACGGTTGGCGGCGGGCCCTTACCCGCGAAGTTGATCGGCGATGTGAAACTTCCAGTTTATATCGTCGCGCGTCGGGAAATCAGATCGGAAATGCGCCCCGCGGCTCTCCTCGCGGCGCAGCGCGGCTCGTGCGATGAGCAGGCCAACGGTCACGACCGCCTCGAGGCGGCGAAGCTGGCGATCGGTTCCAGTCGGGCCGGTGGAGGCTACGCGCACGGCGGACCACCAGCAGGCCAGTGTGGCGTGCGCGTGTTCGAGGCCCGCCGCGTCGCGGAGGAGCCCGACGTGGCGCCACATCAAATCCCGAACGGCGTCCTCGGTGGGTAGTCGCGCCGCCGTATGGGACGCGGGCACATCCACCGTTTGAGCGTCGCGGCCGGCCGCACGCTGCGCCGGGACCAGCATCGCGCTGGCGGCGCGCGCGCCGAACACGAGCCCTTCGAGCAGCGAGTTGCTCGCCAGCCGGTTCGCGCCGTGCACGCCGGTGCAGGCGACTTCGCCGGCCGCGAAGAGAGCGGCCGTTGACGTGCGGCCGTCGACGTCCGTTTCGACGCCGCCCATGACGTAGTGCGCGGCCGGACTCACGGGAATCAGGTCGCGCGCCAGATCGAGGCCGGCCTGGCGGCACGCCGCCGCAATCGTCGGAAAGCGGCGCCGCACGTAGTCGGCGTCGAGGTGCGCAACGGTCAGATAGACCGGTGCACCGGTACGCTCCGCTTCGCGAACCATTGCGCGCGACACGAGGTCGCGCGACGCTAGATCGCCCGCAGGCTCGTAGCGCGCCATGAACGGCTCACCCGCCTGATTCACGAGGCGCGCGCCTTCGCCGCGCAGCGCTTCCGACAGCAGGAACCGAGGCGCGTCCGGCACGTTCATGACGGTCGGGTGGAACTGCACGAACTCGAGGTCGGCGACGTGTGCTCCGGCCCGAAAGGCCATCGCTATCCCGTCGCCGGTCGCTATCGAGGGATTCGTCGTCTCGCGGAACACCTGGCCGGCACCGCCCGTGGCCAGCAGCGTTGCGCGCGCCTCGGCCACCCGCGCGACGCCGGCGTCGAGAAATGCAGCGCCCCGGCAGACACCGTCGCTCACCACGAGCTCGGTCGCGAGGGCATCGACGAATACGCGGATTCGAGGATGCGCCGACACGCGACTCCACAGCACGCGCGCGATCTCCCGCCCCGTGGCGTCGCGCGCGTGCAGCACGCGCCGGACGCTGTGCGCACCCTCGCGCCCCAGCGCTGGCCGGCCGCCGGCGTCGCGATCGAACGCCGCGCCCCAGTCGAGGAGCTCGCGCACGTAGGCCGGGCCGTCGCCCACCAGAATCCGGACCGCGGCGGCGTCGCAGAGGCCGTCCCCCGCCGCGTGCGTGTCGCGCGCGTGAAGATCGGGTGAGTCATCCGGACCGATCGCCGCGGCGATCCCGCCCTGCGCGTACCCGGTGTTGCTCTCGGCGGGTTCGGCTTTGGTGAGCACGATCACGTCGCCGGCCTCGGCGAGGGCGATGGCTGCGCGCAGCCCTGCGATGCCGCTGCCGATGACGAGGAAATCGCCGCTGACCTTCACCGGAGGTATCCTATCAAGGCCTCGATGCTCGAGCCTCAATGCTCAACGCGCACAGCCTGACGCCAATTCGCCTCGAGGTTCGCGCGGGCGGACAGACGTCGCCGATCGCAATCGGCGAGGGGATCGTCGAACGGCTGCAGGCGCTGCTCGACGAGCACGGCGTCGACGGCCGCAGGTTCATCGTCTCGAATCCCACGATCTGGAAGCTGCACAGCCGCGCGTTCCAGCCCCTCGCGCTCGCCGAGCCGATCCTCATTCCCGATGGAGAGCGTCACAAGACGCTGCAGACGGCGGGACGTATCTACGAAGCGCTGATTCGCGCGGCGGCGGATCGCGCGTCCGCGATCGTCGCTGTCGGCGGCGGCGTGGTCGGCGACGTGGCGGGGTTTGCCGCCGCCACGTACCTGCGCGGCGTCGCCCTCGTGCAGGTGCCGACGACGCTGCTGGCGCAGGTCGACAGCTCGATCGGCGGCAAGGTCGGCGTGAACCACCAGCTGGGGAAGAACCTGATAGGAGCGTTCCATCAGCCATCGCTCGTGGCGATCGACCCGCTGCTGCTCAAGACGCTTCCTCGGCGCGAGTTCCGATCCGGGTTGTACGAGGTCGTCAAGTACGGGATGATCGCGAGCCGCGGACTCTTCGAGCGCGTGGCCCGCGATTCGAAAGCGATTTTCGCCCGCGATCCGGAGGTGCTGCTGCCTGCCATCGCCGAGTCGTGCCGCATCAAGGCAGAGATCGTCTCGGCCGACGAGCGGGAATCGGGCCCGCGCCGCGTGCTCAACTACGGGCACACCGTGGGCCACGCGCTCGAGGCGGTCACGAAGTACCGCCGCTTCCGTCACGGCGAAGCGATCGCCTACGGCATGATCGCCGCCGCCAACCTGGCTGCAGGGCGCGGCGCGCTGGCGCCGCGGGCGCGTCAGGCGCTGGCAGACGTGATCGCGCTACTGGGGCCGTTGCCCGCGGTCAACGATCTTTCGGCCGCGCTGGTCCTGGAAGCCGTGCGGCGCGACAAGAAAGTGATCAAGGGACGCCTCCACTTCGTCATCTGCATCGACATCGGCGCGACGACGGTGGTCGACGACGTGACGGAGGAGGAGTTGACGGGCGTGCTGCGCGGGATGGGGCTGAAGTCTTGAGGCCAACCACGAAATCACGAAACACACGAAACCATTAGTTTCGTGTACGTCGTGTTTTCGTGGTTTCGTTATCTCACGTGTTGTCGTGGGTTTCGTTACCTCACCGATTCGTCTATCCCGTAGTCCCGCATCTTCTGCATGAGCGCCTTGTACGTGATCTGGAGCGCGTCGGCGGCGCGCTGGCGGTTGTCACCAGACTCGCGGATCGCCTTTTCGACCTTTCGCTTCTCCACCTCCGCGGTCACCCGCGCAAGCACATCGCGCAGCGTTCCGGACAGATCCAATTGATCCCACGGCGTCTCCGGCTCGGCCGGGATGATCGGCTGCAAAGCCGACGACAGATTCAAGTGACGCGGCTGGATTGAGCTCCCCTCGCACAGGATCACCGCCCGTTCGATGCAGTTCTGCAGCTCGCGTACGTTGCCGGGCCATGCATACGTCTTGAGCTCATCCAGCGCGGCAAGGGAGAACGACAGCACCGGCTTGTTCATGTCGCGGCAGAACCGCTCGACAAAGTGCGTGGCGAGCACCGGGATGTCTTCGGCACGCTCGCGGAGCGGCGGGATCGTGATGGGAAACACGGACAGGCGAAAATAGAGGTCCTCTCGAAACAGCCGGGAGGCGACGCGCTGCTTGAGGTGCCGGTTCGTTGCGGCAACGACGCGGACGTCGACGTGCAGCGTCTGCGTGCCTCCCACCCGCTCGAACGAGCGCTCCTCGAGCGCCCGCAGGATCTTTGCCTGCAGGCCGAGCGGCAGGTCGCCGATTTCATCGAGGAACAGCGTGCCCCGGTGCGCCACCTCGAACCGGCCGGGCTTCCGGGCGGTCGCGCCGGTGAACGCCCCTTTTTCGTGGCCGAAGAGCTCGGTCTCGAGCAGCGTATCGGGAATGGCCGCGCAGTTGATGGCGACGAACGGTCCGTCGGCGCGCGGGCTGAGCGCGTGCAGGCAGCGCGCAAACAGCTCCTTCCCCGTTCCACTCTCCCCTTCCAGCAGCACCGTCGCGTCCGAGCCCGCGGCCCGGTGCAGCTGCTGCGTGACGTGGCGAAGCTTGGGATCGTCGCCGATGATGCGCGGCGCGCCTCGCTTGGCGGCCATCTCCTCCTTGAGCAGCATGTGCTCGATCTGCATCCGGCGGTGAGCGATCGCACGCTGCACCATGAGCAGCAGGTGGTCCGGATCCACCGGCTTTGCCAGGAAGTCGAGCGCGCCCTCCTTCATGGCGGTGACGGCATCCTGAATGCTGCCGTAGGCGGTCATCACGATGACGGGCAGCTCGGGATCGAGCTCCTTCGCCACCCGCAGCACCTTGAAACCGTCCCCGCCGGGCAGGCGCAGGTCGGTCAGAACCACCGCGGGGCGGATCCGCCGCATGGCCTCGATTGCTTCGGCCTCATCGCGCGCTTCGATCACCTCGTGATCCTGGGCCTCGAGCGCGTGCCGGAGCATCGCGCGCAGCGAATCCTTGTCTTCGACGAGCAGAACGGGGAACGTGGAGGAAGGGGCCATATGCGGCTGAGCGCCCTATGGTAGCGCGGGAGCAATCACAGGGAGGTCGAGGAGATCCGGGAGGCGAATTCTTCTCTCGATCTCCACGATCTCCCCGTGCTCTCAATGCACCTCCCGTCGTGCGGTGAGTCGCACGCCGGAAATGGGCGTCCGCGCCACCGCCGCCTCCATCGCCCTGCGCACCCCGTACGGGCCATACGCGTGGGCGAGCAGCAGGGCCGTGTCGTTCGCGGCGCCTCCAGGATGGGCGGCAGCCCATACCACGACGTAGATGTCTGGATAGGCAGCCGGCACGGACAGCAGATCGCCGAGGCGTCTGTATGCGTACAACTGCCACATGCGCCCTCTGGGTCCGGCTCGCACGAAGTTCGTGACGCCGCCGAGATCGACAGCACCCGCCGGTGTCTGGCGAACGCCGAAGGGAGCGCCGTCGACGTACGGCGACGCAACGGCCCCTGCGTGGACGACCGTCCAGTCGGGCACGGTGGCCAGGTGGTTCACGACGATCTCGATGGCCGCGTCCGCGGCATATTCCGCCTGCGCGTTGGTTCGATAGTTTCCGACGACCTGCGCTTCCGCGATGGAGGTGGACGTCAACGCGCCGCCCAGAGCCGCAAGCAGCATCATCATCAGGATCGCGACGGTCACCCCATATCAGCGCTCCGTCCCCAGATTGCGCGGCGCCACCGTAAACGTCACCTCCCGATCGGGAACGTATCGGGACGTTTGCGCGGTGCCTGCGCGGATGAACATCGCTGACGCCGGACCTCGCAGCCGCTCCGGCCCGGCCTCGACCCGCAGCGTGACGCCGATCCGGCGAAGCCGCAGCAGATCCGCGTCGTAGCGGAAGGCGCTGGCCGCATCGGGACACCAGGGACCGTCACTGAGGAGCGGCGCCGTGAGCTCGGTCAGTCCGCTCGCATCCGGCGCCAGGTCCGGCAGCCGGGGCACGTGCGCACCGTTGACGATCGTGAACACACAGTTTTCTCCGTCTGGCCATGCGAGGCCCGACGGGGAACCGATCTCAGGCGGAGGCGGGCCGTAGGTCGTCCACGGTCCAGGGTCGGACAGGAGCCGCCCGGCAATGCGCTGCGGCGGGCTGGGCGTACCCCAGTAGCGAAAATGCAGTTTCACCACGTGGTCGACGACCGGCATGTCGGTCTGGTCGCCGTCGTAGTGCATCAGCTCGAACCGGTCGTTCGCAGCGTCGGCCTTGAGATAGTAGGTGTGAGCTTCGAGCTGCGCGGCAACCGCATCGCCAGCGTCGTACTCCGGAGGCAAGGGTGGCAGGCCGATCAGATGCAGGGCCGCATCGTGCACCTGCGCGGCTGCGCCGATGTCCCATCGCGCGCCCGGGCGAAACAGCAGCACCCGCATCCCCGGCGTGAAACCGCATCGCAGGTCGTGCCTGGCGCCGCCACAGTCGGCCCTCGTGGCAATCACTTGCTCGCCGCCAACCGGCGGCATGCGACTGACAACGGCGGTTTCCGCTGCCGCGTCCGGCACGAACAGGACCGTGATCGTATCCGTCCGGAAGCTGCCGGGTGGGTCGGGCTTCGAGTTTCCCCACCGGTACGGCAGCACCGGCGCAAGATAATCGCCGAGCGCGCCGAGCGATCCGCCGTAGGCGCCTGCGCCGGCTGCCGCGAGATCGCGCTGCAGCGTCGAGACGGCCACGCGCAGCCGCTGCTGCAGGTCGGCTACCTCTATCTGCGTGTCGAACGCAGCCGTCGCGGGCGGCAGCAGATCGAGGATGGCGGCCGACACCACGCCGAATATCAGCATGGCGATGAGGAGGTCCACCATTGAAAAGCCCTCCTCCAATCCGTGAACGCGGTCCCTCATCGCCATCGCGCCACCGCGATCAAAGACGCGACGTCCCGCCCCGCGGTCTCCACACGAACGTGGACGACGTACGTGCCCAGCGAACTTGCGGGTACGGGCACGAACGTCCACCGCCGGACGAACATCGCCACCTGGTCCATGCCGTCGGGCGGCCGCGCCGGCGCTGACCGCAGCTCTTCGATCTTCTGCGACGCGAGGACGATGGCGACAGTAGCTTTGCCTGCCGCGATGTTGGATGTGACCGCGCCGGTCAGCAACTGCGACAGCACGACGAGCGCGGTCGCCAGCAACCCGGTGGCGATCATCGCTTCGATGACGCTCATGCCGCTGTCGCCTCGCATGCGACACCCGGGAGCAACCGTCACGCCACCGCGTCACCGGGCGCAGCCGGCCGAAAAAACGATGAAAGGCGCGGCTCCGCCTCGCGCAGGTGTAAACGGCGGTTAACTGAGGATGGAGATAACGCGGACTAGCGCAGCCAGCCCGGAGGCACGCCGGCCTTTCGAGCTTCTTCCTCGAGATCACGGATCCCCTTGTCGAGCTCCGAGATCTCTTTGTTCACGCGGGCGAGCTCGTCGAGCGCCTTCTGGCGTTTCTCGCCGACGATGGCGCGCTGTCGCGGATCGTCGCGGGCGGTGAACTCGGCGCTGAGGCCGTTGATCTGGCTTTGCAGCGCCTCGGCGAACGCCTTTGCGCGGTCGATGCCCTCTCTCGCCTTGGTCATCCGGTCGCGCCAGTACGCCTGGTCTTTCGGCGCTGGCTTATCGGCCGGTTTGTCGGTGCCCTTGTCCGTTCCGGAGCTCTTGTCATCCGGCGCCGACGATGAGGCCGCCGCAGGGCGCGCGGGGGCCACGTCGCCGCGCAGCTTGTCGTTCGTGTAGACCTTTCCCGAGCCGGCGACGGTCTTTCTCCGTGCCTCCTCTTTGCGCGCCACGTCGCCCAGCGACTGTGCCGAAGCGACAGGCGCAAGCGACACGGCGAGGACGCCGGCCATCAGTTTCGAGGAGACCTGCTTCATAGCCATCCGTACCTATCGGACGGACTCCCTATGAGCCCCAGCGCCATGCGGACACTTCGTACGACGACGTGCTGCCGGTACCGTTGTTCTGGAGCACGGCGTTCCCTCCGATAGAAGCGGTTCCCTCAGCGACGATATTGCCGTTGATATGCGGACCGCTGCCATTGAACGTCACGTCACCATGGACGTAGATCTCGCCGTGAGTGGCGTTGAGGCCGTCCTTGTTCATGTTCCCGGTGATTTCCAGATTCCCGTCGGCCACCATCCAGGGCTCGCTCGCATCGAAGGGGTTCAAGTCCGGGTTGCCGGCGATGTCGATGTTGCCCTCAGAGAAGATCGAGAGCGGGCATGGGCCGCCGGCGTGATCTGGGTTGCCCGTGATTTTCACGTTGCCTTCGACATAGTAAGCCCCCGGAGTGGGTCCCGTATTGCCACTGATGCTCCAGGTGCCACCCCCAAAGCTCCACACGCCCGACGGATCGGCTCCAAGCGTGGTATTGGTGGCGACGATTGTGAACGTCCCGTCGTCATTGAGGATGAAATCCGCCTTCGACTTGTAGTCGCTGGCCTTGATCGGCGGTACGTCAATCGTTGGCTTGCTGCCGCCGGAGCCGGACCCGACGTCGCCACTGTTGTCATAGTCGCCCGAGGCCGTCGCGCTCTTCTCGATGTCCGCTTTGTTGTCGACCGTCAGGTCCCCATTCGAGTGCACGCCACCGCCGCTGCCGGTGATGGTCGCGGCGACGTCCATATCGCCTTCGGTGAGAACGGCAGGCATCGGGATCGGGCCGAGAAGCACCTCTACGGTCGCGATCGCATTGGATCCGGCGTACCCGACCGCGCGAACAACTACTTTCTTGTTGTTGTCGACGTAGGGCTGCGCGTCCTCGCTGATGCGCGCGATGTCGGCTGCCTGCAGCGTCACACCGCGGTTCGCGTCGTCCTCATCGTACACACGCACCTGGTAGGAGATCTGCGTGGAGCCGTTCAGCGCAACCGCTCCAGCCCGAGCCCCAGGCCCGCGAGGCTGCCGTTGTCAGCCGTCGTGGCGATGTCGCCGTCGGGCCCCGCGAGCAAGGCGTCGATTGCGGCCGGCACGTTTCCCGGCGCGAGCGCGGCCAGCTGCGCGACGATGAGTTGCGTGCCGTGAATCACTCCGGCCTCCGCGGCGGCCTTCGCTTCCGTCGCGACCTGGTGATTGCGCGCGATGACAGTCTCCGTGCTGCCGCTGATCGCCATCGTGGCACAGAGCCCCGACACGATCATGAGCAGCAGAAGCGCCGCAATCAGCGCCACGCCGCGTTCGCCGTTCCGGTTGGGAGTCGACCGTTCGTGCGTCATCATCGGGCCCTCACCCTGACTTCAGATTGAAAGGTGAACGTCGTGAATTGACCGGTGTAAGGATTGCGGGATTTCGATTGCCCCGACAGGTTCACCTGCGCGTAGACGATGTCCGCCGGCACCACGGTCACGGCACGGTTGACGTCCAGATACGTGAACCGCAAGCGCGTGAACACCTGGTCGGTCACCGCGACAGCGGCGTTCTCGAGCGCCCGGTCGAAGCGCGTGATGGCGTTGTTCGTTGGCGCCGCGTTGGCCTCGATTCCAATCGTGACGTCCTCGCCGATCTCGTTGCACGCGCCGGCGAGGCCGACCAGGATGCCGTTCGGTGGATTGGTATCCGAATGCACACGGACGTCATCCTGGATGCCATCTCCATCCGGATCGAGCGTCAGCGGTGCGAACACCGTGCCCGCCACGGGGCAGGCCTGCGCCGCGGTGATCGAATACGGATCGCTCCCCGCCGCAGCGAGCGTGCGGGTGATGAGGTCCATGGCATAGCGCGCCTCCTGCTGTACGCCGGCGTCATTCAGCTGGTACGCGTACGTCCGTTGAACCTGGCTCGCCAGCGTGACCGCCGCGCCAGCCACCAGCGTGGTGATGAGCCCGACGATCATCAACTCGACGAGCGAAAAGCCTCGCTCGTCTTTCGCGCGCGCGCCGATCCGAAATGAAGTGCTTACCATTGTCTGATGATGGTCGTGACGTCGACCGCGTTTCCGTATTGCCGCGCGCGCAGGTTGACGATCCGCACCGTCAGCAGGCGTGTGTTGGCGACCGGTCCGGCCTGCACCCGCCACCGGCGCGTGACGCCCGCCATCGGCGTGTCGAAGTAGTTCGCGACGTTCGTCGACAGCGTATCCGCGGCATTGACCTGTACGGCCGCTGCCGTTGCCATGTTCAGCTTCACCAGCTCGTCGATCTTCGTCTGCGCGTACTGACTCGCCCTCGACGCCTCGCTCGCATCGGCGTGCATCTTGGTGGCGATCGCGAGCAGCTCCGCCATCGCGACGAGGCCCACTGTGAGGACGACGGTCGACACGAGGACCTCGACGAGGCTGAACCCGCCGTCCTGCGAGAACCAGCGCTTACGGAAGAATGACTTGGCCATTTGCAGAGACTGTGATGGTCTTCGTCGAATTACCGGAGAGGCCGACAACCGCCACCGTGACTGGCGTCCCCGCCACCGCGCACGCCGGGCAGCCGCCCAATTGCTGCACCCGGCCCATGGTGTCGATCTGGATGCTCTGAAGGGCACCGAACTGGGCGTCCACCGGAAGCCTCATGATCGGCCCATCGAGGTTTGGTCTGTTGGCGGGATCGGGATCGGGATACGGATAAGCGGTCTCGCTGCACCGGTCCGCGGCGTTGTCGATGCCGGCGTTGCCGGTGACTTCAACGATTCGGTACCTGATCGACGGCCGGGCAGTTGAACCTGACGCGCATCGTCCGGTTCTTCGTAACAGCCGTATAGCGCGCACCGCGAATCGTCGCCCCAACCGCCTGCAGCGTGGAGTTCAATGCGAAAAGCCGCACGGCGCCAAGAATCGTCGGAGCCGCCATGCCCGCGAGAATCGCGATCACGGCGGTGACGACGAGCATTTCTGTGAGCGTGAAGCCGGCCTCCGACTTCGCACGTCCCAGGTTTGAGGAGCACAGGCGCATCGCGACTCTCGACGGAGCAAGCGCACTGCCAGAGGCTCCTCCAGCGTGCTGTCGTTCTCATAAGTTGTCTGGTGCTAAGCGGTTAGTTGAGATCCGAGGCGAGGGACCGCGAACGAGGGCGTGCGGTTACGACCCGTTTTGCAACACCGGCTAACAATTCCGGCGATGGTTCAGGCGCGGGCCACCGGAAATGTAATCTGGAAGGCCGCGCCGCCTGCGGGCGACGTTCCCGCGGTGATCCTGCCGTTGTGCGTCACCACGATCTTCTGAACGATGGCGAGGCCCAGCCCGGTGCCTGTGGCTCGTGTCGAGAAGAAGGGCGTGAAGATGCGATCGCGGACCGACGGGTCGATGCCTGGGCCGTTGTCCTCCACGCGAACGCGGCAGGTGCCTCCCTCGGTCGAACCGGTCACGCGCACGTCCGCCCGGATGTTCGCACCGGTGCACGCTTCGACCGCGTTCCGCGCCAGATTGCTGAAGACCTGCTTCAGCAGGATCTCGTCGCCGTCGACCGCTCCGAACACGCCGGCAACCTCGATCCGCGCGTCAGTGAACTCGTGCGCAATCTCATCGCAGGCCCGGCGGACGACGGCCTCGAGCGGCACCGACGCGAGCTGCATCTGCTCCGGCCGCGCGAAGCTGAGAAAGCGCGTGACCACCTGGCCGAGTGCATCGGTCTCCTGGCGGATGCCTTCGACGTAGGACCCGTAGTGCGCCGGAGGCGCCTTCGGATCCAGCAGGCGCGCGTAGCCGTGAATCGTAGCGAGGCCGTTGCGAAATTCATGCGCCAGACCTGCCGTCAGCTCACCAAGCTGCGCGAGCGCCTCCTTGAGGCGGAGCTGCTCTTCCAGCTCCATGATCTCGGTGAGGTCGGAAAAGAGGCAGATCGCGCCATGGCCCTGTCCGCCGGCAAGCGGCGACACGGTCACACCCACGTGAACCGTCCGGCCCGGCTGCTGCAGCTGCACGGCGCGGCGGACGATCGGCGTGCCCGTCGCGCAGCACTCGTCGACGGCCCGCGCGAGCGGCTCCGCGCCGGCGAGCAGCCGATGGTAGTCGTCGGGCAGCTCGCCGTCGCCGCATCCGAGCAGCCGCCGTCCGGCCGGGTTGAGGATCTTGACCGATCCGGCGCCGTCGACGACCAGCAATCCGGCGGTGAGGCTCGCGACGATGTCCTCGCTGAGGCGTTCCGACGCCGCGGCGCGAACACTCATCGCCCGCTCCTGCGCCTTCAGTTTTCCGACCGCGTCCTGCAGCGCCACCGCCATGAAGGCGGTTTCCGCGCCGCTCTCGCGCAGGTTCCGCTTGGCGCGCCGTGCCGCCGCGGAAAAGCGGAACATCGCGAACAGCAGCACCCCCACGAGAATGCCCACGACCGCTGTCAGACCGGCCAACGTGTTCGCGGAAGGCATCAGTAGAGGGAGAGATACCACTGCAGCAGCGGCTCGCCAAGGAACGTCGCCACGAACGCGCCTGCCGCGAGGAACGTTCCGAACGGCAGCGCGTACTTGAGACCACGCCCCGCCGCGACGAAACCAAGTCCGACAATCGACCCCGCGAACGAGGCAAACACCAGCGTCACGAGCATCAGCTGCCAGCCGAGAAACGCGCCGATCATCGCGAGCATCTTGACGTCGCCCATCCCCAGCCCTTCGTGGCCACGAACCCGCATGTACGCTTCCGCGATGAGGAATGGAATCGCGCCGCCGAGGACGATGCCGAGGAGCGACGGCAGCCAGCCTGGGGGCAGCGCGAGGCTGGCGGCAAAGCCGGTGACGATGCCGGGCAGCGTGATCGCGTTCGGCAGGATCTGATGCTGCAGGTCGATCACGAAGAGCACGATGAGCGCGCACCCGAAGAGAAGCCGCACCGCAAGGAGCGGGGTGGGGCCGTACACGTAGAACCCGGCGGCGAAAAGAACGGCCGTGACGAGCTCCACGAGCGGATAGGTCACCGCAATCGGTACCCGGCACGTCGCGCATCGGGCGCGCAGCGCGACCCAGCTCACGACCGGGATGTTCTCGAACCACCGCAGGCGCCGCTGGCATGCGGTGCAGTGCGAGGCGGGCCAGGCGATCGACTCGCGCCGCGGGAGGCGGTAGATGCACACATTCAGGAAGCTGCCGACCACCAGACCCAGCGCCGCGAATAACAGGAGTCCCAGGTTCATGGGTCCTTGAGCTCGCCGGGCATCGGCCACAGGGAGGATTCCTTGCTGACGGCAACCGTCCCCCACCACGGGTTCAGCACGTAGGGAACCCCGGCGGGATCGAGCGGCACGCCGCGCAGGAGACCCGCGCGAACGAGGGTCTGCCAGTCGGCCGGCGGGCGCCCGTAGCGCCGGGCATGCTCGGCGGTGATCTGCTGCAGCGCGTCGATGGCGTCGAGCGCATCGAGCTGCTGAAGACGCCAGGCGGCGGAGTCTTTCAGCCACTTGATGTCGCTGCTCGCGTATAGACGCTGGAGGATCGCCCGCGACGTCTGACGGTCGCCCCCACGCGCCAGCGTTACGGCGGCCATCGGTTCCAGCCAGTTGGGCGCATTGGGCATTTGTCCGGCCCGCCGGAACCACTCGCCGGCGGAGCGAAAATCTCCGAGGCGGAAATGCACGAATGCGACGTCGTACGGGTATTCCCAGCGCGTCGGGCGCGCGCTCATCCCCTTTTGGAGGAGCGCCACCGCCAGATCGGGTCTGCCGGCGCCGGACGGCGCCGCCTCGGACAGGAAGTACGCGCCGAACCGGTACGCAATGCTGAAATCAGGATCCAGTGACGTCGTCAGATCGAGCAGCGGATACAGCAGGTCGTAACGTTTGACGGGCGCCTGCAACAGACGCCGGCCGCCGTAATACTGAATCGCACGGATCCAATAGATGTCCGCCAGCACGGCCTTGTACGAGAGCGCCAGCCGTGTCAGCACGCGCGGCGAGGCAACGTAGAGAATCTCCTCTGCGGGCTCTGCCTCGGGAAAACGCCGCTCCCGCCAGAGCTGCATTCCGGCAGCGGTTCCCATGAGCGCGATCAGTGCGATCGCTCCCGCGACGGTGGTCAGGCGCCGTTTACTTGAAATCACGGCGGGAAAAGATCAGCACGGCGGCCACGAGGAGCGCCGCAATGTAGACGGCCGCGTACGAAACTGTCAGGAAAACATAGCCCTCCGGGAGCGGCACGCCGTGGACGATGCGCGACTTGACGTCGAAGGCGGCGAAATTCGGCAGCACGTAGTACAGCGTCCGCCCCACCGCCACGACGGCCGGCGACTGCACGGCCTGATCGAGGTTCTTGAGATCGGCACCGAACTGGCCCGCCACGAACAATCCCAGCGTCAGAGCGGCCGAGAGCAGCGCGCTGGACGAAAAGGTCGAGAAGAACAACGCAAAGGCGGTGACGAGTCCCAGCTCGCACGCGATCATCCCGATCGCGATGAGAAGCCGGGGATCGGTGGCGGGCGTCGAGTGGGCGGCCAATGCCGACGGCGAGAGGACTCGTGTCATGTAGAACAGGACGACGTAGTACGCGACGGCCATGACGGCGACATTGACGACGAGGGTGCCGACGAGGCCGAGGTACTTGCCGAGGATGAACTCATGGCGGCGCACGGGCTTCACGAGGAGCGCGTAGATGCTGCGCCGATCGATTTCGCGGGCAACGAGACCGATGCCGATGAACACGGCGATGAACAGCCCGAAGACCGACATGGCGGCCAGCCCGAGATCCTTGATGATCTTGACGTCCTGTCCCGCCGTGAGCTGGCCGATCAGGTACGAAGCCGCCATCAACAGGACGGCGAACCCCACGATGGCGTACAGCACCTTGTCGCGGACGGAATCCTTGAAGACGTGGAGGGCGACGAGTGCGATGGCGCGCATGGCTACACGAAGTCCCGCCGTTCGCTCTCCCGAACGGTCTGGACGAAGAAGTCCTCGAGCGTCTGCCGCACCGGGTTCAGCGAGATTGCGCGGGCGCCCGCGGCGGTGAGATCGGCAATCAGCGCTTCGGGAGCCGCGTCGCCCGGGACGATCAGCTGGTATCGGCCGCCGCCGAGCGCGGTCATCCGGTTGACGCGCGGCGCCGTGGTACTCATCACCGGTTCCGGCAGGTTCGCGACGACGAGCTCCCACTCGCGAATTCGAAACGGCACGAGCTCCGCGACGCTGCCCTGCGCGACGAGCCGCCCGGCCGCGACAATCGCCACCGAGCTGCACAGGCTTTCGGCATCGGAGAGGATATGCGAGCTGAAGAAGACCGTCGTGCCGCGGTCGCGCAGCTTCAGAATGATGTCGCGCACCTCGCGGCGCCCGATTGGATCGAGGCCCGACATCGGCTCGTCGAGAAAGACCACCTCCGGATCGTTCAGCAGCGCCTGGGCGAGGCCGACACGCTGCACCATCCCCTTCGAGTATTTGCGGAGCTGCAGGCGGCGCTCCGCGCCAAGACCCACCTCGTCCAGGAGGCGGGAGACGCGCGTTCGCCGGTCGGCACCGGAATATCCGAACAGGCTGGCGAAATAGCCAAGCAGCTCCTCGGCCGAGAGGTTGTCGTAGAAGACGGGATTCTCCGGCAAGTACCCGATCCGGCGGCGGACGCCGATATCGCCGATCGGCCGTCCCATGATCTCGGCGGTCCCCGACGTCGGGAAGATCAGCTGCATGAGCAGCTTGAGCATGGTGGTCTTCCCCGCGCCGTTCGGGCCGAGAAACCCGAACACCTCGCCGTGCTCTACCTCGAGTGAAACACGATCGAGGGCGACGTAGGGACGCGGACGCCAGAATCCAACGCGGTAGTGCTTGGTCAGCTCTGATGTGCGCAGCGCGAGCATGGGATCATGGTTTCGCCTCGGCGCGCCGAAGCTCGTACACGATCGCGGCCTCGAAGTACTCGGGCCGGAGCCCACCTTCGATCTTGACGCCGTTGATGAAGAACGTCGGGGTGCGGCCGACACCGAGCTGCCGGCCGAGCGCCACATCAGCGCGCACCTGCTCCAGCGTCTTGGGGTACTGCGCGTCGAAGTCGGTGACGCCGGCCACCTGCCGCACGCCCGTCCGCACCAGATCCGGCGACATCGTCCCCTGATTCTCGAACAGCCAGGCCTCCATCGCGTCGGCGCGGTTCTTCGCGCGCGCCATACGTACCGCGGCCGCGGCCTCGCACGCCGCCACGTGCACGCCGCCGGTGTTGCATTCGGCCTCGAGCGGGAAGTCCTTCGTCACGAACTTCACTTTACCGGGATGCGACTTCTGGTACTTCTCGACGATCGGCGTGTACTCCATGTACGTCTGCCGGCAGGGCGGGCATTGATAGTCGTTGAACTTGACGATGAGCACGGCGGCGCCGTCGGTTGGAATCGCCAGGGGCACGCGGGTCTGGGCGGCCAGGTACTGTTCGAACTGATCGAGCTGCGGCGCGGGGATTTCCCGCAGCGGCGCAACTTCGCTGGCCCTGCTCGGTCCCGATGCCGAGACGACCGCTTCGCGCGGGAACAGCATGATCGCCGCGACCGCGAGCACGACGTAGACCGCGGAGATCGACAACCCCAGCGGGCTTCGGAGCAGACGTCGCGTGTCGTTGGCCGCCTGCGACGGCAGCGTGCTGAACCCTGCCTTGAAGGCGGCGCCGGAGACGATGAAGATCCCAATCACCGCCACATACGTGAGGATGCAGTAGATACAGACCGTGTGCAGCACGAACCAGGACGCATAGGCGAGGTAGAGCACCATTGCGAGCGCGGCGGTTGCGAGCAGAAACAGATAACCGGGAACAGCTGACGAGGGAGCGGCGCGTTTGGATGACGAGCTCACCGGACTGTCGAACCACGCAAGAAGTGCGATGAGCAGGAACCAGAGCGTCCCGATGAGCGATATCGGCACGCCGCGGACCGACCCGTAGGCGCTGCGATAGAGAGACTGGCAATTCACCGTCGCGCTGACGTCACACAGGCTCACGTAGGTCGGGTCCATCAGCATTCGATAGTGGACGTAGGCGGCGGCGGTCGACGCACCCAACCCCAGCAGGCAAAACGCCAGCAACGCACGTCGATGTTGCGGTGACATGGTGTGAGCTTACCCGATCAGTGCCGCACGAACGAACCCCCCGGGGAGCCGCCCCCGAAACGAAGAAAGGGGTGCCGAAGCACCCCTTTTCTAGCGACACCGAAGGAGGATAGGTGTTTACTGGAGGACCAGCGCGCCGGCCATCGTGTTCGCGATCTGCGCGCCCGTGGCCAGCTGGTAGATCGTTCCGCGCTGATCGCTGGCAAACGACCGCTGTCCCGTGCTGCCGACCGTCACAGGCTCCACG
Organism: uncultured Acidobacteriota bacterium; assembly: GCA_963772065.1. Classification (GTDB taxonomy): domain Bacteria; phylum Acidobacteriota; class Vicinamibacteria; order Vicinamibacterales; family UBA2999; genus CAVYVZ01. Next base: position 927,096 of record CAVYVZ010000010.1, read on the forward strand.
TGCACGTAGTAGGTCGCCAGGGCGGCTGCCGCGGCAACGTTGCAGGTGCTGGCCGCCGCGAGCACGACCGTGGCATCCGTGGGAGCGGCAAGGGCCACGTTGTATCCGCTCTTCACGCCGCCCGTCAGGTCCGGGCTGATGAAGGGCACGCCGCCTGCCGGAATCTTCGCGAGGTCCGCAAGCGACTGCGCGTAGCCACCGCCGCCGCAGCTGGCGGCATACGTCGCCTCGGAGCTGTTGACTGCGCGGACCGACCCGATGGCCGAAGCCTCATTGCCCGACTGCCGCGCACGAAGCAAGCCAGGGACGGCAATCGCCGCGATGATGCCGATGATCGCCACGACGATCAGCAGCTCGATGAGGGTGAAGCCCTCGTTCTTCTGAATCTTCCTCACTGGTATCTCCTTGAGAGCGCTCGGGCCGGATGGGCCCGAAGTGTCCTTGCCTTGCTTCGCCGCTCCGACCACGGCGCCTCGTGAACGGCTCAGTTCAGAGCAACCGGGGTGCCAAGCTCGTGCGGCGATCCGAGGGCACCAAGAAGGCTTGTCGGTTCAAACACTTGTGCTCTTTAGACGAAGAACAAGGACCGTCGGACGACCCTCCAGCGTACGAACCGGGACAAGAAGTGTCAACCGCGACTGCCAAACATTTGCAGTCACGGCTGAGCCAAGTTCACACCTTGGCGCAACGAACGGTTGGGGCTGGTAAAGGGAAGGTCGGAGCCCGATCTACTGGATGTAGTCGGACAAGCCGGCGGGGATCGGATTGGCCAGCGCCGCTGTGTAGTCGTAGTAAATGGTGCCGCGATGGTCGCTCGCGAAGGACCGACCGCCCGTGGTGCCGCGCGACAGCGGATCGGCCGCCACGTGGTACATCGCGCGCGTGGGTGTGCCGTTGCACGAGGCGGCGGCCACGGCGTGATTCGCGCCGTCGTTGTTGTCGGCGACCGTGATCAGATATCCGCTTTTGCCGGGCGCGTTGTTCGCGCTCTGTATGTCGGGTGAGATGAATGGCTGTCCGCCTGGCGCCGGGGTGTAGAGGTTCGCGTTCGACGTCGCAAAGCCCCCCAACCCGCACGTTGCGGAATAGGTGGCCTGGCCGTTGTTGACCGCGCGCACCGAAGCGATGGCCGACGCCTCATTCCCAGACTGCCGCGCGCGGATCATGCCGGGTACGGCGACGGCCGCGATGATGCCGATGATCATCACCACGATGAGCAGCTCTATGAGGGTGAAGCCCTCATCTTTCCGAATTTTCACAACATGGCTCGGTAGCAGGGAGAGACGCGCGTTACAAGAGCAACGGCGGTGCCAGCCGAGCTGCGATCGCGCTCTGCTGGCAACACGTGAGTCCTGAGGAAGTTAGAAGCCGCGACCGATCCGGCGCGCTCGTCGTGTGACCTTAGTTGTCACGCGGCCATGGCACTCTTTGTCACTCTGTGGAGCACTAACGCCAACAACAACGCGCGGCTCAGCGAAGGTTGTACTTCTTCACGTAATAGCGAAACGACCTGAAGCTCATGCCGAGGAGCTCCGCGGCCTTCACCTGCACGCCGCCCGCGCGGTCCAGCGCCTGCGCGATGTAGTCGCGCTCGATCCCCTTCACGTGCGCCTCGAGATCGAAGCCTGCGTCCGGCAGCACCGGCGCGGCCGCCGCCTTCGGCCCCATGCCGACGTACACGCAATGGTCTCAGGCAGCAGGGCCTCGTGCGTCTCCAACGCGACCCCGCGCTCCATGATGTTCTCCAGCTCGCGCACGTTGCCGGGCCACGGGTGCTCCTGGAGGAGCGACATCGCCCCGCTCGTGATCGATCGCACCGGCTTCTCCATCGCGGCCGCAAACTTCTCGACGAAGTGCACCGCCAGGAGTGGAATGTCCTCCCGCCGCTCGCGCAGCGGCGGCAGGTGAATCGGGATCACGTTGATACGATAGAACAGGTCCTCGCGGAAGCGTCCGTCCGCCACCAGTTTCTGGAGGTCCTGATTCGTGGCGGCAATCACACGGATGTCGGCCTGAACTTCCTCCGTCCCGCCGAGGCGCCGGAACCGTCGATCCTGCAGGATGCGCAGCAGCTTCACCTGCATCGTCGCGTTCGTCTCGCCAATCTCGTCGAGGAAGATGCTGCCGCGCTCGGCGACCTCGATCAGCCCTTTCTTGTTCGCGTCGGCGCCGGTGAACGCCCCCCTCACGTGGCCGAAGAGCTCCGACTCGAGCAGCGTCTCGGGAACCGCGCCGCAGTTCAAGGCCACGAACGGATGCTCTCGCCTCAGCGAATTGAAGTGGATCGCCCGCGCCACGAGATCCTTGCCGGTGCCCGATTCACCGGTGATCAGCACCGGTACTGTTCGTGCGCGCGATCGTCTCCACCATCTTGAACACGGCGAGCATCGGCTCGCTGCGTCCGATCATGCTGGAGAACTCGTGCGCGGTGCCCAGCGCTCGCTTGAGCAGCACGTTCTCCTGGCGGAGCCGCCGGGCCTCGAAGTGCTGCCGCACTTTCAGCCGGAGCTCGTCCATGCTGAACGGCTTCGTGAAGTAGTCGGTCGCGCCGAGACGCAGCGCCTCCACGGCGGTCTCCGTGGACGCGAAGGCCGTCATCATGATGGCGATGATGTCGCGGTTGAGATCCTTTGCGGCCCGAAGCACGTCGACGCCGGTGACGTCGGGCATCTTGATGTCGGACAGGAGCAGGTCGACCGGCTCGCGCCGCAGGAACTCGAGCGCCTCGTTGCCGTTCCGCGCCACGAGGACGTGGTAGCCGTCGCGGCGCAGCACGATGCGCAGCATGTCCCGCATGGACTGCTCGTCGTCGACCACGAGTACGCGCGGCGCGGTGGCGGCGGTATCCGGCAGCGTGACGGCCGACGAGGGCATGGTCATACGGCGGCCGCTCCAGTCACGGACGCGGCGACCGCGTGGTCGCGCTCGGGCCGAACGGGCATTCGTACGCGGATGGTCGTGCCCGCCGCCGGAGCGGACGACACGTGGATCGTGCCGCCGTAATCGGTGACGACGCGGTGCACGATCGCCAGACCGAGCCCGGTCCCCTTCTCAAAGGAGCTGTGAAACGGCTGGAAGATCGTCTCGATCTCTTCCGGTGGAATGCCGACGCCCTCGTCCTCGACGGTGAGCACGATGTCGCCGTCGCTCCCCTCCTTCGCCTCGTGCGCGATGGCGATATGGAGCCTGCCGCCGTGTGGCATGGCTCGCAGGCCGTTCGTCGCCAGGTTCCAGAGAATCTGACGCAGCTGGTTCTCGTCGGCGTCGAACCAGACCGGCTCCGCCGGCACGTCCACTTCGACGATGTGCTCGTCGCGGACGTCGGATCCGTTGCGCAGCAGCAGCGCCGTGTCCTGGAGGATCGTCCGGACATCGAGCCGCGCCACCGCGAAGCGCTGGGGCCGGGCGTAGGCCAGGAACGATCGGATGGTGTCGTTCAGCCGCTCCGATTCGCGGAGCACGATGTCCATCAGCTGCGCCTGCTCGTCGCTGAGGGGCAGCTCCTGCCGGAGCACCTGGATCGAGCCCGACATCGCAGCGAGAGGATTGCGGATCTCGTGCGCGATCCCCGCCGCCATTTCGCCGACGGCGGCGAGCCGCTGCTGGAGGCGGGCGTTCCGCTCGAGGCGCCGCACCGCAGTCACGTCCTGAAAGGTCACGAGCACGCCGCGGCGCCCATCCGGAAACACGATCGACGACGTCGTGAAGCCGATGTCGATCGTGCGGTGGTCGGGCGTGCGGTACGCCACGTCCGCGCGAAGCGGCGCGGCGCCGGGCTGCCTGAAGCGATCACGGAGCGCTGAATCGATCTGAAAGAGCTCGGACACGTCACGGCCGATCGCGCTCGCCGGCGACATGCCGGAAATCACTTCCGCGGCGCGGTTGAACGTCAGCACGCGGCCGTGCTCGTCCGTCGTGATGAGGCCGCTCAACAGGCTGTCGATGACGTGCTGGTTGAAGGCGCGGAGATCCGCCATCTGCGTCGAGGCGCGCTCGAGGCGCATGCCCGCGGAGCGCACACCCTCGGCCAGCGATCCGCTGAGCAGCGCGACGGCCACGAAGCCGAAGAGATTGATCCCGACGGTGTACTGCGCGTAGCGCACCGGCGGCAGGGCGAGGCCCTCGCCCATGAGGGACCAGGGAAACGCGAGCAGGCCAGCCGCCGTGAGGTACTGCGACACCACCAGGCCCGTATAGAGAATGGCGCTCAGGCCCGCCACCTGCACCGCGCCGCGCCGGAAGCTGAGCGTGCTCGCCGCGATGATCGGAAGCACGTAGAGCGACGAGAAGTAACTGGTGATGCCGCCGGTCACCGAGATGAACGCCGAGACGAGGATCGCGTCGCATCCGAGCTGCGCGTCGATCAGCCATCGGCGATGTTCGGCGAACCTGAGCGTCGCCAGGTACACGACGCTCAGCGCGTAGGTCAGACCGATGAGGAAGAAGAACGGATCGACCGGCAGGACGCCAGGATTGCTGATCTGGATCACGATGGCCGACCCCAGCAGCACGGTGCTGACGAGGAGCCGAACGAGGATCAGCGTCGCGAGACGTCGCCGGAGGTCCATCCACTAGCTTCCCGTGAGCTTGCTGATCAGGCTGAAGATCGGCATGTACATCGCGATGACGATGCCGCCGACGGCGCCGCCGAGCACGGCGATCATGATCGGCTCCATCAGCGTCAAGAGGCCCGCCACCGCCACGTCGACTTCCTCTTCGTAGAAGTCGGCGATCTTGCCGAGCATGGTGTCGAGCGCGCCGGTTGCCTCGCCCACGCTGATCATCTGCACGACCATCGACGGGAACACGCCGCTCTCCTTGAGCGGCTGCGCAATGGTCTCGCCGCGCTCGATGCTCGCGCGGGTCTTCTGGATGCCCTCCTCCACGATCGCATTGCCCGCGGTCTTCGCGGTGATGTCGAGCGCCTCCAAAATCGATACGCCCGAGGCGAGCAGCGTCGCGAGCGTGCGGCAGAACCGTGCGACGGCAATCTTGCGCAGCAGCATGCCGATGATCGGCATCTTCAGCATGATCCCGTCGACGACGTAGCGACCGCGCGGCGTCTTGTAGTACTGCTTGAACCCGAACGAGGCGGCGACCAGGCCGACGATCAAGAACGGCCCGAACCGCACCAGGTTGTTGCTGAGTGAAATGACGACCCTCGTGGGAAGAGGCAGGTCCGCGCCGAGGCCCGCGAACAGGTTGGCGAACGTCGGGATGACCTTCCAGAGAATCACGCCGACGACCACCGCGGCGATCACGATGATCGCGACCGGGTAGATCATCGCCGACTTGACCTGGTCCTTCAGCTTGGCCGCCTTCTCGATGTAGGTGGCCAAGCGCTTGAGGATCGTGTCGAGGATGCCGCCCGCCTCGCCCGCCGCAATCATGTTCGAGAAGAGCGCGTCGAACGTCTTCGGGTGGCGCTTCATCGCATCCGCCAGCGACATGCCCGACTCGACGTCGCCGCGGGTCGCCAGGATCACCGCGGCGAAGTTCGGGTCCTCCTGCTGCGTGCCGAGGATCTCGAGGCACTGCACGAGCGGCAGGCCCGCGTCGATCATCACGGAGAACTGGCGCGTGAACACGGCCAGGCTCTTCGCTTTGACCGCCTTCCCTATCTTGCCTTTCGCGGCCTTGGGCTTGGCCGCGTCCTTGACGGGGTTGATCTTGGTGACCATGATCTGTTCGCGGCGCAGCGTCGAGACGGCGGCCTCCAGCGTGTCCGCCATCCGCTCGCCGGTGATGTTCTCCCCGCCCCGTGTACGACCGACGAATGCAAAAGTCTGCATGGCTTACCGTCCTACTACCGACCGCGGCGGCATTCCGGCCGGCCGGCCCAGGCCGGCGCCGGCCACAACGCCGACGCCGCGAGTGATCAGGTCCTGCAGCTCGTCGCGGTTCGACGAGGCGCCGAGCGCGGTTTCGAGGGTGATCTGCTTCTTCTGCTGCAGCGTCGCGAGCGACTGATTCATCGTCTGCATCCCGACCTTCTCCTGGCCGGTCTGCATCGCGGAATAGATCTGGTGGATCTTGTCCTCGCGAATCAGGTTTCGGATGGCCGGCGTCGGGACCATGATTTCCAGCGACACCACCCGGCCGCCGCCGATCTTCGGCAGCAGCGCCTGACAGACGATGCCCTCGAGCACGAGCGACAGCTGCGTCCGGATCTGCGACTGCTGGTTCGCCGGGAAGATGTCGATGATGCGGTTGATCGTCTGCGCGGCCGAGTTCGTGTGGAGCGTGCCGAACGTGAGGTGGCCGGTCTCGGCGATCTTCAGCGCCGACTCGACGGTCTCGAGATCCCGCATTTCGCCGATGAGGACGATGTCGGGATCCTCACGGAGCGCGGCGCGCAGCGCGTTGCCGAAGCTCTGGGTGTCGCTGTGCACCTCCCGCTGGTTCACCAGACAGCCCTGGTGCTGGTGCACGAACTCGATCGGGTCCTCGATCGTGAGGATGTGGTCGTGGCGCTCCTTGTTGATCTTGTCGATCATCGCGGCCAGCGTCGTCGACTTGCCCGATCCGGTCGGTCCGGTCACGAGGACGAGGCCGCGCGGGCGCTCGGCGAGCGTGGACAGCACCGCCGGAAGGCCCAGCTCCTGGAAGCTGCGGATCTTCTCGGGGATCACCCGGTAGACGGCGCCGACCGCGCCCCGCTGGTTGAACATGTTGCAGCGGAAGCGGGCGACGCCCTTGATCCCGAACGAGAAGTCGAGCTCCAGCGACTCCTCGAACCGCTTCTTCTGCGAGTCGGTGAGCACGCTGTAGGCGAGCTGCTTCGTGTCGGATGGAGCCAGGTCGGTCCCCTCCAGCCGCTGGAGGTGACCGTGCACGCGCACCTGCGGGGGCGTGCTCGTCGTGAGGTGGAGATCCGATCCGCCCATTTCCACTAGCGTCTTCAAGAGTTCCGGCAGCGTTGCCATGCGTGTGTCCCTCGTGATGTACGTGTCTATTTCACGGTCTCTCTGACCACTTCTTCGATCGTGGTCATCCCGTCTTTGATCTTGCGCAGCCCGCTGCTGCGCAAGGTGATCATTCCCTCCTCGACCGCCTTGCGTCGGAGCTCCAGCGCCGACGCGCCGACGAGGATCAGCTCGCGCAGCTCCTCGGTGACTTCCATGACTTCGTAGAGACCGACGCGGCCCTTGTAGCCGGTGCTGTTGCACTTGTCGCAGCCCTTGCCCCTGTTCGGGACCACCGACTTCGCGTCCTCAGCGGAGAAGCCGGCCTGCACGAGCGCCTGGGGCGGCGTCGGGTGCGGCTCCGTGCAGTTCTTGCAGATGCGGCGGACGAGGCGCTGCGCGCAGATCAACTGGAGCGAGCTCGCGACGAGGAACGGCTCGATGCCCATGTTCATCAGCCGGTTGACCGTGCTCGGTGCGTCGTTGGTGTGCAGCGTCGAGAGCACGAGGTGGCCGGTGAGCGCCGCCTTGACGGCGATCTCGGCCGTCTCGAAGTCGCGGATTTCGCCGACCAGGATGATGTTCGGGTCCTGGCGGAGAAAGCTGCGCAGCGCCGCGGCGAAGTTGAGGCCGATCGACTCGCGCACCTGCACCTGGTTGACGCCCATCAGGTTGAATTCGACCGGGTCCTCGGCCGTCATGATGTTCGTGTCGACGGTGTTGACCTTGGAGATCGAGGAATAGAGCGTGTTCGTCTTGCCGCTGCCGGTCGGCCCGGTGACGAGCACCATGCCCCAGGGCTTCCCGATCGCGACCTCGAACTTGGTCAGCGACTCCTGCTCGAAGCCAAGCTTCGTCATGTCGAGCATCAGCTTGTTCTTGTCGAGGAGGCGCATGACGATCTTCTCGCCGAAGAGCGTCGGCAGGCACGACACGCGGAAGTCGATGTCGCGCATCTCGCCGCTGTCCTGGAAGCGGATCTTGATGCGGCCATCCTGCGGGAGCCGCTTCTCCGCGATGTCGAGCTTCGACATGATCTTGATGCGCGACGTGATCGCGTCGCGGAACTTCATCGGCGGCGACATGATGTTGTAGAGGATGCCGTCGATGCGGTAGCGGACGCGCAGCTCCTTCTCGTACGGTTCGATGTGGATGTCGCTCGCGCCCTTCTGGATCGCCGACATCAGGATGACGTTCACCAGCTTGATGACCGGCGCTTCCTCACCCTGCTTGGTGAGCAGCTCGGCGCTGATCTCCTCGAATTCCTCGAGGACCTCGACGTCGCCCGGGTCGGCGAGCACGGGCATTTCGTCGAGCGCCTTCGACGCGAGCTCCAGCGCGCTCGGACCCTCGGACACGGCCGCCGCCGCTTTCGCCGCCTTGCCGCCGTAGTACTTCTGGATGGCGTCGATGACCGCCACTTCGGAGGCGACCACCGGCTCGACGTTGTAGCCCGTCATGAACTTGATGTCGTCCATGGCGAACACGTTGGTCGGGTCGGTCATCGCGATCGTGAGCGTCGCGCCGGCGCGCGACAGCGGCACAATCTGGTATTTCTGCGCGGTCTCGGCGGGAACGAGCTTGACGACCGCGGGATCGATTTCGAACTGGCCGAGGGCGATGGAGGGAACGCCGTACTGCTTGCTGAGGAGCGAGGTAATCTCTTCGTCCTTGACGAACCCGAGCTTCACCAGGTTGAAGCCGAGCTTCCCCCCGTGCTGGCGCTGATAGTTCAGCGCCTCCTGCAACTGCTCGGGCGTGATGCGCTTCTCCTTGAGAAGCAGTTCACCGATCCGGACGGCCATCTGTATTCGATTTGCGATCGCTGATTTGCGATTTGTGATCTGGAGTTGCGATCCGAGTCGCACATCACAAATCGCAAATCACAAATCGACTTCAAAACGACACCCGGGCGGCTACGCCCCAACCCCTGTCGTCGTCATTCCCGCCCCCGACCACGTGCGCGTCGAGGAAGAGTCCCGCACGAACGACCGCGCTCAGGCCGGCCGTGGCGGCGCGCTCCTTCGCCCCGGCCGTGTTGAACCGTGCGCCACCGCGTACGCCGAACCGCTCGCGCCAGAGCCACCGCTCGACGCCGACCGCCACGTTGCGCCGATCCCCCGACGCCGTTGCCAGCGTCGTCAGGTCTGCGTCGAGGGCGACCACGAGCCGCGGACCGCCAGTCGCCGCGGCGTCGTAGGCGGCACCCGCGCGGAACTGTCGCTCCAGCCGCATGGCACCGGCCGGTGCTGCGCTCTCCAACTCCGGCTCGACGGCGTTCCGCACGAGCAACCCCGCGCGCAACGGACCCCCGACGGCCATCAACCCGATGTCGACACCAAACGCGCCGTCGCTGCCGCCACCGCTCAAGCCCTCGCCCAGATCCAGGAGAGTGCCGGCTGAGAGCGAACCGTCTTCCTCGACCGCGGTCCGCACCGTTCCCCGCAGGTACTTCACGGTGGCGCCCGCGTGAATGCCGGGAATGAGCGACTGGACGAGCGTGATGCCGAACTGACTGGCCGCCAGCGCTCGCACCGGCACTCCAGCCCGTCTATCTTCTCGGCTGCCACTTTCTGTCACTGTAGAGTTGAAGCGGCCTATTTCCACGAGTTTCAGGCGGAAATAGCTCACTCCGAACGGAGGTGTGCCCAGGGCAAACCACGTTGCCGTGTCACGATGTGCAGGTCGTTCACCGCGCGACTCGGTCACCGCTCGCGCGAGCGCCACATCTACGAACGGCCCGGTTGCAAGACCAGCCGGGTTCCACCAGGTCGCGCTGCTGTCGGAAGCCACCGCGACAAACGCGCCGCCCATGCCGAGCGCACGGCTGCCCACCACTTCCACAACCTGCGCCGAGGTGGGTCTGCCAGTCGTCACGAGGACGAATGCACAGAGAAGGAGAGAATGCTTCAGCTTGTGTACGTCCATCAGCGTATAATTTTTTTGAGTGTTCAAAAACGAGGTGGCGAACCGAACTGAACCGGAATCGTATCAGGACCTTGAGACGCTTCCCGCCAGGGTGGTCGGAGCAATTCGGTCGCCGCGCGCCCTTTTCACGGCTGTGGCCGAACGGCCCTACTGGGCCGGCATGATGCTGACGACCTTCCTGGTCACCGCGGTAAGCGGTGTTGCATTCATGCAGACCAGCGTGGGGCGGCAGGCCCTGGTGGACCAGTGGGAACGAACCGCGCTCGCCTTCGGGCGCAACGTGGACGATGAGCGGTATGCGGAGCTTGTGGCGATGAGCGAGTACGGGTCGGCATATGCGCTCGTCGCGGCATTCGCGGGCGGTCCCGTGCTTTCATGCGCGGTGGCGGCAATGGCGTTCGTCGCCTTCAGACGTCTCGGCGCGGCGCGCTCGGCCCAGGCGGTAGTGCCCCGTGTGAGCTACGCCCAGGTTCTTGCGGTGGCGGTGCATGCCGGCGTCATTCTGGCGCTGCGGCCGGTCGTCGCCGCGCCGTTCAACTACGCGCGGGAAACGCTGGCGAGCCCGACCACGCTCGGCCAGCTGCTCCCGATGTTCGATGAAGTGTCGCCGGCGGCGCGCTTCTTCGGAGCAATCGACTTGTTCGTGGTCTGGTGGGTCATCGTGCTCGCAATCGGCGTCGCTCTGCTCTACCGGCGATCCGCGCGCGGTACCGTATCCGCCTTCATCGGCGTCTACGTCGGGTTCGCGGCGCTTCTGGCGATCTCGATGGCTGTGGCGGGGGGAGCTCTGTGAGTCGGAAAAGGAAGATCGTCATCGGTGTCGTCGCGGTCATCGTCATTGCGGCGGGTGTGGGGGCAAGCATCTATTTCCGCCGTCCGAATGTTCCGACGGTGAACGCGGAGGCCATCCGCAAGCGCGATCTCGAGGCCATCGTCTCGGCATCCGGGAAGATCCAGCCGAAACGGCAGGTGAACATCAGCGCGAACACGATGGGCCGCGTCACGCGGCTGGCGGTCGAGGAGGGCCAGCGGGTGAAGCAGGGCCAGTTCCTGCTCGAGATCGATCCGCGATCGCTCAGCGGGCAGCTCCAGCGGGGCGAAGCGAGCGTCGCGGCGGCACGCTCATCCCTGCAGCAGGCACGTACCCTCGTGGTGCAGGCACGGGCGAACGTGGACCTTGCACAGCAGAACCTCAAACGGCAGCAGGAGCTCTCGAAGGACGGGCTCACGACGCGTGAAACGTTTGAGCGCGCCGAGAACGAGCTCAACGTCCGGCAGGCGGAGCTGAAGTCGCGCGAGCAGGACGTTCAAACGCGCGAGGAGCAGATCCGCCAGGAGCAGGCCGGCCTCGAGACGACGCGCTACAACCTGAGCCAGATCGTCATCCAGTCGCCGATGGACGGGCTCGTGACGCGCCGCAACATCGAGCAGGGCGAGAACGTGGTCGTCGGCACCATGAACAACGCCGGGACCGTGCTGCTCACGATCGCCGACATGTCGGTGATCGAGGCGGAAGTGGAAGTGGACGAGACCGACATCCCGACCGTCCAGCTCGGTCAGCGCGCGAAGGTGACCATCGACGCCGTCGAGGGGAAGACATTCAGCGGGCGCGTCACCGAGATCGGCAACAGCCCGATTCAGGCCACCGGTCAGGCCACCGGTTCACGGCAGGCCACGAACTTCAAGGTCGTCGTCACGCTCGACCAGGAAGTGCCCGACGTCCGGCCTGGATTCACGTGCACGGCGGAGATCACCACCGCCACGCGCGGACAGGCGCTCTCGGTACCGATTCAGGCGCTCACGGTGCGCGAGATGCTCTTCGATCAGAAGGGCAATCTCGTGCACGAGCCGCCGCCGGAGCGCAAGCGCGGGGGGCCCGCCGCCGCGGTCGAAACCACGGTATCCGCAGCCGAGCCGCCGCCGGGTCACACCCGCAAGGAAACCGAGGGCGTGTTCGTCATGCGCGACACCAAAGCGGTGTTCGTGCCCGTGACCGTGGGCATCGCGGGCGAGCGCTACTTCGAGGTGCTGTCGGGCCTGAAGGACGGCGACCGCGTGATCACCGGCCCCTTCGCATCGGTGCGGCAGCTCGCCGACGGCGAAGCGGTCAAGACGGAGGTCAAGAAGCCGTAAACTCGTCGGTGCAATCCTGCCTCGCATTGTCGGTGCAATCAGCATCCGTTCGTCGGTGCAGCGCTCGACTGACTGCACTGACAAGCGTGAGAGAGACTGCACCGACAAGCAGTAAGGGTGATCGCACCGACCACGTAAGAAGAATGAATCAAATCTTCGAATCGGTCCTGATTGCGTTGCAGGCGATCTGGGCCAACAAGCTCCGGTCGTTCATGACCGTGCTCGGCAACATCGTGGCCGTCACGTCGATCGTGACCGTCGTGTCGCTCATTCAGGGCATGAACGCGTACGTGACGAGCGCGATCGTGTCGGACGTCGGGGCGGATTCCTTCACCATCCAGCAGTTCGGCGTCGTCACGTCCGACGAGGAGTTCGACAAGATCCGGAACAACCCCCAGATCCGACTGGACGAAGCGGAGGCGGTGCGCCGATTCAGCCCGCTGGTGGCTGCGGTCATGGTGCAGGGGCAGCGACGGGGTCAGGTCATCTACAAGGACGTCGTGCTCGACGCAGTGCAGGTCCAGGGAGTCACCGGCGAGTACATCGAGTTCTCGAACTTCGATGCGGAACGGGGACGCATGATGAGCCCCATCGAGGTCGGCCGGAGCCGCCCGGTGGCGATCATCGGCTACCAGACGGCGGAGCGGCTCTTCGGCCAGGAGGATCCTCTCGACAAGGTGATCAAGATCGAGGGTATGCACTTCCGCGTGGTGGGCGTCAGCTCGAAGAAGGGATCGTTCCTGGGCCGTTCTCTCGACGAGATCGCGGTCATCCCGCTCGATCGCTTTCAAAAGCTGTATGGGGCGCGGCCACAACTCTCGATCGTGGTGAAGCCGAAGGACCCCTCGCTGGTGCGCGCGGCGATCGACGACGCCACCGTCGCGCTGCGCGTGGACCGGCGGCTGAAGCCGAAGGAGCGCGACAACTTCGGCATCTTCACGGCCGACACCCTGCTCGGCCTCTACCGTCAGGCCACGACCGGGATCTTCGGCGTCCTCGTCGGCGTCGTCGCGCTGTCGCTCCTCGTGGGCGGCATCGTCATCATGAACATCATGCTCATGGTGGTGACGGAGCGCACGCGCGAGATTGGGTTGAGGAAGGCGCTCGGCGCACGACGGAAGGACATCATGTCGCAGGTGCTGACCGAGTCGGTCACTCTGTCGACGTTCGGCGGGATGGTCGGCATCTCGCTCGGATTCATGCTCGCCCGCCTGATTGCCACGCTGACGCCGCTGCCGGCGCGCCTCGAACTGTGGTCGGTCGCGCTCGGCATCGGCATCACGGCGGCCGTCGGGCTCTTCTTCGGCGCGTATCCCGCCTCACGCGCCGCACGCCTCGATCCGATCGAGGCCCTGAGGCGCGAATAGCGTATGAAGATCCGCTTTGCGCTCCTCGGCGAGGTCGTGGTGCTGGCGCTCGACACGCTCCGGTCGAACAAGCTCCGCTCGGCGCTGACCGTGCTCGGGGTCGTCATCGGCATAACCGCCATCGTCGGGATGACGTCGCTCATCCGCGGCTTCGACGAATCGCTTCGCGACGGCATCCGCGAACTGGGACCGGAGACCATCTTCGTCGCGAAATTCAGCGGCGTCAGCCTGGCGGAAGGACGCGAGTTCATCAAGCTCATTCGCCGGCCCAATCTCACGATGGACGATGTGACGGCGATCGAGAAGCTCGCGCCCTCGGCCGGGCTCGTCGATGTGTGGCTGGGTGAGGGTGGTCCGCCGACGCAGGAGCGCGTGTTCTACCGAGGCGAGCGCACGAAGCAGATCAACGTCCTCGGCACGACCGAGAATTTCGCCGACATCAGCTTCCTGAAGATGGAGGCGGGGCGGTTCTTCACCGCGGGCGAAGTGGATCGCCGCCGCAACGTCGCGGTGCTGGGCCAGACACCGTACCAGGCGCTCTTCGCGCAGGAGGGGCTCGACCCCGTCGGGAAGCGGGTGCGCATCGGCGCCGTCGGGTACACCGTCATCGGGGTGATCACGAAGCGGCCCGCGATGGGAGGCTTCGACCTCGGACAAGACGATCTCGTCGTGATTCCAGAGACGACGTATCGCAAGCAGTTTGGCATCCGCCTGCTGCGGGGACCTGGTGGCGCCACGCATCAGAGCGTGCTCATCGTGGCGCGGCCGGCCGAGGGCGCGTCGCGCGCGCAGCTGATGGCCGAAGTCGAGGAGATCATGCGCATCCGGCACGGGCTCAAGCTGGACGACGAGAACGATTTCGATGTGCTCACCCAGGACGCGATCCTCAAGACGTGGGATCAAATCAGCGCGGCGACGTTTTTTGCGCTGGTGGTCATTTCGTCGATCGCGCTCATGGTGGGCGGCATCGGGGTCATGGCGATCATGATGATCTCGGTGACCGAGCGCACGCGCGAGATCGGCGTGCGCAAGGCGCTTGGTGCGAGGCGGCGCGAAATCCTCTGGCAATTCCTGCTGGAGGCGGCGGTGCTGACCTCCATCGGCGGCATTCTCGGCATTGTGTTCGGCGCCTCGATCGGGTACGGCGTCCACTTCGCGACCGGCTTCCCGGTGTCGCTCCCCTGGTGGTCGTTCGCGCTCGGCATCGGCTTTTCGGCGAGCGTCGGCATCTTCTTCGGGATGTTCCCCGCCATCCGCGCTTCGCGGCTGGATCCGATTGAGGCCCTGCGCTACGAGTAGTGCTCAGAGTAGCTCAGAGTCAGCTCAGAGTCAGCTCAGAGTCGACTCTGAGCAAAGAGTGGACCTGCAATGGCTAGTCTGGCTGCGGTGCTGCGTCCAGGTGCTTGACGATATCCGCGGATAGATCGAACGACGCGTTCGCCCAGAACAGGCCGGATTTCGTCCGGCTGAAAATCAGATCCACGCCCCGTTCCGCGGCAACGCGCTCCACGGCGGGGCCGAGTTGACGACGGAACCGCTCCTCGACGTCCCGCTGAGCGGCGTCGATCTCACCGCGCGCGTCCTCCAGAAACCGCTGTAGATCCAGCTGAAACCTGTCGATCCGCTTCACCAGCTCCGCCCTCGCCGGCTCCGGCAGCACAGTCCTCGGTACCTTCGAGCTTGAGCTGCTCCGCCCGCAGCGCCTTGGCCCGTTCGTCGGCTTCGGCTTCGCGCTTGTTCCGGAGCGCGGCGAGCGTGGCCGGCGCTGCTTTGCCTGCCTGCGACTCGCTCGTGACGCGACCCACGTCGAAGAACGCCACGCGCGCCCATCGAGGCGCGGATGTGGTTTGGGCGCTCGCCGGGCTGGCGGCACAGACGAGCGCGGCGACAAGGATCAAACGGGGCATCGCTCCTCCTGTGATTCGTTCAGGACGATAGACGCCCCACGACCGTAACTGGCCTTTGAGCCGGTCTACGGCCTTCGCCGCGAAATCTCGTACACGGCTCCGTTGCTCAGCGACACGACGAACAGGTTGCCGTTCGGACCGGTCTGCACGTCCGTCCCGACGCCGAAATTCCGGCCGATCAGCAGGCTCTCGCTTTCGGTGATCTCCCACTTGCGCAGATTGTCGGCGACGCGGTCGCGCAGGCGCGGGTCGTCCGTCGCGATCTTCCGGCGATTGCCCGTCAAGTTGAAGTGGAACAGGTGCCCACCCTCGAGGAAGGGGCGTGCCGCCGCGACGAAGAGGTCGCCTTCGAACGACGGCCCCAGCCCACGTCCCTTGACGAACCCGATGCCGCCCGGCGCCACCTCGAACTTCCAGGAGAACTCCGGCGCGCTGTAGTGCGATCCGGGCAGCACGAAGAGCCGCCGAAGTGCCTCGCCGGGGCTGTCGGCGATGTTCACCGGCGACCAGCGCAGCTGCTGCAGGCCGAACGTGGGCGTGAAGACATCCGGAGCGACGACGACAGGCGTGGTCTCGATCGCCTTGAACTGCTGGATGCGCTCGGGAGGTCCCATGATCTGGACCCACCCCGAGTTGAACCCGGCCTCGACGCGATTCAGCTCGCTGAACGAATCGTCTCCGTTTTCCTGCTCCCACAGGAAGCCCGAGAGCGGATCGAACGCCATCCCGAACCCGTTGCGCAAACCGTACGCATAAATCTTCTGCACGTTCGCGCCGACTTCGCCACCCATGCTCGCGCCCGCACGAAAGAACGGGTTGTCCGCCGGCGCCGATCCGTCGTCGTTGAGGCGCAGGATCACGCCGGTCAGATGCGCGTCGTCCGGTTCCGGACCGCCGAACTGATCGTCGGCGCGCGTCGGCCCGCCGGGACCGTTCTCGAGGTTCTGCATCTGACCTCTCCGTCCGTTGTCGCCGAACTGGATGTACAGCTTTCCATCGGGCCCGAATCGAATGACGCCGCCATCGTGGTTGCCGCGGGGCGGCTGCAACGAATCTCCCTGCCCCGGCGGGCTCGGGGCGGCGTCGTTCTGAAACGCGCGCAGCACGATCAGGTTCCGGTCGTAGTGCAGAAGCGATCCGTCCCATGTAAAGCGATCGACGCGATTGCCGAGCAGCGGCACCTCCAGCAGTTCGGCGCTGTCGGCGGCGAACATATTGGCGTCGAGGCACCGCTCCTCGTCGGGAACGAACGGATCCGTCGGAGGCGCGGTGCTCCGACACGTCCAGTACAGGTAGACGCCCGGATTGGCGGGAAATCGAGGATGCAGTGCGATGCCGAGGAGGCCGCGCTCCGAGGCGCTGTTCACCCCGAGGTCGAGCACCGTCGATGTCACGACCCCGCCGACGACCCGCTGCACTCGTCCGGTGTCCTTCTCGAGCACGAGCATGTCGTTCGGTCCGAGAAACGCGATGCTTATGGGCAACGCCAGACCAGATACGACCGTTCTGAGCTGAAGCGAGCGATGCAGCACCTCTGGACCGGTGCTCTGCGCCTGTACCGCAAGCGCGGCGCCGATCAATGCGCTGCTCAACAGGATTCGTGGTCGCGTCATCGAGTACCTCCCTCGAGATCGATGACAGGGGCAACACACATGCCTCTTGGAATCCGCGATTTCGCTCGCGTTCGGATCGCTTCAGCTTTGCTGCAGGGTTTCGCCGCGTGTAAGCCCCGCACCGGCCGCGTAACGGGACGGCCCTGCCGACGAAGAACCGCTCGAATGCGATTTGGGATTTGCGATTACTCGCTATAGGATCCGGCCAAGAGTAACAATCCGGTAAAGAAGCCCGCGTTGGCTCGGGCCAGGGTGGGCAAGCGAGGGATACCCCTATGAAGGTCTACGACGCCGGGAGCATCCGCAACGTGGCTGTAGTCGGGCATGGCGGATGCGGCAAGACCCAGCTGGTCTCCGCCATGCTGTTTGCGGCCGGGGCGGTCAATCGCCTCGGGAAGGTTGACGAAGGGTCCACGGTTACCGATTTCGACGACGAAGCCATCGCACGCAAGCACACGCTCGCCTCCAGCCTCGCCCACGCCGAGTGGCAGAAGAACAAGATCAACATCATCGATACGCCCGGGTTTGCGAACTTCCTGACGGACGCGCGCGCCGCTCTGCGCGTCGCGGAAGCCGCCGTCGTCGTCGTCGACGCGGTTGCCGGCGTCGAAGTGCAAACAGAGAAGTTGTGGGGCGACGCCGCCGCGCTGAACCTACCGCGCCTCATCGTCGTGAACCGGCTGGAGCGCGAGCGCGCAAGCCTGGAGCGGACGCTGGAGTCGCTGCACCGCGACTGCAGTCGCACCATCATTCCGATCCAGATGCCGATTGGCGAAGAGCGGAATTTCCGTGGCGTCGTCGATCTGGTGCGCATGCGGGCGTTTACTTTCGCGCCCGACACGGGAAAAGTGACCGAGGACGACGTCCCCGCCGATCTGGCCGACGCCGCGAAGACGGCGCGCGAGCAGCTCGTGGAGATGGTGGCCGAGGCCGACGAGTCGCTCATGGAGAAGTTCTTCGACGAGGGCACGCTCTCTCAGGACGATCTCGTGAAGGGCCTCCGTGCCGCCACCGTGTCGGGCAGGCTCTTTCCGCTGCTCTGCACCTCGGGCCTGCACGTCATCGGGATGCAGCCGCTGCTCGACGCGATTGCGTCGTACGTGCCGTCGCCGTCGGAGCGTGACTTCCCCGCCGTCGACGCCGGCGGCAACGACACGGCGGTGAAAGCCGTCGACAATGCTCCCTACGCGGCCTTCGTGTGGAAGACGATTGCCGATCCGTTCGCCGGCCGGATCACGATGCTGCGCGTCATCAGCGGATCGATCAAATCCGACGCCAACGTCCACAACAACACGCGCGACGGCGTCGAGCGCTTCGGCCACCTGCTGGCGCTCCAGGGCAAAACGCAGACCCACGTCCCGGAGCTGCAAGGCGGGCGATCTCGGCGCGGTCGCCAAGTTGAAGGACACGCACACGAACGATGTGCTCGCGGAAAAGAACTTCAAGCTGAAGTTTCCCGAGATCAAATTCCCCGAGCCGGTGCTCTCGTATGCCATCGAGCCGAAGAGCCGAGGCGACGAGGACAAGATCAGCACCGCCATGCAGCGGCTGAAGGAAGAAGACCCGACGATCGGCTACGTGCGCGATCCACAGACGCACGAGTTGCTGCTGGCCGGCCAGGGCCAGCTCCACATCGAGGTGACGGTCGCGAAGCTGAAACGCCGCTTCGGCGTCGAGGTGAACCTGAAGCCGCCACGCATTCCCTACCGGGAAACGATTACCGCGTCCACCGAGGCGCACGGCCGCCACAAGAAACAGACGGGCGGGCACGGCCAGTTCGGCGACTGCAAGATCAAGGTGGAGCCGCTGGCCCGCGGCGCGGACTTCGAGTTCGTCGACGACATCTTCGGCGGCTCGATCCCGCGCCAGTTCGTCCCGGCCGTCGAGAAGGGAATCCAGGACGCCCGGACGCGCGGCTTCCTGGCCGGGTATCCGATGGTCGATTTCCGTGCGACCGTATTCGATGGCTCGTACCACCCGGTCGACTCGAACGAGCTGTCATTCAAGCTGGCGGGATCGCTCGCCTTCAAGGATGCGATGACGCGCGCGCGCCCGACCATTCTCGAGCCGATCATGCAGGTCGAGGTCTACACGCCGAGTGATTTCGCCGGAGACCTGATGGGCGACCTGAACGGCCGCCGCGGCCGGATCGCCGGCATGGACACACGCGGGTCGATGACCGTGATCAAGGCGCAGGTGCCGATGGCCGAGATGCTGACCTACGAGCAGCACCTCACGTCCGCCACGGGCGGCCGTGGCAGCTACCACATGGAGTACTCACACTACGAGGAGGTCCCGCACCAGCTGCAGGCGAAGATCATCGCTGCGGCGAAGGCCGAAAAGGGTGCGGCCGTGGTCGAGGAGGTGTAGGGGTCGTTGTTAGGGGTCTGGCCCCGATGGGGCCTGACCCCTGAATCACATCGCGAAGCTGAGGCCGACGGAGAGCTTCACGGGAACGGCGATGCCGTTCACGATCGTCGGCGCATACTTCCACTTCTTGACGGCGTCGAGGGCCGCCCTGTCCAGCAGCGGCACCGACTTGGTGACGCGCGCCTGCGCGACGTCGCCATCCGGTCCGACAATGATGTCGATTTCGACCATGCCGTGCGCCTTCGTCTGCTTCGCCAGCTCGGGATAGATCGGCCGGACGTCGACGATCTTCACCGGTGCCTTCACGACTCCACCCACCGGCAGCGGCTCCATTGCCGTTTCCGTACCGCGCTCTCCCGCTTTACCGAAGGCCAGCACTTTCACGCCCTGCACCGGCGCGGACGCCGACACATATCCAATCGCGCCCGGCTTCAGGCGCACGAACGCCAGCACCTCGCGGTCGCTTGCCACCGACACCGGCGGCTCGCCTCGGCCCGATGCGGCCGCTTGCTGCGCCTGGGCAAATGCCGACGTGGCTGACATGCCGAGCACGTCACGCGCGAACGCCTCGCGGACCGCAGCGTCGGTCTGATCCACCGGGGCGGCCGGACGCCCGTCGTCCCACGACACGGTCTTGCGGAGAAACAGACTCGACACCTGTGCCTTCGTCAACGCCGTTGTGGGGTTCGACGGGTTCACGATGATCCGGTAGCCATCCTGGGCCGAAGCGCTCGTGACCCACACGAGAACGCCGGCCGCAGCCATCAACACGCTCGAACTCCGCATCGCGCCTCAGCCTCCTGGCGACCGCGGTTCCAACCCGCATGCCGGAGCGGACCATCCGCTCAACGTTCTTATCGGCGTGATGGAGTACATCGTTAGCGCGGAGGTTCTCACTTCGACATGACTAGTCCGTGAAGCCGCATGTCCCGATAACGTTTGTGGTCACTACTGTTTCCGTCCGACACCGGACGTGCGAACTCGTGAACCCGTATGCAACTGCCTGACATTTCAGACACGACTGCGTCGAATGTCGTACGGCTCGCGGACACCGCGCGAAAGACCCGCGTGCTGTACGCGGGCGACATGGAGTTCGCCAAGGCCCAATTCGCGAGCGTCGCGCCGCAGCTGCACCTGATCCCTGCCGCGACGGTGCTGGGGCGAGGCGCCGATGCGACGCCGGCCGCCAACGAGTCACCCGACGCGGCGCTCATCGACTGCGGCGCCGCCGGCGTCGACGCGCGCTCAATCGTCGAGAGCATCCGTGCGCGCGGTCTCGACGTGCCCATCGTGCTGGCGCTCGACCCGGGTGGCGCCGAGGATGCGCCGACGAGATTGACGGCCGACCTGCGGGTCGACGACTACACGGTCAAGCTGCCCGGCTGGCTCGCCCGACTCACATCGCGCCTGGAGTTCGCGATCGCCCATCACCGCCGCCGCCGCAGCCTCGACGCGCTGCAGGCGTCCAGCGAGCGTCTCCGGACGGTCGTCGAATCGGCGCCGGTGTGCCTCGCGCGCGTAACGCGAGACGGGACGATCCT
Source organism: uncultured Acidobacteriota bacterium (assembly GCA_963772065.1). Classification (GTDB taxonomy): domain Bacteria; phylum Acidobacteriota; class Vicinamibacteria; order Vicinamibacterales; family UBA2999; genus CAVYVZ01. Next base: position 947,860 of record CAVYVZ010000010.1, read on the forward strand.
CGCGATGAACGCCGCGGCGATGAAGATGGTCGACGCCGACACGTCGGACGACGTGCTCGGCAAGTCGCTCCTCTCATTCGTCGATTCCGGCGGGGCCGACGACGTTCGCCGCTTTCTCGACGCGGTCAGCGCCGGCCAGGCGGGCTCGCTCGAGTTCGAGACCACCGCCATTGCGGGCTCGGCGCGCGTGGTCGATACGCGCGCGGTGCCGCTCTCGCCCGACACCGAAGGACGCGCATCGGCGCTGCTCGTGCTGCGCGACGCGACCGAGCGCAAGCGGCTGGAAGAGTCGATGCTCGCGCACGCGGCCGCGGCCACCGCCACCGCCACCGACGCGGCGAAGGTCGATGCCGAGGCGCACGACGACCTGCGGCGGCAGCTCGACGCGGCGCTCGAGGAATGCCGTCGGATCGAGGCCGAGCGGGAAGCGCTCGCGCGCGAGGCTGAGGAAGCCCGCGCCCGCGCCGCGATGATCGACCACATTCGAGCCGCCTGTACCGTGGCCGAGCAGCAGCTGCACGCCATCCAGGCCGACTACCAGCGCGCCGCGGCGGAACGCGACTCGCTGATGGGTGACGCAGCGACCACCCGTCTTCGGCAGGAAGCCACAGCTGCGGAACTCGACACAGAGCGCGAGAAGCACCGTGAGGTGCTGCAGTCCTCCGACGCGGAGCGGGCCGGCCTCGTCGCGCGCTGCGAGGCGCTCGAGGCGCTCGTGGCGTCGCTGGAATCGCGGCAGGCGGCCGAACGCGAGGAACACGGGAAGATCCGCGCCAACCTCGAGACGGCGCTTCGAGAGCGCGATCACGGCGAGGCGCTCGCCACCGAGCGCGAGGCGCTGCAGGCCTCGCTGGGGTCGCTGCGATCGCAGTTCGAAGAGATGACCGCCGCGCTCGACGCGGCCGACGCGCGGCACGCCGCGGCGATGCACGATCACCGCGCGACGACGGCCGCCATCGAAGCGCAGCTGCAGGAGGTCGAGCAGACGCGCGCGTCGCTGGCCGCCGAGCGTGACGAGCTTCGCGCCGCCCTCGAGGCGGCGCACGCACGCCACCACGATCTTCAGGCCGTCCTCGACGAGGCCCGTGCCGGACGCGAAGCGCAGATCGCGGAAGCGGAGAACGCCCATCGCGCCCTCACGCAGCGGATCGACGAGCTGCAGGCGCGTGGAGACGCCGCCGCTGCCGAGCGCGACGCAATCGCTCATCAGCTGCGCAGCGACGTCGACGCCGCCAATGCCCGGGCCGAGCAGTCTCAGGCGACGATCGAGGACCTTCGAGCGGCACGCGACGCGCAGGCCTCGGAGGCTCACGCCGCGCACGCACGGGCAGCGCAGCTCCAGGCCGCGATCGACGATCTCCGCACGGCGCGCGACACGCACGCGGCGCAAGCGGACAACGCGACGGCGAAGACCGAGCAGCTCCACGCAACGATCGACGAGCTTCGCACCGCACTCGATGCGCAGGCCGCACAGGCCGTGGCCGCGACCGCGAGAGCCGAGCAGCTCGCCGCTGCCGTCGAGGAGCTTCGGGCAGCGCGAGACTCGCAGGCGGTCGACGGCGAGGCCGCCCGCCATGCACTGGCGCAGCGCGTCGATGAGTTGCAGGACCGCGTGAATGGTGCACTGGCCGAGCGCGATGCGCTCGGCGCGGAGCTGCAGCGTGCGGTCGACGCCGCCGCCGCACAGGGCGATGAGCTGCGGGCCACCCTCGACGACGTGCGCGGCAGCCGGGACGCGGAGGCCACGGCCGCCGAAGCCCTCCGTCGCAGCCTGGCCGAGCGCGTCGACGAGCTCCAGACGCGACTCGATGCGGTGATCATCGATCGCGAGGCGCTCGAGCGGGCCCTCGCCGACGCGCGCGCCGAGCAGGCCGCGCAGCTGAACGATGCCCTGGCCGCACGTGATTCGCTGCAGCACCGGCTCGCCGCGCGCGACACCGACTACGACCGTCTGTGCGCCGAGCACGCCGCGCTGCAGGACGTACGCCAGCGCGAAGCGGCCGGGGCGGCAGCCGCCGCCCATCAGGTTCGCGTGTCCGCGGAAGCGCTCGCGAAAGCCGAGGCCGCGCAGGCGGCTGCCAAGACCGCGGCTGCGGACGCGTCGGCGAGAGCCCTCGCCGCGGAAGCGTCCGCGAAGGCGGCCCTCGCCAAGGCCGCGGCCGCCGACGCCATCGCGAAGGCGCGACCGGCGACGATGGTCCCGGCGGATCTGCGCGACGCGCAGGTTGCATTTCGTGAAGCATTTCAGCTCCTGTCCGGTGAGCTCCAGACCGCGATGGAAACGACGCGAGCGCAGCAGGCTGCACTCCTCCGGCATCAGCCGCTCTCGTACGACGCGTTGGAAGAACGGTTGCGGCAGGCCGAATCGGAATCCCACCGCCTCGAATCCGAGCGCGACGACCGCGACGCGATGGTGCGGGCCCTGCAGGCGGAAATCGAGCAGCACATCGAGCTCCGCCGGCAGCAGCGCAAGGAGCTCGTTCGCGCGCTGCAGGAATCCGACGCCAACGAGCGGCGCGCCGTTGCGCGCGTCGCGGAGTGCGATCGCATGCGACAAATGCTGACCGACGCCCAATCGGCGCTTCAGCGGCTGTCCACATGGGCGTCGACACAGAGCACACGACTCGCGGCGCCGCCCGTCGCCAGTCAGCGCGCGCTGCCCCGGGTTGAAGCGCCTACGCCCGGTTCCGCGCGTCAGGATGATCAGCCACCGGCGCCACCCCTGGAGGCCGCGTGGAGCTGATCCGCTTGTTCGGAGCCGATGCCGCGGCGGCTGAAGCGCCATCCGAGGGCCACCGTGCACCGCGCCTGGACGCAAGCGAGGCGGGGTTCAACAAAGAGGTGAAGCTGTCGCCCGGCGGCGCGGCCGAGCTCCTCAATGTGTCCGAAACAGGGCTGCTCGTCGAGAGCAAGACACGGCTCTCGACGGGCGCCAAGGTGCTGATCACGCTGACGGGACGCGAACCGAAGCGCCTGGCGGGACGCGTGGTTCGCTGTCAGGTGTGCGCGATTCATCGCGACGGGACCATGACGTACCAAACGGCGCTCGCGCTGGATCAGCCCGCGGGACTCGAGCCCATGGTTGCCGAGAGCGCGACCGTCGCCGCGACGGCCGGCGCGACAGAGGCACCGCGGGAAGCGGTTCCCGTGGCGCCCGCGGCGCCGCGCCTGGTGAATCAATGGTAGGGAATCCTGGTAGTGCAGTCCGGAACATGCGTTCCGGCACGTTCTAAGGGAGAAGGCAGATGGTGGTCGACCACTGGACGATCGGGCGGCGGCTTTACATGGGCTGTGGTGCCCTACTGGGGCTCACGGTGCTCGCGGGAGGCGTCGCGATCTGGGGCGCCTCTCGAATCAAGGGGGACGTCGACATCGTCACCCGCCGCGCCGCCGGACTCGAACACGCGATGTCGGTGCAGACCTCGCTCTTCAAGATCGAGAGCCGCGAGAAGACGCTGCTCTGGGCGGGTCTCGACAACGACCGGGCGCTGTACGACAGCTCGAAAGCCGCCGTGGCCTCGGAGTACGAATCCGCGCAGCGGCAGGTCGATGAGCTGACAACACTCGTGGAGACGGATGCGGACCGTGCCGTGGCCACGAAGCTTCGCGACCTGCTCAACGAGTGGAAGACCGTCCACAGCCAGGTCGTGGCGCTCAGCGACGGCGGGCGGTTCGCCGAGGCGCAACAGCTGATCAACGAGCGGGCGAACCCAGTTGTGCGATCGGCCGAAGAAAACGCGCGCGGCATGGTGAAGCGGCATCACGATGCCATGACCGCCGCGAGCTTCGCATCGGCGCAGTCGTACTCCAGCTCGCAGTGGCTCATCGCCATCGTCGTGACCGTCGCCGCTGTCTTCTGCGTCGGCGTGGTGTGGCTCGTACGCCACGTCAACTCGAGCCTGCGCGGGGTGAGCTTCGAGCTTCGCGACGGCGCGCAGCTCGTCGTCGATGCGTCGTCGCAGATGTCGGTGTCGGCGCAGTCGATGTCGCAGGGCGCGGCGCAACAGGCCGCATCGCTCGAGGAGACGTCGGCCTCGATGGAGGAAATGGCGGGCATGACGCGGCGCAACGCCGAGAACTCCCACCAGGCGGCGGCGCTCATGGCGGAGGCCGCCAAGGTCGTCGGCAACGCGAACCGGGCGCTCGAGGACATGGTCAGCTCGATGACCAGCATCAAGGACTCCAGCAACCGCGTGTCGAAGATCATCAAGACGATCGACGAAATCGCGTTCCAGACGAACATCCTCGCGCTCAATGCGGCGGTCGAAGCGGCCCGTGCCGGAGAAGCCGGAATGGGCTTCGCGGTCGTCGCCGACGAGGTTCGCAGCCTCGCGCAGCGGTCCGCTCAGGCGGCCAAGGACACGGCGGGCCTGATCGAGGCGGCGATCTCCAGCTCGAGCGAGGGCAGCCAGAAGGTCGAGCAGGTGGCCAGCGGATTCGGCGCGATCACGGCGAGCGTGACCGAGGTCAAGGCGCTCGTCGACGAGGTGAGCGGCGCGAGCAAGCAGCAGGCGCTCGGGATCGAGCAGGTCACACAGGCGATCCGCCAGATGGAGCGCGTGACGCAGACGACGGCCGCGACCGCGGAGGAAAGCGCCGCCGCCTGCGAACAGCTCAACACGCAGGCTGACGTCACGATGCAGCTGGTTGGACGGCTCGAGACGATGGTCGGCGGAGCCAACGGCCACCGGAAGCACGGCGAGGCCGCGTCACCGGCTCGAGGCAATGGACGTGGCCGCTCTCTGCTGCCGCTGACGGGCCGTTCGAAGGCGCCCGAAGGCGCGCTCGCCGAAAGCGGAACGTTCGGAAGCTTCTGATCGATCTGACAGGGTGAAGGACTTCTGATGTCAGAGTTGCCGCCGCTGCCGATCGACGCAGAGCTGCTCGCGCTGTTCGTCGCGGAAGCACTCGACCATCTCGGGACCATCGAATCGAGCGTCCTGGCGCTCGAGGTCTCGCCCGACGATCCCGAAGCGATCAACGCGGTGTTCCGGCCGTTCCACACGATCAAGGGGAACGCCGCCGCGCTCGGCATCGACGACGTGGAGGAGCTGGCGCACGCCGTCGAGGATCTGCTGGACCGCGTGCGCAATGGCGAACGGCGCGTCGGATCGACGGAGGCCGAGCTCATCTTCGCCGCGGTCGACCTGCTGTCGGCGATGATCCGCGACGTGGACGCGCGGGCCGGGGGACAACCGGGCGGCGATTTCTCCAGCGCACGCAAGACGCTGATCGCCGCGGTCCGCGCGCAGCTCGATGCGGCGCCGATCTCCCCGGACGCGATCGCCGCTCAGCCGATGCACGATGCCGAAACCGCGGCGATCGTCGGGATCCAGCTCGCCACGATCAAGGTGGACACGCGCAAGCTCGATACCCTCGTCGATCTCGTCGGCGAGCTGGCGATCGTCCAGTCGATGATCCACCAGGATCCGCATCTGACCCGCGCGGACGAGCGCCTGAACCGGAACCTCGCGCAGCTGCACCGCATCACAGCGGAGCTGCAGCGCGGCGCCATCGGCATGCGGCTCGTGCCGATCAAGCAGACGTTCCAGCGCATGCGGCGCGTCGTCCGCGATCTGAGCCACAAGGCGAACAAGCCGGTGGAGCTGGTCATCAACGGCGAGGAAACCGAGCTGGATCGCAAGGTGGTCGAGGAGATCGCCGATCCGCTGATGCACATGCTGCGCAACAGCATGGATCACGGGCTCGAGGATGCGGAGGCGCGGCAGCGCTCCGGGAAGCCGGCGCAGGGCAGACTCGAGCTGAGCGCCTACTATGAGGGCGGCAGCGTCGTGATCTCCGTGTCCGACGACGGCCGCGGTCTCAACACGGAAAAACTGTACGCGAAGGCCGTCGTCATGGGTCTCGTGGAGCCGGGCGTGAAGCTCTCCGACGCGGAAACCCACGCGATGATCTTCCAGCCTGGCTTCTCGACAGCCGCCGAGATCACGGAAGTATCGGGGCGCGGGATTGGAATGGACGTCGTGCGCCGCAACGTCGAGACGCTGCGCGGACGCATCGACATCCGGAGCCAGGCGGGCGTCGGCACGACGTTCCTGATCAAGCTGCCGCTCACGCTCGCGACGCTCGAAGGGCTGCTGCTGAGCGTCGGGGGCGAGCGATTCGTGCTGCCGACCTTCGCGGTCTCGGAAGCCTTCCGCCCGTCGCGCGAGCGGCTCCACTTCGTGCCGGACAGCGGGTGGATCGTGCAGATCCGCGAGGAGCTGCTGCCGGTCGTCTCGCTCGCCAATGTGTTCAACGTGTCCGGCGCCCTCACGGACCCGACCGAGGGCGCGATCGTGGTGATCGAGGACGACGGTCAGCGCCGGGCGCTGCAAGTGGACCGGCTGCTCGGAAAGCAGGAAGTAGTGGTCAAGTCGCTTGGCGAGGCATTCGCGCACGTGAAGGGGGTCGCCGGCGGCGCGATTCTCGCCGACGGCCGCATTGGTCTCATCCTGGACGCCGGTGGGCTGATGCGCCTCCGGGAGGCGCGGCGGATGCCCGTGTGCGCGGCGTGAGACCCGATCAGACGGAGGAACGATGAGCGCAGTTGCCACGATGCCAGCCACGTCGGCGGTTCGAGACGGCCAAGGTGCCGCCCGGAAGTACCTGACGTTCGTGCTCGGCACGAGCGAGTACGGCGTCCCCGTGCAGAAGGTGCGCGAGATCATCAAGGCGATGGAGATCACCAGCGTCCCGCAGGTCGCGCCCTACGTCAAGGGTGTGATCAACCTGCGCGGCAAGGTGATTCCGGTGGTCGATCTGAGGCTCAAGTTCAATCTCACGCAGGCCGATTACACCGATCGCACGTGCATCATCGTGGTCGAGATGGCGCTCCGGTCCACGGTGGCGCTCATCGGCGTCGTGGTGGACTCGGTGTCCGACGTGGTGAGCATCGCGGCGGAAGAAATCGAAGCGGCGCCGGATCTCACCGAGCAGGACGGCTCGGGATGCGTGGAAGCGCTCGCCAAGGTGAAAGGCACGGTGAAGATCATCGTCAACCTCGATCGGCTGTTCGGGTCGGACGAGGCCGAGATCACCGCAGCGGGATCGGCGGCGCCGCCCGACGATGCCCTCGCCGGCCCGAGCGCCGGTCGACGGCCGCGGAGCTGATGCACACGATGCGGGACGCGAGCCCCCGTCCGACGGCGACCGATATGCGGAAGATCGCGAGTCTCGTGTACTCCAGGAGCGGCATCGCGCTGCGCCCGGACGTCAAGGAGGCGATGGTCGTCGCGCGGCTGCAGAAGCGGCTGCGGACCGGCGGGTACACGAGGTTCGCCGACTACCTCCGCCACGTCGAGCAGGACCGCACCGGAACGGAGCTCACGGCGCTGCTCGACGCGCTCACGACGAACCACACGAGCTTCTTCAGGGAGCCGGCGCACTTCACGGTGCTGGCGGAGCAGGTGCTCCAGCCGCTCATCGCGCAGAGCGGCTCGCGGCCGATCACCGGCTGGAGCGCGGCCTGCGCCACCGGCGAAGAGCCCTACTCCATGGCAATCACGCTGCTCGATCGCGTGCCGATGGGACAGCACAACCGAATCCGGCTCCTCGCGTCGGACCTGTCGACGCGCGCCCTCGCGGCGGCCCGCACCGGGACGTACGCACGGGATCGCGTCGCCGACGTCCCCAAGCTCACGCTGCGGCGGCACTTCGAGCGCGGCCTCGGCGAGCAGGCGGGACTCGTCCGGGTCAAGACGATGGTCCGGAGCCTGATCGAATTCAAGCGGCTCAACCTGATGGACATTCAGATCCTCGGCCGCACGTTCGACTTCATTTTCTGTCGCAACGTCATGATCTACTTCGATCGCGAAGCGCGGCAGCGGGCCGTCACGATGCTGGAGCGGCACCTCGCGCCCAACGGGTTCCTGTTCGTCTCGCATTCCGAGAGCCTGAGCGAAGTGGACCATGGGCTCGATCGGTGCGCGCCGGGCGTCTATTACCGGAGTGCCGCGTGAACATCACCTCCGCAGCGAGCGCCGGTCGGCTTCTCCGCGTCGGGATCGGCGAGTTCGCCGTCTCGAACAGCCCCGAGGAAACGCTCACCACGGTGGCCCTGGGGAGCTGCGTGGCGGTGTGCCTGTGGGAGCCGCAGGCGCGCGTCGCGGGCCTGCTCCACTTCCTGCTGCCGGACTCGTCGCTGAACCAGGCCCGCGCGCAGCGCGAGCCGGCGGTCTTCGCCGACACCGGCATCGCGCAGCTGTTCCACGCGGCCTACGCGCTCGGCGCCCACAAGCCGCGCTGCCAGATCCGCCTCGTGGGCGGCGCCGAAATCGGCGGCCACAAGGCGGCCGGCACGGAAGGGGTGTTCAACGTGGGCCGGCGCAACGTGATCGCGGCGCGCGGCATTCTCTGGCGCAATGGCGTCCTCGTCGAGGGCGAGGACATCGGCGGAACGGTCCCGCGCACGCTCACCATGGGCGCGGCTGACGGGCGCGTGACGGTGAAGACGGACGGCCGGGTGATTACGGAACTCTAGAGATACGAGGAGACACATGTCAGATCAGGCGACGGCGACGCAGAACAAACCGCTCGACATACTCATCGTCGACGATTCGGCGACCATGCGAGCGGTCATCCGCCGGGTCATCGGGCTGACGGATGTCGCCGTCGGCACGATCTACGAGGCGGCCAACGGCCAGGAGGCGCTGAAGATCCTCGAAGCGAACAGCGTCCAGGCCGTGTTCACCGACATCAACATGCCGGTGATGACGGGGGTCGAGCTGCTGCGCGAGATGGCGCAGCGGCCAGGCTGGAACGACACGCTCAGAATCGTCATTTCAACTGACGGATCACGGCTGCGACGGGAAGAGGCGCGCGAGCTCAACGCCACCCTCTATATCGAGAAGCCGTTCCGTCCGGAGGTCGTACGCGATGTCCTCTCACAGATCGCTGGCGCAGGCGCCTGCTGACGCGAGCGCGCTGCTGCGCCAGGCGCTCTTCGACGTGTGCGAACAGTCGTTCTTCGCCTACGTCGAGGCATGCTCGCCCGAACGCTTCACGGAGCTCGTCGGGGAGATTTCCCCGCTCCACGCGGACGGAAAGGCCGGCGGCCGGCCGAAGCCGTCCGAGTGGCTGAAGGCTTCGGTCGCGTTCACGGGGCCGTTCGGCGGCGCGATCGAGGTGATTCTGCCCGAGCGTCTCGCGCGCTCGCTCGTGGGATCGCTGCTCGGCGAGGCCCCGGAGGCGCCGATGCCGGAGCATCAGATCTTCGACGGCATCGGCGAGTTCACGAACATGGTGTGCGGCGCGTGGCTCACGGGCTTCAGCGACAAGCAGGCGTTCGGACTCCGTCCACCGGCCGTGACGCGGATGGCGCCGGGGTGGACGCCCCTCTCGGAAACGAGCGCCGCCGACGAGCGCGGGCACCGCGTCTGCGTGAACGAAGCCCCCGTGCGGGTGCGCCTCCGCCATCTCTCGGACTGACGTGGCGGACAAACGGCGCAGTCGCGTCCTCGTGGTCGACGATTCGGCGACCGCTCGCAGCATCCTGTCTCGATCGCTGCGGGGGGAGCCGGACATCGACGTCGTGGCCGAGGCGGCCGACGCCTTCTCCGCGATGCAGCTCATCGACCGGCACCGGCCGGATGTGATCACGCTCGACCTCGAGCTGCCGCAGATGGACGGCCTTGCCTTCCTGCGGCTGCTGATGAAGCAGGACCCACTGCCCGTGATCGTGGTGAGCTCGCACACCACGGCCGGATCGGCGGCCAGCATCGAGGCGCTTCGTGCCGGCGCGATCGACGTCATCACGAAGCCGCGTGGCGCGACCGAAGTGTCGGAAGTGGCCGAGCGGCTCAAGCGCAGCATCCGCGAGCTGCGCACGTGCCCGGTCCGCCTCACCGCGTCGCAGGCCGAACGCCTCGACAGCGCGACGGCGCTCGCGGCGGCCAACGGCCATCGTCCGACCGGCATCATCGCGATCGGCGCGTCGACGGGCGGCCCCCGGGCGCTCGAGGATCTGCTCCTCCGGCTCCCGAAGAGCGCACCGCCGGTGCTCATCGTGCAGCACATGCCGGCGCCGTTCATGTCGCTGTTTGCCAAGCATCTCGACAACGTGTGCCCGCTGCACGTCGTCGAGGCGTCCGATCGGCAGGAGCTCAAGTCCGGAACCGCGTACGTCGCGGCCGGCGATCATCATCTCCTCGTCGAGCGGGCCGGCATCGCGCTCAGAACGAGGCTGAGCCGCAGCCGCCGCGTGAATCACCAGCGGCCGTCGGTCGACATCCTGTTCCGATCGCTTGCCGACCTTCGCGGGATCACGGTCGTCGGCGTGCTGCTCACAGGCATGGGCGAGGACGGCGCGGAAGGCATGGTCGCGCTCCGTCAGTCCGGTCAGCCGACCATCGCCGAGGACGCGCGCACCTGCACCGTCTTCGGCATGCCGCGGGAAGCGATCGCGCGCGGCGGCGCCTCGCAGGTCGTGCCGCTCGACCGAATGGCGACGGCCATCTTCGAAAGCCTCGACAAACACCGAACCTCTGTCGCGTCGGCGGTGTAGCGCGGGCGAAAAGGTTGGCGGCCGATACCGGCCGCGCCCTACACTACCGGCATGATTCGACTCCTGCTGACACTCGCGGCGGTGTGGACGCTCGCCGTCGGGCAACCCTTCGCCCAGACTGCCCCCGTCGCCCTGCGCGCCGATACCCTCCTCGACGGCCGCGGCAAGGTGCTGAAAAACGTCCGCGTGGTGGTGCACAACGGCCGGATCCGAAGCGTCGATGCAAGTCTGGGCACGACGACGTACGACCTGCGCGGGGTGACGGTGATGCCCGGCTGGATCGACACCCACGTGCACATCATGAATCACTTCGGGCGCGACGGCCGCGCCTCCACACCCGGCGAGACGCCCGTCGAGGCGATGCTCTTTGCCGCGGAGAACGCCTGGCTCACGCTGATCGGCGGTTTCACCACCGTGCAAAGCATCGGCGCGGCCGGCGACAAGGACCTGCGCGACGCCATCGCGCGCGGGAAGCTGCCCGGCCCCCGAATCGTCACCTCGCTCGAATGGATCACGGGAGGAACGCCGGATGAGATCCGCGCCGCGGTGCGCAAGCGACAGGAAGGCGGCGCGGATCTGATCAAAATCTTCGCGTCGCGGAGCAGCCGTGAAGGCGGCGGCCGCACGCTCGATGACGCGCAGCTGCAGGCGGGCTGCGATGAGGCGAAGCGCCTCGGCATGCGCACGGTGATCCACGCGCACAGCACCGACAGCATCGATGCCGCGATCCGCGCCGGATGCGATGCGGTCACTCACGGGACCGGCTCGACCGATGAGATTCTGAAGAGAATGGTCGACCGCGGCATGTTCCTCGAGCCGCAATTCCTCGTGACCTACAACTACCTCGAGAACAAGGCGCGCTTCCTCGGAATCGGCAACTACACCGAGGAAGGGTTCGTCTTCATGCAGAAGAACATCCCGATCAAGACCGCGATGATCACCAAGGCGGTGCGCGTGCCGGGGCTCAAAGTGGTGTTCGGCACCGACGCCGTGGCGGGCGCGCACGGGCGCAACGCCGAGGAGTTCATCTATCGCGTGCGCGACGCGAAGCAGCCGCCCATGGATGCGATCGTGTCGGCCACGTCGCGCGCGGCGGAGGCGCTGCGGCTGCAGGATCGGATCGGCGCCATCGCGCCGGGCCTCGAGGCCGACATCATCGCCGTCGACGGCGACCCGCTCACCGACATCACCGCGGTGAGACGGGTCGTCTTCGTGATGAAGGGCGGAGTCGTCTACAAGAACGAGATCCGCACCAAGCCCGCGTCGTAGCGCTACTGCTTGAACACCGGAGGCGCTTCGGGAAGAGCCATGCCATCGTGCCGCGGCTCGGACGCGCCGAAGTGCACGCCGCCGGGGCCGCTCATCACCGCCTGGCCGTAGCCGAACGTGCCGGTCCGTGGCCGGACGACCTCGATCGCATGCCCGCGCGCTTTCAGCTGCGCGCGCACGTCCTCGGGGACGAGCGCTTCGATCTCGACGTCGCATCCGTCGAACGTCGACTTCGTGAAGCGCCCGGCCTCGAGCGCCTGCTGAATCGTCAAGTCGTGATCGGCGATGTTGGACACGAACTGCGCATGGGCCTGCGCCTGGTTCCAGCCGCCCATGATGCCGAACCCGATCCGCTGTTCGTCCTTTTCCATGAACGCCGGGATGATCGTGTGCAGCGGCCGCTTCCGCGGCGCGAGCGTGTTCGGCTGCCCCTTCTCCAGCGTGAACAGGCCTCCGCGGTTGTGCAGCATGAAGCCGGCGCCGGGCGGCACGAGCCCCGAACCAAACCCGCTGTAGTTGCTCTGAATCAGCGAGACGATGTTGCCGTCCTTGTCGATCACGGACATGTAGATCGTGTCGCTGCCCTGGGCGTCGGTGATCCCTTCCAGCTTCGCGGGCTCGACCTTGCACGCAGCCTTCTGCAGGTCGATCAGCTTCGCGCGGCCTTCGGCCCTGGGCTTGCTCAGGAGCGCGTCGACGGGAATCTGTGAAAACTTCGGATCGCCGACGTAGCGCAGCATGTCGGCGTAGGCGAGCTTCTTCGCCTCGATCATCACGTGCATCGCGTTGGTGCTGTGGAAGCCGTACTTGCCGAGCGGGTGCTGCTCCATCAGGTTGAGCATCATCAGCGCCGCAATCCCCTGAGTGTTCGGGCCGATCTGATGTACGGTCCAACCCCGGTAGGTCGTCTTGATCGTGTCGACCCACTCGGGCTGGAACTCCGCGAGGTCCGCCGCGGTCATCGTGCCTCCCCGTTCGCGCGAGATCTCCACGATTGCCTCGGCTGTCTTTCCTTTGTAGTAGCCGTCGCGACCATGCTGCGCGACCAAGCGCAGTGACCCGGCGAGATCGGGATTGCGGAACACCTCGCCCGCCCGCGGCGACCGTGTGCCGTCGACCAGGAACGTCTTCTTCGAGTTCGGGTGCGCGGAATGCATCTTGACGGATCCGCTCCAGGCGCGCGCGACGACCTCCGCGACGGGGAATCCGTTCTCGGCGTAGTAAATCGCCGGGGCGAGCAGCTCCGAGAAAGGCTTCGTGCCGAATCGCATCCGCGCTGCATCCCAGCCGGCGACGACGCCCGGCACGGTCACTGAATGGATGCCGCGCTGCGGCATCTCCTTGATGCCCTTCGAGGCCAGCAGTTCGGGCGTCAGGCCGCTCGGCGCCCAGCCGCTCGAGTTGAGCCCGTAGACGGTCTTCGTCTTCGCCTCGTAGTAGATGATGAAGAGATCGCCGCCGATGCCATTGCCGGTCGGCTCCATCAAGCCGATGGCCGCGTTCGCCGCGATGGCCGCATCGATCGCGTTGCCGCCGCGCTCGAGGATCTGCACGCCGGCGCGCGCGGCGAGCGGCTGACTTGAAGCAACGATCCCGAACGTGGTCGCGACGATAGATCGGCCGACGACGGGGCCGCGCGGCTCCTGCGCGACGCCGGTTGCGGCAAGCGCAGCGATCGTGACAACGGAGACCGTCAAGCTTCGTTTCATCCAGAACCTCCGATTGGCGCGGATTTTAACACCGTACGAAGAACGGGCCGGCAACGCCGGCCCGAACCTAAACGAGAAAGGCAGTAAACACGAACCGACGGCCTACGAACCGCCCGCTTTCCGCGGCGTCGTCGACTTCTGCGCGCGTCCGGCAGTCTGCCCCTTGGCTTGCGCCTTGTGCCCGCCCTCGTCCTTCTTGCCGCGGATGCGCTGGGCCGCCTGCTTGAGGCGGTCGCCGACGCCCTTCGTCTTCTTCGCGGCCTCTTTCTGCTCGCCCTCGGCTTCGTGCGCCTTCGGGTTGTACTCGCTGCCGACGAGCTCGACCTGCGCAACCTCCGCGGAGTCACCGCGGCGGAAACCGATGCGCAGGATTCGCGTATACCCGCCCGGCCGCTCGGCGAACCGCGGCGCAACCTCGTCGAACAGCTTCGACACGACCGTCTTGTCCGGGATCTCCACGGCTACGAGACGCCGCGCGTGCAGCGCCTTGCCGTTGGCGTCGCCCGACGCCACCCCGCGCTTGGCGATCGTGATCAGCCGCTCGACGAACGGTCGCAGCTCCTTCGCCTTCGGAATGGTGGTCTCGATGCGCTCGTGCCGGATGAGCGCCGCTGCCTGGTTGCGGAGCATCGCAATCCGATGCTCCGTCACGCGGCCGAGTTTCCTATGTCCTACGTTGTGACGCATTGCCTTATTCCTGATGCGCTCCGGCCGGCTGATCGAGCCGCATGCCGAGGCTCAGCCCCATGCTGTGGAGGATCTCCTTGATCTCGTTGAGCGACTTGCGGCCGAAGTTCTTCGTCTTGAGCATCTCGGCCTCGGTCTTCTGCACGAGCTCGCGGATCGTCCTGATGTTCGCGTTCTTCAGACAGTTGTACGAGCGTACGGAGAGCTCCAGCTCCTCGACGCTCTTATCGAGGTTCTCGTTCAGCGCGCCGGCGCGGGGCGCGTCGGCCGCCGCTTCGGCCGCCTGATCCGCCGCGTCCTCGAGGTTGATGAAGATGTTCAGGTGATCGCGCACCAGCTTGGCCGCAAGCGACACCGCATCGCGCGGGGTCACCGAGCCGTTCGTCCAGACGTCGATCGTCAGCTTGTCGTAGTCGGTCGTCTGTCCGAGACGCGCCGCCTCGACGAGGTAGTTCACCTTCTTCACCGGCGAGTGCACCGAATCGATCGGAATCCAGCCGATGCCGAGATCCTCGTCGAAGTTCTTGTCGGCCGAGACGTACCCGCGTCCCCGCTTCATCCGCAGCTCCATATGGAGCTTGCCGCCCTCCGACACCGTGGCGATGTGCGCTTCCGGCTCGAGGATTTCGAGATCGGCGTCCCCCTCGATGTCCTTCGCTCTGACGACGCCGGGCTTCTCGACGCGGAGATAGAGCGTCTTGGTGTAGTCGACGTGGAGCTTGAGCGGAATCTGCTTCAGGTTCAGGATGATGTCGGTGGCATCCTCGACCACGCCCGGGATGGGCGAGAACTCGTGCAGCACGCCGTCGATCTTCACCGCGGTGATGGCCGCCCCCTCGATCGAGGAGAGCAGCACGCGCCGCAGCGCGTTGCCGATCGTGGTGCCGAACCCGCGCTCGAACGGCTGCGCATAGAACCGGCCGAACCGATCGGTGAGCGTGTCGCGCTCGAACTCGAGCCGCTTGGGACGTTGAAAGCCTTTCCAGAGCATCGATGATTCCTTTCGCTAACGGGCCGGCAGCCCCGGCCTCCAGACCTGCGGGTCACGTCCGCCGGCCTCCCGCTGCAGGTCTGTAAAGCTGCGGGCCGGCGGGTGCAATCAGGCTGTAGGCCGTTGGCGGTAGGGGGTAGGGGGTAGGGGGAGGGGGTAGGGACAAAGCAGCAACCCCTACCGCCGACCGCCTACCGCCCTATGGCCTACCGCCTACGGCCTACCGCCTATTTCGAATACAACTCGACGATCAGCTGTTCCTGCACGGGCAGATTGATCTGCTCGCGCGTCGGGATCGAACTGATCTTCGCCTCCATGGCTTCGGCATTCGCCTGGAGCCACTCGGGCACGCCGCGTCCCTTGACCTCCTCGATCGCGTGCAAGATCGACGCGTTCTTGCGGCTCGATTCCCGCACCGACACGACGTCGCCGGGCTTCACGGAGTACGACGGGATGTCCACCTTCCGGCCGTTCACGGTGAAGTGGCCGTGGCGCACGAGCTGGCGGGCCTGCGGGCGCGACGTCCCGTAGCCGATGCGGTAGACGACGTTGTCGAGGCGGCGTTCGAGCAGCTGGAGCAGCGTCTCGCCGGTGATCCCGCGCGTCCGCTCCGCCTGCTCGAAGTAGCGGCGGAACTGGTCCTCGAGCACGCCGTAGATGCGCTTCACCTTCTGCTTCTCACGGAGCTGCACGCCGTAGCCGGCCAGCTTCGACTTGCGCGTCTTGCCGTGCTGCCCCGGCGCGAAATTGCGCTTCTCGATCGCGCACTTTTCGGTATAGCAGCGCTCGCCCTTGAGGAACAGCTTCATTCCCTCGCGGCGGCACAGGCGGCAGACAGGTCCGATGTATCGAGCCATCAATAGATCCTTGTAATTGTCATTCTTGATTTTTGATTTTTGATTTGAAATCACAAATCAAAAATCAAAGATCACAAATTCCTAGACGCGACGACGCTTCGTTGGACGGCAGCCGTTGTGGGGGATCGGCGTCACGTCGCGGATCGACTTCACCTCGATGCCGATCGTCTGCAGCGCGCGGATCGCCGACTCCCGTCCGGACCCCGGACCCTTGACCCGCACGTCGACCGAGCGCACGCCGTAGGTCTTCGCGCCGTTGCCGGCGCTGATGGCGGCCTGCGTGGCCGCGAACGGGGTGCCCTTGCGCGAGCCCTTGAAGCCGATGCCGCCCGCGCTCGACCACGCAATCACGTTCCCCTCAGTGTCGGTGATCGTGATGTGCGTGTTGTTGAACGAGGCGTGGATGTGCACGTAGCCGTGGTGCACCACGCGCTTCTCGCCGCGCTTCTTGAACGTCTTGCGGGGCGCCTTCTTTCCGCCTTCGCCTTTGCCCTTTTCGCCCTTTTCCGGGGCTCCGGCTGCTGCTTCTGTCTTAGCCATCGTTAAACCGTCTTCTTCTTGGCGATTGCGCCCTTGCGCGGACCTTTCCGCGTCCGGGCGTTCGTGCGCGTCCGCTGGCCGCGCACCGGCAGGTTGCGCCGGTGGCGCAGCCCGCGGTAGCAGCCGATCTCCATCAGCCGCTTGATGTTCATCGAGACCTCCTTGCGGAGGTCGCCCTCGACGCCGCCCTGCTCCTCGAGCACGCGGCTGATCTTCCGGACGTCATCCTCCGAGAGGTCCTTGATGCGGATGTCCGGGCTCACGCCCGCCGCCGACAACACATCATTCGACCGCTTCCGGCCGATCCCGTAGATGTACGTGAGCCCGATCTCAATCCGCTTCGTCCGCGGGAGATCCACACCAGCAATACGCGCCATCTCCTACCCCTGCCTCTGCTTGTGCTTCGCATTCGTGCAGATCACGCGCACGACGCCGCGCCTGCGCACGATCTTGCACTTGTCGCAAATCTTCTTGACCGACGCCCGTACCTTCATAAGTCCGCCTACAGCTTCCTGACGACCCGGCCGCGCGCCGGATCGCGCGGGGTCAACTCCACCACGACGCGGTCGCCGACGAGCAACCTGACGAAGTTCTTCTCGAGCCCACCGCCGATGTGCGCCGTAATCCGGTGCGGCCCCTCGATCTCCACTCGATAGAGCCCGCTCGGCAACTGCTCGCGCACGACGCCCTCAAGCATTTTTGATTTGTGATCTTTGATTTTTGAATCGTCCATCCTTTACCGGCCAGAACCCAAATCAAAAATCAAAAATCAAAAATCAAAAATTCTACGAGTGCGCCAGCAGCTCCTTCGACTCGCGGCCGAGCAGCGTCAGAATCTCGCAGCCGCCGGCCGTGACGACGACCGTGTGCTCGAAATGCGCCGACAAGCTGCCGTCGCGGGTGACCGCCGTCCACCCGTCGCCGAGCACTTTCACCGCCGCCTTCCCGAGATTCACCATCGGCTCGATCGCGAGCACCATCCCTTCGGCGAGCCTCGGCCCACGGCCACCGGGGCCGTAGTTCGCAATCTGCGGCTCCTCGTGCAGCGCCGTACCGATCCCGTGCCCGACGAACTCGCGCACCACCGAGAAGCCGTGTCCTTCGACGTGGCGCTGCACGGCGGCGCCGATGTCCGACACGCGCGCGCCCGGCTTGACCGCCTCGATGCCGCGGAACAGCGCTTCCTCGGTCACCTTCAGCAGCGACGCCGCCTCCGGCGAGACGCGGCCGACCGGCACCGTCACGGCGCAGTCGCCGAAAAAGCCCTCGAGCTGCGCGCCCATATCGATCGAGAGCACGTCGCCTTCCGCGAGGGGCCGCTTCGACGGAATCCCGTGGACCACCTGCTCGTTCACCGACGCGCACACCGTCGCGGGGTAGCCGTGATACCCCTTGAACGCCGGCACCGCGCCGGCCTCGCGCACGCGCCGCTCCGCCAGCTCGTCGATCTGCTGCGTGGTCACGCCCGGACGCACCATCGCCCGGAGCTCCGCGAGGATCTCGGCCACCAGCTGATTCACGCGGCGGAGCCTCTCGACCTCCGCCTGCGACCGGCAGACAATCACAGCGTGTTCCTCACCGCCGCATTCTTCAGCGCGGCCTCGCCGTGGTGGCCGCCGTGTCGATCGCCTCGTCCAAATCCTTCGCCACCTTCTCCGGCGATTGCGCACCGTAGACGACGCGGAACGTCGGCCGGGTCTTGTCGTACTCAACGAGCGGCCTCGTGTCGCGGTCGTAGATCCCCAGGCGCTTGAGCACCACCGCCTCGCTGTCGTCCGTCCGCTGCACGAACTCCCCGCCGCACCGCTTGCACCTGTGGGCCGCGTCGACGTCGAACGGGTCCGCGTTGAACCCGCAGGACGAGCAGATGCGACGTGTGCTGAGGCGCTTCACCAGCTCCGCCTGCGGCACGACCACCTCGACGACGATGAGCGGCCCCCCGTTGCGCTCGGACATGATCGTATCGAGAGCCTCGGCCTGCGCAACGGTCCGAGGAAACCCGTCGAGCACGAACCCGCGCATGGCATCGGGCTGCAGCAGCCGCTCCCGCACGATGCCAATCATGGTGGCATCGTCCACCAGCCTGCCGGCGTCAATCGTCGCCTTCGCCTCCAGCCCGAGCGGCGTCTCCGAGTGAACAGCCTCCCGCAGAATCTCTCCGGTCGAGATCTTCAGCAGCCCACGCTCCCGCGCGAACCGCTCCGCCTGAGTGCCCTTGCCGGCACCTGGCGGGCCCATCATGATGACGTTCAAAGCCATCAGGGCGAATTACCCTCGACGTCCCCGAATCCGCGTTTTCTTCATGAACCCGTCGTAGTGCCGCATGATCAGCTGCGACTCCACCTGGTTGACGGTATCCATGGCCACTCCGACGACGATCAGCAGCGACGTGCCACCGAAGTAGAACGTGATGCCCATGCCCTGCGTGAACCACTGAGGCAGGTTCGCGTCGAGCGTCTCTCCGATCACCGGAATCGGCGCGACCTTGAACCCCGTCAGCAGGAACTCCGGCAGCAGCGCGACGAGGCACAGATAGAGCGCGCCGACCAGCGTCACCCGCGAGAGGATGGTATCGATGTACTCCGCCGTCCGCTTGCCGGGCCGGATCCCCGGAATGAACCCGCCGTACTTCCGCATGTTCTCGGCCACGTCATCCGGGTTGAAGATGATGGCGGTGTAGAAGTACGCGAAGAAGATGATGCCCGTCACGTAGAGCAGGTTGTAGAGCGGCATTCCGTAGGTCAGCTGATCGACGATCGCGCGTCCCCATCCGCCGGCTTCGAACATCCCGGCCACCGTCGCCGGGAACGCCAGGATCGACGAGGCGAAGATCACCGGGATGACGCCGCCGGTATTCACCTTCAGCGGGATGTGCGTGCTCGACCCGCCGTACTGGCGCCGGCCGACCACGCGCTTCGCGTACTGCACCGTAATCCGCCGGTGCGCCCGCTCGACGTAGATGATCGCCCCCACCACGGCCACCATCATCGCAACCAGGAAGATGATTCTCAGCAGGCTGATCTGGCCCGTCTGCATCTGGTCGATCGTCTGCAGGACGGCGCCCGGCAGACCGACGACAATGCCGGCGAAGATCAGCAGCGACATCCCGTTGCCGATGCCGCGCTCGGTGATCTGCTCGCCGAGCCACATGATGAACATCGTCCCCGTGGTGAGCGTGAGCACGCACATCAGCCGGAAGCCCCAGCCCGGGTTGTAGACGAGCGGCAGGCCGCCTGCGATCTGCGTCTGGCGCTCGAGAAAGACGGCGATGCCCAAGGCCTGGATGACGGCGAGCGCGAGCGTCAGATAGCGCGTGTACTGCGTGATCTTCCGCCGCCCCAGCTCGCCTTCCTTCGACAGCCGCTCCAGGTACGGCCAGACGACCGTCAGCAGCTGCAGGATGATCGACGAGCTGATGTAGGGCATGATGCCCAGCGCGAAGATCGTGACGCGCGACAGGTTCTGCCCGGAGAACATGTCGTACAGCCCGAACATCGTGTTCTTCGCCTGCTCGGCGAGAATCAGCAGCGCGTCGGAATTCACCCCCGGCGTCGGAATGCGGCTGCCCGCGCGATACACGCCGAGCAACGCGAGCGTGAACAGCACGCGGTTGCGCAGGTCGGAAATCGCGAACAGATTTTTCAGCGCGTTTTCCATCGCTTACACCAGGAGTTCGGTCGCTCCACCGGCCGCGGCGATCTTCTCAGCGGCCTTGCCGCTGAACTTGTGCGCCTTCACCGTCAGCTGCTTCGCGATGTCGCCGCGCGCGAGCACCTTGATCCGCTGCCGGCTCTTGATGAGCCCCTGCTCTCGGAGCAGCTCGGGCGTGATCACGGTGCCGGCGTCGAAGCGGCTCGCCAGCGTGTCGAGGTTCACGACCGCGTACTCGATGCGGAACTGGTTGTGAAACCCGCGCTTCGGAACGCGGCGATGCAAGGGCATCTGCCCGCCTTCGAAGCCGCGCTTCCGCTTGTAGCCCGAGCGCGACTGCGCGCCCTTGTGGCCGCGCCCGGCCTGCGCGCCCTGGCCCGTTCCATGGCCGCGTCCGACCCGCTTCTTGTTCTTCTTCGAGCGGTCGGCCGGCTTCAAGTTGCTGAGATCCATCGCTTACTCCGCGACCTCGACGAGATGTCGAACCTTGTGAATCATGCCGCGCGTCTCGGGCGTGTCCGGCAGCTCCACGGTGTGGCGAATCCGGCGCAGGCCCATCCCCGTCACCGTCTCGCCTTGTGTCCTGTTGAATCCGATGGGGCTCCGCAAGAGCGTCACCTTCACGGTCTTTGCTGGGTTTGCCTTCTTCGCCTTAGCCACGTCGCACCTTTGACCTTTGACCTTTGACCTTGCGCGAAGCGCTAAGCGCCCACCAGTTCGGCTTCTTCCTTGCCGCGCATCCGCGCGACGAACGCGGGATCCTTCAAACCGGCGAGGCCCGCGAACGTCGCGCGCACCACGTTGTGCGGATTCGCCGACCCCAGCGACTTCGTCAGCACGTTCTGAATCCCCGCGGATTCGACGACGGCCCGCACGGCGCCGCCCGCGATGAGGCCGGTGCCGTCGGGCGCCGGCTTCAGCAGCACGCTTCCCGACCCGAAACGTCCGATGACCTGGTGCGGAATCGTCGTGCCCTTCAGCGGCACGCGGATCAGGTTCTTCTTCGCGGCCTCGATCCCCTTCTTGATCGCCGAGGGCACTTCCTTCGCCTTGCCGACGCCGAAGCCGACCACCCCGTGGCCGTCGCCGACCACGACGAGCGCGCTGAAGCTCAGGTTCTTGCCGCCCTTCACGACCTTCGTCACGCGGTTGATCGACACGACGGTGTCTTTGATCTCGAGCTGCGACGCGTCGATCTTCTCGCGGTACCTATTCATTAATGCCACGTTAGAACTCCAGACCGGCTTCTCGCGCGGCGTCGGCAACTGCCTTCACGCGCCCGTGATACAGGAACCCGTTGCGATCGAACACCACGCGCTTGACGCCCTTCTCGATCAGGCGCTCGGCGATCGTCTTCCCGATCACCGTTGCGCCGGCGATGTTGCCGCCTTTCGCGTTCTTCTTCAACGACCCCTTGACGGCCGGCTCGATGGATGAGGCCGATGCGATCGTCTGACCGCTCGTGTCGTCGACCACCTGCACGTAGATGTGCGACACGCTGCGGAAGACAGTCAGCCGCGGCCGTTCGGTCGACCCCGTGGTCCGCTTCCGAAGCCGGTACTTGATCCGCTGCCGCCGATCGTCTTTCGTCTTGATCCGCATCGTTACGCTCCGGTTTTCCCAACCTTCTTTTTCAACTGCTCGCCCGTGTAGCGCACGCCCTTCTGCTTGTACGGGTCCGGCTTCCGCATCCGCCGGATGTTGGCCGCCACCTGGCCGACGAGCTGCCGGTCGGCGCCGGTGACCGTGATGTGCGTCTGCTTGTCCACGGCGATGTCGATGCCGTTCGGAATGTCGAACACGATCGGGTGCGAGTAGCCGAGCGCAAAGGTGACCTGCTTCCCCTTCAGCTCGGCGCGGTACCCGATGCCGACGATGTCGAGCTCCTTCTTGAAGCCCTGCGTCACGCCGGTGACGGCGTTGGCGACGAGGCTGCGCGCCAGACCGTAGAACTTCTTCAGTTCCTTGTCCTCGCGTTCCGGCTTCGCGACGAGGGTCGCGCCGCCGTCAGACCCGGCGTCCTGCGCGAACACGATCCCCGGCGGAATCGGCTGACGCAGCTTCCCTTTCGGGCCCTGCACCTCGACGGCATCCGGCGCCACCTTCACGGTCACGCCCTTCGGGATCGGAATCGGTTTCTTACCAATACGTGACATGACTGGTTACCAGACGTTGCACAGGACTTCGCCGCCCACGCCGGCCTTGCGCGCCGCGCGACCGGTCATCACCCCGCGCGACGTCGTCAGGATGTTGGTGCCGAGGCCGCCGAGCACGGTCGGCACGTCCTCGACGCCGAGGTACACGCGCCGGCCCGGCCGGCTGATGCGCTCGATGCCGCTGATCACCTTCTCGCCGTGCGGCCCGTACTTCAGGAAGATGCGAATCAGCTGGCGTGGCTGACGGCCTTCCTTCTCGGCTGGCTCCTCGACGAGCCGGAAACCCTGGATGTAGCCCTCGTCCTGGAGGATCCGCGCAATCTCCGCCTTGAGCCTGCTGGCCGGCAGGTCCACGCGCGCGTGTTTGGCCGTCACGGCGTTGCGGATGCGAGTCAGCATGTCCGAAATGGGATCTGTCATCTTCTCTTCTCTCTACCAGGAACTCTTCGTCACGCCGGTGACGTCGCCCTCGAGCGCCGCCTTCCGGAAGCAGAGGCGGCACATCGCAAACTTCCGCATGTAGGCGCGCGGCCGGCCGCACAGCTTGCACCGATTGCGCAGGCGAATCTTGTATTTCGGGGTCTTGGCCTCTTTGGCCATCTTTGCTGTTGTAGCCATCTCTCGTCCTAATTGGCGCGGAAAGGCATGCCGAGAAGCTGCAGGAGCTTCCGGGCCTCTTCGTCGGTCTTTGCCGTCGTGACCACCGACACGTTCATGCCGCGCGCCTTGTCGACCTTCATGTAGTCGATCTCGGGGAACAGCAACTGGTCGCGCAGACCCAGCGTGTAGTTGCCGCGGCCGTCGAAGCCCTTCGGCGAGACGCCGCGGAAGTCGCGGACGCGCGGCAGCGCGATGCTGATCAGGCGGTCGAGGAACTCGTACATCCGCTCCCCGCGCAGCGTGACCATCGCGCCCACCGGCATGCCCTGGCGGAGCTTGAACTGCGCGATCGACTTGGTGGCGCGCCGCACCACGGCCTTCTGGCCGGTGATGCGCGAGAGCTCGTCGGCCCCGACGTCGGCCAGCTTCGCATTCTGCGTCGCGTCGCCGATCCCCATGTTGATGACGATTTTCTCGAGCTTCGGGATCGCCATCACGTTCTTGTAGCCGAACTCCTTCTTCAGCGTCGGCGCGATTTCCTTGCTGTACCGATCCTTCAAGCGGCTCATTTGTCCACCACTCCCTCGCACTTGCGGCAGATCCGGACCTTGCGGCCGTCGTTCAGGATCTTCCGCCCCACGCGCGTCATCTTTCCGCACTCTGGGCACACGAGCTGGACGTTGCTGGCGTGCAGCGACGCCTCGCGCGTCACGATGCCGCCCTTGATGTTGCGCTGCGGATTCGGCCGCGTGTGGCGCTTGATGATGTTCACGCCCTCGACGATCAGGCGGTTCTTCGCCGGGAGCACCTTCAGCACCCGCCCGCGCTTCCCCTCGTCCTTCCCTGTCGTCACGACCACGGTGTCGTTGCGACGAATTGGAGTCTGCAGTCTCGACATGGTTCTTCCTAGAGCACTTCCGGCGCGAGCGAGATGATCTTCATGAAGCGCCGTTCACGCAGCTCGCGAGCGACCGGACCGAAGACGCGCGTCCCTACCGGCTCGTTCTGGTCGTTGATCAGCACCGCCGCGTTACGATCGAATCGAATGTAGCTGCCGTCGCGGCGCCGGTGCTCCTTCACGGTGCGCACGATGACCGCCTTGACGACCTGCCCCTTCTTCACCGTGCCGTCCGGGGTGGCTTCCTTCACCGACGCCGTGATGATGTCGCCGAGGCCGGCATACCGGCCGGTGGATCCGCCGATCGGATTGATCACCGAGATCTTCCGCGCGCCGGAGTTGTCGGCGACGTCGAGGATCGACCGCATCTGGATCATGGCGTTCTCCTAGACCTTTGCCGCTTTCGCGACGACGCGCGTGACGACCCAGCGTTTGCGCCGGCTGAGGGGCCGCGACTCGGCAATCGTCACCATGTCGCCAACCTTCGCCTCGTTCTTCTCGTTGTGCGCGAGGAAGGTCGACGTACGGCGCTGGAGCTTGCCGTACATTTCGTTTCTCACCTTGCGCTCGACGGCCACGGTGACCGTTTTCTCCATCTTGTCGCTGACCACCTTGCCGGTCAGTTCTGATTTCGCGCTCATTTCGCCTTCTCCCGCAGGATCGTCTTGATGCGCGCCAGATCGCGGCGAACGTCACGCACCTTGGCCGGGGCCTCGAGCTGCCCCATCGACTTCTGGATGCGCAGGCGGAACAGCTGGTCGTCCAGTTCCTTCTCGCGCGTGCGCAGCTCGTCGACGCCGAGCTCGCGGATCTCCGTGGCCTTCATGACGCCTTCTCCTCGCCGAACCGCGTCGCGAACTTCGTCTTGATCGGCAGCTTCGCGGAGGCGAGCTGCATCGCACGCCGCGCTTCGACCTCGGTCACGCCTTCCATCTCGAACATGATCTTGCCCGGCCGGACGACGCACACCCATTGTTCGGGCGCGCCCTTGCCCTTGCCCATTCGAGTTTCCTGCGGCTTCTTCGTGATCGGCTTGTCGGGGAACACCCGCACCCAGATCTTGCCGCCGCGCTTGATGAAACGCGTCATCGCCACGCGCGCCGCCTCGATCTGACGGTCGGTGATCCACGCCGGCTCCATCGCCTTCAGGCCGTAGTCCCCGAACGAGACATCCGATCCGCGCCACGCCTTCCCGGCCATGCGACCGCGCTGCTGCTTGCGGTACTTGACCTTCTTTGGCATCAACATGACAGTTCCTCTTACGTCCGTGCGGGCCGGCGCGGAGCCCGATCCCGATACTCTTCATCCCGGCCTGCGCGCGGCACGAGGCGCTCGCCCTTGTAGAGCCACACCTTCACGCCGATCTGGCCGTAGGTCGTGTTTGCTTCCGCGAAGCCGTAGTCGATGTCCGCCCGCAGCGTCTGCAGCGGCAGCTGTCCGTGCAGGTACCACTCCGACCGCGCGATCTCGGCGCCGTTCAGCCGGCCGCTGACGCGCACCTTGATGCCGCGCGCGCCGAAGCGCAGCGCCGACTCGACCGCCTTGCGCATCGCGCGGCGGAACGCGACGCGCTTCTCGAGCTGCACGGCCACCGATTCGGAAATGAGCTGCGCCTCGAGCTCCGGCTTCTGGATCTCCTGGATGTTGATGAACACCTGCCGGCTCGTGCGCTTCTGGATCTCCTGCTTCAGCTTGTCGACCTCGGTCCCCTTGCGGCCGATGATGATCCCCGGCCGCGAGGTGTAGATGTCGATCTTCAGGTTGTTCGCCGCGCGCTCGGTCTCGATGCGCGAGACGCCTGCATGCGAGAAGCGCTTCTTGAGGTCCTGTCGCAGGGCGAGATCCTCGTGGAGGAGCTTCGCGTAGTCGCGACCGGAGAACCAGCGCGAGCGCCAGGTCTTGTTGAAGCCGAGCCGGAACCCGTAAGGGTGAACCTTCTGACCCATAGTCGTTACGCCTTCGCAGTCTTCGCTGTCTTCGGTTTCCTGCCGGCGCCGCGCGACGCGGTTGCCGTCTTCGTCCCCGCGGCTTTCGTCGCGGTCTTCCGCGCGCGCGCCGGCTTCTCGGCGTCGGCGGAATCGGCCGCCACGCGCGCGATCTTCAGCGGCTTCTCCGCGACCTTCACCGTGAGGTGCGCCGAGCGCTTCACGACGCGGAACGCCCGCCCCATCGGCGCCGGGCGCACGCGCTTCAGCGACGGCCCCTGCCCCGCGTAGCACTCGGCGACGAAGAGCCGCTCCACGTCTCCGCTGAACCCGTCCTTCTGCTGGGCGTTGGCCACAGCCGACCGAAGCACCTTGGCGATGTCGCGCGCGATCGTCTTTCTCGTGAACTGCAGCGTCGCCAGCGCCTGGTTCACGTTCTTGCCGCGAATCAGATCGAGCACGAGCCCCGCCTTCTGGGCCGAGGTTCGGACGTTGCGGGCCGTGGCGTGGGCTTCAATCATGACAATCACCAAATCGCACGATCATGCGCTGTCTACGCCTTTCCTGCCGAGGCGCCGGCCGGCGGCGCCGCTGCCGCCGCAGTGGCAGCCGCCTTCTCGGTCTTCGTCGTGTGCCCCTTGAACATGCGGGTCGGCGCAAACTCACCGAGCTTGTGGCCCACCATGTTCTCCGTCACGTACACGGGAATGAACTTCTTCCCGTTGTGCACCGCCATCGTGTGCCCGACCATTTCCGGGATCACCGTTGAACGGCGCGACCAGGTCTTGATGACCTTCTTCTCGTTCGCGCGATTCAGCCCCTCGACCTTCTCGAGGAGGTGGGTATCGATGAACGGTCCCTTCTTGAGTGAACGGCTCATTTACTTCGTCCTCCGCTGCACGATGAACCGATCGGTCTCCTTGCGGCGCCGCGTCTTGAAGCCCTTCGTCGGCTGGCCCCATGGCGTCACCGGGTGGCGACCGCCGGACGTCTTGCCCTCGCCGCCGCCGAGCGGGTGATCGACGGGGTTCATCGCCACGCCGCGCACGTGCGGCTTCTTGCCGAGCCAGCGGTTGCGCCCGGCCTTGCCGATCGAGATGTTCTCGTGGTCAAGGTTGCCGACCTGCCCGATCGTCGCCATGCACTCGACGTTGATCTTGCGAATCTCGCCGGACGGCATCCGCACCGACGCGTACTCGTTCTCGCGTGCCACCAGCTGCACCGACGAGCCCGCGCTGCGCGCGATCTGTCCGCCCTTCCCGGGCCGCAGCTCCACGTTGTGGATCTGCGTGCCGAGCGGGATGCTCTTCAGCGGCATCGCGTTGCCGGGCAGGATGTCCACGGCGTCGCCCGACACCACCGCGTCGCCCACCTTCACGCCGAGCGGCTGCAGGATGTAGCGCTTCTCGCCGTCGGCGTAAGTGACCAGGGCGATGCGCGCCGAGCGATTCGGGTCGTACTCGATCGTCGAGATCCGCCCCGGGATGTCCTTCTTGTCCCGGCGGAAGTCGATGGTCCGATAGAGCCGCCTGTGGCCGCCGCCGCGCCACCACGACGTCAGCTCGCCGTGGTTGTTGCGGCCGCCGGAGCGGTGGAGGTTTTCCGTGAGCGGCTTGTGCGGCTCGTTGGTCGTCACTTCGTCGAACGTCTGCACGGTGCGGAACCGCGCTCCCGCCGACGTCGGCTTGTACTTTCGAATCGGCATGATGTTCTACGCTCCCTGCAGGAACTCGGGCAGCTTTTCCCCTTCCCGCAGCTTCACGTACGCCTTCTTCCAGTCGGAACGCCGGCCGACGAACTTGCCCTGCCGCTTGATCTTCCCGTGGCTCAGCGTCGTCCTGACGCTGTCCACTTTCGATCCGAGCAGCTGCTCGACGGCCCGCTTGATGTCGATCTTGTTGGCGGCCCGCGCCACCTGGAACACCAGCGTCCGGCCGTCCTCGCGGATGACCGTCGTCTTCTCGGTGATGAGGGGGCGCCGGATCACGTCGGTGAGCTTCATGGTCTTCAGTCTCTCGTAACTGGTCTCTGGTTCTTCGTCTCTAGTCTTTCGACCTCTGGTCTCCGAAGACCAAAGACGGAAGACCGGAGACCGAAGACCTAGCCCAGCGCCTCCTGCAGTTTCTCCATCGCCGCGCGGGTGACCACGACGCGGCGGGTGTTCATGACGTCGCGCGCGCTGATGCGGTTGCTTGGCAGCAGCCGCACGCCTTCGATGTTCCGCACCGAGAGCGCCAGCTTCTCCTCGGGCTTCACGTCGACGAGCAGCACTTTGCTTGCTTTCTTTCCGCTTGCTTTCTTTCCGTTTGCTTTCTTTCCACCGTCGACGCCGAGGCGCTTCAGCATCTCCACGGCCGCCTTGGTCTTGATGTCGCCGACCGTCAGCGCGTCGACGACGGTCACGGCCCCATCGCGAAGCTTCACCGCCAGCGCGGCGCGCAGCGCGCCCTTCTCCACCTTGCGGGGCAGCTGGTAGTCGTAGCTGCGCGGCTGCGGCCCGAACACCGTGCCGCCCTTCCGCCAGAGCGGATTGCGGATTTCGCCGACCCGCGCGCGGCCGGTGCCCTTCTGCCGCCACGGCTTCTTGCCCGAGCCGCTGACCTCGGCGCGCGTCTTCGTCGCGTGCGTACCGCGCCGTTCGGCGGCATTGGCGCGCACCACGGACTCGTGAATCAGATCTGTCTTGATGCGCCCGCCGAAGAGCTCGTCGCGCAGATCGACCGAGCCGACCTTCTCGTTCTGCTGATTGACGACGTCAACAGTCATGGTTACTTCTTGCCCCGCTTCTTCGTCGGTTCGACCTGGGCAACGCGGATCGGCTTGGCGGCCACCGCCTTGCGAATCGTCACGTAGCTGTTCGGCCCGCCGGGCACCGCGCCTTCGACGAGCAGCAGGTTGTTCTCGGCGTCGACCTTGAGCACCTTCAGGTTCCGCACTGTCACGCGCGCGCTGCCCATGTGACCGCCCATGCGCATGCCCTTGACCACGCGCGACGGGAACGACGAGGCGCCAATGGAGCCGGGAGCGCGGTGGAACATCGAGCCGTGCGACGCGCGGCCACCCTTGAAGTGATGCCGCTTGACGACGCCCTGGAACCCCTTGCCGCGGCTCGTGCCGATCACGTCCACGCGCTCGCCCTCGGCGAACACCGAGACGCTGACCTGGTCGCCAGCCTTGAGGGGATCGCTGCCCGCCTTGACCTTCACCTCGCGGCGCACCCGCGTCGGCGGCACGCCGGCCTTCTTGAAGTGGCCGGTCGTCGGCTTGTTCTCCTTCGTCGGTCGCTTCTCGACGAAGCCGAGCTGCACGGCTTCGTAGCCGTCCTGGCCGACCGACTTCGTCTGGACGACGACGCACGGACCGGCCTGCAGCACCGTTGCGGGCGACACAGTGCCATCGGCGGCGAAGAGCTGCGTCATCCCGACTTTCTTGCCAATCAGTCCGGTGACCATCACTCAATCCTTGGCTTAAGGCTTAGGGCGTAAGGCTGAGGGCCTTGTCGGCTTAGGCCGTCAAGGCCCTAAGGCCTGAGCCTTAAGCCCTGAGCCTATTTACCGTGTTCCTTGCCGAACGCCTTGATCTCGACGTCGACGCCGGCGGGCAAATCGAGCTTCATCAGCGCGTCCACCGTCTGCGGCGTCGGCTCGAAGATGTCGATGAGCCGCTTGTGCGTACGGATCTCGAACTGCTCGCGCGACTTCTTGTCCACGTGCGGCGAGCGGAGCACCGTCCACTTGTTGATCGAGGTCGGCAGCGGGATCGGCCCCGCGAGCCGCGCGCCGGTCCGCTTGGCCGTCTCCACGATCTCGCCGGTCGACTGGTCGAGAATCCGCGAGTCGTACGCCTTGAGTCGGATCCGGATCTTGTCTGAGAACATAGCCATGTCAGTTACTCGATAATCTCGGTGATCGTCCCGGCGCCGACGGTGCGGCCGCCTTCACGGATGGCGAAGCGCGACCCCTTCTCGATCGCCACCGGCGTGATCAGCTCGCCCGTGATCGTCGTGTTGTCGCCCGGCATCACCATCTCCACCCCGTCCGGCAGCTTCAGCACCCCCGTCACGTCCGTCGTCCGGATGTAGAACTGCGGCCGATACCCGTTGAAGAACGGCGTGTGCCGCCCCCCCTCCTCTTTCGAGAGGATGTACACCTCGCCCTTGAACTTCGTGTGCGGCTTGATCGACCCCGGCTTCGCCAGCACCTGCCCCCGCTCCACGTCCGTCTTCTCCACCCCGCGCAGCAGCACCCCGACGTTGTCGCCCGCGACCCCCTCATCGAGGAGCTTCCGGAACATCTCGACGCCCGTCACCACTTTCTTCTCCGTCGGCTTGAAGCCCACGATCTCGACTTCCTCCCCGACCTTCACCTTGCCGCGCTCGATCCGCCCCGTCACCACCGTGCCACGGCCCGAGATCGAGAACACGTCCTCGATCGGCATCATGAACGGCTTGTCGATTTCCCGCTCCGGCAGCGGCACGTGCTTGTCGAGCGCCTCCATCAGACTGATCAGGCTGTCGACCCCGTCCTTCTCGCCTTGCAGCGCCTTCAGCGCGCTGACCCGGATCACCGGACCGTCCTCCGGGAAGCCGTAGGTCTTGAGCAGATCGCGCACTTCGAGCTCCACCAGGTCCAGCAGCTCGGGATCGTCGACCGCATCCACCTTGTTCAGCGCCACCACCAGGTGCGGCACGTTGACCTGCCGCGCCAGCAGCACGTGCTCCCGCGTCTGCGGCATCGGGCCGTCGGTCGCCGACACGACCAGGATCGCGCCGTCCATCTGCGCCGCCCCCGTGATCATGTTCTTGATGTAGTCGGCGTGGCCCGGGCAGTCCACGTGCGCGTAGTGCCGATTGGCGGTCGAATACTCCACGTGGCTCGACGCAATCGTCAGAATCTTCGTGTCATCGCGCCGGCCCTGCGACTCCGACGCCTTCGCCACCTCGTCGTACGGCACGTACTTCGCCCAGCCCTTGTCGGCCGCGACCTTGGTCAGCGCCGCCGTCAGCGTCGTCTTGCCGTGATCGATGTGACCGATGGTGCCCACGTTGACGTGGGGCTTCGAACGATCGAATTTCTCTTTCGCCATCGCGAATCGTCTCCGTTACTTAGTGCCCTGGATGCGGGCCACAACCTCTTCGCTCACGTTCTGCGGCGCCTGCTCGTAGCGATCGAAATGCATCGAGTAGGTGGCGCGCCCCTGCGTGCGCGACCGCAGGTCCGTGGCGTAGCCGAACATCTCCGAGAGCGGTACGCGCGCGTTGATGATCTGCGTGCCGCCCCGATCTTCCTGCGACTGGATCCGGCCGCGCCGGCTCGAAAGGTCGCCCATCACGTCGCCCATGTAGTCTTTCGGGACGACCACCTCTACGCGCATGACCGGCTCGAGCAGCACGGGCTTCGCCTTCTTCGCCGCGTCCTGGAACGCCATGGAACCGGCGATCTTGAACGCCATCTCCGACGAATCGACCTCGTGGTGCTTGCCGTCGTACAGCTCGATCCTCACGTCGTCGATCGGGTAGCCGGCGAGCACGCCGCGCGTGAGAGCCTCCTTGATGCCCTCATCCACCGGCTTGATGAATTCCTTCGGGATGGCGGCGCTTCTGATCTCGTTCTCGAAGACGTAGCCCGTACCAGGCTCCCCCGGGAACAGGCGAATCTTCACTTCGGCGAACTGGCCGCGGCCGCCGGTCTGCTTGGCGTAGCGCATCTCGCCTTCCGAGGGACGCGTCAACGTCTCCTTGTAGGCCACCTGCGGCTTGCCCACGCTCGCCTCGACGCCGAACTCGCGCTTCAGGCGGTCGACAATGATCTCCAGGTGCAGCTCGCCCATGCCGGAGATCACAACCTGCCCGGTCTGATCGTCGGTGCGCACGCGGAAGGTCGGATCCTCCGCCATCAGCTTGCCAAGGCCCGTGCCGAGCTTCTCCTGGTCGCTCTTCGTCTTCGGCTCGATGGCGAGCGCAATGACGGGCTCCGGGAAATCCATCGCTTCGAGGATGACCGGCTTCTTCTCGTCGCACAGCGTGTCGCCCGTGGAGACGAACTTGAGGCCGACCGCCGCGGCGATATCGCCGGCATAGACTTCCTTGATCTCCTCACGCTTGTTGGCGTGCATCTTCAAAAGGCGGCCGACGCGCTCGGTCTTTCCCTTGGTCGCGTTGTATACCGACGACCCGGCCGTCAGGACCCCGGAGTACACGCGGATGAACGTGAGCTGTCCGACGAACGGGTCGGTCATCAGCTTGAACGCCAGCGACGAAAACGGCGCCGTGTCGCTCGCCTCGCGCGTGACCATCTCGCCCTTATTGGGGTCCTTCCCCTCGATCGGCGGGATATCGAGCGGCGATGGCAGGTAGTCCACGACCGCATCGAGGAGCGGCTGCACGCCCTTGTTCTTGAACGCGGATCCGCAGATGACGACGACGAAGGCGGTCTTCTCGTCGCGCACCGACTTGACGACGCGGCTGCGCAGCGCCGCCTTGACCTCGTCCTCGGAGATTTCTTCGCCGCCGAGATACTTCTCGAGCAGCTTGTCGTCGTGCTCGCTGACCTTCTCGATCAGCTTCTCCCGGTACTCCTGCGCCTCGGCCAGCATATCGGCCGGGATCTCCGAGACGACGTAGTCGGCCCCCATCGTCTCGTCCTTGTAGGTGATCGCCTTCATCTTCACGAGGTCGACCACGCCGATGAACTTGTCCTCGGAGCCGATGGGCAGCTGGATCGCCACCGGGTTGCCGCCAAGCTTCGTCTCGATCTGCTCGAGCGTCCGCTTGAAGTCCGCGCCGATGCGGTCCATCTTGTTGACGAAGCAGATCCGCGGCACGCGGTACCTGTCGGCCTGACGCCACACGGTTTCGGACTGCGGCTCGACGCCGGACACCGCGTCGAACACCGCGCAGGCACCGTCGAGAACCCGCAGCGAGCGCTCCACTTCGGCCGTGAAGTCGACGTGGCCGGGCGTATCGATGATGTTGATGCGGCAGTCGCGCCAGAAGCACGTGGTGGCGGCCGACGTGATCGTGATGCCGCGCTCCTGCTCCTGCTCCATCCAATCCATGACGGCCGTGCCTTCATGGACCTCGCCGATCTTGTACGTAATCCCGGTGTAGAAGAGGATCCGCTCGGTGGTGGTCGTCTTCCCGGCATCGATGTGGGCCATGATGCCGATGTTCCGGGTTCTGTTTAGCGGCGTCTGCCGAGGCATTCCTTACTCTCGTTGCTCGTCGTTCGTCCTGCGTGTTTACCAGCGATAGTGGGCGAACGCCTTGTTCGCCTCCGCCATGCGATGCGTGTCCTCGCGCTTCTTCACCGCGCCGCCGCGCAGGTTCGACGCGTCGAGCAGCTCGTTGGCGAACTTCTCCTGCATCGTCTTGCCGTCGCCGCGCTGCCGCGCGTAGGCGACGAGCCAGCGGATGCTCAGGGAGAGGCGCCGGTTCGGGTTCACTTCCACCGGCACCTGATAGTTGGAGCCGCCAACCCGGCGCGACTTCACCTCGAGGCTCGGCTTCACGTTGTCGAGCGCCTTCTTGAACACCTTCAGCGGATCGTCGCCGGTGCGCTCCTTGATGATGTCGAAGCTCTTATAGAGGATGCGCTCCGCCGTGCTGCGTTTCCCGTCGCTCATGACGGTGTTGATGAACTTGCTGACCAGCGTGCTGCTGTACAGCGGATCAGGAGCCAGTTCACGCTTCGGAATCTCTCGTCTACGCGGCATTGCTCAATCCCTTACTGCTTCGGGCGCTTGGCGCCGTACTTCGAACGACCCTGCTTGCGGCCCTGGACGCCGACCGCGTCCAGCGTGCCGCGCACCACGTGATAGCGGACGCCCGGAAGGTCCTTCACGCGGCCGCCGCGAATGAGCACCAGCGAGTGCTCCTGGAGGTTGTGCCCGACCCCGGGAATGTAGGTCGTCACTTCGATGCCGTTCGTGAGACGCACACGCGCGACCTTGCGGAGCGCCGAGTTCGGCTTCTTTGGCGTCTGCGTGAACACGCGGACGCAGACACCGCGCTTCTGCGGGCTCACCTGGAGCGCCGGGCTCTTGGTCTTCGTGACGATCTTCTTCCGCCCTTGTCGGACGAGCTGACTGATAGTCGGCATGTGCCCTCGAAAAACGCACGCACGCGCCGCCAGCATGGAGGACCGGCGCCCAGCCGGTTCCGGTCAACGCTGCGCGGCAACGACCGTTGTTCCAGGCCTGAAGACGCGAGTTCCCCCGAGAAATCGCGGCTGGCGCCTGAAACCAGCTAACCCTATTTGTTGAATGCACGAGGGAACGCGGCTGTGCCGCCGCATTCCAATGCGGTTGGGACTAGATAGGGTGTCCTAGGCCCAAGCAGAACCTGACGAATATAACAGTACCCGGCAGGCTGATGCAAATTCGACACTTAGGGGTAGCGGTCTAGTTTCGATTTAATGAGAATTAGCGTGCTCGGGCAAGCATGCGACAATGGCGCATGGCCAGAAAACGCCCGCGCGACACTAATCAGCTTGCGTGGCAGATCGTCCAAGAGGCTACCGGGCAGGTTGAGCCTCCAGCCGAGATACCGGACACCAGGAATCCCGCAGCCGTGGCCCTGTCCCGCTTGGGAGCCTCCAAGGGAGGCCACGCTCGCGCCGCTGCGCTGTCTCCGGCGAAGCGAAAGGCCATCGCCAAGAAAGCCGTGGCCGCGCGATGGGGGAAGAAACGCTAGGCGACCTTGTCGGTCTTTGCGCCGTTGTCGCCGTTGGGCGGAAGGGGCTTCATCTTCTTCTGGATCGGATCGAACTGCATCTGGAGGCGGCAGACGGGACATCGATACACGCGGTCCGGACGGGGCAAGGGTTCAGTATGTTGAACTTGCATGCGGCAAGCGGGGCAGGTCCATGGCATCGGCGTGATTCGATGGGGGCCATGAGCCTACCACAATCGATGGTCTAGGGTTTGTCCGCGATGGGGGAAGAAACGGTAGACCCAAGGTAGGAAGGTTAAGCCGAATGGTCGGAAACGGAAGGCGGGGAAGAAACGCTAAGACCGCTGCTGCCGGTCGGGCGAGAGCAAGCGTTCAACCGCGACGATGAGATCGTCTGGATTGCACGGCTTGGCGATCACTTCATCGAAGCCAGCGGACAGCGCCGCCGCTTTTTCCTCCGCGAAGGCGTGCGCCGTCAGCGCCACGATGGGTACGGTGCTGAACTCGGGTTCGGTCTTTAACAGGCGCATGGCCTGCCAGCCGCTCATATCCGGCATTCGCAGGTCCATGAAGATGAGGGAGGGATGCGCAGCGCGAGCGGTCCTGACGGCCTCCGAGCCACTGCTGGCAACGAGCACACGGTAGCCCTTAAACGTGAGGTACTGCTGATAGATTTCCAGCGCATCGCCGAAGTCGTCCACGATGAGGACGAGGGCTTGGTTGGGCGTCTCCATACGTGGGTGGGACGCACTATGGCTCAGCCGTTTTGGTATCCCCTAATGAAATCGTGAGGCTCTAGGCGGGGCTTTAGCCGTCGCGGCGCTGCGTTGTGTCAATGTGGAGATTGCGTAGTGCGGGATGCGTCGTGGATTCGGTCCATGCGTGCTCGCACGGAATACAGAACATGGCGGCCACTGTGTGGCCCTTGAACGTGCAAATCGAACGTTTGTGCTTCCCACTCGGGCAGGGCACATCGACGTTGCGTTGGAAGACGGTTGGTTCGCTCGGTACGTCCCCCACGCGTGGGATCTTAAATCGGGCGGGAATGCTGGCGCTAATGAGCTGACGAAGAAGGCAACGGCAGGGTAACAATCCGGACGGAGGTACTAGCGCAACTGGAAACTGTTAACGCTCGCGCTGAGGTTCGGCGCTGCGATCTGCTTCCCACTCATGATCTGGCGGCGCAGAATCTATGTGACGCAGGCGATGATTGCCTATGTCCCAAGCTTCAAGCGTTTCAACAAGTGGTGCGAGGTCGGCTGGAAACGGTTTGTTGTCGCGAGAAGCGATCAGCGCCGCCGCCGACAGCCTAATGAGTAGATCGATGCGCCGTGACACGGCGCGCCTTTGAGTTTCAAACCGTGATAGTGCCACTGGTGTCAGGCCGATCCTCTCCGCAAACTCTTTGGCTTGGATTCCGACGCGACGTCTCAGGAATTTGATCTCAGGCCCAGTGATACATGCCGGCTTCCGAATGATTAGGTAGGCAAGCAGCTCGTGAAGCTGCGTCACGGCTGGAATCTCAATCTCTTCGTGCTCGTTTGGACAGACCCATACCGGCACGTTCATCAGTTGAACGTTGTTCAGTCCTGATTCTGGATAGTCCAAAGTGCGGCGCTCTTGCCGCTGTGGCTCGCCGCACTCGGTACATCGACGGAGCGGTGACGAACTAGTCATCCTTGCCTGTGATCACAGTGATTCGGCCTAGCGGCGGTTCCAAGGCCACAACAAGCACCAGCGCTTCGTTGTCGTAATCGACCCCGGAAACTTGGTAACGCCAGTTCTGGTATTGCTCGTTCCAGACGGGCGCTTGGGAAACAGTCCCGTAAAGCAGGACGCGCCGGACGTCGTCCATATTGAAGTATCGATCTCGCATCCGCTGGCGAGCATGCGGTGCAAGCGAGATGCTGTCTCGAAGCTCCAGGAGCCTCTGGATAGCCTCATGCGCTTCAATTGGGCTTAAGGCCTTTGGACGTTCCACGGTCCGCCTTTCGGCCCAACCGAATTAACCGTAGGTTAAGTCGGTTGATCAGGTTTAGTCAAGCGCTCTGGCGCGGTTTTGAGGCAATCACGGTCAGTGTTGTGCACGTCAGCCGTTCGATCCTACGCGGGAGCTGACGAGCTAACAATCCGGACGGAGGTCCTACAACACTGCAGTTGTTTTTCGACCGGTGTTCATTGACATACGTAGCCGAGCAAGTATAATGGCTAGTATGAATCGGTTGAGCAATTCGGAGCGTGCGCGCGTGGTCGGGTGTCTCGTTGAGGGCAACAGCCTCCGCGCCACGGCCCGCATGACCGGCGTTGCTCGCATGACCATTGAGAAGCTGCTACGGGATCTCGGCGCTGCCTGCGCCGAGCATCACGACGCCACGGTTCGGAATCTGAAGACGCGGCGGATTCAGTGCGATGAAATCTGGTCCTTCTGCTACGCCAAGAAAAAGAACGTCACACCACAGATCGCGAAAGCGCATCCAGACGCGGGCGACATCTGGACATGGACTGCCATCGATGCCGATTCCAAGCTGATTGTCTCGTGGCACGTCGCTGACCGTACGCCTCGCGCTGCGTTCGCGTTCATGCACGACGTTGCGGCACGTCTCGCGAATCGCGTGCAGCTGACGACGGACGGATTCAAGGTCTACTTCGATGTCGTGGACGATGCGTTTGCGGGCGAGATCGACTACGCGATCCTTCATAAAGTGTTCGCGAATGAAGGTGGAACTGGGCGCTACTCACCGCCAGTATTCGTCAAGGCCGCACGGGAAAACATCGCGGGAATGCCAGACCCCAAGCACATCTCAACCAGCTTCGTTGAGCGTCAGAACCTGACGATGCGGATGCAGATGCGGCGCTTCACGCGGCTGACCAATGGCTTCAGCAAGAAGATCGAGATGCACGCGTACAACGTCGCGTTGCACTTCGCGTACTACAACTTCTGCAGGATTCATCAGACGCTGCGAGTCACGCCTGCGATGGAAGCTCGCCTGACTGCCCGCGCTTGGAATATCTCTGATCTCGTCGCACTGCTTGACGCTAAAGCCGCACTCACAGCGTAGACATCGGGTGCCAGTTGTTCTCGTTCTCAACGTCCTTTTGAATCGCCGCCTCAGATTCGGTGCCCTTGCCATGCTTGATCGAGATACGGATTGGCGAGTTGATCGGAAGGATAAACTTCATGACGCGTTGACGATGGAAATCGAGTACCGCCAAGAAGGTTTCCTTCCCAACGTATGGGCCTTCACCAAAGAACTTCGCTTCGAGAACGGCATAGATCCCTTTCGCCATGGTCATTGATGGTCCCCAGCTGTATCCGCGAAAGCCGAACATCTTGAGCGCCGCCTCATGCGAAATACCAATAGCCGCATAGCCGTTCCCGGTAAAATGCTCCACGCAGCCGGGATCGAACACGCCGAGCAAATGGTGCGTCCCTTGATCCCCGCGTCCACCAACTAGCAGCTGCGTTCCGAGCTCGAATACCGCAATCTCGGCAGAGACGCTTTCGTATCTGGTTTTGGATAACCGTTTGGAGCCGGTCTTGTTAAATTCGTCCAGTGTCAAACCATGCTTCGCAAGTACGCGATTGTTTATCTGCTTGGCGCGTTCGTCTTGAAACGCCTTCGCGATTTCCTCTTCGACTGTCGCCAGCGAATTAGGCTTGCCGTCGATCTGCTTCAAGAACCGATTCATGAGCGGTTCGACAGGGGTGACATCTCCAGCGAATGTCACGAACCACGAGAGATTAAAAGCGAAGCATTTCGTTAATCCGGGACTGTGGGTGATCTGGCTTCCAAAACTAACCATCAGATCGTTCGCGACAATGAGCGTATGCCCGTTGTCGGCAAAGCCAGCTACGCAGAGGGTCACGTTGTCATCCCTTCGCGCGCCCTGGTTGCTCGGCTGCTGCCGCAAGAAGGAATCGGTTGGATAGGAGAACCCCTGCTTGGGCGCGGTGGCGACAGCATACTGCTTGCCATCTTCGGCTGATTCGCCAGCAGAGTGATCTGAAACTAGACCACTACCCACTTAGGGGGAGTGGGTCAGGCAGGCCTTCGGCCGGGCGCTTATGGCTGGGCTCTCGCACGGAATATTTCCGCCGCCGCTATCCAAACGCCAGACCGTGCGCGACAATGCCGGCGCTGCGGAGGAGCTTTCCCATGGCACTCTACGCCTTCAACGGCACGTGGAACTCGGACAAGACCGACGATACGGCGACCCCTGAGAACGAGGCCGCGCGGAACACGAACGTCGTCTCGTTCCGCAACGCCCATGGCGCGCCCGCGCCGTACTACGCGAATGGCGTCGGGACCCGCATCGGGGTTTTCGGCAAGATCTTTGGCGGTGCGTTCGGCGTCGGCGGCCACACGCGCCTCGACGAGGCGCTCGCGCATTTGGAGCGCCGTTTCAAGGCCGGCGATCGCGACATCGACATCGTCGGGTTCAGCCGCGGCGCCGCGCTCGCCCTCGCATTCGCAAACCGCGTCGCGAAGCAGCTGAAGGACGAACGCGGCCGTCCCATCCGAGTGCGATTCCTCGGCCTCTTCGACGTGGTCGGCTCCTTCGGCATTCCGTTCAATCTCGGCCCGCTCAAGTTCCAGGAATACAACCTCGGATACGAGCTCTCGCTGCCGTCGAACGTCGAGCACTGCTTTCACGCGATGGCGATCGACGAGCCGCGCCAGACGTTCCGCGTGACGCGCGTGCGGGGAGCGTACCAGGTGTGGTTCCGCGGCGCGCACTCCGACATCGGGGGCGGCAACGGCAACCCGGGGCTCAACGCGATCGCACGCTGCTGGATGCTGCGCAAGGCATTCGCATGCGGCGTCCCGATCATCGAATCGCATGTGCTCGATTCCGCGTCCGCCTGCGACGCGAAGGCCGCCGTCCAGTTCGCCGGCTTCGATCCGGTCCGCAACCGCTTCCGGCAGGTGGAAGAAGGCGATCACGTGCATCACACCGTTCAGATTCCGTGCGGTCGAACCGAGTGGCAGGATCCGCCCGCCGGGTGTCCGCGTGAAGATGCCGCAGCGGAGCTGATCGCGGCGCGCTCCGCGATCTTCGAGGGGTAGTTCACAGGGAGATCCGGGAGGCACTTGCTGTCGGATTCACAGGGAGGAGGATCTGATTCAGCGCATGTAGTAGGGATGCGCGGCACTCCGCGGCAGCTCCTGAGTGGCCACCCACATCGTCGCCTGCTTCGCACGGCGCTATCGTCTGCCCATCGCCATGCGCGCTACAGTAGAGCGTAGCGTTTCGGAGGCCATCCCAAATCGAGCATGGCCACATCGATTCACGATCATCACTTCTGGAACTCGCGGTCGCTGCAGTGGAGCGCACGATCCGGCTGCGCACCGCCTATCCAGAGCGCACCGGTCCGAACTTTACCGACGTCGTGTTCGAAGATGTCGAAGGCTACGTGTTTCGCGGCGATGCGCTCGGCACGATTCTCTTTGACATCGAATCGGTCGATGCCATAACCCTCTACCGCGAGCACGCCGTTGAGATGCAAAGCGTCTACACCAATAACGGGGGCCACGGCGCCTGGGCGCAGAGCGAGGCGTCCGCAGAAGCCTTCCTGGTCGGTGGTCACATCTGAGGTACCGACTGTCATCATCGATTGGCCTCCAAGGTGCCGTCTGGGCGCGACGGCTCTTGACGCGGACCGGATGCTGATCCTCCCGACCTCCCTAGCCTCCCTGTGAACCAAATTCCAGCCTCCCCGATCTCCACGACCTCCCTGTAATTGAATGCAGTCCTCCCGATCTCCCCGACCTCCCTGTGAACTCTCCTCCCGACCTCTACCTATGTCGCGCGAGATACCCGACGATCGCGTTCATCTCTGAGTCCGAGAGGTCATCCCCGAACGCGGGCATCTCCGTTGCGGGTTCGATCGCCCCGGGGTCGGTGATCCATTCGCGCAGCCACTTGGCGTCGTGCTCGCGACCGATCCGCGAGAGATCGCCGCCGGTGCCCGGATCTCCCTCGTGATCGATGGCATGGCAGGCCGCGCAGCGCGTGGCAAACACACGCGAGGCCAGCGCGGTCTGCGCGTCAGGCGCCGGGCCGCGGGAACCGGCCCGCACCTTCCGCATGTACATCAGCACCGCATGGCCCGCCGCCTCGCTCATGCCCCCTTCCGGCGGCTGACGCACGCCGGGCCCGACGATCTCCGGATCCTGTACGTGGCTCACCACCCAGTCGGGATCGCGTCGCGGCATCGTGTGGGCCAGCTCGCTCGCGGCGCCGCCGGCGCGATGGCAGCTGACGCACTGCGCGTCGCGCGCCAGCTCGCGTCCGCCGACCGAGAGCGGTCCCCATTCGTCGGGGTCGGCGTGCGCGGGCGAGTCCTGCAGGCCGAGCCACGTCAACGTCAAGCCGGTGACCACGAGCATCGCGAACGCGCCGGTGACCATCGGCCGCCTGCGCGGATCGCGATGGCGGGAACGATCGAGGAACGGCAGGCAGAACAAGAGTCCCACCACGAGTCCGGGGATGACAACCGTCGCCACGGGCTCGAGCGGCCCCGGGAAATACTTCAGCAGCTGAAAGAGTGACAGGAAGTACCACTCCGGCCGCGGCACGTACGTCGCATCGGATGGGTCCGCCATCGGATCGAGCGGCGCCGGAATCAGAATCGCCAGCGTCAGGACCACGGCGAACACAACGGCCGCCGCGATTGTGTCCTTGAGCGCGTGGTACGGATAGAAGGGCGTCGGCGCGCCCGCGCGGACCGTCACCGGACCTGAGATCCCGTGCCGGCGCATCAGATAGAGATGTGCGGCGACCAAGCCGACGAGCGCCGCCGGCAGCACGAAGACGTGCACCGCGTACCAGCGCCCCAGCGTCAACGCACCGAGATGCAGGCCGCCGCGCAGCACGGATGCCACAACGTCGCCGAAGACCGGCATGCTTCGCGCGATATTGATTGTCACCGTAGTGGCCCAGTACGCCTTCTGGTCCCACGGCAGGAGGTACCCGCTCAACGAGAAGCCGAGAATGACGAGCAGCAGCACCATCCCGGTGATCCAGGTCATCTCGCGCGGCCGCTTGTATGACCCGAACACCACCACGCGAAGCATGTGGATCACGGCTGCGATGACGATCGCGCTTGCGCCGAAGACGTGGAGGCCGCGCACGATGCGGCCGTACGGCAGACCGCTCATGATGAACCGCACGCTGTCGTACGCGTGTGTCGGGCTCGGCACGTAATACATCGCGAGCACGATTCCCGTCAGCAGCTGCACGACGAGGAGGAACAGCAGGACGCTGCCCAGGACGAACCACCAGCCGACGCCGCTCGGCAGCGGCTCGTCGAGGAGATGTCTCACACCCGCGCGGTACCCGGTTCGAGAATCGAGCCAGTTCAAGATCTCGGCACGGCGCCCCATCAGATCTGCACCAGGATCCGGTTGCCGTCGATTCGCGTCGGCAGCTTTGCCAGCGGCGCAGGCGGCGGGCCCGCCTTCACGACGCCGTGCATATCGAACACGCCGCCATGGCACGGGCACCGGAGATCCTTGCTCTCCGCATTCCAGCTCACGCGGCATCCGAGGTGCGTGCACACCGACGAGCGCGCGTCGACGCTCGATTCACCAGTCTTGACGAGGAACACGACCTGTCGATCGACGACGTGCGAGTACCCTTCGTGACGCAACACGCGAATGGCAACAGGCACGGGCTCGTTCTCCACGAGGTCGTCGAGCGTGCCCGCCGCGAGCCAGTTTTCCTGTCGGCGCGCAAAGCTGGGCGAGAGAATGGAGCCGCCCAGCAGGAACGCAAGCGTGCCGCCGATGGCCGTCTGCAGCATCGCGATCGCGCCCGCCAGGAAATTTCGGCGCGCGTATGTGGTTTCGTGCTTGGTTGGACCGTCGCGCGGCGCCCGCGCCGTTTGGTTCGACGTTTCTCGCACGATCCATCGACGTAGCAATCCGCGGTCCGCACACGCGGGGCCGGGCGAATCGGTGATAAAAGAAGCGTCACGTGTGAGTTCCATCACCGTCATCACCGGCGGCTCGCGATCGGCGCGTGACGCCGCCGTGCGCGAGCGCATGCACGCACACGTAGGAGCGCAGGTGCATGAGGTGCAAACGGCGGCATGGCCCTTCCTCCGACAGCTCGAGCCGGTCGCGCCTGGATCGGCGGAGATGCTGCTCGTCGCGCGCTCGATCGAGCACGCGTTCCCCGATGCGCAAACCGGCGGCACGCGTCTGGTGCTCACACAGTCGTCCTACCAGCTTCAGCGATGGCTCGATCTCGCGGAGCGGCGTGGCCGTCTGACGCTCGTCGCCGACGGCAACGCAGCCGCGCTGCGACAGGCGGCGCCGGAGGCATTCCAGCGCCGCGGCCCGTGGTCTCGCATCGAATCGATCGAGCTGACAGGTCCGTCCGAGGAGCCCGAACCACTGGCGGGCGTCGAACCGCTCGCGCGCGCGTTCCGAACGACCGATCCGGAAGAACGTCTCGCGCTGTGCCGGCGCGCGTCGGATGCGACGCCCGACGATCCCGTGGTCCATCTCGCGGCCGGCAGCGCGTACATGGAGGTCCGCGATCTCGACGCGTCGGAGCAGGCGATCGCGCGCGCCATTGCGCTCGCTCATGACTGGGAAGCGGCGCACTACGAGCTAGGCAAGCTGTACCTTCGCCGCGACGATCTCGAGCGCGCGAGCCGGGCGTTTGCCGAGGCGAGTAGACTGATGCCCAGCTTTTCCGCGGCCTGGAGCAACCTCGGGGCGACCCTCGGCGAGCTGGATCGCCGCGATGAGGCGCTCACCGCGTT
Organism: uncultured Acidobacteriota bacterium; assembly: GCA_963772065.1. Classification (GTDB taxonomy): domain Bacteria; phylum Acidobacteriota; class Vicinamibacteria; order Vicinamibacterales; family UBA2999; genus CAVYVZ01. The sequence continues at coordinate 991,094 of CAVYVZ010000010.1, forward strand.
GCGGCAGGCGCTGCGCTACGACCCGAACGGCTACACAGTGTTGAACAACGTGGGCGTCGTCTCGCGCGAGCTCGGCCGCCTGCGCGAGTCGGAAGCCGCCTTCCGCGACGTGGTGGCCCTCGCCCCGGATTTCGTGTTCGGGCACTACAATCTGGGGCACACGCTGTTCCTGCAGGGGCGATACCAGGCGGCGCTGTCGGCGTATGTGGAAGGGCAGCGGCGCGACCCGGAGCAGAACGCGCGTCAGGCGTGCCGCGTCGCCGTCGTACGGCTCGCCGCGGGAGACGCGGAAGGCTCGATTCGCGATCTGCGGCGCGCGATAACCGCCCTGCCGCCCGACCAGAAGCGCGAGGTCCTCGCCGAAGCGCAGGAGATCCTCTGGGCCCTGCTGACCGACCGGCCCGCGCTCGTCGGATGGAAGCAAGTGGCGGACGTCGTGAAGACAGAACTGGACAGGCTATAGTCGGACCATCAGATGTTGTCGCAGCTCCTGCACGACCGTAGTCTCCGGCTCGCGGCAGGCCTTGCCGTGGCCGTGGCCATCCCGGTGGCCGTGCTCTTCTACTTCCAGTTCCGATCGCTCAACGCGATCGAGGAGACGTCGTCGGTCGTGCTCCGCCAGTTGAGCGCCGACAGCGCCGACAGCCTCACGAGGAACGTCGGCGACGAGCTGAAGGCGCCGTACATCGGCGTGATGCTGCGCGTGTTTCAGGGGCGCGCGGAGCCGCTCGATCTGCCCTTTATCGACGAGGTGTTCGCGGAAGGCCTCGAGCGAATGGCGTTCGTCGACGAGTTCTACGTCTGGAGCTCCGTCGGGGACGTCAGGCCCTCCGAGCTGCTCGTCTACGATCGATCGTCGCCCTCCCGCCCCTCGGCCGAGCGCTTCCGCCGCGACGTGGCGCTCGAGAAGCAGCTCGTGCCGCGGCTCCGCGAGCTGTCGGCCCACCGCCGCGCGATCGTCTCGATGCAGGAGACCATCGAGGGGCGGCCGCACTACATGCAGGCGCAGCTCCGGTTCCGCGACCCCGCCACGCGGGAGCGCATGAGCAGCTTCCTGGCGCTGTCAGTCGACTCGGAGCGGCTGCGCGCGGAGTACTTTCCATCGCTGCTGCGCGCCCAGTTGGCCGGCATCCAGCAGCCGACCGGGTTCCCGCCGCTCGTCGCCACGCTGCTGGACGAAGCGGGCCGGCTGATCCTCGATTCCGGCCCCGGGGCGACGCATCGGTTCATCGACGAGCGGCAGTTTCCGCTCGTCTTCTTCGACAAGGAGCTCCTCCAGTACGCCGCGCCGCTCGAGACGCACCGCGAGCTGTGGAGGCTCCGCGTCGGCTATGGCAATCAGTCGATCGAGGAGATCGTCGCCGCGAGCACGCGTCCGCAGAAGGCGCTGCTCGCCATGCTGGCGCTCACGCTCGGCTGCGGCGTCTTCTTCGTCTCGCGCGCCGCCGCGCGAGAGGTGCGTGTCGCCGAGCTCAAGTCGAACTTCGTTTCGAGCGTGTCGCACGATCTGAAGACACCGCTGGCGCTGATTCAGCTCTTCGCGGAAACGCTGGAGCTCGGACGCCTGAAGAGCACGGAGCGGGCGGCCGAGTACTACCGCATCATCAACAGCGAGGCGCGCAAGCTGACGCGGCTCATCGACAACATCCTCGACTTCTCGAAGATGGAAGCCGGCCTCCGGCCGTACAAGGTGGGACGGCAGGACCTCGGCGAGATGACGCAGCGGGTCCTCGCCGCGCTCCAGAGCCAGTTCACGCAGAATCAGTTCGACGTCCGCTTCGAGCAGCCCGCTCCGGTGCCCGCCGTGCTCGTGGATGCCGACGCCGTGACGCAGGCAATCGAGAACCTGCTCACGAACGCGATGAAGTACTCGGGCAACAGCCGCGAGATCCTGGTGCGTGTGGCGATCGACGATCGCTTCGCATGCGTGTCCGTCACCGATCGCGGCATCGGCATCCCGCGGCGCCACCAGCGCCGGATCTTCCGCAAGTTCTATCGCATCGAGACGGACGCCGTGACCGGCCCGCAGGGCTGTGGCCTCGGGCTCGCGATCGTGGATCACACCATGCGCGGCCACGGCGGACACGTGCGGGTGCAGAGCGAGCCGGGCCGCGGCAGCACGTTCACGCTCTGCTTCCCGATCCCAACTGGAGCGACGACCCATGAAGCGCATTCTGGTGATCGAGGACGAGCCGCAGATGCTGCTCGGACTGCGTGACAACCTCGAGCTCGAAGGCTACGAGGTTCAGACAGCGGCCGATGGCGACGAAGGACTGCAGAAGGCCGCCTCGTTCCAACCCGACCTCGTGATCCTCGACGTCATGCTGCCGCGCAAGAACGGCTTCGACGTCTGTCGCGAGCTGCGCGCCCGCTCGAACGCCACGCCCGTCGTCATGTTGACGGCGCGCAACCAGGAAACCGACAAGGTCCTCGGCCTCGAGCTCGGCGCCGACGACTATGTGACGAAGCCGTTCAGCATCACCGAGCTCCTCGCGCGCGTGCGCGCGGTGCTGCGGCGCTCGGGCGGCCGCCCGGCCGCCGGCGCGGCCGACACGTACCGCATCGGCGACCTCGAGATCGATTTTCGGATCCACCAGGCGCGCCGCGGCAAGCAGCGCATCGAGTTCACCGCCCGTGAGTTCGAGCTGCTCCGGTACTTCGTGACCCACATCGGCCAGGTGGTCACGCGCGAGCAGATCCTGAACGAAGTCTGGGGGTATGAAGAGTTTCCGACCACCCGCACCATCGACAACTTCGTCGCCAAGCTGCGGCAGAAGATCGAGAAGTCCCCGCACGCGCCGGAGCACATCCTGACGATTCACGGCTCGGGCTATAAATTCGTAGGTTGACTGTGCTGTAGGGCGGGCCTTTACGGCCCGCCAGGTGAACGCTGGCTGACAGCCCTGAGGGTTGGCGGCCCTCAAGGGCCGCCCTACACCGCCGGAGAGTAGACTACGCCCATGAATCCCAAGACCTTGCTGCTGGCCGCGCTCCTCGCGATCACCGTTGCCTATCTTGCCTTCTGGTACACGATCGCCAGGCAGCGCCGGCAGGAGGGGCGCGTGGCGCCGGGGCCGGTCGAGCTCGCCATCGGTTTCATCTCCAACTTCTTCGACACCCTCGGCATCGGGTCGTTCGCCACGACAACGACGATGTACCGGCTCTGGCACATCGTGCCGGATGAGAAGATTCCGGGGACGCTGAACGTCGGCCACGTGCTGCCGACCGTGACGCAGGCCCTCATCTACATCACGATCGTCGCCGTTGATTTCCAGACGCTGGCGCTCCTCATCGCCTCCTCCGTCGCGGGATCGTGGCTTGGCGCGGGGATCGTGTCGGGACTGCCTCGCCGGAAGATCCAGGTCGGCATGGGCACGGCGCTGCTCGTGGCGGCAGTGCTGATGGCCATCACCGCGATTCAGGCATATTCGCCGTCCATTCAGATCCTCCCGGTCGGCGGCACCGCGCTTGGCCTCAGCGGCGGGAAGCTCATCATCGGGTGCGGCGTCAACTTCATGCTGGGCGCCCTCATGACGCTCGGCATCGGCCTCTACGCGCCGTGCCTGATCATGATCAGCCTCCTCGGCATGGATCCGACAGCCGCGTTTCCCATCATGATGGGATCGTGCGCGTTTCTGATGCCGACCGCGAGCATGCAATTCATCCGCAAGGAGCGCTACCACCTGCGCGCTGCGATTGGTCTCGCCATCGGAGGGATTCCCGCGGTCCTGATCGCTGCCCTCATCGTGAAGTCCCTTCCGCTGCAGTACGTCCGATGGCTCGTGGTCGTCGTGGTGGTCTACACCGCAACCGCACTGCTGCGTTCTGCGGCGAGCGAGGCCTCAGCCGCCGGCAAAACCGCACTCGCCTGAACGTTGCGATAGCCGTCACAACCGCGCTGCTGATGTCGGCGTGCGTGCGCGCGCCGACGCGCCACGTCGCCCCGGCGCTCTCCGAAATTCCAGACCTGGCGATCGTCACCTGGAACGTCCACGGCGATGCCGGCGACGTGAACGCCCTTGTTGCTGATCTGCGCGCCGGTCGACTGACCGGCGGCGCTCCTCCTCGCAACTTCGTGCTGATGTTGCAGGAGGCGTCGCCTCGGAATCGGATCGCCGGCCTCGCTTGGTTCTTCGCACTTGCGCGGACCGTACGCGGCATCGAGCGCGGCAACGCGATCATCTCGTCGTGGCCTCTCCTGACGACGAGGTCGATCGAGCTTCCCCGCGAACGCCAGCGGCGCGTCGCCGCTGTCGCGACGATTCGCGTGGCGGGCGTCGACCTGCTGCTCGTCAACGTGCATCTCGAAAATCGGGCGAGCTGGTGGAAGGGCGGGCTTCCAGGCGACCGCGCGAGGGCGCGGCAGATGGAGGCGCTGCTGAAGCAACTGCCCCCAGGGCCGGCCATCCTCGGAGGCGACTTGAACATCTGGCTCGGGACCAATGAGCGGGCCTACCAGGCGGCCGCGGCGGCGTTCCCCGACGCCGAGGGCGCGCAGCCACTCATGTCGTTCAAGGATCGACTGGCGCTCGATCATCTTTTCTACCGCCTCCCGCCCGGCTGGAAGGCCGTTCGGTCCCTTGCCCCACGGCGATACGGGTCCGACCACTATCCGGTCGTCGGCGTCGTCGTAACTGATTGACTAGTAGGTAATTGTGTGCAGTATTGACCTACCGAAATGTAAGCGGTTTGGGCTTGATCGGTCGTTCGGGCAGTCGCTATAGTCCGGCTTGTCCCCCTTTCGAGGACGGTTCCATGACCAGCGGCTGTACGCGTTCGCTCACCCGTTTCGGAGCGGCCGCTCTCGTTGTCTTGACCCTTCCAGCGGTCGCACGCGGAGAGAACAACGATTCGATTACCGCCTGCCTGTCACGAGACGGTCGCCTCCGCATTCTCGACCCGCCCCGAGTTCCCGAGCCGGGTCGCAGGCAGCCTGAAGCCACATGCCATCGTGGGGAGCGACTGATCACCTGGAACGTTGCGGGGCCGCAGGGTCCTCCGGGGCCGCGCGGTGAGCCGGGCGTTCAGGGGGAGCGCGGTGAGCTGGGACTTCGGGGCCCTGGGTTTTCGGGGATTCAGTACTACACGGTGGGCAATGGCGATTTGCGTCCGGTTGGCGGCGGCCTCTTCGGCACCTCATTCGCTCCGCCGCCCGGAGGCACGTTCTCCACAGCCGCTGCGCCACTCTTGGCAGGCATCCACCTACCGCAGCACGCGCAGGTGCTCGGCGTCCGTGCGCACGTGTTCGACAACAGCGCCTCGAACGTCGCCATCGAGCTCATCGAGCAGACTCTCTCCGATGGGAACGCGGCGGTCATTTCATCGATTGCGTCGACGGATGCCGCCGCCGCGCCCTATGCCATCGACGCCGCGCCCGCGCCGCCTCACGTCGTCGACAACGCTCAGTTCCATTATTTTGTTCGGGTGTCGCCGTCGCCCGGCTGGACCGCGGCGACGCTTCAGATCCTCGCCGTGACGATCTGGTACACGCTGGAAGCAGGCCCGGGATCCTGAGGGCGGTTCGCGAACCGCCCTATTGAAACGCCGCGACGGCCTCGTCCTCGGACGCGGCCAGCTCGAATGCCAGGATCAGGCGCGTCACACGCAGCAGATCGACGATGCGCTTCGGCACCGCGGCGAGCTTCAACTTCGCGCCTTTCCGCGTGACGGTCGTGAAGCAGCGAACGATCTCGCCCAGGCCAATGCTGTCAATCGACGGCAGCCCGCCGAGATCCAGCACGAGCTTCCGGTAGCCGCTGTCGACGAGGTCGACCATCCGGCTGCTCAAGACGCCTTCAATCTTCCCCGGCGTGATGTCGCCTCGAATGGCGACCACGGCCACGTCGCCCCGCGTACGCTGGCTGATCTCGAAGGTCTGCGCCACGGCAGCGGATTGTACCGCTAGTGAACTCCAGTCTAAGATAGCGCGACTCACGACAAGGAGCGTTCATGCCCTCATCGTCCGGCACCGCCGCGCGCGCAACGACGCCGAACCGCCTCACACCGCTGCAGTGGACGATCTGCGCGATCGCGGCCATCGGCTTCGCGTTCGATACCTACGAGCTCCTCATGGCGCCGCTGATCATCCGGCCGGCGCTCGAACAACTCGGCGGTCTCACGTTCGGTACGCCGGAATACCTGCGGTGGGTCGGGCTGCTCTTCTACGTGCCGGCCGTGTGCGGCGGCGTCTTCGGCCTCCTCGGCGGCTATCTCACGGATCGGTTCGGCCGCCGCCGCGTTCTCACGTGGAGCATCCTAATCTACGCCTTCTCCGCGTTCGCATGCGGGTTCGTAACGAGCATCCAGTGGCTGCTGGTACTCCGCTGCTTCGTCTTCGTCGGCGTGTGCGTGGAGTTCGTCGCTGCGACCGCATGGCTCGCCGAGCTCTTCGGCGACGCCCGCCAGCGCGAGCGTGTGCTGGGATGGACGCAGGCATTCGGCTCGCTGGGCGGGCTCATGGTGGCCGGCGTGTACTACCTCGTCGTCACGGTCGCACAGGATCTCCCGGCGGTGGCCGGCACGCATCAGCCGTGGCGGTACCTCACGATGTCCGGCGTGATCCCTGCGATACCGTTGATCGTGATCCGCCCGTTCCTTCCCGAGTCGCCGCTCTGGCAGCAGAAAAAGGCAGCCGGCACGCTGAAGCGCCCAAGCCTGGCGGCGCTCTTCGCGCCGCAGTTCCGACGGACGACCATCGTCACGACGCTGATGTTCGCGTGCACGTTCGGCGCGGCATTCGGCGCGATTCAACAGATGCCGCAGCAGATCGTCCCGGGGCTGGAGGACGTGCGCACGCTCCCACCGCAGGCACGCCAGCAGGTCGTGAGCCAGGCGCAGTCGTTCCAGGAATATGGCGGCCTCCTCGGGCGCGTGCTGCTCGCGATTCTCGCAGTGCGCATCGTCAGCCGACGAAAACTCCTCTGGGTCTTCCAGGTGCCTGGCCTGCTGATCATGCCGCTCGTCTTCCTGGTCGCACCGAACCAGCCCTTCGCCCTGCTGAAGTGGGGGATCCTCGCATACGGGCTCTGCACGATCGCTCAAATGAGCTTCTGGGGAAATTACATGCCGAAGGCGTATCCCACCTATTTGCGTGGCACCGGTGAGAGCTTCGCGGCCAATATCGGCGGCCGCATGATCGGGACGTGCGCCGCGCTGCTGACGACCACGCTGGCCACGGGAATGCCTGGCGCAACCCCGAGCCATCGCATGGCGTACGCCGCGGCATCGGTCGCGCTGCTCGTCTATGTGGTGGGGTTCGCCGCGAGCTTCTTCCTGCCGGAACCGAAGATGGAGGAGCTGCCGGATTGATTCCTCGCTTCACGTGATTCTCATGACCGCGCTTGTCACAAGCGCTTGTCACACGTCACACGAAGACGCGAAGGCACGAACGCCGTGGGCTATCCGTGCTGAATGGCAACATTCCCGAACAACCTTCGCGTCATCGTGCCTTCGTGTGGCGTGACAAGCGGAGTCATGAAAATCATTGAAGAGCATTCCGACAGCAACGCTAGCGGCCGACGTACGTCGCGAGCGCCTTCTGTACCTCGAAGATCGTCTGGCCGCGCGTGAACTGTTTCTGCACGGGCGTCGGCTGGCCGGAGATCCAGATCTTCAGCTCCGACTCGAGATCGAAGTGGCCCGCGGTCTCGACCGCAAAATTCGTGATGGCGCGATAGGGGATGGAGTGGTAGGTCGTCTTCTTTCCTGTGATGCCCTGCCGATCGACCAGGATGAAGCGACGGTTCGTGAAAATCAGCAGGTCACGTACGAGCTGAAACGCGCGCTCGACGCGCTCGTCGTCGGCCAGAATTTCCGCGAGGTTCTTCTCGACATCGGCAACGTCAGCCTCCGCGGCATTGCCGAGCAGTCCCGAGAGCAGTCCCATGTACGGCTCCTTCGAGCGAATGATACATCCGGGAGCGAGTGGGCTGTGCGCTACGGACACAGTGCGCACGCGCCCGCACACCTTCGTGGGCCGCTCGAGACCAATGCGCACGCCAACGCTCGGTTACCGCCACCGTGCAGGGACGAATGGCGGGCATAGTTCGTGCTCCGCTGCCGCCGTAACGTGACTGCGCGCGGCAATCGGACCTGGCGATGGAGGCTCGCCTTCGCCCTTGCGGGCGGCGTAGCCGGCTTGCTGCTCAACGTACTCCCCGACCGCTCGATCGCCGGGTTCTTCCCCGGGCGCGCACTGTCACTCCCGATCGCCCTCGTCCTGGGACCCGCATGGGGCGCGCTCGCGGCGATCGTGTCGTGCGTACCGCGGGCGTACACGCCGATCGGCGCTGCGGGCTTCGTCTTCGAGGCGATCGTGCTCGGCGTGCTGGTGCGGCGCGGGGTTGCGCCGCTCATTGCCGGCGTCTGCTACTGGATCACGGTCACGCTGGCGTTCGCCGTGCTCCCGATGTACCTGACCAACGAGGCGCCGGGCGCGGTGGTGTGGTCGGTCGCGCTGCAGCAGCCACTCAACGGGATGCTGATCATCGCCGTGGCCGACCTGCTCGTCTCGCTGCCGCTCGCCCGTCGTCTCCGGGAGCTCGAACCGGCGCTGCGTCCGCGCCAACTGCGCGCGCAGTTCTTCAATGCCCTGCTGGTCGTCGCGACGCTGCCGATCCTCACGCTGTACGCGGTCAGCACGCGGCTGCTCGCGGAGCGACAGGAAACCGAGGCGGCCACCTGGCTGCAGGAAGCGGCGACGGCCATCAACCGGGAGGTCGAAACGTACCTCGCTTGGCACGTCAGCGCCGCGGAGTCGATCGCGTCGACGCTGGCCCTGGACGGCACGCCGGGCGCGTCCGAACGGGTGCTCGCGCAATACGCACGGCAGTACCCCACGTTCATCACGCTCTTCGTGGCGGACCGCTCGGGACGAATTGTTGCCATTCATCCGCGCGTGCATCCGGAGAGTGACGCCGCCGCGCCCCTGGTTCCGCTTGGCGACCGCCCGTACTTTCAGCAGGTGATGGCGACGCGCACGCCGTATGTCTCGAACGTCCTCCTGGGGAGAGCCTCCGGGAAGCCCATCGTCACGATCGCCACCCCCCTCATGCGCGGCGGTGAGACCGCAGGCGTCGTCGGCGCGTCGCTGGACCTGACGACATTCGCCCGCCTGGCGCGGGACTACGGGTCCACGCGTGACTTCGCGATCACGATCCTCGACGCGTCGGATCGCGTGATCTATTCGAGCGAGAGCCAGGTGCATCCGGCGATGGCGGCGGTGGATCCGACCGGTCTGTTCGCGGCCGCGAGAAAAGCTCCCGCAAGCCTGTTCCGCTACAAGCGCCCGCAGGGAGCGGCCTACCTCGCCGTGCATACGAAAACGAGGCGCGGCTGGAAGGTGCTCGTCGAGCGGCCGCTCCTGGCGGCGCGACTGCAGACCGAGCGCTATTACGCGTTGACCCTGATCGTGATCACATGCGCGTTCTTCGTCTCGGTCGGCGTGGCACGCCTGACGTCGCGCACGATCGTGGGCCCGCTGGAGCACCTGGTCACGGCCACGCGCGGTTTCGCCGACACCGGCACGCCGAGCGAGATGTCGTCGCGCGGGCCGGACACGCCCATCGAAGTCACGGAGCTCATGGACGACTTCTCGGTGATGCAGCAGCGCCTGACGGCCTTTACCCGCGAGCTCGATCAGAAGGTGCGTCAGCGCACGGAGGAACTCGCCCAGGCCACCGCCCGCGCCGAGGAGAGCAGCCGCGCGAAGAGCCAGTTCCTCGCAAACATGAGCCACGAGATCCGGACGCCGATGAACGGCATCATCGGCATGACCCAGCTCGTGCTCGACACGCCGCTCAGAACCGAGCAGCGCGAGTACCTGGACATGGTGCGCGGGTCCGCCGACTCGCTGCTGACGATCGTCAACGACATCCTCGACTTCTCCAAGATCGAAGCGGGACGGCTGGAGCTCGAACGCACGGCCTTCGACCCGCGCGCGCTCATCGAGAGCACGGCCAAGCCGCTCGCGCTGCGCGCGCGTGAGAAAGGGCTCGAGCTCACGTGGGACGTCGATGCGGCCGTGCCCGCCGGCGTCTCCGGCGATCCGACACGCGTGCGCCAGGTGCTCGTGAATCTCATCGGCAACGCGATCAAGTTCACCGAGCGCGGCCGCGTGTTCGTCAGGTGCACCGCCGAATCGCTCGAAGCCGGCCGCACGCGGCTGCATGTCGCCGTCAGCGACACGGGGATCGGCATTGCGCCGGACAAGCTGCACGTCATCTTCGAGGCGTTCGCACAGGAGGACGGTTCGACCACGCGCCGCTACGGGGGCACGGGGCTCGGGCTGGCGATCTGCGCCCGCCTCGCCGAGCAGATGGGCGGGCGCGTCTGGGCCGACAGCAGGCCGCATGAAGGCAGCGTCTTCCATTTCACCGCGTCATTCGACGCCCCCGGCGAAACCCCGCAGGAGGTGGCGCGGCCGAACCCGGACGCCGCTGCCGCGCAGGCAGAAGTCAAGCTGCGAGTGCTCGTCGCCGAGGACAATCTCGTGAATCAGAAGCTCGCGGTGAAGCTGCTGGAGAAGCAGGGCCACACGGTGTATCTGGCGTCCGACGGCGTGGAGGCGGTAACCCTCTTCGAGCAGCACCTGCCCGACGTGGTGCTGATGGACGTGATGATGCCGAACATGAACGGCCTCGACGCCACCGCCAGCATCCGGCGGCTGCCGAACGGCGCGGACGTGCCGATCATTGCGATGACCGCGAATGCGATGCAGGGAGACCGCGACACCTGCCTCGCGGCCGGGATGACCGCCTATCTGGCAAAACCGGTGCGCACCCGCGAGCTCTACGAACTTCTCGCCGCGGTCCGCGGGGGCGTCGCCGCTTGAGATTTGCGATCTGCGATCTGTGATTTCACGTCACACATCACACATCACAAATTACTCAACGACCCCTTTCCATTTCCAGCCGTCCTTCGGCCGGACGATCGACTTCATGCGCACCCGGTGATCCGCCGCATTGCGTCCCGGGCTGCCGGTGATGACGACGAAGTCGCCAACCTTCAGCGTGTCGCGCGACACGCCCATCCGGGTCAGTTGGCCGCCGCCACCCCACTCCACCGTATACGGATGCTGCGTCTTCGACCGGTCCCCTTTCGCGTACGCCGTCAACCGGACGAAGGAATGAGGATTCCTGAACATGAACTGCGTCACCGTGCCCTCGATCGCGACCTCCTGGTCCTCGAAGTACGCGGCGGCAAAGGAATGGTGAGCATGGACGACGTAGCCCGAGACGGCCGCAACGGCCACGAGCGACGCGATGAGCCTGCGAATCATGACTGATACTTTCGGATCTTCACCGGGGTTGAATCACCACGAAGGGTCATTATCCACCCCCGCCCGTCAAAAGGCGCCCCCCACGAACGGCAGCATCCGGCCCCAGTACATCACCAGCAGCCAGCACCCGATCGATATGACGGCCACGACCTTGGCCTGGACGGGCGCCTGCTCGCCGGCGCTGACGAGCCGCGCCTTCTTGAACAGCATGATCTGGAAATAGATGGCGTTGACGCCCGCCAGGAGGATGAAGAGCATCTTCGCGTAGAACGCCACGTTGTTGACGTACTGTTCCGGCGCTCCCAGAAAGAAGGTGACCCCCGTCGCCAGGTTGAGCCCGAACCCTACCAGCGCCCATGGCATGAAGTCGATGATCGCCGCGACGGGCACGCTCCGCATCACACCGAGCAGCCTGAGATCGAGGAGGCCCGTGACGCCGACGAGGAGCGCGAGCCCGAAGAAGTGAATCGACTCGCACATCGGCCAGAGCCACCGCCATCCGGTGATCCAGCCGGAGATACCGGAATTATGGACCCACGAAACGAAAGATCCCATCGCTTGCGCCCGAGCGCTAAATCAGGTACGCCATCAGGCGTCCGGCCGTGATCGCCGCCGCCCAGATGACGAGCGACGCGACTGCCAGCGCGCGGCCGCGCGACGGCACGACGCCGGCGTCGAGCGAGCGCGCTTCACGCGCCAGAAACGCGCGCGTGGAGCGGATGTTCACGACGCCGAGGCCGATCAGCGCCAGCTTGATCCAGAACACGCTCTGGCGTGCCTTGACGGTCGCGTCGGCCGCGAAGAGAGCCACGCCCGAGGCGGCATTCACGCCGAAGCCGATCCACATCATCGAGAAGAGCGGGCCGAGGGCACCGAGCGAAATGCCGCGGCCGAAGCCGAGCAGCCGCAAATCGAGCACCGCTTTCCCGCCGACCAGAAAGCTCAAACCGATCGTGTGCAACGTCAGGATGAGCGGGTAAGCCCAGAGCGATCCCGACTCGCGGACCCACGTCGCGAAGCCGGACGCCTCGAGACGGCCGAGCATGTCCATGAAAATGGAATGTTAGCACGCGCTCGCGCGCCGCCCGGTTACGGCGTGGTGCGTTGCTGCCGCTGTGCCTGCACGCTTGCGAGGTACTTTGCGTGGCACGCCGTGCAGGTGTCGTAGACGGCGCCGCCCGCGTCGAAGAGCTGATCGAGGTTCTTGGCCAGCGCCGCATCGCGTGCCCTGACTGCGGCCGCGGTGAGCGCGTGGGTCATCTTCACCCACTCGCCCTCGTCGATCGCCCGGCCCGGAAGCAGGAGCAGGTTCGCCGATTCCGCGAGCGCAATCGCGCCGTGCTCGACGGCTTCCCATTCTTCGTCGGTCTTCGGCGCGTGCTCGAGGACGCCGTTGTTGTACACGACGGCATCGAAGATGACGGTTGACGCCGAAGTGATGTTGGCTTCCATCACTTCGGCGAGGGTCCCGACGGTCTTGAAGGGTGGCGGCGCCTGCGCGGGCGTGCTCGTGCAACGTGAAACCGCGACGACGATCAGCGCAATCAGACTACCCGTCGTGCACAGGCGCCAGCCCAGAACGGACACGAGCTACTGCGCAGTGGTTCCGCGGCCGGGCCCGAAGATTTCCTTGAACGCGGCCATGAAGCGGCCCATCTCTTCGGGTGTGCCGACCGACACGCGCAGGTGCTCCGTCATCGGCGGGAACGGCCGGCCGACGAGCACGCCCTTCTTGCGGAACTCCTCCGCCAGCGGCACGACGTGCCGCTTCACGTGCACCATGAAAAAATTCGTCTGTGACGGGATCACGCTGAACCCGAGCGCCTGCAGCTCCGCGGTGGTCTTGTCGCGGAGATCGCGGGTCGTCCGCCTGATCCGCTCCTGTGACGCGGTGTCCTTCAGCGCGGCCACGCCGCCCCACTTCACGAGCGCGTTGATGCTGCCGACAGCGTGCGGACGCATCTCATCGATCAGGAACTTCGGCGCGATGGCGTACCCCAGGCGCATCCCGGCGAGCGCCGCGATCTTGGAGAACGTGCGGGCGATGATCACCGGCCGGCCCTCGAGCACGTACGGGACGGCGGTGGCGTAGTTCGGATCCTCCACGAAGTGGTGATAGGCCTCGTCGATGAGCACCGGCATGTCGCCGGGGATGCTGTCGAGGAGAAGCTTGACGTCCTGCTTCGACACGACGACGCCCGTCGGATTGTTCGGATTGCAGAGGTACACGAACCCGAGGTCGCGATAGTTCGCCTTGACCGTCCGGATCATCTGCGGGATGTCCTGCGTGTAGTCGTCGCGCAGAGCCAGCTTGATCGCATCCGCCTTGATGCCCGACGCGTGCTGATACACCGACCCGTACGACGGCTCGACGCCGATCACCTTTCGACCATCCGCGAGGAACGTGGTCCCCACGACCTGAAGGATCTCGCCCGACCCGGCGCCGAGCAGCACGTTCTCGGGCTTGACGCCGTGGTGCGCCGCGATCTCCTGCACGATGCCGCCATCCGGATACCCGTAGCGGTTCGAGTACTTGAACGCCTCGGTCATTGCTTTCATCACCGACTCGGGCGCTCCGTATGGGTTCTCGTTGCTCGCCAGCTTGGCGAAGCCGTCGTAATCGGCGGTTGAGAGACGGGGTCGGGAGGGCGCCTGCGCCCAGACGTTGCCGGGCCGGACGCCGAGATACCCGAGCGCTGCGGCAACCCCGCCCATGAAGCCGCGACGTGAAACGGCAGTCTTGACGTGCATGCAGATCCTCCGCGCTGATTCTACGGCGCCGCCCCAATCACTGTCATCGCTTTTCGCGCATGGCTCTGCGGGCGGTGCGCGCCAGCGCGAGGTATTCCTTCCTGATTAGGTCCAGGTCCGACTCCTCGAGCTCCTCGAGATCCAGCAGCTCGTTCTTCGCGCGGCCGATGGCGCGGATGATCTCGTCCAGCTTCACCTGGGTGGCCTCTGAATCCCGATTCTGGGTGCTCTGGATGAGGAACACCATCAGAAACGTCACGATGGTCGTGCCGGTGTTGATGACCAGCTGCCACGTGTCGCTGAAGGCGAATAGCGGCCCCGTAGCGGCCCACGCCACGATGACGCCGCAGGCGAGGATGAACGCCGCCGGCCGGCCGGTGGCGTGTGCCGTCCATTTCGCAAACCGGGTGAATCGCGACCGTGGCTTGGTCGGTCTCATGTGTCGCTCCTCCTAAAGCCCAGCCGGCTTCCGACCGAGACTCAGATCAACACGCGACTATAGGTCTGTTTCTCGAGGGAGGCGATGCGCCGCGCCAGCGCCATTCTGCTCACGCTTGTGTTCGCTGCCTCAGTCCCCGCGCCCTCGGCGCAGGAACGGCCCGACCGGCCCATCTTCCGATCCGCCGTGGAGATGGTCTCGATGGCGGCGGTGGTGCGCGACAAGCATGGCCGCGTGGTGCCCTCGCTCTCGCGTGAAGACTTCGAGGTCCTCGACGCCGGGCGCCGGCGCTCCATCGTCGATCTCCGGTCGGACAAATCGGCACCCGCCAGCGTCGCATTGCTCATCGACGGAAGCGGCAGCATGACCGTCGGCAATACGCTCGACGCCGCCCGGGTCCTCGCCCTCGACATGCTGAACGTGCTCGACCCGAAGCGCGACGAAGCCGCGCTCTTCACGTTCGACAAATCGCTCATCGAGCTCCAGGACTTCACGACTGATTTCGAGCCGATACGGATTCGTCTCGAGGACCTGGATTCCTACGGCACAACCTCGCTCTACGACGCGATTGCCGGCACGGCGCGGCGCATTGCCCGCTTTGCCAAGCACCGCCGGGCCATCGTGGTCTTCACCGACGGCGCCGACACGAGCAGCGTGCTGACGCCGGCGGAGGTGTCGGGGCTCGCGAGCTCGATTGACGTGCCGGTGTACGTGCTGGCGCTCGACGGCGCCGACCTCGCGAACCGGCTGCCGCTCGCCGACCTGGCGCGGTGGACCGGCGGTGAGTTCTTTCCCGCGAAGGACCGCATGCAGGCGCTTGCCGCCGTCCGTCAGGTGGCGCAGGAGCTGCGCTACCAGTACGTCCTCGCATTCGAGCCTGCCGGCTCCACCGGCTGGCGCCGCGTCGAGATCCGGACGCGCCGTCCGGGTCTGACCGTCCGCGCCCGCAGCTGGTATCTCGCCGGCTCCAGCGAATAGCCGCGGCGGCTCAATCACTCACGCGCAGCGCCGGCCACGGTCGCTTCGGTTCGCTGCGATTCACGCAGCCGCGAGAGCAACGCCTCCCGTTCAACAGGCGCCAGTCGGAACGCCCCGCGAGCCGGCTCGACGAACGCCTGCACGCTATGAGTCGCGCGCATCAAACCGACGGACGTGTGCCGTGGAGTGCCCAGAACGAAGTGACCCAGCTCGTGGGCGAGCGCACGACCGAGCATGCGTCCCGCCCACGCCTCCACGACACGAGCCGAGACGCGGCCCAGCAGCGATCTGACCACCGGGTCCTGGCGCATCAGATGTCGGGCGGCCGCGATCGACAGCGTAATGGTGCGGCCGGGCCGTCCGTCGATGAACTGAATGCTCGCAACCGCCGGCGTCGGCCCGAAGGCGTCGTATCGCGGGGCGGCGGTCTCGACGCGGACGACCAGCGCCTGCGCACGGCGTATCTCGTCGCACCCGCGATCGCTGGTCGAGTCGATCCTCAAGGTGATCCCGGCGTCGCGGAACACCGCCGCCGACTCCGCGCGGATCTCGCGTGATGTCGCCTCGGGAATCTTTCCATCGGCGCACAGCGTGGCTTCGAGGACGGTCGCCGGGAGGACTGCCGGCGGTGTGTCATGGACCTCACCGTTCGCGACGTCGAATCCGATCACTACGACGACGATGGAAATCCGCCAGGCTGTCGCGATCACGTTGGTCACCCCCCGAGTGCTGTCCGTGCGATCGATTGGGACACACTCGATGCGGGGATCACCAACGCATTGTCTTCACGTCAGGTATGAGCGCGGTTTGATGTCGCCTATTTGCGCGAGCGCGCGAACCGGACGACGCGCGGTTCGTCGCCTCGCAGCGACGGCGCGAGCTGGCGGGCCAGCCGCACGAACTCTGTGATATGCGGCTCGCCGGCGATCCCTCTCGGCACGACCGCCTTCCACGAGCGCTCGATCCGCTCGGGGACGACGGGAAGGCCACGGAGCTCGCCTCGAACGATCTCGGGCTGGATCGCCCATCGCGCGAGGATGCCGATGCCGAGGCCGGCGCGGACCATCGCGACAATCGCTTCGGTCAATTGGAGCTCCTTCACCTGACTTGCGGTCACGCCCGCCGGAATCAGCGAGTCGTTCAGCACGCGACTGTGCTCCTTCGGGCCGTAGAGGAAGATGGTCTCGGTGCGCAGCTCCTCGAGCTCCACGTGCTTGCGGCGTGCCCACCGATGCGCCGGATCCACCAATACCAGCAGCTCGTCGTCGAACAGCGGCAGCGCGACGAAGCGCGGATCCGAGACATCGGAGCTCATGACCGCGAGGTCGACCTGCTGTGCCGCCAGCGCCGTCAGCGGCTGTTGCGTGGCAGCTGCTTCGACGCTGGGCTCGATCTCTGGAAACGCGGCGCGAAGGCCGCGGATGATGTCCGTCAGCCAGTGATAGCACGTGTAGCACTCCGTGGTGAGCCGGAGACGCAGCGGCTCGGTGCGGCCAGCCAACACGGCACGCTGCTCGAGCGCTTTGAGCTGTCCGAGAACCGATGCAGCCGCGAGCCGCAGTTGTTCTCCCGCCGGCGTCAACGACATGCCGCGTGCTTTCCGGTCGAAGAGCCGGACACCCAGCCGCGCCTCCAACTCCCGGAGCTGATGGCTCAGCGCCGACTGCGTGAGGTGCAGCTGCAGGGCCGCGTTGGTCAGCGTCCTGTGCTCGGCGACGGCCTGCACCAGTTCGAGATGGCGGAGCTCGATATGCATGACGACACGGCCTCCACGATCACTGTTTGCCGACTCCACCACGAAGGTTACCGCCCGCGGGAGCCATGCATCCGTGAGGAATCTTCATTGCTGCAATGAAAAAGTACCGTGAGGCACGCCCGGGCGGGTGCTGGACAATCCAGGACACGAGGCCACCATGGTACCGCTCCGGCAGGAACTCCGCGTAGCGGCGCGCAACGCGCGCCGCGCGCCCCTTTTCTCCGCCGCCATCGTCGGCACCATCGCCGTCGCCGTCGGTGCCAACACCGCGGTCTTCTCCGTCACGAACGCGGTGCTTCTGCGGCCGCTGCCCTTTGCTGACTCCGATCGTCTGGTGTGGATCGCGTCGGTGACACACGACGAGCCGAACTATCCGTTCTCACTCCCGGAGTTTCTCGATTATCGAGAGCAGGCGCGAAGCCTCGAGGGGCTGGCGGCGTTCGGCTCCTGGAGCGCGATCATCGGCGGCTCGGGCCCCGCCGAGCGGGTGCAGGGTGTCCGGATCTCAGCCAACGCTTTCGAGATGTTGGGAGTGCGCCCCGCAGCCGGCAGACTACTGGCCCCTCGCGACGATCGAGCGGAGGCGCCGCGAGTGGCCGTGCTCGCCTTTGAAACGTGGCAGCGGCAGTTTGGCGGCGACGGAGCGGCGATCGGCCGCGTCGCGCTCCTCAACGGCGAACCGTTCGAGATCGTGGGCGTGCTGCCGCGGCACTTCCCATTTCCAATCCGTCCGGTCGAGATTGTCGTGCCTCTTGCGCCCGAGCGCGACCCCGCCCGCGGCGTGCGGCGCTCCGTCAATTCGCTTCGGTTCATCGGCCGCGTGCGGCCCGGCGCCACGCCGCAGCAGGCGCAGGCGGAGTTGCTTGGGATCTCGAAACGGCTTCGAGACCAGTATCCGGACGCGTACGCGGCGAAAACCGGCGTATCGGTCCGGCCGCTGCATGCGCACATGGTCCGGAACCATGCGCGCGCCCTGACGCTGCTGACGCTGGCGGCGGTCCTGGCGCTGCTCATCGCCTGCGGGAACCTGGCGAACCTGCTCCTCGCGCGCGCCTCGGCCCGCTCCTCCGAGGCGGCGGTGAAGCTCGCGCTCGGCGCGACCACCTTCGATATCGCACGCTCCCTCTGGATCGAAACGAGCCTGCTGTCGGCGGCCGGCGGGCTCCTCGGCGTCGCCGCAGGCTCCTGGACTGTTCGCGCGTTCATCCGATTCGGTCCCGCGGACGTTCCGCGACTGAACGAGGTCGCTCTCGATTGGCAAGTGTTCGCATTCGCCGCGTTCCTCCTGGTGAGCATTGCCACGGTCCTGGCCGTCGCCCCGCTCACCCAGCTCGCTCGCGCGGCGTCCGCCGTCCGGCCGTCACGGGATCAGGGATCGTCCCGCCGCGCGGCCAGGCTCCGTCAGGCGGTGATCGTCATGGAAACGGCACTCACCGCAGTGCTGCTGTGGGGATCGATCCTCCTGATTCGGAGCTTCGATCGCCTGCAGGATGTCGACCCGGGGTTTGCGGTGAGCGAGCGCGTCGTGGCTCGCATCGCGCTACCGCGGAGCACGTATCGGACGGCGGAGGCGGTGACGCGCTTCGCGGATCGATTCAGCGAGAACATCGCCGCCATTCCGGGCGTTCGGGAGGTGGGTGGCGTCAACGTCGCACCGCTCAGCGGCGTCATCGCCACGACCCAATTCACTGTCGGAGGCGCGCCGCCGTCCGATCCGCGTGACGCGCCGACCGCACACTATCGTGTGGTCACCGAAGGGTACCTGCCAGCGCTCGGTGTGCCGCTCGTACGCGGCCGCGGCTTTGCGAGTACTGATGTGGCCTCCTCAATGCCCGTCGCCCTCATCAACGATCATCTCGCGCAGACGTTGTTCGCCGGCGAGGACCCCATCGGCCGCAGCCTGCTCGTGCGTGATAACACCGCCGGTCCGCGCCCGCTTCGAATCGTCGGTGTCGTCGGCGACGTGCGTCAGATGACCCTCGACGGAGCGCCGACCTTCGATATTTACCTGCCGATGCGCCAGGCGCATTCCGACGTCGTTCAGTGGCTCGCAAACAACCAGTTCTGGGTCATCCGGGCAGCGGGAGGCGCTTCCATCGGGATCGGTGCCGGGCTGCGGCACGCGCTCGAAGCAGCCGATCCCGGAGCCGGCTTGGCGCATGTTCGGCCACTTGCCGAATACGTGGATGGGGCGCTGGCGCAGCGGCGGTTCGCGACACTCCTGTCGTCTGCGCTCGCCGGCGTGGCGCTGATCCTGGTGATCATCGGGTTGTACAGCGTGACGGCGTACTCCGTGACGCAGCGCACGCAGGAGATCGGTCTCCGGACGGCGATTGGCGCGTCGCAGCTCGGCATCTGGTGGCTGATCACGCGCGGCGTGCTCGGAATGCTGATCACGGGGGCCGCGGCCGGCCTGATACTCGCCGCGCCCGCGGTTGCGCCGCTCAAAGCCGTGCTCGTCGACACTGAGCCGTTCGATGTCGGGCTGATCGTGTCGGTTGTCGCGGGCCTCATGACCGTCGGCCTGGCAGCCGCCGCCGTCCCCGCATGGCGCGCTGCGCGCATCGATCCTGTCGCCGCCCTGCGCGAATCAGCACGCTGACCCAATCCTCGATCGCACGCTGGGACCGGTCCCCGCGAGGTAGCGGTTCAGGTAAGCTACGCTCCGTGTCCCTTGCGGCTGGCACGCAGCTCGGCGCGCACCACATCGTGGGCCTCCTCGGCGCCGGCGGCATGGGCGAGGTCTATCGCGCGCGGGACACGAGGCTGAATCGCGAAGTCGCGATCAAGATCCTCCCGCCGCAGTACGCCGCCGACCCCGATCGCATCGCTCGCTTCGAGCGCGAAGCGCATGCGGTGGCGGCGCTGAACCACCCCGGCATCGCCGCCATCCACGAGTTCAGTCACACCGACGGGATTCGTTTCCTCGTCCTCGAGCTCGTCGAGGGTGACACGTTGGCCGACCTGCTCCGGAAACGTGGCGCGCTCGGCGTCGAGGAGGCCCTCGCGATCGCGCGCGACATCTGCGCGGCACTGGAAGCCGCCCACGAGAAGGGCATCTGCCACCGCGATCTCAAGCCGGCGAACGTGAAGGTCACGCCCGACGGCGCGGTGAAGGTGCTCGACTTCGGGCTCGCCAAGATCCTCGAATCCAATCCGGCGGCCCCATCGGTCACCAATTCGCCGACGCTCAGCCTCGCCGGTACGTATCCCGGCGTCATCCTCGGCACTGCCGGGTACATGTCGCCCGAGCAGGCGAAAGGCTTTGCCGCCGACCCTCGGAGCGACATCTTCTCGCTTGGCTGTCTTCTCTACGAGCTCCTGACCGGCCGTCGCGCGTTCGAAGGCGACACATCCTCCGACGTCCTCGCGGCGGTGCTGAAGACGGAACCGGATCTCGCGCACCTTCCTCGCGGCCTGAACCCCCGCATCGTCGATCTGCTCGGGCGCTGCCTCGAAAAGAACCCGAAGAAGCGGTGGCACGCGGTTGCCGACGTGCGCGTCGAGCTCGACACGATTCTCGAACGGCGAGCCTTCACGGACGAGGCGCGCGCGGGCGGGCGCTCGTCAGTGCGGCACCTGATCCTGCGGCACGCGCTGCCGATCGCGGGCGCCCTCGCTGCCGGAGTGATCGTCGGAGCGCTCGCCATGGGGATCCTGCAGCCTCGCACGACGCCGCAGATAACACGATTCGCCGTCACGCTCCCGGAGAACCAGCAGCTCGCTCCTCCCAATCGCGCGCTCGTGGCACTCTCGCCCGATGGCACGAAGCTGGTCTATCACACCGGCAACGGGCTCTTCCTGCGAGAGCTTTCGGATCTCAACGCGCGCGCGATCCCCGGCACCGAGACATTGGGACCGAACAACGTCGTTTTCTCACCTGACGGGCGTTCGGTCGCGTTCCATGCAACCGCCGACCGCACGTTCAAGCGGATCGCCATCACCGGCGGAGCCGCCGTCACCATCTGCTCCGTTCCGAGTCCTCGCACGCCGAACGGAATGACCTGGAGCGAGCACGGGATCGTCTTCGCGATTCCTGGCACCGGAATTTATCGCGTTGCCGCCAGCGGTGGCACACCGGAGCAGATCGTGGTTTCGCAGCCGAACGAGATTTTCGGCGGGCCGCACATGCTTCCGCACGGCCGCGCCTTGCTGTTCTCCGTCGCAACCACGGGCAGCACCAACCTGTGGGACACGGCCAAGATTGTCGCCCAGCGACTGGATTCATCCGACCGCACCACTCTGATCGAGGGCGGCAGCGAGGCGCGCTTCGTGCCGACTGGACACCTCGTCTACGCCGTGGGCGGGACGCTGCTGGCGGTGCCTTTCGACGTGGACGAGATACGCGTCCTCGGCAGTCCCGTCCCGGTCATCGAAGGCGTCCGCCGAACCCAGTCCGCACCAAACGCGTTTCGTGCGGCGCATTTCAGCTTTTCTGACGAAGGATCGCTCGCCTACGTGCCGGGGCCGACGTCCGCCGCGATGTCACAGGCCGCGCTGGTCGTTATGGATCGTGCCGGCAATGCGAAGTACCTCAACGTGCCGGCCGGTGCGTACTACGCGCCTCGCGTGTCGCCCGACGGCCGGTTCCTAGCGGTCGCCACTGACGATCAGAAAGAGGAATCCATCTGGGTGTACGAGCTGGCTGGGACCAGCGCCCTGCAGAGGCTGACGTTCACCGGAAGGAACAGGCATCCGGTGTGGTCGCGCGACGGAGAGTTCATCGCGTACCAGTCGAACCGCGAGGGCGACGAGGCAATTTTCCGCCAGCGAGCCGATGGGACCGGTGAGGTCGAGCGGCTGACGAAGCCTGAGAAAGGCGCCGAGCATATTCCGCACGCATGGTCGCCGACGCAGGACGTGCTCCTGTTCACCGTTCGCAGCGGCACGCGATACGCGCTGTGGAGACTGAACGTCCGCGAGCGCCACGCGGTGCCATGGGGGAGCGAATCAGGAATACAGGCAGAGGCTGTGTTTTCACCGGATGGCAAATGGGTGGCTTACCAGTCCGACGAAACCAGCCTGTCGGAGATCTATGTCCAGCCGGCGGCGGGCGGCGGCCCGAAGTACATGGTGCCCCGCGATCTCCAGAATCATCACCCGTTGTGGTCACCAAAAGGGAATGAGCTCTTTTACATCCCGCGCCAAGGGGTCAAACAGGCCATACCGGTGACGACGGCGCCGCGATTCGCATTTGGCAAACCTGTCCAGTCGAGCGCGGAGGGCGAATCGAAGGCCCCCCGCTCAATCGCCGCAACCACGACACGCTGCCTGACGGCCAGCACTTCGTTGGCGTCATGTACGGCGGCGACCGGACGAATATCGCCGCCGTATTCAGCTCGCGGATTCACATCGTCTTGAACTGGTTCGACGACCTCAAGCAACGCGTGCCGCGATGAAACGAGGCGGCGGCCCGATTAGTGGCCGCCTACGAGCGCATCGACGCGTTCGACGATCGTATCGAGCTCGAATGGCTTGACCACACAGTCGTCGGTCCTGAGCTCGCGCGCAGCGGCCAGCGCATCGTGGCGGCCCGAGACGCAGATCACCGGAATCCCGGCGAGGTCTGTCTCGCGCAGCTGTGCGGCCCGGAACGCATAGCCGTCCATGATGGGCATCATCAAGTCGAGGAGGATGACCGAAGGATGAAACCTGCGGGCGACGGCGAGCGCCTCGATACCGTTCGTCGCAGAGACAACAGTGTACCCGGCGGCCGAGAGTGCCATCTCGAGAAGCGTGCGGCTATCGAGATCGTCGTCGACGACCAGTACGGGAGCGTTACTGGGCACGGCAGACTCCGACGGTGCAACTCAGGCACCATGCGGTATCTGCGCGCGGCTTCACACCGTTACGCAGCCCGATGTACAAAATCGTGATGTCGTATCGGCGGCGGCCGTATCGCAACGATTCAATGGCCGCCGCTCACGGGAGGGGCTGCTCATCCCAGCGATCCTGATCGCCCAGTGCACGGTAGAGCTCTTCGGCACGGTTCATCGCTGCTTCGCTGCTCGGGTGTGTTTCAGCAACGAACGTCTCGTTGTTGCGGTAGACCGTGAGCAGCCACTCTGCCTCGTCGGTTTCCCGCTGAACGTAGCACTCGGCGAGCAGCTTCGAGTCCCGAACGACCCGCCAGGCACGAACGGAATGGCGGGGAACTATCATGGCTGCCTCATGATGCATTCGGGTCGGGGTCGCCCCAGCCCGTGAACCGCGCGCCGCGATTAGCGGCCTTCCAAAGGGTCGCCGGCTTCCGTAATCGAAACTCCCGCTTCTCAGCCGGCGAGAGCAGATCGTACGACTCGGCGCAACCATCGACCATGAGAGCCGCCGCCAGGGACGCGTCCAGATTGTACACGCGCCCGACAAGAAGAGAGTCCCCGTCGAATCCATAAGTCGGCGGAGGCTGTTTCGTGATTCGGACGCGCATGTTACCTGGGGAGTGCAAAAAAATCTTGCAACACCTGGGCCATTCGGGACGGAAGGAATTCTAATTACTGTCCAGTCAGATTGTCGCAAAAGACTCCAACTGCATTTTCGGTGCGCATCGGTGCCAGACACCTCAGCCGACAGCCGTATGGGCGGCGCGGAGGGCTCAGATCGCGAGAAAGATGACGACGAACAGGACGACCGAGGTGACGCTATACGCCGTGACAAACGCTTTCATGGGTCCTTTTCCGACTTCTATCGACCGTGACTCTGCCTATCGTGCCGGGGCGCCGTCGGCGTGGCGCTCGATGTGCTCGACCGCGTCGGTGAGCACCTTCATCAGCTCGGCGCGGCCCAGCGGCTTCGTGATGTAGGCATCCATACCAGCCTTCAGACAGCGTTCGCGGTCATCTTTCAGCGCGTGCGCCGTGACGGCCGCGATGAACTGATGGCGGCCCGTGCCGGTTTCCGCACCGCGAATGGCGGCCGTGGCTTCGAAGCCGTTCAGCACCGGCATCTGGATGTCCATCAGCACCACGTCGAAGGACTCTGCGGCCAGCTTCTCCAATGCCTCGCTGCCGTCGTTGGCGGTCACGACGCGGTGTCCGCCTCTTTCGAGCAGCTTGATCGCCAGGAGCCGATTCACCGCGTTGTCTTCCGCCAGCAGGACGGACAGCGGGCGGCACGCGGCGGCGGACGCGGCGGGCGGCGGCGCCGATGCATCGAGCGGGGCGACACGCTTCTCCGCGCGACCGACCAGGGCCGTGAAATGAAAGGTGCTTCCGGCGCCGGGCGTGCTCACCACCCAGATCTGCCCATCCATCATCGCGACGACGCGCGTGCAGATCGCGAGCCCGAGGCCGGTGCCGCCATACTTCCGCGACGTGGAACCGTCGGCCTGCGTGAAGGCGTCGAAAATGACCCGCTGTTTGTCCACGGGAATGCCGATGCCGGTGTCCTCCACCGCGAAGTGGAGTGTGACCACTTCGTCGAGGGCCGCATGCACGCTCACGTGCAGCGATACGCCGCCGCGGTTCGTGAACTTGATCGCGTTGCCGAGCAGGTTGACGAGCACCTGGCGCAGCCGCGCCGGGTCGCCTACTACGACGTCCGGCACGTCCTCGTGCACGTCGACCGCGAGCGACAGCCCCTTCTCGCTGGCGCGCCACGCCACGGTTTTCACCGATGCGTCGACGAGCGGCCGAACGGCGAAGGCGATGTCGTCCAGCTCGAGCCGCCCGGCCTCGATCTTCGACAGGTCGAGGATCTCGTTGATCAGCGTCAACAGCGATGCGCCGGACGCTTTCACGAGCTCGAGATATTCTTTCTGCTGCTCGGGCGACGTCGATTCGATCGCCAGCTGCGTCATGCCGAGAATGCCGTTCATCGGGGTGCGGATCTCGTGGCTCACGTTCGCGAGGAACTCGCTCTTCGCGCGGTTGGCGGATTCGGCGGCTTCTTTCGCCGACTGCAGCTCCTGCTCCACCTGCTTGCGATACGTGATGTCCCGGTAGTTCAGCACCAGCGCCTCGACGACCAGGTCGTCGAAGCGGTTCATGCCCATCATCTCGATGTAGCGCCACCGGCCATCGGCGTGCCGGAACCGCGCCACGCCGAGCACCGGCTTGCCCGGATGCGCCAGCGCCATCCGCCAGCACACATCCATCTCCGCATGGTCGTCGGGGTGGACGAGGTCCTCGATCCGCAGGCCCACCATCTGCGCCGGGCGGTACCCGAGGATTCGGATCGTGGACGGGCTCGCGTACTCGACCGTCCCTTCGAGCGTGAGCAGGAAGACGCCGTCGGAGCTGTTTTCGACGAGCGCACGAAAGCGTGCCTCGTGGCGGCGGACGGCGTCGATCTGCACTGTCACGTGCGGTCGCTGGCTTCGAGGCGTTCGAGCACCTCTGGAAAGCAATCAGGGCAGATGCCGTGGCTGAACTGTGCCTCGGAGTGGTCGGAGAGGTAGCCCTCGAGCTGCTGCCAGGTACTTGTCGTCAACGCGAATCTTCTTGCAGTACCAGCACATCGGCAGCAGGCCGCGCAGCATCTTCACGCTGGAGAGCGCGGCCTCGAGCTCGGTGACGCGGCGCGCCAGACTCTCCTGCAGCGCCAGCATGCGAAGTCCGACGTTGGCGCGGGCCCGGAGCTCGGCGGCGTTAAAAGGCTTGGGGATGAAGTCGTCGGCGCCGGCGCCAAGACCGGCCTCCAGGTCGGCCACCTCGCCCGAGCTCGTCACCATGACGATGTAGACCGGCGGGTACGCGGAGAGGCTCTGCGCGCGCCGGCACAGCTCCAGTCCGTCCACGCCCGGCATCTGCCGGTCGAGGATGACCAGCATCGGACGGCGGCGCTGTTGGATCGCAATCCAGGCGGCATCGCCATCGGCCACCGACGCGATTCCGCATCCGGAATCGGTCAGCGCCGCCTTGGCCAGCGCCCGCGAGACGGGCTCGTCGTCGGCGATCAGGATTTCCATATCTTTGTTTCGCGTGTGGAGCGAATCTCATCGATGAGCACGCGGCTGTAGATTTCGAGCTCGCGGAACACCGCGTCCGCGCCTTCGAGGCTGCCCTCGTCGCCCATCTGCTCCAGGCGGCGAGCGGCGTCGACGATGCCGGTGGCATCGAACACGCCAGCCGCGCCCTTGAACGCGTGGGCCGCAGCCCTCAACGCCTTCCCATCGCGCGCCTCGAGCGCGGTCCGAATTGCCGACAGGCGCGTCGGAGCGTCGTCGAGGAAGATGTCACAGAGCTCACTGAAGATGTCCTCATCGCCGTCGACACGGGCGAGGAGTGCGGCACAACAACCGGCGTTCTGAACGTTAGCCATGTGCGCGTATTCAGCAGGGAGCGTGCCCGGCCGGGCTCGCCAAATCAGGCTGAAAATGAAGGGATTTCGAGGCCGCCTGTGCGTCCGCGTGCGCCTGCCGCACACCTGTGCGGCGGGCGGCGTGCGCGGAGACGTGGGCCGATGGGCCTACGCGCTATGCCGCGACGACGTCAGCACTTCGACGCGCCAGCAGAATCGACAATTTTGGCAGCAGTAGTATTGAATCGCGCTCACGCGCAACGTCGGACGGACTCCTTCGGATCCACAGGCCGGGCAGAGCGTCAGGCTGAGGACCGCGCCGTCGCTCGACACGGGTTCCGTGTTTTCGAGACTCAGGACCTGGCGCACCGTTCGGACCAGATCGTCGGCCGCGCTCGGGTGCATGAGCCAGGCATTGCATCCGAGCTTCGCGCTGTCTTCCGCGGCCATTCGTGACACATCAGGTGTGAGGACGACCAGACGCAAATCGCGGCAATCTTCACGTGCCCGCAGCGTCTGGCAGAGTTCCCATCCCGTCATGTCCGGCAGCCGGAGATCGATCACGGCGCAGTCCGGCAGCGCGCTGGCGACGACTCCGAGCGCCTCGTGGCCGGAGGTCACAAGCTGCACACGATACCCGTCCCTGGTGAGCGCTGCGGCATACGCGCTCGCGTGATCGGGGATGTCGTTGACGAGCAGGACGAGCTCTTGAAGAGCCATGGTCGCGCGGTGCGGCCTGACTCTAGCACGACTTCGCGGCAGGCACAGCGTGTGCACTATTCGCGTGTCAATCGAGTGCTATGGCCGATGCAAAGCTGAACCCCCGACAGCTAGTTGACCTGCTGCGCCGGCTCGACGAGATTGAGAAGCACAGCAAAGGCATTCGCCAACACATCATCGAAGTGATGGCCGAGCGCAGCCGTACTGTGAGTCCTCCTCGAAAGACCCGAGTGCGGCAGATGAAGCGTTGATTGGACCAGGTCGCGGTTAACGCCCGCCGAAGAACGACGGCAGCGGCATGTCGCGCATCGTCCTCAGCCCAGGTTCGCCCGCGACCACCTTTGGAATCGAATTCGCCGTGATCGAGGCGGTGGCGACGTCGCCGTGGATGCCGCCGGCGATCTTGGAATGCAGCCGCGGCGATCCCTCGATGAGGATCGAATCGTACGACTCCGGCGCGCCAAGGTACGCCTCCATGTGGAGCGTGATCAACGGCTGGCCGTTCGCGTAGCCCACACCGTCCTGAATAATGCCGCAGACGAGCCCGGGATCGACGGCGAGGAACTCGCTCTGCACCCTGACCGCAGCGATCTTGGGTTGGATGTCGTCAGTGACGCGATCGAGCTTCCAACCGATGGCATCGCCGATCATCTGGATCGACTCGCTGAGACCCACGTGGCGCACGGTGCCTTCGTCCACCTTCTTCTGAAACTGGTCCTTCGTCAGGCCCGATCCAATCTTCTGTTGAAACGGCAGCCGCCTGACCGACGCGTCCTGCACGCGGTGGACTTCGATCCGATCCACCCGCTCGCAGACGCCGGTGAGCATGATCGGCAGCGCATCCATCGTGAAGCCCGGGTTGACGCCCGTGCCGAGCACCGCCACTTTGGCCTTCCGCGCGGCTGCGTCGAGCCGCTTCGCGAGACGCCGGTTGTAGGGCGCCGGGTACGACAGCTCCTCAGTGGTCGACACGATGGG
The DNA here is from genome assembly GCA_963772065.1 of uncultured Acidobacteriota bacterium. GTDB lineage: Bacteria > Acidobacteriota > Vicinamibacteria > Vicinamibacterales > UBA2999 > CAVYVZ01. The sequence continues at coordinate 1,019,231 of CAVYVZ010000010.1, forward strand.
AAGCTTGTGCCTCAGGACCTCCTCGAACTGCGGCAGCACGCGCTTCAGCGACGAGCTGGTGCACAGCACCGCCACGTCGGGTCTGGCCGCCTTGATCGTCTTCCCGAGATCGGACGTCACCTTCACGCGGAGCTTCCTGCCCGCGCCGACGACGTCGCCTACGTCTCTGCCGACCTTGGCCGGATCGATATCGACGGCCCCGACGATTTGCAGCCCTCTGCGGGCCGCCACCTGGCGGGCGACCGCCGCACCGATCGGGCCGAGCCCGACGTGCATCACACGTATAGTCATGAGTACTCGCTGTCTTCGGTCTTCGGTCTTTGGTTGTCTTTGGTTTTTGGCCTTCGTCATTGGTCCCGAAGACCAGAGACCGAAGACCGGAGACCAAAGATTATAATTCGCGCGCGATGCGACGCCTGGTCTGGCTTCTCGCGGCCCTGATAACTGCGGCGGCACAGCCCGCCGCCCAGGACATCGCGCGCCAGGCGCTGCCGCGCCTCGAATCGCGTCCCATGACACCGCGCGCGCAGTCGTTCGACCAGCCCGCGGCCGGCGGCCTGTCGCCGCGCAACGCCAATTACTCGATCGACGTGCGGCTCGACCCCGCCGCGCGGACGCTGAGCGGACGGGAGACGATCCGGTGGCGCAACATCAGCGCGGATGCCGCCACCGAGCTCCAGTTCCATCTGTACTGGAACGCATGGCGCAATGCCGAGTCCACGTGGATGCGCGAGCGGCGCCTGGCAGGTAACCGGGAGACCCCACAGCCGGACGCGTGGGGATCGTGCGACGTACGAACGATTCGCGTGGGCGGCGTGGATGTCACCTCGTCGAAGCGCTTCATCGCGCCCGACGATGGGAATGCGGCGGACCGGACCGTGCTGAGCGTGCCGCTGCCGGCGCCAGTGGCGCCGAACGAGACCGTCGAGATCGAGATCGCGTGGACCTCGAAGGTGCCGCGTCCATTCGCGCGCACGGGGTACGTGGGCGACTATTACTTCATCGCCCAGTGGTTCCCGAAGATCGGCGTGCTCGAGGATGCCGGCTGGAACACGCACCAGTTCCACGCGGCCACCGAGTTCTACGCGGACTTCGGCGTGTACGACGTGCGCCTGACGGTGCCGGCTGGCTGGATCGTCGGCGCCTCCGGTCACGAGACGTCGAAGACGGACAACGCGGACCGCACCACCACCCATACGTATCGCGGCGAGGACATCCACGATTTCGCGTGGACGACCAAGCCCGACTTCATCGAGGCGCGGCAGACCTTCGAGCACCCGACGCTGCCACGCGTCGAGATGCGGTTGCTCCTGCAGCCGGAGCATGCGGGCCAGCAACAGCGGCATTTCGACGCCACGATCGCATGCCTCAAGTACTACGGCGAATGGTTCGGGGCGTATCCATACGGCTACGTCACGATCGTCGATCCCGCCTATCAGAGCGACAGCGGCGGCATGGAGTATCCGACGCTCTTCACCGCCGGTTCGCGGTGGCTGGCGCCCCACGCGGTCACGCAACCCGAAGGCGTCACGGTGCACGAGGCCGGTCACCAGTTCTGGTACGGAATCGTCGCCAGCAACGAGTTCGAGCACGCGTGGATGGATGAGGGACTGAACACGTTCTCGACAGCGCGTACCATGGACGCCTTCAAGCGCACCCACCACGCACAGCGTTACTTCGGCGGGTTCATCCCGTGGGTGTTCGACGACATCCCCTTGAAGCGGGAAACCGACGGGAACCGGTTGAGCGGGTACCGGCCAGTTGCCGAAGCCGATGCGCAGACGACGCCGACGTTTCGCTACTGGCCCGGATCGGCGAGCGCGATCACGTACAACAAGACCGCGCTCTGGCTGAACACCCTGGAAAAGCACCTCGGATGGGACACGCTGCGGAAGGGGCTGTCGACATACTTTCACCGGTGGAGCTTCAGACACCCGATGCCGGACGACTTCTTCCACGCGCTCAACGAGGCGAGCGGTCAGGACCTCACGTGGTTCTTCAACGAGGCGTACCGCGGCTCGAACGTGTTCGACTACGGCGTGCAGGCGTTCACCAGCGAACGGACCGGCAACGCGTTCCGAACGACCGTGGTGGTGCAGCGTTTCGGCGAAGCGTTCTTTCCTGTCGACATCGTCACGACATTCCGCGGAGGTGGTCAGGTGCGGGAGCGGTGGGACGGCCGCGACCGGAGGCAGATCTACGTGTACGAACGCCCCGAGCAGGCGATGATGGTGCAGGTCGATCCCAGCCGCGTGCTGCTGCTCGACGTCAGCTACACGAACAATAGCCGCACGCTCGCGCCGCGGACGGATGAAGCGACGTTGAAGTGGTCGCTCAAGTGGATGGTCTGGATTCAGGATCTGATGCTCACATACGGGTTCTTCGCATGATCCTCAGGGCGTGGCTCGACGGCGTTAAGCGCGCCGTAAGCGCCCCGGCTGTACTCGTTGGAGTGTTTCTGCTGACCATGGCCATGGCCGTTCCGCTGGCGCTGACGCTGCGCGGCATGCTGCATGAGCATCTCGGCGCAAGCGCGGACGCCGCCGAAGCGGCCGATGCGGTGAACTACGACTGGTGGCAGGAGTTTCAGTCGCAGGCCACGGGCCTGGGCACGACGTTCACCCCGTCGGTCATCGGATTCGCCGCGGCGCTCGACAACCTGAGCGGCGTCATGGACGCCCGGGCGCGCATCGCGCCGATCGTCGCCCTCGTCGTCGCCTATCTCCTCGGCTGGGCTTTTCTCGTCGGCGGCATCATCGACCGATTCGCGCGGCAGCGGCCCACTCGTGCGTACGGTTTCTTCGCCGCGTCCGGCGTATTCTTCTTCCGTTTCCTGCGGCTGGCGTTCGTAGCCGGACTGGCCTACTGGTTCCTGTTCGGCGTCGTGCACGAGTGGTTGTTCGACGACGTGTTCCAGGACGTCACGCGCGATGTGAACGCCGAGCGCACGGCGTTCTTCTGGCGCGCCGGTCTCTATGCCCTGTTCGGGCTGCTGCTCGTCGCGGTCAACGTCCTCTTCGACTACACGAAGATCCGCGCGGTGGTCGAGGACCGCCGCAGCATGGTCCTGGCGCTCATGGCATCAGGGCGTTTCGTCATCCGCCATCCCGGTCACGTTTTCGGGCTGTACGCGCTCAACGCGCTGGCGTTCCTGATGCTCATGGCGATCTGGATGGTGCTGGCGCCGGGCGCCGGCGGCGCGGGCGCGTCGATGTGGCTCGGCTTCGTCTTCTCGCAGATCTATCTTCTCGCGCGTCTCTTTCTGAAGCTCCAGTTCATCGCCTCGCAAACGGCATTGTTCCAGGCCACGCTCGCGCATGCGGGGTACACGGCCGCACCGGCGCCCGAATGGCCCGATTCTCCGTCCGCTGAGCTCGTTCACGCCGGAGGTTGAAGCCATGAGACGCCTGACGCTCGCGCTGTGTCTGCTCACCCTCGACCTTGCGCCGATCGCGGCGGAGCCGCGCTCGCGGGCAGAGATCGAAGGCTTCATGCGCGCGGCGAAGGTGGTGCGATCGAAAGAGCTGAGCACCGGCATCACCCGGCCGCTGCGCCTCACCCTGAGCGATGGCATCACGACGCACGACGCGGTGTTTCAGGCCATCGACGAGAAGAAGTCGGTCTTCGTGCCCGCGCGTGGCCCGACGGAGATCAACTTCGTCGACACGTGGCGCTACAACGTGGCGGCGTATCGCCTGTCGACCTTGATCGGTCTCGACTGGATGATGCCCGTGACGATCGAGTATCAGTTTCGGGGAAAAGTCGGAGCGCTCGCGTGGTTCATGGAGTCGGTGACCGACGAGCGGAGGCGGCTGAAGGAAAAAGTGCGGCCGCCCGACGTAGAGGCGTGGAACCAGGACATGTACCGGATGCGCGTGTTCAGCGCGCTCGTGCGCGACACCGACCGCAACCTCGGCAACGTGCTCGTGTCACCGGCGTGGCGGGTCATCATGGTCGACTTCACGCGCGCGTTCCGGCTGCATCCGGTGATCGACAACCGGGAGATCAATCAGTGCGAGCGGCAGCTCCTGGGCCGACTCGAAGCGCTGACGCCAGAATCGTTGAAGGAGGCGGTCGGCGAATACCTCACAGGCCCTGAAGCCGCAGCCGTCATGAAGCGCCGGGACCTGATCGTCGCCCACATCCGAGCGCTGATCGCCCAGCGCGGTGAGGACAAGGTGCTCTACTGATGCTGATGCATGCCGCAGCGAAACGTTTGCCTTTTATCTTTTGCCTTTTGCCTTTTGCCTTGGGCCTGTGCGCGAGCGAAGCGAGCACACAGACTCTGTCGCGCGAGGCGCAGGCCGAGTTTCTCCGAACCGCGCGCATCATCAAGTCGGCGCCCATCGGCAAGGGCGTGACGAAACCGTTCCGGCTCACGCTCACCGATGGCACCCTGACGCACGATGCGGCGTTTCAGTCGGTGGACGAGCAGCGGCAGATGAGCCGTACGGGCCGGGGCCAGACGATGGAGCTGAACTTCAAGGATTCGTGGAGGTACAACGTCGCAGCGCCGCGTGTGGCCGAGCTGCTCGGAATCGGCGACATGATTCCGGTGTCGGTCGAGCGCTCCTGGAACGGCACCCGCGGCGCGGTCACCTGGTGGGTCGACGACTTACTCATGGATGAACAGGAGCGCCGTGAGAAGAACGCGGTTCCCCCGGACCCCGACGCATGGAACCAGCAGCAGCAGCGCATGCGCGTCTTCACCGAGCTCGTGCACGACACCGACCGCAACCAGGGCAATATCCTGATCACCAAGGACCCCTCGACACCTTTGGGCGCAGGGTGGCGCCTCGTGATGATCGACTTCACGCGCGCCTTCCGGCCGTGGAAGACGACGCCGAACCCGCTGACGATCGTCAGACGCTGCGACCGGAAGCTCCTCGCCGCGATGCGCGGGCTCACCAAGCCGGCGTTACAGGAAGCGGTCGGCGACTATCTGTCGGGTTTCGAGGTGGACGCGCTGCTCGCGAGGCGCGACATCCTCGTGAAGCACCTCGAGGCTCTCATCACGCAGCTTGGCGAGGCGAGAGTGCTGTACTGACGAACGCGCTACCTGTGACACTCGGCCGAACAGTGGCGACAGCCGTTCGCCCGGCGATAAAACAGTCTGGCCTGCTCGAGGGCTTCTGCACACCGGGTGAACTCGCCGAGATAGTGGCTCATCGCCCCGCTCGGCATGAACAGGCAGCCGGCCTTGTGCACCTCGTAGTCGCCATTGGCCTGAGGAAGAGTGTTGATGTAGTAACCCGGCACGCGGTTCGATCCTACGCACGGACAGCAGCGCTGGCAACGACGACAGTACAACAAAAGGGCCGGCGTGAGCCGGCCTCTCGAATAGGATTCGGACCGCGGGTCTAATTCTGGGCAGCCTCGCCGATCGCCTCGCGGACGGCCGCGGGCAGCCCTTCGACTTCGCTCAGGGCAGGCGGCGTAGCGGGAACGGTGGCGGCCGCCAGGATCTGCTTCAGGCGCTCGGCGTCCACTGACTCGACGTCGAGAAGCTCTTTCGCAAGCGCCTCGACGGCGGCGCGCTGGCGCTCGATGATCTGGCGCGCGGTCTCGTAGCCGCGCATCACGAGATCGCGGATGTGATCGTCCACGCGGCGCGCGGTTTCCTCCGAGAAGCCGGACGCGCGGCTGTCGCTCTCCCAGGCGCTCGAGGGACGCCGGAAGTGCACGGGACCGAGCGGCGACATTCCGATCTCGCACACCATCTTCCGCGCCAGCTCCGTGGCGCGCTCGATATCGTTCGATGCGCCGCTCGTCATCTGCCGGAGGAAGAGCTCCTCGGCGACGCGGCCGCCCATCAGAATCGCAATCTGCGCCTCGAGATACGCGCGGGTGTGCGTATACCGATCCGCCTCCGGCAGCTGCATCGTCACGCCGAGCGCCCGGCCCCGCGGGATGATCGTGACCTTGTGCAGCGGATCCGCGTCGGGCAGCAGCGCCGCCACGACGGCATGGCCCGCTTCGTGGTACGCGCAGGTGAGCCGCTCGCGCTCGCTCATCGCCACCGACTTGCGCTCGACGCCCATGAGCACCTTGTCGCGCGCCGAATCGAAGTCGGCATTGCCGACTCTCTTGCGTCCGGCGCGCGCCGCCATCAGCGCGGCTTCGTTCACGAGGTTCGCGAGGTCCGCGCCGGAGAAGCCGGGCGTGCCGCGCGCGATCGACCGCAGCTCCACGTCCGGCTCGAGCGCGATCTTGCTTGCATGCACCTTGAGGATCTGCTCGCGCCCTTTGATATCCGGATTGCCGACGATCACCTGGCGATCGAAACGGCCGGGGCGCAGGAGCGCGGGATCGAGAATGTCCTGTCGATTGGTGGCGGCGACGACGATGGTGCCCGGCGACTGGGCGAAGCCATCCATCTCGACGAGGAGCTGATTGAGCGTCTGCTCGCGCTCCTCATGACTGAGCGAGTTGCCGCCGCGGTTGCGGCCCACGGCGTCGAGCTCGTCGATGAAGATGATGCAGGACGGGTGGCGGCGCGCTTCTTTGAACAGCTTGCGCACGCGCGACGCGCCGACGCCGGCGTACATCTCCACGAAGTCCGACCCGCTCGCCGAAATAAAAGGCACACCGGCCTCGCCCGCCATCGAGCGCGCGAGCAGCGTCTTGCCGGTTCCCGGCGGGCCGACGAGCAGGATCCCGCGCGGAATGCGGCCGCCAATCGTGGCGAACTTCGTGGGGTCCTTGAGGAAGTCGACGATCTCCTGCACTTCCTCCTTCGCCTCATCCACGCCCGCGACGTCCTTGAAGGTCACGTTGACCTGCTGCGGATCGACGGTTCGCGCCTTCTCGAGCGTCGGCACGCGGCCGGTGATGACGCGGTAGAGCGCGAGGCCCGCGAAGCCGAAGAAGAGCAGCGCGAGCGCGATGGCGCCGTAGCTGCCCGCGTTCGATGTGTCCGCGCGCTTCACGTCGATTCGGACCCCGCGCTTCGCGAGGTCGGTGACGAATGTCGGGTTGGACGCGACGTATCCCTGCGGGGGCACGGTCTGGAAGCGATCGCGACCGTGACGCTCGAAGAGCAGCGCGTCGGGCGCGATCGTCACCGCCGCCACCCGATCTTCCTGCACGTCGCGCAGAAAATCCGAGAAGGCGACGTCAGTCGGCGTGGAGCTTGCGCCCGACCGTGCGTAAACCGCCAAGCCAATCGCGAGCGCACTGACGACAACTGCGGCGGCGAACCAGAAGACGCGGGGACGAGACAACTTCCCTCCGAGCACGGATGTCCAGGTGCAGGACGGACCTGCGGTATCAAGCTGGCGCGATTTTTTCGAGGCGGCCTTGAAAGTGTATCGGACCGATCCAGCGCTGTAAATAGACGTGCGGCGGGGGAATGAAACTGGACCGTATTCGCGTTGGGTGTTCGGGCTGGCAGTACAAACACTGGCGGGGCGACTTCTACCCGGCTGAGCTCCCGACCGGCCGCTGGTTCGAGCACTACGGACGCACCTTCGACACCGTCGAGATCAACAACTCCTTTTATCGATGGCCGGCAGCCGAAATGTTCGCGAAATGGAGCGACCAGGCTCCCCCTGGGTTCATGTATGCCGTCAAGGCCAGCCGGTTCCTGACACACATGAAGAAATTGAAGGACCCCGAGGAGCCGATCCAGCGGACGTTCGAGAACGCCGAGCATCTGAGCAGGCATCTCGGCCCGGTGCTCTATCAGTTGCCGCCGCGATGGGGCCTGAACCTCGACCGGCTCGAACACTTCCTGCTGGCGTTACCGAAGAAACGGAAACATGCCGTCGAATTCCGTGATCCCAGCTGGTACGTCGAGCCGGTGTTCGACCTCCTGCGCAGGCACGGAGTGGCGCTCTGCCTCCATGACATGCAAGGCTCCTCGACCGGAAAAATTGCGGTCGGCCCTTTCATCTACGTACGGTTCCACTTCGGAACGCAGAAGTACGGCGGCCGCTACGACGATGCGCGGCTGGACGAGTGGGCGGAGTGGCTCGCGGAGCAGGCGCGCGCGGGGCAGCCGGTGTTCGCGTATTTCAACAACGATACCGGCGGCCACGCGCCGCGCGATGCCGTACGCCTGCGCGATCGGATCCTCCACGAGTTCTAGTCCACGCGTTTCGCGGTTATCACGACATCCGGATCGTGAACGGTGAGCGCCGTGGCGCGTCCCCCATCGACCGCGAACTTGATGCGAACGTTCGGCGCTCCCACCGGAGAGAACTCGCGCGGCGCGCGCTGTGCCAGCCCGCGCCGCGTGGCGTTCGCGCGCAGGAATCCCAACTGACCTTTCGGTGCGTCGATGGTGATGTGATCGGTCGGCCCCGGACCGTATGCGAAGGTGCCAACCAGCGCGGCGGCTTCGACATCGGTCAGCGGCGTCGACTCGGTCTTCCGATCGGCATCGCCGAGCTGCTCCAGATACGCCACGACCGCCTTTGCCGGCTCGCCGCCCGCCTTCGCATGCGAAAACAGCGTGATGCTGTGCGGCCCGTGAATCCGCTGCACGCCCGGCGACGCCGCGACAAATGCTTTCACGACCTCGAGCTGTCCCAGCATGGCGGCGGAAAAGATCGTCGGCCGCGCGCCGTGCGCGATCAGATACTCCGCGATCTCACGGTTGCCGACGTGCGACGCGGCGCCGAGCGCGGTCTCCCAGTCGCCGAAGCCCCAATCCCAGGTTGCGAGCGCCAGCGTCGGCTGTCGATCGACGAGTTCTTTGACCCGCTTCACGTTGCCGTGCGACACGGTCACCACCTCGCGGACGAGGGCCGGATCCTGCGTCGGAAAGACGGGGCTGATCGCAGTAGCGGCAGTACTCTGTCCGCCCATCGCGGGCTTCGTGGCCAGGAGTGCCGAGCCTGTCATCAAGAATGAGCGGCGCGAGAACGAACGACGCATGCGAACCTCCTTTGACCTCGGCCCATTGGACGTCCGACTGATTGTGGACGCCATCGAGACGCGGTGAGGATCGAATGAGGATTCGGTGAGGACCGCCTTCAGCCGCCGAGAAGGCGCTTCGTCACCGCCTGCGCCACCGCTTCCGACACCTGCCGATCAAGGTTCGACGTCTCGCCGGCTGCCGGCTCGAACCGCCGCGCCCAGATGTGCGCCTCGCCCTCGACGCGGATCAGATGAGTCGTGATCCGCAGCTGCCCGCCGATTTCCTGCACCTGACCGAGGACGATGTGGGCAACGCCGAGGGAGCTGCCGATGGCGACGAGGTCGCGGAAGCCGCGAGGCTTCCGGAGCACCGCGGCGTTGCCCACGACCGCGAGACGGTCGGGCGTGGCCGCCAGGCGCGCCACCGTGGCGTCGGTCAGCGTTTGGGCGAGCCGATCGTACTCGGCGACGCCGGTTTCGTTGTCGAAGGGCACGACCGCCAGACGAACCGGGACCTCTCGCGCCTGGCTCGTCGTCTGCCATCTCGAGAACGTCCAGGTCCCGGCAGCCGCCCCAACGATCACACCGATCCCAGCCGCGAGAATCCACCAGCGTCCGCCCCGCACCGAAACCGGATCGACCAGCGGCGTCTGGAGGGCGGCCCTTTCAGGGCCGCCGATGTCGGCGCTGCCGCGCTCGACCTCTGCGATGAACCGATACCCGCGGCGAGGCAGCGTCTCGATGAACCGCGGCTCGGATGCGGAGTCGCCGAGCGCCGCGCGGATTTGCGCGATGCAGTAATTGAGGCCGTGCTCGAAGTCGACGAACGTGTCGCCGCTCCAGACGCGCTGCTGGAGCTCCGCCCGGGTCACGACTTCTCCGGCACGTTCGACGAGCACCGCCAGCACGCGTGCCGGCTGCGGCTCGAGACGCGTGGTGGTGCCGTTGCGGCGCAGCTCGCCGGTCGCGGAATCGAAGGTGACATCCGTGAAGCGGATGATTGATTCACTCACAGCAGGATGGACGGCGTTGGGATTTCCGTCATGTTGGGAGTTGGACATTGGGAGCCAGCAGTTTGTCGAGCGCTTCCCGCGCGGATTCGCGCAGCAGCGGATTGGGATCCGCGCTCCAGGTGCGGAGCTGCGGCGACAGGCTGTCCAGCCGCAGCTCGCCGGCGAGAAACGCCGCGCACGACTGCAGCCACGCATCGTCGGTGGCGACGAGCACCCGCACGGCCTCGGCCGCGGTCTTGATCGGAATGCTGGTGACGTGGTCCGCAATCTGGACGCGCTGGTCCACGGTGATATCGCGATCGAGCAGGGGCACGAGCAGCGTGCGAAGCTCCGAGTTCAGCACCGTCTCGACGAACTCGAGCGCGTTGTCGTGCACGACCGGGTTGTCAGACTGCAGGCCGACGTACGCGCTGTGCATGTCGTTCGACGGATACAGCACCTTCAGCAGACGGAAGACACGTTCGAGCTCGTGGCGGATAGCGTCGCGGAGCGCATGGGTCACCACGTCGGGCGCGGCGTCGTGCCGCTGCAGCGCGCCGAGCACCTGGTGCGACCGATACAGGCCGATGATCTCCGCGGTGAGGACAGTCTCGACCAGACGGAGCTCGAGCCGCCGCTCCGGATGGGTCTGCGCGAGTTTATTGAGAGCGGTGATGATGCGGAAGCGGATGTGCGCGTCGCGCTCGGCCAGGTTCTCCAGAAGCACGCGATGCGCCCGTGTGGTTTCGATGCGGAGCAGCACCTCCGGCAGCTCGCGGCGGATCGCCCGCGCCACCGAAGCATCCCCGAGATAGTCCGACAGCGTACCCGCGATCGCATCGCCGAACCTCGCCAGCGCGTCGACCGCATCGGGCACGACGAGCGGATCGCCCATCCGCTGGAGCACGTCCGGCACGAAGGGACGCTTGCGCAGCGCCCCGACCGCCATCACCGCATGGCGGGCCACCTCCGGATCCTCGTCGCGCACCAACGCGCTCAGCTGCGCCTCGAATTCATCGGGCAGCCACGTCAGCAAGCGCGCCGCCTCGATGCGGGTGCGGCGCCCCTCCTCGCCCCCCTCGCGGACCATGCCGTCGAGGATCAGGCGTGCGGCATCGAGGTTCTGCGCCTGACCGGGCCTGGCGAGAAAGGCGATCGTCGACGCGCGAATCGAATAGTCGGCGAACCCGCCCAGCTTTTCGATGCGGTCGAGCGGATCGATGTGGGTGTGATGGGTCAGGTAGAGCAGCGCTTCGGTCCGGACCTCGAGGTGCGGGTCGTAGATGAGGCGCTCGATCGCCGGCCGCACCGTCACGTCTCCCGCGGCGGCGAGAAGGCGAATGGCGCGCTGCCGGACTTCCGGTGCGGCGTGCGTGAGCAGCGCGCGCATCGCTGGATGCACGACGCGCGCATGCTCCGCCTCGAAGACGCCGAGCGCATAGAGAATGTCGGCCGTGTCTTCGCTCGTCAGGCGCCGGGCGACGATCTCGGCGCTGGTGCGATCCAGCACGGGAATCGCCGACTTCTCCGTGTCGAGCCGGTAGGTCAGCATGCCATCGGTGAGATTGCGCACATATTGCTGGCGCGCCACGAACGCCAACGCGATCCACAGGGCGATCAGCCCGAGGTTGACCCAGCCCACCTGCGTTGCCGACAGCCCTATGGCGGCCGTGCAGAGCAGGACGAGCACGCCTGCGAGGCCATCGCCCGCGCGCCAGACCACGGTGTCGATGAACGACTTCGCCTGGAACGTCTGCGACGCGGGCACAGGAAGATAGAGCAGCTCCACGGTCGCCTTGTCGATGGAGTAGCGGAGCACCTGATCGCTCCCTTTGAGCAGGACAGCGGCGGCCAGACCACCGGTCACCACGACGCCCATGGTTCCCATCGCGAGCACCGTGGGGACGACGAACAAGCCGAAACCGATGCCGAACGCCTGCAGCAGCCGCGACGTGAGGAGCAGCTGCAGTGCCAGCGAAGCCATGCCTGCGTAGAAGTTGAAGGTGCCGAAGAACGCGGTCAGCGTGTCGGTCTGGGGAATGTGTGCCTTGGCGATCGCCTTGAACTGCCAGCCGGCCACGGTCGTGACCAACGATGAGATCAGGATGACGCCGGCAATGGCGCGGAGTACGGCGATCCCAGGATGAGCGCCAGGCTTTGCCCAAGACCGCCTTCGCGCCCCGCTTCGAGCTCGGGCTCGTCAATGCCCGCCGGCCGCTCGCGCCAGATGAGCGCCACGAGCCCGGCGGACAGTGCCAGCGCCGCCGCGACGCCGATCAGCATGTTCTCGGTGCCGATCCGCTCGGCCAGACGCTCCGTGAAGAAGCCGCCGACGATCCATCCCACGATCGCCCCGCTTCCGACGAGCCCGAACACGCGCTTCGCCGCGCGGGTGGTGAAGACATAGTTCGCGAGCGTCCACACCTGCGCCGGCGCCAGCACGCCGAACATTCCGACCCAGACGTAGATGATCGGGAAAAGCCACGTGGCGCTGGCGCGGACGCTGAGCCACCAGAAGAGCAGGCTGATCGCGGCCAGGACGATGAGGCTGCCCGCCTGAAGCATGGGCAGGCTGATCGCGCGTCCTACCCGGATATAGATCGCCACGACGATGCTGACGAGCAGCGCGATGGCAATATCGACGAACGGCAGCTGCGTCGCGGCGTAGCGCTCGAGAAACAGCGCGTCGCGGGCGGCCTTGCTGGCCACGAAGCTCGAAATGATGAGGAAGAGGTACGCGAACAGCAGCAGGCCGCGGCGCCCCTCGCCAGGGTGGAGCCGCAGCAGCCGTTCCACAACCCCGCTCATCCACGGGAAAGTCTACTAGAATGCCAGCACGCCCGAAGTTCACATGCGCCGGCTGCTGAAACCCGTCGTCGAGTTGCGTGAAAACGAAGCGGTGACCGCCGCGCTGATGTTCACCTACTCGTTCCTCGCGATGACCGCCTACAACATCGTCAAGCCGGCCACGCGCTCGAATTCATCTCCGGTCTCGGCGCCGACAATCTGCCGTGGGTGCAGCTCGGCGCGGGCGTGCTCATCGGCTTCATCATGCAGGGCTACAGCCGCGCGATCGGCCTGGTGCCGCGGCGATGGGCGATTCCGGTCACGCAGCTCGGGTGCGTCGGGCTGCTGGTTTCGTTGTGGGTGCCGTCGCCGCGAAGCAGGAATGGGCGTCGGTGGCGTTCTACGTGCTCGGCCTGATCCTGGGCATCCTCCTCATCTCGCAGTTCTGGACGCTCGCCAACGACATCTACGACGCGCGCCAGGCCAAGCGCCTGTTCGGGTTCATCGGCGGCGGCGCCAGCCTCGGCGGCGCGACGGGCGCGGCGCTGACCTCGATGTTCGTGAAACGCGTCGGCACCGCGAACATGGTGCTGCTCAGCGCGTTCGTGATGCTGCTCTGCGTCGGGCTGGTGGTCATGATCATGCGCCGCGAGCGCGGCGCAGGCGCAACCGCAGCGGTGGTCGAGGAGGAAGGGGTCGGCGGCGGCGAAGCGATCCGGATGCTGCGCGAGTCGAAGCACCTGCAGATCATTGCCATCGTCATCGGATGCGCGGCCATGGGCGCGGCCATCGTGGAGCAGCAGCTCAACATGGCCGCCGAGGCCCAGCTCGGCGCCGGTCAGACGGACAGCATCACCGCGTTCCTCGCGCAGGTCACGGTCTACCTGTCGCTCATCGGCCTGGCCATCCAGGTCGGCCTGACGAGCCGCATTCATCGTCTGCTCGGCCTCGGCTTCGCCCTGATGATCCTGCCCGTGAGCCTCGGCACGACCGGCGTGGTCATGCTCTTCAACCGCTCGCTCTGGGCGCCGGCCCTCGCCCGCATTCTCGATACCTCGCTGCGCTACACGGTGGACAAGACCTCGCGCGAGATCCTCTTCCTGCCGCTGCCGACATCCATCAAATACAAGGCGAAGCCGTTCGTCGACGTCACGATGGACCGCTTCGCGAAGGCGATGGGCGCCCTGCTCATCCTCGTGCTCATCAAACCCTGGGGACTCAACCTCGATTGGCAGCGCCTCAGCCTGGCGAGCCTGACGCTGATGGTGATCTGGGTGTTCATGGCGCTGCGGGCGCGCCGTGAGTACCTGGCGGCGTTCCGGCGCAGCATCGAGCAGCACGATGTGACGCCGGCCGACATCCGCATGACGCAGGCGGACCTGCAGACGATCGAGACGCTTGTCGAGGAGCTCGCGCATCCGGACGAGCGGCGCGTGCTCTACGCCATCGACCTCCTCGAATCGCTCGAGAAGCGGAACCTGATCACGCCGCTGCTCCTGCACCACACGTCGCCGACGGTTCGCGCGCGCACGCTGCGGTCGCTGCAGGCGCTGCGCCCCGAGCTGGCACAGAAGTGGGTGCCCGCGATCGAGAGATTGCTGACCGACGAGGACGAGGCGGTGCGCGCCGGCGCGGTGAGGGCGATCTCGGCCATCCGCGGCCAGGAGGCCACGGGCCTGATGCGGCCGTACCTCGACGACGACAATCCGCGCATCGCCGCGACGGCCGCCGTGGCGCTCGCGGCCAGCGCCTCGGGCGGCGACGTCGACGCGGCGTACGCCGTGCTGCAGCGGCTGTCGAAGGATTCGCGGGACAGCGCGGGGGGCGCACGCCGGGAGGTCGCTCGAGCCCTCGCACACATCCCCGATCCCCGCTTCGGCGACCTGCTCGTGCCGCTGATGTGCGACGCGAGCCTCGACGTCGCGCGATCCGCCATTCGGAGCGCGGGGCGTCTGTGGGTCGAGCAGCTTTCTCTTCATCCCTGCTCTCGTGTCACTGCTCCGGAACCGGCTCCTGAAGGCGGACGCGCGCACCGTGCTGGTCGGCTACGGCGAGCCGATCGTCGAGTCGCTCGCGTACTTCCTCCGCGATCAGGACGAAGACATCTGGGTCCGACGCCATCTCCCGGCCACGCTGGCGCTGCTGCCGTCCGCCGCGACCGTCAACGTCCTCGTCGGCGCGCTGGCCGATCACGATGGCTTCATTCGATTCAAGGTGGTGGCGGCGCTCGAAAGCATCCGGCGGGACCGGCCCGAGCTGGTCATCCCGCGCGAGCCGATCGAAGCGATGGTGCTCGCCGAAACGCTGCGCTTCGCGAACGCATTGACGCTGCACGCGAACCTCGTCACCTACGGAGGCGTGCCGCGCGACAACCTGCTCGCTCGGGCGCTCGACGAGAAGCAGTCGCGGTCGCGCAACCGCATCTTCCGGCTGCTCGGCCTGATCTATCCCCATGACGACATCGCCGCCGCCCGCTTCGCGATCGACCACGGCGATGCACGGGCGCGGGCCAGCGCCGCCGAGTACCTCGACAACCTGCTCGGCGGCGACCTCCGCCGCCGCGTGATGCTGCTCATCGAAGAGATGCCGCTCGAGGAGCGCGTCCGCCGGGCGAACGTGCTTTTCCGCACGCGGCGGCGCGACCTGGAGGACACGCTCGCGCAGCTCATTCACGACGAGGATCAGATCGCGGCGGCGGCCGCGATCCAGCTCGTCGCCGAGCGCGGCATCTGGAAGCTGGCCGACGACGTGGAGCACGCGCTGGCGCACCGCGACGTGCGGGACTGGTACGTGTTCGAGGCAGCGTCGTGGGCGCTGGCGGCGAGGAAAATGACCGCGAGCGAGCGGCGGCAGCGCTGGCTCGAGCCGCTCCCCGCCGTGGAGCTCGCCAGCCGGCTGCGGCGGATTCCGCTCTTCGACTACGTATCCGTGGACGAGCTGTTCCGCGTGGCCGGAACAGGCCGCCAGGTCCGCCACGAGCCAGGCCGGGTGATCTATCAGGAAGGCGTGCATCCCGAGACGCTGCAGTTCCTGATCGACGGCGAGGTCGCCATCGACACCGGCGGCGGAACGCCCCCGCTGACCAAATCAGCGCCAGCCGCGCGTGGCCTTCGAGGAGATGCTCGAAGGCATGCCGGTGAACAAGACGGTGCGCGCCGCGGAAGTGGCGATCGCGCTCTCGCTCACACGCGAGGAGTTCCTGACACTGCTCTCCGACAACATCGAGCTGGCGCACGGCCTCTTCAAGATGCTGCTCGATACAGCCAGCCGCGCGAGCTGGGGGCGGGCGATCCGCGGACGCATTCCGAATGAGATTGCCAAGCTGGCGGAGGACGGCCTTCAACCGATCGAACGGGTGCTGCTCCTTCAGACGAGCCCGCTGCTCGAGCGCGCGACCGGGGAGCAACTGCTGCGTCTGGCGGGGATCGCCCGGCAGGTCCCCCTCGTCGAGGGCGCCGTGCTCTTCGGCGAGACCGAGAACGCGGCGATCTACACGCTCCTGAGCGGCGAGGTCCGCGTTGAAGCGCCGGGCGAGGCGCCCGTGGTGCTGGACGCGGGAGACACGATTGGAATCTACGAGGCGCTGGCCGGCGTACCCGCAGGTGCGCGCGTGATCGTCACGAAGCCCGGCACGGCGTTACGCCTGGATCGCCGTGAGCTGTTCGATCTGCTCGCGGACAACATCGATCTGCTGCAGGGCCTCTTCAGCGGACTCCTGCGCGCGCAGCCTGCCACCGGTACCGGCATAGTCGAAGAGTCAGCGGATGGGTTGCCGGCCATCCTCGTAGATCGCCGTCCACGTATCGCCGGCGATCTCCAGTGCCGATGGCCGGCCACTCTTGTAGACCGACGTCAGCATCCCGGTATCGATCTGCACGACTCGCCCGCCGAACCGCGGCGTGATGCGGCCGGTCGCGGTCACTGTGTGGCCGATCACGATCGCCTTGGCGCGCACGGCTTCCAGGATCTTGTCGACCTCGGGCGTGAACACCCCTTCGTCCTCCTGCGCGAGGCCGCGGTACCACAGCGGGCCGTCCTCGGCGCCGGCGAGCGTGGCCAGCGCGTCCTCGACGAATTTCGGGAATGCCGAGGTCAGGTCCGCGGCGACGCCGGCGTTGATGCCCTCGCACCCGAGGGGTGCCACGCGCGCGCTGACGCCTCCATGGAGAAAGAGGATCCCGTTGATCTTCGCCGCCGCGGCGTGGCCGCGTATCCAGCGGCCGTAGTCGCCCTTGTCCGAGAAGGCCTGCACCATCTCGAAATACCCCGGCGGTGTTGCGGCGTCGAACCGGGCCACGAGTGCCGGCTCATCGACCGCCGTCCCCGCGGCCTTCGCGCGCTGCTTCTCCTGTTCGAGCCACTGCGCGCGAATCGCGTCTCTCAATTCCGTCGACCGCGGCGTCCGGAAGGCGTCCACTTCCGCGGCGTTGATGTCGCGGAGAAACCCCTGGCCCGGCGGATGGCCGGCGCTCGCGCCGCCAAGCCGCATGGTCTCGTGATTGCCGATGAGGGCGAGGACGCGACCCTTGGAGCGCGGGGCGTCGCGCTCGAGGCGCCGCAGCAGATCCATCGCGCGCCGCGAGTCGGCGCCGCGATCGAGCACGTCGCCCGTTTGCACGAGATGCGCGGCGCCGCCGATCCAGCGGTCCCGTCCGTCGATGATCTTCGCCGCGCGGAGTATGCGGACAAAGCCGTCGTACGCCCCGTGCACGTCGCCGATCGCCACGATACGAGCGACACCGTCGAGGGCACACGGATCGACACGCGGCTGCGCCGATGCCGGCCCCAGCGTCAGCGTAAGGAGTGAGAAAAAGAAAACCAGCGAACGCACGGTTGCCCTATATTGTGTCGGATTCCAGACGTCATGCGCCTGACTGCCCTGCTTCTCGCCGTCTCGACGCTGGTTGGCGCCCAGGAAGCGCCGCCGTCTGCTCTGCCCTGGGTGGAATCGCCCGATGCCATCGCCGATTTCATTCGTGGCGCAGTCATCCAGAAGGTCGAAGACATCCCCGTCGGCGTGACGAAGCCACAACGCGCCATCCTCGCGCCCGGGGGACCGGTCGGGAGCCTGGTCGTCAAGGATCTGCCGCCCGGACGTAGAAACGGCTACTGGGAAAGCTATCGGTCGGAGATCGCGGCCTACGAGCTCGACCGGATGCTCGAGCTGAACATGGTGCCGCCGACGGTGGAAAAGCGGGTGAAGGGCACCACGATGTCGGCGCAGATGTTCGTCGAACGCTGTGTCTGGCTGAAGGAATTGAAGGGCCAGCACGCGCCCGACGTCGAGGCGTGGAACCGGCAGGTCCATCGACACCGTGTGTTCGACAACCTCATTGCGAACATCGATCGCAACGCCGGCAACCTGCTCGTCTACCGGACACCTGACTGGCACCTCGTGCTGGTGGATCACTCGCGGTGCTTCACGACGACCAAGAAGATGCAGTTCCCGATGACGAAGATCGATCGGCCGCTGTTCGATCGCCTGAAGACCCTCGACAAGCCGACGTTGGAAGCGCGGATTGGGCGGCTCATCGACGGCCTCGACGCGCTCCTTGCGCGCCGCGATCTGATCGTGCGCCACTTCGAACAGCTCGCGACCGCCAAAGGCGACGCTCTCGTTTTCACACCTTGATGGCGGGCCGCGCGCTGATCGCGGATCGCGGGCAGTGACAATGGTCCCGTGCCTGGGTACCTCACGCTCGCTCGGGAGCTCGACGCCTTTCGCGTTCAGTTCGAGCAGCTTGCGGACGAAGCCGACGCACTCGCCGGCACGCTCGCCGACGAGCAGTTCAACTGGCACCCTCCGTCCGGTGGCTGGTCGCTGGCGCAGTGCATCGACCATCTGAACGTGACGGCACGCGTGTACCTCCCGAAGCTCGATGAGGGAATCGCGAACGCCATCCGGCGCGGTCTCTATGGCGAGGGCCCGTTTCGCTACAACTGGGCCGGCCGGATGTTCGTCAAGAGCTTGGAGCCGCCGGCGCGCTTCCGTGTCAAGACGCCCACCGCCTTCCAGCCGGCGCCATCTCGAAAGCGGCCGGAGGCGCTCGCGGCGTTCCGCGCGTATCAGGTGCAGTTCATCGATCGGCTGCGCCAGGCCAATGGGCTCGACCTCGCACGCGCGCGCGTCCAGTCTCCGGTCCTGAGCTACCTTCGCCTGCCGCTCGGTTCCGGATTCGCCGCCATGGTCGCCCACGAGCGGAGACATCTGCTGCAGGCGAGGCGCGTGATGTCGGCCGCCGGGTTTCCTTCTGCTCTCGAAGGCTGAGCCTCGCGCTACTGCGTCGTTGCGGCTGCGCCGCCGACGGCCACGGCCATGTGCGATCGACGCGGCTCGGACCCACCCTCCACGCGACGGTTCGCCGTATCCACGAGCACGGCGGCGGCGTAGCCGTAGCGGACTTCGCCCTTGCGGCCGATCTTCTGGAATATGTGGCCGCGCTGCATGAGCGCGGCGAGCGTCGCGCGCGGGAAGCGATCTTCGATCTCGATCCGCGCGGCGGTGCCAAGCCGATCGGCTGGGTCCCGGCCGACCAGGAACCGCGGCGCTTCGATGGCGCGCTGCACCGGGAGGCCGCCGTCGACCACGGCGGCAATGATCGAATAGGCGGACGCGGCAATCCACGCGTTGCCGGCCACGCCGACCGCCATCCGCGGAACGCGCTCCGCCCCAGCCTCCTGGAAGACCAACGTTGGAACGCTCGCCGTGCTCGATCGCATCAGCGGCAGGAGCTGCCCGTACCCCCCGCGCGTGGTGCGGCTCGAGCGCAGGTGGTTGTTGTAGAGGAATCCCAGCCCCTTCGACACGTAGAACGTGCCGCCCCAGGTGCTCAGCGTCTGCGTCAACGCGATCATGTTGCCGTCGGCGTCGGCGACCGCGAACGCCGTCGTGCCGCGGCCGATCCGGGACCCGCCAGTCCTCTCCGGATCCTCGTCGTCCACCGGATAACGCCCGGCTCGTGCAGGATCGATCTTCCGAAACAGCTCCTGTGCGTGCCCACGTTGCAGGTGCGTCTCATAGTCCACGGGCCAGTGCGCCGGGTCGGCGATGCGCCGCATCGGCTCCCTGATCTTCCAGGACTCGATCATGTGGTGCCAGTAATCCGGATCCGTTGCAGGCGTAGCGCCCGGTTTCGCGCCGTAGTGGCCCAGGATCTGCAGCGCCTCGAGCAGCGACACACCGGAGGCGACGGGCGGCCCGCCCGTGTAGAGCACATGACCGCGATACGCTCCCATGACCGGCTTGCGCTCGATTGCGTGGTACTGGGCGAGATCCTCGGTACGTCATGATCCCGCCGTTCGCCTCCAGGTCCGCCGCGATGCGCCGCGCGAGCGTGCCTCGGTAGAACTCGTCGGCCCCCTCGCGCGCGATGACGCGCAGCGTCTCGGCATACTCCTTGTTCACGAAGCGATCGCCGGGCTTCGGCAGCCGTCCGCCCGGAAGGTAGATGCGCTCCGCCTCGGAGTACTTCTTCAGGTACTGACGCCCTTCGGCGATCGATGACGGCAACGCGTCATCGAGGATGAATCCTTCGTCGGCGTACTTGATGGCAGGCTCGATCAGCGAGGCCCACGTCACGCGGCCGCTGCCATAGCGCTTGTACAGATACCCGAGCCCCGCCACCACGCCCGGAATGTTCGCGGCCGCCGCGCCGTCACCCACCAGGCGGCCGTTGCGGAAGATCTTCGGATTGTCGAGCGTGGCCCGCATCGGCGTCTGGTCCTTGTATTCGACGACGGTCGGTTCGGCCATGCCGGTCAGGTGCAGCACCGCCTGGCCATCGCCGCCAATGCCGGACGCCTCCGGTTCGACAACGCCGAGCGCAAACGAGACGGCAATCGCCGCGTCGACGACGTTGCCGCCACGTTCGAGCGCGAGCCGGCCGGCTTCGGAAGCCAGCGGGTGGCCCGAGACGACGATGGCGCGAGAAGACACGATCGCCGGTTTGATGAGCGGCTGTTCCGTCACCATCGCGTCGACGGCATCTTCGAGCGCATCCTCGCCGCGTGCCTGCTGCGCGCGCGGCCGATACTTCGCGCGCAAGGCATCCCACGCCGCCGCACCATTCCCATTGGCGTAGTACAGCGTGTTCAATGTGGACCAGACGCGATCGAACGCGTGGGTGAGCGTGGCGGCTGACGTGCTGACCGCCGGCGCGATGATCCGCCCGCCTTCGTCCACGGGCCGCGGCGCGGGCACCGTCCAGAGCTGGTACGCGCGGCCGAGGCCAAACACCGGCGGCGGGTCGCTACGGTCGCGATGCGGGTTCCCGTTGTAGATCGGATCGGGATCGGGAATCTCGCCGATGGCGATCATGCGCCCATCAGGCGACCACGCAAGAGAGCCGCCGTGCCGCGACACCAGGATCGGCGGATGCGACGGTCGCTCGCGCGGCACCGCTGCATTGGCCCGGTCGGCATCCGGCATCGGATCAACCGTCGTGACCCACGTCGAACCGATGCCCTCGCGCACGGCGTAGAACGCGAGCCGATCGCCTTCAGGCGACCACGACGGGGAACCATCGGCTCCGCGCGCCTGGACGACGCGCACGGGATTCCACGGCGGATCCTTCTGCGGATCCTTCTTGTCGGCCGGGCTGACGCCTTGCCCTCCACTGTGGGGGCCCAGTCGCATCACCCAGATGTCCACGTCGCCGTCGTCGTTCTGGCGATCCGACGCGAACGCGATGCGGCGGCCGTCGGGCGACACGCTCGGCTGCATCTCGTTGTCGTCGGTGTCGGTCAGGCGCTCCGGCTCGCTCCGGTCCGGCGCCGCCACGTACAGGTCCCACTGCGTGCTCTCCGGAGGCCGGTGCGCGAACACGATTCGGCCGTCCGGCGTCCAGGTGGGTCGGCGCTCGTCGCCAGCGAGGCTCGTCAGCCGTTGCACGCCTCGACCGGCCACGTGGATATCGAATCCATCGCCGCTGTCCATCGCAAACGCAAGACGCCCGTCCCGCGACCATGCAGGCTCGCGCTGCACTCCGCTGACATCCGCGGTGAGCGGCCTGGCGGCGCGGCCATCCGGCGCCGACGTGTAGATGCGATCGAGGAACACGATGGCCAGGCGTTTGCCGTCGGCAGACCACGCGGGCTCCCGCAGTCCGCGCGGCGCGAGCCGGACGGACGGGTCGGACGAAGACGCGGATTGGGAGTGAAGCGACAGAGCGACGAGTGCGACGAGGGCAGTGGTGGCGCAGCGGGCGCCTCACGCGCCGCCCGCCATGCTATGCCCGACCGCTCGCACGATGTGGCGCGCCGAGATGCCATAGCGATCGACCAGCTCCTCGGGCTTGCCGCTGCGTGGAATCTCGCGCACGGCGAGCCGGTGAACCGTGAACCCGCCGGGTGCCACCGCCGCCGCCACGGCGTCGCCAATGCCTCCCGCGGCATAGTGATCTTCCACGGTGATGACGCGGCCGTGCGTGTCCTTCGCGCATCGAAGCAGCGTGGCCGCATCGATCGGCTGCAGCGAGTAGAGATCGACCACTCTGATGGACTTGCCTGCCGACTTGAGCTCGTCATGCGCCCTGAGCGCTTCGAAGAGCGTGACGCCGGCCCCGATGACCGTCGCGATGTCGTCGGCACTCTCGCGCACCACCTTGAGGCCGCCGATGGTGAACGTCTCGTTGGCGCCGTAGATGACCGGCGTCTTGGGTCGTGACGTGCGCATGTACACGGGGCCCTGGTGGTAGGCCATCTTTTCCACCAGCCGCTCCGTGCTGACCGCATCGCTCGGGTACAGGACGGCGAAATTGGGCTGCGCGCGGGTCATCGCCAGGTCCTCGAGCGCCATCTGCGACGGGCCGTCCTCGCCGATCGACACGCCGGCATGCGATCCGGCCAGCTTGACGTTCAGGTTGCTGATCGCGCTCATCCGGAGGAAGTCGTACGCGCGCGTGAAGAACGCGGCAAAGGTCGCCGCGAACGGGATCGCGCCGCGCGCCGCCAGACCCATCGCGGCGCCCACCATCTGCTGCTCGGCGATGTAGTTCTGGACGAAGCGGTCCCCGCCGACGCGCTGCTCGAACTTCTCCGTGAACGTCGAGTTCTTCACGTCGGCGTCGAGCGCGACGACACGCGACATCCTTCGCGCCAAGCTTCGCCACGGCGTCGCCGAACGCTTCGCGCGTCGCCACCTGATCGCCAAGCTTGTAGGACGGGGCGTCGAGCGCGGCATTCGAGGCGGCAGGCGCCGACTTCGAACGAGGGGCCTGCGGCGCGGGAACAGGCTCGTCTTCCTCGACGAACTGTTTCTCCAGCTCGTCGATCGCGCGCTGCATCTCCTCACCCTTCTTGAGGGGCTTGCCGTGCCACCCGTTCTTCCCCTCGATGAAGGAAATGCCCTTCCCCTTCACCGTACGCGCGAGGATCATCGTCGGCCGGCCCCTCGTGCGTCGGGCCTCCTCCAGCGCGTCGAGGACGGCGGGCAGGTCGTGTCCGTCCACGACGATGGCGTGCCAGTCGAAGGCGCGCCACTTCACGGCGTAGGCCTCCATGTTGTGCTGCCACTGCGTGGGACCCGCCTGGCCGAGCGCGTTGACGTCGATGATGGCGCAGAGGTTGTCGAGGGCGTAATGCGAGCCGTTGTGCGCCGCCTCCCAGACCGATCCCTCGGCCACCTCGCCATCGCCAAGCAGCACGTAGGTGCGGTACTCCGAGCCGATGCGCCGCGCATTCAGCGCGATCCCGACCGCGGCGCAGATCCCCTGCCCGAGCGAGCCTGTTCCCACGTCCACCCACGGCAGCCGCGGCGTCGGATGACCCTCGAGATCCGAATCGATCCGGCGCAGCTTCAGCAGCTCGTCGCGCGGGACGATGCCGGCCTCTGCCCACGCGGCGTAGAGAATCGGCGCCGCATGCCCTTTCGAGAGCACGAACCGATCGTTGTCGGGATTCTTCGGGTCGCGCGGGTCGTAGCGCATCTCCGAAAAGAAGAGCGCGGCCATGATGTCCGCCGCGGAGCAGCACGTCGATGGATGGCCGCTGCCAGCCTCGGTCGTGGACCGAACGGAATCAATACGGAGGCGCGTCGCGATGTTCTTCAGCGCGTTGACACGTGAAGCGGTCTGAACGGGCATAGCCGTCAATTTTAGCTGATCACTTGCAGCGCGGAGACGTAAGGTGCCGCGCCAATGCCGTGGTTCCGGTATGTGGCGGCATAGCCGCGCATGACCTCCAGGGCGTGCTCGCGATACTCGGCCTTGCCGGTCTCGACGGCGAGCGCGGCAAGTGCGACCGCCGCTTCGCAGTTCGCCGCGAGATCCTGCTGCATACGCCCGGGCCACTCGCGGCGGATCACGCCCAGCATCAGCTCCTCCGCCATCATCAGGTGCGCCTCGTCGGCGCCGATGTCGTAGGCCGCGAGCATGGCCAGCGCGACGGCGGCGGCGTTCTCGAGCCCCGCCAGGCCGTGCGCCGGGCGATACGCGCGCAACACCTCCAGCTCCAGCGCCGTGACGATCTCGCGCGCCGCGTTCTCGTCATGCGCGTCGGCGGCCTCGCGGAGCCTCGTGCTCGCCTCGCGCGCGTAGCCCGCCAGCGTCGCCGGCTCGTCGATCACGCGCTCGATCGCGTCGCCGATCGCGGGATCGCCGGGGGCGAGCGTCATCAGCAGCTGCACGGCCCGAGCATCGAGACGCGCGCCCGACGCCACCGCCGCGCGGGCGGTGTCGACGAACCACGCCGCCGCATCGTCGGCAGAGGGCAGGAGCACGCGGAATTATAATGAGCGGATGCTCGTGCTGCGGTACGCCTATCTGCTGGCACTGGTCGTGTGGCTGGGCGGTATGGTCGTCCTCGGCGCGATCGTCGCGCCAACGCTGTTTCAGGTGCTGCCGATGCGC
This sequence comes from uncultured Acidobacteriota bacterium, assembly GCA_963772065.1. Classification (GTDB taxonomy): domain Bacteria; phylum Acidobacteriota; class Vicinamibacteria; order Vicinamibacterales; family UBA2999; genus CAVYVZ01. The sequence goes on from CAVYVZ010000010.1 coordinate 1,043,718, forward strand.
GAGCCGGAAGCGGGCCGACTGCTCGCCGGGGCGGTGTTCGGCGCGGCGCTTGGACGCTTCCATTACGTCGCCTACGCGTGCGGCGCGGTCCTCCTCATTACCCTGATCCTCATGGCCGTGCTCGGACCGCGGCCCGCCCAATTCGCGATACGCACGGCGCTGGCCGCGATCATGCTGGCGATCGCCGTGTACTCCGGCGTCGTCGTGCTCGGCTCCGTCGAGCGGCTGCAGACCGAGATCGGACTCGCCGTCGCCCCCTCGACTCTTCCGGGAGGCGACGCGCGCCGCATCCGCTTCGATCAGCTGCACGTGCTGTCGACGCGACTGATGCTCGTCAACATCGTGGGAGCCCTCGTGCTCCTCTACTGGGAGGCACGCGAATGAGCAACACGCCTGCGGCGATTGACTACCGCGCCGTCGAGCAGGAGATCCGCCGGGCGCTCGCCCAGGTCGCCGACCGCGCGCAGGCGATGGGTCGCGCCGTCGAGATTCTGAAAGCGCGAGTACCCGACTACACCTGGGTGGGCATCTATGAGCTGTTCGGCAACGAGCTGGTGCTCGGCCCGTTCATCGGGAAGCCGTCGCCTCACACCCACATCCCGGTCGGCCGCGGCATCTGCGGCGCCGCTGCCGCTGAAAAAGCCACCATCGTCGTGGACGACGTGAACGCGGATCCCCGGTACCTGGCGTGCAGCCTCGAGGCGAAGTCAGAGATCGTCGTGCCGATCATGCGAGGGGGCGACGTGCTCGCCGAGATCGATATCGACAGCAACCGGCCAGCCGCGTTCGGGCCCGAGGACAAGCGGCTGCTCGAAGCCGTGGCCGCGATCTTGTCGGAAAAACTGTAGTTCCGGGTTCCAGGTTCCGGTTCCGGGAACTTGGAGTCTGTCGTCGAGAGCCGAGTGAAACACACCATCACACTGATCCCCGGCGACGGCATCGGGCCCGAGGTGTCCGCAGCCGTCGTCACGATCCTCGAGGCCGCGGGGCTCGACGTCGAGTGGGAGTCGTTCCCCGCCGGCATCGGCGCAATGGAGGCGTACGGCGAGACGCTGCCGAAGCCCCTTCTCGACTCGATCAGGCGCAACAAAGTGGCGTTGAAGGGGCCCGTGACGACGCCGATCGGCGGCGGGTTCACGAGCGTGAACGTCGGCCTGCGCAAGGCGCTCGAGCTGTACGCCAACCTGAGGCCCGTCTGGAACATCCCGTCGGTGCCGTCTCGCTATCAGGGCGTGGACCTCGTCATCGTCCGCGAGAACACCGAAGACCTGTATTCCGGACTCGAGCATGAAGTGGTGCCCGGGGTCGTCGAGAGCCTCAAGATCATCACGCGCGACGCCTCGACGCGCATCGCGAGGTTCGCGTTCGAGCACGCGCGGCGGCATGGCCGCAAACGCGTGACGGCCGTGCACAAAGCCAACATCATGAAGATGGGCGATGGGCTGTTCCTGGAGAGCGTGCGCAGCGTCGCCGCGGCATATCCAGACATCAGGAGCGACGATCGGATCGTCGACGCAGCGTGCATGCACCTCGTGATGAACCCCACCCAGTTCGACGTGCTGCTGCTGCCCAATCTGTACGGCGATATCGTTTCGGATCTGTGCGCGGGTCTCGTCGGCGGCCTGGGGGTGGTGCCGGCCGCCAACCTCGGAACGGAGATCGGCGTCTTCGAGGCCGTGCACGGCAGCGCACCGGACATCGCGGGGAAGAACATCGCCAACCCGATGGCGCTCCTGCTGTCCGCGTTGCTGATGCTCCGCCATATCCACGAGGATGCGATCGCGGATCGGATCATGCGGGCGCTCCACGGCGTCCTGGGCGCGGGCACGATCCGCACCCGCGATCTGGGCGGCCACTCGAGCACCACCGAGTTCACCGACGCAATCTGTAATGAACTCATTCGGTAGGTTCGTCGGTTCGTAGGTTCGTCGGTTCGTAAGTTCGTTGGTTCGTAGGTTCGGTCGATCCAAGTGGGCAGCCTCAAGCTGCGCCGGCGGGCGCGAACCCACGAACCGACGAACCTACGAACCGACGAACCTACGAACCCGCGAACCCACGAACCACCGACTACGGTATAGTCCCCTTGATGCTCGACGACATCTCCCGGGCGGTGCTCTCACGCGAAGAGGTCGCACGGTACCTCCAAGGCACGCGGGGCATCGCGGCGCGCGAACGGATCGAGGGCTATCTCGAAGAGCTCCGAACGACGCAGCGGCCGTCGATGTACCGCGCGCTCAAGCATCCGCTGTATCCGATCCTGCGGAAGATCGAGCGCATCCCGGAGCGGGTGGACATCCCGAAGGCCGCCACGCGCGCGGGCCGTGTCGTGTACATGTCGAACCACAAGAGTCACATGGACTACCTCGTCGAGCTGCTCGTGCTCGACGACCATGGCATCCGGCCGCCGATCATCGCCGCGGGCATCAACCTGTTCGGAGGAGCGCTCGGCCTTCTGCAGAAGCACGTCATCGGGGCGATTCCCATCCGCCGCAACACCAAGGACCCGCTGTACCTGACGACGCTGAAGGCGTATGTCGCGGAGGTGCTGCGCGACCGGGATCTCTTCTTCTATCCAGAGGGCGGCCGCAGCTACAGTGGCGAGATCAAGGCGCCGAAGACCGGTCTCCTGCACGCGGCGCTGCAGGCGCGCCAGCCGAATCTCGTCGTCGTGCCGACGGCGGTGGCCTATGACCTGGTGCTCGAAGATCACGTGCTCGCGCGCCAGCGTGTGAAGGCGCGGCAGCGGCCGTTCCGCCAGGAGCTGGCCGAGATGGTGCGCTACGCAGTTGGATACCGGACGCGCGGCTATGTGACGTTCGGGACGCCGGTTCCCGTCTCACATATCGATCCCGATTCCCGGCGCGAGGTGCTCGACCTCGGGCACACGCTGATGCGCGCCGTCGGACGACTCTACAAGGTCCTGCCGACCGCCGTCGTGTCGGCGGCCATGCGGCCATCGATCACGCGCAAAGACCTCCAGCAGCGCTCGCAGGCCATCATCGACACGCTGCGCTCGCTCGACGCCAACCTGGGCGTCGAGACCGGCGAAGATGCCGTCGAGCTCGCCGTCGAGCCTCTCGAGGCACGCGGCATCATCGTCAGCGAGCGGGGCCGGTTCCGCGTCCGCGACCGGACCGTGCTGCGCTACTATGCGAGAACGCTCAATCACCTCCTGTCCCCGTCGAGCGATCGCACCCATTGAATGATTGATTCCCCGACCAAGGCGTTCTTCCACGCGCTTGCCGGCAGCCAGATCCTGAAACGCCTCGCCTCACAGTACGGGATGTCGTCCGAGCGCGGCTTCGCGCGCCGGTTCATCGCGGGTGAAAGCGTGGAGGAGGCCATCCAGGCGGCGCGTACGCTCGAGACACAGGGCTTTCTGCTGACGCTCGACTACCTCGGCGAAAGCGTGAAGACGCTGGACGAGGCCAACATCGCGACGCGCGAGTATCTCCGGATCCTCGATGTGATCGTGGCCGCGAACGTCGAGCGCAACGTGTCGCTCAAGCTGACGCAGCTCGGGCTCGACGTCGACCGCGCCACGTGCGTCGACAATCTCCGCCGCATTCTCGAGCCGGCGCAGCGCCACGGCTTCTTCGTGCGCATCGACATGGAGAACTCGCCGTACACGGAGGTGACCCTCGATATCGCCCAGACGCTCTGGCAGCAGCAGTATCGCAACGTCGGCGTGGTGCTGCAGTCGTACCTGTATCGAAGCGCGGAGGACGCCGCGCGTATGACCGCGCTCGGTGTCCGAATCCGTCTGGTGAAAGGCGCCTATAAGGAACCGAAATCCGTGGCGTGGCAGCGCAAGGCCGACGTCGACGCCGAGTACGTGCGGCTGATGAAGGTCCCTCCTCGATCACGGGACATATCCGGCCATCGCCACGCACGACCCGGCGATCATCGAGTCGACGCTGGTGTACGCGCGCGAGCGTCAGATTCCGCCGGACCGTTTCGAATTCCAGATGCTCTACGGCGTGCGCCGCGATCTGCAGCGCCTGCTCGTCGCCCGCGGCTATCGGATGCGGGTGTATGTGCCCTTCGGCCGCCAGTGGTTTCCGTATTTCATGCGGAGGCTCGGCGAACGGCCGGCGAACGTGGCGTTTGTCTTGAAGAGCCTGTTGCGCGAAAACTGAGTTTCCCTTTCATCAGGAATGACCGCCGGCGGCCGGCGAAGGGACTGGATCGGCGGAGAGAGGTATTTCCGTTCTCACTCAAGACACCCAGATGCGGGAATCACTGCACTTCGAAGCCTGCTCATCAGCCGCACAGATGACCTCTTCCGCAGACAGATAGTCGCCTCCGACGTACAACCCGTTTCGTATCTATCGATTACATTGCGGATATTGCTGTGGCATTTCTCTTGAATTGCAGGGCTGTGATGGGCGTCCCGCCGGCTGAAACAGTGACACGCCGTCGCGCGTCATACGGATCGGGGCCAACAGGGGAGACCGTCGATGGTTACGCGACTCTTTAACCGCGTATTCGATCTAATCCGGCAATTTGTGTGCGGCCTGCACGGCCACGACGAGCTTCCGCATTTCGAACCGAGGCGCCTCTCGATGCGCTGCACGACGTGCGGCCACGAGACACCCGGGTGGGATCTGAAGCCCGCGGCGCTGCGGCCAGTCCAGCCGAAACCGCGTGTGCTGCGGCTTCCGCTGGTCAATCACCGACGCGTGGCCTGAGGCGCGGGCCTCAGCCCGCGCGCTCTCTCTTTGCCTGCAGAACTCCAAGGTGCACGAGCACCGCACCGGCGAGGTACATCAGGTTCAACCAGCCGACCGCGCTGAAGAGTCCCGGCCCGCTCATCGCGGACATGCCCACCGGGAAGAACGAGACGAAGAAGAGCAGGTACATTCCAAGGTGCGCGCCGCGCAGCGCCGCCGCGGCGGAGACGATCGCCGACAGCATCATCAGGCCGCCGAACGTCAGAGCGCGACCCTGCGCGGGCGGCGCGTACGGGTTGCCGAACAGGAACAACGCCCAGAGCGCGGCGGCGCCGAGCGCAGCGCACGCGGAGACGATGCGGCCGGCAGCGCGCATACTGGATCCCGTTCAGCTCGCGCAGAAGGTGCGCGCGAGCGCCACCAGCGTGTCGCGGCAGCAGTCGACCTCGCGCAGCCGGACGTATTCCTCAGTGCTGTGCAGGCCCGCTCCGCCGGGTCCGAACAGGACCGACGGAATGCCGGCGGCTCCGAGAATCGCCGCGTCCGTCCAGAAAGTCATGCCGACCTGCCTGGCCGCGTGGCCAACGCCTGCAGCTGCGGTGGCCAGCATGCCCGGCAGCGGATGGACCGGTGCGATCTCATAGGGGCTGCGGCCGAACGTCAGCGTAGCCGAGCCCTCCATGGCCGGATCGTCGCGACGCAGGGTGTCGAGGATCGCTTCCACTTCTTCGAGCGCGACACGGTCCGACTCCCCCGGCAGCGTCCGGCGCTCCATCTCGAGCTGGCAGCTGTCAGGATAGCTGCTCAACTCGCGCCCGCCGGAAATGAGCGACGCGTGCAGTGACGCCGTGCCGAGGAGCGGATGCGCTCTACCCGCCTGCAGCCGGCGATCGAGTGCCTCGAGCGCGGCGAGCACGCGCCCCATGCGGAGGATCGCATCCCGCCCCTCTTGCGGACGGCTGCCATGCGCGGCGCGCCCGCGCGTCTCGACGCGCACCCACTGGAATCCCTTGTGCGCTACGGCGATGTCCAGGTCCGTCGGTTCCGTCACCACGGCGGCATCGGCGCGGTATGTCGTCACGAGCGCGTCCGCACCCAGGCTCGCGTGCTCCTCGTCAATGACCGCGGCGACGATCAGCTTCCCGCCGGCAAGTCCGCCCGACTCGGCGACCACTCGCGCGGCGCCAATCATCGCGGCCACGCCGCCTTTCATATCCTGCGACCCGCGCCCGTAGAGCCGCCCGTCTTTTTCACGCGGCTCGAAGGGCTTCTCCATTCCGGTCACGCCAACCGTGTCGATGTGTCCGCACAGCATCAGCGCGCGTCCCTGTGCGCGGCCTTCGAGCACACCGACGACGTTCGGCCGTCCGGGTGCGACCTCGGTGATGTTCACCGAGAGGCCAATCGACATCAGCTCGGCGGCGATGCGCTGGGCAATGGCCGCCTCGCCGCGCGCGCCGGGCACGAGGGACGGATTCACCGAGTCAGATCGAGACGAAATCGCGCAGCAGCTCGAGGGTCGAAGACATCACTCGAGCCAGTCAGCGATGAAGACGTTCGTCTCCCCGAGCTTCGCGGCGTTCCGATTGGAGGCGAACACGAGCTTCTTTCCATCGGGTGAGAACATCGGGAAGCCGTCGAAGGTCGGGTTCCAGGTCACGCGCTCGAGGCCGGTGCCGTCGACGTTGACCAGATACAGGTCGAAGTCGCGCCCCTTCGGATCGTGCACGTTCGTCGAGAAGATGATCTGCCTGCCGTCGGGTGTGAAGTACGGCGCAAAGCTCGCCTTCCCGAGCGACGTGACCTGGCGGACGTTCGAGCCGTCGCTGTTCATCACGAAGATCTCGAGCGACGTGGGACGCCAGACGCCCTCCTTCAGGAGCGCCTGATAGTCGGCGAGCTCGGCCCCTTCGGCGGTGCGGCCGCGAAAGACGATCTGCTTCCCGTCGCGCGAGAAGAACGGGCCGCCGTCGGGCCCCGGCCGGTTCGTGAGCCGCCGGACGCCCGAACCGTCGGCGTTCATCGAGTAGATCTCCATGTCGCCATCGCGGACGCTCGTGAAAACGATGCGGCCGTCGGGTCCGACGGTGGCTTCCGCGTCGTAACCGTCGGTGGACGTGAGGCGCGTCAGGTTCGAGCCGTTCGGATCCGCGCGGAAGATGTCGTACCCGGCATACACGGGCCACACGTAGCCGCGCTCGTACCCGGGCCGCGGCGGGCAGTCGGGGGCACGCAGGTGCGTCGACGCGAAGAGGATGCCCTTTCCATCCGGGGAGAAGTAGCCGCACGTCGTGCGGCCCGTGCCGGTGCTGACGCGGCGAACGTCGGTGCCGTCGATCGCCATCGTGAAGATCTGGTCGCAGGGGATGTCCGGCGGCTGGGTCTTCTGGAAGATCAGGCGCGTGCCGTCGGCCGAGAAATACGCTTCGGCGTTCTCGCCGCCATTCGTGAGCTGCCGGATGTTCGCGAGGTGCCGCTCGCTGCCGGCCTGCTCGTGCTGCGCGGCGAGCACGAGGCACGAGGCGCCGAGCACCAGGACGCCGACGAATTGACGCATCATAAGAACGGTGGAAGACGTTAGCACAACTCTCGCGTCCGCCCGGCGCGTGGCGGAGGCGGCGCGCGACCACGGCGGCCGAGCGCTCATCGTCGGCGGCTGGGTCCGCGATCGCCTGCGCGGCACGCCTTCCACCGACATCGACATGGAGGTCTTCGGCATTCCGCAGGACCGGCTGCGCGAGTTGCTCACGCGCATCGGCCGCGTCGAAGCCGTGGGTCAGAGCTTTGCGGTCTACAAGCTCACGACGTCCGCGGGGACCATCGATGTCGCCCTGCCGCGCCGCGATTCCAAGCGCGGACGCGGACACAAGGGTTTCGACGTCGTCGGCGATCCACTCATGTCGCTCGAAGACGCCGCCCGGCGTCGCGACTTCACGATCAACGCGATCTCGTGGGACCCGCTCACCGATGAGCACATCGACCCCTTCGACGGCCGCACCGATCTCTCGCGCAGGCTGCTGAAGGCCGTGGACGAATCGACGTTCGGCGACGACAGCCTGCGCGTACTCCGGGCCGTGCAGTTCGCGGCCCGCTTCGAGTACGCGCTCGACGAAGGCACGGCCGCGCTGTGCCGGCGCATTCCGCTCGACGACCTGCCGGCGGAGCGCGTGTGGGGAGAGCTCGAGAAGCTGCTGCTCCTCGCCCGCCGTCCGTCGATCGGCCTGGCGCTCGCTCTGGACCTGGGCATCGTCGAACGCCTCCTGCCCGAGCTCCAACCGCTCGTCGGCTGCGAGCAGGAACCGGACTGGCACCCCGAGGGAGACGTCTGGACGCACACGCTGATGGTGATCGACGAGGCACGCGAGCTGAACGGCGATCTGGACCGCCCGCGGCTCATCACGCTGATGCTGGGCGCGGTCTGCCACGACCTCGGAAAGCCCGCAACCACGGAATTCATCGAGGGGCGCATCCGATCGCTGAACCACGAGGAGGCCGGCGTGCAGCCGACGACACAGCTCCTCGATCGCCTCAACATGCACACGATCGACGGCTTCGACGTACGCGGCCAGGTGATCGGCCTCGTGGCGCACCACCTCAAGCCGGGTATGTTCTACAAGGCGGGCAACGTCTCCGATGGTGCCTTTCGGCGGCTGGCGCAGAAAGTCGACCTCGAGCTGCTCGCGCGCATCGCGCGCGCCGATTGCCGCGGTCGAATCGGGCGACTTCGACTGCTCCGCCATGCACTGGTTCGTCGAACGTGCGCGCGCGCTCGGCGTGGAGCACGAGCCGCCGAAGCCGCTTCTCCTTGGGCGTCATCTCCTGGAGCTCGGCCTCGAGCCAGGCCCGCGCATGGGCGTCCTTCTCAAACAGATTTACGAGAAACAGCTGGACGGCGATGTGCAAACCGTGGAACAAGCGGTCGACGAAGCGCGTCAGCTGCTTCGAAGCAGCTGATGCTAGGATCGGCCGCCGGAGGCCTTCTATGAGGACACGTACTTCGCTGCTCACCCTCGCGTTTCTCTGTGCGACGGCGGCGGTCCCACAAGGCCAGAACACGACACTGGACTTCAAGGAGCTGGCCGAGGACACGACCGTCAAGATGCCGTCCGGCGCCACGTTCACCGTCAGCAAGGGATGGCACCTCGCGCAGCGCGAAGACCTGATCGTCATCGAGGAGCCGGAGCGTGAGCTCGCGGCGGCGTTCGTCGAAGTGACGGCACCGACCGTCGAAGAAGCGATTGCACAGGCGTGGAAGCGATGGAAACCGGACTTCGCGCGCACCGTGCGGATGACGGCGAAGCCGCCGGCCACCCAGGGCTGGGACGAAATCGCCCAAACGACCTACGAGACCGCCGCGGCCGAGCGACGCTTCGTCATCGGCATCGCGCGACGGAAGGGATCGACGTACTACGTGACGCTGGGCGACGGAACCGCCGCCGCGGCGGAGCGGCGCGGCGCGCAGATGAGCACGACATTCGCCGGGCTGAGAGTCCCCGGCCGCAACGAGGAGAACCTGGCGGGCCGAACGGCTCACACGCTCGATGCCGAGCGGATTGCGAAGCTCCTGGCATTCGCCGAAGACGCGCGCAAGCAGACCAACGTGCCGGGCGTAGCACTCGCAGTGGTACAGGACGGCAGAATCGTTCTGGAAAAGGGCCTCGGCGTCCGCGAGCTCGGCAAGCCCGAACCGGTCACGCCCGCCACGCTCTTCATGATCGGCTCGATGACGAAACCGCTGACGTCGCTGCTGATGGCGCGGCTCGTCGACCGAGGGACGTTTGCCTGGGACACCCCGGTCACGAAGCTGCTGCCGTCGTTCGCGCTTGGCGATCCGGACGCGACTCGAAAACTCACCATGGCCCACACCATGTGCGCCTGCACCGGCCTGCCGCGCTGGGACATGGAGTTCATCTTCGAGTGGAACAACGCCACGGGCGAGTCGCGGGTGGATCTCATGCGCGCGATGAAGCCGACGACAGGCTTCGGCGAAACGTTCCAGTACAGCAACCTCATGGTCGCATCGGGCGGTTACATCGCCGCCCTGACGACGACACGCGCGAAGGATTTTCGGAACGCGTACGCATCGGCGATGCGCGCGGAGGTGCTCGGGCCGGTGGGCATGACGTCAACGGTGCTCGACCTCGCCGACGCTCAGAGGCGCGAGCATGCCCGTCCGCACGGACGCACGCTGACGTTCGCCACAGAGCCGATTCCAACCGCGCTGGAGATGGGCATCGATTCGGTGATGCCCGCGGGAGGCGCGTGGTCCAACGTGCGCGACATCTCGCGCTGGATGCTGCTGGAACTTGGCAAGGGAAGGCTCAGCCGGGAAACAGGTCGTGAGCGAAGCAAACCTGCTCGAGCGCCGCAAACCCCGCGTGCAGATCACGAACCGAGTCTCGTACGGCCTCGCGCTGTTCAACGACGAGTCGCGAGGGACGCCGCTGATCGGACACGGCGGCGCTACCTTCGGATTCAGCTCCGACGCCACTTTCCTTCCCGAGTACGGGATCGGCCTGGTCGTGTTGACCAATGCCGCCGCGGCCAACGGGTACGCGGTCGCGGTGCGCCGCCGTTTCATCGAGCTCGTGCTCGACGCGAACGAGGAGGCCGAAACGCAGCTGGCGTTCAGCGTGAAGCAGGTCGCCGAGCAGCTCAAGAAGCGTCTCGAAGAAATCAATGTCACTCCCGATCCCGAGTTCGTGCGGCCCCTCCTCGGAGCGTGGACGAACCCGCGCCTCGGAGTGATCGATGTTCGCAGCGAAGGCGCCGGTTTCATTCTCGATGCGGGCGAGTGGAAGGCAGCAGTCGGTGAGCACACGGACAAGTCGGGAGCGCGAAAGATCATCCTGACTCAACCACCGTTCGCCGGGTTCACCTTCTGGCCACAGGAGCACGAAGGCCGGACGGCGCTGCTTTTCGAGACAGCGCAGCAGAAGTATTGGTTCGAGCGTGCGCCGGTCACGAATCGCTGAAGCGGGCCCCGCCATGAAGGCGTACCTCATAACCTCAGGCTCCATCTTCGGTCTTCTCGTCGTGGCGCACCTCTGGCGCGTCGCAGAAGAAGGGCACCTCGCGAGAGACCCGGTCTTCATCCTCACCACGGCCATCGCCGCCGCTCTTGGCCTCTGGGCGTGGCGCCTGGTGAGGGCGACGTCGCGCTGAGCGACCTCTAAGTTCCGGCCCCGCCGCGCGACTAATCCCTTCAGGGATCGCCGGATCCACGGACATGCGGCAACACGCGGAGAAAGATCAGCGGTTCAAAGACATCGTCGAGAGCAACCGGCGGCGCCTGCAGAGCCTTGCGCGCAGCTTCACGGCCGCCGCCGACCGTGACGATCTGTACCAGGAGATTTTGCTGCAGCTGTGGCGCAGCCTCGACGCCTTCGCCGGGCGTTCGACGACGGCCACCTGGGTGTATCGCGTCGCGTTGAACACCGCGCTGTCGTACAGACGAAAGGCGGGCCTGCGGCAGCGACATGCCGCGCCGGACGTTGAGATCGATCCCGATCGGATCGGAGGGCGCGCGGCCGGCGGCCGCGATGAGCTGCAGATCCTGGAGGAGTTCATGACACGCCTCGGCGAGATCGACCGCGCGCTCTTCGCGCTGTATCTCGAGGATCTCACCTATCGCGAGATGGCGGAGGTGACGGGGCTCACGGAGAACCACGTAGGCGTGCGGCTCAATCAGATGAAACGACGTTTCATCGCGACGTACATCGGAGCATGAGATGGAGCTCGACCGGTTCAAGAACGCCTGGCAGCAGCAGCCGCTCGAGGGTGCCGCGGCCCGGCCTGTGGAGGACATCATGGCAGACGTGTATCGACGCGCCGCGCGCTTCAACCGCCAGATCCGGCAGCGCGATCTCCTGGAAACGCTTGCGGGGGTGATCGTCATCGCCGCCTTCAGCTATTTCGCCTGGGCGGTGCCATTCATCATCGCCAGGATCGGCGCCATCATCGTCGTCTGCGGATGCGTGATCGTGATTGCCCGCCTGTACATGACGCGGACTCGTCGTCCTTCGTCTCCCGGTGCGTCCGCGCGCGAGTTCTGCGCGGTCGAACTGAAGCGCCTCGACGATCAAATCCACCTCCTCTCGACGGTTGGCTGGTGGTACATCGCCCCGCTCCTCGGCGGTGCCACGCTCTTCGTGCTCGGCGGCGAGGGCTCGACAGGCGTGAGAACGGCCACTCTCGCACTGAATCTGGGGCTCGGACTGTTCATCTATTGGCTGAACCGTCGTGCCGTCCGGCGTGACCTCCAGCCGATGCGCGACGACCTCGCGCGGATTCTGCAGGACTTGGGGTCCAGGGATTCGACGAGTACTGATTACGCGATGTAGCGTGCGAAATCTTCTGGGGCCACGTTGCCGCCGCTGACGATGCCGACCGTCGTCCCCGGAAGGGTGTCCTGCGCAAGAAAAGCCGCCGTCGTCGCGGCGCCGCTTGGCTCCGCAACAATCCGAGCGCTACGGAAGAGCCATTTCACGGCTGACGCAATCTGATCGTCCGTCACCGTGATCACCCGATCGACGAACGTCTTCACGTGAGCGAACGTCAGATCGCCGGGCCTGAGCGTCAGCAGTCCGTCCGCGATGCTGGCAGAGCTCTCGAGCGTCACCGGCTCGCCCGCTGCCAGCGAGGTGGACATCTTCGCGGCGCCTGCAGGCTCGACGCCGACGATCGTCACGTCCGGCCGCGAACGCTTGATGGCCGTGGCCACGCCGGAGATCAATCCGCCGCCTCCGACCGGCACGAAGACCGTGCGCACCTCCGGGCACTGCTCGAGAATCTCGAGACCGACGGTGCCCTGGCCGGCGATGATCCACTCGTGGTCGAACGGCGGCACGATGGTCAGCCCGCGTGCGGCGGCGATCGCCTCCGCCTTTTCCTTCCGGTCGAACGAGGTTCGGCCGGCAAACGCAACTTCAGCGCCGTAGGCGCGGGCGCCCTCCACTTTCACGGCTGGCGTCGTTTCCGGCATGACGATGACCGCTGGCGCGCCAAGAAGCTGTGCGGCCATTGCGACGGCCTGGCCGTGGTTGCCAGACGAATACGTGATGACGCCGCGCGCGCGAACGTCCGGCGCGAGCTGCGCGATCATGTTGTACGCGCCGCGCTGCTTGAACGCCCCGATCGGCTGCATGTTCTCGCACTTCAGCAGGAACCCCGGCACGACCGTCGGAATGAGCGGAGTACGCCGCGCCACGGCGGAGACACGCCGCGCGGCCGCCTTGATGTCGTCGAGCGAAACGAGCGTCGCGATCACCGCGTCTTCTCGCGAGGCCGCGCGAACTGGTCGCCGGTGTTGTAGGTCGGCATGGCGGGATCGTTCGCGATGCGCCATCCCAAGTCGGCGAGATAACGAAGGTCCGCAACCGCGCCGTCGTAGCGCCAATACGGCTTCATCTCGTCGCCGGGCTGGTGATAGTCGGTGTCGTTGTATGCGTCGCGCCGCTTGCGGGTGGCCGCGGCGTCGGCGCCCATGAACTCGACCGGCTCGCTCAGCGACAGCGCCGGAATACCCAGCTTGACCAGCGGGAAATGATCCGACCGGAAGAAATAGCCGCGCCCTGGTTCGCGATCCCGACCGACCGTCCGCTCGTGCACCTTGGCGACAGCCTCAGCGACGGTGCCAAGCGTCGAGCGATCGGCCCCGAGCAACACGATGTCGCGCGTCGGCCCCCACACGTTGATTTCGTCGATGTTGATGTTCGCCGCCCACTGGTCGGCGGGCAGCGGCAGGTGCGAGGCAAAGTGCTCCGCCCCGAGAAGGCCCGACTCCTCCGCCGTGGTGAACACGATGTACACCGACCGCATCGGTCTCGACGGCGCGCGTGCGAGCGCCTGCGCGATTTCCAGTATCCCGGAGATCCCCGAGGCGTTGTCGTAGGCACCGTTGAAGATCCGATCCACATCCGGCTTGTCTCCCGGCCGCGGATCGCGAATGCCGAAGTGGTCGTAGTGCGACGTATAGACGATCCCTTGTTTCGGGTTCGCCCCTTCGAGGACGCCGACGACGTTGGGCGAGACCTTCTTCTCCACTTTCTGGGCGATCGTCCCCGACACGGAGACGCCCAACGGCGTCGGCTTCGCGCCGCGGCGGAGCGCGGCCTTCCGCATGGCATCGAGGTCCTTGCCACCCGCCTTCGCCAGGGCTCGCGCACCTTCCTCGGTGATCCAGGCTTTCAACCCCAGCGCACGCGCGCCCGGGGGCGCCGGCAGCGAGTACTGCGTCCCGCTCCACGACGACTGCACGACCTGCCAGGGATACGTCGCCGACGCCGGCGTATGAATCAGAATCGCACCGGCGGCGCCCTGACGCGCGGCCTCTTCGTACTTGTACGTCCAGCGGCCGTAATAGGTCAGCGCGTCGCCGCCAAAGAGCTGCGGCTCGTCGGCCGGCGCCGGGGGATCGTTCACCATGATGAGCGCGATCTTCCCCTTCATGTCGGTGCCGGCATAGTCGTTCCATTTGAGCTCCGGCGCCACGATGCCGTGCCCGACGAAGACGACGTCGCCCGTGACGGCCACGCTCGGCTGCTGGAGACCGCTGAACGCGACGACATCGGACAGGTACCTGAAGGTCGGACCACCGCCGGAGACCTGCAGCGTGAACGACGGATCGACGACCGACTCGACGATCGGTACGTTCTGGAAATAGGTCCCCTTGTCGCCGGCGGGCTTCAAGCCGAGCGCCGCAAGCTGCGCCGCCAGGTATTCCGCAGCGAGTGTTCCGCCACGCGTGGAGGGTGCGCGCCCCTCCAGCAGATCGTGGGACAGGAACTTCAGGTGTGCGGCAATATGCTCGCCCCGAATCTCGTTGAGCGCCGGCTTGGCGACCGTCCCGCGCGATTGTGCACCGAGCCCGGCGCCAAGAGCCGCCGCAACCACGCCGGCAGTCAGAAGTCTTCGCATGATTCAGTATAGTGGCGGGTGTATGGCTCGCTATACGTTGGTCTACGGCCTTCGCCTGGTGCCGGAGGGAGCGCTGCAGAGCGCAGACGAGGTTCATCTCAAGCTGAAGGATGGCTCGAGCGCCGGGTTGACGCTCCACACCATAGATGGGACCATTCCGCAACTGCGCCGCGCGCTCGACCGGAGCCTCGACGCTTTCTTCGATTTCCTTCCAGGCGCCACGGACGAGGATCGGCGCGACTTTGAGGATTGATGTCCGGAACTCCGTTTGCACCTGCGTCCGGCGTGGCGGATCCTGCGGACGACCCCAACTCGGACGAGCGTTCGCGGCTCGCCCAGGCGGCCCTGCCCGCCCGCGATCTCAACGATCGTCTGGTGCTGGATCTGATCGACGCCGTCAAGGCCATCCTGCGGAAGGAGACGTCCGATCGGCTGCGCGACGTCTACCTCATCGGCGATATCGAGAAGGACACGGCGCGAAGCTGTCATCGAGCGCCTGCGCGAGCTGGCGAACGACAACAGTCGGCCGATCACGCTCTACATCAACAGCGCCGGCGGCAACGTCACCGACGGCCTTGCGATTCACGACTCGATCCGCCAGATCGTCAGCCGCGGCATCGAGGTGACGATCGTCGTCCAGGGCATGGCGTACTCGATGGGATCCGTCGTGCTGCAGGCGGCCAGCGAGGGCCGTCGTCTTGCGCTGCCGCACTCGTGGATCATGATCCACGAGCCGGCGAAGTGGGCGGGCTGGCAGTCGACGTCGGCCGCGGCGCAGCACCTCGATCGCCTGAAGCAGATGCAGGCGCAGATCTACGAGATTCTCGCCGAAGCGGTCGGGCCGGCCGCTGCAAAAGATCATCCGCGACACGAAGCGGACCGATTTCTATCTCGATGCGAAGAAGGCGCTGGAGTACGGACTGATCGACGCAGTAGCGGAGTAAACCGCTCTACGCTGCTTCCTTCGCGGTTCGGAATTCTTCGAGCAGCCGCGCCACGTTGCCCGCCACGGAGTGCAGCGTCGGCGCCCAGCCGAGCGCCCGTGCGCGCGGGCTGCGCACAATCTGATCGAGCGCGAGCGCGTCGGCGTAGGGGCCCATCTTCGCGCGCGCTTCCTCGAGCGGCACGTGCCGGACGTCGGGCCGCATCTTGGCGTGGTTGGCGATGCGCCTCGACGATGTCGTCGACGCGCTCGTCGGCTTCGTCGTTGGCGTGGAAGATCCCGGAGGCCGCCGGGTTCGACGCCACGCGCACGTAGAGATCCGCCAGGTCGCGATCGTAGATGCACGGCCAGTGGTTCTTGCCCGTCGCCGACGACGCGCACCAGGCCGTTTGCCGCGTCCTTCAGCAGGTCGCCGATGATCCCGCGCGCCCCGCCGTAGACGACGCCGGGCCGGATCACCGCCGTGCGCACCATGCCGTCCGAGCCCGCGTCGAGCACCAGCCTGCTCGTGCGTCCGGCCGCCAGGCGACGAGCGGGGTCGGATTCACCGGCGCATCTTCTGTCCGCGGGCTCGTGCGTCTTGCCGAGCACCCAGACACCCGACGTGTAGACAAAGCAGGCCGGCTGCCCGGCCGCCGCCCTGCGGCGCGCCGCGCCGAGGAGCGTGTCGATCGCCTGCCGGTCGACCTTCTGGTCCGCGCTGCGAGCGTCGAAGGCCGTATGAATGATCGCGTCAGCACGCTTCCGCCGCCGCCGCATGCGACGCAGGCTTCGACAGATCGCCGATCGATCGGCTGCACGCCGCGCATCGCGACGCGCTCGGCCTTCTCCGGATCGCGCACGAGCGCGGTGACCTCGATGGCCGCCGCGCAGCAGCGCGTCGAGCACAGCCGAGCCGATGTAGCCGGTCGCGCCCGTCAGGAAGATGCGCATGGCGGGCGCGTCTATTCTACGTCGAGTTCGGGTCTGTGGTCGTCGAGATCTGCTCTTGCGTGTCGGATGTTCGGCATTCGCCGAGATTCGAACGGACTCGCTCAAATATCCCAGACCGCTCGCGATCGAAGAACGTGATCACGCCGTCCTCGCTCACTTTGAGGACCGGCCCGAACCGGCTGGCGGCCATGGCCGCGGTCGTGCGAGCGCCTTCGACGATCGCCGCCGTCCTCGAGCTCCTCGGTGGCGGATGACGGAGGATCGCGCCGGCGGCGAGCAGCCGTCCGGTCCGATCCATGACGGTGGCGCCGTCGAGCGACGCCAGCGCGGCGAGCACGTCGGATCCAGATCGGTCACCGTGCGCCCTTCGAGCAGGTGCAGCAGGTCGCGCCGCGACTGCGCAGCCGGGCGACCGTTCCACTCGCCGCGCGGACAGGCGTCGCAGGCGATCGGCCGGCGCCACGAGCTGCGTGCACCGCAAGGTCCGGCTCCCGCGCGACGACGAACAGCGCCCCTTCGCGCGCATCGGCCAGGTCGAGCGCCGTCTGAAAGATCCGCAACGCCAGCGGCTTCGTCGCCGACGGCCTCCGCCCAGAGGTCGGTACTTCGCCTGCAGGTCGAGCAGGTGCCAGCCGGCGCCGCGGAAGGTGAAGATCTCCGCCCCTTCCGCGAAGACCTTGATCTCGCGCGACGGGCTGAGCACCGCGCAGACGTGTCCGTGCTGCAGCGTCGCTCGCGCGTGCGGCTGGTACGGCCTTCGCGCACGGCGACCTGCAGCTCTGCTGCGCGGCAGGCCTGTCAGCCCCACCGCTCGATGTCGATGATGTCGAGCAGCTGCCCGTCGGAGTTGGCGAGGAACACCGTCCTGCACGCCGTCGGCCAGACGGAAGAAGCTCTTGATGCCGGTCAGCGCCTCCGTGTAGGCAGGACGCGAGGTCCGGTCCGCCGTGTCCCGGGCGGCACGGGTCGTCGGACGTGCCGAGCAGCAGCACGCCGGTCGAAATCGGCCGGTTCTCGTAGCTCGAAAGCGCCGCGACACGCAGCAGCTCGATGACCGAGGCGATCCGATCCGCCCGCGCCTCGCGCGCCTCGATCGCGTAGGCCTGGTGGTCGAGGAAGGCGCCGACGTAGCGGTCCTCGATGGCGCCGCGGAACAGATCGCCGCGCTCCGCGATGATGCGCGGGTTCAGGATCGCGCGGTACCGCGCCGCCAGCACCGCGCCGATCGCCTGCGCCAGCCGCACCTCATGCGGCGGTGAAGGGCCACCGGCCGGGCACGCGCAGCGTGTACCGCGTCCCGAACCAGCGGATGATCAGCGCCGACGGATTCGCCGACGGCTCGATCGCCAGCCGTCCATCGGAGGACACCGACGGCGTCGGCTCCGCGTCGAGCGTCGCGCGCTCGAAGAACTGGCGCAGCGCCGACTGCAGCAGGCTGTCGTAGAGCGCGCCGACGGCCAACGCCGGAGGAACAGCTCATGATCAGAGCCGTAGGATCGAATCATAATTCACAGGTGCGGCGCGACACGCTGATCGACTTTTTTCGCGACCTCGTCGCGATTCGCGGCGAGTTCCTCGTCTACGACGACGGCTACCGGCGCCGCGTGCACACGTACGAGGAGGTCGGCCGGGCCGCGCGCGGGCTTCGCGGCCAGGCTGAGCGCGGCCGGGCTGCGCAAGGGCGACAAGGTCGTCTTCTGGGGCGAGAACCGGCCCGAGTGGATCGCCTGCTACTGGGGCTGCCTGATCGCCGGCGTCATCGTCGTTCCCATCGACTATCGATCGTCGCCGGACTTCTTGTCCGCAAGTGCGCCGGCCTGGTGCGACGCGCGCGTGCATCCTCGTCGGCGACGACGTCGCGGCGTGTCCCGAGGACGTGGACTTCGGTGGCGCGGCGCGGTGGCGCTTCGCGGATCTGGACTGGCGCGCGGACGGCCCGATGCCTGACGTGGCGATCGCGCGCGACGACATCATCCAGATCATCTTCACGTCCGGCGCCACCGCCGAGCCGAAGGGCGTCGTCATCCGCCACCGCAACGTGCTGGCGAACATCGTGCCGGTCGAAGCGCGAGGTCGATGAAGTACCGGCACTACGCGACGGCCGTTCCATCCGATTCGCTTCCTGAACCTGCTCCCGCTCAGCCACATGTTCGGGCAGTCGATGGCCACGAACGTGCCGCCGATGGTGCGCGGCACGGTGATCTTCACGCGCAGCTTCAACCCGCACGACATCGTTCGGCTGATCAAGATCGCGCCGCGTCTCGGTGCTGGTGTGCGTGCCGAAGATCCTCGACGTGCTGCGCGAGCACGTGTCGCGCGCCATTCCGGAGTCGAGCGAGCCGCCACCGGCCGGCATCTCGATTCCGGGCCGCTGGTGGCGGTACCGCCGCGTGCACTCGGCGTTCGGCTTGAAGTTCTGGGCGTTCGTCGTCGGCGCGGCGCCGCTGCCGCCGGAGCTCGAGGAGTTCTGGCGCCGCACGCGGGTTTGCCGTCATCCAGGGCTACGGCCTCACGGAGACCGCGCCGATCGTCACGCTGAACCATCCGTTCAAGACGAGCAAGGGCTCGGTCGGCACGCCGATCGGCGGGGTGGAGATGCAGATTGCCGACGACGGCGAGATCCTCGTGCGCGGCGAGAACGTGACGAGCGGTATCCAGCGACTCCCACTCTCGAGGCCCAGACCCGGACGAGCCGATCTTCGACCGAGGAGGGCTGGCTGCACACCGGCGACATCGGCGAGCGCGACGCGCAGGGGCGGCTGTTCATCAAGGGCCGCAAGAAGGAAATGATCGTCACGCCCGAAGGGCTCAACGTCTTTCCCGAGGACGTGGAGCGCGTGCTGAACGAGCATTCCGGGCGTGCGCGAGTCGGCCGTGGTCGGCGTGGCCGAGGGCGGCGCAGGAACGCGTGCACGCCGTGCTGTTGCTGGCGGATGGGACCGGCCGGGACGAGATCATCCGCGAGGCCAACGCGCGGCTGCAGGATCATCAGCGCATTCGCACGGCGTCCGTGTGGCCGGCCGCGGAGCTGCCGCGCACCGAGGGCACGCGGAAGCTGAAGCGCGCGCGATTCGCGACTGGGTACGCAACGGGGCGCAGCCGGCGGCGCTGGCGCAGGGCGACTCGCTCGAGTCGCTGATCGCGCGGTTCGCGCGCGGCCGCGACGTGAGCGGAGCCACGACGCTCGAGGAGCTCGGCCTGAGCTCGCTCGAGCGCGTCGAGCTGATGGTGGCGCTCGAGGACCGCTTTCAGACGCGCATCGACGAAGCGCGCTTCTCCGAAGCGGCGAGCGTCGGCGACCTCAGGACGCTGGTCGCTGAACCAGCGGCCGCGCCGGACGAGGCTGACGAACCCGTCGAGTTCCCGTCATGGAACCGCACGCTGGCCGGTGCGCATCGTCCGCCGGCTGTCGCTCGGCACCTGGATTCTGCCGCTGGCGCGCGTCTTCGCCCACATGCGCGTCGAGGGTGTCGAACACCTGCGTGGCCTCGATGGCCCGTCGTGTTCGCGTCGAATCATCAGAGCCACATGGACGTGCCGGTGATCCTCGCGGCGCTGCCCGGCCGCTGGCGCGCGCGAACGTCGCGCCGGCGATGCTCAAGGAGTTCTTCAAGGCGCATTTCTTTCCGGACGACCACACGTGGCGGCAGTGGTTCACGAACTCGCTCAACTATTACCTCGCGGCGCTCTACTTCAACGCGTTCCCGCTCCCGCAGCGCGAGGCCGGCGCGCGCCACACGCTGAAGTACATCGGCGAGCTCGTGAGCGGCGGCTGGTCGATCCTGATCTTCCCCGAAGGGGTCGCGCTCGACGACCGGGGACATCAGGCCGTTCCGCGGCGGCATCGGCATGATCGCCTCGCGGCTCGACGTGCCCGTCGTGCCGGTGCGCATCGACGGCGTCGATCGAGTCCTGCACACCACGTGGAAGTTCCCGAAGCCGGGCCGCGTGCGCGTGGCCTTCGGCGCGCCGATGCGCCTGCGCGGCGACGACTATGCCGCGCTCGCGCAGCAGGTGGAGCGCGCGGTGCGCGCGCTGTAGCGCGCTGGGGCGCGCTGGGTCAAAGGTCAAAGGTCAAAGGTCAAAAGTCAGGTCAAGGGTATGAGGTCTAGGTACGAGGTATGAGGTTTAGGTACGAGGTATGAGGTTTGGGTCCGAGGTGCAAACCTAGCCCGACGCGACGTGCGGGGCAGGTGAGCTGAAGCGGTTAGCGGCTCGCTACCTGAACCTGGTGACCTGAACCTGGTGACCTCAACCTAGTGACCTGAACCTCGCAGGATGGTTCGCGGGTCTGGCCGTCATTGCGTTCCTTCGTGTCGGCCGCCGCTTTGGCTTCCCGCTGCGCGCGGTGATGGAGGCGGCAGACCGGGTCGCCGACGGCGACTACAGCGTGCGCGTCGGTCTCCACGGACCACCTCCAATCCGCGCGCTCGCGCACGCGTTCAATACGATGGCCGAGCGTCTCGAACGCAATGACCTGCAGCGGCGGAACATGATGGCGGACGTCGCACACGAGCTGCGGACGCCGCTGACAGTCATCCAGGGGCGCGTCGAAGGTCTGCCTCGACGGCGTGTACCCGCGCGACGATGCAGGGCTTGGACTCGTGCTCGAAGAGACGCGCGTCCTGTCGCGCCTCATCGACGACTTGCGGACGCTCGCTCTGTCGGAAGCTGGCGCGCTGAAGCTCGAAAAGGAAGCGACCGACGTCGCGGCCCTCGCACGCGACGTCGCCGAGGCCTTCGGCCGCCGACGCGCGCGCCAGGCGGATCGCGATTCTCGATCCGACGCGCGCAGGCGACTGTCGGCGGCCGCGACAGATACGAGATCGACCCTGTACGGATCCGCGAGGTCCTGACCAACCTCGTGTCGAATGCGGTTCTACAAGGGGAGCGAGTCGCGCGGATCGGGTCTGGGTCTCGCGATCGCCAAGGGCCTGGTGGCGGCGCATGGCGGAAGCATCGGCGTGAACAGCGAGCCGGGCCGCGGCACGACGATCACCTTCACGCTGCCAGCGGACTGACTGATCGACGCTCGGGCCTAGGTCGAAGAACCGCGCGAATCCTTGGGATTCCCCGACCTTGATATAAGCCTTCCTCTTATCTTTTTCGCCTGTCGCCTGTGATTTCGCGCGCGAAGCGCGCGAAATGATTACGACCCAGCTACTTGCGACATATGCGTGCTTGTGGCACACTCATTGCTAAGCGGCAGCTGAAACGGACGAGGCTGAAAGGAAGAGCGCTTTTTGAGCAAAGACGATCTGATCGACATGCAAGGCACGGTAGTCGCAGTTCATTCCGGCGGTTTGTATCGCGTGCAGTGTGACGCCGGGCACGAGGTGCTGGCACAGTTGAGCGGCCGCATGCGCCGCTTCCGCATCAAGGTCGTCCCCGGCGATCGCGTGACCGTGGGCGTCTCGCCTTACGATCCGGTTCGCGGCATCATCACCTTCCGAGCACGCTGAAAAAGCCAAGTTTGACTCTGAATACGACGCAACCATCATCCCAGAAACATCGCCGGCGCCGCGGCCCGGCTCGTGCGCGCGGCCCACGCGTGCCGGCCCGGCCGAGATCGACACCACGCCGCCCGCGTACGAGTCGGTCGAATTCGATCAGGCGCCCATGGCATTCGACGTCGCTCGGCCTCGATGATCGGCTGCTGCAGCGGTATTCGCGATCTCGGATGGCAGGAGACGCGGCCGGTACAGAGCGGCGTCATCCCGCTCGCGCTGGGCGGCGACGACGTCATCGCGCTGCGCCGAAACCGGTACCGGCAAGACCGCCGCGTTTCTCGTGCCGATTCTCCAGCGATTCCTGCACATGCGCAGCCGCTCGCGAAGCCGCGCGCGGGCACGCGGGCGCTGATCCTCGCCCCCACGCGCGAGCTGGCCGTGCAGATCGAGGATCAGGTGCAGGGCCTCACCTATCACACGCACGATCTCGAGCGTCGCGGTGTACGGCGGCGTGCCGATGGAGGCCCAGGAGCGCGCGCTCCGGGCCGGCGTCGACATCGTCGTGGCCACACCGGGCCGGCTGATGGATCACATGCGGCACGACTCGGTCGACTTCGCCGGCCTCGAGGTGCTCGTCCTCGACGAAGCCGACCGGATGCTCGACATGGGCTTCTGGCCCGACGTCCAGCGGATCCTCGCGGCGCTGCCGCCGAAGCGGCAGACGCTGCTCTTCTCGGCGACGATGCCGGCCGAGGTGCATGAAGCTGACGCAGGAGTTCCTGCACGACCCGAAGTACGTCCAGGTGGGACGCCGCGGCGGGCCGGCGCAGACGATCTCGCACGCCGTCGCAGACGGTGCCGCCGGCGAGAAGACGAAGTGGCTGGCTCGGTGGATGCGCGAGGAAGCCACCGGCCCGGTGCTGGTGTTCTGCCGCACGAAGATTGGCGCCGAGCGGCTGGCGACGCGGCTTGCGGCGATGGGCATCCGCGCCGCGGCCCTGCACGCCGATCGCACGCAGCAGCAGCGCAGGCCGCGGTGGAAGGGTTCCGAACCGGAACGTATCCCGTGCTCGTCGCCACCGACGTGGCGGCCCGCGGACTCGACATCGACGGCATCGCGCACGTCGTCAACTTCGAGGTGCCGGATACGCCCGAGGCGTATGTGCATCGCGTGGGCCGGACCGGCCGCGCCGAATGCAACGGGGAGCGCGCTGACGCTCGTTGCTCCCGAAGAAGTTCGCGCGCTGCGCGCGCTGGAGAAAGCCGTTGGCGTTCAACTTCAATGACGATCGGGAGATGTAATCGTGGACCGGCGCAGACCAGCCCGATGGCGTCGCGCCGGCCGCTCCCGCGGAGGCGCCCGCCGCGAAGCCGGCCGCAGTGCCCGCTCCGGAAACGCCGGCCGCTCCGAGTCGGCCGCATGGGTGAGCTTCCGCTCCTGCCGCTGGCAGCAGCCGAAGGAGAACGGCAACTCGGCGTTCTGCACCCATCGCGAAGTGAAGCCGTACGCCGGCACCACCGGGCTTCGATGCCGACGCGTGGTGCCCGGACTGCCGGTACTACAAGCTGCGCCGCGCGCCGAAAAAGAAGCAGCCGGGCGACGAGTTCTCGGTACCTGAGCGCGCCGCGTCACGGAACGCGGATCCGCAGCGGTTCGGGGGACGACCCCCAATCGGCAAACCACGTCAACCCCTCGACGACCAGATCGAAGACCACCACGTAGTCGCCCGCCTCGCGGATCGCCGGAAGCACCGCGCGGATCGTCACGTCATCGCCGGGCCCGACGTCGTGCGGCAGGTCGACGCGGTACCAGTCGAAATCGACGCATCCCCGCGGCGGGCGCTCGCGGTACAGATGCGCACCCACACGAGTCCACCCGGTCCCGCTCTGCTCTCGTGCAAGCCACCGAGTGTCGCCGATATTCGTCACGCGAAGATCCACGTGGCTCGCCGGTACCGCGAACGATGTCTATCCGCGCCGTGAGCCGGCCCGGACGCCGTGTGGTCGGATGCGCGGCGCCCTTGTGCAGCAGGATGTAGTGATGCTGCTCGAGGCCGCTGCAGAGCGCCTTCCAGGACGTCGCAAAGCCCTTGCCTCCCATGAACGCGCCAAGGTCGCGCGCCGGCAGCTCATGCCTGACGAGCGGACTCGCCACGACGACCGTGGTTTCGCCAAAGCCGACGGCGGCAGCGAGCGCGGCCAGGTCCTCGAGCACGAGCTCGTTCTCGAGCACGCCGCTTTCCGCTTCGGCCACGCTGTGCGCGGCGGCCGCGTGGCCGTATCCCGGCTCCGACATGGCCACGACCCCGTCATCGCGCAGGACGCGATGCATCTCGCTCAGCAGCTCGCGCTGGTTCGGGATGTGATGGAAGGCGTCGTTCATCACGATCCGGTCGCAGCCGGCGTCCTCGAGCGGGACTCTCCGGCCATCGTAGGCGAGGAACGCCGGCTCGAGGGTCCAATTCGTCCGCGGATCGCGCTCGAACAGCTGCCGCCCGAGGGCGACCGCGCTCGGCGAGACGTCGATCGAGATGGTCCTGCAGCCGAAGCGGTTCAGCATGTGGGACAACCAGCAGCTGCCGGCGCCGAGCTCCGCGACCACATCGCCCGGCCTGAGACGCATCGCGTCGATCAGGACGCCGGCATCGATCAGATGCTTGGCGGCGAGGGCGGTGTCGCTGAACGGCTTGTCCAGCAGGAAGGTCGGATCCGCAACGGCGGCGAAGTATCGTTCGGCGGCTTCGTTGTACGCCGCCGTGTTCGCGACGACCGCGGGCCGCTCGGCGGCGCGGCCGGTGACGCGGGTGCGTCGAAACGGCAGCAACGCGACGCCATACGCCGCGTCCAGCAGTCGAAGTGCCACTTTCTGCACGACAGGCCAGCGATGACTGGCGGCGCGGGCAGCCGACTGGACCAAGGTGCGCGACGGCACGTCTCGATCAGTCCGCGAATTCCTTCGCGAGATCCACCCACTCGCCGTGCGGCGCCAGACTCTGGTAGGCCTTCCAGTGCGGCCGCGCGTCCTGCGACTGGCCGTTCTTTTCGAGCGTGACCGCCAGATAGAAATGCGCCTCGGCGTACGCGGGGTTGAGCAGCAGCGCCTCGCGGTAGCAGGTCTGCGCCTGCGGGTAGCGTCCCAGGTCGTGGTAGATGTTCCCGAGATTGAAATGCGCCTCGAAGACGTCGGATTCGAGCGAGATCGCCCGTTCGTAGAGCGCCTGCGCCTCGATGATCTCGTCGCGCGCGTAGTGGATGTTCGCCAGGTTGATGAGCGCCGGCACGAGGTACGGATCGATCTCCAGCGCGTCCCGGTAGGCGCCGGCCGCCTCCTCGAAGTTCGCCGGGTCGCCATCGTCGAGGATCGATGCGGCCGTGAAGAGCTGTTCGGCTGACGTATCCTCCGGCAGCGGCATGCGATCCATGAGCGCGGCCAGCGGCGGCGGCTCCCGCCGTTTGAGCTGCAGCACCTTGGCGGGCTCCGCTTCGATGCGAAAATCGAACGCCAGCTGGCCCGAGCGCGCATCGCGCAGCGTCTTCAGCACCGACCGAAAGCTGGCGCCGCCCGCGAGTTCGGCGTCGGCCTGCCTGATGACCGTGAGGTCCTGGAAGGCGTAGTACGTCTCTCCGTGGGTGCGCACCGCCGGGCGGATCAATCCCCATTTCTGCATGTACCGGAGCCGGTCTTCGCGGACGTGCGGGTAACGTTCCAGCAGATCGTGCTGCGCGTGGAACTGCTTCCGCAGCGCCGCGGGCGACGGAACCCCCGCCAGGTCGCAGAAGTCGTTTTCCGACAAGATTCGGATCCGGCCCGGACTGTCCGCGTTGATCTGTTCGGCGCGCTTGAGCTTCGGGCCCACGTCGTCGGCGGCCACGACCACGTCGGTCTGCGCCGTGACGTCTTCGGTAACGGTGGCGCCGAGGCGGTGCGCCAGCGTGCGCGCCTCGCGCCGACCGAGCGAGCGCAGCTTGCCGCTGAACACGAGCGTCTGGCCGGCCAGCGGTTGCCGGCGCGATGGGGAGTTCCCGAGCGAAGCCACTACCGGACCGTTCGAACGGATGTAGGTCTACTCACAACCAGCCTTCGAGCGCGATTGACCGGCCGCGACAACGGAGCGGCCGGCAGCGACTGGGGAAGGACATACCACCAGTGGCGTCACACTATAATCCACTGGACCGTCCGCGCAGGTGAGGCCATTCCGGCCGGCACCAGTCGCGGACTCTTTCGAATCTCGGAGACTTCACCAGCGATGCTCCTGGCCGGCGACGTGGGAGGGACCAAGAGTCTACTCGGCCTCTTCCAGCGGGCGCCGAGGCGGCCAACGCCTGTCGAGATTCGTGCGTACCCGACGAATCAGTACGCCAGCTTTGCGGCGTTGCTGCAGGCGTTCGCGCGCGACGTGCGCGCGCCGCAGCCGATCGAAGCGGCAGCGGTCGGCGTCGCGGGACCGGTCGTCAACCAGCGTGCGACGTTGACGAACGTCGCGTTCGAGATGGCGGCGGAGGAGATCACGTCGTGCGGCATCGGCCGCGCGCGCCTGCTCAACGACCTCGAGGCGATGGGCCACAGCGTCGAGGTGCTCACCGCCGACGAGCTCGTCGAGCTGCAGCCGGGCACGCCGCGACCGGACGGAAACGCGGTGATCATCGCCGCCGGCACGGGGCTCGGTTCGGCGTACTTGCACCGCGTCAACGGCCGCCTCCTGCCCGTGCCCTGCGAGGGCGGCCATGCCGACTTCGCCGCGCGCACCGATCGGGAGATCGATCTGCTGCGGATGCTCCGCGGTCTCTACGGACGCGCGGAGGTCGAAAGCGTGCTCTGCGGCCCTGGCCTCGTCAACCTCTATCGCTTCACGCATGGAGGGCGGACCTGCGCGGCGCTGATCGGAGTCGAGCCGGGGAGCGAGCCCGCGGCGATCTCGCAGGCGGCGCTGGCGCGTACATGCCCCCACTGCGTCGAAGCGGTCGATCTCTTCGTGTCCGCGTACGGATCTGAAACCGGCAACCTCGCCCTTCGAGGCGTCGCCACGGCGGGCGTCTACGTCGGCGGCGGCATCGCCCCGAAGATCCTGCCGCTGATGAAGCGCGGCGACTTCATCGATGCGTTCCGCAGCAAGCCGCCGATGGACGATCTCCTCTCCCGCATTCCGGTCAAGGTGATCCTCAATCAGGAAGCGGGTCTGCTCGGCGCCGCCGTCTACGCCAACGAGATGTAGTCGCCGCATTGGCCTTTCCAGCCGTTCGCTACCCGGAGTCGCGACGCGATCAGGTGGCGGACCTATATCACGGCGTGCGGGTCGAAGACCCATACCGGTGGCTGGAGGATCCCGCCGGAGCCGATACGGTCGCGTGGACCGACGCACAGAACGCCCTCACATGCCAGACGCTCGACGGGCCGTTGCGAGCGCGGCTGCGCGAAGCCCTGCAACGCCTGTCCGACTACCCCAGAACGTCCGCCGCGGTGCGACGCGGCAGCCGCTACTTCTTCACCCGGAACAGCGGCCTGCAGAACCAGCCGGTGCTCTACGTGCAGGACGGTGAGGGCGACCCGCGTGTGCTGCTCGATCCCAACACGCTGAGTCGCGACGGCACGATCGCCCTCACCGTCTGGGAACCGAGCGACGATGGGCGGCTGATTCGCGTACGGGCTGTCGACGGCGGGCAGCGATTGGCAGGACCTTCATGTGCGGGACGTCGATCGCGCGACCGATCTGGACGATCACCTTCGCTGGGCGAAGTTCGTCACGATCTCGTGGCTGGGAGACTCGCTCGGGTTTTACTACACGCGCTTCCCGGAGGAGACCAGCTACTACCCTTTCGTCTGCGTGCATCGGCTCGGGGCGCCGCAGTACCGAAGACCACATCGTCTTCGAGCGTCCGGACGATCCGGAAGTCGTCTACGACGTGGATCAGAGCAGCGACCACCGATTCCTGGCGATCACCGCCTTCAAGGGCGCGAGCGAGAAGTGCTCGGTCACGATCCTGAAAGAGGGTGTGGTTCACTGGTCGATATCGGGCTTCGAACACGGCTGGCATTTCCTCGACGCCATCAGCGACGACCTGCTGCTGCGGACGAACCTGGACGCTCCACGCAGCCGCATCGTCGCCGTTAGCGCGAACGGTGCGATTCGCACGATCGTCGCCGAAGCGCAGGACAGCCTCGTCGATGCCAGCCTCGTGGGCGGACGTCTCGCGGCCATCTACCTGCACAACGCCAGCTCGCGCGTGCGGATCTTCGAAGCCGACGGAGGCAGCGTGGGCGATCTCGTGTTGCCGGCGATCGGCTCGGTATCGGAGATGCGCGGCGAGCCGGACGGTGACGAGCTGTTCCTCCGCTTCGCCTCGTTCACCTGGCCGCCGTCGGTGCTGCGAGCGCACACGCGCGATCTCACCGTCCAGGTGTTCGCAGGGCCGGGGACGCAGGTCGACCCTCGCGCGGTACGGCACAGAACAGGTCTGGTACCCGTCGCGGGATGGCACGCGCGTCTCGATGTTCCTGGTGCACCGGCGGGACCTCGCGCGCGACGGCCAGCGGCCCGTCTGGCTCACGGCGTACGGCGGCTTCAACATCAGCGTCGTGCCTGACTTCGATCCGCGCGCACTTCGTCTGGCTCGATCGGGGCGGCGTCTCGCCGTGCCGAACCTGCGCGGCGGCGGCGAGTACGGCGAGGCGTGGCACGAAGCGGGCGTGCTCGCGCGCAAGCAGAACGTCTTCGACGACTGCATTGCCGCGGCGGAGTGGCTGATCGCCGAGGGCTTCACGCGCGCCGGACTCATTGTCTTCGAGGGCGGCAGCAACGGCGGGCTCCTCGTCGCCGCCGTTCTGACGCAGCGTCCCGACCTGCCGGGCGCGGTGATCTGCCGGGTGCCGGTCGCCGACATGCTCCGCTACCACCTCTTCACCATCGGCCGCTTCTGGATTCCCGAGTACGGATCGTCCGACGATCCGTCCGGCTTCCCCGTGCTCTACGCGTACTCGCCGCTGCATCGCGTCCGGGACGAGGTCGAGTACCCGCCGGCCCTCATCACGACCGCCGAGACCGACGACCGCGTCGACCCCGGCATGGCGCGCAAGCTGGCCGCGCGTCTGCAGGCGGCACGCGGCGGTCCGGCACTGATCCGTATCGAGCGCCGCGCCGGACACGGCGCCGGCAAGCCAGTGGCTAAAATGATCGACGAGGACGCCGACATCTACACGTTTGCACTCATGGCGCTCAAATGATTTGGTTCTTCGATCGCGATGGTCAGCGTCTCCGCTACGAAATCCGCTATGCCGGAGCCGGCGCGGCCTACGAGATCGCCATCACCTACCCGGATGGCCGCACCCAGGTGGAACAGATCCAGGACGCCGTGGATCTCCTGCAGCGATGCGCCGTGGTCGCCCGCGCGTTGAAAGACGAGGGGTGGAAGTCGGAACGGTAGTCCACTGGCCGCAGCCATTCGCCATCGACTACACTCCAGGTTGATGAGAGTCGGCGTTCCCAGAGAGATCACCCCGGGCGAAACACGCGTCGCCGTCGTGCCCGCCGGCGCTGCGACGCTCGTCAAATCAGGACTACAGGTCGTGGTGGAACAGGGCGCGGGAACGGCGGCCGGATTCCCCGACGATGCGTACCGGGCGGAAGGCGCCGAGCTTCTGTCACGCGCCGAGGTGTTCCGCACGTCGGACGTCATCCTCCAGGTCCGCGCGATTCCCGCCGATCGGGCGCTGCTCCGTCCCAACCAGGCGGTGATCGGCTTCGCCGACCCGCTCGGCGCGCCGGTTGCCATTCACGAGATCGCCGCGACGGGCATCAATCTGTTTTCGATGGAGCTGATGCCGCGCATCACGCGCGCCCAGAGCATGGACGCCTTGTCGTCGATGGCCACCATCGCCGGGTACAAAGGCGTGCTGCTGGCCGCGAACGCTCTGCCGCGGATGTTTCCGATGCTGATGACCGCCGCCGGCACGATCTCGCCCGCCCGCGTGTTCATCGTCGGCGCCGGCGTGGCCGGACTCCAGGCGATTGCGTCCGCGCGCCGCATGGGCGCCCGCGTCGAGGCCTACGACGTCCGGCCGGCGGTGAAGGAGCAGGTGCAGAGCCTCGGCGCGCGATTCGTCGAGCTGCCGCTCGAATCGGCCGACTCCGAGGACAAGGGCGGCTACGCGAAGGCACAGGACGAGTCGTTCTATCGCCGGCAGCGCGAGATGATGCTCAAGGTCGTGGCGGCGAGCGACGTCGTGATTACGACCGCGCTGATTCCGGGCAAGCGCGCACCGATCCTGGTTACCACGGAGATGGTCGAGGCGATGCAGCCCGGCTCCGTCGTCGTGGATCTCGCGGCGGAGCGCGGTGGCAACTGCGAGCTCACACGACCCGATGAAACGGTCGTGCATCGAGAGGTGACGATTCTCGGGCCGTCGAACCCGGCCGCGCTCGTGCCATACCACGCCAGCCAGATGTATTCGAAGAACATCATCACGTTCCTGCAGCACCTGCTCGGGAAGGACGGCGCCACCAAGGCAGCACTGACGGTGAATCCGGATGATGAGATTACCCGTGAGACGCTGCTGACGCAGTCGGGCGCGGTCGTGCACCCGAGAGTGCAGGTTCCAGTCGGCTAGGGATTTCAGGAGGTCGCGTGCATTCGCTCGATTTGTGGTCGATGGCGTTCGTGTTCGTCCTGGCCACGTTCGTCGGCTTCTACGTCGTTCAGAACGTGTCCCGACTGCTGCACACGCCGCTGATGTCGCTGACCAACGCGATCTCCGCGATTGCCGTGGTCGGCTCGATCATCATCGCCGGCGAGCAGAAGGACACGCTGAGCACGGTGCTCGGCACGATTGCCGTGGCGGCGTCGATGACGAACATCGTGAGCGGATTTCTGATCACCGATCGCATGCTGAAGATGTTCCGTGAGGAAGGGCAAGAGCCGATGACGGAACACCTGACACAGGCCAGCTATCTCGCCGCGGCGGTCCTCTTCATCTGGTCGCTGCGTTGTCTCACCGATCCGAAAACTGCGCGCCAGGGCGTCGCGGCGGGCGTGCTGGGGATGACCGCGGCCATCGTCGGCACGCTGCTTCATCCGGAAATCATCGGGTATTCGTGGATCGCCGTCGCGTTCGTCATCGGGACCATCATCGGCGTCCCGCTGTCGCGTGTTCCGCTCACCGCTGTTCCACAGCGAACGGCGCTCTCGCATGCCTTCGGCGGCCTGGCTGCCGGTCTGGTTGGCACCGCCAAGTACCTGGTGTGGCTGCAGGACGGGCAGCTGACGCCTTTCCGGACTGGAGCGATCGCCATCGAGGTCATCCTCGGCTACCTCACGTTCACGGGCAGCCTCATGGCCGCGGGCAAGCTGCAGGAAGTGATCCCGACGCGACCGATCACGTATCGCGGCCAGAACATCATGAGCCTTGCGCTGCTGGCCACGGCGCTGGCGGCCAGCGTGGGGCTCATCGTCCGGCCCGACGCCTGGCAGTTCTTCCCGGTCATCGTCGTGCTCTCGCTCGTGTTCGGGGTGCTGCTCATCATTCCCATCGGCGGCGCCGACATGCCGACGGTCATCTCGCTGTTGAACTCGTACGCCGGTCTCTCGGCCGTCGCGATGGGCTTCGTGCTGGAGAACAAGGTGCTCATCATCGCCGGCGCGCTCGACGGATCGTCGGGCTTGATCCTCTCCGTGATCATGTGCCGGGCGATGAACCGCTCGTTCACGAACGTGCTGTTCGGCGCCTTCGGACAGGTGCAAGCGTCGGTGGCGGCCGGCGAAGCACGGACCGTCAAGAGCGGCACGCCGCGCGACGTCGCGGAGCTGCTCGAGAACGCCAGCCGCGTCGTGATCGTGCCCGGCTACGGCATGGCGGTCGCGCAGGCCCAGCATCGGGTGCGCGAGATCTACGACCAGCTGACGAAGCGCGGCATCGACGTGAAGTTCGCGATCCATCCGGTCGCCGGGCGCATGCCCGGCCACATGAACGTGCTGCTCGCCGAGGCGGAAGTCCCGTACGAGGCGCTCGTGGAAATGGACGAGATCAACCGCGATCTGCCGCAGACGGACGTGGTGCTCGTCGTCGGCGCGAACGACGTCGTGAACCCCGCCGCGAGGCACGACACGAAGAGTCCGATCTACGGCATGCCGATCATCGACGCCGACAAGGCTCGTTTCGTGGTCGCCAACAAGCGCTCGATGAATCCCGGCTTCGCGGGCGTCGAGAACGAGCTCTACTACGCCGACAACACGCTGATGCTGTTCGGCGACGCGAAGGCGGCGCTCGGCGAGGTCGCGAAGGAGCTTGCGGGCCAGACAGTTCATTGACTTGCCCGAACGGCCACGGGTACGCTCAGCATCGTTGCGCATCACGCTGAACGGCGACCCGTTCGAGCTCGATCAGTCGCTCTCCGTGGCCGACTTGCTGGCGCGGCTGGCGATCGATCCGCGCCGCGTCGCCGTGGAGCACAACCAGACGATTCTGAAGCGCGATGCGTTCGGGCACATCCTGGTCCGCGAGGGCGACCAGGTCGAGATCGTGAATTTTGTTGGTGGCGGATAAATGCAGGACACCCCTTTCGTTGTCGCCGGACGGACGTTCGGGTCGCGACTGATTGTCGGCACGGGCAAGTACCCCTCGTTTCCAGTCATGGCGCAGGCGCACGAGGCGTCGGGCGCCGACATGGTCACCGTGGCGGTGCGCCGCGTGAACCTCTCCGACCGCAGCCGCGAGTCGCTGCTCGACTACATCGATACGGAGCGGATCTTCATCCTCCCGAACACCGCCGGCTGCTACACCACGGACGAAGCGGTGCGGACCGCGCGTCTCGGCCGCGAGGCGGGTCTGTCGAACTGGGTGAAGCTCGAAGTGATCGGCGACGAGAAGACGCTCTTCCCGGACAATGAGGCGCTGCTCGAAGCCACACGGATCCTCGTGAAGGAAGGCTTCGTGGTGCTGCCGTATACGAACGACGATCCGGTCGTCTGCCGCAAGCTCGAGGATGCGGGCGCCGCGGCGGTGATGCCGCTCGGAGCGCCGATCGGGTCCGGGCTCGGCATTCAGAACGTGAACAACATCCGGATCATCCGGGAGTTCGCGCGCGTGCCGGTGATCGTCGATGCGGGAGTCGGGACGGCGTCGGACGCGGCGCTGGCAATGGAGCTCGGCGCGGACGCGGTCCTGATGAACACGGCCATAGCGGCAGCACAGGAGCCGGTTGCGATGGCCACGGCCATGAAGCATGCCGTCATCGCGGGACGCCTGGCGTACCTGTCCGGACGTATTCCGCGCAAGTCGTACGCGACGGCGAGCAGCCCAATCGAGGGCATGGTTGGACGGTGAGCATTCAGTGATTCTTGTGACTGCCCTTGTCAAAGGCATCAACCACGAAGACACGAAGGACACGAAGATCACGGAGAAATCATTGGAATCGCAAGAATCAGAATGCGTTCGATTGGCCGCCGGAGGCGACCCGCATCGAAGCGAAGCCAGCGAAAAACAAGCCGCTCTCCAATTCATGTGCGGTTTGTTTTTCGCTGGTTTCGCTTCGATGCGCCACGGGCCCGCTTCGCGGGCCCGCCAATCGAACGCATCTTCGTGATCTTCGTGGCATCGTGGTTCGCGACAAGCAACGTCCAGCGTGGTCATGAGAATCATCGAGCGAAGCGGACCAGCAAAGTCTGACTGTGCGCCCCGACACGCGTGATCTGCTTGAACGGCTGAACCGCCTCTGGCACGTGGCGGGCGCGCCGCCACCGGGCGGTGCCCTGTCAGGCACGCTCCTCTACCGCGTCCGCCTGATGCTCGCGCGGGTGCTCGCGCCGCAGGAAACCTTCAACGCCGCCGTCGTCGAGTACATCAACGCCACGGCGAACGCCCTCGAGCAGGCGCGCATCGCGACCGACGAGGCGATCCGCTACCGCGAATCGCTTGCCGCGCGGGAGCGGCGGATCGAGACGGCGTCGCAGGCCATCATCGAGGCGCACAAGGAGATTCGGACGTCCATTGGCCAGCTCCAGCAGGCCACGCACGCGCTGAAGCGCGAGGTGGCGCGGCTCGCATCCGATGGCGTGGCCTCCGTCTCCACTTCGACTCCTTCCGTTGCGCCTGCGTACGAGAATGCCCTCGACGCGCACCAGTACGTCGGATTCGAGGACGAGTTCCGCGGATCGCTTGAAGAGATCCGCGAGCGCCTCGAGGCCTACGTGCCGCTGTTCGACGGCGCATCGAACGTGCTCGATATCGGCTGCGGCCGAGGAGAATTCCTCCTGCTCCTTCGCGAGCGCGGCATCACGGCTCGTGGTGTGGACGTGAATCCGGCGATGGTCGAGGCTTCGCGGGAGCGCGGGCTCGACGCATCGGCCGGCGACGCGCTGGCCTATCTGACGTCGGTGCCGGATGCGTCGCTCGGCGGCGTCTTCTCGGCGCAGGTGATCGAGCACCTCGAGCCCGCGTACCTCCTGCGCCTGCTCGAGGCGGCATTCGGAAAGATGCGGTCGGGCGCGCCACTCGTCCTCGAGACGATCAATCCCGCGTGCTGGTTTGCATTCTTCTCGAGCTACCTCCGCGACCTCACGCACTCGCAGCCCGTACACCCCGATACGCTGCAGTATCTGCTCGTCGCGTCGGGATTTCAGCGCGTGGAGATTCGATACCGCGCACCGTATCCGGAGCAGCACAAGCTGCAGCCTGTTGCGCCCACGCCGGATCTGGCCGAGTGGGCCGCGACGCTGAACGAGAACGCCGACAAGCTCAATCGGCTGCTGTTCACGCATCTCGACTACGCCGCAATCGGTTACCGGCCGTGAGCACCCTGGTGCTCCGCGCCGGCGTGGGTGCGCTCCTCGCGTGGTTCACGGTGTTCGCTCTCCTCGCCTTACCGCTTCCCGCCGTCGCGGCCGCAGTGGCCGTGGCGGCGCTGACGATGTGGAGGCCGGTCGCAGGCCTGGCCGCAATCGTAGCCTCTGCCCCCGCGGGCCTGCTGCTTGCGCCACCACCCGCCCGGGTGGCGGAGCTCGTCGTGTGGAGCTTCATCAGCGCATGGTTGCTCGCGCTCTGGCGGCCCCTCGCGCCCGAAAGACCGCGCGGCGCGGTGTTCCGAGCCGCCGCGCTCTTCGCGCTGTGGGCGGCGGCATCGTGGATGGCCTACATCATCGGTGGCGCAGCGGGCATTGCGCCCCTGCGGCTTCCACTGCTCCTGGCTCGGGCGGTGCCCGTCGATCATCTGGTGTTCTCCAGCCCCGAGCCGGAAACCTTCACGCTGCTGCCGCTCCTCGCCGGGCTGGCGCTCTTCGTCGCATCGGCGGTGGTTGCGAGGCAGCGATCCGAGGCACGGCTCGCAGTGGCCGCCGCCGTAGTGGTATCCGCAGCAGGGCTCGCCGTGCTGACGATGGCGGACGTCGCGAGGGAGTGGGCGTCGTTCGAGTACGGCGCCTGGTTCCTGCTCCGGTACGCACGGGGCGAGCGCTTCAGCCTCCATCTCGAGGATCTGAATGCAGCCGGATCGCACTACATCCTGGCGATGTTGATTGCCGCCGCGCTTGCGGTCGGCGATCGCAGCCGCCGCGCGATGTGGGTGGCGCTCGCGATCCTCATCACACCGGCACTCGCGGTTGCCGGCTCGCGTTCCGCAGCGCTTGGCGGCCTGCTCGTCGGCGGAAGCCTGATTCCACTGATCCGCCGCGGGACGCCGCGTCGTATCACGGGACGCGCTCTCGCGCTGGCAGTCGCGGCCGTCGTGGTCTTGGTAGTTGGCGCCGCGTTGCTCGCGTCGAGGCCGGGCGACCAGGGAACGGCATCGAACGCGCTCTGGCTGCGTGGGCAGTTTCTGGTCACGAGCGCGCGCATGTTCGCGTCGGCGCCCGTGTTCGGCGTCGGCATCGGCCATTACCACGAACGATCGAATCAATTCATGCCTGCGGCTCTGCGACAGGTTTACGGGTACGAAAACGCCCACAACTATTTCGCGCAACAGTTCGCGGAGCTGGGCATCGTCGGTGGGGTGTTGTTTGCGTGGCTTGTCGGTGCCGGGCTATGGGCGGGATGGCGTGCCGTGTGTCGGACGGCGGGACGAGACCCATCCTTGATGGGTCTCCTTGCAGGATGCGCCGGTTACCTCTTGTCATGTGTCACGGGCCATCCGCTCCTCGTGCCCGAGGCGGCAATGCCATTCTGGGGTGCTTTGGGCGTGCTGGCAGGAGCAGGTGTGCCATCGGAAGCGCCGTTACATGCGAGCACGACCCCCATGAGGCGGTGGGCCCTTGCGATGGTTGTGGCGGCCGCGTGCGCGAACGTCGCCATCCAGCTGCGGCGGTACGCCTTGACCGACACGATGCCAGGCGAGCGTGGCTTCTACGACCTCCAGGCCACGGAGGATGGGACGCCTTTCGTCTGGATGACTCGGCACGGGGTGTTCTACGTCGGGCCGCAACCCGGCACCCTGACGATTCCGCTGCGGGCCCCCGGGTTTCTCGACGAGATCGAGCCATTTCAGGTCCTCGTCGAGGTCGGCGGCGAGCGAGCGGGCGTCATCGAGGCGATGCCAGACCGCTGGACGAACATCACGATTCCGGTGCGCCGGCCCGCGGCTGGTCCGTTCCGCCGGATCGATCTGCGCGTGAACCGATCGTGGTCGCCGAAGCGAAATCGCGCCCACCACGTGGACGACGGGCCGCGAAGCGTGATGGTCGGGACAACACGGTGGACGCCGGCAGGCGGTCGCTGACGCCATGACTGCGATCCGCGATGAACGATCGGAGGACGCGGCGGCCGTTCGCGTGGTGCACGAGGCGGCGTTCCCCGAGGTCTTCGAGGCCGACCTGGTAGACAAGCTGCGAGTGAACTGCGAGGACCGCGTGTCCCTCGTCGCGCTGGAAGACGATCGCGTCGTCGGGCACATCCTGTTCACGCCGGCCACCATCGAGCGGCGCGACGGGCCGCTTGCCGGCTACGGGTTGGCT
Organism: uncultured Acidobacteriota bacterium; assembly: GCA_963772065.1. Lineage (GTDB taxonomy): Bacteria > Acidobacteriota > Vicinamibacteria > Vicinamibacterales > UBA2999 > CAVYVZ01. The sequence goes on from CAVYVZ010000010.1 coordinate 1,080,566, forward strand.
CCGATGGCGGTGCTTCCCGAATTTCAACGCCGCGGAATCGGCTCGGCGCTCATTCGGGCAGGAATCGAGCGCCTGCGCCAGTCACGCTGCCCGTTCGTGATCGTCGTGGGCCACCCTGAGTACTACCCTCGCTTCGGATTCGTGACCGCGTCGACTCACGGCGTGCGCTGCCAGTGGGAAGGCATTCGAGACGAGGCATTCATGATTTTCGTCGGCGAGCCCTCGATCGCGCCGCACCTTGCCGGCCTGGCCAAGTACCGTCCGGAATTCGACGACGCCGCCTAGACGGCTGCCAGCCTTCGAGGTAGATTCGGCGCATGGGTGGCGCCTTCAACGTCGGGGAATGGACCGCAGAGCCGTCACGGAATCTGCTCGTGCGCGGCGAGGAACAGGTTCGTGTCGAGCCGCGCGTCATGGACGTGCTGGTCTTCCTCGCCGACCGCGCCGATCACGCCGTCTCCAAGGAGCTCCTGATAGAACACGTCTGGAACAGCCGCTACGTCACCGACGATGTCCTGACCGTGACGATTTACGCGCTGCGGAAGGCGTTGGGCGATGATGCGCGGAGTCCTCGATACGTCGAAACGGTTTCGCGCCGCGGTTATCGGTTGATTGCGCCCGTGCGCCGTGGGACACCGGCGACGTCGTCGAACGAAGCCGTTATGCCCGCGCAGCCGGCGATGCTGCCATCACGTAGAAAATCCTGGACAGCCGTTGCCGCGACGACCGCGCTTGCATCCTTCGCGGCAGGCGCCCTGTGGACGGTGACCGTGGAACGCACCAGGCGCCACGTGGCTCCGGCCGAGGCGCATGAGGCGTACTTGAAAGGGCGATACTTCCTCGATCAGCGCTCGATTCGGGGCTGGCGGCAGGCGCTGGAACAGTTCGAACGCGCGGTCGCCATCGATCCGTTCGATCCCGCGGCGCAAGCTGGACTCGCCGATACGTACAGCGCGATGTCGGACTTCGGCGTCGCCTCGCCCGCTGAGATGCGTCCGCGGGCGATGCGCTCCGCGCAGCGCGCGCTGCAGCTGGATCGGGAATCGGCCGAGGGGCACGCGGCCCTGGGCCGGGCACAATTTCTGTTCGACTGGGACTTTCCCGCTGCGGAGCGCAGCCTGGCGCACGCGGTGGCGCTCGATTCGGACTACATGCCGGCGCACCAGGCGATGGCATGGCTCAAGTCGGCACGTGGGCAGCACGCCGAAGCTGTTTCTGCGGCGCGAACGGCGCTCCAGCTCGACCCCGTCAACACGGCGCGGTACAACGAGCTGGCATGGGTGCTGGCGTTGAGCGGGCGGCCGGACGATTCGCTCAAAGAGGTCGAACGCGCGCTCCAATTGAACCCCCGGTCGATCGAGGCGCACATGATGAAGGGCTGGGTGTTCGAACTGAGCGGCCGGCCGGATGCGGCATTTGCCGCGTACCGCGATGGCCTGCGGATTATCGGACTCTCGAAGGAATCGCTCGAGCGCATCGAGCTGGTGTATCGCGCTGAAGGAATGCCAGGCTATTACCGCGACCTTTTGAACCAGCAGAGCGGCAGCATGCCGATGTCGAATACGTGGCGCGCGCAGCTGTATGTTCGGGTGGGCGAGCTCGACCGCGCGATTGAATCGCTGGAGCAGGCATACCGCAAACGAGAGGGCGCGCTCGCCTGGGTCAGTGTGGAACCCACGTTTCAGCCGCTCCGCTCGGATGCGCGGTTTCAGCTGATCGCCGCCGGCGTTCATCACCGGAACTGACCGGGAGCAGCCTTCCCGACAACCCTCAGGTGAACTTCACCTTTTCTTCAGGACATCGCCCCGCCGTGAGCGGCACAGTCCGCTCGTTGCGAGGTGGATCCGTCCTGGAGGAGAGGTATGTGCAGAACGTCGCCTTACGCGGTGATTGGACTTGGCGTTGCGCTCGCGGCCATGACCGCGACGCTCTCGGCGCAGCCCGAGGACGTGCGCGGGCGAATAGCCGAAGTGTTGCGCTATTCAGGAATCGAGAATCCAGCCCCCGACGACGTGGGTCGCATGGCGGACCTTTGGTCACGCGCCCAGCAGCCGGGCCTCGCCGGCGATGAACGCCGGCTGGCGTTTCGCGACATGTACGTGCTCTACGCGAAGCTGCATGGCCGCGACCTGGCCTCGCGCCCCCAGGCGCTCGATCGTGTCGCTCAGTTTGCCGCAAGCACGTTCGATGGGGGCGGGCGGATGGACCTCTCGCTGCCCGAGCCGCGCGGCGCACCGTCGGGCAGCTACCTCCACGTCGAGTCACGAGGGCACGGGCCGATTCAGCTGCTCCTGATCTCGGACCTGGGGATCGACGGGTTGAAGCTGTACGACTCGTTCGTGCAGCGGCAGGGCGCCGCATACACGATGCGCATTGTCACACTGCCCTTCGCGGGCCGTGCGCGTCCATTGCCCTGGCCGGAGAAGCTCGATCATGCCGGGCGGCCGTGGGTGAGTCAGATCGAGCGCGAGCTCCTGACCCTCGTCGATCAGCCACACATGAAGGGCGTCACGATTGTCGGCACCGCGGCCGGCGGATACTTCGCGGCGCGGCTGGCGCTGCTGCGGCCGAAGCAGGTTCGCTCCGTGGTGCTGGTGAACGCGCTGGTGAACGTATCGATGCGCGCGGTGAACGAGCCCGACGCGCCCGCGCCGATGGCGCAGCGCCTCCTCTTCATGAAGTCCGTCGCGCCCACGCCTCAGTTGTTTCCCGTCGCTCCAATGCCCTCGCCCGAAGCCCTGCGCCGCCTGATTGCCGATCAGAACTCCTCTCATCCGACCGCACGCAACTGGATGGCCTTTGCCGTGAAAGACGCGGCGGTATCGCGCGCATGGACGTTCGACGCGCTGACCGGCGGCTTCTTTGTTCCGAGCCTGGAATACCGGTGGGAGCTGACGACGACAGACCTGACGGAAGAGATGAAGGAGCTCGCGGTTCCCCTGCTCGTGCTGGGCTCATGGCACGACGAAGGTTCGCCCGCCGGAAACACGCCGACCATTTCCCAATGGGAAGAGTTGAAGCTGCTCTACCCGAAGATTCCGCTCAACGTCGCCGCGTTCGACGACACGCGCCACTACATCAGCGCCGATGCGCCGGAGGAGTTCGACCTGGCGATCGCGGACTTCCTTGCCGGACGCCGCGTGCACGGGAAGACCGGCTACACGCTGCCGCGCACGAGCCCGCGCGCATCGGTGATGCAGGCCGTCGGCGGCGCGGAGATCGCCATCGCGTACGGGCGGCCGGCGGTGAAGGGGCGCAGGATCTGGGGCGAGCTGGTGCCAAACGGCCGCGTCTGGCGCGCCGGCGCGAACGAGGCCACGACGTTTTCCGTCAACCGTGACATCAGAATCGATGGCAACGCCCTGGCGGCAGGAAGCTACACCTTCTTTGCGATCCCGGGCGACGCGGAGTGGACGATGATCTTCAACCGCGTGCCGCGGCAATGGGGCGCCTTCGACTACAATCCGGCGTTCGATGCGCTTCGCGTCACGGTTCGGCCGGCGGAAGCGCCGCACGAAGAGTATCTGCGCTACACGATCCAACCCGTCGCCCCAAGCGGCGCGATCGCCACGCTGGCGTGGGAGAAACGCGCTCTCTCGTTCCGAATCGATGTGTCCCCGTGATCTCCAGTCAGCGAATGGTGGCCTGGTCCGTTCTGTGCTCGCCGCGGTGACGGGCGAGATCGGCATCCACCATCATGCCCACGAGCCGCTCGAACGAGACCGTCGGCTTCCACCCGAGGACGCGGCGCGCCTTGCTCGCGTCGCCGATCAGGTGATCGACTTCCGCCGGACGCAGAAGGAGGGGATCGACGCGGACGTGCTTCTGCCACTCGAGGCCGGCGTGGCCGAACGCCGCTTCCACGAGCTGCCGCACCGAGTGGCTCTCCCCGGTGGCGATGACGTAGTCGTCGGGCTGATCCTGCTGCAGCATCTGCCACATGGCGCGGACGTAGTCGCCCGCGAAGCCCCAGTCGCGATGCGCGTCGAGGTTGCCGAGCGAGAGGTGATCGGAAAGTCCGAGCTTGATGCGCGCCACGCCGTCGGTGACCTTGCGGGTCACGAACTCCAGGCCCCGACGCGGCGACTCGTGGTTGAAGAGGATGCCCGACACGGCGAACAGGCCGTAGCTCTCGCGATAGTTGACGGTGATGTAGTGGGCGAAGACCTTCGAGACGCCATACGGGCTGCGCGGGTAGAACGGCGTGAGCTCGGTCTGCGGGACCTCGCGCACGCGCCCGTACATTTCGCTCGATGACGCCTGATAGATCCGGACCGATGTATCCACCTGGCGGATCGCTTCGAGCATCCTGGTCACGCCCTGCGAGTTGAAGTCTCCCGTCAGGAGCGGCTGGTCCCACGACGCCGGCACGAACGACATCGCAGCCAGGTTGTAGAACTCGTGCGGCCGCACGTCCTGGACGATTCGCATCAGCGAGAGCTGATCGAGCAGATCGGCCGGTCGGAGGGTGACGCGATCCAGCAGGTGCTCGATCCGCCACAGGTTGGGCGAGCTCGATCGGCGAACGACGCCGGTCACGTCGTAGCCCTCTTCGAGAAGGAGCTCTGCCAGGTACGACCCGTCCTGACCGGTGATGCCGGTGATGATCGCGCGTTTTGCCATCAGTTTGTGCGAGACATTCTACGCTGCCGGCTGCCGCCGCACGCCCAGCCAGCGCTTCAGCGCGTCCTGCCACGGCGGCATCGGGTATCCCGCCGCGGCCAGCTTGGCGTTGTCGAGGGCGCAGTACCGCGGGCGAGACGCCGGGAGAGCGGCTTCCGCCATCGTGGCGGTCTTGAAGCGCGGCGTCACGCCGAGGAGCGTGGCCGCTTCCTTGGCGACGTCATGCCACGTAGCCGCGCCGGAGTTCACGCAATGATACAAGCCGGGTGCGGCGCGACTGCTCACCAGGTGGCGCGTCGCCGCCGCCACGTCCTCGATGTAGCTGGGCGACACGACACGGTCCGTGAACACCCGGATCTCGCGTCCTTCCTCGAGGCCGTTGACGATCGAATCGAGCGTGCCGCGGCGACCCTGCCATGCCACGTCGCAGCCAAAGAGGCTCTCGACCCGAAGCACGAACCCGCGCGGCGCCTCGAGCGCAAACCATTCGCCCAGGAGCTTCGACGCGGCGTAGGTGCTCCGCGGCGCGGGCTCGGCGCTCTCGGCGTACGGGATCGACGGCCTCGCCGTCGAACACGAAATCGCTCCCGTAGTGCACGAGCGTGGCGCCGCACGCCTCGGCGGCACGGGCGAGGCTCCGCACGGCAAACGCGTTCACCGCCAGCGCGGCGGTGGGCGCCGTCTCCGCACCGTCGACGTCGTTGAACGCCGCGCAATTGACGATGAGGTCAGGCCGCGCGCCGGCCATGACGTCGCGCACGGCTGCCGGGTCGGTGATATCGAGATCGGGGCGCCGCAAGGCGATCACCTGTGCGTCCGAGAACGTCCGGACGATCGCTGCACCAAGCTGTCCCGCCGCGCCGGTGACGAGCACGCGGTGATGTAGGACGTTCAACCAGACGATCGTACTGCATTCTGGATTCGGTTTTGTATGGAGCAGATTGACACAGCGGTGATTGGAGGCGGCGTCGTCGGACTCGCGGCGGCGTTCGCCATTGCGAAACAGGGACGCAGCGTGTGCGTGCTCGAACGCGAACCCAGGCCGGGCATGGGGACGAGCACGCACAACAGCCAGGTGATTCATGCGGGCATCTACTATCCGCCCGGGTCGCTGAAGGCGAAGCACTGCGTCGGCGGGGCGCAAATGCTGTACGAGTTCTGCGAGCGGTACGCATCCCGTACCAGCGCTGCGGAAAGCTGATCGTCGCCCAGGACGATCAGGAGATCGAGGAGCTCGCGACGTTGCGCGACAGGGGCGAGGCAAACGGCGTGCGCGGGCTCGAGATCGTCGACGCGGCCTTCGTGAAGCGCCGCGAGCCGCACATCCGCGCCAAGGCGGCGATGTTCTCGCCCGAGAGCGGCATTCTGGAGGCCGAGGCGCTCGTGCGCACGCTGACGCGGCTGTGCAGCGAACACGATGCCGCCGTGCTCCCGGGGTCGCCCCTCACGGCCGCAACCGTCCGCACGAACGGCATCGAGCTTCGGACGCCGGCCGAATCGATCCTCGCGCGGACGGTCGTCAACGCCGCCGGCCTCTACGCAGACGATGTGTCGGCGATGCTCGGCGGCGAGGCGTTCCGCATCTACGCGTGCCGCGGTGAGTACGCCGAGCTCGTCCCCTCGAAGCGCGGCATGGTGAACGCCCTGGTGTATCCGCTGCCGCACCGCTCCGGCCACGGCCTCGGCACGCACCTCGCGAAAACGACCTGGGGCAACGTCACGCTCGGCCCGACCATCAAGTACCAGGACCGAAAGGACGACTACGAGGGAGATCGGATGGCGGTGGAGGAATTTCTGGAGCCGGCGCGCGAACTGCTGCCGGACCTGCAGCTCGCGGACCTGCGGCTCGGCGGCACCGGCATCCGCGCGAAGCTCCATCCTCCGGACGAGAAGTTCGCGGACTTCTTCATTGCGAGAGATCGGAAGAACCCACGGCTGGTGCAGGCCTCGGGAATCGAATCGCCCGGGCTGACATCATGCCTCGCTATCGGCGAGCACGTGGCGCAGCTCGTGGAGGAGCTATTGGATTAGGCGGTGCCGGCGGGTCGACGCTGGTCGGCAGTTCGTACCACAGCTCGATTTCGTACCCGTCGGGATCCGTGGCGAACAGGTACGGCTCACCGGGCACGAATTCGCCTTTGTCGGTCACGACGCCGCCGGCGCTGGCCACGGCGTCAGCGGCGCGATCGATGTCGGCCGGGTCGATCAGGCGGAATCCAAAATGCGCGATGCCCCCGGTTTTTCCAACGCCTTTTCTGCCCTGCTCCAGGACGATGACGTCCCAGGAACCCGGCGTCTGCAGCTGCACGAACGTGGCGTCGCGGTAGACCTCCACCGATCCTAGTAACTGTTGGTAGAACGCCGCCGAGCGGTCGAGATCCGACACCGTGAGCGCGATGTGCGTCAAGCCGCGCGTCCGAATCATGCCCGCTATTCCGGTGAAATCAGCACGGCCGTTCCACTCGCGCTGACCATCAGCATGCCGCCGCCCTGTCCGACCTGGATCGTTTCGTAGTCCAGATCGACGCTGACCACGGCGTTGGCACCAAGGTCGCGCGCCTGCTGCGTCATCTCGTCGATCGCAATCTGCTTCGCCTTCCGCAGCTCCTGCTCGTACGCGGCCGAGCGGCCGCCGACGATGTCGCGGATGCCGGCGAAGAGATCCTTGAAGATGTTCGCGCCGAGTATCGCCTCGCCGCTGACCAGGCCAAGCGAGCGGCTCGAGCGGTGCCCTGCAACGGTTGGAGTCGTGACAATCTGCATGATCGATTCTACGGTGTACGGCTGACATTCGTTCGACGGTTCGATCGCATGATCCGGATAGCCGGACGCGAATCGAGAACCAAGAATGACATCAGCCATGCGCGATCGCGACTACGTGCTCGGCACGCACGACGATGAGGTGGAGCGCCTCGGCATCCAGCATCGCGTCTGGCGCCCGCGCGCGCTCCACGGGTGGCAGCGGGCTGGGTTCCGCACGGGCCAGACGCTGCTCGACGTCGGGTGCGGGCCGGGTTGGGCGGCGCGGGACCTGGCCGAGCTCGTCGGCCCCTCCGGCCGCGTGGTCGCGGTCGATCGCTCCAGACGATTCCTCGACGTGGTCGAGGGAATTCGTGACGAGCGACGTCTCACGCAGATCGAAACGCTGGAGCTCGATCTGAACGATCCTGCGTTTCCCGACGTGATTGCGGACGGTGCCTGGTGCCGCTGGGTGTTCGCCTTCGTGAAAGATCCCCGCGCGCTCCTGGGCCGTGTTGCGGCCGCGCTCAGACCGGGCGGGGTGCTGGTCGTACACGAGGACTTCGACTACGGCGCGTGGGGAATCTCGCCGCGATCGGCCGACATGGAGGCGTTCGTGCAAACGGTGATGCGCAGCTGGCGCGACGAGGGAGGCGAACCAGACATCGCGCTCGATCTGGTGCGCTGGCTGCCCGGTGCGCGACTCGAGCTGCGCGCACTGACGCCGATGCTCGACGTGATCACGCCGGCGAGCCATGTCTGGGAATGGCCGAAGACGTTCGCCGCGGTCGGCGCGCAGCGCCTCGTGGACCTCGGCTACCTGAACGCGGAGCAACGCGCCGGGGTCACCCACGCCCTCGCAAGTTGGGAGCGCTCGGCGGATGGCCTGATGACCACCCCCGGCGTCCTCGAGATCATCGCTACTCGGTGCCCCGCTTCCTGACGTACCTTCTGATCCCCTTCGGGCCCACCTCGGCGCCGTAGATGTTTCCGGCCGCGTCCACCGCCACGCCCTCGGCGGCGAGCGTGCCGCGGACCTCCGGAGCATTGCGGGTCTCGGGATCAGGGATGAAGAAGAGGAGCTTTCCGTCCTTCGCGCCGCCGATCCTGATTCCACGCCGCCAGGCCCCTTGCTCCGGCGCAACCGCACCCGACTCCGAGTCGGCCACATAGAGCGTGTCGTGGCGATCGATGAAGAGGCCGCTCGGCCGCGAGAAGTTCTTCCAATCAGTGATGTACTTGCCCTCGGTCGTCATGATCTGAATGCGGTTGTTGCTCCGATCGCCCACGAACAGCCGTCCTTGCGAGTCGAGGGCCAGAGCGTGCGGCTGAATGAACTCGCCTGGACCCGAGCCGAACTTGCCGAAGCTTCCGAGGTGCTTGCCGTTGCGATCGAACCGGACGATCCGCGTGCTCGTGGTCGGCGTGTTCGCGTGACCCTCGGCCACGAGAATGTCGCCGTTCGGCAGCGTGATGACGTCGTTCGGCTGATAGAACGAGGCCGGGTCGGCCTGCTGTCCGGGCTGGTTACCGCCAGCTTTGCCGAGCGTCAGCAGAACCTTGCCGTCGGGGCTGAACTTGAACACCTGATGGCCAATGAGCTTCGATGGCGCAGGCGGCAGCGGCGTATCGGCGGGCGCACCGGCTGCACGCCGCGGGAGATTGTCCTGACCATCGGTCACCCACACGTTGCCGTCCCGGTCGACGTGCATGCCGTGCGGGAAGATCATCAGACCGGACCCGAAGCTCTTGAGCAGCTTCCCCGACGCATCGAACTTCAGCACGACGTCGAGCGTCGAGTTCAGGCAGCTGTTGGCGCCGCAGCGCTCCCCCACCCAGATCGTGCTGCCGTCCTTGTCGACGTCGACGGCACTCGTCGACCCCCACGTGCGACCCTCGGGCATCTTGAAGGGATTCCCCACGGTCTCGTACGGGTTCGGCGCGTCGTTGGTCGGTGTCGCCGGAGCCTGCGCCAGCGCGGACACGACGATGAGGGCGAAGAGCGACGCGACGGATGCGATCGAGCGGCGTAGCATGAGGCCTCCTTGGGCGGGCCGATTGTAGCAGGTGATATGCTCGACGGTGCCTTCTCCCTGAGTGCCTCACGTGTCGCTCTCGGCTTTTCATCCTCTCGTCTCCCAATGGTTTTCCGAATCGCTCGGTGCCCCCACGCGCGCACAGGAACGCGGCTGGAGCGCTATTCGAGACGGTCGCCACACGTTGATTGCGGCGCCGACCGGGTCGGGCAAGACGCTCGCGGCGTTTCTCACCGCGCTCGACGACCTGATCCAGGAAGGACTGCGCGGACCGCTGCCGGATGAGGTGCGCGTTGTCTATGTATCCCCGCTGAAGGCGCTCAGCGCCGACATTCACAAGAACCTGGCGGAGCCGCGGCGCGGGATTCGCTCGCTGGCCGAAAAGAGCGGCATCGAGGCGCCGCGCATCACGGCGGCGGTTCGGACGGGCGATACCACTCAGGCCGAACGCGCGGCGATGCTTCGCACGCCGCCGCATATCCTCGTCACGACACCCGAGTCGTTGTACCTGCTGCTGACGTCGGAGCGGAGCCGGCTGATGCTGCGGACCGTGCGAACGGTCATCGTGGACGAGATTCATGCGGTGATCGGCACGCGTCGAGGCGCCCACCTCGCGCTGTCGCTCGAACGCCTTCGCGAGCTATGCGCAGCGGAAACGCCAGGAAGGCCGTCGCTGCGGCGAATCGGTCTCTCCGCCACCCAGAAGCCGATCGAGCTCGTCGCCAAGTTCCTCATCGGGTCCGATACGACCGACTGCGCGATCGTGGACGAAGGACACCGCCGTGCGATGGACCTTGCGATCGAGATACCGGGCTCCCCGCTCGAGGCGGTGATGTCCCACGACGTGTGGGAGGAGTACTACGAGCGGCTCACCGAGTTGATCGGGCGCATCGGACGACGCTGATATTCGTGAATACGCGGCGGCTGGCGGAGCGCCTGGCGCGCGAGCTGACGGAGCGCCTCGGCGAAGGGGCGGTCACGGCGCACCATGGAAGCCTCTCGAAGGAGACACGGCTCGACGCGGAGCATCGGCTCAAGACGGGCGGCCTCAAGGCACTGGTTGCCACGGCATCGCTCGAGCTCGGCATCGACATCGGCCACGTCGACCTCGTGTGCCAGATCGGCTCGCCGCACCGCATCGCGACGCTCCTGCAGCGCGTCGGCCGGTCGGGCCACACGGTCGTCGGCACGCCGAAGGGGCGGCTGCTCCCCGTCACGCGCGACGATCTCGTCGAGTGCGCCGCGCTCGTCCGCGCCAGCCTCGATGGCGACCTCGACGCCATCGTCGAATACGACGCGCCGCTCGATGTGCTCGCGCAGCAGGTCGTGGCCGAGGCGTCGTCCCGCGATTGCTCCGAGGAGGACCTGCTCTCGCTCGTGCGCAGGGCGTGGCCCTATCGCGCGGTCTCCCGAGGTGACTTCGATGCGGTGGTCGGGATGGTCTCGGAGGGGTTCGCGACGCGCCGCGGACGGCGGGCGGCGCTCGTGCACCGCGACGAAGTCCATCACGTCGCTTCGTGGGCGACGAGCAACGCGGATGCTCGCGCTGACATCCGGCGGCGCGATTCCGGAGGTTGCGGACTACCGCGTGGTGCTCGAGCCCGAAGAGACATTCGTCGGCACGCTCAACGAGGACTTCGCCATCGAGAGCATGCCGGGCGATATCTTTCAGCTCGGAAACGCATCGTGGCGCATCACGCAGGTCCTGCCCGGCGTCGTGCGCGTGGCGGATGCGCACGGCGCGCCGCCCAGCATCCCCTTCTGGTTCGGCGAGGCGCCGGCCCGGAGCGACGAGCTCTCGGAGGCGGTGAGCGCGATGCGGGCGGACGTCGAACGGCTTCTTGACGATCCGAGCCCGGTCGAGTCTCTTCAGGCGATCGCGGGCATCTCGCACGCGGCCAGCCGAGCAGATCGTGAGCTACGTCGCGAGCGGGCTCGCTTCGCTTGGCGTCGTGCCCACGCAGGAAACGCTCGTGCTCGAGCGGTTCTTCGACGCCTCGGGCGGCATGCAGCTCGTGCTGCACGCGCCCTTCGGCAGCCGGATCAACCGCGCATGGGCACTGGCGTTGAGGAAGCGATTCTGCCGCCAGTTCAACTTCGAGCTGCAGGCGGCCGCGACGGAGGACGCGCTGCTGCTGTCACTCGGCCCGCAACACTCGTTTCCGCTCGCCGACGTCTTCCGCTATCTGCATTCGGCCAGCGTCCGCGACATCCTCGTCCAGGCGTTTCTCGATGCGCCGGTCTTCCAGACGCGATGGCGGTGGAACGCCACGATCTCGCTCGCGGTGCCGCGAAGCCGCGGCGGCAAGAAGGTGCCGCCGCAGCTCCAGCGGATGCAGGCCGACGACCTGATGGCGGCAGTGTTTCCGGACGCCGCCGCCTGCCTCGAGAACATTCCGGGCGATCGCGAGGTGCCGGATCATCCGCTGGTGAACCAGACCGTCCGCGACTGCCTCGAGGAGGCCATGGACCTGGCGGGGCTCGAGGCCGTGCTCGATCGCATTCATCGTGGCGAGCTGCGATGCGTGGCGCGCGATACGCCGGAGCCGTCGGCGTTCGCGCACGACATCCTCAACGCGCGGCCGTATGCGTTCCTGGACGACGCGCCGCTCGAGGAACGGCGCACGCAGGCCGTGCAGACCCGCCGCGCCACCGAGCAGTCCGGGCGGGAGATCGGCGCGCTCGATGCGGCGGCGATCGAGCGCGTCCGGGACGAGGAGCGTCCCGACCCGCGCGATGCCGACGAGCTGCACGACGTGTTGCTGACGGTCGGCTTCCTGTCCTCTACCCATGATGCCCTCACGGGGATGGCCGGCCAACTCGCCGCGGCTGGCCGGGCGACGCTGGCGCGTCTCTCGCCCTCCGTGTCGATCTGGATTGCGGCGGAACGGCTGCCCGAGCTGCTGGCGATTCACCCGCACGCGGCGCTCGCGCCGCGCATCACCGCGCCGCCATCGCGGACATCGCGCGTCTGGACGCGAGAGCAGGCGATCGTCGAGCTGCTCCGTGGCGCTCTTTCGATCAGCGGTCCGGTCACGGCGGGCGTGCTGGCCGCGTCTCTCGACATCCTGCCGGCCGATGCGGAAGCAGCGCTGCTGGCGCTCGAATCCGACGGGGCGGTGCTGCGCGGCACCTTCACCACGTCCGGGCGCGACATCGAATGGTGCGACCGGCGCCTGCTCGCGCGGATCCACCGCTACACGCTGAACCGTCTGCGCGCGGAGATTGCTCCGGCGACGCCGGCCGAGTTCATGCGGTTCCTGTTTGCGTGGCAGCACGCCGCGTCGGCGTCGAAGCTCTCCGGCGTGGAAGGCCTTCGAGCCGTTCTCGGGCAACTCGATGGCCTCGAGCTGCCCGCGCGCGCCTGGGAAGCGCACGTCCTGCCGGCGCGCGTGGATCGCTACGATCCGGCGATGCTCGACATGCTCTGCTTCGCCGGCGAGATCGGCTGGGCCAGGCTCTCGACCGGTCCCGCGCAAGTGGTCGGCGCGACGCCCATCGCGCTCTTCCGGCGCGAGCACGAGGATGCGTGGTTCGGCCTTCGCGGCGGTTCCGAGGAAAGGCGCGAGGGGCGGCCCGAGCTCTCCGCGACCGGATCGCTCGTCGTCGAGGCGCTGCGCGCGCGCGGCGCATCGTTCGCCAACCAGCTCGCGTCGGCGTGCGCGCTCGCGTCAGACGCGCTCCGAAATGCGATCGGCGAGCTGGTGTCGGCTGGCATGGCGGCGTCGGATGGGTTTTCGGGGCTTCGCGCCCTGATCGGCCCGCTTCAGGGCGATACGGCGGGACGATGGTCGCTCTTGCGCTCGAGCCACGAGGAGACATCCCGCAGCGCCGCGGTCGAGACCCTCGCGTGGACGTTGCTTCGTCGCTATGGAGTCGTCTTCAGGCGAGTGGTTGGCCGCGACACAGCGGGCGTGCCGTGGCGCGAGCTCGCGCGCGTCTATCGGCGGCTCGAAGATCGGGGCGAAATCCGCGGCGGCCGATTCGTGTCCGGAATGTCCGGCGAGCAGTTCGCGCTTCCGGATGCCGTGGAACGCCTGCGCGAGATGCGGCGCTCGGGCCCCGACGATGAGCTGATCGCGATCAGCGGGGCGGATCCGCTCAACATGACCGGCATCATCACACCGGGTGAGCGGCTCCGCGCGTCCGCCTCGACACGCATCGTCTATCGCAACGGCGTCGCGATCGCGGCGATGGAAGGCGACTTCCTCCGTACGCTGGCCGACGTCGAGCCGGACGTCGCCTCGCGTGCCGCAGCGGCGGCCGCGGGCCGGACGGTGCCGGTCCTGAAGGGCTACGTCGGCCGGATCTGAAATCAGCCGCCAGCGCCGGCTGAGAGAACTCCACGCGCCACTGTGTGACTCCATGCCTCCCGACGTTGTGATCAACATAGGAGGCACAGGTCATGTTCACACGCGCTTCAGTCATCGCCGCGTGCGTGGCGATGCTCGCCGTCGCCGCGCACGCGCCCCTTCACGCCGGGTCCTGGCGAGATACGACCTACGTCACGTTCAGTGGATCGGTCGCGCTGCCGGGCGTCACCCTTGCGCCAGGCACGTACGTCTTCGAGCGCACTCTGCTCGACCGTACGAACGTCGTCCAGGTGACGAGCCGCGATCGACGCCGTGTCTATCTGGTCACCCTGACGAATCGAGTCGAGCGTCCTGCCGGATGGCCGGCCAGGCGGCATATCGCACTCGGTGAAGTCCCGGCCGGCGGAATCCCACCGGTCGTAGCCTGGTATCCAGCTGACGCGGCACTCGGTCACCAGTTCATCTATCCGACGAGCCATTGATGTAAAACGGCTTAGGGCTTAGGGCTTAGGGCTTCGGAGCCTTGGGCCCTGAGCCTTCGGCCCTGAGCCGAGTTACTTCGGGTTGTCGAACGAGATGCGCCGCGCCCATACGCCGGTCGCGGCCTCGCGCGTCTCGGGCAGGGGCTTCAAATCGGGAAATCCTGGAATCGACGGCACGGTCGCTCGCTCGCGGGCGGGCGCGAGCCCACCGACGCCGCGGAGCGCACCGACCGCGCGTGCCGTGAGCGGGACGGCGTCGACGGGACGGTCGTCTTCCGCGCGCGGTAGTACGGCCAGCATCTGCTCGAAATCGGTCAGACGTTCCGGCGCCACGTATACAAGAAAGTGCTCACGACCGCCGGCCGTCGTCACTTCCCAGTAATGGGCCTCGCCCTTTCTGAATCCGGGCAGACGGTTGGCTGCGTTCAGAGCCACTGGATTCTGCGTCTCGTTTCCCGGGAGTGGGAACAGCAGATAGGCGGAGCCTGCCTCGTCCTGGTTGATGACGTAGACGTAGACCGGGCGCGACACATCGAGCGTGAGGAACAGATGATCGCCGGGCGCCACACGGCTTCCAGTGGTGAGGCGCACGTTCTGCCCGTTTCTGACGGCGTAGAACGCCGCCATCACGTCGTACGACGCAGGCGCAGCCACCTTCGCCGCCGAGGGCGCCGCTCGTTCCGGCTCGGCTGGTGCATCGCGCCGCATTTGCGCGACGCCAACGAGCAGTACTCCCGTGACCGCGACCGCCCCCGCAGCAATCCGCCAGTCGACCCAGGGCCGTGAATCGCGCTCGTATCGAACGCCGGCGAGCGCGGCGAGCGCGGAGCCGAACTCCCCGGCCGTCCGATAGCGAAGACCGGGTTCGGGCGACAGCGCACGATCGATGGTGTCGATGAACGCCGTTGGGAGGTCCGGCCGCACGTCGCGCAGCGAGATGCGGGCTTTCCCTTCGTGCGCGCGTGCCACTTCGTCACGGCTCGTGCCCGCGACCGGATACTTGCCGGTCACGAGGTGGTAGAGCAACACGCCAACGCTGTAGATGTCGGATGCCGCGGATGGCTTCGCGCCCGCGAGCAGCTCCGGCGCCAGGTAGAGCGGCGTGCCCGCGAGCGGATCGACCGGTTCGTCGAAAGCCGGCATGCGCCGGCCGGCGCCAAGGTCCATGAGGACGATCCTGCCGCCGTTCTCGCGCATCACGTTGCTGGCCTTGATGTCGCGGTGGAGCAGCCTCGCCCGGTGCACCGCGGCGAGCGCGTGACAGAGATCGACGCCGATGGCCATCGCCTCGCGCGCGCTCATCGTGCCCTGCGTCTTCAGGAGCTCCTCGAGGGTGAGGCCGTTGACGAGCTCCATCCAGAGGCCGAAGCAATCGTCATGGCAGTCGGCGCCGAACACCGAGACGACGTTCGGATGACGGACGCGGGCGAGGAGCCGAGCCTCGCGCAGCGCACGGGAGAGATCGAAGGCGTTCGACACTCCGGAGGGAAGCACCAGCTTGAGCGCCACGTGGCGTTCGAGCTTGCTGTCCCAGGCGCGGTAGACCGCGCCAAAGGATCCCTGACCGATTGGACCGAGGACACGGAGGTGACCCCACGACTCGGGCGGCGCAGGCCCGGCATCCGCGTTGGCGTCGGATGCCGTGCGTTTCGAGGACGGGTTGCGTGCCACTTCCGCGATGCCGGCGATGAGGCGCAGCTCGCGAACGACGGACCGCTCGCGATCGTCCGGCGACTCGCGCTCGATGCGATCCCAATCGACCTCCGTCCCCATGGCGACGGCCTCCGCGAGGTCGAGGATGCGTTGCTGTTCAGACACGCGCCATCTCCTCGGCGAGGCGCACGAGCGCGCGGCTCACCGCCATCTGAGCCGCGGCATCCGATGGCTTGCCGAACTCGGCTGCGATCTCCTTCGCCGAGAACCCGAGCTCGAGGCGCGCGACGATCATCTCGCGATCCTGGTCCTTCAGCCGCGCGAGCGCCGCCTCGTACCGGTCCAGCGCCTGCCGTCCAATGGCGAGCTCGAGCGGGGAGGGGTCGGCGGCCTCGTGCTGCTCCTCCTCGAGTGGCGAGGCAGCCGGCCGCCGCTGACCTTTCCGGACTTCATCGCGAACGCGGTTCAGGAGGATCTGGCGCACGTAGCCCTGAAACGCGCCTTCGTGGCGCGGTTGAAAGGTTTCCACGCGTTCGATGGCGCGGAACAGAACTTCCTGGGCCAGGTCCTCGGTCTCGAGCATCCCGCGGGAGGAGGACGGCAAACGCCCGTGTGCCCAGCGCTTCAGACGTGGCAGATACCTGGCGCAGAGCGAGTCCATCGCCGCCTCGTCGCCCCGCTTGGCCCGGATCAGGAGGTCAAACGACGACTCGGCGGACACCACATCCGCTGGAACCGTCTGCGGCGGACCGGCAGCCTCGGGCAGGTCGCTCATGACAGGTCGGGTTGGATCGGGGACGAAGGTCCCAATCATAGCCCCAAGTCCGGCCGGGAGCGCGCCCGCAGCCTCGAACTTGCTCATGCCGGTACTAACGTGTGCAGCGCGCCCGTCCAACAGGTCTCCGACATGTTGGAAAGGTGCTCGAAGCGCGTTGCTACTCGGTGAGGGCGATTGCGGATGCCCAACCGTTGGGCTAGGCTTGCGCTTCGCTGCACCGACGAATTTGATCGTGCGCCGGCGGCTCGGATCGATACTCGCCTCTGGTGAGGAGGGCTCTATGTCGGACGACTTTGGCAAGACCATGGGCAAACGCCTCGAGATCCTGGATGAAGCCGAGAAGGACAT
This sequence comes from uncultured Acidobacteriota bacterium, assembly GCA_963772065.1. Lineage (GTDB taxonomy): Bacteria > Acidobacteriota > Vicinamibacteria > Vicinamibacterales > UBA2999 > CAVYVZ01. Next base: position 1,097,538 of record CAVYVZ010000010.1, read on the forward strand.
CAAGGACGCACGTAAACGAATCAAGGCGTCAAAGGGTCGCGACCCGAACAAACCGAACGGGTCTTGGAAAGTCATCGTCTACATGGCGGCGTACGGTGCGCTTCGCTCGTTCGCCGAACGCGATCTGTTCGAGATGTGCATGGTGAACACGTCACCCTCCCTGCAGGTCGCCGTACAGGTGCACTGGGAGGAAGGGTTCGAGCCCGATCCGCTCACAGCGGCTTCGCCGATACGCATTGCCAAAGGCCAGGGGAACAACATCCGATTCAGGCGGACTGGGGCCGCCGCGACACAGACGATGGCGCAGGCGTTCGAGAAGTTCCTCATCCAGGAATCGCTTCCCGTCGGAGTCGATCCACCGGGCAACCCTCAGCGCTGCATGGTCATTCTGTGGGGTCACTCCGCAGGCGAGCAGTTTGGTGGCTTCGGCGACAACGGAATGACGCTCGCGCAGATCGCGACCGCGCTCGACAACGCGCGGGCGGCACAACGGCGGCGGCTCGACATTCTTGGCTTCGATTCGTGCGACATGAGCAGGGTCGAAACCATTCAGTTCCTGGGCACGCAGGCCGCTCGCATCGTGTGCTCGCAGATTGGCGTGCCCTTCAGCGGCTGGCCGTACAACACGATCCTCGATCGCGTGGCGGCAAACCCGGGAATGGACGCGGACGACGTGGCCAAGGTGATCCTCGATGAGTATTACGAATCCTACCGGCCTCCTCGCGTCACCATGACGGCGCTCGATGGCGACCTGCAGCCGCAGTTCGAAGGGCTTCGAAAAGAGGTCTTCGTTCTGAGAGCGGAGCTGAGTACGGCGCTCGCGGAGAATATCGCGGACATTGTTGCGGACACCTTCGTCGTGGCGCGACGCGACGTGGCCGATCCGCTTCTCGACCTTCGTGATTTCTGCCTCGCCCTGAAGGGCAATGTCGCCAAGGCGAGTACTCTCTCAGCAGCCACGAAGCAGGCAGTCACATCGGCCATCGATGTCGTCGTCGGGGCACACGACGCGCTCGTCAAGGCACATGAACGCCGCGGGCCAATGGTGAGCGGGCTTAATGGAATCGGTATCTCTCCTTACACCGTGACGGAAGGCTGGGGACCGCAATTCGCGGATATCTATGATCGCGTGGGGTGGCGTAGGCCGCCGAGCATCTGAGCGCATTCTGATTGCGGTCCTTTGGGGATGTCTCTCGATTGGTGTCGCTTCGCGCCCAAGCGGAACCGAGAGGCTGCCGACGCAGTCTGGTTCGTCAGAGATTCGCGCAGACCTCGACGCGGGGCGGTACGATCGCGCCGAGGCCGCGGCCAAGGCGCGTGTCTGTTCGGCCTCACCGTCGGAAGACATCGGGGCGAGCCTCGACGCCAACGATCTGCTCGTCGAAGCGCTATGGCGAAATGGGCGCGCGGACGCGGAAACACGCGCGCTGGCGGAACGGGCAGTCAAGGACCGCGAGTCCCCGCACAGCCTGGGAAATCTCGCCCAGGTGATGCTCCTTGCAGGTCAGCATGAGCACGCAATTCGAGTGCTCGAGCAACGGTTGCGCCTGCTCGAGACACATGGTGCGCACGGCGTAGCGGTTGCAGACGCCCTCGATGACCTCGCCGAGGGCCTCTTGCAGCAACAGCATCGTTATGACGACGCACGACGTGCGATCGATCGGTCGCTGCAGCTCCGTCACCTCACGCCTGACCCAGAGATTCACGGCGCACGGACGCTCGAGTTGTCTGGACGTTGGTTCCTGAGGAGAGGTGACTACGCGCAATCACGGCCCCTGCTCGAACGATCCCTGACGATTCGCGAGCGTTTCGCACCTGATCATCCCAGCTTGGTCACCTCGCTCGGCTCGATGGGCGACCAGTTGTGGTTTGAAGGCTCCGTCTTGGAATCTGCCCAGGTCTACCGCCGCGCGCTCGCGCTCGCAGAGCGCACGCTGAGGCCCGATCATCCCGAGATCGCTGGCGCGCTGCTGAATCTTGCGCCAGCCGAACTGGAGCTCGGGTTCATAGCAGAAGCCGTGGCAATGCAGGCACGTGCCGTTCAGATCTGTGACGCGAATTTCGGCACGGAACATCCGATGCTCGCGCGTTCGTTGAACGACTTGGCTGTAGGGTACATGGCGCAACAGGACTACGGACGGGCACGAGTTGCCTTTCAACGCTCGCTCTCGATCACCGAGCGCGCAATGGGACTCACCGACGAGAGTGTTGCGACGATCGCGTTCAATCTGGCGTTTCTCGCTGGCGAACTTGGCGACCTCTCTGAGGCGAAACTGCAAACGGCCCGCGCCATCGGCATCTGGAACAGCCAACTCGGTCGAGAGCATCCGTTCGTCGCCAGAGCCTGGCACCGCCTCGGTGAAACGCTCCTCGAGCACAATCGGACAGCCGAAGGCGTGTCGATTCTGAGGCGATCACTCGCGATGCGCGAGCGGGCGCTTGGCATTGATCATGTCGACGTCGCGCGAACGCTGCTGCAACTGGCGATCGGAGCGATGCAATCGGGCCGTCTCAAGGACGCGGAAGCGCTGTCGACGCGGGCGGTTGCAATCTGGGAGAAACGCAGCCCGAATACAACCGGGCATGGTACGGCGTTGTTCCTCCGTGCGGAAACGGCAGCCTCCGCTGGCAACCTGGACGAGGCGCGCAAGAGTTACGAGGGCGCGGTCACGATCAGAAATCGGATCTACGGGCCGCTGCATCTTGACGTGGCCAAAGCCCAGCAGGGCCTCGCAAAGGTTCTGGCGCAGTCCGGTCAACCTGCGTCTGCGTTCAGCACCGCGCTCGAAGCCGAGACGGCTGCGCGCACCACACTCCGATCCACGGTGCGATACCTGCCGGAGCGACAGGCCATCGAATACAGTCAACTGCCTCCTGCGGGCCTCGATGTCGCTCTGTCTGTCCTCGACGCCGAAGCCAATCCCATCGGCGCGGGACGTGCGCTGGATGCTCTCGTGCTCGGCCGAGGAGTGATTCTCGAGGAAATGGCGGCACGGAATCGATCCGCCATTTACCAGGAGCCCGGCCTCGCCAAGCTCTGGTCGGACGTTGCCGCCGCGCGCCAGCGGCTCGCCAATCTGGCCGTGCGGACTCCAAGCGATCGACGACCCGCCCAGTACATGACCCTGCTGGATGCGGCCCGCCGCGACAAGGAGGCCGCCGAACGTGCCCTCGCGGAGAAGAGCGCAGAGTTCAGACAGGAGCTGGAGCGCAGCGAGGTTGGCCTCGACAAGGTTCGCCACGCACTTCCTTCCTCGAGCGGGCTGATCTCGATGATTCGCTACGAGAGAACTGTCACTGCGCAGACAAAGACAGTCCCGCACTATGCATCGTTTGTCCTCGTGGCGGGTCGTAGTGAGCCAGCCGTGGTGCAGCTCGGACCCGCTGCCGCGATCGACCGGGCCGTGGCACGCTGGCGAGGTGAGGCCGGACTGGGCCCGATGAAAGCCGCCTCGGTTGTGGCCGCGGAAGCGACCTATCGGTCGGCCGGAGATCGGCTGCGACAACTCGTGTGGGATCCACTCGCGCGCCATCTTGTCGATGTCGATCGCGTGTTCGTCGTTCCCGACGGTGCCCTGAGTCTCGTGAACCTCGGAGCGCTTCCCGTCGGTGCATCCGAGTACCTGGTCGAGCGCCACCCGACAATCCACTACCTGTCCACGGAACGCGACCTCGTCGAAGCACCGGAAGCGACGTCGGCCAGCGCCGGTCTCCTGGCGCTCGGGGGGCCAAACTTTGGCGTGACTCCGACAACGCCACGGCGTCAGACATCGACCGTGCGCGCCGCCACGTGTGGAACGCTCCAGTCCGTGATGTTCGAAGAGCTTCCGGCCACGTTGAAAGAGGCGACGGAAATCGCAGGTATGTGGAAGGGCGTCGCCGCGTCCGCAGGTGTCGGCGACGTTTACCTGTCCGTCGCCGGCGAGGCCACCGAGCGCTCGTTCAAGCAGCATGCGCCCGGCCGCCGCGTATTGCACCTCGCGACACACGGTTTTTTTCTCGGGGGCGAGTGCGAGGCGGCCGCACCGGGCACTCGCGCCGTGGGGCGGATTACGGCTGCGCGCCCCAAACCTGCGCCTCGCGTCGATCTCCAGAATCCGCTCCTCGTATCCGGCCTCGCCTTCGCCGGAGCCAACCAGCGCGCCCGCGCGAAGCCAAACCAGGAGGACGGCATTCTGACGGCCGAGGAGATCTCCGCGATGAACCTGCAGGGGACGGAGTGGGCCGTCCTCTCCGCCTGCGATACCGGCCTTGGTGAGGTCACGGCCGGTGAAGGTGTGTTCGGGCTGCGACGCGCCTTTCAGATCGCGGGCGTCCGCACCGTCATCATGAGCCTCTGGTCGGTCGAGGACGAGGCGACGCGCCGGTGGATGCGCGCGCTCTACGACGCTCGCCTGAACAAGCGCCTCGACACTGCCGAATCCGTCCGTGCCGCGAGCCTGCGCGTGCTGCACGACCGCCGCGCCAAGCATCTCAGCACGCATCCCTTCTACTGGGGCGCGTTCGTGTCCGCTGGTGACTGGCGCTGAGCGCGCCTACACCGTCGCCGGTGCTTCGACCACGATCTCAGTCTTCAGCGAGTTCGCGATGAAGCATTCCTTGTGCGCGACTTCGTGAAGCTGGTGAAGATCCTGTTCGGACGGCTGCTTCTCGCCTGAGAACGTTACCCGAGGACGAAGCGCAATCCGCGTCATCGCCGTCTTCCCTTCGGCGTTCTTCCCCATTGTCCCTGCCGCATCGTCCACATACTCGTCGACGATGAAACCGCGCTTGGCCGCCGCGTACAGGAACCAGAGCATGTGACACGCCGATACCGACGCCACGAGCGCCTCTTCGGGATCGACCGCATCCGCCGCGGACATCGGCACCGGCACGACGAGCGGGGACGAGGACGCCGCCACGCTGACGCCTCCGTCGAAAGACCAGTCGTGTCGACGGCTGTAGCGCTGGTCAGTGAACTTCGCCGACGGATCCCGTTGCCAGGTGACCGTCGCCCCATAAGTGTGCACGCGAATACTCCTTTGTCACGCGGTTCCGCCCGAGGCCGTCCGCGCAAAATCCTCGATTGACGTCGGCTGGATGCCGAATCGCTTGGCCGTTTCGGCCATCGGGATCGCGTCGCCTGCGGCGTAGCCGAGCATCAGCGCCGCGAACGACTTCTGCGTCGGATCGGCGGCAGACTCGAATTGCGCCCGCAATCCCTGCTCCGGCACATGCTCCACTTCGAATGTGCGCCCGCTCGCGCGCTCGAAGGTGCGTACGACGTCCAGTGGCGACACGGCCGCCGGCCCGCCCAGCTCCACAGACGCGTTCCGCGCCGCCTCATGCCCGCACGCCGCCGCAACGGTGTAGCGCACGACATCGTGCAATGAGATCCAGCTGATTGGGTTGTGGCCCTCGCCGTAGATGCGCGCGCGGCCGGCCGCGGCGTCGAAGCCGAGCATCGGCGACAGCCACACTTCCATGAACATCGTGGGCCGCAGGATCGTGTACTGGATGCCGCTGCTGCGCACTCGTGCCTCGACTTCCCGCTTCGCGTTTCGCAACGGAAAGTCGAGATCGAGATTTCCCGAGAATGACACGAACACGAACCGCTGCACGCCGGCAGCACGGGCCGCATCGACAAGACCAAGCTGACCCACGCGATCGACGGTCTCGATCGAGTCGCCCGCCTGCGTGGAAATCGTGGACGACGCGGTGGTCACCACGACGCGAATCCCCCGGCAGGCCGCAGCGACCGATGGAGGATCCTTCAGATCGCCGTGCGCGATCTCCGCGCCTGCCGCGCGCAGCGCCCCCACGCGCGCATCATCGTCAGACCTTCGGGTGAATGCCCGCACCTGCTCGCCGGAGTTGGCCAGGGCGATCGCGACGCTGTGCCCGACGAGTCCAGTTGCTCCAACAACGAGGTGCATAGTCCCTTCAGCGTGTACCTCACGGTCACTATACCCTCAACGCTCACACGTCAGCTCGACTGCTATGTGTGTGCAGAGAGGATTGAAAGCCGCGGGGCGATCGTCTAGCCTCAGGTCGCGTCCGGGCGAACGACTTCTCCCTCCCCGCCTGCCGCGCTCCTCCTTCGCAACTCGACGCCCGTCGATTCACCGTTACAGGTCCGTACCTCCTGGAAGGAGAGGTGAACCATGCGAAGCGTTCTCTGCCTCACGAAAACGCGGATTGCGGTACTCGTCACGCTCATCGTTCTGGCAACCGGTGCCGGCGCCTTGGCAATCGTCACGAGTCTGACCGACGTCAAGCTCGTTCATGACCCGGTTGCCGTGCACGCCAATCAATTCGCGCTCAATGCCCTGCCGTCGCACCAGGCATTCGAGGAGGCGTTCGAGCTGGGCGACGAGCTGTTTGCCACGCCATTCAACGCCATCGACGGCGGCGGGGCCAACGTCGGCGCCGGTCAGCGCTTCACCCGTGTGCCGCGGGCGGATCTGAAAGGCTCTGGCGAATGGTTCAGGCACACGCCGTTCCGCGTCACCGGACCAAATGCGTCGGGCTGCTTCGAGTGCCACGACACGCCGTTCGAGGACGGCGCCGGCACGCCGGCGGCGAACGTTCACCGCGACGCCTTCCGCACGGGGCTCGTCAGCCAGTTCGTGCAGCGCAACACGCCGCACGTCTTCGCGCCAGGCGCCATTCAACGTCTCGCCGAGGAGATGACCGACTCGCTGGCCGCCGATCAGGCGCGGCTCGTCAAGGAAACATGCAGCCTGGGGGGCACCCGAGCCGTATCGCTGAGCGCGAAGGGAGTGAGCTTCGGAACGCTGAAAGCAACACTCTCTCAGGCGACCCCCTGCGCGGTCACGTTCGACACGACTAGTGTTCGGGGCGTGGACTTCCAGACGTCGGTTGACAACCCGGGCGCGCCCCCGTCCCTGATCGTCCGGCCGTTCCAATGGAAAGGCAGCGTTGCGTTCATCCGCGACTTCAACAGGGGCGCCTCGCACAACGAGCTCGGCATGCAGGCGGTGGAGATCGTCGGCGACCACATCGACGGCGACTCCGACGGCGTGCGCAACGAGCTCACGATCGGCGACCAGACGGCGCTGGCGGTCTATCTCGCCGCACAGCCGCGACCGACGACGCTGCTCGAGCTGAATTCGCTGGGCCTGCTCGATCCGCCGCTGACGAGCGGGCAGATCGGCGCCATCCAGCTCGGACGGAAGGTGTTCAGCGACATCGGGTGCACATCGTGCCATGTGCCGAGCCTGACGATCGACACGCCCGTTTTCAGCGAGCCCAGCCAGAACGCGGCCTACCGCGACGGCACCAACTTTCCCGCCGGACAGAGCACCGTCGCCGCGGGCGTCGACCCACGCAGTCCGATCGCCTTCGACCTGACGCGCGATCAGCCCGATAACATCATCCGGTTCTCCAACGGGAACATCCGCGCCCGGCTCGGGTCGTTGCGGAAGGACTCGTTCGGACGCGCGATCGTCGAGCTCTACGGCGATCTGAGGCGTCACGCCATGGGACCCCGCCTCGCCGAACCGGTGAACGAAATCGCCGGCGACGACGTGACGCCGATTCCGCTGAACCCGCGAAACCGGCATACGCCCGATACGTTCCTGACCGAGAATCTGTGGGGTGTCGGGTCGACCGCGCCCTACATGCACGATGGCCGCGCCACGACGCTTGCCGAGGCGATCCTCGAGCACGCCGCGAGCGGCGACACCGTCAGCGAGGCACGCGGGTCGCGAAATGCCTACCTCTCGCGATCGTCGTCCGACAAGCGCGCGGTGATTGCGTTCCTCGAGAACCTCGTCCTCTTCAAGGTCGAGGAAGAAGAAGAGTCGGCCACGACCGCGCTCACGGCCAGGGCGCCGCGCCAGATCGTGAAGGTATCGCCGAAGGGGTTCCGGATCGTGCTGCCACACTAGGAGGGGTCAGGGGCCAGGGGCGAGGGGCGAGGGCTGGTTCAGGTTTGAGGAAAAGGGCTAGAGGACCAAGGCCTTGCATCTGTGCCTGAAACAGCCCTCGCCCCTCGCCCCTGACATCTCGCCCCTATTTGATTGGCGTACCGATAGCAAACACGCTCTTCGACGAACGTCACGTACATGGCGCCGTCGGACAACGCCGGCGTCGCCATCAACAGCTCCCCCATCACGTTGGTCGCAAGATGTCGAAACTCGCGGCCGGCGGCGACGACGAGGATCTCGCCGTCCTCGTTCGTCAGATAGAGTCGCCCGTCGGCCGCGACAGGAGACGCGCTGAAGCCGCTGCCGAGATGCGGAAGCCGCTGGCGATAGATCTCCTGTCCGCTCTCCAGATCGTACGCGTCGAACACGCCGTTGTTCCCCAGCACGTAGAGGATCCCGTCATAGACGAGCGGCGTCGGCATGTACGATCCGCGGCCGGTCTTGCTCCATGCAACGGCGTCGCTGCTGGTCCTGCCGGTGCGGAGCGTGAGATCGCCCCGTGCTCCCGCACGCACCGCGAAGAGCGGCCGCTCGGGCGCGCGGCCGCTCGCCACGACGAACAATGCGCTGTCGAAGATCGGCGTCGGCGCCGTGATCTGCGAGCTGCCGCCGAGGCGCCAGAGCTCACGGCCCGTTCGAGGGTCGTACCCGCGGATGAACTTCGATGCGTTCGTGACGAGCTCGGGTCCGGCAGGCGTCGTCGCCACGGTCGGAGTACCCCACGATGGCAGCTCGTCACGCTCCGTCTTCCACACGGTCTTCCCGGTTGCCGCGTCGAGCGCGATCAGGAACGAGTCGGCCTGTGTGTCGCACTGCACGATCACCAGATCGTTCCAGATGATCGGGGAGCTGGCCGGCCCCCATTCGAAGGTCGGAATGTCGTAGGCGCCCATGTCCACGCGGCCGAGATCGACCTTCCAGAGGGAGGTTCCGTTCACATCGTAGGCGTGCACGCCCTGCGATCCGAACCAGGCGACGACGATGCGGCCATCGGTGGCCGGCGTGGCGCTGGCGTACGTGGACTTGATGTGCCGCTTGTCGCGAGGCTCGCCGTCGAAAGCCACGCGTTCCCAGAGAATCTTGCCGCTGCGCTTGTCGATCGCGTAAATCATCCACCGGTGCCGCGAGCGATCGTCGGATGCGTCGCCGTCGCCGTACAACCCCGGGCGAAACGTCGCATTCGCGTTGCTGCTCACGGCGCTCGTGACGAAGACGCGATCGCCCCATACCACGGGACTCGAGTGCGCGAGCCCAGGGATCGGAATCCGCCAGAGGACGTTCTCGCCGGTCTTGCCGTCCCATCGCTCGGGCAACCGCTGCCCATCGGCCGTGCCGGACGCGCGCGGCCCGCGAAATGACGGCCAGCTCCCCGTCGCGGGCCCTGCAGACGGCAGCTTCGGAACTTTCTCGGATCCGGTTCGCACGATCCGTCGCTCCGCCACCGGCGCCGCCTCGCCCGGCGGACGCCAGGTGCTGCCGTCGAGAATCATGCGACGCGGCCTGCAGTCGTCGGCCACCAGGCTGAACGTCACGCGGGTGCCGTGAACGACGAATCGATAGCGGCCGGGCGCCGAGCAATTCTCCGAGCCTGACGTGAGCATCGTCACTTCACCCTGCTCGGCCTTCCACGTGCCGGTGAAGGTGGGCCAGCCCTTTCCCTGCATCGTGAATGCGCCATCGGATCCGAAGGTGAGGACGAAGGCGGCGAAGTGCAACGGTGTCGACGGGAGCGACGGCTGCTGCTGCATTCCGATCGGAACGGCGGTCGAGGCCAGCGTTGCGATCAATGCGACCGCGGTTCTATTCATTGCATCTACCCGGGTGAGCGGATGCTAGCATGGCGCCTGTGACGATCGAGTCGGAGTGCCCGTACTGCGGCGAACCGGTGTCGCTCGACGTGGATGAATTCGGAGGCCGGCGGCAGTCGTACGTAGAGGATTGCGCTGTCTGCTGCCGGGCGATGGAAGTGCGCGTGTCGATCGTCGACGGCGAGGTCGACGTGAGCCTCCGCCGTCAGGACGACTGACGCGGGACGAGCTCGGTCGTCGTGGCCCTGCGCCGTTCGAGCCGGAACCCGCGAACGTACTTCAGGGAGCCTGGGGTGTTGTACTTGACCGCGTAGGCTGCGTCGATCGCATCCTTCAGGCGCTCACCCCGTGTCCGCACCGCGCGCACCCGCATCCTGCGTCCGTTGACCTCGATGACGCCGTGCGGCTCGTCGACGAGCGTCCGATACCAGCCGGCATCCTTGACGTCCCAGGACCGTACGAAGACGCGTCCGTTCACGACGACGGCCCAGATGCCAATCGTGCGATGCGGCTTCGTGCCGGCCTTGATGCCCAGGATCTTGCCGTCGCGGATGGCGGCGACGACACGCTCACTGAAGCGACGACGCATACCCGAATCTTGACGGTTCGTGGGTTCGTCAGTTCGTGAGTTCGTCAGTTCGTGGGTTCGTCAGTTCGTGGGTTCGTTAGTTCGGCGAACCGACGAACCCACGAAACCGCCGAACCAACGAACCTAACTGAGGTGCTTGTTGACGAGGCGCGTCATCTCGAACATGTTCACGCTCGCCTTGCCTCCGAACACCGGCTTGAGGGCGTCGTCGGCCTTGATCATGCGCTTGTTCTTCGCGTCCTGGAGCTTGTTCTTCTTGATGTACGCCCAGAGCTTTTTCGTGACTTCAGTCCGCGGCATCGCCTTGCTGCCGATGACCTCCGCGAGCGCGGGGCTCGGGTTCATGGGCTTCATGAACGCGGCGTTGGGCTTGCGAGTGCTCTTCTTTGCTGTCGAACGTTTGGCCATGTCGTCCTCTCCCACCTCGCATCACGCTTCGGCGGATGGCCGGAAGCATACGCGAAACGGCCGCAGCCTGAAAGCACTCTCTATGGCGAACGGTCGTGCCGACGCTCGCCGTACCAGAGCGACAAGGCGTCGCGGCTGCGGACCACGGCCTTTCCCAGGCGCAGGACGTCGGCATAGAACCGGACGATTTCCCGTGTCGAGTGCGTCCGCATCTTGCGTCCTGACGTGTTCACCGCCTCACGCAGGATCACGACCGGGCCTTGTCGTCCAAGGGCGCGGCTGAACGCGATTTCCTCGGCCGCGTAGAGCCCCTCGTCGAAGCCTCCCACCGCCTCGAACGCGGCGCGCGAACAGAAGATGAAACAGCCCGCCGCCAGGCGCCCAATCCGCATTCCGATGCGAAGCAGCGCCAGGCAGGCGCGCGCCCACAGCGGAATCTGGCCGTCGAAGTCCACCCGTGCGCCACCGCCCGCGGCGCCGCTCCGGACTGCCGCGACGGCCGCCGTTACCGCGGCCGCCGACGCCACCGTATCGGCATCGACGAAGATGAGCACGCTGCCGGCGGCGGCACGTGCGCCTGCGTTGCGCGCAGCGGCTATCTGGCGGACGCACACCGGAACGACGCGCGCGCCGTTTGCGCCAGCCACGGCCGCAGTGCCATCTGTGGAGGCATCGTCGACCACGATGACTTCGTACGGCTCCGCCAGCGCGCGGCCGGCGGCATGGATGGCGTGAAGTGTGGTTTCGAGAAGCGGCTCCTCGTTGTGCGCCGGCACGACGAAGGAGATCAGAGCGCCCCCGCGCGACGGAGGGCCGCAATCTCCTCGTCGGCGTAGCCGGCCTGGCGCAACACGGCCTCGGTGTGTTCTCCGAGCAGCGGCGCGCGACGGACGGGATCCGGTGGCGTTTCAGACATCTTCACCGGCGACCCGAGCGTGCGCAGCAGCCCGAGCGTTGGATGATCGACCTCCCGCACCATCTCGCGGGCGATGACCTGTGGGTCGCGCACCACTTCCTCGTAGTTGTTGATCGGGCCGCATGGAATGTCGTTGGCGTCGAAGTGCTCCAGCCAGTGAGCCCGAGGTCGAGTCGCGGTGATGCCCTCGATGAGCGCCGCGATCGCCGGGCGATTGCGCACGCGGCTTCCAGCGTCGGCGAACTCCGGCCGCTCGGCCCATTCCGGATGGCCGAGCAGCCCGCAGACTCGTACGAACAGGCGATCCGTTGCCGTGCCGAGCGTGATGTAGCCGTCCGAGCAGCGTATTGCCTGGTACGGCGCACTCAGACGATGGGCCGATCCCGTCGGCTGCGGAATTCCGCTCCCGGAGAAATATTCCGTCGCCTCCCAGACCGACAGAGCGACGCCGGCTTCGACGAGCGACGTATCGATGTACTGCCCGCGCCCGGTTTGTGTTCGGTGGTAGAGCGCCGTGAGGACACCGGACAACGCGAACAGGCCCGCACCCAGGTCCGTGATCGGCACACCACACTTCACCGGCGGCCCTCCGGGCTCACCCGTGATCGACATGAGGCCGGACACGCCCTGCGCGACGAGGTCGAAGCCGCCTTTGCCGGCGTCGGGCCCGGTCTGTCCGTAGCCGGAAATCGAGGCATAGATCAGCCGGGGATTCTCAGCGCTCAACCGCGGGTAGTCGATGCCGAACTCGGCCATCACCCCCGGCCGGTAGTTCTCGATCATGATGTCGGCGCTGCGCGCCAGACGGCGGAATACGTCCTGTGCCGCTGGCGCCTTGAGGTTGAGGACGATGCCTCGTTTGCCGCGGTTGAGCGCGTTGAACCCTGGCGTGTCCAGACCCGAACCACCGCGCCCCCAGCGCCGGGACGAGTCGCCGCCGGGCGGCTCCACCTTGATGACGTCGGCGCCGAGGTCGGCCAGCTGCATCGCGCAGAACGGTCCCGCCATGACCTGTGTGACGTCGAGGACGACGATACCGGCAAGCGCGCGCATGGATCTGCTAAATTGGCCGACTGAATTATGGCCGAAGTGCTATTTTCCGCCGAGCCTCCGCTCGCGATACTGACGTTCAACCGGCCCGAGGCGCGGAATGCGCTCACCTGGGAGATGTATCAGGGCCTTCTCGACGCGTGCGACGCGGTCGAGGCACGCGCCGAACTGCGGGTCCTGATCGTGCGCGGCGCGGGAGGCAAGGCGTTCGCGGCCGGCACGGACATCTCGCAGTTCACCGGCTTCCGATCGGCCGAGGACGGCATCGAGTACGAGCGGCGCCTCGACGCCGCGATGGATCGGCTCGAACGGGTGACCAAGGCGACGATCGCGCAGGTGCAAGGAGTCGCGACCGGCGGTGGCTGCGCGATCGCCCTGACATGCGACCTCCGCGTCTGCTCGCCGGATGCGCGTTTCGGGGTGCCGATTGCGAAGACACTCGGCAACTGCCTGTCGATCGCCAACAGCGCGCGTCTGATGGACCTCCTCGGATCGGCTCGCTTCAAGGACCTGATGATTACCGCGCGATTGATGGACGTGCAGGAGGCGTCATCGCTCGGACTGGTCACGCGGGTCGCGGAGGCACACCGCATCGACGAGGTCACGCGCGAGCTGGCAACGACCCTTGCCGGGCACGCGCCGATCACCATTGCGGTCACCAAGGAGATGGTCCGGCGCATCCAGGAGTCGCGGCGGCCCGCTGCCGGGACGGGCCACGATCTGATCGGGCGCTGCTACGCCAGCGCGGATTTCAAGGAAGGCGTCGAGGCGTTCCTCGCGAAGCGGACGCCGCGCTGGACGGGCGCGTAGACGCGCAAGGTCAAAGGTCAAAAGTCAGGTCAAGGTCGAGGTATAGGTACAGGTGTAGGTTCGAGCACTAGAGTGCGGCGTCCGTAGTCGAACGTCGCGCGGAATCGGCGCAGCAGTTCGTTGCCGATGATGCCGTCGCGCTCGGCGCGCGAGCTCGAGCCCGAGACGGCTCGAGAGAGACCCAGACGCGGCTTATCGAACGTCATCCCGCCGAGCACCATGCGCCTGCCAATTCCGTACACGAATGGCGCGGTTCCGCCGATTCCGGCCGGCCGGGCGGTTGCGGCACCGTCCTTCACCGCCTCGAGCAGGCGATGAGCATCGACGAAGGGCCTGTTCAAGTCAGCGAACGAGTCGCCGGCGCCAGTGTCCACCATGAGCCGTGCCTCGACCGGGCCGGTGCCTGCATCGACGATCGCACGCACGACCGGCAGATCGCCCTGGAGCTCGAACGGCACTAGCGCCGCACGCGGCGGCGGCTGATACGTCGAAGGATCGATGAGCCGCAGGATGTGCCTCTCGAAATCGAACTGAACCACGTGGCGCATGAGAATGGGGGCCCCGATGAAACCGGCGAAGTGCTTCGTGTCGGGTACCCGAGGCGCAGGATCGCGGCACGCTGCCGGTCCCAGGTCATCGTGCTCGTCTCGAACGTCAGCGAGTCAGCGAACCGTGCCGGCACGCTCGCCTGACCACCTCCGGTTATCGACGACGTGTTCTCGCCGGCAACACCTGCTTCGCGGGCAATGGCTTCGTCCACGACGTTGATCGAAGCGCCGGTGTCGAAGAGGAACGGGACGGCCCGTCCGCCGTTCACCCGCACCTGAACGATCGGCTGCAGCGTTTTGAAGTCGAATGGGATTTCGTGGACGAGCTCCGCACTCGGGAGCGACGAACGCACCGGAAGGATGGTGAGGAGCGCGAGAGCAAGGACGACACGCATTCGCTCACCCGGCCGTCGACCGACGCGCCATCAGCGCCAAGCCGAGGCACGCGGCAATGACTGTGTCGGAGATCATCGGCGTAAAAGAGAGTACTGCAACGAAAGGACGATGTAGACAACGTTCGCGGCGAGGAACAAGACGACGATCGCGGTGGCCCGAACGCGCGCGTGCATCCCGGCCAGAATCCAGAACAGCACTGCTTCGATGAGGGAATTCACCGCGGCGAAGAGGCCGTAGCCGACGTAGAAATCCCAATAGCTCCGCGTGAAGCCCTGAAAGGCGAAGCGGTGCAGTTTGAGGAATGCATGCCCCGCACACTGCAGGCATGACACCACAGCCGCGATCCGCAGAAACGTTGTCACCATCGAAAGACTCCGTCTATGCCTCGCGCAGAGCCTCTACTGGATCGACGCGCGATGCGCGGCGTGCGGGCAAGGAAGCGGCCAGAGCCGCCAACGCGGCCATGACCAGCGCACCTCCTGCGAGGCTGAAGACGTCGAGAGGTGTCACGCCATACAGCAGCGACGCCGTGTAGCGCCCGAGCGCGGCCGCAAGAACGGCACCGGCAACAAGGCCGCAGCCGACCGCCGGCCCTGCGTCACGCGTCACCATGCGCACGATGGCGGCGGGTCGCGCGCCCAGGGCCATCCGAATGCCAATTTCACGCCGCCGCTGCGTCACGAGGAATGCAAGAATTCCGTAGACGCCCAGGGCTGCAAGCACTGCCGCCGTGAAACCAAAAAACGTCGCCAGCGCAGCCACCGTACGCTCGGCCACCAGGAGATCGTCGATCTGATCCGACAGGGTCCAGACATCGAACATCGCCACGCTCCTGTCGATGGACGCGATGGCGGCCCTCACGCTCTCTTTCATCCGCTCCGGGTCGCCGCCGGTGCGAACGTACAGGTCCAGATACTTCACGTTCGGCTGCTGCTCGTACGGCACGTACCACACGGGCGGCGGTGTCTCCCTGACGTGCGCGTACTTGGCGTCTTTCACGACGCCGACCACGGTGTACTCGGGCCGCTCGACACCGATCTTCGTGCCGATCGGATCCCTGCCCGGCCCATAGAGTCTCGCGAATGACTCGTTGACGATGGCAACCTTCGGCGCGTCGGCGCGGTCCTGCTCCGTGAAATCGCGGCCAGCGATTCGAGGGATTTCGAGGGTTTCGAAGTACTCCGGGCCAACGACGTTGCGCGCGGCTCTCGCGGCGTTCTGCGGGCAGCAACCCGACATCACGACAGGTGTGCGCCAGGACGCATTCGAGACCGGCCGCACCATTCCGTAGGTCGCGGCCGTCACGCCCGGCAGCGCGTTCACGCGTTCGCGCACGTCGCGGAAGAACGGCAGCACCTGTGCGTCGCTCTGCCCGGCATTCTTGGGACTCAACGCGAGCATCAGCAGATGGTCTGCCCGGAACCCCATGTCCGCCGTCCTGAGCGCGTGGACAGTTCGTAGGAACAACAGGGCGCCTACGAGCACGACCACGGACAGCGCCACCTGAACGCCGACAAACAGCCTGCGTCCCATCACACTGCTCCGGCCAGCAACCGTTGCCTTCAAGTCCGGCGTGAGGCTGCGCCGCCTCGAAGCCACGGCTGGAAACAGGCCGAAGAGCGCGACCGACGCGGCTGTCGTCGCCACATGGAAGACGAGGATCGCCCCATGGGGTTTGACGTTCAACTGCACCGCCGACCCACCGATCGACATCAGGCGAATGAGGATCTGTGTGCCCGGGTACGCGAGCAGCGCGCCAAAGGTCGCGGCGACGAGCGACAGCACGACGTTTTCGATCAGCAGCTGCCGCACCAGTCGTCCCGGCCCTGCTCCCACCGCGAGCCGCACGGCAAACTCGTGCGCCCTCGTCGACGCCCTGGCCAGGAGCAGATTCGCAACGTTCAGGCAGGCGACCACGAGTACCGACGCGGTGATGGCCATCAGCACTCGCAGCGACGTCTGGTACTGGCGGCGGGTCAGGCCGATGCCACCGGCCGCCGGCAGCAGGTCGAGACGCTCCGACGCGTTGCCGTCGTCGAGGTATCGCCGGAGCCTTGCACTCAACGCATGCCGCGCGTCCTCAACCCGCACCCCCGGCCGCAATCGGCCGACGATGGTCAGCTCCGCGACGCGACGCTGGCTTAGGCTCGAGGGCGCGCGTCGCAGCTCCGCCTGCATCGCAATGGGAACGCGAAGATCCACTGCCTGCCCCGGATCGAGGCCGTCGAAGCCGGGCGGCGAGACGCCCACAACGGTCATCGGATAGCCACTGAGCCGCAAGGTCCGGCCGACGACCGCCGGATCCCCGCTGAAACGTCGCTGCCAGTACCGATGGCTGAGCACGACGACCGGATGCGCCCCGGGCGTGGCGTCATCCGTGCGCGCGATCAATCGTCCGATGTGCGGGCGGATTCCCAGCACCTCGAAATAGCTGCCGGAGATCAGCTCGCCCGTCGCCGGCTCGCCCCCGGCCTCGGTGCCGACCGTCACGCGCTCCGATCCGCCGCGACACAGAATGCCGTCGAAGATGTCGCGCTCGGATTCGAGTTCACGGAACAGCGGATATGCGAATCGCGTGATGCCGGCCTGCTCGAGGTTGCTTCGCGACAGAACGACGAGGCGTTCCGGATCCTGCACCGGCAGGTACGCGATCAGAACCTTGTGGACCAGGCTGAACACCGCGGTGTTGGCGCCGAGCGCGAGTCCAAGCGTCGTAACGGCCACCAGCGCAAACGCCGGGTTCCGCGCCAGCAGACGGCATCCGTATCGAAGATCCCGCCACAGATCCAGGAGCGTGGTCACGTCACATGCCTTTCGCTGGCACCCTGGGTTCGACGAACTGCAACCAGTTCCCGTCACGGTCTTCGACGATGAACCAGCGCCTCGCCGCGCCCGTTTCCGCGGATGCGTCGCGGACGAATGTCACACCCTGCTGCTTGAAACGCGACGCCGTTTCACGCGCGTCGCGGACCTCGAAGGCGAGCTTGCCGAAGCCGCGTACCTGGGCCCTGTCGTCGACCGCGGGGAAGCGTCGTCGTATCGCGTCGAACGAAAGCGAGCCCTTGGCCTGTATGAGCTCGAGCTCGAAGCCGTCCAGATCCAGGAACACGATGCGAAGCGAGGGACCCGCGTATGGGGGTCTTTGTTGCGATTGCACGAAACCCGAGCACGTCGGCGTACCAGCGCCGCGCCGCGTCGACGTCCGCAACGGAAAGAGAAGCGGCCGCCGGTCGGGGGCCGAGGAGAACCGGCTGAACATCGCGCGCGGGGCGATGCGACGGTTTATCATGGTCCGATGCGGTCGGGGCCTCCAAGGACACCGAGTGGAAGACCGGAGCTCAGGCTCACCGAGAGATAGCGAAAGCGGTATGTGCCATCGACGCGCGCGCCCCACGCCGGCATTCGGATCGGCCCGAAATCGGCGAGCGGGCCGTAGACCCATTCCTCGGATTCGCCGCCGAAGGCGGCGCCCCACTTGGTGATCTCGCCGCTCGCGCTTACCTCGAACCAGCACAGTCTTTCGGCGGTCTGTGCGTCGTGGACACCCACGCGACGTCCGCCCTCCCGCGCGAGCCGCAAGCGCGGGTCTTGTTTCGCCAGCCGGTGGTACATCACGTAGAGATTCCCCCGCCATCGTCCGCGCCATTCCTGCATCTCGACGTCGGTCAGATGTGTGAGCGTCCCGTCGGTCAACCGCCACCCGGCTTTCGCTGTCGAGGCAAAGTACCGATCGGTTTCCTCCGACTGCGTGTGCCCCCAGATCGTCGGCTCGTCGAGCCACCGCCACGACTCCGATCGCGTGGGTAGCCGGCGGGACGCCGCGTGCGCCTCTTCGATGGTGTTCATGGTCGTGGCGCGTGCCCAGATCGCAGAACCGCCCATTCGCTCGATCATCGTCTGCGCGATGGCGAGCGCATCGGGATCGCCCTGCATCGATTGGGCGCCCGCAGGCGATGCGCCGGCGAGCACCAGGAGCATGAAATGCGCGACCCTCACGTTGACTTACGGCAGAAAGGCGGCGACGTACTTCCACTCGCCGCGCCGCCGCTCGAACACGTTGAACGAGTAGTAGTCGGAATTCCGCATACTGCCATCGGCAGTGCGCCACGTCAGGTGGCCGTGACCACTCATCACGGCCACGTTTCCATAGGTACAGGATGGCGACAACGTTCGTACCGGCCCGACAGCAGCGTGTCCCCATCCTCTCCGAGACGGTCGATCTCGTCCCGCTTCGTCCGCATGCTTCCTCTTGCGTTGGTGGCCACGTAGTCGTCGGCGTAGATGCGCTCCAGCGACTCCTTGTCCTTGTCGATGAACGCGCGCACCACCTGCTGCTTCATCGCCGTGAGCGTCCGGCGCGTGGCCTCGTCGGCATCGGAGGGGGCGCCGAGCGTGCCGAGGGCAAGCACGAAGAACGCCTGCGCAAGCTGCATGAATCACCTCGTGGAAACAGACCGGCGCTGGACGCCGAGGGTGGCGTCATGGCGTGCCTTCCAGCCGATGGCTGAATGAGACGGCTAGGTAGTGAATCGAGCGGCCAGGTGTGGTGTTCCGGAGAAATGTCCCGGCCGCGAACCTCGAATACTGCGCGCTTACAGTGTGCTGCTTGCGCCGCCACGTCAGAGCGACGGTCGGCACCGTCCCGACGTATCGCGCCTGACTCGCGGACGTCGACGGCAGCGGCAGCCCGGACACCAGGTAGACGGCATCCGCTGTCCGGTGACGCCAGTACACCGGCATGTCCAACGATGCCGTGACGTTGCGGCGAAGGCTGGCGCGAAGCGTTGGCGTGAGATCGATCAGGTTCGTGGGCCCGAGCAGCCCCGCACTCCCCGAATAGGCAATCGCTGACGGAAACAGCGGATCGAACGAGTTGAGCACGGTGTCGTCGGCATGGCGATCTCCGCTGCCGATGTCCGCTCGGAGGCCGGCGCGCGGTTTGAACGCGGTGGCCAACGTCACGCCGTTGTCGGACGAGAGCGCCCATGCGCGAATGGGGTCGCCGCGGAAGTGTCCAAACTGAACGATCACTTCATTGTTGAAGTCGAACCGTTCGGTCGCTTTCCACGACCGCGACCCGACGGTGTGGCGCGTGGCCCGGCCCGATCCCGAAGCGACCACCGCGTGTCTCCGATCGAGGCCGAGGTAGTAGACGGACATGTTTGCGCCGCGCCAGACAGCGTGCGGCCCGATCGCGCCAGCCCCCCAGAACATGAGGTCGCGATCCGGACTGTCGTCGAAGACGCCCTGCTCCGCCCTGACGAGACGCAGCGCGCTCGCGTTGAGCGTCCAGCGGTTTCGGCGATAGGTCGCACGCAAGCCGTCGAAGCTGCGCCGGACATTCAGTCCTTCAGCGGCGGATAGCAACCGGCCGCTGCCAAAGGCGATCTCCTGCCGCCCGGTCCGAAGCGTCAGTTCCGAATCCTCACGGGCGGACAACCTGACGTCGACGAAGCCTTGATGCAGGTCGAGCCGGTCGAGGTCGGTTGGCCGGGCGCCGCCGGTCCGGCCATTCGCGAGGGCCGCCTGCAGCTGACCGAACAGGCGAATGCGTGCCGCGGCGCGAACGTCTGCTGAAAACAGGTACCGCTGGAGCACGTACCCATTCGGGATCTTCCGGTCCGACGCCGAAGGCCGGGTAGTCGAGCAGCTCGTACCGCGCGCGGGCTTCGCCCGTGAGGATGACCCGCTGCGCCGCCGCAGGGTCCGACTGCGCGGCGCACGTTCCAGCGCACGCGATCAGGATGCTCAACAGAAGCGAGAGGCGCGCGGCCGTGTCGGACGTCCGCGCGCAAAACCGTCCGAGAAATCTGCAGCGTGTGTGGCTCATCCCATTTTCCAGAGACGATATGCCGCCACGCCGGCGACGAGCGCGGCAGCCGTGGAAATGACGGCAGGTGCTGCAAAGAAGAGCCACCACGACAGCACGGCAAAACCGATGGTCGCTGCAAAGAGCGTCGAGACGAGCGGACGCGCGGCGAGAGGATGCCGCGCGGTCATGCCCGCCAGCTGCCAGACCAGGAGCGCCAGCGCAATCAGGTTGACGCTCAGGAACAGCGCGAACCCTCGATAGAACTGCCAGTGCGAGCGTTCCACGCCCATAATCGGGAACGTGTACTGCCGCATGGACTCGAACAGGGCTTCTTCGACTGCGCCGCGGCTCGGAAACCACAGCGCGCCATACGTGTGTCCTGCCGCGAATGCCGCGAGCAGGACGGCGAGAAGCTTCAGTAGCGTCTGTGGCTCGCGCATACGCGGAACATGTCAGCGGCCAAAGAACTGGACGAGATTGCCCTCGACGTCCCTGACCGAAAACGACCGCTGCCTCGCGGCCTCGGCCTGCATCAGGTCGTAGGCGATCGGCACGTCGCGAGCGCGCAGCTCGCGATACACGCGATCGATGTCCGACACGACGAGTCCGATCTTGAAGATCCCGTGAGTGTGGACGGCATCGGCGCGGTTGGCGCGCGGAGCGGCGTCACGATGCTGAATCACTTCGATGAGCGTGCCATCACCTTCGAGGATCGCGAACTTGGCGACCTTGTTGGGCGCTTCGCCGCTGGTGACGACATGGAACCCCAGCTTCTCGACGTACCACCCGGCTGACGGCGTCGACGTCAGCCGCTGAGAGCGCGAAGAAGGCGCCTTGCGCCGGTCCCGGAACCGTCCGCGCGCCCTGGGCCGCGAGCGCGACGCCGAGAACGAGAGCCATCGTCATGGTCATTCGCCCACGGCTCGCACCACCAGGTCCGCGGTGTCGGTGCCGGAGAAGTTCTGCTGGCCGGTAATGAGGTTGCCGTCGCGCACCGCGAAGCCACGCCAGATGCCGCCCTGGACGTAGTTCGCGCCAAGGCGCTTCATCTCGTCCTCGATGCGCCAGGGCATGATGTGCGTGCCGCGGGGTAACAGCTTCATCGACCACACCGCCTCGTCGGCATAGTCCTCTTCGACGTTCGCGAACCCGGTAACGGTCTTTCCTTTCACGAGCGCCTGACCCGAAGTCAAGGTCGCGTATCGCAGGATGGCCACGCCATGGCAGAGCGCACAGGCCACTTTGCCGGCCTCGTAGAACTCCACGAACTTCTTCTGCAATCCGATGGCGTGCTCGTAGGTGAACATGGGGCCCTGACCGCCGGCGACGACGATCGCGTCGAACAAAGACACGTTGATGTCCGCGGCCTTCCGCGTGCTCTCGGTCAGGCCGGCAAGCTTCGGCGTCGCGATGAACCCCATGCTGATCAAGTCGCCGGCGGAATACCCGCTCGGATCCCGCGGGTCGCTCATGGCGTCCGGCTCACACTTGCCGCCGTTCGGGCTGAACACTTCAATCTCGTACCCCGTCTCCTGAAAACGCAGGTACGGGTGCGCGAGCTCGCTCCACCAGAACCCGACCGGCCAGCCGGTCGTCGTCGACGTCGCGGGATTGGAGATGACGATGGCGACACGCTTCGGCGCCTTGCGGTTGACGACGTTCGGATCCTTGAGACTCATTCGTGCTCCTCGCTGACGGCCACAGCATCCACGAATCACGCGTGGCAGAGATCACCCGATCGGGTGGGATCCCTTCTCTGTTTGCCGACGCAGCACGACTGGTATCGGCCTCGACCGTGCCGTTACCTTGTGACCGGATGGAGCGACGCGCCGCGTCGCGGAGGAGATGCGGCGACGGTGTTGCCCGAAAGGTGACGGGCAGATGGATGCATGACCTTCGAGAGTCTTCCGCCTTTCCCGAGACGCCCGTGAGCTGTGTCAGCGTCCGGTGGCTCCTCGCTCTCTTGTTCAAAGTGGAGGAACGAGGCTTCGTCGCACCAATGCAATAGCTTGCGCATGGCGTGGACATGCGGTCCACGATTGCGAAAGGCACGCATCGACTCCAGATCGGTCCAGCAGGTGACGGTCCAGAAGCCTCGGATCCCTTCGCCGCCAACCCAGCCTCCGAAACAACCGGGCGCTCGTCGAACCTGTCGCATCGACGCAATCGTGTAGAGGAAAAACTGCGGGAAGAAACGCAGCGATCGCAGATGCAGACGCGTTACCGATACGACAACCATGGATAACAGGATACGAGAAGTGTCCCGGCGCGATACGAAACAGCTGGCGCCGGCAAAGAAAGCAGCGGGAGGCCTGCATGCGGTTTCTCTTCACGGCGACGCTGCTGCTCTGGGTGACTGGTGCCCGCGGCGCGGCGGCGCAGGTCTGTCATGCGCTGCCTAAGAAGTAGGTCTCGCGCACTGTCGGAATTCTGAGACGACCTGTCCCAACACACGGACACGAGGAACCGAAGGATGTGGAGATCCTGAAGGCCAGGGACGGGAACAGCGCTTGCTCGGCGTCGAGTATGCGAACGCTCCTCCTGGCTCTGTCTCTCACTGCGTTGTTGTCGTCTACACGTTCCTCCGAACGCGGAGGCCGCGGGCGTACCGGACGACAGTGACCTGTCGCCTCACCGGACGGGATTCGTTGACCACGACGGCATTCGCCTGCACTACTTGGATTGGGGTGGAGAGGGCGACGTCATCCTGCTCCTCGCGGGTCTTGGCAACACCGCGCACGTATTCGACGAATTTGCTCCACGGCTCACCAGCCATTTCCGCGTGATTGGAGTGACCCGTCGCGGGTACGGCGAATCGGATCGACCAGCTTCGGGCTACGACACCGCCACGCTCTCTCGAGACATCCTGCGCCTTGTCGATGGGCTCGCGCTGACGCGCGTCCATCTCGTCGTCCACTCGGTGGCCGGCGACGAGATGACCCGCTTCGCTGTCGACCATCCGGAACGCGTCGGGAGCCTCGTTTACCTCGACGCCGCGTACAATCGGACCGCCGTGCGAAAGATGTTGATGCTCGGGCTGCTGACAAATCCGCGTCCGCCCGCGCCACCCCGCCCTCGCGGCGACGATGTGCGATCCATCGACGCGTTTTCGGCCTATCTGGAGCGCGTCCATGGTGCTCCGTGGCCGCAAGGAGAAATTCTGGCGACTCGTCGAGCATCGGGATCGCGCCGGCTCGCCAAGGATGCGGTTCCTCGCAGTACCACGCTACGCGTGATGCGTGGAACGGAAGCGCCTCCCTATCGTCGATTAACCAGACCGGCGCTTGCGGTTTATGCGATTCAGAACAGCGTCGGTGATGCGTACCCGTGGATTGCGCACCAGGGCGTCCCGCGACGGCTGACTGAGAGTGCCTTGTGGCTGAAAGTCTCAGGCGCGCCGGCTCCGGCGCCGCTCAACGCGTGGAACTGGCTGCACGGCCGCTGGAGGCCATTTCAAACCGATCAGCGCCAGAAATTCGAAGCCGAGGCACCGGACGGCCGCGTCGCCGAACTGGAGGCGCCGCACTTCTTGTTCCTCGCCAGACCCGAGGCCGTTGCCAGGTTGGTTCGAGAATTTCTGGACGGCGCGTGAAACACGTCGCGGATCAGCGCGGTGGCGAAAGGCGGCTATTAGGCCTCCGACTCGCCAGAGAGTAGACCACGAGGGCGAGCCGGTCCGGGTCGCTCAGGACGCCGCGCGCTCGCTCGTGAATCGGAGGTCGTACCCGTGCCTCTCTTCCACACACGTACGATCCGTCCCCAACGCGCGCCCGAAGATATCCAAGACTGGACAGTTCGTCATAGGCGGCCTGGACGGTCGTACGCGAGAGGCCGAGCTGTCGTGCCAACACGCGAGTTGCGGGCAGCACGGTGCCGGAACGGATGCGGCCCATGTCGATTTCCCAGGCCAGCGCTTCGACCACCTGGCGCCAGAGCGGGATCGAGCCGTGGAGGCACAGCGCCAGTTCGAGGGAGGTCTGCCGCGCGGTCTTCATAATGGCCCTTGCCGCGCCGGTCGGCACGGCCACACACTCGCAGGTCTGGAGGACGTCATGCTCAAAGGCGGTGTCTTCACCGTGTACGTAAGCGACATGAAGCGCTCGATTCAGTTCTACACCGAAACGCTCGGAATGAAGCTGCTCGAGCGCTACGGCGACCACTGGGCCAGCGTGGATGGCGGACCCGGTCTGACGATCGGATTGCATCCGGCCACGCCGGAGTTTCCCGCCGGCCGGCAGGGTTCGATGGCCATCGGGCTGTACTTGACGGAGCCGATTGAACGCGCCGTCGACACGTTGAAAGGGCGGGGGGTGAACTTCACCAGCCCGATCGTCGATGACAAGGCATTGTCCCTGGCGTCGTTTGCCGACCCCGACGGCAATCCAATGTACCTAGCCGAGATGAAACCGGCCTACCGCTGAAGGAAAGCTCCAATGATCGTTGGCGCCCATTCGATCATTTACAGCACGGCATCGCGTGTGGCCCAGTGCAGAACCAAGGCTGGGGCCTGCTCACACAGGTGGCACTGCCGGGCGGCAGCCTCGGCGTCTATCAACCGCGGCACGCCCGACCCGAGGCGATGAGCATCGAGAAGGCGTCGAAGAACCCTTGATACCCGCGCGACAGCTCAACGTGCGGCGAGCTCCGCCTCGAGAGGTGCCGCGTCGATCGGTCGGGAGAGCAGCGCCTCCGAGTTCATTCCACGGTGATCGAGGAGCTCAGCGACAGAAGATGGTATCGAAGGTCCAAACCCGATCGTGCGGGCTCGAGCGCTCGCGTCTTCGCCTTGAAGTCGTGCAGTGTGGCCTCGAAATCGAACGAACCCGCCTTGCCGACGTAGTCCGCGTAGCCTTCCCGCTGCCACGTCTCGAGCCGCGCGTAGGCGAGGCTGCCAAGGCGCCTCACCGTCATGATGTGCGCCACTTCGTGCGCGATGAAGTACAGTGAGCGTGCGCTCGCCGCCGGCTTCCATCCCTGATGGTCCGATCAGCCGATCGCGTTCGATACGGGACGGACGCAGAAATATACTCCGGCTGAGGTACACGTCCGCAATCCCTCCGGCCCGGTGACTACGCGGCGCGAAGAACGCGAACATCTCTGGCGTGTCACATAAGAACACGTGGTAGGTATCTGTTGATACGTAAAGCGGCGATACGCTGATGCGGCGATGTGCCGCCGCGGCGATGTCGGCGGCGTTGGCCGGCAGCGGGCTGGGTGCGTGGAGGACGACGTTACCGGCGCGCACGTGGTACGCGAACACGAATTGCGGGTTCACCAGAATCACGACGTACACCGCGACGGGTGCGAGAAGAACCCGGAACGCACTCTCGAGCCAGCGCATGCGGTTCATGACTTATCGTAACCGCGATTTTTGCGTGGGTTCCGCTGCACGTCATCGAGATGACAACTCGAGCTGCAGCCGGACACCCGCGCGGAAGTAGTTGCCCTGCCGGCCGGCCTCTGGCGCCGACCGCGGTTCCGAGTACCGGTCGAACCCGCTGTCGGCGACTACGCGCAGCCAATCATTGAGTACGCGAGACAGTCCCAGCGTCAGCCCTTGGTAACCGCGCGCGCGCACGTCGGTCGCACGCGGCCGCACGCTGTCGCGGCCGGTCGCGGCGCCCTCGTCATCGAACCGGAGAAGCTCATAGCGAAGGGCGACCTGCCACGGCCATCGGTCCGGGCGGCTCTGGGCTGACGCGTCCGGTGTTGAGGCCGGTGCGGCTCCAAATCGCCACGCAATCGACCCGCTCGCCCCCGTGCCCACGATTGCCGGGAGATCTTCGAGGTCCAGCCCCTGGCCGTTTCGCTCGTCCACGACTCGCACGGCGTCAGCCGCAAGACGCCACGGACCATGCGTGAGCTCCACATCGCCGCCGACGCGCGTGCGCCGGCCCTCGACGTAGAGGCGCTCGAAGAAGCGATACCCTGCAGAGGAGCGGCCGTCCAGACCGTTCGCGGCATCGGTCTCGACGGCGCTCGTACGGCCCTCGCTCAGGTATCCTCCGAACTCGAGCCCGCGGAACAGCTCCCACACCACGCGTCCGGCCGCGGTGGTGCCAGAGCGATCGCCCCTTCCATTGCCGTCGCCCGCGAACAGGCCAACCTCGTAGTCGAGCCGGCGTCCACGCCCCCGCAGCATCGCACCGATGTCGCGCCCGGCCGCCAGCTGCGATGCCAGAGCGGATCGCTCCAGAAGATCGAGGCGCCTCGCCGATGTCATGTACTCACGGCTGCCGGGGACCTTGAACTGCCCACTGCGGAAGCGCAGCTGCTTGCCAAGTCGTACGTCCAGGTAGGCATCCTTCACGAAGGTGCCGTCCTCGTCGAACGGGTCGACCGACAGCTCGAAGGAGAGCTGCCGCCAGCTGCCGTCCACACCGCCGCGCAGGCGACGCACCTCTATCTCGTCGCGATTGAGGCGGCCCGTGCCTGGCCGCACGTCCCAATCGGGGAAGGTTCTGAAATCGAGTTGCATGAAGCCGGTCGGCCGCACGCGGAAGTCGCGCTGTTGTCCCGCACCTTCCGACTCCTGTGCGTGTGCCGACGCGATGGCCGCCAGGCCGACAACGAAAGCCGCAATCCAGATCTTCATCCGTCTCCTCACAGGTCCTGTGAATGGTCGTAGACGACCAGTTGCGCATCCTCGACGCCGGGAATACGCTCCACCGCGCGGACGAGCGCGATCCGATCGGCCGGGCGCTTGAGCACCACCTGATAGGCGTGCTCCTGCGCGCCCCCGTCTGCCTGCCGAACGCGAATCACGGCGAATCGATCGCACCGTATGCCGAGCTCGCGTGCGAGCGCTTCGTCGCCGCGCTCTTCTCCGACGGTCCGCAGACTGAGGATGGCGTCGAACGAGCCGCCGCGCCCGAACCACGGCCTCGATACCGCACACAGACCTGCGACGAAGAGGGCCGTGCCGAAGATGGCGACGAAGAAGGCGTGCGCGCCGGCCGCGACGCCTGCACCGAGGGCGGCAAACGCGAAGATCAGGTCGCGAGGATCCTTCAGGTTGCTCCGGAAGCGCACCAGCGTGACCGCGCCGACGAGCCCGATTCCGCGCGCGATGTTGTCGCCGATGGACAGCACGATGAGCGCCGAGAGAATTCCAGCCACGGCGAGCGACTGGGCAAACGTACGGCCGTACGGCATGCC
Source organism: uncultured Acidobacteriota bacterium (assembly GCA_963772065.1). Taxonomy (GTDB): domain Bacteria; phylum Acidobacteriota; class Vicinamibacteria; order Vicinamibacterales; family UBA2999; genus CAVYVZ01. Next base: position 1,124,964 of record CAVYVZ010000010.1, read on the forward strand.
GCCGTGGAGACGCGTGTAGAACCACGCGATCAGAAGCGACAAGGCGAACGAGACGCCGAGCGCCATCGCGGGCATGCTCCACGCGTGGAGCGCCGCCCAACCTCGCATCAACACATCGGCCATGGCTGCAGATGCCGCATCGCGACGACGTATTTGGAGTACGGCGTTCTCCAGGGTGCGAGCTCGCGGATGACGCTTGCCATCCACGCGGGGAGATTGATCCCGTGCTTCAGCTCGAGAACGGCCGCCGTGCGGCCGGCATGCTGCGGCAGCGGCATCGGCTGCCAGCCCCGCTCGGGGCACAGCGCCTCCGGGTCTAGCGTCGCGGGCTCCGCGGCGCGCCGGAAAGTCACCGACCGATCGACCGTCACCGCTGTTTCGCTGCCGCCGCCATCGCGCCACGATTCGCGGATGCTCCTCGTGAGCACTTTTGGTGTGGCTCCGAACGTCACCTTGCGCCACACGAAGTCGTGGAGGGCCGGGTCACGATCGTTGGCAATCGAAGGCGGCAGGCCCGCTCCGTCGAGCAGCGCCCGGATCGCGTCGCTCTGAACGGCGACGCGGCGCTTGCGGCAGATGACGCCGCATTTGCGCTTGACCTCGGCGTAGACGATCGTGTGAGGTGCGGAGCCGTACGCCCGGACGCGGAGCTTGAAGCGTTCCGACGCTCCCTCGAGATGCCACCGCAGGAACGTCAGCGAGGGCGTGTCCAGGTAGAGTGAGGTGATCGCCTGCGTTTCACCCGCGAGCATGGTCGTCGGGTCGGAGAAACAGCCTCGCGGTTCGCAGCACGCATGCGGCTACGTCCTCGGGCACGCAGTACCTGAGCTCGACCCTCACCGGGAGCCTGCCAGCGCTTCGCGTAGCAGGTCGTATCTCGCCTGCACATAGGCCAGCAATCCTCCCGGTCCGTACAGCGCATCGTCGAACCGCTGCGGGGACTCGAGGAACGTGCGCCCCGCCTGCTCCCCCTCGGGACCGACCACATCGCGCGCAATCAGGGCGTGCTCCGAACGGAGCTGCGCCATCACGCGCGACGGCTGGAATGTCGTCGCGAGAATGTCCTCGACATGCCGCCGGTACATGGCGCGATACACAGCGTCATCCAGCAACCACCGGATGAGCGGCCATGAACCGTCCGTTTCCTCGTGAAACAGATCTATGCCTTCCGGTCCGCGTGGACCTCGATCGCCGGGGCCGATCACCACGATTCCCGGCGGCCCACCCGGCGGCAACGGGCCGGGTGGCGGTCCCTCCGGTCTCGGGCCCGAGATGCCAAACCCTTCGAGGGCGAGATCGTGGTCCCACGGGATCCAGTGCAGACGGTCGCGATCGCGAGGACTGCCGTAGAGCCAGTAGTTGTGCGGCGACAGGCCGCCGTACGCGTCGAAGTTACCGATGATGGTGTTGAACGCGAGCCATCGGAGGAACGCGCCGGCGTCGAATCGCGCCTCGAGCCGCGCGCGCCAGCCGGCGGCGTCGGCGCGCGGCGCGTTGAGCGCGGCGATCGCGTCTTCGATGTCGGTCCAGTCCTCGTGCGCAGCATTCGTCTTCTTCGGAAACGAGTCCCGGTCGAAGCGGAGCCAGCGGCCGCCGGCTCCCCGCGGCTTGTACAGGTTCCCCTCGTCGCTTCCGAACTGCGCGACGAGCATCGGGCTGTCGGGCACCTCGACGAGCGTGTAAAGACCGAGATAGACCGCGCCCGCGCCGCGATCGAGGTACACCCGCACGAACGCCGTTCGGGACGCGGGCACGCCCGCGTCTCTCAACAGATCGCCCACGACCTTCGCGCGAAGGAAGGTCGCATCCATGGCGTTGTTGGTGAGGTTCAGATTGGGAAACCCGAAGAACGTCTGGTCACGGATGTCTGGAAAGCGATCCTCGAGCTCGTCGAAGTTGAGCCGGAACGGCAGCTTCTCGTTACCGGAGCCCCACGCGTTCACCAGGCTCGAGTTGCCCTTCAGGCGTATACCGACACGCCGAAACTCCGTGCCGTCGAACACGATCGTCGCCGGCACATAGATTGGCGTTCGCGGCAGGAACTCCACGTCGTCGGCACCCTGGCCGCCAGGTCCGCCGAAGGTGGGCATCGGGAAACACGCGAGTGCCGCCTGCGGCACCTGGACGCAACGTCCTGTGGCCGGCGGCGCTCCGAAGGTGCACGCATCGCCCTCGGCCTTGCCCGCGCATGCCGCCATCGCCTCGGGCGGCGGCTCGATTCGAGTGGTGAGGCCGCCAGGCCGGCCGAGGGCGCGCCCGAACGGTCCGGCCATGTCGGTCATGTCGTCGACGAGCCGTTGCCAGTCTGCCGGGCCAACCTCGATATCGAGTCGATTGACCCGATCGCGCGGGAACACGCGAGCGTAGTCGGGCACGGCGTCGCGACCGTGCGTATCGTCATCCCAACCCTGGCGAGCCTGCGCACCGGACAGGACGCCGGCGCTCATGAGCATTACTGCAACTGCTGCGAACCTGCGGCCGTCAACCACTGGACCTCCGGGCCAGGCGCTGTGACCGATGATTGTCGGCAGCGTGACGATAAGTTCCATCGGGAGGTCGGGGTGGATTTCGCATCGTGGAGGTCGGGGAGATCCGGGAGGCGCCTTTGCATTTCTCATCACAGGGAGATCAGGGAGGTCCGGGAGGCGCCTTTGCATTTCTCATCACAGGGAGATCGGGAGATCCGAGAGACGCCTTTGCATTTCTCATCACAGGGAGATCGGGGAGATCCGGGAGACCGCCTTTGCATTTCTCATCACAGGGAGATCGGGGAGATCCGGGGACGTCTTTGCATTTCTCATCACAGGGAGATCGGGGAGATCCGAGAGACGCCTTTGCATTTCTCATCACAGGGAGATCGGGAGATCCGGGAGGCGCCGCTGCATTCGCCGAGACCGAGGGGAGTGTCAGGAATTTCGTGTGTGAGGCGGTTACTCACACAGCTGGTCTCGTGAACCGGCCCTCGTAGAGTATCGCGAACTGGTTCATCGCCGCCCGCCAGTGAATCGCACCGCGCTGCCATTTCGCGGTGATGTTGCGGAGCGCCAACCACATCAGCTTCGTCGCGGCCTCGTCGTTCGGGAAGTGCCCGCGAGTCCTGATGATCTTGCGGCGCGGTGCGTGGACACTCTCCCGGGCGTTGGTCGTGTAGACCACGCGCCGGACCTCGGGCGGAAACGCAAAGAACGGAATCACGTGGGTCCAAGCGCGGCGCCAGGACGCCACGACGGTCGGGAATTTCTGGCCCCCACGGGCCTCGCGCGAAGGCATCCAGGGCGGCGCCAGCCGCCTCCGCACGGGGCGCGCCGTAGACGGTTCGGAGCGCTGCGGCCATCGGCTTCCGTTCTTTCCAATTGGCGAAGTCGAGACTCTGACGAATGAGGTGGACGATGCAGGTCTGCAGCGTCGTCTCCGGAAAGACCGCGGCGAGCGCCTCGCTCATCCCCGTGAGGCCGTCGGTCACGGCGATGAGGATGTCGCGGCCCCCCCGCGCCTTGAGGTCGCTGAACCCCTTCATCCAGAACTTGGCGCCTTCGGTCTGCTCGATCCACGGCCCGAGGATGTCCCGCGCGCCATCCGGCAGCACGGCGTGGGCGAGATAGATCGCTTGGCTGCGCCCCGTCGCCTCATCGCGAATCTTGACCCGGAGGGCATCGAAGAAGACGACGGGATACATCGGCTCGAGCGGGCGGGCTTGCCAGGCCGTGACCTCGTCCCTCACGGCGTCGGTGACCGTGCTAATCAGATCCGGCGAGACCTCCACGGCCTACATCTCCGCCAAGAACGCCTGAATCTCCCGCACAGTCAGGCCTCGCGCGTAGAGAGCCAGAATCTTGTCGTCGACGCCGGTGAGCGACGGCGTGTTTAGCGATCAGCCGCGGCTCGAACGTGCCCTCGCGATCGCGCGGGACGTCGATAGCGGCCCGTCGTCGGTGATCTCCCTGTGAATCTGACGAATCGAGCCTCCTCGACCTCCCTGATCTCCCTGTGATTGAAGAAAGACTCCCCCGACCTCCCCGATCTCCCTGTGATTGAAGAAAGACCTCCCCGACCTCCCCGATCTCCCTGTGATTGAAGAACGGCTCTCCCCGACCTCCCGATCTCCCTGTGATTGAAGAAAGACCTCCCCGACCTCCCCGATCTCCCTGTGATTGAAGAAAGACCTCCCCGACCTCCCCGATCTCCCTGTGATTGAAAGAACGGCTCTCTCCGACCTCCCCGATCTCCCTTGTGGTTGAAAAGATCCTCCCGACCTCCCGATCGGCCTCAAGCCACTCCCTCCTCGCCGGCGTCTGACGGACATTACGCTGCGACACCGGAACTTTCACGCGCCTGCGCTCAATCACCAGCAGATGGCCACGGTCGGAGCCGACGAGCCGGCGGACGCGGAGTTGGTCCGGCGTGCCCTCGGGGGCGAACGGGACGCGTTCGAAGGCATCTACCGCCGGTACCACGCGGTCGTGTATCGATTCGCGCGCATGATGAGCGGATCGCCCGCTGTGGCCGAGGACGTGACGCAGGAGGTCTTCGTGGCGCTGATGCGGGACCTGGGACGGTATGAGCCGCAGCGGGCCGGACTCGCAACCTATCTGTACGGTGTCGCCCGGAATGTCACGCGAGCGCGTCTGCGCAAGGAGCAGCGGTTCGTGAATCTGGACGAGGTTTCGAGCGACGCGACGGAACCGGTCGGGCCCGACAACCCGTCAGAGGCGCTGGCGCACTCTCAGGATCTGCTCCGTCTGAGGAGAGCGATCGTGAGCCTGCCGTCCCGTTACCGAGAGGCCGTGATTCTTTGCGACCTTCACGATCTCTCGTATGCCGAAGCGGCGGCGGTGCTCGGCAGCCCGGTCGGTACAGTCCGGTCGCGGCTGCATCGCGCGCGGAGTCTGCTCGCGCAGCGGTTTCACTCGCGCGAATCGAGCAGCCGGCGCCACGTCCCCGGCTCGGTCGCGAGGTGCCTCGCATGAGAGAAGAGACGCGCGACTCCGCAACAGCCGACGTCGAGCGGGTGCTTCGCAATCTGGCAGCCGACGATCGCGACCCGCGGGTGCCGCCGCATGTGCATCGGGCCGTGATGCAGGCGTGGGACGCCACGATGACATCGGTCCGACGCCCGCAGGTCAGGCGAGCGTCCCTGGTGGATCCCGCTGGCGGCAGGAGCTGCTGCGGCCGGTGTATTGGTTGCCGGTCTATTCCTGTCCGGTGGCCGTCCCGATGCCATCCCTACCCACGCGCCGCCAATCACGGCAGTGGAACGATCGCCCTCGGCCGCGAATGGGACCCGGCACGATGCGGAGGAGCCGATGGTGAAGCCGCCCACCCGGCCGCGCCGCGGACCGCGCGTGAGGCCCGCCGCGCGCGCTGCTCGTGTCCAGAGCGGCATCGTGCTCGTTGCAGATCCGGTTCTCGACGCGAGCGCAATCAGCGTCGTTCGTGTCCGCGTGCCGCGCAGCACGCTCGCTCACCTTGGCATTCCGATCGCCGATCCCGAAGCGGGCGGATCGGTCGATCTCGAGGTACTCGTCGGCGAAGATGGGATCGCGCGGACGATCCGACGCGCCATGCCCGTGACCGGGTCGGACCCGTAGGAGTGACGCTCATGAACAACGATACGCTCAAGGCGATCGCCATGATCGCCGCGGTCCTGGGGGCGACGACGTCCGCCCAGGAGCCGGCAGACGTGCTGATGTTCGGCTCGATGCAGGCGGCGCCCGTACCGCCGGCGGTCATGTGGGAGCAGCCGTTTGGACTGGTCGCGGTCGAACCGTTCGAAATGGGAGATCCTGTCGAGCAGGCGCCGTACTCCGCGGAGATCGTCACCGAGGTCACACAGGAGTTCGCGGACGGCAACCGAATCGAGCGCCGCACCACGAGCAGCGTGGCGCGCGACGGCCGCGGCCGCGTTCGCCGCGAGCAGCAGCTCGCCGCGATCGGCCCGTGCTGCCCGACGGCGATGTCCGGATCGTCACCATCAGCGACCCGATTGCCGGCGTGCACTACTCGCTCGACTCGACGCGCAAGTCGGCGATGCGCTGCCGATCCTCGACCGCCCGGGCATCTCCGCGCGCCGGGTGGTCTTCCTCCGCCTCCGCCTCCGCCGCCAGGAGCGGGCGCTGGAGCCGCGATCATGTTCGAGCGTCGCGTGGAAGGACCGCCCGCGCAGGACGTGCGCACCGAGAAACTGGGTTCGAAAGAGATCGAAGGAGTCGCCGCCGAAGGCAGCAGGACGACGACGACGATCCCGGCCGGCGCGATCGGAAACGTCCGCGCGATTGAGATCACCAGCGAGCGGTGGTATTCGCCGGAGCTCCGCGTGGTCGTCTATTCGCGCCGGTCGGATCCGCGGTTCGGAGATACGACGTACCGCCTCACGAACATCGTGCGCGCGGAGCCCGACCCGACGCTCTTCCAGGTGCCGCCCGATTACAAGACAGAAGAAATGAAAATGCCGCCCTTCGAACACATCAAGCGCAAGATGTCGGTCAGGCCCCCGGGGTAGGGTCTCTCTCGTTGTTCGTTGTCCGTAGTCCGTGGTCCGTCAAATCACTTGTCTTTTCCTTTGTTCGACGAACCACGGCAATGACGAGAGGACACGAACAACGAGTAACGACCAACGAAATTCAAGTGATCTGACGGACCACGGGCAACGGACAACGAACAACGGTCACGACCGCGACCGATCAGGCTTGGCGTGTGGCTTGGGCCTTGGCCGACGCTGGACGCGGGCGGCGGCGCTCTCGGCTACGCTCCACGCACGCTCACAGTGGCCGCAGTAGTAATCGATGGAGGCGGTCCCACCGACGATCACGTGCTCCCGACGGACGAAGCCGATGGTCTGACAGTGGATGCACCGAGTCTGAGCTGGCATGGAGCCAGGCGATTCTACCGCAGCCGTTTTGCGAGCGGCAGCAGAAGCGTTACCAGCGCGAGCGCCATCAGCGCAGCCGAAATCGGGCGTGTCAAAAAGATGGAAAAATTACCTTCTGAGATCTGAAGCGACTGCCGCAGCGCGTTCTCCGCCAGCGGGCCGAGCACGAGGGCGGTGACGAACGCGGCGGGCGAGTAATCGAGCCTCTTCATCACATAGCCGATGACGCCGAAGACGATCAGCAGGCCGACGTCCCACATCCGGTTGTTCGCGGCAAACGCGCCGATCATGCAGAGCGTCAGGATGATCGGCACCAGGAGCTCGTAGGGCACGCGGAGTAGGCGCACGAAGAACGGGATCAGGAAGATGTTGATCAGGCCGAGCATCACGTTGCCGACGTACATGCTGGCGATGAGGCCCCAGACGAACTGCGGATTCTGCTCGAAGAGCATCGGGCCGGGTCGAAGGCCCCACATGATAAAGGCGCCGACGAGCACGGCGGTCGTGGTGCCGCCGGGCAGGCCGAGCGTCAGCAGCGGCACCATCGAGCCGGCCGATGCGGCGTTGTTCGCCGCCTCGGGCGCCGCGACGCCTTCGATCGCGCCTTTGCCAAATCGCTCCGGCGTGCGTGACAGCCGCTTCTCGACGAAGTAGGCGGCAAACGACGCGAGCGTTGCGCCGGCTCCCGGCAGCGTGCCCGTCAGGAATCCGATGATCGTGCCTCGCACGATGGGCCACCGCGACGCCCGCAGGTCGGCGCGCGTCGGGAACACGTCGCGCAGGCCGACGTGCACCCGCGCGCGGCGCGCCTCGTCGGCCTCGTCCGCGCCGGCGAGGATCTCGCTGAAGCCGAACACGGCAATCGATACGGGCAGGAAGTCGATGCCGCTGAGCAGGTCGACGGTGCCGAACGTGAACCGCGGATTGCCCGTGATCACGTCGACGCCGACGGTGCCGAGGATCAGGCCGACGAGCGTGGAGATGCCAGCCTTGAGCTGCGGCCCGCCCCCGAGGCTGGTGAGCATCGTCAGGCCGAGGAGCGTGAGGGCGAAGTATTCGGGCGGGCCGAAGCTGAGCGCCGCGCGCGCGAGAGCCGGCGCCGTCAGCATCAGCGCGAAGGTTCCGGCGGTGCCGGCGATGAACGAGCCGATGGTGGCGATACCGAGCGCGGCGCCGGCCCTGCCCTGCCGCGCCATCTGGTATCCGTCGAGGGTGGTGACAATCGTCGCCGACTCACCCGGCGTGTTGATCAGGACCGAGGTGATCGTGCCGCCGTACATCGACCCGTAGTAGATGCCCGCCAGCATGATCATCGCGCTCGTCGGATCCATGCCGAACGTGAGCGGCAGGAGGAGCGCCACACCGGATGTCGATCCGATGCCCGGCAGCGCGCCGATCATCGTGCCGAGGAAGGCGCCGGCGAGCGCGAGGGCGAGATTCGCCGGCGTCAACGCGACGGAGAATCCCATCCACAGGTTGCCCCAGACGTCCACGTCAGAACCCGAACGGTCCGGCGGGCAGCGGCACGCCGAGCCAGCGGACGAAGAGAAGCCAGATGACGATCGGCGTGAGGAGCACCGCAGCCAGGTTGGCGCGAACGTGGCCGGGACGCAGGTATGCGAGCGTCACCCCCATGAAGACGCTGCTGGCAGCGACGAGCCCCACCACCAGAGCGAGCGCTGCGGCGGCGGCCGTGAAGGCCACGACCACGGCGACGCGGAATGTCGTCGCCCGGTCGGGCAACCAGGGTTTGTCGTCGGACGGCTGCACGGCGAGCGTGTTGGCAAACATCCCGACCGATGCACACGCGAGCAGCACACCAAGCCAGAGCGGCACGAAGCCCGGCCCCGGAGCGTTCGCCGTCCAGTACGGCAGCGTGCGCGCCTCGAAGATGACGAAGACGCTGAACAGAAAGAGCAGCGCGGCAGACACGCGGTCAGCCTGCGCTGTCGTTTTGGCGAAGGATGGCATCAGTTGATGACGTGCAAATCCTTGAGGGTCGAGCGGTACATCTGCTCGATCGAGGCCATGAACGTGAGCGATTCGGCCGGCGTGCGGAAGTGCGGCGTGAGCTCGAGCTTGGCGATGTAATCGCGCTTCCAGCGATCGGACTTCATCACCTTCTGGAGCACATCACTCCAGTACCAGACGACGTCGGCGGGAACGCCGCCCGGCATGGCGATGCCGCGGAACATGCGGTACTCCACGTCGATGCCGCGCTCCTTCAGCGTCGGGACATCCGGAAACACCCTCATCCGCTCGGCGGAACCTACGGCCAGCACGCGAACGAGGCCTCCTTGCACCTGGCCGAGCGTTTCGCTCGGATTCGGCACCGCTACATCGACGTGTCCGCCCATCACGTTCTGCATCGCCTCGGCGCCGCCGCGCGTGTGCACGTAGGTGAACTTCGCCCCCGTGGCCCGCTCGATCATCCCGCCGAAAATATGATCCTCCCCGCCCGCCGCGTTCGTCGCGAGCGTCACCTTTCCAGGGTGTGCCTTCGCGTGCGCGATGAGGTCGTCGATCGTCCGGAATGCCGACTTCGCGGGGACCACCACCAGCATGTCGTCGAGGGCGAGGACGGCAACGATGCTGAGATCCCGATAGCTCGGGCCGGAGTACGCGGGCTGCAGCGGCACGGCGAGCGCCGTGTCGATCGTCGTCATCAACGTGTGGGCGTCGCCTTTCTTCGCGGCCACGTAGGCCAGCCCGATCGCGCCGGCGCCGCCGGTTCGATTGACGACGTTGATTGGAACGGGGACGAGCCGTTCCTCCGCGATGACGGTCTGAATCGTCCGCGCGAGCGTATCCGACCCGCCGCCGGCCTGAAACGGCACGACCAGCTCGATCGGCTGGCTCGGATACTTCCCGCCGGACGTCGTGGGCGAGCAGGCGGCGCACACGAGGGCCGCCAAAAGGGCTATCAACCGTCTCGTTCGGTGCGGGCGCATCGCCCGCGAATTATAGCGGGCGATGCCGTTACGATGCGCGCGGCGACACGGTGGCGAGGAGCACGTCCCACTTCACGTGACGGCCGGAGGGGGCGGGACGCGTGCCGCGGAATGTCGCCTGGAGAATCGTCGCGTCGGCCATATCGCTCACGGTCGCCCAGCGCCATCCGATCGGCTGGCCGGATCGGCTGCGCCCGCCGACCTGGTAGAAAAAGAGCTTCGCGACGCCATCGATGATGCCGTAATCGTGCGGTTCCGCCCGTCGCGGCAGGCCGTGCAGCGTGAACGTGACGAGGCGCCGCTCGCTGATCGCGAAGCGGAGCAGCCGATCGATTTCCATCGATCGCCCACCGTAGCAAACCTCGCGCGGCGCCGCATGCGCACCGTGCTCCATCGAGTCGCACCGTGTTCCATCCGTGCACGGAGAATGAAGCGGCATCAGACGATCTGCGGTTCGCCGACGTCGCTGCCACTGGCTGTGCTGCCGGACCGCGCGCTCTTCGCCTCGCGACGGATCCGTCCGGACGCGACGAACGACCGGATCACCGACACGATGACCAGCACCTTGAACGACACGAGAAGCCAACCGGAGAGCGCATCGGAGAACGTGTAGCGCTGCGTCCACCGGACGGTCTCGGTGAACCGGATGCCGGGGATCGAGTCGAACAGATGCCAGAGGTACATGTCGGCGTACCTCGTCGCGCAACCGTCGGTGAACGGGACGCTCGGGGCGATCTTCGCGATCCCCAGCCGCTCGAACCCGCATGACAACCCGCCGAAGACGACCACGGCCAGCCACGCGAGCCCAATCGAGAACAGGCTCGGCCACTGAACGTGTCCCTTGACGTGCGCGTCTTTGAGAAACTGCTCGTTGGCCATGAGGGCGGCCGCAATCAGCATCGCCACGGCGGTCAACGCGGCCGCTCCCAATGCAATCCAGAGGCTCTGCCGGGCCATCGCCCAATTGAGAAACTGGCCCACGGCGGCGATGGGGAACATCACCAGGAAGCAGCCGAATACGTACGTCAACAACTCGTCGGCCCGGCTGGCCTGCACGAGAGGACGCGTCCCGCGCAGGAAGGCGCGGAACGCCGCCGTGAGATCGCGCAATATGCCGTGGACCTGCGACATCTTCGGGTTCATGCGCGCGATCCTCGCCAGGCAGGTGTGCGCGCGCAAGAGAAAAAGATCCGAGAGGGTCGCTCGTTCATCGTTCATCGTTCTGAACCGGGAACAGCGAATCCGGGGCGAACGACGAACAAGAACCGGGAACCGGAACCTGGAACCCGCTCTTTAGCGGTTTCCAAAGTTGTACGCGACGACGAACGAGAACTCCGCGTCGGCGCCGTCGAGCCCGAGGGGCACGCTGAGCACCGGGACGATGCCGACGTGCTTGTTCAGGATGAACCCCGCCCCGACCCGCACGATCACATAGGTCTCGCGCGCCAGCGTCGTCTCCACGGGGCCGACGTCGCCGTTGATCCGGTCGTAGGCGATGTCCACGCCGAACGTGGGCACGAGCTGCAAGTCTCCCGATTCGTAGGCGATCATGCCAAGCCGGCCGCCGGCACGCAGGCCGACGCCGCTCACGTCGACTCCGGCGACGTCGGGACCTCCGGTGAGGATCACCGACGCCACAGGGCACGCCTGGATGCTTTCGCGTTCGTTCACCGTGAAGCTCGAGCCGAAATTCACCGCAAACGAGGTGGCGCTCGAATCGGCACCATCCACGTCGGTCCTGGTCAATGACGCGCCGACGAAGAGGTCATCGGTGCCGATCGCGCCGCCGCCGCCGAAACCCTGAGCTCCTTCGCTGAACGCGGCACCCAGAGAGACCTGGTACTGCCCGTCGCTGAATGACGGCATTCCGAGGCATGTCTGTGCCGACGCCTCGGCTGCGCAGAGCACTATGAACATTCCACTCGCCAGCGTACGAAAACGCATCAACGAACCTCCCTCTGAACGAGAGTGATTGTGGGAAGCAAGACAGCAGCCAGCGCGTTGACGCGCCGCTCAGGATGCCGCGCGTGCGAGAACATCGCGGTAGAGCGACACGTACATCGGCACGACCCGCTCCTCGCAGAAGTGCTCGTGAACGCGGCGGCACGCGGCCTCGGCAATCGCGCGATGCCGATCCGCGTCGGTCAGCACCGCGATCGCGCTGGCGGCCATGCCGTCAAGGTCGTCAGGAGGGTGCAGAAACCCGCTGACGCCGTGCTCGATCACCTCCGGCAGACCGCCGACGTTCGATGCGACCACCGGCACCTCGCACGCCATCGCCTCGAGCGCGGCAAGCCCGAAGCTCTCCTGCGCGGAAGGCAGCAGGAACACATCGGCGATCGAGAGCAGCGGCAGCACGTCCTGCTGCGCGCCGGCGGAATGGACGAGCGCCGCAATTCCGAGCTCGTGCGCCGTGCGGTGCGCCGCGCTCAACTCCGGACCGTCGCCGACGAGCAGCAGCCGTGACGGAACCCGCTGCTGAATGCGGTCGAAGATCCGAACAACCTCAGTTACGCGCTTCACCGGACGGAAGTTCGACACGTGGATCACGATCCGCGTGCCTTCGTCCCCCGCGTCGAAGCGGCGGCGCAGATCCTCGGTGGGCAGCCGGCGATGCACGGCGCAGTCCAGGAAGTTCGGGATGACCGCGAGCTCGCGCTCGATCCCGAGCTCGTTGCGCGTGGCGCGGCGAAGACTCTCGGACACCGCGGTCACGGCATCGGACGCCTCGATCGAGAACGAGACGATCTGCGAGTAGGACGGATCGTTCCCGATCAGCGTGATGTCCGTTCCATGCAGGGTCGTCACCACCTTCGGGACGCGTGATTCACCGCGCGAGCGCAGAACTTCACGCGCGAGAAACGCGGCGGTGGCGTGAGGCACGGCGTAGTGCGCATGGACGAGGTCGAGATCGAACTCGCGCGCGACCTGGACCACCTTGTTCGCGAGCGACAGGATGTACTGGGGCTCCCGGAACAACGGATACGTCGGCGTATCGACCTGATGGAAACGCAGCCGGGGATGGAACTCGCCAAGCCGGAAGGGGGGATCCGTGCTGATCAAATGTACGTCGTGGCCCCTCGAGGCGAGCGACTTGGCGAGCTCGGTGGCCATCACGCCGCTGCCTCCCACGGATGCGTAACAGACGATGCCGATGTTCACGGCCCGCCCCGAGCAGGAGCTGCATCCCAGTCTTTCAGCAGATGGGGTCTGACCACCGGATCCTTCACGAGCAGGCCCTCGGCGTAGGCGACGCCGGCGAGGGCGCCAAACTGCGCGTCGCGGCTTTCAACGAGCTGCTGAAAGCGCGGGGAGGTGAGCCGCGTCTGCACGGCGTCTCCCGTCGAGGGCCGGAACTGGCTGACGTAGCAGGCAAGCGCCCTGCGTTTCACGTCGTAGTGAGCAGACACGTCGATGACGAAGGACGGGACCGCGGCGTCGTTGATGAAGTAGTAGGACGTCCACTCCGGCTTCCACGGTTCGCCATCGGCGTCGTACCGGCGCAAGCCGCTGTTGAACACGGCGTCGGTGAGCGCATGGCTGGCGGCTCCATGATCGGGGTGCCTGTCGGACCAATACGGCAGCGCCACGGCCCGCGGCCTGGCGCGGCGGATCAGCGCCGCCGCGGACCGCACATGGTCGGGACTCGAGCCGATCGCACGATCCGGCCACCGGAGGTTCACTCGCCAGAGCGCACCGAGCACTGCACGCGCCGCTTCGGCTTCGGCGAGCCGCTCTTCCACGGTGCCGTTGCTGCCCATCTCACCCGCGGTAAGGTCGCACAGCCCGACACGGAAGCCGAGCGACACGTGCCGGGCAACGGTGCCACCAAGACCGATTTCGATGTCGTCAGGATGCGGGCCGAAGACGAGCAGGTCCACAGGGAGGTCGGGGAGATCGGGGAGACGCACTTCACGATTCTAATCACAGGGAGATCGGGGAGATCAGGGAGGCTCTATTTTCTTAATCACAGGGAGATCGGGAGATCAGGGAGGGCCTTTACTTTCTGAATCACAGGGAGATCGGGGAGGTCAGGGAGAGATGAGGCGGCCTGAGATTTCGGCAGTGTCAGGAATTCCGTGTGCGAGGGTCTTCTGATCTTCCTTCCAAGATGACAGCGGTGCGTGTGGGCGCTGTGGGAAACCGCGTTTTCTGCGGTTTTCCAAGTCCCTGTGGGCGCGTTCTTGGCGTCCATAGGGACGGCAGCGTCCATGCACCCATTCATTCTACGCGCGTCGTAAATCGATCCCATAGAGGATCGCAAATTGATTCATCGCAGCATTCCAGTGATTAGCCCTGCGGCCCCACTGGGCCGTGATATTCCGGAGAGCCAGCCAGAGGAGCTTCGTGGCAGCGTCATCGGTCGGGAAGTGCCCGCGAGTCTTGATGATCTTGCGCAGCCGCGCGTGGACGCTCTCGAGCGCGTTGGTCGTGTAGATGACGCGTCGCACGTCGGGCGGAAAGGCGAAGAACGGAATCACATGGGTCCACGCCCGTCGCCACGACGCGACCACCGTCGGAAATCGCAGCCCCCACGGGCCAGTCTCGAACGCATCCAGCGCCGCCGCGGCGGCCTCGGCACTCGCCGCCGTGTAAATCGGCCGCACGGCGACGGCCAAAGGCTTCCGCTCGCGCCAATTCGCAAAGTCGAGACTATGGCGCAGGAGGTGGACGATGCACGTCTGCAGTGTCGTCGCGGGGAAGACGGCCGCGAGCGCCTCGCTCATGCCTTTGAGCCCATCGGTCACCGCGATGAGGATGTCCGCACAGCCGCGGGTCTTCAGGTCCGTGAAGACTTTCATCCAGAATTTCGCGCCTTCGGTCTGCTCGATCCAGATGCCGAGGATGTCGCGGCTGCCATCGGGAAGGACGGCCAGCGCGAGGTAGACCGCTTTGCTCACGGACGGTCGCCTCATCGCGAATCTTGACGCGCAGCGCATCGAAGAATACGACCGGATACAGCGGCTCGAGCGGCCGGCTTTGCCACGCCGTGACCTCCGCGACGACCGCGTCAGTGACCGGTCCTGATCAGATCCGGCGAGACCTCGATGGCATACATCTCCGCGAGGAAGCCTTGGATCTCCCGCACCGTCATCCCGCGGGCGTAGAGCGCCAGGATCTTGTCGTCGAAGCCGGTGAACCGGCGCTCGTGCTTCGCGATGAAGCGCGGCTCGAAGGTGCCCTCGCGGTCGCGCGGCACCTCGATCGCGAGCGGGCCGTCATCGGTCAGGACCGTCTTGCCGCCCGTCCCATTGCGATGATTGGTGGTCTCCTCGGGCTTGGTGCCGCCCGGCGGATAGCCGAGATGATGGGTCAGCTCGCCGCCCAACGCTCGCTCGATAATGGCCTTCTTGAACCGCCGAACCGCGGCGTCGAGCTCCTCGTGGGAGATCGGACCTTGGCGCACGAACTGGTCGAGAATCTCGGACGGGACCGGCGCCAAAGGCGCGTCAGGGGTCAGGCTTTTCCGTTTGCGGCGCATAGATACTCCTCATGCTATGCCCCACACACGAAATTTCTGACACTCTCGAGATTTCGAAGAGACGCTCCCTGACCTCCCTGATCTCCCTGTGATTGAAAAGAGATTCTCTCGATCTCCCTGATCTCCCTGTGATTGAAAGTCGTTCTCCCCGTTCTCCCCCATCTCCCTGTGATTGAAAAGAGATTCTCCCGATCTCCCTGATCTCCCTGTGATTGAGGACTTTTCTCGAACTCCTACTCCGAGCGGAGCGCCGTCACCGGAGTGACGCGAGTCGCGCGACGAGCGGGAAGCCAGGCGGCGATGACAGCGGCGAGGGCGAGCGTCAACGGACCGAGCACGAAGACAATCGGATCGATCGGGCTGACCTCGTAGAGCAGCCGGCTCGAGGCCCAGCCGATCAGTGCGGCAAGAGGTAGGCCGATCGCGACCCCAATGGCAATCAAGACGAGTCCCTCGCGAAGCACGAGCCACAAGACATCCCCGGGCCGCGCGCCGAGCGCCATGCGGATCCCGATCTCGCGCGTGCGCTGCGCGACAACGTACGACTTGACGCCGTACACGCCGACGACGGCCAGCAGCAGCGCCATGGCACCTAGCGAAATCACCAGGTTGCCGCCGGCTCGAACGCCCCACAAGACGATGCTGCGATCGTGGAATCGTCGCCATGGGCAGCAGATCGAGCACCGGCAGCCGATCGTCGATGTCGCGGAGCTCGCGCCGGATCGCGGCAAGCACGTCCTGCTGGGCCGCGCCCGATTGGGACACGCGTACGTGGACGTGCATGTTCGCGCGATAGTGGCGGCCCGAGGGAACATACAGGTGCGGCACGCGGTTCGCGATCGATCACCGTTTCCCGAATGGGCGGCGCGATGCCGACGATCTGCATCGCTTCACCGTCATTCCCGGAGCCGGTGCCGCGCTGCTCCTGCCCGCGCCGTGCGATACGGATCATCTGGCCCAGCGGATCCTGATTCGGGAATAGTTGGCGCGCCAGCAACTCGTCGACAATCGCCGTGCGCGGCGCCAGCGGCGATTCCTCTTCGCCGGATGTGAACTCCCGTCCGCGGACCATACGGACGCCGAGCGCACGAAAGTAGTCGGCGCCGGCGATCCGGTAGGTCGGCGATGGTCGTCCGTCCTGCGTCGCTGAGGCGCCGACGGCTTCAACCGGCAGTCCTTCATAGAAGTCGCCGAACGGCACCGTGGAAGCAAAGCCGGCGGCATCCACGCCTGCCAGCGCGCGGATTCTCTCGAGGACAGCACGGTAGATAGCACGGCCGCGTGTTTCCTCGTACGCGGCGAGGCTGGGATCGAGGCTCACGAGCAGCAGGCGGTCGTAGCGAAAGCCGGGATCGGCCGCGGCGGCTTTGAGCGCGCCGCGCGCGAAGAGGCCGCCCGTGCACAGCAGCGCGAGCGACAGAGCGATCTGACCGACGACGAGCATGTTTCGTGCGCCGAACGCCGACGGCAGGTGAGACGCGCGACGCGAGGTCGCGTCTTTCTTGAGATCGCCGACGAGATCGACGTGCGAGAGCCGCAGTGCCGGGCCGACACCGAAGAGCACGGTCCCGAGCGCGGCAATGACGGTCGTTGCCAGAACGACGTTGGCGTCAGGTTTCGCGTCGAGCGTGAGAGTGAAAGGCAGGACCCTCGTCAGCGAGCCGAAGAGCAGACGCGTCGCCCAGAAGGCGATCAGCAGGCCGGCGGCCGATCCGGCCAATGCCAGCAGGAACCCTTCCGTGAGCAGCTGCCGGACGACACGGCGGCGCGCGCCGCCGATGGCGAGACGAATCGCGATCTCGGTGCGCCGCGCGGCGCCGCGGGCGAGCAGCATGTTGGCGATGTTCAGACACGCGATGACGAGCACCACGCCGGAGAGCGTCATGAGCAGCGCCGAGGCTACCGCGGGTCCTGTATCGGTTTGCGGGTCGGTGCTCGTCGAAACTCGCGAGAGCGGATGCGTCAACAACGCCTGGTTCCTGTTCTCGCCGGGGTACGCCTGTTCGAGCTGTCGCGACAAGGCGTCGAGCCGATCGGCCGCCGCCTTGCCGGCAACGCCCGGCTTCAGGCGGCCGGCGACGATCAGCGCATGATTGCCGCGGTCGCGGAGACCCGTCCCGCTGTTCTTGAACATGTCGTTGACGACGACATCGAACATGCCGAGCGGCAGCCAGATCTCCGGCACGACGAGCGCCATCGTCCCCGTGAACCCTCGAGGAGCAATGCCCACGACGGTGAAGTCGATGGCGTTGATCCGGATTCGCCGACCGAGATACGCCGGGTCGAAGCCCGCCTCCCGCCACCGGTCGTAGCTGGCGACGACGACCGGAAGGTTCGCGGCGGGCCGTTCCTCCTCGGGGGTGAACGAACGGCCGGCGGCGAGCCGCACTCCCATCGCGTCGAAGTAATTCGACGACACCACCGCGACGAACGCCCCGCGCGTGGTGTCGCCCGCCGGGAAGCCGGCCATGGCAAAGGTATGAGCGAGCAGTCCGTCGAAGATGTCGGCGGTTGCGCCACGGATATCCGCGTAGTTGGGATACGAGAAGGCGCGGTAATCGTCCGGCCGGGTGCGATCGCGGCTGTAAAGCCCGACCAGCTCCCCGGCCTGTCCCGAGAGCGGTTTGAACAACAGCGCGTTCGCGATGGTGAGCATCGCGCTGTTGGCCCCGATGCCGATGGCGAGCACCAGCACCGCGATGCCTGTGAAGACGGGCGTTTTCGCGTACGTGCGGAGCGCGTAGCGAACGTCTTGCACTGTGAATCTCCGATTAGTGTCGTGTGGTCGAGAAGGGCCCCACCTCCGGCTTCGGCTGCGTGTTGGCGAGCGGGCCCAGCTCCGCGGCGACGCCGCGGGCGATGGCGGCCGTTTCGCTGCCCGCCTGGAAGCACGTGAAGTCCGGACGATCGCGCCATGCAAGCGGCCCGCAGAGCCGCACCTTCGCCTTGATGGCGGCGTCATGAACGATGTTGATCGCGCGCTCGTAGTCGGGCGTGCCCTGCTTGTAGCCGGTGAAGTTGCCAAGGTCGCCGCTTGCGGCGAAGACGGCGGTCACGCCCGGCACCTTGGCGATCTCGTCGGCGTTCTTCAGCCCTTCGAGCGTTTCAATCATCAGGATCAGGACGATGTTGTCGTTGATCGTGTTGCGGTAGCCTCCCGGGACGCCGCCCCACATGCTGGCGTCGAACGCCTGACCGCCGCCCTGGCTGCGCTTCCCAAGCGGCGGGAAATAGGTCCAGTCGCGCGCCGTAATCGCTTCCTGTACCGTGTCGACGGTTGGCACCACAATCACGAGCGCGCCGGCATCGGTGGCGTGCTGAATCTCGCGCTCGTCGCCGAACGCGACGCGCGCGCCGGGAACGGCCTTCGCGTCGGGACACGTGCGCCACATCCGCGCCGCCTGCTGCCAGTCGCGCTCGTTGTGCTGCATCTCGGTCCAGATGAAGTCGTAGCCGGCGTTGGCCATCGCGCAGTACGTCGAGGGATCCGTCGCAGCGAACACCGTGCCCCCCGTCACCTTGCCGCCCTGCATCATCTTGAGCTTCACCGGGTTCCAGACCTTGGATCCGCCGGCGGGATTGAAGTTCGGGCCATACTGCCACTTCGCGGGATCGAAGGGTCCCTGATTCACGGCGCCGGCAAGCGGCGTCATCCGCGCGTTGCTGTCCGTGCCTGCCTTCGCGGCAAGAGGGAACTGCATTTCGCCGGCCTTGGCCATGTTGGCGTATGGGTCAGCGGTTGGCTGGGGCTGCCCGGTCGGCGTCTGTGGAGTCTGCGCAGTCTGCGACTGCGCCGCGAGTGCGGCAAAAGCCAGCCCGGCGCAGACCACTGCGGCCAAAAGCAGGTGTTTCACTGTGATCCTCCGTGTCGTGCGACCAATTCGCACAGCGGAGGATATGCAGGCTTACTCCCGAGTGCAAGCCGCGCGCTAGTTCCTCCCGGTCAGCGATCGGATGATTTTCAGCTCCCGATCGTCGAATGCGCTTCCGTCCGGTCGAAACAGGTCGTGATGCCACACCGGCGGTTCCGCCGTGAACGGCTTCGTCCAGGAGCTCCACGGGTAAATCGTCTGAGTCTTCCCGGCCACGAGACCCCAGGTATACGCGCCCACGTCAGCCGCCCGGAAGACCGGCAGCACCGCAGGAATGGTGCTGCCGAATTCGCGGGCGAGGTACTCGGTGCACAGCAAAGGCCGGCCGTAACGTCGCAGCGCCGCGATGCGCTTCGCCAGGCCCACCGCATCGGTGTAGGCGTGAAACGAGATCACGTCCGATTCGTCGAGCGCGAGGCGACCAGCCGGTGTCTTCGGTCCCGCCTCGGTGAAGTCTTCGCCGCGCCACGGCCCCACGGTCAGCGGCTGGTCCGGGTTGATTTCCCGGGCCCAGGCAAAGACTTTTCGAGTGAGAGCCAGCGACATGTCTGCCTTGTTCGGGATCTCCTGGCCCCGATACGCGTCGGAGTTCAGGTTGTCAGGCTCGTTGAACAGGTCCCAGGCGTGGACGCGACGATCGGTCGCAAATCGTTTCAGCACTTCCTGAACGAACGGCCGCAGCTCGTCGTGCCGTGCCGGATCGCGAAGAATCTCGGCGCCGGGTGACTGCACCCAGCCGGAATTGTGCACGTGCGGCTTCGGCGCCCGTTGCAGCCCGAGCTTGGGGTTGGGGTCCCACACGCCATCGAACAGTACCGAACATCACCCCGATGCGATGGCGATCGGCGATCTCGAGGAACTGCTCGATGCGGCGGATGAACGCGGCGGAGTCCTGCTTCCAGGGAAGATCGTGGAGAAACACCCGCATGCTGTTGAAGCCGAGCCCCGCCGCCCATCCGAGCTCGCGTTCGATCGTCGGCGCATCGAACGTCTCCGCCTGCCACATCTCGAGCTGATTGATCGCGGTGCTCGGGATGAAGTTCGCGCCGACGAGCCAGCCCTTTTCCTTCTGCCATGCCGCCGCACGCTCCGGCGTCCAGCGCCTGCCGCGGCCTTCCGGTTGCGCGAGATCGATGACGACGTGCTTGATTCGCTCGCGCTTCCAGGTGTACGTCGCGTGCACGCGGCCGTCGGCGGTCTGAATGACGGCCGGGTACGAGTATTCGCCCGGCTCACTCTCGAGAACGAGCCATGGATCCCACGACTTGCCGTCGCGCGAGATCGCCACGTTGAGGGGTGACCGGCCTTCCGTCGTGTGGTTGTAGACGATGAGGTGACGGCCATCGCGCAGCGTGACCGCGTCGGTGCCGGCGTTCGGATTCGGCAGGTTCGTCAACCCGAGCGGCGTCCAGGTGCTCCCCTCGTCGGACGACCAGCTTTCGAAGACGCGTCCGGATCGCGTGCGTCCAACCGCCTGCATCCGCCCACCGGCATGCATCAGGAGGCTCGGCTGGATGGCGTCGATGCGCGGCGCATCGCGTGCCTCCGGAGGACGCACAATCGTCCAGGTCTCACCGGCGTCGCGCGAGACCTCGAAGTGCACGCGCCACTGGCTTGGGCGCTCGGGTGACTCCGTGCTGCTGGGACTGACCAGCGTTCCGTCCGCCAGCCGGACCGGCTTGTTCTTGATCGGTCCGAGCACGCCATCGGGCAGCCGCCGCGCCGCGCTCCACGTGCGGCCTGAATCGTGCGACGTGCGGACCATTCCCCACCAGCTCCGAGGGGTGGGCCCCACCTTGTAGAACAGCATCAGGCCCTTGCCGGGGACGTCGAACAGCACCGGATTCCAGCAAGGATGGCGAGTGCCGTCGGGTTGGACGCCGGTGGCGACCTCCGTTGGCGGAGTCCACTTTCCTGCGGCCTGCCGCGACACCCAGATGCCGACATCGGGTGCGCCCTCGCGCGTGCCGCCGAACCACGCCGTGACGAGCCCCTCCTTGCTCTCGACGATCGTCGAGGCATGCGCGCTCGGAAACGGCGCGGCGTCGGTACACGAACTGAGCGCTCACCGTCTGTCCTCGGTCAGTGAACCCGGAGACGCCGCGAACCACAGGATGATTCGGCTCGATCAGCAGGACAGGCCGCGCGCGCAGCAACGGCTCGAATCCGGATTGCGACACCCACCGAACGGTGTAGGTCACTCCAGGTTCGGCGGAGAAGCTCCCGAACACGAGCGCCCGGCTTTTCGGATTCCTTCCGCCCAGGCCGCTGTCCGACGAGTCGCTGACACTTTTCACACCCTGATCGCCTGAACCGGCAGCCAGCTCCTTCTCACCTTGCAGCACCTGCCAGGAGAAGTCGAACTCGGCAGGGACAGGGCCAGTGCCACCGGCACGTTCGATGACATCGGACACGGCTTTCGCTTCGATGGGCCAGGGAAACTCGAGGCTCACATCGTGGAGACCTGGGCTCTTGACGGTGAACGACCACGACTGCCGAGCGCCGATGGCAGGCAACAGCGGGGCTCTGAGAGCGATTCCGCTCTCGCGATCGGGACCGCTCGCCGCGCAGTCGAACGATGCGACGATCGTGAAGACGATGAGAAACAGCTTCAGGCAGCGGTTCATCCGCGCGGGGGAGGATAGCACCGGTTCAGTGAACATCGTCGGATGTCATTGCCAGTCAGAGGTAGTACTCGGAACGCTTCGAAGCGAGAAACTCGACGGATCGGCGTAGCTCGTCGAGGCCGTTCATCCCGTCCTCGACGGAGATCCAGCCCGTGAACTTCGCCGCCGAGAGAATGCGGAACACCGCGTCGTAGTCGATCTGCCCCTTCCCCGTCTCACCGTGCTTCAGCTCTCCGTTCTCGAAGGACCTGTCCGAGGCGTGCATCGTCACGACGCGCGGGATGACTTTCTCGAGGAAGCGAATGGGATCGTAGCCGCCGACGAGCGCGTTGGAGGGGTCGTACTGCACCCCGAGATGCGGCGAATCGACCCGGTCCAGGATTTCGAGGTAGATGTCCTCCGGCTGCGCGAATTCGGCGTATCGCCAGGTGCCATCCTTGTAGTGGTTCTCGAGGCAGAGGGTGACGCCGCGGCGCTCCGCGTAGTCCAGAGAGCGACGCAGGCCGTCGACGGTTCGCTCGATCCCCTCGTCCCGCGTCAGACCGGGACGGTTCTGGCCGCTGAGCGTGCGGCAGAACGGAGTGCCGACCCTGACGGCGAGATCGATCGCCGTTTTCTGGCGCTCGACCTGCCGCGCGCGCTCCGCGGCGTCGGGGTGCGTGAAGTCGGGCGAGAAGCACAGCATCGAGCTGACCTGACCCGTGTCGGCCATCGCGGCGACGACCGGGTCCACGTCGGCGGCCGCAAAGCTCCGAAAGAAGCCGTCGTAGTGCTCGACGCCCTCGCCGCCGAGCGTTGCGGCGTCCTGGATCCACGACACGTACTCCATTTCGCCGCGACACAGCAGGTCGAAGTAGCACTTGGGAAAGACGCTGATCCGTGGAGCGCCCGGCATGTCTACGCTCAGGAGTTGGGTAGCGTGCCGATCGGATACTGCTCCAGGTCGAGGACGCTGCCGGTCACGCACTCGCTCTCGTGCGACGCGAAGTAGGCGGCCGCGTAGGCGATGTCGAGCGGGGCGAGCAGTCGGCCGAACGGGCGGGTCGCGGTCGCCTCGGCGATCCACTCCTCTCCCTTGCCCTCCTCTTCACGCTTCACGCGACGCTCGCCTTCAGTGAGCGTCCAGCCGACGTTGATCTGGTTGACGCGAATGCGGTCTCGATTCAGCAGCAGCGCCGCGTTCCTCGTGAACGTCATGAGCGCACCCTTCGACACGGAGTAGGCGCCGAGCTTCGGCTCACCGCCGTGCGCGAGGATCGATCCGATGTTCACCACAGAGCCGCCGCCGCGCGCGCGCATGTGCGGGATGGCCTCCTGCACGAGGATGAAGGGCGCCCGCACGTTCACGGCGAGGATCGCGTCCCACCGCGCCACGGAGATGTGCTCGAGATCGCCCCGGCCGGTATTGCCGGCGTTGTTGACGAGGATGTCGAGCCCTCCGAAGCGCTCGACCGCGAACCGGATCAGCGCCCGGCACACGTCTTCGCGCGTCAGGTCCCCCTCGAAGTAACCAGCCTGTCGGCCGGCGGCCTCGACGCGCCGCACCGTTTCCAGGCCGTCGGTGCGGTTCAGACCATGGACCACGATGTGCGATCCGAGCCCGGCGAAATGTTCGGCGATGCCGCGGCCGATCCCCGACGTCGAGCCCGTGATGACCGACACCTTGTCATCGAGTCGGCTCATGGAATCAGCACCGACTTGATGACGCGCCCCTCATGCATGGCGTCGAAGGCTTCGCGCCACTCTTCGAGCGGGGCCTTCAGCCCCACGATCGCCTCGGGGAGCGTGCGCCGCCGATCGATCAGATGGATGACCCGCTCCCACACGGGATAGTTGTGGCTGAACGATCCCTGCAATCGCACGTTCTTTTGCACGAGCGGGTTGAGGTCCACGGCGACCTGGTCGGGCGACCAGCCGACCTTGGTCACCTGTCCGTCCGGCCGCACCAGCGCGAGCGCAACGTCGAGCGGCCGGCTCGCACCCGACGCATCGCACACGAGATCCGCGCCGAGCGAGTTGAACGCGCGCACGACCTCGAGCAGATCCTCGCGTTCGACATCGACCACATGGGTGGCGCCGAGCTGCCTCGCCGTCTCGAGGCGTGCCGCGTCGGCGGACCGACCCGCGACGATCAGCGGGTCGGCGCCGGCCAGCGCCGCCATCCGCGCACAGAGGAGGCCGATCGGTCCGGGTCCGAGCACGACGACGAGATCGCCTGGACGGATGGTCGAATTGACGCACATCGCGTTGTAGGCAACGGCGTGCGGTTCGGCCAGACACGCAAGCTCGAACGGCAGCGTGTCGGGAATCCGGTGCAGGCAGCGGCCGGGCACCTTCACGTACGACGCCATCGCGCCATCAATCCCGTAGCCAAATCCCTTCCGCCGCGGACACAGGTTGTAGCGGCCCGTGCGGCACAACATGCACTCTCCGCAGACTTCCGCCGCCGTTTCCGATACGACGCGGTCTCCTTCGCGAAATCCCTTCACGGCCCGGCCGACCTTGGCCACGGTCCCGCCGAACTCATGGCCCAGGACGACGGGAATGTTCACCGGCCACGAATGCGTGTTGTAGGCCTGATGGACGTCCGACCCGCACACCGACACGGCGCCGACGCGCAGCAGCACGTCGCCTTCACCAACCTCGGGCACCGACACGTCGCGCAGCTCCACGGCAAGCGGTGCCAGCGCGTACTGAACGACGGCAACTTGGGTCATGGCCTGGCGGGGACCTTCTTGATCTCGCGACAGATCTCGCCCAGCGTGTCACGCAGCGTCGCACCTTCGGCGGATCGGAAATCGTCTGGCGCGATCACGAGCGGCGCCCCGAGCACGACGAGCGGCGCGCCGCGTGACGGACATTCGATGGCCTGCCTGATCGTCAATCCTCCAACGGCCTGCACGGGAATCGACACCGCACGCACCACCTCGTCCAGTTCGTCCATCGGGCTCAGGCCCTTCACCATGCGGCGCTCGTCGTAGCCGATGTGATGGACGATGAAGTCGACGCCGAGGTCCTGCATCCACCGGGCGCACGCGACGCGATCGGACGCGGCCAGATTGTCGCCCATGACCTTGACGCCGTAATCGCGTCCCGCGTCGACGACCCGTCGGATCGTCGCCTCGTGCGCGCGCCCCATCACCACCACCAGGTTGGCGCCAGCCTGCGCCATCAGCTTCGTTTCGAGATAGCCGCCGTCCATGATCTTGAGATCGGCCACGATCGGATGGTCGGGAAACCGCTCGCGAAGCGCGCGTACGCTCCGCGTGCCTTCGGCCAGGATGAGCGGCGTGCCGGCTTCGAGCCAGTCGACGCCGGCATCCACGGCAACAGCGGCTGTCTCCAGCGCCTCGTCGATCGAGGTGACGTCGAGCGAGATCTGGACGATCGGAAATCTCAGCGCGTCGAGGTTCATATCCGTTCAACGCGATAGCCGCCGGTCTTGCGATCGTGCAGGTAGATGAGCGTGAAGATCACGATGAGGCAGACCGGCAGCGCGGCCCAGATCGAGAGCACTCGATCGGCGCCGTACCGCTCGTTGATCCAGCCCATGACGGGCCCGGCGATCGCGGTGGAGAATGCCCCGGTGGCTCCGATGAGAGCCAGGAGGAACGCGCCACCGCGAGGGAAACGCTCGGAGGTAATCCCGAGCATCGTGGGCCACCAGAAGGCGATGCCTGCGGCAAAGATCGCCGCCGCCGCGAACGCGGCGAACGGCGTCCGGGCCATCCCGAACAGGAACAACCCCGCGGCGGCCGGCACGGCGGTGATGGCGATCAACGCCACCGGTGAGATGCGATGCGCGACGCCCCCGCCGAACTGGCGGATCAGATACATGATGCCGTTCACCCACACGAGCACCAGGATGCCCGCCTGCGCGGAGCTGTTCATCACCTCGTTGAAGATGTTGCTCATCCACTGCCCGGGCCCGAGCTCGGTCGCCGCCGTGAGCCACATCGAAATCCAGACGACGATGAACAGGGGACGCAGCATCTCCTTGAACATGTCTCCGAACGGAACGCCTGCGGCCTCGCGCTCCGTGGGCGGGAAGCGCTGGCCGAGGAACATGAACGCATACGCGGCTGACGGCACGAGCAGCAGCAGCATCTTCATGCGCCAGTCCGCGCCGAACTGCGTCATCGCGAAGCTGAGGACGCCGCCGATCACGATGCCGCCGGGAAACCAGGCGTGCAGCGTGACGAGCCGGTGGGTTTTGTCATTGGAATACAGCGTCGCGACGAGAGGATTGATTGCCGCCTCGACCAGGCCGTTGGCGATGCCGATGACCAGTGTCGCCGTGAAGAGCACCGCGAAGCTCGGCGCGGCAATTGTGGCAATCGTTCCGGCGATGTGACCCGCCGCCGCAATCCGCAGCAACGGGCCCATCCCCAACAGATCGCAGAGCGGTCCGCCGAGCAGAATCGACAGGCCGAACCCCCAGAACGCGGCGCCCGCAATCCAGCCGACGTCGGTCTTGCTGAGGGCGAACTCGCGCTCGAAGTCGCTCATGATGTCGCCGCGGATGGCAAAGGTCATCGCGGTCGCGACGAGCGCGACACAGCTGGCAATGAAAAGTCGGCGAGGATGCATATGCTCTGGCTCAAGCCTTGAGCCCAGAGTTGTATCATTGCTCGTGCTGTTCCCGAAATGTGCGGCGGCGCTGGTCGTCTCTTGCGCCGTACTGACCGCGGCGCAGCCGTCGCGTCCGCTTCCACAGCCGGCGGTGGCCCTGCAGCCGCTCGCCCAGCAGGCGCGCCGCATTGAAACCGCACTCGGCTACCTCGGGCAGCCTCTCGCTTCAATCGATCGCCAGGCGATTGATGCGGCGGTCGCCTCGGCGGACGAACCCGCGGCCGTTCAGCAGCTGCAGGGCACCCTGGACAAATACGTCCTCGCCGTCGTCCGCATCAACCCCGAGAGCCGCGTCAGCGTCGAGCAGGGGCCCGCGACGCCGGAGCTCGTAGAGGCCGGCACGCGGCTCTTTCTCGTAAAGGTCCTCAACGAAGGCCAGGTCACGGCGCCGCTCCGCGTGCAGAGCCCGAACAGCGGGAACGTCTACGTCACCTCCAACGGATCGCCGGAGCCGAAGCAGCTCGTGACGCCGCAGGACGTTCGCGATCGCTGGGCGAGCATCTCCGTGTACGACCGGCACCCGATGCCCCGGCGCCTCTCGGGCCTGCCCGTGGAGTACGTGATCCTCGAAGTGTTCAGCCGTGACAGCGGCCAGCGGTCGGCGCAGATCGCCTTCGATGTCGGCCAGGGGACGCAGGACGTTGGATACCGCAACGACATTCCGATCCTCTTCACGGCGCTGCCGGCACGGGAGGTGACGATTCGCGTGCGCGATGAGAACGGCAAACCCGGCGTGGCCTCGTTCGTAATTCGAGACCGCCTTGGGCGGATCTACCCGAATCGCTCGAAGCGGCTCGCGCCCGACTTTCCTTTTCAGCCACAGATCTATCGTGCCGACAGCGAGCATGTTCGTCTGCCCGCGGGACAGTACACCGTGACCGCCGGCGGCGGCCCCGAGTACCTCACGCAGGAATCGGAGCTTCGCGTCGATGAGAAAGGACCTGCCGAGATCGTCGTCGGCTTGAAGCGCTGGATCGACCCGGCGCAGTGGGGGTGGTACTCGGGCGACCACCACGTGCACGCGGCCGGCTGCTCGCACTACCAGAATCCCACCGAAGGCGTGCTGCCCGAGCACATGATGCGCCAGATCCTCGGCGAGGCGCTCAACATCGGCGCCGTGCTGACGTGGGGGCCCTGCTACTACTATCAGAAGCAGTTTTTCACGGCGGAAGACAACCCTCTCTCCACGGCAGAGCGGCGGATGCACTACGACCTCGAGGTGTCCGGCTTTCCCTCGAGTCACTCGGGTCATCTCGTGCTGCTCGGGCTGAAAGATCAGGATTACCCGAAGACGCATCGCATCGAAGACTGGCCGTCGTGGAATCTGCCGATCCTCAAATGGGCGAAGTCTCAGGGCGCGGTTGTCGGCTTCGCGCACTCGGGCTGGGGCCTCCTGGTTCAGGACCGAGCGGTACCGAGCTTCGAGATGCCCGCCTTCGACGGCATCGGCGCCAACGAGTTCATCGTCGACGTGACGCACCCGGACGCGGTGGACTTCATTTCCACCGTCGACACTCCCGCCGTGTCGGAGCTGAGCATCTGGTATCACACGCTCAACGTAGGCTTTCGGACGCGCATCAGCGGCGAGACCGACTTCCCGTGCATCTACGACAGCCGCGTGGGGCTCGGCCGGACGTACGGGCACGTAGAGCGCGGGCTGACGTACCGCGGTTGGCTCGACAGCGTACGCGACGGCCGCAGCTATGTGTCCGACGGCCGCAGCCACCTGCTCGATTTCACCGTGAATGGCCTGGCGGTGGGCCGCGGTGGCAGTGAGGTCAGGCTGAACGGTCGCCAGACGATCAAAGTCACGCTGCGCGTTGCCGCCTTCCTGGATCCACTGCCGAACGAGACGATCCGAAGCGCGCCGCCGGACGAGAAACCGTACTGGGATCTCGAACGCGCGCGCGTGGGCACGAGCCGCGAGGTGCCGCTGGAGCTCATCGTCAACGGCGCCGCCGCGGCGTCTCGCAATATCGTCGCGGACGGTCAGGTCCGCGAGGTGACGTTCGATGTCCCGATCGAGCGCAGCAGCTGGATCGCCGCGCGCATCCTGCGGTCATCGCATACCAACCCGGTGTTCGCGGTCGTGGACGGAAAGCCGATCCGCGCTTCCCGGCGAAGCGCCGAGTGGTGCCTCACGGCGGTGAACCAGTGCTGGACGCAGAAGGCGCCCCTCATCAAGCCCGAGGAACGCGAGGCCGCCCGCGCCGCCTACGATCACGCGCGCGAGGTCTACCGGCGGCTCATTTCCGAATCGCAGTGAAGCCGGCGCTCACAGCCGTGGGCGACGTGTCCCGTGATTGGTCGCCTGCTCGAACGCATGCGCGAGCTGCAGCACGCTCCACTCGTCGCGGTGGCGGCCGACGATCTGCAGGCCGACGGGCAACCCGCCTTCGGTGAATCCGCCTGGCACGGAGATGGCCGGATTCGCCATGAGCGTCACGTAGTAGCACGATCGCATCCAATCGATGTAGCTCTTCATCGGCGTGCCGGCAATCTCTGTCGGGTAGGGCACGGTGACGTCGAAGGGCACCACCTGCGTCACCGGCAGGACGAAGTACTCATAGCGCGCGAACAGCTCGCGGCTCTGTTCGTACATGCGCCGCTGCCGCGCGGCCGCGCGGCCGACATCCGCGGCGGTGTGCTGCTCCGCCTGCGCGACCTCGAACTTGATGGTGTCCTTCAACCACTCGGGCCGCTCGCGCGCGAGCGCCGAGTACTGGGCGTGATTCGACGCGTAGCGCACCGTGGCGAACGCCTCGTCGACGCCCGTGAAATCGGGTTCCGCTTCCTCCACGACGCAGCCGAGATCCTCGAACACTCGGCGATTCGCGTCGACCACGCTGCGGATCGCGGGCTCGAACGGGACGCCGCCCAGCCCGCGCCACCACGCGACGCGCACGCCCTTGAAGCTCCGTCCGAGCGGCGCGGCGAACCGGCTGCCGTCTTCCGGAATCGAGAGGGGGCTTCTGGGATCGTGTCCGGCGATCGCGCTCAGGAAGAGCGCCACATCCGCGACCGTCCGCGCCATCGGGCCCGACACCGACAGCGGCGACCACGACGGCAATTCACTGGGTACGCGTCCCGGCGACGGGCGAAAGCCGACGACGTTGCAGAACGCAGCCGGGTTGCGCAGCGAGCCACCGGTGTCGCTGCCGTCCGCGATCGGCAGCATGCCGCAGGCAAGCGCCACGGCCGCGCCGCCGCTGCTTCCGCCGCACGTCCGCGTCACATCGTACGGATTGCGCGTGGCGCCGAAGATCGTATTGAACGTCTGCGAGCCGGCGCCGAACTCCGGCGTGTTCGTCTTCCCCACCGTGATCGCACCGGCTTGTCGGATGCGCGTAACGATCAACGCGTCCTGCGTCGGCACGTGATCGCGGAAGAACGGCGACCCGCGCGTCGTCCGGATGCCGGCGGTGTCGACGAGGTCCTTGTGGGCGACCGGCAGCCCGTGCAGCGGTCCGAGCGGGCCGCCGCGGGCTGCCGCCTCATCGGCGCGCGCGGCGTCCGCCATCGCCCGCTCTGCAACGAGCGTGATGATGGCGTTTACCTTCGGGTTGAGACGCTCGATCTGCGCGAGGTGCGCCGCCATGACGTCGCGCGCCGAGATCTGCTTCTTGCGGATACGCGCCGCCAGCTCGATCGCATCGAGGTAGCAGACGTCGTCCTGGGATCGCCCCTGCACCATCGCACCCATCATCGTCGCACCAACCGTCCGTCCAAAGTCCCGGCGGCTCACGTCCATTTCACACCGTTGCAGTGGCCGCTGTATACGACGTCTTGTTGACGACGATGTACAAGAACACGATGCAGCCAGCGGCGTAGGTCGTCAGGAATGCGCCGTCGATCGCAAACCAGAGGTTTCGAGCCGCGGGAGCCGCGGCTCCTGCGTAGTAGAACTCGGGCCGAAAGAGCCCAATCAGCTCGTATCCAACGGTTCCGTTCAGGCACACGCCGATGACGCCGATCGTGATCAGCCAGAAATGCGCCCTCACGAGCCGCAGCGGCGGCTCGCCGGTCATCCACGCGGGCAGCGCTCGATAGACGAGCCCGAACTGCGTCATGCCGACGAAGCTGAGTAGGATCGTGTGCCCGTGGACGGGCGCGCTTGGACACGACGGGATGGCACCCATCATGAGGTAGTGGCCAAGGGGGAAATATCCGGTTATCAGGCCAAGCACGGTCAGCCCCATCCCCCATCGAATGAACTTCAACGCCCAGTTGTTCATCGAATCCACGGAGCACTCCTTTCTAGCGGACCTTCTTCTTCGTACGCTTCGTTTTGGCGCGCGCCTGCGGCTTGACCCGCTCCGGCAGCTTGCGGCCGCCGGTCTCGCGATTCCATTCCTCGTAGGTCTGGTCCGAGATCTTCCCCTCCACGAGGAGCTGCGCGAACTTGCGGCGCTGCGCCTGACTCTTGAACGGCATACGACGTAGGATACGCTCATCGAGTCTCGAATCTCCTCCTGCGGAAGGTGCGCATGAACGACCTCTCTAGGCGCGGGTTCCTTGGCGCGGTAGCGGCTGTGACTCCGGTCCGGCTCGAACGACTCCGAGCCCAGGTACCGGCCCGCGTCACTCTCACGTGTGCGAACTACGTGCGCTTCATGCCGATCGCCACCGGCGACGTACGGATGGCCGACACCGAACTGACCTGGATTCGAGGCGACCGGACCGACATGCTCCGACGCGCCACGAGCGACGACAGCGTGGATGGCGGAGAGACCTCGATGGCGCAGCATGTCATGCGCCTCGACGCCGGCGATCGCTCGTTCGTTGCCATACCAGTCTTCCCGCTGCGGAACTTCACCGCACGCGATCTCTACACCCGCAAAGGATCCACGCTGACCGAACACATGCTCGGCGCCAAGCGACTCGGGATCTACAACTGGGCGGCAAGCGGCGCCGTCTGGTATCGCCATCTCCTCCGTCACCTCGGGCACGATACGCGGAAGATCTCCTGGGTGGTCGGCGGCGTGGACGGTCCAGCAGCCGTGCGGATTCCGCAGCCTGCCCCGGCACACGTGAAGCCGGCTCCTGATGGCACGTCGCTGAGCGACCTGCTGCTTCGCGGCGACATCGACGCATTCTTCGCGTCCGCTCCCGCCGAGCGGTTTCGTCTGCGAGCGATGGGCCGATCGTTCGGCTGTTCCCCGACTTTCGCGCGGTCGAGCAGCGCTACTTTGCCGAGACGCGCTGCTACCCGCCGCAGCACGTCATCGTGCTGCGCCGTCCGTCATGGGAGCGGCACCAGAGCGTTGCGCGAAAACTCGTGAACATGTTCAACGCCGCCGAAGCGCAGTTCGAGGCAACGCAGCGGCAGTTTCCGTACAACTCGCCTTGGCTGATCGCGGATGTGGAAGAGGCGGCGCGGCAGATGGGCACCGACTACCACGCGCACGGCATCGAGAAGAACCGTCACGCGGTCGACACGTTCTGTCAGGGAGCGTTCGACGACGGCTTGACGAAACGAAAGCTGACGACGAAAGACTTCTTCGCGGAGTTTCTCGCGACCTAGGAGCTAGCGCTCCGACGGTTTGCCGGAGAACAGCCCCTCCACCTCGGCAAACGGAATCGCGCGGGCGAGCCGCGAGAACGTCCCCTGCTCGGCGATCTCCTTCGCCGCCTGGAGGAAGCCGGTCCAGGCGGCGCGAGCGAGTGCACCGCCGACACTGATGCGCCGAACGCCGAGAGCGGCCGCTTCAGCCACCGTAATGAAATCGCCTCCGACCAGTAAATTCACCGGCTTGGGTGACACCGCGTCGACCACCGCACGGATCGCGTCTTTCTCACGAATGCCCGGCGCGTACAAACACTCGGCGCCCGCGTCGGCGTAGGCGACGAGCCTCCGGATGGTCTCGGCAAGATCGGGGCGGCCGGCGATGAACCCTTCCGAGCGGCCGGTGAGCAAGACGCCGGTGCCGCTCGCGTCGATTGCCTGTCGCGCGGCCTTGATGCGTTCCACGGCAAGCGTGAAGTCGAACAGCGGGCTGGACGGATCGCCCGTCGAATCTTCGATCGACACGCCCGCAATCCCCGTCGCGACGGCGCGAGCGACGTTGGAGCTCACGTTCTCCGGCTCGACCGCAAAGCCTCCCTCGAAGTCGCCGTTGACGGGCACCTCGACGCTCTCTGCGATCGACCGGAACCCGGTCAGCGCCTGTTCGATCGACACGTGATTGTCGCGCGTCCCCTGCGACCAGGCGTACGCAGAGCTCGTGGTGGCGAGCGCGGAAAATCCGAGCTGCGCGAGGACGCGTGCGCTGCCGGCGTCCCACGGGTTGGGGATCACGAAGCAGCCGGCCTCGTGAAGCCTGCGAAAGGCGCGGCAGCGATCGGTCACGCCGCTCATCGATTCGCCAGCTTCGATACGTGATCCGCGGGCCGCTGGAACTGCGGATCGCGGTTGGCGGCGTCGGAACCACCGGGAGGAATGCTCAAGTATCTCCATGCGGGCCCGCGGAAGGCTTTTGCCGCGTATACGATCTGGCCGACGTGGTACGCGGTGTGGGCCAGCGAGCGATGGAGAGCCTCGTGCACGAGGAAGCGCTGGCCCCTGATGGTGATCGTAGCGTCGAGCTGATCGTCGGTCAGGCCCTCGAGCGCCCGAAGGAGCGCACCCCACCCCTGCTGCCATGTCGCAAGCAGGTCGGCGCGCGTGGGGGCACGCGGCGCGAACTCCTCCTCGCGGTTTCGCCACGGCTTCTCGCCGTCGCTCGTGAGGAAGTCCGTGAAGCGGGAACGCAGATTCCCTGATATGTGCCAGCAGATGACGGCGACGGAATTTCCGTCGCCGGAAGCGGGCGTCGACACCTCCGAGTCCGTCAGCTGATCGATCGCGGCTTCAGCGAGCGCCTTGTAGCGAAGGTACTCATCCCGAATCGATTCAACCACGGACGTCATGCGGCCTTCCTCATCAGACCAACGCCGAGCGTGATCACGCCGGCCGCGAGCAGGCCGGCCCCGAGGTAGGCGATGTTGATCAGCGCGTTGGGCGTTGTGGCATCGGCGTCGAGCACGGAGAAAAAGAATGCGAACGGAATCAGAATCGCCGCCGCGGGAAGCGCCGCGCGGACGGCCTGCTTCGCCGGCGGCGAGAGCGTGGCGTCGTCGACGTATCGAAGCGCGACGAGGCTCAGGATCAGAAACACACCCGCGTGCGCGTGTCCCGCCCGCCAGAGGTCCTGGCGAAGCTGGTTGGCCATGTACTCGGGCGTACCGATCAGCAGCATCAGAATGCTGACGCCGCCGTACATCACCGATGGCAGCACCAGGAAGATGATCGCAGCCGTGCGTCGAGACTCCGGGCTCATGCGTACCTCCGGGGCCGTATTCTGCCACGCGAGCGTCACCATCGGGCCGGCGGCGGTCCTCATCGCGGCGAGCTGCTCCGCGCTTCGACCCACTTCTCGAGGACCGGCGCTTGGTAGGTCGCGAACGTGTCGAGCAGCGCGCCGGGAGAACTGGAAACCAGGATCATCGAGCCGTGTTCCCGCCGGACGAAGCCCTGTTCGATGGAATGTTCGACGAAGGCCAGCATGCCATCGAAGTAGCCGTTCACGTTGAGCACGCCGCACGGCTTGCGATGAAGGCCAAGCTGTCCCCACGTGAGGATTTCGAAGAGCTCGTCCAGCGTGCCCCAACCACCTGGCAGCGCGATGAAAGCGTCGGCGAGCTCCGCCATCACCGCCTTCCGTTCGTGCATCGACGCCACAACGCGCAGGTCGGCCAGGCCGTTGTGGGCCACCTCTTTCGCCACCAGTGCGGATGGGATCACACCCGTCACGTCCCCGCCTGAGGCGAGGACGGTATCCGCCACGACGCCCATGAGTCCCACACGAGCGCCGCCGTAGACGAGGCCCAGCCCACGCTCGGCCAGCGTGCGACCGAGCTCTTCGGCAGCGCTGCGATACACCTCCTCGGAACCCACACTCGATCCCGCAAACACGCAAATCTGCTTCATGTGTCGGCGTCGTGAGCCGTGCCTCGCCCAATTCTAGGCAGGAATCGCCCCGTTCGCCGCATGTAGGCGGCGTAAGAATCGCCGAAGCGCCGCAGGAGGTTCTCTTCTTCCCTTCGAGTGCGCGCGACGATGAGGGCAAGAGCCACACCGCCGGTTAGGAATACGAACCAGTTCGCGGTAAGGAGGGCGTTGGCGAGAATGAGCAGTGCAACCGAATCGTAGAACGGATGGCGCACCCATCGATACGGGCCGCGTGTTACCAGCGTGTGGGCCTTTCTCGTGACCACCGTGTCCGTCAGGTTGGGGCCAAGGCTATGGAACGCCCAGAGGACCAGGCATCCAGCGAGACCGCCCAGTAAGGCCCCCGTCCATCGAACCCACGCCGGCAGCGGAATCCTCGACCACGCCATCCAGAGTGGATTGATCATGAAGGTCAGGAGGCCGATCATGCAGGCGAGGCCGACAGGCCGCAGCGTAAACAGGATGAACGGACCCTCCTGCCAGCGATCAAGCTTTTCGCCTGTCGTCTGCGATCGGATCCGGTGGTAGAGGGCACCGGGAAAGAACACGATCGCGCCGGCTGCGAGAACCATCCGGAACGTCTCATCATCACTCATGCGTCGGGGACCACGATGTTACGGACATTCATCGAACCTCCTTCGCCAGTTTCTTCCGCATGAACACGCACGGCATCGATCGCCCCGACCACAGGCGATGCTCGCCTGCACCGATCGGCTCGAAGCCGTTGGCCTTGTAGAAATCCACGGCTGCCAACGACGCAGCGACGTTGATGCTCGCTGCGCCGGCCGCGATCGCCGCCGCTTCGGCCCTGCGGAACAACGCCGAACCGACCCCACGCCGCGCCGCGGTACCGCGGACGTATACGGCGGTCCGATGCTCACCTTCATCGATCCGGTGCGATGAAAAGCCCAGCACGTCCGCGACGTTCCCCACCTTGGCGACCGCAATGTAGAACGCTTCGCCGCGGGCCATGGCGGTCGTGTAGAGGTCGCCCTTCACCTTCGCGCCCCAATCGTTCACGATCGCCGCATCGTAATGGCGTGCACCGATCGAACGGATGGAATCGAGATGTGCCGCTGCAATCTCGTCGGCGTCGGCAGGGCCCGCGCGGCGAACCTCGAAGTCAAGGGTAACCATCGAGCTAGGTCTTGGGCCACCACCGGCCCACCGTTCGACAGTAGTCCTCGTAGGTGTCCCCAAAGGTCTGTCGCAGGGTCGGCTCCTCGTACAGCACCACGAACAAGTGCAAGACGACGAGAAAACCGGCGGCGTATGCCCACAGCACGCCGGTTTCGTAGAAGAGTGCTGCACCGATGAGGGCAAGGGCTGCGCCGAGATACATCGGATTGCGGACGTATCCGTACGGCCCTCGCACCACCAACTGTCGCGGCGGGTCGAAAGGAGCCGGCGTCCCGCGTCCGAGGAAAGCGAAGCTGAGAATGCACCAGAGCGCGACCGCGGCCCCCGCCGCGCCGATTATCATTCCTGCGAATTGGAATGCACCGAGCCGCGCAGGCCTTTCGACGCTCGCCGCGGACAGCATCTGATTCGGGAGATAAATCAGGACGAGGCCGACGAACAGCGTCGCGTAGGTGATTGCCCGGACCAGCACCGTCACGTCCACATTGCGCCCCCCGCCTCGCCTCAGTCACTCGGCGATTGGAATGTCAGCCCTGGGCTCCGATCCGAATCGGAGGACGTGGCCATCCGGGTCTTCGACCTGCATTTCGTACGCCCATGGACAATTCGTCGGCGGCCGACGAATGTTGGCTCCGCTCGCCTGGTACTCGCGATAGAGAGCCTCGACGTCCTCCACGCCGATCCACGCCCACGTTCCGGGTTGTCCCTGGTCCCCGTGACATAGGTAGATACCCGCAATGTCGCGGTTCACGCTGGTGAAGTCATCGCTGCCCCAGTCGGCGTTCGTGAACCCGAGCACGTCGACGTAATAGCGGACGCTGCGCGCCATGTCGGCGACGCTCAGAATGGGATTCGCGCATTCGAATTTGGTGTGGCGCTTGTCTGCCTGCTGCATAGCGACTATCTCCGGGGCTTGGTACTTCGCGCATCGAGACGTGGAATCCAGCGGCCGACACGGCGCGTGTACCTCGTCATATGACGCACCAAACTGCTCGCGCAGCGTCGGCTCCTCGTACGCGAGAACGAAGAGGTTGACGGCCGCGAACCAGAGTACCCAATAGCCGGCCAGCGCGATCGAACGGGATATCAGCACCTCGCCGAGGACAATCGTCGTGACGCTGAGGTACATCGGGTTCCGCACGTATCGGTACAGCCCCCGAACCACGAGATGACGCGGCGGATCGACCGGCGACAGCGTGCCTCGTCCGCTTCGTGCGAACTCGACGATGCAAGCCGCCAGCAGAAGCGTGCCCGCCGCGACGCACAACACGCCTGCGATGTGCGCGGGGTTGAAGAGGTCGAGGCGCACCTGGCTCAGACCGAAGTATCTCCACGGGACAAAGCCCGCGAAGAAACCCGGAAAGAGCGTCGTCCAGACCAGGCTGCGGATGACAAGGCCGCTGTTCATCGTCGTTCGGCGAGAGCTGCCCACGGAATGACCACCCACCCAATCAAGGCGAACCACCCGAGCGCTTCGACGGTGGGAGGAGGCGGCGACCATGGACCCGACGCCCACATCACGGTGGTCACCGCCACCAGCGACCAGAACGCGATGCGCGATGTCCGATTCCACGAGCGCCGCATCCGGAGATACGTCACGAGCCCGGCGAGCCAGATGGCGCCCTCGACGACGAAGGTCCATGCGATCGAATTCCAGAGACCCAGGCCGAACCGAGGAGAGGGCCCGGGCCACAGCGGCATGTCGGGCGCATGGCTCGCGAAGTCGAGCACCCAGTGGCTGACGACCAACGCCACGAGCAGCCAGAAAGCGGACGAGGGGACCTGGCGCCATCGAGCCAGGCCCGCGAGCACGAGGCCCCACACGACTGACATGACGAGGCTATGCGACCACGGGTAGTACTCGAAGATCAGTGGAGTGAAAGCCGTCGCACCGGGAGCAATCTGGACGCGCTCGATGCCGGCGAGGACGAACAGTGGCCAGACGAGGTCCAGCGCGATCACACCCGCCATGAGCCAGCCGAGATTCACGGTGGGAGCGGCGCGCTTGCCAGCCAACGCAACAGCCAGGTGCCCAACGAACATGTCAGACCTCCGGGACCCGAGCGGGTCGTTCAGAGCACGGATAGACGCTGGAGAAAGAGGACGAACGCGGCGCTGCTGAGCACACTGCGCGCCGCGTGAAGGCGTCCCCACGACATTAGAAGTTCTTCAGCTCTTCTGCTGCGGGCATCGAGGGCCGGGTCGAGCAGCTGCTTGTTGATTGGGAACATCACGAGGAGCGTGAACGGCACCACGGCGCCGAGGAGGACGGCGCCCGAGGCAAGCCAGACATCCCGAAGCAGCCACGCCGATCCCAAGCCGGAGATGCTGCCTGCGACAGCCAGGGCAGCCTGCATGAACGTGGCGCGATGGTAGCTCGGGGCGAACTCCCTGATAGCCAGCTCCGGGCCACAGGAGAGCCGCGCTGGATGCTCCACCAGGTTGATGTACACCGCGGCGCCGGCAAAGAGACCGGCACACACGGCGGCAACGATCAAAAGCCACATATGAAGCTCACGTCATTACAGCGCGATCGCTTTCCAATTCTTCGCCAGGTGGTCAGCCGTCCGCCACGCGAGCGCCTGCGCGGTGAGCGTCGGATTGCGCGCGCCACTGGTGCCCATGACCGAAGCGCCGAGGATCCCGAGGTTCGGCGCCTCGTGCGAAAAGCCCCAGCGATTCACGACGTTCGTCTCGGGGTTGTTCGCCCATGCGCGTGCCGCCATAGGCGTGCGTCGTCGGCACCCATCGTGCCGATGCCGCTCCTTTCGGTCGCGACCGCGCCCGCCGCCATGAACCACTCGACCATCTTGTCCTGGATGAACGCCGCCACCGTTTTTCTCGTTGTCCTTGTAGTCGGCCGTGATCCGGCACACCGGGAAGCCGAGCGGATCCTTGACGGCCGGATCCAGATCGAGGTAGTTGTCCTCGTACGGCAGCGTCGTCTTCTGGAGGTACGCGGTGTTCCAGCGATCGGCGTTCTGCTTGACGAACGCCTTCCACGCCGAGCCCCAGCGCGGCGCCCTGCCGAACGTGGTCATGCTCGGCGGCGCCGATCGGCCG
Source organism: uncultured Acidobacteriota bacterium (assembly GCA_963772065.1). GTDB lineage: Bacteria > Acidobacteriota > Vicinamibacteria > Vicinamibacterales > UBA2999 > CAVYVZ01. The sequence goes on from CAVYVZ010000010.1 coordinate 1,163,589, forward strand.
CCGGTCGGAATAGACCCAGAGATTGCCGCCGCCGATGAAGTCGAGACCCGCCATGATCGAAGTTGTCGTCGGCCCAATCGTCGACGGCGACGCCCTGCGCGGGCAGGCCGTACCAGTTGTTCAGATCGCGCGGGAACAGGGCGGTGACGGTCGCGCCCTGGTTGTGGCTGAAGTAGTGGCGGCCGACCTGGCCGTGATTGTTCGACAAGCCCGTTGGGAAACGCCTTCGACTTCGACAGAAGCAGGACACGGACATTCTCGTAGACGTAACTCGCCAGCAGCACGACGTCCGCCGGCTGGAAATACTCCATGCCATCCTTGATGTAGTTGACGCCGCTGACGCGGCCGTTGCGCGTCTACCTCGATCGTCGTGACGGTGGCCTGCGTGACGACCTCGCAGCCGTCCGGTCTCCTGCGCCTTCGGAATCGTGGTGACCGCCGTCGAACCCTTCGACCTGATGTGGCAGCCGCCGCGGTTGCAGAAGCCGTGATACACGCAGCCGGCCCGGTTCTCGATACGTCCGCGAATTGATCGCGGCCGGTCCCGGGAAACGGATGCCAGCCAAGCTTCCGCGCCGCGTCGGCCATCATGTCGGTGAACCCGGTGCCCCTCAACGGCGGCATCGGGTACTCGCGTCTTCCGGATGCCTTCGAAGATGTTGCCGCGCGCAGTCGATCTTCCCGTTGATGTTCCCGCGCCTTGCCCGACACGCCGAGCTCGTACTCCACCTTGTCGTAGTACGGCTCGAGCTCGTCGAGGCCGAACGGCCAATCCTCGACGGTCGATCCCGCGGGATTCGCGACGCGCCGTAGCGCCGCGTCGTCTCGCTCACGACTTTGAAGTCCCACGGATTGAGGCGCCAGCTCTGCGCCCAATAGTGAAGCGTCGTGCCGCCGACCGGCGTTCATCATCGGATGAATCGCCGGCCGTGGCGAGTACGGCGCCGACGCGTTCGGCCGATGCGTCGGAATCTCGCGATTCGCCTTCTGCACCGCCTGCGGCCAGCCGCGGACGTTGTTCCGCAGCTCGTCGGGCGCAAAGTCCGTCGGGCGCGAGCCAGGTGCCCGCCTCGAGGCCGATCACGTCGAGCCCGGCCCGCGCGAGCGGAAGCGCCGCCACGCCGCCGACCGCGCCGAGGCCGACGATGACGACATCGGTCTTCTTCAGGTTAATCGCCATGCGACGTCCCCGTTCCAGGCTCCTCGCCGGGCCTTTCTCGAGAACATCTCGTGGTCGTACGCCGACCTGCGTGAGTCGGCTTCGAGCCGCGGGTCCAGACGCTGATCGCCGGCCGACACGCCGAGCCGGATGCCGGGATAGCCGATCAGATCCCATCCGACGAAATTCGCGTTGCCGCCGTAGTAGGGATCGCAGAACGTGCCCTGGATGGTATGCGCGCGGACCAGATTGAAGAATGTCTGCGGCGTCCGGCGTAAAGCCGGTCGCGACGTTCGATCTCCATGTCGGTCAGACACCGCGTCCTGATCCGCGCGGCTGGGAGCTCGGTCGAACGGCGGCGCCTTTGGACGCCCCGGGCGTACGCGTCGACGGCGGCGAGACCGCTGCGATACGCGTCGCGCGACGCCGCGAGCGCGCCGCCGAGCGCGCGGTCGATGTAATGCGCCGCGCGCGCCTCAGCGGCCCCCGGCCCGAGGTCGTCGGTCGGAATCATCCGAGCGACGATGGCCTCGAGTGTGGCGGCCTCCGCGGCCGTCAGCGTTTCCAGCGCTTCGCGGCGGGGCGCGCCGGCCTGCGGCGTAAACGTCGGCGCCGGGTCGTTCACGGGGGACGCAGGCGCCCGCGATGAAACCGCGGCGGCCGCCGCGCCTACGAAACCCGCGCGCTTCAACGGCTCGCGACGGGAAAAGCCCATACTCCTCCTTCTGCGACGCCCTCGCTCGCGAGGATCAGTAGTGTGGAAGATACGGACGCAGATAGCCGTACAGCCATGTCCCCGCAAGCGCGCTCGCGACGGCGGCGGCAAAGACGGTGGCACCGCTGCCGATGAGAGCGAACAACGGACCGGGACAAGCGCCGGTGAGCGCCCATCCGGCACCGAACAACGACCCGCCAATCCAGTATCGGTAGCCTCGCCCGAGCTGCTTCGCGGGAATCGAGATCGCCTCTCCATTCAACGCGTGCACGCCGGATCGCCTCAGGAATGCGGTGGAGAGGGACGCCACCGCGACGGCGGAGCCGATGATGCCGTACATGTGAAACGAGTGAAACCGGAACATCTCCTGGATGCGGAACCAGGAAACGACCTCCGACTTGGTCAGCACGACGCCGAAGAGCGATCCGATGATGAGATACGTGAGCACCGACGCAGCCTTCACAGCAGGAGTGGCAGGACCACAAAAGTACCAAACAGACCGCCGGCGAAGAACCCGGCGACCGCGATGATGGACGCGGGCTCGAACGCCGCGAGCCCCGCGATGCCATGCCCTGAGGTACAGCCGCCGGCGTATGCGGTCCCGAACCCGACGAGGAAGCCTCCGCCGAGGATGAGAGCCGCACCGCGCATGGTGAGCAGCTGAGACCAGCTGAATACGTCGTCAGGGACAAGGCCCGTGAAATCGCGAACGCCGAGCCGCATCAGCGCCGCCTGTGTTTCGGGAGTGATCGACACGTCTGGAGCACCCATCCACTCCGAGGCGATGAAGCTGCCCACGAGGATGCCCGCGAGGAAGGCCAGGTTCCACAGGCCCTTGCCCCTCCAGTCGTAGCGGAAGAACTCGATCCCTGCCGGCGCGATCGCCGCGCAGAGGTGGCGAAGGTTGCTCGAGATCCCGAACGGCCGGTTGCCGAGGAGGAGCAGCGCCGGCACGAACAAGCCGAGCAGCGGCCCGGCGACGTACCAGGGCCACGGGCGCGCGAGCAAGTCCCACATCGGAACACCTCGCGCAGCACTTTACACCGGAGCATCGCGTGATTACGCGCCGGTGGGCGGCCCACCGCGTGAAGGTTCGCGTCCGAACCTGGAGCCGATCTCGACGACGAGGTATGCCACCAGCGCAACGATGAAGAACACCAGCAGAAGCCACGCGACACTCTGCAGTGTTTCGATGACCGTGCGGTAGACCTCCAGCACCCAACGGTCTCGATTGAGCTGCAGCTCCGGGAGATCCTTGGCGCGCGGGCTGATGTACTTCTCCAGCTCCCAGATGCGTACGCCGCCGGAAATGCCCACCACGTAGATGGCAAACGTCATGTAACGCTGCCAGGCAACACTGAGCTCGCGTGCGAGAAGGCGGTCGAGAATAGCCGCCACAGACTTCCTGAACACAACTGCCACGATGAAGGTGACGAGCAGAGCGATGCCGAACGTCACGACCAGCAATGTGAGAAACATCACATCTCCAACTGTTCACGGCACGACGGAAACGACGAACGTCAGGCTCGAGTCGCCGTACCTGGCGGTCAGCTCCCAGCAGCCATATGCCGGCACTTCCACAGTGGCGAGCATCGCCCAGCCGCCGAAGTCGCGGTTGTACACGTTCGTCGCCTCGTCCGACAGGACCGCACGGCCGCTGCCATCGAAGCGGCGGCCGGTTACGGTGAGCTGCGGCCACTGCTCGGTCCGGCCGTCATAGCCGGGGCGCCAGATGAATACCTTCTGCCTGTAGCCGTTGTCGCCGCGCGGCAGCGACTTCCACTTCCCCGTCGACGGAAGCATCGTCCAGAAAGACTGCGTGCCATACCAGAACGCATCCGGAAAAGGCGCGACTGCCGGGTAGGGCGACGGCGGCACGACCGGATTCGGGCCGGGGGCCGTCGCCGGGCAGGAGGCAGGCGCCGGTGACGTCGCGGTTGACGGGCGAGGCGCATCGGGCGGCTGATCCTTCGCGGCGATCACATACGTGCGGTTCGCGAACACCTGTCCCTTTCGACGCGTCAGCTCGACCTCGATCCGATGCACGCCCCGTTTGAGCGATGGCTGTTCCACGAAGAGCACGTAATGCCCCGCGAGCGCTCCCGCCAGCATCTCCATCGCGCGATCGGAAAAAATATGGGTGCGCGCGAAGAACCCTCCCGTATCGGCCGCCACCAGCTGCAGGCCGGCTTCGAGGGAGTGGTAGTCCGCCTCCGTCACGTCCAGCGAGAACACGGACGCTCGCGCTCGCTGCAGCGCATCACGCATGGTGTCGTACTCGTTTTCCATCGTCACGCCGGACGGCCCGAAGCGTCCGAATCCGTGGCCGACGAGCACCACGGACTTCGTTCCTGGCAGATGCTCGAGCGCCTCGCCGATGCGCCGGAGCGCCTTCTCGATGGTGTAGGTGCGCTTCGCGGTCCCTGAATCGAGCGCGCGAACCAGCGACGGTCCGACGCTTTCCTGAACAGCCGCTGCATGCTCGAAGAGGATGCCGCGCTGGAACACGCGACGGACGCGATCGAAGTCGTTCGTGAAGTCGAGCCAGATCTGCAGACGCGAGTCGAACGAGAGGACGGCGACCCGGTCCTGGGGCGTGAGCGAGTCGAGCATGCCTCGCGCTTCGATGAGCATGCGCATGAAGCCGAGGATGCGGCCGCGCTCGAGGCTTTTCTGGAAGACGAAGACAATCAGCCGGCCCCGGCCGTGCTCGGACGCGATGTCGAGTGAGGCCGACTCGAGAGGAGGTTCTTCAGCCGGCGCGCCGGCGACCCACTCAACCGATTCGAGGCGCGCAGCCTTGCCGCCGATCTCGACGGCGAAGTCGTCGGCCTGCAAATTGCGAATCGGCGCGCCGCGATCGTCGAGCGCGCGCACATCGATGAGGACGCGCGCGACGTCCACCCGCTCGACGTAGCGCTCGGGCTTCTGCTGCGCGGCCGACACCGCCGCAGCCAGCGCGACGATGGCGACACAGGTGCGCGCCGCAATGGGCACGTCAGATTCTAGCGCGTCGAGCCAAGCGGCCGGCGCCCGTGAGGGCACCGGCCATTCGCGTCAAAGGAGTGCTTAGAAGGTCACCCGGGTCACCAGCTGCAGCGTGCGCGGCTGCGCGACTCCAGCGATCGCGCCGAATCCGTCTCGCCGAACGAGGTTCCCCTGGGCGTCATACGGGAAGGTTCGTGATCGTCGGGTCCGTCAGGCTGGCGAAATTCGCCGTCATGATCTGGTTGCCAGGGCCGACGAATTGCGTGTGATTCAGCGCGTTGAAGGCGTCGAGACGGATTTCGAACTTGACGTCCCGGATCACGCCAATCCGCTTCGAGATCGACAGATCGACATTGTTGATCGGCGGCGTGCGAACGAAGTAACGAGCCGATTCGTTGCCGTCGCTGCCGGGCTGCGGCGGCGCGAAGCACGACGTGTTCAGCTGCACGTACGGGTCGCTGCTCCAGCCTCGACCCGGGTCGCACGTCACCCGGATGCGGGCATTCGGATTGTTCGTGCCGGTGAGGTTCGTCGCACCGATGCCCGGGATCGAGAAATTGACCTGGTACGGACGGCCGCTCGTCCAGCGATACACGCCCGAGATCTGCCAGTCGTTGGCGAGCACCCCAAGAGCGCGGTTCGTCGTCAGAGTCGGCGTCTGGTAGATGAAGTTCAGCACGAAGTTGTGCGGCCGGTCGTAATTCAACAGCGAGTAGTCGAGCCGCTTCGTCTCCTCCTCTGTCAGATTGGGTACGCCGGCAGCAAAGTCGTCGTTATTGATGCCGAGCGCCTTGCTCCATACGTAGAACGCGCTGAACATCCAGTTGTTCTCGAATCGCCGGCTGACACCGGTCTGCAGCGCATGGTAGTTCGCATAGCCGCTGTAATCCCACATCCGGATGTCGCCATAACCCGGAAACGGCCGCAGCAAATCGTTCGGCAGCGCTGTGGCGCCGGGTGTCGCGCTGGGTGCGCGCGTCGGATCCTGGTTCTGCGGCTGGAACGTCGCCCCGAAGGGAAGCGAGTTGATCTGCACCTGGCGCAGCAGGTCGGTCGAGTTCGAGCCGACGTAGGCGAGGTCGTAGATCACGTTTCCCCACAGCTTGCGCTGAACGCCGACGTTCCACTGCTCCGTCCTCGGCGGTTTGAAGTCGAAGTCCGACGGGTTCAGGCTGACCGTGGCGGCGGATCGCCGCCGGCCGCGGTCAATTCCTGGTGCCTGCCCCACTGGAGCGTCGACTGGATCACGCCCGGCGCGTTGGCAATCATGTCGAACACCTGGTTGCCCTGCGGTCGATCGTAGAAGATGCCATATCCGCCGCGGATGATCGTGTCGCCATCCCCCAGCAGGTCGTACGCGAAGCCGAGCCGCGGTGAGATCCTGAACGCCGATCCGTCCTGCAGCTGCTCCTCGATGCCCTGCCCTGCCTGGAAGGAGCCGTTGAAGCGATTGCCGGAGCCGGGCACGATGCGTCCGATGAACCGCTGGTCGACGGTCTGGCCCGTGACCGGGTCCTGGCCAACGCGCAGGCCGTTCACAGTGGCGGGACGGTAGAGCCGGACCGCCTGGCTCGCGTTGAAACTCTCGGGCAGGAAATTGGAAGCCTGCAGCGTTGTGTCCCACTGCGGCGTCAGCTGGTAGAAGCGGACGCCGTAGTCGAGTGTCAGCCTGTTCGAGGGCTTCCAGTTGTCCTGCACGTACAACTCGTAGTTCTTGTAGCGCCACTCCGGCAGCGCGAACTTCGAGGCCTGCGTGTAGGTGTTGAACACACCCGTTGCCGCGTTCGCGTAGCCCATGCCCGGTATCGAACGGGTTGTTCGCGTCATCGGCGAAGTTCACTCTGGCCGTTGAAGCTCGCGAAGATGCTCTGAGGCTTGTAGCTCTGTTGGTAGTAGAAGCCGAACTTCGACGCGTGAGCGCCCCAGACCTTGGTCAGGTTCGCGATGATGTCATGCGTGATGTTCTCGTTGGTGAATGGACCGCGGTCGGTCTGGTACTGGCCGGAGTTCCCCGTCCGCCCGCCACGGAACTCGAACCACGGGATGTAATCGCCCTGAACGGCGTCTGGGAACAGATACGGAAACGCGCTGAGCCCTGCGGTCGCACGCTGCAGCTTCTCCAGTTGGAGCTCGTAGTTGAGCGAGTTCGAGGCGCGCCCCCATTGCAGCTCGAGCGACGTTGAATTGTTCAACACGCCCGTCGCGGACACCATGTAGTTCGAGCCGGGATGCAAGAAGAGCGTCGGCGTCGGAAGCTGGTCGCTGCCATTGCCGGCCCACGTCGTGCCGTACGCCTGCAGGATCTCTTCCTTGGTCTTCATGTACCGGCCGGTGATCCGCCAGTTGTCGGTGGCCTGGAAGTCCATCCGGAGCAGGTCCTCACGGCGCGGCGCGCTGTTCGGATCCTGACTCGTGAAGTTCAGTCCGCCGCCGAGGTTCGTGGCGTTCGCGTCCGGGAAGATGTTGAGGATGGAGATGCCGGGTGTCCACAGGCGGTTGGCCGGAATCCGTCCGAGCACACCACCATCCGCGAAGCAGCCGGCGGTATTGGTCGGCCCGCATGGCAACCCGGTCGCGAAATCGCGGATGTAGGGATATGGATTGCCACTGGCATCGACGCTCTGCGAGAAATCGCCGCGACGCTCGAGAGCGGTGGGCACGCGTGTTCGCCGCTCCGCCGCGGGGTCGGTGCGCCGCTGGTATTCCTGGCTCCAGAAGAAGAACAGCTTCCTCTTGTCCTCGTTGAAGCCCGGGAGGAACACGGGCCCGCCAACGGTGTAGCCGGAGTCGTTGCGAGACGTCTTTGCCTTCGGGATCTCCGGCGTAACGCGTTTGTTCGTCCAGGTGTTGGCGTTCCATTCCGAGCGCCGGCCGTACCAGTAGCCCGAACCGTGGAAAGCCTGCGTGCCGCTCTTGGTCACGACCTGGAGCTGACCGCCGACGGCACGGCCGTATTCCGCCTGGTAGGCGTTCGTCAGCACCTTGAACTCGGCGACCGCGTCGATGTTGGTCGTCGCCATGTTGCCGCCGTTGTCGCCGGTGTCGATATTGGCCACGCCATCGATCGTGATGTTGTTGGAGTTCGGACGCTGGCCGTTCACGGTGAAGCCGCTGACTGACCCGAGCTCGGTGCCGGCGCCAGCCATGCCCTGCGGAAGCGCGCCCGGCACGAGCGTCGCGAAGTTGAAGAGCGCCCGCCCGTTGTTGGCGATGTTCGTGAGCGCCTCGCTCTCGAGCGCAAACGAGCGCTCGCCGCTCTCCGTCTGCAGTTCGCTGATGCGGCTCGTGACGGTGATTTCCTCGCTCATCTGGCCGACTTCGAGCGTGAGCGTCCCGGTGGAGAGCTTGTCGTTCGCGTTCACGACGAGGTTCGTGCGCTCGAGCGCCTTGAACCCCTCCAGGCTGACTTGGAGCGTGTAGCTGTCCGGCCGGACGATCGGGAAGATGAAGCGACCCTCGGTGTCCGTGGTGGTCGTGAACGTGTTTCCCTGGGTGCGACTCGTGAGCGTCACGGCCACACCAGGCAGCACTCCTCCCTGCGCGTCCTGCACAGAGCCGGAGACGGATGCGCTCGTCGTCTGCGCCCGTACGAATGTCTGGGCCGCCGACACGACGAGCCCCACAAGGGCCACTCCCACCAGCGCGCGGAGCCGGTCACTCGACATCGCTCTCCTCCCTACTAGTCAACGGGCCTGAATTAGACCCTCAATGGGGCAAATTAGCCGCTGTTATAGGCCCGGAGCGCGTCGACTGTCAACAGGAGTGTGTCGAGTGCCTGCTCGTCGCGGAGCTTTACCGGTTTCTTAACGCGCTTTCCACTCCCTCAGGAGTTCGAGGGCGACGGGATGCGTCGGGTTCCTCTGCAGCAGACGTTCGAGCACGGCAATGCCTTCGCGCGTCCGAGCGGCCTTCAGGTGGATCTTGGCGAGCGTGACATACGCGTTCTCGAACCCCGCGTTCCTCGCGAGAAAGTCCTCGAGCAGACGAACGGCGGCATCCGGCTGGGCGCGGGCCACGAGCACGAGCGCCAGATTGTTCGCGGCCTCGCCGTAGTCGCCGCGCCGCTTCAACGCGTCGCGGAAGTGACGCTCGGCGGCTTCGAGCTCCCCGGCCCGACCGAACAGAAGGCCGAGGTTGTTCAGCGCTTCAGGAAAATCGGGCTGTAGACCCAGCGCCTTCTCGTAGAGCTCTCGGGCTTCCCCGTCACGCCCCGTGAGGAGCAGCGCATAGCCGAGATTGTTGAGGGCATCAGGGTACTCGGGTGCGGAGGCGATCGCCGCGCGGAACCGTTGGATGGCCGCATCCAACTCGCCGGCCCTCGCCAGAAGTGCGCCGAGGTCGTTGCTCGCTTCGGCGAGATCTGGCTGCAGCGCGAGCGCGCGTTCGAAGGCGTTTCGCGCTCGTGCGGGTTCGCCGCTCTTGGCCAGGAGCGTCCCGAGTCTGTAGAGCGTCGGCGCGCTCGGGCTTGCCTGCGCGGCACGCTCGAAGGCGACCAGCGCGGCAGCTTCGAGGCCCTGATCCAGCAGCTCCCGGCCATAGGGCAGGTAATTACGAACGGGCGGGGGGGAATAGAAGAGGCCTCGGAAAGGCAGCGCTCGCGCCAAACGGTCGGCGGCCGGCACCTCGATCTTCGCCGCGTCGCGAAGGATGAGCGAAACGTCCACACGATCGCGATACGTCGTCACCAGCCTGCCGGCCGCATCGAGAAGCAACGCTGTCGGGAGACGCAGGTCTTGCCGGTTCATGAACACGTGGCGATGGAGAATCGCGTAGCTCAGGCGCGAGTTCGGGAGTCGCGACGATCACGGGAAGATTGGCCGGCGACATCGCGCGGATTCTTTGAAGCTTCGCGGCATCGTCGACCGCGATCGCGAGCGCCGCGACGCCACCGTGCGTCAGGGCATCGTGTCCCCCGGCGAGTGCGTCGAGCGCAGTGCGGGCCCCGGCCACATCGATCGACCAGAAGAGGAGGACGACGGGCCGCCCTCTGAAACTCGTCAGCGAGCGTGCGTCGCCGCGTACAGTCCTGGAGCGAGAACTCGGGAGCCGGGAACGGTTCGTACAACCACGTCGTCTCCGGGAGTGAGGCGGTCGACGACGCGGCGCGCGGCGGCTTCGGTGGCGGCGCCTTCGCAAACGGCTCCCCTTCCATCGCGCCTCCCTCACTGATCCGAAGGCGGCTGTTCGGGCTCACGTCCGTGAAGACATCCTTGCCGCCGGCGGGCCACTCAACCGTCACCCGGAGGACGCGTTGGCTCGGGCCGAGGCCAAACAGAAGCTCCTTCGAGTGTTGCGAGAGAAACCCCGAGCCCGCCTGCACCATCTTGGTCCGGCGCAGCCGGTCCGTCTCGACGGTCACACGCGCGCCGACCGCATCCCGGTTGCTCGCCGTGCCCGTGAGCCGAATGGCGAGCGAAGCCCCACGTTCGGCGAAGTCGTTCCGGAACACGCGAATCTGAGGCGCCTGACGCGCCGCCATCGTCACGATGTCCGGATCGCCATCGCCTTCGACGTCGAGCACGGCGAACGATCGGCCATCCTGATCGAGATCGAGCCCGACCGCTCCCGATACCTCGTCGAAGCCACCCTGACCATCGTTGCGGAGGAACACGTTGCGCTGCCGGCTGGCGATGGAACCATGTATCAGGAGTTGATTGATCGCACGCCATGCGTCGTCATACGGCGTGCCCTTCACTCGTGCGAGCGGCGATCGAGCGACGACCTGCCTCCAGAAGAACCCCTCGAGATCGTCGCCGGCCCGTTCGCGCGTCAGCATGCCGTTCACGATGTAGAGGTCTTCCCATCCGTCGCTGTCGAAGTCCAGCGCGTCGGACGACCACGCCCAGCGGCCCATCTCGGCGCGCGCCTCGAGCGTTCTCTCCTCGAAGCGTCCGTCGCCGCGATTCCGGAAGAGCGAGTTGCCACGCGCGTGACGCCGGTACAGTCCGCGCACCTCGGGCGGCGCATCGGGCATGAAGGCGGGCGCGGACGTCACGCGCTGTCCGCTCGCGCTCCACATGTTGCCCGTGTAGATGTCGAGCAGGCCGTCGTTGTCGTAGTCGAGGAAGGCGGCGCTCATTCCGGCGCCGTGGTCGAGCACGCCCGCTTCCGCGGCCACGTCCTCGAACGTCACCGTCCCGTCCCGCGAGCCAAGATTGCGATACAGGTTCTTTGTTCCGAAATCGTTCGCGACGAGCAGGTCGGGCCACCCATTGCCGTCGTAGTCGGCCCAGGCGGCGGCGAAATGATAACGGTCGTTCCCGGTCTCGAGGCCAGACTCTTTCGTGACTTCGAGGAAGCGGCCGCGGCCGTCGTTTCGAAAGAGCACGCCCGGCGGCCCGTTGCGGGCGTCGTAATAGGGCGCCGGCGTGCCCGCCTTGTCCTCCCCCGCTCCGAAGAAGTACGAGTAGACGCACAGGTAGAGATCGAGAAAGCCGTCACGGTCGTAGTCGGCCATCGCGATCGAGGTCAAGACTCCCTGAAGCGGTCGCTGAAATCGAAACGCGTCCGGCAGATTTGAGAAGCGCCCCTTGCCGTCGTTGACGAAGAGCAGCGGCGTAGTCCCGGTGGCGAGCACAAGGTCCTGGTCGCCGTCATTGTCGACGTCGGCGAAGAGCGACTGCGCCGTGTCGTCGAGCACGTTGAGACCGGCGCGATCCGTTACGTCTTCGAAGGTGGAATCACCGCGAGCCCGGTAGAGGCGGTTTGGCAGCCCGGAGGGCTGCGCCACGTAGAGATCCTCGAGGCCGTCGCCGTCGGCATCACCGACCGAGATGCCATGATGCCCGTTCGAGTCACGTGTGAGCACCGAATCGAACGCGACCATCCACGGGTCGAGGGCGATGCTGAGCTGACGCCGGAAAGAATCATTGTCTCCGAGCGCGTCCTGAGTGATTTCGGTGAAGACAGGGCGTCTGGCACGACTCGCGACGTGCGCTGCCGAGCTCCATTCGACGACCTGCCATCCTGATGCGGCCCTGCGCCAGCTCATTCGCCACACGCCGACATGCTCAGCGCGCCACGCCGTCGTACCCACGCCGACGATGTCGTAGCGCACCTCGGTGCGTACGAGCGCTGGCGTTTTTGCGGCGTCGATCGAGGTGATCAGGAATTCTGCAATCGTGATCTCTCGCAGATCAGCAAGGAACCGGCGAACCTCTGCGCCGAAGGCGCGTGAGTCGAGCGAGAGTTCACGAGGCAGTTCGGTTGTTCGTCTGACCTCGAACGCCGCCTCAGGCGGAGGCTGCCTCTGCTCGACCGCGAGGAGCCGGCTACCGCGGAAGTCAGGAGCAAGCAGCCAACCAGGCACGCTCGCCGGTCGGACGGCGCCACCTCGAAGGTAGTCGCCCAGCTCGCGAAGCCGCGCCTCCAGCTCGGTCGCGTCGCGCTCGGCGGGAAACGCGTCGTGTCCTGCCTCGAGGTGCTCGAGAAAAGGCCTGACCGTCTCGGGGATTGCGAGCTTGGGACGATAGGCCGCCTGGTCCTGGTCTTCGGCTCGCACGACAGTGACGAGCTGAACTCCTCCGGTGAGCGTGAGTGCGGTCAGCAGGCTGGCGGTGATCGCGGCAGCACCACGCCACTGACGTGTCCGTGCCCGATTCATCGCACGCGTCCCGCTGACGTCACGCGAGCCGATTCCGAGAGCTCGAGTACGTGCAGGCGGTCGACGGCAAGCTCTCGCCATTGCCAGCGGTTTCCACCCGGAAGCCGGACCTCCACGGAAACGGGGTCACGCTGGTCCCCCAGGCCGAAGTACGTACGCAGATCGCCTTGTGACAGGTAGCTCCCGCCAGAGCGGATCTCGCGCAGCTGCTTCGTGCCACCGGCCTCAATCGTCACCTTCGCGCCTATCGCGAATCGGTTCTTCGCCGTCGAAACCACGCGGAACGCGATCCAATGGTGTCCGATGCTCTGGCGGTTCTCGAGCAGCGTGGGCTCGTCATCCAGATTGCTCACCACGAGGTCGAGATCGCCGTCGTCGTCGATGTCGCCGACGGCGAGGCCCCGGCCGACTCGCGCAATCTGGAGCCCGGGTCCCGCGTTTGCCGAAACGTCGCGGAAGCGCCCGCCGCGATTGAGCAAAAGCTGGCTCTTCTGACGGTATTGCTCCCCGAGCTGCGGATAGTCGTCCACATCCGAGAAGATGTGGCCGTTCGCGACGAACAGGTCCAGGCCGCCATCCAGGTCGGCGTCGATGAACGCTGTTCCCCAGCCCATTCGCGCGAACGTCGGAGCGGCGATCCCCGCCGTCACACTCGCGTCTTCGAACTGGCGGCCATCGATGTTGCGGTAGAGCGTGTTGCGGTCGTGGGCAAAGGCGGTGAGGACGAGGTCGATGCGCGAATCGCCGTCGTAGTCGCCCGCGTCAGCGCCCATGCCGGCCTGCGCCCGCGCTTCACCGTTGACCGCCACGCCGGCGAGGAGGCCCACGCTCTCGAAGCGGCCGTCACCCCGATTGCGGTAGAGGAAATTGGGATTCGAATCATTGGCCACGAAGAGATCCACGAAGCCGTCGTCGTCGTAATCGGTCGCGACCACGCCGAGGCCGTAGGCGCGAGCGGAGTCGGACAGGCCGCGCGCATCGGTCGATTCTTTGAAGCGGCCGTTGCCGAGGTTCTCGAAGAACAGATCGGTCTCTCCCGGAAGACCGGCCGGGCCCACCATGATGCGAGGGCCGTTTCGCCAGACGAGCGTTCGCTGTGCGCGCACGACTGCGTCCCAGGTCGTCTCGACATACCGCGCGACATACAGGTCGAGGTCGCCGTCTGCATCGGCATCGAAGAACGTGCAGCCAGTGCTCCATCCGCCGGCGGCCACGCCAGCATGAACCGCGACCTCGTCGAATGCGCCATCACCGCGATTGCGGAACAGGAAGTTCGGGCCCCAGTTCGTGACGTAGAGATCGAGATGTCCGTCATCATCGACATCGCCCGCGCAGACGCCATTGCCCCAGGCCGCGACATCCACGCGCGCCGCCGCCGATACATCCTCGAACTTCCATCCGCCGAGGTTGCGATAGAGCGCGTTCCGGTGCGGAATCCGTTCGCGCGTCCGAGTGAGCTCAGCGGCGGTCACCAGATAGATGTCGAGACGTCCGTCGCCGTCGTAGTCGAACAGCGCAACCCCGCTGCCCGTCGATTCGAGAATGTGATCTTTGGTGGGCCCCCCACCGAAGGTTCGCGTAGGAAGGCGCCCGCCTTCCCGGAAGGACACGGGTGAAGCCGCAGAAGGGTCATCGGCGATCGGAGCGTGGGGTGGCGCCGGTCCCATTCCCGAGGCGTGACCGCCATGGGCGGCCTCCTTCGGCTTCGTCTGGCTGTAACTGCCTTCCAACGTGAGGCCCAGCGCGATCTCTCCCTCGAGCTGGACTCGCACGCGCTCGAGCAGCGCGAGGAAAGGGCTCGGGTCGACGCGCGATGGGGCGTCAGACCGCGACGCGGACGCGAGAATCGCGCGCCGCCCGGCGCAGTTCCGCCCTCAGAGGGGGGAGAAGCCGAAAGGTGCCCGCGTCGGGTGCAACGCTCGTATCGGGCTCCGCGCCGAGTGCTTCGAAGCGCTTGGCGGCGTCCAGAAGTGCAGGACGAACTTCCTCCCCCGCAAGGTCTGCGCGCGAGGCGCGTCTGATCAGGCCGACAGCCTCGCGGTGAAGCTGCAGCAGCCGGCCGCGGTCCGCGGCGTCAGCCGCCGTGGCGCCCGGCGCCTGGGTCATTGCCGCTCCGACACCACAGAGCGCCACGAACGCGGCGACGGCCACGCCATGGGAGACCGACGGAGCGGGTGGCCGAACAGGACGTTGTGATCGGACCATCAGCGGCACGTCAGGCGGATTCTGGATCATAATCGTGGACGACGCACATGCGCCGAATCAGTCCCACCGCTTTCCGCATCGCACGCCGCGGGACTCAACGTGAGATCAACCGGCAGATCGCGCTCAACCTGGTCCGCTCGCGCCAGCCAATCTCGCGGGCCGACCTGGCTCGGCTCATGGGGGTTCGCACGGGCGCAATCAGCCGTCTGGTGGACGACCTGATTCACACGAAGCAGGTGTTCGAGGGTCAGAAGACGCAGCAGGCGTTCGCGAGTCCGAAAGGCGAGACCAAGCGTGGACGCAAGCCGCGATATCTCTATATCGAGACCCGACGCCGCTGCGCGATTGCGGTGGACATCACGCTCAGCGGGATCCTGCTGCAGGTGACGGATACTCTTGGGCATCCACTGCTGGCACTGCAGGAGTTCCCGACACCATTGCGGCCGAAGGGCCTCGTCCGGGAGCTTGCAAAACGTATCAAGCGCGTCCTCGCCGACCATCCGGAGGTCGGCAACTGCCTCGGAGTCGGCGTCGTGATCGCCGGCCTCGTCGACCCAGAACGTGGGCGCCTCCGCTACGCGCCCACGCTCGGTGTGCGAGACATCGATATTCGTGAGCCGCTGGAGGCGGCGATCAAGCTGCCCGTCGTCGTGGAGAACTCGATGAAGGCCTGCGTGCTGGCCCAGGTGTGGGCCGTACGCGGGCACGCACCCGTCGACGGACCAGTCGCGTTCGTGGGTGCATCGGATGGCGTCGGCGTCGGCATCGCGATCGACGGCCAGTTGCTCCGCGGCGCGCACAACAACGCCGGCGAGTTCGGCCATGTGGCGCTCAGCATGGATGGCCCTCGCTGTGCCTGCGGACAGAGGGGCTGCTGGGAAGCGTACGTGTCGGTTGGTGCAACGGTCGCACGCTACCTCGGCTCCAGCCGCTCGCGGCCGGCACCAGTTCGAGGCAAAGTGACCGTAGCAACCATCGTCGCGCGCGCGCGTGGAGGCGAGGCGAGGGCCATCGAAGCGTTGCGCGAGACGGGGTACTACCTAGGCCGGGGGCTCGCGACCATCGTGAAGGCGATCGAACCGCGGCGGATCTACATGAGCGGCGAGATCACGGAGGCGTGGGACATCGTTCTGCCCTCGGTGCAGCAAGCGATGCGTGAGCAGGCGCTGATCCGCGAGGCGGCCGACAGCGAGATCCTCACGGTCTCTCTTGGCGAGCACCCACGCCTGCGCGGCGCCATCGCGCTCGTGACCAGTCCGGCCTTCGCGGCGCCCGTCGTCGCGTGAACGAACCTCTCTTCGGTCAGCACCTCGGTGACGTAGACCGTCGCTCCGGCCGGCCCAACTGCACCGCGATCCCTCGTCCCGCGCCCCTGGTCGCTCCCGCGACCAGGGCGACTTTACCTGCCAGCGATGTCTCCATTGTCGGTTCGCGCTCGCGTCCAGTGTCGTCCGAGAATGACGAACGTTATGTAATGTGTCACCAACAGCGCAGGAACCCAGAAGGCCGGGATCCAATATGCCGGCCCCATGAAGGCCGCTGCGTCGTAGACCGTGGCCAGGGTGATGGCCGTCGCCAGATCGAGCGACCCTTCGATGTTGAAAATCCACACGAGCAGTCGGGCGCTTCTGGCGTTTCGCGCCACTGCTGGAATCGACGCGAGTGCGAGCAGCGCCGCCAGCAGGTCACCGAACGCTGCCGGATACGCAAAATCCTCCGGAATGCCGGGATAGGTGGCGCCTGGCGCCAGGAACATCAATCCCAGATGTCGAAGCGAGTGGAGCAGAAGGATCGGAAGCAGGACCGTTCGAGGTCGCAGCTCATGGAGCCGCGGCAGCAAGTAAAGTCTCGCGGCGGCCCAGAACACCAGCGTGCTGAAGAGAAGATTGACCGTGAGAATGTTCATCCCGCTCGTTCCTGCGCATTGCGCATTCGGATGATGGAGAACTGCAGACTGGAGGCAACGACGGCGTCGCGAAGCGGCCACAGGTTCGGCATGAGACGCAGCTCCACCCCCCGCCGCAGCAACTCGGATATGGGGCTATCCAAGACTTCGATGTACGCCGGCGCGACAGGAACGCGGCTCACGAAGTAGCCGGCACACTCGTCGATACATTCAAATGTCTGCGGCGGCAGGTGGTAGCAATACAACCGGCACGCCAGCAGGCGCTCGAACCACTCCCGTTCGATCGCAACGACCGCAGTGCTCGATCCAAGGAATCGCTGCCGGTCAGCCTCGGTCGTCGCGCCGCCCGCGTAATACGTCACACGAGGGCATTCCCGCGGGACCAGGTAATTGCGCAGACGATCTGCGTCGATGGCCCACACGACCGTGCCCCGGGTACTTTCGGACGCCCGAGGCTCGAACCTATCGATGCTGCGCTCTTCGCTGACGTGAAACAACATGAGCGGGCGTGCTCTTCGTTCGCAGCTCGGCGATCCGTGCCTTCACGAGCCGCTTCACAAGAGCTGATGAGGGCGGCGCCGTGAGTTGAAATCGAATCGTCCCCTTCGAGAATCCGTACCCTTCCAGGTCAGCGGCGTGAGCGCGCCTGATCGCCTCGCTCATCGGGTAGAGGCTGACGTGGTGTTTCCACGCTGCGTACCATATCAGCGGCCGTCCATCGAATCGGAAAGCAGGGATTCCGTAGCTGAACGCGTCGGTGGCGCCGGGCGCGGCGGCGCGGATGGCCGCGCGCAGATTCGAAAGGACCTTCCGCGCGTCGGCAGGCAGCGACGCAAAATAAAATCGCACCCGCAGTCCCGCTTCCTTGGCGTCATCCTTGGACGACGAGGGCGATCTCAAGGCTACCTCCATGATGCAGACGCTTGCGTCAAATTATAGGACGGGCGCCGAAGCTGCCCGTCACGGCTGAACGGCCACAACGCGAAAGCCTATGTGGTCGTAGCGCCGCTCCGGCTCGAATCGCGCTCGAAACGCCGACCTGCACGGCCAGCCTTCGTCGGCCCAGCATCCGCCTCGGCGGACGCGGGAGATGTCCCCATGTTCACTCCGTGTTGCAGTGCTCTTTGCGGAATACAGGTCGGGGTCCGTGCCGCCCGGCAATCGCAGGTGATACCAATCGCGACACCACTCGAAGGTGTTCCCGTGCATGTCGTGAAGCCCCCACGCGTTGGCGGGATAACTCCCGACTCGTGCAGCGCGATTGAGTGAAGGCCCCTGCTCGGCCCCGTTGTACGACTTCGCCCTTGAAGTTCGCCTGCCTGCTGCCAAGGCTGTCGCCAAACGCAGTCGCCGTTCTTGTCCCGGCCCGGCAGGCGTATTCCCACTGCGCCTCGGTCGGCAGCCTGAACTCCCAGTCCTGCGGGAGGGCGCCCGATCGGCGAGCGCGCTTCGTGAGTTGCGCGCAGAAGGCCTCCGCCTCCGCAAAGTTGACGTTGCCCACCGGGAGGTCATCGCCCGCCGGCAACTCCGCGGTGAGTGGACCCGGCAGCTCTCCGATGATCTGCTTCCACTGACCTTGAGTGGCTTCGTACTTGGCCATCCAGAAGCCTTTGCTGAGCGTCACCTCGACCTGGTTCTCTCCCGGTCGCCTTTCAGGTTCGCTGGCTGGACTTCCCATGATGAAGCGGCCGGGAGGACACCAACACAGGGTGAGGAGATCGACTTCGCGCTCCTCGCCTGCGTTCCGGCCTCGGAAGAACGGGAACGGCTGGCGTGCATGCACCCGTCGTGATACTGCTGCCGCAGCGGTGGCCAGCGCACCGGCGAGCACCGACCGCCGCGTGATGCGCACGCTCAGCGGCGATTGAAGAAGTCCCACATCACCTCGTTGGCCGAGATCGCCTGCGACGCGGGCTCGCCGCGCGTCTTCCGGGCGCCGGGCCACGAGTGGCCGCCGGCCTCTGTTACGCACAGCTGAACCTCGGCGCGCCCCTGGCATGGCGAATACACCTCGCAGTAGGCGCCGGCCTTCTCGAGGATACGCCGCGGCGTGTTGCTGCAGCCATTCAGCCGCACCCACTTGGAAACGGTGCCGGCGACCGATGTGAAGTCGGTGACCACCGACTTGTCGCGCGCATCGGGGCCCGCACCGCCGGTGAAGAGCACGTGGGAGGGTGTGCAGCTGCGCGTATTGTCGGTGCCGGCCACGGGAGCGATCGCCTTGAACACGTCGGACATCTCGCAGGCGAGCCGGTACGACATCAACCCGCCATTCGACATGCCGGTGGCGTAGATGCGGTTGCGGTCGATGTTCATCTGGCCGGTGACCTTGGCCACAAGCTGACGAATGAAGCCCACGTCGTCGATGTTCCTGTCACGGGCGGCGCCGCAGCAGGTGCCGGCATTCCAGGTTGCGAACCTGCCGGTCTTGAACCGGCTGAACCCGTTCGGGAACACGGCGACGAAGCCCTCGCGCTCCGACGCCGTGATCTGGCCATAGATCGCGTCGTTGGCCTGGTAGTCCATGCTGCCGCCTCCGCCGTGCAGCACGAACAGGAGCGGAGCGGGGCGGGCCGGGTATAGCTGCGTGGCACGTGGACCCGGTACATGCGTGTCAGCCCGCCGTGCTGGATGGTGAAGGTGTAGTCGCCCGGCTTCGTGATCTTGGCGTCGGTATCCGCTTCGTGCGCGGCGCTCGAAGGCGACACAAACTCGAGGCTGGAGGCGAAGAGGACGAGACCCAGGGAAACGCGAGCGAGCCATTTCATCGGCATCATTCAGTGGGTCGGCGTCCCCACGCTTGAACGATTCGCGGCAGCCCGGCCACTGTGCTCGGGTTGGCGGCAAATTCGTACAATTCCCGGACGACGTCGTCTATCTCTTCTCGCGTCGCCAACCCGTCCTCGAGGACGGCGCCGGCAATGTTCTCCATCGTAATCGGATTGAGGAGCTTGACTTCGCCTCGCGTGCCGACCGGCTGAACGACGGACACGCCGATGTCTTCGAACCCGGCGCGCTCGAGCAAACTGGGGAGGCGCGGCCCGATGTTCGGATCGCCGCCTCTCCGGGAGACCGTTGCGCAATAGAGAGCCTGATATCGCCGGAATGCGTTCGACTCGGGATACGAGAAATACCCGCTGAAGTCGATGTCCTCGACCGCTACCACTCCTCCGGGACGAAGGTGCTGGAAGAAGGCCGCGACGGCGCCTGCCGGATCGCTCAGATGCGTCAGCAGAAATCGCGAATAGACAACATCGAATCGGTGGTCAAGGGACGTCTCGCGGATATCCAGTTCCTCAAAGCTCACGTGACGCAGACCACGTTCGGCTGCTTCGCAGCGCGCCAGCTCCAACTTGGTGGCGTCGATGTCGACACCGACCGTCCGACCGCTCGGACCTACCCTGCGCGCAAGCTCCAACGTGGCGTCCGCGCCGCCACAGCCCACATCGAGGCAAGACAAGCCCTCACGCAGACCAAGACGGTCAAAGAGAGACGATGAGCTCGCGTGCATGACCCGGCCGAGAACACGCAACCGCTCTCGTCCTTCAACGCCGCCGCGAATCACGTAGTGAGTGGAATCGGCCATATCGGTTCAGGTACTCTCGATCCTTTCAGACGGAATCCTAACATCGCCGCGCGTTGATCATTCCCGGGCGATTCGGCGTTCGAAGAGCAGCAGGAACATTCCACCTCCCCAGTCGTCGATGTGCCGCACGAGCGTGAGGCCCGCCTGTTGAAACGCCTCGGCCACTTTCTCCGGCGTGACGCCATGATCGCGGCCGTGAAACCAGAGATCGCCTGGCGCAAAGTCGATGACGGCGACGCGGCCGCCCGGACGAACGGCGCGCGCGACCAGTCGGGCCATGTCGCCCTGATCGCGAATGTGGTGAAAGACCGCGCGCATGTAGACGGCATCGCAGCATTCGTCAGGCAGGTTGGTGGCGTCTTCGGCCGCGGCCACGACCTGCACTCGAGAGGCGCTGTTCCGCTCGGCGCGCGCCGCTATGGCGCGCTGGCGCTCGGCTGAAAGCTCGGTGGCGTACACCGTCCCCTCAGCGCCGACGACCCGAGCTATTTCAACGGCCAGCGATCCGTCGCCGGCGCCGATGTCGGCCACCGTGTGTCCGGCTTTCAGGCGAAGCAGTTCCGCAATCCGAGCGGGCTCGCCCGTCCACTTGAATGGCAGAATGAAAATTGTGAAGCGCCATCCAATCGCCGCCGTTGCGGACGCCGCGACGAGGAGCAGGCATAGCGCTATGAATCCACTCGGTCTCCCCAGCATGTCGACACCTCCGCCCAGGTGGACGAACGGCCGAATCGCTCGTTCCCGATCGAGGCGGAGGAGCGACTGAGGAATCTCTGAGGATTCAGTAGAGCAGGCCGTGCACCGCCCTGAGGACTGTCAACGCGATCTCGTGATGCCGGTTCGGTCGCTGTTCCACGATGAGCGTCGTGCCCATCAGGACCGCCGCCGCCAGCGCCCACGTCATCCAGCGCGTCGCTCCCTGCGAGGTGTCGCGCCGTGGCGGGAGGGAGAGGCGGTAGCCGCGGCGCGGAATCGTTTCGACGAGCTGCGGTGCACGCGCCACCTCGCCTAGCGCGACTCGAACCTTGCGGATGCAGTAATGGAGGCTCTGCTGGAAGTTGACATGCGTCGCTTCGCCCCATATCGCGCGCCGGATCTCGTCGTGTGTGACGAGCTCGCCCGCGCGTGAGACAAGCAGGGCCAGCACGGCCGCGGGCTGCGGCTCGAGCCGGACGACCGCTCCGTCCCGGCGCAGCTCACCCGTCGCAGCGTTGAACTCAGCTTCGCCCAGGCGCATGACGATTCACCTCATGAGCCGTTACGTCGCTGCCTTACGGCGTGTTCCGGCCAGGCCTACATCCAGCCAAGCTGCTTCAGGCTGACACCGTCATTCCAGATCTTCGTTATGTGACGAATCCGGTCGCCGTCGAACTGCATGACGTAAACGTAGTCCGCCTCCACCTGCTTTCCGGTCGGCGGCACCGGCCCACCGTCGCCCGTATGAGTGCCGCGGAACACGCCATACGCCGCCACGTTCTTTCGGCCTTCGTCGACTGCAAACGAGCGCACCTCGTAGCGGCCGTCGGGCACTGGTGTGAACAACCCTTTCATCCAGTCCGCGTAACCTTCCAACGTGTTGACCCCCGCCAGCGCGCCCGCCTGCGCGGAAAACGTCGCACCCGGATGGCAGTACCGGCTTACAGCCCTCCCATCCTTTCCCGGTCTCGCAAGCGTCGAAAAATCGTTCGGCTGTGTCTCGGATCGACGCCATGCTGTGCTCCTTGTTGAATGACTGAAACGTGGCGCAGGCCTATGAACCGCGAATCCTAGCACGAGCACGGCGTGTTCCCGGGTGCGAACTCGCACGGGCGCACGGTTGGCGCACACCAGCGCGTTGAAGTCCTCAGTGCCCGCTGCGCGATCGCGTGGCACGCCATTGGCACCGCCTCGCGACATGCAGCCAAGATGTGTCTGGCCGTTGGTCGTTCTGGCGCTCGTCCTGAGTCCCGCGGTGCGCGGTGCGGCACAGACCCTCGACTGTCAGCCGCACTCGTATCCGCAGCGGACGAATCAGTCGCTGGCCGTGGATCCGTACGACGACCGAATCGTCTACGTCGGGATCGAAGGCGAGGGCTATTTCAAGACGATCAACGATGGCGCCACGTGGTCACGCATCGTCGACGGGATCAAGGCGTTCCCCAGGAACGGCGGCGGCTTCTGCTACTCGGAGTTCTTCGCCACGGTCATCGATCTGCGCAATCCCGAACACATCTGCATGTCGATGGCCGGGAGCCCCGGCACGCTCGACGTGATGCAGGCCGCGAATCAGGGCGTCTACTGCTCCGACGACGGAGGTCGGACGTGGGAACAGCGTGTGGGCCGATCGATGAACACGGCGATTTACGCCGTGGCGATCGATCCCGCCGACTCGCAGCTTCTCTATGCGGGCAGCAATGCCAATCCGGCCAGCTATGTCGGCGCCGACCCGAATCGGCTGTTCAACACGGTTGGCGTGATCTACAAATCGGCCGACGGCGGCCGCAGCTGGACAGAGCTGCCGACAGGGCTCGTGCGCGGCACACGGGTCACCGACCTTCGCATCGACCCGACGAACCCCGCGATCGTATACGCCAGCACATTTGGCCTCGCCTCGGGTGGCGGCAGCAATTATCTCGACACGCAGTTCGGCGTACTGAAGTCGGTTGACGCGGGCGCGTCGTGGACGTCGATGAAGACAGGCCTTGGACCAGGTCTCGCGCAGCAAGCCATCTTCCGCATGGATCTCTCGTCGCGCGATCCCCGGCGCCTCATCGTCAGCATCGCCGATACGAGCTACTTCCTTTCGGAGGATGGCGCCGCCAATTTCTCGCGACCCGCGGCCCCAACGTCGCACGGCGGAATCATGAAGTTCGATCCCAGCGATCCGTCCGGCGCCCGAATCGTCGGCCTGTCGCAGACCGGCACGCACGTCGTCGAGAGCCTGGACGGCGGCAACAGCTGGAAGGAGATCGGCCGCCTGCCCGACGAGATGCTGAACAACGGCGACCCGTCGCGCCCGACCGGTGTGAGGCCCAGCGACATCGAGATCAGCCGGCAGGATCCGCGCGTGATGTACCTCTCGGGCTCGAGCGGAACGGTCTATCGATCCAGCGACGGAGGTTTCAGCTGGTCGCGAGTACTGTCTGGGAGCGGGCTACCAGAGTAGCGAGTCGAAGCTGGACGGAATTGACGCCGTCTTCCGGCATATATCCGCACCGAGGGCGCGCATTATATTGCTTCGTATCGTGATCCTTTCAGTTCGCATATCGAGTGCGAGCCTTGCCTGAGCTGCCGGAAGTCGAAGCGGTCCGTCGCGCGCTGCGGCCGGTCATGGAGGGCGCTCGCTTCGAGAAGGTCCTTGCGCGCCGGCCCGACCTTCGCACGCCCTTACCCGCGCGTTTCGCCGCGCGGCTTCGGGGCCACACCGTCGTCCACCTTCGCCGCCGGGGAAAGCACCTCGTGGCGGATCTCTCCTCGGGCGTGACGCTGCTGATGCACCTCGGCATGTCGGGGTCGTTTCGGATCGACATCCCCCGCCGGAAGTCGACAGCGCGCGTCCACGATCACATCGTCTTTCACATGTCGTCTGGCGCGACGGTCACGTTCAACGACCCCCGCCGTTTCGGCATGATGGACCTCGTCTCCACCGCGGCGCTGCCGGAACATCGCGTGTTCCGCCAGCTCGGGCCCGAGCCGCTTGCGGCGGAGTTCGACGCCGACGTTCTCGCGGGCATCGCGCGAGGAAGGAGAACCACGCTCAAAGCAGCGTTGTCCGATCAACGAGTGATCGCGGGCTTAGGCAACATCTACGTGAGCGAAGCGCTCCACTATGCAGGCTTGTCGCCGCGTCGGCGAACGTCGACGATTGCCACCAGGGACGGACGCCCGCGCGACGAGGCGCGCCGCCTCGTCGCGGCGATCAAGAAGGTCCTCAACAATGCGCTAGAACGGACCGAGTCGGCGGGTAGCGAAAGCGCGAACGATCGATTCCGCGTGTACGAACGCGAGGATGGGGCGTGCCGCAGGCGCGGCTGCCGCGGCATCATCAGGAGAATAGTGCAGGCAGGACGCTCGACGTTTTACTGCCCCGTCTGCCAGTCATGAACTCGGCGCACTACGTTCTTGGCTACCGTCGATCGGCCAGCGCCATGCTCACGCCCAATCCCAGGTAGACAGCGCCACTGGCGTACTGCGGCAGCGGCCCCTCAATCACCCGGCCCCCGAGCGATTGCCGGAGACGGCCAGCCAGAAAGGCGTAGCACCATCGGTGACGAGTGCCAGCGCCACGTACAGGAGACCCAGAAACAGCACCTGCTGCGGAATCGCCCCGCGGCCCGGCTCCACGAACTGCGGTAGAAACGCGAGAAAGAAGACCGCTATCTTCGGATTGAGAACGCTGACGACGACGCCATCTGTGAAAAGACGGGACAGGGAGTGAGGAGTCGTCGGGGGCATACCGGCGGTGGCACGGCTCGCCAACAGCGTGCGAATCCCAAGATAGACGAGGTACCCGGCACCCAATGTCTTGACGATTCCAAAAGCCGTCGCCGACGCGAGCAGAATGGCGGAAAGTCCCACGGTCGCGGCAGCCACGTGAACCAGGGCGCCAACCGACAGTCCCAGCACTGACACTACGCCGGCCCCCTGCCCCTGGCTCAGACTGCGCGTGATGACGTAGAGAACGCCGGGCCCTGGAATCAGCAGGACCACGAGAGCCGCCGCGACGAATCCGAGCACTGACGCGCTTCCCGGCACATCAACCCCTTCGCGCTACTGACCTGGCGGCGCGCCCGTGGCCGCGTCTGCGTCGCGCTTCCACATCAGCGCTGTCAGCCACGCGAAGAACGCTTGCAGCCATACCGGCATGGTTTCGGGCAAGTTCACGATCGCCCGCCGTGTCAGCCACGACTCGGGCGCAATCGTGCCGAGGCGACGGCCTCCGCTGAACACGCCGAACTCGCGGCGCCACCATGAGATTCGCTCGAGCGTGTACTCCGCTCCGTCGTGGGTGATCGTGAAGTTCTGGCGGAACGCGCTCGGCTTTACCGCTAGGGCTGCCTGCCTTCCCGCCATCTCGAGAACAAAGGGCCCGGTCAGCCCGTCGCGCGAGACTCTGTGCTGAACACCTGCGATCGCGATGGCTCCGCGCTCCCGCCACGACGAGAGGATCACCTCCGCCGCCAGCCCGGTGGCGTCCTCGAGCCGGAAGTCCCACGCGAACCAATGCTTTGGAATCAGCTTCAACATGAGGCGGTTCGGCGTGAATGCTAGCACGCTCCGTTCGTGTCCCATGCGCCCGGAGGCAGGTAATGGAAACGAATCAAGTACACGTTGTCGCCGCTGCCGTGCCTTGCGATTCGCATCAAATCATCCACGCTCTCGAACCCCGATTCACGGGCCAGATCGTACGTGACGTCGGTGACGGCAATCGGCGCAATCGAATCCACGACGATGTGGCCCTCGTCCATTGGGTAGCGACCACCGACCTTCACATGAGGACGCGTCCAGACGCGAATGCTGCATCTGATTCTCCCGCGCCGGATGCCCTCGCGAAGGCGTTTGGTGAACGTCATGTGGAGTCTCAGTGAGTCAGGCCGAACCAGAAGTCAATAGACATCCAGATCCCGCCCGATCACGAAGCGCCCGGAATAGTGCTTCACCATGTCCGCCTGCAGCTCCTCGGTGGTCAGACTGTTGTAGTGATACAGGATCAACAGCTGCGGCTTGGCCTGGCGCGCAAGGTCGGCGAGCTGCTCGGTGGTGGTGTGGTACTTCTCAGAGAAGCGACGGAACGTTCCTGGCGGCGCGCCGCCAGCTTCGGGTCGCGCCGCGAGCCATGCGGTCGTGTGGACTTCGTGAATCAGAACGTCGCAGCCGCGGCATGCGTCGATCGTCGCCTGTGCTGGATTCGTGTCGCCCGAGATGACGATGCTGCGATCGGGTGTGTCGAAGCGGTAGCCGAAGCTCTCCATCGCGTGCTTCGTCGGAAAGGCGGTCACGGTGACGTTTCCGTCTTTGAACACCACGCCGTCGGCGATCTCGTGTGCGTTCACCTTGTAGCCATCCGGAAACGTCCGCTGGTTGCCGTCGGCGTTGGTTCGCGTGTCGATGTCCACTCGATATGCGTCCAGCAGGTGCTGTGTCATTCCCTTGAGACCTTTCGGTCCGTAGACCTCGAGCGGCACGCGGCGCCCCAGCGTCCAGGGGGTGAAGATCAGGTCCGGGTATCCGACTGTGTGGTCCGAGTGAAGGTGCGTCACGAAGGCCATCCGCAGCCTCGTCGGTTGCAGGGCTGCGATGCTCCTGCTCGCTGCCGCGGCGCTCGCCCGGCGCACGACACCTGGTCCGAAGTCGACCAGGTACGCGGTGTCGTTCACGACGATCGCTGTCGCCGGACCCGACCGATCCGGATTCGCCGCCGGAGTCCCCGTTCCCAGGAGCACGACCTTTGTGACGGAGGACTGGGACACAGACGACGCCTGCGCGGCGAGGATCGTTCCGCCGGCGGCCAGTGCGGCAAGTACGATGCCCGCGAGAAGAACCTTCTTGCGGGTAGAGTTCCTCATACCTGCCTCCATCCGCAGCCTACGGCAGCTGTTTTTTCGGAATCTTCAACCCGACGGATCCTGCGACGGTGACGATGTCATAGCGTCCCTGGTAGCCGATCAGGAGATGGGCGGCCCACGGTTCCATCTTGTACTCGCTGGTGAGCCAGTTCACCATGTCGCTCGTGGCCAGCTGCACGCCGCGGTTCAACGCGCTGACGAACTCGGGCTGGCTTCCGATGCTGATGATGTGTTCGGCCGTTTCGGCGCGCGGACCCGTCAAGTTCACCTTCTTCCTCAGTGCGACGGTGAACTCGACGTCCATCGACGTTTCGATGCCGGTGCCAGTCGGCTCGCCGTCGGCCTGGAGCGCATGTCCATCTCCGATGAAGAGCAGCGCGCCTGGATGGAAGACCGGAAGGATGACGGTGGTGCCTTCGCCGATTTCGTTGTAGTCGAGGTTCCCTCCATACGTTCCCGACGGGGTCGAGGTCGGCGCAAAATCGCCGGCGGGCGCCACGCCGACGCAGCCGAGCATCGGCTTCGCGGCAAACTCCATTTTGTGCGCGGCGCTCGAAGGTTCCCTGAGCCGAACCATCTGTCTCGCAAGATCGAGGTCCCAGGGGACGACGTTGACCCGCTCGCTCATGATCTCGCCGGGCTTGTAGCGATTGGAGTAGATGCCTTCGATCGATTCAGGCGTCAACGAGTACAACCCGAGCCGATACGAGCTCCAGCCCCAGTTGCGGTTCATCCTCACTCTGGTGAAGCGCACGACCAGTGCGTCGCCCGGCTCGGCGCCCTCCACATAGAACGGGCCGGTCAGCGGGTTCGGCGGCCGGCCGATGACGCTGCCGGTATGGTCCCGGCCGCTCGCGTCGATGGTCCTCGTCGCCACAGCATCTCCAGGGCGAATGCGCGCCAGCGGAGCATGCGCGCGCGAGAACGTGTTGTAGTACGTCTGCGCGAGGATCTGTTTCGACTGTGCAGCGGTGAATCCGTGCGCGGCGCCGCACAGCGTGACCAGCACGACGGCGACAATTCGCTTCGTCATCAGAGCCAACCGAGCCACTTCGAATGGATGAAGCCCCAGGCCACCATGCAGCCGAGGAACGCTGTGACCAACACGAAACCGTACTGCCACTCGCTTGGCGGAAAGAGGTGATTGAAGTTCATGCCGTAGATGCTGGCCACGAAATTCGGCACCATGATAATGACCGTCACGGCCGTCAGCCGCTTCATGATCAGACCCAGGTGGTTGAACGCGTGGAAGACGTGCACGTCGAGGGCGGCTGCGAGCAGGTCGCGGTAGGTATCAAGCTCGGCGAGCACGTGAACCATGTGATCCTGCACGTCGGCAAAGTACGGGCGCAGACCGCTCGGAATGGCCCGCTCCCGCCGGAGCACCTCGGCGAGCACGTGGCTGGTCGGCGCGAGGAGCCTTGGCACGCGCAAGAGCTCCTTGCGAAGCCTGAACAAATCCCGCGCGGCGCCCTCGGCGCCTGTGAAGATGGCGTGCTCGATCGCGTCCATGCGCTCGCGGACCCGATCTTCGACCACGAAGTAGCCGTCGACCAGCGTCTCGAACAGCGCGTACGCCAGGCATGCGATGCCGTAGCGGCGGCGCCCCTCGTGCTGTTCCCATCGCCGGCGCGCCTCGTCGAGCAC
Source organism: uncultured Acidobacteriota bacterium (assembly GCA_963772065.1). Classification (GTDB taxonomy): domain Bacteria; phylum Acidobacteriota; class Vicinamibacteria; order Vicinamibacterales; family UBA2999; genus CAVYVZ01. The sequence continues at coordinate 1,191,943 of CAVYVZ010000010.1, forward strand.
GGCGACAACGGCGGCCGGACGCCGGTGAATGGTGACCAGGTAGTTGTCGCCCCAGAACAGGTTCAGCTCGCGCGGCCTGAACGCGGTTTCCGTCGGCTCGGCCGCGTACACCACGACGAAATAGTAGTTGCCGTAGGCATCGCAGCGAGTGCGCTCGTGGGGCTTCGTCACATCCTCGAGCGCGAGCGCATGGAACCCGAACTCGCGTCGCAGCAGCGCGACCTCTTCGTCACCTGGATCGCTGATGTCGAGCCACAGCTGGTTCGACCGATCGGCGAGCAGCTCGGCGAGCCGGCCGACATCGGCCTCGACCGGTTCGGATTGATCCGCGCGATCAACGACGAGTCGCAACGTGCCCATGAACATCCATCCTCGCGCTCGCGGCGCGCTTGGAAGAAGCCGCTACTTCGCCGCGCTTGTCGCTCCCGCTTTCAGGTGCTGATCGAGCCACGTCACCATTTCAGCGAAGATTTCCGGCAGCTGAGGGTGCGGCTTCCCCGGCGGGCCGAACGCCGGTCCATGTTCCCCGCCCGAGACCCGCACCAGGCGGACGGACGCCTTCGCCTCGCGCAATGCCTTCTCCATCATCACCGACTGCTCGAAGGCGACGACGTCGTCTGAATCGCCGTGGAGCAGCAAGGTCGGTGGAGAGGCAGGCCCGACATGCGTGATGGGAGACGCCGCGGCGTAGAGCTTTCGATCGGCTGGGTCTCGCTGCAGGACGCCCATGAATGACGCGATCGCTTCGCCGGCGGGTGCCGTGGTCATGTCGAACCGGCCCGCGCGCAGGACGACTGCCTGAAGTGTGGCCGCTTCGCGGTTCACCGGATCCGGATCGTCGGCGGTTCCGCCGCGTGCCTGCATCGCGACGAGGCCAACGAGATGCGCTCCCGACGAGCCGCCCACGCCGGCAAGAGAGGTCGGGCTGACGCCGAACCGCTTCGCGTGGTGGCGAACGAACCGTACTGCCCGCGCCACATCGTCAGCAGCCGCGGGGTAGCGGAACGCCGGCGCAGCGCGATGATTGATGGCGAAGACGGTATAACCCGCCTGCAAGAGCGGCGGCCCCCAGATGTCGACCTGCGTTTCGTTGAGCGCCGCAGCGCCGTACTCGAGCGAGGCGTGCCATCCACTGCCGGCCACGAATACGACCCCATGGCCGTTGGGCCGATCGGAGTGGTAGACGTCCATGAGGAGCGCGAGGCCCGCATACCGGCCGTACACGACGTTCTTCTCGACACGCGACTGTGCATCGACCCTGCTGCCCAACACCAGGGCGATGATCCCGAGGAACACCGACATCCAGCGCATGCGTCCTCCTTACTATGGGGTGGGGATTTTAGCAGGTCAGGCTGCGGAGCGCGGTTCCGAACTTCGCTCAGTTGAGCGAGCCGCAAGGTATGCAAGCCTGCGCGTCTCCGGCGGACGGAGCACGCGCATCGATCTCTCCATTGATTGTGACGACCTACCGCGATGGGCGCACCTCCACGTACCGGTTATAGATCTCGTCCTTCAACAGGTCGCTGAGCCCGGGATACCTGCTGGCAATCGATTTCCACTCCGGCAGGCTGTGAATCTTCTGATACACATCCGCGCCCGGCCATGACGACTCCCACATGAAGTCGTACCTGCCCGCCTGCTTCCCTGTCACTTTGAACAGGCGATAGCGAACCTCCTTGTGACCCGCCTTTTCGATAAATGCGTTCATATCAGCCATCCAGGCCTGCAGCGTCGCGACCTGCTGCGGGGTAAGGCTCACGAGATGAACCGCTCTGAATGGGCCGACCGGTGGAGGCTCCTGAGCGACGGCGCCGATGGAGGTCGTTCCGATCACGACGGCGGCGAGAACGAGAATTCTCAGATACGCCATGATGTCCCTCCTGAAAATCGATCGTCACTTCCCTCTCAATCGCGCCACAAGACCGTCGACACCGTTCGGCAGCTGCTCGTCGGCAAGCTGATCGTCGTCGCGCAACTCGCGCTTCAACTTCGCCAATTCCCGCTTGAGGCCGTTGGTGAGTGTCGTCTGTCCCGCCTCGCCGTACAGGTTGTGAAGCTCGTACGGGTCGTTGACCAGGTCGAAGAGCTCCCACTGATCCTTCTTCCAGAAGTGGATCAATTTGTGAGTCCGCGTCCGCACGCCGTAATGCGCTCGCGTATCGTGGTCTCCGGGGTCGTGATAGTAGCGGTAGTACATCGACGTGCGCCAATCCAACGGAGTGCGGCCAGCGAGAACCGAGAGGAGGCTGCGTCCCTGCATCTCGGACGGAATCGGCAGACCGGCCACGTCGAGGAACGTCGGAGCAAAGTCGATGTTCAGCGCAAGCGCGTCGCTCCTGACGCCGGGCTTGATGCGCCCGGGCCAGCGGACGAGAAACGGCATCCGGATCGATTCCTCGTACATGAAACGCTTGTCGAAGAGACCATGATCGCCAAGGAAGAATCCCTGGTCGCTCGTATACACGACCATGGTGTTGCGGGCGAGGCCTGTCTTGTCCAGTAGGGCGAGCACCCGGCCGACGCTGTCATCCACCGACTGAACCGTCGCGAGATAGTCCTGCATGTAGCGCTGATATTTCCAGCGGGTCAGCGCCTCGCCGGTGAGCGTCGCGGTCGTGCCATCGCGGTCGATCGTCACCGAATCCGGCTTGGTCGACAGCCATGTCGCGAGGTCCTGCCCGCTCAGGCCGTGCGGCGGCGTCAGCTTCAGATCGCGACGGGTGAGATCCGCGGCGACCCGCTGTCGATTCTCGTGCAGCGCATCCGTGCGCGTGGCGTACAGAATCCCAGAACGTGATCGGCTCCGGAATCCGCAGATCGCCGAAGTGTGCCGCGTGCGATTCATTCGGCTGCCACGGGCGATGAGGGGCCTTGTGATGCATCATCAGGAAGAAGGGCTGGTTGCGGGGACGCTTCTCGACAAACTCGAGCGCCAGATCCGTGATGACGTCTGTTGCGTATTGCCCGGTGTATGTCTTTTCCCCGGTTGCGGTATAGAGAACCGGATCCCAGTACGCGCCCTGCCCGGGCAGGATCTCCCATCGGTCGAAGCCGACCGGATCGCTGCCGAGATGCCACTTGCCGACCATCCCCGTGTGATAACCGCCCTGCTGCAGCAACCGCGCGACCGTCATTCGCGAACTGTCGAACCGGTTGAACATGGTGACGCCGTTGATGTGCGAGTACTGACCGGTGAGAATGGCGGCGCGGCTCGGGGTGCAGATCGAGTTCGTGGCGAAGACGCTCGTCAGGAGTGCGCCCTCGCGCGCCAGGCGGTCGAGGTTCGGCGTCTTGTTCACGCGCGATCCGTACGCGCCGATCGCGTGCGCGGCGTGGTCGTCGGTCATGATGTAGATGATGTTCGGCCGGCCGCCGCGCTGCGCCCGTAGATTCGCATTGGTGGGCAGCAGCGCGATCGCGACGATCACGGCGGCGCCGAGATGCTTCATCACGGCTGGATGCTAGCACGCGCCGTTTACCGCCGGAGCTCGCCGGCGACCGCCATGTTGGGAAGGCCGAGACGCTCTTCGATGCGCTGCTCCAGGAATCGGGCTTCGCGTTCGTCCGAGAGGCCGGACAGCAGCTTCACCTCTCGATCCGACGTCAATCGAGCCATCACGTCGTAGCTTCGGCTCCCCTTGCTCCCCCGACGCTCGCAGCAGAACAGCTGACGTATCTCGGTGGTGTGAAGAGCCCGGCTCCCGGGCCATGGCACTGGTTGGTGGCTGACCGTGATCTGTCCGGACGCAACCGCGACGGTCGTGGTGTTCGCGAGGAAGGCGATCGCGACGTAGAGGATTGCGAGACCCGCAGCCACGTGACCGATGGGAAACACCAGCTCGATGAGCGACGCGTTGCCGCGCGAGAGGGCGCCCATGTACCACGCGAGGAGAAACCCGTCCCAGGCCACGGAGAAGAACAGGAGCGGAATGGCCACGAGCTTCGACCACTTCCATCGGATACGAAACGCACCCGCCGCATTGTCGATCTCGAACCGATCCGGGATGCCGATACGGGTCTGCTCGGTGAGCATTGGCTCCTCCGGATCGTTTATCGGCTGGACCGCCCCGCGGCCTGCCTGAGAAGCGCCGCCAGGGCCCGCTCGTCGATTGCGGTCGGCTCGCGCACCTTCGCGTGCCGCACGTACTGGCCCTTGCCTTCAAGCAACCCTTTCGGATCCTTCAGGGATGATCCGTGAAAAAAGCCGAATTGCACGTACCCCGGGGCGGAGTACACGTACACAACAGGCCCCTGACTGCCGACCCAGCATCCGTTTCCCCACTTCACGGCCTCTGTCAGCCCCGGCTCCACGCGTTTCACGAACCGTCGAAGCAGACGAATGATCGCCTGATTCTTGGGACTCTGGTCTTTCAGGTACGCGTCGAAGCTTTCGTATGCCTTCATTTTTTTCATCACGGGCTCACTGCTCTCCCGACGCCTGCCTGCACCTGGCGACAATCAGCGTAACGTCGTCTCGCTGCTCGTGCGGGCTGAAGCGCGTCACCTCGTCGAACACGGCTGCGATGACGTCGTTCGTGCTCCGGTGGCGCGATCGCCGGAGCGCATCGATCAGACGTTCCTCTCCGAATTCCTCGTCTCGCTGGTTGAATGCCTCCGTGATCCCGTCCGTGTAGATGGCAAACAGATCCCCTGACGACAACTGCAGCTCCGCCGTCGGACACTCCCAGTCGGTGAACAGTCCGAGCACCGGCGCCGTGGAATCGAGGCGCTCGATGCAACCGTCTCTCCGCAAGACGAGGCCGGGAAGATGGCCGCAGTTGGCGTAACGCAGACGGCACGTCCTGTCGTCGAACTCCGAATAGAACAGCGTCGCGAAGGCGTTGTCGGCCGTGTTCTCGTAGAACAGCCGATTCACCGATCGCAGGAGCGCCTCCGGCTGCTCGATCGCGATGGCGCACTGGCTGCGCAGGTTCGCCTGGAGGTTGGCCATCAGCAGCGCGGCGGCGATCCCTTTGCCGACGATGTCGCCGATCACCAGTCCGAGTCGCGCCTGGCCGAGATCGAGAAAGTCGTAGTAGTCACCCCCGACTTTGTGCGTCTGCACGCAGGCGCCCGCATACTCCAGGGATCTCACCTCGGGCAGCCGCTGCGGGAAGAGACGTGCCTGGACCTGCCTCGCAATCTCGAGCTCCTGGGCGGCGCGGCGCTCGGCTTCCTGCCGTTCGGCCGCGGCCCGCCGCTGCGCTTCCACGGCGCGGCTGACTTCGTCGAAGCTGACGAGGGCGAAGGAGTTCCGGTCGATGTCCTCGAAGCGGGCGAAAACCCCGCCCCAGGCCGTCGAGTGCTCGTCCGCGACGGATCCGGCCGGTTCATACGCGACGCGCTTCAGCCGCGGCATGCCGCGGAAGCGAACGCCGCGGCTGCGCCACTCGCGATACGTGGCCGGAAGGTTCTCGGTCACGAACACCACCTGCGTCGCACGGCCGATCAGCTTGAACTGCAGCGAATGCGGCTCCGGTTGAATCAGCGCCAGCACGGCGGTGCCGTCCGCCGGCGCAACGGCGACGAGCCGTTGTCCCGATTCCACGCGCGCGTCGAACGCGAGCTGGAATCCGAGCGTGTCGAGGTAGAAGCGCAGGCTTCGCTCCTGGTCGCGGACGTAGACGTTGACCGCGTGCATGCGCAGGAAGGGGTCGCGCGCGCTGCCATCCTCTGATGAGACGTCCATAACCGGCGTCATCGCGAAAGTCTCTACTGGAACCATAGAATACGCGAGCCAGGAGACCGCCATGACCCGATCGCTCGGCCGCCAGTTGCGGCTGCTTCGCGCCTACGCCCTCGTGACCTCGTTCATGCTTGCCGGTCTCAGTGTGGCAGCAGTCCGACAAGCGAGGTACTGTTCAACGCTTCGGCGAGATCACCGTCGAGCGCCTCAACGTCGTCGACGCCAACGGCACACTACGGCTCGTCATCTCGAACAAGGACCGGATGCATCCCGGCGTTCTGGATGGGAAAACGATCGAGCGGCCGAGGCCCGTCGCCGGCCTGCTCTTCTTCAACGATCGCGGCGACGAGGTCGGCGGACTCACGTTCACCGGGCAGGAGATCGACGGCCGAGGGCAGGCCAATGCCGGCATCATGTTCGACCAGTTCAGGCAGGATCAGACGATTGGCATCAGCTACTCGGAACGGGACGGCCAGCGAACGGCCGGGTTCCAGGTGTGGGACCGATCGGACACGCCGCTCAGCGAGCTCATCGAGAAACTGAACGCAGCCAACCGCATCACCGATCCGGCTGCACGCGAAGCAGCCGTGAAGGCTGCGCGCGCGGAGGCGCCGCCCGGGCCGCGCCGCGTGTTCGTGGGCAAGCTGCCCGATCGCACGGCGACCGTGTCGCTGGCAGATGCCGACGGGACGCCGCGCTTGAGGCTGGTGGTGGATGCGGCAGGCAATCCGCGAGTCGAGTTCCTCGACAATCAGGGCACGGTCGTGGACCGGATTCCGGCCAAGAACCAAGCGAAGGAATGACGATCAGCGGTTGCCGCTGCGCAATGGCTGGCCGGGCGCAACGCCGGCGACGACCTGGCCGTCTCGTACTACCGCGACGCCCCCAATGAGGACGTGTCGGACGCCAACGCTCGGGCTGGCGGGCGACTCGTAGGTCGCACGGTCGGCGATTGTGCGGGGATCGAAGACCACGATATCGGCATCGGCGCCTTCCTGCAGCCGGCCCTTTCTTCTCGCAGCCGGGGTCGCACGCTCGAGACGCTGCGCGGGCATCAGCGTCATCTTCCGCAGCGCATCGATCAGCGCCAGCGTCCGCTGCTCGCGCACATAGCGCGCCAGCACGCGCCCGAACGTTCCGGCCGATCGCGGATGTCCTGTCCCCTGTCGAATGCCTCCATCGCTTGCAATCATCACGAGTGGGTGCGCAATCACGGCGTCCACGATGTCGTCGGGGTTCAGAAAGAGGAGCACGTACTTTGGTTCCTTGAGGGCATGCAGGCGGTTGAAGCTCGCCTCGGTCAAACGCTCACCCGTCTCGACGAACTGCAGGTCTTTGTAATCGATGCCAAGACGCTCCCGCCAGCCCGGGTTGAACAACGCCGAGTTGACCGCGGTCATGCCGGCGCCGTACGGATAGCCCTCCGTCGTGACGTCGAGGCCCCGTGCGCGCGCCCCTTCCACCAGACGCAGGCACTCGATCGCGTCGCGCAGTCCGCTGCTGTTGATGTGGACAATGTGAAGCGACGCCCCGGTGACGGCCGCTGCCGCGATGACCTCGGCGATCGACTCGACGCTCGAACCGGGTTCGACGCGTCCGGCGCTGCGCACGTGGACGAAGACCGGAAGTCGAGCGTCTGCTGCGACCCGAAACATCTCGATTACCTCGAGCCTCGTCGCGCCCGGCGTGTACGCGAGACCCATTCCGACGCCGAGCGCGCCCGCGGCCATGTCTTCGCGGAGCAACCGCGCAATCTTCACGACCTGCTCGGCGCTGGCGGCGTCGTTGGTGGCGGTGCCGGCCGGCGGCAGCAACGTGCCGCGACCGAGCGGCGACCCCCACACCGCGGCTCGAACTCCCGCATGGCTCACCGTGGCGCCGTAGTTCACGAGCGCCTTGCCGGCGCGCTCGGCCAGGAAGGCCCCGACGTCTGGATACCCAATCTCCAGCTCCAGCGCCGTGGTCACGCCGTCCAGCACCTTCAAGCGGTCGTTCTCTGGATCCTGACCGTGTGAGTGCAGGTCGATGAACCCGGGCGCGACGACAAGTCCGGTCGCATCGATCACGTGCGTGCCGCTCAACGGGTCCTTCGAAATGCGAGCGATCGAGCCGCCGGCCACAGCCACGTCCGCCTGTGCGTCGTGCCCCGTCTCCGGGTCGATCACGCGACCGCCCTTGATGACGATGTCGTAGGGCGGCTGAGACGCCGCCGCGACGAGCACAGCGACAACGAGGAGCCGCATCAGCGGACTGGCTCCTCGTACAAGCCAAACTCCGCTCCGGCGGGATCGGCGAAGACGGCAAAGGCGCCCATGCCGGGCCCGATCTCCGTCCGCGGAGTCAACAGGCGACCGCCGGAGCTCTGAATCTGTCTCAAGGTGTCCTCGATGCTATCCACCATGATGTATGTGCGGGTCGTCTCATCCGGCGTTCGGTCGCTCTCTTTGACCCAGGTCCCGCTGATCCCGCCGGTGTCGTCGAACGCAAGCTCACCGTCGCCGCGCTTTCGGACCTTCCAGCCGAAGATCGCGCTGTAGAACGTCGCGGATTCTTCAGCCGTGCGCGCCGGGATCTCGAGGTAGCAGATCTTGCCGTGAGGCATGTGGACCCCCAGTCAACGTGCGACGGACGATGGCGTGACCTGCTTGACGTTGAGGTGCTTCGAGAAGAACTCCACCAGCGCCACGGTCGATCGCACGCGGTTCGGTATCTTGCGCCAGCCGTGTCCCTCGTCCGGAAAGAGGATGTATTCGACAGGGACGCCGCGTTGTTTCAGGTTGTTCACCACCTGCTCGGCCTCGACGACCGGCACGTTCGTATCGTTGGCACCATGCTGGACCATCAGCGGCGACCTGATGCGATCGAGTTTTCCGAGCGGAGACAGCGTCCGCAGCAGATCTGCCTGCGTCTTCGGGTCGCCGTACTCGATCGTCGAGATTGCGGCCATCCACGGTTCCGTGTGCTCGAAGAAGGTGAAGAAATTGACCATGCCATATAAATTCACGCCCGCGGCGAAGAGCTCCGGATACTCCGTGAGCCCCACGAGCGTCATGTAGCCGCCGTACGACCCACCGGTGATGCCGATGCGCTTGGGATCGGCTATCCCTTGCGACACGAGGAAATCCACGCACGCCTTGATGTCCTTGATCCCATTGAAGCGAAGCGGCCCGTTATCGAGGTTCACGAACTTCTTGCCGAAGCCGGACGACCCGCGCACGTTCGGGGCGAAGACACCGATCCCGGCCGCGAGGAGTGCCTGGTAATCGCTTCTGAACGCCGGACGTTCCTGGCCTTCCGGGCCTCCATGGAAACTGACGACGTATGCGCCGGGCCCTCGTTGCTGCGTGGGGCGATACAACCAGCCGCTCAGTTCCAGGCCGTCGTGCGCTTTGAAGCGCACCAGCTGCGGTCGAGTGAACTCCGACAGATCGACGCCGGCGTGCGGGCTCCGCGTGACCTGACGCAGCTGCTTCGTCGTCATGCGGAGCACCCACACGTCAGGAGGCGCAGCGGCCCCCGATATCGTGAGCGCGAGCTGTGCGCCATCAGCCGAGAACTCGAGGCCGCCCGCGAGCTCACCCGGCAGCTCGGGCCCCATCGTCATACGGCCCGAGGCCAGGTCGACGAACGCCAGCTCGCTCTTGCCTCCTGCGTTCCAGATCAGCGCGGCAATGGTTCCCTGCTCGTTCACCTCGAAGCCATCGAGCTCGGCGTCGGCTCGCTCGGCAACAACCTCGATCGGGCCAGCACTGCCGTCGGCTGCGATCTTCACCCGCGCGAACGCCAGCAGATCGCGATCCTTGTTCGAAGCGAGGTAGACCGTAGCTCCGTCCGCCGCGAGCTTTCCGAAGAACGTGCCCGGCCCCGTGTGAGCCGTCAGCAGCGTCTCGCGCCGTGTCGTGAGATCGACCAGATACACGTTGTTGTCGCCGCGGCTGACGAGACGATTCACCAGGGCGCGTCTTCCGTCGCGAGACACGTCGTCCACCGACGCAATCGCCTCGTTTTGGACCACAGTGTCCGATGTGCCCGTCGTCGGATCGGTCAGCATCGCATCGATGGCCGACGCGGCACGCGTATTCGATCCTGTGGCGAGCCTGCGTCCGTCGCGCGTCCACATGAAGAGGCGGTTCGTTTCCTTCAGCCCCCTTGTCAGCCTGCGCTGACCCGTGCCGTCGGGCCGGACGACGTAGACTTGGGTGTTCATGCCGCCGCCCGGCGCCAGCGTGTAGGCAAGCCAATCGCTCGTCGGGGACCACATCACTGTCCCAACCGGATCGTTATCCGTGGTCACGAGTGAGGGCCAGCCGCCTTCCACCGGCACGACCCAGATCTGCGGGAGACCGCTTAGATCGGAAACGAACGCCAGGCGTTCACCGTCGGGCGAAAACGAAGGCGACGATGCACGGCCGATTTTCGCCATCCGCGCCACGTCGGCAGCGAGCGGCGAGGGACTCTGGCCTTCACCGTTCGAGACAACGAGTGCGAGGACCGAGACCGTTGTCACAGCGAATCGCAGACGACGCATGGCGGCTCCTCGAGCAAGGGCGATCAGGGATTGACATTGTAAGGGCGGCGCGACGCCGTCAGGAGCTCGTCCAGGTACGTTTTCCAGACGGCGGCGACGGTGTGCGTGCCGTGGCCGCGAGTCGACGGACCGAGAGGCAGCACCACGGCACGACCGTTTGCAACACGTTTGATTTCCCGCTCGAGAATGCCGAGTTCGGGCGGATTGATCAGGTCGTCTGCGGAGTTCACCGCGACGAGCGGCGCGCGGATGTTCTCGAGGTGCGGACCCGGGTCATAGTCGCGCGAAGCTTCAATCGCGTACAAGACATCGTTTGCGTCGGCGGTCTTCAACGAGGCGGCGATGGCCTCGTCGAGCACCCGATCGCTGTCGGCAAGCGTGTGCATGCTCTGCTGGCGGATCACAGGATTGCTCGACATCAGATACAGCATCTGCTGGGCGACACGCAGCCCGCCTGGCTGCGTCGAATAGTTGCCGTCGCGCCACTCCGGATCGTGCCGGATGGCGTCGATCACGATGCGGCGCCACACGCGGTTGCGTCCGGAAATCTGCGTCGGCAGGCTTGCCAGCGGCATCAGCGCGTCCAGGAAGGTGGGAAACCGTCCACCCCACAGCCACGTGTGCATGCCGCCCATTGAGGTGCCCATCACGAGCCGGAGATGGTTGACGCCGAGCCCCTCGGTGAGCAGCCGGTACTGCGCGTCGATCATGTCCTGGTAGCCGTAGCGGGGAAAGCGCGCGCGCAACCCATCGCTCGGTTTGCTGGACCGACCGTGGCCGATCCCGTCGGGCAAGACGATGAAGTAGCGGGAGGCGTCGAGCGACTGACCAGGGCCAAACAGCTCGCCGGCGAACTCCGGTCGAATGAACTGTGCTCCGCTGCCGCCTGTGCCGTGCATGATCAGCACGGCATTGCGAACTACGCCTTTCGCGTCGCGTGCCGGGCGGCCGAGCGTTCGGTAGTGCAGCCGCAGCTCGGGCAGGCTCTCTCCAGACCGGAAGCGGTAGTCTTTGAGGACGAACGTGCCCTCGGTCGGCGGCGGGTACTGCGCGGCTGCGGTGTGGGCACACGCGAACGCAACAACGACAGCGACACTTCGCAATACTGCGTTCATTGCGTCCGAAGGCTTAGACGGCGGCGGCAGGAGCGTCGGCGCCGGCCCAGAGGTTCATCGTGCTCAGCTCTTCGCGGCCACATGCCTTGAGATACAGAAAGAGCTGCGTGCGGTACGCGGCGCAGCCGCAGAGCACGAGGTTCACGATGAACGCTCCCCTGGTCGTCTTCCTTCCGAACATCTCGATCTCGGCACGGAAATCCGCGTCGGAAACGTCGGCGAGCAGCGCCGTATAGACCTCGGCGTGTCCGGCAATCGCGTCGAGCGTCTGATCGAAGCTCCGCGCGGCGGCGGCCTGCTCGGCCGCGATCCATGCGTCGCGATCGAAGGAGCCTGTCTTGGCAGCTTTCACGAGCTCCGGGCCCATGATCGACAGATAGCGGAGCAACTCGATCGTGCTTCGCTGCTTGGGAGCGGGGCGGTACTCCAAGTGCGGATGGTCAATCTTGCTGGCCAGGTGCAGCAGAATGCGCACCTCGTGCTTCAGCGATGCGATCAGTTCAGCCTTCGTGAGAACCATGCTTCTCTCCGGATGGAATCAGGTGGCGCATGATACTACCGAGAGCCGGCGCGCCTTGCGCCGCTCATTGACGCCGGACGTTCTGCTCGCTGAAACACAGGATGTAGCCGTCAGGGTCCTCGACGTAAAAATCAACGCACGCCCAGGGTCTCTCCTCGAGGGTCTTGATGACGTTCGCTCCACGTCTCTCCAACTCGCTGAACAAGTCTCGGACTCCGGACACGGCAATGTACGCGTCCAGATGCTCGTTCTCCTTGCGGTGCGCTCTGTCAGCGGCAACTTTCGGGGCACACTTGAGGTGTATCGCGAATCCGTCACGGCTGATCGCTGCATAGAACGACTGGTACTTGAAATCGAGCTCGAAGCCGAGGCTGTCGCGATAGTACGCAATCGCGCGATCGAGGTCGTCGACGAGAAACTGCGGGGCGATCCCGGCAACGTGCGCAGCATTCTGAACGGTCACGGCAGACATCTCGTCGCTCGCTCAGTACACGTCGAGATCGCGGCCAATCACGAAGTGGCCGGCGTAATGTTTCATCATGTCCGCCTGCAGCTCCTCGTACGACAGACTGTTGTAGTGATAGAGGATCAGCAGGCGCGGCTTGGCTGCTCGCGCCAGCTCCGCCAGCTGCGAGGTGGTCGTATGGAACTGCTCTGAAAACCGGCGGAACGTGCCGGCAGGCGCGCCGCCGGCTTCGGGCCTCGCCGCCAGCCACGCTTCGGTGTGCACCTCGTGGATCAGCACGTCGCACCCGCGGCAGGCGTCGATCGTGGCCTGCGTCGGATTCGTGTCGCCCGATATGACGATGGTTCGATCGCGCGTCTCGAAGCGGTAGCCGTAGCTTTCCATCGCGTGCTTGGTCGGATACGCGGTGACCGTGACGTTGTCGTCCTTGAATGCGACGCCGGCGCCGATCTCGTGCGCGTTCACCTTATAGCCGTCCGGAAACGTTCGCTGATTCCCGTGTGCGTTGGTCCGCGTCTCGATGTCCGCCCGATACGCTTCCAGCACGTGCGTCGTCATGGCCTTGATTCCCGTCGGCCCGTACACCTCGAGCGGCACACGCCGACCCAACGTCCACGGCGAGAAGATCAGGTCCGCGTAACCGACCGTGTGGTCGGAGTGGAAGTGTGTCGCGAACGCTACTCGCAGCCTGGTGGGCTGAAGCGCCGTAATTCCGCGGCTGGTTGCGGCAGCGCTCGCGCGCCGCACCACACCGGGCCCGAAATCGACGAGGTAGGCAGTGTCGTTGACGACGATCGCCGTCGCCGGACCCGATCGCTCGGGTGTCGGCGCGGGCGTGCCGGTTCCCAAGAGAACGACCTTCGTAGCCGACGTGGTCGCTGTTCCCGCCGGCTGCTGTGCCCCGGCCATAGTGGCAACCAGGCCGAGAGCAATCAAGGCTGATGACACGGCTCGCGAACCGATGCTGTGGAGATGAATCACCATGCGATCGAACACCTTACGAGCGAGCGAAGTGCGCGAATGAGGTTGGCGACCTGGAGTCTACCTCGAACGGTGCGCCAGGAACGTCTCCACTTCCTCGTCGAGAGGAACTCGGTGTCCTCCATCCTCGATCTTCACCCACTCACATCATCTGCCGCGCGATGACTTCGGTCCCTTTGTCGCTCCATGGACGCGCCGCCGCCGCCGTCGGTCCGCGGAGTTCGGTCTTGTGGCGCGCGAACGAGCCACCGACCGAGCCGCCGGTTTACGCGGCGGTTTCCCGTACGTCGCGATCTGCCAGGTATTGCCCCAGCTGTCCTGCACCATACAGCGACGATCTCCATACGGCGTATCCAACGGCTCTTCGAGCGATCGCGCACCGATCTGCAGCGCCCGCCGGTAGGTTGCATCCGCGTCCTCGACGTACACATAGAGAAAGGCCCTCGTCGGTTTTCGAGCCCGGGCATCGCTGATCATGACGACCGAGTCGCCGATCCTCACAACGGTTGGAGCATCACGCTCATATTCGCCGGGTGTGTCGAACAGACGGTTCAGAAACGCGACGAGGCCCTTCGCGTCCCGCGCGAACAGCCGTGGCGTAACGGTATGCCAGCCTCTCGGTGCCCACTGCGAATGGGTCATTGCTTTGCTCATACTGGATGCTGGTGGACCCTTCTGGATCTCGTTCGTTGGACTTGGAAGGGTGACGGAAGGCTGCCGCCTATTGCGGCTTTGCCTTCCACGTCACGGTGAATTCTGCATAAGAACACACGGGCTCGCTGATAGCGGCAAGCGCGACCTGGCGGCCCAATCGAGTGTCTTCGGCAAGAAGCCGGGCCACAGAAGGGCTCGAGACCTCGAAGCCACTCGATGTGAGACTGTCTTTGAAGGAGTTCAAGACTTGTGTCACCGCTGTCTCATGTTCCTGGTCCGAGTCTACGCCTTCAAAGAAACGATACGAGCCGCCTACGATCGGGAGATTCGAGAAATCCAGCCATCGCGGATCGATTGAAGCGGATCCACCAGGCAGCATGGCGGATGTGTGAAGCGAAATCGGATGTTGGATATTGCCCCATCGGGGGACCCACAGTGGCACTCGACTCAGAGCGGCGGTCCGCTGGTTCAGGCGCTTGGCGTCCATGATTTCGGCTCGCGGTTCATTGCATCCTGGAACGTTCCGGCGCATTCGTGAGACATTCGACGCAGGCAATCCGGGCGGTTTCGAGGAAGCACCAGAATCGAGAAGGACGACAAGGGCTCCAGCTGCCACGAAAGTCGACGCCACAGCTGTGACAACGAGCGACCGCCTCGTCGTCAAAACAGCTCGGATCTGTGTCCAATCGGGCGGCGGAAGCCCGGCACGCCGGATCCACCACACAATCGCGGCGATCAGAGCGACCAGGACGATAGCATCGACCGCGAGAATCGCGATGAGGTCGCTACTGGACATAGAGCGCGTCGCCCCGGAGGTCTGCTGCGAGAGGTCCTGCGGCTGCACCATTCGTCTGTGACGCCGCACGAACGCCGGCTCGTCAGGAATGCCCCGTCAGTGTAAGTTGCGGTCGGACCAGATCCTAACACCCGATAGAGACCCAGAGACGGGCTAAACGGATTGGCGCTCACCGCGGCGCCGCTCAGCGGGCGGCACGATCGTCACCGCCGCCCCTTGGGGCGCCGACGGGTGCAGCGCCTGTTACACCGCAGGCGGGATAACCGGGCTACATGAAGCCAAACGCGCGCCTTTACTCTATCCGGGTGAGCACGTGCGCCGCTCCTGACCGGGCGCGAATGGCGGATTGACCGTTGTCATTCGCAGCGTCGTGGAGCCAATCTCGACGTTGTACTCAGAGGTGCGCCGGTCATTTCGTTCGGGTTCTTGTGAAGGATCGCATCGAGTGTCAGCGCTGACCCAGCCAACAGGTAAGTGCCTGACCCAGCGACGAATGAATTGTAAGCTGCGACCTTCTCGGCATCTGTTGGTTGATTGGGGTCACCCACGAACAGCCGTCGTGGCCCCGCCCCTGGCGCAAAGATGTAGCTGTAATGTTTCTGAGTAAAGATGTAGACACTCAAGTACGGTGCGGTGCCGACGGTCCATGCTGCGCCCGGTGTTCGGGACGATTGCTCAATGACCTTCCAAACGCCACGTAGACTGTCCTGCGCAGGCGCCTGTTTTTCTGCCGCGGGGACGGGATTCGTCGGCTGTTCTTCGCTCGAGACGGTGCCGTTCGCGAACAATGCAGCGAGGAGAACAAGAGAAAGACGACCGCACATGATTCCTCCTACGATCCGAGACAATCGAGATGGGCACTCGGCTGCTTGTTGGCTCGAGTGCTCGTCCGCTGACGCGCTCTGGTTTCTGCGGTCTAACGATCCGCTTCAGCGCGGCAGCTCATGATCGCGTCGCCAACGGCAGCATGGGGTTGTTAGGCCTCACGTCTCCGGATTCGATCCGCTGGATCGACTCGCGTGGACAGCGAACGAAGCTCGCCGATCGCAAACGAAAGAAGCTGCGAACGAATGCCTTCCGACTCGCATAACGACCGAGAATGATTCGAGCCGGTCCGTGGATCACCTCTTCGTGCCGCCCGTCAGGGTAGAGACATGAAGCCCAAATAGTAGTCGGGACAGGCCTTGAAAGTCAGTGAGTCCTTGAGCCTTGCCTTGACTTCAACCCGTCGGCCGTCGGTGCAGCACGCGTCGTGATCCGGCGAGAAACCGGATCAAGCGTCAAGTCGTATTCGAGGGCCGCGATCACCTCGCCGATATCCCCGAGCCGTCCATCAATGGTGAACGCGCGATTCGGAAACGCCTCGCGTAGGCGATCGATTCCCCTGAAGATCAGCGCGAGCCCTTCCGTGATCGAATCGCGCATACTTCGTTGTGAGGCCCAACGCCGCGTTCAGCCGCGCGCCGAAATGACCACGGATTACGTGTGTCAACTCCACGGTCGCACCATCTGCTGGTTCCAAGATACGGATCGATTCTCCCGTAGGGGCAGGAAGAGGCATCGCCGGCCGGCGAGGAGTTGTCATGACTGTATCGCGCCTGGCAGGCGCGAAATACCGAGCGTCGACTTCTGGCGCGCGCACTCAGTCGGATGGAAAAAAAAGGGCACGGAGATCGAAATCTCCGTGCCCTGTATCTAAGACGACCTGAGACCTTGACTTTTGACCTACTCGAGGTCGCCGCCTCGGGGACCGAGAGCTTCCTCCGGCTCGACGAGATACTCCATCTCGCGATCCAGATCGAGGTCGTCCTCGGCCGGCTGAATCGGCGCCGGCGGCGGCGGCGGCTCGTCGGCCGGGATCCGCACGTGCCGGTACCACTCGAAGCCCGTGCCGGCGGGAATCAGTCTTCCCATCGTCACGTTCTCCTTCAGCCCGCGCAGGTGGTCGATCTTCCCGGAGATCGAGGCTTCGGTGAGCACCCGCGTCGTCTCCTGGAACGATGCCGCCGAGATGAACGAGTCGGTCGAAAGCGATGCCTTCGTGATCCCGAGCAGCAGCGGCTGCGCCGTCGCCGGACGGCCGCTCTGGCCGATCACGCGCTCGTTCTCTTCCAGGAACCGGAACTTGTCCACCTGCTCGTCGATCAGGAACTCCGTGTCCCCCACATCCTCGATCTTCACCCACCGCATCATCTGCCGTGCGATGACCTCGATGTGCTTGTCGTTGATGTTCACGCCCTGCAGCCGGTAGACCTCCTGGATCTCGTTCACCAGGTACTTCTGCAGCTCCTTCTCGCCCAGCACCCGCAGGATGTCGTGCGGGTTGCTCGGGCCGTCCATCAGCTGCTCGCCCGCGCGCACGCGCTCGCCCTCGTGCACGTTCACGTGCACGCCTCGCGGCAGCGCATATTCCCGCGGCTCGGTCGCGTCGTCCGGCACGATGATCATCTTGCGCTGGCCCTTGACCACCCCGCCGTCCTTCACCACGCCGTCGATCTCCGAGATCACCGCCGGGTCGCGCGGCTTCCGCGCCTCGAAGAGCTCGACCACGCGCGGCAGACCGCCCGTGATGTCCTTCGTCTTCGTCGTCTCGCGCGGGATCTTCGCGAGCACGTCGCCCGCTTCCACCGTCTCGCCGTCCTGCACCATCAGGTGCGCGTGCGACGGCATGTGGTACTTCCGCCCGACCTTCCCCTTCTCGTCGCGGATCTCGATCGTCGGCTGCTTCTTCTCATCCGGCGAGTCGACGATGATGTAGCGCGAGAGCCCGGTGACCTCGTCGACCTCCTCGTGGACCGTCAGGCCCTCGATGATGTCCTTGAACTTCACCGTGCCCGGCTCCTCGGTGAGGATCGAGAACGTGTACGGATCCCACTCGACGAGCGTCTGGCCGACGCTCGACCTTCTGCCCGTCTCTCACCTTCAGGCGCGCGCCGTAGACGATCGGGTAGCGCTCGCGGTCGCGACCCTTCTCGTCCTGCACCACGATGTAGCCGTTGCGGTTCATGACGATGAGCTGTCCGCCGGCGTCCTTGTGCGTCTCGACGACCTGCAGGCTCTGATACCGGACGCTGCCGGCGTGCTTCGCATCGAGCGTGTTCTGCTCCGATACCCGCGACGCCGTGCCGCCGATGTGGAACGTCCGCATCGTCAGCTGCGTGCCCGGCTCGCCAATCGACTGGGCGGCGATGACGCCCACCGCCTGGCCGAGCTCCACGAGCCGCCCGGTCGCCAGGTCGCGTCCGTAGCAGCGCGCGCACACCCCGCGCCGCGCCGCGCACGTGAGCACCGAGCGGATCTTGACCTTCTCGATGCCGCCTTCCTGCACCGCCGACGCCTTGTCCTCGTCGATCTCGTCGTTGACCTCGACGATCGTCTCGCCGCTGAACGGGTCGACGATCTTCTCGAACGTCACGCGGCCGACGATGCGGTCGCGCAGCGGCTCGATGATCTCGCCCGATTCGACGATGGCGCGGGCCTCGATGCCGTCGAGCGTGCCGCAGTCGATCTCCGAGATGATGACGTCCTGCGCCACGTCGACGAGACGCCGCGTCAGGTAGCCCGAGTCGGCCGTCTTGAGCGCCGTGTCGGCGAGACCCTTGCGCGCGCCGTGCGTCGAGATGAAGTACTGCTGCACGGTGAGGCCTTCACGGAAGTTCGACGTGATCGGCGACTCGATGATCTCGCCCGAGGGCTTCGCCATCAGGCCACGCATGCCGGCGAGCTGCCGGATCTGCTGCTTCGAGCCGCGCGCGCCCGAGTCGGCCATGATGTACACCGGGTTGAAGTTCTTGCCCGATGCGTCGAGCTCCGCCATCTCGCCGAACATCTCGTCGGCGATCTTCTCGGTGACCTCCGACCAGACGGCGATGATCTTGTTGTAACGCTCGCCGTTGGTGATCGCGCCCTCGAGATACTGCTGCTCGACCTTGATCACCTCGTTGCGCGCGTTGTCGACGAGCTTCTTCTTCTCCTCGGGGATGACGAGGTCGTCGATGCCGATGGAGAGTCCCGACCGCGTCGCATAGGTGAACCCGAGGTTCTTCAGCGCGTCGAGCATGTCGACCGTGCGCTCGAGGCCGAAGTCGAGATAGCACTTCTGCACGAGCTGCTGCAGCCCCTTCTTCTTGAGCAGTCCGTTCACGAACGGCATCGGCGACGGCAGCTGCTCGTTCAGGATCACCCGCCCGACGGTCGTGTTGATGATCTTGTTCTTCACCTCCTGCACTTCCGTGTGCAGGACGTCCTGGTCATCGCGCGCCGTCGTCAGGTCCTGGAGCATGCCGCTGTAGCGCAGGCGGATCGGGGAGAGCGTTTCCAGCTCGCCCGCCTCGAGCGCCAGGAGCACGTCTTCGGTATTGCCGAACGCGCGGCCCTCGCCCTTCGCCCCTGCCCGTGATTTGGTCAGGTAGTAGCAGCCGAGGACGATGTCCTGCGACGGCACCGCAATCGGCGCGCCGTTCGCCGGGCTGAGGATGTTGTTCGACGACATCATCAGCACCGACGCCTCGATCTGCGCCTCGGGCGAGAGCGGAATGTGCACCGCCATCTGGTCGCCGTCGAAGTCGGCGTTGAACGCCGTGCAGACGAGCGGATGGATCCGGATCGCCTTGCCTTCCACGAGCGTCGGCTCGAACGCCTGGATCCCGAGCCGATGCAGCGTCGGCGCGCGGTTCAGCAGCACCGGGTGCTCGCGGATCACCTCTTCGAGGATGTCCCACACCTCGGGTCGCTGCTGCTCCACCATCTCCTTCGCCTGCTTGATGGTGGCGACGAGCTGGCGCTCCTCGAGCTTGTTGTAGATGAACGGCTTGAACAGCTCGAGCGCCATCTTCTTCGGCAGACCGCACTGGTGGAGCTTCAGCTCCGGCCCGACGACGATCACCGAACGGCCCGAGTAGTCGACGCGCTTGCCGAGCAGGTTCTGGCGGAAGCGGCCCTGCTTGCCCTTCAACGTGTCCGACAGCGACTTGAGCGGCCGGTTGTTGGCCCCGCGCAGCACGCGGCCGCGGCGGCCGTTGTCGAAGAGCGCGTCCACCGCTTCCTGAAGCATGCGCTTCTCGTTGCGGATGATCACGTCCGGCGCCTTCAGCTCCATCAGCTTCTTCAACCGGTTGTTGCGGTTGATGACGCGGCGATAGAGGTCGTTCAGGTCCGACGTAGCGAACCGGCCGCCGTCGAGCGGCACGAGCGGGCGCAGCTCCGGTGGAATCACCGGAATGACGTCGAGGATCATCCAGTTCGGCTGGTTGTTCGACTTGCGGAAGCTGTCGACCACCTTCAGCCGCTTGGCGTACTTCAGCTTCTTCTGGACCGACGACTCCGTGCGCATCTTGACGCGAAGCTCCTCGGCGAGCTTCTCGATGGTGACGCGCTTGAGGAGCTCCTTGATCGCCTCGGCGCCCATCTGCGCGCGGAACTTGTTGCCGTAGTCCTCGCGCGCCTTGCGGAACTGCTCCTCGTTCAGGAGCTGGTTCTGCTTCAGCTCCGTGTCGCCCGGATCGATGACGACGTAGCCCTCGAAGTAGAGGATGCGCTCGAGATCGCGCAGGGAGATGTCGAGGAGGTGGCCGATGCGGCTCGGCAGCCCCTTGAAGAACCACACATGGCTCACCGGCGTGGCGAGATTGATGTGGCCCAGGCGCTCGCGGCGCACTTTGGCCTGCGTGACTTCGACGCCGCACTTGTCGCAGATCACGCCGCGGTGCTTCATGCGCTTGTACTTGCCGCACAGGCACTCCCAGTCGGTGATCGGGCCGAAGATCTTCGCGCAGAACAGGCCGTCGCGTTCCGGCTTGAACGTGCGGTAGTTGATCGTCTCCGGCTTCGTCACCTCGCCGAAGGACCAGGACATGATCTTGTCCGGCGAGGCGAGGCTGATTCGAATTGCGTCGAAATCCGCTCGCAGCGTGGTCTTGCTATCGTGAAAAGAAGGTCCTCAGTCGTGTGTTAACCCTCACGACCTGTTCCAGAACGGGTTCGCCATCGTTCAACGGCAGCGGCTCGGCCGGCTTCTTCTTCGTCGAGATCAGCTCGACGTCGAGGCAGAGCGACTGCAGCTCGCGGATGAGCACGTTGAAGGACTCCGGGAGACCCGGCGTGAACGACGCGTCGCCCTTGACGATCGCCTCGTAGATCTTCGCGCGGCCGGTCACATCGTCCGACTTCGCGGTGAGCAGCTCCTGGAGGATGTGCGCCGAGCCATAAGCTTCGAGCGCCCAGACCTCCATCTCGCCGAAGCGCTGGCCGCCGAACTGCGCCTTGCCGCCCAGCGGCTGCTGGGTGATGAGCGAGTACGGCCCGATCGATCGCGCGTGGATCTTGTCGTCGACCAGGTGCGAGAGCTTCAGCATGTAGATGTAACCGACGGTCGTGTCCTGCTCGAACTCCTGGCCGGTCATGCCGTCGTAGAGGCGCGTCTTGCCGCCCTTCGGCAGCCCCGCCTGCTCGAGCCAGTTCTTGATCTCGTCCTCGCGCGCGCCGTCGAAGACCGGCGTGGCGAAGTAGAGGCCGAGCGCATGCGCGGCCCACCCGAGGTGCGTCTCGAGGATCTGCCCCACGTTCATGCGCGACGGCACGCCGAGCGGGTTCAGCACGATCTCCACCGGCGTTCCATCCGGCAGATACGGCATGTCCTCTTCGGGCAGGATGCGCGCGATGACGCCCTTGTTGCCGTGGCGGCCGGCCATCTTGTCGCCGACCGAGAGCTTCCGCTTCATCGCGACGTACACCTTCACGAGCTTGATGACGCCCGGAGGCAGCTCGTCGCCGCGGCGGATCTTTTCCTTCTTCTCCTCGAAGAGCTGACGGATCACCTCGACCTGCCGCTCCGTGCGCTCCTCGAGCAGCCGGAGGTCGCCTTCGAGCCGCGGGTCGTCCGACGACACCTTCAGCCGCACCATCTGCTGATACGGCATCTCCTGCAGGAGCTCCGGCGTCAGCTCGGTCCCCTTCCGGAGCGTGCGCTCGCGGCCGTACTCGTCGAACGCGTCGGCGCGCAGCGTCTGCGCCTTCAGCATCTGCATGACGCGCTTCTTCACCTCGTCGTGAAGGATGCGGATCTCGTCCTGCAGGTTCTTCTCCATCATGTCGAGCTCTTCCTGCTCGATCGCCTTCGCCCGGTCATCCTTCTCGATGCCCTTGCGGGAGAAGATCTTCACGCCGACGATGATGCCCTCGATGCCCGGCGGGCAGATGAGCGACGCGTCGCGGACGTCGCCCGCCTTCTCGCCGAAGATCGCGCGGAGCAGCTTCTCTTCGGGCGTGAGCTGCGTCTCGCCCTTCGGCGTCACCTTGCCGACCAGGATGTCGCCCGGCTTCACGTAGGCGCCGATGCGGATGATGCCGCTGTCGTCGAGGTCGCGCAGGTACGTCTCCGACACGTTCGGGATGTCCCGCGTGATCTCTTCCGGCCCGAGCTTCGTGTCGCGCGCCTCGATCTCGAACTCTTCGATGTGGATGGAGGTGTAGTAGTCCTCCTTCACCATCTTCTCGGAGACGAGGATCGCGTCCTCGAAGTTGTAGCCGCGCCACGGCATGAACGCCACGAGCACGTTGCGGCCGAGCGCGAGCTCGCCCAGCTCCGTGCACGGGCCGTCGGCCAGGACCTGCCCTTTCGTCACGCGCTGACCCACGCGGACGATCGGCTTCTGGTTGATGCACGTGTTCTGGTTCGACCGCTTGAACTTCGTCATCGGGTAGATGTCAGCGCCCATTTCCTTGCTGAGATCACCCTCCTCGCCGGCCTGTCCTTCCACGCGGACCACGATGCGCTGGCTGTCCACGTAGTCGACGGTTCCCGAGCGGCGCGCCACCACCACGGCGCCCGAGTCACGCGCCGTGATGTCCTCCATCCCGGTGCCGACGTACGGCGAGCGTGCGCGGAGCAGCGGCACCGCCTGGCGCTGCATGTTCGATCCCATCAGCGCGCGGTTCGCGTCGTCGTTCTCGAGGAACGGCACGAGCGAGGCGGCCACCGAGACGAGCTGCTTGGGCGAGACGTCGATGAACTGCACCTCGCCGCGCGGCGCGAGGATGAAGTCCCCGGCACGACGCGCGTCCACGCGGTCCTGGACGAACTTGCCGTCCTCGTCGACCGGCGCGTTCGCCTGCGCGATGATGTACTGGTCCTCTTCCCACGCCGACAGGTAGTAGGAGTACGGCTCGTACTCGACGCCCTTCTTCTTCGAGCGACCGTCGGCGCCGACGAGATCATCGGCCTCGACGATGTCGCCCGCCTTGTACTTCGGATTGCCGCCGGCGTTCGTGACGATGACGAAGTCCACGACGCGGCCGTCCTTCACCTTGCGGTACGGCGACTCGATGAAGCCGAACTCGTTGATGCGCGCATAGCACGACAGCGACGAGATCAGGCCGATGTTCGGCCCTTCCGGCGTCTCAATCGGACAGATGCGCCCGTAGTGCGTCGGGTGGACGTCGCGGACCTCGAACCCGGCGCGCTCGCGCGACAGGCCGCCCGGCCCGAGCGCCGAGAGACGCCGCTTGTGCGTGATCTCGGAAAGCGGGTTGGTCTGGTCCATGAACTGCGACAGCTGCGACGACCCGAAGAACTCGCGAATGGCCGCCATCACCGGCTTCGCGTTGATCAGGTCGTGCGGCATCGCCGTCGCCATTTCCTGGTACACCGACATCTTTTCCTTGATCGCGCGCTCCATGCGGACCAGCCCGATGCGGAACTGGTTCTCGAGGAGCTCGCCCACGGAGCGGACGCGGCGGTTGCCCAGGTGATCGATGTCGTCCACGTTCTGCGGGAACTTCCGCAGCTTGAGCTGATAGCGGATGACCTCGTAGAAGTCCTGCGGGTGCAGGATCTTCTCGTCGAGCGGCGTGTGCAGCCCGAGCTTCGTGTTCAGCTTGAGGCGGCCGACCCGCGAGAAGTCGTACTTCTGCGGGTTGAAGAACATGTTCTCGAACAGCGACCGCGAGCTGTCGAGCGTCGGCGGATCGCCCGGCCGCAGCCGGCGGTAGATCTCGATCAGCGCCTCCTCGTGCGTGCGGATCGGGTCCTTCTTCAGCGTCTGGCTGATGATCGGTCCGACGTCGTCGCGCTCCGGGAAGAACACGGAGATCTGATCGACCTTCTTCTCCTGCGCCATCGAGATCACGCGCGGCGTGAGCTCCTCGTTCGCCTCGAGGATCACTTCGCCGGTCTCGGGGTCGACGATGTCGGCCGCGGCGAAGGCGCCCTCGAGCGCTTCGTCCGCCACGGGCACCGACTCGATCCCGGCCTTGCGCAGCGCGGCGATCGCGTTCGCGGTGATCTTCTTCCCGCTCTGGATCGTCATGTCGCCGGCCTTCACTTCGCTGGCCGCGCGCAGCCCGACGAGGCTGTCGTTCACCGCCCACTTGAGCGACGGACCCTGGTTCAGGAAGATGCGGTCGACCGAGTAGAACGTGCGGATGATCTCGTCGGCGCCGCGCAGGCCGAGCGCGCGCAGGAACACCGTGGCGAGGAACTTCCGCTTGCGGTCGATGCGGACGTAGAGCAGGTTCTTCTGGTCGTACTCGAACTCCACCCAGGAGCCGCGGTACGGGATGATCTGCGCCACGTACAGCGTCTTGTCTTCCGAGTGGAAGAAGGCGCCCGGCGAGCGGTGCAGCTGCGAGACGATGACGCGCTCCGTGCCGTTGATGATGAACGTGCCGTTGTCCGTCATCAGCGGGATGTCGCCGAAGTAGACCTCCTGCTCCTTGATGTCGCGGATGGTCTTCACGCCGGTCTCGGGGTCCTTGTTCCAGACGACGAGCCGGATCGTGACCTTCAGCGGCACGGCGTAGGTCATGCCGCGCTCCTGGCACTCGTCGACGTCGTACTTCAGCTTCATCCCGACCGTGTGGCCGCAGATGTCGCAGACGTCGCCGCGCGCCTGGTTCGCCTTGCCGCAGCGCGGGCAGAGCACCTCATGGTCGCCGTACGGATCGGCGATGAGCGTGGCCCCGCAGTTCGTGCAGGGCTTGCGCAGGTGGTGCAGGCCCGACAGCTTGCCGCACTTGCACTCCCAGTTCCCGATCGAATACTCGATGAACTCCAGCGAGGAGTTCTCGCGGAAGTCGCTGATCGGGAAGACCGACTTGAACACCGACTGCAGGCCGGCGTCCTCGCGCTCCGAGGGGAGCCGGTTCATCTGCAGGAACCGCTCGTACGATTTCCGCTGAATCTCGATGAGGTTCGGGATGGGAACCGTCGTCTTGATTTTCGAGAAATCCTTGCGCTCGCGGTACACGTTCTTAGGAAGGCTGTACATCTGTGGTTGTTCCTAGCTCGAAGGGCTTACGGCTTAGGGCTTAAGACTCATGGCTCAAGGCTTAAGACGTAAGCCTTAAGCCCTGAGCCGTCGAAGCGAAGTGGCGCGAAGCGCTACTTCACTTCGACTTTGGCGCCGACTTCCTCGAACTTCTTCTTGATCGCGGCGGCCTCGTCCTTGTTCACGCCTTCCTTGATCGGCTTCGGCGCGCTCTCGACGAGGTCCTTCGCTTCCTTCAGACCGAGGCTGGTGACTTCGCGGACGACCTTGATGACCTTGATCTTGTCCGCGCCCACCTCGGTGAGGTTGACATTGAACTCGGTCTTCTCCTCGACCGGTGCCGCCGCGCCGCCGCCCGCGCCGCCGGCCATCGGCATCGCCATCGGCATCGCCGCCGCCGCGCTCACCCCGAGCTCGGACTCCAGCGCCTTCACGAGCTGCGAGAGCTCCATGACGCTGATGCCCTTGATGTAGTCGATCACCTGCTGCTGATTCACTTCGGCCATTGCACTCCTCGTTGGCTTAAGGCTTAGGGCTTATGGCTCAAGGCTCAGTCGGCTTACGCCGTCATGGCCGTGGGCCTTGAGCCTTAAGCCGACTTCTTCTTCTTCCTCGTACTGCACCAGCACCGACATCAGATCCCGCGGTGCCGCCGCCAGCACCGTGACGATCTGCTGCATCGGCGCCTGCAGCACGAAGAGCAACTTCGCGTACAGCTCCGGCTTCCCAGGCAGATTGGCGAGGTCGGTGACCTCCGCCGGCTTGATCGCCCGGCCCTGCACGACTGCCGCCTTCACCGACAGCTTCGGCGCGCCTTTCATGAACGCCGTCAGCGCCTTCGCCAGCGCCACGGCGTCCGCGCCGGTGTAGGCAATCGCGGTCGTGCCCTCGAACTGCGCTTCCAGCGCCTCGAACGCGGTGCCCTTCGTCGCCCGCCTGGCGAGCGTGTTCTTCACGACCTTGTACTTCGCGCGCGCGCCGCGAAGCTGGCGGCGGAGCTCGGTGACCTGGGGGACGTTCAGCCCCTTGTAGTCGACCACGATCGCGGTGTCCGCGCTTCGGAACGCCGCGGTGAGGTCCTGAAGCTCCTGCTCTTTTTCCGCTCTGGTGACAGCCATGCTTCAGGCTCCTAGTGCTTCGCCGCCCGCTCGTCGATGTGCACGGTATCGATCGCGATCCCGGGGCTCATCGTGGAGGAGAGCGTCACGGATTTGAGGTACTTCCCTTTCGCCGCCGCCGGCTTCGCCTTGACGATGCTCTCGACGAGCGCGTGCGCGTTGTCGACGAGCTTCTGCGCGGCGAAGGAGGTCTTGCCGACCGGCGCATGGATGATCCCGGTCTTGTCGACGCGGAACTCCACCTTGCCGGCCTTGATCTCCTGCACGGCCTTCCGGACATCGGGCGTCACGGTTCCGGTCTTCGGGTTCGGCATCAGCCCGCGCGGGCCGAGCACCTTGCCGAGCCGGCCGACGGCCCGCATCATGTCGGGCGTCGCCACCACCGCGTCGAAGTCCATCCAGCCCCCGGTGATCTTCTCGACGACCTCTTCGCCGCCGACGATGATCGGCGCCCGCCTCGGACGCCTCCTTCTGCTTGTCGGCGCCGGCGATCACCAGTACCGTCTTGCTCTTGCCGAGGCCGTGCGGGAGCACGACCGTGCCGCGCACCATCTGGTCCGCGTGCTTCGGGTCGACGCCGAGACGCAGCGCCAACTCGACGGTCTCGTCGAACTTGGCGTACTTCACCTTCTGCAGAAGGGGAACCGCCTCCTCGATCGAGTACTGCCGGACGCCGACCTGCGCCGCCGCAGCTGTGTATTTCTTGCCGTGCTTTGCCATGTTCCTCCTTGTGGTCCAATCGGGCCGCTTCGCGCCCTCCCACTCTCTCTTGACTTAAGGCTTAGGCCTTAAGGCCCGGGGCCTTGTCGGCTTAGGCCGTCACGGCCATAAGCCCTCAGCCTTAAGCCCTGAGCCGTTTCACCCGACTACGTCTATTCCCATTGACCGCGCCGTGCCTCGCACGGTCTTCACTGCGGACTCGAGCGAATCGCAATTGAGGTCGGGCATCTTCGTCTTCGCGATGTCCTCGACCTGCTTCGCGGTGACCGTGCCCACCTTGTTGCGGTTCGGTTCGGCGGATCCCTTCGCGAGATTCGCCACCTTCTTCAGCAGCACCGACGCCGGCGGCGTCTTGGTGATGAAGGTGTAGCTGCGGTCGGCATAAATCGTCACGACGACCGGAATGATCAGACCGTCGTCCTTCGCCGTCTTCGCGTTGAAGTTCTTGCAGAAGTCCATGATGTTCACGCCGTGGGGACCGAGCGCGGTGCCCACCGGCGGCGCGGGCGTGGCCTTGCCCGCGGGAATCTGCAGCTTCACCATTGCCTGAACTTTCTTCGCCATCGTCTCTGGTCTCTAGTTCTCTGGTCTCTGGTCTAACCAGAGATCTTTTCTACCTGCAAAAAGTCCAATTCCACGGGCGTCGAGCGGCCGAAGATCGTGACCATCACCTTCAGCGTGTTCTTGTCGAGGTTCACTTCATCCACCACGCCGTTGAAGCTGGTGAACGGACCCTCGTTGATGCGCACGTGATCGCCCTTGTCGAACGTGTACTTCGGCTTCGGCTTCTCCGCCGCCGTCTTCACCTGCTGGAGGATGTGATCGACCTCCTCCTTGCTGAGCGGCGTCGGCTTGCTGCCCGCGCCCACGAAGCCGGTCACCTTCGGCGTGTTCTTCACCACGTGCCACGCGTGGTCCGACATGTTCATCTCGACCAGGATGTAGCCCGGGAAGAACCGGCGCGCGCTCTTCACCTCGCGGCCGCCGCGCTTCTCCACGATGTCCTCGGTCGGGATCAGGATCTCGCCAATCTCGTCCTGCAGCCCGTAGGCCTGGACGCGCTGCTCGAGCGACTCCTTCACCTTGTTCTCGAACCCCGAGTAGGTGTGGACGATGTACCAATTCTTCTGCGGATGGCCGGCGCTCGCGCCCGTATCGGCCGTGGCTAGATCGGTCATGCCCCACCAAACTTCTTGAACACCCAGTTCACGACCCAGTTGAACGCCAGGTCGAGAGTCCAGAGGTACAGCCCGAAGAACGTCGACGTCACGATCACGACGACCGTCGTGGCGTAGACCTCCTTCTTCGAGGGCCACGTCACGCGCTTCATCTCGTTCCGGACTTCGGTGAGGAAGTTGCGGCTGTTGTGCCACCAGCCGAGAACCCCGCCGCCGCCCTCGCCGGTTCGCGCAGGCGCTTTAACGCTTTCTACGGTGCTCATTACTCGCCGCTCGCCCCTCGCCACTTCACGTTTTGGCAGGTCAGGAGGGACTCGAACCCCCAGCCCCCGGTTTTGGAGACCGGTGCTCTACCAATTGAGCTACTGACCTACGATCTCGATGGGCGAGATCCGAAGACATTATTTTCGTTTCCTTGTGCGCCGTGTGCTTACGGCAGAAGCGACAGAACTTGCTGAACTCGAGCCGCTCCGTCGTCTTTTTCTTGTTCTTCGTCGTGCTGTAGTTACGGCGCTTACAGTCGCCACACGCCAAGTGAATGATGTCGCGCATAACACCTACTCGATAATCTCGGTGATCGTCCCGGCGCCGACGGTGCGGCCGCCTTCACGGATGGCGAAGCGCGACCCCTTCTCGATCGCCACCGGCGTGATCAGCTCGCCCGTGATCGTCGTGTTGTCGCCCGGCATCACCATCTCCACCCCGTCCGGCAGCTTCAGCACCCCCGTCACGTCCGTCGTCCGGATGTAGAACTGCGGCCGATACCCGTTGAAGAACGGCGTGTGCCGCCCCCCTCCTCTTTCGAGAGGATGTACACCTCGCCCTTGAACTTCGTGTGCGGCTTGATCGACCCCGGCTTCGCCAGCACCTGCCCCCGCTCCACGTCCGTCTTCTCCACCCCGCGCAGCAGCACCCCGACGTTGTCGCCCGCGACCCCCTCATCGAGGAGCTTCCGGAACATCTCGACGCCCGTCACCACTTTCTTCTCCGTCGGCTTGAAGCCCACGATCTCGACTTCCTCCCCGACCTTCACCTTGCCGCGCTCGATCCGCCCCGTCACCACCGTGCCACGGCCCGAGATCGAGAACACGTCCTCGATCGGCATCATGAACGGCTTGTCGATTTCCCGCTCCGGCAGCGGCACGTGCTTGTCGAGCGCCTCCATCAGACTGATCAGGCTGTCGACCCCGTCCTTCTCGCCTTGCAGCGCCTTCAGCGCGCTGACCCGGATCACCGGACCGTCCTCCGGGAAGCCGTAGGTCTTGAGCAGATCGCGCACTTCGAGCTCCACCAGGTCCAGCAGCTCGGGATCGTCGACCGCATCCACCTTGTTCAGCGCCACCACCAGGTGCGGCACGTTGACCTGCCGCGCCAGCAGCACGTGCTCCCGCGTCTGCGGCATCGGGCCGTCGGTCGCCGACACCACCAGGATCGCGCCGTCCATCTGCGCCGCCCCCGTGATCATGTTCTTGATGTAGTCGGCGTGGCCCGGGCAGTCCACGTGCGCGTAGTGCCGATTGGCGGTCGAATACTCCACGTGGCTCGACGCAATCGTCAGAATCTTCGTGTCATCGCGCCGGCCCTGCGACTCCGACGCCTTCGCCACCTCGTCGTACGGCACGTACTTCGCCCAGCCCTTGTCGGCCGCGACCTTGGTCAGCGCCGCCGTCAGCGTCGTCTTGCCGTGATCGATGTGACCGATGGTGCCCACGTTGACGTGGGGCTTCGAACGATCGAATTTCTCTTTCGCCATTGTTTCCTGCTCGCGTTATCTGGAGCCGATGACCAGGATTGAACTGGTGACCTCGTCCTTACCAAGGACGCGCTCTGCCAACTGAGCTACATCGGCCCTCGCTCACTTCAGGGCTCAGGGATCAGGAATCAGGAAGCAGGGCTGTCTCAGGTCTCAGTTAGCAGGAATCAAGGGTTAGTCTGGAGCGGGAGACGGGGATCGAACCCGCGACCAACAGCTTGGAAGGCTGTGACTCTACCACTGAGTTACTCCCGCCTTCGGAACCAGATTCCTGATGTCTTTCGCTCGGCGCTGATTGCCTGCTCGGCGCGCTGCCTGAATCCTTCTTCCCTCGACCTTCCTGATTCCCTGATTCCTGCTTTCCTAATCCCCCCTGATCCCTGACTCCTGAACCCTGTTCCTTCAGCGTTCAGTTGGTGGGGAGGGGAGGGTTCGAACCTCCGTAGCCACTAGGGCGGCAGATTTACAGTCTGCTGCGATTGACCGCTCCGCCACCTCCCCTTACTCTGTACCTCTGTCGTGCGAAAGCCTCGGGCCTCGGGGCTCAGGCCCTCAGGACTGAGACAGCCCTGCGGCCTGAGGCCAGAATCCTGAATCTTCGCATGTGCTTTTTGATAACGTGTGTCCGGCGCGTTCCCAGAAGATGCTGGCGTGGGAGCGAAGCCCGTGGAGCTGGCGGAGGGATTTGAACCCCCGACCGGCTGATTACAAATCAGCTGCTCTACCGGACTGAGCTACGCCAGCCAGACAAAGAGCAGATAATAGCAGTTCTCGTGCCAGACGTGCAAGCACATGGGTAGGCCTGCCGTAAAGGCCTTGCCCTACTCTGCCGTATGTCGCGCCCCTGTGTGGGGCGCCCGGCCACGCTGACGAACCGCTTCGAACAGCGCGATTCCCGCCGCTACCGAGACATTGAGGCTGCCTACATGCCCCGCCATCGGTATCGACACGAGGCGGTCGCATCGCTCACGCACCAACCTCCGAAGCCCGGAACCCTCAGCGCCCAGGACAATTGCCGTCGGGAGGGTGAAGTCGATTGCGTCATACGTCGTCGGCGCTTCACCCGCCAGACCGACAGTCCAGACGCCCGCGTCCTTCAATTCTCCTACTGCGCGCGCGATGTTGACCACCTCGGCAACCTTGACGTGGGCGACCGCTCCCGCCGACGCCTTGGCTGCCGCACCCTCTAGAGGAGCCGACCGGCGCTCCTGAAGGACGACGCCGTGCGCGCCCGCGGCATCCGCCGTCCGCAGAATCGCGCCGAGGTTGTGGGGGTCTTCGATGCCGTCGAGCACGACGATCAGCGCGGGCCCATGGGCCCCACGTACCAGCTCCTCGACGCTGTAGGTTGAGACGCCTTCGACGTCGGCAACGATCCCTTGGTGAACGCCTCGCTTCGCATCCCGGTCGAGGACCTCCGCCGGCACGCGTCGAACCTTCACGCCTTGCTCCGCGGCCACGGCAAGCAGCTGCCGCATGCGATCGCCGCCGCGATCCCCCACGCGCAGCTCCTTGACGCGGCCGGCGCGCAGCGCCTCGAGCACCGGATTGATCCCGTAGACAATCACCGCGCAGAGGCCTCGAGAAAAGCCGTGGCTCGGTCGCGGGCGCTCTGAATTCTCGCGATACCGGAGTCGGCCGGCAGATCCGCGCCGCGTTCGATCGCCGGGACCGCCACATCCAGCTCCAACCCCTCCCACTCACCTGTCAGCGCAAGACGGATCGGGTGGAAGAGCGCTTTGCCCTTCTGCGCTGTCTTCTCGCGGACCCGCCCCGCGGCCGCTCGGAACGCCTCTTTGTCGTACATGCGAACGCCGCGGGCCAGCTCTTCGCTGAGCGCGGCGATCACGGTGCGGGTGTTGGGCTCCGCCGCCTCGGCGCGAATCACCGGGTCTGCAAGCGCGCGATCGGCGGAATAGTCGAAGAGAAAGTGCAAGCGCGCCGGCACCTGCTCGACGCGATCGACCGACGCGGCAGCCGGAGGAACCGCACGCGCCAGAAAATCGAGAGCGAGCGCGTTCGGTTCGGTCACCCACCCGGCCCGCTGAAGGTGCGGAACGGCCAGACGCACCAGCCGCTCGTGGCTGGCGAGCTTCAGGTAGTGCCGATTCACCCACGCGAGCTTCTCGACGTCGAACACGCTCGCGCTGTGCCCCACCCGCTCGAGCTCGAACCGGCGGGCGAGCTCGTCGAGCGGCAGCAGCTCGTCTCCTTCGCCCGGCGACCAGCCGAGCAGCGCGAGGTAGTTCGCAAGCGCCTCGGGAAGATACCCGCGTTCACGGAACTCTTTCACCGACGTCGCGCCGTGCCGCTTCGAGAGAGGACTGTGATCGGGTCCCATGACCATCGAGACGTGCCCGAATCGCGGCGGCGTCCAGCCGAACGCCTCGTAGATGAGGATCTGACGGGGCGTATTCGAGATGTGATCCTCGCCGCGGATCACATGCGTGATGTCCATCAGGTGGTCGTCGATGACCACGGCGAAGTTGTACGCTGGAACGCCATCCGATCTGACGAGGACAGGATCGCCGATGATTTCGGTGTCGAAGCGAACGTCTCCGCGGACGAGATCGCGAAATGCCACGACGCGCGCCTCGGGCACGCGGAAGCGAACGACAGCCGGCTCGCCGCCTTCGACGCGCCGCTTCGCTTCGTCGCGCGGGATTGCCCGGCACGTTCCTGCGTACATCGGGGCGCGACCCGCGGCAAGAGCCGCCTGGCGATCCGCCTCGAGCTTCTCGGGAGCGCAGAAGCAATGGTACGCATGCCCACGGTCGATGAGCTCCCGTGCGTACGCGCGATACGCATCGAGGCGCTCGGATTGACGGTAGGGGCCTTTTTCGCCGCCGGCACCGAGGCCTTCATTCCAATCGAGCCCCAGCCAGCGCAGGTCTTCGACAATGGCACGCTCGGACTCCTTCGTGGACCGCTCGAAATCCGTGTCCTCGATGCGCAGGATGAACGTGCCGCCGTGATGCCGGGCAAGCAGCCAGTTGAACAACGCAGTCCGCGCGTTGCCAACATGCAGCTGGCCAGTCGGACTTGGAGCAAACCTGATCCTCATCGCGACAACAGCGCGACCGCGTGCACCGCGATCGACTCACCGGCACCCATCGAGTCGACGCCCTCGTTCGTCTTTCCCTTGATGCTCACCTGGCTGGCGGCGCACCCGAGGGCGCGGGCGAGGTTCGTGACCATCGTGTCGAGATATGGCACCAGCTTCGGCTTCTGCGCGATCACGATGACGTCGACGTTGACGATCGCGAAGCCCGCGGCGGAGACAATCCCCACCGCGCGGCGGAGGAGCTCGAGACTGTTTGCATCCTTCCAGGCGTGATCGGAATCGGGAAAGTGGCGCCCGATGTCGCCGGCGCCCGCCGCGCCGAGAATCGCGTCGGTCACGGCGTGACAGACCACGTCGGCATCGGAGTGCCCCAGCAGTCCCCGTTCGAATGGAATCGTCACGCCGGCCAGAATCAAGGGCCGACCCGCGACAAGACGATGCAGGTCGTACCCGTTCCCGATGCGCAGCGCCGGCGCGCTGCCACCCAGGAGAGACTCCGCGATGGCGAGGTCGTCGGGCGTCGTGATCTTGATATTGCGAGGGTCACCCTCGACGAGTCGCACCGCGTGGCCCGCCTGCTCGGCAAGCATGGCTTCATCGGTCGCATCGGCGCCGGCATGGCCGCCCAGGGCCAGCGCGGCCCGCAGCACGTCCACGCGAAACGCTTGCGGTGTCTGCGCGAGAAAGATCTCCTCCCTCGGCAGCGTGGCGGCAATCATCCGGTCGCGACTGGCACGCTTGACCGTATCGCGCGCAGGCAGCGCGGCAATCGCCGCTCCGACATCCCGGGCCCCATCGACCGTGCGGCGAATGAGATCGTCCGTCACGAGCGGCCGCGCCGCATCATGTATCACCACGATCCGCGCGCGATCCTCGACGCGCGCGAACGCGCGCGCCACGGAGTCCTGGCGCCGCTCGCCTCCCTCGACCACCTCGATCGGCTTCGGCGCCCCCCGCGTGTAGGCGGGCGGATTGGCCGCGAGATCCGACGGCAGCGCCACTACGACGTCGTCGATCACCGCACTCCGTGCGAATGCCTCGATGCTCCGCTGCAGGATCGGCACGCCGCCGAGCACGAGCAGCTGCTTGGGTCGATCGCCGCCGAAGCGCGCGCCACGGCCGGCTGCGGCGATGATGGCGGAAACGTGCACGCGGAAATTCTATCCGACGTGACGGTCGCGCTCGCGGGCGCCGGTGAACTCGGCCATCCGCCGTGCGGTCGCATCGAGGACGCGCGCGAGGCGCGCCGGCTCGAACGAACGCGGCGCGAAAACCACCACGAGCGCCGTGGTCGTTGCCGTCGTCACCATCGTGCGCGCCGAATCGGACGTCGGATTCCCGAATGGCCCGCGCGAGTCGACCAGGCAAATGCGCCCGGCCACGTGCACGGCGTCCTTTCGAATGCCGGGATACGCCTCGCCTTCGCGGCCCAGGCGCATTTCGACCGCGTCGCCTTCGACATTCGCAAGATCGTAGAGGCCGTACGGCAGCTGGAACTCGAGCGAGCACCAGTTGCAGACGTCGACCATCGAGTTGATCCGCGGGAGCGGATCGCCTTTCCGAACTCGCCGAAGGAGCGCTTCAGACGACGGTCGCGTCTTCGTCGGGTCGAGACCAACCTGCTTGTACATCGTCCGCACCGCTGCGGTGTCTTCCGGCGGTCTGGCGCGAACCTCGGCTTCGGCCGCCCCAAGCGCCGCCTCGAGGCGTGGCTCCCGTTCCACCACCGTTGCGCCAGCGAGCCACAGCAGCCCGGGCCGGACGATATCGACGACATCAGAGCCTACGTGGAACTCCTCGACCATTGGTCCGTGCGTTGCGGCGTGTTACGTGCCCGCGCGGCGGGCGGCGCGGATCGATCCGCTATCCGTGCTGCGGGCTGAATGATCGGCAACATCCGATTCCGCGAGGGGCCGGATAATCTGGCGCACGCGCTCCCCGAATTCCTTGACGTCCACGCCCGCGAGTCCCGCCGTCTCGATCGGATCGTGGGCGACGAGGCGCACGCGCCCGGGGTGCGCGGCGAGCTGCCCTTTGGCCATGATGCGCCGCGTGCCGGTGAGCGATAGCGGGACGACGGCGAGGCCCGCCTGCAGCGCAATCTGAAAGCTCCCGGCTTTGAACGGCGCGACGCGTCCGTCGACGCTGCGGGTGCCTTCGGGATACACGATGAGCGAGAGGCCGAGCGACGTGAGCCGGCCTGCCCATTCGAAAATCGCGGCCCGGTCCGGCCGCCTGCGGTCGACGAGGATATGACCTGTGCGGCGCAGGTGCCAGCCGAGCACCGGGAAGCGGCCGACGGCATCCTTGGAGATGATCCGCAGCTGAAATGGCAGCGTGGCAAAGAGCACCGCGGTGTCGTAGTGGCTCTGATGATTCGACACGAACACGTAGGTGCGTCCGGGCTCCAGCCGCTCCATGCCCTCCACGGTCACGCGAACGCCGGTGGTCAGGAGAATCAGTCTGGCCCACGCGCGCGCGCACCGATGGCCGAAGTAGCCGCGCTTGTCGAAGACGCTCGAACCGATCGAGAGCGCGCCGAGCACGATCGTGTACACACCGATCGCGGGGATCAGGAAAAAAACCGTGCGCCACCAATGAAATGGCGGAAGGTTCACACCCTCTTATTTACCACTTGCCGCCGCCGCCGTGGGCGACGCCGGACGCGGGCGCCGATCGGCCTCAACCGCGGCCGAAACCGGGGCACCGACTGTCTGGGCGGCGAGCGCGGGGTCGAGGAACCGGCCGAAGATCATCTTGCCCGCTGTGGTCTGGAGCACGCTGGTGACCACGATGTCGATGGTCTTTCCGATCATCTTGCGCGCGTTGTCGACGACCACCATGGTCCCGTCGTCGAGGTACGCGACACCCTGGTTGTACTCCTTGCCTTCCTTGAGGATGAACACCTTCATCAGCTCGCCCGGCAGCACGACCGGCTTGAGCGAGTTGGCGAGCTCGTTGATGTTCAGCACCTCGACGCCGCGCAGCTGCGCAACTTTGTTGAGGTTGAAGTCGTTCGTGACGATCTTCCCCTGCAGCGAGCGCGCGAGCTCGATCAGCTTGAGGTCCACCTCGCGCACCTCGGGAAAGTCGACGTCGGAGATCATGACGTCGACGTTCGCCATCTTCTGGACCTTCTGGAGGATGTCGAGGCCGCGCCGGCCGCGGTTGCGCTTCATCGAATCGGCGGAATCGGCGACGAGCTGCAGCTCCTTGAGGACGAACTGCGGGATGACGAGCGTGCCGTCCATGAAGCCCGTTTCGCAGATGTCGGCGATGCGGCCGTCGATGATGACGCTGGTGTCGAGCACCTTGTAGCGCCGCTGCGGACCGGCGGCGCGGAAGAGGGCGATGAGGCGCGCGGGCTCGAGCCACTCGCCCCGCCGGCCGCCAATCACCATGCCGAGGTACGGCAGCGCGAGCAGAATCACGCTGTGGAGGAACACGACGCCGCCGCTGCCAAGGTTGGCCCAATAGAGCGCCGCGCCGATCGTCTTGGCAATGGCGAGGCCGATCGCTCCGCCGAGGAGCGCCCCCAGCATGTGCGTCACCGACGTGTTCTTGAGACGAATCTCGAGAACGACGACGAGTGCGCCCAGGATGCATCCAAAAATCAGGTTGGGCAGGACCCCGCCGGCGACGGGATGAAGCTGATACGCGGAATAAGCGACGGCGGCAATCAACAACAGGCGCGCGAGCGCGAACCAGGCCATGAGGTCTCCCGAGGGCTTTATGACACCGCTATGACAATCGGTGACGACCCGTGATGATTGGAGAACCTTAGAACCGCCGCGCTTGAAAATCAAGCAATCAACGCATCGAGGGCTTCGCCCACGGTTCGCACGCCAACCAGCTCGCATCCCCCGTTTTCGGCCGGATCGACGTTCGCCGAGGGCATTACCAGGCGGGTGAACCCCATTTGGGCGGCTTCCCGGATTCTGAGCCCTGCCTGGGGAATTCCGCGGATTTCACCGCTCAACCCCACCTCGCCGAACATGGCCGTGGCCGGCGCCAGGCCTCGGTTGCGAACGCTGGACGCCACGGCAGCCACCACGCTCAGGTCGGCCGCCGGCTCCTCGATGTTCATGCCGCCGGCGATGTTCACGTACACATCGTCCCCCGCCAGCGTGAGCCCGGCGCGCTTCTCGAGGACGGCGAGCAGGAGCGACAGGCGGTTCTGGTCGATGCCGATGGCCATGCGCCGTGCGTTGCCGTACGTGCTCGTGCTCACGAGGGCCTGCACCTCGACCAGGATGGGGCGGGACCCTTCGACGCAGCACAGGACCGCCGAGCCCGGCGTGCCCGACGCGCGCTCGGACAGGAACAGCTTCGATGGGTTCGGCACCGGTCGAAGGCCCTCGCCGGTCATCTCGAACACGCCCAGCTCGCTGACGGCGCCGAAACGGTTCTTCACGGCGCGCACGACGCGGTGCGAGTGGTGACGCTCGCCTTCGAAATAGAGCACGGTGTCGACGACGTGCTCGAGCACCTTCGGTCCCGCGAGGCTGCCATCCTTGGTGACGTGGCCGACGAGGATCGTGGGAATGTTCTGACCTTTCGCGGCGAAGAGAAACTGCGTCGCGGCCTCGCGCACCTGACCGATGCTGCCGGGCGCCGACTGGAACTTGATCGAGAAAACGGTCTGCACCGAGTCGATGACCACGAGCGCGGGCTTGAGGCGAGCGATCTCCTCGAGGATGCGCTCGATGCAGGTCTCGGACAGGAGATACAGCGGCGCGGCGCCGACGCCGAGACGATCGCCGCGGCTCTTGATCTGATGCTCGGACTCCTCACCCGAGGCGTAGAGGACAGGCCCGATCGCGCGCGCGAAGTGCGCCGCCGCCTGCAGCAGCAGCGTCGACTTGCCGATGCCCGGCTCGCCGCCGAGCAGCACGAGCGACCCGGGCACGATGCCGCCGCCGAGCACGCGGTCGAACTCGTCGATCCCGGTCGAGAGGCGAGGGGAGCTTGCGAGCTCGACGTCGGCGTACAACTTCGCGCCGCCGGCGGCGCCGAACTGCGCGTAGCGGTTGCCCGCGGCCGCGGTGCCGGACGGCGACTGCTCCGCCGGCCGTTCTTCGACGAGCGAATTCCACGCGCCGCATTCCACGCAGCGCCCGAGCCACTTCGGGCTCTGCGCGCCGCATTCCTGGCAGACGAACACGACCTTCGGAGCTTTCATCCGGCGAGTCCTACCGGCGGGGCGAGAGCAACGCTCGTTCGAGCTCCTCGAGGCGGGAGCTGAAGTCCGTCCAGCGTGTCTGCTCTTCGGCAACGAGCGCCGACAACGATGACTGCTGCTGACGCAGTTGCTGCTCCCGTGCCTGACTCGACTTGAGCTCTCGTTTTACTTCACGCTCGATCTCCTGACGTGCCTCCAGCGGGACATTCGTCGCTCCACCCTCTTCCATTTCCCTGAGCCGATCCTCCATCGCCGCGCGCTGAAGCGCGGTCTTCACGATCTGGTCTTCAATCGTCTCGAGCTGACGCGTCAGCGTGATCGTGCGCTGTTCCTGGAGCTGCAGTCGTCCGAACAGCAGCTGCGCGCGGATATTGGCGCTGGCCACGCGATTGAGGTCGGCGCGCAGGCTTCGTATCTCCGCGACCAGCGCCTGCATATCGCTGTCGCTGCGTGCTACGCCCTGTCCGTACACGACAGCAGCCAGTGACGCCACGCCAACACCGATCAAGACGACCTTCCTCATCGCGCACCTCTCAGGAATATTGTCGCTCGATTCGAGTCCCGATCCGACAGACGACCTCCCATGGAATCGTGCCGATGGCGGCCGCCACCTCGCGCGCATCGATGCGCTGCCAGCTCTCCTCGCCCTGCCGGCCGATGATCACTGCCTCGTCGCCGGGCGACACCTCCATGCCGCTCACGTCGACCGTCATCATGTCCATCGAGATGGCACCCACGATGGGAACGCGCTTCCCGCGAATGAGCACCGATCCCCGCCCTGACATGCGCGTGTCGATACCGTCTGCGTACCCGGCGGGAATAACTGCGATCGTCGTGGGAGAATCTGCCTGATAGCGCCAACCGTAGCCGACGCCCTCGCCCGGACGCATGCCCTTCACGGCGACCACGCGACTCGTGAGCGACATGACGGGCTGCAGTGGAATCGTCGACGCCAGCGGTGGTGGAACGACGCCGTAGAGGAGAAGACCGGGGCGCACGACGTCGTACCACACACGTGAGTCGCGCAGCAGCGCGGCGCTGTTCGCCGCGTGTCGCAGAATCGGCTTTCCGCCCAGCTCGGCGATCACAGCGAGCGCGGCCTCGAAGCGCTGGTGCTGTTCGTCGAAGAGCGGGCTGTCCGGATCATCCGCGGTCGCAAAATGCGTATAGGCCGCGTTGAGCCGCAGGTTCGAGCTTCCGAGCAGCTCGGGCAGTGTCCGCCGCAGGTTGTCGTGGCGGAACCCGAGCCGGTTCATGCCGGTGTCGATCTTCAGGTGGTAACCGATCGTGCGCCGCGCCTTCACGGCGGCGGCCTGCACGGCGCGCGCAGCCGAGGGTGTCGAGATCGTCGGCGTGAGGCCGAATTCGAAGAGGCCGTCGAGATCGCTGACGCTGAGCGCGCCGAACACGAGAATCGGGACTTCAACACCCGCGCGGCGCAGCGCGATCCCCTCCTCGATATCGGCGCACGCGAGCATCGTCGCGCCCGCCTGCTCGAGCGCCGTGGCGACCCGCTCCGCGCCATGTCCGTAGGCGTTGGCCTTGACGACCGCGATGACCCGGGTCTTGCCGCCGAGGAATTCTTTGATGACGCGGAAGTTGTGCTGCAGCGCTGTCAAGTCGACATGCGCGACAGTGTTTCGAATCAAGCGGGGCCCTGCGCGAGGTTCGCGAACCGGGTCTGCTCGCGCAGGAACGCGAGCTTCACGATCCCGGTCGGGCCATTGCGCTGCTTCGCCAGGATCAACTCCGCGATGCCGGCGTTCTCGCTGCTCGGATCCTTGTTGTACACGTCGTCTCGATAAATCATCACGACGACGTCCGCGTCCTGCTCGAGGGCGCCCGACTCGCGCAAGTCGGAGAGCTGCGGGCGATGATCGGATCGCGCCTCGGGTGCACGCGAGAGCTGCGAGAGGACCACGATCGGCACGTGGAGCTCCTTGGCCAGCCCCTTCAGCGACCGCGAGATCGCAGCGAGCTCCAGCGTGCGGTTCTCGAAGCGGCCGCGGCCGCTCATCAACTGGATGTAGTCCACCACGAGGAGGCTGAGACCATGCTCGGCCTGAAGGCGCCGCGCCTTGGCGCGCATCTCCATCACGCCGATGCCCGCGGTGTCGTCGATGAACAGCTGCATCGCGCTGAGCGACTCGAGGGCGTGGGAAATGCGGCTGTAGTCCCGCTGCCCGATCGCGCCGCTCATGAGCCGGTGGCTGTCGATCTGGGCCTCCGACGTCAGGAGGCGAAGAAAGAGCGATTCCTTCGACATTTCCAGTGAAAAGAACCCCACCGTCATCGCCGGTTGCACGGCCACGTACTGCGCGATGTTCAGCACCAGCGACGTTTTCCCCATCGACGGCCTGGCCGCGATGATCACCAGATCGCCGGGCTGCAGGCCGCGCGTCATCTCGTCCAGGTCGACGAAGCCGGTGGGCACGCCGGTGACGAGGCGCTTCTGCTCGAACAGCTGCTCGATCTTCGGAAAGCTCTCTTTCACCAGATCGCGCATCGGCACGAAGCCGGCCTTCAGCTTGTCGTCGGCAACCGAGAAGATGGCGGTCTCGGCTTCGTCGAGGATGATCTCGGGCTCCTGCTCGGCCTCGTAGGCGTTCGTCAGAATCTTGTTCGCCGCGAAGATCAGACTCCTGAGCGTCGACTTCTCCTTGACGATGCGCGCGTAGTACTCGACGTTGGTCGCGCGCGGCACGCCGTCGGCGAGCGACGCGATATACGCGGGGCCGCCCACCTCGTCGAGCTCCCCGGCGCGCGAGAGCTCCTCCTTCAACGTGACGAAGTCAATCGCGTCGCCGCGCTCGTTGAGCGCGATCATCTTGTCGAAGATGCGGCGGTGCGCGTCGCGGAAGAAGTCCTTTTCGTTGATGACCTGCGCGGCGAGGTTGAACGCGTCGTTGTGGATCAGGATCGCGCCGAGCACGGAGCGCTCCGCTTCGAGGTTGTGTGGAAGCGTACGTTCCGCGGCGAACGCGGCAACTGTGTCAGGCATCGGGGGAGTTCGGGGGTGCGAGCGGATACTAACAAAAAAACAGCCGGGCGTTGCCACCCGGCTCGTAGGGCAAATGAGCGAACGACGTTACGACGCCGACTCGCTCCCTTCCTTGACGACCTTGACCTTCAGCGGCACGGTCACGTTGCGATGCAACTTGAGCGGGACGTTGTGTTCTCCGATGTTCTTGATCGGATCCGCGAGTACCAGCTTGCGACGATCGACCTCGAACCCCTTCGCCTTGAGGAACTCGGCGATGTCGGCGGCGGTCACCGAACCATAGAGCTGATCGGTGTCGCCGACGCGCCGCGCGATCGTGACCTCCACGGCCGACAGGCGCGACGCCATCGCTTCGGCCTGTCCCTTTTCCTCCGCCTCGCGGGTCTCCACGATCTTCCGCTCTCGCTCGACGTGCCGCTTGTTTCCTTCGGTCACCGGCAGCGCGAGCTTGCGGGGCAGCAGGTAGTTGCGGGCGTAGCCGTCGGCGACCTTCACGATCTGGCCGCGCTCGCCCAGGTTGTCCACGTGTTGTCTGAGAATGACTTCCATCGCCTCAGTCCGCCGTATACGGAATCATCGCCAACTGACGGGCGCGCATGATCGCGGTCCGCAGCTTGCGCTGGTGCATCGCGCACGTGCCCGAAATGCGGCGCGGCAGAATCTTCGCGCGCTCGGGAACGAAGGCCATCAGCAGCCTCGTGTCCTTGTAGTTGATGTCGTCGATCTTGTCCGCGCAGAACTTGCAGACCTTGCGGCGCCGGAACATCGGACGCCGCTGCTGCGCGTCCTTGTTCTGGTTCGCCGCTCCCGCGCGACCCCGGCCGCCGCCTGACGAACGTTTTCCACCAAACATCGCTATACCTCCGTCGTCACGTCGCCGAAGCGATCGTCGCGATCGTCGTCCATGTCGCCGCGCGGGCCTTCACCCGGCTGCCGCTCGGCCGGCAGGCCCCGTGCCACGCGCCGCCGGCGCGACGTTTCCGTGCGAGCGACGCGCGTCCGCTCGATGACGGCCTGCTCCTCGTCCACGCGGACGACGAGATGGCGGATGATGAGGTCGGTCACCTTCAGGCGGCGATCGATTTCCTTCATCAGCTCGCCCGAGCCGTTGATGACCTCCAGCACATACGTGCCTTCCTTGTGCCGGCCGATCTCATAGGCCAGCTTGCGCCGACCCCAGTTCTCGGTCTTTTCGAGCTGGCCGCCCATGCGCTGGACGATGGCGTCGACCTGGTTGTGCAGGTCGGTCACCTGATCGTCGGTCGCGTCGGGCGACACCACGTAGACGAGTTCGTACTGCCTGTTCATAAGTCTCCTCTTGGACGTATGGCTGCCAATGGCAGCAAGGAGCGTTAGTCGATTTCCGGGGCCGTGACCTCCGGGTTGTACCTGTTCATCACCTGTTCGATGCCCTCCACGGCGAACATCTCGGCGGCATCGGCCGCCCGGGTGATGAACGTTTCGAGCTCGGCGCGCTCGCCGGACTCGAACTTCGAGAGCACGTGATCCGCCAGATCGCGCCGCGAATCGCCGCGCCCGACCCCCAGCCGCAGCCGGGAAAACTCCTGCGTGCCGAGCCGCTCGATCACCGACTTCAGCCCGTTGTGCCCGCCCGCCGACCCGCGCGCCCGCGCGCGCAGCCGGCCGAATGGGAGCGCCGCTTCGTCCACCACCACCAGCAGATCCGCGGGCGGGACGTCGAAGTAGTGCGCGAGCGACGCCACCGCGTGGCCGCTCAGATTCATGAACGTCAGCGGCTTGGCGACGAGCAACGGCTCCGCGCCGAACTTCTTCGCCACGAACGTCTCGGGCACCTGCGAGGGCGCCAGCGAGAAGGTGAGCTGGTGCCGTTTCGCCAGCTCGTCGATCACCATGAAGCCGACGTTGTGCCGGGTATCCCGGTACTCTTTGCCAGGGTTCCCCAGTCCAACGATCAGCTTGATTACTTCTTCTCCTTCGCCGGAGCGGCGGCTTCCTCACCCTCCTTCTCGGTCTTGCCCTTCTTGATGACCTCGGGCTCCGCCGGCGCAGCCGCCGTTGCAGCCACGGCTTCGGCCGGTGCCGGCTCCTCCTCCACCTTGATCGTGACGACGTGGACGATCATCGTGTCGCCGTCGGTGACCGCCTTCCACTTCGGTCCCTGCGGGAGATCGCGCACGCGAATCGCTTCATGGAGGGCGAGAT
Source organism: uncultured Acidobacteriota bacterium (assembly GCA_963772065.1). Classification (GTDB taxonomy): domain Bacteria; phylum Acidobacteriota; class Vicinamibacteria; order Vicinamibacterales; family UBA2999; genus CAVYVZ01. Next base: position 1,235,154 of record CAVYVZ010000010.1, read on the forward strand.
CGGAGACGTCCACGTCGATGTGCTCGGGGATGTCTGTCGGCAGGCACTCGACCTCGATGTCGCGCGTGACGAAGTCCACGATGCCGCCTTGCAGCTTCACGCCCTTCGCCTCGCCAATGATGTGGATCGGCACGGGGACGACGATCGCCTTGTCCATCGCGAGCTGATAGAAGTCCGCATGCAGCAGCGCGTGGGTGACCGGGTCGAGCTGGTACTCCTTGACCATCACCCGCGCCTCGCCGCCGTCGAGCTTCAGGTTGATGAGCGTGTTGGCGCCGGAATCGGAGTGCAGGATCCGCATCACCGCCTTCGGATCAACCGCCACGGGCACGGCGTCGGCGCTCCCCTCTTTGCGCGTCCCGTACACGACCGCGGGGATACGCCCGGATGCACGGAGCCGGTTCGCCTCGTTCTTGCCCCGACCTTCTCTCTTCACCGCCTCAAGCGTCGCGTCCATCTCTCTTCCTGTCTTCTTGGCGCCCTGAAGGGCCGCCCTGCACTGCGAGTTTCACACGAACAAAGAGGAAACCGAGGTTTCCTCGTGAATGCTCCGAATCGCCTGGCCCAGCAGCCGCGCCACCGACAGCACGACGATCTTCTTGCACTGCTGCGCCGCGCTGCCCAGCGGAATCGTGTTCGTCACGATCAGCTGGTCGACCGGCGCGCTCTCGACACGCTCGATCGCCGGCCCGGAGAGCACGCCGTGCACCGCGCACGCGAGCACGCGCTCGGCTCCGGCCGCCTTCAGCGCCGACGCCGCCTTCTGAATCGTGCCAGCCGTGTCGATGATGTCGTCCTGCAGAATACAGGTGCGTCCTTCGACGTCGCCGATCACGTTCATCACTTCCGCTGTGCCGTCCTCGCTGCGCCGCTTGTCGACGACGGCCAGCTCCGCGTCGAGCCGCTTCGCATACGCCCGGGCCCGCTCGGCGCCGCCCGCATCGGGCGACACGATCGTCAGCTTCGGGTGGTTCAGCCGCGCGAGGTACTCGATGATCACCGGCGCCGCGAACAAGTGGTCCACCGGGATGTCGAAGAACCCCTGAATCTGCGCCTTGTGCAGATCCATCGTCAGCACGCGATGGGTGCCGGCCGCGCTGAGCAGGTTGGCGACCAGCTTCGCGGAAATCGGCACGCGCGGCTTGTCCTTGCGGTCCTGCCGCGCATAGCCGTAGTACGGCACCACCGCCGTGATGCGCGCCGCCGACGAGCGGCGGAACGCGTCGATCATCACCAGCATTTCCATCAGATGCTGGTCCACCGGGTTCGACGTCGGCTGCACGATGAAGACGTCGGTGCCGCGGATGTTCTCGTCGATCTGGAACGAGACCTCGCTGTCGGGAAACCGCCGCAGCCGGGCCTGACCCACGGGAATGCCGAGGAAATCTGCGATTTCCTTCGCCAGCTGCGGATGCGCGCTGCCCGAGAAAATCTTCAGCTCGCCAAAGCCGGTCGGCATGAGTGGATCACCGATCGTACGTTTCACGACTGCTACTCAGTCTCCGCTACTCGCCAAAAATACTGGTTGGGGCGGAAGGATTCGAACCTTCGAATACGGGATCCAAAGTCCCGCGCCTTACCGCTTGGCCACGCCCCATTACACACGTGGAGCCACCTTCAAGGAGACGTCCGGCTAGGGCGGTGCAAACGCTTAGTCTAGTCGATGCGCGGTTTACGGGCAAGCGTGCGGCTGGCAACGGGCCGCGAACGGCGCGCGTACTCGCCGCGGCCGAGCGATTCGGTCAGGATCGCAACCCACCCCGACGCGCCGAGGGTTTCCATCGCCGCCTGCGCGTCTCCCCGCCGTTGGAAGAGGCCAAAAACAGCCGAGCCGCTGCCGGACATGGCCGCGGCCAGCGCGCCGGCCCGCCTGAGCGCCGCTTTCATCTGGTCGATCTCCCGGTGGCGTCTTGAAATCGGAGGCTCGAGGTCGTTGATCATCTGCGCGGCGCGCGACGGCCAGGGGCCTGGCACATGCTGCGGCTCGCGAATCACGCCGCGATCGCCGTCGCGGTCGGCGTCGTACCAGCCATAGGCATCCGCAGTCGAGACGCCGAACCCTGGAATGAGCAGCACGACCCAATGGCGCGCCAGATCCGCCAGTGGATACACCTCCTCACCGCGGCCGAGGCCGAGCGCCGTCCCGCCAGCCAGGAAGAACGGGACGTCGGCGCCCAGCGAGACGGCGACATCGGTCAACTGCGACGGCTTGACGTTCAGGCGCCACGCGCGCGCCAGCGCGATCAGCGCCGCGGCCCCATCGGCGCTGCCGCCGCCGAGACCCGCCTGCGGCGGAATGCGCTTCTCGAGACGGACGGCGATGTCGCGCAGCTCTCCGGACCTGCGCGCGGCGCGCCACAGCGCCTCCCCCGCCTTCCAGATCAGATTCGACCGGTCGAGCGGAACGCCCGCCGCGGTGCATTCGATGGCGAACGGACCGGGACGCGCAATCACGGTGAGCGTGTCGTGCAGCGCGATCGCCTGAAAGACCGTGCGCAGCTCGTGGAAGCCGTCGGCGCGCGTGCCGAGCACGCGCAGGTCCAGATTGATCTTCGCGTGCGCTCGAATTCGAACGCAGGTGGTCATGGTTGGGGTGATTCGCTACCGCGAAGCGGGCCCGCGTCGCGCAGCTCGTCGAGCGTGATCGGCAGCGCATCCCGCGGTACGTCCACGGCGAAGGCCGCGGGATCGACGGGCACGTTCGTTTCGAGCTGCGAGATCCGCGCGGTCATGTCCACACGAGGCGCCTCGGCCCGCACCAATCGCACGGATTGAGGAAACGCGCCAGCGGCTGCCGCATATTCGATGCGCCATGGGCCACGCACGGCGGCGCGCAGCTGCCAGGTGCCGCCCACGCGGCGCAGGTAGATCGTGGCTCCATCCTGGAGCTCGATCGATCGCCAGTCCGCGCCGTACTCCGCGCCGTTCACGGCTTTCGGCGCCGGCATCACGCAACCGGTGAGAATCGCCTGGAGGTCCTCGGGCGCAAGGGCGACGCCGGTCAGCGCACCGAGAATCTCCGCCGCGGAAGCTCCTCGAAGCACGCGATGGTCGCGCGGAAGGAGCAGCGTCGCCTCACCACCGCGCGCGACGAGGATGAACGCCGGCGCGCCGAACGGCGCGAGGCCCTCCAGCCGCATGGCATCGGGCGATTGAAACCCGGCCAGCGCGCGACCACGCACTTTCTGGTCGCCGGCATGGCCCGACAACGCCAGCTCCGCGGTCAACGTGCGAACGCTGCTGCAGCTCTTCGTGATGCCGGCATGGATCGCGGCGAAGTCCGCCAGCGGTCTTCCCGGACCGGTTGGGAGCGGGACGGTGCGCGGCGCGCACCCGGCGGCAAGAACGGAAATGCAACATGCAAAATGCCAGATGCACGCACGCGTGCGCACACGCTCACTTTGCATTTTGCATTTTTACTTTTGCATCGCGGATCTTTTTTTCGATGCCCGCCCGCTCGATGTCCTCGCCGTCTCCGGCCAGCGCCTTGTTCCACGCCGCGACGGCTTCGGGATGCTTGCCACGCTTGGCGAGCAGATCGCCATAGTGATCCTGGACCACCGAGTTGCGCGGCAGGCCGTCAGCCGCCTTCGCGAGATACGTCTCGGCCTGAGAGAGATCGCCCCGCTTGAAGTGCGCCCAGCCAAGACTGTCGAGGTACGACGGGTTCTCCGGATCGATCGCCAGCGCGCGCGTGATCAACTGCACCGATTCATCGAGGCGCTGCCCGCGGTCGGCGAGCATGTAGCCGAGATAGTTGAGCACGTCGGCTTCCGCCGGAAACCGCTTCGCCGCCGACTCCAGCGTCTTCAGCGCCTCGTCGGCACGGCCGGCATCGGTGTACAGATCGGCCATCGAGAGGTACACGCCGCTGTCATCGGGATGCGAGCGGACGGCGGATTCGAGGAGCGCAAGGGCCGCGGACTGATTGCCCGTCTCGAAGAGGACGCGCGCCTGCAGACGCGTGAAGCGCAAGTCGTCGGGGAACTTCTTCTGCGCCGCAGACGCGAATGCCGACGCTTCCTGATACTTCTTCGCCTGCATGAACGTCTGCGCAAGAAACGCAGCAATGCCGGCGTCGTTCGGCACGAGCGCCTGTGCCTTCGTCAGCGTGTCGATCGCCTTGTCGTACTCGCCGTTCACCGAATGCTGGCGGCTGAGGGCGATGAGCGCGCGTAGATCTTTCGGGTTGGCCGCGAGGGCACGCGCGTACGCCCGCGACGCCTCGTCGGGCTTGCCGGCCCGCTCGTAGAACTGCGCCAGCATCGACGCCAGCCTCGGCTCATCGTCCACGACCGCGGCCAGCACGTCCGCTGCCTCGTCGTTGCGCCCGGCGGCGCCGAGCGCCTGCGCGAGCGCCAGGCGCGCCTGAATCGAGTACCGAATTCTGCTCGAGCACACGAGTCAGCCGCTCGATCGCTTTCTCGTTGTCGCCGCTGCGAAGGTAGAGACGGCCCAGATTGAACTGGAGGTTCACATCGGTGCCACCGCCCGGCGTGGCCGCCACCTTCTCGAGATGCTCGATTGCCGTTTTGGTGAACTCCGGTGCCTTGGCTTCCTGCCCGTTTTCAGCGGCGCTTTCCGCGTATGCGGAATACACCAGGCCGAGGACGCGATGCGCTTCGATGTTCTGAGGATTGCGCGACAACGCTTCGCCGGCGGCTTGCTCCGCGGCGGCAGCGTCGTTCTGCCGCATGTGAAACGCCGCCAGCTCGGCCCGGATCTCCGCGGACTTGGGATCCGCGGCCGCAGCCCGCTCCAGCGCCGCGAGCGCGCCCTTGACGTCGCCGTCCTGCTCGAGCCGCCGGGCCAGCAGGAACTCGAGATACGAATCGCCTTCCTGCGCGGCCGCCACCGCCGGCACGGCCAACAGCGCGGCGAGCGACAGCACAACAGGAACCCACTTCGGCATCTAGCTAATTGTAACGTCTTGGAACGTTGTTCGTTGTTCGTGGGCTTCGGTGGGTCTACGACAAGACGAAAAACGGCTCTGTCCGATCACGGACCACGGACTACGGACTACGGACTACGGACTACGGACTACGTTGCTAAGTTCTAGCTATATTTCCGCCATGCCAGTTGACGCCGAGCTCCTCGAGATCCTCGCTTGCCCGAACTGCAAGACGCCCGTCAAGCTCGTGAAGAACGGGACGGCGCTCAAGTGCGATCAATGCCACCGCGTGTACCCGATCAAAGACGACATCCCGGTCATGCTGATCGACGAAGCAACCATTGAACCCTAGTCGTTCCACGTTCCCGGTTCCACGTTCCCGGTTCTTGTTCGGGGTTCTGTTCGGCAGGATGCAGGTGAGGCGCTCGCGTTCGGCGACGGCGAATGAGAACGACGAACCCCGAACAACGAACCGAGAACCGTGAACCGAACCGAGAACACGAACCGGGAACCAGGAACCGGGAACCAGGAACCGCGGCGTATTCTCATTGTGCGGCTTCGCCTGCTCGGCGACGTGGTGTTGACGACCCCGGTGATACGAGCGCTGCGACGGAAGTTTCCCGACGCCCACCTGAGCTATCTGGTCGAACCCGCAGCCGCGGCGGCGGTCAGCGGGAATCCGCATCTGAACGAAGTGATCGTCGCGCCGAAGCGGCGCGGCGTGGCCCGATGGATGGACGATCTGGCGCTCGCGCGCCGGCTGCGCCGCGAGCGCTACGATCTGGTGATCGATCTGCACGGGGGGCCGCGCGCCGCGTGGCTCGCCTGGGCAACGCGGGCGGCCGTCCGCATCGGCTACACGATCACGGGCCGCGCCTGGATGTACACTCACGCGGTCGCGCGCGCGGACGACCTCCTGCCACGCCACTCGGTGGTCAATCAGTGGGATCTCCTGGCGCCGCTCGGCATCGATGCACCCGATCCGTCCCGGGACGCGATCGAAATCACCGAGGATGCCGGCGCGGCCCGAAGCGTCGACCTCAAGCTTCGCGCCGCGGGCATCGGGCCGGACCACCTCATCGTCGTCATCCACGTCAGCGCAGGAAACCCGTTCCGCCGCTGGCCCGCCGAGGCGTTTACCACCCTGGCCGTTCGATTGGCGGCGGCCGACGACCGGCGGCGCATCGTGATGACGTCCGGGCCGTCCGAGGCCGAGGCCGCGTCCCGGATCGTGGCGGCGGCGCGCCTGCGCCTCGGACCGCACGAATACCGGGTGTCCGACCCGGATTTGAATGTTCCAGAACTGCACGCCCTCACCGGCCGCGCGGCGGTGTACATTGGAGGAGATAGCGGACCGCTCCACGTAGCCAGCGGAACGACCACCCCGATCGTCGCCCTGTTCGGCCCGACGCTGCCCGAGCGCTCGATGCCGTGGCGCGATCCCCGGTGGTTCGCCGAAGCCGTGGACGCGGGGCCGCTGCCGTGCCGTCCGTGCCGGCAACGCGCGTGCGTGACGGCCGACTTCCGATGCCTGGAAGGCATAACGCCCGAACAGGTGGTTGACGCGGCAGAGCGAGCACTACGCAGATGACCAGCACAACCATGAGCATGCCGGGGACGAGGCGCAGCGCGCTGAGCCTCGATCGCGTGACGTTCGGCCTGCTGCTCGCGTTCGTGGCCGCGCTGCAGATCTCGATCGCGGCGGCCCACGTCCTGCTCGCCGCCACGCTCGCATGCTGGGCAGCCCTGCTCCTGCGCGAGCACGAGCGGCCCCATGCGCCCGCGTTCTTCGTGCCGCTGGTGGCCTACGCGGCGTGGACGCTCGTGGCGACGCTGTTCTCGTTCAACTTCGGCATCAGCCTGATCGACGACAAGCAGCTCGTGCTCTTCCTCATCGTGCCGGCCGTATTCCAGATCGCGCGGGGAGAGCGGGCCGCCACCGTGATCGACATCATCGTCTCGGTGGGCGCGGCGAGCGCCGCGGTCGGCATCATTCAATTCGGCATCCTGCACTGGGACGCGCTGGATCGGCGTCCACAAGGCGTGCTGACGCATTACATGACCTACTCGGGCGTGCTGATGCTGGTCATCTGCGCGGCTGTGGCCCGGCTCGTGTTCGGGTCGCGCGACCGTATCTGGCCGGCCGTGGTGATGCCGGCGCTGGTCGTGGCGCTGGCGCTCACGTCGACGCGCGGCGCGTGGATCGGCGCATGCGCCGGCGTGGCGGTGCTGTTCGCGCTGAAGAACGTGCGCCTCATCGCGCTCGTGCCGGTCGCCGTCGTGGTCGTCCTCGCGCTCACGCCGCAGAGCATCACGGCGCGGATGACGTCGGTCTTCGACCTGCAGGACCCGACGATTCGCGACCGCGTCGCGATGGTGCGCACCGGCGCCGCCATCATCGGCGATCAGCCGATGACAGGGATCGGCCCCGACATGGTCTCGCGCATGTACGTGGAGTATCGCGATTCGCTCGCGGTGAACGCGACCAACCCCCACCTGCACAACGTGCCGCTGCAGATCGCCGCCGAGCGCGGGCTGCCGGCGCTGGCGTTGTGGCTCTGGTTCGTCGGCGCGCTCGTCGCGGCGGCGTGGCGTCTGTTCTGGACCGGCGGCGATCGCGTGCTCGCAGCCGGCGCGCTGGGCGCGGTGGCCGCCATGCTCGCGGCGGGCATGTTCGAGTACAACTTCGGCGACTCGGAGTTCCTGATGCTGTTCCTCGTCCTCGTCACGCTCCCCTTCGCGGCGCGGCATGACCGCACGACTCCTCTCATCTCCCGCTGATTCACGCGTCCGACAGATCATCGAGCGCTTCGAGCACGCGACGGTGCTCGTCGTCGGCGACGTCATGCTCGACCGGTTTCTCGTCGGCCGCGTCACGCGGATCTCGCCCGAGGCGCCGGTGCCGGTGGTCGCCTTCGATCACGAGATGCGGCGCATCGGCGGCGCCGCGAACGTGGCGCACAACGTACGGGCGCTCGGCGGCCGCGCGGACCTCGTCGGCGTGGTGGGCCGCGACGAGGCGGGGGACACGCTCGCCGCGGGCTGCCGCGACGCCGGCATCGGGACAGCGCTTGCCGTCGATCCGGCACGGCCGACCACCACCAAAGTGCGCGTCGTCACCGAGCGGAACCAGCAGGTCGCGCGCGTCGACTACGAGCTGGATACGGAGGTCAGCGGCGCGGTCGAAGACGCGATGATTGCGGCTATCGAACGGCAGCAGGACGCGAATGTCGTTCTCGTGTCCGACTACCTGAAGGGATCGGTGACTCGTCGCGTGATGGCGGCGGCAACCGCAGTGAGCCGCCGGCTGGGCGTGCCGCTGCTCGTCGATCCGAAGATTCCCCATGTGGACTATTACGGGGGCGCGTCGCTCGTCACGCCGAACCATCACGAGGCGGAAGCCGCCACCCACCTGCGGGTCCGCACGCACGACGAAGCGCGCGAGGCGGCTCGTGCGTTCAGGGAGCGCGCGAAGTGCGACGCCGTGCTGATGACGCGCGGCGATCAGGGCATGTGGCTGCTCGATCGGGAAACGGAAGGCTACCTTCCCGCGGCGGCGCGCGAAGTGGCCGATGTGACCGGGGCCGGTGACACGGTCATCGCGACGCTGGCGCTCTCGGTTGCGTCCGGCGCCACGCTCGCCGAGGCCGCGTGGCTCGCGAACCGGGCCGCGGCGATCGTCGTCGGCAAGTTCGGGCCGGCGACGGTCAGCTGCCAGGAACTGCTGGCGCAACGTCCGCTGCCTTCATGAAATACCGCCATCGCGTTTCGGGACTCCTCATCCTGCTGTTCGCGATTACCTACATCGACCGGGTCTGCATCTCCGTGGCGGGGCCCCGCATGCAGGAGGACTTGCACATCGATCCCGTCGGCTGGGGCTGGGTGACGGCGATGTTCACGCTGTCCTACTGCCTGTTCGAGATTCCCACCGGCGCGCTCGGCGATCGAATCGGCCCCCGCCGCGTGCTGACGCGAGTGGTGCTGTGGTGGTCGGCCTTCACCGCCCTGACCGGCACGGTGTCGAACTACTACCTTCTCCTGATCACGAGATTTCTCTTCGGCGCCGGAGAAGCAGGCGCGTTTCCGAACGCATCGATCGTCGTCTCGCGTTGGTTCCCTGCGACGCAACGCGCGAGCATGTCCGGCGTCCTGCTGATGGCGAGCCAAATCGGCGGAGGCATCGCGCCGCTGCTGGTGGTGCCCATCCAGATTCGCTATGGATGGCGCGCATCGTTCTTCGTGTTCGGTATGGTCGGCGTGATCTGGGCGGCCGTGTGGTACGCCTGGTTCCGCGATTCTCCTGCGGAGAAGCCGGGAGTGAGCCAGGCGGAGCTGGAGGAGACGGCGGGGCTCTCGGCGGCGCCGCACCACGGCTTTCCCTGGCGGGTCGCGCTACGTTCCGAAAGCGTGCTGGCCATGATGGGCACGGCCTTCTGCTACGTCTACGTCTACACGTTCTTCCAGACGTGGTTTCACACGTTCCTGGTCAGGGGACGGGGATTCACCGAAGGGAGCTTGATGCTGTCAGCGCTGCCCTACGTGCTGGCAGCGTGCGCGAATGTCGCGGGCGGAGCGGCCAGCGACGCCCTGGTCCGACGCCTGGGCCCGAGGTGGGGCCGGCGGTCCCTCGGCATCGCCGGCCTGGGCGGCGCGTGCCTCTTTACCGTCGCAGCCATGTTCACCCAGCAGCAGCTGCTCACGGTCATTCTGCTCTCGCTCGTCTATGGAGCGATCACCTTCCAGCAGTCGGGGGTCTTCGGCGTTTGTCTGGATATCGGGCGGAAGCACGCGGGCTCGATGGTCGGGCTGATGAACACCTCGGCGCAGGTGGGAGGCCTGCTTTCGTCGGTCGCCTACGGGTATATCGTCGAGCGATTCCGCAGCTACGACGCGCCTTTCGTCCCGATGGCGACGCTGTTGTTCGTCGGCGCACTCCTGTGGTTCAAGATCGACGCCTCGCAAGAGCTGAGCGCCGAGCCGATCATTGCGACTAGTGGCGGAAGTGTCGCCGTCCCGTGAAGACCATCGCGATGCCGTGCTCGTCGGCGGCCGCGATCACCTCCTGATCTCTCACTGAGCCACCGGGTTGCACGATCGCGCTCACGCCCGCGGCGGCGGCCGTGTCGAGGCCGTCGCGGAACGGGAAGAATGCGTCCGACGCCGCAGCGCAGCCCTTGAGCGCGCCGGGGGAGACCGCTTCCCCCTTCATACGAGCGACCCAGACAGCGTCCACACGCGACATCTGGCCAGCGCCGATCCCGATCGTTCGATCCGCCGTCGTGAAGATCACGGCGTTCGACTTCACGTGGGCGCAGATGCGCCACGCAAAGCGGAGCGCCTCCCATTCCTCCTTCGTCGGTTGGCGCTTGGTCACGACCTTCGGGAAGTCGGCGTGCGGCCATGGTTCCCGCGCTTCGGTCACCACGTCCGGCGTCTGCACGAGCACACCGCCGAAGATGGTGCGGATCTCCATCGCGTCGAAGGGATGGCCCACGAGGGGCGGGCCCTCGACCTTCTTCGGAACGGCGACCCGCATGTTCGCCTTCTTCGCGAGGATCGGCACGGCCGAACCGTCCACGGAGGGCGCGATGACCGCCTCGATGAAGGTCCCGATCAGCGCTTCCGCGGTCTCCACGTCGATCGCCTTGTTGAGACCGACGATGCCTCCGAACGCCGATACCGGGTCGGCTTCTCTGGCACTGAGGTACGCCTCCGGGCTCGATGCCCCGATGGCCGCCCCGCACGGGCTGGTGTGCTTGATGATCACCGCGGCGGGCTCGGTGAACTCCTGGACGATGCGGTGCGCCGCGTCGAGGTCGAGCAGGTTCGTGTAGGAGAGCTCCTTGCCCTGCAGAACCGTCACAGTGGATTCGTACAACGCCGCCTTCTGGTGCGGGTTCTCGCCGTATCGAAGATCCCGCGACTTCACGAGGCTGAAGCTGACTTCTTCCGGCGCGATCTCCGCTGGCGGCGTCCACCGCGTGACCTGTCCACGCGCGTCGACGTCGTACATCACCAGCGTCTGCGAGATCGCGTGGTCGTACGCGGCGGTATGGCCGAACGCCTTCTGCGCGAGCTCGAAGCGGAACGTCTTCGTGGGACCGTCCGGACGCGACAACTGCTCGAGCACCCGGCCGTAGTCGGCGGGGTCGATCACCACGAGGACGTCCTCAAAGTTCTTGGCGGCGGCGCGCACGAGGCTCGGCCCGCCGATGTCGATCTCCTCGACGAGCGCCTCGAACGGCGCGTCGTGCTTGGACGCCGCCTTGACGAACGGGTACAGATTCACGACCACGAGGTCGATGAGCGTGATGCCGTGCTGCGTGGCGGCGGCGAGGTCGTCGGGCCGCGTGCGGCGCGCGAGGACGCCGCCGTGCACCATCGGATGCAGCGTCTTGACGCGGCCGTCCATCATCTCGGGGAATCCGGTGACCTCCGCGACGCTGATGACGGAAAGTCCCGCGTTCTGCAGCTCGCCGGCGGTGCCGCCGGTCGACACGAGCTCGAATCCGCGCTTCGTGAGGCCGCGTGCAAAATCGAGAAGGCCGGTCTTGTCTGAAACGCTGATCAGAGCTCGGGGCATGTCGGTGTCTGCGCAAGTTGTGGAAATTCCGGCATTTCTGGCCGACTGGTCCTTGACACTCCTGTTACGCGGCGCTTAGGATATTGACGCGTTGAGGGACGTTCCCCGGCGTAGCAGTCGAGGCCGCAGCAGCACTCGCGGCCTTTTTTTGCGTCCGGAAGCTCATCTTGGCATCCGGCGCAGACGACTGACCGGCGCCTGCTGATTGGCAGCGGGCCCCCAGCAAGTAGGAATAAGAACGATGCGCATCACAGGCAAGGTTAAGTGGTTCAATAACGCCAAGGGCTACGGCTTCATTGAGCGCGAGGGTGGCAGCGACGTGTTCGTCCACTACTCGGCAATCAGTGGAAACGGCTTTCGATCGCTCGAAGAAGGCCAGGCGGTCGAGTTCGAGATCGTAGACGGTCCAAAGGGGCCACAAGCGGGGAACGTCTCGAAGGCGTAACGGAGCCACCTACACCTGCCCGGCGCTCGCAAGGGCGCCGGGCAACCGCATTATCCGCCCTCCGCAAGCCCGCCAAACAACAATCAAGGAATCACCGAATCACACATCGCCAAATTATTTCTTACTGCCCTTCGCCGTAAACGCGACCTTCCCATCCTTCAACGCCACTCGGAACGCCACCTCGGCGCTCCCCTTCTGCTTCAACTGGTTCACCTGCGTTCGTACGAGCTCCGCGAACTTGTGGAAGGGAATCTCCTCCTGGCCCGCTTCACGCCGCGCGTCGACGAGGTGATGATACAGGTCGCGCAGCTTGTCGACCTCGCGAACGGGATCGGTCATCGACGTGGAGTACGCCTGGCGCTCGCGCGGCTTCGCGGCGCGCTTCGGCTCCTCCTCGGCCTTCTTCCCGTAGGCGAACGGCCCCGGCCGTCCCTCCTCCTTGGCGCGGAGCCCGCGGTCCCAGAGCTCGACGAACTTCGTGAACCGTGTCTGGAGCGTGGAGAACCGGAAGCGAACGCCATAGTTCGCGATGTGCGCGCCGATCGAGGCGCTTCACTAGCGTCTCGACCTGCTTGCGCGTCTCCCACGGCGGCCGGGGAAGCCGGCCGCCGAAATACATGTTGTATTCGGCTTCGAGCCGCTTCAGCTCCGCCTCGAGCGTCTGCAGCTCGCGATCCACGTCGTCTGCGGCCATACCATTGCCCACCCGCCTTCGCGCAGGTCGGGTCGCTGCGCGACCCGACTAGCCAGCGCTGGCTCGGCGTCCGCCTGCGGCGCACGCCCGTCGGCGCGGCAAGCTGCGAATTCGCACTGTGCAGAGGTATTCTGACACACACCGGGATGACTGATTTCAGGGTGATTCCGTCCATCGAGCAGCTGCGCCAGCGGCCCGCCGTCCGCCACCTCGAGTCGAAGTACGGGCGGGAGGCGCTCGGTACGGGCGTTGCGCGAGGCTGCGGCGGCGGTGCGCGACGGATTGGCCCGGGGCGCGAACGCCGCCGAGGACGAAGCCAGCGCCGCCGACGCGATCGCCAGCGACGCCGGGATGCGGCTCGCCCGCAGCTTCGAGCCCTCACTCCGTCCGGTGATCAACGCGACCGGCGTGGTGATTCACACGAACCTGGGGCGCGCGCCGCTGGCGGCGGCGGCAATGACACGCATCGCCGAACTCGGCGCCGGCTACACGAACCTGGAGTACGACCTGTCGGGAGGCGGGCGCGGCTCGCGGGCGGTGCACGCCGAAGCATTGCTGACGCAGCTCACCGGGGCCGAAGCCGCCGCGGTGGTGAACAACAATGCGGCCGCGACGCTGCTGATGCTCGCCGCACTGGCCGCCGGCCGTGAAGTCCTCATCTCGCGCGGCGAGCTCGTGGAGATCGGCGGCGGCTTCCGCGTGCCCGACGTCATGGCGCAATCGGGCGCGATCCTGCGCGAGGTCGGTACGACCAACCGCACCCGCGCCGCCGACTACTCGGCGGCCGTGAGCGACCGCACCGCGCTCATCCTCCGCGTGCACCCGTCGAATTTCCGGATCGCGGGGTTCACGGAACGTCCGTCGCTCGAGGAGCTCGTCGATCTGGGCCGCCGCTTGCGCGTCCCCGTCGTCGAGGATCTCGGCAGCGGCGCGCTGCTGCCGATCGTGGCGGGCGAGCCGCTTGCGGGGGAGAGCGTGCGCGCCGGCGCCGACGTCGTGTGCTTCAGCGGGGACAAGCTGCTGGGCGGACCGCAGGCCGGAATCCTGATCGGCCGCCGCGAGCTCATCGACCGAATACGCCGGCACCCGATGATGCGCGCGCTCCGCGTCGACAAGCTCACGTATGCCGCGTTGGAAGCCACTCTGATCGAGTACCTGTCGGGGCGCGCGCGCGAGACCATCCCGGTCGCGCGCATGCTGACCATACCAGTCGTCGAGATCGAAACGCGCGCCCGCGCCCTCGCCGATACGTTGCGCGCGACAGGCTGGCAGGCGGACGTGGTCGATGGCGTTTCGGCGGTCGGCGGCGGCAGCGCGCCGGGTGTGGAGCTGCCCACAAAGCTCGTGACCCTCTCACGGGACGGCCAGTCCCCCGATGACATCGAGGCCCGGCTGCGCGGCGCGTCTCCGCCTGTCGTGGGCCGCATCGAAGACGGCCGCGTCGTGCTCGATCTGCGGACGGTTCCGCCGGACCAGGACCGCGTCATCGCGCACGTTGCGGGGCTGATTTCGGCCTGAGAGGGGAGCATCATGCGATTGCCACGCGCCATTCTCGCCGGCATGGTCGCCGTCGCCGTGCTGGACATCCTCGAGCCGATCATCTTCTACGGCTTCCGCGGAGTTGCCCCGATCCGCATCTTCCAGAGCGTCGCGAGCGGACTTCTCGGCCGCGAGGCGTACGCCGGCGGTATCCCGTCGGCACTCCTCGGTGCGGGGCTTCACTTCTTCATCGCCTCGGTGGTCGTGATTGTCTACTGGCTGGCTAGCCGCCGGCTGCCGGGTACTGACCGAGCGTCCTCTGCTCTGCGGCGTCCTCTATGGCCTCGGTGTCTACGCCGTGATGAACTTCGTCGTCATTCCGCTCTCGGCGATCGGCGGAGGACTGCGAGTCCCTCAGCTGCCTGCCTTGCTGAACGGCATCTTCGCCCATGTGGTGTGCGTCGGACCGCCGAGCGCGTTCGCCGCACGCGCGTCTCGGCCTTAAGCTTTAAGCCCTAAGCCAGGTTCAACGGATTGCAATCGGCGCGACCGTCGAACCCGTGCCGCCCTGGATCTTGAGCGGCTGCAGTCACCAACGCGAACTCGTATGCCTTCGCGGCCGCGAGCTCACCGAGACGCATGTTCTCGAGCAGATGAATACCGTTCACCACCAGCATGATCTGATGTGTCGGCAGGTTCAGTGCCGGATCCGGATTCGGGCCTACCTCCACCGACCAGTTGTCGGCTCCGACGAGCATCGGATCCTGCTTGGCCAGCCACTCAGCCGCGGCGACGCCGATTCCCGGGTTCGTCTTCACGTAGCGCGGGTTGTCCTTCCCCCACAGGCGGCTCCAACCGGTGTGTATGAGCACGGCGTCACCCGGCTGCAGCGTTTGTTTCTGACGCTCCAGCGCCTGCTGAAGATCCGCGGGCGTAATCGCGTAGGTCTCCGGCAGCATCTCGACGCCCTTCAGGGCGGCGACGTCGATGAGCACGCCGCGTGTCATCAGGGCGCCGACATTCTCGACGCCGAGCTTCAAGAAGCCAGACCGTGTCGCATTCTCCTCGAGGGGAAGGCAGTTGTACAAGCTGCTGCCGATCGTCTGGTGCGGAAACGCGTCGAACTGCGTGCCGACCTGTCCGATCTCGCCGACCACAATCTCTTCGTTGCTGCCGCGGCGGTTCGATCCGGGATTCATGGTCGTGCGCTTCGTGTGCACGTCGAAGCGCCGGGTGCCGAAGAACGGCATCGACGCCGACAGGACGTGTCCCAGCTCGAACACCTGGCCGGTGCGAATCAGCCGTGCGGCGCGCAGCACCGTTTCCGGCTTCATGTGGTTGGCAGACCCCCGCTGATCGCCGGGGCCCCACTTCGAAGGGCACCGCTGGCTGTCAGCGGGCGGCTGCCAGGACTGCGCGTAGACAGAGTTGACTGCGAACAGAAATGACGCGGTGAAAACGGTCAGGACGACGGCGGCGCGAGTGTGCATGCCGCGAAGATTATCACCACGGCATCTGACGTTTGGTGAACTTCCTGCCCGCTTCGTGACCACCGGTGCAGATCATCACGCCTTCTTTGATCATGTCGACGACGTTGGCGTCGTTGCAGGAGTTCAGGAAGAAGATCTTCGCGCCTCTCGCCGCCTGGAACACGCGGGCACGCGCCTTGATCATGATCGGCGGAAAGCCTTCGCCGCCTGCGGTCGCCTGCGGCAGGCCCACGAGCCAGAATCCCATATCGCCCGGACCCCATTCCGCGAAAGCGACCCCGGGAACCTTCGTCGTCTTCTCCGCGTTCTCCAGCGCGTGGCTGTCCTCGATCTTCACGCCGAGGAGGATCTCACCTCCCTTGTTCAGCGGCCACGGGTCTGCCCTTCTCAAGTACTCGTTCGCCGGAACGCCCCAGATCTCGGCGGCGTAGGATTGGCTGCCGCTGCCGCGAAGGCCCTCGCCAAGACCGGCCGCCTTCTCGGCAAACGGATAGCGCGCGGCTTCGACCATCACGCGCGCCGCTTCCGGCGAGCGTGCATGGCACAGCAGAATCCCATGGACACCCGCCGCGAGCACCTGCTGCACGACCCACGAGTTCGCGTGCATGCTGGGCTCGTCCAGCCCGAGCACGGGCAGTGTCGCGATGACCGCAGGCGTGCGGTGGCCCGACTTCGTTGGCCCGCCGTCGACGAGACCGCGCATGAACTCGCGCAGCGCGGTCATGTCGAACGCGCCGTGCTCCATCTCGTAGGTGATGTAGTCGGCGGGCGTCTGGGCCAGCTTTTTTCCCTCGTCATAGCCGCCCCGGCTCGTGACGTAGTAGACGGGTTGCCCTTGCTCGAGGAGCTCGATGGCTTTGTTGATCCGCTTGGGCGGCGCCGACGTTTGAGCGAAGAGTCCCACGCCGGCCGTGCCCACCAGCAGCATGAGTAGAAGCGCCTTCTGCATGGACGTGCCTCCCCTCGTTAGGGGTCTGGCCCCTATGGTGCCAGGCCTCGGAAAAAAAGTCCGGCGAGGCCTGGCACCATAGGGGCCAGACCCCTAAAAGATGGTCGCGATCGACTGCGCCGCGAGGTCGAGCACCTGCGTCGGGAGGATGCCGAGATAGAAAATGACGGCAATCGCGACGACCAGGGCGGCGATGCCGGCCTTGGACACCGGGGCCAGCGCGGGGCCGGTGTCGCGGTCGGCCATGTACATCATCACGACGACGCGCAGATAGAAGAAGACGGAGACCACGCTGGTCAGCACGCCGATGACCGCCAGGCCGTAATAGCCCGCGCTCACGGCGGCGCTGAAGATATACCACTTGGCGATGAAGCCGGCCGTCGGGGGCAAGCCGCCGAGCGAGAGCAGCGACACGGTCATCAGCGCCGCCAGTCCCGGCTGCGTGTGCCAGAGCCCCGCATAGTCTCGCAGCTCGTCGTTGTTCCGATCGCGCGTGCCGAGCAGCGCGATCACGCCGAAGGCGGCGAGATTCGTCACCGCATAGGCAAGCAGATAGAACAGGATTGCGGCCTTCCCCACCTGATTGGCCGCGACCAGGCCAACGAGCAGGTAGCCGCCGTGCGCGATGCTGGAGTACGCGAGCATCCGCTTCAAATTCGACTGCGCGACGCCGACGACGGTGCCGGCGATCATCGTGGCGGCGGCGATCGCCCAGACGAGCGGCGCCCAGTCCGCGCTGAACGGCTCGAACGCCGACAGGAAGACGCGCGCGAATGACGCGAATGCCGCCGCTTTCACCGCCGTCGACATGAAGCCGGTGACGACCGCCGGCGCGCCCTCGTATGCGTCGGGCGTCCACATATGGAAGGGCACCGCGGAGATCTTGAAGCCAAATCCGACGAGCAGCAGGCCGAGCGCCAGCAGGATCATCGGGCTGTCGCTCATCGAGTTCGCGGCCAGGTATTTGCCGACCAGATCCAGGCGCGTGCTGCCGGTCATCCCGTAGGTGAACGCCACGCCGTAGAGGAAGAAGGCGCTCGAGAAGCTGCCGAGCAGGAAGTACTTCAACCCACCCTCGACGCCGGGCAGGCTTTCGCGACGGATGGCGGTGAGCACGTATACCGACAGCGACAGGATTTCGAGGGCGACGAAGATCACGAGCAGGTCGTTGGCCATCGCCATCATCATCATGCCGACGATCCCGAACAGCAGGATGGCGTAGTACTCGCCGGGCGGGATGCCGTCGCGCTCGATCACCTGCGACGAGAACAGAATCGTCAGGATCCCGACGATCGCGAGGATCAGCGACACGAAGATGCCGAAGTTGTCGGCGACGATCACGTTGAAGCTGGTGGCGTTGCGGTCCCACAGGAACATCAGGCCGATGGCGGCGCCGCCGAGCGCGATGATCCCCCAGATGCCGAGCGGCATCCGCTCGTCGGGCTCGCGCCACGCCTCGGCCAGCATCACCACCAGCGCGCCGGCGGTGACGCACAGCATCGGCACGATCGCGTCAAAACTCGAATTCAACACTCGCGGTCACCTCACCGTTTTCCTGTTTCCTTTCGAGGTTTTCTACACGAACCGGTTGCGCGAGCTGAACACGTTCCACCACGCGAGTGACCGCCGGCTCCATCGGCCGCAGGAACAGCGTCGGCAGCACACCCATGATGATCGCCGCGGCGCAGAGCGGCAGGACGGCGGCCCATTCGCGGGGCCGCAGGTCGGGCAGCGCTCTGTTCGCGTCGTGCGTGACCTCGCCGTAATAGACACGCTGGAACATCCACAGCATGTACACCGCCGACAGGATCACCCCGACGCCGGCGCCGGCGGCGAAGCGCGGATCCCAGCGGAACGCACCGAGCAGGATGAGGAACTCGCCGACGAACCCATTCAGTCCCGGCAGCCCGATCGAGGCGAGCGTGATGATGAAGAACGCCGCCGTCAGGCGCGGCATCACCTTCTTGAGGCCGCCGAACTCGCTGATCAGACGCGTGTGGCGCCGATCCGACAGCATGCCGACGAGCAGGAAGAGGCCGCCCGTGCTGACGCCGTGCGCCAGCATCTGATACACCGCGCCCTGGAACCCCTGCACGTTCATCGCGCAGATGCCGAGCACGACGAAGCCGAGGTGGCTGACCGACGAATAGGCCACCAGCTTCTTCATGTCGGGCTGCACCATCGCGACGAGCGCGCCGTAGATGATGCCGATCACCGCGAGCAGCGCCAGCCAGGGCGCGAAGTAGCCGGCCGCCTCGGGGAAGAGCGGGAACGCGAAGCGCACGAGGCCGTAGGTCCCCATCTTCAGCAGCACGCCAGCGAGGATCACCGAGCCCGCCGTCGGGGCCTGCACGTGGGCGTCCGGCAGCCAGGTGTGGAACGGGAACAGCGGGACCTTGATCGCGAACGCCAGCGCGAAGGCGAGGAAGAACCAGAACTGCCGCTGCGGCGCGATCTCGAGCTCGTAGAGCTTCAGCAGGTCGAAGCTGTAGCTGCCGGTGGCCACGCTGTGCATGTACGCGAGGCCGAGGATGGCGACGAGCATCAGGACGCTCCCGGCCATCGTGTAGAGCATGAACTTCACGGCCGCGTAGATGCGCTGGTCGTATCCCCAGATCCCGATGAGGAAATACATCGGGATGAGCATCGCGTCCCAGAAGACGTAGAAGAGGAACAGATCGAGCGAGACGAAGACGCCGATCATCGCCGCCTCGAGCAGCAGCAGGAAGGCGGAGAACTCCTTGACCTTCGTCTCCACCGATTCCCACGACGAGAGGAGCGCGATCGGCGTGAGGAACGCGGTGAGCACCACGAGCAGCAGGCTGATGCCGTCGATGCCGACGTAGTAGTCGATGCCGAACGCGGGTATCCAGGTGCGGCGCTCGACGAATTGAAACTCGGGCGACGCGGCGTCGAATCCCGCCCACAGCGCGAGCGTGACGCCGAACACGGCAATCGACAGCACGAGCGCCACCCAGCGGATCGCGCCGTCGTTGCGGCCGTCGCGGTTCGGTATCACCAGGAGGAGCAGCGCAGCCACGAGCGGCAGCGCGACGGACAGCGAGAGCAATGCACTATCTCCAGAGGTAGTAGCTCAGTATCAGCACCACGCCGACGAACAGCGACCCTGCGTACGCGCGGACCGATCCCGTCTGCAGCCGGCGCAGCATCCACGCGCCGGCGGCCACGAGCGCGCCGGTGCCGTTCACGGCGCCGTCGATGATCGCCACGTCGAAGCCGCGCCACAAACCGTCGCGCGACACCACTTTGATCGGTTGGACCACGGCGGCGTCGTAAATCTCGTCCACGTAGTACTTGTGCAGCAGCAGCAGGTGGATGGACGCGAACCGCCGCGACAGAGCGTCCACGATGTCGCGACGCCTGGCCCACAGGAACCACGCGATCCCGATGCCGAGGAGACCGATGGCGCTCGAAACGAGCATCAGGTTTATCTCGAGGGCCGAATCCACCTCGGCGCCCGCCTCCTGTGCGCCGCCCGGCGCGGCAAAGGCAGGGGCCAGCCATTCGCCAAGAGTGTTATGGCCTCCAAGCGCATGAGGGACACCGATGTAGCCGGCCAGGATGGACCCGATGGCGAGAATCACCAGCACGAAGGCCATCGCGGCCGGCGCGTCATGCAGATGCCCATCGTGAGGTTCCGCGACATGCCGGCGTTCACCGTGAAACGTCAGGATTACCAGCCGGAACATATACGTCGCTGTGAGCAGCGAGGTAACCGCGCCGATGACCCACAGGATGACGTGCCCCCCATGAAACGCTTCGTAGAGGATCTCGTCCTTGCTGAAGAACCCCGCGAGGCCCGGCACGCCCGCAATGGCGAGCGATCCGATCAAAACGTCCAGTACGGTGATCGGCAGATGTTTCCTCAGCCCACCCATGTTCCGGATGTCCTGCTCGCCGTGGAGCGCGTGGATGACTGCGCCGGACCCGAGAAAGAGGAGCGCCTTGAAGAACGCATGCGTGTAGAGGTGAAAGATGCCGGCTCCCCAGGCGCCGACACCCATCGCGAGGAACATGTACCCGAGCTGTGAGACGGTCGAGTACGCGAGGACCCGCTTGATGTCGTTCTGCACCAGGCCGATCGTGCCCGCCATGATCGCGGTGGCCGCGCCGATGCCCGCCACGATGGCCATCGTCTCCGGCGCATGTCCGAAGAGCACGGCGTTGCGGCCGATCATGTAGACGCCCGCGGTCACCATCGTCGCGGCGTGGATCAACGCCGAGACCGGCGTCGGGCCCTCCATCGCGTCGGGCAGCCAGACGTAGAGCGGAATCTGCGCCGATTTCCCCGTGGCGCCGATGAAGAGCAGCAGGGTCGCGAGCGACAGCACGCCGAACGTCGTCTCGGGCTCGAGCGGCGCCACCGCGGCGGCGAGAAGCTGGAAGTCGAGCGTTCCGAAACGGGTGAACAGCAGCAGCATGCCAAGGATGAACGCGTAGTCGCCAATCCGGTTGACGACGAACGCCTTCTTGCCCGCATCGGCCGCAGACTGCTTCGTGAACCAGAAGCCGATCAGCAGGTACGAGCAGAGGCCCACGCCCTCCCAGCCGACGAACATCACCGGGAAGCTGGCGCCGAGCACGAGAACCAGCATGAACGCGGCGAAGAGATTCAGGTACGAGAAGTAGCGCGCGTATTCGGCGGCGTCCTCCTCGTGCATGTAGGCGATCGAGTAGACGTGAATCAGGAACCCGATGCCCGTGACGACCAGAATCATGACCGCCGAGAGCGGATCGAGCCGGAGCGTGAGGTCGAGGACCAAGTCACCCGACGCGATCCACGTGTACAGCGTCTGATCGAGGACGCGCTCATCGGGTCCAAGCGCGGCCAGCCGCCACACCACGAGGGCGGACACGAGGAACGACGCGAGCATCGCCAGCGATGCCAGCCCTCCGGAGATCGCCTTGGGCAGGCGCCGCCCGAGCGTCGCATTCGCGACGAAGCCAATCAGCGGCAGGAGCGGGATCAGCGACAACACGGCGCGGTCTCAGAAAGGAAAAAGGAAAAAGGCAAAAGGAAAATTATGCTACCCACGTGGCACGTACGCGCGAGCGTGTGGTGGGCAGACAGGATTTTCCTTTTACCTTTTGCCTTTTTCCTTGTCGTTTCCTTATTCACCATTTCAGCGAAGTAAATGCATCAGGGTTGAGTGATTCACGATGCCGGAACAGTGCGACGATGATGGCGAGGCCGACGGCGGCTTCCGCCGCGGCGACCGTCATCACGAAGGCGACGATGATCTGGCCGTCCACGGTCCCGTGCGAGCGTCCGAACGCCACGAACGTGAGGTTGACCGCGTTCAACATGATCTCGATCGACAGCAGAATCGTGATCAGGTTTCGCCGCATGAACACGCCGGCCGTGCCGACCGAGAACAGCACCGCCGAAAGAATCAGGTAATAGCTCAGCGGGATCATGGCCGCCCGCCCTCCCGCTGCGCGAGGAAGAGGGCGCCCACCATCGCCACCAGAATGAGCAGCGACGTGGCCTCGAAGGCGAACGTGTAGTCGGTGAACATCACGCGGCCGATCTCGCGGACCGAGCTGACGGCCGCCGCGTCGCCGCCGGCCCCGACCGCCTCCCGCACGTCGGCGGTGCGCGACACGGCCCACGTGAGCTGCGCCACGAGCAGCGCCGCCAGGGCGGCGCCCAGCCGCGCCGCGCCGCGCTGCCGGAGCGGGTGCAGCCGATCGTAACTCGCTCGCGTCCTCCTGCGGCGCGTTCAGCAGCATCACCACATAGAGGAAGAGCACCATGATCGCGCCGGCGTACACGATGATCTGGATCACCGCGAGGAAGGGCGCGTCGAGCAGTACATAGAGACCGGAAATCGCGCCAAACGACGCGACGAGCAGCAGCACGCTGTACATCGGGTTGCTCTGGCCGATGACCAGCGCCGACGCCATCACCGCGATGCCGCCGAACAGGTAGAAGAGGAAGGATTCAGCCATTCGTGATTCGGCGGCTCACAGGTTCCAGTACAGAATCACCGCCGCCGTCGCGAGCAGGTTGACGACCGCCAGCGGCAGCAGCACCTTCCACCCGAACTGCATCAGCTGATCGTACCGGTAGCGCGGCAGCGTCCAGCGGATCCACACGTAGCAGAACAGCAGCAACCCAACCTTCAGCAGAAACCAGATCACGCCGTATCCACCCGGCAGGAATGGACCGTGCCATCCGCCAAGGAAGACCGTGCTCGCCACGGCCGACACCGTGACCATGTTGATGTACTCGGCGAGGAAGAACAGGGCAAACCTCGTCGAGCTGTACTCGGTGTGATAACCGGCCACGAGCTCCTGCTCGGCCTCCGGGAAGTCGAACGGCGCCCGATTCGTCTCCGCGATGCCGGCAGTCATGAAGATGAGAAACCCGAGGAACTGCGGGAACACGTACCAGCGCGGGATGAAGCCCAGCCAGTAGCCCGCCTGGGCGTCGACGATCTCGCCGATCGAGAGGGAGCCCGCCATCAGGATCACGGTGGCGAGTGCCGTGCCGTACGCGAGCTCGTAGCTGATCATCTGCGCCGACGATCGCAATGCGCCGAGAAGCGAGTACTTGCTGTTCGACGCCCAGCCCGCGATGACGATGCCGTAGACGCCCATCGAGGCCACGGCGAACACGACCAGCAGCCCGACGTCCACCTGGGCCACCTGCAGGGCAATGGGTTCATCGAGCAGTCCGAAGAAGGTCGTCGGCGGGCCGAACGGGATCGTCGAGAACGCCAGGAAGGCGGTCACCGCCGAAATGACCGGCGCCAGCGTGAAGAGCCAGCGGTCCGCCGCCTTCGGCCGCAGCTCCTCCTTGAAGAGCAGCTTGATGACGTCGGCGAGCGGCTGCAGGATGCCGGCAGGACCGACGCGCGTCGGTCCGTGCCGCTGCTGGATGTACGCGCAGACCTTCCGCTCCACCCACACCATTCCCGCAGCCGCGTGGATCAGGGCCACGAAGACCACCAGGATGAGTGCCAACTGGGCGATGAGCACGGGATCCATGGCTCAGTGATGCGATCCGAACGTCGGATGCTTCGCCCGCCACGCCGCCGGCAGCGTGCACCGCCCCTCTCGCACGTGCGCCTCGTACTCCGGCTTGAACAGCTTCATGGTCGTCAGCACGGGCGTCGCCGCGGCATCGCCGAACGCGCACAGCGTCTTGCCGACGATGTTGCTCGAGACGCCGAAGAGGAGGTCGAGGTCCTTCGGCCGCCCCTCGCCCTTTTCGATGCGCGTCAGGAGCTTCAGCAGCCAGTCGGTTCCCTCGCGGCACGGCGTGCACTTGCCGCACGACTCGTGACGGTAGAAGTGCAGGAGATTCATCGCGAGCCACACCATGCACACGGTGTCGTCGAGCACGATGATGCCCGCCGACCCGAGCAGCGATCCGACCTTCTGGATGGCGTCGAAGCTCGCCGGCGTGTCGAGCTGCTCGGGCAGCAGGATCGGAACCGACGACCCGCCCGGAATCACCGCCTTGAGCGGCCGGTCGTCGAGCATGCCGCCGGCGAACGGCTCGCCGTAAATCAGCTCGCGCAGCGTGGTGTGCATCGAGGCTTCGTACACGCCGGGACGCTTCACCTGACCGCTCACGCAGTACAGCTTGGGCCCGCCGTTCTTCTCGGGACCCAGGCCGGCGTACCACTCTGCCCCGCGATCGACGATGAGCGGCACGTTGCACAGCGTCTCCACGTTGTTCACCGCCGTCGGCGCGTTATAGAGCCCTGCGACGGCAGGAAACGGCGGCTTGATCCGCGGCTGCGCGCGCTTGCCTTCCAGTGATTCGATGAGCGCCGTCTCCTCGCCCGCTTCGTACGCGCCGGCGCCGCGATGCAGGTAGACATCGCAATCGAAGCCGCTGCCGAAGATGTTCTTCCCGAGGTACCCGGCCGCGTACGCCTCGGCGAGCGCCGCCTCCAGGTGCTGCTGCACGTGATAGAACTCGCCGCGGATGTAGATGTAGGCCACCTTCGATCCGATGGCGTAGCAGGAGATCGCGCATCCCTCGACGAGGAGGTGCGGGTTGCGCTCCATCAGCAGGTGATCCTTGAAGGTCCCCGGCTCGCTCTCATCGGCGTTGCAGCAGATGTACTTCGGCTTCGGCGTGTCCTTCAGCACGAACTGCCACTTCATGCCGGTCGGAAAGCCGGCGCCGCCGCGGCCGCGGAGGCCCGATGCCTTGACCAGCTCGATCACGTCGCTCGGCTTCATCGTCGTGACCGCTTTGCGCAAGGCCTCGTAGCCGCGGGCGCGCCGGCGGTAGAAATCGAGCGTGAACGAGTCGGGCTCGCGCACATGCGGGATGAGGACTGGTTCGTAGGCCATCAGGTGTTCCACACCCCTCGCCCTTCGACTTCGAGGTGGCAGCCGGTGAGGGCGGTGATTCCCTTCGAGCGCAGATCGGCGACGAACTGGCCCACACGTTCCGGCGCGAGGCACTCGTGCCAGTCGTCGTTCACCATGACGACCGGCGCGCGATCGCACGCGCCGAGGCATTCCACCTCCATGAGGGTGAAGGTCCGCGTGGCGTCCGTCTCCCCGGGATGGATGCCGAGCGCCGCGGTCAATTCCTCGGTGACCCGCTCCGCGCCGCGGAGCGCGCAGGACAGCGTGCGGCAGACGTTCAGCACGGTACTTCCCGACCGGCTTCGTGTAGAACATCGTGTAGTACGAGACGACGTCTTCCACTTCCGCCGGCGTACACCCGATCTGCTGCGCCACGTGCCGCATGCCCGCGCGGCTGACGTAGCCCTGCTGCCCCTGAACGAGATAGAGCGCGTACAGAATCGCCGACTTCCGCCGTTCAGGAGGGTAGCGGCGCACCACCTCGTCGAACTTCGCCTGATTCTCGGGCGTGAACGTCACCGGCTCGCCCGGGTCTGCCAGCGTCCGTTCCGACTTGTGGAACCGGGCCGGCGCGTAGTCCATCTTCGCGTGAAAGCTCACCGGTCCACATCTCCCATCACGATGTCCGTGGACCCGATCACGGCGATGACGTCGGCAATCATGCCGCCGGCGATCAGCTTCGGCAGCGCCTGGCAGGCGAGAAACGCCGGCGGGCGCATCTTGATCCGCCACGGCCGGTTCGTGCCGTCGGACACGACGTAGACGCCGTGCTCGCCGCGCGGCCCTTCGACCGGAACGTACGCATCCCCTTCGGGCACGGTGAAACCCTGTGAGTAGATGAGGAAGTGCTGAATCAGCGCTTCCATCTCGGTGTAGACCTTGTCCTTCGGCGGGGGCACCACGCGCGGGTCGTTGCACGCCCATGCTCCCGCGGGCGCGATGCGCTGGATGGCCTGCCGGCAAATCTTCGCGCTCTCGCGCATCTCCGCCACGCGGACCCGGTAGCGGGCGTACACGTCACCCTCGGTCGCCGTCGGGACGTTGAAGTCGTAGGTCGGGTAGGTCAGGTAGGGGAACACCTTGCGCACGTCGTAGGTCGACCCCGATGCGCGCGCGATCGGCCCCACCAGCCCCCAGGCGACGGCGTGCTCCTCCGAGATCTGGCCGACGTTCTCGGTGCGCTTGAGAAAGATCTGGTTCTTCGTCAGCAGGTCTTCGTACTCGTCAAGCTTGTGGGGGAAGCGGTCGAGGAACGCATTGACCGCGTCGTGGAAGCCGCGCGGCAAATCCTCGCGGAGTCCACCGACGCGGATGTAGCTGGGGAACATCCGAAACCCCGCGACGAGCTCGTTGATGTTCAGCAGCAGCTCGCGCTCGCGGAAGCAATACATCATCACCGACACCGCGCCGATCTCCATGGCGTGCGTGCCGAGCCAGACGAGGTGGCTGCTGATGCGCTGCAGCTCCGCGATCAGCACGCGGATCTCCTGCACGCGCTGCGGCATCTCGAGGCCGAGCAGCTTTTCCACGCTCATGGCGAAGGCGAGGCTGTTGGACTGCGCGGCGAGATAGTCCATCCGCTCGACGAGCGGAACCACCTGCTGCCACTTCTTCTGCTCGGCCGTCTTCTCGATGCCGGTGTGCAGGTACCCGATGGTGACGTCCGCAGACTGAACGACCTCGCCATCGAGCTCCAGCACCAGGCGCAGCACGCCGTGCGTGCTGGGGTGCTGAGGCCCCATGTTGACGGTCATCGTCTCGGTACGAAGTTCTGGCATTTCAGACCCGGCTTACGACTCAGGGCTTATGGCTCATGGCCCTGAGCCTTGAGCCCTGAGCCTTGAGCCAGTTCGTTTTCCACGAGCTCGCAGAGAATGTGCAACAGGGTTCTGTGCACTTCCTGTGCGCGCGCCGTGTCGGCCACGGGAACGTTCACGTGCACGTCGGCGCGCCGGCCCAGCTCGCCGCCGTCGCGGCCGGTCAAGCCGATCACCGTCAGGCCCCGTTCGCGTGACGCGGCGACACCGGCGAGCACGTTCTTCGAATCGCCGCTCGTCGAGATCGCGAGGGCGACATCGCCGGGACGCCCGAGCGCGTCGACCTGCCGGGCGAACACCCGCTCGAAGCCGTAGTCGTTGGCCACCGCCGTGAGGATGCTCGTGTCGGTCGAGAGCGCAACCGCTGCAATCGCCGGCCGCTCGCGCTCGAGACGGCCCACCAGCTCCGCCGCCATATGCTGCGCGTCGGCGGCGCTCCCGCCGTTGCCGAATACGAGCACCTTCCCGCCGCCCTGCACCGCCTTCGCCATCGCGGCCGCCGCGGCAATCACCGGCGCGGGATCCTGCCGCCGCATGTGGTCGTGCGCCGCGGACGTGGCGGCGAGCACCCGCTCGTAGAGCGACGCCTGCTCCACCGGCCCCGAGCGCACTCGAGGGGCCATCGCGCTACTGCGGCTGCGCCCGCCGCGCGCGGTCCCGCTCGAGGTTCTGCCGGAATTCCTCCTCGCTGACCTCCAGCGGCTCGTAGGTCTTCGGCGTCTTCCGGATCTGCACGGGGTAGTCCTTGCGCAGCGGGTGCCCCTCCCAATCCTCCGGCATCAGGATGCGGCGCAGATCGGGGTGATCCTCGACGAAGATCCCGAACATGTCCCACAGCTCGCGCTCGTGCCAGTTCGCACCGGGCCAGATGCGGTGCACCGTGGGGATGCTGCCGCCGTCGGGGACGCGAACTTTGAGCCGAAGCCTGAACCGGTTGGCGATCGAGACCAGCTGATAGACAACCTCGTACCGCGGCTCGCGCGGCAGGTAGTCGACGCCGATCACGTCGGCCAGAAAGTCGAAGGCGAGCGACGGCGTGTCGTGCAGCGCGCGCGCCGTCGGCACGAGATGCGCGGCGGGCACGTATATCGTCGGCGCGTCCACGCTCTCGCCAACCTCGTACGTGGCGCCCGGCACGAGCGGCGCGAGGGCGGCAATCACCGAGGCGGCAGGCATCACGTGAGCTTAGACTGACTGATTTTCTGCTGCAGCTGCATGATCCCGTAGATCACCGACTCGGGACGCGGCGGGCAACCGGGGATGAAGACGTCGACCGGCACGACCTGGTCGACGCCCTGCACAATCGCGTAGTTGTCGAAGACGCCCCCGACCGACGCGCAGGCGCCCATCGAGATGACGTACTTCGGCTCCGGCATCTGGTCGTAGATGCGTCGCAGGGCGGGCGCCATCTTGCGCGACAGGCGGCCGGCGACGATCATCAGGTCTGCCTGCCGCGGCGACCCCCGGAACACCTCGGCGCCGAACCGGGCGATGTCGTACCGCGAGCAGCTCATCGCCATCATCTCGATCGCGCAGCAGGCCAGGCCGAACGTCACCGGCCAGATCGCCGACCGCCTCGCCCAGTTCACCACCTTTTCCACGCTCGTGGTGATGACGGGAATGTCGATCTCGGATTCCAGGCCCATGACAGCTCTCGATCGGGCGACTACGCGGCGCGGCGCGCCGGCCGACGCGCGGGACGCGCCACGGGGCCCCAGTCGAGCACGCCCTTGCGCCACACGTAGATGTAGCCGACCAGCAGGATCAGAAAGAATGTGACGATTTGGATGAAACCCACCCAGCCGAGGTCGCGCAGCGCCATCGCCCAGGGGTAGAGAAACGCCACCTCGATGTCGAAGAGGAGGAAGATCATCGCGACGAGGTAGAACTTCACCGACTGGCGTTCGCGGGCGTCGCCCACGGCCGGCATGCCGCATTCGTACGGCGCGAGCTTTTCCGGTGTGGGATTCCGCGGGCCCAGCAGGAGGCCGAGGCCGATCATCACGCCGGCGAAGACCACCCCGAGCACCAGCATGATGGCGATGCCTAGCCAGCCCATCGTGTGTCCTTCTGCCGTGCTTGTGAAGAGTTTCCCAAACCCGTCCATGCTATCGAACGCCGACCTTGTGGTCAAATTCATGCCGGAGATAAAGGACTGATGCGTCTCGCCTGGTTCTCCGCCTTCACTGCCCGTAGCAGCTCCGGCGCGACACGCCGCGAGGTGGGAATCGATCCCGCCAACGACACGGCGCTGCTCATCCGCGCGCTCGCGGACCGGCACGACATCGCGGTCATCGACAGTTCGCGCGCGCACGATTTCGTCTGGCAGCACGCGCGACGTCCCTTCGATCTCTGCGTCTTCGAGGTCGGCGGCGCGCCGGCTCAGGACTTCATTGCCGCGTACGCCATTCACTATCCGGGGCTCGTCGTGCTGCGCGGTGTGCCGCGGCACGAACGCGTGCTTCCCGCGTCGCGGCTGATCGTCGTGCCGCACGAACCGGTGGCGCAGGCGATCGAGGACGACTATCCGGGCGTCCGGGTGCGAACCCTCACGCCTGGCGTCGAGCCGCTCGCGGCCGACGCGCCCGCGGTCATCACCGCGCTCCAGTGGCCACCCGACGGTTCCGCGCTCACGTACGCTCTCGCGGGTTTCGCCGCGGGCCGGGCCGTCATCGTCTTCGACGGCCCGGAGACGGCGGATTGGCCGTCCCTCGACCCGCAGAACTGGCAACCTAGGGGTCTGGCCCCTATGGTGCCAGGCCTCGATGGCGCGAAAGGCGAGACCTGGCACCATAGGGGCCAGACCCCAATCTGCGTCAGCATCGATCCGCGCGATGAAGGACACTCGCGCCGCCTGGCGCTGCGGCGCCTCGAAGGAGATGCTGCGCTCCGTGCACGCCTCGGCGCGGCGGCGGAGGCATGGTGGCGTGAGCACGCCACCGTGCATCGGGCGGTCACAGGCTTTGAGATACTGCTCGAGGAGGCGCGCGCGCTGCCCGATCCGACCACGATGCACCCGGACGAGGGCATGGGCCTCGCCCGCCGGATCCTGGATGACTGCGGCCCTGGGCTGTGGACCCTCGCCCTCGGGCATTCGTCATGAGCAGAGCATTCGCCACGGCAATCGTCGGCGTCGCGCTCTCGGCGGTCTACATGGTGCTGCAGGTGGGCTGTGTGCGGCCCCACCTGTGGCCGGCCGGAGACGGCGGGCGAATCGGGAGCGCGTCCGCGGCGGTGCTGCTCGGACGGCCGCCGTCGATCGATGCCAACGCCATAACAATCGTGGACGTGCGGGCGGGCACCCCGGCCTACCAGGCCGGACTTCGTGCGGGCGACGTGTTCCTCGAAATCGTCAACCTCCGCACCGACGAACGCGTGAACGCCAGGAACTTCATGATGGCCGACGCCTCGGGCAGGTTGATGGCCTGGCGCGACGGATACCGCATCGGCGTACGCGATCCAGTTCAGGTCGCCGCATACCGGCCTTCCGAGAATCGCGAGCTGCAGGTCCGGCTGGTTCGCCCCGGCGCATGGCGCCTCCCGCCCGAGACTTTCGAGCTCTGGGCCAAGATGCACGTCAGCGACCTGCTGCAGATCGTCGTGTTCGTCGTGTTGTCCTGCGTTCTGCTGGCGCTGCGAACCACGGCGCCGACGGCGGTGCTCGCGGTGCTGGCGTTGACGCTGTGCGCGGTCGCCGCCGGTGGGCCAACGCTCGGCGGCGAATACCTGCTGCCTGTGCCGCTGCAGCAGATCATGACGTTGTTTTCCTGGACGGCCACGCCGCTGGCATTCGTCGCCACATCGTTCGCGATCGGGTACTTCCCGAAGAAGCCGGACCTCCTGATCCGGAGACCCCTGCTCCTCGCCGTGCCCTTCGTCGTGACGGCGCCGATGCTCCTGGTGGCGGCCAGCACGGGCCTCTTCCTCCTCGGAATCGACGCGGTGCTCCCGATCCTCGTGTGGGACAGCACGCACCCCTGGCTCTTCTTCGGATCGTTCGCGGCGGCCGTTGCCATGAACCTCGCGATCGTGGCCGAAGGCGTCACGCGATTCCGGGCCAATCCCGATCCGAACGAACGGCGCCGCATCGAGATCGCCGTGATGACCATCGTGCCCGGGGTCGTGGCCTACGCGTTGAAGGACGGGATCCCCGGGGTTGGCTTCCTTCTCGGCCGCGATTGGATGCTGCCGTGGTGGCTGACGCTCGCGCTCCAGATCGTCGTCCTGCTGCCCGCGTTCGGCGTGACCTACGTAGTAGCGGTGAACCGCGTGTTTGCCCCGGCAACCGTGCTGCGTCGAAGCGTCCAGTACGCGCTCGCGCGAAAGACCCTCGGCGTGCTCGCCACGCTGCCGGCGCTCGCCCTCACGCTGTCGCTCGTCAGCAACCGGAACATGACGATCAGCATGGTGGTGAGCGGACGCCCGCTGTTCTATCTCCTCACCGTGGCGGCAATCGTCGTCGCGCTCCGATACCGGGAACGCACGCGGCTCTGGCTCGATCGGCGATTCTTCCGGGAAGCCTACGACGCGCGCGAGATTCTCCTGTCGCTGGCAAGCCGCATCACGTACGAGACCGACCCGAACGACCTCACCGCGATGGTCGTGGACCGGATTGACACGGCGCTCCATCCTGAGACGATTGCGGTGCTGGTCGGTGGCCTCGACGAAGGGCGGCTCCGCCCGATCTCGACGCTCCACGGGGAGGTAGCGCCGCTTCCGCTCGAGAGCGGCCTCATCACCATGCTTCGATGGTCGAATGAACCGCTCGAGCTGTACGTGAAAGACGACCGCTCGCCGGCGCGGCGGCTGCCGCCGACCGATCAGGAGTGGCTGACGGCAACCGGTGCGGTCCTGTTCGTGCCGGTCATGTCGAATCGACCGACCGATACCACTGAAGGCAAGCTCGTGGCCGTCATCGCGCTCGGCAGCCGGCGCTCGGAAGAGCCGTACACGGCCGAAGACCGCCAGCTGCTCGGAAGCATCGCCGCGCAGGTCGGGTTGGCCCTGGACGTGGCGCGCCTGCGACAACGTGCGGACCTCAAGGTCGGCGCTTCCACCGAAGCCGCCACGACGGTCGCCGCGGTGGCGGATGCCGGCGCGCTTCCGACGTCTTCGGAGGCCGGCCTGTCCGAGTGCCCGCAGTGCGGCCGCTGTGATGCGCCGGGCGTCACGACGTGCGAGACCGACGGAACGGCGATGCGGTCGGTCGCCACGGTGCCGCACGTGATCGAGAAGAAGTACCGACTGGATCGCGTCGTCGGCCGCGGCGGGATGGGCGCGGTGTATCAGGCACGAGACGTACGTCTCGACCGCAACGTGGCCATAAAAGTGGTGCGCGCTGATCTGCTCGACGATGCGGAGGCGCGCGCGCGGTTCCGGCGGGAGGCGCAGATCGTGGCGAGGCTGCAGCACCCCGGAATCGTGTCGGTCTTCGACTACGGCACGTTCCCGGACGGCTCCGCATTCCTCGTCATGGAGCTCGTGCGGGGGGAGGACCTCCGCCGCGCCCTGCAGCGCGACGGGGCGATGCGCGCCTCGCGCGCGCTTCCGCTGCTCGGCGCGATGTGCTCGGCCGTGCATGCCGCCCATCGCGACGGCGTGCTGCATCGCGATCTGAAGCCGGAGAACATCCTGCTCGTCGAAGGAGATCTGCCGGTGAAGGTCCTCGACTTCGGCGTCGCGAAGCTCGTGAGCGACCGGCCGTCGGAGCTCACGGCGCTCGGCACCATCACCGGCGCGGGCGTCATCGTCGGGACGCCGGCGTATATGGCGCCCGAACAGCTCCGGAACCAGCCCGTGGACGCGCGTACCGACGTCTTCACGCTCGGCGTGATCGCCTACGAAATGCTGACGGGCAGTCTCCCATTCGGCCGCGCGTCACTGTGGGACATCGGCCTCCGGCAAGCGGAAGGGATGAAGCCGATGCAGACGCCCCACGAGCCCGTGCCTCCGCACGTCGAGCACGCAGTGAGCCGCGCGCTGAAGGTGGAGCCGGCGCAGCGGCCGACCACGGCAGCTGAATTCGGGAATCTGCTTACGGCTTCGACAGCGTCTTGATTCGCTTGTCGAGCTCGGCGATCGCGTGCGTCAGTTGCTGCCGCCGGGCCGGGTGCGTCGTGCTCTCGAGCTGACGCTGCAATTCCGTTCGCGCAAGGCGGTGCGACTCGAGCTGACGCGCCTTCTCCGGATCGCCGTGCAGCGTTCCCTGCTTCGCTTTTCGCCGCTCTTGCTCGAGTTCATCCATGCGCTCCTGCAGGCGCGCATCGGCGTCGATCAATCCTTCTCCGGCATCACCCATCGGTCAATCTCTCGTCTTTGGTCTTCGGTCTCTGGTGGCCTTCGGTCAGAGACCAATTATACGGGCATAGAATTGTTGCGTGGGCCGTTCTTCTGCACTCGATCTGTTTCATCCCGCGGTCCGCGCATGGTTCTCACACGCGTTCGAGATGCCAACGAAAGCACAGGCGCTCGGATGGCCGCCGATTGCGCGCGGAGAATCGACGTTGATCCTCGCGCCGACGGGCAGCGGCAAGACACTGACCGCGTTTCTCTGGTGCCTCAACCGGCTGCTCTTCGAGCCGCCGCCTCCCGCGAAGGAACGCTGCCGCGTCCTGTACATTTCGCCGCTGAAGGCGCTCGCGGTCGACGTCGAGCGGAACCTGCGCGCGCCGCTGGCGGGCATCGCGAACGTGGCCCGGGCCGAGGGCACCCCCGTCACCATTCCTGAGATCGCGATCCGGACGGGCGACACACCGGCCGCCGACCGCGCGCGCTTCGGACGCGAGGCGGCCGACATTCTGATCACGACGCCGGAGTCGCTGTTCCTCCTTCTCACATCGAATGCGCGCGATCGGCTGCGCACGATCGATACCGTGATCGTCGACGAGATCCACGCGCTCGTGCCAGGCAAGCGCGGCGCGCACCTCGCGCTGTCGCTGGAGCGGCTCGAGGCGATTCGCGCCGGCGACAAACCCTTGCAGCGGATCGGACTGTCCGCGACGCAGCGCCCGCTCGACGAAGTGGCGCGGTTTCTCGGCGGGGCCGAGCCGCGCTCGACCTCGCGGCCTCACGGCCGCTTCGGCGCGACAAGAGCGCGCCGGCCGACAGACGTGCGCGCGGAAGCGCGAAGCGCAAGGCGCGACGATCGAAGCCGAGATCCACGACGAGTTCTCCGACGACCAGAAGCCCGCTACGTATCGGCCCGTCACGATCGTCGACGCCTCCGGCAAGAAGCAGATCAAGCTGCGCATCGACGTGCCCGTCGAGGACATGGCACGGCTCGCCGTGCCCGTCGAGGTTCCCAGCGGTCCTGCGTCACAGGGTCCCGTGCGCCCCTCCATCTGGGCTTCGATCCACCCCCGGCTGCTCGAGCTGATTCATCAGCATCGATCGACCCTGCTCTTCGTGAACAGCCGGCGGCTGGCCGAGCGGCTGGCGGGCGCGCTCAACGAGCTCGCGGGCGAGCCGCTCGTCCGCTCACATCACGGGTCGCTCGCGCGCGCCCAGCGCAGCGAAGTGGAAGATCTCTTGAAGGCCGGCAGCATCCGCGCGCTCGTGGCCACCTCCTCGCTGGAGCTCGGCATCGACATGGGCGCGATCGATCTGGTCGTGCAGATCGAGGCGCCGCCGTCCGTGGCGAGCGGCCTTCAGCGAATCGGCCGCGCCGGCCACCAGGCGGGCGCGGTGAGCGAGGGGATCATCTTTCCGAAGTTCCGCGGCGACCTCGTCGCGAGCGCCGCGGTCGCGCGCGCGATGCACGAAGGCCTGGTGGAATCGACGCGGTATCCACGCAATCCGCTCGACGTCCTCGCACAGCAGGTCGTGGCGATCGCGGCGATGGACGACGTGGTCCGTGGACGACCTCTATTCGCTCCTCCGCCGCGCCGCGCCGTACGCCGATCTGAGCCGGCGCATGTTCGAAGGCGTGCTCGACATGCTGTCGGGCCGCTATCCGTCGGACGAATTCGCCGAGCTGCGTCCGCGCGTCACCTGGGATCGGGTCGCCGGCACATTGGCCGGGCGCGAGGGCGCGAAGCGTGTGGCCATCGCCAACGCCGGGACGATCCCGGATCGCGGGCTGTACGGCGTGTTCCTCGCCGGCGCCGAACGCGTGACGCGCGTCGGCGAGCTCGACGAGGAGATGGTGTTCGAAAGCCAGGTGGGCGAGACATTCACGCTCGGCGCGTCGACGTGGCGGATCGAGGAGATCACGCACGACCGCGTGCTGGTGTCGCCGGCCCCGGGCGAGCCGGGCAAGATGCCGTTCTGGCACGGCGATCGCGCGGGCCGGCCCGTGGAGCTGGGCTTCGCGATCGGCAAGCTCGTTCGCGACCTGCGCGGCACGCCGCGGAGCGCGGCGATCGATCGCCTCGTTCGCCATCACGATCTGGATCGCCACCGCGGCCGAGAATCTCCTGCGCTACCTCGACGATCAGGCCGCGGCCGGCGCCGTGCCCGACGATCGGACGCTGGTCATCGAACGGTGCCTCGACGAGCTCGGCGACTGGCGCGTCTGCCTGCTCTCGCCGCTCGGCAGCCGCATCCACGCCCCGTGGGCGATGGCCGTGGCGGCGCAGATCCGGAATCGGACCGGGATCGACGTCGAGGTGATGTGGGGCGACGAAGGTTTCGTCGTACGGTTTCCCGAAGTCGAGCAGGCGCCCGACCCGGCGCTGCTGATTCCCGACCCCGAGGAGGTCGAGGCGCTGGTGACTGCGCCAGCTCGGGATCCACGTCGCTCTTTGCCGCACGCTTCCGGGAGACCGCCGCGCGCGCGCTGCTGCTGCCGCGGCGACGACCGGGCGCGCGAACGCCGCTATGGCAGCAGCGCAAGCGTGCGTCCGATCTGCTCGCGGTCGCCTCCCGCTTCGGGTCGTTCCCCGCGCTCCTCGAGACGTACCGCGAGCTCCTGCGCGACTACTTCGACATGCCGGCGCTCGTCGACACGCTGCGGAAGCTCTCGAGCCGAACGCTGCGGCTCACCACCATCGACTCGAGGGTGCCGTCGCCGTTTGCCGCGTCGCTTCTCTTCAGCTACGTCGCGAACTACATCTACGACGGCGATGCGCCGCTCGCCGAGCGCCGCGCCCAGGCGCTGTCGGTCGACCAGGCGCAGCTGCGTGAGCTGCTCGGCGATGCCGAGCTGCGCGAGCTGCTCGATCCCGACGCGCTCGTCGCGGTCGAACGGCAGCTGCAGCACCTGGACGAGAAGTACAAGGTGAAGACGCCCGACGGTCTCCACGATCTGCTGATTCGCATCGGCGATCTCTCGGCGGCCGAAGTCCGCGAACGGGCGCTCATGCCCGACGTGTCCGCCGTGCTGCGCGACCTCGAGCGCGCGCGCCGCGCCGTGCCCATCGTCCTTGCGGGCGAGCGTCGCTACATCGCGTCCGAGGACATGGCGCGATACCGCGACGCACTGGGTATTCCTCCGCCGCCGGGGCTACCCGAAGCGTTGCTCGAGCCGGTGCGCGATCCCGCCGGCCGACCTGGCGCAGCGCTACGCGCGCTCGCATGCGCCGTTCACGGCGCGCGAATTCGCGGCGCGTTACGGACTCGGCCCGGCGGTGGCCGAAGCCCTCCTGCTGCGCCTGACCGAAGCGGGACGCCTCATCGAGGGCGAGTTCCGGCCGGGCGGCGTCGAGCGGGAATGGTGCGACACCGATGTCCTCCGCATCGCTCCGGCGCAGATCGCTGGCGAAGCTGCGGCACGAGATCGAGCCGGTCGACGCGGACGCCCTCGGGCGCTTTGCCGTAGCGTGGCACGGCATCGGCTCCGGGCGCATCGGGCTGGAGCCGGTGCTCGATGCGATCGAGCAGCTGCAGGGCGCGCGCGATTCCGGCGTCGATGCTCGAGCGCGAGGTCCTCCCCGCGCGCGTCGAAAATTACGAGCCCGGCATGCTCGATACGCTGATGGCGGCGGGCGAAGTGGTGTGGACCGGCGTCGAACCGCTCGGCGAGCGCGACGGCCGAATCGCGCTGTACCTGACGGATCACATGCCGCGACTCCGCGGCGTGCAGTCTCTTCGCGATCCGGAGTCTGCCGAGCTCGGGAGCCGCGGCGCTGAGATCGTGGACTACCTCGGCGCCCACGGCGCGTCCTTCTTCAGCGCCATCCATCAGGGCGTGGGCGGTGGGTTTCCAAACGAAACGGTCGACGCGTTGTGGGATCTCGTGTGGAAGGGGCTCATCACCAACGACACGCTGCATCCGCTGCGCGCGTACGTGCGCACCCGGCGAACGCCGCGCGCGGCGGACGCCAAGCGCGCCGTTTCGCTCGCGCCGGCTCGTGCCCCGCACGGCGGAAGGCCGCTGGTCGCTCGTCGACCGCGGCGCGCCGACCGGTTCCAAGTCGGCCGCCACGCAGTGGGGCGCCGCGATGGCGCAGCAGCTCCTGACCCGGTATGGCGTCGTCACGCGCGAGACCGTCGCGGCCGAAGCGGTGGCCGGCGGGTTCTCCGCCGTGTATCAGGTCCTCAAGGCGATGGAGGAGGCCGGCCGCATCCGTCGAGGCTACTTCGTTGCCGGACTCGGTGCCGCGCAGTTCGCGCTGCCTGCGGCTCTCGATCTCCTGCGCTCGATGCGTGAGCTGCCGGACACGCCGCGGACGGTCGTCCTGGCGGCGACGGACCCGGCCAATCCGTACGGCGCGATCGTCCGGTGGCCGGAGCTCCCCGCCCTCGATAGCGGCCGTGGTCCCACACGCACCGTCGGCGCGCTGGTGATCGTGGTCGACGGCGCCGCCGCGGCCTACCTCCGCCGCGGCGAGCGCGAGCTCCTGTTGTTCGTGCCGGACGCCGAGCCGCGCCGCTCACACGTGACCCGCGAGGTCGCCCGGATGCTGCGGCACCTCGCGCGCCGCCGCGGCATGCTCATTGGCGAGATCAACGGAGAACCCGCAACCAGCCCTGCGTCAGCACGGCTGTTCCTGGAGGAGGGCTTCGTGGCGACCGCGATGGGCCTTCAGGCGCGGACGGACACGCTGAGACCGCGCGGCTATGGCATCGCCATTGCGGAGGCAGACGCGGGAGGGCATGCCATGGCGGACCAGAACCGTATCGAGAACGACCCAACGCTGATCGGCACCTCGAAGCCGCGTGCGGACGAGACGAGAGAGACCGAGCACGACCGGGTGCGAGAATCCAACGATCGCGACCAGAAGAAGGAACGCGAAGGCACGCAGACGGAACACAATCGCGGGTACGACCAGGCGGTTCGCGGACGAACCGGCAAAGACATGGATCCCGACCGCGCCGATGCCGACGTCGATCGCGACGATATCGGCGGCGTCTGACGCGCCGGCGGCCTAGGCGACCACGGGACGGAAGCTGGCGACGGCTTCCTTCTCGGCCTCGTAGCTGTCGAAGACCGTGAGCAGCTTGGTGATCGACAGGAGGTCGGAGATACGCTTGGTCAGACCGACGAGCTTGAGCGCTCCGCCGCGGCGCGTGACAGTCGTGTAGCAGCCGACGAGCTCGCCGAGTCCGGAGCTGTCCATGTAGGAGAGCTGCCCCAGGTTCACCAGGATGTTCTTGTGTCCCTGCTGGACGAGGCTGTTCACCTTGTCGCGAAGCAGGTCATCGCTATCGCCGAGGACGAGGCGTCCGTTCAGGTCGATGATTGCGACGTCGCCGACGTGCCGTTCCGTGATCTGCATGGGACGTCCTTTCGGGCCAATGACATCAGAGCGCGTGGATTATACGCGGACCGCGCGGTCGACGCATGCCTGAAGGGGATTCGATATTCCGGGCGGCCCGCGCCCTCAATAAGGCCCTGGCCGGGCGAGGCGTGACACGCTTCGAGTCCGTGTTCCCACACCTCACCCGTATCGATACCGATCGGCCTCTGCGCGGCCGCACGGTCGAGGGCGTGACGTCGCGCGGCAAGCATCTGCTGATGTGGTTCTCGGGCGACCTCGTGCTCCGCACCCACATGCGCATGCATGGGTCGTGGCACATCTACCGCCCCGGGGAGCGCTGGCGGCGTCCGAGGCATGAGATGCGGATCCACGTCGCGACCGACGCGTTCGAGGCGGTCGCGTTCACCGTGCCCGTGGCCGAGTTCAGCACGCGGGCCGAGCTCGAGCGCGAGCTGGCCGGGCTCGGCCCCGACCCGCTCGATGAGGATTTCGATGCACAGGCGACCGCGGAGCGGCTGCGTGGCCTCGGCGACGTCGCGATCGCCGACGCGCTGCTCGATCAGCGCGCCATCGCGGGGATCGGCAACGTGTACAAGTCCGAGGTGCTGTTCGCCGCGCGCGTCAGCCCCTTTGCCGCCGTGGCCAGTC
The DNA here is from genome assembly GCA_963772065.1 of uncultured Acidobacteriota bacterium. Taxonomy (GTDB): domain Bacteria; phylum Acidobacteriota; class Vicinamibacteria; order Vicinamibacterales; family UBA2999; genus CAVYVZ01. The sequence continues at coordinate 1,274,147 of CAVYVZ010000010.1, forward strand.
TCGACGCCGCGACGCTGGAACGCATCGTCGCGATTGCCATGAAGTTCATGCGGGCGAACGTGACCGATGGCTCGACGGCGGCGATCGTCACCTACACAGGGTTGCGGCGGACGACGGGGCGCGCCGACCCGTCGGCGCGGCTATGGGTCTACGGGCGCGGCGGAAAGCCTTGTCGCCGCTGCGGGACGCCAATCTCGCGCGCGAAGCAGGGACCGGACGCGCGGAGCACGTACTGGTGTAGCCGGTGTCAACCCCCAACTTCCAATTCCCAGCTCCCAAAAGGACTCTCGTGACTTCAATCGATCTTCTTTGTTGCCAGGTCACCGCCGCGATCGAAAGCAAAACGATCAAAACGCTTCGTGCTTTCGTGTCTTCGTGTGCCGTGGCGACTGGCTGACAAGCGCAGTCGTGAAAGTCATCGAGCGAAGCGGACGAGCGAAGTCACGAGAATCCCTTTGGGAGTCGGGCGTTGGGTGTTGGGAGTCTCAAAGAGCCTCGATCGTCGCCACTGCGTTGAAGTCAGGTTCCAGCGACTCAGGATCGATCTCCGGCCCGAGCAGCGCATTGCCTTCGGGCCAATGGATTTCCAGGTTCCCCGGCTTGATTGGCGCGCGGAACACGCGCCCTTCGTAGCGGCCGTGCGCCGACGACACGCGAATCGGCGCGCCATCTGCCAGGCCGAGCCGCTCCGCATCGGCCGTACTGATGAACACCGCAGTCGCGCGCGGCGCCGGTGAGCGGATCGATCGGGTGCTGAACCATGGAATTGAACTGCTTGCCTCGACGGGTCGAGACGAAGAACGCGCCCTCGCGGCTGGCGCGGCCGCGCGCCGACACCGGCGCGAAGTGCGCTCTGCCGTCGCTCGTCGCGAAGCGGCCATCCGCATAGAGGAGGCGGCCGCCCCATTGCATCTGATCGCCCTTCGCGGCCAACCGTTGAATCCCTTCGTACAACGGCACGGCGCGCGCGATTTCCTCTCGGATCGCCGGCGTCCCGGTGAATCGGACGCGGTCGGCCGCGGCCGGCTTCGCACGCGCCACCGCCTCCGTGATCGCCCACCACTCCGACCTCGCCGATCCGATCCGCCGCCCTGGAATCTCCGGCGAGTAGATGATGCGGCGCTCCGTCGTGGTCTCGGTCACCCCACCGGGGGTCTCATAGCGAGTCGTCGCTGGCAGCAACAGGACCGTGTCCGCCGGCTCGACCAGCATGGCCGAGGAGAGCACGATGTCATGGTGGATGCGGAGGCGCGGCGACGCGAGCGCGCGCCGCACGCGCGCCGGCTCGGGCAGCGTCTCGAGGAAGTTGCCGCCGACGATCCAGAAGACGTCGATGTCGCCGCGCTCCGCCGCGTGCACCATTTCCGGCGCGGCGTACCCACGCTCCCGCGGCACGGGGACGCCCCACACCCGCTCCCACCGCTCGCGCGTCGCCGCGTCGACGCCAGGCACGCAGCCCACTTCGGCGCCGCCCTGGACGCCCGAGTGCCCCCGAATCGGCATGACCCCACGGTGCTCACGGCCGGGCAGGCCGCGCGCCAGCGCAACGTTCATGAGCGCTCTCACGGTGTCCACGCCGTGCGCATGCTGCGTCAGCCCCATCGACCACACGAAGATCGCGTTCGGCTTCGCGACCAGCAGCGCGGCAAACGCACGCATCCGCTCCTCGGTCGCGCCGCTCTCGGCCTCCAGCACGTCCCACCGCGCCGACTCGGCGCGCGACCGCGCCTCTTCCCAACCGGCCGTGTGCGATCGGATGAATGGCTCGTCGACGCCGCCGCTCTCCACGAGCGCCTTCAGCACGCCGATGAGAAACGCGAGGTCGCCTCCCGTGTTCACGTCGTACCAGTCGTCGGCCAGACGCGTTCCGAACAACGCGCTCTCGAGCACGGACGGGACCCAATAACGGGCGAGTCCGGGCTCACGGTACGGATTGACGACGGCGATGTGTGCGCCACGCTGCTTCGCGTAATACAGGTACTTCGTGGTGACCGGCTGGTTGTTCGGCGTGTTGGATCCGAAGAAGACGATCAGATCCGCGGCGAGCCAGTCGACATAGCTGCACGACGAGGCGCCGTGGCCGAGCGAGGCCTTCATGGCCGATGTCGATGCCGCGTGGCACAGGCGCGCCGAGTTGTCGACGTGATTCGTGCCGAGCACGCGCGCGGCCTTCTGCGCCGCGTAATACGTTTCGTTCGGGACGCCGCGCGAGGTCAGATAGAAGGCGATACGCTCCGCCCTGGTGGACCGGAGGCCATCTGCGGCGATCGCGAGCGCTTCCTCCCAGGACGCGACACGAAACCCGCGCTCGCCACGGCGCCGGACCATCGGTTCGGGCAGCCGTCCCAGCTCCCGCAGTTCCGCAGACGTCAGCGAGGAGAGCGCGGCCGCATCCGCCAGCCGCGCCGTGTCGAGAGCGGGCGCCGTATTGAGGCGCATCAGCTCCAGCCGCACCATGCAAAGGTGCGTGCCCTCCAGCGTCCAGTCGCGGAGGCCCGATGTGCCGAGCGCGCAGCCATCGCACACGCCGTCGCGCAGAATGCGCCAGGCGTAGGGCAGCTCGTCGCGGTTATCCCAGGCGACGCGCAGCATCTCGAGGTAGTGATTGGGCTTCTGCGCGTTGAGACCGTTGGGAACGAACGAGACCCAGTTACGCCACATTACTTTTGCGGCCGGCGATAGGCGTCGCCATTACCCATCAACACAAGGGAGGTTCCAGTGTAATCCGCTCGGCGCCCGCGTAGATGTTGAACGTCCTATCGCGCACGAATCCCAGGAGCGTGATGCCGCCATCCCGTGCGAGCTCGATCGCAAGGCTCGACGGCGCCGACACGGACGCGACGAGCGGAATCCGCGCGACGAGCGCCTTCTGCACGATCTCGTATCCCGCGCGGCCGCTGACGAAGAGCAGACGATCGTCGAGCGGCAGCCGGTCCGCGAGCACCTGCGCGCCGATGACCTTGTCGACCGCATTGTGGCGGCCGATGTCCTCGGCGCTGGCCAGGAGACGGCCCTCACGATCGAACAGACCCGCCGCGTGAAGGCCGCCGGTCTCGGCGAACGCGGTCTGCGTCGCCCGCAGCGCCCCTGGCAACGAGTCGATCAGCCGCGGCGACACACGCCACGACACGGGCAGGCGCTCGACGGCGGCGATCAAATCGTCGATCGTCCGGCGTCCGCACACGCCGCATGCGCTGGTCGCGGTGAGCGCGCGGCGCGTGGCCAGCAGCCCCTCGACACGCCCCGCGGCGCTCCCGTCGAGCACGACGTCGACGACGTTTGCCGCGGCCTCGCCCGCGGAATCGACGCAATGCCGGATGACGCCGACATCCTCCGCTCCGCCGATGATGCGTTCCGAGAGCAGGAACCCGGCGGTCAGCTGGCGGTCCGCGCCGGGTGTGCGCATGATCACCGCGAAGGACGCACCGTTCAGACGGATCTCGAGCGGCTCTTCAACCGCCGCGACGTCCCGTGCGCGCTCCGCGCGCGCACCCGCAACCCTGGCGACCTCGATCGCCTGAAGCGCGCCGTTCAGAGGTCCTTCGGCAGACATCGCTCGCGGTGATGTGCCACCACGCGCTCGAGAAAGCGCTCCCGCGCGCGCGGCTCATCGAGCCGGCCTTCTTCCTCGATCGGAAGATCGGGCATCGCATCGACCAGCGCCTGCGCGAAGAGGCCCCGGCCCGTTCGGGTGGCGCCGCCGGCAGCCTCGACCCGTACCCCCTGCATCCCGCAGCTCGGCGAATCCTGCTTCAGCACGTAGCCGGACAGCCGCGCGTCCGCGAGCTCGCGCAGCCGCTCGCGCCGCCAGACGTCCATCGCGCCGGTCCAGTCTCGACCGCTGTTCACACCGACCAGACGCACGCGGTGTGGGCCCGACGCGACGCCGTCGTGCGCCGACACGAGGTGGATCGGCTCACGAGGGACGTCCATCCCCATCTCCACCTCGGGGCACACCGGCACCCACTCGACGTACGGTCCCAGCGACTCGAGGAGCACGGTATCGCGCTTGTGCCCGCCGTCGTAGCGGACCTCGTCGCCAAGGAGACAGCGTGAGATCCCCACGCGCGGACGGCTTGCCGACGGGTGCACGCGTTCATTAAACCATGAGCGGCCGCGGCGGCGCGGCGGCGTGCGGCCGCGGTCCGCACAGGAACCGCGCCGCGCGATGCCGCACCTGATACGCGCACCGATCGGCCTGCAGCACCTCGCCATCGATATTGACGTGGACGAGGCGATCGAAGAGGAGCTCGAAGGCCGGCGCTCGAAAGTGGATGATGCGATCGTCGTGTGCGTGCTCCCCGGCGGCAATCTTCTGCAGCAGCGCCACGAACTCGAGCGTGGCGGTGCGCTTCACCAGGAACACATCGAGCAGCCCGTCGTCGATGAGGGCCGCAGGCGCGATGGGATAGCCGCCGCCGATCGAGCGCGCGTTGCAGACGGCAAACATCTGCAGCTCGAGAGCGCCCTCGGTGGGTTGTCCCCCAGGGACGCGGAGCTCCGCTGAGAAGGGCTCGCGCCCCAGGAGCGCGCGCGCCCCGCCGATCACGTACGCGAGCTTGCCGGTGGCGTCTTTCAGCGGTTCGGTGAGGATGGCGGACACATCGGCGACGAACCCGCCCGCGGAGACATTGACGAATGGACGATCGTTCATGACGCCGAGATCCACATCGATGATCCGCGCGTCGAGGAGCAGGTCGAGTGCCGTCTCCGCAACCTCGCCCAGGCCGAGCGCCTTCGCGAAGTCGTTGCCGGTGCCGGCGGGGATGATGCCGAACGCCATTCCCTCGAGCGCTCCCCGGACGCCGGCCAAAGCGCGGACGGCGATGTTGACGGTGCCGTCGCCGCCCGCGATGAACAGCAGCTCGCAGCCATCCTCGGACGCGCGAATAGCGGCGCGTGCGATGTCGGCTTCGTCGGTGGTGACGCTGACGTCGAGGTCCCGCACGAGCGGGCGGAGGCGCTCGGCGATGATCGGCAGCAGGGCGGGAGCGCGGTCGGCGCCTGACTTCGGGTTGATGATCAGCCGCGCGCGCACTACATCAGTTTCCCGAGCGGTCCGACGTCGAGGTTCAGCTCGTCCGGCGCGATGCCGAACTGCGCGGCAATCTCACGTACCGCCTCTTCGAGCTTCATGAGGGCGACGCCGACGTCTTCGGTCTGCTGGTCGGTGAGCGTGCCGGCTTCCATGCGGCGGATGGCCTGACGTTCGAGCACGTTTCGGATGAACTCGACGAGCGTCAGCACCAGCTGCGCGACCGATCGCCGTACCTCGTCGGGATCGGCGTTCCACCGGAGCGGAGATGCGGTCCTCGCGGTGCGCTCGATCTCGCGCCGCAGCGCATCGAGCTCCGCGACCTCGGTGACGGTGACGCCGCCCGATCTCGCGACGCCCGTTGCCGCGCGCGCGCGCGGGGTCGATGCGGGAGAACGCTTCTGTCGTCGCGGCTTCGAGCCTGGCGCACGCGGCGGCCGTCGTGCGGGTTTCTTGGTCACCATCCACCGCCCGCAAAAGCATACGGCGGCCAGGGGCCGCTCACGACAATCGTCACGTTGGCCGCGAGGGCGGCCCGCTGCAGTGCGCTGCGGTAGGCGGGCGCGGCGCCGCGCGGCACCAGGTGATACATGCTGCCGGCCAGCCGTCCGCGGTCGTAGCGCTCGGCTCGCTCGGCTCGTACCCACTTTCTGACCGCCGCCCGCAGCGGTTCCGTGCCGGGGATCTGCAGTTCTGCCGCCCGGCGCTGCAAGAACTGCCGACCTTGAGTCGCCCCCTCACCGTACTCAGAGTCGACTCTGAACCGACTCGGAGCTGACTCTGAGTTGTCTCGGAGTCGACTCTGAGTCGAACGCGAGCCGAAGACGCGGACGGTCATCTGGACGCGATGGCGGACGAGGCGCAGCGAACGGCGGAGTACCTCGCGGCGATCGAGCGTGGTCGTCGTCAGCTCCTCCACCGTCGCGGCGCACGTGCCGTAGCGCGCGGGCAGCACGCTGCCGTGTGTCTCCATCAGCCGCCGGACGGCCGCGTCGTATCGCTTCAACGTGGCCGGCGTCGGCCGCGGCACGCGCGGCACCAGGCCGATGACGAGGTCGAGGCCCGACACCCTGACGCGGCGCAGCCGTTCACCCGAGGCCCCGTCTGCACGCAGCGGCCCACTGGCCCCGGATACGACCGCGTACACCCACACGTACTCAGCCACGCGCGTTGCGCCGCGATGTTCGCTGTGCGCCCCCCTGATGCCTGCGCGCCTCGCGCCGATCGTGCCGGCGCTTCAACGGGTCCGGATCTTCCCCGGGCAGCACCCGATCGGCCGCGCACAGCAGCAGCGACACACGTACATAGATCAGATCGACGTGTGCCAGGGCGATCGTCAAGTCCCCCGTGAGCACGACACCCTTCGTCAGCGCATGATCGACGACATCCAGCAGCGTCGACGCATCATCCGCGAGCACCTGCTCGGCGACCGAGCTTCCGGCATCGCCCGGTGGCACCGCGGCCGGGAGGCGGCGAGGGCGCTTCATGTGGACGACGTGAAGTTGTAGGGGGGCCAGGGGCCCGTCAGCGCCGCACCGATACCCGACGTGTGGAGTGTGCGCGCGTGCTGCCGCACGGCGGCGCGGAAGCCCGCAGCGCGCGTGGACGGGACGAGATACGCGGCGTCGAGCAAGAGACGCGAGCCGGGGGCGGCCTCCTCGATCGCGGTCCGCCGCACGGCATCGCGCGCGTGCCGCTTCAGGCTGCGGTGAAGCGCCGTCGCCTCGGCGCGGGCTTTCGCCAGCTGCGTCCGCCTGACATCGAGCAGGTCGCGCTTCTGCGTCAGATACGCGGTACCCGACCGCCGACGCTCACCCGCGCGTCGCGCGTGCGCCTGCTCCACCGCGCCACGCGCCGCCTGCTCGTCCCACGTGAGGCGGAGTCCCCACTCCACGTGGCCGGCCACGCGACGCAGGATCCGCTCGATCCGGCGCCGGTCGCGCGAGACGTGCGCCAGCGCGCGCTCGTCGCCCGTGAAGATCGTGAACATCTGCATCGGCAGCAACGCGGCCTTCGAGAGAAACTGCTCCACCACCGCCTCGTGGCCCATGGCGCATTGGGAGACCCAATCGAGATCCTTCAGCCCCGACGCGATTGCCGCTTCGCCGTACTCCGAGGCCTCGACATCGGACACGATGAGCCATAAGCCCCCACCGGCGTCGAGCGCGCGAAGACCTCCTGCGGACGGCAGGCCGATCCGACGCCGCCGAATGACGGGCTTCCGTGCGCTGCGAATGAGGCAGTACAGATAGGTCACGACGCGGCGATTCTACCGTGTCGTCCGGCGTCCGCGCCGGCTGCGCGGAGGCGTCTTCAGCAGTGTGCCCTCGATGACCGTGCCTGCATCGGCGGCGGCCGGCGCGTGGAAATCCCCCGACACCGTCGCCTCTACCTGCAGCTCCGACGCGCCGGTCTCGTCCGCGCCGCCAAAGGCGATCGGACCAGCGCCGCCTTCGCGGCGCTCCTTGATGTCACGAATGCGCGCCAGGAGATCCGCCTCGATGTCGGCGAACTCGGAATCGGTGATCTCGCCCATCTCCCGGCGCATCTCCGCCGCGAGCAGCTCTTCCCGAAGCGCCGAGTCGTCGTTCTTTTCGGCGTCGGCCGCGGTCGCCACGGTGTCCAGCACCCAGCGCAGACCGGACACGAAGAGCGAGTCGAGGATGAACATCGCTAAGCGAAAAGTCTACAAGTGGAGAGTGGAAAGTGAAAAGTAAGTTGGCAAGTTCGCAAGTGGGCAAGTTTGATTACTTTCCACTTTCCATTCTTACTTTCTACCTGCGCGCGCAAAAGCGCGCGCCTAGTGCTGTCCCGCGCGCTCGAGCTTCAGCCGGATGTTCACGAAGTTGTACGGCGGCCACGGGCCAGTGTACTTGAAGGTCAGCTTGTCGTAGTTCGACGCGATGTCCTTGATGCGCCGGTCGAACGCCGGCTCCTGCTCGCGCTGGACGAGGAACGCGGCGTTCATGATCATCTTGTCGCCGATCGCCTTGTTGACGCGCGACGCCACCGAGACGTCGCGAAGCCGCTGCAGGAACTCGCCGACGTAGCGCTCCGACCGCTGCTGCAGCGCCGCGTCGATCAGCCGGCCGTACTGCATCCGCGCAAAGTAGGTCGATCCCTTCTGCGACGAGATCTCCGTCTTCAGCCGGTGGATGTCCTCGTCTTCCTGTTCGATCGCTTTCACGATCTCGTCGCGATCCCACAGCACCTTGAGGCCGAACTCGAGCTTGTCCTGCATCTTCGCGAGCACGTCGGCGAAGGCGTCGTAGGCCGATCGCAGCAGCTCGCCGATGTCGTCGCGCGTCTTGAAGATCGTGCCGAACGACATCGGGATCACCGTGTGCTCGCGCATCACCGTCTCGTTCACGCGCTCGTGCGCGAGCACGTTCTCCCGCGTGGAATCGAGCGGCGCGATTGGCACGTCGGACACGACGGCGGCCATGTCCCGAAACGTGATCGTGTACACCTCGGGCGACTGTTCGTCCATGCCGATCGCGCCGAACCGGAGCGGCTGGCTTGCGCGGATGATGCAGTACACGTAGCGGCCGCGGTTCGAGCGGTCGACGTCGGGCAGCAACGGCTTGGCCGCGCGCTCGACGTGGCGCTCCACGCGTGTTTCGGTCCCGCGCACTTCGGTCTCACGCGTCACCCGCGTGACCGGCGCCCCGTTGCCGCGGCGCGCGCCAATCGGCCGCACGCGCCTGTCTGTTTTCGGCGCGCGCGCCGGCGATTTGGCGCGCGGCGCGGCGCCTTTCTTCGACGCTGAGTTCTTCGTTGCCTTCGGCACGTTTATACCTGTCTGTGAACGACGTTGAGCATGCGGCGCACCTCGACCACCAGATCGTCTGGCAGGCATGGCTTCGTCACGAACGAATCGCACCCGGCCTTGCGCGCGCCTTCCGACGCGCCAGCCAGCGCATGGCCGGTCAGCGCCACCACGGGAATGTGGCGCGTGCGCTCATCCGATTTCAGCTGCCGCGTCGCCTCCCACCCGTCCATCCCCGGAAGCGAGAGATCCATCAGGATGAGCGCGGGGCGAAGCTCGAACGCCTTTTCGATCGCTTCGTTGCCGTTCTTGGCCTCGGCGACCCGGAACCCGGAGAACTGCAGATACTCGGCGTACATCTCCCGGGCGTCCTGGTAATCGTCGACCACGAGGATGAGGGGGGTGTTGTCGTCTGTCATGGTTCCGCGTTGGCCGGGAAGATGAGCGTGAACGTCGACCCTTCGCCCAGACGGCTGTGCAGCATGATGCGGCCGCCGATGGTGGCTGCGAGCCGCCGGCAGATCGCGAGGCCGAGGCCGGTTCCGCCGGTACTGGCGTGACGGCGAGTCGTCGACCTGCCGGAAATCCTCGAACACCTTCTCGTGGTTCTCGGGCGCGATCCCGATCCCGGTGTCGCGGACCGCAATCGATGCCACGCGTTCGGCGCCCTCGTAGCCGACCGCAAGCTCGATCCCGCCCTGATGCGTGAACTTGAGGGCGTTACTCAGCAGGTTCACGACGATCTGTTTCACCTTCTGCCGATCGGTCGTCACCTCGGGCATCAGGACGTTGAGACGCGGCGTGACCGACAGCTTCGACCGCGCGATCACGGCGTCGAGCTCCGCCATCACCTCCGGCACCAGCTCGTTCACGTTGAAGCGGCTGATCTGCAGCGGCATCTTGCCCGCCTCGATGCGGGTGATGTCGAGGATCTCGTTGATGATCTGCAGCAGGTGGCGCCCGTTGGAGTCGATCCGCGTCAGCTGCCGCCGCACCGCGGGCAGGAGATCGCCCGCGACCCCCTGCAGCAGCATGTGCGTGTACCCGAGAATCGCGTTGAGCGGCGTCCGGAACTCGTGCGACATGTTGGCGAGGAACTGCGACTTCAGGCGCGATGCCTGCTCCAGCTCGATCGCCTGGCGCCGCAGCAGCTCGTTCTGCTGGGCGAGCTCCGCGGTCGCGGCCTGCACGCGGGCCTGGAGCTCGTCGGCTCCCGCCCGCAGCTGCTCGGTACAGTCGTGCGCGCTCGAGCGCCTCCGTCCGATCGTGGAGGATCGTGACGACGGCCGTCAGCTCGCCGGTCTCGGTGAGCACCTTTCCCGCGATCGCTTCAACCGGCACCGAACGCATCGTGACCGGATTGACGAGGCCGATCTCGCCGCGCCGGATCTCGCCCGGCCCCGTGACGCCGAGCAGCAGCCCCGAGATGAACGACGAGAAGTGCGCGTCGTTGGCCTGCACCGTCCGCTGCGCCGTGTCGGGCGCGTCCGCGAAGACGGTGAAGAGCTCCTCCGCGGGCGCGTTCATCAGGACCGTGCCACCGGCCGGGTCGGTCACGATGATCGGGTCCGCCACGGAATCGATGATGAGGTTCAGCCGATCGCGCTCCGCGCGCGACCCCGCTTCGGCGATACGCAGCTTCTGGTAGTTCTCCTCGATCTGCTCCGTCGCGCGGCGCAGGTCGGTGATGTTCCGCAGCACCGACACGACACCGGTGCCCTCACGCGGATCCTCGACGACCGTCGACAGGACCTCGAACATCAGGTCCGAGCCGTCGCTCGGATCGACGAGCACGAGCTCCCGCGCATCGGGACTCGCCGCCTGTTCCATGGCCGTGCGGGACAGCGCCGCGGAGAACAGCATGTTGTTCAGACGCACGGCGCGCCGCCGCCCCTCGGTCTCCTCCTCGGTCGCCGCGAAGAGCCTTTCGGCGCGTGAGTTGGCGACGATCAGGCGGCCCTCGGTGTCGGTCAGCAAGATGGGGTCTGTCACCGCGTTGATGATCGTGAAGAAGAGCGCGCGCTCGCGGCGCAGCTTCTTCACTTCCTCCGCGAGGCTCCCCCGGCCGCGCACCTGATCGACCTTCTGGCCGAGGACCGTGAGCAGCCATGCCACTTCGCTGTGGAGCGGACCGGTGCTGCGAAGCAGCACGAGGCCGAGCGCCGGCGCGCCCTCCTCCCGGTCACCGCGCAGCGAGACGGCGGTGAACGCGCCGGGACCGAGGGGCGTCGCGCGCCCGCTGCGAACCTCACCGTTCGCGCGCGATCCCTTGAACGCCACCGGCTCCTCCGATGACAGCGCCTTAATCAGCGAGTCCCTCGAGTCGGTCATCGGCCACGAGAACAGCTCGACGTCGTCGCTCGACACTCCAATGCCGGCGACGCCAACGAGCATGTTGGAGTCGGTGTCCGCAATCAGGCAGGCCGCCTGACGGATGCCCGCATGACGCGACAGCCACTCGAGGCTCGCCTGGGCACAGCGGGCGATGTCGTCCGAGTGAACGAGGAAGTACTCGAGCAGCTCGAGCCGCGCGGCGGCGCCCGAGGCAACCGGTGCGCGAGCGATCGTCCGCGCCTGCAGTGGACTCATATTGCTGACTGGACCCTCGGCAGTCGGCGGTGGGCGGTAGGCGGTAGGCTCGATCGAAGTGCCGCGCGTTGGAAAACGGCCGACCTGCCGCCGGCCGTCTACCGCCGACCCGCCGCCGAACCCTCCTGCCTCCTGCCTACCGCCTACCGCCTACCGCTACTCCCTACTACCTCGTTTGCTGCCGTCGCCGGCGCGCCGCAGGCGCACGGCCAGCGACCGTGCCGCCCTCGAGCTGGGCACGCAGTGCGGCGTTCTCCGCTGAAAGCTCCTCGAAAGTTCGTGTCGCCTCGATCGTCGGCCGAGCCGCCGACGCCGCGCCGCCGATCGCATCTGAATACTTCAGATACGTGTCGATGGACGCCACCACCACGCGCGCTTCGACGGTAATCAAGTCGATGCCCACGAGCGAGACGCGCACCCACGCGTCGATCACGATGCCCTTGTCGAGTACGCGGTCAAGGACATCGATGAGACTGGTTCCGCCTTGCTGGCGTTCAACGGCCATCGTGGAAGCTCCTTCGCGTCACGTGCACTAGTCTTTGGGGGGCGGCATGGCGCGACCGCGGCGGCGGGTCGAGCGCGTCAACGTTGCGAGCCGCCGTTCGAGCGCATGAATCTGTCTGCGCAGCTCGAGGTTCTCCTCGAGCACCTGTTCCCGGCCTGGCGACAGGTGTCGATCGTACTTCCACCAGTCGAGTCCAATCTCTTCCGCTTTGTCGATCGAGCAGATCATCAGCCTGATGCGAATGGTCAGGAGCTCGACTTCCGCCAGCGAGACCTTGATGTCCCCGGCGACAACCAGTCCCTTATCGAGAACCCGGTCGAGGACGTCAACAAGCCCGGCATTGTTACGCTGGCTCCCTGTCAGCTCGTTCGGCATGAAGCGGAGGTCGGATCAGCAGGTGAAGCGTTTCCGCATGAGGCAATCCATCGGCCCCGAGGACGTCGAAGTATAGCTTGCACAATGATCTGCGACAACGACGCAGCCCTTATCTCAGCCGTAACGCAGCCGCGTAACGTCAACACGGCCGAGCTTTTCCGCAGATTGCACTGGAGACTACACTTCGGGCCTCCCGTGGGCGACCCCCGCCTACCTTTTGTCCTCACGAGCGCGGTCGGATGACGACGTGGTTCCAGACCCTCAGGATTCGCCGCAAGCTGGTCGTGATGACCGCGGCGTCGACATCTGCCGCGCTACTGCTCGCCGGCGGAGGCTTCCTGGTGTGGGACGCGCTGGCGTTCCGTACCTTTATCGAGCGCGACGTCGCGTCCCAGGCGCGCGTGGTGAGTGCGAACGTCGCGCCCGCGCTCGTCCTCAACGATGAGGACGCCGTCGGCGAAGCCGTTTCGGCGTTCGAGCTGCGGCCTCCCGTGGTCATGGCCTGTGTGTATGGCGCCGATCGGCGTCTCGTCGCGACCTACCATCGCGAGCGTTCCGGCCGTTGTCCGGACGAGTCGAGCGTGAGCTCCTCCTTCACCTTTCAGGAAGCACGGTTCGTCATCCCGATCACGTATGCGGGCTCGCGCATGGGCACTTTGTTCGTCCACCGCGACCTTGCGGATATGCGCGAGCGTATGCTCGTCGGTCTGGGCACGGTCGCCGGCCTGGTTGCCGTCTGTACCGTCGTGGCCCTGGCCGTCGGCGCGCTCCTACAGCGCTCGATTGTCGAGCCGATGCTGCAGCTCGCCGCAGCGGCACGTACCGTCTCCGATGGAAAGCACGGCGCTCCGCGGCTCGTCCCGACGGCGAACGACGAAGTCGGCATCGTGATGCATGCCTTCAACGACATGCTCGATCGCATCACGGAACGGACCACGGCCCTGTCACGCGCGAACAAAGATCTTCAGCGGGAAATCGAGGAGCGCACGCGAGTGGAAGCGGAGCGCACCAACCTGCTGGCGCGCGAACGTGACGCGAATCGTCTGAAGGACGAGTTCCTGGCCACGCTGTCGCACGAACTGCGCACGCCGCTCAACGCGGTGCTCGGCTGGACGCGTGTGCTGCGCGGGCCGGGCGTGGAGGGCGATGCGCGGGCGCGCGCGCTCGAGAGCATCGAGCGCAACGCACGCGTCCAGGCGCGGCTCGTCGAAGACCTCCTCGAGGTCTCCCGCATCGTCACCGGCAAGCTCCGGCTCGATGTGCGCGCGACCGACCTCGCCGCGATCGTCGACTCGGCGCTGCAGGTGATGCGGCCGGCCGCGGTGGCGAAGCGGATCCGGCTGCGGGCCGACCTGCGCGTTCGCCCGGCGATGACCTCGGGCGATCCCGACCGGCTGCAGCAGGTCATCTGGAACCTGCTCTCGAACGCGGTGAAATTCACCCCCGTCGGCGGCGACGTGGACGTGCAGCTGCGGCGCGAGGATGGCTTCGTCCTCGCCATCCGGGACACGGGAATCGGGATCGAGCGCAAGTTTCTGCCGCATGTCTTCGAGCCATTCCGTCAGGCGGACGGCACGGCGAGCCGCGAGCACGGCGGCCTCGGCCTCGGCCTCGCGATTGTGAAGCAGATCGTGCAGCTGCATGGAGGCACGGTGAGGGCCGAGAGTGGCGGGGCTGGCACCGGGTCCACCTTCGAAGTCCATCTCCCGTCGGAGCTGCCCGCGGAGGACCGGCTCGTGAGGCGGGACCCCTCGGAGATCGCGCTGCCGGTTCCAGCGCTCGATCCGCGGCTGCTCGACGGGATTGCGGTGCTCGTGGTCGATGACGACGAAGACGCCGTCGATCTGCTGTGCACGATCTTCGCGAGCTACGGGGCCACGACGCATCGGGCGACCACCGCCGGCGGGGCGATCCAGGTCCTCGAGCGCGCCGTGCCCGATGTCCTCGTCAGCGACATCGCCATGCCGTTCGAGGACGGCTACTCCCTGATCAAGCGGGTGCGCGAGCGCTCCCCGGCGCGAGGCGGCCTGGTGCCAGCCGTGGCGCTGACGGCGTATGCATCGCCCGGCGATCGCCTCGCGGCACTCGCCGCCGGCTACCAGGCCCACGTGAGCAAACCGTACGAGCCATCGGAAGTCGTCGCGCTCGTCGAACGCCTCGCGCACGCGGCGATGACGGGATAACGGTTCGTCGAACCAACGAACCGACGAACCGACGAAGTTGTTAAGATTAGTTCATGGCGAACCTGTGCTCGTTCGATGTCACATCGAACGTCGACCTCCAGGAAGTCGACAACGCCTTGAATCAGGCACGCAAGGAGGTCGCGCAGCGGTACGACTTCAAGGGCTCGAAGGCCTCGATCGAGTTCGACGCCAAGGAGTCGAAGCTCGTGCTGGTGGCAGACGACGAGTTCAAGCTGAACTCGCTCTGGGAGGTCGTGCAGACACGTTTCGTGCGGCGCAACGTCCCCGTCCGGAATCTGTCGCGCGGCGCGGTTCAGCCGGCGGCGAACACCACCGTCCGGCAGGAGATCACGCTGCAACAGGGAATTCCCACCGAGAAAGCGAAGGACATCGTCAGGTTTCTGAAGGACGCGAAGCTGAAGAAGGTGCAGGCGTCGATTCAGGGCGATCAGCTGCGCGTGCAGTCGCCGTCGAAGGACGACCTCCAGGAGGCGATGCGGCTGCTGCGCGATGGTGACTTCGGCGTGGCGCTCCAGTTCGGCAACTACCGAGGATAGGCCGGCTCACGCGGCGGGCTGCCGCGACAGGACCAGGAGCGATCGGCCGGGAACGTCGACGGTCCCTCCGGCGGCCACCGTCGTCGCGTTTTCGCCGAGCTCGTTGTTGGTATCCACGACGACCATCCATCGCTCGCCGAACGATGCCGGCGGCATGATGAACGGCAGCGGCTCGTGATGCGCGTTGAAGAGCAGGAGGAAGCTGTCGTCGCGCAGGCGGGCGCCATGCTCGTCGAGGTCGGGCAGCGCATCCCCATTCAGGAAGACCGCACAGGACTTGGCGAAGCCCTTGTGCCAGTCCTCCTCTGACATCTCCTGCGCGTCCGGGCGGAACCACGCGATGTCGGCCACGTCCTTTCCGCGGAGCGGACGCCCCTTGAACCATCGGCGCCGCTGAAACACCGGGTGATCCCGTTTGAGCTGCACGACACGGCGCGTGAACTCGAGCAGCCCGCGGTCGGCGGCCTCCCAGTCGAGCCACGAGACCTCATTGTCCTGGCAGTACGCGTTGTTGTTGCCCTGCTGCGTGCGGCCGATCTCGTCGCCGCCCAGAATCATCGGGATGCCCTGAGACAGCAACAGCGTCGTGAGGAAGTTTCTCGATTGGCGGGCGCGGCAGTCGTTCACCGCCGGATCGTCGGTGGGCCCCTCCGCCCCGCAGTTCCACGATCGGTTGTGGCTCTCGCCGTCGCGGTTCTCCTCGCCGTTGGCTTCGTTGTGCTTCTCGTTGAACGACACGAGATCGCGCAGCGTGAAGCCGTCGTGCGCGGTGACGAAGTTCACGCTCGCGTACGGCTTCCGGCCGTCGTCCTCGTACAGATCGGCGCTGCCCGTGAGGCGGTGGGCGAACTCGGCGAGCGTCTGGTCCTCGCCGCGCCAGTAGTCGCGCACCGTGTCGCGATACTTGCCGTTCCACTCGCACCAACGCACCGGGAAGTTGCCCACCTGATAGCCGCCTGCGCCGATGTCCCACGGCTCGGCGATGAGCTTCACGCCGGCCAGCACGGGATCCTGGTGGATGATGTCGAAGAAGGCCGAGAGCCGGTCGACGTCGTAGAGCTCCCGGGCGAGCGTGGAGGCCAGGTCGAAACGGAAGCCATCCACGTGCATTTCCTGAACCCAGTAGCGCAGCGAATCCATCACCAGCTGCAGGGCATGCGGATGCCGCATGTTGAGGGTGTTGCCGGTTCCGGTGTAGTCCCGGTAGAACCGCGACTCGTCTTCGACGCGATAGTAGGCACGGTTGTCGATGCCTCTCAGCGAGAGCATCGGCCCGAGGTGGTTCCCCTCGCCGGTGTGGTTGTACACGACGTCGAGGATGACCTCGAGGCCCGCGGCATGGAGCGATTTGACCATCGCCTTGAACTCGGCGACCTGTCCCTCGCTGTCGCCGACGCTCGAGTATCCGCGGTGCGGCGCGAAGTAGCCGATCGAGTGGTAGCCCCAATAGTTGCGCAGCCCCTTGTCCAGGAGATGCGGTTCGTGAATGAACTGGTGAATCGGAAGGAGCTCCACGGCGGTGACGCCGAGCGACGTCAGGTGCTCGACGGCGGCTGGATGCGCGAGCGCCGCATACGTACCTCGCATCGCCTCGGGAATGTCCGGGTGGCGCTGCGTGAAACCCTTGACATGCACTTCGTACACGACCGTCTCATGGAGCGGCCGACGAAGGAGCGCGTCGCCGTTCCAATCGAACCGCCCGTCGATGACGACGCTCTTCGGCATGTCGGGGGCGCTGTCGCTGTCATCACGCTGGAGGTCGTCGCCGCCGAGCGGGTAGGGGAAGAGTGACTGACCCCACCTGAACTCGCCGGCGATCGCGCGCGCATAGGGGTCGAGCAGGAGCTTCGCGGGATTGCAGCGCATGCCGCGTGCGGGATCCCAGGGGCCGCGGACGCGGAATCCGTATCGCTGTCCAGGGCCGATGCCCGGCAGGTAGCCATGCCAGCAGAACGCGGTGCGCTCCGGGAGCACGATGCGCCGTTCGCGATCCGATTCGTCGAACAGGCACAGCTCGACGCTTTCGGCCACTTCCGAGAACAGCGAGAAGTTCGTTCCTTTGCCGTCCCACGTGGCGCCAAGCGGGAGCGGATCCCCCGGTCGCAGGCGCGCTCTCAAGCGGGCTGCGGCTTCAGGCGCCGGCATGTCGAGAGCTCCATTACAGCAGCTCGATCGCCATCGCGCGAACGACGATTTCGGCCTGCCGGAATCGCGCCGCCAGCGCCGTCCTGTAGCGAGACCACGACACGCGGTCGAGCGCGTCGGTCATGACCTCGACCACGACCATGTCGTCATGGTGAATGCGCCCATCGGGATCCTCCCACGTACCTTCGGCCGGCGCCCGCGTGTACGCGGTTGCGCCGCCGAACCGGTCGGTCAGCTCACCGCGCACGGATGCAAAGTCGTTGTACCAAAAACGATGGCCGGCGTTGTCGTAGAGCGGAAGCAGCACCTGGACGAGGAACATACGAGGCAATCACTTCTTCTTTTTTTCCTCCCAGACGACTTCCTTCTCGCCGTTGCCGTCGATCATGAGGATGGCGTTCGACAATCGGTCGGTCTTCGTTTCCAGCGGCAGGTCCGCTTCGTAGACCAGCTCCTTCGCGCCGGCGCTTCGAAGCTCATACTTCACGTCGTAGCGGCGGAGGATGGACTCGACCTCCGCGCGCATGGCGGCGGGATCGGGGGCCGTCACCTTCAACTCGAACGTCTTGCGGCGCTCGGGCTCGAGCGACTCGATCACCCAGAGTACGGCAAGGATGAAGAGCGTCGCGAAGAGCGCGAGACCGTACAGCTCCACGCCGGTCGCGAGACCGAGGCTGAGCGTCGCCAGCATCACCACGGCATCCTTGGGGTCGTCGATCTTCGCGCGGTAGCGGATCAGGTTTGCGGCGCCGACGATGCCAAACGCGCGCGCAAGGCTCGCGCCCACGATGATCATGACCAGCGCGCCGACGATCGCGAGAACGATCTGCGTCTGGATCACCGGCGCCGATCGGGGCGGCGTGCCCCGCCGTTTTGGCCGGAAGGCGAGCGCCGCGCCCAGCATGGCGGCGACAGGGAGCGCCAGGAGGGCGCGCACCACCATCTCCGCGTGCGCCTCCAGCATGTCGGGAACGTAGTGCGACAGGTTGGGAAATACCGTCTGATCAAGCATCGGGATTCGTCTGCGCGGTGGCGGCCGCTTTGAGCGCCTCGTCGATCTTCTGCCGGATCTTGCGCAGGTAGCGGTCAGCGAAGGCCGTCGGTGTAGTTGGCGGCGCGGAATGCGTCGCGCCATTGCTGGTCGGTGACGCGCCGAAGGTGCGTGGCCGCCCACTGCAGGTCGGCCGGCGTGATCATGTCCAGCAGCTCCTGATGCCGGCCCGTGAACGCGAACTGGATGCGGCCGTCCTCGACGCCCTCGATGAACGCCTCGTCTTCGAAGCCTTCGATCCAGTTGCGTCGTGGAAACAGCTTGCCCGTCTCGCCGAGCGCGGCGCCGAGGTCGCGCACCACGAACCATCGCGCACGCAGGACGCCGCCTCCCACGGGCTGCTTCAGCTCGTAGATGCTGTTGTTGTCGTTCTTGAGGTCGGTGCTGTTCAGAATCAGCAGGGTGATCAGCAGCCCCTTGAACGGGCGCGTTCCGAGGAACGGGTTCTCCGTCCACGACCAGGGGTCTTTCAGGCGTTCGAGAGACTCGAGCTTCGGCCGGAAGCGCGCCTCGCTCTCCTTCCTGACGTCGCCGTTCTCCTGAACCAGGTTCCAGGACGGCAGGTAGTGGAGCGGCGGCTGGTGATACCCGAGGCCCCAGAGCAGGCGCGACACGAGGACCTCGGTCTGCGCTTCGGGCCCAATCTTCGCGCTCCACTCGACGCCGTCGGGACCGGTCACGTCATAGCTGACGCTGAACCCAGTTCGTCCTTCGCCTTGAACTTGTACATCGCGTCCTTCGATGGCGCGTACTGCTTTCCGCCGATGCCGTAGAAGAGATCGCGCGGCTGCGATCCGGGATCGACCCACAGCTCTGCCATCTGCTCCGCTGTCGGCGGTGCTGTCGGCACGGGCGCGACGCGCGTCCGGCCGGCGCAGGCGAGCGCCAGCACTGCGATAGCGACAGCCGAGATAGCACTACGCGGGTTCACGCTGACCTCGTCAGCAAGCGGTGTTCCAGTTGTGTCAGGTCACCACACGATACCGGGCACCTCGATTGCTGACGTATGGTCTCCGCCATGCGGCCCGCGACGATTCCCACCGCCACCTACCGGCTGCAGTTCAACGCGGGGTTCACCTTTGACGACGCCACCGCAATCGTCGACTACCTGCACGCGCTGGGCGTCTCACACGCCTACGCGTCGAGCTATCTCAAGGCGGTGCCGGGCAGCACGCACGGCTACGACGTCGCCGATCCGACGCGACTCAATCCGGAGATCGGCGACCGAAGCAGCTATCGCGCGTGGATCGACGCGCCTGCGCACGCACGGCATGGGCCACATCCTCGACCTCGTGCCGAACCACATGGGCATCGCGAAGTCGGCGAACCCGTGGTGGCAGGACGTCCTCGAGAACGGCCCCAGCTCGCGGTATGCCGCGGTCTTCGACATCGACTGGCATCCGCTCAAGCCGGAGCTCGAAAACAAGGTGCTGCTGCCGATCCTGGGCGACTGCGTACGGCGCCGTGCTCGAGCGCCAGGAGATCACGCTGCGCTACGACGAGGGCGCGTTCCGCGCTTCGCTACTACGACACGATGCTGCCGATCGCGCCCGGCACCTACGATCGAATCCTCGAGCACCGACATCGAGCCCGCTGCTCGCGGCGCTCGGCGAGCGAGAGCATCGACGGCGTCGAGTTCCTCAGCATCCTCACCGCGATCCGGCACCTGCCCGGCCGCGAGCGCAGACCTCCGCGCAGCTCGCCGAACGCGACCGCGAGAAGGAAGTCATCAAGCGGCGGCTGGCGGCGCTGACACGCGAGTCCCGCGATCGTCCGCGCAGCACGTCGACGCGCGCCGTCGTGCTCGTTCAACGGCGTGGCACGGCGACCCGCGCAGCTTCGATCGCGCTCGACGAGCTGCTCTGCGTGCGCAGGCCTACCGGCTGGCGCACTGGCGCGTCGCGGCCGAGGAGATCAACTACCGGCGCTTCTTCGACATCAACGAGCTGGCGGCGATCCGGATGGAGGACCCGACGGTCTTCGAGCGCGTGCACGCCTTCGCGTTCGACCTGTTCGCCGCGGCCTGCTCGACGGCTTCCGGATCGATCACGTCGACGGCCTGTTCGATCCGGGCGACTACCTCGCGCGGCTGCAGGCGCGCGCGCGCGAGGTGCGGCCCGACGCTGTTCTCGCGCGAACGGCCGCTCTACGTCGTGGTCGAAAAGATCCTCGGGCGCGGACGAGCCGCTGCCCGGACTGGCCGGTCGACGGGACGACCGGCTACGACTTCCTGGCGAAGGTGAACGGCCTCTTCGTCGACGGCCGCAACGAGCGGGCGATGAACGACGTCTACGAGCGCTTCACGCGGCTGCGAGCGCCGTTCCGCGAGATCGCCTACCGCGGCAAGCAGCTCGTCCTGCGGGTCAGCATGGCGAGCGAGCTGAACGTGCTGGCCCACCGGCTGAACCGCTTCTCGGAGCGCAACCGCCACTACCGCGACTTCACGCTGAACAGCCTGACGCAGGCGATGCGCGAGATCATCGCCGTGCTTCCCGGTCTACCGCACCTACGTGAACGACCGCGAGACCGGACGTCAGCGAGCGCGACCGCCAGTACATCGAGCACGCGGTCGCGCGAAGCGAAGCGGCGCAATCCAAACCGCCCCGGCGCGGTCTTACGACTTCGTCCGCGATCTGCTGCTCAAGCAGGCCGACTACATTTCAGCGACGCGAGCGCGACGAGCACATGCAGCTTCGTCGGCAAGTTCCAGCAGGTCACGAGCCCGGTCACCGCGAAGGGCATCGAGGACACCGCGCTCTACATCTACAACCGCCTCGTGTCGCTGAACGAGGTCGGCGGCGAGCCGGATCGCTTCGGCGTGGCTCCCGAGCGTCTGCACACGTGGCTGCGGGCGCGCGCCGCGCGGTGGCCGCACGCGCTCTCGGCGACGTCGACGCACGACACCAAACGCAGCGAGGACGTGCGCGCCCGGCTGAACGTCCTGTCGGAGCTGCCGGGCGCGTGGAAGCAGGCGACGGCCCGCTGGGCGCGCATCAACCGGCGCGGCGCGCGCGACCATCGACGGCGAGTCCTATCCGAGCCGCAACGAGGAGTACCTGCTGTACCAGACGCTGGTCGGCACGTGGCCGCTCGAGCCGATGGACGACACGGCCGAGGAGCGAGTATCGCGAGCGGATCGTCGCGTACATGCTCAAGGCGATGCGCGAGGCCAAGGTCGTTCACCAGCTGGCTGAACCCGAGCGAGCGGCACGAGCAGGCGATGGACGGCATTCGTCGCAGCCGTCGCTGGCGCCCGACAACACCGCGTTCCGGGAGGACTTCCTGCCGTTCCAGCGGCGCGTCGCGCGCTACGGGATCTACAACTCGCTGGCGCAGCTCGCCGTCAAGATCGGCGCCCCCGGCGTTCCGGACTTCTACCAGGGCACGGAGCTCTGGGATTTCGCCTGGTCGATCCCGACAACCGGCGGCCGGTGGACTACAGCCGCCGCAGGGCGCTGCTCGAGGCCGATCCGAGCGCGCACGACGATCGACGGCGCTGATGTCGCGGCTCATGGCTCGCCACCGACGATCGGCTCAAGCTGTTCGTCACGACGACGCTGCTGCATTTCAGGCGGAGCGCGCTCGAACGTGTTCGCCGTCGGCACCTACGAGGCCGCTGGCCGTCGAGGGCGCCCGCCGCGACCACGTGTTCGCCTTCGCGCGCCGCCACGAGGGCCGCGCGGTGATCGTCGTGGTCCCGCGGCTGGTTGCCGGGCTCGTGCCCGACGCCGACGCGCCGCCGCTCGGCGAGCGCGTGTGGGGCGACACGCGCGTGCACGTGCCCGATGAACCGGCCCGCTGCTATCGTCATGCGCTCACCGGAGCCTGCGTGCCCGATCGTCGACGGCGACGCTGCGCGCTGGCCGAGGTCTTCGAGCCGCTGCCCCGTGGCCTTTCTCGACACGCAATAGCGATGTTCTGGACGCTGCTCGGGATCGCGTTCATCATCTGGTTCGTGCTCGTGCTGCTCTTCACGCCACGCATCGACTACCACGTCACCATGCCGCTGCGGCCCGACAGCGACGAGTTCCTCCACGTGTCCAGTCCACGTGCCAGGCGGCGATGCATCGCCGACAACCGCGTCGACGTCTTCACCAACGGCGCGCAGTTCTATCCGGCGATGCGCGACGCCATTCGCGGCGCCGAGACGTCGGTCAACCTCGAGGCCTACATCTTCCAGCCCGGAGACGCGGCCGACATGCTGGTCGAGGCCATGATCGAGCGGGCCCGCGCCGGCGTCGAAGTGCGCCTGGTGCTCGATGCGATCGGCAGCGCGGGATTGCGAAGCGCCTGCGTGGCACGGCTGCGCGGACGCAGGGTGCCGGGTGACCTTCTACCAGCCCCTCACCTGGTACCGGCTGCACCGGCTCAACAACCGCACCCACCGCGAGCTGCTCGTCGTGGACGGCGCGCATCGCGTTCACCGGCGGCGCCGGCGTCGCCGACTGGTGGATGAAACCGCACCGTGGCGCCCCGGCCTGGCGCGACACGATGGTGCGGATCGAAGGTCCGATCGTCGCGGCCCTGCAGGGCGTCTTCGCCGAGAACTGGCTCGAGTGCTGCGGCGAGATTCTGACCGGACCACGGCATTGGCCGCGGCTGCAGGGCGGCGGGCGACGTCGAGATGATGGTCGTCAAGAGCTCGCCCTCCGACCGCGCGACCGTCTCGCGCGTCGTGTTTCAGATGCTGATCGAGGGGGCCGCGAAGGACGTCGACATCAGCACGCCGTACTTCCTGCCCGACCGCGCGCTGCGGCGCGCGCTGGTGCGCGCGGCGCGGCGCGGCGTGCGCGTCCGGGTGATCGTTCCTGGCGCGCTGAGCGACCAGCGCCTCGTGCGGCTGGCCAGCCGCCGCATGTATCGGGAGCTGCTCGAAGGCGGCGTGCAGATCTTCGAGTACCGCCCGGCGATGACGCACGTCAAGGCGCTGATCGTCGACGGGATCTGGGCGGTGATCGGGACCACCAACATCGACAATCGCTCGTTCGAACACAACGACGAGGTGAATGTCGCCGCACGCAACGTCGCGGCGGCCGCGCGTTTTCGCCAGGACTTCGAGTCGGACCTGCGGGCCAGCGACGAGATACGCTGGAAGCATGGCAATCGCGTCCGGTGCTCGAGAAGCTGGTTGGCCCGATCTGCTGGATTCTCGAACGTCAACAGTAGCGCGGCACTCCTGTTGCACCGCCGTCACCGTCCGATAAGTAAGCCATGAAAGTGTGGCACGTCGCGCTCGCCGTTCTGGTTTCGGTCAACACGATCTCCATCGCAGCGGAGCACGTCGTCGAAATCCGACTTCATGGCCGCTATTACACGGAACCCGCCACTGTTCGCGTGACCGTGGCCGTGCAGCCAGATGAGACGAACCGCGTCCTGGTCGTGCAGGCCGACGGCGAACGGATGTTTCGATCGAGCGAAGTGAGCCTGGAGGGAGACAAGAGCCGTCGCCTTCACACGCTGGAGTTCAAGAACCTGCCGAAGGGCAGCTACGTGCTACGGGCGGAAGTTCATTCGAGTGCGAAGATGCGCGGTGCTGCCGAGGAGCTGCTGGTCGTCGGCGACGTCGGCGATTCCCGCTAGCCTAGCGCGATTTGTCGATCGCGGCCGTCCACTCCGCGAGCTGCTCCGGCGTCATCGTCCCCCGCGGCGCCTGGCGCGCGTCTTCATAGCCCCATTCGTCGACGTCCACGAGGTACTGCGCGCGCGAGAGCAGCGTGCCCTGGCAGACCTTGCTGTCGCGCGTCGGCACATCCAGCTCCGCGAGCAGACGGTTCACGAGCTCGCGGATGACCGGCGCGGGAATCAGCGCGCGCTCTCCGGGATAGATGAAGCCGAAGAGCACGAGGTGGCTGAGAAGCACGCGCCAGTGGGCGCCGAAGCGGCGCAGCAGGCGATCCCAGTTCAGAAGTCCGCTGCAGTGACGGAGCAGATGCGCCACGTCGGCGCCGTCGTAGCGCTCGCGCTCCATGATGAACGACTTCGACCAGATCATCTCCTCGGCCGGACAGAGCCTCACCGGTACGCCGAGCACCTCCTCGTCCACGGCGTGCGCAAACCACTCGTCATCGACCTCGACGATGCCGTTGCCGGAGTTGTAGATGATGTCGATGAACCGGTCGCCGCTGAACGCCTTCGCGAGCCAGTGCGAAAAGGCGACCTCGGTCTTGAACCCGAGACGCACGAGCACGTCGAGCACGCGCTGCAGGTCCTGCGGCCGCACGAAGATGTCGAAGTCCTTCGTGGTGCGCGCGATCCCCGCGTAGTAATGAAACGCGTAGGTACCGCCTACGAGGTACGGCACGCCGCTCCGATTCAGCATCTCGAGCGCCTGCCGGTACAGCTCGGCCTTGTCAGGGGTCGTCAGGGGCGTCTGGGTTCCGAGGGCCATGGGATCGCACACCTCTGCACGTTTCTCGCCACTCATGCCGTCTTGACAAGCGGCGGTGAGGTGGCCTGACCACCGGGGGGAGCCGCAGGGGGCACCTCCACCTCTCTGGGAATCTCGACGATCAGGAACGGCGGCCGGTCGGGATGCGTGCGCGACAGGAGCGGCATGGCCACGTTGTAGACCGGCACGCCCGTGCTCGTCCTGCCCTCCGGCGTGCCGCGATGCGCGTGACCGTGGAACACCGCGCTGACGCGGTACCGATTGATCGGCTCCTCGAGGCGGCTGGAGCCGAGGTACGGGAAGATCTCCATCGGCTCGCCCTCGACCGTGGCGCGAACCGGCGCATAGTGCAGCACCGCCACGCGGTGCTGCGTGCGAAGGCGCGCAAGGGCCGATTCGAGCTTCAGCGCCTCGTCGACCGCCTCCTGGACGAAGGCCTTGATCACCTTCTCTCCCCACGGGCCGAGCGCACCGCGCCCGAAGCCTCCGCAAAACCCCTTCACCCCCGCGAAGCCGACGCCGTGCACTTCGGTCGCTTCACCGTCGAGGACCGTAAGGCCGGAGTCGCGGAGGATCTGCATGATCTCGGTCTCTTTCCCCGACTCGTAGTCGTGGTTTCCGAGAACGGCGACGATCGGGATCTTGACGGAGGTCGTGAGCTCGCGCGCCAGGATGCGCGCCTCCTCGGGCGCGCCGTAGTCCGTGAAGTCGCCGCACAGCACGAGCACGTCCGCAGAGGCGCTGATCTGCGAGAAGAGCGGCTGATATGCGCCCTGCGAGGTCTTCGAGACGTGCAGATCCCCGAGGGCCGCGATACGGACGTGTGACGCCGACGAGGTCATCCGTTAGGTCTCCAGCCAGGAGGCGTACCCAATACATGGGCCACTTGAACTGCAGAGATAATGGCGGGGCTCGGTGATGGTTCCGCTTGCCCGCGCGCTGTCGAAGCTGGGGATCATGTCGCGCTCGGAAGCCGTGCAGCGAATTCTCGCCGGCGAGGTGCGCGTGGGCGGGCGCGTTATCAGAGACCCGGGTCACCCCGTAATACCGGAACGTGCGCGTATCGTGGTCGCCGGCACGGCGGCCGCACGCCAGGCTCGAGTCACCGTCGTGATGAACAAACCGCGCGGCGTGGTGACGACGCGGCGGGATCCGCAAGGCAGACGAACGGTGTACGACTTACTCACGGCGCTGCCGTACGTGGCTCCAGTCGGCCGGCTCGACTTGGCGTCCGCGGGCCTGCTGCTCCTGACGAACGACACGCGGTTGAGCCACTGGCTCATGGATCCGGTGAATGCGGTACCGCGCACGTACGTCGTCACCGTGCGCGGCGCGTTCGCTGATGAGAATGCACGCCGCTTCGAGCGCGGCATCCGCGATCGAGGTGAGCTGCTGAGGGCACAGGCCGTTGTAGTGCTGAAGCGGTCCGGACGCGAAACGCACGCGCGGATCACGCTCACCGAGGGCCGGAACCGCGAGCTGCGGCGCCTCTTCGCCGCATGCGGCCATGAAGTCACGCGGCTGACCCGCATCGCCTTTGGAGGGCTCGATCTCGGCACGCTCGCGCCGGGCGCCTGGCGCGTCGTCGAACGCGCGGAGCTGCTCGCCGCGTTCCCTGAAGCGCCGCGGTCCGGCCAACGACGGACCGTTACCGGCGCCGCTCGCGGGTAACTGGGGTTGGCTGCCGGCGCCGCTCGGGCCAGAAGGGTGACGTCTTGTTGACCTTCATGGCGTCTTCAATCCGTCCGCGAAGCTTCGTCGCTTCGTCGAGCAGATCGTCCAACCGCCGAAGCAACGCCGCAAGCTCGGTATCCGGAGGGAGGGTCTGGGCCACCGCTCCCTCCGGATGCAAGAGACTAGCCTTGTCGCCGCTGCTGACGTCGCTCCATCCGCTGCTTCATACGCGTTTCGCGCTGGGACTTCAGCTGCTTCGCCTTCTCCTGCTGCTCGGGCGTGAGCAGCGTCCAGACCTCGCTATGAATGCGGGCCTGCACAAGCGCCATATCGGTCTGCGCGTTCGCCAGCGTCTGGGTCGTGGAACGGATGAGCCCCTCGTTGACGGGCATCGCCTCGACCGCGGCGCGCTGCGCCCGATGCGCCTCGTGCAGCCGCTTGCCGGCTTCCTGCATCTCGCTGCGGTGCCGCTGCACCACCTCCCGCACCTGCTCGCGCTGAGCCTCGGTCAGGTCGAGTCCGGCGAGGCCGACGAACCCGCCGCGGCCTGGACCAAACGGCCGATGCCTTCTTGGACCGTCGCCCTGCGCATGGACCGCCCCGCCGACACCGATTACCAGGAGCAGCGCCGCGGCGACGGCGAGCGCCCAGGATTTATTACGTCGCATGAACATTTCCTCCATGCTCGATTTGACGGTACCGACGTGACGAAGCGAGGGCGCGCGCGTGAAAATTCTGTGGCAGCGGCGGCTCTGTGCGGTCACTGCGTGAATTCGATCACATGGTCCGAGCGGCCCGCGAGGAAGAACCGCGCGATCTGTCCCGCCCACGCGTCGGAGCCGCGTCCCGCCTCCAACCCGACGACCTGTGGATACCACTTCCCCCCACGCAGAATCCTCTGCGGCGCCGACCATGCGGACGGATCGTCGAGCCGGGGACTGAACGAGACGTAAATCCCCTCCTGCGCGAACGTCTCGTCGCTCGCGCGATTCAGCAGCATCACGTACTGCTTCAGGAAGCTGTTCCAGTGAATCGACGGTCCCCAGAACGCATCGACGACGCGGTCGTTGTCGTGCCACGGCCTGGTCGGCGCAACGAGCGCCGTGGCCTTCGGGTAGACCCAGCGATCGCCAGCCTCGTCATCCACGAGCGTTGCCGGCAGCCACACGCCGCTGCTCCACACCATGAGCTTTCCCGCGGGCGCGTCGCGATCCGCCCAGGCCAATCGCGCGACGGCGACACCCTGTTGCGAGCGGTCGCGTGCGTACTGCGAAAAGTAGATGAAGAGATCACGTTGCATCCGATCGATCAGGACGCTCATGTCGCCGACGCCGCCGGCAAAGTACGTGTTCCTCGTTCCGCAGGCGAAAGTCTCGGGCGGCAGGTCCAGGATGATTCCGAGATCCGTCCAGGTCGCGCCGAAGTCCTCGGATCGGGCCGCCCCGATGCGCGGGTAATTGAGATTCCTGCCGTCGCACATCGACGCCTGGTTCTCGTTGTGATAGAAGCCGTACCACGCGTCGTGGTCCTTCACGATCGCTTCCATCCACACGCCGCCGCCCGGCCACGGCTCGATGACGACCGGCACCGGCCGATCGAGTGTCGTGAGCGAGTCGCCGGTCGCTCGCGATGGCTGGCCGGCGAACGATGTGAGGACGAAGAGATCCCGCCTGCCGTCCTGGCGATCCCACAGGGCCGGGCTGTTGCTGTCGACGTTGCCGGGGAGCGTCAGCGGCTCCGCCGCCAGCAGCTGCGCCGCCGGAACCGGCGCCTTCTGGGCCGCCGAGTCGCCCATCGCAACCACCAGCAGCGCCAGGAACGAGAACATTGTTCGACGCATCATGTGCATTTGACGGCAGGCACGGACGGCTCGGTTTCCGCGAGCAGAAAAAAGTGTGAATCAGCTCGTCGCCCTGACGAAGGTGACGGCGGTCGTCATCTGCCCGCGCGGCGTGTCGACCGTCGTACGGACCGTCATCAGGCGGCCATCGTCGCTCAGGCTGCGCACTTCGCGAGTTTTCAGCGTCATCTCGCCCATCGGCCCGTTCACGCTCCGCGTACCCGTGGTCACGAGCGCCGCTCCCTCCCACCGAGTGTTGGTCTTCATCGCGCCGCCGCGGCGTGAAGTGTTCGTGCTCTCGCTGCCATCGAGCGAATAGGTGTTCACCTGTTCGCCCGATTCGACGGATGAGGTCACGGTCAGGCGCTCAGCCGTGTGCTTGATGCGAACCCGATCTCCCTTCTCGAGCATCCGCATGAACCCGCCGCCGCGCCTCCCCGCTCCTCCTTCGCGGCGGCCGCCATCAGGGCGCTCCGGACGTTCCACGGTATCAACCACCCATGTACCTGTGAAGTCCGGCTTCCCCTGCGTGCGGGCCAGTGTGATCGCCATCATGATGGCGAACGCGCTCACCGCCCAGACGATGTTCTTCTTCATCAACAATCCATTTCACGATTCGGCGATTAGTGTTGGGTGATTGGTTGCCTATTTCTGATTCGTTGATTCGTCATCTAATGACGATTTGCGATTGCGCGTGGGCGCAATCACCAGTAAATTGCCCAATTCGCAAATCCGCCAACCACCAAGCAATCGCCGAATCACCAATCATCGAATCCTTCAATGCCGCACTACTCATACCTGAGTGCCTCGATTGGATCGAGCGCCGCGGCTTTGCGCGCCGGGTAGAACCCGAAGAAGATGCCGACTGCCGCCGCGCAGCCGAAGGACATCAGCACGGCGCCAGTGGTGACGACGGCCGACCAGTTGAGCAGCGTGCTGATCGTCCTCGCCGCGCCGAAGCCGAGGACGACGCCGATGGCGCCTCCCGCGAGCGAGAGGACGATCGCCTCGACCAGGAACTGCCTCAGCACGTCGAGGTCGCGCGCCCCGACAGATAGTCGCAGGCCGATCTCGCGCGTTCGCTCGGTGACCGACACGAGCATGATGTTCATGATGCCGATCCCCCCGACGAGCAGCGACACGGCCGCAATGCTCGCCAGGAGATACGTCATCGTGGTCGTCGTGGACGTCAGGATCGTGGCGAACTCCTCGAGCGTGCGGACCGAGAAGTCGTCCTCCTCCCCGGGCTGAATGCGATGGCGCGTGCGCAGCAGCGCCGCAATCTCCGTGGTCATCCCCGGCAGCGGCACGCCGTCCTCGGCCGAGATCGTGATGTTCGAGATGTGCTCGACGCCCTGCAGCTTCTTCTGCACGGTGGTGTAGGGCACGACGATCGTGTCGTCCTGATCCTGACCAGGCATGGCGCCCTGTCCCTTCGCCGTGAACACGCCGAGCACTTTGAAGGGCTGGTTCTTGATGCGGATGGTGGCGCCGGTGGGGTCGGCGTCGTCGCCGAACAGCTGATTGCGAGCCACCGAACCGAGCACCGCCACCTTCGCGGAGCGCTCCACGTCCTGCGCGGTGAAGAAGCTGCCGAATTGCAGCGGCCACGAACGGATCGCCGGAAGGTCCTCGCTTGCGCCCTGAACCTGGGTGTTCCAGTTGCCAATCGTCGAGATCACCTGCGTGCGCGCGTTGAGTCCGGGCGACATGTAGCGGATCCCGGGAACCTGCTCGCGAATCGCCTTGGCGTCATCGGGCCTGAGCGTGGTCGTGGCGCCTTGTCCACCTCGAACGGGACCAAACCCGGCGCCGGCGTTGACCATCACGATGTTCGATCCGGCGCTCTTGATCTGGTTTTCGATCGTCGTGCGCGCGCCGGTCCCGAGCGCGACCATGACGATCACCGCCGCGACGCCGATGATCATGCCGAGCGCGGTCAGGGCCGTCCGCATCACGTTGCGCCGCAGCGCCTTCACCGCCATCGCGAACGTCATGAAGAGCGACATCAGGCGGCCTCCTCGTCCCGGTATGCCGCCGCTTCCGCCACGGCGTCGCGGCGAGACGTGACGGGCGTGTCGCCGACGATGCGACCGTCGCGGAAGCGGACGATCCGCGTCGAGAACTCCGCGATGTCGTGCTCATGCGTGACGAGCACGATCGTGAGCCCGGCGGCGTTCAGCTTCTGAAAAATGCTCATCACCTCGAGGCTCGTCCGCGTGTCGAGGTTCCCCGTCGGCTCGTCGGCCAGCAGCAGGGAGGGACGGTTCACCAGCGCGCGCGCGATCGCGACGCGCTGCTGCTGCCCGCCGGACAACTGGTTCGGATAGTGGTCGAGGCGATCGCCGAGGCCGACGTCCGCGAGAGCGGCGGCCGCGCGCGCGTGGCGCTCCTTCCCCGGCAGGTTCGGTCCGTACAGCAGCGGGAGCTCCACCTGCTCGAGCGCCGACGTGCGCGGCAGCAGATTGAAGGCCTGGAACACGAACCCGATGTCGCGGTTCCGGACGCGCGCCAGCTCACGCTTGCCGAATGCCGACACATCGCGGCCGCTCAGCAGATAGCGTCCGCTCGTAGGCCTGTCGAGACAGCCGGCGAGGTGCATGAACGTCGATTTGCCGGAGCCTGACGGCCCCGTGAGCGCGACGAACTCCCCCGGCTGCACATCGAGCGTGACGCCGCGCAGCGCGCGGATATCCACTTCGCCGACGTGGTACGTTTTCACGAGCTCGTGGGCGGCGATGACCATCGTCATCGCGGCGCAGCACCCGTGGGACGGCCACCCTGTGCGCCGCGGTTGCCGCCCGGTCGTCGTGGAATCAGCGGCGATCCGCTGGAAGGCGACGCCGTCGCGGTCGCCTGTGCCACTCCGGTCACCACCTGATCTCCCTCGTTGAGCTCGCCGCCGACGACCGCCGTGGCGACGCCGTCGTTGGTGCTCGTCTGCACGGGCACGCGGCGTAGCTGGCCATCACGAAGCACCCAGACGGCGGTTCGTCCCATGCGCGGTGCGTCCGGATTGCGCTGCCCGTCCGGATTACGGCGCATGTCGCCTCTGCCTGCGGCGGTGGCTCCGCCCCCGGCGCGCGCGCCCCCCGGACCGCGCTCCGGCGGTACCTGCTGTCCGAGCGCGGCAAACACTTCCGGCGTCGGGCGGAACCGGAGTGCACTGCTCGGAACGCGCAGAGCATCGTCGGCACGCGCGATCTCGACGGTCACGTTCGCGGTCATCCCGGGCTTCAGCTTCAGCTCGGGGTTGGGCACGTCGACCACCGTCACGTAGCTCACGACGTTCTGCTCGACAACCGGCTGCAGCCGCACCTGCCGTACGGTGCCGGTGAACTTCTCGCCTGCGTACGCGTCGACGGCGAACTCCACGGTCTGTCCCTGCTGGATGCGGCCGATATCCGCTTCGTCGATCTTCGCGTTGACCTGCATGCGCGTGAGATCGCGCGCCAGGATGAACAGCGTCGGGGCCGACATGCTCGCCGCAACGGTCTGGCCGACGTCGACGTTCCTCGAGACGACGATCCCATCGATCGGCGCGACGATCGTCGTGTGGCCGAGATTGACCTGCGTCTGATTCAGCGACGCGAGGCCCTGAACGAGCTGCGCCTCGGCTGCCTTGAGCGCCGCTTCGCCCTGACGCATGTTCGACTCCGCGGTCTCGAGATCGCTCGCCGGAATGAGCTGCTTCGCCGAGAGCTCGCGCGCGCGACGCAGCTTCAGCTCCCCGTCGGCCAGCTGCACCTTGCGGGCCTCGACGTCCGCCCGGAGGCGCAGCACGGTGGCGCGCGCCTGTTCAACCTGCGTCTCGAACAAGGACGGCTCCAGCTGCGCGATGACCCGCCCTTTGCGAACGCGGTCGTTGTAGTCGGCGTTGAGCGCCTTGATCGTCCCCGACACCTGCGTGCCGACCTCGACGGTCTCCACGGCCTCCAGGGTGCCGGTCGCGCTCACCGTTTCGACGACCGCACCGCGACTCACGGCAGTGGTGTTCAGCCGCGGTCCTTCGGCCGATCCGCTCGCGCTGTAATAGGCCACGACG
The DNA here is from genome assembly GCA_963772065.1 of uncultured Acidobacteriota bacterium. Taxonomy (GTDB): domain Bacteria; phylum Acidobacteriota; class Vicinamibacteria; order Vicinamibacterales; family UBA2999; genus CAVYVZ01. The sequence goes on from CAVYVZ010000010.1 coordinate 1,306,303, forward strand.
GTAACGGTCACCGCCGCCACCGCCGCCGCCGCCACCAACAACCGTCTCTTCATAGATGCTCTATCCACGTCCTGCTCCATTGGACGGCATAGCCATGGCTCGCCCATGGCGGACCTGTGACATTCCTATGGCACCGGCCCTCGCGTGGTGCCACGGTTTCGTCACCAGTGTGCCATCCGGGCGTCACGCTGCCACGGTCGAATACGGGTATGGATCGCCAGGCGCACCTGAACGGCCCGGATGAGGGGAAGACTACACTGGAAGCCGAACCGCTGCCGATGGAAGCGTCGCCAGAGCCACGCCGGTCGGTTCTCGTCGTCGAGGACGAGGCCAACATCCGCGAACTGATCTGCCTCCACCTCGGCCTGGAGCATGTGACGTGCGTGGAGGCCGCTGACGGCAACGAAGGCTTGCGTCTTGCCCGCGAACGGTCCTTCGACCTCGTCATTCTCGACCTGATGCTGCCGGGACTGGACGGCGTCACCGTGTGCCGTGCGATCCGGCGCGACTCGAGCAACAAGGACGTTCCGATTCTGATGCTGACGGCCCGTCGAGACGAGTCGGACAAGGTGTTGGGCCTCGAGAGCGGCGCCGACGACTACCTCACAAAACCGTTCGGCGTCCGCGAGCTGGTCGCGCGCGTGCGTGCGCTGCTGCGCCGGCGGCCACTCGCGGTCGGGCCCGCCGCGGCCGACACGCCACGGCTGCTCACGTATCGAAACATCGAAGTCGACCCGGCGCGGCGCCGCGTGCAGGTCGGTGGACGCGAAGCAAACCTCACCACGCATGAATTCGCGCTGCTCTACCTTCTCCTCTCGAATCCCGGAATCGTCTTCAGCCGTGAAGCGCTGCTGTCGCGTATCTGGAAGGAAGACACCTTCGTCACGGTGCGCAGTGTCGACACGCTGGTGAAGCGTCTCCGCAAGAAGATCGAAGACGACCCGGCGAACCCGTCAATCGTGCTGACCGTGTGGGGCGCGGGCTACAAGGCGGCCGATGTCTGATTCTTCGACGACGGGCCGGGTGTGGTACCGGAGTCTGTACTGGCGCGTGGCGCTCGGGCTCATCGCCTTCCTCGCGCTCATGCTCACCGCGCAGACGCTTCTCACGCTCTGGATGTCGAACCAGATCGCCGGCTCGATGCCGGCGCGCTCGCCGCGGCGCCTCGCCGTGCTCGTCGCGTCCGACATCGGCGCGAGGCTGAGCGAGAACCCAGACCTCAATATCGAGCAGTACGTCGGCGAGCAGTACGGGACCGTGCTGCATCCATTCATCGTGCGGATGCGTGATGGCCGCGTCGTGTTCAACCGCGCCGACTACCTTCCGGAGCCGGTACGGCGTGCCGATGCCCGGGATGTGGACGACGCGGCTCGCCGAGAGAGAGTCCCGTCGCTTCGGACCGGCGCCGGACCGCGTCGTCCGATGGAGATCGCCTGGATTGTCGCCGACGGCACCCGCGTCGGGACGGTCATCGTGCCTCTGGGGCGGCCGCCATTCCGCGTCCTCATACGGGAGTTCGGCCCGACACTCGGCGTCACGGCGATTGCGGTGCTCATCGCCGGGACGTCACTGATCGCGTTCGTCGTGTTCGGCCCCGCGCGACGCCGCCTGAAGCAGGTGCAGGCGGCGGCGGATCGGCTTGGCGCCGGCGATCTGGACGTGCGCGCACCGGCGCATGGCGGGGATGAAGTGGCCGAGCTCGCCGCCTCCTTCAACCGGATGGCCGACGAGCTCGCGCGGCGGGCGCGGGCGCTGGAAGGGGCCGATCGTGCGCGGCGTCAGCTCCTCGCCGACGTGTCGCACGAGCTGATGACGCCGCTCACCGCGATGCGCGGCTACATCGAGACGCTGTCGATGCGCGACCTGCCGCTCGATCCGCCTACCCGCGAGCGATACCTTGGCATCATCGACGACGAGACGCGTCGCCTCGAGAGCATCATCGGCGATCTGCTCGATCTGGCGAGGCTCGAAGGCGGCGGCACCACGTTCCGGCGAGAGCCGGTCGACATCGGCCGTCTGGTCGATCGGGTCGCGGCCCGTCACGAGCGCGAGCTCGACGCGCGCAACATCCGACTCACGCGCCGGATCGATCCCGCGGCGACCGTCGTGAGCGGTGATGCCGACCGTCTCGAGCAGGCGCTCCAGAACCTGGCGGCCAACGCACTGCGAGAGACGCCGGACGGCGGAGAGATCTCGATCGCCACGGAGAAAACGCCCGCGAGTGTGCGTATTCTCTTGCGCGACACCGGCCCCGGCGTTCCACTCGAACACCTGCCGCACATCTTCGATCGGTTCTACAAGGTCGACGCCGCCCGGAAAGCCGCGGGCGGAAGCGGCCTCGGGTTGTCGATCGTCAAGACCATCGTCGAGCGGCATGGTGGCACGATTGCCGCGCGCAACGACGCCGGCGCCGTGTTCGAGATCGAGCTGCCGGCCGCGACCGCACCACTACAATAGCGGGATGAGTGCGGAGGCCGGCCGGCCGCGAGCCTTCGTTGTCGAAGACGAGCCGCCGATCCGCGAGCTGCTGCGCGTTCACCTCGAGCTCGCCGGCTTCGCCGTCGAGGAAGTCGGCAACGGACGCGCCGCGCTCGACCGGGGACGGCTCGAGACGTTCGACCTCGTCATTCTCGACGTGATGCGGCCGGGCATCGACGGCGTCAC
>CAVYVZ010000011.1:0-81349 GCA_963772065.1 uncultured Acidobacteriota bacterium
ACGAGATCCCGCAGCTGACCGACTTCTTCATCGCGAAGTACTCACAGCGCTACAACCGCCCGGTGCGGCCGCTCTCGCCGGAGCTGCGCCAGATGTTCTTGAGCTATGAGTGGCCGGGCAACGTCCGCGAGCTCGAGAACATGATCAAGCGGTTCGTCATCCTGCAGGACGAAGCGATGGTCGTGCGCGAGCTGACCAAGCCGAAGCCGGTCGCTCACGGGGCGGGCGTTGGGGCAGCGGTCGGCGCCGCTGACCACGTCGCCGCATCCGCTCTGCCCGTCACGGCTGCTCCACCGACGTCCCCCGTCGGTATTCCTGAGCCGGAGGACGAGAACGAACCCGATGATGAGGTGCCGGTCGTTGCGGCGCCCGCCAATACGGACGGGCGGCGGCTCGCGGACGTCGCTCGCGAAGCCGCGCTTGCGGCTGAGCGCGTGGCGATCTCCGACACGCTGCGACAGGTTCACTGGAATCGCCGCAAGGCCGCGCAGATCCTCGGCGTCAGCTATAAGACCCTGCTCAACAAGATCAAGGAAACGGGAATCGAACGCCCCTGACCCGTGCTTGAGTAAGTAATGCGCTTCCGATCGGAAGCGCATTTCCACGTACAGCCCACTGCAGTTCCCTTCTGTTCCCAATTTCCTTCGTGTTCCAACGTTTTACCTGTGTGGCATTTCACTTGCTCAACCGGCACACGCAGCACGTGTATTGAAGCGCCTCAACCGGCGCTCGGAAGGGACTGCAGCGCGATGAACGAAAAACCCCAGGTGATGGTCGTCGACGACGATCTCGCGATGTGCGGCTTCCTGCGGGCGTTCCTCGGCGCGCGCGGCTACTCCGCGTTCACCGTCACGAATGCCGATGAGGCGGTTCGCCGTTTCCACGCCGAGCGGCCGGCCGCGGTGCTGCTCGATGTCGTGATGCCGGGCAGCATGGACGGGCTCGCCGCGCTCGCGGCGTTCAAGAAGATCGATCGCGACGTGCCCATCATCGTGATCTCGGGACAGGGTCGCACGAATACGGTTGTGCAGGCGATGAAGCTCGGCGCGACCGACTTCGTCTGCAAGCCCTTCGAGGACCGCGAGCTCGAGATGCTCCTCGCCAACGCGCTCAAGCAGCGGCAGCTGAGCCGCGAGGTGGCGACGCTCCGCGAGCAGCTGAAGGAGCAGTCGAAGTACACGATGCTCTTCGGCAACAGCGACAAGATGAGCGAGGTCAAGGACCTGATCGAGCGCGTCGCCGACACCGACGTCACGGTCCTCATCCGCGGCGAGAGCGGCACCGGCAAGGAGCTCGTCGCGCGCGCCCTTCACGCCCAGTCGCTTCGCAAGGACAAGCCGTTCGTCAAGGTGAACTGCGCGGCGCTTCCAACCGAGCTCCTCGAGTCCGAGCTGTTTGGATTCGAGAAGGGCGCGTTCACCGGTGCGATTCAGCACAAGCCGGGCAAGTTCGAGTTCGCCAACCACGGCACGATGTTCCTCGACGAGATCGGCGACATGAGCGCCTCCCTGCAGGCGAAGCTGCTGCAGGTGCTGCAGGACGGGGAGTTCTCGCGGCTCGGCGGCAAGGCCGATGTGCATGTGGACGTGCGGGTCATTGCCGCGACGAACCGCGACCTCGAGCAGGCGGTGCGCGACGGGCATTTCCGCGAGGATCTCTATTTCCGCCTGAACGTCGTCACCATCACGCTGCCTCCGCTTCGCGAGCGCCGCGAGGAGGTGCCGGTCCTGACAGACTTTTTCCTGAAGAAGTACTCCGCGCAGTACAACAAGCCGCTGACCGCGATCAGCCCTGAGCTCGCGCGGCTCTTCTTGCAGTTCGACTGGCCGGGCAACGTGCGGCAGCTCGAGAACCTGATCAAGCGCATGGTGGTGCTGGGCACCGAGGCGCCGATCATGAAAGAGCTGCAGCAGCCGCCGGCGCCGCTGCCCTTCCGCTCGTCCGCCGCGCTGTCCTCCGTTCCGCGCCCCTTCGGCGTGGCGCCGCAGCCCGGACCCTCTTCGCCAGCTATGGCGTCCGCACCAGCGGTCCCAGTGGCGATGGCCGCGGTCGGCGCGTCGCCCTCGATGACTGGAGCGACGGCCATCGCACCGCAGGCGCCCGTGGCGGCGGCGGTGAGCAGCGCTGCCACGGCCGCCATGGCGTCGGGCAATTACTCACTCAAGGACATCGCGCGCACCGCCGCGCGAGAAGCCGAGCGCGAGCTGATTCTCCGCATGCTGACGCGCACGCGCTGGAACCGCAAGGAAGCGGCCGAGATCCTCGGCATCAGCTACAAGGCCCTGCTCTACAAGATCAAGGAGAACGGCCTCGACAAGGCCTCGTAGCCGTATGAGCGACTCGTTCTTCGAAGAAGGCTCCCGGCTGCTGACGCCGAACGCGTTCGACTTCGTGCTCGACGGCGAGCTGAAGCGCGCCGTGCGCTCGCAGAACTTCCTCACCCTCGTCGTGCTCGAGACGAAGCGGGAATGGGAAGGGCTGATGGTGACGGCCGACGACGGAACCGTCGAGGAGGTGGCGCAGATCGTCGGCCGCGAGGTCCGCGACACCGATCTCATCGGGCACACCGAGAAGGGAACGCTGTCGGTCGTGCTGCTCGACGCCGACTTCGACAACTCGGCGCGCGTCATCGATCGCCTCGTCCAGCGCATCGATGACTACGATTTCCCGACGCCGCTCCGGATTTCGCTTGGCGCGGCCTGCTATCCGACGCATGCCGTCGACGCTCCGTCGCTGAAGCGCCAGGCCGCCTCGCGGCCCCTGGTCAGCTGGCGGGGCGGCACGTCGCTGTCGAAAACATCGAATTCTCGCCACTGAGGAACAGCCATGACGACCCAGTCGACCTCTATCCTCGAAACGCTTGTGCTCGCCGCGCTGCTCGCCACCCCCACGCTGGCCGGCGCGCAGGCGAAGCCGACCGGCGCCGCACCGACGACGTCGGCCGTCACCAACGTGCGGCCGTGGGAGAAAGAGGAGTACCGCCTCGGCCCCGGCGACAAGCTGCGGGTGGAGGTCTACAAGGATCTGCAGCTCTCGCAATCACTGCAGGTCCGGCCGGACGGCAAGATCACGCTGCCGCTCGTCGGGGACTTTGCCGCCGCCGGCAAGACGCCGATCCAGCTGCGCGACGAGCTGACGAAGTCGCTCAAGGAGTACATGACGAACCCGGTCGTCACGGTCATCGTCGTCGAGGCGCTGGCCGCGCAGGTGTACGTGATCGGCGAGGTCACCAACCCCCAGACGCTCGTGATGCAGGGGCCGATGACGGTGCTGCAGGCGCTCGCGCAGGTGGGCGGCCTGCGAGAGTTCGCCGACCGCGACGACATCCGGATTCTGCGCAAGACGCCGAATGGCATCCAGACGATCGAGTTCAACTACAAGCGCGCGGTGAAGGGCGAAAGCGAGCCGGTGTTTCTCCAGCCGGGCGACACCGTCGTCGTCCCGTAGTCCATGGTGAGCGACATGCGACGATTCGCGTTCATCCTCGCGCTGTTGTGGTTCGCGGCACCCGCGGAGGCCCAGCTGACGCCATGGTCGCCCGAACGCATGACGGCGGGATGGGTGTTCACGCCGTCGATTGCCGTCGGCGTGCTGCGGGACACCAACCCGACGACGCGCAACGAAGGCAGTCCGACGACGCCCGAGATCGTCGGCCTCGTCAATCCGCGCGGCGAGATCGATTTCAACGGCCAGCGCGCGAAGTTCAGCGCCGGCTACTCGGGCGCCCTCGAGCGGTACCAGGATCTTCTCCGAGCTGACGCGCTACGACCAGCGCGGCCGTCTCGATGCGAAGTATCAGATGACGCCGCGCGTGCTGTTCCAGACGCGACACCAGTTGACGCTGACGCCCACGACCGACCAGTTGGAGCTCGAAGGCCTTCCCTTTACGCGCGTCGGCTCCCGCATGCTGACGTCCGCGGGCGGCTTCACCTACGACATCTCGTCGCGCGCAACGCTGAAGACGGAGCACATGTTCCAGTGGGTGGAGTTCAATCGCGACGCCGAAGGACAGCCCGACTTCCGGTTCCTGCAGGGCGGGCATCTGCACAGCCCGTCGGCGGAGGTGGAGTACGCGCTGCATCGACACGTGAAGCTCGGCGGCGTCTACGTCTACCGCCACATGGTGATCGATGCCGGTGAAGAGATCATCGCGAGCCATCGCGCCCAGGGCACGGCCCAGTTCCAGCTGGGGCCGTCGACCTCGCTCCGCGCCCGCGCCGGCGTCGACCATCTGACGCTGCTCGACACGACCGAAAAGAAGAGCGGGCCATCGTACGGCGCCGGGATCACCCAGCGCATCCGCCTCGCGTCGATTGACGCTTCCTACGAGCGCGCCTTCATGGCCTCGTTCGGGTTCGGCGGATTGACCGCCTACCAGACGTACCGAGTCGGCGCCACCGTTCCGTTCGCCGCCGGCCGCGCCTTCGTGACCGGCGGCCTCACCTACCGCCGCACCGATCCGGTGGTCCTCCAAGATGTGATCGTCGAGCTCGACTCCTACTGGACGTACGCGAGCGCAGGGTACTTCGTCGCGCGCTGGCTCCGGATGGAAGGCGTTCTGACCGTGAACCGCCAGGTCTCGTCGGCCCAGGGGAACGTCGAGCGGACCCGCGTTGGCATTCAGTTCGTCACTTCGAAGCCTGTGAGGATTCAGTAATGGAAACCGCGACCTTCCATCCCCTCGACTACGTGTCGGTCTTGCGGCGGCGCATGTGGTGGTTCATCGCGCCCGTCGTGCTGTCCGTGTTCGCCGCCGGCGCCCTCGTGATGTGGCTGCCGCGCGAGTACCGAACGAACGCCACGCTGGGTGTGAGCCTCCCGTCACTTTCGCCGGAGCTGACCAAACAGAACGGGAAGGTCAGCTCGGACGAGCGGATTCGCACCATTACTCAGACGCTGCACAGCCCTGCGGTGCTCGAACGCATCGTCCGCGAAGAAGGGCTGGACAAGGAGATGCCGGTCCGGCAGGCCGTCTCCGTGGTGCGGAGCCGGATCGCCGTCGACCCGGTGCAGCCCGAGCCCAACCAGCAGGTCAGCCTCGACCAGTTCAACCTCGCGTACATGGCGCCGACGCCGGATCTGGCGCAGCGGATGACGAACAAGGTGGCCGACGTCTTCGTGCAGGAGAGCTCGCGCAAGCGTGAAGTCCGCGCCGAAGAGACGTCCGCGTTCCTCGGCAAGCAGCTCGGGGCGAGCCAGCAGCGCCTCAGCGTGCTCGAGGGACAGCTCCGGACGGCGAAGGAAGCGTTCATGGGCGCGCTGCCCGAGCAGACGACCGCCAACGTCGCCATGGTCACGGGGCTGCAGCAGCAGCTCGAGACGAGCGGCAATGCGATGCGCGGCGAACAGGATCGCCTGTCGATGATCGAGCGTCAGATTGCCGGCATGAAGGCGGGCGCGGCCAACGAGGTGTCGGTGCCTGGGACCCTGGCCACGGCGTCGCCCTCGACCGTGCGTGTGGTGACGCTCGAACGCGAACTCGAAGTCGCGCGCGGCAACTACACGGACAAGCATCCGGAGATTGTGCGGCTGAAGGACGAGCTCGCGGCCGCGCGTGCAGCGGTCGAGGCAGACGAGAAACGCCCGGAGAGCGAGCGCGTGGCGACCCTGCGCGTGGATCCGAACTACCGCGCGTTGCTGAGCGACGCCGAGCGGGCGCGCATGCGCATCCGCGACCTCCAGCGGCAGGAGTCGCAGATTCGCGCGCAGATCGGCATGTACCGGTCGCGCGTCGATTCGGCGCCGCGCGTGGAACAGCAGATGGCCACGCTGACGCGGGAGTACGAGCTCGAGAAGTCGCAGTACGGCGACCTGATGAACCGGAAGCGCAGCGCGGAAATCGCCGAGAACCTCGAGCGCAGCCGCGGCAGCGAGCAGTTCTTCGTGCTGAAGAGCGCCGGCTTCCCGACGGAGCCCGATTCGCCGAAGCCGATGCGCGTTTGGACGGTCACCATCCTGCTCGGATTCGTGCTCGGCGGGGCGCTCGCGCTCGGCCGCGAGTATCTCGACCGCGCCGTCCACGACGCGCGCGCGCTGAACGACCTCGACCTGCCGGTGCTCGGCGAGATCCCGCGCATCGCGCACGGCGCCTAAGGAGGAATGACGACATGAGCCGCATCCAGGACATCCTCGCGAAGGCCGAGCGCGATGGCACGGCGCGCCGTACGCAGGCGGCCGGCGGCATGCCGCCGCCGGCTCCCACCCCGTTCCCGCCGCAGCCGGTCATCGCGCCGCTCGTTGACGGAACGTCGGCACTCGATACCAGCCAGCGCGCGGCTTCGCCGTTCGCCTCGGCCATCGCGTCACCCGCCGTCGGGCCGGTCCCGGCTCCGGTGGCCGCAGAGCTCCGCCCTGCGACGACCACGGGGCGTCCCGAGCTCGTCGAGGGACGCACGGCCACGCCCACGCTGCATCCGCTGCTGGTGGCAGCGATCGATCCGCACTCGGAGGCCGCGGAGCGATACCGGTCCACGCGGGCGGCCATCAGCCACCGCGAGGAAACGATGCCGCTGCGCACGCTGATGGTGACCAGCCCGGGCGCGGGCGACGGCAAATCGATCACCGCGGCCAACCTCGCCCTCACGATGGCGCAGGAGCTCCAGCGGCGCGTCGTCCTCGTCGACGCCGACTTCCGCGGATCGTCGGTGCATGCGCTCTTCGGCCTCGAGGGCGTGCCCGGGCTGTCGGAGCTGCTCGCCGGCGAAGCCACGCTCGACGACGTGATGGTCTACCTGCCCGACCATCGGCTGACGGTGATCCCGGCGGGCCGCACGCCGCACTTCCCGACGGAGCTCCTGGGCTCCACAGCGATGCGGCGTGTCGTGGACGCGCTGCGCGGGCGCTTCGACCGCGTGCTCTTCGATACCCCGGCGGTTCTGCCGCTGGCCGATGCCGGCACGTTCGCACCGATGGCAGACGGCGTGCTGATCGTCGTACGCGCGGGCCTCACGAAGCGGCCGGCGCTGGACAGGGCTATCGCTGCGTTTGGCGAGGAGAAAGTCGTCGGCGTCGTGCTGAACGACACGATTTGAGTTCGCGAACCACGGGGGGCGAGCCGGGTAGGTATGCAGCTGTTCAACAGGTATGTATCGCCACGCGGGCTGACGGTGTTCGGATGCGAGATCCTGCTGATCTTCGGGTCCGTGGCGATCGCGGCGCGGGCGCATGGAACCGGTACGGATGTGGCGCACGACATGTGGAAGATTGCGCTGATCACCGGTCTCTGTCAGCTCTGCTTCTATTACAACGACCTCTACGACTTGACGGTCGTCCACTCGAGCCGCGAACTGCTGATCCGGCTCCTGCAGGCGGCCGGCGCGGCGTCGATTCTGGTCGCGCTGCTGTACCTGCTCATCCCGTCCATTGCGATCGGCAACGGGATCTTCGTCTCGTCGCTCGTCATCTTCCTGATCGCGATCATCGCCTGGCGATTGGTCTTCAACCGGCTGGCGTACGCCAGTCAGCTCGAGGAGCGCGTCCTCATCGTCGGCGCCGGCCCGACGGCGCGGATGGTGGCGCGCGAGATTCAGTCGCAGCATGACTTCGGATACCGCGTCATCGGCTTCATCGACGACGTGCCGGCGCCCGGCTTCGGCGCGCTCAGCCCGGCGACGCTCGGCTCGGCGGAGGACATCCCGGAGATCGTCAGCCGGTACGACGTGAACCGCATCGTGGTGGGGCTTTCCGATCGGCGCGGGCGGCTGCCGATCTCGGAGCTGCTGCACGCGAAGCTGTCGGGCGTGCGCGTCGAAGACGCCACCACGACCTACGAGCGGCTCACCGGCAAGATCCTCATCGACGATCTGAAACCGAGCTGGCTGATCTTCTCGGACGGCTTCGTGATCTCCCGCGGGACCCGCTTCGTCAAGCGACTCATCGACCTCGCCCTCGGATCGATCGGGTTCGTGCTCGCCGGACCCCTGACGCTCCTCACGGCGCTCTCCGTGTACCTCGATTCCGACGGACCGATCCTGTACCGGCAGGAGCGCGTCGGCGAGAACGGCCGCACGTTCACGCTCTTCAAGTTCCGGTCGATGCGGTTGGACGCGGAGAAAGCCGGTCAGCCGATCTGGGCGAAGGAGAACGACGAGCGCGTCACACGGGTCGGCCGGTTCATTCGCAAGGCGCGCCTCGACGAGCTGCCCCAGCTCTGGAACGTGATGCGCGGCGACATGAGCTTCGTCGGCCCGCGCCCCGAACGCCCGTTCTTCGTGCAGCAGCTCGCCGACGAGATTCCGTTCTATCAACAGCGCCATGCCGTGAAGCCCGGCGTCACGGGCTGGGCGCAGATCAAATACCAGGTACGGCTCGTCCATCGAAGACGCGATGGAGAAGCTGCGCTACGACCTCTATTACATCAAGCACCTCTCGATCGCGCTCGACCTGTCGATCGTGTTCGACACGGTGAAGGTGATCATGTTCGGAAAGGGCGCCAAGTGAGCTCGTCGCGGACCGCGGGCTGGCACCGCGAGGAGAACAGATTCCTGACGTTCGCGCGCAACGTCTCCACGCGCTACCTGGCAATCGTCGTCGGAGCGCTGATCGGGCTGCTCGTCCTTCCGGTCAACATCCACTACCTCGGCCAGTCGACCTACGGCCTGTGGATGCTGACCGCCTCGGTCACCACGTATTTCTCCGTGCTCGAGCTCGGCTACGGCGGCGCGGTGATCAAGTTCGTCGCGGAGTACCGGGCGCGACGGGATGTGCGCGCGCTGAACGAGATCCTCAGCACGCTCATGACCGTCTTCACCGCGATGGGCGTGGTCGTCTACGCCGTCGCCATCGTCGTCGCGTGGCTGCTGCCGGTCATCTTCAATCTGGAGCCGGGCCAGGTCGGGATCGCGCGCGCGGTGCTGCTCATCATCGCCGCCAACGTGACGATGCATTTCGTCTTCGCCGTCTACGGCGGCGTCGTCAACGGGTTCGAGCGGTATTACCTGAACAACGTGATTGGCATGGTCGCGCTGATTGCCGTCGCCGTGGTCAACGTCGTGGTGCTGTGGCTCGGATACGGCCTCGTGGAGCTCGTCGCCGCGACCACGCTCGTGCGCATGTGCGCCGTACTACCTGTATCGCCGAAACGCCAAAGCGGTGTTCCCCGAGCTGCATCTGAGCGTCCGGCTCTTCCGGCGCGCGCGGCTCCGCGAGGTCACCGGGTTCAGCGTCGTACCTCGCGATCACCGACTGGGCGTCGCGCATCAACTACGCAACCGACACCTTCACGATCGGCATCTTCCTCAATACCGCCGCCGTGGGCGTCTACTCGGTGGGGCTGAGGCTTTCGGAAGCGCTCTTCCGCATGACCAACCAGCTCCACTCGTTCCTGTTCCCGGCGGTCGTGGAACAGGCCACGCACGGCCGCATCGACGCGCAGCGGGTGCTGCTGGTGCGGGCCGGCCGGTTTCAGCTGGCCGTCGCGGTGGCGCTCTGCGGCAGCGTGATTGCCGTGGCCGACAGGCTGATCCGCACCTGGGTCGGCCCCGGGTTCGAGAAGGCGTGCTGACCGCCCAGCTCCTCGCATACGTGGTCGTGCTCCGGGCGTGGATGGGAATTCCGAGCACGGTCCTCAAGGGATCGGGTCGGCCGGATGTTCGTGGCGAAGGTGGCCACCGGCTGTGCCGTGGCAAACGTGTTGCTGAGCGTTGTGCTCGTGAACTCGATGGGCTTGCTCGGCGTGGCGCTCGGAACGGCCATCCCCGTGACGGTCATCGCCGCGTTCTGCATCTTCCCCGCCGCGTGCCGGGCGGTCGAGCTCGACCTGCTCGACGGATATCGCGACGTCGTCTGGCCGGCAGTGTGGCCCGCGCTCGTCGTCCTGACGGTGGTGGCGCTGACGCGACACCTGGTGCCGCTGCGGCTCGTCGCAGTACTCGCGCAGATGGTCGCCGGGGTTATCGCGTATGCGGTGCTCTTCGTCGCCTGCGGTCTCGAGCGCGAGGAGCGGCAATGGTTCACGACCAAGCTCGCGGAGCTGTGGCGCCGGCGTTCGCAGATGCTGGCGGCGGCCTAGACGGCAAGGAAAAAGGAACAACGAACACCGTATGAAGGGAATCATTCTGGCGGCGGGACGGGGCGCGCGGCTCACGGGCGGCAATCACGACATGCCGAAGTGTCTCGTGACGCTCGGCGGTGAAACGCTCCTGTGGCGCAACGTGCAGCTCCTTCGCGGCGCGGGCATCGAGGACGTCGTCGTGGTCGTGGGCTGCGCGGCCGACACGGTCCGGCGCACCTGTCCGGGCGTGCAGTTCGTGGAGAACGCCCGTTTCGCGCAGACCAACAGCCTCTACTCGCTGTGGCTGGCGCGGCCGCTGCTGGCCGACGGTTTCGTCGTCATGAACTGCGACGTGCTCGTCCATCCGCAGCTCGTCACGGACCTGCTGGCCGCGCGCTACGAGGACGCGCTGCTTCTCGCCTACCGCGACGACCGCACGTCGTACGGCGGCGAGGAGATGAAGGTCCGCGTGCGCTGCGGACGCGTGACCGACATCTCGAAAACGATGGATCCGGAGGACGCGGACGGCGAGAACCTGGGCATCGCGAAGTTCGGCCCGGATGGCGCGCGGGTGATCGTCGAGGAAATGGATGCCCTGATCGCCGACGGCGACCACAAGGCGTGGGTCCCGCGCGCGTTCAAGGCATTCGCGGAACGGCGGCCGCTGCACGCCATCGGGACGCGCGGCTTTCCGTGGACGGAGATCGATTTCCCCGAGGACTACCGGAAGGCGGTCGAAGTGGTGCTCCCCGAAATCGAACGTGACCTGTCGGCGTTGCGCCGGCTGGCCTGACTGAGCGGAGACTTATGTACGAGCGATACTTCCACCTGCGTGAGCGTCCTTTCGCCCTGAGCCCCGACCCGGATTACCTGTACCCGAGCAGGGTGCATCAGGAGGCGCTCAGCTACCTGCGCTACGGCATCGAAGGTCACGCCGGCTTCGTCGTCATCACCGGCGAGATTGGATCCGGGAAGACCACGATGCTGCAGTCGCTGCTCGGCCGCCTCGACCGCAACACCACCGTGGCGCGGCTGGTCAACACGATGCTCGACGCGCGCGAGCTGCTCGAGGCCATCGTGCTCGACTTCGGCATCGACCCGACGGGCCTGAGCAAGCCGGTGCTCCTCCATCGGCTCGGTCAGTTCCTCGTGCAGCAGCGCCAGGCAAACCGCCTCACGCTCCTGGTGATCGATGAGGCGCAGAACCTGACGCTGCCGGCGCTCGAGGAGATCCGGATGCTGTCCAATCTGGAGACCGAGAAGTCGAAGCTGATTCAGATCATCCTGGTCGGCCAGCCGGAGCTGCGCGAGAAGCTCGCCATGCCGCAGCTGGAACAGCTCCGCCAGCGGATCACCGTCAGCTACCACCTGCAGCCGCTGGACGCGGGCGAGACGCAGAACTACATCAACCACCGCCTGCGTCGCGCGGCGATCGGATCGCCCGTGGAGTTTCCGCCCGCCGTCACGGACGTGATTCACAGCCGGAGCCGCGGCGTGCCGCGGATCATCAACGTCATCGCCGACGCCACGCTCCTCTTCGCGTACGGCGTGGACCGGCGGGATATCGACGTGGCGATCGCGCGCGAGGCGCTCGAGGAGCTGGACGCCACCGGCGTGCTGGCGTCGTACCACGCCGAGGGCGGGCATCCGGAGGCCGCGCCTCCGCCGCCGGGAGGTGGGGCACCGCAGCCGTCGGCGCAGGCGGATGCGCGCGTGCTCGAGGACGCGCGCCGGCGCGAGGAGGCCCTGAAGTCACGCGAACAGCAGATCACGCTGCGTGAACAGGCGATCGCCGCGCAGCAGAAGGTGGTCGAGGAGGAGGCGCGGTTGCTCGCGGCCGCCCGCGCGGTGCGCGCACCGCAGCCCGGTCCGGCCGGCGCGTCGGGCGCCACCGCCTCGTCGAGTGCCGTGGGCACGACCGTGCGCCCATCGACGGCGACGCCGACGCCCGGCGGACTGAAGGCAACGGCGCCGCCGCCGCAGAAGGGAGCCGGCCCACCCGCCGCACCCGCCGGAGCCTTCGCATCGAACGTGGCGTACATCACCCCGAGCGGCGTTCGCGTCCAGCGCTACCAGTCCGCCTCGTACCCGCGCGGTCAGATGCAGTACGGGATGTGGGAGCGCCTGCGGCGACTGTTGTTCGGCGTGCCCGAGCCGTGGTGAGCGATGAACGATCTGGCCACAGCGCTGGTCGAGAAGATCCGGAACCGCACGGCGCGCGCCGGCGTGGTCGGGCTCGGGTACGTCGGGCTGCCGCTCGCCGTCGAGTTCGCGCGCGCCGGCCTCGTCACCACGGGCATCGATCTCGATCAGCGCAAGGTGGATCAGATCAACGCGGGACGGTCGTACATCCCCGATGTGCCGACGGCCGACGTGGCATCGCTGCGTCAGGCCCGACGCCTTGACGCCACGACGGACTTCTCGGCTGTCGCCGCCCTCGACACGATCAACATCTGCGTGCCGACGCCGCTGCGCAAGACCAAGGACCCGGACATGTCGTACATCGTGTCCGCGGCCGAGGCGATCGCGAAATATCTCCATGCCGGCATGCTCGTGGTGCTCGAGTCGACGACGTACCCGGGGACGACGGCGGAGCTGCTGCAGCCGATGTTCGAATCGACCGGACTCGAGGCGGGTCGCGATTTCTTCCTCGCCTTCTCGCCGGAGCGCGTCGACCCCTCGAACGAGCGGTTCAATACGCGCAACACGCCGAAAGTGGTGGGCGGTACCACGGACGATTGCTCGACCGTCGCCGCGGCGCTCTACGCGACCGCCATCGAGACGATCGTGCCGGTCAGCTCCACGCAGGTTGCCGAGATGGTGAAGCTGCTCGAGAACACATTCCGGGCGGTCAACATCGGCCTCGTCAACGAGCTGGCGCTCATGTGCGATCGCATGGGCATCGACGTCTGGGAGGTGGTCAACGCCGCCAGGACGAAGCCGTTCGGCTTCATGCCCTTCTACCCGGGACCGGGCCTCGGAGGTCACTGCATTCCGATTGACCCGTTCTACCTGTCGTGGAAGGCGAAGCAGGCGGGCTTCGAGCCGCGGTTCATCGAGCTCGCCGGCCACGTCAACGCGGCCATGCCGCACTACGTCGTCGACAAAGTCGGCGAAGCGCTCAACATGCACCGGAAGCCGGTCAATGGGTCGTCGATTCTCGTGCTCGGCGTCACGTACAAGCGCGACATCGACGACATCCGCGAGTCGCCGGCGCTCGACGTCATGCACGTGCTGCATGAGCGCGGCGCGCACGTGCGCTACTCCGATCCCTACGTGCCGTCGCTCGCCGCGCGCGATTGGCCCGGCGGCCACGACCTGCAGTCCGTACCGCTCACACGCGAGGCGCTCGGATCGTCGGATTGCGTCGTGGTGCTGACGGACCACCGGAACGTCGATTACCAGCTCGTCGCCGCCGCTGCGCCGCTCGTTGTCGACACGCGCAATGCGATGGGCGCCTCGGCCGGGCCGCACGTATTCCGACTCGGCGCGCCGCATCCACGGGAGACCGAAACGGTCCTGCGACGGCCGCACGACCGTCGCGGGGCGGCGGTTACGTAATGGAAGCGCTCTTCTGGCTGTCGGTCGGACTGATCGTCTACGTGTACGCGGGATATCCCGTGCTGCTCGCGATGTGGGCGCATGTCGTGACGCTCGGCTCCCGGCGTCGTGCGAGGCATGACGCCTCGCCGCGAAGACCTTCCGCGCTGCCGCCGGTGACCGTCATCATCGCCGCGCGCAACGAGGCGCGGCGACTGCCCGCGCGCATCGAGAACCTGCTGGCGTCGGATTATCCGAAGGATCGCATGCAGATCGTCGTGGCGTCGGATGGATCGACGGACGCGACACTCGATGCGCTGCAGCCGTACGGCGCCGCGGTGGACCTGATCATGCTGCCGCCGGGCGGCAAGGCGCGCGCCCTCAACGCCGCCGTGGCCCGTGCGCGCAACCCGATCCTCGTCTTCGCCGACGCGCGCCAGCGCTTTGCACCGCACACCATCCGGCGCCTCGTGCGCCATTTCGAGCGGCTCTCGGTGGGGGCGGTGTCGGGCGAGCTCGTGCTCGACTGCGAGCGTGGCGGCAGCGCTTCGACCGTTGCGGGAGGCGTCGGCGCGTACTGGAAGTACGAGAAATGGCTCCGCCGGCGCGAGGCGGTCGTCGGGTCCACGCTCGGCGTCACCGGCGCCGTCTACGCGATGCGCCGCGTGCTCTGGGAGCCGCTGCCGCCCGACACGATCCTGGACGACGTGCTCGGACCGATGCGCGTTGTCCTGCGCCGCTATCGCGTGCTGTTCGATGCCACCGCGCTCGCTTTCGATGAAGCCTCGAGCGACGTCGTCGTCGAGACGCAGCGCAAGGTGCGAACCCTTGCCGGAAATTTTCAGCTGCTCGGGCTGGAGCCGCGCCTGCTCGTGCCCGGGCTGAATCCGGTGTGGCTCCAGTTCATGTCGCACAAGGTCGGGCGCCTCGCCGTGCCGTATGCGCTCCTGGCGCTGCTGGCTTCGAACGTGTGGCTCGCGTCCGGGTCATGGATGTACACGGCCGCCCTCGCGGGGCAGCTCGCGTTCTACGGCCTCGCCGCGTACGGCGCCGTGCTCGATCGCCGCAGACGCGTGACGGCGCCGCTGGCCGAGGTGGTGCGTGAAGCTGCTTGAACGGGCCGCCCAGATGGCGCTGACCTTCGTGGCGATGAACTATGCCGCGGTCGCCGGGTTTGTCGCCGCGCTTCGCGGCCGGAGAGTGTGGCGATGAGCAGTCACGGTGAGCGTCTGACGTTCGGGCACGGCACCCTCGGCCGCGTCACGTCGAGCACCAAGATCGTCGCCGCGCTCGCCCATGAGCCCGGACTCGTGCGCCTGACGCGCATCCAGACGTGGGACTGGGCCTGGGGCGGACTGCTGATCTTCTCCGTGCTGCTGTTCTTCCGGCCGCAGGACCAGATCGCCGCCATCGGCGCGCTGCACGTATCGGATCTTGCGGCCGCGGTCGGGCTCGGGACGATGGTGGTGCTCAACCTCTCACGCGGCGAGTCGATCACCCGCCTGACGCCGGAGCTGCTGGGCGTGTGGGCGGTCGGCGCCGTCATCCTGTTGACCGTCCCGACATCGACATGGCCCGGCGGCTCGGTTGGCGTGTTCATCGATCTGTTCCTGAAGGTGGCGCTCATCTTCATGCTGATGGTGAACGCCGTGACGTCGCCTCGCCGGATCGAGCGCATCTGCTGGGTCATCGTCCTCGCGTTCGGCTACATCTCGTTGCTGGCGTGGCGCGACTATGCGCTCGGGGTCAATCTCTACGACGGCCACCGCGTCGGCGGCAAGGCCGGCGGTTTCTTCGAGAACCCGAACGACCTCGCGCTGAACATCGCGACCTTCCTGCCGCTGGCCATGATGTACGTCAAGCGGCCCGGGCCTTTCGTCAAGCGCGCAGTGAGCGCGATCATCGTGGTGCTGATGCTCGGGGCACTGGTCTTCACCAAATCGCGCAGCGGCCTCGTCGGCACCGTAGCGATGTTCGCGGTGTTCCTCATCGTGAGCCGGGCGCTGACTCCGACGACGATCCTCGCGGGCGTCGTCGCCGGCATCCTCGTGGTGCCGATGATGCCGCAGACCTTCTTCGACCGAATGTCGAGCATCGTCGACGAGAGCAAGGACGAGACGGGCTCTCGTGAGGCGCGCCGCGTGCTCCTCGAGCAGGCGATGCTGCTCTTTCTCGAGCATCCGCTGACCGGCGTCGGAGCGGGCCAGTTCCAGAACTACGGCCCGCCAGGCCGCGCCGAGAAATGGCGCGTCACCCACAACGTCGTGCTTCAGATCGCGGCGGAGATCGGTATCTTCGGGCTGATTCCCTTCCTCTTCCTCGTCGCGCGGGGTTTTGGCGCCGCCTGGTGGGCCCGCCGGGCGCTCGCGTGGACGCACCGCCGCATTCCGAAACGGATCGGATCGCGACGCGACGCCGCACGGAAAAAGGCTCCGACGGAGCCGGAAGATGGCCTCGCGCCACAGGAGCGCGTGTTCCTCGAGACGACCGCGTCGGCGCTCTTCGCGGGAATGGTCGGCTGGTTCGTCTGCGCGCAGTTCGCGTCGGTGGCGTTCAACTGGACGTTCTACTACCTGCTCGGCCTCGCGGTCTGCACGCGCGACGTCGTCAAGGCGCGCGCGAAGGCATACGCCGAAGCGAAGGCGCTCGGCGAGGGGGTGGTGGCGGCGTGAAGCTTCTGCGCACGCTGCGACGGCTCGACACGGCGCTGCATGCGCGGCGCGGCACGCGCCACGTGCTGGTGGACAGCCGCACGGCGGTGAACTACGAGATGGTGGCGCCGGTCGTGCGCGCGATGGCCGCCGATACGCGGGTGCGCTTCGCGTTCACGGCGAGCGAGGAGCCGCGCCGGCTGCACAGGATCTACGCGGAAGCCGACGCGAGCTGCCGTCTCGTGACACCCGCGCGCGCGGCACTGATGAAATGGGACGCGTACCTGACGTCCGACTTCATGTGGGCGACCCTGCCGCGCGGCGCCTCCCGAGTTCAGATGTTCCATGGCGTGGGCGGTAAATACGGGTTCGACGCGCCCACGCGCTCGATGCGCGAATGGGACCGGTTGTTCTTCGTCAACGAGCGCCGCCTGCGCAACTTCGTCGCCGCGGGCGCGATCGACGCGGACAGTCCCGCCGCGCGGATGATCGGGATGCCGAAGGTGGACAGCCTCGTCGACGGCACCTTCCAACGCCACGACGTGCTGGCCCGGCTCGGGCTGGACCCCGAGCGGCCGACTGTGTTGTACGCCCCCACGTGGTCACCGGCCTCGTCGCTCAATCACATGGGCGTCGAACTGGTGCAGCGGCTGGTCGAGCGGCCGATCAACGTCATCGTCAAGCTGCACGATCGGTCGCGAGATCTACGTCCCGCGTACTCCGGCGGGGTCGACTGGATCGGCCGGCTGCAGCCGCTTCTCGCGCCGCCACACGGCATCCTGGCGCTGCACGCCAACATCACGCCGTGCCTTGCCGCCGCGGACGTGCTCGTCACCGATCACAGCTCGTGCGGCTTCGAGTACATGCTCCTCGATCGCCCGCTCGTGCGCATCGAGATGCCCGAGCTGATCGCGCAGGCCAACGTCCACCCCGACTACGTCGAACTGCTCGCGAGCGCCGCGATCAATGCGCGGCCGCTCGAAAACGTCGTCGCGGCCATCGACCGCGCGCTCGCGAACCCGAAGGAACGGGCTGCCGAACGGCGATCGGTCGCCCGGGAGCTTTTCTACAAGCCCGGTACCGCGACCGCCCGTTGCGCCGCCGCACTGTATCAGGTGATGGACCTCTCGCCACATGCCTCGCTCTGCGGAGAGGCCGAGCCGTGCGTGGCGTGACCGTGAGCCGCCTTTTCCGGGCGATGCGCCGGGCCGATCGTGCGATCGATCATCTGACCGAAGCGCGCCGCCGGGTCCTCATCGAAGTGCGCAGCCCGATGAATCTCGAGGTGCTGCGTCCGATCTGGTCCACGCTGGCGGAGGATCCCCGCATCGAGCTCAGCTTCACCGCCGAAGAGGATGCGTGGGTGCGGCCGTCGCTGGCGGCGGCAGGCCTCGCCGCGCGGATGGTCGCGCAGACCCGCGCCACGTGGCAGCGATTCGACCTGGCGTGCAACGCCGACCCGTGGAACGCGCTGCCGCTCAAACGCTGCTGGAAGCGCGTCAACTTCTTCCATGGCGTCGCGGGCAAGTACGACCTGGACGATGCGAGAACCATCGGGGAGAAGGTCCGCTTCGACACCTACGACTGCGTGATGTTCGCGAACGACGACCGGCTGCGGCGGTACGTCGAGGGCGGCGCCGTGCCCGCCGACCGTGCCGCCTTGATCGGTTTTCCGAAGATCGACGACCTCGTGAACGGCCGGTGGAGCGCTGCCGCCGTGCGAGCCGAGCTCGGACTCGACCCGTCGGCTCAAACGGTGTTGTACGCCCCAACCTTCTCCCCCGCGTCCTCTCTCCACATCGCGGGCGAACGAATCATCGAGGCGCTGCTCGGAACCGGCCGCAATGTGATCGTCAAGCTCCACGAGCGTTCCACCGTGCCGCACCCGAAGTACACCGACGGCGTGGACTGGCCGGCGCGTCTCGGCCGCTTCCTCGCCGAGCCCGGGTACGCGTACGCAACCGGCGCGCACGTCGGTCCCTACCTGGCGGCGGCAGATGCGCTCATCACGGATCACAGCACGGTCGGGTTCGAGTTCGCGCTGCTCGATCGCCCCCTCATCGTGTTCGATGCGCCCGATCTGCTGCATTTCGCCCGGATCAACCCCGAGAAATGGCACCAGCTGCGAGCGATGGCGGACGTCGTTCAACGCCCCGGGGATTTGCCGGAGCTGCTGTCACACGCGCTCGCGTCACCCAGGCGACACGCCGCGGCGCGTCGCGCCACGGCCCAGGCGCTCTTCGCGCATGCGGGGCACGCCACCGGACGAGCGCTGCAGGTCGTGTACGACCTGATTGAGCTTCCGCCGGCGCCGTGGCCGCGAGAGGTGTGGAAGGAAGCAACCCGGGTCCAGGACGCCCGCGACGAGGTTCGCGCGTGAAGTACTCGATCGTGATTCCGACGCACAACCGGGCGGGAGAGCTTCAGGACACGCTCGCGTGCCTGACATCGCTCACCTGCGGCCAGCCCTGGGAAACCATCGTCGTCGACAACAACTGCACCGACGACACGCCGGGAGTCGTTCGTGCGGCGGCCACGCGGTTCCCGGCTCCTCTCCGCTACGCCTTCGAGCCGGTGCCCGGCCGATCGGCCGCGTTGAACGCGGGGATTGCCCGCGCCGCAGGCGCGATCATCGTGACGATTGACGACGATGTGCGCGTCGAACCGGACTATCTGGATCATGTCGGACGCGCCTTCGAGACCCACCGGTGCGACTTCATCGGCGGACGCGTGGTGCCGCTCTGGCGGGGACAGCGACCGCAGTGGCTGCCCGAGCATCGCAGCCGACACTGGGCGGTCATCGCGCTCGTCGATGAAGGGCCAGACCCGTTCGAGTGGACCACGATGCTGCCGATTGGCGCGAACATGGCGTTTACGCGGCGGGCGTCTGAGAATCGTCGGTCCCTGGAACAACATCGTCGGAAGGAAGCCCGGGACGCTCCTCGGCCAGGAAGTGCGCGAGTGGTGCCTGCGCGCCCGCGAGAAGGGGCTGCGCGGCTACTATGCGCCGGCGGCTCTCGTCCGGCACGTCATTCATGCGGACAGGTTGAGCAAGACCTACTTCCGGCGCTGGTTCTACTGGCGGGGGATCAGCCGCGCGCTGATGTATCAGCAGCACGGGCTCGACATGGAGAACCCGCAGAGGAAGACCCTCGATTTCGCCAGCGTGCCGCACGTCGCCGGTGTCCCCCGGTACCTGTATCGCACCGCGGCCGCCACCTTCGCGCACGTCGTCGCCGCGCGCCTGCGAGGCCACGAGACGCTGGCCTTCGAGCAGGAACTGCTCCTCTGGATGTACGCGGGCATCGCGCGTCAGCGATGGAAGGATCGCGCGACGCCGTTTGCGTGGACGACTCGAGGGTCCACGTCGACGACCGAAGGGGTCAGGTCATGGGTGTGATCGGCGGTGCACTCGGCTATCGGATCCTGAACCGCCTCTGCCCGACCGGCGACAGCGGCTACATGACGGGCGCGGCGTACCGGAACAAGAGCAAGCTCGCCACGATGCTCGGCGCATCGCTTGCCGATCGCATCCGCGGCAAGGTGGTCATCGACTTCGGCTGCGGGCCCGGCGCGGAGGCGATTGAAATGGCGCGCTTCGGCGCGCGCCGGGTTGTCGGGGTTGACATCAACGAGAAGTGGCTTACGATGGCTCGGGCGGCTGCGGAAGAAGCGGGCGTCAGCGACCGCTGCGTGTTCTGCACCACGCCGACGGAGCCGGCTGACCTCATTGTCTCGCTGGACTCTTTCGAGCACTTCGCCGACCCCGCGGCCATCCTCCGTCTCATGGCCGCTTACCTGCGGCGCGATGGTGAAGCCCTCGTGTCGTTCGGCCCCACGTGGTACCACCCACTCGGCGGGCATACGTTTTCGGTGTTTCCGTGGGCGCATCTCATTTTCACGGAGGAGGCGCTGCTGCGCTGGCGCAGGAACTTTCATCCACGGCAGACCGCCACGAGGATTACGGACTGCGGCTTGAACAAGATGACGATCGGACGCTTCGAGCGGCTCGTCGAAGACAGTCCGTTCCACTTCGCGGATTTCGAGGCACGGCCGATTTCACGTCTGCGCCGGCTCGCCACGCCCATCACGCGGGAGTTCGTCACATCCGTCGTCATCTGCCGACTGGTCCTCGAATCATCTCAACAGTACACGGCGGCGTAAGCATTCCCATATCGAATACTCCAGTGCCGCCCGAAGAAGACTCTTTGCCATTTACGGAAACGGCGACGACAACGGCTGACATGAAAACGCGTCCATACCGGATGTTTACCAATGTTCTTCCACCTGATCGGGTGGCATCAAGCTCGCAGCGTGCGTCCGGAGCCCAGCTGGGCCGCAATCGTCGGAGGAGTTACTCCAGCATGTGGAAAATGCCGCGCACGGCCGCCCTTTTTCTGTTCGTCGTCGGCTTCTTGACGTCAGCGGTACCTGCCCGCGCGCAGGTGGTTTCGCAGGAGTGGCTGTGCGATTCCTCGAACGAGGATTGTCGCCAGACGCTCATCAACCTGATTCGCGCCGAGACGATCGGCATCGATGTCGGCTTCTGGTTCATGGAGGATTCGCGGTATGCGAACGAGCTGATCGCACGCTGGCAGGCTGGCGTTCCGGTTCGCGTGCTCGTGGATCCCAAGGCCAGCGCGAGCTACCCGCTCAACGTGAACCAGCTGAACCTGCTGAAGAACGCCGGCATCCCGATGCGCCAGCCGATCAGCCGGTACTTCCACTGGAAGACGATGGTCTTCGCGGGCCAGAGCGTCGTGGAGACCGGCAGCGCGAACTACTCGCCCACCGCGTTCGTGCCGATCGATCCGATGGTGAACTTCCAGGACGAGTCCATTCAGTTCACGAACGATCCGGTCGTCGTCAACAGCTTCAAGACGATGTTCGACTCAGTCTGGGTCAGCACGTACTGGAAGGAGTACGCGAACTCGCCCGGAACGCCTACGAGAACTTACCCGACGTACACACTCGATCCCAACCTGAACTTTCCGCCATCGCAGGATTTCGGCGCCCGCTCGGTGACACGGTACAACGCGGAGACCGCGGCCACCGGCGGCATCGACGTCAGCATGTACCGCATCACCGATACCCGCCATACCGACGCGATCCTGGCGGCGCATCAGCGCGGCGTCCCGATCCGGATGATCATCGAGCAGATCGAGTACCGTCGGACGAGCCGTTACCTGCATTCCTACAACGTCGATCGCCTCATTGCGGCCGGCATTCCTGTTCGCCAGCGAAAGCACGAGGGCACGAATCATCAGAAGCTCACGCTGCTTCGCGGCCAGCAGATGGCCATCTTCGGGTCGCAGAACTGGTCGCACACGACCGGCCAGTACGAGCACAACTACTTCACGAAGAAGCCGGCGCTCTATCAGTGGATGAGCGACCTCTTCCTGCGCAAGTGGAACAGCACGTCCGAGACCGAGCCGTTCGTCCCATTGCCACCCGACGCCCCGGTGTATTCGTCGCCGTCGTCCGGCGCAAGCATCCAGTCGGACACCGTCACGCTCAAGTGGAACGCCGGCTTCTGGGCCTACAAATACGACATCTACCTGGGCACGTCGCCGAGCAATCTTTCGCTGGTCGAGGGCGACGTCAACCTGGGCAACAGCATCACTGCAACGGACTACGTCGACTACACCCTCACCGGGTTGGCGCCTGACACCACCTACTACTGGAAAATCGTGAGCAAGACGATGGCAAACCTGCCGGCGTCGGGCGCGGTGTGGAACTTCCGCACCGGTGCTCCCCCGGCGCCAGGGGGTGGTGACGTCGTGCTCTGGGCCTCCGAGGCGCCGGTGCGGGCAGGGCGCTGGGCCCTGACTGCCGACAGCACCGCCGCCGGCTTGTCGCGTATCGGCACGACTGATGCGGGTGTGAAGGTGAGCACGGCGCTGGCAAGTCCCGCGGACTATTTCGAGATGTCGTTCGACGCACAGGCGGGCGTGCCGTATCGCCTGTGGCTGCGCGGCAAGGCGGTCAGCAACTCCTGGGCAAACGACTCCGCCTTCGTGCAGTTCTCCGACAGCGTGACGTCATCAGGATCGGCGACCTGGCGCATCGGGACGACGTCGGCGACAGCGGTCACAATCGAAGACTGCACGAGCTGCGGGCTCGCAGCCTGGGGTTGGAATGACAATCTGACCACCAACGTGGCTGGCGCGCTCGGCCCGCTCGTGTACTTCGCGACGACGGGCGCACACACCGTTCGCGTGCAGTTGCGCGAGGACGGGCTGTCGCTCGATCAGATCGTTCTCTCGCAGTCCACTTTCCTGAACGCGGCGCCGGGGACGACGAAGAATGACGGGACCATCCTGCCGAAGCAAGGCGGCAGTGGTGGGCCTCCTCCACCGCCGCCACCGCCGCCACTTCCTGCCGGCTGGCTGGCGCAGGACGTCGGCGCCGTCGGCGTGACGGGATCGGCGAACCATAACAACGGTACGTTCACAGTTCAGGGCGGTGGCGCCGACGTGTGGGGCACGGCCGACGCGTTCCACTACGCGTACCGCACGTTCTCGGGCGACGGGACGATCACCGCGCGCGTGGCGTCGCTGAACGGAACCCAGGCATGGACCAAGATCGGCGTGATGATCCGCGGCGCCACGACCGCCAGCGCCGCTCATGCGTTCATGGTCGTGTCGAAGGACAAGGGACTGGCGCTCCAGTACCGCCCGTCGAATGGGGCCGCGTCCCTCAGCATCTCGGGGGCCCCGCCGCCGACGACGGCGCCGCGATGGGTGCGGCTGACGCGCGCGGGCAACGTGGTGACCGCCTTCGAGTCAGTGGACGGCGTCAACTGGACCACGGTAGGGAGCGCCACGATCTCGCTGCCGGCAACCGCGCTGTTCGGCCTGGTGGCTCACAGTCACACGACGACGGCGCTGGCCACGGGAGTCTTCGATAACGTATCTGTCCCGTAGTCCGTAGTCCGTAGTCCATAGGCCGTAGGCGGTGGGCCGTGGTCCGCGTTCGTACTCGATCGACGAACCACGAGAAACGGACAACGAAGTACAAGTGGTTTGACGGACTACGGAATACGGCCTACGGACTACGAAGTGCGAAGTGCCTGAGTGAGGTGTAAAGGCGGTTTCCGAGGAGCGCCTTTGCCGCGCCGAGGGCGTGCTCCCGGACCTGCAGGCCCGTGAGGCGATCGCCGCGGCAGAACGCCTCGAAGGTGCGCTGCGGCGTGTCGCGGAGCAGCGGACAGCGAGCCAGAGCGAACGCATCGCTCGACGGGCCGTTCACACCAATGCGGCTCGTCGCCATCGTTTCGTAGCCCGCATCCCGCGCAGCGTCGGCGACCCTTCGGGTGAAGCGGCCGCCGGGACACGAGAGATGCGTCACGGTCCGGCCGAGGACATCTTCGATCTCGTGTTTGGAGTCGACGAGCTCGCGCCGCAGCGCGGCGGCATCGAGGTCGGGCAGAAACGCATGCGTTGCCGAATGCGAGCCGATCTCGAATCCCGTACCTGACAGCTCGCGAAGGTCCTGCGGCCCGAGGAATCCCGCGCGGCGCCCGATCCAGCCCGACACCACATAGAACGTGGCCCCGAAGCCGCGCTCGAGGAGGCGTGGGGCCGCAACCAGCCAATCGCTCGCACAGCCATCGTCGAACGTGATCGCAACCTCGCCAGGAGCGTCGAAGGCGTGCGCATGCGCCCGACCGATGCTGACACCCCGAAAGCCTGCAGCAGCGATCCACGCGATCTGCCGCTCGAAGCGTGACTCGTCCAGAACGTAACGGACGTAACCGCGGTCGTCATCGGCGAGCGGGCGCCCGCGACGCTCGATCTCGTGATACATCAACGCGGTCGTCACATCACTCTCCGCGCGTGTGCCTTGAGGCGGGCCGGCACGTGGAGACCGAGACGATCGGCGGCGCCCTTCATCGTTCTCAGCACGGCGCGCAGACGATCCGACCGCCGGTGCGCGCGATCCATGTCGCGCAGCAGCGCCTCGGGCAGGGCGCCGTCCGACGGCAGGCGTGCGCCGTCTTTCTCGCCGTGAAACAGCCCCTGGCGGAGCGCCGCCAGCACGGCCTCGCGCGTTGGCGTGTCGGCGTCGACATGCACGACGAGACCGCGATGCTGCGTTCTCCAATGCAGGTCCTGGCCATAGAAGGCTCGCAGGTCCGGCCGGCGCGCCTGCAGGCGCCGGACGAGCGCGAACGTTTCGGGACGCGGCGCATAGCGGCCGTCGTACTTCGAGTTCCAGACCTCCACGCCCTGCGGCAACACCGCGAACCCGCCGATCCACTCGAAATGGGCGTCCTTCGGGTGGGCGATCACCGAGACGCCACCGCATGCCTCGATGTGCGCGATCACGGCGGACGGCTCCAGCGCGTCCACCAGGCGCGTGACGCCGTAGCCCACGACGTGCATCCGCTCGACGCAGGGAAACTCCAGGCCGGCGATGAACCGGAACCGATCGTCCGACAACGCCGCGCATTCCCGGACGTAGGCGTCGAGCTGCGCCTCGTCGAACGAGTCGGCATGATCGGTCACGCAGGCGAAGCGGCAGC
Organism: uncultured Acidobacteriota bacterium; assembly: GCA_963772065.1. Lineage (GTDB taxonomy): Bacteria > Acidobacteriota > Vicinamibacteria > Vicinamibacterales > UBA2999 > CAVYVZ01. The sequence continues at coordinate 24,710 of CAVYVZ010000011.1, forward strand.
CGTCGGCGAGGTAGACGTCTCGCAGCTCGCCGAGCGTGAACTCGCCGTCGGAGTACGTGCTATGGATGTGCAGCGCGCCTTTGAGCATCGAAGGTGCTTCGTGACATGTGGCCCGGCAGCTTCCGCAACAGGAAGTGAAGCCAGTCGCCGAGCTCCGGCAGCGGATCGGACCACCAGAAGTTATCGTGGACCGTTCCACGCCGCGGCGTCACGAAGGCCGCGAGCGTGGCGAGACGGCCCGGGAAACGCGCCGGGAACCCGGCCGGCGCACCGCGCCACACCTGGAGGAGATGCCGCAGATCGCCGAGCCACCAGCGGCACCGCACGCCGGCTCGATATGGCAGCGGCGTCGTAACGTTGCCCGAGGTGCCGAGCTCGACGAGATATCGCGGAAAGTCCACACCAGCGGCAATGGCGAGCGGCAGCGAATTCCAGAAGCGTCCGTTCACCTCGAGGAAGACCGGCGTGCCGTCGGGTCTGACTCGAAACTCCACCATGGCGACGCCCTGCCATTCGAGCGCCGCCAGCAGCCGGCGCGATGCATCACCCATCGTTGGATCGAGCGGGATGCTCTCGCGCACGGCGCTGCCCGAGCCGGTCGGACGGACGTCGCGGATCCGCCGGTGCGCGAATTCCACGATGGGCGTGCCATGACGAACGAGGGCAAAGTATCCGGCACCCGACCCGATCACGAATTCCTGCACGAGCACGGCGCGTGCACGGCTGCTGGTCGTACGCCACGCCTCGAGGAACCCAGCGGGATCCATCGCATAGGCCGGCGCCCCTGTGGACCGCACGGTCCGGTCGCCTGCCTCGTGCGACATCGCCGGCTTGAGCACGACAGGGTACGGCAGCTCTTCGGAGAGCCGCCTCGCCTCCACCGGATCGTCGCCCATCGTCCAGGTGCGCGGAACGGAAATGCCGAGCGAGCGCGCGAGGCTCGTCGTGTGATCCTTGCTGCACGCCTCGCGGACGCGATCGTGCGCCGGCGCGACGAAGATTCCCCCGGCTTCCGAGAGTTTCTGTCGCTCGCGCGACAGCGGCAGCAGCGTCCGCTCGGTCATCGGCATCACGAACGCGCCGCCGCAGTCGCGGGTGACCCGCGCCACGCACGCGACGAAGCGATCGACATCGGACTCCGGGGACGTGTACGCGAACGAGGCGGCCGCGTAACGCGACCACCCCGCTTTCGACCACAACGTCTCGGCGCCGACCACTACGCGGTGGCCGGCGCGCGCAAGCGATCTGACGGCGGCCACCGCCTGATTCTCGTTTCCGTCGAGCACGAGGATCGTCATGCGATAGCTTTCTCGAACGAGTCACGCCGGAGGTCCGCGGGCGACGACTGAACCGCCTGGCCGAGAATCGACTCGAGCTCTTCGGCGACGGCGGACCAGTCGTAGCGCGATGCCGTGGTCAGCGCCTGGTCTTCCAGGCGCCGCCGTTCGGGCGCGTCCTGAAGAACACGGGTGACGGCCGTGGCGAACTGATCCGCCGTATCCGCCAGCACGATGTCGCGGCCGTTGGTGACGTCGAGCCCTTCGGCGCCAATCGTCGTCGACACGACGGCCTTCGCCGCCGCCATCGCCTCGTAGATCTTCAAACGTGTACCGCCTCCGACGCGCAGCGGCACGACGAGAGCCGCGGCCCCGTGGAGGTACTCCACCACTGACGGTACGGTTCCCACGATCTCGATGCTCTCCGAGGCCAGGCGGCGAACGGGCAAGCCTGGATTGCGCCCAACGACCTGGAACCTCGCGCCGGGAACCGCGGCTCGTATCCGAGGCCAGATCGCGTCGACGAAATAGTGGACGCCGTCGATGTTCGGCTCCCAGTCCATGGATCCGAGGAAGAGCACGACGGGTTCGGGCGAACTGTTCCGCACAGCTGGCTTGAACGCCTTCGTATCCACGCCGGTCGGCACGACGGAGATCCGCGACGCGGCAGTCATTCCCGCCATGGCCGCCCTGTCTGCGTCCGACACGGCAAGGATGTGCGCGAATCGTCCGACCGCGACGCGCTCGTACCGCTCCATCTTCGCAGCTTCGAGACGATAGACGAGCCTCTTCAGCACGTGGCGCTCGGCAGCGGCCTGCCGTCGCCACAACATCGACTCCACGTTGTGCTGGAAGAGCACGGTCGGCGTCTGCAGCCGGCTTGGAAAGTTCATCGACGCGGACAGGAAGTCGCACACCAGCACGTCGAATCGTCCCGACCGATCCCAATGCGTCACAAGGCGGCTGACCTGCGGCGACGTGAACTTGCTGACGGCGTACGGCGCCCGCCGCAGTATTTTCGCGGCGTAGTCGAGCGCGCCCGCAGCGCCGGAGCCATCGGGTGCTCCCGTATGAACGGGTACAGCGTCCGGAAAAGCGCGCACGAGCTGCCGCTCGTAATCCACATCCCGCGCGCCACCGTAGTACCGAGGAGCGTTACGCGGCTTCGCGCGTCGAGCTCACGGAGGAGATTGAAGGACCGGATCTTCCCGCCAGTATCGACCGGCAGAAGCTTGCCGGCCTTCACCCAGAGGATCTTCACGACCTCGGCGAGCTGAGCAATCGATGTGCCGCCGTAACGAGCGAGCGGATCTGGAAATCAAATGCCGTCGGCGGGGCAACAGGCCGACGGTGGGTAAGCGATTTTCCCTCTAGTGGCGTCGCGATGCCCACGTCCGGCTGAGCCGTTGAGGCAAACGGGGCCTGGCAGGGCCCACGCGCCTGCTGAACAGCCGGGCAGATCCTTTGCAGTCGGGACGGACGCGCGTCCCAGCCGTATGCGTGTGTCCACGAATCCCCCCGCGTCCGAGCACCGCCTCCGCATTGCCATCGTGGCGGCGTCACTGCGTATTCTTGGGGGCCAGGCCGTTCAGGCGCAGCGCCTCCTCGACGGCTGGAGCCACGATTCCAGCGTCCATGCCTGGCTGGTGCCGATTAATCCGGTTCCACGGGGGAAGCTCGCGGCGCTGGTCCGCGTGAAGTATCTGCGGACGGTCGTCACCCAACTTCTCTATTGGCCGCTTCTCCTGCGGGAGCTCAGGCGCGCGGACATCGTGCACGTCTTCTCTGCGTCGTACAGCTCGTTCGTCCTGTCGCCGCTTCCTGCCATCGCGGTTGCCAAGCTGTACGGCAAGCGCGTCATCGTGCACTACCACAGCGGCGAGGCGCCCGACCACTTGCGGCGGTCGGCCCTGGCGCGGTGGACGCTGAAGCGGGTGGATCGCAATGTCGTCCCGTCGACGTTTCTACGCGACGTGTTCGCCGGGTTCGACATCCCCGCCGATGTGGTGCCGAACACGATCGACGTGCGCCGATTTGCCTACCGCGTACGCGAGCCTCTCGCGCCGAGGCTGCTGTCCACGCGCAACCTCGAGCCCCTGTACAACGTCGCCTGCACGTTGAGGGCGTTCCGTCGCGTCCAGGAGCGCTATCCGGATGCGACGCTGACGGTCGTCGGCTACGGCTCGGACGCCACGCGGCTCGAGGAGATGGCCGCTGACCTCGGACTCAGAAACGTCGCCTTCACGGGACTCGTCGCGCCGGGCGCGATCCATAGCTACTACGCCGAGGCCGACATCTACGTCCAGACGCCCTCAATCGACAACATGCCCAACTCGGTCATCGAGGCGTTTGCCAGCGGACTGCCGGTCGTCGCCACACGCGTGGGCGGCGTGCCTGAGATTCTCACCCACGGTGTTCACGGGCTGCTGGCCGCCGACAACGACGACGAGGCAATTGCCGCGCACGTCGTGCACCTGCTGGAACACCCCGACGAAGCGCGTCGGATGGCTGCTGCCGCGCACGAGAGTTGCTCCGCCGGCGAGTGGGCGCGGGTGCGCGAGGCCTGGCTCGCGGTGTATCGATCGCTTACCCCCGCCATCCTTCCACCGTACGTGCATGAAACGGTTCGATAGGCTTCGGAGGATGTCGCGCCGGGAGATCGCGTGGCGAGCGCGCGCGGCGTTCCGGATGCAGCGAGACCGCGCGTTGTTTCGTCTTCGCAGGCCCACCTGGGATCGGTCGCGCCTGCAAGACGTCCTTTCGCAGGATCTCCTCGACCCGGTGCTGCTGGCGCACCTCCGTCGCCAGGACTGGGCCGCCGCGCAGCGCACGCTCTTCCGCGCGCTTCAGGCCAGGCCGCGGCTCTTCATCCTGGAGCCGCGCACCGCGCTTGAGCTCCGTCATGAGATCACGCGGAGGTGGCCAGGCGCTGCGGCCGACGCGTCGACGCGTGCCGACCGAATCATGAGCGGCCGCTACGATCTGCTCGGATATCGCGGCCTGTCATTCGACACCGCCGACGGACGTCCCGACTGGCACTTCGATCCGGTGCACCAGCGTCATGCACCGCGGCTGTTCTGGTCCGAGGTGCCGTTTCTCACACCCGAGGTCGGCGACCACAAGGTGATCTGGGAGCTGAATCGGCACCAGCACTGGATCGCGCTCGGACGCGCACTGTGGTTGACGCGCGATCGCCGCTACGGCTGGGCGATCGTGTCGGAGCTCGCGAGCTGGATCGACGGCAACCGGCCGTTGGATGGCGTCAACTGGACGAGCGCGCTCGAGCTCGGGTTCCGCTCGCTCTCGTGGATCTGGGCACTGCACTTCCTCCTTGCCGACACGGGAGAGGGAGCGGCCGGGCCGACCCGCGCGCCGTGGCTCATCGATCTGCTGGTCGCGCTCGACCGCCAGCTCACGCACCTCGAGGAAAACCTGTCCTACTACTTCAGCCCGAACACGCACCTCACGGGCGAGGCCTTGGCGCTCTACGTCGCTGGCCTCTCGATGCCCGAGCTCGGCGCGTCCCGGCGCTGGACCGCGACCGGCCGCCGCATCCTCCTCGCCGAGATCGATCGGCAGATTGGCGGCGATGGCGGCCATGCCGAACGGTCGACGCACTACCACCGCTACACGCTCGACTTCTACCTCCTCGCGCTGCTCATGGCGGAGCGATCGAAGGACACCGAGGCGGTCGCACGGTTCACCGACGCCGCCACGCGGACGGCCGAGTTCGCACGCGCCATGGCCGACGATCACGGGCGCCTGCCCCTGATTGGCGACGACGATGGCGGCATGCTCTGGCCGATCGCGGGCCGCGCCTGTGACGACATCCGGGATTCGCTCGCGCTGGCGGCCGTCCTGCTCGGCCGGCCCGACTTTGCGCCGTGGGGCATACCCGAAGAAGTGTTCTGGATCGCGGGCCGGACCGCACTCGACCAGGAGCCGTTCATCAACGCCCATCGCACCGACGCCGTGCCGACGGCGTCCCGGGCGCTGACCGATACGGGCTACGTCGTGGCTCGCGACGCAGCGGGCGGCCATCTCGTGTTCGACATCGGCGCACACGGCTACATGAACGGCGGACATGCGCATGCGGACGCCCTGTCGATCACGCTGGCCCTGCGTGGACGGCCGCTGCTGATCGATCCGGGCACGTCAACCTACACGATGAACCCGGCCATCCGCGATCGTCTCCGCCGTACCGCGAATCACAACACCCTCACGCTCGACGGACAGTCAGCGTCCATCCCGTCCGGGCCGTTCCATTGGTACTCGCGCACCGACGCGCAAGCGGGCGCCTGGCGGCGCAACGCCCGGTTCGACTGGGCCGAGGGCTGGCATGACGGGTTCGGCGCCCATCGTCATCGGCGCAACGTGTTCCGTGCCGGCGCCGGATGGCTGATCGTCGACGAAGTGCTCGGCCACGGCCGGCATGCGGCGGACCTGCACTGGCACTTCGATCCGGCGTGGAGCGTCGTGTCCGAGACGGCAACCACCCTTCGCGCGCACCACTTCGGTGATCACGCCTCGATCTGGATCGCGCACGACGCCGCCGTCGTGGCGCTGATGCACGGCGACGAGGAGTCGGGCCTCGGGTGGTTCGCGCCGGCATACGGCACGCTCATTCCGACGTGGACGGCGCGCATGTCGCAGGCGGGAACGGCGCCCTTTTCATTCGTGACGTGGTTCGCGGCGAGCGCCGTGCCTCCATCGCTCGCGCGGCTCGCCACGAACTGCGATCCCGGCGGGGGCGCCGCGATTGGCGTGAGCATTCTCCAGGAGGCCGTCACCTACATCACGATGGTACGCGGCGGCGAACCGGCCGTCCGCGACACGCGCAGCTGCGACGTCGGCCGCTATCACACCGATGCGCGGCTGCTGCACTACGCGTCGGCGGGCGGCCGCCTGCGCACGCTTGCCGCCTGCGATGCGCATCACGTGCTCGCGCTGCACGAAGGGTGGCTCAGCGTCGCATGCGACGCCCCGATGGCCGACTTGTCGATCGACGTCGCGGACGAGCGCATCGACGTCTGGTCCTCGTCACCCGGTCCGCGGCTGCGGATCGAGGGCGCCCTCGTCGGGGCAAGCCATGCGATCGGGTTGAACGGCCGGACGCTCCCGGCCTACGCCTGGGAGCGCGCCGACTCCGTCGTTGCGTTTGGATCGGACTGGGGAGAACCAGGAAGGACGCTGGCATGTGTGGCATCACCGGTTTCGCAGATCTGACGGCTTCCGCATCCCGCCCGGGGGACGCCGACCGATCGCGCATCACGACGATGTGCGGCGTGATGCGCCATCGCGGGCCGGACGATGAAGGCGTGCATCTCGAGCCGGGCGTCGGTCTGGGCATGCGGCGCCTGAGCATCATCGATCTGTCCACCGGCAACCAGCCGATTCACAACGAGGACAAGACGATCTGGGTCGTGTTCAACGGCGAGATCTACAACTATCGCGAGCTGCGGCAGGCTCTCGACGCACGCGGGCATCGCTTCTACACCGCCTCCGACACCGAAACGATCGTTCACGGGTACGAGGAGTGGGGCGAAAAGGTGTTCGCGAAGCTGCGCGGCATGTTCGGGATCGCGCTCTGGGACGGCCGGACGCGGACATTGCTCCTGGCGCGCGATCGCGCCGGCATCAAACCGCTCTACTTCGCGCAGGCGGCCGGCCGTCTGTACTTCGGCTCCGAGGCGAAGTGCCTCCTCGTGAACCCGGAAGTCGACCGGCAGCTCGACGCGGCCGCCCTCGACCACTACCTTGCGTACCAGTACACGCCGCGTGACGGCTCGATCTTCCGCGGGATCCACAAGCTGCGGCCCGGGCACTACCTCAAGGCGGCGGCAGGCTCCGTCACGACCGAGCAGTACTGGGAGCTTCCGGTCGATCGCGCGCGCCCCGCCAAGGAATGCGACGAGCGCGAAGTCATCGGAGAGCTGCGCAACGTCCTGGCCGACGCCGTGGAATCGCACATGATGTCGGACGTGCCGCTCGGCGCGTTCCTCTCCGGCGGAATCGACTCGAGCCTCGTGGTGGCGCTCATGGCGCAGGCGTCGAGCCGGCCCGTCAAGACCTTCTCAATCGGCTTCGACGAGGCGCAGTTCGACGAGCTGCCGCACGCGCGGCGCGTGGCACAACACCTCGGCACCGATCACCACGAGCTCGTGGTGCGGCCGGACGCGCTCGGCATCCTCGATCGCGTCGTGTGGCACTTCGACGAGCCGTTCGCGGACTCGTCCGCGATTCCGACCTGGTATGTCTCGGAGATGGCCCGCCGTCACGTCACGGTCGTGCTCTCGGGCGATGGCGGCGACGAGCTCTTCGGCGGATACACGCGGTACCTGCCGCACCCGCGCGTCGAGTCGTTCGATCGCCTCGCGCCGGGTGTGGGTCGCGCCATTGCCGCGGCCACCTGGCGTGCATTGCCCCACGGCGCGCGCGGAAAGAACTTCCTTCGTCACGTCGCGCGCGATCCCGAGGGCCGGTACGTCGATTCGATGACCTTCTACCATGCGGATGAGCGGCGGGCGCTCTTGTCGCCGATGCTTCGCGCGGAGATCGGCGACTGGAACGCCGAGCGGCACTTCAGCGCACCATTCCAGCGTTTCCGTGGGTTGCCCCTTGAAGCGCAGCTGATGGCGTTCGACTTCGAGACGTATCTGCCCGAGGATTGCCTGGTGAAAGTCGATCGCATGAGCATGGCCCACTCGATCGAGTCCCGCGTGCCGCTCCTGGATCACCTCGTCATCGAGTTCGCGGCGTCGCTGCCGGCCGCGGTCAAGATGCCGGGCGGCCGGCTCAAGCACCTGCTGAAAGAGCTCGCCTTTACGCTCGTGCCGCGCGAGATTCTCGACCGGCCCAAGCAGGGCTTTGCCGTGCCCGTCGGGCAATGGTTCCGCGGCGCGCTGCGTGACGCGTTTGGCGACATTCTCGGCGCGCCTCTCACGCGCCAGCGCGGCTACTTCAACTCAGCCTTCGTGGATCGGGTGGTCGCCGAGCATCTGTCCGGGCGCCGGGATCACACGACGAAGCTGTGGATGCTGCTCGTATTCGAGCTCTGGCATCGTCAGTACATCGATCACGCGGTCGCGGCGTGAGTAATCGGGTTCCCATCTACGCCCGTTCGCATTCCATCGACGCGCGTTTACTCACGTCCGAGCGAAGGGAATCGGCAAATTAGGGCAAATCTGCTGGCACTTCGCTTGCTCAACTGGCGGCCGTGCGGCAGAGGCTCCCCGTCCCCATTGCGCTCGTCCTGAACAGCTTCAATGCGGGCGGGACCGAGCACCAGATGACCGAGCTCATCTGTCGCCTGGATCGACGCCTGTTCGACGTACATGTCGCCTGCCTTTCGAGTCGCGGGGTTCTCCGCGCGCGCCTCGAAGCCGCTTCTATCAACCCGACGGAGTTTCCGCTGCGCTCGCTGAAGTCGTTCGACACCGTTCGCCAGCTGCGCCGGTTCGTCCGCTGGTGCCAGGACCGGCAGGTGCGCGTCGTCCACGCCTGTGATTTCTACTCGAACGTCTTCGCGCTTCCGGCCGCGACGATCGCACGCGTGCCGATCCGCGTCGGCAGCCGGCGCGACGTGACGATCCCGGACCGGTCGCCGGGACAGATGCTGCTTCAGCGCCTCTCCTATCAGCTCGCGCACCGGGTGATCGCCAACTCCTCGGCCGCGGCCGAGCGGCTGATCGAAGAGGGCGTGCATCCCGCGAAGGTCGTCACGATTTCCAACGGCCTCGACGTCGACCGCTTCGCGGCGCGAAAACATCGGGCCTCGCCGAGGGGGCCGCGGGTCGTGACAACCGTCGCGAATCTCCGCCCCGGCAAAGGCCACGACGTGCTGCTCAGGGCGGCCGCGCGCCTGGTCCGCCGGGTGCCTGGCATCCGGTTTCGAATCATCGGTGACGGCCCGCGGCGCCGCGATCTCCAGCGCCAGGCTGTGGCCCTTCGGATCTCGTCGCACGTCGACTTCCTCGGGTATCGGAGCGACGTTCCGGAGTTGTTGCGCAGCAGCGACGTCTTTGCGCTGCCCTCGCTCATGGAGGCATCGCCGAACGCGCTGCTCGAAGCCATGGCAGCCGGCGTGCCCATCGTGGCCACACACGTCGGCGGCATCCCGGAAGCCATCGAGCACGAGCGCAGCGGCATCCTCGTGCCTCCTGGCGACGACCGTGCGCTGGCGGCGGGGATCGCGCGCCTGATGAAGCGGCCGCAGACTGCGGCGCGGCTGGCGGACGCGGCGCGACAGAGCGCGGCGTCGCGGTTCTCGTTCGATCGCATGGTGCGGGAGTTCCAGCAGCTCTACTTCGACGAGCTGGCGGCGCGGGTGGCGCCGGAGGCGCTGACGTGGGCGGCATCATCGGGAAACTGAGCTTCGATCGACACGTTGCGATCTCGCACGCCACGGTGCAGCGGATGATCGACGCGGTCGCGCATCGAGGCGGCGGCGTCGCGCTCTGGCGGCGCGCGACCTACGTCGGCCCCGGCATCGCCCTCGCGTCCTGCGGTGACACGGCCGGCCCCGACCCGCACGCCGCACAAAACGAGACGGGAACCGTACGAGCGGTAGCGGACTCCGACTTGTCCAACGCGGCATCGCTCCGGTGCCTGCTCGAAGACCGCGGCCATGTCTTCCGAGGCTTCACCGACGCCGAGGTCATCGCGCACGCCTACCAGGAATGGGGCGACGCGTGCGTGGAACGCTTCGCGGGCGCGTTCGCGCTCGCCATCTGGGACGAGGTGACTCGTCGCCTCGGTACTGGCCCGGGATCCATTCGGCGTGCGGCCGCTCTGCTTCGCAATCCACGACCGCGGCATCGTCTTCGGCTCGGAGACGACCCCGCTCCTGCAGGATCCATCCGTGGGGCGTGAATGGCACGCGGAAGCCATTGACGCCTACCTCGCGCTCGGATACGTGCCGGCACCCTTCAGCATCTATCGGCGCATCAGCAAGCTCGAGCCCGCGCACATGCTCGTCGTCGAAGGCCGAAGGCTCACCACGCGGCGCTACTGGGACGTGTCGGACAGCGCGCACGGCCACGCGACGTTGCGCGAGGCGGTCGACAGGCTCGAAGCGTCGATGCACGCGTCAGTTGCGGCGTCACGCGACGGCTCGAAGAACTGTGCGCTGATCTCGGGGGGCACGGCGTCGACGGCCCTCGCCGTGATGTTGCCGCGCGGCGACACCGCCGTGACGATCGGCGTCGAGCAGGACCCGTCGGATCTGGATCGGGTCTTCCGCACTGCGGCGCACCTCGGGCTGCGCTGCGCGATCGACGTTGCCGCCCCCGATCCCGTCGAGATCGTGCGGCAGCTGGCCTGCCACTTCGACGAGCCGGCCGCGGATCCGGCAGTCGTGTCCCAGTACGCGGTGTTCGCGGCCGCGCGACGGTATACGCACGCCGCTCTCACAGGTCATGGCGCCGCGGCCAGCTGCGGACGCGAGCACGCCGGGCCGCTCTTCGACGAGACGTTGCGCCGTCGACTCTACACGCGCCGCTTCGCCGCGCAGGTGCTCGACGGCCAGCCAATCGCGGGCCGCGCGCATGATGCCTGTGACGCGTTCGCCGAGCATCTCTTCGCGGTGGCGGATCGGACCGCATCCGCGGCAGGCCTGCGGCTCCGTCACCCGTTCGCGAATCGCGACCTCGCTGCGACGCCGGACGCCGCGCTTCGCCAGGTTGTCGCGCGGCGTCTCCCGGCGTCGCTGCTCCCGCCCCCGCGCCAGGCCCGTCCGGATCCGAGGTGGCTTTCCAGGACGGTCCAGTCCCTCGTGCCGCATGTGTTGCTCGGGGAACGATTCGACACGCGCGGCATCATCAGCCGTCTGGCGCTCCAGGCCTTGTGGACCGAGCATCGGTGCGGTGACCGCGATCACGGGCGCCGGCTGTGGTCGCTCCTGATGCTGGAGTTCTGGGTCCGTGAATTCATCGACGGCGACGCGGCGGCGCACCCCGCCGGAAACGCCGTTCTCGTGAGGGCAGCCTGATGTGCGGGATCGCGGGGATCGTCGCGGCCGACCGCCTGCAGGAGGACGAGCATAGGCGCGCCGTGATGATGCGCGACATCATCGCGTATCGCGGCCCGGACGGCGCCGGCCTGCACACTGACGATCAGGCCGCGCTGGCCCATCGCCGCCTCAGCATCGTGGACCTTGCCGGCGGGCATCAGCCGCTGTCGAACGAGGACGGCAGCATCTGGATCACGTACAACGGCGAGATCTACAACCACGCTTCCGTGAGGCCGGTGCTCGAAGCCGCGGGGCACCGCTATCGGACCCGGTCGGACACCGAGACGATCGTGCATGCCTACGAGGAGTGGGGTGACGACTGCGTGCACCGGTTCCGCGGCATGTTTGCGTTTGCGCTCTGGGACGCGCCACGGCGGCGGCTGCTGCTCGCCCGCGATCGGCTCGGCGTGAAGCCGCTGTACTGGGCCGTCGCCGGAAACCGGCTGCTGTTCGCCTCCGAAATCAAGTCGATACTCGAAAGCGGGCTGATTCAGGCCGTTGCCAATCACCGCGTCATTTCGGAAGTGCTGGCGACGCGGTACACGTCGAGTGCCGAGACGCTCTTCGTCGGGATTCAGAAGCTCCTCCCTGGCCATCGTCTGGTCTTCGAGAACGGCCGCGTGCAGGTGTCGCAGTACCTGGGATCTTCCGCTGGATGGCGCCGACCCGGAGCTCGAGCGGCTGCCGGAGGCGGAGCTGATCGAACGCTTTCGCGGTCTTCTCCACGAATCGGTGCGCCTGCGCCTGATGGCCGATGTGCCGCTCGGGATGTTCCTCTCGGGCGGGATCGACAGCAGCGCCGTTGCCGCGTTGATGGCCGGCGAAATCGATCGCCCCGTCCGGACGTTCTCGGTGGCGTTTGCGGAGCGTGCGTACAGCGAGCTGACCTACGCGCGCGAGGTGGCGCAGGCGATCGGCGCCGAAGCGTACGAGATCGTCATCGACGACAAGGATTTCTTCGGGGCGCTTCCGCGGCTCGTCTGGCACGAGGACGAGCCGATCGCGCATCCCTCGAGCGTACCGCTGCACTTCGTGTCGGCGCTTGCACGCGACCACGTCAAGGTCGTGCTGACGGGTGAAGGGAGCGACGAGCTGCTGGCCGGCTACGGGAAGTACCCGCGCTCGCTCCTGAACTGGAAGGCGGGAGGGCTCTACGAGCGGATGCTGCCGGCGCCGGCCCGGGCCATGGTCGCCTCGCTGGTGCCCCGGCTGCCGAGCCGTCTGGGCCGGTACGCGCAGCGCTCGTTCCTCGCGCTCCCGCGCGATCCCGCGGCGATGTTCTTCGACAACTTCGCGGGCATGCCGCTGCGTCTCCAGCGCGAGCTCCTCGATCCGTCCGTGCTGAACGGTGACCCGTATCTTTCCTCGCTCGAGTACTACGGCCGCCCGTCGACTCCGCTCGGCGCAAGCGCCGCGGATGGCGTGCTGAACCGGCTCCTCTACACGGACGTGAAGACATATCTCGTCGAGCTCCTGATGAAGCAGGACCAGATGAGCATGTCCACTTCAATCGAGAGCCGCGTCCCGTTCCTCGACCATGTGCTCGTGGAGTTCGCTGCGCGCCTTCCCGCGCGCTTGAAGCTGAATGGCTTTATGACCAAGCGCATCCTGCGGGAGGCGGTGCGCGGCCTGCTGCCGGAGTCGATTCTCAATCGGCCCAAGATGGGCTTCCCCGTTCCGTTCGCGGCCTGGGTGCAGGGTCCGTGGGGGCAGGTCGCCGCCGACGTGCTGCTCGACCGTCGCACGCGGGAGCGCGGGCTCACCCGGCCGGCGGCGCTCGCCCGGCTGGTCGAGGCGCATCGCGCCGGACAGCGCGCGGGCGGCGATGCAATCTGGGCGCTGCTCAACCTCGAACTGTGGTTCCGAACGTTCATCGACGGCGACGGCGTGCAGACGCTCCCATCCCCCGGGCGGCGCATGCCTGTTCCCGCGGACGTCGTCGATCCGGCGAGCATCGTCGCCCCGACAGGCTAAGGAGATATCCCACGTGAAGGTTTCAGTATTCGGTCTCGGCTACGTCGGCAGCGTCTCCGCCGCGTCGTTCGCCGCCGACGGACACGAGGTCATCGGCGTCGACGTCAACCCGGACAAGGTCGCGGCAATCAACGCGGGACGGAGCCCGATCGTGGAGCCGGGTCTCGATGCGCTGCTGAAAGAGGGCACCGACGATCGGCGCCTTCGCGCCACCAGCGACACCGGCGAGGCGGTGCAGGGCACGGACCTGTCGCTCGTGTGCGTGGGTACGCCGAGCCGCAAGAACGGAAGCCTCGACCTCGGCCACCTCGAACGCGTCTGCGCGCAGATCGGCGAGGCTCTTCGGCACAAGGAGCCGTATCACGTCGTGGTCGTCCGCAGCACGGTGTTGCCCGGCACGACCCACGACACCGTGATTCCGACGCTGGAACAGCACTCGGGAAAGAAGTACGGCGAGGGGTTCGGCGTTGCAGTGAATCCAGAGTTCTTGCGCGAGGGGACCGCCCTCAAGGACTTCCGGCAGCCGCCGCTCACGCTGGTCGGCCACAACCACGCGGCGGATGCCGTGCCGACGAAGGCACTCTACGACGGCATCGACGCGCCGCTGTTCTCGACCAGCATCCGCGTGGCGGAGACGATGAAGTACACGAGCAACGCGTGGCACGCGGTGAAGGTCGTATTCGCCAACGAGATCGGCAACCTGTGCAAGCGCGTCGGCGTGGACAGCCACGAGGTCATGGACATCTTCTGCCAGGATGGGAAGCTCAATCTCTCCTCCTACTATCTGAAGCCCGGCTTCGCGTTCGGCGGCTCGTGCCTGCCAAAGGACATCCGCGCCCTGCAGTATCGGGCCAAGGAAGTCGATCTCGAGATGCCGCTCATCAACTCGGTGCTCGGCAGCAACCGCCTTCAGGTGGAGCTTGCGCTCGACCGGATCCTCGAGACCGGGCGAAAGAAAATCGGCCTTCTGGGCTTCAGCTTCAAGGCGGGCACGGACGACCTCCGCGAGTCGCCGCTGGTGATCCTCGCCGAGGCGCTTCTCGGCAAGGGCTGCGAGCTCCGCATCTTCGATCGCAACGTGTCACTGGCCCGCCTGGTGGGTGCGAACAAGCAGTACATCGAGGAGCAGATCCCGCACCTCTCACGCCACTTGTGCAGCTCGATCGACGATGTCATCAACGCGTCTGACGTGATCGTGATCGGAAACGGCGCCCCCGAGTTCTCGGAGGCGGTCATGAGCTGCCGCAGCGATCAGCTGATCATCGATCTCGTTCGGCTGCCGCTGGATTTCAGCAGGCTCCGCGCGAAGTACGACGGCATCTGCTGGTAGCGTGTTCTTCCGATCGATCTTCGGTTTCTTCCTGACCTGGTGGGGCGCGTTCCTCATGGCCGCGCTCGACACGTCGATGCTGTTCTTCCTGCCGTTCGGCATCGACGCGCTCGTGATCTTTCTGTCGGCGCGTGACGGAGATTTGTTCTGGCTGTATCCGCTCCTCGCGACCGCGGGATCTCTCACGGGAGCCGCTGTTACCTTCTGGGTCGGACGCAAGGCCGGCGAGCTCGGCATCGAGCGGCTGGTCTCGGCCAGGCGGCTCGAGCGTCTGAAGTGCAAGATCAGCGATGCCGGAGCCATCGCGCTGGCCGTTCCGGCACTGTTGCCGCCTCCATTCCCGCTGACCCCGTTCATTCTCACGTGCGGCGCTCTCGACATGAACCGAAGCCGCTTCTTCCTCACCTTCGGCATCGTGCGCATGCTCCGCTTCGGAGCCGAAGCCGTGTTTGCGCGCATGTACGGGCGAGGCGTGCTTGCGATGTTGAGGTCCGAAGTATTTCAGACCATTGTCGCCGTCTTCATCGTCGTCGCCGTCATCGGGACCATCGCATCCGGCGTGGTGCTCTGGCGCAGCAGCCATCCCAAGCAGCTCCGAGCGGCGTAGCTGCCACTCACTGTTCCAGGTTCCGGTTGCTACTTGACGTCCCTCCAGCTTCGTGCCTTCGCAAGGCCGCGGGCGAAGCACGCTTCGGCGCGGAGCTCCGCGTCGCGGTGCGCCGGCGCCGATACCGGCATCAGGAGCTCGGCGTCCGCGGGGCATTTCACCCGGCGGGGCGGCTCGGAGCGGGGTGACGCGGCGGCGTAGTAGCGAGCCGCGCCGACGCGCACCCACGCGGGACGGTCGGCCAGCGGTTCCGACACGAGCACCTCGGCTACGGCGCGTCGCACCACGATCTCGAACTCGCCTTCATCGGCGGCAAGCAGCGGCGGCGCAAGCTCGATGACCGATCCGGTGACGGCGAAGCTCACCCACCAGGACCGGCCGGTTGCATTCCGGAATGCCTCAACCGATTCGTACGGCTCGACGCGGATCTGCGGCGCTGACGCAATCGCGAGGGTCGCCGACAAGTCGGCGCGCGCGCGCTGAACGAGGCGATCCGGGCGCTGATCCCGGCTGACCGGCGCCGCGATCGGCTCGTGTTCCCGGACGGGCTCCGCAACGAGACCAGCTGCCGACGACATGACGGGCTGAACCTGGAGCCCCGGATAGTACCTGCTGCAGAATCTGCGCGGCGCTCTCCCCGCGCGCCGCGCGCCGGCCGGCCCCAATCACACACATGCCGACCCCATGACCGTAGCCGCGGCCGGTGAACCGGAACGTTTCGCCGTCCCTCTCGACCGCAAACTGCGTGCTTCGGAGCTCGCGTGCGCCGATCGCCGCTCGAAAATCCTCGCCGGTGATCTCGTTCGGCCGAAGCCCCTCGAGCCGGATCAGCGTCACGCGGCCGGAGCTGCTGCGCTGCCGGACATCCAGATCGCGCAACGCCCTGCCCTCGAACCCCGCGCGACGAAGCGCCTGCTCCACCCGCGTCATGGGCATAGCCACCACCCAGGTCTCTTCCGCGGCATGCACGGCGTCCTCCGCCGCTCTGAGGTACGGCACGTCGATGGCGCCGGGCCACACCTGTGACGGCGCCTCGGAGCGGCCACCGCATGACGCCGAATAGAAGACCGCGACGGGCCGGCCCTCGAGCGTCAGCAGCTGCGAGGCAGTCGTGAGCGCGGCCAGCCGTGATGCGGGCGTCGACGGCCGCAGCACCTGACAATGGGTCTTGTCGCAGAGATCGAACCCGTCGCGCCGGTGGCGGCCGACATTCGTGACGGCGAACGTGCGGATCGCGATCGCGAGCGCTTCCTGCGCGGCCGCGCCGGCGCGCGGCTCCCCTTCTGCCGCGAGCACGCGCGCCACGTAGACCTCCGCCGGCAGCACGACGACGTCCGCCTTCTCGCTCGTGACGATGCGGACACGCACCGTGCGCCCTGCGCTGGCTCGTTCGAGATCCGCTTCCGATGCGTCTTGCCTGCCCTGCACGCTTGGAATTAGGAAACACACGAAAAACACGAATAGCGGCATTCGGCACGTCGCCTTCCCGTTTCGTGTGTTTCGTGTCTTTCGTGGTTCCCTCACAGCGGAAGCCCCAGAAAGCGCGCGCTGTGCTCCCAGATGTATGGGAGGCTCGAGACGAGCTGATGGTCGTCGTCGAGCATGTGCAGCTCCACGTTCCGCCGCGGGCCCGCAAACCGCTCGACCATCTCAGGGTCAACGGATTCGTCGCGGCGGCCCTGGAAGATCTGGATGGGAATGTGGAGCGGCGTGGCGAACGGGTCGTATTGCGCGCAGTCTTCGAACAGCGTGTAGTTCACGTGCCGAGGCTCGTCGTAGGCATAGTGAAAGACCTCCATCGAGCCCTCGCGCTCCCAGGCCTCGACGCGCGCCTCGCCCAGCCCACGCCGCAGGCTCGGGGCGATGTCGAGCGCGGGCGCGAGCAGGATCGACCGATCGATCCGCCGGTTCGTCGCGGCCGCATGGTATGCCACGAGCGCGCCGAGGCTCGAGCCGAATGCCGCCACGCGCTCGTCGGGCAGCGCGTCGAGCCAGCGCTCGACGTCGGCAATCATTCGCGAGACGGTGAGCGTCGAGAAGTCGGGCAGGTTGAAGTCCGGACAGAGCAGCTCCACACCATGCGGCGCGAACCGCTCGGCAAGCCACCGCGCCTTCGTCGACGCGGCGCCGGACGCAAACCCATGGAGGTAGAACACATGCTCCCGCCGCGCCATCAGAGCATCCGCCGGCAGCCCGGCCGGCAGCGGCACTGGATGGTGTTCTCGCCGTCGGTGTGGTAGTCTGTACGTCAGCTCTTCCCCCGCGTCGATGTTCCGCGCCGCGCGGATCCAGATGGTCCGTCCCTGGACCTGGCTGTAGCAGTTCGGCCGGCACGAATGGTTGATGAATCGCGCCAGGTTGCCGCCAACGTTGGCGTCGCGCACCCACCGCCGATTCACCGTGAAACACCAGATGCAGCCGTGCTCCAGATACTTCGTTTCGCGCTCGAGGCTTTCCTTGTGATCGATGAGCTCGCCGTCGTAGTCGATAATCCGCTTGTTCTTGTTGATCGGCTCGACGGCGAATACGCCGTGCCCGTGCAGCTTCGATTTTCGGCGGATGATCCGTGGAGACCCTGGGACACGCACGACCATGCGGAGAAAGGATAGCAAACGTGTCGCGGAAAGTTAGTATGATCGGATTTTGCTCAGGGAGCTCATCTCCGGAGGGATGCTCGTGCGACATCTCATCGCTGCAGTGCTGGTTTGCGCCGGCGCATCCATGCTCGGCGCGCAAACGAAGCAGGTCATCACAGTGGGATCAGCATCGAATCTGAATCTGCCGTTCAGCCCCGCGGTGAAGGCCGACGGCCTCATCTACGTGGCAGGAACCATGTCGCAGGACGGCGGCGACATCAGGGCGCAGACCAAATGGTGCCTCGAGGATCTCGATCGCACGCTGAAAGCCGCCGGCTCCACGCTGCAGAACGCGGCGTCGATCAATGTCTACCTCAAGAACCAGGGCGACTTCGCCGCAATGAACGAGGTCTACCGAACGTTCTTCAAGGAGAACCCGCCGGCCCGCACCACGATTGTCGCGGACCTGGTGATTCCGTCAGGACTCGTCGAGATGTCCGCCGTCGGCATTCCGAGCGGCGGCGAGCGGGTTGTCGTCCACCCATCCGACTGGGTGAAGTCACCGAATCCGTACAGCTACGGCATCAAATCGGGCAACTCGCTCTTTCTCGCGGGCCTGGTCTCACGCAACGGCCGGGACAACCAGGTGGTCGAAGGCGACATCGCCACCCAGGTGAAGACGGCCATGGACAATGCCGGAGAGATCCTGAAGGCGGCGGGCTACTCGTACGCCGACGTCGTGACCGTCCGCAACTACATCACCGACGCCGAAGTACTTCCAGGACATGAACAAGCTGTACCAGGGATACTTCCCCAAGGATCCGCCCGCGCGCGCAACGGTCGTGGCGCCGCTCGCCGGACCGCAATATCTGTTCGAGACGACGATGGTCGCGGTGAAGGGACCGCGCGAGGCGATCACGACCCCGGCCGCGGACGGGACACCCGGCAAACCGAATCCAAACCTGAGCAGCGCGATCAAGATCGGCAACAGGCTGTACCTATCGGGACTGCTCGGCAACACGGCCGACAATAAAGGTGACGCCACGGCGCAGACGAAGGAAACGCTCGCGCGCGCGGCCCGCACCTTGAAGGCTGCGGGATTCGACTGGAGCCACGTGGTCGATGGCGTCGTCTACATCACGAATGTCCAGAACTTCGGTGCGATGAACACGGGATATCGCACGATCTTCACCAAGGATTTTCCGGCGCGCGCAACAGTCCAGACCGGGCTCGTGGCCCCGGACGGCCTGGTGGAGATCATGTTTACGGCGGTGAAATGAGCGCAAACAGCCTTGCTGCCCGCGAGGTGGTCCGCGCGTGGGGGCGGATCCTCTCCGGCTATCGACCGAACATCTCGATCGAAATTACCAAAGAGTGCCCCCTTAAATGCCCGGGGTGCTACGCCTACGGCGACGACCACCTGGGCGGTGGCGTCACACTGCGCGGCTTGAGCGACTACAAGGGCGATGAGCTCGTCTCACGCTTCATCGCGCTCGTCGAGCAACACAATCCGCTACATGTCTCAATCGTCGGCGGCGAACCGCTCGTCCGCTATCGCGAGCTCGGACAGATTCTGCCCGAGCTCGCCGGCCGCGGCATTCACACCCAGCTCGTGACGAGCGCCGTGCGTCCCATTCCCAAGGAGTGGGCCGCATTGCGGCGCCTGCAGATCGTCGTGTCGATCGACGGCCTGCAGCCGGAACACGACGAGCGCCGCACGCCGGCGACCTACGATCGGATTCTCAAGCACATCGAGGGTCACCAGATCACGGTGCACTGCACCGTGACGCGCCAGCAGGTTCGACGTGACGGATACATCGAGGAGTTCATCCGCATCTGGCAGGCGAACCCGAATACGCGGGACATCTGGGTCAGCCTCTATACACCTCAGAAAGGCGAAATCTCGGCCGAGCGACTGACTCGCGCGGACAGGCAGCGTGTGCTCTCCGAGCTGAGGGTCATTCGCACGCGTTACTCGAAGCTGCTGATGCTGGACGGCATGCTGAACGTCTATGGCACGCCGCCGAAATCGCCCGAGGAGTGCATCTTCGCGCAAACCACCGAGTGCTTTGCGTCGGACCTGGCGAAGCGGATCACGCCCTGCCAGTTCGGCGGGAACCCCGACTGCAACAACTGCGGCTGCATCGCGTCGGCGGGGCTGGAGGCTGTGGGCCGCCACCGCCTCTGGGGATTCATTCCGGTGGGTCAGATCTTCTACGGCTCGGTCCGGATCGGAAATGCCGTCGAGAGGTTCCGGCACAACGGCGTGGGAGGGTGATGCGGTCGAAGGTCACCACGGCCTGGCGGACCGTGCGCGCGGCACGGAAGTTCGTGCGTGGGCTGCTCCACACGCAGCATCCGCTGCTCGTCCACGTCGTCCCCATCAGGCGTTGCAACATCGATTGCGGATACTGCAACGAGTACGACAAGGTGTCGCCGCCGGTGCCGTACGACGCGATGTGCGAGCGCATCGACAGGCTGGCGGCCCTCGGCGCGTCGGTGGTCGCCTTCAGCGGCGGCGAGCCGATGCTTCATCCGCAGCTCGACGATTTGATCCGGCGCATCCGCAGCCACGGGATGATGGCCGGTCTCATCACCAACGGCTACTTTCTCGTCGAGGAGCGCATCAAGCGCCTGAACGCAGCGGGCCTCGACTACCTGCAGATCAGCATCGACAACGTGATCCCGGACGAAGTGTCGAAGAAAAGCCTCAAGGTACTCGACGCCAAGCTGCAGCTGCTCGCCGCCCATGCCGCGTTTCAGGTCAACATCAACTCGGTGCTTGGCGGCGGGATCAAGAATCCTGAGGACGCGCGCACGATCAACCGCCGCGCCCGTGAGCTCGGGTTCACGACCTCGATCGGCATCATCCACGACGGTCTCGGCCAGCTGAAGCCGCTCGGACCCGCCGAGCGCTCCGTGTACGACGACGTGTCGGGCCAGATCAGCCGCGCCTCGAACGTGCTCGCCAACATCTACTCAGGCATCCGCGACTTCCAATCGAATCTCGTCGAAGGGAAGCCCAACGAGTGGCGCTGCCGCGCGGGGGCGCGATATCTGTACGTCTGCGAAAACGGGCTCGTCCACTACTGCTCGCAGCAGCGCGGCATGCCGGGCACTCCCCTGACGAAGTACGGCGCGAGCGACATCCGCCGCGAGTTCAACGCGCCGAAATCGTGCGCGCCGATGTGCACGATCGGTTGTGTCCACCGGGTGTCCTTCATGGACTACTGGCGGAAGCCGCAGACCGGCGAATACTCGATTTAACGTGACGCGGCCGCGGCGAGCTCCGGCTCTTCGCTCGCCTGCTTCTGCTCCTTCTTCTGTTCTTTGAGCAGTTTGGCGCCTGTCTCGGTTTTCGCCCAGTCGGCTTCGAAGTTATCCAGCAGCTTCTTGACGACCTTTGCGTCTTTCGTCAGCAGCCCCACCTCCCGCCGGCTGTCCAGCTCCAGCCCGCGAAGACTCTGGCTGCCCACGAACGCCCGGTCGCCGTCGCGAATCATGGCGCGTGTGTGCAATCGCTTCCCAGCGAACTTCGCGACCTTGACGGCCTCGTCTCCCCTCTTCGACAGCTTGCCGATCAGGCGCACGTCCACGCCTGCCTTCGCACGCTGCTGCAGGAGGCGAATCATCTGAGGATCGCTCACCTTCGGATCCCAGATGAACAGCTGCTTTTTCGCCCGCTTGATGAAAGTCGCCAGTTGTTCGCGCGCGTTCTCGGGGCTGACCACCAGCGAGTCGAGCCCCGGTTCGAACTCCTGCTTCGCCGCGTCGGCCTCGAAGAGCCGCATGGCTTCTTGCACGGTGCGCCGATCGCCGCACACGAGGCCGAAGCTGCGGCTCTTCAAGTCGATCGCCGTGTAGTTGAAGCCGTAGACGTGAAGCCGGGCGCGGTCGACGATCATCATCTTCCCGTGGTAACGCACGAGGTCGTCAGCGGTTCGCGTAACGGTCACGCCGGCGTCGAGCATGCGCTGCTCGAGCTGCCTCAGCCGTTTCTCCCCTCCGGAGTTTGTGTGGGCAATGAGTGCCCGGACGACGACCCCCCGCCCGACCGCCGCCTCGATTGCCTTCTCGACCGCCTTCAGGTCGAACCTGAAGATGATGAGATCGAGAGACCGCGACGCTCGCTTGATTGCGTTGAGAATCGGCTCGAGGCCGTCATCTGGCTGTACGATCAAATCCACACGCTATCCTCGAAAGCTCGGCCGTAAGGGGCACGGCTCTTGAACACTTCAGTCCGCCAGCCGAGTCTGAGCAAAGAGGGGACCATCTGATGACCACGATGCTTGCCGCGCTCGCGTTGGTGGCTGTGACCGTGCAGGCCGCAGCGGTGAACCCCCAGGCGGCGGCCCTAACCGAATTCTCACAACGGGTCAAAGCCTATGTGGCGCTGCGCGCCAAGCTTGCCAAGCAGCTGGAGCCGATCGGGACGACCGCAAGCGCGAGCGAGCTTCAAGCGCGTCAGGACGCGCTCGCCGCGGCGCTCCGGAAGGCGCGTGCCCGCGCGAAGCCGGGCGATCTGATTCCTCAGCCGGTGCGACGACAGATTCGCGAGACCGTGGTCGCGGACTTCCGCGGCCGTCAACCCGCCACGCAGCGCGCGACGCTCGAGGAAGTGCCGACGGGCCCGCTGCCCGGTATCAACAAGAACTACCCGGAAAACGCGGCGCTTGCAACGGTGCCGCCGCTGCTCCTTCAGAACCTGCCACCCCTGCCTGACAATCTTCAATACCGATTCTTTGGACGTCACCTCGTGATTCTCGACGGCGACGTCGAGATTGTGGTCGACTATGTCCAGAACGTGGTCCCACGCTGATGGTGCGCGTATCAGACATGATCGCTCGATCGCTCGTCGCCTTCGTTGCCATCGCCTCGATGGCCTGCGCGCCCGCTCGAGCGGTGCAGACGCAGCAGACCGCGCCCGCCAGCTCGCCGCCAGCAGCGGCTGTGCCGGCCGGCGTACTCCCGAACGCCAAGGATTCGGTGAAGTTCCTCGTGATCGGGGACTCAGGAACCGGAGGGAACGCGCAGTACCAGCTGGCCGAGCAGATGGTCCAGGCCTACGCGCGGTTCAAGTTCGAGTTCGCGATCATGCTCGGCGACAACCTGTACGGCAGCGAGAACCCGAGCGACTACGCCAACAAGTTCGAGAAGCCGTACAAGCAGCTGCTCGACGCGGGCGTCAAGTTCTATGCGGCGCTCGGGAACCATGACGAGCCTGCGCAGCGCTTCTACAAGCCGTTCAACATGGACGGCAAGCGGTATTACATGTTCGAGAAGGGCGACGTCGACTTCTTCGTCCTCGACAGCACGTACATGCCGCCGCCGCAGGTGGAGTGGCTCCAGAAGGAGCTCGAGGGCAACAACAAGAAATGGAAGATCGCGTACTTCCATCACCCGATCTACTCATCGGGTGAACGGCACGGATCGGAAGTGGACCTGCGTGCACTCGTCGAACCGCTCTTCCTGAAGAACGGCGTCGACGTGGTCTTTGCCGGCCACGAGCATTTCTACGAACGGCTGAAGCCGCAGCAGGGGATCTACTACTTCACCAGGGCGGCGCCGCGAAGCTGCGCCGCGGCAACATCCGCGACAACTCGGCGATGACGGCGAAGGGCTTCGATACGGACAACTCGTTCACGCTCGTCGAGATCGAAGGCGACCGGATGTTCTTCGAGACCATCTCGCGGCGCGGCGTCATCGTCGATTCCGGCGTCATCCCGCGACGGGAGACGGCGACGACCGCACCTCGATAATCTCCTGCGCGCGATCGAGCGCCGCCTGCACGTTCGGCAGGATGTTGCGGTCCCCCACGTGGCGGTGGAACTCCGCCTGGTGCATCAGGTTGGCGGGCTGGGACGGCGCTCCGCAGAGAAGCAGCGTCTTGCCCGACTCGCGGAGCTTGTCGGCGAAGTCCTGTATCGCCCGCAGCCCCGTTGCATCGATCGCCGTCATGTTCCGCAGGCGCAGCACGACGACGGGCGCCATCTCCGGGATGTGCGAAATCAACCGCGTCAGCTTGTCCGTCGCGCCGAACAGGAACGGCCCATGGATGCGGTAGATCGTCACGTAGTCCGGGATCCGCTTGTCCTGCAGGATGTGGAGCCGCCCGTACTCGATGTAGTCGTCCGTCACGCGTGACACGGTGGTGGTCGCGGCGACGCGCCTGATGAACAGGAGGGCCGCCAGAATCATGCCGGCTTCGACCGCGACCGTGAGATCGGCAAGCACCGTCAGGGCGAATGTCACTCCCCAGACGAGGCGGTCGGTCCAGCCTTGCTTCATCAGCTCGGGGATCTCGTGCCATTCGCCCATGTTCCAGGCGACGACCACGAGGATCGCGGCGAGGACGGCCATCGGGATGTAGCTCGCCCACCCGGCGGCGAACAGCAGAACGAAGAGCAGCGTCGCCGCATGCAGCATGCCGGCGACGGGCGTCTTCGCGCCCGATCGAATGTTCGTCGCGGTGCGCGCGATCGCGCCGGTGGCCGGAAGCCCGCCCACCATCGGCGAGACGATGTTCGCAATGCCCTGGGCGAAGAGCTCCACGTTGGAATTGTGCTGGTCGCCGCTCATGCGATCGGCCACGACCGCCGACATCAGCGATTCGATCGCGCCGAGCATCGCCACCGTCAGCGTCGGCGACAGCAGCGTGAGAATGAGGTCGGGCCTGAACTGCGGCAGCGCGAACTCGGGGAGGCCGGCAGGGATGCCGCCGAAGCGCGTTCCGATCGTATCGACGGGGATTCCGAACACCGCCACGGCGGCTGTGGCGGCCGCCAGCGCCACGATGTAGCCGGGGATCCTCGGAACCAGCCGCGCGCAGGTCAGGATCAGGGCCAGGGCCGACACCGCAACCGCGGTGTTTGGAATCGACAGCGTGTCGGCGCTCCCAAGCAGCGCCTCCATGCGGCCGAGGAATTCCCCCGGCATGTGGTCGGGAGCGAGACCGAAGAAATCCTTGATCTGGGTGCTCGCGATGATGAGCGCAATGCCGTTCGTGAAGCCGATGACGACCGGCCGCGGGATGAATCGCACGGCGGTGCCAGTGCCTGTGAGCCCCATGACGACGAGCAGGACCCCGGCCATCATGGTGCACATGAACAGGCCGTCGACGCCGTGCTCGGCGATGATGCCGGAGACGACCACCACGAAGGCGCCCGTGGGGCCGCCGATCTGCACGCGCGAGCCGCCGAGCGCGGAGATGATGAAGCCGGTCACGACGGCGCAGTAGATCCCCGCCTGCGGCGTCATGCCCGACGAGATCGCAAACGCCATGGCCAGCGGCAACGCGACGAGTCCGACCGTGACACCGGCCAGAGCGTCGGACGCGAACGTGCGAACGGAATATTGGCGAAGGGCGAGGATGGATGCCGGCAGCCACTGCCGCGCCTGGACTGATGTTCTCATGCCGGAACTGACGAACCGACGAACCGACGAACCTAGACGAACTGACGAACTGACGAACCTACGAACCTACGAACCGATTATCGGCCGGGCCACAACCAGGCTGCACCTCTGACGCCGCTCGATGCGCCATGCTTCGCGATGACCAGGCTGGTCTTCACCGCGTCTGCTCCCGCCCCGGCCGCGAAGACGTAGGGGATCCACAGGCGCGGCACGCGCTCGTAAAGACGCGGCGTGTTCGACATGCCGCCGCCAAGGACGATCACATCGGGGTCGAGGATGTTGATCACCGCCGCCAACGCCCGCGCGAGCCGGCTCTCGTACCGGGCCAGCGCGGCATCGGCTTCCTCCTCGCCGGATGCCGCGCGGGCGACGATCTCGCGCGCCGTCAGCGTGCGGCCCGTCGCGCGCTCGTAGTCGGCCGACAGGGCCGGCCCGGACAAGCGTGCTTCGATGCACCCGTTGTGGCCGCAGTAGCAGCGCGGACCCGGATGCTCGTCCCCCTCGGGCCAGGGCAGCGGATTGTGGCCCCACTCGCCGGCAATCGCATTCGGGCCCGTGAGCACGTGGCCTCGCACGGCGATCCCCGCGCCGACGCCGGTGCCGAGGATGACGCCGAACACGACCTCGGCACCGGCGGCCGCGCCATCGATGACCTCGGAGAGCACGAAGCAATTGGCGTCGTTGGCTGCGCGGACGGGGCGTCCAACGTGCTTCTCCAGGTCGTGGACCAGCGGCCGGCCGAGCAGCCACGTCGAGTTGGCGTTCTTGACGAGGCCCGTCGTCGGCGACGGCGCGCCGGGAATGCCGACGCCGATCGTTCCTCGCATCGACGTCTCGGCCTCGATCACGTTTACCAGGTCCGCGATGGCCCGGAGCGTGCCTTCGTAGTCCTCGCGAGGCGTCTGCACACGGTGCCGCGCCAGCTCGCGCCCGTCGTCCGCAACCGCGAGAGCTTCGATTTTGGTGCCCCCAAGGTCCACGCCGATGCGCATCGACTCACTATAATTCGTCCGTTGTGCGCTTGCCTTGTGAGAGGGGGCGTCCAGCCGACGCGCGGCGCCCGGTTCGAGCAAGCGCGTCCAGGAGACCGGCGCGTGCGCCGGGCGGAATCGCGGCCAGGCGCGACGTCCCATTCCTCGACGAGCGACTGCAGCTCGAGGCGCAGGTCGCGGAGCTCCCGGATCCTGGCGTCGAGCGCCTTCAGGCGCGCCGCGGCGATCGCGCGGACTTCGCGGCACGGCGCGCCTCCCGCGTCGCGCTGGCGCAGGACGCGGGCGAGATCGTCGAGCGAGAACCCCATGTCGAGCGCGCGCTGGATCAGACGCACGCGGCGAAGGGCGCTGTCCGGGTAGTCACGATATCCGTTCGCGGCCCGATGCGGAGCCGCGAGCAGCCCCCTTTTCTCGTAGTGACGCAGCGTGTCGCCGCTCACGCCCGCCTGCCTCGCCAGCTCTCCGGATCTCATTCTTTCTGGATCGTAAGCGGATCGCCGGTGCGATGATCGGTGATTTGGAAGCGCAGGAAGGCGTGCACGGCCTCGAGCGCCGCGGCGTGTGCCGTGGTGATCCGGATGCGGCTGCCAGACGGCAGCGACTCGAGCCGATAGGAGATCTCGTTCTTGAGGCGCGTCATCACATCTGAGCCCGGCGGGTTCTTTGCGTGAATCAGCATCGGCGCCGTGAAGTCGCCGTCGCGGAACATCTGTGCGATGTGCGTGAGGTGCCCGCGGATCTGCGCCGTGCTTTCCGCATCGGCGGCGTCCTTGGCGGTGACCTCGATCTCGCCGCCATCGGACCGCAGCCTGAAATGATGCGTCGTCTTTTCATGCGAGAAGCCCATGACCGCATCGCCACGCCGATTCACCTCGGCGTGAGGGTCATGTGTGGGTTGCTGAACGAGTGCAAGGAGCAGCATCAGTGTCATCGCGTCAGGCTAAACCTCCGCATCGTTCGGGTGTCAACTCTCGCACCAACGGGCACGCTGACTGTGCGCGCACGGCGCGGTCGGCTTGCCCGCGGCGCGCGCACCGCCGTCCGGTCACAGGCTAACCCGCGAGTCAACGGCAGACGCATTTGGACGCTAGGTGATGTTCCACTGACCAGCGGCTTTGCGGTGGGCACGCGACGGATAGCTCGCGATACACGCCGAAGGGTTTACCTTGACCGATCGTCGGCTTCCGAAGTCACTTATCGCGACCTCTTCCCGACATAACGCGAGGATCAGAAGCCCCGAAATTCGAGGTACGCCCGAACGGCGTTCCGGGCCTTGACTCCGTTGTTGCCGCCCGGGGCATTCTGCGCCATCACCGCGATGCTGCCGCGCACTCTGGCCGAGGGCTCGACAGGCGGTGTGGCCGCTGCCAGGGCCGCGACGATATGAGCGTCGAACTTTTCGAACAACTCGTCCGAGAACCTCTCCCGTTGCTGCGCGGTGCCGGCCTTCTGATTCTCGAAGAAGAACCCGACCAGTACCGTCCGCCCACCATAGTCCGACAGGGCCATCGCATCCACTCCCTTAGAGCCCGAACACCCAGCCGAAGCCGACGGACCAGAAGTCCTTCTGCGATCGAAGCTGGCCGTACGGATTCACGCCACGATAGAACTGGACGAAGTACTGCTTCAGCGGTGTGCCGCTCGTTCCGGCCGGAACCGCGCGCCCGACCTGCAGGTTCCACGACCATTGACGTTGTTCGGGATTCTGCAGTGTCTGGTGATAGTTGTAGATCAACTTGTTCCGCACATCTGCCGAGACGTACAGCTGGCGGCTCCGCCATTCCGGAAACCGGTATCGAGGCCGAAACTGGGTTCGTAGTTCTTGGTCGAGGGCGTGAGCGTCGCGTCATCGCTCCCCAGCAGATGGTTGGAGTAATAACCGTCCTCGTTCCACGGCGCCAGCCCACCGTGACGAACAGTCCAATTGTCGCCATCGGACAGCAACGCGTCGCCCTCGACAGACAACCCGTATCCCAGTACTCGTAGCTAACGTTCACGCGTTCGAACGTCGGATCCTGGATGGCCAGGATCGTGTACTCGTCGCCGAGATGCGTGCTCTCGTGGTTCCATGGCACGAAGCGGACACCGAGCCTCAGGCGCTCGGTCAATCCGACCTGAAACTTCGTCATGAAGCCGAAGCGGTAATCCGTGTCCACGATCGGGTTGGAGGTGTCCTTGAAGTCTTCAATCACGTGGAACGACACGGGTATCCACAGACCCAAGCCCCATCGACCGGGTAGGAGAGTGCCAGCGGCCTCCTGAGACGAGAGCGTCAGAATCGGAAACTCGTCGCCGAGTGTAATCTGCCAGGCGAACCGGCTGCCGCGATTGACAGAATGAGGGAACTCGTCCGACCACCCCGGTACGAGCAACATATTCCGAGCGGGCCGCGGCTCGGCGAGAAGCGGCTCGTAGTAGGGTCGATCGCGAAAGAATCTGAACGTCGGCGAAGACTCCTGCGCCCCTACCGGTCGGCTCACGCCGAGAGCTGTGAGGAGCGCCACTATCACGAGGAACGAGCGCACGAAAGTGATCGGTGAGCTCGGCCGCACTTGTCGGACGATACAAGCGATCTCCATCTGTGGAGGATAACGGCCGCCGGCACGGAAGCGAACAGGGTGATGCACGGATCTTTTGAGCACGCAGTGCGTTGGTCACGTTCCAGGCGAAACCACGCTTAGAGGCTGTAACAACGGCGACGGCGTTCCGGGTGTGCCCCTCAAAGTCCCAATCGACCGACGGTTCCGGGTCCTGATGGCGTCCCAAATCCGGGCGGTGCCTGGAGCGCGCTCACCCAAGTGCGGTCGGCATGCCGGACCGCGCAGCGCGGGCGCGGCGTTGCGCTGGAAAACCTAGCGTCGGATAACGGTATCCGCGATCAGTAGAAATCATGAGCGTCGATGGATGCGCCGCCTTCCATTCCCTGCACCCGCTCCGCTTCGATTGAAAGGACTCCCTCCAAATTCTGCAGCACCCCCTCGACCAGCAGAAACGGCTGACGGATCACGACCATCCGCTCGCGATCGAACAGATCGGGCCGGACGATGATGTTCGAGATGCCGGTCTCGTCCTCGAGCGTGAGGAACACGAATCCTTTCGCGGTGCCGGGGCGCTGGCGGGTGATCACCATGCCGGCGACGCGCACGCGGCGGCCGTTCTGGGCGTGCGGAAGGTCCGATGCGCGCGTCACGCCGCGCATCGAGAGGTCGTGGCGCCGCATGGCCATCGGGTGTGGTCCGATCGTCAATCCCGTCCCGCCATAGTCCGCGCGGAGCCGCTCGCTCGCATCCATCGGCGGCAGCGGGCTGGCCTCGTTGGCGGATCGCGAGTCGTCGAACAGCTCGCCGGCCGGACGCACCGCCCGCTCCACCTGCCACAGCGCGCTCCGCCGCTCGTTCGTGAATGCATTGAGCGCACCGATGTCGGCGAGCGTGGCCAGCTCGTCGCGCCGCAGTCCCGTGCGCTGCACAATCTGCTCGATCGACTGAAAGCGTCCGTCGTGCTGCCGCGCCGCCGACCATTCGGTCGCGCACGTGTTGCAGAAGTACGTCACGATCTCCGTAGGCGGTAGGCCGTTGGTGGTAGGCGGTTGCAAGTTCGAATCGGTGATTTGCGGTTTCGGCCCACCGCCTACCGCCCACCGTCGACTGACTTCTTCGATCATCGTGTCGTCATCGGATCCGCACTTCAAACAGAGCGGCGGAGGCGTCGTGTCCCGGTGCTTCGTAAAGGCAGCCATCGCCTGACCCATTTCCTTCCGCAAGCCGTTCACGTACAGCAGCCCGAGCCGGATGGCGCCGTCTTCCTCGATCGTGCAGAGCCAGTCGGACTCCTGGACGTCGATCGGGTGGAACCGCACGCCTCGCCGCTGCGCGTCCTTCACCAGCGTCGCCGGGTGATAGAACCCCATCGGCTGGTTGTTGAGGAGCGCGGCGTAGAACGCCGCCGGGTAGTGGACCTTGAGATAGGCGCTCGCGTACGCGAGCAGCGCAAAGCTCGCCGCGTGCGACTCGGGAAAGCCGTAGAGCGCAAACGACGTGATCGAGGTGACGATGGTGTCCGCCGTCTCGCCGGTGATGCCGTTGCGCGCCATCCCGTCGCGCAGCTGCACCTCGATCTGCTTCATCCGCCTCTCGGATCGCTTGAAGCCCATCGCGCGGCGCAGCTCCTCGGCCTGGCCGCCGGTGAATCCCGCCGCCACCATCGCCATCCGCAGCAGCTGCTCCTGGAAGAGCGGCACGCCGAGCGTGCGCTCGAGCACCGGCTCGAGGCACGGATGCAGCGGCACCACCGGTTCCTTGCCCGCGCGGCGATTCAGGTACGGGTGCACCATGTTCCCGACGATCGGTCCGGGCCGGATGATCGCGACCTCCACGACGAGGTCATAGAATTCCTGCGGCTTGAGCCGCGGCAGCGTCGCCATCTGCGCGCGCGACTCCACCTGGAAGACTCCGATCGTGTCGGCCTTCTGCAGCAGGTCGTAGACGGCGGAGTCGTTGGTATCCATGTGCGCCAGATCGAACGTAGGCAGTTGGCGGTAGGCGGTAGGCGGTTCTTCTAACCGCCGACGGCCGGCACCGCCTAGCCGCCTGACCGTTCACCAGCTCGATGGCGTCCTGCAGCACCGCCATCATCCCGAGTCCGAGCAGATCGACCTTGACGATGCCCATCTCGGCGCAGTCGTCCTTGTCCCATTGAATGACGACGCGGCCGGGCATGGTCGCGGGCTCGAGCGGCACGACCGAATCGAGCTCGCCCTGGCAGATCACCATGCCGCCGGAATGCTGGCCGAGGTGGCGCGGCAAATCCTGGACGGCGAGCCACAGCTCCGCGAACGCCCGCATCCGCGGCTGCGCGAGCGACATGCCGGCCGCTTCGATGTTGCGGCCGAGCGTTTCGTTCGGGTCGGTGAACTCGAAGTTGTTCATCACCTTCGCGAGCGTGTCGATCTGGTCCGCGTCGAGCGAGAGCGCCTTCCCCACTTCGCGCGCGGCGCTGCGGCTGCGGTAGGTGATCACGTTGGCGGTCATCGCCGCGCCGAGCCGGCCGTACTTCTCGTACACGTGCTGGATGACGCGCTCGCGGCGGTCGCCGCTCGGGAAGTCGAGATCGATGTCGGGCCATTCGCCGCGCTCCTCGGAGAGGAAGCGCTCGAACAGCAGGTCCATCGCGATCGGGTCGATGGCCGTGATCCCCAGGCTGTAGCAGACGGCGCTGTTGGCCGCCGACCCGCGGCCCTGCACGAGGATGTTCTGCTGCCGGCTGTAATTGACGATGTCCCACACGATGAGGAAGTAGCCGGCGAGGTCGAGCTTCTCGATGAGATCCAGCTCGCGGGCAATCTGCGCGCGCGCCTTCTCGTGAAACGGACGATAACGATCCCGCGCGCCCACCTCGGTGATGTGACGGAGGAACGACATCTCCGTCTCGCCCGACGGCACGGGATACGTCGGGAACCGATACCCGAGGTTGGCCATCGTGTACTGCAGCCGATCGGCCAGCGCGGCGGTGTGTGCGACCGCCTGCGGACGATCGGAGAAGAGCTGCGCCATCACCTCCGGCGATTTCAGATACCGCTCCGCGTTGCGCGCGAGCCGCCGCCCCGCCTCGTCGAGCGTCGTTTTGTGGCGCACGCAGGTGAGCACGTCGAAGAGCCGCCGGTTGGCGGGTTCGGCGAAGCGAACGCCATTGGTGGCGATGACCGGCACGCGGAACGCGTTCGCCATGGCGATGAGCGAGGCGTTGTCGGCCTCCTCGTCGCGGATCAGATGGCGCTGCAGCTCCACGACGACGTTTGCCCGGCCGAAGAGGCCCACCAGCCGGTCGAGCAGGCCGCCCACGCCATGATGTCGCGCGTCGAGCAGCGGGCGACCGCCAATGGCCACCAGGCCGGAGGTGCATCCATCGAGCTCCTCGAGGGCGAGCGCTCCCTCGCCCTTCCCCGCGCGCATCTTCATGCGCGTCACCAGGCGACAAAGATTCTGATAGCCCTGCTGGGACTCGACGAGGACAGGAAGGCTCCACTTAGGCGGTAGGCGGTGGGGGGTAGGCGGTAGGCGGTGGGCGGTAGGGATCCCCGATTTGCGATTGGTGATTTGTGATTTACCTACAGTCGACGGCCTACCGCCTACCGCCTCAATCGAGAGTTCGGCGCCAATGATCGCGCGCAGACCCGCCTGCTGCGCCGCCTTGTGAAACCGCGGCGCGCCGTACACACCGTCCGCATCGAGGAGCGCGAGCGCCGGATAGCCGAGCGCGGCGGCACGCTCGATCAGTGTCTCAGGAAGCGATGCGCCCTGCAGAAAGCTGAACGCCGAGGCGGCATGAAGTTCGATGTACACCGGCCACTCCGCGGCGTTCAGTCAACAATTCCGTCCAGGAACCAATGCCCCGACTCGCGATCGTGGAACAACCGGTAGGTCTCGCCTTCCGCGAGGGTCACGTCCCATTCGTCTCGATTCCACACATCCGAATCCCACCAGGCCCCCGACGTGCGCCACGGGCCTGCGCACATCACGATTCGGCCTCCGGCTACCCCACGTCGATCCGTCGTCACGCGCACCGGCGATCCGGCTTCGAGCCGAACGCGCACTGGAATCGGATGCCTGAATCTTCTCGAGGCGGTCGGCAATAGGCGGTCGGCGGTAGGTAGGAGGGTTACCGCCTCAGAGGGCGCGAACGGCCGCATCCCAAATGCCCCGGGCTTCCACGCGTCCACTTCGGCCGCAGCGCCACAGCGACCTTCGCCCATGAGCGCGGTCAGCCGCGCCATGAGCGTCGAGAGCTGTTCCGGCGAGGGGAGCGGCCGTGTCAGGAGCGAGAACTGCACCACGCGGCCGGGCGTCGGGTCGACGGCAACGACCACGCGGTCGATCGCCGCCGGCGGCGGATTCGATTCGAGATCGAGCAGCGCCAGCGTGCGCAGCGTCCGGGCGTCGCGGATCGGCGCCGGCAGCTGCAGCGACCGCTCGTACACCTCGCGCGTGATGAGATGCAGGCGGACGTGCAGCACGGCGGCGCCGCGATCGCGCCGCTCGAGATGCGCGCTGAGCGGCTCCATCAGCCGCCCGAGCACGAACGAGAGCGGCTCGAGCTCCTCGATCGGCCACTCGAGATCGATCGCCTGCTCGAACCGTTCCTCCGGCAGCGCCGGCACGAGCGGGCCGGGATCCTCGCCGCGCGCCAGCCGCTGCCAGGCGACGCCCGCCTGCCCGAGCCGCGCGGCGACCGCATCATCGGGCAGCGCGGCGAAATCCCCGAGCGTCCGCAGCCCCCATCGCCGCAGCGTGAGGAGGTCGGGCTCCTCGACGACGACCGCAAGCAGGTGAATGGCCAGCGGCGCCAGCGCGCGACGCTCGCCGCCCGCGTCGATGACCGTCAGCCCCGGATGCGCATGCACGAGCAGCCGCGCCGCGGTGCGCGTGCCCGCGATCGCCACGCGCACGTCGAGCCCGCGTTCGGCCGCCGTGCGCCGCAGCTCCACGGCGATCGTCGGGGGATCACCGATCAGACGATCGAGGCCGTGCACGTCGAGCACCATCTCCCTGGCCGGAGCATCGTCGACGACGCGGTCGCCACACCGCTCGATGCGCGGCGAAAAATCGCGCACGACGGCCTCCAGCGCCGCGCTCGGCTCAGGCGCCAACACCGCAGCGAACACGGAGATCCCCTGCGAATCTACGCCTCGGCGACGCGACGCGTATGCCGACGTCGAGGCCATCGACGCGCCGGCTGCGAACCGAATCGCCGGCCCATGCCGTCTTCCCCGTCAGCATCAGGGTGACGCCGCCGGCACTCCGTGCCAGCGGTTCCGGCACGACGAGGACGCACGCCGTATCGCTCCCTTCGACAATCCGCTGCACGCGCATCCACGTCGTGAACGGAATGCACTTCAGCGCGAGGAGCGGCACGTCGGCGAGATCGAGCGCGACCACGCCGAATCCACCCGCCTGCAGCACGAGGTTCAGCGCTTTCAGGGCACGATCGATCGCGCGATCGATTGCGCCGGTCACCACGCCGCGCACCCACAGGAGACGATGAAGATCCGTGTGCGCGGCCATGGCCGACGCAACATCCAGGCGATCGCACGTATCGACCACGGCGGCGATCTCGCCTCGCTGCGTGGCTGCCGCCAGCAGCGTGAGGAGAAGCGTCGTGCGTCCAGACGAACAGCGGCCGGCGATCTCGGAGAGCTGTCCGCGCGGCAACCCGCCCCGCAGGCATGCATCGAGGACCACGATGCCAGTAGGCGCGAGCGCCGCTGCATCCGTGCGCTCGAGGGAGGGCAGAGCCGTCGTGAGGGTGCGATCGAGCTTTTTCGCCCGAAGCGCCGTTTCGAGGACTGCCAGACCAGTTTTCGCCATAATTTCGCCTTTTCTCGATGGCGAAAATATAGCGAATACACCGGCGAAGTCAATCACTGAATAACCGGAGACGTCCTCACCAAATCAAAAATCACCGAATAAAATCAATAACCACCGTTGTCCCCCCTCGAGCGGCTCGCCGCCGCCCTCACGTACCGCGACTTTCGCGTTCTCTGGCTCGGCGCGATGACCTCCAGCATCGGCACCTGGATGCAGAAGGTCGCGCAGAACTGGCTCGTGCTGACGCTGGCGGGGGCCTCATCGGCGTTCTATCTCGGGCTGGATTCGTTTCTCGGCGAGCTGCCCATCCTGCTCTTCACGCTGATCGGCGGCGTCGTGGCCGACCGCTACGATCGCCGCCGGCTTCTCATCACGTCGCAGGTCGTCCAGATGAGCGCCGCGTTCGTGCTCGCGGTGCTCGTGTATTTCGACTTCATCAGGATCTGGCAGGTACTGGTCCTCTCCGCCATCACCGGCTGCGCCCAGGCGTTCGGCGGTCCCGCGTATCAGTCGCTGATGCCATTGCTCGTCGAGAAGGACCACCTGCCGAATGCCGTCGCGCTGAACTCGATTCAATTCAACGTCGCGCGCGTGATCGGCCCGCTGCTCGCCGGCGCTGCGCTCGCCGCGTTCGGCATGGTGGCGTGTTTCGGCCTCAACGGCCTCTCGTTTCTCGCCGTCATCCTCGCGATCCTCTCGCTCCATACCCGCCATGTGCCGGTGAACTCGGGAGCCCGGATGCGCGACGATCTCAAAAGCGGCCTCGTGTACGTCCGAGGCCACAAACCGTTGATTGCGCTGACGTTCGTCGGATTCGCGACCACGTTTCTCGGCTATCCGCTGCTGACGTTTCTGCCGCTCTTTGCGCGCAACGTGTTCGGCGGCGACGTGGCCCAGGTACACGCACCTGATGGCCTTCGCCGGCGCGGGCGCCGTAACAGGCGCGCTCGGGGTGGCGTGGATGGGCCGCTTCCCACACATGGGGCGCACGCTGCTGGCACTCCAGTTCGCGTACGGCGCGCTCGTCGTCGTCTTTGCCGCCTCGCGTGTGCTCTGGTTCAGCGAGCTCCTCCTGTTCGTCGGCGGCGCGCTTCTGGTGATGACCACGTCATTGACCACCTCGCTGGTGCAGCTGATTGCGCCGAACGAGATGCGCGGCCGCGTCATGAGCATCTATATGGTGGCGTTCCGTGGAGGCATGCCGCTCGGGAGTCTCGCCGCGGGATGGGCCGCCAACCAGACGTCGGCTCCGGCGGTATTGACCGTGAACGGCATCCTGCTGAGCCTGGTCGCGGGCTGGTTGCTGGTTCATGGACACGGCGTGCGGAAGCTCTAGTAAAATCCCGGGTCTCATGACTCGCCTGTTCGTTGCCATCGTGTGCGGCATCCTCGCCGTCCCTGCATCGGCCCAGGAACCCGAGGCCGCCAGCCGCGAGGAACTGCTCGCGAAGATGCGCGAACAGAAGGCGCAGGCGCTGCAGCCGTACAAGCCGAAGGGGATCGAGAAAACGCTCCTGTACATCGAGGAGCACCGCCTCATCGAGCGGCTGACGATCGCAGACGGCTGGTATCCGCGGATTGGCGGTCTGACGACCGGCGGCGGCTTCGCGGGCGGCGTTGGATACCGCAAGCACGTGTTCGACGATCGGCTGTTCCTGAACTCGTCTACCGCTTTTTCGATGAAGGGATACAAGCAGGTCGTGGCGCATGCGAGTTATCCGACCCTCTGGGACGGGCGGCTCGAGGTCGGCGGCAATTTCCGCTGGAACGATTTCCCGCAGGAAGATTTCTTCGGCGTGGGCTCAGATTCCCTTCCATCGCAGCACACCAACTATTCGCTTGAAAGCACTGACGTCGGCGGTTTCGTCGCGCTGAAACCCCTGCGCTGGGTGCGCGTCGGTGCCGAGATTGGCTATTTCTTGCCGACGCTCGGTCCTGGTACCGACCGGCGCTTTCCCTCTACCGAGACGATCTTCACCGACAGCGAGGCAGTGGGCCTGCTCGAGCAACCGGATTACCTCTACAAGAACCTCTTCGTCGAGGTCGACTCTCGTGACCAGCCGGGCAACCCACGGAGCGGCGGCCTGTTTCGAATCCAGTACCGGAGCATGGAACGATCGCGATCTGGAGCGCTACGACTTCGGCCGCGTCGACACCGAGGCCGCTTATTTCTTCCCGATCTTCGACAAGAAGCGCGTCTTCGCGTGGCGCTTGGGCGTCAGCTTCGTCAATAACGAGCCGGGCGACCGCGTGCCCTTTTACTTCATGCCGTACATCGGAGGCTCCGACACCGTCCGTGGCTTCAAGGAGTTCCGGTTCCGCGACGAGAACGTCATCTTCATGAATGCCGAGTACCGGTGGGAAGCGTTCTCCGGTCTCGACATGGCACTCTTCTTCGATATCGGTGAGGTGAGCAACAGATGGGAGAGCATCGACCTCCGCGATGCGAAGAAGTCGTACGGCGTCGGCTTCCGGTTCAACAACTTCAAGAGCGTCTTCATGCGGTTCGACGTCAGCGTCGGCGGTGAAGGAACACAGATCTTCTTCAAATTCGGACCGGCTTTCTGACATGAAATACCTGACTCTCGTTCTCGCGACGGCGGGCGTGCTGGCTGTGATCGGCGATGCCGCGACGCCGAAGTTCTTTCCTGACGACCCGCTCGCCGTCGATCCCGAAACGCAGGACGCGAGCCGCGTCGGCGGGCAGGACCTCAGCGATCCCTACGACTTCCTCGAGAACACGTTCCTGAATCCTGCCGACACCGCGGACGTCCGGGCGATGAACATCAACACGGTCGATGAGGTTCCCGATTCGAGCTGGTGGACGAATCGCGACATCGCGCGGATGACACCGGCGGAAGTGGCGCGAGGACCGCTCACCGGCACGGGACCCGCGGACGGGGCGTGGACCATCGTCGCCTCCAAGAGCGAAGGAATCACGCCGGGCTTTCGCATCACGGATAGCCGTGGCGATCTCTACTTCATCAAGTTCGATCCGATCACCAATCCTGAGATGGCGACGGGCGCCGAAGCCGTGACGACGCCGCTCTTCCATGCGGTGGGGTACTCGGTGGCGGAGAACTACATCGTGACGCTGCGTCGCGAGAACCTTCGGATCGGCCCGAAGGCCACGCTCTATCGCGAGTTCAGCGGACAGGAGACGCCACTCACGGAGCAGGACGTCGACGCGCTCCTCAAGAGAGTGGCGCGCAATACCGACGGCACCTACCGGGCGATTGCGAGCAAGGCCGTTCAGGGAAAGCCATTGGGGCCGTTCCGCTACTACGGCACGCGTCCCGACGATCCGAACGACGTCTTTCCGCACGAGCATCGTCGCGAGCTGCGTGGCATGCGCGTGTTCGCCGCGTGGCTCAACCATGACGATTCGCGGAGCATCAACTCGCTGGACGCGCTCGTCGACCGGAATGGTCGCAAAGTCGTCAGGCACTATTTGATCGACTTCGGATCGACGCTCGGCAGCGGCAGCACACAGGCACAGAAGCCCCGCGCGGGGAACGAGTACATTTGGGAAGCGCGGCCGACGCTGCTCACGATGGTGACACTGGGGTTCTACGTGCGGCCGTGGATCAAAGTGGAGTATCCGGAGATGCCCGCCGTGGGCCGGTTCGAGGGAGCGTTTTTTCAGCCGCAGTACTGGAAGCCGGAGTATCCCAATCCGGCGTTCGACAACGCCCGCGCGGACGATCTGTTCTGGGCGGCGCGCCGTGTCGCCGCATTCTCGGATGAAGCAATTCGCGCGGCGGTGGCGGCGGGCAAGTGACTCGGACAAGGCCGCGGAGCTCTACCTCGGCGACGTGATCATCGTGCGACGCGACAAGGTGGCGCGGTACGTACTTGAGCCTCACGAACCCGGTGGTGGATTTTTCCATCGACAACGGACGCATGACGTTCAAGAACGCGGCGGTCGACTTGAAGTTCGCGGTACCGGCCGACGAGTACCGCATTCGGTGGGCGACTTTCGACAACACGACGGGTGAGGCCACGCCACTCGGCGAGGAAGTCGTGACGAAGGAGCCCGCGGCGACCCTCCCGC
Organism: uncultured Acidobacteriota bacterium; assembly: GCA_963772065.1. Taxonomy (GTDB): domain Bacteria; phylum Acidobacteriota; class Vicinamibacteria; order Vicinamibacterales; family UBA2999; genus CAVYVZ01. The sequence goes on from CAVYVZ010000011.1 coordinate 63,305, forward strand.
GCGAACTGCGGGACGCCCGTTATCTCCGCGCCGTCGTCACGAGCCATCACGGGCAGCAACCGCGGTGGACCGATCCCGTGCACGTGTTCTTCCGCAAGGTGAGCGGCGGCTGGCAGACCGTGGGCCTCGAGCGGATTGTTCCTCCTCGCGAATCATAGTCGCCTCTGAACACCGGAGACTGCATATGCTCCGAGCGCCAATGCCACGTCTGATCCCCTTGTTGATGATCGGCTTGCTGAGCCTGACGCCGCCATCGGCATTCGCCCAGCAGTCGCGCGCAGAAGAGATTGCCCAGAAGCAGGCGGAGAAGAGCAAGCAGCTCGCGCCCAACCTCCCGACGGGTACCGAGCGCGCGCTCGACTGGTTCGAAGACCATTTCACCGATCCGAACACGGCGTATCTGACATTCGGGAGCATCTATCCGACCGGCGGCTTCGCGCCGGGCGTGGCCGTCCGCCGGGCCTTCGGCCACGCCCGGTTCAACGTCGGCGGAGCTTACTCGCTCAGGGGTTACAAGCTGGCGCACGCCGCGCTTCGCTTCCCCGAGCTGGCGAACAACAAGATCGCGCTCGAGACCCGCGCTCGCTGGTTCGACGCGACGCAGGTGCCCTTCTATGGTCTCGGCAACGACTCGAGGGAAGGCGACCGCGTGAACTACGGGCTGCGCTCCCTCGAAGTGAGCGGAACCGCGACGTTGAAGCCAGTCCGGTGGTATCGAATCGGGGCCGGAATCGCCTCGCGTCAGCTGGAGAACCGCGAGGGTGTCGGGCGGCATCCGTCGATCGAAACGCTCCACTCCTCGTCGACGGCACCGGGCCTGTTTGCGGAACCGCGTTATCGGCACACGACGGCATTCACGGCGATCGATTACCGCGAGTCGCCCGGCTACACACGGCGAGGTGGCTTATACGCAGTCGAGCTGAGCGAATACCGCGACAGCGATGACATTCATACCTTCCGCGTGGCCGAAGCGGATCTGCGGCAGTACATCCCTGTGCTGAAGGAGCAGTGGGTGTTCGCGTTCCGTGCGCTTGTTCAAACCACCGATGTGGACAGCGGGCAAGTGATTCCGTATTACCTGCTGCCATCTCTCGGAGGCGCGAACACGCTTCGGGGATACGGCGACTTCCGGTTCCAGGACCGGCATCTGTTGTTGTTCAGCGCCGAATACCGATGGCTGCCGTCCCGCGTCGTCGACATGGCGATCTTCGTCGACACCGGCAAGGTGACGGCCGAACGCCGGGATCTCGATCTCGACGGCCTCAAGACCAGCTACGGCATCGGAATACGATTCCACGGGCCCAACTTCACGCCGCTTCGCGCCGACCTGGCGCGAGGCGATGAAGGGCTGCGGCTGCACCTCACCGGTAGCGTGACGTTCTAGGTGGCGAGGAACTGATCATGCGAATCATCTTCCGTCGTGCGGCGCTCATTCTCACGCTAGCGTGCGTCCTCGCGGCCGCTGCGCTCATCACCGTCACCGTCTGTGCGCAACAGCCCCGTTTCTACACCGACGACCCGATCGCCCGCGTAGAGGATACGCAGGACGCTTCGGGAGTGAAGTCGAAGTCGGTCAATCTCGTGTACGACGAGGCGCGCAATCTCTTTGGCAACCCGGGCGATTCCAACATGAACCGCCGGGCGATGAGCATCAACACGATCGACGAAGTACCCGATTCGAGCTGGTTCACGAACCGCATCCTTGGCGGCCGCCCGATGACGGTGGAGGAGGTGGCGAAAGGTCCGGACATCGGCGCGGGACCGGCTCCCGGAAAGTGGACCCTCGCATCGGGCAAGAGCGACGGGATCACGCCCGGGTTCACCATCCTCGACTCCAAACGCGAGCTCTGGTTCATCAAGTTCGATCCGCCGAAGTGGCACGAAATGGCGAGCGGCGCCGAAGTAGCCGTGACGAAGCTGTTCTATGCGCTTGGCTACCACGTTCCCGAGAACCATGTCACCACGCTCACGCGCGAGAACCTGGTCATCGACGATCGATCCACGATCACGGCTGCCGATGGCGGCGAGCGACATCTGACAGACGCCGACGTCGACCGCCTGCTCCGAATGGCGGCGCAGAATCCGGACGGATCGTATCGCGTCATCGCCAGCAAAGCCGTCCAGGGCAAGCCGGTGGGTCCGTTTCTCTACGTGGGAACGCGGCCCGACGACCCGAACGACATCATCCCGCACGAGCATCGGCGCGAACTGCGGGCAGTTCGCGTCTTTGCAGCCTGGACGAATCACGTCGATTCGAAAGCCATCAACTCTCTCGACACACTGGTCTCGGAGAACGGTCGAACCATCGTTCGGCACCATCTAATCGATTTCGGATCGACGCTCGGAAGCGCGTCGATCAAGCCGCGGGAGTACGACGAAGGGCACCACTACATCGTCGACGGCGGACCCACGATGGCAGGCATTGTTTCGCTGGGCCTCTACGTGCCGTCCTTCCATCTGGTGGACTACCCGGACTTCTCATCCGTCGGGTACTTCTCCGCCGACCGCTTCGATCCTCCGGACTGGAAACCGCGCGTGCCGAACCCGGCCTTTCGCCGAGCCAGGCCCGACGACACGTTCTGGGGCGCGCGCCGCGTCATGGCGTTCACCGACGACATGATTCGCGCGGCGGTGCGAACGGGGAAATACTCGGATCCGGCGGCGGAGAAACACATCGCGGATACACTCATCGCGCGCCGCAATGCCATCGGCCGCGCCTGGCTGACCGACGTGAATCCGGTCATCGATCCGGCGCTCGATGCGTCGGGAACGCTGCGATTCAAGAACGCCGCGGTCGACGCCGGAGTTGCGAAACCTCCGGCCTCCTATGAGATCACCTGGTTCAACTTCGACAATGCAACGCAGACGTCCACACCGATCGGTGTGCCGGTCACATCGGCACGAGCAGAGGCGAGCGCCCCGTCCGGCCTGCCGACGAGCGCCGGTTCGTTCGTGCGGGTAGACATCAAAGCCGTCACTCCCCCCATCCCGCGTGGACGAATCCGGTGCACGCGTACTTTCAGCGCGTGCCTGCCGGCTGGAAGCTGATCGGCTTCGAACGGTTGCCAGACGCATCGCGCCGCTGAGCGCTCCGACATGACCTTCGCCGACGGCTGGGCGATCGCTGTCCTTCTCGCCTCGTTACAAGCAGCGGTCACCGGACGTGTCCTCGTCACCGTCACCACGCTCGAAGGCGCCGTGCACATGCCCGGCGTCGAGGTTGAGCTTCGCGAAGCCGCCGGTCGGGTGGTCATCGCGAAAAGCGTGACCGACGGCGCCGGACAAGTCGTCTTTCCGGACGTACCGGGCGGCACCTACATGATCAGGGCATCGCGCCCGGGATTCGTGGCGCGCGATTCGCTGGTGTTCGCGGTTAGGCCGAGCGAGACGACACAGGTGCTTCTCGATACGCAGCTCGCCTTCGTGCTGCCCGAGGTCCAGGTCCGTGCCGAAACGCCTTCGCCAACGGACAGCGTGCAACCGGTGTCGATGAGCGACATGCTGTCGGGATCGATCCTCGAGAGCGCGCCGCTCGAAGGCGACGATTTTCGAAGCCTGTTGCCGCTGCTTCCCGGCGTGGTCCGCGACGGCAACGGGCGCCTCAGTATCAAAGGCGGTCCCCCAACGACGGGTGCGCTGCAGATGAATAGCGCCAGCCTGAACGATCCCTCGACGGGCGAATTCGATCTCGACCTGCCGGGACAGAGCATCCAGTCCGTCGAAGTGCTGGCCAATCCCTTCGCCGCCGAATATGGCCGCTTTACCACGAGCGTCACGCAGATTCGGACGCGGCGCGGAACGAACGAGTGGGACCTGTCGTCGGGCAACCTGGTGCCGCGGTTCCGAGGTTTCTTCACAGGCATCCGCGCGTTCGAACCCCGTGTCTCGGTGCGCGGTCCGCTGAAGAACGACCGCGTGTTTCTGGCGCAGGACATGCAGTTCCGCTACGTCACGACTCCGGTCAAGAGCCTTCCCAACGAGCCGGAGATCGATCTGCGAAGCTTCGACTCGTTCACGCGGTTGGACGGGGTCGTGTCGTCGCGGCATGTTCTCGGGGCCGGGTTGATTCTCTTCCCCCGCGAGCTGCGGCGCGTGACGATGAATACGTTTCGTCCCATCGATACCGCGCCGGATCTCAATCAGAGTGGCTTCTCGAGCGGCGGCGTCGACCGCTTCTCGATCCGACCGGACCTCGTGCTCGAGACAACGCTGTCCGTCCGCCGGTTCGAGATCGACGTGAACAGCAACAGTCTGGCGCCGATGGTCTATGGCCCGGAGACGCAGAGCGGCGGCTTTTTCAATGACCAGGATCGAGACGTCACGAGCGTGCAATGGGTCGAGACGCTGAGCCTCTCGCGCGACCTGCGCCACGGCCAGCACGTCTTCAAGTTCGGGACCGACCTTCAGCACTCCCGCTACCACGGGACGAGTGTCAGCCGGGCCGTCGAGATCCGTCGTCTCGATGGCACCCTCGCGGAGCGAACGCGGTTTGCCGCACCATCGCAGCAGGAGGTCAGCGGAGCGGAGCTCGCAGTGTTCGGCCAGGACCGGTGGCGTCTGAATTCGCGCGTGACGTTCGAGCTCGGCATGCGGCTCGACCGCGACGTCGTCGTGGAGAAGATCAACTGGTCACCGCGCGCCGGCGCGGCGATCAGCGTACTGCCAGAAGGCCGCGGCATCGTTCGAGGCGGTTTCGGGAAGTTCGTGCAGCGCACCCCGCTCAACGTCGGTGCGTTCCTGTCGTTCGAGCCGCGCATTGTCGCCCGGTTCGCTGCCGATGGATCGCCGTTGGACGCGCCGCTCACTCTGGCCCACCGCGTCGGTGATGATCTGCACACGCCGGAGGCGCACGTCGGGAACGTCGAATGGGATCAGCGGTTCGGCCGCCGCATGCTTCTCAAGCTTGCGTTTCTTCGGCGCAGCGGTTCCCACGAGTACATCCTGTCGCCCGATCGAGCCGCTGGTACGCTGACCCTGTCGAGCACCGGTACTTCGCGGTACAAGGAACTCGAAGCCACGACTCGCTATCTCGGCGGTGAGCGGCGAGACCTCACGCTGTCGTACGTCTGGTCGAAAGGCACCGCCGATCTCAACACCTACGACCAGTTTTACGGAAACCTCCGCAATCCTCTGGTGAGGGCGAACGAGCACAATCTGATTCCGACTGACGTGCGGCATCGGGTGTTGCTTCGCGGGACGATCGGGCTGCCCGGGCAGTGGGACTTCGTTCCGGTGCTCGAATTGCGATCCGGGTTCCCCTGGTCGGCCGTGGACGAGTTCCTGGATTTCGTCGGGCCGCGCAGCCAAGGGGGACGTCTCCCCGCCGTGCGCACGCTCGACTTCTCGCTCGCTCGCCCGTGGCGGCTGAAGGGACGGCGGTTTCGCGCCGGGGTGAGGGTTTACAACGCGTTCGGCGCCTCAGCGGAGCGCGACGTTCAGACGAACATCACGTCGCCATCATACGGAATGGCGTTCAATCCCGTCGAGCGGTCCATCGGCTTCCTATTCGAATCGGGGCGCTAAGGCGCAGAGCGATTCTGACCTACTTCTTCACTTTGAGTTCGAACGCAAACGGAATCGTCCCCGGTTTGAAGCACACGCGGTCGTCGCAGGCCTGGTACTCCAGCCTGCCCGATAGGGCTAGCGCCTCTTTTCCCTTCAGCGCAGCCGCACTCACAGCGATGACCTGTGTCAGAGTAAATGGCTTCGAATATACGGGCACTCGCTCGTCGAGCGGTTCGAAGTAGTACGTCTCCGAAGGCGGATAGACGAGCGGACGCGGCTTCACTCCGGCCTGCGCGTCGAGCTTCACCGCGATCACCTGGTATTCCTTGGCGCCTGGAGCATAGAGGTGCATCCGGCGGGCGGGCGTCACGGCGAAGGTGATCGTGACGGTGGAATTCGGCGCGACGACATCTGGCTCAGCGATGGCCTGCAATGAGAGCTGGGGATTCGTCGCGGTCACGGTCGTGATCACCGCGAGGAGCAGAGGATGCATGCACCGAGTGTACAAAAAGACGGGCGGAGGTGTGGCCCTCCGCCCGTCCCCGGCGAGGTATTCCCGGTCAGCGACGCTTGGACGCCTCGTATATCGAGGCGGCCCCGCCGCCAATCGCCGCGCCGATGAGCGCGCCCTTCTTGCCGCCGATGATTCCGCCGACGCCGGCCCCGGATGCCGCCGAGCCGCCGATGATCAGCGCCGTCTTCGTCTTCGTGCGCTCGGGACGCACATCTTCCTGGTCACGGTAAACCACCACGTCGTCCGACCGCTGCGCGGTGCGATACACCGTCCGCGGTCGCGACTGCGTCCGCACCACACGCGCGGGCGCCGGAGTGTTGCTGACGAACATCGCCCGCGGCTGCTGCGCAGCCGCTGGAGCGAGGTATTGCCCGTCCAGGGTCTGGACGAGCGCCGGGTTCTCAACCAACGCGTCGTTCTGCGCGGCGTTGGCGCCGACCGCATACATCGCCACGCCGGAGATCAATGCACCCGCCACTGCCGCAGCCATCGGTTTCATGTTCAGAGCCTCCCGTGAGAAACGATCCATGCCCCGTGTTTTCCAAGGCACATGCCAAGCAGACCCATCCATATAAAACACTGAATGCAGGCCGCTTAGTCGAATATGGCAGAATTGCGGCACGGTCGGTGTCCTCGCGAGGGCTCAGCCACGGCCTACAATCTGGCCGGAGGATCACGATGCGTTTTTGCGCGATCACGATCGCGTGCGTGCTGACGACCACGGTAGCGCATGCGCAGGCATTCAGAGTCGGCGACGTCACGGCGCAGCCCGGATCTCTCGCATCGGGTGAGCTGCTGATCGCGCCTTCCGCGTCCGATGCGGGCACGCGGATCCCGTTCTCGATCCTTCACGGATCGAAGCCCGGTCCAGTGCTGGCGCTGATCGCCGGAGTGCACGGACAGGAGTACACGCCGGTGCTGGCGCTACAGCGACTGCGCACGGCGATCGATCCGGCCACTCTGACCGGGACGGTCATCATGGTGCACGTCGCCAACATGCCGTCGTATACCGCTCGGACGATCTATTACTCGCCCGTCGATCGAAAGAACCTGAACCGTGTCTTCCCGGGGCGGGTTGACGGGACGCTGTCAGAGCGCATCGCCGACCGCATCACGCGCGAGATCATCGATCGCGCAACTCATGTCGTCGATCTGCACTGCGGAGACGGGAACGAATCGCTCAGGCCGTATCTCTACTGGATCACCACGGGAGCGCCCGAGGTCGCGGAGATGGGACGGAAGATGGCGCTGGCGTCGGGCTTCGATCACATCGTGATCGATCGCGAGCGCCCACTGGACTCTGCGAAATCGGTGTACCTGTCCAATACCGCGATCCTCCGCGGCAAGCCGGCGCTGACGGTCGAGTCGGGGTTTCTCGCGGTCCCCGATGAAGCATCCGTCGTGCGCCTCGAGCGTGCCGTCGCCGGCTGGTTGAAGCTCCTGGGCATGCGCGCCACGGGTCCGGGCCCGGCCGAACAGGTCGTGTGGATCGATCGCAGCGAGGTGCTCGCGAGCAAGTTCACCGGCGTCTGGTATCCCCTCGTCGAACGCGGTCACACGGTGGCGGAGGGCACGATCATCGGCCGCGTCACCGACTTCTTCGGCAAGACGATGCAGGAGGTCCGCGCTCCCTTCGCCGGCGAGGTCCTGTATGTCGTCGGGACGCCGGCGATGAACGAGGGAGAGCCGGTCGCCTTCATCGGCCGCGTCAAGCCGTGATCGTCCGAGACGATGGCGACTCGTATGTCCTCATCACCCAGCCGGATCATGCGCGGCTCGCCCGGGACATCGTCGCGGCGATCCGCACGGAGCCGGAGCTACACGCGGCCTCTCGCGAAACCGTGCTCTTTGCGACGCGCGAGCACGACAACGGTTGGACCGAAGTAGACTCGAACCCCACGATCGATCCCGACACGGGCCGCCCCTGCGACTTCATCGCAGGTCCGGTTCACGTGAAGCACGAGCTCTGGCCGCGCGGCATCCGTCGGGCCGCCGAGTCCGATCCGCGCGCGGGCGCGCTCATTGCGCAGCACGCGATCACGGTCTATGCGTATCGCGCCACGGAACCCGAATGGCAGCCGTTCTTCGGGCCGATCACGGCCCTGCGCGACGACCTGCTCGAGCAGATCGGCGCGGCGCACGGGCCCGCGCGCGATGCATTCGACCGGGAGTATCGGTGCGTTCGCCTCGGGGATTCTTTCTCTCTGCAGTTCTGCAATGGGTGGACGGCTCCGCAGGACACGTACGGATACAGCGCGGAGCTCCGTGGGTCCTCGCTGGTCATCTCACCGGATCCATTCGACGGCGGCGCCATCGCTCTGCGAGTCCTGGCGCGACGTGTGCCGGCACGCCGGTACGCCTCCGACGCAGATCTCCGACACGCATTGGCCAACGCGATTCCCGTGTTTCTCGAGGGTGAAGCGCGAGGGCAGCCGCGCTAACACATGTAACAGCAATGTAACAAACGTGTTAAATCTGCTACTATCCCTCGATTTTTCACGAGGGATGAATGGCGCGATTCAGTCTCCTGCCGCGTCAGGAGCAGTTCTTTCAGGACTTCATCAGCCTCGCTGAGCAGATCCAGCGCGGCGCCCACACGCTCAAGCAGATGCTCTCGGCCTCGCCGATCGCCGTCGAACAGGCCGAGGTGATCAAAGACATCGAGCATCAGTGCGATCGCAGCACACGCGGCATCATCGATCGCCTGAACCGGACTTTCGTGACGCCGCTCGACCGCGAGGACATTCACGCGCTTGCCGTCGGTCTGGACGACGTGATGGATGCCATCGACGCGGCGGCGGCGGTGACAAAGCTGTACAAGGTGACGCATGCGCGCCCCGGAACGCGCCGGCTCGCCGAAATCGTCTCCGATGCGGCCGATCGCATCGCTGAGGCGATGCGCGCGCTGGAGCGCAAAGAGGGCGTTCTGGAACTGGCGGCGCGCATCAGTCAACTCGAGCACGAGGCCGACCGCGTCCACCAGGACGCCATCGTCTCGCTGTTCGACGACGAGAAGGATCCGATCGCGGTCATCAAGTGGAAGGAGATTCTCGATTTCCTCGAGGCGGCGACGGACCGGTGCGAGGACGTCGCCAATCGCCTCGAAGGCACGATCGTCAAGCACGGCTAGCGGATGGACCACACGCTGCTCGCCGTCCTCGGCATCATCGTCGTCGCTCTGGTCTTCGACTACATCAACGGCTTCCACGACGCGGCGAACTCGATCGCCACCGTCGTCTCGACCCGCGTCCTGACGCCGGGAAAGGCCGTGATCTGGGCCGCGTTCTTCAATTTCGTGGCGGCGTTCGGTTTCGGCACCGCGGTGGCGAAGACCGTCGGCGCCGGGATGGTGGACCTCAGCGTCGTCACCTTCGCGGTGATCTTCGCCGGGCTCACCGGCGCCATCATCTGGGACCTTCGACCTGGTACTACGGCCTCCCCACGAGCTCCTCGCACGCTCTCTTCGGCGGCTATGCCGGGGCGGCCGTGGCGAAGGCCGGCTTCAGCGCCATCATCGTGTCAGGCTGGTACAAGACGCTGATCTTCATCGTCCTTGCTCCACTGATCGGCATGACGGCTGGCCTGCTGCTCATGACGGCGAGCCTCTGGGTGTTTCAGGGATCGCACGCCGAGCCGCGTCGATGGTTTCTTTCGGAAGATGCAGCTTCTGTCCGCCGCAGCGTTCAGCCTGATGCACGGCGCCAATGACGCTCAGAAGACGATGGGGATCATTGCCGGCGCGCTCGTAACCGGCGGCTTCCTCCAGATGGACGGGAAGGACCTGCCGATTCCGTTCTGGGTGGTCCTGCTTGCGCACACCGCGATCGGCCTCGGCACGCTCTCCGGCGGCTGGCGCATCATCCACACCATGGGCTCCAAGATCACCAAGCTGCAGCCGATCGGCGGCTTCTCCGCCGAGACGGGCGCGGCCCTCGCGATTTACATCGCCACGATGCTCGGCGTCGGGATCAGCACCACGCACACGATCACCGGGGCCATCGTCGGCGTCGGCTCGACGCGGCGGCTATCGGCCGTTCGCTGGGGCGTGGCCACGCAGATCGTCTGGGCGTGGATTCTGACGATTCCGGCATCCGCGGCCATCGGCGCCGCGACGTACTTCGTGGTGCGGCTCTTCGGCCCCGTATAATCTCGGGAGCGTGGCTGCCCACGCGCTCCGAGTACATGACGCGCATCCTCGTCGTCGAAGACGACCGTGACATCGCGGACCTCATCGTCCACTACATCGAGAAGGCGGGATGGCAGGCGCACGTTGCGACGTCCGGATCCGAAGGTCTCGCCCAGGCGCGGCACACGCTTCCGGACTGCCTCGTCCTCGACGTGATGCTGCCGGGCATGGACGGCCTCGAGGTGTGCCGGGCGCTCGCGGAGCGAATCGGCCACGGCCGCAGTGCCGATCATCATGCTGACCGCGCGTGGCGAGGAAACGGATCGCATCGTCGGCCTCGAGCTCGGCGCGGACGACTACCTGGCGAAGCCGTTCAGCCCCGGCGAGCTGGTGGCGCGCATCCGGGCGCTCCTGCGGCGCACGCACCGGACCGCAACGTCCGAAGCGCACATGCGTTCGGCGACATCACGATGGATCTGTCGCGTCACACCGTCGTCGACCACGGGCGCGAGATCAGGCTGACCGCCAAGGAGTTCATGCTGCTGCAGTACTTCCTCCAGCATCGAGGACGGGTGCTGTCGCGCGACCTGCTCCTCAGTGACGTGTGGGGCTACCGCTACACAGGCGGGACGCGCACGGTCGACGTGCATGTGCGACGCCTTCGGGAGAAGCTGCCGGCGCTCGTCGACCGCGCTGGTGACCGTGAAGCAGTTCGGGTACAAGCTCGCGGACGAATGAACCTGCGTTTTCGCACCAAGCTGCTCATCGCATCGATTGCGGCCGCGGCCGTCAGCCTGCTGGTTGCAGCGGTGCTGATGTCGTGGCAGGTGCGCGAGCGCCAGCGCGCCAGCATCGAGAGCCGGATTACCAACGACGCCTTGCTCATCGCGGAGCTGCTCGGTTCAGCGACCGTGGCCGGCATGGACGGTCTGGACGCCGAAGCTGACCGTCTTGGACGCTACAGCGAGGCGCGGGTCACTTTCATTGCGCGCGACGGCCGCGTCCTCGGCGACTCTACGCAGAGCGGCGCGGAGCTCGCTCGCCTCGAGAGCCACAGCGACCGGCCGGAAATCGTCGGTGCGCGCCGGGACGGCCGGGCATCGAGCGCGGCGTTTCAGCACGACGGTCGGCACCGACATGCTCTACGTCGCGGTGCGCACCGAGCATCCCGAAGTCGCGTTCGTGAGGCTCGCCCTGCCATTGACGGAGATCAGCGAGCAGCTCGCACAAATCCGAAGGGCTGCCATGGTGGCGCTGGCCGTGAGCATTCCAGTGGCGCTTGCGGTTGCGTGGGGCCTGTCCGCTGCCTTGTCCCGTCGCGTCCAGACAATCGCCGGCCTGGCGCGCAGATACGCCGACGGGGATCTCACCCGGCCGTCCTACGACTACGGCGCCGACGAGCTCGGGAGCGTCGCGCGCATGCTCGATAGGTCGGTGCAGGAGCTCGGGAAGCGGCTCTCGGAACTGTCGCGCGATCGAGCGCGGATGGAAGCGATCCTCTCCGGCATGGTGGAGGGTGTGCTGGTGGTCGATCGAGCCGGGAAGCTGCAGCTCGTCAACGAGCGCCGCGCAGGCGATGCTCAAGGTGGACGGTTCCACAATCGGCCGGCCTTATGTCGAAGTCATCCGCCATCCCGACATCCCGGCGCAGCTCGAGGCGGCGCTGCGCGGCGACGAGGTGGAAGGCCGAGAGTTCTCGATGGCGCGCGATCCGGGCCGGACGTTCATCTCGCGCGCGGCGCCCGTGGCCGCGGTGGGAGGCGGCGGCGCAGTTCTGGTGCTCCACGACATCACCGATCTTCGCCGCGCCGATCAAATCCGGCGCGATTTCGTCGCCAACGTTTCCCACGAGCTTCGCACGCCTCTCACCGCGGTTCGCGGATACATCGAAGCGCTCCTGGATGACCAGCGCGACCCCGAGCAGACGCGCAAGTTCCTCGAGATCATCGCCCGGCACAGCACGCGCATGGAGCGCCTCGTCAAAGACCTCTTGCGGCTTGCACGGCTGGACGCGCGGCAGGAGCCGCTCGAGATCGCGGCGCTGCGATCTCAAGCAATTGTTCCAGCGCTGTCTTGGCAGACCTTGCGCCGGCCATCGAGGCGAAGCGCCAGCAGGTGGCCATCGAGGTCGAGTCCGACGCGTGCTCGGTCGATGCCGACCCCGCAAAGCTGCACGACGTGATCCGCAACCTGGTCGAGAACGCCGTGAACTACTCGCCCGAGGAAGCCGACATCCATATCGGCGCGCGCCGCGCGCGCACGGAACGGTGACGATCGAAGTTGCGGACTCCGGTCCCGGCATTCCGCCGGAGGATCTCACGCGTGTGTTCGAACGGTTCTACCGCGTCGACAAGTCGCGCACGGGCCTGGCACCGGGCCTCGGCCTGGCGATCGTGAAGCATCTCGTCGAGCTGCACGGCGGCGCCGCCGTGGCTGAGAACAGGGCCGAAGGTGGAGCGCTGTTTACCGTGACGCTGCCGGCTGCGTCCTCGCCAATCTCACCGGCTAGTCATCTACCACATAGCTGAACACTTTGAAGAGACCGCCCTTCTCCAACGTCGATCCGTAGAGGCGGACACGGCCCTCGACTCCGTCACTGCCGCGCACGACGAGTACAGTCTTCCGGTGAACGGTGAAGCTGGGATATGGGGTCGTTTCGCCTGCGTCACTCGACGCGGAGAAGCGCCAGCGCCCGCCCTCCATATCTCGCGACGGACTGCGACAGACTGCTCTCGCTCTTCTGTCGGAGGTGTCCCCAGATATAAGAAAACGGCAGGTTGCGCTCGGGGCGTGACGCGGGGAGCTCCGGCCAGATGTGCACCTGGAATTCGGCTTCCGTCACCGAGAGCGCCATCAGCGCCGGAAGGTCACGTCGCTCGAAGCCCCGCAGCACGGCTTCCGCGAGCGCGACCGTAGAGATCTGGGTGTTGACGAGGGGACTGGGCCCAACGGCGCCGCAGGCGATGGCGAGTGCTGCGCCAACCGCGACTGCGGCGCCGCGCACGATCATCGCTGCGGTACGATGTCCAGCCGTGCGTCCAGTCGTCGGCGGGCGACGGCGGCACCGCGCCAATCGCAGCGTGACCGCCTCGAAGAATCCGTCGTTCGGCGGCTGAATCGGCGCCAGCTGGCCTCCCGCCAATGTGGCGATTCCCGTCGGCTGGAAGTTCGGGCTTTCGTGGTTGAAGCAGGCGCCCGACAGACCGCCGTCTACGTTGACACGCACGTTCGGGAAGCGGCCGCTCTGCGTGAACGGCGTGACGCTCGAGTGCAGCGGTGTCGCGATGTTCCAGATGACGCCGGCCCCCACTTGCGTCGTGCCGTTGTTGACTTGGCTGGTCGTCGACGTGCCGTCCGATCTGGATGCCGGTCGTCTTGAAACCGGTGATCAGGAAGTTGCGGAAGGTGAAGGCCGTGCCGCGGCGGAAGATGATCGGCGCGGTTGCTCTCGTCGCCTTCGTTCCGGTCCGGGTCGCCGCACATGGTCATGTTGTAGATCTGCGGGTTCGATCGCGGCAGAAAGTTGTTGTTGAACTCGTTGTCGTCCGCCTCGATCCCGTTGTCGGCGTCGTCGCCGCGCTGGTGGACGGCAATGAACTGCGCGCGGCCCGATCCAGCCGAACGTCCAGTCGAAGCTGTCGTCGGCGGCGTTCGACGCCACCGCGTGCTTGATGTCGACGGTGCCGCCGAACCACTCGAGCGCGTCGTCGCGGCTCATGTGGACCTGGACGTATTCGTAGCTGCCGCCGCGGCCCACGCCCTGAAATGCGATGCCGTTCAGCTCGTTGTCGGGGCTGAACTCGACGCCGGCGAACTCGACGCGCACGTAGCGCAGGATGCCGCTGTTGTCGTTCGGATCGTCGCCACCGTAGACGCCGGTGTCGCCCTCGCCCGCGCCCTCGCCGCCGGCGAAGTTCACCGGTGCGCGGCCGTTGATGATCAGGCCGCCCCAGTCGCCGCGGCCGCGCTGCGCCGACCGGCTGGTCGCTCGTGAACACGATCGGCTGCTCGCGCGTGCCGATGGCGTTGAGCCGCCCGCCCTGCGAGCACGATCAGCGTGCCGACGCTGCCGGACTCGCCGATGACGCGTCGTGCCCGCCTGGATGTTCAGGGTCGCGCCTTCGCGGACGAAGACCGCGCCGCGCAGCACGTAGTAGTTCGCGTTGGTCCAGGTTTCGTTGCCGGTGACTTCGCCGGTGACCACGATGACCGGCTTGTCGATGCCGGGGACGTTGACCGGGGGCGCCTGGTCCGGCGGACACGGCGCGACGTGCGCGAGCAGCAGGCCGACCGCAGACGGCGAGCCCGCCAGAGCATGCGTGAAACATGCATCATGATGCCTCGTGAGCTCCTTGTGACGTCATGTCCGTCTCAGAACACGTTGTAGCCGAACGAGAGCGCGACCGTGCGGCCCAGCTTGAAGACCCGCTGGTCCTCGTCGCCCTGCGTGAACAGGTACTCGCTGTCGGTCAGGTTCTCGAGCGTCAGGCGAATCGCCAAGCCGCGGACGCGCTGCGAGAAGACGAGGTCGAGCGAGCCGCGGCCCTGCTCGATGATGTCCGGCGCCTCGTTGGCGCCGACATCGGAGATGCGGTCGCCGAAGTAGTTGAAGAGCAGGCGGGTCGAGAAGCCGCGCACGTGCACTCGGCCGTCGAGGTTGAACAGGTTCTTCGACTGGCCCGCGAGCGGCCGCTCGAGCGAGGTCTGCACGCCAGCTGCTCGGGCAGCAGCGTGATCTTCGAGTCCACGAACGTGTAGTTCGCGTTCACGAAGAAGTGCCGGCCGAGCTGCGTGCCCGGCTTCGAGCTCGAAGCCGAAGTTCCGGGCGTTGTCGGCAGTTCTGGAACGTGGCGATCGGGTTGGCCGCCGCCGATGACGACGCGCTCGATCGGCTTGTCGAAGTACTTGTAGAAGACGCTCGCGGCGACGACGCCGCGACCGCCGCTGAACATCTCCCAGCGGCCGTCGACGTTCTGGATCAGCGCGCGCTTGCAGTTCGGGGTTGCCCTTGACCGCGCGGTTGCCGACGACATCGGTGAACTCGAACTCGGCGCAGCTCGCGGAACTCCGGCCGGTTGACCGTCGTGCTGTAGCTGAGGCGAAGGTTCGATGTCGGCCGCAGCGCCTGCACGAAGTTCACCGCCGGGAAGACGTCGGTGTTCTTGTTCTCGAGCCTGCACCGTCGCGCACGAACAGGCCGAACGGATCTGAACGTGTCGACCTGCTGGTCGAACCGCTCGACGCGCGCGCCGGCGACCAGCCGCGTGCGAGCGGTGAAGGCGATGTCCACCATGCCGTAGCCGGAGGTCGTCGTCTGCTCGCCGTCGTAGGCGTCGGTCGGCCGCGTCTCCTCGTTGAACCGGAACGCCGTGCCGATGTTGCTCGGGCGTGTACAGCTCCTCCGGCGGCAGCGGTTGTCGAAGAGCAGGTTGCCGGCGTCGGCCTTCTGCGTCGTGATCGGGATGAAACGGAACCGCCGCGACTGGAAGTCGCGCTCGCGGTCGACGTAGTTCACGCCGAACTTGAACTGCGTCGGACGGCCGCCGGCGCGCTCGGAAGACGCTCCAGTTCGCGCGCGACGTCGAGCGTGTCGTCGTCGAGCTCGTTGAACATCCGGAAGCCGCTCTGCGACTCGTCGGCGTAGCACGAAGCGTCGCGCGTCGCGGGCGGCGGTGCCAGCCGCTCATAGAGCGTCTCGCGCAGGTCCGGCTCGTCGCGGTTGCGCGCGGGCGAAGTTCACGCGCCAGTCGAGCGGCTGTTCGACGAGTCCTGGAAGAAGTGCTCGCCGCCGACCGCGTTCGAGATCAGCCCTTCCTCGATGAACTGCAGCCGGTAGTTCCGGTAGACGCGGGCGTTGTCGAGTTGTCGCCCTCGAAGAACCGCCCCTCGTCGCGGCCGCTGTGCGTGTAGAAGTTCTCGACCGACAGGCGATGATTGGGCGTGAACTGATAGGCGACGTTGCCGACGATGCCGAGCTGCGCCTTCTGGGTGCCGGTCTGCATGGCGTAGTCGCTGACCGCCTCGAGCTGTCGCCGCTTCGGCCGATCGCGGAAGAACCGCCGCGTCCTCCTCGACGAACTGCTCCTTGTAGGAGTGCGTGACGCTGGCGACGACGCCCGAGCTTGCCGAAGCGATTGCCGAACGACGCGCTCCAGTTCTGACCCGGCCGGCCGTCCTTGTTCACCGGCCGCCAGCGATTCTCGAGCAGCCGGCCGAACGCGGTGATCTCGTCCGGCGAGTAGCCGACGTCGGGCGTGAAGATGCCCCGCCGAACGATCTTGTTGTCCGGGAATGCCGCCCGGCAGCGCGCGCGCGCCGTTGTCGTAGCCCGAGCCAGTCGCGGCTGCCGAGCGGGCTGAGCGGGATGCTCTTGCCGGTCGCGTGTCGAGTAGTGGCTGATGCCGTAGGAGAGGTCGAGCACCGGTCGGTTCGGCAGCTTCATCGGGACGATCTGCACGAGGCCGCCGGCGAACTCCGCGGACTGGTCCGGCGAGTACGACTTGGTGACCTGCACGCTGTCGATGAGGCCCGCTGGGAAACAGATCCAGCGGCACGACCTTCTTGTCCGGCTCGGTCGTCGGCAGGACCGAGCCGGCCAGCGTCGTGTTGCTGTATCGCTCGCCCAGGCCGCGCACGAACACGTACTGGTTGTCGACGAGCGACAGTCCCGTCACGCGCGACATCGCCGCGGCGGCGTCGCAGTCGCCGTTCTGCTTCATCTCCTGCGGAGCCGACGTTGTCGGTGATGACCGGGACTGCTTGCGCTCGATCAGCTGCGCTTCGGCCGACGACGTCGGCGCGTCGATCGAGCTCGGCCGTTGACCGTCACCGTCTCGGCGAAGCGGGTCATCGTCAGCCCGACGTCCGCCGTCGATGGTCCGCTCGGCTGAGGCGGTCGATAGTTGATCGTCCTCTCCTGATAGCCGTCGATGCGTCGACCTTGATCTCGTGGGTGCCCGGCGGCAGCTCGAGCACGTAGCGGCCGTCGACATCCGTGTAGACGACCTCGCCGGTGCCGACGACCTCGACAGGGACACCCGGAAGCGCGATCGCATTTTGTTTCATCGCGAATCGTCCCAACCACCCGAACGGTCCTGGGTTTCTCAGCGCGAGGAGGCGCGACCTGGGCGCCTTCCTGCGCATACATAGACGACCGGCAGGGTCACGACCAGGGCCGCGAGCAGGGCTCCTGGCCTGTACTGCGAAAGTCATAGGCTCCTCTGGGAATAGAAGGTGTGCAGAGTGGTCCGCACCGCCGACAACCTTGCCACTCTAATGAGATGCGGTGATCCGTCAGCGACGGGTCGGTTACAGGTGTGTAAATTGAGGCGCATCGAGGTCAGCATCGACGCGCGCGATACACGCACGCGCTCACGATGCATGACGCCCGTGTAAACGCCGTGTGAGAGTTGCTTCACTCGCGTAAATTCCGTACCACGGCCACGTCTTGCAGACGAATCGGAGCGCTTCGCGACGGACAATACCTGTTACTCGAGGAGACCGAATGGCCGAGTGACGCTATGCGGTTCTGTTTCTGTGCACCGGCAATTCGGCGCGCAGCATCATGGCCGAATCGTTGTTGAACTACTGGGGAAAGGGACGCTTTCAGCCATACAGCGCCGGGAGCTTTCCGACGGTCAGGTGTATCCGCTTGCCATCGACGTGCTACAACGTAATCATCTGCCGCGCGAACCTTCGCAGTAAGAGCCGGAACGAAGTCGCCGGCCCGGACGCCCGCCTCTCGATTTCGTTTTCACTGTGTGCGATGGCGCAGCCGAGAAGTGTGCCCGACCTGGCCGGGCCAACCGACGACAGCCCACTGGGGCGATCAGTTCCTGCAGCAGTCGAAGGCGCCGAGGAAGAACAGCGGCGCGCGTTCAACAAAGCGTTTCGAGAGCTT
>CAVYVZ010000012.1:0-24440 GCA_963772065.1 uncultured Acidobacteriota bacterium
GGCTACGGCCGGCAATGGTGTTTTGCGGGTTGAGGGTAATAATTTCTTCTGGATCAAGGCAGCAGACGGATTATCTTCGAATGACGGGTCAGCCATTCTTGAGGATGGACACGGGTTCTTCTGGATCAACTCGCATCTTGGCATTTACCGCGTCCGTAAGGAGGAGCTGAACGAATTTGCGGCGCGTCGCATCGATCGGGTCAACAGCATCAGTCTTGGTAAACGAGAGGGCTTGAATGATCTGAACTGTGGAGGAAACGGCCAGCCGTACGGGTTCGTGGCAAAGGATGGGACATTGTGGTTTCCGACGCGCGACGGGCTCGCCGTTATCGATCCTAAGCGACTGGCCGCCGAGAGTTCTCCTCCGCCCGTTCGCATCGAGTCGTGCTCCGTCAGCCAGCGATGAAATTCCGTGCCGCGATGCGGTTACCTTGCCGGCGGGCGTCAAAGATCTCGCCATCACCTATACAGGGCTGAACCTGGTCAGATCCAGTCAGATTGCGTTCAGATACAAGCTGGACGGGCTGAATGAGAACTGGGTGAATGCCGGGAGCCGCCGAACTGCTTACTACTCTTATCTTCCGCCAGATACTTACACATTTCGTGTTACGGGCGCCGGCGGCAGCGGAGTCTGGAATACCAGCCCTGCAGAGCTGACGATCACAGTGGAACCCTACTATTACCAGGCGCTGTGGTTCCGCGTGAGCATCGCGGCGCTCGGCCTCGCCGCCTTCATGCTTGCGTGGCGGCTTCGCACCATCCATTTCAACAGGCGTCAGGCGCTTCAACGTGCTTATACCCAGCAGATCATCGCATCGCAGGAAGCGGAGCGAAAGCGTATTGCCGCGGAACTGCATGACGGCCTGGGCCAGCGCATCGCACTGATCAGTAGTATGGCGATGCTGGCGAACCGGTCCGGCGGCCGTGATCAGAGCGAACAGGTGGATGCCATCGCCGCCGAAGCCGGTCACGCCATGACCGAGGTGCGCCAAATCTCGCACGATCTCCGCCCATATCAACTCGACTTGCTCGGACTCACAAAGTCCATCGAAACGCTTGCGTTAAGAACCTGCGATGCCGCTGGCATTACGCTGGAGTTCAGCGCCGACGATCTCGCGGGCAGTTTACCAAAAGAAGGCGAGATCCATCTCTATCGCATCGTGCAGGAATGTCTTAACAATATCATGAGGCACTCCGGGGCAACATCCATCCGGGTAGTGATTCAACGAAAAGCCGTAGGCATCAGCTTGACGGTGAATGATAATGGCGTGGGGTTCTCCCCGGGACCGGTGGACGGCTCCGATAGACACGGAGGTTTTGGACTTACCGGAATCAAAGAGCGCGCTGAACTCCTCCAGGGGAAAGCACAAATCCTGTCTGTTCCCGGACAGGGTACGACTGTTACAATCGACATCGTTTCCGACTCTTGACACATGCAGAAAACGATCCGCATTGCCATCGCCGACGACCACCCGATCGTGCGGAAAGGGCTTCGCCAAATAATCGAGGAACAGCCTGACCTCACGGTGGTGGCGGAGGCCGGCGATGGCGCGGCCGGCCTTGCCCTGATTCGGGAACTCCGTCCCGATGTGGCAATACTGGATCTGCACATGCCGAAACTGGATGGCTTTGCGGTCGCACAGGAAATCCGAAAGAGTGATCTGCCGGTCAGTATTATCTTTTTGACGATTCATGCCGAGGTAGACTTTTTGCACCGCGCCTTCGAGATCGGCGGGAAAGGATACGTTCTCAAGGACAGCGCTCTGGTTGACATCGTCAATGCGGTAAATTCGGTCGCGGCAGGAATACCTTTCGTTAGTCCCTCCCTGACGCCCACGCTATTGAGTCACCGATCCGATGTCAAAACTCTTGAAGGAAGCCAGCCGGGACTCCACGAATTGACGGCTGCGGAACGGCGCATCCTCGCGATGATTGCGTCGGGCAAGCCGACAAAGGTGATCGCCGACGAGCTTCACGTGCATCCACGCACAGTCGAAACCCATCGCGGCAGCATCTGCCACAAACTCGGCCTCAGCGGCGCAAATTCACTGCTTCGTTTCGCGCTCGAGCATAAGTCCGAGCTGCTTCCTTAGGGCGAGCTTCGTACTGTCCGAAGCTACGTGTGCTACGTAGAGAAAAACTGTGGCCGTACGTAGTCAAAATCCGTATTGCCCTGGATTCTCCTGGCGGTCTCTGAAGGCTAGACTTCTCACTGTGGCCGACGCTCTTGAAAATTCTGATTGTGGATGACAACGCCGCCGTACGCACGATGATCCGGACGATCGTGCGACCTGTGGTGTCTGATATTTGCGAATGCTCGGATGGCGCCGACGCAGCCGCAACCTACGGCAGGGAACGGCCGGACATCGTCCTGATGGACATTCAAATGCCAGACATCGACGGCATCACGGCGACGAAGCAAATCAGGGCGACGGATCCGAAAGCGAAGGTCGTGATTGTAACGGCCTTCGACGATCACGATCTGTGGCAGGCCGGCATGCAGGCAGGCGCGTGCGCCTGGGTGCTGAAGGATGACCTGACCAGCCTCGCGAATTGCTTCCGTCGTGCCTCGGCGAGAGGAATACCTGACGAAAGCGTAAGAGCGAACGGAACCGAGACTGCAATCTTAATTCGATTGGTGGGAGGCACGAACAATGAAACTCAATTCGATCGCGGCTTCGGTCGTCGGTCTACTCGGATGGTGGCAGACCGCATCCGCCGTGGATGTGTCAGTGGAACAAGATGCCTGGTTCAGGCTTGCACATCGCGGGCAACGAAGCTGGCGGCACCTGGGTGATTGGCGTCGAACGGCTGTCGGATTCCGGATTCGGCATTTACAGCTTTATCAACGGCAACTGGAATGGACAAGCAGGCGCCGGCCGGCGGATAACCGTGGATCCCAGCGGACGGGCCTGGATGGTCGACGATCAGAACAAAATCTACCGCTACAACGCCGGCTCTCTGGCAAATGCTGCCGGGGTTGGGCACCGACATTGCCGCGGGCGGAGATGGTTCCATCTGGATCCTCGGCGTGATTAGAGGTGCCGGGGGCTTCGGCATTTTCAAATGGGACGAGCACCACGCAGAATTGGAGTTCCATATCTGGAGCTGGGCGTACGCATCGCGGTGGAAAAGAGTGGCTCGCCGTGGGTTGTAAACGAGAACGGCGATATTTTTCCGATACGACCTGGGGTCGCGTAGCTGGAGCCAGAAACCGGGGAAGGCGCGTTCCGTTCATACAGGCCTGGGCACGGGCGCCGTGTGGGTGATGGGCACCGAGTCGATCGCGGTGGATATCCTGTATCTCGCTACGTTCCCGCGACGCAGACTTGGGAGCCGTACGGCTCATACGGCGCCGTCGGTATCACCGAAGTCAACAGTACGCCCGTGGATCGTTCAATCCGACGGGGCCATTTATTCGAAGGGCCCAGACCTTATCATCGGCTTCCATAACCGTCACGAATCCGCCAGTAACTCCAGGCGCCGACTCCCCAGCCGCTGCCTCCGGCGAACCTTTCCGCGCCGGGAAAGCTGCTTTGCTCCAGAGCTGGGTTTAACCGCATGCGGTAACACCAAAGCCGACTATGTAGGAAAGTATGCTCTGGACACGACCTGCGACTCGGGTTTCTACGACATGATATAGGGCGGCAGTTGCTGGAAATGCCCGGAAGATACCGACAAAAGGGGCGCGTGGATCCGCTCTGCACTCCGGTAGACAGTGACGATGCATGCTGGCGAATTCCGACGAGGAGACCGGCACGGCGACCAAGGTGAAATCCCCTGCGTGGCCGTGGGACTGCCCCTCGGGCTCTTTCTGGGATGGCTACTCGCCGGACGGTGGCGGCGGGAGTTGCTGGACATGTCCTGCCGACCTCCGCGGAGGACGGCGGCTGCTGTTTGGACTCAATGCCTGCGCTAGTACTCTCAATCAGACGAAGCCGGCGACTCTTCTGACATACAACGGCTGTCCAAAACCCGAATGCAGAGAGATGGACCTGCCCGGCAAACGAATGTCCCGGGAAAGCGTTTCTCGACATCGCCGCCGGATGGCGACCCAGTCGTCTCAGCCGGGGTTGCTATCCTGCCCGATCACCGATTAGGCCGGCAACTTTCTCATCACCGAACGTAACGCCAATCCTATCTACGACAAGGATAGCAACACCGGCTGCACGATCAAGCTGAAATGGCAGCCTCCTCCCTTCCATGAGCCCGGCCTCGCCTACATGCAAGGGGTAAAGGATGTGATCTGGGAGCAGAAACTGTTCGATGGCGACCGGATCACAGGGTTTCTTTACGACCTGGCCGAAGCGAAGGATCTTGGCGATGCCACACCCGCAGCTAAGGAGTGGGTACGGCAGCGATGGCAGGAAATCGCCAAGAACCCTTACAACAGCGAACAGTTCCGTGCCTACATGTTTACTCTTCTCAAAGAAGCGCTCAAGAAGAACGCGGACGACCGAACACCGGGGAGAAGAAGCTGATCCAGTCCTTCGCCAACTACATTCGACAGCGCCGCACCTATCTGGCGGAGCAGGCGTTGGCGATGTATGACGCCTGGAAGGTAACGACGACGCAATACAGGCGACATACCGGCCAGACGAAATCGATCAGTCAATTCTTCTACTACGGGACGGTTCCGCTCGACTTTCATGGAACGCTGGCGGGCTTGATGGCAATGGGCGGATCCGGCGGCGGCGATCAGCTCGGCTCCTCGTCGCAATCAACCATTTGCGCAAGCTGGGTCGGAAGCTGGGAAGCTTGTCAGCGACGAAGACCTTTTCAATCATGGTAAGCCTTGAAATTTTCAAGACCGTCGCAGGGATTGACGGCTGTGTCCGGGGCTTCGTGATTCAGGTAGCGTTCGCCATCCTGAGCTCGATCGCAATCGATCAGTTTATAGCAATCGAAAGGCACGGCCCAAGCTGGAAGCCAGCCTGGCGGAGGCAAAGGAGCCTGTTGATCTCGAATACCTGGCGCGTCAACCAACGGGGAGGACATGCTGTACCTCTACTGGGCGAAGGCTATGGATACTACCGACCCGGAAGATCCTCAGGTGCGTCCAACTGGCGGCTATGGCGCAGACCTGGCGGAACAGAGCGGATACCCGGCGCCCCCCAAGAAGCTACGGTTCATCTGACCTCCCCTTGACAGAATATGCTCCCGTTCGGGTACCACCGGTGGCTAACTTGACTGGAGAACGAAAAGCTGGTCTCCCGTAACGGAAAGTACGAAGCAGTCATGCAGGGCGACGGAAACTTCGTGATCTACGTGGATAAACGGCAGCCGATCTGGGCACCGACACCGGCGGACTTGGGGCCGCGCCCATACAGGCTGGCGATGCAGGCGGACGGCAATCTGGTGGTGCTATGGATCCAACGGCCCGATCTGGGCCAGCGGCGTCGAAGCGGGACTGGCCCTATAGGCTCGTCCTTGCAGGACGATGGCAATCTCGTCGTCTATGGACAGCTCAATAGCCGCATCATTTGGACGCGATCGGCTCAATAAACTCCACTGCCGGATGGCGGCCCGCTCGGCTGCCGCCCGGCTGTTCTCGCACGAAATGAAAGTAGGACATAGGAAGGGAATCAATGAAAACGAATAAGCTAATGGTGTCCCTGAGTATCGCGGTGCTCATATGCTCCAGCCGCCTTCAGGGCCAGGATGTCTCAGCAGTTCTGTCGAGAGCCGAAATTGAGAAGATCGTTCGCGAATATATCGTTCAGCATCCGGAAGTGCTGATGGAATCGGTGCAAGCCCACCGTGAGCGCGAGCGCTTGGAAGCACAGCGGCGATCGAAGGAGGCGGTCGCCGCAAATCGGCGCGAGTTGTTCGACGATGCCGCGTCACCTGTGACAGGTAACAGCCGACGCCGAGGTAGCGATCGTGCAGTTTTTCGACTATAAGTGCGGCTACTGCCGCCGCGTTTCACCGACTTTGTCGACACTGCTGGAAAAGCACAAGAACGTGCGGATGATATACAAAGAACTTCCGATCCTGGGACCGGACTCCCACATGGCCTCGCGCGCGGCGCTCGCGGCAGAAAAGCAGGGAGCTTACCTGGCGTTTCATCGGGAACTGATGAGTCTGAATGGACCGATAACTCCCGCAGCCATCGAAGACACGGGAAAGAAACTGGGCTTGGATGTCGCGAGATTGAAAACCGACATGAATTCCAAAGAAGTCCAGGGTGCGCTGATGCAAAACCAGCGGCTCGCCAGCGCGATCGGGATACAGTCGACTCCGAGCTTTGTCATCGGGGGCGAACTCATATCCGGCGCGATGGATCTGACCCGGTTTGAGGAGTTGATTTCGAAGAGCAGGAATTGATAGAAGTTGTGGCAGCAGCTTTTTCCGCATCGTCAGAGACCTTCGATGGGCCATACGTTGCCGCTCACTGTATCGGTCGCGGTTGCCAAGCGGCGACCATCCGGGGAGGAACTCCCCAGCGGCACTCTTCGCGCAGCAGGCGCGATCGGCCATTCAGTCAGACCAATCCAGGGGGAGATCAGCCGCGGGCAGCAGCCCATCGAACCGGAGTGAGGTTGGCGACCTGGCTCAGCGTGCGGCGATTCATACCAGGCAGCACATCGGCTAGATATTCTGGGCGCAGCTAACCGACGGCACGATTCAATCACCGAAAGTATCGCCGCCACTTTTGGACCGGCCTTCACACTGCCTACGTGCAGCCAGTTCTTGCGACCGATCGCCACCGGTCTCATCGAGTTCTCCGCCAGATTGTTGGACAACTCGACATCCTCGTACTCCAGACAGTGCTTCAGCTTCGGCCACATGTTCAGCGTGTAAGCGGCGGCTTTACCCACGGCGCTCTGCGGCAGGGCCAGATGTTTGATCGTCAGACACCGACCGGTGAATCTCGTCCACTCACGGCTTGGCGGGCTCGCGCCGTAAAGCCAGACGTTCCGCTCCTGTCAAGCCCTGTTTGCGGGCCTCAGCCTCGGCAACCTGTGGATTCACTTTTACCGCGTCCACGAACTTGTGCCTCAAATGCGCCCAACAACCGACGTGCACCATCCTATGCTTGGTGATTGCTGCCTCGTTTGTCGTGTAGCTGCACCGGAACCGTGGTCTCGTCGGCCTGCAAATAGCTCGCCGCGAGCAGATTCTTGCGCATCGCTGCGACTACCGGCTGCAGCAACTCGCCCACCCGCATCACCCATCCGTCCAGCGTTGCGCGGCCGATCTCCAGACCCGCTTCCCGCTCGAGAATCGCCGCCTGCCGGTATAGCGGCATGTGATCGCAATACTTGGCCACGACTGTGGCGCTCACTATGCCATCGCTCGCCAGTCCGTTTTCAATGATGCGCGCCTCAGCGGCGCCATCGTCACCGTGCCCCGTTCACAACCGCGGCAGGCGCGCTTCTCGCGCTTGGTCACCCTCACGTAATAGCGCGCCCGCGTCTTCAATGACACATTCTTGTCCTTACAGAATTCTTCCAGGCTCAACCCACTTGCCTCGTACTCTGCTGTCAGACCATCCGCTTCGGCTCGACTTCGATGACGCCGCTTTATTCTTCCAGCTTGCTTATCGCTCATCCTCCAACTTCACCATTGAACTCACGCACGCCACAGATGGTTGCTCTTACGCTGCGTTCAATCGGTTCTATCCAGAATTGGACAAGAACCGCTCGACCCCGCCTACGGCTGGGGCATCGCGGAAGGTGCTGAACGGGTTGATGGTCATGGCAAGCCGTGAGCCAAATACTTCTAACCTGCGAAGATGCAAACAGCTTAAGAAGGTTTCCCGTTATTTGGGGAACAGAGCTGTTTGGGTTTCTTGTTTCACCGTCGCGATTGCTCAAAGCCGGAACGACGTTGCTCTCTGGGAATCGCGGGTTGGTGGGGCGGGCTGAGACGTGTTTAACGCTCCGTCGCATCTGACGATCGTTGGTGCGCTGGTGCGCGAGCCGCGCAGGAACGCCGTGCTGTTGGACTCCATAAATGACGTAGTATGTTGTGTCCCGGCTCGGTAGATGGATCGTCGGCCAGACTGGAAGATAGAGCTCGAAGAGCGGCGTTGCCACCAAAGCGTCTAGAGCGTCAGTTTTTAAATGGAACGCGCGTTCTGTGGGTATGGTCGTGTTGCGCTTCAACGACACGGCACATCACGCGGCCCGTACATGCAAAATAGAAGTATGACGGCTGCATCCACTCCCCATTTCAATGACCGAATTGATGCCAGTGACAGTGAGTGGGAGCTTCGTGTTCAACTCGCCGCCGCATACCGGATGATCGATCTGATGGGCTGGTCGGAGTTGATCTGGACGCACACCACCGTACGGCTACCCGGGACGGAGCACCACTTTCTCATTAATCCCTACGGGTTGCGTTTCGATGAGGTGCGTGCTTCGAATCTCGTCAAAGTGGATCTGAACGGGAACATTCTGGGTGACCGGGAGCAGGAGATCAATCCCGCCGGGTTCGTGATACACAGCGCCATTCACATGACGAGGCTTGATGTACGCTGCATTATGCACACGCACACCGTCGCTGGTATGGCCGTCGCTGCGCTTGAATCCGGCTTACTGCCGATCAGCATGTACGCCCTCGGATACTTTGAACGTATCGCCTACCACGACTTTGAAGGTCCCAGCCTTGATGTGAGCGAGCGAGAGAGGCTCGCCGCCAATCTCGGCGAAAAGAACGTGCTCATACTTCGGAACCACGGCCTGCTGACATGTGGCGAAACCGTGGCTCAGGCATTCGTCCGAATGTTTCGATTGCAGCGCGCGTGTGAAGTTCAACTTGCTGCTCAGGCGACCGGATCGAAGCTGGTAATGCCACCCAGGAACATCTGCGAGATCAGCGCCGAGCGCAGCGATGACTTTCTAGCCACTGAAGGCTCGAGAGGATATAGCCGTAATCCGAATCCCGAGTTTAATGCGCTCATGCGGCTGCTTGACAAGAAAGACGACTCCTATCGCAAGTAAGCAGTTCAACCGCGCTCAGGGCGGGATCCGCGGGCACTCAGTCTTTCGGGCCGAGAGCAGCATGGAGCCAACAATTATCGCGGCCGACTGCGTTATTTCAACGTATCATCTCCGCGGATCCCACCATCCTCGTCGTGCGGGCCGAGAGCCCGTGGAAGACGGCGAAGGAGTTCATCGAGGACGCGAAGAAGCGACCCGGCCAGATCTCGCTACAGCTCGTCCGGCGTGTACGGCACGCTGCACATGGCGATGGAGCTGCTCTCGCAGGCGGCGGGGATCAAGCTGCGCCACGTGCCGTACGCCGGGCGGCGGCCCGCCGCTCACCGCGCTGCTCGGCGGCCACGTCGACGCGCTCGCGTCGGGCCCGGCGGTCGTCCTGCCGCAGATCAAGGCCGGCAAGCTGCGCGCGCTCGCGGGCTGGGGCGCCGAGCGCATCGCCGCGCTGCCCGACGTGCCGACGTTCAAGGAGCTCGGCTACCCGGACGGCGGAGTTCTACATCTGGGCCGGCGTGTTCGCGCCGAAGGGCGACGCCGGCGCCCGTCCTCGCGAAGCTGCGCGAGACGATGCGGGCAGGCCGTCGCGGATCCCGAGTTCAAGGCGGCGATGGACGAAGATCGAGACGCCCGATCACGTTCAAGCAGGGCGACGAGTTCCAGAAGTTCTTCGACGCCGACGCCCGCCGCCTCGCGCGAGGGCGTGCGCCGCGTGGGGACGAGTGGAAACGAAACTCGAGCGTCTGCGTAGAGCTTTTCGAGACATGGCCATCCTGAAGGTCGCGCGACTCGGTCATCCCGTCCTGCGCCAGCAGGCCCAGCCGCTCACCGTCGACGAGATCCGCTCGCCGGACACGCAGCGCCTGATCGACGACTTGATCGAGACCATGCGCGAGTACGACGGCGCCGGCCTCGCCGCCAACCAGGTCCACGCGCTCAAGCAGGTCTGCGTGATCGAGGTGCTGGGCGAACCCGCGCTATCCCGATGCGCCGCACATCCCGCTGACCGTGCTGGTCAACCCCGTCGTGACGCCGCTCACCGAAGAGATGGAGGAGGGCTGGGAGGGCTGCCTCTCGGTGCCCGACATGCGCGGCCGGGTGCCCCGCTTCACCGCCGTGCGCCTCGAGTGCCTGCGACCGCGACGGGCGAGAAGATCGACCTCGTCGCGAAGGAGTTCTTCGCCCGCGTGATCCAGCACGAGACCGATCACCTGAAGGGCATCGTCTACGTCGACCGCATGCGCGATCTGTCGAGCCTGTCGCACATCGCCGAATGGCAGCGGTACTGCGCTCGGCATCCGTGAGCAGAACGACTGATCGAGATGGGGGACCGGACGGTCCCCCGATCCCGCCCAGCGCGTCGGGCCGGGAGCGACTCCCGGCCCTCCGCGAGCGTCGTCGCGGTCGTCAAGGACCTCTTCTTCGTGGCGCGCATCCGGGAGACGGCGCGCCTGGCCGGCGTTCCCCTCGATGTTCGCGCGCACGCCTGACGAGCTGCGCGCCGCGCTCGACGCAGAAGCCGCGCCTCGTGCTGGTCGACCTCACCGGCGGCTTCGACTACGACGCGATGTTCGGGACGCTCGGCGACGCGCCGATCCGCCGCGTGCTCGCGTTCACCACGCACGCGCTCGCGCAAGCAGACGCAGCCGTGGCACGCGCGCTGCGACCGCGTCGTGACGAAGGAGACGCTGACGGCGGAGCTGCCGCACGCTGCTCACGCGAGGGGTGACTCAGCGTCCGATGACCGCGGAGGAGTTCGTCGCGCGAGCTCGGCGCCGAGAACGAGGCGCTGCTCGCGCGTCTGGCGCCCGACGACACGCTGAAGCCCGAGGTCGAGGGCGCGCTCAACGTGCCGAACCTCCTCAAGGTCGCGCTGAAGAACGAGGTCGAGGCGACGGAGATCGCGGCGCGCTGGCTCGTCGACGACGACGACGTCGACGTGAAGCTCGCGTTCGCGCGCCAGGTCGGCGACGAGGCCCGGCACTATCGGCTCATCGCGCGATCGGCCTGCGCGCGCTCGGCTTCGATCCCGACACGCGTCGATCCGCTCGCGAAGGGCTTCGGGCCGCTCTTCACGTACCTCGACTCGCTGCACGACCACCGTGGAGCGCGTGGCGGCGGGGCAGTTCACGCGCGAGGCGATCGCGGTCGTGAAGAACCGCCAGTTCATCGAGTTCTGCGAGCGCGCGGGCGACGCGGAGACCGCGACGCTCTATCGCGACGTCATCGAGCCCGACGAGCGCTATCACCACGAGCTCGGTCGGCGACTGCTGCTGCGGCTCGCGACGACGCCCGACGCGCAGGATGCGGCGCGCCGCGCGCGCGCGGCGGACGCTGGAGCTGGCGGAAGAGCTGCAGGCCAAGGCGCTGGCGACGGCCGGCATCCATCACGCGCCGGGCTGCTGATGGAGTCGCTGCGCGCGTTCGCGGAGCTGGCGCGGATGCCCGGAGCCCGCGCTCGACCTCGGGCTCGGCGCGCTGCTCATCGCGCAGATCGAGCATCCCGATCTCGAGCCGACGGCCGCGAGCTCGACGCGCCTCGACGAGCTCGCCGCGCGCGCCGGCGGCGCGGCGACGTGCATCGCCTGCGCCGCGTTCCTGTTCGAGGACGAGGGCTTCGCGGGGAACGCGAAGGACTACTACGATCCGCGCAACAGCTGCCTGAACGACGTGCTCGAGCGGCGCCTCGGCATTCCGATCACGCTCTCGGTGCTCGTCATGGAGGTGGGACGCCGCGTCGGCCTCGCCGTCACGGCGTCGGGCTGCCCGGACACTTCATGGCGGCCGTCGGACGGCGTGCTCTTCGATCCGTTCAACGGCGGCGCGCTGGTGTCGCGCGCGCAGGCCGGCGACGTCGTGGCGCGCGTGCTCGGACGCGCGGTTCCGCTCGAGGACGGGCACTTCGTGCCGGTGCCGAAGACGCAGATCCTCGTCCGCATGCTCGCGAACCTCCGCAGCGTGTACGTCGATCGCGAGGCGTGGGTCGAAGGCGCGGGCGGTGATGGAGCGGCTGATGCTGCTCGATCCCGACTCGCCCGGCCACGTGCGCGACTACGGCACGGTCTTGATGAAGGAAGGCGACTTCGCGCGGGGCGCCGCGCAGTGGGAGCGCTATCTGACGCCTTCATCCCGAACGCGCGGGACGCCGAGCGCGTGAAGGCGCAGCTCACCGAGATCCGCCGCGCGATCGCCTCGCTGAACTGATGCGGCGCCCGCGGCGCCGCGCGGCATCGCTCGCCGCTGGCCGGTGCGCGCCTCGTGCTGGCGTGCCTGTCCATCTTGCGCCGGTCGCTGCGCCGGCGCTGCCGCCGAGATCCCCGCCGTCGAGGCACCGCGTGGCGTCGTGACGCAGCCGCGTCGGAAGAGAACGAGCTCGTCTCCGCGACGCCGTCTACGAGGATGCCGACCTCGCGGTCACTCGGACGCATCGTGGACCGCTGCCTCGCCGAGAGACGAGCGCGCGGGCGACGCCCTGCACCGACGTCGTCACCGTCCTGCGCGATCCGACGATCGGCGCGTTCGTGCTGCCGGCGGCCGCATCTACGTGCACACGGGCCTCCTCGCGCGCGTCGAGAACGAGGCGCAGCTCGCGACTGTCCTGGCGCGCGCGCTCGACGCACTGGCGCCTGCGGCACGGCGCTCGAGCGCCAGGCGCAGCCGGGTACGTGCGGGATGAT
Organism: uncultured Acidobacteriota bacterium; assembly: GCA_963772065.1. Classification (GTDB taxonomy): domain Bacteria; phylum Acidobacteriota; class Vicinamibacteria; order Vicinamibacterales; family UBA2999; genus CAVYVZ01. The sequence goes on from CAVYVZ010000012.1 coordinate 12,620, forward strand.
GTGTCGCTCGCGATCGCCGGCGACGATCGCGCAGCCACGCTGGCCCGCCGGCAGGCGGACGCGGCGGCGCCGGGCTGAGCCCCGCTGTCCGGACGATCTTCGGCCGGTCGCTCGGCGTCGCCTATGTCGCGGCGCCGTGACGGATACGGCGCGCGAGCTCGCAGCGGACGCCGACGCCGGCGCGATCCGGCGCCTCGTCGCGCGCCGGCTACGACCTGAAGGAGGCGCCGCAGCGTTCGAGCGGCTGCGCCGCGCGGCGCGAAGCCGGCCGGCGCTGTCGAGCGGTTCTTTCTCGGGACGACGAGGCGCTGGCACGAGAGCGTCGACGGGCTTCGCCTCGCTCGCCGGTCAGCCCGGTGCGACGTGCGGCCGCCATGCGGAACGTCGAGCACGACCGTTCGACTTCGTCGGTCCTGGCCCCGTCGCGCGCGACAACGTCAGCCTCGAGCTGCGGACGCCGGACGGTTTCGGCACGCGCAGGAGCAGCTCGATCGCGATGCTCGTCGTCAGCGCCGGGGGACGCGCGCGCGCACCTGATCGCTCGGCGAGCTGTACCGCCTGCGCGCGCAGCGCGCGCGCGGCGCGGCGGACCGCGACGAGCTGGCGCGCCGCGCGCTCTGGCCAGCTACGAGCGGTGCGCCGGCCTGGACCCCGACATGGCCGAGGTGGCCCGCCGGCTCGGACTGCTCTACTATCAGCAGGGACGGCTCGACCGGGCGCGGGAGGCGTTCAGCCGCTACGTCGCGGCGCGAGCCCGGACGCGCCCGACGCGCCGCGGGTGCAGGAGTACCTCGCGGCCCTGAGGGGGTGCAGATGAAGATCGAGTTCGGGGTCTTCGATCACGTGGACCGCGGCGAGACCTCGGTGGCCGCGCTCTACGAGAGCCGCCTCAAGCTCGTCGAAGCGTACGACGCCGCCGGCTTCCGCGGCGTATCACGTCGCCGAGCATCACGCGACGTCGCTCGGCATGGCGCCGTCGCCGGGCATCTATCTCGCCGCGGTCGCGCAGCGCACGCGCCGCCTGCGCTTCGGGCCGCTCGTCTACATCCTGCCGCTCTACACGCCGCTGCGGCTGATCGAAGAGATCTGCATGCTCGATCAGATGAGCGGCGGGCGGTTCGAGCTCGGGATCGGGCGCGGGATCTCGCCGTACGAGCTGGCGTACTGCAACCTGAACTTCCTCGACGCCGCGGAGATCTACGAGGAGTCGTTGCAGGTCATCCTGGCCGGCCTCACCGTCGAAGACGCTCACGCACATGCGGCAAGCACTACCAGTATCGCGGCGTGCCGATCGAGATGGAGCCGGTGCAGAAGCCGCATCCGCCGCTCTGGCAGGGCGTGACGTCGGTGGAGAGCGCGCTCGGCGCCGCCAAGCGCGGCGCGAACGCCGTGAGTCATGGTCCGATCGCGGGCGTGCGCCCGATCGTCGAGGCCTACCTCGGGGCCACGGGCGGCAAGGGCCTCATCGGCTGCGGGCGGCACATCTTCGTCGCCGACACCGACGCGGAGGCGATGAAGATCGCGGCGCCCGCGTACAAGGTCTGGTACGACAGCCTCGTGAGCCTGTGGCGGAAGTTCCGCTCGATCCCGTATCACTTCGCGGAGAATCCTGGAGATGGCGCTGAGCCGCGAGGACGCGGCGATCGTGGGCTCGCCCGCCACCGTGCGCGCGGAGATCGAGCGCCACGTCGCCGGGACCGGCTGCAACTACTTCGTCACGCGGTTCGCGTACGGTAGCCTGACGCACGAGGAGTCGGCGCGGTCGCTCGCGCTGTTCACGTCCGAGGTCATGCCGCACTTCAAGTAATTCTCGAGGTGCAAGGGAGGAAAGCCATGGGCTACACCCTCGAGCAGTTCGCCAAGGAAGTCCGCGACGCGCTCAAGGCCGAGCCGGGCCCGAACGGCCGCAAGAAGGTCGTCGACATCGTGCAGAGCGTGCTGAAGGACGACGCGTTCGTCGCGAAGCACGTGGGCGACGACGTGCCCGAGCGGAAGATCCTCTACGAAGATCCGGAGCTCGGCTTCTGCATCCTCGCGCACAACTACCACGGGCGCGAAGGAGATCGAACCCGCACGACCACGCGCACTCGTGGGCGATCTACGGCCAGGCGAAGGGCGAGACCGCAGATGAGCGACTGGGACAAGGTGGAGCCGGCGACGCCCGACAAGCCCGGCAAGGTCAAGCACCGCCGCGTCTACACGCTCACGCCCGGCATGGCGCACGTCTACAACGAGGGCGATCTCCATTCCCCGCGGCGCGAGGGCTCGACGAAGCTCATCCGCATCGAGGGCACGAACATGGAGAAGGTGAAGCGGCTCAGCTACGAGAAGGCGTAGCGCCTAGAAAAGAAACGCCTGGGCACGAGTCGACCTCCGACGGGTCGAGCGCGAGCCCAGTTGTTCGACAGGTGACGCCGAGACGTGTCCTGGCGCACCCGCCCATGGCGTCGAAGCGCGCGGTCAGCGACGCGGTCAATGCCGTGATTCGGATACACCCGCGGCGAGCTGGGCCTTCAGCACCTTGCCGGTCGCGCCCTTCGGAAGCTCGGCGCAGCACGGTGATCACGCGCGGGCACTTGTAGCCGGCGACGCGCTCCTTGCACCACGCGACGAGATCGTCGGGCGTGACCGCGGCGCCCGGACGCAGCGCGACGAACGCCGCGACCTCCTCGCCGAGATCGGGGTGCGGGACGCCGATCACGGCGGCCTCCGCCACGGCGGGATGCGCGAGCAGCGCCGCTTCGACCTCGGGCGGAGAGACCGAGTAGCCGCCGCGCAGGATCAGCTCCTTCTTGCGGCCGACGATGCTCACGAAGCCTTCGGGCGAGACGCGCGCGAGGTCGCCCGTCCTGAACCAGCCGTCGACGAGCGTCGCGGCGGTTTCCTCGGGCTGCGCCAGATACCCGTCCATCGCCGCGTCGCTCCGGATCAGCAGCTCGCCGGTCTCGCCTGGCGCGAGGTCCGCGCCGGCGTCGTCGACGATCCGGATCTCGACGCCGGGCACGGGCCGGCCGATCGCAGTCGGGGAAGTCGCGCGGATCGTCCGCGAGGTACGAGAGCGGGCGGTGGAGCTCCGTCATGCCGTAGCCGCGCAGGATGCGGACGCCGGTCCGCGCGCGCCACGCTTCGGCGAGCGGCCACGGGCACGGCGCGGCGCCGGAGAGCGCGATCGCGGACGCGTCGAGAAGTCCGCGCGCGTCCAGCCGGGCGCGTCGAGCATGCGCTGGAACATGGTCGCCACGCGCCGGAAACACGGTGACGCGCTGCTCGATCGCACCGCGTGCGACCACGGCCTCGGGCGAGAAGCGCTCGACGATCACGACCGCGGCGCCCGCGAGCAGCGGCGCGAGCAGCGCGCCGTTGATGCCGAACGAGTGCGAGAGCGGCAGCACGGCTCAGCACGCGATCGTCGGGCACGAGCGCCATCACCGGGCCCATCCACGAGGCGTTGCCCGCGGCGACGGCGGCGTGGGAGAGCACGGCGCCCTTGGGGCGGCCGGTGCTGCCCGACGTGTAGAGCACGAGCGCCGGCGCCTCGGCGTGCTCGACGGCCGTCGACGTCGCGCCTCGCGCGTCGGGGCGTCCGCGTCTACGGACTCGACGACGGCCCGCGCGCCGAAGTCGCTCAGGATCGCCGCGCGCTCGTCGGCGGTGAGCTGCGGGTTGAGCGGGGTGACGGTGACGCCGAGCTTGAGCGCGCCGTAGAGCGCGACCGCGAACCCGACGCTGTTCGGGAGCACGAGCGCGACGCGATCGCCCGGCACGCAGCCCTTGCGCGGCCGAGCCACCTGCGCGAAGCCGCCGGCACGCCGCTCGAGCTGCCGATACGTAAGGCGCTGGCCGCCGGCGATCAGCGCGATCCGGTCCGCGAAGCGGCGAACCGAGGCGTCGAGGCGCCGCGACGTTGTCACCGCGAACGTGTCGGCGCCAGCCTCACGTTCACAAGCCGAACGCCTTCGGATCGATCCGCTTCCAGACCTCGGGCGGGACGCGGTGGCGCGGCGTGTACGCCGCGAGCGAGGGCTTCGCGGTCGCGTCGACGCCCCACTTGCCGGAGTACCCGTCCTCGCGCGCGGACGGATCGAGATCGGAGCCGCGCGCGTTGGTGATGATCGTGATGTCGCGGTCCGGCTGGCACGCGCGTGGCGATCGCCCAGTTCACCTGGCGGTCGTCGAACACGTCCACGTCCTGGTCGACGACCACGATGCGCTTCATGTAGAGGTCGGCGCCGAGCGCGGCGAGCATCGCGTTCTTCGCCTGGCCCGGCACGCGCTGCTCGATCGAGATGTAGCAGGTGAAGGGGCCCGGCACGCGCACCGCCTTCACCGACGGCACCATCGCGCGCACCGCGCGGTAGAGGTTCGCCTCCATCGGGATCGTCGAGAGCAGCAGGTGATCCAGGTGCGCGACCGAGATGTCCTGGAAGAGCGCGCCCGCGCGGTGCGTGATCGCCTTGACCTTCACGACCTCGCGCTCGCGCTCGCCGAGGCTGTAGCCGGTGAACTCGCCGAACGGTCCTTCGGGCGTGCGCGCCCCGGGCAGGATCTCGGCCTCGATGACCATCTCGGCGTGCGCGGGCACGAGCACGTCGGACGTCTCGCACTTCACGAGCTCGAGCGCCTCGCCGAAGAGACCGCCCATGATCGCGCGCTCGTCCTCGTCGATCGAGCCGATGGCGAGCGAGCCGAGCGCGATGGCCGGATGGCACGCCGATGCGCGAACGCCACGGGCAGCGGCTCGCCGCGCGCCTCCGCGAGGCGCTGGTACTCCCACAGGTGCTTGCCGACGGTGAGGTGGATCGAGCGTCGTGTCGCGGCCCTTGATCATCAGCCGGTTGTACGCGCAGTTCCACACGTCCTTCGTCGGGTCCTTGGCGAACGAGATGGCGGAGGTGAGATACGCGCCGGCATCGCCCTCGTGATGCAGGATCTGCGGGAGCGCGTAGAGGTCGACGTCTGGTCGCCGCGCAGGATCACTTCCTTCACCGGCCCGGTCGACACGACGCGCGGCGGGATCGGCTTCTCCATCGCGTGGAGGTACTTCGGCAGCATCCCGTCCGGCGGCGCGCCGATGGCCGCCGCGAGCCGCCGGCGGTTGGCGTGGAGGTTGGTGATCACCGGGAACTTCGTGCCCTTGACGTTCTCGAAGATCAGCACCGGCCGCTGCTTCAGCTCGCGCTCGAGCTTCACCACGAGCGCTGTGATCTCGTACGCCGGGTCGATCTCCTTCTTGACGACCTGGACGTCTTCGGGCTTCGCGCGCTTGACGGCGTCGAGGAAGCTGCGGAGGTCCTGTGCCATGTTTAGCGTACCCTTCGTATGCGCGTACTTCAATCCATACAGACGGCGCGCGTTGTCGTTGAGGATCTTGTTCTTCTGCGCGTCGGTCAGGTCGCCGCGCTCGCGGATGTCGTCGATCGACTGCGGGTAGCTGTTGTCCCAGTGCGGGAAGTCCGACGCCCACACGATCTGGCCGTCGCCGATGAGCTTCATCGCCTGCGGCATCATCCACTCGTCGGCCTCGCAGGAGAAGTAAGATGTTGCCGGAGCGGATGTAGTCGCTCGGCTTCTTCTTCAGCGCGGGCGCCTCGGCGGCACGCTTCGCGTATTCGTCGTCCATGCGCTCCGCCCAGTACGGCGCCCAGCCGCAGCCGGCTTCGAGATACGCGATCCGGAGGTTCGGGAAGCGCTCCGGCACGCCCTTCGAAGATGGTCGAGGTGAGCTGACGCATCTGGCCGAACGCGTGCGAGCACGTGTGGGTCTGGATGAAGCTCGGGAAGCCGTCCACGCCGGCGCCGCCGAGGTGCGAGCCGGAGGCGTGGAGGCCGATCATGACGTCCGAGCGACTGCGCCTCCGCGTAGATCGGATCGAACTTCCGATCGCCGAGGAGATGGCCGCCGTCGGCCGCCACCATCGCGCCGACGCAGCCGTAGTTGCTTCACCGCGGTGCGCAGCTCCTTCGCCGACTCTTCGGGATCGAGGATGGGCAGCAGCGCCACCGCGTGCAGGCGCGGGCTCGCCTTGATGAACTCCTCGTGGATGCATCCGGTTGTAGGCGCGGCAGAGCTGCACCTGCCAGCTGCCGGTCGCGCACGAAGCTCATGAAGAGTCCGAGGGTCGGGTAGAGCACCGTCTCCTCGACGCCGCCCTTGTCGAGCGCGGCGAGCCAGGTCTTCGGCGTCGCCGCCCCAGTCGCCGAGCTTGTTGATCATGCCGCCGGTCCCAGCCGTCCGCCGTGTAGAGGCCATACGCGGCCGAGCGCTGGCGATAGGGATCGTCGAGGTACTTCGCGACCTGTTCCGTCGTTTCGGTGATGTGGCCGTCCGCGTCGAAGATGCGGCATGGTCTGGCTCCTAGGCCGGCTTCTTGACAGATCACGTTCAGCAGCGCCTGCCGCTTCTCCTCCGCACGACCTTCAGGGCGCGCTGGAGCGCGTCGGGAAGCGCCGTCGGCATCTCTCCACCTTCTCCGCCCAGCCGCCGCTGGCGCGGCACACGAGCTCGTAGTCGGGCGCGGGGTCGAGGTCGGTCAGCGGCATCGCGCCGCTGCGCGCGGCCCAGCCGTCCTTCGCGAACGAGTGCACCGCGCGCTTCACGGCGTTCCACGCGCTGTTGTTGAAGATCACGGTGAGGTCGGCAGGTCGTAGGCGCGCGACGCCCAGTGCGCGGCCGTGGGCGCGCCGAACATGTAGGCGCCGTCGCCGAGCGTCGCGATCACGGTCTTGTCGGGGGAGGCGAGCTTCGCGCCGAGCGCCGCGCCGAGGCCCCAGCCGAGGCCGCCCGCCGGCGACGAGGCGAAGTAGCTGCCGGGGACGGTGAAGCTGCGCCTGCGTGGCGTCGAGGTCGTACTCGTTGACCACGATCGTCCGTCGTCGACGACGTCGCCGACGCACTTCGAGACCCACGCCATGTCCATGGGATGTTCGCTTGCCGGCCGCCCGTGCCCGCCCCGCCCACTCCTCGCGCAGGCGCTGGTGCTCTTCCTCCGCCTGCGCGCGGCGATCGGCGACCACCGCGGGCTCCACCATCGACGCACCGCGTCCGCCAGCGCGTGGAGCGTGAGCCGCGGATGCCCCGCGAGCGCGACGTCGGCCTCGAAGCCGCGAATCGGATAGCGCGAGAAGAGCGGATCGTGCGCGACGTGGATGATCTTCGTCTCGGGACGCGGGTGGCTGCCGCTCGGGAACCACGGCACGTCGGACTCGACGACGACGATCGCATCCGCACGGCCGAAGTACGGGGTGGCGTCGAAGCCGGCGTGCAGCGGATGGTCCTGCGGGAAGTTGAGGTACGTGTGGAACTGCTCGACCACCGGAGCGCCGAGCGCCTCGGCGAGCGCGACCATGGCCGGGAATCGCGACGGGGTCGCGGCCGGCCGCCTTGGTGATGATGAGCGGGTGCGAGGCGCCGGCGAGGATCTGGGCCGCCTTCGCGACCGCGGCGCGCGCCGCGACGGTCTCCGTCGGGCGGGGCGCGCGTGTGGCGGGCGCGTAGTCGAACGTCTCCTGGCGCTCGCCGAGGACTTCGCGCGGCAGGGTGAGGTAGACGGGGCCCGGCCGGCTCCGCGCTGCGCGATCGCGAGCGCACGATCGACGACGGTCTCGAGCTGCGAGAAGTTGCGCAGCTCGTAGTCCCACTTCACGAACTCGCGCGCGAGGCCGCCCTGATCGAACGATTCCTGCGCCCAGTGGATCGGACGGTCGCGACTGCCTGCGTGCCCTGACCTCGGTGATCGGGTTGCGGCCCGCGGTGAACAGGATCGGCGCGTTGCTGCGCGCGGCGTTCATGATGCCGCCGATCGCGTTCGCGGCGCCGACGATGACGTGGACCATCACGGCCTGCGGCCGTCCGCGTCACCATCGCGAAGCCGTGCGCCATGGCGACGGCGGGCACCTCGTGCGGCACCGTGAGCGGCTTCGGCACCGGCTGGCCGGCGGCGGCGCGCTTGGCGAACGCCTCGATGAGCGGGGCGAAGTCCGTCCCGGCGTTGGCGAAGAAGTACTCGACGCCGCGGGCGGCGAGGAGCTCGAGATAGGCGTCGGCGGTGCTCTCGACGGTCGCGCGCTTGGTCATCTGTGTCCTCCGGAACCGGTGGGTTTGCGGAAAGGGATGATAGCTGATGCCCCCCACGCTTGACACGCTTCGGCACGCACCCCGAGAATGCCGACACCTCGACATCCGGCCTGACCGATCGCGATTCATAGCCATGGAGGATCGCTTGCGCACACGCGTGCTCGCAGTGCTCGGACTGGTCTTCTCGACAATGCTCGCCGCCGGCGTCGCCGCGGCGCAGGACAAGGACACGCTCGTCATCGCGCTCGATACCTTGGGCGCGCAGGTCATGGATCCGATCTTCGACACCCGCGCCCCGCACGCGCACTACCACGCCCCCGTGTGGGACTCGCTGGTCGGATTCGATCTCGAGAAGGGCGGCATCGGCCCCGGCGCCGCCGAGCGCTGGGAGAATTCGGCCGACGGCAAGAGCTGGACCTTCTACCTCCGCAAGGGCCAGCGGTTCCACAACGGCGATCCGGTGACCGCGCACGACGTGAAGTTCAGCCTCGAGCGCATCATGTCGCCGGAGTCGATCTCGTCCGGCGCCGCGGCGCTCCGGCGCGCGGTCGATCGCATCGATGTCGTCGACGACCTGACCGTGCGCGTGCACACGAAGGGCGTCATGCCGCACTTCGCCGCGAGCCTGTAGCCGTGCCGTGTTCATGGAAGGCACGATCATGCCGAAGAAGTACATCGAGACGGTCGGCGCCAAGGTCTTCCGCGAGAAGCCGATCGGCAGCGGTCCGTGGAAGTTCGTGCGCAACGTGCCCGGCGACCGCATCGAGTACGAGGCCGTCGACTACCCGCACTGGCGCGGCACGACCGCAGTTCAAGCGCATGACGCTCCTCCTCGTGCCGGAGCAGAGCACGCGGCTCGCCATGGTGCGGACGGGCGAAGCCGCCATCGCCAGCATCGGTCCGGACGCGGTCAAGGAAGTCCGGAGCGGTGGAATGAAGACGGTCGCCGTGCCAGGGACGATGCAGGCCGTCTACCAGTTCTGGGGTCTCTACCGTCCGGAGGTCAAAGGGCAGCCGCTCACGGACCGTCGCGTGCGTGAGGCGCTGTCGCTCGCCATCGACCGCCAGCAGATCATCGACCACGTGATGGCCGGCGAGGCTCGCTGGCCGCTGCCGTTCACCGTGTATCGGTACTCGATCGACGTCACGATTCCGCGGTGGGAAGACTGGACGAAGACCGCGCTGCGCTACGACCTGCCGCGCGCCAAGAAGCTGCTCGCCGAGGCCGGGTACGCCAACGGCTTCAACATGACGTTCTGGAACACCGCGCTGCCGGGCACGCCGTTCATGGTTCAGGTCGGCGAAGCCGTGGCGGGATTCTGGGAAAAGCTCGGCGTGAAGGTCGAGATGAAGACGGTCGAGTGGGGCGTGTTCGACCCGATGGGGCGCGGCGAGCAGAAAGGCCTCGTGGGCACCGCCTCGATGTATCGGACGGCGGGACGGCCGGAGCCGTCGCCGCGTTACATCACGACGCTGAACTCCAAGGGCGTGCAGCATCTGTTCGGCGATCCCACGACGTGTCCGCAGCTCTGTCAGGACGCCGACAAGGCGTACGAGGCCGTGGTCAGCGAGCGGGACGACAAGAAGCGGCTCGCGGCGACCGACAAGATGATCGAGCTCGCCGCGAACTCGTGGGTCGTGGTGCCGATCGTCGAGGGCATGGGGTACTGGGCGGTGAACCCCAAGCGCGTCGGGTTCTTCAAGCCGATTCCCGGGCGGCACGAGTTCGGCGACGTCGCCGAGCGGATGCCGCGGCCGGAGCAGAAAGCCTGGCCGTGATGAACGGCGGCGAGGGACGGGGGCGCTATCCGGGGAGGGTCTCTGGCTCAAGACTCGGACTGCGAGGCTGCCCTCCCCGGATAGCGCCCCCGTCCCTCGCCACCCCTCCTCACGGCCAGGCCATCTAGATGCAGCGGTACATCCTGCGGAGGCTGCTGCAGGGGATCGTCCTGTTGTTCGTGCTGGCGATCGTGGTCTTCTCGCTGGCGCGGGTGACCGGCAACCCGGCCGATCTCCTGCTGCCGGAAGATGCATCGCGTGAGGACCGCGCGCACCTCCTCAAGGCACTCGGGCTCGATCGGCCCCTTCACGAGCAGCTCGTCCTCTTCATGAAGGGCGCCGTGCGTGGCGACCTCGGCAACTCGATCCGCTACCGCAAGCCGGCCGTGGAGGTCTTCTTCGAGCGGCTGCCGAACACGCTGACGCTCGTGCCGCTCGCGCTTCTGGCGGCCATCGTGATCTCGATCCCGCTCGGGCTCCTCGCGGCGGTGTATCGCGGAACGTTCATCGATCGTCTTTGCGGCACCGTCGCCGTGCTCGGCATCGCCGTCCCGTCCTTCTGGCTCGGGATCGTCCTCATCTACGTGTTCAGCATTCAGCTCGGCTGGCTGCCGTCCGCGCGCATGGGTGGTCCCGCCCACTTCGTGCTGCCCGTGATCACGCTGAGCGCGTTCCTCGTGGCGGGCATGATGCGGCTCGTACGCTCGAGCGTGCTCGAGGTGCTCGACACCGAGTTCGTCAAGCTCGCGCGCATCAAGGGGCTCTCGCGGAGCGTGGTGATCTGGAAGCACTGCCTGCGCAACGCGCTGATCCCGGTCGTCACGCTGTTCGGGGTGTTCTTCGCGCTCCTCGTCACCGGCGCGATCGTGACGGAAACCGTGTTTGCGTGGCCGGGCGTGGGGCGTCTCACCTACGAAGCGGTGATCTTCCGCGACTACCCGCTGCTGCAGGCGGTGATCCTGCTGAAGGCGATCATCGTGCTCGGCGTGAATTTGGCGGTGGACGTGCTGTACGCCTATCTCGACCCTCGCGTGCGGTACGCGTAGCGATGAGCACCGTCCCCGCAGAGATCGGAGCTGTCGTTCCGTCGGAGGACGTGAGCGAGCGCGGTGACTTCGGCCGGCTCCCCTGGGTGGCCTTCGTGATCATCGCGGTCATGGTCTTCGTGGGCGTCTTCGCCCCCTTCGTGGCCCCGCACTCGGCGACCGAGCAGTCGCTGCCCAACAAGCTGAAGCCGCCGGCATGGCAGGAAGGCGGCAACGCGAAACATCTCCTCGGCACGGACACGCTGGGTCGCGACCTGCTGAGCCGCCTCATCTACGGGGCACGCGTGAGCCTGACCGTTGCGCTGTCCGCGCTGCTCTTCGGCGGGGGCGTCGGGCTGATGCTCGGCATCTTCTCCGGCTACACCGGCGGACGCGTGGACAGCTTCATCATGCGCGTGGTCGATGCCACGCTCACGTTCCCGACGATCCTCATCGCGCTCCTGCTCACGGTGAGTCTCGGGCAGGGTCTGCGCACGATCGTCATCGCCATCACCCTCATCATCTGGGCGCGGTTCGCGCGGGTCGTGCGGGGCGAAGTGCTCACGGTCAAGGCGCGCGACTTCGTCGCGCTGGCGCGCGTGCACGGCTGCTCGCACCTCCGGATCATGGCCGTGCACATCGTGCCCAACGTGATGAACACGTTCATGGTGCTGCTCACGCTCCACATCGGCTTCGTCATCATCGTCGAGGCGTCGCTGTCGTTCCTGGGTGCGGGCATCGCGCCGCCCACGCCGTCGTGGGGGCAGATGGTCGCCGACGGCCGCGGTCACATCGCGGGCGCGTGGTGGCTCTCCGTGGTGCCGGGCATCGCGATCCTGCTCGTCGTGCTCGCCTTCAACCTGTTCGGTGACTGGCTGCGCGATTGGCTCGATCCGCGCCTGCGGCAGGTGTGAACGTCCTCGAAGTCCGCGATCTCCACACC